>NZ_BMRC01000011.1 GCF_014648435.1 Nonomuraea spiralis
TGATCAACCCGTCTACCAGGGGTTTCGCCATGTCATCAGGCGAACGTCAACCTCGCGATGATGCTGTGATCAGCAACTCACCGCACGGGGATGAAAACGGCTCAGTGATGATCATTTCCAGATCGTGTCGAGTGTGAGGGCGGCGCGCGCGATGTCCCCTGTCCGACTGGGGCTGATGGTGACGCGCCGCAGGGCTCGCCAGCGCTGCTTGAGTTCGGCGGCTGCGCGTTCTCCGAGTGCTCGGATGCCTCTGATCAGGTTGCTCGTAGTTCGTGTGTCGGCGTGCATGGCCTGTTCCGACTGGCCTTTCGGACGGCGGATTGGGACGAGGATGCCGATGCCGGCGGTGATGTCGGGGGCGGAGCCGGGTTCGGCGTCGGAGACCCACCGCGGGATGCCGTCAGGAGCGGCCGGGAACTGTACGTTGCCGCCGAACGCCTTGTGCTTCTGGCTGAACCAGAGGTCGTTGCCGTTCTCACGGAGACCGGCGACGTGGTCGGAGGCGATCAGCGTGCCGTCGAGGATCACGTGGGTCATGCCCACGCCTCGGCAGCGGCCGAGACGTCACGGGCGAGGCAGTGCACGCAGCCGCGCTCGCGGAACCAGCGCAGGACCGGCACTGCTTGGCGGTACGGGCCCAGGGCACGCGAGTTCCTCGGAGTCCCGATCCAGCGGCGATGGGCGGCCAACAGGCGAGCGAGGTGCTCCACGACGTGGCGTGGGACGTCGAGCGTGGCAACATAGGTGACCGACCGTGGGCCTCTGGGGTTCGCAGTGGACGATCTTGTGAGAGAACCGTCCTACCAGGGGGCCAACGACTGTCTGCAGCCGGGGCTTCCCCGACCCGGCCGACCCAACTGTGGCCTTCCACAAGCCCGTTGGTCACGTCGCTGAGAACACCTCAGTAGCTCTGGCAGAGCGAAGCGGGCCACGTCGTCGCACATCCTGGTGGCGTACGTCGCGGTGAGGATGCGGTGGGTGGTCGGGTCGGCGGTGATGTGCTGGAACCTGCGCCCGGAGAGGGCCTTCGCCCGGGACGATGCCCTCGGAGCGCCGTGCTGCGGCTTCGGGGGCTTCAGCTGGTCAAGGCGGCGTACGCGTTGGCCATCACGTACAAGAAGGCGGGCAGGGCCGGGTCGAAGGACTTCTTCATCGCCGCCATGCAGACCGAGAGCTCGGTGGGTGGCCTGAACCAGATGCCGGTCGCCGCTGACGATGTCGCCCTGGTCGATCCGCGTGACGAGGCGTGGTTGTAGCGGGGAAGAGCGGGCTTCAGGACAGTGAGGTCCGGTGGCGGGTCGCGCCGCCGTAGGCTGAAGCCGTTCGTGAGGGACGGGAGGCTGAGGTGGCCGGGACGAGCGTGGGCGGGACGAGCGTGGGCGGGACGGGCGGGGCCGGGGTGAGTGTGGCTGAGGTTCTGGCTGAGCTGGCCGAGCTGGAGGATCCCCGGGCGCGTGAGGTGAACGAGAGACACGGTGACGATCACGGTGTGAACCTCGGCAAGCTGCGTGCGCTGGCGAAGCGGCTGAAGACGCAGCAGGAGCTCGCGGGCCGGCTCTGGGCGACGGGTGACACGGCGGCGCGGCTGCTGGCCCTCCTGATCTGCCGGCCGAAGGCGTTCGGACGTGACGAGCTGGACGCGATGGTGCGCGAGGCGCGTACGCCCAAGGTGCACGACTGGCTCGTGAACTATGTGGTGAAGAAGAGCCCGTACGTCGAAGAGCTGCGCCTGGCCTGGTTCGCCGATCCGGACCCGGTGGTCGCGAGCGCCGGTTGGGCGCTGACCACCGAACGCGTGACGAAGAAGCCGGAGGGGCTCGACCTCGCCGGACTGCTCGACGTCATCGAGTCGCGGATGAAGGACGCCCCCGACCGCCTGCAGTGGGCGATGAACCACTGCCTGGCCCAGATCGGGATCGACCACTCCGGGCAGCGGGCCCGGGCGATCGGCATCGGAGAGCGCCTGGAGGTGCTCAAGGACTATCCGACGTCCCCGGGCTGCACGTCTCCGTACGCGCCCGTCTGGATCAACGAGATGGTCCGCCGCCAGGGGTGAGGGCTCGCGCCGCGACCGCGCGGAAGCCGGTGCGCGCATTCCTCAACGAGGTGCGCGCGGGTTTCTCAGCAAGGTGTTTCTCCGCAAGGTGTTTCTCATCGAGCGGGGTGACGGGGGAGGGGTTTGGTCATCACGCGGCATCCGCGGGGGTCGAGGGCGGCGAGCTTCTCGGCGTCCTGGAAGCCGTGGCGGGTGTAGAGCGCGATGGCCATGGTGTTGTCGGGCCTGACGGACAGCCGGACGGTCTCGGCGTGCCGCTGCGCGGCCCACCGTTCGACCTCCCTGATCAGGTGGTCGCCGACGCCCCGGCCGCGGGCCGCGGGGCTGACCCACATGGACGCCAGTTCGACGCTGTTCGCCCCCTCGACCGGTACGCCGCTGACCATGCCGGACGGGTGCCCGTCGAGGAAGGCGATGACGTTGTGCGAGCCGCGCATCGTCAGGCGCGCCCGCCAGCGTTCCTCGCGGTCGCCGTCGCCCTGCCAGTCGGCCAGTGTCGAGCCGAAGGCGGGGCCCGATTCGGCGAGCGCCGCGAGTCGCAGCTCGCGCCAGAGCGGCCAGTCGTCCGGCCCCAGGATGCGCAGTTCGACCATGCCCTCGACCTTGCCCGCCGCTTCGGCTGAGGGCAATGGAATTACGTTTCCCGACGCTCGGGGGACGCCTTTTCGTCGTTTTCCCGGCTCCAGATCTGCCTGGCGCGGGGGAGGTCCCTGATCGTGCCGCCTTCCGGGATCATGCCCCAGAGAAAGGGGATCAGGTAGGCGGGCGGGCCGCCCAGGAGGCCGGTCAGTTCGTCCTCGGTGAGGTCGAGGGTGAAGAGGGGGCCGGGGCGGGAAGGGGTCCAGCCGCTTTCGAGCGCCCGGCGGACGCACGCGGCCACGAGGAGGGGGCGGACCGTGATGGTCCGGCTGCCCCACTGGTTGTCCGGCCGGGCGCAGGGGAGCGACACGACGAGAACGCACCCGGGATGCTCGGCCCGCTCGACGGCGAAGGTGAGCGGGCTCGGTCCGTCGCCGCCGCGGCGGCTGGGCCGGTGACCGACGCGCCAGCGGAAGGCGGCGCCGTCGACGGTGATGGGCCGGGAGCCTTTCCTGGGCATCGCCATGGGCGCCTCCGAATTCCGCCTCCTGAGGAGGGCGGCGAGAAAAGTCATGCGGACGGTCGTCAATCATAACCGTTGTTCCGGATTGCCGACGTCATGAAAGGCAGAGGAGCAATTCTCGGAGGATGCCGGTAAAAGGCGTAAGGAATGTCCGGGGATCGCGGGTAATGCGTTGCCGAATATGTGTCCGGTAAGCGGTGGCGGGGGAATGTGTGACTGTGCGGACCGGTGCGGGATCGCCGACCGGTCCTGGGGTGTCGCCGTCCCGTACGGTTGCGGGGGCGTGCCTGGCCGGGAGCGGGGTCAGCCGCTGGTTTCCTCCGGCGGGGTGTCGGGCTTCTGGGAGTTCAGCCAGGTGTGCAGGGCGGAGGTACCGGTGATCCAGAGTGCCGCGAAGCCGCCGGAGGCCGTCGCGCCCGCCATGATGGCGCCGGCGACGGTGCTGCCGTTCCCGGTGGCGAGCAGGCCGGCGACGACGCCGACGAGCAGCGCGAGCAGGACGCCGCTGACCGCCGACCAGATGAGGGTTGCCTTGCTCATTCGTGTCCCCTTGACGTACGGGCTTGGTTCATGACGTAGGAGTACCAGCGGGGTTCGGGCATGCGTCCGCGTAACTGATCTTTCCGGCCATGATCGCGCTTTCCTCGGACGTATTCGGACGGTCTCGGATGGATTCGGCCGTGTGGGGCTGAAGGGGCAGATGTGTGTGTTGTGCATGGCGCCGCTACAAGCCCGACTTATGGCACTATGGCTACTTATCTCAACGCGATGAGATGGTGGCGCGCGTCTATCTTCTCGTACGCCACTTCCACTCTTAAACCGGACAACGGTGTCCGAACCGGGGCGGCTCATGAAGGTTGTCGATCAAGGCGAAGATCACCTTGCTCTGCTCGTGACACGTCTGAACAGACTGCGTGAAATCGAATGCGGAAACCCGTCGCTCAAACGGATCGAAAAAGTCGCGCTCGCCCTTTCGGAGGATGACCCGGAACGGAAGAGATGGTGCCGGCCGTTGCCGAAGTCGACCGTGGCCGACCTGCTGAACGGCAGGTCGCAGAAGGTGCCGGACTTTCTGCTGATGCGGACCATCGTCGAGGTGTGCCAGGCGATCGCCGTGAAGTCCGGCATGCCCATCGAATCCGTGGAGGAGCTGACCGCCGAGTTCACCGTCCTGTGGCAGGCGGCCAAGGCCGAGGAGGGGGAGGCGGCGAGGCGCCGGAACAGGTCGTCGGCCGCGGCCCGTACCGGCGGGGACGTCCTGGAGCCCGTACCGGGTGAGCAGTCCTCGTGGCGGCCGTCGGCCATGGACCAGCGGGTGCCCCTGCACTGGGGTCGGCTGGGCAAGTTCCGGCTGCGGCTGGCGGAGAACGGGGATGCCAGGGCCGCCCACGAGCTGGCCGTGCTGCTCGCCTGTGAGGCGTGCGGTGCGGGGGAGAAGGAGGCCGAGCACTGGCGGCGGCTGGCCGCGTACTGGAACAACCGGGCGCTCGGCGCGGTGCCGGAGGCGGCGGGGTTCCAGTTGCGAGGGCGCCGGCTGGTGGTGCTGGCCAGGGCGCTGGCCGAGGAGTACGCGCGGGCCGGCAAGCCCAGCTCGACGTACTTCTGGAAGGCGGTGCGCCAGGCGGAGGCATCGGTACGGAAGGTGGAGGCACGGCGGGAGGCCGAGGCCCGACAGGAGGCCGAGGTCGGCTGAACGCGAGCGCTGAACGAGAGCGCTGGACGACATGGTCGAGCCGGTGCCCGACCTTCCCACCAGGACGCGGATCCGGTCATCGGGACGCCGGGCCGGTGGCGGGAGCACGCGCGGGTGCGGGCGGACGTCCTGCTCATGGGCGGCGGCCGCAGCCCGGCCTTCCTGCGCTCCGGCACCCGTCGCCGCAACCATGGGCAACTTCCACGGGGAATCACACGGGGAATCAATCGACTCGACCCGGTTCGGCTGATCTTCACTGTCAGTTCACTTGTTTGTCAGACAGCGCCAATTCGTCCAGATAGCGTCGGTTTTCGAGCTGATCGCTAGACGAAGACAGGTAGTGCACCATGCGCAAGACGATGGCCCTCGCAGTGGCCGCCACCGCCACCCTCGCCCTGTTCACCGCCCCCGCCGCCGCCAGACCCGTGGAGCTCCCGGCCGACGTCGACGGAGGCGCCTGGTCGGAGGGGCACGTCCAGGGCATCGCCATCGACCGCCGCCAGGGTTACATGTATTTCTCCTTCACCAACGTCCTGGTCAAGACCGACCTTCAGGGCAACCCGGTCGGCTCGGTGACCGGCTTCACGGGCCACCTCGGCGACCTCGACTTCAACACCAAGGACGGCCGCGTGTACGGCTCCCTTGAGTACAAGGAGCAGGAGTCCTTCTACATCGCCATCTTCGACGTGGACCGCATCACCAGCATGGGCATGGACGCCCAGACCAGCGACGTCGTGAGCACGGTCTACCTCAAGGAGGTCGTCGCCGACTACACCGCCGACATGAACGGCGACGGAAAGTTCGACGGCAACGTGGGCAACACCCCCGACCACCGCTACGGCTGCAGCGGCATCGACGGTGTGGCGTTCGGCCCCGAGTTCGGCAAGGAGCACGGCAAGCAGAAGCTCACCGTCGCGTACGGCGTCTACTCCAACACCGCCCGGAAGGACAACGACCACCAGGTCCTCCTGCAGTACGACGTCCAGCAGTGGCGCAAGTACGAGCGCCCGCTCACCGAGACCGCCCCGCACAAGAGCGGCCCGGAGCGGGTGGACGGCAAGTTCTTCGCCTACACCGGCAACACCACGTACGGCGTGCAGAACCTGGAGTACGACGAGTACACCCGCAACTGGATGATGGCCGTCTACAAGGGCGTCAAGCCGGGCTTCCCCAACTACTCCTTCTTCATGGTGCGTGCCGCCGACCGGCCGGTGACCGGCGAGCTGGCCGGCCAGCCCACCCCCGAGCAGGGCGAACTCCTCACCCTCGCCCCCGGCGGCCTCCAGGACGCCGCCACGGGCGTGCGCGGCTGGCAGTTCACCGGCGAGTACGGCCTGATCTCCCTCGGCGACGGCCGCTACTACGCCGCCAAGGCGGGCAAGGTCACGGAGAACGGCGTCACCAAGAACACCGGCCGCGCCCAGCTCTACCGCTGGACCGGCCAGACCCCGACCCCCTTCGAGCAGGTGAGCTGACCGGAGGCGGCTACTTGGCCAGGACGCGCACGTTCCCGTACGTGCTGCGGACCAGGATCGTCCTGTTGCTGCTCTTCGTGCTCTCGATGTCGGAGTGCGAGCTGCCGTCCGCGCTCTTGACCGTGACCTGGTAGGACTCCTTCGGGACGCGGGCCGTCACGCCGCCCTCGCGGGACTTGAGGTCGAGGGTCGTGGGCGGCGCGGTGAAGGCCAGGGAGATGGAGCCGTCCAGGGTGCGTCCCCGCACGCTGGGCGACTTCAGCCCGTCGCCCTCGATCCCGCCGGAGTCGCTCAGCAGGCGCAACTTGCCCGAGGCGTTCTTGACCTGGATGCGGTCGCCGCTGGAGACGTCCACGTCCTGGGTGAGGCCGTCCAGGATGACGCCGTCGGGCGAGTCGATCACCAGTCGCACCCCGGACGGCACCTTGACGTGGTAGCGGGCGCCGCAGTCGCCGAAGACGAGGGTGCATTCGGCGCTGAGCCGCAGCACGCCGTCGCGCAACGACCAACTGGGACTGGCCGAGGCCTTGCCCCGCGTCCAGCGTTCCACCTCGACGGCCGGGCTGGTGCCGGGGAGCACCCGCAGCCCGCCCAGCGAGGACGTGATCTTCAGTTGGTTCCCGGTGAACGGGAACGTCTGGACGGCGGGCACCTCTTCCGTGTCGAAGCGCACGCTGCAGCCGGCGATCGCCAAGAATGCCGCGAGTATCACGAATAGCCTCATGGAAACGATCGTGGCGGCGCGACGGCGGAGGCCCATCGGCCGTTCGACCGATGGGCCTCCGCCATTCGGCTGAAAGGACTACAACGCCGACAGCAGGGCAGTCACGTGCGGCAGGGGATCGCGGTCCAGCGGGCGCAGGACCACCGTACGGGCGCCCGCCGCCCACATGGCCCTGACCTGGGCCGCCGCCTCGGCGGGGGTGCCGGCCGCCATGACGACGTCGCGGGGCGGCACCCCCAGGAAGGCCGCCTGGCCCTGGACCGTGGGGTGGGCGAGCCGGTCGGCCTCGTCGCCGATGTGGAGGAAGCTGAAGACGGCCAGCTCATGGTCCTCGTCCCCGGCGATCCGGGCGGCGATCCCGGGAAGCTGCTCCGGGCCGACGCCCTCCGGCAGGATCGTGCCCTGCGCGACCCGGCCCGACAACGCCAGCGAACGCGGCCCCTTCACGCCCGCCAGGACGGGCGGCGGCTCGGCCGGCGGATGCACCAGCGACACGCCGTCGAGGTGCACGGCCCTGCCGCGCAGGGTGACCGTCTCACCGCGCAGCAGGGCGCGTACGGCCGTGATCGTCTCCTCCAGCAGCGCGAGCGGCGACGGCACGGCGGCGCCGGCCTGCCGCATCCACTCCTGCACGCCGTGGCCGATGCCCGCGGCCAGCCGGCCGGGATGCACGCGGGCCAGATTGCCCAGCTCCATCGCCAGCAGCATCGGGTTGCGCAGGGGCGCGGGGGTGATGCCGATGCCGACGCGGAGGCGGGAGGTGACGGCCAGCGCGGTCGCCGCCGCGGAGACGCCGCCGGTCCAGCCCAGGTCCTCCACCACCCACAGGTCGTCGACGGCGGTCCCGTCGAGCGCCCTGGCGAACGGGATCAGCTCCTCGGGAGGCAGGTCCCGGTCGAACATCACGCCGAGTCTCACGAAGCCCTCCAGTAATAGCGGAACAGCCGGCCGACCTCGGAGTACCCGGCACGCAGGAAGGCGTTCGCGGTGGGGGTGTTGCCCACGTCGGTCCCGGCGGCGATGCGCTGGAGCCCGGCCTCGGCCAGCGTACGCGTGCCGTGCGCGAGCAGGTCGTGGACGTAGCCCCGGCCGCGCTGCTCGGGCACGACGCCGATGTAGGCGATGGAGTGGTCGTCGGGCGCCACCAGGCCGACGGGGGACTCGCCGAGGTGGCCGACGACGAACCAGTCGGGCTTGGCCCTGCGGTTGACCAGGTCGTCGTACATCCAGCGGGCCTCGCGCTCGGCGCCCGCGGTGGCCACCTCGACCCGCGTGTCGTGGTCGAGGGAGCCCACGGAGATGCGCATGAGGAGGTCGAGCACCTCGGCCGGGTCCATCTGCCGCGCCGGCCGGTACGTCAGCCTGCCCGGCTCCTGCGGGACGTCGGTGCCGGCCGCCCATTCGAGCATCAGCCGTTCGACCTCCATGACGAACCCGGCGGCGGTCAGCGCCTCGTGCTCCACCGCGCGGTCGACGAGAGGGGTCAGGCCAGGTTTGAGCGAGATGTCGTGCATCATCTTGTCCAGCCCGGTCTCGCGCAGGCTGCGGCGCAGCAGCGCGGCGCCCGCCGCGGGGTCGGGGCCGGGGTCGAACTGCCAGACGATCACCGGGTCCGCGCCGGCGAAGGGGGCCCAGAACGCCAGGCGGGCCTGCCCTTCCACGAAGCACCACTCCGGCCGCGTCCTGCCCTCGTCGAAGGCCGCGGCGAGCTGGGAGCGGGCGGGCTCGGGGAACTCATCGAACAACGTGGAAGCCTCCGGAACTGAAGGGGGCTCTCCCGAGACTCTATGAGGCAGAGGACGCGGGAAGGTGTGCCCCGGATGACAACACGCCCATGTTCCCGCAAAAGAGGCCGGCGTCAGGCTGCCGGATCGAGGGCGGCCCTGGCCTCGCCGAGCGAGCCGCTGGTCTCGAAATGCCGATCGAGATTGGTGATCGTCAGAAGGTGGCGGATCATGCCGGGCCCGAGAACGAGGATCATGCGCCCTTTCATGTCCCGGACGTGATTGAGCGTCGCCACCAGAACGCCGAGCCCCACGGAATCGCAGAAGGGCACCTCGGTCAGGTCGATCACCAGATTGAGCGGATCGGCCGCCGCCATCGCCTGGTCGATCTCCGCACGCAGCCGGGGCGCGCCCGCGACGTCAAGGTCACCCGCGACGTGGAGCACCGTACAGGGGTCCTCCCGCCAATATCTGACCACCATAGGGATGACCTGCCCGAACTTTACGTGCTTATGCCTATTTCTTACAGATGTTCTCCATTGCAGTCTTAGTCGTCGGCGTAGCTGTGGGTTTGGCTGACGGAGTGCCGGGCTGCTTGAGTTTCTTGATTTTCGGCTGGTCGCTTCCGGCGATCACCTCGACGTCCTTGACGTCGGCCTCCCGCAGCTCCGCGCCCGGGATGACGGACGCCACCAGCCGGGCGGCCGCCTCCTGCCCGGCGGCGTAGCGCACGAGGGTCTTCTTGTTGTCCTTCTTGGCCGTGTTGCCCGGCTCTCCGGGCACCTTGAAGCCCGAGGCCACCAGGGCCGACTTCGTACGCGCGCCCAGCCCCGTGATGAGCGTGCCGTTCATCACCTTGACGGTGACGCTCTCCGGCGGGACCACGGTCTTGACCGGCGTGGGCGTGGCCGTCCGGGTCGGCTCGGGCTTGGCGAGATCCTCGTCGGCGTCGATGCGGCGGAACATGTCGCGGGCCGCCGGCCGGTCCCACAACACCGCCGACTCGCCGGTCGGGGCCTTGAAGTCGACGTTCGCGAGCGGCACGTCGGCGAACCGCACGTCATCCAGCGAGACGTCGCGGAGCTGGGTGGCCAGCCCGATCAGCCCGTCGTCGGGATCGACCTTGACCGTGCTCAGCGTGGAGTTGACGAACGCGGCGAGCTTGGCCGGGTTGGCCAGCGTGTCGGCGCTGAGCGCGCGGTTGAGCAGCGCGGAGATGACCTGCTGCTGCCGGTCGATGCGGTCGAGGTCGGAACGGGCGGTGGCGCGGGTGCGGGCGTAGCCGAGCGCCTGGGCGCCCTGGAGCTGGTGGGTGCCCGCGGGCAGGTTGAGGCCCGTCTTCGGGTCGTTGATCGGGATGGGCGTGCAGACGGTGACCCCGCCGAGCGAGTCGACCACGTCGATGAACCCGAGGATGTTCACCTCGATGTAGCGGTTGATCTCCAGCCCGGTCGCGGCCCTCACGGCCTGCATGGTGAGCTTCGGCCCGCCGAACTGGTACGCCGAGTTGATCTTGTGGTCGCCCTTGCCGGGGATCGTCGTCCAGGTGTCGCGCGGCAGGCTCACCACGGTGACGCGCTGGTGGTCCTCCGACAGGTGGATGACCATCATCGTGTCGGTGCGCTGGCCGGACTCGCGGCCCAGCTTGAGCTGGTTCTGCTGCTGCCTGGTGAGGTCGTCGCGCTTGTCGACGCCGACGAGCAGGATGTTCTCGGCGCCCTGGGACTTGGGCGCGGTCACGCCCGCGTCGACCGTGCCGATCTGGCGCGGGGTCGCCCACACCACGCCGGTGGTGACCAGGATGCCCGTGGACAGCAGGCCGGCGACGATCACGTTGCGGCGGCGGGCCTTGGCGCTCCTGACGGGCCTGCGGGGACGGGGGGTGGGGGGAAGCCTGACGCCGCCGTAGGCGTCGCCGCCCACCAGCACGCCGCCGTCCTCCTCGCCCGGTTCGCGCATGCCCTCCTCCTCGTATCCGCCGGGGACGCGGGGCCTTCGATTGCCCTCCTCCCCTGGTCGTACAGTAGCGTGAGCCCCGCCATGAAGCAGTTCCCCGACTCGCCGCACGCGCCCGCGGAGACGCGCGCCTGGCCCCCCATCTCCGTCGTCATGCCGGTCCTCAACGAGGAGCGGCACCTTCGCGAGGCCGTCGACCAGGTCCTCGCCCAGAGCTACCCCGGTGAGATCGAGGTCGTCCTCGCCGTGGGTCCGTCCCAAGACCGCACCCAGGAGGTCGCCGACGCCATCGCGGCGGCCGACCGCCGGGTGACCGTGGTGCCCAACCCGACCGGTCGCACGCCCAACGCGCTCAACGCCGCCATCGGCGCCTCGCGCAACGGCATCATCGCCAGGGTCGACGGGCACGCCATGCTGCCCTCCGACTACCTGCGCGTCGCCGTCGAGACGCTGGCCGAGACCGGCGCCGACAACGTGGGCGGCGTCATGGCGGCCGAGGGCGTCACGCCGTTCGAGCAGGCCGTGGCCTGCGCCATGACCTCCAAGATCGGCGTCGGCGCCGCCGCCTTCCACGTGGGCGGCACCGCGGGCCCGGCCGACACCGTCTACCTCGGCGTGTTCCGCCGCTCGGCGCTCGACCGGGTCGGCGGCTACGACGAGCACTTCCAGCGTGCCCAGGACTGGGAGATGAACCACCGCATCCGCCAGACCGGCGGGCTGGTCTGGTTCCAGCCGCGCATGCGGGTCTCCTACCGTCCGCGGCCCAACGTCAAGGCGCTGGCCAAGCAGTACTTCCATTACGGCCGCTGGCGGCGCGTGGTCGCGCGCACCCACGAGGGCACCATCAACCTGCGCTATCTGGCCCCGCCCGCCGCGGTGCTGGCCATGGTGCTGGGGCTGGTCCTGTCGCCGTTCTTCCCGTTCACGCTCGTCGTCCCCGGCGGCTACGCGCTGGCCATCGTGGCCGGCTCGGCGCTGACCGGCAGCGGCCTGCCGGGCGCGGCCAAGCTGCGGCTGCCCGTCGTCTACGCCGCCATGCACATCTCGTGGGGCTGGGGCTTCCTCACCAGCCCGCGAAGGCTGGCCAGGCCGCCAGGCTGATCACGAGCCCGAGAAGACCCGTTCGACGGCCGCGTCGAAGCGGGTCAGCGCGTCCGGGTACTCCGGCCCGAGCAGGTAGCTCCTGAGCTTGATCCTGGCTCGGGCCAGAGTGTCCTCACCGTCCAGGAAACCGGCGAGGGCCGCGAGGTCCTCGCCGATGAGCACCCCCGCCTCGGTGCTCGGGTAGCGCTCGTGGAAGCCGCGCTCGGGCAGCCCCGCGACGTTCGTCACCGCGTACGGCTTCTCGCTGGCCAGGAAGTCGGCCACGACGCTGGAGATGTCGCTGATCAGCAGGTCGCACTCGTTGAAGCAGTCGTACAGGTGCGGGCGCTGGCCGGTGACGATCAGATGCCGGATCTCGGGCGCGTCGCCGGAGCTCGACGGGTGCCTGGCCTTCGACTTCGCCAGCTCGGCCGCCTCGATCATGGCCACGATCCTGCGGTGCGCCCGGGTGGCGCTCTTGTCGCGGTGGCCGGTCAGCGGGTGCGGCTTGTAGATGATCCGCAGCGGTGGGTCGTGCTCCAGCAGGGCGCGTACGATGCGCGGGCCCATGGTGATCAGCGACGTGTGGAACAGGTCGTCGTTCCAGCCCTCCCAGGTGGGGGCGTACAGGACCGTCCGGTACGGCAGCTTCGGCCCCTCCGTCGAGATGCCTTCGAGCTGCGGACGGCCCACCTCGTGGATGTTCTCGTCCCGTACGCCGACGCGGGCGCGGCGGTAGCGGTCGCGACCGGCCGGACCGGCCACCCACACCTCGTCGTAGACCCGCGAGAACGGGTTGAACGAAGCCTCCTTGTCACTGTCGCCGTGGTTGAGGAACACGCTGCGCAGCGTGGGGATGCGCAGCATGTGGACGTTGCGGCCGACGTTGGAGACGTACAGGCAGAGCTTGGCGCCGGACAGGGCGCGGAAGCTCATCAGGTCGGCCGAGGACGGGATGCACACCATCGGCAGCGTGGTCGTCTCCAGATGCCGGGCCATGCCGCGCTCGCGCAGCACGACGATGGCACGCCTGCCGATGCGTTCGAGGGTGGGCAGCCACATCCTGGCCTGGTAGGCGGCGGCCGTCGCGCCGGAGAAGTACAGGATGACCTCCGGGTCGTAGGCCCTGACCTGCTCGCCCACGACCTCCAGCACCCGCGCCCGGTCACCGAGCGGCCGGGTGCGCCGCACGTACGGCAGGAGCGCCAGCACGCCCGCCGAGGCCAGCAGCAGCGCCACGCCCGCGCCGGCCGCGCCCGCCGCCGCGCCGAACGTCGCGCCGAGCACCGGCAGGGCGTCCAGGCCGAGGAAGCGCACGCCGCGATGGCCGCCCAGGAACGGCGGCGGCATCTTGGGGATGCGCAGCGCCGACACGTCGATGTTGCGCGTGGTCACCGGCATGCTGCTGAGCGTCTGCCGCAGGCGGATGGCCAGGCCCGAGTGCGCCGCCCGCGCGCCGTGCAGGGCGAACAGCCCGGCGGCCAGCGCCACGAACCACGGCGAGTCGGCCCCCGACACCCGCGCCACCAGCAGCAGCGCGGCCGTCTCCCGGGCCGCGAAACGCAGCGTGACCCCGAGGTGCATCCGGCTGAGCAGGTCGGTCACGCCGTCCGCCGTGCGTCCGGCGGCGAACTCCACGCCGTAGGAGACCACGGCGACCAGCCCGAACAGCAGCGGCGCCGGCCACAGCGCCGACGCCAGCAGAAGGGGGTAGCAGCCGAGCAGCGCGCCGATCGCCAGCAGTCTTCTCATGCGACCGCACGGTAACAACCCGCAGGTCAAGGGCCTTCCACGCGATCGTCTACGACATGCCCGGACACGTCAGGAGATGGACCCTCTGATCGCGAACAGTTGCTCGGCGATCCGCAGATCGTCCGGATGGGTGACCTTGATGTTGCGCTCGCTGCCGGGAACCAGGTGGATCGGCACCTCGGGCAGGTAACGCAGCACCACGCCGCAGTCGTCGGTGGCCGGGCGGTCGGCGAAGCCGGGATCGGCGAGGGCCCGCTCGTACGCCTCGCGGATCACCGAGAGCCTGAAGCACTGCGGCGTCTGGCTGCGGCGCAGCCGCGACCGGTCGAGGACCTCGCCGATCACCTCGCCGCCGTCCGGGCCGGGCACGGCCACCAGGACCGTGTCCGAGCTCGGGATCGCCACGTTGACGGCCCTGTGGGTACGCAGCGCCGCCACGCACTCGGTGATGATCCGCGGCTCCAGAAGGGGCCGTACGGCGTCGTGCAGCAGCACGTCGCACTCCTGCGTGCCGAGCGCGCGCAACGCCCTCCACGTGCTCTCCGTACGGCTCCGGCCGCCCTCGACGATCTGGCTGACCTTGCGGTAGCCGCCGCCCGCCACGATGTCCTTCACCCGGTCGGTGAAACCCGGTGTCATCAGCACGACGATCTCGTCGATCTCCGGCGCCCGCTCGAACACCGCGATCGAGTGCTCCAGAATCGTCCGCCCGGCTACTTCGATGAGCTGTTTGGGTATCTCATGTCCGACCCGCTGCCCCACGCCTCCCGCGAGGAGCACTCCGACCGACCGCAGCGCTGCTTCCATGTCCGGCAGCGTAACGGTCCTGTTCCGTGATATCGCGTCGCCCTGTCGCTACGCTGTGTCCACGCACTCCCTACCGGGAGGAGACCTGCGCTTTGCCCGACTCACTGACCCGCGAGGGCACGACCACCTCGGTGGTGCTGCTCGCCACGACCCCGGCCTGCCGTCTCTCCTGCGCCGACGGCACGCTGCTCGACCGGCTGAGCGACCAGCTCACCGTGCTCCCCGTCCGCGACGTCCAGGTGGTGACCGCCGGGGGCGGGCTCGGCGCCGACCTGCGAGGCGTGGCCAAGATCGCCCGGGTCTCCGCCGGCACGATCGTGGTGCTCCCCGCCGACCTCGTCGCCCACACCGAGGCGCTCGCGCTCCTGCTCGAACATCCCGCGCGCGACACCGGCGCGCTCGTCTCCCACGACGCCGCCGCCGGCCCGATGCGCCCGCCCGTACGGGTGGAGGCCGGCCGGGTCGTCGCCGCCGGCAGCTCCTTCCACACCGTCCCCGAGGCCAACGCCACGTTCAGGGGGGTGCTCCAGGCCGGCGAGGCCGACCTGGCGTCCCTGGCCGACATCGCCGAGGAACTGGCCGAGCTGGCCGACACGGGCAAACTCGGCCCGGTCACCGCCGTCGAGACGATCGACCTGCTGCTGGTGGGCCTGGTCAGATCGGGCGTACGGGTGCGCGCCGCCTCGCTCGGCCCGCTGCACGCCGACCGCGTGACCGGCCAGAACGCCGCCGACAGCGCCCTGACCAGGCTCGCCGAGATCGACGAGGCCAGGGTCAGGCTCGACACCGCCGTCAAGGAGGACGACGGCTTCTTCGCCACGTTCTTCGTCTCGACCTGGTCGCGCCACCTGATCAGACCGGCCGTCCGGCTCAAGCTCACCCCCAACACCGTCACCGGCGTCTCGATCGGGCTGGCCGCGCTGGCGGCCGTCTGGTTCTCGGCCGGCACCCAACCCGCCCGCGTGGCCGGGGGCGTGCTGTTCGTGTTGTCGTTCGCGCTCGACTGCCTCGACGGCCAGCTCGCCCGCTACACCCGCGCGTTCTCACCGCTCGGGGCGTGGGCCGACGGCATGGCCGACCGGCTGAAGGAGTACCTGGTCTACGCCGGGCTCGCCTTCGGCTACGGCGGCACCGAGATCTGGTACCTGGCCGCCGCGGCGATGATCGCGCAGGTCGTCCGGCACGCCCTCGACTACTCCTACGCCGGGGCCGTCGCCGACGCGGGCCGCGTGGGCGCGCTGTGGGCCAGGCCCGCCCGCTCCCTGCTGGAGTCGGCCGACGCCCGGCACGCCCACGGGGTGCTCGGGTTCGCCCAGCGCATGGAACGGGACTCGGTCGCCCGCTGGTTCAAGAAGATCATCGTGCTGCCCATCGGCGAGCGGACCGCGCTGGTCGCCGTCACCGCCGCCGTGTGGAACGCCAGGGTGACGTTCCTGTCCCTGCTGGTCTGGGGCGGGATCGCCGCCCTCTACCAGCTCGTCGGCCGCGTCGCCAGGTCGGCGCGGTGAGGCGGGCCGACCCGCGGGCCTTCATGAGGGCCGCCCGCCGGGCCGTCGTTGCGCCGATCGGGAGGCCGGCAGCGTGATCTCCGTCCACATGACCCCCGTACCGAACAGCACCGTCGTCGCCTACCGCGACGACGGGCCGCTCTCGCGCGCCATGGGCCTGCTCGTGGCCGGGCAGCTCCCGCCGCTGCCGCCGGTGATCGCCGGTACGTTCGTCACCGGCGTGCTGCTGCTGATCGGCGTGGCCGGCTCCGACGGGCTCGCGGTGTTCGCGCCGGCCGTGACGCTGCTGCTGGCCGGACCGGGCAGCACCCACCCGCACGACGGCCGCTTCGACTGGCTCGTGCCGCCGATCCTGCGGCTCATCGAGTACAGCTTCGTCGCCGCCTGCGGGTTCGCCCACGGCCTGCCGCCGGTGCTGACCTTCCTGCTGCTCGGCGCGCTCGCCTTCCACCACTACGACCTGGTCTACCGGCTGCGCCAGCACGTCTACCCGCCGCCCTGGCTCTCGACGCTCGGCCTGGGCTGGGACGGCCGGATGATGGCGGTCTCGCTGGCCGCGATCGCCGGCTGGATGACCGCCGGGTACGTGCTGCTGACGCTCTACCTGTGGGCGTTGTTCGGCTGGGAGAGCATCACATGCTGGCTGGCCGCGCCCCGATCGGGCATCGAGGCGACCGAGATGGGAACGCAAGACTAACGCCGGATTACCCGCGAAGGGGCCAAAGGCAACTAACCTTTGGGCACACGTAGTCATGCTCGACCGAGGAGTGCACGTTGCTGGGAATGGTTCTGGCCGCCGGGGCCGGACGACGCCTGCGGCCGTACACCGACACGCTGCCCAAGGCGCTCGTGCCGGTTGACGGCGAAACCACGATCATGGACATCTCGCTGCGCAACCTCGCCGAGGTGGACCTGCGGGAGGTCGTGGTCGTCGTCGGTTACGCGGCGCAGGCCGTGCACGAGCGCAAGGAGGAGCTGGAGAGGCGACACGGCGTCAAGCTCACCCTCGTGCACAACGACAAGGCCGAGGAGTGGAACAACGCCTACTCCCTTTGGTGCGCCCGCGACTACTTCGCCCAGGGCGCGCTGCTGGTCAACGGCGACACCGTCCACCCCGTCTCGGTCGAGAAGACGTTGCTGGCCGCTCCCGAGACCAGCGACATCCTGCTCGCGGTCGACGACGTCAAGAAGCTGGCCGACGAGGAGATGAAGGTGACCCTCTCGCAGGAGGGCTCGCTGCGCCGCATCACCAAGCTGATGGACCCGTCCGAGGCGTACGGCGAGTACATCGGCGCCACGCTGATCAGGCCCGGCGCGGCCGAGCGGCTGGCCGACGCGCTCAAGGCGACCTTCGAGCGCGACCCCCAGCTCTACTACGAGGACGGTTACCAGGAGATGGTCGAGCGCGGCGAGGGCATCCACGTCGCGCCCATCGGCGAGGTCGACTGGGTCGAGGTGGACAATCACGACGACCTGGCCAAGGCTCGTACCATAGCCGTTCGCTACTAGAGGGAGCGCGCATGCCGCTTCTAGCGAGGATGTTGCCGGCGCCCCTGACCATGGAGGTCAGGCGCGGCGCCGTGGCGGAGCTCGGCGCCCTGCTGGCCGACAGCCGCGTGGCGACGTCCGGCCGGGTGGCCGTGGCCGTCGGGCCCGGCCAGGGCGATCACATCGAGAGCCTGATCGCCCCCACGCTGGGCGAGGCCGAGGTGTTCAGGGTGAGCGACGGGTCGGTCGAGGCCGCCGTCTCGCTCGGCGCAGACCTGCGCAAGGGTGCCTACGAGGTTGTCGTGGGAGTCGGCGGCGGCAAGACGATCGACGCGACGAAGTACGCCGCCTCGCTCGCGGGCATCCCGATGGTGGCCGTGGCCACCAACCTCTCCCACGACGGCATCTGCTCGCCCACAGCCTCCCTCGTCTATGAGGGGGGCAAGGGCACGTTCGGCGTGCCGATGCCGCTGGCCATCCTGGTCGACCTCGACTTCGTGCACAACGCGCCCAAGTCGCTGGTCAGGGCCGGGATCGGCGACGTCGTCAGCAACCTGTCGGCGATCGAAGACTGGCAGCTCGGCAGCGTCGAGCGCGGCGAGCCCATCGACGGCCTGGCCTGCTCGATGTCCCGTACCGCCGCCGAGGCGCTGGTCGGCCGGAGCGACGGCATCGAGTCCGACGCCTTCCTGACCGTTCTCGCCGAGTCGCTCATCCTGTCCGGGATGTCGATGGTGGTGGCCGGGTCGTCCCGGCCCGCGAGCGGTGGAGATCATGAGATCCTTCATGCCGTGGATCAGCTCTTCCCCGGCACCTCCAACCACGGCGAGCTCGCCGGCATCGGGGCCGCCTTCTGCTTCTTCCTCCGGGAGGACGCCGCCAGGGTGACCCAGGTCGTCGACTGTCTGCGCCGGCACGAGCTGCCCGTCGTGCCCGCCGACATCGGGCTGACCGGCGAGCAGTTCGCCGAGGTCGTCGCCCTGGCGCCGTCGACCCGTCCCGGCCGTTACACGATCCTGGAACACCTGCGCATGCAGGACTCCGAGATCCGCGATCGGGTGGAGGACTATGTCCGGGCCTTCGGTAGCTGAGCTGCGGCGGGTCGCCCAGCCCGAGGGCCACCTGGAACGCAGGAACGGCGAACACTGGGCGGGCGTGCTCTACATGCGCCGGCTGTCCATCTACGTCACGTGGCTGATGAGCAAGACGTCGGTCACGCCCAACCAGCTCACCTGGGTGATGACGGTCGCCGGGGTCGCGGCGGGCTTCGTGCTGGCCCTGCCGGGGTTGTGGGCCGCCGTGCTCGCCGCCCTGCTCGTCCAGGTCTACCTGCTGCTCGACTGCTCCGACGGCGAGCTGGCCCGCTGGACGGGCAAGACGTCGCTGGCGGGGGTCTACCTCGACCGCGTCGGGGCCTACTTCACCGAGGCGGCCGTGCTGGCCGGGCTCGGCTGGCGGGCCTCGGCCGTCCTGCCCGACTGGTACACCGTGCTCGGCTTCGCCGCCGCGCTCGGCGCGATCCTCATCAAGGCCGAGACCGACCTCGTTGAGGTCGCGCGGGCCAAGGGCGGGCTGGGCTCCTCCTCCGAGGCGTCGGCGGTGCAGTTCCGTTCGGGGCTGCTCGGGTTCGGCAGGCGGGTGCTGGCGGCGACGAAGTTCCACCGGATCGTGCAGCCGATCGAGCTGTCCCTGCTCGCGGTGGTGGCCGCGGTGATCGATCTGGCGACCGGAGCGCTCGGGGCCTCCCGCGTGCTCATCGTGGCCTGCGTGATCGCCGCCGGGCTGCAGACCGTGCTCCATCTGATCAGCATTATGGCCTCGAGGCGGCTTGGGTGATCTCATGTCGGAACCGGAGGAGCTTCCCGTCCGTCGTATTGATCGGACGTCCGCCGTTCGGTGGGGGTTCACCATCGGTTCCGATACGCTTAGCTCCACCATTGTCAACAAGTTGCAGACCAGCAGACTCGGTGATCATGAAAGTATGCTCCGCTCGTGTCCTCAACGCGTCAGGACGATGACCCGTTGAAGATTTCGTGCGTCATTCTCACCATGGGCAACCGGGTCGCGGAGCTGAACCGGGCCGTCGAGTCCGCGCTCAACCAGATCGACGGAGACGTCGAAGTGGTGATCGTGGGCAACGGCGCCGACGTGCCCCAGGTGCCGGCGACGCCACCCGAGGGCTCGGCCGCGGTCGTGAAGACGATCCGGCTCGACCACAACACCGGCATTCCCGCCGGCCGTAATCGCGGCGTCGAGGAGTGCTCAGGCGACGTCGTGCTGTTCCTCGACGACGACGGCTGGTACGCCAACCAGAAGGTCGTCGCCCACGTGCGCGACCGCTTCGCCACCGAGCCCGACCTCGCGGTGATCTCCTTCCGGGTGATGGACCCGGAGGGCGGCGTCGGCCAGCGGCGTCACGTGCCCCGGCTGCGTGCCGGCGACCCGCAGCGCTCCTCGCCGGTCACCACGTTCCTCGGGGGTGCCTCGGCCGTGCGCCGTTCGGCCTTCCTCCAGGTCGGCGGGCTGCCGGAGAAGTTCTTCTACGCGCACGAGGAGACCGACCTGGCCTGGCGCCTGCTGGGCGAGGGCTACCGCATCGAGTACGACGCCGAGACCGTCATGTACCACCCGCAGGTCCCGCCGACCCGCCACGCGCAGTTCTACCGGCTCAACGCCCGTAACCGCGTCTGGCTGGCCCGTCGCAACCTGCCGTGGCCGCTGGCGTTCCTCTACCTGACCAACTGGGTGGTGCTCACGCTGATCCGCGAGCGCCGTTCGGGGGTCGCGATCAAGGCGTGGTTCTCCGGCTTCTTCGAGGGGCTGCGCACACCGGCGGGCGAACGCCGTCCCATGGCCTGGCGTACCGCCTGGCACATGGTCAAGCTGGGCCGCCCGCCGATCGTCTAGACCGTACGGACCTCTTCCGCCTCGCCGAAGGTCATCGAGGCTCGGGAGACGGTCGAGGTGAACAGCGCCCGCTTGGGCAGCCCCAGCTCGCTCAGCTCCTTGGCGATCGGGTGGTTGCCCAGGCGGATCAGCGCGCCGCCCGGCCGGATCCGGGTGCCGCCGGCCCGTACGGACCAGGGGACGCGCCGGGTGACGCCCTCCAGGTGGGTGTAGGCGTCGAGCGGGGCCATGGCCGCCGGCACCGGCAGGCCCGGCCTGATCAGTACGTCGAGCACGAGCCGGCCGTCCTTGCGCAGCACACACCGCTTGTACGGCGACCCGAGCCGCAGCTCGATGTCGGCCAGCTCCTTGGGGAAGCCCCAGATCCGCCGCCCGGCCTCCAGCGTGAACCGCTGGTCGACGGGCAGCCAGTGGACGAACATGCCGGCCTCGCGCAGGTCGCGGAGCCCGACCGTGCCCTTTGCGCCCGGCCGCCGGATCAGGAAGGCCATCCCGAACTCGTGGTAGGTGTCGAGGTCACCCTCGCGGTAGTCGACGAACAGCAGCACGCACACGGCCTTGCCGGGGAAGACCTCGGCCACGTCGAGGCCCGAGTAGGCGATCACCGCCCGCGCCGCGTCGGCCCGCACCGTGTAGAAAGCGCTGCAGACCTCCGCGTCCTCCACTCGCACAGGCATGCCCACCGTCCGGCCCTGGATCAGATGCGATGCCATGGGTCCAGTACATCAACCCGCGAGCCCGCTGGCCATTCCTACACCGCCAGCGCGTGTTCGGTCAGCCCGGCCCACGACTCGGCCAGCGTGACGAACTGCCCGGCCTGGTCGGGCCAGTGGTGGCGGAGCCGGGCCTCCGCGTGCCCGAGCGCCCCCAGGTCGGCCCGCCGCGCGGGGTCCTCCTTCAGGTCCAGTACGGCGTCCAGCAGCGCGTCCACGTCCCGGGGGACGATCAGGCCGCAGCCGATGGCCTTGACCAGTGGGGCGGCCTGCGGGGTGGCGATCACCGGCAGGCCGCGGCCCATGTAGTCGAGGATCTTCGTCGGCGGCTCGGTCACGGCGTCGCCGGCCAGGGACAACCCGGCCAGCGCGCCCTCGGCCATGCGCAGGGCATGCCGGTTGGGCACGTACCCGAACCAGTCGAGCAGGCCGACGCGCTGGGCGTCGCGCAGCAGCGGGCGTACGTCGCGGTCGGCGGCGCCGATGAGGTCCATCCTGATGCCGTGCGGGACCAGGCGCTCGGCCAGCGCGATCAGCTCGGCCGCGCCGCGGTCGGCCGCCAGGCGGCCGATGTGCACGACCCTGGTGTCTCCGGGAGGAGGCGGGCTGAGGGACACCAGGGTCGCCTCGGGCACCACCGCGGAGGTGATCACGTGGTGCCGTCTCTCCGCGCGGGCCCGCCGCCTGGGGGAGACGTCCTCGCGTACGTCCCAGACGACCGGAGGGCGCCGGTGGGGCAGCGCGCGCAGCAATTGGTGATCATGCACGATCAGCAGGTCGGCGTCCCGTACGCCGCGCCTGAGCGCCGCGCGGGCCTTGCCGTACGGCGCGTCGCGGGAGACGTCGACGGCGGTGAGCCCGGCGGCCGGGGTCACGTTGTAATAGGTGAACGGCGCGACGTAGGTCACCTCGTGGCCCGCGTCGAGCAGCGCCCGGATCTGCCTGTGCATGATCCGGGCGTCCTCGGGATGGTGGACGGTGGTGGCGACACATGCGCGCATGTGTCGATGCTCCGCGCCTACCAGGTCAAAGGCGTTAACGCAGGTGGAAGTGCCGCTTAACTTCCAGATGGGCGGCGATAGAGCCAGGTCAGGCGGGGTTCGAGCACCCATTTGAAGACCGTACGGGTCTCCGGCAGGCACAACACGATCGCCAGCGCGAACGAGCTGGCCGCGATGGCGAGCACGCCCAGGGGCCCGTGCAGCCACGGCAGCGCCAGCCAGCCCTGGTCCTTGGCGATCAGCACGGGGATGCCGTGGAGCAGGTAGCAGTAGAGCGTGCGGGTGCCGAGGTCGGAGTACCAGGTCTCGCCGCGCGGCACCAGCGCCAGCACGGCGAAGCACATCGCCAGGGCGCAGACCAGTAGCCCGACCTTCAGCAGCAGGCCCATCCACCAGGACAGGTCCATGTCCTGGAAACTGTTCTTGAAGTAGAACGGGGCGAGCGGGGCCTTGGGTGCGATGACGATGGCCACGGCCGCCGCGCACAGCAGCGTGACGCCCGAGACGATCTTGATCCACAACTTGTTGAGCATCTCGAAGTGCTCGGGCTGCATGACCAGGCCGATCACGAAGAACGGCAGCAGGCCGAAGAAGCGGTCCATGCTGAAGTCGCCCGCGATCTGCGAGAACCCGGCGAACATGTAGATCGCGATGGCGACCGGCACCGGGTGCTTCATGCGCTTCCACACCGGTGTGGACAACCGCCAGAACAGCAGCGCCAGCAGATACCAGTTGAGCCAGGCCGGATCGATGATCGTCAGGCTCCACTTCTGGCCCAGCCCGGCGCGGACGGCCGCGTAGCCGACCTCGACGATCACGTACGGCACGACGAACGTGTCGACGAGCTTGTTCGTCTTCGCGTTGGAGTTCCAGAAGTTCCTGGACAGGTAGCCACTGATCAGCACGAACAGCGGCATGTGGAACATGTAGATGTAGATGTAGAGCGCTCTGGAGGAATGGGC
The DNA here is from genome assembly GCF_014648435.1 of Nonomuraea spiralis. GTDB lineage: Bacteria > Actinomycetota > Actinomycetes > Streptosporangiales > Streptosporangiaceae > Nonomuraea > Nonomuraea spiralis. Next base: position 22,952 of record NZ_BMRC01000011.1, read on the forward strand.
CGCGAGCGTCGGCACCAGCGAGTGGCCGAGCGGCACGAGCGCGATCAGGACGAACTTGACGTTGTCGAGATAGGGATCGCGCTTGCGCTTGGGCGGCTCGGGCTCCTCGGCGGGCTCCTCCCGCTCCTGCGGGTCGTCGGGCCTGGCGATGCCGTGAGGATCGGTCTGGTTGCCCCAGGCGGACTCCTGGGGCAGCGGCCAGCGAGCTCCAGTGTTGGCCGGCCCGCCTTCCTCCACGGGGCCGTCAGGGCTCCGCGGGGTCGTGACGGGTGAGGAGAACTTGGTCTCAGACACTGGGGAGCTCAGCTTCGCTAGGGGCCGGGGTGCACGACGCAACTCTGACAGGCCGCTCTTACAAACGCTTCAACAGCAGCCATGTCGCGCTGAGTCGCCGACCCGCAAACATTATCCCGATCTAGCGTCCCGTGTCTCACGGGATGCCCGGTTCCACAGGGAACTTGGAGCCTCAGGTGCACACGTTCTTCTGGTCGGAGGCCGTGATCGTGCTGTTGTTCACGCTGTCAGGAAGCTTGGTCACCTTGACCGACTTGAAGTCCGAGCCCACCACGAGCTGGATCAGCGGAGCGCCCTTGAGGCCGGCCCCGGCGGTCACCGTGGACGTGTAGGGCTGCAGGTTGGTCGTGGTGACCTTGCCCGCCTCAGGAGCCGGCTTGGGCACCACCGCGCCGGACAGCACGGCCGCGTAGTCGGCGCCGGTGGTGGCCCCCTTGGCGTAGCGGATCTCGCTGGTCGGCAGGCTCGCGCCGCCGGCGGCCTGGTAGTTGCCCACGCCGACGACGTTGAAGCCCTGCTTGGCCAGCTCGTCTGCCACCTCGCGGGCCTTGCCCGGCGTGGTGGTGCCGTTGAGCACCTGGACCTTCACCTGCTCGGGCTTGGGCGTGACCTTGGGTTTGGTGCTCGCGCTGGCGCTCGGGGCCGGGGTGGCGATCTCGGTGTCGCTGATGACCGAGGCCCACAGCGCGGAGGCGTCGGGCTGCTTCCAGACCACCCGGTTGGGGTCCTGCGGGTCGGGCAGCCACGGGATCGTGGTGAGCTGCACGCCGCCGGCGGTCAGCTCCTTGGCGCTGGTGGCGATGTCGATGAGCTGCTGGGTGTCGTTGGCCAGCTCGGGGTCCATCGTGACCGAGCCGGCCGCGGCCTTGATGAAGCCGGTCAGCTTGCCGAGGTCGGTGAGCAGCTCGCTGCTCGTGGCCTTGGCGATGACCTTGCTCAGGAAGATCTGCTGGCGCTTGATGCGCTGGATGTCGCTGCCGTCGCCGTAGTGGCGCAGGCGTACGTATCCGAGCGCCTTCTCGCCGTTGAGCAGGCTCTTGCCCGGAGGCAGGACGAGATGGGATGCCTTGTCGTTGACGCCGGACTTGAGGCAGATCTCGATGCCGCCGAGGGCGTCGACGATGTTCTTGAAGCCGCTGAAGTCGACCTCGACGAAGTGGTTGATGCGGATCTGGGTGAGCGTCTCGATCGTGGAGATCGTGCACGCGATGCCGCCGGAGTTGTACGCCGAGTTGATCATGTCCCGGCGGGGGGCCATCTCGGCCTTGGTGGTCTCGTTCTTGCACCTCGGGATCTGCACCATCGAGTCGCGCGGGAAGCTGATCAGGCGCGCCTTGTCCCGGTTGGGGGAGATGTGCATGAGGATGATCGTGTCGGTGCGTTTGCCGCCCGCGTCGGCCGTTCTGGCGATCTGCTGGCCGTACCGGGCGTTGCCCTTGCCGGCGCGGGTGTCGGAGCCGACGAGCAGGACGTTGAGCGCGCCCGTGTCGCGTGGACGCGGGTTGATGATGTCCTCTTTGACGCTCTTCTGGGTGATGTTGCCGAAGGCGTCGCGGTAGACGGTGTAACCGGTCAGCGCTCCCGCGACCATGACCGTGGTGGCCGCGATGCTGACCCAGGCCAGCACCCGCATCTTGCCCTGGCCGTTGTCGCCGCCGCCGCGGTGGCCACGCGGGGGCCGGTCGTCGGGAGGAGGAGGCGGGGAGCCCGCGGCCCTGCGTGCCATCCGGCTGCCCGGAGCGCTGGGGGTGACCCTGGCGTCCTGCGTGGACGCGCTCCTGTAGTCACTCATACGCCCCCTAGCCTCGTTCCTTGCGCCAACGCGCCGGCTTGGTCGCTCCGCGCCACGAGATTAGGTCACGTACGGCGTGCCCGGTGCCATGACCGCCGGAAACGACCGTGACCCGGGCGTGATGTTTCCGCGGCACAGCATACTCAGAGCCGGACATTTCGTGGAATATCATTGCCAAAGTCTTTCCCGTTCTCTGACCGTTTCCGCAGGTCAGGCCGGACGATCAGGGCCCCCGCGAGGCAGGCCAGAGGCACGGCCGGGAGCACGTACCGGTAGTCGAACTCGGCCACGGCAGGTGGTACGACGAGCAGCACGACGGCTGCCGACCAGGGCACCAGCCACGCCGGCGGACCCGCCTGACGCGGGCCGCGCACCCGGCGCACGACGGCCGCGACGGGCGGCGCGAGCAGGAGCGCCAGCAGCACCGGGCCGGGCAGGCGCACCACGCTCTGGTAGCCCCGCAGCCATCCGGCGTAGGGCTCGACGATCTCCGTACCGATCGCACCCTGCTCATAGAGCTTGGCATACTCGGCGCCGACCTGCGCGGGATAGCGCCCAGGCGGTCCGGGAGGCGTCGCCGGGAACTGGTAGTAGGCGTAGACCTCGGGGTCGGGATAGACCGGGCGGTCCCACGTGAACGTACGGCCCAGCTCGCGCAGCACGGAGGCCGCGTAGTCGAGCGGCTGGCTGGTGACGGCCAGGGTCGCGAACCTGGAGGCCAGGTCGTCGTTCGCCTTCGAGAACGTGATCCCCGGCAGCTTCACCAGCGGCGAGTCCTTGGACCAGATGTACTCCTGCGAGGGCGGGCGCGACTCCGGCGGACGGGGATCGCACAACACCCGCAGGTCGGCCGGAGGGTTCATCCGGGCGCAGTCGGCGAAGGACATCGTGCGGGCGTAGAGGAAGGCGCCGTTCGCGCCCACCAGGCCGATGCGGTGATAGGTGGCGTAGAACCAGCCGCCGTAGGCGATCACCGGGACCAGCGCGGCGGCGAGCAGCACCCCGGCCAGGCCCACGCGCCTGCGCAGCACGTACCAGGCGGCCAGGACGACGATGAGCGGCTGGCCCACGGTCCTGGTGAGGGTGGCGGCGGCCAGCAGGAGGCCGATGGCGGCGACGGTGGCGGGCCGTTCCGTACGGCTCAGCGCCACGGCCGCGACCACCAGGAACAGGAACAACGTGTCGGAGACCAGCAGGTGCTCCAGCTCGACCTGGTACGCGTCGAGCAGCACGGGCACGGCCGCGAGCGTGGCCGCCCACAGGGGGGCCCGGCGCGCGGTCGCGTAGACGATGACGCCGGTGGCCAGGCCGAGCAGGTGTTGCGCGGCGGTGACCGCCCAGAAGCCGTGGAAGGGCTCCAGGAGCTTCATGAACATCGAGTAGCCTGCCGGGCGCACCAGGTCGGGGCGCGGCCGGAAGACGGTGACGACGTAGGTGTAGGAGTCGGGGAACCACAGGGCCGGGCGGTAGCCGAGCATGGCGAGCGCGCGCAGGAGCACGCCGGCCGCGAGGACGCCCGCGAACCAGCCGTGCCGCCGCCACCAGGCGGCCTCCCTCGCGCGCGACGGCGTACGCAACAACCTGGCCAGGCGCGTGCCGCCGCGGGCCCGGGTCCCCGCACGAGGCTCCGGCTTCACCCGCGCGTCATCCCGCTCCTCCTGCACCTCGCGTACGCTACCCGCGATTCCGTGGACCCCGTGACTCCGGCGTTGGATACGCTCGCTCACCGATGGAACGTGATCGATCGGGCCGTGTCCTGGCCGCGCTGTCGGTGTCGCCCGCGCTCGCCGTGGCGGGCTGGCTGCTCGCGGGCCTGCCGCTGCTGCTGGCCGGCCGCTTCGCGCCGCTGCCCGCGCTGCTGCTCGGACTGCCCGCCGCGGCGGCGCTGTGCTGGGTGGGCACGCGCGGCCTCCTGCGCTGCGCGGGCGGCCCGGGCCAGGGTGTCCAGGCCACGGCCTGGCAGGTGGCGGGGATCGTGGCGGTGGCCGCCGGGTCGGGCGTGTTCAACACGATCCTGCACGCCGAGCAGCTCCTCGTCCGGCGCGACCCGGCCACCTACGCCCAGTACACCGCCTGGATCGCCGGGCACGGCTCGCTGCCGATCCCGGACCAGGCGGCGGCGTTCGGCGGCGCCGACCCCTCCCTCCTGTACTTCGACAGCGTCGGCACCTACCCGGTGGACGGCGGCGTGGTGCCGCAGTTCATGCCGGGGCCGCCGATGTTGTTCGCGATCGGCGACTGGCTCGGCGTGCCGTTCGCGGTGCCGGCCGTGCTGGGCGCGCTGGCCGTGCTGGCGGTGGCCGGGGTGGCGGCGCGGCTGGCCGGCGGGCGGTGGGCGGTGCTCGCGGCGGCGGCGTTCGCGGTGAGCCTGCCGGTCCTCTACACCTCGCGTACGACCTTCAGCGAGATCCCGTCGCTGATCCTGCTGTTCGGCGGCCTGGCCCTGACCCAGGACGCGATCGAGGCCGACCGGCCCGGCTGGGGACGCGGCCTGGTCGCCGGGCTGGTCCTGGGGCTGGCCGTGCTGGTCAGGGTGGACGGGCTGCGCGACGTGCTGCCGGTGCTGGCGTTCGCGGGGCTGCTGATCGCGATGCGGCGGTCCGGCAGGCCGCAGGGGGCGGTGGGGGTGCCGCTGCTGGCGGGGCTGGTGGCGGGGGCGGGGCTCGGGCTGGTGGCGGCGTACGCGCTGGCGCGGCCGTACCTGGAGTATTTGTCCGGGTCGGTGCGGCCGTTGCTGATGATCTGCGCGGCCGTGCTCGTGCTCACGCCGGCCGGGGTGCTGGCCGCGCCCGCGCTGGCCAGGATCCGGCCGCCGCGCTGGCTGCCCACGGCGGGAGCCACGCTGGTCGCGCTGGTCATGGCCGGTCTGTACGCCCGCCCCTGGTTCCAGACCGTGACCAGGACGCCCGCGAACGTCAACGACGCCCGTACGGCCGCGTTCATCGCCGAGACGCAGAAGGCCAACGGGCTGCCCGTCCAGGCGGACCGGCTCTACTTCGAGTACTCCCTCCACTGGGTGACCTGGTACATCGGCATCCCGGCCGTGGTGCTGGCCACGGTGGCGGCGGCCGTGCTGCTGCGCCGGCTGCTGCGCGACGGCAGGCCGTTCGGATGGTTGCTGCCGCTGGCGATGTTCGGCTGGACGACGGTCACCACGCTGCTGCGGCCCGAGATCACCCCCGACCAGCCGTGGGCCTCGCGGCGGCTGGTCCCGATCGTGATCCCCGGGCTGATCGTGCTGGCGGTGTGGGGGCTGGGCTGGTTGCGGGAACGGTCATGGTCGCGGGAGCCGGCGCGGCGGTGGGTGACGGCCGCCGGGGTGCTGCTGGTGCTCGTGCCGCCGGCGGTGACCTCGATCGGCACCGCGTTCACGCCGATCGAGCGCGGGGAGGCGGCGGCGGTCCGTACGTTGTGCGCGGCGATCCCGCCGGACGCGTCGGTGTTGTTCGTCGAACGGGTGACCGGCGACCGGCTCACCCAGCTCGTCCGCGGCATGTGCGGCCGCCCGGCGGCGCAGGTGAAGCGGGAATCGGGCGACCTCGCGCCGGAGCAGCGGGTACGGGCCGCGATCGCCCGGGTCAGGGCGGCCGGCCGGGTGCCGGTCGTGCTCGCCGCGAACGCCGGCCAGGTCGCGCCCTACGGCCCGCCGCGCCAGATCATGGCCCTGGTGACGCGCCAGGACGAACGCTCGCTCGTCGACCCGCCCGACGGCACCTGGTCCCTGCGGGTGAACGTGTGGATGGCGGTGGGTTGACCTGATCTGAGCGGATCGCGATAGTCGTGCGCATGTCTGAGAGCGATGAGCTGTCGTTCGGCGACGACCGCGAGCCCTGGTTACGAGGCTGGATCGAGGCCCACGGGCGGCTGACGGCGATGGTCGTGGCGGGCGTCGCGCCCACGCTGGTGCCGGCCGCCGAGCTCGAACGACGCTGGTCCCAGCGGACGATCAACGGCGAGGCGGGGGTGGATTACCGCGCGCTCGTGCAGGCGCAGATCGAGGCCGGGCTGCGTGAGCTGGACGGCGTGGACGAGGTGTTCCTCCAGGACAAGCCGTTCGGCATGCGGCTTTCCCGGCTCTATCAGGGCGACGCGCCGCCGCTCACGCTCGACCGGGTCCCCGAGATCCTGTACGTCCGCTTCGACGACCCGGCCAAGGCCAAGACGGTGGGTCAGGAGATGCTCAGGATGCCCGGCGTAGGATGGTCACAGCTGATCAAGTGAGCGTAAAGCCCGTCGATGTGGACTCGGCTCTCAGCGGGGCAGAGTACCCTCGACCCCCGTGAGCACGCTTGAGACCCCCAAGAGTGGACCTGCCGTGGAAGAAGCGCCGTACGTCACGATCGTCCTGCCCTGCTACAACGAGCAGGACCACGTCATCGACGAGGTCGAGCGCATCACGCGGGCGATGGACTCCAGCGGCTACACCTACGAGCTGGTCGCCGTCGACGACTGCTCGACCGACCAGACCCTGGCCCGGCTCGAAGAGGCCGCCCCCGAATACCCCCACCTGCGCGTCCGCGCCTTCCACCGCAACGGCGGCTCGGGCACCGTGCGCCGCATCGGCACGCAGGAGGCCAGGGGCGAGATCGTCGTCTGGACCGACGCCGACATGACCTACCCCAACGAGCGCATCCCCGAGCTGGTGCAGATCCTGGAGAAGGACCAGACGGTCGACCAGGTGGTCGGCGCGCGCACCACCGAGGAGGGCTCGCACAAGATCCTGCGGGTGCCGGCCAAGTGGGTGATCCGCAAGGTGGCCGAGAAGCTCGCCGGGCAGAAGATCCCCGACCTCAACTCCGGGCTGCGCGCCTTCCGCAAGTCGGTGGCCCGGCCCTACCTGCGGCTGCTGCCGCCCGGGTTCTCGTGCGTCACGACGATCACGCTGTCGTTCCTGTCCAACCAGCACGACGTCTACTACCTGCCGATCGAGTACGCCAAGCGGGCCGGCAAGTCGAAGTTCAGCTTCATCTCCGACGCCTACCGCTACATCCTCCAGGTGCTGCGGATGATCATGTACTTCAACCCGCTCAAGGTGCTCATGCCGCCCGCTCTGTGGCTGGTGGCGATCGGGTTCGTGAAGGGCGTCTGGGACATGGTCCGGCAGCCGTTCTACTTCCCGGCCAACACGGTCATGATCTTCCTGTCCGGCCTGCTGATCGGCTCGGTGGCGCTGCTGGCCGACCTGATCGTGCGGTCGCGGGGGGAATAGCGGGTGCGCATCGCGATCGTCGGCCCGACCCATCCGTACAAGGGGGGCGGGGCGCAGCACACCACCGAGCTGGCGCACCGGCTGACGGCCCAGGGGCACGACGTGGTGATCGAGTCGTGGCGGGCACAGTACCCGTCCTTCCTCTACCCGGGGCAGCAGACGATCTCCGAGCCCGAGGGTACGCCGTACCCGAGGACCGAGCGGCGGCTCGACTGGCGGCGGCCCGACGGGTGGTTCGCGGCGGGGCGGCGGCTGCGCGGCGCGGACCTGGTGGTGCTGGCCGTGCTCAGCTCGGTGCAGGTTCCTCCGTATCTAGGGATCCTGTCCGGGACAGGGCGGAAGGTCCGGACGGTCGCGCTCTGCCACAACGTGCTGCCGCATGAGCGCAAGCCCTACGACCAGCCGCTCATGAAGGCGCTGCTGCGGCGGGTGGACGGCGTGCTGACCCACTCCGAGCAGCAGGCCGAGCTGGCCAGGGGGCTCGCGCCGGGCAAGCCGGTGGGGGTGGCGGGGCTGCCGCCGCACCTGCCGTCCACGTCGGCCGAGAAGTCCGGTGAGGTGCGCCGCCGGTTGTTGTTCTTCGGGATGGTACGCCCGTACAAGGGGCTCGACCTGCTGCTGCGGGCGTTGCCCGACGGGGTGTCGCTGACCGTGGCGGGCGAGTTCTGGGGCGGGCTCGACGGGACGAAAGCGCTGATCGACGAGCTGGGCCTGGCCGAACGGGTCGAGCTGCGGCCCGGTTACGTCGCCGCCGCCGACGTGCCGAAGTTGTTCGCCGCGGCCGACGCGCTGGTGTTGCCGTACCGGAGCGCCACCGCCAGCCAGAACGTCTGGCTCGGCCACGAGCACGGCGTGCCGGTGATCGCCACCCGGGTCGGCGCGCTGGCCGACCACGTGACCGACGGCGTGGACGGGCTGCTGGTCGAGCCGGGTGACGCCGGGGCGCTGCGCGCGGCGATCGAGCGCTTCTACGCCTCGGGCGAGCCGGAGAGGTTGCGGTCGGGGGTCAAGGCGGTCGATCCAGAGCCGTTCTGGGCCGCGTACGCGGGCACGCTGCTCGGCATCTGACGGCCGAGCACGAACGCGACCCCTGCGGCGACCGCGTCGGCCAGCGTGAACGCCAGCCGCGACACGATCGCCACCGCGATGGCCGGGGCGGTGCCGATGACCGGCCCGAGCACCAGCACCAGCGCGCCCTCCCGTACGCCCACCCCGGCGGGCACGACGAAGGTGAGGATGCCGGTGCACCAGGCGAACGCGTACGCGCCGGTCGCCACGAGGTAGAGGTCGGCGCGGCCGGTCAGCAGCCAGGTGTGCAGGCCGTAGACGAACCAGCCGAGCACGGTCCAGGCCACCGTGACGACGACCGTACGGCCGGGCAGCGCGCTCTCCAGCGGTTCCTTGCGGGCGATCCGCAGCGCCAGGTTGAGGCCCCAGGTGAGCACCTTGGGATGCAGGCACACGATGATCACCGGCACCAGCAGCACCACGTACCAGGCTTGGCGGACGGCCTCGTGCGAGCCGAGCGTGGCGGCCGCGACCGAGATGCCGACGCCGAGGTTGACCACCAGCCCGAGCGAGATCGTCGCGAACGTGCGCCGCGGCGGGCTCCCGTGGTCGCGCCCGAGGTCCATCATGGCCGCGTACGCCCACACCGCGCCCGGGATGTACTTGCCGAGCTGGCCCACGAACATGATCCGCCCGGCCACCCGCAGCGGCAGCCGCGTGCCGAGCCCCGCCATGATCTGCCGCCAGGCCACCAGCATGCAGAGCTGTCCGGCCAGCACCGCCCCGAACGCACCGAGCACCGCCCAGGGCGACAGCCTGGCCAGGGCCTGCGTGGTCTCGGTCCAGTTGGTCGCCAGGCCGTAGCCCAGGAAGGCGAGGGCGACCAGCGCGAGCAGGACGCGCAACAGACGGCGCAGCATCAGCCCAGGCTACGCGCGAGCCGCCGGGAAGAGCCAGAGTCGCGGGCTCATGTCGGGCGGCTCATGTCTGGCGGCTCAACGTGCCGAGGCCCGCGGCGCGGGTACTGTTGGGCGACGTGGGCAAGCAACGGGTCGCGCAGCTCGAGTACTCCGAATTCCAGTCGGCCATGCTCGACGAGGACAAACGCCGCCGTAAGGCCGCGAAGATCATCGCCGTCCTGGAGCACTTCCAGGGGCCGCTCGGCGGGCTGACCGTGGGTGACGTCGGCTGCTCGGCCGGGTTCATCGCCGACGAGCTGGCGCGGGCCGGGGCCAAGCACACGCTGGGCATCGACATCGACGTGCCGGGGCTGCGCAAGGCCGCCGACCGGTTCGGCGAGCGGGTGGCGTTCGTCTGCGGCGACGGCACCGCGCTGCCCTTCCCCGACGGCTCGCTCGACGTGCTGGTGTTCAACCACATCTACGAGCACGTGGTCGACCCCGACGCCGTGGTGGCCGAGATGCACCGCGTGTTGTCCGACGACGGCGTGCTCTACCTCGGGCTCGGCAACCGGCTCGGGGTCGTCGAGCCGCACTACAAGCTGCCGTTCCTGTCCTACCTGCCGCCGACGCTGGCCGACCGGTACGTCCGCGCCTTCGGCCGCGCCGACCACTACTACGAGCGGTTCAGGACGCGGCGGGGGCTGCGCAGGATGTTGCGGGCCTTCCACGTATGGGACTACACCTTCCCCGTGCTGGCCACGCCGACCAGGTTCGCCGGCTCGGAGCTGTTCCCCGGTGCGCTGGGCCGGGTGGTCAAGGCCGTGCTGGCCCGTGCTCCGCGCGAGGTGCTGCGGCTGCTGCTGCCGGTCGTGCCGACGTACCTGTGGGTGGCCACCAAGACGCCGCGCAGGCCCGCGGGGGCCGCGCTGCCGCAGCCGCCCGAGCGGGTCCTGCCGCTGTGAGCCTCGTGGACGAGACCGGCGCGAGCGCGGTCCCCAGGCGGTCGCTCCCGCGCAGGCTGCTGCGCTTCGGCTTCCTCGCCGTCGCGCTCGCCTTCGGCGCGTGGGCGGTGGCCAGGCAGTGGGACGCGGTGGTGGCCGGGTTCGCCCGGCTGTCGTGGCCGGCGCTGGCCGGATCGCTGGTCGCCGTGGTCGCCGCGCTGCTCGGGGCCATGCTCACCTGGCGTACGCTGCTGGCCGACCTGGGCTCGCCGCTGCCGCTGCGGCCGGCCGCCAAGGTGTTCTTCGTCGGCCAGCTCGGCAAGTACATCCCCGGCGCGGTCTGGCCGGTGCTCGCCCAGATGGAGATGGGCCGCGACCTCGGCGTGCCGCGTCCGCGCAGCGCGGCGGCGTTCTTCCTGATGATGCCCGTCCAGATCGCCAGCGGCCTGCTCGTCACGCTGGTCACGCTCGGCTGGGACCGGTTCGGCTGGGTGTTGCTGTTCATCCCGCTGCTGCTGGTGCTGCTGGAGCCGAAGGTCATCAACGGCGTGATCGGCTTCGGCCTGCGCAAGCTCGGGCGCAACCCCCTCGAACGCCCGCTCACCCGCCGCGGCATGCTCACCGCGCTCGGCTGGGCGCTGGCCGGCTGGGCGGCCTACGGCGTGCACTTCTACTTCATCGCGCCCCAGGGCGGCCTGCTGTTCGCCGTCGGCGCGTTCGCCCTGTCGTGGTGCCTGGGCATCGTGACCTTCGTCGTGCCGGCGGGGGCGGGGGTGCGCGAGGTGGCCATGGTGGCCGTGCTCGCTCCGGTGCTCGACAGCGGTGCGGCCATCGCGGTGGCCCTTTCCTCCCGCATTGTCATCGTGCTAGGGGACCTGATCTGCGCAGGCTTGGCGGGAATCGCCTCACGTCGGGACTCAGTGTGATTTGGCCCACGATTTGGGGGAGGCTGGTCATAAGCTGAACCGAAGAGGGGGGACTTGCCAGGTCCCACGTCGATCTTGAGGGGAGAAGATCTACGTAATGCCTCGAATGCTCGTCGATGCCGCAGCGGTCCCCGCCGACCGCGGCGCGTTGATCAGGTACGTGGACGGGCTCGTGGCCGCGCTCCACCGGGCCGGAGCCGATCTGGCCGTGGTCTGCCAGCGTGCGGAAGCGGAAAGGTACCAGCGGCTGGCGCCTTCGGCCCGTGTCATCCCCGGTCCCGTCGCCATCACCAACAGGGCCACCCGGCTCGCCTGGGAGCAGACCGGCGTGCCGCTGATCGCCCGCCAGACGGGGGCCGAGGTCATCCACGCCCCCTACTACTCGATGCCGCTGCGTTCCGGCGTGCCGACCGTCGTGACGGTGCACGACGTGACCTGGTTCACCGAGCCCGAGCAGCACAGCCCGGCAAGGGCCGCGTTCTTCCGCTCGGCGACCCGTACGGCCGTCCGCCATGCCCGGCGCGTGATCGTGCCGTCCAAGGCGACCAGGGACGAGCTGGTACGCGTGTTGTCGGCCGACCCCACCCGCATCGACGTCGCCTACCACGGCGTCGACGTCGCCCAGTTCCACCCGCCGAGCGCGGAGGAGATCCGCCGCGCGGCTTCGAGATGCGGGCTGAACGGCCAGCCGTACGTGGCCTTCCTCGGCAACCTCGACCCCCGCAAGAACGTCCCCAACCTGATCCGCGGCTTCGCCGCCGCCGTGAAGCGGCTGGAGACGCCGCCCGCGCTGGTGCTGGGCGGCGGCGTGCACGAGGACGACGTCGACGCCGCCTGCCGCGAGGTCGAGGCCACCGTCCGGGTGATCAGGCCCGGATACCTGCGTGCGCCCGATCTGCCGGGGTTCCTCGGCGGGGCGCTCGTGGTGGCGTTCCCCTCGCGGGGCGAGGGCTTCGGCATGCCGGTGCTGGAGGCCATGGCCTGCGGCGCTGCCGTGCTCACCACCCATCGCACCTCGCTGCCCGAGGTGGGCGGCGACGCGGTCGCCTACACCGAGCCGGACGCCGACAGCATCGCCGACGCCCTGGGCGAACTGCTGGCCTCCGCCGAGCGCAGGAGGCAGTTGCAGGAGGCCGGGCAGGCACGGGCACGTGAGTTCACCTGGGCCGCTTCCGCGGAGGCCCATCTCAACTCTTATCAACGCGCAATCGAATAGTTCGCTACAGTCACGGAGTGATGGAGAGCTCTTTGCCAGACCTCGAGGCGATCCTCCTGGTCGGGGGGCAGGGCACACGCCTGCGCCCGCTGACACTGGGCACGCCCAAGCCGCTGCTGCCGACCGCCGGAGTGCCGTTCCTGGCCCACCAACTGGCGCGGGCCCGGTCCTTCGGCGTACGCCGGATCGTGTTCGCGACCTCGTACAAGGCGTCGATGTTCGAGCCCGTCTTCGGTGACGGGGCGGCCTTCGGGCTCTCGCTCGAATACATCACCGAGGAGACACCGCTCGGCACCGGCGGGGCCATCCGCAACGCCGCCGAGGCGCTCACGTCGGGCTCCGACGACCCGGTGCTCATCCTCAACGGCGACATCCTCTCCGGGCACGACATCGGCGACCAGGTACGTACCCACTGCGAGCGCGGCGCCGCCGTGACGCTCCACCTGACGGAAGTGGACGACCCCACGCGGTTCGGCTGTGTGCCGACCGACGAGTCCGGACGGGTGACCGCGTTCCTGGAGAAGACCCCCAACCCGGTCACCAACCGCATCAACGCCGGCTGCTACGTGTTCACCCGTTCGGTGATCGACTCGATCCCGCGCGGCGAGGTCGTCTCCGTCGAGCGTGAGACGTTCCCCGGGCTGATCGACTCCGGCGAGCTGGTGCTCGGCTACGCCGACCGTACGTACTGGCTCGACGTGGGCACCCCGGCCGCGTTCGTGAAGGGCTCGCGCGACCTGGTGCTCGGGCGGCTCGACTCGCCCGCGATGCCCGGCCCGCAGGGTGAGCACCTCGCGCTCGAAGGGGCCGAGATCTCGGCCGAGGCCAAGGTCCAGGGCGGCAGCGCGGTCGGCGCGCGGGCCGTCGTCGAGGCGGGCGCGTCGGTCGTGGGATCGGTCCTGTGCGACGACTGCGTCATCGAGGGCGGCGCCACCGTCCAGGACTCGGTGGTGGGCAAGGGCGCCCGCATCTGCGCCGGCACGGTGGTGCGCGACGCGGTGATCGGCGACGGCGCGGTGGTCGGGCCGGGCAACGAGTTGCAGGGCGGCGTACGCGTCTGGCCCGGCATCGAGCTGCCCGAGTGCGCGGTGCGCTACTCCAGCGACGTGTGAGCGACCACCTGCCCGTGGGCGGCACACTGGACGGGTGATGGAACGCAGGTGGGAGCCCGCCGGGCCGCTCGACGTCGAGCTGGCGCTGGGCCCCCATCGGCGTGGCACCGGTGATCCGGCCTGGCGCAGGACCCCCGACGGCTCGGTCTGGCGCACCTGCCGCACCCCCGACGGCCCGAGCACGCTGCGGGTGAACGTCGTGGCCGGGGCCGTGCACGCCCAGGCGTGGGGGCCGGGCGCCGGATGGTCGCTGGAGACACTGCCCGCCCTGCTCGGCGCGTTCGACGACGTCTCCGGCTTCCGCGTCCGGCACGACGTGCTGGCCGACGTGGCCCGCAAGCACGCCGACCTGCGGATCGGGCGTACCGGGCGGGTCATGGAGGCGCTGGTGCCCGCCGTGCTGGAGCAGAAGGTCGTCGGCCGGGAGGCGTGGCGGGCCTGGCGCTCGCTGCTCGGCCACTACGGCGAGCCCGCCCCCGGCCCGGCGCCCGAGGGCATGCGGGTGGCGCCCGAGCCGGTCGTGTGGCGGCAGATCCCGAGCTGGCACTGGCACCGGGCGGGCGCGGAGGCCGTGCGGGCCAGGACGATCGCCAACGCCGCCTGGCACGCCGCCAAGCTGGAGGCCGCGGCCACCACGCAGGAGCTCGACCGGCTGCTGCGGGCCCTGCCGGGCATCGGCGTGTGGACGTCGGCCGAGGTGCGCCAGCGTGTCTTCGGCGACGCCGACGCGGTCAGCGTGGGCGACTTCCACCTGGCCAAGCTGGTCGGTTACGCGCTGACGGGGGAGAAGACCGACGATCAGGGCATGATGCGGCTGCTGGAGCCGTACCGGGGGCATCGGCACCGGGCGACGGTGCTCATCTGGCTCAGCGGCCTGCGCCCGCCGGCCCGCGGGCCGCGGATGGCGGCGCGCGACTACCGGTCGTTCTGACCAGCGGCCCTGGGTGCGCGTCGCGAACTCAGGGGTGCGTACTGTGCCTTTATGAGTCTTGTCAGTGATTCCGCGCTCCGCCGCGCCCTCGCCCGTGCCCGTGACGGCAAGGCGCTCGACGTCACCGAGGCCACGGTCCTGCTGCACGCGCGGGGCGAGCAGCTCGACGCGCTGCTCGATCACGCCTCCCGCGTACGGGACGCCGGGCTGAAGGCGGCCGGCCGGGAAGGGGTGATCACCTACAGCAGGAAGGTGTTCATCCCGCTGACCAGGTTGTGCCGTGACCGCTGTGGCTACTGCACGTTCGCCACCGCGCCGCACAAGCTGGAGTCGCTCTTCCTGAGCCCGGACGAGGTGCTGGAGATCGCCCGGCAGGGCGCCGCGATGGGCTGCAAGGAGGCGCTGTTCACGCTGGGGGACCGGCCGGAGGACCGCTGGCACCAGGCCCGCGAGTGGCTGGACGCGCACGGCTATGACGACACCTTGTCCTACGTACGGGCCATGGCGATCAGGGTGCTGGAGGAGACCGGGCTGCTGCCGCACCTGAACCCCGGTGTGCTGAGCTGGCGCGACCTGCAACGGCTGAAGCCGGTCGCGCCGTCGATGGGCATGATGCTGGAGACCACCTCGCGGCGGCTGTTCGAGGAGAAGGGACAGCCGCACTACGGCTCGCCGGACAAGGACCCGGCGGTGCGGCTGCGGGTGCTGGAGGACGCCGGGCGCACCAACGTGCCGTTCACGACCGGGATCCTCATCGGCATCGGCGAGACCGTCCAGGACCGGGCCGAGTCGATCTTCGCCATCCGGAAGGTCGCCCGCGAGTACGGCGGCATCCAGGAGGTCATCGTCCAGAACTTCCGCGCCAAGCCGGACACGGCCATGCGCGGCCTGCCGGACGCCGATCTGCACGAGCTCGCGGCCACGATCGCCGTGGCGCGCCTGGTCCTCGGCCCCCGCGTACGCCTCCAGGCCCCGCCCAACCTGGTCGACTCCGAGTACGCGCTGATGATCCGCGCCGGCATCGACGACTGGGGCGGCGTGTCGCCGCTGACCCCCGACCACGTCAACCCCGAACGCCCCTGGCCGCAGATCGACGACCTGGCGGCCCGTACCGCGGAGTCCGGCTTCGACCTGCGGGAACGCCTGACGATCTACCCCGAGTACGTCCAGGCCGGCGAGCCCTGGCTGGACCCGCGGCTGTTCGCGCACGTCGAGGCCCTGGCCGATCCCGCCACCGGGTTGGCCCGCGCGGACGCAGTGCTGGAGGGACGTCCCTGGCAGGAGCCCGACGGCGGGTTCGCCGCCGCCGGCCGGGTGGACCTGCACGTCGAGGTGGACACCACCGGCCGCACGAACGACCGGCGCGACGACTTCGACCACGTCTACGGCGACTGGGCGGCCCTGCGCGAACGGCTCGGCACGGCCGCGCCCTCGACGCCGAGCGACGTGCGGCAGGCGCTCAGGCGGGCCGCGTCCGACCCCGCCGGGCTGACCGACGCCGAGGCGGTCGCGCTGCTGGGTGCGGAGGGCGAGGCGCTGGACGAGCTGGCCGCCATCGCCGACGCGCTGCGCGAGGAGGTCGCCGGCGACGAGGTCACCTACGTCGTCAACCGGAACATCAACTTCACCAACGTCTGCTACACCGGCTGCCGCTTCTGCGCCTTCGCCCAGCGCAGGACCGACGCCGACGCGTACACGCTGAGCCTGGACCAGGTGGCCGACCGGGCCGAGGAGGCGTGGGCGGCGGGCGCGACCGAAGTGTGCATGCAGGGCGGCATCCATCCCGACCTGCCGGGAACCGCGTACTTCGACATCGCCAGGGCGGTCAAGGCCAGGACGCCGGACATGCACGTGCACGCGTTCTCCCCGATGGAGGTCATCAACGGCGCCTCACGGACGAACCTGTCCGTACGCGACTGGCTGGAGGCCGCCAAGGAGGCCGGCGTGGACTCGCTGCCCGGCACGGCGGCCGAGATCCTCGACGACGACGTGCGCTGGGTGCTGACCAAGGGCAAGCTGCCGGCCAAGGAGTGGGTCGAGGTCATCACGACGGCCCACGAGGTCGGCATCCCGACGACGTCCACGATGATGTACGGCCACGTGGACAACCACCTGCACTGGGTCAGGCACATCAAGCTGATCAGGCGGCTGCAGGAGCAGACCGGCGGGTTCTCGGAGTTCGTGTTGCTGCCGTTCGTGCACACCAGCGCCCCGATCTACCTGGCCGGCATCGCCCGGCCCGGCCCGACCGCCCAGGAGAACCGCGCGGTGCACGCCCTGGCCAGGATCCTGCTGCACGGCGCGATCCCCAACATCCAGTGCTCGTGGGTCAAGCTCCAGGACGACCTGTGCCGCCAGGTGCTCCGGGGCGGCGTGAACGACCTCGGCGGCACCCTCATGGAGGAGACGATCAGCCGGATGGCGGGATCGGAGAACGGCTCGTACAAGACGATCAGTGAGCTGCGCGAGATGGTCGAGGTCACCGGCAGGCCGGTGCGCCAGCGCACCACCGAGTACGGCCGTCCCACGTCCGAGCGGCTGGCCGCCGCGCAGGCGAGCGACGGCGTGTGCCAGAGCGTGAGAAGGGTCTTGCCGATGGCGTAGTTATAACAAGTTCTAACAAGGGTTGCGGGCGGTATGGGAGGCCCTGGGAGAATCATCACTCCACCGGAGAGAGGTTCATCGTGCGGTTGGGTCGACACCGTGCCGCGCTGCCTCCCGTGCAGCGACGCAGGAAAGCGCTCCAACGTGGCATATTGGCGGGCCTCGCCGCCGTGGCCGTCGCCGCGGGCAGCCTGTACGTGGTCCTGGGCGGCGGTCCCGCCCTCTGCGTGTCGCGAGAGCCTGTTCTGGTCAGCGTGGCCGCCGCCGTGGACGTGGCGCCGGCGGTCATGGAGGCCGCCGGGCGCTTCAACGGGACGAAGACGTCGGTCGGCGGCCGGTGCGTGCTGGTCCAGGTCACCGAGCAGCCGCCGGCCACGGTGCTGCGCACGCTGATCGGCGACCGGGCCGGCGTGCTGCGCGAGCGTCCGGACGGCTGGATCGCCGACTCCTCGGCCTGGATCAGGCTGGCCCGCAGCCAGGGCGCGAGCTCGCTGCCCGCGGGGGAGACCGTGGTGGCCACCTCGCCGCTGGTGTTCGCCACGCGGTCGTCGCTGGCCCGGCGCTTCTCGGTCGGCCGGACCGAGATGAACTGGCGGATGGTCTTCCCGCCGACCGTGCGCGGGCGGCTGACCCCCAACTCGAACGAGCCCGACGTCGTACGGGTGCCCGATCCGTCCCTGGTGGGCGCGGGGATCGCCACCGTGGCCGCGGCCAGGGACGTCGTGGGCACCGGCGAGGCCGCCGACAAGGCGCTGACCGCGTTCGTCCGGTGGGCGCAGGCCGGGTCGGCGCCCGACTACCGCAGCATGCTCGACGCCGTGGACGACCGCGGTTTCTGGCAGCGGCCGGTGGTGATCGTCCCCGAGCAGTCGGTGTGGAACCACAACCAGGTGCCCTCCGCAGACCCGGTCGTGGCGCTGCACCCGCGCGAGGGCACGATCGACCTCGACTATCCCTACGTCGTCACGGCCGCCGACCCCGCGGTCGCGGAGGCGTCCACGGCCTTCGCCGACTGGCTGAAGGGCACTCAGGCCCAGGAGATCGTCCGGCGCGCCGGGTTCAGGTCGGGCGACGGCCGGCTGGGGCCGCTCCCGCCGGGGCCGCAGATCCCGTCCGAGGCGCCGAGGACCAGGCCGTCGGTGTCGCAGCAGGACATCGACGAGGCGCTGCGCGCCTGGAGCAGGCTGGCGCCGCCGACCAACATCCTCGTGCTGGCCGACACCTCCAAGCACATGGCCGAGCCGCTGAACGGCAGCACCAAGGTGCGCATCGCGCTGGCCGCTGCCAAGATCGGGTTGCAGCTCTTCCCGAACTCCACGCACATGGGCATGTGGGAGTTCGCCGACAAGGTCGGGAACATCAGGGGCTACCGGGAGCGCGTCGGGCTCGGCCCGATCAGCGAGCCGGAGTCGGGCCAGGTGTTGCGGCGCAGCGTACTCGACGAGCTGACCAGCACCATCGCCCCGCACCCCGACCTGGACAGCTCGCTCTACGACGCGGTGCTCAGCGGGTTCCGCAAGGTCAGCGGCGACTACCGCGACGACATGAACAACACGCTGCTGGTGATCACCGCGGGCAGGGACGACGGCAAGGGTGTGAAGCTTCCGCAGCTTCTGAACACCCTGCGGAACGAATGGGATCCGGACAGGCCCGTACAGATCGTCATCATCGCGTTCGGCAAGGACGTGGACCGCGGCAGCCTGTCGCAGATCACGGCGGTCACGAACGGTTCGCTGCACGAGGCCCAGGAGCCCGGGGAGATCATCGACGTCTTCCTCGGCGCCCTGGCCCGCCGGCTCTGCCACCCCACCTGCAAGCCGGCCACCTGAGGGGATGCCGGTCGCCCGGCACCCCCTCGGTCTAGATCTGCTGCACGGTGGCGTTCTCGCCGCGATGGTGGAGGTGGGACACGAGCTTGTCCAGCGACCACGCGCCGCTGCCCAGCAGCGCCAGCATCAGGAACGACCACGAGAACATGGCCGCGGTCTCGCCCCCGTTCTGCAACGGGAACAAGCCCTTGGGCAAGTGGACGGTGAAGTAGGCGTAGGCCATCGTGCCCGAGCAGAGCAGGGCGGCGATACGGGTGGCGAGCCCGATGAGGACGAGGCCGCCCGCGCCGAGCTCGATCACCCCCGCCCACCAGTCGGGCCACTGGCCTATGGAGGGGGTCGTTCCGCCGTACGGGCCGCCGAGTACGCCGAACAGAGTGGCGGCCCCGTGGCAGGCGAACAGCAGGCCCACCACGATGCGGAACAGCGACAGCGCGGCGTCACGAAGCTTGGTCATCGACGTGTCCAGACCTCAGACCCGCTGCCAGAGCGCCGGCACGTTCGGCGGCTCCCAGCCCGCGATGGCCGTGTGGGGCTGCAGGCACCGGTAGGAGACGCCGTTGTAGGTGACCGTGCTGCCCGTGGTGTAGGCCGTACCGGCCTTCCAGGTGCCCGAGGCCGTCGTGGTCGGCGTCGGGGTCGGGGTGGGCGTCGGGGTCACGGTCGGGGTCGGGGTGGGGGTCGGCTGACCGCCGCCGCCGATCTGCAGGTCGATGCAGGAGTAGAAGGCGTTGGAGGTGTCGGAGATGTTCCAGATCGCGAGAACCTTCTGGCGGCCGGAGTAGCCGGAGAGGTTCACCGTGTGGGAGATCGTCGACGGCGGCTGCTGGCCGTTGCCGTTGAAGACGGCGACCCGGGTGCCGCCGATGTAGTACTCGTAGTTGAGCGTGGCGTGCCTGGCGGTGAACGTCCAGGTGAAGGTGACCGAGTTGCCCACAGAGGTGGCGGGCCACGGCTTGCTTTCGTCACTGAGCTGAGCGAACTGTCCAAGATTCGCGCTGCAGCTCCGCAGGCCCTTCGGCCCTTCCACGCTCTGCGGCTCATAGATGATCTGGCCGCAGTCGGACACCTTGCCCTGGGCGCAGAACGCCTGCCGGCTGGGGGGTGAGTTCACATAGCCGTGGGCGAACGCGGGAGAGGTGTTGAACACCGCCGTGGCGATGGTGATCACCGCCACGGCGACTAACGTGAGAGTCCTTCGCATTGAAGTGGCTCCTTTACATGGGGGGATAGTCCAAATGTAAAGGAAAGTTTCCTAACGGTAAACGGTTGGCTTACCGGATTTCCGGACTCTCGTCAGAGGCTCAGCGCGTCACGATGTAATCGCGCGGGTCACGGGGGGCGCGGTCACGAGGAGGCGCGGCGGCGTGACCGATCGCCACGCAGCCCATCGGATCCCACGACTCCGGAAGGTCGAGCACCTCCCTCACCACCGGCCGGCAGAACATCGTGGAGGACACCCACGCCGAGCCCAGCCCCTCGACGGCGAGCTGGATCAGGAAGTTCTCCACGCCCGCGCCCGTCGCCACGACGAACATCTCCCGCTCGGAGGCGTTGCGCCGCTCGTCGCGGTAGGTGTGGGAGCCCTCCATCACCAGGCACGGCACCACCAGGTAGGGGGCCTTGCGCAGGACGTCGCCGCGCCGGACGCGCTTGGCGATCGACTGCTCGGTGAACCCGTCGCCGCGCAGGTCCTCGATCCACGCCTCGCGCATGGCGTCGAGCAGCGCGGTGCGCGTGGCGGGGGACTCCACCAGCACGAACCGCCACGGGGTCGTGTGGTGCGGCGCCGGCGCTGCGATGCCCGCGGCCACCGCCCTGCGCACCGCCTCGCCGTCGACCGGGCGGTCGGAGAACTCCCTGATCGTACGGCGGGCGAACACGACATCCCGGGCGCCGAAGCGGAACAGGTCCTCGTCGGCCGGGCGTACGAGGGGCCTGACCCCCGGCCCGTCCTCGTCGGTCACCAGATGGCCGAGACCGCGCACGATCGCCGCCGGAACACCGTCGAGTTTGCCCTTGACCAGCTCGGCCGCGCTCGCGATCTCGTCGGCCAGCGCGGTGACGGTGGCGCTGAGCGGGTTGCCGTAGGAGTCGGAGGAACCACGGAAGTCGTCGAGCGGACGCACCCCCGCGGCGCCGATCGCCACGTCGGTCAGCCCGTTGCGCCAGGGACGCCCGAACGTGTCGGAGACGATCACGCCCACCCGGCCGCCGAGCCCGGCCCTGATCCGCGCGGCGGAGGCGTCGGGGTCGTCGGGCAGCAGCAGGACCGTGCCCGGCTCGGTGTTGGAGGCGTCGACCCCGGCGGCGGCCATGACGAAGCCGTGGCGGGTCTGGACGATCACCGTCTCGCCGCGCCTGGCGACGACCCGCTCGGTCTCCTCCTCGATCGCGCTCGTACGGTCGGGCGCCTGGCGGACGCGGCCCTCGGCCTTGCTGACGATCTTGGAGGTGACCACCACGATGTCGCCGTCGCGCAGGTCGGCGCCCTTGAGCAGGGCCGCCACGTCGTCTCCGGGCCGCACCTCGCCGATGCCGGTCACGGCGATGACCTCGATGCGTCGCGTGCTCATCGGGCCAGCTCCAGGGCCAGGTCGAGCGCGGTGCGGGCGATGTCGGCGGCGGCCTCGGCGTCGTGCATGAGGATCGGCCGGGACACCACGCGCACGCCGTCGAGCGCCACCCCCGCGTCCTCCTCGGCCACCAGCCAGCCGTCGACCAGGTCGGAGCCGTAGAGGTCGAGCACGGCCTGAGCCGTGGTCTCCACCCCGATCGCCGTCAGGCAGGCGTCGGCCATGCCGCGCACGGGCGCGCCGCCGATGATGGGGGAGACGCCGACCACGGTCTTGGCCGCGACCGCCTCGCGGATGCCGGGGACCTGAAGGATCGTGCCGACGCTCACCACCGGGTTGGACGGCGGCAGGATGACCACGTCGGCCTGCTCGACGGCCGCCAGCACCCCCGGCGCCGGCTTCGCCGTGTCGACCCCCACCAGCGCGAACGACTCGGCCGGGACCGACGCGCGCAGCCGCACCCACCACTCCTGGAAGTGCACCGCCCGCCTGCCGTGCTCGTCGGAGATCACCACGTGCGTCTCGCAGCGGTCGTCGGTCATCGGCAGCAGGCGTACGCCCGGCTGCCAGCGCGCGCACAGGGCCTCGGTGATCTGCGAGAGCGGGTAGCCCGCCTCCAGCATCTGCGAGCGGACGATGTGGGTGGCGAAGTCGCGGTCGCCGAGCCCGAACCACTGCGGTTCGACCCCGTAGGCGGCCAGCTCCTCCTTGACGACGTGGGACTCCTTGGCCCGGCCCCAGCCCTGCTCCTCGTCGATGCCGCCGCCCAGGGTGTACATGACGGTGTCGAGGTCGGGACAGACCCGCAGGCCGAACAGGGTGATGTCGTCGCCCGTGTTGCCGATGACGGTGATCGAGGCGTCGGGTGCGGTGGCGCGCAGGCCGCGCAGGAAACGGGCGCCGCCGATGCCGCCGGCGAGTGACACGATGTGCATGCGGCCCAGTCTTCCACCGGCCTCCGACATCCCTGCGGGGGGAGTGGTTTTGCCCCTCCTGATGACAAGGAACTTCCAGGTATAGGGGTAAATGGGATGGAAGAGGTTGTTGGGACGCCCGCCGCGTAAGTCGGCAATGTGGCAAACTCCCTTCGGGCCAAAGGGTCCGATGGGGGTTACTCGTGAGCAAAGTAAATGCCACCCGGCTACGGGAGCCGGCCGCCTGGATCATGCTCGTCACCGGTCTGGTCGACGTGGTCCTGACGATCGGCCGCATCCTGCTCGGCGCGGGCAACTCGTACGGCGCCGGGTTCGCCGACCGGGCCGCCGCCAACCTGCTGGGCCTGACCAGCCCGGTCGTGACCGCGCTGCTCGTGGGCGCCGTGCTGCTCGTCACCAAGGTCGGCGAGCGCTCGTCCGCGGCCAGGCCCATCGCCTACGGCTCCGTGGCCGGCCTGCTGCTGGCCGCCGTGTTCGGCGTGCTGGTGCTGGTCGTCGGGCTGTTCGCCGGCGACACGGTCCGCGGGGTGTTCGAGTACGTGCTCACGGGCGTCCCCACGCTCGCGCTGACCGCCGTGGCGCTGGTCTATCTGCTTCCCGAGGTCCTGCCCGGCCGTTCCACCGGCTACAGCAGCCAGTCCAACCATTACGGTCACCCCCAGCAGTTCGGCCAGCCCCAGCAGTTCGGCCAGCCGGACCGGCCCCCGTACGGCCAGGCCCAGCAGTTCGGCCAGCCGGACCAGCCCCACTTCGGCCATGCGGACCAGCCCCCGTACGGCCAGCCCGACCAGCCTCAGTTCGGCCAGCCGGACCAGCCCGCCTACGGTCAGTCCGACCAGCCCGCGTACGCGCAGCCGCACTCCGCGCCGACCCCCTACGGCCAGCAGCCCGCGCTCGCCCAGCTGCCCCCGGGCGGCCAGGACGCCCAGTCCTCCGCCCACGACCCGCAGCCCGCCGCGTCCGGCTACACCCCGCAGCCGCCCTCGGGCCAGCAGCCGCCGCCCGGCCAGCCCCTTCCGGGCTACGCCCCCCAGCCGCCCTCCGGCCAGCAGCCTTCGCCCTACGAGCCGCAGGCGGCCTCGCCCGGCTACGAGCCCCAGCCCGCGTCGTCCGGCTACGAGCCGCAGCCCGTCTCCTCGGGCTATGAGCCGCAGGCCGCCTCCTCGGGTTATGAGCCTCAGCCCGCTTCCTCCGGTTACGCCCCGCAGCCCCCGTCCTCCGGTTACGTGCCGCAGCCGCCGTCGGGCCAGCAGGTGCCCGGCGGTTTCGGCCCGCAGGACCAGACGGCCGCCTTTGGCCAGCAGTCCGGTTACGGCGCCCAGTCGACCAGCCCCGGTGGCCAGCCCGGCACCGGCTACGGCCAGCAGCCCCCGAGCTACGGCGGCCAGCCCGACCCCACCACCCCCGGCTACGGCCAGCCCTCCACCCCGGGCCTCTCCCAGCCGGACGCCGCAGGCTACGTCCAGCCCGCCCCCGGTTACGGTCAGCCCGTGCCCGCCGCTTCCGGCTACGGCCAGCCTGACCCCTCCGGTTACGGTCAGCCCGAGCCCGCCGTCCCCGGCTACGGGCACCAGCCGGAGACGCCCGTCCCGCACGCCGCCGAGGCGCAGTCCCCCTACGCCCCCCAGACTCCCGACGCCCAGCCCGCGTACGGCCAGGGCCACGGTCAGGGGCTGAGCCAGCAGCCCGGCTACGGTCAGCAGCCCGACCAGCTCCCCTTCGGCCAGCCCGCGCAGAGCCAGCAGCCCTCCCAGGGCCAGCCCGCTCAAGGCCAGCAGCCTGAGCCCTACCAGCAGCAGCAGCCCTACCAGCCGGCCAGGGCCGCGCTCCCCGCCGCGCCCGCCGACCAGCGCCAGCCCGAGTCGCCCTTCCCCCCGGCCCCCGCCCCCGAGCCCCCGTACGCCCCGGTCGAGCAGCCCTTCGGACACCCGCAGGGCCAGACCGGGCAGCCGTTCGGGCAGCCGGACCAGGGCTTCGCGCCGCAGGGCCTCCCGCCGCAGGGCTTCGGCCAGGACCAGGGGTACGCCACGCCGTCCTACACCCCGTCCGAGACGCTCCCCGACTCCGGCTACCAGCCGCCCGCCGGTGAGTACACGCCCGCCCCGTACGTCCCGGCGGACAGCCAGCCCAGCGCGTACGGCCAGACGAACTACCCGACCCCGGATAACCCGTACGCCCCGCGCGACAGCTCCCCGAACGCGTTCGCCGACCAGGCGTACCCGAGCGGCGAGACCAGCCCGAGCGTCCCGTACCCGCCGGCGGAGCAGCAGCCGTCGTACTACGACCGCCAGAACGCCTTCGACCAGCAGACCGGCCAGCAGGGAGGTCAGCAGGGCGGTCAGCCGTTCACCGGCTACTCCGGCCTCGAGTACGCCACCCCCGCCTTCCAGGAGCCGGACCCGCCCGTGGATCCCCGCTCCCAGCAGCTCCTGGACGCCTACCAGCAGGCCGAGACGTACCAGAGCTCGACGGCCGGCGCCGTCGGCACCCAGCCCGACCTGCGGGTGCCCGACTACGCCGGCCAGCCGGCCAGGCCGTACGACGACCCGTTCGGCCACCCCCAGCAGGCCCAGCCCCAACAGGCCCAGCCTCAGCCGTACCAGCAGCAGGGCGCGTACGAACCCCAGCAGGGCGCGTACGAGCCCCAGGGCTACCGCCCCACCCACCAGGCCCCGCAGGCTCCCCAGGCTCCCCACGCCCCGGCCGGGTGGAGCGAGGCGCAGGGCGAGTCGACGATGCGGCTGGACCCCTCGTCGTTCGGGGACGCGCTGGGCGCCCAGAACCGCCCCGGCGACGACCCAATCGACCCAACGGCCATATACACGCCCAACGAGCCACGCAGGTAACGGACCGGCAAACGACGGCTAGAGAGAAGGTGGCCCAAAGGGCGGGCGTCTACCCCGCCCTGGTACGGTTCCGACCGCTGACAGCGTTGAACGAACCAGGTCGAAGCCTTGCTGCGCAGGAGGCTCCGGCCTGGTGCGAACACCACATGCCGAGCACACCGGGGCGAGAGTCGGTCTTTCCCCGGATACCGTCATGCCGCTTGACGTCACGTACGGCACGCGCGTGTAATTACAACCATGTTGTTACGCCTTCCTGTGGGTGGGTAGTAAGGAAGGCGTCCATGGGGGGCTCCATTGCGGGCGGGCGGCAGGGAGGTGTGCAGTGACCGATCCGGTCATCGCACAGGATCAGCTTGACGCTGAAGAACTCGGATGGCAGGAGCGCGCGTTGTGCGCGCAGACTGATCCGGAGGCGTTCTTCCCGGAAAAAGGCGGCTCCACCCGAGAAGCCAAGAAGGTCTGTCGATCGTGTGAGGTCCGTGCGGAGTGCCTGGAGTACGCACTCGAGCACGATGAGCGATTCGGCATCTGGGGTGGGTTGTCGGAGCGGGAGCGCAGACGGATCAAGCGCCAGGCCGTTTAGGGGATATAGGCGAAAGGGTCACGCGGGCTGCCGTGTGACCCTTTTTCGCATGTGGTCCTGCTCTGACCTGTATGGTGGGCGCGCCTGATCAACGCTGGAGTCGCCCGCCCATGTCACGTCCCCTCGTCACCGCGATCGTCGTCGCCCATGATGGCGGGCGCTGGCTCGGGGACACGCTGCGCGCGCTGGCGGGCCAGAGCCGCAGGCCCGAGCGGGTCGCCGGCGTCGACAACGGCAGCAGGGACGGCTCGGCCGACCTGCTCGCGCAGACGCTCGGCGCGTCCAACGTGCTCACGCTGCCGCGTTCGGCCTCCTTCGGCGACGCCGTCGCGGAGGTGCTGGACAGGCTGCCGCCGTGCGGGCCGGACGAATGGATCTGGCTGCTGCACGACGACTGCGCCCCCGACCGGCGCGCGCTGGAGGCCCTGCTCATGGCGGCCGACCAGGATCCCAAGGCGGCGGTGCTCGGCCCGAAGCTGCGTGACTGGCTCGACCGCAGGCGCCTGCTCGAACTGGGCGTGACCGTCGGCCTCACCGGGCGCAGGGACACCGGGCTGGAGCCGCGCGAGTTCGACCAGGGTCAGCACGACGGCACCCGGGAGGTGCTCTCGGTCTCCACGGCGGGCATGCTGGTCCGCCGTGACGTCTGGGAACGCCTCGGCGGCCTCGACCCGCTGTTCCCGCTCTTCCGCGACGACCTCGACCTGTGCTGGCGGGTACGCAACGCCGGGCACAGGGTCCTGGCCGTCACCTCGGCGGTGGCCTGGCACGCCGAGGCGGCGGCGCGCAGGCGGCGGCGGATCACGGTCAGCGGCGACCATCCACGCAGGCTCGACCGGCGGAACGCGATCTTCGTGATCATGGCGAACCTGCCGTTCCGCGTGATGGTGTGGGCGCTGTTGCGGAACCTGGCCGGCTCGGCGCTGCGCACGTTCCTGTTCCTGGTGGGCAAGCAGCCGGCGAACGCGCTGGACGAGATGGTGGCGCTGGGGTCGATCCTGGTGCACCCGTTCAGGCTGTTCAAGGCGCGTAGGGCCCGGCGCGAAGGCCGTAAAAAGGGATTTATCCGCATAAAGCGGTTGCTGACGCCGTCGGGGGTCGCGTACCGGCGGCTGACCGACATGGTGCAGAGCTTCCTCGCCGGAGAGGGACCCGTGGAGTCCGCCGGCCGCCACCACCACTCCGCCGGCGAGGAGGACGAGGAGAGCACGCCGGTCGACACCGGCGCGGTCAAGCGTTTCCTCCACCGGCCCGGCGTCGTCCTCATGCTCGCGCTCGCCGTGGTCTCGCTGGCCGCCGAGCGGTCGCTGCTCTTCGGCGACCGGCTGGGCGGCGGCGCGCTGGTGCCGGTCACGGGCGGCGCGGGGGACCTGTGGCGGTTCTACACCGAGGGGTTCCACGACATCGGGCTCGGGTCCACTGACTGGGCGCCGCCGTACGTGGGGCTGCTGGCGCTGGCCTCGACGCTGGCGCTCGGCAAGACGTGGCTGGCGGTGTCCGTGCTGCTGCTGGGGTCGGTGCCGCTGGCCGGGGCGTCGGCGTACCTGGCGACCAGGCACATCATCCCGGCGGTGCCCGCGCGGGCGTGGGCGGCGGGGACGTACGCGCTGCTGCCCGTCGCGACCGGCGCGATCGCGGCGGGCAGGCTCGGCACGGCGGTGGTGTTCGTGCTGGTCCCGGTGTACGCCGCGCTCGGCACCACGCTGCTGTCCGGCGAGCGGCGCCGCGCCCGGCGCGCGGCCTGGGCGCTCGGGCTGCTGCTCGCCGTGGGGACCGCGTTCGTGCCGCTGGTGTACCCGCTCTTCGCGGTGCTCGGCGTGCTGGCCGCCGTCGCGTACGGCGGGGTGCGGCGCGGTGTGGTGACCTCCATGGTGATCGCGCTCGTGGTGCCGCTCGCGCTGCTGTTCCCGTGGCTGGCCGGGCTGGTCATGGACCCAGGCCGGATCCTCCTGGAGGCCGGGCTGCACGATCCCGCCCTGGTGGAGGCGGGGCTCGCGCCGGAGTCGCTGCTCGCGCTCAGCCCGGGAGGGCCGGGGTTGCCGCCGTTCTGGGTGACGGCCGGGCTGGTGGTGACCGCGCTGGCCGCGCTGCTCATGCGCCGCCAGCGGATGATCGTCGCGATCGGCTGGGGTGTCACGCTGTACGGCATGCTGGCCGCCATCCTGATCGGCCGGATCAGCGTCGAAGGGGCGCGGGCCTGGCCCGGGGTGCCGCTGGCGTTCGCGGGGACCGGGCTGCTGGTGCTCGTGGGCCTGACCGCGCACCGGCTGGCCGAGCTGCGGGCCGGCGGCGGACTGCGCAGGCTGGGCGCGACCCTGGTGGTGGCCGCCGCCGTGAGCACGCCGATCCTGGCCGCCGGCTACTGGATCGCGTACGGCGTACGCGGCCCGCTGACCGGCCACGCGCCCGACGTGCTGCCCGCCCTGGCCACCTGGAGCACCAGGAACGGCGAACGCACGCTGGTGATCAAGGGTGACGCCTTCACCGTGCTGCACGGGCGTACCCCGCTGATCGGCGAGGCCGAGCTGCCGGTCGCCTCCGAGGCCCGTACGAAGGTGGCGACCGCGGCGCGCGGCCTGGTCGGCGGGCGCGGCGGGACCGACGCGGCGACGCTGGCCCAGCACGGGATCGCCATGATGGCCGTGGCCGCGCCGGTGCCGCCCCAGCTCGCCAGGTCGCTCGACTCGCAACCGTCGTTGCGGCGCATGAGCCTGTCCGAGGCGGGCGGCCTGTGGCGGCTGACCGAGCCGGTCACCCGCGTACCGGTCCAGCCGGCGGGCGTCCTGCACACGCCGTGGTTGTGCGCGCAGGGTGTCCTGGCCCTGCTCGTGTTCGCCCTGGCCATGCCGGGACGCCGGGAGAGCGGCGCGGTCGAGGGCGTCGAGGCGCCCGCCGCCGCGCCGGTTGGAGTGCGATGAAGGCGTTCGTGGAGAACCGGTTCGGCCTGCTGGTGCTGGTCGTGGTGGCCCTGTCCGCCCTGTACGGCGTCGCCTTCGTCACCCGCCCGGCCCCAGCCCAGCCACGCGCGGAGGGGCCGAGGAAGGTCGCCGTCGAGTCGGTGACCGCCGTCTGCCCAGGTGCCAAGGGCACGCAGGTGAACGTCTACCTGCCCGGCCGCCTGTCCCACGAGGTCATGAAGAACGCCGACCCGTACGTGACGAACGGCCCCGGAGCGCTCGAAGCCGGATACACCACCCGCGTGACCTCCGGCGCGCTGCGCGGACTGTCCGGGGTGCGCTGCACCGAGCCGGCCCCGGTCGCCTGGCTGGTCGGCCCCGGCCCCGCGGAGGGCGACGTGCTCCTGCACCTCACCAACGCCGACAAGTCCCCGGCCCAGGCCGACGTCGAGGTGTACGCGGCCGAGGGCCCGGTCTCCGGGGACAAGGGCCGCGGCCTGGAGATCGCGCCGGGCGAGCACAAGGAGATCGACCTCAGGACGCTCGCCCCCTCGGCCGACATCATGGCCGTCAGCGTCACCACCGTCTTCGGCCGGGTCGCGGTCGCGGCCAGGGCGTCCATGCGGGCCGGCGGCGTGGACTGGCTCCCGCTCGCCGCGCCGCCCGCCACGCGCGTGGTGGTGCCCGGCATCCCCGGCGGCGGCGGCCGACGCGAGCTGCTGGTCGCGGCGCCCGGCAAGAGCGACGTGTCCGTGCAGGTCAAGGCGGTCAGCCAGGACGCCGAGTACGCCATGAAGGGCCGCGAGACCGTCGACGTGCCCGCCGGCAGCGTGGTCGCGGTGGACGTGACCACCGGGATCGGCGGCGAGTCGGCCGCGCTCGTGCTCACCGCGCCCGCGCCGGTCGTGGCCGGGCTGGTCGTCGTCGGCACCGGGCAGCGGCAGGACGTGGCTTTCACGGCGGGCACGCCGGCGCTCGACCTGGGCAGCGCGGTGGCGGGCAACGGCGCCGGCACGCGGCTGCTGTTCACCGCGCTGGGCGGGCCGGGCGAGGTCAGGGTGCAGGAGGTGCCGGCGAAGGGCGCGGCGGGCAAGCCGTTCGCCGTGACGGTGCCCGCCGGCCGGACCAAGGACGTACGGCTGCGCGGCAAGGGCGACTTCGCCGTGGTCGTCACCCCCGTGTCGGGCCAGGTGTACGGGGGCCGCGTCATCGAGGAACGCCAGAAGAGCGGGCTGCTCGTCACGGCCCAGCCGCTCGCGCCCGCGCGCATGTGGACGATGTTGCCCGTGCTGACCGACAGCGCCCGCGTGGTGGCGCCCTGACGACCTGGGCCCGCGGCTCAGCGGCGGTCGTCGTAGCCCGGGTCGACGGTCTCGGGGGCGAGGCCCAGCAGGGTGGCGACCTGCTCGACCACCGTGTCGTGCACCATCGCGCCCAGGGTGTCGCGGTCGCGGGCGCGGGCCTCCAGCGGACGGCGGTAGATCACCACGGCGGCGGGTGACTGGCCGCTGGCCGCGTCGGCCCGGCCGAACGGGATGGGCTCGGTGCCCATGCTCGGGCCGTCGCCCAGCTCGTTGAGCGGCGGCACCTCCTCGACCGCGAACTCCACGGCGGACAGCTGTTTGTCCCATCGCGGCCGGAGCCTGTCGACGGCGTCGAGCACGAGGTCGTCGAAACGCTCGCTGCGGGACCTGGCCATGGGGACGTGGGAGGGGGCGAGGGGGCCGCGCAGGCCACGACCGTGGCGATCGCGCCGTCTGGGACCGCGCTTTGGAGTCACCGCCCAAGTGTAAGGGCACCCGCCCCCGCCCCCCGGAACCCCCGTCCCGGGTCGGCGTGGCCGGGCGGCGCGGTCAGGAAGGGAGGGTGGGAAGGAGTGTGGCCAGCCGGTCGAACTGTTCGAGCACGCCCTTGGTCATCCCCGTGCCCAGCGCGAAGCCGAGGATCTCCGCCGAGGGGAACCGGGCCTCCCAGCGCAGCCGCGTCCGCCCGCCGAGGTCCTCGAAGGTCAGCGTCTCCACGGCCGCCGGGCCCGGCGGGTCGACGTCCGGACGCGAGGTGCGTACCAGCCGCTCCGGCGGCACGACCTCCATGAACTCGCCGGTGAAGGCCATTCCCTCGGGGCCTTCCGGGGCGATGCGCCACCGGCCGCCCGGCCGTACGTCCATCTCCGTCACCCTGGCCCGGTTGCCGTGGGGGCCGTACCAGTGGGGGATGTGCTCGGCGCCGGTCATGGCCGTCCAGACCAGCTCGCGGGGGGCGTCGAAGACCCGTTCCATGAGCAGGACGTCGTCCTCGGCGGTCACGGTCGTGGACTCGTCGCCCAGGTCCTGTCGCGTCACTGTCGTTCACCTTCCTGTAGGCCCCGCAGGTAGTCGTCGAGGCGGTCGAGGCTCTGCCCGAGGAACTCGCGGTACTGCTCCATCCACGTCAGCACGTCGCGCAGCGGCTCGGGCCGCAGCCGGCAGGGACGCCACTGCGCCTGCCGGCCCTGCTCCACGAGCCCCGCCTGCGCCAGCACCTTCACGTGCTTCGAGACGGCGGGCAGCGTGAGGTCGAACGGCTCGGCCAGCTCCCCGACGGTCGCCTCGCCCTCGGCCAGCCGGGCGAGGATCGCCCGCCGCGTCGGGTCCGCGAGGGCGGCGAAGGTGGCGCTCAGCTGATCGTCCCGTCTCATCACTTTCCTTGGTGGTTAATTAACTGATATGGAAAGTACATGCCCGCCGGTGTGGCGTCAACGGTCACGGGGCAGTGTTGTCCCTCAGGCGCTCGCATCGGTGCATGTAGGCGGAAAGCCTGCGACAGGTGTCCGAATTGTGGCGACACGCTCGTTAAGAGCGCCCAGATAGTGGCGCCTCGCACTCTTACCAGATACGGTCCCTCCGTGAGCCCCGTCCGCCGCTGTTCCCGCACCGCTTGCAGCCAGCCTGCCGTCTTCACGCTCACGTACGTATACGCCGACTCGACCGCAGTTCTCGGCCCTCTGGCGACGTACGCCGAGCCACACTGTTACGACCTGTGCGCCGAACACGCCGAGCGGCTGACCGCTCCCCGCGGCTGGGAGGTCGTCCGGCTCCCCACCGACGGCAACTCACCCAGCTCGGACGACCTGGAGGCGCTGGCCAACGCGGTCAGGGAGGCCGCCAGGCCCAATCCGTCCGGCAGCGGCGAGCCGGTCGGCCAAGGGGTCGAGGTCGGGCGCAGAGGCCACCTGCGCGTTCTCCGGTCGGCCCAGCAGCACCGCGACCGGTAGGCTCGTTCCACACGACAGACGACCTAGGGGCGGAGCTGGAGAGTGGGCGACCTCGCCAAGATCTTCAAAGCGTACGACGTTCGCGGGGTGGTCCCGGGCGAGTTCGACGAGCCGATCGCCGAGGCCGTGGGGGCGGCGTTCGTCGAGGTGACCGGAGCCGTCTCCGTCGTCGTCGCCCATGACATGCGTGAGTCCTCCGTACCGCTGGCCGAGGCGTTCATGAGGGGCGCCCGTTCGCGCGGGGCCGACGTCGTGTTCGCCGGGCTCGGCTCCACCGACCTGCTCTACTACGCCAGCGGCAGCCTGGGCCTGCCCGGCGTGATGTTCACCGCCAGCCACAACCCCGCCGAGTACAACGGGATGAAGATGTGCCGCGGCGGCGCGGTGCCGATCGGCGGCGACACGGGGCTGGCCGAGATCCGCGACCGCGCGGCCG
The DNA here is from genome assembly GCF_014648435.1 of Nonomuraea spiralis. Lineage (GTDB taxonomy): Bacteria > Actinomycetota > Actinomycetes > Streptosporangiales > Streptosporangiaceae > Nonomuraea > Nonomuraea spiralis. Next base: position 55,242 of record NZ_BMRC01000011.1, read on the forward strand.
AGCTGGTCGGCGCCCCCGCCACCCCGACCGGGTCGCTGATCGAGAAGGACCTGCTGTCCGGCTACGCCCACCACCTGCGCGCGCTCGTCGACCTGTCGTCGATCCGGCCGCTCAAGGTCGTCGTCGACGCGGGCAACGGCATGGGCGGCCACACGGTCCCGGCCGTGTTCGAGGGCCTGCCGCTGGAGCTGGTCCCGCTCTACTTCGAGCTCGACGGCAGCTTCCCCAACCACGAGGCCAACCCGCTGGAGCCGCAGAACCTCGTCGACCTGCAGCGGGCCGTCCTCGACACCGGCGCCGACCTGGGCCTCGCCTTCGACGGCGACGCCGACCGCTGCTGGGTGGTCGACGAGCGCGGCGCGTCCGTCTCGCCGTCGGCCGTCACCGCGCTGGTCGCCACCCGTGAGCTGGCCAAAGACCCCGGTGGCACGATCATCCACAACGTGATCACCTCGCTCGGCGTGCCCGAGATCGTCCGCGAGCACGGCGGCACGCCCGTGCGCACCCGCGTCGGCCACTCCTTCATCAAGGCGGAGATGGCCCGCACCGGAGCGATCTTCGGCGGTGAGCACTCGGCCCACTACTACTTCCGCGACTTCTGGTTCGCCGACTCGGGCATGCTCGCCGCGATGCACGTGCTGGCCGCACTCGGCGAGCAGGACCGCCCGCTGTCGCAGCTGGTGGCGGCCTACTCCCGCTACCACGCCTCCGGCGAGCTCAACAGCGCGGTCTCCGACCAGGGCGAGGCGCTGTCCCTCGTACGCGCGGCCTTCGAGGGCCGGGGCGAGGTCGACGAGCTCGACGGACTGACCATCACCGGCCCCGACTGGTGGTTCAACCTGCGCGCGTCCAACACCGAGCCGCTCCTCAGGCTGAACGCCGAGGCGGCCGACGAGAGCAAGATGAAGGCGATCAAGGACGAGGTCCTCGCCATCGTGGGAAGGGTGTCACTGTGAAGATCGACGACTGGCTGCTGGAGATCCTGGCCTGCCCGGCCTGCAAGGCGCCCCTCCGCGCCGAGGCCGCGACCGAGGAGCTGGTCTGCACGGACTGCGGTCTGATCTACCCCGTGCGCGATGACATCCCCGTCCTGCTGGTCGACGAGGCAAGAAAGCCGTGACCTGGGAGCCCGGGCGGCTCGACGACCAGCGACATCTCGCCGAGGCCGATCCGGGCGGCATGCTGCTCGCGGTCGCGTCCTCGGCCGCCCAGGTGCGCACGGGCCACCGTGCCGCGGTCGAGGCCGGCGTCGACCGGCTGGCCGGCCTGGGCCGCCCGCGGGCCGTCGTGGTCGCGGGCATGGGCACGGCGGGCCTGACCGGTGACATCCTCGCCGCGGTGTGCGGCAACGGTGTGCCGGCGCCGATCGTGACGCTGCGGTCCTACCAGCTCCCGGGCTGGGTCGGCGCGACCGACCTGGTCATCGCCGTGTCCGCCACCGGCGACGAGGACGAGACGGTCTCCGTCGCCGTCCAGGCCGTCCGGCGGGGTTGTGCGCTGCTGGCCGTGTGCCCGCCGGGCTCGCCGCTGGAGGCCGTCGCCGTGCAGGCGTCGGCGCTGCACGTACCGGTGCGGGCCGAGGGGCAGCCCAGGGCCAACCTCTGGTTGCTGACGATCCCGGTGGTCGCGGCCGCCTCCGCGCTCGGGCTGGTCACGGCCGGGCCCGAGGTGTTCGAACGGGTGGCCGCGATCCTGGAGGACATCGCCCATCGGTGCCGTCCCTCCAGCGAGTCCTTCATCAATCCGGGCAAGTCCCTCGCCCTTGACCTGGCCGAGAGCATTCCGATGATCTGGGGATCATCGCCCGTGGCGTGCGCGGCCGCGCGCCGGCTGGCCTCCCAGCTCAACGAGAGCGGCAAGTACCCGGCGATCTTCGGCGAGCTGCCCGAGGCCGGCCACAACCAGGTGGCGGCGCTGGAGGGGCCGCTGGCCGAGCGGGACATCTTCGCCGACGAGGCCGGGCCGACGCTCAGGCTCGTCATGCTGCGCGACGTCGAGGAGCACCCGCAGGTGACGCGGCAGCGCGAGACGTCGCTGCGGCTGGCGACCGACCGCGACGTGCCGGTCAGCGAGCTGACGGCGGAGGGTGTGCATCCGCTCGAACGGCTGGCCACGCTCATCGGTCTGGCCGACTACGCCGGCACCTACCTGGCCCTCGGCTACGACGTCGATCCGACGCCTGTGGCCACGATCACTGAGCTTAAGGCCAGGGTTTCCCAATAGGATCCCATTCCCAGGTCTTTGTAGGTGATCTTATGAGCGGAGACGACCGGTGAGCGCGAGTGGCGGCACGAAGGCAATCATTGCGGCGCTGAGCGCCAACCTGGCGATCGCGGTGGCGAAATTCGTGGCGGCGTTCTTCACCGGGTCGTCCTCCATGCTCGCCGAGGGCATCCACTCCGTCGCCGACTCGGGCAACCAGCTCCTGCTGCTGCTCGGCGGCAAACGCGCGAAGCGGGCCAGCGACAAGACCCATCCCTTCGGCTACGGGCGCGAGCGTTACTTCTACGCGTTCGTGGTCGCCGTGGTGCTGTTCACCATCGGCGCGGTCTTCTCGCTCTACGAGGGCTGGCACAAGATCTCCCAGCCGACGGAGGTCGAGTCGCCGATCTGGGCGTTCGCGGTGCTGATCTTCGCGATCATCGCCGAGGGTTTCTCCTTCCGTACGGCGGTCAAGGAGTCCAACCCGCTGCGCGGCAGGCAGTCGTGGGTCGCGTTCATCCGCCGGTCGAAGTCGCCCGAGCTGCCGGTCATCCTGCTGGAGGACCTGGGTGCGCTGCTCGGCCTGATCTTCGCGCTGTTCGGCGTGACGATGGCCGTCGTCACCGGCGACGGCGTCTGGGACGGCATCGGCACCCTCATGATCGGCGTACTGCTGGCGATCATCGCGATCGTGCTGGCCGTCGAGACCAAGTCGCTGCTGCTCGGTGAGGGCGCCTCGCCCGAGGTCGAGGAGCAGATCCGGGCCGCGATGGAGAGCGCGCCCGAGGTGGCCAGGATCATCCACATGCGTACGCTGCACCTCGGCCCCGAGGAGCTGCTGGTCGCCGCCAAGATCGCGGTCGAGCACGACGACACGGCCAGCGACGTGGCCCGCGGCATCGACGAGGCCGAGCGGCGCATCCGCGACGCCGTGCCGATCGCGCGGGTGATCTACCTGGAGCCCGACCTCGACCGGCTGCGTACGACGAACGCCTGACCGTTCAGCCTCGGGGCCGCAGCAGCCTCAGGGCCTTCTCCTTCTCGAAGTCGAGCGCCCTGCGCGGCACCTGGATGCGGCCGATCCGCACACCCAGGTCGCGCACGGCGGCGGCCACCGGCGGCTCGCTCAGCACCCGCAGCGCGAAGGCCAGCTCGGCGGGCGAGACGTCGAACTGTTTCTCCAGCTCCACCCCTTGCGCCACGGCGGCCAGCTCCTCCGGGCCGAATCTGCGGTGCGCGCCGCGCTCTCTGACCGGTGGCAGCAGGCCCAGAGCCTCCCGATATCGGAGCATTCGTGGGGACATGCCGAGCCGCTTGGCTGCTTCCGTGATGCGCATCCTTACATTCTTACGTCAGTTTCGCTGTCTCGGAGATGCGAGGCTGCCCGAGCGACGCCTAAACTCGTCCGCGACACCAATCGTGACGCGAGGGGAATCCCGATGGACTTCAAGGTCGCAGACCTTTCACTTGCCGACTTCGGCCGCAAGGAGATCCGGCTCGCCGAGCACGAGATGCCCGGCCTCATGGCGATGCGCAAGGAATACGCGGCCTCCCAGCCCCTCCGCGGCGCGAAGATCATGGGCTCCCTGCACATGACGATCCAGACGGCCGTGCTCATCGAGACGCTGGTCGCGCTCGGCGCCGAGGTCCGCTGGGTGAGCTGCAACATCTTCTCCACCCAGGACCACGCCGCCGCCGCGGTCGTCGTGGGCCCCCACGGCACCCAGGAGGACCCGAAGGGCGTCCCGGTCTTCGCCTGGAAGGGCGAGACGCTGGAGGAGTACTGGTGGTGCACCGAGCAGGCCCTCACCTGGCCCGGCGGTGACGCCCCCAACATGATCCTCGACGACGGCGGCGACGCCACGCTCCTCGTCCACAAGGGCGCCGAGTACGAGAAGGCCGGGGCCGTGCCGCCCGCCGGCGCCGACGACCCGGAGGAGTGGCACGTCATCATCGACCTGCTCACCCGCACGGTCGGCGAGGACAAGCGCTGGACCGGGATCGCCGAGAGCATCAAGGGCGTGACCGAGGAGACCACGACCGGCGTCCACCGCCTCTACGAGATGCACAAGAACGGCCAGCTTCTCTTCCCGGCGATCAACGTCAACGACTCGGTCACCAAGTCCAAGTTCGACAACAAGTACGGTTGCCGCCACTCCGTCATCGACGGCCTCAATCGCGCCACCGACGTGCTCATCGGCGGCAAGGTGGCCGTGGTCTGCGGCTACGGCGACGTCGGCAAGGGCTGCGCCGACGCGCTGCGCGGCCAGGGCGCCCGGGTCATCGTCACCGAGATCGACCCGATCTGCGCCCTCCAGGCGGCCATGGACGGCTTCCAGGTCACCACGCTGGAGGAGGTCGTCGGCATCGCCGACATCTTCGTCACCACCACCGGCAACTTCAACATCATCACCGCCGCGCACATGGCGCAGATGAAGCACCAGGCGATCGTCTCCAACATCGGCCACTTCGACAACGAGATCGACATGGCCGGCCTGGCCAAGCTGCCCGGCATCGTGAAGAACAACATCAAGCCGCAGGTCGACGAGTGGGTCTTCGCCGACGGCCACTCGATCATCGTGCTGGCCGAGGGCCGCCTGATGAACCTGGGCTGCGCCACCGGCCACCCCAGCTTCGTCATGTCCAACTCCTTCACCAACCAGGTGATCGCGCAGATCGAGCTGTTCACCAAGACGGCCGAGTACCCGACCGGCGTCTACACGCTGCCCAAGCACCTCGACGAGAAGGTCGCCCGCCTCCACCTCGACGCGCTCGGCGTCAAGCTCACCGAGCTGACCAAGGAGCAGGCCTCCTACATCGGCGTGCACGTCGAGGGCCCGTACAAGTCCGACCACTACCGCTACTGATCCGCAGGGCGGCTCCGGGAGGGCTGGGTCCCTCCCGGAGCCGCTTCTTTCGCGAGGGGCTGGGCATGGATCTCTGGGAAAGCGGCGAGCGGCAGATCTCCTGGGCCGCGCGTTCGATGCCGGTGCTGACGGCCATCGGCGAGCGGTTCGCGCTCGAACGGCCGCTCGACGGGCTGAAGATCGCGGCCTGCCTGCACGTCACCGCCGAGACCGCCGTGCTCATGGGCGCGCTGAAGGCGGGCGGCGCCGAGATCGCGCTGGCCGCCTCCAACCCGCTGTCCACCCAGGACGACGTGGCCGAGGCGCTGCGCGCGTACGGGATCGCCGTGCACGCCCGTGCCGGGGTCGATCGCGCCACCTACTACCTGCACATCCACCAGGCCCTCGACCTCGGGCCCGACCTCGTGCTCGACGACGGCTGTGACCTGGTGAACATCCTGCACACCGAGCGCACCGACCTGCTCGACGGCGTGAGCGGCGGATGCGAGGAGACCACGACCGGCATCATCCGGCTGCGGCAGATGGCGGCCGAGCAGGCGTTGCGGTTCCCGGTCGTGGCCGTCAACGACACCCGCACCAAGCGTATGTTCGACAACCGGTACGGCACCGGTCAGTCCACGCTCGACGGGATCATGCGGGCCACCAACACCATGCTGGCCGGCCGTACCGTGGTGGTGGCCGGGTTCGGGTTCTGCGGGCGCGGGGTGGCCGAGCGGGCCAAGGGGCTGGGCGCGCGGGTCGTCGTCACCGAGATCGACGCCGTCAAGGCACTCGACGCCACCCTCCAGGGCTACGAGGTGCGCCCGATGGCCCAGGCGGCGATGATCGGCGACCTGTTCGTCACCGTGACGGGCAACCGGGACGTCATCAGGGCCGAGCACCTGTCCGTCATGAAGGACGGCGCGATCCTGGCCAACGCCGGCCACTTCGACGTGGAGATCGACGTACGCGCCCTGGACGAGATGGCGCACGAGGTGCACCGCGGGGTGCGCCCCAACACCGACGAGTACGTCATGCCCGACGGCAACCGCCTGCTGCTGCTGGCCGAGGGCCGCCTGGTCAACCTGACCGCCGCCGAGGGCCATCCCGCGGCCGTCATGGACATGTCGTTCTCCGCCCAGGCCCTGGCCGTGGCCTGGCTGGCCGGTCAGCGGGCCGACCTCGTACCCGGCGTGTACGACGTGCCGGAGGAGATCGACCACGAGGTGGCCAAGCTCAAGCTGGCCGCCGCCGGCATCGGCATCGACACGCTGACCCCCGACCAGGAGGACTACCTGCACTCCTGGCGCGTGGGCTCCTGAGCCGGGGTTACCGGAGCGCCGCCTGCATCTCCTGCATACGACGGATCTCGGCCGTCTGGGTGACGCTGACGTCCGTGGCCAGCTCCTCGATCTTGATGTGCGAGCCGTCGGTCAGCACCTTCTCCGACATCTCGAGCGCGCCCAGGTGATGTTTGATCATCAGCTCCAGGAACAGCCGGTCGAAGTCCTTGCCCTTGGCCGCCTTCAGCGCCGCCATCTGCTCCGGCGTGGCCATGCCCGGCATGTCGCCGTGCGCCGCGTGGTGGTCGGGCACCTTCTGGCCCTGCTGCGTGAGCCAGGTGGACATGAACTGGATCTCCGGGCCCTGGGCCGCCTTGATCCGGTCGGCGAGGCTCTTGAGCTTGGTCGAGTCGGCCCTGGTGGGGGCCAGGATCGCCATGTCGAGGGCCTGCCGGTGGTGGAGGACCATGTCCTGGACGTACGTGATGTCGGCGGCGTTGGCCGTGGGCGCGGGGACGGCGGTGGCCGCCTCGCCGGGGGGCAGTGTCCTGGCCTGCTCGCCCGGACGGCCCGGGACGAGCACCGGGGCGGTGGAGTCCGCGCGCGGCGCGGTGGACGCGCCGGAGGAGCAGCCGGACAGGGCAATCAGCGTGCCCGCGATGACGATGAGCGCGGCGCGCACTCAGCCTCCTGACTGGCTCTGGGTCGAGAATGCGGACTCTAGGGCATGAACGTGCCAAGCGAAAGAGGGCGAAACGGAACAAGATTTGACAGATTGGACGCTGGCCAGTTCGGGGGCCGTGAGCGACGATGGCGGAGATTTATGCTCCCTTTATAGGAGGACCACGGAGTGTTCACCCCCCGTAGAGCCCTCATCCTGATCACCGCCCTTGTGGCGGCGGCGGGCGCCACGGTGCCCGCCCAGGCTGCGGACATCCCTGCTCCCGGCGAGATCGTCATGAGCCCCAACATCACGCACGTGACGAACGTGCCCAAGCCCGAAGCGCTGTCCGACATCCACACGGACATGGCCTTCCAGGGCGACTACGCCTTCGTCGGCAACTACTACGGCTTCTCGGTCTACGACATCAAGAACCCGAAGAAGACCTCCCTCGTAAGCTCGGTCGTGTGCCCGGGCGGCCAGATGGACATGTCCGTCTACGGCAACCTGCTGTTCGGGTCCGTCGACTCCTCGCGCAACAACGACTCGTGCAGCAGCACCGGCCAGAGCGCCTCCGTCAAGGAGTCCTGGGAGGGCATGCGCATCTTCGACGTGAGCGACAAGTCCAACCCGAAGTACATCAAGTCGGTCGAGACGAACTGCGGCTCGCACACGAACACGCTCGTGCCCGACAAGGCCGGCAAGAACGTCTACATCTACGTCTCCTCCTACGGCCCCAACGCCAACTACCCCGACTGCCGGCCGCCACACGACCTGATCTCGATCATCAAGGTGCCGCTGGCCGACCCGACCTCGGCGGCCGTCATCGCGACGCCGAACCTGTTCCCCGACGGCGGCAACCCCGGCCTGCCGCTGCCGTACCCGAACGGAAAGTCGGCCACGACCGGCTGCCACGACATCACCGCCTACCCCGAGAAGGGCATCGCCGCCGGAGCCTGCATGGGCGAGGGCATCCTGCTCGACATCTCCAACCCCGAGCAGCCCAAGGTCACCGCGCAGGTACGCGATGACGTGAACTTCGCGTTCTGGCACTCGGCCACGTTCAACAACGAGGGCACGAAGGTCGTCTTCACCGACGAGCTGGGCGGCGGCAGCAGGGCCACCTGCAACGCGGCCATCGGGCCGAACAAGGGCGCCAACGCCTACTACGACATCGCCGGCGGGCAGCTGGCGTTCAAGGGCTACTTCAAGATCGCCAGGCACCAGGCCGACACCGAGAACTGCGTCGCCCACAACGGCTCGCTGATCCCGGTCAAGGGCCGTGACGTCATGGTCCAGGCGTGGTACCAGGGCGGCATCTCGGTGGTGGACTTCACCGACTCCGTAAACCCGAAGGAGATCGCCTTCTTCGAGCGCGGGCCGGACGAGACCGCCCCGCCGCTCGACGGCGGCTTCTGGTCGGCGTACTACTACAACGGCTACATCTACGGCTCCGACTTCAACCTGGGCCTGGACGTGCTGAAGCTCAACGACCCGCGGACGAACCAGGCCAACAGCGTCAAGATGGGCCTGCTGAACGCGCAGACCCAGGGCTCGTACCCCGAGCACGGGCGCGGCGTCCCCGGCGGCAACTGATCGAACGCCGCCGACTCACTGCGGCGGCGCGAACCCGCCCGGAGTCGCCCTCGGCGGCTCCGGCGCGGGCCCCCGCTGCTGTTGCGGCGGCGGATAAGGCGCCTGCTGCGGAGCGTACGACGGCTGCTGCGCGTACGACGGCTGCGGGACGTACGGCGGTTGCTGCGGAAAGGACGGTTGCTGCGAATACGGCGGCTGCGCGTACGGCGTGGGACGTGCCGGGGTGGTTCCGAGGGCGGCGGCGGCGCGTTGCGCGAACCGGGCCTCCTCCCGGCGGCGGCGCTCGGCCAGCACCGCGCTGAGATAGGCGTGCGGCGGCACCCCCGAGGGCGCGGTCGGCGACACGAAGGCCGCCGTCTGCGCCGCGATGCGCATCCCCATCTCGTGCTGGACCTGCGGCGCGAGGTCGTGCCAGCGCATCAGGTACTGCCGGGCGGCCTGCGCCACCTCGTCGGGAAGCTGGGACAGCTCCAGCGTGGCGGCCCAGTTCGCCAGCGGCGGCGGCATCAGGATGACCTGCCCGCTCTCGCGCGGCGCCCGGTCGGAGATCACGATGGTCCCCGCGAAGATGTCGCCGAGCCGCTTGCCCTGCTGCGAGACCAGCGAGGAGATCAGCGCGGGCGCCCCGGAGAACATCCAGAACTCCACCAGCCCGGCCAGCCCGCGGAACAGCGCCTGCCTGAACCGTTCGGGGCTGCCGTCGTCGGCCACCACCCGCAGCCCGAGCGCCAGCTTGCCGAGGCTGCGCCCCCTGGTGAGGGTCTCGAAGAGCACGGGATAGCCGATCATCACCAGCACCAGCAGCACGATCATGACCGCGCCGAACATGGCGTCGTCCGTGACGACCGCGAACGCGCCCAAGAGCATGTACGCGCCGATCAGTACGATGACCTGCACCGCCATGTCGATGACGATCGCCACCGCGCGCGAGGGCATCTGGGCCACCCGCACCTCGACGACGACGGCGTCCCCGGTCACAACCTCTGACATATGTGGAGCCTAACGGCAATGCCGCACTGATCGAGCGGCCACAATGGTCGGGTGGACATCGATGCGTTCGTCACAGCACACCGCCCCGTCTGGGACCGGCTCGACCACCTGGTCAAGAACCGCTCCAAGCTGACCGGCGCGGAAGTGGACGAACTGGTCGACCTCTATCAGCGGGTGTCCACGCATCTGTCCATCGTGCGCTCCTCGTCCCGCGACGCGATGCTGGTCGGACGGCTGTCGGCCCTGGTGGCCAGGGCCAGGTCGGCCGTGACCGGCGCGCACACGCCCGCCTGGCGGGAACTGACCAGGTTCTTCACCGTCACCTTCCCCGTCGTGGCCTACCGGGCGCGGTGGTGGTGGCTGGCCACGGCGCTGGCGAGCGTCGCGGTCGCGTGGGTGCTGGGGGCGTGGGTGGCGGGCAGTCCCGACGTACAGGCGTCGATCGCCTCGCCCGACGAGATCAGCCAGCTCGTCAACCACGACTTCGCCGACTACTACTCCGAGAATCCCGCCGCCTCCTTCGCCGGTCGCGTGTGGACCAACAACGCCTGGGTGTCCGCGCAGGTCATCATCTACGCCATTCTGCTCGGCATCCCGATCCCGTTCGTCCTTTACAGCAACGCCGAGAACGTCGGCGTATCGGCCGGGCTGATGGCCTCCAGGGACAAGCTCGACATCTTCTTCGGCCTGATCACGCCGCACGGCCTGCTGGAGCTGACCGGCGTCTTCCTGGCGGCGGCCGTCGGCATGCGCCTGGGCTGGACGGTGATCGACCCTGGGCCGCGCAGGCGGCTGGAGGCGCTGGCCGAGCAGGGCAGGGCGGTCATGAGCGTGGCGCTCGGGCTGGTCGTGGTGCTGTTCGTGTCAGGCCTGCTCGAGGCGTTCGTGACGCCGTCCGGGTTGCCGACGGCCGTGCGGGTGGGCATCGGGGTGCTCGCCGAGGCGGCCTTCCTGGCGTACGTGATCGTCTTCGGCCGCCGGGCCCTGCGTGAGAACGAGACCGGCGACGTCGAACGCGCGCCCGACGTCGCCCCCACGGCCTAGAGCCGGCCCGCGGCCTTCAGCGCCAGGTAGGCGTCCGCCAGCGCCGGGGCGATGTCCTCGGGCGGCGCGTCCACGACCTCGACGCCGTGCCGGCGCAGCCGGGCCGTGATCCGCCTGCGCGCGAGCTGGGCCTGCTCGGCCGCGGCCGCGTCGTAGACCTCCTCGGTGGTGCCGCGCCTGGCCGCCATGGCCGCCACCCGCGGGTCGGACACGCCCGCGACCAGCACCAGGTGCCGCGAGGAGAGCTGGGTCAGCACCGGCATCAGGCCCTCGTCCAGCGCCGCCGCGTTGAGGTCGGTGAGCAGCACGACCAGGCAGCGCCGCTTGGCGCGGGACAGCACGGCGGCCACCATGCCCTGCCCGTCGGCCTCGACCAGCTCGGCCTCGATCGGCGCCATCACGTTGACCAGCGACGACAGCAGCTCGGTACGGGACGCGCCGCTCACCCACGCGCGCACCGCGCGGTCGTAGGCGAGGAAGTCGACCTGGTCCCCGGCCCGGCCGGCGAGCGCGGCCAGCAGCAGCGCCGCGTCCATCGACCAGTCGAGGCGCGGCCAGCCGGGCGCCGGGCGCGGGTCGGGACGTACCAGCAGGCCCGGGCCCTGGGCGGCGGCCCCGGCCAGGGGGACCGGCGCGTCGCCCACCCGGCCCGCCGACGTGCGGCCGGTGTCGAGCACGATCAGCACGCGCCGGTCGCGCTCGGGCCGCCACGTACGCACCACGACGTCGTTGCGGCGCGCCGTGGCCCGCCAGTCGATGGACCGTACGTCGTCGCCCACCACGTACTCGCGCAGGGAGTCGAACTCGGTGCCCTGGCCGCGTACCAGGGCCGGGTGCCGGCCGTCGAGCTCGCGCAGCCGGGCCAGCCTGGAGGGCAGGTGCTTGCGGGACAGGAACGGCGGCAGGACGCGTACGGACCAGGGCGAACGGTGGCTTCCCTGGCGGGCGGCCAGTCCGAGCGGACCGACCGAGCGCACGGTCACCGCCACCGACGACCGGTCGCCGCGCCTGGTCGGGTTGAGCGTGACCACGATCCTGCGCCGCTCACCGGCCGGCACGTCGAGCGCGGCGACCCGGGGAACGGCCCCGGCCGACGGCGGCCAGGCGTCCCTGATCCGGCCGCGCACCCGCCGGCGGCCCGGGTTCTCCACGATCAGCTCCACCGTGGCCGTCTGCCCCAGGCGTACGAGCGTGTCGCCCGAACGGTGGAGCCGCAGGGGCCGTACGGCGCCCGCGAACACCAGGTCCACGATGATCGCGGCGGCCAGCAGCAGGCAGACCCCCGCCAGCGCGGCGCCGGGCTGGGGCGCGAGGAGCACCACCACGATCCCGGCCGCGGCGAGCAGCCCGGCGCGTCCGGTCAGAGCCATCGGCGCACCGCCACGTGCCTGTCGTGTCCGTCGGAGCGGGCCATCAGCGCGGGACCGGGACCGAGGCCAGGATGCCGTCGAGCAGGCCGTCGGAGGTCGCGCCCTCCAGCTCGGCCTCGGGCCGGAGCTGGACGCGGTGCCGCAGCGCGGGCCTGGCCAGCGCCTTGACGTCGTCGGGCGTCACGTAGGGCCGCCCGGACAACCACGCCCACGCCCTGGAGGCCGCCAGCAGCGCCGTCGCGCCACGCGGCGAGACGCCGAGCTGGAGCGAGGCCGAGCTCCTGGTCGCGCGGGCCACGTCGACGATGTAGCCGAGCACCTCGGGGGCCACGTGCACCTGGGAGACCGCCTCGCGGCCGGCCGCCAGATCCTCGGCCGTGGCCACGGGCTTGACGTCGGACAGGTCGCGCGGGTCGAAGCCGCGCGCGTGCCGTTCGAGCACCGAGATCTCCTGGTCGCGCGGCGGCAGCGGCACGGTCAGCTTGAGCAGGAACCGGTCGAGCTGGGCCTCGGGGAGCTGGTAGGTGCCTTCGTACTCGACCGGGTTCTGGGTCGCGCACACCACGAACGGGTCGGGCAGCGGGCGGGCCACGCCCTCCACGCTCACCTGCCGCTCCTCCATGGCCTCAAGCAGCGCCGCCTGCGTCTTGGGCGGGGTGCGGTTGATCTCGTCGGCGAGCAGCAGGTTCGTGAAGACGGGCCCCTCCCTGAACTCGAACTCGGCCGTCTTCGCGTCGTAGATCAGCGAGCCGGTCACGTCGCCCGGCATCAGGTCGGGCGTGAACTGCACACGCTTGAAGTCGAGCGACAACGCCGCGGAGAGCGTGCGGACCATCAGCGTCTTGGCCACGCCCGGCACGCCTTCGAGCAGCACGTGCCCCCGGCACAGCAGAGCGATGACGAGCCCCGTCACCACGGCGTCCTGGCCGACCACGGCCTTGGACACCTCGGCGCGCAGCGCGCCGAGCGCCTCCCTGGCCGCCTCGCCCGACGGGGCCACGCGGAAAGTCTCCTCAGAGTTCACTGACCTGCCTTTCGATGGAGTCCAAGTATCCGGCCAGCGCGACGAGCCCGGCGTCGTCGGCCGGCGGCGGGCCGTAGAGCGCGGCCCCGATCCCCTGAGGGTCGTCGGCGATCCGCGCGGCGAGGGCCGCGACCAGCTCGTGCGGCCCGGCGCCCTGGGCCAGGCCCAGCCGGGGCGTGAGCCGGTCGATCGTGCCGGCGCGCAGCGAGTCCGCGGCCCGCTGCCTGGCCCGCCTGGCGCGGTAGAGCCTGCCCCGGCCCTCGACCGTCTCGGCCGCCCGTACGACGACGGGCAGCTTCTCGATCACGACCGGCCCCAGGCGGCGGCCACGCCAGAACGCGACGAGCGCCACGGTGAGGCAGGCCATCAGGATCGCCCAGGGGACGCTGTCGGGCATCAGGTCGTACATCGACTTGCCCTCGGAGCCGGGGAGGTCGAGCGGGGGCGGGGTCTCCGGGCGTACCAGCCAGGTGACGGGCCTGCCGGTGCCGATCAGGTTGAGGGCGAGCGCCGCGTTGCCGTCCTCGGGCAGGCGCAGGTTGGTCATGAACTCGCCGTCGCCGACGACCGTGGTGGTGGCGCCGGCGGCCGTGCGGTAGCTGACCAGCGAGTACCCCTCGCCTGCCGGGTAGCAGGCGGCCGCGCCCTGCGGGCCGTTCAGGACCAGGCCGCCGACGTACGCGCTGCCGGCCCGCGTCGCCGCGGGCAGCCCGCACAGCGGGTCGCGGGACCGTACGCGCGACGGCTCACGCCGGGTGCGCGCCTCGGGGGCCAGTACGTTGAGCCCGGGGAGGTCGCCGACGATCAGCCGGTCGCCGGGGACCTGGGCGAGCCGGTGCTCGTCGGCGTACGTCATGTCGGTGATCAGCAGCAGCCGGTCGCCGGAGGCGGCCTTGCCGGCGGCCGCCTCGACCGAGTCGACCCGGTCGACCTGGACGCCCCGGGCGCGCAGCAACTCCGCGAGCGCCTTCGAGCCGGCGAGCGAGGTGTCGGCGGGGTCGAGGTAGCGCGAGGGCCCGCGCTGCGGGCTGAGCAGCACCCCGGCCACGGCCAGCAGCACGATGACCAGGCCGAGCAGGACGATCACGCGGCTGGCCCGCCAGGTGGAGCGGGCGGTGGGGGAGGCCGGGGCCGAGCCGCCGCCGGTGGCCTGCGGCGCCGGTGCGATCACGCTCATGACGGCCCCCCTGCCATGGCCAGCGGGACCGGCCGCGCCTGGCGCAGCCGGTCGTCCAGCCCGCTCATGGCCTGGTACGCGGCCTGAGTGCCGGGCACGCCCCCGTAGCTGACGTCGTCGAACGAACGGGCGGCGGCGGCCAGCTCGGCGGCGAAGCCGGGCAGCGCCGCGCCCGCCTCGGCGGCCAGTTCGTCGGCCGTGCGGCCGGGCATGCCGTCGACCAGCGCGCGTTCCTCCAGGTCGCGGGCGATGGCCCGGAGCCGTTCGCGGATGGCCTCCGACCAGTCGCCCTCGGCGGCCAGGCGTTCGGCGGCCCGGCGGTGCTCGGCGGCGTCGAGGACGCGCTCGCCGTAGAGGCCGCCGGCGGCCATGGCGTTCCTGCGCGCGGCTCCGCGCAGCCGCCAGGCGACCAGCGCGATCACGCCGAGGATGATCAGCGTGATCACGACGGCCGCGATGACGCCGCCGGTCGAGCCGCCGCCGGTGACCGCGTCCGTCAGATCGCCGACGAACTGGTTGAAACGCCGATAGAGCTGGTCGAACAGGGATTCCTTCTCGTATCCGGGCTTGAGGAGCTCCTCGGCCGCTCTGCGGGCCGCCTCCTCCCGGTCGACCGGGTTCACGACCTGGCTCACGACCTGGCTGAGTTGGACGGGTGCCAGAGCTCGTCGGCGGAGGCGTGCACCCATCCCTGGCGCTGCTGCTCGATCGCCGCCGTCTGGAGCACGAGGTCGAACGCCTCCCCGCGCATGCGCCGGTCGGCGTAGAGCAGGCCGGAGACGCCCGCCTGGAAGGGGTAGGAGAACATCGCGCTCAGCGTGCCGCCGACGGCGATGAACACGGCCGCGACCACCGCCGAGCCCGGCGAGCCGCCGCCGAGCATGCCGATCAGCGTCCCGCCGAACGAGAACGGCACCGACAACACCCCCGACACCACGCCGACCAGCAGCGACGTCAGCAGCAGGATGCCGAGCACCCGCCAGAAGTCACCGGTCACCAGGTGCCAGGACCGCCGCATCGCGTCGATCGGCCCCCGTCCCTCCAGCACCACGGCGGGCGCGGCGAACGCGAACCGCGTGGTGATGAACAGGTAGTACGGGACGAACGCCAGGAGGAACAGGACCACCACGCCGAGGATCAGACCGGCGCCGTCGGCGGAGTTGACGCTCATCGCGAGCGCGGCCACGACCAGCACGAGGACGGCCAAGGGCACGATCATCATGACGGCCATCAGCCCGACGACCCCGAACAGCGCCGGGAGCCGGCCCTTGCTGAGGTGCCAGGCCTCGGCCGCGGTGATGTTGCCGCCGAAGACGGCCCGGCCGAGGATGCGGGTCAGCACGCCGGTCAGCACCGTGACCACGACGAACTGGATCACGTACGAGACGAACATGCCGCCGTACTGGGCGATGAGGCCGTAGAAGCTGTTGAGGCTCGCGGAGGCGCTCTCCGGGTCCTCCAGCATGTTGCCCATCGACCCGAACAGGATCGCCTGTCCCACGGCCAGCGGCACCGCGCTGAGCAGGGCGGCGACGGCCGACAGGCCCAGCACGGCCTTGGGGTTGGACCTGATCAGCTTGATCGTGCCGTCGAGGATGTCGCCGAGCCCCAGCGGGCGCAGCGGGATGATGCCGGGCCGCAGCGCGGGCGGCGGCATGTAGCCGTAGCCGGGCGGCTGATAGCCGGGTGGCGGGTGCCCCGGGCCGGGCTGAGGGTAGCCGGACTGGGGGTAGGGTTGCTGAGGCCCCGGCGGGCCGTAGGGCGGCGGCTGGGGGGCTTCGCCCTGCGGCTCGTACGGTTGGCCGTACGGCGCCTGCGGGGGCGAGCCCGGCGCGGTCCACGGGGAAGCCTGCGGGGCGCTGTAGGGCGGGGGCTGTTCGGCAGACCAGCCTGGGGGCGTCTCGGGCGTGCGTCCGTGACCGTCTGACATATCCCAATCCTGGCACGCTGGGCGGGTGGCTGGTGTCACCGAGGCGATTCCCCGACTCATCTTGCCCGCATTTATCGGCGAAACGGGGCAAGGTTGGCGTCCGGGGATGGCCGAAAGTCGCTCTGTTACCGCAGACTGAGATTGTGGTTGCGGGGGGAACCTAAAATTCGCCTTTCGTAGGGCTCATGTCCCACACATGGGCCGACCAAGGGTAACCTTCAGCGATCGTGCGGGTATGTCCCACAATGCGTAGAACGAATGAGGGGCCATGAAAGGTCGCGTGCTGGTCGTCGACGACGACGCCGCTCTCGCCGAGATGCTCGGCATCGTGTTGCGCGGAGAAGGCTTCGAGCCGTCCTTCGTCTCCGACGGCGACAAGGCCCTCGACGCGTTCCGGGATACACGCCCGGACCTGGTGCTGCTCGACCTGATGCTGCCGGGTGCGGACGGCATCGACGTCGCGCGCAGGATCAGGGCGGAGTCGGGGGTTCCGATCGTGATGCTCACCGCCAAGAGCGACACGATCGACGTCGTGCTCGGGCTGGAGTCCGGGGCCGACGACTACATCGTCAAGCCGTTCAAGCCGAAGGAGCTCGTGGCGCGGGTGCGGGCGCGGCTGCGCCGTACCGATGAGCCGACGCCCGAGATCCTGCAGATCGGCGACATCACCATCGACGTGGCGGGCCACTCGGTCAAGCGCGGCGAGGAGACCATCAACCTCACGCCGCTCGAGTTCGACCTGCTCGTCGCCCTGGCCCGCAAGCCGCGTCAGGTGTTCACCCGCGAGGTCCTGCTGGAGCAGGTCTGGGGCTACCGGCACGCGGCCGACACCCGGCTGGTCAACGTGCACGTGCAGCGACTCCGCGCCAAGATCGAGAAGGACCCCGAACACCCCGAGATCGTGGTGACGGTCCGCGGCGTGGGCTACAAAGCCGGCCCCGCCTAGCCTTCGCCCCGCCCCGGCATGCCCCCGACCAAGAAGAAGCCCCGCCGACGGACGATCCGCCAGATTCTCGGCGGCGCCCGCCGGCGGGTGCGGCGTGCGGCGGGCCGGGTGCGCAGCGTGTGGCGGCGCTCGCTCCAGCTCCAGGTGGTCACCAGCACCCTGGTGATCTCCGTGACCGTCGTGGTCGTGCTCGGCACGTTCCTGTCCGACGAGATCAACAGGTCCGTGGTCGAGAGCAGTCAGCAGTCCTCGCTCAACGAGGCGTACGCCGACCGGCTGCAGATCGCCGACGCGCTGATCCCGCCCGCCGACGACCAGGGCAAGGCCCCCGACGGCGACCAGAAGGTCAACCCGCTCGACGAGGTCATGAACACCGTCACCGGGTCGGGCGAGGACGGCTCCAAGAAGCGTTACGACGTCCTCATACTCAACGAGGCCACGCCCGGCATGTCGCGGGCCTCGGGCCGGGTCGTGCAGGCCGACGTGCCCGCCTCGCTGCGGCAACGCCTGCAGAGGTACATGAACCGGGCCGAGTACGGCAAGACCGAGGCGCAGATCGACTCGGTCAGGTTCGACGGCCAGAGCCAGGCCACGCTGACGTACGTGGTCGGCGGGGTCGTGCACGAGCCCCTGACCGGCCAGGACTACCAGGTCTACCACTTCTTCCCGTTCAGCGAGGAAGAGGAGCTGCTGTCCAACGTCCGGCTCGCCATCGTCGTGGTGGGGCTCGGGCTCGTCCTGCTGCTGGCCGCCATCGCCTACCTGGTCGCCCGCCAGGTCGTCACGCCCGTACGGCTGGCCCGCCAGGCCGCCGAGCGCCTGGCCGCCGGCAAGCTGGACGAACGCCTCAAGGTACGCGGCGAGGACGACCTCGCCCGCCTGGCGAACTCGTTCAACGAGATGGCCGCCAACCTGGCGCTCAAGATCCACCAGCTTGAGGAGCTGTCGCAGGTCCAGCGCCAGTTCGTCTCCGACGTCTCCCACGAGCTGCGCACGCCGCTGACCACCGTCCGCATGGCCGCCGACCTGCTCTACGACGCCCGCGAGGACTTCGACCCCATGGCCGCCCGCTCGGCCGAGCTGATGCAGGCCCAGCTCGAACGGTTCGAGTCGATGCTGGCCGACCTGCTGGAGATCAGCCGCTACGACGCCGGGGCCGCCACGCTCGACGTCGACTCCGTGGACATGCGCGACGTCGTCCACCGGGCCATCGCCGACTCCGAGGCGCTGGCCGAGCGCCATGCCACCCGCTTCGACATCCGCCTGCCGCACGAGCCGTGCATGGTCGAGGTCGACAACCGCCGCGTCGAGCGTATCCTGCGCAACCTGCTGTTCAACGCCATCGAGCACGGCGAGGGCCGGGAGATCGTGGTGACCGTGGGGGCCGACCGCGACGCCGTGGCGGTCGCCGTACGCGACCACGGGATCGGGCTCAAGCCGGGCGAGGAGACGATGGTGTTCGACCGGTTCTGGCGGGCCGACCCGTCCAGGGCCAGGACCATCGGCGGCACCGGGCTCGGCCTGGCCATCTCCCGCGAGGACGCCGTGCTGCACGGCGGCTGGCTCCAGGCGTGGGGGCAGCCGGGCGAGGGCTCGCAGTTCCGCCTCACGCTGCCCCGGCTGGCCGGGGCCGACCTCAAGGGCTCGCCGCTGTCGCTGGTGCCGCCCGAGATCGAGATGCGGCGCACCTGGCGCAGCCACATGACGCCGGTGCTGCTCCCGGCCTCGGGGGACGGAGGCGGCCATGACGAGGACTAGACGGGTCGGGGCCGCGGTCGCCCTGGCCGCGGCCGTGGCCTGCGCGGGCTCGGGCTGCACGGTGATCCCGGTGAGCGGGCCGTACACGGTGAGCGACACCGGGGGCGGCGACCCGCTGAACAAGCCGTTCCAGCGCATGATCGCCATCCCGCCGCGCGACGACTGGGACCCCCAGCTGCTCATCAGGGGGCTCCAGGCGGCCATGGCGGCCTACCCCGACGACCCGGCCGTGCTGGCCGGGTACCTGACGCCCAAGGCCCAGGCCAAGTGGAAGGCGTCCGGGCCGGTGACGGTGATCGAGGACGCGTTCCAGGTGGAGTACCCGGGGGAGGGCGACGCCGAGGAGACGTACGGGCTGAAGGGCAAGCAGGTAGCCCGCATCGACCCGGACGACGCGTACGTGCCGCTTTCGGGCAACGCGCCGGAGCGGCTGTTCGTGCTGAAGAAGGACGCCCGGGGCGTCTACCGGGTGGACGACCTGCCGGACGGGCTGGTGCTCACCAAGTCCGACGTGGCGCGGGCGTATCGGCTGACCAACCTCTACTACCTCAACAACGCCCGCGAGCGGCTGGTCGTCGACCGGGTGTGCCTGCGGCTCAAGCCGACCGAGAGCTTCGCGCAGACCATCGTCAAGCGGCTGCTCAAGGGGCCGAGCAGCGCGTTGCGCGGCGCCGTGGGCACCGTGTTCCCGGAGGGCACCGAGGTCGAGTCGGTCGGCACCGGCGAGGACCGCGTCGTGATCAACTTCTCGGGTCCGCTGCTGCCGCTCGACCTCGGTGAGAAGGCCGCCCTGGTGGCGCAGCTCAGGTACAGCCTGACCAACAACAAGGTCGCCAACAGCCGTACCATCGAGGTGCAGATCGAGGGCGAGCAGTACTGGACCGAGCCGCCCAACCCCGAGACCCACTGGCTGGAAAACGGCGGCAACACGCCGTACTACACCAGCAAGGGCTCCGTGCACGTCATGAGCAACGAGGACGCGGGCGTCGCCGTGTCCGGGCCGGCGGGGGAGACGAACTCCGACTTCAAGGCGTTCGCGCTGTCCTCGCAGCAGGCCGGCGCGATCGTCGCGGCCAAGACGTCCACCGGCATCTCGATCGCGAGTCTCACCCCCGAGGGGCGCTGGCAGCAGGTCATCGAGGGCGCCGACCTCACCGCCCCCACCTGGCGCCGCGACGGCTCGCTGTGGACGTTCGACCAGCACAACAAGGTGGTGCTGCGGTTCGACCCCAACGGCGGCCAGGGCCCCGAGCGCGTCTCCGCGCCCGGTCTCGACGGCCTCGACGTCACCGCGTTCAAGATCGCCCGGGACGGCGTGCGGGTGGCCCTGCGCACCGGCAAGAACACCGTGCAACTCGGCGCACTCAGCGAGGGGCTCAACGGGCCCATGCTCGGCAACCTCCACACGCTGACCTCGACGGAGGTCGAGTACAAGATCGAGGACATCGCCTGGGAGGACGACGAGCACCTGCTGGTGCTCATCCAGAGCACGGCGGGGCGGATACTCAACGAGATCGACATCGGCGACGGCGAGACGATCGGGATCCCGCTGAAGGACCGGCTGGAGCGGGTGGCGGCGCTGAACGGGCGCGTGCTGGCGGAGGCCAACACCGACAAGGGGCCCAAGATCATCGAGCTGAACCCGGACCGGCAGGGCTGGACCAGCAAAATCGAACCCAACGCCAAAAACCCCTTCTTCCCCCTGGGCTGACCCCTCCCCTCTTGGCCCCGGCCGCCCTCCTGGCCCTCGGCTCGCGTCGGCCGTTGCGGAGGGTGCGGGCTTCTTGGGAGATCCCGCCCGCGTCGGGACGTCGCCCCGGACCCCGCTTCGGGACGTCGCCCACGGGCCGCGGAATTGTCGGTGGGGGCGGGCATGCTGGGCGGCGTGTTGGGGGCCGTGCTCGATGTCTTTCTGCCGCAGTCCTGCGTGGGCTGCGGGCGTGCCGGCGCGCGGTGCTGCGCCGGGTGCGCGGCCGAGATGGCCGCCGCCCCGGCGCGGCGGCTGCCGAGGCCGAGCCCGCCCGGCCTGCCCGACTGCTGGTCGGCCACGCCGTACGAGGGCGCGGCGCGCAGGGCGATCCTGGCCTACAAGGAGCGCGGCGCGGTGGCGCTGGCGGACGTGCTGGCGCAGGTCCTGGCGTTCACCGTGCTCACCGCCCTGGCGGGGACGGGCGGCGGGTGGGCGCGCGGGCCGTTCGCCGTCGTGCCGGTGCCGAGCGCGAGGAGGGCCTCGCGGGGCAGGGGCCACGATCCCATGGCCCGCCTGGCCGGGCTCGTCACCCGCCATCTCGCCGCCGCAGGCTTACCCGCCGAGCCGTGGGCGGCGCTGCGCCAGGCGCGGCGCGTGTCCGACCAGGCGGGCCTGAGCTCCACGCAGCGCGTCGCGAACCTCGCCGGGTCCCTCTGTGTCCCGAGGGGCGCGAAAAGCCCTCCAGCGCCGTCTGTGCTGCTTCTGGACGACATCGTCACGACCGGCGCCTCGCTCGCCGAAGCCGCCCGTGCACTCCGCGCTGCCGGCGTACGGGTGCCGCTGGCGGTGACCGTCGCCGCGACACGCCGAAGATCTTGAAACGCTTGTCATCACTCTGGGTAAAGAAAGATCCAATTCTCGTGTCCGTCATGAGGGCTCGATGTCTCTTCGGGGGAAGAAGAAGCAGAGCAGCTCAGGTTGGCGGAAGGCGCTTGGCCGCAGGGGTTGCCGACAGGTCGTTACGACATCCTCCAGACGTCCGAAACCTCGAAAAGATCACGGTACGTGATCCTTTGGTCGATCCCCCGGCTGACATTCGCGCAGGATGCGGATAGCGTTCTGACATGGCACCCGTTCGGGTCCGTGGTTGCGCAGGGCCGGTGTCCCCGGCTCTGCTAGCCGATGCCAGCCGCAGGCTAAACGGTCCACGTAAGGCGACTCTTTGTCGACCGATCACGGTGCGGCTTAGGGGTAAGTCCTGCCTTCCCGAGGGTCCAGATGTCCCTCGTCAGAAGAGAAGGGCAGTAGTGGCAACAGAGCTGCGAAACCCTCAGCAGGCGAATGTGGGGTCGAAGACCAGGTCGGCCGGGCGGGTGCCACCCGAGATCCCGGTGACGTCGTGGCGGAAGAGGGTAACGGTGACAGAGAGGCAGACAGAAGACCCCGCTCGGCACGTACAAAGTCGGGCGCTCTTGCTCAGTCGTTAGCGAAGGGGGGCTGTTGCATGGACATCATCGTCAAGGGTCGGCACACAGGAGTGAGTGACCGGTTCCGAGACCAAGTGACGACCAAGCTGGCCAGGATCGAACGTCTGGACAACAAACTCATCCGAGTCGATGTGGAGGTGTCGAAGGAACGCAACCCTCGCCTCGCCGATCAGCGCGAGCGCGTCGAGCTCACCATTCACTCGCGAGGCCCGGCCATCCGCGCCGAAGCCTCGGCCGACGACCGATTCGTAGCCCTCGACATCGCCCTCGACAAGCTGGAAGGCCGTCTGCGGCGGCTGGCCGACCGGCGCAAGGTCCATCACGGCAATCACGTCCCGCCCTCGGTGGCGGAGATCACCGCGACGCTCGCTGACGTCGCCGGCCGGCCGTCCCGGGAGAAGAAATCCGTCCCGGAGCCGGCCGAGTCCTACGAGGACCTGCCGGTGGAGGACGAGAAGCTGGACGACGACATCGTCCCGATCGAGATGGACGGCGAGGGCCCCCTCGTCGTACGGGAGAAGTTCCACAAAGCGGAGCCGATGACCATCGACCAGGCCATGCTGGAAATGGAACTGGTCGGCCACGACTTCTACCTGTTCCGTGACAAAGAGAGCGGCCTGCCGAGCGTCGTCTACAGCCGGCGCGGGTACAACTACGGCGTGTTGCGGCTCGTAGAGCCCTGATCGCGCCCTAAAAGATCTTCTCGACCACCCGAGGACCACCGTATACGTGCCATCATGGCGGTCCGACGGCTCTGGCCCCCCGACGAGGAGGACACGTGAGCGAGCTCAGTCAGGTGCAGATGAGCGAGCGAAGCGAGGGTACTGACGGGCGAACCGCCACGCGGACAGCCGCTGCGGCCCCGACCGGGCGTGACAGTGGAGCGGCCGTCCGATGAGCAGGTTTCCCGTGAGCAAGGCAGGCGCAAGGCGGACCGAGGAGGGCTCGTGACCGAGTCCGGCGAGGTCCGTACGGCAGAGAGCGAGCCGATCCGCGTGCTGATCGTTGACGATCACGAGCTGATCAGGCGCAGCCTGGCGTTGACGCTGGCCGCGGAGCCCGACATCGAGGTGGTCGGTGAGGCGAGCGACGGGCAGGAGGCGGTCGAACTGGCCGATCGCCTCATGCCCGACGTCGCTCTGATGGACGTACGCATGCCCAGGCAGGACGGGATCGAGGCCACCAAGGCCATCAAGGTCTCCGTCCCGAGCACCCGCATCATCATGCTGACGGTGAGCGACGAGGAAGAGGATCTCTTCGAGGCCATCAAGGCCGGCGCCACCGGCTACCTGCTGAAGGACGTGCAGATCAACGACGTCCCGGCCGCGGTGCGCGGCGTGCACGAGGGGCAGTCGTTAATCAACCCGGCGATGGCCGCCAAGCTCATCAGCGAGTTCGCGAACATGAGCCGCAAGGAGGCCGAACGCCCGCCGCAGCTCCCGGTGCCCCGGCTGACCGACCGCGAGATGGAGGTCCTGCGCCTGGTCGCCAAGGGCATGAACAACCGTGAGATCGCCAAGCAGCTCTTCATCTCCGAGAACACGGTCAAGAACCACGTCCGCAACATCCTCGACAAACTGCAACTGCATTCGCGCATGGAAGCAGTGGTGTACGCAGTCCGGGAACGCATGCTGGAAATCACCTGACCCACCCCGGCCCTCTACGCCCAGCCTTCGCCCACCTGCCCCACCATGCGCCACCCCGCCCCCGGCCAACGCCCTGTGCCGCCACCTGGCGTCACGCGCCACCACCCGGGGTTAGGCGCCACCACCCGGCGCCCCCGCCGCCCCACCGACCCGCCGGCCCATGGAGCCCCTCAACTCCAGGAAGGGATGCCGGCCTCTGGCCTCCAGGCTTGTCATCCGGGCGACGGTCACCTGGCGCGGTCTGCGGTGAGGCGGACGGCTGACGACCTGCCAGCCCTTGCGGCTCCCGCCCTCGGCCCGGGAAGCGCAGAGGTTCCGGCAGCGCCAGCGAGCCGCCGAAGTCCCCAACACCAGGCGCACCGACGCCCCAACGCTGGGCAGGTAGCGCAGACACTTCGCGTGGCGCTGTCGGCGCCGCTGCCTCACTCCCCGCCTGGCACCGCGGACGCTTCGCGCAGCGCGGGTGGCGCAGTTGCCCCCAGAGCCGGGGGTACTGCCTCTCCCAGCGCCAGGGACTTCGTGCTGCTCAGCGCTTTGGCGGCCAGGGCGGGGGTCTGGGGGCTGTGGTTACGGGGATGTGGTCAGGTGGTGGGCCAGTTCTGGGGGGTCGGTGCGTTCGACGCGTACGGCGTCGCAGCCCACCCATTCGGCCGCCGACCACAGGGCGTCGCGCAGGGCGTCGGCCCACTTGGCGGGGGACAGGCCCGGCTCCAGGTGGACCTGGCGGGCGACGAGGGTGGTGCCCTCGCGGGCCGGGTCGACCCGGCCGATCAGGCGGCCCCCGGATAGCACGGGCATCGTGAAGTAACCGTGGACGCGCTTCTCCTTGGGCACGTAAAGCTCAAGCTGGTACTTGAAGCCGAAGACGCGCTCGGTGCGGCCGCGATGCCAGATCAGGGAGTCGAACGGCGACAGCAGCGTCGTGCGGTGACGGCCGCGCGGCTCGGACTCAAGGGCCTGCGGGTCGGCCCAGGCATTGGCGTGGCCCTTCTTGGCGGGCCAGCCCGCCACCTTGACCGGTACGAGCCCGGCGGCGCCGCTGAGCAGGGCCTCGTCGAGCATCGCCGCGAACTGGCCCCTGAGCCGCAGGAAGTCGAGCAGGTCGGTACGGTTGGCCACCCCGAGCGACCGGCCGGCGATGGCGGCCAGCAGGACGATGCACTCCTCGTCGGTCAGGTCGTCGGCCAGCAGGTCGGCCGGGACCACGCGCTCGGTCAGGTCGTAGACGCGCCGCCAGCCGACCCGGCGCACGCAGGCGATCTCACCGATGTCCAGCAGCCACTCCAGCCCGATCTTGGAGTCGGACCAGTCCCACCACGGGCCGCCGTTCTTGGCGCCGCCGACGTCGGACGTCGTGAGCGGGCCCGCGTCGCGCACCTGCTGCAGCAGCTTGTCGACGCTGTCGGGGACCTCGTGCCAGCGGTAGCGCCTGTTGCGGAATGCGCGGCGGCGGAAGGAGTAGAGCGGCCAGTGCTCGATGGGGAGGATGCAGGCCGCGTGACACCAGTACTCGAAGCTCTGGGAGGGATCGTGCCAGTAGGAGCGCTCGATCTCGGGCCTGCCGACCGCGCCGAGGCGGGCGTAGGCGACCAGCTCGTGGGAGCGGGCCAGGACGGAGATCGTGTCGAGCTGTACGGCGCCGAGCCGGCGCAGCATGCCGCGCACCCCGCCCTTGCGCGCGTCGGCGCCGATGAGGCCCTGGGCACGCAGAATGACCCGGCGCGCCTCGTCGGCGGTCAGGTCGGTCACGTTCGTCATACGGGGAACCCCAGGGGGCGGTGGGGGACGGTAGGGCTATCCATGGGGGAAATTTAGCGGTGCCCACCGACAGAATCGCTCCGGCCGAGGTTGCGGCAGGGCCGGCGGGCCGGGGCCGACACGCCGATGTCGCGGGGTTGGGGAATTCGATGCCCAGAACGGGAGCCCGGTTCACGGAGCGCGCACGGACGGTGCGCGAAGGCGTACGAAAGGGCCGTGGGAAGGCGTACGAAAGGGCTGTGGGAACAGGAACGGCGGGCGCCCGGTGCCGGGGCCCGCCGTCTGTGGGGACGGTCAGCGGTGGTCTTCGGCGTGCATGCCGACCCGGGGCGCGTCGATCACCACGTCCGTGAAGATGTCGAAGACGAGGGCGAGGATGCCGCCGACGACGAACACACCGGCGCCGACCCAGACGAGAGTCCAGTTGTCGGCCGTCAGCCCGAAGCCGGACACGATGGTGCCCACCACCATGACCGTCACGGCCAGCCACGAGGAGGCTCGCCCGCCGTGGTTGCCGAGATTCTCCGCGTGCTCGGACTTCTTCCCCTCAACCATGACTAAATCCTTCCTTTGCCGGATATCCCGCTATTGGTGCGAACCGGCGCTCAACCGGCATACCCTCTGCCTTGACCCCATTCTCCCAGACGTGTCCGGCGCCCTCGTCGTCACGGTGGCTGTGTCTGGTTGCGGAACCGCCTACGATGGCAACCGGGGAAGTTTGTCTCGGCCTCTCCTCCTGGCGGCGCCGCCGGGGTAGACCTGCGAGGAGCTTTACATAAAGTGGCAGCCATTCTCGACAAGATCCTACGTGCCGGCGAAGGCAAGACTCTCCGCAAGCTCAAGCGGATCGCCGATCAGGTCAACTCCATCGAGGACGACTTCACGAGCCTGTCCGACGCGGAGTTGCGTGCGCTGACCGACGAGTTCAAGCAGCGTTACGCCGACGGCGAGAGCCTCGACGACCTGCTTCCCGAGGCGTTCGCGACCGTGCGTGAGGCGGCCCGGCGCGTGCTCGGCCAGCGGCACTTCGACGTGCAGATCATGGGCGGGGCCAACCTGCACATGGGCAACATCTCCGAAATGAAGACGGGTGAGGGCAAGACCCTGACCTGTACGCTGCCGGCTTACCTCAACGCGCTGGCGGGCAACGGCGTCCACGTCATCACCGTCAACGACTACCTGGTCAAGGTCGGCGCCGAGAACATGGGCCGCGTCTACCGGTTCCTGGGCATGGAAGTCGGCATGATCCTCTCCGGCCAGGCACCGGACGAGCGGCGCAAGCAGTACGAAGCGGACATCACGTACGGCACCAACAACGAGTTCGGCTTCGACTACCTCCGCGACAACATGGCGTGGTCGCTGGAGGAGTGCGTCCAGCGCGGTCACCACTTCGCCATCGTCGACGAGGTCGACTCGATCCTCATCGACGAGGCCCGCACGCCGCTGATCATCTCCGGCCCCGGCGAGCAGTCGGGCAAGTGGTACAGCGAGTTCGCCAAGATCGTTCCCAGGCTGCGCAAGGGCGTCGAGGCGAAGAACCCTGGCGAGGAGAGCACCGGCGACTACATCGTCGACGAGAAGAAGCGCACGGTCGGCGTCCTGGAGGCCGGCGTCGAGAAGGTCGAGGACTGGCTCGGCATCGACAACCTCTACAAGCCCGAGCACACCCACCTGGTCGGCTTCCTGAACAACGCGCTCAAGGCGAAAGAGCTGTTCAAGAAGGACAAGGACTACATCGTCTCCGACGGTGAGGTGCTCATCGTCGACGAGTTCACCGGCCGCGTGCTGCACGGCCGGCGCTACAACGAGGGCATGCACCAGGCCATCGAGGCCAAAGAAGGCGTGAAGATCAAGGACGAGAACCAGACTCTCGCCACGGTCACCCTCCAGAACTACTTCCGCCTCTACGCCAAGCTGTCGGGCATGACCGGTACTGCGGTCACCGAGGCCAACGAGTTCCACCAGACGTACAAGCTCGGCGTGGTCCCGATCCCGACCAACCGGCCGATGGTCCGCAAGGACCAGGCCGACGTGGTCTACAAGACCGAGGACGCCAAGTTCAACGCGGTGGTCGAGGACATCAAGGAGCGCCACGAGGCCGGGCAGCCGGTCCTCGTCGGCACGACCTCGGTGGAGAAGTCCGAGCGGCTGTCCAAGGCGCTCAAGCGCCGCGGTGTGGTGCACGAGGTGCTCAACGCGAAGAACCACGCGCGTGAGGCGGCGATCGTCGCCGAGGCGGGCCGCAAGGGCGCCGTCACCGTCGCCACGAACATGGCCGGTCGAGGCACCGACATCATGCTCGGCGGCAACTCCGAGTTCCGCGCCGACCTCGAGCTGCGCCAGCGCGGCCTCGACCCGGTCGAGACGCCGGAGGAGTACGAGAAGGCCTACCCCGAGGCGCTGGAGAAGGCCAGGGCGGCCGTCAAGACCGAGCACGACGAGGTCACCCAGCTCGGCGGCCTCTACGTGCTGGGCACCGAGCGCCACGAGTCGCGCCGCATCGACAACCAGCTCCGCGGCCGTTCCGGCCGTCAGGGCGACCCCGGTGAGTCGCGCTTCTACCTCTCGCTCGGCGACGACCTCATGCGCCTGTTCAACGCGGCCAGGGTCGAGATGATCATGAACAGGCTGAGCATCCCCGACGACCAGCCGATCGAGTCGGGCATCGTCTCCAAGGCCATCGCCTCCGCCCAGCACCAGGTCGAGCAGCAGAACTTCGAGATCCGCAAGGAAGTTCTGAAGTACGACGAGGTCATGAACCGGCAGCGCAAGGTGATCTACTCCGAGCGCCGTCGTGTGCTGGAGGGCGCCGACCTGCACGAGCAGGTGCGCGGCTTCGTCGGCGACGTGATCGACGGTTACGTCGCGGGCGCCACCTCCGACGGCTTCGCCGAGGAGTGGGACCTCGACAAGCTGTGGAAGGCGTTCGGCGAGCTCTACCCGGTCTCGGTCCGGATCGACGACCTGGTCGAGGAGGTCGGCAGCCGCGAGGAGCTGACGGCCGAGATCATCTCCGAGAAGATCAAGGCCGACGCGCTGGAGGCGTACGCCAGGCGCGAGGAGCAGCTCGGGGCGGAGGCCACGCGCAACTTCGAGCGCCAGGTCATCCTGTCGGTGCTCGACCGCAAGTGGCGCGAGCACCTCTACGAGATGGACTACCTGCGCGAGGGCATCGGCATGCGGGCCTACGCGCAGAAGGACCCGCAGATCGAGTACCAGCGCGAGGGCTTCGAGATGTTCGCCGCGATGCTTGAGGGCATCAAGGAGGACTCGGTCGGCTTCCTGTTCAACCTTGAGGTCGAGGTTCAGGAGAACCCGATCGTCGAGGAGGAGGACGCGGCGGTCACCGAGACCCGGTCGATCATCTCCACCGCCCTGCGCGGGCCGCAGCGGCCGGCTGAGCTCGAATACTCCGCGCCTGGCGAGCAGGGCGACGTCGAGCACACGCGGGTGCCTACGACGTCGGCCGAGCGGGCCGCGTACGGCAACGTCGAGCGCAACGCGCCCTGCCCGTGCGGGTCGGGCAAGAAGTACAAGCGCTGCCACGGCGACCCGAAGAACGCCGTCTGACACGCTGAGGCGAGATCCGAACGGGCCCCCGTCCCCTGCGAAGGCAGGAGGCGGGGGCTCCGGCGTTACAGGGCCGACGGCGGGCTCGGGGCTCTCCGGTCTCGGCGACCGGTGAGGACCTGGAGCCCCGGGCGGGCCCTTCGGGGCGGTCAGGGGAGTGGGGAGTCGAGGGGTTCGCGGCCGGGGGTGGGGATGTCGAGGCGGCGGATCAGGTACGCGAAGATCACGTAATAGAGCACGAAATAGAACAGGCCGAAGCCGATGATCAGGCCGAGTTCATGAGTGTTGGATTTGCTGGCGTTCAGCAGCATGTCTATGGCTCCGCCGGAGAAGGTGAACCCGAGTCGGGCGCCCAATTCCGCCATCAGGGCCATCGACACACCCGTCAGTACGGCGTGCACCACGAAAAGCACGGGCGCCACGAAAATGAAGGCGAATTCCAGCGGCTCGGTTATCCCGGTGATGAAAGCCGTCAGCCCCGCCGACAACATGATGCCGCCCACGGACTCGCGGCGTTCCGGCGGGGCCGCTCGCCACATGGCGATGGCCGCCCCGAGCAGGCCGAACATCATGACGGGGAAGAAGCCGGTCATGAAGATCCCGGCTCCCTGCTCGCCGGCGAAGTAGCAGTTGAGGTCGCCGGCGGCGTTCCGGGTGGCGCCGTCCACGCCCGCGTGGCACTCCGGCAGGGTGAACCAGACGATGGTGTTGAGGAAGTGGTGCAGGCCCACGGGGATCAGCAGGCGGTTGGCCACGCCGTAGATGCCGGTGCCCGCGGTGCCGTGGGCGGACAGCCAGTCGCCCACGGTGGACAACCAGTCGCCGACCGGCCGCCAGGCCAGCCCGAAGACGACGCCGAGGAGCAGCGCGGCGACCGCGGTGATGATCGGGACCGAGCGGCGTCCGCCGAAGAAGGCCAGCCACGGGGGCGGCTTGAGCCGGTAGAAGCGCTGCCAGAGCAGTGCCGCGGTGATGCCGATGACGATGCCGCCGAGCACGCCCGTGGGGTTCTGGGCGCCCAGGTTGAGCACGGGACCACCGGGGGTGGCGATGACGACCTTGTCGTAGACGGCGCCGTGCCCGGCGTCGAAGAAGAGCGTACGGCTGACGCGGTCGAACACCAGGTAGCCGACCAGGGCGGCGAGGGCCGTGGAGCCGTCGGCCTTGCGCGCGAACCCGATGGCCACGCCGATCGCGAACAGGAGCGGCAGGTTGTCGAACAGGGCGCCGCCGGCCGCGGCCAGGACGCCGGCGACGGGCAGCAGCCAGGGGAACAGGCCGCCGAGGCCGTCCGCGCCGAGCAGGTCGTCCTGGCCGAAGCGGAAGAGCAGACCCGCGGCGGGCAGTACGGCGATGGGCATCATGAGCGAGCGGCCGATGCGCTGCAACACCGCGAACGTCGCCGGCCAGGGCGACGCGCCCATGGTCCCCACCCCCGCTCGATGATCCGTCGGCGGGGGAATGCCAGGTTCCTACCACGGCGTGGACCTGGGAAAACGGGCGCTAGGTCTCGCCGGAGTCGAGGTCGGGCTCGGGTTCGCGGCCCGGCGTCATGATGTTGAACCTGCGGATGAGGAAGGTGAACACGACGTAGTAGACGACGCCGTAGATCACGCCGAGCAGCAGGATGCCCGGCAGGTTCTGGGTGTTGGACTTGCTGACGTTCAGCAGCATGTCGAGCAGGCCGGCGGAGAAGCCGAAGCCGAGTTGCCCGCCGATGAGCGTGGTCAGGGCCATCGCCAGGCCGGTCAGTACGGCGTGCGCGACCAGCAGCGCGGGCGCGACGAAGATGAACGCGAACTCGATCGGCTCGGTGATGCCGGTGACGAACGAGGCCAGCCCGGCCGAGAGCATGATGCCGCCCACCGTGGCCCGCCGGTGCGGGGGCGCGGCCCGCCACATGGCCAGGGCGGCGGCCGGCAGGGCGAACATCATGACGGGGAAGAAGCCGGCCATGAACTGGCCGGAGTGCGGCGCGCCGCCGAAGTAGCAGTTCCAGTCGCCGCCCAGCACGTGGCCGCCCACCTCGCACTGCGGCACGACGTACCAGACGACCGAGTTCACGAAGTGGTGCAGGCCGAGGGGGATGAGCAGGCGGTTGATCAGGCCGTAGATGCCGGTGCCGATGGGACCGAGGGCGGCCAGGGCCTCGCCGGCATGGCGGATCCACTCGCCGAGGACCGGCCAGAGCCAGCCGAACAGCACGCCGAGGAGCAGCGCGACGATGGAGGTGATGATCGGCACGAACCGGCGCCCGCCGAAGAACGCCAGCCACGACGGCAGCTTGATGCGGTGGAAACGCTGCCACAGCAGGGCGGTGACCAGGCCCATCACGATGCCGCCGAGCACCTTGGTGGGGTTCTGCATGCCGTAGTTGATGACCTCTTTGATGCCCTGGTCCTGGACCTGGCGCATGGCCACGGTGTCCCGGATGTCCGAGCCGAAGAACATCACCTTGGTCACCCGGTCGAACACCAGGTAACCGACGACGGCCGCGAGCGCCGTGCTGCCGTCGGCCTTGCGGGCGAAGCCGATGGCCACGCCCACCGCGAACAGCAGCGGCAGGTTCTGGAACAGCGCGTCCCCGGCCGCGGCCAGCACCTCGGCGACCTGGCCCATCCACGTGAACCCGGGCACGTCGGCCAGACCGCCGGGGGCGGGGCCGTTGGAGCCCAGCATGTCGGGCTGGCCGAACCGGAAGAGCAGCGCGGCCGCGGGCAGGGCCGCGATGGGCAACATCAGCGAGCGGCCCAGCCGCTGGAGCACGTTCATCACGCGTGCGAACGGCGAAGGGCGGGCGGCGGTGGTCTCGTTCACCGGTCGTTCCTCCGGGGGGTGGGAGTCGGGCGTCCGCCGGACATGCCCTCGGACGCAGCCGTCCGGGCCCGGCGGAGCGACCCTAGCCCCGTCTAACGGGCATTTCGAGGATGGTCCGCAGCTGATACCGGTCAGCGCGGTAGGTGGACACGCCGAGCTCCGCGCAGACGCCGCCGGAGAAGGACCTGCGCTGGAGCAGCAGCACGGCGCCGCCGCGTGGCAGCTTCAGCAGGTCGGCGTCGCTCGGGTCGGCGATGCCGCCGTCGATGGTGAGCTCGCCGGCGTCCATGACCAGCCCGTAACGGCTCTCCAGTAGCTCGTACAGCGATTTATCCGACAAGTCGTAATCGGCAAGGTCGGGGGCGAGCTTGACCGGGATGTGTGCCCGTTCGATGGACAGCGGCTCGCCGTCGGCCGTACGCAGGCGCTCGATGAAGTGCACTTCCTCGCCCGGCTGGATCCCCACCTCCTTGGCCAGGTGGGCGCTGGCCCGTACGATGCGGCGATCGAGGTCGCGCGAGCCCGGGATCATCCCGCGCGCCCTCATGTCGTCGGTGAACGAGGTGAGCTGCAGCGCCAGCTCGATCTTGGGCCGGGCCACGAACGTGCCCTTGCCCGGTACGCGGTGCAGGCGGCCCTCGGAGACCAGGTGGTCCACGGCCTGCCGTACGGTCATCCTGGACAGGCCGAACCGCTGGCACAGCTCACGCTCGGACGGGATCGCCGCGCCGATGCTGAGCTCGTTGCTGTCAATGAGGTCCAGCAGGATCTCGCGAAGCTGGAAGTACTTGGGCACCGGGCTATCCGGATCGATGTGCGCCACGGATCCTCCCCTCGATCGGCAAAGAAGAAATCTGTGTCTGGTGGTGCGGCAGTCTATGGGCAGATTTCTTGTTTGATGGCCATGGGCTATGGTTCGTACTGGTCTAGTCCGGACTAGACCACATGTCGCGAAAGACGGTCAAGTCCGAACCGTATGAATCGAGGGATGAGCTCAGGATGACCACCAAGATGCGCAGTGAGATCGCCGAGCAGCCGGAAGCGCTGCGGGCCACGCTCGACGCCCTGCTCCCCAGGGTCGGCGAGGTGAAGGCGGTGGGTGAGCAGACTCGCCAGCTGCTGTTCATCGCGCGTGGAACCTCCGACAACGCCGCAGTCTACGGCCGCTACCTGGTCGAGTCCCACGCGGGACGGATGGGCGCGCTGGCGGCGCCGTCCATCGCGACGACCTACAAGCGCAAGATCGACCTGGACGGCGTGCTGGCCGTCGCGATCTCGCAGTCGGGCCGTACCGAGGAGATCGTCGAGACGCTGGCCTGGGCCAAGGACTGCGGCGCGAAGACGGTCGGCATCACCAACGGCGGCGAGGACAGCCCGCTCGCCCAGGCCGCCGACGTCGCGCTGTGCACGCTGGCCGGCGAGGAGAAGGCCGTACCGGCGACGAAGACGTACACCACGCAGCTCGCCGCGCTGGCCGTGCTCGCGCTGGGCCTGGGCGCCGACGTGGACGCCGGGGACCTGCGGCGGGTGCCCGAGGCGGTCGAGAAGCTGATCGCCGAGCCGGGCGACCTGGACGCGGTCGTCGAAGGGCTGCTGGACAAGCCGGGCGTGGTCGTGTCGGGCCGCGGGCTCGCCTTCTCCACGGCTCTGGAGACCGCGCTCAAGCTCAAGGAGGCCTGCTACCTGCACGCCATGGGCCTGTCCTACGCCGACCTGCTGCACGGCCCGATCGCCGTGGTCGACGCCGAGACCCCGGCGCTGCTGGTGGCCTCGGAGAACAGCCCCACGCTGTCCGGCACGGTGGCCCTGGCCGAGCGGGTCGTGGCGGCGGGCGCGGCGGCGTACACGATCGGCGGCGGCGACGCGCTGGCACAGGCCGGCACGGCCGCGCTCAACGGTCCCGAACTGCCCGAGTGGGTGGCGCCGATGGGTCTGATCATCCCCGGTCAGCTCCTCACCGAGGCGCTGGCCAGGCGCCTCGGCATCAACCCCGACTCGCCGCGCGGACTCAACAAGGTCACGCAGACGGACTGAGCGAGGCGCCTCGTTTAGCCTGGTCAAGGAGTTGGAACGAGGGAGGACCGGATGGCTGCGGATGTGAATGCGATCATCGCCGGTCTCGGCGGTGCCGACAACATCATCGAGATCGAGCCCTGCATCACCCGGTTGCGCACCGAGGTGCACGACGCGTCCAAGGTCGACCAGGCCGCCCTCCGGGCGGCGGGCGCGCACGGCGTGATGGCCGCGGGCAACGTGGTCCAGGTCGTCGTGGGGCCAGAGGCGGACACGATCGCCAGCGACATCGAGGACATCATCGGCTAAGGGCGAGACCATGACGACTGTTCTCGCCCCGGTCGAGGGGGCGGCTGTGGGGTTGGCCGCCGTGCCCGATCCGGTCTTCTCCGCGGGCATGGTGGGTCCGGGAACGGCGATCGACCCGCTGCGGGGCCCGGGCAAGGCGGTGGCCCCCATAGCGGGAAAAATCATGAAACTGCATCCGCATGCCTACGTCATCGTGGGGGACGACGGCAGGGGCGTGCTGGTGCACCTGGGCATCGACACGGTCCAGCTCAAGGGGGAGGGCTTCCAGCTGCTGGCGGCCGAGGGGGACAGGGTGAGCGCCGGGCAGCCGGTCGTGGCGTGGGACCCGTCGGCCGTCGAGGCGGGCGGACGGTCCCCCGTCTGCCCGGTCGTGGCCCTGGACGCCCCCTCGGAGTCCGTGACGGGGATCGTCCAGGGGACGGTGCACGCCGGGGACGAGCTCTTCACATGGGACTAGCCGCCACTCCGCCCGAAACCGGTGCCCGTGCGGTCGTATCTGGAGAAGACGTCACAATAGGCAAGCCTGACCCCGCGGGCTTCCTGCCCGCCGGCCGGCCCCACGGTCGCCGACCCGACCGCGAGCGGCCGTACGCCATTCACGTAAGGGTCCAGCTGGTCTGGACCGGGTAGAGAAGGAGAGGCTCATGGGTGAGCGCAAGGTCACGGTCGCGGCGGAGGTGGGTCTGCACGCCCGTCCCGCGGCGACGTTCGTCAAACGGGCCCAGCTGGCCCCGATGGACATCAGCGTGGCCAAGGCCAGCGGCGGAGGGACGCCGGTCAACGGCAAGAGCATCCTCGCCATCATGGCGCTCGACGTCCGGCAGGGCGAGACCGTCGTGATCAGCGCGGAGGGTGACGGCTCCGAGGAGATCCTGGACGAACTGGCCACGATCGCCGGAGCGCCATGAATCTGCGGGGGGTGGGGGTCAGCCCGGGCATCGGGCACGGCCCCGCGTACGTCCTGACCGTCTCCGTGCCCGAACCCCCCGAGGGCAGCACCTACACCGGTGAGGCGGAGCAGGAGAAGGAGCGGGCGAGCGCCGCCCTCTCACAGGTCGCGGGTGATCTTGAGGCCCGCGGCAACCAGGCGGGCGGCGAGGCCGAGGAGATCCTCAAGGCCCAGGCGCTGATGGCCGAGGACCCCGGGCTGGTCGTCAAGGTCCGGACCCTCATCGACCGGGGCCTCGCCGCTCCCCGGGCGGTGTTCGAGGCGTTCACGAAGTACCGGGACGTGCTCACCGGGGCCGGCGGCTACCTGGGCGAGCGGGCCGCCGACCTCGACGACATCAGGGACCGGGTGATCGCCCTGCTCACCGGTCATCCGCTGCCGGGGCTGCCGGTCGCTCCCGAGGAGCCGTACGTGCTGGTCGCGGCCGATCTGGCGCCCGCCGACACGGCGTTGTTGTCCCGGCGGGACGTGGCCGGGTTCGTCACCGAGCAGGGCGGGCCCACCAGCCACACCGCGATCATGGCCAGGGCGATGGGCGTGCCCGCCGTGGTCGCCTGCCCCGGCGCGACCGGCATCCCCGGCGGCGTCCGGGTGCTGGTGGACGGCACCACGGGCGAGGTGAGCCTGGAGCCGTCCGACGACCACGTGGCCGAGGCGCGCGACGCGGCGGCGGCCAAGCGGGCGGCGATCGGCGCGGTCAAGGGGCCGGGCCGGACCGCCGACGGGCACGCCGTGCCGCTGCTGGCCAACGTCGCGGGCCCGGACGAGCTGGCGGAGGCGATGGCCGCCGGGGCGGAGGGCGTCGGGCTGTACCGGACCGAGTTCCTCTTCCTGGACCGGGCCGAGGCCCCGGCCGCCGAGGAGCAGCGGCGGGCCTACCGCGCGGCGCTGGAGGCCGTACCGGGCGGCACGGTGGTCGTGCGCACGCTGGACGCGGGCGCCGACAAGCCGCTGCGGTTCCTGCCGGCCCCCGCCGAGCCGAACCCGGCGCTGGGGGAGCGCGGCCTGCGCCTGTTCAGGCGGTTCCCCGAGGTGATGGACGCGCAGTTGCGCGCGCTGGCGGACGCGGCGGAGGGCGCGCCGGCCGAGCTGCTGGTGATGGCGCCCATGGTGGCCACGGCCGAGGAGGCCAGGTGGTTCGCCGACGCCTGCCGGGCGCGCGGGTTGTCCAAGGTCGGCGTCATGATCGAGGTCCCGTCGGCGGCGCTGCGGGCCGGGCAGCTCGCCGGGGTGGTGGACTTCTTCTCGCTCGGCACCAACGACCTGGCCCAGTACACCTTCGCCGCCGACCGCCAGCTCGGCACGGTGAGCGGGCTCCAGGACCCGTGGCAGCCCGCGCTGCTCGACCTGGTCGCCATGTCCTGCGGACACGGCAAGCCGGTGGGCGTCTGCGGTGAGGCGGCCGCCGATCCGGCTCTGGCGTGCGTGCTGGTCGGGCTCGGGGCGACCACGTTGTCGATGGGCGCGGGGGCGCTGGGCGCCGTACGGGCCGCGCTGGCCGCGCACACGCTGGAGCAGTGCAGGCTGGCGGCGCGCAACGCGCGGGCACAGGTCACGGCGGCGAACGCCCGCGCGGTGGCGCGCACCCACCTGCCCGGGCTCGCGGCACTGGGGGTGTGAACGGCCGTTTCCGGGTCGTGCGGCTCGTCCGCGCCGTGGCATCGATACCGTGGAAGGCATGTTCAGAAGGATCGGCACGGCAGGGCTCCTGGTGTTGGCGCTGACCGCGTGCGGCGGCGGCGGTGGCGCCCCGGCGAGCGCGGCCCCGACGGGCGCGACCCCGGAGGGCACGAAGGACACCTCCTCCGCGAGCACGACACCACAGAGCCCGCCGCAGGCCGGGGCCGACCCGGTCCTGCGGGCCGTGGAGCGGCTGACCCTGGAGGAGAAGGTCGGCCAGCTCTTCATGCCCGTCCTGTACGGCACCGCCGCCGACACCGTCTCCGGCGAGAACCAGGCCCGCTACGGCGCCCAGACCCCGGCCAAGGTGATCGCCCGCTTCCACCTGGGCGGCGTGATCCTCTTCCCGGCGAACGTGAAGTCCACCGCCCAGGTCGTCAAGCTCACCAACGGCCTTCAGGAGGCGTCGAAGAAGGTCCCGCTGCTGGTCGGCACCGACCAGGAGAACGGCCTGGTCTCCCGCATGTCCGCGCTGATGACCGACTTCCCCGGCGCGGCCGAGATCGGCGCCACCAAGGACCCGGCGATGTCCAGGGCGGTGGCCAGGGCGACGGGCGAGGAGCTGCGGGTGCTCGGGGTCAACCTCGACTTCGCCCCCGTCGCCGACGTCAACGTGAACCCGCGCAACCCGGTCATCGGCCGGCGGGCCTACGGCAACGACCCGACCGCGGTGGCGAAGATGGTCGCGGCGGCGGTCAAGGGCTTCGGCGACGCCAAGGTGGCGGCCACGGCCAAACATTTCCCGGGCCATGGCGACACCTCCGTCGACAGCCACACGGGCCTGCCGGTGATCAAGCACACCAGGGCCCAGTGGGAGCGGATCGACGCGCCGCCGTTCAAGGCGGCCATCGGCGCCGGGGTCGACGCCGTGATGAGCGCCCACATCGTCTTCCCCAAGCTCGACCCATCGGGTGACCCGGCGACGCTGTCCAAGCCCATCCTCACCGGCCTGCTGCGGCAGAAGCTCGGCTTCAAGGGCGTGATCTCCACCGACGCGCTCAACATGGAGGGCGTGCGCAAGAAGTACGGCGACGGCGAGGTGGCGGTGCGCGCGGTGCTGGCCGGGGCCGACCTGCTGCTCATGCCGTACGACCTGGGCAAGGCGTACCAGGCGGTGCTGGGGGCGGTGAAGTCGGGGCGCATCTCCGAGGACCGCCTCGACCAGTCGGTCACCCGGCTGCTCAGGCTCAAGCAGAAGAGGGGGCTGCTGACCGAGGCGCCGGTCGCGTCGGCGGAGGAGGCGGCCGGCGTGCTGCGTTCGCCGGAGCACCGCAGGCTGGCGGCCAAGGTGCGCGCCGCGGGGTAGCGCCGTTCGGTCGCGGGGGCTTCCGGGGACCGTACGCGGGAGTCGAATCCGGGCGTTCTATCCTAGAACCGGATTCGCGCGAGGAGGCGGTCGTGGTTGCCGGGATGCTCATCGATTGGGGCGGCGTGCTCACGACCAGCCTGACCGACTCCATCGCCCGGTGGATCGCGGCCGACAGGATCGACGCCGGGCACTACCGTTCGGTGATGCGCGACCTGATCGACCACGCCTACCAGGGCGGTGCCCAGGACGGCGAGGGACAGAACGTCGTGCACGCGCTCGAACGCGGCGAGCTCGACGGCCCGGCCTTCGAACGCGACCTGGCCGCCCGGCTGCTCACCGTGGACGGTGTGCCGCCGGTCGCCGAAGGGCTGCTGACCCGGATGTTCGCCGGTTTCGAACGGGTCGACGCCATGTACGACATGCTCCGCGACGTACGAAAAAATGGTGTCAAAACCTGTCTGCTCTCCAATTCCTGGTCGAACACCTACCCTCGCCATGAATGGGACGGACTCTTCGACGCGGTCGTGATCTCCGGCGAGGTCGGCATGCGCAAGCCCGAGGAGCGCATCTTCCGCCACGCCCTCGACCAGGTCGGGCTGCCCGGCGAGCAGTGTGTGTTCATCGACGACGTCGAGGCCAACATCCGGGCCGCCCGCGCGCTCGGGATCACCGGCATCCACCACCGTGACGCCGACACGACCCTCGCAGAGCTGGAGTCCCTCCTCCGGCTCACGCTGCGACGGGCATGATGGTGCCCTTGCGATTTCGGAAAGGTTCGTGATGCGCGTCTATCTGCCGTGCACCCTCCCGGCCCTCGCCCGCGCGGTCGAGGCGGGGGAACTGGGCCCGGCCCCCTTGACCGGCTACGCGGTGACCCCCGCGCTGACCGAGTGGTACGCCTCGGGCGACACCGAGGAACTGGAGTACGTGGCGCTCACCGAGGCGGCCCGCGCCTCGCTGCGCATGCTGGCCGCCGACCGCGCCGACGGCGTGGCCGCCGCGCCCCGGCGGGTGGTGGTCGCCGCCGAGGTGCCGGACGGCTCGGCCTCGTCCGGCGCCGACCTGGAGGAACGGGCCCGGGTACGCCTCGGCGCGGCCGTCCCGATGGGCAAGGTGGCCGCCGTGCACATCGACGACCACTACGCCGCCGCCGACATCGAGGCCGCCGTCGGCGCGCTGCCCGCCTCCGACGACGGCGACGACGACGCCAGGTTCACGGTCGACGGCGCGGAGGCCCACGAGCTCATGTGGTACGCGACCCAGGAGATCCCTGACCTGCTGCGCTCTCAGGATGGTCAGACCTGACGAATATGCTGGTTGTGACATGACAAAGCACATCATCTGGGACTGGAACGGGACGCTCTTTCACGACATCGACGCTGTCGTGGGAGCCACCAACGCCGTCTTCAAGCCGTACGCGCTGCCCGAGCTCAACGCCGACGGGTTCCGCGCGGTCTACACCCGTCCCATCTGGGTCGCCTACGAGCGCCTGCTCGGCCGGCCGCTGGCCGAGGGCGAGTGGGAGCTGCTGGACGACGGGTTCCACGAGCACTACTTCAGGCTGAGCGTGGCCTGCGGGCTGGCCCCCGACGCCGAGGTCGTCCTCGGCGGCTGGGCCGGCACACAGTCGCTGTGCTCGATGGCGCCGCACGCCCACCTGGTGCCGGTCGTCGAGTCCTTCGGCATCACCCGGCACTTCACCCGGGTCGACGGGCTCATCGGCAGCACCGGAGGCGAGAAGGCCGCCCACATGACCGCGCACATCCAGGCCCTCGACGTCGATCCCGGCGAGGTCCTGGTGATCGGCGACAGCGTCGACGACGGGCTCGCGGCCCGGCACGTGGGCGCGCGGGCGGTGCTCTACACCGGCGGCATGACCACGCGGGCCGAGCTGGAGGGCACGGGCCTGCCCGTGGTGGACACGCTCGCCCAGGCCATGCGGTACGCCTGAGCCCCGGAGGGCATGCCGAATCCGCCCGTAAGGGGAGCACCCGGACGGGCGGCGGCCGTACGCTTGCCGGGAACCCCTCAGGAGGTCGCCATCAACCGCCTTGTGCTCTGGAACGTCGATCTCACACTGGTCGACGTCGCCATCGTGACCCGGGACGCCTACGCCGAGGCGTTCCGTGCCGTGACCGGCCGGCCGCTGGTCAAGCTCGTGCCGCCGCTCGGCCGTCCCGACTCCGAGATCGTCTTCGAGACGCTGGCCGTCAACGGGATCCAGGCCGAGGACGACCACCTGCCCAGGTTCCTGGCCGCCCTGGCCGTCGCCTTCACCGACCGGCGCGGCCGGCTGGCCAAGGAGGGCCGGCTGATGCCGGGGGCCAAGGACGCGCTGAAGTCGGTGGGCCGGCTCGACGGCGTCGTGCAGTCGGTGCTGACCGGCACGATCAAGGGCAACGCCGTCCACAAGCTCAAGGCGTTCGGGCTGGACCGGTACGTCGACTTCGAGCTCGGCGGCTATGGCGAGGAGGTCTACCCCAAGGCGACGTTGTTGCAGGTCGCGCAGGGGAGGGCCAAGCAGCGGCTGGGTACGCCGTTCACGGCGGCCAACACGGTGGTGATCGGCGACTCCACGCGGGACGTGCAGGCGGCCAGGATCGGCGGGGCCGCCGTCATCGGGGTCGCCTCGGGGCGTTCGACGGCGGCGGAGCTCCGGGAGGCGGGCGCCGACCTGGTGCTGCCCGACCTGTCCGACGCCTCCGAGGTGGTGGCCGCGGTGGCCGGCCTGACATCCCCGGCGGACCGCAAGGCCGGCTGACCCGCCTCCCGCGGGCCCCCGTCATCAGGGCAGGGCGTTGAGGAAGCGGGCGGCGATGGGGGCCGCCACGGCCGAACCGGCGCCGCCGCCCTCCACGATCACCGCGAACGCCACATCGCCCTTGTAGCCGATGAACCACGAGTGCGCGGGCGGCTCCTTGCCCGAGCCGTACTCGGCCGTTCCGGTCTTGCCGGCGGTGCCCGGGGGGAAGGGCGCGGCCTTGGCGGTGCCGTCCGTGACGACGGCGGGCATGAGCTTGCGCAGGGCGGAGACCACGCCGCGCTCCAGCGGGCGCGGACGGACGTCGGCAGCCATGTTCTTGGCGACGATCCGCGGCGGGATCCAGGCGCCCGAGGCGATGGCGGCGGCGACGGAGGCCATGTTGAGCGGGCTGGCCAGCACCCTGCCCTGGCCGATGGAGGCCGAGGCGAGGTCGGTGTCGTCCTTGGGGTCGGGGAACTCGGCGCGTACGGCCGGCACACCCGGCTTGATCGGGGTGTCGAAGCCGAAGCTCCTGGCCACCTGGGCGAGCCTGCCGCCGTTCAGCTCGGCCACGCTCATCTCGCCGAACGTGGTGTTGCACGAGTGCGCGAACGCGTCCTGGAAGGACAGCGTGCCGTAGTCCTTGAAGCCCGCGTTGTGGAAGGGGAAGCCGCCGATGTTCTTCTCGGCCGGGCAGGTGACCGTCCTGGCCGGCTCGACGCCGTCCGCGACCAGCGCCGAGGCCGTGACGACCTTGAACGTCGAGCCGGGCGGGTACTTGCCGAGCAGCGCCCGGTTGAAGCCGCCGGGCTTGTTGACCACGGCCAGGATCTCGGCGGTCGAGGCGCGCAGCGCCACCAGCGAGGCCGGCTTGGTGACGTCGTCGAGGGCCTTGGCCCCGGCCGCGTGCACCCTCAGGTCGATCGTGGTGGGGAACGGCTTGGTCCCGATCGGCTTGGCCAGCGTCTCGACCAGTTCGTCGCCCTTGTAGAGGCCGATGATCGAGTCGCCGCCACCGTCGAAGCGGTCGGGGTTGCTCTGCTTGATGCCCTCGACCAGCTGCTGCACCGAGCCGGGGGCGTCCGGGCCGCCGATCTCGGTGCCGTCGGCGGCCAGGACGCTGGGCGAGTCGCGCTTCTGGGCGACCAGGCGCAGCGAGAGGCCCTTCTTGAGCTTGGGGTGAATGACGGCCGGGGTCCAGGCGACCTTCCACGCGCCGTCCTGTTCGACCAGCTTGAACCGGCTCTGGTACTCCCAGTCCCGCCGGCCCTTCAGCTTGGCGCTGAAGTCCATGTAGCCCTTGTCGTCCGGGCCGCTGTCGGTGAAGACGCCGCCCTGGCGGGGGCGCTGGTAGGTCGCCCGCTCGGCCTTGAGGTCGGTGAGGAATCGCCGGTGCCAGGTCTCGAAGTCGGCGGGCGGGTCGGCGACGAGCTCCCGCATCTTCGCGTAGTTCTGGTCGGACCAGGCCGTGAGGTACTCGTCGGTCGTCTGCTCGGGTGAGCCCTTCGTGCGCAACAGCCAGATCGTGGCTCCCGCCGCGACGATCAGCACGACAAGGATGACCATGACCAGCGGCCACCTGCGCCGACGTCGGCGGCGTGGTTGCTCCGGCCGAAGTCGCCCGTACAGTTCCCCCGTTTGTGATGCCATGGCCTGAGGACACCAGAGACGGAGGAGCCTCGTCCAATATTGATATGGGCGCTACAAAGATATAAATCTGGATATAGTGGCTGGTCATGGACTTGGTCCGGCATCTCCGTTACTTCGTCGTCGTGGCGGAGGAACTGCACTTCGGGAACGCCGCGATCCGCCTCGGCATGGCCCA
The DNA here is from genome assembly GCF_014648435.1 of Nonomuraea spiralis. Taxonomy (GTDB): domain Bacteria; phylum Actinomycetota; class Actinomycetes; order Streptosporangiales; family Streptosporangiaceae; genus Nonomuraea; species Nonomuraea spiralis. The sequence goes on from NZ_BMRC01000011.1 coordinate 97,865, forward strand.
GCCGCCGCTCAGCCAGCGGATCAAGCGCCTGGAGGAGGAGCTCGGCGTGCGGCTCTTCGACCGTTCCGCCCGCCAGGTACGCCTGACCGAGGCCGGACGGCTGCTGCTAGGCGAGGCCCGCGAGATCGTGACCAGGGTGGAACGGCTGCGCGAGCTGGCCCGCCACGGCGAGGGCGGCCTGCTCAGGATCGGCGTCCCACCCGACCTGGCGGCCTCCGTGATCGCCGCGCTGGTCGCCGGCTTCCGCGGGACCAACCCGGACGTACGGCTCGTCCCCGCCGAGAACTGGACCGCCGACCAGGTGACCGCGCTGGCCGAGGGCACGATCGACGTCGGGCTGGTCCGCCACCCCGTCTCGGCGCCCGGCCTGGAGTTCGGCCAGATGCTCGTACAGCCCCAGGGTGTGCTGCTCGCCGAGGACGACCCGCTGGCCGGAGCCGGTGAGGTGCACCTGGCCGACCTGGCCGGGCGCGAGCTGCTGATGCCGCCCAAGGAGGGCGAGCCGGGCTGGCACGCCGAGACCTTGGCCGAGTGCCGCCGGCACGGCTATGTCCCCGGCCAGGTGCATCAGGGCGCCGGGCTCGGCCTGGTGCTCGCGGGCCAGGCGGTGGCGTTCGGGCCGCGGGCGGACATCCCTGGGCTGGCATGGCGGCCGCTGCTAGGCTCGCCGATCGCGTGCCGGCTCTCCACCGCCTGGCGCGCGGTGGCAGGCCAGAGGAAGGACTGGGTCGCCGAGTTCTCGGCCGTTGCCGTACGGACGTTGAAGGAGAGCGCCGGGATGAGCGAGGAGGGCGTCGCGCCCGCGCGGCGGATCAGCGTGAGGCCGGGGATGGTGGCATGAGCGGCCCCGACTTCGCGACGCTGTTCCGCATGGCCGGCGTGACGGGCTGGCTGCACGTCCGCGACGTCGACACGGGCCGGGAGGCCGGGCTCGGCGCCGACGTGCCGGTGCCCCTGGCGTCGGTGTACAAGCTGCCGCTGCTGGTCGAGTTCTGCCGGCAGGCCGACGCCGGGCGGCTCGACCCCACCACCCCGACGACCGTGACGCCCGAACAGCGGGTCGCCGGGCCGACGGGCCTGTCGGCCATGCTCGACGAGGTGACGATGTCGCTGCGCGACCTGGCGTACCTGATGATGACGGTGAGCGACAACACCGCCGCCGACGTGCTGCTCGACCGGGTGGGCATGGACGACGTCAACACCATGCTGGACGCCTTCGGCCTCACCGGCACGCGCGTGCTGCAGAGCGGCCGGGCCATGTACGAGGCCATGGAGCTGGACACCGGGCACGGGTGGCCGTACCTGGATTCCGAGGACATCTCCCGTATGCGGGTGCTCGACCCGGCGCGGACCAACCGCAGCACACCGCGCGAGATGACCCGCCTGCTCGCCATGATCTGGCGGGACGAGGCCGCCTCGCCCGCGTCGTGCGCCTGGATGCGCGCCGTGCTCAAGATGCAGGTGTGGCCCCACCGGTTGGCCTCGGGCTTCCCGTACGACGACGTCGAGGTCGGCGGCAAGACCGGCTCGCTGCCGACCCTGCGCAACGAGGTGGGCCTGGTCGAGTACCCCGACGGCGGCCGGTACGCGGTGGCGGTCTTCACCCGCTCGTTCGGCACCGCGGTCATCCAGCCGCGCGCCGACGCGGTGATCGGCACGGTCGCGCGTATGGCGGTGGACCACCTACGGAGGTAGCAAGTTATGTGGGAGGTCAGGTATGACTTTCCGCCGACCGGGCGACAGGATGGGGCACATGGTTGCTGAAGGTGCGCTTCTCTGGGAGCCGACCGAGGAGGTCGTGTCCGCCGCAAAGCTGACCCGCTACCTGGAGTGGCTGGGACGGTCCGGCGCGGGCTACGAGGAGGTGTGGCGGTGGTCCGTCGACCGTCCTGAGGAGTTCTGGACGTCGATCTGGGACTACTTCGAGGTGGTCGGGGAACGCGGGGACGGTCCCGTGTTGTCGGGGGAGATGCCCGACGCGACCTGGTTCGCGGGCGCCTCGGTCAACTACGCCGAGAACGCGCTGCGCCGTACCGAGGGGACGGCCCTCGTCTTCGTCTCCGAGGACGGCACCCGCCAGGAGCTGTCCTGCGCCGAACTGCGCGACGAGGTGGCCCGGGTCCGCGCCGGCCTGGTCAGGCTGGGCGTCACCAGGGGCGACCGGGTGGCCGGCTACCTGCCGAACATCCCGCAGGCCCTGATCGCCTTCCTCGCCACCGCCTCGCTCGGCGCGATCTGGTCGGCCGGCTCGCCCGACTTCGGGGTGCCGAGCATCGTCGACCGCTTCCGCCAGATCGAGCCCAAGGTGCTCATCGCGGTCGACGGCTACCACTACAACGGCAAGACCTACGACCGTACCGGCGAGGTGGGCGAGATCGCCGCCGAGCTGCCCACGCTGCGCGCCACCGTCTGGATCTCCTCCCTGGCCGCCGTGCACCCCCGCCAGGTCCCGCACGGCGAGGCGCTGGGCTGGGAGGAGCTGCGGGCCGAGGAAGGGCCGCTGGAGTTCGAACGGGTGCCGTTCGGCCACCCGCTGTGGATCCTCTACTCCAGCGGCACGACCGGGCTGCCCAAGCCGATCGTGCACGGGCACGGCGGCGTGCTGCTCGAACACCTCAAGTCGCTCTCCTTCCACCAGGACCTGGGCGAGGGCGATGTGTTCTTCTGGTACACCACCACGGGCTGGATGATGTGGAACTACCTCATCGGCGCCCTGCTGGTGGGGGCCACGCCGGTGCTCTACGACGGCTCGGCCACACATCCCTCGCCCGCCGCGCTCTGGCGCATCGCCGACACCGAGCGGGTGACGTACTTCGGGGTGGGGGCGCCGTACATCATGGCCTCGCTGAAGGCCGGGCTGCATCCCACCGGGCTTGAGCGGCTGCGCGGCATCGGCTCGACGGGGTCGCCGCTGCCGCCCGAGGGCTTCGCCTGGATCGCCGCCGAGCTGCCCGGGACGCCGATCGGGTCGTTCTCCGGCGGCACCGACGTCTGCACCGGGTTCGTCGGGGCCACCATGTCGCACCCGATCAGGGCGGGGATCATCCCGTGCCGGTCGCTGGGGGCGAAGGTGGAGTCGTACGACCCCAAGGGCGAGCCGGTGGTCGGCGAGGTGGGCGAGCTGGTGCTGACCCGGCCGATGCCCTCGATGCCGGTGATGTTCTGGAACGACCCCGGCGGGCGGCGCTACTTCGAGAGCTACTTCGACGTCTACCCGGGCGTGTGGCGGCACGGCGACTGGATCAAGATCGAAGAGGACGGGAGCTGCGTCATCTACGGCCGCTCCGACTCCACGCTCAACCGCGGCGGCGTGCGCATGGGCACCAGCGAGTTCTACCGGGTCGTGGAGCGGTTCGACGAGATCGCCGACAGCCTCGTGATCGACACCGGCCAGCTCGGCCAGGAGGGCCGCCTGCTGCTGTACGTCACCCTCGCCGAGGGCGCCGAGTACGGCGAGCCGCTCGAACGGGCGTTGTGCGCGGCCCTCCGCCAGGAGCTGTCACCCCGGCACGTGCCGAACGAGATCCGCGTCGTGCCCGGCATCCCCCGGACGCTGTCCGGGAAGAAGCTGGAGGTGCCCGTACGCAAGATCCTGCTCGGCACGCCCGTCGAGGAGGCCGCCAACCTCGACGCCATGGCCAACCCGGAGGTGTTGCGGCACTTCACGCCGCCCGCCTGAGCGCGCGGGGCTCTGGGGCGACCGGCCTCAGGGCTCCAGGCCGAACAGCGGCAGGCAGCCGGCCAGGTTGCGGATCTCGATGTCGGGTGACGGCGACCAGTCCTCGCGGGCCAGGCGGAAACGCTGGGTGACGACCGGCTCGCCCTTGCGCGCGTGCGTGGTCGTGCCGTCCTCGCGGTAGCCGAGCTTCCTGGTCACCGCGAGCGAGGCGTGGTTGTCCTCGAACGCCTCCGTCACCGCGTGGCGCGCGCCGAGCCCGGCGAAGGCGAAATGCAGGACGGCCCGGCGCATCTCCGTGCCGATGCCCTGGCCGTGGAAGCGCCGGCCCAGCCAGGAGCCCGTCTTGACCTCGCGGGTGACGGGAAAGCTCGTGGCCGTGATGCCCTGGGTGCCGACGACCTGGCCCTCGTGCACGGCGACCAGCTCCAGCGACCAGTCGTCGGCGGTGAACCCGCCCCAGCTCCGGAAGTGGTACTGCACCGTACGCCGGGCCCGCTCCTCCGGGGACGCCTCGGACCATGGGAACAGGAACGGCATGTAATCCGGCTCGTGGACGCCCTCGGCCGCCCGGTCCGCCAGTTCGTCGAGGTCGTCGAGGGTGGGGTGCCGCAGTTCCAGTCGCGGCGTGGTGATGGAGAGCTCAAAGAGCGGCCAGTTACGCATATCTCCGCATACTTCCAGCCTTACGTCCGCCCCTGCGACTGGTTTTTTGCCTGCGCCGGAGAATTCGCGAGAAAGCTTTTGCCGAACGGTGTGCGCGCCGGAGTATTCCTTGGCTATGGTTGGGGCTGTTCGGAGGGGTGAAAGAAGCCGGACGGGCGAACGCGCAGCTCGCCCCCCGGCCTCTGGAGCGAAGGCGGATGCGTCCATGGCGTATCCGCCTTTTCTTCGTTGTTTCCGCGCTTGCACAAGGCAGCTCTAAAGCTTCGGCTCAGCCGTCGCATAAATGCGAAATGCCGGTTTTTAGCGGGATTTGCAAGTGTCGTGAATTGTCGGCGATCTGGGTAGGCGTCGAACTATGATCATAAAAGTTCGGAGAGCGGTGGTTTTCGTCGCCCTCGGGTGTGGCGGGCTGCCGTTCCTGGCTGGACTGCCCGCCGTGGCGGACACGGAGGTGCCCGGCGGTGCCACGGCGCGCGGCGACACGGTCGTGCGGCCACCGGGCGACCGGGGCGATCACGGCCCGCTCCTGGCGCGGGATGACCGGGATGACCGGGACGATCAGGATGTCTTGGACGACCTGGACGACCTGGACGATGAGGATTACCTGGACGATCACGACACGGTCGTCCCGCGACCGGTCGGCCGTGAGGATCACGACGCGGCCGTGCGCCCGGCCGGCCGGGCCGAACACGGCACGGGCGGCCGGAAGGAGCACACCACGGTCGTGTTGCGGCCGGGCGACCGGGGTGAGACCGTCAAGCTTCTCCAGCAGCGGCTGCACAAGCACGGCTACTACTACGGCAAGCTCAACGGCGTCTACGACGAGCAGACGAAGTTCGGCGTGTGGGCCCTCCAGAAGCACCGCCACCTGCGTCCCCAGGGTGCGGTCGGGCCGGAGGTGTGGCGGGCGTTCGACCGGCCGGTGCGCATGAAGCCGCTGGTCCCGAGCGGCGAGCCCGACCGGGTCGAGATCAACCTGCGCTACCAGCTCCTGGTCGTCTACCGCCACCGCCGTCCGGCGCTCGTCTCGCACATCTCGACCGGCGCGAAGGTGAGCTACTGCCACAACGGCCATTGCGGCAACGCCATCACCCCGCCCGGCGACTTCCACGTCACCAGCCGCGCGCCGGGCTGGACCGAAGGGCCGCTGGGCACGATGTACGACTCGCTCTACTTCAACGGGGGCATCGCCATGCACGGCTCGACGAAGGTGCCGCTGCGGCCCGCCTCCCACGGCTGTGTCCGCGTGCCGCTGTCCACCTCGAAGCGCCTGTACGACATGGTCGACGTCGGCGAGCCCGTCTACGTGCGGGAGAAGTAGGTCAGATGCCCTGCGGCAGGCGGAACAGCCTGTCGGGGTCGTAGGTGGACTTCACCTCGGCCAGGCGGGCGGCGTTGGGGCCGTAGTAGGCGCCACGCCAGCCGGTCAGGTCGGGGTCGATGTAGTTCACATACGCGTGCTCGCCGAAGTGCGGGGCCATCTCGCCGTGCAGGCCGCGCAGCCACGTCCGGTCCGTGCCCTCGGCGTAGTACTGCACGCTGTAGAGCGCGGCCCGGTGCGGGAACGCCGTGGCCGCCGGCTTGACCCGGCCCACCGCGCCGCCCAGCGCGTCCAGCAGCACCGAGTGCCGTCCGCCGCGCGCCACCCCGTCCACCAGGCTCCGGACGCCGCCGGCCGGGAGCTCGGAGTAGGCCATGTGGGACTTCGCGGCGAACGACTCCCGAGGCGTGCGGCGGCACTGCTCCACCGAGCTCGACGCGCACCCCGCCATGATCATCATGGCCTGCCGGTACGACGTGGTCCGCACCGACCTCGACGACGGCGTGCCGACGCGGGCGACCAGTTGCGCCAGCAGGCGGTCCAGCGACGCCTTCGGCCCCGCGTACGTGCCGACGACGAGCACGTCCAGGCCGCGTGCGTCCCTCGTCAGGTGCAGCGACGACCACAACTCGTCCGGGGCGGACGGGCCCCACGACTGCCAGGCGCGCACCGCGGCCCCCGCCTTCGACCACGGCCAGTGCAGGAAGAACACGGTGAGGTCGTGCGCGGCGTGGGTGCGGAAGGTGAAGGAGACCGCGATGCCGACGTTGCCGCCGCCCCCGCCCCGGCAGGCCCAGTAGAGGCCGGAGTGGTGGGTGGCGTCCGCGGTCAGCAGGCGGCCGTCGGCCGTGACCACGCGGACGGACTCCAGCGTGTCGCAGGTGAGCCCGTACTTCCTCGACACCACGCCGATGCCGCCGCCCAGCGTCAGCCCGGCGATCCCGACCGTGGGGCACGAGCCCGCCGGGATGCTGACGCCGTGCCGGGCGAGCCGGTCGTAGACGTCGATCAGCTTGGCGCCCGCCCCGACCGTGGCCCGGCCGGAGGCGTAGGAGACCGTGTTCATCCTGGACACGTCGATCACCAGGCCGGTGCCGGTGGACCAGCCCGCGTAGGAGTGGCCGCCGGAGCGGGCGGTGACCGCGACGCCGTTCGCGCGCGCGAACGACAGGCACGCCGAGACGTCCGCGGGGGTCGCGCAGTAGGCCACGCCGCCCGGCCTGATCCGGTCGTAGACGGGGTTGAACAGGCGGCGGGCGCTGTCGTACCCGGAGTCGCCGGGCAGCACCAGCGTGCCCTTGAGCTGCCTGCGCAACCGCGCCCAGTCCGGCGGCGGCGCCGACCGCGCGGCGCCGCCGGCCATCGCCAGCGGCGCGAGCGTGGTGAGGTGGAGAAAGGCCCGGCGGTCCATCAGCGTCCCCCGTCATTCGGTACGAACCGATCGATGAGACGCGCGGACACCCGGACAGGTTGGTCACAAGTGCATCACTACCGACCTCACCCAGCCGTCCCTCCAAATCCCGAAATATTCGGACTGGCCCCCACCCGCGTCAGCCGCGGCCCCGGCGCCTTCCTCAGCACGCCGTCCTTGACCAGCCGCAGCGGGGACATGGGCGGTTTCGGCCCGTCCCCGCTCGTCTGGGCGATCCGCAGGGCCAGCGCCGGGCACATCTCGACCGCCCGCCGCGCGTCCTTGACCATCCAGCCCGGCACGTTCCTGAACGACGGGAACCCGTAGTCGTCCAGGTCCACGAACTCCGGCAGCAGGTGCGCGCACAGGCCGTGCCCCTGGCAGCGGGTCCAGTCCACCTCCAGCCGGTACTCGGGCTCCACCTCGGGCTCCGGCATCGGCAGGATCCCGCGTACCGGACGGCCGCACGAGCCGTGCTCCAGGTGGAGCGCGATCTCGCTCTCGAACGCGTCCAGCGCCGACAACACGAACTTGGCCGTGCCGTCGGGATGGAAGCACGCGCCACGCCGCTCGACGGCCCGTACGCACCGGCGTACGGCGTCGACCGAGCCGGTGCCCTCGGCGATCGCGCACAGGGCGCGGGCCACGTCGGGCAGGCCCAGCCGGCAGGGTCCGCACTGCCCGGCCGACTGCGCGGCCAGGTACGAGGCCACCCTGGCCGCCTCGCCCAGAGGACAGGTGGCATCGCCCAGCGGCACGATGATCCCGGCGCCCAGCGTCGCTCCGGCCAGCTTCATGCCCTCCCGCGAGATCACCGCGGACCGGGCCACCTCGGCCGACAACCACGCGCCGTGGTAGCCGCCGACCAGCACGCCGTCGCCCGCCTCGGCCTCGCACAGCGCGAGCACGTCGGCCAGCGCGACGCCGGTCGGCGCCTCGATCACGGCGCCGTTGGCCGCGCCGCCGCTCACCGTGAGCAGGATCGTGCCGGGCTCCTTGCTGGTGCCGACCTCGGCGTACTTCTCGGGGCCGTACTCGGCGAGCAGGGCGAACTGCGCGTAGGTCTCGGTGTTGGACAGCAGGGTCGGCAGCCCGTCCACGCCGCTCGTCGCGGCCCGCCGCTTGCGGCCCGGCGGGATGGCCTCCTCGCCGTTCACGCCGCGGACGAGCGCACCGCCCTCCCCGCTGATGAACCTCTCCGCCAGGCCGACCACGCGGATCGGGATGCGGCTCTCCGAACCGCCCGCCACGTTCGCGGCCCGGCGTTCGGCCACGGCGGCGGCCACGGACGACTCGGCCACCTCGCCCTCGACGGTGGCCACGACCACCTCGCGGGCGCCCAGCGCCTCGGCCGCCAGGATCGCGCCGTCCAGGACGAGGTGTGGGTTGCGGGTGAGCAACATGGCGTCCTTGGAGCTGGCGGGCTCGCCCTCCGCGCCGTTGACCAGGACCACGCTCTCGCCCGTGCCCGCCGCGTCGGCCACCGCCCGCAGCTTGCGCCCGAACGGGAAGGCCGCGCCGCCCCGCCCGCGCATGTCCACCTCGTTGACCATGGAGATCAGCTCCGCCAGCTCGCGCGGCCGCGGCTCGCCGTGCAGCGTGCGGTGCGCGGGCAGGTCCAGCCGCCGGCAGTGGTCGAGCCCGGCGGTCAGCCGGGCCGGGCCCATCCGCAGCACCCGTGGCACCCGGTGCGGGATCATGACCGGCCCCTGACGGGTCCGCGTCCCGCCCGCGGGCTCATCCGGCCTCCCGGTACCTGCGCCGGGCGTCGGCCAGGCTCACCGGCGCGTCGGCCGGCGCCGCGGCGGTCGCCGCGGCCCGCGGCCGCTCGACGGGCACGTCCGCCGCCCGACCGGCCGTCACGGCGGGCGCCTCGACCCTCTCCGGTACGACGTCCGGCCTGCGCAGCGTGGCCAGCACACGTACGACGAGCGCCGAGCCGACCGCGGCCAGGCAGGCCACGTACGACCAGGCCACCCAGCCGGCCGGGGAGCGGCCCGCCGTCAGGCCGTGCATGATCGCGATGGGCCAGGCCAGGTAGGCGGCCGAGTGCAGCAGCCGCCACAGCCAGGGCGTGCCGCGTACCGCGAAGCGACCCCTGAGCATCCCCGTGGCCACCGCCACGACCATCAGGTCGAAGGCGAGCGCGCCGAACCCCACATAGAGCCCGGCCACCGGGACGACAGCGGCCCCCGGTGGCGCGTGACCCAGGCTGATCATGAGGGCGATGTGCGTGACCAGGTAGCCGAGCCCGATGAGCGCGGTGGCCCGGTGCGCGAGCTGGGCCCTGACCCGGTTGGCCGGGGACAGGAAGACCCGTTCTGTGGTGACCAGGCCGAGCGCGACCGTCGCGGTCAGCAGGACCAGGGAGAACACGCCCGCGTAGAACTCGAGGAAGCTCACCCCTCGGCCGAGCAGCGCGATGCCGCGGTCGGTCCCGGCCAGCGCGACCACCGACAACACGATGGCCGTCAACGTGGCGCTCGCCCCCAGCCGGACGTTCCTGGTGTCCAGCTTGGTGGGGGCGTGCCGGGGCTGTCGTCTGTGGAGCATGTATTTCCCTCCAAGGTCGGGTGAGGGTACGACTCGGAAGGCTGATGGGGACGTGTCAGCAGCGGCGACCCCGGTTGATGCACGAGACGACGAATTGCATCAGCCGGTCGGGCATGACGTTGGCGAAGTCCGCGTGGTCGGTGACGGGGTTGTGCTTCTGTTCAGGGAACGCGTCCACGGCGAACGACGGACCCTGTGGAACCGTGTAGGCGAGGATCATGCGCAGTTGCGGAATCGCCTTGGTGCCTTGCGGACAGGCGCCGTTCTGCCCGGGGAAGCCCACGTGCGTGCGGTGATTGGCGCTGTCGGTGTTCTGACCGTCCCAGCAGCTGGGGAAATCCAGAATACGAAGAACCTGACTTCCGCGCGGGCAAAGCGGATATTTATCGGGACTTATGCGATTTGTGAATCCTGTGCAGGTCCAGCGGGCGCGGGCGTTGCCTCCGCCGTTCGTCCCGGCCTTGGCGTCGCCGGTGATCAGCCGCAGGAACCTCGGCATCGCGACGACCCTGGAGGTCGCGTTGCCGCGGAACTGCAGGCTGACGGCGCGGGCGCGGATCACCTGGCCGACGTTGCCGTCCGGGTCCTGGGCGTCCACGTCGCCTTTGCGGTTGCGCAGAACCGGCCAGAAGTAGGTGGATTTATCCCCTTGGCGGCAGGTGGTTTCGGCGGCGGCCAGGCTCTCGTCGGTGGAGAAGCCGTCGGTCGAAAGGTTGCCCACGTAGTCGTGGAGATGATGGGCGCCGTTGCTCACGCCGGGGGCCACGATGAAATTGTCGGGATTGTTGTGACCATTGCGATTGGTGCCGCATTCTGCGACGAATGTGCCGCGTGAGCCGTTCCGGCCGATGCCGGCGTCGAGCCTGAGAAGCTGGACCTGGCGGATGTCCACGAAGTCCGTGACGAACGGGCCCAGGTTGAGGCATTCGTCGCCCTGGGACGCTGTGGGGGACGGCGAGGGCGACCGGGTGGGCCTGGACCGGTCGCGGAACTGGTCGCTCGGCTGCTCGTCGGTGGGCTGGTCGGTCGGCTGCTGGTCCGTGGGCTGGTCCGTGGGGTTCTGGTCCGGGTTCTGGTCCGGGTTCTGGGGGGCGTTCCGGGTGGGGGTGAGGGTCCGGGCCGGGCGGTTGCGCCCGAATCCGGTGCCGGCCTGGTCGTCCGGGTCCGGCGGCTGTGCCGGGTCGCGCAGGGTGATCCCGCCGCCCTGCACCTGCTGATCACCGTTCCGCTGCTGCTCGGGGGCCTGCTGGTCGGGCACTTGTTGGTCGGGGGCCTGCTGGTCCGGCGCCTGCTGGTCAGGGGCTTGCTGATCGGGGGCTTGCTGGTCCGGGGCCTGTCGGTCGGCGGCGCGGTCGCCCTGTCGCTGGGCGTTCTCCTGGCTCGCCTGCGCCGGATCGCAGTTGTCGGCCCGTACCGGGCCCGCGCCGATGACGGCGGCGGACACCAGGCCACCCGCCGCCACGGCAAGAGCGGACACGGCCGCGGCCATGCGCCCAGTTCTCCTCATGGTTGTCTCCTCGTATCGACCGCCTCGGCGGCGCCGAGCATGGGGTCTCGCCGCACGAAGGCCGTTGCATGGTCGGAGGTACGCGGGCTTACACCATCAGGTTCACCTATGACCGGAGATAGTTAGAAATGACTGGAGTTATCGGAGTGGCTGCCGGACTGATAACGAAGGTGTAAAGATGTGCCCCGTGCTAGGTCACCTCGACGGCAGGTTCGAGAGTGCGGATGCCGAGGCGGAACATCGCATCGCGGTGCTCTACCAGGAGTTCGGCGGCCCTCTGCTGCGCCACGTACGCAAATCGACTGGTAACGATCTGCAATGGGCCGAGGACGTCGTACAGGAGACACTGGTCAGGGCCTGGCGAAACTCGGCAAGACTGCAATGGGAACCGAGCCTTTTATGGGCGTGGCTGCTGACAGTGGCCCGCCGGATCGTGATTGACGGACGTCGACGGAAGAGCGCCCGGCCTCATGAGGTCGAGCCACCCGAAGTCGACCAGATGTCGGTGCCGGACGGCTCCGAGCGGGCTCTTTCGGCGATCGTGGTCGCCGACGCGCTGCGCAGCCTGTCCGAGGAACACCGCGAAGTCATTGAGCAGACCTATCTCCGAGACCGTACGATAAGTGAAGCGGCGGAGATTCTGGGGATTCCGCCGGGCACGGTGAAGTCCCGGCTCTACTACGGAATCCGGGCTCTCCGCGAACAGCTGCGGGACAAGGGGGTAGCCGGCTGATGCACGACGGGGTGGCCGCCTTCGTCCTCGGTGTCCTCGACGAAGAGGAGCACGAGGCGTTCGAACGCCACCTCGACACGTGCGAGCACTGCCAGGCCGAGCTTCTCGACCTGGCCGAGCTTCCCGACCAGCTCGACGACCTCAAGCACGCCCCCTCGGCCTCCGGCGATGATCCCCCCATGTCGATGTCACGTTGACGTCTGTGCCCTTTTCGGGTGATATCGGTACGGCGAGGCATGCGCCCGGTGAACCAGCGCCGGGCGTTCAGGGGGAGGTGTGCGGTGGGCATCGACGGTGATGCGCCCGTTCCCCCGCATCGGCGGTTCGGCGAGGAAGGCGGACGGCTGTCGTACGGCGGCTATCTCCGTCTGCCCGAGCTGCTCGCGCAGCAGCGGCCGGAGTCGCAGGCCCCGGACGAGCTGCTCTTCATCACCATCCACCAGGTCTACGAGCTGTGGTTCAAACTGCTGCTCCACGAGCTGGAGTCGGCCAGGCAGGCCATGTTCGACGGCGAGCTGTGGCAGGCCAGGCACCTGTTCAAACGGGTGCACGCGGTCGAACGGGTGATGGTCGAGCAGGTCGAGGTCCTGGAGACGATGACCCCCCAGGACTTCCTGGCCTTCCGGGCCGATCTGGCCCCGGCCAGCGGGTTCCAGTCCGTGCAGTTCCGCGAGCTGGAGTTCCTGTCCGGGCTGAAGGACGAGCGTTACCTGTCCAGCTTCAGGAACGCCAGTGACGCCGAGCTGACGAGGCTCGGGCGCCGGCTGGCGGAGCCCACGCTATGGGATGCTTATCTGACAGCCCTCTCCCGGCGTGGCCTGCCGGTCTCCGACGCGGAGATCATGGCCTCGCTGCTGGCCGTGGCGAGAGACCGCAGGTCCTACGACGATCTGTGGCAACTGGCCGAAGACCTGCTGACGCACGACGAGACAGCCGCGTTGTGGCGGATGCGCCACGTGCAGATGGTCGAACGCCAGATCGGCACCAAGTCGGGCACAGGCGGCTCGACCGGCGCCCCTTATCTCCGCGGACGTACCCAACTGCACTATTTCCCCCTGCTATGGGAACTAAGGGCCTGGCTATGAACAGCTATGGCAAACCCTCACAAAGGAGTGAGAGCGAAATGCCGCTCGACGAGGCCAAGGATGAGCTGCTGCAGAGAGCCGCGGAGAGTTGCGCGGTCGGCAGCGAGCACGTGAGCGCCGAGGAGGCCCTGTCCTTCCTGCGGTTCTACTACCGCCACGTCGCGCCGGAGGACCTGCTCGACCGCAACCCCGTGGACGTGTACGGCCCCGCGATGTCCCAGCGACGGCTCGCCGAGGTACGCCCCCAGGGCCGGGCCGTGGTCCGCGCCTACACCCCCACGCTGGAGGAGAACGGCTGGGACCCGGGCCACTCGGTCGTCGAGGTGGTCACCGACGACATGTCGTTCCTCGTCGACTCGGTCACCATGGAGCTCGACCGGCACGACATCGGCACGCATCTCGTCGTACACCCCCAGATGCGGGTCCGCCGCGACATGACCGGCCGGATGCTCGGCCGCGGTCAGGAGGACGTCACCGGCCAGGTGCTGGTCGAGTCGTGGATCCACATCGAGATCGACCGGCAGGCCGACCCCGCGGTGCTCAAGCGCATCGAGGCCGACCTGCAGCGGGTGCTCGCCGACGTGCGGTACACGGTCGAGGACTTCAGGAAGATGCGGGCGCTGGCCGTACAGACGGCCGAGGACCTCAGCATGAACCCGCCGCCGCTGGAGCCCGCCGAGGTCGAGGACAGCCTCGACCTGCTGCGCTGGCTCGCCGACGGGCACTTCACCTTCCTGGGCTACCGCGAGTACCGGCTGGAGCACACCGACGAGGGCGAGACGCTGAAGGCCCTGCCCGGCGCCGCGCTCGGCATCCTGCGCGACGACAAGGTCGGCTCCGACAGCTTCTCCGCACTACCCGCCGAGGTGCGGGCCAAGGCCCGCGAGAAGCAGCTCCTGATCATCACCAAGGCCAACAGCCGGGCCACCGTCCACCGGGCGACCTACCTCGACTACATCGGGGTCAAGCTGTTCTCGCCCGAGGGCGAGGTGATCGGGGAGCGGCGCTTCCTCGGCCTGTTCACGCACGTCGCCTACAACGAGTCGATCTCCAGGATCCCGGTGCTGCGGCGCAAGCTGGCCGAGGTGCTCAACGCCGCCGGCCACGCGCCCGACAGCCACGACGGCAAGGACCTGATCGAGATCCTGGAGACGTTCCCGCGCGACGAGCTGTTCCAGACCTCGGTCGAGCAACTCCTGCCGATCGCGCTCGGCGTGCTGCGGCTGCGTGAGCGCAAGCAGGTCAAGCTGTTCCTGCGGCGCGACGACTACGGCCGCTACATCTCCTGCCTGATCTACCTGCCCCGCGACCGCTACACCACCAAGGTGCGGCTGAAGATGCAGGAGCTGCTGCTCAAGGCGCTCGGCGGCAGGTCGCTCGACTACAGCGCGATGATCGGCGAGTCCGTGCTGGCCCGGCTGCACGTCGTGGTGCGCGGCGTGCGCGGCAAGCAGCTTCCGGCGCCCGGCGTGGACGTGGAGGAGCTGGAGTCGCGCCTCGCGGCGCTGACCCGCTCCTGGGAGGACGACCTGGCGACCGCGCTGGACGAGATGACCTCCGAGGAGGAGGCCCCCGCGCTGGCCAGACGGTACGTCCCCGCCTTCCCCGAGGGCTACAAGGCCGACTTCCCGCCCAAGGTCGCCGTGGTCGACCTGCGCCGCCTGGAGCAGCTCCTCGCCGAGGGCGAGGAGGTGGCGATCAACCTCTACGAGCCGTACGACGCCTCCGAGGGCGAGCGGCGGCTGAAGATCTACAAGGTCGGGTCGCCGATCTCCCTGTCGGAGGCGCTGCCCCTGATCCAGCGGCTCGGCGTCGAGGTCGTGGACGAGCGGCCGTACGAGATCGACAGGGACGGCGACGCCAGCACCAAGAACGCCTGGATCTACGACTTCGGCCTGCGCTACACCCCCTCGGAAGAGGTGGACAGGAACGACTTCAAGCGGCTCTTCCAGGACGGCCTCGGCGCCCTGTGGCAGGGGCGCGTCCAGGCCGACAACTTCAACGCCCTCATCCTGCGCGCGGGCCTGACCTGGGAGCAGGTCGAGATCCTGCGGGTCTACGCCAAGTACCTGCGGCAGGCCGGCAGCACGTTCTCGCAGCTCTACATGGAACGCGTGCTGCTGGGCAACGTGCGGCTGGCCCGGCTGCTGGTCCGCCTGTTCGAGGCCAAGCTCGACCCGAAGCGCGGCGACGAAGTCCGGCTCGACCTCGTGGAGGCGCTCAACGAGGAGATCCTGGGCGCCCTCGACGAGGTGGCCTCGCTGGACGAGGACCGCATCCTGCGGGCGTACCTGGAGATGATCCAGGCGACGCTGCGCACCAACTACTTCCAGACGGTCGACGGGCAGCGCAAGCCGTACATCTCGCTGAAGGTCGACCCGCAGGCGATCAGCGTGCTGCCGCTGCCGCGGCCGAAGTACGAGATCTTCGTGTACTCGCCCCGCGTCGAGGGCGTGCACCTGCGGTTCGGCAAGGTCGCCCGCGGCGGCCTGCGCTGGTCCGACCGCATGGAGGACTTCAGGACCGAGATCCTCGGCCTGGTCAAGGCGCAGATGGTGAAGAACACCGTCATCGTGCCCACCGGGTCCAAGGGCGGGTTCGTGGTGAAGCAGCCGCCCGTGTCCGGCAACCGCGAGGACCTGCTGGCCGAGGGCGTGGCCTGCTACCGGATGTTCATCTCCGGCCTGCTCGACATCACCGACAACCTGGTGGACGGCAAGGTCGTGCCGCCGGACGACGTCGTCAGGCACGACGGCGACGACACCTACCTCGTCGTCGCCGCCGACAAGGGCACCGCCAGCTTCTCCGACATCGCCAACAGCGTGGCCAAGGAGTACGGCTTCTGGCTCGGCGACGCCTTCGCCTCCGGCGGCTCGGTCGGCTACGACCACAAGGCCATGGGCATCACCGCCCGCGGCGCCTGGGAGTCGGTCAAGTACCACTTCCGCACCATGGGCGTCGACGTGCAGAACACCGACTTCACGGTGGCCGGCGTCGGCGACATGTCCGGCGACGTGTTCGGCAACGGCATGCTGCTCTCCCAGCACATCCGGCTGGTGGCCGCCTTCGACCACCGGCACGTCTTCATCGACCCGGAACCCGACGCGGCCCGCTCGTTCGCCGAGCGGCAGCGCCTGTTCGACCTGCCGCGCAGCTCGTGGGCCGACTACGACGCCTCGCTGATCTCCGCCGGCGGCGGCGTGTTCCCGCGTACGGCCAAGTCCATCCAGATCACCTCGCAGATGCGCGAGGCGCTGGGCATCGAGGCGGGCGTCAACTCATTGGCCCCCAACGACCTGATCAGCGCCATCCTGCGGGCCCCCGTCGACCTGCTCTGGAACGGCGGCATCGGCACCTACGTCAAGGCGGGCTCGGAGACCCACGCCGACGTCGGCGACAAGGCCAACGACGGGCTCCGCGTGAACGCCGGCGACCTGCGGTGCAAGGTCATCGGCGAGGGCGGCAACCTGGGCTTCACCCAGCTCGGCCGCATCGAGTTCGCGCTGAACGGCGGCCTGGTCAACACCGACTTCATCGACAACTCGGCCGGGGTCGACACCTCCGACCACGAGGTGAACATCAAGATCCTGCTCGACCAGGTCGTCCGCGACGGCGAGCTGACCGACAAGCAGCGCAACCAGGTCTTCACGTCGATGACCGACGAGGTCGCCGACCTGGTGCTGCGCGACAACCACGCCCAGAACGTGGTGCTCGACGCGACCCGCGCCCAGTCCGTCGAGATGCTCCACATCCACGCCCGCTACCTGCGCAAGCTCGAACGGGACGGGCTGGTCAACCGGGAGCTGGAGTTCCTGCCCTCGGACAAGACGCTGGCCGAACGGCGGCAGGCCAGGCTCGGGCTGACCGCGCCGGAGTTCTCGGTCCTGCTGGCCTACACCAAGCTGGTGGCCGACGCCGAGCTGCTCGGGTCCGAGTTGCCCGACGACCCGTACCTGGCCTCGTTGCTGGTGTCGTATTTCCCGTCGGACCTGCGCGAGCGGTTCCGCACGTACATGGACGCCCATCCGCTGCGGCGCGAGATCATCACGACCTGCGTGGTGAACGAGCTGGTCAACGCCATGGGCACGACGTTCATGTTCCGCTTCGGGGAGGAGACCGGGGCCTCCACGCCCGACATCGTGCGGGCGTACCTGGTGGCGCGCGAGGTCTTCGACCTGCCGAGCTTCTACCGGGCCGTGGAGGAGCTGGACAACAAGGTCGACACCGCCACCCAGATCGCCATGCTGCTGGAGGGCCGCAAGCTGGTCGAGCGCGGCACCCGATGGCTGCTGGTCAACCGGCGTCCGCCGATCGACCTGGCCGGGGCGGTCGGCTTCTTCCTCAAGGGCGTCAACGGGCTGGCGGCGTACATCCCCAAGCTGCTCACGGGGCCCGACCTGGCCGCGTACGAGGAGCGCCGCGACTCCTTCGTGGCCCGCGGGGTGCCGCAGGAGCTGGCCGAGCGGGTGGCCGCGATGGTGCCCGCGTACTCGACGCTGGACCTGGTCGAGGTGGCCTCTGTGACCGGCCGTCCGGTGAACGAGGTGGCGGAGGTCTACTTCGACCTGGCCGACCGCCTGCAGCTCGCCCGCCTGCGCGAACGTGTCATCGCCCTGCCCAGGGACAACCGCTGGAACTCGATCGCCCGCTCGGCCCTGCGCGACGACCTGTACGCCGCGCACGCGTCGCTGACCCGTGACGTGCTGGCCCACAGCACGCCCGGCCTGCCGCCCGAGGAGCGGCTCGCCGGGTGGTCCGAGGCCAACTCGGCCGCCGTGGGACGCGCCCGGCACACGCTGGCGGAGATCTGGGAGAGCGACAACTTCGACCTGGCGACGTTGTCGGTGGCCCTGCGCGCGATCCGTACGCTGGTGGCCGCGAGCAACCTGCCTCACACGGAGGCGTAGGACACGCCCGACGGGGCCCTCACTCGCCGATGGCGCGGGTCAGGGCTCCGTCGTGGGCGATGACGCGGGCGGCGGCCGGGGCCGTCAGCGGGGGCACCGCCGAGGCGTACTGGTGGATCTCGGTGAGCTTGAGGCTGCGGCGCACGGACGAGCCCGAGATGGCCCAGCCCGCCTCCGGCGGCACCGGGATGATGTAGGTGTTGTTGGCGACGGTGCGGGTCGAGGTGTTGCGGGACAGCGAGTATTGGATCAGCGCGCCGCCGTCGTCCGTGCGCAGCGCGTAGACCGGCCAGTTGTCGGCGCTGAAGATCGAGTCGTAGCTGAACCCGTCCTTCTTGGCCTTCTCCCGGTCGGTGGCGATCTGCTCGGCCACGTCCGTCGTGTACGGCCCGTCGGCGAGCAGCCCGGCCGTCACCCCGGCCGCCCCGGTCTCGGCCACGCTCGCGTGCACCGGGCCCATGTACTGGGGGCTGATCGTGACGCTCTTGTCGTCGGGCGCCACCGCGCTGGCATAGCCGTCGGCGTCGAGGCGCACCTGCGGCGCCTTCTGCCCCGGCAGGAGCTGCGCCGCCGAGCTGAGCTGCCAGTCCTCGACCTTGGCGAACGTCAGCAGCGTCGGCTGCCCGTTGCGCGTCACCAGGGCCGTGAACCAGGGCGGCTGCCCCTGCTGGGGGGCCCTCGGCACGTAGAAGGTCGGCGAGCCCCACGTGTAGCGCGGCGGGCGGTTGTCGGTGGACTGGTAGGCCGCCTGCGTCAGCGGGAACTGCCCGTCGCGGGTCAGCTCGACGGCCAGCCCGAGCCGCCCCGGCACGTCGCTCTGCACGCGCAGCACGTCGTCGGTGGCCAGGATCGAACTGAACGCCTCGGCGGCCTCCTCGCGCGTGACGACGGGCGCCGGGCCCGTGGGCGAGGGGGTCGCGGAACCCGTGACGGCCGCCTTCCCCGTGGGCGGCGCAGGGGACTTCTGAGCAGGGCCTGTGCACGCGGCTGCCGCGGCCAGCACGCCGACGGCGAGCGCCAGCACCTTCCCCCGACCGTATGCACGCACCTCGCCATGTTATTCGTGCACGCGAGGGTCGCGTACCCTAGGGAGACGTGGCAGGCATCGATCCAGCAGAAGAGATCAACGAGCTCGCGAACACGCTCCGCAGCATCCAGGACGTGCTCGACCTCGACGCGATGCGCAAGCATATCGAGGAGCTGGAGCAGCAGGTTGCCGCCCCAGACCTGTGGGACGACCCCGAGCAGGCGCAGAAGGTCACCAGCAAGCTCTCCCACCTTCAGGGCGAGCTCAACCGGGTCGAGGGCGTGGCGCGCCGTCTCGACGACCTGAAGGTGCTCTACGAGCTGGCGGCGGAGGAAGGCGACGAGGACACGCGCGTCGAGGCCGACAAGGAGCTGGAGTCCCTCAAGTCCGACATCGGGGCTCTTGAGGTGCGCACCCTCCTGTCGGGCGAGTACGACGCCCGCGAGGCGCTCGTCACCATCAACTCCCAGGCCGGTGGCGTCGACGCCGCCGACTGGGCCGAGATGCTGCTGCGCATGTACCTGCGGTGGGCCGAGCGCAAGGGCTACTCCACCGAGGTCTACGACACCTCCTACGCGGAGGAGGCCGGCATCAAGTCGGCCACGTTCACCATCAAGTCCCCCTACGCCTACGGCACGCTGCGCGGCGAGCACGGCACCCACCGGCTGGTCCGCATCAGCCCGTTCGACAACCAGGGCCGCCGCCAGACGTCGTTCGCGGGTGTCGACATCGTGCCGGTCGTCGAGCAGACCGACCACATCGACATCAACGAGGACGACCTGCGCATCGACGTCTACCGTTCGTCGGGTCCCGGCGGCCAGGGCGTCAACACCACCGACTCGGCGGTGCGCATCACGCACCTCCCGACCGGCATCGTGGTCTCCTGCCAGAACGAGCGTTCCCAGCTCCAGAACCGCGCCTCGGCGATGAACGTGCTCCAGGCCAAGCTGCTGGAGCGCAAGCGGCAGGAGGAGGCGGAGAAGATGTCTGAGCTGCGTGGTGCGACCACCACGTCATGGGGCACGCAGATCCGCAACTACGTGCTGCACCCGTACCAGATCGTGAAGGACCTGCGCACGGGCACAGAGGCGGGCAACCCGTCGGCGGTGCTCGACGGCGACCTCGACGGGTTCATCGAGTCGGAGATCCGCTGGATGCGACGGCAGGAGTCAGGCACCGACTAGGTGCCTGAGCACCAGCGTCGCGAAGAGCAGGACCAGAAGCAGGACGGCGACGAGGGCGGGTGACAATCCGGCGAAGCCGTGGTTGTGCATCCGCTCTCTGTTGGCTCGGCAGAGCGGGCAGCGGCCCTCGATCACGGGGTGGGCGCACTGCGCGCATACGAGGTGTTCGCAACTCATGACAGCCCCAGTCTAGCCGCACAATCGTTTTGTTTCCGTTATGGACGTTCCATGCCAGTCTTCCCCCTAGACTGTCGTCTGGCCAATCGGAACGTCGATCATCAGTAAAGACGGCGCCCCCGATTGGTCGGCGGCGGGAAATGGGCATGTGCCACCCTCGCTTCCGTCCTGACCCCTAGACTGGCATGCCGTGATGCTCTCGTGATCCATTTCGATAATGTCACCAAGGTCTACGCGAACCAGAACCGGCCCGCTCTCGACCACGTCTCCGTCGACGTGGACAAGGGTGAGTTCGTGTTCCTCGTCGGCCCTTCGGGGTCAGGCAAGTCCACATTCCTGCGTCTGGTCCTGAAGGAGGAGCGGCCCAACTCCGGGGCGATCCACGTCGCCGGCAAGGACCTGGCCCGCCTCTCCAACTTCAAGGTGCCTCACCTGCGCCGCCGTATCGGCTGCGTGTTCCAGGACTTCAGGTTGCTCCCGAACAAGAACGTCTACGAGAACGTGGCGTTCGCCCTTGAGGTCATCGGCAAGCCCAGGCGGTTCATCCGCAAGGTCGTGCCCGAGGTCATCGAGCTGGTCGGCCTGGAAGGCAAGGCCCATCGCATGCCCGACGAGCTGTCCGGCGGCGAGCAGCAGCGAGTCGCCATGGCCCGCGCGTTCGTCAACCGGCCGATGATCCTGCTGGCCGACGAGCCCACGGGCAACATCGACCCCGCGACGAGCATCGGCATCATGAAGGTGCTCGACCGCATCAACCGGACTGGCACCACGGTCGTCATGGCCACGCACGACGCGGCCATCGTGGACTCCATGCGCAAACGCGTCGTCGAGCTGGAGGACGGGAAAATCGTCCGTGACCAGTCGCGTGGCGTTTACGGCCAGGCGTACTGACAGGGAGCGGCAGACAGAACATGCGGGCGAACTTCATCTTCTCCGAGGTCTGGATCGGCCTCCGTCGCAACCTGACGATGACGATCGCGGTCGTCATCACCGTGGCAGTCGGCATGGCGATGCTCGGCGTCGGCTTGATGATCAACGCCCAGGTCTCCATGCTGAAGACCTACTGGTACGACAAGGTCGAGATCTCGGTCTTCCTGTGCACCAAGAACACCGCGATGCCCGCCTGCAACGGCAAGGCCATCACGCCGGCGCAGAGCAAGGCGCTGGAGGCCAACCTCAAGGGCACCCAGGGCGTCAAGGAGGTCTTCTACGAGGACCAGGCGACGGCGTACGAGAACTTCAAGACGGCCTACCAGGCCAACTCGGCCCTCGTCGACGCCACCAGGCCGGAGGACATGCCCGAGTCGTTCCGGGTGAAGGTGGTCGACCCTGAGAACTACCAGCCGGTGATCCAGGCCATCAAGGGCCAGCCCGGTGTGTCCCAGGTGATCGACCAGAAGGAAACCATCGGCAAGTTCTTCGCCATGCTCGACAAACTCTCGTTCTACGCGCTGGCCGTCGCCATCATCCTGGTGCTGGCCGCGGCGCTGCTGATCGGGAACACGGTCCGGTTGTCGGCGTTCAACCGGCGCCGGGAGACCGGGATCATGCGCCTGGTGGGCGCCTCCAACCTCTACATCCAGCTCCCGTTCGTGATGGAGGGCGTGATCGCCGGCCTGATCGGCGGCGTCTTCGCGGCCGTCATCCTGATCGTGACCAAGGTCATGCTCTTCGAGGAAGTGGCGGGCTTCTTCGGCTCGGCCCAGCTCGGCTGGGACACTGTCGCCCAGACCATCACGCTGACCATGGCCATCGGTGTCGTGATCTGTGTGCTGGCCTCGTTCGTGACGCTTCGCCGATACCTCAGGGTGTGAGGAATCGCCGGTAAGGTCGAAGCATGCCACGTGAGACCGGGCGGAAGGTCATCGCCCAGAACAAGCGTGCTCGGCACGACTACCACCTTGAGGACACCTTCGAGGCGGGGCTCGTGCTCCAGGGCACGGAGGTGAAGTCGCTCCGAGAGGGCCGCGCCTCGCTCGTCGACGGCTACGCCAGCATCGACGACGGCGAAGCGTGGCTGCTCAACGTGCACATTCCCGAATACATGCAGGGCACGTGGACCAACCACGCCGCCCGCCGCAAGCGCAAGCTGCTGCTGCACCGCAAGGAGATCGACAAGCTCGCCGCCATGACCAAGGAGGGCGGCCTCACGATCGTCCCCACGGTCCTGTACTTCCAGGACGGCCGGGCCAAGGTCGAGATCGCCGTGGCCCGGGGCAAGAAGGACTGGGACAAGCGGCAGTCGCTGGCCGAGCAGCAGGCCAAGCGGGAGATGGCGCGGGCCATGCGGCACCGCAACCGATGAGAGCGGCGGCACTCTAACCGATGACACGCGCGCGCCGCACTCTTGCCGCGGCCGTCACCCTGGCGGTCGCGAGCATGACACTGACCGGCTGCTTCGAGGAGTCCTCGCCGCACGACGCGGTGCGCGACTTCCTCGTGGGCTGGCAGTCTGAGGACTACGCCCTGGCCGCGGGCCGCACCGACGGCGATCCGGCCACGGTGGGCAAGGCCCTCGCCAACGCCAAGCTTGAGCTCGACGCGGCCTCGTTCCGCTTCAGGATCAAGAGCGTGAGCGTGAACGGCGACGAGTCCAAGGCCGACTTCCGCGCCGAGGTCGACCTGGGAGAGAACACCCCCCTCTGGGAGTACGACGGCTCGCTGCCGCTGCACCTGGTCGACGGCAGGTGGAAGGTGCGCTGGTCGCCGTCGGTGCTGCATCCGCAGCTCAAGGAGGGCCAGCGGTTCGCGGTCGAGACCAACCCCAAGCCGCGCCAGCCCGTGGTCGACCGGTCGGGCGACGCGCTGCAGAACGAGCTCTACGTCTACGTCGTCGGCGTGGTGCCCTCCCAGCTCGGCGACCGGGCCGAGGACGTCGTGGCCAAGTTGTCGCTCATCACCGGCTACGCCAAGGACCGGCTGCTGAGCCGGATCAGGTCCTCGCCGCCCGACAAGTTCGTGCCGCTGGTCACGTTCGGGCGGTCGCGTTACCTGTCGATGAAGCCCAAGCTGGCCGGCATCTCCGGCATCCAGACCGATCCGCAGCCGCAGCCCATCGACCCCGCCGACCCCAAGCAGATCGTCGGCAAGGTCAGCGCGCTCACGCCCGAGGACGAGCAGAAGCTCGGCGGCCCCCAGCGGGCCGGTGACTCGGTCGGCCAGAGCGGCCTGCAGCAGGCGTACCAGGACTATCTGACCGGTTCGACCGAGACCAAGGTGATCACCCTCGATCTCAAGACCGGCCGGCAGGTGGCCAAGCTGCGCGAGTGGCCGGGCCGCCAGAACGTCTCGGTCAAGACCACGATCGACAGCCGTACCCAGGCGGCGGCCGAGCGGGCGGTGGCCGAGACGGAGACCAGCGCCCTGGTGGCCGTGCAGCGCGACACCGGCGAGATCCTCGCCGTCGGCACCAGCGGGCTCAACCAGGAGAAGGACGCGCTGGCCGGCCGGTTCCCGGCGGGCACGGCGTTCTCGATCGTGGCGGCCGACGCGCTGATCAAGAGCGGCGTCAGCACCCGGCAGCGGCTGGCCTGCCCGGCCGAGCGCACGGTGGGCGGCGCCAAGTTCGTGCACACCAGCCAGACCGCCGGGTCGGCGGCCTCGGCCACGTTCCAGGAGAACTTCGCCAAGGGCTGCGTGACCGCGCTGGCCTCGCTGGCCCGCCGGGTGAGTGCCGGCAGCCTGGCCACGAGCGCCAAGTCGTTCGGCATCGGCCAGTCGTGGCGGCTGCCGCTGAAGTCGTTCAGCGGCGGGCTGCCCGAGTTGTCCAGCGACGCCGACAAGGCCAGGGCCATCGCCGGCCAGAACGTCGAGGTCAGCCCGCTGTCGATGGCGCTGGTCGCGGCCGCGGTCGGCTCCGGCACCTGGCGTCCGCCGGTGCTCGTGACCGACCCCAAGTCGCCCGATCCGGCCGCCGAAATCGCGCCGGCGCCCCAGCCCCCGCCCGTCGCGATGGATCCCAAGGTCCGTACCGCGCTGACCGCGATGATGCGCGCCGGCGCGACCGGCAGCCCCGCCCAGGCGGGCCGCGGCCGGGTCTATGGCGTACGCGCCACGGCGGGCAGCCAGGACAAGCCCATGACCTGGTTCGTCGGCTGGCAGGGGGACGTGGCGATCGCCGTACTGGCCAAGAACTACGACGCCGCGGCCGTCGCGGGGAGCTTCTTCTCGGGCCTTCGTGACCAATCGTGAAAATCTTGTGACGGTGAGCAACCATCGCGGGTGGCGGTTGCGTCTTACTCAATGACTGGGCCCGCTCGGGGGGTTGCGGACTCAGTCGCCGTGATGAGATCAGGACTTCATCTCGGGGGAAGTCCTGCCGTCCGGACCGGCTCGACCCTGCCGGTCGGCCCCCGGGAGCGCGTGCTGCTGTGCCACGCTCCCGGGGGTTTCGCCATGCTGGAATTAAGTTGGCGTTGGGGGCGTTATCCCATGTACATTCAGTGTTGCTCGTCTCCGCGTGAGACGTGTTGACAACTGCACAGGGGGTGACTGGCTTCGACTTCGATCTTGCAAGCCAGGTGAAGCGGGCCGAGGACTGCGGACATAACCTCGTTAATCCTGTGACCGCAAACCAATAAGTGCCAATTCCAAGCGCACTGAGGTCGGCCAGGGTTCCCTGGCCCTCGCTGCCTAAGTAGCGAAACCTCTGTCAGCCCGGGAGTGCCTTCGGCCCGGTGTCTGGCATCGTTAGAAGGCTCAACCGATCGACCCGGCCACGGGGGCGATCGGGAAACCAAACAGTGGCTGAGCCCGTCGGCGACTCGCCTGTGTGATCGCCGGGGCTGAGAAAAGCACAACAGGCTGCGCCCGGAGAAGCCCTGACTTGGGGTTGAAGGACGCGGGTTCGATTCCCGCCACCTCCACGTGTGTTCCGTGTTCGACCTGCGGAACGGATCGCCGAAGGGCGGTCGGACGGCTTCATCGCCGGTCCGGCCGCCCTTCGTTTTTTGTGTGCCGTCGTACGGTTGTGCGTGGTTGGATCTGGGTGGATCATCCCGCGAACGGAGCAAACGTGGATCTCCCGTACGCCGACCGGACACGATGGTTCGCCCTCCTGGTCGTCTTCGCCGTCGCCGTCTGGGGCATCTCGGTCGTGGCGGGCGGGAGACGTGACGCCGAGCGTGCGGCGTTGGCGCGGAAGCTGGCCCTCAAGGGCGTTGAACTGCGCGACATCGACGCCCTGGGCGCCCGATTACTCGGCGCGGCGGCCGTACGCCTGAACGCCGACGCGCAGACTCGGGAGGCGCTGGCCGACACCGTCGCGAACGAAGGACGTGTCGACCTCAACGACGTCAGCCGATCCGACGACGTGGCGATCGCCTCGGACGGATCCTTCGTTCTTGCCCTTCCCTTTGCCGAAAAAGTGCATAGATGGGATCTGCGCGAGGAGGGCGCGTACGAGAGCGTGCTCGATCTCAGGACCTCCTCGGTCGACCGGATGGCGGTGTCGGCGGACGGGCGCGTGGTCGTGGCGGCCGACGATTTCGACGGCGTGACCCTGTGGGATCTCGACAGGCGGACACACCCGCGCAAGGCGGCGTTCCTGCCGCTCGTGGGGTCCTCCTTCGAGATCGTCCTGTCGCGTGACGCGACGACGGCGTTGATCGCGTACGAGGACCTGGACGACGACCTGGAACGGGTGAACGTGGAGGTGTGGGACATCAGCAGCCTGTCCCGTCCGGCCCGTCGGTCGACACTGAAGGTGCCGGGCGGCCGGCTGTACGACCTGGCCGTCAGCGCGGACGGCAGGACGGCGGTGGCGGTTCGGGACGACGGACAGGCCCCGCTGGTCTGGGACCTGACGGATCCGGCCCACCCCGCCGAGTCCCATGTCGGTGACCAGGAGAAGGAATCGGCCGCGCTCAGCCCCGACGGGCGCAGGGCCGTGTTCGGCACCGGGAACGGAGTGGAGGTCTGGGATCTCGGCGACCGCGCGAAGCCCGTACGGGTGGCGACGATGGGCGGGGAGTTCCATGACGTCTTCACCGTCGCCATGGCCCGGAAGGGGGATCTGGTGCTCGCCGCCGACTATCACGGGCGTGCCGTCCTGTGGGACCTGTCAGAGCCGTCGAGGCCGGTGAGGCTGGCCGCCCTGAGGACGGGGGTTCGTGTCGTGGATGAGGTGGCTCTCAGCGACGACGGACGGACCGCGGTGATGGGCAGCCCGTGGAGCGGCCCCCGGGTCTGGGATCTGTCGCACGTGGAGCAGGATCCGCTTGAGAGCGTCTGCCGGCGGGGGGATGACGTGCTCTCGGCCGAGTTCTGGGAGCTCCACACCGAGGGGCAAGGGGCCGCGTACACCGATGGGGACTTCCGGTTGTGCGACGGTGTGCTCACCCAATAGGGGACGGCGTGCTCGCCCGATAGCGACGGTGTGCTCGCCCGATAGCGACGGTGTGCTCGCCCGATGGCGGCGGCGTGCTCACCCGATGGCGCGTAGCCACTGGCGGAGGCGGTCCAGGCCGGTGCTCGGCTCGGGTGGCGGCAGGACGCGGCGCAGTTCGCCGTCGGTGGCCGGGCGGGCGTCGAGGGCGGCCTGGCGCAGCAGCTTTCCGTCCGACCGCAGACCGCCGAGCACCCGGACGTTCACCGTGCCGCGGCGCACCGCGTAGCCGTGCGTGTCCTCGGTGCGGACGTACGTGAGGCCGGAGCCGGCTGGGGTGCACTCTTCGGTGCGGAAGCAGAGGTCGTCACCGTCGGCGATGCTCACGTACAACGTGATGCGGACGCTCTGCGCGCCGTTGCCGGTGTGGTCGGAGGGTGTGTAGACCATGCCCGGCGGCATGGCCGTGAGCCGCGGGGTGTATCCCGGGATCTTCGCCGCGTAATAGTCGCCGGTCTGCTCCTGGTCGGCGCCCAGTTCGCGGGTGGTGGCCGGGCGCAGGCCCCGGGCGGCGGACCTGAGCAGGTCGTGGCCGACGGCCGTGCTCCCGATCACCGTGACGTGGCGGCGGCCCACCTTCACCTGGTAGCCGTGCTCCACCGGGCCTTGCCGGTAGACCAGGCCGCCGGTCTCGGCCGTGCAGGACTCGGTCGGCAGATGGGCGTCCTGGGCCGTGGGCTGTCCGCACC
Source organism: Nonomuraea spiralis (assembly GCF_014648435.1). GTDB lineage: Bacteria > Actinomycetota > Actinomycetes > Streptosporangiales > Streptosporangiaceae > Nonomuraea > Nonomuraea spiralis. The sequence continues at coordinate 125,186 of NZ_BMRC01000011.1, forward strand.
TCGCCTCGCCCGTCAGGAGCCGGTCGTACGCGGTGATCGTGACGTACCGGTCGGGCGGGACGGAGGCGGGGTTCGCGGGTGAGAAGCCGGAGCCGCCCAGTCCGCCGCCGTAGTCGTTGTCGTCGGGCCGGTAGCCGGGGACGGCGACCACGTACGCGGTCTCCCTGTGGATGCTGCTCGCCCGCAGGCGTGCCTCAAGGTCGTCCGGAGCCTCCTGGCGCAGCACGGCCACGCCGGCGGCCAGGAGCGCCACGGTCAGTCCGAGTGCGACCGCCCGGTGGCGCCACCCGCGTACGAGCAGGCCGGCCACCAGGGCGTACGGGATGCCGCCGAGCAGGAACGTCAGCAGCGTGTCGCGGCTCACCCCGAGGTCGGCGACGTCGGTCGCGGCCCAGCCGAGGGCCCATCCGGCGGTCCCCACGACCAGGACCAGCAGCGCCCACGACAACCGGCCGCCGCGGGTCGCACCCAGGACCGAGACCGTCCGGGTGGCCCGGATCACGATGATCAGGTAGATCAGGAGCGCCGCGGCGCAGAGTGCGGCGGCGACGAGGAACGTGCCCTCGCCGTCGGCGAACAGCGTGACCAGCAGGATCAGCCACGCCGTCGGCAGGAGGACCGACCCCACCGTCCAGGCCGCGGCGAGGTGGGCGAGGACCGGCAACGGCTTCGGCGCGTTCTTCCCGGGCCTTCCGCCTGGACGGACGGCGTGGTCGTCCGGGGAGTCGTTCTGGGTGGCCGCGCGCACGCCGGTCTCCGTTCCTCGTGCCCGGAGGCCGCCCGGCGGCGGCGCCGGGGCGGGTCAGTGTTCGAGGGTGGTCCTGATGTGGCGGTTGCGGGTGTTGATCAGGTGGGTCATGTGGCGGCGGAGGACCAGCCGGTCGACCAGGTGCCCCAGGGGGCCGGCGGGGGCGGAGAAGTCGATGACGTCGGTCATGACGGTGGCGTCCGCATCGGGAGCCGGCTCGAAGTGGTGTTCGTGGCGCCAGTGGCGGAACGGGCCCTTCAGCTGCTCGTCCACGAAGTACGTGGGCCGTTCCCAGGCGGTGATCGCCGAGGTCATCCGCCAGGTGAGGCCGAAGTGGCGGGCCTGCCAGGTGACCTGGTCGCCCAGGGTGAGCAGGCCGGTGGTGACGCCCGCGACGGCGCGTTCGGACGAGCCGGCCATGGACGAGGTGTGGGTCTCGACGGACAGTGACGTGTCGAAGAGCAGGTCCGGTGGGGCGAGGACCAGGGTCACGATCTCGAAACGCGACATGGCGGCATCTTAGGCGTCCGCCTGGAGGAAACGGTCAGGCGGGCCGGTGGGCGCAGCCGGCGTACTCGTCGAGGCGGCGGAACATGGCGGCCAGCATGAGCGGGAACATCGCGACGTGCGCGACGAGCATCAGCACGCCGCCGTCGATGACGCCGAGCCAGAGCAGGGGATAGAGCGGCACGATCGGGACGAACATCGCCGCGCACATCTCCAGCGTGGACGGCCAGCGGTGGCCGCGGAAGCGCATCCACGCGGCCATGCCCACCGACATGTTCACGGCCATGATCAGGTACGCCAGCTCCGGCGACTCGTCGTGCGAGACGGAGAGCCCGACGGCCGACTGGAGGGCGCCGAGCGCGAACATGCCGGCGAACATCGCGACGATCATCTCCAGGTAGTGCAGGGCGAATCTCGTCCAGCGGCGTCCGGTGGCCGAAGGCGTGGCGGGTGTCGAGGTCATGTCCTCGACTCTGCGTGGACGGGACCACGCGCGGGAGGGGACGAGGCAGGGCATGTCCGGAAACTTGGGTTCTGTGTCCTGTAGACCTACAGTCGTGCCCATGGAACCCCGGCGGGTCGTGGTCGTCGCCTACGAGGCGGCCGAACTGCTCGACATCGCGTGTGTCACCTCGACGCTGGAGAACGCGAACTGGCACGGCGCCTCACCGTACTACCAGGTGCGGCTGGCGACGCCCGGCGGTCATCCCGTGACGACCGGCAGCGCGCTGGTCATCCAGGCCCAGCTCGCGCTGGAGCGGATCACCGGCCCGCTCGACACGCTCATCGTCTCCGGCGGCACCGGCCACGTGGACGCCGCGGACAACTCGCTGGTCGTCGCCCACGTCCGGAGGCTGGCGCGGGAGAGCAGGCGGGTGGCGTCCGTGTGCACGGGCTCGTACGTGCTGGCCGCCGCGGGCCTGCTCGACGGCAGGCGGGCCACCACCCACTGGCGTGAGGCGCCCGACATGGCGGCCCGCTACCCGCGGGTCACCGTGGACCCCGCCCCGATCTTCATCCGCGACGGCGACGTGGCCACCTCCGCCGGGGTCACCGCCGCCCTCGACCTCACGCTCGCCCTGGTCGAGGAGGACAACGGCGCCGAACTGTCCAGGACGGTCGCCCGCGGCATGGTCACCTACCTGCAACGGCCGGGGAACCAGGCGCAGATGAGCATGTTCGTCGACCCGCCGGCGCCCGCCGACAGCCTGGTCAGGCGGACGGTCGAGCACATCTCCGCGAACCTGGCCGCCGACCTCACCGCGGCCGCGCTGGCCGCCGCGGCGGGCGTCAGCGAGCGGCACCTGACCCGGCTGTTCCTCAAGCACCTGGGGCAGACGCCGGGCAGGTTCGTGCGGCTGGCCCGTACCGAGGGCGCCGCGCATCTGCTGGTCTCGACCTCGCTGCCGATGGCCGCGATCGCCGCGCGCTGCGGCTTCGGTACGGCCGAGACGCTGCGCCAGGCCTTTGTGGACCGGTACGGCGTCCCGCCTTCGCACTACCGGCTGACCCAGTCGTCGGCGACCGGTTGATTGCCTTTTGTCCGGCCCGAAATGAGTGATCCGGGCTAGTGTGTCTGACTTGGGCCCTTCCCGAGCAGTTAGGTGATCAACAGATGCGAAAGACGATCGGGCTGACCGCCGCGGCCCTCGTCCTGTCGGGGTGCGGGATGCTGCCCGGCGGGCAGTCGCAGACCGCCGCGAAGGAGGCGGTCACCACCGCCCCCGGCGCACAGCAGAGCGCGGCTCCGCAGCAGAGCGCGCCCGTACAGCAGGACGAGCCCATCGCCACCCGCGAGACCAAGGTCGGCTCCGGCGGCCAGTACGGCAAGGCCCGCGTCGAGATCACCTCGCTCAAGCGCGAGGGCAGGACCGTCACGCTCAACTGGACGGTCACCGCGATCGAGGGAAAGGTCAACCTGCACAACGGCCTGGGCACCGGCACGCTCGACTACAGCGTCGCGAACGTCTCCCTGATCGACCCGGTGAACGCCAAGCGCTACCGCGTCGCCCGCAACGGCACCGGCCCGGACGCCAAGTGCGTGTGCTCCGGCACCCAGGGCCAGTTCCTGGAGGCGGGCAACGCCAGCACCCTGTACGCGGTCTTCGCCGCCCCGCCGCCCGAGGTCACGAAGGTGAACGTGGAGATGCCGATGATGGGCGTGTTGTCCGATGTTCCGCTCTCTTAGCCTCGCGCTGGCCCTCGTCCTGACGCCCGCTCCGGCGCCCACCGAGCAGCCCGCGGTCCCGCCCGGCGCGACCGGGCCGGTCGAGGACCTCGTGCTGCCCGTCGAGGACATCATCGGCGAGGTCGAGTCCCTGGACGGGAGCGAGAGCGAGACCAAGCAGGGACGCCAGGTGACGGTCGCGCTGACCAGCGACGTGCTGTTCGCGCTGGACAAGTGGCGGCTGACCGCCAAGGCCAGGAGCCGGCTGGCGAAGGTGGCCGAGAAGGTCGAGGCGGAGGGCGCGGGCGGTGTCGTCCGGATCGAGGGGCACACCGACGATCAGGGGAGCGATGCGTACAACCTGGTGTTGTCGCGGCGGCGCGCGCAGGCCGTGCGCGAGGCGTTGAGCACGCTGCTCGGCGGCGGCGAGGTGACCCTCCAGGCCACCGGCTACGGCGAGACGCGGCCGAAGCTGCCCAACCTGGTCGACGGCAAGCCCGTGGAACACAACCGGGCGAAGAACCGGCGCGTGGAGATCGTCTTCACCGCCAGGCAGTGAGGACGGGGGCGTCAATCGCCCGGGAGCTGGCCGAGGGTCACGGTGACGGTCTGGGTCTCGCCGTCGGGGCGCAGGATCTCCACCTTGACCTGGTCGCCGGGCTTGAAGGTGGTGAGCTGCTCGGACAGCGCGGCCATGGTCGCGGTCTTCTCGCCGTTGACCGCGACGATCACGTCGCCGGGCCGGATGCCCGCCTTCTCCGCGCCGCCGCCCTTCTCCACACTGGCCACGCCCACGCCGCTCGGCTGCCGGGTGGCGCCGATGATCGTGCTGCCGCTGATGCCGAGGGCGGCCCGGTGGCTGTTGGTGACCTTGCCGTACTTCACGATCTGCCCGGCGATGTCGGTGGCGGTGTTGCTCGGGATCGCGAACCCGATGCCCGGCGCGGCCCCGCCGCCGAACTGGGGGTCGGTGGCGGCGAGCGTCGGGATGCCGATCACCTCGCCGGCCAGGTTGACCAGCGCGCCGCCGCTGTTGCCGGGGTTGATCGCGGCCGAGGTCTGGATCGCGCCGCTGATCGTGGCCCCGGGGGAGTCGGGGCTCTGGGGCTCGCTGACGGTACGGCCGACCGCCGAGACGATCCCGTCCGTGACGCTGCCGGACAGGCCCAGCGGATTGCCCATGGCCAGGACGATCTGGCCGACCCGCAGCTTGCCCGAGTCGCCGAACCTGGCCGGGCGCAGTCCGTCGGGCCGGTCCACCTTGATCACCGCCAGGTCGCCGGCGCCGAACGCCTTGACCAGCTTGGCCGGGCGGGGCGCGCCGCCGGTGGCGATCGTGACGTTCATCTCGGTCGCCTCGCCGACCACGTGGGCGTTGGTGATGATGTGGCCCGCCGTGTCGTACACGATGCCGGAGCCGAGGCCCACCTTGGTGTTGATCTGCACGATCGACGGCAGGACGTCGGTGATGACCCGCTCGTACAGGCCCTCCAGCGGCTGCGGCGCGCCCTCCGGGGACGCGGTCGCGGCCGGCGACGGCGAGCCGGGGGCGGTCGTGGCCGGCGAGGCCGTGGACGTGGAGGTGGACGTGGAGGTGGACGGCCCGCAGGCCGCGAGCAGTGCGACGGCTGCCAGGCCTGCGGCGATCTCCCTCATGGGGAGGTCTCTGCCCAGCTCAGCCCGAAAGATACGCCTCCCGTACGTCGCGTCTGCTCAGCTTGCCCGTCGGGGTGCGCGGCAGCGCCGCCCGGTACTCGATCACCCTCGGATGCTTCAGCCGGGCCAGCCGGGGCGCGCAGTGCCGCAGCAGTTCGGCGGTCAGCGCCGCGCCGCCCGCCACGCCCGGCGCGGGCTGGACCAGCGCCACGACCTGGTGCCCCCACTCCGGGTCCGGTACGCCGATCACCGCGACGTCGGCCACGGACGGGTGTTCGAGCAGCGCGGCCTCGATCTCGGCGGGGTAGATGTTGACGCCGCCCGAGATGATCAGGTCGGTCCTGCGGTCCAGCAGGAACAGGTAGCCGTCCGCGTCGAGGTGGCCGATGTCGCCGGGCGTGTACGCGGCGCCGCGCATGGCCGAGGCGGTCTTGTCCGGGTCGCCGTGGTACTCGAAACGGTTGATCCCGCCGATGTAGACCATCCCGGGCTCGCCGGGGCCCAGCTCGCGGCCGTCGTCGCCGATGATCGTGAACGCCATCCCGTCGAGGGCCCGGCCCACCGTGCCGGGCCGTTCCAGCCACTCCTGGGACGACACCATGGTGGCCACGGCCGCCTCCGTCGAGCCGTAGTACTCCCACAACACGGGACCGAGCCAGTCGATCATCGCCTGCTTGGTGGCCGGAGGGCAGGGGGCGGCGCCGTGGTAGAGGTGGGTGAGGGAGGACAGGTCGTACCTGTTCCGATCCGGTAAGGCGAGCAGCCGGTGGAACATCGTGGGCACCATGAACGCGTTCGTCACCCGGTGGCGTTCGATCAGCTCCAGCGTCCCGGCCGGGTCGAACCGCTCCGGGGCGACGATCGCGTGGCCGAACTGCAGGGCCATCATCGCCTGGCCGTACGGGGCCGAGTGGTAGAGCTGCGAGCACACCAGGTGCACGCCGTCGGCCGGCAGGCCGAAGTGCCGCCAGCTCTTGCGCATCAGGATGGGGTAGAGGTCCTCGGGCGTCAGGTCGAGCAGGCGGCGGCGTACGCCCTTGGGGCGGCCCGTGGTGCCGGACGTGTAGAGCATCATCGAGCCGGCCCGGCGGTGCCCGGGGGCGGTGCCCGGCTGTCCGGCGGTCAGGTCGGCGACGGTGAGGGCGTCCGGGGCGATCACGACGGTTGCGCCGCAGTCGGCGATGACGTAGTCGATCTCCTCGGCGGTGTAGTGCCAGTTGACCGGGACCAGGTAGGCGCCGATCTGGTAGGTGGCCAGCATCATGGTGAGGGCGTCGAGCCCGTTCTTCAGCACGGTCACCACGGCGTCGCCGGGCCGGACGCCGCGCGCGAGCAGGCCGTGGGAGGCGCGGTCGGCGCGGGTGAGCAGTTCGCCGTAGGTCGCGCTCTCGTCGTCGCCGAGCAGGGCGGGACGGGCTGGGTCGGCGGCGGCGATCTCGTAGAAACCCCTCATGTTCGCTGACCATACAGAATTTGATTCTGCTGGGGGAATAGAGGAATTATCCCGCTGTTTGGTGACGTAACCTCAAGGCCATGGCGGACGTCGGCGACCAGAGATCAGCGCAGGACACGCAACCTTTCCGCAAGGTCGTGGTGCCGCCTGCCGAGCAGACGGTCAAGATCCCGCGTCCTCCTCGGCCGGGGGCCTCCCAGCCTCTCCGTCCCGCCGCCCAGCCCCCGTCCGGGCCTCAGCCGGGACCGCCCTCGGGGCCGTCCGCCGGATCACCGTCGGGACCGCCCTCACGCCCGCAGCCGGGCCCTCCGTCGGGGCCTCAGCCCGGGCCGTCGTCAGGGCCGTCGTCAGGGCCGTCGTCAGGGCCGTCGTCAGGGCCGCAGCAGGGGCCGCCTTCCGGGCCGCAGGCGGGTCCTCCGTCGGGGCCGCCTTCGGGGGCGCAGGTGCGTCCGCAGCGGCCGTCCGGGCCGCAGGCGGTGCCGCCGGTCCACTTGGGTGGGCCTCCGCAGCCTCAGCCCGGGAGTCGTCACCCACAGGGCGGCGGCGGGCCGGGGCCGAGGCCAGGGGTGGCGCCGGGGCCGGGGGTGGCGTCGGGGCCGCAGGCCGGGGCCGGTGCGGGGAGGCCGGGGCAGCATCAGCCGGTGCAGGTGTGGCCCCCCGGGTCGCCGCGAGCGCCGCATCCGGGCGCGGGTGGGCCCATGGCGGGTGGCCCGGGTGCGAGTGCACCGGGGGCGGGTGGGCCTGGCATGAGTGGGCCTGGTACGGGTGGGCCGGGCGTGAGTGGGCCTGGTGTGGGTGGGCCGGTGGTGGCGGTTGTTACCAAGCCTCATAAGCGTGGCATCGGTGACATTCCCATCCGTGCCATCTACCTGGCCGGCGCCATTCTCGCCACCGTCGTGGCGGTGTTGCTGGTCTTCGTGGTGTTCTCCGGCGACGTGCCGACGAGCGGCGACCCCGCCGGGGCTCCGGTGTCGGTCGCCCCGGTGCCGGCCGCCAGCGCCACCCCGACCGCGTCGCCGACCCCCACCGAGACGCCGATCGTGTTGCCCCCGGTGCCGGAGAGCAAGGCGTTCGCCGCGCCGGCGGGCAGCAAGGCGTCCGTGGTGACCGGGATCATCACCGACCGGACGTCCGGCATCAGCTATCCGCGCCTGGCCGCGCCCTGGGACGCCAAGTCGTTCGCGCCGTTCACCGTCGCCCAGCGCATCGGCAAGGTCGCCGTGCCGCACACCGTCATCGCCTCGGCCATGTTCCCCGGTGACGCGCCGGAGAAGAAGCCCTCCAAGGACGCCGACTACCGCGAGATGGCCGCCCGGGCCGCCCGCTGGACACTGCGTACGCAATACCCGGCGGGCGCCACGCTGACCTCCTGGACCGGCTCCAAGAAGGTGCCGCTCGGCAAGGGCTGGTCGCTCGGCTACAAGGTCACCTTCGTCTCCGGCGGCAAGACGCAGACCGCCCAGGCCATGGTGACGATCGTCGAGGTGGGCAAGACGAAGCCGGCGATGCTGATGGCCTCGATCCCCGAGAAGAACAAGGCGCGTTGGGCTGATCTGAACACACTTGTCCAGCAGGTGAAGCCCCTCTAGGCCAGAAGCATGCTCTAGAATATGGTTCTGGGTGTGAGGCATGCACGTTGACCTGGCTGGAGGATGAGCAATGGCGATCGGATTGAGCGAGGAGCACGAGGCGCTCCGCGACTCGGTGAGCGGCTGGGCCGACCGGAACATCCCCTCGGAGCTGCTGCGATCCGGGTCGGAAGAGCGTCCGGCCTTCTGGCCGGGGCTGGCCGAGCAAGGGCTCCTCGGCCTGCACCTGCCCGAGGAGTCCGGCGGCTCGGGCTACGGGCTGCTGGAGGCCGCCGTCGCCGTCGAGGCGCTGGCCGAGAAGCTCGTGCCGGGCCCGTACGTGCCGACCGTGCTGGCGAGCGCGATCATCCACGCCTCCAAGCGGCACGAGCTGCTCGAATCGCTCGCCGACGGCACCCTCGCGGGCGCGGTCGCGCTGTCCGGCTCGCTCACCGGCACCCGCGCCGACGACGGGACGCTCGTCGTCTCCGGTACGGCCGAGCCGGTGCTCGCCGGCTCGCTGGCCGACGTGCTGGTGTTGCCGGTGACCACGCCCGAGGGGGAGGAGTGGATCGCGGTCGACGCCTCCGCCGCCACCGTCACGCCGGTCAAGTCGCTCGACCTGACCCGGCCGGTGGCCAAGGTGGAGCTGTCGGAGGCGCGCGTGCCCGCCGATCGCGTCCTCGACGGCGTGGAGAGCCCCGACGTGCTCAACCTGGCCGCGATCCTGCTCGGCGCCGAGGCCGCCGGCCTGGCGTCCTGGTGCGTGACGTCCGCGGCCGCCTACGCCAAGGTACGTGAGCAGTTCGGCCGTCCGATCGGCCAGTTCCAGGGCATCAAGCACAAGATCTCCCGCATGCTCGTCGCCCTTGAGCAGGCCCGCGCCACCGTGTGGGACGCCACCAGGGCCGAGGGTCGCGAGCTGGAGTACGCCGCCGCCGTGGCCGGTGTGATGGCTCCCGACGCGGCCGTCCAGTGCGCCAAGGACGCGATCCAGACGTTCGGCGGCATCGGCTACACCTTCGAGCACGACGTGCACCTCTACTACCGGCGCGCCCTCACCCTGCGCGCGCTGCTCGGCCCGTCGGCCGAGTGGGCCGCCTCGGTGACCGCGCTCGCGTTGCAGGGCGTCGGCCGCGAGATGGAGATCGACCTGCCCGAGGGCGCCGAGGAGCTGCGCGAGCAGATCCGTACGGAGATCGCCGAGATCGCCCTGCTCGAAGGCCAGGAGCAGAAGCGGGCCCTGGCCGAGCGCGGGTTCGTCATGCCCCACCTGGCCAAGCCGTGGGGCCGCGCGGCCAAGCCGCTGGAGCAGGTGCTCATCGCCCAGGAGCTCAAGGCCGCCAAGGTCAGGCTGCCCGCGATGATCATCGGCGCCTGGGTGGTGCCGTCCATCGCCGTGTACGGCACGCGCGAGCAGCAGGAACGTTTCCTGCCCAAGACGCTCAGCGGCGAGATGATCTGGTGCCAGCTCTTCTCCGAGCCGGGCGCCGGTTCCGACCTGGCCTCGTTGCAGATGAAGGCGGAGCGGGTCGAGGGCGGCTGGCGGCTCAACGGCCAGAAGATCTGGACCTCGGTCGCCCACGTCGCCGAATGGGGCATCTGCATCGCCCGCAACTCCTCCGAGGGCACCAAGCACGAGGGCATCACGTACTTCCTGGTGGACATGAAGGCGCCCGGCGTCACGGTCCGGCCGCTCACCGAGATGACCGGCGAGAACCTGTTCAACGAGGTGTTCCTCGATGACGTCTTCGTCCCGGACGACCTGGTCGTGGGCGAGGTCGGCGAGGGCTGGAAGGTCGCCCGCAACACGCTGTCCAACGAGCGCGTCTCGCTCTCCTCCGGCTCGGGCGGCACCGGCGCGTCGGTGCCGGACCTGCTCGGGCTGATCGGCCGGCTCGGGCGCGAGCTCACGCCGGCCGAGGAGCAGGAGGTGGCCGGGGTCGTGTGCGAGGGGCACTCGATCAACGCGCTGTCGCTGCGGGTCACGCTCAAGCAGCTCGCCGGGACCGAGCCGGGCGCCGACGCCTCCGTACGGAAGCTGCTGTCCACCTCGCACGCCCAGCACGTCTCCGAGACGGCCGTCGGCCTGCTCGGCGCCCAGGCCGTGGTGGCCGCCGACATGAAGCTCGGCGACGCCGGCTACTGGAACCGGGCGGTGCTCGCGACCAGGGCCATGACCATCTACGGCGGCACCACCGAGGTGCAGCTCAACATCATCGGCGAGCGCATGCTCGGCCTGCCCAGGGACCCCGAGCCGGGCAAGTAACGCATGTGACGCACCTGCGGCTACTCTCCCTTGTGCCCGGATTGTCGGTCCTGGCCCGAGGGAGAGGCGGTGTCACGGTGCGCGAAGGCCGTGCGGGCCGCTGGGGGCCCGTGGCGCTGGGGCTCGGGCTGGCGCTGCTGGCGCTCGGGCCGGCGCTCGGGTGGGGGCTGGTGCTCCGGTACGACCTGCTCTTCGTGCCCGATCCGCCCCTTTGGCCGGACCGCGGCGGGTTTCCCCGGGCGGTGCCCAGCGACCTGGTCGTGGCGCTGCTGTCCCGGGTGCTGCCGGTGGAGATCGTGCAGAAGGCGGCCCTGGTCGCGGTGTTCGTGCTGGCCGCGGCCGGTGCGGCGGCGCTGGTCCCGGCGGAGCGCAGGCTCGCCCGGCTCGTGGCCGCCGCCTTCTACGCCTGGAACATCTACCTCGCCCAGCGGCTCATGCTCGGCCAGTGGGCCCTGCTCCTGGGCGTGGCCGGGCTGCCCTGGGCGATCCGCGCGCTCACCCTTGAGGGCCGTCCAGGTGCCTGGCGGTCCTGGGGGCGGCTGGCGGTGGCCTTGTTGCCGGCGGCCGTCGGCGGGTTCCAGGCGATGCTGGTCTCCTGGCTCACGCTGATGCCCGTCGCCGTCGCGCGGCGCAGGGTGCCGGTCGCCGCCGGGGTGCTGGTCGCGTACAGCCTGCCGTGGGCGGTGCCCGCGCTCGGGTCGGGCGCCGTCACGGATCCGGCGGGGGTGGACGCGTTCGCGGCCCGCGCCGACGGGCCCTTCGGCGTCCTGGGCAGCCTGCTCTCGCTCGGCGGCATCTGGAACGCCGAGGCCGGGCTGCCCGGCCAGGAGGCATGGTGGACGGCGACCGCCCGGCTCCTCCTGGTCGCCGCCGGTCTGTACGGCTACGCCCGCCTGCGTACGGCCCCCGGACGGCCCCCCTGGTGGGGCGGACTGGCGGTGGCGGCCGCGGCCGGGTTCTGCGTCGCGGCGCTGGGCGCGTTCCAGGGCGGGCGGGAGGCGCTCAAGTGGCTGATCGCCCTGTGGCCCGGGTTCGGTCCGCTGCGGGACGGCCAGGTCTATCTGGCCCCGCTGGTCCTGTTGACGGCGGTCGGCCTGGCCTCGGCCCTGCGGTCGGGGGCGCCCGCGCTGGTCGGGGTGCTGGCTCCGGTGCTGGCGCTGCCGACGTTCGCGATGGGGGCGTTCGGGCGGCTCGAAGCGGTGACGTACCCGGAGGAGTGGACGGCGGTGCGGGCGATCGTCGACGGCGACCCGGCGCCCGGCGCGCTGGTGTCGCTGCCGTGGGGCGCGCACCGGGCCTTCGCCTGGAACGGCGGGCGGGTGGTGCTCGACCCCGCGACCAAGCTGTTCCGGCGCCGCGTGTCGTGGGACGACACGCTGCTCGTCGGGCTGCCCGGCGGCGGCCGGCTGCGGGTACGCGGCGAGGACCCGCTGAACCGCCGGACCGGCGACCTGCTGGCCGCCCACGCCTACGGCGAACTGCCCGCCAGGTACCTGCTCATGGCCGCGGGCGAGAACGGGTTCCCGTCCGCCCCGCCCGGCTGGAAAACAGTCTTCGACGGAAAACAGCTCCGCTTGCTGCGGCGTTGACCGGCTGTTTCATCATGTACCGGAGGGTAACTTGCTTTATCACGGTTTGACCAATGTTATGGATTCAAGACGAAACACGTTCTAGTCTCGGCACACCGCGTCACCGGAAAGGAAGGAGTGCTTCGTGTTGCGACTTCTCGTGGCCCTGGCCATCGGAGCCCTGTTGGCGGTCGGAGCCTCCGTCGCGGTGGTCAACGTGGCGTCACCCTCGCTCACCCCACCCAACCAGCCGCTCTACAACTACGGCACCAGGTGATCCTTCCCGCTTGACGGGGCCATACAGCGAGCACGGAGTGTGGCTCCGCCATGCCCGCATGCTCGCCGACGAGGAGTGACGGTGGTCTTTACCGGTGAGCGCAAGGCGGACACGGCCCGGCGGACCGAGTCGCGTACGCGCGACAGGAAAGCGGACGAACGACCCCTCGCCGGAGTCCGCGTGGCGATGCTCAACTTCCGCGAGCCCACGCAGTCGACGGCCGGCGGCGCCGAGGAGTACGCCTGGCAGGTCAGCCGGTTCCTGCTGACCCAGGGCGCCTCGGTCGTGTTCGTGACCGGCCGCCAGCGCGGGCAGCTCCGGACCGAAACGCTCGACGGCGTCGACCTGCGCAGGATGGGCAATCCGTACCTGGTCTACCTGCTGGTCCCGCTCTGGCTGCTGTTCCACCGGCGGCGCGTGGACGTCGTCATCGACACCATGAACGGCATCCCGTTCTTCTCCCCGCTCGTCGTCCGCCGCCGCACGCCCGTGATCAGCCTCGTCCACCACGTGCACGACCGGCAGTTCCACGCCTTCCTGCCGGCCTGGCTGGCCTGGATCGGCTGCTTCGTCGAGGGCGAGGTGGCCCGGCTGGTCTACCGGCGCTGCCTGACGATCACCGTCTCGGAGTCGTCGAGGCACGACCTGGAGGGCAAGCTGCGCTGGCTCGCGCCGGTCGCCGTCGTGCCCAACGGCTGCGCCACGCCCGCGCGGGCCGAACCGCAGGCCGGGGACGGCGATCCCGCCCTCGTGTACGCCGGCCGCCTGATCGGCCACAAGCGCATCGAGCGGGTCGTGGACCTGGCCGCCGAGCTGGGCGACGCCTGGCCGGGCCTGCGGGTGCACATCGTGGGCCGCGGCCCCGAGCACGACGCCCTGGCCACGCGGGTCGCGGACGCGGGACTGGACGGGCGGGTCGAGCTGCACGGCTTCCTGTCCGAGCCGGACAAGAACGCGTTGCTGGCCGCCGCCCGCCTCAACGTGACGGCCTCGGAGTTCGAGGGCTGGGGGCTGACCGTGATCGAGGCCGCCGCGCTCGGCGTGCCGACGGTGGCCTACGACGTGGCCGGGCTGCGCGACTCCGTACGGGACGGCGTCACCGGGTGGCTCGTACGGGAGGGGGAGAGCCTGGCCGAAGTGACCGGGCGCGCACTGGAGGAGCTGGCCGACCCGCGGCGGCGGGCGGAGGTGGCCGCGGCCTGCCGCGCCTGGGCCAGGGAATTTACGTGGGCCCGAACTGGGGCTAGCATGACCGGACTTATCCTGGCGAAACTCCAAGATTGCGGCGGAGCCCCTCAGTGACCCAAGCCTCGCCTGGACCCCCGGGGCAACGCGGGGACTCCACCGTCGAGAGCTACGGCGCCGAGAGCTACGAGGCGCGGATCAGGCACAGGCTGCGGCTGCTCGCCTCCTGCCTCCTGCTCGGCGCCATCGCGTTCAACACCTCGACCGAGAAGATCATCCCCGAGACGAAGCTCGACATGGCGGTCAACCCGCTGGGCTTCCTCGGCCGGGCGCTGCACCTGTGGGACGGCGCCTACTTCGGCCACCTGCAGAACCAGGCGTACGGCTACCTGTTCCCGATGGGCCCGTTCTACGCGCTCTTCCTCAAGCTCGGCATGGAGTCGTGGGCCGTCCAGCGGTTGTGGATGTCGCTGGTGTTGTGCGTCGCCTTCCTCGGCACGGTCCAGCTCGCCCGCGCGCTCGGCGTCGGCGGCCCGAACACCCGCGTCCTGGCCGGCTTCGTGTACGCCCTCGCCCCCCACGCCCAGGCGCTGATCGGCATCAACTCCTCGGAGTTCCTGCCCAGCGCCGTACTGCCGTGGATCGTCCTCCCGCTGGTCAAGGGGGCCAGGGGCGAGCTGACGCCGCGCCGGGCGGCCGCGCTGTCCGCGTTCGCCTTCCTGTTCTGCGGCGGCGTCAACGCGGTGGCCGAGCTGGCCGTGCTCGTGGTGCCGATGGTGTACCTGCTGACCAGGCGCGGCGGGCCGGTCAAACGCCGCCTGATCGCCTGGTGGCTGCCGCTGATCGCGCTCGCCGGGCTGTGGTGGGCCGTCCCGCTGCTGACGCTCGGCGGCTACATCTTCTCGTTCCTGCCCTACATCGAGACCGCCACCGCGACGACCGGCGTGACGTCGCTGGTCAACGCCCTGCGCGGCACGTCGAGCTGGCTCAGCTTCCTGACCGTGGACGGCCAGACCTGGCTGCCCGACGCCAACCAGCAGTCCACCGTCCCGTGGCTGATCGTGGTCACCGCGGCCGTGGCCGCGCTCGGCCTGGCGGGGCTGACGCTGCGCAGGCTGACCGAGCGGCCGTTCCTGCTGATCAGCCTGCTGTGCGGGCTCGCGATCATCACGACCGGCCATCCCGGCACGCCGCACGAGCAGTTCATGGTCGGGCTGCTCGACGGCCCGCTCGCCGCCTTCCGCAACCTGCACAAGTTCGACGCGCTGATCCGGCTGCCCGTCGCGCTCGGCTTCGCGGCGCTGCTCTCGCTCGCCCGCCCGCGCCTGCGCGCGCCCCTCACCGCGCTGGCCGCCGGGCTCGTGGCCCTGTCCGGCCTGCCCGTCCTGTACGCCGGCCTCGCCCCCACCGGCGGCTTCACCGCCATCCCCGACCACTGGCAGCAGGCCATCTCCTGGCTCAACCGCAACGCCGGCGACGGCATGGTGCTGGCCGTGCCCGGCGCCAAACGCGGCGAGTACCTCTGGGGCCGCCCCCTGGACGAGCCGTTGCAGGCGCTCTCGCAGGCCCGCTGGGCCACGCACACGATCGTGCCGTGGGGCTCTGCCGGCATTTCGCGGCTCATGGCTGCCGTGGACGACCGCCTGGCCACGGGCAAGGGCTCGCCGGGGCTGACGGCCACGCTGCGCCGGATCGGGGTGTCGTACCTGGTGGTCAGGAACGACCTGGACCGGGCCACCATCGGCACGGCCTGGCCGGTCCGGGTGCACCAGGCGCTGGAGGACTCGCCCGGCATCTCGCTCGCGGCCCGGATGGGCCCGGACGTCGGCATCGCCCAGTACGGCCAGGCCGCCGCCTGGCTGGACCAGCCCTACCCCGCGATCGAGATCTACCGGGTCGCCGGGGCCGCGCCGCTGGTCGGCACCGTGGACGCCACCCGCCCGCTGCGCGTCGGCGGCGCCCCGGAGTCCGTGCTCTCCCTGGCCGAGCAGGGCCTCCTGGACGACGACCGCCCCGTCCTGCTCAACGACGACGCGGGCGTGGTCAAGGTGCCCGCGCACGACACGATCCTGACCGACACGCTGCGCCGCCGGGAGGTCGCCTTCGCCGACCTGCGCCGCAACGCCAGTGCCACGCTCACCGCCGACGAGCCCCTGCGCGGCAGCTCGCCCTCCAACGACCTGCTCGACCCCGGCTGGGAACGGTACCTGTCCACGGCGGGCCTCACCGGCGTCGCCGGGGTGACCGCCTCCAGTTCCGAGGCCGACGTCGGCGCCGCCCCCAACAGCCGCGAGCCCGGCCACCAGCCCTTCGCCGCCCTGGACGGCGACCGGCGCACGAGCTGGCGCTCCACCGGCTGGAACGGCGCCGTGGGCGAGTGGCTGGAGGTGACCTTCGCCGACCCGCTGACGGTCCCCACGATCCAGGTGGCCTTCGAGAACTCGCCCATCGGCCCGCCGCCCAGCGAGGTCGTCGTGGAGACCGGCTCCGGCGCGCTGCGCCAGAAGGTACGCGCCACCGCCGAGCCGCAGGAGCTGGCCGTGCCGAAGGGCCCGGTCGACCGGCTGCGCGTCACGGTCGCCGCCACCGCGTACGAGCCGGCGAGCAGGCTCGGCGGCCGGGTCGGCATCACCGAGCTGACCGTCCCCGGCGTCACCCCGGGACGCTCGATCGTCGTGCCCGACCCGCGCGAGGACACCGGCGAGCCCGCCACGATCGCGCTGGCCAGGACCGGCGACGTGCCCGGCTGCGTCAGGGGCTCGGCCGCCTGGAGCTGCGCCAAGGGCCACGAGGTGCTGGGCGACGACGGCAACGGCTTCGACCGCACCTTCGTCACCGGCAAGGACGGCTCGTACGGCATCTCCGGCCGCACCACGATCACCGACCGCGCCACCGTCGAACGCCTCAGCACGCTGCCCGGCGACTCCCTGACCGTGCACGCCTCCTCGACCTCGGTCGACAGCGGCGCGGCGGGCGGACGCTGGGCCTTCGACGGCGACCCCAGGACCGCCTGGTTCGCCGACCCGCTCGACCCCAGGCCGACGCTGTCCGTCGAGCTGGCCCGCGAGACGAAGTTGTCGCAGATCCGCGTCATCACGCCCGACTCCTACCTCGGCGCGCCTCCCGTCCGGGTGACGATCCGGTCGGAGGGCGGGGTCCGGCAGAGCTGGGTCGGCCCGGACGGCCTCATCCGCTTCCCGGAGATGCGGGCCAGGAAGGTCGCGCTGGAGTTCGGGGCGTCGGGCGGCCGGCCCATCGAGATCAGCGACGTCGCCTTCCCCGGCGTGCGCCCGCTCGGCGCGCTGACCGGCTTCAAGCTCACGCTGCCGTGCGGCTTCGGGCCGACGCTCACCGTCGACGGCAACGAGGTGCACACCGCCGTCACCGGCGGCACGCTGCACGACGTGGTCACCGGCAGGCCGGTCACCTTCGAGACCTGCGAGCGGCTGCAACTCGTGGCCGGTCCGACCCGGTTGTCGGTGCGGCCGGGGGAGTCGTACCGGATCGAGTCGGCCGTCGTCCGGCACGAGCCGGGCAGCCCGGCGGCCGGGCCCACCGTCATGCGGCAGACGCGGGTCGAGAAGTGGGCGGCCGGTGAGCGGGTCGTCCAGGTCGGCGTCAAGGACGACTCCTACCTGGTGGTCAACGAGAACTTCAACGCCGGTTGGAAGGCCACGCTGGGCGCCACGGCGCTCAAGCCGGTCCGGCTCGACGGCTGGCGGCAGGCGTGGTTCCTGCCCGCGTTCACGGCCGGGACCGTGACGCTCACGTACGAGCCGGACGAGCCGTACCGGGCGGGGCTGGTCGCGGGCGGGGCGCTGGCGCTGCTCGTCGCCGGGCTGGCGCTGGTGGGGAGGGGCAGGCCGGGACGTCATCTGGCGCCCGTCCTGGCCGCCCGCCCACGGGTCCGGCACGTCGCGGTCTTCGCGGTGGCGCTCGGGTACTGGGTCGGCGGGCCGGCCGGGGCGGGCGTGGCCGGGGTGGCGTTCGTGCTGGCCGCCTGGTCGCGTCCGCTGCGCGAGGCCGAGCACCTGCGCGGGCGGCGGCGCTGGACCCTGCTGCTCGGGCCGCCCGGCGGGCTCGCGCTCTACCTGGTCGCGGCGGTCACGGTGGCGCTCGGCGCGGGCGGCCTCTGGGCTCAGCTCCTCTGCCTGCCGCTGCTCGGGCAGCTTCTCGTCGAGGTCGCGGCCAGGCGGGCGCCGGCGAGGCAGGCCACCGTACCCATCTCCGTCGCCGCGGGCGGCCCGACCATGACGAGTGTTCCGTGACCGACACGATCAAGCCGCGCGCCGGGACCGTCCTCACGGTCCCGGGCCCGGTGGCGCGGGTCGCCCGCTGGATCCGCCGCCACGGCGTCCTGCTGGCCGGGCTCGCGCTCGTCGCCGCCGCCGTGGCGGGCAAGGCGGCCGTCGTCCAGGAGTCCTACTTCAAGGAGGACGACTACGAGTTCGTGGCCAGGGCGATGGAGAGCGACCTCTCCTTCGACTACCTGACCCGGATCCACTTCGGCCAGTTCATGCCGGGCGGCTTCCTGCTGGCCTGGCTCGCCTCCCGGCTGCATCCCTTCGACTGGGGATGGGCGGCCGGAACGGTGCTGGCGCTGCACGCCGTGGCCGCCCTCGGCGTGCTGCGCATGTTGCGTGTGGTCTTCGGCAGGCGGCCGGCGACGCTCGTGCCGCTCCTGGTGTTCCTCCTCGCGCCGGTCACCGTGCCCGCGCTCGCCTGGTGGGCGGCCGGGCTCAACACCGTGTTCCTCCAGGTCGCGCTGCCCATGGCGGTCGCCTCGCACTGGCATCACGTACGGACCGGCAGGTTGCGGCACGCCGTGGCCGCGGCGCTGTGGGTGCTGTTCGGCCTGCTCGGCTTCGTCAAGGGCTTCGCGCTGCCGCTCCTGCTGTTCGCCCTCACCGCCATCTACCACGGCGGCCTGCGCGCCGCCCTGCGCCGCCACCTGGCCGCCTGGGCCATGTACGCCACGGCGGTGGCGGGCTTCGGCGCGCTCTACGTCCAGCGTTCGCTGGCGGCGCCGGGCACCGGGGCGCTGCCGATCTTCGACCAGGCCCTCGGCTTCCTGTGGGAGCTGCTGGGCAAGACGTTCGCCACCACCGTGCTCGGCGGGCCGTGGCGGTGGTTCGCGGGCGGCGACTGGGGAGTGGCCGCGCCGCCGCTGCCGCTGGTGATCGCCTCCCTCGTGGTCCTCGCGGCGCTCGTGGCGGTCACCGGCCACTACCGCAGGCGGGCCCTCCTGGCCTGGGCCACGCTGCTGGGCTACCTGCTCGTCGCGGACGCGCTGCCGGTGTTGTGGGGACGGGTCCACCTGCTCGGCTCGTTCGCCGGCACCGACACCCGGTACGTCGCCGACGCCGTCCCGCTGCTGGCGCTGGTCGTCGGCCTGGTGCTGCTGCCGCTGCGCGGCGAGGAGGAGCCGTACCGCAGGGCGCTGCCGGGCCGGGAGCGGGTGACGGGGGCGGCCGGCGCGATGCTCGGGCTGTTCGCGGGCGCGTCGCTGGTCACGGTGACGCTCTTCGCCGGGTACATGGGGGCCGAGCGGCGGCACGACTACATCGAGACGGCCCGCGCCGAGCTGGCCAGGGCGGCCCCGGACAGCGTGATCTACGACCGGCTGGTGCCCACGGAGGTGCTGCCCAGCTCGTACCGGGCCTACAGCCTGACCTCGCGGGTGCTGGGCGCGATGGCCACGCCCGCGCTCAGGGCCAGGATGCAGGCGCCGCCCGCCGCGCTCGACGGTCTGGTCTTCGACGACCAGGGCCGGTTGCGGCCGGTGGACGTCCAGGGCGTCCCGCTCGTCCCCACCACGGCGGACCGGTGCTGGCCGGTCACCGGGGGCACCGTCCAGGTGCCGCTGGACAACCGCGTCACGCGGGCCGAGGGCACCCTGGTCAGACTGGGGTACGCGGCCCGTACGGACACGACGGTCACCCTGTGGATGGGCGACCGCGCCACCGACCTGACGTTGCGCGCGGGCTTCGGCAAGGTGTTCATGCTCGCCGTGCCCGGCGCCGACCGGATCGTCGTGCACGACGTGCCGTCCGGCCTGTGCCTGGGCGACGTGACCCCGGGACAGGCGGTGCCCCGGCCGTGACCCCCCTGAGCCGCAGGAGCCTCGCGCCGGTGCTGGCCGGCGTGGGGGCCTTCCTGCTGACGCTCATCCCCCTGACCCGCCTGTACGTCTACGACCAGGTGCTCAAGGCCCCCCTCGAACAGCAGAGCATGACCAGGGCGACGGCCGAGTCCGCCACGTACGTCGATCCGGCCACCATGCGACCGGCGACCGGCGACCTGGTGCAGACCCGCTGGCTGATCGGCGACGTGCTGGCCGGCGACGGCGACCGGGCGGTGTGGGGCGAGTCGGTCTCCCTGGCCACCCGCGACGGCCACCGCCTGGACTACCACGAGCGCCGCCTGGCCTTCGACCGGCGTACCGGCGAGATCGTGAACTGCTGCGGCGAGTACCTCGACGAGGACGTCGCGATCCGGCAGACGGGACAGGCGTTCCGGTGGCCCTTCAACGCAGAGCGCCGCGACTACCCGCTGTTCGACCTGCGCCTGCGCCACCCGGTCACCGCCGCCTTCGACGGGGTCGAGCGGGTGCGCGGGGTCGAGACGTACCGCTACGTCCAGCGCACGCCGCGCCGGCTCGTGCCCGGCGAGACGCCGCCGCTGCCGCGCCGCCTGCTCGGCCTGACCGGCAAGGGCGACGTCGGCCTCGGCCGCTACGCCGAGATCCGGCGCACGTACTGGGTCGAGCCGGTCAGCGGCCTGCCCGTCAGGACGCGGGAGGAGGTGACCGAGACGCTGGTCACCGCCGACGGCCGGGGCCGCCTGACCGCCCTGGACGCCGACTTCCGCACCTCGGAGTCGGACGTCGCCGCCGCGCTGGCGACGGCGGCCGCCTACCGCCGCTGGATCCTGCTGCTCGGCACGGCGGCGCCGGTCGGCGGCGGCCTGCTCGGCGTGGGCTTCGTGGTGGCCGCGCTGTGGTCGTCGCGGCGACGATCACCTGCGGCGCAGGACGAGGAGCAGGTTCCAGGTGACCAGCTCGCGGATGCCAGGTAGGTGGACGACGTGCCTGGCCCAGCGGGGATGGTAGCGGGGGATCGCGTCGAGGATCTCCACGTCACGCCGCCGGCGGGCCCAGGCCAGGGGCTTGGCCACGCCGATGGCGTACATGCTCTCGCCGTAGACGTTCTTGGGTGGTCTGCCGTGGGTGCGGGCGTAGCGGCGGGCGGCGTACCGGCCGCCGAGGTAGTGCCAGGGGGAGGTCTCGTGACCGCCCCAGGGCGAGAACCAGATTGTGTACGACAGGTAGACCACGCCGCCGGGCCGGGTCACCCTGACCATCTCCGACGCCATCCGCAGCGGGTCGGGGACGTGCTCCAGCACGTTGGAGGAGAAGCACACGTCCACCGAGCCGGTGGCGAGCGGCAGGTCGAGCGCGCTGCCGAGCACGGCGTCACGCGGCGGCACGCCGTCGCGCAGGCGCATCTCACCGGCGTCGCAGTCGACGCACAGGGGCCGCGCGCCGACCGCGCGCAGGGCGTCGGCGAAGTAGCCGGGGCCGCCCCCGATGTCGGCCACGGTGGCGCCGGCCAGGTCGGTGTACGTCGCGAGCTGGGCCACCGTGTCCCTGGCCAGGGTCCCGTAGAAGAAGTCGGGGTCGCTCTGCTCCAGGCGGAAGGCGCGCAGCAACCGGACGGATCTGCCGAGATCCGCTCGGAACGCTTCGGGGGTGTCCACGGCGCGGAGCTTACTCCAGTGGAGGGATACGTCCATGGCTGAAGACGTCAGGCGAGCCGAGCCCTTACAGATCACGATCCCGGCGGTGCGCACCGGGCCGGTCATCGGCGTCGGGCTGCTGATCATCCTGGTCTCGCTGGTGTTCCGGGCGAGCCTGCTCAGCAGGTCCTACTTCGTCGAGGACGACTTCCTCTTCGTCGCCGGGGCCGGGGACAGCGGGTTCACCTGGGACTACCTGATGAGGGTGCACAAGGGGCACCTCATGCCGGGCGCGCTCGGGCTGGTGTGGCTGCTCACCTGGATCGCGCCGTACGGCTGGGCGCTGGTGTCGTTCGTGACCGTCGCGGTGCAGGGCGCGGCCTCGGTCATGTTCCTGGTGTTGCTGCGGCGGCTGTTCGGCGACCGGGCGGGCGTGCTCGCCGCGCTGACCGTCTTCGTGTTCGCGCCGCTCACCGTGCCCGCCATGAGCTGGTGGTCGGCCGCGCTCAACGCCGTGCCGCTGCAACTCGCGCTGGTCGCGGCGCTGGCCGCGCACGTCAGGTACGTACGCGAGGGCGAGGGACGCTGGCGCCCGCTGGCCTGGACGGCCGTCGGGATGGCCTTCTCCACCAAGGGGGTGTTCATCCCCTTCGTGCTGCTCGGGATCAGCAGCGCCTACCTCGGCAGGGGCCTGTGGGCCCGTGCCCTGCTCGCCGAGTTGCGCAGGCCCGTCTGGTGGGCCCACGGCCTGCTGCTGGCCGGGTACGCCGTGCTCTACTGGCTGCGCCGCGACACCGCCGGGGCCGACGCGCTGACCGGCCCGAAGGCCGAGGTGGTCCCCGGCCTGCTGCGCAGGCTGCTGGGCGAGACCTTCCCCACGGGGGCCGTCGGCGGCCCGCTGCGCTGGGGCGGCGTCACCTCGACCGGCGGCCTGGCCGATCCGGCGCCGGTCACGGTGGTCGTGGCGTGGGCCGTCATCGCGGCGCTGGTCGTGGTGACCTGCGTGTACCGCAGGCGGGCCTGGCGGGCGTGGGCCGTCCTGGCGGCCTACGTCGTGGTCGCCGACGCGCTGCCCACCGTGATCGCGCGGGCCACGGCCTGGGACCTGGTGGGCGCCGAGACCCGGTACGTCGCCGACGCCGCCGTCCTGTTCGCGCTCTGCCTGGCCCTGGCCGTCATGCCGGTGCTCGACGAGCCCGACGTCGTACGCAGGCCGGTGCCCGCGGGCCTGCCGGCCGCCGGCGCCGCGCTGACCGCGGTCTTCCTCGTCGTGTCGCTGATCTCGATCAACACCTTCGGCGACACGCTCACCGGCGACCGGGTCAGGGCGTACCTGGACAACGTCAGGACCTCGCTGGCCACGGCCGCCGGGGACGCCGACATCTACGCGCGCCCGGTGCCGCCGCACATCGTCCTGCCGTGGAACGGCGAACGCCGGATGACCTCGTACGTGCTCGCGCCGCTGGCCGACGACGAGACCAGGGAGCGCATGCGCGACCCGCGGCCCTCGGCCGAGCCGTACGTGCTGGACGACACGGGCAAGCTCGTCCCGGTGGGGCGGGTGGTGCCGTTCTTCGACGCGGTCAAGGGGGGCAAGTGTTACCCGGCGGGCAAGGTGTTCCCCGTCGAGTCCTTCGGCGGGCCGGGCGTCGTGGCGGCCATGTCGTACGTCAGCCCGCGGCCGGTGCAGGTCGTGGTGGAGGTCGGCGAGGTCCAGCGGGCGGCCACGCTGCCCGCGACCGGCGCGATGGGCGCGCTGTTCTACGTCCCGCACGACGGGCCGGGCAAGGGCCTGCGGATCAGCGCGGCCGGGGCGCAGGGTCAGGCGTTCTGCCTCAGGGCGGTGGCCTTCGGCGAGCCGGAGCCGGCGGCGCGCTGAGGCAGCAGGCGGATCAGCCGCCTGGCGGGCTCCTCCACGTAGCGGTGGGTGAGCCCGGCCATGGCCACCGTGATGGCGGTGACGGCGACCAGGTTGAGGAGCAGGTTGCCGGTCCACGGCTGCTGCCCGGTGAAGTCGTACCAGAGGTAGAGGATGACGAACTGCCACAGGAAGACGCCGTAGGAGATCTGGCCCAGGTAGCTCATGACCCGGCCGCCGAGCAGCTCGCGCACCCGGGTGGACCGTCCGGGCTCCAGCGCGGCGGGGGCGACCAGGCAGAAGGCGACGAGCGTGTAGAGGCCCTGCTCGTAGAACGCGGTCCAGATGCTGCCCAGGCCGACCGCGCGCGGCCCGGTGAGCGGCGTCGAGGCGATGAGGTACGCCAGGCCCGCGATGACCCACAACGTGCCCCAGGAGGAGGCCAGGGCGGCGCTGAGCCGTCGCGCGCGGCCGTCCTCGGCCCTGGCCCAGACGGTCAGCACGGCCAGCGCCATGCCGGGCACGAAGAACGTCCAGGAGCGGGGCAGCCACACGTTCATCCAGGGCCGGTAGTCGGGGAAGTACTCGAAGACCGTGTACACGTACGACAGCGCGCCGAAGGCGGCCAGGCCGACGAGCAGCCGCCTGGCCCTGGTCCGCAGGTCGGGGTCGCCGCGCAGGGCGAACCTGCGCAGGATCGCGGCCATGAGCGGGAGCGTGAGGTAGAAGGTCAGCTCGACCGCGAGGCTCCACATCTGGCCGAGCCCCTTCGGGCCGAGGCCGTACCACCAGGGGGTGATGTCGTAGGTGTGCACGAGGAACAACATCTGCCCCCACGTCCACGGGTCGGCCCGGTGCGCGTCGCCCCACAGCAGCAGCGCCACGGCCACCACCAGCCAGTACGCCGGCATGATCCGGAAGAAGCGTTTCCACAGGTAGCGGCGCGTGTCCGGGGCCCGGTCGCCGAGCAGGACCTGGGCCGCCCACGGCCGGTACAGCAGCAGGCCGGAGAGCGTGAAGAAGATCGGCACGCCGATCTCGCCCCTGGCCAGCACGCCGCCCAGGAACCCCGGTTCCAGCGCCGTCCCCGCCTCCATGGACACGTGGAAGAGCAGGACGGCGAAGGCGGCCACGGCGCGCACGCCGTCGAGGGAGGTCTGGTGTCCTGAGACCACCGGAACCCCGCCCGAAGTAGAACCTGTTTCGGTCACGTTTCCGCATCCCTGGTGACGTCGGTCACTCGTCGCAATAACATACCGGCGAGTAGGTAGTTCGTTTCAGTACTTAACCACCCAAACAGGCGTCCGTGCACCTGCGCACATGGAGGGTCCATGAACCGGGTCGTCGTTGGCAGCGTTCTCATCGCCGTCGGGGCATTCCTCATCGTTCTGGCTCCCCTGGTGCGCCTCCAGGTCGCGCCCGCCTTCATGGCCGCCAAGGGCGACCAGTACAGCATCAGCAAGCTGCACGCCACCGGCGCCCAGTACTTCAGCATCCCCGACGGCAAGGTGCTGACCGCCGACCTCGACATCATCGTCACCACGCGCGGCGACGTGAAGGAGGCCAGCGACGACCGCGTCGTCTGGGACGAGTTCACCGCCGTCAACGACGTCACCAACAGCAAGCCCGGCATCAACTTCAGCGAGCGGCGCAGCGCCTTCGACAAGCGCTCCGGCGTCGGGCTCAACTGCTGCGGCGTCAGCATCGACAAGGCCCCGGTCCAGCTCCAGGGGCAGATCTACAAGTTCCCGTTCGACGTGGAGAAGAAGACGTACCTGGTCTTCAACTCCAGCGCGGGCAAGGCGTTCGACGCCAGGTTCGTCGGCGAGGAGCAGGTCAACGGGCTCGCCACGTACAAGTTCGAGCAGACCGTCCCCGAGACCAGGACGCAGACCCTGAACGCGCCCGCCGCCTGGTTCGGCATGGGCACCTCCGGCGACGTGCAGCTGAACCGGTTCTACTCCGGCACGGTCACCTACTGGATCGAGCCCACCACCGGCGCCCCCGTCAAGCAGGAGCAGGTCCGCAACGAGGTGCTCAAGAGCCAGGACGGCATCGAGCGCTCCAAGGCGTTCGTGGCCACCGCCAAGATGACCGACGACACGGTCAAGGGCCTGGTCGACAGCGCCGCCGACGGCAAGAGCCAGATCATGCTGATCAGGACCACCCTGCCGATCGTGCTCGGCGTCGTGGGCGTCGTCCTGCTCCTGGGCGGCCTGCTGCTCGCCCTGCGCGGCCGCCGCGCCGTATGAGCCATGGCGCGGTCGCGCGGCCCTGGTCGCCCGCGCCCGCACTGGCCCTGGCCAGGGCGGCCAGACCGCGACAGTGGCTGAAGAACCTGCTCGTCCTGGCCGCCCCCATGGCGGCCGGGGTGCTCGGGCAGCCGGGCCGGCTGCTCGCCGCGCTCCTGGTCCTCGCCGCCTTCTGCCTGGCCGCCAGCGGCTCCTACCTGCTGAACGACGCCTCCGACGTCGAGGCCGACCGGCTGCACCCGCGCAAGCGGCACCGGCCCGTCGCCTCCGGCGCGGTGTCGGTGCGCACGGCCCGGGTGGCGGGCGTCGTCCTGCTGGTCCTCGCGCCCGCGGTCGCCGCGCTCACCGGCGGCTGGCAGTCACCCGCGGTGGTCGCCGGGTACGTCGCCCTGACACTGGCGTACACGACGTGGCTCAAGCACCAGGAGGTCGTGGACCTCATCGCGGTCGCCGGATGCCACGTGATCAGGGCCTACGCCGGGGCGGTCGCCGTGGGCGTACCGGTGACCGGGTGGTTCCTGGTGGTCGTCTCGCTGGCCGCGCTGCAGCTCGTGGCCGGCAAGCGCGAGGCCGAACTGCGCGCCAGGGGCGTGTCCGGCACGCGGGCCACGCTCGCCGCGTACCCGGCCGCCTACCTGACGCACGTACGGATCATGGCGTCCGGGGCGATGATCGTCACGTACTGCCTGTGGGCGCTGAACGCGCACGATAACGTGTTCTACGGACTCAGCATCGTGCCGTTCCTGCTCCTCGTGCTCCGGCACAACCTGCTCGTCGAGCGGGGGAGCGGGGAGGAGCCCGAGGAGCTGGTGATCCGCGACCGGCCCACCCTCGTCTTCGCCGCCACGCTGGTCGTCCTGGTGGCACTGGGGATCTACGCATGAGCACGTTGCTCACCGGCTGGGGACGCACCTCGCCCACCCCGGCCGACCTGCGGCGTCCCCGTACCCTGGCCGAGCTGCGTGACCTCGTGCTGGCCGCGCCGGGCCGCGGGGTCGTCGCCCGGGGCCTCGGCCGCTCGTACGGCGACGCCGCCCAGAACGCCGGCGGCCTCGTCCTCGACTGCACCGGCCTGGACGACTGGAGCTTCGACGAACGTTCGGGCGTCGTGACCGCCGCGGGCGGGGTCAGCCTGCACGACCTGATGACGGCGCTGGTGCCCCGGGGCTGGTTCGTGCCCGTGAGCCCCGGCACCAGGCACGTCACCGTCGGCGGGGCCGTCGCGGCCGACGTGCACGGCAAGAACCACCACCGCGACTCCTCCTTCGGCGCGCATGTCCGCTCCCTCACCCTCGTGACCGCCGACGGCGCCGCCAGGGTGCTGCGTCCCGGCGACCCGCTCTTCCTGGCGACCGTCGGCGGCATGGGGCTGACCGGGGTGGTGGCGGAGGCGACGTTCGGCTGCGTGCCGGTCGAGACGTCGAGCATGCGGGTGGACGTACGGCGCACCGCCGACCTGGACGAGACCCTCGACGTCATGACCCGCACCGACGACCGCTACCGCTACACGGTCGCCTGGATCGACCTGCTCGCCCGCGGCCGTTCGATGGGCCGCAGCGTCCTGACCAGGGGCGACCACGCGCCCCGCGACACGGGGAAGCCGCCGGTCTTCGCGCCGCGCGCCCGGCTGCACGCGCCGCCGTGGGTGCCGGACGGGCTGCTCAACGGGCTCAGCGTGCGTGCCTTCAACGAGGTCTGGTACCGCAGGGCGCCGCGGAGCGCGACGGTCACGCAGGGCATCGCGCCGTTCTTCCACCCGCTCGACTTCGTCGAAGGCTGGAACCGCATGTACGGCTCGCGCGGCTTCGTCCAGTACCAGTTCGTGGTGCCGTTCGGCGCGGAGGGGACGTTGCGCGGCATCGTCGGGTCGTTGTCGGCGCACGGGACGGTGTCGTTCCTGACCGTGCTCAAGCGGTTCGGTCCCGGTTCGGGCGGTTTTCTGTCCTTCCCCGTGCCCGGCTGGACCCTCGCCCTGGACATCCCCGCCGGTCAGCGCGGCCTGAGCGGGCTCCTGCGCGGCTTCGACGAGCGCGTCGCGGCGGCCGGGGGACGGGTCTACCTGGCCAAGGACGCGCGGCTGCGCGCCGACATGATGGCGGCGATGTACCCGGAACTGGCACGATGGCGGACCATCAGGGACGAGGCCGACCCCACGGGCCTGTTCCGCTCGGACCTGTCCAGGAGACTGCGACTGTGAACCCCAGCACTTCGGCTCGGAGGGCGGCTTCCCTTCGGCGGGCGGCTTCCCTCCGGATCATGGCTTCCCTTCGGAGGGTGCCTTCGCTTCGGGAGGTGGCCGCGTGAGGGACGCGCTCGGGGCCGTGGGCAGCGTGCTGCTGCTGGGCGGGCGCAGCGAGATCGGCATGGAGATCGTCCGGCTGCTGGTCGGGCTCGGCGCGAGCAGGGTGGTGCTGGCCGCCCGGGGCGACCTCGCGCCGCCGGCGGGCCTGGACGCGGAGGTGCACGTCCTGCCGTTCGACGCGCTGGACGTGCGGTCGCACGCCGCCGTCCTGGCCAAGGCCGTGGACCTGGTGGGGGATCTCGACGTGGTGATCTCCGCGTTCGGCGTGCTCGGCAGCCAGGACGACTACGACGCCGACCCGGCCGCCGCCGCCGAGGCCGTCGCGGTCAACTACGGCGGCCACGTCTCGGTGGGCCTGCACGCCGCCCGGGTCCTGCGCGTGCAAGGGCACGGCACCCTCGTGATGCTCTCGTCGGTCGCCGGCGCCCGGGTGCGCAAGGCCAACTTCGTCTACGGCTCGGCCAAGGCCGGGCTCGACGGGTTCGCCCAGGGGCTCGGCGACGCGCTGCACGGTTCGGGCGCGCGCGTGCTGATCGTCCGTCCGGGCTTCGTCGTCGGCCGGATGACGAAGGGCCTGCCGCCCGCGCCCCTGTCCTCGACGCCCCGCCAGGTGGCCCTGGCCACCGTACGGGCGCTGCGGGAGGGGGCGTCGTCGGTGTGGGTGCCGCGCGCGCTCGGGCCGGCGTTCGGGCTGCTGCGCCTGCTCCCGCGGCCCCTCTGGCGCAGGCTGCCGCGCTAGAACCGGTTCCGGTACGCCGGGCCGTACCGACCGAAGGTTCTAGAGTAGAACGCGTTGCAGTTCGGCGGTCGGGCGGCTTATCGTCGGGCCATGCGGACACGTGTCACGGACATGTTCGGAATCGAGCTCCCGATCTTCGCGTTCAGCCACTGCAGGGACGTGGTCGCCGCGGTCAGCCGCGCGGGCGGCATGGGAGTGCTCGGCGCGCTCTACTTCACCCCGGAAGAGCTCGAAACCGAGCTCAAGTGGATAGACGACCACGTGGACGGCAAACCGTACGGGGTGGACGTGGTCATGCCCGCCTCCTACGAGGGCGCCGACTTCGCCCCCGAGGAGCTGGTCGGCCGCCTCCAGGCCATGATCCCCGAGGGCCACCGGGCGTTCGTCGAGAACCTGCTCGGCAAGCACGGCGTCCCGCCCCTGTCGTCCGACGCCGACCCCGGCAGGGTCCTGCTCGGCTGGACGGATGCCACCGCCCGCCCGCAGGTCGAGGTCGCCCTCCGCCACCCCATCGCGCTCCTGGCCAACGCCCTCGGCCCGCCCCCCGCCGACGTCGTGGACCTCGCCCACCGGCACGGCGTCAAGGTCGCCGCCCTCGCCTCGACCCCCCGCCACGCGCTCAAGCAGGTGGAGGTGGGCGTGGACGTCGTCGTCGCCCAGGGCACCGAGGCCGGCGGCCACACCGGTGAGATCTCCACCATGGTGCTCATCCCGCAGGTGGTGGACGCCGTGGACGTCCCCGTGCTCGCGGCCGGCGGCATCGGGAACGGCCGGCAGATGGCGGCCGGCATGGCGCTGGGCGCCGAAGGTGTCTGGACCGGCTCCCTGTGGCTCACCGTGGACGAGGCCGACACCCCCGAGATGGCGAAACGCCGCATCCTGGAGGCCACCTCGCGCGACACCGTGCGTTCCCGGAGCTGGACCGGCAAGCCGGCCCGCCTGCTCAGGAACGAGTGGACCGAGGCGTGGGAGGCGGAGGAGTCGCCCGGGACCCTGCCGATGCCGCTGCAGTTCATGCTCGTGTCGGACGCGCTGCGCCGGATCGGCCGTTCGGACGCCTCCGAGCTGGCCACGTTCCCCGCCGGGCAGGTCATCGGCCTCACCAACCAGGTGCGCTCCACCAAGGACGTGATGTTCGGGCTCGTGGAGGAGTACGCGGAGGCCCTGGAACGCCTCGACCGGATCACCCAGGACTGATCGTCCGGCTGTTACCGTTGGGGGGTGTCGGTCCTGTATGTGCCGTACCACCTCGATGAGCACCAGCCTGATCTCAACGTCCCGCTGCCCGGTGACGTCCCCGTCGCCGAGTTCGCCGTGGAGCTGCCCGGACCCGACGTCTGGTCCCGCCTCGGGCAGCTCTACGACGCCGTCGCCGCCGCCGTCGAGCGGACCGTACGGGCCGGGACCCTGCCCGTCGTGGTCTCCGGCGACTGCACGGTGTCGATCGGCATGACGGCGGGGCTGCAACGCGCCGGGCTCGACCCCTCGATCGTCTGGATCGACGCCCACGGCGACCTCCAGACGCTGGAGACGACGCCGTCCGGCTACCTCGGCGGCATGGCGCTGCGTTTCCTGCTCGGCTACCGGCCCGACCACGTCGCCGACCGGCTGGCCCTGCGCCCGCCGGCCGAGGAGCGCGTACTCCTCGTGGACGCCCGCGACCTCGATCCGCCCGAGGCCGACTACCTGGCGTCGTCGGGCGTGAGCCGGTCGGGCCTCGACGCGCTGACGCCCGAGACCCTGCCGCCCGGTCCGATCCTGCTCAACCTCGACCTGGACGTCCTCGACCCGTCCTGCCTGCCGGGGCTGAGGTACCCGGCGGCGGACGGGCCCGGCGTCGCGGCCCTGCTGCGGGCCACGCGCGTGGTGCTGGACAGCGGGCGGCTCGCCGCCCTCAACCTCGCCTGCACCTGGCATCCGGGCCGTACGGACCCGGACGGCATCCGCGAACACCTGGTGACGACGATCCTCGCCGACCTGCGAGCCAAACAGGTCTGAGCACCCCGCCGACCCGATCCGTGCACCCCGCCGCCCCGGCCCCCGCGCCCCGGCCCCACCGACCCGGCCCCCGCGCCCCGTCCCGCCGTTCCTGCGTCAGTCGAACATGCCGGGCTGGTAGCCGCCCGCCGGCTGCTGGGTGATGACGTTCACCCGGTTGAAGGCGTTGATGAGGGCGATGAGGGACACCAGCGCGCCGAGCTGCTCCTCGTCGAAGTGCTTGACCGCGTTCGCCCAGACCTCCTCCGGCACCCCGCCGGCCGCGTCGGCGCTGCGGGTGCCCTGCTCGGCCAGCTCCAGCGCCGCCCGCTCGGCCTCGGTGAACACCGTGGCCTCCCGCCACGAGGCGACCAGGTTGAGCCGCACCGAGGTCTCCCCGGCGTGCGCCGCGTCCTTGGTGTGCATGTCGGTGCAGAAGCCGCACCCGTTGATCTGGCTGGCACGGATCTTCACCAGTTCCTGCGTCGCGATCGGCAGTGTCGAGCCGGTGATGATCTTGTTCGAGCTGATGAGGTGCTTCAGCACCTTGACCGTGACCTGGTTCTCGAACAGGTTCATGCGAGCTTCCATGATGCGCTCCTTGCCGTGGTTCGCTGCTTCCACCTCTCTGACGGGACAGCTCACGACTTCATGACAGGAACGGATGTGACATGCGTCTCCCTGCCGCGCATCCGGACGGCGAGGAGAGGTCAGCGGCCTTCGTAGCGGGGTGGGCGCTTTTCGCGGAAGGCGCGGGTGCCCTCCTTGGCGTCCTCCGAGCCGATCACCGGCCATCCCAGCTCGTCCGACACCTTCAGCGCCTCCGGCTCCGGCATTCCCAGCGTGTCCCGGTACGTCCGAAGGATGGCCTGCACCGCCAGCGGCCCCGAGCTCGCGATGTCCTCCGCCAGTTCCCGGGCCGTGGCCAGCGCCTGCCCGTCCGGTACGACCCGGTTGACCAGCCCCATCGCCAGAGCCTCGGCCGAGGTGACGGAACGGCCGGTGAGCAGCAGGTCCATCGCGTGGCAGTACGGGATCTGCCGGGGGAGCCGCACCGCGCAGCCGCCCATCGGAAAGAGTGCGCGTTTGGCCTCGAAGAGCCCCAGGGTGGCCGATTCCGCCACGACCCGCAGATCCGTCCCGACCAGCAGCTCCGTACCGCCGGCCACCGCATAGCCCTCGACAGCGCTGATGATCGGCTTTGTCGGCAAATCCTCCCTTAAAAGCCCTTTCCAGTGAAAATTCGGGATCTGGGCGGCCCTTGCTTGGACCTCCGGATCGGTCGAGGGTTGGCCCATGGCCTTGAGGTCGGCCCCGGCGCAGAACGTCCCTTCCGCCCCGGTCAGGATCGCGACCCGGATCGACGGCTCGGCCGACGCGTACGCCCACGCCGAGGCCAGCCCGATCAGCATGTCCGAGGAGAGGGCGTTGCGGGCCTCCGGCCGGTTCATCGTGACGGTCAGGACGTGGCCGTCGCGTTCCACCCGGCAGTGCGGGGTGCTGATCGGCAGAAGCTCCATGTACGCCTCCCAAGTCCCAGAAGCTACTGAATCAAGCGCTTGCTACGAACTTTACCCGCGGGATACGCTCCCCACAGCAAACGAGAACAAGTTCCTGTTTTGCTACGCCTGAGCTGAGGAGATCAGATGGGCACGCTCGGTTTCTGGAGGCTGGCGCAGGCGGATCCCGAGTGGATCGCGGCCGTCGACCCCGACGGCACGGAGCACCGCGCGGGTGACCTCCTGGCCCGCTCGAACCGCCTCGTCCACGGGTTACGCGAGCTCGGCCTCCAGCCGGGCGACGGCATCTGCGGCCTGGTCCCGAACGGCGCGGACGGCCTCGTCCTCTATCTGGCCGCGCTCCAGGCGGGCTGGTACTACACGCCGATCAACTGGCATCTCACCGGTCCCGAGATCGGCTACATCGTCTCCGACAGCGAGGCCAAGGCGTACTTCGTCCATCCCAGGTTCCTCCAGGAGGGCGTCAGGGGAGCCGAGGCGATCGAGCCGCACCGCCGCTTCCTCCTCGGGGACGGCAAACAGGACGGCTTCCGCCCGGCGGCCGAGCTGACCGACGGGCAGCCGGACACCGCGCCGCCCGACCGTACGGCCGGGGCCACCATGCACTACACCTCCGGCACCACCGGCAGGCCCAAGGGCGTCAGGCGCACGCTGAGCGGCCTCGACCCCGACGACGGCGCCGAGCTGATGACCTTCCTCCTCGGCCTGTTCGGCATCACGGCCGGACCACCCAACGCGCACCTGGTCACCTCCCCGAGCTACCACACCGCCGTCACGCAGTTCGGCGGCAGCGCGCTGCACATGGGCCACACCCTCGTCTACATGGACAAGTGGGACGCCGAGGACACGCTCCGGCTGTGCGAGCGCTACCGCGTCACGAACTCCCACCTGGTCCCCACGCACTTCAAGCGCCTGCTCGCGCTCCCCGAGCCCACCAGGGCCGGGTACGACCTGTCCTCGCTCAAGTGGATGATCCACGCCGCGGCCCCCTGCCCGGTCCCGGTCAAATGGGCGATGTTCGAGTGGTGGGGCGACTGCATCTACGAGTACTACGCGGCCACCGAGGGCGGCGGCACCCTGGCCACGCCCGAGGGCTGGAAGTCCCACCCGGGAACGGTCGGCTCCGCCTGGCCGATCAGCGAGCTGCTGATCGCGGACGACCAGGGCGAACCCGTACCGACCGGCAGCCCCGGGACGATCTACATGAAGATGATGGGCGTGCCCTTCGAGTACAAGGGTGACCCCGCCAAGACCGCCGCGAACCGGCTCAAGGACTACTTCACGGTCGGCGACATCGGATACCTGGACGAGGACGGCTTCCTCTTCCTCTGCGACCGCAAGGCCGACATGATCATCTCCGGCGGGACGAACATCTACCCGGCCGAGATCGAGAACGAGCTCATGGTCCACCCCAAGGTCGCGGACGTGGCCGTGTTCGGCATCCCGGACGACGACTGGGGCGAGCAGATCAAGGCCGTCGTCGAGCCCGCGCCGGGGATCGCGCCCGGCCCCGAGCTCGCGGCCGAGCTGATCGCCTCGCTGGAGGGCCGCCTGGCCCGGATGAAGTGGCCCAAGAGCGTCGACTTCATCGCGGAGATGCCCCGCGAGCCCAACGGCAAGCTGCTCAAACGCAAGCTCCGCGCACCGTACTGGGAGGGTCACGACCGTGCCATCTGACGATCCGCTGGTCGCCCGGCATGTCCTGGAGTTCCCCGGCGGCTACACCCGGACGACCGGGCCGGTGATCGGGCGTTTCCTCACCGAGTTACGCGGCCGCCGCATCGTGGGAGTGCGTACGAAAGAGGGCAAAGTCCTCGTGCCGCCCCTCGAATACGACCCCGCCACCGGCGAACCCGTCACCCCCGAGTACGTCGAGGTCGGCCCCGCCGGCACGGTCACCTCCTGGGCCTGGGTGCCCGAGCCCCTGCCTGGCCACCCGCTCGACCGCCCCTTCGCCTGGGCCACGATCCTGCTGGACAGCGCCGACACCGCCCTCGTGCACGCCGTGGCCGCCGACGACCCCAAGGCGCTGTCGAAGGGCTCCCGTGTCTGGCCGGTCTGGCGCGACCGGCCCACCGGCCACATCACCGACATCGCCCACTTCGCGCCCGAGGTCACGAAGATCGTGTCCAACGTGCGCGCAGAGTACCGCCTCCAGGCCGGCGGCTCGCTCCGCGTCTTCCTGGAGGGCGTCGAACGCGGCGTCTTCCTGGGCGGACGCTGCGACCAGTGCGCCAAGGTGTACGTGCCGTACCGGATGTCCTGCCCCCAGTGCGGAAGCCTGATCGCGGACACGCTCGAAGTGCCCGACACCGGCACGATCACCACGTTCGCCATCAACAACCTGCCGGATCCGCGTGCTCCGGAAGTGCCGTTCGTCTCCGCCTACATCCTGCTCGACGGCGCCGACATCCCCATGATCGCCTTGATCGGGGACGTACCCGCACACGAGGTGCGCCAGGGCATGCGGGTCAGGGCCGTGTGGGTGCCCGAGGAGGAACGGACCAAGTCCATGGCGAACATCCGCTGGTTCGCCCCCACCGGCGAGCCCGACGTGGAGCTGTCATGAGAGAGGTCGCGATCGTCGCGTTCGCGCAGACCCGCCACACCGACCACGACACCGGGCTCACCGAGCCCGAACTGATCCTGCCCGTGATCAGCGAGGTCAAGGAGCGGACCGGGTTGACCAGGTTCGGCTTCACCTGCTCGGGGAGCTGCGACTACCTGGCGGGCGCGCCGTTCTCGTTCGTCAGCGCGCTCGACGCGCTCGGCGCCTGGCCGCCCATCTCCGAGAGCCACGTCGAGATGGACGGCGCCTGGGCCCTGTACGAAGCCTGGGTACGCCTCCAGCACGGCGACATCGACTCGGCCCTGGTCTACGGCTTCGGCAAGTCGTCGCTCGGCGACCTGCGCACGATCATGACGCTCCAGCTCGACCCCTACTACCTCGAACCCCTCGGCCTCGACCAGCTCTCCCTGGCCGCACTCCAGGCGAACGCGCTCGACGCGGACAGAAAGGACCTGGACGAGATCGTCCGGAGATCCCGGGCGGACGGCAGGAGCAACCCGTACGCGCTCGACCTGCCCGATCCGGACGGCGAGGACGTCGCGGTAGGACCGCTCAGGAAGACGGACGTGCCGCCCGTCACGGACGGCGCGGCGGCGATCGTGCTCGCCACGGACGAACTGGCCCGGCGGCTCACCAGCCGGCCCGCCTATATCAGGGGCATCGCCCATCGCATCGAGCCCCACTACCTGGGCGTGCGGGACCTGGCCCGGTCGGCGTCCGCGGCGGACGCCGCACGTGCCGCGGGGGTCGGCAAGGGGCCGGTCGAGGTGGCCGAGCTGCACGCCCAGTTCCCGCACGAGGAGCTCATCCTGCGCCAGGCGCTGGAGCTGGGCGGCGACACCGTGATCAACCCCTCCGGCGGCCCGTTGGCCGCCAACCCCGTCATGGCCACGGGACTCATCCGCATCGGCGAGGCCGCGCGGCACATCCTCGACGGCGGCGCGAGCCGCACCGTCGGGCACGCCGCCGGCGGCCCCTGCCTTCAGCACAACCTCGTCACGGTCCTGGAGGCGTGAACCATGGGTAACCGGTGTGCGGTGATCGGGGTCGGGCAGACGCGCTACACCACCAAACGCAGGGACGTCTCCATCGCGGGCCTGGTGCGCGAGGCGGCGCTGCGGGCCCTGGAGGACGCCGGGCTGACGTTCAAGGACATCGACGCCGTCGTCGTCGGCAAGGCGCCCGACCTGTTCGAGGGCGTGATGATGCCCGAGTCGTACCTCGCCGACGCGCTCGGCGCGGCGGGCAAGCCGATGATGCGGGTGCACACCGCGGGCAGCGTCGGCGGCTCGACGGCGTTGGTCGGCGCGAGCCTCATCCAGGGCGGCGTGCACGAACGGGTGCTCGTCGTGGCCTTCGAGAAGCAGTCGGAGTCCAACGCGACCTGGGCGCTGTCCACGCACCTGCCCTTCAGCGCGTCGCTGGTGGTCGGCGCGGGCGGCTACTTCGCGCCGCACATCCGCGAGTACATGCGCAGGTCCGGCGCCCCCGGCCACATCGGCACGCTGGTCGCCGTCAAGGACCGGCTGAACGCGCTGAAGAACCCCTACGCCCACCTGCGGATCCCCGGCATCGACCAGAAGATGGTCGAGTCCACGCCGATGCTCTGGGAGCCGATCCGCTACCTGGAGACCTGCCCGTCCAGCGACGGCGCGTGCGCGATCGTGCTGGCCGCCGAGCACAAGGTCACCGGCGTACCCGCCTGGGTGCACGGCACCGCCATGCGCTCGGAGCCGATCTTCCGCGCCGGCCGCGACACCGTCAGCCCGCAGGGCGGCAAGGACTGCGCCGCCGACGTCTACCGCCAGGCCGGCGTCACCGACCCGCGCCGCCAGATCGACGTGGCCGAGGTGTACGTGCCCTTCTCCTGGTACGAGCCGATGTGGCTGGAGAACCTCGGTTTCGCGGCGGAAGGCGAGGGCTGGAAGCTGACCGAGTCCGGCGCCACCGCGCTCGACGGCGACATCCCGTGGAACGCCTCGGGTGGCGTGTTGTCGAGCAACCCGATCGGGGCCTCGGGACTGATCAGGTTCGCCGAGGCCGCCTTGCAGGTGCGCGGCCAGGCGGGCGAGCACCAGGTGGACGGCGCCCGTACGGCGCTCGGCCACGCCTACGGCGGGGGAGCCCAGTTCTTCGCGATGTGGATCGTCGGACGGGAGAGACCCTGATGGAGTTCAACCACGCGGACCTGTTCGAAGGACTCGCCGACGCGATCGGGGACCGCACGGCCGTCGTCTGCGGCGACGACCGGCGCACCTACGCCGAGCTGGACGCCGAGGCCAATCGGCTCGCCCACTACCTCACCGGGCTCGGCGTGCGGCCGGGCCAGCACGTCGGGCTGCACCTGTACAA
The DNA here is from genome assembly GCF_014648435.1 of Nonomuraea spiralis. Taxonomy (GTDB): domain Bacteria; phylum Actinomycetota; class Actinomycetes; order Streptosporangiales; family Streptosporangiaceae; genus Nonomuraea; species Nonomuraea spiralis. The sequence goes on from NZ_BMRC01000011.1 coordinate 161,890, forward strand.
CGGCGTGGAGTACCTGGCCGGGCTGCTGGCCGCCCTCAAGATCCGGGCCGTGCCGATCAACGTCAACTACCGGTACGTCGAGGCCGAGCTGCTCTACCTCTACCAGGACGCCGACCTGCGCGCGCTGATCTACGACGTCGAGTTCGACCCGCGCGTGGCCGCCGTCGTGCACCGGGCGCCGCTGCTCGACCACCTGATCGCGGTCGGGGGCGAGCCGTCGATCGCCTCGGCCGTGCCGTACGCGGCGGCCCTGGAACGCGGCCACCCGGAACGCGGCTTCGCCCCCCGCACCGGCCAGGACGTCTACATCATCTACACCGGCGGCACCACCGGCATGCCCAAAGGCGCGATGTGGCACATCGAGGACCTGTTCATGGCCTTCGGCGGCGGCAACCCGTACGGCGAGCCGCGCGCCACCCCGCAGGAGGTCGTGGACGAGGCGGTCAAGGCCGGCCCCATGGTCATGATGGCCACCTCGCCGCTCATGCACGGGGCCGCGCAGATGGCCACGTTCATCAGCTGGTGGATGGGCGGGACGATGGTGCTCGTGCCCAGGTTCGACGCGGGCGAGGTGTGGCGGGCGGTCGAGCGCGAGCGTGTGTTCACCATGAGCATCACCGGCGACGCCATGGCCAGGCCCCTGGCCGAGGCGCTGGAGACGGGCTCGTACGACCTGTCGTCGCTGCTCGTGGTCAGCTCGACCGGCGCGATCCTGAGCGGCGCGGTCCGCGACCGGCTCCAGGGTCTGCTGCCCAACATCATGATCATGGACAGCTTCGGCTCGACCGAGTCCGGGTACACCGCCTCGGCGCTGCCCGGCTCCACACCCGAGACCGGGCTGCGCTACCAGCCCAACCCGTCGGCCAGGATCAGCGTCCTGGACGAGCGGGGACGTCCCGCCCCGCCCGGTTCCGGGCAGATGGGGACGGTCGCCAGGTCCGGGCGGGTGGCGTTCGGCTACTACAACGACCCGGACAAGTCGGCGCGCACGTTCGTCACGGACGCCGACGGCACCCGCTGGCTGCTCACCGGCGACCTGGCCACCGTGGACGCCGACGGCACGGTGCACGTGTACGGCCGCGGCTCGCAGTGCATCAACACCGGCGGCGAGAAGGTGTTCCCCGAGGAGGTCGAGGCGGTGCTCAAGGGCCACCCGGCGGTGTTCGACGCGGTGGTGACCGGCGTGCCGGACGACCGGTGGGGGAGCAGGGTGGCGGCCGTGGTCGAGCCGCGCCCCGGTGTTGAGGTGACGGCCGCCGAGCTGGACGCCCACTGCCGGGGATCGTTGTCGGGGTACAAGGTGCCGCGTTCGTACGCGTTCGTGAAGGAAATGGTGCGTTCGCCCGCGGGCAAGGCCGACTACCGGTGGGCCAGGGAGACGGTCGAGGCGGCCGACGCCTAGATCGTCCGGAGTTCGTTCGCCAGTTGGGCCGTCTCCTCGCGCCTGCCCGACTTCTCCAGCAACCTCAGCCGGGCACGCAGCACGTCGCGAAGCAGCTCGGTCAGCTCGCCGTTGCCCTTCGGGGTGCCGTTCGGGGGGCCGCCGTCCGTGAGGAGGCCGCGCAGCAGGCCGTGGGCGACCCGCAGCGCGGTGTCGGCCGCGTCGCCCCGGCCCAGCTCCTCCTGGCAGAAGCCGAGCCGGGCATGGGCGACGGCGCCGGACGGCTCGTCGCCGACCACCTGGGTGGCACGGTGGAAGACCAGGCTCGCCTCCAGCGGGCGGCCCGACTCCATCAGGGCGTCGCCCAGCATCAGCATGGCCCGGGACAGCAGGCCGCCGAGCAGGGGGTTCGCGGAAGCGTGGCGTTCGAGCGCGGCGACGGCCTCGCGCAGCGGCCCCACCGCCTCAGCCGGCTGGTCGCGCAGGCTGAGCGCGGCGGCCAGCGTCAGCCCGGCGCCCGCCCGGCTGACGTGCAGCGCCTCGGCGTTCATGCCCGTCGTCAGCAGTTCGTCGTAGATCGCGATGGCCTCGCGGGCCCGCTCCTCGGCCTCCTCCGCCGCGCCGGGGCGCAGCAGGGGCAGCAGCTCCGAGCTCTGCGCCAGCGAGTCGGCCAGGATCGCCCGGTACGTCAGCTCGCCCGGCGCGCGCCTGGCCAGCCGGATCAGCTCCTCGGCCAGCGCGCCCGCCTCCCGCGTCTCGCCCAGCATCATGTGGCACCTGACCAGGCGCTGGACGGCGAGGGCATGTCTGAGCGTGCGCGGCGGATGGCCGGTGGCGGCGATCCTGGCGTACTCGGCGGCCTCCTCGGGACGCCCGGCGGCCAGCAGGTCGTCGGCGATCGTCCCGGCCACCTCGGCGGCGGCCGCGGGCCGCGCGAGCCGGACGTAGAGCCGTACGGCCTCCACCAGGTGGGCCAGCGCCTCCTGCGCCCTGCCGGACGCGCGCAGCACCTGCCCGCGCACCTGGACCGCCTGCGCGCGCACGCCGAGCAACCCTGCCTCGCCGCCCTGCTCGGCCGCCGCGCGTTCCTGCTCGGCCAGCGACCAGGTCACCGCCTCCAGCGCGGCCTGCGGGCGGTCGAGGACGGCCAGGGCCGCGCCGAGCTGCGCGTACGTGACGGCGGCGAGGGCGGGCTCGTCCAGCTCGTCGCAGAGGTCGGCGGCGCGTTCGGTGTGGGCCAGCGCCTCCACCGCGCGCCCGGCCTCCAGCAGCTTGGCCGCGTACCTGTTCAGCGTCTCGGCCAGCGCCCGCCCGTCCTCGGACAGCAGGTCCACGGCCTGTTCAAGGGCGGGCAGACCGGCGTCGCCGAGCCCGGCCAGCGCCAGGCCCAGGGCGTGCCGGTGGCGGGCGTCGGCCGCGGCCAGGCCCTTGTAGAGGCGTACGGCCGGCGCCGCCGTCACGCCGGTCAGCATCAGGCAGCGGCCGAGCCGGTCGTGCAGCCGCGGGTGCTCACTCACCGGCGCCTCCCGCTCCAGCGCCTCGGCGAACGCCGCGAGCTGCGGCAGCAGCCTGGCGGCCGTACGGGCGGTGACCGCGCGCAGGTGGGCCGACAGCTCGTCCACGACCTCGGTGAGCACGTCGGCGTGGGGGAGCGGACGTACCCGCAGGAGCTGGGCGTACAGGTCGGTTCCGGCCGTCGGGCCGTGCCCGGTGACGCGGAGCCGGGCCAGGCGGGCCAGCGCGCGTACGTGCACGCCGGTCAGGTCGCGGGTGAGCGGGCCCTCCTCGGCCATCAGGGCGCTGCCCTTGGCCAGCTCCGCGGCGGCGAGGTCCCGTTCGCCCAGGCCGGCGTGGCACAGGCCGCTGAGCTCCAGGCAGGTGGCGGTGAGCCGGCGGGTACGCTCGGGCGGCTCGGGCACCAGGATGTCGAGCGCGCGGGTGACCGATTGGAGCGCTCCTGTCACGTTCCCGGCGGCCAGGCGGAGGCCCGCGTGCAGGCGCAACGCCCCGGCGAGCGCGACCGGTGACTCCAGGCGTTCGGCCACCAGGCCCTCGCACAACGCGACCAGCCGTTCCGCGGCGGCGTCGGCGTCGTCCGGACGGCCGCCCGCGCGGTCCAGCGCCACGACCTCCAGGACGAGCAGCTTGGCCAGCTCCTGCTGTACTACGAAGCTGGTCTCGGCCTGCGGTCCGTACGACTCGACGGCGGTCCGCAGGTGCGGCAGCGCCTCCTGGTGGCGGCCGAGCCCGACGAGCGTACGCCCGAGCGCCCCGGCGACCGCGCCCGCCGGCACCACCGGCGGCCGGTCCGGCACGGAGGCCTGTCGCAGCAGCTCGGCGGCCTGGGTCGCGAGCACGAGACCGTCGTGCACCCGGCCCGCGTCGGCCCAGGTCCGGGCCAGGGCCGCCTGCGCGAAGACGTACGCGTGCACCCGCGTGTCCCCGACCTCCCCTTCCCGCGCCTCCCCGCCGTCGGACTCCGGGGAGGTGAGGCCTGCCTGCTCGGCGGTCGCGGCCTCGACCGCCGCCCGCTGGTCGGCGAGGTGGCGTTCGGCTCTGGCCACGTCGGGGGGCGGGGTGATCAGGGCCAGCATCCAGGGCTGCTCGGCCTCCCGGGCGGCGGTGGCCGGACCGCTCGCCGGCTCCTGCGCGGCCCGGACCTCCTCGCGATGGCGCAGGCAGGCCGGGTCGTCACCGCTCAAGGCGTCGTACAGACCGGCCGCGGCCGTCAGATGGGCACGGGCGTCGGCGGGACGGCCGAGCTCGGCCAGACAGAGCCCGAGCAGGTGCCCGGACCGGGCCTTCGCCGCGTCGTGCGGTGCGGCCAGCGCGGCGGCCAGGATCGCGGCGTCCTGGAGCGGGTCGAGCGCCTCCCGGGGCCGGCCGTCGGCCAGCAGCAGTTCGCCCAGGTCCAGGAGCTGGGCGGCCAGAGCCGGACGATGTTCGTCGGGTTCGAGCGCCACGAGCGCGCGCAGGCTCCGCACCGCCTCGGCGGCGAACCGCTCGGCCGGGTCGAGGTCGTCCAGGTCGCGGTGCAGCCGGGACAGCAGGCCGGCGGCCTCGGCCAGCATCGACCGCAGGCCCGGCTCCTCGCCGGCCAGGCCGCGCAGCCGTACGACGGCTTCGGCGGCCGGGGCGACGGCCTCGGACGTCCTGCCGTGGTCGCCGAGCCACGTGGCCAGCAGGCACAGGCGGTGGGCCAGGTCCCGATCGGTCGGGGCCAGGCCCTTCACGGCGGCGGTGGCGGTGGCGGCGAGACAGGCGGCCAGCTCGGGCAACGCGCCCGGATCGGGCACGGCGAGCGGCGGCACCGGCGCAGGCGTCCCCCTGACCACCGCAACCGCACCCCCCTCCGGAGACCCGCCGTCGTTTCCTGGGGATGGCTTACGCACCGGCTCCTGAGGGCCGACGACGAGGATGCCTGCCAGGGCCGCGGCGAACGTGTCGTCGCCGCCCGCCCCCTCGAACGCCTCCACGGCCTCGGCCGGTCGGCCCGTCTCCAGCAGCGCGCACGCCAGGTTGTGGTACGCCTGTGCCGCCTGGACCGCGTACCGGGGGGCTTCCTCGGCCAGGATGCGGAACCGGGTGGCGGCCTCCTGGGCGGGTCTGAGCGCGCTGCCGGGTTCGCCCGCGAGCAGCAGGCATGCCCCCAGCGTGAACAGCGCCTCCGCGTGCCCGGCCGCCTCCTCGTACGGGGGAGCGGCGGCGAAGATCTCCACGGCCTCGGCGGCGGCCACCACGGCCTCACCCACCCGGCCCACGTTCGCCAGCCGGGCCGACAGGCGGGCCAGCGCCCCCGCCAGCGCGGTACGCCTGCCCCCCTCTCTGAAGTGCCGTACGGCCAGCTCGGCCAGCGTCACCTCAAGGGCCCGCAACCCGAGCGGCGCCTCTACCCGCCCGCCTACCGCCCGACAGGCGGGCAACTCACCCACGATCCGGGTCGGCGGGCGGTCGGCGGGCAGCAGCGACAGGGCCGCGTTGAGCAGGTCGCCGAGGCGTGTGGCGGGGTTCGCCGTCGCCTCCGCGACCAGCATCCCGATCCTGGACGTCACCAGCACCCGCAGCGCCCGTCCCACCTCCGGCCGCCCCGCGCCCAGGCGGAGCACGTCGAGCATGCGCACCAGATGCCCGGCCGAACGCCGTTCGTGGTCGTGCAGGGCCAGGACCAGCGTGTCCAGGTCGTCGGTCTCGGCGAGCGCCTGTTCGGCCACGAGGTCCGGGCCCAGCGGGCACAACCGGTCCACGCCCGGGAAGATGCGCCCCAGCCAGTCCGCGACGACCGCCGTGGCCTGGGCGTCGCCGTGCAGTCCGGGCACGGCCGACAGCAGGACGGGCAGCTCGGCGGGGGTGGGGGCGGTGAGCGTGAGCAGGGCGACGGCCTGCCGGGCGGTGGTCTCGTCCACTTGTTCGCGGCCGGTGGGCCAGACCGTGGCCCACTGGTCGCGTTCGCGGTCGAGGAAACGGCTGAGCAGCTCCTCGCCGCCGGTCGCCGTACCACGCGCCCGCCCGCCGCCCGGATGGAAGGCGTTCCAGGCCGTACGCGGCCCCGCGGCCGAAGGTCCGGTTCGGGGAGGTGGGGTTGGGTCTGGCATGGTTCGGTAGGGAGGGGTGCCGATGCCGCTGCCTGGAAGGGCGCCCTGGACCGTGGGGGCGGGCAGGAGCTCGGTCTCGCCGCCGCGCAGCCGCAGCAGGGCCGCCAGGTGGACGCGGAGCGGCAGGCCGTACTCGGGGTCGTCCAGGCGCGGCGGCGTGGGGAGCGCGGCTCGGCTCGGCGCGAACGCCTTCATCGCCGTGAACGCGTGCTCGGTGCGTTCGTTCAGGGTGAGCGGGTGCTGGTTGAGCTGGACGGTCGTGGTGTTGAGCCGGCGCAGCCAGCCGCCCGACGCCGTGTCCAGCCGCCGCCACCAATCCGCCTCGCCGGGCTCGCGGGCCAGCAGCAACACCCGTACGCGGGGGTTGTGCCCGTGTTTGGCCAGCCGTCGTACCAGCTCGCCCACCAGCGGCGCGGACGGTTCCGGCGACTCCATGACCACCAGCGAGGGGCGTACCGCCTCCAGGATCGCCGCCGGGCCGCCGGGCGGGTCGGACAGGGTGGCGAGCGCGGTGTCCAGGGGCAGGAAACCGGCGTCCCAGCCCGCTTCCCGCAGCTCCTCGCACAACTCCCCGGCCAGCCGCGTACGGCCGGTGCCGCCGCGTCCGGTCAGCACCGCGACCGACAGCGCCGCCGGTTCCCCCGCCCATGCCCGCAGCGCCGCGAGCTGCCCGTCCCGCCCCGCGTACGGCACCACGGCGTGCCGCGGCAGCAGCAACCGCCAGTCGGGGCAGTCGGACGGCAACGGCTCCCGCGCCGGCAGCAGCAGCCCGGACAGGACCACTCGGACATCGTCGGCGCGCACCCGCTCCGGCGGCCCCGGCGGCGCCCCGGTCAACTCCCTGAACCGGTCATCGGCCAGCAACACCCCCACAGGCACCGCGACCAGCCGCCGCCCGGCGGCCCCGGAGAGCGCGGGGGTGGTGGTGACGACGGCGGCGAGGTGGCCGGTGGGGTCGGTCAGCACGGCGGATCCCGGCAGGCCCGCCCACACCTCCGCCGCGACGGCGTCGGGCGAGGGGCTGAGCACGTCCATGGACAGCGTCCGTGCCGCGGGGCTCGTCGGGGCCGCGGCCACGCCGGACAACACCCGTACGTCACGGAACCCCGACCGCCGCCGCACCTGCGGGAACCCCATGGCCACGCACGGCACCCGCGCACCCGTCAGGACGGCCCACCGGACGTGGTCGATGCCCGGGACGTCGCCCCACAGCGGCTCGGCCACCCGCAGCAGCGCCACGCCGTGTCCACACCAGACCTGCTCGGCCGCCGCCCACCGGGACGACCACAGCGGGCGTACCTGGCAGGGTGTCCCGGGGTCGGCCACGAGGGCCGAGGTCAGCACGAGGTCGACGCCGATCACATGTCCGGATCCGGTCACGCCGACCACGTCGTCGTGACCCGAGTAGACCTCGACGACCCGTTCGAGGCCGAGGCGGTGCGGTGGCGCGTGCATGGATCCGCCTAGCTGCTACGTCCTGCTACGTCCCGGCTTGTCGTCCCCCGATTGATCTCACTATCGCATTATGAGCACGAAATCTCCTGGCTTGTCATGCCTTCTCAGTGGTGAGCCAGGCGGCCAATCCCAGGTACACCACGCCGCTGCCCACGTCGAGCCCCCGCCGCACTCGTACGGACCTGCGCAGCCGCCCGGCGAGCGCCGACGACAGCAGCGCGTACGTGCCGTCGCTGGCCATCCCCAGCACCAGCCACGCCACGCCGAGCACCAGGATCTGCGGCCCCACGGGCCCCGCGGCGGGGTCGGTGAACTGCGGCAGGAACGCGAGGAAGAACACGGCCGTCTTCGGGTTGAGCACGTTCACCACGAACCCCTCCCAGAACAGCCGCCTCCTGGACTGCACCTGCAACTCGACGACCTCCTCGGCCTCGCCGCCGCGGCGGCGGATCAGCTTGCGCAGGCCGAGCCAGAGCAGGTAGGCCACGCCGACGTACTTGACGACCGTGAACGCGGTCGCCGAGGCCGCGATCAGCGCGCTGATGCCCAGGGCCGCCGCGGCGATGTGGACCAGAGACCCGAGGTGCACGCCGAGCACCGAGATGAACCCGGCCGACCGGCCCTGGGCGACGCTTCTGGTGACGATGTAGAGGACCGCCGGCCCAGGCACGATCAGGAGCGTGAGCGTGGCCGCGCAGAAGAGCGCGAGCTTTGCGATGTCTGGCATGTGCTCATCGTAAGAATGGCGTCAAAGGCTTTCCGCGAGGGCTTCGAGCAGGGCGCCGGTGGCCGGCGGGTGGGGCGGTTCGCCGTAGACGGCGGCGTAGACGTGCCTGGTGGACCCGGGCACCCGGGTCATCTCGACCTCGGGGTTGCGGTGGGCGCTGAGCGCCAGGCCGGGCAGCACGGTCATGCCCATGCCGGCCGCCACGAGCGCCTGCACGGCCACGATGTCGTCGCTGGTGAACGAGATCCGCGGCTCGAACCCGGCCTTGGCGCAGATGTCGAGCAAATGGCTGCGGCAACGGTCGCAACCGGCGATCCAGGGCGAGTCGGCATGGTCGGCCAGCGTGCCGCCTGCCCCGGGGGAGACCAGGTAGCTGGGGTCGTCGAGGAGATGGATCAGGTGCAGGCCGGCGTCCTCGGGGGCGGTGTCGTCGTACCGGAACATGACCGCGACGTCGACGCGGCCGGCGCGCAGCAGTCGCAGGGCCTCGGGCGGCTCGGTCTCGGTGAGCTGGAGGCGCAGGCCGGGGTGGGCGGCGGAAAGGCGGCGGGCGGCGGCCGGGACGAAGGTGCCGAGCGCGGAGGGGAAGGCGGCCAGGCGGACGCGGCCCTCGCGCAGGCCCACGTGGGCGGCCAGTTCCTCGGCCGTGGCGTCGAGCCGGCCGATGATGTCGGCCGCGCGGTCGGCCAGCAGCCGGCCCGCCTCGGTCAGCCGGATGCCGCGGCCCACCCGTTGGACGAGCTTGGCGCCGGTCTCGGCCTCCAGCCGGGCCAGGTGGTGACTGATGGACGGCTGGGAGTAGTGGAGCTCCTTGGCGGCCGCGGTGAGCGACCCCTTGCGGGCGACCGCGACGAGGACGCGGAGCCGGGCGACGTCGAGCATTCATCAATCGTATCTATTGATAGGCCAGAAGACTTCTGTTGGACCTATCGATAGCGATGGGCCACCGTAGGAAGGGAAGGCGAATTGTCGGCTTTTTCCTAGGGAGACGCCATGAACATGGTCGCGACCACAATGAGGCCCGGACTCGACGTGCTGGTGTCCGGCATCTCGGAGATCGTGGGCCGGGGACTCGTCGCCCGGGAGACCGCGTTCGCCGTCGCCGACCTGCTCCGCGACCGGCTGCCCGGCCTGGACGTCCTCACCCCCGAGGAACGGCTCGGCACGCCCGACCGCTACACCAGCCACCTGCTGCACGCCCAGGACGAGTTCTCGATCGTGGCCGTCGTGTGGCGTCCGGACCAGTACACGGTGATCCACGACCACGTCTCGTGGTGCACGTTCGGCATCCTGAGCGGCATCGAGCACGAGACCCTCTACCGCGACATGGGCGACCACCTGGTGGAGATCGGCCGTGCCGACAACCGGCCGGGCGAGGTCAGCGGGTTCGCCCCGCCCGGGGACATCCACATGGTGCGCAACACCAGCGACGAGGTCGGCGTCTCCCTCCACGTGTACGGCGCCGACGTCGGCAAGCTGGGCAGCAGCGTGCGCCGCGTCTACGAGCTGCCGGTGCGCTGACGCCTCACCTGATGCGGCCGTGGAGCAGCTCGACCAGGGTCTGGTGGGTCTGCTCGATCGGCCGCTCGGGATAGAGGGCACGGCGTTCGATGGCGACCGTCAGCACCATGCCGAACAGGGCCGTCGCCGCCGTCTCCACGTCGAGGTCGGCCCGGATCTCGCCGGCGGCCGCCGCCCTGCGCAGCACGGCCGCGTACACGCCGAGCGCGCTCTCGCGCAGCCGCGCCACCGCCTCCTGCCAGGCGGTACGCCACATCTCGGCCAGCAGCACGCGGGCGAACGGGCCGTGCTCCTCGAAGAAGCGGAGCTGGCCGAGCACGACGGAGTCGAGGGCCGCCACGCCGCTCTCCCCGGTGTCGGCGGCGGCCAGCGCGCCCGCCAGCCGTTCGATCGAGTGGTCGAGCAGCGCGGAGAACAGGCCCTCCTTGCTGCCGAAGTTGTAGAACACGGTGCCCTTGGCCACCCCGGCGCGCTCGGCGATCGCGTCGACCGTGGTGGCCGAGTAGCCCTGCTCGGCGATCAGCTCCACCGCCGCCGTGAACACCTTCAGCCGGGTGTCCTGCCTGCTCACAGCGACAGCTCGGGGTGGAGGCGCTTCATGGACCAGACCCGGCCGCGCTCCACCGCGAAGGTGGTCAGCGCGAGCCCCAGCACGAGGAATGCGGACAGCACGCCGCAAGCCTGCCACACCACGGTCAGATCGCCGCCACTGATCAGCCTGCGCAGCGCCGAGACGACCCAGCTCATCGGCAACCACGGCGAGATCGTCTGGAAGAAGCCGGGCGAGGTCTCGATCGGGTACGTCCCCGCCGCCGAGGTGAGCTGCAACATCAGCAGCGCCAGCGCCACCACCCGGCCGGGCGGCCCGAGCAGCGCGTTGACCGCCTGCACCACCGCCAGGAACGCGGCCGCCGCCAGCAGCAGCAGCCCGATCACCCCGAGCCAGTGCGCCGCCTCCAGCCCGAGCGCGAACCGCAGCACCGCCGCCAGCACCCCGACCTGGGCCGCGCCCAGCGCCGCCGCGGGCAGCCAGCCCGCGAGCGCGATGCGCAGCGCGCCCGTGGTCCCGGCCAGCCGCCGCTGGTTCAGCGGCTTGAGCACCATGAACGCGATCATCGCGCCCACCCACAACGCCAGCGGCAGGAAGAACGGCGCGAAGCCGGTGCCGTAGTTGGGGACCTCGTTGTCGACCGTCTTGGCCAGCCGCACCGGGTCGCTCATCACGTCGGCGCGGGCGGCGCGCTGTCGCGCGTCGTAGTCGGGGATCTTCTCCGCGCCCTCGCCGAGCCCGCCGGCCAGGTCCTTCGAGCCCTTGGCGAGCTGGTCCATGCCCTTGTCCACCTGGCCGGCGCCGTCGTGCAGCCGGTCGACACCGGCGTGCAGGGTGCTCGCGCCGTCGCCCAGCCTGACCAGGCCGCCGCCGAGCTGCCCGAGGCCGCTGGTGACCTTGGCCGAGCCGTCGTGCAGCTTGGTCGCGCCCTGGTAGAGGGTGCCCGCGCCGGTGCCGGCCTTGGCCAGGCTCGCGTCCACGGTCGCGGCGCCGGCGGCCAGCTTGGCCAGGCCGTCGTCCAGGGCGTTCACCTGGGTTCTGACCTGGTCGACCTTGGGGCCGATCTGCGGGGCCACGGCGGCGATCTTCCTGGCGTTCCTGGCCAGCGCGCGGGCCTGGGCGGACAGGTCGGAGGCGCCGCTGCTGCCCCCGGTGTCCACCGAGCCGGCCTGCTCGGCGGCGCGTTCGGCGGCGTTCGCCGCGCTGCGCAGGAGGGAGCGCAGCTCGGGGTCGGCGTCGGCACCGAGGCGGTCGAGCGCGGCCTGGGCCTGGGAGGCGGCCTCCCGGGCGCTGCCCGCCGCGCGGGTCGCGCCGGTGCCCTTGCCGCCGCCGTCCGCCAGCCGATCGGCGGCCGCGGCCACCTCCTCGGCCGCGTCCGCGACCTTCGGGCCCCACTCGTTCAGTACGGGCACGTACTTGTCGGCGAGCTGGTTGACCGCGCGGGTCTGGGTGTGGACCTGGCCGGCCGCCTCGCGGGTGCCCTTCCGCAGCTCGGAGGTGCCCTCGCGGCGGAGCTTGCGCAGGCCGTCCCGCAGCTCGCCGATGGCCTGCTGCGCCTTCCCGATGCCGCCGGTGACCTGGGCCGAGCCCGCGCGCAGCTTGCCGGTGGCGGTGTTGGCGCTGTTCAGGCCGACGGAGAGCCGCTGGGCGCCGTTCTCGGCGGTGCCGAGGCCGGAGTTGAGCTTGGAGACGCCGTCGCCGGCCTTGACCGCGCCGTCGTGCAGCTTGCCGGCGCCGTCGGCGGCCTCGGTGGTCGCCTCGTGGATGTCGCCGATCGAGACGAAGACCTTGTCGAAGTAGTCGTGGATGGCCGTGCGCTCGGCGGCGGCACGTACCTCGTTGAAGACGGCGTCGGAGATGCTGCCGACGATGTAGCTGCGGCCGGTGTCCACGCGCAGGCCGAGCTGGGCCGGGGTCGGCGTGGTGGCGTCGTCGGAGGGGGAGGCCAGGCGGGCGCTGAAGTCGGCGGGCACGGTGAGCGACAGGTAGTAGCTGCCGTCGGCCACGCCGTCGGCGGCCTCGCGGGCCGTGGCCTCGTGCCAGGCGAAGGTGTCGCGTTCGCGCAGCTCGTCGGCGAGGTCCTGGCCGGCGTGCAGGGGCTTGCCGTCGACCGCGGCCGGGCGGTCCTCCATGACCAGCGCGACGGGCACCCGGTTCAGATTGCCCTGCGGGTCCCAGAACGACCACAGATACAGTCCGGCGTACAGAAGTGGCAACACGATCACCGCCGCCAGCGCCGCCCGGGTCAACCGGGACCGCAACATGCCCTTCATCACAGCTCCACGAGGTGGTCGTAGCGGGCGGGCGGGCGTACGCAGCTCGCGACCACGGCCGTGCCGAGGTCACCGCCGAGGTCGCGCAGCAGGTCCCACAGCCCTCGTACGTGGTCGTCGGGCAGACCGGCGTCCACGTTGTCGGCGAGGATCACCGCGGGCTCGTCCAGCAGGGCCAGGGCGACGCCGAGGCGCACCTGCTGCTCGCGGTCCAGCTCCCGCACCGGCGTCGTGTCCGGCACCGCGAACCCCGTCCGCTCCAAAGCTTCCTGGTACGGCTTGCGCCTGCGCTCACGCAGGTGCTCCTTGACCGTCAGCGCCCTGTCGAGATCCGTCACGCCGTCCACCAGCGCGAGCGCCGCCACCTTGCGGACGGCGCGCGGCCTGGTGTGCCCGGCGACGGCGAGCGTGCCCGTCGTCGGCCTCATCCGCCCGGCCAGCGTGAGCAGCAGGCTCGTACGCCCGCTGCCCGCCGGGCCCGCGACCGCCGTGAGCGTGCCGGGGCCCGCCTTCAGCGAGACCTCCGGATACACCCCCTTGAGCGACAACCCCACGGCGACGATCACCACGACCCCATCTCTTGAACTGACCAGTCAGTACAAAAGATAGCCCATGGCGCAGCTGGTCAGGTTGTGAGATACGCCTCTAGGCGTTCGGCCAGCTCCTCCGGGCGCGCCAGCATGACCATGTGGCTGCCGCCGATCTCGTCCGGCGTGACGCCGAGCCGGTCGCGCACCACCCGCCGCATGAACTCCGGCGGGAAGAACCGGTCGTCCCGGCAGAGCAGGAACCTCGTCGGCACGTCGGGCCAGGCCGTGCCCGGCCACGGCTCGGCGGACGACTTCTCCGCCTGCGGACGCCCCCTGCGCAGCCCCTCCTCGGCCAGCTCCGCCGGGACGTCGTGCATGAACTGGGCGACGAGGTCCAGGTCGGAGCCCTGGAAGCCGGTGTTGGCCCACCACTCGCCCGGCGGCTCGCCGGGGACCGGGATCATGGCCGTGACCAGTACGAGCAGCTTCACCGGCAGTCGGTCGCAGACCAGCGGGGCGACGAAACCGCCCCACGAGTGGGCCACCACGACCAGGTCGTCCGCCGCGCCGACGGCCTGCGCCACCGTGTCGGCGTAGTCGGCCAGGCCGGCGGAGTCGTCCTCGATCGGCAGGTCGACGGCCACCGTGCGGTGGCCCCGGGCGCGCAGCTCGGACTCGACCAGATGCCAGTCCCACGCGGAGCTGCCGCCGCCGTGGATCAGCGCGAACGTCGCCATCCGCGTCACCCCCTCGTCAGTGCGCCGGGCAGGCGCGTCTGGAAGTCGAGCACGCCCGCCCACGTGGGGCGGACGGCGATGCGGCCCATCCTGACGCCGGGGCGGTCGGCCGCCTCGACGTTCTTCGTGCCCTGCTCCTCGCCGTAGTAGCGCCGGTGGGCCGCGGCGTACTCGGGCAGGATGCCGTCGACCTCGGTGATCTCCGCCCGGCCCCGGATCAGCAGCACCTCGGGCGGCGGCCCGGGGACGTCGATGGTGATCGCGAGGTCGGGACGCTCGCGCAGGGCGCCGAGCTTGGCCGACCCGCTGAAGGTGGGCAACACGATCTCCTCGCCGTTCCAGTGGAACAACATCGGCAACACGCGGGGCGTGCCGTCGCGGGCGACGTACGCGACCCTGGCCAGCTCGGACGAGACCAGCAGCCCGCGCGCGACCGGATGGCCGAGCAGGCGAAGGTCGCCCTGCGGCAACTCGCTCATGGCTCTTGCTCCCTTCGTCGATGGTCCTAAACTAGTACCAGCTAGTCCTGAACTACAAGGAGGCCCGGATGCGCACCTATGACGACCCGTGCGGGATCGCCAGGGCGCTCGACCACGTGGGCGAGCGGTGGGCGCTGCTGATCGTCCGTGAGCTGCTGCTCGGCCCCAAACGCTTCACCGACCTGCGCGCGGGCCTGCCGTCGGCCAGCCCCAACGTGTTGTCCCAGCGGCTGCGCGAGCTGGAGGAGTCGGGCGTGCTGCGCCGCCACCGGCTGCCGCCGCCGTACGCCAGCCAGGTCTACGAGCTGACCGAGCGCGGCCTGGAGCTGGAGCCCGCGGTGCTCGCGCTGGCCCGCTGGGGCAGCCGGATGCCGATGCCCTCGACCGGCTCCCTGAGCGTGGACGCCCTGGTGGTGGCCCTGCGGACCACGTTCGACGCCGAGGCGGCGCGCGGCTTCGAGGCCCGCGTCGAGCTGCGCGTCGGCCTCGACCGGTTCCTCGCCGAGGTGGCGGCCGGCGGGCTCACCCTCGTCAGGGGCGTCGCCGGCCGCGTGGACGCGGTGCTGGAGGCCGACGCCGACCGGCTGCGCGGCCTCGCCTTCATGGGCGCCGCCCTCGACGGTGAAGGAGTGCGCGTCGAAGGGGACCGCGAGGCCGTACGCCGCTTCCTGACCCTGTTCCCGCGTCCGGCGATGAGTTCCTGATCCCGGGCAGGTCTGTCCTGGGAGACAACCGGAAAAGGGAGCGACCATGGAACCGACAGGCGAGCTCGACCACCGCTTCAGCGCGGACGGCGCCACGCCCACGACCTGGAACGAGGCCCGTGACCAGCTCGAACGCGCCGAGACGTACTGGCTGAGCACCGTACGGGCCGACGGCCGCCCGCACGTCACACCCCTGCTGGCGGTCTGGCTGGACGACGCGCCGCACTTCACCACGGGCACCGACGAGCAGAAGGCCAGGAACCTGGCCGCCGGCCCGCGCTGCGCGCTCACCACCGGCGCGAGCGCCCTGCACGAGGGCCTCGACGTCGTGGTCGAAGGCACGGCCGAGCGGGTCGCCGACCCGGCCGGGCTCAAGCGCCTGGCCGCGGCGTGGGAGGCCAAGTACGGCCCCGAATGGCACTTCGACCTCGGCGACGGCGTCTTCCTCAACCGCGGGGGCGGCGCCGCCCTGGTCTTCAGGGTCGTCCCCGCCAAGATCCTGGCCTTCCGCAAGGGCGACTACGCGCAGACCCGCTGGCGCTTCTGAGAAGGTCCGCAACTTTTATTGCACAATTTTCCTTGCGCAATTTTTGTTGCGCATCTACCGTGGCGGTATGGCACGGCACGAGAAACAGCGCATCCGGGACGTCGGCACGCTCAAGGCGCTGGCGCACCCGCTGCGCATGCGGCTCTACCGGGCGCTCACCGTGGCCGGCACCGCCACGGCCTCGCAACTGGCCGACCAGGTGGACGAGGCGGTCTCCCTGGTCAGCTACCACCTGCGGAAACTGGCCGAGCACGACCTCATCGAGGAGGCCGGCACCGGCCGGGGCGACGCCCGCGAGCGCTGGTGGCAACCGTCGGCGGACAGCATCTCGACCAGGAGCTCCGACTTCCGTGACACCCCTGAGGGCGACGCGGTCCACCGGGCGATGTCACGCCTGCACAGCCGCCAGCTCGCCGAGATGTACGACGGCTACCTCGACACGCAGGCGGCCTGGGCCGAGCCCTGGCGCGACTCGGCCTTCAGCTCCGAGAGCCTGCTGTCGCTGACCGCCGAAGAGCTGCGCGCCCTGGGCGTGGAGCTCGGCGAGGTCGTCGAGAAGTGGAAGGCCCGCGGCAAGGCGGCCCGCGAGGCGGGAGACACCGAGGGCCGCGAGAACACCGCCGTGCACACGTACGGATTCCCGTTCAGGACGTGAGGAGCGCAGGATGTATCCCGACTCATACCTATTGGTGGAACGGGTTCGCGCACAGGAACTGCGGGCCGCCGCCCAGGCCCACGGCCGGGCCCGGCGGGGGACGGCCGCCGCCACATGGGAGCTGCGGCTGGGCTGGGCGCTGGTGGAGGCCGGGTTGCGCCTGGTGTGCCGCGGCACGTACGAAGGGCCGCGCCTGGCGGACCGGCACGCCTGACCCGCCGCGCGGGGGGCAGCCGTCGAGGTCGAGCTGGCCTCCCGGCACTGCTCGGCCGTCTCCCGGCGGGGCTCAACAGATCCTCAACAAACCCTCAACGCCCCCGGACGCACGATGTGCGCATCAGTCGATCTCTGAGAGGGGCGGCATGCGGCACACGATCAGGACACTCGCGGTCCTCGCGGCGGCCGGGACGATCGCCGGCACCGTGGCCATGACCGGACCGGCCGAGGCGGCCGAGGCCGCCACCGCGGGCTCGTGCCCGCCGATCTCGGTCGCCAACGTGGACCCGGGCTACGGGGTCATGAAGGGAAGGTTCAACCTCAAGGTCGGACCGTACGCAGGGCGCAGGTGCGCGATCGTCACCTCGGTCGGCAGGGGCACGGTGCTCTACTTCCACTGCTGGACGAAGAACAGGTACGGCACCCTCTGGGTCTTCGCCCGCGTGAAGGGCACCGGGACGACGGGCTGGATGTCCATCGACAACTTCAGCTACTACGACACGCCCCTCGTCCGCTGCCCCTGAACGCCGAAACGCCCCTGAACGCCGAAACGCCCCGGACGGCGGGGGGCCGTCCGGGGCGTGGGTGAAGCGGGTCAGACGCCGAGCGCCGAAGGCCCGCCCAGCTCGTGCAGGAACAGCGCCTCGGCGGTGGCCACGCGGCGCAGCTCCTCCAGGTCGAGCCGCTCGTTGGGGGCGTGGATGGCGGCGTCCTCGTCCTCGGCGCCGAACAGCAGGATCTCGGCCGCCGGGTACTGCTTGAGCAGCGTGTTCACCAGCGGGATCGAGCCGCCCGCGCCCACGTCGCGCGGCGGGCGGCCGAACGCCCGCTCCATCGCCCGGTTGAGCGCGGCCCGCGCCTTGCCGCCCGAGTCGGCCTGGAAGCCGGACCCGACGGTGAAGTCGCCGAACGACACCTGCACGCCCCACGGCGCCACCTGGCGCAGGAACTCCACCACGGCGTTGACCGTGGTCTTCGGGTCGCCGGACGGAGGCACGCGGACGGTCACCCGGGCCCGCGCCACGGGCTGGACCGCGTTCACGGCGCCCGACACGGTCGGCACGTCGAGGCCCGTCACGGTGATCGCGTACGACGCCCACAGCCGGTCGGCCAGCGAGCCGGACCCGACCAGCGAGACGCCGTCCGCCACGCCGGCGGTCTTCCTGAACTCCTCCTCCGACGGGCCCTGGCCGAGGAAGCTGCCGCGCGGCAGGCCGGGCACGCGGATGTCGCCGTTCTCGTCGTGCAGCGCGGTCAGCATGCGCATCAGGGCGGCCAGCGCGTCGGGAGCGGCGCCGCCGAACGAGCCGCTGTGGACGGCCTCGCGCAGCGTGCGCACCTCGATGGTGAAGGCCGCCATGCCGCGCAGCGACGTCGTGACCGCCGGGTCGCCGACGCGCGGGTTGCCGCTGTCGGCCACCACGATCGCGTCGGCGCGCAGCAGTTCGGGGTTGCGCTCGACGAAGGACTCCAGGCGCTCGCCCGCGTACTCCTCCTGGCCCTCGATGATGACCTTGATGCCCACGGGGAAGCGGCCCTGGAAGGTGCGCAGGGCGGCGATGTGGGAGATGACGCCCGACTTGTCGTCCGCGCAACCGCGGCCGAACAGCTTGCCGTCGATCAGGGTGGGCTCGAACGGCGGCGTGCGCCACGCGGCCAGGTCCCCGGCGGGCTGCACGTCGTAGTGCGCGTACAGCAGGACCGTCGGCGCTCCGGGCGGGGCGGGCGCCTCGCCGTAGATCGCGGGGAAGCTGCCTTCGACGGCGACCTGCTGGACGTGCGGCAGGCCCACCGAGCGTACGAGCTCCTCCACCACCGCGGCGGCGGCGTAGACCGGCTCCTCCGGGTGGCCGGGAAAGGCCACGGAGGGAATGGCGGCGAGCCGCTTGAGCTCCTCGATGGCCTGGGGCATCGCGGCGGCGACTGCGCTCTCGATCTGGTCAGGAGTCACGGGACGGTCCCCCGGGGGTCGTTCTCGACAGTTTGGTCTCATTGGATCACAGAAGGTTCCGCAGTACGGAAACAGGCATGACCCGCGCGATAATCTACCTGCGGATTTCGTTGCTGTTACACAACGCTTCTGCGGATCTCGATTTTCTTGCATAGTGCTGCGACCGATTCGCTTGGCAAACCGCAGGTGAACATGCAAACTGTGGGGAGTTCGACACGAGGGAAGATAACCATGACGCAGCCGGAAAACGACGTCCTGAAGGCCGCGCAGGACAACCTGTGGTTGCACTTCACGAGGCACAGCGCCTACCAGGAGAACGAGATCCCGACCATCGTGCGCGGTGAGGGCTCTTATATCTACGACATCCACGGCAAGCGTTACCTCGACGGTCTGGCCGGGCTGTTCGTGGTCCAGGTCGGGCACGGCCGTGGCGAGCTGGCCGAGGCCGCCGCCAAGCAGGCCCAGGAGCTGGCCTTCTTCCCGCTGTGGTCGTACGCCCACCCCAAGGCGGCCGAGCTGGCCGCCCGCCTGGCCGAGCAGGCGCCGGGCGAGCTGAACCGGGTCTTCTTCACCACCGGCGGCGGCGAGGCCGTCGAGACCGCGTGGAAGCTGGCCAAGCAGTACTACAAGCTCGTCGGCAAGCCGCTCAAGCACAAGGTCATCAGCCGCCAGATCGCCTACCACGGCACCCCGCAGGGCGCCCTGTCGATCACCGGCATCCCGGCGTTCAAGCAGATGTTCGAGCCCCTCGTTCCCGGCTCGGTACGCGTTCCGAACACCAATTACTACCGCGCCGACGAAATCAGTGGCGTCCCCGGCATGTCGCCGGAGGAATACGGCATCTGGGCGGCCGACCGCGTGGCCCGCGCCATCGAGATGGAAGGCCCCGACACCGTGGCCGCCGTCTTCGCCGAGCCCGTCCAGAACGCCGGCGGCTGCTTCCCGCCGCCCCCCGGCTACTTCCAGCGCCTGCGCGAGATCTGCGACGAGTACGACGTGCTGCTCGTCTCCGACGAGGTCATCTGCGCCTTCGGCCGCCTCGGCACGATGTTCGGCGGCCAGAAGTTCGACTACGTGCCCGACATCATCACCTGCGCCAAGGGCCTGACCAGCGGCTACTCGCCCATCGGGGCCATGATCGCGCACGAGCGGCTGTTCGAGCCGTTCAAGCAGGGCGACACCATGTTCGCCCACGGTTACACCTTCGGCGGCCACCCCGTGTCCGCCGCCGTGGCCCTCGCCAACCTCGACATCTTCGAGCGCGAGGACCTCCTCGGCCACGTCACCAGGAACGAGCCCCTCTTCCAGGCCGCCCTCGACGACCTGCGCGACCTGCCGATCGTCGGCGACGTGCGCGGCTCGGGCTACTTCTGGGGCATCGAGCTGGTCAAGGACAAGGCCACCAAGGAGACGTTCAACGCTGAGGAGTCCGAGCGGTTGCTGCGCGGATTCCTGTCCAAGGCGCTGTACGACGCCGGACTCTACTGCCGGGCGGACGACCGCGGTGACCCCGTGATCCAGCTCGCGCCCCCGCTGATCGCGGGGCCCAAGGAGTTCGACGAGATCGGATCCATCCTTCGCGGTGTGCTCACGGAAGCGTGGGCGCGCCTGTGACACCCTCCATATCCGGCACGACGATGTGCCGGTCTCCGAAAGGATCCCAGTGATGAAGATCGGCGTCCCTGCCGAGGTCAAGAACCACGAATACCGCGTGGCGGTCACCCCCGCCGGTGTTCACGAGCTGGTCCGCGACGGTCACGACGTCGCCGTCCAGCGGGGTGCCGGCCTCGGCTCACACATCACGGACGAGGAGTACCTCGCGGCGGGCGCGAAGATCCTCGACAGCGCCGACGCCGTGTGGGGTCAGGCCGACATGGTCCTCAAGGTGAAGGAGCCCATCGCCGAGGAGTACCACCGCCTGCGCGAGGGCCTGGTGCTCTTCACCTACCTGCACCTGGCCGCCTCCCGCCCCTGCACCGACGCGCTGCTCGCCGCCGGGACGACCGCCATCGCGTACGAGACCGTGCAGGTGGGCAACACGCTGCCGCTGCTCGCCCCGATGTCGGAGGTCGCCGGCCGGCTCGCGCCGCAGGTGGGCGCCTACAACCTCATGCGCTTCAACGGCGGCCGCGGCGTCCTGCCCGGCGGGGTGCCCGGCGTGGCCCCGGCCAAGGTGGTCGTCATCGGCGGCGGCGTCTCCGGTCTGAACGCCGCCCAGATCGCCGTCGGCATGGGCGCCGACGTCACCGTGCTCGACACCAACATCGACCGGCTGCGGCACATCGACGCCATCTACCAGGGCCGGCTCAAGACCCTCGTGTCCACCTCGTACGCCATCGAGCGCGAGGTGCTGGGGGCCGACCTGGTCATCGGCGCGGTGCTGATCCCCGGCGCCAAGGCTCCCACGCTGGTCTCCAACGACCTGGTCTCGCGGATGAAGCCAGGCTCGGTGCTCGTGGACATCGCCATCGACCAGGGTGGCTGCTTCGAGGACTCGCGGCCGACCACGCACGCCGAGCCGACGTACAAGGTGCACGAATCGATCTTCTACTGCGTGGCGAACATGCCGGGCTCGGTGGCCAACACCTCGACCTACGCGCTGACCAACGCCACCCTTCCGTACGCGGTCAAGCTGGCCAAGCTGGGCTGGCGCGAGGCGCTGAAGGCGGACCCGGCGCTCGCGCTCGGTCTCAACACCCATGACGGCCTGCTCACCAACGAGCCGGTCGCCGAGGCGCTCGGGCTGGCCTGCACGCCGGTCGCCGACGTTCTCTGAGTGTCCTGAGGGGGTGCGGTCCGGGCGGGCCGCGCCCCCTCAGCGTATTCCCAGGCGGCGGCGCAGGTCGCGGGCGGTGGCGAGGACGTGCTCGATCTCGCCCGTGCCCGGCCAGGGCGCGCTGCCGGGACGCAGCAGCGTGCCGCGCACTGACGCCAGGTGCTCGATCGCGCTGCGGTGCACGCCGCTCCGCTCCACCAGCCAGCCGATCACGTCGGAGTGGTCGTGCAGCGGCCTGGTCACCAGGTCCCAGGTGCCCAGGATCTCCGTCAGGTCCGGCACGGACAGCGGCACGCCGCCCCTGCGGCCCGTGGCCGACGCCGCCAGCTCGGCGCGGGCGGCCAGCTCGGGCTCGGCCGTACGGGCCCACGCCGGGGGCGGCGGGTCGGCCAGCCACTCCTCCGCCTCGCCCAGCTCGCCGGCCACCGTCAGCAGCCCGCCCAGCTCGACCGCCGCGCCGTGGTGGCCGGCCCGCGCCGCCTGGCGGAACCAGTGGCGGCCGCCGGCCAGGTCGCCGAACTCGGCGATCAGCAGCAGACCGTAGTTGAAGGCCGACTCGGCGTCGCCACCGCCCGCCGCCCTGCCGAACCAGTGGCTGGCCGCCGGGGTGTCGCCGAGCTCCACGCAGACGAACCCGGCCATGCGCTGGTCCTCCAGCCGTCCGGCGGCGGCGGCCCGCTCGTACCAGGCGCGGGCCGTACGCAGGTCGCCGCGGGACAGGGCGATGGCGCCGAGGCGGGAAGCGGCGCCGGGGTGCTCGTTCTTGGCGGCCAGCCGGTAGTAGGCCTCGGCGCCCTCGGGGTCGCGGCTGGCGTGCAGGTAGAGGCCCATGCAGTGGGCCGAGTCGGCGTGGCCGCCCCTGGCCGCGTACTCCCACCAGCGCACGGTCTCCTCGTCCTCGCCCGCGGAGTAGGCCAGGAAGCCGAGGTCGTGGGCCGAGGCCATGTCGCCGTCGTCGGCCGCCCTGCGGTGCCACTCGCGGGCCACGCCGGTCTCGCCGTAGTCCTCGCACAGCAGCGCGAGGCGGCGTGCCGCGGTACGGGAGCCGGCCAGGGCCGAACGCTCGAACCAGGCTCTCGCGGCCCCGGCGTCGCCGCGCTGCTCCAGCAGGAGCGTGGCCAGGTTGGCGGCGGCCTCGGCGTCGCCGGTGGCCGCGGCCGTCTCGTACCAGATGACCGCCTCTTCCAGGCTGCCGTGTTTCTCGTGCCAGACGCCCAGGTTGTAGGCGCTGTCGACGTTGCCGCCCCCGGCCGCGAGCTCCCACCAGAGCCGGGCCGCCGCCCGGTCGCCGCGCTGGGCGTAGAGCTTGCCGAGCCGGTGGGCCGCCTGGGCGTCGCCCGCCCGCGCGGCGGCCGTCAACTCGGGCTCGTCCCCCACCCGTGGCGCCGGAACGGCCGGCGCCGCCACCTCTCCCTGCCACCAGGCCATGGCGACAGCGTGGCACGTGATCGCGCGATCGCGAACCGTAATCGCCGACAACGCCGCTAGGAGAACCTGATGAACCCGGAATACATGCCCATCCCGCACACGTAGCGCAGCGAACCGGGGCGGTGCGGCGGCAGCCGTACGGTGGCGGGCAGGGCCACGTCGCGCCCGTCGATGGTGACGGTGCTCGTGCAGCCCTGATCGACCCGCTTGAAGATGATCTCGACCGGTACGTTCGCGCGGGCGGACACGGTGGCGGGCCGGTAGCCGTCGCGGGTGGCGTAGACCGTGACGGTCCTGGCGGCCGGCCCCGCCGCGGCCGGGGTGGCCCCCGGCGTCCAGCCGCCCAGGTTGAGCCCGGCCACGACGGTCCAGAGTCCGGCGGCGATCGCGAGGACCCCGGCGAGCCTGGCCAGCCTGGTACGGGAGACGCGGCGCAGCACGTACCCGAGCAGCGCGAACGCCGGCGCCGTACCGAGCACGAACCCCGCCATGGCCGCCGCGCCCGACAGCGGTGAGCCGCTGGAGACGGCGAGCATCTCCATGCCGAGCGTCACCCCGCAGGGCACCAGGATCGTGGCCGCGCCCAGCAGCGGCGCCCGGTAGCCGGCGGGCCGGGCGGGCTCGCCGCAGGCGTGGCTCCCGCCGCGCAGGAGCCGGACGGCGAACCCGATCACCGCGCAGCCGGCCGCGATCAGGAGCAGGGCCCGCGCCCGCGGCGGCAGGCTGACAGCCGAGCCGAGCAGCCCGAGCAGCGTCCCGGCCAGCGTGTACGACGCCAGCCGGCCGCCCAGGAACCACGCCACCTGTACGGGGTCGCGCCCGTCGTGCCGCCCGACCAGGCCCATGAGCAGCCCGCCCTGGGCGGCCGTGCACGAGGCGGTGCCCGCGACCAGCCCGGCTGCCACGCCCCCGGCGAACAGGGTGACGGCCTCCACGCTCAGCGGACGGGCGCCGGGCGGCCGGCCGCGCGCCGGTCGCGGGATCTGACGATGGAGCGCATGGCCGTCCCCACTTTCTTGGAAGCTTTTGTGGGAAACGTAACGCGGTGAGCTGGATGCGGCCAGTGACAGTTGTTGTACCGTTAGTGATGTTTAGGTGGTTGCGCCCTTGAGCACGGACATCTTCTCGAACAGCTCGTCGTCGCTCATCTCGCCGCGGGCGTACCGCTCGGCGAGGATCCGCTCGGCCGACGCCGTGGGACTGTGCGGCGCGATCGCCGGCCGGCGCCCCCACCACCCCTTGCGCCGGGCCGTGACGGCGAGCGCGACGAGCGCGACCCAGAACAGTCCCCAGAAGACCGGGATGACCGGCCAGAAACCCATGTGCATGACTTTCCTCCTTCGTCCTGCCTCCAGGGTCCGCCTTCCCGGCCCGGGGCGAATCGGCCGACGGGATCCGGCCGGCGTGCGCCCGGGGGAGTGCTCGGGCGGCCCTGGCGTACGCCCGCGGCGGTAGCGCGCCGGTGTGTCTCGTCGTCCGCAGGACGGGGGCGGTCTCCGCGCAGTGGGCCCGCGATCACGCCGCAGGCTTCGGCGGACGCCTGGCCTCGATGAGGAACCTGGACGAATGGGCGACGAACGGCCCCTCGGCCTCGATGAGTCCGTGCAGTTCGCGCAGCTTGTCGTCGTAGCGCCGCACCGAGAAGCCCGGCACGATCCAGATCACCTTGCGCAGGAAGTAGATCACCGCGCCGATGTCGCGGAACTCCATCCGCAGCCGCTCGGCCCGCAGGTCGATGACGTCAAGACCGGCGGACCGGGCCGCCGCCTCGGCGTCGCGCGGGTCGCGGGCCGAGCCGTCCTGCGGGCCCATGAAGAACTCGGTCAGCTCGAACACGCTGCGCGGGCCGACCTGCTGGGAGAAGTACGTGCCACCGGGCCGCAGCACGCGGGCGATCTCGTCCCACCAGGTCACCACCGGATGGCGGCTGACCACCAGGTCGAAGACGCCGTCGCGGAACGGCAGACGCGGCTCCTCGTCGTCGGCCACCACCCGGGCGCCACGCGGGCGCAGCCGGGAGGCGGCCAGCGCGAGGTTGGGCGGCCACGACTCGGTCGCCACGGTGACGGGCGGGAGCTCGGGCAGGCCGGCCAGGATCTCGCCGCCGCCGGTCTGGACGTCGAGCGCCGCCTCGGCCGCCGCCATCCGCCCGGCCAGCAGGCGGGAGTAGCCCCACGAGGGTCGTTCCTCGGTGGCCCGGCCCTCCAGCCAGGAGAAGTCCCAGCCGTCGACCGAGACGGTGTCGGCCTCTTCGACCAGGTCATCGTATGTACGCCGCATCCTCCGACCCTGACAGCGACCCCGCCGCGGCTTCAACCGGATTTCCCGCGTGCCGCGCGTCAGGCGATGCGGGCGCGTACGGCCGCGCGGTCCACGCCGAGGTGGTCGATCAGGTGGGCCACCGGGTCGTGGCCGTCCTGGTCCAGGAGGGCGAGCAGCAGGTGCCGGGGCACCTGCGGTCTCGTTCTCGTACGGGTGGCCCGGATGGCGGTGTTGACCACGGTGCGGGCGCTCGACGTCAGGGCGGTGCCGGAGATCGGCGGGTGCCTCCGGGGCGTCGCGCGCGGGGCCTCGCCGAGGTCCAGGCCGATCGAGCGCAGCGCCACCCGGTCGAGCTCGTCGAGCGCGGCGCGCGCCGTGGCCAGGTCGACGCCCAGCGCCCGCGCCGGCTCCGAGCCGGGGGCGTGCAGCAGGCCGAGCAGCAGGTGCTCGGTGCCGAGCCGCCGGTCGCCGCGCTGCCTGGCCTCGTCGAGTGCCGCGCTGACGACGGCCGCGAACGGACTCTTCTCCTTGCCGAACATGGCGATCCTCACTTTCCGTATCTGGCGTGCACGGACTGCCGTGACATTCCGAGCGCGTCGCCGATCTGCTCCCAGGTCCAGCCCTGCTCCCTGGCCAGCGCCACCGACTCCGCCTCCACCTGCTCGGCCAGCCGGTGCAGCGCGCCCACCGCCCGCAGGCCGAGGGCGGGGTCGTTCGACCTGATGCGTTGAGACAGCTCTTCCACGTCCACGTTGTCAGGCTAGATTGACAGGATGGATTTTGTCAATCTAGCCTGACAGGCATGGACGACGTGATGATCGTGGGAGCGGGCCCGGTAGGGCTCATGCTCGCGGGCGAGCTGGCGCTGGCCGGATTACGCCCCATCGTGCTGGAGAAACGCCCCGAACCGAGTGAGCTGCCCAAGGCCAACGGGCTCGGCGGCCAGATCGTCGAGCTGCTCGACCACCGGGGCCTGCTCGAACGCCTCTCCGAGGGCAGCGGCTTCGCGGGCCGCCCGCCGGGCTTCCCGTTCGGGGAGGTGCCGCTGCGGTTCGCCGGGCACGACGACATGCCGCTGCGGCTGCTGCTGATCCAGCAGCCCCGGCTCGAACGGCTGCTGGCCGAACGGGCCGAACAGCTCGGCGCCGAGATCAGGCGGGGCTGCGAGGTCACCGGGCTGGCCCAGGACGCGGAGGGCGTCACGCTGGAGCTGTCCACCGGCCGGACCCGGGCCCGGTACGCGGTGGGCTGCGACGGCGGGCACAGCACCGTACGCGCCCTGGCGGGCATCGGCTTCCCCGGCACCACCGACGACGAGGTGCTGCGGCTCGGCCACTTCGCCGGGGACGCGCCGGGCCCGTTCGAGGACCTGCCGGTCCAGGGCCTGCGACCGGGCTGGAACCGCACCCCCACCGGCCGCCTGCTGCTCACCTCGCTCCAGCCCGGCGTGCTCATCGCGGGCGTACGCGAGCGCGGCGCCCCGCCCGACGGCCCGGTGACGATGGAGGACTTCCGGGCGGCCGTGCGCCGGGTGATCGGCGCCGACCTGCCGCTGGGGGAGCCGATCTGGTTGTCGAGCACGGTCGCGCAGGCCAGGCTCGCCGAGCGCTACCGGGCCGGCCGGGTGTTCCTGGCCGGGGACGCGGCCCACCTGTTCCCCGCGGGCGGGTCGGCGCTCAACGTCGGCATGACGGAGGCCGCCAACCTGGCCTGGAAGCTGGCCGCCGTGTTGCGCGGACGGGTGCCTGCCGGGCTGCTGGACACGTACGAGGGGGAACGCCGTCCGGTGGCCGGGCGGGCGCTCGCGCAGACGCGCGCCCAGGTGGCGCTGGAACGGGCGCCCGGCGAGGACGGCGCGGCCCTGCGCGCCCTGCTGGGCGAGTTGTTCGCCTACGAGCAGCCGCTGCGCCACCTCGCCGCGCTCCTGCACGGCTCCGACACCCGCTACCCGCCCGAGGGGGAGCGGGCGCATCCGCTCACCGGCCGGTTCGTCCCCGACCTGCGGCTGAGCACTGTCGGAGGGGAACGGCGGGTGGCCGAGCTGATGCGGGCCGGGCGGCCGGTGCTGCTCGACCTGCGCGACGGGCCCGGCGAGGCCCTGCCCGGCCCGCACGACGGGATCGGCCCGGACCTGCCCGGTGGCGGCTGGATCGACGTGGTCCGGGCGCGGTGCGCCGAGCCGCCCGCCGACGTGCTGCTGATCCGCCCCGACGGGTACGTGGCCTGGGCCGGGACCGACGGCCTGGCCGAGGCCGCGCGGGAGTGGTTCGGGACGGAACCGCTCGGCGTCAGAGCCACCCCGGCCTGACCAGGCCCGACTCGTAGGCGATGACCACGAGCTGGGCGCGGTCGCGGGCGTGCAGCTTCATCATCGCCCGGCTGACGTGGGTCTTGGCGGTGGCCGGCGACATGAACAGCTTGGCGGCGATCTCGTCGTTGGTCATGCCGGTGCCGACCAGGGAGAGCACTTCGCGTTCGCGGTCGGTGAGCTGGTCGAGGCCCTGGGTGGAGACCGGCTCCTTGGCGCGCGAGGCGTACTCGGCGATCAGCCGCCGGGTCACGCTCGGCGACAGCAGCGCCTCGCCCGCCGCCACGACCCGTACGGCCTGGATGAGCTCGGCCGGCTCGGTGTCCTTGACCAGGAAGCCGGAGGCGCCGCCGCGCAGGGCCTCGAAGACGTACTCGTCCAGCTCGAACGTGGTCAGGATGATGATGTGCGGGCCCGGCGGCATCCGGCGGGTGGCGGTCAGGCCGTCGGTGCCCGGCATCCGGATGTCCATCAGCACGACGTCCGGCGCGTGCTCGCCGGCCAGGCGCACCGCCTCCGCGCCGTCGGACGCCTCGGCCACCACGGTCATGTCGGGCTGGGCGTCCAGCAGCGCCTTGAAGCCCGCGCGGACCAGCGCCTGGTCGTCGGCCAGCAGAACCTTGATCATGATGAGGTCTCCTCGGGTAGGGGCAGACGGGCCTCGACCTGGAAGCCGTCGCCCGACGGGCCCGCGACGAGCGTGCCGCCCAGGGCGGAGGCGCGCTCGCGCATGCCGGGGATGCCGTTGCCGCTGCCCTCCTCCGACAACACGGCGGGTCTCGTCGCGCCGGTGTCGGCGACCACGAGGAGCAGCTCCTCGGCGCCGTACTCCAGGCGCACCGACACCCGCGAGCCGGGCGCGTGGCGGGCGGCGTTGGTGAGCGACTCCTGCACGATCCGGTACGCCGCCCGCTCCATCTGCGGCGGCAGCGGCCGCGAGCCGACCCGCTTGAGCGAGACCTCCATGCCGGAACGTTCGACGAGGTCGTCGAGCCGGTCGAGCCCGGCCGTCGGGGAGCGCGGCGCGCCCTCGCGCAGCACGTTGAGCACCGAGCGCATCTCGCCGAGCACCTCCTTGGAGGCCGTCTTGATCGTGGCCAGAGCCGAACGGGCCTGCTCGGGATTGGCGTCGATGAGGTGCAGCGCGGTGCTGGCCTGCACGTGGATGAGCGAGATGTTGTGCGCCAGCACGTCGTGCAGCTCCTGGGCCATGGTCAGGCGTTCCTCGCTGGCCTGGCGCCTGGCCTCCTCCTCGGCGACGCGCTCGTGCTCGGCCCGGCGTTCCCTGACGATCCTGACCAGCTCGGCCACGACCATGAACAGCAGGATGAACGCCAGGATCGACAGGCTGTGGAACAGGCCGCGGTTGCCCACCCACCAGACGTAGCTGAGGAGCGAGGTCACCGTCATGGTCGCCATCGTCCAGGCCATCAGCCGCCGGCCGTCCGTGACCAGGAGGAACAGCAGGATGCCCGGACTGAAGAAGGCGGGGCCGTAGGCGTAGCCGCCGATGAGGAACAGGTCCATCGCGGCGAGCGCGACGGCGACCGTCAGCAGCGGGAACCGCCGGCGGAAGAGGATGGCGAGCGGCCCGAGCAGCAGCAACGCGTACGCGTAGGGATCGAGCGGCTCTCTCAGCAGACGTTGCCCCCACGTCGCGCCCTGGGCGATCACCAATTGGGCGACCGCCACGATCAGGGCGAGATAGGGGTCGAAACCGGACTTCCTGCGCACGCCACCACGCTAGGCCACCGGCGGAGCGCAGGACATCACCCCCTTGTGTGAGGGGGCCCTACCACGACGGGCGTAGCTGGGTCATGGTGGACACCATGCGCCGTGTGATCTATTCCGCAGCAGCAGTCCTCATCTCCCTCCTGCCCGCCGCGCCCGCGTCGGCCGACCCCCAGCAGAAGAACCCCGTCGCCGAGGGGTACGGCGGCGCCGTCGCCACCGTCGACCTCGACGCCAGCAAGGCCGCGATCTCCGTGCTGAAACGGGGTGGCAACGCCGTGGACGCGGCCGTCGCCGCCGGAGCCGTGCTCGGGGTCACCGAGCCGTACTCCGCCGGGCTGACCGGCGGCGGCTTCATGGTGTTGTACGACGCCAAGCAGCGCCGGGTCTTCACCATCGACGGTCGCGAGACCGCCCCGCGCGCCATGAACTCCACCAGTTTCGAGGGCATCCCGTTCGACGAGGGCGTCACCAGCGGCCTGTCGGCGGGCGTGCCCGGCACGCTGGCCCACTGGGACCTGGCCCTGCGCCGGTTCGGCACCCTCTCGCTCGGCCAGGCCCTCCAGCCCGCCATCGACGTGGCCTCACGCGGCTTCGTCGTGGACCAGACCTTCTACGACCAGACCGCCGCGAACGTCGCCCGCTTCAAGGACATCACCTCGACGGCCGCCCTCTACCTCCCGAACGGCGCGCCGCCGCCCGTCGGCTCGGTGTTCAGGAACCCCGAGCTGGCGAACACGTACCGGGAACTGGCCAGGCGCGGCCCCGGCTGGCTGTACGGCGGCCGGCTGGGCAAGGAGATCGTGGCCACCGTGAAGAAGCCGCCGGTCACCCCCGGCAGCACCCGCAACGTCAGGCCCGGCCTGATGGAGCTGTCCGACCTGCGGGCCTACCGCGCCCTCCTGCGCGAACCCACCAAGGTCTCCTACAACGGCATGGACGTGTACGGCATGGCCCCGCCGTCGTCGGGCGGCTCGACCGTCGGCGAGGCGCTCAACATCCTCGAAGCCCTGCCCAAGGTGGGCGTGCACGAGTACCTGGAGGCCTCCAGGCTGGCCTTCGCCGACCGCAACGCCTACGTCGGCGACCTGCCCGGCGTGCCGCTGCGCGAGCTGCTGTCCGACGGGTTCGCCAAGGAACGGGCCTGCCTGATCGGCGACAGGGCCCTGACCAGCCCGGTCGCCCCCGGGAACCCCGACGGCCGGTACGGCCCCTGCGCCACTCCGACCGGCACCGCGACCCCGATCGCCGACGAGGGACCGGAGACCACGCACCTGGTCGTCGCCGACCGGTGGGGCAACGTGGTCGCCTACAACCTCACCATCGAGTCGACCGGCGGCAACGGCATCGTGGTCCCGGGCCGCGGCGTGCTGCTCAACAACGAGCTGACCGACTTCACGTTCGGCCCCGCGCCCGGCGACCCCAACCTGCCCGGCCCCGGCAAGCGGCCGCGCTCGTCGATGGCGCCCACGCTGGTGTTCGACCACGGCAGGCCGGTGCTGGCCGCGGGCTCGCCGGGCGGCTCCACGATCATCACCACCGTGCTGCAGATCCTGGTCAACCGGTACGAGCTCGGCATGAGCCTGCCCGACGCGCTCGCCGCCCCCCGGGCCACGCAGCGCAACACCGCCCAGACGCAGGCCGAGCAGGCGTTCCTCGACAAGTACCGGACCGAGCTGGAGGCCAAGGGGCACAGTCTCGTGCTGAACCCCGAGATCGGCGCCGCCACGGCCCTGGAGTTCCGCGGCCGTGACCTCGTCCAGGCCGTCGCCGAGCCCGTACGCCGGGGCGGCGGCAGCGCCCTGGTCGTCCAGCCCCGCTGAGCCCGTACGGCGGCGGCCCCGGCGGGCCGCCGCCCCTGGCGGGTGTGACCGGAGTCATGGCTTGACTCCGGCATGAGGGAATGTTTGCCCAGGTCACGGGGTTGTAACGGGCATCGCGACGGTTTTGTGCGCCGTGCCGCCGGGTGGATCCCGGCCGCACCTCTTCCAGCCTCCGTCGCTTCGAGCGAAATCCCGGACAACACCCGCGGGCCGCCTTCGCGCGCCCTCAGGAGGAATCTGTGCAGCCGAACGTCAAGAAGCTCCTCGCGGGCGCCCTGCTGGCCGCCACCGCCGCCGCTCCCGCCCTCGGCCTGGCATCCACCGCCACCCCCGCCCAGGCGTCCACCGCCGTCCAAGCCACCGTCCACGCCGACGGCCTCACCTACGGCCAGGACGTCTCCCATTACCAGCCGGACCACGACTGGGCCGCGAGCGGCGCCGCGTTCGGCATCGTCAAGGCCACCGAGGGCGCCACCCGCGTGGACGCCTCCTTCGCCCGCCACTGGGCCGACCTGGGCGCGAAGGGCAAGGTGCGGGGCGCCTACCACTACGGGCACCCCTCCAACGACCCGATCGCCGAGGCCGACCACTTCCTGTCCGCGGTGAACCGGCAGCCGGCCGCGAAGGGCGACCTGCTCGCGCTCGACCTGGAGACCACCGACGGCCGGTCCGTGACCGAGGTCAACGCCTGGGCCAAGACGTGGCTGGCGCACGTCCAGGCCAAGACCGGCATCACGCCGCTGTTCTACAGCGGCTGGAACTTCGCCGACGAGTACGGCCGCGGCCTCCAGCAGTACCCGCTGTGGGTGGCCCGCTACGGCGTGGGCCCCGGCTCGGTGACCGCCCCCGCCGACTGGAAGAGCTGGACCATCCACCAGTACGCCGACGCGCCGGTGGACCAGAACGTCTCCGCCCTCACCGCCGCCCAGCTCAGGGCGCTCGGCCGCAGGTGACCCGCGCCCTCAGTGGATGAGCTCGTACGCCCCGGCCCGCACCTTGCGTGTGCGGGCCCAGTACTCGAAGGTGAAGCCCGGCCAGATCGTCCGGTTCACTCCGTGTTCGTCCAGGTACCAGGAACGGCAGCCGCCGGCGTTCCAGACGAGCGGGTCCAGGCGTGCGTGCAGCCGCCGGTTGAAGGCGTCCTGGGCGCCCTTCCTGACGTCCAGGGCCCTGGCCCCGGTCCTGGAGAGCAGGCGCAGGCACTCGATGACGTAGCGCACCTGCGACTCGATCATGAAGACGACCGAGTTGTGCCCGAGGCCGGTGTTGGGGCCGAGCAGGAAGAACAGGTTCGGGAAGCCGGCGGTCGTGATGCCGTAGTACGTCTCGATGCCGTCCTGCCAGGCGTCCTGGATCTTCAGGCCGTTCCGGCCGGTGATGCGCTGGTCCTGGAGGGCGTCCACGACCTTGAAGCCGGTGCCGTGGACGATGACGTCCACCTCGTGCTCGCGGCCGGTCGCGTCCACGATCGAGCGGGGCCTGATCTCGGTGATCGCGTCGGTGACCAGGGTGACGTTCGGCCTGGTCAGGGCCGGATAGTAGTCGCTGGAGATGAGCACCCGCTTGCAGCCGATCGTGTAGCCGGGGGTCAGTCTGCGGCGCAGGGCGGGGTCGGGCACCTGGGACTCCAGGTGCTTGACCGCCATGAGCTCGTGCGCCTTCATCAGGCGCGGGTGGACCGCGAAGCCGAGCGCCCGGGTCTCCAGCGCCCAGTAGACGCCGTCGCGCAGGGTCCTGGCCAGGCCCGGCAGACGCAGGATGCGCCGGGCGGCGGGGGAGAATGCGACGTCGGGCTTGGGGTGGATCCACGGGGGCGTGCGCTGGAAGACGGTGAGCTCGCGTACCCGGGGGGCGATCTGGGGGACGAACTGGACGGCGGAGGCGCCGGTGCCGATGACGGCGACGCGCTTGCCGGTCAGGTCGACCGAGTGGTCCCATTCGGCGGAGTGGAAGGAGGGGCCGGCGAAGGACTCCCTCCCCAAAATTTCTGGAAATTTCGGGATATGGAGGGCGCCGATGCCCGAGACGACCGCGTTCGTCCGCAAGGTTGCGCCGTCGTCCGTCGTGACCGTCCAATCCCGTCGGTCGTCGTCGTACTCCAGGGCTGTGACGTGCTTGTTGTAGCGGATGTGGGGGGTAATGCCGTACTTGTACGCGCAGGTACGCATGTAGTCCCAGATCTCCGCCTGCGGGGCGAACATCCGCGACCATCCGGGATTCAGCTCGTACGAGTAGGAGTACATGGGCGACGGCACGTCGCACGCGCAGCCGGGGTAGGTGTTGTCCCGCCACGTGCCCCCGAGGTCGGCGGCCTTCTCCAGGATCACGAAGTCGTGGTAGCCGGCCTCCTTGAGCTTGATCGCCATGCCGATCCCGGCGAAGCCGGTGCCGATGATCACCAATCCTGGCTCAGCCACTGAACCTCCTGTATTCGGCGTGGGCGGGCGAGACGGCGATGTAGTCCAGCGCCTGGCGCAGGTCGCCCTCCTGGCTCGGGTGGAAGCCCGGCCGCAGGTAGCGCGGCGCGGCCAGGGCCAGGCCGCGCAGTGTGGGCACGCGGCCCTGCGCGGAGCGGTGGAGGAAGTGCGTCCACTTGGGGGTGATGCGTCCGGCGACGAGCGGATCGTTGGCCATGAGGAAGCGGGAGCCTCGGTGGAGCAGCCACACGAGCAGCGGCCCGGCCAGCGCCATCGTCCGCACGCGGCGGGCGTAGCCGCCGTCGAGGTGGGTGAACAGGTCGAACGCCACGTCACGGTGCTCGACCTCCTCCGCGCCGTGCCAGCGCAACAGGTCCATCATCACCGGGTCGGCCCCGGCCTCGTCCAGCGGGCGGGCGTCGAGGATCCACTGGCCGAGCACGGCCGTGTAGTGCTCGATCGCGGCGATCATCGCCAGCCGTTCCCTGAGCCAGCCCGTCCTGGCCGCCGGGGGCGCCGTCCCGTCGCCGAGCAGGCGCTCGAACAGCCACTCGACGTTCTCCACGTACGGCGCCGGGTCGAGGCCCTGCTCCTTCATGTGGTCGAGGACCCGCTGGTGCGCGACCGCGTGTGTGCCCTCCTGCCCCATGAATCCCTTGACCCGCTCTTTGAGCCCTTCGTCCGTGACGAGGGGGAGCGCCTGCTTGAACACGTGCACGAACCAGCGTTCGCCGGCGGGGAGCAGCAGGTGCAGCGCGTTGATGACGTGCGTGCTGGTGGGGTCGCCGGGCACCCAGTGCAGCGGCGTGTTCTCCCAGGAGAAACGCACCCGGCGCGGCCTGATGTCCGGAAACTTATTGGACATGAAGTCCAATGTAGTCAGCCTGTCGCCGCCGGTCCAGGGCTGGTGGCGTATGAGGAGCATCACACCGACCGGCCGGTATGTCGGGGATGTGCGGAAACGGCAAAGACCCGCCACGGCGTCGGGGCGGGTGAGAGGTCGGTGTGCGGTTGTGTGCTAGCGGAGCAGCAGGAAGGCGGCCACGCCGATGATCACGATCACCACGGCCACCGCGAGGATCGGCAGCAGCGGCGACTTCTTGGGGGTCGCCTCCGCCTCCGCCTCCTGCTCACGGCGCTGAGCGAAGGCGCGGAACTGCTGGGTGTTGCCCGCCGGGTCGATATGCTGGTCAGACATGGCCAGCAGCCTAGCGTGATGACATGGTCCAATTGCACCCTTTGCCGCTATCTATTGGCATGGGCTGATGAGGGGACCACTCCACCCGGCGGATAGCTTTGAGCCATGCTCCGGACCCTGTTCTCGCCCCGCGTCGTGGGGCTGCACCTGCTGACGATCGGGGTCCTTGTCGCGTTCATCCTGCTCGGCCGCTGGCAGCTCGGCGTCTTCCAGGATTCCGGCAGGCCGCACGCCGCCGTCGATCCGGCTCCCGTGGGGGTCGCCACGCTCGCCCCGGTGGGCGGGCAGATGCCGGGCGAGGCCGTCGGCCGCAGGGTCTCGGCGGAGGGCACGTACGAGGCCGCGCGCCAGCTCCTGGTCGCCGACCGGCGGCCCGACGTCGACGCCCCGGGCGGCAACGTCTCCCGCGACCAGGGCTACTGGGTGCTCACCCCGCTGCGGCTCGACGACGGCACGCTGATGCCGGTCGTACGCGGCTGGGCGGCGAAGGCGGACGATCCGGGCGTCACGGCGGTGCCGCAGGGCCGGGTCGCCGTGGCCGGACGGCTACGCGGCCAGCAGGGCACCGACAGCGTCCAGCGGCGCGTGGACGGGCTGCCCGCCGGTCAGGTGCAGACCGTGTCCAGCGGCGAGCTGATCAACCTGTGGACCGGCCAGAAGCTGCGTACCGGCTTCATGGTGGCGCAGCCGCCGTCGGGCTCGCTCCAGCAGGTGAAGATCCGGCCGCCGGAGGTCGGTGGCACGCTGACCTGGCGTAATCTGGCTTATGCCGCAAACTGGTGGATCTTCGCTGGATTCGCCGTCTTCATGTGGTTCCACTTCGTACGCGATGCCGTACGGACTGATCGGGACCGCGACAAGTCCCCCGAAATGGTTCTGGAAGGTTAACGGTGGAATCGGCTCTCAAGCCCTTCCGGGTGCTCGCCTACGTGGTCGGCGTCATGCTGCTCATCCTGTGCGTCGCGATGGTCCTGCGCTACGGCTTCGGCGCCGCGGAGATGTCGAAGATCATCGCCCCCATCCACGGCGGCCTCTACATGATCTACCTCATCACCGTCATGAACCTGGGCATGAAGGCGCGCTGGAGCTGGCCGTACATGCTCGGGGTCATGCTCGGCGGCACGGTCCCGTTCCTGTCGTTCTACGTGGAGCGCAGGGTGCACGGCCGGGTGCGCTCGGAGCTGAGCGCGGCGGGGGCCTGAGACCCCCGCCGCGATGCGGCTCAGCTTCCGATGCCGCGCCTGCGGGCCCGCTTGAGCCGCTCGCGCTGCGACGGGTCGAGCATGAGGTAGCCGACCACCGGGGCCGCGACCACG
This sequence comes from Nonomuraea spiralis, assembly GCF_014648435.1. Classification (GTDB taxonomy): domain Bacteria; phylum Actinomycetota; class Actinomycetes; order Streptosporangiales; family Streptosporangiaceae; genus Nonomuraea; species Nonomuraea spiralis. Next base: position 197,467 of record NZ_BMRC01000011.1, read on the forward strand.
CCGAGGACCACCAGCAGGGTGATCCAGCCCGGCAAGAAGATCAGCGAGAGCAGAACCGCGGCGCCTGCGCCGATGGCGTACTTCTGAACTGGCGACATCCCTGGCTTCCTCCGAACGCGGAGCACGCGCCCCGCCTCTTCCACATTCTGCGTCGCCTGTCCAACGACTGAAGCCGCGCCCCGGGTTCCATGACGCGATGTATCTCAATTGTTGCGGGTCCAGAGGCTTAGGTGGATCGAGCCGTACGTGCGGGTCTGTCCGGGTGTGAGCGTTCGCTGGAGGGTGCGGTAGCGCTCGTCGTCGGCGTACTTCGTCCCTATCCGCGGGGAGATGAGCCAGACCCGGTCCACGCCCTTCAGGGCGGCGTCCAGCTCGGCGGCCGTCCGCGGGCCGGGCGCGCCGGGCACGCGGGTGAGGTCCGTCAGCCGCTCGTACGGGCCGCCGTACACCGCCACGAACAGCCGGAAACGGCCCGGCACGAACAGCACCCGGTCGCCGGGACGCTCCTCGGCGGCCAGCGTGGCGGCCAGCGTGCGCAGGTCGTCGGGGCGGGAGGCGGGCTGCCTCAGCGCCACCTGCGCGGGCAGCACGAGCGCCGCGAACAGGGCCAGGACGACGACCGGCACCGCCCGCCGGGGCAGCGCGGCCAGGCCGATCCCGGCGAGCAGCGCGAGCAGCGGGACCGCGAAGAGCACGTAACGCGGGTGGTAGACGGGCTGGACCTGCGAGATCGCGAACGAGAGCACCACCGGCAGCGCCGCCCACACCGCGACCGCCGGGGCCCGCCCGGCCCCCCACACGGCTGCGGCGAACAACACGACCGCGCCCGCCCCCGCGACCTCCCCCGGGAAGGCGGCCAGCTCGGCCCAGCCCGGCGGCTTGAGCCAGAACACCTGGGCGTCCTTCTGACCGGCCGCCAGGACCAGCAGCGGGACGAGCGCCGCACCGGCGGCGGCCACAGCGGCGAGCGAGCGGACCGCGCCGGACGGTCCGGGCCCGCTCGCCCCGGCGCGGGCCCGCAGGGTGCGGCGCAGGGCGGGCAGCCAGGCGGTGAGCAGGTGGGCGGGGATCAGGAGCAGGGCGTACAGGTGCAGCCAGCCGAGCAGGGCCACGCTCGCGCCGTAGGCCAGGCAGGCGGCCGTGGAGGGACGGTCCAGGAGCTTGACCAGCAACCACGTCGCCAGCACGGCCACGGCGCTGACCAGGGCGTACGAGCGGGCTTCCTGGGCGTACCGGGCGGCTATGGGGGTGAGGGCGTACAGGAGGCCGGCGTACAGGGCGGCACGGGTGCCGGCCAGGCGGCGGGCGAGGGCCGCGACCCCGTACGCGGCGGCCGCGAAGGCCAGCACCGACGGGAGGCGGACGATGATCTCCAGCGGTCCCGGCAGGGCGGCGAAGGGGCGCAGGAGCAGGTAGTAGAGGGCGTGCACGGCGTCGAGGTCGGCGAGGAACCGGCGCAGCTCGGCGAACGGCATACGCGCCACCAGCACGCTGACGGACTCGTCCCGCCACAGCGACGGCCCGGAGAGCCCCCACGACCCGACCGCCAGGGCGACGGCCACGGGCGCGGCCACCTCCCACCGGCCGTCCCGGCGCGCCGCCCCGGCACGTTCTGCGGCCGGCGCGGCGGGGACGGAGGTCATCGGCGGTGGCCCATGACGGCCCGGAGCTCGTGGCGGAGGACGTCGGGGGCCGGGCGGTCGGCGGGATCGCCCGACAGGAGGCGGAACAGGACGGGAGCCAGCGCTCCGGCCCGCGCCAGCGACGCCCCCGGCGCCGGCGGCACACCCTCCACGGCCGTGAAGAGGGTGGCCCCCAGGGACCACAGGTCGGCGGCCGGGCTCGCGACCCCCTCCGGAGCCGTGAACGCCGGTACGGTGCCCGACCGCAGCGGGGCGACCAGCGTGGCCCGCCCCTGGTCGGAGATCAGGATGCTGCCCGGCTGCACCGCCCCGTGGTGCCCCTCCCGGGCCTGGAGCTGGTCGAGCAGGGCGAGCCCGATCTCGGCCACCTCGGCGGGCGGGAGCGGTCCAAGGGTGCGGATGACCTGGTCGAGAGGCTGGTCGACGGCCAGTCTTTCGAGCGTCTCGCGTACCACCTCGACCGGCGGCGACCCGGCGGGATGCAACATGGCCCGGATCAGCGACCTGAGCGGGTCGGCGCCCTCGGCGGGCACCTGGCCGGGCGGGCGGCCCTCGACGGCGAAGTGCAGCGTGGCCGCCAGCGACCACAGGTCGGCCGAGGGCCGCATGCTGAGGCTCGGCACCCCGAACCCGGTGAGCACCGCCCTTCCCGTGCCGGTCAGCAGCACGTTCCCGGGGCTGACCTGCCCGTGGACGATCCCGGCCGCGTGCGCGACGGCCAACGCCGACAACACGCACACGCCCATCCTGGCCGCCTGGACGACGGGCAGCGGTTGCCGGGAGCGTACGGCCTGCTCCAGCGACATCCCCGAGACGAACTCCATGACCAGCCACGGCACCCGGTCCTCGACCAGCACGCCGATCACCCGGGCGATGGAGGCGTGCCGCAGCCCGGCGGCCCTGCGTGCCTCGTGCAGCGCGGACTCGCGCAGCTCGACGGGGATGCGCAGTTCCCTGACCACGACGTCGCGGTGCTCGATCTCGTCGAAGGCCAGGCGTACGGACCCCGCGCCCAGGGTGTTGAGCAGCCGGTAGCGCCCGGCGAGCTTCCTGGTCTCAGCCATGTCGAGTGCACGATAGCGCTCGGCCGTCCCGCGCGACCATCAGGTGGTCCGCCCGGTCAGCCAGGACTCGTGGGCGTCGTGCAGCCTGCTCCAGAGCCCCTCCTTGTCCTGCCTGCTCAGGTCGTCGAAGGTCAGCAGGAACACGTCGGCGAGCGCCGCGTAGTAGTCGCGCGCCGTGTCCAGGGTGACCGAGTGGGTGCCGTTGCCGAGGCGGGACAGGACGAGCCCGCGCAGGGAGTCCACGCCCGAGGCGTCCCGCCGTTGCACCACGGCGGTTCGTACGAACCCGGACGACGGTGACGTCGACAAATGAGTGTGCATATCAGCGAAGGCGGACATGTCTGTGGGGATCCGCTCGAAATCCATGCCCACGAACGAACCGCTCGGATCATGGTCGAACCGCCACCCACCAGGCGCGATCTCCGACGGGCGCAAGACGTACGTGAAGGGACCCTGCCGGTACGTGCCCGCGACCAGCGGCAGCGGCTCGTGCAGGCCGTCCCCGAGCCCGAGGTCGGCCAGCCACTCGCCGCCCGGGTTGCCGGCGGTCGGCAGGCCGCGCACGGTCAGCACCAGGTGGTTGCCGATGATGCCGGGTTCGCTTCCCGGGTTCTGGACGCCGCCGACGTGCCTGGTCACGTCGTAGCCGAGGCTTCTGACCAGCTCGGAGAAGGCGCCGTTCAGGTGGTAGCAGTAGCCGCCGCGGCCCCTGATGATGCGGTCGGCGGACTCGACGGGATCGAGGGACGTGGGCCGGTCCAGCCAGATCTCCAGCGCCTCGTAGGCGACCCTCTCGACGTGCGCGACGTGGAGCGCGCGCAGGCCCTCGGCGCTCGCGGGGGCGTCTATCAGGCGGGACAGGCCCAGACGGCTGAGATAGCCAGCGGTGTTCACCGGGCAAGTCTGCACCAGATGTGCACAAATTATGGAGTGTCGTCTGCACGGCGCACTTCTAGTCTTTCGTACGTGGCAGAGCAGCGGTGCATTCTCGTGGTCGAGGACGATGTGACGATCGCCCTGGCCGTACGGAACCGGCTGGCAGCCGAGGGCTTCGACGTCCGGGTGGCGGGCGACGGGCAGGACGCGCTGGTCCAGTACGGGAGGGCGGAGCCCGATCTGGTGATCCTCGACCGGCTGCTGCCCGGCATGGACGGGCTGGAGGTGTGCCGCCGGATGCAGGCGGCGCGGCCGGTGCCCGTCCTCATGCTGACCGCGCTCGGCGAGGAGACCGACGTGCTGGTCGGGCTGGGGGTGGGGGCCGACGACTACCTGGCCAAGCCGTTCAGCATGCGTGAGCTGGTGGCCAGGATCCACGCGCTGCTGCGCCGGGTCGAGCGGGCCGGACAGCTCGCGGCCGAGGACACGGTGATCCGGGTGGGCGAGGTGGAGATCGACACGGCCGCACGCCGGGTGTTCGTACGGGGGATCGAGGCCCAGCTCACCAGGACCGAGTTCGACCTGCTGCGGCGGCTGGCCGAGCGTCCCGGGCAGGTCTTCGAGCGCGACCGGCTGCTGTCGGACGTGTGGGGCTTCTCCGAGGCGGCCGCGACCAGGACCGTGGACAGCCACGTCCGGGCGCTGCGCCGCAAGCTCGGCTCCGACGTGGTGCGCACCGTCCACGGCGTGGGCTACGCCCTGGTACGTCAATGAGGCCCCTCGACTTCCTGGGCCGGATCAAGGTCAAGCTGGGCATCGTCATCGTGCTGGCGGTCGGCACCGCGTTCGTGGTGAACGAGGTCGGGCTCAACGCCGGGTTCACCAGGGACGTACGGATCGTCGTCGCGGTCATCCTCGCCCTGATCATGGTCCAGGTGCTGGCCATGGGCATGACCAAGCCGCTGCGCCAGATGGCCAGGGCCGCCCAGACGATCGCCAAGGGCAGCTACGGCCTGCGGGTCAGCGCCACCTCGCGGGACGAGGTGGGCGAGCTGGCCAGGGCGTTCAACGCGATGGCCGCCGACCTCGGCGAGGTGGACCGGCAGCGGCGCGAGCTGATCGCGAACGTCAGCCACGAGCTGCGCACCCCCATCACCGGGCTGCGCGCGGTGCTGGAGAACGTCGTGGACGGCGTCTCCGCGCCCGACCCGGTCACCATGCGGACCGCGCTCGCCCAGACCGAACGGCTCGGCCGCCTGGTCGCCCAGCTCCTCGACCTGTCCAGGCTCGACTCCGGCGTACGGCTGATCGAACCCGAGGCCGTCGAGCTGGCGCCGCTGGTGGAGCAGGCCGTACGCGAGGCGTCGCTGGCACGCGAGGACGTCACGATCTCGCCGTCGGTGCCCGCCGGGCTCGTGGTGCGCGCCGACCCCGACCTGCTGGCGCAGGTGCTGGCGAACCTGCTCGACAACGCCGTACGGCACAGCCCTCCCGGGGGTGTGGTGACCGTGACGTGCGGGGCGGAGCGGGCCGGGGCGCGGGTGGTGGTGGCCGATCAGGGGCCGGGCATCCCGGAGGCGTCCAGGGGGCGGGTGTTCGAACGCTTCTCGCGGCTCGACGCGGGACGGGCGGCCGACTCCGGGGGCGCGGGGCTGGGGCTGGCGATCGTCAAGGAGGTCGTGGAGCTGCACGGGGGGTCGATCCGGATCGACGACTGCGCGGGGTGCCGCATGGTCGTCGACCTACCAGGGAGGACGACGATGGCGGAGACACCGTTCGAGATGGGGTCGACCAGAACACCCGACCCCCAACCCGCCATCCCCCCACCAACCGGGGTTGCCCCGACGCCCCCGCCCCCGGGCACGCCGCCCCTCGCGGCGACAGGCGCTGTTGCGGGCGCGGTTCCGGAGCCCCCCTCCGAGACGGGCACGCTCGCGAGCGCCGGCTCGCTCGCGGCCCCGAGCGAGCCCACGGGCTCGGACGCGCTCGCCGGGTCGGGCGCGCTTGCGGGCTCCGACGCCCTGGCCGGCTCCGAGACCCCCGCCAGGTCGGGCGCGCTCGCGGGGGCAGCCGCTTCGGCCTCAGCTGCCTCAACCCCGGATGCGCCGACTGCAATTGCGCCGACCTCAGGCGTGGCGGCCTCCCAAGCGGCGGCCTCAGGCGCGGCGCCCTCAGTTGCGGCGGCCTCAGCAGCGCCGGACTCGGGCGTGCCGGCGTCGGGGGTGCCGATGTCGGGTGTGCCGGTCGCCGGCGTGACGACCGCAGATGTGACGGTCGCGGGCGTGCCGGCCTCGGGCGCGCAAGCGGCACCGTCGGCGAGGCCCCTTGCACCGGCGAGCGCGCCGTGGCCCCTCGCGCAGGCCGGCACGGCTCAGGGCGCGTCCACGCCTTTCGCGCAACCGGGCGCGGCTCAGGGCGCGTCCGGGCCTCTCGCCCCGGCGGGTGCGGCCCACGCAGCGGCTTGGCCGCCTGCGCAGGCGGGTGGGGTGGCGGCGGGGGGTGGGGGGTTCGCCAGGATGATCGCGGGTGGGGTGCTCGGGGTTGTCGCCGGGTTCCTGGGCGGGCTGTTCGCGGCCGTGCTCGTCTCCGTGGCCGTCGGTGACGGGCTGGCGCTGGTCACGCTGGTCATGGTGACGGCGCTGGGCGGTGCGCTCGGCATGGCGCTCGGGGACGGGTCGGGGCGTCGGGCGGCGTATCAGGCCGCGTACCAGGCGGGGATGCCCGTACGGACCCATGGCGACCCCGCACAGGCCCAGGCGAGCCCCGGACAGGGCCACAGCGGCCCCGCGCACGGGCAGATGGGCCCCGCGCAGGGGCACGGCGGGCCCGCGCACGGGCAGGGGCAGGGGTACGCGGGGATGGCGCAGGCGTATGTGCCGCCGCCGTTGTTTCCCAGGCCCGAGTTGCCCGCCGCGCCGCGCTGGCTGCTGCCGGCCGCCGCCGGCGCGGGGGTGTTCGCCGCGGTGGCGTTGCCCGACGCACAGGTCGGGCTGGGAATCGTGCTCGTCGCCATGGTGCTCGGCGCGGCGGCGTTGCCGGCCGTGCTGCGCAGGATGACCCCCTGGACGCTGGCGTTCGGGGTGACGGCGTACTGGCTGATCTCGATGGCGGCGGTGCGCGACGCGGACTGGCTGGTCGCGATCCTGCTCGTCGGGGGCGCGGGGCTGGGCGCGCTGGCGGTGTCCGGGGCGGGGGCCGGCTGGCTGGGCGTGATCAGGGGCGGTGCGTCCGTGCTGCTCGCGCTCGGTCCCGTGCCGTGGTTCCTGGCCGGGCCGCTCAGGAAGCTGACCGCCCGGCGGCGGATCATGCCGGTGCTCGCGGGGCTCGGCATCACGGTCGTGCTGGTCATGGTGTTCGGGTTGCTGTTCGTCTCGGCCGACGCCGTCTTCGCCTCGTACGTCGAGCGCCTGACCGCCACCCCCGCCTGGGCCGACTCGCTGCCGGGCCGGATCTTCGTCTTCGGGCTCGTCGCCGTGTTGCTGGCCGCCACCGTGCTGGTCGCGCTGCGGCCGGTGATCGACCCGGTCGGTCCCGAGCACAAGTTCGGCGTGAGCAGGAGCGTGTGGCTGGTGCCGCTCGTCGCGGTGAACCTGCTGTTCTCGTCGTTCGTGGCGGTCCAGATCACGGCGCTGTTCGGCGGCGACGGCTGGGTGCGGCGGACGGCGGGCCTGACCTACGCCGAGTACGCCAGGCAGGGGTTCTTCCAGCTCGTCGTGGTCAGCGTGTTCGTGCTGGGCATCGTCGCGGTGGCCGGCGGGCTGCTGCGGACCGAGCGCCGCGAACGCTGGCTGCTGGCCGTCATGCTCGGCCTCCTGTGCGGGCTGACGATGGTGGTGCTGGCCTCGGCCCTGCACCGGATGAGCCTCTACACCGACGCGTACGGCCTGTCCCGGCTGCGCATCTCGGTGCAGGCGACGGTGTGGTGGCTGGGCGCGCTGTTCGCGCTGGTGCTGCTGGCCGGCGCGGTACGCCTGGCGGGACGAGGCTCCGGCTGGCTGCCCCGTACGATCGTCCTGGTGACCGGGCTCGGCCTGGGCGCGTTCGCGGTGGTCAACCCCGACCTCCAGGTCGCGCAGACCCAGGTCGAGGTGCGCGGCGTCACCAAGATGGACTCCGACTACCTGGGCGACCTCGGCGCGGAGGCCGTGCCCGCCCTCGACCGGCTGCCCGAGCCGCAGCGCAGCTGCGTGCTCGCCGACGTGGTCCGCGCGAACGGGCTCGGCCGCCCCGATCCCTGGAACGGCTGGAACCTCGCCCGCGCGCAGGCCCGGGACCTGCTGGCCGAGCGGCCCGTCGATCCCTCGGCCACCTGCGCATCGGCGTCGGCGCGCGGCTCTGATTGAATCTTGGTGTGAGGTTCGACGTAGTCATCAGCGGCGGCCGGGTGCTCGACGGCACGGGCGCGCCGCCGTACCGGGCGGATGTGGGGATCGCGGGCGACCGGGTCGCGGCGGTCGGCAGGCTCGGCGGCGCGCAGGCGGGGACGGTGATCGACGCGACCGGACGGTTCGTCGCGCCCGGCTTCGTCGACTGCCACGCCCACGGCGACGCGGCCGTGTTCGACCCGGCCGTGCAGCTCGCGGCGCTCCGGCAGGGTGTGACCACGTTCGTCCTTGGACAGGATGGTCTGTCCTTCGCCCCCGGGTCCGCCGAGACCGTCGCGTACGCCTCCCGCTACTTCGCCGCCGTCAACGGCGCCCTGCACGAGGGCCCGCTGAGCGTCGCAGAGCTGCTCGCCGGCTACGACCGCGCGGTGGCGCTGAACACGGCCTACCTGCTGCCGCACGGCACGATCCGCTTCGACGTCATGGGCCCCTCGCCGGAGGCGGCCACGCGCGCGGAGCTGGCCGCGATGGTGGAACGGGTCGAGCGCGGCCTGTCCGAGGGCGCGGTCGGGTTGTCGAGCGGGCTGGAATACCTGCCGGGCCGCTACGCCGACGCCGCGGAGCTGGCCGCCCTGTGCACGCCGCTCGACGGCCTGCCGTACGTCACCCACATGCGGGCCTACGGCGCGAACGCCGCGGTCGGCATGGAGGAGGTCGTGGACATCGCCGGGCGCTCGGGCACGGCCGTGCACGTCTCCCACCTGCACGGGCCCGCCGACGTGCTGTTGCCGCTGGTCGGCAGGGCGCACGACGAGGGCGTCGACCTCACCTTCGACACCTACCCCTACCTGCGCGGCAGCACGATCCTGGCCATGGTGGTGCTGCCGCCGTCCGTGCCGGGCGCCCAGACGGACCTGGCGCTGGAGATGATCGCCTCGGCCGAGCTCGACGACTGGTGGGCGGGGCTCGGCGACCTCTGGCCGCGCCTGACCGTCTCCCACGCGCCCGGCCTGGAGTGGGCGGAGGGGCTGGCCCTGCCGGAGGCGGCCGGGCGGGCCGGCATGGACCCCGCCGCGTTCTGCCGCCACCTGCTGGTGGAGTCGCGGCTGGAGGCCGGGTGCGTCTCCGCGCGGCCCGACGAGGGCCCCGCGGGTGAGGAGTCCGTACGCCGGGTCCTGCGCCATCCCTCCCACACCGGCGGCTCCGACGGCATCTACATGGGCGGTCATCCGCATCCGCGCGGGTTCGGGGCCTTCGCCAGGTTCCTCGGCCGGCACGTCCGCGAGCTGGGCGACTGGACGTGGGAGCAGGCGGTCGTGCACCTGGCCTCCCACCCGGCCCGGCGGTTCGGGCTCGACGGGCGCGGGCTGGTGCGTGACGGGTTCGTCGCCGACCTGGTGGTGTTCGACCCGCTCACGGTGTCCGACCGGGCGACGTACGCCGACCCGCGCACCCCGGCGAGCGGCGTGGACGACGTGCTCGTGTCCGGCGTGCGCGTGCTGGCGGGGGGCGAGCTGACCGGGGCCGTTCCGGGACGGGCGCTCCGATCACGCTGATCCCGGCTGGGATAAGGTCATACGCGGATAAATGGGGGTGTTGTGCAGGTAATCCTTGGGCAGTCGGTCCTCGACGGCGAGCTCGGCTTTCCGCTGATGATCGTGCACCGCGACGCGCTGGAGCACAACGTGGCCACGATGGCCTCGTTCGTCCGCGACCACGGCATGGAGCTGGCCCCGCACGTCAAGACACACATGTCGCCGGAGATCTCCGCGATGCAGCTCGAAGCGGGCGCGTGGGGGCTGACGGTGGCGACGACCCGGCAGGCCCGGATCGCCCGCGGCTACGGCGGCGACCGGATCATGGTGGCCAACCAGGTCGTCGACTCGGCCGGGCTGAACTGGGCGGCCGGGGAGCTCGACCGCGATCCGGCGTTCGAGTTCCTGAGCTTCGTCGACTCCGAGACCGGGGTGGACATCCTGGCCCGGCACGCCTCGACGCGGCCGTTCCGGGTGCTCGTGGAGCTCGGGCACGAAGGCGGGCGGGCCGGCTGCCGCACGCTCGACGAGCTGCTGAAGGTGGCCGCGTACGTCCAGGAGACGCCCGGCGTCGAGCTGGCCGGCGTCGCCGGGTACGAAGGCGCGCTGAAGAGCGCGCAGGACGTCCGCCGTTACCTGGGCACGTTGCAGGACGCCGTCGAGCACGTCCGGGTCCGGAACCCGATCCTGACCGTCGGTGGCAGCCAGTGGTTCGACGTGATCGGCCGCGAGCTGGTCACCACGCAGGCCCGGATCCTGCTGCGCAGCGGCGCGTACGTCACCCACGACGACGGCTACTACCGCGAGCGCACGCCGTTCAACCGGATCGAGGGCGAGCTGCGGCCGGCCCTGGAGGTGTGGGCGCACGTACTGTCCACGCCCGAGCCGGGGCTCGCGGTCGTGGGCATGGGCAAACGGGACGCGCCCTACGACGAGGGGCTGCCGGTGCCGCGCCGGGACGGCGTCACGATCACGAAGATGCAGGACCAGCACACCGTGGTACGGGCCGACGGCCTCAAGCCCGGCGACCTGCTGGCCTTCGGGATCTCACATCCGTGCACCGCGTTCGACAAGTGGCGCGTGCTGCCTCTGGTGGACCGGGACTACCGTGTCGTCGGCACGATCCACACCGATTTCTAGGGAGATTTCGTGAAGAAAGAGCTCAAGACCACTGAGGGCGCGGCCCCGGTCGGCGCCTACTCCCAGGGACTGGTGGTGGGCGACTTCGTCTACACCTCCGGCATGGGCCCGCTCGACCCGCACACCGGCGAGATCGTCGGCGACGACGTGGCGACCCAGACCCACCAGGTCATGAAGAACCTCGGGGCCATCCTCGCCGCCCACGGCCTGGGCTTCGACGACGTCATCAAGTCGACGGTCCACCTCCAGGACGTCAAGGAGGACTTCGCCGCCTACAACGAGGTGTACAAGTCGTACTTCACCCAGCCGTACCCCGTACGGACCACGGTGGGCTCGCAGCTCATGAACATCCTGGTGGAGATCGACTTCGTCGCGCACAAGAGCGCGTAAGGTCTGCACGTGGACAGTTCGGTATACGTCTTCGCCGAGGACCTGCACGGTGAGGGCGTCGAGCGGGTGCTCGACAGGATCAGCGCGTACGGAGTGGACGGCGTCACGGTCGGGGCCGTCCACCACGCCGCGCTCGACGTCACCCCGCACGGACTGTCCAGGCTGACCGTCAGGCACGACGGCGCCCACTTCACCCCGCCGGCCGAGCTGTTCGACGGGCTCCGGCTCGCTCCCGTGCCCGGTCACGTCCACGCCCTCGCCGGGCTGCGCGAGGCGTGCGCCGGGCGCGGCCTGAAGCTCCACGGCTGGACGGTCTTCCTCCGCAACGCCACGCTCGGCACCGAGCACCCCGACGTGACCGTGCGCGACTGCTTCGGCGACCGCGGCTCGCTCATCGACCTGTGCCCCGCGCATCCCGACGTGCGCGAGTACTCCGTCGCGCTGGCCAGGGCGGTGGCCAGGCTGGGCGTCGACAGCGTGGTCGCCGAGGCGCTGCACTTCACGCCGGTCGAGCCGCAGCGCTCGTTCGTGCAGCTCGGGCCCATGGACTCGTTCCTGTTCGGGCTCTGCTTCTGCGACTACTGCATGCGCAGGGCCACCGACCTGGGCGTCAACGCCGAGGTGGCGCGCGAGGAGTGCGCGCGGATCGTGGGCGGGGTCTTCGACGGCGACCCGGCCGCGCAGGGCGAGGTGACCAGGGCGGCGCTCACCGCCTACGCCGGGCCCGAGGTGGTGGCGTACGCGCGGGCGCGCTCCGAGACCGTCACCACGCTCGTGTCGGAGGTGTCCTCGGCGGTCGCCGAGGAGGGCTGCAAGCTGGTCTTCATCGACTCGACGGGGGCGGTGAAGGGCTACCGGGACGGCCTGCCGACGCCGGGCCTGGCCGCCCACGACGCCTGGCAGCTCGGGGTGGACCTGGTGGCGCTGGGCGACCTGGTGCCCGCCTTCGGCGTGCTGGCGTACGCGCGGGACGCGGCGCGGGTGGCCGACGACGTGGGCGCCTACCTGCGTTCGGTGGGCAAGGACCGCGAGGTGCGGGCGGTGTTGCGGCCCGGCTACCCTGACAGCGACTCGACCGACCGCCTGGTGGCCAAGGCCAGGGGCGCGAAGGCGGCGGGCGCTCTCGCGGTCGACTTCTACGCCTATGGGCTGGTGCCCCACCCGGTGCTCGACCGCATCCCGGAAGCCCTGGCCGCCGCCGGTTGAAACCTCCGCACGTCCGCTCAGAGGCCGTCGAGCAGGACCGACACGGCCTTCTCCGCGTAGCCCTCCGGAAGGGGCAGGCCGCGGAAGACCGCGCGTATCCACACGGCCCCGGCCAGCAGGTCCACGATCAGCAACGGGTCGGCCGACGCGCTCAGCTCGCCCCGGCGCGCCGCACGCTCGAAGATCACCCGCTCCCGCGCGAACCGGTCGGCGAAGAACCGGCGGGCGTCGAGCTCGGGATGGCGTACGGCGGCGGCCAGGGCCGTGACCGCGATGTCGCTGCCGGGCGGTTCGGTGAGCAGCCGTACGATCTGCTCCACTAGGGCCACCAGGTCGCCCCGGAACGAGCCGGTGTCGGGCGTTTCGAACCCCAGCACGTCCGACTCGACCAGCGCGGCCCCGAGCAGCGCCGCCTTCGACGGCCACCACCGGTAGATGGTCGTCTTGTTGACCCCCGAGCGCTCGGCGACCCCCTCGACCGTGAGCCCGTCATAGCCCTTCTCCGCGACCATCCACAGCGTCGCGTCGAAGATCTCCTGCTGCTTCCTCGGCGCCATAGGTCATTTTCTCCCGGCGAACGCCGTGGCCACGCCGAGGCCCAGGTAGACGACGCCGCTGACGTACCGCAGGGTCCGGGCGGCGCGGGTCAGGCGGGTGCCGAGGGCGCCGGCGGTGAGCGCGTACACGAGGTCGGAGATCAGGCCCAGGAACAGCAGCGTCAGGCCGAACACAATGATCTGCAGCGCGGGCGAGCCGGCCCCCGGGTCGACGAACTGCGGGAGGAAGGCCAGGAAGAACAGCGCCACCTTGGGGTTGAGCACGTTGACCAGGACCCCTTCGAGGAACACCTTGGCCAGCGGTTGCGCGGGCGGCGCCCCGGCCTGCGCGTCCTTGCCGGTGAAGGCGCGTACGCCCAGGTAGAGCAGGTAGGCCACGCCCGCCCACTTGACGATCGCGAACAGCGCCGCCGACCGCGAGATCACGTACGAGAGCCCGGCGGCCGCCGCGGCGATGTGCACCAGCGTGCCGGCCTCCACGCCGAGCGCGCTGGCCAGGCCGGCCGCCCTGCCCTGGGCCAGGCCCCTGGCGGCGATGTAGAGGTGGTTGGGGCCGGGGACCAGCACCAGGACCAGGGAGGCCGTGGCGAAGAGCAGGAAAGTCGTCAAGGAGATCACGAAACAGCAGCGTAGAATGGGTTTGGTATGACGAAGAGGGCCAATTCCACGACGATGACGTGGACCAATGGAGTGTCGGCGCCGCGTGGCACACTTGCTGGCGTGAACGGTCTTCTCGTCGGGCGCTCGGCCGAGCTGTCCAAGCTCGTGCGTGTGCTGGAGTCCGCGGCCGACGGCACGGCCGGGGTCGCGCTCGTCGGCGGCGACGCGGGGATCGGCAAGACGCGCCTGGCCGGAGAGCTGGTGGCCGAGGCGCGTGAGCGCGGCTTCCACGTCATGGTCGGCCAGTGCGCCGAGCTGGGCGACGCGCTGCCCTACCTGCCGCTGGCCGACGCGCTGCGCGGCGCCGAGCCCGCCGTGCGCGAGGCCGTCGCCGCCCATCCGATGCTGGGCCAGCTCCTGCCGGGCCACGACACCGGGGCGCCCTCGGCCGGGCTCACCCAGCAGCGGCTGTTCGGGTCGCTGCTCGGGCTGCTGTCCGACGTCCAGCCGGTGCTGTTCGTGATCGAAGACCTCCACTGGGCCGACCGTTCCACCCGTGACCTGCTGGTCTTCCTCAGCCGCATGCTCCAGAGCGAGCGTGTCTGCGTGGTCGGCACCTACCGCACCGACGACCTCCACCGCCGCCATCCGCTGCGCGCGGTGCTGGCCGAGCTGAAGCGGCTGCCGTCGGTGACGAACGTGGAGCTGGGCCCGCTGGAGTCCGGCGAGATGTCGGACTATGTCACGACCTTGGGTGAGGTGGACGCGCAGGAGCTCGGGCTCATCGTCTCGCGCGCCGGCGGCAACCCGTTCTATGCCGAAGAGCTGTTCGCGGCCATGTCCGAGGGCGACAGCCTGCCCGACGGGCTGGCCAGCCTGCTGCTGTCGCGGGTCGAGGTGCTGTCCGAGGCCGGGCAGCGGGTGCTGCGCGCCGCCGCGGTCGCCGGCCGCCGGGTGGAGGACGAGCTGCTGCGCGAGGTCTCGGGGCTGCCGCTGGCCGAGTTCGAGGAGGCGGTCAGGGAGATCGTCTCGCGCGGCCTGCTGAAGGTCCAGGGCTACGGCTACGCCTTCCGCCACGCCCTGTTGCAGGAGGCGGTCTACACCGACCTGCTGCCCGGCGAGCGCACCCGGCTCCACGCCGACTTCGCGCGCCTGCTCACCTCGTCCGCCGAGCTGGCCCACCACCATCTCGCCAGCCACGACCTGGCCGGGGCCCTCGCCGCCTCGGCGCAGGCGGGCCGCGAGGCCGAGCGGCTGGGCGCGCCCGCCGAGGCCCACAACCACTACGACCAGGCGCTCGGCCTGTGGGACCGGGTGGAGGGCGCCGAGGAGCTGGCCGGGGAGAGCCGGGCCGCCCTCGCCTTCCGCAGCGCCGTCGCGGCGGCCGACAGCGGCGACAACCACCGGGCGGTCACCCGGCTGCGGGCGCTGCCGCCGACGTCCGAGGTCGACGAGCGGCTGGCCTACTACCTCTTCGAGACCAACGACCCGCCCGGCGCGATCGCGGCGGCCGAGCGCGCGGTCGAGAGCGCCGAGGACGCGCCGAGCCTCGCGCGCGCCCTCGCCACCCAGGCCCGCACACTGCTGTGGGGCCCGCGCCACCACGAAGTCGAGCCGCTGACGGCCCGAGCCCTGGAGACGGCCCGCGCCAGCGGCGCGGTCGACGCCGAGGTGGGCGCGCTGCTCACGCTGGCCAGCTATGTCGAGAACCGCGGCGACGTGGCGCGGGCCCACTCACTGGTCGAGAGCGCCTCCGCCCGGGAGACGGGCGTCCTGGCGATGGACCTGCGGGCCCGCTTCCATCACGCCCGCATCCACTACGAGCAGGGCATGCTCGCCCAGGCCGCCGAGGTGGCCGACGCGGGCGTCAAACTGGCCGTCGACACCGGCCTCAACTGGAGCACCTACGGCACCGACCTGCGTTTCCTGCGCCTGCTCATCCACTACGTCGCGGGCGAATGGGACGCGGCGGAGGCGGTGGCCGCCGGGTTCGGCGCGCGGGTGGGCACGCTGTCGGAGGCCATCCTGTCGTCGTTCGCGCTGTTCATCGAGGTGGGGCGGGGGTTGCCCGCGGTCGAGGCACGCCTTGAGTGGTTGCGGCCGTTCTGGCACGACGCCCTGGCCACGTACATGTCGCGGGGCATGGCCGCCGAGCACGCCCTGTGGAACGGCGATCCGGCCGCCGCGCTCGACCACGTCCACGCGGCCCTGGCGACGCTCGACGAGGGCGAGTCCGGCACGCTGCGGCTGGCCGCCGTCGGGCTGTCGGCGATGACCGAGCTCGGCACCACGGAGGGCGCCGACGACCTGCTGGCCCGTGCCCGGTTCGCCGCCACGCGGGGCCCGACCGGCGAGTTCGTCCAGCTCGGTCCCGAGGGGCAGGCGTGGGCGCTGCGGGTGGAGGCCGAGTGGCTGCGGCTCCAGGGCCGGCTCGACGTCGAGCTGTGGCGCAAGGTGGTCGCGGCGTTCGACTTCGGCTTCGTCTACGAGGTGGCCAGGACCCGCTGGCGGCTGGCCGAGGCCCTGCTCGCGGCGGGCGAGCGGGAAGAGGCGCAGGAGCAGTGGAGCCTGGCCAAGGAGGCGGCCGGCAGGCTGCGGGCCGCGCCGCTGGAGGCCGCGCTGCTGGAGTTCGGCAGGCGGGCCCGGTTCGGCGGCGGACAGCCCGAGGGGGCGCTGACGGCGCGCGAGGTCGAGGTGTTGCGGCTGGTCGCCGAGGGGCTGACCAACCGGGAGATCGCCGGGCGGCTGTTCATCGCGCAGAAGACGGTGAGCGTGCACGTGTCCAACATCCTGGGCAAGCTCGACGTCGCCACCCGTACACAGGCGGCGGCCGCCGCCCGCACCCACAATTTGCTGTCCTGACGGGCGGAGCCCGCGTGACCTTTCGTCCCAGGTGGTCAGGTGGCGTCGGTGAGTGTGGTGACGGCGCGGGTCGAGGAGAGGATGACCGGGGCCGTCGAGAGGGCCATGGCGGCGGCGGGCCACGGGCCGAGTGCCGTGGTCGGCGCGCCGCCGAGCAGCGCGCCGAGGGACAACGCGCCCCACGACAGCAGCCGGCTGAAGGCGTGCGCGAACGACGAGTGCGAATGGGCCTTCTACCACCATTCCCGCTCCCGTACGCGGCGGTGGTGCTCGATGGAGCTCTGCGGCAACCGGGCCAAGCAGACGCGGTGGCGGGACAGGCGGGGGTGAGTTCGTACATCTGGGACGCCACGTGCGGCTCTTTGGGGCGATCTTTGCGTCCCTGTTCGTAGCGTCCGAGATCGGGACCTCTCACTGGAGGGCGATGGCGGGCCCGGCCGGCCCGCTCGCGACGACCTGTCCTGCCGCGACGGGTCGGTCCGTCCCGTCTCGCAAAGGAGCAGACCCATGCCCACTCTCGTCACGTCTCTGCCCGCCCTGGCCGTCGCCGGGCTGACCGCACTGACGCCGGCCGTCGTCCCGGCGGCCGCGCAGGCCGCGGTCGCGATCTCCTGCACGGTGTCCGGTCAGGCCCAGTATCTGCCGGGGGCGCAGCGGCTCCTGCATCTGGAGCGTTCCTGGAGCCGCAGGGCCCCGTGGAACTGCGTCGACCGCAGCGGCTCGGGCGTCACGGCGGCCCGCATGCGGGCCAGCTTCAACGGCGTGACGCCGAGCTGCGGCGGGCGCGCCGCGGCACACGTGTTCGAGGACGAAAACATCTTCGACCGCATGTTCCGCGACCGCGACCGCAACCTCGCCAACCGCATCATCTACGACCGGCACGACCGCAGCCTGGCCGACCGCATCATCCATGACCGCGAGGAGCGCAACCTCGCCGACCGCATCGTCTACGACCGCGAGGAGCGCGGGAGCTCCGACGGCGTCTTCCGCGACCGCGGGGACGGCTTCCGCAAGTGGAACGACGGCACCGCCTTCACCCGCGACACCGCCCCCGGCGGCACCGGCACGATCACCATCGGCTGGACCGTCAACGGGGCCACGCGGACCAGCAAGGCCGCCGTGCGCATCGTCGAGACCGACAACGACACGGCCAAGGTCGCCGGCACGATCCAGTCCGGGCTGTTCAGGGGCCGGACGTTCAACGGCCGGTTCGACACCTCCCTGCTCGGCGGCTCGGGCACGTGTGTGTCGGGCAGGACCGGCAGCGTGCTGAGGGGCGACTTCAAGGGCCAGTTCACCGTCGGCTGACCACCGCGGGCCCGAGGGACGTGACCGGCGGGAGCCGGCCCGCCGGTCACGCCTCTTGATAGGTTGTACGCAGGTGTGCCGGGAAGTCTGGTCGGCGATTCCGTTGTCGATCGTGGAGTTCCCCTTGCAGCTTTCCCCGGGCGGTCCGCCGTGACCGTCACCGCGTGGCTGGCGGTCGCCGTCTTCCTCGCCTCGTACACGCTGATCGCCACCGAGAAGGTGCACCGGGTCGCCGCGGCGCTCGGCGGCGCGGGGCTCATGTTGCTGCTGCACGCCACCGACGGCGGCGCGGCCTTCTTCGACGAGCACACCGGCATCGACTGGAACGTCATCTTCCTGCTGCTCGGCATGATGGTCATCGTCGGCGTGCTGAAGCAGACGGGCGTCTTCGAGTTCCTGGCGATCTGGGCCGCCAAACGCGCCAGAGGGCGGCCGTTCCGGCTCATGGTGTTGCTGATCCTGATCACCGCGGGCGCGTCGGCGCTGCTGGACAACGTGACCACCGTGTTGCTGATCGCGCCGGTGACGTTCCTGGTCTGCGAGCGGCTGGCGTTGCCGGTCGCGCCGTTCCTGATCGCCGAGGCGATGGCCTCCAACATCGGCGGCACCGCCACCCTGGTCGGCGACCCGCCGAACATCATCATCGCCAGCCGGGGCGGGCTGACCTTCAACGACTTCCTCGTCCACCTGACGCCGCTGATCGTGGTGCTGATCGTGGTCTTCATCGGGTTGTGCCGGGTGATGTTCCGCCGGTCGTTCACCTACGACCCCGAGCTGGCGGCCGAGATCATGGCGCTCGACGAGCGCGAGGCGATCGCCGACCACAGGTTGCTGTGGCAGTCGCTGGCCGTGCTCGCGGTGGTGATGGCCGCGTTCGTGCTGCATCCCGTGCTGCACTACGAGCCGTCCGTGGTGGCGCTGCTCGGCGCGGGCGTGCTCGTGGCCGTCACCAAGGTGACCACCGAGGACGCGATCCGTGAGGTGGAGTGGCCCACGCTGGTGTTCTTCGCGGGACTGTTCGTCATGGTCGGGGCGCTGGTGGAGACCGGCGTCATCGCCCAGGTCTCCCAGGCCGCCGCGCAGGCCACCCATGGGCAGCTCGGGCTGACCACGATGGTCCTGCTGTGGGCCTCGGCGGTCCTGTCCGCCATCGTGGACAACATCCCGTACGTGGCCACCATGAGCCCCATCGTGGCCGACCTCGTCCAGGCCAACGGCGGCGACGGGCCGGCGCAGGTGTTGTGGTGGGCCCTGGCGCTCGGCGCCGACCTGGGCGGCAACGCCACGGCCGTGGGCGCGGCGGCGAACGTGGTCATCCTCGGCATCGCGGCGCGCAACGGCACCCCGATCAGCTTCTGGCAGTTCACGAAGTACGGCCTGATCGTCACGGCGACGACCGTCGCGCTGGCCACGCCGTACCTGTGGCTGCGTTACCTGATGTGACGCACGTCATGTCACACCCATAGGCCGTAAAGGCTCTCAGGGGACATGATGCCTGGAATGACGGACGTGTTCGCCGACCACCGGGAGCTGCTGTTCTCCATCGTGTACAACATGCTCGGCAGCGTCTCCGACACCGAGGACGTGCTCCAGGAGACCTGGCTGGCCTGGTCGTCGAGGGATCCGGCGGAGATCGGCAACCCACGCGCCTACCTGGTGCGGATCGCCGTGAACCAGGCGCTCGCCCATCAGTCGGCGCTGCGCCGCCGGCGCGAGACGTACGTCGGGCCGTGGTTGCCCGAGCCGCTGGTCTCGGCCGCCGACGGGGCGGAGGAGGTCGTACGGGGCGAGTCGGTGTCGTTGGCCCTGCTGGTGGTGCTGGAGACGCTGACGCCGCTGGAGCGGGCCGTGTTCATCCTGCACGAGGTGTTCGCCTACCAGCACAACGAGATCGCCGGCATGATCGGCCGCAGCCCGGCGGCGGTGCGTCAGCTCGCGCACCGCGCCCGTGAGCACGTCCAGGCCCGTCGGCCGCGCAACCGGGTCGAGGCGCGCGTGCAGCAGGAGGTGACCGAACGGTTCGTGGCCGCGGCCTTCGGCGGGGACCTCGACGCGCTGATGGAGCTGCTGGCGCCGGAGGTGACCCTGTGGGCCGACGGCGGCGGCAAGTCGGTGGTGGGCGGGCCGCGTCCCGTCCACGGCCGCGACAAGGTCGCCCGGCTGCTCGTCGCGCGCACCGCGCAGCCGATGGAGGGGCTGGACATCCAGTACAGGGAGGTCAACGGGGACCCCTCGGCGGTGGTGTTCGTGGAGAACGCGCCGTTCGCCGTGATGGTCGTCGACCTGACCCCCGACGGGTCGCAGGTGCGCGACATCTACACGGTCGCCAACCCCGACAAGCTCTCCCGGGTGCGCAAGGAGTCATGATCTAGGGGTGAGACCTACAGCGCGGCAGGTGGCCGAACTGGCGAACGTGTCCGTGGCGACCGTCTCCTACGTGCTCAGCGGGCGGGACCGTCCCGTCGGCGCGCAGACCAGGCAGCGGGTGCTCGACGCGGCCAGGCAGCTCGGCTACACCCCCGACCAGGCGGCCCGCAGCCTGCGGCGGCGCAGCACCCAGCGGGTCTGCCTGGTGCTCGGCTCGTTCGGCGGGGTGCCGGCGGACGAGCGGCTGGCCGCCGACCTGCACGAGAGGGCCGACGCCCGCGGCTACTCGGTGGTCACGCTGGCCGTCTGCTCGCCGGCCCGCGCCCGGTCCGCGACCGACGTGCTGCTCGGCGGCATCGCCGACGGCGCGCTGTTCAATGTGACCGGCGACCACCTCACCGGCGACCTGCTGGCCGAGCTGGCCGCCGCTGAGTTGCCCATGGTGGCGCTGCGCAACGAGGACGTGCCCGAGGGCTGCGACGTCGTACGCACCCCGGAGACCGAGGCGTGCGCCGAGGCGGTAGAGCACCTGCTGGCCGGCGGACGGCGGCGGATCGTGTTCATGGGCCAGCGCTGCGAGCTCACCCGCGACCGGCCGGTCGGCCGCCTGCTGGGCTACACGACGGCCCTCGACCGGCACGGCGTCGCCGAGCGGGTCGTCATCCCCGGCGCCGACGACCGGGTGTCGGCCTACCGGACCGCCGCCGAACTGCTGCGCTCGCCCGACCGCCCCGACGCGCTCTTCGCCGCCACCGACCGGGCCGCCATCAGCGTCGTCCAGGCCGCCAGGGACGCCGGGCTGCGCGTCCCGGACGACCTGGCGGTGGTCGGCGTCGGCAACATCGACGAGGGGCTGATCAGCAACCCGCCGCTCAGCACCGTCGGCCCGCTCAGGCACGACTTCACCGACGTCGTGGACCTGCTCTTCGACCGGCTCCAGGCCGAGGAGCCGCCGCCCGGCCGCGAGATCGTCCGGCCGTGGAGTTTCCTGCGCAGGGGATCGTCCTAGCCGACGGTCTCGGGCACGGGCCGCGCGGCGGGTTCGGCGGCGCGGGCACGCAGGCCGAACGCGGTCACCAGCACGGCTACCGCCGCGGCGGCCACCGGGACGACCAGGGCCGTCCTGAGCGAGTCCAGGCTGGTCGCCGAGCCGCCGCCGAGCGCGGCCACGTTCACGGCGGTCACCGCCGACAGGCCGAGCGCGGTGCCGAACTGGATCGCCGTGTAGAGCAGGCCCCCGGCCAGGCCCTGCCGGTCCTCGGCCACGCCCTCGGTCGCGGCCATGGTCAGCGGGCCGTAGGTCAGGGAGAAGGCCAGGCCGAGCAGGAGCATGGTGGGCAACATGGCGGCGTACGTCCAGTCCGGGCCGACCGGCAGGAACAGCACGTACGCCAGCGCCGACAACACGATCCCGGCGAACAGCACGCGGGCGTTGCCGAACCGGTTCACCAGCCGGGGCGTGAGCGTGGGGGCCAGGACCGTGTCGATGCCGATCACCAGCATGGCCAGGCCCGTCTGCAGGGTGCTCCAGCCGCGTACCTCCTGGAGGTAGAGCGTGGCCAGGAACTGGAAGCCGGCGAAGGAGGCGAGGAACAGCAGCGCGCCCAGGTTGGCGCGGACGAGCGGCCCCGAGCGCAGGACGTCCAGGTGGACCAGCGGGTCGGCCGAGCGGCGTTCGATCAGCAGGAACGCGGTGAGCAGCGCCAGCCCGGCGGCGAAGACCGCGACCGTGATCCATGTCCCGTCGGCGGGCGCCTCCAGGCGGACGACGCCGTACACGAGCAGCAACATCGAGCCGGTGACGGTCAGCGCCCCGGCCAGGTCGAACGAGCCCCGCACCCGTTCGCCGGAGTCCTTGACCAGCGGGACGGCGGCCAGCAGGATCAGCGCCGACAGCGCCACCGGCGCGAAGAACACCCAGCGCCAGCCGATCGAGGCCAGCAGGCCGCCGGCGACCAGGCCGAGCGAGAAGCCGCCCGCCGCGGTCCCGGCGTACACGCCGAGGGCCTTGGTGCGCTGCGGGCCCTCGGGGAAGTTGCCGGTGACCAGCGCCAGACCGGCGGGCGCCATGAACGCCGCGGCGACGCCCGTGACGAACCGCGCGACCAGCAACATCCACCCCTCGGTCGCCAGACCGCCCAGGCCGGAGAAGAGCAGGAACACCGTCAGCCAGGTCAGGAACATGCGGCGGCGGCCGAGCAGGTCGGCGGCCCGGCCGCCCAGCAGCATGAAACCGCCGTACCCCAGCACGTACGCGCTGACCACGCCGCTGAGCATGCCGGTGGACAGGCCGAGGTCGGCGCGGATCGACGGCAGCGCCACGTTCAGCATGGCCACGTCGATGCCTTCCAGGAAAACGGCTCCGGCCAGCACGAACAGCACGCTCCAGGCACGTGCGTCCATGCGCTGGTTCAAGGGAGACATGATGCGTTCCTTCCACAATGGTCGGTTCCTTCTTGTAACCAGCAGCATTTTTGGTGACCATTGGTGCCTATGGAAGACGGAACTTCGATGTCCCTCGGTCACTGCGGGGATACCGACTACGACGTGCTGCAATGGGACCAGCGGGAGGACTGCGAGGTCAGGCAGATCCTCGACCGGATCGCCGACAAGTGGTCCCTTCAGGTGATCGCCCTGCTCGACCGGCGCAGCCTGCGCTTCACCGAGCTGCGCCGGATGATCGACGGCGTGAGCCAGCGCATGCTGACCAGGACGCTGCGCCACCTGGAGCGCGACGGTCTGGTCAGCCGTACCGTCCATGCCACGGTGCCACCCCGCGTGGACTACGCGCTGACGCCCCTTGGCGGCACGCTGCACGCCACCATCCGCGCCCTGGTCACCTGGACCGAGGAGCACCAGAGCGAGATCGCCACGGCCCGCGCCGCCTACGACGTACGGGTGGCCGCCGAGCAGGAGGAGGCGGCGGCGGAGGCCGCCGGGCGGGACGCGGTCGCACGCCTGGTGCTCGCGGTCAGGCGCTGACCCGCCCGGCGACCCTCCTGGGCCCGGGAGCCGGTCAGTCCCGGGTGGCGGCGAACTCGCGCAGCGTCACCGGGCGGCGTCCGCCGACGCGCTCGATGTTCTCGGTGACGCGGTAGAGGGGATGGTCGTTCGAGCCGATGAAGCGGAAGATCGCCCACAGGTGGGTCAGGTGCTCGACGGCGTACGGGTCGCCGTACACGTCGTGCGCCCGCCGTTCCCACTCTTCGGGCGGCAGGTCCGCGTACGGCACCCCGAGGGCGTCGGCCGCCTCCCCGGCCGTCGCCATCTGGCCGGTCAGCAGGCACACCGGGTCGGCCGGCGCCGGGTCCAGGAGGAGGCCCGCGCCCACCCGCGCCACGTCGGAGGCGGCGACGAGCGGGATCAGCGTGTCCGGAGGGCCGAGCGGGAGCGCCAGCTCGCCGTACGCGTCCGCCACGACGGCCAGGTTCTCGAAGAAGACCGCCGCGCGCAGGTGCACCGCGCCCACCCCGGCCCAGTCGAAGACCTGCTCCGACAGCCAATGGCGGCGCATGCGCGGTGTGCCGGCCTCGGGGGAGGCGTCGAGCTGGGAGACCTCGACCACCCGCTCGACCCCCTCCTCCCTGGCCGCCGCCGCGAACGCGCCCGTGGCGTCGAGCAGCCCGGCCGTCACCGGATAGGTGAAGTACGCCCGCCGGACCCCGCGCATCGCGGGCCGCACGTCCCTGATCTCGCGCAGGTCGCCGACGACGACGTCCGCGCCGAGCTTGCGCAGCTCCCCGGCGCGCTCGTCGTCGGCGTGCACGAAGGCGCGGACGGACTGGTCACGCCGCAGGAGCTGCTCCACGACCTGCCTGCCGGTGCCGCCCTGGGGACCGCCCGCCGCGCCCGTGACGAGGATCATCGCCCGGTCCTTTCCGGCAGGGTGAGCCTGAACAGCCCGAGCGCTTCGAGGTCGCGCAGGAACGGCTCGGCGGCGAACGCCTCGGCCGGGGCGAACACGCCGGGCCCGGGACCCTGGCCGCCGGCCAGCCGCACGGCGGCCTCCACCGAGGCCAGCGCGCTGAGCCGCCACAGGTCGCGGCCGGTGATCCGGCCGGCCGCGCCGCCGTCCTCCGTGATGACCTGGACGGCCACGGTGAACTCCGACCCGGCCCTGGTCGCCGGATCGACGGCATCGCCGGTGAACGCGCCCTCCTCCTCGAAGGTGTGCGCGGTGAGCTGCGCCTCGACCCGGCGCGCCGGCACGTGCCTGGGCACGGTCACGACCTCCGACGACGGGATCGGCGCGATCATCGTGCGCGGGCCGAGCGGCGGGGGGAAGGGGAAGACGACGTTGCGCGGCTCGACGTAGCCGACGTGCTGGGCGCCGTCGTCGTAGGTGATGCGGCGGGTGTCGGCGAACAGCAGCTCGGCGGTCTTCCGCGCGCCGGTGGTCAGCCGCCAGCCGGACACGGCGTACGCGCTGGTCACCCGGTCGATGCCGGTCAGGTCGGCGGCCACGGCGGCGGCCAGCAGGTCGCCCATGCCGCCGTAGAAGCTCATGGCGGTGATCATCGTGCTGCCCGCGTCCCTGGCGGGGGCGGGCATGGTGTCGAACATCCACTTGGTGTGGTGCTGCTCAAGGGCGTGGTCGACGTAGTGGCAGCCGGACTCGGCCGCGGCCAGGGCGACGGGCCGGCCGGTGTCGGTGAAAGGGCCGGCGCAGTGGATCAGCACGGCGGCCTCGGCGGTGAGGGCCCGCAGGGCGTCGGGGTCGTCGAGCGGGGCCTCGTGGACGCGGGCCCCGCCGAGCTCGTCGGAGACGGTCTTGAGCCGGGCGGCGTCGCGGCCGGCCAGGATGACCTCCAGCCCGCGGGCACGCAGTTCCGCCGCCACCAGGCGTCCGGTATGTCCAGTCGCTCCGTAGACGGCGATGGGTGATGAGGACACGAGCGGCCTCCATGTTCCATACTTCTGGTACGTGATTCGAACATACGTACTAGGAGTATGGAAGTCAATGAGCCGCCGTACGCAGGCAGAACGAACGGACGAGACGACCGCCCGGCTCGTGGGCGCCGCCCGCCGCCTGTTCGGGCAGCACGGTTACGCCGACACCTCGATCGACGCCGTCGCCGCCCTCGCGGGGGTGACCAAGGGGGCCGCGTACCACCATTTCGGGGGCAAGCCGGCGCTGTTCCGCGCGGCGTTCACCGGCGAGCTGGCGGAGGTCGCGGCGGCCCTGGAGCGGGCCGGGGCCGAGGAGGAGGATCCGCTCGCGGCGCTGCGCCGTGGTTGCCGCACCTTCCTGGAGCACTGCCTCGACCCGGGCTTCCGGCGGGTCGTGCTGCTCGACGCGCCCTCGGTGCTGGGCTGGGAGACGGTCCGCGAGATCGAGTACGACCACATGCTGCGTGTCCTGCTCGGCGGCATGCGCAGGGCCGCCGAGGGCGGGCGGATCGCGGGCGGGAACGTGCCCGCCCGCGCGCAGCTCGTCTTCGGCTCGATCTGCGAGGGCGGCATGCTGCTGGCCCGCTCCACCGACCCGGAGGCCGACCTGCCGCTGATCGCCGCCGAGCTGGACCGGCTCCTGGAGGCGCTCAGGCCGTCAGTGGGCGGGTGAATGCCGCGGCGCGTGCCCCGGCGCCGCCGGGGTGGTCATCGTGGTGGGACCGGCGGGGGACTGGCTCGTGTTCGACTTCACGGGCACGATCACGCGCACGGCCCCCGCGTCGCGGAAGGTGAAGATCATGGGCACGGAGGTGCCGCGTACGCCGGTGACCGTGCCGAGGGGCTGCTGGTTGGCGCCCACGGGCTGGTCGGGCCGGATGTCGGCGGCGGCGCCGGAGAGCTGCACCGTCCCGCCGCCGCCTTCGACGGTGATGTGCTGGAGCTGGTCGGGCTTGTCGCCGTCGTTGATCACCACGGCGTACAGGGTCTGCTCGGAGGCCGGCGAGGTGGGGGAGGCGGCCTGGCCCGGGGCGGCCTGGAGGTAGGCGTTGCGCACGTGCACGACGCCCTTGAGGTCGGCGTTCGCGCCGTCGTTCTGCGGCAGGTGCTGACCTGTGTCGAACCCGATGTTCGTGCAGCCCGTGGCGGCCAGGGCCAGGATCGCGGCACAGCTGACGGCACGCTTCACGACGCCCTCCCCGTTCAGTACGTTACGTCACCGTTCCGTTACCCGGGATGATGGAGGCGAACCCTTGGCGAAACACCGATTTTCCTACCAGAAGTGTGGGAGAATGGAGTATGGGCTTGGACCGGACCCGCTCGCCGAGTGAGCGCGCCGAGACTCCGCTGACCGCCGCGATCATGGCGGGCCGCTGGATCCGTACCGCCGCCGTGGACGACGGCAGGGGTCGTCACTGGCGTGCCAACCCCGACGCCAGGGGCAGGTCGGCCGCCGCCGGCGACTCCGCCTCCCTGTACGCGGGCGCCGCCGGCATCGTGCTGTTCTTCCTGGAGCTGGCCGCCGCGACCGGCCACGAGGCGTACCTGGACGACGCCCGCAAGGGCGCCCGCTACCTGGCCGCCACCTGGCGCGAACGCGCCGACCTGTCCCTCTACCACGGCCTGACCGGCACCCTCGTCGCGCTCATCGAGGCCGGCTGGGCCTTCGGTGACGGGCTCTTCGAGGAGGAGGCCGTCGCGGTGGCCGACACGATCGTGCGCGCCGCGCGCCCGCTCGACGGCGGCGTCGGCTGGACGCGTGAGCCGGCCCAGCGCGGCGACGGCGGGATCGTGCTGGGGCTGCTCCAGGCGGCCGCCGCGCTCGGCGTGCGGGGCTACGAGGAGACCGCGGTGGCGGCGGGCGAGCGCATCGCCGGGCTGGCCGTGCCCGGCCACCGTTTCGGTGACTGCGCCGACCTGCCCCTCGACGCCGTCACCCCGGGCTTCCTGTCCGGCACGGCGGGCACCGCGTTCCTCCTGGCCAGGCTCTACGGCGTCACGGGCGAACGGCGTTTCCTGGAGGCGGCCGGCCGCGGCGCCGGCTTCGTGCGCGAGGTGAGCGCGGTGGCGGGCCGGTGCGCGGTCGTCCCGCACCACGTGCCGCAGGGGCGCGAGCTGCACTACCTGGGCTTCTGTTCCGGCTCGGCGGGCGTGGCGCGCATGTTCTACGAGCTCTACCGGGTGACCGGCGACGCCGGGCACCTCGACTGGGCCGAACGGCTCGCGCACGGCATCGTCGAGAGCGGCGCGCCCCACCGGCAGACCGACGGCTTCTGGAACGTGGCCTGCCAGTGTTGCGGCGCGGCCGGGCTGCTCGAACTGTTCGTCGGCCTGTGGGCGGCGACCGGCGACGAGTCGCGGCTGGAGTACGCCCGCGTGCTCGCCGGTCACCTCATCGGGCGCGGCGACAACCACGACGGGCAGGGCTTCCGCTGGTACCAGGCGTACCGGCGGCTGCGTCCCGGCGAGGTGAGCGCGGACACCGGCTACATGGTCGGCGCGGCCGGCATCGGGGCCGCCCTGCTCCACCTCGACGCGGCCATGCAGCCCCGGCAGGCGCGCCGGGTCATCCTGCTGCCCGACAACCCGTTCCCGGCGATCCCGGTGCCACCGGCCAAACTTCGCGATTCCGCACAATAGGTATTCCCTTTAAAACCAGTAGGGAATATTGACTTCCGGCTTCCGGCGGCTTAGCGTCGTTGACATGAGCCAGGGCACTCTCCTGACCAGGCGCCCGCACGTGGACTTCGGCCACGTCGCCAGCGCCCAGTGTCGTTGATCACGGACCAGCAGCAGCCCGCCTTCCTCTGAGCGCTCCAGCGTGGCCGACGCCGTCCACGCCTCCGCTGACGAACCCCCTTTCCGCGCTCCCGGCCGCGCCGCCGGGAGCCGCGTGAGCACGCCTTCTCTCCCGTGAGGAGCCTTCCCGTGATCGCAATCAGACCTGTCCGCCCGTCCAGAACGAAGGCGAGCGCATGACCGACACGCTGCCCGACCAGCAGTCCGTCGGCGCCGATGTGTTCCGCCAGGCGCTCGCTGTGCACGCCAGCGGGGTGGTGGTGATCACCGCGCAGAGCGACGGCATCCCGGTCGGACTCACCGCCACCTCGTTCTCCTCGGTCAGCCTCGAACCGCCCCTCGTCTCCTTCTACGTGGACCAGTCCTCGACCACCTGGCCGTGGTTGCGCGGCGCCGACCACTTCGCGGTCAACATCCTGGCCAGCGACCAGGCCGAGCTGGCGGCGCGGTTCGCGCGCAAGGGCGTCGACAGGTTCGCCGCGCCCACGAACTGGCGGGCGGGACCGCTGGGCGCGCCGCTGCTCGCGGACGTCTCGGCGCACCTCATCTGCCTGCCGTACGAGACCGTCGAGGTCGGTGACCACGTGCTGGTCGTCGGCCTGGTGGCCGAGGCGGCCACGCACAACACCGGCCGCCCGCTCCTCTATCACCAGGGCCGGTTCGGCCGCTTCCTACCCCACCAGGAGAACCTGTGACCGCCACCACCGGCACGCCGGTCTACGCCAGCCCCGTCGACCGCGTCGCCTACGGCCGCTACGGCCCCGGCCGCCTGCACCTGTCGGCCGGCTGGGACCGCCCGATCTACCCGTTCCAGAACCGCGTCACCGCCGACGGGACCAGCGGCTACCGCGCCGAACCCGGCCGCTACCACCTCTACGTCGCCTGGACCTGCCCGTACGCCCAGCGAGCCGTGATCGTCCGCAAGCTCAAGCGCCTGGAGGACGTGGTCTCGCTGTCGTACGTGGACGACGAGCGCGACGGCCGCGGCTGGGCTTTCAGGGAGCACAGGGGCCCGGACCCGGTCAACGGGTTCACCCTGCTGGAGCAGGCGTACGACGCCACCGAGCGGGGTTATCCCGGCCACGTCTCGGTGCCCGTGCTCTGGGACCGGGTGCGGGGCGGGATCGTCAGCAACAACTTCCCGGACATCACGATCGACCTGGCCACCCAGTTCGAGAAGTGGGCCGACACCTCGGTCGACCTCTACCCCGAGCACCTGCGCGCCGAGATCGACAAGCTGAACGCGTGGATCTACCACGACATCAACACCGGCGTCACGCGCGTGGCCCCCGCCGGCACGGTGGCCGCCCGCGAGGAGGAGCGCCACCGCGTCGTCTCGGCACTGGAACGCCTGGACGAACGCCTGGCCGAGCAGCGTTTCCTGACCGGCGACACGATCACCGAGGCGGACGTGCGGCTGTGGGTGACGCTGGTCAGGTTCGACGGACTGCACAACCACGACCACCTCATCAGCGAGCGTGAGCTGCCGGACTTCGAGCACCTTTGGGGCTACGCACGCGACCTCTACCAGCGCCCGGCCTTCGGCGAGAGCATCGAGGGCCTGCCCGGAGCCTGGAACACGCCGCACGGGCGGGGCCGGTGACGCGCAAGAAGCAGGTGCACCTCGCCGCGCACTTCCCCGGCGTGAACAACACCACCGTATGGGCCGATCTCCGGTCGGGCAGCCAGATCGACTTCGCCTCGTTCGTCCATCTTGCCAGGACGGCCGAGCGCGGCACGTTCGACTTCTTCTTCCTGGCCGAGGGGCTGCGGCTGCGCGAGCTCAAGGGCCGCATCCACGACCTGGACGTGGTGGGCAGGCCCGAGTCGCTGACCGTGCTCAGCGCCCTGGCCGCGGTCACGGAGCGGCTCGGGCTCGCGGGCACGGTCAACGCCACCTTCAACGAGCCGTACGAGCTGGCCAGGCGGCTGTCCACGCTCGACCATCTGAGCGAGGGCCGGGCCGCCTGGAACGTGGTCACCACCTCCGACGCCTTCACCGGCGAGAACTTCCGCCGGGGCGGCTACCTGGACCGCGCCGACCGGTACGAGCGGGCCGCGGAGTTCGTGCGCCTGTCCCGCGAGTTGTGGGACTCCTGGCAGCCGGACGCCGTGCTCGCCGACCAGGGCGCGGGCCGGTTCCTGAGGGAGGGCGCGGTCGGCACGGTCAGCCACCGGGGCAGGCACTTCACCGTCGAGGGCCGGTTCACGCTGCCGCGCGGCCCGCAGGGGCACCCGGTGATCATCCAGGCCGGCGACTCGGACGACGGCCGCGAGTTCGCCGCCGCCAACGCCGACGTCATCTTCACCCCGCACGGCAGGCTGGAGGACGGCCGGCGTTTCTACGCCGACGTCAAGGGCCGCCTGGCGAGGTACGGCCGCGAACCCCACCAGCTCAAGATCATGCCCGGCGTGACGTTCGCGCTGGGTGACACCGAGGAGGAGGCCGCCGAGAACGCGGCCCGGATCCGTCGGCAGCAGGTCGGCCCGCAGACCGCGATCGCGTTCCTGGAGCAGGTGTGGGGGCGGGACATGTCGGGCTTCGACCCGGATGGACCGTTCCCCGACATCGAGCCGGACCTGTCGGAAGGCGTCTCCCAAGGACGGGTGCCGATCAAGGACCGCGCCGAGGTGGCGGCCAAATGGCGGGCGCTGGCCGGGGAGAAGGGCCTGAGCATTCGCGAGCTGGTCATCGAGGTGACCGGGCGGCAGACGTTCGTCGGCACGCCGGAGAGCGTGGCCCGGCAGATCGACGAGCACGTGCAGGCGGACGCGGCCGACGGGTTCATCCTCGTCCCACACCTGACCCCCGGCGGGCTGGACGAGTTCGTGGACCGGGTGGTGCCCGTGCTGCGGGAACGCGGCGTCTTCCGCACCGAGTACACCGGGACCACCCTGCGCGACCACCTGGAGCTGTCATGACGCTGCACCTGGCCGTGGCGCTGGACGGCGCGGGCTGGCACCCCGCCGCCTGGCGCGAGGCCCCCGCCGCGGACCTGTTCTCGGCCCGCCACTGGGCGGCCCTGGTCGCCGAGGCCGAGCGCGGGCTGCTCGACTTCGTCACCATCGAGGACGCCCTCGGAC
Source organism: Nonomuraea spiralis (assembly GCF_014648435.1). GTDB lineage: Bacteria > Actinomycetota > Actinomycetes > Streptosporangiales > Streptosporangiaceae > Nonomuraea > Nonomuraea spiralis. The sequence continues at coordinate 228,113 of NZ_BMRC01000011.1, forward strand.
TGCAGTCCACCCTGCCCGACGGCCCCGACGACCGCACCGACCAGGTACGCGGCCGGTTCGACGCGGTGCTGCTCGCGGCCCGGCTGGCGCCGCTCACCAGCCGGATCGGGCTGGTGCCGACGGCCACCACCACGCACACCGAGCCGTTCCACGTGGCCATCGGCATCGCCACGCTCGACCACGTCAGCGGCGGCCGGGCGGGCTGGCGGCCGCAGGTCTCGGCGCGGGCCGCCGAGGCGGCCCACTTCGGACGGCGCCGGTTCCCCCCGCTCGACCAGGTGCTGAACCGGCCCGGCGGCGTGGACCTGTCGGCCGACCCGCACGTACGTGCCCTGTTCGCCGAGGCGGCCGACGCGGTGGAGGTGGTCCGGCGGCTCTGGGACAGCTGGGAGGACGACGCCGAGATCAGGGACGTGGCCACCGGCCGGTTCATCGACCGGGACAAACTCCACTACATCGACTTCGAGGGCGGCTTCTTCTCGGTGAAGGGCCCGTCCATCACGCCCCGGTCGCCGCAGGGGCAGCCGGTGGTGACCGCGCTGGCGCACGCGCGGCTGCCGTACGAGTTCGCGGCGAGCGGCGCCGACGTCGTCTTCGTCACGCCGCACTCGGCCGAGCAGGCGCGGGCCGTCGTCGAGGAGGTCAGGGGCCTGTCCGGCGAGCTGAAGATCTTCGCCGACCTGGTCGTCTTCCTGGGCCCGGACGCGGCCCGGCGCAAGGCCCGGCTCGACGAGCTGGACGGGGCCGAACTGGCCTCCGACGCGGCGATCTTCACCGGGAGCGTAGAAGAGCTGGCCGGGCTGCTGCTGGAGTGGCAGCGGGCCGGGATCGAGGGGTTCCGGCTGCGGCCGGGGGCGGTGCCGTACGACCTGGAGCGGATCAGCCGGGAGCTGACGGCCGAGCTGCGCGGGCGCGGGGCATTCAGGAGCAGGTACGAAGCCGGGACGTTACGCGGGCTCCTCGGCCTGCCGCGCCCGGCGAGCAGGTACGCGGAGGTGTCATGAAATTTCTGGGCATCACATTGATTGTCCACAACGATGGCAGATCACCCACAGAACGCTTCCGCGAGGTCGTCGAGAACGCGGTGCTCTTCGAGGAACTGGGCTTCGACGGGTACGGGGTCGGCGAGCGGCACGAGCGCCCCTTCATCTCCTCCTCGCCCCCGGTCGTGCTCAGCAACATCGCGGCCAGGACGTCCAGGATCAGGTTGTTCACCGCGGTCACCACGCTGAGCCTGCTCGACCCGGTCCGCGCGTACGAGGACTACGCCACGCTCGACCACCTGTCGGGCGGCCGGCTCGAACTGATCGTCGGCAAGGGGAACGGCGCGGCGCAGGCCAAGCTCTTCCACGTCACCACCGAGGACCAGTGGGAGCGCAACCGCGAGTCGTACGAGCTGTTCCGCCGCCTCTGGCGGGAGGACAAGGTCACCTGGGAGGGCCGCTTCCGTCCCTCGCTGACCGACGCCGAGACCTGGCCGCGCCCGCTGCAACGCCCGATCAGGGTCTGGCACGGCAGCGCGACCAGCAAGGAGTCGGTCGACCTGGCCGCCCGCTACGGCGACCCGCTGTTCTCCGCCAACGTCACCAACCCCATCGAGCCGTACGCCGAGCTGATCGACCACTACCGCGAGCGCTGGGAGCACTACGGTCACGACCCCGCGGACGCCCTGGTCGGGGCCGGCACCGCGGGCTTCTACGCGGCCCGCACCTCGCAGGAGGCCCTCGCCGTCTACCGGCCGATCTACGAGGCCCGCCTGGAGACGTTCCGGCGGGTCGGCGTGGAGCCGGTCTTCCCCACGCTGGAGGACGCCGTCGAGCGCAGCTCGATCCTGGTCGGCAGCCCGCAGCAGATCATCGACAAGGTGCTGCGGTACCACAAGCGGTTCGGGCACGAGGTCATGCACTTGCAGGCCGACGCCGACGGCCTCACGCCGGGGCAGCACAGGGAGACGCTGGAGCTGTTCCAGGCCGAGATCGCGCCGGTGCTGCGCAAGGAGATCCCCAGCCGCCCGTTCCCGGGGAGCACGTCATGAGCCTGTCCATCCTCGACCTGGCCCCCATCAGCTCGGGCGGCACCGCGGCCGACGCGCTGCGCAACACCATCGACCTCGCCCGCCGTGCGGAGGCGCTCGGCTACGGCCGCTACTGGCTGGCCGAGCACCACTTCGCCCGGGGTGTGGCCAGTTCGGCCCCCGCCGTGCTGATCGGCCTGGTGGCGGCGGCCACCTCGACGATCAGGGTCGGCTCGGGAGCCGTGCAGCTCGGTCACCAGACACCGCTGTCGGTGGTCGAGCAGTTCGGGCTCATCGACGCGCTGTATCCGGGGCGGCTCGATCTGGGGATCGGGCGGTCCGGGCAGCGCAGGGCCGAACTGGCCCACGCCCGGCCTCCGGAACGGCAGGAGGCCAGGGTGGTGGACGGGCTGCTCATCCCGCCGCCGTTCGACTGGACGCGGCTCGCCCGGCATCCGCACCTGGCCTTCCAAGCCACCCTGCTCCAGCAGCCGGGAGCGGAGACACCCGACTTCGCCGACCAGATCGACGAGGTGCTGGCCCTGCTCAAGGGCACCCACGAGGCGCACGCCGTGCCCGGGGAGGGGGCCGACCTCCAGGTCTGGATCCTCGGCAGCAGCGGCGGGCAGAGTGCCCAGGTCGCAGGGGAACGCGGGTTGCCGTTCGCGGCCAACTACCACGTCAGCCCGTCCAGCGTGCTGGAGGCGGTGGAGGCGTACCGGGAGGCGTTCAAGCCGTCGGACGAGCTGGCCGAGCCGTACGTGATCGTGTCGGCCGACGCGGTCGTCGCCGAGGACGAGGCCAGGGCGCGCGAGCTGGCCTCGCCGTACGGGCTGTGGGTGCGCAGCATCAGGACCGGGGCGGGCGCGATGCCGTACCCGACGCCGGAGGAGGCGGCCGCGCACGTCTGGTCCGACGCCGACCGGGAGCTGGTCCAGGACCGGATCGACACCCAGTTCGTCGGCACCCCGGAGACCGTGGCCGAACGGCTGCGCGTGTTGCGCCGGGTCACCGGGGCCGACGAGCTGCTGGTCACCACCATCACCCACGACCACACCGACCGCGTGCGCTCCTACGAGCTGCTCGCCGAAGCCTGGGAACGACCGTGAGGCGCCTGACTCCCGTCCTGCTGGCGCTCACGCTGGCCGCGTGCGGCGCCCAGGGACCCGCAGAGCAGGCCCCCGGCACCACCCTGACCTGGGCGATCGAGACGCAGCCGATCACCCTCAACCCTCAGCAGTGGGCGCAGAACAAGGTCCGGCTGCTGGTGTTCAACCAGTTCGACGCGCTGCTCTCGCGGGCCGAGGACGGCACCTTCCACCCCTGGCTGGCCACCTCGTGGAAGGCGTCGGACGACGGCCTGACCTACACCCTCGACCTGCGGCAGGACGTGACCTTCCACGACGGGACGCGGTTCGACGCCGCCTCGGTGAAGGCCAACCTCGACCAGTTCCGCGTGCCCGGCTACAACCCGGCCGTCTCGGCGATCCAGTTACGGGCCTTCGACAGGGCCGAGGTGGTCTCGCCGTACACGGTCAAGATCACGCTCAAGGAGCCGGACGGGCTGTTCCTCGACTTCCTCGCCTCCCCGTACGCCGGGCAGATCTCGCCGGCCTCGCTCAAGCACGCCAAGGATCTCAAGTTCGGCGGCACGGACCTGGTCGGCACCGGGCCGTTCGTCCTCGACCGGTACGTGGCCGGCCAGGAGATCCGCTACCACCGCAACCCCGCCTACAAGTGGCCGCCCGCCGGGGCCGCGCACCAGGGCCCCGCCTACCTCTCCGAGATCACCTACCGGTTCCTGCCGGAGGCGGCGGTCCGGGTGGGCGCGCTCACGTCGGGCCAGGTGCAGGTCATCGAGGGCGTCCCGGCCACCGAGGTGGCCCTGATCCAGAAGGACCCGGATCTGGCCCTGCGGACCTCGCTCAACTCCGGCACCTCCTTCTCCTACTACTTCAACACCGGTCGTGCCCCCTTCGACGACCAGCGCGTACGCGAGGCGTTCCGCGAGGCCGTGGACGTGGACGCCGTCCTGCGGTCGGTCTACCAGGGCACCGCCACCAGGGCGTGGAGTGTCGTCGGCGAGCGCAGCCCGTTCTACGACGCCACGCTGGAGAACGCCTACGCCGGCGACCCGGCCAAGGCGAACGCGCTGCTCGACGCGGCCGGCTGGAGACAGCGCGACGCCGAGGGCTACCGGGTCAAGGACGGCCGGCGGCTCACCGTGCGCACGGTCGCCTCGGCGCCGTTCGTCCGCGACCGCCGCGACATCCTCGCCCAGGCCATCCAGGCGCAGGTCAAACAGAGCGCGGGCATCGACTTCCAGGTCAAGATCGTTGATCAGGGCAGCGCGCAGAAGGCCGTCGAGGAGAACGAGTACGAGATCTTCGAGAACTCGCGCGGCGACTCCGACGTCGGCGCGGCGCTCAACCTCATCCTGCCGGGCGAGGGCGCGATCAACCGCACCCACTTCGCCGACGGCCGGGTGGACCGATGGCTCGCGCGGGCGTCGGCCACCTCCGACCAGGCGGCGCGGAAGAAGCTCTACGCCCAGGTCCAGCAGGCGGTGGTGCGGGAGAAGGCCGTCGTGTTCCCGCTCTACGTGCCGGCCGACCAGATCGCCGCGCGGAAGAGCGTCCAGGGGCTCGGCTTCGACCCCGCGTCCGGCACGCCCGCCGGGGCCTACGACGTACGGATCGGGACGTGATCGGACGGCTCGGGACCGGGCTCGCCGTCCTGTGGGCGGCGGCCACGGCCTCCTACCTCGCGCTGCTGCTCGCTCCCGGCGACACCGTGGACATCCTGATCGGCGACGGGGCCGACACGCCGGAGATCCGGGCGCGGATCGTCCAGGAATGGGGGCTCGACCGGCCGGAGATCGTCCAGTACCTGTCCTACCTGTGGCGGCTGGTGCACGGCGACCTCGGGCGTTCGTACCAGCTCCAGCTCGGGGTGGGCGAGGTCCTGGCCACGCAGATCCTGCCCACCGCGCAGCTCACGCTCGCGGCGGCCGGGGTCGGCGTGGTGCTCGCCGGGGTGATCGCGATCGTCACCGCCGGGCGCGGGCGGCTGCTGCGCGGCGCGGCCTCGCTGGCCGAGCTGGTGTCGGTGTCGGTGCCGCCGTTCCTGATCGGGATCGTGTTGCTCTCGGTGTTCTCCTTCACGCTCGGCTGGTTCCCGGTCTCGGGGGCGACGGGGCCGATCGCGCTGGTGCTGCCCGCGTTCTCGCTGGGGTTGCCGATCGCGGGCGTGCTCGGCCAGGTGCTGCGCGGCGGGCTCGAACGGGCCCTGGAGCAGCCGTTCGCGGTCACCGCCAGGGCCCGTGGGCTGACCGAGCGCGCGCTGGTGGCCCGGCACGCCCTCAGGCACGCGCTGATCCCCGCCGTGACGCTGGCCGGATGGTTCACCGGCACGCTGCTCGGCGGGGCGGTGATCACCGAGGTGCTGTTCGGGCGTCCCGGGCTCGGGCGGGTCGCCATGGAGGCCGTCACGGGACGGGACATGCCGGTGGTGATGGCCGTGGTGCTGCTGTCCGCGGTCGCGTACGTGACCATCAGCACCCTGCTCGACCTGGCCTACCGCGTCATCGACCCGCGGACGAGGGGCTGAGCGGCGATGGGCGCGCCCGTTGTCGTGCTGCCGCGCCGCCGTCCGGCCCGTGCCGGGCTCCGGGTGGCCGTGCCGGTCCTGTTCCTCGCCGTGCTGGCGCTGGCCGTGCTGGCGCCCGAACTGCTCACCGGGGTCGACCCGCTGGCCGCCGACCCGCTCGGCGCGTTGTCCCCGCCGGGCGGCGCGCACCCGCTCGGCGCCGACCATCTCGGCCGGGACGTGCTCTCCCGGGTCGTGCACGGCGCCCGGCACTCGATCAGCATCGGCGTCGGCGCTACCGTGCTCGCGGTCGTCGCCGGCGTGCTGCTCGGCCTGGCCGCCGGGTTGTCGCCGAAATGGCTGGACGAGGCCCTGGCCCGGTCGTTCGACGTGTTGTCCACGCTGCCCGAGCTGCTGCTCGCCCTGCTCGTCGTGGCGATCACCGGGCCGGGCACGGTCAACGTGATCTTCGCGATCGCCGTCGCGCAGATCCCCAACTACGCCCGGGTGATCCGCGCCCAGACGTTCGTGGTGCGCCACTCGGGCTACGTGGAGCAGGCGCGCACGTTCGGCCGCGGCCGCCTGGCGATCACGTTCGGGCACGTGCTGCCGAACGTGCTCGGACCCATCCCCGTGCTGGCCACGATCGGGCTCGGCACGGCGGTCATCGCGGGCTCGGGGCTCAGTTTCCTCGGGATGGGGCCGCAGCCGCCCGCCGCCGAATGGGGGGCGATGCTCTCCGAGGGCCGCAACTACCTGCGTGTCGCCTGGTGGGAGGCGCTGTTCCCGGGCATCGCGATCACGCTGACCGTGGTCTGCCTGACCGTCGTGGGACGCCGGTTCCAGCGCCGCTTCGAGGGGAGAAGCTCATGACCGCCGTCCGGGGCGAGGACACCGCGCCCGCCGCACCACCCGAGCCCGCGTCCTCGGCCGCGCTCGTCGCCGTCGAGGGATTGCGGGTGAGCTTCGGCGGGGCCGAGGTCGTGCACGGGATCTCGTTGTCGGTCGCCGCCGGCGAGTGCGTGGCGATCGTGGGGGAGTCGGGGTCGGGCAAGAGCGTCACCGCGCGTACCCTGCTCGGGCTGACCGGGCCCGGCTCGGCCGTGTCGGCGTCCTCGTTCACGGTCGCCGGTCAGGACGCGCTCGCGTTCGGCGAGCGGGAGTGGCGGCGGCTGCGCGGCCGGTTCGCCGGGCTGGTGCTCCAGGACGCGCTCGTCTCGCTCGACCCGCTGCGCACCGTGGGCGCGGAGATCGCCGAGGTGCTGGCCACGCACGACGTCGTGCCCCGCGCCCGGCGCGCGGAACGGGTGCTCGACCTGCTGGCGGCGGCCGGCGTGCCCGAGCCCGCCCTGCGCGCCGGACAGCGCCCGCACCAGCTCTCGGGCGGGCTGCGGCAACGCGTGCTGATCGCCTCGGCCATCGCGGCCGACCCCCGGCTGATCATCGCCGACGAGCCCACCACGGCGCTCGACGTCACCGTGCAGGCCCAGATCCTGCGGCTGCTGGCCGAACGCAAGGCGGCCGGTACGGCGTTGCTGCTGATCAGCCACGACCTGGCCGTCGTGTCCTCGATCGCCGACCGCATCCTGGTCATGAAGGACGGCCTGGTCGTCGAGGAAGGCCGGACCCGGGACGTCCTGGGCGCGCCCGCGCACGAGTACACGCGCGCGCTGCTGGCCGCCGTGCCCTCGGCCGCCTCCCGGGGCACCCGGCTCACCGGCGGCCCGCCGATCGCCGTACGCGAGCCGGACCCGTACGCGCAGGTGCTGGCCGGTACGGACCTCACCCGCTCGTACGGGCGGCGGGTCGTGGTGGACCACGTCTCCTTCACCTTGCACGAGGGCGAGACCCTGGGGGTGGTCGGCGAGTCCGGCTCCGGCAAGACCACGCTCGCCCGGCTGGCCCTGGCCCTGCTGGAGCCCGACGGCGGCCGGGTCAGCCTGCACGGACGCCCGTGGAGCGACCTGCCCGAGAGCCGCCGCCGCCCGCTGCGGCCGAGGATCCAGCTCGTCTCCCAGAACCCGCTGGACTCCTTCGACCCCCGCCACACCGTCGGCCGCCTGGTCGCCGAGCCGTTACGGCTGCCGCCCGGCGAGCGCCGGGCCCGCGTGCTCGACCTGCTGGCCCGCGTGGGCCTGCCCCCAGAGGCGGCCGGCCGCCGTCCCCGGGAGTTGTCGGGCGGGCAGCGTCAGCGCGTCGCCATCGCGCGGGCCCTGGGCCCGCGCCCGGACGTGCTGGTCTGCGACGAGCCGGTCTCCGCCCTCGACGTCTCGATCCAGGCGCAGGTGCTCGACCTGCTCGCCGACATCCAGGCCGAGGACGGTACGGCGATGTTGTTCATCTCACACGACCTGGGTGTCGTGCACCACGTCAGCGACCGCGTACTGGTCATGAAGGACGGCCAGGTCGTCGAGGAGGGCGAGGTCGGCGAGGTGTTCACCCGGCCGCGGCACGACTACACGAGGGCCCTGGTGGCTTCGGTCCCACGATTGCTGTAGCCTTTTCCTACTTTTTAGGTATGTTTTGTCTGAAAGGCAGTACCCCCATGTCCTCATCCAACTTGCGCACCGCAGCCGTCATGCTCGCCGTCGTGGGGCTCCTCGGCGCCTGTGGCGGTCAAGGGGGTGCTGCCGGCGTGGCCCCGACCAGTGGTCAGCCGGTCTACGGCGGCACGCTGACCTACCTGGAGCACCAGCCGCCCACCTGCCTCTACCTGCCGGCCGCCGGCTTCTATCCCAACGGCGGCATCCTCAACCAGATCACCGACAAGCTGACCTGGCAGAACCCGCAGACGCTGGAGATCGAGCCGTGGATCGCCACCAAGTGGGAGGTGAACGAGGACGCCACCGAGTACACCTTCCACCTGCGCCAGGGCGTGACCTTCAGCGACGGCAGCCCGCTCGACGCCGCCACCGTCGCGGCCAACTTCGACGTCTACGGCCTCGGTGACACCGCGCTCAAGCTGCCCGTCGCCGAGTTCGTCAACAACTACGAGCGCAGCGAGGTCGTCGACCCGCTGACCGTGAAGTTCCACTTCAAGAAGCCCTCGCCCGGGTTCCTCCAGGGCACCTCGGTCATCGGGGCGGGGCTGGTGTCGAAGAAGACGATCTCGCTGCCGTACGAGCAGCAGTGCCAGCTCAAGAACATCGTCGGCTCGGGGCCCTTCACGCTGAAGAACCAGGTCGTCGACAAGGAGATCGACCTGGCCGCGCGCAAGGACTACAACTGGGCGCCGCCGTCCTCCAAGCACCAGGGGCGGGCGTACCTGGACGAGATCAAGATCATCGTCACGCCCGAGGACAACGTGCGGGTCGGTGCGCTGACGTCCGGTCAGGCCGACTTCGTACGCTACGTCCAGGCGTACGACGAGAAGACCGTCAAGGACGCCGGCTTCCAGATCTACGCCGAGCCGACCAGGGGTGTGAACAACGGCCTGTACCTGCGGCCGTCCAACAGCATCCTGAAGGACCTCGACGTGCGCAAGGCGCTCCAGGCGGGCACCGACGTCAAGGAGGTCGTCGACACCCTGTTCACCGCGAGCTACCCGCGCGCCACCTCGGTGCTCAGCCACCTCGCCCAGGGGTACGCCGACCTGTCGAAGGACCTGGTCTACGACCCCGCCAAGGCGAACGCCCTGCTCGACAAGGCGGGCTGGGCCAAGGGCGCCGACGGCGTCCGGGAGAAGGACGGCGCCAAGCTGCGGCTCGGGGTCTTCGTCGCCGGCCCGCAGCCGCTGTCCAAGCAGACACTCGAACTCGTCGGCCAGCAGTGGGCCAAGCTCGGCGTGCAACTGGAGATCCGTCCCGCCGACGCCGGGACCCAGGCCGTCGACATCAAGGACGCCGAGAAGACCGGTGTCGCCCACAGCATGGTCGGCCGCGCCGACCAGGACGTGATCAAGAGCCACTTCCACAGCCAGAACCGTGACGTCATCCTCTCCAAGGACAAGAAGCTCGACAGCCTGCTGGAGGAGGAGTCCGCCGAGCCCGACAACGCCAAGCGCAACGCCAAGGTCGGCGAGATCCAGCGGTACGTGATCGACCAGGGCTACGCCATCCCCCTGTTCGAGGAGCCCCAGGTGTACGGCGGCGCGCCGTACGTCCAGGGTGTGGCCTTCGAGGCGGTCGCCCGCCCGTGGTTCTACTCGACCTGGAAGACCCAGCAATGACCAGGTACGTCCTGACGAGGGCCGGGCAGGCGGTGCTGGTGTTGTGGGCCGCCTTCACGGCGAGCTACGCGCTGCTGCAACTGCTGCCCGGCGACTCGATCCTGATCAAGTTCCAGAACCCGGAGCTCGGCCTGTCGCCGCAGCAGATCGCCGAGATCCGGGCGTACTACAGCGGCGGCTCGCCCGTCGCCGAGTACTTCCGCACCCTGTCCGGCTTCCTGTCCGGCGGCTTCGGCTACTCGATCGACACCGGCGCCCCGGTGGTCGAGCGCCTGGGCGAGGCGTTGCCCGAGACGGCCCGGCTGGCCTCGGCGGCGTTCGTCCTGGCGGTGCTGCTCGCCGTGGTCATCGCCTTCGTGGCGAGCTACAGCAGGACGTCGTGGCTGCGCGGGGCCCTGCTGTCGGTGCCGTCGTTGTTCATCTCGGTCCCGGCGTTCTGGCTGGGGATCCTGCTGATCCAGGTGTTCTCGTTCCGGCTGCGGCTGGTGCCGGTCATCGGGGGCAGTGAGCTGCAACAGCTCGTCCTGCCCGTGCTGACGCTGGCGGTGCCGATCTCCGCGCCCATCGCGCAGGTGCTGGCGCGCGGCATCGACCAGGTGTACGCGCAGCCGTTCGTGCCGGTGATCGCGGCCAAGGGCGCGACCCGCTGGTGGATCCTGTGGCGGCACGTGGCCCGCAACGCCGTGCTGCCGACGCTGACCGTGGCGGGCCTGACGTTCGGCGAGCTGATCGCGGGCTCGGTCGTGACGGAGACGGTCTTCGGCCGCAACGGCGTCGGCCGGCTCACCGAGCAGGCCGTGACCGCGCAGGACACGCCGGTGATGCTGGCCGTCGTGGTGCTCGCCGCGGCGGTGTTCGTCCTGGTCAACTTGGTGGTGGACGTGTTGTTCCCGGTGCTCGACCCGCGCCTGAAGGCGGCGTCGTGAGGGCCGGCCTGATCCTGTCCTGGACGGTGATCGCCGTGGTGCTGCTGTGGGCGGTCGTCCCCGGCCTGTTCACCGGCTACGACCCGATCGCCGGCGTACCGGTCGAGAAGTTGCGGGCGCCGAGCGGGCAGCACCTGTTCGGCACCGACGCCGTCGGGCGCGACGTGTTCGCGCGGGTGGTGTACGGAGCCGTGCACTCGCTGTCGGGGGCGTTCGTCGCCGTCGCGGTCGGCCTGCTGCTCGGCACGCTGCTCGGGCTGCTGGCCGGGTCGGCGGGCGGGGTGCTCGACGCCGCCGTCATGCGGGTCGTGGACGTGCTGCTGTCGGTCCCCGGGCTGCTCCTGGCCCTGGTCGTGATCATCCTGCTCGGTCCCGGCACGGTGAACGTGGCCGTCGCGGTCGGGATCGGCTCGGTCGCCGCGTTCGCCCGGCTGTCGCGGGCCGAGGTCGTGCGGGTGCGCCGTACGGACTACGTCGAGGCCGCCTTCGGCAGCGGCGGGCGTTTCCCCGCCGTGTTGTGGCGGCACGTGCTGCCCAACTCCCTCGGTCCGGTCATCGCGCTGGCCGCGCTCCAGTTCGGCGTGGCCATCCTGGCCATCTCGACGCTCGGCTTCCTCGGCTACGGCGCCGAGCCGCCCACGCCCGAGTGGGGCCTGCTCATCGCCGAGGGCCGCAACTACCTGGCCACCTCGTGGTGGCTGACCACGCTGCCCGGGGCCGTGGTGGTCGCGGTCGTGCTCGCCGCCGGCCGGATCAGCCGCTCGATCGCCAAGGAGTCCTCGTGAGCCTGCTCGACGTCCGCGACCTCGCGGTCTCCTACGACGGCCGCCCGGCGGTCCGGGGCGTCTCCTTCACCGTCGAGCCGGGCGAGGTCGTCGCGGTCGTGGGCGAGTCGGGGTCCGGCAAGACCACGACCGCGCACTCGATCATCGGCCTGCTGCCGCGCAACGCCTCCCTCGACGGCGGCCGTGTCCTGCTGGGGGAGAACGACCTGGCCACCTGGTCGCCGCGGCGGATGGAGTCCGTACGCGGGGCGCAGATCGGGCTGGTCCCGCAGGATCCGTCCAACTCGCTCGACCCGGTCAAGACGGTCGGGGCGCAGATCGCCGAGGTGTTGCGCATCCACAAGCGCGGCGACCGGGCCGCCGTGCGGCGCCGGGTCGTCGAGCTGCTCACCCGCGTCGGCCTGCCCGACCCGGAGACGCGGGCCCGCCAGTACCCGCACGAGCTGTCCGGCGGCATGCGGCAGCGCGTGCTGATCGCCATCGCCGTCGCCCTCGAACCCCGTCTGATCATCGCCGACGAGCCCACCAGCGCCCTGGACGTCACCGTGCAGCGGCGCATCCTGGACCTCATCGACGACCTGCGCGCCGAGTTCGGCACGGCCGTGCTGCTGGTGACCCACGACCTCGGCGTGGCCGCGAGCCGCTCGGACCGGCTGGTCGTCATGAAGGACGGCCGCGTCGAGGAGCAGGGCCCGACCAGGGAGATCCTGGCGGCGCCCGCCGCGGCCTACACCGGGCGGCTGCTGCGCGACGCCCCCGCGCTGTCGGCCCGTCCCTTCCGCGAGCCGGTGGCGGCCGAGCCCGCGATCGTGGTGCGCGACCTGGTCAAGGAGTTCCGGTCCGGGCCGCGGGCCTTCCGGGCCGTGGACGGCGTCTCGTTCGAGGTGCCGCGCGGCACCACGCACGCGCTCGTGGGGGAGTCGGGCTCCGGCAAGACCACCACCGCGCGCATGGTCGTACGCTTCGCCGAGCCCACCTCGGGCACGGTCACCGTCGCCGGGGCGCCCGAGGGCCGCGGCTTCCGCCGCCACGTCCAGCTCGTGCACCAGAACCCGTACGGGTCGCTGGACCCCCGGCAGGCGGTCGCCGACATCGTGGAGGAGCCGTTGCGCAACTTCCGGTTCGGCGACCGGGCCGCCCGCCGGGCCCGCGCGCGGGAGCTCCTGGACCGGGTGGCGCTGCCCGAGGACGTGTTGTCCCGCAGGCCGCGCGAGTTGTCGGGCGGGCAGCGGCAGCGGGTGGCGATCGCCCGCGCGCTGGCCGCCGGCCCGGAGGTGCTCGTCCTCGACGAGGCCGTCTCGGCGCTCGACGTCACGGTCCAGGCGCAGATCCTCGACCTGCTCGAACAGCTCCAGCGCGACCTCGGCCTGACCTACCTCTTCATCTCGCACGACCTGGCGGTGGTGCGGCAGATCTCGCACACCGTCTCCGTCATGAACAAAGGACGCATCGTGGAATCAGGATCCACCCGGCGGGTCTTCACCGACCCGGCCGACGACTACACCCGCGAGCTGCTCGCCGCCATCCCGGAGCCGGTCCGATGAGGCTCGGCTTCTTCACCCGGGTCCTGGACGAGGCGCCCCCGGCGGAGCGCTACCGGCTGGCCGCCGAGCAGATCGCGCACGCGGAGTCGTTCGGGTTCGACACCGCCTGGGTGGCGCAGCACCACTTCGACGGCGCGGAGGGCGGGCTGCCCGCGCCGCTGGTCTTCCTCGCCCACGTGGCGGCCAGGACCAGCCGCATCCGCCTCGGCACCGGCATCATCACGCTGCCCCTAGAGCATCCGGTACGGGTGGCCGAGGACACCGCCGTGCTCGACCTGCTCACCGGCGGGCGGCTAGAGGTCGGCGTCGGCAGCGGCGGCACGCCGTCGTCGTTCGGGCCGTTCGGGCACGACAGCGCGGACCGCGCCACCCTGTACGCCGAGCACCTGTCGGTGCTGGTCAGGGCCTGGTCGGGCGAGGACCTGGGCGGCGGCAGCCGGCTCTACCCGCCCGCGCCCAGGCTGCTCGGCGCGATCTGGGAGGCGACGTTCTCGGCCTCCGGGGGAGCACGCGCGGGCCGGGCGGGCAACGGGCTCATGTTGTCGCGCACGCAGCCGCGGCCGGCCGACGATCCCCAGGCGACGCTGGCCGATCTCCAGCGGCCGATCGTGGACGCGTACCACGAGAACCTGCCCGAGGGCGCCGTCCCGCGCATCGTGGCCTCGCGGACCGCGTTCGTGGCCGACAGCCGCGCCGAGGCGCTGCGCCTGGCCGAGCTGGGCCTCGGCCGCGGCCGGCTGCCGTGGGAGCTGCCCGCCGACGACCTCGACAGCCGCATCGCCGCCTTCGACGTGCACGTGGGCACCCCGCAGGACGTCATCGACAGCCTGCGCGCCGACCCGACCCTCGAACGGGCCACCGACCTGGTCTTCCAGGTGCACTCGGTGGACCCGCCGCATCCGCTCGTCCTGCGTTCCATCGAGTTGCTGGCGACCGAGGTCGCGCCCGCGCTCGGCTGGCTCCCCTCCACCGAAATGAGCTCGACATGATCAACGACGTCATCGACCATCTGGCCGGGATAAGACCGGGCTCCCGCCTGGACAAGCTGCGCGACCTGCGGCCGGCCGCGCGCGAGCACGCCCAGCGCGGCTTCGACGCGCTGTTCACGCCCGACGAGGAGGGCGAGGTCCCCCTCGTCGAACGCGACGCCGTCGCGGCCTTCGTGGCCGGACTCCACCGCGACGCCGTCGTCGCCGGCTTCTACGCCGACCGGCTCGCCGACCTGGCCCCCGGCCTGCTCAAGGCCGTCGAGGCCGAGATCGAGGCGGGCGCCACCGCGGGCCCGTACGGGGTCTATCCCGCGCCGCTGGCCGCCGAGAGCGACGAGGGCCTGCGTTACCAGGTGCGCGAACCCGGCAATCTGGGCGTCCGGCTCACCGCCGCGTTCGAGCACGCGCACCTGCTGGTCTTCCGGCCGCGCGAGGCGAGCGGGCAGGCATTGGAGGCGCTGGCCGCGGCGGGCTGGGGCCCCACGGGCGTGGTGACGTTGTCGCAGCTCGTCGCCTTCCTCGCCTTCCAGGTACGCGTGGTCGGCGGGCTCCGGCTGCTGAACGCGGAGGTCGCGGCATGACGACCGGATTCACCCAGGAACAGCTCGGCTGGAAGCCCTGGCTGCCGCCGCTCGCGCCGGAGGAGCTGACCGAGGCCCACTACGAGGCGCTGGTCGATCGGGCACGGGCGTCGTCGCCGTACTTCCTGCTGCTGGCCCGCGACCCCGAGATCCTGCACGCGCGTACCAAGACCGACAACGACATCTTCTACAACGCCGACGGCGGCCTGCCGCGCGCCGAGCGCGAGCTGGCCGCGACCGCCACCTCGCGGCGCAACGGCTGCGTGTTCTGCGCGTCGGTGCACGCCCGCTTCGCCGCGCACCACTCCAAGCGCCACGAGGACGTGCAGCGGCTGCTCGACGACGGCGTGGACGCGCCGCAGGAAGGCCGCTGGCGGGCCGTCATCGACGCCTCGGTCGCGCTCGCCGCGACGCCCGTCGAGTTCGGGCCCGAGCACATCGCGGCGCTGCGCGCGGCCGGGCTCGACGACCTGGCGATCAGCGACACCATCCACGCCGCCGCCTTCTTCAACTGGGCGAACCGGCTCATGCTCTCACTCGGAGAACCGGAGGACCACCGATGACCGACCGTCACCTCGACCACCTCGTCTACGCCGTTCCCGACCTGCTCGCGGGGGTCGAGGACTTCGCCGCGCGCACCGGGGTACGGCCGGTCGCGGGCGGCAGCCACCCCGGCGGCACCGCCAACTACCTGGTGCGCTTCGGGCCCACCGAGTACCTGGAGATCATCGGGCCGGACCCGGAGGCCGATGTGCGGCCGCGCGCGTTCGGGCTGGAGACGCTGACCGAGCCGCGCCTGGCCGCCTGGGCCGTGCATCCCGAGGACATCGACAAGACCGTGGAGCTGGCCCGCGAGCGCGGTTACGACCCCGGCGACGTGCAGCCGCTGTCCCGGCGTACGCCGTCGGGGGAGCTGCTGGAGTGGCGGCTCACCCGGCGCGAGGACCCGGCGGCGGTCCGGCCCGTGCCCTTCCTCATCGACTGGGGCACGACCACCCACCCGGCCGCCACGGACCTCCCGCAGGTCGGCCTGGTCTCCTTCGCCGCCGTCCATCCCGACCCCGAGGCGCTGCGGCGCGACCTGGCCGCGCTCGGCGTGACGCTCGACGTCTCCGAGGGGCCCGAGGCCCGTCTGCGGGCCGTGATCGACACGCCGCTCGGCCACGTGACCCTGAGCTGAACCCTTCGAGAGAGAAAGACCAATGAGCACCCTTCGCGAGTACCTGGCGCACAAGCGCGCCGCCCTGCTGGCCCGCCGCGAGGCCCCGTCGAACGGCCCGGTGCCGCTGCACGCCCACGTCACGGCCGAGGGCCGCAGCGGGATCCGGCGGATCAGGATCAGGGACTTCCAGATCATCAGCGACAGCGGCCCCGACTTCGCCGGCTACGACCTCGGCCCCGGCTCGCCGGAGTTGCAGGCCGGCGTGCTGGGAAGCTGTGTCACCCACATCTTCCTGATCAAGGCGGCCGAGCTGGAGGTGCCGATCGACTCCCTGGAGGTGGACGTACGCGCCGAGTACGACCCGAGGGCCCAGCTCCCGGGCGACCAGGGCGTCCCGGTCCACCCGCACAACTTCGCCTACGAGGTGCAGATCGCCTCGCCCGCCTCCGACGAGGACCTGGCCAGGCTGCACGCCGAGGTCGAACGGGTGTGCCCGATCCTCAACCTGATCCGCAACCCGCAGGAGATCAGCGGCTCGATCGTGCGGGTGGCGGACCCCGCCGGGCTGCCCGTCGCGTAGCAGGACGGCCCCGCCCCCCGAAGGCGGGGCCGGCCCTCAGCCGGCCGTGAAGCCGGAGAACAGGGCCAGGGCCAGGGCCAGCGCGACGACCACGTTGACCACGGTCGCGGTGGCGAACACGACGACCGGCCGCCACCCGGCCTCCCGCAGCGCCGACACCCGGAACTCCAGCCCGATGCTGACGAACGCCAGGATCAGGAACCAGGTCCGCAGGTCGTTGGCGACCCCGATGACCGCCTTGCCCTCGGCGGCCGGGACGGTCGTGAGCCACCAGGTCGCGATCACCGACGCGGCCACGAACCCGAGCACGAACTTCGGGAAACGCCGCCACAACTCGATCAGGCCGGGCCGTTCGGCGTCGGCCCGGCGCTCGACGCGGAAGGCGAACCAGGCGGTCAGCACGACCACGACGACGCCGATGAGCGCGTTCTGGGTGACCTTGACGATCGTGGCGATGGCCAGGGCGTCCTCGCCCGCGATCGTGCCCGCCGCCGTGACGGCGGCGGTGGTGTCGATGTTGCCGCCGATCCAGGCCCCCGCGACCTCGGGCGAGAGCCCGAACAGCGAGGCGAGCGCGGGCAGGATGAAGATCGACGGCAGCGCGAACGCGATCACCAGGCTCGCGCTGTAGGCGAGCTGCTCCTTCCTGGCCTGTACGGCCCCCGCCGCCGCGATGGCGGCGCTGACCCCGCAGATCGACACGGCCGACGACAGCAGCGCGCGCAGCCGGTCGTCCAGCCCGAGCCGGCCGCCGAGCCACCAGGTGAACAGGAACACCGCGCTGATCAGCACGATCGCCTGGAGCACGGCCGGCCCGGCGGCGGTCACGATGACCTTGAGGTTGATGGAGGCGCCGAGCAGGACCAGCCCGGTCTTGATGAAGAACTCCGTGCGGAACCCGCCGGCCAGCCGGTCCCGCAGGCCGGTGGCGGTGAGCAGCGCGTTGCCGAGCAGCCCGAGGGCGATCGCGTAGACCGGGAACTCGACGGCCTTGGCCAGGCCGGAGTCCGGGAACCAGCCCGGTACGCCCTTCTCCAGGAAACGCGTGGCGGCGGCCAGCACGAGGACGACCAGAACGCCGAGCGCCGTCTCCTGCCAGGTGAGGCGGTCCCTGGTGGCGGTTCCGGCGCTCATCAGGGCACCAGCCCGACGGGGACGACGCCGGTGAGGACGAGGACGAGCAGGATCAGGCCGACGGCCGTGGCGGCCCAGTCCTCGCTGATCGCGACGCGGCTCTCGCGTGCGGTGGGGGATTCGTCGGTGCTCATGTACGTGCCTTTCGTGGGGGGTGGAACGTGCGGGCGGGGCCCAGCCAACCCCGCCCGCACGGTTGACGCCGATCGCGTGCACCGGCCACGGCGACGTTCGCGGCCGGGGCGGCCCGGTGGAGGGTCAGGCGGCGATCGGCGAGTAGGCGGCGGCGTCCCCGGACAGCACGGTGCTGGCACGGCCGTCCACGCCCACCGGGACGTCCCCGGCGATCGTGACGCGGTGCAGGCGGCGAGGACGGTCGCCGAAGTCGTGCACCACGCGGTGCTGGGTGGCCCGGTTGTCCCAGATCGCCACGTCACCGGGCGACCAGCGCCAGCGCACGGTGTTCTCCACCTCGGTGACGTGCTCCTGGACCAGCCGGATGACCGAGCCGGACGTGTGCGCGGACAGCCCGCTCAGGCGCTTGGCGAAGTCGCCGAGCAGGATCGAGCGTTCCCCGGTCTCCGGGTGCACGCGTACCACCGGGTGCTCGGTCTCGAACAGCGTGGAGGTGAACACCTCGGCGTGCTCGCGGGCCCGCTCGTCCACGGTGGCCGCGCGGACGTAGTCGTACTGGTTGGTGTGGACGGCGCGCAGCCGGTCGAGCAGGTCGCGCAGCTCGACGGGCAGATGTTCGTACGCGCTGACGGTGTTGGCCCACAACGTGTCGCCGCCGGCCTCCGGCACGATGACCGCCCGCAACACCGAGGCCAGCGGCGGCCGGTCCACGAAGGTCACGTCGGTGTGCCAGCGGTCGACCTTGTGGCCGTTGCTGTAGTCGAGGTCGAGGATGTGGGCGTTGCCGTGCAGCGCGGGGACGGTCGGGTGGGCGGCGGTCGGCTCGCCGATCAGCCGGGCGAAGCCCACCTGGCCCTGCTCGTCGAGGTGGTCCTGACCGCGCAGGAAGATCACTTTGTGGGTGAGGAGGGCCTGGCGGAGTTCGGCGACGACGTCGGGGTGCAGGTCGCCGCCGAGCCGCACGCCGGTGATCTCGGCGCCTATACGGCCTGCGACGGGGGTGATGGTCAGGGATGGCATGGTGTCCTTCCTTCCGTACGCCTCCACCGTAAATAAAAACCAACTAAATTGGTAGGGCTTGACGGAATACGATCACCGTGCTGGGGTGAAGGGCGTTCACGGACGCGAGAAAGGGCTCGACATGCCTGTGGAGTTTCTCGGTATCGGCGGCACCAACGACGGCTCGGAGACCACGCCCCGCTCGGGCCCGTCCTTCGACAAGCAGTACACGCTCAGGCTCGCACGGGCCCACCAGGAGTACGGCTGGGACCGGGTGTTGTTCGCCTACGGCTCCGGCGCGCCCGACCCCGCCCAGGTCGCCGCCTACGTCGCGAGCCGGGTCGAGGACCTGCGGATCCTGCTGGCCCACCGGCCGAACGTGTCCTACCCGACGTACGCGCTCAAGACCTTCGCCACCCTCGACCAGATCAGCGACGGCCGCCTGACCGTGCACTTCATCACCGGCGGCAACGACCACGAGCAGGGCAGGGAGGGCGACCGCCTGACCAAGGACGATCGGTACGCCCGGACGCGGGAGTACATCCGGATCGTCAAGCGCGGCTGGACCTCCAGGGAGCCGTTCGACCACGAGGGCGCCCACTACTCCTTCAGGGACTTCGTCTCCGACGTATTCCCGGTCCAGCAGCCGCGGCCACAGGTCTCGTTCGGGGGCTCCTCGCCGGCGGCGTACGCGGCGGGCGGGGCCGAGGCCGACGTCTACTGCCTGTGGGGCGAGCCGCTGGCCGAGACCGCGCAGCAGATCGAGGCGGTCAAGGAGGCGGCCCGCGCGGCCGGGCGTTCCGACGTGCCGCGCATCCAGGTGGCCTTCCGGCCGATCATCGCGCCCACCGAGGAACTGGCCTGGGAGAAGGCGTACCGGATCCTGGGCGACCTGCGGCAGGCCGGCGCGAACCCGCGGCGGCGTCCCGCGGGACCGCCGCAGAACGCCGGGTCGCAACGGCTTCTGGAGGTGGCCGCCAGGGGCGAGCGGCACGACCGCGCCCTGTGGACGCCCACCGCGGCGGCCACCGGCGGCGCGGGCAACTCGACGGCCCTCGTCGGCACCCCGGAGACCGTGGCGCAGGCCCTGCTCGACTACTACGACCTGGGTGTGGAGATCCTCTCGGCCCGCGGCTACGCCATCCTGGACGACGCCGTCGACTTCGGCCGCCACGTGATCCCGCTCGTCCGCGCGGAAGTGGCCAGGCGCGACGCCGCGCGTGCGGACCATGACGCTGCATGACACGGCCGAGGCCGTCCCGGCGGCCGGACGGCAGGAGCCCGCGCCGAAGGTCGTGACCGCCCGCCATCCGTCACGCCTGCTGGCCGCGCTCGGCGTGCTGGTGCTGCTGGCGATGGCGGCCAACGCCCTGGTCACCAACCCGGCGTGGGAGTGGGACGTCGTCGGGGCGTACCTGTTCGCGCCCTCGGTGGTGCGTTCGGTGCTGCTCACGCTGGAGCTGACCGCGCTCGGCATCGGGCTCGGGTTCGCGCTCGGCACGGTGCTCGCCCTCATGCGCCTGTCGCCCAACCGGCTGTTGTCGTCGGTGGCGTGGGGGTACGTGTGGTTGTTCCGGTCGGTGCCGCTGATCCTGCAACTGCTGTTCTGGTACAACCTGGCGCTGCTGTACCCGAGGTTGTCGTTCGGGGTGCCGTTCGGGCCCGCCTTCTTCGACGTCGGGACGATGGACCTGATCGGGCCGCTCACCGCCGCCGCGCTCGGGCTCTCGCTGCACCAGGCCGCCTACGCCGCCGAGATCGTCCGCGGCGGCCTGCTGTCGGTCGATCCCGGCCAGCGGCAGGCCGCGGCGGCACTGGGCATCCCGAGGGTCCGCAGACTGTTCCGGATCATCCTCCCGCAGGCCATGCGGACGATCGTGCCGAACGCCGGAAACGAGATCGTGGGCCTGGTCAAGGGCACTTCGGTGGTCTACATCATGGCCCTGCCCGAGCTGTTCTACCAGGTGCAGGTGATCTACAACCGCAACGGCAGGGTGATGGCGCTGCTGCTGGTCGCGACCATCTGGTACCTCGTCCTGACGACCACGCTCTCGATCGGGCAACACTTCCTGGAACGCCACTACGGCAGGGGCCGCTCATGATGGTCGAGCTGGCCGGCGTGCACAAGAGCTTCGGCGCGCTGCACGTGCTCAAGGGCATCGACCTGCGCGTACGTCAGGGCGAGGTGACGGTGGTGCTCGGCCCGTCCGGCTCGGGCAAGTCCACCCTGCTACGCGTGATCAATCACCTGGAAAAGATCGAACGCGGGACGGTCACGGTCGACGGCGAGCTGCTGGGCTACCGCCGGTCCGGCGACAGGCTGTACGAGCTGCCCGAACGCGACATCCTCCGCCAACGGGCCGGCATCGGCTTCGTCTTCCAGAACTTCAACCTCTTCCCCCACCTGACCGTCAGCCAGAACATCGCCGAGGCCCCGCTGTCGGCCCAGCGCCGCCCGCGCGCCGAGGTGGCCGAGCTGACCGCCCGCCTGCTCGACCGGGTCGGCCTGGCCGACAAGGCCGCGGCCTATCCGCGCACGCTCTCCGGCGGCCAGCAGCAGCGCGTCGCCATCGCAAGGGCGCTGGCCCTGGAGCCCAAGGTGGTGCTGTTCGACGAGCCCACCTCCGCGCTCGACCCCGAGCTCGTCGGCGAGGTCCTGGAGGTCATGAAGGACCTGGCCCGCAGCGGCACCACCATGATCGTCGTCACGCACGAGCTCGGCTTCGCGCGCGAGGTGGCCGACACCGTCGTGTTCATGGACGAGGGCCGCATCGTCGAGCGCGGCCCGGCCGCCCAGGTCCTGGACGCCCCGCGTCACGAACGCACCCGCGCCTTCATCGGCAAGGTCCTCTGACCCAAGGAACCGCCATGCGTCTCATCGCCGTGCCCGCACTCCTGCTGCTCCTGTCCGCCGCCGCCTGCGCGGGCGAGCCCGCGCTCGTCCCCGAGGCCGTCCCCGCCCCCGCCGGGCGCACCATCGACACCGGTCCCGACCAGAAGCGGGTGCGCACCGCCGAGGTCGCGGGCATCGCCGCCCGGGTGCCCGCCGAGATCGCGCGGGACGGCCTGCTCACCGTCGGCTTCAGCGGCGGCGACGGCACGCCGCCGCTGGTCTTCCCGGCCAGTGACGACACCACGCTGATCGGCGTGGAGACCGACCTCGCCCAGCTCGTGGCCGACGTGCTGGGCCTGGAGCTGTGGTCGGAGCGGTCGTCCTGGGAGAACCTGTTCCTCGGCGCCAGGTCCGGCAAGTACGAGCTCGTCCTCAACAACGTCACCGTCACCGAGGAGCGCAAGGACGTCTACGACTTCGCGACGTACCGCGTCGATCAGCTCGGCTGGCAGGTGCCCGGCTCCAGCCCGATCAGGAAGATCTCCGTACCGGCCGACATCGCCGGGCTGCGCGTCTCGGTCCGTTCGGGCACCAACCAGGAGAAGATCCTGCTCGACTGGGACGAGCAGAACAGGAAGGCCGGCCGCAGACCGGTCGAGATCCTCTACTACCAGAAGTACGGCGACGTGCTGCTCGCGCTGAAGTCGGGGCGCGTCCAGGCGTACTTCGGGCCCAATCCGACCATCGCCTACAACGTCGCGATCAGCGGGGACTCCAGGATCGTGGGCACCGCCTCGGGCGCCGGGCCGGGCCTCCAGGGGCTCATCGCGGCGATGACGAAGAAGGGCAACGGCCTGATCGGGCCGGTCGGCGAGGCGCTGAACACGGTGATCAGGAACGGCACGTACCAGCAGGTGCTCGACCGGTGGGGGCTGGGCAACGAGGCGGTGCCCGAGTCCAGGATCAACCCGCCGGGCCTGCCGCGCCAGAAGGGGTGAACGCCGGCGGGCGGCTGCCTTTCGTGGCGAGTCTGTGACCCTCGGTGGGCTTGACGGGCCTCCTCCCTTCCTCCTATAAACACTCTAAAGCCACTAAATAAGTGGGAAATAGGGAGAAGCAATGAACGCTCGCAGGGTTCGCGTAACGGTGGCCACCCTGGCCGCCCTGGCGCTCACGACCATGGCGGCCGCCTGTGGGGGCAGCGGCAGCCCTGCGGACACCGGCGCGAAGAGCGGAGGGGCCGACACGACGCAGGTGCGTCTCGGCTTCTTCCCCAACATCACCCACGCCACCGCCCTGGTCGGCGTGGAGAAGGGCATCTTCACCAAGTACCTCGGCACCGCGCCCAGGACCAGCACGTTCAACGCCGGTCCGGCCGCGATCGAGGCCGTGTTCTCCGGCGCCATCGACGCCACCTATGTCGGCCCCAACCCGGCCATCAACGCCTGGTCGAAGTCGAAGGGCCAGGCCATCAAGATCGTCGCGGGCGCGGCGTCCGGCGGCGTGTTCCTCGTGGTCAAGCCCGGGATCAACTCGGTGGAGGACCTCAAGGGCAAGAAGATCGCCACGCCGCAGCTCGGCAACACCCAGGACGTCGCCCTGCGCTACTGGCTGACGGAGAAGGGCATCAAGACCGACACCAAGGGCGGTGGCGAGGTCTCGATCGTGCCCCAGGAGAACTCCCAGACCATCCAGACCTTCGCCACCGGCGACATCGACGGCGCCTGGGTGCCCGAGCCGTTCGCCAGCCGCCTGATCAAGGAGAGCGGCGGCAAGGTGCTGGTGGACGAGCGTGACCTGTGGCCGAACAAGCAGTTCGTGATCACCCACCTCATCGTCCGCCAGGAGTGGGCCAAGGAGCACCCCGACCTGCTCAAGAAGCTGATCGAGGCGCACGTCGAGGCCAACGACGT
Organism: Nonomuraea spiralis; assembly: GCF_014648435.1. Classification (GTDB taxonomy): domain Bacteria; phylum Actinomycetota; class Actinomycetes; order Streptosporangiales; family Streptosporangiaceae; genus Nonomuraea; species Nonomuraea spiralis. The sequence goes on from NZ_BMRC01000011.1 coordinate 251,464, forward strand.
CATCGCCAAGGACCCGGCCGGCGCCGCGCAGACCGCCAACGCCGCCCTGCAGAAGCTCACCGGCAAGGCTCTCAAGCCCGAGGTGCTCGACAGCGCGTTCAAGAACATCACCTTCACCAACGACCCGATCGCCTCGTCGCTGGTGGGCAGCGCCGAGCACGCGACGAAGGTCGGCCTCCTCGACCCGGTCGACCTGAACGGCATCTACGACCTCAAGGTCCTCAACGAGGTCCTCGCCGCCAAGGGCCAGCAGGCCATCTCCGACAAGTAGGAGGCGTACACGATGTCCGCTCCGCTCACGGAGCAGGCCACCGGCCGGATCGAGGGGCAGCGTCCCGCGATCCGGCTGGAGGCCGTCTCCAAGATCTACGGCCAGGGCCGGACGGCCCTGCTGGCCCTCGACCAGGTCTCGCTGTCGGTGGCCCCCGGCGAGTTCGTCTGCCTGCTCGGCGCCTCCGGCTGCGGCAAGAGCACGCTGCTCTCGCTGGTGGCCGGGCTCGACCGGGCCACGGCCGGCCACATCGACGCCGACGACAGCCGCGTCGCGCTCATGTTCCAGGAGCCCGCGCTGTTCCCCTGGCTGACCGTCTCGGCCAACGTCGAGATGGCGCTGCGCGCCAAGGGCGTGGGCAAGCAGGAACGCCGGGACCGGGCCGCCGAGTTCCTCGACATCGTCCACCTGGGCGGGTTCGGCAAGAAGCGGCCGCACGAGCTGTCCGGCGGCATGCGCCAGCGCGTCGCCCTGGCCAGGGCGCTCGCCCAGGACGCCGACGTGCTGCTGATGGACGAGCCGTTCGGCGCCCTGGACGCCATGACCCGCGACCTGCTGCACGACGAGCTCGAACGCATCTGGCGGGAACGTTCTCTGTCGGTGTTGTTCGTCACCCACAACGTGCGCGAGGCCGTACGGCTCGGCGACCGGGTCGTCCTGCTGTCCAGCCGGCCGGGGCGGGTGGTGGAGGACTTCCCCGTCGAGCTGCAGCGGCCCCGCCGTACCGACTCGGGCGAGGTGGCCGAGCTGGCGGGGGAGATCACCGGCCGCCTCCGCCAGGAGGTCCTGCGCCACGCCCGCCAGGAGGAGCCCGCATGACGACGACGGACACCCACGCCCAGCAGCTCGCCGGCCTCGACGCGCTGGAACTGGGCACCGGCCACCGCGCCGGTCTGGCCTCCCGGCTGTGGTCCGGCCTGTGGCCGATCGCCTCGGCGGTGGTCATCGTGCTGGCGATCTGGCAGGCCGTGGTGTGGGCCGGCTGGTGGCCCGAGTACGTCTTCGCCGGCCCGGTCACCACGCTCTCCGAGCTCGGGCACCGGCTCGGCGACCCCGAGTTCTACACGGCGCTGACGGTCACCATGCGCCGCGCGGTGACCGGGTTCGCGCTGGCCATCGCCGTCGGGCTGGTCGTCGGCGCGCTGGTCTCGCGGATCGGGCCGCTGCGCCGGGCCACGGGCTCGCTGATCACCGGGTTGCAGACGATGCCGTCCATCGCCTGGTTCCCGCTGGCCATCCTGCTGTTCGGGTTGTCCGAGAGCGCGATCCTGTTCGTGGTGGTGCTGGGCGCCGCGCCGTCCATCGCCAACGGCCTGATCGCCGGGGTGGACTACACGCCGCCGATCCTGCTGCGCGCCGGGCACATGCTCGGCTTCCGCCGGATCTCGCTCTACCGGCACGTCATCCTGCCGGCCTCGCTGCCGTCGTTCCTGGCCGGGCTCAAGCAGGGCTGGGCCTTCGCCTGGCGCTCCCTGATGGCCGGCGAGCTGCTGGTCATCATCGCCAACCAGGCCTCGCTGGGCGAGCAGCTCCACTACGCCCGCGAGCTGGCCGACTCACCCGGCCTGCTCGCCACCATGATCGTCATTCTGGTCATCGGCATCGTGGTGGACCGCGTCTTCGGCGTGGCCGACGGCGCGTTGCGCCGCCGCTGGGGCCTGCACCAGGTGAGCACCTGAGCAGTAGACGGTCATGCGGATCTCCGCCAGAACTCAGTACGCCCTGCGCGCCGCGGCCGAACTGGCCGCCGCGCCGCCGGGCCCCATGCCCGCCGAGAAGATCGCCACGGCCCAGGGCATCCCGCGCAAGTTCCTCGACAACATCCTGCTCCAGCTCCGCCGGGCCGGTCTGCTGCACAGCCAGCGCGGCCCCGACGGCGGCTACTGGCTGGCCAGGCCCGCCGGCGAGATCACCCTCGCCGACATCGTGGTGATCGTCGAAGGGGTCTCCGAGGGCGGCGACCACGGGGGATACCCCGGGGTCGCCAGCCCGCTCGCCGAGGTGTGGAGCGCGCTGCGCGACCACGAGGAGATGATGCTGGCCGACATCACCCTGGCCGACATCGCCGGGGCGAGCGTGCGGCTGGGCGACGAGTCCCGCTAGCCCGCCACCCGGTTCTCCCAGGCCCACGCGATGATCTCGACGCGGTTGCGCACGCCCAGCTTGTCCAGGACGGCGGAGATGTGGCCCTTGACCGTGCTCAGCGAGATGCACAGGTCCCCGGCGATCTCCCGGTTGGTACGCCCGGCCGCCACGGCCCGCACCACGTCGGTCTCCCGCTCCGACAGCGGACGCACCGCCCCCTCGGCCCGCGGCGCCCGCCCGGCCAGTCGGCCCAGCAGGCGCGGCGTGATCGACGGCGAGATCAGGGCGTCCCCGCCGCTCGCCGCCCGTACGGCCTCGGCGAGCAGGGCCGGGCCGGCGTCCTTCAGCACGAACCCGGCCGCGCCGCCGCGCAGCGCGTCGTAGACGTACTCGTCGAGGTCGAAGGTGGTGACCACGACCACGGGCAGCGGGTCGGGCACGCCGGGGCCGGCCAGGGCGCGGGTGACCGCGATGCCGTCCATGCCGGGCATCAGGATGTCCACGAGGCACACGTCGGGGCGTACGCGCCGGGCCAGCTCCACGGCCTCCTCGCCGTCCCGGGCCTCGGCGACCACGCGGATGTCGGGCTGGTCCTCCAGGATCAGCCGCAGGCCCCGGCGGACCATCGCCTGGTCGTCGGCCAGCAGCACGCCGATCGTCATCGGCGTGCTCCGAGGGGGAGCGCGGCCCGGACCGACCAGCCGCCCTCCGGGCGCGGGCCCGCGCGCAGGGTGCCGTCGAGGGCCTCGACGCGTTCGCGCATGCCGAGCAGGCCGTAGCCGCCGCGGTTCCGGGACGGCGGCGTGGGCGGGGCGTCGTCGGCGACCTCGACGACGACCGTGCCGCCCCCACCGGCGATCTCGACGGTGACCGAGCGGGCGCGGGGGGCGTGGCGGGCGACGTTCGTCAGCGACTCCTGGACGATCCGGTACACGGTGCTGGTCACCTCCGGCGGCCAGTCCTCCGCGTCGGCGGGGCCGCGCAGGGTCACGGGCGGGCCGTCGAAGCGGTCGATCAGGTCGGTGAGACGGCCGGGCGGCCCGGGTACGTCGTCGGCCGCCTCGCGGAGCAGGCCGACGACGCGGCGCAGCGCGGACAGGGCCCCGGTGCTGGCCTCCTCGATGTCCTCCAGCGACTCCTCCAGAAGGCCGGAACGCCTGCGGGCCAGCAGTCTGGCGGCCTGGGCCTGCAGCACGATGCCGGTCATGTGGTGCGCGGCCACGTCGTGCAGTTCCCTGGCCAGGCGGCGGCGCTCGTCGTGGCGTACCCGGTCGGCGGCCGCCCGGCGGCGTTCGGCCAGCAGCCTCAGGCCGCCGCCCACGGTCACGGCGGCCAGCCAGCCGCCCGCGTTGAGCACCACCACTGACCCGTTGTGCGCCATGGGCGCGCTCGCGGCGGCCACGAGGAGCCCACCGGCCGCGACGGCGCCGGCCGGCCGCGCGGGCAGCGTCCTGACGGCCGACCCGACCAGCACGGACAGGCCCAGCGCCATGCCCGGCCCCGGCTCGTTCGGCAGATCGGCGGCCGCGGCGACCACGACGGCCACCACCGCGATCCCCAGCCCGGCCGCGGCCGTCCACACCCGGCCGCGGCGGCGGGTCAGGGCCAGGGCGCACACCGCGGCTCCCGCCGCGATGTCGAACACCCAGTAGCCGCCGCCCCAGCTCGCGGCGATCAGGCGGGCCCAGAAGACCAGGACGACGACGGCCGCGACCCCGAGCGCCACCTCCGCCGTCACGGCCGCGCCGCCGTGCCCGGCCCGCCCGCCCGGCCAGGCGGACGCCGGCAGGTTCCCCACGTTCACGTCTCCAGGCTAGGGAGCCGGGCCCGTCCGCCACACCGGCCGAAAGTACGGTCGAGCCGGCCCGAACCCTGCTTTCGACCCTCCCCGCGCCCCGCGCCGCCACCGCAGGATGAGGCCCCATGCCCCAAGAAGACCCGCGGCACGCCCGCACCCTGCCCCCGCCCGCCGCCCCCGGCCGTCCGCGCATCATCGCGCTCGACGTCGTACGCGGGTTCGCCCTGTGCGGGATCCTGCTCGCCAACGTCCAGCCGATCTCCCACATCGGCACCACCGCCGTCACCGAGGCGCAGGCGACGATCGACGACGCCGCCCGATGGCTGGGCCTGCTGGTCGAGCAGCGCTTCTTCCCGATCTTCTCGCTGCTGTTCGGCGTCGGCTTCTCGTTGTTGCTCGACTCCGCGGGCCGGCGCGTACCCCGTCCGCGGGTGTTGCTCGTACGCAGGCTCCTCGTGCTGCTCGTCATGGGTCTGGCGCACATGTTCCTGTTGTGGCGCGGCGACATCCTGACGATCTACGCGCTCGTCGGACTGGTGGTGCTGCTGCCCTCGACCTGGCTGCCGCGCTGGGCCGTGGCCGGGCTCGCCGTCGTGCTGGTCGCCGCGGCGATGATCGTCTTCGGCGGCGGCACCATGATCGTTCCTGGCCTGTTCCTGCTGGGCTCGGCCCTGACCAGGTACGGCGTCATCGCCCGGATCGAGAGCTCCACCCTCGTCCCGGCCCTCCTCGCCCTGCTCTTCGGCGCGGGCACGGCCGCCACCCTCGTCCTTCAGGGCAGCGCGGAGGGCCTCCCGATGGCCGCGTCCGGCCTGGCCATGGCCGGCCTGTACGTGTGCACCCTGCTCGTCCTGCTCAGGACCCCGTTGCGCCCGGTGCTGCGCACCCTGTTCGCCCCGCTGGGCCGCATGGCGCTGACCAACTACCTGAGCGCCACGGCCCTGGTCCTGATCGTCGGCAAGGTGGTCGGCGGAAGGCCCGAGGGCTGGTCGCTGGCCACGATCGTGTCGATCGCCGCCGTCATCCTGGTCCTGCAATGGGTGTGGTCCACCCTCTGGCTGCGCCGGTACCGCTTCGGCCCGATGGAGTGGTTGTGGCGCTGGGCCACGTGGGGGAGCCGGCCCGCCCAGCGGGTCCCGTGAGGCCGTAGAAACCTGGGTGACTTCTGCAACCCTTTGCCCCGCCGTCCGCGTTGGGAACGGGCGAAGGGAGATCACTATTTTGGACGCTCATGACGGCTTCCGCGAGTTCGTCATCGCCCGGCAACAGGCGCTGATGCGGACCGCCTATCTGCTCGTGGGCGACCCCCACCAGGCCGAGGACCTGCTCCAGAGCGTGCTGGTCAAGATCGTGGCGCACTGGCCCAGGCTGGCGCGGGACGGCAACCCGGAGGCGTACACCCGCCGGGCGCTGGTCAACCAGTACATCTCGTGGCGGCGGCGCCCGAGCCGCGAGCTGCCGAGCGCCGACCCGCCCGAGCACGGGATCAGCTACGACGAGGCCGCGCTCGACCGGATCGTGCTCCGCCAGGCGCTGGGCAAGCTGACCCGCAAGCAGCGCGCGGTGATCGTCCTGCGTTTCTGGGAGGACCTCACCGAGGCCCAGACGGCAGACGTGCTCGGCTGCGCGGTCGGCACGGTGAAGAGCCAGACCCACCACGCGCTGGCACGCCTGCGCGAACTCGCTCCCGACCTGATGGACTCACGAGCCGCTCAGGAGATGGCCCGATGACCAGACTGCGTGACGCACTCGACGGCATCGCCGGGGAGGCCCCTCCGGCGAACCTGGCGGAGCTGGCCGAGCTGGCCGTGACCGGATACCGGCGCAGACGCCGGGCCACGGCGACGCTGGCGGCCGTCGCGACGGTCGCGGTGCTGACCGGGGTGACGGCGACCGTGCTGCTCGCGATGCCGCGGCGGATGGAGAGCGCCGCGGCGGGAAGCCCGGCCGCCGTGCCGACGCTGCCCACCGGCCAGGTGGGGGTGCTCAGCCACGCCTACAGGCCGGGCTGCCGGCCGCCCGAGAGAAAGGGCGGGCCGGCCGACTGCACGGCGGCGGAATGGCTGGTGGTCACGCGCGACGGCGTGACGTACCGGATGCCCCAGGCACTCGCGGAGACCAAGAGGTGGCAGGTGCCCGTCGCGATCAGCCGCGACGGGCGCATGCTCGCCTACTACAGCAGGGAGGCGGGGGCGCACGTCGTCCGCGACATGGTGACCGGCGCGGAGACGGTCTCCCCGGTCGCGGTGCCGGAGGAGCGGATCGGCCGCGGCTCCATGCTCGTGGTCTCCGACGACGGCCGCTACGTGGCCTTCGACCCGCGCGAGGGCACCAAGGACCCGGGCCTGCTGATCGACATGCGGACCGGCAAGACGGTGTCGGTGCCCGGCGTGTACGAACCGGTCAGCATCAAGGACGGCGTCGCCGAACTCGTCCGGTACGTCAAGACCGACCTGCTGCTGATGCCGGTCACCGGCGGCGGCCGGCCGGTGCGCTTCGACGGCGTCTTCATCATGTTCAGCGAGCTGGCCCCGGACGGCCGCACGGTGGCCGCCTTCGAGTTCCCGGACAAGGGGAAGGGCACGCCCGAATACATCACCCGCAGGCTCACCCTGCTCGACGCCCGGTCCGGCCGCACCCTGCGGAAGGTGGCCGTGAAGGGCCTGCCGAAGGGCGCCGGCATCCGCGGAACCACGATCTGGCAGAGCCCGTCGGAGGTCACGCTCCTCGTCCAGCGCGGGCAGGTCGTCCGCGCCTACGCGGTGGACGTCCGCACCGGCGGGACCCGGCTGGTGACCGAGTATTCCGGGGTTGGGAAGTCAAGCGAGGCCGTGCCCGGAGCCGCCGGGTTGTGAGACCCCCGGGAGCGCTGCCCGTACGGAGGCCGGGCGGCGCTCCGCCACGGGACGCGGGCCGGAGGCGTGCTTCCCCGGCGTCCGGTCAATGCCAGGTGACCTGGGGCGAGGTGGTCACCACCTCGCGGGTGGGACGCGGCGCGGGCGGCGTACGCGGGCGGCCGGCCGCGACGAACACGACCGCCGACAACAGCGACATGGCGACCACGATGATCAGGACGAACGCCATCTCCCGCCGGGTCACCGGGCAGCGGCGGCGCCGGGCCGGCTTGGCGTTGAGCGCGTCGATGCGGCAGGCGAAGTCGCGGTCCTGCCAGCGCAGATCCTGCTCGATCTCGGCCAGGATGCGGCGTTCGCGGTCCGACAGGCTCATGGCCGCCGCTCCCGTTCCGCGACGCCGTGTGCGGGGGCGGGCGGTGAGGTCAGCGGTTCGGTCATGTCGTTCTCCGTCGCTCCCGGTCGGAAGTGGCCCCCGGTCCGGGGCAGTCCTGGTCGGAGGGCGTCCCCGCCTCGTGGGCGTGCCTCTGTGGTGGCGCGGGCGGTTTCGCCGGCGCCCCCCACAGGCCCGCGCTCCTCCCGTACCCGGGGGCGCAGGCTCGATGCGGTGCCTTACTGCGCCCGGAATGAACCGTTACGCCCGGAGGGCGATGTCCACAGAAATCCAGACATTTCCTTCACCTGCGATCGGCTCCCGGCTTACCGGGGCCCCCGATCACCTCCCCGGCTTCTCCACCAGCGGGGTGTCGACCAGGTGCTCGATCAGGAACCAGGTCTGCAGCTCGTTCGTCCTGATGACGTCGGAGACCAGCAGGTCGTTGGTGCCGTCGTCACCCATCTCCTGCGCCCGGTTCGCCGCGTCGTGGGCGGCCACGAGGATGGTCTCGTGCGCCTCGATCAGGCGCGAGAGCATGGCCGGCACCTCCTCGCAGCCGTTCGGCGGACGCGGGATCACCGTGATCTCGGCCACGTGGCGCGGGTCGCCCACCGCGACGCCGCCGAGGGTCTGGACGCGCTCGGCCATCTCGTCCACCAGCTCGACCTGCTCCGAGGCGTGCTTGTCCAGCAGCAGGTGGAGCTGGTAGAAGGTCGGGCCGCGCATCAGCCAGTGGTGCTTCTTGTAGAGGCTGTAGAGGATCTGGGTGTCGGCCAGGATCTGGTTGAGCCGCTGGCAGGAGTACTCGCGGGCGTCGCGGGAGAGGCCGAGCGGGAACATCCGCACGCTGCCGAACTCCTGGATCTCCACGCCGTTGACGTGCAGCCACGGCTGGCTGTCGGGCTTCGACCGGGTGGGCTTGGTGGCACGTTTGGTTGGCACGTACATCTCCTCAGATAGTCGGAACAATCGCCCGGAAACCTCCCCTCCGCCGCGCCAAGGGCCCCCACGAGCCTGCACAAGAGCCGGTCAACAAGCGCCGGTCGGCATCCGGCGGCGTACCCGTTTGCCCGCAGGTCGCGGGGGTAGCCGGAACGAGGGCACGGGGGCGCCCCCGCGCCCATCTTCCGGGGGGATGACGATGATGCGACGCAAGGAACCCGAGGAGCCGGAGACACCGGCGGCCGACCTCGAAGGTCCGCAGGACGAGGAACCGTACGACGAGGAGCGCGAACGCTTCGAACACCTCAAGGAACTGAACCCGGACGACTTCGAGTAGCCGCGGGCCCGCGCGAAGGCCGCCAGGCGAATGTCGCCCTTGAGGGCCCTGTCGGAAAACGCTCTTCTGCCTACAGTTCGGGCAAGAAGGGGGCGTCCCGAGGTTGTGGCGTCTCACCCAGTGTCAGGACGCCCCCTTCCCCGTCCGACGGTCAGCCGCGGGCTTCGGCGTTCCTGGCCGGCACCTGCTGGAGGACCTTGTAACGAAGTCGCCACCGGTCGCCCGGCAGGACGATGACCGCCAGGTCGACGACCTGCCCGCGGCTGTTCTCCGCGACCCGGTAGAGGACGAAGACCGGCGTACGAGGAGGGATCCGCAGTTCCTGGGCCTCTTCCGCGGTGGGCATGCGGCAGTCGAGATATTCGTCCGCGTCCACGACCTCGTGTCCGGCCTCGGCCAGCCGGGCCCAGATGCCGCCGCTGCCCGAGTCCGGCCGCAGAAGGGCCTCGCCGCCGTCGGGGAACAGGTAGAGCGGCAGGTAGCTGGTGGCCAGGGAGGCGGGGCTGTCGTCCACCTCGTACACGCGATGCCGGTAGAGCAGCCGCATGTGGCTGCCGAAGCAGCGGACCATCTCCTCCTCGTGCACCTCCGCCGTACGGCTGCCGGACTCGAAGTGCCGCACCTGCAACTGGCGGGTGTCGATGTCGGCGAGCATGAACCGGTGCTCGGAGTCCCCTTCCAGGCGCCGGATGCCGTCGCGGAGGAACTTCCTGCGGGCCTGCCTGACCCGGCTGCCCCGCTTGGGGGTGCGATCGATGAGGCCCTCGTCCCTCAGCTGGTTGAGGGCGCGTTGGGCGGTACCGAGAGATACGCCGTACTGCTCGGCGAGAGCGATCTCGCCGGGCAGTTGATCGGTCGGATTGTTCTGGCCGTCTCTCAGGGTGTTGTTGCGGATCGCGTCGCGCAGGTCGTCCGCGATGCGCTCGTACATCGCACGCCGAGAAGGAGGTGTACGGCTTGCCGTCACGAGTGGAGGCTCCCAGTTTTTCTCTACAGAAGTGGACGCTCCCCCGATCGTAGACCTCTTGGACGATTTCTCCAGTCTTCTCGTCCACATCACCCTGACCTGCTAGATATAGACCGCTCTGCGATGGGTGTGGTGCGCTTGTCCTCCAACTTCTATATAGAAATGACGGGCGGGCATCATGAACGAACCGCTTCCCCGCAACCCCCTCCCTCCTGAGCCGCGGAGGGAACGCCCCGACGTCACGCAGGCGGTGCTCACCGCCACGGTGATCGTCATCGTCCTGGCCTGGCCGGACCTCATTCCGTTCGTCTCGGTGGTCCTGGCCCTGCTGGGGCTGCGCCAGAGCTCTCGCTGAACCCCCGGGGGCGGGGGTCAGCCGAGGTCGATGAGGGCCAGGCCGGTGGCGGGGTCGTGGCGGCGTTTCAGGTAGCGCGGCGACTGGGTGACGAGCACTTCGAGGGTCGGCCAGACCTCGCCGGACAGCAGATGGCCGCCGCGCGTCGTGCCGTCGGGCAGGCCGACGACCACATGGGCGTGCAGTTGCGGACGTACGTCGTCCTCGGCCATGGCGAAGTCGCCGATGAGGGACAGCACCTCGGTCTGGCGGTCCACCGGGATCCGGCGGTAGTCGAGCGTCTCCGGGTCGAAGAAACCCAGCGTGACCTGCCGGAACCCGCCGATGCCGGTGAGCCGGGCGGCGCGGATCCCGTTCTCGGCCGCCCACTCCGTCAGGCTCTCGACCACCTCGTCGCCGCGGTCGAGGACGACCGCGTACGTCTGCTCCTCGACCGTCGAGAGCCGCTTGCTGCGCATGACGGACCCCTGCCCGCAGGGCGGGCGGGCAACCCGGTCACTTCCAGACGGCCTTGGCCAGGATGTTCCCGAGTCCGGGCGTCTTCCACTGGTCGACGACCAGCACCTTCTCCTTGCGCAGGTACCAGATGCGCTGGGTGTAGGCCACCGAGGTCGGCTTGCTCGTCTTCGTCTGGCAGGTCAGCCTCCACTCCGTGAAGCGGGCCGTACGCCCGGCCCCCACGGCGACGGTCGAGGTACGGGCGGGCTTGACGGGCTGAACCCCCTCCCAGTAACGCTTGTCGGGGACGCACTCCATCACCCCGCTGCTGGGGTGGTACGGCGCGCCCACCTTGTACGGGCCGCCCTCGGAGGCGTAGGCGATGTCCCGCGCCCCGCCGATGGAGAACCCGGGGCACTCCGTCGCCCGCTTGGAGCAGGCGCCGGTCACCACCTCCAGGCCGCCCACCGGGTCTTTCTTCACTTTCCACGCGGCCGGGATCTGGATGGTGAACCCCTGGAACGATACGGACTTCGTGGCTTGCGCGGGCGTTCCGGTCAGGACGAGCGCGGCGCTGAGCGTCAAGGTCATGAGCACGGCGGTGATCATAGGTCACGCTCCGAGAACCCTGTCAAGGGCGGATATTTCGGGAAAAATGATCGCAACTTTCTGGTCGATCACCGCATCCAACGTGCCGTGAACGTGCTGACCGCGGAAGATCCGCAACGCCTGGGCGACTACTGGCTCGCCGGACGGCTGGGCGTCGGCGGTCAGGGCGTCGTCTACGAGGGCTACGCCGAGGACGGCGCCAGAGTGGCGATCAAGGTCCTGCACGGCGACGAGGCCGGACGGCTGGCCAAGGAGGCCGAGACGGCGCGCCGGGTCGCCTCGTTCTGCACCGCCCGCGTGCTGGCCGCCGAGCTGGACGGCCCGCGGCCCTACATCGTCAGCGAGTACGTCGCCGGCCCGAGCCTGCGCCAGGCGATCGCCGGGGGCCGCCGGTTCCTCGGCGGCGACCTGCACCGCCTGGCCACGGCGGTGGCCACGGCGCTCACCGCCATCCACGAGGCCGGCGTGGTGCACCGCGACCTCAAACCGGACAACGTGCTGCTGGGCCCGGACGGCCCGCGGGTCATCGACTTCGGCATCGCGCGGACCGCCGAGATGTCGCTGACCGCGACCGGCCTGGTCACCGGCACGCCGACGTACATGGCGCCCGAGGTGTTCGGCGGGCAGCGGGCCGGCGCGCCCGCGGACGTGTTCGCCTGGGGCTGCGTCGTCCTGTACGCGGCCACGGGCACCGACCCGTTCGAGGCCGAAAGCCTGGGCGGGGTCATGCACCGGGTGTTGTCGGCCACCCCCGACCTGTCCGCGGTGCCGGAGTCGCTGCGCCCGCTGGTGTCGGCGGCGCTGAGCAAGGAGCCCGGCCTGCGTCCCGAGGCCCGCCAACTGCTGCTCGCGCTGGTCAGCGGGGACGGCGGCCTGGACACCGGACGCCTGCTCGAACGGGGACGCGCCGCCGCGCGCGTGGCCGGGACCGGCGGCGACCCCGCGCTCGGCACGCTGGCCGAGGACTCCTACGAGCTGCTCGCCCCGGCCGAACGGGAGCTGGCGCCCGAGGTGTTCCTGCGCCTGTTCACCGTGGACGGGCAGGGCGAGCTGACCATCCGCAGGGCCCGCCTGGACGAGCTGGTGGCGGGCAGGCCGGCGGGCGAGGTCCCGGCGGTGACCAGGATCCTGGAGGTGTTCGCGTACCTGCTGGGCCGTGACGGCGAGCAGGTCTGGCTGGCCCGCCCGGCCCTGCCGCACGCCTGGCCGCGGCTGCGGCGCTGGATCGAGGCCAACAGGGAAGGACTGGCCGTCCACGCGCCGATCCTGGCCGCCGTCCGGCGCTGGGACGAGGGCGGCCGCAGGGACGGCGGCCTGTTCCACGGCACGATGCTCGACGAGGCCCTGAACTGGGCCGCCACCGTCCGCCGCGACATCAGGCTGTCCCAGGCCGAGCGCGACTTCCTGGAGTCGTCGGCGCGGCTGGGCAAACGCCGGGCCCGCCGCGCCCGGCTCCTGACGCTGAGCCTGGCGGGGCTGCTGGTGGTCGCGCTGGCCGCGGGCGGCATGGCCGTCCAGCAGAGCCGGGTCGCCGCCGCCCGCGCCGACGAGTTGCACGACCGCCTGACGACGTCGGAGTCCACGCGCCTGGCCGCGCGCTCCGAGGCGGCCGGGCGCGACGATCCCGTGCTCGCCGGGCTGCTCGCCGTCGCCGCCTGGCGGCTGCGGGCGACACCGCAGGCCAGGGCGGCGCTGACCGCCGCGCTCGCGCGGCGCGAGCGCGGCATGTTCCGCGACCCGGCCGCCGCGCGCGGCACGTTGCGGGCGCTGGCCGCCGACGGGCGCACGCTGGTCAGCGTCGGCCAGGACGCGGCCCGGCTGTGGGACGTGCGCACGGGCCGCCGCACCACGCTGATCTCCGGCCTGGGCCTCGGCGGCGAGCGGGTGACCGACATCGGATTGTCCCCCTCGGGCCGCACGCTGGTCGCGGCCACCGCGCGCCGCGCCCGCGCCTGGGACACCGCCACCGGACGGCCGATCTCCACCTGGCCGCGCCGCCGGTCCCGTGACCTGACCGAGGGCTGGACGGACGCCGTCCGCCGGCACGAAGGCAGGAAGGTGATCGTCAGACCGGACGACAGCGGGCAGTGGAACGTCGCCGACGCCGCCGATCCCGCCGCCAGACGCGGCACGCAGAGCCCCGACGGGCGGTGGCTGGCCATGTCCGGCGACGGGACCCTGACCCTGACCCAGCTCAAGGAGGGCTGGACGGAGGAGGTCGGCGAGGGCACGGAAGGCGCCTGGAACAAGGGCGGCCCCGTCTTCGACCGCTCCGGCCGGCTGCTGGCCACCGTCACCGACACCACCGTCCAGTTCTGGCGCCTGCCCGACACCCACCTGCTGAGCGCCGTCCCGGTACGCGGCGACGGGGACACCGGGACGCCGCCGGCCGCCGCCTTCGACGGTACGACCTTCCGCTACCTCGTCGGCGACCAGGTGTTCGCCGTGGACGTCGCCGACCTGCTGACCGAGCCGGCCGAGGGCCCGCCGTACGAGCGGGCCGACTTCGGCGAGGACGGGCTGCACCTCGTCATGGACGGCACCCTGCACCCGGTCGGCAAGGGAGGCCCGGTCCAGGGCGGGACGTCCGGACGCCTGCCCGCCTCGGACGCGCTCGGCTTCAGCCGCGACGGCCGGCGGCTCGCCCTGCTGTCCGGGCACGACGTCACCGTCCTGGACACCGCGACGAGGAAGCCCGTGGCCGCTTTCACCGCTGGTACGGGCGGCACACGGCCCCAGGTCGTCCGTTTCAGCCCCGACGGCGGCCGGGTCGCGCTCGTGCTCGACGGCCCGGGAAGCGGCACGGACGCGGTCGAGCTCTGGGACTGGCAGGCGCGGCGCCGCCTGTGGAGCACGCGCGCGGGCGGGGTCGTGGACCTGGCGTTCTCCCCCGACGGCGGACGGCTGGCGCTGACCGGGCTGGACGTACGCCTGCTGCGGGCGGCGGACGGCAAGGCGGCCGGCTCGCCGTTCGGCGCGTACGGCCAGGGTGTGCTGGGGAACTGGGTGCGTTTCACGCACGCGGGGGACGGGGTGGTCGTGTTCGACTCGCGCGGCCGTATGAGCACGTGGGACGCGGGCGGCCGGCGCCTGGTCGAGGAGACCGAGGGGTTCGCCTACGCCGGGACGCCCGCGTACTCGCCGGCCGAGGACCTCGTCGCGGTCGACGCGGGGGAGGGGCGCGTGCGCCTGATCGACCCGCGTACGGGCGCCGACCTCGGCCGGTCCGCGGACCCCGGCGGCGGCCTCGACCGGGACGAGGGCGAGCTGCTGTCGGTCGCCTTCACCCCCGACGGCTCGCACGTCCTGACCGTGGACGCGGGGGGCACCGTCGGGCGGGTCCCGGCCGCCGCCGGCCTGGTCGAGCGGATGGTCTGCGACCGCGCCGGGCGCGCGCTGACCGAACGGGAGTGGCGCACGTACGTGCCCGCGCTGCCCTACCGGCCCGTCTGCGGCTGAGCCGCAGGGGGGGCTCACACCAGCTCCAGATAGGCGGCCAGCTCCTCGGCCGAGTCCGTGGCGATGCCGACGTGGCCGTCCGGCCGTACGAGCGTGTGCCGAAACCCGCCGTACGGTCCGGCCGGCGCGTACGCCCGCACCTCCGGCCCGCCCGGCACGCGCGGCGCGGGATCCGGCGACAACAACGTGAAGTGCGGCCCGCGCAGCAGGTCGAACAGGCGCACGCGGGAGCCGTCGGCCAGGCGCAGCGGCCCGTCGGGCACCCGTTCGCCGCCGTGGCGGGCCAGCGAGCCGCCCCGGTAGCCGATCCGGAGCTGGTAGGTCTCCTCGTCCCGTTTGAAGGACTTCCTGTCGTGCAGGTCGGTGCTGAGCCCGAGCACGAGGGCCGCGACCGGCCGGCGCTCCTCCTCGTACGTGTCGAGCAGCGAAGCCGGCCCCCCGGTGAGCACGCGGGCGAGCTTCCAGCCCAGGTTGTAGGCGTCCTGCACCCCGGTGTTGAGCCCCTGGCCGCCCGCCGGGGAGTGCACGTGGGCGGCGTCCCCGGCCAGGAGGACGCGGCCCGAACGGTAGGCGTCGGCCAGGCGGATGTTGACCCGGTAGAGGGAGGACCACAACAACTCGGTCACGCGCAGCCCGCGCAGCATCGAGCGTTCGGCGAGGATGCGCCGGAAGCCGTCCAGCGTCAGGTCCGGCGTCGCGCCCGGCTTGAGCGGCGCCATGAACTGGAAGGCGTCGGTGCCGGCCATGGGGTACAGCGCCACCATCCCCTTCCCCGGCCGTACCCAGGCGTGGATGTGCTCCCGGTCCAGCCCCTCGACGCGCACGTCGCCGAGTGCCATGCGCTGCTCCTCGCGGGTCTCGCCGGTGAACCCGACGCCGAGCGCCTTGCGGACCGTGCTCCTGCCGCCGTCGGCCGCGACCAGATAGCCGGCCCGCAGCCGCGCCCCGGAGCCCAGCCGGGCCGTGACGCCCTGCGCGTCCTGCTCGAACCCGGCCAGCTCGACGCCGTACTCGACCGTGCCGCCCAGCTCGGCCAGCCGCTCCCGCAGCACCGCCTCGGTGCGCCACTGCGGGTGCATGCGCACCGCCGGGTACGGCACCTCGTCCGTCGCCGCCGCCGGTTTGTGCATGCGTCCCCGGTAGACCGGCAGCCGCCCGATCCTGACCCGGATCGGCGGGTAGAGCGTCGTCGCCGGCAGCACCCGGTCGATGATCCCGAGGTCGTCGAAGATCTCCTGCGTACGCGGTTGCAGGCCCTTGCCCTTGGAACCCGGCGAGGGCGCCGCCGCCCGTTCGACGACGCGGTGCGCGATCCCGCGCCTGGCCAGCTCCACGGCGAGGGTGAGGCCGGTGGGTCCGGCGCCGACGATGAGCACGTCCGTCCTGTCTGTCATGCGGCGACCGTGCCAGGGCCCGCTGCCAGATCTCTGTCAGCGCCCTGCCGAACCTAGGGACAGGGCGGCCGGTACGGGACGTCGCCGAAGTACCGCCGCCACCCCACCCGCGTGAGGGGCACCCCGGCGACCTCGCACACCCGCGCGGCCACCCCCTCCGGCCGCAGGTCCCACAACCGCAGGTCGCGCCCGGCGGCCGAGACGAGCGTGCGGTCGTCGGCGTACAGGACGGTGCCCAGGTCGGGGTGGGTCAGCTCGGCGATCAGCCGCCCGGCGCGCAGGTCCCACAGGCGGGTGGTGCCCGAGACGTCCGTGGTGGCCAGGGCCGCGCCGTCGGGGCTGAACCCGGCGACCCCCACGGTGTCGCCGTGGCCGCGCAGGGCCGCCGGGCGCGGCGCGTGCCGGGGGTCGGCGATGCTCCAGACGCGGGCGGTCCGGTCGCGGCCGGTGCTGACGAGCACGTCGCCCTTGGGGCCGAAGCGCACGCCGGCCACCGCGTCCTCGTGCTCCTCGTGGTGGGCGACCTCGTCGAGGGCGCGCCGGCGTACGTCCCACAGCCGTACGCCGCGGTCGGCCCCGCCGCTGGCCAGCAGGCTGCCGTCGGGGCTGAAGTCGAGGGCGCCGACGTCGCCGAAGCCGTCCCGGGCGGCCAGGCGGCGGGGCCGGGCGGCGACGTCCCAGAGCAGCAGCCGGCCGGCGTGGTCGCCGGTGGCGAGGGTACGGCCGTCGGGGCTGAGCGCGGCGGCCGCGAGCCCACGTACCGGCAGGCGGGCGTGCCGGGCGGGGGCGTACCGGTCGCGCAGGTCCCACACGGTCACGGCCTCGCCGTCCTCGACGGTGGCCAGGCGGCGGGCGTCGCCGCTCATGGCCATCCGGGTGGTTGGTGGAACGTTCCAGCGCGACAGCAGAATGCGGTGCCAGGGGTCACGGACGTCCCACAGCGCGCCGCCGCGTGCGCCGGTCGTGGCCATCAAGGTCCGGTCCCGGCTCAGGACCAGGCCGGTCGCCGGGTCGGGCACGCGGGCCGCGTGGTGCCACTGGTAGAAGGCGCCGGCCACGGACCCGGCGGCCAGCGCCTGCCCGTCGGAGGCGAAGGCCAGGCCGAGGACCCGGTCGGGGTGCCGGAACGAGGTGACCTGCGCGCGGGTGGCGAGGCTCCACAGGCGGACCGTCCGGTCGTCGCCGGCGGTGGCCAGGGTGGCGCCGTCGGGGCTGAACGCCAGGGCGCCGGCGGGGGCGCCGTACCGGGTGGGCCTGCCGCAGCGGCGGGCGTCGAGGCGGCAGAGCCAGGTGCCGCGTTCCGGGGCGGACCAGGCCAGCGTGCCGCCGTCGGGGCTGATCGCGAGCGCGGCGGGGCCGTTCCTGGCGCCGGTCCTGATCGTGTCCGCGGGGGTGGCGGGCGTGGCGGGATCCCACACACGTACGCTTCCGTCGCCGTGGCCGGTGACCACCGTGTCGTCGCCGACGGCGAAGCGGGTGACCCGGGCGGAGGTGCGTACCGAAGGAAGCGGGACCGGCTTGCCGGCCAGGCTCCACCGCCGGACGCCGCGCGCGGCGGCGGCGAGCACCGTGCGGCCGTCCGGCGTGAACGCCGCCGCGGCCGCGCCGGGCAGGGCGGCGACGTGGCGGGGGCGGGCGGGGTTCACGACGTTCCACAACTCGACGCCGCGCCGGGTGGCCGCGAGCAGCACCCGGTCCCCGCCGGCCGGACGGAAGGCGAGCGCGCCCACCGGCCCGCCGGCGGTGCGCGGCAGGGTGGCGAGCGGGGTGCGGCGGCGCGGGTCGGCGGCGTCCCACAACTCGACCACGCCGTTGTCGGCGCCGGTCGCGAGCACGGCGCGGTCCTGGCTGTACGCGATCATCCGCAGCCGGTCGCCGGAGGAACGCAGCCGGGTGGCGTACGGCTCGGCGCTGTTGAGCAGCGCGCCGCGGGTCCGCGGGGTGTCGGCCAGGTCGTGGGCGGCCACCGACACCTGCGCGGCCAGCTCCGGATCGGTCGCCCGCAGCGCACGTGCCTGGTCGGCGGCCCGTTCGGCGAGCGCCGTGACGCGCGCGGCGTCGGCCCGCCCGCTCTCCCGCCACGCCAGCCCGGCCGCCGCCCCGGCCACCACCACCAGCGCCGCGAGCGCCAGCAGCAGCCCCCGCACCTCCCGGACGACGGCGAACCACCCGGTCCCGCCCGCCGCGAACGGCCCGGGAAACAGGCACGGATCCCGTGCGCATCGCCCCCACGCTCGCCCCAGCCTTGCCCCGAACCCCTCGTCCATGCGCACCCGTCCCGTAACCCAGCGAAGTCGATCGAGGACTCAGGGTACGCGCGCCCACTCGATGGCGTCCGCCGGTCGAGAACCCCGGGTACGGCCGGAAAACGCGGGCCTCAGCGCTTGCGGCCGACGCCCGCGTAGTAGACGGCCTCCCGGTCGGCGTACAGCGTCTCGGGGGCGGGACGCCAGCGCGGCAGCGGGACCACGCCCGGCTCCAGCAGCTCCAGCCCGTCGAAGAAGCTCGTGACCTCCTCCAGGGTGCGCAGCGTCATGGGCGCGCCGCCGCTCTCGTTCCAGTGGCGGACGCCCTCTTCGAGCTGCCTGCCGACGAGCCCGTGGGAGATGGCCAGGTGGCTGCCCGGGGCCATGGGGGCCAGCAGCTCGGCGATGATCGACCGGGCCTGGTCGGTGCCGGGCAGGAAGTCGACGACGCCGAGCAGCGTCAGCCCGATCGGCCGGTCGAAGTCGAGGTGCTCGCCGGCGGCGGCCAGGATCTTGCCGGGCTCGCGCAGGTCGGCGTCGATGAAGGCGGTCGTGCCCGTGGGCGCGGCGCGCAGCAGCGCCCGCGCGTGCGCGAGGACCATGGGGTCGTTGTCGACGTACACGACGTTGCTGTCGGGGGCCACCGCCTGGGCGACCTGGTGGGTGTTGTCCGCCGTGGGGATGCCGGTGCCGATGTCCAGGAACTGCCGGATGCCCGCCTCCCCGGCCATGTACCGCACCGCCCGCCCGAGGAACTCCCTGTTCGTACGCGCCAGCACCGGCAGGTCCGGTACGGCGGCCAGGATCTGCTCGCTCACCACCCGGTCGATCTCGTAGTTGTCCTTGCCACCCAGCCACAGGTCGTAGATGCGGGCTGGGCTCGGAACATCGGTGTTCAGCGAACGTTCGCTCATCGCGACGCCTTCCGGACGAAAGGGACTACCTGAAAGATCGTAGCCCCAAGATCCCTTCCGGCGCCCCCGTCCGGCCGGCCTGATCCGGACGGGTCAGAGCAGGCGTCTCTGCACCACGTCGGCGATGGCCGTGGTCACGATCCACTGGACGGCGGCGGCGTCGGGCGGATCGTCCTCGCGGCCGGCGAACAGCAGGTGGCCGCTGCCGATCAGGGTGAGCGCCAGGGCGTCGACGTCGGCGTCGACCGCGATGCGGCCCATCTCGCGCTCGGCGGTCAGGTAGGCGGCGATCATGGACGTGGCCTCGGACAGGACCGGGATGCCCGTGGACCCGGCCAGGCGCAGGCGGGCGCGCAGCCCGTCGCGGGCGATGACGAGGCTGACGACGGCCACGGCGACCGAACCGAACAGCTCCAGCAGCGCGAGCGTGAGGTTCTCGGCGACGGTGGCCGTGCCGGCGTCCTCGCGCAGGGCGGCGGCCTGGGCCTCGACCCGGCGGATGCGGTCGGTCACCAGCTCGGCGAGGAAGGCGTCGAAGTCGGCGAAGTGCCGGTGGAGCACGCCCTTGGCGCAGCCCGCCTCGGCGGTGACCGCGCGGCTGGTCAGCGCGTTGGGGCCGTCTCTGAGCAGGATGCGCTCGGCGGCGTCGAAGAGCTGCTCGCGCACGTCGCGGAGCGCTACGCCTGTGGGCACCGAGCCTGTCTCCTTCTTCCGGCGAACCCCTGCCCAGCCTAGACGAGTGGGCGCGTGCCCATTAGAGTGGGCGCATGCCCACTACTGCGACAGGGGCCCCAGAGCCCTCCCGGAACGAGCCACACCAGCAGCGCCGGATGGCCGAGTCCTTCGGCGCCGACGCCGACCGCTACGACCGGACCCGCCCCCGTTACCCGGAGGCGATGGTGACCAGGGTCGCCGCGTCCCTGCCCGGCCCGTACGTGCTCGACGTCGGCATCGGCACCGGCATCGCGGCCCGGCAGTTCCAGGCGGCCGGCTGTGAGGTGTTCGGGGTGGATGTCGACGCCCGGATGGCCGGGCTCGCCCGCCGTGACGGCATCGAGGTGGAGGTGTCCGCCTTCGAGTCGTGGGACCCGGCCGGGCGCACGTTCGACGGGGTCGTCGCCGGGCAGACCTGGCACTGGATCGACCCGGTGGCGGGCGCGGCCAAGGCGGCCGAGGTCCTGCGGCCCGGCGGCCGGCTCGCGCTGTTCTGGAACGTGTTCCAGCCGCCCGCCGCGCTGGGCGACGCCTTCGCCGAGGTCTACCGCCGTGTGCTGCCCGGCATGCCCTCGCTCGCCCAGGCCGGTCCGGCCGTGGGCATGTACCTGTCGCTGCTCGACAAGATCGCCGACGGCATCCGGGCGGCGGGCGCGTTCGGCGAGCCGGAGGAGTGGCGGTACGACTGGGAGCGGGTCTACACCCGTGACGAGTGGCTGGAGCAGGTGCCCACGCACGGCCCCGCCACCGGGCTGCCGCCGGAGCAGCTTCGGGAACTGCTGGACGGCCTCGGCGCCGCCGTCGACGCGGCGGGCGGCGCGTTCACCGTCCACTACGACGTCCTGGTGCTCACCGCCGTCCGGGCCGCGGGGGCCGAGTAGCCGCTGCTCAGGCCGGTTGCGGCGTCCTCGGTTCGGCCCTGGCCGGGGCGTAGAGGTCGAGCAGGCGAAGGGCCGGGGCGGTCATCATGGTGGTGATCAGGGCCATCAGCACGAGCACCGTGAACGTGCCGGGCGCGATCAGTCCCATGCTGAGCCCGGTGCTGAGCACGACGATCTCGGTGACGCCGCGGGCGTTCATGAGCACGCCGAGCCCGAGCGCGAGCCGCCCCGGCATGCCGCCCGCCCAGGCGATCACCCCGGCCGCGCCCAGCTTGCCGAGGACCGCCGCGGCGAGCAGGACGGCCCCACCCAGCAGCACCACCGGGTGGCCGAAGGCCAGGTGCACGTCGGTGCGCAGCCCGATCGAGGCGAAGAACACCGGCAGCAGCAGCGCGCGGTTGAGCGACCCGAGGCGTTCCGGCACCGTGCCGAGGACCCGGGTCTCGCGCGGGAACGCGACCCCCGCCAGGAGCGCGCCGAAGATCGCGTGCACGCCGATGGCGTCGGTCGCCGCCGCCAGGGCGAAGATCAGGCCCAGGACGATCGCGAGCGCGGCGGGGGTGGGCAGCCTGCGCCCGTCGTACCGGGCGGCCAGGGCGGCGAGCCCGGGGCGTACGACGAGGACCACGACGAGCACCAGGGCGGCGGCCAGCGCCAGCGAGGTCAGCACGCCCGCGGGGGAGCCGGCGTGGGCCAGCGCGATCACCGCGGCCAGCGCGCACCAGGCGAGCACGTCGGCCAGGCCCGCGCAGAGGATGGCCAGCGAGCCCAGCCGGGTGACGGTCAGCCCCGCCTCCTGAAGGATCCTGGCCAGCACGGGGAACGCGGTGACGCTCAACGCGGTCCCGGCGAACAACACGAACGCCGTGCCCGAGGCCGACGGCCCGGCGAGCGCGTCGGCGAACGGGAGCGCGGCGACCGTCCCCAGGGCGAAGGGCACGACCATCATGGCCAGCGCGGCGACGCCCACCACCGTGCGCTGCCGGCCGAGGGCGGCGGGATCGAACTCCCGGCCCACGGTGAACATGAAGATCGCCAGCCCGGCCTGGGCCAGCAGTTCGAGTTGCGGCGCGACCCACCCGGGCAGGATCAGCGCCGACACGCCCGGCGCCAGCGACCCCAGCGCGGACGGCCCCAGCAGCAGCCCGGCCACCATCTGACCCACCACGGACGGCTGCCCGGCCCGGCGCGCCAGGACGCCGCCCAGCGAGGCCAGCCCGCCGATGACCGCCACCGCGAGGGACAACCGCAGGATCGCCTGGGCCGGGGCCACCCCCGCGTGCGGGGCCGGCGCGGCAGCGTGCCCGGCCGGCTGCGCGCCCGGCCCGAACACGAGCAGGATCGCCACGCCGGCCACGGCGATCAGCAGCAGCGCGACCGCCAGGCCCCGGGCGGGGGCGGGCAGCAGGGCCTGTTCGGTGTCGTCGAGCGGGTCGTCTCCGCGCATGGTCGCACCTTCCTGCGTACTCCGCGATGGGTTGCCCCGCCGAGGTCGGTCCGCGTCGGTCCGTGTCAGTCCGCGGCCGGGAGCGGCCGGGCCGCCCGCCTGCCGATCAGCAGCAGGGCGCCGACGGCGGCGAGGCTGCCGACGGCGATGACGGGGATGAGCGCCGGGTAGCCCAGCTCGCCCGCCACCAGGCCGAACATCGGGGGGCCGAGCAGTGAGCCGAGGCTGCCGGCCTGGGCGATGACGCCGTTGCCGACGTCGGCGTGGTCGAGACGCTCCAGGACCAGGGGGAGCGCGGCGAAGACGAGGGCGCCCAGGAAGCCGTTCTCCATGGAGATGACGCCGGCGCCGGTGAGCGCCTCGCTGGAGGAGCCGCCGGAGTAGAGGATCCAGGCGGCCGGTACGACGAGGAGCCCCGACAGGGCCAGCACGCCAACCCGTACGCCCCTGCGCAGCAGGACGCCCACCGCCAGCCCGCCGGCCACGCCGAGCAGCGAGATGACCGAGGTCAGCGCGCCCGCGGCGGCGGCCGAGCGGCCGTACTGCTCGATGAGCAGGGTGGGCAGGAGCACGACCACCGGGATGGTCACCAGCGCGGTCAGGCAGAAGGCCCCGGCGAGCACGCCCGGCCAGGCCAGCTCCCGCGCCCGGGGGACCGGCCCGGCGGCCTGCCCCCCGGCGGCGCGCGGCAGCCGCACCCAGCTCACCACCGCCATGAGCAGCGTGAGCCCGGCGATCAGCCCCACCCAGCCGCGCCACCCCAGCGCGGAGCCCGCCGCGCCCCCGGCCAGCGTGGCGACCCCGAGCCCCACCGGGACGAACGTGGCCCACACGGACAGGGCGGTGCCGCGGTCACGTTCGTGGGCCAGGCGCAGGATCAGCGCCGGGCAGGAGATGGTGACCAGGACGTAGCCGACGCCCTCGACGCCGCGGGCGATGAGCAGCCAGGCGAAGTCGTTCGCCGCCATGCTCGCCGCGCCCGCCAGGGCGATCGTGGCCAGCCCGGCGACCAGCGACCTCTCGGTGCCGAAACGGCGGACGAGGTAGCCGGCGGGCAGGCCGACGACGGCCCCGACGCCGACCACCGCCGAGATCACCCAGCCCAGCTCCGACAGCGACAACCCGAGCTGGGCCGCCACGTCGGGACCGACCGAGGAGAACTTGCCGAGGCTCACCGCCGCGACCACCCCGCCGGCGTAGACGATGAGGATCGTCAGCCAAGGGGAGCGCCGAGGGGGCGCCTCCGAGATGTCTGCCACCGGCCGGGGGTCCATGAGTCTCCTTCGCACTGCGTCGCGCGGGCCAGGGTTCCCACGTCCGATCTTCGCCATGCGGGCGGCGCCGATCAACCCGCTTCTCCCGTGGCGAAGATGCCGATACCCGACTCGGTGACGTTGACGGCCCCCGCCGACAGCAGTGCGTCGATCGTCTCCGGCACGTCCCGCCTGGGCAGGACACCCTGGAGGACGACCATGGTCGCGTCCGCCAGGCCGGGCCCGGCGCGCCAGGACTGCCCCGGCATGGCGGGCACCACCTCGGCCAGCCGGTCGGCGGGCGCGCGGACCGTCAGCAGGACGTGGGCCGGGCCCACCCAGGCGGCGCGCAGCAGCAGGGCGACGTTCCTGATCACGCCGCGCCTGGCCGGGTCGGCGTAGGCGGCCGGGTTGGCGACGAGTTGCGCGCCGCAGGTCCGTACGGTCTCGATGACGCGCAGGTCGTTCTGGCGGAGGGAATGGCCGGTCTCGACGACGTCCATCATGGCGTCGGCCAGCTCGGGGATCTTGGCCTCGGTCGCGCCGTACGACACGATCACCTCGGCCCGCCGGCCCGCCTCGCGGAAGAAGCGGCGGCCGATGTTCGGGTACTCGGTGGCCACCCGGACGCCGTCGTCGAGGTCGGCGGCGCTGCGCGCGGGATGGCCGGACGGCACCGCGAGCACCAGCCGCCAGGGCCGTTCGGTGTTCCTGGAGTAGTCGAACGACTCCACCACCTCGACCTCGGCCCCGGTCTCCTCCACCCAGTCGGCGCCGGTCAGCCCCAGGTCGAACGTGCCGTCCCCGACCACCAGGGGGATCTCGCGCGGCTTGTAGAACGCCACGTGCGACACGCCGGTGTGGTCGACCGTGCCGCGGTAGGAGCGTTCCGAGCGCCGCCGTACGGGCAGCCCGGCGGCGGCGAAGAGCTCCAGGGCCCGCCGCTCCAGCGACCCCTTCGGCAGGGCGAGCGAGATCATGGTTCCTCCTTGCGGGCGCGGCGGGGGCGAAGGGGACACGGGCTCACACGTGCAGCAGCCGGTCGATGCCGATGATCGGCGGCTCGGGCAGGCAGGACGGCCGCACCTCGATCTCGCCCACCACGAGGTCGCCCGGCCAGGAGTCGACGATGGTGCCCACGCAGCGGGCGACCGAGCGGGTGCTCATCTTGTGCGGCGAACCGTCGCCGTCGAGGTTGGCGATGGCGCCCGGCGAGACCAGGCAGGCACGCACCCCGTTGCGGCGCTCCTCCAGCAGCAGCGTCTCGACCAGCGCCTTCAGCCCGGCCTTGGTGGCGCTGTAGGCGGCGCCGCCCTCGAAGTACCGGGTGCCGGCGTGGCTGCCCATCGCGACGAACATCCCGCCGGCGGCCCGCAGCGCCGGCAGGACGGCTTTGAGCAGGTGGAAGCAGGCGCTCAGGTTGATCGCGACCAGCCGCTCCCAGTCCTCGCCGCTGAGGTCGGCGATCGGGTCGAGCACCCGGTCCACCGCGTTGGACACGCAGACGTCGAGCCGGCCCGCCTCGTCGAGCACCTGGCCGGCCGCCTCCCTGATCTGCGCGGGGTCCGCGAGGTCGCACTCGCGCTCGCCGAGCCAGTCCTCGCCGGCGAGCGAGCGGTTCAGGGAGAAGACGCGGTAGCCGCGCTCGCGCAACTCCTCGGCGATGGCCCGGCCACTGCCGCGGTTGCTCCCGGTGACCAACGCGACCGGCCTCCCGGCTCCCGGCCTCTTCCCGTACGGCCCCCCGCTGCCCGGCCTCTCGGCGGGCGGGGTCTCATGTGATGACATCGAGGACGCGGCTCCACTGGTTCACGATCTCCTCGCCCGCGACGCCGTCCCGGAACAGGTCCTTGTCCAGCGGGGAGCCGTCCTGGTGGCGCAGGCGCATGCAGTCCTGGGAGATCTCGGAGATGACGGTCAGCCCGCCGTCCTCCGTCTGCCCGAAGATGAGGCAGAAGTCCCACACCTCCAGCGGACTCAGCCAGGCCCGCAGCACGTCGTTGACGGCGAGGGCCTGCTCACGCATCTCCTCGACCGGCAGGCCGAGCGCCCGCAGGTAGTCCTCGCCGATCGGCTGGTCCTCCGGGTCGGTCCGGTAGTCGAACTTCACCACCGGGCGCGGCAGCGGGGCGCCGTCCTCGAACAGGCCGGGGTACTTGCGGGTGGTCGATCCCGTGGCCCGGTTCTTCACGATCACCTCGAACGGCGGCGCCGGGCAGTAGTCGGCCACGTACGAGTCGGCCGAGACACGTTCCCTGAACGCGCAGGGCACCCCGGCGTCGGCCAGCCGGCCCGCCGCCCTTTCATAGAAATCCAGCCGGAGCGGCCCGGTGCGCTCGACGATTTCATCACGGTGGTACGTGAAACTGCGCAGGCTGGGGATTATCTGCACGAGGCACCGCCCGCCGGGCAGCAGCCACAGACGCTTACTGCGTCCGACGATATCCGGCTCTCCCGCACCGGCCGGACTTCCCGGATCGGATCCGTAATCCACGTCGCCTCCATCCACCGACAATGGCCCACACAACTTGATATTGCGGGTACCCGATTGTCAAGGAGACGTGACCCTGGAAAAAGGTGCACTTGACGGGGCTCTCGCGGTCTTGATATGTCGCCGGTCCGGCCCGTGACTCCTGGAAGAAAGAGTACTTGACGGAGCCCGGCAGCCTGACGGTACTGTCTTCAGAAATTGAAATTCCCGATCTTATTAAGAATCCCAATGGGGGGAGGATCGTTGTCAGAATATGAGCGCATCGCTCATTCGAAGATCACTCGTAAGTTCCGGTCCGCGGGGCAGCAGCTCTTGTTCTCGCGGGGGCGGCGGGGCGAGGTTTCGGACGCGAACGGCGTGCCGTACATCGATTTCGTCATGGGTTATGGCCCAGTGATAATCGGTCACGCGGACGCCCAATTCAACGAAATTCTGTGCGGTTATCTCGGCAACGGCGTCATGCTGCCGGGCTACACCACGTTCCACCAGGAATACCTGGACCGGCTGCTCGGCGAGCGGCCCGGCGACCGCGGCGCGTTCTTCAAGACCGCCTCCGAGGCCGTCACCGCCGCCTTCCGGCTGGCCGCGATGCGCACCGGCCGGCTCGGCATCATCCGCAGCGGCTACGTCGGCTGGCACGACGCGCAGATCGCCGACTCCCTGAAGTGGCACGAGCCCCTGCACTCCCCGCTGCGGAACAAGCTCCGTTACACCGACGGCATGCGCGGCATCGGCGACACCGAGCCGGTCGCCAATTGGGTGGACCTGCGCCTGGAGTCCCTCGCCGAGCTGCTCGAACGGCACCGCGGCCGGCTGGGCTGCTTCGTCTTCGACGCCTACCTGGCCTCCTTCACCACGCCCGACGTGCTGCGCCAGGCCGTCGCGATGTGCCGCGAGGCCGGTCTGCTCACGGTCTTCGACGAGACCAAGACCGGCGGCCGTATCTCGGCGCTCGGCTACGACCACGACAACGCCCTCGGCTCGGACCTGATCGTGATCGGCAAGGCGCTGGCCAACGGCGCCCCGCTGAGCATCCTGGCCGGCGACGCCGACCTGCTCGCGCTCGCCGAGCGGGCCCGGCTGAGCGGCACGTTCTCCAAGGAGATGATCGCGGTCTACGCCGCGCTGGCCACCCGCGACATCCTGGAGAAGCCGGTCGGCGACGCGCCCGACGGGTGGACCGAGATCGGCCGGATCGGCACGGAGACGGCCGCCGCCTTCACCGCGGCCGCCGCGGACGCCGGGGTCGAGGCCCTGGTCGGCGCCCGCCCGGTGCTCGGCGGCGGCATGTTCGAGCTGGTCTACCACGACGTGGAGCTGCTGGGCGACAAGGAGCGCCGTGAGGCGCTGCTGGCCGAGCTGGCCGCCGTCGGCATCCTGCTGCTCGAAGGCCACCCGTCCTTCGTGTGCCTGGCGCACCGCGACATCGACTGGGGCGACCTGCGCGAGCGGGCCCGCCAGGCGTTCGAGGCGTGGAACGCGACCGCGGGGGCCGGCCGTGGCTGACCTCCTGCGCCTGGCCCTGGTCGGCTGCGGCCGCCAGATGCAACAGAACCTGTTCCCGTTCCTGCAACGCATCCGCGGCCACCAGGTCGTGGCCTGCGTCGACCCCGACCTGTCGCTGGCCGCCGACGTCCAGTCGCTGGCCGGCGGGGCGACCTGCGCGTCGTCGGTGGACGACCTGGACCTGGAGACCGTGGACGCCGCGGTGCTGGCCGTACCGCCGGAGCCGTCGTACCGGCTGGTCCGGCAGCTCGCCGAGAGCGGGATCGACTGCTTCGTCGAGAAGCCGGCCGGGCCGTCCACACCCGCGCTCCAGGACCTGGAGCACGTGGTGCGCCGCAGCGGGCGGCACGTCCAGGTGGGCTTCAACTTCCGCTACGCCGAGACGCTCCAGCGGCTGCACGAGCTGAGCGAGGAGATCCGGGCCACGCCGTGCTCGGTGACCGTCGACTTCTACAGCCGCCACCCGTCGGCGCCGCAGTGGGGGGTGGACACCACCCTGGAGGCGTGGATCCGGCACAACGGGGTGCACGCCCTCGACCTGGCCCGGTGGTTCACGCCGTCGCCGGTCGTCCAGCTGGACGCGCACGCCATCGGCGACGCCGACCGGTTCCAGGTCAACCTGTTCCTGCGGCACCACGACGGCTCGCTGTCGACGCTGCGCATGGGCAACCACGTCAAGCGGTTCCTGGTGGGCGTCACCGTGCAGGGCATGGACGGCAGCAGGTACAGCGCGCCGTCCCTGGAACGGGTGACCCTCGAACTGTCCGACGGGCTGCCGTACGGGCAGGAGCTGCACGCCACCCGCAACCTGGACCACGGGTGGGGGCGCAGCGGCTTCGGGCCGGAGCTCCAGGCGTTCGTGGACGCCTGCGCCGGGCAGCAGTCCGAGCCTCACACGGGCGGTCGTGCCCCGGTCAAGGGCGTGCCGTCGATCTCCGACGCGCTCGCCGCCTCGGCCCTGTGCGACCGGGTGATGGCGGAGCTGGACGCCGCCGCGACGAACGGCCTCGGTTACCTGACCGACTCCGTCCGGGCCTCGGCCTAGGCGGGGGCCGTTGACCAAGAGGGGGAGGCATGACTGAACGGGCGCGACCGGCTGCGAGCGGGCGGCCGGTCGCGTCACCGCGCGCAGGGCGATGGGTCGCCGGTCACCTGCGGCGGCAGCGGCCGTCGTTGCTGCTGTTCACCGTGGCGGCCGTGGCGGCGAGCCTGTGCTCCACGCTCGTCCCCGTCCAGATCGGCGCGGCGTTCGCCGAGGCCACCGGCCCCCGCCACGACCTCGGCGCGGTCGGGGCGGCGGCGGTGGCCGCCGCGCTGCTGGCGGCCGGCCGGTTCGTCGCCGACCTGCTGTCGAACGGCTCGATGGAGGTCGTCGCCCAGCGCGTCAAACGGGACCTGCGGGACGAGCTGTACCGCAGCCTGCTGGCCAAACGTATGTCCTTCCACGACCAGCAGCGCATCGGCGACATCCTGGCCCGCGCCATCAACGACGCCAGGCTCGTCGACTACATGCTCAGCCCAGGCGCGGCCACCGCCGCCAACGGAGTCCTGGCCCTGCTGGTCCCGATCCTGTTCATCGCCTCGCTGGACCCGCGGCTGCTGCTGGCCCCCGGCGTACTGGTCCTGGTGTTCGCCTACGCGCTGCGCTACCACCTGCGGCGGCTCTACCCGCTGGTCATGCGCACCCGCGAGACCTTCGCCGACCTCAACGAACGTTTTGCCACCACGCTCTCGGGCATCGCCACCGTCAAGGCGGCCACGCAGGAGGACCACGAGCGGCACGCCCTCAGATCGGCCGCCGCCGCCTACCGGGACGCGTTCGTCCGGCGCGGCCGGGCGCAGGCGGTCTACCTGCCCGCGCTGAGCTTCGCGCTGGCGATGGTGACCGGCTCCCTGCACTCGCTCTACCTCTACTCACAGGGGCAGCTCACCCTGGCCCAGGTGGTGACGTATCTCGGCTGGTTGTTGCTGTTCGCGCAGCCCGTCACCATGTCCGAGCAGGCCGTGCCGGTCATCCAGGAGGGGTTCGCCGCCGCCGCCCGCATGCGGCAGATCATCGACGGCGCCCCCGGCGAGCGCGAGGACACGCACGGCACGACGCAGGCCGTCCAGGGGGCGATCACCTTCGACCGGGTCTCGCTGCGCCACGAGGGCCGGGACATCCTGCGCGAGGTCTCCTTCCACCTGCCCGCCGGGCGCACCCTCGCCGTCGTCGGCCCCACCGGCAGTGGCAAGAGCATGCTGATCAAGCTGGTCAACCGCATGTACGACGCCACCGGCGGCCGCGTGCTGATCGACGGTCGGGACGTACGGGAGTGGGAGCCGGGCGCGCTGCGCCGCCAGATCGGCCACGTGGACCAGGAGATCTTCCTGTTCTCCAAGAGCGTGCTGGACAACATCGCCTTCGGCGCGCCGCACGCCGCCGGGTACGAGGACGTCCAGCGCGTCGCCAAGCAGGCGTGCGCGGACGAGTTCGTCCAGGCGATGTCCGACGGTTACGCCACCACGCTCAACGAGGGCGGCACCACGCTGTCCGGCGGGCAACGGCAGCGGCTGGCCATCGCCAGGGCCCTGCTGACCGAGCCGCGCATCCTCACCCTCGACGACGCGACCAGCGCGGTGGACGCCCGTACCGAGGCGGCCATCACCGAGGCGATCGAGCACGCGACGGCGGGCCGTACGACGGTGCTGGTCTCGCACCGCCCCGGCCAGATCCGCCGCGCCGACGTGATCCTGCTGCTGGACGGCGGCCGGGTCGTCGACCAGGGATCGCACGACGAACTGATGGCGCGCTGCGCGCTCTACCGGGAGATCTACAGTGGATGACGCCCAGGATCGGCGGCGGCCGTGAGCGACCTGTTCGCGGGCCTGCACGCCGACGCCTACGACCGCGTGTACGGCAACCGCCGCCTGCTGGCCCGCATCCTGCGCCAGTTGCGCGCCCACCGCGCCGGAATGGTCGGCTCTGCCCTGCTCGTCGCGGGTTCGGTGTTGCTGACCGCCTCGGTGCCGATCGTCGTCTCCCGCCTGATCGACCAGGCCGGCGGCGGCAGCGGGCCGGGCCTGCTGCTGTGCCTGTTCGTGGTCGCGGCGGCGGTGCTGGCCTGGGCGATGAACTGGGCCCGCCAGGCGATCACCGCCCGGCTGGTCGGCGGCATGGTGTACCAGTTGCAGAGCGAGGCCGCCGACGCCGCGCTCGCCAAGGACGTCGCCTTCTACGACGAGAACTCGGTCGGCAAGGTGCTCAGCCGGGTCACCGGCGACACCGAGGGCTTCGGCTCGGTGCTCACCCTCACCCTCAATCTGATCAGCCAGCTCTTCCTGGTGGTGCTGCTCGGCGGCGTGGTGTTCTGGATCGACCCCGGGCTCGGCCTGGTCATCGTGGCGGCGCTGCCGTTCCTGCTGGGCACGGCCCTGGCCTTCCGCCGGGTGGCCCGTACGGCGGCGTCGGCCACGCGGCGGGTCATGGCCAAGGTCAACGCCAACGTGCACGAGACCATGCTCGGCATCGCGGTCGCCAAGAACTTCGGCCGCGAGCAGGCCGTCTACGGCGACTTCGACGAGGTCAACCGCCTGTCGTACCGCGTCTACGTCCGGCAGGGCCTCATCTACGCGGTCATCCTGCCGGTCCTGACGCTGCTGGCCGGGCTGGCCACGGCCGTCGTGCTGTACCAGGGCGGGCGGTTCGCGGTGCTCGGCCGGCTCTCGGCGGGTGAGTGGTACTTCGCCCTCCAGGCGCTCGGCATGTTGTGGCAGCCGGTCACCCAGGCCGCCTCGTTCTGGAGCCTGTTCCAGCAGGGGCTGGCCGCCGCCGAGCGGGTGTTCGCGCTGATCGACAGCGACCACGCCGTCGTCCAGAGCGGGAACGCGCCGGTGACCGCGCTGAGCGGCGCGGTCGAGGCCCGCGGCCTGCACTTCCGGTACGGCTCCGGCGCCACCGTGTTCCGGGACTTCGACGTGCGCCTCGCCCCTCGCGAGACGGTGGCGGTCGTCGGGCACACAGGCGGCGGCAAGTCCACGCTGGCCAAGCTGATCGCCCGCGCCTACGACTTCCAGGGCGGCGAACTGCTGGTCGACGGCCGTGACATCCGCGGTCTCGACCTGCTGGCCTACCGGCGGCGGGTGGGCGTCGTGCCGCAACATCCGTTCATCTTCGCCGGCACGCTCGCGGAGAACATCGCCTACGGCCGGCCCGGCGCGGACCGCGCCGACGTCGTACGGGCCGTCGAGCGGATCGGCCACCGCGTGTGGGACCGCAGCATGCCGATGTCCCTGGACGACCCGTTGGCCGCCGGTGGCCAGGGGGTGTCCGTCGGGCAGCGGCAGCTCATCGCCCTGGCCAGGATGTTCGTCCGCGAACCGGACATCCTGCTGCTGGACGAGCCCACCGCCAGCGTCGACCCGCTGACCGAACGCGGCATCCAGGACGCGCTGTCCCGGTTGTGCGCCGATCGCACCGTGCTGGTGATCGCCCACCGGCTCTCCACCATCCGGCGCGCCGACCGCGTCCTGGTGCTGCACGGCGGCGAGATCGCCGAGCAGGGCGGATTCGGGGAACTGCTGCGCCGCGACGGCCCGTTCGCCGCGCTCTACGCCACCTACTACGCCCATCAGGAGTCCGCATGACCTGTGCCCCCCATCCGGCGGAGTTCGAGCCGATCCAGCGGGAGGCGTCCGCGGCGGGCGCGCGGTGCGTGGTGGGCGCCGTGCTGGTCAACCCGAGCGGTGAGGTGTTCCTCCAGCGCCGGGCGGAGCACGTACGGCTCTTCCCCGGCTGCTGGGACATCGTCGGCGGGCACGTCGAGCAGGGCGAGACCCTGTGCGCGGCGCTCGCCAGGGAGATCGAGGAGGAGACGGGCTGGCGCCTGCTGGAGGTGGGCGGCCTGGTGGACGTCTTCGACTGGACCGGCGGCGACGGCGGCCTCCGGCGCGAGATCGACGTGCTGGCCACGGTCGAGGGCGACCTGACCCGGCCCAGGATCGAACGGGACAAGTTCGACGAGGCCCGCTGGCTGGAGGAGGACGAGCTGCGCAGCCTGGCCGCCGGGTCCGCCGAGTCCGGCATGATCCAGCTGGCCCTGCGCGCGCTGGCCATGCGGCCGGGCTAGGACTCCGGCTTGCGTACCGCGTCCAGGGCCTGCCCGAGGGTGAACCTGCCGGCGTACAGCGCCTTGCCCACCACCACGCCCTCGACGCCGAGCGAGGTCAGGGACGCGATGGCGCGCAGGTCGTCGAGGCAGGACACCCCGCCGGAGGCCACGACGGGCCGGCCGGTGGCGGCGCAGACGTCGCGCAGCAGGCCGAGGTTGGGGCCGCCGAGCGTGCCGTCCCTGGCGATGTCGGTGACGACGTACCGGGCGCAGCCGGCCGCGTCCAGGCGGGCCAGGGTCTCGTACAGGTCGCCGGCGTCGCGGGTCCAGCCGTGGCTGCGTACGGTCGTGCCCCAGACGTCCAGCTCGACGGCGACCCGGTCGCCGTGCCGGGCGATCACGCCCGCCACCCACTCCGGACGTTCCAGTGCGCCGGTGCCGAGCACCACCCGGCCGCAGCCGGTGGCCAGCGCCGCCGCGAGCCCGTCGTCGTCGCGTACGCCGCCGCACAACTCGACCGGGACGTCGAGGGCGCCGACGACCTCGGCGATGCGCGCGCGGTTCGTGCCGGTGCCGAAGGCGGCGTCGAGGTCCACCAGGTGCACCCAGTCGGCGCCCGCGTCCTGCCAGGCCAGCGCCGTGTCGAGCGGGTCGCCGTACCAGGTCTCGGTCCCGGACTCGCCGCGTACCAGGCGGACGGCCCGGCCGCCGCGCACGTCAACGGCGGGCAGGAGGGTCAGGCATGTGGACACTCGTCGTTTCCTCTCCCGTGAACCCCCCTTTCCCATCATGGTCGACAATGGTCAGGAATCGAAGTCAACCTTCGGCCACCCCCATGGTTCACTTGCCGCCGCCCGGCCGGACGGGGACGCTTGCCGGTGCGCGCTGGACGCCACCGGGGGTTCGGTCCCCCTGTTCCGAGGAGGACTGCATGGTCTCGCTCGCGCTGCCCAAAGGCTCTTACCTGGAACGTCCCGTCCTCGGCCGGTTCGCCGCCGCCGGGCTGGAGGTGCGGCGGCCGTCCGAACGCAGCTACCGGGCGCGCATCGACTACGACGGCGACATCGAGGTGGCCTTCCACAAGGCGCGCGAGATCCCGCTCGCCGTGGAGAAGGGCATCTTCGACTTCGGCGTGACCGGCGCCGACTGGATCGAGGAGACCGGCGCGAAGGTCGAGCTGGTCGAGACGAGCGGGTGCGTGCCCCCGTGGCGGCTGGTGCTCGCCGTACCCGCCGATCATCCCGCCGTGGACGTCGCCGGCCTGCCGCCCGGGGTCCGGGTCGCGACCGGGTTCCCGAAGATCGCCCGGCAGTTCTTCCAGAGCGTGCCGCTGCCCGTACGGATCGTGCCGTCCTTCGGCGCGACGGAGGCCAAGGTCCCTGAGCTCGCCGACGCCGTCATCGAGGCCGACGGCCCCGACTCCGCCTTCGA
Source organism: Nonomuraea spiralis (assembly GCF_014648435.1). GTDB lineage: Bacteria > Actinomycetota > Actinomycetes > Streptosporangiales > Streptosporangiaceae > Nonomuraea > Nonomuraea spiralis. The sequence continues at coordinate 285,320 of NZ_BMRC01000011.1, forward strand.
CGAGCACGACCTGCGGGTCATCGCCACGTTGCGCACGTGCGTCCCGCAGCTCGTCGCGAGCCCGGCCGCCTGGCGGGAGACCGGGAAACGGGCCGCGATCCAGAAGGTCGCGCGGCTGCTGGCCGCGGTGGACGGGGGAGCGGCGCACGTGCTGCTGACCGTCCGCACCTCCTCGCGCAACCTGCCGAGCGTGGCCGGTTCCATGCCGGAGCGGTCCTGGCGGGCCGGGACCGGCCTGACGGAGGGGCTGGTGGTCGTCCAGGGGCTGGCGGCCCGCCGGGGACTGGCCGAGACCATCGGCGGCATCCTGGCCGCGGGGGCCCTCGACGTCATCGAGTCGCACGTCGGGAAAGACGTCACGCCGTGAGCCGCCGGATGATCGTGTGCGACCTCGACGGGACGCTGCTGGACTCCCGCGGCCAGGTCTCCGAGCGCACCCGTACGGCGGTGCGCCGCGCCCGCGCCGCCGGGCACGTGTTCGTCATCGCCACCGCGCGCCCGGTCCGCGACACCCGCTCGGTGGCCGCGGCCCTGGACGACGCGGCCGTCGCCGTGTGCGGGAACGGCTCGATCACCTTCGACTTCGGCCGCGACGAGGTGGTCGACTACCGCCCGCTGGACCGGCAGCCGCTCGCCGCGGCCCTGTCGGCGCTCCGCGACCGGTTCCCTGGCGTCCGCCTGGGCGCCGAATGCCGCCTGGAGCTCCTGCTGGAGGACGAGTTCCACCTGCCCGAGCCGCTGTCCCGGGGCGCGCGTCGGGTGCCCCGGCTGGAGGGCGAGATCGACCGGCACGACGTCGGCAAGCTCATGGTGCAGCTCGAAGGCGCCGCCCGCCAGTACTACGAGACCGTACGCGGGGTCCTGACCGGCTGCGAGGTCACCATCTCGGCGGACGTGTTCTGCGAGGTGATGCGGGCCGGCGTCACCAAGGCGGCGGCCCTTGAGTCGATGGCGGACCGGCTCGGGTTCGGCAGCGCCGACGTGATCGCGTTCGGTGACATGCCGAACGATCTCCCCATGCTGACCTGGGCCGGGACCGCGGTGGCGGTCGCCAACGCCCATCCCTCGGTGCTCGGCGCGGTCGGCGAGGTGACCGCGTCCAACGACGACGACGGGGTGGCCGCCTGGCTGGAACGGCACGCCACGGCCGATTTCTCAGAGAAGTATTGACGCTTGTCTGACGACTATTCATGATGGTCGCTGGAGCCGGGAACACACCGGCCAGGATCGGCCTGCGGAGGCAGGCCGCCACGGCCCGCGCCGGGCGCGGGCGTCCCGTCTGAGAGGTGCCTCCAGTGCCCCGATTAGCCGTTGCCCCTGTATTCGTGCGCGTCCTCGCCGTCTGCACGGCGTTGTGCTCGCTCGCCGCCTGCACCGCCGTCTCCCCGGCCGCCGGAACGAAGGAGGCCGGAGCGAAGGGCGCCACCTCGGTCGGCGTGGCCTTCAGCCGCGGCGGGCGGGGCGACAGATCCTTCAACGACTCGGTGGGGGCCGGGGTCGACCGCGCGAAGGCCGAGCTGGGCGTCTCCGCCAAGGAGCTCAGCCCCAACGCCGCCGGGTCCGACCTGGAGGAGATCCTGCGGCTGCTGGCCGAGACCGGCCACAACCCCGTGCTGGCCGTCGGCTTCTTCTACGCCCAGCCGCTGGCGAAGGTCGCGCCCGCCTTCCCCCGCACCCAGTTCGTCATCATCGACGACGCCACCGTGAAGCTGCCCAACGTCACCAACGTGGTGTTCCGCGAGGAGCAGGCCAGTTATTTGGTCGGCGCGGCGGCCGCGCTCAAGTCCGCCACCGGCCGCATCGGCTTCGTCGGCGGCGTGCAGACCCCGCCGCAGGAGAAGTTCCTGGCCGGTTACGAGGCCGGCGCCCGCGCGGTCAACCCCGGCATCCGGCTCTCCAGCGTGTTCATGTCCCAGCCGCCCGACTTCAGCGGCTTCTCCGTCCCCGACAAGGCCCAGGAAGCCGCCCGCGGCATGTACGACGGCGGCGCCGACGTGGTCTACCACGCCGCCGGCGCGTCCGGGCTCGGCGTCTTCCAGGCGGCCAAGGCGGCCGGCAAGTGGGCGATCGGCGTGGACGTCGACCAGCGCAAGACGGTCGACGCCGGGCTCGCCGGAGTGATCCTGACCAGTGCCACCAAGCAGCTCGACGTCGCGGTGCTGAGCATCGTCCGCGACGCGGCGGCGGGCCGCCCGATCAACGGGGTGCACGAGTTCGGGCTCAAGGAGGGCGGCGTCGGCTACGCCACCAGCGGCGGCGAGCTGGCCGACATCCAGCCGCGCCTGGAGCAGCTCCGCAAGCAGATCGTCTCGGGCGAGATCAAGGTGCCCGTCAGGCCGGCGGAGAGCCGGTGAACCGGGCGCGGGCGGCGGGCCGGGAAGCGCTGGGCGTGCTCGCCGTACCGGCGCTCGCGCTGCTGATCGCGCTCACGGTCGCCACCGCGCTGCTGGCCGCGGTGGGGGCCGCGCCGGGGCGGACGTACCTGACGATGCTGGAGTTCGGGCTCCGGCCGGACTCGCTCGTCTCCGCGGTGAACCGGGCGGCCGTCTACTTCTTCGCCGCCCTCGCCGTGGCCGTGACGTTCCGGATGAAGCTGTTCAACATCGGGGTCGAGGGCCAGTACCACGTGGCCGCGCTGTTCGCGGCGGTCGCCGGGGCGGCCGTACGGCTGCCGGGCCCGCTGCACCTGGCCTTCGTCTGCCTGGTCGCCGTGGTCGCCGGGGCCCTGTGGGCCGGGATCGCCGCCGTGCTCAAGGTGTGGCGCGGGGTCTCCGAGGTGCTGTCCACGCTGCTGCTCAACTACGTCGCCACCGCCCTCGTCGCCTACCTGCTGGCCGAGGTCTTCGCGGTGGGCAGCCCGTCCGGGTCGACGCCGGACCTGCCGCCGTCGGCCCGCCTGCCCGAGCTCACGCTGCCCTCGGGCGACCAGCTCGGCTCGGCCACGCTGGGCGCGGTCGTCCTGGGGGTGGCCGTGCACCTGATGCTCACCCGCACCCGCTACGGCTACGAGCTGAAGGCCGGCGGCCTGAACCCGGCGGCGGCCCGCGTCCACGGCGTCGACCCGCGCCGGATGGTCCTTGTCACGATGCTCCTGTCCGGCGGCCTGGCCGGTCTGGCCGGGCTGCCCGACCTGCTGGGCGACACCTACCGGTACGGCATGGACTTCCCCTCCGGCGCGGGCTTCACCGGCATCGCCGTGGCCCTGCTCGGCCGCAACACGCCGGCGGGCATTGTGCTGGCCGCCCTGCTCTTCGGGTTCCTGGAACGGTCGGCGCTGATCCTCGACATCGAGGGCATCCCCAAGGAGATCGTCACCATCATGCAGGGCGTCATCGTGCTCAGCGTCGTGGTGGCGTACGAGGTGGCGCGGCGCGTGGAGCGCAGGCGTGCCGCCCGGCTGGTACGGGAGCAGAGCTCCCCGGCGCTGGAGTCGGCCGTATGAGCGCGGCCACGGGACGGCACCGGTGGTGGCGGGCGGCGCTCGTCCTGCTGCTCGCGATGTCGGCGGTCAGGACGGTCACCGGCGTGGACGAGCTCACCGGGTCCGGCGTCGTGGGGGCGGCGCTGCGGCTGGCGGTCCCCATCGGGCTCGCCGGGCTCAGCGGCCTGTGGAGTGAACGGGCCGGCGTCGCCAACCTCGGCATCGAAGGCATGATGATCATCGGGACGGTCTGCGGCGCCTGGGCCGGGTACGCGTACGGCGTCTGGGCCGGGGTGCTGGCCGGGGTGCTGGGCGGGGTGGCCGCGGGGCTGCTGCACGCGGTCGTCACCGTGACGTTCGGGGTCGACCAGGTCGTCTGCGGCATCGCGATCAACATCCTGGCGGTGGGCGTGGCCCGGTTCATGTCGGTCATCGCCTTCAGCGGGCTGCCGGGGGCGGGCGCCACCCAGTCGCCGCCCGTACGCGGGACGATCGGCACGGTGAGCGTGCCCGTCCTGGCGGGCGGCGGGGGCGGCGGCGACCTGCTCGGCGGGCTGGAGCGGGCCCGGATCTTCCTGCTGTCCGACCTCGCGGGCATCGTCCGGGGGCTGCTGCACGAGGTCTCGCTGCTCACCGTGGTCGCGGTCGCGCTGGTCCCGCTCAGCTTCCTGTTGTTGTGGCGCACCGCGTTCGGGTTGCGGCTGCGGTCGGCGGGGGAGCACCCGGCCGCGGCGGACTCGCTCGGCGTGCCGGTGTTGCGGATGCGGTACTACGGGGTGCTGGTCTCCGGCGGGCTGGCCGGGCTCGGCGGGGCGTACCTGGTCACCGTCTCCTCGACCGTCTACCGCGAGGGCCAGACCGGCGGCCGGGGCTTCATCGGGCTCGCCGCCATGATCTTCGGCAACTGGCGCCCGACCGGCACCGCCGCGGGCGCCCTGCTGTTCGGCTACGCCGACGCCCTGCAACTGCGCCAGGCGAGCGCCGTGCACGTGCTGCTGCTCCTCGGGGCCGTGCTGGCGTGGGCCGCCGCGATCGTCCTCGTCCGTACGCGGCTCCGCCTGGCCGGGACGCTGGCGCTGCTCGGCGCCGCCGCGTTCGTGCTCTTCCAGGGCACCGACTCCGTCCCCACCCAGCTCGTGTACGCCACGCCGTACCTCACCACCCTCCTGGTGCTGGTCACGGTCGCCCAACGACTGCGCATGCCGGCCTACGTCGGCATCCCCTACCGGCGAGGAGACGCGTGATGGCCATAGACCGCGAGCCCCGCCTGATGGGCTACGCCGACCGCTGGTCCACGGCCCCCGGGCAGCGGCTGACCCTGCACGCCTCGGGCCCGGCCGGGAACGCCGACGTCACCCTCGTGGACCTCGTACGGGAGCGCGACCTCACCGCGCCCGTCCCGGCGCCGATCGAGCCGCGGCCGCTGCGCCCCGGCTCCCGGCTGGAGGCGGTCGCGGTGCCCACCCCGGCCAGGGGCGGCCTCGCCCTCTGGATCCGGCCGAAGCGGCTCGGCCCGCGGCAGGTCGTGGCCCGTCTGGGCGCCTCCGGCTGGCGGCTGCTGCTCACGCTCGACGAGGCGGGCCGGCCGGAGGCGGCCGTGGTGACGCCGTCCGGGAGCATGGGCTGCCGGCTGCGCTCCGCCGTCCCGCCGGGCGAGTGGACGCTGCTGGCGGTGGCGTGGGAGACGACGCCGCTGATGACCGTCCTGCACCTGACCGACTTCCGGGGCCCGGGGGTGAGCTCGGGCCGGGGCCGGCTGCCGGTGCCCTCCCCGACCGGCGACCTGGTGGTCGGCGCGGGGGACGAGCACCCGTACGCGGGCCGGATCGCCCTGCCGATGGTGACGGCCAGCCTGCTCGCCACCTCTGAACACACTCTGCTGCGCGACCTGACCACCGGTCCCGACCTGGTCAAACACCTCGGCTCGGACCTCCTGGCCCTGTGGGACCCGTCCGGCGACCCCGGCGCGCCGGTCGTACCCGACGTCAGCGGGAACGGCCGCCACGCGGGCGCCGTCAACCGGCCGCTCGCGGGGCTGATCGGCCCGGGAGGCGTCGCCCGCACCGCCCTCCAGGTCAGCCCGGAGGACCTCGACGACGCCCGCTGGCCGGCGACGTGCGAGCTGACCGTCCCCGAGGACTGCGGCTCGACCGTGCTCGGCGTCCGGCTGCGCGCCGCGGGGCAGTCCTGCGTCGTCCCGGTGATCGCGGGTCCGGGCGGGGCGCGCGGGAGCCGGGTCGCGGTCGTCCTGCCCACGTTCACCTATCTCGCCTACGCCAATCACCGGCAGTCCAGCGAGGCCGAGTACTTCGGGGACTACACGCGGGTGACCGACCGCGGGATCACGCTCTCCCCGGTGGACGTCTACCTCAACGAGCACCGCGAGCTCGGCCTGTCCCTCTACGACCAGAGGCAGGAGGGCGGCCACGTCACCCATTCCTCCCGGCTGCGCCCGGTGCTCAACCTCGACCCCGGCTACCGCTGGTGGATGACCGGCGCGCCGCGCCACTTCGCCGCCGACCTCCTGCTGCTGCGCTGGCTGCGTTCCGAGGGGTTCGACTTCGACGTGCTGGCCGACGAGGACGTGCACGAAGGCGGCGCCGCCCTGCTGGCCGGCTACCGCGTCGTCCTGACCGGCAGCCACCCCGAGTACGTCACCGCCCCCGGCCGCGCGGCCTTCAGCGCGTACGTGTCCGGCGGCGGCCGGCTCATGTACCTGGGCGGCAACGGGTTCTACTGGGTGACCGGCGTCGATCCCCGCCACCCGCACGCCATCGAGGTCCGCCGCGGCCACGTCGGCGACTGGTGGGACGACGAGCCCGGCGAGGACGTGCTGACCTCCACCGGCGAGCCCGGCGGCCTCTGGCGCCACCGCGGCCTCGCGCCGCAGGAGCTGCTCGGCGTCGGCTTCGCCGCCCAGGGGTGGGGCCCCGCGCCCGGCTACACCCGCCTGCCCGACAGCTACCGGGACGAGGCGTCCTGGGTCTTCGAGGGCGTCGGGACGAACCCCGTGGGGACCTGCGGTCTCGCGCTCGGCGGCGCCGCCGGGGACGAGATCGACCGGGCCGCCCCCGAGCTCGGCACCCCGCCGGGCACCCTGCTGCTCGCGACCTCCGCGGGCGCCCACAGCCACCACTACCGGCCGCCCACCGAGGAGGCCGGGCCGGGTGCGGAGACCGTACGCGCCGACATGACCCTGCGACGGCTCGGGAACGGCGGTGCGGTGTTCGCCGCCGGATCCATCAACTGGGTGACCAGTCTTGCCTGCTGTGATGGTGACATCAGGCGGATCACCCGAAACGTCCTGTCCCGATTCCTGCTCTCCCGCAGCTCGTGAGGAGGAGTGACGTGACCACCGCCAGCGCGAGGCACCTCGACTACCCCTATCCCCGCACGTCGGGCGATCTGACCGACGAGATGTTATCCATGCCCGCCGAGGAGCTGGCGGCGATCGCCCGCCATCCGCTGACCGTTTACCCCGACACCACCGAGCTCTACTACCGGCTGGCCCGGGAGATGGCCGACGAGCTGCGCGCGAACAACATGCGCGGCGAGCCCACCCGCTGGATCCTGCCCGTGGGCCCGAAGGCGCAGTACCCGATACTCGCGCGCATCTGCAACGAGGAGCGCATCAGCTGGGCCGACGTGTTCGCCTTCCACATGGACGAGTTCCTCGACTGGCAGGGCAGGCCGGTGGAGCCGTCGCACCCCTTCAGCTTCCGGGGTTACTGCGACCGCAACCTCTACCAGCTTCTCGACCCCGACCTGCGGCCCCACCCGGACAACGTCGTCTTCCCCGACGTGTTCGACCCCGACGCCTTCGGCGAGCGCCTGCGCCGGGCCGGCGGCGCAGACACCTGCTTCGCGGGCTTCGGCTACCGGGGGCACCTGGCCTTCAACGAGCCGCCGTCCACACGCTGGCACCAGTACACCGCCGAGGAGTTCGCCGCCTCGACCACGCGCGTCGTCCCCCTGCTGGAAGACACGATCGTGGCCCACTCCCACCGCGTGACCGGCGGTTACACGCAGGCGATCCCGCGTATGGCGATCACCGTCGGCATGTCGGAGATCCTCTCCGCCCGGCGGCTGCACCTCATCACCGACGGGGGCGCATGGAAGCGCTACATCGTCCGCGTCCTTCTGCTCACCACCGAGCCGGACGTGCTGCTCCCGGTGACCTTCGCCCACCGCCACCCCGACGTACGGGTGACCGTGGACGCCGACAGCATCGCGCCGTGCGCCCTGGGGCTGGGCTCATGACCGTCGTCGCGATCGGCGCCTACATCGTCGACCTCTACATGTTCGGCGACCGCCTGCCGGAGCCGGGCGAGAGCGTCAACGCCGCCGACTACGCCACCGCCCACGGCGGCAAGGCCGCGAACGTGGCCGTCGCCGCCGCCCGGCTGGGCGCCCCCACCAGCTTCGTCGGCTGCCTCGGCGACGACGGCGCCAGGCCGGTGGCGCTGGCCGAGCTGCGCGCCGAGGGCATCGACGTCGGCGACTGCACCACCGCCATCGGCGTGGCGACCGGGCGCAGCTTCGTCTGCGTCGACGCCGGTGGCGGGCAACTGGTCATGACCTGGCCGGGGGCCGCCGACCTGCTGCCGCCCGCCCAGGCGGCCGCCGCGGTCGCCGACCTGCCCACCGGATCGGTGCTCGTGCTCCAGGGCGAGATCCCGCTGGAGATCTCGTACGCCGCCGCGACGGCGGCCCCGGCGGGCGTGCGCGTGTTGCTCAACCCCAGCCCGGCGGGACCGTTCCGGGAGGGTACGGGCAAGGAGCTGCTGGCCCGCGCCGACGTGCTCGTGCTCAACGAGGGCGAGCTGTCGGCCCTGGCCGGGGACACCCCCGGCGACCTGGACGATCTGCGCGGCAGGACCAGAGGACGCACCGTCGTCGTCACCCGCGGCGAGCACGGCGCCGAGATCGCCGACGACGGCGGCACTATGCTGATCGACGTCCCCAGCGTGCGCGTTGTGGACACCACCGGCGCGGGTGACGCCTTCACCGGCGCGCTGGCGGCCGCCCTCCGCGCCGGCACGGGCCTGGTGCGCGGCGTCCGGCTCGCCTGTCAGGTGGCGACCGTCTCGGTCACGCGCCGGTTCTGTGCCCCCAGCTACCCATCGGCCGCAGAGCTCGGCATCGCCCCGCTCCACGGTCCGTCCGTGCAGGAGAGACCCGCGTGACACGACGTCATCCCACCCTGGCCATCCAGATCCGTGACCGGCTGCACGCCCTGATCGTCGAACAGGGGTTGCGCCCGGGGGACAGGCTGCCTTCGGAGAACGAGCTCATGACCCTGTTCGACGTCGGGCGTACGAGCATCAGGGAGGCGTTCAAGCTCCTGGAGCAGGAAGGGCTGATCCAGGCCCGCCACGGCGACGGCCGCTACCTCACCTCACAACCCAGCCTGGACCGGCCGCTGACCAGGCTCGAAGGCGTGACGGAGATGCTGGCCAGCCGCGGGTTCACCGCCGACAACACCGTCCTCGACGTCGTGGCCACCGAGCCGGACCGGCACCAGCGGGAGCTGCTCCAGCTCCCGCCCGGCGAGGCCATCGTCCGGCTGGAACGGCTGCGCCGGCACCGGGACGACGCGCTGCTGTACTCGATCGACCTGTTCCCGCGCTCGCTCATCGGCCGTCCCATGGACGAGGTGGACTGGACCGGGTCGCTGTTCCAGCTCCTCACCGAGTACGGCCACACCATCGCGTACGCCGTCGCCCAGGTCCGCGCGGTGACCCTCAGCCACGCCCAGGCCGAGCGCATCGGCAGCCACGAGGACGGCGGCGCCTGGCTGCTGCTCCTCCAGACCCACCACGACAGCGCCGGACGGCCGCTGCTGTATTCGCAGGACTACCACAGGGGCACCGACTTCTCCTTCCACCTGGTGAGACGCCGCGACTGACAGAACTCCCGCCGCGTACCGACCGACCGCCGTTCGCCGACGCAGAGAGGATCATGCGATGAGTGCCATCACGCTGGAGGCCGGCCAGCCGATCCCGGCCTCCCCTTCCAGCCTCCGTGCGAGGTGCTCCAGGCTGTCCGTGTTCTGGCTCGCCGAGGACGAGGTCTCCTACTACGGGCTCCCGCCGTTGCTCATGAAGGTGTCGAACGTGGCCGGGGTCGCGGTCGTGCGCAGCGTGTCGGAGGCCAGGGCGCTGCTGCTGGCCGGCGAGGACTTCGACGTGGCGGTGATCCCGCTCGCCGTCCTGCCGGACGTGCTGGGCGGGCGTCCCCGCCGGGCGCGCCCGCGGATCCTGGCCATGGTGCGGCAGGGGGAGGAACCGGCCCCCTGCCTTGCCCAGCGGTACGACCTGGCCGGTTGCCTGCCGTGGGACGAGATCAATGTCGCGGGCTTGTCGGGCACCTTCGAACGACTGCTGCGCGGCGACGCGCCCGTCCCGTCCAGGCGCGGCCCTGACCTGCTCGGACGCCTGACCGAACGCGAGCACCTCGTCCTGGCGCTGCTGCTGCGCGGGATGAGCAACCACCAGATCGCCCGTGCCATGGACATCTCCATCCACGGCGTCAAACGGCACATCTCGAACCTGCTCGTCAAGTTCAACTGCTCCAACCGCACCGAGGTCGCCCTGGTCGCCCAGCGCCTCGGCCTCGACTCCCGCAACCAGCGCCATCTGAGCACCACCGGCAAGTAGCACGTACGACGAACCATCCCAGAACGGTCATCGAGAAATGGAGTGGCAATGGACGTCCCTCTCATGGAACTCAGCGGCCGCGCTCCCGTCGTCAGGCTGCATGACATCGAGGCGGACATGGCCGCCTCCACCGAAGCCATCAGGTCGCAGCTGACCGGATGGGGCTTCATGGCCGCGGAGGTCCCCGGCATCGGCGAGCGCGTCGAGGCCATGATGAACGAGTTCGCCGCGGCCTGCGGATCGGCCGAGCCGCGCCTGTCCGACTACGCCTACACCGCCGTCCCGCAGCTCGCCGTCGGCGGCACGCACGGGTTCTTCCCGTACAACTCGGAGATCCCGCGGCTGGCCAACGGCGTGCCGGACCCGAAGGAGTTCATCCACGTCAGCGGCGCCATGATCGGCGACCAGCCGCCCGGGGCGGGGGACGTGCTGCGCGCCTTCCCCGCGTTCGGCACCCGTGCCGCCGAGGTGTTCGACATCGCCTTCCGGCTGATCTCGCTGTTCGGCGAGGTCGTCCGGGGCATGCTGCCGCCCGGCACGCCCGAACTGGACCTGTCGCACGACGCGACGAACCTGCGGGTGATCCACTACCGGGACGTGGGCGACCGCCAGGTGCTGGCCCACGAGCACTCCGGCATCCAGATGCTCGGCCTCCAGCTACCTCCGTCCGACCAGGGCCTCCAGTACGTCCTGCACGACGGCACGTGGGTCGAGCCGGTGATCGCCGGGACCGACGTGGTGCTGTGCAACATCGGCCGGATGCTGACCAGCGCCTCCGACGGGCGGTTCCGGCCGTCCACGCACCGCGTGCACACCAGGCCGATGCCCGCCGGGTACGAGCGCCTGTCGTCGGTGCTCTTCGCCTACCCGCAACACAAGGCACGTCAATGGAAGATGGTGGACGGCGAGCTGATGACGCTGAACTCCACATGGGGCGACTTCATCGAGAGCCGCTTCCAGGGTCTCGGCAAGCAGTCCTGACCATCCCGGGCCCCGGACGGCGGCACCTGCCCCGCCGCCGTCCGGGACGGCCGGTCAGGAGGCGGTGGCGCGGACCGCCTCGCGGATCACGCCGGCCACCTCTTCGGGACGGGACACCGCGACCGCGTGCGAGGCGCCGGCGACCTCCACGGCCTTCGCCCCGGCCCGCTCGGCCCCGAACCGCTGCACGTCGGGGTTGATGGCCTGGTCGGCGTCCGCGATGACGGCCCACGACGGCTTCGTCCGCCAGGCCGCCGTGCCCGGGGCCTCGGTGAACGCCCCGGCCGCCAGCGGCCGCTGCGCCACCGCCAGGACACGGGTGACCTCGGCGGGCACGTCCGCGGCGAAGATCTCGGGGAAGGCGTCGGCGGCGATGGTGAACTCCACGGCCTGCCCGCCGTCCGCCGTGGGATAGGACGCCTGTCGCAGGCCGGCCGCGAGCGGCGGTTCCGGGAAGCGTCCTTGCAGGTCGGCCAGGCTCTCGTTCTCCTCCGGCACGTACGCGGCGACGTAGACGAGGCCGACGACGTTCTCCGCGGCTCCGGCCACGGTGATGACCGCGCCGCCGTAGGAGTGGCCCACCAGCACGACCGGGCCGTCGACCTGGGCCGCCACGGAGGCGACGTACGCCGCGTCCGCGGCCAGGCCGCGCAGCGGGTTGGGCGGGGCCAGCACGGGGATGCCGTCCCGCTGCAGCCCGGCGATGACGCCGGACCAGCTCGCGGCGTCGGCGAACGCGCCGTGCACGAGGACGGCCGTCGGGGTGGTGCTCTGCGTCATGGGGAAAAGCTCCTTCTCGGGGCATACGGGGACCGGTTGTCTCCACCGGAGATCCAAACAGCCGGCCACGCGCGGGCACGAGGCGGAAACGTACTTCTGCCTGTGGTTCCGCCTCGTCCTCACCCGGGGGTGGTTGCTTTGATGGGCGACGGCCCCCCGCTTTCCACCTCTCTTGGAGCCATCATGAACAAGCCCGTCCTGGAACCCGCCGCGCAGTCGTTCGCCGAGGCCACCGCCGAGCCGCCGTACCTCTTCCAGCTCCCGCCGGAGGAGGGCCGCAAGGCCGTGGACGAGGTGCAGTCGGGCCCGGCCGACCTGCCCGCCGTCGACGAGGAGTGGGTGACGGTCCCCGGCGGCCCCACCGGCGAGGTCAGGGCCCGCATCGTGCGGCCCGCGGGCAGCGCCGGCGACCTGCCCGTGATCATCTACATCCACGGCGCCGGCTGGGTGTTCGGCAACGCCCGCACCCACGACCGGCTGGTCCGCGAGCTGGCCGTGGGCGCCGGCGCCGCCGTCGTCTTCCCCGAGTACGACCTGTCGCCCGAGCACCGCTACCCGGTCGCCATCGAGCAGAACTGGACGGTCGCCCGCTGGATCGTCGCCGAGGGCGCGTCCAAGGGCCTGGACGCCACGCGCCTCGCGGTGGCCGGCGACTCGGTGGGCGGCAACATGACCGCCGCGCTGACCATCATGGCCAAGCGGCGCGGCGGGCTGCCGCTGCGCCAGCAGGTGCTGTTCTACCCGGTGACCGACGCGTCCTTCGACACCGACTCCTACCGGCAGTTCGCCGAGGGCTACTTCCTGCGCCGGGACGGCATGCAGTGGTTCTGGGACCAGTACACGACCTCCGCCGCCGAGCGCGCCGAGATCACCGCGTCCCCGTTGCGGGCCACCACCGAGGAGCTGGCCGGGCTGCCGCCGGCGCTGGTCATCACCGGCGAGGCGGACGTGCTGCGGGACGAGGGCGAGGCGTACGCCGCCAAGCTGCGCGCGGCCGGGGTGCCCGTGACCGCCGTGCGCTACCAGGGCATCATCCACGACTTCGTCATGCTCAACGCGCTGCGCGGCACGTACGCGGCCGGGTCGGCGATCGAGCTGGCCATCGGCACGCTGCGCCGGGCCCTGCACGAGAGCTGACCCGCCGCGCCATGTCCTCCGCCTACGACCTCGACCAGGTACGCCACGCCAACGCCTCCGGCCGGGTCCCGGTCGTCTTCGTGCACGACCCGTGGTTGCTGGCCGAGAGCTGGGAGCCCTGGGCCGAGGTGTTCGGCCAGGCGGGGTTCGTACCCGTCATCCCGGCCTGGCCGGCGGCGGCCGGTGAGGCGGTGGGGCACTTCGCGGGGCTGGTCGGCGAGCTGGCGCGCCGGCCCTGCGTCGTCGGGCACGCCGCCGGGGGGCTGGTCGCGCAGGTCCTCGCCGGGCTCGGTCTGGTTCGCGCGTGCGTGGCCGTCAGCCCGGCGCCCTTCCGGGGGGCGCTCACGTACGGGCGGTTCCGGCACGCCGTCGCCAACGCCGTCGGCGAGGAGGAGGCCCGGCGGTTGTACGACAGGTACGCCGTCCCGGCGGGGGAGGCGGCCGACCCGTGGAGCGTGGACGGCACGTCGCCGGACCGGGGGCCGCTGCTGCTGGTCGCCGGTGAGATGGACCGTACGGTCCCGTGGGCCGCCGCGCACGCCTCCTACCTGTGCCAGGCGCGCAACGAGCACCACCTGACCGAGATCGTCGAGCTGCCGGGACGCGGGCACTCGATGACCGTCGACAACGGCTGGCGCGAGGTCTGCGGCACCGCCCTGACCTTCATCCAGCGTTTCGTGGAGCCGTGAGGCGACGCGTCCCGGGGGGGCTTTCAGGCGGTGGTGTGCGGGGTGGTGACCGGGGTCAGCCGGGCGAGTTCGGCGGTCACGCGGGCGGCGCGGGTGGCGTCGGCGGAGGCTTCGTACAGCTCCAGGGCCTCCTGGAACGCCTCGCGGGCCTCCTCCCGCCGCCCCAGCTCGACCAGCGCCCGGCCGAGGCTCGTGAGGGTCTGCGCCGTGGCCCGGTTGATCGGGCGTTTGCGCAGCTCGACCAGCGCCTCGCGGTAGTGGTCGGCGGCCTCCTGCCAGCGGCCGAGCGCGAAGTAGCCGTCGCTCAGCAGGTCGAGCGCCGCGCCGACCGCGTGGGCGACGATGACCGGCGTGCCGCCGAACGCCGGGTCGCGTAGCCGTTCCAGCAGGTCCAGCCCGTGTTGTACGGCCTCCTCGATCCGGCCGAGCCGGCGCAGGCCGTTGCCCACGCTGAGCATGGCCTGGGCGTACCCCTCCGGGTCACCGGCCTGCCGGAAGCACTCGGCCGCCCGCCGCGCGTGGTCGAGGCCGGTCTCCAGGCTGCGCCGGTCGTCGTGCCCCCACAGCGCCCAGGTGGCGTAGGTCAGGGCCCAGCCCTGCTGGCGTACGTCGCCGAGCTCGCGGGCCAGCTCCAGCGCGCGCAGCGCGGTCCGTTCGCCTTCGTCGTAGCGGCCCTGGCAGTGCGTCCGCGCCCAGGACAGGTAGTTGAGGTGCACCGCCTCCTGCGCCCGGTCACCCGCCGCGTGGGCGGCCGCGGACGACAACTCGAACACCTCGGGCCAGTGTCCCCAGTGCATCCACAGGTCGGAGAACCAGTGCATGGACTCGGCCACCTCGACGACCCGCGCGTGCTCGCCGACGCGGGCCGCCTGCCGCAGCGCCGCCAGCCAGGCCGTGCCCTCCGCCTGGAGCCATTCCTGTGCCTGCCGCGCGTTGTCCAGCTCGACCAGCGAGCTCCAGCCGGCGGGCGGGGCGCCGAAGCCGGGCTCGAACCAGCGTCCGGCGACGGTCGCGACCTCCAGCAGCCAGTCGTCCATCCGCCGCCGGGCCTGCCGCTGATCGGTCATGGGCTCCTCGTCGGAGAGCCGGGCGCGGGCGAACAACCGTACGAGATCGTGGAAGCGGTAGCGGCCGGGGTACGGCGACTGCAACAGGCCGAGGTCGACCAGCTCCTCCAGGGCGTCCTCGGCCTCGTCCGGGCCGAGCTCGGCGAGGACCGCCGTCATCGGCGCCCCGAAGTCCGGCGCGGCGGCCAGCGCCAGGCGCCGGAAGCTCCGCCGCGCCGACGCCGAGAGCTGCCGGTACGACAGCGCGAAGGCCGCCGCCACGGACAGGTCGCCGGCGGCCAGCGACTCGACCCGGCGTCCCTCGTCGCCGAGGCGGGTGGCCAGCTGGCCGACGGTCCAGCCGGGCCTGCTCTGCAGCCGGTTGCCGGCGATGCGCAGCGCCAGCGGCAGGTTGCCGCACAGGTCGGCCACCCGCGCCACCCCGCCGGGGTCGGCCTCGGCTCGCTCGGCGCCGACGATCGCGCGCAGCAGCGCGGCCGACTCGCCGGCGGCCAGGTGCGCCAGCGGCATCTGGTGCACGCCTTCGAGCCCGGCCAGCGGGCGGCGGCTGGTGACCAGCGTCATCGCCGGTCCTTCGGCGGGCAGCAGCGGGCGGACCTGGGCCTCGTGCGCCGCGTTGTCCAGGATGACCAGGCAGCGCCGTCCGCGCAGCAGGGCGCGGTAGTGGCCGGCGCGGTCGTCCTCGTCGGCGGGGATGCGCCGCTCGGCCACGCCCAGGGCGTTGAGCAGCCGGGACAGCGCCGTGCCCGGGTCGAGCGGTACCGGGTCCATGCCGCGCAGGTCGAGGTAGAAGCGGCCGTCGGGGAACAACTCGGCCAGGTGCCCGGCGGCACGTACGGCCAGGGCGGTCTTGCCGATGCCCGCGGTCCCGGAGACGGCGGCGACGACGGCGTCCGTGTCCTCCGCGGTACGCGTGGCCAGGTCGTACAGCAGGCCCAGCTCCCGGTCGCGTCCGGTGAAGTCGCCCACGCCGCGGGGCGGTTCGCAGGCGCCCGGGGCGGGGGCCTCCTGGCGCGGCCGGCCGGCGCGGGCCGCCTCCGACAGCGCGGCCTGGCGCGGCTCGTCCAGGTGCAGCGCCTCGGCCAGGGCCGCGACGGTACGCCGCTGCGGCCCCCGGCTGGCCCCGCGCTCCATGTCGCCGATGGCCCGTACGCTGACGCCGGAGGCGTGCGAGAGCTCCTCGATGGTCAGCCCGGCCGCGTGTCTCAGGCTCCGCAACATCGTGCCGAACGACTCCGCCACCCGTCCCCCTCGTGATCATGTACGGCTAAATCCCCCGAAAAGCCGCATAACCACCTTATCCGCCAGGAAAAGGGCCTTGGCGTTGGTCGAGCGAGGTGTAGGTCACCGTCCAGAAGTCCTCGAAGAACCTGGGCGGCACCGGCGAGGTCATCGCCACCTGCGTGAACAGCAGGCCGACCAGGTCCTCCGACGGGTCGGTGTAGGCGGTGGTGCCGAGGCCGCCGGTCCACCCGAAGCGCCCCGGCCGGGTGTAGAGGTGCCGCATCCGCGTGTCCACCTGCATCCCGAACCCCCACCCGCCCTCACCGGGGAACGTCTCGCTGCCCGCCTTCTGCGTCGGTGACAGATGGTCGGTCGTCATCAGCTCGACCGAGGCCCGCGACAGGAGCCGGCCGCCGTCGTGGTGTCCCTTGGCGAGCAGCATGCGGCAGAACGCGGCGTAGTCCAGGGGCGTCGTGAGCAGCCCGGGAGCGCCGCCGCCGGACTCCAGCGTGCCCTCGGCCACGAGATGGGTCTCGCCCCGGTGGTGGACGAGCCCGACCAGCCCCGGCACCTCACCCCGCGCCACGAAGCCGCCCAGCACGTCGCGCATCCGCCGTTCCAGTACGCTCATCGCTCCTCCTGAAGTGACGTGTCGTGACAATGACCGGCCGGGGCCGGAAAACTCATCGCCACGGCATGTCCATCCGGGCGGGTCCCGTTCGTGGTGATGGCGTACGGCGGCCCCGCCGTACGCCGACCCCGGGAAGGGAACACCGTGAAGTACATGCTGCTGATCAACGCCGGCACCTCCGACGAGCAGGAGCCGGGCGACTTCCAGGAGTGGGTGGCCTACGACAAGGCCGTCCGGGAGGCGGGCATCATGGTCTCCGGCGAGTCGCTGGCCGACCTGGTGACCGCCACGACCGTACGCGTCGGCGCCGACGGCACGCCCACCGTGACCGACGGGCCGTACGCCGAGACCCGCGAGGTCCTGGGCGGCTTCTACGTGATCGACGTGCCGGACCTGGACGTCGCGCTCGACTGGGCCGCCCGCTGCCCGGGGGCGCGCGGCGGCGGCTCGGTGGTGGTGCGCCCGGTAGCCGACTTCGGTGCGTGAAGGCTTCGGCGCGTGAAGGCTTCGGTGCGGGAGGGCTTCGGTGCGGGAGAGCTTCGGTGAGTGAGGGCTTCGGTGCGTGAGGTCGAGGCTGTCTTCCGGGAGGAGCGCGGCCGGTTGCTGGCCGCGCTCGTCCGCCGCTTCGGCGATCTCGACCTGGCCGAGGAGGTGACCTCCGACGCCGTCGAGGCGGCGCTGAGGCACTGGCCGGTCGAGGGCGTGCCGCCCAACCCGGGCGCGTGGCTGATGACCACGGCCCGGCGCAAGGCGGTCGACCGGCTCAGGCGCGAGCAGGCGCTGGCCACCCGGCTGGCCGTCCTGTGGGCGGAGGCCGAGCGGGCGGCCCCCGAGGCGCCCCCGGGTGAGGACGGCGGCCTGCCCGACGAGCGGCTGCGGCTCTTCTTCACCTGCGCGCATCCGGCGCTGCCCGCCGAGGACCGCGGGGCGCTGACGTTGCGCTGCCTGGCCGGCCTGACGACCCCCGAGGTGGCGCGGGCCTACCTGGTGCCGGTCCAGACGATGGCCAAGCGCATCGTACGGGCCAAGAAGAAGATCCGTGAGGCCCGCATCCCGTTCCGCGTGCCCGACCCCGGTGAGCTGCCGGAACGGGTGCCCGGCGTGCTCCAGGTGATCTATTCGATCTTCACCGAGGGCTACGCGGCCAGCTCCGGCCCCCTCCTGCAACGGCTCGACCTGGCCGAGGAGGCGATCAGGCTGGCCCGGATCCTGAGCCGGCTGCTGCCCGCCGAGCGGGAGGTCGCCGGGCTGTTGGCGCTGTTGCTGCTGGTCCACGCGCGGCGCGCGGCACGTACCGGGCCGGGAGGCGAGCCGGTGCTGCTCGACGAGCAGGACCGCGGCCTCTGGGACCGGGCCATGATCGAGGAGGGCACGGCCCTGGTGGTGACCGCGCTCAGCGGCGGCCCGCCCGGCCCGTACGCCGTCCAGGCCGCGATCGCGGCACTTCACGACGAGGCCCCCGACCTGGCCGCGACCGACTGGCCGCAGGTCGTGGCCCTGTACGACGTGCTGCTCGCGCTCGACCCCTCCCCGGTGGTCGCGCTGAACAGGGCGGCGGCCGTGGCCATGCGCGACGGGCCCGAGGCCGGCCTGGCGCTGCTGGAGGAGCTGGCCGGCGCCCGGCTGCTGCGCGGCTACCAGCCGTACCTGGCGGCCCGCGCCGACCTGCTGCACCGGCTCGGCCGGCTGCCGGAGGCCGCCGCGGCCTACCGTTCCGCCCTCGAAGCGGCCGGGAGTGAGCCCGAGCGCGCCCTCCTGCGCCGCCGCCTGGCCGAGACCGAGGGGACCGCCGACGAGGTTTGAGAACGGCTCTGACCTGGGAGAACTGCTGCGATGGGTGGAGCAGCCGGGGACCGTTACCTGCCGATCGCCGAGCACGGCCTCATCGGCGATCTGCGCAGCGTGGCCCTGGTCGGCACCGACGGCACCATCGACTGGTACTGCTGCCCGGCCTTCGACTCGCCCAGCGTCTTCGCCGCGATCCTCGACGCCGACCGGGGAGGGGCGTTCGAGCTGGCCACCGACGTCCCGGCGCGTACGAAGCAGTTCTACTTCCCCGACACCAACGTGCTCATCACCCGCTTCTTCACCGAGCACGGCGTGGGCGAGGTCCAGGACTTCATGCCGGTCACCGGCGAGGGCGGCGGCGGACGGCAGCGGCTGATCCGCCGGGTGCTCTGCGTACGCGGCTCGCTGCCCTTCCACGCGCGGGTGGCCCCGCGATTCGGCTACGGCGCCGACCCGCACACCGTACGGATGGCCGACGGGCTCACGATCTTCGAGTCGGCGTCCCTGACGCTCTCGCTGAGCGCCACCGTGCCGGTCGAGTCCGACGGCCGGGACGTACGCGCGGCCTTCACCCTCGTGGAGGGCGAGACGCAGGTGTTCGCGCTCGACCGCGTCGAGGAGGAGGTGCCGCTGCTCGGGTGCCCGCACGTCGAGGCGGAGGAGGCGATGACCGCCACGGTGGCGTTCTGGCGCAAGTGGCTGTCGGCCTCCCGCTACCGGGGCAGGTGGCGGGAGATGGTCCACCGCTCGGCGCTGACGCTCAAGCTGCTGACGTACGCCCCGACCGGCGCGATCGTCGCCGCCCCCACGACCAGCCTGCCCGAGCTGATCGGCGGTGAACGCAACTGGGACTACCGCTACGTCTGGGTCCGCGACGCCGCCTTCTGCGTCTACGCCCTGCTCAGGCTGGGCTTCACCGGCGAGGCCGAGGCGTTCATGTCGTTCCTGACCCGGCACGTCAGCCTGCGTGGCGCCGGCCCAACCGGCCCACTCCAGATCATGTACGGCATCGACGGCCGTACCGACCTGCCCGAACGGCAGCTCGACCACCTTGAGGGCTACCGGGGCTCGGCCCCGGTCCGTGTCGGCAACGCCGCCGCCGGGCAGCTCCAGCTCGACATCTACGGCGCCCTGCTCGACTCGATCTACCTCTACGACAAGTGGGGCGAACCGATCTCCAGCGACCATTGGGTCGCCGTCTGCGCCCTGGTCGACTGGGTCTGCGACAACTGGAACCAGCCTGACGAGGGCGTCTGGGAGACCAGGGGCGGGCGCAAGAAGTTCCTGTACTCGCGGCTGATGTGCTGGGTCGCCATCGAACGCGCCATGCGCATGGCCGCCCACCGCGGCCTGCCGGCCGACATCCCCCACTGGCGCGAGTCCCGCGATGCCCTGTACCGGCAGATCATGGCCCAGGGCTGGTCCGACGTACGGAAGGCGTTCGTCCAGCACGAGGACGGCGACGTGCTCGACGCGGCGTTGCTGATGATGCCGCTGGCCAAGTTCGTCTCGCCCACCGACCCGAAGTGGTTGTCCACCCTCGACGCGCTCACCGCCGACCTGGTGTCCGACTCGCTGGTCTACCGCTACGACCCGGACGCCAGCCCCGACGGCCTGCGCGGCCAGGAGGGCACGTTCTCCATCTGCTCCTTCTGGTACGTCGAGGCGCTGGTCCGCGCCGGCCGGGTGGACGAGGCGCGCCTGGCCTTCGAGAAGATGCTGACCTACGCCAACCACCTCGGCCTGTACGCCGAGGAGATCGGCCGAACCGGGGAGCAGCAGGGCAACTTCCCGCAGGCGTTCACCCACCTGGCGCTGATCAGCGCCGCCTTCAACCTCGACCGCGCACTCGGCTGACCGGGGCTCGGGCTCTGGAGCCTGCCCTGCTGATTCCCGGGCCTCAGGACTCGCCGGAGAGCGTGGCCGTGCCCAGTGACGCGCCGGAGATCACCCGCGCCGCGGTCGTCGTGGACGAGCTGGAGCTCAGCTCGGACAGGGTCGCCCGGTTGAGTGCGTGGACGGTGAACTGGTAGGTGTTGATCGACCAGGGGGAACACGGGCCCTGGTAGCCGTACAGGCTCGCGCTGCCGCGGTAGTAGATCTGCCGGGCGCCCGCCGGGGCCGTGGGACGGTAGGCGTGATCGACGTTCTGGGGCAGCGAGGTCGCGCCCGCCGGGATGTCGTAGATCACCCAGTGGATGAGGTTGGCGTTGTCGAGGTCTCTCATGACCAGGGCGTAGCTCTGGGTGCCGGCCGGACCGCCGCTCCAGGTCAGGGGCGGCGACTCGTTGCGGCGGCCGGGGTCGGTCTGGCCGCCGCTGGTGCACTCGTGCACCTTCGGGATGATTCCACCGGAGGCGAAGGCGGTGCTGGTCAGCGTGAAGGCGGCGGCGTGGGCCGGTGTCGCGCCCGCGGCGGTCGTCGCGGCGAGCAGGGCGTACAACACGATTCGTCTGACGGTCACAAAGGGCTCCTGGGGGGTTCGGTGCGCCGTTCGTTCGCGTCTGCTGTGTCACTCGGGGTGTGTGCGCAGTCTAGGCGGCGCGGGCCGATCCCGCCATCGCCGCGGCCGGCACCACCCCGTTCACAGCGGTACGGGATCGAAGTCGCAGTGGACCCGGCCCCCCTCGCGCACGATCACCGTCTCGGGATGCTCGGGCCCGAGAACCCGCCGGTATCGTTCGACGGTCTCGGCGTACAGGTCGCCGGACCCCTCCGCCGCCAGGTCCAGGGCGTGGTTGGCGGCGCAGGCCAGGGTCAGGGGATGGTCCTCGCCCAGCGCCTTGCGCGCGTGCGCGAGGTTGACCTCGCCGAACGCGCGCGCCTCCGCCACCGCGCCCGAGGAGAGGAGGTCCGACTGGAGGTTGACGGCGCAGGCGAACGTGAGGTCGTGCGCCTGGCCGAGCGTCTCGACCAGTCCGGCGAAGGCCCGCCTGAGCGGGAGCTCACCGGACGCGGGCACGCCGCACAACCGGCTCAGCAGCGCGACGGTCATCCCGGACGCGTGGCTGAAGGGATGGTCCGGGCCGAGGGCGTCGGCGTACCCGGTCACCGCGCCCCTGGCCAGCGTCAGCGCCTCCTCCACCCGGCCGGTCCAGCGCAGCGAGTTCGACAACGTGATCGCCGCCGCCAGGGTGTCGGGATGCTCGTCGCCGAGGAGCAGCCGGAGCCGCAGGTGGGTCTCGCGGGCCAGGTCGAGCGCCTGCCCCACGGCGCCGCACCTCCTGACCGCGATCGCCAGGTCCTTCGCGGCCAGCACGGTCAGGTGATGCTCGGCCCCCAGCGTCCCGGCGCCGTGGGCGTAGGCGTCCTCGCCGACCGCGCGGGCGTCCACGTGGTGGCCGTTCAGGCGCAGTTCGCGGGCCAGGCCGCTCAAGGAGACGAGCACGTCCACGGGCCCGGCCCGCCGGGGGCCGGTGCTCTGCCCGGCGTACGCGCGCCGGAACAGTTCGACGGCGGTGGCGTGGTCGCCGGTGAGGCCGTGGTCGTGGGCCAGCTCGCTCATCACGCGCAGGCTCTCGGGCTCGTCCGGGCCGAGTTGCCGCTCGTGGTCGCGCAGGCTCTCCTCGTGCAGGTGCCGGGCCTCAAGGAAACGGCCGCACGCGCGAAGGGCGCCGCCGAAGCCGCTGACCGCGGCGAGCGTCTCGGGGTGGTCCCCGCCGAGCTCGTCGCGCATCGCCGAGACGTTCTCCTTGGAGAGCTTGTACGCCGCCGTGTACTGGCCGAGGGCCCGCAGCAGGTCGGTCAGCAGGCTCCGGGCGGCGAACAGATGCAGGTCCCGCTCGTTCACGTTCCACTCGTCGTCCATGACGCGCAGGAACGCGCGGGCCTGCTCGTAGTCGCCCGACAGGCAGAGGTAGCGGGTCACGCGCAGCGCGGCCTGCGGCCCCTCCGGCTCGGTCCACCCGATCAGCCCGGTCGGGACGACGTGCGGCGTCAGCGCCCGGAAGGCCGGCCAGCCGGCCGGGTTCCCGGGGTCGTCCGGCGTGTTGACCGCCAGCAGCCGGCAGACGTCCTGACGGCTCTGCGCGAGCATGGCCTCCGGCAGGTCAGCACGACAGAGCACCTGGACGAGCCGATGGACGTGGATCATGCCGCCGGCCGGCTCCAGCCGGACGAGCGCGAGCCGC
Source organism: Nonomuraea spiralis (assembly GCF_014648435.1). Taxonomy (GTDB): domain Bacteria; phylum Actinomycetota; class Actinomycetes; order Streptosporangiales; family Streptosporangiaceae; genus Nonomuraea; species Nonomuraea spiralis. The sequence continues at coordinate 307,827 of NZ_BMRC01000011.1, forward strand.
GTGAGGCTGCGCAGGATCCGGCTCAGCCGCAGGGAGTCGGACAGGATCTCGCGCATCCGGCCGGGCGGCAACCGCCGGAAGAAGGCGCGGGGGACGGGCGCCGGCCCGAGAAGGGCACACCACCACATGAAGGTGACCGCGTCGGGTGACTCCTCGGCCAGCCGCGCGATCGACGCCGCGCACGCCGCCGGAAGCGTGGACGGGTAGTCGTGCGGCCTGCTCATGTTCAGCAGCTCCGTGGGGCTCTGCCGCAGCAGTGGAAGGCACTCCTCGATCGAGATGCCGGTGTGGATCTGCAACACCGCCGTCTGCTCCAGGGCCAGCGGCAGGTCGCCGAGCTCGGCGGCGAGCCGGTCGGACTCCTCGCCGAGATCCACGCCGAGCCGCCGCCGCAGGAAGGAGACGCTCTCCTCCCGGGGGAAACACTCGACGCGGTGGATCTCGTACGGGCCCTCCCACTCCGGATTGCGGGAGGTGATCAGGATGTGGCCCGGCCCCGGCGGCAGCAGGTCCAGCACGTCCCGCGGATCGACCGCCTGGTCGAACACCAGCAACCAGCGCGCGTACGGCCTGCTCTGCCCCAGCGCCTTGACCACGCCCGCCACCGCCTCCTCGCGGCCCCCCTCCTGGGGTAAGCCGAGCAGGGGCGCCATCGCGGCGACGCGGACGGCGAGCAACGCGGGGGAGTCGGCGGAGATCCAGCTCACCAGGTCGTAGGAGGCCCGGTTGCGCCACGCGTACTCGATCGCGAGCTGGGTCTTGCCGACGCCGATCATGCCCTGGAGCACCACGGCCTGGGGCATGCCGGGCTGGGCGGAGGAGCGCAGGTCGTCCCGGATGCGCCTGAGCTCCTGCTCCCGGCCGGTGAAGTTGCGGTTGCGCAGCGGGACCCGCTCCCAGACCGCGGGCTGCCGGTCGGGCTCGACCACCACCTCGTGGCCGGCCGGGGTGTCCGTGACCGCCATCTCGTCGCCGCCGTCCGCGACCGTCATCGTGTGCTGGATCTCGGCGAGGGCGGTTTCGAGCCGTTCCGACTCCTGGCGGGCCCGTTCCCGTTCGGACTCGTACCGTTCGACGCTGACCTTCATGCGGGTGAGGTCGGCGTCGAGCTCGTCGCGTTCGTCCTCCAGGCGGCGGACGCGGGTCTCGTAGTCGGCGATGATCTCGGCGGTGTGGCTCGCGGCCTGGCGGTGGCGCTCCTTGATCCGCCTGATCTCGGCGTCCCGCTGCTTGACCTTGTCCTCCAGGCTCACCACCTCGGCCTGGAGGAGGCTGATGGTGGCCTCGGCCTCCTGGACGCGGTCCTGGGCCTGGTGCAGCCGGTAGACGTACGCCTGCTCCTTGGCGACCGCCGGGCTCACCGCGGCGAGCGCCCGCACGTGCAGGTCCTCGATGGAGGCGCGCACGTCGGGCGGGATGACGACCTCGGTCGCCTCCTCGACGTCGCGGATGAGCTGCTCGACGAACTGCGCGGGCGGCACCCGTTTCCCGCGCAGCCAGCGGGACACGCTGGCGGGCGACTGGTAGATGCGGGCCGCGTAACCGTTCTGGCTCAGCTCCCGCGCGCTCGCCACCTGCTGGAAGAGCCGCATGAGGACCTGCGCGAGCAGCCGGTCGGGTGGCTCGTCCGCGGGGAACGTGACCGGCCGGTCGCCGGGGATCTCCAGACCGGCGGCCGGGCCTTCGTCTGCGCTCATCGTTCCAGTCTGAGGCATTGCATGCGGCAGGCAAGGGTGTTGCGGAGACGGGCACCGTTGCCGTCCCCCGCAACACCGCCCGCCGGGCACAGGCTGGACGTGACCCGGAAGAGCGGGCGTGACCTGCGGGAGGAGAGCGGAATGAACACCAGGGGAATGTGGCTGGCGATCATCGTCGTGGCGGGCGTCGTGGTCGCCGTGGTGGCGGGCGGCCTCGCCTGGATCGGCGGCGTGCAGACGGCGCTGGCGATCCTGACCGGCGGCGCGGCCTTCAGCGGCTTCACCCTCCTCGCCCTGACCGTGGCGACCTTCCTCACCCGCACCCCGTCATGACCCGGTCACCGGGCCCGTCATGAACCGATATCAGGCCGATTCGTCCCGTTTCTTCGAGATCCAGCAGGGAAGCAATGCCGCTGTCAGGCCAGGGGCCCCGCCTCCCCCAAGAGAACGGGGGCCACCCCCGGCGCGGCAGAACGGGAGCGTGCAGCGTGGAAGTCACCGGCATCATCTCCGCCCTCATCATCGGACTCGTCATCGGCGTACTGGGCCGGCTCGTCGTACCGGGCCGTCAGAGCATCCCCATCTGGCTCACCATCGTGATCGGCATCGTCGCCGCCCTCATCGGCACCGCGATCGCCGCCGCGATCGGCGTCGCCGACACCCGTGGCATCGACTGGATCGAACTGGTCATCCAGGTGGTGCTGGCCGGTGTTGGCGTGGCCCTCGCGGCGGGCCTCTACGGCAGGCGCAGCGTCCCGTAAAGGCGGGACATGTCACAGGATCCCGGAGGAACGGCACCAGGCCTCCGGGATCCTGCCGTTCTCGGTCCTCCTTGGTCATACGTTTTCGCTATGACCGGAACCGGCGTCGGCCGAAGATCGTTGTGCCGGGCGGCTGCACACATTCGATCTTCGACAGGGAGAACAAAGCCGTGGTCTTCAAACGCATGCTGGGTGCCTTCGGCGTCGGCGCGCCCTCGGTGGACACCGTCCTGGCCACCTCGCGCGTCCAGCCGGGCGGCACGCTGTCCGGCGAGGTACGGCTCAAGGGCGGCGACTTCGACGCCGAGATCGAGCACGTCACCCTCGGCCTCGTGGCCCGCGTGGAGTTCGAGCACGGCGACGGCGAGCACGCGGGGGCGGGCGAGTTCTCCCGCGTCCAGGTGTCGGGGCCGTTCCTGCTGCGCCAGGGCGAGGAGCGTACGATCGCCTTCGAGATCGGCGTGCCGTGGGAGGCCCCGATCAGCCGGATCGGCGGGCAGCCGCTGCACGGCATGGCGCTGGGCGTACGCACCGAGCTCGCCATCGCCAAGGCGGTCGACAAGGGCGACCTCGACGAGATCGCGGTCGAGCCGCTGCCCTCCCAGCTGGGCATCCTGGAGGCGCTGCTGCAGCTCGGCTTCGCCTTCAAGTCCGCCGACCTGGAGGCCGGCCGCCTGTACGGCGTGCACCAGCAGCTGCCGTTCTACCAGGAGATCGAGTTCCACCCGCCGGCCCGGTACGCCGGTCTGGTCGGGGAGCTCGAAGTGACCTTCGTGGCCGACCCGGCCGGGCTGGAGGTGGTCCTGGAGGCCGACAAGGGCGCGGGCCGCTACTCCGGCGACGCGATCGGCCGTTTCACCGTCAGCCACGCCGACGCCCTGCACACCGACTGGGCCGGTGAGCTGGACCGCTGGCTGTCCGGCCTCGCCTCCCACGGCCACGGCGGCTACGGCGACCACCACGGCGGCTACGGCGACCACCACGGTGACCATCATGGCGACCACCACGGTTACGGGCACCACGAGCAGCACCAGGGCGGTCCTGGCTGGGGCGCGGTGGCCGCGGCCGGCGCCGCCGGCGTGGTCGGCGGCCTGGTGGCGGGCGAGATCGTCGAGGAGATCTTCGAAGGCGACGACGACGAGAGCGGCGACGGCGACTGGTAAACCGGATCCCGCCGCCCCGCCCACCCGCCGGGACACCGTTGGCGAAGTAGGCCAAACAGAAGCAGCCCCGTGGTCACGTTTGTGATCACGGGGCGTTTCTGCGTTGGGAGGTGCACGCCGGGCAAGCAGGGCTCATCAGAGAGTGTCTTTGACCCCTAAGTCCATCCCCGAGCAGGGCGGTAACTTTACGCGAGGGGGAACGGGTACGCGATCATGTGATCCATGTCGATCCCCCGGGACCCGCCCGCACCCGCACCACCGCAGAAGTCCAGACATTCACGAATGGCTCGCCGAAGCGGTTGCCTGGCCTTGCTATTAGTGCCGCTCCTGCTGCTCGCGGCGATCGTCATGGCGCCGGTGTGGATCAATGACCACCGGCTGGCGCGTATGGTGGGCCGCATCCAGGCGTATCCGCTGCCATCAGGAACAGACTTCGGGTACTTCGACCCGCAAGTCGAGGTGAGCGGCGACTCCGGCGACTGCTGGTACACCATCCGCTTCGAGCTCTCCACCGAGCGGCCCGTCCAAGAGGTGCTGAACCACTACCGCCAGGCGAAAATTGAAGACCCCGACGGAGACCTCGGCGACTACGACGTAGCGGCCTTCACGCTGTTCGACGAGCCCGGCACCCCCGTCGTGGATGACACCTCCGTCACAAACTCAGTGATCATCAATTTGGACGGCATGTACGACGACACCTGGATGGACATGCGCTGCTACTGACACGGCAGGGCTGCTCGCGTGCTGGTCTCTTGCGCTCTAATCAAGATCGCCGGGATTAAAGACACCGTCTCACGCCACCGGGCGCAGGGCGGCGAAGCGCGAGGTGCGGGTCGGGGCCAGCGGCATTCCGGTGAGCCACGCGTCGAGCCTGGTGAGGTTCATCGCCGCGGCGATGAGAATGTGCTGGAGATGGGTCTTGGTGGTCCGGCGATAGCGGCACCGCCGCCGGCCAAAGCCTTTGACGCCTTGGGCGATGGTGCCCTCCACGCCTGCTCTGCGGGCGTAGCGTTGCTGCCATTCGTCGGTGCCTTGCCTCTGGCGTGCGCATTGCAGGGCGTCATGCTCCTCCTGTGGGCGCAGGGTGATGCGTCGGCCTTTGGCTCCACGTGTGCACAGGTCCCGGCTGGGGCAGTCCTTGCAGTCGCGCATCGAAAAGCGCACCCGGATGACCGGAGTTCCGCCTTGATCGGTCTCGTTGGCCCAGGGCAAGCTGGTGGCTCCGGTGGGGCAGGTCATGACGCGGTTGTCCCAGTCGATGGTGAAGTCGAACGCAGCGACACCCCCGACTCCATCCGCGAGCAAGAACGACAATGGCGGCCCCCTGATCACAGACGTGATCGTAGGGCCGCTACTTTTTGATCTACTTCGCCAACGGTGTCCCCGCTGGTGGGCGGGGCGCGCGCGTCTCTGGCGTATGCGCGTCGGCCCGACGGGGAGCGCCGGTGAGCGTCGGTGGAGAGCGCGGGTCAGCTTCGGGCGGTGACGCCCTGATGAACGGGGGACCCGTACGGCGGGTCGTCCGACCCTCTGGGGTGCCCTGGGGAACCGCAGCTGATCGCGGTGAGAAGTCAGGAAAAGGAGTGATTACCCCTTTCCACTCTCAACGTATAGCGCACCCGGGGGCTTGCGGCAAGACCCCCATCGTGCCGCAGAATCGTCCGCCGAGGCCAGAACCTGCGGAAATGGGGGACGAAGTGTATGAGGTGCCGTCCGTGTGCCCGTCGTGACCGTCAGGCAGGTCACCCCGATCCCTGACGCCATGCCACGCGCCAACATCGCCAGCCACCTCGTAGCGGAGCCGGAAAAGATGAATTCACTGACCACCAGCGTGTTCGAGCTGCCCGAAACCCTCGCCGCCAAGGCCGCCCCGGCGCTGATCGCCGCCGACGAGCGGCACTTCGCGGCCCTCGCCGGGAGCCTTGAGCAGTCGATCGCCGACCTGTCCGCCCGTCTCGACGCCGAACGCAAGGCCCCCGGCGGCAAGGGCCGGCAGGCGCTCGACCGGGACCTGGAGATCCACCGCCTGGCCGCCCGCCTGCGTACGCTGCGCCGCTTCGGCCTGGACCTGTGCCTCGGCCACATGGTCACCGCGGACGACCCCGAACCGGTCTACATCGGACGCCTCGGCCTGACGGACAGCCAGGGCCGCCGCCTGCTGCTCGACTGGCGCTCGCCCGCGGCCGAGCCGTTCTTCGGCGCCACCCACGCCAACCCCATGGGGCTGACCAGCCGCCGCAGGTACCGCTGGACCCGTGGCCGGATCAGCGACTACTGGGACGAGGTGTTCTCCGCCGACGGCTTCGAGGGGCACGCCGCGCTCGACGACCAGTCCGCCTTCATCGCCAGCCTGGGCGGCAACCGCTCACCCAGGATGCGGGACGTCCTCGGCACCATCCAGGCCGACCAGGACGCCGTCATCCGCGCCGGGTCCCGAGGCGCCCTCGTCGTGGACGGCGGCCCCGGTACGGGCAAGACCGTCGTCGCCCTGCACCGCTCCGCCTACCTCCTCTACTCCGACCCCAGGCTCGGCCACCACCGCGGCGGCGTGTTGTTCGTCGGCCCGCACCAGCCCTACCTGGCCTACGTCGCCGACGTGCTCCCCAGCCTGGGGGAGGAGGGCGTGCAGACCTGCACCCTGCGGGACCTCGTACCGGAGGGGGCCGCGGCGACGCCCGAGAAGGACGCGGAGGCGGCCCGGCTGAAGGCGTCCGCGGACATGGTGAAGGCGATCGAGCCGGCCGTCCGGTTCTACGAGAACCCGCCCGCCAAGGGCATGACGGTCACGACGCACTGGTCCGACATCTGGCTGAGCGCCGAGGACTGGGCCGAGGCGTTCGACGCTGCGGACCCCGGTACGCCCCACAACGAGGCACGCGACCAGATCTGGGAGGAACTGCTCACGATCCTCATGGACAAGCACGACGAGGACGACGTCTCGGCCGATCTGCTGCGCAGGTCACTGTCGCAGAACCGGGAGCTGCTCACGGCGTTCAACCGCGCCTGGCCGCTGATCGAGCCGGCCGACCTCGTCGGCGACCTGTGGACCGTGCCCGCCTACCTGCGGATGTGCGCGCCCTGGCTCACCCCGGACGAGATCCGGCGGCTCCAGCGCGCCGACGCCCAGGCGTGGACGGTCTCCGACCTGCCGCTCCTGGACGCGGCCCGCCAGCGGCTCGGCGACCCGGAGGCGTCCCGGCGCAAGCGCCGGCAGGAGGCCGCCCTGGCCGTCCAGCGCGAGCGTATGGCCCAGGTCGTGGACAACCTGATCGAGGCCGACGACGACGGCGAGGGCCTGGTGACGCAGTTGCGCCGGGCGGACCTCCAGCGAAACCTGGTCGACGAGTCGGAGTTGTCGGCGCCGGAGCCGGACCTGCTCGCCGGCCCCTTCGCGCACGTCGTCGTGGACGAGGCCCAGGAGCTCACCGACGCGGAGTGGCAGATGTTGTTGCTGCGCTGCCCGTCCAGGAGTTTCACCATCGTCGGGGACCGCGCCCAGGCCAGGCACGGCTTCACCGAGTCGTGGGAGGAACGGCTCGGCCGGGTCGGGATCGACCGCGTCACCCTGGCCTCCCTGAGCGTCAACTACCGGACCCCGGCGGAGATCATGGCGGAGGCCGAGCCGGTCATCCGGGCCGTGCTCCCGGACGCGAACGTGCCGACCTCCATCCGCGCCGGCGGCGTCCCCGTCGTGCGCGGATCGGCCGCGGACCTGGACTCGATCCTCGGTGACTGGCTGGCCGCGAACGCCGAGGGGGTCGCCTGCGTGATCGGGGACCCGGCGTTCCGGGAGACGTCCCGGGTGCGGTCGCTGACGCCGGAATTGTCGAAGGGGCTGGAGTTCGACCTGGTGATCCTCGTCGATCCGGAGAGGTTCGGCGCGGGCGTCGAGGGAGCGGTCGACCGCTACGTGGCGATGACCAGGGCGACGCGGCAACTGGTCATCCTCACCACTCCCTGACGCCGTCCCGTCCACCCGCTCTAGGCCCGCGCCCGGACGGCCTGGCCCGTCGCGGTCCGCCCCCGGGCGACGCGGCGGCGCCGGGACGGCAGGCCGAGCATCGGGTTGGCGACCCCCCAGGCGGCGCCCTTGCAGATCACCTCCTTGTAGAAGGCCGCGGTCCGTCCGGTCAGCACGGCCGACACGGCGCGGTCGTCGGCGGTGACGTACTGGATCAGACCTTCCTTGCGGCCCAGCGAGACGCACTGGTTGAAGTAGCGCATCGTCGTGTTCGGGAGCTTCCGGCCGGTCAGGCGCGCGGCGATCGAGTCGGCGGCCTGCCAGGCGGTGGGGATGCCCGACGCGCACGACATCCGCAGCGGCTTGTCGCCGGGGCCCATCGCCATGGCGGCGTCACCGACGGCGTACACGTCGGGGTGCGAGACCGAGCGCATGGTCCCGTCGACCACGATCTGGCCGGTGCCGGTGACCTCCATGGCGGTCGCCCGCGCGATCGGGTGCACCGCGAAGCCGGCGGTCCAGACGGTCACCGCGGCGGGGAGGGCGTCGTCCCCGGCGGTGGTGACGCGGTCGGCCTCGACGCCGGTGACGGCGACGTGCTCGTGCACGGTGATCCCGAGCTCGGCGAAGACCTTCCGCACGTGCGCGCGGCCCTTGGGCGAGAGCCAGTCGCCGAGGCCGCCGCGGGCGACGATGGCGACGTCGAGGTCCGGGCGGGCCTCGGCGATCTCGGTCGCGGTCTCCAGCCCGGTCAGCCCGCCGCCGACGACGACCACACTCTGCCCGGCGTCGAGCCGGGCCAGCCGCTCGCGCAGCCGCAGCGCCCCCGGACGGCCGGCGATGTCGTACGCGTGCTCGGCGACCCCGGGGACACCCTCGGCGTCCCAGCCGCTGCCGAGCGCGTAGACGAGCGTGTCGTAGGGCAGTTCCTCGCCGCCGTTCCCGGCGTCCGTGCCGCTGCCGGTGCCGGTGACCGTGACGGTCCTGCGGTCGACGTCGATGCCGGTGACTGTCGCGAGCCGCAGCTCGACGCCGGTGCCCGCGAACATCTCGTGGAACGGCCGCGGCCTGAGGTCCTGGCCGGTCGCCACCTGGTGCATGCGGACGCGTTCCACGAAGTCGGGCTCGGCGTTGACCAGGGTGATGGCGACGTCTGCGCGGCTCAGCCGCCTGGCGAGGCGGCCGGCGGCGACGGCTCCGGTGTATCCGGCTCCGAGGACGATGATGCGGTGCTGCATTTCCTCGCTCCTGTCTTGCGCGGGTTCGCCACCTGAACCGGACGACCCGCGCTTTCCTGACAGGAACTCGGTGTGAAGCGCGTCACACCTCGATCAGAAGGCTCTGAACAGGGGCTCCCCGTGCTCGGTGGCCGCCCACTGGGCGGTCGCGCGTGCGAGTTTGTCGGGGTTGACCTGGTTGCGGAACGCGGCGATGCCGTCGGCGGTGACCTCCAGGCACATCACGCCCACGACCTGGCCGTCGACGACGGCCACGACGGCCGGGTCGCCGTTGGCGACCCAGGAGTGGATCTCGGGCATGCCGCCGGCCAGGGTGCGCTTGGCCTCGCTCGGTTTGAACAGGCCGCGCAGGAACTTCGCGACCGCGACGGCGCCCTCGAACGCCTTGGTACGGGCCGGGATCTTCCCGCCCCCGTCGCCGATGCCGATGGCGTCCTGGGTGAGCAGGCGTACGAGCGGCTCGGTCTGCCCGCTGGTGGCGGCGGCCAGGAACTCCTCGACGATGCGCCGGGCGGCGGCCTCGTCGACCTCGGCGCGGGTCTTGCCGTCGGCGACGTGCTTCTTGGCGCGGTGGAGGATCTGCTGGCTGGCGGCCTCGGTGAGGTCGAGGATCTCGGCGATCTCCCGGTGCGCGTAGCCGAACGCCTCCCGCAGCACGTAGACCGCCCGCTCGTTGGGGGAGAGGCGTTCCATCAGGGTGAGGACGGCGTAGGAGACCGAATCGCGCTGCTCGGCGGTGTCGGCCGGGCCGAGCATCGGGTCGCCGGCGAGCAGCGGCTCGGGCAGCCACTGGCCCACGTACGTCTCGCGGCGCGCCCGCGCGGAGGTGAGCTGGGTGAGGCAGAGGTTGGTGAGCACCTTCGTCAGCCAGGCCTCGGGCACCTCGATGCGGTCGACGTCGGCGGCCTGCCAGCGCAGGAACGTCTCCTGCACGGCGTCCTCGGCCTCGGCGGCGGAGCCGAGCATGCGATAGGCGATGGCCTCCAGGCGCGGTCTGGCGGCCACGAACCGGTCGACGTCGTCCACGGTCAAGGGCATGGCCCGATACTAGAACGTCCCCTTGACCCTCCAGCGGCCGGAGCCCGCCGTGTTAATCGTTTGTCGCCGCCGGGACCGTCGCCGATGATGGCCGTCATGGCCACGACACGACGAGCTGACATGTTCACCGCGGACGGCAGGCCCTCCGCGGACGACCCGCGTGAGAACGGGCCCACCATGGGCGACGAGCGCGCCACCCTGATCGAGACGCTGCGCTGCGCCCGCCTCACCCTGGAGATGAAGTGCGAGGGCCTCGACGCCGAGGCCATGGCGCGGCGGTCCGTCGAGCCGTCGACGATGTCGCTCCTGGGTCTCGTACGACACCTGGCCGAGGTCGAGCGGGCGACATTCCGGGTGCTGATGGCCGGACAGGACGCGCCCAAGCTGTTCACCGGCGAGACCGACCGCGACGGTGACTTCGACGGCGCCATCGCCGACCCCCGGGTGGTCGCCGAGGCGTGGGCCGCGTGGCGCGCGGAGGCCGACTTCGCGACCCGCTTCCTTACCGAACTGCCCAGCCTCGACGACACCGTCGACGACCCGGACAACCTGCACGGCAGCGGCGGAGGCCGGATGTCGATGCGCGAGGCCGTGATCGGGATGGTCTGGGAGTACGGCCGCCACCTGGGCCACGTCGACCTCCTGCGCGAGCGCATCGACGGCCGCATCGGCCAGTAGGGCGTCACCGGCGTCGCGGTGCCCTCTGATGGGCGGCGCGGTTCCGGGTAGGGGCGGCGGATGTTCGACGACTTCGCGACCGGCCTGATCGACGTGGGCGAGACCGAGCTGTACGTCCGGCACGGCGGCACGGGCTCACCCGTCCTGCTACTCCACGGCCACCCCCGTACGCATGCGACCTGGCATCGCGTCGCTCCGCTGCTCGCTCCGTACCACACGGTGGTCTGCCCGGATCTGCGCGGTTACGGCCGTTCGGGCAAGCCGCCCACCACCCCCGACCACACCCCCTTCTCCAAGCGCGCCATGGCCGCCGACCTGGTCGCCCTCATGCGTTCCCTGGGCCACGAACGGTTCGCCGTGGCCGGCCACGACCGCGCCGCCGGTCGCCGCCTCACCTGCCCGACCCTGTTCCTCTGGGCGGCCCGGGACGGCATGGAGGACCTGTACGGCGACCCCCTGGCGATCTGGCGCACCTGGGCCGGCGACGTGACCGGCCACCCGATCGACAGCGGCCACCACATGGCCGAGGAGGCCCCGGACGAACTGGCCGCCGCCCTGCTGACCTTCCTCCACGGCCGACCCCCTCGATAGGGTGAACGCCGTGCCGCACCCGGACGCCCTCCATCTCGGCCGCGAAGCGACCCGGCTTCTCGCGTCGTCCGGCGTGTGCGAGCTCAGGCCCGGTCTGACCGACCGGGAGTTCGCCCGGATCGAGGCCGAGTACGACATCGAGTTCGCCGACGATCACCGCGCCTTCCTCGCCGGCGGCCTCCCGATCAACTCGGCCCGGCCGGAGGAGGGCGCCACCTGGCAGCGCCCCTGGCCGGACTGGCGTGACGGCGACGAGGACGAACTCCGCCGCCACCTGGAGTGGCCGGTACCCGACGTGGACCGTGCTCCGGGAAACGACGCGGGATCGGACATGATCACGTACGGCCGGGACCTGATCGATTATGTGCGGCACGACTTCTACCGGCAGGACGACGACCTCTAACCGGGACGCGGGCCGACAATCTGCGCTCTTCGCCAAGATATCGTGCACTCTCCGCTAACGACATGGGTCACCGGGCGTCGCAAGACTGCCTCTCGAACGAATGCGACTCGATCGGGGCAGGTGTGCGTGGGCGCGGATGCCGGGGCCAGGACGCCCGCGTCGCCCGTCGCCCCGCTGGTCGTGTTGATCGCCGTACTCGGCGGTTAGACGCGGTTCGACCCCGGACGGCTGAGATGACCCTGGTAGAGCGGTGGAGCGCGGGCCACGCATCCGTGCTGGCCGGAAGCCCTGATGTTCCCCCGGAGCGGGTCCCCCGGAGCCGCGGGCCGGTACGCCCGGCCGTGCTCGGCCGGGTGCTGCTGGCGGCCGTACTGGGCCTCGGCGTCACCGCCGCCCCGGCGGCCGCGGCCCCGGCGGACGAGACGTGCACCCCTGAGCCGGGGGTGGTGAAGCTGCCCGGCGGCGAGCCCTGGGCGCAGAAACGGCTCGACATCAAGACGGCGTGGCGGCTGAGCACCGGCGCGGGCGTACGGGTGGCGGTCATCGACAGCGGCCTCGACGTCAAGCATCCGCAACTGCCCTGGCTCGCCGAGTTCGTCGACTTCACCGGAACCGGCTACACCGACTGCGTCGGGCACGGCACCGCCGTCACCGGGATCATCGCCGGCCGCGTCTACCCGGGCGTCGCCTTCCACGGCGTGGCGCCGCGCGCGACCGTCATCGAGCTCAAGCAGAGCAGCCAGGCCGAGGGCCACGTGGCCACGTTGGCGGCGGCCATCGACAAGGCGGTCCAGCTCAAGGCCGATGTGATCAACATCTCGATCAAGGCCGCCGACAATCCCGCGCTCAAGGCGGCCGTACGGAACGCCCTGGCCAACGACATCGTGATCGTCGCCGCCGCGGGCAACATCACCGACAAGAAGGAGGACGTGCCCGCCTACCCCGGCTCGTACGAGGGGGTGCTGGCCGTCGGCTCGGCCACCCCCGACGGGCGGCGCGCCGACTCCTCCAACACGGCCACGCCGGTCGCCGTCCTGGGACCCGGGGTCGGCGTCATTGCGCCGTGGCCGGGTGGGGCGTACAAATTGGATCTTGAGGGGTCCAGCTTCGGCGCCGCCTACGTGTCCGGGACCGCCGCACTGGTACGCGCCCGCTTCCCGCACCTCGACCAGGAGCAGGTACGGCGGCGCATCATCGCAACGGCTGACGGCTCCGTCGGCGAGGGGACGGGGGCGGGCATGGTCAATCCGGTGCAGGCGGTCAGCGCTGTGCTGCCCTTCGAGCCCGCGGGCCGGCCGTTGGTGGCCGCGCCGCCGCCTCCGGGCATCCCGGTGGATGCGATCGCCAGGGTGCCACGGGAGGATGTCATGGCCCGGAACGTCTCGCTGGCGGTGACGGCGGGTGCGCTGATCCTCGTCGCCGTGGCCGGGGCGCTCGCACTCGTGTTGCCGCTCGGCAGAAGTCGCGGGTGGCGGGCACGCACGCCGACCTGATGACCTTGTTGACTACAAAGACTTTGGTACGAAGGGAACCTAGATGCACCCATTACAACCGGACGACCCCACAAGGTTGGGTGACTACGACCTGTCGGGACGTCTGCCGGAGGGGCCGCGAGGGACGTCATTCCTTGGCCGGGAGTCGGACGACGCGCCCCTCCGGGTGATCAAGCTGCTGAGCGCGAAGCCGGACGAGGACGCGGAAGGCGTCGCGCGCTTCGCCGCGGTCCGGCGCGTCTCCAGCTCCTCCGTCGCGCGAACGGTCGACGCCGGTCTGCACGAAGGCCACCTCTACGTCGTACGCGAGCACGTCGAGGGGCGCAGCCTCGCCGAGATCGTCGCGGCCGACGGACCGCTCGACGCCGACGGGGTCGAGCGGGTGGCCGTCGGCACGTTGACCGCGCTCACCGCCGCGCACCTGGCGGCCGTCACGCACGGGGGCCTGAACCCCCGCAACGTCATCATCGGCCCCGACGGCCTCCGGGTGACCGACCTGGGCCTCGGCGAGGCAGCCGGCGAGATCGGCTACCACTCGCCCGAGCAGCTGAGGAACGAGCCGTACGGTCCCGCGGCGGACCTGTTCGCCTGGGCGGCCACGGTCGTCTTCGCGGCCACCGGGAAGGCGCCGTTCGGTCAGGACGCCGAAGCGGTGCTGACCGGTACGCCCGCGCTGGGCACGCTGGCGGAGCCGCTCCGGGGCGTGTTGTCCGAGGCGCTGTCGAAGGACGCCGCGCAGCGGCCGAGCACGTACAAGGCGCTGTTGCGCCTGCTCGGCGGCTCGGCGGCCGACGCGGAGGTCACGGCGAAGCTGCCGCCGCCGCCGGGAGCTCAGGTCCAGCTTCCGGCGTTCGGTCCGCCCGCTGTCGCGCCGGCGGGGGGCGAGGCGCCCCTGGAAGGCGTGCCGGTGCAGCCGTTGCCGCTGCCTCCGGTCCAGCCCCATCCCCAGCAGCAGCAGGTCTGGGAGCCGCCCAAGGTGCAGCAGCAGCCGCCCATGTGGGACGCGCCGCAGCGGCCCCAGGTGTGGCAGGCGTCGGTCGTGGACCCGGCGTCCCCGCGCCGCAAGTTCCCGGTCGGCCTGGCCGCGTCCGTGGCCGCGCTCATGGTGTTGTCGGGGGTGGGCCTCTGGGGAGCCAGCCGCTACACGGACACCCAGCAGATCAACTCGGTCGGCGTCTCGGCCGACGGCAAGGCCACCCGCGGCGCCACCGGGTGGGCCGGCTCGAAGGAGAACGGGACGACGACCGATCACGGTGACGGGACGGTTCCGCAGCAGGGCGATCCGGGCGTCGACCAGCCGCAGCCCGACGTGACCGTGCCGTGGGCGACCGAGTCCGACACCGACTCGGACGGCGTGGGCCCGCTCATCCTGCCCACCGAGGAGCCGTCGGGCGTCCCGACCGTGCCCAAGTACAGCTCGGTGCCGACGTTGTCTACGCCGCCGAACCAGGCGGTCGCCACCCCGCGTCCGACGACCCCCCAGCCGACGACCACGCAGCCGAAGAGCCCGCAGGCGACCAAGACGGTCACGGCCACGCCGACGCCGACGCCGACGGCCAGGAACACGAGGACGCCGGAGCAGTCCCAGGAACCGTCCCCGTCCCCCTCTCCGAGGAAGAGCACGGAGCCGCCGACGCCGACGCCGACTCCCACCAGGAGCGCCGAGTCCCCGTCGCCGACTCCCACGAGGAGCACCGAGGCCCCGTCCCCGACGCCGACCAGGAGCACGCCGCAGGCGCCCGCTCCGGCGCCCACGACGGAGGCTCCCGCGCCGGAGGAGACCAAGAGCGCGGACGCGCCGCCCGCGCAGCCGCAACCGCAGCCGGAGGCGAAGAACCCCTACACGCCGGTTCAGGCGTGCGGATCCGGCTTCTACGTGCAGCGTTCGCAGGCGTTCAACGGCGGTGAGACCTTCCAGCTCTACAACAGCGGCACCAAGCAGAACTGCGTGGTGACGATGAAGAGCGTGAACGTGGGCAAGGAGACCCCGGTCAGCGCGACGCTCGAGGTCCAGGGCGGGGGCAGCTCGACCGACAGCGGCAACTACAAGTACTACGCCGGCCCCGTGAAGCTGGCCGCGCCGGGCAAGTGCGTGAAGTTCTCCGGCAGCGTCAGTGGGCAGGGCACCGCCGCGGACTGGGGGAACTGCGGCTGATCCAGCGCCGGACGGGCCCCACTCGGAGACTTCCGGGTGGGGCCCGTTTTCTGGCGCCGTTTCGGAATGCTGCCTCCGGTCGGACGCGAGGGCCGGGCGGTCAGTAGGGCTGGTAGCCGCCGCCTCGCTCAAGGGAGGAGATGCCGGGGTGGCCGGCGAGGTTGCCGTAGCGGCTGTAGGTGTACAGGACGCCCGCGATGATGTTGTCGACCGGGTCCAGGATCCTGCCGTGGCCGGGCAGGGAGTGCGCGTTGAACGTCGGCGGGATGGTCTGCATCAGGCCCTGGGACGGGACGCCGTTCTTGGCGTTGATGTCCCAGGTGTTGACGGAATTGGGGTTGCCGCCGGACTCGTGGTAGATGATCGTCCAGATGCGCTGGACGTCCTGGGGGTCGTTCGGGTCCAGGTCGCTGACGTCGATGGCACGTCCGCGCAGGGTTTCCGCCATTTCGGGGGATCTGATGACGGTGAGGGCCTGCTTGATCCACTCGACGACCTCGGCCTTGGGCGCGGGCGTGGACTTCGCGGACGAGGCCCCGCCACCCGCCCCCGAGCCGCCACCCGATCCGGAGTCGCCGCCTGCCCCGGAGCCGCCGGAGTCCGAGCCGCCGCCCGAGCCGTTGTCACCCGACAACTGCGTCTTGCCCTGAGGCGTCGTCTTCCAGACGACCTTCTTGTCGCCGGGATCGAAGTCCGCGCCGCCGGGATAGGGGAGGGCGGACAAGAAGCCCATTCCGGCGTTCTCGCCGGGGCCGCCGGGCTTGATGTGGCTGGCCAGCGTGTTCTTGGCGGTTGTGGCGGCGTCCTCGGCCGCCTTGACGAGCCCCTTGGCCTGCTCGATGTTGCTGTTCACCGTACTGGCGAAGCCCGCGTCCTCTGACAGTGCGCGTTTCGCGTCGACCTGGTCCTTTTTGGGGTTATTGGCCAGGTAGTTCCCGATGAAGGTCGTTGCGCTTCCAACCGTTTTGTCGCAAAGCGTACGGATCTCTGTGGATGCCTTCTCCAGTGCCGCCGCCGTGTTGTCGAGCGCCGCCACACAGGCGAGGACGGTGGTGTTGAACTCGTCGCCCGCCTTGGGGTAAAGGCGCATGTAGCGGTCGAAGGCGTCCGCGGAGTCGCCTTCCCATTTCTTGTCGACGTCGTTGATGTTCTTGACGAGCGCCGAAGTCTGGGCGGCGACGTGGAACGAGCACGTTTTCCAGGTCGAGGCGATGGCTCTGATGCCTGCGGGGTTCCCGGTCACCTTGTCGAGCAGCGCCTGCAACTCCGGCCCGCGGGGCAGCTCGGTGATGTCCGGCGCGGTGATGGTGATCGTGATCGGGGCGTTGTCGCTCATGCGCCCGAGGCTGTCTCCGCCTTGCGGAGGTTGGTCTCCACGTCGTCGAGCGCCCGCTCCACGCTCTCCAGCTTGAGCTGACCGCTGTCGATCTCGACTCGGACGGCGACCCAGATGGCGTCCACCTGAGTGGTCAGCTCGCGCGCGACATCCAGCTTGGCGAACAGGTTGACGTCCGTCTGCTCGGCGGGTGGCGGCCGTTGGCCGATTTTGAGTATTTCGTCGACGGAGAACTTCTTGGCCGCGATGTTGATCTGCGTCCTGCACTCGTCGAGCGCCTTGTAGGAAACACCAACCAAGCCCTGGCTCATGAAGGTTGAGCATAATGGAGATCATTGAGGTTGAAGAGACCCGTTTTACTCCCCTTCAAGGGATGCTGTCTGGATCAGTCGCTCTCCGAACCTTCTGTCCACATGGAAGGCCCGGCCGGGCGGGAGCGGTTGCGGTCTCACCTTGCCGAACAGCACGCCCTCCTCGCGGTTCCCCGACATGATCAGCGCCGGGGTGGCCATCTCCTTGAGCCGCTGCACCGCGTGGTCGTACATGGCCCGGGAGGCGCCGCCCATCTGGCGGGCGAGGATCAGGTGCAGCCCGATGTCGCGGGCCTGCGGCAGCAGCTCGGCCAGCGGTTGCAGGGGGTTGTTCGAGGTGGCGACCAGGTCGTAGTCGTCCACCACGATGTAGAGGTCCGACCCCTTCCACCAGCTGCGCTCACGGAGCTGGTCGGGGGTCAGGTCGGCCGGCGGCAGGCGCTTGAGCAGGGCGAAACGGACCTCCTGCACCAGCTCGGAGGCCGCCGCGCTGGACACGGCGTAACCGATGCGGTGCTCGGTGACCGCGGTGTCCAGGAGCGAGCGGCGGTAGTCGATCACGACCAGCCTGGCCTCCTTGGGCGTGCGGCGCGCGACGAGCCCCTCCATGATCAGCTTCAGCGCGTTCGACTTGCCGCACCCGGTGTCGCCGAACACGACGAAGTGCGGGTCGACGTCGAAGTCGACGGTGACCGGGGAGAGGGTCGCCTCGTCGATGCCGATCGCGATGCGGCTCCGGCCGGTCTCCTCCGGGCCCGGCAGGCCGGCCGCGGGCAGCAGCGACGGCAGCAGCCGTACGGGCCGGGCCGAGGGGCCCTGCCACGACTCGCTGACGACGTCCACGAGGGAACGCAGCCCGTCGGCGAGGTCGTCGGCGCCGCGTACCCCGTCGATGCGGGGGAGGGCGGACAGGAAGTGCATGCCGTCCTTGGTGAGCCCGCGTCCCGGCGTTCCCTCGGGCACCGCCAGCGACGCGCTGCGGCTGACCTCCGACTCGTAGGCGTCGCCGAGCTTCAGCTCGATCCTGGTGCCGAACAGGTCGCGGATGCCCGGCCGGTACTCCGACCACTTGTTGGTGGTCACCATGACATGGATGCCGTAGCCGAGCCCGCGTGCGGCGAGGTCGGTGATCACCTGCTCCAGGCTCTCGTACTCCTGCCGGATCGTCAGCCAGCCGTCCACGACCAGGAACACATCACCCCAGCCGTCGCCCTCGACGCTGCCGTCGGCCAGCCGCTTGCGGTACGTGGCGATCGAGTCGATGCCCTTGTCGGCGAAGTCCCGCTCGCGCTGCTGGAGGAGGGCCGAGATCTCGGCGACCGTACGGCGGACCCGGTCGGCGTTCTGCCGGTTGGCCACGCCGCCCACGTGCGGCAGGCCCTCCAGCGCCGCCAGGGCGCCGCCGCCGAAGTCCAGGCAGTAGAACTGCACCTCCTTGGGCGTGTGCGTGAGCGCCATGCTGGCGATCAGCGAGCGCAGCACGGTGCTCTTGCCGCTCTGCGTGCCGCCCGCGATGCCGACGTGCCCGGCCGCGCCGGACAGGTTCAGCCAGTACGGGTCCCGCCGCTGGTCGAAGGGCCGGTCGATGATGCCGATGACGGCGTGCAGGCGTCCTCTGCCGTCCCAGCCCGGCGTGGACAGCCCGAGCTCCGGAGTCACCGACAACGCGGGCAGCAGGTGGGCCAGGGTCGGCGGCTCGGCCAGCGGCGGCAGCCAGATGCGGTGCGCCGCGGGGCCGCGTCCCTCCAGCCGGCCGACCACGACGTCGAGCAGGCTCGACCGGGGGCCGCTCTCCTCCGCCTCCGCCGGCGCCTCGGCCTCCGGCGTCTCGACGGAGGGCAGCGGCGCGTGGGCGTGGCCGTACTCGATGACCTCGCGTGGCACGGGCTGCCCGTTGCTCACCAGGTGCCGGGGGTCGGGCTGGTAGGCGGCCGAGACGTAGGCGGCCTTGAACCTGGTCATGCCGGTGGTCTCGAACTTGAGGTAGCCGTTGCCGGGCGCCGGAGGCAGCTCGTACGCGTCGGCCACACCCAGCACGGCCCGGCTCTCCATGGCCGAGAACGTCCGCAGGCCGATCCGGTACGACAGATGGGTGTCGAGCCCCCGCAGTCTGCCCTCGTCCAGGCGCTGGGAGGCCAGCAGCAGGTGCACGCCGAGCGAGCGGCCGAGCCGGCCGATCATCACGAACAGGTCGATGAACTCCGGCTTCGTGGACAGCAGCTCACTGAACTCGTCGAGCACGACGAAGAGCGTGGGCAGCGGCAACAGGTCGGCGCCCTGCTCGCGGGCCCGTTCGTAGTCGCGCAGCGAGGCGTGGTTGCCCGTCGCCCGCAGGAGCTCCTGCCTGCGTACCATCTCGCCGTGCAGCGCGTCGTGCATGCGGTCGACCAGCGGGAGCTCGTCCTCAAGGTTGGTGATGACGGCCGAGACGTGGGGGAGCGAGTCGAGCCCGAGAAAGGTCGCGCCGCCCTTGAAGTCGACCAGGACGAAGTTGAGGATCTCCGAGGAGTGGGTGACGGCGAGCCCGAGCACCAGCGTGCGCAGCAGCTCCGACTTTCCGGAGCCGGTGGCTCCGATCAGCAGGCCGTGGGGGCCCATGCCGCCCTGCGCCGACTCCTTGATGTCGAGCTCGACCATGCGGCCGTCCGCACCGAGCCCGATCGGCACGCGCAGCCGGTTGCGGCCGGCCCGCGGCCGCCAGGTGACGGCCGGGTCGAGGGCGCGCGGGTCGCTGATGCCCAGCAGGTCGGTGAGCGTCGTGTTGATCGACAACATGTCCTCGCCGTCGCCGCCGCTCTTGGACGAGGCCCGGAGCGGGGACAACTGCCTGGCCAGCCCCTCCATCCACACGAAGGAGAGCCTGTCCGGCGCGCCCAGACGCGTCTTGCGTTCCTTGCCCGCGTGGTCGACCTTCACCATGTACAGATCGTCCCGCTGGACCTCCATCCGCAGCGTGTTGCCCTCCTCGACGGCGCCGGTGGAGCCGGTCAGGTCGATGACGGTCACGCCCATGATGGCGTCGCTGCCGAGCTGCGAGTCGTGCGGCATGTGCCCGCCGTCCACGATCAGCACGTGGTACGGCAGCTCGTCGGAGGGCGCGCCCGGCTGGAACCTGGGCCGCTCCTTGAGGTCGCCCCCGACGAGCCGGTCCAGCTCGCCCAGGTTCTCGGCCATCAGGCGGACAGGCCCGGACGCGTCGGTCATGTCGGGATGCAGGGCGTGCGGCAGCCACTTGACCCACTCCCAGTGGGCCATGCGCTCCTGGTCGGCGCAGACCATGATGCGCATGTCGTCGGGGGAGTGGAAGGTGACGACCTGGCCGATCACGGCCCGTACGAGATCCCGCATCGCCGCGAGGTCGCCGCTGAGCCGGATCCGGGCGAAGGAGGCGAGGGCGACGGCCACGGGCAGCCGGGAGAGCGTGGAGTGGGCGCGCATGAACCTGCGCAGCGCACCGGACGAGAGCGCGTCCAGGTCCTCGACGGGCTTGGAGTCCGGGGGGAAGAGCTGGATGGCCAGCTTCTGCACGCCGGTGCCGAGACGGATCGTGCTGAAGTCCTCGTCGCGGGGGCGGCGCTCCCACAGGCGGGGGCCCATGGCGATCCACCACAGCGAGTCCGGCTCCGGCCCGCTCCACTCCAGGGCCTCGCGCTGCTGCTTGGCGGCGCGCCTGGCCTTCCTGCGGATCTGTCCGAGATAGCGGAAGTAGTCGCGGCGTGCGCCGTTCAGGCGGTGTTTGCGCTCGCCCGACTGGCGTCCCATCTGGCCGATGGTCATGCCGACCATGGAGACCGCGAACAGGCCGCTGGCCACGTACATGATCGGGTTGGAGTTGCCGCCCGAGGTGAACATCAGCGCCATCGCGGCGGCTCCGGCCACCATGGGCAGGTACGAAAGCACCAGCATGAAGCCCTGGCCCTGGACCTCGGGGATCTCCGGCGGAGACTCCAGCATGACTTCTCCGCGAGGTGGCTTGGGGCCGGGGCGACGCTCCGGGCGCCGGACAACCACTTTGCTCACGCGACGTTCTTACCAGAATCGACCCGCTATGTTCTGTGCTGTCCGTGATCCTCTTGGGACGGAGTGGACCGTGGGATCGATGGTTCAGAAGCCGCCGCCGCCCGAGTCTCGGCCGGCCGCGGAGGACCCCGGCGGGCCGCCCGCACCGACGCCGTCGGGGCCGGTTCAGCAGGGCGCGCTCGCGCAACTGCCGTTGCCGCTGCCGGTGTTGTGCAACGTGACGATCGTGGGGCCCGGCAGGAAGGCCGACCTGACGCTGCCCGCCGACATACCGCTGCCGCACGTGCTGCCGGGGCTGCTGCGCATGCTCGGCGAGGTGGGCGGTGACGCCACGTCGTCGCCGGGATGGACCCTGCAGCGGCTCGGCGGCTCCCCGCTCGACCTGGAGCAGAGCCTCAGCGCGCTCGGCGTGCTCGACGCCGAGATCCTCTACCTCCGCCCCCGCGAGTCGATCCTGCCGGCCGCGATCTTCGACGACGTCGCCGACGTCGTGGCCACCGGCGTGCGCGAGGGGCCGGGCAAGTGGACGGCGGCCCACACCGCGGCCCTCGGCGCGGCCGGCGCCACGGGGCTGCTGGTCCTCGGGGCCGTCGGCCTGGCCCTCGCCGGTCTGCCCCCGCTGGTCGGCACGGTCGTCTTCGGAACGCTCGCGCTGCTGCTCATCGCCGCCGGAACCGTGTTGTCGCGGGCCATGGGCGACTCCACGGCCAGCGCGCTGATCGGTCACGCGGCGCTGCCGTACGCCTTCCTGGCCGGGCTGTTCACGCCCGCAGGGAGCGGCGGCCCGGCCGGGACCGGCGGCTTGGCCGGGATCGGCGCTCCCCATCTGCTCGCCGCGTTCGCCTGCACCGCGCTCGCCGCCGCCGTCGCCGGGATGACGATCTCGCACGGCATTCCCGGCTTTCTCGGTACGGCCATCGCCGCGACCTGTGGCGCGGTCTGTGCGGCGGTGGTCATGTTGACCGGAACCGTCCCCGCGGGGGTGGCGGCCGTGGCCATCGCCGTGCTGCTGGCGCTGAGCCCGCTGGTGCCGACGTTGTCGTTCCGGCTGGCCCGGGTGCCGCTGCCGGCCATGCCCACGACGGCCGAGGAACTGCGCGCCGACAACCAGCGGCTCGACGCGGCGGCGATCCAGGAGCGCACCGTGATCGCCCAGCGTTACGCCACGGCGCAGATCGTCGCCGTCGGGCTGGCCGCGCTGGTTGCCCAGGCGCTGCTGGTGCTGCACGACGGCCTGATCGCGTACATCATGACCGTCGCGCTCTCGCTGACGCTCATCATGCGCGCCCGCGTGTTCTCCGGCGTCGGCCAGCGGCTCTGGCTGGTCGGGCCGGGCATGGCGGGGCTCGCCATGACGGCCTTCGCGCTCAGCTCCAAGGGCGGGGTCATCGGCGCGCTGGCGGTGGCGGTCTGCGTGTTGTGGGCGTCCCTGCTGATGGTGGGCGTCGGGAGGGGGCTGGCCACGGGCAAGCCGTCGCCGTTCTGGGGACGGGCCGGGGACATCCTCGACCTGCTGCTGATCGTCGAGCTCTTCCCGCTCGCGGCCGGCGTGCTGGAGCTCTACACCTGGGTACGCGGGTTGTCGGGCTGATACTTTGCTGGCCGTTTCGAGCGGAGGAGTGAGGCTGTGCAGGAATTCGGAGACTTCGCGAACATCGACATCGAGAAGCTGCTCAAGGGGGCCGACCAGCAGTTCGCCCGCATGGAGGAGTTCCAGAAGAAGATGGACTCCTTCGTCGGACGGGCCCAGGACGAGCAGGGGCTGGTCACCGTCGAGTGCGGCCAAGAGGGCGTCCGCGAGCTGCAACTGCACCCCAAGGGCCTGCGGTTGTCGTCCGGCGAGCTGGCCGACCTCATCAAGACGGCGCTGAACGACGCCGCCGCCGACCTGCAGCGGCAGGTCGCCGAGAGCATGAGCGAGACGTTCGGCGACTCCGAGGACAACCCCATGACGTACCTCAGGAACCCGGACGCCGCGCTGAACCAGATCAAGGAGGCGGAGTCCGCTTACAACCGCACGTTCGAGGACGTGATGGGCGAACTCGACCGCATCCGGCGGCGGCTGGAGTTGTGAGCTAGGCCGGGCGCTGCGTGGGCAGGTCGGCGATGACGACCTGCTCGAAGGCGGGCGCGTCCTTGCCGGTGAGCGTGACCGCCTCCGACATGCCCGTGTCCTTGAAGGCGGACATCAGCCCGCTCGCGAGCCAGGCCAGGGCGGCGGCCGAGCCGTACACCACGAGCATCTTGGACAGGAACCGCCTGAACGCCCCCTGCGCCCGCACGGCCGCCGAGGCCGCCAGCGGATTGCCCGGGAAGAAGTGCCCGGCGGCCGAGAGGCTCAGCAACAACCCGCCCAGGGTGACGGACGTCACCGCACCCGTGTGGGACATCTTCGCGAGCTGGTCGAGGGTGTGGGCCAGCTCCTTGTACACGCCGCCGGTCTTGGCCACCTCAAGGGTGAACTTCTCGGCCACCTTCTCCATCTCGGGCCGGGCCATCTGCTCCCAGTCCTGGCCGGAGACCCCGGCGACGAGCTGCCGTACGCTCTCCTTCGCCTGCTCGACCTCGTGCGTCGCGGCGCGTACCTCCTGGGCCGTGCCGCGGATGTCCTCGGGGCTGGACAACATCGTGCCGATCAGCGCGGCGCACATCTTGCAGACGACGGAGAGCACCACGTTGGTCTTCAGCATGGCGCCCGCGTTGCAGGAGGCCACGGCCATCGTGTACAGGGTCGTGCCGTTGCGGTAATGGTCCATGGTTCCTACTTCTTCGGCGTGCTCTTGTCGTTGGCGGCCCTGATGACCTTGGCGCCCTCGTCGAGCTGGGTCTGCCAGCGGCCGAGCTGCTTCTTGGCGTGCTTGAGGTAGTCGGCGGCGGAGTTGCGGGCCGCGTCGTAGGCGCCGTCGAAGGCGAACTTCCCGACCAGGCCGAAGCCCGGGAAGCCGGGGGTGGCGCCTCTGACCGTGCGTTCCACCGCCCTGAACCGGTCTCCCGGCGTGTGCGTACCGCCCGCCTGCGTCGGGGCGAGGCTCTGGCCCAGCCGTTCCATGGCGTCCGGGCTGGCCTTGCGCCAGTCGCCGGACACGCCGCCGTTGCTCAGCGCGGTCGCCTTCGGGTCCTGGGGGCGTTCCGTGCCGGAGCCGTTCTTGTTCGCGGCGGCGGCGGGGGTGGTGGGGGTGGCGGCGGTGGGGTCCGGGGTCGCGCCGGTGGGGGTGCCGCCGCTCGGCATCCCGCCGCCGCCGCCCGCCGGGGCGGTCTCCTTGGGAGATTCCTCGGTGCCGTCCGCCTTGGGGGTGGTGGCCGTGGGGGGTTTCGCGACGTCGGGAACCTTCGTGGTGTCCTCGGGGGTGGTCGCGGCCGGTCGGTCGGGCGTCGGCTCCCCGGACGACGGGGTCTCCTCGGGACGGTCGGGGGTCTCCTCGGGACGGTCGGGGGTCTCCTCGGGACGGTCGGGGGTCGTGGGCGTCTCGGGGGCGGCGGGGGGCTCCGAGGGGGTGGAGGCGGAAGGGGCGGTCTCCAGGGTGGGCGGGCTCTGGGGGGCCGGGTCGTCCTCGGTGGCCTGGGTGTCCTCGCGGGCGGGGTCCGCCGGGTCGGTGGAGGCCGTCGGGTCGGTGGGGGGCGGATCGTGTGGCTCGGGTGGGGTGCCGTCGCCGGAGATCTCGACGAGGTCGCCCGGGATCCCCGGCTCCACGGCGCCGCCGTCCGGCCGGTGCTCGCCGTCGTCCTCGGCCTCCTGGACGTACGGAGCCTGTCCGAGGCCGGCGGCGGCCGTCAGAGGAGCGACCAGTCCGGGCTCACCCGTGTCTCCGTCGCTCGTGACGACCGTGGCGGACATACGTTCGGTCGCCGCCGAGTCCTCGGCCGTGGTCCAGTTGACAAGGCTGTCGATGCTCCCGAACTCGGCCATCCGCGCCCCCAAACCCGCGACCCGCCCAAACGATCAGAAACACTAACCGCGTGAACGGTCAGCCGTACAGGTCAGCCGATGCGTTCGTACGCGCCGCCGGAGTCGGCGGCCTTGACGCCGCCGGAGAACTTCACCCACGACCCGGTCGGCGCGGCGTGGTAGACCGGCACGGTGTGCAGAGGGGTGATCTCCTCGTTCTTCACCACGCCCGCGCCCTTCACGTCCACCGCGGACCAGACCATGCTGCGCGTGCCCACGCCCTTGGTCTTGAACGTCACCGCGCAGGCGTTCTGCTTGCCGGGGTTGTAGAGCAGGTAGGCGACGCCGCCGGCGAACGCGGCCTGACGCTGGACGGTGTACCCCGGGCCGCAGACGACGGCGGGCGTCTCGGCCGCCTGGCGGGAGGCCGAGGCGGTGGTGGCGGTGAAGACCGCCGTCGTGCCGAGCACGGTCGCGATGACCGCGCCGGCCGTCCTCTTCGTGATTCTCAAGTTCTTCATCTCCGAAGGAGTCAAAAGGCGATTTGTCCGAGGGGCAATCCTGTGATGCCGGATTCCCCGCGTCTTCAGCGCAGAGCGCAGAATGTTTTGGCAATGAGCGCAGATTTTTTCTTGTCGACCAGACGGTTGTGATCGCTGGGACGGGTGGTGGTTAACATGCGAGTCGATGTTGTTTCGCAGGGGTTCGCCCTATTCATGTCGGCCAACCGGCATGCGAGACAAGGAAATGTCCACTTGGAGGTCCAGTGGCACTGTACGGAGCAAGTCCGACGCAGTTGACCAACGCTGCCGGGTACTGCCAGGACACCGCGCAGTACATCGAAGGCATGCGCCAGCGCGTTCAGACGATCAAGGGCGACCTGACCACCCAGGGGTGGCGGGGCGGCGCGGCCCAGAAGTTCAGCCACGCCCTCGACGAGTGGGACGTCGAGTTCAAGGCCGTGATCAAGATCCTTGAGGACATCCACGACCGGCTCAACATGGGCGCCGGGGTCTACCGGAACGCCGCCGACCAGAACATGGAGCTGTCGGGATCCCTGGCCAGGGACGGTCTCACGGGCCGGATCGACAACGTCATCAACAGCAACTAGCCGGCCGACGCCACGGAGATCCCAGTGACCGTTCCCGATGATCACACATTCGTCAAGTTCGGCAGCATGGAGCAGGCGTACGAGGAGCTCAAGAAGGTCGTGAGCGAGCTCGACAAGGTCACCGACGACCTGTTCGCCGACATCAAGAAGGAGCTGGCGACCAGCTGGGAGGGCGAGGCCGAGCAGTTCTTCAACACCAAGAAGGACCAGTGGAACGCCCACGAGCAGGCGATGGGCAGGCAGCTCTTCGAGGCCGCCACCGCGGTCAACATCGCCAAGGGCAACTACGAGGCCGCCGAGCGGCGCAACATCGCCATCTGGACGGACTGACGCGTCTCCTCTTCCCGGTCACCGTGGCGACGCGGTGACCGGGGACTCGCATCCGCAGGGGTAAGCGATGGGCAACCAGGAACCCGAACCGCAGACCGACCCGCTCGGCATCCCGCCGCACACGGCCGACAAGTTCCAGGGCGACGGCAGGGTGCACGAACCCTCCGTGATGCGGTCGATCGCCGAGGCCCTGTCGAAGAATCTGCAGGCCATGGAGAGGCCGGGCGTCAGCGGGCGCACCCTGGCCGACGTCCAGCCCGGCGCCGCCCAGTTCGGCGAGTGGATCGACGCCAAGGCGTTCGGCTCGACCGCGGGCCGGGACGGCGCGGGGCAGAAGTTCGGCCAGGTCTACGCCGAGTTCGTGAAGGCGTACAAGAGCGTCATCGACGCGATCGAGGCGAGCGCCGGAAACCACGCCGAGGCGGACACCCGGAACGAGGGCGGGTGACCATGGCCGGCTCGAAGCGCGAGACGCTCGTCATCTGGGGCGACCAGGTCCCCTCCGGCCAGACGGAGGTCCATCCGAAGGCGGAGATCCAGCGCCTGCTGGCGACGTCACAGCCGGACCTGGTCAAACTGGCCGGATCCATGTACGTCAGCACGGCCGAGGCGGTCCTCAACGCGGTCGTCGGGATCGAGGACCACGCGGGCCGGATCCTCACCATCTGGAAGGGGCCGGACGCCGACCGGGCCCGCATCGCGCTTGAGCTCCTGTACGCCACCGGCAACGAGCTGGCGCGCAAGCTCGCGGAGATGGGCCGCAGCCTGGAGGGCTACGCCGCCTCCATCCCCGTGGCCGTCGCCGAGGTCGAAGGCATCAAACTGGACAAGAACGACCCGGACGTCCAGGAGGTCGTACGGGTCCACCGGGCGCTGTACGGGCTCGACCGGCAGGGTGACGACGAGGCCAACGCCGTCGCCCTGCTGGAGAACATGCGGGCGCAGGCGGCGCTGCGGAAGCTCAACGAGAAGATCCGCGACCTGCATCTCGGCTCGGTCCCGTACAACATCACCTATGAGCTGCCGGCCGTCACGGTCCCGGGGGGCCCGCTCGCCACGACGAGCGTCGCCTACGGCGGGACGGGCGGGAGCGACGGTCCCACGACCGGCGCGGGCGACCCGGCCGGGACGGGCACGGGCGAGCGGAGCACGACCGGCGCCGGTGACCCGGGCGCGCCGGACGGCACGCAGGACCAGGTCCCCCCAGGTGGCGAGGACGACGCCGCTCCGGGGACACCCCCGGGCGATCAGCCCGCAGGCGGCGACCAGCCCGCCGGCGGGGACACACCCGGACGACAACCCGGCGACCAGGCCGGCAACACCGGCACAGGCACGGGCACGGGCACGGAGGACGGCACCACCCCGCCGGTGATCGGCGCTCAGGACCGGACCGAACTCGACGACGCCACTCCGGGGGCCGACCCGGTCCGGACCGAGGGCTCGGCCTACCAGCCCACGATCGGCGAGCGCCCACCTCTCGTGGCGACCCCCAACACGACCGTGGCGCCGGTCGCCACGAACCAGCCCGTACCATCGGTGATCGGTTCGCCGAACAGCGCGTACACACCCGGCGGGCGACTCGGGGCGATGCGCGGCGGCAGTGCGGCGGGCCTGTCCGGCACGCCGTTCCTGCCGATGACGGGCGGCGCGGGCCCTGTCGGGGACGCGGGCGGAGACCTGGAGCGCACCACCTACCTGTCGGAGGACAGGTCGGCCTGGAACGGCAACCATGACGTGACGGATCCGGTGATCAGGTGAGCGACCAGCAGAAGAACGGCGCCGGCGCGCAGCCGACCGGGCAACAGCCCAACGGCGCAGGCGCGCAGCCGACCGGGCAGCAGCCCTACGGCCAGTACGGCATCCCGATGAGCACCCAGGTGCCGCTGCCGTCGTCGGGCATCTCCTTCACGGACGGCGCGCTCAACGCGGCGAGCGGCCAGATCAACGGACAGACGGCGATCATCGACACACTGCGGGCCAAGTCCGGCCACATGGGGGTGCCCTTCCCCGGTTTCGGCGTGATCGGCTACGGACTCACCAAGGCCCATGACAGGGCGATCGCGGCCCAGTCCACCGCCCTGGAGCGAGGCAAGAAGGCGCTGCAGAGCTGGCAGGCCGCGCTGAAGGCGGCCGACGCCAACTACCACGCGGCCGAGGAGGCGAACGCCGGCCTGTACCGCAAGGACGAGGAGTACGACCCGACCGGCGGCGGAGTGCCGACCCCGAAGATGCCCGAATCGCCGGAGCTGAACATGCCGGACGCGGACCCGCCCGGTGGCGACCTTCCGGACGCCGACCTGCCCGTCCCGGACCGGCCTGACACCGACCTGCCCGGCACGGAGCCGCCCAACGGCGACCTGCCGAACGGCGACCGGCCCGGGAGCGACCTTCCCGGCAGCGATCTGCCGGGGATCGACCGGCCGGACTCCGGCCTGTCCGGCGCCGGTGATCCGAACATGAAGGTCCCCGACATCGACTCGGCGATCAACTCGCCGCAGGACACGACCGGCCTGTCGTCGTACGACCCCAGGGCCCTGAACGGGACGCCGAACCCGAACCTGACCGACCTGAGCACCCGGCCGGGGACCACATGGGGGTCGCCGACCGGCAACGGCGCGGGCTCGGGCGGTGGCGCCGCCGCCGGTCCGAGGGTTCCCGGCATGGGCACGTCCGGGGCCGGGGGGATGGGCAGCGGCATGCCGATGATGCCCATGATGCCGACGGCCGGCTCGGGCAACGGCCTCGACGAACGCGACCGGCAGGAAGGCTCGCTGCTGTCGGAGGACGAAGGCGTCTGGGAGGACGACGAGGACATCGCCCCCGAGATCATCGGCAAGGAGGCGTAGATGAGCTACGAGTCGGGCAAGGGCCTGTACTACAAGGCGGCCGCCACCGCTTCTGGCGCGGCGGTCCTGATCAGGCGTCCCTGGGCCTTTTACATAGTGAGCATGATCGGGATCATGATCTCCGATCCGGGGCGCATGTCGGGGTCGTCCAAGACCTGGCGCACCACCGACAACGGCGGGACGACCTCCGAACTGGCCGCGCTTGAGGAGCAGCTCAAGCAACTGCAGGCCACGGTCACGGGCACGGGGACCACCTGGGAGGGCACGGCACGCGAGAAGTTCGACGAGGCCTACGCGGAGTTCACCAAGTCCCTGGCCACGCTCAGGTCGACACGGAACGCCACCGGCGAGGCGGTCGACCAGAGCGCGAAGTTGTACTACATAGGGGGGCTCACCTTCGTGAGCATCGCCGGCATGATGCTGACATACGCCCTGGCGATGCTCGCCGTGAAACGCTATGTCCCGTTCGCCTACGTGCTCGACCTCAAGGTCGGCAAGGCCGCCGTCAGCGCCGGGAGGAAGGTGCTGATCAAGCACGGCATCGCGGTCACCCTCCTCGGCACCCTGTTCTACCAGGCCGTCCAGATGTCCGAGTCCAGCGGGAAGGCGTTCCCCACGATGAAGGGCATACCGAACGAGCTCGACACCCTGAAGTCCGGCGACCTGCCGGAGTTCAGCAACACCGCGCTCGAGTACAGCGTGGAGAGCCACTCGCTGATGCCCAAGCTGGACACGCAGGGCGGTCTCCCCCGCACCTGAGCGGACGGGCTTCAGGACCGGCGGGGGAGGCGTTCGGACGACGTCTCCGCGACGGGCTTCCGCGCGGCGGCGGGGTCCAGGAGCGGGCCCTCCGGGATGAGCCGCAGCAGATGCGCGGGCACCGGCGCCACCTGGGCGGCGTCGTAGCCCAGCGTGCCGACGAGGTCGGGGGAGGCCAGCCGGAACCGTTTGCCCTCGTCGGTGATGAGGGAGTACTCGTGGATGGCGTCGGTCTGGCCTTCGCCCGAGAGCTGGCCGGCCAGCGCCGCGCCGCCGGGAGGCAGCAGCACCTGGTCGACGCGGTCGGGGTTGCCGCTGCTCGGCGGCTTCGGGATGGCCAGCGTCGCCCCGGTCGTCAGCCGTGCCCGGACCGAGCCCTTGAGCGTGTCGGCGTACACCGCGCACAAGGGCGCGTCCGCCGCCGGGGCGCGGAAGCGCGGCATGGTGACCGGCAGCCCGCCGCCCAGGACGCGCAGGGCCGACATCTTGGCGGCGTTGACGGTGGCGGCGTCCACGGCGATCGGGCGTACCCGGCCGCCGCCGTAGGCGATCTTGGTGTCCGGGTCCTGGAGCAGGAGCGTCGCCTGTGTGTGGGTGAGGGGCGTGAGGCCGTCGGCGAGCAGCACGTACCAGCGTTCCGGCACGCCGGGCACGGCGGCCAGCGTGAAGACCTGCCCCACCCGCGCGGGCGGGCCGCCGGGGCCCGGCACCCGCTTGCCGCGCTGCGCGATCGCCGGTGCGGCGAAGTCCGGACCCGCGGGGATGGAGTTCACCCAGGAGATCGGTACGCGGCGCGGCGTCTGGTCGGTGAGCCGGCGTGGGCTGCTGACCAGCATGCGGTAGTTGTTCCACAACACCCAGTTCTGCTGCCCGTCGTCGACGAGCAGCGCGTCGGTGCCCACCGGCGTGCCGCCGACGTCGATCCCGCCCAGCAGTGTGACGTACGGACGCCGCACCCCTGTCGCGTCCTGCTGTTCGACCACGCAGACCGTCCACGGAGATCTGACCAGCTTCTGGGGCTTCGGCAGCGAGTCGGGCGCGCCCGAGATGCCGACCTTCTGCCCCCGTGCGAAGCCGGCCAGCGACTCGGCCGACACCGTACGGACCTTGATCTCCTGGCTGTCCAGCAGGAGCCTGGCGGAGACGTAGTTCTCCACCGGCTGGAGCTTGCCGTCGCTCTGGTTGTAGACGTAGGAGGCGCCGGTCTCCTCCTCCACGAGGAGTTGGCCCGCCTCCTTGAGCTTGGTGGCCCCTCCTGGGCTGAGCATGCCCCAGATCCCGAACCCGGCCGTGATCAGCACCAGCAGGATGATGCCGGCGAAGGTCGCCACGTTGTACCGCCGCATGGGGGACTCGGGCAGATCGGGCTCGCCCTGCAGCAGCGCCAGACCCAGGCGCTGGGTCATCAGTTTGTGCGCCTGGTAGAGATCCTTTCGGGTCTGCATGACGGACAATGTTACGCAGGTTGCGAAAGAAACTTAATGATGATGGATATCACGCTTTTATACGGCATGGCCGCCTAGTAGGCTTCTTGATCAACCACATGCGGGAGGCTGTCATGGCACCAACCGACAATGGTTGGCATTTGGAGCAGAGCTGGCCGGGTCTGGTCGCCGACAGGGACGGTGTCGAGTACGCTCCGGCGGAGCTGGTAAAAGTCGCCAGCGCCCTTTGGGCGAAATTCCCCGAACTGTACGGCAGCGATCCGAACGCCCGGCCAACCACCGCCACGAGGCCCGGTCAGGGCTCCCAGCCCGACGTGGAGGGACAGGGCGCATCGTTGCAGGTGTTCGCCGATCACCTCGAACATGTGAAGCGCTGGGACGGCGGCAAGAGCTTCGCCGCGGCGCTCATGCAGGGCCACAAGGAGTTGACCACGGTCTACGAGCAGGTCAACGAGAAGCTCAGGATCGCGTTCGCGCTCATCGACGCGGGCGCGGGCAACTACAAGCGCGCCGACGCCGCGAACGGGGGCTAGAGATGGCCGTGGACGTGTCCGGTGACCACACGATCCGCCCCAGCGGGGGCGCGTCCTTCGCCGTCGACGACGACGGCCGGAGCGTGGATGGCATCAAGAAAGTGATCACCGAGATCGATGTGCCGTCCCTCCAGCAGGCGGCGGCGTCCTACCTGTCGGCCGCCGATCGACTCACCTCGATGAACGAGGCCCTGGTGTCGGGCGCGACCGCGATGGCCAAGATCTGGGAAGGGCCCTCGTCGGTGGAGTCGCAGCAGTCGCTGCGCACGCTGCACGCCACCATCCGCGAGCTGGCGGACAAGTTCAGGGCGGTGGGCCGGCCGCTGGAGGCGCTCTGCACGCGGCTGCTGGCCCACCGGGATTTCGTGGAGCACAAGGGCCAGGCGTGGAGCGACAACGACGAGACCTGGGACGACAGCATCCCCGGCTGGTACAGGACGATGAACGCCGGGTACGAGTGGGGCTCCTCGGACGAGCTGGCCGGCCAGCATCTCCGGCTGCTCAACAACGACCTGCTCAAGGTCTACGAGCAGTGGCCGTTCAGCATCCACAAGGTCGTGCCCGACCTCAAGGAACCGACGGCTCCGAGCCCCCCGGTGGAGACGCCTGACGACACCGGGGGCGACGACATCGATCCGGATTCCTTCACCCGTCCCGACGACGACTTCCAGGGCGACGACTTCGACGCCGTCGACGACACCTCGCCCGACGACACGTCCACGCCCGACCTGCCCGGCGACACCCTCAGCTCGGACGGCTACCCGGACGGGAGCACCCCGGACGGTTCCGGCACGGGCACCGACCCCGGCGGGACCTACCCCGGCACCGGCACCCCCGGTGGCAGGGATCCCGACGGCGCCGACCGCGCCGCGTACCCCGGCGGCGGCACCGGCCCGGACACCGGCGCCGGCCTGCCGGGCACGGGCGGCCTGCCGGACACCTCCGGCTCGACCACCCTGGAGGACTTCCAGCGCCCGGCCGGCTGGAACCCGAACACCTCCACCTCCTTCCCGAACGGGAACATCCCGCCCGCGGGCAACGGCACCGGCAACGGTGTCGGCGGCACCATGACCGGCGTCGGCGCCCTCCCGCTCAACGCCAGATCCGCGTCCGCGAGCGGCAGCGGCTTCCCGTTCATGCCGATGGGCGGTGCGGGGGCGGCCGGCGAGGAGGAGGAGAAGGAGAACAGCACCTGGCTGCACGAGGACGACGACGTCTGGGGCAACGACGCGGGCGACGCCGTCTCCGGCAAAATCGGCTAACCCGCAGAGGACCGGCGCAGCTCCCGCAGCGTGCGTTCGGCGACGGCCTGGCTCACCGCCGGACATCGGTGGTCCTGTGCCGCGATGTGCGCGCAGAGCTCCTCGTCCGGCCGGATGCCGTGCTCCTCCAGGTAGTAGGTGACGGTGTCCGTCCAGACCCAGGTGCCGTCGGTCCGGAAGCTGAGCGGCACCACCGCGCCGCGCGCCGGGTCGAGCCGATCGAGGTCGAGATTCGCCGTGGAGAGAACGGCCGCGCCGGCCCTCAGGTAGGCGACCAGCCGCGGGTCCCGCACCCGCGGACGGTCGGTCAGGAAGTACGGCACGCCGTCCCTGACCCCGTCGAAGACCCTGGCCACCGAGATCTCCGGAACGATCTCCACGTAGCCGTCGCTCCAGCCGCGCAACCCGTCGAACGCCTCGGCCGGGCTCCACTCCCGCGCGGCGGCCATCGACTCGATCAACGACCGGACGTCGGCCGAGCTGTACTCCACCTGGTCCCCGGCCCGCGTCACCCTGCCGATGACCGTGCCGGAGGCGATGACGACCACCTTGAGCGTGCTCATGCGCCGCTCACCTGGACGAACCCCGCCTGCCCGAGGCTCGACAACAAGGAGAGGTCGTCCGTGGGGTCGATCCAGACGATCTCCCCGGTGGGCCTCGGCGGCGGGCAGAGCGTGGTGACGAGCACGAGCGGCACGGCCGCGGTCCAGTGCTCGACGAG
This sequence comes from Nonomuraea spiralis, assembly GCF_014648435.1. Classification (GTDB taxonomy): domain Bacteria; phylum Actinomycetota; class Actinomycetes; order Streptosporangiales; family Streptosporangiaceae; genus Nonomuraea; species Nonomuraea spiralis. Next base: position 341,565 of record NZ_BMRC01000011.1, read on the forward strand.
GGGCATCCGCGCGCGGTCGGCCAGGATCACCTCACGCTCTCCGTCCGTGCAGTCGCCGAACCGTCCTGCCGCCGCCAGCACGGCCTGCAGCCGCGCCGCGGCGGCGAGCGCGTAACGTTCCCTGTCCTCCAGGGTGCCGGCATAGCCGGGGATCAGCTCCGTGATCAGTTCGGCGGGCTCGTCGCCGTAGATCCGCCACCAGCCGTCGATGACCTCGTAGGCGTACGGCGTGCCGTCGGCCCTGGCCGGGGGTGGCGGCGGCGCCTCGGCCGCCGACGTGTTCCTGACGCGTACGCTCATCTCGCTCACCATCGTCCGTCGTCCGAGGCCGGCTGCCATGTCGTGATCGCGAACAGGGCGGTCAGCTGTTCCTTGTCGGCCTGGCGGGGGAACAGGGTGTTCACCATCTCGATGAAGGAGGCCGCGTCCCGCCGCGGGTCCCGGTCGTGTTCGAGGTGGGTGCCCAGTTGTTCCCGCGCGGGCAGGTGCTCCTCGCCGTTGCGCGCGTAGTCCACGATGGCGGCGACGAGCTTGATCCGTGCCTGGATGAACGAGGGATCCAGATGCCCGTCGTTGTGGCGGAACTCCACGTGATCGTCGGCCGTGCCGATGACATGGGCCAGGTTGAGTGCGGAGGGGCGGCGGTGGACCTCGCGGAGCTCTTCCGTCGAGCGCTCGGTGCCGCCGGTGACCTCGTTGGGCTCGCAGTGCCGGTAGGGCCGGTGCATGCCGTAGGGCTCCCTGGGGTTCTGCCCGAGCCGGAACAGGATGTCCTCGTAGCCGTAGTAGAGCGTGAGCAGCCGGTGCATGGCCTTCACGTCGGTGCCGAGCCCCGGGGCGCCGACATGGATGTGCCCGCCGGTCGCCAGGGTGATCTCGCCGCCGTGGGACTTGATGATCTCGGTGATCCGGGCCAGCTCCGCCCACGTCCGCTCGGTGTCCCGGAGGATGCCGGAGACGAACTCGCCGGCGATGAGACGCGGGTTCGCCTCCCGTTCCATGTACGGCCGGCCGCTCATCGAGTCGGGGGCCTTGTGGTGACCGAACACCTTCGGGCTCGCGGCGAGCCCCGCCCGGTGGAGCTCGGCGGTCATCAGGCGCACGTCGCCGGCCCGGACGCCCCTGGTCCCGCCCGCGTGGGCGAACTCCAGCTCCAGCCCGAAGGGCACGTCCGTGGCCATCGCGTCTTGCGTCATGTACGGCACCACGGACGCGACGTCCTCGCCGGCCGCCAGCCGCCGGGTCACGTCCTCGACGACCTCGTTGTGGTCGTCGAAGTCCCAGCCGAAATGGCTCTGGACCCGGGCCGGCGCCGGCGCCGCGGGCGCCAGCAGCGAGATCTCGCCCTTGGCGTGCATCCCGATGTGGTAGAGCCTCTTGAGCGCCTCTTCGTAGGCGGGAAGGAAGCCGCTGTCCCGGTAATGGGAAGCCAGCGACATCATGACGTCGGTGAGGAAGTCCACGTCCTGCCGGCTCAGTGGGTTGTCGACCCATACGGGACGGTTGTCGGGTCCGGTCGCGACGAAGTTGCCGCGGAGAACCTTACCGACTGCCGGGACGGAGCTGGTGTCGGTGCCGGACACCAAGGCGGCGCGTCCGCGATCGACGCGGGGCACGATGAAGGCGCGTCCGTGATCGACGCCGGCCATACCGGGGCCCGTGTCGTAGAGGTTGTTCGGGTGCCGGTCGCTGTTGAGGATCAACAGGTCGAGGAGTTCGAGCAGGATCGCGTTGCGCTTGGCGTTCGTGTCCGCCCTGCCGACGGGGTGCGTGCCGTGGACGTACTCCATGAAGACCATGCGTGGATCCGTCGGGTGCGCGACGACGATGGGGACGTCGGCCCCGATGAGCCGTCCCACCAGTGACCCCATGACCTCGGCCCTGGCTTCGATGATGCCTGTCCGCTTCCGTACGATCTTGGTGCCGTCCTCCAGGGTGAGGTGCGCCACGGTGCCGTCTATGCCCTGCTCCCCGAACAACTCCCACTCGTGCGGATCGGCCGCGAGCGCTTCGTCGACGGCGCTTTGGGGCAGGCCGCGCTGTTCAGGGACGGGCGTCCGGGCCGGGACGGCGAAGGGCGTGGCGGGCGTCACCCTCCTGGACGGGTGGGCCTGCAACCACTGGCCGTCGTCGTCGAACGGGAAGACCGGCCGTCCGTCCGCGTCGTATCCCTGAACGGCCGCGGTGTGAGCCTGCCTGTCGGCGCCGATGTAGACGATCTCGTTGCCCGCCAGGATCGACCGGCCGGTGAGGTCGGCCAGTTCCTGGAGCACCGCCGGGTCGCGGGCCGTCTCGCAGCCCAGGATGCGTATCCACGCGTCGGGCTGCGCGAGCACGCGCGGGTCGTGGGCGAGCATGGTGCCCAGGTCGGCCGCGCTGAGTCGTTCGGAGCCTATGAAGAAACCGGTGCCGTCACCGGCGATCGCGACGTCGATGGTGCCGATGGAGCGTCGCAGCAGGCGTGGATCGGCCGTGGGCATGACCGCGGAGCTCTCGTCGCGGTACCAGATGCCCGCGTTGACCTCGCGGCGATGCCTGGAGATCAGGTCCCGGTGCCGGGCGCTCAGCGGTGGCGCGGACACCGGGCCGGACGACTCGACGGGGCTGACGGCCGCCAGAGGCGGGACGCGAGGTATGTGTCCCTTGCGCTCCGTACGACTGGACCGCGGATCCTCCGGCATCGCTGCCAGCTTGGGACCGAGCCAGGCCCTGAGCTGCTCCCCGACCACCGCCGAGGTGTCGGCGGGCAGGAAGTACCGGAACTGCGCCGATGGCTGGGCGGCGTTCTCGACACGGAGGTTGCCCAGAGACGTGGTCTCCACGGCTCCGTCCGCGGCCAGCACGACCCGTCCGGTGTACCAGGCGAGCTCCTGCGCGAAGGTCGTCGTCCCGTCATGGGGGCCGGCCAGTATGATCGCGGCGTCCTGCGGCAGGTCGGGGGAGCACAGCAGCATCGCCGCGACCACCTCGGCCCGCAGGAGCCGGTCGTCGACTATCATCCCCCGCTGGGAGTAGCGGCCCTCGACCACGAAGGCGCCCTCGACGGGCCGTACCGTGTGCCGCTTCGCCGCGCCGGCGTCCTGACCGGTGCGGACGCGCAGACCCGCCGCGGTCGGGGTGACCGCGTTCCGCCGGAGATGGTTCGCCAGGTCCCAGGCCAGTTCATCGGTGAGCCCGATCCTCGGCGTGACCACCGGTCCCGTTCGTTCCTGGGCCCGGCGCTGCGTGAGGAAGTAATGGACCTCACCGTTGTCGGCGGTCATCACCGCCGTCACGGTGAACCGGGCGCCGGACCTGAACAGCGCGTGATGCGGCTTGCCCGACACGTCCGCGACCGGTACGTAGTCGGACGCCAGGATGGTCACTCGCGTGCCGTGGGGGCTCTCGGCCAGATGGCCGGCGTCGTCGACACCGTCGATCAAGGTGTCCACGGTGAACTCTTCCCCACCAAGGATGCCCCGGGGAATCAGGCCGTCGGGAACCCGGGCGAACACGTGCCCTTCAGCGCTCGCCCGTGCCGCCAGCTCGGCGTCGGCCCGGGAGATCACGTCGGTCCGCTTCTCCGCGATCACCTGCGCCAGGTGATCGTTCCGCAGGAGGTCGCCCAGGATCGGGTCCGTTCCCGGAGCGGGCCGCCACGCGGGCACGCGATACTCGACGGTCGTCCGGTCCTCGGAGAACGCCAGCGGGATCAGCCTCGCGTCGTCGGAGCCGGTGAACTCGCCCAGCATGTTCAGCAACCGCTCGTACCGGTCGCCGAGGGCGAACGCGCCGAAGGTGTCACGCAGTGCCTCGAAGGCGGCGGTGACCCGGGCGACGTCGCCGGGGGCCAGGACCGGGGCGCCGCCCCGGAACTCCCAGTCGCCGGCCTCACCGAACCGGACGAGCAGCGGGTTGACGTCGAGCAGCCGTCGCAGTGTCGCGTGGTCCAAGGGCTCGCCGTGGGCGAGGAAGGTGTACAGCGCCCGGGTGGCCAGGCGGGCCTGCGTCTCGGGGGTGGGTTCCGCCGGCCGGCGGACCTCTTCGTAGAGGACGTGGGGGGTGGCCCGATGCGCGCCGGGCAGGCCGTCACCGGCCTCGTACGCCTCCTCCAGCCTGGCCTCGTGCTCGTCCGCCGCCGCGCTGGTCGGGAACTCGTGGCGCAGGGCCCGCCGGCCGTCGCCGAAGACCACCTCGGTCGTTCGCCCGCGTGACCCCGGCACGTCGAGCACGCGGGAGACGCCCGTGGCGACGCTCGCCCGCAACGCGTCGCTGCCGAACGTACGCCACACGTACCCGTCCTCGTCGAGGTGCAGGGCCGGGCCGGCGAGGCCGAGCGCCTGTCTGGCCAGCGCGCGGACGAGGACCTCCGGGGCGTCGACGATGGGGATCCTGAGAGCGCGGGACCCGTCGGCGAACGTCACCACGTCGCCCAGGGCCGACGCCCGCTCCGACAGGACGCCCTGCTCGACGGTCTGCTCGACGTTGACGCGGAGGCGGCGAGCCGCGTTGATGGCCTGGCCCTCGGCAACCGGGTCCGTGCGCGAGTCGGACGGGTCCCCGTCCATGGCCCTGAGCGGTGCGACACGGGCGAGGGGCAGCTCGGCCCCCGGCACGGCGGCCACCACGCTCTCCAGGCCGACCGCGTTCCCGGCGAACGGCCCACCCACGAGGCCCTGGTGCCGTCGCATGATCTCGTCGTAGTGGGACTGCAAGCCCATCCGGGCGAAATCCTCGCGTGCGGTCTCCAGCATGGTTCCCAGCACCTGCACGTCCGAGAGGGACAGCGGGTTGCTCGCCCAGTCGCGGCGGCCGGAGGCGTCCTCGCGCAGGAACAGGTCGAGCAGCGGGCGGGTGCTGGGCAGCACATGGAGGGCCGGTCTGGTGACCAGCGGCGTGACGTCGGCCAGGGCGGCGAGGTATCCGGTCAGCACCGCCTCGCGGGTGCCGAGGAAGCCGGAGGAGGTGGCGGTGGGCGTCCAGTCGATCAGGATGTGCCGGTCGCCGGCCGCCCTGGCGGGGCCGACCAGGCCCAGGCGGTGGGCCAGCTGCGTCATCAGCAGGGTCAGGTTCCTGCTCTGGGGGGTGGACTCCTCAAGGAGCAGGGCGGGGGAGCCGTCGGCCAGCGTCACCTTGGAGACGTTCGGGCCGAGGGGCTCCGGCTCACCCCGGACACCCAGAGCCGCCAGCTCCGGATCACTCGGGATGCCCAGAACCTCCGGTTCCGGGGCGGTTCGGGGGTCCGAGGCTTCCTGGGTGTCGGTTTCCTCCGTCCAGTTGATCAGGGCGTCGATGGGGTGCGAGGGGCCGGTACGCGCGGCGAGGTCGGCCTCCACCGCGGCGATCTCGACGGCCAGCCGGTCCGCGGCCGCGGTGTCGCCCGCCGCCAGGGCCTCGCGCTGCTTGCGTTCCAGGAAGCGCAGCTCGTTGCGGCGGGCGGTGACGCACTCGTCGCGCGTGGCCTCTCCCGGCGCGTGCGGGTGCGTGTGCTCGCCCTCCGTACGGAACTGGAGCACGTCGCTGATCTCGTGCAGGACGAGCCGGGCCACCTGGTCGGAGGCGACGCGGGGAGCCAGGGTCACCACGTGCGGATCGCCCCGCGTGCCGGCGTTCGTCGCCGTGGTCTCGCCCAGGTAGCCGCCCTCGACCGGCCCCACCTGGAACTGGAAGTGCACCCGTCCGAGCAGGTCGGATTCCAGGACGAGGGTGTCGCCGCCGTTCCAGATCACCCGCCAGGCGCCGGCGACGCCGCCGAAGTCCTCCAGCAGCACCTCGTTGTTGAACGCCTGCCTGGCCTCGTCGACGGTGAGGTCGGCCTCGTCGGCCGGGCGGCCGTCGGCGACGAACGCGGAGTCGTCGATCGGGGAGCCGTGGGTGGAACGGGGCGCGCCGCCCGGCCCGTTCTCCGCGTCGTCGGGCTTGTTCGCGGCCGGCCAGGCCGCCGGATCCGCGGCCCGCAGGATGCCGCGCCTGCTCAGCTCGTTCCTCAGGTGCTCGGCGAGGCTGGGGGCCTGCTCCGCCTCCGACTGCCGCTCGGAGCGTCCGGCGGGGTCGGCGGGGTCGATGGAGGTGGCGGGGTTCGTGTCCGTCCTCGGCATGGTGCGCTCGTGCAGGGCCAGCAGGTCCATCCCGTGCTGCTCGGCCATCGCGATCAGGGAGGACGGCAGTCCGGCGAAGTGCCGCCCGAATCCTCCGTCGTCCCCCTGCGCCGTCAGGCGGCCGTCGGGGGTGGCGACGTAGGTCAGGGGCGGCCCGTACGGAGGCCGGAGCGTGACCAGGACGTTCTCGTTCCGATCGCGGGCGTCCACTTGCGCCTGCCTGAGCTCCCCGTACGAACGAACGGGCCGCCCGGTCCCCGAGCCGACCGGCCCCGGCAGGGCGGCGGCAGCAGGCGTGGCCGGCCCGGGAGCCTCGTGGCCGACAACCGGCGGCGGGTTCTCGGCCTGTTCGGCCAGCTCCCGCATGACCTCGTCGAAGACGATCACATCGGCGTGGCCCGTGGCGACGCGGACGGCCCCCTGCGGCGGCCTCTGCCCGGACTTCGGGGCCGGCGAGACCTCGACGCGTACGGTGTAGTCGACCCGGAACCTGACCGAGCTGCTGTCGGCCTTCTCGAAGACGCTGGTCTCCCTGCGGTTGCCGCCGCCGACCGACGCGCCGTCGCCGCCCTGGCTGCGGTAGCTGCCGCCCAGGCCGAACTTGAGGTCGAACGGGAGCCACCTCCGCATGTCGTTGCTCCCGACGGCGATCCCGGCCGGGAACCACCGGGTACGGTCCGAGCTCGCGGACGTGCCCCACTGCCTGCGGTCGACCTGCCCGATCTCGTAGTCCTTGTGACCTTGGGCGATCGTCACGGGCTCGGACAACACCGCTCCGACGTGCACGCGGGCCACCCTGCCGCGCGACAGCGGCACTTCGAGCACCATGAGCCCGTCCTCGGCCGTCATGAGCTCGAAGTTGGTGTTCCGGTTGTTGCCGGTCAGGATCCGGGCGAGCGTACGGGACTCGTGGCGGGAGAGGTCGAGGCCCATCGTCGCCTTCAGGTGCCGTTCGACGGCCTTGGCGAGGTCCTTCACCCGCGTGCTCTCGACCATGAAGTTCTCGGGCGGGGGGAAGGGCCGCGGATCGGCCACGGCGGGCTGCGGAGCGGTGCCCGCGCGCGCGACCATGCCGGGCGGGATGAGCCGGTCGATGGTTCCCGAGACGCGCCGGGAAGCCTCTGCCACCAGCGACGAGTCCTCCACAGGCGACGAGGACCTCACCCGCCGTACGTCGACCACGAGCCTGATGCCCTGGCGCACCTCCGCCCTGGTCCCCCCGAACGACGCCGCCCGCTGCACCCGGGTCTCCTGCAGGTTGCTCGCGGCCGAGGCGCCGCGTCCGCGGTCGGTGCCCGTGGAACCCGACTCCGCGCCGTCTTCCGTGTCCTTGCCGCCGAAGGTGCCGGTCAGCGCCGAGGACTCGGAGACGTTCTCCTCGTGCATGGTGTAGAGCTGGAGGATCTGCCCCACGTCGGAGACCTCGCCCCGATACTGGACGTCATCGCTGAGCACGGCCCGTACGGTGACCTCAAGGGTGTCCGTGACCCCGTCGCCCCTGACGGTGTACTCGGCGGGCGGGGAGTCCGGGTCGAGCAGAGTGTCGATCTTGCCCAGCCAGCTGTTGCCGGAGAAGTCGGCCGACAGCGCGCGCCACAGGCTGGTGTCCTGGGCGAGCGCGCCCGGAGCCACCGCCTCGACCGCCTCCGCGATCTCGTCCAGCAGCTCGACCTCGGCGCGCGGCTGATCCTCCGGATGGAGACTGACCCCCTTGACGGTGCTCATGCCGATGGCGTCCTGGTACGTCGGCGCGAGCACGGCGGCCACCTCGCCGTTCTCCAGCCGCCGGGCGGCCGCCTCCAGTTGCGCCTTGACGTGGTCCCGGAACTCCGGCCGGCTCAGCATGCGGTCGATGGTCTCGCCGACCGGCTCGCCGGGCCGGCCCGGCGGAACCCCCGGCGGCATCATCTCGGCCAGCGTCTCGGAGGAGAACAGTTCGAGGAGCGCGGCGAGGGCCCTGCCGGTGTCGTGCCCCCAGCTGAGCGGGACGCCGGGCAGGGTGGTCAGGCCCGGGACGCCCGACGGATGGGCGGTCCTCGCGCTGGCCAGGTCCTGGAGGTACTGGGTGATGAACCTGACCGCCACCCGGCGGCCGAGCTTCAGGTCGCCGTTCATCACCCGTTCGGCCGCGTCGGCGAGTTGGTGCAGCGGCAGCTCCACCTCTCCGTTCGCGTACAGGTCGAGCGCGTCGCGTTCGGCGACCAGGTAGACGACGGTGCCGTCGTTCCGCGTGATCGTCTTCGCGTCGATGCCGGAACCCACGGTCACTTCCGCGGCGACGTCCATCACGAAGGAGTAGTGCCTGCCCGTGTCGATGTTCAGTCGCTCGGGGCCGGAGATCAGCTTCCGCTCGGTCGAGGTCGTACGCCCCCACGAGGTGGTGCCGCTCCCCTCGCCCTCCCGCTCACCGAGCGCCGGCACTCTCATGGAGCCCCCGGCGTCCCGCGGTTTGGAGTCCCGGGTGGTGCTGCTCTGGGAGCTGAGGGTGAGGTTGATGTCGCCGACCAGGATGTCGGTGGCGGACAGGAACCGCGATCGGCCCGGCGTCAGGTGGAGGCGGACCGGCTGGTGCCGCGCCGTCCCGGTCACCGTCTGGGGGTCCACCCCGGTCCGGTGACCGGAGGTGAACACCTCGGGGTGGCTGACCAGGCTGCGTACGTTGAAGAACGCCGCGAGGTGCTGGAACGCGGGCGAGCCGCGGTCGAGCGAACCGCCGAGCAGGTCCGCGACGGTCGTCGCGATGTCGCCGACGTCGAGGTGGGCGATGGTGGCCCGCCGGAGCATCGACGTCGAGGTGGGGTGCCGCGGCCCCGGCGGACGCGGGTGCCCGTCGGACGACAGCGCGAGCGGGAGCAGATCGGAGGGGAGCACGATCCGCGCGTCCCCGGCCCGTCCCTCCGCCACGGGCCGTACGAGGTTCGCCCCGGTCAGCCGCTCGACCTGGACGACGTGCGGGATGCGGAAGACCGCGCTCTGCCCGGTGCCCTCCAGGAGTTTCACCTGGTTGACGGTGCTGCCCGTCGTTTGCTCCACCTGGTGGTTCCGGCCGCGGCTGCCGGAGAGATTGGCCCCCCCGGGATCGAGGCCGGGGTCGTCCTTCACGGAGACGTCGGCTCCCGCCCCCGCTGTCCGCGACCCGGTCAGGTTCCGGGACGAGGTGTAGGTGTCGGAGCCGATGTCCAGGTTCACCACCGGCTCGGCGCCGGTCACCCCCTCGTAGACGGCGTTGTCGAAGTCCTGTCTCAGGCTGATCCGCAGGGTGTAGTGCTCGGCCGGGCCGAGGCGGTTGTGGTGGACCAGGTTGACGATCAGGCCCGCCTGGGCTGCCTGGTCGTAGCCGGTCTCCAGGCGTTCGGCGGAGAACTGCTCGGCGACCAGTTGCTCGTTGGCCATCTGGCTCGCCCTGACCGAAGCGTCGAGGGAGTAGCGGGGGACGCCGTTCTTGAGCTTCGGCAACACGCCTTCGCGGCGCAGATACTCCTCGACCTGTTCCCGGATCGAGTCCATGCCGGTGATCCGCTGAACCAGCGCCGGGCCCGCGCCGCGCGTCTGGTTCTCGCCCGTCCCGTACCAGGTGGGCAGTGCGCCGACCCTGCCGGGCGGATCGACCTTGACGGGATCGCCTCTGAGCACGACGTTGCCGTCCGCGTCGCGCCCGATCTCCGCTGCCGGGTCGACCGGCAGGCCATAGCGGTAGGCGTCCGGTTCGGGGATGCGGAACAGTCCGGTGCTCGGGTCGGAGACGAGGGTGATCGGGTCGTTACGGCCCATCTGGATCGTCACCGTGTGCACCATGTTCAGCAGGTAGCCCTGGGTCTCACCCGCCCATCGCTGCACGCTCGGATGGATGGCCACGCCGGTCACGCTGGTGGACGCGGATGCCGCTCTGCCCACCTGGCCGCGGACGGTGAGCTCTACCGCAGGGTTGTGAACGGTCTGGTCGGCCGTCTTCGAGGTCAACCCCACGGCCCCTCCGAAGCCCGTGTCGTGGTTGTCGGAGTGGCTCTGGCCCGCCTGGGAGGATCCGACGCGCAGCCGTTCCTGGTGATGCTTGGTGCTGGGGCCGCCGAGACGTGTGTCCCCGGGGAGCACGGTCGTGCGTATCGTCATCACGCCACGGATCCGGCCGTTCACGATGATGGGCCGGCGCAGCCCCGCCGGATCGTTGACGGCCACGCCGAGGTTGCTGGGCAGGTCCTCGGTGATCGCCGTGACGACCTGGTTGCGGGCGACGGAGCTGCGCATGACCTTCGTCAGCCGTCCGGTCACCCGCTCGGCCAGATCGAGCAGGCCGGTCATGCTGACGACGACGTGCTCGGGGAAGGGGGAGCGCCGCCGGTCGGCCTCGGGAAGCTGGAGGGGCTTGTCACTGGGATCGAGGAGATAGGCGTGCGAGAGCCACAGGCTCTGACGCGTGGTCTCCCCGGCGGGCAGCGAGTCGGTCACCGGGGGGCCGGACGCGGTGCGCAGTTCCACGTTCCAGCTCGCCTTGGCGGTGAACATGGTGGCCGCGCCGCGGTTGTCCTCGACGTTGCCGCCCAGCCCGTTGTCCTGAGCCGCGGTGGAGACGGAGTGAGCGCCACCCCGGGCCAACTTGAACCTTAGGACGCCGTGGTCGGCGATGAAGTGGAGGGTCGGCGAGGAAGTGCTCCGCATCCACCGCCGGCCCCAGTCCACGATGTCCCGGTCGAAGTTGAGCCCCCTGGAGCGGCGGCCGGTGGCGGACGCCCTGCCGCCGCCCTGCGGCAGCTGCCCGAGCATGGTCTCGGAGTGGGAGGCGGCCGGCTTCACCACCTCCATGAGGTCGTCAAGCGTCAACCGGATCCGCAGTTCCGCGCCTTCGGTCCCGTTCAGGCGCAGCAGCAGGCCGTCCGGCGCGACCGCGGTGTGGAAGGCCTGGCGGATCGCCCGCCTCAGCTCCTCCTGGGAGAAGCGTGCGGACAGGCCCTGGTCCGTGAGCAGCTTGTTGACCAGCTCGGTCAGCCGGGCCAGGTTGGCGATCGGGCCGGCGGTGTAGGCGGCCAGCAGGGCGTGCGGCGGCGGCAGTGCCTCCCGGTGTGCCGAGTCGTAGGCGTCCGATCGGCTCCGCATCTCCTGGAGGGCGACCTCGACCTGGAGCGTTCTGGGCTTGTCCGGCCTGTTCACCCTGTTCAGGGCGGTCATTGTCGCGTCGGCGGCGTCAAGTGCCTGGTTCGCGGCGATCGCGGCGTTCGCGTACCGCTCGGCTGCCCGCGCGTGGTACCTGGCGGCGGACTCCGCCTGCTCGGCGGCCAGCACCTGCTGACGCGCGCGCTCGGGAGCGCCGTCGTCCTGGCTCAGACCGTGCAGGAAAGCGTGATTCCAGGCCTCCCGAGCCTTGTCCCAGGACTCTTCGGCATGGTGCCGGTGACGGCTGCTGAGTTCGAGGTTGTGCGCCCAGGCGGCCTCCAGCCTCCTCTCCTCCGCCTCGACCTCCGCTCTCAGCTCCGACAGCGCGGTGGGCGGGGGCTTGGGCACCGAGAGGGCGGGCGGTGTCGCCGGCGGCAGCGCCGCGACCGCATCCTGGTACGCCTCCATGGCCGTGGCGGCCGCTCGCGCGACGGTGTTCAGCGCGGCGTGGTCGACCGGCTCTCCCGAGACCACTCCCTTCAGCAGTTCGGCGAGCACCTCGTGGGCGTCGCGGGCGGCGACCGCCAGGCGTTCGGCCGCCTCGTGCAGCGCGCCGAGCCGGGCGAGCTCCGCCGCGATGGCCCGCCACCTCTGTGCGCCCTCCAGGTCCTGCCGGGCCAGCGCCTCCGCCGCGAGCACGTACGGCGCGCTCGCCGCCTCGTTGTAGGCGCGTACCGCCGCGCGCTGTGCCCTGACGACCCCGTCGAACCCCTCGATGGTGGTACGCAGCACCGTGGCGGTGGCCCGCCGGTCCGACACGCTCTGGAGGAGGTCGCCGAGCATGTCGTCGATGACCTGGGCGTCGCGCGTGTTCGCCAGGCGGTCCGGCGTCGTGAGCCGGCGGTAGTACCCCTCATGGGTGGCGCCCAGGCGGAGCAGCTGCGAGGCGAGCACGTGCGGCGGGGTGATCAGGATGCGCCGCGCCCGAACCATCTCGTCGAGGAGCAACTGGTACGTCTCGGCGGCCCGTACGGCCGAGTCGGCCGCGCTCTGGCGTTCCGCCGCCGTGCCCGGTGAACGTCGCGCCGGGCTGGCGAGCTCGGTGGCGGCCGCCCGCAGCGCGGCGATGTGGGCGTCGAGCACGTCCGGTTCGGTGGCCCGGGACAGCGCGGGAACGAAGACGGCCGGGTCGACCTGCTCCTCGTACCGCAGGCGGAGCTGGTGGGCCGCGTGCAGCGCCCTGGCGAACTCGGTGCCCCTCCTGCCGGGAGCGCCCGCGGTGTGCACGAGCGACTGGGCGCTCTCGTACGCGGCCCTCGCCTGGGACACCGCCGTCAGCAGCGGGGAGGTGCCCATGTCGGTCACCGTCATCGCCAGGAGCCGGAGGTCGGACTCCACCCGCAGGAGCCGGTCGATCTGCCGCGCCAGCGCCTGGTCGAGATCCTGTACGAGCTGGGCGACGGCCTGGTCGTGGTGGGTCAGCAGGCCGATCAGGTCGTTCGTCGACTGATGGGCCGGCGCCGGTCGCGCCCCGGCCCCTTCCAGCTCGCCGTGCGCCTCCAGGATCCTGCGTACGGCCTCCCGCTCCTCCTCCAGGACGGATCGTTCGGCGCCGCTCGTCAGGTCGATCCGGCGGTTCAGGAACTCCAGCTCGCGGTGGCGGGCGGTCAGGCACTCGTCGCGCTCGTTCGGCTGGGTGATCAGGCGGCGCAGCAGGCCCTGGCGAGGCTCTTTCCTGGCGTGCAGGGTGTCGGCGATCTCGTGCAGCATCAGCCTGGCCACCTGGTCGGGGGCCACGCGCGGGGCCAGCCGTACCTCGTTGACGCCGTTCGCGTACAACACGGTACGGCCGAGCCTGCGCCGGGAGACGCGGCCCACCTCGAAGGTGAACGTCTGGTCGGGGAGGCCCGCGACCTCGACCACCAGCGTGCCGGAGCCGGTCCAGCGCAGGCCGGTGATCTCCGATCCGAGGTCGGACGCGCGGACCTCGACCTCGAACGCCGCCCTGGCCTCCGCCACCGTGAGCACCGGCACGCCGCGGTCGCGGCCGTTCGCGACGAACCTGGAGTCCTTGATGGGCCGCCCGCTCACGAGGGCATGGGCGTCCCTGGTACGGCGAACGGCGCCGATCAGCCTGGTGACCAGGGCGGGGCCGGGGATGGCGGGCTGCTGGGCGGGTGCGGGGACGGGGGTGGGGTCAGCCTGGGTCTGCGGGGCGGGGCCGGGGGCGGCCGCCGTCTCGGCCGTGGTGAGGGTGCCGGTGTCCTGCGGGGCCGGAGCGGGTTCGGCGGTACGGGGCTCCCCGACGCTCAGCGGGTCCCCGGTCCGCGCGGTCTCCGGGGTGCCGGTGGTGTCCGGGGTGGTGGTCGCGTCAGGGGTGGTGGCCGGTGTCTGGGAGGCGGTGGTGTCCGAGTCGGGGGAGGTGTGCGGCGTTTCGGCGGGCGCCTGGTCCGTGGTGGGCGCGGGCTGCTGATCGGCGGCGGGGGCGGTGTCCTGCGCGGTCGGCTGGGACGCCGGTCGTGCGTCTTGGCGCGGGTCCTGCGATCGGTCCTGCTGGTCCTGCGGATCCTGTTGGTCCTGCTGGTCCTGCGGCTGGTCTTGCAGGTCCTGCGGCTGGGCCTGCGGTTGGGATTGAACTTGAGGGGTGGGGGCGTCCTGGCGGGGGTTGGTGTGCTGGGGGCGGGGGGTCTGCGGCGTGTCCGGGGTGGCGTCCGGCGTCTGTACGGCTCGGGCCGCCTTCGGTGCGGTCTGCTGGGGCGCCGCCGGTTCGGTGACCGTGCTCGTACGGTCCCGCCTGCCCCCGCCGGGGAGGTCGCCCTGCGGCAACACCGGGCTCCCGCCGGCGTCGGGCGAACCGGTCTGAGGGCCGGGGACGGAGGAGAGGTCCCCGAGGCCGGGAGCCGTCGTGATGGTGGACGCGTTCCGCTGGGCCGCCATCGCCTCGGCGAACACGCCGCTCAGCGAGGTCACGGGGGTGACGGCCGCGTGCAGGACCTCCAGGTTGGTCGGGCTGAGGGTGTTCGTACGTCCCGCGCCGCCGAGGAAGCCGCCGTAGAAGCCCTCCGCGCCCGGCAGCGCGAACTGGTCGTAGACGGCGTAGTTGGCGACGATGCTGCCGGCGGGCGAGGCGACCATGTTGTTCAGGCCGGTGTTCAGCGCACGCCCGGGGAAACGCAGGAACGCGTTGCCGACGCCGCGGTTGTCGCCCGCGATCCGGTTCAGCCGCGAGATGCCGGGCAGGTTGTTGGCGAAGCGCGACATCGGATCGCCGAGCTTGGTGCCCGCGACCGCGCCGGCGCCCGCGCCGATCGCCGCCGCCTTGACCTTCTTCCAGTCCAGCGAGTCGCGGGTGCCCATCTTGATCTGCTGGTACTGGGTGGTGAGGTCGATGACGAGCTCTTCGGAGATCTCCTCGAACAGCTCGGCCGCCAGCGCCGCGTTGAAGAAGCGGCCCGCGCCGGCTCCGGCGAGCTTGGAGATCTGGCCGCTCGCGGCGACCGGGCCCGACCTGGCCGCCACCAGCGCCAGCCGTTCCATGATCAGGGCGATCCTGGACCCGCCTGCCGCGCCCACGCTGCGCAGCATGAGGCTGGCCAGCGGGAAGAAGCCCGCGGCGATCAGGGCGGTGAACGCGGCGATCACCGCGATCCAGAACGCGACGTTGATCGAGAGCTTGGTGTACTGGGTCTCGCGGGCGAAGTTGTCGACCATCTTCGCGTAGGAGAAGGACTCCTGCGCCTTCGCGACCACGCCGACCTTGTTGTCGTAGAGCTTGGCGAGCCGCTTGAAGATGGCCGGTTTGGCGGGCGACTGGAGGCTGCCGTTCAGGGTCTGGACGGTGGTGGAGGTCGGGTCGAGCGTGCCGATGAGCAGGTTCATCAGCTTGACGTACTCGACGCGTAACTCCCAGAGCTTGCTCTCGCTGCCCTCGGGCCAGCTCTGGCCCGCCGTGAGCAGCGGGATCAGGTGGTGGACCACCCAGCCGGGCAGCGCCTCGGTCCGCCAGACGGGCTCCACGTCCTTGGTGGCGATCCCGCCGTCGAACGCGCCGGTGCCGCCTGCCGGCTTCCGCGCCTCGTCGGTGGTGGTGGTGACGTCGCCCTTGCCCGCCATCATGCTTTTCGATAGGCGTTCGACAGGCCCAGGTCGATCGCCTGCTCGGTGGTGAGGGTGTTGGAGACCGTCGCGCGCAGCAGCGGCCCGGAGCCGGAGATCTCCTTGATCAGGTCGTCGGTGTCGCGCAGGAATCTCTCGGGGCCCCCGCCCGCCAGGTACTGCTTGCTGAAGGACAGGCCGTCCGGCCCGTCGCCCTGGGGACGGGCGGCGTTCAGCGCCCGGATCCGCGCGGCGATGGCCGGCCAGGCGGCGGCCAGGTCGGTCGCCATGGCGTCCCACTGGTTCAGGCTGTTGCTGATCGGTTCGCGGATGTGTACGTCCGCGCGGTCGTCGGCGCTCATCGACGGCGTCTCTCTCTCGGCACCGGGCCGGAAAGCTGGTCGAGCACGGTCTCCAGGTCGCCCTCCAGATGAGCCCGTAACCGCTCGGGCGGCACCACCGGTTCGAAGAGTTCGACCAGTTCGTTCAGGGCCTTGGCGGTGGCGCGCCGTATGGTGTCGGTGATCGCGTCGGCCAGCCCCCGGGCGTCGGGGCGGCGGTACAGGCGAGGGTCGAGGTCCAGCCTGATCAGCTCGCCACGGACGCTGACCGTGGCCGAGACGAGCCCGTCGGCGGACTTCTCGGTGACCTGGATCGCCTGAGCGCGGGCGTTGAGATCGGTCGCCTCGCGCTGCATGCGCATGAACGTCTCGCGTAACTCGTCGGCGTAGGCCTGGAGTCCCACGATGTCAGCGTCTTCGGTCAAGGCCCCACCCCCTAACTGGGGTGAGGATAACAACAACATCATTCGGCCTGAAAGAGATCAAGAGCCACGTTGTTCATCAGATGCCAGCAATCAGCACAACCTTCTCGCTGAGTGCCGACACCTCGTCCCGTTTCGCCCAGATGCGGTACACGCCGCGCTCGATCCGTTCCAGACCGAGGTCCGCCGCGTTCAGCGCGTTCCCGCCGGTGTACTCGATGAGCAGCTCCGTCTCCCGTGCCGCGTGCACCAGGAACGGGGCGCCACGCCACTCGCAGACGGTCGTCACGTGCCAGACCGCCGAGCAGTCGGCCGCGGGAACCGTGCGTACGAACCGGCCGGGCCCCACCTCCGCGAAGCCGTCGGCGGGGGCCGAGGTGTACAGGCGCATGAAGAGGCGGCCGTCGACGAGGTCCGCCGCCGCCTCGTGGTCGGTCCCCGCCCAGCGGGCGCGGTAGGACTCCGGGTTCATGCCTGCTCCACCATGAGCCAGCGGCCGTGGTCGGCGTCGTACCTCGCCTGGACCCGCTCCTCGCCGTCGGCCGCCAGCTCCACGATCTCGGCGCCGTGCGGCAGGCCGATGCCGTCGATCTTGTACTCCCTGATGGTCTCAACCGCGTTCGGCACCAGCCCCATGCCGGCGAACGGCGGCTCCTCGATCACCCAGCCCGCCACCGCCGTCCGGCCCGCCTCGTCCACCCCGCCGTACGGCGTGCGGTAGAGCTCCGGCCCGATCGCCGGCCAGCGCAACAGGTTGACCGC
This sequence comes from Nonomuraea spiralis, assembly GCF_014648435.1. Taxonomy (GTDB): domain Bacteria; phylum Actinomycetota; class Actinomycetes; order Streptosporangiales; family Streptosporangiaceae; genus Nonomuraea; species Nonomuraea spiralis. The sequence goes on from NZ_BMRC01000011.1 coordinate 358,350, forward strand.
GCCCTCCGCGGTCAGCGCGTCCTCCTGGAGCAACGCGTCGGCGAGCACGGACGGCGTCGCGATGTGCGCGACGTCGAGGGCGTGATGGCAGTAGCCGGAGACCCGCGGCGGCCCGCCGCCCAGCAGCTCCTGGATCTGCGCCACTTCGAGCACCTTCTGCACGATCGGGAGTCCGCTGTCCGGCGCGGCCGCCAGGTCCTGCTCCAGCGTGGGCACCGCCAGCCTCGCGACCGTGCCCGGTTCGAGCAGGAACGACGGCTCCAGCCCCGCGTTGACCGCCAGGCCCCAGCGGGGATCGGGCCAGCCGGCCGCGAGCTCGACCAGCGACAGGATCCGGAAATGCCGTACGGCGCCGCCCGTCGCCTCCCGCATCGCCTCCGCCGAGGTGTAGACCGCCACCCACACCCGATCAGCCCCGGGGAACGTCGCCCAGGCGACCGGCTCGTCGCCCCTGGCGGCGGCGTCGGTCACCGGGCAGGCGAAGTCCGCGTACCGCAACAACGCGAGACAGGTGGTCAGGTCCTCCCGGGCGTGCGCCTCCTGGAGCCGCTCCTCGAAGGCGGTCGGTGCCTGCATGGCGACACCCTAGTAGGTGCGCTCGGCTTCCCTGTAGGTTGCGCGTGTGACGGATCGGCCGGTAGCCCGCACCCGCGACGAGGCTCTTGTGTACCTCGACCTCAACCCGTGCGAGTGCGGCTCAGTGGAGACCGAGTGGGCCAGTGGCGTGGTCAGCGTCGAGGGCGCGCTGGTCAAGTGCTACGAAGGCGACTGCGAGGGCTGCGGCGCGGAGCGGGAGTACCTGTTCACGCTGCCCGCGCGCGAGGTCATGCCCGTCGGCTGGCCGACGTTCGGGGGGCCGGAGCCGTCCCAGCTGCTCGACGCCGGAGAGTGGATGTGGCTGGCCGACCTCACGGCCGGCAACGTCCCCGACGACCCGGAGGACGCTCGGCGGGCGCTGTCCATGGCGCGTTCGGCGGTGGAGGAAGTGCTCAAGTTTATCCCCGAGGGGCAGGACGACGTCCCCTCGGAGGCGTTCTGGTCCGTACGCGGCCGGGAGGTGCGCGCCGCCGAGCCCCCGCGCTTCCGCCGCGATCGCCTGCTGGTCGTCAGGGACACCTACCGGGACCTCGCCGGAGGCTGACCCGGCGGCGGAGAGAGCTGGTGCGCGCTGAGCGCCTGGCGGCGGTGGTCCCTCGGGCTGATGCCGTAGGTGGTGCGGAACGCGCGGCTGAACTCGGCGCCGTTCCGGAATCCCCAGCGGACGCCGATCTCGCCGATCGGGCGGTCCTTGAGCCGCGGGTCGGCCAGGTCGGTGTGGCAACGTTCGAGCCGGCGCCGGCGGATCGCGGCGCTGACGGTCTCCGGCCGCTGTTCGAACAGCACGTGCAGGGTGCGTACGGAGATGTGGTGGTGCGCGGCGATGTTCGACGGCGTCAGCTCCGGGTCGCCGAGATGCCGGGTGATGAAGGCGTCGATCTGCGCGGCCAGCATCCGGTGCCGGCTGTCGGACGGTACGGCCTGCTCGGCGTCGAGGCGGCCGGCGAGGAAGGCCGTGACCAGGTCCAGGGCGATGGTGCCGAGCCGGGGGAGCTCGGTGGGGTGGCATTCGGCGGCGTGTTCACGCAGGCCGGTGAGGTAGCGGGCCAGTATCGCCCCCGACCCGGTACGGGCCGGGAGCCTGGTGGCGAGTAATCGTTCCACCTGGCCGCGAGGCAGGGGCACCGCGTCGCGCGGCAGGAACAGGAGCGTCAACCGGGTCAGGCTGCCGATGTCGAGGAATTCGGTGGCGTAGGGGAAGGAGGTGTCGAACAGCGATATGTCGCCGGCCTGCAACCAGGAGTCGTTGCGCCGCTGCTGGAGCCGGATCGGCGTGTCGTGGACCAGGAAGAGCTCGTACCCCTCGGGGTCGTGCCGGCTGATGTGGGCGGGGGTACGCCGGCCCTTCAGCGGTGACATCGTGAACTCGCCCAAGCGCACGCGCGACAGGTCGACGGAGTGCACCTGGCCGTAGAAGTCGTCGGCGTGGTCGCTGGACAACGACGTGGGCGCGATCTCGTGCGCGGCCAGGTGGGCCCACCACTCCAGGCGGTCCTTGCGCGGGATCGGGTCGGTGGAGACGGAGACCACCGGGCTCGGCCTGACCGCCCGGTGGATCCAGGAACTCCGGTACGAGTGATCGCACTCCGCGTCTACGCCGTCGGTCATCGTCCAAAGAATCCACACCCCGGGCCTTCACCGCAAGACCGTTCAAGGTGAACGTACGGGAAAGTCCGTACCGGCGACCTCGGGCTGTTCCCCGGCGTGCAACAGTTTCCGCACGTGGTTCCTCTTGGGGAGGAGGGAACGACGAAGGGCGAGAACTGTTGGAAGGCGATCCCCGTTTCGCGGAGTTCGTCGCCGAACGCGGCGACGCGCTGCTGCGCTACGGCTACGTGCTGGCCGGCAATCCGCACGATGCGGCAGACCTGGTTCAGGAGGCGCTGCTGAAGCTGCGCGGCGCCTGGCCTCGACTGCGCTCGAAGGAGAGCCCGGAGGGTTACGCACGTACCACGATGGCCAGGTTGCACATCGCGGCCTGGCGGGTGCGCAGACGCGAACTGCTGGCCTGGGACCTGCCGGAGGGCGAGCACCACGACCCGCTGCCCAGCGGCGACGAACGCAGGATGTGGCAGGCGCTGGCCGGGCTGCCGCGCAAGCAGCGCGCGGTGCTGGTGCTGCGCTACTACGAGCAGCTCGACGACGCCGAGATCGCCGCCGTGCTCGGGATCTCCCGCGGCACGGTCCGCAGCCAGGCGGCCCGCGCGCTGGACAAGCTCCGCGCCGCCGTCCCGAGCAACTCGATGACCAGGGGAAGGACGCTGTGAACGAGGTCGAGGAGACTCTCAGCAGAACGCTCGGGCAGGCGGCCGGGCGGGCGCCCCGGCTGCCGGTCGGGTTGCCCGCGCGGCTCGAAGGCATGCACCTGCGCAGACGGCGCCGTACCAGGACGGCGCTGGCCGCCGCGGCGGTCGTCCTGGTCGCGGGCGGGACGCTGGCTGTGACGGGCGACGGCGGGACCACGACGGTGTCGCAGCACGAGGCCGCCTCCGGGGTGCGTGCCGCGAAGCCGTCCCGGCCCGTGGAGAAGGTCTGGCCGAAGGCGGTGCGGAAGATCCCCGAGAAGGGGCCCGACGGGGCGGTGCGGCAACCGGTGGCGTTCGTCGACGACCGTACGTTGCTCATGGCCACGCGGGTGGGCTCCGGGCGGACGACCGCCCTGTACGCCTACGACCTCGACAGCGGCGCTCAACGCAGGATCGTCGCCGTGCCGGAGACCGACGGGGGGCTGATCGCGAGGTTCGCGGTGGGCGGTGGCCAGGTGGTCTGGTGGACCGCGACGAAGGACCGCGTCGCGCGCCTGTGGGCGGTCCCGGTCGGCGGCGGCACGCCCAGGATCGTCGCCGGCCAGAGCATCAAGGAGGGCGACGGCAGCGGGATCGACAACCTCGCCGTGGTGGACGGCAAGATCGTCTTCTCTCTGTACGTCGGCGGCGTCTTCACCGTCCCCCTGACGGGCGGCGCCGTGACGCCGATCGACGTGGGCGCCGGGATGCACCTGCTGTCCTGGCCGTGGATCGGTACGCCGGGGCAGGGCGGAGAGCCCCACGGCACGGTGTTCGAACGGATCAGGAACGTCGAGACCGGCGAGGTCAGGACGGCCGTCATCCGTCCCGGCGAGCAACTGCTCCTGTGCGGCGTGACGCTCTGCCTGGGCGGCACCCGCGACGGCTCCACGTTCTTCCGCGACCGGGACGGCTCGTCGCAGAAGGACGTGCCCGGCATCGTGGCCCAGGGAGACCCGCCGACCCAGGACCGTTTCTACGTCTCCACGTACGGCGACAGGGAGATCACCGGCGCGGGACTGTACGACCTGGACACCGGCGAGTCAGGCGACCTGGGCATCCCCGGGGAGGGCGACTACATAGGACTGCCGTCCGCGGACCCGACCGGCAGACTCCTCAGCTACACCGTCGGCGACGACCTCTACCTGATCGACCTGGCCGAGATCCGGTAGCCGCGACGGGCCCGGGCGAGCAGGAACGTGACCAGGGACACGACGACGATGCCCAAGCCGAAGACGCGGAACGTGGCCACCGGCCCCAGAGCCCGCACCGCGAACCCGGCGCCGATGGCGGGCAGGGAGATGGCGGCGTACGCGACGACGTAGAACGCGGACATCACCCGGGCGCGGTGCTCGGGCGGCGCCGCCGCGCCCAGCAGTCCCAGGGACCCGCCGAGCCCGAGACCGCCGCCGAGGCCGATCACCACGCTGGACACGACGAACCTCGCGGCGCTCCCGGCCGAGATCGACAGCGTGAGCAGGGCGACGCCGGCGGCCAGGACGAGCATGCCGGACGAGAGCTGGCCGGAAACCGGCAGGCCGCGCCCGGCGGAGGCGGGGAGTCGGCGGGCGAGCACGGGGGCCAGGGCGGCGGCCGTGCCCATGACGAAGATGGCCACCCCGCCGGGCAGGTTCCCCGCCGAGCCCATGAGGGCGGGCGCCAGCGCGGGCACCAGGGCCAGGTACAGCCCGACGATCGACCAGGACGACGTCACCCCGAGCCCCGACAACACGAACGGCCCCAGGATCTCCTTCGGCACGCCCGGGGCCGCCATCCTGAACCCGGCCCGCGCGCCCACCGTCTCCGGCCGCGCCCAGACTCCGGCGAGCAGGAGCAGGTCCACCGCCGCGAGCACGGCGAAGGGCGTCAGGAGCGGGGCGGGCGCGTACTCGACCAGGACCGCGCCGAGCAGCCCGCCGACCCCCACCCCGAGCCCGCTGGCCAGCGTGTTGAGCAGCCCGGCGGCGGCGGGACGCAGGTCGAGCAGGGCCGCGCCGGCGGCGCTGATCGCGACGCCGGTGGCCAGGCCCTGAAGGCCGCGCGCGACGAACAGCCAGCCCACCCCCGACGCCGCCAGGAACAGCCCGAGCGAGACGAGCAGCCCGGCGAGTCCGGCCAGAATGGCCGGACGCCGCCCCCACGAGTCGGAGATCCGCCCGAACAGCAGCAGCGCCGCGAGCACACCGAGACAGTACGCGGCGTAGACCAGCGTCAGCGTGGACGTGGGAATCTCCCAGGCGGACGCGTAGAGCTTGTAGAGCGGGGACGGCGTGGCCGACGCGGCCAGGCAGAGACCGATGACCCCGGCCTTGATGGTGATGTCGTTCACTCACCTCACCCTGGCGAAGTCGTTCTGCCGCCACGAGTGGCAGGACTGCCCACCTTCGTCAAAATCCTGCCGCTAGTCTGGGACGCGTGAAGGCTCCTGGAACGGTCGCGGTGGCCGTGATCGACGGCATGCCGATGTTCGAACTGTCCATCGCCTGCGAGACGTTCGGCCTGGAGCGGCTCGACCTCGCCGACCCCTGGTACGAGCTGCGCCTGGCCGCCTCCGGCCCGGTCCGCACCCGCAACGGGTTCGCGCTGACGCCGCCGTACGGGCTCGACGCGCTGGTGAGCGCCGACACGGTGGTCGTCCCCGCGCTCCCGGGCGTCTACGTGGACGGCGACGCCCGGCCGGACGCCGACCTGCTGGACGCGCTCAGAGCCGCGCACGACCGCGGCGCGCGCCTGGTCTCGTTCTGCACGGGCGCGTTCGCGCTGGCCGCCGCGGGCCTGCTCGACGGCCGTACCGCCACCACCCACTGGATGCGCGCCGACCTGCTGCGCGCCCGCCATCCGCGCGTCCGCGTGGACGCGTCCGTCCTGTACGTGGACGACGGCGACATCCTGACCAGCGCGGGCCGCAGCGCCGGGCTCGACCTGTGCCTGCACGTCATCCGCCAGGACCTCGGCTCGGAGGTCGCCAACCAGGTGGCCCGCCGCCTCGTCGTCCAGGCCCACCGGCCGGGCGGCCAGGCCCTGTACATCCAGGCCCCGATGCCCCGCACCGAGGGCGACGGCCTCGCGCCGGTGTTGCAGTGGGCGACCGAGCGCCTGCACCGCCCGCTCACCGTCGCCCAGCTGGCCAGGCAGGCCGGGCTGAGCTCCCGTACCCTGGCCCGGCGTTTCCACGACGCCACCGGCACCACGCCCCTGCGCTGGCTGCACGCGCAACGGCTGTCCCGGGCCAGGCAGCTCCTGGAGTCCACCGACCTGCCCGTGGACCGGGTCGGCGAGGAGTGCGGGCTGGGCTCGGCGGGCAACCTCCGGCACCACTTCACCCGCGCCGTCGGCGTCACCCCGACCGAGTACCGCAGGGCCTTCCACGAGACCCGCACGTGAGCTTCACGCGGATTCGTCGCCCGGTGACGTGAGGTCGACGTAGGTCCGCGTGAACACCGTCAGCGGGCCGATCCCGCCGGTCGGCAGCTCACCGGCCGCCTCCTCGCCGCTGATCGCCGGGTTCATCCGCAGGACGAGGTCGTCCGAGCTCACCTTCGGCGTACTGGTGACCATGCGCAGCTGGGCCGCCCATTCCTCGCCCACGAACTGCGACTGCCACAAATAGAAGTACCGTTTCCACTCGGTCGGCAGATCTTCCAGACCAGGAAGCAGATCGGAGGCCGGCACCTGTTCCGCGGTCGTCACGGCGAGCACCAGCAGATTCGCCGAATAGTACGCGTACCGCTCCGCGGGACTGGCGATCCTGGGCCGATAATTGGGCAGGTCGACATCGGTCTGCGCATTCAGCCGCTTGAAAAGCCGCCGTACCAGGGCGTGCCAGCGATCGGCGTCCTGGCCCATCTTGGCCAGCTCCGCCAGGAACACGACCGCGGGGGCGCGCGACGACAGGGTCGCCCACGACAGCAGCGAACGCAGCAGGGAATCGTCCAGGGTCTCCGTGAGAATACGCCGGGGCATGGAGACCATCTCGGTCAGCAACGATTTGACGAGCCGCGCGATGAGGAATTCGCCGAACGTCGCGTGCAGGAATTCGTACGCGCGGACCACGTCCGCGTCCCGGGCCGCCTTCGCCTCGTAAATGAAGAAGAACCGGCCGAAGGTCTGCTCCCCAGGGCTGGCCGGGGTGGAGAAACCGGGCTCGCGCAGATCCTGGCGAAGAGCGCCCAGATCGTCGCTCACCTGCACCGACGTGGCCCACTGGCTGCGCCGGTTGAGCATGGAGAAGGCCACGAAACCCAGCCGTTGCAGCTCCAGCTCGGCGCGGTCGTCCAGCTCGTCGGTCGGGCACCGGCCCTTCTTCAGCTCCCTCTTGACGAAGCTGATGATCAATTGCTCGTACAACTCGCCCTGTCCCAGGCCGGGTGCGGCCTTTCCCAGCGCGTTGTCGTCGGCGTCGTACAGCGCGAGCATGAGCAGGAGCAGCGGCTGTTCGGCCAGATCGCGGTGGGCCAATGCCAGGGCGAGCGTGAAAGGCTTCACGCCGAGCCTGTTGAAGTACGAGGAATTGGTCTTGTTCCAGACACGCAGCCAACGGCCTATCTGATCCTCGTCGAACGGTTCGAGCCGCGTGACAATCGTGCTCGTCGAGGGCTGAGCACAATGGAAAACGGCGGTGCGCGACGTGACGATGACCGCGACGGTACGCCCCGCCGCCGCCTCCCGCTCCTGAAAACGTTCGACCTTTCCCAGGTAGTCGGACTGCCTGACGCCGGTCGCCTGCAGCAGCTCGTCGAAGCCGTCCAGGATCAGCACCGGCAACGCGTTCCCCGCCGATCGGGCGAGAGCGGGCCAGCGCAGTTTCTCCCCGGTCGCGTGATAGATCGCGTCCTCGATCTGCTCCTGGACGTCGGCGTTCGCCGACACCTCGCGCAACGGCACCAGGACGGGGAAGAACGCCGTCGGCAGGCGCGCGCCGAGGATCTTGGTGAGCACCGACTTGCCCGCACCCGGCTGGCCCAGCACGATCAGCGGCGTACGTCCCGCCGCCGAGCGCGTCAGGCAGGCGGCGAGGAAGCTCGGCAGGTCCTCGCGTACCGGCTTGTCCTTCCACCAGGACTCCATGCTCGGGTTGTCCCGTCCCGACAACACCTCACCCGCGCGGAAGCGCTGCGGCAGGTACGCCTCCTCCAACGTCGGTAATCGCATCCCGACGGGCACGTCGCCGGTCTCCGCCACCGCACACGCGAGTGCGTTCTGCTGCGTTCTCCTCAACGCCTCAAGCTCCACGGGGAGGACCTTGCCGGCGGTCATCCCGGCCAGCACCCGTTCCAGCCCCGCGAGGCTGGCCCGGGTGGCCTGGTGCTCGGTCATCTGGGCCCACAACGCGAACTCCGGCACGTCGCCCGCCAGCCGCCGGTAACCGTCCTCGTACCGGGCCAGCGCGAGCCCCGGCAGCGCCATGCCGACCTCCATGATGATCTGCTCCTCTCCGTGAGAGGTCAGCTCGTCCCAGCCGGCGACGCCCTTCAGGACGCTGAGCATGTTGTGCGCGAGCCCTTCGTAGAACGTGACGATGTCGGCCCTGACGTCTTCGTACGGGCGCTGCGGCGACGGGCACGGCGGCACCTCAAGGCCGTCCAGGACGATGCGCACGTTGTCCTGGAGCTTGCCGCGCCGCTTCGGGGTGAGCGCGCCCGCCGTCCGCTTGACGAGCCTCAGGTCGTCGTCGGTGAACGGGAGCCTCAGGCCGTCCACGGCCTCGAAGAGCGACGTGATCACGAGGATCTCGTGAGCGGCCTCGATCCGTTCGGTACGGCTGCGCCAGTCGTCGCCGGACCGCCACTCGCGCCATCGTCCGAGCAGGTCGTTGCCCAGCCTGATGAGCTCGTTCTTGGCGTCGACGAGGTCCCAGAGGCCGAGCGTGCCCAGACCGAGCAGCGTGTCCAGCTTCTTGATCGCCGGATCCGTGCCACCCAGCAGACGCACCGCGTCGCCGTACCGGTACTCACGGTTCATGACGGAATTATGAAGCTGTCGACACAGATGAGGTGATCTCAGAGAAATAATTCGGACGATTGCGGATTTCCGGGACGTCGGCGGTGGCGTTTCCGGGCCTTTCGGGAGAAGTCGTCGAAGGCCGGAGGCAGA
>NZ_BMRC01000012.1 GCF_014648435.1 Nonomuraea spiralis
TCGGCTCCCACCTCGCCCGCATGGAACTCCGCACCGCACTCGACGTCTGGCTCCAGCGCATCCCCGACTTCACCCTCGCCGACCCCGACGCCGTCACCTGGGCCACCGGTCAGGTACGCGGACCACGTACGCTCCCGCTGCGCATCGTCTGACCCGTCACGGTCCCACCTCGGCCGCGACCAGGAACAGCAGGGCCGAGGCCAGGAAGGGCCGGGAGGCGAGGTCGTCGAACCACTCCTCGGTGCCGGGTTCGAGACACCCGGCGCCGATCGCCCTGGCCACGTTGCGGCGCAGCCCGAGCACCCGGTCGGCGGTGGCGAGGTCGCGGAACACCGGCGCGACCGTCCCCACCGAACGCACCACGAGGCCGGCCTCGGCGCACAACCGGGCCAGGCGGCGGCCGACGGTGCCGTGGCGGACCACCCGGCGGGCGATGAACCGGGCCAGCGCCGGGCCGACGTCCGGGTCGGGCGAGTCGATCAGCATGCCCTCCCAGTCGGGCTCGGCCATGACGATCCGCGCCCCGGGACGGGCCACCCGGCGGAACTCCGCCAGCACCGCCGCCGGGTCGTCCACGTGCTGGAGCACCCGGTCGGTACGGGCCCGGTCGACGCTCCCGTCCGCCAGCGGCAGCGCGTGCACGTCCCCGGGACGCACCTCGACCAGGGGCCGTCCGGCCAGCCGGGTACGCGCCTCGGCGACCATCGCCGGGTCGCGGTCCACGCCGACGACCCGCCCGTGCGGGGCTACGGCGTCGGCCATGGCGGCCAGGTCGGTGCCGGGGCCGCAGCCGAGGTCGAGCACGGTCTGGCCGGGCCGCAGCTCCAGCAGGTCCAGGACCTGCCGCTTGTAGCCCCTGCCGACGTCGGTCGCGGCGACGTGGTCGAGGTAGGCGATCGGGTCCGGGCGGGACGAGGGGTCGATGTCGATCATGCGCACAGCCAACCAGACCGGTTCGCAGATCCCGGGGAGGCGAGGTGAGGATCTCGTGCAGCCTGGTGCTCCCGCCCGGACGCGGTCAGGTACGGCGCAGGCGCCACAGAGAGGTGATCTCGGCGGCACGGGCCGCGTGCAGGGGGTCGGTCGCGTCGGACGCGCGCGGGTGCCGGGGGCGCGTTTCGAGCCGGTCCACGACCCGCAGGCCCGCGTTCGCGAAGGCGGTCAGCAGGTCGGCGCGGGTCCGTAAGCCGAGCCGTTCGGCCAGGTCCGACAGGATCAGCCAGCCCTCGCCCGCCGGTTCCAGGTGCCCGCCCAGGCCGTCGAGGAAGCCGCGCAACATGCGGCCGCCGGGGTCGTACACCGCGTGGTCGAGGGGTGAGGCCGGTTTGGCCGGGAGCCACGGCGGGTTGCAGACGACGAGCTGCGCGCGTCCGGGCGGGAAGAGGTCGGCGTCCAGGACCTCGACGCGGCCGGCCAGCCCGAGCCGCCGCAGGTTGTCGCGGGCGCAGGCCACGGCGCGCGGGTCGCGGTCGGTGGCCACGAGGCGCTCGACGCCCCTGCGCGCGAGGACCGCGGCGAGCACGCCGGTCCCGGTGCCGACGTCGAACGCCCGCGCGAGCGGGCCGAGCGGCGCGCGGGCCACCAGATCGACGTACTCGCCGCGGACCGGCGAGAAGACGCCGTAGTGCGGATGGATGCGGTCGTTCAGGGCGGGCACCTCGACGCCCCTCCTGCGCCATTCGTGGGCCCCGACGATGCCCAGCAGCTCGCGCAGCGAGGTCACCGACGGCTCCGCGGCGGGGCCGTAGACCTCGGCGCAGGCCGGGCGCACGTCCGGGGCGCGGCGCAGGTGGACGGCGTGGTCCGGGCCGAGCGGCACCAGCAGCCGGCCGAGCGTGACGGCCCGCTGGGCGCGGTCCCGCCGGTGCCGGTGGAAGGCGTCGGCGGGCGACGGCGCGGGCCGGTGCGGTGGACGTTCGGTCCTGCGCGCCATGGCGCGCAGGAGCCGGCGGGCGGCCTGGAAGTCACCGCGCCAGAGCAGCGCCGTGCCCTCGCAGGCCAGTCGGTACGCGGTGGCGGCGGCGAGGCGGTCGTCGGCGACCACCACGCGGGCGGGCGGGGGCGAGCCGTTGGCGGAACGCCAGCGGGCGGACCGGGTCTCGCCGTCTTCGGTCCAGCGGATCTCGAGCACTCGGGCTCCTCATGATCGAACCAGTGATGGTCATGAAGAGCACTTCGACGCGGTGGATCAGCCTGTGGCGGCCTCCCGCGAGGAAGTGCGCGCCGGGGCGTCGCCGAGAACCATGCCGGGTGGTGGGAACGACATGATCGACCTCCTCGCTGGACGGGAACCCCTTCATCCTAGGGCCGCTCGCGCCCGGCGGACCTCACCGGCGCGGTCGAGCGGCGTCAGGTCCCTCTTGACCGCGTTTCGGAGACAGATCCGGTCCGGCCCGAATACGGTGGGCCGTTGACGCTCAGCCAACGCCCGTAAGCCTTCCGGAGTCTCTCCATGCGTACCGCAGCGGCAGTCCTCTCCTTCGTGCTCGCCCTCGCCACCCTGCTCGTCCTGCCGGTGAGCGCCGCGGTCGCCGCCGCGCCGCTGCCGGGCGGCAAGAGCACCTTCGTCGTCTCGCAGGGCCACCTCCAGGCCGCCTCCCGGCAGAACTGGGTACGCCTGGGCACCTACCGCTTCGCCGCGAACGGCACGGTGAGCGCCGCCCAGTACCTGTGGTGGCAGCGTTATCCGAAGGCCAGGCAGCGCACCGGCACCGTGCCCGACGCGAGCTGCACCACCAGGTCCGGCGGGGTGTCCTCGCGCCCGCGCGCCTGCGAGGTGCTCACCGCGGGCGGCTACACGGCCGGCCCGAACGAGACCCGCACCGGTACGTACACGCTGGCGGGCGACGTGCTCACCATCCGCTGGAAGATCGCCCAGACCTGGACGGAGCAGTGGTACGTGCGCACCTCGCCGGACCGCAAGCTGGCCCGCCTCGACCTCAAGCGCAGCACCCTGGCCACGCACGGCTACGGCTACGGCAGCAACGCCTCCCCCGCCACCCGCCGCGCGATGAGCTCGGTACGGGCCTTCCCCGGCTCGCTGCGCCAGGACCTGACGAGCTGGGCGAGCGGCACGCTGGTCAACTCCGGCAACCAGCCGTTCGGCCACTCCTCCTTCCGCGCCTGCGCCTCGGCCACCTCGTGCCTGACCTACCTCCAGCCGTCCTCGCGCGGGGCGTGCCAGAAGTCGGGCGGCTGCCCGAAGTACGGCGGCGGCACGAAGGCCAACGTCAGCTCCATCCAGTACTACCTGACGACGATCTCCAAGTCCGACCGTCGCGACACGCTGTGGCACTGGTGCACGTGCCTGGCGATGGAGCGCGGCGAGTTCTGCTACACGGGCAACTCCCACGTCAAGCCGCTGATGCAGATCATCGACGACTCGGGGGCCTTCCGGGGATGGGTCGGGGTGGAGGCGTCCTTCTCGACCGGCTCCCGGGCGACGGACATGCTCGCGGTCCTGCGCATCTCCGACTTCCGCTGACCGAGGGACGGCCGGGCCACGGCCGGGGTCAGGAGCCGGAGCGCAGGCGTTCGGCGGCCTCCTGGTAGGCCTGGGCGGCCCGGTCGAAGTAGTCGAAGAGCGCGTCGAGGTGCTCGGGCGGGCAGTCGGCCAGGATGTCGCCGATCTTCCGCCGGACGGGGTCCATGACCTGGTCGAGCTGGGCGGGCTTGCCGACCGGCTCGACGATCACCTTGCGGCGGTCGTCCGGGTCGGGGGCGCGGCGGACGTATCCGGCCTGCTCCAGCCGGTCGATGAGGCGGGTGGTCGGGCCGGTGGTCAGGCCGGTGCGGGTGCCGAGCTCGCCGGGGGTCATCGGGCCGGCCAGTTCGAGGATGTTCAGGGCGTACAGGTCGGTGGCGCCCAGACCGCAGGCCTTGGCGGCGGCGTGGCCGTGCAGCATGACCGCGCTGAGGTAGCGGCGGTAGAGCCGGCCGGCGTCCGGGCGGTCTGACGTGTTCGGCACGCGATCCTCACTTCCCGTTCCTCCTCCTGGAGAAGATAAATCTTCCAGGAAGTAGCTTCTCCAGAGAAGCTACCACGGAGGCGCGGCGCGGGCGTCCGAGAGCGAGCAGCACGAACGTCGTGAGCACGACGGCGGTGAGCAGGACGGCCAGGTTGAGCGGGGTGCGCAGGAAGCCCAGGGCCACGATGAGCGTGGTCGCGCCGCCCGGCGGGTGGGAGCTGTCGGTGGCCAGCATGCCCAGCGTCGTGCACGACAGCGCGATGACGACCGCGACCACCCGGCGGCCGTCGATGTGCCCCAGGTCGGGCGCGGTGCGCGTCAGCCCGGTGACGGTCAGGGCCAGGTAGCCGCCGGCGGCGCTGATGGCGTGCCCGGCGACCGTACGGCGGGGAGCCGACGCGGGCGCCCCCGGCGCGGTGAGCACCAGGTAGATCGTCGGCCCGAGGGAGGGGAAGACGAACGGCTGGCGGGCCAGCCAGGCGACGAGGGCGGGCACGCTGATGCACAGGGCGGCCTTCCAGGACACGGCGAGCGCGCCTGCCACCCGCGACCGCGCCCCGCCTCCCGCGCCTTCGGCCGCTCCCGGGCCTTCCGCCGATCCCAGGCCTTCCGCGGCGGCCTCGGCGCTCATGCCGTCCACCTCCTTCGGGCCGCCGGCGGCCGGGCGGGTCGGGTGCTCATCGGGGCAGGGCACCGCCGCGGGAGCGGTAGACGATGTACGGCCTGGCCAGATAGGTGACGGGCGCCGCGAAGGCGTGGACCAGGCGGCTGAAGGGCCACAACGCGAACAGGGCCATGCCGAGCAGCGTGTGCGCCTGGAAGACGAACGGCGCCGCCGCCATGGCGCCCACGTCCGGCTCCAGTTCGAGCAGGCTGCGGAACCACACCGACACCCCGAGCCGGTAGTCGTAGTGACCGGACGGCCCGAGCAGGGTGGCGATCAGCCCCGCCAGCAGCACGGTGGCCAGCACCGGGTACAGGACGCGGTCGGAGCGCCCGGTGGCGCGGCGTACGGCCCGCACCCGCAGCCGCCGCCACAGCAGCACCGCGAGCCCGGCCACGCTGGCCAGCCCCGCCAGCCCGCCGACGACCAGGGCGTTGAGCCGGTACATGGGCTCGGTCACGTGCACGGCCTCGGTGAGCCGCTCGGGCACGAGCAGGCCGACGAGATGACCGGCGATCACGAACAGCAGCCCGAAGTGGAACAGCGGCCCGCCCACCCGCAGCAGGCGGCTCTCGTGAAGCTGGGTGGAACGGGTGGTCAGCCCGAACCGGTCGTAGCGGTAACGCCAGATCACCCCGGCCACGAACAACACCAGGACGACGTACGGCGACACACCCCACAGGGCGATGTTCAGGTGCTTCATCAGCGGACTCCTCCGGGAACCTCGGGCAGGACGGTACGGCCGACCCGCTCGGCGGGCGGGCCGAGCGCCGCCCGCTCGCCCACGGCCCGGCGGTCGGCCGACGTGGGCCTCGGCAACGTCAGCAGCACGGCCTCCACGACGGCGGCGTAGCCGCTGCGCCGGTCGGCCAGACCGGCGTGCAGCAGGTCGAGACCGGGACGGTGGTCGCGCAGCAGCCGGCCGCCGGGGCCCGGCACGCGGGCGGCGAACTCCAGCATCACCGGCAGGAAGTCGGGCAGCTCGCCCGTGCCGGGCTGCCAGCCGTGGGCGCGGTAGAGGGTCTTGAGGTCCAGGAGCGACTCGCCGCGCCTGCGGGTGTCGCCGTCGCCGTAGTAGGTCATGTGGAGGGTCCGGCGGCCGCTGCGGTCGAAGGTGCTCACGTACGCGGCTCCGGCGTCGAGCGCGGACAGGGCCGCCGCCTCGGCGCAGAACGTACGCAGGCGCTCGCCCGCCGCACCACCCACAGGGCCGAGCGCGGTGCGTACCAGGTCGAGGCGGGCGGTCCAGTCCTCTTCCGGATAGCTCAGCAGGAGGGAGGCGGCCTGGTGGATCAGGCGGCCGTCGTGCCGGCTCACTCGGCCGCCTCGCCCCTGGACGGGAACAGGCCGTCGGGCGTGCCCTTGCCGTCCCAGTTGAGCAGGTTGACGCGGCCGCGCAACTGTTCGTCCTTGGTGACCGGCAGGCTGTGGAAGCCCTCGGCGAGCATGCCGGGGCCGCCGGGGACGTCGAGGCTGCAGCCCGCGCCCGCGGCGTGGTCGGAGGCGACGTAGGCGGTGGGGATGACGTACCGCTCGTCGTACTTGGCGAGGGCGAGCAGGCGGTACATGCGTTCCAGGCCGGCGGCGTCCAGACCGGTGCCGGCGCCGGCGTCCGGGTCGGGCTCGTCGCCGAGGTTGCGGGCCCGCATGTGGGCGCGCATGGCGGCCAGGCGCTGGAGCGCGGCCTCCACCGGGGCCGGATCGCCCGCGGTGAACAGCTCGGCGAGGTATTCGACGGGGATGCGCAGCGAGTCGATGGCGCCGAACAGGTTGCCCGCGTCCTCGCCGTCGTGCCCGGTGTCGGCGAGCGCGTCGACGATGGGCGACAGCGGCGGGACGTACCAGACCATGGGCATGGTGCGGTACTCCGGGTGGAGCGGCAGGGCGATCCGGAACTCGGTGATGAGCTGCCGTACGGGCGAGCGGCGGGCGGCCTCCAGCCAGTCGTGCGGGATGCCCGCCGCCTCGGCGGCGGCGATCACCCCCGGATCGGCGGGATCGAGGAAGCAGTCGAGCTGCGCCTGGTACAGGTCGCGCTCCTCGGGCACGGCGGCGGCCTCCCCGATGCGGTCGGCGTCGTAGAGCATGACGCCGAGGTAGCGCAGGCGGCCGACGCACGTCTCGGAGCAGACCGTGGGCTCCCCCGCCTCGATGCGCGGGTAGCAGAACGTGCACTTCTCGGCCTTGCCGGTCTGGTGGTTGAAGTACACCTTCTTGTACGGGCACCCCGACACGCACATGCGCCACCCCCGGCACCGGTCCTGGTCGACCAGGACGATGCCGTCCTCCATGCGCTTGTACATCGCCCCGGACGGGCAGGCGGCCACGCACGAGGGGTTGAGGCAGTGCTCGCAGATGCGCGGCAGGTGGAACATGAACGCCCGCTCGTAGTCCAGGCGTACGGTGTCGCTCACCTTGCGCAGGACGACGTCGGCGGCGAGCTGCTCCGGGCCGCCGCCCAGGTCGTCGTCCCAGTTCGGCCCCCAGGTGACGGCGGTGGGCCGGCCGTCGATCAGCGAACGGGGCGGCGCGGTCGGCACGTCGTCGCCGAGCGGCGCGCCGATGAGGTTGTCGTAGTCGTAGGTCCACGGCTCGTAGTAGTCGTCGAGGCCGGGGAACTCGGGGTTGGCGAAGAGCGTGGCCAGGCGGCGCAGCCGGCCGCCGGCCCTGGGCACCAGGCGGCCGTGGCGCAGCCGCCAGCCGCCCCGCCAGCGTTCCTGGTCCTGCCAGCCGCGCGGGTAGCCCTGGCCGGGACGGGTCTCGACGTTGTTGAACCAGACGTACTCGGTGCCCGGCCGGTTGGTCCACGTCTGCTTGCAGGTGACCGAGCAGGTGTGGCAGCCGATGCACTTGTCCAGGTTCATCACCATGGCGATCTGGGCCATCGGTCGCATCAGTAACGCACCTCCTGATCCCTGCGGCGGATGACGGTCACCGCGTCGCGCTGGTTGCCGGTGGGGCCGTAATAGTTGGGGGCGAAGGAGAGCTGGCCGTAGCCGCCGATCAGATGGGTCGGCTTGACGAGGAGCTTGGTGAGCGCGTTGTGCACGCCGCCGCGCCGGCCGGTGGCCTGCGACCTGGGCACGTTCACCAGGCGTTCCTGGACGTGGTACATGAACACGGTGCCGGCCGGCATGCGGTGGGAGACCACGGCGCGGGCCACGACGACGCCGTTGACGTTGACGGCCTCGATCCAGTCGTTGTCGGCCACGCCGATGGCGGCGGCGTCCTCGACGCTGATCCAGATGACCGGGCCGCCCCTGGCCAGCGTCTGCATGAGCAGGTTCTCCTGGTACTCCGAGTGGATCGACCACTTGGAATGCGGGGTGAGGTAGCGCACGTTCACCGCCTTGCCGCCGTCGGGCGCGGCGGGCAGGCTCTCGCCCAGCGCGTCGAGGTCGAGCGGCGGCCGGTAGACGGGGAGCTGCTCGCCCAGCTCGGCCATCCAGTCGTGGTCGAGGTAGAAGTGCTGGCGGCCGGTGAGCGTGTGCCAGGGCTTGCGGTGCTCGGTGTTGATGGTGAACGGCGCGTAGCGGCGGTCGTGCCCCTCGGCGCCCGACCACTCGAAGCTGGCCCCCGCGGCCACCGGCCGGTCCTGGGTGTCGGAGAACACCGTACGGTGCCCGGCGACCGACGCGCCGAGCTCCGACAACCCCGAGCCGGGGCCGCAGCGTTCGGCGAGCCGGTCGAAGCCCTCGGCGGCGATCCTGCCGTTGGTGGTGCCCGACAGGGCCAGGATCGCCTCGCACATCTTGACGTCGCTGTCCAGGAGCGGACGCCCTCCGGCGGGGCCGCCGTCGGCGGTGCCGCAGCGCGCGGCCAGCCAGGCCGACTCGGGGCCCGGCCGTACGGTGACGCCCTTGACGGTCATGCCCTGCCGCTCGGCCAGCGGCCCGAAGGCGGCCAGCTTGTCGGCGATCGCGGTGTAGTCCCGCTCGACCAGCGTCACGGCCGGCATGGTGCGTCCCGGCTCCGGCGTCGCGCCGCTCTGCCGCCAGTCGGGCACGCCGCCGCCCGGCTGGGCGATCTCGCCGGGCGTGTCGTGCTGGAGGGCGGTGCCGACCAGGTCGTGGGCGACGTCGAGGCGGCCCGCGGCCAGTTCGCTCAGCTTGCGGGCCAGGGAGTGGAAGATGTCGAAGTCGGTGCGGGCCTGCCAGGGCGGGTTGATCGCCGGGGTGAAGGCGTGCACGAACGGGTGCAGGTCGGTGCTGGACAGGTCGTGCTTCTCGTACCAGGTGGCGGCGGGCAGCACGAGGTCGGCGAACAGGGTCGTGGAGGTCATCCGGAAGTCGAGGGCGAGCAGCAGGTCGAGCTTGCCGCGCGGCGCCTGCCGCCAGGTGACCTCCCGGGGCCGGTCCGGCGGCGGGGCCTCCTCGGCGGTCGCGTTGTCGGCCGCGCCCAGCAGGTGGCGTAGGAAGTACTCGTTGCCCTTGGCCGAGGAGCCGATCAGGTTGGCCCGCCAGACGGTGAGCACCCGCGGCCAGTTCTCCGGCGCGTCGGGGTCCTCGCAGGCGAACGCCAGCCGCCCGGCCGCCACCTCATCGGCGATCCAGCGCGCCGGGTCCTGGCCGCTCTCGCGGGCACGGCGGCCCAGGTCGAGCGGGTTGGCCGAGAACGTGGGGTAGCTCGGCATCCAGCCCAGCCGGGCCGACTGGGCCACCAGGTCGGCGGTGTGCCGCCCGGCGAACCGGCGCGGCCCGGCGGGGCTGGACAGCGTCTCCGCCGAGAACCGTTCGTAGCGCCACTGGCCGGTGTGCAGATACCAGTACGGCGTGCCCGCCATCTGGCGCGAGGGGCGCACCCAGTCGGCCGCGGTGGACAGTTGTTGCCAGCCCGCCAGCGGCCGGACCTTCTCCTGGCCCACGTAATGGGCCCAGCCGCCGCCGTTGACGCCCTGGCAGCCGGTGAGCAGCAGCAGCGTCAGGAAGGAACGGTAGATGGTGTCGGAGTGGAACCAGTGGTTGGTGCCGGCGCCCATCACGATCATGGAGCGGCCGCCCGTGCGCTCGGCGGTGGCGGCGAACTCCCGCGCGATCCTGATCGCCTGCCCGGCGGGGGTGGAGGTGAGGCGCTCCTGCCAGGCCGGGGTGCCGGGGGCGTCGGCGTCGTCGTAGCCGGTGGGCCACCGGCCGGGCAGGCCGGGGCGGGCGACGCCGTACTGGGCCAGGAGCAGGTCGAAGACGGTGGTGACCAGCCGGTCGCCGACGCGCCGGACCGGCACGCCCCTGCTGATCACGCCGCCGGGCTCGTCGAAGCGCGGCAGGACCACCTCGGCGCTGTCGCAGCCGGGCTCGTGCAGGGTGAGCAGGGGATCGAGGTCGCCCAGGTCGAGGTTCCAGTGCCCCTGCTCGGTGCTCCAGCGGTCGGCCAGCGTGCCGTTGGGCGCGACCGGACGGCCGGAGGCGGCGTCGAGGATCATCGGCCGCCAGGCGGCCATCTCCTCCTGGCCGCCCGCCTGCGCCGAGGTCAGGAACTTGCCGGGACGCAGCCCGCCGTCGTCGTGCTCCTCCAGGGCGACCAGGAACGGCAGGTCGGTGAAGCGCCTGACGTAGGAGGCGAAGTGCGGCGCCTGCCGTTCGACGAAGAACTCGCGCAGGATGACGTGGCCCATCGCCACGGCGAGCGCGCCGTCGGTGCCGGGATGCGGGTGCAGCCACTCGTCGGCGAACTTGGTCGCGTCGGAGTAGTCGGGCGAGACCACGATCACCTTCTGGCCCCGGTAGCGGGCCTCGGTGACCCAGTGGGCGTCGGGGGTACGGGTGACCGGGACGTTGGAGCCCCACAACATGATGTAGGCCGCGTCCCACCAGTCGCCCGACTCGGGCACGTCGGTCTGGTCGCCGAACACCTGGGGCGAGGCGACGGGCAGGTCGGCGTACCAGTCGTAGAAGGACAACATCGGCGCGCCGATCAGGGACATGAACCGGGCGCCGACCGCGTGCGAGGCCATCGACATGGCGGGGATCGGCGAGAACCCGGCGACCCGGTCGGGCCCGTACGTCATGAGGGTGTGGACGTGGGCCGCCGCGGCGATCTCCAGCGCCTCGTCCCACTCGATCCGGACCAGGCCGCCCCGGCCGCGCGCCGACTGGTAGCGGTGCCGTTTGCGCGGGTCGGTGGTGATCTCCGCCCAGGCCGCGACCGGGTCGCCGAGGCGCGCCCTGGCCTCGCGGTAGAGCTCCACCAGGACGCCGCGGGCGTGCGGGTAGCGCACCCGGGTGGGCGAGTAGGTGTACCAGGAGAAGGCGGCGCCGCGGGGGCAGCCGCGCGGTTCGTACTCCGGCCGGTCGGGGCCGACGCTGGGGTAGTCGGTCTGCTGGGTCTCCCAGGTGATCAGGCCGTCCTTGACGTAGACCTTCCAGGAGCACGAGCCGGTGCAGTTGACGCCATGGGTGGAGCGCACGACCTTGTCGTGCGCCCATCGTCGCCGGTACGGGGAGTCGTTGACCTTGTCCTCGGCGCGGTACACCGCCCGCCGGTCCGGCGTGGTGTCGGCGCGCAGCAGCAGGGTGCCCGCCGCCAGCAGCCGCGCGGCCGCCGCGTCGGCGGCGCGCTCGGCTCGTGTCAGACGCATGCGTATTCCACCAGGCACGACGCATGACCCCCTTTATGTGGAAATGAGGCTTTTTTCGGTATCCGGGCTAGCTCTGCCGGGATGTGGCTCTCTTGCCGTGCCGCCGGACACCGGCGTATCGACTGACGGTGAGGTGCGCAGTCAGACGACTGTTTCTAGCATGCGACAGTGTCCATATGGAATGTGTTAGTTCCGCGAGAAGTTTTACCGCCCCCGAAAACGGCATTACACACATCGACCGTAATATCGGGAAAAGTCGACAGGTGGGGTGAATTAGGAGTCGGCCGCCTCGGTCAGCCTCCGCAGGACGTGCACCAGCGTCGTACGGTCGGCCGGGGCCAGCTTCTCCAGCGCGTGACCGATGCGCTGCCGCCGCGCCGCGCGCAATCGCTCCAGCACGTCCCGGCCCGCCTGCGTCGTGCTGATGCGGATCTCACGGCGGCTGTGGGCGGCGGGAGCCCTGCTCAGCAGCCCTGCCGTGTCCAGGCGGTCGACGACCCTGCCGGCCGCCGACAACGACATGTCCAGGCGCTCGGCGAGGGAACGCAGGTTCATCGGACCGTGCCGGTCTACCGCCAGCAGCACCCGCAGCCGGGGCACCGACAGGTCCCCGAGCGCGGCCATGGCGTCGAGCGTCGCCTCCACCAGCACCAGGGACGCCTCCTCGATGTGCCAGGCGGAGTCGTCCATCGCCGCATCCTCGAACGGGGTCACGGTACGACCAGAAAAGGTCGCTGGTCCGACATTTTTCCACATAACGGGCCACCTATTCATCGCTCTGCCGACGACGACCAGAAAGGACATGTCCTAGCAGCGGACGGCCCGTGACGCACCCCCGACCGGTTCGAACGCGAACGACACCGGACGACACCGAACGACACCGCCGCCCGGCCGGACGACGGTGTTCACCACCCATTACAGAGGTTTTCATCAACAGTTTAGTAAATGGCGGAGTATCGCGGGTGAGCCCGTTTTCAGGGCCGCCGTCCGGGCTCGTCCACGACGCCGGTCGTGAGCCGGGCCGACCAGGTGACCGGCGTGCCGGCGGGCACCTCGACGCCGCCCCCCGTCCAGGTGAAGGTCCTGTCGGCCACGCTCACGCCGTACACCCCCAGGTAGCGGTAGTCGCCGGGGCTGAGGATCAGGTCGTAGCGCGCCCAGTCGCCGGTGTAGCTGAAGGCGACGCCGTGCCGCCCGTCGGCGTCGACCGCGTCCGGGGTGACCTGGACGCCCGCGATCGTGGGCAGGGCCCGGAACAGCGCCGCCCGTACCTTGGGAGGCAGCGCCTGCTCGCCCATGAGCTGATAGATCGCCTGGAAGAGCCGTTCGTCGACGGACGGCGGCGGCTCCCCGGATCCCGGCTCGACCGGGCCCACCCGGGCGAGCGCGGCCCTGAGCCGGTCGAGCACGCTCTCCGGCGTGACCGGCTCCTCGGCCAGGTCGGCGGCGCCGAGGCCGGGATGGGTGCCCTGGACGAGGAGCTTGCCCTTCTCGTCGTACCAGGCCACCTGCCGGCCGTCGACGCTCGTCCACAGCTCGGAGATGATCCGCCTGCTCGCGTCCACGCCGTAGCCGCTGTAGGCGCCGGGGGCGGCGTTCCGTTCCTTGATGTAGAGCCACTGACCGCGGCTCGTTCCCGGGTCCGGGCCACCCTCGGCCGCGCCGGCCGCCCGTTCGCCCAGCGCCCGTACGCTCGCGACCGGGGCCGTCCCGTCCTCGCGGGTCGCGACCCAGGTGAGGCCGACCACGACGGCCAGGACGGCCGCCGTCGCCATCCGCCACGCCAGGCGCGGGAGCCGCGGGCGTCCCGGGCGCGGCCGTGACTCGCGCGCGGCGGCCAGCAGCCTGTCGCGGGCCGCCCGCTCCGCCTGCGGCGTCATCGCGGGGACGGAGCGGCGCACCTGCTTGACCGCGTTCAGGTCGTTCATCGGTTCTCCTCCTCCGCGGGGATCACGGCCTTGATCTTCTTGCGCGCGCGGTGCATGCGGGAGCGCGCCGTACCCGCCGGGATGCCGAGGGCCTGCGCGGCCTCCTCCAGGCTCATGTCCTCCCAGGCCACGAGCAGCAGGACGTCACGGTCGCCCGGCGACAGGGCGGCCAGCGCCGCCATCAGCCGGCGCTCCTCGGCCTGGGCCGCGACCCGCTGGGTGACGACGTCCCCGATCAGCTCGGGCAGCGGGTCCGCCCCGGTACGGCTCAGCGCGCGCAGCAGCCGCTCCTCGTCGCGCCGGTGCCGGGCGATCAGCTTGGTGGCGATGCCGTACAACCACGGCCTGGCCAGGCGGACGGAGGGATCGTAGGACTCGCGGCGGCGGAACGCGGCCAGGAACGTCTCGGCCACGATGTCGTCCGCCGCCTGTGTGCCGAGCCGGCGGGCGACGTACAGATGGATCTGCCGGGCGTAGCGGTCGAACACCGCGGCGAACTGTTCGGGGTCGTCCCTGGAACGGAGAATCACCTCCGCGTCGTCCTGCTCCGGGAGATTCAGCAGGGTCACATCGGTCCTTCCACGAGGATGGCGGTCACCCAGCTGTCTCCCGTGACCCGCGTCCGCGTTCGCGGCGGGGCCGGGGGCGGGTGCCGACAGGCGTGGAAGGCCCGGCGAGAGGATGCCCGCGGGCCGGCGACGGGCCGGCCCGCGGGGGCATGCTAGGGGATGTGAGCCACGGCGCCGTAGTTGCCCGACGAGCTGGGAGCGTCCGCGCAGGCGGGGTCGCCGTCTTCGGGACGCCACTCGGGCACCCACACCAGGCCGGGTTCCATCAGGTCGAGGCCGTCCAGCAGGTCCGCGACCTCGTCGCGGGTGCGCACGGTGAGGCCGGGCAGCGTCATGGCCAGCAGGCTGCGGATGGCGGGGGCCAGCTCCGGCGGCACCCCGTCGAACGTGATGTGCAACAGGCCGAGGAAGCTGCCTTCCGGCGCGGCGTGGCGCAGGCGTTTGATGGCGGTACGGGCGCACTCGTCATCCAGGCTGTGGGCCGACAGCAACAACACCGCCATGGGCCGGTCCCAGTCGAGGAACGTCTGGACCACCGGATCGCCGAGCATCTCGTCGATCTCCCGCACGTCGCCGTCCACCACGCGCACCAGGTCGCAGAACGGCTCAATGGTGGCCTGGGCCAGCGTCAACGCCATCGGGTCGCTCTCCACGTACACCACTCGTACGTCGGAGCCCGGGGAGGCCACCCGGGCCACCTCGTGCAGGCGGCTGCCGCCCGACGAGCCGTTCGGCACCCCGCTTCCCACGATCATGAATTGGTCCACGCCTTCGACAGCGGCCAAATGACGTACCACCCGGGACAGATATTCAAGTACTGCGCGGGCCGCGGTGGTGGCGACGGGAGTTACTTGATCGAAATGGCGAACCAGGTCCCGGTCGGCGAGGAAGTTGTTCTTCCCACCCGCGGCGGCGTCCAGAATCCGGGTGATCCTGGCGTGCGCCGTGCCGAGCCTGGCCAAGTTCCGGACAGCACGCTGGCGCATGAGCGTTGCCCCTTTCCCCTCGCCGCCACCCTCTTGCGGTAGGCGATCTTTGGACTTCACTCGTGACTCAGACCATATGTTCCAACAATTCCAGTTAATGACAATGGGGCAGACCGGTTATTTCGGGAAATGTTTGTTACCAGAACTTCCGTGTGAGATCTTGGGCCGCGTCCGCACATAAGATCAATGAGGTAATTGGAGGTGCTTGTGACGAACGTGACGGATGAGGAGATCGCGCCGCTGGCCGGAATGCGGGTGATCGAGCTGTCCAGCTTCGTCGCCGCGCCCCTCGGCGGAATGACGCTGGCCCAGCTCGGAGCGGATGTCGTACGTGTGGATCCGCTCGGCGGCGGGCCCGACGCGCGGCGCTGGCCGCTCGCGCCGTCCGGTCGCAGCCTCTACTGGGCGGGACTGAACAAGGGCAAGCGCTCGGTCACCGTCGATCTGCGTTCGGCCCGGGGGCGGGAGCTGGTCGCCGCCATGGCCGTCGCCGCCGGCACCGTGCTCACCAACGCGCCGCCCCGGGCCGGGCTGTCGTACGAGGAACTGGCCGAGCGCCGGCCCGACCTGGTGTACGCCCGCCTCCTCGGCCACCGCGACGGCCGGCCCGCCGTCGACTACACGGTCAACGCCGGGCTGGGCCTGCCGTACGTCACCGGGCCCGCCGGCCACGACGGCCCGGTCAACCACGTGCTCCCCGCCTGGGACGTGGCGTGCGGCCTCTACCTGGCCGTCGGCCTGCTCGCGGCCGAGCACCGCCGGGCCGCGACCGGACGGGGACGCCGCATCGACCTGGCCCTGCACGACGTGGCCCTGGCCACCGCTGGCAACCTGGGATTCCTGGCCGAGGCCCAGCTCCACGCCGCCGGCCGCCCGCGCATCGGCAACGACCTGTACGGCGACTTCGGCCGCGACTTCGTCACGGCCGACGGGCGGCGGCTCATGGTCCTGGTCCTCACCGAGCGGCACTGGCGCGACCTGGTCGCCGCGACCGGGCTGACGCGGGTGGTGTCGGCGCTGGAGCAGGCCCTGCCGACTTCCGCGCCGAGTCCGACCGGTACGCCCACCGCGAGGCGCTGGCCGGGCTGCTCGCGCCGTGGTTCGCCGCCCGTACGGCCGCCGAGGCTGAGGAGGGCCTGGAGGGCACGTCGGTGTTGTGGTCGCGCTACCGGACGTTCGAGGACCTGGCCGCCGGTGGGGCCGCGGCGCTGCGGGGCGAGCCGCTGATGGCCCCGCTCGACCAGCCGGGCGTCGGCCCCCACCTGGCGCCGGGCGGCCCGCTGCTCCTGGACGGCCGCCAGGTCCCGCCGTCGCCCGCCCCCGAGCTGGGCGAGCACACCGACGAGGTGCTGGCCGATCTGCTGTCCCTGTCGCCGCCGGAGCTGGCGTCCCTGCGCGCGGACGGCGTCGTCGCCTGACCACGAGCCCCCAAGAAGGCACTCAACCTCCGGGCGGGCTCGCGCGTTGGGGAGGGCGAAAGGGGACCTTCACTGATGACAGATGACGACGAGGCTGCCTTCGACGACTTCCTCGCCACCAGAAGCACCTCGTTGCTGCGTACCGCGATCCTGGTGTGCGGGGCGACGCGGCACGACGCCGAGGACCTGGTCCAGCACGCGCTGGAGAAGGTCTACCGGCACTGGCCTCGGATCAGGCACGACAACCCCGAGGCGTACGCGAGGAAGGTCGTCGTGAACGCGGCGATCAGCAGGGCGAGGCGGCGCAGGGTCGTCCAGGAGATCATGTTCGCCCGCCCGCCCGAGACCGCCGCCGACTCTCCCGACCTCGACCTGCGCGACACGCTCATCGGCGAGCTGCGCAGGCTGCCGCCCAGGATGCGCGCCGTGCTCGTCCTGCGCTACTGGGAGGACCAGTCCGAGCAGGCCACCGCGGCCCTGCTCGGCTGCTCGGCCGGGACGGTCAAGAGCCAGGCCGCGCGCGGGCTCGCCAGGATCCGCCAGAACATGGATGTCGCAGAGGAAGTGACGAGATGACGATCGAGGACGACCTCGCCGACGCCATGGCGGCGCACGTCGCCGATGTTCAGGCCGGGCCCGGACTGGGCGGCGCCGTACGCCGGGGGCACCGCGCCCGCGTGACCAGGCTCCGCGTGGCGGGGGCGGCGATCGTCACGGCGGCGGTGGCCGTGACCGTGCCGGTGATGCTGAATCCCGGCGAACCCGCCGACAGCGGCCAGAACCAGGTCGTGATGCGCAACGACGTGACCGTGCCCGACGTGACGGGCCGGCGCGCCACCGAGGCGGCGAAGGCGCTCCACGACGCCGGGCTGAAGGCCGCGCTCACCGGGATGCGGAGCGACAACGGCCTGGTGGGCACGCAGGAACCGGCCGCCGGCAAGGTCGTCGTGTGGGGCAGTACGGTCACGCTCGACGTCCAGTTGCCGCCCGCGCCGACGCCGCAGGCCCTGGGGGACCTCGGCGACGGGCGGGAGTTCGGCGGCATCCGGCTCACCTACCTGCCCGACGGGCTCGAATGGGGCAAATGGTCGAAGGACGATGTGGTCGGTCCCGGCAAGAGCTACACCACCAGCTTCCGGAAGCCGGGCCTCCAGCAGGCCGACTACGCCGTCCAGGTGATCGTGGCCCACGGCGCGTCCGCGGACGTGCTGTACGACTTCCGGCCGGAACGACAGACCAAGACGGCGGACCTCGGCGGGAGGCCTGCGAGGCTGTCCGGGGACGGCGACTCGGGGGCCGCCGGTGGCCCGGTCACGCCCACGGTCACCTGGAAGCTCCGCAAGGACCTGGCCGTCAAGCTGCTCATCGGCCCCGAGTACGCCAAGGAGATCGACGCCATGAGTGAGCTGAGGAAGATCGCGAAAGGCGTCCGCCCGGTCCGGTGACGCGCGGCGGCCGGCGCCGCCCGGCCCGGCCCGGTCGGCGTCGGCGTCGGCGTCGGCGCGTCAGCCGGTCAGGATGCCGCCGAGCACGTCGTCCAGGGTGACCACGCCGAGCACGCGTCCGGACTCGTCGGCGACGGCGGCGAGCTGGGCGCGGCGGGCGCGCATGACGGCCAGCACCTGGGCCAGGGTGGCGGTGGCGGGGACCTGCGGCAGGGCGCGCACGGGCAGCGGCTCGCGGGCGCCGTGCCCGTTCAGCGCGTCCAGGACGTGCAGGTAGCCGCGCAGCTCGGCGGGGTCGTCGCCGTGCACGGGGAAACGGGAGTGGCCGTGGCGGCCCGCGTAGTGTTGCAGGCCGGCGCTGTCGATGGTCTCGGGCACGCTGACGACCTCGCTCATCGGCACCATCACCGAGCCGGCCGGGCGGGCGTGCAGGGCGAGGGTGGCGATCATGCGGTCGCGTTCGTCCTGGCGGAGCAGGCGGTGGCGGCGCGACTCCTCGATGAGCACGGGCAGCTCGCCGGAGGTGTAGACCGTACGGACCTCCTCGGCGGAGGGGACGCGCAGCAGCCGCAGCACCACCCCGGCCATGGCCTTGACCAGCGCGAGCAGCGGGCGGGTCGCCCTGGCCAGCACGAACAGCGGCGGCACCAGCCACAGCGCGGCCACGTCCGGGGCGGACAGCGCCAGGTTCTTCGGCACCATCTCCCCGATGATCACGTGTGCGGCGACCACCAGCAGCAGGGCCAGCGCGAAGGCGACCGGATGGGTCAGCCGCTCGGGCAGCCCCACGGCGGCCAGCAGCGGCCCTACGGCCTCGGCCACCACCGGCTCGCCGACGGCCCCGAGCACGAGCGAGGCCAGCGTCACGCCGAGCTGCGCCGCCGCCAGCATGGTGGGGACGGCGTTCATGGCGGCGAGCACGGCCTGAGCCCGGCGCGAGCCCTCGCGCGCCCGCGGCTCGATCAGGGTGCGGCGGGCGGAGATGAGGGCGAACTCCGCGCCCACGAAGAAGCCGTTGACGGCCAGCAGTGACACGATGACCAGCCCGTCGGCGAGGGTCACGGCCGCTCCCCCGCCCGGCGCGGCGCGGTCAGGGTGACCTGCTCGACGCGGCGGCCCCGCATGGCCTCCACCCGCAGGGTCCACTCCCGCACCGCCACCTCGTCCCCCGGGCCGGGGATGCGGCCGAGCGCGGCCATCACCAGCCCGGCCAGCGTCTCGTACGGGCCTTCCGGCATGCGGAAGCCGGTTCGTTCCTCGACCTCGTCGGCGCGCAGCAGCGCGGGCAGGCCGACCGAGGCGCCCGGCGGGAGCAACACGGGCGAGGGCTCGTCGGAGTGCTCCTCAGGCAGGTCGTACTCGTCGGCGATGTCGCCGATCAGCTCCTCCACCAGGTCCTCGACGGTGACGACGCCGGCGAAGCCGCCGTACTCGTCGATCACGACGGCCATCTCGGCGCGGGCCGAGCCGAGGCGCTCCCGTACGATCTCCAGCCGCAGCGTCCCGGGCACCTGGAGGGCGGGCCTGGCGATCGCGGCCACCGGAGTGCCGTCGCGTTCGGCCAGGGGCACCGCGCACGCGCCCGGGACGCTCGCGATGCCGAGGATGTCGTCGCGTTCCTCGCCGCATACCGGGATGCGCAGGTGGCGGCGGCTCCTGGCCAGCTTGAGGAACTCGGTGACGCTGGTGGTGCCCGGCACGGTCACGCAGTCGGTACGGGGTGTCATGGCCTCGGCCGCGGTCTTGTCGCCGAAGCGCAGGGCCCGCTGGAGCATGGCGGCGGTGGAGGGCTGGAGCACGCCCGCCTCGGCGGACAGGCGTACCAGGAGGCCCAGTTCCTCGGGCGAGCGGGCGGAGGCCAGCTCCTCCTGCGGCTCGGCGCCGACCCAGCGTACGATCGCGTCGGCCACCGCGTTGCAGAGCCGGATCAGCGGCCCGAACGCCGCCGAGAACGCCCGCTGCGGCGGCGTCGCCAGCCGGGCCACGGCGAGCGGCCTGGACAGGGCGGCGTTCTTCGGCACCAGCTCGCCCAGCACCATCTGCGCCACCGTGGACAGGGCGATCGCGACCACCACCGGCACGACCTCGACGCCGCCGAGCAGCGGGTCGAGCAGGTCGGCGATGGCGGGTTCGGCGACGACGCCGAGCAGCAGAGAGGTGACCGTGATGCCGAGCTGGGCGCCCGACAGGTGGAACGACAACCGTTGCACCGCGGCCTCGATGCCCTGGGCGCCCCGGTCGCCGTCCTCGGCGAGCTGGCGGACCTGGCCGCGTTCGACGGTGACGAGGGAGAACTCGGCCGCGACGAAGACGCCGTTGGCCAGGATCAGGGCGAGGGCAGCGAGCAGGTAGACGGCGTCGAGGAGCACGTCAGCCGCGGCCCTGGGATAACACGGCGGGGGGTCGCGGACGGTCGGCCGCGGGATGTCGGCCGGGCTCAGACTTCACGGGCGAAAGCTAACATCCCTTCTTCGCCGCGCGGAAGACCACGACCTTCGCGCGGAAGACCACGACGACCCGCCTGCCCAGGGTCCCGACCGGCCGTCCGTGATCACACGTTGCCCAGCACGCGGGTCACCTGGATCTCCACCACCACCCGGGACGGGTTGGGCCGGGGCGGCTTGTAGCGGGCGGCGTAGCGGCGCTCGGCGTCGGCGACCAGCTCGGGGTCGGTGCGCAGCACGGCCCGCCCCTCCAGGGTGGACCAGCGGCGGCCGTCGACCTGGCACAGCGACACCAGAGCGCCGTCCTCGCCGATCAGCCGCGCCTTGTGCGAGGTCCCGGAGGTGATCACGCGGGCGGTCGCGGTCTCCAGGTCGAGGGTCGCGCCGACGGGCACCGCGTGCGGCGGGCCGCCGGGTCGCGCGGTGGCGAGCGTGCACAGGTGCCGCTCCTGCCAGAACACGGCGAACGCCTCGCCCAGCTCGGCCAGGTCCACGGTCCTCCTCAGGTCCACGGTCCTCCTCAGGTCTCGGGCGAGCGACATCGTACGCCCGCGCCGCCGCCGCCGGTGACCGGCGCTCCCGCCGGGGCCGGCCCGCGGGACTCAGGAGGCCGGGCCCTGGCGGGCGTGCGAGGTGTAGATCCCGACCTCGTCGGGCCGGATCAGGCCGTCCTGGATGGCGCAGATGAGCAGTTTCTCCTTCGTCGGCGCGGGCCGCCCGGCCGCCGCGTACTTGACCCTGGCCCGGTCGATGTACTGGCGTACGGTGCGTTCCTTGATGCCCATGCGGGCCGCGACCGACGCCTTCGACATCGACTGGAACCAGAACAGCAGCGCCGCCCGTTCCTTGTCGGACAGCTGGGGGCGGTGCGGGCCCTCGTCGGTGGCGATGGCCTGGGCCATGGGCAGCGTCACCGACGGCCGGTCGGCGGCCACCTCCATGATCGTCTCCAGGCAGGACTCCCGCGTGGCCCGGCCCTTGCCGATGAACGCCGACGCGCCCGCGTCCAGCACCGCCCGGACGATCTCGGGCTCCTCGTGCTCGGAGAAGACGATCACCCGCTGGCCCTCCGCGCACAGCCCGCCCACCCGGTCGGCGACCATCGTGCCGTTGAGGTTGAGGTCGAGCAGCAGCACGTCGGCGGCCACCCCCCGGACGGACTCGATCGTGGGCCCCTGCGCGACCAGCTCCACGCCGCTGCCCGGCCCGAACCACGAGCGCACGCCGTCCACCACCACCTGGTGGTCCTCCACCAGCGCGACCGTCACGGGCGCTGCCAGATGCTGTTGACCCATACCTCCCCTCCCTGGCGCTGGTAGGTGACCACGAC
The DNA here is from genome assembly GCF_014648435.1 of Nonomuraea spiralis. Classification (GTDB taxonomy): domain Bacteria; phylum Actinomycetota; class Actinomycetes; order Streptosporangiales; family Streptosporangiaceae; genus Nonomuraea; species Nonomuraea spiralis. The sequence continues at coordinate 21,327 of NZ_BMRC01000012.1, forward strand.
CCCGCTGGGCTCGCGCACCGGGACGGGACTGACCGGCAGGTCGTCGTTGTCGGCGACGACGGCCACGCTCACCATGGCCGACATCGCCGACACGGTGACCCTGGCCCGCGAGCGGGCGCCGTCCAGCGCCAGGACGGGCGCCCTGAGCAGATCCTCCCGTACGCCCTCGGGCAGCGCGGGCAGGTTCTCCCCGAACGGCGGCGCGGTCACCAGCACCTGGCGGCGTTCGGCCGCGTCGATGCGCTCGCGCAGGGCCGACACCAGCGCGTCCGGCACGTCCTCGCGTTCGGTGATCAGGCGGCGCAGCCGCATGGCCCCGGCCGTGCAGTCCTCGCGCACCCGGGGGTCGCCGGGGTCGGCGCCGTCGGCGAGCTGCTGGAGCAGCGACTCGGCCACGTCCCGGATGGCGGCGTACCTGCGGATGCGGTCGGCGTGGATGCTCCTGGCCGACTCGCGCCAGGCGTCGTCGGCGGTGAGCCTGCGGGCCAGCAGCACGGCGTCCTCGGCGCGGGCGCGCAGCAGGGCGCAGCCGGCCGTGTAGCCGAGCTGCATGGTGACGCCGCCGACGATGACCACCAGGTACTTGGCGACCGAGACGCGGTCGAGCGTCCCCGCCACGGTCATCGCGGCCAGCATGACGACGGCGTTGACGGCCAGGAACGCGGCCAGCTCCGTGCGCCAGCGCGGCCGGTTCCAGGCCAGCATGACGCCCAGCCAGCCGACCGACCCCCACCCCCAGTCGCTGATGCCGAGCAGGTCCTGCGGGCGGCAGGCCACGATCACCGCGACGTCGGCGGCCAGCGCCGCGACGGCGAGCCAGAGGATCCGGCCGGGGCCGCGCGAGGTGCGCGAGAGCGACAGGCCGGCGACCACGCCGACGGCCGTGTAGAGGATCCAGGCCGCGGCGGCGAGCAGCGGCCAGCGGAAGGAGCTCCAGCCGGTGACGGTGACGGTGAGGTCGTAGCCGGTGTGCCAGAAGCCGGCGATGACGGCCGCGCCGAGCGCGGTGTAGCGGGCGTAGCGCTGGGCGACCTGCTCGATGTCGTCGGTCACGGCCGCCACCACAGGCTCACCCGGGTGCCGGTGTCGCCGGAGGAGATCCGGGCGCCGCCGCCGCGCAGCGCGTTCATCGTGTCGAGGATCGAGCCGCGTACGCCGAACCGGTCGGGCGGCAGGCGGTCCTGGTCGAACCCGTGCCCGGCGTCGGCGACCTCCACCCGGATCTCGCCGTCGTGCCTGCTGGAGACGAGGACGGCCTCGGCCACCCCGGCGTGCAGCGCGACGTTGGCCAGGGCCTCGGTGACGGCGCGGGCGAAGTGCTCGGCGACGTCGCCGGGGACGGTCTGCGGGGTCAGGCGGCGGCGTACGTCCAGGCCGGGCACGCGGCCGGCGACCTCGTCGAGCAGGGAGTCCAGGGCGATGGGCGCGGCCTCCGCGCGCGGCCGGTCGCGCAGCTTCTCCAGCGCCGCGAGGTCGGTGCGCACCTGGGAGCGCAGGGTGGCCGAGTGCTCGTCGTAGGTACCGAGGCCGACCATGGTCAGGGTGTGCAGGGCGGTCTCGTGGATGCTGGCGACCTGGCGTAACTCGTCCTCGCGGCGCAGCCGTTCGACCATGAGGGCGATCTCGGCCCGCGCGCTCTCCCGCAGGAACGCGTCGGCGGAGGCGGCCGAGCGGCGCAGCAGCGTCATCAGCATCACGATCGCGAGCAGCTGGACGGTGTGGATCCCCAGCGTGCCGGCCACGTCCTGGGAGGGCGCCGCGAGCCGCACCCCGGCCAGGTACGCCCCGGCCACGGCCAGTCCGGCGGGCACCGCCACCCGGGGCCGCCAGGTGACCCCGGCGACGATGATCGTCATGGTGACCAGCCCCGCGATCCAGCTCGATCCGGCGTCGAGCGCCTCGACGGCCACGAGGTGGCGCTGGGCCAGGCAGGCCGCCACGGTGGTCGCCGTGTCACCGGCCACCAGCCAGTTCGGCAGCGGCTCCTCGCGCCGCAGCCGGCGCAGGTACAGCCCGGTCCACACCAGACCGGCCGCCAGTACGGGCGCCAGCCACGCGAGCGAGACCGGCGGGACCGCGCCGAGCGCCGCCGCGACCACCGACACCAGGCCGACCGCGCCGCGCGCGCCCGCGGCGGTACGCGCGACGGCCTTCTCCAGCTGCCAGGTCGCGGAGTCGTATCTCGTGTCGGATCTCTTGCCGAGTCCGGTGGAGCCGGGGTGAGCCATGTGCGGTCCGCCCGCGAAGAGAGCACAGGACGGATCTCACGATATCGGTTATGAACAGGCTTGTTCCTGATATGACGGTCGGCAGCACGGCGGTTTCCATGGCTCTTTCCTCGGACCGGCGGCTCTCCGGTGGCGCGTGCGCCGCCCTGCCCCACTGTGGGCCGCCGGGGCCCGCCGGGACATGACGGCCGATCGGCCGTCGTGCCGCCACGACGGCCGATCAGCCGTCAGTCGCATCCCACGCAAGAGGGATGTACTGGGCAGGTGTCGTCGCGCGCGATGAGAGGGACGAACATGACCTTTTTCTCGATCTCGATTCTGCTCGGCTGCCTCTCCGTGATGGCGGTCCGCGGCCGCCGCGGGGGCTGGCCGCCGGGCATGCCCGCGGCGCGGCCCCGCCTGGTGACCGCGGGCGGCACGTACGACGGCTCGCACGGCCACCCCTCCGACGCCTACGTCGTCCAGGAACGGCTGATCGCGCTGGCCGACGGCCAGGGCGGCACGGAGGTCGCGCACACGGCCGCCGCCCTGGCCCTGGGCGCCGTGGTCTCCGCCCGCCCGCAGCACGCGGCCCGCCGCGACGAGGACATGGACGAGTGCGCCCAGTCCGCCCACCGGGCCCTGCGGCGGGCGGCGCTGCGCACGCCGTCCAAGCCGGGCCTGGTCACGACGCTGGACCTGCTGGTGCTCGACGCGGGTGAGACGCCGTGCCTGCGCTACGCCCACGTGGGCAACGGCGTGATCTGGCACTGCTCCAAGGGCGGCAAACCACAGCAGCTCACCACCTCGCACTCCTTCGACGACGGCCCGCTGCTGCGCGGGATCGGCCTGGCCTCCACGCTGAACCCCGAGATCGGCAGCGTGCCGCTGCGGCCGGGGGACCGCGTGGCCGTCGTCACCGACGGCGTGGTCAAGGCGCTGGGCATCCACCGTCTGACCGAGTTGCTGGCCGTCGGCCCGTCCGCCGCCGCCTGCCTGGACCGGCTGTACGACGAGATCTCCGCCGCCGCGCCCAAGGACGACTCCACGATCGTGGTCGCCGACTTCGTCACCGCCTGACCTCCGTCCCTCCCTGGAACGTGCCACCCGGTACGGCGGGGGCCGGGTGGCGCGGAGGGGATCAGGCCGGGCGCCGATATCGGCCGTATGCGGGAGGGGATCGGGCCGGGCGCCGATATCGGCCGTATGCGGGAGGCGTCAGGCCAGGCGCTGGTAGAGGCCGTACACGAACAGGGCGCGGCGGGGCGTGCCGTCGTGGGTGAAGTCGACCGCCCAGTGATGCGGGGCCGAGCCCTCGCCCTGGGCGCTCCCCGGGAAACCGGCGGCGACGTCGGCCACGACGCATCCCCACGGCGTCAGGTCCGCGAACGACACCGTCCGGCCGCCGCCCGGCCGCACGAACCACAGGTTCCACACCTCGCCGCCCGGACCGGTCAGCGCCTCGAACTCCAGCTCCGGCCAGGACGGCAGCCGCCAGCGCGCCACGTCGCAGGTCAGGCTGCCGAACTCGGCCGTGCCCGCGTACGGGGGCGGGCCGAGCGCCATCCGCAGCGCGGCCCGGCCCTTGGGCGCCGTCGCGGAGTGGGCCAGCCGCGTCCAGTGGGTGTGGGCGGCGCGCAGTTCGGCGCGGGTGGCGTCCAGGTCGGCCAGCGCCTGCTCGACGCGGAGGGGGTTGAGGTCGCGCATCCGGTGCATCAGGGCCAGCTCGAACTCTCGTACGCCGAATCGCATGGCCCCCAGCCTGCCAGGCGTCGCGACCTGCGTATGCTCGCCATCATGACCAAACGGGGGCAAATCACCCTCCGCGAGCTGCTCGCCTTCGACGAGGGCGGCGTGCTGCGGCTGCTGCTGGCGCCCTCGGGCCAGGACGTCCGCGTGACCGGGATGATCATCGGCGACGAAGGGCCCGCCCGCTCCTACGCGGGCCGGATCGTCCTGGCCGCCGGGCTGTTCCACTCCACCGGCGCGGCCACCGCCTCCATCCGCGAGGCGGCGCGGCGCGGCGCCGCGGCGGTCGTCGTGCGGGCGGGCGAGGACCTGGCCGCCGACGCGCTCGACGTGGCCGAGCAGGGCGGCATCGCGCTGCTGGCCCGCGCCGAGTGGGCCGACTGGGACGACGTCGCGACCATGCTGCGCTCGGCCGCCGCCTACGGCGAGGCCGGACGCGGCGACCGGATGGCCGAGGCCACGGCGGGCGGCGGGCTCGCCGCGCTGGCCTCGGTGGTCGCCGAGTTCACCGGCGGCTCGATCACCATCGAGGACACCCAGTTCCGCGTGCTGGCGCACTCGGCGACCGGGCCGGAGGCCGACGAGCTGCGCCGCTCCACCATCCTGGGCGGCCGGGTGCCGGACTGGCGGGTGGAGGAGCTGCGGCGCAGCGGCCTGCTGCGCACCCTGTGGTCCTCCGGCGAGGTGATCCACCGGCCCGCCGACGAGAGCACCCCCGAACGGCTGATCATCGCCATCCGGAGCGGGCGGGAGATGCTCGGGTCGATCTGGGCCGCCGCCGACGGCCGCAGCCTCACGCCCAACGCCGCGAGCGCGCTGAGCCGGGCCGCCGAGGTGGCGGTGCCGTACCTGGTGCAACACCGGCTGCGGGAGAGCGGCGCGCGGCGGCGCGAGGAGCACGCGCTGCGCGGGCTGCTGGCCGGGGAGGGCGACCTGAGCACCCACGCCTGGACCCTCGGCCTGCCGCCCGACCTGCGCTGCGCGGTCGTGCTCGCAGAGACCGGCCCCGACGCGCCCGCGCCGGGCGAGGGCGCGGCGGCCCGCGGGTCGGCCGCGGAGCGGGTGCTGGAGGTGCTCGCGCTGCACGCCGCCTCCTACCGTCCCGGGGTGCTGGTGCTGCGGGAGACCGGGCGGGTCGCGGCGCTGGTGCCGGTACGCGGCGGCGACGAGCGGGACGTGCTCGGGCTGGCCCGCGAACTGGACGCGCTGGCCGCCGCCACGCCGGGCGCGGCTCCGGTGTGGGTGGGGGCGGGGGCGGTGGCCCCCTCGCCGGCGGCCGCGTCCGGCTCGCGGGAGGAGGCCGACCTCGTCGTACGGGTCCTGCGCGCCCGGGACGGCGGCCCCCGCCACGCCCTCGCGGCCGACCTCGGCCCGGCCCTCGACGTGCTGCGCGTGCTGGACGCCGTACGCCCGGTGTGGGAGCGGGGCAGCGGCCCGGTGTACGACCTGGTCCGCACCGACCTGGCGGCGGGCGGCGAGCTGGTCCGCTCGATCGCCGCCTACCTCGACGCCGCCGGGGACGTCGGCCGCGCCGCCCGCCGCCTGGTCCTGCACCCGAACACCCTGCGCTACCGGCTGCGCCGCGCCCGCGAACGCTTCGGCGTCGACCTGGACGACCCCGACACCCGCCTTCTGCTCACCCTCGCCGTCCGCCTGGCCACCTGACCTGGGGCTCCGGGGTTTCCTTAGCCGGGTGGACAAAGCCGGAGGCGGGCTTTGGCCCATCGGATGAAGACTCGGCATGCGGTCATGCCCGAATCTCAGGTAGCCCCCCTCCGAAACTCTCTCTTTCCCGATGCATCCAGGAGCCTTGGACGTGATCCAGAGCAGTTCCACGCTCGCGCCCGCCCCTGCCCGCGGCACCACCGCCGAACGCGCCGCCCACGTGCTGCGCCACGCCGTACGCGGCGGCGCGCTCGGGCCGGGCGAGCCGGTCGCCGGTTTCATCGACACCGCCGGCGTGCGCGACTCGGTCAGCGCCCTGCACGAGGCGTTCGGGGACGTCCCGGACGTGCTGCACACCTTCGCGGCCAAGGCCGCGTCCCTGATCCCCGTCCTGCGGCTGCTCGCCGCGTCGGGCATGGGGTGCGAGGTGGCCAGCCCCGGCGAGCTGCGGATCGCCCTGGACGCCGGGTTCGCGCCGGGCACGATCGTCTTCGACTCCCCCGCCAAGACCCGCGAGGAGCTGCGCCAGGCCCTGTCGCTGGGCGTCGCGGTCAACGCCGACAGCCTCGACGAGCTGCGCCGCATCGACGAGCTGCGCGCGCCGGACTCCGCCTCCGTGCTGGGACTGCGGGTCAACCCGCAGGTCGGCACCGGCTCGATCGGCGCGATGAGCACCGCGACCGCGACCTCGAAGTTCGGCGTCGCGCTGCGCGACCCCGGTGCGCGCGAGGCCGTCGTCCGAGCCTTCGCCGAACGGCCCTGGCTGACCCGCCTGCACGCGCACGTCGGCTCCCAGGGTTGCCCGCTGGAGCTGATCGCGGCGGGCATCGCGGAGACGTACGAGCTGGCCGAGGAGATCAACGCCACGCTCGGCACCCGGCGGATCACCAGCATCGACATCGGCGGCGGCCTGCCGGTGAACTTCGCCGGCGACGAGGTGGCCCCCACCTACGCCGACTACGTCGCGACGCTGCGCGCGGCCGTCCCCGGGCTGTTCGACGGCCGGTACGCGCTGGTCACCGAGTTCGGCCGGTCGCTGCTGGCCAAGAACGGCTTCATCGCCGCGCTGGTGGAGTACACCAAGGACGCGGGCGGGCGGCGGATCGCGATCACCCACGCGGGCGCGCAGGTCGCCACCCGTACGGTGCTCATGCCGGACGCCTGGCCGCTGCGGATCGGCGCGTACGGACCGGCGGGCGACCCCAAGGACGGCCCCCGCCTGGCCCAGGACGTCGCGGGCCCGTGCTGCTTCGCCGGCGACGTGGTCGCGCACGCCAGGGAGCTGCCGGAGCTGGCCGAGGGCGACATCGTCGTGCTGCACGACACCGGCGCCTACTACTTCTCCACTCCCTGGGCCTACAACAGCCTGCCGTACCCGGCCGTGCACGGCTTCACCGTCACGGCGGACGGCGAGGTGCGGCTGAGCGAGGTGCGTCCGGCGCAGACCCTCGACGAGATCGCCGCGGCCAGCGGCCTGGCCCAGGCCGACGCCCTGACCGACCAGCTGGCCACCGCCTTCTGACCGCTCCCCCGGGGTCGGTGCGCCTTCCCGCTGCCTGTCCGTAGCGCGGCGGTATGTCCGGGTATGGGGGGATTGTTTTGGCGGGTGAGGGTATGTCTACCAGCGAGTATGGAGTCTCGCTCCATTTCGGGGGAACCTTCCGGGCCCTTGCCCGGAAGGCGCGACAGGCGGCCTCTCCGCCTTGAGAGCCGCCGGATCCGGGGGAACTCACATGCGCAAGACGCTCACCGGCCTGGGGCTGGCATTCTGCTTGGTGCTGGCCCCGGCCGCCACCGCTGTCGCGGACACGCCCGTCGCCCAGAGTCAGGCGACGCCGAGCCCGCAACCGACCGAGACCAAACACGAAGGGGGCGGCGGCAACGGCGGTCTGTGGGGCCTGCTGGGGCTGCTCGGACTGCTGGGCCTGGCGGGCCTGCGCAAGGGCCGCAACCCGGTAGGGACGGCTGAGCACATGTCCACCACCACCCGCACCACCGGCACCACAGGCACCGGCACGACAGGGACCACGACGACGGGGACCACCGCCAACCCCACCCGTCCGCAGCGTCCGTAGACAGGACGCGGACGGTGCCCGGCACGCTCCGGCGCGCCGGGCACCACACTGCCCCCACCTTCGGATCCGCCTGAGCCGATCCGTCAGGGCCGCCGGTCCGGCAGGGTGGCGCTCACCCCCGCGATGAGGGCCCGCAGCCCGAACGTGAACGCCTCGTCGCCCCCGGGCGTCCCGCCCTCGCGCACCCCCGCCACCAGCAGCGGGAACTCCGCCAGGTCCAGCCCGCTCGCCCGCTCGCCCCCGGCCTGCTCGCTGAGCACGAAACCGGTGGTGTAGTGGCTGACCGAGGCGATCGTGTGCAGCGCCTGGCCCGGCGTGAAGCCGAGCCCGGTGAGCACCCGCAACTCCTCCTCGAACGCGCGCGCGACGCCCGCCCCGGGATCGCTCCCGGCGACCAGGCGGGCCCCGTCGCGGTGGCTCAGCAGGACGCGCCGGTAGCGGTGGGCGCGGCGGGCGAGCCAGTCCTGCCAGGGCTCGCCGTCCTCCGGGCCGCCCATGTCCGGGGCCAGCAGGGCGCGGGTCATCTCGTCCAGCAGCTCCCGCTTGTTGCGGAAGTGCCAGTAGAGCGCCGGGTTCTGCACGCCGAGCGCGGCGGCCAGGCGGCGTACGGACAGGCCGTCGAGCCCCACCTCGTCGAGCAGTTCGAGCGCGGCGCGTACGACGCCCTCGCGCGCCAGTCCCTTCCGTGTCATAGCCCGACCACCCTAAGCCCGCTCAGGCGGGAAGGGTGCCGATGACGGCGGTGGCGTCCAGTTCCTCCGACACGGTGGCCCGCGCGGACAGGCCCGCGGCGACGGCGGCCTCGACGGTGGCCGCCGCCTGCCGTTCGCTGGTCTCCACCAGCAGGTGGCCGCCCGGCGCGAGCCACCCGGACGCCCCGGCGATCACCCTGCGCACCACGTCGAGCCCGTCGTCGCCGCCGTCGAGCGCCATCAGCGGCTCGTGCAGGCGGGCCTCGGGAGGCAGCAGGCCGACCGACTCGGTGGGCACGTAGGGCGGGCTGGCGATCAGGATGCCGACGCGGCCGCGGAGCGAGGCGGGCAGGGCGTCGTACAGGTCGCCCTGGTGGACGTGGCCGCCGGGGAGGTTGCTCCGGGCGCAGCGCACGGCGGCGGGGTCGAGGTCGGCGGCGTGCACCTCGGCCTCCCCGAGCGCCGCCGCGACCGCGGCGGCCATCGCGCCCGTGCCGCAGCACAGGTCGAGGACGACCGGCGGGCGGGCTGCCCTTCCGGCCAGCTCGACGGCCTGCCGGATGAGGAACTCGGTACGGGGCCTGGGCACGAACACCCCGGGCTCGACGACGACGCGCAACCCGCAGAACCGCGCCCAGCCCAGGACGTGCTCAAGAGGCAGGCCGCCGGCCCGGCGCTCGACCATCCCGGCCAGCTCGGACGGGGTACGGGCGGTGGAGACGAGGAGTTCGGCCTCGTCCTCGGCGAAGACGCACCCGGCGGCGCGCAGCCGGGTGACGACGGCGGACATGGAGACCTGAGTGGAGAAGACCGACATGGGGAGCCTTTCGGAATGCCTGTGGGCGCTCCCCGCGGTCACCTGGCTTCGGTGGGCCGCACGGCTGCCGGAAGGGAGCCCCGGACTGACACAGCGGTAATGGGTCTCACCTCCCAGGAACGACTCGGTCAGAGACCGTCACAGTACCAGAGCACGTATGGCCCGCCGGGGACGGCTCCTCGGTGTTGTTCCTGCGCAGCCGTGCCGGGGACGACCCGGCCTCCTGCCTGTGGGCGCTGGACGCCGGCACCGGCGAGGAACGCCTGCTCGCCGACCCCGCCGCCCTGCTCACGGCCCCCGCCGACGGCGGCGTCCCGGGGATCGGCGCCTATGCCGCCGACGAGGCGGGGACGCTGGCGGTGTTCGTGCTGGCGGGCGCGTTGTGGGCGGTGGACGTCGCCACCGGCCGCGTCCGCGGGCTGCCGGTGACCGGCACGCCCCGCGACCCGCGCCCCGACCCGTCGGGACGGCTGGTCGCCTACCTCTCCGGCGGCGCGCTGCGGGTGATCGGCGCCGACGGTACGGACGACCGCGCCGTGGCCGAGCCCGACGGGCCGGACGTACGGTTCGGCGCCGCCGAGTACGCCGCCTCCGGCTCGATGGGCCGTACCCGTGGCTACTGGTGGTCGCCGGACGGCACCCGCCTGCTGACCGCCCGCGTGGACGAGACCCGCGTCGCCCTCTGGCACGTCGGCGACCCCGCCGAGCCCGCGCGCCCGCCCCGCGCCGTGCGCTACCCGGCGGCCGGCACGTCCAACGCCGACGTCACCCTGCGGATCGCCGACCTGCGCGGCAGGCACGTCGAGGTCGCCTGGGACCGGGCCGCCTTCGAGTACGTCACGGCGGCGGGCTGGGACGCCCACGGCCCGTACATGTCGGTGCAGAGCCGGGACCAGCGGACGGTCCGGGTGCTGGCCGCCGACCCCGACTCCGGCAGGACACGGCTGCTGGCCGAGCAGTACGACAGGTGCTGGGTGCAGCTCGTCCCCGGCACGCCCGCCCGTACGGGATCGGGCCGCCTGGTGGCGCACGCCGACCTGGACGGCACCCGGCGGCTCACCCTCGACGGCGTCCCGCTCACGCCACCCGGCCTGCACCTGGAGGAGGTCCTCGGCGTGGACGGCGAGGAGATCCTGTTCACCGCCTCCGACGACCCGGCGCAGACGCACCTGTGGCTCCACACCCCGTCATCGGGCGCCCGCCGGATCAGCGTCACACCGGGCGTGCACGGCGGGACGCGCCGGGCGGGCACGCTCGTCCGCCTCAGCCGCACCGCCGAACACCCGGGAACACGCGTGCTCGTGGAACGCGGCGGGCGGCCCGGGATCGAGGTGGTGTCCCTGGCGCAGCGCCCGGTGTCGCCGTTGCGGCGGTTGTCGCTGGTCACCACCGCGCGCGAGCTGCGCAGCGACCTGCACCTGCCCTCCTGGCACCGCCCCGGCGACCCGGCCCTGCCCGTGCTGCTGGACCCGTACGCGGGGCCGGCCGCGCGCCGGGTCACCGCCGAGCAGGCGCCGATGATGTTCGTCTCGCAGTGGTTCGCCGAGCAGGGGTTCGCCGTCCTGGTCACCGACGGGGCCGGCACGCCCGGCCGCGGCCCGGACTGGGAGCGCGAGGTGCACGGCGACATGTTCGGCCCGGTGCTGGCCGACCAGGTGGCCGCCCTGCACGCGGTCGCGGCCCGCCGTCCGGAGCTGGACCTGGGCCGGGTCGCGATGCGCGGCTGGTCGTTCGGCGGCACGCTGGCCGTCATGGCGGTGCTGCGCCGGCCCGGCGTCTTCCACGCCGCCGTCGCCGGCGCCGGGACCAGCGACCAGCGCCTGTACGACACCCATTGGCGGGAACGTTTCCTCGGCCACCCCGACCGCCACCCCGAACGCTACGACGCCTGCTCGACGCTGACCGGGGCGGCGACCCTGTCCAGGCCGCTGCTGCTGATCCACGGCCTGTCCGACGACAACGTGTTCCCGGCGGGCACGTTGCGCCTGTCGTCGGCGCTGCTGGCCGCGGGCCGCCCGCACGAGGTGCTGCCGCTGGCCGGCGCCGCCCACGCGCCGACCTCCGACGAGGACGTGTTCGAGGGCATGCTGCTCCACCAGCTCGACTTCCTGCGCAGGCACCTCGGGGATTGTCGTACCCGTCTGCGAGGCTCGCGGGATGGTGAACCTGGACGTGTTGAAACCGGCCGTACGAGCCGCGTGGGGCCCTGACACCTGCGACACCGCCGCGCGGGAGGAGTGGCGGCCCGACAATCCGGCGAGAGGGCAGTGCGGCACGACCGCCCTGGTCGTCCATGACCTGCTCGGCGGCGACCTGATCCTGGCCGAGGTCCACGTCGACGGGGTCAAGGTGGGGCATCACTACTGGAACCGGCTGCCCGACGGCACCGAGATCGACCTCGCCGGTGACCAGTTCCATCCGGGCGAGGTCATCGTGGGCGGCGTCGTGCAACATCGGCCGCCGGACGCGCCCCGCCGGTGCCGTGAGGAGTACGAGCTGCTGCGCCACCGCGTCCTCACCGCGTTGTCGTCACCCCGTCCCTCAGGGGCGGGGCCGGTGGGCGAGGAGGGTGGCGCCGAGGCGGCTGACCTCGTGGATGACCATGTTGGCGTGGCGGGTGCTGGTGATCAGGCCGGTCCGGCGTAGCACCTGGGCGTGGGCGCTGGCCGACGACAACGACATCCCGGTACGCCGCGCGAGCTCGCTGGTGGTGCAGCCGTCGGTGGCCGCGACGCAGCGCAGGACCCGGGCCCGGTTCGCGCCGAGCAGGTCGGAGAGCACGTCGCCGGGCCCGGGTCCGGGTTCGGGGACGCGCCGGGGGGCCGGGAAGATCAGGACGGGCGGCAGGCTGGCGTCGGCCAGCGCGACCGGCGTGAAGCGGCAGAAGTAGGAGGGGATCAGGGTCAGGCCGCGGCCGCGCAGGTGGATCTCGTACCGGCCGGGGGCGTAGTCGGTCTCCAGGACCGGAGGCCGCCAGCGGGTACGCGGCGTCAGGGCCGACAACATGGCCTCCACGCCCTGGTCGGTGAGCAGGCGGGTGAGCCTGGCGCGTTCGCGGCCGAGCGCGTGCTCCATCGTGGCGCGGTGGGGGTCGAAGGCGACCTGGCAGTAGCGGCCCGCCAGCCGGGCCAGGTGGCGCAGCGGACGCCGGAGGCCCCGGCCCAGCTCGTCGAGGGTGCCGGGCAGGGTGACGTGCCGGCGTAGCCGGTCGATCTCGTGGCGTACGCGGACGGCCGGGGTGAGGGCGAGCGCGTCCAGGCCGTTCGCCGGCCCGGCCTGGGCCTCGTACGGGGTCAGGAAATCCGGGAAGTACGCCTTGATCGGCATCAGCGGCGCCAGCGTCTCGCGCACCGGCCGCAGCAGGCCCGATCCGGCCAGGTCGGCGCGGGCCCGCCGGCGCCAGTCCGCCATGTCGTCGCCCCCGCCGGGCCTCTGCAGCACGTGCAGGCTCATCGCCATCTCCCACAGCTCGTCCACGCGGGAGGCGATACGCACCCGGGCCAGGTCCTCGCCGGTAAAGACGATCTTCAAGGTTCCCCCGGTCATGCCCGCATTCTCCGGCGACCGGCTGGCAGCACGATCACCACCCGATTGCCGGCCTGCGACCTGGGTGTTCCGGCTCAGGCGGGAACAGGGTGACGTACACGACCGGCGCGGGGTGCACTTGGTCCCGAACCCACACCTCATGGAGAGGATCACGCATGACCCGTCGTGTCTTCATCCCGCTCGGCGCCGCCGTGCTGGCGCTGGGCTGTCTCGGCGCGCCGTCCGGGGCGACCGCGCAGAGCGCGTCCTGCTGGGGCGGCCCCACGGTCACCATCCCGAACGGCAAGACCTACTCGACCAAGGTCTGCCCGACCTGGACGCAGACCCGCGTCAGGGAACTGCCGGCGACGAACGGCGAGACGACCGGCTACCTGTTCCCGGCGAACAACTGGGTGGTCTGCCAGCGGTCGGGCGGCGAGAACGACCAGCTCGGCGGCGGCCGGAACAACATCTGGCTCTACACCGAGGGCGACACCACGCAGAACGAGTACAACGGCTGGGGCTGGATCCCCGCGACGTCCGTCTCCTACGGCGGCGACTACCAGGCCATCCCCGGCGTGCCGTGGTGCACCGGCACCAACCCCCGATTCCCGTGACAGGAGCGGTCATGAACCTTCGCCACACGCTCGCCGCGGGCGCCGTCCTGGCCGCGTCGCTGGCGCTCGCCACGCCCGCGGAGGCGCGGCAGGCGTCCGCGTCCTGCTGGGGCGGTCCGACCGTGACGGACTACAAGGGCCGTACGTTCTCCACCAGCACCTGCCCGACCTGGATCCAGACCTCCGTGCTCGACCAGGCGTCCCTGCCCGGCGCCGAGACGACGGGGGTGCTGTTCCCGGGCGACAACTGGATGGTCTGCCAGCGCAAGAGCGGCGAGAACCCGCAGTACGGCGGCGGGCGGAACAACTACTGGCTCTACACCCAGGGTGACACCAGCAGGATCCACGGCGGCTGGGGGTGGATCCCGGCGACGTCCGTCTCCTACGGCGGCGACTACCAGGCCATCCCCGGCGTGCGGATCTGCCCGGCGGACTTCTACGGCTGACGCGCCCCTGCCCGTACGGGAGGGGCAGGGTCGCGACGCCGGCGCGGGACGAGGGGACCGTCCCGCGCCGGCTCATCGGCGCCGGTCATCGGCGCCGGCTCATCCGCGTGCGGCGCGGATGCGGAGGCGGCCGTAGGGAAGGGCGCCGGTGACGTGGACGTGGGGCCTGCCGGGACGGGGGCGGCCGGGTGCCTTGCAGCTCACCCGGCCCCACTCGGAGCGCACCCCGTCGACGTTGGCGCTCGCGCCGGCGGGCACGATGATCGTGGCGCTGCCGTACGCCAGCCGCAGCTCGATGTCGATCCGCGCGTACGGCACGTACGCCCGCGACAGGTCGAGCCGCACGCTGCCGTACGCGGAGTCGACGCGCAGCCGGCGCGGGACGTCCCAGTCGCCGGCCCGCGTGACACTCCCGCCGGCGGAGGTGAGGTGCACCACCTCGTCCGGCAGGTCGGCGACGATCGGCTCCAGCTCGCCGGAGGAGGTGGCGGTGAGCGCCAGTTCGAGCCGCCGCTCCAGCTCGGCGGGGTCGAGCCGGCCGTCCGCGTACGCCTGCTGGACCAGCTCGACCGCGCGTTCGCGGTCCGGCCCCGTGACGCCGTTCACCGGCTGACGGCTCTCTTGTACAGCCGCGTGGCCAGCGGCACGAACACGACCAGGAGCACGACCGACCACAACAGCGACACCGGCACGGCGTGCCGCAGCGGCCACGCGCTGGGCTCGGGCAGGGCCGCGCTGGTGTTGCCGAACAGCTCGCGCGCGGCCTGCACGAGCGTGGAGACCGGGTTCCACTCGGCGATCGGCCGCAGCGGGCCGGGCAGGCGCGCGCTGTCGGCGAACGCGTTGGACAGGAACACCAGCGGCAGCGAGGCGATGGTGGCGATGTTGTTGAACACCTCGGGGGTGCGCAGGGCCAGCGCGACCGTGGCCGTCACCCAGGAGAAGGCGTAGGCGAACAGCAGCAGCATCAGGAAGCCGAGCGCGGCCTCCGGCGGGGAGCTGTTGATCCGCCATCCGACCAGCAGGCCGACCAGCGCCATCGTGACGATGCTGGTCACGTTCATGATCACGTCGCTGACGGTCTGGCCGGTGAGCACAGCCGAGGGGGACATCGGCAGCGTGCGGAACCGGTCGAAGATGCCCTTCTGGAGATCCTGGGTCAGCGTGTAGCCGGTGATCTGGGCGCTGGTGACGATCGTCATGACGAAGATCCCGGGCAGCAGGTACTCGCCGTAGGACATGCCGGGCAGCTCGATCATGCTGCCGAAGACGTAGGTGAACAGCAACACGAACACGATGGGCAACATCACCACGCCGCCCAGCAGGTCGGGGGCTCTGCGGATCTTCAGGGCGTTCCGCCTGGCGATCGTCATGCCGTCGGCGGCGGCCAGGCGCAGGGCGTTCATCGGACGGTCTCCTTGGTCTTCTCGTCGGCCTGGCGTCCCGTCAGGCTGAGGAACACGTCGTCCAGGGTGGGCCGGCGCAGGCCGGCGTCGCGTACGGCGACGCGCTCGGCGGCCAGGCGGCCGAGCGCCTCGGTGAGCGCGGCCGCGCCGCCCGCCACCGGGAGCGTCACCCGCAGGGCGGTGGCGTCGACCTGGACGTCACCGAGGGCCAGCGGCGCGAGGATCCGGGCAGCGCTCTCCAGGCCGGCCGTGCCGGTCACCGAGAGCTGGATGCGGTCGCCGCCGACCTGGTCCTTCAGCTCCTCGGCCGTGCCGCGCGCGATCACGCGCCCCTGGTCGACCACGACGATGCGGTCGGCGAGCCGGTCGGCCTCCTCCAGGTACTGGGTGGTGAGCAGCACGGTGGCGCCCTCCCGGACCAGCTCGGCGATGACGTCCCACAGGCCGATCCTGGCGCGGGGGTCGAGGCCGGTGGTGGGCTCGTCGAGGAACAACACGGGCGGGGCGGCGACCAGCGCGCCGGCCAGGTCGAGCCGGCGGCGCATGCCGCCGGAGTAACCCCGCACCGGGCGGTCGGCGGCGTCGGTCAGGTCGAAGCGCTCCAGCAGCTCGCGGGCGCGCTCGCGGCTGCGTCGCGGGCCCAGGTGGTAGAGGCGGCCGACCATCTCCAGGTTCTCGGCGCCGGTGAGGTGGTCGTCGACGGCGGCGTACTGGCCGGAGGCGCCGATGTGGGCCCGCAGCCGGCGCGCGTCGCGCACGACGTCGAACCCGGCCACGGTGGCACGCCCGGCGTCCGGTTTGAGCAGCGTGGTGAGGATCCGCGCCGTCGTGGTCTTCCCCGCGCCGTTGGGGCCGAGCAGCCCCAGCACCGTCCCCTCGGGGACGGTCAGGTCGATGCCGTCGAGGGCGGCGATCTCGCCGTACCTCTTGACCAGACCCTCGGCCACGATCGCGTCAGGCATGAGAACCTCCTCGGTTGTCAGGAACGGTGGACGACGATGTCGCCGTGGGTGGTGTGGGCCCGGACCTCGACGACGCGCTCGGCCGCGCCGGGGTCGTCGCCGGGTTCGAGGGAGACGGTCACGGTGCCGTACTCGGAGCTGACGTCCAGCCACGCGGCGGTGCCCTCCGGCACGCCGACGTCGAGGCCGCCGCCGGTGGTCTCCATGACGACCTTGCCGGACACCGCCTCCTCGATCTCCACCCCGGCGTACGCGGTCTTGGCGACCACGCCGGCCAGGGCCCGCTCCACGGTGATGTCGCCGTGGGCGCTGTTGAGCCGCAGCTCGCCGGTCACCTCGCCGATCCGTACGTCGCCGTGGGCGGTCTTGATGGCGGCGGTGCCGTCGATCTCGCCGGCGCGGATGCCGCCGTGGTCCGTGGTGATCTCGGCGTGGCCGCCGGCGTGGGTGACCGAGATGTCGCCGTAGGTGCTCTTCAGCCGTACGCGGGCGGCCTGCTCGACGCGGATGTCGCCGTAGGTGGTGGTGAGCGTCACCTCGCCGAGCGGGCCGCGGCACAACACGGTCCCGGCCGTCCTGGCGTCGAGGCGGGACCCGGCGGGCAGCTCGATCGTCACGTCCACCGAACCCGGTCCGAGCAGCAGTGAGCGCGCCCAGTCGGCGGGCGACTCGACGAGCTTGCCGAGCGAGAGCCCCCAGGAGGCGGCCGGTCCCGCGTGCTCCTTGTCGGGCCGGACCGTGAGCCTGCCGTCGGCGTACTGGACCTCGATCCGCCGGGCGGCCTGGACGTCGGCGTCGTTGTGCTCGTCGCTCGGGAGCACCTCGACGACGGTGTCGGCGCGGTCGCCCGCGATCACCCGTACGGTGGCGGTGGCCAGGTCGAGGCTCGCGACGATCGGTCGGGGCGTGTCGAACGCCGGCATTCCGGTCTCCCTGTCGTCATTGGTCGGCGAGATCATCAGCGCACCCATCCGCTGTAGCGTTTGCCGGTCTGCGGGGGCGGGCGCCGGGTGGACCGGCGGTCGGCGTCGCCGGGGTCGAGCGCGGCGGAGACGGCCCGGACCAGCCAGGCGTTGACCGACAGCCCGTCGCGGGCGGCCGCCTCCTCGATGCGCGGTTTGAGCGCCTCGGGAACCCGGAGCGAGATCCGGGACGTGCCGCCCTCGTCGGCCTCGGGGGGCGGCAGCGGGGCCCGCTCGCCGGCCGCCTCGGTGGGGACGGTCTCCTCGGGGAACGGGCGGGCGGCCGGCGGTGGCGTCACGACGAAGGCCGGGTCGCGCCCGCGCAGGCGCACTTCGACCGAGCCCGGCGCGAGGTCCTGGGTGATCTCGTCCGCGGCGGCCGACAGGGCCTCCAGCAGGGCGAGCCGGGTGGCCGACGCGAGCGTCGCGGCGAAGCGTTCGGCCAGCGCCCGAGCCTCCTCACCGCCGGTCCCGGCGGCGAGCATGAGCTCGCGGCGGAGTTGATCGACATACGGCGCAAGGTCCATGACGCCATCATGGCACGAGCTATGACGTCATGGCAATGCGAAGTGACGCCACAATGACGCCATAGCTGTCCGGGTTACCTCGGAAGCCTGCGCGACGCGACGGCCGTGAGCGCCGCGGCGGCCGCCGCCAGCGGCGCGGCCAGCCACGGCAGGCTGGCCGGGCCCTGCCATTCGAGGCCGATCGCCCCGGCGGCGCCCGACAGCGACACGGCGAGGTAGAGCGCCGACTGGTAGAGCGCGGTGACGGTTCCGGCGCCGGGGCCCGCCATAGTGATCACCAGGTGCTGCTGCGGCGCGGTGATGGAGAACGACAGGAAGCCGATCACCACGACGGCCGCCACGGCCGCCGCGAACACGTCGCGGCCCAGCGGGGTGAGGACGAGCGCGACGGCCAGGGCGAGCATCACGGTCACGACCACGCGCCGGGGCCCGTACCGGTCGGCCAGGCGGCCGGCGGTGAGGTTGCCCGCCGTACCGGACAGGCCGAAGACCAGCAGCAGGACCGCCAGCGTGGAGCCGTCGGGAGCGGCGGGGGCGAAGATCTGGCTGATGTAGGCGTACGGGATGTAGACGGCCACGAACGCCACGACCGTCGTCGCCAGCACGGCGACGATCCGCCGATCGCGCAGCGGGGCCAGGAAGGCTTGCAGGCCGCCCTTCCCGCCGCCGTGCACCGCCGGGAGGCGCAGCGCGATGGCCGGCGCCGCGAGCAGCCCCAGGGCGGTGACCGCCCACATCGTGACGCGCCAGTCCAGCAGCCCGCCGACCACCGTGCCGAGGGGGGCGCCCAGGACCAGCGAGGACGTCGCCCCGAGTATCACGGTCGAGATCGCCCGCCCGCGCTGACGCTCGCCCGCCAGCAGGGCCGCCGTGGCGGTCGCGGTGGCGGTGAACATCGCGGCGCCCGCCCCGGCGATCACCCGGGAGGCCAGGACCAGGCCGTAGCCGGACGCCAGCGCCGTGACGGCGTTGCCGGCGGCGAAGAGCGCGAGCGCCGTCACGAGGACCCGGCGCCGCGGCCACGACGTCGTCAGAGCGGCGAGCACGGGCGCGGACACCGCGTACGCGATCGCGAACACGGTCACGAGCTGCCCGGCCGCCGCCACGGTGACGTGCAGGGACGCGGCGATGGCCGGCAGCAGACCGGCGACCACGAACCCGTCGGTGCCGACGGCGAACGCCCCGAAGGCCAGGACGGCGGCATGCGGCCGCCAGCGCGCGAGAGGCAGGTCGGTGTACGACGTCGAGACCACGATCATCCTCCGATGAGCATCGTTAATTACGACCTTCATCGTAATACTGCTTCGACGGGTATCGTAAAGAGGGATGGCCATCGGAAGGAGCGGCGTGGTGGAGACCTGGATGGCTCAGCCGGACCTCGGTGAGATCGACGTGTCCACCGTGCTCCAGGCGCTGGCCGACCCGATACGGCTGCGCATCGTACGGTTGCTCGACCAGGTGGAGGAGTCCACCTGCACCGCGCTCGACCTGCCGGTGAAGGTCTCGACGGTGTCCCATCACGTCCACGTCCTGCGGCACAGCGGCATCGTCTCCACCCGCCTGGACGGCACGGCCCGGCCGAGCCGGCTGCGCAAGGACGACCTGGAACGCCGTTTCCCCGGGCTGCTGGCCTCGATCCTCGCCGCGTCCCCGCCCCGCCGCCCCGAGGACTGACGATCCGGAAAGCCTGACGATCCGGAAAGGCCGTACCGGTTGCCGGATGAGGGGAACCGGGCGGCCGTCGCGCGGGTCCAAGTCAAGGGCGACGTTCCGCGCCGGCGTCGGGCGCCCGGGACGCCGGACTGCTGTCCCGGTGGCGCAGACGGACCGGCCGACGCCGCGGGTGGCCCTTCCCACCCGGCGGCGCGAGGTGGACGCCGCCCCCTCCAACGGCCGCCGCCCAGACCGCATATCAGGAAAACTTGGGATCAGGTTGGAACGCGGCTGGAGCGGCCGTTCGTAACGTGGCGGACATGAGAGTGCTCGTCGACCTGAACCGCTGCCTGAGCTACGGGCAGTGCGTGTTCGCGGCGCCGTCGGTCTTCCGCTTCCACGGCGCCGAATCCCTCGAGTACGACTACGCCCCCGCCGACGCCCTGCGCGACCAGGTACGGGAGGCCGCCGCCGCCTGCCCGGTCCAGGCGATCACGTTCTCGCCGGGCGACCATGCGTAGCGCGGTGATCGTGGGCGCCTCGCTGGCCGGGCTGCGGGCCGCCGAGACGCTGCGCGCGGAGGGCTTCACCGGGGAGCTGACCCTGATCGGCGACGAGCCGTACGAACCCTACGACCGGCCGCCGCTGTCCAAGCAGGTGCTGGCCGGACGCGCCTCGCCCGGGGGCACCACGCTCGTCGCGGCCGAGGGGTTGCAGGCACGCTGGCTGCTCGGCGAGCCCGCCACCGCCCTCGACCTGCGGACACGGCAGGTACGCCTGGCCGGCGGGCGCGAGGTCGGCTTCGACCGGGTGCTGGTCGCCACCGGCACGCGGGCGCGCCCCTGGCCCGACCCCGCCGAGGCGGCCCTGGACGGCGTGTTCACCCTGCGCGGACGCGACGACGCCGCGCGCCTGAGGGCCGCCCTGGCCGCCGGGCCGAGCCGCGTACTGGTGATCGGCGGCGGGTTCACCGGCTCGGAGATCGCCTCCGTCTGCCGCGAGAAGGGCCTGGCCGTGACGGTCGCGGAACGCGGCCCGGCCCCGCTCGCCGGCGCCCTGGGCACGGCGGCCGGGAGCGTGGCCGCGCGGCTGCACCGCGAGCACGGCGTGGACCTGCGCGTGAACACCACGGTGATGGCCCTTGAGGGCGACGCGGCGGGCCGCCTGCGCGCGGCGCACCTGTCCGACGGCGACGTCCTGCCCGTCGAGGTCGCGGTGATCGCGCTAGGCGCGACCCGCAACACCGAATGGCTGGCCGGGTCCGGCCTGGCCGCGGACGCGCGCGGGGTGGTGTGCGACGCCGGGTGCCGGGCCTTCGACGCCGACGCGGTCGTCACCTCCGACGTGTTCGTCGCGGGGGACGTGGCCCGCTGGCCGCACCCGCACTACGACGGCCTGCTGCTGGCCGTGGAGCACTGGGACAACGCGGTGCGCCAGGCGGCCACCGCCGCGCACAACATGCTCGCCGACCGGCCGCGCCCGCACCGGGGGCTGCCGGCGTTCTGGTCCTACCAGTTCGGGGTGAGCATCAAGTCCGTCGGGCTGCCGACGATCGCCGACGAGGTGGTGGTCACGCAGGGTTCGGTGGCCGAACGCCGCTTCGTGGCCTGTTTCGGCCGGCGGGGCCGGTGCGTGGCGGCGGTCGCGGTGGACGCGCCGCGCTCGCTGCCCGCCTACGCCGCGCTCATCGAGTCGGCCGCGCCCTTCCCGCCCGACCTGCGGGCCGCCGACGGGCCGCGCACGCCGCTGCCGGTGCCCGCAGGACTGGCCGTGAACGGCCAGTCCACGCACAGCCCGACGGCCGCGGTGACCGGTCAGGGCCCGACCGCGCGCGAGGCGCCGCGCGAGCGCGACCCCCGCTCGCCGCTGACCGCGCCGCCCCTGGAATGAGAGCTGGAGGACGACCATGGCCCACCAGGTGACGCGGAACCTGTTCGCGCAGGTCCTGGACGAGGCGAGCCGCCCCGACCCGTACCCGCTGTACGCGCTGCTGCGCGAGACGCCCGTCGCGCGCCAGGGGAACGACCTGTACGCGGTCAGCACGTACGCCGAGATCGTCTCGCTGCTGTACGACCCGCGCGTCAGCTCCGACGAGCGCAAGAGCAGGAGCGGCTCGGGCTCCTTCGGCGCCTCCGGCAGGCTCATGGGCGGCGAGGACGGCCAGAACGCCCGCAAACCGGCGTTCATCTTCCTCGACCCGCCCGACCACGACCGGCTGCGGCGGATCGTGATGCGGCATTTCACCCCGGAACGGGTCGACCGGCTCGGCCGGCACATGTCGTCCCTGGTGGCCGAGCTGCTCGACCGGCGCGCCGGCCACGACTCCATGGACGTGGTGGACGACCTGGCCTACCCGCTGCCGGTCACGGTGATCTGCGAGCTGCTCGGGGTGCCCAAGGAGGACGAGCCGCGCTTCCACGGCTGGGCGTCGGCGCTGGCCCGTACGCTGGACCCGCCGGAGGGGTTGTCGGCCGAGGAGGTGCGGCAGGCCGAGGCCGCCGCGCCGGAGCTGCACGCCTACCTGGTCGACCTGGCCGGCGAGCGCCACGCCCGCCCGGCGGACGACCTGCTGTCGGCGCTGCTCACCGACCGCGCGGCCGAGCGGATGGACGGGCCGGAGATCATCGCGACGATGGCCCTGCTGCTCATCGCCGGCCACGAGACGACCGTCAACCTGATCGCCAACGGCATGCTGACGTTCCTCCGCAACCCGGACGCGCTGGCGCGGCTGCGCGCCGACCCCGGGCTGATCGTGCCCGCCGTCGAGGAGGTACTGCGCTACGACCCGCCGGTGCAGTTCCGCACCCGTACGACGCTGGCCGACATCGAGATCGCGGGCGTCACCATCCCCCAGGGGGCGGACGTGGCGCTGCTGCTGGCCTCGGGCAGCCGTGACCCGGCCCGCTTCCCCGGCGCGGACCGCTTCGACCCGGGGCGCCGGGACAACCAGCATCTGGGGTTCGGCGGGGGCGTCCACTACTGCGTGGGGGCGCCGCTGGCCAGGATCGAGGCGCGGGCCGCGCTGGGCGCGCTGGTCGGCAGGCTGGTCGGGCCGGAGCTGGCCGCCGATCCGCCGCCGTACCGGCACAGCGCGTCGTTGCGCGGGCCCGAACGTCTCGTGGTGGGCTTCGACCGGCTGCTCTGACGTCCGTCGACCGGCTGCTCTAACATCCGTCGAGGAAGCGGGCCAGCGCGTCCAGGGTCTCCTGCGGCGTGCCCGGGGGCGGGGAGACGCGCAGCACCGGCTCACGCAGGTCGAGCGGGGCTCGGGCGACCGGCGCGACGCTCACCAGCAGGCCCGCCCCGGCCGCCGCCGCGGCCGTCCGGACGGCGTCCGCGCCGGGCGGCGGGCGGAGGGTGACGACGGCCGAGGGCTCCTCGTACGGCTCCACCACCCGCCAGCCGCCCCTGCCGTCGAGGGTGTGCCGGGCCGCCGCGCCCAGCCCGGCGAGGTGGGCGCGGACCTCGGCCGGGCCCAGCGCGTGATGCTCCAGGACGGCGACGCCGAGGCCGACCCGGGCCGCGACGGCCGACTCGGAGCTCTCGTAGCGCGCGGCGCCGGGCAGCGGCCTGGTGACGGGACCCGGCTGCATCCCCGGCGGCATCCCCGGTGGCATCCCCGGCGGCGGGTCGGGCAGCCAGACGTGGCCGCCGAGCGTGGGCGCCGGGGCGTCCATGTCGCCGGTCAGGCCGGGCACGATCAGGAAGCCGACGCCGCGCGGCCCGGCCAGCCACTTGCGGGAGGTGCCGACGTAGGCGGTGGCGCCGGCGCCGGTGACGTCCACGTGGCCGAGCGACTGGCACACGTCCAGGACCAGCGGCACGCCGGCCTCCCGGCACAGCCGGCCGATCTCCCGTACCGGCTGGGCGGTGCCCCGGTGGGAGGGGAGGTGCGGGAGCGTGACCAGGTCCAGGCCGTGGCGCAGGGCGGCGGACAGGGCGTCGAGGTCGAGGCGGGCGTGGTCGTCGGCGGGCAGTTCGGCGAGGGTCCAGCCGCGTTCGCCGGCCAGGCGGCGCAGCAGCATGAGGGTGCTGCCGTACTCGGCGCGGGTGAAGCCGACGCGGGCGCCCGGCCGCAGGCGCCAGCCGCCGAGCAGCGCCGCCATGGCGGCCGTGCCGCTCTCCAGGAACGCGACGTCGGCCGCGCCGGCCCCGGTCAGGGCGGCCAGCGCGGACCTGGGCGCGGTGAAGCCGGGCACGGCGGCGTACCCGCCGCGCTCGCGTTCCCGCCTCAGGTGCGAGACCATCGCGTCCAGTACGCGGTCGCTGGGCACGTTGCAGCCGGCCGCGTCCAGGTGGCCGGGCGGGACGGACGAGCGCGCGGCCCGCCAGCGCTCGGCGATCACACCCCGGCCAGCAGCAGCCCGAAGTCGCCGTCGGGGTCGGTCCACGTCCGCAGGACGGTGAAGCCCGCGCCGGCCAGCTCCGCCCCCAGCGGCTCCAGCCGGAACTTGGCGCTGATCTCGGTCCGCATCTCCTCCCCCGCGGCGAAGTCCACGACCAGCCCGAGCGCGCCGACCGGCACCCGCATGTCCCGCGTGGCGCGCAGCCGCATCTCGATCCACTCGTTGCGCTGGTCGTACAGGGCGACGTGCTCGAACGCCTCCGGCTCGAACCCGGCCCGCAGCTCCCGGTTCACCACGCGCAGGACGTTCCGGTTGAACGCGGCCGTCACCCCGGCCGCGTCGTCGTAGGCGGCGACCAGCCGCCCGGTGTCCTTCACCAGGTCGGCGCCGAGCAGGAACGTGTCACCGGGCCGCAGCGTGGCGCGCACCTCCTTCAGGAACACCTGGCGGGCGGCCGGGTCGAGGTTGCCGATCGTGCCGCCGAGGAAGGCCACCATGCGCCGGCCCGAGCGGGGCAGCAGCCGCAGGTGCCGCTCGAAGTCGGCGCACACCGCCAGCACCTCCAGCCCGGGGTAGCGCCCGGCCAGCCGGCGCGCCGCCGCCTCCAGGGTGACGGCGTCCACGTCCACCGGCGTGTACGCGCGCAGCGTGCCCGCCCCGGTGAGCGCGTCGAGCAGCAGCACGGTCTTCTCGCTCGTGCCCGACCCCAGCTCGACCAGCGTGTCCGCGCCGGAGGCCGCGGCGATCTCGGCCGCCCGCGCCCGCAGGATCGTCAGCTCGCGGCGGGTCGGGTAGTACTCGGGCAACCGGGTGATGCGTGAGAACAGCTCGCTGCCCACCTCGTCGTAGAACCACTTGGGCGGCAGCCACTTCGGCGTGGCCGTCAGCCCGGTCCTGACGTCGTGTTCGAGCGCCTGGCGCAGGTAGCCGGGGTCAAGATGGTTGATCACATGGACGGTCGGCTGGGTGACGGGCACAGGGTCCTCCTGAAGATCACAACGGCTGGACGCGTACGTCGCCGGGCGCGGCGGTCAGCAGGCTGCGGTCGGGCACGGCCCGCCAGCCCGGCCGGTCGTCGAGCGGCTCGCTGGCCACGTACACGCCGTCCCGGTCGGCACGGAAGGAGAGGGTGTCGCCCCAGACGGTCGCGGCGAGCGCCGTGCCGTCGCAGGCGAGCAGGTTCAGGCGGGCGGCGGGGTCCTTCTCCCCCGCGCGGACGACGACGTCGGCCAGCGCCGCGGCCAGGCCGAGACCGGCGCGCCCGCGGGCGAACACGGCGGCGGCCAGCCAGGCCGAGTCACACGGGCTCTCGGGCAGGTCGTCGGCCAGGTCCCGGACCGCGTCGCGCTCGACCCGGCCGTTGTGGCTGAGCAGCCAGCCGCCGCCGGCGAACGGCGCGGTGGCGCTCTCCTCGACCGGCATGCCGGTCGTGGCGCAGCGTACGGCCGCGATCAGGCAGCCGGAGCGGGCGACCTCGGCGAGCGCGGGCAGGTTGGCGTCGGCCCAGATGGGGATCGCGCGGCGGTAGCGCACCGGTTCGGGACGGGCGGGGTCGTACCAGGCCATGCCGAAGCCGTCGGCGTTGACCGTGCCGTGGCGCTGCCGCCTGGGCGCGTACGACTGGGTGAGCAGGCCGTACGCCGGCTCGTGGATCAGCGTGGTCAGCGCGCGGGGAGCGCCCAGCCAGGCGGCGTGCCGGCACATCTAGGCCCGCTCGGCGTCGCGGGCGCAGCGGAAGCCGGTGAAGATCTGCCGCCGGATCGGATAGTCCCAGTTCCGGAACGTCGTGCGTACCGCCGCCGGGTCGGCCGCCCACGAGCCGCCGCGCAGCACCCGGTACTCCTGCCCGAAGAAGACCTCGCTGTACTCCTTGTACGGGAAGCTACGGAAGCCGGGATAAGGCTGGAACCACGACCCGGTCCACTCCCACACGTCCCCGACCATCTGCTCGGCCCCGTACGCGCTGGCCCCGGCCGGGTACGCGCCCAGCGGGGCAGGCCGGGCCGCCCGGTGACCGAGGTTGGCCAGGTCAGGACGGGGATCCTCGTCGCCCCACGGGTATTTGCGGGCCCGCCCGGCCGCCGGGTCCCAGCCGCAGGCCTTCTCCCATTCGGCCTCGGTCGGCAGCCGCCGGCCCGCCCAGCGGGCGTAGGCGTCGGCCTCGTACCAGCTCACGTGCTGGACCGGCTCGTCCATCGGGACCGGCTCGGTCCGGCCG
Source organism: Nonomuraea spiralis (assembly GCF_014648435.1). Classification (GTDB taxonomy): domain Bacteria; phylum Actinomycetota; class Actinomycetes; order Streptosporangiales; family Streptosporangiaceae; genus Nonomuraea; species Nonomuraea spiralis. Next base: position 47,194 of record NZ_BMRC01000012.1, read on the forward strand.
AAGCGGGTGCGCCACCAGGTGTCGCCCTCCCGCGTCCAGAACAGCGGCGCGACGGCGCCGCTCTCCTGCCGCCAGCGCCAGCCGGCCGGATGCCACCAGCGCTGGTCGTCGTAGCCGCCGGACTCGATGAACGCGGCGTAGGCGGCGTTGCCGACGGGCAGGCGGTCGATCCAGTAGGCGGGCAGTTCGACCCGGTGCGCGGGGCGCTCGTTGTCGTAGGCCCAGGGCAGCGTCGCGGTGCCCATCTGGAAGGGGCCGGCGGGGACGTACACCTCGGCGGGGCCGGTGGCGCGGCCCGGCGGCAGGTCGCCGTCGCGGACCAGGCCGGGGCTGCGGGAGAGCTGCCAGGTGGCCAGCATCGTCTCGTCGTGCTGGTGCTCGTGCTGGATGACCAGGCCGAACACGAACCCGTCGCGGTGCAGCGGCGCGGCGGCCTCCAGGTCGATCGCGTCCAGCACGTCGAGCACGCGGCCCCGTACGCCGCCGATGTACGTTCTGGCCTCGTCCGGGCCGAGGATCGGCAGGGTGGGACGGTCCTTGCGGGGGTGCTTGAAGGCGTCGTAGATGTCGTCGATCTCGGGGCGCAGCGGGGTGATTCCGGCGGCCTCGCGCAGCACCCACAACTCCTCGTAGTTGCCGACGTGCGCGAGGTCCCACACCAGCGGGGACATCAGCGGGGAGTGCTGACGCAGCAGCAGGTCGTCCTCGGCCTCCGTATAGGTCAGCGAACGGTCGCGCACCGCGGTCAGCTCGGCGGCGATGCGTTCCTTGATGTCGTTCATGCCCGTCCTTCTCCGCTCAGCCAGGCCGGCAGGCGCCGTCCCGGGTCGGCCATCAGGTCCATCAGGTCGGCGGCCGGGGAGCGGCCCGCGCTCACGTACCGGGCGGCGAAGCCGGACACGGCGGCGACCAGGGCGGGGGACGCGCCGAGCCGGGGCAGCGCCTCGACGGCGGCGCGGAAGCACGCCTCGGCGGCACGGGCCAGGCGCGGGTCGGTCAGGCCGCACCTGGCGGCCACCTCGGCCAGACCCGCGACGGGCTCGGCGGCCGACAGGGCGGCGTCGGCGGCGCGATCGTCAGCGATCAGCGCGTGGGTGACGGCGACGCACACCGGCCAGTCGTCGGGGTGCTGGGCGTCGAGGTAGCGGATCTCCAGCCAGCCGCGCGGCCGGACCGGCGGGAAGACGGTGGTTGCGTGGTAGGCCAGGTCGTCGGGGGTGGGCGGGCGCTCACCCGCGCCGCCGAGCCAGTCGCGGAAGGTCGAGCCGTCGCCGACCGCGCGGTAGTGGTGCTCGTCCTCGCGGACGAGCATGAGCCGGGCGTCGAGCAGGTACGCCGCCCAGGCCGCCGCCGGATCGCCCGAGGCGGGCACGGGGGCGGTGCGCGTCGGGTCGAGGTTCTCCCAGACCGCCTGGCGGCCCGACATCCAGCCGCACGGACGGCCGCGGCTCAGCGGCGAGTTGGCGAAGGCCGCGGTCAGGACGGGGCCGAGCAGCCGCGCCCGCTCCCACCGGACCCCGGGTCGCTCCCCCAGGTCCACGTTGACCTGGACGGACGCGGTCGAGCACATCATCAGCGGACCGTACGGGCGGCCCAGGAACTCGGCCATGGCGTCGTAGCGGGGCTGGCGGAGTTGCCGCCTGGCCGGGCGCAGCGGGTCGAGCCCCACCCCGCCCAGCACCAGCCCGTCCTCCGCGAACGCCGTACGCACGGCGGCCACGTCGGCGGCCAGCCGGTCGATCGCCTCGGCCGGCGGCCCGGCCGGGCCCGACAACTCGATCTGCCCGCCCGGCTCGTACGTCACCCGGCTCCCGCCGGTCAGCGCCGGGACCGCCCGCCCGACGCGGTCCATCGGCACCTGCCGCGCCGGGTCCGCCCGGTCGAAGATCAGGAACTCCAGCTCCGCTCCCACCTGGTCCCCCGGGGCGGGGGCGAAGCACCGGCGTGCGAACTCCTCCACCTCCGGCACGCCCCTGAGCGGCTCGCCGGCCGCTCGCGAGGCGCCGGACCCGCCGGCCGCCTGGCCGGTCATCGCGTGGCGCATGGTCTTACAGACCCGCGAGCCCCGAGACCGTTACACGAAATCTGGGGACTTGTTGAAATTTGCCCCTTTCGCCCCCTCCCCCGGACCGGACGAGCCCGGGGGCGCGGATCAGCGGCAGCGGCGGGCCAGTGCGGCAGACCGGCGCGAGTGGCGGTGGCGGGTGGCGGGGGCGCGGGTCAGTGGCGGTGGCGGGCGCGGAAGGCGGACATCAGGCGGTCGCGTGTGCCGTCGGACAACTTGCGCTCCGGCGGCAGCTCGCCGAGGGCCCGGACCGTCTCGCGGAACTGGTCGAGCCGCCGCCCGCAGTCGGGACAGGAGCCCGCGTGCGCCTCGAACCCCTCGCGTTCGGCCCGGTCGAGGGCGTCGTCGAGGTAGGCGGTGATGAGTTCCACCAGTTCGTCGCAGGTGAACCGCTTCACGACGTTGACCGCCTTACCTCTGCACGTTGAACCGTTTAACCTATTCTGACCGCTTGACGGACTGGTAGTAGCCTTCGAGCCGGTCGCGTACCGTCGCCCTGGCACGATGGAGAAGAACCCGCTGGTTGGCGGCGGAGATCTCCAGGATCTCGCAAACCTCCTCGGACGTGCATCCCTCCACGTCACGCAGGGTGATCACGATCCGCTGCCGGGCCGGCAGCCCGGCCAGCGCCTCGCCGATGAGCCCGCGGGCCTCCGAGGCGAGCACCGCGCCCTCCGGCGTCGCGCCGTGCTCCTTCTGCACGGGCTCGGCGGGCGGCTCGAACGCGCTCCACGGCAGCGTACGGCTCTCGCGCAGGCCGCGCTTCTTGGCGGTGTTGACCAGGATGCGGTAGATCCACGTCTTGACCGAGGAACGCCCCTCGAACGCGTCGATGGCGCCGATGACCGCCAGCCACGTGTCCTGCACGACCTCCTCGGCCGAGTCGTCGGTGGACACGTAGGACCTGGCCGCCCGCAACATCCCGCGCGACCAGGTGTCGAGGAGCGCCGCGAACATCGACTCGTCCCCGGCCCGCAGCGCCGCGACGACGACGTCGTCCGGGGGCAGCCCACCGCCCGCGAAAGGCCCCACGATCGTTTCCTCCCGGTCGAGCGTCGGGGACATCATGACATCGGGCCGCGCGTCGTAAGCGCCCGGCCCGCCGCCGCGCCCGCGCGGGACGACACGCTCCAGGCTAGCCCTCGCCCCCTCGCACCTGAAGATCGCACACCGGTCCACGCCCGCACGTTATACGGCGGCACCGACAAGGAGCCTTCCCCCTCGGAGGCCGTCCAGCCCCCGGGCGCGGGACCGGGATCGGCGGGTCAGTCGCGGTCGTAGTGGCAGACGGCCTCCAGCATGACGCCGTGGGGGTCCAGCCAGAACGCGGCGTAGTAGGGCGGCGGGTACTCGGGGAACTCCTTGGGCTCGTGCAGAACCTCCGAGCCGAGCGCGACCGCCTGGGCGTGCGCCTGCTCGACCGCGGACCGGCCGCGCACCGCGAACGCGAGGTGCTGCAGCCCCGTACGGTGCCGCGAGTAGCCGCCGGGCTCCTGCGAGGGGTAGAGGAACAGGTACGTGCCGGGCTTGTCGTCCGCCGGCATGTAGCCGATCTCCTCCTCGCTGTTGAAGAACTCCTTGTAACCGAGGTAGGGCAGGAGGGCGTCGTAGTAGTCCTTGGCCGCCCGCATGTCGGGGACGTTGATGCCGATATGACCGATCATGCAGGGAGTATCGCGGTCCCCGTCCGGGCGCGGCAATGTGTCGGTCCCGGCTGTTACGGTCGCGGGCATGGGAAGAAGGGTTCCGCCGTCCGGCGGCGAGAAGGAGAGCCTGCGCGCCAGCCTCGACCGTCACCGCGACGTCATCCTGTGGAAGCTCCAGGGCCTCGGCGAGGAGGAGGTCAGGCGCCCGATGACGCCGTCGGGCACTTCCCTGCTCGGCATCGTCAAACACCTGGCCGCCGTCGAGTACGGCTGGTTCCGCACGACGTTCGGCCGGGCGGGCGAGCCGCTGTGGTTCGCCCCGGAGGACGACTTCGAGATCGGCGCGGAGGAGACCACCGAGCAGATCACCGCCTTCTACGGCCGCGCCCGCGCCGCCGCCGACGAGGTGATCTCCGACCTCGGCCTCGACGAGCCCGGCACCTCGTGGGCGGGCGAGCGGGTCACCCTGCGCTGGGTGCTCATCCACATGATCGAGGACACCGTGCGCCACGCCGGCCACATGGACATCCTGCGCGAGCTGATCGACGGCGCCACCGGCGACCACCCCCGCTGACCGCCGACCGGGCCGGAAAAGCGGCCGGTCAGAGCGTGGCGGGCAGCACGGGCCTCTCCCACACGCCGGGTCAGAGCGTGGTGGGCAGCACGGGCCTCTCCCACACGCCGGGTCAGAGCGTGGTGGGCAGCACGGGGCGGCCGCGTACGCCGGGGTCGGCCGCGAACAGCGCCCCCGCCTGCGGCTGCTCCCGCGGGTCCACGTCGAGCCTCGACGTCGTGACGTACAGCCGGTCGAGGTCCGCGCCGCCGAACGTGACCGCGGTGACCTTGCCGACCGGCAGCCTGACGACGGCGTCCAGCCGCCCGTCCGGGGTGTACCTGTGGACGGCGAAGCCCTGCCAGAGCGCCACCCACACCCCACCCTCCGCGTCGACCGTCAGCCCGTCGGGCGCGCCCCGCTCCGGCTCGATCGTCACGAACGGCCTGCGCCCGGTGAGCCCGCGTACAGGGTCGTGGTCGAGGACGTCCACCCGGCCGGTGTCGGTGTCGGCGTAGTAGGCCAGGCTTCCGTCGGGGCTGAAGTCGAGGCCGTTGGAAACGGTCACGCCGGTCAGCACCGGGCTCAGGGCGCCGCCGGGCCCGGCCACGTAGAGGGAGCCGCGTCCGCGGGTCCCGTCGTAGGCCATGCTGCCGATGTAGAAGCGGCCCTCGGGGTCGCAACCGCCGTCGTTCATGCGTACGGTGGGGTCGTTCCACGCCTGGCCGAGCGAGCGCAGCGGCGCGTCGAGGTCGTCGGAGTCGGCCAGCAGCAGCTCGCGCTCACCGGCGACCACGTAGCCGCCGGACACGCGAGGGCGCAGGGCCGCCGCGACCGCGCCCGCGTGCCGCCGGCGCACCCGGCCGGAGGCGTCGAGCGCGAGCACGTCGCCCGCGAGCATGTCCACCCAGCGCAGCCCGCCCCAGCGGCCGGACCACACGGGCCCTTCGCCGTGTTCGGCGACGGGCTCGGTCACGGGGTGCGCGACGATGTTCATACCGGCCTCCTCGTCGCGATCTTATCGGCGCGCGGTCAGGTCGTCTTCGGCGGGCACGCCGCGCAACGGCTGCGGCTGCGGCTCGGCTCGGCGCCGTACGGGCTGGACCTGCGCCGCGACGAGGGCGGCCAGCACGACGACCGCACCGATCACCTGGGCGAGCGTGAGCCGCTGGCCGAGCACCAGCCAGCCGAGCGCGGTGGCGACCACGGGGCTGAGCAGCCCGAGGAAGGTGACCTTGGTGGCCGACAGCTCGCGGATGCCGCGGAACCACAGGGTGTAGGCCAGGGCCGAGCCGATGATCGCGAGGTAGGCGTACCCGGCGAGGTTCTCGCCGGTCAGGTGGGCGGGCGGCGGGCCCTCGACGAGGAAGGTGACCGGGGCCAGCAGCAGGCCGCCGGCGGTGAGCTGCCAGCCGGTGGTGGCCAGCAGGGGCGCGGGCGACCTCCAGCGCTTGCTGAGCACGACCCCGAACGCCATCACCACCGCGCCGCCCAGCGCGGCGGCCACGCCCAGCAGGTCGAGCCGGGCGTCGGCGCGCAACACCAGCAGGCTCACCCCGGCCACGCCCGCCGCCGCGGCGACCGCGACCCGCCAGGTCAGCCGTTCACCCAGCAGTCCCGACGACAACAGGGCGACCAGCAGCGGCTGGATGGCGCCGACGGTCGCGGCCACCCCGCCGGGCAGCCGGTACGCGCCCACGAACAACAACGCGAAGAAGAACCCGATGTTGAGCGCTCCGAGCACCAGGGCGCGCCACCACCAGTTCCCCTGGGGCAGCTTGCGCGTGAGCGCGATCAGGATCAGTCCCGCGGGCAGGGCCCGGATCAACGCGGCCAGCAGGGGCCGGCCGGGCGGCAGCAGTTCGGTGGTGATCAGATAGGTGGTCCCCCAGATGGCGGGGGTGAGGGCGGTCAGCAGGACGATTCCCGTTCGATTACTTAGCACTAAGACAAATTAGCTCAGCGCCGGGCCGTGCTGCCAGGTGATTTTCCTCACCACTAAGACACTTGTAGGCTGCCAGGGTGGCTGACCAGGTCGACAACATCCTCAGGCAGTGGCATGCGCAGCGCCCTGACCTGGACGTTTCCCCCATGGCGGTGATCGGGCGACTGTCCCGGCTGTCCCGGCTGATCGACGCGGAGCTGACGCGCACGTTCGCCAGGCACGGGCTCGACCGGGCCTCGTTCGACGTGCTGGCGACCCTGCGGCGCAGCGACCCGCCCCACCGGCTGACCCCCGCCGCCCTGATGCGCGCCTCGATGGTCACCTCGGGGGCGGTCACCCAGCGGCTCGACCGGCTGGAGTCGCGGGGGCTGGTCCGGCGTACGCCCAGCGACTCCGACGGCCGGGCCGTGCACGTGACGCTCACGGACGAGGGCCTCGCGCTGATCGACCGCGTGCTGCCCGACCACCTGGCCACCGAGCAGCGGTTGTTGTCGGCGCTCAGCGGGCAGCGGCGCGAGAAGCTGGCCGCCACCCTGCGCGAGCTGCTCGAATCACTCGGCGACACCACCGGCTGACCGGGTGACCAGCGCGAACACCAGGGCCACGACCGCCAGCGCGGCGCCGGTCCCGTACGTGAACGCCGCCCCCGACGGCAGGGTGAGGCCGCCGAGCAGCGTGCCCGCGCCGATCCCCGCGTAGATCGCCGAGGAGTTGAGCGAGACGACCAGCGGCGCCTCCCGGGGCGCGGCGGCGATCAGCCGGTGTTGCTGCGGCGGCGTCTGGCACCAGCTGCTCGCGCCCCACCCGAGCACCAGCACGCCGATCGCCGCGCCGCCGATCGCCGCGCCGCCGGCCGCCGTCCAGGCGAGCAGGCCCAGGCTCACGGCCATGACCAGGTACGCGGCCGGGAGCACCCGCCCGGCGCCCCACCGGTCGGCGGCGTAACCGGCGGCCAGGTTGCCGAGGACGGCGCCGAGCCCGTACAGGAACAACATGCCCGCCGTGCCCTCGACGCCCACCGCGCGCAGGGCGGGGACGCTGTAGGCGTAGACCGTGTAACTGGCGCCCATCCCAAGCACCGTGAGCGGCAGGATGGCCATCACCGCGGGCCGCCTCAGCACGCCCAGCCGGGTACGCAGCGGCACCCGCGGCGCGCCCGGCAGCACCGGCATGATCGCGTACACGCCGGCCGCGACCGCCAGGCAGGCCGCGGCCACCGCGCCGAGGGCGTACCGCCAGCCGAGCCGTTCGCCGGCCAGGTCGCCGAGCGGCACGCCGAGCGCCGTGGCGACCGTCAGCCCGCCCACCACGACGGCCAGCGCCCGTGCCCGCAGCTCGGGCCGTACCAGGGCGGCCGCCACCGCGCCCGCGCCCGGTGTGTACGCCGCCGCCCCCGCCGCGGCCAGCACCCTGGTGGCGATCAGCACCGGGAAGGACGGCGCCAGCGCCGACCCCAGGTTGGCCAGCCCGAGCACGACGAGCGCCGCCACCAGCAGGGCCCGCCGCGGCACCCGGGCGGCGACGGTGGCCAGGACCGGCGACAACACGGCGTACGCCGCCGCGAACACCGTCACCGACTGCCCCGCCGCGCCCTCGGTGACCTCCAGCGAGGCGGCCAGGTCGGGCAGGAACCCGGCCACCACGAACGCGTCGGTCCCCACCGCGAACGTCCCCAATGCCAGCACCAGCGTCGGGGCGAGCCCTCGGGACTGCGTCTTGTTCGGGACATCCAACATCCCGATTCTCCTTCCACGTGTGCGCCCTGCGGGCGGTCATCGGAGGTTCAGCCGCGAAGGCGCGCGTAGTGGCGGCGGGCCCGGTCGGGGGCGTTCGCCGGGGCCGCGGCCATGAGGTCGGCCACGGTCTGGGCGGCCAGCTCGCGGCGCCAGGCGAGGTCGGCCCGGCGCATGGCCGCCGCCACCCCGCAGGCGTGCGCGAACTCGCGGGCGGGCGCCTCGGCCCCCGCCCCGCGCCGCCGGATCTCGGTGCACCTGAACGCCTCGTCCGGGCCCTCGACCGCGGCGACGACGTCCATGAGCGTGATCCGGGCGGGTGGCCTGGCCAGCTTGAACCCGCCCTGCGCGCCGGGCACCGAGGTCAGGATGCCGGCGCGGACCAGCGCCTGGAGCCGCTTCTTGAGGTAGACGGGCGGCAGCTCGAACAGCGCCGCCAGCCGCCCGGTGGACAGCGGGGCCTCGTCCTCCAGCCACGCCAGCACCAGGCAGCAGTGGAGCCCCCACTCGACGCCTTCGCCCATGCGCATGAAAGGGGATATTACCTGTCCCGTTCGGGTCAGCCTCGGCGGGGCGGCCTCTTGCGCGATCCGGCCCTGTTCCTGGGCCCCCGCGGCCCCGGCTCCCGGCCGGAAGCACGGTCGGAGGCGCGGTCGGGGGTCGTCCAGTGGGCGGGGTGGGTCAGGGAGGCGGGGAGTCGCGTGGCGGGGCTGCCCTTGGCGGCGTTGACCTGGGCCTGGGTGAGGAAGACGGAGCCGGTGAGGTCGGCACCGGACAGGTCGGCGCCCCTGAGGTCGGCGCCGATCAGGTCGGCCAGCCGCAGGTCGGCCCCGCGCAGGTCGGCCCCGATGAGGTAGGCGCCCCGCAGGTTGGCCGCGCGCAGGTCGGCGCCCTTGAGCCGGGCGCCGATCAGGTCGGCCCCGCGGTGCTCCCTGCCCCGGTGACCGGCCCTGACCAGCTCGCTCACGCGCAGCAGCAGCGTGTTGACCTCGGCCCGCCAGGCGGCCACGTCGAGCTTCTCCAGCACGCCGGGGCTCTCGCGGGTCAGGCGCTCGGTCGACTCGTACGCCGCGCGCAGCTCGGGGACGATCTCCGCGGCGGCGTCGAGGGTCAGCGCCTCGGCGAGGTACCACAGCAGCTCGTGGAGCTGCCGCATGACCGGGAACACCGTGAACATCTGGCCGGACGTCTCGGGCGCCTGTCGCCAGTCGCGGCCCTCGAAGGTGACCTGGGAGACCTTCTGCCCGGCGCCGAAGCAGTCGAAGACCGTGCAGCCGGGGAAACCGCGCTGCCTGAGCTGGGTGTGGATGCCGCAGCGGAAGTCGTCCTGGAGGTTGACGCAGGGGCGGCCGGCGTCCTTGGCGACGGCGAAGTCGGCCGAGGCGGAGAAGGGCAGGGCGACGCAGCACAGGCCGAAGCAGCTCTCGCAGTCGGCCAGCAGGCCGAGCTCGCGCGGGGTCCTCTCGGGCAACGCTCTCCTTCTCGCGTCGGGGGTACGCCCAGGGTACCGGCGCGGTCAGGACCGGACGTACGGCGTGGTCGTGGTCAGCGGGACGAACCCGAGCCCGAGCAGGATCGGCCGGCTCTGGTCGGTGGCGTCGACCTGGAGGTAGTCGTAGCCGCGGGCGGCGGCCACCCGGGCGCGCCAGGCGATCAGCGCCCGGTAGAGGCCACGCCCCCGCCAGCCGGGCACGGTGCCGCCGCCCCACAACCCGGCGAAGCTCGTGCCGGGGCACAGGTCCAGCCGGGCCGCGCTGACCGGCCGGTCGCCCGCCACGGCCAGGACGGGGACGACGGTGTCGTCGGACAGGCGTTCCAGCAAGTGGTCGCGGAGGCGGCGGCTGCTGGTCCCGAAGGCCAGCTCGTGCACCTCGGCCAGCGACTCCACGCCCGCCGCGTCGGTGACCGGCACCAGGCGCACGCCGTCGGGCGGCTCGACCGCGGTGTCGAGGTCGGCGACGCGGGCGACCATCACGGTCTCGGCGGGCTCGGCGGCGAACCCGGCCGCGAGGAGCCGGTCGGCCAGGTCGGCGGGCCGGTCGTGGGCGTAGAGCTTCCACTCGAACTCCAGGCCGCGCTCGCCGAAGAAGCGCACCTGGCGGGCGACGGCCGCGTCGGCGCCGTCCTCGTCGAGGCCGGACCAGAGCACGCCGTTCCAGGCGTGTGCGGGCCCGACCTGGCGGACGACGTCGCCGTCCCGCTCGACACTGACGCCCGGCCCGTCGGGGCGCGCCTCCCGCCGCATCTGCCGGTCGAACAGCGCCAGCACCTCGTCCTGATCCATTCCGCCGACCCTACCGGCGGGCGGACCACGGTGCGCCGGGGTCAGTCGGCGGCCGGCCAGTCGTCGCCCCAGTCCACGTCGCGGGCCAGCCGGTACAGCTCGCCCTGCCGCTTGGAGACGATCACGTCGCGTACGCCCTCGTCGCCGGTGCACAGGCGCAGCGACACCACGCCCTTACGTTTCTGCGGGTGGCGCAGCACCCGCGCCGCGGCCCGCGACCACTCCCCCCGTACGGCGGCCACGTAGGAGAACTTCTCGTCCTCGAAGCCGAGCGTGCCGGACTTGACCCTGCGGTGCAGGGACGTGCGCGGCAGGCGTACGGAGAAGTGGCACCAGTCGCGCCCCGGCTGGATCGGGCAGGGGCCGTCGTGCGGGCAGGGGGCGACGACGGTCAGGCCCGACTCGGACAGCGCCTGCCGGGCGGTGACGATGTTGGCCCAGCCGGCCGGGGTGCCTGGCTCGACGACGAGCACCATGGTCGCGTCCTTCGCCAGCCACCGCACGACGTCGGCGTGCCGGCGCGAGGGCAGCTCGTTCAGCGCGTACGACATGGTGACCAGGTCGGCCGCGGGCCGGTCGAGCCCGGGGTCGATCGAGGCGTGCCGCCAGGTGACGTCGCGCACGGGCGCGGTCCTGGCCAGCCGCCGGCCGAGGTCGATGATCTGGGGGTCGTGTTCGAGCACGGTGACGCGCTCCAGCGTGGGCCAGACGGCCCCGGCCGCCCAGAGCGCCGCCCCGGTGCCGCCGCCCACGTCGAGCTGGGTCCGCGGCGCGAAGCCCGGTGTCCTGGCGGCGGCCTGGCGCATGGCCGCGCCCGCGGCGGCGTACGTGGCGGGCATGCGGTAGGCGGCGTAGGCCGCGATGTCGGCCGGGGTGCGCAGGTGGGGGGCGGCGGCGGACGGGCCGGTGCGGTAGCGCTCGGCGAGCTGTTCCATGGCGCGGGACAGGTCGTGGGGCGCGTAGCGGGCCAGGGCCGAGTCGAGCGCGGTCCTGAGGTCGTCGGGCAGCAAGGTCATCGTGTCGTCCTGGAACGGGGGTGTGTCCCGCCGGGAGCGTACCAAGCGGGAGGGGTCGGATACGGGCGGGTCAACGGGCCGGGCCGGGGCTGCGGAACAGGCGCCAGAACGCCAGGGCCGCCCCCGCGTCCGGCCGCCCGTCGCACACACAGTGGGTGATCACGCCGATGAGCGCCCCGGCCAGGTAGGCGGCGTGCACGTCGGCGGGCACGTCCTCGAACCCGGACGGACGGCTGCCCGCGGCGAACCGGCCGGCCAGCTCGACGGTGAGCCGCTCGCGCATCCGGGCGGCGAAGCGGGCGCTGCCCTGGCCGCCCAGCATGCGCTCGTAGAGGGTGGCGTTGGCGGCCACGTGGTCGAACAGCTCCGCCAGCGGGGCCGGCGGCCGGTCGCGGGGGGCGTCGAGCGGGCACAGGGCCGCCGCGCGCGCCACGGCGGCGACGGCGTCCTCCATGGCGTCGGTGACCAGCGCGTCCACGTCGGGATAGTGCAGATAGACGGTGGCGCGGTTGACCTCGGCGTGCTGGGCGAGGGCGGACATGGTGATGCTGCCCAGCTCCTGCCGGGCGGCCAGCTCCAGCACGGCGGCCTTGAGGCGGGCGCGCGTACGCCGCGCGCGCGGATCATCCGGGTTCACGCCGCCACTATACGACACATGTTGACTAATCGACAGTTGTCGCATAGATTGCCGGTCATGCGAATCGAGATCTGGGCGGACATGGTCTGCGGGTGGGCCCATATCGGCAAGCGGCGGCTGGAGAAGGCCCTCGCGTCGTGGGAGGGCGAGCCGGTCGAGGTGGTCTGGCGGCCGTTCCAGATCGACCCGTCGGCGCCGGCCAAGGCCGAGCCCCTGGCCGGGCTGCTGAGCGACCCGATGGTCGAGGAGGCGTTGCAGGTCTGCTCGCCGGGCCTGTCCCCGTCCGACAACCGGGCCCGCGTGGCCGGCATCGCCGCCGGCGAAGGGCTGGGGGCGCAGTGGGGCGCGACCTGGCGGCCCAACACGCTGGACGCGCACCGGCTGATCGCCCTGGCGTACGAGACGGGCGGCGCGGCGCTGCAGTCGGCCGTGGTCGAGCGGGTGCTGACGGCCCACTTCGTCCAGACCCTCGACATCGGCGACCCCGGAGTGTTGTCGGCGATCGCCGCCGAGTCCGGGGTGCCGTGGGACGGGCGCGGCGCCGATCTGGTGCGGGAGCTGCTGCTCACGGGCAAGGCCAAGGGCGTGCGCACGTCGCCGACGATCGTGGTGGGCGGGCGTGCCCTGGCCGGGGCCCAGCCGCCCGACGTGATCAGGGACTTCCTGGCCGACGCCGCCGGTCAGCCGGCCAGGCGGCTGCCCGCCGAGGTGGAGCGCCTGCGGCACGCCGAGTCGCTGCTCGACCAGCGCGACCCGCTCGGCGCGCTGACGCTGCTGCGGCCGCTGCTCGACGAGCACGGCACCGACCGCGGGGTGCGGCTGCTGGCCGCGCGGGCGTACTTCGCCTCGGCCCAGCTCGGACGGGCGCGTACGGCCCTGGAGGAGCTGGTCGCCGACGTGCCCGACGACTCCTACGTCCGCCACCTGCTCGGCCGTACGCTCCAGCGGCAGGGGCGGCCCGAGGAGGCGGCCACCCACCTGACCCTGGCCGCCGTCATGACCCCCGACTACGGCGACCTGTGAGCCCAGGGGCTCTCACCGGCCGTTGACGCCGGCCGCGACCGGTCCCTCCGGCTCGGGACGGGACCAGGTCCGGCCCGTACGGGCGGCGTCCTCGGCCAGGATCGCCCCGACGACCCCGGTCAGCAGCTCCCGCTGCCGCGCGGGCAGTCCGGCGGCCAGCGTCTCCAGCCGGGCCGCCACCCCGTCGTGGGCCCGCGTCGCGATCTCCGCGCCCGCGCCGGTCAGCTCGATCAGGCAGGCGCGGCGGTCGCGCGCGTCGCGCACCCGGGCGACCAGCCCGCGTTTCTCGGCGCGGTCCACCAGCCCGGTCAGGCTGGACTTCTCCAGGTGCAGCGCCCGGGTCAGCCCGGACATCCCGATGGGCCCATCGACCAGCAGGCACAGGAGCTGGGCCTGCTGCGGGGTCAGGTCGTGCTCCCTGCTGACGTCGCCGTAGACCTGCTGGACCAGGTGCGCCAGGCGGACGAGCGCCTCGGTGAGGCTCAGGCCCGGCGCTTCAGTCGCCACCATGCGGCCAGTGTAGTTGACAGTAGTTGGCATCACGAACTAATTTACTTCACGACGCCAACAGTTCGCGATACCAACTAAATCTGTCCCGGGGAGCCCCCATGCCCGACTACGGTCACGACCTGATGTTCAGCGCCGGTCTCGTCCCGGCGGCCGCGCGGGCGGACGAGGTCGTGGCCCTCGCCCAGCTCGCCGAGCGCGCCGGGCTGGATCTGGTGACCGTCCAGGACCACCCGTACCAGCCCGCGTTCCTCGACACCTGGACCCTGCTCAGCTTCGTCGCCGCGCGTACCGAGCGCATCCGGCTGGCGGGCAACGTGCACCCGCTGCCGCTGCGCCCGCCGGCCATGCTCGCCCAGGCCGCGGCCAGCCTCGACCTGCTCAGCCACGGCCGGTTCGAGCTGGCGCTCGGCGCGGGCGGCTTCCAGGACGCCATCGAGGCCATGGGCGGCCCCCGGCGCACCCCGGGTGAGGCCGTGGCCGCGCTGGAGGAGGGCATCCGGATCATCCGCGCGGCCTGGGACACCGGCTCGCCCGGCGGCGTCCACCACCGCGGCGAGCACTACCGGGTGGACGGGCTCAAGCGCGGCCCGCGACCGGCCCACGACATCGGGATCTGGATCGGGGCGTACAAGCCGCGCATGCTCCGCCTCACCGGGCGGCTGGCCGACGGCTGGCTGCCCTCCCTGCCCTACCTCAAGGACGTCGCCGCCCTCGCCGAGGGCAACGCCGTCATCGACGAGGCCGCCACGGAGGCCGGGCGGTCGCCGTCGGACGTCCGGCGGCTGCTCAACCTGGGCGAGGAACTGCCCGCCGAGCAGTTGGCCGAGCTGGCCCTCGTCCACGGTGTGAGCGTCTTCACGCTGCTGTCCGGCGATCCGCGTCAGATCCAGCGCTTCGCCGCCGAGACCGCCCCGGCCGTACGGGAGCTGGTGGCCGCCGCGCGCACGGGCGGTCAACCGCGGGAGCCGCAGGCCCCGGCGCGCCTCACCGGGACGGGGGTCTGGGACGAGGCCACCCGGCCCACCGCGCCCGACCCCGAACCCGGCCGCCGTTACACCCCGCAGGAGCAGGCCGCCGGGCAGCACCTCGTGGACGTGCACGACCACCTGCGCGCCGAGCTGGCCCAGCTCCGCGACCTCGTCGAGCAGGTGGCCGCGGGGACGATCGACGCGGGCGCGGCCCGTTCGCAGATCGCCACCATGACGATGCGGCAGAACAACTGGACGCTGGGGGCGTACTGCGAGTCGTACTGCCGGCTCCTCACCATGCACCACACCGGCGAGGACACCATGCTCTTCCCCCGGCTGCGCCGGGCCGAGCCGGGCCTGACGCCCGTGCTCGACCGCCTCCAGGAGGAGCACCAGGCGATCCACAAGATCATCGAACGGGTCGACCGCACGCTGGTCGCCTTCGTCGGCGACCCCGGCGGCCTGGACGACCTGCGCGCCGCCGTCGACCTGCTCACCGACGCGCTGCTGTCCCATCTGTCGTACGAAGAGCACGAACTGGTGCCGCCGCTGTCGAGGCACGGGTTCTAGCGGCACGGGTTCCGGCGGCCGGGAAGGCGTGCCGGCGGGCCACGGCCACGACCGCCAGGGCGACGGCCGCCGCCGGGAGCGCGGCCCACGGCAGCGCGCCCGCCCCCGCGCCCTCCAGCACCAGCCCGCCCGTGAGCGACCCGGCCGCGATGCCCGCGTTGTAGACGGTGGTCTGCATGGACGTCGCCACGTCGGCGTTGTCCGGTCCGGAGGCGGCGATCAGCGCGGTCTGCAACAACGTCGGCGCTCCCCCGAACGCCGCACCCCACAACGCGACCGCGCCCAGCAGCACCCCGGCCGACCCGGCGTACAGTCCGAGGGCCAGCATCGCCCCCGCCACCACGGCCAGCACCGCGAGCAGGGTCGCCCGCGGGCGCCGGTCGATCACCGCACCGACCACCCAGATCCCGGCGACCGTGGCCACGCCGAACACCAGCAGCACGGTCCCCGCCCGCCCGAACCCCGCGTGCTCGGCGAACAGCGCCAGGTACGTGTACATCGCCTGGTGCCCCAGCAGCACCAGCACCGTCACCGAGAGCACGATCCGGACGCCGGGGATGACCGCGACCCGCCGCAACGGCACCCGCCGCGCCGCCGGCTCGCCCGGGAACGGCGGCACCTTCCACAGGACCCAGCCCACGAGGATCACCGCCACGGCCGACAGCGCCCCGAACGCGGCCCGCCATCCGACGGCCGCCGCGAGCTGCGTGCCCGCCGGGATGCCCGCGCACAGTGCCACCGTGATCCCGGCGGAGACGATGGCGATGGCCCTCCCGCGACGCTCGGCGGGGACCATGCGGGCCGCGTACCCGACGAGCATGGCCCACAGGATCCCGCCCATCACCCCCGCGCCGACCCGGGCCGCGAACGTCAGCGCGTACGATGACGAGACCGCTGTGACCGCGTTGAGCAGGGCGAACCCGAGCAGCGCGGACACCAGCACCTGCCGCCTGGGCAGCCCGCGCAGCAACGCCGTCATCGGGATCGCGGCCAGGAAGGAGGCGACCGCGTAGGCGGTCACGAGGAAGCCCGCCGTTCCCTCGGGCACGTCGAGGGCCCGGCCGAGCTGCGGCAGCAGGCCCGCCGGGAGGAGCTCGGTCATCACGGCCGTGAACGCCGCCGTGAACAGCGCGAGCAGTCCCGCCCACGGGAGTTTCGCAGGAGACATGCCGCCTATGCTGAAACCTTCACATCAGTGTGAAGGCAAATCATCCGAGGAGAGCATGAAGATCGGACTGTTGTCCCAGCGTACGGGCGTGCCGACGCGCATGCTCCGCTACTACGAGGAGCAGGACCTCCTGCACCCCGAACGCGCCGTCAACGGCTACCGCGACTACCCCGAGTCCGCCGTGTACCGGGTGCAGCAGATCCGCGGCCTGCTCGACTCCGGGCTCACGACGGAGATCATCCGCCGCATCCTGCCGTTCCTGACCAGGCCGGACGAGATCCACCTGCATCCGGAGTGCCTGACGCCCGAGCTGGCCGAGCTGCTGCAGGCGGAGGCGGGCCGCATCCAGCAGCGCATCGACTGCCTGTCCCGCAACCGGGACGCCATCCACGCCTACCTGGCCGCCGTACGGTCCGCCTCCGACGGGGGCACGGCCCCGGCCTGAACGTTCTGCTGGAATGGGGGGCATGGAGACCCTGGCCGACCTTCTCTCGGACGCGGCGGCGGGCCGCCCGCCCGCCCCCGACTGCTCCGTGACCGTCCTCCCCCAGCCGTCGGAGCGCGACGCGGGGATCATCGCCTTCACCGCCCACACGGTGGTCTTCGCCGACGTCGATCCGGCGTGGGTGCACGCCCGGCTGCCCGCGGGCGACCTGTCGGCCCCGCTGCTGCCGGCGTTCCTGACCGCGATGGAGGCGGCGACCGGCCGGCGGGCCGGCAACCTCGACCTGCTGGCGCTGGCCGCCCCTCTTCCCGGCCCTCCCCCGCTCCCGCTGGAGGAGCTCACCGGCGGCGACCACCCGAGGGTGGCCAGGGCCCGGCGGTACCGCGACGCCGTCCGCGTGTGGGTCGCCGGCGACGAAGCCGGCCTGGTCACGCTGGGCCAAGGCGTGGGGGGCCGCTGGGAGGTGGCGGTGGAGGTCGAGCCAGGACATCGCGGGCGCGGGCTCGGCAGGACGCTGGCCACGGCGGCCAGGCACCTGGCTCCCGGTCCGCTGTGGGCGCAGATCGCGCCGGGCAACGCCGCCAGCGTACGGGCCTTCCTCGCCGCGGGTTACCTCCCGATGGGCGCCGAGTCGCTGCTCGTCCTGGACGACGATTGAACGCAGGTGTCTGTCCGCGCGGGTCCCGTTCGTCGGTTGGGCATCGACCCGATTCGGGAAAGGGATACCGATGAACACAGTCATCTCCGGTGACGGCACCCGCATCGCCTACGACCAGGTGGGCGAGGGGCCCGCCGTCGTCCTGGTGGACGGCGCCATGTGCCACCGCGGCGCCGGGCCGAGCACGCCGCTGGCCGCCGAGCTGGCCCGCGGCTTCACCGTCCTCACCTACGACCGGCGCGGGCGCGGCGACAGCGGTGACAACGACGCCTACTCCGTGGCGCGCGAGGTGGACGACCTGGCCGCCGTGATCGGGCGTACGGGCGGCGGCGCGCGGCGCGGCGCGGCGCGGCGGTCGAGGCGTTCCAGCTCGCGGTCGGCATCCCGCCCGAGGTGGTGGCCGCGATGGCCGGGGCGCCGTTCCGGCCCGCGCTGGAGGCCCTGGCGTCCACGCTGGTCTACGACGCGCGCGTGACCGGCACGGACACGCTCTCCCGGTACGCCGCCGTCACCGTGCCCACACTCCTGATCGACAGCGAGGCCAGCCCCGAGAGGCTGCGGGCGTCCACGGGGACGGTCGCCGGGACGGTGCCGGGGGCGCGGCGGCGCAGCCTGCCGGGCGGGTTCCACGACGTCGAGGCGGGCGTGCTCGCGCCGGTGCTGGCCGGGTTCTTCGCCTGAGCCGCGGCCGGCCGGCCCAGCACAAGTCCGGCCGGTGGCGCACGCGAGTTTGCCGGTCGGGGGCCCGCTGTTGGGGCAACCCTGGTGTGGCGCTGCGGAAGGCCTCCAAGATCGCTACGTATAGTGATGGCCGATGTCACTTCGTGATTACAGGGGGAGCTCATGAGAGGTAGCCTCATCGCCACTGGCGGTGCGCTGCTCGTCGCGGCCGCGGTGTTCGGCATGGCCGGCGTGGCCGGCGCCGACACCTGGAGCGACGAGAAGCACTGGCACCCGGACAACTGCAGCCTCGGAACGAACGACGACTCGACCTACCTCCACGTCACGAGGGACGGCGTGTTCGCCGGCACCCGTGACGCCGACGCCTGCGAGAAGAAGAAGGACCACCACGGCTTCGCCCCCTGGGAGTCGTGGGGCAGGGACCACGACCACAAGGGCCACCACGACTGGTCCGGCAGCGGCAACGGCAACTGGATCGGCCACGAGTCCGGTCCCGGCCTGGGAGGCGGCGTCTAGAGCGGCTCCCTGACCCACCTCGATCCCGGCGCCCGCCTGACGGGTGCCGGGATCGTCACGTCTCCACCGTTGTCCCCTCCACCGACCCCTCTCAGGGCGGGCCGCTGATATCTTATGCCGTAAAGAGATCTGGGCATGGGGAGATCGGTACTGTGGTCGTCTTCGCCGGGCAGGGTGACGCGCGCCGTTCGATGGCGTTGTTGTGGCGGACCGAGGAGCCGGGCGAGTCGCGTCCCGGCCCCAAACCAGGCCTGAGCGTCGACGTGATCGTCGACGCCGCCATCGCCGTGGCCGACGCCGAGGGCATGGCCGCGCTGTCCATGCGCAAGGTCGGCGAACGGCTGGGCCGCACCGGCATGGCCCTCTACACCTACGTCCCCAGCAAGGGCGAGCTGGTGGACCTCATGTACGACAAGGCCCTGGGCGAGCTGCCCACCGCCCACGACCTGTCACGCGGCTGGCGGGCGGCGGTCACCGCGTGGGCCGAGCACCTGTGGGAGTTCTACCAGCGCCACCCCTGGGTGCTCCAGGTGTCGCAGGCGCGCCCGGTGCTCGGCCCCAACGAGTTCGAGCTGCTGGAGAGCCTGGTCGGGATCCTGCGCGAGACCGGGCTGCGCCCGCGCCGGCTGCGCGGCGTGGTGTCGCTGGTGTTCGACTTCGTCCGCGGCGCGGCCAGGACGGTCACCGAGTCGCGGCAGGCCCCCTCGGCGACCGGCGTGTCGGACGAGGAGTGGTGGCGTACCCGCTCGCACCTGCTGGAGGAGGTCGCGCCGGGCTTCGCGGCCCGCTTCCCCATGGTGGCCTGGGTGGAGAGCGAGGCCGGCGTGCCCGGCGAGGGCGAGCCGTACCTGGAGCACAAGGTGGACGAGGCGTTCACGATCGGGCTGACCGTGCTGCTCGACGGCGTGGAGGCCGCCGTACGGGACGCCTGACACCCCCGCCGGTCCGGGCTGTCAGCGCCCGTCGAGGAAGGAGGCCCAGGCCTCCAGGGCGGGACCGGGGTCGGCGCGGCCCACGCCGAGGCGGAACCGGTCGTCCGGCGTGGACGTGAGCTCCGACCGGTAGACGCTCCCCGGCAGCAGCAGCACACCGGCCCGCTCGACCAGCTCCGCGCAGAACGCCTCGACGCCGTCGGCCCCCAGGTAACGCGGGAAGGTCACACAGCCGCCGTCGGGCGCCCGCCACTCGAACAGGTCGCCGTACGCGCCGAAGAACGCCTCGAACCGCGGCAGGTTCGCGGCGATGATCCCGCGGTTGCGCGCCAGGATGTGCTCGCGCGCCTTGATCGCGATCCGGGCGAGGATCTCGCTCGGCGCGGAGTTGCAGATCGTCGTGTAGTGCTTGGCGCGTTCCAGCCGGGACCGCAGCTCGCGGTCGCGGCAGGCGATCCAGCCGATCCGCAGGCCGGGCATGCCCAGGGACTTGGAGGTGACGTTCAGCGACAGCGCCGTGGGCGACAGGTCGGCGGCCTGCGGCAGCGTACGGGCGGGGTCGAGCTCCAGGCCGCGGTAGACCTCGTCGCTGAACAGGTGGATGCCGCGTTCCTCGCACAACGCGGCCAGCCGGGCCAGGTCGGCGGCGGGGATGACCTTGCCCGTCGGGTTGCCGGGGAAGTTGACCGACACCACGCGCGTGTTCGGCCGGATCGCGGCGGCCACGGCGGCGAGGTCGAGCGCCCAGTCGTTCGCGGGGTCGAGCGCGACGCCGGTGACCTCGCACAACGCCATCGGCACGGTCTCGGCGGACTGGTAGCAGGGCGTGACCACCACGGCGTGGTCGCCTGGGCCGAGCAGCACCTGCATGGCCAGGTACAGGGCCTCCTGCGCGCCGGCGAAGACGAGCACGTCGTCCGCCTCGACCCGCTCGTACGTGGCGGCGACGGCCCGGCGCAGCCCGGGGTCGCCGAAGGTCTCGGTGTAGCCGAGCGACAACGTCTCCCAGGCGTGCCTGTCCTCGTCGTCGGCCAGGGCGAGCAGCTCGGCCATGGTCATGGTCTGGGCGTCGGAGGCGGCCAGGTGGTACCGGGCGGTGAACTCCCAGCGGGAGAAGTAGACCTCCAGCCGGAAGTCGGGCAGTCGGGTCACGGTCGGCTCCTCCTGAGCTCGGCGAGCAGGGCGTACAGGGTGGATCGGGAGATCTGCAGGACACCCGCGACGACGCCGGTCGCGCGCCGGACGGCGAAGATCCCGGCCCCGTCGAGCTCGGCCAGCACGGCCAGGCGGTCGTCGCGGGTCAGCCGCTCGACCGGCCGGCCGTGCTCGCGGACGAAGGCGCCGACGATCTGCTGCACGCGCTCGGTCCAGTCCTGCTCGAACAGGGCCTCGGGGCGGGGGGCCGACGGCGCGGCGAAGGCGGCCAGCAGCGCCGCCGCCTGCTCCAGCGGGGTGCGGTCGAGGTTCACGCAGAGCAGGGCGGACGGCTCGCCGCCGGGGTCGCGCAGCACCGCGCTCACCGACGACAGCCGGCGGCCGTCGGCCAGCACCTTCTCGTACGGGCCGTAGACGCCGCCGGGCGCGGGGTCGAGCCGGTCGAGCTCGCCGAGCAGCGACGGGCTGCCGGGGCCCCGGCTGGACATCGGGTTCCACACGGCGAGGACCCGGTCGTCGCGTACGTCGTGCAGGACGACCTCGGCGTACGGCGCCAGCAGCGCCGCCACCGCCTCGCACACCGGCGACCACAGCCGCACGCGGTGATCTGTCTCCATCACGTCCCGGATATTACGTCCAATCCGGACACTTCGTCCAATCCAGGTCAGGCGTGCGCGCCCACGGTGACCGGCCCGATGGTCAGGCGCGGCCTGCCCTCAAGGATCTCCCCGACCCGTTCCACCTGGTCGTCGAGCTCGCGGAGCTGCGCGGCGGTCAGGCCGGCCAGCGGTTCCACGGTGACGTCGATCCGGCTGCCGGAGCGCCGCTGGTGCCACACCCCGCGTACGACGCCGTCCACGAGCAGCACCGGGAAGTTGCCCGCCTGCCCGCCGGACAGCGCCCGCTGCCAGGCGGGGCCCGGGTAGAGCAGCTCGCGCGGCCGGCCCGCCACCAGGTAGGCGTCGAAGTACGGCAGCAGCCGCACGCCGCGCGGCGGCCCGTCCGGCACCGCCGTGTCCCCGGCCAGCACGCGGGCCGGCGAACCGTCGAACAGCACCTCCTCGGTCTCCACCGACGCGAACGCCTCGGCCGCCCACCGCACCGGCGCCCCGATCCACTGGGCGAACTGCGCGGGCGTCGCCGGCCCGTACGCCGTCAGGTAGCTCCTGACCAGGCCGGCCCGCCCGTCCGGCGGCAGAGGCGCGGCGGGCGCGGCCCGGTAGGTGACCTTGCGCCCCCTGACCGGCCCGAACACGAACGCGCCGCGATGGGCCGCGACGAACATCACCTGCCGCCAGCGCGGCCACATCGTCTGGAACGCGGGCATGACCAGGTCGCCCGCCCACGGCCCGGTGGCCGCGACGACGGCGTCGCTCAGCTCGTCGATCGTCATGTCGGCCACGGACAGCACGTCGCGGACGGCCTGGACGACCTGGTCGGTCTGCTCGGCCGTCAGCCTGATGCCGTCGGGCTGGCCGGGCCCGGCGGGCATCGACGACAGGGCGCCCAGCCACATCGGCAGGTCGCCCGCCGGGAGCAGGTGCACGGTGCCGCGCGGCCCGTGCGTCTTGACCAGGGTGCCCTCGCCCCACAACGCCTCGCGCACGTGGGCGCGGGTGACACCGTCGAGCCGCAGGCCGATCGAGAGCTCGGCCGCCGACATGACCTGCGCGTGGGCCCCGCACATGGCGGCCACGACGGCGGCCTGGCTCTTGTCCCCGGCGGGGGCGGCCAGGTGCGCACGTTCCAGACGCCTCGCGCTGACCTGCGGCCACGACAGTTCGATCACAGATTCCTCCTCGGTGGGTCCTCCTTCACCGTAGGGCCCGAAGCGGCAAGGTACGTTCCGCTATTGCCGCCCTCTGACCTGCACCTCGGCCAGCGACAGCGGGTTGGACGGCGAGGCGAGCTGGATCCTGACGTACCGGCCCGTGGTGCCCGCGGGGAACTTGACCGTGCCGGGCGAGCCGGCCTGGGCCTCCACGTGCACGGCGGTCACGCCGGGCGCGGTACGGGCCCGGTCCAGGTCGTCGTCGGTGAACGGCTGCTCGGAGGCCATCACCCAGAAGTCCTTCAGCCGGTCGGCGCAGCAGTCGAGCCGGTTCCAGACGTCCACGCCGTCGAGCGGGGCGGAGGCGCCGAGGTCGACCTGCCACCACGCCTGCCGCTCGGGCTCGGCGGTGTGCGTGGTCGTCCCCGCGCCCCAGTTGCCGTCGGTGTTGCCGTCCACGGCGCGGGAGGCAGGGGCGTCGTAGCCGGTGCTCTTCTGGGTGGCGGGCCGGCCGAGCGAGAGGTTGGGCAGGTTGACCCGCAGCGGCAGGGCGGTCGTGGTCGTCATGCGGCCGGTCCGCATGCCCAGGCCGAGCGTGTACGGGTCCGGCGTGACGTCCGCGGGGGCGGTCACGGTGATCGGCACCCGTGCGCTCTCGCCGGGGCCGAGCGGGCGCACCCGGGAGGCGCCGAGCGTGGCCGTCCAGCCCTGCGGCGCGGTGAGGGTGAGCGCGGTGGCCGGGGCCTGCCGGGTGCCGGGGTTGGTCACGGTCAACTCGCCGCTGACGGTCCCGCCGGGGGCGACCTCCTTGGCCAGGCTGGAGGAGGTGCGCAGCAGGCCGCGCACGCCGGGCGTCTCGATCTTGAAGACGTACGCGTGCCGGCCGGTCTCCGGCGGGGTGTTCACCACCACGCGGCCCTGCTCGTCGCGGCTCCACGTCAGGGGGGCGCCGGAGCCGAGCATGGTGATGCGGGTGCTGTGGTCCACGGGCAGGTCGGCGCCGAGCGTGAGCTGTTCGCCGGGCCACTTGAGCGCCGTGGCGTACAGGGTTCCGTCCTTGACGGTGTAGCGCACGTCGTCCGGGCCGCCCTTCTCCTCGGCCCGGTTCCAGTACGTGGTGCCGTAGATGGCCTCGCCGTTGACCTTGAGCCAGGCGCCCATGTCGAGCAGGCGCTGCCGCTGGAGCTCGGGGATCGTGCCGTCGGCCTTCGGGCCGATGTCGAGCAGCAGGTTGCCGTTCTTGCTGACGATGTCGACGAGGGAGTCCACGAGCTGGTCGGAGGTCAGGTGGTCCTCCTCCGGCTCGTTCTGGTTGTAGCCGTAGGAGTGGGCGATGCCGCGGCTGGACTCCCACTTGACCGGGTCGATGTCCGGCTTGACGGCGTACTCGGGGGTCTGGAAGTCCAGTTCGGGGCTGTCGAGGTTGCCGGTCTCGATCTTGCACCGGTTGGCGACCGCGACCTCCTTGCCGCTCCTGAGCGCCTTGTTGTAGTAGTCGGCGATCACACCGGCGGTCTTCCAGTAGGAGGCCGGCTTCTCCCACTGGCCGTCGCACCAGATGATGTCGGGGTCGTAGCCGTCGATCAGCTCGCGCATCTGCGGGAGCATGTAGTCCTTGACGTAGTCGCCGACGACCGGCGCCCCCGCGTACGGGATCTGCGCCCCGGTGTACGGGTTGGTCGGCTGGCGTCCGGTGTAGGAGGGGTTGTACCACTCGTAGAGCGAGTAGTAGAAGCCGGCCTTCAGCTTGTCCTCGCCCTTGCGGGCCGCCGCGAACAGCTCCTTGGCCAGGTCGCGGCCGGGGCCGAGATCGACGGTGTCGCGCCCGCTGACCTTGCTGTCCCACAGGGCCATGCCCTCGTGGTGCTTGGAGGTGAGCACGAAGTACTTGGCGCCGGCGTCCTTGAAGAGCTTGACCCAGTCGTCCGGGTCGAACTTGTCCGCCTTCCACTGCCGCAGGAAGTCGTCGTAGCCGGCGTCCTGGCCGTAGGTGGCCTTGTGGTGGGCGTTGGTCGGGCTCCCGGGGGAGTTCATGTAGTTCCAGTACCACTCGGCGTAGCTGCCCCGCGGCCCCCACGCGGGCACCGAGTACGCGCCCCAGTGGATGAAGATGCCGAACTTGTCGTTGTCGAACCAGCGCGGCACGGGGTGGCTGTTCAGCGACTCGGTGGTGGGCTCGTACGCGGGCGGCGCCTCGGCGTACGCGGCCGGCTGAGCGACCAGAAGAGATCCGACCATCAGGAGACCAGAAAGGGGACTTAAGAGCAGTTTTCGCCTCATGTGGAGACTCCAGTCATTGATTGATCGGATGAAACGTAACCTTGACGTGATCGCCTTCACAAGAGGGGTGCGGCCACAATGAGGGCCATCCCCCGACTGGAGGCCCTTGTGCGCCATGGCAAGCCCTGGCGGCTGCTCCTCGCGGCATGCCTCGCCGCGAGCGGACTGACCGCTCTCACCCCCGCCTCCGCCCACGCGGCCGGCACCGTCTTCCACGTCTCCCCCGGCGGCGACGACGAGGCCGCCGGCACCGAGACGGCCCCGTTCAGGACGATCGCGCGTGCCCAGCGCGCCGTGCGCGCGGCCCTGCCCGGCGCGTCCGAGCCGCCCCGGGTACGGGTGCGCGGCGGCGTCTACCACCTCGCCGAGCCCCTCACCTTCACCCCCGCCGACTCCGGCGCCGTCTACGAGGCCGCCGCCGGGGAGCGGGTCGTGCTCAGCGGCGGCCGGCAGCTGACCCCCACCTGGAGCCCCTACCAGGGCGCCACCCTGGTCGCCGACATCGGCGCCGGCCTCGACTTCGACGAGCTCTTCCTCGACGGCACGCGGCAGGTCCTGGCCCGCTACCCCAACGTCGACCCCAAGGTCACGGTGCTCGACGGGTACGCCGCCGACGCGATCTCCCCCGCCCGCGTGGCCCGCTGGAAGAACCCCACGACCGCGCTGGTCCGCGGCCTCCACCAGGGCGAATGGGGCGGGAACTCCTTCAGGGTGACCGGCGTCGGCGCCGGCGGCGAGCCGAAGCTGCAGTGGGTGGGCGACAACAACCGGGGCGACGGGCTGCACCCCGAGAAGCGCATGGTGGAGAACGTCCTGGAGGAGCTGGACGCGCCCGGCGAGTGGTTCTACGACAAGGACGCGGGCCGCCTGTACCTCCAGCCGCCCGCCGGGCTCGACCTGGCCGGGGCCCGCGTCGAGACCGCCGAACGCGAGGAGCTCGTCCGCGTCGTCGGCGACTCGCCGTCCGCGCCGGTGCAGGACCTCACCTTCACCGGGTTCACCTTCACCCAGACCCACCGCACGCTGTTCAGCCGCCCGTACGAGAAACTGCAGCTCGGCGACTGGGCGATCGTCCGCGCCGGCGCCGTCTACCTGAAGGACAGCAAGCGCATCACCATCCGCGACGCCCGGTTCGACCAGGTCGGCGGCAACGCCGTGTTCATGGACGGCTACGCCGAGGGCAACGTCGTCACCGGCGGCGAGTTCCGCGAGTCCGGGGCCAGCGACGTCGCGGTGGTCGGCTCCCCCGCCGCCGTCCGCGAGCCCTCCACCTGGGACGACATGCGGCGGACGATCACCGACACCACGCCGGGCCCGAAGACCGAGGACTACCCGCGCGACATCACCATCAGCGGCAACCACATGACCCGCAACGGGCGGTTCGAGAAGCAGAGCTCAGGCGTGCAGATCTCGATGAGCCGCCGGGTCACGGTCTCCGGCAACACCGTGCACGACGGCCCGCGCGCCTGCGTCAACATCAACGACGGCACGTGGGGCGGGCACGTCATCGAGGACAACGACATCTTCGACTGCGTCAAGGAGACCTCCGACCACGGGCCGATCAACTCCTGGGGCCGCGACCGGTTCTGGCCGCTGTCGGCCGGCGACGCCCAGAAGAAGGCGTACGCCAAGCTCGACGCGACGGAGACCACGAAGATCCGGCACAACCGGATCCGGCACTCCTCCCAATGGGACATCGACCTCGACGACGGCTCCTCCAACTACGAGATCACCGGGAACCTGCTGCTCAACGGCGGGGTGAAGCTGCGCGAGGGCTTCCACAGAACCGTGCGCGGCAACATCCTCGTCAACGGCGGCGGCCACTTCCACGTCTCCTACGAGAACAACGACGACGTCGTCGAGAAGAACATCTTCGTCACCGACGACCCCTACGACTTCATCCAGAGCGACCCGTCCACCTCGCGCACGGTCTACGACGACAACCTGTTCTGGAACAACGGCAGGCCCGTCGCCGACATCTCCGCCGCCTGGCGGGCCCGCGGGCTCGACACCCGCTCGGTCGTGGCCGACCCGCTGTTCGAGGGGCCGAGCCCGTACGCCGACCCGGCCAAGCTCGACTACACGCTCAAGGCCGGCTCCCCCGCCCTGGCGCTGGGCTTCGAGCCGTTCCCGATGACCGGGTTCGGCAAGCCGGGCGCGCCCACGCCGCCGCCGCTCACCTGGCGTGAACCGGAGACCGGCATGACGATCGGCAACCTGGCCGAACCGCTGATGGGGGCGACCGCCACCGAGATCCACAGTGACGTGGTGAAGTCCTCGGTGGGGCTCACCGACTACGACGGCCTGTTCCTCGCCGCCGTCCCGGCCGGTTCGTACGCCCACGGGCAGGGCCTGCGCACCGGGGACGTGATCAGGGAGATCGCCGGGACCAAGGTGACCGACCGCGACAGCTTCTGGAAGGTCTACAACCGCACCCCCGCCGGACGTCCGGTGCCGCTGAAGGTCTGGCGCGCTCAGGCGCTCACCGACCTGAGCCTGACCAGGGCGTACGGCGTGGAGACGATCGACAACGTGTCCGGCGTCACCTACACCGGCGGCGGCTGGGACTGGAAGAACGACCGGCGCGGCGGCGCGGGCTCGACCCTGGACGACCTGCACGCCACCCAGACCGACGGGGACGCCTTCGAGCTGTCCTTCCACGGCACCGGCGTCGAGTACATCGCCCAGGTCAACTCCGACGAGGGCAAGGTCGACCTCTACCTGGACGGCAAGCTCGACGCCACGATCGACAACAACAACCCCACCCGCGTCTACCAGAAGGTCGTCTACAGCAGGACCGGCCTGCCGCCCGGCCCGCACACGCTCAAGGGCGTCAAGAAGGACGGCTCGTACTTCATCGTGGACGGCTTCAAGATCCACTCCGCCCCCGACTCCTCCGAGGACGGCGAGGCGCCCGTGACGACCGCGTCCGGGGTGCCCTCCGGCTGGTCGGACGGGCCCGTGGAGGTGGTGCTGACCGCCGCCGACGCCGGCTCCGGCGTGGCGCGCACCGAGTACCGGCTCGGCGAGGGCCCCTGGCGGCCCTACACCGCCCCGGTCCGCGTGGACGCCGAGGGCGAGAGCGTGCTGGCCTTCCGCAGCGCCGACCAGGCGGGCAACGTCGAGGAGCCCAGGACGGTCACCGTCCGGATCGACACGACGGCCCCCGAGCTGACCGTCACGCCGGACCAGAGCCGGCTGTGGCCGCCGAACCGCAAGTTCGTGCCGGTCGAGGTCGCGCCGAAGGCGTCCGACGCCGGTCCCGTCACCGTCACGCTGGTCTCGATCACCAGCTCGCGGGGCGAGATGGCGGACGACGTGCGCGACGCCGCGTACGGCACCGGCGACACCTCCTTCGCCCTGCGCGCGGAGCGGGACGGCGGCCGGGACCGGGTCTACACGATCACGTACCGGGCCGTGGACCGGGCGGGCAACGCCACCGAGGCCCGCGCCCTGGTCACCGTGGGACGCGCCGGTTAGGTCGCGGACGGGCCGGTCCACCTGGGGGCCGGCCCGTCTGACTTCCGTCATGTCAGGCATGGCGGGCATGTTGTCAGGGCAGGACCTCGCCATGATGTCAGCGCGAGGCTTCGGCGGCGGGTCGGGGATCTTCCGCCGCAAACCGGTAGAACAGATCGCCAGCGAGCACGAGGGCGAGCTCAACCGCGTCCTCGGGCTCTGGCAGCTCACCGCGATCGGGGTGGGCGGCATCATCGGCGCGGGCATCTTCGCGCTCGCGGGCGCCGTCGCCAACCAGACCGCCGGGCCCGCCGTCGTGATCTCCTTCCTCATCGCGGGCATCGCCAGCGCCGCCGCCGCGTTCTCCTACGCGGAGTTCGCCGGCATGATCCCGAAGGCCGGGTCGGCGTACACGTACGGCTATGCCGTGCTCGGCGAGATCGTCGGCTGGTTCATCGGCTGGGACCTGCTGCTGGAGTACACGGCCATCGTGGCGGTGGTGGCGATCGGCATCTCGGGCTACTTCGGCTTCCTCGTCGGCCAGCTCGGCCTCGACCTGCCCGCCTGGATGCTCGGCGCGCCCGGCACCGGGCCGGGGCACGTCGTCGACCTGTTCGCGGTGATCCTGTGCCTGTTCATCGCGTTCCTGCTCAACCTCGGGATGCGGTCGGCCGCCCGGTTCGAGACGTTCGTCGTCGCGATCAAGGTGGCGGTGGTGCTGCTGGTGATCGTGGTGGGCTTCTTCTACATCGACGGCGCCAACTACACGCCGTTCTTCCCCTTCGGGTTCGGCGGCGCGGTGACCGGCGCCGCCACCGTGTTCTTCGCCGTCTTCGGCTACGACGCCATGAGCACGGCGGCCGAGGAGTCGAAGGACGCCCGGCGGCACATGCCCAAGGCCATCCTCTACTCGCTGGCCATCTCGATGGTCCTGTACGTGCTGGCCTGCCTCGTGCTCACCGGCATGCAGAACTACCAGGAGATCGACCCCGAGAGCGGTTTCTCCTCGGCGTTCGCGTCCGTCGGGCTGTCCGGGCTGGCCACCGTCATCGCGGTCGGGGCCATCGTCGGCATTTTGACCGTCATGTTCACCTTCATGCTCGGCGTCACCCGTGTGTGGTTCTCGATGAGCCGCGACGGGTTGTTGCCGGCCTGGTTCGCCAAGCTCCACCCCGTACGGCACGTGCCGGTCAGGGTGACCTGGATCGTCGGCGTCGGCTCGGCGCTCATCGCCGGTTTCCTGCCGATCAGGGAGGCGGCCGAGCTGACCAACATCGGCATCCTGCTGGCGTTCGTGGTGGTGTGCGCGGCGGTGATCGTGCTGCGTTACCGGCGGCCCGACCTGCCGCGCGGCTTCCGCCTGCCGGGCATGCCGGTGGTGCCGGCCATCGGGGTGCTCTTCTCCATCTGGCTGATCACCTTCCTGGAGCCGCTGACCTGGCTCAGGTTCGTCGTGTGGTTCGCGATCGGGCTGGTGATCTACTTCGCCTACGGGCGCCGGCACTCGGTGCTGAACCGGCGCGACTGAGCGGGGTCAGTTCGTGTCGTGGTAGACCATGGGCCCGATCGCCTTGAACGCCGCCTTAGAGGCGTCCTTGAGCCAGGGCCGCGTGCTGGTGGCGTTGGCGCGGTTGGTGTAGACGGCCATGGTGTGCAGCAGGTAGCGGTGGGTGTAGCCGACCCACCCCCAGGTCTGGGCCCTGCTCCAGCTCGTCGAGTGGCACAGCCCGGAGCCCGGCCCCTTGCGCGGGCACACGATGCCCCAGGCGTCGGCGTAGGCGTCGTCGAGCCGCGCGTACGCGGTGTCGGCCCGGCCGTCGTTCTTCAGCGGCACGACCCACACCGACACCATGATGCGCTTGTTCGCCGGGGCGTTCGGGTTGACGTACGAGCCCTTGACCATCTTGCCGCAGTGCGCCTTGCGCAGGACGGCGCGGACGTTGCTGGCGTGGTAGGCGTCCGGGCACTTGTCCACCCCGCTCGACCGCAGGGTGTAGCGCACGCCCTTGGCGCTGGTGAAGGAGTGGGGCAGCAGCGCGCCCGGCGTGATCGGGGTCGGGTCGCTGTCCTGCCGGTCGAGGTCGCCCGGGTCGAACGGCTCCTCGGTGGGAGGCTCGAACGTGGGCGTCTGCGAGGGTTCCTGCGACGGCTCCGGCGTCGCGGAGGACACCGACGGCCAGGGTGTGGAGACGTCGGACGGCGTGCCGGAGGACTCCGCGCTCAGGCGGCTCTCCCCGTCCAGGCGCTTGACCGCCGAGACCAGGACCACCGCCCCGAGGACGACGAGCACCACGCCGATCACCCCGGCGCCGGCCCCCAGGCCGAACTTCATCCCCGTGCTGAGTCCGGCGGCGGGCCGCGGCGCCATGCCGGGGCCGGGAGGCGGCGGCGGTCCCGGAACGGGCGGCGGTACGAGGGTGGGCGCGGTCGAGGCCGACCCGGCCGCCTGCCGCAACTCCCCGGCCCAGCGCCCCGGAAGCGGCCGCTGGTCCGGCGGCCCGTGGAGGCCCGCCGCCGCGAGGGCGGCCAGCGCCGGGCTGACGGCGGCCAGCCGGCCGGGGTCGGCGGAGCTCTGGTCGCGGGCGAAGACCCGGACGGCCAGCAGCGCGAACTTGTAGGCGTCGCCGTACGGCGTGCCCTTCGGCTCGTCGGCGGGAAGCTGCCAGTCGGGCGTCTCCACCTGCGGTAACGCCTCCGCGCCGGCCAGCCGCATCGCGTCGCAGTCGATGAGGAAGCACTCCGGGGAGCCCTCCGTGGCGAACAACAGGTTCTTGGGCGACAGGTCGCCGACGACGATGTCCATCGTGTGCAGGCGGGCCAGCGTGTCGGCCAGGTCGGCCAGCACGAGCAGGCGGTCGCGGTCGCTGACGCGCAGGCCGACGCCGCCGACGTAGGCGTCGTCGTTGAGCAGGAACTCCATCGTGGCCGGCCTGCGCACGCTTCCCGACAACGTCCGCAGGTCGAAGGAGAAGCGGTGGGGCACCGAGCGCATGAGGAAGCCGGTGACCTCGCCCTCGGACTCGACCACCTCGGCGGGCCAGGCGGTCTTGTCGCACAACCAGGCCGCGTCCCAGCCCGGGAGCCGGCCGATCAGCCCGGCCATCGCGGTGAGGGCGGCGACGTCGAGGTGGGGCAGGACGCCGGGGTCGTACTCCTTGTAGGCGACGTCCCACTGGCCGTTGATCCGGCGGCCGGGCACCTCGTGAACCGTGCCCTGGCCGCCCTGCCCGAGCCGCCGGCCGAGGGTGAGGGCGGCCCGGTCCGTACGGCTCACCGGGTCTCGTTCCGCGGCCACAGGGCCAGCAGGGTGCGGTCGTCGTCGAAGGTCTCGCGGGAGAAGTCGAGCAGGTGCGCCAGCCACGACGCGGACGGCGGCGCGGCCAGGTGCTCGGCGAACAGCGCGCCGACCCGGCCGTCCCCGTCGCCGAGCGGGTCGCCGAACCCGTCGGTGCCCACCAGCAGCACCTGGCCCGGCGCGAGCGCGCCCGACCACCGCTCCGGCCGTTCCGGCACCCTGGGCAGGGCGGTGACCGAGGTGGGGACCACGTCCCCGTCCGTCTTCGGGACGAACAGCGGGCGGTACCGGGGCCCGGCCGGGTCGAGCGTCCAGGCGCCCGAATCGCCGACCCGGATCAGGGAGACCTCGACGCCGTGCGGGCCGGGGCGGGCCGTACCGGTGACGAGCGTGGTGGCGAGCAGGTCTTCGACCTGAGTCACGTCCGGTTCGCGCCGGAGCATCGCGGCCGCCTGCCGGTGCAGGGTCTCGGCCGCGTACCGCAGGACCGCGGCGAGGTCGGGCGC
Source organism: Nonomuraea spiralis (assembly GCF_014648435.1). GTDB lineage: Bacteria > Actinomycetota > Actinomycetes > Streptosporangiales > Streptosporangiaceae > Nonomuraea > Nonomuraea spiralis. Next base: position 79,010 of record NZ_BMRC01000012.1, read on the forward strand.
CGGACGGCCCTCGTCGAGCTGCGCGTGGAGCGCCCACACCGCCGCCCGGCACGCCTCGGACGCCCCGACCGTCGAGGCGGACGCGCCGGACAGCCCGTCGGCCACGGCGAACGCCACGGTGCCGGTGGCCTCGTGGACCACGGCGCAGGTGGCGTCCTGGCGGGGCTGCCGGTAGTAGCGGTGGCGCTCGCCCCGGACGGAGGCCGACCGCAGCGTCACCCCAGGGGTGGACCACCCGTCGCACTCAGTGTCGGGGCACGTGCCCCCGAGCGGGCGCGGCGGCGCCGGTTCGAACTCCGGGCCGGGCACGCCGACGACGACCCGATCCCATGCGCGGGTCCCGCCCGTCTGCTCCGGTGTCTGCCGCACGTCCCCTCCCGTGTCCGGGCCCGTCCTCAGACCTCGTCGATCGCCAGCCGGAACTGGTCGGGCCGGTTGACCACGAGCTGCGGGGCGCCGTCGGCCATGGCCCGGCCGGAGGCGACCAGGCTGGCCGTCAGCGCGTGGAAGAACTCCGCGATCGCCGTGCCGATGTCGGCGCTGGGCAGCGCCACGAAGGCGAACTCGCGGCGGGTGGCCACCCGCGACATCGTCTCGGCCCGTGCCTCGCCGACGCCGCAGGCGATGATGTTGGGCGCGACGGGCAGCGTCTCCCGGTCGACGAGCCGCTGGTGGGGCCCTTGCCAGTGGCGGCCGTCGGTGGGCTGGCCGTCGCTGAGGAAGAACACCACCGGGCGGTGCACCTTGTAGCCGTCGTTCTTGAGCATCCGTACGTCATGGGGGATGCGGCCGAGCAGGTCGGCGAAGACCGCGCCGTAGCTGGTGGCGCCGCGGACGGCGAGCTGCGGCAGCCGGTCGACCATGCGCATGTCGCTGAGCCCCTGGCGCTCCCGTACGTCGTCGGAGAAGCCGAGGATCGCCAGGCGCACCTTCGCCGCGATCATCGGCTCCGCGCGTAACCCGTTGCAGAGCGAGGCCAGGCCGCCGGACAGGGCGTGGTGGTACGGGCCCATCGACGCGGACTCGTCCGCCGCCACGTAGGCGGGCAGCAGGACTCCTCTGGTCTCGGCCATCGTGCGCCCCACCGCCCTTCGAGCCCGCCCTTTTTCGGAGGATATCAGCGTCCATATGACGAAGATCAAGGATCTGTGAACCGAGATCTCCCGGTGCGTGAGGCATACCGTGGCGTTATGGAAAAGTGTGAGCTGTTCGCCTGACGACTCTGGGTGACAACTTTAATCAAGCCCAGGCCAAACGGGCTCCTTGATCCCCACACCCCCGGGGACATGTGAGAGGAGTCACCCAGAGTGAACAGCACGTTCAAGTCGGGCACGATCGCCGCGCTGGCGGCCGTGGCCCTGACGACCGCCTCGATGACGGGCGCCGCCGGCGCCGCGTCGGCGGCTCACTTATCCACCGCGGCGACCACCGTCGCGAAGGCCGATCCCCCGGCATTCGCCCCCGCGGACCCCAAGTCGCGCGACCGCGCGAAACTGAACGCCGACGCGGCACTCGCCGCCGGCGCCGGACGCCTTCACAAGGGCTCCGGCGACGCCTTCACTCTGTCGGCCAACACCGCCGGAACCTACGGCCTGCAATATCTGACCTACGAGCGCACCTACAAGGGCCTGCCCGTCTTCGGCGGCGAGGTCGTCGTCGGCACCGACCGGGCCGGACAGGTGATCCAGCAGGTGGTCACCGGCCAGACCGCGCAGATCAAGGTCGCCACGAAACCGTCCACGACGGCCGCGCAGGCGGCGGCGACCGCCCGCGCCCTGCTGCCCGACGTGGACGACGCGACCTCGGCGAAGCTGGTCGTGCACGCGACCACCGCCACCCCCAAGCTGGCCTGGCGGCTCCAGGTCAGCGGGCGCACGGCCACCGGCAGGCCCAGCATCCTCGACGTGTTCGTGGACGCGCGGACCGGCTCGGTGATCGACAAGTTCGACAAGGTGCGCGAGGGCACCGGCCGCGGCTACTACAACGGCACGGTGACGATCGACACCAGCGGCTCCAGCGGCTCGTTCCGGATGGTGGACAGCACCAGGCCGGGGCTCCAGTGCGGCGGCCAGAACGGCTCGGCGTACACCAAGAGCACCGACTCGTGGGGCAACGGGTCGGGCACCGACCTGGAGACGGCCTGTGTGGACGCCCTGTACGCCGCCCAGCGCGAGTGGGACATGCTGCGTGACTGGCTGGGCCGCAACGGCCACAGCGGCACCGGCAGGTCCTTCCCCATCCGGGTCGGCCTCAGCGACGTCAACGCCTTCTGGAACGGCTCGTACACCACCTTCGGCCACAACCAGGCGGGCAACCAGCAGGCCACCCCGATGGACGTCGTCGGCCACGAGTTCGGCCACTCCGTCTTCACCAACACCCCGGGCGGCGACACCGGCAACAACGAGGTCGGCGGCCTGAACGAGTCCACGGGCGACATCTTCGGCGCGCTGACCGAGGCCTTCGCCAACAACCCGAACGACCCGCCGGACTACGAGGTGGGCGAAGAGGTCAACCTCGTCGGAAGCGGCCCGATCCGGTACATGTACAACCCGTCCCAGGTCGGCGACCCCAACTGCTACAGCTCCACGATCCCCAACACCGAGGTGCACAAGGCGGCCGGGCCGCAGAACCACTGGTTCTACCTGCTGGCCGAGGGCAACAACCCCGGCGGCGGCAAGCCGAGCAGCCCGATCTGCCAGGGCGGACCGGCATCGGTGACCGGCATCGGCATCCAGAAGGCCGGCAAGATCTTCATGAGCACGCTGCTGGCCAAGACCCAGCCGTGGACCCACGCCAAGGCGCGCGTGGCCTCGCTCAACGCCGCCAAGGCGCTGTTCCCGAACAGCTGTGTCGAGTTCAACGCGGTCAAGGCCGCCTGGGAGGCCGTGAGCGTCCGGGGCACCAGCGACCCGACCTGCGTCGCCAACCCCGACACCTTCTCGCTCCAGGTCAGCCCCGGCTCCGGCGCGGCCGACCCGGGCGGCAGCGCCACGACCACCCTGAGCACGGTGACCACCGGCGGCAACGCCCAGCAGATCCAGCTCCGGACCGGGACGCTCCCGGCCGGCGTGACGGCGAGCTTCAACCCGGCCAGCATCCAGTCGGGCCAGTCGTCCACGCTGACCCTCAACGTGGCGGCGAGCGCGGCTCCGGGCGCGTACACCGTCCAGGTGATCGCCCAGGGCACGGCCCAGACGCAGACGCAGAACTACTCGCTCACCGTCAACCGGCCGATCCCCGACCAGTTCTCGGTGGCGCTCAGCCCGGCGTCGGGCTCGGTCGACGCGGGCGCCAGCACCAACTCGACCCTGACCACCACGACCACCAGCGGCAACCCCCAGCAGATCCAGCTCCGGACCGGGACGCTCCCGGCCGGCGTGACGGCGAGCTTCAACCCGGCCACCATCCAGTCGGGCCAGTCATCGGCGCTGACGATCGGCACGGCGGCCAGTGTCCCGGCCGGCACGTACCCGATCCAGGTGACCGCGCAGGGCACGGCCCAGACGCAGACCGCGACCTACACCCTGACCGTCACCCGGCCGGGTGACCCCGACTCGTTCTCCGTCCGGCTCGACCCGGAGGCGGGCACCGCGACGGCCGGGAGCACCGCGACCTCCACGGTGAACACGGCGACGACCGGCGGGCAGCCACAGCAGGTCACGCTGTCGGCCACCAAGCTGCCGAACGGCGTCACCGTGGCCTTCGACCCGGCCACCGTCCAGTCGGGCCAGTCGTCCAGGCTGACCTTCACCGTGGCCTCGACGACCAAGAACGGCACGTACCCGATCACGGTGACGGCCACGGGCACGTCGCAGACGCAGACCGCCAGCTACGCGCTCACGGTCACGGGCGGCACGTCGACGGGCGACTTCACCGTCGCCGTCAGCCCGTCGTCGGCGACCGTACCGGCGGGCGGGTCGGCGACCACCACGCTGAGCACGCAGGTCACCACCGGCCGGCCCATCCCGCTCACGCTGGCGGCCGACGGCGTCCCGCCGGGCGCGACCGTGACGTTCAGCCCGTCGTCCATCAACTCGGGCGAGTCGTCCACGGTGACGGTCGCCACGTCGTCCAGCACGCCGGCTCAGACGTACACGATCACCCTCAACGCGAACGGCGCCGTCAGCCACGGCACCTCGTTCTCGCTGACGGTGAACGGTGGCGGCGGCGGGGACGAATGGCAGGAATGGCACAGCTACAACGTCGGCGACGAGGTCACCTACCAGGGTGCCCGCTACCGCTGCGTGATCGCCCACACCTCGCAGCCGGACTGGACGCCCAACATCGTGCCGGCTCTGTGGCAGCCGATCGGATGACGATCCGGCCGCTGCCCCGTAATCCCGGGGGGTAAGTGAGGGCCGGGGCGGAGGGGGTCCATCGGACCCCCTCCGTACTGGCCTTATCGGCCCCCCGGACCGGTCCCGCCGGCGCGCGCGGCGGGCCGGTCATAACTTTCGCCGTGTTCCCGGCGTCCAACAAGACATGAGACGCTTCACCACCGCCACGATCGTGGCCGGGCTGCTGCTGGCGGGCGGGGCCGCGCCGGCGCTGGCCGGCGAGTCCGCCGCCGCCCCCCGCTGCACGGCCGCCCAGCTCCAGGTACGCCTGGGCACGGTCGACGCCGGCGCCGGCAACCGGAACGCGCCGCTGGTGTTCACCAACCGCTCGCGCACCGCCTGCACGCTCTACGGCCATCCCGGCCTGATCATGATCGACAAGCAGGGCGACACCCTCCGCACCCGCGTCCGCCGGACCACCGGCCCCAAGCGCCAGGTGACGGTCAAACCGGGCGCCACCGCCCGTACGTCGCTCCACTGGACGGTCATCGAGACCGGCGACGAGAAGAACTGCCCGAGCCCGTCCCGCCTGCTGGTCATCCCGCCGGACGAGCAGTCGTACGTGAACGTGCCGTTCGCGGCCGGCCCGGTCTGCGACGGCGGCCGGCTCGACGTCACCCCGCTGACCTGAACCCCGGGCAGGGACGGTCAGAGCAGCCTGTTGACCACGACCGTCAACACGATCGACAACAGCAGCGAGATCAGGATCATCACCAGGCAGCCCGCCCAGCCGCCCAGCGGTCGCATCTCCCAGTCCCCGAACCTCATCCCGTGTCCCTACCCGGACTCGGCCGGTTCGTACGCGGGCCGGTCCGCGACCGCTTCGGAGCTCAGAAGTCCGGGTACAGGCCTTAAGCTGGAGGAACCGCAAGGCCCGTGAACGGAGAGCCATCCGCGAATGAGAAAGCGCACGTTGCGGATCCCCGCCACCGCCGCCGCCCTCCAGGAGGCCGTCGAGCAGGCGGCGGCGGGAGAGGTCGTCCTGCTGGAGGACTCCGGCCGTCTGGTGGCCGCCGTCGTCCCCTTCGAGGTGGCCGCCGCCGGTGTCGACGCGCTCCATGAGGCCGGCGACGCCGCCGACCGCCTGCGAGGCCAGCGGCTGATCGCGGAGCTCGGCGCCGGCATGGAGACGACGCGGCTCGGCGACCTGCGCCGCGAGCTCGCGTCATGAAGGGCTATCACGAGATCCAGCTCGCGTCGCCCGCCGTACGCGAGCTGCGTTCCCTGCACGCCTGCGACCCGACGGCCGCCGCGTTCGTCCTCGACTGGCTGGAGTACGTGTCCACCGACCTGGAATCGGGCGCGCTGCGGACGCTCGACAAGGAGGCGGGGCTGCTGAAGGCGGAGATGGGCGACTTCGATGCCTTGTGCTGGATACGTCCCGAGGAGATGAGCCTCGTGGTCCTCACCGTCTCAAGGCGTCGTCACCCAGCGTGAGGCCGCGTCCTCGTTCGCCCGGTCGGCGAAGTCGAGGACGTCCCGCAGCCGCCCGACTCCGGCCGGCTCGGCGTAGATGTAAGGGCACATGTCCGACCGCGTCATCTTCGACCGCTGGTAGAGCGAGAAGTCGCACCACGTGTAGTCGTGCCGGGTGAGCTGCTCGATCACCTCCGTCCTGATGCCCTCGCCGTACATGGAGTCGTGCATCTCGATCAGGAGGGCCGGCCGGTGGCGGGCGATCGTCTCGTACGCGCCCGCCAGCGCCTTTCCCTCGTGCCCCTCGACGTCCATCTTGACGAGCCCGATCCGTTCCGGCGAGCGGGCCGCCACGTCGTCGATCGGCAGGGCGGCCACCTCGCCGAGGAAGGCGCCGTACCCGTCCTGGCCGGAGTGGAGCATGGAGGTGTCGCAGTCGGCGGGGACGGTCGCCGGCTCACCGGGAGCCAGCGTGCGCGTGCAGGGGCCCGCGGTGACGTCGTAGGGATCCCAGAGCCGCAGCCGCGCCCGGGACGCGTGCGCGGCCACGGGGTGGACGTCGACGTTGCCGACGTCGTTGAGCCGCAGGTTCAGGCTCAGGCCGTGCAGGGCGACCGGGTTCGGCTCGATGGCGATGACCTTCGTGAAGTCCCTGGCCATGCGGAGGGCGTAGTGGCCGACGTGGGCTCCGACGTCGAGGAAGGCGGAACCCGGCGCGGCGAAGGACCGCATGAGCCGCCAGATGTCCTGCTCGTGCGGCCCCGGTCCGGCCCGGTCACCACTGGACGGCCTGAGCGCCCAGGTGAATCCGTCGCGGCGCAGGAGGGCGGGTGTTGTCGACATCGGGGCTCCCGGGGAAGTGTGCCGCGCTCACCGGCTCGTGATCGATCTCGCGTCGGAGGAGATCCAGTTCCGGTGCGGGTAGAAGTTCCTGAGGTCCCGCATGCGTGCGGAGTCCGCGAAGAACACGAACTCGATGTTGGCGCGCCGCAGCACGCTGCTCTTCGTCCCCTCGCCCATCATGCCCCCGACCAGCGGCACCGCGTTGATCGCCACCTCGGTGAGCGTGGACAGGCCGCTCACCGCGAACCGTTCGGCGACCTTGGCGAGCCGGGGCATCTTCCCGCGCAGGAAGATGCCGAGGCGCGTGGGCCGGACGGTCAGGTGGGGCCGCGTCGCCCGGATGTGGTCGCAGACACGCTGCCAGTAGTCGGCGGCGCAGTCGGCCAGGGCCGTGGCCAGGGCGTCGTCCACGTCGCGGGCGTCGGAGACCTCCAGGTAGGACTGGATCTCGAACAGCTCCCTGGCCTGTTCGCGCAGCTCGACGATCTCCTCGAAGCGGAGCATGGCGAGCAGGTCGGGCGGCGGGCCCTCGACCATGCGGTAGGCCGTCTCGACGAGCTCCTCCGGGTCGAGGCGAGCACCTGGCTGCCCGCGCTCGAGCCGCCCGTCGGTGAGGACGGCCTCGGCGAGCCCTGTGCCGTCCTCGGAGTTCCAGTCGGATCCCATGATCCTCGCGTTGAACGCGCGTGCGTGCGCGGTCTCGTCGAAGAGGCCGTGGATCTGGATCAGTTCGCTGCTGACCGGCAGTCCGGATTCGTGGAGCAGGGCGAAGATCGGCGTGTGCGAGAAGCGCGGCCTCGCCAGGATCTTGTCGTACCGTCTTCGCAGCTCGATCGGCTGTGCCGACAGCAGGGCGGTCAGCACCGAGTCGGGCGAGTTCGCCGCGTCGCGGACCTGCCGCATGAAGTCGTCCTTGGCGCTGACGTAGTCGTAGCGGACGACGACGGGACCGTCGCCGGTGAGAATCCCGTCGAGTTCCTCGATCATCTCGTTGCGGGCGACCGAGATCGGCGAGATGACCCAGCCCTTGCCGTCCGGGCTGTTCCGCTTCCAGCTCTCCAGCACCTCGGCCAGGGAGTCGCACGCATCGAGGCGGTCCTCCCGGTAGAGGTAGTTGTGGGAACGCAGCCCGACCGCCACGACCCCCGCCGCGATGAGCTGCCTGAGCAGCCGGTAGAAGTTGTTCTCCCGCAGGTCGGACCTGCTGAAGTCACCCACGACCCGGGGATTGTCCACGAGCTGCGTGTCGTGGACGTAGACCCGCTCGTTGAACAGCGCCCCGAACACCAGCAGGGCCCGCAACTGCATGGTGGAGCTGATTCCAGCCCAGATCGGTTCGAGAGCGGCGAACTGGGACGTGGCCCGCAAGGCGTCGATGGAGCGGGGGTCATCGCGCTTCATCTCTCCGAGATACCACCCTTCAGCGGCCACCACAGCTAAGACAAGCACAGCCGGGTACCGCAGGGAAGGTCATCGCCGAGAGTGGGCCACGTCGCGGGACCCTCCTGGGGACCGACGTGGGAGGGGTGCTGTCAGAGGTCGGCGAGGAAGTCGAGGGCCACGGCCCAGGCGCGTTCGGCGGCGACGGCGGCGTGGTCGGGCAGGTCGGGGTCGGTGAACAGGTGGCCGACACCCGGGTAGCGGAAGACCTCCACGTCGGCCCGTGCCCGGCGCATCCGGAGGTACCAGGCGTTCAGCCAGTCGGCGGGCTCGTAGAAGTCGGGGTCTGCCACGTGGAGCTGGACCGGCAGGTCGTCGGCGGAGACGTCCTCGGCCATGTCGGAGGTGCCGTGCATGAGCAGCAGGCCCCGGGAGCGCTCGTCGCCGAGGGCGAGGTTCTGGGCGACGGCGGCGCCGAGCGAGAAGCCGGCGTAGACCAGGCCGTCGGCGGACAGCGGGGCGGCCGCGGCTATGGCCCGCCGCAGCAGTTCCTCGCGGCCGATCTCCTCCTTGATGGCGATCCCGGCCTCGGGCGTGTCCACGACGCGGCCGTCGTACAGGTCGGGGACGTGCACCTCGTGCCCCGCCGCACGGAGCCGGTCGGCGGCCTGGTGGACGGCGGGCCGCAGGCCGTACATCGAGTGGAGGAGGAGGATCCGCGCCATACGCGCAGCTTAGCAACCCCGCCACGACTCCCACGCCCATCACCCGCCCGCCACGACTCCCGCCCCCAGCCACCCCGTTGCCCGGCTGCCCGGCAGCCGATGGACCGGGGGCGGGCGCCGGGTTGGGTCAGTCGGCCGATCTGCGTTTGCGGTAGGCGCGTTGTTGGCAGGCTCGTGAGCAGTAGACGCGGGGGCGGCCGGAGGGGGCGGTTTCCAGTGGCGTGCCACACTCGGGGCATCTTTCGTCACGGCTTTCGTCACGCTCCCGGATGAGCACCTCGACGCCGTCCAGGAGGCGGCGCAGGCCGAACGTGAAGGAGTCCTCCGGGTCGTCCCAGCCGCCCGTCTCCCACAGGCGCGAGAGGGCGGGATAGCGATCGAGGCGTTCGTACAGGGAGTCGCGGGCGCCCCACCACTCCTGTTCGGACACGCCGCTGCGGCGTTCCTCGCGCCGGGTCTCGGCCAGGAGCAGCGCCTCGGCGTCCACGAACCGGCCGAGCAGGCCGACCACCGCGACCACCTCGGACGGCCGCAGCGCGGTGCCGGTCAGCGCGCCGAGCATGTGGTCGTAGTGGGCGACCGCGTTCGGGCCCGGCAGGTGGCGGGAACCGCGCACCTCGGCCAGCCACGGGTGGCGCATGCGGAGCTCCCACGCCCGCCGGGCCGCCTCCTCCAGCCGCCCCCGCCAGCCACCTCCGGCGTCCGGGGCGGCGTCCGGGGCGGTGGCGAGGGCTTCGCCCAGCACTTCGTCGCGCATCAGGTCCACGAGCTGGTCGCGGCCCGGTACGTGGCGGTAGAGGGACATGGTCGTGAAGCCCAGCCGGTCGGCGACCTTGCGCATCGACAACCCTTCCAGGCCTTCGGCGTCGGCCAGCTCGACCGCGGCCCGCACGATCCGGCCCAGGCTGAGGCCGGGCCGCGGCTCCCGTTCCGCGTACCGCCACAGCAGCTCGATCCCGTGGTCCGGGTCCCCCGCCACACCTCGCGCCATTGGCACCTCCCTCGTTTATGGTGTATTACTCCGTGTACGCCATAAACAGCAAAGGGGATACCTGTGTTCCACTTCCATGTCGCACCCGGCGGGGACGACTCCTGGCCCGGCTCCCTCGAACGTCCCTTCGCCACCCTCGAACGCGCCCGCGAGGCCGCCAGGGAGTCCGGCGGTGAGTCCGTCGTCCACCTCAGGGGCGGCGTCCACGTGCTGGGCGAGCCGCTGGAGCTCACCGAGGCCGACTCGGGCACCGTCTACCAGGCGTACGGCCACGGCACCCCCGACCAGGAGGACGCCGTCCTGAGCGGCGGCCGGACGATCACCGGCTGGCAGGTGAGCGACGGCGTCTGGCTGGCCGGCGTCGGCGACCTGGAGACCCGCCAGCTCTACGTGGACGGCCGCCGCGCCGCCCGGGCCGGGATCGAGGGGCTGCCCGGTTCGTCCCCGGCCGCGACCGCCACCGGCTACGTCACCGACAGCGCCGCGCCGCTGGCCTGGACCAGCCCGCGCGACGTGGAGTTCGTCCACCGCGGCGTGTACCCGTGGACCGAGGGCCGCCTGCCCGTCGCGGACGTCGCCCAAGACGGCGACCGGACCGTGATCACCATGGCGACGCCCGCCTTCGAATGGGCCGCCGAGCTGTACAACTCCACCTGGGAGGGCACCCCCTCCGCCGGCCCCGGCCTGCCCACCAGGATCGAGAACGACCCGAGTTTCCTGCGCGAGCCGGGCACGTTCGTGCTCGACCGCTCACGGCCGGGCCGTCACGTGCTGCGCTACCTGCCCCTTCCCGGCGAGGACCCGGCGCGTACGCGGGTGGTCGCCCCGGCGCTGGAGACCCTGGTACGCGGGTCCGGCGCGCGGCGGGTGACCTTCCGCGGGCTGACGTTCGCCGAGGCGACCTGGTTGCGCCCGAGCCGTCCCGAGGGCTTCGTGCACTATCACGGCAGCGGCTTCTACGAGGGCGGCGGCGTCGGCGTGGCGGAGCTGGGCGAGGGGGCGTCCGTGACGTATCCCACGGCTTCCGTGACGATTCCCGCCTGCGTCACGTTCGATGACTGCTCGGACGTGGTGATCGAGGGGTGCCGGTTCACCAGGCTGGGGGCGTTCGGGCTGGGGGTGTCCGGCGGCGAGGGGCACGTCGTGCGCGGCTGCGACTTCGACACGCTCTCGGCGGGGGCCGTCGTGGTGACGGGCAGCCGGGGCACGGCGATCGAGGACAACCTGGTACGCGGCGTCGGGCTCGAATACCCGGGATCGCCGGGGATCGCGGTGATGGGGACGTCCGGCTGTGTCATCGCGCACAACGAGGTCAGGGACGTGCCGCACTGCGGGATCACCGCCGGGCCCGGCGAAGGCACCCGGATCGTACGCAACCGGACCGTCGACACCATGCGGGTGCTGGCCGACGGCGGCGGCGTGTACGTGTCGGGGCCGCAGGGCGGTTCCCACGACGACGGCGCGCTGGTGCTGGGCAACGTCATCGAGGACACCCGCACGCCGTACAACTTCGGGCTCTACACCGACTACGGCGCCTCCTGGGTGCGGGTGGAGGAGAACGTCGTCGCGCGCGCCGACAACACGGCGGTGCTGCACGTGGGCCCGCCGCTGGAGAACGTCGTCTACCGGGGCAACTTCTGGGACGCCGACCCGCTCGGCCACGACGCCCCGCCGCCCGGGGTCACGTACGAGGAGAACCGCACCATCAAGGACGCGCAGGAACTGAACGCCGCGACCGCCGCCATCCGCGCCCAGGCGGGCCCGCGCCGCACCCTCTGACGGCCGGACGCCCGAGCCGGGATCAGTCGTCCCGGCCGGGCCGGTCGCGGGCGATGAGCAGCTCGATCAGCAGGCGGACCGGCAGCCCCGCCTCGGTCGGATGGCGGAACTGCCGGTCGAGGTCGAGGCTGTAGCGGTTGCGGCGGCCGATCCGCTCCCGGGTCAGGTAGCCGTCGCGGTAGAGGTCGGAGACGATGTTCTGCACCGCGCGCTCGGTGATGCCGATGCTGGCGGCGATGTCGCGCAGCCGTACGTCGGGATCGCGGGCGATCTCCACCAGCACGCGGGCGTGATGGGTCAGGAACGTCCAGGTCGCCGGATGGTCATCAGATGCGGGCACGGTCTTCGGCGCCTTCTCTGCCTGGGCGTCCCGGATCCGCGGGGCGGCGGACAATCGTCACGTGAAGATCCTATGACGAAAACTCTTTCCGGTAACCGGCTTCGCCCCTAACCTTGGATCTGAGGCGGCTCGATGCCGTCCCGACCGGCCAGGCCCACTTGGGGATCACCGATGTCCGTCACCCAGACGTACCTTGCCGTCGCGCCGAGCGCCACGTCCAGGCCGCCATGTCGCTGCTCGACATGACCTGCCGGCCGGTCCGGGGTGGCGTGCTGGTCACGGTTTCCGGAGAGCTCGACGCCACCAACACCCACCGCCTGGCGTCGGCCATCCGCGACGCCCACCGGCCCGGCCACTCCCTGATCCTCGATCTGAGCGGGCTGGCCTTCATGGACAGCAGCGGCCTGCACGTCCTGGTACGCGCCCACGACGACGTCCGCGAACAGGGCGGGACCCTGCACCTGGCCGCCGTACGGGACATCCCGGCCCGGATCCTGCAGATCACCGGGGTGTGGGACGCGCTGACCATCCACGCCGACGTGGACGAAGCCGTCATGGCGGTCCGGGAGGCCCAGGCCGACCGGCGTCCGGACGACGCGGAGCGGTTGTGATGCACCTGGCCAGCAGCCACCTGCCGGGGATCACACTGGTCACGATCGCCGGCGAGGTGGACGCCGCCTCCTCCGGCCACCTGGAGACCTACCTCGACCGGGTGCGCCGCGGCCTGGACGAGCACCTGATCATCGACGTGAGCCGGCTGGCGTTCCTGGACAGCTCCGGCCTGTCCGTCCTGCTCGCCGCCGCCACGCTGGCCCGTGCCCATGGCGCGGACGTGCATCTGGCGGGGCTGCGGCCTTCGGTGGCGCGGCTGCTGCAGATCACCGGCACCGTGGAGCTCGTGCGGATCCACGGTCATGTGAGGCAGGCGGTCGCCGCGGTGCAGGCCCGCCGGGACCCTGCGGCGTTCGGCCGCGCCGAGCCCCCCGAGGCCGTCTGACGGCCCACGTCATCACGGGAGACCGGCCTGTCATGACAGGCCGGTCGTCACCGGCGGCCGCCGAACTGCCAGTCGTGCACCTCGACGGCGGCGTACCGGTCCGTGGTCAGGACGGCGCGCGCCGCGTCGGGGTCCGGCGCGCGGACCAGCGCCGCCGTACCGAGCCAGGCGGCGCCGTCGTCGGACAGCAGCGGCCCGTACGCGATCAGCTCGTCCCCGCCGCCCGGCGGGACGAGGTCGGCGGGCTGCCCGGCGGCCAGGCCCAGCACCAGGTACCGGTTGCCGCCCTCGCGTCCGCCGGGGAACTCCCACATGGTGCGGCCCAGGACGTTGCGCCACCTGCGCAACATCACGTCCCGGTAGACCCCGGCCTGGTAGTTGGGCTCGTCGAAGACGAACGCCCGCGCGGTGGCGAGGTCCGGCAGGTCGACGATGTGCACGCTGCCGGTGGCCGTGCCGCCATCATCGCCGCCGTCGCGGTCGAGCGTCGGGCCGCGGGCGATCAGCTCCGCCTCGAACCGGTCCATGTAGGCCCAGTGGGCCTCGCCCAGCTCGGTACGGAGCGCCCCGGAGCCGGGCCGGTCACGGTGATAGCAGAAGAACTCCATGCCGTGAGTACCTACCACGAACAGCCGCGTCCCGCGCCGTCCCTCAGGGCAGCAGGTCCTCGACGAGGCCGGCCGCGCGGACGGTGCCGCCCTCGGCCCGTGCCTCGGCCTGGAGGCGCGCCAGGCGGCGGGCCACCTCCGGGTCGGCGGTCAGCTCGGCCAGGGCGGCGCGCAGGGGCTCGGCCGTCGCGTCGGCGGTGTCGAGGCGCCGGGCCACGCCCAGCTCCACCAGCCGGTCGGCGTTGGCGAACTGCTCGGCGGCCTGCGGTACGGCGATCATCGGCACCCCGGCCAGCAGCCCCTCGCAGCAGCCGCCCATGCCGGCGTGGGTGACGAACGCGTCGGCCTGGTCGAGGATCGCCCGCTGCGGCACCCAGGAGCGCACCTCGACGTTGGACGGGATCTCGCCCAGCTCCGCCACCTCGGTGTACTTGCCGATCTGCAGGACGACGTGCCAGCCGGGCAGGTCGCCGAAGGCCGCCAGGCACTGGCGGTAGAACTCCGGCTGCCGCGTGTACGCCGACCCCAGGGACACCAGCAGGACCTTCTCCGCCCCGGCGGGACGGGTCCAGCCACCCTGCGGCCCGCGCGGGTCGTGGCAGGGGCCGACGAAGGTCACGACGGCGGTGTCGACCTGGTCGGCGTGCGGTTGCATGGCCCGCGGGATCAGGGCCAGCGCCCGCGGCGGCAGGCCGGAGAAGGCGTCCACGTCGGTGGTGGCGGCCCCGGAGTCCATGAGCCAGCGGGCGAACCTGTCCCGGTAGGCGTCGGCCCCCGGCAGTTGCCACAGCTGCGCCGCCACCTCCTCGTGGTAGCCCTTCCAGGCCACGAACGTCGGTGACAGTTGCAGCAGCGGGCGGCCCTGCGTCTCGGCCAGGGCCCGCGCGGCGTAGGCCCCGATGTCGTACAGGTAGAGGTCGGCGGGGTCGGCGTCGTAGGCGGCGCGCAACTGCGGGAGGGCCTGCACGGCGTCGTCGAGGAAGAGGCCCATCGCCGCGATGGGGTCGTCGGGCCAGTTGTTGTCGGCGACCGGCAACGTGGACGTGCACGGGACCAGCTCGGCGCCGGTGCCCGTGATCAGGTCGCCGACCGCCGGGTCGTTGGCGTACGTCACCCGGTGGCCGCGGCTCACCAACTCGCGGACGATCTCAAGGCTCGGCAGGACGTGGCTCACGGCGGGGATGCCGATCATGGCGATGTGGGCGCGGCGGGACATCGTGGATCACTCGTTTCAGGTCTGACGGCGGAACGGGCGCGGGCGGCGCGTCACGCGCCCGGGGCGGCGGCCTCCAGGTCGGCGACGCTGCCCGACATGATCGTGCGCACGTGTCGGGTGATGTGCTCGGCGGGCCAGTCCCACCAGGCCACCGTGAGCAGCCGGGCGACGTCCTCCTTGCTGTGGCGCAGGCGGATGAGGCGGGCCGGGTTGCCGCCGACGATCCCGTAGTCGGGCACGTCGGAGGTGACGACGGACCCGGCGCCGATGATCGCGCCGTGCCCGATCCGCACGCCGGGCATGACCGTCGCGCCGTAGCCGAACCAGACGTCGTTGCCGACGACGGTGTCACCGCGGTTGGGCAGGCCGGTGAGCAGGTCGAAGTGCTCGGCCCAGGAGCCGCCCATGGTGGGGAAGGGGAAGGTCGAAGGGCCGTCCATGCGGTGGTTGGCGCCGTTCATGATGAACCGCACCCCGGTGCCCAGCGCGCAGAACCTGCCGATGACCAGCTTCTCCGGGCCGTAGTGGTAGAGCACGTTGCGGGTCTCGAACGCGGTCGGATCGTCCGGGTCGTCGTAGTAGGAGTACTCCCCCACCTCGATCAGCGGGGACGTGACCAGCGGCCGGAGCAGCACGACCCGCGGCTGGCCGGGCATGGGGTGCACGACGGTGGGGTCGGCGGGGACGTGGGCGTTCATGGAGCGTTTCCCTTCGTGAACCGCCGTTAATGCGACAACTTCTACATTAAGATGGTGTCATGATGCTGTCCGCGTAGCAAACCGGAAAGGGAGCCATGACGTCCGCGAGTCCGTCGCCGGCCCGGCGCAGCCGTCCGGGTGGCCGTACCGGTCGCATTCGTGCGCAGGTTCTCGACGCGGTCCGCGCCGAGCTCGCGGAGCGCGGCTTCGACGGGCTGACCCTCGACGCCGTCGCGGCCCGCGCGGGCGTCCACCGCGCCACGGTCTACCGGCGCTGGCGGGACGTCGGCGGCCTGCTCGCCGACGTCCTGGAGGCGACGGGCGACGACGACTGGCAGCCCGAGGACACCGGTTCCCTGCTCGGCGACCTCTCGGCGCTCAACCACGAGAACCAGGCGGCCCTGACCGAGCAGCCGTCGATGGCGGCGGCGCTGATCGCCGCGTCGTTCCGTTCGGAGGAGGCGGCGCGCGGCGTGCGGCGGCTCTGGGAGGACCGCTACACCCGCTGCGAGGTCATCGTCCGGCGGGCCGTCGAGCGCGGCGAGCTCCCGCCGCACACCGACGCGCGGCGGCTGCTGGTCGCCGCCGTCGCGCCGCTCTACCACCACCTGGTGTTGTTGCGTACGCCACCCGACCCGGACCTGCCTGACCAGGCGGCCAGGACGGCCGTGCTCGCCGCGTCGGCGGGCGCGTTCGCCGCCACCGAGCCCCCACCGACTGAGGGCCCGCGGTAACCGAGGTTTCTCAGCTTTGGGCGTCCTCGGCGGTCGTCGCGCTTCCGCGCAGCCACGTCCGCCCGTCGAGCTCGGACGGTTCCGGCCAGGTCGCCACCGGCAGGCGCGGCAGGCCGAGCAGCGGGGCGACGCAGTCGTTGGCGTCGTCCATCCAGGTCGTGGCCCAGACCAGGTCGCACGGCAGCGCCTTCAGCCGGGGCCCGTGCGCGGGGTCGACCCTGGCCAGGAGCGGGTTCGCGGAGGCCGTACGGAAGGTCGGATGTCCGCCCGGGACCGGGCCGAACGGGATGAGCGGCCCGTCGACGTCGAGGAAGAGCAGCGGGCGCCGGACGGGACCCGCAGGGCTGGGCGGCGTCGCCGCGCCCGGGGTCACGAATCCGCCTCCGGGTGTCGCCGCCCCGGCTTGTCGGGTTCGCCAAGTTTATCGAGTTCGCCTAGTGCCCAGGTGGCCCAGTCGTGGGCGGCCCGGTACTGGCGCAGCCCGTAGCCGGCGGCGAGCCAGCCGAACGGGAGCCGTCCGCCGGGTGAGACCGGGGTGTCCACCGCCATCGCCGGGCCGAGCTCGGCGAGCTGCCGCTCGCTGTTGGCGGCGATCTCGCGCAGCACCGTACGGGCGTCCTCGGGGTCGAGGGCGGACAGCAGGAAGAGCCGCAACACCGGCTCGTTGCGGACCGCGCCGCCCTTGCGGGGCGCCAGCAGCCACGCGCGCAGCTCGGCGCGCCCCGCCTCGGTGACGCCGTACGCGCGGCGCCCCCGCACCCCCTCACCGGCGGGCTCGATCAGCCCTTCCTCGGTGAGGCGGGCCAGCTCCGGATAGATCCGGTTGTAACCGGCCTGCCAGGCATGACTTCCCAGCTCGCCCTCGAACGCCTTGGCCAGGTCGTATCCGCTCGCCGGCCCCTCCGAGAGCAGGCCGAGCAGGGCGTATCGCAGTGCCATGCGCCCTACCTTACCTCTCCAAATTGACATATCCAGTTGGATAGGTGAAAACTTCGGTGCCGCACGCGACGAAGGAGCTGACATGTCCTACATGGCACCCGTGCCCGATGAGATCGACGCCTACGACCTGCCCGTGTCGGGGGCGCTGCCGCCGGAGCTGACCGGCCGTTACGTCCGCAACGGCCCCAACCCCCTGCCCGGCGAGCGACCGGGCCACTGGTTCAACGGGCACGGCATGCTGCACGGCATACGGCTGCGCCACGGCCGCGCCGAGTGGTACCGCAACCGCTGGGTGCGCACCGGCAAGCTCGCCGGGCTGCCGTACGTGCGGCCCGGCGGCGGCCGCGACCTCACGGCGGTGTCGGCGAACACGCACGTGATCGAGCACGCCGGACGCGTCCTCGCGCTGGTGGAGAACGGCCTGCCGTACCGGATCAGCCCCGACCTGGGCACGGACGGCCCCCTCGACTTCGGCGGGCGGCTGACCACCGCCATGACCGCCCACCCCAAGCAGGACCCGGTGACCGGCGAACTGCACTTCTTCGGCTACGGCGTACGCCCGCCCTACCTCACCTACCACCGCCTGGACGCCTCGGGAGAGCTGGTGCACAGCCGCGAGGTCGCGGTCCCGGGCGGCACGATGACGCACGACTTCGCCATCACCGAGCACCATGTCGTCTGGCTCGACCTGCCCGTCACCTTCCAGCCCCACCTGGCCGGCCGGACCATGCCGTACCAGTGGGACGACGGCTACGGCGCCCGCCTGGGCGTGATGCGCCACGACCGGCCCGGCGCGCCGGTGCGCTGGTTCGACGTCGAGCCCTGCTACGTCTTCCACGTCGGCAACGCCCACGAGGACGCCTCCGGGCGCATCGTGCTCGACGCCGTCCGCTACGGCCGCGCCGACTTCACCGCCGTCTGGCGCATGGCGGGCGGCAGCGGCGATCCGGCCGCGTCCGCGTCCTTCGAGGGCTCGGCACGCCTGCACCGCTGGGTTCTCGACCCGGCCACCGGCACCGTACGGGAGCAGGCGCTCGACGACCGCGCCGTGGAGTTCCCGACGCTCGACGACGACCGCGTCGGCCGCCCCGCGCGCTACCTCTACACCAGCGACGACTCCGCGATCGTCAAGTACGACCTCGCCGGCGGCGGCGCCGGCAGCCACCGGCTGGAGCCGGGGACGTACATCGGCGAGGCGGTGTTCGTCCCGGCCGTCTCCGGCCCGCGCGGGGAGGACGACGGCTGGCTCCTGTCCATCGCCACCCGGCACGACGGCAGCGCCTCCCGCCTCCTGGTGCTCGACGCCTCGAACCTGGCGGCGCCGCCGGTCGCGGCGGTCGACCTGCCCCGCGCCGTCCCGGCGGGCTTCCACGGCTCATGGATCCCGGACGCCCCACGACGCCGCTAGAGGGCGTGGGCGGCGGGCTTGCTCGCGGGCTGGAACCTGAACGAGATGGCCTCCATGACCGCCTGGTGCTTGGTGTTCTGGAAGGCGGCGATCTTCCAGTCGCCGTCCGCCTGCCGGACCAGCGTGTACGTCTGGATCTTGTGGAGCTTGCCCGGCCTGCCCTTGTAGGTGTCGCCGCGCGTGACGACGAGAGCGGTGCCGGGGCCGGCGAGGCGGATGCCGACGGTCTCACTGGCCAGCCTGGTGCCCTTGACGAAACTGTCGAACAGCGCCTGGTGGGCGTCGCCGATCTCCTTGGCGCCGATGTAGAGGGTGCCGACGTACGTGACGTAGGTGGCGTCCGGGGTGAACAGGGCGCCGTAGGCGTCCCCGTCGCCACGACTCCAGGCGTCGGCGAGCCGGTCGAGCACTGCGGTGATGGCGGCGGTGTCGGCGGCGGCGGGGATGCTGCTCATGATCGTTACCCTTCTTTCGAGCATTTGCTTCTTTGGAGATTTATCTTCTCTAAAGAAGAGATTAGGAGAAGGGCATGCCGATGTCAACGTCCGGCTCCGCCCGGGTGCGGCGGGGGCGGTTCACGTAGGCTTGAGGTCATATGGATGAGCAGTTGACGATCGGCGAGCTGGCCGGACGTACCGGTGTCGCCGCCTCCGCGCTGCGCTACTGGGAAGAGCTCGGTCTGCTGCCGGAGCCGGAGCGCGTCTCGGGTCAGCGGCGTTATCCGCCGTCGGCGGCCGGGCTGGTCGGCGCGATCTTGTTGCTGCGCGACGTCGGGTTCACGTTGCGCGAGGTCAAGGCGTTCATCGCGGCGCGTACGGCGGCCGGTGACGGCTGGCGGGAGCTCCACCGGCGCAAGGTCGCCGAGCTCGACCAGCTCATCGCGCGGGCCCAGGCGGCGCGTACGGCCATCGCGCACAGCCTGGCCTGCCCGCACGAGGACATCTTCGACTGCTCCACCTTCGCCTGCGTGGTCGAGGCGCGCCTGGCGGGCACGCCCCTGGAAGAGGCCCACAAGCACTGACCCCGGCCGACGCCGCGCGGGTCCGGCACGGTGTCCGCCGGGCGGAGGCGACCCCCGTGAAATCGCCTCTTACCGCCTGGATACCCTACCCGTCTATGGTTCAAGGCCATTTGTAAGGAAGGTGCTGTTGACCACGGACCCGCACGGCCTCCTCACCGCCTACACCACCGACGAGCTGCTCCGGCGGCGCAGCGTGAAGTGGCGTGAGTTCCCGCCGGACGTCCTGCCCATGCGCATCGCGGAGATGGACACCCCGCTCGCCGAGCCCGTCGCCGCCGCGCTGATCGCCGCCGTCGAGCGCGGCGACACCGGTTACGTGCTCCCCGGGCGGCTTCCCGAGGCGTACGCGGGCTTCGCCGACCGGCACTACGGCTGGCAGCCCGACGCCGGCGCCATCCGGCTGGTCCCGGATGTCATGTCCGGCATCGTGGAGATCCTCCAGATCGTCTCCGAGCCCGGCGACGGCGTCGTCGTCAACACCCCCGGACACCCGCCGGCCTCGTACTGGATCGACCGCGTCGGCCGCCGGGTGATCCCCAGCCCGCTGGCCTCCGGGTCGGACGGGCACCGGCTCGACCTGGACCGGCTGGAGCACGACTTCGCGTCCGGCGCGCGGGCGTACGTGCTCTGCAACCCGCACAACCCCACCGGCCTGGTCCTCACCCGGGAGGAGCTGACGGCGGTGGCGGCGCTGGCCGAGCGCTACGACGTGCGGGTCGTCACGGACGAGATCCTCGCGCCGCTCACCTACCCCGGCGCGCGGCACGTCCCGTTCCCGTCCCTCGACAACCCGGCCGCGGCGCGGTCCGTCGCGGTCGTCTCGGCCTCCAAGGCGTTCAACATCGCCGGTCTCAAGGCCGCCCTCGTGGTGCCGGGGCCGGAGGCGTACGCCGACGTGGCGGCCGTTCCTCAGGAGGTCAGCGAGGTGGCCGGGCTGATGGGCGTGCTCGCCGCCGAGGCCGCCTTCGCCCACGGCGACGCCTGGCTGGGGAACCTGCTCGCCGCCCTGGACGGCAACCGTCGCCTGCTGGCCGCCCAGCTCGCCGACCAGCTCCCCGGCGTCGGCTACCACCTGCCGCGCGCGGGCTACACGGCCTGGCTCGACTGCCGCGCGCTGGGCCTGGGCGACGATCCCGCGCGGGTGTTCCTGCGGCGGGGCAGGGTCGGCGTGGGGTCGGGGCCGAGGTTCGGGGCGGAGGGGCGCGGGTTCGTCCGGTTCAACTTCGCCACGTCGCCGGACCGGGTCGCCGAGGCTGTCAGCCGCATGGTGACCGCCCGGGACCACGCGGACGCCGGGGTGGACGAGCGGCGCGACTGAGCTCACACGGCGACCGGCCCCGGCGCTGCCGGGGCCGGGGCCGGGGCCGGGGCCGGTGGACGCGCTGTCAGAGGGTGTCGGGGGTCAGGCGTTCCGGGGGGCCGGAGGTGAAGGCTTCCAGCGCGGCCGGGTCCGGGGTGACGCCGATGCCGGGGCCCTCGGGGACCGCTATGGAGTCGCCGTCCAGGACGACGGGCGCGGTGATGTCCCGCTCGTAGTAGCGGGCCGTCGCCGAGATGTCGCCCGGCAGCGTGAAGCCGGGCAGGCTGGCCAGCGCCAGGTTCGCCATCCGGCCGAGCCCGGTCTCCAGCATCCCGCCGCACCACACCGGTACGTCGGCCGCCAGGGCCAGGTCGTGGATGCGGCGGGCCTCCAGGTAGCCGCCGACCCGGCCGGGCTTGATGTTGACGATGGAACAGGCCCGCGCCCTGATCGCGGCCGTGGCGGCGCGGGCCGAGGTGATCGACTCGTCCAGGCAGATCGGGGTGTCCATCCGGGCGGCGAGCCGGGCGTGCCCGTCCAGGTCGTCGGGGGCGAAGGGCTGCTCCAGCAGGGTCAGGTCGTAGGCGTCGAGGCGGGCCAGGTGGCGGGCGTCGGCGGGGGTGTAGGCGGTGTTGGCGTCGGCGGTGAGCATCAGGCCGGCGCCGAACGTCTCGCGTACGAGCCGGACCGGTTCCAGGTCCCAGCCCGGTTCGATCTTGAGCTTGATCCGCGCGTAACCGGCGCTGACGTGCCGGTCCACCGTGTCGAGCAGGGCGTCGAGGCCGGTGGCGATGCCGACCGACACGCCCACGCGCACACTGCGCCGTACGCCGCCCAGGTAGGCGGCCAGCGACAGGCCGCGGGCCTTGAGCACGGCGTCCAGGACGGCGGTCTCGACGGCGGCCTTGGCCATCGGATGCCCGCGCAGGTGCGCCAGCGCGGGCGCGACACCGGCCGGGTCGAGGTCGGGCAGCGCGAACAGGGCGGGCAGCAGGAAACGGCGGATGAGGTCGGCCGCGCCCTCCAGGTACTCGGGACTGTAGGTGGGCTCGTCCTCGGCCACGCACTCGCCCCAGCCCTCCTCCCCCTCGGTCCCGCGCACCCGTACCAGCAGCGCCCTGCGCACGGTCTGCGTGCCGAGCGAGGTGCGGAACGGGGTGAGCAGCGGCAGGGCGACCGTGCGCAGCTCGGCTTCGGCGATCCTCATGCCGCACGCTCCAGCACGTACCAGCCGTCCTTGGTGAAGGCGGTGATCCGGTAGCCGCAGGCGAGCGCGCCGCCCAGGGCGGCTCGCTGGGCGGCCCGCCACCGCGCGGCCTCCTCCGGCCACTCGCGCCGCAGCCGCTCGGCGTCGGCGGGCGTGGCGCAGCGCAGTACGGCCGCGCCGCCCGGCTCGCGCGGCGTCCCGCGCTCGTCGAGGATCACCTCGGCGTCCCCGTCCCCCAGGGGCCCGGTCACGGTCGCGGCCGGGTGTACCGGCCAGTAAGCGAACAGGCGGTCGGTGACGTCGCCGCCGTTGATGCCGTCGTTCATCGGCCCGTAGAAGTCGGGCACGTAACGCTCGGCCCGCGCGCCGAGCCTGGCCAGGTTGAAGAAGGCGTTGCGGCGTACGAGCGGGTCGAAGGTCCAGGAGATGGAGTTCAGGCCGCGTTCGGCGGCCCACTCGCGCTGGTGCGCCTTGATCGCCTGGCCGATCCCCCGGCCCTGCGCCTCGGGGGCCACGCCCACGACGTGGGAGTGCAGGCTGCCCCCCTCGGCGAGGAACCCGGACGCGGCGGCGACGAGCTCGCCGTCGAGGAAGGCGCCGCCGACGTAACCGCCGGTGTGCGCCAGGGCGCACATGAGGTCGACGGCCACCGGCGGGTCTTCGCCGGCCCTGGTGTTCCAGATGCGGCGCAGCAGCCGGTCGGCGGCCTGGAACTGGGACGTACCGTGGAGGATGCGGAGTTCGGCCATGGGCACCAGCATTCCGCCGGGCCGCCGCCGGGGCGTTGGCGTGCAAGCCGAACTTCAGCCGCCGCTGTTTGTGCCGGACGCCCGGATCTCGGCCAGCCGGAGCTGAAGGCCCAGGACGAGCCTGACGTCGGGGTCGTCGAGCGGGATCAGCTCGCCGATGCGGCGCAGCCGGTACCTGAGCGTGTTGGGGTGCAGCGACAACGTCTCGGCCGCCCTCGGCACGTCGTAGTGGGCGGCCAGCCAGACGCGCAGGCTGTGGACGTAGTCGGTGCCGTGCCCGGCGTCGTGCTCGGCCACCAGCGACAGCGGCTCGCCCGCCGGGGCGGGGCTGGCCCGCATCGAGGCCCCCGCGTCCAGCAGGAACAGCGCCGCGGCCAGTTCCTCGTGCAGGCCGACCTCGCCGCCACCGAAGGGCCCGCACATCGCGCGCAGCGCGTCGTCGGCCTGCCGGGCGCTGGCGGGGGCCTGGGCGACCGTGGGCGCGGTCCTGCCGACGCCGGCCCGCCACCGGCCGCCGAGCCGGTCGGTGATCTGCGTGAGGGTGTCGGCGGTGATGCGCCGCAACAGCGGCGTGCCGGCCCCGGCGGCGACGACCGCGTACGTCCGGCCGTCCACGGCGCCGACGGCGGCCCTGATCCGGTAGGCGGCGTAGGCGGTGCGCAGGAGGTCGGCGGCGTGCGTGGCGGCGAAGGCGTCGGTACGGCCGCCGACCTCCCGCGTGCCGACCGCCACGACGGTGACCGGTTCCTCCGGGTGCAGGCCGAAGGAGGCGGCCAGCTCGCCGACGTGGCCGACGCCGCGCAGCAGCCAGCCCAGCCACTCGTCCCTGGTCCGGCGGGCCTTGTCGGCGGCCAGGCTGATGCGGGCCAGGTGCGGGGCGGCGGTCCTGGCCGCCTCGGCGAGCACGGCGGGGGCGTCCGGCGCGAGCGGCTCGTCGGCCTGGATGGCCCAGATCGTGCCGAGCGCCTCGCCCCTGGCGCGGACCGCGATCGCCAGCCTCGGCAGGTACTCGCGCGGCTGGTAGCTCCACACGGCCTGCTCGCAGCGCAGGACGGCGGCGTACTCCTCGGCGTTCGTCGGGTGCTCGGGGACGCGCCGGCCGAGGATGCCCTCCCTGCGCAGCTCGTCGATGGGCTGGCCGCCGATCGTGGAGTAGGCGAGCACGCGCATGGCCAGGTCCTCGATGGCCACCGCGCCGCCGACGCGCTGGGCCACCTGGTTGGCCAGCGCGAACAGGTCGCCCGCCTGGACGCCGCCGCCCAGGTCGGCCGCCGGGGCGACGAGCGCGAGCAGGGCGTCGACCAGCGCGTAGAGCTGGCCCCAGGCCAGGCCGGGCGCGGCGGCCAGCAGCGCCACGCCCGCGTCCCGCGCCGCCTCGGTCAGCGCGGCGGCGTTGCCGAGCCCGGCCCGTACGACGACCGCGCTCACGCCCGCCCCGGCCGCGTCCTCCAGCAGGGACGGCTCCGGCCGGCCGGTGGCCAGCAGCAGCGCGCCGGCGAACGCGGTCATCGGCTCGTCGGAGCCGTGGATGACGGGCGCGCCCACCATGGCCTGGCGGCCGGACGGCAGGCAGAGGGCGGTCACCGCCTCCGCGCCGAGGCTGTCGAGCAGCACGCCGAGCGTCACCCGGCCCTGGGCGCTCACGCCTGCCCCCCGCGCAGGAGGCGTCCGTGCCGGCCGCCGGTGAACTCGCCGCCGTCGATCACCATTCGGCCGCCCAGGAGCACGTGGACGACGCCCGCCGGGCGCGTCGCGGGCTCGTCGTAGGTGCCGTCGTGGCGGAGGGCCTCGGGGTCGAACACGCACACGTCGGCGACCGCTCCCCGTCCCAGCCAGCCGCGGTCGGCCAGGCCGAACTGGGCGGCGGTGGCCGAGCCGACCTTGCGGATCGCCTCGGCCATCGGCACGATCCCGCGCTCGCGCACGTACGCGCCGAGGAAGGTGGGGAAGGTGCCGTACGTGCGGGGATGGTTCGGGCCGCCGGGCGGGCCGCCGTCGGAGCCGATCGACACGAGGGGATGCCGCATGATCCGCGTCACGTCGTCGTCGTGCATCGTGTGGAAGACGCCGTCGGCGTGCGGGTCGGCGATGAGCAGGTCGCACAGCGCGTCCCAGGGGTCGCGGCCGTCCAGCACGTCGGCGAGCCGGCGGCCGGTCACGGCGGCGGACGCGTGCCGCAGGAGGTGTACGTCCTCGGGATGCGCCTCCCGCCACAGGCCGACGCCGGTCGTGCGCAGCGGGTCCTCGGCCAGCGCGCGCAGCGCCCGCCGGGCGTCCGGGTCGGCCAGCCTCCTGACCAGCTCCGTCTCGCCGCCCTCGCAGGCAGCGGGCGGCAGCAGCGCGACCAACCCGGTGCAGAACGCCCGGTACGGGTAGACGTCGGCCCGTACGTCCACTCCCCTGACCCGGGCGGCGGCCAGCTTGTCCAGCAACATCGCCGAGGAGCCGTGCACGGCCCGGCCCGACGCCTTGCAGTGGGAGACCTGGAGCCGTATCCCGGCCGCCGTCGCCACCTCCAGGGCCTCGTCCAGGGCGTCGGCCAGCCCCTCGCTCTCGCTGCGCAGGTGGGTGGCGTAGACGAGGTTCCGGCGCCGGGCGGCGCGGGCCAGCGCGATCAGTTCGCCGGTGGCCGCGTAGGCGCCCGGCACGTACTCCAGGCCGCTGGACAGCCCGCACGCGCCCGCCGCGAACGCCTCCTCGGCCAGCTCGGTCATCCGCGCCGGCGCGCCGGGGCGCAGCGCGGCGTCCATGCCGCAGGCGGCCGTGCGCAGCGTGTTGTGGCCGACGAGCACGGCCAGGTTGTTGGTGGTGCCCTCGCGTTCCACGGCGTCGAGGTAGCCGCCGAAGGTGGCGAACGTGTGCTCGCTGAGGACCTCCGGCGTGAAGCCCGCCGACTCCGGCGTGGCCGGCCCGCAGGAGAAGCCGCAGTTGCCGACGATCTCGGTGGTGACGCCCTGCCACAACTTGAACGGCTGCGCCCCCGCCATGAACGGCACGGTGTCGGAGTGGCTGTGCGGGTCGACGAAGCCGGGCGCGACGACCAGGCCGTCAACGTCCACCACGCGGGCCGCGCGCCCGAGGTCGCGGCCGGTCGCGGTGACCCGCCCGCCGCCGATCGCCACGTCCGCGGTGCGGCCGGGCGAGCCGAACCCGTCGTGCAGGGTCCCGCCGCGCAGGATGAGGTCGTGCATGCGGTTGTGCCTTTCCCGGTACGAGGTTCGGTCGGTCATGTCATGGGACGGCGGCGACCAGGCGCCTGGTGTAGTCGTGGGCGGGGGCGTCCAGGACCGCCGAGGTGGTCCCCTCCTCCACGATCGTGCCCTTCAGCAGCACCACGGTCCTGGCGGCGACCTGGCGGACGACGGCCAGGTCGTGGGTGATGAACAACATCCCGGTGCCCAGCTCCCTTCCGATGCCGCGCAGCAGTTCCAGCACGTGCGCCTGGACGGACACGTCCAGGGAGGCGACCGGTTCGTCGCAGATCAGCAGCGCGGGCCGGACGGCCAGGGCCCTGGCGATGGCGACGCGCTGGCGTTCGCCGCCGGACAGCGCCTTGGGGCGGCGGGTGGCGTACGCGGCGGGCAGGCCGACCAGTTCCAGCAGCTCGGCCACGCCGGTCCGGTCGTCCGGCTCGGCCCTGGCGATCGCCTCGGCCAGCGTCGCGCCGACGGTCATCGCGGGGTTGAGCGAGGTGGAGGGGTCCTGGAAGACGCACTGGACGAGCCGGTGCACCCGGGCGCGGTCGCGCGGGTCCATGGCGGCGCGGTCGGTGACGTCGAGGCCGCCGAGCCGGATCCGGCCGCCGTCGGGGGTGAGCAGGCCGAGCACCGAACGGGCCAGCGTGGTCTTGCCCGAGCCCGACTCCCCCACCAGGCCGACGGTCTCGCCCGCGCCCACGTGCAGGCTGACGCCGCCGAGCGCGGTGTGGGCGCCGTACCGTTTGCGCAGGCCCTCGACGCGCAGCAGCGGCTCGCCGCCGGCGGGGGCGGCGGGCGGCGCGACGGCGGGCCGCGTCGTGCGGGCGCTCCCGGCGGTGTCGTGGACGCAGGCGGTCAGCCGGTCGCGGCCGATGGCGCGCAGCGGCGGCCTGGCCTCGGTGCAGACGGCGGTGGCCCGGTCGCAGCGGGCGGCGAACGCGCAGACCTCCGCCACCGCGTCCGCCCTCGGCACGCCGCCCGGGATGCCCGCCAGCCGCTCCAGCGTGTGCTCGACCGACGGCAGCGCGCCCAGCAGCCCCGACGTGTACGGGTGCGCCGGCGCCGCGGCCAGCTCGGCGCCGGGGCCCTGCTCGACGACGCGCCCGGCGTACATCACGGCGACCCGGTCGCAGGCGGCGAATGCCACACGCAGGTCGTGGGTGATGAGCAGCACGCCCATGCCCCGCGCCTCCTGCACCCGGCGCAGCAGCGCCAGGATCTCGTGCTGGGTGGTCGCGTCGAGCGCGGTGGTGGGCTCGTCGGCGACGAGCAGGTCGGGGTCGCCGGCCAGCGCGGCGGCCAGGGCGACGCGCTGCCGCATGCCGCCCGACAGCTGGAACGGGTAGCGCCCGGCCACGGCGGGGTCGTCGATGCCGACCTCGGCCAGCCGGCGGGCGATCTCCTGCCGGGGCGTGCGGCCGCGCAGGGTCTCGGCGATGTGCGCGCCGGCCGTGCGCAGCGGGTTGAGCATGGCGAACGGGTCCTGCATGAGCAGCGAGATGCGCCGCCCGCGCACGCCACGCAGCAGCCGTTCGGAGGCGCCGGCGAGCTGCGTGCCGCCGACCTCGACCGAGCCCTCGGCGCGCAGGCCGCGCGGCAGCAGGCCGACGAGGGCGCGGGCGGTCAGCGACTTGCCGCTGCCGGACTCGCCGACCAGGCCGACGGTCTCGCCCGCGGCGACCGTCAGGTCGACGCCGTCCACCAGGACCCGGTCGCCGACGACTCTCAGGCCGCGTGTCTCAAGCATCGGAGAGCCTCTCGAAGAGCTGGTCGCCCAGCAGGGTGGCGGCGGTGGCGGCGACGGTGACCAGCGCGGCGGGGACCACGGCGGCCCACGGGTTGAGGTCGAGCAGGCCGCGGTTCTCCTCGATCATCAGTCCCCAGTCGGGCGTGCCGGCGGGCAGGCCGATGCCCAGGAAGGACAGTCCGGACAGCGCGACCAGGGCGGCGACGAAGCTGAGCAGCGCGCCCGCCACGACCGTCGGGGCGATGTTGGGCAGCAGGTGCCTGAACATGATCCGGGCGCGGCCGAGCCCGAGCGTACGGGCCGCCTCGGCGTAGGCCAGCTCGCGCTGCGCCATGGTGAGGCTGCGTACGACCCGGATGTCGCCGGGGGTGAACAGCACCGCGATCGCCAGCACCGCCCAGCCGATGCCGCCGCCGAGCACGCCCACCAGGACGATCAGCATGAGCAGGCCCGGCATCGCGATGAGCAGGTCGACCACGCGCATCATGACGGCGTCGATCCAGCCGCGCCGGTAACCGGCCAGCAGGCCGAGGGAGGTGCTCATCGCGCACGTGCACAGCGCGACGACGACCGGCCACAGCAGCGCCGAGCGGGCCCCGGCCAGGCAGCGCGACAACACGTCCCGGCCCAGCTCGTCGGTGCCGGCCCAGTGTGCCCAGCCCGGCATCGTGGCGCCGAGCGCGAGGTCCTGCGCGGCCGGGTCGTAGGGCGCGATCCACGTACCGAGCAGGGCGGCGGCCGCCATCAGCGCGAGCACGCCGCCCGACAGCAGCGTCACCGGCCCCGGACGGGCCCGGCGCAGCCGCCGCGCCCGCCCGCCGAGCCGCACGGTCCCCGGTACGACGCTCACGCGGCCACCGCCCCGTGGCGCACCCGCGGGTCGACCGCGAGATAGGCCAGATCGATCAGCAGGTTGACGGCGACCACCACGGCGCCTCCCATCAGGACGAGCGCCTGGACGACGGGCAGGTCCTTCTGCCCGACGGCGCTGACGAGCAGTTCGCCGACGCCGTGCAGCCCGAAGGCCCGTTCGACGAACAGCGCGCCGGTGAGGTTGGCGGCCAGCAGCAGGCCGCCGACCGTGAGGACGGGCAGCGCGGTGTTGCGCAGCGCGTAGCCGATCCAGTAGCGGACGCGGCCGACCCCGCGCGCCCGCGCGAACGTCATGAAGTCCTGCCCGGCCAGGTCGAGCGCGGCGGCCCGCATCTGCCTGATGACGACCGCCACCTGCCCGGTGGCCAGCGCGATCGCCGGCAGCGTCAGGTGCGCGACCCGCTCGGTGAACGTCTCGCCCGCGCCGAAGACGGGGAACCAGCCGAGCGTGACGGCGAAGCCGTACAGCAGCAGGATGCTCATCGCGAACGGCGGGATCGCGAGGGCGACCAGCGCCGACAGCGTGATGCTCCGGTCGAGCGGGCCGCCCCTGCGCATGGCGGCGGTCAGCCCGGCGGGCAGGCCGACGGCCAGGGTGAGGACGATCGCGTAACCGGCCAGGCCGGCGGTGACGGGCAGGCGGTCGGCGATGACGCCGGTGACGGATTCGCGGCTGTAGAGGGAGGCGCCGAAGTCGCCGCGCACGGCGGCCCCGAGCCAGGCGGCGTAGCGGACGGGCACCGGGTCGTCGAGGTGGTACTCCGCGCGGACGGCGGCGCGCGACTCGGCGGTGGAGGGCCGCGGCCCGAGCAGGACCTGCTCAGGGTCGCCGGGGGCCAGCGCCAGCAGCGCGAAGGTGAGCACGGACAGCACGCCGAGCAGGAGCAGCGCGGCGGCCAGGCGGCGGGCGACGAAGGCCATCAGGCACCGGCCGCCGGGCGGATGGTGCTGAAGACGTCGACGGTCCAGGTGCCGAACTCGCCGGTGAACCGCTTGCGCAGCGCCACGGCGGCCTCCTTGGTGTAGAGCGGCACGTACGGCACCTGGTCGGCGACCTCGGCCAGCACCTCGGTGACGGCGGCGGCCCGGTCCGCGCCCTCGTACCGGCCGAGGTCCTCGAGCCGGGCGTCCGTCTCGGGCGAGCCGTAGCCGCTGAAGTTGAAGCCCTGGGGGCCGGCCGAGGCGCGGCTGACCAGGTCGGGCAGCACCTCGCCCGGGTCGGGGGTGCCGTAGAGCAGGTCGACGAGTTGCAGCGGGGTGTCCTGGTGGCTGAACATGCGCTGCCGGTACTGCTCGGTGGGCAGCGGCTGGAGTTCGAGCTTGACGCCGATCGCGGCCAGGTCGGCGGCGATGGCCTGGAGCGCCTTGACGTCGTCGCTGCCGCTGTCGTACGGCGCGGTCAGGGTGAAGCCGCCAGGGTGGGCCGACTTGGCCAGCTCGGCCTTGGCGGCGTTCACGTCGTGGGGGTAGGCGCGCAGTTTCGGGGGGTTGTCGCCGTACAGGGCGAGGATCTGGGGTTTGGGGAGCATCAGGTCGGCGACGCCGCCGTGGCCGTTGGTCATGAGCGTGGCCAGCGCGCCGCGGTCGAGGGCGTGGGCGACGGCGCGGCGCGCGTGCACGTCCTTGAGCGGGCCCTCGCGGACGCCCAGGGACAGGTAGGCGATGTTGTTGGCCGGGTAGAAGGAGGTCGTGACGCCGGGCAGGGTGCTCCACTTGCGCACCTCGCTGGCCGGGATGTCGTTGGTGCCGTCCACCTCGCCGGAGGAGATCGCCAGGCGCAGCGTCTCCGCGTCGCCGATCGCCTTGATCTCGATCCGGCGCAGCTCCGGTTTGGGGCCCCAGTACAGGTCGTTGCGTTCCAGCGTGACGCCGGAGGCGAGGGAGAACTTCGTGACCTTGAACGGGCCGGAGCCGAGCGTGCCGACCTCGGGCGAGCCGAGGTCCTTGGGGTGCGCGGCGGCCAGTTTCCTCGGCACGATCTGCCAGGCCAGCGCGGCGGTGGCCAGGAAGGTGGGGCTGGGTTTGCCGAGGGTGACCTTCACCGTACGCGGGCCGGTGACCTCGACCTTCTTGACCTGCGTGACGTAGCTGGCGGCCTGCGAGGTCACGGCCGGATCCAGGTGCCGGGTCAGGGAGTAGGCGGCGTCCTCGGCGGTGACCGGCGTGCCGTCGCTGAACCTCGGGCCCTCGCGCAGGGTGAAGACGTAGGTCCGCGGGTCGGGGTGGGTCCAGGAGGCGGCGATGCGCGGGACGACCTGGCCGTCCGGGCCGAGCCCCACCATCGTGTCGAGGACGGCGAACTGCACGGTCGTGGATGCGTCGTTGAAGCCGTGGGCGATGTCGAGGCTGCTGGGGGCGGTCCCCATCGCCCAGCGGAGCGTGTCGGGGGCCGCGCCGGAGCCGGCGGCTCCGGCGCAGCCCGTCGCCAGCAGGAGCAGGGCGCCCGTCGCGAGCCTGGCGAGCACGGTTGCGGATGTCATGGAACCACCTCGGAGAATGAGCGGGGGGATAGTCGGACGCTAGAAGCCCGACCTCCCTCGTTCACTGACCCGGCAGCCAAACTCTGCGTGCCCAAGCTCGTCCTGGAGGCCAACACGCTCCTAGACCAGGCCGGGCGGGATGCCCACGGGCGCGGTGCCCCCGGGCTGCGCGGCGAAGCGCAGGCCGAGCAGGCCGCCGCCGCTGAGCAGCAGGTCGCCGTCCGCGTCGAGGCGCAGGGCGAACGGGCCGGCCCGCCACGTCCCGGCGGGCGCGGGCGTGACGGGCGCCTGGAAGGTCAGGCCGACGCGCAGCACGCCCTCCTCCAGCACGGCGAGCACGCCCACCTCGTCGTTGAGCCAGGCGCCCTCGGGGGCGGGGCCCTCGACCGGCGCCTCGCACGGCTCGTACGCGTCCGGCCACCGGATCGAGCCGTCGTGGCCGATCAGCAGCCGTCCGTGTTCCGGCACGAGCCAGACCCGTTCGGCGTCCGCCTGCCCGTGCCAGCGGCCGTCGTCGCCGAGGGCGAGCTCGAAGTCGGCGCCGCCGGTCAGCGAGATCCTGCCGTCGGCGGCGGGCCCGAGCGTGACCGTGGCCTCGCTCGCCGGGTCGTGCCAGTGTCCGAGCAGCGCGGCCCGTGCCGCCTCGGCCGTGGCCGGGCGGGCGGGGGCGGGCCGGGGGGCCGGATCCTGGCCGGTGAGGGCGCGGGCCAGGCGGATGCTGAGGCCGACCGGGTCCAGGCCGCTGTGGTTGGTCAGCACGGCCACGCCGACGCCGGGTTCCGGCAGGTGGAGCAGGTTGCCGACGTAGCCGTGCATGCCGCCGGCGTGGCCGTACGCGCTGAGGTCGCCGACGGACAGGTGGCAGATGCCGCGCGCGTACCGCAGGACGGTGCCGTCGGCGAGCACGGTCCGCTCCAGCAGCGCGGCGCGTACGTCGTCGCCCAGCACCCGGCCGTCGGCCAGGAAACCGAGCCAGGGGGCGAGGTCGGCGACGCCGGTCACCACGCCGCCGTCGCCGACCGCGCTCTCCAGCGTGTCGGCCCGCGCGCCGGCGCCGTTGTAGCCGTAGGCCATCTGCGGCAGCGGGACGGAGGCGTCGTCGCGGAAGACGGTGTCGTCCATGCCGAGCGGGCCGAACAGCCGGTCGCGGGCGAAGTCGGCCAGCGACCGGCCGGTGAGGCGCCTGACCACGACGGCGGCCAGGATGTAGCCGGTGTTGGAGTAGGAGAAGCGGGTGCCGGGTTCGAACATGGTCCGGCGCACGCCCGTCACGATCCTCATCAGCCGTTCCTCGTCCAGCAGGTGGAACGGGACGCCGGTGACGGCCTGGAGGCCGTACCACTCGGGCAGGCCGCCGGTGTGCCGCAGGCACTGGTCGATCGTGACGGGCACGCCGAGCCGCAGCTCGGGGACGTGCGCGCGGACGTCGTCCGACAGGCTCAGCCTGCCGTCGCGCTCCAGCAGCAGCAGGCACGCGGCGGTGAACTGCTTGCTGATGGAGGCGATGTCGAAGCGGGTACGGGAGTCGATCGGGACGCCGAACTCGACGGTGGCCACGCCCCTGGCCGCGGTGTGCAGCACCTTGCCGTCCGCGTAGACGCCGACCGCCAGGCCCGGACCTCCGGGGTGGAGGCCGGGGAGGGTGGCGAGGGCGCGGTCTACCTGCTCAAGATCCATCGTTCCAGTATCTGGATGTCCGGGTTGTTTAGGCTTGTCCGGTGCGGCAAACCTGAGGGCTAGCGGGTTGGTCTGCCGTACAGGGCCATTCTGGTGATCATCGCGTCGGCGGCCAGGTGATAGCAGGTCGTCACGCATCCGAGCACCTCCCTGGGGGTGGCGAAGGTGGCCGCGAGCGTCTTGTCGGCGATCCGGCGTACGCCCGGGACCAGCTCGCCCAGCTCGGCGGCGGGCGTGGTGGGCATGTCGATCTCCAGCTCCAGCACGTCCGGCAGGTCCAGCGGCCGCAGCTCCCCGGCCGAGCGCACGGTCTCCGCCGCGGCCTCCCCGATCAGCCGCCGCGCCTCGGCCGGCGAGAGGCTGTCGGCCGAGGTGTGCCCGTGGGCGATCTTGACCGCGACCGTGCGCACCCCGGGGAACGCCTTCCCGGCGACGCCGCAGATCACGTCGTCGCCGGTCAGCAGCCCGACCGGGACGCCGACGGCGGCCGCCTGAAGGGCGTTGACCTCGGCCTCGGAGACGATCGCGCCGTTGAGCCGCACCTCGTAGAAGTGCGAGGAGTAGGTGTGGGCGAGCACGCCCGGCGACCCGGCGGCGGCGTGGTAGCCGAGGAACAGGGCCACGTCGTGCTCGGCCGAGATGCCCTCGGCCATGCAGTCGAGCTTGGGAGTGCCGAAGATCAGCCGGGCGCGCGGGTCGAGCTCGTCGTGGAGCAGGTTGTCCATGGTCCCGTGGCTGTCGTTGACCAGGACGCGGTCGGCCCCGGCCGCGAACGCGCCCTCGATGGCGGCGTTGGCCTCGGCGGTCATCAGGCGCTGCGACCGCGGATAGCCGTGGCCGCCGCGGACGACCTGGTCCATGGTGGCGATGCCCGCCACGCCTTCCATGTCGATGGAGATGTAGACGTTCGTCATCGTCACAGGCTTTCACCCGGCCGTACGGGCGCGCTTCGTCGCCGGGGCAGAAAGCTCGGGCCCGGCTTGCGCCTTCCGTACAGCGGCGGGGATCACGAAGGCGGCGCCGACGGCCAGCAGGCCGAGTGCCGCCGACAGCAGGTACGTCTCGACGAAGCTCTGCTCGGTGGGCACCCCCTCCACCGCGCCGGAGGCCAGCACCATGGCGCCGAACTGCGCCCCGAACGTGCCGCCGACGCTCTTGGCGACGAAGACCACGCCGCTGACCCCGGCCGCGCGGTCGCCGGGCACATCGGAGGCCACGGCGTTGAGCCCGGCGGTGAGGCCGACGGAGGCGCCCAGCCCGATGACCGTCACCGCGGCCACGACCTGCCACGGGGAGGCGTGCCACAGGGCCAGCCCGCCGGTCCCGGCGCAGACGAGCGCGCTGCCGAGCACCAGCACCGCGCGCCGTCCCAGCAGCCTGGTCATCGGCCCGACCAGCGGCGCGACCACCGTGCCCGCGACGCCCATGGGGAACATGTAGATCCCGATCCACAGGGTGTCGGCGCCCAGGCCGTACCCGGTCCCGGCGGGGGCGGCCAGCATCATCGGCAGGGCGACGACCAGTCCGAAGGAGGCGAAGCCGAACAGGACCCCCATGGCCGTCACACCGGCCGGGGTGCGTCCGGCCAGCAGCCGCAGATCCACGAGCGGGTCGGCGACGCGCAGCTCGACGACCGCCCACGGGCCCAGCGTCAGCGCGGCGGCGGCGAACAGGGCGAGGGTGGCCGGAGCCGTCCAGCCCCAGGTGGAGGCGACGGTCAGGCCCAGCATGAGCAGGGCGAGGCCGCCGCCGAGCAGCAGTCCGCCCGCCCAGTCGACGCGACCGCCCGCCGCGCGCGGGGTGGCCGGTACCGTGAACCAGGCCAGGAGGCCGGCCGCCGCCACACCGGCCACGGCCAGGAGGAACAGCCACCGGTAGCCGAGGGCCGAGCTGATCGGCCCGGCCAGGACGAGGCCGAGCGCGCTGGCCAGCGCGGCGACGCCGATGACCAGGCCGTTGCCGGTGGCGGCGCGCTCGGGGGTGAGAGTGTCGCGGAACAGCCCCACGGTCAGGGGCAGCACGCCCAGCCAGACGCCCTCGACCGCCATGCCCGCGATCAGCACGGTGATGTTCGGCGCCAGGGCGGCCAGCAGCACCCCGGCGCCGCTGATCGCCATCAGCGCGAGCAGCACACGGCGCTTGTCATACATGTCGGCCAGGCGGCCGACGATCGGGGTGCTGATCGCCGAGCTGATCAGCGAGCCGGTGAAGATCCAGGCGAGCGCGCCGGGCGAGGCGCCCAGGTCCCGCTGGACGAGCGGGAGCGCGGGCGAGAGCGTCATCTCCATCGTCTGGAGCACGCCGATGAACAACACCGGCGCGCCGATGACGCCGAATCCGGATCTGGACATGGTTCTGCCTTTCGGGGTGGGGTTGCGTACGGCCGTGCGGTCCCCCCGAACCCCGGCCGTGTTCTAGGCCGGGCCGAGCACCTTCGGCGTGATCAGCGCCCGGGCGGCCTCGACGAAGAACTCCTCGTCGGCCTCGCCGGCCTCGTGGGCGCCGAGCACGACGCCCTGGCCGAGCCCGGACAGCAGGGCCTTCAGCGCGCGGGCCAGGCGACGTGCCTGCTCGCCCGTGACGGCGGCCCCGGCGTGCTCGCGGCCCGTGAACAGCGCGGCGAGGTCGCCCTCGGTCGACCTGATCGAGGTGTTGAGCCTGCCGCGCAGGTCGGGGTCGTTGAGCACGAGGTCGAGCACGCGCGTCTCGAACAACATCTTGCCCGCGGCCTGCGGGTCGGCCGACATGCGCAGGAAACGGCGGGCGATCTCGGCCACGACCTCCTCCAGCGGCCCGCCGGCCCCGGCCGCCCCGGCCGCCCCGGCCGCGCGCAGGTCGAGCGGGCCGACGTAGTCGTCGACCATGGCGGCCATCAGCTCGTTCTTGCCGCCGAACAGCGAGTAGACCGCGCCCGTGGTCAGGCCGGCCAGCTCGGCGATGTCCTCCAGCTTCGCCTTCGAGCCGTCCCTGCCGACGATCTCGCGGGCGGCCTCGATCAGCGCGCGCTTGTTGGCGGCCTTGCTCTCCGCTCTGGTCAGCCGCATGGCGTCTCCTGCATGCCGTAAAGATAATCTGGTTTACTAGAATAATCCAGATTATCAGGAGGCTCGAAATGGACGTCGCCCCCTACATGAGCCGCGTGCCCGAGTTCGCCGCGTTCCCGACGGTGGACCAGATGCACGCCGAGCTCGACGACCTCGCCGCCGCCCACCCCGACCTCGTGCGCCTGCGCCGCATCGGCACCTCCCGCCTGGGCGAGCCGCTGCGCGTGGCGACCATCGGCGCGGGCCCCCACGACGCCGTGATCATCGGCGGCCCCCATCCCAACGAGCCCATCGGCGCGCTCACCGTCAGCGCGCTGCTGCGGCAGCTCGTCGAGGACGCCGAGCTGCGCGAGGGCTTCGGCTACCGCTGGCACCTCGTCCCGTGCGTGGACCCCGACGGCGCCCGGCTCAACGAGGGCTGGTACGCCCGCCCGAGCGACCGCCGCGCCTACGCCGAGCACTTCTACCGCCCCGCCGAGGCCGACCAGGTCGAATGGACCTTCCCGCTGACCGGCGAGGACCACTTCTTCGACCGCACCCTGCCGGAGACCGAGGCGCTGATGCGGCTGATGGACGAGGTCAGGCCCACCTTCGTCTACTCCCTGCACAACGGCGAGCTCCAGGGCGCCTTCTACTACCTCAGCCGGAACGACCCCGCCCTCGCCGCCCGTCTGACCGCCATCGCCGCCGCCGAGGGCCTGCCCCTGCACATGGGCCCGCCGGAGGTGCCGGGCGCCGTCCAGATCGGCCCGGCCGCCTACATGACCCCGCGGGGCGCCGAGCTCGCCGCGACGTACGGCGTCGGCGGCGGCAGCGTCGACTACGCCGACCGCTTCGGCGCCCTGCACCTGGTGACCGAGCTGCCCTACTGGGCCGACCCCCGCGTAGCCGACCGGACGCCGACCGACCGGCAGTACGGCGAGTCGATCCGCGACTCCCTGACCGGGCAGCGCGCCCTGATCGCCGAGCTGGCCGCCTCCCTCGCCCGCGTCAAGGGCGACCTGACCGTGCGCTCCCCCTTCCGCCGGGCGCTGGAGGACTTCGTGGGCACCCATGACGAGTTCATCTGCGAGTGGGAGGGCCTTCCCGGCACCGACCGCCCGGCCACGGTGGCCGAGGTGGTCGGCGGCCGGCAGCTCGTGCACCTCATGCGGCTCAGATACTGCGGCACCTACCTGCGGATGCTGGACGCCGAGCTGGCCGCGGGCAACCTGACGCCCGCCGTCCGGACCGAGCGGGCCCGGCTCGGCGCGCGCTTCGACGAGTGGTTCGAGGAGGCCGAGGCCGAAGCCGAGAGCACACCCATCCCGCTCCGCTCGCTGGTCGCCGTGCAGCTCGGCGCGGCGCTGCTCGCGGCCGAGGCCGCCGGGACGGGCTCGTAGGTCAGCCGGGCAGGAGGGCGGCCAGTTCGCGCAGCACCGGCAGCCAGGCCGAGCTCTCCGGGTCGATGAGCCCGTAGTGGTCGGCCTCCGGGACGCGTACCAGCGAGACCGCCGGGTGCGCGGCCACGTACGACTCCGACACGCCGAGGGGCACACGCCCGTCGGCGGTGCCGTGCACGATCACCACCGGGCCCCGCGGATCGGGCCGCCGTACCGGGTCGAGGCCGGGCCATCCCTCGGCAGGCCCGCCGAGGAAGTCGGTCACCGCGCCGTCGTCGAGCCCCAGCCGCGCCGCGAGCCGCAGGTCGGCGACCGGGGCCAGGGCGAGGACGGCGGCCCCGGGGACGGGGGCGCACAGCGCGAGATGACCGCCGGCCGAGTGGCCGACGACCACCGACGGCCCGACCACGCCGAGGGCGGCCCGGACGTCCTCGACCGCCGCCGCCGGGTCGCCGGGCCTGCGGCGGTACTCGACCGCGGCCACGCTCCAGCCCGACCGGTTCAGCGCGTTGGCCATCGGGCGAAGGTGCGTCCGGTCGTACTCGGGGCGCCAGAAGCCGCCGTGGACCAGCGCCACCACGGGCCCGTCGGCCGGCCAGAGGTCGATCACCTGGTCGACGTCCGCGCCGTAGCGCAGGGTGCGGACGGGCCCCGGCGCCGGACGGGTCAGCACGCTGCGGTTCTCCACGGTCACCGCCCCCGCGATCGGCGGGAGGAGAGCGCGGCGATCGCGGCCGCGCCCGCCGCGAGCAGCGTGGCACCGGCCGCGGCGAGTGCCAGGTGCTGCCGGCGCACCCGCCGCCTGACCTCCACGTACGGCACCGTCGAGAACGACACCAGCTCGTACCGCGACACGTAGCGGCCGGGCAGCGCCCGTTCGAGCCGGTGCTCGACGCTCTTGACCAGCCGGTGGACCGGGGAGGCGACCTTGTCGCGCATCTCGACGAAGTTGGCCAGCGCCATCTCGGCGATCGCGTCGGTGTTGTCCTTGCGCCGCCGCTCGAACAGCGGCAGGGCGCGGGCCCAGTCGCCGCCGCACTCCTCCAGGCACCGGTCCAGCACGGTCACGTCCTCGAAGCCGCAGTTGGCGCCCTGGCCGTAGAAGGGCACGATGGCGTGCGCCGCGTCGCCGATCAGGCCGACCCTGCCGTCCGTCTGCCACGGCGAGCACCGGACGGTGCCGAGCCGGCCGACCGGGTTGTCCTGGTACTCCCGTACCAGACCGGGCGCGAGGGGGGGCACGTCCGGGTAGTGGGTGCGGAAGTGGCGTTCGATCGCCGCCGGGGTGCTCAGCGAGGCGAAGCTCGACGTGCCGCCGGTCGGCCAGAACATCGTGCAGGTGAAGGAGCGGTCGGGGTTGGGCAGCGCGATCATCATGGAGGTGCCGCGCGGCCAGATGTGCAGGGCGTGCGGGTCCAGCGCGAACTCGCCGTCCACGGCCGGGATCGTCAGCTCCTTGTAGCCGTGGTCCAGGAAGTCCAGGCTCTCCT
The DNA here is from genome assembly GCF_014648435.1 of Nonomuraea spiralis. Lineage (GTDB taxonomy): Bacteria > Actinomycetota > Actinomycetes > Streptosporangiales > Streptosporangiaceae > Nonomuraea > Nonomuraea spiralis. The sequence goes on from NZ_BMRC01000012.1 coordinate 117,588, forward strand.
CGATGCCCCGGTGCGCCAGCAGCTCCCCACGTACGGCGGAGCCGGCGCCGTCGGCCCCGAGCACCACGTCGGCGCGGGCCCGGACCGGGCCGTCCGGGGTCTCGAACGCCATCGCCCCGGTCGCCGGGTCGAGACCGGTCAGCCGGTGGCCGAACAGGATCTTGACGCCGGGCGCGGACTCGGCGGCGTCCAGCAGCGTGTCGTTGAGCGCGCCCCGGCTGATCGAGTTGATCGAACGCACCCCGTCATGGCTGTACGGCTGGAAGTCGAGCGGCCCGTCCACCGGATGGATCATCCGGCCGCGCATGGGCAGCGCGTCGGCCATGATCTTCTCCTCCAGGCCGATCCGGCGCAGCGCGTCCAGGCCGCGTTCGGAGATGGCCAGGTTGATCGACCGGCCGCGCTCGGCGAGCCCGGCGCGCGGGTCGGGCCGCCGCTCGTACACGGTGACGTCGAGGCCGTGCCGGGCCAGGTAGCAGGCGAGCAGGCAGCCGGTGAGGCCGGCGCCGACCACAGTGACGTTCATCGCTCCTCCGCGACGCACTCGGCCAGCGCGACGGCCGCGCGCCAGCAGTCGTGGTAGGTCGAGTACAGGGGTGTCGGGGCGAGGCGGACGACGTCCGGCTCGCGGGCGTCGGCGACGACCCCGTGCTCGTGGCGCAGCCGCCGGGTCAGCTCCGCCGCGCCGCCGCGGCCGACGCGCAGGGAGAGCTGGCAGCCCCGGCGTTCGGGGTCGCGCGGCGTGATCACGGTGAGCGGCCTGGTGGGGGTGATCCGGTCGAGCAGGCTCTCCAGGTAGCCGGTGAGCCGTACGCTGCGGGCCCGCAGGGTGGTCATCCCGATCTCGTCGAAGACGCCGAGGGAGGTGCGCACCGGGCCCATCGCGTAGATCGGCGGGTTGGAGATCTGCCAGGCGTCGGCGGTGGCCGGCGGCCGGGAGACCGGCGCCATCTCGAACCGGGTCGCCTGCTCGGTGCTCCACCAGCCCTCCAGGCGCGGCAGCGCCGGGTCGCCCAGGTGCCGCTGGTGGACGAACACGCCGCCGAGGGCGCCGGGCCCGGCGTTGAGGTACTTGTAGGAGCACCAGGCGGCGAAGTCCGGCCCCCATTCGTGCAGCTTGAGCGGCACGTTCCCGGCGGCGTGCGCCAGGTCCCAGCCGACGGCCGCGCCGCTCGCCCGTCCGGCCGCCGTGACGGCGGGGATGTCCAGGAGCTCGCCGGTCAGGTAGTTGACGCCGCCCAGCAGGACCAGCGCGACCGTGTCGCCCTCGCGGGCCAGGAAGTCGAGCACCTCCCGGCCGCCGGCCAGCCGGACCACGGTCTCGTCCGGGTCGAGGCCGTGCAGGCGGGCCTGGCTGCGCACGGCGTAGCTGTCGGAGGGGAACGCGGTGTCCTCGATGAGGATCCGGGTGCGCGCGCCGCGCGGCCGGTAGAACGACACCATCAGCAGGTGCAGGTTGACGGTCAGCGAGTTCATCACCACGGTCTCCTCGGGCAGCGCCCCGACCAGCCGGGCGGCCGGTCCGGTGAGCCGCTCGTGGTAGGGCAGCCAGGGACGCGCGCCCTCCAGATGTCCTTCCACGCCGAGCCGTTCCCATGCCTCCAGATCCTCGGCCAGCTCCGCCCGTGTCGCCCGGGGCTGGAGGCCGAGGGAGTTGCCGGCGAAGTAGGCACTCTCGGGGTGGCCGCCGCCCGCGGCGGGCGGGATCAGGAAGAGCTCGCGGTGGCCGGGGTCGTCGCGGTCGCGCCGGAGGGCCTCCTCCTCGGCGGGCTTCCAGGACTCGGACATGGGTGCCTCCCCTTTCACATGTGGGTCCTGGCGGACCACAGCTCGGGGAAGACCACCCGAGCCATGCTGCGTTCCAGCCAGGCCAGGCCGTTGGAGCCGCCGCTGCCGGGCTTGGCGCCCATGGCCCGGCGGACCGCCGTGACGTGCTGGTGACGCCAGTCGCCGAACTGCTCGGCCACGTCGGTCAGCACCTCGCCGAGCAGCCGCGTCCCGTTGCCGGGACCCGTGTCCCGGTACACCTCCACCCAGGCGCGTTCCACGGCCGGATGCGGCTCGTGCTCGGCGGCGAAGTCGCGGTCCAGCAGCTCGCGCGGCAGGTCGTGGCCGTGCCGGGCGAGCAGGGCGACGGCGTCGTCCCAGAGGCTCGGCGCCTCCAGGGTCCGCAGCAGGTCGTCGTGGGTCCGGACCTGGCGCTTGAAGGGGCGCAGCAGGGCCGGGTTCTTCAGCCCCAGCAGGAACTCCACGTGCCGGTACATCGCCGACTGCAGGCCGCTGGCCTCGCCGAGCTCGTCCCGGAAGCGGTTGAAGTCCGCGGGGGTCATCCAGCGCAGCCCGCGCCAGCTCGCGTTCAGGCCCTCCAGGTGCAGCGCCGTGCGGCGCAGCGGGTCCAGCGCGCCCCACACGTCGTCGGCCCGCAGGCGTTCCTGCGCGTTGCGCAGTTCGAACGCGATGAGCTTGAAGTACAGCTCCATCACCTGGGTGATCATCAGGAACGACATCTCGCCCGCGTCGTCGCTCAGCGGGTGCTGCAACCCGTGCAGCACGTCGGTGCGTACGTAGGCGTCGTAGGGCGTGCGGGTCCCGAACTCCAGGGTCGGGGCCCCGCCGGTGGTCCTGGCTCTTTCGGCGCGTTCCTCCGCCGTGGTCGGCCGCAGTGCGGATGACTGTCGCGTAGCGTCCACGCGCTTTGCCCCTCTCGTAGCCGGCCATCCCATGATGGCGTCGGGAGGATGGAGAAGGAATGCCATTTGGAAGGCTATATCGCCATATAGCCGTATATTTGGGGCTATATGGTGAAATGTGCTTTACGAACGGAAGGTGCGATCGTGGACGAGACGGACTGGGAGCTGCTACGTGAACTCCAGGACAACGCCCGGCTCTCGCTCAAGGAGCTCTCGCGCCGGATCCACCTGTCCGCGCCCGCCGTGGCCGACCGCGTACGCAAGATGGAGGAGTCGGGCGTGATCACCGGCTACCACGCGACGGTCGACCCGGTCCAGGCCGGCTGGCCGGTCTCGGCGTTCATCCGCATGTCCTGCTACGGCTCGCGCTGCGTGCTGCGCGATCCCGAGCTGGCGGCCTGGCCGGAGGTCCGCGAGATCCACCGGGTGACCGGCGACGTCTGCAGCATCCTGCGGATCGTGGCCGTCTCCATGGTGGCCTTCGAGGACCTGATCGACCGCCTGGCGGTGTACGGCCCGCCGTCCAGCACGATGATCCTGTCCACCCCGCTGCCCGGCCACCCGCTGACCGCCCCCTGAGACCACCCGGCTCACCCCTCCGTCACGAAGCGGGCGAACCCGGTGCTCATGGAACGGGCCAACGCCTCGACCTGCGGGCCCGTACCGGTCAGGGGTGTGCCGTGGGTGCCGAGGTAGAGGGGGACGTCCACCAGGTGGCAGGCGCCCAGCTCGATGCCGCCGTGGCTCATCGGGGAGCGATGTCCGCAGACCCGGTGCTCGGCGGGGCCGTGGTGGGCGTCGGCGAGCTCCCGCGCCGGACCGGTGAAGAGCGTGCCGGTGTCCAGGCCGTCCTGGCCGATCGCGGTGAACAGGCGGGTCTCCTCGGCCGTCGTCGTCAGCAGCAGCGGGACCGGCGCGGCGGCGCCAGAGCGGATCGCCTCCAACGGATGGACGGCCAGCAGGTCGCCGTCCACGACGGGCGCCGCGGGCAACAGGCCGCCGGCCGGGGCGCACGCGCGTACGGCGGCCTCCTCGGCGGCCAGCAGGTCCGCGAGCGGCACCTCGAACGGGTCCGCGCCGAGCGCCGAACGCGCCGCCGCGGTCCAGGCCGTGGCCTCGGCGGGCGTGCGGAACCCGTACGGGACGGGGCTCATCGCCGCCGCCCTGGCGAACAGGCCGGGGGCGCACGTCATCAGGGCCAGCACGCAGGTGCCGCCCGCCGAGTGACCGGCCAGGGTGACGTTCCGCGGGTCGCCGCCGAAGGCCGCGGCGGTGTCGCGTACCCATTCCAGGGCGGCGATCTGGTCGCGCAGGGCCAGGTTGGCCGGGACGCCGTCGCCGTGCCAGAAGCCGGGCAGGCCGAGCCGGTAGTTGACGGTGATCACGACCAGGCCGTGGTCGCGGGCGAGCGCGGTGCCGTCGTACATCGCCTGGGCGCCGGAGCCGAAGACGAACGCGCCGCCGTGCAGGAAGACCAGCACCGGGCGGCGGCCCTCGCAGGAGGGCGTCCAGACGTTGAGGAACAGGCAGTCCTCGGCCGACGCGGCCGGGTCGATCTCCAGGCCCGGCACCCAGGCCATGCGGCCGGGCCGCTGCGGGGCGGGCGGGCCGGGCGTGAGCGCGTCGGCGACGCCGCGCCAGGGGCGCGCGGGCTCCGGCGCGGCGAGGCGGCGGGCGGGCGCGGCGTACCGCACCCCCTTGAACGTGCTCACCCCGCCGGCGCGCACGCCGCGCAGCACCCCGAGCGGCGTGTGCGCGAGCGTCATCCCGCGAGCCTCAGGAACGCGGCGGCGTTGCCGCCGAGGACGGCGGCGCGGCCCTCGTCGTCCAGCTCCGGGCAGGCGCGTACGACCGCGCCCGGGTCCTGCTCCCCCAGCGGGAACGGGAAGTCGGTGCCGAGCATGACCCGCTCGGCCCCCATCACCTCGACCAGCAGCCGCAGGGCGCGCGGGTCGAACACGGCCGAGTCCACGAAGAAGCGGTCGGTGTAGGCCGACGGCGGCCTCGGCGAGTGCTCGCGGACGATGTCGCGCTGGTGCCAGGCGTTGTCGGCCCGGCCGAGCAGGTAGGCGAAGCTGCCGCCGCCGTGGCAGAAGCACAACCGCAGCGAGCTCGGCAGCCGCTCGAACGCCCCCGACAACATCAGCGACAGGATGCCGAGATGGGTCTCGGCCGCCATGCCGACCAGCCACGGCATCATGTGGCCGCGCATGCGGTCGGCGCCGAGCATGTCCCAGGGGTGGACGAGCACCGGCATGTCCTGCTCGGCGCAGTGCGCGAGGAAGGCGACGATGTCGGGGTCGTCCAGGTTGCGAAGGCCGACGTGGTTGCCGATGTGCACACCGCGGTGCCCGGCCGCCTTGGCCTCGGTGACCGTCCTGGCCGCCAGGGCGGCGTCCTGGAGCGGCACCTGGCACAACGGCAGCAGCCGTTCGGGGGCCTGCGCGCAGTGGGCGAGCACGCGGTCGTTGACCAGGTCGCACCACTCGGCCGCGCGGGCCGGGTCGGCCGCGTAGCCGAACAGCAGCGGGGTCGAGGAGACGGCCTGCACGTCCACGCCGGTACGGTCCATCGCGGCCACGCGGGCCCCGGCGTCCCACAACTCCGGCGTGACCGGGCGGTAGTCGTCCTCGCCGCTCATCATCATGCCGTCGCGCAACCACGGCTCACCGGCGCCGGTGAGGATGCGCGCCTCCTCGCGGGTGATCCGCGGGAAGACGTGCGCGTGCACGTCGATCATGGTCACCGGACCACCGGCCGCAGATGCTCCGGCCAGTCCTTGCCGGGGTGCTCGGCGCCGCAGTGGGGGCAGGTGCGGTCGCCCTCGTGGAAGGCGCGGAAGACCGGCGGCAGGTCGTCGACGATCGACTGGAGCTGCATCTCGGCGCGGTGGACCAGGTGGTGGCAGTTGACGCAGTACCACTCGAAGGCGTCCAGGGCGCCCTGCGGCCGGGCGAACTCCACGACCAGCCCGATCGAGCCGGGCACCGGCCGCTGCGGCGAGTGCCGTACGTGCGGCGGCAGCAGGAAGACGTCGCCCTCGCCGATCTGCACGTCCACGGGAGGCTTGCCCTCCTCCTCCATGACCCGCAGCACCATTCCGCCCCTGAGCTGGTAGAAGAACTCCTCGATCGGGTCGTCGTGGAAGTCGGTGCGCTGGTTGGGGCCGCCCACGATCGTCACCATGAGGTCGGCGTCCTTCCAGATCTGCGCGTTGCCGACCGGCGGCTTGAGCAGGTCCTGGTGCTCGTCGATCCACTTGTTCAGGTTGAAGGGGGGGATCATGCCGGGCTCCTTTGCGGGATGAGGGCGATGCAGGAGATCTCGATCAGCAGGTGCGGGTGCGGGAGCTGGTGGACGGCGACGGTGGTGCGGGCGGGGCCGCTCTCGTCGAAGTACGTGCCGTAGACCTCGTTGTAGCCGCCGAAGTCGTTCATGTTGACCAGGTACGTGGTCACGTTCACCACGTCCGCCAGGCCGCCTCCGGCGGCGGCCAGCAGGTCGGCGATGTTCTCGATCACCGCCCTGGTCTGCTCGCGGATGTCGAGGCTGGTGGTGCCCAGCTCGTCGGCGCTCGCCCCGGCGAAGGAGCCGTCGGGGCGGCGCGAGCTGGTGCCGGACACGAACACGAAGTCGCCGGCCCGCTTGACGTGCGGGAACCTGCCGCGGGGCCGGGCCTTGCCCTCGACCAGCAGCGCGTCGTCGCTCATCGGGTGGTCACCTCCACGTGTCCGAGCCCGGCGGCGGCGACGCGCACGTGCGCCCCGGCGGGCAGTGGCACGGCCGCCGTGGCCGCTCCGGCCAGGACGATCCAGCCGGCCTCCATCTCGATGCCGGCGGCCCTGGTCAGCCGGGCGGCGGCGGTCAGCGCGCGCAGCGGGTGGCCGAGGATGGCCGCCGACGAGCCGCCGGCGACCTGGCGGCCGTCGATCTCCATGACCAGGCCGACGTTGCCGAGGTCGCCCGCGTCCTGCGGACGGCGCCAGGGGCCGAGGCCGAACCCGCTGGCCGAGGCGTTGTCGGCGATGACGTCGGGCAGGGTGAAGCTGAAGCCCTCGTAGCGGGAGTCGAGCACCTCGTAGCCGACCGCGACGCCGCCGACGGCCGTGGCCACGTCGGCGGGCGTGCGCACCGGGCGGTCCAGCAGGAACGCGATCTCCGGCTCGATCCGCGGATGGATCAGCCCGCTCGTGTCGAGCCGGGACTCGACCAGCATGGCGTCGGTGAGCAGGCCCCAGATGACGTCGTCCACGCCCATCTGGATCATCTTCGCGCGGCTGGTGAAGCCCATCTTGACGCCGATGATCCGTTCGCCGCGGGCCAGCCGCCGCTCGATCAGGGCACGCTGCACCTCGTACGCGGCGGGCACGTCGAGGTCGGCGGCGTCGGTCAGGCGGGGGATGGCGCGGCCGGTCAGGGTGGCCTCGTCCAGGCGTTCGGCGAGCGCGTTCACCGGTCCTCCTCGGGGGTGTCCTGGGCGAAGGCGGCGCGGACGTCGCCGAGCCCGTCGATCCGGGCCTCCAGCACGTCGCCCGGCCGTACCGGTACGACGGGGCCGAGCGCGCCGGTCAGCACGGTGTCGCCCGCCCGGAGCGGGCGGCCGAGCGCGGCCAGCGTGTCGGCCAGCCAGACCGCGGCGTGCAGCGGGTGGCCCAGGCAGGCCGCGCCGACGCCGGTCGAGACCTGCTCGCCGCGGCGTTCGATGACCATCCCGGCCAGCCGCAGGTCCAGGTCGCGCAGGGAGACCGGGCGGTTGCCGAGCACGTACAGGCCGGCCGAGGCGTTGTCGGCGACGGTGTCGGCCAGCGTGATGTCCCAGTCGCGGATGCGGCTGCCGACCACCTCGATCGCGGGCAGCGCGAACGCCGTCGCGGCGATCACGTCGGCGACCGTGTGCCGCTCGTGCGGCAGATCGCGGTCGAGCACGAGCGCGACCTCGGCCTCGGCGCGCGGCTGGAGCACCGCGCCGGCCGGGATCTCCGCGCCGTCGGGCACGGCCATGTCGGCGAACAGCACGCCGAAGTCCGGGGAGCCGACGCCGAGCTGCCGCTGCACGGCCTCGCTGGTCAGCCCGATCTTGCGGCCGGTGATCCGCCTGCCCTCGCCGAGCCAGCGCTCGGTGAGCAGGTTCTGCACCGCGTAGGCCGCCTCCAGGCCGTCGACCAGGTCGCGGACCGGCTCGCACGGGCGGCCGGACGCGTACGCCTCCAGCAGCCGCGCGGCGGCGGCGCGATGGTTGTCTGTCACTTCGGTCCTCATATCTTGACGCACACGTTGACGGGCTCGGAGAAGAAGTCGAGCGAGTACTCGCCGCCCTCGCGCCCGATGCCGGAGGCCTTCACGCCGCCGAACGGGGTGCGCAGGTCGCGCAGGTTCCAGCAGTTGACCCAGACGATCCCGGCCTGGACGCGCGGCGCGACGCGGTGGGCACGCGACAGGTCCGTGGTCCAGACCGTGGCGGCCAGTCCGTACGGGCTGTCGTTGGCCAGCCGGACGGCCTCGTCCTCGTCGTCGAAGGGGGCCACGTGGCAGATCGGGCCGAAGACCTCCTCGCGCACGGTCCTGGCCTGCGGCGGCAGGCCGGTGAGCACGGTGGGCTCGACGTGGAAGCCGCCGTCGCGGTCGTCGCCGAACTCCGGCACGCCGCCCCCGGCCAGCACGGTCGCGCCTTCCTCGACGGCGAGCCGGTAGTAGGACAACACCTTGTCGCGGTGCTGCGCGGAGATCATCGGCCCGTAGTCGCGCAGGCCCCTCGCCCGCTCGGCCAGCGCCCGCGTGAACTCCTCGAAGATCGGGCGCTGGACGTAGACCCGTTCGGTGCACAGGCAGATCTGGCCGGAGTGGGTGAAGCTGGACCTGATCGTGCCCTCGACGGCCTCCTCCAGGTCGGCGTCCGCGAAGACCAGGGCCGGGTTCTTGCCACCCAGCTCGAACGAGACCGGCGTGACGTGCGCGGCGGCGTTGCGCATGATGGCGCTGCCGGTGGCCGAGGCGCCGGTGAAGGCGATGGCGTCCACGCCGGGGTGGGCGGTCAGATGCTCGCCGGCCGCTCCCGCGCCGTGGCCGTGGACCAGGTTGAACGCGCCGGCCGGCAGGCCCGCCGCGTCGATCACCTCGGCCAGCAGCGTCGCGGTCGAGGGGGTCTCCTCCGACGGCTTGGCGACGACGGCGTTGCCCGCGGCCAGGGCGGGCGCGACCTTCCAGGTGAGCAGCAGCAACGGCAGGTTCCACGGCGAGATGACGGCGACCACGCCGAGCGGGCGGCGCACGGTGTAGTTGAGCGCCTGCCCGCTGCCGCTCCAGGCCGGGACGCTGGTGGGGTAGGCGCGCTCGGGCCGGCCGTAGGCGAGGTCGGCGTAGGCGCGGAAGTTGCCGGCGGCGCGCGGGATGTCGACCGTGGCGGCCAGTTCGCGCGGTTTGCCGGTGTCGGCGGCCTCGGCCGCGACGAACTCCTCGAACCTGGCCTCGATCCCGTCGGCGATCCGGCGCAGGTACGCGCACCGCTCCTCGACGCCGGTGGCTCCCCACGGGCCGTCGAGGGCGGCGCGGGCGGCCCGGACCGCCTCGTCGACGGTCTCGCGGGACGCCTCGGGGACGGTCCCGACGATGCGTCCGTCGACGGGCGAGATGAGTGGGAAGTCCGTCCCCGCCGTCGTGAAGACGCCGTTGACGTAGTGCGCGGGCTTCATGACCGCCATTCTGCTGATCTCCGGACATAACAGTCCAATACCGAAATATCGCCCAGCTATCTGAATTTCGTCATATGTCAGTTCTGCTATACGACTCGACCGAACAGGTATTCGTTCTGGCATACCCCCTGCGTGCATCCTCTTCCGTACCCCCATTTGGAAGGCACAGAGTGATGGACACAGATCGCCGCCTGGCAGCCCGCCGCGTCTCGCGGGCCGCCTTCATCGGCACCGCCATCGAGTGGTACGACTTCTTCCTCTACGGCACCGCCGCGGCCCTCGTCTTCAACAAGCAGTTCTTCCCCGCCCTGGACCCGGTCGCCGGATCCATCGCCTCCTTCGGCACCATGACCGTGGGATTCCTCGCCCGTCCGCTCGGCGGCATCGTGTTCGGCCACTTCGGCGACCGGATCGGGCGGCGCAACACGCTCGTCGTCTCGCTGCTCATCATGGGGATCGGCACGACGCTGATCGGCGTGCTGCCGACGTACTCCAGCCTCGGCATCTGGGCCGCGGTGCTGCTCGTGGTGATGCGGATCGCCCAGGGCATCGGGCTGGGCGGCGAGCTCGGCGGCGCGGTGGTGCTGACGATGGAGCACGCGCCGAAGGGCCGGCGCGGCCTGTTCGGGGCGTTCCCGATGATGGGCACCCCGGCGGGCATGCTCTGCGCCAACGCCGTCTTCCTCGGCACCTCCTCGCTGCTCGGCGAGGAGAGTTTCATGGCCTGGGGCTGGCGGGTGCCGTTCCTGCTCAGCATCGTGCTGGTGGCGGTCGGCCTGTACCTGCGGCTGCGCATCGAGGAGAGCCCCGAGTACGCAGGCCTGGTCGAACGGCGCAAGCCGGTCAAGCTGCCGATCGCGGTGGTACTGCGCGACCACTGGCGCGAGGTGGTGCACACGATCGGCGTGATCATCGGCAACAGCGCGCTGGCCTACATCTTCATGGTCTACATCCTCGGCTACGGCGAGTCCGCGGCCGGCCTGTCGCGGACGTTCCTGCTGAGCTGCGTGATCGGCGGCGCCGCCGTCTGGCTGGTCACCGCGCCGCTGTGGGCCCACCTCGGCGACCGGCACGGCCTGCGTGCCGTCTTCACCTGGGGCTCGGTGGTGCTGCTGGCCGGCGCCCTGGCGATCCTGCCGGTCGTCAACACCGGCAACAAGCCGCTCATCGTGGTGTTCATGCTGGTGATGGGCGCGGTGCTGGCCATGACGCACGCGCCGCAGGGCACGCTGACCGCCAGCTTCTTCCCGGTCGCGATCCGCTACTCCGGCACGTCGGTGGCCTACCAGCTCGCCTCGCTGCTGGGCGGCGGCATCACGCCGCTGGTGGCGGCCTCGCTGTTCGCCTCGACCGGGACGTCGGTGTCGATCACCGCCTACCTGGCCGTGGTGACGGTCATCAGCCTGGTCGCCGCGCTGCTGATCCCCCGCAACGACGCCGAACGCCTGGGCGACCAGCCGGTCACCGCCGATATAGCGAAATAGCGCACGTACGTCCTGGTCATATGATGTTTTCGTGATATCTCGCCCGCTGGACCTGCTGAACGGCCGGCTCAAGCTGAGACACCTCGTGCTCGTGACCACCATCGCCGAGCAGGGCGGCGTCCTGCGCGCCGCCGAGCACCTCCACCTGGCCCAGCCCGCCGTCACCCGGGGGCTGCGGGAGGTGGAGCAGATCCTCGGCGTGGAGCTGTTCACCCGCGGGTCGCGCGGCGTCACCCCCACCCTCTTCGGTGAGGCCTTCATCGAGCACGCCCGCGCCGTACAGGCCGAGCTGCGCCGCGCGGGCGAGCGCATCGCCGGCCTCGCCGACGGGACCGCCGGCACCGTCACCGTCGGCACCCTGCTGGCCGCCACGAACGTGCTGCTCCCCCGCTCGATCGCCGCGCTCAAGGCCGAGCGGCCCGGCATCACCGTGATCGTCAAGGAGGGCACGTTCGACTCGCTGGTGCCCCAGCTCGCCGGCGGCGACCTCGACCTGATCCTCGGCCGGCTCAACCCGATCGAGGACCGCCCCGACCTGCGCCAGATCCCGCTCTACAACGAGCCCGTGCTGCTGGTGGCCCGCGCCGGGCACCCGGGCGGGCAGGCCCGCGCGCTGGCCGACCTGCTGGACTACCCGTGGATCCTGCCTCTGGAGCAGACCTCGCTGCGGCGGGAGCTGGAGCAGGTGTTCCACCGCGACGGGCTGCCGCTGCCGCCCGACCGCACCGAGTGCACCTCCATCCTGACGATCCGCTCCCTGCTGCTCGGCACGGACATGATCGCCGCACTGCCCGCGCTGTTCGTCAGGACCGACCCCCAGCTCCTCGAACTCCAGGTGCCCCTGCCCTCGGTACGCCGCTCGGTGGGCGCCACCCTGCCCGAGACCCGCGCCCTGACTCCCGCGGGCAAGGTCATGCTGTCCCACCTCCAGCAGCAGGCCCGGCACCTCGACGCGAGGGAGCCGGGCCCGGTGGGAGACTGAGGTCATGGTGGCAGGAGGCGGGTTCGAGCCCGAGTCCGTACGCGTCATCCGGCGGTTGCGCGACGACATCCTCGACGGCGTCCGCCCGCCGGGCAGCAAGCTCGTCGAACGCGATCTCGCCACCGAGCTCGGTGTGAGCCGGGTGCCCGTCCGCGACGCGCTGGCCACCCTGGCCGCCGAGGGGCTGGTGACGTTGCGGCCCCGCACCTGGGCCGTGGTGCGCGAGTTCACCGCCCGCGACGTCGCCGACCTCATCGAGGTGCGCTCGGCGTTCGAGGCCGTGACGTTCCAGCTCGCCGCGCGGCGGCACGACGCGGAGGGCCTGCGCCGGCTGCGCGCCGACCTCGACGCGGAGCTGCGGGCGGCGCGGGCCGGCGACGCCGTACGCGCCCGGCGGGCGGCGGCCGACTTCCACGAGACGGCCACCGTGATCGCGGGCAACGACCTGCTGGTCGAGCTGGGGCAGGTCCTGCGCAGCCGGATGCGCTGGCTGCTGGGGCGGCACGACGACCTCCGGCTCGTCGCCGACGAGCACCGGGAGCTCTACGAGGCGATCGCCGACCGCGACGCGGCCCGCGTCGGCGAACTCGTCGCCCGGCACGTGGAGACCAGCGACCGCCTCACCCGCGAACACACGACCCGCCACGAGCCCGCCGCCCGCCCCTGAACCGGGGTCGTCCCGAGCCCGTTCTGTGGGTCAGGCGTTCAGGAGGACTTCGCCGTCGCGGGCGACGACCCGGCCACCGGCGACCACGAGGGCCCGCGGCGGCACCCGTACGAGCGCGTCCGGCACGTTCTGGGCGTCGATGAGCACGAGATCGGCCCGCGCCCCCGGAACCAGGTCGTGCCGCTCCCGGTGCACGAACGGCGCCGCCTTGGTCGTGGCCAGCTCGACGGCGGCCGTGAGCTCCTCGTCGGTGCGCAGCCCGTGCAGGCGGGCGAACCCGAGGGCGATGCGCAGCAGGTCGCCGTCCCCGAACGGGGACCACAGGTCGCGGATCCCGTCGGTGCCGAGGCCGAGGCCGATCCCGCGCTCGGCCATGCCCCGCCAGGGAAGGGGCGCCGTGCGCACGGGCGCGACCGTCGCCCAGGAGATGCCCGCCTCGCCGAGGTCGTCGAGCAGGGCGCGCTGCCGGTCCGGGGCCAGCTCCCCGAGGGCGAAGCCGTGGGAGACGGTCACCCGGCCCTGGAGGCCCGCCCTGAGCGTGCGGTCGATGATCAGCTCGTACTGGAAGGCCCCCAGCTCGCCGCCGTCGTGCAGGTGGATGTCCAGGCCGACGCCGCGCCGCTCGGCGATCTCGAACAGGCCGTCGAGCTGGGCCACCGGGTCGCGGTCGATGCCGGCGGGGTCGAGGCCGCCGATGCTGGTCGCGCCCGCCTGCGCGGCGCGGTCGAGCAGGTCGAGCACGCCCGGCCGGCGGATCACGCCGTCCTGCGGGAAGGCCACGATCTCGACGTCGATCGCCCCGTCCAGCCGGTCCGCGGCCTCGCGGACGACCTCGATGCCCCGCAGGCCGAGGCCGAGGTCGACGTCCACGTGCGTGCGGGTGGCGGTGGTCCCGTGGCGCAGGTACTCGCGCAGCACCGCCACCGTCCCGTCCACGCCCGGGATGCCGTAGCGGTCGCGTTCGGCGCGTTCGTGGGCGATCCGGCCCTGCGTGGTCGGCTCGCCGCCGTACGACACCCAGGGCTGCCCCCACCAGCTCTTGTCGACGTGGGCGTGCGCGTTGACGAATCCCGGCAGGGCGAGCAGGCCGCGGCCGTCGACGCTCTCGCCGTCGGGCCGGGCCGTACCGGCCGGGCGCACGCCGGTGATCTCGGTTCCGTCGATGGTCAGGTCCACGGGCGCGGCGCCCCAAGGGCGCACGTTGGCGATAGTCCAGGAAGTCACTCAAAAATGGTATACCAAACGCGATCGTGCCTGGTCGAGGGCCTGCTTCCGCCGATGTCCAGGCCACTGTCGTACCGGCCTGAGAGGATTTGCGCGGAGCTCGGCAGGTGCGGCTCCCGGACCGATGGGAGAAGTGGGAGGGTCAGATGGAGCCACAGGTCTTCGACAGCCGTGACATCGGCGAGACCGAGGAGTTCCTCAGCAAGGCGTACGCCAAGATGCGCATCGGCGCCGACGTCAAGAGCCCGCGCACGTGGATCTCGCGCCAGGTCATGGGCTCGGTCAGCGTCGACCAGCTCCACCTCGAGTACGCCATGCGCTACGACGTCAACCCGCTCGGCAAGGTGTGCCTGTGCGCGGTCGAGTCGGGCAGCATCGCCCACCAGATCGCAGGCCAGGACGAGGACGTCTTCGGCCCGGGCGACACGGTGTTGTTCGCCCCGCCCGACCTGCCCTACACCGGCGAGATCCGCCGCTCCCGCTACGACATCGTCATGTTCGACGCCGCCCTGCTGCAGCAGGTGGCCGGCACCCTTCCCGGCCGCAGGGCCGAGCCGGTGCGGCTGGTGGGAAGCCGCCCGGTCTCCGCCTCCGCAGGCCGCCATCTGCGCCGTACGCTCGCCTACCTGCGCGACGACGTCCTCACCGATCCCGAGCTGGCCGCCGAGCCGCTCGTCGTCTCCACCGCCGGGCAGCTCCTGGCCGCCAGCGTGCTCACCGCCCTGCCCACCAACGCCGACGACGCCGCAGCCCCCGGCGAGGCCCGTCCCCAGGCGCTGCGCCGCGCGACGGCCTTCATCGACGACCACGCCCACCTGCCGATCGGCCTCGACGAGATCGCCACCGCCGCCCGAGTCAGCCCCCGCGCCCTCCAGTACGCCTTCCGCCGGCACCTCGGCACCACCCCGTTGGGCTATCTGCGCCAGGCCCGCCTGGCCCACGCGCACGCCGAGCTGAGGGAGGCCGATCCCGGCGCGACCACGGTCACCGCCGTCGCCGCCCGCTGGGGCTTCTTCCATCCCGGCCGGTTCGCCCAGCTCTACCGGGCCGCCTTCGGCCGCGCTCCCGGCGACACCCTGCACGCCCCGGCGGCGCCGCGACGCGGCTGATCCCCCTCGCCCGTCCGGCGCCGGTTTCGTTCCGTGGACAGGGTGCGGCGAATCCTTCGTCCGGCGTGCTGACCGGCCACCGCTCCGGGGGAAAGGGTGGGGGCGAGCACGGATCGCCGCGGCGCAGGAGGAGTTGATCGCGATTGAGCCCCCGCCGGAGCAGCATCACGCGCGCACGGCGAGGCCAGGGTTCCAGGCCGGGCGATCGCGGACCGGCACCGGGCACACCGCCGCCACGGCGCGGAAGACCTGCTCCGGTGCACGACGGCGGTCATGTGACTGAGCCGATCCCGCCGGCTCGTCATGCGTGACGCCGTCCGCCGGCCGCGACCGGCGGGTCCTCATGCCGCCCACCGTGCGGAGGCGGCATGACGCCACTGACGTTGAGCTGCCACGACCTGCCCGGCGGCGTACTGGTGACCGTGGCGGGCGAGCTGGACTCCAGCAACTCGCAACGGCTGGAGTCCTACGCCGAGCGGCAACGGCGTCCCGGGGCGGGGATGGTGCTCGACCTGGCCGGGCTGACCTTCATGGACAGCCGCGGCCTGCACGTGTTGTTGCGGCTCAACGCCGCCGTGCTCGACCAGGGCGGCGTGCTGCGCCTGGCCGCCGTGCAGGAGCTGCCCGCCCGCGTGTTGCAGGTGACCGGCGTGTGGTCCTCCCTAATCGTCCACGCCGACGTCGGGGAGGCCGTCGCCGCGATGGGCGCGCAGCGTCCGGACGGCCTGCGCGAGTCCTCGTGACCTCCCGGATCACCCGGGAACACGGGACTGAACGCCACGAGCACCGGCTCCGGAATCCGGATGGACATCGACCGCGACTGTCCCGTTCATGACCTCGATCCCGGTCTCCCGACCGAGGCCGTTCGCGAGGTCACCACAGGACAGTCCGCACAATTCCGCAGGACAACGAGGGTGACATGAGCGAAGCGATGACCGGCGGCTCCCGTACGACGTCCGGGGGCGCCGAGGTCGACGAGCTTCGGCTGCGTCAGCTGCTCGGCGGGCTGACAGCGGTACGGGACGGCGACTTCCGCACCCGCCTGCCCGAGGACACCGACGGCCGACTCGGCGGACAAGCCGACGTCCCCTCGGTCTCCGGCACCTGGAAAGACCTCACCGAATCGGTCAACGCCATAGCCGACAACCTCACCGCCCAGGTCCGCAGCACGCCCAGCGCCTCGGGCGTATCGGCGGGTTCGAGGAGAACCTGCTGACCGGCGAGATCGTCTGGAACGCCCAGCTTCACGGCATGTACGGCATGGCCCCCGACGAGCCGCCCATCCCGCTCGAACAACTGGCCGGGCACGCCCATCCGGACGACGCCGTGGCCATCGGCCGTTTCGTCCGCGCCGTGCTGCACCACCGCCGCCCGGCCTCCACCGCGTACCGGCTCCGGCGTTCCGACGGCACCGTACGGCACATCAGGGTCGTCGCCGAGCCGGTCTTCGACGACAGCGGCCTGCTGCTGTCCATCCGCGGCGCCTACCAGGACATCGCCCGGCAGCCCGCGGCCACCCTGGAGCAGCGCCTCGAACCCACAGCAACTCCGACACCGACGACGACACGTGCATCATCGGCGCCCGCCTCCAGTAGCGCCGCGCGCCGAGGCCACACCACCGGACGCCGGTCCCGGAAGGGGCGCCGGTGGTTTGCCGGGCCTTCGTCTGGAAAGCACCCAGAACCGGGTCCCCCGCCACGCCACATTCAGGCAGGACTGATCAAGACCATGGGCATGGAACCGGAGCTGCGCTGCCCCATCAGCACCGACCTCGACGCCATCCGCGGCCTCGTGCGCGGTTACGCCGGGCGGGGCGGGCTGGCCGGGGAACGCCTGGACAACTTCGTGCTGGCGGTCAACGAGGCGGTCACGAACGTGCTCGACCACGGCGGCGGCGCCGGCACGGTGCTGGCCCGGGGCCGTCCCGGGGGCGTCACCGTGGAGATCGCCGACACCGCCGGCCTGCTGAGCGCCGGCCACCTGGCCGCGGCCAGGCACGGCCGGGCGCGTACGGAGGGGTTCGGCTTCGGCCTGTGGCTGATCCAGCACCTGTGCGACGGCGTCGATCTCGACCAGAGCGCGGACGGCTCCCGGTTACGCCTGCACATGGACGTACGGGAGGCGGACGTACGGCGGCCCGCCGGCCCGCTCGTCCGGCACGAGGCGGAAGCAGAGTGGCCGGACCAGCCGGCGGCCGGGACCGGTTAGACCGACACAATCCGCAATTTCCAGTGTTATTCCGATTTTTCCGGAAAAGGCATGAGCAAAACCCCGGCCGGTAATTCGGCGCGCCCTTTCCGCTGGTCAGCTGCCCCTAGGATGAGGCAGGTGAAATACATGCTGCTGATCTACAGCAACCCCGCCGCCCAGCAGGCCGTGGCCGACGGCTTCGACCAGGTCATGGCCGAGGTCGACGCGCTCATGCAGGAGCTGGAGGAGAGCGGCGAGCTGGTCGGAGGTCAGGCGCTGGGCGATCCCGCCTCGTCCAAGACGGTCATGGTGCGCGACGGCGTGCCCGCCGTCACCGACGGGCCCTTCCTGGAGGCCAAGGAATACCTGGCGGGCTACCTGACCGTCGACTGCGCGAGCGTCGAGCGGGCCACCGAGATCGCCGCACGCTGGCCCGACGCGCGGCTGTGCGCCATGGAGGTGCGGCCGGTCCTCGACGAGGTGGCCGAGTGATCGAAGGGCTGCTGCGCGAACTGGCGCCGCAGGTGCTCGGGGTGCTCGTCCGCCGTTACGAGCAGTTCGACGCGTGCGAGGACGCCGTGCAGGAGGCCCTGCTCGACGCCGCCGTGCAGTGGCCCGCCCAGGGTGTCCCGGACAACCCGCGGGCCTGGTTGATCACGGTCGCCTCCCGGCGCGTCATCGACCACATCCGCAGCGAGAGCGCGCGCCGGCGGCGGGAGGAGAGCGCGGCGGTGGCCGTGCCTGCCGACGAGTTCGTCGCGCCCGCGCCGGGCGAGGAGCGCACTCCGGCCGGTGACGACACGCTGACGCTGCTGTTCCTGTGCTGCCACCCGTCGCTGTCGGAGCCCTCGCAGCTCGCGCTCACGCTGCGGGCCGTGGGCGGCCTGACCACGGCGCAGATCGCGGCGGCGTTCCTGGTGCCGGAGGCGACGATGGCCCAGCGCATCAGCCGGGCCAAGCAGCGCATCAAGTCCACCGGGGTGCCGTTCGGGCCGCCGCCGGAGCCGGAGCGCGCCGAACGGCTGCGCGTGGTGCTCCACGTGCTCTACCTGATCTTCAACGAGGGTTACACCGCCACCTCCGGGCCCGACCTGCAGCGGCCCGAGCTGACCGCCGAGGCGATCAGGCTGGCCCGGCTCGTGCGCCGGCTGCTGCCCGACGACGGCGAGGTCGCCGGGCTGCTGGCGCTCATGCTGCTGACCGAGGCGCGGCGGGCGGCGCGCACCGGGCCGGGCGGGTCGCTCGTGCCGCTCACCGACCAGGATCGTTCCCTGTGGGACCGGCGGCTCGTCGAGGAGGGTGTGGAGCTGGTCAGCAAGGCGCTGGCCACCAGCGCGCTCGGCCCGTACCAGTTGCAGGCGGCGATCGCGGCCGTGCACGACGAGGCGCCCACGGCCGCCGAGACCGACTGGCCGCAGATCCTCGCCCTCTACGGCGTGCTGGCCGGGCTGGAGGACAACCCGATGGTCCGGCTCAACCAGGCCGTGGCCGCCGCCATGGTCAACGGCCCGCGCGCCGGGCTCGACCTGCTCGACGGCCTGGCCGCCGACGACCGGCTCTCGGGTCACCACCGGCTGGCCGCCGTACGCGCCCATCTGCTGGAGATGGACGGCGACACCGAGGGGGCCGCGCGCGCCTTCCGCGAGGCGGCCCGGCGTACGCTGAGTCTGCCTGAGCAGCGCTATCTCGAAGGCAAGGCCGCCGCGCTCGCTTGACAACGATTTTTTTCGGTGCAATCGTTTCACCCATGTACGAAGTGGCAGTGATCGAAGACGCGGCGGCCGCCGAGGCGTCGCTCGACCCGATGCGGTCGAAGTTGCTGGCCGAGCTGGTCGAACCGGGCTCTGCCACGTCCCTGGCCGCCAAGGTGGGCCTGGCCAGGCAGAAGGTCAACTACCATCTGCGCACCCTCGAACGCCATGGGCTGGTCGAGCTGGTCGAGGAGCGCAAGAAGGGCAACGTCACCGAGCGCGTGATGCAGGCCACGGCCGCCTCCTTCGTGATCTCCCCCACGGCGCTGGCCTCGGTGCAGCCCGACCCGGCCAAGTCGCCCGACCGGCTGTCGGCACGCTGGCTGCTGGCGCTGGCGGCCCAGCTCGTCCGCGACGTCGGCACGCTGCTCACCGGCGCGGCCAAGGCGCAGAAGAAGGTGGCCACGTTCGCGATCGACGGCGAGGTGCGCTTCGCCTCGGCCGCCGACCGGGCCGCGTTCGCCGAGGAGCTGGCGCACTGCGTGACGTCGTTGGTCAGCAAATATCATGACGAGTCCGCAGAAGGCGGGCGGGAACATCGCCTGATCGTCGCCGTGCACCCGTCCGTGAAGAAGGGCTCCTGAGGTGGGGCGCGAGTTCGAGATCCCCCTTGAGTCCCTGGTCGAGGCGACGCCCGAGCAGGTGTGGTCGGCCATCACGACCGGGCCGGGCATCGACTCGTGGTTCATGGGGCGCAACGAGGTCGAGGGCGGCGCGGTCCGCACCGCCTTCGCCGGGGCCGAGCTGCCGGAGTCCCGGGTGAACGCCGACGAGCCGCTCAAGCACTTCGCCCACTCCGCCACGCCGGGCCCCGACGGCCGCTTCGTCGCCTACGAGTTCCTGCTGGAGGGCCGCGGCCAGGGCAGCACCCTCGTCCGCATGGTCACCAGCGGCTTCCTGCCCGGCGACGACTGGGAGCACGAGTACGAGGCGATGTCCGCGGGCACGGCCCTGTTCTTCGCCACGCTGACGGAGTACCTCAACCACTTCGCCGGCCGCGGCGCGACCCCGCTCACCGAGTCCGGCCCGCCGGTGGCCGACTGGCCGCGCGCCTGGCGGGCCCTGCACGCCGCGCTCGGCGGCCCGCCCGAGCCCGGCGACACCGTCCGGCTCACCCCGCCCGGCCTGCCCGCGGTCCAGGGCGTCGTCTACTTCCGTAACGCCCAGACCGTCGGCGTCCGCACCTCCGACGCCCTCTACCGGTTCGTCCAGGGCATCGGCGGCACCATGCTCGTCATGCACCTGCTGTTCGGCGACCCCGAGGGCCAGGCGGCGGCCTGGCGGTCCTGGCTGGAGGATCTGTACGCGGATCGGGCATGACTTCCGCATGAACGTGGTGGCACTGTCGGACACCCACGCGCCGAGACGGTGGCGCTCCTGCCCGCCCCGGGTGGCCGAGCACCTGCGCGGGGCGGAGATCGTGCCCGTCACCTGAGGGGCTCGACGGTGACCGGGACACCGTTGAGCGCGGCCGTGCCGGAGAGCTCGTCCAGGCGGGCGGGGTCGGTGAGGTCGTTGGCGCTGGCGCCGCCGAGCGTGGACGCGACCGACAGCAGCACGCCCGGCCGGTCGTGGCCGTAGCCGTGCGGCAGGCTGACCACGCCGGGCATGACGTCCTCGCTCGCGCTGACCTCCACCGTCACCTCGCCGCTGCGCGAACGCACCCGGACCGGCCCGCCGTCGGTCAGGCCGCGGGCGCGCAGGTCGTCGGGGTGCATGAGCAGGTGGTGGCGCGGCCGGCCCTTGACCAGCCGGGCCGAGTTGTGCAGCCAGGAGTTGTCGTCGCGCAGGTGGCGGCGGCCGATCAGCAGCAGTTCGGCGGCGCGCGGCGCGGTCAGGAGCTCGTCGCGGGCCCGTTCGAGCCCGGCGAGCAGCACGGGCGGCGCGGCGTCCACGCGCCGCCCGCGGGTGCGCAGCCGGCCCGGCAGGCTCGGCCGGAGCGGGCCCAGGTCCAGCCCGTGCGGGTGGCGGCGCAGCTTGGCCACGCTCAGCCGGTACGGCCCCGCCCGCAGCCCGAGATCCACGATCCGCTCGGGCGTGAGCCGCAACACGAGCCGGTCGGAGAGCGAACCGGCGCGGACCAGGCGGCGGTAGCGCCGGGCCAGCTCGCGCAGGATCTCCCAGTCGTGCCGGGCGTCCGGCGTCCTCGGCAGCACGGCCGGGGTGTAGCGGGCGCGGTCGCGGACCGCGACCAGGTTGAAGACGAGGTCGTAGTGGTCGCGTTCGAGCAGGTCGGTGGGCGGGAGGATGACGTCGGCGTGCCGGGTGGTCTCGTTGACGTAGAAGTCGAGGCTGACCATGAAGTCCAGCTCCCCGAGGGCCCGCGACAGCTCGTGCCCGGCGGGGGCCGAGCGCACCGGGTTGCCGGCGATGGTCAGCAGCGCCCGCACCTGTCCCTTCCCCGGGGTGCGGATCTCCTCGGCGAGCGCCGCGGCGGGCAGTTCGCCGCCGAACTCCGGCAGGCCCCGCACCCGGCTGCGCCACCTGTCCTCGTGGCCCGGGTCGATCATCCGGTTGCGTACGGGATCGACGGCGGGCCTGCTCATCAGCGTGCCGCCGGGCCGGTCGAGGTTGCCGGTGACCAGGTTGAGCAGCTGGATCCCCCACTGGCACAGGGTGCCGAAGCGCTGCGTGGACACGCCGACCCGGCCGTAGGCGGCGGCAGCGCCCGCGGCGGCGAACTCGTCTGCGACCCGGACGATCACCTCGGCCGGCACGCCGGTGACCGCGGCGGCCCGCTCGGGCGTGAACGCCGCCAGCGCCCGCGTCAGCCGGTCGAGCCCGTCCACGTAGGGCGCGGGACGGGCGGCGCCCTCGGCGATGATCCGGCCGACCATGGCCAGGATGAGCGCCGCGTCCGTGCCGGGCCGGACGAAGTGGTGCTCGTCGGCCAGCCGGGCGGTCTCCGTACGGCGCGGGTCGAACAGCACCATCCGGCCGCCGCGGGCACGCAGGTCGCGGATGCGCCTGACGATGCCGGGCGCGCTCATCACGCTGCCGTTGGAGACGGCCGGGTTGGCGCCGAAGGCCAGGAAGTAGGCCGTACGGTCGATGTCGGGCACCGGGAGCAGCCATTGGCTGCCGTACAGGTGGCGGGCGACGTACTGGTGGGGTAGCTGGTCCAGGGAGGCGGCGGAGAACCGGTTGCGGGTGCCCAGCAGGCGGGCGAACGGCGGCGCGTGCGTCAGCGCGCCCATGCTGTGCACGACGGGGTTGCCGAGGTAGACGGCGACGGCGTCGGCGCCGTGCTCGGCGCGTGTCCGGGCCAGCTTGGCCGCGACCAGGTCGAACGCGTCCGGCCAGGGGATCTCCCGCCAGCCGTCCGGGGTGCGCAGCACGGGACGGCGCAGCCGGTCGGGGTCCTCGCGTATGTCCTGGAGGGCCAGCGCCTTGGGGCACAGGTGCCCGGCCGACAGCGGGTCGTCCGCGTCGCCCCGGACGCCGGTGATCCGGTCGCCGTCCAGGTCGAGGCGCAGGCCGCACATGGCCTCGCACAGGTTGCAGGTCGCCAGCCGGGTCGCCATGTGACCAGGCTATGAGCGATCACGCCCGTACCGGCGACGCCACCCCGGCGACCCGGCCGCGGCGGGTCAGGCGCCGCGCCACCGGCTGAGCGTGCCACCGGACGCGGGCGGCAGCGGCCGGTCGCGCAACCACGCCGTCAGCAGCGCCCCGGCCGGGACGTACCGCTCGGCGTGCGCGGCGAACTCCTCCGTGGTGACGCTGCCGTGCCGGCGGCCCTCGGCCCAGGACCGCAGGAGCGTGAAGAACACCTGGTCGCCGGCGGCCCGGCGCAGGGCGTGCAGGGTCAGCGCGCCGCGCTTGTAGACGCGGTCGTCGAACAGCGCGGCCGGGCCGGGGTCGGCCAGCGCGAACTCCTGCGGCAGCGCGGCGAGCCTGCGGTGCCAGCGCAGCGCGTGCTCGTCGGCGGGCGGGCCGCCCGACCGCTCCGACCACAACCACTCCGCGTACGTGGCGAAGCCCTCCTGGAGCCAGATGTCGGACCAGCGGGCCACGGTCAGGCTGTTGCCGAACCACTGGTGCGCCAGCTCGTGCGCGACCAGCCGCTCGCAACCGCGGGCGCCGTCCACGTGGTTCCTGCCGAAGATCGACATGCCCTGGGCCTCGACCGGGATGTCCAGGTCGTCGTCGGTCACCACGACGGTGTAGCCGCTGAACGGGTAGGGCCCGAACAGCTCGCCGAACAGCGCCATCATCTCGCCCTGCCGGCCGAAGTCGTGCCGTACGCGGGCGGCCAGCCGCGCCGGGTGGGCCAGCCGTGTCCCGCCCGTCTCGGAGAGCTGGTAGCGCCCGATCTGCACGCTGGCCAGGTACGTCGCCATCGGCTCGGCCTGCTCGTAGACCCACGTCGTGGTCCCGGCCGCCCGCCGCCTGGCGGTGAGCACGCCGTTCGCGATCACCTGGTACGCCGGCGCCGTCGTGACCGAGATCCGGTAGGACGCCTTGTCGTCCGGCCGGTCGTTGCACGGGAACCAGGACGGCGCGCCGATCGGCTGGCCGGCCACGAGCGCGCCGTCGGACAGCTCCTCCCAGCCGAGCCCGCCCCAGGGGCTGCGCACCGGTACGGGACTGCCCGCGTACCGCACCTCGACGACGGCCCGCGCCCCGGCGGCCACCGGTCCGGGCAGGGCGAGGCGCAGCTTGCCCTGGCCGTGGGTGTGGCGGACGGCCCGGCCGTCCACGCTGACGCCCGAGACGCGGAAGTGCCCGAGGTCGAGCACGAGCTCGCCGAGCGGCTCGGCGGCCGTGACCGTCAGGCGGGCCGTGCCGTCGAGCCGGTTGGCCGCGATCCGGTAGTTCAGCGACAGGTCGTAGTGCTCGACCGCGTACCGGTGGTCGCCGTGCCCCGGGAAGTACGAGGTCATCGCCACGCCGAGACGGGGTTGCCGAACCACCGGCTGCCGCCGGGCACGGCCTCGCCACGCATGACCAGGGACGCCGGTCCGACCGTCGTCCCCTCACCCACCCGCGCGGCGGGCAGGACGACGCCGTGGGGGCCGAGCGTCGCGCCGGCCTCCAGCGTCACCGTGTCCATGCTCATCACCCGGTCGTGGAACAGGTGCGTCTGCAACACGCACCCCCGGTTGACGCACGCGCCGTCGCCGAGTGTCACCAGATCCGCCTCCGGCAGCCAGTACGTCTCGCAGGTGACCCCACGTCCGATGCGTGCCCCGAGTGAGCGCAGCCACACGTTCAGCGCGGCGGTCCCGAGCCACGGCTGGGCGAACCAGGGCGCCGCCAGCACCTCGACGAAGTTGTCCGCCAGCTCGTTGCGCCACACGAACGAGCTCCACAGCGGCCTGTTCCCGGCCGGGATCCGGCCGACCAGCACCCATTTGGCGGCCGTGGCGACCGCCGCGGCGAGCACCCCGGCGGCCAGCACGACCACGCCGCCCAGCGCGGCCGCCACCGCGAAGCCGTACCCGGCGGCCAGCCACTCGAAGGCCGCGACGGCCAGGACGGCCAGCGCGACCACGCCCATCGCGGGCACCACCCGGCACACCTCGACCAGCGCCCGCGCGGCCCTGAACCGCGCGGGCGGGTCGTAGGTCCTGCTGGGGTCGGCCTCCTCGGCGGTGCGGCGCAGCTTCATGGGCGGCATGCCCACGTACGAGGAGCCGGACTTGGCCTTCTTCGGCGTCGCCGACAACACGCCGACCAGGCCGTCCTTGGGCACCTTGCGGCCGGGCGCGGTCATCCCGGAGTTGCCGAGGAAGGCACGCTTGCCGATCCGCGCCTCGGCCAGGCGCATCCACCCGCCGTCCAGCTCGTACGGGGCCACCATGGTGTCGTCGGCCAGGAACGCGCCGTCGCCGACGGAGGTCATCGTGGGCAGCGCGAGAACCGTGGACAGCTCCGCGCCGCGGCCCACCTTCATGCCGAGCGCCCGCAGCCAGACGGGCGTCAGGACGCTGGCGTACAGCGGGAACAGCCACACGCGGGCCGCGGCCATCAGCCTGCCGGTGACCCACGCCTGCCATGCCTGGCGGCTGTGCACCGGGTGGTGCCCCGGGTTCAGCCCCAGGCCCAGGAGCCGCACGCTGACCAGCGTGACCAGGGCGAAGGCGGCCATTCCGGCGAGCGTGGCCGGCGGCACGGCGAGCAGGGCGGCGGCCAGCGCGCCGCCGAGCGTGGGCTCGTCCCCGGCGAAGGCGGCCAGGACCGCGAGCGCGACCCCGGCGGCGGCCACCGGGAGCAGGCTGAGCACGACCGCGCTCACCCCGTACAGCGCCACCCACGGGCGGGAGCGGGCGGCGCGCTCGGCGGGGCGGGAGCGGCGCGGCTTGCCCTGGCGGAAGGCCGGGACGCCGGCCCAGCGCTCGCCCGCGGGGACCGTACCGGCGACCGCGGAACCCGGCGCGACCTGGGAGTTCTTGCCGACGCGGGCGCCGGGCAGCAGGGTCGAGCGGGAGCCGACCGTGGCACCGGCGCCGATGCGGATCTCGCCGACGTGCAGCCGGTCGCCGTCGTACCAGTGGCCGGCGAGGTCGACCTCCTGCTCGACGGAGGCGCCCCTGCCCAGCTTGAGCAGGCCGGTGATCGGCGGGGGCGAGTGCAGGTCGGCGTCCGGGCCGACGGTGGCGCCGAGCAGGCGGGCGTACCAGGCCATCCAGGGCGCGCCGGCCAGGTCGGGCACGCCGAGCCGTTCGGCGAACCGCTCGGCGAACCACAACCGCAGGTGCACGCCGCCGCCGCGCGGGTACGTCCCGGGCCGCACGCCGCGCAGCAGCAGCCGGGCGACCGCCGCCGACAGGCCCATGCGTCCCATGGGGGTGACGAACGCCAGCGCGCCCAGCGTCACCCACCACCACGACAGCGACGGCGCCCACGGCGGGGCGAGCACGTTGCCGAGTGCGGCGAGCGGCACGATCCAGCGCAGCGCGCCCACGGTGAGCAGCGGGATCATGAGCACGGTCTGCGTCAGCGCGGCCCGCCTCGGCATGGGGGCCACGGGGGCCGCCTCCACGGGCGGCCGGTCCTGCGGGCCGCCCCTGGCGGTCAGCAGTTGCGCCAGCCCGGCGAGGGTCGGGTGCGCGTAGACGTCGCCGACCGCGACGTCGGGATGCGCGGCCCGCAACACCGACACCAGGCGGGCGGCGGCCAGGCTGGTGCCGCCGTCGGCGAAGAAGTCCGCCTCCGGCCCGTCCGGGCTCACGCCCAGGATCTCGGTCCAGTGCTCGGACAGCAGCGCCTCGGCCCGGGTCAGACCGGCGGCGGCCTGAGCCGGTCCTTCCAGGGGCCACGGCAGCGCGTCCCGGTCGATCTTGCCGGAGGTCCTGGTGGGCAGCTCGTCCACGGGGGCCAGGCGCGGCACGAGCGCGGCGGGCAGCGAACCGGCCAGCAGCTCCCGCGCCTGACCGGCGTCGAAGCCGGGCCCGGGGACGACGTAGCCGACGAGCACCTGATGGCCGCCGCCCGCGGTGCGGACGGCCGCCGCGGCGCCGGTGACGCCCGGCAGCGCGCTCAGGGCGGCGTCCACCTCGCCGAGCTCGATCCTGCGCCCGCCCAGTTTCACCTGGTCGTCGGCGCGGCCGGCGAAGAGCAGTCCTTCGGGCTCGGCGCGTACGAGGTCGCCGCTGCGGTAGGCGCGCTCCCAGCCCAGGGACGGCAGCGGCGCGTACTTCTCGGCGTCCTTGGCCGGGTCCAGGTAGCGGGCCAGGCCGACGCCGCCGATGATCAGCTCGCCGGTCTCCCCCATGGCGACCGGCTCGCCCGTCTCGTCCACGACCGCCAGGTCCCAGCCGTCCAGGGGCAGCCCGATGCGTACGGGCCCCTCGCCGGTGAGCCGCGCGGCCGAGGCCACCACGGTCGCCTCGGTGGGCCCGTAGGTGTTCCACACCTCGCGGCCGGGGACGGCCAGCCGTTCGGCGAGCTCGGGCGGGCACGCCTCGCCGCCGAAGATGAGCAGCCTGATGCCGTCGAGGTGCGCGGCGGGCCAGAGCGCGGCCAGCGTCGGCACAGTTGAGACGACGGTGACACCCTGCTCGGCGAGCCAGGGGGCCAGGTCCATGCCGGTGCGTACGAGGGCCCTGGGCGCGGGCACCAGGCAGGCGCCGTGCCGCCAGGCCAGCCACATCTCCTCGCAGGAGGCGTCGAAGGCCACCGACAACCCGGCCAGCACCCGGTCACCCGGGCCGAGCGGCCGGTCCTGGAGGAAGAGCCCGGCCTCGGCGTCGGCGAACGCGGCGGCCGACCGGTGTGTCACCGCGACGCCCTTCGGCCTGCCGGTGGACCCGGAGGTGAAGATGATCCAGGCGTCGTCGTCGGGGGTGGGCCGCTCGGGGGCCGCGGTCTGCCTGACGCGGACGGGCGGGCCACCGTCGAGCACGGCGTCCACGTCGGCCTCGGCGAAGACGAGTTCGGCGCGTTCGTCGGGGTCGTCGGCGTCCACGGGCACGTACGCGGCGCCGGCCGCGAGCACGGCGAGGATGGAGACGTACAGGTCGGCGGTGCCGGAGGCGATGCGTACGCCGACCCTGGCGCCGCGTCCGACGCCGGCCGCGGCGAGGGCGTCGGCGACCCGGTCGACCTCGGCGCGCAGCGACCGGTAGTCAAGACGGACGGTGCCGTCATCCAGCGCGGGCGCCTCGGGGTGGCGGCGGGTGGTCTCGTCGAGGATGTCGATCAGGGTGCGGGGCGGCGGGGCCAGCATGCCCGCGGGGTAGACCGCCGACGCGGTCCGCAGTCGTAAATCAGCCGAGTCGGTGCGCAAACGCTGCTCCTTCGGTCGGACGGTCGGCCATGGCCCATCCATGCCGCGGCCCGCCACTGTCGTGGCGTTCGCGCCACCTCCGTTCGCAACGGTCGTCGATTCGCCAACTATTCCACGATGTGACGGAGATCGCCGTCCATGGCGGCGCGCCGCCCGAGCCCGCCGACGCCTGCCACCAGGAGATCGGCCGGGCCGGGCGGGCGGGTCAGCGTAGCCAGGACTCGACGCCGGCCAGCAGCTCCGCCTTGAGGGCGGCGGGCGCGAACGAGGCGGTGATCGAGGCGCGGGCCAGCTCGGCCAGGACGTCGTCGCCGTACCCGAAGATCTCGCGCAGGCGGACGTACTCGGCGGCCAGGGCCGTCTCGCCGTCGGTGTTGACCGTGACCGCGAGCCCGGCGGCGCGCAGGCGCGGCAGCGGATGCTCGGCCAGCGACGGCACGAGCCCGAGCAGGACGTTCGACGTGGGACAGACCTCCAGCGGGATCCCGCGCTCGCGCACCTCGGCGACCAGGTCCGGGTCGTCGAGCACCCGGATGCCGTGGCCGAGCCGCTCGGTGTGCCCGAGGTCCAGCGCCTCGCGGATGCTCGCCGGACCGGCCGCCTCGCCCGCGTGGTGAACCAGGTGCAGGCCCGCGTCCCTGGCCGCCTCGAACACCTCGGCGAACGGCGCCAGCGGGTACGCCTCGTCGCCCGCCAGCCCGAGCCCGATCACCTCGTCGTAGCGGGTGGCCAGCTGGTACGTCTGCCACAACCGCTCCAGGGGCCGCCGCCTGGAGTGGTCGAGCAGCACCCGGGCCTCGATGCCGTACCGCCTGCCCTCGGCCAGCCCGTCGAGCACGGCCTCCAGCGGCATCTCCGGCGCGCCCACCCGCTCGCCGTGGGAGGCGGCGGTGAAGGTCACCTCGACGTAGCGGGTGCCCTGGGCGGCCTCGTCCTCGCAGAACTCCAGGGCGACGCGCCGGAAGTGCTCGGGCGTGCGCAGCAGGTCGCGTACCTTGGCCCGCTGGTCGGCGAACTCGCGGAAGCTCGCGAACGCCCCCTCGGGCTCCGGCGGCCCGCCCAGCTCGCGTACGGTCCGGGGACGTACGGTGCTCTCCAGGTGGACGTGCAGGTGAGCCTTGGGCAGCAGGCGGAGGTCTCTCACAGCGGACGACGTTAGCGCCGGGTGATGCGGATTTTCGACTGCTTATGTGGTGACTGCTCCCAATCGTCCATGAACGTCGCCTTCAGTCCGTACCGGCGGGCCAGCTCGACCAGCGTCTCGGTGCGGTAGTAGAAGTCCTCGCGCAGGACGTGGTGCTCCTTGCCCTCGGTCCTGTCGAAGGTGAAGTCGAACCAGCCGTCCGGCTTCATGATCCGGCCCACGTGGGCGAAGCACTCCTCGATGACCTCGATCGGCGAGTGCGAGAAGACGCTGTGGGCGTGGACGACGTCGAAGTGCTCGTCCGGCAGGAACGCGAAGCGCAGGTCGCGCACCGGCGCCAGGTACGGCAGCTTGTCCTGCAGCGCGTGCTTGTCGATCGTGTCCTGGGCGGCCAGGAGGATGTCGGGCGAGATGTCGATGCCGTAGTAGTTGCCGGTGAACAGGTAGCCGATGAACAGGCGGCCGGCGCGCAGGTTCCCGCAGCCGATCTCCAGCATCCGGCAGTCCGGCTTGAGCCCGTGCTCGACGAGGTAGTCGAACTGCATGCGCCCCAGAGCGAGCCATCGCCGGTGGTTGTGCGAGCCCACGGCGCCCGCCGGGTCGCGGGCCGTGTCGGACCTCATGACGGCGCGGTAGTAGTCGACGTGGTCGTGGGCGCGGAGCCTGAACCAGGTGTCGCGGGCCAGCCGGCGCAGGTGGGGGGCGATCCTGTCGGGGTGCCTCAACGCGTATGCGGCCTGGTGGACGAGGCTCGTACGGGAGCGTTTCACGTTGGGCAATGTAGGTGCGGGCCACCCGATACGGTCCGGGGACGCGACACTCTTGAGCCGCCGTTTACCCGCTCTTTCCCGGTCCCGGGACGCGTCACCGGGAGCGCGCCGGGAGCGCCGGAAACACCGCATGCACCGGGAGCGCCTGCGCTCGGCGCGGACGGAGGTCGTGCCTGTCGCTGGTCCCGCTGACGTGGCGGGTCGGTTCGTCGACAGTGCGGTGACGCTCCACGTCCGCACGGCGAGCCCTGCTCGGTGCGCTACCGCGTGTGTGCTGCTCGGTGTGCGCTGCTCGGCGTGTCGGGTGTGGGCCCGGCGGTCAGCTCAGGTAGTCGCGCAACGCCATCGCCCGGGAGGGGTGGCGCAGCTTGGACATGGTCTTGGCCTCGATCTGCCTGATGCGCTCGCGGGTGACGCCGTAGACGCGGCCGATCTCGTCGAGGGTCCTGGGCTTGCCGTCGGCGAGGCCGTAGCGCATGGTGATCACCCCCGCCTCGCGCTCGGAGAGCTGGTCGAGCAGGCTGTGCAACTGCTGCTGCAACAGCGTGAACGAGACCGCGTCGGCCGGGGAGACGGCCTCGGTGTCCTCGATCAGGTCGCCGAACTCGCTGTCGCCCTCCTCGCCGAGCGGGGTGCTCAGCGAGATCGGCTCACGGCCGTAGCTCTGCACCTCGGCGACCCGTTCGACGTCGAGGTCGGTCTCGGCGGCGATCTCCTCGGGGGTGGGCTCGCGGCCGAGGTCGGACTGCAGGCGGCGCTGCACGCGGGCCACCTTGTTGATCAGCTCCACCATGTGGACGGGGATGCGGATCGTCCGGGCCTGGTCGGCCATGGCCCGGGTGATGGCCTGCTTGATCCACCAGGTGGCGTACGTGGAGAACTTGTAGCCGAGCCGGTAGTCGAACTTCTCGATCGTACGGATCAGGCCGAGGTTGCCCTCCTGGATCAGGTCGAGGAAGAGCATGCCGCGACCGGTGTAGCGCTTGGCGATGGAGACGACGAGCCGGAGGTTGGCCTCCAGCATGCGGCGCTTGGCGCGAAGGCCGTCGTCGGCGATCCACTCCAGGTCGGCACGCAGGTCGGAGGACAGGGCCGGTTCGGTGTCGAGGCGTTCCCTGGCGAACAGGCCGGCCTCGATGCGTTTGGCCAGCTCGATCTCCTGCTCGGCGGTGAGCAGCGGGACGCGGCCGATCTCCTTCAGGTAGGTCTTGACCGAGTCCGCGCCGACGGCCGTGCCACCGTCGGCGATGGTGTCGTCCAGTTCGAGAACCTCTGCTGCTTGGGACAAAATTCTCTCCTCGCTCGCGTTGGGTGGACGCTCAGTGACTGAGCCGGCCTGCGGGCAGGTCCGGCGGGGAAACATCGCGGGCCGATAGGCGTCGGAACCTTCAGGACATGGGGGAACGGAAGAAGCGGGGCCTGGCGTGGCCGTCAATGACCAGGCTACCCAACGCTTCCTCGAACGCGGCTTCGACGGGACGGCCGTCACCGCCGCCCCGTAATCGGCATCTGCCCTGTGACCAGCGCCGCAAGCCGGGCACCCCGCTCCGGCCCCCTCCCCGTGTCGGCACTCCAGAAGACGACTCCCCTCTCCGATCACACTTCTCCGCTCAGGGCCCTTCGATCAGGGCCCCTCGATCAGGGCTCTCCGTTCGCGGCTCTTCGTGCACGCCTCTCCGATCACGGCTCGCACCGGGCCACGGTCACGCTCCCCTCCTCGACCCCGGCGAAGGCCAGCAGCCGCGCGCCCTCCGCGGCCAGTTCCTCCGCCACGCCGTCGCTCAGCGGACGGAAGGGCCTCAGCGTCAGCACGCCATCCTCAAGGTCCCACATGCCACCGACAGTTCCGCCGACGAGGAAGGTCGGATGGACGAGGGAGCCCACGCACACCTGGGCGCGCTGCTCGGGGGTCATCAGGCGGCCGCGGTCGGCGAAAGCGACGATCAGGTTGTCGAACGCCGGCAGGAAACGTACGGGAGCGGGCGCGTCCTCGGGGACGAGCGGGGCATCGGGCAGGTCATAAAGCACACGTCCCTCGCTGTCCTGATATTTCTGGAGAAAGTGCATGGATTCGAGGACCGGGCGGAGCCGCGTGAGGCCCGACCACATCTGCACGTCCATCACGCCCGCCGGCCCGAAGGCGGCCAGATACCGTACGACCAGGCGCTCGACGCTCGGCTCCGGGTCCAGAGAGCGTCCCAGCCACTCCTCCGCCAGCGTGAACGGCGTCGCCCCGCCGCGCCCCCAGGTGCCGTTCGGCGGCGTGTGCACGATCGGCAGCAACCCCTGGGGCGAGAACGCGAGCGCCGTCGGGTCGGCCTCCGGCCAGCGCTCACGCAGCAGGTCACGAAGCCGCGGACGGGTCAGCGTACGCCCGGTCAGGTGGCCGCGGGCCAGCCGCTCCAGCTCCTCCGGGTCCACGCCGGGCATCGTCCTGCCGACGGTCGCCCGCGCGGCCCTGGACAGGGCGCGCTGCACCAGGGGCCTGATCCAGACGTAGTCGTCGGCGGGCGTCAGGTGCTGGGTGCCGCGCAGCAGCGAGCCGCGTACCACCTGCCTGCCGTACAGCAGGGCGGTGAGGTCGTCCTGGGTGAAGGCGGCCAGGCGCGTCCAGAGCCCGATATAGGGCGCGTTGACGTCCTGCCCCTGGAGGGCGACGAGCCGCCCGACGGCCTCCAGCGGCGACAGGCCCGAACGGGCCAGGAGGAGCTGGCGGTCGAGCGTTGTCCGGTTGAGGACACCGGCACTGAGCACCACAGGCGCCCTGGACGTGGAGGCGGGGGCGGAGGCTCGCTGGTCGAGGGTCATGGGGCCAGCGTAGGAACCATTGCGGCAAGGTTCTTTCCGCATCTCGCGGCGGATCGGCCGACCCACCGGGACGCGTTCGAGATCACGCGGCGGATCGGCCAACCCGTCGGGACGCGTTCGAGGTCGCGCGGCGGATCGGTCAGCTCGCCGGGACGTGTTCGAGGGTGTGGCTCGTGGCGTCCGGCTCGGCGAAGGCCAGCAGCGCCAGGCCCTCCTCCTCCAGGACGTCCAGGGGCGTCGGCGCGGCGAAGGGGCTGATGAGCAGCTTGGCCTTCTTACCCGACCGCTTGATCTGCCACGTCCCCGCGGCGAACCCGTCCACCAGGTACGTGGCCTTGATCCGCAGGTTCTTGGTCGCGACCAGCGGCCGGAACTCGTCCTCCAGCACCCGCCTGCGGTCGGCGTGCCCGAGGACGAGATTGTCGAAGTCGGGCAGGAACCGCACCGGCGCGGGCACGTCGCCACCCGGCCGCGGGGCCCCGGGCAGGTCGAACAGCTCGCGCCCGGACTCGTCGGCGAGCCGGTCCAGGTCCATCGCCTTCATGACCGCCCGCAGCCCGCCGAGCCCCGACCAGGTCTGCACGTCGGCGGGCGTGGCAGGACCGAACGCGGCGAGATAGCGCTCGATCATCGTCTCCGTGCTGGGCGCCGGGTCCAGGCCGACGGCGGGCAGGCCGAAGGCGGACTCGCGCGGGA
Source organism: Nonomuraea spiralis (assembly GCF_014648435.1). Classification (GTDB taxonomy): domain Bacteria; phylum Actinomycetota; class Actinomycetes; order Streptosporangiales; family Streptosporangiaceae; genus Nonomuraea; species Nonomuraea spiralis. Next base: position 150,526 of record NZ_BMRC01000012.1, read on the forward strand.
AGCTCCACCGGTCCTGCGTCGGCACCATGACCAGGGGCGTCATCATGCGCACGGCGTACCCGAGCACCCGCTCGTCGGCGCCCGGGAACTCCTCCAGCAGCAGGGGACGCAGCTCGTTGAACGTGAGCGGCCCGCCGGCCAGCAGCCGGTCGGCGACCGCGGCGACGGCCTCGAAGTCGACGTCCTGGAACCGGCGCGCCGCGGCGGCCAGCATGGGCCGCAACACCGGGCGGAAGGCCGCGAAGTCCTCCGCCGTCACCAGGTGCAGCGTGGCCCGCATCATCGTGGCCCGCACCAGGCTGCCCGCGTGCAGCTCGTCGTGCAGGTGGTCGCGCTCGAACCCCTCCAGCCGCGTCCAGATCCCCAGGTACGGCGGCCGCGGCTCCTGCGCCTGCAACCCCGCCAGCCGGTGCACGACGTCGGCCGGCCGCCCTTTGTGCCGGGTGAGAAGGTGCTGCCTGGCCAAGGTGGCGCGGTTGAGGTCTCTGAGGCTGAGCATCTACATATCATGCCTTTCCCCCTGGAGTCCGTACGTTCCTCCTATCCTGCGCTCGCTGACGGCTTCGCCTATCTCGACGGCGCGGCGGGCACCCAGACGCCGCAGCCGGTGATCGACGCCATCTCCGCCGCCTACCGGGCGGGGCTCGGCAACGTGGGCGGGGCGTTCCCCGCCAGCCGCCGGGCGGACGAGATCGTCGCCGCCTGCCGGGCCGCCGTGGCGGACCTGGTCGGCGGCGATCCCGGCGGGGTGATCCTCGGCCCGAACATGACGACGCTGACGTACCGGCTGGCCAGGGCGCTGACCGGGCCGGGCGACGAGGTGGTGGTCTCCAGGCTGGACCACGACGCGAACGTGCGCCCGTGGACCCAGACGGGCGCCGCCGTGCGCTGGGCCGAGGTGGACCCGGTGACCGGCGAGCTGCCGGTCGAGCAGTACGCCGACCTCATCGGGGAGCGGACGAAGGTGGTGGCGGTGACGGCGGCGAGCAACATCATCGGCACCCGTCCCGACGTGCCCGCCATCGCCGAGCTGGCGCACCGCGCGGGCGCCCTGCTGTACGTGGACGGCGTGCACGCCACCCCGCACGGCCCGGTGGACATGCGGGCGCTGGGCGCCGACTTCTACGCCACCAGCGCGTACAAGTGGTCGGGCCCGCACGTGGGGGCCGTCGTGGCCGATCCGGCACTGCTGGAGACGGTCCGGCCGGCCAAGTTGCGGCCCTCCCCCGACACCGTGCCCGAGCGGTTCGAGACGGGCACGTCCGCGTTCGCCGACCTGGCCGGGGTGACGGCGGCCGTCGACCACCTGGCCGCCATGGCGCCCGGCTCGGGCACCCGCCGCGAACGCCTCCTGACCTCGATGGCCGCCGCCGAGGAGCACGAGCAGGAACTGTTCGCCGCCATGACCGCGGGCCTGGAGACGATGCCCCACGTCACGCTGTACGGCAAGCCCGCCCGCCGTACCGCGACGGCCTACTTCACGGTCGCCGGCCACACCCCGCGCCAGGTCGCCGAGCACCTGGCCGGCCTGGGCGTGAACGTCTGGAGCGGCCACAACTACGCCTGGGAGCTGACGGGCGCGCTCGGCGTGCGCGAGTCGGGCGGCGCCGTCCGCGCGGGCCTGGTCCACTACAACGACGGCTCGGACGTGACCCGCCTCCTGGAGGGAGTGGCCCGCCTGGCCTGAGCGGCCCGTTCCGCCTGAGGGCCCGGCTCGCCTGACCGCGACCCGGCGCGAGGCAGCCGCGCCGGGTCGCCGTGAGATCCTGGACGGATGCTGCCCCCGATCGACGTGCTGCGCGAGCAGGTCGTCGCCCATCTCGCCGCCTTCGACCGCCGGGAGGTCCCGCCGGCCGCCGGGGTGCGCCGGGCGGCGGTGACCGTGTGCGTGCTGGAGGACGCCGGGCGCGTCCCGTACACGGTGCTGATCCGGCGGGCGGCCCGCGGCCGCAACGCCGGGCAGTGGGCGCTGCCGGGCGGGCGGCTCGACGACGGCGAGCTGCCCGTGGAGGCGGCGCTGCGTGAGCTGGCCGAGGAGGTCGGGGTGACCGGCGTGGAGGTGGCCGGGCTGCTCGACGACTTCGTCGCCGACTCCGGGTTCGTGATCACCCCTGTGGTGGCGTTCGGCGGCGGTCAGGAGCCGGTGGGCGACGCCTACGAGGTGGCCTCGGTGCATCCGGTGCCGCTGGAGCGTTTCCTCGCGCCCGGGGTGCCGCGCTGGGAGGGCGAGCTGCTGCAGATGCCGCTCGGGCCGGACATCGTGATCCACGCGCCGACCGGGGCGATCCTGTGGCAGTTCGCCGAGGTGGCGCTGCGCGGACGCGAACAGCGGGTGTTCGACGTCGCACAGCCCCACTGGACGCGAACCTGACCGTGGGCGCGGACCCGACCGGTCAGAACGGCCCGGTCAGCTCGCCGAGCTTGGCGGTCAGCTCCAGGTTGGCCTTGTAGTCGACGGGCACCGCGATCACCGACACCGCGTCGTCGGCCAGCGCCTTGCGCAGCGTGGGCAGCAGCTCGCCGGCGCTGCTCACCCGGTAGCCGCGGGCGCCGAAGCTCTCGGCGTAGGCGACGAAGTCGGGGTTGCCGAACCGGATGCCCGAGTGGCGCCCGAGCTCCAGGTCCATCTTCCACTCGATCAGCCCGTACGCGTCGTCCACCCACACCAGCACCGTGATCGGAATACGTTCGCGGACGGCCGTCTCCAGCTCCTGGGAGTTCATCAGGAACGCCCCGTCACCGGTGGCGGCCAGCACCCTGCGCCCCGGAAAGGCCAGCTTGGCGGCCAGCGCCCCCGGCACCGCGAACCCCATCGAGGACAGCCCATTGGAGACCAGCATCGTGTTGGGCTCGTACGTCGGGTACATGCGGGCCATCCACATCTTCACCGCCCCCGTGTCGGCCAGCACGATGTCCTCGCGGCCCATGGCCTCGCGGATGTCGGCGACCACGCGCCGCGGCGACAGCGGGAAGGCGTCCTCCGAACGTCCCTGCTCCAGCTCCTCGCGCATCAGGCGGCGGATCTTCTCGCCGGTGCCGTTGACCTCGAAGCGGCGGTGGACGGCGTCGGCGAGCGCGTCGAGAGAGCGGGAGATGTCGCCGTGGACGCCCACGGCCACCGGGTAGTGGTCGTCGACCTCGGCCGGGAACCGGTGCAGATGGATGATCTTCTTGTCCCGGTTCGGGTTGATCTTTACGGGGTCGAATTCCTGCAACTCGTACCCGACGCTGATCAGCACGTCGGCCTCGTCGAACCCGAAGTTGACGTAGTCGTGCCGCATGAAACCGACCGCGCCCAGCGCGTGCGGGTGGTCGTCGGGGAAGACGCCCTTCCCGTTGAACGTGGTGGCCACCGGCAGCCCGAGCCGCTCGGAGAAGCGCACCAGCGCGGCGGAGGCCCCGGCCCGGCCGGCGCCGTGGCCGGCCAGCACGATCGGGCGGCGCGCCCCGGCCAGCACCTCGGCGGCGCGGGCGATCTGGGCGGCCGAGGGGTCCTGGGGGCGTACGACGTTGACGGGCAGCGGCGCGAGGTCGGCCGGGACGGGCGCCGACTCGACGTCCTCGGGGATGGCCAGGTAGACGGCGCCGGGCCGTTCGGTCTGAGCGGTCTTGAACGCCTTGCGGATCATCTCGGGCAGCGCCAGGGCCGTCGGCGCCAGGTCCGCCCACTTGGTGATCGGCCGGAACAGCGACACCAGGTCGACCACCTGGTGGGACTCCTTGTAGATGCGGTCGAGGCCCACCTGGGCGGTGATCGCCACGACCGGGGTGCTGTTGGTGGTGGCATCGGCCACGCCGAGCTGCAGGTTGATCGCGCCGGGGCCGAGCGTGGCCGAGGCCACCCCCGCCTTGCCGGTCAGCCTGCCGTAGATCTCGGCCATGAACGCCGCGCCCTGCTCGTGCCGTACGAGGATGTACCGGATGGAGGAGTCGTTGAGCGCGTCGACGAAGTGGATGTTCTCCTCGCCGGGGATGCCGAAGACGTACTCGACGCCTTCCGCCTCCAGGGCTCGAACGATCAGATGGGCCGCATCCGCCTGCGGGGACATGGGTAACGCCTTCTTCCATGAACGACTGCGTCCCTGTCAGCACCGCGCGGGCGCGCTTCATTCCTGGTGGCGGCCGGTGCCCGCGCGACGGCGGGGCCGCCGGCGCGGGCTCACGCGGGCGCCGCGGGTCAGGCGCTCAGCGCGCGCGTGACCAGCGCGCCGAGGATCATGCCGACGACCGTGCAGACCGCCGCGGCGATGGCGGCCCACTTGCCCAGGGACTCACCGCGGGTGTGGCCGACGATGCCCAGCACGATGCCGGCCAGGCCGAACAGGATCGGTATGAACAACACGGCCACCGCGGCGCTGACGAACCCGATGATCGACAGGACCTGGGCGCCCTGCCGCCGCGGCGGTTGCGGATAGGGCGGCGGCTGTGACCACTGCCCTTCCCGCGTGTGCTGGTCGTCGCCTTGCGGCGGGTCTTGCGAAGAGGTCATCTCCGGCTCCCTCGTGAGGTGAATCACATCACACACCAGAGCCGTGGGCCTGTCGAGCCGTCCAGTCCAGACATCTGCCCATTTCAGAAGGCTTATGACGGGCGAGAAAGCTGGGCCGGAAGGGGCTGCGCGTGGACGACGTCGAGCCGGGAGACCGCCCGGGTGAGGGCGACGTACAGGCGGTTGAGGCCGCGTGGCTCGGCCGCGACGACGGCGGCCGGCTCGGCCAGGACCACGTGGTCGTACTCCAGGCCCTTGGCCGTCGAGGCGGGCATGACGCTCAGCCGCTCGCCGAGGTCCAGCCCCTCGTTCCACAGCGCGCAGGTGATCGCCTCGACGTGGGCATCGGCCGCGATCACCCCGATCGACCCCTCGAACGCCCGCGCCTCCCGTACGGCCTCCACGACGCCCTTCTCCAGCTCGGCCACCCGGACGACACGCAGCCGGCCGTCCGAACGGTGGGAGCGGGTGGGCGGCACGCCGGCGTCGAGCGCGGCCAGCAGCCTGTTGGCCAGCTCCACGACCGCGCCAGGCACGCGGAAGCCGGTGGTCAGCTCGACGATCCGGCCGCCGGGCTTGCCGAGCAGGTCCAGGTGCTCGGGCCACGACCTGGCCGCCCACGGGGTGGTGCCCTGGGCCAGGTCGCCGAGGACGGTCATCGAGCCGTGCTCGCTGCGCCTGGCCACCGCGCGGCACTCCATGGGCGACAGGTCCTGGGCCTCGTCCACGATCACGTGGCCGTAGCCACGGGGGCGTTCGAGCAGGCAGGCCAGCTCGTCCAGCAGCACCAGGTCGGCCGGGGTCCACCTGGCGGCCTTGACGCCGCGCGGCGGCCTCGGCCAGGCGATGGCCGCGCGTTCCGCGTCGGTCAGGATGCCCTCCGGCGGGGCGCTGAGCACCTCGCACAGCACGTCCTCGGGGCGGGCGGCGGGCCAGGCGGCGTCGAGCGCCGGGGTGACGGCGCGGCCGATCCGGCGTTCCCAGGCCGCGTTGCAGGTCTGGCCGCGGGCCTCGGCCTGCCGACGCATCGACGCGACCACCCTGGCCCTGACCCGTTCGCGGCCGACCCCGTACGGGAGCCCGGCCCGCCTGGCGTCCTCCACGACGCGGCGCAGTTCGTCCTCGCCGACCCGCCAGTGGTAGGAGCCGTCGGAGGCCACGGCCGGCTCGGCCGGTCTGCGGATCCGGCCGTACAGGGCGCGGCGCAGCACCTCGGCCATGCGGGCGTCGTGCTTGACCGCCGCGGCCGGCGCGGAGTCGGCGGCCCGTACGGGGTAGGCGCCGAGCAGTCCTTCCAGGGTGGTCTGCTCGACGTCCACCTCGCCGAGGGCGGGCAGGACGGCCGAGATGTAGCCGAGGAAGGCCCGGTTCGGGCCGAGCACCAGGACGCCGGCGCGTTCGAGGCGGCGGCGGTGGGCGTACAGCAGGTAGGCGGCCCGGTGCAGGCCGACCGCGGTCTTGCCGGTGCCGGGCGCGCCCTGTACGCAGATCGTGGTGTCGAGGTCGGCGCGGACCAGGTCGTCCTGCTCGGGCTGGATGGTGGCGACGATGTCGCGCATGGGGCCGACGCGGGGGCGTTCGATCTCGGCGGCCAGGATCGTGCTGCCGCCCTCCTCGCCCGCGCCCAGGCGTTCGTCCTCGAAGCCGGTCAGCGTGCGGCCCGACCAGCCGAAACGGCGGCGTACGTCGACGCCCTGAGGGTCGCGGGCGCTCGCTCGGTAGAACGCGCGGGCCACGGGCGCGCGCCAGTCGATCACCACGGGCGGCCCGCCGTGCTCGCCGGTGATGTGCCGCCTGCCGATGTGGTACGCCCGGCCGCCGTGCTCGGCCGAGTCCCGGCCGAAGTCGAGCCGGCCGAAGAACGGCGGCCCTTCGGGCTCCTCGCTCAGCTCCTTGGCCAGGCTCTTGAGGTGGCGGCCCAGGCGTTCGGCGCTGTATCGGTCGCCGGCCACGGTCTCACCGACGATCACGTTCTCGCGTGCGCCGTCCAGCATCCTGCGCAGCCCCGCCCTGCATCGTTCGACGTGGCGCCGTTCGTCGTCGAGCGTTCCCATGCCCACCCCCCAGAGCGTTAACTCGGTTAAGACATTAACCAGGTTAACACTTTGATAGGCTGTGGTCATGACAGGACTGCGGGAGCTGCAGCGGCAGCGGGTGCACGAGGCCATCTCGACGGCGGCGATCGCGCTCTTCCTGGAACGGGGCTTCGACGAGGTGCCGGTGACCGAGATCGCGGCGGCGGCCGGGGTGTCCAAGCCGACGCTGTTCAAGTACTTCCCGACCAAGGAGGACCTCGTCCTGCACCGGTTCGCCGACCACAAGGGCGAGGCCGCCCGCGTGGTGCGCGGGCGCGCGCCCGGCGAGCACCCGGTCGCGGCGCTGCGCCGCCACTACCTCGACGGCCTGGCCGCCCACGACCCGGTCACCGGGCTCAACGACCACCCCGAGGTGCTGGCCTTCCACCGGATGGTGTTCGACACCCCCAGCCTGGCCGTACGGCTGTTCCACCACATGACCCAGGACGAGGCCGAGCTGACCCACGCCCTGGCCGAGACCATGGACGAGCTGACCGCCGCGCTGCTGGCCGCGCAGGTGCTGGCCGCGCAGCGGGTGCTCGCCCGCCGCACCTGGGCACAGCTCGCCGGCGGACGCCCCTTGGCCGAGGCGGAGGCCGACGCCGTACGCGCCGCCGAGCACGCCTTCGCGCTGCTGCCGGACACGCCCGCCGCGTCCTGAGCCCTTGCGTGCGGGTCACGCCCGTGCCATCTGGTGGGCACGATTACCTCCAACGCCGGAGGCTGTGCTTAACTCGGAAATGCCGATGTGGCTGTGTCCCCCGGGCCGCAAATTACCGCCTTCACGGAATACCGTTCGGCTGGAGCCGTGTTGTGCACCTCGCCGAGGAGGCGACCACCACATCGGCCTTTAAGCTTTCCGGGGCCCCGCTGCCTTAGGGTGTCATGGCTGACCGCCGATGATCCAGGAGAGCCCGTTGCTGTACGAAGTGGTCAAGTTCGCCGCCGCGCCGCTCGCCCACGCGATGTGCCGGCCGCACATCACCGGCGCCGCGAACGTGCCGAGGAGCGGGCCCGCGATCCTGGCGGCCAACCACCTCTCCGTGCTCGACTCCTTCCTGCTGCCCGCGCTGCTGCCGCGGCACGTCACGTTCACCGCCAAGAACGAGTACTTCGACGGCAACCCGGTCTCCGGCTTCTTCATGCGGATCGGCGGCAGCCTGCCGATCGACCGCGAGAGCGCCCACGCCGCGCAGGCCATGCTCGACGCCGCCGCCGACCTGCTGGAGCGCGGCGAGCTGTTCGGCATCCACCCCGAGGGCACCCGCTCCCCCGACGGCCGCCTCTACCGCGGCAAGATCGGCGTGGCCTGGCTGGCGCTCAAGACGGGCGCGCCGGTGTTGCCGGTGGCGCTCAAGGGCACCGAGAAGGTGTTGCCGGTCGGCGCGAAGGTGCCCAGGCCCGCCAAGATCGGCATCTCCATCGGCGGGCCGTTGCGCTTCGAGGGCGACCACACCAAGGCGCGCGACCGGCGCCGGGTCACCGACGAGATCATGGCCGCCATCCAGAAACTGTCCGGCCAGGAGTACGTCCCCGCCTACGCGGCCAGCCACAAGAGCACATCCGAGGGGACGGCCTGATCCAGGACCGCTAGGCTCTGACACCTGTCGTCGAGGATCGGGGGGCTGACCGTGGCGCGGGGCCGCACCATCGCGATCGTGTCCGTGTCCGCCGTGCTCGTGGCGGGTGCCGCGGGCGGGGGCGCCTACTACCTGCTGCGTACCAGGGGCACGCCGGCCGAGACGGCGCAGCGTTTCGCCGCCGCCTGGCAGGCGGGCGACAAGGCCGCCATGACCGCCGAGCTGGCCACGCCGCAGCAGCTCACGGCCTACGACCAGCAGCGTTCGGCGCTCGGCGTGGAGTCGGCCACGGTCAAGCTGGGCCGCATAACCGAGGGCGACGGCCGGGCGCGGGTCCCCTACACCGCGACGCTGGCGCTCAAGAACATCGGCTCCTGGTCCTACGACGGCCAGATCGACCTCGTGGTCGCCGACCGTACGTGGAAGGTCGACTGGCGGCCCACCGCGCTGCACCCGCAGCTGACGCAGGGGGCGACGTTCGCCGTCAAGACGAACTGGCCGCAGCGGGCCGCGATCACCGACGCCGACGGCGGCCGCATCGACGGCGGCACCTCCGGCGGTTCGGTGCAGCAGCTCGTCGGCTACCTCGACAAGGCCACCAAGAAGGACGTCGCCAAGCTCGGCTCCTCCTACAAGACCGGGCAGGCCATCGGGCGCGGCGGGTTGCAGGAGACGTTCCAGAAGCGGCTGGCCGGCACCCCCACCACCCAGATCCAGCTCGGCGGCAAGACGCTCGGCACCATCGAGGGCACCGGCGGCAAACCGGTCGAGACCTCGCTCGCCCCCCGCGCCCAGGCGGCGGCGGTGGCCGCGGTCAAGGGCGTCGAGAAGCCCACCTCCATGGTGGCGATCCGGGCCTCGACGGGCGAGATCCTGGCCGTGGTCAACAACCAGGGCGGCTTCAACCGGGCCCTCGACGGCCGTTACGCGCCGGGCTCGACGTTCAAGGCGGTCACCGCGATCGGCCTGCTGGCGGCCGGCATGTCCCCTGCGGACAAGGTCACCTGCCCGATGTACGCCACCGTGGGCGGCATGAAGATCCGCAACTCCGAGAAGGAGGAGTTCGGCTCGCTGTCGTTCCTCGACTCCTTCGCCCACTCCTGCAACACCACCTTCGCACCCCTGGCCGAGCAGCGGCTCGGCGCCGACAAGCTGCTGAAGACGGCCGAGGCCGTCGGCTTCAACCAGCCCCTGAACATCGGCGTGCCCGCCACGAAGGCCAGTTTCCCGAGGGCCCAGTCCGACGCCGAGCTGGCCGCCGAGTCCTTCGGCCAGGCCCGGATCACCGCGAGCCCGCTGTCGATGGCCTCGGTGGCCGCCGCGATCGCCGACGGCACCTGGCGCCCACCGACGCTGGTGCCCAGCCTCAAGCAGAAGGCCGAGGACCAGGCGCTGCCCAAGGGGGTCAAGGAGCAGTTGCACGGCATGATGGCGGCCGTGGTCTCCAAGGGCACCGCGCGCAGCTCCGGGCTGCCCGCCGGCACGTACGGCAAGACGGGCACGGCCGAGTTCGGCACCGGCGAGAAGCTCGACACCCACGCCTGGTTCATGGGCTTCAAGGGCGACGTGGCCTTCGCGGTGGTCGTGGAGGGCGGCGGCACGGGCGGCAAGGTCGCGGCCCCGGTGGCGGCGACCTTCCTCAAGGGCCTCTGAGCCCCTCCCCCACGGCTCTTCGCCCGGCGCGGCCACCTTTGCATGCAATGTATGCAAAGCGCTAGAGTCCCGTACGTGCAGAGCGATGTGGCCTGGAGCCGGCTGCGGGAGCTGATCCTCGACGGGACCTACCCGCCGGGGGCGCGGCTGACCGAGACAGACGTGGCGGCGGCCCTGGAGATGAGCCGTACCCCGGTGCGCGAGGCGCTACGGGCGCTGACCGCCGACGGGCTCGTACGCCCGGCCGGGCGCGGGGTGGTGGTCGTGGCCCTGGAGGCGTCCGCGCTGGAGGACGCCTACCAGGTACGCGCGGCCCTGGAGGCGCTGACCGCCGAGCTGGCCGCCACCCGCCAGGGCGAGGGCCGCATCGCCCCCGCCGACCTGGTCTCGTTGCGCGACGTCGCCGACGCCACGGCGGACGCCACCGCGCGGGGCCGCATGGCCGAGGCCGTCGGGCTCAACCGCCGTTTCCACCGGCGGATCGCCGAGCTGGCGGGCAACGCCGTCGCGCTGCACACGCTGGAGCGCGTCTGGGACCAGATCCAGGTCTCCACGCTGCGCTCGCTGGCGCCGCCGTCGCGTCCGGCGCACGTCTCCAGCCAGCACGAACAGCTCCTCGCCGCGATCATCGAGGCCCGGCCGCAGGACGCGGCGGCCATCGCCAGGGCGCACGTCCTCGACACCCGTGCCGTCACCCACAGCAAGGACGGATTCACATGACCCGGAACCACACCTACGACACCACCGTGTCCTGGACCGGCAACCAGGGCACCGGGACCAGCGGCTACCGCGACTACAGCCGCGCCCACGACCTGGCGGCCGAGGGGCCGCCGGTCATCGCGGGCAGCTCCGACCCCGCCTTCCGCGGCGACCCCGCCCGCTGGAACCCCGAGCAGCTCCTGGTCGGCTCGCTCTCGCAGTGCCACATGCTGTCGTACCTGCACCAGTGTGCCGTGGCGGGTGTCGTGGTCACCGGTTACACCGACAACGCGGTCGGCACGATGGCCGAGAGCGGCGTCGGCGGCCACTTCACCGAGGTCGTGCTCCGGCCCGAGGTGACCGTCGCCGTGCCGGAGATGGCCGAGGCCGCCCTCCGGCTGCACGAGGACGCCCACAAGGCGTGCTTCATCGCGGCCTCGGTCAACTTCCCGGTACGCCACGAGCCGACCGTGCGCACGGCCTGAACGTCCCCGGAGGCCGGGACGCGATGAAAGCGGTCAGCGCGAGGCGGCCAGGGCCACGGCGGTGGCGGCCTCGTGCTGGAGCACCATGATCAGCAGGGTGGCCACCAACGTCGCGATGAGCACCCAGCTGATCACGATGATGACCGTCGACCGGCGCGGCCGGCGCCGGGCACCCGGCTGCCCCTTCGCCCTCGCCTCGCTGCGACGGGCCCGCTCGTTGAACGACTCCAGCCGGGCGACGAGACGTGGATCGTCATCGACGAGGTGCTGCTCGATCTGGGCCAGCATTCGTTCCTCGTCCTGCGACCAGGCCATAGGGGCACCTCCGGAACGCAAGCTCTGTGGCGTGTTTCTCCCCAACCATGAAGATCATTAGCCTTCGCATGACCGGCCAATTACCGGCTCTTTTCAGAGGGCGTTTCGCGGTCGAACGCCTGTTCTAATCATGGGCTGTGCTGCGAGGATCCCCGCCTGACCGGCCCGGCCCTCTGTGGGCCCGGTTAAATCGGTGGTCCGCCGGTTCGCCTCGGTGACAGGATGGCCGGGCACTTGCCGGACGACGTTCAGGAGCATGAGATGCGGCGCCGCCACGGAATCTCCCAGCGCCCCATTGGCACGAGAGTTTTCGAGGGCTCCTCCACTCATGCACATCCTGAACATCGGCATCCTCGCGCACGTCGACGCGGGCAAGACCAGCCTCACTGAACGGCTGCTGTTCGAGACCGGGGTCATCACGCGCCTCGGCAGCGTCGACGGCGGCAGCACCCAGACCGACACCGGTGAGATCGAACGCCGTCGCGGCATCACGATCCGTTCGGCGGTCGCCTCGTTCACCCTGGGCGATCTGCGGGTCAACCTGGTGGACACCCCGGGCCACGCCGACTTCGTGGCCGAGGTCGAACGCGCGCTCGGCGTGCTCGACGGGGCCGTCCTGGTGGTGTCGGCCGTGGAGGGCGTACAACCGCACACGCGGGTCCTGATGAAGACGCTGCGGCGGTTGCGGCTGCCCACACTGATCTTCGTGAACAAGGTCGACCGGATGGGGGCGCGGGAGGCGGGGGTGCTCGCCGAGATCCGGCGGTGGTTGTCGCCGCGGGCGGTCCCGCTGAACACGGTGACCGACATCGGCGTCGCCTCCGCCGCCACGCGTCCCTACGCCTTCGCTCCCCTTCTCGCGGCTGGCCACGTGCCGGCTGATCGGGCCGCCGTCGGCGCCCTCCCCGTCGGGGTGACGGCGCGCGGTGGCGTGGAGGAGGTGGTGGGGGCCGGTGGGCCCGTCGAAGCGGCGGGCGTGACCGCCCTCCCGGACGCCGACGGCCTCGCGGAGGGCCGTCCCGAGGGCGAGGGAGGCGCCGGTGGGCTTGCGGGGGTCGGGGAGGCGGCTGAGGTGTTGGCCGACGGGGACGACGGGCTGCTGGAGCTGCTGGTCGACGGGGTGGCGCCGGGGGCGGGGCAGGTGCGGGCGGCGCTCGCGGCCCAGTGTGCGGCGGGCGAGGCGCATCCCGTGTTGTTCGGGTCGGCGATCACCGGCCAGGGGGTGGCCGAGTTGCTGGGCGCGGTCCGGTTGCTGCCCGCCGTGGCCCAGCCGCCGTACGACGACGAGCCGTACGGCCCCACGGCGACGGACGGACCCGCGCCGGCCGCGAGCGCGGCGACAGCACCGGCGCCAGGCATACCGGAACCCCACCCTGCCGGGCCCCAGGGGGCTGCGGTGGGGGTCGTGTTCGCCGTGGAGAGGGGGCGGAGTGGCGAGAAAGTGGGTTATGTGCGGTTGTGGGGTGGCGGGTTGCGGGGGCGGGAACGGGTGACGTTCCTGCGAGGGGAAGTGGGAGGTGGGGTCCGGGAGTATGACGGGCGGCCCACCGCGGTGGTCGTCGTCGGGTCCGGGGCGCGGCGGGCGGTGTCGGGGGACATCGCCAAGGTCTGGGGGGTGCCCGAGATCAGGGTCGGCGACCGGCTGGGCGAGCCGGGCCCGGCCGGGCAGGCCCACTTCGCCCCGCCCAGCCTGGAGACCGTCGTACGTCCCCGCCTCCCCGGCCACGAGCCGCGCCTGCACGCCGCGCTGATCGCGCTGGCCGAGCAGGACCCCCTGATCGCCACCCGTACGCTGCCCGGCGGCGAGACGTCGGTCCTGCTGTACGGCGAGGTCCAGAAGGAGGTCATCGGCGAGACCCTGGCCAGGGACTTCGGCGTCGAGGCCGGGTTCGAGCCGAGCCGTCCGGTCTACTTCGAGCGCCCGTCGGGCACCGGCGAGGCCAGGGAGGAGATGCGGTACGCCGGGGGCGCGTTCATGGCGACCGTCGGCCTGCGGGTCGAGCCGGTCGCGCCGGGCTCCGGCGTCGTCTACCGGCTGGAGGTCGACCTGGGCTCGTTGCCGCCGGCCTTCCACCGGGCGATCGAGGAGAGCGTACGGCACACCCTGGGCGAGGGGCCGCACGGATGGCCGGTCACGGACGTGCTGGTCGCGTTGACCGCGACCGGGTACGCCTCCCCGGTCACCGTGGCGGGCGACTTCCGCGGGCAGGCGCGGGCCGTGCTGACCGACGCGCTGCGCCGGGCCGGGACCAGGGTGTACGAGCCGTGCCACCGCTTCGAGCTGGAGGTGCCCGCCGACGCCTTCAACGCGGTGTCCGCCCGCCTGGCCGGTCTGGGCGCGGTCCTGGACGGCACGAGCAGGCAGGCCGAGACCTGGGTGCTCGAAGGGGAGATCCCGGCGGCGGCCGTGCACGAGGCCGAGCGGCAGTTGCCGGGCCTGTCGCACGGCGAGGGGGTGTGGTGGTCGCAGCCGTCCGGAGATCGCCCGGTGCGCACGCGATAAGCGGCATGTCGGTTTTCCGGGGATAGATGGGTATTAAACCGCCATAGTGTGCCAATCGGGCGCAATCAGTACAGGGGGGATATTCGATGGCTGACACGAAGAAGAAACCCGCCGCCAAGTCCGGCAAGGCCAAGAAACAGGCCATCAAGTCCAGCCGGCAGGCCAAGGAGACCAAGAAGGAAACCAGGAAGACCGACGAGGGATGACCTCGTGAGGTGAGTCGCGCAGCCGAGGGCCGGCGGCCCTCGGCTGTCCGGTGGAGGAGGAGCTGCACATATGTCGGCCTATCTCCGCTTTCCGACTGTTTTTCAGGACGTGGTGGTGTTCGCCGCCGAGGACGATCTGTGGATGGTGTCGGCCCAGGGCGGCCGTGCCTTCCGCCTGACCGCCGGCGCCGCCGAGGCCGGCTACCCCCGTATCTCCCCGCGCGGTGACCAGATCGCGTTCGTGGGCCGCGAGGAGGGCCCCGAGGAGGTGTACGTGATGCCGTCCGTCGGCGGCGCCGCGCGCCGGGTCACCTTCCACGGCGCCCGCTGCACGGTCACCGGCTGGGACCACGAAGGCCGCATCCTGTACGCCAGCGACCAGTCCCAGCCGTTCGCCGGGCGCAAGTGGCTGCACCGGGTGACGCCGGGCGGGGTGCCGGAGCGGCTGCCGTACGGACCGGCGAACTCGATCGCCTACGGCCCCGACGGCATGATCGTGCTCGGCCGCAACACCGCCGACCCCGCGCGGTGGAAGCGCTACCGCGGCGGCACGGTCGGCGACCTGTGGATCGACACCGACGGCGACGGCGAGTTCAGGCGGCTGATCCGGCTGCCGGGGAACCTGGCCTCGCCGTGCTGGAGCGGCCGGCGGATCTGCTTCCTCTCCGACCACGAGGGCGTCGGGAACGTCTACTCGTGCCGCCCGGACGGCCGGGACCTGCGCAAGCACACCCACCACGAGGACTACTACGCGCGCAACCTGTCCGGCGACGGCCACCGCCTCGTCTACCACGCCGGCGCCGACCTGTACCTGCTGGAGCCGGACAGAGAGCCGGACAGAGAGCCGGGCGGGGAGCCGGGTGACGTCCCGGGAGGGGAGCCGGGTGAGCGGCCGCGGCGGCTGGACGTGCGGCTGGCCAGCTCGAGGACGCAGCGCAACCGCAGGTTCGTCGACGCCGAGGACTACCTCGACAGCGCGACCCTCAGCCCCGACGGCAGCGCGCTGGCGATCACCGCGCGCGGCAAGGCGTACGCGATGGCCGACTGGGAGGGCCCGGTCAGCCAGTACGGCGAGCCGGACGGCGTCCGCTACCGTTTCCTGACCTGGCTCAACGACGGCGTGCGGCTGATCGCGGCGGCCAGCGGCGAAGCCGACGAGGAACGGCTGGTGATCCTGGAGGGCCACGAGGGCGGCTGCGGCACCGAGGTGGCCAGGCTGGGCCGGATCAACGAGCTGGTCCCCGACCCCGCGCACGACCGCGTGGCCGTGGTCAACCACCGCCACGAGCTGCACCTGCTGGACCTGGCGACGGGCGTGGCCACGCTGGTGGAACGCAACCCGCACGGGCCGCCCGAGGACCCCGCCTGGTCGCGCGACGGGTGCTGGCTGGCCTACGCCGGGCCGCTCAACGCCCAGACCACCGCGATCAAGCTGCACCACCCCGAGTCCGGCCGGACGGTGGCCGCCACCGAGCCGGTGCTCAAGGACTCGATGCCGGCCTTCGACCCGCAGGGCCGCTACCTGTACTTCATCGGCCAGCGGGTCTTCTCGCCCGTCTACGACCAGTTGCAGTTCGACCTGGGCTTCCCGCTGGGGACGCGGCCGTACGCGATCGCGTTGCGGGCCGACGTGCCCAACCCGTTCGTGCCCGGCCGGCGTCCGCTGAACGGCAAGGACGAGGAGGAGGACGAGCCGGAGGAGGCCGTCCGGGTGGATCTGGACGGGCTGGCCCGCCGCGTCACCGCCTTCCCGCTGCCGGAGGGCCGCTACGAGGGCGTGGCCGGGCTCAAGGGCAAGGCGCTGCTGCTGACCAGCCCGCTGGAGGGCGAGAACACCCTGCACCTGTACGACTTCGCCAAGGGCAGGAACGAGACGTTCGCCGAGGAGGTCACCGCGTTCGAGCTGGGCCGCGACCACAAGACGCTGCTGTACCGGGCTGGGAGCCGGCTGCGGGTGGTCAAGGCGGGCGAGGTCCCCGAGCACGACGACGACCCGCCGGGACGCGAGAGCGGCTGGATCGACCTGACGCGCATCAAGGTGTCGGTGGCCCCGGAGTCGGAATGGCGGCAGATGTTCCGCGAGGCGTGGCGGTTGCAGCGGGAGAACTTCTGGACCGAGGACATGGCCGGCGTCGACTGGCCGGCCGTCTACGACCGCTACGAGCCGCTGGTGGACCGGGTCACCACCCGGGGCGAGTTCTCCGACCTGCTGTGGGAGCTGCACGGCGAGCTGGCCACCAGCCACGCCTACGAGAGCGGCGGCGAGTACCGCCCGGGGCCCGACTACAGCCAGGGCAAGCTGGGCGTCGACTGGGACTTCCACGACGGCGTCTACCACATCCGCGCCGTCGTGACCGGCGACCCGTGGGACCCGGAGGCCACCTCGCCGCTGAACCGGCTGGGGCTGGACGTACGTCCCGGGGACGCGGTGCTGGCCATCAACGGCGCGCCCATCGGCCTCGCGGCCACCCCGAACGAGCGGCTGGTCAACCAGGCCGGCGAGGAGGTCGAGCTGACCCTGCGGCGCGCGGAGCGGGTCTTCACGGTGACCGTGCGCGCCCTGGCCGACGAGCGGCCGGCCCGCTACCGCGACTGGGTCAACCTCAACCGCGCCGAGTGCCACGAACGTTCCGGCGGGCGGGTCGGCTACCTGCACGTCCCCGACATGGGCACCGAGGGGTTCGGCGAGTTCCACCGGGGTTTCCTGGCCGAGTACGACCGGCACGCGCTCATCGTGGACGTGCGCTTCAACGGCGGCGGGCACGTCTCGGCGCTGCTGCTGGAGAAGCTGGCCAGGCGGCGGCTCGGCTACGACTATCCGCGGTGGGGGGATCCGGAGCCGTACCCGCCGGAGTCGCCGCGCGGCCCGCTGGTGGCCATCACCAACGAGTGGGCGGGCTCGGACGGCGACATCTTCAGCCACACCTTCAAGCTGCTCAAGCTGGGCCCGCTGGTCGGCAAGCGCACGTGGGGCGGGGTGATCGGCATCTGGCCGCGCCATCAGCTCGCCGACGGGACGGTGACCACCCAGCCGGAGTTCTCCTTCGCCTTCGACGACGTCGGCTGGCAACTGGAGAACTACGGCACCGATCCCGACATCGAGGTGGACATCACCCCGCAGGACTACGCCAGGGGCGTGGACACGCAGCTCGAACGGGCCATCGACGTCGCCCTCGACCTGCTGGCGGAGCATTCGCCGCATACGCCGGATCCGTCGCATCGGCCGGGAATGCAACCTTAGGCAGCCCTCCGGCGTCTAAAGATCATAGGTGGGGTAAGCGCACAGGGGATGAATTGTGCACTCCGCCCACGCGCGGCACGGCCGCCGGCCACGCGCGTCAGCGAAGACAACCGAGCACAAGGGGGATCATCCAGGTGCGCGCATTGGCACGCAGGGGCAAATCGGCGATGGTCCGGTTGTACAGGGGGTACAACCGGCGCAAGGCGCGCAACGCGCCGCCGCCCTCGACCGACCGCATCCGGATCCTGCTGTTGCACGCCAACGGTATGGGCGGCACGATCAGGACTGTGTTCAACCTGGCCGGCTACCTGGCCGAGCAGCACGACGTCGAGATCGTGAGCATTCTGAAGGAGACCGAGGAGCCGTTCTTCCCGATCGACCCGCGGGTGCGGTTCCGCTTCCTCGACGACCGGCTCAAGCCCAGCCCGGATCCGCTGCGGGCGATGTTGTCGAAGTTCCCGAGCAAGCTGATCCCGCCGGAGGAGACGGCCTACCACCGCTTCACGCTGTGGACCGACTACAAGCTGGCCCGCTTCATCCGTTCGCTCGACACCGGCGTGCTGATGGCCACGCGTCCGGGGCTCAACCTGGCCATGACGCAGTTAGCGCAGCCGGGCGTCATCACCATCGGGCAGGAGCACGTGGCCCTGCGCACCCAGGCCGAGCCGATGCAGAAGCTGATCAAGTGGCGGTACCGGCGTATGGACGCCCTGGTCACCCTCACCAAGGCCGACCTGCGCGACTACCGCAACACCCTGCCGAAGAAGCCCAAGAAGCTGGCCCGCATCCCCAACGCCGTGCCGCCGATGACCGGCGAGGTGTCCAAGCTGGACGCCAAGGTGGTCGTCGCGGTGGGCCGGATGACTCGGCTCAAGGGCTTCCACCGGCTGATCACCGCGTGGGAGACCGTCGCCGCCGCGCATCCGGACTGGAAGCTGCGCATCTTCGGCGCCGGGCCGCAGGAGGAGAACCTGGCGGCGCAGATCGTCGAGGCCGGGCTCGAGGGCAAGGTGGAGCTGCCGGGGCCGACCAGCGACGTGGGGGCCGAGCTGGAGAAGGCGTCGATCTTCGTGCTCAGCTCGCGGCACGAGGGCTTCCCGATGACGATCCTGGAGGCCATGGCCAAGGGGCTGGCCATCGTCAGCTTCAACAGCCCGCACGGGCCCAAGGAGATGATCACCGACGAGGTGGACGGGCTGCTGGTCAAGCCGCGTACCAACGCCAATCTGGCGTCCTCGATCATCCGGGTGATCGAGGACGAGCAGCTACGGCGGTCGCTGGCGGCCGCGGCGCTGGAGACGGCCCGCACCTACGACGTGGACGCGATCGGCCAGAAGTGGGACGACCTGCTGGCCGAGCTGCTGGCCCGCCGCAACGGCACGTACGTGCGCCCGCCCCGCCCGGCCCCCGAACCCGCCGACGAGCCCTCCGCCCCGGCCGAAGTGCCCTAGCCGCGGGGACGAGAGGCGTTCACACGCGTTCACACCTCCGAGCCGGTGAGCTCCACCGGCTCGGCGATGACGTCGACCAGGGCGCCGTTGCGGTGGACCGTGATCTGCAGCGGCCGCCCGATCGCCTCGGCGAACATCAGCCGCTGCAGGCTCTGCGCGTCGCCCACCGGGTGGGCGCCCGCGCTCAGCACCAGGTCGCCGGCGCGCAGCCCGGCGCGTCCGGCGGGCGAACCGGGCACGACCTCCACCACGCGCAGCGCGCCGACCTGCCCGGTGCGCCGCCGCAGGTGCTCGGGCAGCGGCGCGGGCGAGGTCACCAGGCCCAGGAACGCCCTGCGCACCCGGCCGTCCCTGATCAGCGCCGCGATGATGGAACGCGTGGTGGCGTTCATCGGCACCGCCAGGCCGACGCCGACGCCGGCCACCGCCGTGTTCACGCCCACCACCCTGGCGTGCGAGTCGGCCAGCGCGCCGCCGGAGTTGCCGGGGTTGAGCGCGGCGTCGGTCTGGATCACGTCCTCGATCAGCCGTACGTTGGAGCCGCTGCGCGCCGGCATCGACCGGCCCAGCCCCGAGACCACCCCGGCCGTCACCGACCCGGCCAGCCCGAGCGGGTTGCCCACGGCCACCACGAGCTGCCCCACCACCAGCTCGTCGCTGTCGCCGAGCACGGCCGGCTCGGGCGTGGGCGTCCGGGCCCTGATCACGGCCAGGTCCGACAGCGGGTCGCGGCCCACCACCTCGAAGTCGCCCGACGTCCCGTCGGCGAAGGCGACCGTGCCCGCGCGAGAGGAGCCGACGACGTGCGCGTTGGTCAGCAGGAACCCGTCGGCGGTGAACACGACCGCCGACCCGCTCCCCCGGCCGGCCCGCACACCGGCCACCTTCGGCAGCAGCTCGGCCGCCACGGACGAGACGACGCGCGAGTAGGCGTCGAGGGGATCCGCCATCACGTGCTCCTTTGCTTACAGGATTACACGGTAACTCCGGAACAGCCCGTACGCTCGCCCGAGACGATCAGTCAGCAAAGCCTTCCGTGTCAAATCCCGCGATGCCGGGAATTCTCTAGACAACTTCGCCCATCGGAGCCACGGAGAGCCGCTTGAGCACGAAGGACGCCATCGCGATCCTCGCCGGAGCCGTCATCGTCGTCTCCTTCGTCAGCACCGCCAAGAGCCCGGCCGCCACCGCCGCCAGCCCCCTCAGCAACGCCAGCGGGACGCTGCCCGGCCTCGCGCCCGTCCTGTCCGGCGGGGACAAGGCCAGGGCACGCGCCCTCATCCACCGCTTACGCGTCAAGGGCCGCGGCCCCGGCACCGGCTACGCCCGCAGCCGCTACGGCGAGAACTGGGCCGACAACGCCACCGGCGTCCCCTACGCCCGCAACGGCTGCCGTACCCGCGACGACCTGCTCGCCCGCGACGGGACGGGCGTGACGTACCGCCCCGGGTCGAGCTGCGAGGTCGTCGCCATGAAACTGACCGACCCCTACACCGGCCGGCTCATCTCCTGGCGGAAGGCCGACGCCGACGAAGTGCAGGTGGACCACGTCGTACCGCTCAACTACGCCTGGCACATGGGCGCGCCGCGCTGGGCGATGGCCAAGCGGCTCGACTTCGCCAACGACCCGCTCAACCTGCTGCCGGTCGACGGCCGGGCCAACGAGGAGAAGGACGCCTCGGGCCCGGCGGGCTGGCTGCCGCCCCAGCGCCGCGTCCGCTGCGCGTACGTCACCCGCTTCGCCCAGGTCGCCCTGAAGTACGGCCTGCCGGTGACCGGGGCCGACAAGGACACCATGCTGGCCCAGTGTCGTTAGCGGGGGTCGATCCAGGCGAAACCATGCTCGAACGTCTGCTCGGCCAGGGCCCGCTGACCGTCGATGTTGGGGTGGAAGAAGTCCCACTTGCTGACGTGGTCGAGCGTGAACGGGAAGGAGAAGATCGCGCCCTCGTCGGTGTCGCAGGACGGGCCCATCTCCGCGCAGGCCCCTGCCGCCTCCCTGTTGTAGGCCATCACCCGCGCCCGCACCCGCGCCCGGCGCTCGGCGTCGGCCTTCTTCATCGAGGCCGGGTCGGCCAGCATGGTCGGGCAGATCTTCCCGACCGTCCAGAACGTACGGGCCAGCGGGTTGTCCTTGCCGACCTGCCACAACCGCCGCAGGTCGGGGACGCTGGCGATGAACACCCTGGCCTGGGGCACCCCGGCGCGCAGCGCCGACAGCGCCGCGTCCAGCCGCTGGCGGTAGAGGGCGACCGGGGTCATCTCCCGTTCGGTGCGGCGGCAGGCGTCCTGGGCGCCTATGAGGATCGTCACATAATCGGCCTTGGCCGCGATCGCCCTGTCGACCTGGCCGGCCAGATCGGCGCTCGTCGCGCCCGGCACGGCGAAGTTGTCACGCTGGAGCGTTCCACTCAGGTCGTGCAGTCGCAGGTAGTGGCTGACGACCTGCGCGTTGTCGCCGGCCGACCAGGAACGGGCCTCGCAGGAGACGTACCAGCCGCAGGAGTTGAACCCCGTGGAGATGGAGTCGCCCAGCGTCGCCATCGTCTCGGGGACGGGCTGAGCTGCGGCGACGGCCTGCGCGGGCCCGGAGGCGGCCAGGACCAGGACAGCGGTGACGACGGGGGACAGACGACCGATCATGGTGCCAAGGTAGGGAGCTGATCAAGGTCGCACCATGACCTTGAGGCAAGGTCTGTCATTTCAGGACCGTCTTCCTATCACCGCTTGACAGTCCGTACGCGTGCAGGTTGCCCCCCACACACCTCAACGTCCGGTTTTTTCCTGGTTCGTGGGCCGTAACAACGCATTCACGGGGGTCCGAGTCGAACGTGTTCAGTTCCCGCATAGAGTGTCTTGAGTGAGTGTCGCGCTCGGAACAACCCGCCCGCTACCGGTTCGCACCACCCCTGTAGGCGACCCCGGTGACCTGCTGGCATCCCTCCCGAAGACGGCGCCCTACGCCTGGGTCAGGAACGGCGAGGGCCTGGTGGGGTGGGGTCAGGCCGCCCAAGTCGCCGTGCCGCCCGGCCCCGGCCGGTTCGCCTGGGCCCGCCAGTGGCTGCACACCGTCTTCGGCGACGCCCACGTCGACGACGCCGTACGCACCCCCGGCTCCGGGCCCGTCGCCTTCGGCACCTTCACCTTCGACGAGGACGCCCCCGGCTCGGTCCTCGTCGTCCCGCGCGCCGTCCTCGCCCGCCGCGGCGGCCACGCCTGGCTCACCACCATCGGCGAGGCCCCGCTGGAGACGTTCAGCCCCGTCCGCGAGCCCGGCCGCATCAGCTACGGCGACGGCAGCCTCAGCGCCCCCGAATGGGAACACGTCGTCGCCCGCGCCGCCCGCCGCATCCGCGACGGCGAGCTGGAGAAGGTCGTCCTCGCCCGCGACCTGGTCGCCACCGCCGAGCACCCCATCGACGTACGCCTGCTGCTGACCCGGCTGGCCCGGCGCTACCCCGAGTGCTACACCTTCTCCGTCGCCGGGCTCGTCGGCGCCACCCCGGAGCTGCTCATCCGCCGTACCGGGCAGGAGATCGAGTCCCTCGTCCTGGCCGGCACCACCGCCCGCGGCACCGGACCCGCCGACGACGTCGCCCGCGGCGCCGCGCTGTTCGCCTCCCAGAAGGACCGCCACGAGCACGAGTGCGCCATCGCCTCCGTACGCCAGACCCTCGCCCCGCTCTGCGCCTCGCTCGACACCCCCGACGAGCCCGAACTCCTCGTGCTGCCCAACGTCCAGCACCTGGCCAGCCACGTCACCGGCCGGCTGGCCGACGGCGCGTCCGTCCTCGACGTGGTGGCCGCCATGCACCCCACCGCCGCCGTCGGCGGCACCCCGACCGACACCGCCATCAAGGTCATCCGCGAGCTGGAGGGCATGGACCGCGCCGGCTACGCGGGCCCGGTCGGCTGGATCGACGCCCACGGCGACGGCGAATGGGGCATCGCCCTGCGCTCGGGGCTGATCGAGGGCAACCGCGCCCGGCTGTTCGCCGGCGGCGGCATCATGGGCGACTCCGACCCGGCCGCCGAGCTGGCCGAGGCCCAGGCCAAGTTCCGCGTCATGCAGTACGCCCTGGAGGGCTGAGCGCTCCGGACAGGCCCCTATCCGGGCACGTGCACGCCCTCGCCCACGTCGACGCGCGCCCGGCCGGCCGTCAGCCCGGCCACCCACTCCCCGAACGCCGCCACCTCGTCCTCCCCCACCGCCACCGCGAACGTCACCCCGGCCGCGTACGTCACCTCGCGCAGCGCGTACCGGGAGGCGCGCAGGTCGTTCTCCACCCGGCCGGCCTGGTCGTGGGCCACCGAGATGCGTACCAGCCTGGCCGGGACCATCCGCACCGGCTCCACCTGGTCGAGCGTCTCGGTCACCGCTCCCCCGTAGGCGCGCACCAGCCCGCCGGCGCCCAGCAGGACACCGCCGAAATAGCGGGTGACGACCGCGACCACGTCGTTGAACCCCCGGCCGACCAGCGCCTGGACCATCGGCGTGCCCGCCGTGCCGCCGGGCTCGCCGTCGTCGTCGCCCTTCTGCAACCGCTGCCCGATCACGTACGCCGTGCAGTTGTGGGTGGCGCCGGCGTGCTCGCGGCGGCGCCCGGCGATGAAGGCGGCGGCCTCCTCGACGGTACGGGCGGGGGCCAGCGCGCAGACGAACCGGGAGCGCCGCACCTCGGTCTCGTGCTCGACGCCGGCCGCGAGGGTGAGGTAGGGCTGGGACACGTCCGCCAGGCTACCGCCTTTACGTTGTAGATTCGCAGGCGGGAGCCCGTCCGAGCAGGATGCACGGGAAGGGACCCGCCACTGTGCAGGACGCACAGGAGGCGGGCCCGGCCCGGCGCGTACGGTGCGGCGCATGACCTATCGCGTCGCCATGGACATCGGCGGCACCTTCACCGACGTCGTCTGCTACGACGAGCGTACGGGGGCCGTCACCGCCTCGAAGGCGCCCACCACGCCGGGAGACCTGGCCGAGGGCGTGTTCGCCGCACTCGCCCGGGTCGTGGACGACCCCGCCGCCATCTCGTTCTTCGTGCACGGCACCACGCAGGGCCTCAACGCGCTGCTTGAGCGCAAGGGCGCGCGGGTGCTGCTGCTGGCGAGCCGGGGCGGCGGGGACGTCTACACGATCGCCCGCGGCAACCGGGACCGCATGTTCGACCTGCGCTACCGCAAGCCGTCCCCGCTCGTGCCGCGCCGGGACGTCATGGAGGCCGGCGGCCGCCTGGACTACCGGGGCCGCGAGCTCGAACCCCTCGACGAGGAGGCGGTGCGGCGGGCCGCGCGGCGGGCCCGCGAGGAGGGCTTCGACGCGGTCGCCGTGTGCCTGCTGTTCTCCTTCGCCGACCCGGCGCACGAGCTGCGGGCGGGCGAGATCCTGCGGGCCGAGCTGGGCGAGGACGTGCTCGTGGTGCTCTCGCACGAGGTCGCGCGGGAGTGGCGGGAGTACGAGCGCACCTCCTCGGCGGTGCTGGAGGCCTACACCGGGCCGGTCGTGCGCACGTA
Organism: Nonomuraea spiralis; assembly: GCF_014648435.1. GTDB lineage: Bacteria > Actinomycetota > Actinomycetes > Streptosporangiales > Streptosporangiaceae > Nonomuraea > Nonomuraea spiralis. Next base: position 174,734 of record NZ_BMRC01000012.1, read on the forward strand.
CCTGGCCGGGATCGAGCGGCGGTTCGCCGAGCGCGGGCTGCCGGTGCCGGTGCACGTGATGCAGTCGTCGGGCGGGCTGGTCAACGCCTCGTACGCGATGCGGCGGCCGTTGCAGACCCTGCTGTCGGGGCCGGTCGGCGGCACGATGGGCGGCGTCGCCGCGGCCCGCATGCTGGGCCGGGAGAACGCGATCTGCGTGGACATGGGCGGCACGTCCTTCGACGTCTCGCTCGTCGTCGGCGGCCGTCCGGACGTCAGCGCCGAGGCCCGCGTCGAGGGTTACCCCGTCCTCATGCCGATCGTGAACCTGCACACCATCGGCGCGGGCGGCGGCTCGATCGCCTACGCCGAGGCGGGCGCGCTGCGCGTCGGCCCGGAGTCGGCCGGCGCCGTGCCCGGTCCGGCCTGCTACGGCCGGGGCGGCACGCGGCCCACGGTGACCGACGCGAACGTGGTGCTCGGCCGGGTGGACCCGGCCTGGTTCGCCGGCGGGCTGATGACGCTGGACGAGGAGGCCGCCGGGACGGCCGTGGTCACGCTCGCCGAGGAACTGGGGCTCGACCCGCTGCGGCTGGCCGAGGGCGTGTGCGACGTGGCCAACGCCAAGATGGCGCAGGCGATCCGTACGCTGACGGTCGAGCACGGTGTGGAGCCTCGGGAGTTCGCGCTGGTGGCCTTCGGCGGCGCGGGGGCGATGCACGCCGTGTTCATCGCCCGCGAGCTGGGCATCTCCGAGGTCGTCGTCCCGCGTTTCCCGGGGGCGTTCTCGGCGTGGGGCATGCTGGAGGCGGACGTGCGGCGGGATCTGACGCATCCGTACTTCCGGCCGCAGGACACGCTCGACGGCACCGACATGTCCCGAAATTTGGGGACTTTGGAGCGGGAGGCTCTGGAGGCGCTGGCCGGGCAGGGTGTCCCGGAGCGGCGGCGCCGGGTCGAGCACGCCGTCGACCTGCGCTACGAGGGCCAGGACTACACGCTCACCATCCCGCTGCGCGACGCCGCCGAGCCTGGCGAGCCGGGCTTCCTCGCCGCGATCGCGGCCCGCTACGCCGAGGCGCACACCAGCCGCTACGGCCACGCGACGCCCGAGGCGCCGGTGGAGTTCGTCATGCTGCGCAGCACCGGCTTCGGCTCCTTCCCCCGGGCCGCCGCCGCCACCGGGCAGCCACCGGAGGAAACGGCCGGCGACGTCCGGGACGTGATCTTCGACGGCGTGCCGCACCGTACGCCGGTCCTGCGGCGGGCGGGCCTGACCGGCTCGTTCGCCGGGCCCGCGATCGTGGTCGAGGAGACCGCGACCACGGTCATCCCGCCGGGCTGCCTGGCGGCCATCGACGACAACGGCTTCCTCATCGTGAAGGTGGACGTCCAATGAGCGACCCGACGATCGGCCCGGCCATCGACCCGGTGACCACCGAGATCATCCGGTGCGCCCTGCTCCAGGCGGCCGAGGACATGAACACCACCCTGATCCGCAGCTCGTACACGCCGGTCATCTACGAGGCCAAGGACTGCGCGGTGGCGCTGCTCGACCGCGACCACAACGTGCTCGGGCAGTCGTCCGGGCTGCCGATCTTCCTGGGCAACCTGGAGGTCTGCACCCGCGAGACCGAGCGCGTGTACGGCCGCGAGGTGTGGGAGGAGGGCGACGTGTGGGTGCTGAACGACTCCTACATCGGCGGCACCCACCTCAACGACGTGACCGTCTACGGCCCGATCTTCGCCGGCGGCGAGCTGGCCGGGTTCGCCGCCTCGCGCGCGCACTGGCTGGACGTCGGCTCCAAGGACCCCGGCGGCTCGATGAACTCCACCTCGATCTTCCAGGAGGGCCTGCGGCTGGGCCCGGTCAAGGTGTACGCGGGCGGCCGGCCGTGCCGCGACCCGCACGAGGTGATCTCCAGGAACGTGCGTTTCCCGCACGCCACGCTGGGCGACCTGCGGGCCCAGGTGAGCTGCGCGATGACCGGGCAGCGGCGGCTGCGGGAGATCGTCTCGCGCTGGGGCCTCGAGACGGTCATGGCCGCCCGGGACGAGATCTTCGCCCAGACCGAGCGCATGGAGCGCGCGGCCATCGCCGCCATCCCCGACGGCGTGTACGAGGCGTCCGGCTTCCTCGACAACGACGGCATCGACCTGGACACGCCGCTGCCGGTGAACGTGACGGTCACGGTGTCGGGCGAGTCGGTGCACGTGGACCTGACCGACTGCGCCGACCAGGCGCTCGGGCCGGTCAACTGCGGCGCGGCGCAGGCCGTGGCGGCGGTGCGGGTGGGGTACAAGCTGCTGGTGTCGGGGGACGTGCCGCTGAACGGGGGCTCGTTCCGGCCGCTGAGCGTCGAGACCAGGCCGGGTTCGATGCTGGCCGCCGAGGCGCCGGCGGCGTGCCAGTACTACTACTCGCACCTGGGGCTGCTCATCGACCTGGTGGTCAAGGCGCTGGCCCCGGCGCTGCCGGGCAAGGCGGCGGCGGCCTCGTACGGGGACTCGATGATCGTGCAGTTCACCGGGACGGACCCGCGTACCGGGAAGTTGTACGTCTCCCAGGAGGCCACGGTCGGCGGCTGGGGGGCGTGGGAGGGCGGCGACGGCGAGTCCTGCCTGATCAACAACGTCAACGGCTCGCTGCGGGACATGCCCATCGAGGTGCTGGAGACGTTGTTCCCGGTCCGGGTGCGCCGCTACGAGATGCGGCCGGACACCGGCGGCGCCGGACAGTGGCGCGGCGGGAACGGCGTGGTGCGGGAGTACGAGTTCTGCGGCGACACCTCGCTGTCGTTGTGGTTCGAGCGCTCGGTCACGCCCGCGTGGGGCCTGGCGGGCGGCGCGGCGGGCGCTCCCCCTCGGGTGACGCTCAATCCGGGCACGCCGGGCGAGCGCGAGATGCTCAAGGTCAACGCCCTGCCGGTGTCGGCCGGGGACGTGCTGCGCTGCGAGTCCGGCGGAGGCGGCGGCTACGGGCCCGCCGAGCGCCGCTCCCCGAGTGCGCGGGCCGCCGACCTGGCCGAGGGCATGACCACAAACTGATCCACATTCGTAGGAGAATCGAACGGATTGTCCGCCGGTCTGTGAGGATGATCGACAACGCGGGGGCACGCGCAGCCTGGGGAGGCTGTGTCCCCGTCATGACCCTCTTCACGAGGGGACTTTCATGCCTACGTTACGTACGCGCCTGATCGCGGGCTCGGCCGCGCTCGCCGCGGGCCTGGCCGGTGTCGCCGTCCTGGCCCCGGCCGGGCCCGCCTCGGCCACGCGGGTGGAGGCCGCCTGCTCCGACGCCGCCGGCGACGCCGCGACGATCCAGGCCGCCATCGACTCCTCCAAGGAGGGCGACGAGATCGTCATCAAGGGCCCGTGCCTGATCGACGCCACGATCAGCCTGGCCGACCGGCGCACCTACCGGGGCGACGCCAAGGCCGGCACGGTCGGCCTGCTGTTGCGCTCGTGGAACACCCGGGTCTACGACCTGGACATCTACGGCACCCCGTCCGACGGCATCCGCATCAGCAACCCGTCCAGGAACGGGACCACGCTGCGGAACACGATGGTCAACAGCGTCATCAGCGACGTCTACATCGAGGGCGCCGCCGAGGCCGGCATCCGGGTCGTCGACCCCGGCGACTCCGTCACCGACTGGACGCTGCAGCGTTCCTGGATCGGCTTCAGCGGCACGCACGCCATCCAGTCCGACAACGCGGCCGGCTGGACGATGAGCGGCCTGCACCTGTACGCGACCCCGAAGAACGCCATCGACGCCCACCGCTGCTTCGGCACCTCGATCGAGGACAACTACATCGAGGACTTCGGCGCCGAGAGCACGGCCGGCCAGACGTACTACGGCATCCGCTGCGACCTTCAGGGCGACGCCGCGACCACGATCACCGGCAACCGGGTGCACAAGTTCCTGCCGCCCCCGAACGCGCTGGCCGAGCTGCGCAAGGCCCGCCAGAGCGGTTCGGCGCCGCCCGAGCGCAAGTTCGCCGCGACCGGCCCGCTGCCGGACGGCGTGGACTTCGTCTACATGGCGCTGGACGCGGTCAACTACGCCGCCGGCCACGCCGCGATCACCGGCAACACCGTCGTCGGCCACGGCACCAAGCGCGAGACCGGCATCCTGCTGGCCAAGGGCGAGGGCGAGTCGATGTCGGTCGCCTCGTCGGGCAACCTCCTCGACGGCGTCGGCGTCCGGCGCAAGGTCGGCGCGGGCGTACGCCTGACCAGGGGTTACTGATCCCCGGGCGCCGCGTGCGGACCCGCCGCGGCGCCCCGGTTCAGCAGCACGTGACAGGCGAGCTGGAGCGCCAGGCGGGTGGCGGCGTCGTCCAGGTCGAAACCGGCGGCCTTGATGCGTTCCAGGCGGGTGGTGACCGTGTTGCGGTGCACGCCCAGGCGTTCGGCCGCCTTGAGCGCGCCGCCCTCGTCCAGGACCGCGGCCAGCGTCACCAGCAGCGTGCCGTCCTTGTCGACGGCCAGCAGCGGCTGGAGCACGACGGCCGCGGGCGCGCGCAGCACCCCCGCCGGGAGCGCGCCGAGCAGCTCGGCCGGTCCCATCCGATCGGCGCGGGCCACGGTGCCCGCGCCGGCCACGAACGCCGCCGCCTCGGCGCCGAGCAACGACTCCCCGACCGACTCCAGCCCCTCCACGGCCGCGCCCACCCCGGCCGCGCACGGCCAGGGCATGCCCTCCACGCAGTGCCGCAGCCGGTCGGCCAGCTCGCCGGGCGGCTGCGCCGACCAGCCGGCCCAGCCCTCGCCGCGCCGCAGCACCGGCGCCTGGCCCAGCGCCGCGGTCACCAGCGCCTGGACCAGCGGCCCGTCGTCGGCCACCGCCCCCACCGGCCGGACGTGGTACGCGGTGAGCGTCCCGCGCACCGGCCATCCCAGCGCCACGGCCTCGGCCGACGCCCCTTCCAGCCAGATGCCGCCGTCGTCGGCCGGCTCGTGGGCGGGCGGGCCCTCCGCGAGCAGCCGCCGGGCCAGCGCCGACTGCAGGGCGAAGTCGCGCGAGGCCCGCAGGCGTTCCTGGGCCGCCCACGCCGTCAGCGGGGCCACCGCCAGCCCCAGCACGGTCCGCACCACGGCGGGCCAGCCGGGCGAGCGTGACGTCCCGGCGGCCACCAGCGTCCCCAGGGCCGGGCCCTCCTGGCCGGGCACCTCGATCTCGGCCGCCCACCGCGCCCCCGACGGCCGGGCGTGCTCGTGCTCGCCCGGCGGGCGGCCGGCGCTCTGACGGCCCGCGACGTGCAGGCCGTACCGGTCGAGGAAGGCGACCGAGGTGCCGGGCAGCTCGGCGTTGAGCACCCCGAGCACCCGCCTGGCCGAGGGGCCCGCGTCGGCCAGCCGGGTCGCGCAGCGGGCGACGAGCTGGGTACGGGCGGCCTCGGGGCGGGCCGCCGCCGAGGCGACCCGGACCGCGACGATCAGCGGGTCCTCGTCCACGAAGATCAGCGTGATGCCGAGCCGTTCGGCCAGCACCTCGCCCGACCCGGCGCTCACGCCGCGCGACGGCGCGATCACGCAGGCCGCCGCCTGCTCCCAGGCCCGGCGCATGGCCATCTCGACCGCCCAGCCGCCGCCCGCCGCCGATCCGATCAGCACGACCGCCGTGTGCGGCGTCACCACGCCGAACACCGACAGGTCGTCCACGATCCGGACCTGGTGCACGGGGTTGTCGCCGCTGCCGTACATCCTGGCCCCGGCCAGCGGCCCGGTGTTGACCAGCTCCGCGACCGTGACCGGCGCCTCCCAGCCGGGCGCGCGCAGGCCGTTCACGGCGACTCCGCGCGCTGCTCGAACGGGATCCCGAACGCCCGCAGACCGCCCAGCACGAGCCCCGGGCCGGTGTGCCACATCGGCGCCGCCCTGACCACCATGATCTCCACCTCCATGCCGGGCGCCGCCTTGTCGACGTCCACGACCATGCCGTCGGCGACCGAGATCATGCAGATCTGGTCCGGCGCCATGGCCACGGGCGCGCCGTCGGCCAGGGCGAGCACGATCTCGTTGTGCGCCTCCAGCCGTACGAGCCGGCGCAGGCCCGCCGACTCCTGCACCACGATGCTGGCGGGCAGCGAGGGCATCGCCACGTCGGCGCCGTGTCCCGTGCTGCCCTCGACGGTCAGGATGCGGCCCGAGCACAGCGTGCGCACCCCGTACGGCGCGGCGGCCGAACGCGGCGCGCCGGGCTCCCCGGCCGCCAGCAGCAGGCTGACCGTGCCCGGCACCAGCACCCGGGCCAGATCCCGCGCCGCCATCGGGTAGCAGGCGGCCACCGCCCACCCGCCCACCGACAACACGACCGGGCGCAGCAGCTCCTCGACCCGGTCGGCGGCGGTCTCCAGCAACACCAGCTCCCCCGACGCCCCGGCCAGCGCCAGCGGCGTCGCGCTGAGCCCGCCCAGCCGGTACGTCGTCTGCTCCACCAGCGGGAACACCCGTCCCGTCCCGTCGCCGTCCACCAGCGGCAGGCGTAGGACCGCCGCGGCGACCAGCGGGATCAGCGCGTTCTCGGCGGCCAGGTTGAGCGCCACCACGGCCCCGGCCCGCTCCCCCATCCACCGCTCCAGCGCCCGCACCGCCCGTACGGGCTCGTCCCCGGCCGGGAGCTGCTCGCCGAGCGCGGTGGTGGACCCGACCAGGCTGACCACCATGCACAACGTCTCCGGGTCCAGCTCCGCCGCGGCGGCCAGCTCGACGCCCTCGCCGAGCACCGACTCCGCCCAGGCGAAGGTCAGGCCGTAGGAGGACTCGGCGGCACCCGTGGCGAACAGCCGCGACCCCGCCGAGAAGCGGCGCAGCTCGGCGGGTCCGATGAGCCGGGTCACGGCGTGGCCCCTTCCGCGGTGACGCGCACCCGGTAGAAGCCGTCGGGCAGGTAGGACAGGGGGTTGACGGTGGTCTCGGCGATCCGGGCGAAGCCGGGGGCGGCGCCGGCGCTGACCACGCGGGTCAGGGCCTCGTCCCTGGCGTCCTGGAGCGCCCGGTCCAGCTCGGCCCGGCCGCGTGCCTGCACGATGCGTTCCACCTGGGCCTCCGGTCGGGCGAGCGCGGCGCCGTACGCCGCCGCCACCAGGTCCTCCGAGCCGGGCGCGATCACCTCGAACGGCGTCGCGCCGCCCGCCGCGGCCAGCGCCGCCCGGCCGCGGCGCAGGCTGGTCGTCCCGCCCAGGTCGCAGGCCCGCGGGTACCTGCGGAAGTAGTGGGCCGACACCAGGCCGCTGCCGGTCCTGGCGAAGTACACCGGCACGCCGGGCAGCTCCCGTGTCACCCGGTCGGCGATCCGGCCGGCCTCGGGGCCGAGCGCGGCGTTCCTGATCGCGTGCGCCTCGCGTTCCCGCAGGCCGGGGCGGCCGAACTCGTACGAGAGGGTGATCTCGGCCCCGGGCACCTCGGCCGCCACGATCGCGGCGACCGCCAGCTCGTGGTCGGCCAGCATGGGCGAGCCGGTCGCCGTCACCGCGAAGTCGCTCAGCCCGCAGCCGGCGGCGAACTCGCGTACCGCGGCGGTGTCCAGCGGCGCCAGCGGGCGGCCGGTCAGGCTGTGCCCGCCGCGTACGATCGTGGCCACCCCGGGGTCGGCCACCGGCCGCAACACCGGCGGGCACAGGCCGCCCACGCGGATCGCGGCCACCGGCGCGCGCGGCGTCCCGTCGAGGTCCACCGCCACGCAGGCGCGTATCGCGGCCGACGGCGGCGCGCCGTCGCCGACGGCCACCACCACCGGTGACGGCCCGTCCAGCGCGACGCCGAGGATCACTCCAGTTCGCGCCCTTCGGTCTCGGGCAGCGGCATGGCCAGCAGCGCCGTGGCCACCATGAACGCGTTGATGACCAGCATGGTCGCGGTGAAGCCGGTGGCGTGGGCGAGCAGCGCGCCCACGGCCGACGGCGCGACCGTGGTGGCCACGAGCTGGGAGGCCGTGGCCCAGGAGTAGCCGGTGCCGCGCAGGGCGGTCGGGTAGAACTCGCCGTTCCAGGTGTTCCAGACGCCCCACGCGCCCAGGCTGAAGAACGACAGGACGAAGTTGCCCAGGTACAGGCCGGTCAGGCTGCTCGCGGTGGCGAACCACAGGCCGCCGAGCACGGCCGCGACGACGTAGAACAGGAAGACCTTCTTGCGGCCGAAGCGCCCGGTCAGCAGGGACGCGCTCACGTAGCCGGGGATCATCATCAGCGCGCTGAGCGCGGCGAAGCCGAGCGAGGCCGACAACGACAGGCCCTTGGCCTGCAACAGCGTGGGCAGCCAGGTCTGCAGCCCCCAGTAGCCCCAGTTGAAGACGAAGTTGAGCGCCAGCATGAGGACGGTGATCCTGGCCAGCCGGCCGCGGAGCAGGTCCATGGGGTTGCCCGCCCGCGCGCTCGCCGACGCCACCGTGAACGTCGCCTCGGCGTCGGGGCTGCCCAGCTCGCGCAGCACGGCCCGCGCCTCGTCCTGCCGCCCCCGGGCGGCCAGCCAGTACGGCGACTCCGGCACCCACGCCCTGATCGCGAACGCCCACAACCCCGCCGCCGCGCTGGCGATCACCACGACGTGCCAGCCCAGGTCGCCGAGCGTGACCGAGGCGGCGATGGCCGCCAGCATGCCGATGGGCCACCCGATCGACAGGTACACCGCGGCCCGCCCCCGGTGCCTGGTGGGCAGCAGTTCGAGGAAGAAGGGGAAGGTGATCGTGTAGACGCCGGCCAGTGCGAGCCCGGAGGCGACCCGCAGCGCGACCAGCGTGGCCAGGTTCGGCGCGAACGCCGAGGCGAGCGCGATCACGCCGTAGGCCAGCAGCGACCAGAACGCGGTCGGCTTGCGTCCGATGCGGTCGGCGAGCGGCCCCCAGACCAGCACGCCGGGGATCATGCCGAACGCCACCGCCGACAACACGATCCCGACCCCGGCCTCGTCGATCCCGAACGCCGGGCCGAGGTCGCCGGAGACGTAGACCAGCGCGAGCTGCTCCCACGACTCGATGACGAAGGCGATGAACAGCGCGAGCGCGATGAGCACGTGCCGGCGGGAGAACGGCATCCGGTCGAACGCCGCCCCGATGGGGAGTGTCCGTGCGTCGGTGGCGGTCATGCAAGCTCCTCGGAGGGGGGCGCGAAGTATTGCCGCACCATAGGGCCGTCCCCCTTCCGCACCGGTGTGCGCGACGCCCGGCCGGGGGCCGCGCGGCTGTGCGCGGCGCACTGCCCCCGTCGTGGGGTCGCTGTCAGGGCTGCTGCTGGAGCACGTTCTCGTGCACGTGGACGATCCGCCACTCGCCGTCCGCCAGGCGCAGCACGCTCGTCGTCCGGACCAGCTCCGGCTCGCCGCTCTCGAAGTCCACGCGCAGCATGTACCGGGCCAGGGCGGTGTCGCCCCACACGTCCACGACCTCGTCGTAGGCCCGGACGGAGGTCTCCGCCGGGCCGTCGGACGGCCGCGCGTCGCGTACCTTGTCGAGCTGCTGCCTGCTGGTGATCAGGCCGGGCTCGGCCGAGTCCCAGATCGTGGCCTGCGGGTGGAGCAGCCGGTCGATGCCCTGCCTGTCGCCTCGCGCGTAGGCGTCGTACATGCCGGTAATAACGGCCCAGACAGCGTCGCGTGCCACGCTTCCGTTCTCCCTCGTGTCGGTGAAATATGGTTCTTTCTCACCGTATGGGCAGCGTGGAACGCAGGCGTCTTTACGTTGTAGATCAGGGATTGAGCCACTCGCGCAGCTTGGTGACGGCCAGGCTCATGGCGGCCTTGTTGGCGTTGGTGTCGCGCAGCAGGTCCACCATGGCGAAGTCGTGCACCATCCCCGCCAGCTCGACCGCCGTGACGTCGTTCCCGGCCTCGCGCAGCCTCGCCGCGTACGCCTCGCCCTCGTCCCGCAGCACGTCGGCCTGGCCGTTCAGGACCAGGGCCGGCGGCAGGCCGCGCAGCTCCCGGTCGCTCGCGCGCAGCGGCGAGGCGTGACTCTCCGCGCGCTGCGCCGGATCTGTCGTGTACTGGTCCCAGAACCACTTCATGCCGTCCCGGTTGAGGTAGTAGCCCGTGGCGAACTGCTTGTAGGACTCGGTGTCGAAGTTCGCGTCCGTGACCGGGTAGAACAACACCTGGCCGCGCAGGGCGACGTCGCCGCGCTCCTTTGCCATCAGCGTCAGCACGATCGACATGTTGCCGCCCACCGAGTCGCCGGCCACGGCCATGCGGGAGGCGTCGAGCCCCTTCTCCGCGCCGTGCTCCATCACCCATTGGGCGGCGGCGTAGTTCTGCTCGATCTGCGTCGGGTACTTCGCCTCGGGCGCGCGGTCGTACTCGGGGAAGACGACGGCGGCGCCGGTGCGTACGGCCAGCTCGCGGACGAGCCGGTCGTGCGTGTGCGCCGAGCCGAACACCCAGCCCGCGCCGTGGATGTAGAAGATGACCGGCAGGGTGCCCGTGGCGCCCTCGGGCTTGACGATGCGCACCGGCACGATGCCCGTCGGCCCGCCCTGGACCTGGATCCACTCCTCCTCGATCTCGGGCTTGGGCACGCCCGGGTCCGACTGAAGCTTCTCCAGCACCTCGCGGCCCTGCTCGGGCGGCAGCTCGTAGATGAAGGGACGCTTGGCGTTGGCCTCGGCGAACTCCCGCGCCGCCTTCTCCAGCACGACCTGCTTGCTCATCATCGTGGTCACGGTGGCGCCCTCCGGCTGTCGTCGTCCACCAACGATGTGTTCCTGCCTTGACGCACCTCGATCCGATCGCCCGGTTCCGTCAAATTCCACCCAAGCGGCTCACTCGCGGCGCAGTTCGTGGGCCAGTTCCTCCAGTTCGGCCCCGCCGGCCATCAGGGTCGTCAGCTCGTCCTTGCCGATGTCGGCCTTGGCGTACTCGCCCATGCTGGTCCCGCGGTTCAGCAGCAGGAACCGGTCGCCCACCGGGTAGGCGTGGTGCGGGTTGTGGGTGATGAACACCACGCCGAGCCCCCGGTCGCGGGCCCTGGCGATGTAGCGCAGCACCACGCCCGCCTGCTTGACCCCCAGCGCCGAGGTGGGCTCGTCCAGGATGAGGACGCGGGCGCCGAAGTACACGGCCCTGGCGATGGCGACCGACTGCCGCTCGCCGCCCGACAGCGTGCCGACGGGCTGGTCCACGTCCCGGATGTCGATGCCCATCGCGCGCAGTTCCTCCGCCGCCACCCGGCGCGCCCTGGCCACGTCGAACGCCGGGCCCCTGCGCGGCTCGGAGCCGAGGAAGAAGTTCCGCCAGACCGACATGAGCGGGATCATCGCCAGATCCTGGTAGACCGTGGCGATCCCGCGGTCCAGCGCCTCGCGCGGGCTGGCGAAGCGCACCTCGGCCCCGTCCACCAGGTACGACCCCGTGTCGTGCTGGTGCACCCCGGACAGGATCTTGATCAGTGTGGACTTCCCCGCGCCGTTGTCGCCGAGCACGCAGGTGACCGTGCCCTCCTCCACGCCCATCGAGACCCCGCGCAGGGCCAGCACCGAGCCGAACGTCTTGCCGATGTCCCGGGTCTGCAGGATCATCGCCGCACCTCCTCGGCGTAGCGCCGGACCAGGCGGTTGGCCAGCGTCGCCAGCAGCAGCATGGCCCCGAGGAAGAACTTGAACCAGTCGGCGTCCCAGCCCAGGAACACGATGCCCTTGTCGGCCATGCCGAAGATCACCGCGCCGATGGAGGCGCCGACGGCCGAGCCGTACCCGCCGGTGAGCAGGCAGCCGCCGATGACCGCAGCGATGATGTAGATGAACTCCTGCCCGATGCCGATGTTGGCCTGGACGGAGGTGTAGCGCAGCGCCAGGATCGAGCCGACCAGCCAGGCGGCGACCGCCGTCGTCATGAACAACGCGATCTTCGTACGGGCCGCGGGCACCCCGACCGCCCGCGCGGCCTGCTCGTCGCCGCCCACCGCGAAGATCCAGTTGCCCGGCCTGGAACGCATGAGCACCCAGGTCGCCAGCGCGGTGATCGCGATCCACCACAGGATGGCCACCCGGAACGACGTGCCGCCGATCTGGACGGTGCCCGCCAGGACCGCGCTCGCCGCCTCGAACCCGGACGCCCGCCGCAGCCCGCCGACCTGCACGGTCCCGGTGATGGCCTTGGTGACGCCGAGGTTGACGCCCTGCAGCATGAGGAAGGTGCCCAGCGTGACGATGAAGCTGGGCAGCTTCGTCCGGGTCACCACCAGCCCGTTGACCAGCCCGACGGCCAGCGCCACGACCAGCCCGGCCAGCATGGCCGCCCACACGCTGAACCCGTAGCGGGTGGCCAGGGTGACGAGGATCAGCCCGCTGGTGCCGGTCAGCACGCCCGCCGACAGGTCGAACTCGCCGCCGATCATCAGCAGCGCGACCGCGACCGCCATGATGCCGAGCGTGGCCGCCGGGTCGAGCCAGTTGGCGACGCCGGCCGGCGAGCGGAACACCGCCGACTGCGCGGCGAAGAACGCGAACACCGCGACCAGCCCCACCACGGCCCCGAGCTCGGGCCGGACGATCAGACGGCGGGCCAGGCCGACCCGCGCGACCCGTTCGTCGGCCCGCGCGGGAGCGGCCGTCATCGGCGGCCCTCCCCGCCCCGGCAGGCGCTCATCGGGTGCCCGCCTCGGCCAGCTTGGCCACCTGCTCGGCGTTGTCCTTGGTGACGAACCCGGGCCCGGTGTTGACCGGCAGCCCGCCGCCGACCGTGTTGAGGTTGTCCTTGTAGAGCGTGAGGAACGTGATCGGCAGGTAGCCCTGGAGGTACTGCTGCTGGTCCACGGCGAACAGGATCTCGCCGTCCTTGATCGCGGCGACCACGTCGCCCGACAGGTCGAAGGTGGCGAGCTTGGCCTGCGCGCCCGAGTCCCTGATCGCGTCCCTGGCCGCCACGGCGACCGCCGGGTTGAGCGCGAGGACGCCGTTGACCTGCTTGTCCGACTGGAGCTTGGCGGTGACCTTGGAGGTGACGTCGGCGAGGTTGGCGACGTCCACCTGGAGGCGTTCGACGGTGCCGCCGAGGGTCTGCTCGGCGCCCTTGCAGCGCTGGTCGAGGCCGACGTTGCCGGCCTCGTGCACGACGCACAGCAGCTTGGTGACGCCCGCGGCCTTGAGCTGCTCGCCCGCGCCGCGTCCGGCGACGTCCTCGGACTGGCCGACGTGGGTGATGGCGCCGAACGCCTTGGAGGAGTCGGCCCCGGAGTTGATGGTCACGACCGGGATCCTGGCCGCGACGGCCTTGCCGATGGACTCCTTGAGCGCGTCCGGGTTGGCCATGGAGACCACGATGCCGTCCACCTTCTCCGAGACGGCCTGGTCGATGAGCTGCGACTGCTTGGCGGGGTCGCCGTCGCCCTGGTAGGTGACCTTGACGCCGTACTGCTTGCCGGCGGCCTCGGCGCCGTTCTTGACGACGTCCCAGAAGGCGTCCCCGGCGCCGCCGTGGGTGATGACGGCGAAGCTGCCGCCGCTTGCCGCCGGGGCGGCGGCGGAGCCGGGTGCGGCGCTCTGCGCGCCCTCCCCTCCCGAGGAGGAGCAGCCGGTCAGGGCGAGCACGCCCACCAGCGCCAGCACGATCGGGGTACGTCTCATCGGACACCTCCAAGACCAACGGGCTAGCCCCGGTTCTACCCCAATGTGATCTCTTTGTATAGACATGCGGACCAATGCAAGGAACGCGAAGTAGTAGAACGGAATTATTCGTTCCCGTATGATGGAGGCATGACCAGCGCACCCATGAGCGGCCGCAAGGCTCAGGCCGCCCGTAACGACGAGTTGATCCTCCAGTCGGCCAGGGCGGTCTTCACCGCCGACCCCGGCGCGCCCATCGCGGCCGTGGCCGAGAAGGCGGGGGTCGGGATCAGCGCGCTCTACCGCCGCTATCCCAGTAAGGAGGCGTTGCTGCAGAAGTTGTGCGGCGACGGGCTCAAGCTCTACGTCGCCGTGGCCCAGCAGGCGATGGACGACGAGGGCGACCCCTGGGAGGCGTTCGCCTCCTACCTGCGGGGCATCGTGGACGCCGACACCAACTCCCTGACGATCAAGCTGGCCGGCACCTTCCAGCCCACGGAGGAGCTCTACCACGACGCCGTACGCGCCGGCGACCTGGCGACGCGGCTGCACCACCGGGCCGTGGCGGCGGGCGTGCTGCGAGACGACGTCACCGTGGCCGACATCGCGCTGCTGTTCGAGCAGATCGCCTCGATCAAGCTCGGCGACGAGGAGCGCACCTCCCAGCTCCGCCACCGCTACCTGGCCCTGGTGATGGACTCCCTGCGGGTCCCGCCCGCCCACCGCGACCTGCCCGGCCCGGCCCCGGACGACGAGGAGCTGCAGGTCCGCTGGTACCCCTCGCGCTAGTCCGCGAGCCGGCGCGCCAGGTCCAGCACGCGGCGGGCCTTGGCGACGATCGGAGCGTCCACGAAACGGCCGTCGGGCAGGGCGACCGCGCCCGCGCCCGCACGCTCGGCGGCCTCGGCGGCCTGGACGATCTCGGCGGCCCTGGCCCTCTCCTCCTCGCCGGGACGGAAGGCCCGCCGGATCACCGGGAGCTGCCGGGGATGGATGGCGGTCCGGCCGAACAGGCCGAGCGCGCGGCCGGCCCGGCAGGAGGCGAGCAGCCCGTCCTCGTCCTTGACGTCGGGGTGGACCGACATGGGCACCGGCGGCAGGCCCGCCGCCGCGGCGGCCAGCACGACCTGCAACCTGAGGTGGTTCACGGCGCTCTCGTCGGTGATCGACAGCTCGGCGGCGAGGTCCTGCTCGCCCAGCGCCACGCCGGCCACGCGCGGGTGGGCGGCGACGGCCCTGGCCTCGACGATCCCGGCCGCCGACTCCAGCAGCGCGTACAGGGGGGCCGCGCCGGGCAGGCCGTCCAGCGCGGCGGCCGACTCGACCTTGGGCAGCCGTACGGCGTCGGCCAGCTCGCCGACGGCCGCCAGGTCCGCGCGTCCGCGGTCGGTCGCCACGTCGTTGACCCGGACGTGGATCCGCGGCTCGGCGGCGGCCTCGCGCCCGCGCAGGTAGGCGACGGCGTTCGCGCGGGCGGCGTCCTTCCCGGCGGGGGCGACGGCGTCCTCCAGGTCGATGATGACCACGTCGGCGCCGGAGGCGGCGGCCTTGGCGAAACGTTCGGGGCGGTCGCCGGGGACGTACAGCCAGGTGACGGGGGCGATCACGCGATCACCCCGTCCGCGCGCAGGGCGGCGACGGTCTCGGCCGGGTAGTCCAGCTCGCCGAGCACCTCGTCGGTGTCGTGGCCGAGCGGGCGGCCGGGCCAGCGGATCTCACCGGGCGTCTCCGACAGGCGGAACAACACGTTCTGCAGGGTGACCGTGCCCAGTTCCTCGTCCGGCAGGTCGACGAACGTGCCGAGCGCCGCGTACTGCGGGTCCCGGGCCAGGTCGGTGACGTCGTAGATCGGGGCGACGGCGGCCTGCGCCTCCTCGAACCGGGCGATGACCTCCTCGGCGTCGCGGGCGGCGATCCAGGTGGCGACGGCCTCGTCCAGCTCGTCCACGTGCTGGACGCGGCCGTGGCCGCTGGCGAACCAGGGCTGCTCGACCAGGTCGGGACGCCCGACGAGGGTCACGACGCGCTCGGCGATGGGCTGGGCGCTGGTGGAGATCGCCAGCCAGCGGCCGTCACGGGTCCGGTACGTGTTGCGCGGCGCGTTGCTGCTGGACCGGTTGCCGGTGCGCTCCGGCACCACCCCGAGCGCCTTGTACGCGGTCATCTGCGGCCCGAGCAGGCCCAGGATGGGCTCGATGATCGCCAGGTCGATGATCTGGCCGCGCCCGGTCGCCGCGCGGGCGTGCAGCGCCACCATGATCGCGTACGACATGGCCAGGCCCGCGATGCCGTCGGCCAGGGCCAGCGGCGGCAGGGTCGGGGGCCCGTCCGGCTGGCCGGTCATGGCCGCGAACCCGCTCATCGCCTCGGCCAGCGTCCCGAAGCCCGGCCGCCCGGCCATCGGGCCGACCTGCCCGAACCCGGTCATCCTGGCCACGATCAGCCGCGGGTTGGCCTTGAGCAGGTCCTCGGGGGCCAGGTGCCAGCGTTCGAGGGTGCCGGGCCGGAAGTTCTCGATCAGCACGTCGGAGCGTTCGGCCAGGCGGCGCAGGATCTCCTGGCCCTCGGCGCGCGACAGGTCGACGGCGGCGGTGCGCTTGTTACGCGACAACGACTTCCACCACAGGCCCACGCCGTCCACCGAGGCGCCGTGGCCGCGCGAGGGGTCGCCGCGGCGCGGGTGCTCGATCTTGATCACGTCGGCGCCGAAGTCGCCCAGCATCATCGCGGCGGAGGGGCCGGCGAACAACGTCGCCGCGTCGATGACCCGCAGGTCGGCGAGACTTGTCATAAAATGTAAGTTATAAGAAATAAGTCATAGGCGCGACCGCCCTGCGAGAGACTGGTGACATGGCAGCCACAGAGCCCACGCCGCCCACGCCGCCCATGAGCAAGGCCGACTACGTCTACACCGTGCTCCTCGACGAGATCCGCGGCGGCCGCATCCCGGGCGGCACCGCGCTGCGCGCCGGAGCCGTGGCCCGGCGGCTCGGCGTCTCGATCACCCCCGTACGCGAGGCACTGCGCCGCCTGGAGAAGGACCGCCTGATCAGCTACGAGGCCCACCACGGCGCGACCGTGATCGACCTCGGCGACGAGGCGCTGGCCGAGTACTACGGGCTGCGCGCGGTCGTCGAGGGCCTGGGCGCGCGCCTGGCCGCGGCCAGGATCACCGAGGACGACCTCGCCGGGCTGCGCGACCTGCACCGCGCGATGACCGCCGACGCCGAGCAGGGCAGGCACGACCGGCTCGGCGACCGGAGCAGGCACTTCCACCTGCGTATCGTCGACATCGGCGGCCCCGCCTTCCTCGGCGCGCACGCCCGGTCCGTGCGCAACGGCGTCCCGGTGCCCGCCGAGGCGTCGCTGTGGCTCGACCCGGAACAGGTCAGGCGGCAACTCCAGGCCCACGAGGAACTGCTGGCCGCCCTGGAGGCCGCCGACGCCGACGCCGCCGAGCGCGTCATGATCGACCACATCCGGCAGGCGGGCGAGTACCGCAAGCACCACTGATGACAAACATCATCGTTCACACCCGGTTCATTGATTCACCGTGACGGGTGTTGCACGATGAGTCACTCTGATGGTCTTGCCGCGATCCCGACGCCGAAGGAGCCGACACTGTGGCGGACGCGTGGACGCTCAATCCCGACTACCGCACCCCTCCGGTCCCCACAGACGACGCCATCGAGCCGGGCTCCTGGCGCCACCCCGACGGCCAGGTGATGAACGGCGTCTACGAGCGCAGACGCCCCGAACGGCAGACCGAGGTCGTCACCGTCTGGTACGGCTACGCGCTGAGCCACTGGCTCGGCCCCCGCATGCCCCGCTTCAGCAGCCCGCTGGTCTCGGCCTGGAACCCGGTCCTGGCCCAGGGCCTGAGCTGCGACCCCGGATCGCCGACGCCGTACCGCGACGAGCGGTGGTGCGACCGCTGGATCGCCGAGGCCCTGCTGTACGGGCGCAAACCGTACGGGACCTTCACCCTGCCCGCCGAGGAGGCGCTGCGCTGGTTCGTCAAGAGCGGCGGCACCGGCCTGGTCTACCGGGCGCGGGCCGACGGCTCGGCGGTCCGCGTCGTGGCCGGCACGACCGAGCCGTACGAGCGGCTCTTCGACCTCCCCGCCCTGATCGCCGACTACCGCGAGGCGCTGCCCGGCCGGACGGCCGAGGCCGAGGTGGCCGCGCTGGAGTCCCACCGCCACCACTCCCCCGCCCTGAACTACGTGTTGTGCGAGGACGCCGAGGCGCGCTTCGCGCAGGCGCCGCCGTCGGTGCGCGGCCTCACCCTGGGCTACCCGCCACGCGAGACGGCCGCCCGGGTCGTCGCCGATATGCTCACCGGGTGAACGGCGCGATCAACGGCATCCTGTTCGACCTCGACGGCACCCTCCTCGACCATCGCGGCGCCGCCGACGCCGCGATCACCGCGTGGGTGTCGGCGCTGGCGCCCGGCCATCCGCGCCTGGCCGAGGCCGCGGCGCTGTGGGCGGCGCTGGAGATCCCCCACCTGGCGGCCTGGCAGGCGGGCGAGTGCTCGTGGCAGGAGCAGCGCCGCCGCCGCGTGCGCGCGTTGTGCCGGGAGCTGGGCGTCGAGCCGCCCGCCGACCTCGAAGCGGCCTTCGCCACCTACACCGAGCACTACCGGCGCGGCTGGGCCGCCTACCCCGACGTCGCGCCGGCGCTGGCGAAGCTGCGGGGCCACACGTTCGGGATCCTGACCAACGGCTCGCAGGGGGTGCAGGAGGCGAAGGTCCGCGCGCTCGGCCTCGACCTGGGCCCGGTGCTGACCGGCGAGTGCCTGGGCGGGCAGTTCAAGCCCTCCCCCGGCTGCTACACCGCCGCCGCGCGGGCGCTCGGGCTGCCGCCCTCGCAGGTGCTGCTGGTGGGCGACGACCTCGACAAGGACGTACGCGGCCCGGCGGCGGTCGGCATGCCCTCGGTGTGGATCGACCGGCTGGGCGCCGAGCCCGCGCCGGCCGGGTTCCCGCGCATCACCTCGCTCACCGAGCTCCCCGCGCTGCTCGCGGCCCGCCCATGACCTTACGTGTTCGCTATTTGTCTGGACATTCTGACCTCGGTTAAGCTGATCAGCATGACCCCGAACCTGGCCATCGACCTGGACCGATCCAGCCCTGTGCCGCTCTACTTCCAGGTGGCCGAGCAGATCGCCGAGGCGATCCGGCGAGGCGACCTGACGCCCGGCTCCCGGCTGGACAACGAGATCCTGCTCGCCGACAAGCTCGGCCTGTCCAGGCCGACGATCCGCCAGGCGATCCAATACCTGGTCGACAAGGGCCTGCTGGTACGCAAGCGCGGCGTCGGCACGCAGGTGGTGCACGGTCAGGTCAAGCGTTCGGTCGAGCTGACCAGCCTCTACGACGACCTGCGCCGTTCGGGCCAGGAGCCGGCCACGCAGGTGCTCGCGCTGGAGCCGCGCCCGGTCGAGGAGGACAAGGCGGCCATCCTCGGCGTCGAGCCCGGCAGCGAGGTCCTCTACCTCGAACGCCTGCGCTTCGCCGCCGGCGAGCCGCTCGCCGTCCTGCACAACTGGCTCCCGCCGGGGCTGGCCCAGCTCTCCTCCGCCGACCTGGAAGTGCGCGGCCTGTACGAGCTGCTGCGCGGCGCGGGCGTGCGCATGCGGGTGGCCAACCAGCGCATCGGGGCCCGCGCCGCCGGGCAGGTGGAGGCCAAGCTGCTCGACGAGCGCCGCGGCGCGCCGCTGCTCACCATGGTCAGGACGACGTACGACGACCAGGGCCGGGCCGTCGAGCACGGCTCACACGTCTACCGGGCCTCTCACTACTCCCTCGAGGTCACCCTCATCGAGCGCTGAGGCCGCGCGGCGCTTGAGATAGAGCGTGGTGCAGATGCCGAACACCACGGCCACGCCGAGCCCGACCCACGAGAAGCCCTTCAGCCACTTCTCGGCCACCAGCCCGAGATAGAAGATCACCGCGGTGGTGCCGCCCGCCCAGACGATCCCGCCCAGCACGTTCGCCACCGCGAACCGCCAGTACGGCATGCGCAGCGCCCCGGCCAGCGGCCCGGCCAGGATGCGCAGCAGCGCGATGAAGCGGCCGACGAACACCGCCCACACGCCGTAGCGGTGGAAGTAGCTCTCGGCCTTGGCGACGTGGCGGGGGCCGAAGTGCTTGGGGAAACGCCGGCCCAGCCGGTCGAACAGCCGGCGTCCGCCCTTGCGGCCGATGGCGTAGCCGGCGGAGTCGCCCAGGATCGCCCCGGCGCTGGCGCACGCGCCCACCGCGACCGGGCTGACCACGCCCTTGGCGGACAGAATGGCGGCGCTGACCAGCACGATCTCGCCGGGCAGCGGGATGCCGAGGCTCTCCAGGCCGATCACCAGCGCGACCATCGCGCACAACCAGGCGGCGGGGATCGCTTGCAGCCATTCGTCGATATGCACGCGGCCACCCTAACGCCGCCCGCCGGGTCTTCCGGCCCTCCGCCACCCGAACCTCACGCCCCGGCACCCGGGGTGCAACCGGTGATCAAGCGGAGGTCAAGCCCGCGGCCGCAGACTCCTTCGAGATCGGACGAGACGAGCCGCCCGGACGCCGGGCGGAGGACAGAACTGGGGAAGCACAGTGACCACGGGAATCTTGTTGGCTGTGGCGATCATCGGCGCGACGACGCTGATCACGGCCGCGGTCGGGCTGCCGTTCCTGATCATGGCGAGGAACGGGCAGCGGCTCCTGGCGACCGGGATTCCCGCGCAGGCCGTGGTCGAGTCGATGGCCGACACCCACATGACGGTCAACGACCAGCCGGTCGTCAGCTTCGGGCTGGTGGTGCAGCCGGTTGAGGGGCCCGCGTACCGGGTCGTCCACCGGCAGACGTTGCCGCGTGTCCCGATGGGCCTGGTGGTGCCGGGCGCGGTGCTGCCGGTCAAGGTGGACGCGGCTCGTCCCGACCGCGTCCGCATCGACTGGGCGTCCTGGCGTCCCATCGCCCACTGAAAACGCCGGGAACCTTCGGGCTCCGCTGAGCCGGGGGCCGGTGGATGTCCGAGGCTCGTGAACGGCGGGTGAATTCTGGCGTAAGGTCGGCTTTCCGACGCGCTCCCCCGACAATCGCACTCCCATAATCCCTGCCATGGGGGATATTTCGCGAAATGGGATGCGATGAAGCGATGGATCGGCGTCGCCTTGGCCGTCGTCCTGGCCGGGGTGGCGGTGGTCGCGATCGTCCTGGGGAACCGCTCGGCCGAGGCGCCGGAGCTCAGTGTCGTACGGGGTGTCATCGGCTCGGAGAAGAAGCCGTTCTTCGACGACCCGGCGGTCAGGGCCGCCTTCGCCCGGCACGGCCTGCGGGTCGAGGTGGACACCGCCGGTTCCCGGCAGATCGCGACGGAGGTGGACCTCGGCCGGTACGCCTTCGCCTTCCCCTCCAGCGCGCCGGCCGCCGAGAAGATCAAGCGTGACCGGGGCGCGACGACGACGTTCTCACCGTTCTACTCGCCGATGGCGATCGCCACGTTCGAGCCGATCGCGGGGCTGCTGACGAAGGCCGGCCTGCTCAGCAATTCCGGCAAAGGCCCACAACTACTCGATATAAAGAAATATCTGGAATTAACGGCTAAAGGCACTCGATGGGATCAAATCCCGGGTAACGATGTCTATCGTGCCCGGAAGCGGGTCCTGCTCACCACCACCGACATCCGTACGTCCAACAGCGCGGCCATGTACCTGTCGGCCCTCGGCTACGTCGCCAACGGCGAGAACGTGATCACCTCCGACGCGCAGATCGCCGGCATCGCGCCGGTCCTCGCCCCCGTCGTGCTCGACCAGGGCTTCTCCGAGACCACGAGCGAAGCCTCCTTCGACGACTATCTCGCCCTCGGCGCGGGCAAGACGCCGATGCTCGTCGTGTACGAGGCCCAGTACCTCTCCCACGTCTTCGCCCGCGACGGCGCGATCCGGCCCGACATGCGGCTGGTCTACCCCGCCCCCACCGTGCTCAGCAAGCACACCCTGGTCCCGCTGTCCGCGCCGGGAACCCGCGTCGGCGAGCTGCTGACCGGCGACCCCGAGCTGCGCTCCCTGGCCGCCGCGCACGGATTCCGCACCGCCGACCCGCGGGCCTTCGCCGACCGGGCCACCAAGGCGGGAACGCCGGTCGCCGACCTGGTGGACGTGGTCGAGCCGCCCGTCTACGAGCGCCTGGACAAGCTGATCACCACGATCGACGCCTCCCGCCCGTGACCGCCTCTTCCAGCAAGGAGAACTCCGACGTGTCCGATCTGGTGCTCACGCCGCCCGCGCCGGTCCAGCCGGTGCCGGCCGAGACGGCGGCCACCATGCTCCCCCTGCCCGACGGGCGCGCGGCCGAGCTGGCCGCCAAGGCGCGGGACTTCGCCGGCGAGCTGAGCGGGCTCGACCCGCGCTCGCCGGAGTTCGGCCGCAAGGTGCACGACCTCGCCTCGATGGGCGACACCGAGATCAGGTCGGCCTCCCAGGTGGCCAACCGCATGCTCAAGCGCCCGGTCGCGGCCCTCGACGCGGCCCGCGGCGAGGGCGCCGACGCCCAGGCCAAGGTGGCCGCCGACCTGGTGGCGCTGCGCCGTACGGTGGTGGACCTGGATCCCAAGCAGGCGGCGGGCGGGCCGCGCAGGCTGCTCGGGCTGATCCCGTTCGGCGACCGGCTGCGCGACTACTTCGCCAAGTACCGCTCGGCGCAGCAGCACCTCGACGACATCATCCGCGCGCTGAAGTCCGGCCAGGACGAGCTGCTGCGCGACAACGCGGCCATTGAGGGCGAGAAGGCCAACCTGTGGGAGGCCATGACCCGCCTCCAGGAGTACGCGGTCATGGCCAAGGCCCTCGACGCGGCCCTGGAGGAGCGCATCACGCTGGCCGACGAGGAGCGGGCCACGGCGCTGCGCTCCGACGCGCTGTTCGCGGTGCGCCAGAAACACCAGGACATCCTCACCCAGCTCGCCGTCTCCGCCCAGGGCTACCTGGCGCTCGACCTGGTACGCAAGAACAACCTGGAGCTCAGCAAGGGCGTGGACCGGGCGACCACGACCACGGTGGCCGCGCTGCGCACGGCGGTGACGGTCGCGCAGGCGCTGGCCAACCAGAAGCTGGTGCTCGACCAGATCACCGCCCTGAACGCCACGACGAGCGACCTCATCCTGGCCACCAGCGAGATGCTGCACACGCAGGCGGGCGCGATCCAGAACCAGGCCGCCTCGACGACCGTGGACCTGGACACGCTGCGGCAGGCGTTCGACAACGTGTACGCCACCATGGACACGATCGACGCCTTCCGCGCCAAGGCCGTGGACAACATGGCGGCCACGGTGGACAGCCTGGGCGCCGAGCTGGAGCACGCCCGCGTGTACCTGGAGCGTTCGCGGGAGTCGGCGTGAGGCGCTGGGCCGGATGGGCGCTCGGGGCCGTCCTGCTGCTGGCCGCCGCCTGCGGGGGCGTTGACGGCGGCGGTGACGGTGACGGGGGCGTGCCCGCCGACGGCCCCGACGTGCTGCGCGTGCTGGCCGGCAGCGAGATCAAGGACCTCGAACCCCTGCTCAGGAAGGCCGCCGGCGAGATCGGCGTCCAGGTGCGGCTGACGTACACCGGCACGCTGGACGGCGCCGAGCGGGTCGCGGGCGGGCGCGCCGGCGGCGAGCTGGACGCGATCTGGTTCTCCTCCAACCGCTACCTGTCGCTCATCGACGGCGCCCAGGCCAGGCTGTCCACCCAGACCAAGATCATGGTGTCTCCGGTGGTGCTCGGCCTGAAGCCCGCCAAGGCCCGGGAGCTGGGCTGGGACAAGAGCCGGGTGTCGTGGTCGGACATCGCGGCGGCTGCCAGGCAGGGCCGGTTCAGCTTCGGCATGACGAACCCGGCCTCGTCCAACTCGGGTTTCTCCGCCCTGGTCGGGGTGGCCGCCGCGCTGTCGGGCGCCGACGGCGCGCTCAGCGCCGAGCAGGCCCGCGCGGTGACGCCCAGGCTGAAGGACTTCTTCTCCGCGCAACGGCTGACGGCCGGCTCGTCGGGCTGGCTGGCCGACGCCTACGCCCGCGACCCGCGGGTGGACGGCATGGTGAACTACGAGTCCGTCCTGCTCGGCCTGCGCGACCCGGTCACGCTGGTCTACCCGGACGACGGTGTGGTCAGCGCCGACTACCCGCTGACGCTGCTCGCCTCGGCCGCCGAGCCGAAGCGGCGGCTGTACGGCAAGCTGGCGGAGTGGCTGCGCACCCCGGCCGTGCAACGGGAGATCGTGACGGGCACGCACCGGCGGCCGATCACGCCCGGCGTGCCCCCTGATCCGCGTTCCGGCGCGGCGCAGCTCATCGAGCTGCCCTTCCCCAACCGGCGCGGCACGGCCGACGAGCTGATCGCCACCTACCTCGACCGGGTGCGCGTCCCGGCCGAGGCGATGTTCGTGCTGGACACCTCCGGCTCGATGCAGGGCGACCGGATCGAGGCGCTGCGGCAGGCGCTGGTGGCGCTGACCGGCGCCGACACCTCGGCCTCGGGCGCGTTCTCGCGGTTTCGCAGCCGGGAGGCGGTGACGATGATCCCGTTCAACGACCGGCCGGGCACGCCGGTGCCGTTCGCCGTCCCCGAACGTGACCCGGCGCCCGCGCTGGCGCGGATCAAGGAGTTCGCGCAGGGGTTGCGGGCCGGCGGGGGCACCGCGATCTACGACAGCCTGGCCGCCGCCTACGACCGTCCCGTGACGCCCGGCCACTACGGCTCGATCGTGCTGATGACCGACGGCGAGAACACCGACGGCTCGGACTACGCCGCCTTCGAGTCGCGTTACCGGGCGCTGCCGGAGGAGCGGCGGCGTACGCCGACGTTCGTGGTGCTGTTCGGCGAGAGCGACGACGGGGAGATGCGCAAAATCGCGGCGCTGACCGGCGGGGCCGTGTTCGACGCCCGTTCCACGTCGCTGAGCGGCGCCTTCAAGGAGATCCGTGGCTATCAGTGAGCGGGTCCTGCGCTATCTGGGCTCGACCAGGAACATCGCCGGCTGCGTGCTGGCGCTGCTGGGCCTGGTCGCGCACCTGTTCGGGCTGGCGGGCGCGTTCTGGCCGGTGGTCGTGGCGGCCCTGTACGGTGCGGGCGCGCTGCTGGCCCCGCCCGAGCGCCTGAGGTTGCGGATCTCGCACGCCGAGGTCGAGACGTCGGCGCTGCGGGACGACCTCGACGCGCTGCTGCGCCGGATCGAGGGCCGCTTCCCGGCCGACGTGCAGGCGGCCGTGGCGGGGCTGGCCGAGGTGGTCAGGGGCGTGCTGGGCCGGGCCGAGCAGCTGGCCGCCTCCCCCGACCGGCTGCACGTGGTGTCCCAGACGATCCGCAGCTACCTGCCGGCCAGCCTGGAGGCGTACGCGAACCTGCCGCGCGGGTACGCCCTGACCCGGCGGGCCGGCCGGGAACGCAGCGCGCACGAGGAGCTGCTGGCCCAGCTCGCCCTCCTGGACGCCGGCCTGCGGGAGGTGGCCGACGCCGTCCACCGGGGCGACGAGCAGGCGCTGCGCGACCAGGGCCGGTTCCTGCGCGACAAGTTCGGCGGCTCGGACCTGGACCTGGGCTAGCCGGCGGACACCCGTACGACCTCGAAGACCAGCGCGGAGGCCGGGAGCAGCGCGGGCGCGGGCAGTCCCATCTCGACCAGCACCGAGCCCGGCAGCCGCACCGGCGCCAGCACCCACTGCGGCAGCCCCGCACCGGCGGGCAGCGGGCCCGCGACGCGCACCTCGTACAGGGCGGCGGGGTCGAGCCCCGGCAGCCGCAGCGGATCGGGGCTGACGGTGACGCGGCTGGCGAGCTGGACGCAGGCGAACACGGCCCGCTCGGGCAGCACGACGCCGTGCACCAGCGTCGAGGGGTCGGGGTGGTCGGCGCGCACCACGCGGCCCGCGTGCAGCACCGGGCGCAGCCGCTTGTGCAGCGCGATCCAGACCGCCAGCTCCTCCAGCTCCTCGGGGCTCGCCGAGGTCAGGTCCCATTCCACGCCCATGTGGCCGAACATCGCGGTCGCCGCCCGGAAGGCGAGCGGCAGCGCGCGGCCGGTGATGTGGTCGTGGGGGGCGCCAACGTGGCAGCCCATCCGGTCCGGCGGCACCAGCAGCCCGGTCCAGCGCTGGATGGCCTGCCGGTCGAGGGCGTCGTTGCAGTCGGAGGCCCACACCCGGTCGGTACGGGCCAGGACGCCGTAGTCGATCCGCGCGCCGCCCGACGAGCACGACTCGATCTCCAGCCCGGCATGGCGGCGGCGCAGCTCGTCGATCAGCCGGTAGGCCGCCTCGGTCTGCGCGTGCACACCCGGCACGCCGTCGTGGACGGGCTCGGCCAGGTCGCGGTTGTGGTCCCACTTGATGTAGTCGAGGGCGTACTCGCCGGTCAGGGTGTCGAGGCGGTCGAGGAGGTAGTCGTAGACCTCGGGCCGGGCCAGGTCGAGCACCTGCTGGTTGCGCCAGAGCGCGGGCGGCCGGTCGGCGCGGGCGAGGATCCAGTCGGGGTGGGCGCGGGCCAGGTCGGAGTCGGGGTTGACCATCTCGGGCTCGAACCACAGGCCGAACTGCAGGCCCAGCCCGCGTACGTGCTCGGCCAGCGGGTGCAGGCCGTCCGGCCACACGTCCTCGTCGACGTACCAGTCGCCGAGCCCGGCGCGGTCGTGGCGGCGGTGGCGGAACCAGCCGTCGTCGAGCACGAACCGTTCGATCCCGGCGGCGGCCGCCTTGTCGGCCAGCTCGCGCAGCCGGTCGAGGCCGTGGTCGAAGTAGGTGGCCTCCCAGTTGTTCAGCGTGACCGGGCGTACCGGGAGCGGGCGGGCGGCGCGCAGGTGGTCGTGCAGGCGGCCGCCGGCGTCGTCCAGGCCGCTGCCGGACCAGGTGAAAAAGACCCAGGGGGTGGTGTAGCTCTCGTCCTGGGCGAGGGTGATCTCGCCGGGTTCGAGCAGTTCGCCGGCCGCCAGCACGGCCTGGCCCTCGACGAGCCGTTCGGCGTAGTGGACGTGGCCGCCGCTCCAGCCCGCGTGCACGGCCCACACCTCGCCGGCGCGGAAGCCGAAACCGGGCGTACCGGCCACGAGCAGGCCGGTCGCGTCGTGCCCGGTGCGGCCGCGGCGGCTCTCCCGCGCCCACACCCCCTGCCCGAACTCCCTGCGCTGCGGCACCTTCTCCAGCGCCCAGCGGCCGGTGAAGTCCAGCAGTTCCCCCGCCCGCGCGGGCAGCGGCAGCGCGCAGGTCAACCCCTGCACCCGGTACGGCGAGGCGGCCGTGTTGGTCACCGTGTGCCGCATCGTGACGACACCGGAGGCGTCCATGGCCAGCTCGCTGACCAGCCGCAACCCCGCCTCGGCGTCCACGGCGGCGACGGTCGCCCGGCCGCCGGCGCCCGGCTCAGCCGCCGTCTCGACGTTCTCGGCGCTCCAGCGCACCGGCCAGTGCTCGCCGGCCCGGTCGCCGGACAGGCCGGGCCTGCCGTACCAGGAGTCGCCCTGGCCGGGCAGCAGCGGCAGCGCGGCCGTCAGCGACAGCAGGGCGGGCAGCAGGTCGGCTCCGGTGACCGGCCCGAGGTCGGCGCCGAAGTGCCGCACCCGCGGCAGGCCGGGGCCGGAGACGTCGAGCACCAGGGCCGAGCCGGCCGCGGAAAGGATGACGGGGGGCACGTCACGCTCCTCATGTCGGTACATCACACCGAATATCACGTGAAACGAGACGTTACCGGGCATGTCGCCGTCGTGGATCATCGCGGCGCGCGCGTCCCCGCCGGGCCCGCCGCCCCTGTGGGGACGGCCTTCCCAGCACCGCGCGACCTCCTCCCGCCCGCGCCCGCCGCCCATCCGGCCGGGCGTTCGCCCCCAGGGGGGCTGCTCCGCGAGGCCGGACAGGAGGGCATGTACACTCCTCTTCGGAAACAGACAGTAGCGCTGCGTGACGCATCATGGCATCCGGACCCTCCGGCCGAGGGCGGGTCCCCGTAGTCAGCAGCACAATCCCCCGTCCGGACCGACAGCGGGGAGCCATGGATTCTCTTCACCTGACCACCAGCCGCCAGGACACGACCGTGACCGTCTCCCTGGCCGGCGAGCTCGACATCGCCACCACCGAGGCCGTCCGCGGCCATCTGCTCGGCGCGCTGGAGGAGGCCGGGCGGGCGCGGCGGCCGGACGTGTCGGTGGTCATCGAGGTGAGCGGCCTGTCCTTCATCGACGCGGCCGGGCTCGGCATCCTGGTCTCGGTGCACAACCAGGCCGCGCGCCGGCACACCACCCTGCGGCTGGCCAACGTCCCGCCCAACATGAGGCGCCTGCTGCGTATCACCGGCCTCGACGCCCATCTGACGCCCCAGTCGTAACGGTCCGCCCGCCTTGAGTAGGTTGTGGGCGTGTCGATGATTCAGGTTCCTGGCCCGATCCCCGCCAGGCTGGAGGACGGGTTCGAGCGTGTGCTGCGCGAGCAGCGGCTGCCCGCCGGTTTCCCGCGGGCGGTGCTGGACGAGGCCGACTGGGTGGCGCAGGTGCCCAGGCTGGACGCCAAAGACCTGACCGACGTGCCGTTCGTGACCATCGACCCGCCGGGCTCGATGGACCTCGACCAGGCCCTCCACCTGGAGCGGCTGCGTGACGGCTACCGCGTCTGGTACGCCATCGCCGACGTCGGAGCCTTCGTCCGGGTGGGCGGGCCGGTCGACGCGGAGGCCCGTACCAGGGGCGAGACCGTCTACCTGCCGGTGGGCAGGGTGCCGCTGCATCCCAAGGTGCTGTCGGAGGGCGCGGCCAGCCTGCTGCCCGGTACGACGCGACCGGCCGCGGTCTGGCGGATCGACCTGGACGCCGACGGCCAGATCGTCGGCGCGGACGTCCAGCGCGCCCGCGTACGCAGCCGCGAGCGGCTCGACTACGCCTACGTGCAGGCCGCCGTGGACACCGCCACCGCCGACGGCACCCTCGGCCTACTGGCCGAGATCGGCATGCTGCGGCTACGGCTGGAGCGGGCGCGCGGCGGCGTCACCCTGCCCACGCCCGAGCAGGAGATCGTCCGGGACGACGGCGGCTACCGGCTGGAGTACCGCATGCCGCTGCCCGCCGAGGCGTGGAACGCGCAGATCTCGCTGCTGACCGGCATGGCCGCCGCCTCGATGATGCTGGACGCCGAGATCGGCATCCTGCGCGTCCTGCCCGCGCCGCAGCCGGACGACCTGGCCAAGGTGCGCAGGGTCGCGAAGGCGCTCGGCGTGCCGTGGCCCGAGGGCGCCGGTTACGGGGAGGTCGTGCACGACCTCGACCCGAAGAACCCGCAGCAGGCGGCGTTCCTGCACGAGTCGAAGGTGCTGCTGCGCGGCGCCGGTTACGCCGCCTTCGACGGCGCGCCGCCCAAGCTGGCCGAGCACGCGGCGGTGGCGGCGCCGTACGCGCACGTCACGGCCCCGCTGCGGCGCCTGGTCGACCGGTACGCGACCGAGGTGTGCCTGGCGGTCGCGGCGGGCGAGCCGGTGCCCGCCGACGTACGGGCGGTGTTGCCGCTGCTGCCCGACATCATGGCGGCGACCGGCCGGCGGGCCGGGGCGGTCGACCGGGCCTGCGTGGACCTGGTGGAGGCGTTCCTGCTGCGCGACCGGATCGGGCAGGCGTTCGAGGCGATGGTGATCGACGTGGACGAGCGCCGCGGCGGCGGCCAGGTGCAGCTCGTCGAGCCCGCCGTGATCGCCCGCTGCGACGGCGAACTCCCGCTGGGCGAGCGCGTCACCGTACGCCTGACGCAGGCCGACCCGGCCACCCGCGAGGTGCGCTTCACCCTGGCCTGAGCCCCGGCGGCCGGCGACCGGACACGTCGAGCGGCACAGCGAGGGGCCGCGCGCGGACGACCTCGCGCGCGGCCCCTCTCCGTACCGCCGGTGGACCGGCCGTCTACCGCTTGAGCGGCGACCAGCCCGCGCCGACGCCCAGCAGGTGGAGCGCGACGCACAGCAGCCCGGCGGTGGTGAGCGTGCCCGAGGTGAGCACGTTGCCGACGGCCGTGCCGGCGATGTCGAAGATCAGGGCGACCAGGAAGAACAGGGCGGCAATGAGAGCGAACACGGGCTACCTCCCGACATGACCGGACCCCGGCTGTTGCCCGAGGGGGATCCTTTGTCTACGCCTTGGGGATGTCCGCCCCGATCAGCAGAGAAACTGGCCCGAAGGTGACGATGTGTAGCGATATGATGACACCGTCTTGACCGGCCGGTCAGTCGGCCCCGGCCCGCATGCCGTCGCAGATCACGGCGGCCATCCGCCCGGCCGCTCCCCTGCCCCGCGCGTGCCGTTCGGCCGCCAGCGAACCGCGCAGCAGATCCCGTACGTCGTCGGCGGACAGATCCCGGCGTACGGCCCCGGCCCGCTGCGCGCGGGCCAGCAGCCGCCCGAGCGCGTCGGCGAAGTCGGCCTCCAGGGTCGAGCCGGGCCGCAGGCCGAGCCCGGCGCCGCCCTCCAGCAGGTCGCACAGCGCCTGGTTGCCCGCGGCCTGCTCGGCGACCCGGCAGAACCAGGCGAAGAAGGCCCGCCCGGCGTCGGCCGCGGTGGCCAGCGCGCGGGCGTCGGCCACGAAACGTTCGACCCGGCCCAGCAGCACCGCCTCGAACAGCGCCTCTTTCGTGGGGAAATGCCGGTAGACGGTGCCGACCCCGAACCCGGCTCGGCGGGCGATCTCGTCGAAGGAGATGGTCAGCCCGTCGGCGGCCAGCGCCTCCTGCGCGATCTGCAACACCCGCTCGCGGTTGCGGCGGGCGTCGGCGCGTAACGGCCGGGCCGAGCTGTGGTCGTCGCCCATGGGGGACCTGCCTTCGGCAAGCGGAGGGAACTCTCCGATTCTACCGGGCGGTAGCCCGGCATGGCGCGGCCGCCCGCCCTGGCCGGAGCCAGGAGGGGCGGCCGCATCGGACCTCGCGCGCCACCGCTCAGGGCGGCGCCGCTTCAGGCGCCGCCGCTCCGGGGGGCGCCCCCAGACGCGGACGCAGGCCGAACGAGCCGACGCGCTTGAGCCTGATCCGGTCCTCGCGAGGCACCGGCTCCAGCTCCACGATGCGCGCGCCGTCCGGCACGTGGCGCAGGTCGTGGGTGATGAGGATCGT
Organism: Nonomuraea spiralis; assembly: GCF_014648435.1. Lineage (GTDB taxonomy): Bacteria > Actinomycetota > Actinomycetes > Streptosporangiales > Streptosporangiaceae > Nonomuraea > Nonomuraea spiralis. The sequence goes on from NZ_BMRC01000012.1 coordinate 205,344, forward strand.
GGTACGCCCGGCCATCAACCGCCGCAGCGGCTTCATGACCTGGGCGACCGTGGCGTCGTCCAGCCCGGTCATCGGCTCGTCGAGCACCAGGACGGGCGCGTCGCGCAGGATGGCCCTGGCGATCCCGATCCGCTGCCGCTGCCCGCCGGACAACAGCCGGCCCCGCTGCCCGACCGGGGTGTCGTACCCCTGGGGCAGCAGCTTGACGAAGTCGTGCACGCCGGCCGCCTCGGCCGCCCTGATCACCTCGCCGAGCGAGGCACCCGGCCGGCCGTAGGCGATGTTGTCGCGTACGGATCCCGAGAACAGCAGCGTCTCCTGGTGCAGGATCGCCACGTTGTCGCGCAGCGAGTCCCGCGTCAGGCCCCGGATGTCGCGGCCGTCGAGCAGGACGCGCCCCCGGTCCGGGTCGTAGAAGCGCAGCAGCAGCTTGGCCAGCGTGGACTTGCCGCTCCCGCTGGGCCCGGTGCAGACGACCAGGTCGCCGGGCCCGGCGGTGAGCGACACGTCGCGCAGGGCCGGGCGCGTACGTCCCGGATAGGTGAAGCCGACGCCGTCGAACTCCACCCGTCCCTCGCTCCGGCCGGGCAGCGCCACCGCCGACTCGGCGTCGGTGACGAGGGGCCGGGCCCGCAGGACCTCGATGACACGGTCGGACCCGGCCGCCGCCTCCGACACCGTCAGCGCGATCTCCCCCAGGCCCTGGACGGCTGGGTAGAGCATCGCCAGGTACGCGGCGAAGGCGAGCAGGCCGCCCAGGGTGAGCCGTCCGGCGACGATCTCCCAGGCGCCGAACCCGATGATGACGATCAGGCAGACCGTCTCGATGACCTGGACGACGGGCTGGTAGAGGCCCGACAACCAGGCCTGGGACAGGTTGGCGCGCAGCCAGCGGCGGCCCTCGCCGTGCAGGCGTCCGGACTCGGCCCCCTGCCGGTTGTAGGCCTGGACGAGCGCCTGGTTGGCCAGGCCCTCCTCCAGCACGCTGTTCATGGCGCCGTTGCTGAACCGCTCCCGTGCCGCCGCCGTCCTGAACCTGGCCGCGAACAACTTCGAGACGACCAGGAACGCCGGGATCAGCGCCATCGTGACGAGGGCGAGGTCCCAGCGGATGAAGAAGGCGGCGCCGGCGAAGAAGATCACACTGGCCGCCGTGGTGAACAGCTTGACCAGGCCGGAGCCGACGAGCTCCTCGATGGCCTGGATGTCGTCGGTGAGCCTGGCCATGAGGTCCCCGAGCCGGCGGTTCTCCGAGAAGTCCGGCGACAGGCTCTGGATGTGCGCGAACACGCGGTCACGCAGGGCGAGCAGGAACTTCTCCGCGCCGTACGCCGTGGCGTACGCGCCGGCGAAGGACGTCACCCCGGCGACGGCGGCGAGCCCGAGCCAGGTGAAGGCGGGCGCCCAGAAGGCGTCCAGATCGCGGGTGGCGAGCACGTCGTCGGTGATGTGCCCGAACAGGCGGATCGCGGCGACCTCGCAGAGCGCCGCGAGGACCGCGAACACCACGCCACACGCGAAAAACCGGCGCAGGCCTTTCGTGTCCGGCCAGAACTCGCGAAAGGTTCGGCGAATGGAAACTGCGGGAGCGAGTTCTCGGCCGGAGAGCGCAAGGGAGAGCCGGCGGCTGGGCCGCCGGCTCTCAAGGGGTTGCTCTACCACCCCCAGCCCCACCACCTACGGAAGTTGCAGCAGCGACGGCGACGCCACCGACGGCGGCAACGCCAGGACTCCTGGAAGCCGGGCTGGGTCAGCTGGTTGCTAGCCATGTCTTCCTCCCCCGTATGGCTGTTCCATTCGACAAAAGGGACGCTACCCGCTAATTCGCCATATATCACCAGAAGTTCGGGCGTTAAAAGGAGACTTGACCGGTGAATCCCGGCCACAAAGGCACTCCTGACGGCCTGTTAAATGAGCCGCAAATCACCGAAGCCGCTAATAGCGGTAACGGAAGGCTCAAAGATGCTACTCAGAACTGGTTCTCACCTAAAACACAACACCGCTGTCGGGCCGCCCTGGAGAACTCCGGGGACCCCAAATCCCCCCGACGCCCACCAACCGCGCCACCCCGGGCAACCGCAACCCACCCGGCCCGGCCACCCACCACCCCAGGCCAACCGCCCGAACGAGCCGCCCACCACGCCCATCGGTCAGCCACCCGTATGCGCCACCCACGACGCCCAGCGACCAATCACCCGTGCCTGCCGCCAGCCCCCGGCGGCCGCAATCGCACGCGCGCCCACCGCCCGCGCCCTGGGCGTCCTTCCGGCGCCCCAAGCGTCACGCCCTCAGACGCCCTGCACCCACTCTCAGGCCGCGCTCCCAGGAGCACGCCATCCGGCGGCACCATCCACGCTCCCAGGAGCCCTGCCGCCCCCACAGGCGCCCGCCCATCAGCGAACGCCGCGCCCTCAGACGTCCCCAACCCGCACCCACAACCCGCGCCAACGGGTGCCCGCAGCCCGCCACCGGCCGCCTCCGGGCACCCGCCGCTCAGGTCAGCGAGGAGTACGCCACCACACCCCGCCGCATGGCGTCCATCGCCTTGCCCGCGGTCTGCTTGATCTTGCTCCCCTCCGGAGCCGCGTTGCCGAGCTGACCCAGCAGGTCCATCAGCTGCTTGATCCACCGTACGAAGTCACCGGCCGCCAGCTCGTTGCCCGCCACGCCCTCCATCAGCACCGCGTCGAGGCTGTGCCCCTTGGCCCACCGGAACGCCGCCCACGCGAACCCCAGGTCGGGCTCACGGATCGTGGACAGCCCGTGGTCGGACTCGATGCCCTCCAGCTCGCCCCACAACCGGATCATCGACGACAACGCGTCCTGCGCCCGCCCGGCCGGCACCTTGGGACGGCGCGCGTCGTCGGACTGCCGCGACTCGAACACCAGCGCCGACACGCACGCGGCCAGCTCGGCCGGTTCGAGCTCCTCCCACAGGCCACCGCGCAGGCACTCGGCGGTCAGCAGATCGAGCTCGGTGTAGAGGCGGCCCAGGCGGCGCCCCTCGTCGGTGACGGTCTCGCCCTCCAGGTAGCCGAGCTGCTCCAGCACCGAGCAGATGCGGTCGAAGGTACGGGAGATGACGTGGGAACGCCCCTCGACCCGGCGGCGCAGCCCCTCGGTCTCGCGCTGGAGCTTGTAGAAGCGCTCGGCCCAGCGGGCGTGGTCCTCGCGCTCGTCGCAGCCGTGGCAGGGGTGCTGGCGGATGCGCCGGCGCAGCTCGTTGACCTCGTCGTCCTCGATCGAGTGGTCGCGCGCCCTGGCCGGCTTGCCGAGGTCGCGATCACCGATCTTGGCCAGCAGCGTGGAGACGAGATTGGCGCGTTCCTTCGGCGAACGGCCGTTGAAGTTCTTCGGGATGCGCAGCTTCTCCAGCGGCTCGACCGGCACCGGGAAGTCGGCCGGGTCGAGCTTCTTGACCTGCTTGCCGATCGTCAGCACCAGCGGGCTCGGGCCGTGGCCGCGCGGGTTGCGGCCCGGGTCGAGCACGATCGCCAGGCCCGCCCTGCGCCCGCCCGGCACCCGGATCACGTCGCCCGGCTGCAGCGCCTCCAGCGAGCGCACGGCCGCCGCGCGCCGGGCCGCGCCACGCTGCTTGGACAGCTCGGCCTCCCGGTCGGACAGGCGCCGGCGCAGCGCCGCGTACTCGGGGAAGTCGCCCAGGTGGCACGTCATGGCCTCCTGGTAGCCCTCCAGGGCCTCCTCGTGCTTGCGGAGCTGCTTGGCCAGGCCCACGACCGCCCGGTCGGCCTGGAACTGCGCGAACGACTCCTCCAGCAGGGTACGGGCCCGCTCACGCCCGAACTGGCCCACCAGGTTGACGGCCATGTTGTAGGACGGCTGGAAGCTGGAGCGCAGCGGGTAGGTGCGGGTGCCGGCCAGCCCGGCCACCGACAGCGGGTCCATGCCCACCTGCCACAACACCACCGCGTGGCCCTCGACGTCGATGCCGCGCCGCCCGGCCCGCCCGGTGAGCTGGGTGTACTCGCCGGGGGTGAGGTCGGCGTGGGTCTCGCCGTTCCACTTGTCGAGCTTCTCGATCACGACGCTGCGCGCGGGCATGTTGATGCCGAGCGCCAGCGTCTCGGTGGCGAAGACGGCCTTGACCAGGCCGCGGGTGAACAGCTCCTCCACGACCTCCTTGAAGGCCGGCAACATGCCCGCATGGTGGGCCGCCAGGCCGCGCTCCAGGCAGTCGCGCCACTCCAGGTAGCCCAGGACGGCGAGGTCCTCGTCGGGCAGGTGGGCCGTACGCTCGTCGACGAGCTGCCTGATCTCGTGGCGTTCGCGGTCGGTGGTCAGCCGGATGCCGGCGTGGAGGCACTGCTGCACGGCCGCGGTGCAACCGGCGCGCGAGAAGATGAACGTGATCGCCGGGAGCAGCCCCTCGGAGTCGAGCTTCTCGATCACCTGGGCGCGGTCGGGCGGCCGCGAGCGCTGGACCCGGCCGTAGCCGCCGCGCCCGCGCCGCCCGGCCGTGAGGCGCTCGGCGTCGCGCGTCACCCGCATCAGGGTGGGGTTGATGCGCAGCGTCAGGTCGTCGCTCATGAACATGTCGTAGATGCGGTTGCCGACCATCATGTGCTGCCACAACGGCACCGGCCGGTGCTCGTCGACGATGACCGTGGTGTCGCCGCGCACCTCGCCCAGCCACTCGCCGAACTCCTCGGCGTTGCTGACCGTCGCCGACAGCGCGACCAGGCGCACCGACTCGGGCAGGTGGATGATGACCTCTTCCCACACCGCGCCGCGGAAGCGGTCGGCGAGGTAGTGGACCTCGTCCATGACGGCGAAGCCGAGCCCGGCCAGCGTGGGCGAGCCCGCGTAGAGCATGTTGCGCAGGACCTCGGTGGTCATGACCACGATCGGGGCCTCGCCGTTGACGCTGTTGTCGCCGGTCAGCAGGCCGACCTTGGCCGTGCCGTAGCGTTTGACCAGGTCGTTGTACTTCTGGTTGGACAGCGCCTTGATGGGGGTGGTGTAGAAGCACTTGCGGCCCTGCTCCAGGGCCAGGTGTACGGCGAACTCGCCGACGACCGTCTTTCCCGACCCGGTGGGCGCGGCCACCAGGACGCCGTCACCGGCCTCCAGGGCCCGGCAGGCGTCGAGCTGGAAGTCGTCGAGCTCGAAGTCGTAGAGACCGCGGAACGATCTCAGAGCGCCTCCGTCGTCACCGTGCTTCTGACGGAAGGCCGCGTAGCGTTCCGCTGGCGTTGTCATACCTGCCAGCCTACCGAAATCGCCATTCCGGTCCGTCCCGCCATGGTCGGCCCGCGGCGAACATCCGGAGCCCCCGGGGCAGCCGGTCAACTGATCACCCGGAGCGCACCGGGCTGGATCTCGCAGGTGACCGGCACCGGGCCCACGCGTTCCCCGTCGGCGTACGCCACCACGTCGGCCGCTTCCAGCCGCACCCGCCGCGCCCGGCGCACCGAGACCGCCCGATGGCTCACGTGCGTGCCCCGGTAGACGCCGGGGAAGACGCGCAGGAACTCGCCCTTGGACACCGCGCCCACCATCATCACGTCCAGCAGGCCGTCGTCGGGCGAGGCGTCGGGGCACACGCGCATGCCGGCGCCGTACGAGCTGGTGTTGCCCACGGCGACCATCATGGCCTCCTGCTCGACCACCTCGTCGTCGTCGAGCGTGACCCGGAACGGGATGGGCCGGAACGCGCGCAGCTCCTCGGCCACCGCCACCAGGTAACGGCCCTTGCCGGGCGGCCAGGTACGGCGGTTGGCGCGCTCGTTGACGCGCGAGTCGAAACCGCAGCACAGCACCCCGGCGAACAGCTCCTCCGACTCCCCCGCCCGCACGCGCGCCGCGTCGAGCGGCCGGGCCCGCATCCGCAACACGGTCCTGGCCGCGGCCAGCGGGTCGCGGTGGGCCAGGCCCAGGGCGGCGGCGATGTCGTTGCCGGTGCCGGCCGGGATGATGCCGAGCGGCACGTCGGTGCCCGCCACGGCCTGCACGGCCAGGTGGACCAGCCCGTCGCCGCCGAAGGCGACGAGCGCGTCGGGGCGCTCGGCGACGGCGGTGCACGCACGTTCGAGGGCGTCGGCGGCGTCGGAGCCGACGATCACCGACAGCTCGGCGCCTCCGGCCCGCAGGCGGCGGGCGACGGGTTCGAGCAGCCGCAGGGTACGCCCGCCGCGGGCGGCGGGGTTGACGAGCAGGGCGATTTGGGGGGCCACGCCCGGAACCTATCGCCTATCGCGCGTCGCCGGAATCCTCCGGCTCCGGCGGGACGTCGGCCAGCGGGGAGGCCTCGTCGTCGGACAGGTGGGAGAAGTCCTCGCCCGCGGGCCTGCGGCGCTCCCGCACGTACATGAAGAGCTCGGCGAGGAAGTACAGGATGATCATCGGCGCGGCCAGCGCCATCATGGTGAGCGGGTCGCCACCGGGGGTGATGACCGCCCCGAACACGAACATCGCGAAGATCACCGTACGCCGGTGCTTCTTGACGGCCGCGTGGGACAGGACGCCGATGACGTTGAGGAAGACCAGCAGCAGCGGCAGCTCGAACGACACGCCGAAGATCAGCAACATGATCAGGACGTAGTCGAGGTACTCGTCGATCGAGATCGTCGCGACGGTGTCCTCGAGCGAGAAGCTCAGCAGGATGCCGAGGCTGGTGTCCATGATCATGTAGGCCAGGCCCGCGCCGAACACGAACAGCGGGACCGCGAGACCCAGGAACGCGATCGAGTAGCGCTTCTCGTTGCGGTAGAGGGCCGGGGTGACGAAGGCCCAGATCTGGTAGAGCCAGACCGGTGAGGCCACCACGACGCCCACCATCGCCGAGACCTTCAGCGTGATGAAGAAGGACTGGAAGATGCCGTTGTAGACCAGGCTGCACTTGTCGTTGAGCTGGTGCGACTGCGGTGTCTCGCAGTAGGGCGCGCGCAGCGCCTCCCACACCGGGTCGAACAGGATCCACCCGACGACGATGCCCACGACGATCGCGAGAACCGCGATGAGCAACCTGTTGCGCAGTTCGCGCAGGTGCTCCATGAGCGGCATCCGGCCCTCGGGGTCGGGGGCCGATCCGGAATCGCTCGACCGTTTGAGCAGCGCCATTCGCAGTCCAGGGTGAGGAGGAGGAACGGGGGTCAGGCTTGCTTGTCGGCCTGGGCGGCGCCGGCGCGCAGGCGGGCGGCCTGCTCCTCCAGCTGGCGGGCCTGCTCCTCGACCGACGGCGCGGGAGCGGGAGCCGGGGCGGGGGCGGCGTTGATCGGCTGCGGCGCGGCCTGCTGCTGCGGGGCCGGAGCCGGAGCCTGGGCCGGCTGGGCCTGGACGGTGGTGTGGGGCGTGTCGTCGTCGTCATCGCGGAGCTTGGCGGTCTCCGACTTGAAGATGCGCAGCGACCTGCCGACACCTCTGGCCACGTCGGGCAGCTTCTTGGCACCGAACAGCAGGACGAGCACGCCTGCGATGATCAGGAGCTCGGGAACTCCAAGGTTCGACATGAAACGTCCTTTATCAGCGAGTGCCGGTCTTCAGCCCCGATGGTACGCCCCCGAGGCCCGTGGTCTCATCCTCCTGAGACGTCAATCTGCGCATTTCCGACTCCAGGCGCGACTTCGCCGCGGCGACCTCCCTGCTCAGCGCCCGCGCCGCGGCGGCGGCCCGGGCACCGGTCACGCCGAGCACCACCAGCCCCGCCAGGATCAGCCCGGCGGCCAAGAAGATCCACGTCATGACTGCTGAGCGTACAGGCCGAGGGCCCGCTCGGCCTCCTCGCGCACGGTCTCGGCCATCCGCGGCGGCGAGACGACCCGGCCGGTGTCGCCCAGCCGCAGCGCCAGCTTGACGATCCACTCCTCGTCACGCGCCCGCAACGTGATTTTCAGCCGTCCTTCACCCAGCTCGGCGACCTCCTCGCACGGGTAGTACTCGGCCACCCACCGCCCGGCGGCGCTGACCTCCAGCTCGACCAGCTCGTCGGTCGGCGAGGGACGGAAGACGCCCTGGGTGACGTCGATCGGCTCGGCCCCGGCGGGCGGGTCGGCGGGCACGTCGAGCACGTCGACGCCGAGCACCCGGTCGAGCCGGAACAGCCGCATGGCCTCGGCCCGGTAGCACCAGCCCTCCAGGTACGTGCGGCCGTCGACGACCACCACCCGGGTCGGGTCGACCTCGCGCGGGGTGACCTCGTCGCGCCCCGGCACGTAGTAGCGCAGCGAGAGCCGGCGCCGGGCGGTCAGCCCCTCGCGCACCCGGCCGAGCGCGTCGGGGGCGGCCTCGACGTCGAAGGCGACCTGGCTGCTGACGGTGGCCGCGCCCTCGCCCGCGGCGCGCTCCAGCTTGGCCACCACGCGCGACAGCGCGTCACCGGCGGCCTGGACCCCGGCCAGCTCGGGCGTGGCGGCCAGCATCCGCAACGCGACCAGCAGCGCGCTGGCCTCGTCGATGCCGAGCCGCAGGGGCCTGGCGATGGTGTCGGCGTTGTCGATGAGGATCTCGCCGCCGTCCCAGGAGACGTCGATGAGGTCGCCGGGGGTGTGGCCGGGCAGGCCGCACATCCACACGAGCTGCAGGTCGTCGATGAGCTGCTTCTCGCTCAGCCCGAACACCTCGGCCACCTCGCCGACCTGCGCCCCCGGGTGGGACATCAGGTACGGCACCAGCGACAGCAGCCTGGGCAGCCGGTCAGCCGAACCGCTCATGCCAGGGTTCCCTTCAGTCTGCGGATGACGGCCTCGCGGGCGTCGGGCGGCCCGGTCACCTCGACGTCGCCGCCGAGGCTGGCCATCCAGCCCGCGAGGCGCTCGGGGTCGGTGAAGGCCAGCTCGGCCTCGTCCCAGCCGCCCTCTCCCGGGCGTACGGTCCTGGCGAGCTGGCGCAGCCCCTCGCACGCGCCCTGGCGCACCCGGATCACCGCGACGCGCTCGTCCATGGGCTCCTCGGGGAAGCCGACCATGGCCCGCAGGTCGACGCCGTGGGGGACCTCGACCGTGCCGGGGCGGCCGACGGCGGTGACCTGGCCGGCGATGCGGCTGAGGCGGAAGGCGCGCGGCGCGTCGCGGTCGCGGTCGAACCCGGCCAGGTACCAGCGTCCGCGCCGGCTGACCACGCCCCAGGGCTCGACGGTGCGGGCGCGTACGGTCTCGCTGCCGGAGGCGCGGTAGTCGAAGCGCACCACGCGGCGGTCGCGTACGGCGTCCCACAGGGCGGGGAAGGCCGGGTCGCGGGTGTCGACGCGCAGTTCGAGCGCGCCGCCGCCGATCGGGTCGCCGACGGGCTCGTGGGTGGCCACGCCGGCGGCGCGCAGCTTCAGCAGCGCCCCCGAGGCGGCCTCGGCCAGGCTGGCCCGCTGCCACACCTGCGCGGCCAGGCCGAGCACGGCGGCCTCGTCGGCCTCCAGGGTGATCTCCGGCAGCTCGTACGACTGGCGCTCGATCCGGTAGCCCGGCTCGTCCTCCCACGGGTCGCGTACGACGTCGATGGGGATGCCGATCTCGCGCAGCTCGTTCTTGTCGCGTTCGAACATGCGCTGGAACGCCTCGTCGCCGTCCCGGTCGTAGCCGGGCACCGCGTGGCGGATCTGCTCGGCCGACAGCGGGCGCCGGGTGGCGAGCAGGCAGATCACCAGATTCAGCAACCGCTCGGTCTTACGGCGCGACATCTGCCTCACTCCTCCTTCATCGACGCTACCCTGCCCCCGTGATCAGATGGCGCAAGGGCGAGGTTGTCCGGATCCGACGCGAGTGGCCGGGAGCGGTGGAACTGGATGTCGCCGTCCCCGAAGGTGAGTGCCGGGCACTGGCCTACCCCCCGTTGGTGGGCCGCCCGGAACCCGGTGACGAGGTGCTGCTCAACACGACCGCACTCGCGATGGGTCTCGGTACGGGAGGTTACGCCATGGTGGTGGCCGTCCCGAACCGTTTGCCGCAAGATCCGCAGGGTCCGGGGCACCTGGTGAAGGCTCGATACACCCCGCTGCAGGCCACGGTCCTGGGCGCTGACGAGCAGGATTCCGAGTTCCACGAGGTTCTGAGCGAGGCCGACGACCTGGCGGGGATGCCGGTGATCGTGGCCGATCTGCATTCCGCGCTGGCCCCGATCCTCGCCGGTCTGTACGACGGCGCCCCCGGCGTCCGGGTCGCGTACGTGATGCAGGACGGCGGCGCGCTGCCCGCGTGGTTCTCGATGTCGGCGGCCCGGCTGCGCGAGACCGGCTGGCTGGCCGGGGTCGTGACGACGGGCCAGTCCTTCGGCGGCGACGTCGAGGCGGTCACCGTCCACACCGGGCTGCTGGCGGCCAGGCACGTGCTGGCGGCCGACGTGGCGGTGGTCGCCCAGGGTCCCGGCAACCTGGGCACGGGCACCCGCTGGGGCTTCTCGGGCGTGTCGGCGGGCGAGGCGGTCAACGCCGCCGGGGTGCTGCGCGGCAGGCCGGTGGCGGCGCTGCGGGTCAGCGAGGGCGACGCCCGCGAGCGGCACGTCGGCGTCTCCCACCACTCGCTGACCGCCTACGGCCGGGTCGCGCTGTCGCCGGCCGACGTGGCGGTGCCCGAACTGCCCGGCGCGTTCGGCGAGCGGGTGCGCGACCAGGCCGAGCTGCTGGCCGTACGGCACCGCCTGGTGTCCGTGCCCGTGGACGGCCTGCACGAGGCGCTGCGCGCGGCTCCCGTGAAGCTGTCCACCATGGGCAGGGGCCTGGAGGAGGACCTGGCCTACTTCCTGGCCTCGGCGGCGGCGGGCAGGCTGGCGGCCTCGCTGCTGTCGTAGGAGTCCTTGAACGTGAACGCCTCGGGGCCCGGACCGTCGGCCCTGAGGCGTTCCAGCCGTGCCATGCCCTCGGCCAGCGAGGGAATGTGCCCCTCGGGCACCCACCACATCACCATGTACGGCTCGGCCGCGCGCAGGAACCACTCCCTGCGCCGGCGCAGCACGCCCAGGTGGACGCTGCGGTAGGCGTAGTCCCACAGGGTCTCCAGTGACTCCCACAGCGAGAAGTTGATCAGCAGGTGGTCGCCGTAGTCGTGCAGCACGGTGGCGGTCGGGTCGGACTCGCTCTCCTTCAGCCGCCACACGAAGCCGGGCGACTCGTCGGCGACGGCGTTGACGGGTTCGAGCAGGGCGACGAACTCGGCGAGCTCGGGGGCGTCGATGGGCGCGCGCAGGTGCGCGACGTTCAGCTGGGCCAGATGCATGGGCTCAGCACACCACCACTCCGCCTTCTATGTCAATCTTCATTTGTTTTAGAAAGGGAGACGCAGCACTCCCCCGGCCTCGGATCCAGCCGCGCCCGGCCCGGGTTCTCGCCCATGCCCTCCAGCAGCCCCTGGCACAGCGCCAGGTTCATCGAGCACACCAGTAGCGGCTGCTCCCGCGCCAGCGCGTGGAAGGGGCAGTTGCGCAGCCGCAGCGCGCCGCCCTCGTCGTAGGGCTCGTAGCCGCGCCCGCGCAGCACCCGGTCCACGGGCTCGCCAGGATGCCGCCTGCCGATGCGCGCGCCCGCCCCCCGGGCCAGCTCCTCGGCCTGCTCCTCGGCGCCCAGCAGCTCCACGACACCGGCCAGCACCGAGGCGGGGGTGGCGTAGTCGCGCGGCGGCAGGCTGACCGACCGCTCGCCCCTGGCCCTGCGGTAGACCTTGGCCGGACGGCCGCTGCCCGGCCCCTTCTTGTCCGGGGCGCGAAAGCCGCTCTCCAGCAGGCCGGCCTCGACGAGCTTGTCCAGGTGGTGGCCGGCCAGCGTCCTGGACACGCCCGCGGCCTCGGCGGCCTCGCCCCTGCCGACGTCGCCGCCGCCGGCCGTCACGGCCTCGTACAGGCTGCGGCGGACGGGGTCGTGCAACAGGCCGAGTGCCTGGAGGTCGTCACTGCTCACAGCCGGAGTCTACGGAGGCTCAGTAGGCGGCGAGGACGTCCACGACGAACACGAGGGTGTCGGTGCCCTTGATCCCGTACGCGGGATGGCCCGGGGCGCCGTAGCCGTAGGCGGGCGGGACGATCATCAGCACCCGGCTGCCGACCGGCACCCCGACCAGCGCCTTGTCCCAGCCCTTGATCACGGTGCCGTCGCCGATCTTGAACGCCTTGGGGCGGCCGGCCGGCCAGGTCGCGTCGAAGACCCGCCGCCGCTCCCAGATCGTGCCCTCGTACTGGGTGACCAGGAGCTGCCCCGCCTGTGCAGGGCTCCCGTCGCCGCGCGCGAGCACCCTCGACTCGAAGCCGTGCGGCGGCGCGGCGTCCGGGATCGACACCTCCGGACGGGCGCCGCCGCTCACCCGTACGCCCTCCAGCGACCCGCCGAGCCCCTCGACCGAGGCGCCCTTGTGGTGTGCGCCCAGGATGTCCACGACGTAGAACAGGTCGTCCTCCGGGCCGATGCCGCGCGGCGGGTTCGTGCCGAAGCCCTGCTCGGGCGGGATGGCCGCGATCACCCGGCTGCCCACCGTACGGCCCCGCAGCGCCCGGTCCAGCCCCGGCAGCAGCCCGCCCACCGGGAAGGCCGCCGGGGTGCCGCGGTTGAAGCTGGAGTCGACCAGGCGGTTGTCCCGGCCGTCCCACACGTGGGCGGTGTACTGGACGATCGCCACGTCGTCGTCGCCGAGCCGGGAGCCCTTGCCCGTGGTCAGCTCATCGATCCGCAGGTCGGCGGCGGGTCTGCCGCCGGGGAAGACGATCTCCGGTCTGGCTCCGAAGGCGCCGCCCACCTTGAGGTCGAGGTCGCCCGCCGTCGTGCTCGTGCACCCGGCCAGCAGGAGCAGCGACACCAGCGGCGGCACGATCGTACGGCGGCGCATCGGTCCTCCCCACGACGGAGCGGCCCGGCGGCGAGACGCCACCGGGCCACGAGATGCTACCGCGTCGTCAGACCGGCCGTCAGGAGGCCGCCAGCACGTCCACCACGAACACCAGCGTGCTCTTGGCGGGGATGTTGTCCTGGGCCTGGTCGCCGTAGCCGAGGTCCGGCGGGATGCTCATGACGACCCGGCTGCCGACCGGCACCCCGGCCAGGCCCTTCTGCCAGCCCTGGATGACGTTGGCGAGCGGGAAATCGGCCGGCTGGCCGCGCTCCCAGCTGGAGTCGAACTGCTTGTCGGTGCCCCAGATCTTGCCCGTGTAGTGGACCGAGAGCGTCTGGGTGGGCAGCACCTTGGCGCCCGTGCCCTGGATCAGGGTCTTGACCACGAGCTCCTTGGACGGCTTCTCGTCGGTCTTGGTAGTCAGCGTCGGGGCCTTGTCGCCGCCGGGGCTGACGACCTTGACGCCCTTGAGGCTCTCGCCGGTCTCCTTGCCGGTGGCCGCCTTCAGCGCGGCTGGCCGGGCGCCGACCACGTCGAGCACGAACACCTTCGTCGGCTCGGCGCCGGCCGTGGCCTGCCCCTGCGGCACCGAGTCGTTGGCCAGCACGGCCAGCAGCCGGCCGCCGTGCTTGACCTTGGTGAAGCCCTCCTGGAGCACCTGCGGGAGCTGCTCGTTGACCGGGACGGTCTCGGGCTGCTTGGTGTCGTAGGAGGAGCCCTGGATCGCGTTGCCCTTGCCGTCCCAGTTGTAGACGGTCAGGTTGACGATCAGCTTGTCGCCCGACTTGACCTCCGGGCCGGTGCCCTGCTGGATCACCTCATAGGAGGACTTCGTCGCGGGCGAGCCGGCGGGGAAGGTCACCGTGGGCTTGGCGCCCATGTTCCCGGTGACCTTGAGCCCGGCCGAGCCGCCGGTGCTGGTGGCGGCGCCTCCGTTCGCCCCGGCGTCGGAGTCGCCGCACGCGGCGGCGAAGAAGATCAAAGGCACGGCTGCCAGTACGGCCAGAGCGCGGCGCATGGATTTCCCTCGGAAAGACGTCAGATTCGCGTCACCTTACCTGACTTCGAGGTAGGGCCGGGGTAAACACCACGCCCCGGCCGTGCCTCACATGCCCGCGATGAGCTTGTCCACCCGCTCGTCCACGCTGCGGAACGGGTCCTTGCACAACACCGTGCGCTGGGCCTGGTCGTTGAGCTTCAGGTGCACCCAGTCGACGGTGAAGTCGCGCCGCTTCTCCTGCGCCTTGCGGATGAACTCGCCGCGCAGGCGCGCCCTGGTCGTCTGCGGCGGCACCGACTTGGCCTCGAAGATCTTCAGGTCGGAGGCCACCCGCTCCACCGAGCCGCGCTTCTGCAGCAGGTAGAACAGGCCGCGCTTGCGGTGGACGTCGTGGTAGGCCAGGTCGAGCTGGGCCACCCGGGGCGAGGACAGCGGCAGGTCGTACTTCCTGCGGTAGCGCTCGATGAGCTGGTATTTCGTGACCCAGTCGATCTCGCGCGAGACCAGGTCGAGGTCGCCGGTCTCGACCGCGCGCAGCGTGCGCTCCCACAACTCCAGCACCCGGTGGGTGATGGCGTCGCCGCCGCGCCGGTCGACGAAGTCCTGGGCCTTGGACAGGTATTCCTGCTGGATCTCCAGGCTGCTGGCCTCACGGCCGTTGGCCAGGCGCACCCGGCGGCGGCCGGTCATGTCGTGGGAGACCTCGCGGATGGCCCTGATCGGGTTCTCCAGGGACAGGTCGCGCATCACCGTGCCGGCCTCGATCATGCGCAGCACCAGGTCGGTCGCGCCGACCTTGAGGAGCATCGTGGTCTCGCTCATGTTGGAGTCGCCGACGATGACGTGCAGGCGGCGGAAACGCTCGGCGTCGGCGTGCGGCTCGTCGCGGGTGTTGATGATCGGCCGCGAACGGGTGGTGGCGCTGGAGACGCCCTCCCAGATGTGCTCGGCCCGCTGCGAGACGCAGTAGACGGCGCCGCGCGGCGTCTGGAGCACCTTGCCCGCGCCGCACACGATCTGCCGCGTCACCAGGAACGGGATCAGCACGTCGGCCAGGCGGCCGAACTCTCCGTGGCGGCCCACCAGGTAGTTCTCGTGGCAGCCGTAGGAGTTGCCGGCCGAGTCGGTGTTGTTCTTGAACAGATAGATGTCACCCGCGATGCCCTCTTCGCGCAGGCGTTTCTCGGCGTCGACGAGAAGGCCCTCAAGGATGCGCTCGCCCGCCTTGTCATGCGTGACGAGTTCGATGACGTTGTCACACTCGGGTGTTGCGTACTCAGGATGGCTGCCCACGTCGAGATAGAGACGTGCGCCGTTGCGGAGGAAGACGTTGCTCGATCGGCCCCAGGACACGACCCGCCGGAACAGGTAGCGCGCGACCTCGTCGGGGGACAGCCTGCGCTGTCCCCTGAACGTGCAGGTCACGCCGTACTCGTTCTCCAGCCCGAAGATGCGACGATCCATCACCTCACACTATGCCCACGGATCGGCGAGCGGGAGAGATCTTCGCAGGTGTTTTCCGGCGCACGTCCCGTTTGCCGGATTTTCCAGCGGGCTTTACCAGGTCCGCGCCCGCCCCCGCGAAGCGCGGAACCGGGTCACGGGGTGTAGATCTCCTGAACCTTGACGATCTTGCCCTGGTACACCGTGATGAGGGACGGCTGCCGCTGCTTGGCGTGCCGCTTGACCAGGACGGACATGTCGCAGCGCTTGGCGCCCAGGCCGGTCTTGCGGTCGACGGTCATGGCGGTCATCGTCGGCTTGCAGCCGTAGGCCGACAGGAAGACGACGTCCTTGGCGATCGGGGAGGCGTAGGCGGTCACGTCGCCCTCGGGCGGTCCGACGAAGTAGCCCTCGGTCTCCACGGCCCGCTTCCACTTGATCGGCTCGTACTCGGCGGTGGTGCCGCGCACGTGGGTGATCCAGCCGCGCAGGATGCCGTTGCGGCGGGAGTGGATGCCCTTGGTGAAGTCGTGGCCGGGGTCGGCCTGGAAGCTCGTACCGAAGATCGCGGGCTTCTTGTACGCCGGGTAGGCCGCGGTGGTGCCGGCGTGGGCGGCGACGCCGGTCGTCAGCAGCGCGGCGGCGGCGGTGCCGCCGGCGAGGAGGGTGCGCATCACAGTGTTCACGCTTGCTGAGATCCTCTGGCGCCCGCCTCGGTTCGCCGGCGCGCGAGTGAGACAGGTCACACTCGTCGCCCTGCGTGTCCAGGGGGTCACGACGGAACAGGGCGAGGGCCGCCGTGGCGGCCCTCGCCCTGTTCGGGTGCCTTATGGCCTTACAGCGGCCCTGACCCGTCGTCCACGTCGCCCTCAGGGCCCGTGGGCGGGCCCGTAGGAGGCGCGGACGGGGGCGCCGTGGGAGGCGTGGCGGGCGGCTCCGCATCGGGGCCGGTCGGCGGGGTCGCGGGCGGAGTGGCCGGCGGGGTCGCGGACGTCGTCGTCTGGGCGAGCAGGCGCTCCAGGCGGGCGCCCGTGAGCCGCAGGAACTTGCGGTGCTCGCGGTTGCGGTCGAGCACCGCAACCTCCAGCTGCGCCAGCGGCGGACGCTCGCCGCCCGGCTCGGTGAGCGCGGCCAGCGCCACCTCCAGCGCGTCGGCCAGCGACATCGACTCGCGGTAGCGCTCCTTCAGCCGCCCGGCCACGGCGTCGGCCTGGCCGCCCATGGCCGCGAAGCCGTGCTCGTCGAAGACCGAACCGTCGAAGGTCAGCCGGTAGATGGCGTCGCCGTCGCGGTTGTCGCCGACCTCGGCGACGACGACCTCCACCTCCAGCGACTTGATCGACTCGGTGAAGATGCGGCCCAGGTTGGAGGCGTAGAGGTTGGCGAGCCCGCGGCCGGTCACGTCGGAGCGGTCGTAGGTGTAGCCGTTGATGTCGGCGTAGCGGATGCCGCCGAGGCGCAGCTCCTCGAACTCGTTGTAGCGCCCGACGGCGGCGAACCCGATGCGGTCGTAGATCTCACTGATCTTGTGCAGCGCCCGCGACGGGTTGGGCGCCACGAACAGGATGCCGTCGACGTACTGGAGCACGACGACCGACCGGCCCCGCGCGATGCCCTTGCGCGCATAGTCGGCCTTGTCCCGCATGATCTGCTCAGGGGACGCATATCCAAAAGGCATGGACACGTGCAGTGGTCCTTTCTAGCGCAGCGGGGCGATGGGGCCGTCGGGCGAGATCATCCGGGCCTCCAGCATCTGTTCGACCTGGGTGGCCACCTGCTGGTCGGTCAGCCTGCGGAAACCGTCGGCGTCGATCACCGACACGATCGGCCAGATCTTCCGCGACACGTCGGGCCCGCCCGTCGCCGAGTCGTCGTCGGCCGCGTCGTAGAGGGCCTGGATCACCGTCATCACCATGTCGTCGGCCGAGGCGCCGTCGCGGTAGAGCTTCTTCAGCGAGCCGCGCGCGAAGATCGAGCCGGAGCCGATGGCGTCGTACCTGTCACGCTCGTACGGGCCGCCCGCCACGTCATAACTGAAGATGCGGCCCTCGTCGCGGTCGGGGTCGTAGGCCGCGAACAGCGGCACCACCACCAGACCCTGCATCGCCATGCCCAGATTGCCGCGGATCATGGTGGCCAGCCGGTTGGCCTTGCCCGCCACCGAGAGCGTGCGGCCTTCCATCTTCTCGTAGTGCTCCAGCTCGACACGGTAGAGCCGGGCCATCTCGATGCCGGTGCTGGCCGTGCCGGCGATGCCCATGCACGAATAGTCGTCGGCGCGGAACACCTTCTCCACGTCACGCTGCGAGATGATGTTCCCCGAGGTGGCCCGCCGGTCGCCCGCCATCACCACGCCGCCGGCGAAGGTGGCGGCCACGATCGTGGTCGCGTGTGGAACCTGGTCGCCGATCGGAGTGGCCAGCGCCTGGTAACGCTGCGGCAGCAACTCGGGTGCATAAGAGCTGACGAGCTCCGTGAACGAGGAGTTTCCGGAGTTTCGGAAAAGCTGGTCCACCAAGCCGGCGGGCAGATCCCTGTTCGATGCCACGCGACTCCCTCCCAACATCAGTGTCTCTAGGCCGACCCTACTCATGTTGCGTCGCTGTCTGCACTTCCCACGATCAGCTCACGGCGAACCGTTCATCAGATCGTTTCTTTACGCCCGCCACACCCCGTGCGATTGTCGGTATGTCTGCACGTCCTGAACAGGAGGCCGACTTGCGACTCCCCAGCCGGCCCGCGCTCGTCGCGGCCGCCGCCGTCCTGGCGCTCACCTCCTGCGGCTCCGGCACCCAGTCCGGGGGCAGCATCACCCTCACCATCACCGCCAACTCCATCGAGGGCGGCAAGAACTCCGAGTCCGCCGCCTGGATCAAGAAGTGGGTCATCCCCGAGTTCGAGAAGACCCATCAGAACGTCAAGGTGCTCTTCCAGGGCAACGGCGTCGACGACGAACAGTACAAAACCAAGATCGCTCTCGACCTCAAGTCCAAGACCGGGGCCGACGTCATCGACCTGGACGGCATCTGGGTCGGCGAGTTCGCCCAGGCCGGCTACGTCAAGCCGCTCACCGAGGTCGGCGGCGCCGGCGTCGAGCAGTGGGAGGGCTGGTCGCAGATCCCGCAGGCCGTCCAGGGCCTCGGCATCTTCGACGGCAAGAAGTACGGCCTGCCCCAGGGCACCGACGGCCGCGTGCTGTTCTACAACAAGACCCTGTTCAAGAAGGCCGGGCTGCCCGAGACCTGGCAGCCGGAGAGCTGGCAGCAGATCATCGACGCCGGGACCAAGCTCAAGGCGTCCGGCGTGCCCACGCCCATCCAGATCAACGCCGGCACCGCCATGGGCGAGGCCACCACCATGCAGGGCGTGCTCCCCCTGCTGGCCGGCGCCGGGTCGGAGGTCTACAGCGCGGGCAAGTGGGCTGGCGCCTCCCAGGCCGTCAAGGACGTCCTGGCCTTCTACCAGCAGATCTACGGCGGCAGCGGCCTCGGCGACCCC
Source organism: Nonomuraea spiralis (assembly GCF_014648435.1). Classification (GTDB taxonomy): domain Bacteria; phylum Actinomycetota; class Actinomycetes; order Streptosporangiales; family Streptosporangiaceae; genus Nonomuraea; species Nonomuraea spiralis. Next base: position 224,043 of record NZ_BMRC01000012.1, read on the forward strand.
AAGCTCCAGCAGGAGGCCAAGGGCCGCGACAAGTCCTTCGCCCAGTTCGCGGCCGGCAAGATCGCCATCCTGGCCGAGAGCGACTACTTCTGGCGTTCGGTCATCGAGCCCAAGGCCGGGGTCGCCCCCATGCCCGACCGCGACCAGGTCGTCGGCTACGCCAAGATCCCGGCCAGACAGCCCGGGGGCGGCATCCGCGGCCAGAACTTCGTCAGCATGTCCGGCGGCGCCGTACGCGTGCTCAACCCCTTCTCCAAGAACCCCAAGCTGGCCTGGGAGCTGCTGGCCTTCATGCACTCGGCCGCCGCGACCAAGTCGCAGCTGGCGGGGCAGGCCCGGATCAGCTCACGTACCGACGTCAACGAAGAGGTGCTGACCGCCGACCCCATGCTCAAGTACGTGGCCGACGAGGTGCTGCCGATCACCGCCTACCGGCCGGGCCTGGCCGTCTACCCGCAGGTCTCGACCGCGTTGCAGGAGGCGACGGCGGCCGTGGTCAGCGGTAAGAGCGCCGACGAGGCGGCCGCGGCGTACCAGGGCAAGCTGGAGGGACTGGTTGGTGGCGCGGCCAACGTCGGCGGCTGACGCCGCGGGGCTGGGCCGGGGCAGGGCGGTCGCGTTCGTCCTGCCCGCCCTGGTCCTGATCGGCGTCTTCCTGCTCTTCCCGGCTCTGTGGACCATCTACCTCGGCCTGACCGACTACCGGCTCACCGGTCTGGCCGCCGCCGACCCCCAGGTCGTCGGCCTCGGCAACTACACCGCGGCGCTGGCCGACCCGCGTTTCCTGTCCTCGTTGTGGCTCACCCTGCTGTACGTCGGCGGCTCGGCCGTCATCGGGCAGGCGGGGCTGGGGTTCGCGCTGGCCTGGATCCTGCGCACCCGTACCGGGCCGCTGCGCAGGATCGTCGAGGGCGCGGTGCTGCTGTCGTGGATCCTGCCGAGCACCGTGGTCGGCATGTTGTGGTTCGCGCTGCTCGACCGCGACGACGGCACGCTCAACGCGCTGCTGCACACGCCCGGGTTCGCCTGGCTGCTCGACTACCCGCTGCTGTCGATCATCGTGTTCAACGTGTGGCGCGGCACCGCGTTCTCGATGATGCTCTACTCGGCCGCCCTGGAGAACGTGCCGCCCTCCCACCTGGAGACCGCCCGGCTGGCGGGGGCGAGCGTGCCGCAGCAGCTGCGCGACGTCGTCCTGCCGACGATCAGGCGGCACGTCCTGACGAACCTGCTGCTGATCAGCCTGTGGACGTTCAACGACTTCACGCCGTTCGTGCTGACCGGCGGCGGCCCCGAGGGCCGCTCGGAGATCCTGCCCGTGTACGTCTACCGCGTCGCACTCCACGACGGCCAGCTCGGCGTCGGGGCCGCGATCTCCTTCCTCATCCTGCTGATCAACCTCGTCTTCGCCCTGGCCTACCTGCGGCTGCTGCGCGGACGCCGCCGCGCCCGAAAGGTCACCGAGGTCGCCGAGGTCGCCGCCGCCGGAGGACCGCCCGCATGATCCGCCACACGCTCGGGCGGCTGGCCGCCACCGTCTTCGTCGCCGTCGTCCTGGCCTTCTTCGCGCTGCCGATGCTCTGGCTGGCCAGCGCGCCGTTCGACGACACACCGACGATCACCACGTCGATCCCCGAGTTCACGCTGCGCAACTTCGCCGCCATCCTGGACAACCCGTACGCGCTGGGCTCGATCCGCAACTCCCTCATCCAGGGCGGCGGGGCCGCGGTGCTGGTCGTCGTGCTGTCGGCGCTGGCCGCCTACGCCCTGTCGCGCGTCCGGCTGCCCGGCCGGGACGCGCTGCTCTACCTGCTCCTGCTGCTGTCGTCCGTGGTGACCGGCACCGCGGCGATGGTGCCGATCTTCGAGCTGGCCACCCGGCTCGGGCTCATCGACACCCATCTCGGCGTCATCCTCGTGGTCTCGGCCGGCCTGCTGCCCGCCGCGATCTTCATCCTGAAGGACTTCATGGACGAGACACCCACCTCCTACGAGGAGTCGGCCCGGGTCTTCGGCGCCTCGTCGCTGCAGATCCTGCGGCACATCGTGGTCCCGCTCGTACGGCCCGGCCTGGCCACCATCGCCGTATGGGCGCTGGCCAGCGTGTGGGGCGGCTTCCTGTTCCAGTTCATCCTGCTGCGCGATCCCGAGAAGGCGCCCGGCTCGATCATCCTCTACACCCTCTACACCGAGGGCGGCGCGCCCCGGCTCGACCTCATCTCCGCCTTCTCCCTGCTGTACTCCCTGCCGGTGGTCCTCATGTACCTGTTCGTCTCCCAGCGGTACGGCTTCCGCTTCCACGGAGGAATCAAGCGGTGATCTCCCTGCACGGCCTGACCAAGGTGTTCCCTGGGGGCGTACGCGCGCTCGACGACCTCGCGCTCACCGTCGAGGACGGTGAGTTCTTCGCCCTCCTCGGCCCCTCCGGCTGCGGGAAGACCACTCTCCTGCGCACCATCGCGGGCCTGGAGAGCCCCACGTCCGGGACCGTCGCCATCGACGGCAAGGACGTGACCGCGCTGGCGCCGGGCGAGCGCGACGTCGCCATGGTCTTCCAGGACTACGCGATCTTCCCCCACATGGACGTCACCGCCAACATCGCCTACCCGCTGCGCATCAAGAAGGTCCCGCGTGCCCGGCGGGTGGAGAAGGCCGCCGAGGTCGCCGCCCGGCTCAGTCTCACCGAACTGCTGCTGCGGCGTCCCGCCGAGCTGTCCGGCGGTCAGCAGCAGCGGGTCGCGCTGGCCCGGGCCATCGCCTGCCATCCGGCCGCGTTCCTGTTCGACGAGCCGCTGTCCAACCTCGACGCCCGGCTGCGCCTGGAGGCCCGTACCTTCCTCAAGCGGCTGCAGCGCGAACTGGCCGTCACGACCGTGTTCGTCACCCACGACCAGGCCGAGGCGCTCGCGCTCGCCGACCGCATCGCGGTGATGTCCAAGGGCTCCATGATCCAGGTCGGCACCCCCGCCGAGATCTTCCACCGGCCGGCGACCACGTTCGTGGCCTCCTTCATCGGCTCCACCCCGATGAACCTGCTGCCCGCCCAGGCCACCGAGTCCGGGCTCAAGGTGGCCGGCGCCCTGCTCCCGCTGCCCTCCGGCCTGACCCCGGACGACGGGGCCGCCGTCACCTACGGCGTACGCCCCGAGTACATGGACCTGTCCGCCGCCGAGCGCCCGGACGCCTTCCCCGGCGTCGTCTCCGTGCTGGAGAACATGGGCACCCACACCCTCATCACCCTCGAATCCCCCGGCGGGCTCATCCAGGCCGTGGTGCCCGAGGGCGAGGAGCCGCCGCTCGGCGCCTCCCGCTGGGCGGTGCCCCGCCGCGCCCTCGTCTACCGCGACGACCGGCTCCTGTCACCCTGACCGCATACTGGATCCATGGCCAGGTCCTGGATCCTGCACGTCGACCTCGACCAGTTCATCGCCGCCGTCGAACTGCTGCGCCATCCCGAGCTGCGCGGCAGGCCCGTCGTCGTGGGCGGCTCGGGAGACCCGACCGCGCCCCGCACGGTCGCCGCCACCGCCACGTACGAGGCCCGCGAGCACGGCGTCCACTCCGGCATGCCGCTGCGCACCGCGCTGCGGCGCTGCCCCGACGCCGTCTTCCTGCCCAGCGACCCGCCCGCCTACGAGGCCGCCTCCGAGCGTGTCATGGCCGTGCTGCGCGAACTGCCGGTGCTCGTCGAGGTCTGGGGCTGGGACGAGGCCTTCGTCGGCGCGACCGTGGACGACCCCGAGGCGCTGGCCGCCGGCCTGCGGGCGGCCGTGCTGGACCGCACCGCGCTGAGCTGTTCCGTCGGCATCGGCGACAACAAGCACCAGGCCAAGCTGGCCTCGGCGTTCGCCAAACCCGGCGGGATCTTCCGCCTGACCGGCGAGAACTGGGCCGAGGTGATGAACGACCGGCCGACCGACGCGCTGTGGGGCATCGGCGCCCGTACCGCGAAGAAGCTCGCCGGGCTGGGCCTGCGCACGGTCGCCGACCTGGCCGCCGCCGATCCGGCCGAGCTGGCCCGCGCCTTCGGGCCGGTCAACGGGCCCTGGTACCACTATCTGGCGCTCGGCAGGGGCGAGGCCGAGGTGGTCACCACTCCCTGGGTCGCCCGCGGCCACAGCCGCGAGACCACGTTCGCCCGTGATCTCACCGATCGCGACGCCGTCGCCGCCCAGGTGGCCGAGCTCGCCGGGCAGGTCGCCTCCGACGCGGCCGCGGCGGGCCGTCTGTGCGCACGGGTGACGGTCAAGGTGCGCTTCACCCCGTTCCTGACGCGCACCCGGCAGTCCACGCTCCCCGTGGCCACGGCCGACGCGCGGGTGCTGACCGAGGCGGCGCTCGCCGTGCTCGGCCGTTTCGACCTCGATCGTCCGGTCAGGCTGCTCGGGGTGGCGGTCGAATACACCCCACCTGAGGCGTGAGCCCCGGCCTTCCCGGCCGGGGCTCATGCCTTCCCCTTGGTCAGAGCGGCGAGGACAAAGCCTGACTGGCCCTACTCTCCACCCTTTTGCACGTACGAACGCACAAATTCCTCTGCGTTCTCTTCGAGAACTTCGTCGATTTCGTCCAGGATCGCGTCGACATCGTCAGTGAGCTTCTCCTGTCGCTCCTGCACGTCCGGCGCCGCCGAGGCCTCGGTCTCCTCAACTTCGGTCTCACGCCGACCGGTCTGCTTCTGCCCGCCGGTGTCCTTGGTTGCCATGTCCTACCTCCGCTTGGGGGACTGCCTCTAGGCATATCTTCCCCGAACCGGGCGACATTTCGCGTCGAACACCCTGCGATCTTGCCTGCTTGACTGGATAGCTCTCCTATCCAATAATGGATCCACCTACCCACAAGGAGATCCCGACATGTCACCTTCTTCGCTGACCACGGCAGGTGTGCTCCTCATCACAGTCCCGACGATCGCGTTCGGTGGCGTGACCCTGCTGCGTTTCCTCATGCGCAACGAGCCGGGCTATCTGGACAACCCCGTCCGCAGGGGCCTGTGGCGGGCCGGGCACGCGCACGCGGGCGTACTGGTCCTGTTCAGCCTGGTCGCGATGTTGTACGTGGACCAGGCGAGCCTGTCTGAAGGCGTGAGGGCGTTGACGCGGATCCTCATCGTGGCCGCGCCCATCCTGATGCCACTGGGTTTCTTCCTGTCGGTGCTGCGCCCGCGCGACACGAAGCCGAACAGGCTGATCTGGCTCACCGCGGCGGGCGGCGCGTCGCTGGCGGCGGGCACGCTGACGCTGGGGATCGGCCTGCTGTGAGCCCCTCGCGGGGCCCGGTCTACTCCCCGCCGGTCAGCGCGGCGACCAGGTCGGCCGCGGTGTGGCAGCGGTCGAAGAGCTCGCCGACGTGGGCCTTGGTGCCGCGCAGCGGTTCGAGTGTGGGCACACGCTGCAGGGACTCCCGGCCGGGGATGTCGAAGATCACCGAGTCCCAGGAGGCGGCGGCCACCGACTCGCTGTACTGGCTCAGGCAGCGCCCGCGGAAGTAGGCGCGGGTGTCGGTGGGCGGCTGCTCGACCGCGCGCTCGACCTCCTCCTCGCTGATCAGGCGCTGCATGCGCCCGCGCGCCACGAGCCGGTTGTACAGACCGCGGTCGGGGCGGATGTCGGAGTACTGGAGATCGACGAGCTGCAGCCTCGGGTGGGACCAGGGCAGGCTGTCACGGGTGCGGTAGCCCTCCAGGAGCTCCAGCTTGGCGACCCAGTCCAGTTCGCGCGAGAGCTGCATCGGGTCCTCGGCCAGGCGGGTGAGCACGGACTCCCAGCGGTCGAGGACGTCCTTGTTCATCTCGTCCTGGGCGGTGCCGCGCTCCTCGACGTACTTGCGGGCCTGCTCCAGGTACTCCATCTGGAGCTGGACGGCGGTGAGCTTGCGGCCGTCGCGCATCGAGATCTCGTACCGGCAGGTCGGGTCGTGGCTGACCGCCCGCAGCGCCTGGACGGGGTTCTCCACGGCCAGGTCGCGGGTCAGGAAGCCCTCCTCGATCATGGCCAGGACGAGCGCGGTGGAGCCGAGCTTGAGGTAGGTGGAGATCTCCGACATGTTGGCGTCGCCGATGATCACGTGCAGCCGGCGGTACTTCTCCGGGTCGGCGTGCGGCTCGTCGCGGGTGTTGATGATGGGCCGCTTGAGCGTGGTCTCCAGGCCGACCTCGACCTCGAAGAAGTCGGCGCGCTGGCTGATCTGGAAACCCTCGCCGCGGGAGTCCTGGCCGATGCCGACCTTGCCCGCGCCGACGACGACCTGCCGGGAGACGAAGAACGGCGTCAGGTGCCGGACGATGTCGGCGAACGGCGTGGCCCGCCGCATCAGGTAGTTCTCGTGGCAGCCGTAGGAGGCGCCCTTGGCGTCGGTGTTGTTCTTGTAGAGCTGGATGGGCGCGTTGGACGGGATCGCCGAGGCGCGGGTGGCCGCGTCGTACATCACGCGCTCGCCGGCCTTGTCCCAGATGACCGCCGCCCGCGGGTTGGTGCACTCCGGCGAGGAGTACTCGGGGTGGGCGTGGTCGACGTAGAGCCTGGCCCCGTTGGTGAGGATGACGTTGGCCAGCCCGAGGTCCTCGTCGGTGAGCTGACTGGGGTCGGCGACCTCGCGGGCCAGGTCGAAGCCGCGCGCGTCGCGGAGCGGGTTCTCCTCCTCGAAGTCCCAGCGCGCTCGGCGCGCGCGGGCCGCCGAGGCGGCCAGGTAGGCGTTCACGACCTGGGAGGAGGTCACCATCGCGTTGGCGCCTGGCTGACCTGGTACGGAGATGCCGTATTCGGTCTCGATGCCCATCACCCGACGCACCGTCATGCAACACCCTCTGTTCGTCCGGATCTGCCTATCCGCCGTTTATATGCCCGAGCCTATGCCCTTCACAGTGCCCCGAGGCCACAGAGTTATGGCACCGACGCCTTTTCAACCTGTACGGCGGAGCTTGTTGTGGTTTGCGGGGATCTGCGGGGCTTGAGTAGTCGCTGGATCGGCCGTTCGGCAAAGGAGTAGATCAGATACGACAACACGACGGCCGCCACGGTCGTGACCAGGGCCACCGCCCAGGGGGGCAGGTCGCCGGTGAGCAACGGGATGAGCGCCGCCGCGGTGACCCCATGGAAGAGGTAAAGCGGGTAAGTGGTGGCCCCGAGCGCGGTGAGCGTCCTGGACGGTTTGAGCCTGATCAGGCCGAGGGCGACCAGGGCCATGGCGATGAAGATCAGGGTGATGGTGACGACCACGCTGGTGTCGGTGACCGGCATGTTCTTGAACCCGGCGGCGTCGATGCGGCGGTGTACGCGGTCCTGCGCGGCGGGGATGGCCATGGCGTACCCGGCGGCGACGTACAGCCACGGGAGCAGGGCCTTGCGGTTGCGGTGGATGAGATACAGGGCCATGCCGGCGACGAAATAAGGGGCGTAGTCGGGCATGAGGATCTCGTTCAGCAGGTCGTTCTCGATCATCCTGGCGGCCAGCGCGGCGGCCAGCCAGACGCCCGAGAAGACCAGCACCCGCCCGTACGTGACGCCCACGATCACCAGGATCGCGATCAGCAGGTAGAAACGCAGCTCGGCCCACAGCGACCAGTAGACGCCGCTGGCGTCGGCCACCTTGAACAGCCGCTGGAACATGGTGGCGTTCACCAGGTACTGGCCTGGTGAAAGTTTTGGGTCCAGCGCGGTGGCGCCGGTCAATCCGTACAGGGCCGCGACGGCGCCCAGGCTCAGCCAGTACGCCGGGTACAGCCGCACCAGCCGCGACCGGGCGAACGCCCCCAGCCCCCTCCCCCAGACCGTCATGAGGATGACGAACCCGCTGATGACGAAGAACAGTTCGACGCCGAGGATGCCCAGCCCGGCGATGGGGGCGAGCGGGGGGAACAGCGCCGCGGGCCGGGCTCCCCAGACCGAGGCGAAGGCCACCAGGTAGTGGAAGGCGACGACCGCCAGGGCGGCGACGAAACGCAGAAGGTCGAGTTCGGCCAACCGGCCGTCTCCCCGAGCATGCTTTGGCCGGTTAGCTTGGTGCACGCCCTTTTTGACGACCTGCTGATCACTTTGGTTCCACAGGTCCCTCCGTTCCCACGAGCAACACGCGCGCGGCCGGGCCGAGGGCGATCGCCTCGCGGGTGCCCGGGTCGAGGGCGAGCAGCCCCGCGGCCCCCGCCGCGCCGCACTCCGACAGCGCCACGCCCTCCCCCGCGAGCAGGGCCGCGGCCTCGGCGGCCTGCTCGTCGGCGACGGTGACGAACAGGTCGGCCTGGCGGCGCAGCAGGTCGAAGGCGAGCAGGGACGGTTCGAGGCAGTCGAGCCTGCCCAGGCGGGTGGGGGCGCCGGTCGCGTGCACGGGCTCGCCCGCGCGGGCGCTCTCCAGCAGGCAGGGGGCGCCCTCGGGCTCGACCACGACGACCGTCGGCCGCTCGCCCCACCGGTCGCGGGCGTACCCGGCCGCCGCGGCCGCCAGCCCGCCCACCCCGGCCTGGACGAACAGATGGGTGGGCGGGATCTCGATCTCGTCGAACAGGACGGTGTAGCCGCGCATCACGTCCAGGGGGATGTCGGTGTAACCCTCCCAGGAGGTGTCGGCGACCAGGCGCCAAGCGTGCTCCTGCGAGGCGTGCAGCGCGGCGGCGAGGCTGGCGTCGTAGTCGTCGCCCTCGCGGCGCACCTCGGCGTCCAGAGCGCGCAGCCGGTGCGCGAACGGCTCGGGGACGCCGTGGCTGAGGTAGACGACACAGCGCGCGCCGAGCTCCCGGGCCCCGGCCGCGACCGAGATGCCGTGGTTGCCGGCGCTCGCGCACACGTACGTGGTGCCGCCGCCGTCCCGTTCGGACAGCCGGTGCACGGCGTAGGCCCCGCCGAGCGCCTTGAAGCTGCCCAGGCCCATGCGCCCGCTCTCGTCCTTGACGTGCACGATGCCCGCTCCGCCCAGACCGGTCAGGGTGTGCACCGGGGTGGGCCGGTAGGCCGGGTGGCGGGCGAAGTGGGCGCGGGCGCGGCGGGCGTGCTCGGCGCCGATCAGCTCGCGGTCGCGCTGGGTGTAGGGCGTGCGGCCGGGGTTGAAGAAGTGCATGATCGCATGCTAGGCCGGGCCGGCCGCCGTCCCCGGCTGCCGGGGCCGTCGCCGTCGTGCGGTGTTCCCCCCAGCGTTCAGGACGGGCGGTCGCGGGCGGCGGCGACGGCGGCCTGGCCGAGACTGACGCCGCCGTCGCCGGGCGGCACCCGGGTGTGGGTGAGCACCCGGAAACCGGCCGCGCGCAGGCGTTCGACGGTCCGTTCGAGCAGCAGCGCGTTCTGGAAGACACCGCCCGACAGCGCCGTGGTGTTCAGGCCGGTGTCGTCCCTGAGCATGACGCAGCAGCGTACGACGGCGTCGGCCACGCCGTTGTGGAAGCGGCCCGCGATCGTGCCGGTGCCGGTCCCGGCCGCGACGTCGGCGGCGGCGGCCCGTACGAGGTCGGCGGCGTGCACGACGAGCAGGTCGCCCTCGGTGATGGTGGCGGCGTAGGAGCCGGTCTCGTACGGGTCGGCACGTTGTTCGAGCTCGGCGGCCGCCTGCCCCTCGTACGTGATCGTGTCCCGGATGCCGAGCAGCGCCGAGACGGCGTCGAACAGGGGGCCCGCGCTGGAGGTCATGGGGGCGTCGACCCCGGCGCGGGCCAGGGCGAGCGCGTCGGGCCAGTGGGCGGCGTTGCGGCGGACCACGTCCAGGCCGGGGTGCTCGTCGCGCAGGTAGGCGGCGGCCATGCGCCACGGCTGGCGGGTCGCGGCGGCGCCGCCGGGCATGGGCACCAGAGCCAGGTGGCCGAGCCGGTGGCAGGAGGTCAGGTCGGCGCGCAGGAACTCCCCGCCCCACAGCGTGCCGTCGAGGCCGCGGCCGGGCGCGTCGAGGGCCACGCCGATCACCGGGCCCGTCTCGCCGTTGTCGGCCAGGCAGGAGGCGATGTGGGCGTGGTGGTGCTGGACGCCGACGAGTTCGACGCCGGTCAGCTCCAGGGCGTGCCGGGTGGACAGGTAGGCGGGGTCGAGGTCGTGGGCGACGACCTCGGGCCGGATGTCGAACAGGCCGCAGAAGTGGTCGATGCCCTCGACGAAGGAGCGCAGCGTGTCGTGGTCGTCCAGGTCGCCGATGTGCTGGGACAGGAAGGCGCGCCGGCCGCGTACCAGGCAGAAGGTGCCGCTCAGCTCGGCGCCGCAGGCCAGCACCGGGCGGGGCGCTGGCCGGCGCAGCGTGAGCGGCTCGGGCGCGTGGCCGCGCGCCCGGCGCAGCACGGTGTGGCCGCCGGACCACGGGCGCAGCACCGAGTCGTCGGTACGGACGTGGACGGCCCGGTCGTGCACGAGGAAGGCGTCGGCGATGCCGCCGAGCCGGGTGACCGCGTCGGCGTCCTCGTGGGCGATGGGCTCGTCGCCGACGTTGCCGCCGGTCAGCACCATGGGCTCGGCCAGCTCCCCGAGCAGCAGGTGGTGCAGCGGCGTGTACGGCAACATCAGGCCGAGATCGCGGCGGCCGGGCGCGACCGCCGCGGCGACGGGCGCGTCCGGCAGCCGGGGCAGCAGCACGATCGGCCGGGCGCGGCCGGTGAGCAGCGCGGCGGCCTGCTCGTCGACCGCGCACAGCCGGCGGGCCTGGTCGAGGCCCGCGACCATGACGGCGAACGGCTTCTCCGCCCGGTGCTTACGGGCCCGCAGGGCGGCGGCGGCCTCCGCGTGGGCGGCGGCCACGGCCAGGTGGAAGCCGCCCAGGCCCTTGACGGCGACGACGCGGCCGGCCCGCAGCAGGGTGGCGCAGCCGGCGATCGGGTCGCCGCACAGGTCGGCGCCGCGGGCGTCCAGCAGGCGCAGGTCCGGGCCGCAGGCGGGGCAGCAGATGGGCTCGGCGCGGAAACGGCGGTCCGCGGGATCGTGGTACTCGGTCGCGCAGGCGGCGCACATCGCGAACCCGGCCATGGTCGTCAGCAGCCGGTCGTAGGGGACGCCGCGCACGATCGTGAAACGCGGCCCGCAGTTGGCGCAGGCGATGAACGGGTAGCGGTGGCGGCGGCCGGCCGGGTCGGCCAGCTCGCGCAGGCAGTCGTCGCAGGTGGCGGTGTCGGCCGAGACGAGGGTGCGGCGCGGGCCGGCCGGGTCGCCGGCGGTGATGGTGAAGCCGCTGTGACCGGCGGGCTCGCCGCTGACGACGGTGACGCTCTCGATCTCCGACAGGGCGGGCGCGTCGCGCTCCAGCGCGGTCAGGAACTCCTCGACCCCGGCCAAGGCGCCCTCGACCTCGATGAACACCCCGTCGACGTCGTTGCGCACCCGCCCGGCCAGGCCGAGCCTGTTGGCCAGCGAATACACGAAGGGGCGGAAGCCCACCCCCTGGACGACGCCTTCGACGTGCACGTCCACCCGTTTGCAGACTGTCACAGGCCCCAGTGTGCGCCTCATCGGGGCACCTTGCATGCCGTATGGCGCGTGTCGCGGGCCCTTCCGGCGCGGACGCCCCGCCCCGGAGCGGCCGGGATCGGGCGGGGGCGGGCGGGGGCGGACATGGAAAGGGCCGCGCGGACGGCCGCGCGGCCCTTTCCAGGTGGTTCCGCTACAGGTATTGGCCGGTGTTGGCGACCGTGTCGATCGAACGGCCGGCTTCGGTGCCCTGCTTGCCGGAGACCAGCGTGCGGATGTAGACGATCCGCTCGCCCTTCTTGCCGGAGATGCGGGCCCAGTCGTCGGGGTTGGTGGTGTTGGGCAGGTCTTCGTTCTCGGAGAACTCATCGACGCAGGCGGTGAGCAGGTGCTGGACCCGAAGGCCCTTCTGTCCGCTCTCCAGGAACTGCTTGATGGCCATCTTCTTGCCCCGGTCGACGATGTTCTGGATCATCGCGCCGGAGTTGAAGTCCTTGAAGTAGAGCACTTCCTTGTCACCGTTGGCGTAGGTCACCTCGAGGAAGCGGTTCTCCTCGCTCTCGGTGTACATGCGCTCGACCACACTCTGGATCATGCCGTGGATGGTCGCCTCGCGAGAGTCGCCGTGCTCGGACAGATCGTCGGGGTGCAGGGGGAGCTCGGCCAGCAGGTACTTGGAGAAGATGTCCTTGGCCGCCTCGGCGTCGGGCCGCTCGATCTTGATCTTCACGTCCAGGCGGCCGGGCCGCAGGATCGCGGGGTCGATCATGTCCTCGCGGTTGGAGGCGCCGATCACGATGACGTTCTCCAGGCCCTCGACGCCGTCGATCTCCGACAGGAGCTGAGGGACGATGGTGTTCTCCACGTCGGAGGACACGCCCGAGCCTCGGGTGCGGAAGATCGAGTCCATCTCGTCGAAGAACACGATCACCGGGGTGCCCTCGGAGGCCTTCTCGCGGGCCCGCTGGAAGACCAGGCGGATGTGCCGCTCGGTCTCGCCGACGTACTTGTTGAGCAGCTCGGGGCCCTTGATGTTGAGGAAGAAGCTCTTGCCGGACTGGCCGGTCTTCTCCGCGACCTGCTTGGCCAGGGAGTTGGCGACCGCCTTGGCGATGAGCGTCTTGCCGCAGCCGGGCGGGCCGTAGAGCAGCACGCCCTTCGGGGGACGGAGCTTGTGCTCGCGGAACAGGTCGGCGTGCAGGTAGGGCAGCTCGATGGCGTCCCTGATCTGCTCGATCTGCCGCATGAGCCCGCCGATCTCCTCGTAGGAGATGTCGGGGACCTCCTCGAGGACGAGCTCTTCGACTTCGGACTTGGGTATGCGCTCGTAGACGTAGCCGGAGCGGGGTTCGAGCAGGAGCGAGTCGCCGGCCCTGATGGGCTGGCCGACCAGCGAGTCGGCCAGTCGCACGACGCGCTCTTCGTCGGCGTGCGAGATGACCAGGGCCCGCTTGCCCTCGTCCAGCAGCTCCTTGAGCATGACGATCTCGCCGACCTCTTCGTAGCCGAGCGCCTCGACCACGTTGAGTGCCTCGTTGAGCATGACCTCCTGGCCACGGCTCAGCGAGTCGACGTCGACGGCGGGGCTGACGTTCACGCGGAGCTTGCGCCCTCCGGTGAACACCTCGATCGTGCCGTCTTCTCGGGCCTCAAGGAAGGTGCCGAAGCCCGACGGCGGCTGCGCCAGCCGGTCGACCTCCTCCTTGAGAGCGACGATCTGGTCCCTGGCCTCCTTGAGTGTTGCCACCAGGCGCTCGTTCTGGCCGGTCACGGCCGCGAGATTCGCCTGTGCCTCGTGGAGACGTTCTTCGAGGACCCTGGCCTGACGGGGTGACTCGGCCAGCTTCCGCCTCAGCGCGGTGATCTCCTCCTGGAGGAAGGAGACCTGTGTTGAAAGATCAGCGACCTCCCGTTCGCGCTGCGCGGCTCGAGCCTCAGCATCATCGCGAGCTGCCACGCCCGTCACCTCCTTCCCAGTCGAGGGCGACTACTAAGGACCTTACCTATCTCGGGCCCCTCCGTAACCTGGCCGGGCAGTGTTCGTCGAGTGACATTCAGTGTTCGGTGAATTATCCCCAATGGTGCGTTTAATACTCCCAGCATATGAACACGGCGATCTGTTCCCGTGTTACGCACCAACGCACCCTCGTGGCCAAATTGTCATAGTTCCTCGGTGGTTCCCTTCGGTCGGCGGCGTCGCGGTGGCGGCGTCACTCCGTCTGCCATGCGGCGGGCGCTGACGAGGAAACCGGTGTGGCCGATCATCCGGTGATCGGGACGAACCGCGAGCCCTTCGACATGCCAGTCGCGAACCAGGGTCTCCCACGCATGAGGCTCGGTGAAACACCCGTGATCGCGAATGGCCTCCACCGTCTTGGACATCTGGGTGGTGGTGGCGACGTAGCAGCAGATGACGCCGCCCGGCGTGAGGGCCTTGGCGGCGGCGTCGACGCACTCCCAGGGGGCGAGCATGTCGAGGATGACGCGGTCGACGTCGGCCTCGTCGATCGAGGAGACCAGGTCGCCGAGGACCAGGCGCCAGTTGTCGTCCATGGGGCCGCCGAAGAACTTCTCCACGTTCTTGCGGGCCACCTCGGCGAACTCCTCGCGGCGCTCGTAGGAGGTCACGTGGCCCTCGGGGCCGACGGCGCGCAGCAGGAAGCAGGTCAGGGCGCCGGAGCCGACCCCGGCCTCGATCACCCGGGCGCCGGGGAAGACGTCGGCCATGCCGACGATCATCGAGGCGTCCTTGGGGTAGATCACGGCCGCGCCGCGCGGCATCGCCAGGGTGTAGTCCTGCAGGAGGTGGCGGAAGGCGAGGTAGGCGGTGCCGCCGGAGGAACGCACGACCGAGCCTTCAGGCTGCCCGATCAGATCGCTGTGCGGGATGGCGCCCTTGTGTGTGTGGAAGACGCCGTCCTGCTTGAGCGTGATCGTGTGGCGCTTGTTCTTGGGGTCGGTGAGCTGCACCTGATCCCCTGCCTGGAACGGCCCATGCCTGCGGAAACCCATGGCGGCAAGGTTATATGGGTTTCTCGTGCCTCCGGACGCACGGTATCTATGGGGGATGCTCCCGCGCGACGTGATCTCCACCGGCCCCCTGATCCTGCGAACCCCCGCCGACGGCGACGCCGAGTCGATCGTGCGGGCGTTCGACGACCCGGTCACCGCCCGGTATCTGCCGCTGCTGCCGGCCCCGTACCGGCTGGAGGACGCGTACGACTACCTCAAGCTCGCCGAGGACAAATGGCGCTCGGGCGGCGCGGAATGGGCGATCATCGAGGACGGCCGCTACTGCGGCTCGATCGGCGTCCGGCCGCCCACCCGCTGGGGCGTGGTCGAGATGGGCTACGTGGTGGCGCCGTGGGCGCGCGGCAGGGGCGTGGCGAGCCGGGCGGCGAGGGCGGTCGGCGACTGGCTGGCCGACCAGGGCGTGCACCGGGTGGAGTTGCAGACCGAGGTGGAGAACGTGGCCGGTCTGAGGGTCGCGCTCAAGGCCGGGTTCCTTGAGGAGGGGCGGCGGCGTCAGGCGAAGCGGGCGCGTGACGGGCGCTGGGTCGACCTGGTGGCCTTCGCCAGGATCGCCGGGGAGCCGGCGCAGGCCGACGAGCCGTACCTGCCCTTCTTCGACGGCGGCGAGCTGAGCGACGGCGTGGTGCGGCTGGCGCCGCTCACGGCGGACGACGCCCCGGCCTACAACCGGATGATGGGCGATCCGAGCGTGACGGCCTACTCCCTGACCCCGCCCGCCTCCTTGGAGGAGGACGAGCGGCGCTGCCGCCGCACCGGCTACTGGTGGGCCACCGGGCAGCGGATCGAGCTGGCGGTCAGGGACGCCGCGACCGGCGACTTCGCCGGACATTTGCAGCTCATGCAGGTCGTCCCCGTGCTCGGGCAGGCGATGATCGGCTACTCGCTGGTGCCGGGCTTCCGCGGCAGGGGGTTCATGACGCGGGCGGTGCGGCTGCTGGTCGACTGGGCGTTCGCGCGTACGGCCCTGCACCGGATCGTGGCGGGCACCGACGTGGACAACGCGGCCTCGCACGCGGTGCTGGAGCGGGCCGGATTCAGCAGGGAGAGCCTGCACCGGGAGCTGTTCCCGAAGCCGGACGGCACCCGGGCGGACGACATCGAGTGGGTACGCCTGCGCCCGTCATAAGGCTCTCGCCCTAAGGCCGTCGTAAGGGACCGGACCAGGACGGCACCCGAAATACGGAAAAATCGCAATTTCCTCTGAAGGGGTAGTCAAAGGCCGCATCGAGGGTGATACTCCGGGGCACCGCTCGGAGTTTCGCGTGATCGAGCCGCGCGATCTCACCCCCTCCAGCAGGGAATCACCCCGATGCCAAACAACCGTGTCGATATCGCCATGCGCGAACTCATCACCGCGTTCTCCTGCCTGGAAGTCGCGGACGTGATCGAACGGCTGGCGCGCGCCGCGGCCGCCGTGGCGGGCACCGCCTACGCGGGGTTCGTGCACGTGGACGCGCTGCGGCGGGACGCCCGTCCGGTCCACATGCACGCGCCGCCCGGGGACCCGCTGCGGGTGCGGCCGTGGCTGACCGGGTCCGGGGTGCTGAAGGAGCTGGCCGCCGCGGACGAGGCCGTACGGCTGGCGCCCGACGACGCCATGGACGAGCCGGGCTTCCTGGCCGTACCCGTGCCGGCGTGGGCGCGGGACCATCCGTTCCTGTGGGTGGCCGGGCGGGGGTTCGAGGAGGGGGACGAGCACCTGCTGAGCCGGTTCGCCACGGCGGGCGGGCGGGCGCTGGAGGGGGCGGGCGGGCTGGAGGCGGCCGTACGGCTGCTGCGCGGCGTACGTTCGTTCCGGTCCCGCTGACCTTTTCGGGACTGCCCGGATCCGAGGTTGCGCGGGGCCGTGATTGCCGATCCGAATTTTTCCGGAAACGTCATGCATTAAAGATGACATTTCCCTTTTCGTCGTGAAGTCGGGGCGGGCAGGGAATTTAATGCGGGATTTCTGCCAGGGCGGCTGGAAGCGCTTTCCGTAAAAGCCCGCACTCCCTCCGGAAAGGGGGTGCGGGCTTCGGGAAGGGGGTCAGCCGCGGTGGGCCTCGAAGCGCAGGGTGCGCGAGACGCCGACGCGGACCGTCGTGCCGGGGGCGATGGTGACCGGCTCGTTGGGCGGGATGTCGTAGAAGTTCGGATCGCCGGGCGGCTGGATCTGGGTGCCGTTGACCGAGCCCAGGTCGACCAGGTTGACGTCCCAGCCGTCGAGGGCCACCCGCAGGTGGCGGCGGGAGACCGAGCCGTCGGGGCTGGTGACCTTGGCGGGCCGCGCCGAGCCGCCCGCCACCTCGGGCGCGCGCTCCGGGTCACGGCCCAGCAGGTAGTCGCTCTCCAGCGGCAGCGCCGTGCCGTCGTCGAGGATGAGCACCCCGAGCGAGGGCCGCGGCCCCTTGTACGGCACCAGCGTCCGCTGCACCAGCGCGATGCCGCAGACGGCGCAGTAGGGCACCCTGGGGTCGTTGAAGTGGTCGTTCTTGCAGTCGACGCCGTAGACCAGCGGGCGGTCGCCGTGGTCGCCCTGCTCCTGCTGCGGCGGCGGACCCGGGTGGTCGAAGTGCTCCGGCGGGCCGAGCACGGGCGGGGCCGGCTGGTCGAAGTGGTCGGGCGGGCCCATGTGCTGCTGCTGGTCGGCCATGCCGTTGCCGGGCGGCGGCAGCTCGTCGTAGGACGGGAACTGCTGCTGGGGCTCGGGGTGGGGCTGCTCGTGCGGCGGGAGGTAGGGCGGCTGCGAATCGTGCCCGAACGGAGGCTGTTCGTGCCCGAAGGGCGGCTGCTCGTGGCCGTAGGGCGGCTGTTCGTGCCCGAACGGGGGCTGCTCCTGGCCGAACGGCGGCTGCTCCAGCGGCGGCGGGCCGGGATGGGCGCCGGAGTGCGGGAGGCCGCCCTGCGGGCCCGAGGACGTGCCCTGGACGAGCGGCGGCTGGTCGGCCAGCGGGTAGGGAGGCCGCTCGACCGGCCGCTCCGGCGGCGGGGCCAGGTCGGGCTCCATGTGCAGGGCCGTGTTGGGCATCTCGCTGGTGAGCGGTCTGGACTGGGCGGGCGCCTGCCCCTGGGGACGGGCCTGGAACGGCTGGTCGGTGAGGTCGCCGATCAGGCCGCCGCCGTGGA
The DNA here is from genome assembly GCF_014648435.1 of Nonomuraea spiralis. Lineage (GTDB taxonomy): Bacteria > Actinomycetota > Actinomycetes > Streptosporangiales > Streptosporangiaceae > Nonomuraea > Nonomuraea spiralis. The sequence continues at coordinate 241,538 of NZ_BMRC01000012.1, forward strand.
CGACGCCGCCGTCGAAGCCGACCGCCGGGTGCGGGCTGCCGGCGCCGGGCAGGGTGAGCTCGACGCGTTCGACCGGGCCGCTGATCAGCCGGTCGGCCCAGGTCAGCGAGTCGCTGCCGGCCAGGCGCGTCTCGCCGCCCGAGGTGCTGACGGAGGCCGCCGCCGAGCCGCTGACCAGCACGGCCACGCCGGCGCCCACGGGACCGGCGACCGCGCAGGTGGCCGGGTCGCCCGCCATGTTGGCGGCCAGCACCTGCGCCGCGCGGCGGGCCAGGGCCCGGCCGTCGCCGCCGGAGGCGGCCGTCTCGCGCAGCGCCTCCAGCAGGCCGTCGGCGGCCGCCTCGCCCGCGTCGCACACCAGCAGCAGCCCGCCCACGTAGGCGACCAGCCCGTTCCCAGGAAGGGGACGCACCACTCCGAAGCCCTGGCCGCTCATGCGCCCTCCCTCATGACGACCGTGCTGCGCTCATCGGTGCCCTCGCTGCGCTCGGTCACTCAATTCTCCTCCCCGGAAACCGGCGATGTCACGGCACCCGCACTGCCGTGCCGGCCACCAGCCATACGCATACCCAGACCACGAGCCGGTGTCGCGGCCGAGTCGTCTCGATTCGGTGAACCGGCGGACCACGACGAACCCTTCAAGTGTGCAAGTTTGGCCAAACAGAACACTATCGGCCAGCCGTCCTGGCATCGAAATCGCCGGGCTACGGGAAGTGGCCGGACAAGACCCTAGCCGCTGACGCGCCGATCATGTCAGACGCCGCTGAAGACGCGGTTGACGTCGGCGGTGGCGAGCACGCCGTAGATCTCGCCGCCGTGCTCCACCAGCAGGTACTCCCCCGCCGGGGCCGAGCGCATGGCGTCGATGAGCGGCTCGCCCACCAGGTCGGCGGGGAGCACCGTGGTCGGTTCGATCGCCTTGGCCAGCGAGCCCACGTCCACCCACGGGCGGCGGTGCTCGGGGGTGGCCTGGACGGCGGCCTCGTTGACGATCGCGACCGGCCGTCCCTCGTGGTCGACCACCACCAGGGCGCCCGCCCGGCGTTCGGTGGCCTGGCGCAGCGCCTCGGCCAGCGGCGTCTCGGCCGCGACCGGGATCGCCCTGCGGGCCAGGGCCCGCGCGTTGACCTGCGGGATGCGGGCGCGGATGCGGGCCACGCGCAGCGACTGCGTGGCGCCCATCCAGATGAAGGAGGCCAGCACCACCGGCCACAGCAGCTCGACGGGGTCGAACTCCTGCCCGCTCGCCATCGACGTCGCGAACGGCAGGACGACGAGGAGCACGGCCAGCACCCGGCCGCCCCAGGCGGCCACGACGGTGCCGGAGCCGGGGTTCCTGGTCAGCTTCCACACCCCGGCGCGCAACATCCGGCCGCCGTCGAGCGGCAGCCCGGGCAGCAGGTTGAACACGCCGACGATGAGGTTGGCCACCCAGAGCTGCCAGATGAGCACCTCGGCGATGCCACCGTCGTTGATCAGGTATGTGTCGGCGAGCAGGCCGAGCCCCGCAAGGCCGAGCGACAACGCCGGCCCGGCCGCGGCGACCAGGAACTCCTTGCCCGGCGTGGGCGGCTCCTTCTCGATCTCCGAGACGCCGCCGAGGAAGTAGAGGGTGATCCGGCGCACCGGCAGACCGAACGCCTTGGCCAGCACGCTGTGGGCCAGCTCGTGCAGCAGCACCGAGACGTAGAGCAGCACGGCGAAGACGAAGGCGACCGCGTAGGCGACGGTGTTGTCCAGCTCGGGCAGCATGTCGCGCATCCGGGGGCCGAACATGACGGTGATGAAGGCCGCGACGATGAACCACGTCCACGAGACGTACACCGGGATCCCGAAGGGCCGCCCCATCCGAAGGCCGGGGAACTCCTGACGCGGGCTCTGCTCGCTCACCGCACTCCTCGTACGTCCATTACGTGCTGTTGCTGCCTCGATGCTACGCGCCCGATCACGTGTTCCTCGTCCCCGAGAGAGTTATTCTGTCGGGGGCTTGACCTAGAGTGCGGTGCATGACGTTGACCGAACCGGTGATCATCGGAGCTCTCTCCCCGTCCCGGGCAGGCGATTTCATGACCTGCCCCCTGCTCTACCGGTTCCGGGTCATCGACCAGCTGCCCGAGAAACCCTCCCCCGCGGCCGTGCGCGGCACCGTGGTCCACGCGGTGCTGGAGCGGCTCTACGACCTCCCGGCGCCGCGCCGCTCGGTGCAGGCGGCGCTGGAGCTGCTGGAGCCCCAGTGGCAGCGGCTGCTGGAGGAGGACGCGCAGTATTCGCGGATGTTCGCCGACGACGCCGAGCAGGCCGAGTGGCTGGCGCAGGCGCAGGGCATGCTGGAGCGCTACTTCACGCTGGAGGACCCGACCCGGCTGGAGCCGGCCGAGCGCGAGCTCTACGTGCAGGCGGTGCTCGACGGCGGCCTGATGTTGCGGGGCTACGTCGACCGGCTCGACGTCGCGCCGACCGGCGAGGTCCGGGTGGTCGACTACAAGACGGGCAGCGCGCCCGGCCCCGACTTCGAGGCCAAGGCGCTGTTCCAGATGAAGTTCTACGCGCTGGTGTTGTGGCGGCTGCGCGGGGAGGTGCCCCGGCTGCTCCAGCTGGTCTACCTGGGCGGGCGCGGCGAGGTGCTGCGCTACGCCCCCGACGAGGCCGACCTGCTGGCCACCGAGCGCAAGGTGATGGCCCTGTGGACGGCGATCGAGCGGGCGCTGGAGACGGGTGAGTGGCGGGCGCGCCGCAGCCGCCTGTGCGACTGGTGCGACCACCAGGCGCTGTGCCCAGAGTTCGGCGGCACCCCGCCGCCGGTGCCCGACCGTCAGGCCGGCGACACGGTGCGCAGCAACCGGCGCGCGGCCACCGACGAGCTGTAGCCCTCCGGCAGGCCGTTCCTTATCCTCCCGAGGGAGGAGGTTCCAGGCTCTCACCTGGGCCTACAGTGAAGCGGTGCGGATCGACCGAACCCTGTTCCACGACACGGTCCTGGCCGTGGTGGTGGCCGCGGCCTCGGTGACGCTCTTCCTGCTCTACGGGCCCGAGAGCCTGGAGACGCCGGAGCTGGTTCCCGAGGGCATGCGCGCGCCCGACGCGCTCGGGGCCGCGCTGCTGGTGCTGGCCGCCGCGCCGGTCGCAGTACGCAGGCGCTGGCCGCTGGCGGCGCTGTGCGCGGGCCTGGTGCCCGAGACGCTGCTGACCGCCTTCGGCTACGGGTCGGGTGTGTCCGGCGTCTCCGGCCTGGTGCTGCTGTACTCGGTGGCCTCCAACCGGGGGCTGGCGGTGGCCCTGGGCGGGCTCATCGTCTCGCTGCTGACGTACCTGGTGGGGGCGCTGGCGGGACCGGTGACGCTGCCGGGGCCCAGCGGGCACGTGGTGGCGGTCGTGGTGCTGAGCGCCGTCTGGGGGGCGGGCAGGAGCCTGCGGCTGCGGCGGGCGTACCTGGAGGAGCTGCGCGACCGGGCGGCCAGGCTGGAACGGGCGCACGCGGCCGACACACGGGCCGCGCGGGCCGAGGAGCGTTCGCGCATCGCCCGCGAGCTGCACGACGTCGTGGCCCACCACGTGAGCGTGATGACGGTGCAGGCGGCCGCGGCGCGGCGGGTGCTGGCCTCCGATCCCGACCTGGCGCGTGAGGCGCTGTCGGCGATCGAGAACACCGGGCGGCTGGCCATGACGGAGATGCGCAACATCGTGGGCGTGCTGCGTACCGACGCGCGGGCCGAGCTGGGGCCGCAGCCCGGCGTGGGCGATCTGCCCGGCCTGGTGGAGCAGATGCGCGAGGCGGGGCTGCCCACGCGGCTGCGGGTGGAGGGCGAGCCGCGGCCGCTGCCCGCCGGGATCGACCTGGCCGCCTACCGGCTGGTCCAGGAGGGGCTGACGAACAGCCTGCGGCACGCCGGAGCGGGGGCCGAGGCGGTGGTCACGGTCTGCCACGCGCCCACCGGCCTCGACGTACGCGTCGAGGACGACGGCAAGGGCGCGACCCCGGCGCCCGACCGGACGGGCCACGGGCTGGTCGGCATTCGCGAGCGGGTCGCACTCTATGGTGGAATTCTGAACATCGGTCCGCGACCGGGGGGCGGTTTCGAGGTGCGGGCGAAGTTCCCGTTGAAGGACGGCCAATGACGATCAGAGTGCTGCTGGTGGACGACCAACCGCTGCTGCGCACGGGATTCCGCCTGATTCTGGAGGCCGAGTCCGACATCACCGTGGTCGGCCAGGCCGGCGACGGCAAGGCCGCGATGGAGCAGACCAGGGCGCTGCTGCCCGACGTCGTGCTCATGGACGTCCGCATGCCCGGAGTCGACGGCATCGAGGCGACCCGCAGGATCGTGCGGGAGGCCGCGCCCACGGCGCACGTGCCGAAGGTGCTGGTGCTGACCACGTTCGACCTCGACGAGTACATCGTGGAGGCGCTGCGGGCGGGGGCTTCGGGGTTCCTGCTGAAGGACGTGCCGCCCGACGAGCTGGTGCAGGCGATCCGGGTGGTGGCGGCCGGCGACGCGATCGTGGCGCCGAGCGTCACCAGGCGGCTGCTCGACCGGTTCGCCAAGCGGCTGCCCTCGCCCTACGAGCAGGCCACGCCGGCCCGCCTCGACCGGCTGACCGAGCGGGAGCTGGAGGTGCTGCGGCTGATCGCCAAGGGCATGTCCAACGCGGAGATCGCGGCCAAGCTCGTGGTGAGCGAGACGACGGTCAAGACGCACGTGGGCAACGTGCTGACCAAGCTGGGGCTGCGCGACCGGGTGCAGGCCGTGGTGCTGGCGTACGAGACCGGGCTGATCACGCCGGGCGCGCTGTCCTGAGCCGCCGCCCCGGCAGGAGGGCGGCGGCCGGGAGCCTCAGGCCTGCGTGACCGCGGCGGTCGCGGCGGCGGGCGCGTTCTCCGGGAAGTGGCAGGCCACGCGGTGGCCGCCGGCCACCGTCTCCAGGGGCGGCTCGACCGTCTTGCAGATCTCCTGCGCCTTCCAGCAGCGGGTGTGGAAGCGGCAGGCGGGCGGCGGGTTGAGCGGGCTCGGCACGTCGCCGGTGAGCCTGATGCGCTCGCGTTCCTTGCGCGCCTTGGGGTCGGGCACAGGCACGGCCGACAGCAGGGCGTTGGTGTAGGGGTGCATCGGCGAGCTGTAGAGGCTCTTGCGGTCGGCGATCTCGACGATCTTGCCCAGGTACATGACCGCGACCCGGTCGCTGATGTGGCGCACCACCGACAGGTCGTGGGCGATCACGACGTAGGTCAGGTCGAGCTCGTTCTGCAGGTCTTCCAGCAGGTTGACGACCTGGGCCTGGATGGACACGTCGAGGGCGGAGACCGGCTCGTCGGCGATGATGAGCTTGGGCTTGAGCGCGAGCGTACGGGCGATGCCGATGCGCTGCCGCTGGCCGCCGGAGAACTCGTGCGGGTAGCGGTTGTAGTGCTCGGGGTTGAGCCCGACCAGGGCGAGGATGTCCTGGACCGCCTTCTTGACACCGTTCTCGGTCTGCACGCCCTGGATGCGGAACGGCGCGCCGACGATGGTGCCCACGGTGTGGCGCGGGTTCAGCGACGAGAACGGGTCCTGGAAGATCATCTGCATGTCGCGGCGGAGCGGCCTGAGCCTGCCCTGCCCCATGTGCGTGATGTCCTGGCCCTCGAACACGACCTTGCCGCCGGTCGGCTCCAGGAGCCGGGTGACCAGGCGGCCGGTGGTGGACTTGCCGCAGCCGGACTCGCCCACCAGGCCGAGCGTCTCGCCCTTGAAGACGTCGAAGCTGACCCCGTCGACCGCCTTGACGGCGCCGACCTGCCGCTTGAGCAGGCCCTTCGTCACAGGGAAGTGCTTCTCCAGCCCCTGGACGGAAAGAAGCGGCTCGTTCGCGGTCACCGTCTCGCTCACTGGTTCTCCAGCACTGGCTTGATCTCGTTCTCCCACAGCTCCCGCCGCTCCGTCCTGCTCATGTGGCAGCGCACCAGGTGGCCGCCCTCGGTCTCGATCAGGCCGGGCACCTCGCTCTTCGCCTTGCCCGCGGTGCGCTCGACGTAGGGGCAGCGGGGGTGGAAGGCGCAGCCCGGAGGCACGTTGATGAGCGAGGGCGGTGAACCCTTGATCGGCATCAGCCGTTCGGTGGGCTCACGGTCGAGGCGGGGCATCGATCCCAGTAGACCCCATGTGTAGGGGTGCTCGGGACGGTAGAAGATGTCGTCGGCCGTGCCGAACTCGATGCACTTGCCGCCGTACATGACCAGGATGTCGTCGGACAGCTCGGCCACCACGCCCAGGTCGTGGGTGATGATGATCAGCGCGGAGTTGAACTCGCGCTGCAGGTCGACCATGAGGTCGAGGATCTGGGCCTGCACGGTCACGTCGAGCGCGGTGGTCGGCTCGTCGGCGATGAGCAGTTCGGGGTCGCACGACAGAGCCATGGCGATCATGGCGCGCTGGCGCATGCCGCCGGAGAACTCGTGCGGGTAGGAGTCGACGCGGCTGCGCGGCTCGGGGATGCCCACGCGGCCCAGCATGTCGATGGCGTGCTTCTTGGCGACGGCCTTGGACACCTTGTGGTGGATCCGGTACGCCTCGATGATCTGGTCGCCGACCGTGTAGAACGGGTGCATCGCCGACAGCGGATCCTGGAAGATCATCGCCATCTTCTTGCCGCGCAGCCCGCGTACGTGCTCCTGGGAGGCGCCGACGAGCTCCTCGCCGTCGAGCCAGATCTCGCCCGAGACGTTGGCGCCCTTGCCCTTGTGCAGGCCGAGGATGCCGAGGCTGGTCACCGACTTGCCCGAGCCGGACTCGCCGACGATGCCGAGCGTCTTGCCGCGTTCGAGGCTGAAGGTGAGCCCGTCGACCGACCTGACCAGGCCGTCGTCGGTCGGGAAGTGGATCTTCAGGTCCTTGACGTCGAGAAAGGGACTCACGCCAGCCTCACTCTCGGGTCAACGACCGCGTAGAGCAGGTCGACGATCAGGTTGGCCAGGATGATGAAGGCCGCCGCGACGATCGTGACGCCCATCACCTGGGGAAGGTCGTTGTTGCTGATGGCGTCGACGGCGTACTTGCCGATGCCGGGCAGCGAGAAGGTGCTCTCGGTCAGGACGGCGCCGCCGAGCAGCAACCCCAGGTCGAGACCGAACATGGTGAGCACGGGGGTGAGCGTGGCCCTCAGCCCGTGTTTGAGCACCACCTTCCGCTCCGCCAGGCCCTTGGCCCTGGCCGTGCGGATGTAGTCCTCCGACATGGTCTCCAGCATGCCCGCCCGGGTGAGCCGGGCGTAGCCGGCGGCGTACAGGAAGGCGAGCGTCACCCAGGGCAGCATGAGGTTGTTGGCCCAGGTGAGCGGGTCTTCGCTGATCGGCACCCAGTCGGCCACGTCGCCGACCAGCCCTAGCTGGTCGCGGAAGATGGCCAGGGAGACGATGCCGGTGAAGAAGATCGGCAGCGAGACGCCGGCCAGGGCGATGCCCATGGACAGGCGGTCGAAGAAGCTGCCGCGGCGCAGCGCCGACAACACGCCGGTGGCCACACCGAAGATGACCCAGACGACTGCCGCGCCGAGCGCCAGCGACAACGTGATCGGCAGGCGGTTGAGCAGGTCGGGCAGGACCGGGTTCTGGGTGACGTAGCTGTAGCCGAAGCAGGGCGCCGGGCAGTGCTCGATGCCGGGGCCGTAGTTGCGGTCGACGCCGACGAAGATGCCCTGCACGAAGCGGCCGTACTGGACCAGGATCGGGTCGTAGAAGCCCAGGCGCAGAGCCGTGTCGTGGATCACCTCGGCGTTGGCCGCCTTGCCCACGTACCGGGAGGCCAGGTCGTCAGCGGACATCCCAGCGAGCCGAGGCACGAGGAAGAAGATGGCGAACGTCGCGATGCTCACCACGAAGAGCAGCATGACGGCCGCTATCAACCGTCTGAGAATGTATGTGAACACTGATCTCGGCCATGGCGGCCGGGCCTTGTGGGCCCGGCCGCCGAAGCCTTCACCTGCTTTCGGTACGTGACGTTCCGGCAGTATGCGCCGTTGCTACTGGGTGCTCAGCGTGAGGAACTCGTACATGCCCCAGTTCTGGGAGACGAAGACGTTCTTCAGCGTCGGCGGCCGGTAGAACAGGCCATGCGCCCAGACGTAGGGGAGGATGAACGCCGACTCCATGACTTCCTTGTCGACGGCGGCCCAGATGGCGTTGCGCTTGCTCGCGTCGGTCTCGCCCGCGGCCTGGTCGATCAGCTCGTCGATCTTGGGGTCCTTCACGCCGAGGTTGGTGTTACCGGCGGGACGGATGACCCGGCTGTCGACGATCTGCTGGAAGAAGCCGAAGCCCTCGGGGTAGTCGGCGCCCCAGCCGTAGACCATGAGGCCCAGGCCGTTCTTCTTGGCGAAGTCGGGCTTGCCGGCGTACAGCTTGAAGTAGTCACCCTGCGGGAAGCCCTTGAGCTCCAGCTTGATGCCCACGCGGCTGAGCGACTGCTGCAGCGCCTCGGCGGTCTGCTTCTCGGCCGAACGCTCGTTGCGGAAGGAGATGGTGGTGCTGAAGCCGTTGGGCTGGCCGCAGGCCGCCAGTTCTTCCTTGGCCTTGGTGATGTCACCGGTCGGGTTGGCCTCGACGCCGTAGGGGTCGATCTTCTGGTAACCGGTCATCTTGGCCGGCATGAGGCTGAGGGCCACGTCGCCACCGGCGTCGGGGCCGCCGTAGGCGCCCTGGATGGCCGAGCGGTCCGTCGCGTACAACACGGCCTTGCGGCAGTGGATGTTGTCGAACGGCGGCACGTCACCGTTGATGTTGGTGAACCAGGTGCGGTCGATCGGGGCCGAGTCGGCGTACTGCTTGACCTTCTCGTCCGTCAGGACCGTCTTGCGGGCGTTGGCCGCCACACCGGTGCTGTTGACCTTGACGTCGATCTTGCCCGAGAGCAGACGCTGGTCGAGGTCGTCCTCGTTCTGGCCGAGCAGCACCTCGATCGAGTCGTTGAGCTGCTTGCGGTTGGGGTCGGTCGCCGCGTCCCAGTTGGGGTTCTTGACGAGCTCGATGCGCTTGGTGAGCTCGTGCGCCTTGAACATGTACGGGCCGGACGCGACCGGGTGCTCCTTGTACTTCGAGCCGGTGTCCTTGGCCTCGGGCACGGGGGCCGTCTGCGGGAGCATGGCGAAGTAGTCGAAACCGCCGTACGCCTTCTTCAGGTGGAAGACGATCGTCTGGTCGTCGGGCGTCTCGATCGCCTTGAAGTCGTCGAGCTTGCCCTTCATCTTGTACGGGCCGGTGTAGCTGCCGACGTCGAGCCAGTCGTTGAAGTACGTCGGGCCGCTGGGCAGGATGTCCTTGTCCAGCGAGCGTGCCACGCCGTACTTGACGTCCTTCGAGGTCACCGGGGTGCCGTCCTCGAACTTGACGCCCTTGCGCAGCTTGTACGTCCACGTCTTGCCGCCGTCGCTCGGCGTGCCCAGGCCCTCGGCCAGGTCGCCGACGAGCTGCAGGCCCTCCTCGCCGGGGACCGGCTTGAACATGGTGAGCGCGCGCGTGTAGAGGCGGGCGAAGTTCCAGGCGTAGCCGTAGTACATGTCGCCCGGGTCCACCGAGTCGAAGTCGCCGGGCATGCCCATGTGGAGCGTGCCGCCGGTCTTCTCCGACGGGTTGATGATCTCGGTCACACCGGCGTTGTACTTGCTGGACGGCTTCGCGTCGTTGCCGGAGCCGCTGGTGCTCTTGCTGCCACCACCGCCGCCGCCACACGCCGAGACGACCACGGCGAGAGCCGCGGTGACCGCGACCGCCGACGCCTTAGATCTCATCTTCATCGACCTGACACACCCCTTGTATCTAGGAGTTGAGAGAACTTGCGGATAACTACTCACGAGGCCTTATCGGGCCTTGGGATCGAAGGCGTCCCTGAGGCCGTCACCGAGCAGGTTGAACGCCAGCACGGTGATGAAGATCGCGAGGCCGGGGAAGATCATGAAGTTGGGCGCCACGTCGTAGTTGTGGACCGCCTCAGCCAGCATGCCTCCCCACGTGGGGGTCGGCGGCCGCACACCCACGCCGAGGAAGGAGAGTGCGGCCTCGAACAGGATGTTCGACGGGATCAGCAGCGTCGAGTACACGAGGATCGGCGCGAGCAGGTTGGGCAGGATCTCCTTGAACAGGATGGTGTGGCTGCGCGCGCCGAGACTCCTTGAGGCGTCGACGAACTCCCGTTCACGCAGGGAGAGCGTCTGCCCGCGGATGATGCGCCCGATGTAGGGCCAGTTGAAGAAGCCGATGATGAAGACCAGCAGGCTGATCCTGAGGGTGTCGCCCGACATGCCGAACGCCTTGTCGGGGATGACTCCCGCCAGCGCCAGCGCGAACACCAGCAGCGGGAAGGCGAGGAAGATGTCCATCAGGCGGGAGATGACGGTGTCGACCCAGCCGCCGAAGAAGCCGGCGATCATCCCGAGCACGGTGCCGATGACCACGCAGAGCAGGGTCGCGAAGAACGCGATCAGCAGCGAGATGCGGGCGCCGTACAGGATGCGGCTGAACAGGTCGCGGCCCGTGGTGGGCTCGACACCGAACAGGAAGTCCCAGCTCATGCCTCCGAAGGAGCCGATCGGCGCCTGAATCGCCGGATCGATCTTCTCGCGGTGCCACTCGGCCGGGTCGTGGCCGAACCACGACACCAGCAGCGGCGCGAAGATCGCCACGAGGATCAGCAGGATGATGACGATGCCGCCGATCATCGCGATGCGGTCGCGCTTGAGGCGCATCCAGGCGATCTGCCCGAGGGAACGCCCCCGGATGACTGAAGACTCCGCCCCCTCAAGAACGGTCTCCGGTCCGGCCTCGACGGCCGAGCCAGGAACATCGAGCGGTGCGGTCATGCCAGTGGCCCCCTGGATTCCAGACGACTGTCGTCCGTGTGGCGCGGTCCCGGGTCAGGGTAGTGCGCCCGTGCAAGGCGAGTCCGCAGAGTCGCGGCCCCAGGAGGCAGAATCTATGGCCTGAGCTGGTATGACCAGTCCCTCAGAGCTCGATGTGGCTTAACTGTGATTGACGCGAAACTTATTCGTATCGATCTTGATGTGAATGTCTACGGGCCGTCCCGGTTGGGTCTCGGAACTGTGACAATGCCGATCCCAGGCCGAATCTGTCCGAAATCAGCTGATGCCGCGGCGCTTCAGGAGCGCCTCGATGTCGGAGAAGTCATCGTCGTTCTTGGGGGTCTTCGGAGCCACGGCAGGCTGGGTCTTGTTCGCTACGGGCTGAACCGGCGGCTTCGCTCCCGGCCGCCCGGCACCCCGCTGCTCCGCCGCCTGCCGCTCCGGATCGGCCTTCTTCTTACGGCCCGTCGACAACCTTCGGCCGCGCATGAACCCCGACACCACGAACAACACCGCGGCCAGACCCGCCACGGCCACCCCGGCCCACACCATCGGGTTGAGCACCAGCCCGGTGACGAACCCCACCGCGGTCGCCCCGATGGTCCACAGCGCGCCCAGCGCGCCCGTCAGATAGGCCGCCACCGGCAGCAGCGACCAGGCCGCCAGCCTCATCCCCGCCGCCGCGCCCCTGCGCCTGAAGGCCAGGAAGCTCAGCACCAGCCCTACCGCCGTCACCCCGCCGCACAGCGGCAACCAGGCGATCTGCTCGAACATTACGGCCGCCCCTCGTCTCGACTACGCCTTCCATCCTGGCACGCGAAACGCGGGGCGCCCCTCCTCCGGGAGGACCAGACGCCCCCTAGGGGATCAACCGGGAATCAACGCCCGCAGATCGGCCACGCCGACCTCGGCCAGCGAGGAGACCACCAGGCGGCCCGGAGCCGGCTCGACCGGCAGCAGGCTCGGGACGGCGACCACGGCGCAGCCCGCCGCCGTGGCGGCCGCGACGCCGTTGGGTGAGTCTTCGAGCACGACGCAGCGCACCGGCTCGACGCCGAGCAGCCCGGCGGCCTTGAGATAGGGCTCGGGGTCGGGTTTGGTGCGCTCGACGTCGCCGGCGGTGACGATGACGTCGAAGCGGTCCTTCCCGAAGCCCTTGAGCACGGCCTCGGCGATCTCCCGCATCGAGGAGGTCACCAGCCCGACCGGCACGCCCTCGTCACGCAGGGCGTCGAGCAGCTCGGCGGCCCCCGGCATGACGCGAACGCCCTGGGACAGGCGCTCGACCATGCCGGAGACCATCCACTCCTGCACCGTCAGCGGGGGCACGTCGGCCCCCGAGACGGCGAGCATGTAGTCGAGCGTGCGCTCCATGGACCCGCCGACGAGGTGGGCCTGGTGCTGCGGCGTCCACTGGGCGCCGAGCCTGGCCATCACCCCGGTCTCGATCTCCAGCCAGACCCGCTCGCTGTCGACGAGCAGGCCGTCCATGTCGAAGAAGACCGCTTCCAAGTTGAGCCCCCGATGACGATCTAGACGTTGAAGTACTTGGCCTCGGGGTGGTGGGCGACCAGCGCCGAGGTGGCCTGCTCGGGGTGGAGCTGGAACTCCTCCGACAGGCTGACGCCGATGCGCCCCGGGTCGAGCAGCTCGAACAGCTGCCGCTGGTCCTCCAGGTTGGGGCAGGCCGGGTAGCCGAAGGAGTAGCGGCAACCCTGGATGTTGACCTTGAGCATGTCGTCGAGCGACTCCTGGCCGCCGATGCCCCACTCCGCGCGCACCCGGGCGTGCCAGTATTCGGCCAGCGCCTCGGTGAGCTGCACCGACAGGCCGTGGAGCTCCAGGTAGTCGCGGTAGGCGTCCTTGGCGAACAGCTCGGCCGTGGCCTGGGAGATCTTGGCGCCCATGGTGGCCACCTGGAAGCCGACCACGTCGACCTCGCCGGAGCCCTTCGCGCGGAAGAAGTCGGCCAGGCACAGGTGGCGGTCGCGGCGCTGGCGCGGGAAGGTGAAGCGGGTGCGCTCGTTGCCGTCGTCGCCAAGGATGATCAGCGAGTCGCCGTCGCTGACGCACGGGAAGTAGCCGTAGACGACGGCCGCCTCCAGCAGGCCCTCGGTCTGCATGCGCTCCAGCCACATGCGCAGCCTGGGCCGGCCCTCGGTCTCGACCAGCTCGTCGTAGCCGGGGCCGTCGCCGCCCCTGGTGGGCTTGAGGCCCCACTGGCCCAGGAACAGGGCGCGCTCGTCGAGGAAGGCGGCGTACTCGGCCAGCGAGATGCCCTTCACGACGCGGTCGCCGTGGAAGGGCGCGGCCGGCACCGGGTTGTCGGCGGCCACGTCGGAACGCGCGGGCAGCTCCTCGACCGGGGTGCGCTGGAGCACCGCGCCGGTCTTGACGCGGCGCTCGCGCAGCGGCGGCAGCGTGGCGCCCTCGACGCCGCGCTTGACGGCCATGAACGAGTCCATCAGCCGCAGCCCCTCGAACGCGTCGCGGGCGTAGCGCACCTCGCCCTCGAACAGCTCGGCGAGATCCTGCTCGACGTAGGCGCGGGTGAGCGCGGCGCCGCCGAGCAGCACCGGATAACGCTCCGACAGGCCCCTGGAGTTCATCTCCTCCAGGTTCTCCTTCATGATGACCGTCGACTTCACCAGCAGCCCGGACATGCCGATCACGTCGGCCCGCTGCTCGTCGGCGGCCTCCAGGATGGCCGACACCGGCTGCTTGATGCCGAGGTTGACCACCTGGTAGCCGTTGTTGGACAGGATGATGTCGACGAGGTTCTTGCCGATGTCGTGCACGTCGCCCTTGACCGTGGCCAGCACGATGCGGCCCTTGGTCTCGCCCTCGAGGCGGTCCATGTGGGGCTCGAGGTAGGCCACGGCGGCCTTCATCACCTCGGCCGACTGCAACACGAACGGCAGCTGCATCTGGCCGGAGCCGAACAGCTCGCCGACCGTCTTCATGCCGTCGAGCAGCACCTCGTTGATGATCTCCAGCGCGGGCCGCTGGGCGAGGGCGTCGTCGAGGTCGGCCTCCAAGCCCTTGCGCTCGCCGTCGATGATGCGCCGCTTGAGCCGCTCCCACAGCGGCAGCGCGGCCAGCTCCTCGGCCTTGCCGGCGCGCATCGCCGCGGCGTCGACGCCCTCGAACAGGTCCATGAAACGCTGCAGCGGGTCGTAGCCCTCGCGGCGGCGGTCGTAGACCATGTCGAGCGCGACCTGGCGCTGCTCGTCGGGGATGCGGGCCATCGGCAGGATCTTGGAGGCGTGCACGATGGCCGAGTCGAGGCCGGCGTTGACGCACTCGTTGAGGAACACCGAGTTGAGCACCATGCGGGCGGCCGGGTTGAGGCCGAAGCTGATGTTGGACAACCCCAGCGTGGTCTGCACGCCCGGGTAACGGCGCTTGAGCTCGCGGATGGCCTCGATGGTCTCCAGGCCGTCGCGCCTGGTCTCCTCCTGGCCGGTGGCGATGGGGAAGGTCAGGCAGTCGACGATGATGTCCTCGACGCGCATGCCCCAGTTGCCGGTCAGGTCCTCGATGAGGCGGGAGGCCACGCGCACCTTCCAGTCGGCGGTGCGGGCCTGGCCCTCCTCGTCGATGGTCAGCGCGACGACCGCGGCGCCGTGCTCGTGCACCAGGCGCATGATCTTCTGGAAGCGGGAGTCGGGGCCGTCGCCGTCCTCGTAGTTGACGGAGTTGACGGCCGCGCGGCCGCCGAGCATCTCCAGGCCGGCCTGGAGCACGGCGGGCTCGGTGGAGTCGAGCATGATCGGCAGCGTGGAGGCCGTGGCGAAGCGGAAGGCCAGCTCCTTCATGTCGGCCACGCCGTCGCGGCCGACGTAGTCGACGCACAGGTCGAGCATGTGGGCGCCGTCGCGGGCCTGGTCGCGGGCGGTCTCGACGCAGTCGTCCCAGCGGCCCGCCAGCATCGCCTCGCGGAAGGCCTTGGAGCCGTTGGTGTTGCAGCGCTCGCCGATGGCCAGGTAGGAGGTGTCCTGGCGGAAGGGGACCGTCTGGTAGAGGGAGGAGGCGCCGGGCTCGGGGTGGGGGCGCCGGGCGGCGACCTCCTTGCCGCGCACCCGCTCGACCACCTGGCGCAGATGCTCGGGGGTGGTGCCGCAGCAGCCGCCGACCAGGGACAGGCCGTAGTCGCGGGCGAAGGTCTCGTGCGCGTCGGCCAGCTCCTGCGCCGACAGCGGATAGTACGCGCCGTCGGAGGTGAGCACCGGCAGGCCCGCGTTGGGCATGCACGACAACTTGAGCCGGGAGTGGCGGGCGAGGTAGCGCAGGTGCTCGCTCATCTCGGCCGGACCGGTGGCGCAGTTGAGGCCGACGATGTCGACGCCGAGCGGCTCGATCGCGGTGAGCGCGGCGCCGATCTCGGAGCCGAGCAGCATCGCGCCGTTGGTCTCGATGGTCACCTGGGCGATGATCGGGACGTCCCGGCCGGCCGCCTCGACGGCCCGCTTGGCGCCGATGACGGCGGCCTTGACCTGGAGCAGGTCCTGGCAGGTCTCGATGATCAGCGCGTCGGCGCCGCCCGCGATCAGACCGGCGGCGTTGTCGCGGTAGGCGTCGCGCAGGCTGCGGTAGGGCAGGTGGCCCAGGGTCGGCAGTTTGGTGCCGGGGCCCATCGAGCCGAGGACGAAGCGCGGCTGGTCGGGCGTGGACCAGTGGTCGGCCCGCTCACGGGCGATGCGGGCGCCGGCCTCGGAGTACTCGAAGACGCGCTCGCCGATGTCGTACTCGCCGAGCGCGGCCAGGTTGGCGCCGAAGGTGTTGGTCTCGACGCAGTCGACGCCGACCGCGAAGTAGGCGTCGTGCACGCCCTGGACGATGTCGGGACGGGTGACGTTGAGGACCTCGTTGCAGCCCTCGTGGCCCTCGAAGTCGTCGAGTGTGGGGTCTTGGGCCTGGAGCATCGTGCCCATAGCCCCGTCGGCCACGATCACGCGCTGGGACAACACTTCTCGGAAGGACGGGGAGATGCTCATGCCGTAGAGCTTATCGGCTGCGCCTCGACGGCTTATTCTTCGTCCTGTCAATTGACGCTGCGTCCAATAGGGATCGGGGGCCGGGCCGGCGCCTTTCACGATGATCCGCTGGGGGCGAACGAGCAGGAGGGGTGAGAGGGGTGGTACGGGGGGATAGTGGCGTGGTGGGCTGGGCGAAAGGGGTGGCGCGGGTGGCTCGGTTCGTTCGCGGGGAGATCGGTGACGCCGACGCCTGCTTACCGCATAGGCTTAGCGCGATGAGGGAGAGAGGAGGCGACACGTGATCGAGCTCGAAGGGCTCCCCGAGCTCGTCGACCCGGTGCTCATTGCCGCGTTCGAGGGCTGGAACGACGCGGGCGAGGCTTCCAGCGGTGTGATCGCCCATCTCGAGTCGTCCTGGAAGGCCGAGCCGCTGATCTCGCTCGACCCCGACGACTATTACGACTTCCAGGTCACCCGTCCCGTCGTGGAGATGGGCGACGGGCTGACCCGGTCCATCGTGTGGCCGACGACGCGGTTGTTCCACGCGCGCCCGCCCGGCAGCGAGCGCGACGTCGTGCTGCTGCGCGGCATCGAGCCCAACATGCGCTGGCGTTCGTTCTGCGCCGACATCATCGCGGTCTGCCGGGAGCTGGGCGTCGAGCTGGCGGTGATGCTGGGGGCGCTGCTCAACGACTCGCCCCACACCCGCCCCGTGCCGATCCTCGGCGGCGCCACCGACGAGGCGCTGGCCCGTTCGACCAACCTGGAGCTGAGCCGCTACGAAGGGCCGACCGGCATCGTCGGCGTGCTCCAGCACGCCTTCGGCGAGGCCGGGCTCGACGCGATCTCCCTGTGGGCCTCGGTCCCCCACTACGTCGCCCAGCCGCCCAACCCGAAGGCCACCCTCGCGCTGCTGCGCCGCATGGAGGACGTGCTGGAGATCCCGATGCCCCTCGGCGACCTCGACGAGGAGGCGCGGGCCTGGGAACGCGGCGTCGACGAGCTCGCCTCGCAGGACAGCGAGGTGGCCGAGTACGTCAAGGAGCTGGAGGAGCGCAAGGACGCGGCCGAGCTGCCGGAGGCCAGCGGAGACGCCATCGCCGCCGAGTTCGAGCGTTACCTGCGGCGCCGGGACCGCGACACCGACAGCTGACTCTCCACCGCTAAACCCCACATTTTCGGAAATTTCGAGTCATAATCAGGGTTCGTACAAGATTTCCTCAAGCTGGCGCTCCGACTCCAGGTCTCCGTGAGACCTGGACCACCGGCTTCGTACCGTGATGCCTGTCCTATCGACCGCGCACGTTAGGCACGCCATGGCGACTTCGCAAGTCGATCCGCACCAGAGAAGTCAGGACACCAGACGTCGCATCCTGGAGATGGCCCGATCCGTCAGGGAGGACCGCACCGGCGGTTCCGTGGACCGCTTCCTCGCCCTGCTGCAGGACCGTCTGCCGTTCTGGCTGAGCATTCTGCACGATCTGTCGCACCGCGTCGGGAGAGGACGCGTGGCGGACAACCTCCTGCCCGTCGCCCGAGCGGGCATCGACTACTACATGGAGGTGCAGGGCGCGGCGTTGCCCGCGTTCACCTCCCCTGATGTGACGGTGCGCTTCCGCGCGGCCGTACGCGACACCGGGCTCGGGCCGAGCACCGAGGTCGCGCCGCTGGCCGCCTACCTGGCCGCCGAGCAGCGGCTGGGCCGGGTGGGGCCCGAGGTCGACCCGGAGGCGAGCGCCCGGCTGCTGATCGCGGGCTGCTTCCACCATGCCTACATCGAGATGTTCGTGGGCGCGGACGCCGGTCCCTCGCGCGCGGCGGGCGCGGTGGAGATCGTCCGGGAGCTGCGGCTGGAGCCCGTCCACGCCTGACCTCCGGAAGTCCGGCGGTTCTGCCTCTGACGTTCGAGTGCCTGGTCGAAGCGGTGCCAGATCAGGGTGGCCACGGCGGGGTCGGGGCCGAGCGGGCCGCTGACCAGGTCGGCGCCCGCGGCAGCCAGACGGTCGTGGAAGAAGCCGGCCGCCAGCACGTACGAGGCGACCGCCACCCGGCCGCCGGGCCGTCCCCTGGTCGTACGGGCCGCAGCCACCGCCTCGGGCAGGGACGGCGCGCCCGCCGAGGCGAACGCGGCCGTGACGGGACGCGACAGCCGTACCGCGAGGCGGCGGGCCGCGGCGCGTACGTCGGCCAGCGCCGCCGGGTCGGACGAGCCCGCCGCGCCCAGGACGACCGCGTCCGTCCCGCGCAGCCCCGCGCGGTCCAGGGCACGGGCCAGCGCCGAGGTGAGCAGGCGGTGCGGGCCCAGCCAGGGGGCGACGAGCGCGTCCGGGCGGCGGGCGGCGATCACCTCGGGCAGGTCCACGTGGACGTGGTAGCCACCGGCCAGCAGCAGCGGCACGACCACCAGGGGGCCGGGCACCTCCGGCAGGACGTCGGCGAGGAGCGGGGCGCTGATCTCCAGGTGGCCCAGCTCGACGCGGTGCCCGGGACGGGCCCGGCGGACCGAGCGGAGCAGCGCCGACAACGTCCGCTCCCCCGCGGCGCTGCGCGTGCCGTGCGCGGCCAGCACCAGCGAAGGCGGGCGAAGGCTCACCGGGCCGCCAGGAAGGGCTCGTACCGGGCGAAGGCTCACCGGGCCGCCGGGAAGGGCTCGTGCCGGAAGAAGGCTCACCGGGCCGCCGGGAAGGGCTCGTGGGGGCAGGCCAGGCGGTAGCCGCGTTTGACGACGGTCTCGACGATGCCGCCCGGTCCGAGGGCGCGGCGCAGGCGGGTGACGGCCATCTCCACGGCGTGCTCGGCCGAGTCGCGGGTGGTGGTGCCGGGCAGCACCGTACGCAGGTCCGCGCGGGAGACCACGTGACCGGGCTTGTCGGCCAGGCGTTTGAGCACAGCCATCGGGGCGGGCGGCAGCGGGCGCAGCTCGCCGTCCACGACGGCGGCGTGGCCGCGGATCTCCAGCCGGTGCCCGCCCGCCGTCAGCCGGGTGACGCCGTGCTCGGGCAGGTGCCGGGCCAGGACGCGGGCCAGCGCGCCCAGACGGGAGCGGTCCGGCAGCAGGGTCCGTACACCCCGGGAGGCCAGCGGCTCGGCCGTCACCGTTCCCACGCACGCGGCCACGACGGGCCCGCAGAACGCCGCCAGCAGCGCGTCCTCCAGCCCGTCGGACCGGGCCGTGGCGAGCATGGCGTGGACGGCGGGCGCACTGGTGAACGCCACGGCGTCCACCGCGCCGGAGACGGTCTGGCTGATCAGCCGGCGCAGCGGCGAGATGTCGCGGTAGGGCAGCCACCGGTAGACCGGGATCTCGATCACCTCGGCCCCGGCCCCGCGCAGGTCGGCGACGAAATCGGTGAGCGGCTCGCCGTGCTGCTGCACCGCGATGCGGCGGCCGCGCAGGTCCTGGGCGAGCAGGTATTCCTTGACCTCGTCGCAGGACTCGGTGGCGGGCGTCCAGTGGTCGGTCAGCCCGGCGGCCCGTACGGCTCCCCTGGCCTTGGGGCCGCGGGTGAGCAGGCGGGCCCGCGTGAGGTGGTCGCCGAGATCGGCGGACAGGCCCCATCCTTCGGCGGCGGCCATCCAGCCGCGGAAGCCGACGCCGGTGGTGACGACCACGTCGTCCAGGGGGGCCTGGAGGGTGAGCCGGGTGGCGGCGAGCAGGTCGGCGTCCTCGGCCAGGGGCACCAGGCGGATCGCGGGGGCGCTGACGACGCGGGCCCCGCGCCGTTCCAGCAGCGCGCCGAACTCCTCACGCCGCCGGGTGGCCGTCACCCCGATCGTGAACCCCGCCAGCGCGTCGGGCGCCGTCTCCGGGGACGTGCCCTCCGTGAGCCGACGGGCCGCCGTGGGTCCGGCCGGGGCCGTCCCGGGAGGCTGGTCTTCGTCCGGGGGAAGGGCGGTCATGCCGGTACCTCCAGGTGGTCGGCCCGGCCCGGCCGGGCCCCGAGCGCCCGGCCGGGCATCACAGGCGCGTACGACACGAGTGAGATCACCCTCCGATACTGCTTTCGGGGGGTTTCACCTCTGGGTCTCCTCTGTTACCGCTGTGCTACAAGGCCCGCGCTTCAGGGTTGAGGGGACACGGCGACGGGAACCGTTCCGCATGACGATCACGGCGTTTCGGGGAGTTGCGGGTGACGGTCCGGCCTATTCGTGTGTTCGACGATCCGGTGCTCCGTGTGGTGTCGGAGCCGGTCCACGACTTCGACCGGGAGCTGCGGCGCCTGGTGAAGTCCATGACGCTCACCCTGCGGGCGGGAACCGGCCGGGCCGGGTTGTCGGCTCCGCAGATCGGCGAGCCGGTGCGGGTGCTGGTCTACTCCTACGAGGGCCGGTCGGGCCACCTGGTCAACCCGCGGCTGGAGTTGTCGGAGCGGCGGATCACCGCCGACGAGGCGTGCCTGTCGGCGCCGAGCGTCTGGCGTCCGCTGGAACGCTCCTACATGGTCACGGCGCGCGGCCGGGACATGTTCGGCAAGCCGGTGACACTACGGGCGCTGGGCGTGCTGGCGAGGGTGCTGCAACACGAGGCCGACCATCTCGACGGGGTGCTGTTCAGCGACCACTTCGAAGCTGAGGAGCGGGAACGCTTCCTCGCCGAGGTCCTCCAGCCGAGCTGAGCTCACGCCGCTGTTCGGGGTCGGTGCCGCCCCACACTCCGTGCGCCTGCCTGGTGTCCAGCGCGTACTCCAGGCAGGGCTGTCGCACGGGGCATCGGCCGCACACCGTCTTGGCCTGCTCGACCTGCGAGCGGCTCGGGCCCTCGACCGAGATCGGGAAGAACAGTTCGGGGTCCTGCTCCAGGCAGGCGGCCCTGCGTGACCAGCTGAGCATCATCATCATGCTCATCGCGCCTACCCATGCCTTCCGGCGTCATACCTCCGCCGGCAGCCGGTCCCGGTCCTTCAGGAACCTGGGCAGTCCGTACCGGGCCGGGGCGGCGGCGCGCGCGGCCTTGCCCGCCTGGGCGGCGCGTTCGGGATCGGTGACGAAGGCGTGCATGGTCTCGACGAGGGCCGGGCCCGGCGACGTGCAGCGGTAGGGGTGCAGGTACGCGCGCCTGCGGGCCGGCGCGGCGTGCATGACGTGCTGCGGCAGGTCCTCGTAGGCGCCGTACGGCAGGCCCGCCACCTTCATGCCGAACACGTCCAGCGGCACGCGCCCGGCGAAGCGCGGCAGCAGGTCGGTCCCGGCGACCCTGGTACGGCGTACCGGCTCGTTGACCACGACGCCGGCCCGCGCCGGCTCGCCGGTGCAGAGGTGGCCGGGATCGGGCACGCCGTGCTCGATCACGCGGGTGCGCGCCCGGCTGTTGTCCCAGAAGTCGTGGCCTCCCCTGATGAAGGCACTGGTCCACGATCCGTGGACGTGCCAGGTGAGGATGTTCACCAACGGCTCCAGCCCATGGCCCTGGCCCAGGGCGCGGACGAGGCCGCCGCCACGGGCGCCTCAGGCGCGCTCAGCACCCGCTCGACCACGTCGGCCAGGTCCTCGGCGACCTCGACGGCCTGCGCGATCTCCACCTCCAGCGTCTGCAGGGTCGGTACGAGGATGCCCCGGGCCCCCGCGGCCCTGGCCGCCTCCATGTCCCGGCCGATGTCGCCGACCACGACGCAGTCGCGCGGGCTGACGTCGAGGACGGCGGCCGCCCGGATCACCAGCCCCGGCGCCGGTTTGCGGCAGGTGCAGCCGTCGGCGTCGTCGTGCACGCAGATGGCCCACGCGTCGAACGGCCCGAGCAGCTCCTCGACCCTGGCGTTCACCTGGTCCATCTCGTCCGGCGAGAGCAGGCCCTTGGCCACTCCGGACTGGTTGGTGACCACCGCGACGGGCACGTCGGCCCGGCGGAGCCTGCCCAGCGCCTCGATCGCGCCCGGCATGGGCTCCACGAGGCGGGGGTCTCCGTTGTACGGCACGTCTTTGATCAAGGTTCCGTCCCGGTCGAAGAGGACGGCCCCGGGACGTCGCTTTTCGAACACCTCTCACCTCCGTCGCGTGTCCGGCAGCTACCCGGCCCTCCATCCGGCAAACAATTACACAGAGTGACCAAATCTGGACGGATTTGCCCGTTTTCCCCTCTCCCAAGGTGGATGCAGGTTTGAGAGCCGCTTCTCTCGGTAGCGGTTCCCGGCATCTGCGGGGGAGGAATCGATGAAGTTTCTCGGCATCAACGCGATCTTCCACGATCCGGCGGCGGCCCTGGTCGTCGACGGGAAGATCGTGGCCGCGGCGGAGGAGGAACGTTTCAGCCGCCGGAAGCACGGCAAGCGGCCGCTGGCGTTCTCGGCGTGGGAGCTGCCCGAGCAGGCCGCCGCGTGGTGCCTGCGGGAGGCGGGCCTCGCCCCGGAGGACCTGGACGCCGTGGCCTACTCCTACGACCCGGCCCTGGTGGTCCAGCGGCCCGAGGGCGACTGGGAGGACCTGCGCACCAAGTACGCCGTCCGGGCGCCGGCGTTCCTGGCGACCGCCCTGCCGGGCCTGGACCCCGGGCAGGTCTCGTACGTGCCGCACCACGTGGCCCACGCCGCCTCGGCGGGCCTGGCCTCGCCCTGGCGCGACTGCGCGGTGCTGGTGTGCGACGGGCGCGGCGAGAACGTCTCCCACCTCGCCGGCCGCTACCGTGACGGCGAGCTGGAGGTGCTGGCCACGCAGGAGCTGCCGCACTCGCTCGGCCTCATGTACGAGGACGTCACCCAGCACCTGGGCTTCCTGCGCTCCGGCGACGAGTACCAGGTCATGGCCATGGCCTCCTACGGCCGGCCGCGCCACCTGGAGTCGCTGCGCGAGATCGTCCACACGACCGGCGACGGCGGCTTCCGGGTCGAACCGGTCGACTGGAACGTCTACGTCAAGGCCCTGGCCGCGGGCGAGCCCTGGACCTCCGACCACGCCGACCTGGCCGCCAGTGTGCAGGCCCGGCTGGAGGAGGTGCTGCTGGAGCTGGCCGGCTGGCTGTACGAGCGCACCGGCGAACGGCGGCTCGCGCTGGCCGGGGGCGTCGCGCTCAACTGCGTGGCCAACACCAGGCTGCTCGCCGAGGGGCCGTTCGAGGAGGTGTGGGCCCAGCCGGCCGCCGGCGACTCCGGCACGGCGCTGGGCGGCGCGCTGCACCTGGCCCAGGCCCACGGCGAGCCGGCCGGTCCCATGCCGGGCGCGGCGCTCGGGCGGGGGTTCACCGACGAGGAGCTGGCCGCCTTCCTGGACGTGGCGCGGGTGCCGTACACGCGGCCCGCGGACCTGGGCGCGGCGGTGGCGGCCGAGCTGGCCGCCGACCGGATCGTGGCCTGGTTCCAGGGCCGGGCCGAGTACGGGCCGCGGGCGCTCGGGCAACGGTCGCTGCTGGCCCATCCGGGGCACGCGCGCAACACCGAGCGGCTCAACGACGTCAAGGGGCGCGAGCAGTTCCGGCCGATCGCGCCCATGGTGCTGGAGTCCAGGGCGCCGGAGATCTTCGGGCGGGGGCCGGTGCCCTCGCCGTACATGCTGTTCGTGCACGACGTACGCGATCCCTGGCGGGAGCGGATCCCGGCGGTGGTGCACGTGGACGGCACGGCGCGCATCCAGACGATCTCGCCGGACGCCGATCCGCTGATGGCGCGGGTGCTGACCGAGTTCGAGGCGCGGACGGGGTTGCCGGTCGTGGTCAACACCAGCCTGAACACCGCCGGCCGGCCGATGGCCGACGATCCCCGTGACGCGCTGGAGTGCTTCGGCTCCTCCCCGGTGGACGTGCTGGCGCTGGGGCCGTACCTGGTGCGGCGCGGGGAGGTGTTCGGCTCGTGATCACCGTCGTGATCCCCACCATCGGCCGTGCCACGCTGCGCAGGACGCTGGCGGCCGTGGGCTCGGCGGCGCCCGTGATCGTGGTGGACGACCGGCGGGCGGGCGCCGGTGAGCTGGAGCTGCCCGGTCACGTACGGGTCGTGCGCTCCGGCGGCCGTGGCCCGGCCGCGGCGCGCAACGCGGGCTGGCGGGCCGCCGGGACACCCTGGGTGGTGTTCCTCGACGACGACGTCGTCCCCGGGCCCGGGTGGGCCGAGGCGGTCAGGAAGGACCTGGCTGACCTGCCCGACGACGTGGCGGGCAGCCAGGGCCGCATCGAGGTGCCGCTGCCGGCCGGGCGGCGGCCCACCGACGCCGAGCGGAACACGGCGGGGTTGTCGCGAACGTCGTGGGTGACGGCCGACATGGCCTACCGGCGTTCGGCGCTGGAGCGGATCGGCGGGTTCGACGAACGGTTCCCCCGGGCCTACCGGGAGGACGCCGACATCGTGCTGCGGGTGGAACGGGCGGGACACCGGCTGATCGTGGGCGAGCGGGTGACGGCGCATCCGGTGCGCGAGGACGGGTTCTGGGCCGGCGTGCGCTTCCAGCGCGGCAACGCCGACGACGCGCTGATGCGGCGGCTGCACGGGCCGCGGTGGCGGCGGGACATCGGCGGCTCCGGCGGCAGGCTGCGGCGGCACGCCGTCACCTCGGCCGCCGGGCTCGCGGCGACGTCCCTCGTCCTGGCCGCGCCCCTGACCCGCGCCCCCGCCACGCCCCGCCCGCCCGCTTCGACCCGTCTGCCCGCTTCGGCCCGCCCGCCCGCTTCGGCCCGTCTGCTCGCCATGCCCCGGACCCGCGTGCTCGACGGGGGCTGGCGGGAGCACGGCGGGTGGCGGGTGTTGCCGGTGCTGGCCGCGCTCGCCGAAGCCCTGTGGGCCGCGATGACCGCCGAGTTCGCCTGGCGGCGCATCGCCCCGGGGCCGCGTACCGCGCGCGAGGTGTGGCGCATGGTCGTCACCAGCCTGTTGATCCCGCCGGTCGCCTGCGTGCACCGGCTCCGGGGGGAATGGAAGTGGCGGCGATGAGACGTCGCAGGCCGGCGCCGCCGTGCGGCCGGGCCCGTACGAACGCCGGGAAGGGACGTAAACACGGCAAGGCCGCCGAGGCCGCCCCGGAGGAGAAGGCCGGGAGCGGCGGCGGCCGCGGGCGCGTCCTGGTGGCGCGGCTCGACGACGCCGGGGACGTCCTGCTGGCCGGTCCCGCCACACGTGCCGTGCGCACGCTCGCCGGCGAGCTGGTCTTCCTGGCCGGCCCGAACGGCAGGGCGGCCGCCGAGCTGCTGCCCGGCGTGGACCGGGTGATCGAGTGGCGGGCGCCGTGGATCGACCACTCCCCCGCACCCGTGTCCAACCCCCAGGTGGCCGACCTGGTCGCCCGGGTCAAGGGCGTGGACGAGGCGCTGATCCTCACCTCCTTCCACCAGTCGGCGCTGCCGCTGGCCCTGCTGCTGCGCCTGGCCGGCGTACGGCGGATCTCCGCGATCAGCGACGACTCCCCCGGCGCCCTCCTGGACGTGCGGCACGTCGTGGACGAGACGCTCGACGTGCCGGAGGCGGAGCGCATGCTGGCCGTCGCGCGGGCGGCCGGGTTCGAGCTGGCACCCGGCGATGACGGCAAACTGGCTGTTCGGCGGCCCTTGCCGGATATAGGCCCGGAAATCGGGCACCTTCTAGGCGTCGGCGCCGCTGCCGACGAACGCGCGTACGTCGTGGTGCATCCAGGGACGTCAGCCCCCGCCAGAACGTGGCCGGCCGAGAGGTGTCGGCAGGCCGTCAGGGAGCTGGTGGACGACGGGCACCGGGTCGTCGTGACCGGCACAGAACGTGACCTCACCGCCTACGTGGCCGGCGACGTGGCAGCCGACCTCGGAGGCGGGACCACGCTCGCCGAACTGGCCGCCGTGCTCGAACGGGCCAGCGTGCTCGTGGCCGGCAACACCGGTCCCGCGCACCTGGCCGCGGCGGTCGGCACACCGGTCGTGAGCCTGTTCGCCCCGGTCGTCCCCGCCGCTCGATGGGCCCCGTACGGCGTGCCAACGGTGTTGCTCGGCGACCAGCAGGCGCCCTGTCGAGGAAGCAGGGCGCGCACCTGCCCGGTGGCCGGGCACCCGTGCCTGTCCATGGTGACCAGTGAGCAGGTGGTCAAGGCAGTGAGGGAGCTGGCGCAGTGAAGGTCGATCTCATCTCGGAGCACGCCGACCCGCTGGCGGCGATCGGCGGCGTGGACGCGGGCGGGCAGAACGTCCACGTCGCGCACCTGGCCGTCGCCCTGGCCGAGCGAGGGCACACCGTCGTCGTCCACACCAGGCGCTCGTCGGAGTCGCAGCCGGACACGGTGACCTTGGCGCCCGGCGTCACGGTCGAGTACGTCAGGGCGGGGCCGGCCGCGGTCGTGCCGAAGGACGAGTTGCCGCCGTACATGCCCGAGTTCACCGAACGCCTGGCCGAGCGGTGGGCGGCGAACCCGCCGGACGTGGCCCACGCGCACTTCTGGATGAGCGGCCAGGCGGCGTTGCAGGCCGCCGATGGCGTGCCGGTGGTGCAGACCTTCCACGCGCTCGGGACCGTCAAGCGGCGCTGGCAGGGCGAGGCCGACACCAGCCCGGCCCATCGCGTCGACACCGAGCGCGAGATCGGCAAGCGGGCCGACGCGGTGCTGGCCACCTGCGGCGACGAGGTGGGCGAGCTGTGCGCGATGGGCGTCCCGGAGCGGCGCGTCACGGTGGTGCCCTGCGGGGTGGACCTGACGTCGTTCTGCCCGGAGGGGCCGGTCGCGCCGCGCGCGGGCGCCAAGGTGGTGCTCAGCATCGGCCGCATGGTGGCGCGCAAGGGCGTGGACACCGTGATCGCCGCGCTGCGCCAGCTCCCGGACGCCGACCTGGTGATCGCCGGCGGCGGCCAGGACGACGAGGAGACCGGCCGGCTGCGCGAGCTGGCCGCGGCGTACGGGCTCCAGGACCGGGTGCACCTGATCGGCAGCGTGCCGCGCGCGCGGGTGCCCGCGCTGATGCGCGCGGCCGACGTCGTGGTGACCGTGCCCTGGTACGAGCCGTTCGGGATGGTCCCGGTCGAGGCGATGGCCTGCGGCGTGCCCGTCGTGGCCTCGGCGGTCGGCGGCCACCTGGACACGGTCGCGGGCTGCGGCGTGCTGGTCCCGCCGCGCCGCCCGCGGGCGCTGGCCAGGGCGCTGCGCGACGTGCTCGGCGACCCGGACCGGCGCGCGGCGCTGGGCGCCGCGGGGGCCCGGCGCGCCCGCGAGCGGTACGGCTGGTCCCACATCGCCGAGCGCACCGAGGCGGTGTACACGCAGGTCATCGACGGCAGGCTCTGCCGCCTGGCGGCTCTCGGGGGTTGATCATGGACAGTCGTCTCGAAAAGCTCTGGAACACACTGGAGAAGGTCGACGACCACGCGGCCACCATCCGCGTCCGGGGCGGGAAGCCGGCCGGCGTGCTGTCGGCGGGGGGCCGGCTGCCGGCCTGCGGCAACGGCGGGCCGGCGGCCGAGGCCCAGCACCTACGCCCGCCAGGTGCGCGCGCACGGCCGCCCCGGCGACGTGCTGGTGTGCCTGTCGGCCGGCGGCGGCAGCCCGAACGTGCCGGCCGCGGCCAGGGCGGCCCAGGAGACCGGCATCGCCGCCTGGGCGCTGACCGGGCCCGCGCCGAACCCGCCGGCCGGCCAGTGCGACGAGGCGGTGGCCGTGCCCGCCGAGGAGACGGCCACCGTGCAGAACGTGCACCTCGCCATGATCCACCTGCTCTGCGACGCCATCGAGGAGGCCCTGTGACGGGCCCCCTGGTCGTCATCGGCGACACGCTGCTCGACGTGGACGTCCAGGGCGAGAGCGAACGGCTGTGCCCGGACGCGCCGGTCCCGGTGGTCGACGTCGCGGCCGAGCACGCCCGCCCCGGCGGCGGGGGCCTGGCCGCGGTGCTGGCCGCGCGGGACGGCGCCGAGGTCGTGCTGATCACCGCGATCGGCGCCGCCGCCGTCAGGACCCGGGAACAGCGGCTCGGCGACGCTCTCGTCGTCTGCGTCAACTCCGACGACTCGGTACGCAGGCTGAAGGGCTCGTCCAGGCCCGTCGTCGACGCGCGTGACCGGGTCGAGGTGCTGCGGGCGCTGAGCTGCGTGGACGCGGTCCTGGTGTTCGAGGAGGACACCCCGGCCGAGTCCATCGAGCTGCTGCGGCCCGACGTGTGGGTGACGGGCGGGGACTACGAGGGGGAGGTCCTGCCCGAGTCACGGGCCCTGGAGCGGCTGGGCGCGGAGTTCGTCGCGCTCAGCACGCTGCCGGGACGTTCGACCAGCAATCTGATCAGGGAGATCCAGTGAATGTTCTGATCGCCGGGGGAGCCTCGGGACTCGGCCTGGCCACCGCCGAAGCGGTCGAGAAGGAGGGCTGGCGCGCGCTCGTGGTGGACGTACGCGAGCCGGACCAGCGCTTCGACCACGTCGCCGCCGTCGTCGCCCAGACCGTCGTGTTCGCGCTGCCGCAGCCGGCCGGCTGCGGGGTCAGGGAGCTGGTCGTCTGCCCCTCCACGGAGACGTCATGGTCCTAGAACTGCTGGCGCTGCGCGGGCTCGGCCTGGGTGATCTGCTCACGGCCGTCCCCGCGCTGCGGGCCCTGCGCCAGTCGTTCCCCCGGCACCGCATCACCTTGGCGGCGCCCCGGTCCCTCGCGGCCCTGCTGCCGCTGACCGGCGCGGTGGACGACCAGGTGGACGTGAGGGGGCCGGGGCCGGTGCCGTTCGAGCGGGCCGACATCGCGGTCAACCTGCACGGCAGCGGGCCGCAGAGCATCGAGGCGCTGCGGGCCGGCGACCCGGGCCGGCTGATCAGCTTCGGCGTCGGCCCACCCTGGCAGGACGGCGTGCACGAGGTGCGGCGCTGGTGCGGCCTGCTGGAGTGGCACGGCATCCCGGCCGACCCGGCGGACCTGACGCTCGGCATCTCCGACCGGACCGGGCCCGTGATCGTGCATCCGGGCGCCGCCTACCCGGCGCGGCGCTGGCCGCCCGAACGGTTCGCCGAGGTGGCGGCGGCGCTGGACGACGTGGTCGTCACCGGCAACGCCGAGGAGGTGCCGATCGCCAGGAGGGTCGCCGAGCTGGCCGGGCTGCCCGAGGAGCGCGTGCTGGCCGGGCGCACCTGCCTGGCCGACCTGATCGACCTGGTCAGCAGGGCCAGGCTGGTGGTCTGCGGCGACACCGGGGTCGCGCACCTGGCGACGGCGTTCTGCGTGCCGTCGGTGGTGCTGTTCGGCCCGGTCCCGCCGTCGGAGTGGGGCCCGCCGCCCGGATGGCGGCACGTGGCCCTGTGGGCCGGCCACAAGGGCGACCCGCACGGCCGGCGCCCGGACCCCGGCCTGCTGAAGATCGAGGTGTCCGAGGTCGTCGACGCAGCTCTGGAGGTCACGTCATGAAGGCTCTGGTCACCGGCGGGGCCGGCTTCCTCGGCTCGTACCTGTGCGAACGCCTGCTGGCCGAGGACGCCGAGGTCATCTGCATGGACAGCTTCCTGACCGGCGGCCCGCGCAACGTCGAGCACCTGCTGGACAACCCGGCCTTCCGGCTCATCGAGAGCGACCTGACCGGGTACGTGCACGTGCCCGGCCGGGTGGACCTCGTCCTGCACTTCGCCTCGGCCGCCTCGCCGGCCGACTACCTGCGCTACCCGATCGAGACGCTGCGGGTGGGCAGCGTGGGCACCCTGCACGCGCTCGGGCTGGCCAGGGAGAAGGGCGCCCGGTTCGTCCTGGCGTCCACCAGCGAGGTGTACGGCGACCCGCTGGAGCACCCGCAGAAGGAGACGTACTGGGGCAACGTCAACCCGGTCGGCCCGCGCAGCGTGTACGACGAGGCCAAGCGCTTCGCCGAGTCGCTGACCACCGCCTACCGCCACTCGCGCGGCACCGACACCGGGATCGTACGGATCTTCAACACCTACGGCCCGCGGATGCGCCCGTTCGACGGGCGGGCGATCCCCACGTTCATCCGGCAGTCGCTGAGGGGCGAGCCGCTCACCATCACCGGCGACGGCTCCCAGACCAGGTCCGTCTGCTACGTGGACGACACCGTGTCGGGCATCCTGGCCATGGCCCGCAGCGACTTCCCCGGCCCGGTCAACATCGGCAACCCGGACGAGCTGACCATGCTGGAGCTGGCCCGCCTCGTCCGCGACCTGACCGGATCGGCCTCGGAGATCGAGTTCATCGACCGGCCCGCCGACGACCCGAAGGTGCGCAGGCCGGACACGACCCTGGCCGCCGAGCGGCTGGGGTGGCGGGCGGAGGTGCCCGCCCAGGAGGGATTGCGGCGCACGATCGAGTGGTTCGCCGCGGAACTGGCGGCGGACGAGCACTTGGAGGCGCTGCGCGTGTGACGGAGGGTGCCGAGGGATCGGCGGCTCCACGGGAGGTCGTGGGCCGGGCCGCGAAAAGCCCGGCCCACGACCGTGCCCGCCGTGCCCGCCGTGCCCGGCGCTCGCCGGCAAAGGAGGGCGGTGGGTCTGCGGTGGGTCTAGAGTGCGACGCCGAGCAGGGCGTCGGCCAGGTCCTTCACCAGGTCGGGGGACCGGGATCCGCCTTCGGCCAGGGCCCGCTCGGCCCAGGCGTCGATCGCGGCCAGCGCCCCCGGCGAGTCGAGGTCGTCGGCCAGCCGCTCGCGTACCGTGGCCAGCAGTTCGTCGGCCCCGGGCGCCCCGTCCAGCGAGACGGCCGAGCGCCACAGCGCGAGCCGGCGCTCGGCGTCGGCGAGCTGGCCGGGCGTGTACTCCCAGTCCTCGCGGTAGTGGTGGGCCAGCAGGACGAGCCGGACGGCCATCGGGTCGTGCTGCTGCCGCAGCCGGCTGACGAAGACCAGGTTGCCCTTCGACTTCGACATCTTCTCGCCGTCGAGCGCCACCATGCCCGCGTGCGTGTAGAACTTGGCGAACGGCCACTCCCCCGTCGCCGCGTGGCCCTCGGAGGCGCCGCACTCGTGATGAGGGAAGATCAGGTCGGAGCCGCCGCCGGCCACGTCGTAGCCGGCGCCCAGGTTGCGCAGCGCGATCGCGGTGCACTCGATGTGCCAGCCGGGACGCCCCCGGCCGAGGCTCGACTCCCAGGACGGCTCGCCCGGCCGCTCGGCCCGCCACAGCAGCCAGTCGAGCGGGTGGCGCTTGCCGGGCCGGTCGGGGTCACCGCCGCGCTCGGCGGACAGGGCCAGCATCTCGGCCTCGCCGTAGCCGGACACCTGGCCGAACTTGGGGGCGTCGGCGACGTTGAAGTAGACGTCGCCGTCGAGATCGTAGGTGTAGCCCTTGGCGGCGAGCTGGGTGATCAGGTCGGCCACGTGGCCCACGACCTCCGTGACGCCCACGTACTCGCGGGGCGGCAGGATGCGCAGGGCCTCCATGTCGGTGCGGAACAACTCGATCTCGCGCTCGGCCAGGTCCTGCCAGTCGACGCCGGTCTGGGCGGCCCGTTCCAGCAGCGGGTCGTCCACGTCGGTGGCGTTCTGGGTGTAATGCACCTCGTGCCCGGCGTCCCGCCACATCCGGCCCACCAGGTCGAAGGCGTGGTAGGTGTTGGCGTGGCCGAGATGGGTGGCGTCGTAGGGGGTGATGCCGCAGACGTACATCCTGGCGGTGGGACCGGGGTCGGTCTGCCGCACCTGCTTGGTAGTCGTGTCGAAGAGACGCAGCGGAACGCTCTCACCTGGGAGCTTGGGGATGTTCTGGGCAGACCACGATCTCATGCCTTTGAGCCTATCCGTGCCGTAAGGTCCGTGAACTCGTAGGCGGCGTCGTCGTGCGCGAGGGTGACCCGCATCACCGACAGCGAGGCGAAGACCCGGCCGTCGGGCAGCGTGTGGCGGATCAGGAGGGCGTCGGGCCGCGCGGAGTGGGCGCCGGTGATGAGCTCTCCCCAGTCGGCCGCGCTCGCGAAGCGCGGCAGGTACGCCCGCACCCGCTCGGCGTCCGGGTCGAGGCCGGTGTTGACGACCATGCTGGTGCCCTCGGGCAGCGCCGAGTCCGTGAGGCGGTCGCCGTCCCAGCTGAACAGGCGCACCCCGGCCAGGTCGGCGAGGACGAGGTGGAAGGGGTCGTAGCGGGTCAGGTCGACGTCCGGCACCGCGCCCGTGGACACCGCGTGCAGGGCCAGGTCGCCGCGGGAGATCCTCGTGGTCTCGGGGGCCTCCCGGCCGCGGCCGTTGAGCAGGGCGGCGGCACGGCGGGCCGTCGGGGAGACGGCCATCCAGGTGCCGCCTCCCTTGAGGTCACGTCCGCCGATCACACCGGGGTGGTCGGGCCAGTGCTCCCCCGGCGCCTCCCAGGGGCGGTCGGTGAGCTCGTCCCGCACGCCCATGAGGGTCAGCGGCTCCCCGGTTCTCACGATCAACGTGCACATGCGGCAAAGGGTATAAAACCCCCGCGAGTCCTCAGATCGGGGGCCAGGGAACGGCGGGCCACCCCTCCGACGGATACGGGTGGACGCCGGTGTCCAGCAGCCGCCTGACCCGCCGCCAGGTGGCCTCCACCTCGGCCAGCGTGAGCAGCTCGCGCAGCCTGCGCCCCAGCGAGCCGGACTCCAGGTCGCGCTCCAGCTTGGCCAGCACCGCCACCGCCTCGCGGGCCAGCGGCTTGCCCCGCCACTGCCACAACACGGTACGCAGTTTGTCCTCGGCCGAGAAGCAGACGCCGTGGTCGACCCCGTAGACGTGGCCGGTCGGCAGCGGCAGCAGGTGACCGCCCTTGCGGTCGGCGTTGTTGACCACCGCGTCGAACACCGCCATCCGGCGCACCACCGGATTACGGCTCTTGACCAGCCGCATCAGGTCGATCTCGCGCTCGGTGTCGATCCAGAGCTGGCACATGCCGGGACCGAACGGGCCCTCGCGGTAGACGGTCGGCGGCACGATGCGCCAGCCGGTCGCCTGGGACACCTCGTACGCGGCCACCTCACGGGCGGCGAGGGTGCCGTCGGGGAAGTCCCACAGCGGACGCTCACCGCGTACGGGCTTGTAGACGCAGGCCGCGTTGCGCCCGCCGAGCTTGATCGAGCAGTAGAGGGTCATGTTGGTCGCCTCGACCAGGCGGCCGGCCACCTCCAGGCGCCCGTCGCGCAGCAGCGTGAGCGCCTCCTCCTCCTGCATCACGGGCGCATGTGGCGGCTTGACGGCCGGTTCGCTCTCAGGAGCGGTCATGAAGCCGCCTCACCCCCGTGGTAGCCGTTGAGTCGGACGCAGACATGGCCTTCGGCGTCGAGGGGCTGCCCGCACAGGGGACAGGGAGGCCGGCCCGCCGCCACGATCTGGAGCGCCCTGCGGGTGAAGGCGCGCGCGGTCCCGGCGCTGATCCGCACCCGCAGCACGGCCGGGTCGGGACTGTCGAGGTCGTCCTCGTCGATGACCTCCTGGGCCTCGATCACCACCTGGGACCTGTCGGCGTCCCAGGCCAGTGCCATGGTGCCGACCCGGAAGTCCTCCGAGACCGGCACGTCGAGGGGAGCGTCGTCGGCCAGGTCGGCCGGGGCCAGCGCGGGCACGTGCGCGGTGCCCCCGCTGAGGCGCAGGACCTCGTCGAGCAGCTCGTCGAGCCTGCCTGCGAGCGCGGCCACCTGCAGCTTCTCCAGCGCCACGGTGGTCAGTCTGCCCTCGGCCCTGGCCTGCAGAAAAAAGACCCGCGCGCCCGGCTGCCCCAGGGCGCCGGCGACGAACCTCTCCGGTGGGTCGTAGTCGAAGACCGGCATAGCCTGACCTTACGTGGTCCCGGGTCCACCGCCGACGGCGGCATCGCTCCCGGTGATGTTTTCTCCCCCGTCTTTCTCCTCCGAATCCTCGGGCAACCGCAATTCCCCCATATCGTTAATCCTGAGAACAAAGGGACGCAAGGGGGCATAGCGAATGACGGTGAGAGCCGCAGGATCGGCCGTTATCCGCTGAAAATGATCGAGGTGGAGGCCCAGCGCGTCCGCCACGATGGCCTTGATGACGTCTCCGTGGGTGCACGCCAGGTAGACACCCTTCAACCCGAGGCGTTGATTCCACTCCCGGACCGCGGCGACCGCCCGATGTTGCATATCGGCCAGCGCCTCCCCTTCCGGAAATGTCACCGCACTCGGATGCGCCTGCACGGTCTGCCACAACGGCTCCTCGGCGAGTTCCTTGAGCGGCCGCCCCGTCCAGGTGCCGTAGCCGCACTCGATGAGCCGTTCGTCCACCCGCACCTGCGCCCCGCGTCCCTTGGCGACGGCCTCGGCGGTCTCGCGGCACCGTTCGAGCGGGCTGGAGACGATGGCGTCGAGCCGGACGCCGGCGACGCGCCCGGCCAGCGCCTCGGCCTGCGCCCGCCCCGCCTCGCTGAGATGCACCCCCGGGGTGCGCCCGGCCAGCACCGGCCCGGTGAGGTCGGTCAGCCCGTGGCGGGCCAGCAGAAGGGTCGTCACCCAGCAAGTGTCGCAGGCGCGGATCACCACGTTTCACCAACCTGTGAGAAATCTTCACCTCCGCCCGCTTTCACGGTCCTCACCAGGCAGGACATTGGTGCGGCGGACTGCCGGGCGGGCGTGTTCTTGGTAACCTGGCGGGATCATGGAGCAGCGCTACGTCGGCCGCAGCGGCCTGTCGGTGTCCCGGCTGGGGCTCGGCACGATGACCTGGGGCCGTGACACCGACGCGGAGGAGGCGGCCGCCCAGCTCCGTGCGTTCCTCGACGCCGGGGGCACCCTCGTCGACACCGCCGACGTCTACACCGGCGGCGACTCCGAGCGGCTGCTCGGCCGCATGCTGCGCGACTCGGTGCCGCGCTCGGAGCTGGTGATCTCGACCAAGGCCGTGGTGACGCCCAACGGCCGCCGGCCGCGCGACGCCTCCAGGCGCCACCTGATCGCCGCCGTCGACGACTCGCTCAACCGGCTCGGTCTCGACTACGTCGACCTGTGGCAGCTCCACACCTACGACACCGAGGTGCCGCTGGAGGAGACCCTGGCCGCCCTCGACGCGATCGTCTCCTCGGGCCGCGCCGTCTACGCCGGGGTGTGCGACTACGCGGGCTGGCAGCTCGCCGCCGCCGCGGTCACCCAGAAGTCGGTCCCCGGCCGCATCCCCATCACCTCGGCCCAGGTCGAGTACTCCCTGCTGGCCCGCGAGCCCGAGCGCGAGCTGCTGCCCGCCGCGGCCCACCTCGACGTCGGCGTGCTGGCCTGGTCGCCGCTCGGCCGGGGCGTGCTGACCGGCAAGTACCGCACCGGCATCCCGGCCGACTCCCGCGCCGCGACGCCGCACTTCGCCGACTTCGTCCGCCCCTACCTCGACGATCGCGGCCGCAGCGTGGTCGAGTCGGTCATGACCGCCGCCGACGGGCTCGGCGTCTCGCCGCTGGCGGTGGCGCTGTCGTGGGTGCGCGACCAGCGGGGGGTGGCCTCGGCGATCGTCGGTGCGCGTACGCACGCCCAGCTCAAGGGCATCCTGTCGGCCGAGGACGTCGTGCTCCCGATCGAGATCAGGGAGGCGCTCGATGACGTGTCCTCACTCGACTGACACCGAACGAGAGACAGTCTCGCGTATCACTAGTCGATACCGAATCGCAACTTTACCGGGAAAAAGCCTGCGTCTGACGGGCGTTGTCCATAAAGATTTCCTCCGTAAGCAACGCAGGAGGGGACGGATGGGGAGCAGGACCGCGATCTCGGCCGGAGTGCTCGCGGTGGCGCTGGGGGCGATCCCGGCGGGGGCGCCGGCCGCTTCCGCCGCCGCCCAGGACTGCACGCGCGACGGCGGCCTGCTCTCGGGGGTGACCAACACCCTGTGCGACGTCGTCGGCGCGCTCACGGGCACGGTCGACGACCTGACCGGCGGCGCGACCGAGGGGGTGACCAAGGGCGTCGAGGACACCACCGGCGACGTGCTCGGCACCGTCGGCGACGCCGTGCCGACGGGCCGGCCCGGCAAATCCTCCGACCCGGCCCGGCCCTCCCCCAGCCCCACCGGCACCGGTCTGGTGCCCGAGACGCTGAAGGACGTGTGCCTGCCGGTGCTGGCCTGCGACGACCAGGGCGTGCTCCAGACGCTGGCCCCGCGGCCCACCCCCACGATCTCGCCCGAGGCCGGGCGCCCGGAGCGGTCCGGGCGGCCCCGCGAGCGCACCGAGCAGGAGACCGCGCCGCTGCCGACGCAGCCGCCCACGCCGCCGCGGAACAGGCCGTACATGATGGACGACGAGCGGCCGGTCACCGCCGAGGAGCCGACCGCCGATCCCGACGACTCTCGGGTGGAGCTGCTGTGGCCCAACCCGTTCGCGCGTGAGCTGGCCGTGCCGCTGCGCGATCAGCGGGTGGTGCGGCCCAGCCCGCCGGCCTCCGACGTGCTGGGCACGGTGCTGACGATCGTCCTGCTGGGGTCGGCGGTGCTGGCCACCCGGATCGTGCAGCAGCGGCGGCACCGGGCCGAGCCGAGCGAGTCGATCCCGTTCGAGCCGGCCCCGGCGGGCAGCGGGCGGCACCGCCTGGCGTGAGGCGCCCTCAGCCGCCGATGGCGTGGGCGCCGCCGTCGACGTGCACGATCTCGCCCGTCGTGGCCGGGAACCAGTCGGAC
This sequence comes from Nonomuraea spiralis, assembly GCF_014648435.1. Lineage (GTDB taxonomy): Bacteria > Actinomycetota > Actinomycetes > Streptosporangiales > Streptosporangiaceae > Nonomuraea > Nonomuraea spiralis. The sequence goes on from NZ_BMRC01000012.1 coordinate 277,739, forward strand.
ATGAGGGCCACGCACGCCTTGGCGGCCGGGACGGTGTCGGTGAGGTCCCAGCCCAGCGGCGAACGCTCCGGCCAGCTCTCCTCGAACTCCTTGAAGCCCGGGATCGACTTGGCGGCCATCGTACGCAGCGGACCGGCCGAGACCAGGTTGACCCGGATGTTGTGCTTGCCCAGGTCACGGGCGAGGTAGCGGCTGCACGACTCCAGGCCGGCCTTGGCCACGCCCATCCAGTCGTAGACCGGCCACGCCCTGGAGGCGTCGAAGTCGAGGCCGACGACCGCGCCGCCCTCCTTCATCAGCGGCAGGCACGCGACGGCCAGCGACTTGAACGAGTACGTGGAGATCTGCAGGGCGGTGGCGACGTCCTCCCACGGCGTGTTGAGGAAGTTGCCGCCCAGGGCGCTCTGCGGCGCGAACCCGATCGAGTGCACGACGCCGTCGAGCCCGTCGACGTGCTCGCCCACCCGGGCCGCCAGCGTGTCGAGCTGGTCGGTGTCGGCGACGTCGAGCTCCAGCACCGGCGGGGTCTGGGGCAGCCGCTTGGCGATGCGCTCGACCAGGCTCAGCCGCCCGAACCCGGTGAGCACCACCGTGGCGCCCTCCTCCTGGGCCAGCTTGGCCACCGAGAAGGCGATCGAGGCGTCGGTGAGCACGCCGGTCACGAGGATCCGCTTGCCTTCGAGAATTCCCACGTCAGTGCCCCATTCCAAGTCCGCCGTCGACCGGGATCACGGCCCCGGTGATGTAAGAGGCGTCGTCCCCGGCCAGGAACCGGACGACGCGCGCGACCTCCGCGGGGGCCGCCTGCCGCCCGAGGGGGATGTTCTTGACGATGGCCTCCTGGTCGAGGCCGGCCGTCATGTCGGTGGCCACGAAACCGGGCGCGACCACGTTGACGGTGATGTTGCGCGAGCCGTACTCGCGGGCCAGGGAACGGGCGAAGCCGACCAGGCCGGCCTTGGAGGCGGCGTAGTTGGACTGGCCCGCCTGGCCGGACAGGCCGACCACGGAGGAGACGAGGATGATGCGGCCGCGCTTGAGCTTCATCATGGGCCTGATGGCGCGCTTGGACACGCGGTAGGCCCCGGTCAGGTTGGCGTCGATGACGTCGGTGAAGGTCTCCTCCTTCATCATCGCCAGCAGGGTGTCCTTGGTGATGCCCGCGTTGGAGACGAGGACCTCGACCGGCCCCTGCTCGGCCTCGACCTTGTCGAAGGCGGCCTCCACCTCGGCTGTGCTGGTGACGTCGCAGCGGACGCCGAACAGGCCCTCCGGCGGCTCCCCCGATCGGTAGGTGACCGCGACGGCGTCGCCGGCCGCGGCGAGTTCACGGGCGATCGCGAGGCCTATGCCGCGATTGCCTCCGGTGACGAGTACAGAGCGTGCCATGGCATCTGACGCTATCTCTTACTCGCGAGTATCCCCTTGTCCGGGTGGTACAAGATCACAGGGTTAGGATCGTGGACATGCGCCAGATCGATGCCGATTTCCTGGAGCTGCCGCTGCGGCAGCTCGCGGACGCCGCCTTGCAACGCGCTCGCGACCTGGGCGCCGAGCACGCCGACTTCCGCCTCGAACGGGTCAGGGCCGAGACCCTTAGCCTGTACGACGCCCGCCTCGAAGGCGCCCTCGACGCCGACGACCTGGGGTACGCGGTCCGCGTGGTCAAGGGTGGCACATGGGGCTTCGCGGCCGGCATCCACCTGACCCCGCAAGCGGCCGCCGCCGTGGCCGAGCAGGCGGTGCGGGTGGCCGAGGTGAGCGCCCCCATCAACCGGGAGCCCATCGAGCTGGCGCCCGAGCCCGTGCACGGCGAGGCGGTGTGGGTCTCCGACTACGACGTCGACCCGTTCGAGGTGGCCTCGTCCGACAAGGTGGCCCTGCTGGCCGACTGGTCGGCGGGGCTGCTCAAGGGCGCCGACCACGTCTCGGCCCGGCTGCTCCAGGTCAAGGAGCAGAAGTTCTACGCCGACACGGCGGGCACGGTGACCACGCAGCAGCGTGTGCGCGTGCATCCGTCGCTCAACGCCATGAAGGCGTACGAGGGCGGCTTCGACGACATGTCCACGATCGCGCCGCCGGTCGGCCGCGGCTACGAGTACCTGACCGGCACGGGCTGGGACTGGGCGGCCGAGCTGGCCCGCCTGCCGGAGCTGCTGGCCGAGAAGCTGGCCGCGCCCTCGGTCGAGGCGGGCGACTACGACCTGGTGGTCGACCCGTCCAACCTGTGGCTGACCATCCACGAGTCGATCGGCCACGCCACCGAGCTCGACCGCGCGCTCGGCTACGAGGCGGCCTACGCCGGCACCAGCTTCGCCACCTTCGACCAGCTCGGCGAGCTCGTCTACGGCTCGCCGCTGATGAACGTGACCGGCGACCGCACGGTCACCCACGGCCTGGCCACCGTCGGCTACGACGACGAGGGCGTCCAGGGCCAGAGCTTCGACATCGTCAAGGACGGCGTCCTGGTGGGCTACCAGCTCGACCGGCGGATGGCGCTGATGAAGGGGTTCGGGCGTTCCAACGGGTGCGCGTTCGCCGACTCCCCCGGCCACATGCCGATCCAGCGCATGGCCAACGTGTCGCTGGCCCCCGCGCCGGGCGGGCCCTCCACCGAGGAGCTGATCGCGGGCGTCGAGCGCGGCCTGTACATCGTGGGCGACAAGAGCTGGTCGATCGACATGCAGCGCTACAACTTCCAGTTCACCGGGCAGCGGGCGTACAAGATCTCGCACGGGAAGCTGGCCGGGCAGGTCCGCGACTTCGCCTACCAGGCCACCACGACCGATTTCTGGCAGTCGATGGAAGCGGTCGGCGGGCCGGGCACGTACGTGCTGGGCGGCGCCTTCAACTGCGGCAAGGGGCAGCCGGGGCAGGTCGCGCCGGTGAGCCACGGATGCCCGTCGGCGCTGTTCAGAGGCGTGCGCATCCTCAACACCGTGCAGGAGGGCGGGAAGTGACTACTCCGCAGGAGATGGTGGAAAGGGCCCTGGAGCTCTCCGCGAACGACGGCTGCGTGGTGCTGGTGGACGAAGGGTCCACGGCCAACCTGCGGTTCGCGGGCAACACGCTGACCACCAACGGCGTGGCCCGCTCGTCCCGGCTGACCGTGATCTCGGTCGCGGGGCGGGGCGTGGGGGTGGTCTCGCGCTCGGCCGTACGCGCGGACCAGCTCGCCGACGTGGTCGCGGCGGCCGACCGGGCGGCCCGCGAGGCGCAGCCCGCCGAGGACGCCCGCCCGCTCGTCGAGGCCGGCCCGGCGTCGCCCGGCTGGGACGACGCGGTGCGCCCGACCGACATCGGGGTGTTCGAGGGGTTCGCGCCCGCGCTCGGCGAGGCGTTCTCGGCCGCCGAGGCCGGCGGCAGGAGGCTCTACGGCTTCGCCGAGCACTCCCTCACCTCGACCTTCCTCGGCACCTCCACCGGCGTGCGGCTGCGGCACGACCAGCCGACCGGCCGCCTGGAGCTCAACGCCAAGTCCGCCGACCTCAAGCGTTCGGCCTGGACCGGCGTGTCCACGCCCGACTTCACCGACGTCGACGTGGCCGCGCTCGACTCCTCGCTGGCCCGGCGCCTCGAATGGGCCAAGACCCGGGTCGACCTGCCCGCCGGCCGCTACGAGACGCTGCTGCCGCCGAGCGCGGTGGCCGACCTGATGATCTACCTGTTCTGGTCGGCGGGGGCCAGGGACGCACTCGACGGCCGCTCGGTGTTCTCCAAGGCGGGCGGCGGCACGCGGGTGGGCGAGCAGCTGGCCACGCTGCCGATCACGCTGTCCAGCGACCCCGGGGCCGCGGGCGTCTCGTGCGCGCCGTTCGTGACCGCGCACGCCTCCAGCCGGGAGAGCTCGGTGTTCGACAACGGGCTGCCGCTGGCCCCGACCGACTGGATCAGGGACGGCAGGCTGGAGTCGCTGCTGCAGACCCGCTACTCGGCGGAGCTGAGCGGGCTGCCGGTGACACCGGGCATCGACAACCTCCTCGTGTCGGGCCCGGCGCAGGGCGCGCGCTCGCTGGAGGAGATGATCGCCTCGACGCGGCGCGGGCTGCTGGTCACGTGCCTGTGGTACATCCGCGCGGTCGACCCGCAGACGCTGCTGGTCACGGGGCTCACCCGCGACGGCGTCTACCTGGTCGAGGACGGCGAGGTCGTGGGCGAGGTGAACAACTTCCGCTTCAACGAGAGCCCGGTCGACCTGCTGGGGCGCGTCACGGAGGTGGGCGCGGCCGAGCGCACGCTGCCCCGCGAGTGGAACGACTACTTCCAGCGCACGGTGATGCCGCCGATGCGGGTGCCCGACTTCAACATGTCGACGGTCAGCCAGGCGAGCTGACCCACCGGCGCGCGCCCGCCGCCCGGACGGTCCACGTCCGGCGGCGGGCGTCGTCGTTCCGCCCCGCGCCGGCCCCCAGCGCGCCGCTGGGGCGTGCCGGGGGCGGACGGGACGTCAGGTGCCGGGCAGCCGGCCCCGGGGGCGTCCAGGGACGGTCAGGAGTCCTCCAGGCGGAAGCCCACCTTCATGCCCACCTGGTAGTGCGCGATCTCGCCTCCGTCGAGGTGGCCGCGGATCTCGGTGACCTCGAACCAGTCCAGGTGGCGCAGGGTCTGCGAGGCCCGCTGGAGGCCGTTGCGGATGGCCTGGTCAAGGCTCTCCCCCGACGTGCCGACTATCTCAGTGACCCGATACGTTCGATCCGTCATCTCCCCATCCTCCTTACTCGAAGGCCATGATCGCATGACCCCCGTCACCGTCCGGACGCGTCGTCGCGCCCTGCCTGCCCGAGGTCTACCGTGGAAGGTATGAAGGGGTTGCGGAAGAAGCAGGCCGTTCACCAGGTCACGGACGCCAGGCCGTCGCTGACGGCCGACATCCGCAAGCGTGAGGTGGCCTACCTGATCAAGATGGGCATCCGGACGATCTGCCTGATCCTGGCGGTCGTGGTGCCGGTGCCGTGGCCGTACCGGCTGCTGTTCATCGCCGCGGCCGTATTTTTGCCATACATAGCCGTAATCGGGGCCAATGAGCGGGGTGAGCCCGCGCCGCCGCCGGACTTTCAGTCCCCCGAAGCTAACCAAACCGAGATACCGCTGCATCGACGCGAGATCGGGTCGTGACTAAGTCTTGACGCATCCCATGGGTTGTAGGTGTACGCTTTAGGCAAGCGCTCCGGTCCCCCGTCGGAGTGCTGGTGCCGGCGTTCCGGGCCCCCGTCGGAACGCCGATGAAGCGACGCCGGGTGGTTTGCCCCCGTAACCACCCGGCGTCGCCCTTTTCCTGGCCAGCCCTTTGCCTCGGACGATCAGTCCCGCGCGGCGGCCGGAGTCCGATAGGACCGCTTTCCCGAAATCGTTTACACCGCCCTCCTCCTCGTAATTCCCAGGAAATCTGGAGGAAGGGGACGGCTTGACTTCAAGAGTTCGTTCGAGTGTCAGCCGTCAGTCAACGTCTCAGTGGTCGCCTGCTCCCAGTTCTTCGCCAATGTGATCAGTTTCGCCACGGCGTCCTCAGGGGCACTTCCCGCCCCTTGTGCCAGCCCGAGCAGGTAGGCGGTCAGCGGCGCGGCGGGCCTGGCCACCCCGTGGGCGACCTCCTTGGTCAGGTCGAGGACCAGGTCGCGGTCCACGCGGGCCGGGTCGACGCCCAGCTCCCGGCAGACCAGCGCGGTCCACTCGGCCAGTACGTTCATGCGAGCCTCCTTCAGGTCGTCCATCGTGTCGCAGTCGAACCACGGCCGGCCCGGCAGGGCCAGCCGCGTTCCGATCAGGGGGCCGAGCAGGCCCTTGAGCGAGCGCCCGGTGTAGGCGTCGAGCGCCGCCCGCAGCTCCGGCGCCGGCCAGACGCCGACAAGCCACTGCTCGCGGCCGTCGTCGTCGACCATGACCGCCCCGGCTCCGGGACGGGCCGCCGCCAGCAGCTCGCGTACGTGATCCGCCGTCAGGAACGGCAGGTCGCCCGCGAGCAGGACCAGCCACGGCGCGCCGACCTCGCGCAGCCCGGCGGCCAGCGCGGGCACGGGGCCGCCGCCCGGCGGGTCCTCCCGGGTGAAGACGACTCCGGGCAGATCGCGGCGCGGGCCGACGACGACTGTGCGGCGCGCGCCGGACACCGCCGCGACCACACGCTGGACCAGCGGCCGGCCACCGACGGCGAGACCGGGTTTGTCCGCCCCGCCGAGCCGGCGGGCCGCTCCCCCGGCCAGGATCACCGCGTCGAAGCGCACGCTAGCCGCCGATGGCCGACATCGGCCTGGACGGCTGGAGGAAGGACGGGTCGTCGATGCCGTGGCCGGCGCGCTTGCGGGCCACCGCCGCGATCCACCGCGCGGCCAGCTCGTCGTCGGAGGCGCCGGCGCGCATGGCGCTCTTGAGGTCGGACTCCTCGGTCGCGAACAGGCAGTTGCGCACCTGGCCGTCGGCCGTGAGCCTGACCCGGTCGCAGGCGCCGCAGAACGGCCGCGTCACCGAGCCGATCACGCCGACCCGGGCCGGGCCGCCGTCGACCAGGAACCGCTCGGCCGGGGCGCTGCCGCGCTGCTCCAGGTCGTCGGGCGTCAGGTCGAACGCGGCCGACAGGCGCTCCAGGATCTCGTCGGCGGTGATCATGCCCTCGCGGGTCCAGCCGTGCTGGGCGTCGAGCGGCATCTGCTCGATGAAGCGCAGCTCGTAGCCGTGGTCGAGGCAGAAGCGCAGCAGCGGAACGGCCTCGTGGTCGTTGACGTCGCGCATGAGGACGGTGTTGACCTTGACCGGGCGCAGGCCCGCCGCTTCGGCCGCGGCCAGCCCCTCGACGACGTCGGCGTGCCGGTCGCGGTGGGCCAGCCGCTTGAACGTGGCCGCGTCGAGCGTGTCGAGCGAGACGTTGACCCGGTCGAGCCCGGCCTGCGCCAGCGGCCCGGCGAGCCTGGCCAGGCCGATGCCGTTGGTGGTCAGCGACACCTGGGGGCGGGGGGCGAGCGCGGTGGTGCGGGTGACGATGTCGACCAGCTCGCGCCTGAGCAGCGGCTCGCCGCCGGTGTAGCGCACCTCGGTGATGCCGAGCCGCTCGACGCCGACGCGCACCAGCCGGACGATCTCGTCGGCCGTGAGCAGCTCGGCCCCGGGCAGCCAGTCGAGCCCTTCGGGCGGCATGCAGTACGTACAGCGCAGGTTGCACTTGTCCGTGAGGGACACCCGCAGATCAGTCGCCACCCGTCCGAACGAGTCTCGCAACATGGGGCGTCACCTCCTGTCCGTTTTCGCCGCAGATTTCGCCGCAGAGCCAGACTACGACGCCCGTCGCGTGGCTCTCAAAACCGCCTCGCGCCTACGTCCGCGGCAACGCCCCGCGAGGGTGATCGATTCCTCGGCCGCGGTCAGGGGGCGGGGACGGCGTGGGCGGCGTGCCAGGACTCGCGGGCGTCGATGAGCTCGCCCAGGTGCCGTCTGGACCATTCGCAGCCGGCCGCCATGGGGACGAGCAGGCTGCGCCCGAGGGGGGTGAGGGCGTACTCGACGCGGGGCGGGATCTCGTCGTAGGCGGTGCGGGTGAGCAGGCCGTCGCGTTCCATGGCGCGCAGGGACTCGGTGAGCACCTTCGGGGTGATGCCGCGCAGCGGCGCCTGCAGCTCGGTGAAGCGTCTGGGGCCCTGCTCCAGGCAACGGATGATCTTGGCGGTCCACTTGTCGCCGACGCGGACGGGCGTGGCGGGGCCGCAGTCGGCGAACATGTCGGGGTTCAGGGGCTCGGCCATGACGACCATCGTAGGCGGGCGGGGTCGCTTACGTTGCGGGAAGTGACCCCCGGGCGTCTACCGTCTGCCGGGCGCGGCCGGGTTCGCCGGCCGGCCAGGTGAACGAGGTGATCGACGATGAGCAGGATCGTGGTGTTCGGCGCCGGGGGGCGGGCCGGGACGCGGGTGGTGGCCGAGGCCGTACGGCGCGGGCACGAGGTGACGGCCGTGGTGCGCGACCCGGGCCGGTACGCCGGGCCGTCCGGCGACGGTGTGTCGGTGGTCAAGGGGGACGTGACCGATCCGGGAAGCGTGGCGGAGGCCGCGGCGGGGCACGACGCCGCCGTGCAGGCGAGCGCCCGGATGGACGTGCCGTCGGCGGAGTTCTACCCGGCGGCGGCGCGGGCGCTGATCGGCGGGCTGGCGCGGGCGGGTGTCGCCAGGCTGGCGGCGCTGGGCATCGGCACCCTGCTGGAGGTCGCGCCGGGGACGCGCCTGGTGGACACGCCGGGCTTCCCGGAGGACGCGCGGGCGTTCTCGCTGGGGCACGCGGCCGAGCTGGAGGTGTTCCAGGAGGAGGGCGGGGCGCTGGACTGGGTGGTGATCGCGCCGCCGCCGGTGGTCCTCGACGACCGGGCGGAGCGGACCGGGGGGCACCGGTTCGGCGGGGGTGAGGTCATGGCCGCCGAGGAGGGCGGGCCGGTGTTCTCGTACGCCGATCTGGCGGTGGCGCTGGTGGACGAGATCGAGCAGCCGCGGCACCACCGGGTCCAGGTCGCCGTGGGCTACTGAGGCCGCCGGACGGGGGGCCAGAAGGGGGCCGGACATGCCGGAAGCCCGGCCGGGAGGCCGGGCTTCCGGGGTGGTGGCGCTTAGTGGCGGCCGCCGTAGACCTTCACCCAGTCCTTGGCCTCGGAGGGGGCCAGGTACCGGGAGCCCTCGAAGACGGCACGCCAGGTGCCCGAGGTGTAGGCCCGCTCACCGGTGCGGAAGGAACCGTCACGGCTGGTCCGCACCGACTCGACGTACTCCCACTTGTCGCTGCCGTCGGCCTGGAAGAGGATCTCGACCCGCTTCCAGCCGAGACGGTGCCAGCGCTCGCTGTCCTTGCAGTAGTCGGCGTGGAGCACCGAGACGAACCCGTTGATGTAGTCCTCGTCGCAGGCCACGGACAGCTTGCCCTCGATGGTGACGGGCCTGCCGCGCCGGGCCGGCTCCGGGTTGACGTCGAGCTGGAGGCTCGTACGGCCGCCCGCGAAGTCGGGGTCCGGGTCCGGGTCCGCCAGGGCGGGCGTGGCGGCGGTGGCCACCATGGTGGCGCCCACGGCTGCCGCGGCCAGTGCGGCGGCTAGACGTCGCATCATCAAACAATCCTTCCCCGTCTGGAACGCGCCCCAGGGACGAGGCACGTCAACGCCTAATGACGCCCCACGGTAAAGAAAAGTTGCGACAAGGTTGATCACGATCGGATAACGACAAATACTCCATCGCCCATTGTTAAGTGTTTTATTGCATTACATGGCGATTTGTCGGGGTTTTGTGGCATCTGGGGCGTAGTGGGTGTTTCCGGGGAAACGGACGCGCCAGAGACCGCCCCTGCGGAACGGGACCGTCCGGATGAACGCGCCCGCCGCGTCGGTCGTCGTCTCCCCCACGTCCTCCCAGGTCGCCGAGCCTTCCGCGCGCCACTGGAGCTCCAGCCGCTGCTTGGCGTACGGCCCGAAGTCGATGAAGCCGCGCGGGTCGATCCTCGTCAGCGAGCCGCGCAGCCGTACGCCGGCGGCGGACTTCGGCGATCGTTCCACCCGTACCGACGAGAGCTGGGTGGCCCGGCGGAGCTGGAAGGAGGCGTACTCGGTGACCGTGGCGCCGTTCGCGCCGCCGGCCGTGGCGGTGATGGTCCAGGTGCCGGTCGGGTAGAAGCGGTTCAGTTTCTTGTCGGGCAGGAAACGCCAGGTCTCCCAGTCGCCCGCCATGCGGGCCGGCGGAACCTCCGTCCTGCGCCAGTCCTGCCGCGTCGGGAACGGCTTGGCCGCCGGGGCCCGCTGGAGTTCCAGCTGGGCGCCGACCCCCAGGGACGGCGGCAGCTCCAGCAGCGGGGCCCGCAACAGCGGCGGCGCCTCCGAGGCGCCGCCGGGAGCCGGGGCCCCGGGCGCGGCGCCCGTCGAGGTGTCGGGCGCGATCCCCGGCTCGGCCTCCTGCGCGGCGTCCGAGGAGGACGGGGGCTCGGGACGGCCGGGAGGCTGGAGGGCGGGATCGGCGGCGGGCGCGTCCGTGACCGGGGGCTTGGCCGACAGCAGCGGGCCGGGCGGGACGCCGGGCTCGACCTTGACGGTGACGCCGTTCTTGCCGCGCGCGCCCCGGGCGATGACGTCGATCACGAGGCTCACGGAGTCGTGGGCCCCGACGACCGGGTCCGCGGGCCGTACGGTGATGGCGCGGATGGCGAGCTCGGTCGCGGCGGGAAACGCGGGCACGGGCACGGACACATGCACGGGCACATGCACGGGCACGGGCGCGGGCGCGGGCACGTGCATGGGCACCGTGAGCGTCCCCGCCGCGAGCGGGACGAGAAGAAGACTTCTGGTCATGAGCGAGACGCTAGGAACCGCCCGGTCATGATCAGGACCGCGACACGCACCCCTTATGGCAAAGCCGCCGGGGCGCGGGGGTCGGCGGGGGTCAGCGCGGCTCGCCGTAGAGGGAGTCGATGACGTCGGCGTACTTGGCGTGGATGACGCGGCGCTTCAGCTTCAGGCTGGGGGTGAGCTCCTCGGTCTCGGCGGTCCACTCGGTGCCGAGCAGGGCCCACCGCTTGACCTGCTGCACCCTGGCCAGCTTGGCGTTGGCGGCCTCGACGGCGGCCGTGACCTCCTTGAGCACGTCGGGGTGCTCGGCCAGCTCGGCGAGTGAGGTGAAGGCGATGCCGCGGGCCCGCGCCCAGCCCGGCGCGGTCTCGCCGTCGAGGGTCAGCACGGCCACCGGGTGGGGGCGGTTGTCGCCGTAGGCGAGGGCCTGGCCGACGAGCAGGTGTTCCTTGAGGTGGTTCTCGATCTCGGCGGGCGAGACGTTCTCGCCGCCCGCCGTGATGATGAGCTCCTTCTTGCGGTCGACTACGCGGTAGAAGCCGTCGTCGTCGACCGTGCCGATGTCGCCGGTGTGCAGCCAGCCCTCCGCGTCGAGCAGCTCGGCGGTGGCCTCGGGGCGGTTGAGGTAGGCGCCGGTGTTGAGCGGGCTGCGGGTGAGGATCTCGCCGTCCTCGGCGATGCGGACCTCGACGCCGGGCTCGGCCCTGCCGACGGTGCCCAGGCGGTAGCAGGAGGGACTGTTGCCGGTGAACGCGCCGGTGGTCTCGGTCATGCCGTAGACGTCGATGACCTTGAGTCCTAGGCCGGCGTAGAAGTGCTGCACCTCGGCGGGGAGGGGGGCGGCGCCGGTGGCGGTCCATTCGGCGCGGTCGAAGCCGATCATGCCGCGGATGACCGACAGCAGGGACGCGTCCGCCTTGTCGTAGGCGGCCTGGATCTCGGGGGTGATCGTGCCGCCGTACTGGCCGGCCTCGACGTGGGCGGCGCCGGCGGCCATGGCCGCGCGTACGGCCGCCTGCTGCTCCTCCGGCTGCGTGGCGAGCACGGCGAGCAGCCGGGCCATCATCTTCTCCCACACGCGCGGCACCCCGAAGAACATCATCGGCCTGACCTGGCCGAGCGTGGCGCCGAGGTTGGCCAGGTCGGTGCAGAAGTGCACGTGCGACATCTTGACCAGCGGGAGGTAGAGGCTGAGGATGCGCTCGGCGATGTGGGCGTAGGTGAGGTAGGAGATCTGGGTGCCGTGGACCGGCAGCGCCGTGAGGCGGTCGGTGGCGGCGACCTCGTAGAAGACGTTGACGTGGGTGAGCGGCACGCCCTTGGGCATGCCGGTGGTGCCGGAGGTGTAGAGCACGGTGACGACGTCGCCGGGGGCGACCTGCCGTGAGCGGGCCTCGACGGCGGCCTCGTCCTCGGCCAGGCGGGCGCGGCCCAGGTCGAGGAAGTCGGCCCAGGACATGAAGCGGTCGTCGTCGGGGGCGCCCTCCAGCATGATGATCCGGCGCAGGCCGTCGAGGCGGTCGAGCACCGGCTCCCAGCGGGCCAGCTCGGCCGGGCCCCCGAGCACGGCGAAGCGGGCGCCCACGTCACCGGCCACGAACGCGATCTGCTCGGGCGCGAACGTCGAGTAGACCGTGCAGCCCACGCCGCCGGCGTGCACCGCGCCGAGGTCGGCGAGGACGTGTTCGCTCCGGTTGACCATCATGATCGCCACGGCTTCGCCGCGTTCCAGGCCGAGGGCGGCGAAGCCGGCCGCGATCTCCAGGATGCGCCGCCGCGCCTGGCCGTAGGTCAAGGTGGACCAGCCGTCGCCGTCGGGGTCGGAGTAGGCGGGTGCGTCAGGGTGCCGGTCGGCCACCTGCCTGAGCTGTTCGCAGACCGTGCGACCGGCGATCTCGCGCTCGATCCCGGCCCGCACCTCGAGGACTTCGGCCATGGCACCCGCCTCCAGTCAGTAATCACTTGCACAGGTGGCATGCATCGCACCACACCCTCTGGGCAGCGGCAAGACCTTGGCGGGAAACAACGGACCCGTTCACGTAGAGTGATCGTCCAGATGCCGTACGTGTCGCGGGAGGGTGCGATGAGCAAGGGCGGAAGGACCTTCTTCGGGCATCCGTGGGGCCTGGCGACGTTGTTCTCCACCGAGATGTGGGAGCGCTTCAGCTGGTACGGCCTGCGCGCGATCCTGGCCACGTTCATGGCGGCCTCGCCCGCCCACAAGGGCCTCGGCATGTCGCAGGAGACCGCACAGGCGGTGGTCGGCGTCTACGGCGCGCTGATCTACCTGGTGGCGTTGCCCGGCGGCTGGATCGCCGACCGCATCCTGGGGGCGCGCAGGTCGGTGTTCTGGGGCGGGTTCGTCATCATGCTGGGCCATATCAGCATGGCGATCCCGGTGACGACCTCGTTCTTCGTCTGGCTCGGGCTGCTGCTGATCATCAGCGGCACCGGCCTGCTCAAGCCGAACATCTCGGTCATGGTCGGCCGCCTCTACAACGAGGACGAGGACGGCCGCAGGGACGCCGGCTTCTCCCTGTTCTACCTGGGCATCAACCTGGGCGCCTTCTTCGCGCCCCTCGTCGTCGGCTGGCTGGCCGCCGGGGACCGCTGGCACCTGGGCTTCAGCGCCGCCGCGGTCGGCATGGCCCTCGGCCTCCTCCAGTACGTGTGGGGCGGGCGCAACCTGCGCGGCATCGGCGAGCGGCCCGGCATCCGCCTGACCCCGCCCGAGCGCCGCCGGTTCGGCCGCCTGGCCGGGCTGGGCGCGGCCGTGACGGCCGCGGCGCTCGGCGTGTGGGCGGCCACCGGCACGCTCACGATCGACCGCCTGGCCCTGGCGATCACGATCGTCATCCTGATCGTGCCCGTGGCGTACTTCGCCTACATCCTCGTGGGCAGCCACAGCCTCACCGGCGAGGAACGCGGCCGGATGAAGGCCTACATCTGGTTGTTCGTGGCGGCCTCGATCTTCTGGATGATCTACGATCTGGCGCCGAGCAAGCTGCTGTTCTTCGCCGCCGACCACACGCGGTTGTCGTTGTTCGGGTTGCCGATCCAGGCCGCGACGACGCAGTCGTTCAACCCGCTGTTCATCATGATCTTCGTACCGGTGTTCGCGGCGTTGTGGGTGAAGCTGGGGGTGCGGGTGAGCACGCCGCAGAAGTTCGGGTTCGCGCTGGTCATGGTGGGGCTGAGCTTCGTGGTGATGGCGCTGGCCGCCTCGCTGGCGACCGGCGGGCGGGTGTCGGTGTGGTGGCTGGTGCTGGTCTACCTGATCCAGGTGTTCGGCGAGTTGTCGCTGAGCCCGGTCGGGTTGTCGGTGACGACGAAGCTGGCGCCCGAGGCGTTCAAGGGGCAGATGCTGGGGATCTGGTTCATCGCGGTGTCGGTGGGCGACGCGGTCGGCGGGCAGACCGGGCGGCTCAGCCACTACCTGTCCGACCCGGCCTACTACCTGGTGCTGGCGATCATGGCGATCGTGGCCGGGCTGGCGCTGTTCCTGTTCACGCGCAAGCTGCGGGTGCTCATGGCCGAGCACTACCATGCGGCGGCCATGCCTCCGATACGGTAAAAATCTCCATCGTGTCTGAAATCCTCGACCTTGTCGGTATTTTTGTTTTCGCACTGACCGGTGCGCTCATGGGTGTGCGCAAGCGGCTCGACGTGGTCGGGATGGGCGTGCTGGCCGAGATGACCGCGCTCGGCGGCGGCATCGTCCGCGACCTGATTCTCAACGTGCGGCCGGCCGCGTTCCAGAGCCTGGGTTACGTGCTCGTGCCGGTGGCCGCCACGGTGATCGTCTTCTACTGGCATCCGCATGTGGCCCGCGTGATGCCCGTCATCCTCGTGCTCGACGCGGCGGGCCTCGGCCTGTTCTCGGCCGTCGGCACCGCCAAGGCCCTGGAGTACGGCCTCAGCCCCCTGCACGCCACCGTCCTCGGGGTCACGACGGCCGTCGGCGGCGGTGTGATCCGCGACGTGCTGGCCGGCGCGATCCCCACGCTGCTGTACGACCGCCAGCTCTACGCCGTGCCCGCCCTGCTGGGCTCGGCCGTGATGGCGGGCCTGTCGACGGCGGGCCTGCACGGCTGGCCGGCCACGCTGGCGGCGGCGGTGCTGGCCTTCGGGCTGCGCATCACCGCGATGCGCCGCGGCTGGCGGGCCCCGGTCGCCAAGGGCGCCGAGGACCCCGCCGCCTAGGGCCTCACACCATCGGCACGAGGGAGTCGGGCTGCGGGCCCACGCCCGTGGGACCCTGGGCGCGGGCCTGGCAGATGCGGGCGACGGCGTCGGCCACGGTCTCGGGCGGCAGCGTGAACGGCACCCGCAGGTAACCCTCCAGGGTGCCTTCCAGGCCGAACCAGGGCCCGGGCGCCAGGCGTACGCCATGGGAGGCGGCGGCCTCGGCGAGCGAGGTGGAGGTGTCGCCGTTGAGCCGCAGCCACAACGAGCCGCCACCGCCCGGCATCGTGTACGTCCACTCCGGCAGGTGCCGGGCCAGCGCGGAGACCAGCGCCGCGCGCGAGGCGCGCAGCCGGCGGCGGCGTTCGGCGCGGGTCTCCTCCAGCCGGTCGAACAGGCGGGCGGTGATCAGTTGCTCCAGGACCGGGCTGGCGATGTCGACGGCCGCGCGGTGGCGGGCCAGCCGCCGGGCCAGGGCCGCGGTGGTACGGATCCAGCCCATGCGCAGGCCGCCCCACCACAACTTGGACGCCGAGCCGATGCTGATCACCCGGCTGTCGTTGTCGAAGGCGGCTATGGGCGCGGTGCGCGGCACCTCGTCGATGGCCAGTTCGCTCCAGGTCTCGTCCACCAGCAGGATGGTGTCGTTGCGGCGGGCCGCGCCGGTGACGGCGGCGCGGGTGGCGTCGTCCATGAGGGCGCCGGTGGGGTTGTGGAAGTCGGGCATGAGGTAGGCCAGGCGGGCGCCCGACTGCCGCATGGCGGCCGACATCAGGTCGGGCTGCCAGCCCTCGTTCGAGATGCCGAAGGGCACGATCCGGGCGCCGTGCCGGCGGGCCACGTCGATGGCGTGCGGGTAGGTCGGCGACTCGACCATGACGGCCTCGCCCGGCCTGATCAGCAGGCCGGCGACGAGCTGGATGGCGTGCTGGGAGCCGGTGGTGACGACGATCTGCTCGGGCCTGGTGGCCAGGCCGCGCTCGGTGTAGCGGGCGGCGATCCGTTCGCGCAGGACCGGCAGGCCCATGGGGTCGTAGCCGTTGCCCATGCCGTACCTGGGCAGGTCGTCCACGGCCTCGGTCATGGCCTCGCGCAGCGCGGACGGCGCGGACGGGGCGGCGCAGTGGAGCTGGATCAGGCCGTCGTCGCCGGTGCTGAGCCACGGGTTCTCGCCGGCGGTGGCCGGGTCGGGCAGGGTCGTCCAGCTTCCCGAGCCCTGCCTGCTCTCCAGGTAGCCGCGCTCACGCAGCAGGTCGTAGGCCGAGGTGACGGTCGTACGGCTGACGCCCAGGGTCTCGGCCAGGTGGCGTTCGGCGGGCATGCGGACGCGTACCGGGATCTGGCCGTCCATGATGAGCGCGCGTACGCCGTCGGCGAGGGCGCGGTAGTACGGCCGGGCGGCCGGATCGATGTCGGCCAGCCGGGCCACCTGTCCTGCCGACAAATGCCTCATAAGGCCACTTTCCCTGATTGGCCCTGTTTTGACAACCTCACTGCATGCCACTGTGGGGCCATCATGAGTGAAGCAAGCCTCCCGCGCCCGGGTTCCCTGCCCGCCCGGCTCGTACGTCTCTATGGTGGCCTGGCCCTGTACGGAGCCGGCATCGGCCTCCAGGTCGAGTCCGGGCTCGGCAACGACCCCTGGGACGTCTTCCACCAGGGACTGGCGCTCAGGGCGGGCGTGTCCATCGGCACGGTCATCATCGGCGTGGGCGCCCTGGTCATGCTGCTGTGGATCCCACTGCGCCAGCGGCCCGGCCTCGGCACGATCAGCAACGTCGTGTTCCTCGGCCTGTTCGCCGACGCCGCGATCTTCGTCCTGCCCACGCCGTCGCACCTGGCCCTCCAGTCCTTGTACGTGGCGCTCGGCGTCGTCTCGATCGCGCTGGCCACCGTGCTCTACATCGGCGCCGGCCTCGGCCCCGGCCCGCGCGACGGCATCATGACCGGCCTGGTACGGCTCGGCCTGTCGGTACGGCTCGGCCGCTTCCTCATCGAGATCACCGTCCTGGCCGCGGGCTGGCTGCTCGGCGGCCAGGTCGGCGTCGGCACCCTCGTCTTCGCCCTGGCCATCGGGCCGCTGACCCAGCTGTTCATGCGCTGGTTCCCCCTGTCGTGATCCGGCGCCGGGCCCGTCCTGACGCGACAGAAGCGGACCCGGCGCGGGATCACCGTCGCGCGAGTAGCGTCTTCGGCATGCGGATTGAGGACTACGCGCTGATCGGAGACATGCAGTCGGCCGCGCTGGTGGCGAGGGACGGTTCGATCGACTGGCTCTGCCTGCCCAGGTTCGACTCCCCCTCGTGCTTCGCGGCCCTGCTCGGCAGCGAGCGCAACGGCCACTGGTGGCTGGGTCCGACGGGCCGGAGTCCGGCCACCCGCCGCCGCTACCGGCCCGACACACTCATCCTGGAGAGCGAGTGGGACACCCCGACCGGCACGGTACGGGTGATCGACTTCATGCCGCCGCGCGACCGCAACCCCGACGTCGTGCGCATCGTC
The DNA here is from genome assembly GCF_014648435.1 of Nonomuraea spiralis. GTDB lineage: Bacteria > Actinomycetota > Actinomycetes > Streptosporangiales > Streptosporangiaceae > Nonomuraea > Nonomuraea spiralis. The sequence goes on from NZ_BMRC01000012.1 coordinate 294,723, forward strand.
GAGGGGGTCTCCGGCAGCGTCGAGGTCTCCACCCAGCTCCGCGTGCGCTTCGACTACGGGCGCATCGTGCCGTGGGTGCGCCGCACGAACGGCCACCTCCAGGCCGTCGGCGGCCCCGACTCGGTGTGGCTGCACTCCCCCGTCCCGCTCAAGGGCGGCGACTACGCCCACCGGGCCACGTTCACCGTCGAGGCGGGCGACCGGCTGCCGTTCGTGTTCACCTGGCATCCCTCGCACGAGCCGATGCCGCCGCGCATCGACGCCGCCGAGCAGCTCGCCGAGACCGAGGCGATGTGGACCGACTGGGTGGCTCGGTGCGCCTACGAGGGCCCGTACCGGGAGGCGGTGACGCGGTCGCTGATCACGCTGAAGGGCCTGACGTACGCGCCGACCGGCGGCATCGTGGCCGCGCCGACCACGTCGCTGCCCGAGGACATCGGCGGCGTGCGCAACTGGGACTACCGGTTCTGCTGGCTGCGCGACGCCACGATGACGCTCGACGCGCTGATCAGCTCGGGCTACCTGGAGGAGGCCGCCGACTGGCGTTCCTGGTTGCTGCGCACCATCGCCGGACGCCCCCAGGACCTGCAGATCATGTACGGCGTCGCCGGCGAGCGCCGCCTGCCCGAGCTGCGCCTCGACTGGCTGGACGGCTACGAGGGCTCCCGCCCGGTCCGCATCGGCAACGAGGCGGTCCAGCAGCTCCAGCTCGACGTCTACGGCGAGGTGATGAACTGCCTGTACGTCTCCCGCGCCCGCGGCCTGGCCGCCGACGACCGCGCCTGGACGATCCAGCGCCAGCTCCTCGACTACGTGGAGGACCACTGGGACGAGCCCGACGAGGGCCTGTGGGAGGTGCGCGGCCCACGACGGCACTTCGTGCACTCCAAGGTGATGTGCTGGGTCGCCCTCGACCGCGCCGTCCAGTACGTCGAGAGGTTCGGCCGTACCGGGCCGGTGGACAAGTGGCGCACGCTGCGCGACGTGATCCACGCCGAGATCTGCGACAAGGGCTACGACCCGCGGCGCAACACCTTCACCCAGTCGTACGGGTCGTCGGAGCTGGACGCGGCGCTGCTGATGATCCCGGTCGTGGGCTTCCTGCCGCACGACGACCCCCGCGTGGTGGGCACGGTCGCGGCGATCGAGAAGGAGCTCATGTCCGACGGGTTCGTCCTGCGGTATCCGCTGGCCGCCGACAACGACGTCGACGGACTGCCCGGCGGGGAGGGCGCGTTCCTGGCGTGCAGCTTCTGGCTGGTGGAGGTGATGGCGATGCAGGGGCGCAAGGAGGAGGCCGAGGAGCTGTTCGAACGCCTCCTCGGCCTGCGCAACGACGTCGGCCTGCTGGCCGAGGAGTACGACCCCCGCTACGGACGGCTGGTGGGCAACTTCCCGCAGGCGTTCAGCCACGTGCCGCTGATCCACGCCGCCCGCGCCCTGTCACGGGCGTGACGCGCGGGCCGGAACGGGTTTCCGGCCCCGCACGGAGTGGGACAGACCTCGCATGGGTGAGGAGTGGGACCTGGCCGTCGTGGGCGCGGGACCGGCGGGCTCGGCGGCGGCGCTGCGGGCCGCGCAACTGCGGCCGGACCTGCGCGTGCTCCTGCTCGACCGGTCCGGCTTCCCCCGCGACAAGCCGTGCGGCGACGGCATCGCCGCGCACGGGCGCGACGAGCTGGCGCTGCTCGGGCTGCCCGCGCTCATCGACGACTACCGGCCCACGCCCCGGCTGACCGTGGTCTCGCCGGGCGGGCTGCGCGTCTCGGCCGAGGCGGCGCGGCCCAACCACGTGGTGCCGCGCCGGGTGTTCGACGCGCGGCTGGTCGAGGCCGCCAGGGCCAGGGGCGTCGAGGTACGCCGCCACCGCGTCAGGGAGCTGGTGCCCGACGGGTCCTGGGTGGTCCTCGACGGGCGGTTGCGGGCCCGTACGGTGGTGGCGGCCGACGGGGCCAACTCGGCGGTGCGCCGGTTCATCGGGCTGCCCGCGGCGGCCGAACGGCACACCGCCCTGGCCGTACGGGGCTACGCCGACGTGCCCGAGTCCGACGACGTGCAGCTCATCGCCATGCAGCGGGCGGGCTGGCCGGCCTACGCGTGGTCGTTCCCGATCGGCGACGGCACCGCCAACGTCGGGTTCGGCATGTTGCTGCCCCGGCTGCGGGCGGCGGGGGCGCCCGGCCGCCAGGTGCTGCACGGGCGGCTTGCCGAGCTGCTGCCCGACCGGCCCGCCCGCGAGCTGCGCGCCCACCACCTGCCGCTGTCGACCGGGCGGCCCGCGCCGGGGGCCGGGCGCGTCCTGCTCGCCGGGGACGCGGCGGGGCTGATCAACCCGCTCACCGGCGAGGGCATCTACTACGCGCTGCTGTCGGGGCGGCTGGCGGCCGAGGCGGCGCTGGAGTCGCCGGGCGACCCGCTGACGCGCTACCGGGGCAAGCTGCGCGGCGCGCTCGGGCGGCATCTGCGCACGACCGACGTGCTGGCCAGGCTGGCGCAGTCGCCGGGGTTCATCGACGCGGCGATCGCGACCGCCGCGCGCCGCAAGGAGGTGTTCGACCTGCTGGTGGAGGTGGGGCTCGGGGCCGGGACGGTGCCCGCGCCGCTGGCCCTGGCGGTGGGACTGCGCTGGCTCCGCGGCGCGACCGGCCTGTCCCGCTGACCCCCCGGTGGCCGGGTCGGCGGGTGGCGCCGGGCCGTGCCGCCTGTTCGGCGCGCCCGGCCGCCGTCAGGCTGTGAGTACGGCGCCGTTGGCGAGCAACAGGAGGACGTCCACGGCCGCCACGGCCACGGCGGCGGCGAACGGCGCCCGCGCGGACCGGCCCGCCGGCAGCACTCCCCCGGCGGCGAGCACGGCGGCGGCCGCCATGGCGAGCCACCCCGCGAGGCCGGGGCCGCCCGCGGGCCCGAGGACGAGCAGGCAGGTGGCGGCCAGCAGCGGCACGGGCACCAGCAGCCGCACCCGCGCCGCCCCGAGGCGCTGCGGCCACCCGCGTACGCCGGTCGCCAGGTCGCCCTCGATGTCGGGCAGCACGTTGGCCAGGTGCGCCCCCACGCCGAGCAGCGCCGCGGCGGCCACGGCCCACCACGCCGGCCACGGCTCCCCGGGCAGCCCCAGCGTCACGAACGCCGGCAACACGCCGAACCCGGCCGCGTACGGCGCCCACGACAGGACGGTGGCCTTGAGCCCCAGGTCGTACCCCCAGGCTCCCAGTACGCCCGCGAGGTGCAGCAGGCCCGCCGACCGGCCCGAGGCCAGCGACAGCGGCACGCAGCAGGCCAGCGCCGCCAGCGCGGCCACCCGTACGGCGGTCACGCTCACCGTGCCGTCGGCGGCCGGTTTGCCCGCGCGCCCGGCGGCGGCGTCCCGGGCGGCGTCCACGGCGTCGTTGCACCAGCCGACCGACAACTGCCCCGCCAGCACGGCGGCGGCCACCAGGACACAGCCGGCCGCGTCCCGGCCCGACGCCACGGCCAGCGCGGTGACCAGGGCGGTCACGGCCACGGTGGGGCCCGGATGGCAGGCCAGCGCCAGCGCGACGGCCGTACGGACCGGCCCGCCGCGTACGACGGCGGCGGCCGCGGGGTCCGGGTCGGTCACACCGCGATCGTAGACCCGGAGAAACGCGGCGAGAATTCCCACACGCCGCGTATGGCTTAAATGACCATCGGGGCGGGAAGCGTGCGGGGAGTGAGATGTTGTGGGCGACCTGTCGAGGGAGCACTGCATGACCCGAATCTCCGCAGTCCGTTGCGCGTTCCCTCCTCACCGGTATCCGCAGTCCGAGCTCACCGACATGGCCGCCCGCCTGTGCCTCCCCGACAACGCCGACCGCCGCCTCATCGACCGCCTGCACCGCGGCGCGCGCGTGGAGTACCGCAACCTCGCCCTCCCGATCGACCGGTACGAGAAGCTGGACGGCTTCGGCGCCGCCAACGACGCCTTCGTCTCCGTGGCCGTCGAGCTGGGACTGGAGAGCGTGAAGGCGGCCCTGGACGCCGCCGGCCTGGAACCGGCCGACGTGGACCTGATCATGTTCACGTCGGTGACCGGCATCGCCGCGCCGTCCGTGGACGCCCGGCTGGCCGCCGCGCTGGGCCTGCGGCCCGACGTCAAGCGGGTGCCCGTCTTCGGCCTGGGCTGCGTGGCCGGCGCGGCGGGCATCGCCAGGCTGCACGACTACCTGCGCGGCTGGCCGGACCATGTGGCCGTGCTGCTGTCGGTGGAGTTGTGCTCGCTGACCCTGCAGCGCGGCGACTCCTCACCGGCGAACCTGGTCGCCGGCGCGCTGTTCGGCGACGGCGCGGCGGCCGTCGTGGCCTGCGGCGCCGAACGCGCCACGGCCGGGCCCTCGGTGGTCGCCACCCGCAGCCACCTGTATCCCGGCTCCGAGCACGTCATGGGCTGGCAGGTGGGCGACACCGGCTTCCGGGTGATGCTGGACGCCAGCGTGCCCGACGTGGTCCGGCGTTACCTGGCCGACGACGTGCACGGGCTCCTGGCCGAGCACGGGATCACGGCCGGGGACGTGACGGCGTGGGTGTGCCATCCGGGCGGTCCGAAGGTGCTGGAGGCGGTGTCGGAGGCGCTGGAGCTGCCCGTGGGCGCGCTCGACGTGACGTGGCGCTCGCTGGCCGCCCACGGCAACCTGTCGTCGTCCTCGGTCCTGCACGTGCTCGGCGAGACCCTGGCCGCCGGGCCGCGGGCCCCGGGGACGTGGGGGCTGGTCATCGCGATGGGCCCCGGTTTCTGCTCCGAGCTCGTCCTGCTGCGCTGGTAGGCGCCCGTCCACGATCCCTCGACTCCGCTGGTGGTTGACCTGTGACCTGGTATCTGGTGCTCATCGTGCTCGTCGGCCTGGAACGCCTGGCCGAGCTGGTCGTCGCCAGGCGCAACGCCGCCTGGAGCATGGCGCGCGGCGGTGTCGTGACCGGGCGGGGGCACTATCCGTGGATGGTGGCCCTGCACACCGGGCTGCTGGTGTGCGCGCCGCTGGAGGTGGCCCTGGCCGGACGGCCGTTCCTGCCCGCGCTGGGCTGGCCGATGCTCGTGCTGGTCGTGGCGGCCCAGGGATTGCGGTGGTGGTGCGTCACCGCGCTCGGGCCGCGGTGGAACACGCAGGTGATCGTGGTGCCGGGGCTGCCGCTGGTGACGGGCGGGCCGTACCGGTTCCCGTGGTTGCGGCACCCCAACTACGTGGCGGTGGCGGCCGAGGGGCTGGCGCTGCCGCTGGTGCACACGGCCTGGCTGACGGCGCTGGCGTTCACGCTGCTCAACGCCGCGCTGATGGTGGTGCGCATCCGGTGCGAGAACGCCGCGCTCGCCCTCGTGGCCAGGGGGTGAGCCGGTGATCGACGTACTGGTCGCGGGCGGTGGGCCTGCGGGGCTGGCGACGGCCATCCACGCGGCGCTGGCCGGCATGGAGGCGGTCGTCGTCGAGCCGCGGGCCGGGCCGGTGGACAAGGCGTGCGGCGAGGGTGTCATGCCGGGCGGCGTGGCCGCGCTGGCGGCGATGGGGGTGCCGGTCGCCGGGCGGGGGTTCCGCGGCATCCACTACCTCGACGGCCGGCGGGAGGCGCGGGCCGCCTTCGCCGCCGGGCCGGGGCTCGGCGTCCGGCGTACGAGCCTGCACATGGCGCTGTCGCAGCGGGCCGCCGAGCTGGGCGTCAAGACCGTCACCGGCCGGATCGCCCGCGCCGAGCAGGACCGGGACGGCGTGTCCGCGGGCGGGCTGCGGGCCCGCTGGCTGGTGGCCGCCGACGGCCTGCACTCCCCGCTGCGCCGCTCGCTCGGCCTCGACCTGCCGGTACGCGGCCCCCGCCGGTACGGCCTGCGCAGGCACTACCGGATCGAGCCGTGGAGCGACTTCGTCGAGGTCCACTGGTCGGGCGCGGGCGAGGCGTACGTCACGCCGGTCGGCGACGACCTGGTCGGCGTCGCGGTCCTCAGCTCGGCGCGGCGCGGCTTCGAGGACCACCTGCGCGGCTTCCCCGGCCTGGCCCGACGCCTGGACGGCCCGGCCGTCACGCCGGTGCGCGGCGCGGGCCCGCTGCGCCAGGCCGTACGGGCCCGCCGGGCCGGCCGGGTCCTGCTGGTCGGCGACGCGGCCGGTTACGTGGACGCGCTCACCGGCGAGGGCGTCTCGCTGGCCGTGCGCTCGGCGGAGGTGCTGGTCGGGTGCCTGGCGGCGGGGCGTCCGGAGGACTACGAGGGCGCGTGGCTGCGCCTGTCGCGTACGCACAGGCTGCTGACGGGCGCGCTGGTCCAGGCCGCCCGCCGCCCGGGCACGGCCCGCCTGGTGGTGCCCGCGGCGCGCCGGCTGCCCCGCCTGTTCACCGGCGTGGTCCGGGTGCTGGCGTGAGCCTTCCCCGCCGGCCCGGCGGTGTGCCGATAATGAACACACACGGTCCCCCCGAAGGACGGTCGCCATGACGGACAAGCTCGTACGGCAGGTGCTGGCCCAGGTCGACGGCCCCGACCCGCGGGTGAACGAGATCGTCTCCGCGCTGGTCGCCCACCTGCACGCGTTCGTGGCGGAGGTGCGCCCCACCGAGGCCGAGTGGCGGGCCGGGCTCGCCTTCCTCGCCGAGACCGGCCGGTGGTGCACGCCGGACCGCGACGAGTTCGTGTTGTTGTCGGACATGCTCGGCCTGACCTCCGCCGTGGACGAGGTCAACCACGAAGGCCCGGAGAACATGACGCCCTCCTCCGTCGAGGGCCCCTTCCACTCCCCCGCCCCGGCTCGCGAGCCCGGCGCGTGGCTCAGCCACGGGCCCGAACGCGGGCGCGGCGTGCCCATGGTGGTGCACGGGCGGGTGCTCGACTGCGAGGGCGTCCCGCTGCCCGGCGCGGCCGTCGACCTGTGGCAGGCCGGCGACAATGGCCTGTACGACAGCCAGGACGACGCCCAGGAGCCCGGCAACCTGCGCGGCCTGTTCACCACCGACGAGCAGGGCCGTTACTGGTTCCGTACGATCCGCCCGAGCAGCTACCCGGTGCCCGCCGACGGCACCGCGGGACGGCTGCTGCGCGCGTCCGGGCGGCACCCGATGCGTCCCGCCCACCTGCACTACCAGGTCACCGCGCCCGGCCATCGGCCGCTGACCACGCACGTGTTCCTGGCCGGCGACCCCTACCTGGGCTCCGACGCCGCGTTCGCGGTCAAGGAGGAGCTCGTACGGCGTCCGGTGCCGCGTACCGGGGGGTGGGGGATGGACGGGCCGTACGAGGAGATCGACTTCGACGTGCGGCTGGTGCCGATCGGCTGGGCCGGCTGAGACCCGCCGGTCAGCCGCCGGGTGGCGGGCGCAGGCCGTCCATGACCAGCCCGAAGAGGTGGTCGCCGCGGGCGGCCAGCGAGGGCGCCTGGTCGAGCATCCAGCTCACGGCGCTGGCCAGCGCGAACAGGTCGAGCCCCGTCACGTCGGCGCGGACGTCGCCGGTGGCCTGGGCGCGTTCCAGCAGCCGGCCGCCCGCCTGGCGCATGGCGTGGCAGGAGGCGTGCAGCGGTGAGCCCTCGTCGTTGATCGTGGCCATCATCGAGGCGGCCAGTCCCCGGTAGGCGCCCGCGCCCGCGACGAACGCGCGCAGCCACTCCACCAGCGCCTCGTGCGGCTCGGCGGCGCCGTCCAGCGCCTGGGCGCGTTCGGCGAGCCGGTCGAAGCGCTGCCGCAGCAGCGCTTCGAGCAGCGCCTCCCTGGTCGGGAAGTGCCGGTAGAGCGTGCCCAGGCCGACCTCGGCGCGGCGGGCGACGTCGCGCAGGGACGCCTCGGTGCCCTGCTCCTCGATGACGGTGGCGGCCACGGCCAGGATGCGCTCGCGGTTGCGCTGGGCGTCCGCGCGCCGGTTACGGGGTGTTTCGGTCATCCGGTACCTTCCGGAGTTTGACAAGCGGAGCAGTGCTCCGATTATGATCCGGAACACTGCTCCGCATCATAGCGGCGCCCGGCTCCCTGAGGAGAATCGACGATGAAGGCCATCCGCGTGCACGAGGTCGGCGGCCCCGAGGTCCTGAAGCTGGAGGAGGTGCCCCTGCCCGAACCGGGTCCCGGCGAGGTCCTGGTCCGGGTGCACGCCGCCGCGGTCAACCCGCCCGACTGGTACGCCCGGCGGGGTTTCGCGAACATCCCGGCGTCCATGCGCCCGGAGATCCCCCTGCCCTTCACCCCCGGCTCGGACGTGTCGGGCGTCGTGGCCGCCCTCGGCCCCGGCGTCACCGAGTGGGCCGAGGGCGACGAGGTCTACGGCCTCGTCCGCTTCCCCCGCGTCGGCGACCTGGGCGGCAGAGGGTACGCCGAGTACACCACCGCCCCCGTCGGCCACCTGGCCCGCAAGCCCGCCTCGGTGGACCACGTCGCCGCGGCCGCGGTGCCGATGGCCGGACTGACCGCCTACCAGTACGTCCACGACATCATCGGCCTGCGGCCCGGCAGCCGGGTCCTGGTCAACGGCGCGGCCGGCGGCGTCGGCCACTTCGCCGCCCAGCTCGCCGCGGACCTCGGCGCGTACGTCATCGCCGTGGCCTCGGGCCGTCACGAGACCTTCCTGAAGGAGCTGGGCGTGGCCGAGTTCCTCGACTACACGAAGGTCGCGCCCGAGGACGTCGTACGCGACGTGGACTGCCTGATCGACACCGTGGGCGGCCCTGCGGGCCACCGGTTCCTGCCGGTGCTCAAGGACGGCGGCACGCTCAGCCCGGTCTTCCACGGCGAGTACCACGACGAGGAGGCGGCACGGCGCGGCATCGTGCGCCGGGGCGGCCAGGTGCACTCCGACGGGCCGGGGATGGCCGCGCTGGCCGAGCTGATCGACGCGGGACGGCTGCGCGTCGGCGTCGACAGCGTCTTCTCCCTGGAGGAGGCCCCGCGGGCGCACGAGCGCGCCGAGCGGGGCCACATCCAGGGGAAGATCGTGTTGCGCGTGGTCTGACCGGTGCCCGAGCGGGGCCGGGCGGAGGTCAGGTCCGCGACCACCGCTGGTTGGCCCCGCCGTTGCAGGTCCAGATGACCAGCTTCGTACCGTTGGCGGTGGCGTTGTTCGGCACGTCGAGGCACTTGCCCGCGCCGACGGCCGTGATGGCGCCGTCCGTGCCGAGCCGCCACTGCTGGTTGGCCTGGCCGTTGCAGTCCCAGATGATCACGCGGGTGCCGTCGGCGGTGCCGCGGTCGTACACGTCCAGGCACTTGCCGCCGTAGACGCGCAGCTCGCCCGTGGTGGTCGGGGTCCACTGCTGGTTGGGGCCGCCGTTGCAGTCCCAGATCTGGACCTGGGTGCCGCCGGTCTGGGACGCGCCCGGCACGTCCAGGCACCTGCCGGAGCCGGCGCCCTTGATCGCGGTGGCCGCAGGGGGCGTGCCGCCGCCGGTGACGACGTACATGGCGGCGCCGTGGGCGGGCACGGAGGCGCTGACCGTGCCCGCCGAGGAGCCGGTCGTGTGGGCCCACAGGTCGCGTACGGAGTAGGAGGCCGCGGCGCCGAGCCCCAGCGCGGAGGCGGTGGTGGAGACGGTGGCCGCGGCGCTCCCCCGGTTGAGCAGCACGACGGCGGCCGAGCCGGTGCCCGTGCCGGTCGCGGCCATCGGCTTGCGCCAGACCTCCAGGTTCCCGTTGTCGGCGATCTTGTGGCCCTGCCTGCCTCCCCAGTCCTGGTTCACGGCGATGACCTCGGTGTTGGTGAGGATCGTCCGGGTCTCGGCGCTCATCGAACGCAGGTCGTTGCCGGCGACGAGCGGCGCGTTCAGCAGCGCCCACAGACTGAAGTGGGCTCGCGACTCGGTGGCCGTCAGCCCCGCGTTGCCGACCTCCAGCATATCGGGGTCGTTCCAGCCGCCCGGCCCCGAGTACGCCTCCAGCCCGGCCTGGCTGTCCAGGATGCCCATGACCGAGCCCCAGTTCGCCTGGATGTCGCCCGTGGTGCGCCAGGAGTTGCCGACCGGCATGCCCCAGGTCCAGACGCTGTCCTGACCCCAGTTGCACAGGCTGTAGAGGATCGGCCGGCCGGTCGCGGCGAGGGCGTCGCGCATGGCGGTGTAGCGCTGCTGCGCGCTCTGCCCGAGGTGGTCGCCGCAGTTGTCGTACTTGAGGTAGTCCACGCCCCACGACGCCCACAGGGTCGCGTCCCTGCGCTCGTTGCCGAGGCCGGCCGGGTAGCCCGCGCAGGTCGTGGTGCCGGCCGAGGAGTAGATGCCGAGCTTGAGCCCCTTGCCGTGCACGTAGTCGGCCACGGCCTTGATGCCGCCGGGGAACTTCTGCGGGTCGGGGACGAGGTCGCCGGCCGCGTTCCGGGTCTTGGTGGACCAGCAGTCGTCGATGTTGACGTATGTGTAGCCGGCCGCGGCCATGCCGGAGGCGACCATGGCGTCGGCCGTCTGCCTGACGAGGGTGTCGCTGACCGAGCAGCCGAAGCTGTTCCAGTCGTTCCACCCCATTTGAGGCGTTCTGGCCAGGCCGTTCTCCAGGGCGGCGGCGGGGGGCGCCAGGGTGGCGGCGGCCGTGAGGCAGGTGGCGGCCAGGGCCAGGGGGAGGGTTGTTCGAAGGATCGCGCGCATGGGACTCCTTCAACACCGAGGGGTGAGGATCCAACATGATCCGACTAAATCAAACGGGATCGTCCGTCGGTTTTCGTGTGCAGTCAAGGGGTGTTGATGGATTCTGTTGCTTTTTAGTAAGAACGCAGACGTACAAGGGTTTGCGGATCGGGGCGCTTCGGGCGATGTCACTGTACGTAACCACTTACGTTTCAAATCTCGGGACGATGGCTACTATCTGTAGCGGTTAGATCATCGAGAGTGATTGGATCGGTGTAATGCGACGATTCATCGCAGCACTTGTCTCTTGCGCCGCGTTCGGCGCCGTCCCACTCGTCACAGCCGGTCAGGCCGCCGCCGAGCCGCGTCCGGACGCGCTCGCCTACACACCCGGCGGCTCTGCCGCCGGGAACCCATGGGACGGTGACCGTTCGTCGAACGGCGACCGTAACTGGGAAGGCGACCGTCAGTGGGAAGGGGACCGCGACTGGGACGGCGACCGCGACTGGGACGGTGACCGTCAGTGGGACGGCGACCGCGACCAGGACAACGACCACAACCGGCACGACGACCACAACCGGCACGAGGACCACAAGGGCGACGACCGCAAGGGCGACGACCAGAAGTGGGACAGCGAGCACGACTGGGTCGGCGACTGGGGCTGGGTAGACGGCGACTGGGACAGCGACCACAAGGGCGACGACCACAAGGGCGACGACCACAACCGGCACGACGACCACAAGGGCGACGACCACAAGGGGGACCGCGACCACAAGTGGGACGGCGACCAGAAGTGGGACGGCGACCGCGAGTGGGATGGCGACCGCGAGTGGGACGGCGACCGTCAGTGGGACGGCGACCGCGACTGGGACGGCGACCGCGAGTGGAACGGCGACCGCGACTGGGACGGCGACCGCGAGTGGAACGGCGACCGCGACTGGGACGGCGACCGCGA
>NZ_BMRC01000013.1:0-196762 GCF_014648435.1 Nonomuraea spiralis
TCGGCTCCCACCTCGCCCGCATGGAACTCCGCACCGCACTCGACGTCTGGCTCCAGCGCATCCCCGACTTCACCCTCGCCGACCCCGACGCCGTCACCTGGGCCGCCAGCCAGGTACGCGGACCACGTACGCTCCCGCTGCGCATCGGGTGATCGACGCCCGCCGGGGAGGAAGGTGACCGGGTGACCGGTTACGCCGGGCGGGTGTGGTGATCCGTTCGGTGGTCACGTTCCGGGTGGGCGGGCTGTTTAATGCTGCCATGGGCCGAATCGCCGGCGTCACCGCCGCGGAGACTCGTCAACGGTTGTTGCGCGCCGCCGCCGAAGTGTTCGCCGAGCGCGGCTACGACGGCACCCGCGTCGCGGACATCGCCGCCGCCGCCGGGGTGAGCAACGGCGCGTTGTACGCGCACTTCGGCTCCAAGGCCGAACTGCTCGTGGCGGCGCTTGGCGCGCACGGACGGCGGCGGCTGGCCGACCTGTTCGCCGCCGACCCCGACCGGCCGGTCCCCGATCTGCTCCTGGAGATCGGACGGTGGCTGCCGCAGCGCCGCGACGCCCGCGGCTACCTCATCGTCGAGGCCCTCGTCGCCGCCCGCCGGGACGAGGACGTCGCCAGGCCCATGCGCGACCACGTCGGCGAGAGCGCCGGATCCATGGCCGCGCTGGTACGCCTCGCCCAGGACCGGGGGGAGCTGGACCCGGCGCTGTCGCCCGCCGCGCTGGCCCACTTCTGCCTGCTGCTGTCGATGGGCAGCGCCCTGGTCACGCCCGACCTGCACGCCGTCGACGACGAGGAGTGGGCGGCCCTGCTCGCCCGCGTCGTCGGCGCGCTCACCGCCCCCACTTCCACCCCCGCCCCCGCCTCCGAAGGGAGCACCGCCATGAACGTACGCATCGACCCCGAGCGCTGCCAGGGACACGGCCGCTGCCACGACCTCGCGCCCGCGCTGTTCGGCGAGGACGAGGAGGGTTACGGGCAGGCGCTCGGCGACGGGGTCGTCCCGCCGGACGAGCAGCGGGCGGCCCACCTGGCCGCCGCCAACTGCCCGGAACGCGCGGTCGAACTCTCCTGACCCGCCACACCCTCCGAAGCCGCGGCCTCCACACCCTCTGAAGCTGCGGCCTCCACACCCTCTGAAATCGCGGCTTCCACGGCTGCCGCGATCAGCGGCCAGGCACTCGACAGCGGGTCGATCAGGCTGAAATGCCCGGCGTCCGCCGGTTCGACCAGGACCGCCGACGTCTCGCCCGCGGCCAGGCGGCGGCTCATCGACACGGGCAGCACCCGGTCCTTGACCCCGTGCACCAGCACCAGCGGCCCCCGGTCGTAGGGCAGCAGGCGCATCGGGTCCACCTCGTCGAGCAGGTCGGCCCGGTCGTGGAGCAGGGCGCGCGCGGCGCCGCCGCCGAGCCCCGCGGTGAACGCCTCACCCAGGTCGCAGACGGCGGCCAGGCCCACCACTCCCAGGATCGCCGGGTCGCCGTGCCACCGGGAGCCGGGCGGCAGGCGGTGCCGCAGCGCCGACCACAACGCGAGATGGCCGCCCGCGGAGTGGCCCACCAGCAGCACCCCGGACGGGCACTCCGCCAGGACGAGCCCGAGCGCGGCGCAGACATCGTCGAACGTCCCCGGGTGGCCGCCGCCCTCCTGGCCCACCCGGCGGTACTCGGGCAACCAGACGGTGTGGCCGAGCGCGGCCAGGGCGGCGGCCATGGGACGGGTGTGCCGCCGGTCGTACCCGGCCAGCCAGTAGCCGCCGTGCAGCAGGACGAGGGGCGGGCGGCCGGTGCCCTCGTAGACGTCGATCACCTGGTCGGGGTGGCTGTCGCCGTAGCGGAGGACGCGGTCGGGAGGGCGTACCGGCCGGGACAGCAGGTCGTGGTAGGACATGTCGTGATCGTAGGAGCGCGTACAGGGGCTTGACCTGGGGTTGCGCTGGCAGGAACATGCCGTCGGGCGGCAGCAAGAAGACGGGTCGCGTACCGCCGCCGGGGGCCGGGCGCCGCGACGATGGGGGAGTGACGTCCGAGGGAAGTGAGGTTCTGGCCATGTCCCCAATCCGCCGTGTCGTGGTGATCGGCTGTGGGTTGATCGGCACGTCCGTGGCGTGCGCGCTGCGGCGGGCGGGCGTGCGCGTCGAGCTGGCCGACCACGACCCGTGGGCGCTGGCGCAGGCCGCGCGGATGGGGGCGGGCACCGCGCTGCGGGCCGGGGACGGCCCGGCCGACGTGGTGGTCATCGCCACGCCGCCGTCGTCGGTGGCCGCCGTCCTGCGCGAGGCGCAGGCCCGGGGGCTCGGCACGGTCTACACGGACGTGGCCAGCGCCAAGACGCGCGTCCTCGCCGAGGCGGAGCGGATCGGCTGCGACCTGACCGGTTACGTGCCGGGCCACCCGATGGCCGGGCGGGAGATCTCCGGACCGGGGGCCGCGCGGGCGGGGCTGTTCGAGGGCAGGACGTGGGCGCTGTGCCCGCACCCGGCGCTCTCGCCGCGCGCCCTGCGTACGGTGTCGGCGCTCGCGTCCGCGTGCGGGGCCGAGGTGACGTTGCTCGCGCCGGACGCCCACGACCGGGCGGCTGCGGCGGTGTCGCACGTACCGCTCGTGTTGTCGGCGGCCCTGGCCGCCAGGTTCGCGGCGCGGAGCCCGGACGGGGACCCGGGGGAGGTGGGCGCGTTGCCGCTGGCCGCCGGGGCCTTGCGGGACGTGACCCGGGTGGCCGGCAGCCCCGCCGGCATGTGGCGCGACATCCTGGCGCACAACGCGGGCCCGGTGGCGGACCTGCTGGAGGCGATGAGCCATGACCTGGGCCGCGTCGCCGCCGCCCTGCGCGCCGCCGACGACGGCCCGGTGGCCGAGGTGCTGGCCAGGGGGAACGAGGGACACGCCCGCATCGTCCGCGCGCTGTCCCGCACCCGGGAGCCGGAGCGGGCCGCGTCCTGACCCGGCGGCCGGCGTCCTGAGGGGAAGTGCGCACGGGAGGACAAGCGCCCCCCTCGCCCCCGCCTTATCGTCGCCCCAGGGAGGCTCAGGGGAGGGCGCTGTGCGCGACACGGACCCGGTGGACGTCGACAGGCACGTCACCGACATCTGGAACACGGTGCTCGACGTCGGCGCGGACGAGTGCGACGCCACCTTCGGCGAGCTCGGCGGCACGGCGCTCGCCGCGCTGCGGATGGCCGCCCAGATCCAGGACCGCCTCGGCGTGGCCGTCGACCTGGCCACGCTGCTCCACGACGGCACGCTGGACGCCCTGCTCGGCCAGGTCAGGGCCAGGGCACTCTCGGAGATGTAGGTCCGTGGGCCCGTTGCGAGAATCACGTGCAGACCTTGAGAAGGGACGGCCCATGACCGGCGAACTGAGCCTCTCCGAGCTCCGGGAGAAGGTCGGCGACATCTGGTACGACGTGCTCGACGTGCCCGAGGGACTGGAGGCGGCGACGTTCTCCGACCTCGAAGGGGAGTTCGCGGCCGCGGCGCGGCTCGTCGGGCGGATCAAGGAGGAACTGGGCATCTCCATCGACGTCGGCGACGTCTTCGACGCCGACCCGAACCTGGAGGCCCTGGTGGAGCGCGTCGCCCTGGACGCGCACGTGCCGACGGCGGTGTAGGCCGCGCGATCCGACCCGGGTTCCCGCGGTGCGGCGGGAACCCGGGTTTCCGTGTGTCCGCGGCCGCTCCCGTCAGGCGGCTGAGGTGAGTCAGGCGGGTCAGGTGAAGTCAGGCGGGCAGGGAGCCGAGGTGGTTCTCCTCGGCCGGGAGGGCGGCGTCCTCCAGGGCCCGCGGGCACCCGCACGCGCGGACGCGCGGCAGCCGTCCCACCGTCGCCAGGACCAGCGCCCGCAGCCGGTCCAGCCCCTCGTGGAAGATCGTGAACAGCTCGTCCCGGCGTGCGCCCGGGCCCACGCCGAGCCCGGCGTCCAGGTCCGTCACCAGCGCGACGGGCACGTAGCACAGGGCCAGTTCGCGGGCGAGCGTCGCCTCGGGGCAGCCGGTCATGTCGACCAGCGACCAGCCCTGCGCCGCGTACCACTGGGACTCGGCCCGGCTGGACAGGCGCGGGCCCTCGATCACCACCATCGTCCCGCCGTCCACGCAGTCCTGGCCGGTCGCCGCCGCGGCGCCGAGCACCGTCTCGCGGCCCACCGGGCAGTACGGGTCCGCGAACGGCACGTGCACGGCCGCGTCGTCGAAGTACGTACGGGCCCGTCCGGAGGTCCGGTCCACGAGCTGGTCGGGCACCACCATCACACCCGGCCCCAGCTCGGGCCGGAGCGAGCCGACCGCGCACGGCGCCAGGATCTGGCGCACGCCCACCGAGTGCAGCGCCCACAGGTTCGCCCGGTAGTTGATGCGGTGCGGCGGCCGTCGGTGGTCGCGGCCGTGCCGGGGCAGGAAGGCGACCGTGCGGCCACCCGCCTCGGTGAGCGAGAGCGGGGCGGACGGTTCACCGTACGGGGTGGTGAGCGTGATCTCGCGCGCGCCGTCGGCGACCGAGGAGAACCCGCTCCCGCCGATGATCCCGATCTCCGCGCTGATTCCGTTCATGATCAGCCTTTCGTCGCCGGGGCGGCCGGGACCCGGCGTAGGTGATCCGCCCGGGAAAGGGGCATCAAGTGCATCGTGGTCCCTCCGCGCGGCCGGGGCATCTCCTGGATTGCCCGACCGGTCCCGATGCCGCACAGCGAAAGAACCCGGCACGCCCGGCCGTGGTTATTCTCGGAACCGAACCTTCGTCGCGCAGGTCATCGGAGAAGAATGCTCGACGCCGATCTTGGATGATCTGTGTCCGGGAAATTCGAATTGTTTCCCGCCGCCAGGATGTGGAGCCGTTCTCATGCCAAAACTGATTCATCTGCCGAAGCCCAGGAAACCGCGTACTCCGGTGACCGCTCTCGACCTGCGCACCCCTTCGGGGCGCCGGCTGCCCTACTGAGGGGGCGGCCGTGTCACGCCGTTTGTTCACCTCCGAATCCGTCACCGAAGGCCACCCCGACAAGATCGCCGACCGGATCAGCGACAGCATCCTGGACGCCCTGCTGGAGAAGGACCCCGGCAGCCGGGTCGCGGTCGAGACGCTGATCACCACGGGCATGGTGCACGTCGCGGGCGAGGTCACCACGCAGACGTACGTCGACATCCCCGCCCTGGTCAGGCAGACCGTCCTCGGGATCGGGTACGACACCTCCCAGAAGGGCTTCGACGGCGCCTCGTGCGGCGTGTCGGTGTCGATCGGCACCCAGTCGCCCGACATCGCGCTGGGCGTGGACGACGCCTACGAGCACCGCGGCGCGGACGACGCCGACGAACTGGACCGGCAGGGCGCCGGCGACCAGGGGCTGATGTTCGGCTACGCGTGCGAGGAGACGCCCGAGCTGATGCCGCTGCCCATCATGCTGGCCCACCGGCTGGCCCGGCGGCTGGCGGAGGTCCGCAGGGCCGGTACGGTGCCGTACCTGCGGCCGGACGGCAAGACGCAGGTCACCGTCGAGTACGAGGGCGACCGGCCGGTGCGCCTGGACACCGTCGTGGTGTCCACCCAGCACGCGGCGCACGTCGCGCTGGAGGAGCTGCTGACCCCCGACATCACGCGCGAGGTCGTCGAGCCGGTGCTGGCCGGGGCGGGGATCGACACGACCGGGTACCGGCTGCTGATCAACCCCACGGGCCGGTTCGAGGTCGGCGGCCCGATGGGCGACGCGGGCCTGACCGGCCGGAAGATCATCATCGACACGTACGGCGGCATGGCCCGGCACGGCGGCGGCGCCTTCTCCGGCAAGGACCCCTCCAAGGTCGACCGGTCGGGCGCCTACGCCATGCGCTGGGTGGCCAAGAACGTAGTGGCCGCCGGGCTGGCCGGGCGGTGCGAGGTCCAGGTGGCGTACGCGATCGGCAAGGCGCGGCCGGTTGGCCTGTTCGTGGAGTGCTTCGGCACCGAACGCGTGCCCCAGGGGCGCATCCACGACGCCGTGCGCGAGGTCTTCGACCTGCGGCCGGCCGCGATCATCAGGGATCTCGACCTGCTGCGTCCCGTCTACGCCACCACCTCCGCGTACGGGCATTTCGGCCGGGACGAGTTCACGTGGGAGCGGGTGAATCGTACCGAGGACCTGCGGGCGGCGGCCGGACTGTGACCGTGGATCCGGCAGGCCGGCGTACGCCCGGGAAAAAGGGAATGGCTGGAAACGGCGGCGGGAAGTCAGCTTCCTGCCGCCGTTCCGCATTTCCCGGGCGGCGCCGGCGGCACATCATGAAAACAGCCTCAAAAAGCTGAGAGAAATTCGGAGGTCGCCGTGCCGGTCATTTCAGAAATCGAGCCCTATCCGATGCCGGACGCCGCCGAGCTGCCGCCCGCCGCGGTCACCTGGACACCCGACCCGCGCCGGGCCGTGCTGCTCCTGGTGGACCTCCAGCACGCCTGCCTCGACCTCTTCCCGCCCGGCGAGGCGCCGCTGACCGACCTGGTACGCAACGTGAGGGCACTGCGCGACCTGTGCGCGGGCCTCGGCGTACCGGTGGCCTACGCGGCCCAGCCGGGCCTGCTGACCGGCGAGCAGCAGGGGCTGGCGAAGGACTTCTGGCGGCGCAGCGACCGGCTGGAGCCCGCCCGGCGCGGATTCCCCGACCAGCTCGCCCCGGGGCCGGGCGACTGGATCTTCACCCGGCGGCGCTACAGCGCCTTCCACGAGACCACCCTGCTGTGGTGGCTGCGCGAGTCGGGACGCGACCAGCTCCTCATCGCCGGCGTCTACGCCCACATCGGCGTCCTGACCACCGCGCTGGACGCCTTCACCCACGACATCCAGCCGTACGTGGTGGCCGACGCCGTCGCCGACCTCACCGCCGCCGACCACCGGCAGGCGCTCGGGTACGTCGCCGGCCGCTGCGGCGTCACCCTGACGACCAAGCAACTGCTCGCCGGACTACCGCGCAATTTGTGAGTTGTCAGGCCCGGGTTCGCGACGGACACTGATTCCGCGATCTCCCGGAGCGGGCGCATTCGAAGGGGACCGAAACCATCCACCGGCGATCTCGCCGTGCCGGGACGACGCGTGACCGACGATCCCGGAAGCCGAGGTTTCGCATGGCCACCCACACGGTGTCGACGCCGACCGGCCTGTTGACCGCGCTCAACACCCGGTACCACAAGCCCGCCCTCACCCTCTACCTCGTCGTGGTGCTGGCCCACTGGGCCGAGCACGTCGCCCAGGCCATCCAGGTCTACGTGCTGGGCTGGCCGCTGAAGGAGGCGCGCGGCGTCCTCGGCATGCCCTTCCCCTGGCTGGTCAGTTCCGAGTGGATGCACTACGGCTACGCGCTGCTGATGCTCATCGGCCTGCTCATGCTGCGGTCCGGCTTCACCGGCAGGTCACGTACGTGGTGGAACATCTCCCTGGGCATCCAGGTCTGGCACCACCTGGAGCACCTGCTGCTGCTCCTCCAGGCGCTCACCGGGAACAACCTGCTGGGCCGGCCGGTGCCGACGAGCATGATCCAGCTCCTCGTCCCGCGCATGGAGCTGCACCTGTTCTACAACGGGCTGGTCTTCGTGCCCATGGTGGTGGCCATGCTCCTGCACCGCCGTCCCCGCCCGGCCGAGCGGGCGGCCATGCGCTGCGCCTGCGCCGTGTCGCCCGCGTGATGGCGGGCTCCGGGCGCCGCGGGGTCTCCCCGGCCTTCTCGTTCGTCCTCAGCCTGGTGGCGGGCTTCCTGCTGGTCCTGACCGTGCCGAACCTCGGCACGGTCGTCCGTGCCGCCCGCGCCGACGGCGCGCCCGGGGTGTTCGTGCCGCGCACGCTGTCGTGCATCACGCATCCGGGGCACGAGTCCTGCGTCTGGACGGGGGACTTCCGCTCCGACGACGGCGCCATCCGCCGGTCGGACGTCGAGATCTACGGCAGCGACCGTTACACCCACCAGGCCGGGCAGCCGGTCCGCGCGGTGGACATCGGCTCCGGCGGCCGCGTCTACGGGCCGGGCGGGTCGAACGAGTGGGTCTTCAGCGCCCTTCTCTTGGTCGTGGCGCTGGGCCTGCTGTGGTTCCTGCACGCCGGTTCGCTGCGGCGGCTGCTTCCCGGCTCCTCGCGGCCCGGGCTAGCACCGGGTCCCGAGGTCGCCGGCCACTCAGCGGAGGCCGGCGAGCGTGCCGGACAGGAGAGCGGCGAGCGGGCCGGGCGCTGACACCATCGGCCAGCAGCCCGTGTCCAGGGTGTGGAAGTCCCACGACGGCTCGGCGCGCAGCGCGGACACGTCGGGGGACAGACTGCCCTGGAAGTGGTCCAGGGCGCAGACGACGTAGCTGGCCTTCTGCCGCTCCAGCGGAGTGCTGAGCACGGCGGGGTCGGCCACGGCGCGCCCCGGGTGGCCGACGAACCGGGCGGCCAGCCAGCGCGCCTGCGCCGCCGTGAGGCCCTGTCCCTCGGCCACCAGGGTGTGGTCGGGGGCGGGCCAGCGGCCCCCGCCCGACTCGATCAGGCGCAGCTCCTGCTCCCGCTGCCGGTCGGGGAAGGCGTGCAACATCGAACGGCCGTCGTGCGGCAGGAACGCCTCGACGTACACGGTGTGCGCGACGCGGCCCGGCGCCCGGTCGGCGACCTGCCCGGCCACCAGCCCCGAATAGCTGTGCCCGACGAGCACGACGTCGCGCAGCCCCTCGTTCTTCAGCAGTGTCAGCACCTCGTCGACGTGCGTCTCCAGGCCGACCCCCGCGACGTCGTCGCGCGGCCCGGACAGGCCGCGCAGGGTGACGGCGCGGGCGTCGTGCCCGAGCAGGCGCAGCCGCCGGACGACGGGCTCCCAGATCCACGCGCCCGACCAGGAGCCCGGCAGGAGGAGGAAGGTCCCCTTCATCTGGATCGTCCCCCTGCTCACGCGACGCCGGCCAGCGGCCCCGGCACGGGGCCACGTGCGAAGTCTGCCCGCGCGGCGGGCAGGTGGAACTCCACCGCCTCGACCGGACGGTCGGTGATCACCGCGACCGCGGCGACGTAGCCGCTGCCGGGCGACAGGACGCGGAAACGCAGGCTCTCCGGCGGGATGTCCAGCGGCCAGCTCAGCAGGGCCGGATCCTCCGCCGGCCCGCTCACCGCCACCTCCGTCGGAGGCACCCGCAGGCCGTGCCCGGTGGCCTTGAGCGCCGCCTCCTTGCGGACCCAGACCTTCGCGAACGCCTCGTACCTGTCCTCCTGGGGGAACGCCTCCAGAACGGTCAGCTCGGCCTCGGTGAGCGCGCAGCGGGCCAGGTCGTCCACCGGGTCGGCCGGTACGGCCTCCACGTCCACGCCCACCGGCCCCTCGGCCGTCACCGCCACCGCCACCCGGTCCTCCGAGTGCGAGACCGACACGTGCAGCGGGAAGCCGCGCGCCCGGACCCGCGGCTTGCCGTGATACCTGGTGCAGTCCGGGCACGACCGGTCCACCACCACCTCCTCGGGACGGATCCCGAACTGCACGGCGCTCGCGGTGCGCAGCAGCCACGACCCCGTGAGGAACCGCCTGCGGTCGGGCTCACGGCGGAACCGCGCGGCCCGCTCCAACTCGGGCTCGCTGAGCACCGACAGCAGGGTCTCCTCCGGATGGTCCCGCGGGCCGGCCCACCAGACCTGGCACTCTCCCGGCGCCACCACAGATGCGATCACTGGTCTTCCTCCCTTACGGCTGTGCTGTTCTGGGACAGGACATGGCAGGCCACCAGCTCCCACCGGTCCACCTCGGGGTTGGCGAGGGTCTGCGTCACCTCGGCGCGCACCTGGGCGCTCGTCACGGGCTCGTCCACGCGCATCCGGATGACGATGTCCCCGCCGGCCTGGGTGAGGTCCTTGTGCCAGTGGCCCGGCAGGAGCGCCATGATGCGGATCCCGTCGATCGGGGAGCCGAGGATCGGCATCCCGCGCACCTGGCGCATCGTCACCTGGATCAGCATGGCTTCGTCGTCGCCGTACGGCGTGAAGGGGCGAACATCGGGTCTCATCTCCATCTCGTCTGCCGGATCTCTGTCTCTCGCACTTTCCACTGTGGGATCCGGGAGGGGCGCGATCCAGGGATGGGGACGTCAGGAAGCTGCAGGCCGCCGCCGCATGCTGTCAGCGTGCCCGGACGATTCCCCGCCGGGGTCCTAGGTCGAAGGTCCCGTGCCGTGCCGACCGGGCGTCCGATCCCGTGGACCGGGGGTGGGTGGCATGGTCGTACCGGAACCAGCGGGGAGGGAGGGACGATGACCGGACCGGACGGACCGAGCCCGGGCGCCGCCCACCCCGCCGCCCTCAAGGGGTGTGCCAACAAATGTCCGCCGGTCGCGGTGCAGCCATGACAGGCCACCGGACCACACACGGACGAAAGGCACACCCATGTCAGCGACCCAGTCCCCGGCCCACGGGCGGCGGCCGGGATGGAGCCTCGCGCTGCTCGCGCTCGGGCACCTGATCATCAGTCTCGACTTCACCATCATCTACGTAGCTCTGCCGGACATCGCCGCCGATGTCGGTTTCACGCCGCACACCCTGCAATGGGTGGTCACCGCGTACGCCGTCCTCTACGGAGGCTTCCTGCTGTTCGGCGGCCGGTTGTCCGACCTGATGGGGCGCCGGCGCATGTTCGTGCTCGGCCTGGCCCTGTACGGCGTGGCCTCCGTGCTGGGCGGCCTGGCCACGGTGCCGCCGGTGCTGCTCGCCGCCCGCGCCTTGCAGGGCCTGGCCGGCGCGGTGTTGTTCCCAGCGGTGCTGGCCCTGGTCAACACCACCTTCGCCGAGGGCAGGGAACGCAACCGGGCGCTGACGGTCTGGGCCATGGCGGGCGCCGGCGGGCTCACGGCGGGCTCGCTGGCGGGCGGGGTGCTCACCCAGGCCCTGGGCTGGCAGGCCGTGTTCTACGTCAACGTCCCGCTGGCCGCGGCGGGCGCCGTCGCAGCGTTCGCCCTGCTGCCCGCCGACGGCCGGATCGCCAGGGGAGGCGTCGACGTGCCCGGAACCCTGACCGGCACCGCGGGCGTCACGCTGCTGATCTTCGCGGTCGCGCACGGCTCCGAGGCCGGCTGGGCGCGGGGCGAGGCGATCGCCGCCGCCGTCCTCGCGGTGGTCCTGCTGGCCGTGTTCCTGCGCCTCCAGGCCCGGGGCCGGACGCCGTTGATGCCGCTGCGGTTGTTCCGCAACCGCGCGCTCAGCGGGGCGGTCGTGGTCATCCTGGTGTTCGGGCTGACGATGCAGGCCGTGCCGTACTTCCTGACGCTGTACTTCCAGGACGTCCTCGGCTTCAGCGCCCTGGAGACCGGGCTGGCGTTCCTCGGCCCGACGTTGTCGATCACGGCGGGCAACGTCCTCAGCGAGCGGCTGGTCGCCCACCTCGGCACCCGCGGCACGCTGATCATCGGCATCGTCGCCAACGCCGCGGGCGCCGTGCTCCTGGCGCCCGGCATGCACGGGGACGGCTCGCTGCTCACCGTCCTGGCCGGGGTCGTCGTCATCGGCCTGGGCATGGGCATCACGTACGAGGCCATGTGGATCGCCGCCGGCACCGGCGTCCCGGCGGAGGAGCAGGGCCTGGCCTCCGGGGTGGCCTCCACCGCGCTGCAGGTGGGGACGGCCGCGGGCCTCGCGGTCCTGGTGGCCGTCGCCAACCACGGCATCGAGGGGCTGGCGGGGCAGGCCCTGCGCGCCGCCTCCACCGAGGGGATGCGCGCCGCCGTCTACGTCCTGGGCGCCGTCATGCTGACGGCCGTCCTGGCCGCCCTCAGGCTCCCCACCCGGGCACGGTCGCACGTGTGACCGTGCCTCCCGCGCGCGCGGCCTGCAGTGCGGCCTGCAGTGCGGCCTACAAGGGAAGGTTGCCGTGCTTGCGCGGCGCCACGTGCTTGCGTTTGTCGCGCAGCATGGCCAGCCCCCGCGCCACCGCCGAGCGTGTCTCCACCGGGTCGATCACGGCGTCGACCAGGCCGCGTTCGGCGGTGTAGGCCGGGTGCACCAGCTCGCGGGTGTACTGCTCCAGCAGCTCGGCCCGGCGGGCGGCGGGGTCGGCCGCCGCGGCCAGCTCCTTGCGGTGGATGATGTTGACCGCGCCCTCGGCGCCCATCACGGCGATCTCGTTGGTCGGCCAGGCGAGTGACAGGTCGGTGCCGATCGAACGGGAGTCCATCACGATGTACGCCCCGCCGTACGCCTTCCTGAGAATGACCTGGATGCGCGGCACGGTCGCCTCGCAGTAGGCGTAGAGCAGCTTGGCGCCGTGCCGGATGACGCCCGCATGCTCCTGCTCCTTGCCCGGCAGGAAGCCCGGCACGTCCACGAGCGTGACCAGCGGGATGGAGAAGGCATCGCAGAACCTGACGAACCGGGCGGCCTTCTCCGCGGCCGACACGTCCAGCACGCCCGCCAGCACCGTCGGCTGGTTGCCCACCACGCCCACGACCTGGCCGTCGATCCGGGCCAGCGCGCAGATCACGTTGGGCGCCCAGCTCTGGTGCAGTTCGAGGAAGTCGCCGTCGTCCACCAGCTCGGCCAGGACCAGGCGCATGTCGTACGGCTTGTTCGGCTCCACCGGCACGATCTCGGCCAGCCGGGGCCGGGCGTCGCCGGCCGCGCCGCGCGCGGGCAACGCCGGCGGGCGGCTCAGGTTGTTGCCCGGCAACATCGCGACCAGGTCGCGTACGGCGGCCAGGCAGCTCTCCTCGTCGTCGTGCACGAACGTGGCCAGCCCCGACCGGGTGGCGTGCACCTGCGCGCCGCCCAGCTCGGCGTGCGTGATGCGCTCACCGGTGACCGCCTCCACCACGTCCGGGCCGGTCAGGTAGAGCTGGGCGGTGTCGCGCACCATGAACGTGAAGTCGGCCAGCGCCGTCGAGTAGGCCGCGCCGCCCGCGCAGGGGCCGAGCACGACGGCGATCTGCGGGATCACCCCGGACGCCTGCACGTTGCGCTGGAAGATGCCGCCGTAGCCGTTGAGCGACAGGACGCCCTCCTGGATGCGGGCCCCGCCGCTGTCGTTGAGCCCGATGAACGGCGACCCGCTGGACAGCGCCAGGTCCATCACTTTGTGGATCTTCTGCGCGTGCGCCTCGCCGAGCGAGCCGCCGAAGACGGTGAAGTCCTGCGCGTAGACGAAGACCCGGCGGCCGTCGATGGTTCCGGATCCTGCCACGACCCCGTCGGTGTGCGGGCGCTGGCGTTCCATGCCGAGGCCCTGGGCCCGGTGCCGGCGGAACATCTCGATCTCCAGGAACGAGCCCTCGTCCAGCAGCAGGTCGAGCCGTTCGCGCGCGGTGCGCTTGCCCAGCGAGTGCTGCCGTTCCACGGCCTGCGGGTGGCCGCGCGCGATGTCCTCACGCGCGCCGGCGAGCTCCTCGCGCAGACGGTCCATGGCCGGCGGGGCTTCCTGGAGGACCTCGGGGGAGATGCTCATCGTTTCCTCCTCGGACTCTTCCGGTACGTCCAGTTAAAGATCGATGGCCGCCGGATGTCACCTCCTCCAGTGCTTGACCCGGCCGGACGTGGCAGGAAGCGGCAACGGCCTGCAGCTTGCTGCCTCGCCGAAGCCTGGTTCATGGCCCCGCCGACGCGCAAAGTTGGAAGTGCGAGGAAACACCGAGAACAACCGCCGAGAAAGAGGCAGTGAAATGACGAACAGCATTGTTGCCAAGAGAATGTCCCAGTGGATTATCGCGATCGTCTCCGGGATGCTCGTCTGGGCCGTGGGTGCCACCGCCGCGCAGGCCGCCGTCGCTGCCGGCCCGGGTGTGGTGAAGGCCGAGGGCAACACCTGGCCCGCGCCCCCCGCCGGCCCCGACGGGAACACCTGGCCGATTCCTTCCCCGCTGGGCAACACCTGGCCGTAAAAGGCCCCGACCACAGAAAGGAATTGACCGTACATTTCCCCGAGGAGGTCTGCTTATTGGAGAAGAGCCGGAGAATGACGAAACCCCCGCGATCGGGTCGCGGGGGTTCGTCCGTGTGCGGCGCGTTTCGGGTGCGGCGCGTTTCGTTTGCGGCGCGTTTCGTTTGTGGTGCTTTCGTGTGCGGGAGGAAGGACGGGATC
This sequence comes from Nonomuraea spiralis, assembly GCF_014648435.1. GTDB lineage: Bacteria > Actinomycetota > Actinomycetes > Streptosporangiales > Streptosporangiaceae > Nonomuraea > Nonomuraea spiralis. The sequence goes on from NZ_BMRC01000013.1 coordinate 14,025, forward strand.
AGATCCAGTGCTCCTCCTTGGCGCGCAGCGCGGCCTGGAAGCGGTTGACGGCGCCGAGCCTGGCCATGAGGTCGGCGACGTAGCGCCGGTAGGTGCGTACCGAGATGTCGAGCTCGCGGGCGGCGATCTCGTCCTTGTCGGCCGTGGCCATCACCGCCAGCACCCGCTGCTCCATCTTCGACAGCGCCGGCTCCTCGCCGGGCGGGTCGAGGTGGTCGGCCAGCGGCACGGCGGCCTTCCACAGGCCCTCGAAGTAGATGACGAGCTGGGAGATCAGGCCGGGCTCGCGCACCAGCAGCGCCCCCGTGGAATGGGCCTTCGGATCGATCGGGACGACGGCGACGCTGCGGTCGTACATGAGCATGCGGTCCATCGGCTGGTCGGTGACGCGGATCTGGGCGCCCAGGTGCGCCAGCTCGCAGAGGTAGGACACCATGCGCTGGTCCTCCAGCGCCTTGGGGTGGAAGATCTCGCGCAGGGCCAGGCCGCGCCGCAGCGAGCGCGTGTCGAGCGGCAGCGCCGACTCGATCATCACCTCGTTGAACGGGCCGCCCGGGTGCAGGCAGAGCGTCTCCTTGTAGGAGAAGAAGGCCAGGTCGTCCAGGCGCTGGCGGACCCGCGCGCCGCTCTCCACCCGTTCGATGTCCAGCACCGGGGATGACCGGTCGCCCTCCCGCTTGTCCTCCATGAAGCTGGAGATCGCGTCGCGGGCGCCGAACACCCGGCGGATCTCGGCGTTCAGCTCCTCCAGGCGCTGCTCGACCAGGCGCTCGATGGCGATCCTCGGCTCGGTCGCGGTGACCCGGTGGCGGTCGTTCAGGTCGAGCATGGCGAGCCGGTCGAGCGTCTCGACCGCCGACTCCACCGTCTCGGGATCGAGGTCCAGGGCCTCGGGCACCGAGCCGACGCTCTCGCCCCGATGGCGCAGGAAATAGCGGTAGACCGCCTCCGCTTCGGGGGTGACTCCAATGACGGACAGATCCACGCCCCACCTCCCGGGGTCGGCGGCCGGAGCTTCAGTTCCATTATCGGAATCCAGACGGCGCGCACTCCTCGCAGCTTGCGGTTCCTGGCCGGCTCGGTCAGGGAACCGGACAGGGCAGCACGGTGGCCCCGGACGCGGCCCGGTAGCACAGCGCGCCCGGGCAGAGCACCTTGACCACCGGTCCGTCGCCGTCCGCCCGTACGGCGACGGGCTCGTGCCCGAACCGGCGCGCGGCGATCTCCGGCCAGCCGGACGGGCGCAGCCCGCTCACCTCGTCGACCAGCCGGGGATCGGCGTCGACGGCCAGGCGCTCCAGATAGGCGGCGTAGTCGGCCTCCCGCTGCCACACGGCGAACCGGCGCAGGCAGTCGGGCAGCTCCAGCGTGCTCCACGGCTGGGCCTTGGCCGCCATCGCGCGCAGGAACGCCTCGCACACGGCCTGCCTCACCGTACGGCCGGCCGCCGCGGCCATCGTCGCGCCCTCGCCGCCGACGGTCACCAGGGCGACCCGGAGATCGGGCACCGACAACACGAACGCCGACATCCGCAGCCCGAGCCCCGAGGCCGCGGCCGTCACACCGGCCGGCAGCAGGCGGCCGAGCGCGGCCGAGACCCGCAGCAGCGGTTCGCGCGGCTCGGCCCACCAGCGGGCGACCACGTCGTGGGCGACCACCTCGGCGATCGCCTCCGGCACGCCGCTGTCCACCACGCCGCTCGTCGCGGGCTCGACCAGGCATTCGTGCCCGCCCGCCCACACGACCTCGGCGGGCAGCCGGTAGCGCCGCCCGCTGAGCAGGCCGGTGCCGGGCACGTGCAGGCCGAGGCCCGCGGGCGGGTCGGCGACGAAGTCCGACAGTCGCAGCTCCGTCCCCGCCTGTACGGTCCTGTGCCTGTCTCCGTGCAGCCGGCGCAGGCCGCGCAGGGCGGCCAGCCGGGTCAGGGCCCGCGCCCTGGTCTGGGCCTCGTAGCCGGAGAAGCCGGCGACGATGACGGCGAGCTCGTCGGCCGGCGACTCGGCGCAGGCCAGATGAACGGCGCCACCAAGACACTCGGCCATGGGCGCCGCCACGGGCGCCGCCGTCGGCGCGGCCGTCGGCTCGGTCGTCCCGTGGGTCGCCTCACCGGTCGTCCCGCCGGTCGCCTCAGTGGTCGCCTCGGCGGTCGTCTCGCCGGGCGCCTCCGTCACCGGCCACGAGCCCGCGGGCGTGGATGCCATCGCTTCTCCTCCGGAGCGCGACGGCCGTCGGAGCCGCCGCACACCCAGTACACGCGCAGCTCAGCGGGCCCGTCAACGATCCGGACGCCATCCCGCAATCCGGGAGAAACGTCAGCAAGCTGCCACGCCCACCAGCTTGCTGACGCCGCCGGACCCCCTGCGGACGCCCCCCGCCCGGCACCGTGGAAGGCGGAACCAGCCCACGAGCGGAGCAGCGAGAAGGCATGCCATGGACTCTTTCAACATCGCCGGACGATTCCTCGACCAGGCCGACGGCGCCAGGACCGCGCTGCTCACCCGCGAGGGCCGCGTGGACTACGCGACGCTGCGCGCCCTGGCCGCCCGCGCCGGCAACGCGCTGCGCGAGCTCGGCGTACGCCGCGGCGACCGGGTGCTCATCGCCGCCGACGACAGCGTCGAGTCGGTCGCCACCTGGTACGGCGCCCAGAAGATCGGCGCCGTCACCGCCGAGGTCTACACGTTCCTGCGGCCCAAGGACTACCGCTACTTCGCCGGCTACGCCCGTCCCCGGCTGGTGGTCGCGGGGCCGTCCGCGCTGGAGAGCCTGCGCGCGGCGGGGCTGACCGGGATGCTCGTGACCGGTGTGCCACGCCACCTGCTGCGCCCCGGGGAGCACCACTTCGACACCCTGGTCGCCGCGCAGGACGCCCGGCTGGACCCGGTGCCGGTCGCGGCGGGGGACGTGGCGCTGTGGAAGTTCACCACCGGCAGCACCGGCGCGCCGCGCGCCTGCGTGCTGCCCGCCAGGAGCCCGCACGTCAGCTTCGACTCCTACGCCCGGGGCGTGCTGGACCTGCGTCCGGACGACGTGGTCCTGCCCGTGCCCAAGCTGTTCTTCGGCTACGCCCGCGACCTGACCGCCCTGTTCCCCTTCGGCGTCGGCGCGGCCGGCGTGATCTTCCCCGAGCGCAGCCGGGTCGAGACGATCTTCGAGCTGATCGCCGAGCACCGGCCCACGGTCCTGGTGAACGTGCCCACCATGATGAGCGCCATGCTCGCCCACCCCGACGCCGGCCGGCAGGACCTGAGCTGCCTGCGGCTGTGCACGTCGGCGGGCGAGGCGCTGCCGCCGGAACTGCACCGCCGCTGGAGCGACACCTTCGGCGTGGAGGTCGTGGACGGGCTCGGCTCCTCCGAGGCGTACCACATCTTCCTGTCCAACCGGCCGGGACGGGTACGGCCGGGCACGCTCGGCCAGGTCGTCCCCGGCTACCGCGCCCGGGTCGTGGACCCCGAGGGGCGCGACGTCCCCGACGGCGGGACCGGGCGGCTGGAGGTCAGCGGCGACGCGGTCGCGCTGGAGTACTGGCAGGACCCGGACAAGACGGCCGCCACGTTCGTGGGCGGGCGGACCGTGCGCTCGGGCGACCTGGTGACCAGGGACGCCGACGGCTACTTCCGCTACCAGGGGCGGGCCGACGACATGCTCAAGGTGGGCGGCTCCTGGGTGGCGCCCGCCGAGATCGAGAACTGCCTGCGCGAGCACCCGGCCGTCGTGGAGTGCGCGGTGGTCGGGTACGAGTTGCGGGGGCTGACCCGGCCGCACGCGTACGTGGTGGCCGCGAGCGCGGTCGAGGCCGGTGAGCTGAAGGCGTTCGTACGGGCCCGGCTGGCGGCCCAGAAGTTCCCCCGGAAGATCACGTTCGTGCCGCGCCTGCCGCAGACGGCGTCGGGCAAGGTGGACCGGCGCGCGCTGGAGGCCGGGGTGTGAGGAGCGGGCGCGCCCGGGACTGGGGGAGTTCCGGACGGGCGCGCCCGCGGTACCGGAAGGCCCCTCAGACGCCGGCGCGGGCGAACTGGCCGGGCTGCCGCCCCGCCCCCGCCGGGCCGCGGTAGGCCTGCGCGAGGTCCAGCCAGCGGTCCGCCTCGGCGCCGGTCGCCGTGACCGCCACGTCGGCGCGGTGCCGCCGCCTGGTCACCAGCAGGCAGAAGTCCTCGGCCGGGCCGCTGACCCGCTGGGCGGAGTCCTCGGGACCGTACGCCCACACCTCGCCGGACGGGCCGGTGATCTCGAAGCGGAACTCCTCGGCCGGCGGGGTCAGCCCGCGCGACAGGTAGCCGAAGTCCCGGGTGAGCACGGCGAAGACGACCAGGTGCCGGAGCCGGTCGGTCCGCTCCAGCCGGACGCCGAGCGCGTCGGCGACGTCCTGCCCGTGCGCGAAGGTCTCCATGATGCCCGCGCACGCCAGCACGATCGGCGGCAGCGGGTTGACCAGCCACGGCACGACCTCGCCCGCCGGTACGGCGGCCAGGCCCGCGTGCACCTCGGCCCGTCCGGCCCGCCACTTGGCCAGCAGCGCGCCGGGCGAGTCGTTCTCGAACGCCTTGAGCGCGGCGTTCACCGCGCCGTCGAAGTTCTTCTCGGCGCCGGCCGTCATGGCCTTGAAGCCCTCCGCGTCCGTGGCGGCGGCGGTGGCCAGGCGGAAGATGAAGGCCAGGTGGGCGATCTGGTCGAAGATCGTCCAGCCCGGCGCGGGGGTGGGCAGCTTCCACTGCTGGGCGTCCAGGCCCGACACCAGCGCGTCGAGCTGGTCGCCGTCGGCCGCCAGGTCGTCGAGCACTACCTCTAGCTCGGTCACGTCCTCGTTCCTTTCAGTCGGCTGTCGATGCGGTCGGTAGAGGGGCGGGGGCGCACCAGGCGCCGGTCCGGCGGGCGGCGGTCATGGCCGCCCAGGAGGCGGCCTCGACGAGCGCGGCCTCGCCCGGCGTGGCGGCCTGGAACTCGCCGACCACCCGCCGGTCCACCTGGTGGGAGGCGAGGGCGGTCAGCAGCGCGAGCCGGGCGGCCGGGCGTTGCGCGGGCGGCAGCGCGGCCGTGGCCTCGCCGGCCCAGCCGCGCCCGGGGCCCGGCGGGACGCCGTCCCAGCCGGACACCCGTTCGGCGACCAGCTCGCGGACCGGGCCGGGCAGCCGCCGCGCGCCGCCCTCCTCGATCGCCGCCGCGGCCCTGGCGAACGCCTCGCCGAGCCGCGGGAGGCCGCCCGTCCAGGCCAGGTCGTCCGGCAGCGGCGCGCCGGGCAGCAGGCCGAGCGAGCCGCCGGGCGGGGCGGGCCGCCGCGCGGCCGGCCGCATGAGCGCGCCGAACACGCGCAGCGCGGGCCCGCGCGCGCCGCCCGGCAGCTCCGGCGGCAGCGGCGAGTCGCCGAGGAACACGTTGACCATGCGGTTGAGGTACTGGAAGGTCACCGCGACCGCCGCCAGCTCCACGCCCGCCTCCCCGGCGACCGGCGGCCCGCCGGCCCCCGGGGTCGCGCTCGCCCTGGCCCAGGCGGCCAGCGGCCGCAGGCGGGGATCGGCCGGGGCCAGCGCCCGCAGCGTCGCGCCGTGCACGTCCACGCAGTACGGGCACGTGTTGCCCGCCGAGACCTCCATGGCCACCAGTTCCCCGGCCACCCGCCCGGCCGCGCCGGAGGCCAGCAGCGACTCGCGCAGCACCAGCCAGCACGCGGCCAGGACGGGCGGCGCGGGTGAGTGCAGCGCCACGGGCGGCGCGAGCATGCCGAAGTCCCGCTCGACCTGCTCGTACACCCGGGCCACCAGGCCGCGGGCGGCGCCGGGGAGCACCGGGCGGACGTACCGCACCTGGCCGAGCGCGCGCCGCGCCGTCATCCGGCTGAGCAGCCGGCCCATCGCCGGCGCCCTACCCGCGCAGCGCGGCGGCGGCCAGCGGCGCGGTGGCGCGGCGCCCGGCGGTGGAACCGTCGGGCGCGGGCGCGCCGTAGGAGACCTCCACGCCGCGCTCCCTGGCGGCCCTGACGATCCCCGGCACGGCCCGCTCGGCCAGCGCGGAGATGGTCATCGCCGGGTTGACGGTCAGCGCGCCCGGCACGGCCGAGCCGTCCGTGACGAAGATCCCCGGGTGCCCGCGCAGCTCGTGCCCGTCGTCCAGCGCCGAGGTGTACGGGTCGTCGCCGATCCGGCACGAGGCCAGCGGATGCACCGTGTACGCCCCGACCAGGTCGTTCGTCCACGGCGTCACCGTGGCCAGCCCGTCGCGCTCCAGGATCTCCTTGCACTCGGCGTCGGCCATCGCCCAGGCGGCCGAGGTGTTGGCGGTCGGCTTGTAGGACAGCCGGCCGACGCCCAGCATCTGCTGGGAGACCCGGTCGGCGTTGCCGCGCGCGGGCGGCGGGCCGAACACACCCTCGTTGTCGTCCTCGATCATCTGGAAGATGATCAGCCAGGACCGCCAGCGCTCCAGCATCTCCTTCTTGCGCAGCCCGAACCACGTCGGGTCCGGCCCGCCGGCCAGCGCGAGGATGGTCCCGAGGCCGGGCGGGAAGTAGAGCTGCTCCAGCGAGTAGCGGGTGTACTCGGGCAGCGAGCCGTCCAGCCGGTCCCAGTTGGCCACCGTCGGGCCCTTGCCGATCTGGTTGGCCGCGTACGCCAGGCCCTCGCCCCGCTCCAGGCCCAGCACCTCGCGCACACGCTCCTCGTTCAGCACGGCGGTGTTGAGCCGCTCGCCGTTGCCGGAGAAGTAGCGGCCCACGGCGTGCGGCATCGCGCCGAGGTCGCCCTCGCTGCGCTGCAGGATGACCGGCGTGGCGGCGGCGCCGGCGGCCAGCACGACCACCTTGGCCTCGATCGTCCCCTCGCCCTCGGTCAGCCGGTAGTCCTCGCCGTGGACGATCTTGTAGGTCACCCGGTAGGAGCCGTCGGAGGTCCTGGAGATGCTCTGCACCTCGTGCAGCGGCCTGACCTCGGCGCCGTGGGCGATCGCCGCCGGCAGGTAGTTGGCCAGCAGCGACTGCTTGGCGTCGAACCGGCAGCCGGCCATCATCCAGTTGCAGTTGACACAGGCCGCGGTGTCCACGGCCGCGGGCACCGGGTTGGCGGTACGGCCGGCGTGCCGGCAGGCGGCCGCCCACAGGCCACCCGAGTACGACACGTCCTCCCAGCCCTGCTGGGTGATGGAGATCGACTCGGCGACCCGGTCGTACCAGGGGTCGAGGGTGTCGCGGCTGATCGCGGCCGGCCACATGCGGCGCTTGATGCTGCCGCGGCGCTCGAAGACGAAACGCGGCGCCCGGGGCATGGCCGCGAAGTAGACCACGCTGCCGCCGCCCACGCAGTTGCCGCCCAGCACGCTCATGCCGTCGCCGACGGTGAAGTCGAAGATGCGGGTGTAGGAGGAGCCCAGCTTGAAGTCGTGCTCGTACTCGGCCGACTCCAGCCACGGGCCGCGTTCCAGCACGACCACGTCGGCGCCGCCGGCGGCCAGGTGGTAGGCCGGGATCGCGCCGCCGAAGCCGCTGCCGATCACCAGCACGTCGGTGCGTTCGACGCCGTTCATGCGGGGCTCCCTGAAGCTGTCGTGTCCGGGTGGAGGTCGGCGAGGGGACGGCCGTAGGAGTAGGAGGGGAAACGCCACAGCCCGTCCGCGTCGGGCGGGGCGATGCCCATGGCGGTCAGGCCGGGGTGCCCGGCCTTGAGGGCGTCGACGGTGTGCAGGTGGGCCGCGGAGTCGTAGGCCATGTAGCAGAACAGCACCAGCAGCACCCACAACGCCTTCTCCGGGTGGCCGGGCGCGGTCAGCGTGCGCACCAGAGCCGCGCGTTCCTCGAACGGCAGGGCCACGAACTCCGGGACGCCCTCCTCCAGCACGACGCCGTGCTGGTCGGCGTGGGCGCGGGCGTGCTGGTTCAATGAGCGGGCGTAGTCGTCCAGGCCCTCGCTGACGCCGGTGGCGTCCCATTCCAGCAGCTCGATGGCGCCGGCCGCGACCGCGCCGCCCGTCGGGCTCATGCCCGCCACCGCCCGGTCGCCCGGACCGCGTTTCGCCCCGGGCACGATGGTGTCCGCGAGCGCCTCCAACGTCTCCACCCGCGTCTCGTAGAGCAGTGGACCCATGGGTACTCCCTCGTTCAGGTCGGCGTTCTGTCGGTACGGTCGGTGGGGCCGGTGCGCGCCAGAGCGGCCCGCAGGGTGGTCAGCGCCCTGACGGTCTGGCTGCGCACCGTCGAGGACTCGTTGCCCATGACCCGGGCCGTGTCCTCGGCGCTGCGGCCCTCCCAGAACCGGAAGAAGATCGTCGCCCGCTGCCGCGGCCCGAGCCTGGCCAGCGCGTCCATCAGCACGATGCGCTCGCCCACCAGGTCGTAGGGGTCGAGGGCCGAGACGGCGTCGGGCGGCGCCCCGCTGAGCACCTCCCGGGACCAGCGCATCGACCTGCGGTCGCTGATGAGCAGCCGCCGCATGATCTGCCGCGCGTACGCCTCGGCGCGGTCACGCCGGTCGAGGTCGTCCCAGCGCCGGTGCAGTGCCAGCAGGGTGCGCTGGACGAGGTCGTCGGCCTCGTGCCAGTCGTCGGACAGCCGGTAGGCGACCCGGCGCAGCATAGGTCTGGCCTCCTTCGCGAAATTCGCGAATTCCTGCCCCCGCGCATCGGCCATCATCCTCACCCCCGGAACACGGCCTTGCGATTGCCGCTTTCTTCGGCATGCTCAGAATTGAATGCGCGGATCGCCGCAACAACCCCTATCGGCCGTCCCCGCGCCCTTATCCACAAAGGCGTCCGCGCCACCCCCTATTCGGCCTCCGCGGACCCCTGTTTTCCGTGCTCGGGCGCTCTTGGGCCCTTCTCGCGTGCGTACGCTCGCGGCGTGAGCGCCTCCGGTGCGGCATTACTGGCGATCAGCGACCTCCACGTCGGGTTTCCCGAGAACAGGGCGGCCGTCGAGGGGCTGCGCCCGCGCACCGAGGGTGACTGGCTGCTGGTGGCGGGGGACGTGGCCGAGCGGCTGGACGCGTTCGAGAGCACGTTGCGGCTGCTCGGCGAGCGCTTCGCCAAGGTGATCTGGGCGCCGGGCAACCACGAGCTGTGGACCACGCCGGGCGATCCCGGCCTGCGCGGCGAGGAACGCTACCGGCGCCTGGTGCAGATCTGCCGGCGCCTCGGCGTGCTCACGCCCGAGGACCCGTACGCGATCTGGACGGGGGAGGGCGGCCCGGCGGCCGTCGTCCCCCTGTTCCTGCTGTACGACTACAGCTTCCGCCCGTCCGGCACGACCCGGGCGCAGGCCCTCGACCTGGCCCGCGGGCAGGGGGTGGTGTGCAGGGACGAGTTCCTGCTGCATCCCGAGCCCTATCCCAGCAGGGAGGCGTGGTGCCGGGCGCGGGTGCGCGAGAGCGAGGAACGGCTGGAGTCGATCGACCCCGGCCTGCCCACGGTGCTGGTCAACCACTTCCCGCTGCTGCGCGCCCCCACCCGCGTCCTGCGGCACCAGGCGCTGGCGCAGTGGTGCGGCACCGAGCAGACCGCCGACTGGCACCTGCGGTTCCGCGCCGCCGCGGTCGTCTACGGCCACCTGCACATCCCGGGCACGAGCTGGCACGACGGGGTGCGCTTCGAGGAGGTCTCGCTCGGCTACCCGCACGAGCGGCGCCCCCACCACCGCGCCGGACGGCTGCTCAGGCAACTGCTGCCGCCACCCCGCCGCGAATGGTCCCGATAAAACCGCATTCTCAGATAAATTGCCGAGATTTCCGAAGATTTCCCAAAAAAGGGCGATTTGTCATGCAGCGTACTGCCGGCCCAAGAGCGTGTACCAGGTGGCAACCGAAAGGCAATGCATCCGGAGCGCCGCGGAATCGTCGCGACTCCCGGGAATTCGACGGCCGCACCGGCCGGAGAATCGACGGGAACCGCGCGCCCAAGGCCCTCCGGGTTCCGGGAGACCATATGGACGACGTCATCGAACGAGCGGTCCTGCGGGTCATCGAGAGCATGCAGGAGAACCACGGAGAGCAGCTCACCATTGACGACATGGCGCGGACCGCGATGTTCAGCAAGTTCCACTTCTCGCGCGTGTTCCAGCGCGTGACCGGGCTGTCCCCTGGGCGGTTCCTGTCCGCGGTGCGGCTGCGCGAGGCCAAGCGCCTGCTCGTGTCCACCTCGCTCAGCATCACGCACATCAGTCACCAGGTCGGCTACTCCAGCGTCGGCACGTTCAGCTCGCGCTTCACCCACAGCGTCGGGTTGTCGCCGAGCAGGTACCGGCAGTTCATGAGCGTCACGGCGGCGGACCTGACCGTCGGCGACCGCGCTTCCGGCGGCCCGTCGGCGAGCCTGCACGGCGTCGTGAGCTCGCCCCTGGCCGACCGGCCGGTCTTCGCCGGCGTGTTCCCCGGCCAGATCATGGAGGGCAGGCCCGCGAGCTTCACCCTGATCAGGCGGCCCGGCCCGTACGTGCTGGAGCACGTGCCCAAGGGCAGCTGGTACGTGATCGCCCAAGCCGTGGCCGAGTCCCGCGAGGACGCCGTGCACCACCCGCCCGAGGGCGACGCGGCGACGTGCATCGCGCGCATCGGCCCGATCGAGGTGGGCGGGGGCGACGGCACCGAGCGCGCCGACCTGCGGCTGCGGCCGATGAGCACGCTCGACCCGCCCGTCCTGCTCGCCCTGCGCGACCTGCTGGCCTGGACCGACGGCCGCGCGTGACAGAAGGGCCTCCGGACGGCGAACGCCGTCCGGAGGCCCTTCTGTCAGGTCAGGCCGGGCTCACCGTCATCGGCAGCCCGCCGCGCACCCGCAGCGACAACATGGCCTCCGGGACCGCCCGGCGGCCCGGCAACCCGGTCAGCCGCAGCTCGCGGGTGACCATGGCCAGCACGAACGTGGCCTCCATCATCCCCAGGTGGTTGCCCACGCAGAAGCGCGGGCCCGCGCCGAAGGGGATGTAGGCGTACCGGGGGCGGTCGGACGGCGCGCCGGGCTCGAACCGCTCGGGCCGGAACGCGTCCGGGTCCCGCCAGTACGCCGGATGCCGGTGCAGCGTGTACGGGCTGATGAGCACGTCCGCCCCCGCCGGGACCCGGTACCCGCCCACCTCGTCGTCCTCCCGTGCCACCCGCGTCAGCGCCCACACCGGCGGGTACAGCCGCATGACCTCCTCCAGCACCGCCGCCGTGTACGTGAGCCGACGCAGGTCCTCGTACACGGGCGGGCGGTCGCCCAGGACCGAGACGGCCTCGGCGTGTACCCGCTCGCGCACCTCCGGATGCCGGTCCAGCAGGTGGAAGGCCCACGACAGGGTGCTCGCGGTGGTCTCGTGCCCGGCCAGGAGCACCGTGATCAGTTCCTCCCGCAGCCGCTGCCGGGCGGGCCCGGGGTCCTCCCGCAGCCCGGTGGACTCGATCAGCAGGGACAGCAGGTCGCCGCCGCCGGTCGGGTTCGCCAGCCGCTCGGCCACCAGCAGGTCCACGATCCGGTACAACTCCCGCCGGGACCGGCGGAAGCGCAGGTGCAGCGGCAGCGGCAACCACAACGGCACCATGGCCAGCGTGACCATCTCGAACATGGCCTGGTCCTGGACCCCCTCGAAGGCGTGCCCGATGGAGTCGTGCGCGCCGAGGTCGGCCGCCAGCAGGGTGCGGCCGAGCACGCCGAGCGCCAGGCCGGTCATCTCGCCGGCGACGTCGACGGGCCCGCCGCCGGCCTTGGCCCGCAGCCGGGCCACCAGGCGGCCGGCCTCCTCGGCCAGGACCGTGTCCTGCTGGGCCAGCCGCTTGTTCTGGAACAGCGGCTGGATGGTCCTGCGCTGCTGCCGCCACCGTTCGCCGTCGCTGGTCAGCAGCCCGTCGCCGATCACCCGGCGGGCCTCGTCCAGGCCGATGCCCTTGCGGTAGTTGCCGCTGTTGTCGGCCAGGACGTGTTTGGCGTGGTCGGGGTGGTTGAACAGGTAGATGGCCTTCGGGCCGATCGTCATGCGCACCGCGTCGCCGTACCGGGCGGTCGCCTTGGACAGCAGCGCCAGACGGTCGGAGACCAGCCGCTTGTACAGGACGGGCGCCGCCCAGGGGGGTGGGCCGGGCGGCACGCGGCCGCCCAGCGCCACCGGGCGGGTGCCCAGCGCGGTCACGCCGACACCCGTTGCAGGGCCGGGGAGGCCTCCCCGAAGCGGCCCCGGTAGACCAGCAGCCCGTCACAGTCGTCCCGCCGGGTCAGTGACAGCACCTCGCCGACGAAGATCGTGTGATCGCCGCCGTCGTACGCGCGCCAGACCCGGCACTCGAACATGGCCGCCGCGCCCGCGATGAGCGGCACGCCGGTGACCTCGCCGGGCGTCACCTCGATGTCGGCGAACTGGGCCAGGCCGAGCGGCCGGTAGCGGTCGGCGAAGTGCCGCGCCTCGGCCTCCTGGTGCCCGGCCAGCACCGACACCCCGAACGACGTCGCCGCGGTGATGCACTGGTGCATCACGGCGCCCTTGCCGACGCACACCAGCAGCAGCGGCGGGTCGAGCGAGACCGAGGTGAAGGAGTTGGCCGTCATGGCGTGGGGAACGGAACCGCCCGTCGTGATCACGGTGACGCCGGTGGCGAACACCCCGAACGCGTCGCGCAGCGCCTTGGCGTCCGCGACCGCGGGGGCCGAAGAGTGGACTTGCACGGTTGACCTCCTGGGGTCCGGGGGCTAGGCCACGTACGGTTCGAGCGCCCGGACCAGGGGCTCGGGGACCCTCGCCGGCGCGGTCTTGGTGTTCGGCCCCCGCATGCAGGCCACACGCTGCCTGCCGCGGGCGACGAGGACCTCGGGCGCGCCCGGGGTGACCCGGACGTAGTCGAAGCCGAACTCGATCTGCGTCTGCGCCAGCTCGATCAGGCGCATCCTGATGGACAACTGGTCGAAGGCCGTGATCTCGGCGAAGAACTCGCAGTCGACCTTGAGCGTGAACAGCTTGAGGTCGTCCTGGAGGTCGGCGAGCACGTCGCGGGCCCGTTCCATGAGGAACATCTCGCGGCAGCGTCCCTGCCAGCGCAGGTAATTGACGTAGTAGACGTTGCCGACGAGGTTGGTCTCCTCGAAGCCGACCGTGTGCAGGTACTCGTAGTAGGTGCCCATGGGCTAGGACCGCCCTTCGGTGAGTATCGCGACGACGACGGGCGCCGGCAGGCCGCTCACCCGGGTGGCGAGCGTGGCCACGGTCGCGCCGGCGGCGGTCAGGACCACCCACCCGTCGGAACCGGCCCGGTCCACCGCGAGCGGCGTCCCGTCCTGCGTCCCGGCGGTCCGTACGCAGGCGAGCGCGGCGCGGACGCGGGCACGGGCGGTGTCCGCGCCGTCCCCGGCCTTCGCGGCGATCTCACCGGCGAGCGCGTCGTGCCCGGCGGGTGTGTCCCGCGTGCCGTCCGGGTCTTCGGCGGTGACGGGCTCGACGGCGCAGGCGAGCGGCCCGGGGGCGGCCACGCACAGCGTCAGGCCCGGCACGCGGGCCGACATCGTGCGGCGTCCGTCCCCATGGGCGCCGTCCGCCGCGCCGAGCCGCGCCACGGCCAGCTCGCCGCCGCCGTCGCCCGGTTCCACGACGACCGCGACCCGCGCGCCCGTCAGGTCCTCCAGCGTGCGCTCCAGGTACGAGCCGAGCAGCGGCGCGGCCCACGGACCGGCCCCGCCCTTCTTCCGCACGGCCTGGAGCCGCAGCCCCTCCCAGCGTTCGACGACCTCGCCGTCCTTCGTCCGGACCGCGATGTCGTAGATGTAGGAGTCGCCGTCCCTGGACCGTTCGGAGGCGCAGTAGCGCACCTCGTCCGCGCCCGACAGCGCGGCCCCGGCCGGGTGGACCCGTTCGATGCCGGTCGGCAGCAGGGTCGCGTCGGGCACGCACACCTGGTTGCCGTGCATCAGCGCGTCCCGCATGCCCGGGTCGCCCAGGAGCAGGTCACCGGGCAGGAACCCGGCGAACCAGTCGCACTCCTGTGCCACCTGGAGGTCGGCGTCCACCTCGCGGGCCGCGGCCCGGTGGTAGCGGCGCAGCCGCTGGAAGCGCCTGCCCTGGAAGAGCACCTCGCCGTACAGCTGGGTGTCGGGGTCGAGAGCCACCGGCGGCAGCTCGTCGCCGGACTGCTCGGGCGGCCCCGCGGGCGCGGGCCCGCCGTCCAGGCGCAGCACGGCGGTGAAGTGGTCGACGTCGAAGCCGGTCTCCTGGCTGCGGATGGCCACGGCGAGCGTGTCGTGGCCGGTGACCGTCGCCGCCACCCGGAGCGTGGTGCTCCCGTCGGGCGGCACGATGATCGGCCGGACGAACTCCGCCTGCTCGACGACGGGCGCGCCGGGCCGGCCGGTGACCGCGTACGCCACCTGAGCCATGGCCTCCAGGCCGAACACCGCGGGGAACAGCAGGTTGCCGTCCAGCAGGTGATCGGCCAGGTACAGGTCGGTCCCGGCGTTCACCTCGACCTCGCTGACCAGCTCCACGCCGTGGTAGCGGACCAGCGGGGCGCCGACGAAGCGCAGCAGCGGCAGCTCCGGCTCCTCCCGCCGTACGGTGTGGATGCCCTCCGTACGCCCGCTGATCACCACGACGCCGGGTGCGTCGGGGTCGCTCACCAGGCGCCGCATGATCTCCACGCCCCGGTCCACCGGGATCGGCGTGATGCCCTGCTCGACCAGCCGGTCCACGACCGACAGCCGCTCGCCCATGCCGACCTCGGACCAGACCGACCACTCCATGCAGATCGCCCGGCAGCCGGGGTGCCGCTCGCCCGCCTCGCGGGTCAGGTCGGCCAGCCACTCGTTGGCGGTCGCGTAGTGGCCCTCGCCGTGCAGGCCCGCCCGGCCGATGATGCTGCCGAACGTCACCAGCAGCCGCAGCCGTCCCGGCTCGACCGCCTCCAGCACGTTGCGCAGGCCGTCGATCTTCGGCGCGAACGTGCGGCGGAAGGCGTCCAGGTCGAGCCCGGCGATGCCCTCCGGCTCGTTGCGCCCGGCGCCGTGCAGCACCGCGGTGACCGGCCCGAGCTCCTGCTCGGCCGCGGCCACGGCCGCCCGCACCTGGGCGGCGTCGGTGACGTCGGCCCTGGCGTAGTGGACGGTGAGCCCGGTCTCGGCCATGCGCCGCAGGTTCGCGGCCAGCTCCTCGTCCTGGGCGGGGTCGGAGCGGCCGAGCACGGCCACCT
The DNA here is from genome assembly GCF_014648435.1 of Nonomuraea spiralis. Lineage (GTDB taxonomy): Bacteria > Actinomycetota > Actinomycetes > Streptosporangiales > Streptosporangiaceae > Nonomuraea > Nonomuraea spiralis. The sequence continues at coordinate 29,144 of NZ_BMRC01000013.1, forward strand.
TCGCCCCGCCGGCCATCGCCATCGCGCACTCGGCCGTGATGCCCTTGCCGCCGCCGGTCACCAGGAGCACGTCGGAGCCGGTGAGCGGCTCCTCAGTCCGCTCCTGCCGGTAGGGCAGGGCCCGCAGCGTCGGCACCCGCCGGACGCCGCCGGCGTCGTAGTGGACCTCGCAGAACTCCGTCGTGGCCGCGGCCTCGGCGGCTACCCAGCCCACCGCCTCCGGCACGCCGGCCGGTACGTGCACGATCGTGGTGGGCAGGCCGCTCTCCAGGTGGAACGTCTTGGCCAGCCCCGCCGCGCCCCGCCCGTGCTGGACGAGGACGAGCCGGGCGCCCGGCCCGCCGGCCAGGGCCGCCTTGGCGCCGAGCAGCGCCTGCTCAAGGTCGTCGGCCGCGCACCGCGCGGGTAGGCACACCAGGACACCGGATCCGATCTTCTCCCCTTCGAGGGCCTCGCGCAGCGGCTGGGCCAGGAGCGAACCGGCCGGCGCGAACACCTGCCACCGCCCGTCCCGCTCCTCGGCCGTACGGCGGGGCCGCGGCTGCTCGTCCAGGTCCACGGCGAACGGGCGCACCCACGGCGCCGCGCCCGTCACGCCCCTCGCCGACTGCGCGCGCGGCTGCGCGGCCAGCCGGTCCAGGGCCTCGCCCAGCTCCTGGAGCGTCGCGGTGGCGACGTTGGCCGGCGCCATGCCCGCGGGCACGCCCAGATGCTGGGTGGCCTGGTCGATGATGTGCATCACGGTGACCGAGCTGAGGTGCAGCTCGTCCAGCGGTTTGCTGTCCTCGGTCACCATCTCCAGCGGCAGCTCGGCGCGTTCGGCGGCCAGCCGCCGCAGCAGCTCGACCGTCGACTCGCCCTGCCGCGCCACCTGGCCGTCCGGCGCGGCGGCCCGCTCCCGCGGCTGCGGGGCGGCGGCCTTGACGCGCACCTGCGGCGCCTGCTCGGCGGGGCTGGTGAAGAACGAGAACGCCGCGCCGATCTCCAGCGGCTTGACCAGCCGCCCGTGGAACAGCTCCTCGCAGGCGACGGGCACGCCCGCCACGTGCGCGGCGCCGGCCACGCCGAGCAGCCCGGCCAGCGACTCGCTGTCGGTGTCCAGCGCGACGGCCGGCACGTCGGTCAGCTCGGCCGCCAGCCTGCTCAGCACCCGGCCGGGACCGACCTCGACCAGCAGGTCCACGTCCGCGGCCAGCGAGCCGAGCGCCTGGGCGAACCGTACCGGCGCGGTGATCTGCCGGTGCAGCAGCGCCGGGACGTCCGTGCCGGGGGTCAGGTCGTCCCCGGTGACGGTGGAGACGACCCGCCGGGCGACCGGCCCGAAGCGTTCCTCCTCCAGGTATCCGGCCAGGGCCTCGGCCGCCGGGGCGACCAGGGGCGAGTGGAAGGCGTGCGAGACGTTCAGCCTGGTCCAGGTGAGCCCGGCGCGCTCGGCCGCGCGCCCGGCCTCCTCCACCGCCGCCACCGGACCGGCGACGACGGTCTGGAGCGGCCCGTTGAACCCGGCGATCACCACCGGCAGGTCGCCGGCCAGCTCCAGCACGGTCTCCGGAGCGGCCCGGACGCCGGCCATCGTGCCCGGCTCGCTGCGCTCCCGCATCGCCCGGCCGCGTTTGGTCGCCACGCGCAGCAGCGCGTCCTCGTCCATCGCGCCCGCCCAGTGCAGGGCCGACAGCTCGCCCAGGCTGTGCCCGACGGCCGCGTCCGCCTCGATGCCGAGCAGCGACAACGCCCGCAGGCCCGCCATCGAGCCGGTGACGATGCGCGGCTGGGCGATCTCGGTGGCCGCCATGTCGCCGTCGGCGGGCAGCGCCGCCGTGGTGTACACCTCGGCGACGTCGGTGAAGCGCCTGGCCAGAGCGCCGCCGCCGGTCCCCTGGCCCGAGCCCTGCCCGGGGAAGAGGAAGCCGATCCTGGGCCGGGCCGCGGCGCGGCCCACGAACGCCTTGCCGTCGGGGCTGACCAGCGTGTTCTCGCCGGACTCCAGGACCGCCAGCACGCGGGTGAGCCGGCGTTCGGCGTCGTCGGGCGAGGAGACCACGACGGCCGCCCGGCACGGCAGGCCGCGTAGCTGGCCGCGCAGCGTGGCGGCCAGGTCGGCGAGCTGGCCGTAGGACACCTTGGGCACGAACGCGAGCAGCTCCGACACCAGGCCGCGCAGCTCGTCCCAGGAGCCGGCGTCCAGCAGGAACAGCTCGGCGTCCTGGGCGGCGGCGGCCAGCGCCTTGACGCGGCTGGACGCGCGCCGCCGCGGCCCGGTGTTCTCCAGCACCACGTGCGTGTTGATGCCGCCGAAGCCCATGGCGGTCACCGCGGCCCGCAGGGGCGCGCCCTGCGGCCACGGCTCGGCCGTGCGCAGCACCCGCAGCGTGGCGCCCTCGTCGGTCAGCACCTGGTGCGGGTCGACGCAGCCGATGGTCGGCGGCAGCACCTGCTCGTGCACGGCCATGGCCGCCTTGATCAGGCCCGCTACGCCCGCGGCCGCCTTGGCGTGGCCGATCATGCCCTTGATCGAGCCGACCGCGGCCGGCCGCGCGGCCGACTCCCTGGCCCGCGACAGCGCGGTCAGCTCGGTCGCGTCGCCGAGCGCCGTGCCCGTCCCGTGGCCCTCGAACAGCTCGACGGTCTCGGGGCCGAACCCGGCCTTGTCGTACGCGCGGCGCATCGCCAGCAGGTAACCGCTCACCTCCGGCCGGGTGATCCCGCCCTTGCCGTCGGAGGAGATGCCCCAGCCGGCGATCGTGGCGTAGATCCGCCGCCCGGCGGCCAGCGCGTCCTCCTCGCGCATCAGTACGACGATCCCGCAGCCCTCGCCGGGCCAGAACCCGTTGGAGTGCCGGTCGTACAGGCGGAAGTCGCTCTTGGCCAGCGCGCCGGTCTTGGCGAACCCGATCACCTCGAACGGGTCGATGGACAGGTCGACGCCGCCCGCCAGAGCCACGTCCACGTCGCGGTCGGCCAGCGCCTTGCCGGCCGTCACCACCGACAGCAGGGACGAGGAGCAGGCGCCGTCCACGGTGTAGCCGCCGCCGTTGAGGTCGAAGTGGTTGCAGATGCGCCCGGCGATCGTGTTGGACAGCCCGCCGGCCAGGGTGTCCTCGTCCACCGGTGGGAAGGGGCTCTTGTAGGACTCCTCGTAGTCGGCCAGGAACGCGGCCAGGCGCTCGTCGTCCCAGCCCTGCTCCTTCAGGGCCGCGGCGAGCGTGCGGCGCACGTACGGCCAGCGCAGGCGCAACACGTTCGCCCGGGTGAACTCGCCGGTGAGCGTGTTGCCCACGACGACCCCCGTACGCTCGCGGGGCAGCCCCTCGCCGTCCGCGAACCCGGCGTCGGCCAGGGCCCGGCCGGCCATGTCGAGGGCCAGCCAGTGGGCCAGGTCGGTCGACCGGTACGTACTACCGGCGATCTTGTGTGCCACCCGGTCGAAGGCGTAGCCCTCGATGACCGCGGCGGTCTTGGCGTAGAAGCGGTCCGGCGCTGCGGGATCGGGGTCCCAGTAGTCCTCCAGCCGCATGCGCTCGTCCGGGAGCCGGCGGAAGGCGCGGCGGGCGGCCACCGCGTTCTCCCACAACTCCCTGGGCGAGGCGGCGTCCGGGTACCGGCAGGCCATGCCGACGATCGCGATCCTCGTCATGCCTTCGCGACCTCTTTCCGCGCGTCCCGCAGCGCCTCCGCGGCGGCTGCGCTGACCCTGGCGGCGTCCAGCTCGCGCGCCTTGTTCACGATGTGCAGCGCCCACAGGAAGCCGCCGCGGATCAGGCAGACCGCCGCCGTGGCGAAGAAGATCCCGTACGGGATGTTCATGCCCATGAGCAGGCCGTACACCACGGCCACACCGCCGCCGAAGGCGACCTGGGACAGCGGTCTGGACGGGCTCGTGCCCGGGTCGGTGATCATGTAGTTGGTGAACAGGATGAACGCCACCCCGGTCATCATCGACAACCCGCCGAGGATGGAGATGTCGTCGATGATCAGCCCGCGCACCACGGCCTGGAGGGCGAAGACGCCCACCCAGCCGCCGATCAGCCACATGCGGCCGGTCAGCTTGCCGTTGATCATGGTGCCGCCGATGATGATGATCCCCGGGATGATCCAGTCGATCGGGTTGTCGACCTTCTCGGTGAAGTGGTACGGCGGCGCGATGCTGGCCCACGGCAGCAGCAGCAGGATGACCGCGATGCCGAAGTTGGACGGGTTCATGAAGTGCCGCATCCGGCCGCGTACCGGGGCCTTGAGCACCCACTTGGCGCCGACGGCGACGGTGACGCCGAACATCATGACCAGCACCTGGTCGTTGACGTAGATCAGCATGTTGAGCGCGATGGAAGTGATGTGCGCCGGGTAGAGGAACTCCATCAGCCCGCGCGGCCCGTTGCCGAGGAAACGCGGCGCCCGGCCCTCCTGGCGGGCCCCGATCACCTCAAGGATGATCTCCACGGTGTAGCCGGTGGCCAGGGCCACGAACGGCCACGACCACGGCTGCTCGAACCCCAGCACGGTGTAGCCGAGGATGTTGAAGATGGTGATCGAGATCGCGAACCGGCGCAGCGCCGTGATCACTTTGGGGTCGTGACGTGGCGGGGTGATCGTCTTGGCGGCCATGCCGTCACTTCTCCTTCGCTTGCGAGCCGAGCTGGAGGGTGTGCCAGCCGGGGGTGAGCCGGAGCTCCTGCTGGTGCCGCTGCCCGGCGCGGTCGCGCCAGTCCAGCTTGACCTGCACGGGGCCGGTGACGTTCGCGCCCAGGCCGATGTGCACCGCGTTCGAGCGCTTGCCGGAGTGGCCGCTGCCGCCGTCCACGCGGCCGACGAACGTGCGGCCGTCGGACGTGGTCACGGTCACCTGCGCGCCGATCACCGGCGACCCGGCGGCCGGCAGCGGGCCGGTCGCGGAGGGGGAGTCGTGCAGCAGGCGCAGCCCGAGGAACGAGCCTTCCGACCGGCTGGTGTTGAGGTAGAAGGCGGGCGCCTCCCACTGACGGGCCACCGCGAAGTCGATCAGGCCGTCGCCGTTGACGTCCCCGGTCGCGATGCCGCGCGTCGGCACGGGCACGGCCAGGCCGAGCTGCTCCGACAGGTTGGCGTAGCGGCCGTCGGGGCCCTTGGCGAAGAAGGCCAGCGTCTGCGCGCCGGCGATGTCGGCGCCCTCGGTGACGTTCGGCCACGACTTGGGGTTGCTGGTCACGCCGTCGTTGGCGGCGGCCAGCTCCTGGAGCGGCGGCCAGCGGTTGACGTCGCCCTTGATGAACCCGGTCGCCTGGACGATCTCGTTCTCGCCGTCGTTGTCGAAGTCCTCGATCTTCGGGTCCCAGCCCCAGCCGGACCAGGCGGTGCGCAGCTCGGCGCTGAGGTCCTTCCACGGCGCCTCGCCCTGCCGCAGCTTCTCGCGCAGCTCGGCCTTGCTCTTGGCGGTGGACAGGAACGTGAAGTTGCTCTCCTGGATGCCGTACGGGGTGGTGATGTTGCTGACGAAGAAGTCGAGGATGCCGTCGTGGTTGAGGTCGCCGGCGTCCGAGCCCATGCCCTTGAAGGAGTCCTCGCCGAGCACCTTCGACTTGGGCACGCCGATCTCGTGCGTCCCGATGGTGGGCGAGAACGTGATCGTGCCGGGCTTAGAGGTGTTGTAGAGCAGGTGGTCGGGCCCGAAGTCGTTGTTCAGCAGCAGTTCGGGCAGGCCGTCGCCGTCCAGGTCGGCGCTGGTCGCGCCCAGCTCCCAGCCGGTGGAGACGTCGGAGGGCAGCACGCCGTCCAGGCGGGTGAAGCCGCCGTTGCCGGTGCCGCGGAAGAAGTAGTCTCGGCCGCCGTTGACGGCCTTGGACAGCGAGTGGTTCATCTGCACGCCGCCGTCCACGCGGCTGTCCAGGATCGGGCTGCCGTCGGGGAAGTAGTTGCCGACGAAGATGTCCTGCTTGCCGTCACCGTCGAAGTCGGCCACGGTCGCGACGTTGCTGTTCCACAGCTCGCCGGTGTACTTCGTGCCGCCGGGGTTGGGCACCAGCTCGGCCGCGTCGAAGGCGGCGGCCTCGAACCGGGTCGCCGTGGGCCGCTGCAGGTGCAGCGTGGGCGTCCGGCCCCACCAGTAGACGAGCAGGTCGGTGCGGCCGTCGTCGTTGTAGTCGGCGGGCACCGCGCCCATGGGCGCCATCGCGTCGGTGACCGGCAGCGAGCCGAGCGACAACGCGAACGGCCGGTACCGCTCGCCGCCGCCCTCGACCGGCGCCGGGGTGACGACCACCTGGTCGGTACGCGGGTCCACGATCACCAGGTCGTCGTCCCTGCCGTTGCCGTCGAGGTCGTTCAGCGCGATCGCGGCCCCCACGGAGGAGATCCACGCGTCGATGTGCTTGTAGGCCTGGTTCACCTTGCGGACGGTCTTGGCCGGGCCGCCGCCCGGCATCGCGATCGTCAGGGGCTTGAAGCCGTACGCGCCGGCCATCTCGGCCTTGGTCGCGTCCGAGGCGAAGGTCGGGTGGCCGATCGCGAAGACGGCGATCATCAGCGCGAGGGCGGAGACTCCCGCCGCCTGCTTGCGCAACCACGCGGCTACCGAGGTCACGAGGGAACACCTCCATGGAAGACGAACGTCTCGGCGATGCGCCGGCGCCACGCCTCGTAGGCGGGCGGCTTGTCCTGTGCTGTCGCTGTGGGGCGGGTCGCGCGGCTCACCTCGGCCGCCTGCTCCGCCGTGGTGCCGCAGAGAACGCCCACGGCCGACTCGGTGTGCGGGAAGAGCAACCCGGCGCGGATCCTGGCCTCGGCCGCGAACACGCTGCCCTGGGCCAGCGGCCCGCGGTGCGCGCCCGCCCGCTCGCGCAGCCACCGCAGCTCGGCCTCGTCGGCCCCGCCCGCGTAGGTGGCGGCCAGGCCGATGCCGCTGTAGAGGTCGGCGTGGCGGGACTCGGGGAACCGCTCGATCAGCGTGACCGCCCGCTCGGCGCTGGTGCCGGCGACGAACCACAGCGCGCGGCCGATGCCCTGGTCGAGGGCGTGGGCGGCGTACTCCTCGTGGCCGGGGGGCCAGGAGAAGCGGGGCTCGCGCACCTGCTGGTGCACGTACCGGTCGGTGTGGAAGTAGGCCTGGTGGAAGCCGTAGCCGTCGTGGACCAGCCACAGCAGCAGCGGGTCCAGCAGGTCGGCCTTCGGCCACAGGAAGCGGGGGAGCCTGGCCATCGCCCAGCCGATCCCCACGTAGACCATGTAGTTGTGGTGGTGGCCGCGTCCCTGGAGGAAGGTGTTGACCCGGCGCAGGTCGCCGAAGGTCATGCAGTCCAGGATGGCGAAGCCCATGCCCGCGCCCTCGTAGGCGAAGCCGCGGAAACGCGCGGGCACCTCTTCGAGCCGGTCCTCGGCCTCGGCGACGGTACGTGATTCCACGGCGTGGGCATAGCCGGCGAGAAAGTACGCGCCGACCGTCTCCAGAATTTCAGTGGACGCCGCGTTCTTCACCCAGAAGCCGCGTTTCTCGACTTTCGTCTCGCCGACGTCCGGCACCAGAATTTTGCGTCTGAGCGACCGCAATGCGCTTGCCAATTGAGCCTCCGCCGCTTATAGCCCGAACAATCCAATTTCATTGACACATGCCGCCCAGCGGCCGGACAACTTCGGGTTTGCTCAGCTCGGAGGCTCATTTTCGGGCACGCGAAAGCGAATGACCTGCCATTTACCGCAGGCCGGTCAGCGGGACGGGACTTCTGCTCCGGCGGCGAAATGCGCGCGTACTCCCGCACGCCACAACTCGTAATCCGGGACGCGCGCCGACGTTCCCGGGGCGACTTCGCTGTCGTCGGCGAGCGCGACCGCGCCCGCCACGTCGAGACCGGTCAGCACCGCGCCCGTCGCCGCGGAATGCTCCGGGACGAACCCTGAGTAATGCCGCGCCTTGGTCGCGAAGACCGAGCCCTGGGCCAGCTCGGCCCGGTGCTCCCCGGCCTCCTCGCGCAACACCGCCGCCGCCTCCGGCTCGCACCCGGCGAACGTGGCGGCCAGCCCGACGCCGCTCCACAGGTCCGCCTGCCGGCCCGCGGCGAACGCGCGCACCGCCGCGGCCACCTCGCCCGGCCTGCCGCCGTGGATGAACCACAACGCCCGGCCGACGCCCTGGTCCACGGCGCGCGGGAAGTAGGCCGCATTCCCCTGCCAGGGGTAGGAGTCGGGCACCTGCTGCCCGTCCACCCAGCGGCGGGTGTGGAAGTAGGCCAGGTCGAAGCCGTACCCGTCCACGGCCAGCCAGCTCATCGTCGGGTGGTACGGGGTGCCGTCCAGGTCCGGCAGCACCTTCTTCCACAACACCCGCGGCAGCCTTGCCATGGCGAAGCCGATGCCGATGTAGGCGAGGAAGATGTGCGGCTGCCCCGGCCCCATCAGCAGGTCCCGGGTACGCCGCCCGCGCCCGCCGCCCATGGCGTCCAGCACGGTGAAGGCCATCGTCGCGCCCTCGTAGGCGAAACCGCGCTGCTCGACGTCCACCAGGGACAGCCGGCGCTCGATCTCCCACTGGTCGCGTACGTCGATGCCCCACTCGAAGCCGCACACGACGGCCTGCGGGATCGCCTCCAGGCGGCCGGTCAGGCCGGAGGGGACGACGGGGAAGCCGCGTGCGCCGAAGGTCACGTCGGCCAGGGATGGCGCCAGTACGAGCCGGCGCAGCGAACCGAGCAGAGACGACATGGTGTGCTCCTCCTCAGGAACGTGAAAGACCCCGCCCATGAGCGGCGCCGCGGCGCCGGGAAGGCCGTCCTGGCGGGGGCAGGGGGCACGTCCCGCCTCTCGGATGACGTGTCCGCTTCAGGATGGGGCCGGACAGCCGGCCGGGCATGTCGCAAAGTGCGCGATCGGGGGTCAGCTCGCCCACGCCGTCAGCCGCCAGCCGTCGCCGCCGCCGGGCAGCGGCCTGCGTACCAGCCCTGAGGGGTCCGACCAGGCCGACGCCTCGCGCTCGGCCGCCTCGGCCAGGCGACGGAAGACCGCCGCGACGACCGCTTCGAGTTCTTCGGGGGTCGCCTGCCCCCGCACCACCGTGAGTTCCATGCCTTCGACGCTCGCCCGCGCGCCCGCGGGCGCGCAACTTCGTACATGCCCGGCCGGGCACGGGTGTGCCGGGCCGGGCAGGTCAGGGGCGAACGGTCAGGGCTGGGCCTGGTCGTCGAACTCCACCACGAGGGGGAGGTCGGCGCGGCGGCGGATGTTCAGCTTGCGGTAGGTGCGGGTCAGGTGCTGCTCGACGGTGCTGATCGTGATGTAGAGCTTGGCGGCGATCTCGCGGTTGCTGTAGCCGGCCGCGGCCAGCGCCGCGACCCGCCGCTCGCCGACGCTCAGCACGCCGATCAGGTCGCCCGGCAGGGGAGAGGGCGCGCCGTCGGCGTCCGCGGCCCGGCTGAGCGCGCTGATCATCGGCTCGGCCCCGCACTCCAGGGCCGCGGCCTGCGCCCGCCCGGCCACCGTGCGGGCCCGCCGGAACTCGCCCAGCGCCTCGTACGCCTCCACGAGGTCGAACAGCGCCCTGGCCAGCTCGTACCGGTCGCCCGCGAGCTGCAGGTACTCAACCGCCTGCCGCAGCAGCGCCGGACGCCGGGCCGGCTCGGACACGGCCGCCTTGAGCCGCATCCCGATGCCCCGCCCCCGGTAGGCGCCGGGGCCGCAGCCGTCCAGGTGGGCCTTGATCAGCTCCCTGGCCTCCTCGGTCTGGCCCATCCGCAGGCACGCCTCGGCCGCGTCCGCCTGCCACGGGATCAGCGCCGGGTTGTTCAGGCCCCAGGCCGTCACCAGCTCGCCGCAGCGCAGGAAGTCGTGCAGCGCCGGGACGAAGGACTCGCCGGCCAGGTTGTAGCGGCCGCGGGCGTACAGGTAGTGCAGCCCGTAGCGGGTCTGGAACATGGCCTCGGCGACCGGCCGGTCCAGCGGGTCGCGTACGGCCTCGTGCCGGCCCATCGCGGTCCGCGCGATGATCAGGCTGGCCAGCGGGCCGCCGATGGCCACGCCCCAGCTGCTCATGGGGATCGTGTCCAGCGCGATGCGCGCGTGCCGTTCGGCGGCCGGCATGTCGCCCTGGCGGATCGCGATCTCGGCCCGGATGGCCGCCAGGCGGGCCCGGCGGCTGGGCGCCTGCCGGGCCGCCGCCTCGTCGCCGAACAGGTCGCACAGCGGGGCGGCGCGCTCGCAGCGCCCGGCGTAGGTGAGGGCGAGCAGGGAGTTCTCCACGACGTCGAGGGACATCTCGTCCAGGCGTTCGCCCTCCAGGATGCGTTCGACGGCGTCGAGGTTGTGCTCGCGCGGGCCGCGGGTCAGCACCTCGGCCAGGGCGAGCGTGGACTCCAGCCGCCGGTTGACGGCGACCGACACCATGCCCGCCAGGATGTGCTCCCTGGGCGGGTTGGCCACGTACGCGGCCAGCGGCGGGCAGGTGACACGCAGCCACAACTGCGCCACGACCAGCTCGGCCAGCGTCGCGTGGTCGGAGGCCGACGCCTCCTGGTTGAGCTGTTCGAGCACGTCGCGGGCGTCCTCGAAGCGGCCGTGCCACAGCAGCGCGCGGGCCAGCACGACCGCGTCGCTGCCGTGCAGGCTGCCCTTCTGCAGGGCCTCGGCGAGCTGGTCGAGGTGCCCGGCGGGAGCGGCCGGGTTGATCCGCCACTCCGCGCGGACGAGCATCGTCATCAGCTTGGAACGCTGGAGCTCGTCCGTGCACTCGCGCCAGGCCAGCTTCAGGTAGGCCACCGCCGACTCCACCTCACCCTTGCGCAGCGCGGCCAGCGCGGCCTCCTCCAGCGTGGGCACCACCCACGGGGCCTCCACCCTGGCGGCCTGGAGCAGGCGGTCGGCGACCACGCCGGGCCGTACGCCCCTGGTGTAGGCCAGCTCGGCGGCCCGCCGGTACAGCTCCTTGCGTTCGGACAGGTCCATGCCGGCCAGCACGGCCGAGCGCACCGCCTCGTGGCGGTAGCCGCCGCTCTTGAGCAGGCCGGTCGCGCCGATCGTGAGCAGTTCCCTGCTGACGTCGACCGGGGGCAGTTCGAGCATCTCGGCCAGCCCGTCGGCCTCGCCCAGGATGGCCAGGCCCTGCGCCACCCGGACGGTACGCGGATGGCTGCGCCGCAGGCACGTCTCGACCGCCCGGACGAACCGGTCGCCGACGACCAGCTCGCGCGGCGGCTCCTCCACGGCCCGCAGGTGATGGCGGTAGTCGGCGGCCAGCTCACCGGCCAGCAACGGGTTGCCGCCGCTGATCGTGTGCCACTCGTCGGCGAACCGCTCGGCCGCGGTGAGCCCCACCTGGCCCGTCACCAGCGCGGCCACGCCCTTGCGTGACAGCGGGGTGAGCTGCAGGCGCAGGCAGTGCGGCAGCCGCAGCAGGTCGGTCTCCAGCGGCCCGTCCGTGCCCTGCCGGTCGTTGAGCGTGAACACCGCCACGATCCGCGCGTTCCGCACCCGCCGCGCCAGGTAGGCCAGGCAGAGCAGGGACGTACGGTCGGCGTGGTGCACGTCGTCCACGACGACCACCAGCGGGCAGCGTTCCGACAGGTCGAGCAGCACCGTGACCAGCGCGTGCACGACCTGCGGGTCGAGCAGCCGCTCGGCGTCGGCGTGCGCCGCGGTCGCGGTGCGCACGCCCTCCTCCAGCAGCCGCTCCGAGCGCTCGCGCTCCTCCTCGACCAAGGGGGCGTCCTGGATGAGCTGGCGGAGCAGGCCGAGCTGAAGCTCCTGCTCCATGCGCGATCCTGTCGCCGTCACCGCGAGCGCGCCCAGCTCTATGGCCTGTTCGGACAGGGCACGCAGCAGCGCGCTCTTGCCCGTCCCGGCGGGCCCGCTGACCAGCGCGACCCGCCCGCGGCCGAGGATGGCGTTGGCGACGAGCGACTCCAGGCAGGACATCTCCTCCTGCCGTTCGATGAGAGTCATGGCCGTCTCCCCAAGATGTCGTGTTGCGCTCACGCTAGGCCGGGGCGGTATTCGATCTCTATCGTCCCGCCATCAGCCGCCGGCTCCTGGCCGGGCGACGCCGTCCCGCCTCGGGAAGGGGCAGGTCGGAGGTGGGTGCGGCGGGCGGCGGGCTCCCGCGGCGGGCGGCGGCCACGGCCGCGCCCACGGCGGCCAGGGCCGCGGCGACCACGTCGCGCCCGATGCCGGCTCCCCAGACCGTGCCGCCCTCCGGCCCGCACTGGGCGTAGACGGCCACTTCACCGCCGGGGACACCACCTGAGACACCGCCTGGGACATCGCCCGAGACGCCGCCTTGGACGCCGCTGGGGGCGCCGCCTGGGATGCCGGTCGGGCCGTCGAGGTGGTGCACGGCGCGGATCCGGACGCCGGCGCGCCGCAGGGCCGCGCGCAGCGCCGCGACCGAGGCCGCCCGGCCCCGCGCGCCCCCGCCACTACCCCCGCCGCTGCCCCCGCCGGCGTCGGCTCCGTCGTCGATGTGCAGCGTGGCCACCGTCCCGGCCAGGTCGCCGGGGGCGGCGCCGGCCGCCATGTACTCCTCCTCGAACAGCCGCCTGATCCGCTCCGGCTCGATCTCGCCCTGCCCGGCCTCCGCCATCGCCTGTACGGCCTGGGCCAGCTCGATCTGCAGCCCGCGCGGCAGCGTGAGCCCGTACCGGGCGTTCAGCAGGTACGCCGGGCCGGCCTTGCCCGACTGGCTGGTCACCCGGACCACCGCCTCGTACGTACGTCCCAGGTCCCGCGGGTCCACCGGCAGGTACGGCACCTCCCACGGCAGCCCGGCCGGATCGCGACCGGTACGTGCCGCCTCCCGGTCCATCGCGTCGAACGCCTTCTTGATCGCGTCCTGGTGCCCGCCGGAGAAGGCGGTGAACACCAGGTCGCCCCCGTACGGGTGCCGCGGCGGCACGGCGAGGCCGGTGCACTCCTCGGCCGTGCGCCGCACGCGCTCGAGGTCGGAGAAGTCGATGCCGGGGTCGACGCCCTGGGTGGCCAGGTTCAGGCCCAGCGTGACCAGGCAGACGTTGCCCGCCCGTTCGCCGTTGCCGAACAGGCAGCCCTCGACGCGTTCGGCCCCGGCCAGCATGGCCAGCTCGGCCGCCGCCACGCCGGTGCCGCGGTCGTTGTGGGTGTGGACCGACAGGCACACGTGCTCGCGGTGGGGCAGGTTGCGGTGCAGCCACTCGATCTGGTCGGCGAACACGTTGGGCGTCGAGCGCTCGACCGTCGTCGGGAAGTTGAGGATGATCGGCCGGTCGGGCCCCGGCTGCCAGACGTCCATGACGGCGGCGCAGACCTCCAGCGCGAACTCCGGCTCGGTGTCATGGAAATGCTCCGGCGAATACTGGAACCGAACATCGCACCCTTCAAGCGATTTATCGGCATATTTCATGATTAATCGTGTTCCGAGGACGGCCAGATCCTTGCACTCGTCCCGGTTCATCCCGAACACCAGCCGCCGCGCCAGCGGCGAGGTCGCGTTGTAGAGGTGCAGCGTCGCCCTGGGCGCCCCGCTCACGCTCTCCACCGTGCGCTCGATCAGCTCGTCGCGGGCCTGGGTCAGTACGGTCACGCACACGTCGTCCGGGATGCGGTCGCGTTCGACCAGGAGCCTGACGAAGTCGTAGTCGTCCTGGCTCGCGGCCGGGAAGCCGACCTCGATCTCCTTGTAGCCCATGCCCACCAGCAGGTCGAACAGCACCAGTTTGCGCTCGGGATCCATGGGCCTGGGCAGCGCCTGGTTGCCGTCGCGCAGGTCCGTGGACAACCAGCGCGGCGGCGCGCTGAGAACGGCGTCCGGCCAGCGGCGATCGGCGAGCGGCATCCTGGGGAAGGGTTGGTAGCGGCTGATCTTCATGTCCGGCCTCACTGTCCCTCAGCTGAGCGATCCGAAATAGACGGTCGAGAAATGCGGGGAGATGAGGACCACGATGTTGTTGACGGCCGTCTCGTCGATCATGCGGAAGGTGACGACGATCTCCGGATACGCCGGCCTCAGCCCGAGCCCGACGAAGTAGGGGTCGGTGGCGAACACGATGCGGTACAGGCCGCGGTCGAGCAGGCGGTCGGCCCACTCGCTGACCGATCCGTCCTGGTCCGTGCGGGTCTCGGCTTCGAGGACCCAGTGCCCGTCGGCGTCATGGTCGAGGCGTACGTGCAGATCCGCCGCACCCCGGCCGTAGACCGCGTCCTGGGCTTGCACCGCTATTCCCATCTCACCTCTCCGAGTGGTCCGCGCGAGTCGCCCGCGCACATGGCCACCCGGACGGCGACAGGTCGCGCCGCCCGGGCTCGCGCCCAGGCTCGCGGTGCCGCCTATCCACCGGCCCTCCACCCGCTATCGCTTCGCTATCGCCCGGCGATCGCCGGACGACCCTGCCACTTTTCCCCCTCTATCCGAGCTATCGCCAACAGGTACGGAGATCGGTGTGCATAGCGTCTAACGTGCGCTGATGTCAGGTGAAAAGAGGATGGATATAGCGCGAATTGCGGCCCGTGTGAGCGTCCATTCCGAAGCCGCGGACGAGACCGCGGTAAGCACACGGAGGTAGATCGAAATGACCGCAACGACCACCGTCACCGTCCGCGTCCGCATCGCGATCGCCATCCTGCTCGCCGCGCTCGCCGGCTTCGCGGCCATCGCCGCCGTACCGCACCCCGCGCACGCCGTCCCCGCCGCCGGCGACCACGGCACGGTCAACGGCACGATGGACTGGCCTTGGGGCCTGATCGAGGGTGCCTTTCAGGACTGACGGTGACAGGGAACACGGATCACCCTGAAACGATCCAAAACTGGCAACATACCCCAGGGCGTTGTACCATCCACCCAACCATGGCAGAAACTTTTGAGGGGTAAGCACCAATTACGCCGCTCATCATGGCAATCACGCCCGGTTTCCGGTCGCGTCGGGAAAGATCTTTGACCGAGGGCGATGATTTGTTTGAGGAGATGCGGGTGGAGTTTCGCGTGTTGGGTGCGCTCGAGGTCACTGCGAGCGAGAGACAGCTCGATCTGGGCGGGGCGCGACAGCAGATCGTCCTCGCCGTCCTGATTCTGAACGCCAATCACTCGGTCACTCTGGACCGCCTCGTCGAGGCGATCTACGACGAGGACCCGCCGGCCACGTCCCGAGCGCAGGTGCAGATCTGCATCTCCGCGCTCCGGCGCCTGTTCAGCGCCCACGGCCACCCCGAGATGATCGTCACCACCCGGCAGGGCTACATGCTGCGTGCCCCCGCCGACGCGATCGACGCACGCCGTTTCGAGAGCCTTGTGAGCCGGGCCCGCAAGGCTCGCGACGGCCGTTCCCACCCCGAGGCCATCCAGTACTACCGCGAGGCGCTGGAACTGTGGCGCGGCCCGGCCTTCGACGGCATCGAGAGCAGGGCCGTGCAGGCGCTGGCGAGCGGCATCGCCGAACAGCGCGTCACCGCCAACGAGGACTGCGTCCAGCTCGAACTGGACCTCGGCCGCCACCACGAACTGGTCGGCGAGCTGGCCGCGCTCGTGCAGGAACACCCGCTGCGGGAGGGACTCGCCGCCCAGCTGATGGTCGCGCTCTACCGCTCGGGACGGCAGGCCGAGGCGTTGCAGGTCTACCGCGACGCCCGGCGCGTGATCGTCGAGGAGCTCGGCATCGAGCCCAACGAGCGGCTTCAGCAGCTCGAATCGGCGATCCTCACCTCCGACGAGAGCCTGGACGCGCAGCCGCCCGCCGCGGCGGCCCCGGCCGAGCCGCCCGCCCGCCCACCGGCCGTGCCGGGCATGCTGCCCGCCGACATCGCCGACTTCATCGGCCGGCAGGCGCAACTGGAGACCATCAGGCAGCGGCTGACCGTGCCCCTTTCGGGGGACGGCCGCTTCGCCGTGCCCATCCTCGCCGTCGCCGGGCGGGCCGGGATCGGCAAGACCACGATCGCCGTGCACGCCGCGCACAGCGTCGCCGCGCACTTCCCCGACGGCCAGCTCTTCGCCGACCTGCACGGCGGCGTCTCCCGCCCGGTGCACCCCATGCAGGTGCTCGACCGGTTCCTGCGGGCCTGCGGCGTCCAGGGGACGGCGCTGCCCGACACCCTCGGCGAGCGGGCCGAGCTGTACCGCATGCTGCTGGCCGACCGCCGGATGCTGATCGTGCTCGACGACGCCGCCGCCGAGAGCCAGGTGCTGCCGCTGTTACCCGGCAGCCCGACCTCGGCCGTCATCACCACCAGCCGGACCCGGCTCGGCGGGCTGGCCGGCGCGACCCACGTGGACGTCGACCTCTTCGACGCCGCCCAGTCCGTCGAGCTGCTGTCGCGCATCGCCGGGGCCGACCGCGTACGGGCCGAGCCGGAGTCGGCCGCGGCCCTGGCCGAGCTGTGCTGCTACCTCCCCCTCGCGCTGCGCATCGCCGGCGCGCGCCTGGCCTCGCGCCCCCACTGGGCCGTGGAACAGCTCGTGGACCGGCTCGGCGACGAGGCCCGCAGGCTCGACGAGCTCAAGCACGGCGACATGGGCATCAGGGCCAGCCTGTCCCTCACCTACGACGCGCTCACCGAGCAGGCCCGCTGCCTGTTCCGCCGCCTGGCGATCCTGCACTCGCACATCTTCTCCGCCTGGACCGGCGCCGCGCTGCTCGGCCGGCCGCTGGCCGACGCCCAGGACCTCTTCGACGACCTGGTCGACGCCCAGCTCATCGAGGTCGCCGGCGTCGGCAGGAGCGTCAACGTCCAGTACCGCTTCCACGACCTCATCCGCGTCTACGCCCACGAACGCCTGGCCGCCGAGGAGCCGCCCGCCGAGCGTACGGCGGCGCTGGCCCGCGTGCTCGGCGCGCTGCACCGGCTCACCGAGACCGCCAGGACCCGCGAGTACGGCCCGCCCGCCGGCCCCCACCTGCTTCCCGCCCCCGACTCGCCCCTGCCGGACGAACTGGTCGAACGCCTGGTCGCCGACCCGATCGGCTGGTTCGAACGCGAGCGCCACGTGCTGCTCGCCGGCATCCGCCAGTCCGCCCAGGCGGGGTTCGTGGAGTTGTGCTGGCGTACCGCGATGAACGCCGAGCCCTTCTTCGAGCTGCACGTCTACCTCGACGACTGGCGTGAGATCCAGGAGATCGCCCTGGAGGCCGCGCGCAGGGCGGGCGACGAGCGCGGCCAGGCCGAGATGTTGTGCGTCCGCGGCACGCTGGCCCAGACCGAGCAGCACTTCGGCGAGGCCCGGCGCGACTTCGAGGCCGCTCTCGCGCTGTTCGAGAAGACCGGCAACGTCGTGCAGATCGCCCGGTCCAGACGGAACCTGGCGTTCCTGGAACGTATGAACGGCCAGCTGGAGGCGGCCTCGACGCACCTGGAACAGGCGCTGGCCATCTTCACCGACATCGGCGACCAGATCTCGGCCGCGCACACGCTGGACAACCTCGCCGCCATCCGCTCGGAGTGCGGCGACATCGACGACGCCAAGATCATGCTGGCCGAGGCGCTGGTACGCGGCAAGAGCGGCGGCAGCCGGCGCATCATCTCCCAGATCCTGCACCGGATGGGCCGGGTGCACCTCCAGGCGGAGGAGTTCGCGCTGGCCGCGGGCGCGTTCGAGGAGGCGCTCACGCTGGTGGAGGAGATCGGCGACACCGTCGGGGAGTCGTTCGCCCTGCACGGGCTCGGCATCGCCCACCTGCGCAGGGGACGCCTGCACGAGGCCGGCGACCTGCTGCGGCGGGCGCTGGCCGTGGCCGAGACCGCGCGCCACCGCCTGGCCGAGGCACACGCCCTGGCCGGGCTGGGCGAGCTGGCTGTCACCACGAACGAGCCCGGCGACGCGATCGGCCGCCTGCGCAAGGCGGTCACGCTGTTCCGGCAGATGCGCGCGCCGCTGTTCGAGGCGCAGACGCTCATGATCCTGAGCGAGGTGCTGGGCGCGCTCGGCGACGCCAGCGCGGCGGAACGGGCGTTGTCGCGGGTGCACGAACTGGCCGACGTCGTCGACGAACGCGCCGGTCAACGGCTGCGCGACAACCTCTCCTCCGCCGCCGGCCTCGTCGAGGGCATCGGCTGACCTCCACCCCCGTCACGACGCACCAAATCGGCCCGTCCGGGGATCCCGCACTGTCAGAGATGCCCGCGAGGGGCCGCCGTTGGGATTCTGGCGAGCATGAAGGCTCTGGTGCTGTCCGGCGGGTCAGGCACCCGCATGCGTCCCTTGAGCCACTCCATGCCGAAGCAGCTCATCCCGATCGCCAACAAACCGGTCCTGGAGCACGTGCTGGACAGCCTGCGCGTGCTCGGCGTGACCGAGATCGGCCTCGTGGTCGGCGACAGGGAGGCACAGATCGCCGAGGTCATCGGCGACGGCTCGCGGTTCGGGACGCGCGTCACCTACATCCGCCAGCTCCGCCCGCTGGGGCTGGCCCACTGCGTCAAGCTGGCGCGCCCGTTCCTCGGCGGCGAGGACTTCGTCATGTACCTCGGGGACTGCGTCCTGGCCGACGGGATCGGCCCGATCGCCGAGGAGTTCCGCGCGCTGCGGCCGGCCGCCCAGATCGTGGTGCACCGGGTGGCCGACCCCCGGCCGTTCGGCGTCGTCGAGACGGACGAGACCGGCGCGGTGCTGCGCGTGGTGGAGAAGCCGGAACGGCCGCGCAGCGACCTCGTCATGACCGGCGTCTACTTCTTCACCCCCGCCGTCCACGAGGCGGTGGACCGCATCGTCCCCGGACGGCGCGGCGAGCTCGAGATCACCGACGCCGTCCAGTGGCTGCTGACCTCCGGCCAGGAGGTCAGGGCGAGCCTCTACCGCGGCTACTGGAGCGACGCCGGCCGGGTCGAGGACGTCCTGGAATGCAACCGGCGGCTGCTGGCCCGGCTCTCCCGCGACATCGCCGGCCACGTGGACGCGGCCAGCCTGGTACGCGGCGACGTCGTCCTAGGCCCCGGCGCGCGGGTGATCGCCTCCAGCGTCGAGGGCCCGGCGATCATCGGCCCGGACACCCTGATCGTGGACAGCCACATCGGGCCGGGCACGTCCATCGGGCGCGACTGCGTGGTGCGCTCCACCAGGCTGTCCGACTCCATCGTGCTCGACGGCGCCTCGATCGTGGCCGCCAGCGGCCTGCGCGGCTCGCTCATCGGGCGCTACACCACCGTCGCCCCCGGACGCAGCGACCACCGCCTCGTGGTCGGCGACCACACCCGGATCGAGCTGACCACATGAACCCAGGGATCAAGGAGTGAGGACGTGACCGACGACGTCGCCCCCCGGGCGGGGCGGAAAGAGTGGCTCGGGCTGGTGGCGCTGTTCCTGCCCACGATGCTCGTGGCCCTGGACATCAGCGTGCTGTTCCTCGCGTTGCCGCACCTCAGCGTCGACCTGGGCGCGGACGCCACCCAGCAACTGTGGATCACCGACATCTACGGCTTCATGACCGCCGGTTTCCTGGTCACCATGGGCTCGCTCGGCGACCGCGTCGGCCGCCGGCGGCTGCTGCTGGTGGGCGGCGCGGCCTTCGGCCTCCTGTCGCTCCTGGCCGCCTTCTCGACCAGCCCCGAGATGCTGATCGTGGCCAGGGCCCTGCTCGGCGTCGCCGGGGCCACGCTGCTGCCCTCGACGCTGTCCCTGATCGGCGTCATGTTCCGCGACCCCCGGCAGTTCGGCCTGGCCATGGCCGCCTGGGGCACCGCCTTCATGCTCGGGATCGCGCTCGGCCCGGTGGTCGGCGGCGCGCTGCTGGAGCGTTTCTGGTGGGGTTCGGTCTTCCTGATCGGCGTGCCGGTGATGCTCCTGCTGCTCGCGGCGGCCCCGCTGCTGCCGGAGTTCCGCGACCCCGCCGGGGGCCGGGTCGACCTGGTCAGCGTCGTGTTGTCCCTCGCCGCGATCCTGCCCCTGATCTACGGGCTCAAGGCGGTCGCGCGCGACGGCTGGGGCGTCGGTCCCGCCGTCGGGATCACCGCCGGGCTGCTCGTGGGCGCGGCGTTCGTGCACCGGCAGCGCGCGCTCGCCCATCCGCTGCTGGACCTGCGGTTGTTCCGCCATCGCGCGTTCACCGCCGCGGTGCTGATCGGGCTGCTGTGCGGGGCGTTGCAGACCGGGACCGGCATGGAGGTCGCGCTGTTCCTCCAGACGGTCGAGGGCATGTCGCCGCTGGAGGCGGGCCTGTGGCTGCTGGGCCCGGCCGTCGCGCTGATCGTCTCGATCAACCTCACCCCGCGGCTGGCGAGCCGGGTACGGCCGGCGTACCTGCTGAGTGGCGGCATGGTGATCGCGGTCGTCGGCCAGCTCCTGCTCACCCAGGTCGCGGTGGGCGCGGTGACCGCGCTGATCGTCTTCCTGGGCGTCTGCTACTTCGGCGTCGGGCCGGTCGGCGGCATGATCAACCAGGTGGCGATGAGCACCAGCCCGCCCGAGAAGGCGGGTTCGGCGGCGTCGCTGGTGGCCACCGGCGGCGAGTTCGGCGTCGCGCTCGGCGTGGCGGCCCTGGGCAGCCTCGGCACCGCCGTCTACCGCGGCGCGTTCACCCCGCCCACCGGCACCCCGGCGCTCGCCCAGGACGGCATCAACGGAGCCGTCGCCGTGGCCAGGGACCTGCCCGCCGACCAGGGCGCCGCGCTGCTCGGCGCGGCACGGGAGGCGTTCACCACGGGGCTGCACGCGGTCGCGTGGGCGAGCGCCGCCCTGTGCGCCGTGCTGGCCGTGCTCGCGCTGGTCCGGCTGCGCGGCGTGGCGCCGTTCGCCGGGGTGCACGACGGCCACCACCAGCCGGACCAGGAGCCCGTCCTGGTGGACTGAGAAGGTGGACTGAGCACGCCGGGAACGCGGGTCCGGAGAGCCGGGCCCGCGTTCCCGGCGGAAGGCTAGCCTGATGCCGTGTCGTCCCTTCTGCTGTGGTGCCCGCTCGCCGGCGCCGCCCTCCTGTACGGCGCCGCCGTCCGGGCCACGGCCGGGGTCACCGTCGCGGTGGCGGCGGGCCTCGTGGCGGCGGCGACGGTCACCGCGGCGGTCTGCGGATGGCGGCCACCGGCGGTGGCGGGCGCGGCGTTGTCGTCGGGCGGGGTGGCGGCGGTCGTCTGGGCGTTCGGGCGGGCACGCAGACGCGCGCGGACGCGTACGGAAGCCCTGGCCGCGCACCGGGCGGCGGGCACACGGGCGGGCGACGCCGTCGCGGACGCCGTACGGCTCAGGATGGCCGCCGAGCTGCACGACACCGCCGCCCACCGCCTCACCGGCATCGCGGTGGCCGCGGCCGCCGCCCTGCACGTGACCGACCCCGCGCTGCGGGAGTCCGCCCTGCGCCACGCCGGGGACACCGCGCGCCTCGCCCGCGCGGAGCTGGCCGGCGCGCAGGCCGGCGTCGTCGCTCCGGCGGCGATCGACGCCCTGGTCGCCGGCTGGTCCGGGCCCGGCGCGGGCGGCGGCGTACCGGCCCGGGTGCACTACCGCAGGACGGCCACTTCCGCCCCACCCGAGGTCGCCGCGGCCGCCTACCGCGTGGTACGCGAGGCCCTCACCAACGCGGCCCGGTACGCCCCCGGCGCCCGGGTCGAGATCGCCGTCCTGGGCGAACCCGGCAGGCTGACCGTCGAGGTGCGCGACAGCGGCGGCGAGGAGGCACACGGCGACCTGGGCACGGGAACCGGCCTGGCCGGACTGTCCACCACTGTGGCGACCTGCGGCGGCACCCTCACGGCCGGCCCGGACGCCGGCGGCTGGACGGTACGGGCCGACTTCCCCGCCCCGGCCGGGGCGGCCCCGGCGCGCGGGACGTGGTGGCGCGGGCCGCGGGCGTGGGACGCGGCGCTGGTCGGGCTGGCCGTCGCGCTGACGATGGGGGCGAGCCTGCTGCCGGGGGACAGCCCGCCGCCGCGGCACCTCCTCGTGCTCGGGCCGCTGTTCGCGCTGCACGCCCTGCCCCTGTGGTGGCGGGTGCGGCGGCCCGCGTGGAGCCTGGCCGCGATGCTCTCGATCTATCCCGTGGCGATGGCGGGCTGGACCGAGCCCCCCGCGGGCGACCTGTTCCTGTGGGGCTGGTGGGTGGAGCTGGCCCAGCTGTACGCGTTCGGCGCCTACCACCGCCGGCGCGCCGGGATGCTCGCGATCCTCGCCGTCGGCCTGGTGGGCGGCCTCGCGCTGGCACTGGGACCCGGCATCGCCGGTGACCGGACGGCGGCGTGGGCGGTGCTCGGCCCGGCCGTGGCGATCCTGTCGGCCCCGGCGTGGGCGGCGGGCGTACTGGTCGCCCGGCTGCGGGCGCGGCGGCGGGCGGCGGAGACGACCGAGCGCGACGTGCTCGCCGGGCGGCTGGCGGACGTGGCCCGCGACGAGCGGGAGCGGATCGCGGCGGGGCTGCGCCGTACGGCGGTCCGGCACGCGGACGCGGTCGTCACGGCGGCCGAGCGGGGCGACCTCGAAGCGGTCCGCGACGCGGCCCGCGCCGGGCTCGACACGCTCCGGCGGCTGCTCGGCGAGCTGCGCCGGCCCGCCGGGGCCGACGGCCCCCCGCCGACCCTCGCCGGGCTGGAGGTGCTCACCGCGCGGCGCCGGGCGGGCGTACGGCACGTCGGCGACCCGGACGGCCTGGCGCCCGAGCTGGAGGTAGGGGTGTTCAGGACCGTCGAGGGGATGGCCGGGGAACGGATCACCGTGTCGTACCTGCCGGAGGGCGTCCTCGTCGAGGGGGCCGCGGGCCGGAACTCCCGGCGGCGGTTGCGCACCCTGGCCGACGCCTACGGCGGGACGCTCACGACCGGCGGCGCGACCGGCGACGGCGGCGACGTGCGGGTATGGTTGCCCAGATGATCAGGGTGATCGTCGTCGACGACCAGCCGGTGGTCCGCGTCGGGATCGCCGCCGTGCTGGCCGCCGAGCCCGACCTCGACGTGGTCGGCCACGCCGCCGACGGCGAGTCCGCGGTGGCGCTCGCCGCCGAGCTGCGGCCCGACGTGATGCTCATGGACGTCAGGATGCCCGGCCTCGACGGGCTCGCCGCCACCGCCAGGATCACCGCCGCCAACCCGGGCACGCGGATCGTCGTCCTGACCACCTTCGGCCTCCAGGAGTACGTGTTCGGCGCGCTGCGCGCGGGCGCGTCCGGGTTCCTGCTCAAGGACGCCGAGCCCGCCCGGGTCGTCGACGCGGTACGGGTGATCGCGCGCGGCGACGCGCTGCTCGACCCGGTGATCACCCGTCAGCTGCTCGAACGCTTCGCCGCCGCCGCCGACCCCGGCCCGCAACCCCGCCTCGACGGGCTCACCCCGCGCGAACGCGAGGTGCTCGGCCACGTCGCGCGCGGGTTGTCCAACGCCGAGATCGCCGACGAGCTGAACCTCAGCCCCGCCACCGTCAAGGACCACGTGGCGGCGCTCCTGGCCAAACTGGGCGTGCGCGACCGGCTGCACGCGACCATCCACGCCTACGAGAGCGGCCTGATCCGTCCCGGGAGCCGTTGACACCCCGCCGCGCGGCGGGGGCACGGATCGATCGGCGGCAGGAGGAGAAGCCGCGGCCGCGTTCCTAACGTTGTGGCGTATGAAACGTGTGTCAGGCGCGCTCCTGCTCGTGGGCGCCGAGATCGCCGCGGTGGCCGCCGGGGCCGTGGTGTTCCTGCTCGTGGCGGCGGTGACCGCCGCCGTGCCGCTGTTCGCCGGGGCGGGGGTGCTCGCCGTCGCGGCCGTCGGCCGGCTGCTCGGCGGTCCGGCGTTCCGGCGGCTGGGGTTGCCGCGGCTGGTCCTTCCGTACGTGCTGGTGAACACCGTGGTGCTCGCCGCCCTCGCCGGGGTGGCGGTCTTCCGTCCCGCTCCCGTGCCGCCGGCCGCCGCCGCGCCCGCCGGGGTCGCGTATTGGCAGCTCCCGACGGGCTCCCGCATCGCCTACGTCAAGCTCGCCGGCTCCGGTACGACGGCCCGCCCGCCCGTGATCTTCCTGCACGGCGGTCCTGGCACGCCGGGCGAGGGCCTGCCGGAGGGCAGCGAGGACCTGGCCGCGGCCGGGTTCGACGTGTACGCCTACGACCAGGTCGGCGCGGGCCGCTCCACCCGCCTCGCCGACCCGGCCGGCTACACGGTCGCCCGGCACGTCGCCGACCTGGAGGCCATCCGCGGCGTCCTCGGCGTGCCGAAGCTCATCCTGGTCGGCAGGTCGTGGGGCGGCACCCTGTCGGCCGCCTACCTCGCCGCCCACCCCGACCGGGTGGCCAGGGCCGTGCTCACCTCGCCGGGCGCCATCTGGGACCCCGCCTTCCCTGGCGGCGTCGGCAGCCCGTGGGACCACCTGCCCGCCGCCCTCCAGGAACAGGCCGACGCCCTGACCAGCTCCCCGCGCATGCTCGTCCAGTCGCTGCTCGTGGGGGTCAACCCCGCCGCCGCGCGCGCGTTGGTGCCCGACGCCGAGGCCGATGCCCGGATGCGCGCGCTGCTGCTGGTGGCCAAGGACACCACGGGCTGCGCCGCCGCGGCGCCGGCCCCCGTGCACGGGAACCCGCCCGGCTTCTACAGCAACCAGGTCACCTCCGAGGACGCCGCCGCGCGGCCCGACCCGCGCCCGGCGCTGCGCGAGGTACGGGTGCCGGTGCTCATCATGCGCGGGCAGTGCGACTACCTGAAGTGGGAGGTCACCTACGACTACCGCCGTACGCTGCCGGACTCGACCCTGGTCTACGTCCCGGGGGCCGGTCACTCGATCGCCAACGGCCGCCCCGACCTCTACCGGAGCCTGATCGGCGCCTTCCTCCTGAACCGTCCCCTCCCGGTCCGCCCCTACACGGGGACCACCGACCCCGCCCGGCCCTAGGACCGCCCACCCGGGCGGCGGGAACACGACCAAGGTCGTGAGCCCGCCGCCCGGGTTGGCACGGGCGGTCAGCCCGCGCTCGGCGTTGCACGTGCTCATGTTCACCGGCTACGTGTGGGCCGGGTGAGCGGATCAGGGCACCCGGGTCACCTCGGGGAAACGCGGTGAGGGGCCGTGCAGCAGGCTGCTGTCCCGCCCGCGCAGGTGCCGGTCGAAGAAGGCGACGGGATAGGTACGCTGCACGGCCAGGCCGCGCTCGGGCGGCAGCGTGCCGATCTGCTGCCTGAGCTGCTCCGGGGTCCAGCCGAGCAGCCCGACCGCCTGCGGGTAGAGCACCTCGGCGTCGCCGAAGGAGGCGTGCACCGCCCCCTCGATCTTGACGTTCAGCTTCCAGCCGCGCAGGTTCCGCCAGAACGTGGCCAGCTCGGGCATGACCGCCCGGTCCGCCCGCGCGCTCATCAGCATGTACGGCCTGCTCAGCCCCGCCCGCACGACCGGGCCGAACGCGGGCCCGTCCAGGCTGAGCCCCGCCTTGACCCTCGGGTCCTTGAGCATGGTGGCGGCCACGGTCGCGCCGCCCATCGAGGCGCCGAACATGCCCACCCGGCCGAGGTCGAAGGCGCCGCGCAGGCCGGGCGGCAGGCGGTGCCCCCCGGCCTGCCCTCCGGCGCCGGGATCGCCGCCCCCGTTCAGGACGGCGATCTGGTCCAGGACGAAGCGCATGTCGGAGGAACGCAGCTCGACCTGCGCCTCCGGCGGTGTGCCGGCCGGCATGGTGTGGGTCTCGACCCGCCCGCCGGGGAACTCGACGTGCGAGCTGTCGTGCGTGTGGTCCACGGTCACCACCAGGTAGCCGCGGCTGGCCAGCTCCTCGACCACGGCTGTGTTGTCCCCGCGGTCGGCGCCGTTGCCGGGGGAGTACAGCAACACCGGCAGCCGCGTGCCGCGGACGGGCGCGCCCAGCCGGGCGTGGGTGAGCGGCAGCCGTACCTGCTGGGGGGACAGGCCGTTGTCCTTGATGTAGAGGGCCGCGGCGGCCGGGGGCAGGTAGGGCGCGCGGTCGCCGCCGCCGGGCTTCGCCGGGTACCACAGGCTGATCATCAGCTCGCGTTTCGAGCCGGTGTAGGGGTCGGTGCGCGAGGGGTCGACGAGGTACAGCTCGGCGGTGCCGATCGGGTGCGGCCCGCCGGGGCGCGGCAGCGTGAGCGTGAGCGCGGTCGCCTGCGCGGGGACGGTCAGCGTTGCGGTCGCGCCCAGAGCGGCGACCAGAAGACGTAAGAACATGACGACAAGGGTCACCCGCGGCGACCCGCCCCACCATCCGCCGTACGG
Source organism: Nonomuraea spiralis (assembly GCF_014648435.1). GTDB lineage: Bacteria > Actinomycetota > Actinomycetes > Streptosporangiales > Streptosporangiaceae > Nonomuraea > Nonomuraea spiralis. The sequence continues at coordinate 55,164 of NZ_BMRC01000013.1, forward strand.
CCGGAACCGCTCCTCCTCAAGACCTAGGAGCGGGCGCCCGGTGTCCCCTGCCGGACGCCGCGCCCGCCGGACGGTCCTAGGCGATGCCGAACCGGGCGCGGGACAGCTCCCGGTTGGCCAGGGCGGCCAGGAAGATCGCGAACCCGGCGTGGCTGTGCGTGGTGGACATGTCCCGCCAGATCCGCTCGATGCGCTGCCCGTCCCGGACCGCGCTGGAACCCGCCGTCGGGAACAGGCAGCCCTCCACGGCCCGCCACGCCAGCCGGGCGACCTCGCGGCTGATGGTGGCCAGGCGCACGTCCCGCTCCCTGGTGAACGCCTCCGGCCCGGCGGCGCAGGTCCGGCTCCACTGCTGGATCGCGTTCGTCATGGCCGCCTCCGCGGCGGCGAGCATGCCGCTCGCCTCGCCGTACCAGAACTGGTAGTCGGGGTCCTCGGCGCGGGTCGTGAACGGCGGGAAGATGGTCGTCCTGGTCCGCATCAGCTCCTCGTAGGCGTCCAGCGCCCCCTGGGCCATGCCGAGGACGACGGCCGCGCTGCCGAGCAGCATGACGCTGAGCGGGCCGCCGCCGTACTCGGGGTTGCCGTGCAGGGCCCGGCCCGGGGTGCCCTCGGTGACGGCGACCTGGCTGAGGTGGATCGGCAGCGTGAGATGGCCGGGGACGCGGCCGCCGTCCATGGCGATGCTGTGCGACCCGCTGCCCTTCAGGCCGAGCTGGCCGCCCCAGTCGTCCAGCCGGCGCCACTGGTCGCGCGGCGCGACGAACAACATCGGCGCCCCGTCCACGACGACGTGGCCCATGAAGTGGGTGGCGTACGGCGCGCCCGAGCAGTAGCTCCAGGTGCCGTCGAGCAGCCAGCCGCCCTCGCCGTCGGGACGGGCCGAGCCGCCGGGCGCGACCGTGGCCGGGCAGATGAAGTCGCCGCAGGCGAACAACTCGGACTGGGCCCGCTCGCCGAACAGCGTGGCCACCGCCAGCGTGTGCGCCGAGCCGAAGGAGTACATCCAGCCGGTGGACGGACAGCCCCGCGCGAGCGTCATCGACACCCGCATGAAGGTCTCCACGCCGAACTCGTACCCGCCGAAGCGGCGGGGGACCAGGATGCGGTAGAAGCCCGCCCTGGCGAACGCCTCGTGGGTGTCGGGTGCGTAGTAGGTGCGCCGCTCCGTCTCTGCCTGGCGCTCGACCAGGGCGGGAACCATGGCCTCGGCCCTGGCGACGATCTCGTCGGGGGTGAGCCCGGGCTCGGGCGGAGCCACGGGGGCGTGGGTGACGGCTGTCATGCTGCGCGACCCCTTCGTCTCGGGTTTTCCCCCAGCCTCGCCCGCGCGCGACGACCTTCGCATCTCCGTACGTGCCCGGCGATCCCGCACTCCGGAAGATGCACCGCCCGCTCGGCGAATGGGACGTTCAGGGAGCAGTGTCCCGACTGACGTCCCGGGAGGACATGGTGTTGATGACGGGTGCTCCGGCGCGGGAAGACCTCGTCCGCCGCGCGACGGAGGCAGGCCCTGTCCTGCGCAGGAACGCGGCCTGGGCGGAGGACAACCGCAGGCTGCACGAGGAGACGATCGAGGCGCTGGCCGAGGCCGGCGTCTTCAGGCTGCGGACCCCGCGCCGCTACGGCGGCCACGAGGCCGACACGCGCACCTTGGTCGAGGTCGCCGCCGAGCTGGGCCGGGCCGACGGCGCGGCGGCGTGGACGGCCTCGGTCTACTGGATCCCGACCTGGATGGCGGCCCACTTCCCCGAGGCGGTTCAGGACGAGGTGTTCGCCACCCCGGACGTACGGATCTGCGGCACGCTCAGCCCCACCGCGATGGCCGTACGCGCCGAGGGCGGCATCGTGGTCAACGGCAAGTGGGGGTTCGTCAGCGGCGCCCACCACAGCCACTGGCAGGAGATCGTGGCCGTCGTCATCGGCCAGGACAGCGAGCCCGAGCCCGTCATGGCGCTGGTCCCCATGAGCGACCTGACCGTGATCGACGACTGGCACACCTCCGGCCTGCGCGGCACCGGCAGCGTCAGCACCGTGGCCCAGGACCTGTTCGTCCCCGCCGAGCGGGTCATGCCGCTGGGCGCGATCCTCCAGGGACAGCACGCCGACGGCGCCAACGCCGGCTCCCCGATCTACCGCTCGCCGCTGCTGCCGGTGGCCGCCGCCTCCTCGGTCGGCACCGTGCTCGGCCTGGCCAAGGCCGCCCGCGAGGTCTTCTTCGAACGGCTCCCCGACCGCAAGATCACCTACACCGGGTACGCCAGCCAGAGCGCCGCCCCGCTGACCCATCTCCAGGTCGCCGAGGCCACGTTCAAGATCGACCAGGCCGAGTTCCACGCCCACCGCCTGGCCTCGACCGTGGACGGCAAGGACGCCGAGTCCGCCTCCTGGACCATCGAGGAACGGGTACGCGCCCGCGCCGACATGGGCGCCGTCTGCCGCCTGGGCAAGGAGGCCGTGGACATCCTGGCCACCGCCAGCGGCGGCTCGTCGATCTACAGCGACGTGCCCATCCAGCGCATCACCCGCGACGTGCACGCGGTCAACCAGCACGCCCTCATGCACCCCAACACCAACGCCGAGCTGTACGGGCGGATTCTGTGCGGCCTCGAACCCGACACCCTCTACATCTGAAGGAGATCGCCATGACCACCCTGTCGGCCCCCGACCAGACCCTCGCCGTCGCCGCCCTGCCGCAGCAGATCATCGCCGCCTGGGCCGCCCACGACGCCGAGGCGTTCGCCGACGTCTTCACCGAGGACGGCTCCATGATCCTGCCCGGCGTCCACCGCAAGGGCCAGGCCGAGATCCGCGCCTTCATGGGCCACGCCTTCGCCGGGCCGTACCAGGGCACCCGCGTCACCGGGCAGCCCATCGACCTGCGTTTCCTCGGCGAGGACGTCTGCCTGCTGATCACCGAGGGCGGCGTGCTCGCGCCCGGCGAGAGCGAGGTCGCCGCCGAGCGCGCGGTCCGCGCGTCCTGGCTGGCCGTCCGGCGCGACGGGCAGTGGAAGCTGGCCGCCTACCAGAACAGCCCGCGTGACTGAGATGACCGCTCACGTCGCACAGCGCGCGGTGGTGCTCGGCGGAGGCATGGCGGGCCTGCTGGCCGCGCGCGTGCTCGCCGAGCGCTGCGCCGAGGTCCTGCTGGTGGACCGGGACACGCTGACCGGCGCGGCCGGCCCGCGCCGGGGCGTGCCCCACGGCTGCCACGCCCACGCCCTGCTGGCCCGCGGCCAGCAGATCCTGGACGAGCTGTTCCCCGGCATCACCCAGCAGATGATCGACGCCGGGGTGCCCGCCGGAGACCTCGCCACCAGCCTGCGCTGGTACTTCAACGGACGCCGGCTCGCCCCTGCCCCCACCGGCCTGATCAGCGTCTCGGCCACCAGGCCCGTCCTGGAGGAGCAGGTCAGGAACCGGGTCGCGGCCCTGCCCAACGTGCGTTTCCTGGAGCGCACCGACATCCTCGGCCCGACCGCCACCCCCGCCCGCGACCGCGTCACCGGCGTCCGCGTACGCGGCGCCGACGGCGTCGAGGAGCACCTGACCTGCGACCTGCTGGTGGACGCGACCGGCCGCGGCTCGCGCACCCCCGCCTGGCTCCAGGAGCTCGGCTTCCCCCGGCCGGACGAGGACCGGGTGAAGATCGGCCTGGCCTACACCACCCGCCACTTCCGCCTGCGCCGCGACCCGTACGGCGAGGACCTGTCGATCAACCCGGTCGCCTCGCCGGCCAACCCGCGCGGCGCGTTCTTCCCCAAGCTGCCCGGCGACATGAGCATGCTCTCCCTCACCGGCATCCTGGGCGACCACCCGCCGGCCGACCTCGACGGCTTCCTGGCCTTCGCCAAGTCCCTGCCCGTACCGGACATCTACGAGGCGATCCGCGACGCCGAACCCCTCGACGAGGGCGTCACCTTCACCTTCCCGGCCAGCGTGCGGCGCCGCTACGAGCGTCTGCCCGCCTTCCCCGACGGCCTGCTGGTGCTGGGCGACGGCGTGTGCAGCTTCAACCCCGTCTACGGCCAGGGCATGACCGTCGCCGCCATGGAGGCGATGATCCTGCGCGGGCACCTGGAGGCGGGCGCGGTGCCGCAGTGGCGCACCTTCTTCAGGGACATCTCGCGGGTCATCGACGTCCCGTGGGACATCTCCGCCGGGGCCGACCTCGCCTTCCCCGGGGTGGAGGGGCAGCGTACCGCCAAGGTGCGGATCGGCAACGCCTACATGGCGCGCCTGCACGCCGCGGCGGCCCGCGACGGCGCGATCACGGCCGCGTTCATGCGGGTGGCCGGGCTCGTGGACCCGCCGCAGACGCTCATGCGGCCCGCGCTCATGTTGCGGGTCCTGTGCCAGAGCGGCGGCGGCCCGGCGCCGGCCGCCGCCCCCGAGCAGCGGCCGCAGGTCCCGCTGCTCAAGTCCTGACCCCGTCCGCACGAAGAAGGACGCCGGCGGAATCTCCGCCGGCGTCCTTTCGTGTCGTACGGCTACCTCAGCGACCGGGCGAACGCCCGCACGTCGCCCACCAGCAGCTCCGGCTGCTCCATGGCGGCGAAGTGGCCGCCCCGGTCGAACTCGGTCCAGTGCGTGATCGTCGGGACGTCCCGGTCGGCCAGCCTGCGCACCGGCACGAAGATGTCCTTGGGGAAGACCGCCACGCCCACGGGCACGGTGATGGGCGGCGGCCGGTGCCCCTCGGCGGCCATCTTCAGCCCCGCCGCGCCCTCGTAGTAGAAGCGCGCCGACGACCCGGCGGTCGCCGTCAGCCAGTAGATCGACACGTCGGTGAGCATCCGGTCCCGGTCCACCGCGTCCTCGGGCGCCTTGTCGGAGTCGGTCCAGTCGTGGAACTTCTCCACGATCCAGGCGAGCTGCCCCACGGGCGAGTCGGTGAGCGCGTACGCCAGCGTCTGCGGGCGGGTGGACTGCAGCTTCATGTAGCCCGACAGCTCCTCGTCGAACCGGGCCAGCCCGGCCAGGCGCCCCTGCTCGGCGGGCGACAGACCGGCCAGCTCGGCCGGGTCGCCGGACGGGAACGCCATCAGCATGTTGACGTGCGCGCCGATGACGTGCTCCGGGGCCAGCCTGGCCAGCTCCAGCGAGATCACCGCCCCCGCGTCGCCGCCCTGCGCCAGGTAGCGGTCGTAGCCCAGCCGGCGCATCAGCTCGGCCCACGCCAGCGCCACCCGGTACGGATGCCAGCCCGGCTCCCTCGTGTGCCCCGAGAACCCGAACCCGGGGATGGACGGGATGACCAGGTGGAAGGCGTCGGCCGGGTCGCCGCCGTGCGCGCGCGGGTCGGTGAGCGGCCCGATCACGTCCAGGAACTCGGCCACCGAGCCCGGCCAGCCGTGCGTGAGCAGCAGCGGCACGGCGTCCGGCTCGGGCGAGCGTACGTGCAGGAAGTGCACGTCGGCGCCGTCGATCTCGTCGACGAACTGCGGGTGCCGGTTCAGCTCGGCCTCGGCCGCCCGCCAGTCGAAGCCGTGCCGCCAGTGGTCGGCCAGCTCCTTGAGGTAGCCCAGCGGCACGCCGCGCTCCCAGCCGGTGCCGGGCAGCTCGTCGGGCCAGCGGGTCGCGTCGAGCCTGCGGTGCAGGTCCCGCAGGTCGGCCTCGGGGATGTCGATGCGGAATGGACGCATGAGTGTCCGCCCTTCTCTCCTCAGGATGTGTCGCACGGTCAGCCGGTGCCGGTACGCCGCAGGTCCTCGAAGGAGGACAGGTCGGGCACGGTCCAGCCGTCCAGGTCGTACTCGCCGAGACAGCGGTCGACGAAGGCCGCGTACTCGTCGAGCTGGCCGCCGCTCATCTGCGAGAACAGCAGCTCCACCCGGGTGTTCTCGTGGTTGCCGCCGTAGTTGCGCTCGTAGAGCTCGTGGCGGCCGCCGAACTCCGAGCCGATCGCGTCCCACAGCAGCTTCATCACCTTGACGCGGCCCTCGGCGTCGGTGCCGTCCGAGCCGCGCAGGTATTTGTCCAGGTACGGGCGGACGTCGGGGTTCTTGAAGTCGGCGGCGCCGGAGTTGACGTAGATGAGCCCGCTGGCCACGTCCTGAAGGACGATCTCCCTGACGCGCGGGTAGCCGATCTGCATGAACCAGCGGTAGGCCAGGCCGTACTGGGGGTTGGGCAGCAGGGCGCCCTCGCGCCACTGGACCGGGTTGCGCGCGGCGGCGTCCGACAGCGCCCAGAACAGGTTGCGCCAGGCCAGCACCTCGCCGATCCGGGTCTGCACGCCGCGGAAGTCCTTGGTGCCGGTGATCTCCAGCGCCCTGACCAGCAGCCCGGCGATGAACTCCAGCTTGACCGCCAGCCGGACGCAGCCGTGGAAGGTGAACCGCTCGGTGAAGCCCGACTCGCCGGTGAACAGCTGCGCCTTGCCGAGGTCGCCGTAGATGAACACGTTCTCCCAGGGGATGAGCACCTTGTCCAGGACGAGGATGCTGTCGTTCTCGTCCAGGCGAGAGGAGAGCGGGTGGTCGAACGGGCCGCCGGTCAGCGCGGCGGCCATGGCGTAGGACGGGCGGCAGATCAGCTTCAGGCCCTGCGCGTCCATCGGCACGGTCGCCACCAGCGCGAACTCGCGTTTCTTGACCGGCAGGCCGTAGTGGGCGATGAAGTTGTAGTGCGTCAGCGCCGAGCCGGTGGCGACCACCTTGGCGCCGCTGACCACGAGCCCCGCGTCGGTCTCCCGCTCGACGTGCACGTACACGTCGTTGACCTCGTCCGGGGGGCGGTTGCGGTCGACCGGCGGGTGCACGATCGCGTGGTTCCAGAACAGCACCTTCTCCTGCGACTCGCGGTACCAGCGGCGGGCGTTGCCGTCGAAGGGGGCGTAGAAGTCGGCGTTGGCGCCGAGGGTGCCGAGGAAGGAGGCCTTGTAGTCGGGGCTGCGGCCCATCCAGCCGTAGGTCATCCTGGCCCACGTCGCGATGGCCCGCTGGTCGGCGACCAGGTCCTCGACCGTGCGCGGGGTGGTGAAGAAGCGGTGGGTGTAGCCCTCGCCGCCGCTGTCGGTGGGGCAGGTCAGCAGCTCACGGGTGTCGTCGGCGTGGAGGGCGTCGTAGAGCCTGGCGGTCATCCGCACCGGGTTGTGGAACGCCGGGTGCTCGGTGACGTCCTTGACACGCTCACCGTAGAGGTAGATCTCACGATCGTCACGCAGGCTCTCGACGTACTCGCTGCCCGTGAGCGGGCGGGTCTTCGGCGCGGCATCGGGCATCGGACATCTCCCTGGGCAGGCGGCACGGTGCGACCTTCAGCGTGGCACCCGCGCCCGCGCCGGCCATCTCGCCGTGTGCGCAGTTTCGCCGGGAACGGCCGGCATTCTGGAAGGTGCTCGCCCGCGGGCCCCGGTGTGACGATGGCCGCGTGACGGAGCATCGCCTGTGGGCGCTGGCCCACCTGGGAACCCCGATGGCGATCCGGGTGGCCGCGACGCTGAGGATCGCCGACCGGCTCGCCAAGGCGCCGGCCACCGGCGCCGAACTCGCCCCCGCCGTGGACGCCGACCCCGGCGTGCTGGAGCGCCTCATGCGCTACCTGGCCGCCAGGGGAGTGCTCGCCCGCGACGGCGACGGCAGGTACACCCTGACCGCCCTGGGCGAGGAACTACGCGACGACCATCCGGCCGGGATGCGCGCCATGCTGGACATCGAGAGCTGGGAAGGGCGGGCCGAGCTGGCCTTCGCCCACCTGCTGGACAGCGTGCGCACCGGCGAGGCCGCCTTCCCCCTCCAGTTCGGCCGGTCCTTCTGGGAGGACCTGGCCGCCGACCCGGCCCGCGCCGCCGCGTTCGACGCGCGCATGGCCGCCGAGGTCCCCGGCCGGGCCCCCGCCATCGTCGCCGGGTACGACTGGGGCGGCCTCGGCCACGTCGTGGACGTCGGCGGCGGCGACGGATCCCTGCTCATCGCCCTGCTCACCGCCCACCCGGGGTTGCGCGGCACGGTCGTCGACCAGCCCGCCACCGCGCGCACCGCCGCCGCCGCGCTGGAGGCCGCCGGCCTGTCCGGCCGCGGCGACGCCGTCGGCGGCAGCTTCTTCGACCCGCTGCCCCCGGGCGCCGGCGGCTACCTGCTGTCGTGGATCCTGCACGACTGGAGCGACGACGACGCCGCCGTCATCCTGGGCCGCTGCGCCGAGGCGGCCGGGCCGGGCGGCTCGGTGTTCGTGGTGGAGGACTTCGGCCCCGACGGCGAGTCGCCGCGTACCGGGATGGACCTGCGCATGCTCGTCTACTACGGCGGCCGCGAGCGCGCCGTCGCCGACCTGCGCGCCCTGGCCGGACGCTGCGGCCTGGAGGTCGCCTCGGTGCACCCGGCGGGCGCGCTGCGGATCGTCCGGCTGGTGGTGACCCCGTGACGCCCGCCGAGATCGTCGCCGCCCTGGTCGCCCCCGAGGGCCGCCGCGACCCCTACCCCCTGTACGAGCTGCTGCGCGAGCACGGCCCCGTGGTACCGGTACGCCCCGGCCTCACCGTCGCCGTCGGGTACGCCGAGATCAACCGCGCGCTGCGCGACAACCGGCTCCGCGTCCAGGACGCCGCCGGCTACGACCACATCTATCCCGCCTGGCGCTCGCACTCCTCGCTGCGCGGCTACACCGACTCCATGCTGTACCGCAACCCGCCCGGCCACACCCAGACCCGGCGCCTGGTCAGCAGCGGCTTCACCCCCGCCCGCGTGGCCGGCATGCAGGTGTCGGTCGAGCGGATGGTCCACCGGCTGCTGGACCGGCTGGACGACCTGGGCGCGGGCGGCACGCCCGTCGACTACGTCGCCGAGTTCGCCTCCCGGCTGCCGATCGCGGTCATCAGCGCGCTCATCGGCGTGGCCGAGAACGACCAGAAGTGGTTCCGCCAGGTGGCCTCCGACCTGACGATCGCCCTGGAGGGCATCACCAACGTCAAGCGGCTCGGCATCGCCGACAGGGCCATGGACGAGCTGGCCGGCTACTTCGGCGAGCTGATCGACGACCGCCGCCGCCACCCGGCCGACGACATGCTCACCGCCCTCGTACGGGCCCACGACGACGGCACCCGGCTCAGCCACGACGAGCTGGTCGGCAACCTGATGTTGCTGCTGACCGCCGGGTTCGAGACGACGAGCTTCCTGCTCGGCCACGGCCTGCGGCTGGCCTTCGAGCATCCGGGCCTGGCCGCGCGGCTGCGCGACGAGCCGGGGTTCGCCACCGCGTACGTGGAGGAGGTCCTGCGGTTCGAGGCGCCCGTACAGGCGACCAGCCGGTGGGCCGAGGCCGCGACGGACATCTCGGGCATCCCCGTGCCCGGTGGGACGAAGGTCGTCCTCATGCTCGCGGCCGGCAACCGGGACCCGAGCCGCTTCCCCGACCCGGCGCGCTTCGACCCCGACCGGCCGGACGTGCAGCCGCTCAGCTTCGGCGCCGGGCCGCACTTCTGCCTGGGGGCGCCGCTGTCGCGCATGGAGGCGCGCATCGCGCTGCCCCTGCTCCTGCGCCGCTTCCCGGCCCTGGCCGCCGCCGAGCCCCCCGACCACCGGGACCGCTGGGTCGGCCGCGGCCTGCGCCGCTTCCTGATCACAGTCTCCTGACCGCCGCCTCCCGAACCCCGGCGCGCGCACAGGGCCCCCTCCGGTCGGAGGGGGCCCTGTTCCTGCGCCGGAAGCCGGGCGTCAGGCCACGGAGACCGCGCGGCGGCGGGACTGCCAGGCCTCGTGGGCGCCGCGGACCTTGGCCCACAACGCCTCCCGCTCGGCCCCGTTGACGTCGTCGAGCCGCAGGCCGAACACATCCTCCAGCGCCCCGAACCACTCCTGCCGGGTGGCCAGCTCCCGCTCGGTCCTGCCGTCCCCGCTCACCCGGCGCAGCATGCAGCCCACCAGGCAGTCGGCCCCGGTCGCGTCGCGCCGCAACACGACCGCCGCCCGTACCAGGCGCGACTCGGGCGAGGTGCACAGGTACGGATGCCACTCCACGAAGTCGCCGGGCGCGGCGGGCGCCGGCTCGACGTCCAGACCGGCGATCGACCCGCGCGGATCGTGGTCGAACCGCCAGCCGCCCGGCTCCACCTCCGAGCCGGACAGCCGGAACTCGAACGGCCCCTGCCGGTGGACGCCCGGCCGCAGCGGCAGCGGCTCGTGCAGCCCGTCCCCGAGCCCGATGTCCACCAGCCAGTCCTGCCCGTCGAGCGCGACGGTGAGCGCGAGGTGCGGGGCGAACGACGCCGGCGAGGCGGGCGCCCGTACGGCGGCCTGCACCCCGGCGCGGTGCCAGGTGACGTCGTAGCCGAGCGCGGTCAGCAGCGTGGCGAACGCCCCGTTGAGCTGGACGCAGTAGCCGCCGCGCCCGCGCAGCACCCGCTCGACCGACTCGCGCGGGTCCACGGTGGTCCGCCGGCCGAGCTGCACCTCCAGCGTCTCGTACGGCACCCGTTCCACGTGCGCGCGGTGCAGCGCGCGCAGCGCCGGGAGCGACGGCTCACCGGGGTCGCCGACACCCAGCCGGTCGAGGTAGGCGTTCAGGTCACGGTCACGGGTTCGCGGCATGGGCCGGCCCTCCCTTCGATGGCTGCGTCCATCGTGGTCCGCGGCGCGGGCGGCCCGCACCTCGCGGATTGCTCGGCGGGTCCGTACGGCGCAATCCACGAGATGCGGCGGCGCACGGCCGCGACCGACGATGACCACGATGACACTGCCCTGAGCGGTTCACCGGGAGGAGACGACCAGATGCGCAACCAGACTGTCGCACCGGAGCGGGTGAGCACCCGTTGGGAGGATCACCTGCCCGACCTGCTGGACAAGCTGGGATTGCCGGCCGAAGGGGCGGTCCAGGTGGGCGCGCACCGAGGTCAGGAGGTGGAGGCCCTCACCAGGTGCGGCTTCCGCCGCCTGGTCATGATGGAGCCCAACGGCGACCACCTGCCCGCGCTGCGCGAGCAGCTCCGGCTGCACCACCTGTCCGCCGGGCTGCCCGAGCCCGAGCACGGCCACCCCGCCCGCGAGGTCGTGGCGGCCTGCGCCGGCGTCGAACGCGGGCAGGCCACACTCAACGTCACCCCCTACGACAAGCAGTCCAGCATGCTGCCCCCGCTGCTGCCCATGGCCGTCGTCCGCCAGGACGTCGTCCCGGTGATCCCCGTCAGCGAGGTGCAGCACGGCTGCAACGTGCTGATCGTGGACGCCCAGGGCGCCGAGCTGGAGGTGCTGGCCGGCACCGACCTGGACCGGCTGCGGCTGGCCGTGATCGAGGGCAGCGCCACGGCCCGCTACAGCGGCGGCTCGACGCTGGACAGCATCGCCGAGTACATGACGGCCCACGGCTGGCGCGAGGTGGCCGCCTGGCCGCACCTGCGTCCCGGCGTCGTGGACGTCGCCTGGCTGGCCCCCTGGCCCACCCCGTTCTGATGCGCCGCCCCTCGGCCGGGAGCCTGGAGTGCGAGCGCCGCGGCGCGGTGGCCGTCCTGCGGCTCAACCGGCCTCACGTGCGCAACGCGCTCGGGTCCGGGCTGGTCGCGGAGCTCGGCGGCACGCTGGCCGCGCTGGACGACGACCCCGAGGTGCGCGCGGCCGTGCTGACCGGCGCGCCTCCGGGGTTCTGCGCGGGTTCGGACCTGAAGGAGCTGTCCGGGATGACCCGGGAGGGCATGGTGCGGCACGAGGCCGACACCGGCCGCATGGCCAGGGGCGTCCAGCACCTCGGCCTCCCCGTGGTGGCCGCCGTCGAGGGCTTCGCGCTCGGCGGCGGCTTCCTGCTGGCCACCGGCTGCGACGTCGTGGTCACCGCCGAGGACGCCCGCTGGCACCTGCCGGAGGTCCGGCTCGGCTGGGTGCCGCCGTGGGGCATCCAGAGCCTGGCCGCCCGGGTCGGGCCCGTGGCCGCGCGGCGGCTGGTCTGGGGCGAGCGCCCGCTGACCGGCCGCGAGCTGCACGGGCTCGGCGGCGCCGACGAGCTGACCGGGCCGGGGGAGGCCCTGGACGGCGCGCTGGAGGTGGCGGCCAGGCTCGCCGCGCTGCCCCCGCACGCGGTCGCCTCCGCCAAACGCGCGCTGACCGACGCCGTCAACGGGCCCGCCGAGACGCTCGACGCGCGTACGGGCTGGATGTTCGGCGCCGACTGCGCCTCCACCGCGGCCCGCGAGAGCCTGGCCCGCTTCGGGGTCCGGTCATGAGCGGCGGGCCCGGCCGGTCGCACGGCGCGAACGGGCGCGGCCGTACGGGGAAGGTGTGCGGGGCGGCCGAGGCCGTCGCGCTCATCGCCGACCACCAGGCCGTGGCCAGCACCGGCGTCATCGGCTGGCTCACCCCCGACGCCCTGCTGGCCGCGCTCGGCGAACGCTTCGCCACGACCGGCGCGCCGCGCGAGCTGACCTTCTACTTCCCCTGCGCCACGGGGGACGCCGTCGGCATCGGCGGCATGGACCACGTGGCCAGGAAGGGCCTGATGCGCCGCATCGTGTCCGGCTCGTTCATCAACCCCCGCCACCCCGTGACCGGCGCCCGTCCCGCCCTGACCGAGCTGATCCAGAACGACCTCGTCGAGGCGTACAACTGGCCGATGGGCGCCGCCATGCACTGGCTGCGCGAGGTGGCCAGGGGCGGACCCGGCTACCTGACGCGGGTCGGCCTCGGCACGTACGCCGACCCCAGGCACGGCGGCGGCAGGTTCACCGGCCTGGCCCAGGAGGACCTGGTGGAGCTGGTCGAGCTGCGCGGCGAGGAGTACCTGTTCTACCCGTCCTGGCCGCTGCACGCCGGCCTGGTCCGGGCGAGCTCGGCCGACCCCGACGGCAACCTGTCCTTCGAGGACCAGCCGCTGTTCTCCAGCGCGCTGGCGATCGCCCTGGCGGTGAAGGCGTGCGGCGGGACGGTGATCGCGCAGGTGTCGCGGGTCGTGCCCGCCGGGACGCTGCCCGCCCGCGAGATGCGTGTCCCCGGGGCGCTCGTCGACCGGGTCGTCGTGGTCCCGGACGCCCCCATGACCACCGGCGTACGGCACGACCCCGGCTATCTCGGGCACGTCCCCGACGTCGTCGCGCGCGTGCCCCGGCTGCCGTCCGGCCCGGACAAGGTGATCGCCCGCCGCGTCGCCAGGGAGGTCCGGCCGGGCGAGACCTCGATCTTCGGGTTCGGCGCCTCCTCCGACGCCGTCCTGGCCATGGCCGAGGACGGCCTGCTGGACGAAGGCCGCCTGGCCGACCACCTGTTCACCACCGAGCACGGCTCCTTCGGCGGCATCGTGATGAGCGGCTGGCAGTTCTCGGCCAACTACTCGCCGAGGGCGCTGCTCGACGGGCCCTCGCAGTTCGACTTCATCGACGGCGGCGGTTGCCCGTTCGCCGCGCTCGCCTTCGCCCAGATCGACGCCGACGGCAACGTGAATGTCAGCCGGTTCGGCGCCGCCAACCCCGGCGCCGGCGGGTTCGTGGACATCGCCCACAATGCCAGGCGCCTGGTCTTCGCCGGCACGCTGACCACCGACGGGCTCCGGGTGGACTGCGGCGGCGGCGGGTTGCGGATCCTGGCCGAGGGGCGGGTGCGCAAGCTCGTGCCGCGGGCCGGTCACGTCACGTACCGGCTGGGGGAGGGGGTGCGGCGCGGGCAGTGGGCCAGGATCGTCACCGAGCGCGCGGTCCTCGACGTCACCTCCGGTGGACTGGAGCTCGTGGAGCTCGCGGACGGGGTGGACCTGCGCCGCGACGTGCTCGACCAGATCGGCTTCCCGGTCCGGGTCTCACCCTCGCTCGTCCCCATGGACCCCGCCCTCTTCCTCCCCTGACCGCCCTCGTCCACCGCAGCCGGGCCGCCCGTGATCGGGCGGCCCGGCTCGCGTCCGTCCCACCTCATGCCGCGCGGCTCGTGGCGCTCAGGGCGCGGATCTCCTCGGCCAGGTGGTCCATGGCCGCGCCGAGCTGCGCGTCCGACAGGTACGGCGCCGGCCCGAGCCGCAGGTGGTCGCCCCGGCTGTCGGCCTGCACCCCCCGAGCCGCCAGCCCCGCCCGCAACCGCCCCGCGTACGGCGAGCGCAGCGCGAGGAACCCGCCGAACTCCTCAGGGGCGGCGTCCCGGTCCCGGCTGATCACGTGCTCGGGCGCGTCGATCGCGTCGAAGCGCGCCGCCAGCAGCCCCCGCTGCCGCAGCGACACCGCCCGCAACACGGGCGGCGTCAGCCCCTGCCCGGCGAAGAAGTCGAACACCCGGGCCGCCCGGTAGTGGCTCACCGGATCGTAGGTCGCCCCCGCGAACCGGGCCGCCCCCACCGGGTAGCCGACCCGCCCGGCCGCCCGGGGATCGTCGGCCAGCTCGGCGAACTCCGCGTACCAGCCGGTCACCACCGGCCGCAGCCGGTCGGCGTGCGCCGGCAGCCGCAACACGCAGTTGCCCTCCCCGAGCTGGAGGTACTTGTACCCGCCCCCCACCACCCAGGCCGAGTCGATGCCCGCGGTCGAGAACGGCACCACCCCCAGCGCGTGGTAGGCGTCCACCAGCAGCTCCACGCCCCGGCGGCGGCACGCGGCGGCGAGCGCGTCCAGCCCCGGCACGATCCTGGACGTCTCGAACAACACCGCCGAGACCAGCACCGCGGCCGTACGGTCGCAGGCGGCCTCCGCCAGCCGCGCGGCCAGCGTGCCCGCGGGTTCCGGCGGGACCACGACCACCTCCACGCCCTCCTCGGCCAGGCGGGCGAGCTGCCGCCGCAGCGTGTGGAACTCGCCGCCCGAGGTGACCAGCCGGGGCCGGCCGCGCAGGTCCAGCGCCGACAGGAAACGCAGCACCAGCTCGTGCGTGCTGGACCCGAGGGCCAGCTCGGCGTACGGGTCGCCGAGGAAGAGCCGGAACCCCTCCCTGACCCGGTCGGCCTGCTTGAAGGCGGCGGCCCACTTGTCGTCCACGTCCCTGGCGGCATCGGCGAAGGCCTCGATCTGCCCGTCCAGCGCCGCGTCCGGCCAGGCCTGGTGGGAGTGGCCGGTGAGCAGCAGCCGGTCGGCCGCCCGGAAGGCCGCGTAGTGGGGCGCCAGCCGCGCCGAGAGGTCGTTCACGCCCGGCTCCTGACCGCCCACAGGTCGGGGAAGGACGGCGCCAGCGAGGCGCGCAGGTACTCCCCGCCGCTGGAGCCGCCGGTTCCCGGCCGGGCGCCGATGGTGCGTTCGACCATCTTCAGGTGCCGGTAGCGCCACTCCTGCATGCACTCGTCCAGGTCCACCAGCCGCTCGCAGAGCTGCGCCGCGCCGGTGTCGTCGGTGTAGACGCGCAGCAGCAGGTCCTGAAGGGCCTCCGACGGTTCCAGCGGCAGCCGTACGTCGCGGTGCAGCCGGTCCTGCGGGACCTCGTAGCCGCGCAGGTAGAGGTAGGTGAGCAGCGAGTCGTACAGGGTGGGCCTGGACATCGCGGCCTCGATCCGGCCGCGCGCCGGGGTGCCCTCCTGCTGGCCGAGCAGCATGCGCTCGTCCCGCCGGCCCATGACGGCCTCGATCTCGCGGAACTGCGCCGACTGGAAGCCGCTGCTGGTGCCCAGCTTGCCGCGGAAGGTGGCGAACTGGAACGGTGTCATGGTCTCCATGACGTCCATCTGGGACACCGCGAGTCTCATCAGCTTCAACGACCGGTGCAAAGTCCGCATGGCGTGCGCGGTGAATCCGCCGGCGAGTTCGAGTTGCAGCTCGGCGAATTCGTGCAGCAGTTGTTTGAACCACAGTTCGTACACCTGGTGGACGATGATGAACAGGGTCTCGTCATGGCTCTCGGAAACCGGCCGCTGTGCCTGAAGAATCTCCTCAAGCGCCAGGTACGACGAATACGTAAGAACGGTGTCTTCTCTCATGGCCTCAACGATGCGCGCCCGCCGGAACGCGGACCAGGCCATTCCCGGGCAGCTACCTGCCCCGCCGGGACCGCTTCCTGCAATTCCGGAGAAACGCATTCCGGAAGATGTGGAAACGCCCGTCCACCGGCCCGCGCGATTCAGCACGACACGAGATGCGGCCGCCCGCGACCGCGCGTGACGATGGCGCCGAGGGGGCGCCGAGCCCCATCAGCGAGCGAACTGCGAGGAAACATGCCATGACCTCACCGGAGATCATCAAGAGGGGCGGCGACGGTAAAAGGGCCCCTCGGCTCGACGGGCTGCGCGGATATCTGGCGCTGGGCGTGATCGTCGTGCACGTGGCCTTCGCCGCCGGCGTCATCGGCTTCTACGACAAACCGGCCGTCGGCATCTGGCCCGTGCTCATCCAGGGTCTCAACGTGCTGCTGCCGCCCTTTTTCGTGATGTCCGGCCTGCTGCTGTACCGGCCGTTCGCCAGGGCCACGATCGTCGGCACGCCGCGCCCGGAGATCAAGGGCTACCTGATCAAGCGCATGCTGCGGATCCTGCCCGCGTACTGGCTGGTGGCCGTGGCGGCGCTGCTGCTGCTCAACCTCAAGAGCGTGGACGGCCCCTGGTACGTCCTCAGCCCCCTGCTGCTCACGCACTACTACGTGCCGGGCCCCGAGGCGGGCTACGCCGGCCTTGAGCCCACCTGGACCGTCCCCGCCGAGGTCACCTTCTACCTGGCGCTGCCGATCCTGGCCTGGATCTTCGACCGGTACGCCAGGAAGGGCGCCGACCCCGGCGCGAAGGCCCGCCGCCTGCTGGTCCCGCTGGGCGTCTTCGTGCTCGTCGGCCTGGCCTGGACCGCGTACACGCACCTGGAGTCGATGGGCCCGTTCCCGTACGAGTACTTCTGGGTGATCGGCTTCACCGGCTTCCTGGCCATCGGCATGGGCCTGGCGATCCTGTCGGCGTACGCGGAGGCCAAGGACACCACACCGGCCTTCTACCGCCTGGTGGCCCGCCGGCCGCTGCTGTTCTGGCTCGGCGCGGCCGTCGTGTACGTGATCAACTGCATCCGGCCGTTCGGCAAGCCCGGCATGGCCGACTACGCCACGGTGCCCGAGGCCATGGCCGAGATGGTGTTGTTCCTGATCTTCGCGCTGCTGGTCATCGCGCCGGTGGTGGTGCCCGGGGTGCACTCGAGGGTCATCGACGCGGTGCTCACCAACCGCCCGATGCGCTTCTTCGGCCGCATCTCCTACGGCGTCTATCTGTGGCACTTCATCCTGCAGTACCTGTGGCTGCAGAACGGCAGCATCTTCGGCGCGGCGCCGGTGCCGATGCCGGTGGTGATGGGCAAGTCCGGCTTCTGGGAGCTGCTGGCGGTCGTGCTCGTGGGCACGGTGGCCGTGGCGACGGTCAGCTACTACCTGGTCGAGCTGCCCGCGATGCGGCTGCGTGAGCGCCTGGTCGCCCGCCGTCCCGCCGTCCCGCACGAGCAGACCCCCGAAACCCCCCGCGTCCCGGTCTGACCCCCGCCCCGCCGTCGGCCGCACGACCTGCGGCGGGCGGGGAGGAGCCAGGCCCCGGAAAGCTGACAGCCGGCGCGTCCCGTGGACGCGCCGGCTGTCCCCGTCGGTGGGTACGCGGTCAGCCCGCGCGGGTCATGGTGGCCTCGTAGCCGCCCCCCGGCCACTCCCAGCGGCCGCTGATGGTCCGGCCGTCCTCGCTGAGGGCGCCGCTGAACCCGGCCGGCGACCCCTCCGCGCCGAACCAGATGTTGAGGTCGCGCCCGTCGAGCTTCCACACGTACGTGAAGGAGTTGCCGGTGCTGTCGAAGTAGTGCGACCGCAGCGTCCCGCTCTCGGGGTCGTGGCCGATGTACTCCACGCCGTTCATCGTGGCGCCGCCGTGGTCCATCTCGACGCGCTGGACGAGGAAGAAGCCGCCGTCCATCCACTCGAAGGCGAGCCGTCCGCCGGTCGCCTCGCCGGTGCCGAAGTCCTTGCCCGTCATCTCCCAGGTCCCGACCAGCGGTTGCAGGGTCTGGAGCGAGGGGTCGGGGGTGGGGAGCAGGTTCTGCGGGTTGGCGGTCTCTGTCATGTTCCCTCCACGGATGTGAGACAGGTCGATGCCCGGTACGCGGATCGCGTACCGGGCGAAGGGGAGATCACTTGGCGCCGAAGAACGCCTTGACGCGGGACCAGCGGCCCCAGACGACCAGGGCCAGGACCACCAGCAGGACGGCCTCGATCACGGGCACGCCGCCCAGGGCGATCGCGTTGGTCCCGGCCGCGCCGATCAGCAGGCCGATCAGCGCGAGCGCGGCCACGCCGCTCAGGCGCGGGATCAGTAACCCGATCGCGCCGGCGACCTCCAGGACGCCGACCGCGAACCGGAACCACTGGCCGGCGCCGATGGTCTCGAACATCTCGACCATGGTGGGGTCCCCGGCGAGCTTGAGCACGCCGCCCAGGCCGATCTGGAACGCCAGGAGGACCTGGGCGACCCAGAGTGCGATGTTGACGCCGCGACCGGTGGACCGGCCGACGGCGGTGGTGCTGTTCGTGGTGCTCATGCAGTCCCTCCTTGGGAGCTAGCTGACGATCTCCATCTGGCCCATCATCCCGATGGCCGAGTGCTCCAACATGTGACAGTGATAGACGTATCGCCCCAGGTAGTCGGCGAAGCTGGCCTGGAAGCGCACGGTCTCGCCCGGCTGGATGAGCACCGTGTCCTTCCAGCCCGCCTCACCGGGCAGCGGGGCCTTGCCGTCCCGGTCCAGGATCCTGAACTGGGCCAGGTGGGTGTGGAAGTTGTGCGGGACGCCGAAGCCCGACCCGCCGACGTTCGTGTCGGAGTTGGTGACCTCCCAGACCTCGCTGGATCCGCGCCTGACCTGCATGTCGACCCGGTTGGGGTCGAACGCCTGGTTGTTGATCAGGGCCTGGATGTTGACCGGGTCCAGGCTGAGGGTGAGCTGCCTGGTCTGCGTGGCCGCGGCCAGCGGGACCATGGCGCGCAGCCGGTCGGGCACGCGGCTGCGGTCGAGGGCCCGGCGCTCGACGTCGAACCGGAGCACGGGCCCGCTCACGTCCTCCAGGGTCACCTGCGTGCCCAGCGGGTACGCGCCGAAGTCGATCACGACCTCGGCCCGCTCGCCCGAGGAGAGCACCAGCTTGTTCGTCGGCACCGGCGCCGGCAGCAGCCCGCAGTCGGTGGCGATCTGCGTCATCTGGGCGCCGTTGCCCAGGGACAGCTCGAAGATCCGGTGCGCGGAGCCGTTGAGCAGGCGCAGCCGGTACTTGCGGGCCGCGACCTTGAAGTAGGGCTGGGACTTGCCGTTGGCCATGAGCGTCGGCCGGTTGTAGGGGTCGGCCGGGTCGAAGACGAGCCCGCCCTGGTCGTCGAAGAGCGCGTCGCGCAGCAGGATCGGCACGTCGTAGGCCCCGGACGGCAGGCCGAGCTGCTGCTCGTCGGTGCCCTCGACCAGGTAGAAGCCGTGCATGCCGCGATAGACGTGCTCGGCCTCCATGTGGTGGGTGTGGTCGTGGTACCACAGGGTCGCGCCGGCCTGGTTGTTCGGATAGTCGTAGGTCTTCGACTTGCCGTTGGCGATCAGGTCCATCGGGTAGCCGTCGCTGGCGGCCGGCACGCGGCCGCCGTGCAGGTGCACGTTCGCCTCGTGGCCGAGCTTGTTGTCGAAGGTGACCAGCGCCCGGCGGCCCTGGCGGACGCGGATGGTGGGGGCGGTGAACTGGCCGCCGTACGTCAGCACGGGGGTGCTCACCCCCGGCAGGATCTCGGTGGTCGACGGCTGGATGGACAGCCGGTAGAAGTCGATGCCGGGCAGCGTGGCCACGGGGGCCAGCACCGGCGGCAGCGGCATCGCCACGCTGAACGGCGCCACGCTGGCGCCGGTACGGACCGCGGGGACGCGGCCGCCGTGGTCGTGCATGCGCATCATGTTCTGCGCCTGCGCCTGCTGCTCCGGCTCGCCCAACAGCCCGCGGGTCACCGGGGCCAGTGCGGCGCCTCCTGCCAGGCCACCGAGAACGATCAAACGCCGTCGGCTCAACATAGGGGGAACTCCCATCGGATTTCGGAGTCGCCATGTCCGAGCGTGGCATCGCCCGCCGGCACGGTCTTCTTCTGGATTGCTCACTTCACGGCCGGATGCCGTGGGAGCCGCCGCCGGGAGGCGGCGGTCGTTCAGCCCACGGACAGGCGCTGTGGGGTGCGCCCGCCGAGGCAGTCGGCGTTGTAGGCGTCGAGCAGGCCCTGCGCCCGCCGCGACGCCTCGGCGAAGCAGTCGTCGGGGTCGGCGCCGTCCAGCACCCGGGCCATGGCCCCGGTCATCAGGTCCTGGATCCCGGCGAAGTCCCCGAGCACCGCGCCCAGCGCCGCCGGGGAGCCGTCGGCCGCGCGGAGCTGGGCGGTCGCGGCCCGGTGCACCGGGTGCCGGTCGAACCAGCCCTCGCCCTCCAGCAGCCCGGCCGCGGCCCGGGTGACCGGCAGGAAGCCGGCGGCCCGGTGCCACTGCGCCGCGTTGCCCGCGCTGAGCAGGTGCTGGACGAACGCCAGCGCGCCGTCCCGCCGCTCCGCGGGCAGCCCGTCGGTCAGCCAGAGCGCCTGACCGGAGACCAGGTGCCCGGCGCGGGGCAGGCTCTCGTTGTGCGGCAGCGGGCTCGCCGTCACCTCGAACCCGGCCGCCCGCCCGTGCTCGGCGATCATGCCGGCCACGACGGACGACACGATCGTGAACGCCACCCGCTGCTCGCCGAAGGCCCCCAGCGAAGGACCCCAGTCGCCGGGCTCGCCCGCGCGCAGGTAGTGGCCCTCGGCGTGCAGGCGGCGCCACCAGGTGACGTAGGCCAGCAGCTCCTTGGAGGCGAGGTCGACCCGTCCGGCCCGCCCGGAGCGGCCGTTGCCGTGGTCGGCCAGCAGCCCGCCCTGCCCGGCGACGGCCTGCTGGAACAGCCAGCCGTGGTTGGCCCAGGAGACGCCGTGCGACGGGCCGCCGGGCAGCGCCCGTACGGCGGCGCAGGCGCGCTCAAGCTCCTCCCAGGTGGCCGGCGGCGCGTCGATCCCGGCCGCGCGGAGCAGGGTGGCGTTGCTGAGCAACACCGCCGTGGTCGCCGTCGCGGGCGCGGCGACCAGTTCGCCCTGATAGGTGTAGTGGCCGCGTACGGCCGGTTCGAGGTCGGCGAGCACGACCGGCTCGCCGAGGATCTCCGCGCGGCCCCCGACGGCGCGTTCGATCGGGACGAACAGCGGCGCGCCGGAGCGCGACCGGGTGTCGAGCGCCAGCCGGGTGGCGGTGGCGTAGTACTCCGCCAGGTCCGGCGGCTCGCCGCGGCCGGCCGCGCGGGCCACCTCGGCGGGCAGCTCGCGGAAACCGTGCCCGGTGAGCTCGATGCGGAGGCCGGGGTGCGCGGCCTCGAAGTCGTCGGCCATCCTCCTGATCGGGCCCAGGTAGTCCGGCAGGGGATGCTCGGCGATCCAGACGCTGATGACCGTTCTCATTCGCCTCATGATGAACGCGGCCACCCCGCCGCACATCTTGTGAAATGCGGTGTTTCGTGAGCTCAGACAGCAATTCAAAGGATGTGGGCGCCGCGACGTGAATGTGACCCTGACTCCGAGTCGCAGAGCGGCGAAACGGAGGAACACGGTGATCAACACTCATGACGAGTTCGACGTTGTCGTGATCGGCGGAGGCCCTGGCGGCTCGGGTACGGCGGGACTGCTGGCCCAGCGCGGACACCGGGTGCTGGTGCTGGAACGGGAGAAGTTCCCGCGCTACCACATCGGCGAGTCGCTGATCACAGGATCGATGCCCACGCTGGAGGAACTGGGGCTGAAGGACAGGCTCGACCAGATGGGGTTCGTCAAGAAGTACGGCGGCACCCTGTTGTGGGGCAGGAACCAGGGCACCTGGGACTTCCGCTTCGCCGAGGCGTCCAACTACGAGTACGCCTACCAGGTTCGCCGTGCCGACTTCGACTCCCTCCTGCTGGCCAGGGCCAGGGAGCTGGGCGCGACGGTGTTCGAGGAGGCCACGGTCAAGGACCTGGAGTTCGAGGGTGAGCGCGTCACCGGCGTCACGTACACGGTGAAGGGCGACGCCGAGCCGCGCACCGCCCGCTGCCGCCTGCTGATCGACGCCACCGGGCAGCAGCACCTGCTGGCCCGCCGCTTCGACCTCATCGAGTACCACGACGACCTGCGCAACATCGCGGTCTGGTCGTACTGGCAGGGCTGCAAGCGCTACGGCGGCACCCGCTTCGGCGACACCGTCACCGAGAACCGTCCCGCGGGCTGGTTCTGGTTCATCCCCCTGCACGACGGCACGGTGAGCGTCGGCTACGTGACCCCCATCGACGAGTACAAGAAGTCCGGCAAGAGCCTGGAGGACCTGTACGCCTCCGAGCTGGCCGCCGCCGAGGAGGTCAGGGCCCTGACCGAGGGCGCGACCCGGGTCAGCGGCTTCCGCAGCATCCGCGACTGGTCCTACACCTGCACCAGGTTCCACGGCCCCGGCTGGGCCTTGGTGGGCGACGCGGCGGCCTTCATCGACCCGCTGCTGTCCACCGGCGTCGGCCTGGCGCTGCGCGGCGCGCACGGGCTGGCCGGCGCGGTGGACGAGATCCTGAACGACCCGGCCTCCGAGGAGGCGGTGCTGGCGCGCTACGAGAAGGACTACCGCGAGTTCCTGGACTCCCTGCTGGACTTCGTGCGCTTCTTCTACGACCGCACCAAGCACAAGGAGGAGTACTGGGACCGGGCCCAGAAGACGCTCGACCCGACCAAGCTCCGCCCCCGGAAGATCGACTTCGCGACGATGCTCTCCGGGGTCTCCGGCATCCACGCCATCTTCCACGACGACTGAGGAACCTGCTGATGTCGCCTACAACTGTGCACGGACACGTCGCCGAGCAGGCCAGGCGCACGCCCGACGCGGTCGCGGTGTCGGCGGGCCCGGTGCGGCTGACCTACCGCGAGCTCGACGAGCGGGCCAACCGCCTCGCCCACCGCCTGCGCGGGCTCGGCGTCGGCCCCGAGACCCCGGTCGCGGTCCTGATGGAACGCTCGGCCGAGCTGGTCGTCACGCTCCTCGCGATCCTCAAGGCGGGCGGCTGCTACCTGCCCGTCCACAGCGCCTACCCGGCCGACCGCCGGCAGTGGATCGTCGACTCGTCCGGGACGCCCGTCCTGGTCGCCGACCGTACCAAGGCCGGCGAGGGCCTGCCGTCGGCCCCGGCGGTCGTGCTCGCCGACGACCCGGCCGACGCCCTGGCCGGCGAGCCCGCCACCGCCCCCGAGGACACCACCGGGCCCGGCGACCTGGCCTACGTCATCTACACCTCGGGCTCGACCGGACACCCCAAGGGCGTGGCGGTCACCCACTGGGACGTGCTCGGCCTGGCCCTCGACCCCTGCTGGGACACCGGCGCCCACGAGCGCGTGCTCATGGTCGCGCCGTACGCGTTCAACGTCTCGACGTACGAGCTGTGGGTGCCGCTGCTGCACGGCGGCCGGATCGTCGTGGCGCCGCCCGGCGAGCCGGACCTCGACACCCTGCGCCGGCTGATCCGCGAGGAGGAGATCACCGGCCTGCACCTGACCGCCGGGCTCTTCCGCGTCGTGGCCGAGGAGGGGGCCGACTGCCTCGCCGGGGTCCGCGAGGTGCTCACCGGCGGCGACGTGATCGTCCCGGCCGCGGTCCGCCAGGTGCTGGCCGCCTGCCCGGACACGACCGTGCGGGCCATGTACGGCGCCACCGAGGTGACCCTGTTCTCCACCCACTCGCCCATGACCGCCGGGCACGAGCTGGGGACGGTCGTCCCGGTCGGCCGGGCCATGCGGGACGTGCGGCTCTACGTGCTCGACGACCGCCTGAGCCCCGTCCCCGGCGACCTGGAGGGCGAGCTGTACATCGCGGGCAGGGGAGTGGCCCGGGGCTACTTCGGCCGCCCCGACCTGACCGCCGAGCGGTTCGTCGCCGACCCGTTCGGGGAGCCCGGCGAGCGCATGTACCGGACCGGCGACCTGGTCCGGCGCAACGACGACGGGCAGATCGAGTTCATCGGGCGGGCCGGCGACCAGGTCAAGATCCTGGGCTTCCGGGTGGAGCTCGGCGAGGTGGAGGCCGTCCTGGGCGCCTATCCCGGGCTGGCCCACGTCGCCGTCGTGGCCGGGCAGTCGGCGCAGGGCGACAGACGCCTGGTCGCCTACGTCGTGCCCGCCGGGGACGCCCCCGACCCGGCCGCGCTGCGCGCCCACGTCAAGACGTCGCTGCCGGACTACATGGTGCCCACCGCGTTCGTCGTGCTGGACGCGCTGCCGCTGACCGCCAACGGCAAGGTGGACCGCGCGGCCCTGCCCGACCCCGACACCGAGCCGGGCTCGGCCTACCGCGCGCCGCTCAACCCGCGCCAGGAGGTCCTGTGCACGGTGTTCGCCGAGGTGTTCGGCGTCGAGCGGGTCGGCATCGACGACAGCATCTTCGACCTGGACGTCCAGTCGCTGCTGGCGATGCGGCTGGTCAGCCGCATCCGCGCGGCGCTCGGCGTGAACCTGACCATCCGCGACCTGTTCGACGCGGCGAGCGTGGCCGGCCTGGACGAGTGGCTAGAGGCCGGCGCGCGCACCCAGTGAGAGGGACCAGATGAGCAACCCATTCGACGACCGGGAGGCGGCCTTCCGCGTGCTGGTCAACCAGGAGAACCAGCACTGCCTGTGGCCCGCCTTCGCCGACGTGCCCGCCGGGTGGGCGGTCGCCCACGGCCCCGCCGTACGCGACGCCTGCGTCGAGTACGTCAACGCCAACTGGACGGACCTGCGCCCGCGCGCGCACGCCGCCCGTACGGACGCCGGATAGCCATGGCCACCACGACGATCTTCAACGACCTGCGCCTGGACCATCTCGGCTTCTACGTCGGCGACCTGGAGGCCGAGTCCGCCCGGCTGGGCGCCACCCTGGGCCTGGCCCCGTACGCCGCGGCCGGGGACGCCCTGTCCCGCTCGGTCGCGCTGGGCGTGAACCGGATCAGGCTCGTGCTCACCCAGCCGATCGCCGCCGCCCACCCCGGCGCCGGGTACCTCGACCGGCACGGCGACGGCGTGGCCGACGTCGCGCTGGGCGTGCCTGACGCCGCGGCCGCCTACCACGAGGCGGTACGGCGCGGCGCCCGCCCGTTCGCCGCCCCGGCCGAGCGCGACGGCATCGTCACGGCCGCGATCTACGGCTTCGGCGACGTGCTGCACACGTTCGTGCAACGCCTCGCCGGAGCCGGCGAGCGCACGCTGCCCGGCTTCCTCGGCGACACGCGACAGCAGGCCGGGGCCGACCTCGGGCTGCTGGAGGTGGACCACCTGGCCGTGTGCGTCCCGGCCGGGGAGCTCGACGCCACCGTCGCGTTCTACCGGCGGGTGCTCGGCTTCGAGCTCACCTTCGCCGAACGCATCGCCGTCGGCTCGCAGGCCATGACCACCAAGGTCGTCCGCAGCCACGGCGGCGAGGTGACGTTCACGCTGATCGAGCCGGACGTCACCAGGACGCCCGGCCACATCGACGAGTTCCTGCGCGACCACGGCGGCGCGGGCGTGCAGCACCTGGCGCTGGCCGCCGCCGACATCGTGGCCGCCGTGGAGGCGACCGCCGCCCGCGGGGTGGAGTTCCTGACCGCCCCCGACGTCTACTACAGCCTGCTCGCCGAACGGGTACGGCCGGTGAAGTACCGGCTGGAGGACCTCGGACGGCTCAACATCCTCGTCGACGAGGACCACGACGGGCAGCTCTACCAGATCTTCGCCCGCTCGACCCACCCCCGCGACACCTTCTTCTTCGAACTCATCGAACGACTGGGCGCCCGCTCCTTCGGCGGCGGCAACATCAGCGCCCTCTACCGGGCCGTGGAGCTCCAGCGCAGCGGCCGACGCGATGCCCGCACGGAGGCGGCAGCATGACCATTTCCCCGCCGGCGATCCGGTACCCCCTGTCCTACACGCAGCACTTCCTTCGCCTGTTCGACCAGGGCGACGCCCAGGGGCCCTTCAGCGCCCGCTACAACATCGTCGTCGGCTGGCGCCTGCGCGGCCGCATCGACGTCGACACCCTCCAGCTCGCCATGGACGACGTGGCCGACCGGCACGACGCCCTGAACATGACGATCACCCGGGGGGAGGGGGAGGCGTACCAGGTGCGGCAGCCGTCCGAGCCGGCCCGGCTGCTCGTGGTCGACCTGCCGGCCGCCGCCCCCGAGGAGCGCGCGCTGCGGGCCGAGGAACTGCTCACCGAGGTCGAGGCCGGCTCCTACAGCCTTCAGGAGCTGCCGCACCTGCGTGCCATCCTCGGCCGCTTCGACGACGAGGACGCCGTGCTCGCCCTCATCGTGCACCACACCGCGGGCGACGGCTGGTCCATGCAGCTGCTCATCCGCGACATCGTCACCCGCTACGCCGAGCGCCGCGGGCACACCGTCCCGCCGCTGCCGCAGCCGCGCCCCTACCACGAGTACGCCTCCTGGCAGCAGGAGGCCGCGAGCAGCGCGGAGACCGAGGCCGCCCGCGACTTCTGGCGCGAGCGGCTGGGCGGCGCGCGCATGCTGGCCGTGCCCACCGACCACGCCAGGTCGGCCGGGCTGGCCAAGGTCTGCCCGGTCCACCGGTTCTCCCTGCCCAAGGACGTCTCCGCACGGGTGATCAGCTACGCCAAGGCGATGCGCAGCTCGCCGTTCATGGTGCTGCTGGCCGCCTACAACGTGCTGCTGGGCCGGATCACCGGCGCCGGAGACCTGGTCATCCCGGTGATCAGCTCGGGCCGCGGGCAGCCGGAGTTCCAGGAGACCGTGGGGCCGTTCTTCAACTTCCTGCCGCTGCGTACCGACCTGGCCGGCTGCGCCACCTTCCGCGAGGCGGTCGAGCGGTCCAGGAGGACCTGCATGGACTCCTACGCCGCCGAGATCCCGTTCCTGCAGATCGTGGCCGAGGCGCCCGAGCTGATGGCCGACGCCGCGCTGGAGAGCAAGGCGCTGTGCGCCCTCCAGGTCTGGCAGTTCGCCACCGGCCTGGACGGCGAGCGCGTCGGCGACCTGGAGATCGCCGAGGTGCGCGAACGCCTGCTGGACCAGCCGAACGGCACCGACATCCCCGACGGCGCGCTGCTCACCTTCGACATCGCACCCTCCGGCGAGATCTTCGGCAACTTCGCCTACAACAGCAACCTGTTCCTGGAGAGCTCGATCGCGACGATGGTGGCCGACTTCAGCGAGATCCTGCGCGCCGGCCTCGCCGCCCCCGACTCCCCCCTGGAGTGATCGCCATGCGCGTGATGTTCACCGTCTTCCCCGCGACGGCGCACTTCCTGCCGATCGTGCCCTACGCCTGGGCGTTGCAGGCGGCCGGGCACCAGGTGGTGGTGGCGGCGCCGCCGGGCGTCGACACCGGGGTCTCGGTGCCCGACTTCCACCGGTCGGTGAACGCGGCCGGGCTCACCGCGGTCTCCTGCGGCGCGCCCGAGCCGCTGTCGGTGCACGATCGCGGCTACCCCGGGTTCGCCGGCCTGATCCCCACGATCGAGGAGTCGGAGCGCCTGGTCACCGCGCTCGGCATCACCGAGGCGGAACGTCCGCCATGGGATGTCTTCTACCACTTCGCGCTGCTGACCATGCGCAACTACCACCCGCCGGTGCCGCGCCAGGACGTCCGGGCCGTCGTCGAGTTCGCCCGCGAGTGGCGGCCCGACCTCGTGCTGTGGGACCCCTGGTTCCCGTGCGGCGCGGTCGCGGCCCGGGTCTGCGGCGCCGCCCACGCCCGTACGCTGCTGGCACCCGACTACACCGCCTGGGCCGCGGAGAAGTTCGCCGGCAGCGGCGAGGAGAACCCCATGACCGGCGTCATCGGCCCGCTGGCCGACAGGTACGGCGTCACGGTCGACGACAACCTGCTGCTCGGCGACTGGACGGTGGACCCGTTCCCGCCCGGGATGAGCCTGCCCACCGGCGTCCGCCGCCTGCCCGTCCGGTACGTGCCCTACACCGGGGCGAGTGTCGTGCCCGAGTGGCTGCGGAGACCGCCGGGCCGGCCGCGGGTGGCGATCTCGCTCGGCGTGTCGATGCGCTCGTTCTTCAAGGGCGACTGGGGTCGTACCGCCAAGCTCATGGAGGCCGTGGCCGGCCTGGACATCGAGGTCGTCGCCACCCTGGACGCCAACCAGCTCCTCGACCTGGACGGCCCGCTGCCCGACAACGTGCGCGTGTTCGACTACGTGCCGCTCGACCAGCTCCTGCCGACCTGCTCGGCGATCATCCACCACGGCTCGATCGGCACCTTCGTGGCCGCCTCGGCCATGAACGTCCCGCAGCTCGTCTGCGACACCGACGAGCACAACCGGCTCGTCGGCACCCCCGTCGAGGACGGCATCGACTGGCAGCTCCAGTGCCAGAAGCAGCTCACCTCGACCCGCACCTCCCGGTACGTCACCACGCGCGGCGCCGGCGTGCGGATCAACCACCAGACGCAGTCCGCGGCCGAGATCCGCGACGAGCTGCTGCGCGTGCTGAAGGACCCCTCGTACACCAAGGGCGCGGCCTCCATCCACGAGGAATGGCTGGCCACGCCGAGCCCGACCGACATCGTCGCGGAGCTGGAGCGGCTGACCGCCGCCGCCCGGTAGCCGTCGACCCCTCAGACAGGAGGCGGACAAGTTGCGGATCCTGGTCACCGGCGGCGCCGGTTTCATCGGCTCGGAGTTCGTCAGAGCCACGCTGCGGGACTCGCCGGGCACGCGGGTCACCGTCCTGGACAAGCTCACCTATTCCGGCAACCTGGAGAACCTCGACCCGGTGGCCGGCCACCCGGGGCTGCGCTTCGTGCAGGGCGACACCGCCGACCCGCTCGTGGCCGACGAGGTGGTGGCAGGGCAGGACGTGATCGTGCACTTCGCCGCCGAGACGCACGTCGACCGGTCGATCGTCAGCGCCACCGGCTTCGTGCTCTCCAACGTCCTCGGCACCCAGACCCTGCTGGAGGCGGCCCTGCGGCACGGCGTCGGCCGGTTCGTGCACGTCTCCACCGACGAGGTGTACGGCTCCATCAGCGAGGGCTCGTGGACCGAGGAGACGCCGCTCGCGCCGAACGTGCCGTACGCGGCCTCCAAGGCCGGCTCGGACCTGCTCGCGCTGGCCTTCCACCGCACGCTCGGCCTGGACGTCGTGATCACCCGGTGCACCAACAACTACGGCCACTACCAGTTCCCCGAGAAGGTCATCCCGCTGTTCGTGACCAACCTGCTCGAAGGCCGCCGCGTCCCCCTGTACGGCGACGGCGGCAACCGGCGCGACTGGCTGCACGTCTCCGACCACTGCCGGGCCATCCGCATGGTCCTCGACCGCGGGCGGGCCGGCGAGGTCTACCACATCGGCGGCGGCAGCGAGCTGAGCAACCTGGAGCTGACCGCCCGCCTCCTGGAGGCGTGCGGGGCGGGCTGGGACCAGGTCGAGCACGTACCCGACCGGCCCGGGCACGACCTGCGCTACTCCCTCGACATCTCCAAGATCGAGCGGGAGCTGGGCTACGCGCCGTCCGTGGACTTCGAGACCGGCCTGGCCGCGACCGTCGCCTGGTACCGGGACAACCGGTCGTGGTGGGAACCGCTCAAGCACCGCGAGCTCGCCGTGGCCGCCCACTGAAGATCATGAGGAGAGACCATGCAGGACATTGTCCGACGTCTTGACACGTGCCGGGTCTGCGGGCGCGACGACTGGCTGGAGGTCACCTCCTTCGGGTCGGTGCCGCTCGCCAACGGCTTCCTCGACCCCGCCGACCTGCCGGCCGAGGAGCCCGCCTACCCCGTGGACGTGATCGTGTGCCGCGGCTGCCGGCTGATGGCCGTCCGGCACGTCATCCGGCCCGACGTGCTGTTCCGCCACTATGTGTACGTCACCTCCGAGTCCGACCAGATGACCGGCCACATGCGGCGCATCGTCGGCTGGTGCACCCGCCGGGCCGCGCTGGCGCCCGGCGAGCTGGTCGTCGAGCTGGGCAGCAACATCGGCCTGCAGCTCGGGCTCTTCCAGGAGCAGGGGCAGCGCGTCGTCGGCGTGGACCCGGCCGAGAACCTGGCCGCGATCGCCAACGCCCGCGGCGTGCGCACCCTGCCCGAGTTCTTCGGCGGCGACCAGGGCCGCCGCATCCACGCCGAGCAGGGCGAGGCCAAGCTGGTGCTCGGCCGCCAGTGCTTCGCCCACATCGACGACGTGCACAACGTGCTCGACGGCGCCACCGCCGTACTGGCTCCCGACGGGCTGGTCGCGATCGAGGTCCCGTACCTGCTGGACCTGCTGGAGGAGAACCAGTTCGACACGATCTACCACGAGCACCTGTCGTACTACTCGGTCACCACGCTCGGCCACCTGTTCCAGCGGCACGGCCTGCGCATCGTGGACGTCGAGCGGGCGGCCGTGCACGGCGGCTCGATCGTCGTCTTCGCCGCCAGAGAAGGATCGGACCACCCCACCCGCCCCTCCGTGGGCCAGCTCCTGTCGCTGGAGCGGCAGCGCGGCCTCGACACCGACGCCGCCTACCTGGAGTTCGCCGAACGCGCCCACCAGGTGATCACCGAGATCGGCGACCTCGTACGCGACCTGGCCGCCCGCGGCCTGACCGTCGCCGGGTACGGCGCGCCCTCCAAGGGCACCACCCTGCTGCAGTTCTGCGGGCTCGGCCCCGCCGAGGTGCGCTTCTGCAGCGACACCACCAGCCTCAAGCACGGC
The DNA here is from genome assembly GCF_014648435.1 of Nonomuraea spiralis. Lineage (GTDB taxonomy): Bacteria > Actinomycetota > Actinomycetes > Streptosporangiales > Streptosporangiaceae > Nonomuraea > Nonomuraea spiralis. The sequence goes on from NZ_BMRC01000013.1 coordinate 85,733, forward strand.
AGGCTGCTGCCCGGCACGCGCATCCCGTGCTGCTCGCCGGAGCAGGCCCGCGCCCAGGAGCCCGACTACTACCTGCTGCTCGCCTGGAACTACGCCGAGGAGATCATCGGCAAGGAACGGGACTTCCTGAGCCGCGGCGGCCGATTCATCATCCCCATCCCCCAGCCGAGGGTCGTGACGGCCGAGCCCGTCCCGGCGGTGGCCTGAAGGAGATCTGCATGGAATACGGATCCGACCACGCCGAGTACTACGACCGCGTCTTCCGCAGCCGCGGCAAGAGCTTCGAGGGCGAGGCCCGGGAGCTGGCGAACATCGTCAAGGCCCGGGCGCCCGAGGCGGCCTCGCTCCTGGACGTGGCCTGCGGCACCGGCGCCCACCTGGAGACGTTCGCCCAGATCTTCGAGCACGTCGAAGGGGTCGAGCTGTCGCCGGACATGCGCGAGGTGGCCGCCCGGCGGCTGCCGGGCGTGCCGCTGCACCCCGGCGACATGCGCGACTTCGACCTCGGACGCACCTTCGACGCCGTGACCTGCATGGGCAACGCCGTCGGCGAGCTGGGCTCCTACGACGAGCTGGTCGAGGCCATCGGCAGCATGGCGGCCCACCTGGCGCCCGGCGGCGTCCTCGTCGTCGAGCCCTGGTACTTCCCCGAGAACTTCCTCGACGGGCACGTCGGCGGCCACACGCTCGCTGAGGACGGGCTCGTCATCTCCCGCATGACGCACTCGCGCAGGGAGGGCGACAAGAGCCGGCTGGAGGTGCGGTTCAGGGTCGCCGACTCCGCCGGGTTCAAGGAGTTCTCCGAGGTGCTCTACTCCAGCCTGTTCACCTGTGACCAGTACCTGGAGGCGTTCGCGAAGGCCGGCTGCCGGGCCGAGTTCAGGCCCGCGTTCAAGCTGGCCGACGGCCGGCCCAACAGCCCCGGGCTGTTCGTCGGCGTACGCGAGGAGGGACCCGGCGATGGCCTTCGCTGAGCCGCTCGTCGTCGGGCGGCCGAACGCCGGGGAACGGGCCCGCCTGCTGGACCGGCTGGGCGGGGTGCTCGACCGGCTCTGGCTGACCAACAACGGCCCGCTGGTCCGCGAGTTCGAGGCGCGCCTGGCCGACCTGACCGGCGCCCGGCACGCCGTGGCCACCTGCAACGCCACCACCGGCATCCAGATCGCGGCCAGGGCCGCCGGGCTGCGGGCCGGCGACGAGGTGATCGTCCCCTCCTTCACGTGGGTGGCGACCGCCCACGCGCTGGAGTGGATCGGCATCGTCCCGGTCTTCTGCGACTCCGACGAGATCACCGGCAACGCCGACCCCGAGCACGTCGAACGCCTGATCGGCCCCAGGACCCGGGGCATACTCGGCGTGCACGTCTTCGGCTACCCGTGCGACATCGACGCGCTGACCGGCCTGGCCCGCGAGCACGGGCTCGTCCTGATGTTCGACGCCGCGCACGCGCTCGGCTGCACCTACCGGGGCAGGCCGATCGGCGCGTTCGGCGACGCCGAGATCTTCAGCTTCCACGCCACCAAGTTCGTCAACAGCGTCGAGGGCGGCGCGATCGTCACCGACGACGACGCCCTGGCCGCGCGGGTCAGGGAGCTGCGCAACCAGGGCATCGACGCGGCCGGGCAGATCTCCGGGGCCGGGACGGTGGCCCGGATGAGCGAGTTCCACGCGGCCATGGGGCTGACCTCGATGGAGGCCATCGACACGATCGTCGAGGCCAACCGGCGCAACCAGCGGGTCTACGAGGAACTGCTCGACGGGCTGCCGGGCGTCGTCGTACGCGGCCAGGCGCCCGGCGAGCAGGCCAACTTCCAGTACCTCGTCATCGAGGTGGACGCGGCCGTGGCCGGGGCGTCGCGGGACGACGTGCTGGAGGCGCTGCTGGCCGAGAACGTGCACGCGCGCCGGTACTTCTCGCCCATCTGCCACCAGGTGGAGCCGTACCGGTCCGACCCGGCCCGGCACTTCCCGCTGCCCCTGCCACGGGCGGAGGGGCTGGCCGCCCGCGTCCTGTCCCTGCCGACCGGGCCCACGGTGGACGCGGCCCAGATCGCCGGCATCTGCCGCACCGTCCGCGCGACCGTACGGCCGGCCGACCGCAGGCTCGTCGCCTGACACCCGACAGAACAAGGGGCGCCTCCGACCTCGGAGGCGCCCCGCCGTACGACGAGCTCAGCGCCCGGCCGGCTGGTCCGTGGTGGAGGCGGCGTCCGGGGAGGGGGTGACGCGGTTGCGTACGACCAGGCCGAAGAGGGCCACCAGCAGGCCGCACGCCCCCGCCAGCGCGAACGGCGCCGCCGGGCGCCACAGGTCGTACAGCCAGCCGCCGACCCCGGAGACGACGAAGATGCCGATCGCGCCGCAGAGCGTCTGGACGCCGAAGCTGGCCCCCCGGAAGCGGGCCGGCACCTGCTGGGCCAGCAGCGGGCCCGCCGTGGTGATGACGCCGACCTCGCCCAGCCCGACGGCCGCCGCCACCAGCATCATGCCCGGCCCGAGCGGATCGCTGACCAGCAGCGTCGACAGGTACGCGGCGGCGGCCAGCGCCTGGGCCAGGATCACCACGTCCTGCCGCCGCATGCGGTCGCCGAGCCAGCCGAACAGCGGCGCGCCCACCACGATCACCATGTACGCGATGCCCACGATGGCGCCGCTCTTGGCCAGCGCCTCCGTGGCGGACATGCCGCGCACGGCCTTGGCGTAGTCGACGATCCACAACGACAGGAAGCTCGCCACGAGCGCCAGGTCGGCCCTGGCCACGAAGGACGCCGCGTACGACAGCGCAACGCCGGGGTCGCGGGCCAGCCGCACGCCCTCGCCGACCAGCCGGGTCAGCCCGACCCGCTGCTCGACGGGCGCCGCGAGGCCGGGCGCGAGCGTGCCGCGCAGGGCCAGCGCGCCCAGCAGCACGAGCCCGGCGACCACCAGGAAGCCCACCTTGGCGGCCGTGGCCGGGGCCATGCCGCCGTTCTCCAGCATGTTCGGCAGGCGTACCAGCACCAGGACGGCGATCACCGCGCCGATGCCGCTGAACAGCCCGAGCCAGCCGTACGCCTTGCCGCGCGCGTGGTCGCGCACGTAGTCGGCGGTGATCGCGGACATGGTGACGTTCAGGGCGGCGATGCCGAGGGCGAACACGACCCGCAACACGACCAGGACGGCGACGTTCCCCGCGAACGGGTAGAGCGCGGCGCCGACCGCGCACAGCAGCAGGCCCGCGACGGCGACCGGCCGTCGCCCGACGCGGTCGGCCAGCGCGCCGTACCAGACCAGGCTCAGGATGAGCGCGACCTCCGCCGCGACCTGGAGGTATCCCGTCGTACGGCCCAGCTCGTCGCCGGACAGCCCCAGCGCGTCGGTGAGCAGGTACGGCTGGGCGGCCGGCAGGAAGGTGATGACCGCCGTGCCCAGGAGCCCCAGACCCATGCACGCCCACAGATTGGTCCGGCTGATGCCCGTCGAGGCGTCGAGACCTAACATGGCAGAGATCATCCCAACGTTCGCCCTAGATCGTCTAGGTTTGGGGCATGATGAGTGACCGAGTCCCACCGGGCGTCAGCGCAGCGGTGCCCAACGTGGCGCGGATGTACGACTATTACCTCGGCGGGAAGGACAACTTCGCGTCCGACCGGGAAGCCGCCGAGAAGGTGTTGTCGATCATCCCGGAGATCAGGGGCGACGCGCGCAACAGCCGGGCCTTCCTCCAGCGAGCGGTGCGCCACCTCCGGCAGGAGGGCGTCGACCAGTACCTCGACATCGGGTCGGGCCTGCCGACCGCCGGGCACGTCCACGAGGTGATCGAGGGCGCGAAGGTGGTCTACGTGGACAACGACTCCGTCGTCCTGACCCACTCCCGCGCCCTGCTCGGCCACTCGCCCGACGTCACCGTCCAGGAGGGCGACCTGCGCCGGCCGGAGGCCGTCGTGGAACGCGCGGCGCAGGTGCTCGACTTCTCCCGGCCGGTCGCGCTGCTCGTGGTGTCGCTGCTGCACTTCGTCACCGACGAGGAGGACCCGGTCGGCATCGTCCACCGCTACCGCGACCTGCTCCCGGCGGGCAGCCACCTCGTGCTGACGCACGTGGCCCCCGACACCATGCCGAGCAAGGCCGACGACGTCAGCGCCGTCTACCGCAACGCGACCTCGCCGTTCACGGCCCGCAGGCGGTCGGTGTTCGAGGCCCTCATGGAGGGGTTCGACCTGCTGGAGCCGGGCATCGTCAACACCCGCGAGTGGCGTCCCGACCGGGACACCGACCCCTCCCCGATCCAGGGCGACTACCACCTGTGCGCGGTGGGCCGCAAGCCGGCCTGATCGGGAACGCCCGCCTAGGACTCGGCGAACGTCCACACGGCGGTCAGGCCGTCCCGGGCCCCGACGGCCAGCAGGGTCCCGGACGGGTGGAAGCTCAGGGTGGTGATCGGCCGGTGATGAACGGGCGTCACCGAGACCAGGCGCGGGCGGCGGACCTCGGACACCTCCCACAACGAGACCGCCCCCTGCGCGTCCCCGCAGGCGATGACCGGCAGCCGGGGATGGAAGGCGACCGCGCGGGCCAGGCCGGTGGGCACGCCGGGCCCGCGGGCCAGGTTCGCGGCGGGCCGGGCGGACAGCTCGCCGGTGTCCCACAGGGCGACGGAGAAGGGGGTGTTGGCGGCCAGCATCCCTCCGTCGGGACTGAAGCTCAGGTACGAGGCCCGTCCCCCGGTCAGGGTCATGACGGGCGCGGACCTGGCGGAGACGTCCCACAGGTCCACGTTCCCGGCGTGGTCGGCGACGGCGAGCGTGGACCCGTCGGGTGAGAACGTGAGCGCGTCGACGTACGCGGCCCTGACCTTCAGGCTCCCCAGCCGGTACGGCCGCCCCGGCTCGCGCACGTCCCACAGCCGTACGGCGCCCTGGATGTGACCGGTCGCCAGGGTCGCCGTGCCCGGCCGGAACGCGAGGCCGAACGCGGCGCCCACCTGCCCGGCGGCCATCGCCGCCCGCTTGTCGCTCCACGGGTGCACGAAGACGGGCGTGAGCCCCGGGCCGTCCTCCCACGACCAGAACGAGGCGACGCTGTCCCGCCCGCCGTTCGTGGCCAGCACCGGGGACAGCGGGTGGAACCCGGCCGTCGTGACCGAACGCGGCCCGCGGCCGGGCCGGGCGGAGCCGCGCGGCGCGGGCGGCCCCTCGCCGGCGACGGCCCACATGGTCATCGCCTTGGACGCGCCGGCGACCAGGAGCCCTCCCGCCGGGTCGAACAGGACGATGCTGGTCCGGCCGTTGCGCGTCCGCAGGTCGTGCAGCAGGTCGATGATCATGTCGTGCTCCCTGTGGGAATGCCGGGTGCGACGTGGTCCAGGGTCCAGAGCGCGAGCGAGCCGTCGAGCCCGCCGCCGATGACGGCCCGCCGCGCCGGGTGGAAGGCCACGGCGGTGACCGGGAAGGCGCCGGGCAGGTGGGTGACCAGCTCCGGAACGCCGGCCGAACGCCACAGGCCGACGCCCCTGCGGTGACCGGCGGCCAGCAGTGAGCCGTCGGCGTCGAAGGCCGCCGTGTAGCCGTAGAGCGGGACGCGGGCCCGCCGTACGGGGGGCCCGGTGTCCGGCAGGTCCCAGAGGGTGAGGCGGGCCCACCGGCCGGCGATCGCCAGACGGCCGCCGCCGGGGTCGAACGCGGTCACGAAGATCCAGCCCACGTCACCGGGGAGGCGGTGGCGGAGCCGCGGTTCGCCCGGTTCGCGCAGGTCCCAGAGGTGCGCGACGCCGTCGCGGCCGCCGGTCAGCAACCACGAGCCGTCCGGGCTGAAACGTACGCTGCGCACCGGGCGGCCGTGCGAGCGCAGCGTGGCGACCAGGCGGGCGGCGGCGGGGTCGGTGACGTCCCACAGTGTGACGGCGTGGTCGCCGCCGGCCGCGGCCAGCAGGGGCTCGCCGGGATGGAAGTCGAGTCCCGCGACGTCCTCGCGGTGGGCGCGCAACGCGGCGATCGGACGGGGGTCGGCGGGCGTGCCGAAGGCGTGCAGCCCGATCGTGCCGTCGATGCCGCCGGTGGCCAGCAGGTCGCCGCCCGCCTGGATCGCGAAGGAGCGCAGGGGCGGTGGCGAGGTGTTCCAGCGGGAGTGGGTGACCGCGACGACGGCGGGGCCGTTCAGGTCGTCGAGGTCCCAGACCAGGACGGCGACGCCGGTCCCGCCGGTGACCAGGAAACGCCGGTCCGGCGTGGCCGCCAGCTTGGTGATGCCGCCCCGCAACTGCGCCAGCGGCCGGTGTGCGGGTGGTCCCGCCGGCGGTTCGGTTGCCACGGTGGGCGTGGGCGTGGGCGTGGGCGGTGCGGGTGCGGGGGTACGGGCGCCGGCCAGGTGGTGCTGGATGGCCGTGTGCCGGAACCGGTAGACGGCGCCCGAGCGGACCAGCACCTGGTTGCGCTCGGCACGTTCCAGGAAGGCCAGCATCCGCAGCGGGGTCGCCTGACGGAACCGCCACCACAGCCGGGCCATCACGAACCGGCCCCACGCCCCCCGCAACAGCGCGACGGCCCCGATGCAGACGCCGAGCGGGATCCCGTGGCCCGGCACGACCTGCATGGCGTAGCCGACCAGCGCCCCGGTGACCGTGGCCTCGGACGTCTGCGCCAGCGTGAGCCACCGGTCCTGGGCCACGGCCCGGCGCGGGGTGACCGCGCGGACGTCGGCGGCGTCGTCGAAGCCGAGGACGGCCCGCAACGGCCCGACCCACCAGTTGGCGAACCCCATCGCCGCGCCGGCGACCAGGCCCGTCGCCCACCCCCTGAAAAGGGCCACGCCCACGCCGACCAGCACGGCGCTGGAGAGCGCCAGCCACACGTTGCGGAGGAAGGAGGCCCGGTCGGGCGGGCGCAGCGCGAGCCTCCTGGGCCGTCCGTCGAGCAGAGTGTCCGGCAGGGCGCGGGAGGACAGCGCGAAGCTGACGAACCCGATGACGCCCACGAGCAGCGCCGTCCCCGGCGGCTCGAACGGCAGGACGGCCAGCGTGGTGAGCACGCCGACGATCCACCGGTCGTACTTGCGCGGGTTGCCGACCGCCAGCCGCAGTTCCCACCAGGCCAGGTCGAGGCTGCCGCGCCGGTCCAGCTCGCGGGCCAGGGCGACGAGCGCCCGGTTGTCCCGCGCGATCCGTTCCTTGTCCGTCTCTCCCGCCGACCGGTAGGCCGCCGGCACGTACGCCTCCAGCAGATGGCTCTCGACGGCGGCACGGTCGGGGAACCGCCCGGCGTCGAGCAGTTCCTCCGGGTGGGGGAGCGCGGCGTCGTACGGGGTGCCGGGGGGAGGGTTGTAGCGGGTGCGCGCGAGGGACAGCGTGAAGGGGCTCGTCAACGCGGTGGCCGCCGGGCCGTCCGGGGCGGCGGCCAGCCGTTCGAACACGGGACGCCAGCGGCGCTGGGAGTTGGCGTTGCCCGCGGTCGACCTCAGGTGCTCGGTGACCTCGTCGAGGCCGAGGGGCTGGAGGTGGAGGACGGTCGCGTCGTCCGGCGGGGTCCATGGGGGCGGGTGGTCGCCGGTGCGGCAGGTGAGCACCAGGCGGGTCCGTTCCGGCAGGGCGGCGGCGAGCGCGGCGAGGTCGGGCGGGCCGGACGCGAACCCGTCCAGGATCGGCAGTACGAACCCCTCGCCGACCAGCGACCGGGCGGTCCCGAGCAGGCCGTCGGCGGCTCCGTCGGCGAACCCCGCGAACCGGGTGGCGAGCTGGAGGGCGATCCAGTCCGGCAGGGGCTGGGCAGCCGGGTCCCAGGAGCCCGCCTCGATCAGGACGGGCACCGGGCCGCCCGGCGCGCGGGCCGCCGCCAGGTGACGGCACAGCCGGGCCGCCGCGAACGTCTTGCCCGACCCCGGCGGGCCGAGGAGGACCAGGGGACCGGGCGCCGACTCCGTGAAGATCACGCCGAGGTCGGCAACGGTACGCCCCGCCGCGCTGTCCCGGGGCCGCACCCCGAGCCGTACCGGCAACGGCGGGACCCCCGGCAACGACGGGACCTCTGGAGCCGACGAGGCGCCCGGCAAGGGCGGGGCGCCTGGTCGCGCTGGGGACGGGCGGGCGGCGTCGGGTTCGGTGGCGGTCAGGAGGGCCAGCCGGTCGGCGACCGCGGCCAGGGGGACGTGCGGGCCGCCGCGGCGCCGCGCCAGGATCAGCGCCCCGGCCGTCACGCCGGTGAGAAGGGCGGACAGCGCGGTGATCAGGGCCAGCGGTACGGCGCCCCGCAGCGCCAGTGCGAGGCCGCCCGCGGCGGCGGCGACGGACAGCGCTCCGGCGGCGACCGGTGGGAGCCATCGGGAGGTGGACCTCATCGGGGATCCTCTCGTCCTCGGGTCCGGCGGGACGTCAGGGGCTGAACAGGACGATCACCACGGAGACCGCCAGCGCGCCCAGGGCGGCGAGCCCGTGCAACGACGGCGCGGGCGGCCACCGCCGTCCCCGCCCCGGCTCGTCACCCGCCTTCCCGCCGGGCCCGCCGGTTTCGCCGGTTTCGTCGGTGGCGGGGCTCGCCTGTACGGCGGGTGGGACGTTGCGGTACCACCACAACGCCAGCGACGTGTACGCGTCCCGCTGACGGCGGGCGTCCCGCAGGTCGTCGTCGGGTGTGTCCAGATGGCGGAGCAGGGCCAGGCGGTGGAGGTCGACGGCCACCTTCACGTGCCCGCCGTACCGCCGGGCCGCGCTGAGCGCTCCCCGGTAGGCGGCGTAGGCGAGCCCGCCGGAGACCCACAGGCAGGACAGCGTCGCCGCCGCGGGCGCCCCGGTCGCGGCGAGCACGCCGGTGCCCGCGCAGGAGTACGCCGCCGCCAGCGCCGAGACCACCAGCAGGAACTCCAGATCGGCCTTGGCGGCGGCGATCGCGGCCGACACGGGCTCCGGCAGCAGGGGGTGCAGCCGTGGCCAGATGACGGCGGTCTCGATCCCGTACCGGTCGGCCGGGTAGCTCTCGGCGTTGCGCAGGATGTTGCCGAGGCGGGTCGCCTTCACCTCCTCGGGACGGCTGGGCAGCGGGTAGTCGTGGTAGATCCGGTCGTAGTCGGCGGGGTCGCCGGGGCGCAGCCGGGCCAGCCGCCGCAGATGGCAGCGCCGGCCCAGTGCCGTGGCGAGGCGGCCGGCCGGTCCGCTCCAGCCGCCCTCGTACCAGCGGATGATCGCGCCGGTCTGCGCGCTGACGAACGCGGCGGCGAAGAAGGCGGCGACGAGCGCCGCGACCAGTACGGCCGCGGTGAGCCCGGCGGCGGCGACCCGCTGCCACACGACCGCGGAGTACGGCAGCGTGCGCAGCACGACGAGCCCGGCCAGCGCCAGGATGAACGCCGCGCACGGCAGGAACGCGTTGACCAGGAACCGCCGGTCGGCCAGCTTCATGACCTCGTCGAACACGCCTCACGCCTCCGTCCGGAGCCGGTGGCGGTCATCGGGATTGCGGCAGTACGGCGGCCGGGCGGGATCGAAGTACGCCAGGGAGTTGACCAGCCCGCAACCGGCCTCCCGGCACAGCACCCGGGCCAGGGGCAGCCCGGGAAGACCGTGGACGAGATGATCGTCGGACGACCCGTGGGGCCCCATCTCGCTGGGCTCCGGCACGTGCGCGCCCGACCCGAGATACCGCTGGACCGCCTCCACCGGCAGCACGCCGCTGATCCGCCGCCCGTCGTCGAGGAGGACGACGGCCTCGGCGCCCAGGTCGAGCAGCGTGACCGACAACCCGTCGCAGAACTCGGCGAAGGTCGTCCGCTCCGCGGCCACGACGCACGGCGGCGCGTGCACCCGGACGACGGCGTCCGGCCCGCCGTCGGCGGCGGCGGCCACGGCCCCGGCCGTCAGGCACGACACCACGCCGTCGCCTGAGTCGTCGCCGTCACTCTTCAGGACGACGACGTACCGGTGCCGGTCGAGATCGGCGGCGACGCGGCCGGGCGGGGCGTCGCCGGGCGCGGTGAGGAAGGAGCCGGTGGCGTGCGACAGCAGGGTGCTGTCCGGCTGGATCGTCATCTCCAGTCTCCGACGAGGACGAAGGGCGCCCAGTAGTACGGGTGGGCGAAGGCGAGGACGTCGTAGTCGGCCGGGGCGCGGCCGGGATGGCGCAGGGCCGCGCGGGCGCGGGCCAGCGCGGTCAGCAGCCGGGGGTCCGGCGCAGCGCCGCCGCCGGCGAGCTCCTCGTAGCCGTCCAGGGCGGCGGCGAAGTCGCCGGCCGCGTAATGGGCGTCGGCCAGGCTGCGCAGCAGCACCCGCCGCTGGGCGGCCCGGTCCTCGCCGGTCGCGGCCAGGGACTGGCGGCAGTGGTCCACGACGTCCCCGCGGGTGGTGCCGCGCAGCAGGATCTGGGCGGTCCGCAGCGCCTGCGCCCGCGGCGTGCCGGCCGCCAGCGCGCCGTAGAAGTAGCCCATGAACATGCTCGTGGACAGGTCGTCGACGGCCCACAGGCTGACCACGACGCTGGCCGCGCCCGCGTAGATCAGCGCGCGGGTCAGCCCGATCAGCTCGTCGCCCGCGTGCCGCTCGCTGACCCCGCTCTCGCAGGCGCTCAGCGTGATCAGCTCGGCGGGCATCCGCATGCCCATGATGCGTTCGACGGTCAGCAGGCCGTCGTCCTCCGGGCCTGGGGCCAGGAGCAGGCCGGAGCGCAGCGGGTCGTCGCCGGTGAAGTAGCCGTGGCAGGCCAGGTGGAGCACGCCGACGCCGCCGGCGTGCGCGTCCAGGTCGCCGGCGAGTGTGCCGATGGTCGCGGCGGCCTGCAAGCGGGCGGTCGCGTGCTCGGCGTACAGCCGGGTCAGTACGCCGACCTGCCCGTACGCGTGGACCAGCGGCGCCTCAGGCCGGGAGTCGGCGTAGACGAGGACCTGCCGCCGGCCGGGACGGGACTTGGCCCGGCAGTAGCGCATCACCGACGCGCTGGGCGAGTAGCACACCGGGTTGCGGTCGATCAGCGGGCCCGCGCCGGTGTCGAGCGCGTGCATAGGTACGTGGTGCAGCACGTCGTGCGGCACCAGCCAGACCACGTCCCCGGGCGCGCAATGCCGGGTCACCGGCTCGATCAGCATGCTCAGCGGCTCGGTCCACGTGCTCGGGTCGCGGGAACGGAACCGGGAGGTGGGCCCGGCCACGGCCAGGGTGTCGCGGACCAGCCGCCGCAGTTCCTCCCGGCCCAGGGGGATCGTCTCGACGGCCGGCTGGTCGAGGTCGGCCCGGACGATCTGCAGGATGGTGGCCCGCTCGGTGACCAGGAACTCGGCGAGGACGGTCGGCGGCTCAGGCATGGACGGGTCCAGGCGGGGTCGCTGTCTCGCCGCCCGGGGCGGCCAGCAGGCGGCGGATGTCGTCGTAGCCGGCGGGCTCGCCGCGGCGGAGCTGCGCGTACTCGGCTCCCTCGGGGCCGGCCTCGGCCAGCCGCCGCCAGACGTCGCCCAGCCGGTCGCGTACGGACCGCATCCGCGCCGTGTCGCCGGACTCCTCGACCCGCGACCACTCGGCCAGCAGCTCCCCCTCGGCCGCCGTGAGCCGGGCGTAGGAGGGCCCGGCAGGCGGGTCGAGCGCCGTGCCCAGCAACTCCAGCATCGAACGGGCGCGGGCCTGCTCGACGAGCTCGAACGCGGTCCGGGCGGGATGCGGGGGCCATGACCCGCCGGGGAAGAACTCCGCCTCGTTGAGCAGGCGTACCAGCTCGACGTAGAGGTCCTCCGACCCGCCCCCGAACAACATCCGCAGGTCGGCGCCGAGCAGGCCGCCGCGCAGCGCCTCCCTGATCTCCATCGCCCGCCGCAGGTTCCGGTACGCCCGGGACGGATCGACGGCCCGCTGCGCGATGCCGAGCTGGAGCAGCACCTGGGCGGCCATCGCGGGCAGCCGGTCCGCCTCCAGGGCGTCGGCCGCCTGCTCCAGCATGGTGCCCGCCGTGTCGTGGTCGCCGCGTACCCACAGCTCGGCGGCGGCGCGGATCAGGCCGCGCGAGCCGTCGTGGCTCCAGGAGGACAGGTTGGTGACGGGCAGGGGCTCGTCGGCGGCGGCGATGGTCTGCGCGAAGCGCAGCAGGCCGCTCGCCGAGTGCCAGGAGGCGGCCATCACGGCGTCCCAGCGCCGGTCGGCCGAGCGGGAGGAGACGATCACCCCGGCCGCCCGTCGTTCGGCGGTCAGCCGTCGCCGGCCGCGCCGCGCGGAGCCGAGCGCGCGGGCCTTCTCGTGCAGGACGACGGCCTCGTCGTGCTGCCGCAGCATCAGGTGGCAGACCGCGGCGCCCAGCAGCACCCAGCGCCGGGTCAGCGGGACCAGCGCCGGCTCCTCGATCAGCGGCAGCAGCCGCGGCAGGATCTTCTCCGGCGGCATCGGCGTCGTGGCCAGCGGTGACGGCACGGCGCCCAGCGCGAGGGCGGCGAGGAACTCGGCGCGCACGTTGTGCAGCCCGCTCGCCCGCCACCGGGTCGTGGCCTCCTCGTAGCCCTCCAGAGCCTCGTCGACGAACCCGCGGGTCATGCCGATGTCGCCGCGGGCGCTCGCGCAGCGGGCGCGGGCCAGGTTCAGGCTCCGCCGCTGCCGTTCGCCGGGCGAGGGGATCTCGGCCTCGGCCAGCTCCACGAGGCGCAGCGCCCGGTCGTGCCAGGCCATCGGATCGTTGCCGAGCCGCGGCGGCGTCAGGTGGACGGCGGCGACGGCGGCGTCCTGGCGTGCCGCGGTCGCCGGGGCCACCTCGGAGCACAGGCTGTAGACGAACGCCAGGTCCGGGGCCTTGCCCCGGCGGGCGGGGCGGCGCACCGCGTCGTCAAGCCACTGGTCGACGATGCGCTGCCGCATCACGGGCGGGGCGTCGAAGAAGCGGTGCGCGTCGAGCCCGCGTGGCGTCCAGTCGTTGTCGGGGCGGAGCAGGAGCAGCTCGTGCAGCAGGTTGTAGCCGACGATCCAGGCGGCGAACCCGGCAAGGTCCCCGCTTCCGGTCAGCATCGCCAGGTAGAAGGCGAAGGTGCCGCGGTCGACCAGGTAGCGCAGGAAACCCGTGGGGACCAGGCGGAGCGGCACGACGTCGACGGAGACCGCGGTGATGACCAGCGGCGCCGCGACGCACAATCCCGCCACCCACCAGGCGTTGGCCGCCGCCCAACCGGCGAGCGGGTCCAGGCCGGGCAGCAGCCGGGCGGTCAGGACGGCCAGGACGATCCCCCACAGGCCGCCCCGCCATTCGAGCAGCAGCGTGCGCCGCCGCTGCAACGGCGAGAGCACCGTCGCCGTCGCGTACGCCCGCCACCAGAGAATCGCCATCCCCGCCGTCGAGCCGAAGACCACGGGGGCCGGAATGGCGGGCGCCGGGAACGCCGGGAACACGGTGCCGCGCGATATCGCCACGGCCGTCGGAGTCAGGGCCATCAGGGCGAGAATCACTTGTGTCGTACGTAATCCAGGCAGCCGCTCAAAAGGATGGCGCACTCCTGCATAATCCCGAAATCCACCAAGAGGCGCCAGCTTTTCGCCGGGACCCGTGGCGGCCCGCGCGGCCCGCTCTATACCGTGGAACGAAACCCGCGTGGTGTGGAGGGGCCGTGTCCACCATCTCGCACGCTCCGTACCTGCTCGTCGTCGTCGCCGCCGTGTTCTGCGCTCTCGTCCACCGTCGCGTGGCGGCGCGCAACGGGCCGCGCGCCAAGATCGTGGTGGCCATGAACGCGCCCCGTCCGCTGCTCGGCGACCTGCCCGCGCTGGCCAAGCCGGCCGTGTTCTGGCTGGCCGCGCTGTGGGCGGCCCACGCCCTGCTGCCGTTCCCGCAGGCCGGCGAGCCGCCGGTGACCGCCGTCCTCCTCGCCGTCGGCCTGGTGGTCGGGGTGGCCGGCGTGGCGCCGCTGATCGCCGCGAGCTCGCTGCTGTTCGGCCCGATCCTGGCCGACACCGGATACACGCTGGCCCTGGTCGTACCGATGATCGCCGGCAGTCTCCTCCTCTTCGCCCTGGTACGGCCGGAGCGCTGGCGCGGCGACGTCGCCCAGCTGAGGGTGCTGGCCACCTACGGGAGCATCCACCCGCGCGGCCCCTCCCAGTACGTGGTGGCCGGGCTCGGCGTGGCCGCCGCCGCCGTGCCGGTCGTCGCCACCGCCCTCGTCCCGGCCGACCTCGGCCCGACCGGTACGGCGCTGCGCTGGCTCTGCTCGGCGCTGGTCGCGGTCCAGCTGCTGAGCTGGCAGCGGAGCCTGCGCCGCGAACACCGGTGGTCGCGCTCGTACGCCAACCTCTACCTCGCCGTGAGCGTGGCCGCCGGGTTCGCGGCGGCCGCCGTCTTCGGCGCGGAGGTCGTCCGCGCCTGGGTCCGGCACGACTGGCTGACCGGCTGGATCGGGGGGCTCGTCCTCACCGTCGCGGCCCTGCTCACCTGGGTCCTCACCAAGGGGGAGCCGGCCACCTTCCTGGTCGAGGCCCCGCTCCGGGTCGTACGGGCGGCGCTCACCTCCGCCGTCTTCCCGTGCTTCGCCGGGGTGTGCCTCTTCCCCTCCACCGGCACCGTCGTGGCGACCACGATCCTGGCCGCGGCGGAGACGGTCACCCTGGTCGCCGGCCGGCGGCGGCTGCTCGTCCGGGCGATGTCCCGGCGCACGCTCGCGCACGTCGCGCGCTTCGCCCCCGGCAACCGGGTCTACTTCCTGGGCCCCTGGCTGCACGACTCGATCTGGATCCGGCCGGCCCGTCCCGACCTGACGCTCGTCCGCGCCTACACCGGCATGGCGGCCGGCGCGGCCGGGGGCGAGATGATCCCGGGGCAGGCCGTCCTGGCCACGAACACCGACCTGCGCCGGCCGCTCGCCGGGGTCAAGGCGCTGCTCTGGACGACGCTGGCCACCGAGGCGCTGGACCAGGTGGACCGGGAGGTCGCGCCGCGTGTCCCGGCGGACGCCGTGCCCGGGTTGCGCGCCGCGCTGGAGGCCGCGCGGGCCGACGTCGACCTCGCCCGCGCGGTCGTGCACTCCACGGAGGACCAATGGCCCCAGGTGCCGGCCGCGCTGCGCGGCGCGGCGGAGCGCTACCAGCGCGTGGGGGCGCCCCACCGGGCCGCCCTGGCGGTGGCCCTGGCCGCGGTGGTGTCCGCCGTGCACCTGGCCCAGCCGCAGGCGGCGGAGCGGAGCCTGGACGCCGTGCCCGGTCCCGTCGCCGACATCCCCCCGATCCGGGGGCTCGGCCTGATCCTGCGGGCGCAGCTCGCCCCCGCCGACAGCGAGGAACGGGCGGCCCTGCTCGCCCAGGCCGACGCCGTCCCGTTCGAGTGGGCGAGCCTGGCCGGCGGGGCGGCGCGGGACGCGGGCCTGCCCGCGTGGGACGACGACCTCACGGAGGGCGTGCTGGGCCTGTGCCGCCGGTTGCGCGGGGCCCTGACCGTCGCGCCGCGTTTCACGATGGTGGAGGGCGGGGGAGCAATTCATGACGAAACTCTCATCCGCGTGGTGTGACGAATAAGACCGCCAATCTACGCAAATGCGGATAATGGGTTTCCGGCGTCCGGAAATTTCGTGAATTGGGCCAATATTTCGAAACTCCTTCAGGTTATTCGGGCGGTGAGCGCGTCCCGGGAGAGTGGTTCCACGTGAGGCGCGGGGCTCCGGCGCGGGTGGCCCCGTTTCGAACATGTGATCTAAAAAGTGTGGGGTTCTGGGGCCGGGCGTGGTTACGATCTTGGTGCTTGCCGGCCGTGCCGATCGGCCGGCCCTTCCGGACGGGAGAGATGTCCTTGAGACGTGCCTTGATCGCGCTGGGCGCCGGGCTGAGCCTGCTCGGCTCCGCCCTCGTCGCCGGTCCCGCTCAGGCGGCCACCGTGGTGACGGTCCCCCTGGCCACCGTCGTGGAGAAGGCCCGGTCGGTGGCCGGGTTCTGGCTCGCCGACGACGCCGCCAACCTGCGGAACGCCACGCCGTACACGCTGCGGACGGTGGCCGGCGGCGAACGCCTCACCACGGGAGCCGTCCCCGACGGGCCCGCGTACAGCGTCGCGCCGATCGGGCCGGAGAACCCGCCGGCGGGCGACCTGATCACGACGTCGGGCAAGGTGTTCTTCGTCGGCAGCGACGGCCTGCCCCACTGGTGCACCGGCACCTCCGTGCAGTCGAACTACCGCAACCTCGTCGCCACCGCCGGACACTGCCTGCTCGACACCGAGGCCCCGATGGGCAGCCTCGGCAAGTGGGTCTTCGTCCCGGCCTACTCCGACGGCGCCATGCCGTTCGGCCTGTACGTCGGCAAGCACGGCATCGTCCACAACGACTTCGAGAACGTCCTCGACTACGACCGGGACTACGCCTTCGCCACCGTCTACAACGGGGTCGTCCCGTCCTCCCCGGACGGGCTGACCGGCGTCGGCAGGCTGGGCGACAACGTCGGCGGCCTGGGCCTGGCGGCCAACCAGCCGCTCCCGCCCGCCGCCGACGTCTTCGGCTACCCCGCCGGGCTCCACCCCGACGGCACCGGCTCCTACACCGGCCGGACCCTCGAACGCTCCACCGGGCCGACGTTCGCGCTGCGGCCGGCCCGCCTGCCCGCGGACCGGGCCGTCGGCGTGGACTCGCCGTTCACGGGTGAGGGCTCGCTCGGGTCGGCGTGGGTGACCGGTTACGCGAGCGACACCCGTACCGGCTATCTGAACGGCCTCACGATCAGCGTGGCCGACACCGACGGCGACAACCGGTACGACACCGGCATCTCCCCGTACTTCGACACCGGGCTGATCCAGGTCTACCGGGACGCCGCCAACCGCTGGACCGGCTCCATCACGTACGTGTCCGGCTGATCCGCCGCCCGGGCGGCCGTGCGGCGGTCGCGGCGGTGACGTACGTCACAGTCGGTTCCGTCACGCGGCGCCCGGGCCGTCCGGTCAACCGGGTGTCCCGCCGAGCCGGACCCGTCGCGCCGCGACCTGAAGGAGGAGCCCCATGTACCAGCCCTCGCCGTTCGTCATCGATCCCACCGGTGCCGACCGACACGCCGAGTACCGGGCCCTGCGGGCTCGCGGCCCCGCCACCCCCGTGGACGTGCTCGGCCTGCGGGTCTGGGCCGTCACCGACCCCGCCCTGCTCAAGACCCTGCTGACCGGCCCCGACGTCTCCAAGGACGGCCGCGCCCACTACCCGGACTTCGACCGGACCACCCGCACGTGGCCGCTCGCCCTGTGGATCGAGGTCAGGAGCATGCTCACCGCGTACGGCGCCGACCACCGCAGGTTGCGGCGCATGGTGGCCCCGGCCTTCGGCGCCCGCCGTATCGCGCGGCTGAAGCCGATCATCCGCTCGATGGTCGAAGAGCTGATCGACGAGCTCGCCGAGGTGCCCGCCGGCCAGGTGGCGGACCTGCGCGAACGGCTGGCCCACCCGCTGCCCATCGCCGTCGTCGGCCACCTCATGGGCGTGCCCCAGGACCAGCGGGACGACTTCCGGCAGATCGTCGACCGTGTCTTCGACAGCACGCTCACGCCCGAGGAGGCTCAGGCCAACGCCGTACGCCTGTTCGAGACCACCGACCGCCTGATCGCCACCAAGCGCGCCGACCCCGGCGACGACCTGACCTCCTTCCTGATCGCGGCCCGTGACGAGGAGTCGGGCGGCGCGGGCTTCACCGACGACGAGCTGCGCGACACGCTGATCCTGATGATCAACGCCGGGTACGAGACCACCGTCAACGTCATCGACCAGGCCGTCTTCGCGCTGCTGACCTCCCCCGACCAGCTCAAACTGGTACGGGCCGGCCAGGCCACCTGGGAGGACGTCGTGGAGGAGACCCTCCGCCACGAGCCCGCCATCAAGTACCTGCCGTTGCGCTTCGCCGTCACCGACATCGAGCTTCCCGACGGGCGGACCATCGCCGCCGGGGAACCCATCCTCGCCGCCTACGGCGCCGCCAACCGCCACCCGGACTGGCACGGCCCGGACGCCGACACCTTCGACGTCACCCGCCGGGTCAAGGACCACCTGGCGTTCGGGTACGGCGTGCACTACTGCCTCGGAGCACCCCTCGCCCGCCTGGAGGTCGCCGAGGCCCTGCGCGCGCTCTTCGCACGCTTCCCGGCGATGGCCCTCGCGGTCCCCGGCGACGACCTGCGCCCGGTCCCCACCCTCATCAGCAACGGCCACCGGGAACTCCCCGTGATCCTGCGCCCGGCCGTGATCACGGGATGGGGCGGGAACTGAGCTTGCAGCCGCGAGGCCGGGTGGGCCTGTCGTCGGTCCAGCCGGCCCCGGAGGCACGGGCCGCGTAGTACGTGTAGGTGCCCTTGGTGAGCCCTTCGGCGTTCTCGGCCGCGATCGCGGCGTCGGACACCAGGACGGCGCCGGTCCTGGGGTCGAGGATGGTCGTGTACCGCTCGGCCACCTCGTCGTCCGCCCCGAACTCGGCGGAGTAACCCTCGCTCTTGACGAAGGCGACCGCGAGGCCCGGACGTCCCAGCGGATCGACGACCGTGCCGCCCGTCGTGGTGGTCGGCAGCCCGGCCAGGAGGCGGAGGGCCGCCGCCCGTACCGCGGGGCTGACCGGCATCTCCAGGAGCGCCGCCGAGCCGGACAGGAACTGCTCGAAGCTCTCATCCTGCCGGTCCGTACGCCAGATGCCGCGCAGCCTCTCCCGCAGCGCGCCGACGTCGGTGGGCAGCGCCGCGAGGGCTCCGAGCGTGAGGTCGCCCAGCCGCCGGTCGCCGAACACGCCATCCGGTTCGACGGCCCGCGTGTACACGCAGCCGGAGGGCTTGTCACCCACCCGGACCTTCCCGCAGTCCTTGGCGGGCGTGCCCGGGGTGCAGACCCGCTGGGCCGACGACGGCGAGCCGGCCGCCTTCCAGAGGCGTTCGTCGGCGGGCGTGGCCGGACGCACGCTCTCCAGCCGAACCCACGCCTGGACGGGATCGCGCGGATCGCGGGGCTGCCACAGATCGACGCGGGAGACGCGCAGCACGTTGAACCTCGTGTTCCCCGCCGTCACCCGCATCAGGCTGCTGTTGAGCAGCGGCCTGTGCCAGTACGCCCCCGTCCGGTCGGGAAGCCGGGCGACGTCGTCGGCGAGCCGGAGCAGGGCGTCGTTGCCGCGGGGCGGCGTGATCACCGGTCCGGGAGCCGGCGTCAGGCCCGCCACCAGGGCGATGACGGCGGTGACGACGGCGACGGTCGCCGCGGCGGTCCACCCCCAGGTGGCGCGGCGGCGCGCGGCCCGGCCCCGGACCGCCGACGGCTGGGCCTGGGCCGCCGACAGCCGGGCGCGGGCCCGGTCGACCACCTCGGACGACGGCGGCGGCGCATCAGGCAGGGACTTCGCCAGCAGGCCGAACTCATCCACGATTGTCCTCCAGAGGGTTGACGTCGCCGAGCGCCTTGCGGAGTTGTCCGCGGGCGCGGTTGAGGCGGGAGGCGACCGTGCCGGCCGGGATGTCCAGCGCGGCGGCGACCTCGGCGTGGCTGAGGCCGCCCAGCGCGTGGAGCAGGACGACGTCGCGGTCCCGGCGCTTGAGTCCGGCAAGCGCCCCCGCGAGCCTGCCGGTCAGCCCGCTCGCCGCCACCCGTGCCAGGGTCGCGTCCTCGTGGCTGTGCTCCTCGCGCTCCGCCATCCGGCCGAGCGCCTTCCATTTGCGCAGCTCACTGCGGTGGTGCCGTGCGATGAGATGCGTGGCGATCCCGTACAACCAGGGCCGTACGGCGCCACGGGACGGGTCGTAGCCACCCCGGTACGCGGCCAGGAACACCTCGGCGGCCGTGTCGTCGGCGACGTCCGCGGACAGCCGTCTGGCGATGTAGCGGTGGATCTCCGCGAAGTGCGCGGTGAAGATCTCCTCCCAGTCGGCCCGGAGATCGGGCGGGCCGGTGAGGCCGGGCGGTGTGGCCATGCAGGCAACTCCGATGGATCGAGTGAACGCCGGACACCTCTTGTTGCCCAGAGCCTCGCAGTGCTTTCACGCGGCGGCTTCGGCCGGTCAGTGACGCGGGGGGCGGTGGGTGAGATCGGCGGCGAGGACGGACTCCAGACCGGCGAGGTCGCCGGTGCGCGCGGCGGCCAGGAACGCGCCCACGAGGCGGCGGTGCGCGGCGGCCTCCACCGGGCGGCGCCGGTCGGTGGACAGCCGCGCGTGGGCACGCCGCACGAGCTGCCGCGTGTGGTCCGTGCCCAGGCCGAGGACCTCGGAGATCCGCCGGTAGGGATAGTCGAACGCCTTGCGCAGCAGGTACGAGGCGCGTTCGGCGGGCGTCAGCCGCTCCAGCAGCAACCTGATCGCCAGGTCGGCCTCCTCGTGCCGTTCGGCCGCCGTCTCGGGGCCGGGGTCGTGGTCCACGGTCTCGGGCAGCCACGGCCCGGCGCACGTCTCGCGGCGCCGGCGCGCGGACTGGGCGACGTTGAGCGCCAGCCTGGTGGTGGTCGTCGCGAGGAACGCGGGCGGGCTGATGACGACCGAGCGGTCGGCGCGCCGCCACCGCAACCACGCCTCCTGGACCACGTCCTCGGCCTCGCCCACGTCCTCAAGGACCCGCAGGGCGATCCCGTACAGCCTGGGGCGCGAGGTGGCGAACACCGAGGTGGCCGCGTCCAGTTCGCCGGACGGCGGGCGGCTGCCTGTCGCGTCGTCCCTGCCCGGCTCCAGCATGTTCATCGTCACGGTCTCGGCTCCGTTCGTACGACGGCATCCGGCGAATGCCACTGCCTTCACGGTCGTGTCCGGGCCTCCTCCGCCGCGCCCTTGGAAGTCCCTGGTCGACCCCCTGGCCCAGGGGCCCGGCCCCCCAGGGGACCCCGCGGGTACACCGGCAGGGCGCGGGGCGGAACCACAAGCGCCCGGCCCCCCTGACAGGGGCCGGGCGCTTCGCGGGGTCAGTCCTTCACGTGGACGGCGACGTGGGCGGCGACGTGGACGGCGACATGGACGGCGGGCAGCGGACCGGCCGCGTCGGGGGGCCTCCGGGCCGGGCTGCCTCCTCCAGCACCTCGACCGCGTCGAGCAGTCCGCGCAGGCCGATCTCCTCGCGTTCGGCGTCCGCCGGGTCGAACAGCCAGTCGGTGACCGGCAGGTCCATCTCCGTCTCGGGGTGGCTCCGCCGGACCTCGGTCAGTTCGATGCCGACCTCGATCCGGAGCTCGTACAGCGGGTCGTCCGCGTTGTCGGGGGTGCTCATGCCGGATCACCCCGCGTCCCGGTCGAGCCAGTCGCGGTAGGTGATCCGGCCGAGGACGGCGCCCTCGCCGGGCACCAGCGTACGTTCGCCCGGCACGCTGCCGAAGTAGCGCGCCTCCGGGTCGGTGACCACCTCGCGCGGGTCGCCCCAGGCGGCCAGCGCCCGGCGGAAGAACTCGTCCATCCGGTACCGCGTCGGTCCGGCCACCTCCAGGCGGCCGTTCAGCGGCGCGCCCACCGCGGTCCGGCCGACCGTCCGGGCGACCTCGTCGCCGGCGACCGGCTGGAAGAGCACGGGCGCGATGTGCACCTTGCCGTCGGCGGTGGCCGCGTCGGCGATGCCGCGGGCGAACTCGAAGAACTGCGTCGCGTGCACCAGCGAGTACGGGATCGGCGACTTCTCGATCAGTCGTTCCTGGGCGATCTTCGCGGCGAAATAGTCGTTGTCGGGCATGCGTTCGGTGCCCACCACCGACAGCGCGACGTGATGGCCCACGCCCGCCGCCGCCTCGGCCGCCAGCAGGTTGCCGGTGGACGTCTCGAAGAACTCCAGTACGGCGGCCCGTTCGAACGACGGCGAGTTCGACACGTCGATCACCACGGACGCTCCCACCAGCACCTCGGCCAGCCCCTCGCCGGTCAGCGTGTCGACCCCGGTGCCGGGCGCCGCCGCGACGGCCTCGTGCCCGTGCTCGGTCAGCTTGGTCACCAGCTTGGACCCGATCAGACCGGTTCCGCCGACCACTACGATCTTCATCGAGAGACCTCCCTCTTGTCGCCGGGGCACCCGTGTGCCGTCCGGTCACAACCAAGACCGGGCGGCCTTCCGGCCTGTGACAACCGCCGCCGTTTTCTTCCCGGAACCGGGCCGACCGTGGGCTCGGCCGCTCGGTAGGGTGTCTGGCGACAAAGGTGCCGTGCAACAACAAACCCCAGCAAAGGGCGACACCGTGACCGAGACCGGGCCACTGCGGGGACGGCATCGCGAGCTGGCGGAACTGGACGCGCTGGTGGAGCGCGCCCGCGCCGGGCGCAGCGGCGCGCTCGTCGTCTTCGGCGAGGCCGGCGTCGGCAAGACCGCGCTCCTCGACCGGATGGTGGCGGCACGGCCCGGGACCGGCGTCCGGGTGGAGCGCGTCGTCGCCTGGGAGTCGGAGATGGAGCTGGCCTACGCGGGGCTCCAGCAACTGTGCGGGCCCATGATGGGCTCGGTCGTACGCCTGCCGGGCCCGCAGCGGGAGGCGATCGAGGCGGCGTTCGGCCTGCGCGCGGCCGGCGCGCCCAGCCCGTTCCTCGTCGGGCTCGCGCTGCTCGGGCTGCTCACCGAGGCCGCGGACGGCCGGGCGCTGCTCTGCGTGGTCGACGACGCCCAATGGCTGGACGAGGCGTCGGCGCGGGCGGTCGCGTTCGCCGCCCGGCGGCTCGACGCCGAGGGGATCGCCGTCGTCCTCGCCATGCGCACCGTCGGCGCGGTGTTCACCGGGCTCCCGCGGCTCGCCGTCGAAGGACTGGGCCACGACGACTCGCACGAGCTCCTGCGCCTGGCGGTCCCCGGCGGCCTCGACCGGCGCGTACGCGACCAGCTCGTCGCCGAGGCACGCGGCAACCCGCTCGCCCTGCGCGAGTTGCCGCGGGCGCTGAGCCCGGCCGAGATCGCCGGCGGCTTCACCCTGACCGGCTCGATGCCGCTGGAGAGCCGCATCGAGCAGAGCCTCGTCGCGCAGCTCGCGCCGCTGCCCGGATCGGCGCGCCTCCTGCTGCTGCTGGCCGCCGCGGACCCGACCGGCGATCCCGGCCTGCTGTGGCGCGCGAGCGCGGCGCTGGGGCTCGGCCAGGCGGACTTCGACGCCGCCAAGGAGGCCGACGCGCTCACCGTCGGCGCGCGCGTCAGCTTCCGGCACCCGCTCGTCCGGTCGGCGGTCTACCGTACGGCGTCCCAGGAGTGGCGGCGGCGCGTGCACGCCGCCCTCGCCGACGCCACCGGCGCCGGACGCGACCCCGACCGCCAGGCCTGGCACCGGGCGAGCGCGACGCTGCGCCCGGACGAGGAGGTCGCCGCCGACCTCGAACGTTCCGCCGCCCGGGCGCGCGCCCGTGGCGGAGCCGCCGCCGCGGCCGCGTTCCTGGAACGGGCGGCGGAGCTGACGCCCGACCCGGTCCTGCGCGGGCAGCGGCTGATCGCGGCGGCCGAGGCCAAGCACGACGCGGGCGCGCCCGCGGCCGCCCTGCGCCTGCTCGACACCGTCGGCGGCCATCCGCTGACCACGCTGCAGCAGGCCCTCGTCGTACGGCTGCGCGCCCGCGCCGGGTACGCACTCCGCCGCGACGCCAGCGGGCCGGGGCTCCTCCTCGCCGCGGCCCAGGGACTCGAAGGGCTCGACCCGGTGCTGGCCCGCGACACCTACATCGAGGCGCTGGCGGCGGCGATCTACGGCGGCCGGCTCGGCGACGCCGCCCAGGTGACCGCCGTGGCCACCGCCATCCTGCGCGCCACCCCCGCCACCGAAGCTCCCGCCACCGAAGCTCCTGACGGCGGGACGGCCGGGGGCGGGCGGGCGCGGGACCTGATCCTGCGCGGTCAGGCGTTGCTGGCCGCCCACGGTCAGGAGGCCGCGATCGAGACCCTGCGCCAGGCGCAGCGCGCGTTCCTGGAACAGGCCCCGGACTCCCTGGAACTGCACTGGATGTGGTTCGCCTCCCGCGCCGCCCAGGACCTCTGGGACGCCCGCGCTCTGCGCGCCCTCGCCGACCGGCAGGTCGAGCTGGCCCGCGCCGAAGGCGTCGTCACGGTGTTGCCGATCGCGCTGAGCCTGCTGATGCTGGCCCAGACCGTCGACGGCGACCTGGACGCGGCCGAGGCGTCCTGCGACGAGATCGACGCCATCAAGGACGTCACCGGCCACCCGCTGCCGCAGTACGGAAGGCTCTTCCTGGCCGCGTACCGGGGACAGGCCGGCGAGACGGAACGGCTGGCGGCGCGGATCCGGGCCGACTCGTACGCGCGCGGCGAGGGTTACGGGCTGAGCGCGGTCAACTTCTCGCAGGCCATCCTCTACAACGGGCTGGGCCGGTTCGCCGAGGCCGTCGAGGCGGGGCGGCGCGAGCTGCCGTACACGCACGAGCTGAGCCACGCCATGCGTACCCTGCTCGAACTCGTGGAGGCGGCCGCCCACACCGGCGAGCAGGCGCTCGCCGAGCAGGCGTTCGAGCAACTGGCGGGCGTCACCCGGCCGGTGGGCACGAACTGGGCCCGCGCCGTGCTGACGATGGCGAGGGCGCAGCTCGGCCCGCCCGGCACGGCCGAGCCCCTGTACCGGGAGGCGATCGAACGCTTCGAACGGGAACGCATCCCGATCATGGTCGGGCGCTGCCGCCTGCTCCTCGGCGAGGAACTGAGCCGCCTGGACCGGCGCGCCGAGGCCGCCGAGCAGCTTCGGGCCGCGTACGAATCGCTGTCCGGCTGCGGCCTGAACGGCTTCGCCGAACGCGCCGCCCGCGAGCTGCGCGCGCTCGGCCAGGCGCCGCGCGCACGCCCGTACGAACCGGCGGCCCGCCTCACCGACCAGGAGCTCAACGTCGCCCGCCTGGCCCGCGAAGGGCTCACCAACCGCGACATCGGCGCCCGCCTGTTCATCAGCGACCGCACCGCCGAATACCACCTGCGCAAGGTCTTCATGAAACTCGGCATCAAGGCCCGCACCGACCTCCGCACCGCCCTGTCCGACCCCGACCGCCCACCCGCCTCGGCTCAGTAGCCGTACCGGGCGGCCTATAGGGCGGGGGAGTCAGGCGGAGGTGCTGGTGCCGGTGGTGGTCCAGGCGCGGTGGGCGGTTTCGCGGATCTCCTCGTCGGCGGTCTGTTCCACCCGGGACATCGCGGCGCGCAGGATGGGCGGGGTCATCAGGGAGGTGACGATGGCGACCAGGACCACCAGCGTGTACGCCTCGACGCTGAGGATGCCCAGCCGCAGCCCGACCATGGCGACCACGACCTCGATGACGCCGCGGGCGTTGAGTCCGGCGCCGAGGGCGAGGGCCTCCCAGCGGTTGAGCTTGCTGAGGCGGGCGCCGGCGTAGGCGCCGAGGAACTTGCCGACGATCGCCACGGCCAGTACGGCGAGGCCGGCCAGCAGGACCGGCGGGCGGGCGAGGGCGGTCAGGTCCATGCGCAGGCCGGCGGTGGCGAAGAAGACGGGGGCCAGGCCGTACAGGGTCACGGTGCGCAGCGGGGCGAGCCGGGCCGGGTCGACGCGGCCCGCGCTGCCGATGAGCATGCCCATCACGAAGGCGCCGAAGACCGACTCCAGGCCGAGCGCGTGCGTCCCGGCCGAGGCGAGCACGATGAGGACGACCGCCGTCCCGACCGTCGGGCCCGCCTCGGGGGACCTGGCGGCCAGCCGCATCGCGCCGCGCACCAGCGGACGCCCGACGGTGAGGGCCAGGACGACGATGACCATCAGGTAGGCCAGCGAGGTGAGCACGGTGCCCGTGGTGACCGCGTTGACGGCCATGGCGCTGACGATCGACAACATGAACCAGCCGAACGCGTCGTCGATCATCCCGGCGGTGAGGGTGAGCTGGCCGATGTTGCGGTGCAGCAGTTTCATGTCGATGAGGGTCTTGGCCAGTACGGGGATCGCGCTCACGCACATCGCCACGCCCATGAACAGCGCGAACACCGTCATGTCGGTGCCCTCGGGGACGATGGCCTTGGGCAGCAGGAACCCGGTCGCGATGCCGAGCCCGAGCGGGATGAGCAGCCCGCCCGCGCTGACCCCGGCCGCGGTCGCCGCCCGCTTCCGTACGAGCCCCAGGTCCATGTGGATGCCGGTCAGCCCGACCAGCAGCAGCACGCCGATCTGCCCGACGGCGTCCAGGAGGTGGAACTGGCCGGGGTCGGCGGGGAAGAGCCAGCGCTGGAAGTCCGGCGCGACGTGCGCCAGGATCGACGGCCCGAGTACGACCCCGGCGAACAGCTCGCCCACCACGGCGGGCAGCCGGAACCGGGCCGCGAGCGCCCCGAGTGCCAGCGCGAGCGCGAGCATCAGTCCGACTTGCAGCAGGAAGACGAGCAGGTTGTGCGCGCCTATGGGGGCGATGGGCGTGTGCATGAATGAACCCCTGGAGGTCGGTCCGGTTCCCGAGCGCGGATGCTCATTCATCTAAAAACGCCTGACACAGGCGTCGCAACGGACGGATGGGGATGCGGCACTTTCTGAGAAACCACCCCCGGACAATCCGCACATTCGGAGAAACCGGACGTCACCGGCCTGCCGCCGGCCTGTCGCGGGCCTCAGCGGGAGGCGGGCGGGCCGAGCAGCACCGGCAGGCCGCGTATGCCGTTGTCCAGCAGGGAGGTGAGCCGGGGCAGGTCGTCGGCGGGTCCGGCCGCGCGCAGCTCCGGGAACGCCGCGAACAGCGCCGGCAGCGCGACCTCGGCCTGCAGCCGGGCCAGCGGCGCGCCGAGGCAGAAGTGCGGCCCGTGCCCGAACGCCAGGTGCGGCACGGACGGCCTGGTCACGTCGAAGTCGGCGGCGTTGTCGCCGTACCGCTCGGGGTCGCGGCCGGCGGCGGAGAAGCAAGCGAGGACGGCCTCGCCCGCCCGCAGCCGGACACCCTCGATCTCCAGGTCCTCCATGGCGTAGCGCATCGGGAAGTAGGCGTTGGGCGACTCCCAGCGCAGGGCCTCTTCCACGGCCGCGCTCCACGGCACGGCCCCTGAGAGCAGCAGCTCAAGCTGAGCGGGCCGGCCCAGCAGGGCGCGTACGGCGTGCGCGATGAGGTTGATCGTCGTCACGTGCCCGGCGATCAGCAGCACCTGCACGGTGTCGCGCAGCTCGGCGTCGTCGAGCTGTCCCTGCCCGTGCAGCGCGATCAGCTCGCTCGTCAGGTCCTCGCCGGGCGTGGCGCGGCGCAGCTCGATGATCTCGCCGACCATCTCGAACAGCGCCCTGCGTCCCTCGGAGGAGTCCGGCGGGCTCTGGGCGAGCTGCACCACCTGGTCGGTGAGCGCGCGCAGGGGCTCCCGGTGGGAGTCGGGGATGCCGAGCATCTCGACGATGACGCGCAGCGGCAGCGGGTAGGCGTACTCGGCCCGCAGGTCGATCGGCTCGTCCGGCGGCAGGGCCGCCAGTTCCTCCAGCAGGTCGCCGACGATGGAGGTGATCCAGGGCTCCATCCGCTGCACCTGGCGCGCGCTGAACAGCTTGACCAGCGGGCCGCGCAGCCGCCGGTGCTCCTCGCCGTCGGCGTTGAGCATGGACGCGTCGGTGACCAGCCGCATCAGGGACGTGCCCTGCGGCGCCGCGGCGCGGGCCTCGGCGTCCCAGTACCGGATGTCGCGCGTCATGGCCGGATGGGACAGCACCGCCTCCAGCGTCGAGTGGCTGGTGGCGGCCCAGGCCCGCACCCCCTCGACCAGTACGGGGACGAGCGAACCGGCCCGGCGCAGCAGCTCGTCGCTCGCGTGCAGGTCGAGGGTGGCCGGGTCGAGAACGAACTCGGGATCCATGGTCATCCTGTCTGTCGGTACGGTCTGACGGTCATCGGCTCGACGTCGCCCCGCTGTAGCGGCGGGGGAGGACCATGACCGGGTTGTCGTCGAGGATCACGTCCGGCGGGCCGAACCTCTCGGCCACGCGGCGGATCTCGGGGTCGTCGAGCAACAGGAGCCGGCCGTTGTCGATCAGCGGCTCGTCGTCGGCGTACAGGGTGGGCCGGTCGACCTGGCAGTCGCAGTGGGCGAAGCCGGGCGCGTCGGTGACGGGCACGCCGCCGGTGAGCGCGTCGAGGCCGCAGTAGAACGCGCCGGCGTGCTTCTCCCGCTCGAACTGGGTGCCGCCCGCCACACGCACCTTCGGGTTGAGCCCGATCAGGGCGTGGCGCAGGTAGAAGCCGCCGGGGGAGAAACGCCGCAGCCGGTCGGCCGCCGTCCCGCCCGCGATCTCCTGGACCACGTTGCCGGACAGGACGACGCGCAGCGGCTCCTCGGGCACGCCGGTCACCGTGCAGTCCTCGACGACGAGCACGCCCTCGGCCTCGGAGGGCCAGAAGTTGACGCCCCCGTACGGGAAGGGCCGCCACTGGCCGGGGCCGGGCGGCTCCTCGTCCGGCATGAGGGTCAGCCCGGACAGCGTGAGATCGGTGCCGGCCGCCGAGGTGATCCGGATCTTCCCGGTCGTGGAGAGCTTCTGCAGCATGAGGTGCACCAGGGCGTAGAAGACCTCGTTGGGAAAGCGCGCGCCGGTGAGCAGCGCGCCGGCCGTGGCGCTCATGTGCAGGGACGCGAACCGCACCGGCAGGGCCCTGATCTCGTCGAAGAACAGCGGCGCGGTGTGCACCTCGCCCCACCAGGTGCAGGCGACGACGACGTCGGACGCCCCGACGGCGGCCCGCTCGACGTGGTGCCCGGCCCCGCTGTCCCAGCCGCCGGGGCTGAACGGCGCCACCGACAGGATGTGCACGTCGGCGTCGCGGTAGGCGGCCGCGGCCGCGATGGCCTGGACGACGACCGGATCGACGGTGTGCTCGGCCAGCACCAGCACCCGCTCGCCCGGCGCCACCCGCAGGTAGTGCATCAGGTTACGGGCGCCGGGCATCAACTCGACGATCGAGTACGGCGCCGCCGTCGGCTCGGTCGCGTAGCTGAAGGGCGAAGTGGCGTACGGATTCGTGGTCATGCGATGTCCCCCCGGATCCGGTCGTACCCGCAGGCGTGTCAACCCGCGGCAACGTCACGCATTGAACGCGGAAAGGATGAGCCGCCCCCCCCGCCGCCCCCTCCCGCCGCACCCGCCGGCGCGGTGGGCACGGCGGGTGCGACGGAGGCTGCGGGCGCTGCGGGTACGGCTGGCGTTGCGGGCGGGCTCTCAGCGGGAGCGTCGCCGCGCGGTCGCCGACAGCTCGGCCGGGTCGAAGCCGAACACGTCCGAGGGGTCGTTGCCCAGGTACAGGTCGCGGACCAGTTCCCCGGCGGCCGGGGCGTTGCACAGCCCGTGGCCGGAGAACCCGGTGGCGTACAGGAACGCGGGCGGTCCGGGCAGCCGGCCGATGAAGGCCGACCGGTCGGGGCTGGCGTCCCTGGGGCCGCGCACCGCCGTCTCCAGCCCGGACAGGTCCAGACCCGGGTACGTGGTGGCGAGCTGCGTCCTGGCCTTGGCGAACCAGGCGTCCCGGTCGGTGCCGGGGTTGCCCATGCCGATCAGGATCCGGTCGTCGCGCCGGCGGATCAGCAGCCCGCTGGCGGCGTGCAGAGTGACCGGCATGTCGGGAATCTCGGGCAGCGGGCCGGTGGTCAACAGCTCCTGCACCGCCGGCCCGGTCAGCGGCAGGTCCAGGCCCGCCGCCGACGCGATCCAGCCCGACCAGGCCCCGGCCGCGCACACGATCGCCTCCGCCGTGAGCGTGCCGTCCGCCGTCTCGATCCGCCCGGTGGCCGGGTCCACGGCGGTGACCGGGCAGCCGGTGCGCAGCGACGCCCCCGCCCGCGCGGCCCCCTCCGCGTACGCCTCCACGATCGCGGCCGTGTCGCTCACGAACGCCTGCGGCGACCACGCGGCCGCCAGCAGCGACGGCTCCTCGACCAGCGGGTTGAGCCGCCGGGCCTCCTCGGGCCCGATCAGCGACACGTCCACGCCCACGGCCCGCTGCGCGGGCAGCTCGGCCTCGAACCTGTTCACCTGCTCCCGTTCGGTGAACAGCACGAGGTAGCCCACCTGCCGCAGCGGCAGCTCGGCGCCGGGCCAGCGCGGGAACGACTGGTACGCGGACAGGCTGCGCACCGCCATCGCCGAGCTGACCGGATCACCCGAGAAGTAGGCCCGCAGCACGTCCGCGGTGGCCTTGGAGGCGCCGGATGCCAGGTCGTCGCGTTCCAGGACGACGGTCTCGATCCCCGCCTCGGCCAGGTGGGCCGCGATCGACAGGCCGATCACGCCGCCCCCGATGACCACCACCTCGGCCCGGTCGGGCCGGCTCATGCCGGGGCCACCGTCCCGTCCGGTACGGGAGGCAGCAGCGAGCCCGACACCCGGCCCGGCACCGGACGTGCCACCGGGGCCACCGTGCCGTCCGAGCGCAGGTGTTCGTCCACCTGCCACGGGAAGAGCTGGAGGTTCCAGGCGCCCAGGCAGTTGACGTACAGGGCCATGTGGGCCATCAGCGCGACGAAGTCCTCGCGGTCCTGGAGCTGGTCGGCGACCTCCAGCGCGCGCTCGGTGAACTCGTGCAGCTTGTTCAGGCCGCAGTAGCCGAGGAACTCGGCCGGTGTGGCGGCCATGATGCGCGCCATCTGCTGCAGGAACTCCAGCGGGAGCTGCTGCTGCTGGGCCGCCCGGACCAGGCCGGAGTAGCAGCAGTAGCCCAGCGGGCGGGTCTCGCCGTTGACGAACAGCATCGTGGTCAGCGTGGTGCCGAAGCTGCCCGCGCCGGAGGCGATCCTGCCTTCGTGCAGGTCGACCAGCTCCTGCGGCGGGTCGAGCCAGATGCGCTCGATCTCGTCGTGCAGCTCGGCGAGCAGGCGGTCCGCCTCGGCGTCCTGGGCCGTCGGCCGCCGGAGCTGGTGGCCGCCGCCGTCGCCGGCCCTGCGTACTTCGACGATCACCGGCTGGCCGCCGGAGTACACCGACTGCCACACCGCCTGGCCGGCCTCGGCCAGCGCGTCGAGGTCCTCCTCGCGGACGGTGCCGATGGGCGTGGCGGGCATGGGCTCGCTCAGCGGGCCGTACTTGATGCCGAGGTGCTGCAGGCGGGAGCAGAACACCGAGCCGTCCGGCGCGATGCGCCGGTCGATCTTGTGCACGGCCGGCACGTGCAGCAGCTCGGGCAGCGGGGCCAGGTGGTAGAGGTGGTGGCCCGCCACGAGGGCGTGGCCTTGCAGGCTTCGGTACGGCAGGGTCTGCCACAACGCGTCGGCTAGGTCGCTGTTGCGGCCGTCGAGGTCTGCTGTGACCGATACGCCGATGGTGGGCCAGAGTATTTCTATCTGCCGCTCAGTGGCCGATTTGTTCATAACGCGGACAGTAACACAGTCGTTACGAGGCGTAATTAAGGGGGTCGAGCTCGCCCGGAGGGGGGGTTTCCGAGCGAGGGGCCGCCGGGGGCGGTCGTCGCACGCGCCGGCGGAGAAGATTTGGCGCCCCAGTCGCTGCCGACCGGGGCGATGCCAACATTATGGTGTTTTGTCTGGTTTGTATAGGTTTCTTGACGTAAACGTGCGGGCCGCGTGCGCACGCGGCCCGCACGGTGGAGCCGGTGATCAGAAGACGCTCACCCCGTAGGCGCTCAGCGCCTCGGTGACCGGCTGGAAGAACGTCGTGCCGCCGCTGGTGCAGTTGCCGCTGCCGCCGGAGGTCAGGCCGAGCGCGATGCCGCCGGAGAACAGGGCGCCGCCGCTGTCGCCGCCCTCGGCGCAGACGTTCGTCTTGATCATCTGACGTACGGTGCCCTCGGCGTAGTTGACGGTGGCGTTGAGCGCCGTCACCGAGCCGCTGTGCACGCGGGTCGTGCTGCCGCTGCGCTGCACCGACTGGCCGACGTAGGCGTTGCCCGCGCTGGTGATGTCACGGGAGCCGCCATAGAGGTCAACGCCGCCCGGGTGGGCGATGCTGGTGTTGGTGTAGCGGACGATGGCGTAGTCGTTGCCGGGGAAGCTGGAGCCCGAGGTGTTGCCCAGGGTCGTGGTCTTTCCGGAGTTGGAATACCAGGTGGAGGCGATGTTGCCGCAGTGGCCGGCGGTCAGGAAGTAGTAGGTCGAACCGCTGACCACGTTGAAGCCGAGCGAGCACCGGTACTGGCCACCGTAGATCGCGTCGCCGCCCTGGATGAACAGGCTGAACCTGCCGGGCTCGTTCTCGACGCGTACGGCGGGCGTGGCCGCCGCGCCCTGACCCTGGGCCGCCGCGGCCTGGGTGTTGGCCTGCTGCACCGCGATCTGGACCTTGGTGCGCGCGGTGGTGGCGACGGTGCTGTCCACCCAGACGACGACCTGGTTGGCGGCCGTGTCGACGGCCCAGGCGGTGCCGGGGACGGCGGCCGTACGGTCCAGGAAGGACATGATGGCCTCAAGAGAGGGGCCGCTGCGGGAGACGACGCGCGGTACGGCGCCGGAGGCGGTGATGGCCTCGGCGTCGGCGGCGTCGGTGGTGGTGACGACCATCTTGCCCTGCGCCTGGTCGAAGTAGGAGCCGGCGGTGCGGGCGCCGAGCTGCCCCTCCAACGCGGCCGCGGCGGCGGCCGGGTCGGCGGCGGGCTGGGCCGGCGCGGGCGAAGCCTGGGCGGGTACGCCCGTGAACGCGCCGGTGAGGAGTCCGGCGGTGGCGACGATCAGTGCGCCGCGCCGGATTCGTAAGCCATGGATGCTCACTGGAGCCTCCTGAGGGTGGGGTGACTTGCCCGCAAATATGAACAAAATCCCCAAGGAGGGCAAGAGGCTCTCATACTGATTTTTTGACCGGGAGTAATAGGCGTAGGCAGGATCGTGGCCGTCCCTGATGGGTTGCTGACCTGGACTGATGCTCCTGGGGAAAAAGATCGTAAACAGCTCGATCCGGACTCATGAAAAGTTCGGACCGGCCTTTTCGGTGCTGTCAGGAAACATATTTACGCCCTGTAAGAACCGGACGGCCGGCCCGGCGGGCGGCGCGCCCGTACCGACACCAAGATGCCGATCACCCCGGCCCTGCTCTCCCTCCAGGGCCAGTACGTCTCCTCGTGGAGCGTCATCGCCGCGGTGCCCACGGCGGCGGTTTTCCTGCGTTTCCAGCGGCACTTCGTCGGAGGTCTGGCGCTCGGCGCCGTCAAGTAGACGCACGACCGGCGGCGTGGCCGCGGCCTTCGGGCCGCGGCCACGCCGCTTTTTCGTGTTCACGTCTCTGACCTGCGGTGACATCACCGATCTCGCTCCTCGTGCGGCCCTCGGGGCGGTCGCCGCCGGTCCCGGACAGCGCCCTTGACAGACAGGAACTTTACCTTCAAATTAGGCAAGGCTTACCTAACTAAAACATTCGGGGAGGGCTTGCCGCAATGGACGGGATAGACGGCGGCGTCGCCTTGGTGACCGGCGCGGCCCAAGGCATAGGAGCGGCCGTCTGCGCCGCCCTGGCCGAGGCCGGGGCCAAGGTCGCCGCGGCCGACCTGCGACCGGCGAACGGCGGCGACGGGCTGCCGTACCGCATGGACGTACGCGACGCGGGCGACGTCGAACGGGTCGTCGCCGCGGTCGAACGAGACCTCGGCCCGATCGCGATCCTGGTCAACGTCGCCGGCGTGCTGCTGCCCGGCGAGGTGGACGGGACCGGCGACGACCACTGGCGGCAGAGCTTCGCCGTCAACGCCGACGGCGTCTTCCACGCCTCCCGGGCCGTCGCCCGCCGGATGACGCCACGGCGGCGCGGCGCGATCGTCACCGTCGGCTCCAACGCCGCCGGCGTGCCACGGGCCGGCATGGCCGCCTACGCGGCATCCAAGGCGGCGGCCCGCATGTTCACCCGCTGCCTCGGCCTGGAGGTGGCCCGGCACGGCATCAGGTGCAACGTCGTCTCACCCGGCTCGACCGACACCGCCATGCTGCGCGCGCTGTGGGCCGGCGCCGACCCCGACGAGGCCCTGTCGGCCACCCTGCACGGCGACCCGGCCGCCTTCCGCGTCGGCATCCCGCTCGGCCGGGTGGCCGACCCGGCCGACGTCGCCGACGCCGTGGTGTTCCTCTGCTCGGAGCGGGCCAGGCACATCACCATGCACGACCTCCTCGTGGACGGCGGCGCGACCCTTCGCGCCTGACGAGATTGGACCTACATTGCATCTGCTGACAACCGCGGCGGATCCGCTGGCGGGCTACGACCGCGCGGAGTCGGTGTTGTTCGCCTCCGCCCGCGGCACGCTGCTCACCCGCGGGGTGCGCGGCGTCGCCGCCGGCGACCTGGCCGACCTGGCCGGGCGGGTGGACGGGCCGGCCGCCGGGGCCATCGGCTTCGACGGCACGGCTCACCTGATCCTGCCCGAGTCCGAGACCTGGTCGCCGCCGCTCCCGCCGGGCGCCGCCCCCCTGGTCAGCGGCGGCTGGTGGAGCAGGCGGGTGCCCGAGCCGGCCGCCTACGCCGCCGCGGTGCGCGAGGCGCTGGCCGAGCTGGAACGCGGCGACCTGGCCAAGGTCGTGCTCGCCAGGACCGTGGAGCTGCGTTCCGACGAGCCGATCGACCTGCCGGGGCTGCTGCGGCCGCTGCTCGGCCACGGCTACTCCTTCGCCGCGCCGCTGCCCGGCGGCCGTACGCTCACTGGCGCCAGCCCCGAGCTGCTGGTCTCCCGCCACGGCCGCGCGGTGGTCAGCAACCCGCTGGCCGGCTCGGCGGCCCGCTCCGCCGACCCCGCCGAGGACCGGCGCAGGGCCGCCGCGCTGGCCGCCTCCGCCAAGGACCTGCGCGAGCACCGGCTGGTCGTGGAGGCCGTCGCCGACGCGCTCGCGCCGTACTGCTCGGGCCTTCAGGTGCCCGGCACGCCCGAGCTGACCTCCACCGAGAGCATGTGGCACCTGTCCACCCGCGTCACCGGCACGCTGCGCGACCCCGGCACCCGCGTGCTCACGCTGGCCGCCGCCCTGCACCCGACTCCCGCCGTCTGCGGCACGCCCGAGAGCGGGGCACGCCGGATGATCGAGGAGCTGGAGCCGTTCGACCGCGGCTTCTACGCCGGGCTCGCCGGCTGGACCGACGCCGCCGGCGACGGCGAGTGGGCGGTGGCCATCCGCTGCGCCGAGGTGGCCGAGCACACCCTGCGCCTGTACGCCGGCGCCGGCATCGTCACCGGCTCAGACCCCGAGGCGGAACTGGCCGAGACCTCCGCCAAGTTCCGCACCATGCTGCGCGCTCTGGGGGTCTCCGATGCGCTGGTGTGAGCACCCGCGACGGGCCACGGAGGTGCGGCGTGCACTGGTCTGAGGAGGAGGCCGCGCGCTACCGGGCGGCCGGCTACTGGCGCGGCGAGACGTTCGGCGGCCTGCTGCGCGACCTGGCCGCCGCGTACGGCCCCCGCACCGCCCTGATCTCGCCCGGCGACCGCTGGACCTTCCGCGACCTGGACGAACGCGCCGACCGCCTGGCCGCCGGCCTGCGGGCGAGCGGCGTCGGCCCAGGCGACCGCGTCGTGGTCCAGCTCCCCAACGTGCCCGAGTTCCACCAGGTGTGCTTCGCGCTGTTCAGGATCGGCGCCTGGCCGGTGTTCGCGCTGCCCGCGCACCGCTCGGCCGAGATCTCCTACTTCTGCTCCTTCACCGAGGCCGCCGCCTACATCTGCCCCGACGACGAGCACCGGGCCTTCGCCCCCGGCACGCCCGCGCACGTCCTCGGCGAGCTGCCCGAGGCCGACCCGGCCGACCCGGCCGAGCTGCCCGGCCCGCGCCCCGGCGACGTGGCCTTCCTCCAGCTCTCGGGCGGCAGCACCGGGCTGCCCAAGCTCATCCCGCGCACCCACGACGACTACATCTACAGCTTCCGCGCCAGCGCGGAGATCTGCGCGCTGCGGCCGGACAGCGTCTACCTGTGCGCGCTGCCCGCCGCGCACAACTTCCCGATGAGCTCGCCCGGCGTGTTCGGCGCGCTGAGCGCCGGGGCCGCGTCCGTGCTGGCCCCCGACCCCAGCCCTGGCACCTGCTTCCCGCTCGTCGAGCGCGAGCGCGTCACGATCGCCGCCCTCGTCCCGCCGCTCGCCCTGGTCTGGCTGGAGGCCGCCGCCACCACCGGGCACGACCTGTCCAGCCTGGAGGTGCTCCAGGTCGGCGGCGCCAAGTTCGGCCGGGAGGCGGCCAAGCGGGTGCGGCCCGAGCTGGGCTGCACGCTCCAGCAGGTGTTCGGCATGGCCGAGGGCCTGGTCAACTACACCCGCCTGGACGACGACGAGGAGACGATCGTCGCCACGCAGGGACGTCCCATCTCGCCGGACGACGAGATCCGCGTCCTGGACGACGACGGCCGTGAGAGCGACCAGGGCCACCTGCTGACCCGCGGCCCGTACACCATCCGCGGCTACTGGCGGGCCGAGGAGCACAACCGGACGGCCTTCACCGCCGACGGCTTCTACCGCACCGGCGACATCGTCCGGCGCACCCCGACCGGCCACCTGATCGTCGAGGGACGCGCCAAGGACCAGATCAACCGGGGCGGCGAGAAGATCGCGGGCGAGGAGGTCGAGAACCACCTGCTGGCCCACCCGGCGGTCCACGACGCCAGCGTGGTCGCCGTGCCCGACCCCTACCTGGGCGAACGCGCCTGCGCCTACCTCATCTGCCGCGGCGACCCGCCCAGCCGGGCCGAGCTGCGCGCCTTCCTGCGCGAACGCGGCATCGCC
Organism: Nonomuraea spiralis; assembly: GCF_014648435.1. Taxonomy (GTDB): domain Bacteria; phylum Actinomycetota; class Actinomycetes; order Streptosporangiales; family Streptosporangiaceae; genus Nonomuraea; species Nonomuraea spiralis. Next base: position 122,164 of record NZ_BMRC01000013.1, read on the forward strand.
GCCTTCAAGATCCCTGACCGGTTCGAGTTCGTCGACGCCTTCCCGCAGACCGCGGTCGGCAAGGTCAGCAAGCGCCAACTCCGCGAAAGGACATGACATGCCGATCCCCAGGATCGAACCGTACGCCATGCCGTCCGAGCTCCCGGCCAACCGGGTGGAGTGGCGGCCCGACCCGCGCCGGGCCGTGCTGCTCGTGCACGACATGCAGAACTACTTCCTGCGCGCCTTCACCCCCGGCCGCTCGCCGATGGTCGAGCTGATGGCCAACGTGCTGGCGCTGCGCGAACGCTGCGCCGAGCTCGGCGTGCCCGTCGTCTACTCCGCCCAGCCCGGCGCCCAGAGCGCCGAGCAGCGCGGCCTGCTGCTCGACTTCTGGGGCTCCGGCATCGGCGCCGACCCGCGCGAGGCCGCGATCGCCGACGAGCTGACGCCGGGGGAGGGCGAGGTGCTGCTCACCAAGTGGCGCTACAGCGCCTTCCAGCGCACCGGGCTCGCCGAGCTGATGGCCGCCCAGGGCCGTGACCAGCTCGTCGTCTGCGGCGTGTACGCCCACATCGGCGTGCTGATGACCGCCTGCGAGGCGTTCATGCGGGACGTCCAGGCGTTCGTGGTCGCCGACGCCGTCGCCGACTTCTCCCGGCGGCACCACGAGATGGCCCTCACCTACGCCGCCGAGCGGTGCGCCGTCACCACCACGACCACGCGCGTCAGCCGCGACCTGGCGCGGGCGGTGGCCGGTGTCTGACACCGCCGAACGCCTGCGCGCCCAGATCGCCGAACTCCTGTACGTCGAGCCCGCCGAGCTGGGCCTGCACGACGACCTGCTGGACGCCGGGCTCGACTCCATCAGGGTGATGACGCTCATCGAGGCGTGGAAGCGGGAGGGCCGCGAGATCGGCTTCCCCGACCTGGTGGACCGGCCCACCATCGCGGCCTGGGCGGAACTGCTGACATGACCCCCGCCCGTACCCTCACCCCCGCCCCCGACCGCGTCCACGAGGAGCGGCCCGCGTGACCCTCCAGACCATGCCGCTCACGGGCGCCCAGGCCGGGATCTGGCTCGCCCAGCGCCTGGACCCCGCCAACCCCATCTACAACGCCGCGGACCGCATCGACCTGCGCGGCCCGCTCGACGCCGCCGTGTTCGGCCGGGCGCTGGAACGCTGCCTGGCCGAGGCCGAGCCGCTGCGCCTGCGCTTCACCGCCGAACCCGCCCAGTACCTGCCCGACTACGACTCCCTGCGCGGCTGCCTGACCGTGCTCGACCTGCGTGCCGAGCCCGACCCCGAGGCCGCGGCGGACGCCTGGATGCGGGCCGACCTGGCCACCCCCGTGGACGTCGTCACCGGCCCCCTGTCGCGGCACGCGCTGCTGCGCCTGGCCGACGACCACCACGTCTGGTACCTGCGGGCCCACCACATCCTCATCGACGCCTACGCCCTGTCGATGCTGGTCGGCCGGACCGCCGACGTCTACACGGCGCTGGCCGACGGGCTGGCGCCGGGCGCGGGGCCGTTCGGGTCCATGGCGCCGGTGCTGGCCGAGGAGGAGGCGTACCTGGCCTCGGAACGGCGGGAGCGCGACCGGGCGTACTGGCTGGAGCGGCTGGCCGGCGCCCCCGAGCCCCCCGGACTGGCCGGGCCGCCCGCGTTGTCGGCCCGTGAGGTCGTCCGGCGGCGCGCCCCGCTGCCACCCCTTCCCCGATGGGACGACCTGGCCCGCCAGGCCCGCGCCACCTGGGCCGACGTCGCCGCCGCCGGGCTGGCCTGCTACCTGGGACGGCTCACCGGCGACACCGACGTGCTGATCGGCCTGCCGCTGATGAACCGTACGGGGGCCGCCGCGCGGGTGCCGTGCCTGACGGTCAACGTGCTGCCGGTCAGGCTCGACGTACGGCCGGACCACACGGTCGGCGACCTCGTCGGCCAGGCCGCGCGCCGGATCGCCGAGGCCCGCCGCCACGGCCGCTACCGCGTCGAGGACCTGCGCCGCGACCTGGGCCTCGGCGGGACGTCGCGAGCCCTGTTCGGGCCGCTGCTCAACATCAAGCCGTTCCCGGCGGAGACGAAGTTCGGCCGGGCCACCGGCACCGTCACCAACCTGGCCGCCGGCCCGGTGGACGACCTGGCCGCGGCCCTGCTGCCCGACGGCGACCGCCTCACCCTCGAACTCGACGGCAACGCCGCCCTCTACGACCCGGCCACCCTGGCCGCCCACACCCGCCGCCTGGCCCGCTTCCTCACCACCCTGACCACCTCCGCTCCCGACACGCCCCTCGGCCGCCTGCCCCTGCTCACCCCCGAGGACCGTATGTCCCTCCGCCCGGCCACCGCCGGGGCCGTACGGCGGACCCGTACGAGCGGGCGGACCGTGGTGGACGCCTTCCTTGACCAGGTACGGCGCACCCCCGGCGAGACGGCCCTGGTCTGCGACGGCGAACCGGTCACGTTCGGCCGGCTGGGCGAACGGGTGGACCGGCTGGCCCGGCGGCTGGCCGCCAACGGCGCGGGCCCAGAACGGGTCGTGGCCGTCGACCTGCCGCGCTCGGCCGGCCTCGTGGTGGCCCTGCTCGCGGTGTTGCGCAGCGGCGCCGCCTTCCTGCCGATCGACCCCGCCTACCCGGCGGACCGCCGTGCCTTCATGCTGGCCGACGCGGCCCCGTCCGTCGTGCTCACCCCCGGCTGGACCGGGGACGCGCCCGGGACGGAGACGGCGCCGCCGCTCCCGGAGCCGGGCGACGCCGCGTACGTCATCTACACCTCCGGCTCCACCGGCCGCCCCAAGGGCGTGGTCGGCACCCACGGCGGCCTGGCCGCCCTCCTGGACTCCCACCGCGAACGCCTGTTCCCGGACGGGGGCAGGCTGCGCGTCGCGCACACGGCGTCGTTCTCCTTCGACGCCGCCCTCGACCCGCTGCTGTGGATGATCGGCGGCCACGAGCTGCACCTGCTCGGCGACGACCTCTACCGCGACCCCGAGGCCCTGACCGCCTACGTCCGCGAGCACGGCGTCGACTACCTCGACCTGACCCCGTCCCACCTGAAGGAGCTGCCCGGACTGCTGGCCGAGCCGCCCGGTGTCGTCGTGGTCGGCGGCGAGGCCGTGCCCGGCCCGCTGTGGCGGACCCTGCGCGAACGCACCCGCGCCGTCAACCACTACGGCCCCACCGAGGCCACGGTCGACGCCTACACCTGGCTCGGCGACGGCTCGGAAGGGCCGACCGCGGGCTCGTCCGCGCACGTGCTCGACGACGCCCTGCACCCGGCGCCGCCGGGCGCCACGGGGGAGTTGTACCTGGCGGGGGAGGGGCTGGCCCGCGGCTACCTGGGCCGTCCCGGGCTGACCGCCGAACGGTTCGTCGCCGGTCCCGGCGGCTCGCGCCTCTACCGTACGGGCGACCGCGCCCGCTGGGCCGCGCCCGGCCGGCTGGAGCTGCTCGGCCGGGCCGACGACCAGGTGAAGGTACGCGGCGTGCGGATCGAGCCCGCCGAGGTCGAGGCCGTGCTGGAGGAGCACCCGTCGGTGGCCGCCGCCGCGGTCGCCGTGCGTGCCGACCGCCTGATCGCCTACGTCGTCCCCACCCATGGCGGCGAGCCCGGACGGGAGGCCGCGGAGCTCGCGCGGTTCGCCGCCTCCCGGCTGCCCGCCGGGATGACGCCCGCGCGGATCGTCGGCCTGGAGTCGCTGCCCCGCACCCCCAACGGCAAGCTCGACCGCGCCGCGCTCCCCGCGCCCGAGGCCGCCCAGGGCGGGGGAAGACTGCCCGACGGCCCGCGCGAGGAGGCGATGTGCGGCCTGTTCGCCGAGGTCCTGGGCGTCCCGGCGGCCGGTCCCGATGACGGCTTCTTCGACCTCGGCGGCCACTCGCTGCTGGCCGCCCGCCTCACGGTCCGCGTCAGGGAGACCTTCGGCGCCGCCCTCCCGATCAGGGCCGTGTTCGACGCCCCCACCCCCGCCGGGCTGGCCGCCGGACTCGGCGTCACCGCCGTCCCCCGCCCGCCCCTGCGCAGGCGTCCGCGGCCCGATCCCGTGCCGTTGTCGTCCGCGCAGGCCAGGCTCTGGTTCCTGTACCGGATCGAGGGGGCCGACCCGACGTACAACATCCCGCTGGCGGTCCGGCTGACCGGCCCGGTGGACCGCGCCGCGCTGCGGGCCGCGCTCGGCGACCTCGTGGCCCGTCACGAGATCCTGCGCACGGTCTTCCCCGAACGCGACGGCGTCCCCTGCCAGCGGATCCTGGACCGGCACGCCGTCGCGCTGCCCGTCTGGCAGCCCGACGAGCTCCGCCAGGCGATGCGCCGGATCGCCCGGCGCGGCTTCGACCTGGCCACCGAGCCGCCGTTCCGCGCCCATCTGCTGCGCGCCGGCCGGGATGAGCACGTGCTCATGCTCGTCCTGCACCACATCGCGGGCGACGGCTGGTCGGCCGGACCGCTGGTCCGGGACCTGACGACGGCGTACGAGGCCCGCGGGAAGGGCGCAGCCCCGGCGTTCGAGCCGCTGCCCGTCCAGTACGCCGACTACACCCTGTGGCAGCGCGACCTGCCCGCCACCGGCCTGGAGCACTGGCGGGCCGCGCTGGACGGCCTGCCCGACCGGCTGGAACTGCCCTTCGACCGGCCGCGGCCCGCCGTGCTGGGCGGCGAGGGCGGCACGGTCCCCGTGGCGTTCCCGCCCGCGCTCATGGCGGAGATCGGGGCGCTGGCCCGCCGCGCCCGCGCCAGCGTCTTCATGGTGCTGCACGCCGCCCTCGCCGCCCTGCTCACCCGGCTCGGCGCGGGCACCGACATCCCGATCGGCACGCCGGTCGCCGGCCGCGGCGACAGCGCCCTGGACGGCAGCGTCGGCTTCTTCGTCAACACGCTCGTGCTGCGCGCCGATACCTCGGGAGACCCGTCGTTCGCCGAGCTGCTGGACCGGGTCAGGGCCGCCGACCTGGCCGCGTTCGACCACGCCGAGCTGCCCTTCGACCGGCTCGTCGAGGCGCTGAACCCGCCCAGGTCGCGCGAACGGCACCCGCTGTTCCAGGTCATGCTCGTCCACCAGGACGCCCCCGAGCCGCCCGGCGTCGAGGTCGTGCACACCGGGACGGCGAAGTTCGACCTCACCCTGAACGTCGGCCCCGCCGGGACCGGCTTCCTGGAGTACAACCGTGACCTGTTCGACCGGGTCACCGCCGCCGCCCTCGTGCGCCGCCTGACCGGGCTGCTGGAACAGGTCGTCGCCGACCCCGGCAAGCCCGTCGGCGGCCACGAACTGCTCGACGCCGCCGAACGCCGCACCCTGATCGAGGAGTGGAACGGCGACCTGGTCAGCGAGCCCGGCGACACCCTGCCCGGCCTGTTCGAGGCCCAGGCCCGCCGTACCCCGGACGCCGTCGCCGTGGGCACGTGGACGTACGCCGAGCTCAACGCGCGCGCCAACCGGCTGGCGCACAAGCTCATCGCCCACGGCGCCCGCCCCGGCGCCCTCGTCGCCCTGTCGCTGGACCGCTCGCCGGACCTGGTCGCGGCGCTGCTCGCGGTGGTCAAGACGGGCGCGGCCTACCTGCCGCTCGACCCGTCCTACCCGGCCGGCCGGATCGACCACATGATCGCCGACGCCGGGCCGGTGTGCGTCGTGGACGCCGCCTGGCCGGCCGACCTCGGCGACTGGCCGGACCACGACCCGGAGCGCGACCTGCGGCCCGGCGACGCCGCGTACGTCATCTACACCTCCGGCTCGACCGGGCGGCCCAAGGGCGTGGTGGTCACCCACCACAACGTGGTGCGGCTGCTGTCGGCCACCGACGCGTGGTTCGGGTTCGGGCCCGGCGACGTGTGGACGCTGTTCCACTCCTACGCCTTCGACTTCTCGGTGTGGGAGTTGTGGGGCGCGCTGCTGTACGGCGGCCGCCTGGTCGTGGTGCCGTACGAGACCAGCCGGTCCCCGTACGATCTGCTCGACCTGCTGGAACGCGAGCGCGTCACGGTGCTGAACCAGACGCCGTCGGCGTTCTACCAGCTCGCCGCCGCCGACGACGGCCGCGACCTGGCCCTCCGGTACGTGATCTTCGGCGGCGAGGCGCTGGAGCCCGCCCGGACGGCCGCCTGGCGCGCCCGCCGGCCGGACCTGCCGCGCCTGGTCAACATGTACGGCATCACCGAGACGACCGTGCACGTCACCCACCACGTGCTGCCGCCCGACGACCAGCACGGCGAACAGCCCGGCGACCAGTACGGCAGCCCGATCGGGCGCGGCATCCCCGACCTGCGCGTCTACGTCCTGGACGACGCCCTGCGGCCGGTGCCCCCGGGCGTCACCGGCGAGATGTACGTGGCCGGCGACGGGCTGGCGCGCGGCTACCTCGGCCGCCCCGGGCTGACCGCCGAGCGGTTCGTCGCCGACCCGTTCGGGCGGCCCGGGACCCGCATGTACCGCTCCGGCGACCTGGCCCGATGGCGTGCCGACGGGACGCTCGACCACATGGGACGGGCCGACCAGCAGGTCAAGGTGCGCGGCTTCCGCATCGAGCCGGGGGAGATCGAGGCGGCGCTGCTGCGGCACCCGTCCGTCGCCCAGGCCGCCGTGATCGTCCGCGAGGACCGGCCCGGCGACAGACGCCTCACGGCCTACGTCGTCCCCCCGCCCGCCGAACCGTCCCTCCCGCCAGGCCCCGCGCCGGACGTCGCGCCGGTCGGTGAGGGGGACGACGTGCGGGCGTTCGTGGCGCGGACGCTGCCCGGTTACATGGTGCCGGCCGCCGTCGTCCGGATGCCCGCGCTGCCGCTCACCGTCAACGGCAAGCTCGACCGCGCCGCCCTGCCCCCGCCCGAGGCCCCCGAGAGCGGGGGCAGGCTGCCGGACGGCCCGCGCGAGGAGGCGATGTGCGCGCTGTTCGCCGAGGTGCTCGGCCTGCCCCGGGTGGGCGTGGACGACGGCTTCTTCGACCTCGGCGGCCACTCGCTGCTCGCGGTCCGCCTGGTGGCCAGGGTCAAGGAGGTGTTCGGCGCGGAGGTGTCCATCGGGACGCTGTTCGAGGCGCCGACCGCCGCCGCGCTCACCGCCCTGGCCGAGGGCGGCGCGCGTACCGATCCGCTGCGGGTGTTGCTGCCGCTGCGCGAGACCGGCTCCGGCGCGCCGCTGTTCTGCGTGCACCCGGCGGGCGGGCTGAGCTGGTGCTACAGCGGCCTGATCCGGCACGTGCCGGACCGCCCGATCTACGGGCTCCAGGCCCGCCGCGACCGGCTGCCCACCTCGTTGCGCCGGCTGGCCGCCGACTACGTGGCCCAGCTCCGGCTGGTGCGGCCGCGCGGGCCGTACCATCTGCTGGGCTGGTCGACCGGCGGGATCATCGCCCAGGAGATGGCCGTTCAGCTGCGGCTGGCCGGGCAGGAGGTCGCGCTGCTGGCCGTCCTGGACGCCTACCCGGCCGAGGGCATGCGCGACCTGCCGCCCTCCGACGAGGCCGAGGCGCTGGAGGCGCTGCTCACGATGGGCGGCTTCGCCCCCGACGCCGCCCTCACCCTGGAGCGCGTGACGGAGATCCTGCGCCGCGAGTCCAGCCCGCTGGCCGGGCTGCCGGCCGCCACGCTCACCGAGCTGAAGGACCTCTACCTCAACACCAACCACCTGGTACGCGCCCTCGACACCCGCCGGTTCGACGGCGACGTGCTGTTCTTCCGCGCCACCGTCGACACGGTGGACGACACCCTGACCGCCGACACCTGGCGCCCGCACGTCGGCGGCACGATCGAGTCGTACGACGTCGCGTGCAGCCACAAGGACATGACGCGGCCCGGCCCGATCGCCGAGATCGGCGCGGTCGTCGCCGCCCGCCTCGCCTGCCTCGACCCCACCCCCACCCCTGACCCCGCGACCCAGGAGCAGACCCCGTGAACCCCTTCGACGACCCGGACGGCCGCTTCCTCGTCCTGGCCAACGACGAGGACCAGCACTCCCTGTGGCCCTCCTTCGCCGCCGTGCCCGACGGCTGGTCCGTCCGCTTCGGGCCGGACGGCCGGGCCGCCTGCCTGGCCTACGTCGAAGCCTCCTGGACCGACCTGCGCCTCCGCGGCCTGCGAAGGTGAGGGGACGCGTACTCGCCGTCTACGTCACGGCGATGTGCATGAGCGGCCTGGACGCCACGATCGTCAACCCGGCGCTGTTCGCCGTCGCCGCCGACCTGGGCGTGCCGCCCGCCGCGGCCAACGCCGTGGAGTCGGCGTTCCTGGCCAGCCTCGCGGTCGCCATGCCGGTCGCCGGCTGGCTGTGCGACCGGTACGGCGCCCCCCGCGTGTTCCTGGCCGCGCTCGCCGCGTTCACGGCGGCCTCCGGGTTGTGCGCGCTGTCGTGGGACCTGGGCTCGCTGGTGTGCTTCCGGATCCTCCAGGGCGCGGCGGGCGGACTGCTGACGCCCGCCGGGATGGCCATGCTGTTCGCCGCGTACGCCCCCGAGGAGCGTATGCGGCTGTCCCGGTACGTCGTCGTGCCGACCGCGCTCGCGCCCGCGCTCGGCCCGGTGCTCGGCGGCCTGCTGGCCGACACGCTGTCGTGGCGCTGGGCGTTCCTGGTCAACCTGCCGCTCGGCGGCGCGGCCCTGCTCGCCGGGGCCGCCGCGCTGCGGCGCGCCCCCGTGCCGGGCGGCGGCGGCCGGCTGGACGTGCGCGGCCTGCTGCTGGCCGGCGCCGCCTCCGGCCTGCTGATGTACGGGCTGAACGAGGCCGCCTCCGGCGGGTCGCCGCTCGCCTGGGCGGCGCTGCCCGCCGGAATCGCCCTGGTGTGGGCGCTGGCCAGGTCGGCGCGCACCGCCGAGCTGCCGCTGCTGGACCTGGCGCTGCTGGCCGACCGCGGCTTCCTGCGCGGGGCCGCCACCGCCACGCTGTCGGCCGCGGGCCTGCTCGGCATGTTGTTCGCCTTCCCCGTGATGTACCAGGACGTGCTGGAGGCCACGGCCACCGAGGCCGGTCTCGTGGTCTTCCCCGAGGCGCTGGGGCTCATGGCCGCCGGGTTCCTGGTGGACCGCGCCTGCGCCCGCTGGGGCGAGCGGCGGGTGGTGGCGGCGGGGCTGCTCGGCGGCGCGGCGCTGTTCGCGTTCCTCGCCCTGGCCGGGCCGGGGCCGTGGACGTTGCGGGTGGTCATGTTCGCCGTCGGGCTGGTGCTCGGGCAGGCCGTGACGGCGGTGCAGGTGTCGGCGTTCACGACGGTCGGGCCGGAGGTGATGGGCCGGGCCATGACCGTGTTCCAGTCGCTGCGCATGCTCGGCGGCGGGCTCGGAGTGGGCGTGTGCGCGGCGGCGGCGGCCCTTTTCGGGTACCGCGCCGCGCTGCTGGCCGCGGCGGCGTTCCTGCTGGCCGCGTACGGGACCGCGGTGCTGCTGCGGCCCGCCGCGGCCGGCGGGGCGGCCGGCGGGAACGCCGTGCGGGAGGCCGGGACTACCGGCTGAGCGCCAGGTCGGCGGCCGTCCGCGCGAGCAGCACGGCCGCCTCCAGGAGGGCTCGGTCGGCCGCCGGGGCCGCCGCCGCGGCCGCGAACTCGGCGTCGTGCGGCACGGCCCCGCCCGACCCGATGTCCAGCATGGGGTGGATGGCCGGGATGACGTGCGAGACGTTCGCCATGTCGGTCATCGCGAACGGCTCCCGCTCCACCGGCGCCGGACGGCCGAGCGCGGCGGCGTTGGCCGCGTACAGACCGGCCAGGACGGCGTCGTCGCGGAAGTCCAGGTAGTCGGGCTCCGGCCGGGTCAGCCGCAGCTCGCACCCGGTCGCCACCGCCGCGCCGCGGAAGCAGGACTCCACCCGCGCCCGCAGCTCGGCCAGGTCCCGCGCGGCGGCGGCCCTGATCTCGTAGGAGGCCGTGGACCTGGCGGGGATCACGTTGGGCGCCTCGCCCGCCGAGGTGACCACGCCGTGCACGTGCCGGTCGCGCGGGAGTTGCTGGCGCAGCAGGCCGATCGCCACCTGGGCCAGCGTCATGGCGTCGGCCGCGTTGCGCCCCTCGTGCGGGGCGAGCGTGGCGTGCGCGGCGCGCCCGGTGAACCCGGCCTCCAGCGTGCCGAGCGCGAACGAGCGGAACCGGACGGTCTCGAACGACCCCGGATGCACCATCATGGCCGCGTGCGCGCCGTCGAACACGCCGGCCTCCAGCAGCAGCGCCTTGCCGCCGCCGCGTTCCTCGGCCGGGGTGCCGACGACCCGTACGGTCAGGCCCAGCTCGTCGGCGAGCGGCGCCAGCGCCAGGCCCGCGCCGGTCGCCGCGGCGGCGATGACGTTGTGGCCGCAGGCGTGGCCGAGACCGGGCAGCGCGTCGTACTCGGCGCAGAAGGCCACGGTCAGCGGGCCCGTGCCGAGGGAGGCGGAGAAGGCCGTCGGCAGGCCGCCCGCGCCCGCCGTCACCGTGAAGCCGCCCGCCTGAAGGGTCTCGGCGGTCCAGGCGGCCGCCCGGTGCTCCTCGAAGGCGGTCTCGGGATGGGCGTGGATCCGGTGGCTGAGCGCGACCAGTTCGGGGGCGTGGGCGCGCACGTGCCCGGCGATCAGGTCCTTGACGTTCACAGCCGGCCCGCAGCCAGGTCGGTGAGGCCGTCGGCCAGGCCGCCGAGCCAGCAGGCCGGGTCGTGGCCGCCGTTGTACTCGGTGAAGCTCACCTCGTAGCCCTGGGCGGCGAGCGTCTGGGCGAAGCGGCGGTTCTCCTCCAGCAACATCCACTCCAGCCGCCCGGCCTCCAGGTGGAAGCGTACGGGCAACCTCGGGGTGGCGGCGTACCGGCGGGTCAGGCGTTCGGGGTCCTCGTCCGGCCACCAGTACGACCCCGACTGCGACAGGACGTTGCCGAACCGTTCCGGAGCGAGGAAGGCGGCGTAGGAGGCGGTCAGCCCGCCGAGGCTCTGGCCCGCGATCACGGTCAGCCCCGGGTCGCCGGTCGCCCGCCACGTACGCCCGGCCCACGGCAGCAGATCGTCGGCCAGGTAGCGGACGAACGGCTCGTGGCAGGCCAGCTCCCGCAGCCGCGTGGGCCGGTCGACCGAGTCGGGCATCAGCACGACGGACGGCGGGATCCGGCCGTCGTGGACGAGGTTGTCCAGGGTGGCCGCGACGCGCCCGGCCCACACCTCGCCGTCCAACAGCACCACGACCGGATGCGGCCCGGCCGCCGAGCCGGGCGGGGTGTAGACCCACACCCGCCGCCCGCCGGACCGCTCCTCGCTCACCCGCCCGCGCGGCACCCCCGGCCGGTGCTCCCGGTACGGCTGCGGCGGCGCCTGCGGCAGCTCCAGGAGCGAGGAGGGACGCCGGCCGGGCGGGCCGGGCACGGTGAGCGGATTGCCGGGGTCGGGCACGGCCGTGCGCATGACCTGGAGCCAGGAGTCCCGGTCGGTGCCCGGCAGCCGGTCGCAGGGCAGGATCTGGTAGCCGGCGCGCAGGTCGGCGTCGAGCTCGTAGGTGAGCTGCAACAGGTCGCCCCCGGGGCGGGGGGTCATGACGTGCCCGCTGATGTCGCCGGCGTGCCGGTCGCGGTCGGTCACCGTGTTGATCAGCACGACCGCCTGCTCGCCGTGCGTCCTGGGCCGCCAGAGGAACGTCACCTTGCACCGGCCGGGCGTGCCGGACGGTTCGATGATCGGGGTGGGTGCGGGCGTCATGTCATGACCTCCGGTCCGACAGCAGGGTCCACAGCAGGAAGGGGCCGCCCAGGATGCTGGTCACGACGCCCACCGGGATCTCCGCGCCGTCGGCGGCCACGCGCCCGGCGGTGTCGGCGATCACGACGAGCGCCGCGCCGGTGAGCGGCGCGCCGATGAGCGGGAGGCGGGCGGGCCCGGCCAGCCGGGCGGCGATGACGGGCGCGGCCAGGGCCACGAACGCCACCGGCCCGGCCACGCCCGCCGCCAGCCCGGCGAGCACGACGGCCGTGACCAGCAGGAACATCCTGGTCCGGCCGGGATCGACGCCGAGCCCGGCGCTGACGTCCTCGTCGAAGCGCAGGACGGCGAGGCGGCGGGCCAGCGCGAGCGCGGCCGGGACGAGGACGGCCAGCCCCGCCGCCACGGGCAGGGCGACGCCGTAGTCGCGCCCGGCGAGGCTGCCCACGCTCCAGGAGTGCACGGCGGTGGCCGAGCCGAGCCCCTGCCAGGCCAGCAGCGACTGGGTGAGCGCGCCCGCCAGCGTGGTCAGCGCCAGGCCCGTGACGATGAACCGGTAGCCCTGCCTGCCGATGCCGCCCGAGACGGCGAACACGGCCACGGCGGCGGCCAGCGCCCCGACCGGGCCGATCCACCAGTGGGCGAACAGCGTGCCCGAGGCGGACGACATCCCGGCGGCCATGATGGCCATGACCGCGCCCTGGTTGATGCCGAGCATGTCGGGGGTGGCCAGCCGGTTGCGCGCCAGCGCCTGGGTCAGGCAGCCGGACAGCCCGAGCGCCGCCCCGGCCACCAGCCCGGCCACCACGCGCGGCAACCTGATCTCCTGGACGAGCAGCACGTGCCCGCCCTCGCCCGTGCCCGCCAGCGCCCGCAGCGCCTGCTCGGGCGTCATGCCCGACTGCCCGGCCGCGACCGCCGCCACGACGGCCGCCGCGGTGACCGCCAGCAGCAGCGCCGCCGCCGCGGACGACCGTACGGGGACCAGCACCGACCACCGCCGCCCCCGTACGGCCCGCGTGTCCGAGGGCAGCACCCCGGCGCCCCGGCCCCGGCGGGCGGCCGGCCGCGGCGACCGGGCCGGGACGAGGTCGCCCGGCCCGGCGGCGACCGCCCGCGAACGGGCCACGACGATCAGCACCGGCGCCCCCAGCACGGCGACCAGCAGCGAGACCGGCGCCTCGTACGGCCGTACGAGCACCCGGGCCAGCACGTCGGCCCCCAGCAGGACCACCGCCCCGGCCAGCCCGGACAACACGATCCGCGGCCCGACCCGGCCCGCGAGCAGGGTCCTGGAGACGTAACCGGCCAGCAGGCCGAGGAATCCGATCGGCCCCGCCACCGCGACCGCCGCGGCGCTGAGCAGCGTCACGGCCACCGACACCCACAGCCGCGTACGCCCCGGCCGGTGCCCGAGCGCCACGGCGAGGTCGTCGCCGAGCGCCAGCGCCGCCAGCGGCCGGGCCGCGAACGCCGCCATGACCAGCCCCGCCACGACCGCCGGCGCGATCGCCGGCACCCGGTCCATGGGGATCCCGGCCAGCGAGCCGAGGATCCAGTAGCGGTACTGGTCGAACGTCACCGGGTCGGCGACCAGCACGGCCGTGGTGATCCCGGTGAGCGTGGCCGACAGGGCGGCCCCGGCCAGCACCAGCTTCAGGGGCGAGAGCCGGGCCCCGACCGCGAGCACGAGCCCGGTGGCGAGGAGCGCGCCGCCGAGCGCCCACCCCAGGTACGCGCCGCCGGTCTGCGCGCCGGCGGTGACGATCCCGGCCACGACGCCGAGCGCGGCGCCCGCGTTCACGCCGAGCAGCCCGGTCTCGGCCAGCGGGTTGCGGGTGACCGACTGCAGCAGCATGCCCGACACGCCGAGCGCGGCGCCGACGACGAGGGCGGCCAGCGTACGCGGCAGGCGCAGGGTGTCCACCACCATCCGCAGGTGGCCGTCCCCGCCGCCGCCGAGCAGGTAGCCGATCACCTGTCCGGGGGCGACCCGGCCCGCGCCGGTGAGCATGGACGCCGCGCACAGGGCCAGCAGCGCGGCGGCACCCAGTGCGAAGACCCGGGCTTGCGCAAACATAAGGTAAGGCTAACCTAAAAAAGGTAAGGCTTACCTTCTTTCTAGCTCGGGAGCTCGTATGGCCCCTCTCCGCAGGGCCGGCGGCCTGTTCGCCGCCGCCGCCGCCGTTCTGACCGTCGTGGCGTGCGGCGCGTCCTCAACGCCCGCCGTGCCCGCTACGTCCGCCGCGCCGGGCGCGTCCGCCGCCGCGCCGGCCGTCCGGGAGGTCAAGGACGCCACCGGCACCCTGATCAAGGTGCCGGCCGAGCCCAAGCGCGTGGTCACCCTGACCCAGGAGGACCTGGACGCCGTTCTGGCCCTCGGCGTGACCCCGGTCGGCATCACCAACGGGCAGGGCATCGACACGCCGCCCGCGTACCTGGCCGACCGGGTCAAGGGCGTACCGATCGTGGGGAACCTGCTGCAACCGGTCATCGACAAGGTCGTCGAGGCCGCGCCGGACCTGATCCTCGCCGGCGACCTTCAGGACCAGCAGGTCCTCGACCAGCTCCGCAAGATCACCCCGGCCACCGTGGTGACGATGGCGCCCACCGACGACTGGAAGCTGTCGTTCATGGGCGTCGGCAACGCCCTCAACAAGCTGGACGTCGCCAAGAAGGTCATGGCCGACTACGACGCCCGCGTCGCCGAGGCCAAGACCGAGGTCAAGCCGGCCGAGGTGAGCATCGTGCGCTGGAACCCGCAGGGCCCGAGCTGGATGGAGAAGCGGCAGTTCGCCGGCTTCGTCGCCACCGACCTCGGCATGACCCGTCCCGCCGCCCAGGACAAGGACGGCACCGCCCACTCCATGCCGCTCAGCCTGGAGGCGCTGTCGGACATCGACGGCGAATGGCTGTTCGTCTCCACGCTGACCGCCGACGGCGAGAAGACGCTCGCCGAGATCCGGCAGACCCCGGCGTTCAAGGAGCTGAAGGCGGTCAAGGCGGGCCACGTGGTGTCGGTGAACGGCTCCGTCTGGAGCACCCGCGGAGCCCCGCTGGCCGCCGCCGTCGTCATCGACGACCTGGTCAAGGCCCTGACTGCAGGCTGACCGCGCCCGCGGGCCGGCCCGCGTGAGGTACGGGCCGTCACCGCTGTGCCGTCTCCTGGTGTTTCCGGTCGTCCGCATCCGCCCGCGGGGCTCGGCGCCGGACGCGCAGGCTCACCAGCCCGGTCACCGCCAGGCCGATCAGCCCCAGGGTCATGCCGATCCAGGCCGGTGCCGCGTACCCGTGCCCGGCCGACGGTGAGTCCGGCGAGCAGCGAGCCGAGGGCGTTGGCCAGGTTGAAGGCGCCGATGTTGGCCGCCGAGGCCAGGGCGGGCGCCTGTGAGGCGCTGTCCAGAACCCACGTCTGCAGCGGCGGGATCGTCGCGAAGGCGGCCACTCCGAACAGGACGATCGCGGCGATGAAGGCCGGCTGGTCGTCCGCCGCCACGGCGACGATCGCCGACAGGACGGTGAGGGCGCCGACGGAGACGTAGACCGCGGGCAGCGAACCGTAGACGAAGGCGGTCTTCGCCCCGGCGGCGATGAGGCGGCGGCCCAGTGCCTGGCCAATGCCGCCTGACGCCCCGGTGAGCAGGGCCACCCTGCCGGACAGATCGTGATCGCTCATCTCTCGCCCCTTCCGCCGCGCGTCGCGGTCGTACGGATGGCCGGCGGGCGGAATCCCGCCGGCCACGTCGGGATCGTCATGCCCGTGCCAGGGTGAGGCCGATGCTCGCGCCCATCCCCAGGCCGTACGCGAGCTGGATCAGCAGTTCCACGGCCGGCTCCAGGTAACGGGCGTTGGCCAGCGGCCCGGCGTCCACGGCGTCGAAGCCGAGCTGCGCGCCCAGCTCCAGCACGGTCTTCTTGGCGGTCTCGTCGTCGGCGGCCACCGGCAGGAACAGGCCAGGTGTGTCCAGCGTGGCGGCGAACACGGTGTTGAAGGCCTTGACGACTCGGGCGCCGGGCAGTGCGGCGGCCACCTGCTCGCCCGCCGAGGTGGTGTGCCCGATGGTCAGCGACATGAAGTCGGCCGCCAGCGGGTTGGTGACGTCGATCACGACCTTGTCCCGCAGGGCGGTCCTGATCCCGGCGTCGAACTGGGCGACGGCGGAGAACGGCACGGCCAGCACGGTGACGTCGGCCTCGGCGACCTGCGCGGCGACCTGGTCCGGGGCGGTGGAGGAGTTCGCCGTGGTGACCGTGTGCCCGGCCGTGGCGAGACGGCGTGCCAGCGCGGAGCCGACGTTGCCCTTGCCGATGATGCTGATCTTCATGAGTGGCCCTTCCAGGATGTGGGGCGCGTCGATGGCACGACGCGAAATGCGTCGAATTCGACGCATCACGAACGGGATTGATCGTACGGATGCGTCGAATTCGACGCAAGTCCGGTAGGCTCCCGCCATGAGCGAACCGCGGTGGTTGAACGAGACGCAGATGCGCGCCTGGACCGGCTTCCTGGAGACCTCCGGCCTGATCCAGCGCCACGTGGAACGGCAGCTCCGAGAGGACGCCGGGCTCACCATGATCCAGTACGAGATCCTCCACTGGGCCAACGAGGCCGCCCCCCAGCTGCGGTGCATCACCGAGCTCGCCGACCTGATGATCACCTCTCGCAGCGGCCTGAGCTACCAGGTGGCCCAGCTGGAGAAGGCCGGACTGCTACGCCGCGAAACCGACGCCAGCGACGAACGCAGGGCCATGGTCGTCATCACCGAAGACGGCCGGCGACTCCTCGCGAAGACCGCGCCCGGACATGTGGAGGCGGTCCGCGACGGCCTGATCGATCTGTTGACCGGCGAGCAGGTCGCCCAGCTCGCCGACATCATGGACGATGTGCGCACCCGGCTGCGTCCCCGCGTGGTGCCGACCGCCTCCCGCAGGAAGGCCACCTGACCGGCCCGCCTGGCCGCCGTGGGGAGCGAGCTCTCTCGACCGTCATGGTCGCTCCACGGCCCCGGCTCCCGCGCGAGCGGGCGGCGTTCTACCGGTCGCGTGCGCCACGGCTGGAGTAGCCCAGCCCTTCGGCCAGCAGGGTGGCCGCCTTGGCGATCACGCTGTTGTCCATGGTCGCGGTGGGGTCGTTGCGATTGGTGTAGACGGCGATGATCAGCGGCGCGCCGGACGGCGGCCAGGCGACGGCGATGTCGTTGCCCGGCGCGTACGGTCCGGAGCCACCCCCGGTCTTGTCGCCGACGGTCCAGTTCTTCGGCAGCCCGGCGCGGATGCGTTCGGTACCGGTGACGCTGGCCCGCAGCCAGTCGTTCAGCCGCTGCCGGTCCTCGGGGACGAGGGTGCTGCCCAGGGTGAGTTTCTGCAGGTTGCGAGCCATGAACGCGGGCTTGATGGTGTCGCGCTTCTCGCCCGGCTTCCAGTCGTTGAGTTCCGGCTCCCAGCGGTCGAGCCGCCCGATCGGATCCCCGAGCGAACGGTAGTAGCGGGTCAGCCCCGCGGGTCCGCCGACCTGCTTGAGCAGCACGTTCGCCGCGGTGTTGTCGCTGGCGGTGACGGCCGCGTGGCACAGGCGGTCCACGGTCATGCCGTTCTTGAGGTTCTCCGGTAGCTCGGTGATCGGCGAGTTCGTGACCAGCTCCTTGGCTGTCCAGCGCAGCGTACGGTTCAGCAGGCCGGGATCGGTCGTCCGGGCCTTGGCCAAGATGGCGCCGCACAGGACGGCCTTGAAGGTGGAGGCGCTGGGGAACAGCTCGCCGCCCCGGTAGGAGATGGTCTTCCCGGTGCCTGTGTCGATCGCGTAGGCCCCGATGCGCCCCTGGTAGGAGTTCTCGAGCGCGCGCAGTCGCTTCTTGACGTCGGCCGTGCCGCTCGCGAACTGCGCGGCGGCGACGGCGGAGGCCGAACGCGTGTCGGCCCCTGCCGTACCGGCCAGGCCGGCGACGGCTGTCATCGCCGTGGTGGTCGCCAGTACGGCGGCTCCGAGCTTGCTTCGCAGTCCTCCGCGATGAACGTGTCTCATCTCGACTCCCCGCACTCGATCCGGATCTTCGTAAGAGCGACCAGAAGATCAGAGACGGCAGCGAGGCGTCCAATAGCGGTATGGGACCACAGCCGATAAGGATTCCGATATTCACCCAGGTAACCGGTTCCGAGCCCGGCACTCCTCAAGTCCGGGCGCGCGTTCCTTCGAGCACGCCGTAGCCGACGAAGGTGAACATGCGCTCACCCGGGACCAGGGGTTCCGGCCGGCCCGTGAAGCGGTGCACGCCGACGCCGAACCCCGCCTCCGGGTCCGACAACCATCGCCGTTCGAACCCGCGTTCCTCGAACCAGTCGCAGATCAGCGGCACCCGATCGGGAGCCTCGCGGTGCCGGGCCAGATGATCGTGGTGCCGGTGCCGCACAACTGCGATCAGTGGCCGGCGGTGCGCCGGATGTCCTCGTCGGTGATGTCGCCGAACACCCCGCACGCCAGCACGAGGTCGGCGCGGATCTTGCCGCTGAGACGTCTCCATGAACGACGGCGCGCGCGACGGATCACCGGAGTCAGCTGCCGCGAACGATCATGCAAGGGGCGGGCAAAGAGCCGCAAAAGCCATGCTCTAGCGTGACCGTCATGAAGGCGGCTCGGTATTTGTTCTGGCTGGCCTGGGCGCAGAAGGGCCGGGTCGCGCTGGGCGCGATGCTGGGGACCCTTTGGATGGTGGGCCTGACGCTCCCGCCGTACCTGCTGTCCAGGGCGATCGACGACGGCCTGGCGTCCGGCTGGGTGCTGGCGCTGCTCGGCGCGGGCCTGGTCAACGCCTGGCTGGCGATGTTGCGGCACCGTACGATGACCAAGATCCGCATGGACGCCAACTTCCGCACCGTGCGCGCCCTGGTCGAGCAGATCAACAAGCTGGGCGCCGACCTGCCCAAACGCGCCTCGACGGGCGACGTGGTGACGATCGGCATCGGCGACGTCATCACCATCGCCGCCTCGCTGACGGTGACCGGCCCCGGCGTGGGCGCGGTGATCAGCTACGGCGTGGTGGCGGCGCTGCTGCTGCGGGTCTCCGTGGTGCTGGCCGTGGTGGTGCTGCTGGGCGTGCCGCTGCTGGCGCTCGTGCTCGGGCCGCTGCTCGGCCGGCTGATGAAGGTGCAGAACGGCTACCGCGAGAACCAGGGCAGGCTGACCACCCGCCTGGTCGACCTGATCGAGGGGCTGCGGGTGCTCAACGCCTTCGGCGGCAAGGACACCTACGCCGAACGCTACCGCGCCGACTCGGCGAGCCTGCGCGAGCAGGGTTACCGGGTGGCGTCCCTGACGAGCTGGATCGGCGCGCTCGGCGCCGGACTGCCCGCGCTGTTCCTGGCCGCCGTCACCTGGCTGGGCGCCCGCCTGGCCGCCGAGGGGACGATCACGGTGGGCGAGCTGGTCGGCGTGTACGGGTACATCGCCGTGCTGGTGGTGCCCGTCTCCTTCTTCATCGAGGGCAGCTTCCAGATCAGCCACGGCCTGGTCGCCGCCCGCCAGGTCACCCGCTTCCTCGCGCTGCGCCCCGGGGAACGATCCGGTCCCGCCGGGCCGGAGATCGCGCAGGGGAGCCTGGTGGGGCTGGCCGGCGCCCGGCCCGAGGAGAGCGTGGCGCTGCTCGAAAGGCTGGGCGGGTTCGACGGCACCTCCCTGATCGCCGACCACGACGCCGCCCTGTTCGCCGGCACGCTGCGCGAGGTCCTCCAGGGCCGGGGCGAGGCGGACGACGAGGCCGTCCACCGCGCCGTGCACGTCGCCGCGGCGCAGGACGTGGTCGCCGGGCTGCGCCACGGGCTCGACTCGGTGATCGAACCCGGCGGGCGCAACCTGTCGGGCGGCCAGCGGCAGCGCGTGCGCCTGGCCCGGGCCCTGCTGGCCGAGCCCGAGGTGCTGCTGGCCGTGGAGCCCACCTCCGCGCTCGACGCGCATACCGAGTCCCTCCTGGCAGGGCGCCTCCGTACGGCCCGCGCCGGCCGTACGACGGTCGTGGCCACCACCTCGCCGCTGCTGCTCGCCCAGGCCGACCAGGTGCTGTTCATCGAGGACGGGCAGGTGGCCGCCACCGGCACCCACCGAGAGCTGATGGAGTCCACCCCCGCCTACCGATCGCTGCTCGCATGAACCGCGACCTGCCCGTCGCCGACCCCCGGCAGGTACGGCGGGCCGCCCTGCGCCTGGTCGGGCGCGACATGCCGGGCTTCACCGCGACGCTGCTGCTCAACAGCCTCGCGGCGGCCGCGGCGCTGGTCAGCCCGTGGTTGCTGGGCGACATCGTCGACGTCATCAGCGCCGGAGGCGCGGTCGACCTGCTCGCCGCGATCGCCGTGGGCGCGGCGCTGGCCCAGCTGATCCTGTCCAGGTACGCCGAGAAGATCGGCACCCGCTTCAGCGAGCGTGTCCAGGAACACATCCGCTCCGAACTCCTGGACCGCGTACTGGCCCTGCCCGCCGCCACGGTCGAGCACATCCGCACCGGCGACCTGACCGCCCGCGGAACCACCGACGTGGCCCTTGTCGGCCGCACCCTGCGTGACGCCGCACCCGCGATCCTCGTCTCGAGCCTCCAGGCGCTCTTCCTGATCGTCGCCGTGTTCCTGGTCGACCCGGCCCTGGGCGCGGCGGGCCTGCTCGCGCTGGCCGGCATCGTGGCCGCCTCCCGCTGGTACCTTCGCCGCGCCCGTACCGCCTACCTGGAGGAAGGCGCCGCCCGCTCGGAGCTGGCCGAGCACCTGGCCGCCAACGCCGCGGGCGCCCGTACCATCGAGGCCCTGGGCCTCCAGGTCAAGCGCGCGCGGGCGGCGGAACAGGTGATCGAGCGCAGCCGGGTCGCTCAGCTGCGGACCCTGTTCCTGCGCAGTGTGCTGTGGCCCTCGGTGGAGGTCTCCTCGCTCCTGCCGCCCGTGCTGGTCCTGCTGCTCGGCGGGATGCTCCTGGACCGCGGCCAGGTCACGCTGGGCGCGGTCGTCACCTGCGTGCTCTACCTGCGCCAGCTCGGCCAGCCGATCGAGACGGTCCTGATCTGGCTGGAGCAGCTGCAGAGCAGCGGCGCCTCCTTCGCCAGGATCGAGGGTCTCGCGACCCCGGCGCGGGAGGAGGTCGCCGCCGCGGCGCCGCAGGGCGACCGCATCGAGGCGCGCGGCGTGCACTTCGCCTACGAAGGCGGCGACGACGTGGTCACCGGCGTCGATCTGACCGTACGGCCCGGCGAGCGCCTGGCCGTCGTCGGCCCCTCGGGAGCCGGGAAGTCCACCCTGGGCAAGCTGCTGGCCGGCATCGACCGGCCCCGCCTGGGCACGGTCACCGTCGGCTCGGTGCCCGTCGCCGACCTCTCTCCCACACGGCTGCGCGAGCACGTCGTCCTGGTCACCCAGGAACAGCACCTGTTCCTCGGCACCGTACGCGACAACCTGCTGCTGGCGGATCCGGCGGCCGACGACGACCGCCTGGGCAAGGCGCTGGCGGCGGTCGGCGCCGACTGGGTCGCCTCGCTCGACGACGAGCTGGGGACCCAGTCGTCCGGCGCCGCCCTCGGCCCCGACCGGGCCCAGCAGCTCGCCCTGGCCAGGGTCATCCTGGCCGACCCGCACACCGTCATCCTCGACGAGGCCACCGCCATGCTCGACCCCCGTACGGCCAGGCGCGCCGAACGCTCGCTCGCCGCCGTCCTGGAAGGGCGGACCGTCATCGCGATCGCCCACCGCCTGCACACGGCCCGGGACGCCGACCGGGTGGCGGTCATGGACAACGGCCGGGTGGTGGAGGTCGGAGCCCACGACGAGCTGATCGCGGCGGGTGGCGTGTACGAGGCGCTGTGGAGATCGTGGCACGGCTCACGGGGCGTCGACGCCGAGTTGTGATCTTCCTCGTCCGCGGCCGGAATTTCCCGGCTCCGGCGCTGGTTGGCCGGGGTGATCGTCCGTTTTCGATGAGGAGAATCCCATGAACGACCACCCCGACGCCCCGGCCGTACGTCAGCTCCGGCTGGTCGTCGAGGCGGAGGACTACGAGGCGGCCCTGGCCTTCTACCGGGACGTGCTCGGCCTGACCGAGGAGGCCGCCTATTCCTCCGGCGACGGCGCCCGCGTGACGATCCTCGACGCGGGCCGGGCCACGCTGGAGATCGCGAACCCGGCGCAGAAGAAGATGATCGACGACGTCGAGGTGGGGCGGCAGGTCGCGCCGAAGATGCGGGTCGCGTTCGAGGTGGACGACTCCCGCGCGACCACCGACCGCCTGGTGTCGGCGGGCGCGACCGAGGTGGCCCCGCCCACCCTCACGCCCTGGCAGTCGCTCAACTCCCGTCTCGACGCGCCCGCCGGGCTGCACATCACCGTCTTCCAGGAGCTCGCCCCGCTGGAGGAACGCGAGAAGATGGAGGGCTTCGGCACCTCCTGACGGCCTCAGGCAGCTTCCGGCCGGCGGCTCACCGGCCCGAGGGGCGGGCGCGTACGTGCAGGCGCTCGCCCTGGGGGCCGAACAGCGCGAGCACCTCGGTCGGCTCCGAGGTGGGATTGGCGAAGGCGTGCGGCACCCGCGTGTCGAACTCGGCCACCTCGCCCGCCGTCAGCAGCACGTCGTGCTCGCCGAGCAGCAGGCGCAGCCGTCCCGACAACACGTACAGCCATTCGTAGCCCTCGTGGACCTGCTGCTCGTACTCGCCGTGAGGCCAGCCCGGCGGGTAGATCTGCTTGTACGCCTGCATCCCGCCCGGACGCCGGCTCAACGGGATGTACGTCATCCCGTGCCGCGACAACGGCCGCAGATGCACCCTCGGATCGCCGGTCGGCGGCGCGTCGATCAGCTCGTCCAGCGGCACCTGGTGGGCCCGCGCCAGCGACAGCAGCAACTCCAGCGTGGGCCTGCGCCCGCCGGACTCCAGCCGCGACAGCGTGCTGACCGAGATCCCGGTGGCCTCGGCGAGTTGGGCCAGCGTCACCCCCCGCCGCTGCCGCAACGCCCGCAGCCGCGGCCCGACCGCCCGCAGGACCTCCTCCAGCTCCGGTGTGTCCTCCATGGGCCCAGCTTGCCATTTCGGCAACGACATTTGTCAAACCGTCCGCGCGGCCCGCACAGTGTGCCATCGGCGCATCTCTGGAGGAACTGATGGACGACACGTACGACGTGGTGGTGATCGGCGGCGGCGCGGCCGGGCTGAGCGGGGCCCTGACCCTGAGCCGGGCCCGCCGCCGGGTGCTGGTGATCGACGAGGGCCGGCCGCGCAACGCCCCGGCCGAGGGTGTGCACGTCTACCTGGGCCGCGAGGGCACTCCGCCCCTGGAGCTGCTGGCCGCCGGCCGCGACGAGGTGACCGGTTACGGCGGCGAGATCGTCACCGGCACCGCCGTCGAGGCCGAACGCCTGGACGACGGCGGCTTCCGCGTGCGGCTCGCCGACGGGTCCGCGGTCGCGGCGGACCGGCTGCTGGTCACCACGGGCCTGGTGGACGAGCTGCCCGACCTGCCCGGTGTGGCAGAGAGGTGGGGCCGCGAGGTGCTGCACTGCCCGTACTGCCACGGGTGGGAGGTACGCGACCAGCCGATCGGCGTACTGGCCGCCGGGTCGCTCGCCACGCACCAGGCGCTGCTGTGGCGGCAGTGGAGCGCGGAGGTGACCCTCTTCACCCACACCGCCCCGCCGCCCGGTGCGGACGACCTCGCCAAGCTGGCCGCCCGCGGCGTCACGGTCGTCGAGGGGCGCGTCACCGGCCTGTCGCCGGACTCCGGCCCGCTCACCGGCGTCACCCTGGAGAACGGCGACGTCGTCCCCTGCCGCGCCTTCGTCGTCGCACCCCGCTTCGCCGCCCGTTCGGCCCTGCTGGAGGATCTCGGCGTCGAGACGGCCGAGCAGCTCATGCACGGGCACGTGATGGGCACCCACGTGGTCGCCGGCCCGGCCGGAGCGACGAACGTGCCCGGCGTGTGGGTCGCCGGGAACGTGGCCGACCTGGGCGAGAACGCCATCGGCGCGGCCGCGTCGGGCGTCAGGGCGGCGGCGGCCGTCAACGCCGACCTGATCGAGGAGGAGGCCCGCCGGGCCGTGGCCGCCCATGCCGCGCCGGTCTCCGGCGAGCGGTTCTGGGACGAGCGCTACAGCGGGTCCGAACGCGTCTGGAGCGGCAACCCCAACGCCCGCCTGGTCGAGGAGGTCGCGGACCTGGCCCCCGGCACCGCGCTGGAACTGGGCTGCGGCGAGGGCGCCGACGCCGTGTGGCTCGCCCGCCGCGGCTGGCGGGTCACCGCCGCCGACGTCTCCGGCGTGGCCCTGGCCCGCGCCGCCGCGCACGCCGCGGACGAGGGCCTGGCCGCGCGCATCGACTGGCAGCGCCACGACCTGGCCGAGTCCTTCCCCGACGGCGCGTACGACCTGGTCACCGCGAGCTACCTGCACTCGCCCGCCGAGCTGTCGCGCGAGAAGGTCCTGCGGGCCGCCGCCGCGGCCGTCGCGCCCGGTGGCCAGCTCCTGGTGATCGGGCACGCCGGCATGCCGCCGTGGGAGCCCGAGGCCCACCCCGGCCTGCGCCTGCCCACCCCGGGGGAGGTGCTCGACGCGCTGGAGCTCGCCGAGGGCGAGTGGGAAGTGGTGCGGGCCGAGGAGTTCGAACGTACCCAGACCGGTCCCGACGGGCGACCGGCCACCCGCACCGACAACGTGCTGAGGGTACGGCGGCTCCCCTGACCGGCGCGGTCAGCGGCGGCGGTCGCTCGTCCCGGCGCGCGCTGTCCGGAGGCCGGGACTCACCGGAGCGGGGCGGGGGTGGCGTCCTCAAGGCGGGTGACGGCGCCGGCCAGGTCGTGGAAGGCGTCGATGAAGGCGTCGACCGGGTGGGGGGCGAAGTCGGCGGGCTCGCGCAGCCCGCTCTGCATGCAGGCCACGAAACGCAGGCCGGCGCCCGTGGCCGCCTGGGCGTCGGTGGGGGAGTCGCCGACGTACAGGCACTCGCGGGGGTCGCGGCCGGTCTCGGCCAGCAGCTCGTCGAAGGCGCGCGGGTCGGGCTTGCCGAAGCGGGTGTTGCCCGCGTGGTAGACGGCCGCGAGCCGGCCGTCGAGCACGTGACCCGGCGCCGTCAGGTGCTCCATCTCGGCCTCGGTGCGCGAGGTCAGCAGCATGACCTCGCGCCCGGCGGCGTTCAGCTCGTCGATCGTACGCAGGTTCGCCTGGGGCACGACGTCGACCCGCCCGGCCGCCGCGTACTCGCGCAGCAGCGTGTGGTGCACGGCGAGGTAGGCGGCCAGGTCGAGGCCGGGCGAGCGCATCGGCATCGCCTCGTGCAGCGGCCGGCCCCACGTGGCCACGTGCGCGGCCCTGGACATGGGGTCGCGGCCGATGCGCGCCAGGGCCTCGTTCTCCAGCTCGAAGCACGCGGCCTCGGTGAGGCACAACGTGTCGTCCACATCAACCACCACGGTACGGATCACAGGCCACACGATAACCGTGCCCGCGACGGTGCCCGTGAGGTGGAGCCGGAGAACGGAGGGCGCGCACCGGCCGCCGCCGGTCAGTTGACCGTGACGATCGTCCCGGCGCCGTTGGGGTACTCGACGTAGCCGGTGTTGACGCGCGGCGTCGCGCCCGTCCACGAGGCGGTCAGCGTGAACGGCCTGCCGGTCTCCGTCTTCGGCCTGGCCGGCGTCACGGTGAGCGCGCCGCGCGCGTGCCGCGCCTCCACCACGTCGGTCTGGGTCGTGAACGCCGTGGACGTCGTCCCGGGCAGGTCGCCGAGCGTGACCACGACCAGGACGTGCCTGCCGGGCCGGGGACGGGACAACATCGCGCGGTGGTCCCCGTCCAGGCTGTACACCCACGACTCGAACTCGCGTACGCCGTTGCCCTCGTAGAAGAGCAGGCCGCCCACCTGGGCCTCCGGGTCGACCGCCCTGACCCGGAACGCGGCCGCCTTCGCGCCCTCGGGCACCGTGACGGGGAACTCGCGTCCCCACACCTCGTCCTGGCTGACCGTGCCGGGCACTTCCTCGGCCGACACCGGCCCGTACGGCGTGACCTGGAACTTCTTCAGCCCCGGCGTCACCTCGAAGGACAACGAGCCCGCCGTGCCCGTGCCGCGCACCTCGGCGGGCGCCCTGGCGCTCAGCGGCGTGACCACGATCGCGCTGCGCACGTCGGCGCCCGCGCCGGTCCAGGTGAGCCGCCCGGTGACGGTGTCCGCGCCGGTCCCGGGCGACATCTCCATGGTGACGGTGAACTCCTTGGTCTGGCCCGCCTCCTTGAAGACCAGCGTGGACGGCTTGACCTTCGCCCTGAACCCGGGCAGCTCGATCGAGGAGTGGTAGACACCCGGCGTGAGCGCCGTCACCTTACGGGTGACCGTACGGCTGCCGAACAGCTCGCCCACCGAGATCGTCGGGTAGTTCAGGTCGGGGGCGGCCAGCGGCTTGACGCCGGTGCCGGTCGCGACGCCGAGCCCTTCGAGGTAGCCGTACCAGTCCTGCGCCTCGGCGTCGTAGACCAGGCCGGGGGCGAGCATGCGGGACGGGTCCACGTGGCCCGCGCCCTGGGCGAAGACGTCCGGGGTCCTGGTGTCGTACGCGGTGGTCATCATGGCCGACTTGATCGCCATCGGCGACATCAGCGGGTTCCGGCCGAGATGGAGGGCGGCCAGGCCGGCGATGTGCGGGGTGGCCATCGAGGTGCCGGAGTAGAAGTCGAAGTCCTTGCCGTCGTTGCCGGGGGGCGCGACGGCGGCCAGGATCGCCGCGCCGGGCGCGGTGATGTCCGGCTTGAGCAGGTCGCCCCGGGCGGACAGCGCCGGACCGCGCGAGGAGAAGCTCGTGACCTCGGGGTAGGCCACGCCGTCGGCGGGGGCCGGGAGCAGGGTGGCCGTGGCGCCCGGCGTGGCCGCGTACGCCGCGATCCGGGCCGCGTCGGGCGCGTCCACGTGCACGGTCGGGACGGCGTGCAGGTCGGCGTCGGTGGAGGCGGCGGCCGGGTTGCCCAGCACCATGCCGGCGCCGCCGGCCCGCCGGACCTCGGCCGACTTGTCCACGCGGGCGGTCGTCCCGCGCGCGCAGTAGACGATCTTCCCGGCCGTCGCGGCCGGGTCGAGCGAGCCGGCCGCGCACACCTCGGCGTCGGCGTCGGCGGCCTGAGCGGCCTTCACCGACACGGCGGTGACCAGCGGCTTCGGGCCGAGCGGCGCGACGACCGAGGTGCTGGTGCCCCGGTAGGCGGCGCCGTCGCCGAGCCGGACCTCGCCCCGGTACGGCGCGATCGTGCCGGCGGCGACCGTCGTCGTCCAGGGCGCGGTGTTGTCCAGCGTGGAGGCGTCGGGGCCGGAGTTGCCGCCCGCCGTCGCGACGAAGACGCCGGCCTGGGCGGCGGCGAGGAAGGCGAGCTGGATCGGGTCGTCGGCGGCCGACTCCGACGCGGCGCTGCCGATCGAGTAGTTGATCACATCGACGCCGTCGGCCACCGCCTGGTCGATGGCCGCGATGAGGTCGGAGCTGAAGCCGCCGGTCGTGCCGCCGTCCTTGCCCTGCCAGAGCGCCTTGTAGACGGCGACGGCCGCGCCGGGCGCGACGCCCGAGATCGCGCCGAAGTCGATGCCGTTCGCGGCGGCGGGGACGCCGTGGTCGCCCGCCGCGGTGCCGGCGGTGTGCGAGCCGTGGCCCTGCGCGTCGCGCGGGGACAGGAAGTCGTCGCGCTTGTCCGGCGGGTTGGCCCGGAGCCACTGCTCGCCGAAGTAGCGGGCGCCGATCAGCTTCCCGTTGCACAGGTCGGAGGTGAAGCGCTCGCCGGTCTGGCACACGCCCGTGAACGTGGAGCCGTCGCCCTTGTGCATGACCGTGGCCCCGTCCTTGAGGTAGGGCCGGTACGGGTCGGCGTCCGTGGGCGGCTCGGTCCCGAGGGCCGGACCGGCGAAGGACGGGTTCTCCGGCCAGATGCCGGTGTCCACGACGCCGACGACCACGCCCTTGCCCGCCTTGTCCACGCCGCCGAGCCCGGCCCACAGGCCGCGGTCGCCGGACAGGCGGAGGAAGTCGGTGGAGTTGCGGTCGTCCAGCGCCTTGTGCAGGACGTCCGGGGTGACGGACAACACGCCCCGGGTGGCGTGCAGCCGCAGCGCCTGGGCGGGGGTGAGGTCGGCGGTGAAGCTGTTGGAGGCGACCACGTGGTGGGCGTTGGCGGCGGCGCCGACGCTGCGGGCCACCTCGTCCTGCCGCTTGGTCAGGCGGTCGCGGTAGCGCTTGGCGTGGGCGCTGGAGGTGTCGACCTTCCTGCCCTTGCCGCCCTTGGTGGGCGCGATGCCGGTCACGCCGCCGTCGTAGGTGGCGAGGGGCGACTCGGTCAGGGTGACGACGTAGGGGGAGGGGGCGGCGGCGGGCGGGGTGGAGGCCGCCGCGGGCCGGGCCACTGCCGGTACGGCGGCGGTGACCGCCAGGGCGGCGGCCAGCGCCAGTGCGCGGTGAACGCGGGTGTTGCGGGACATTGCTCCTCAAGGGGGGATGAGCCTGGTCACCCGTCCGGGGAGGATCACCGGAGGGCCGTCATGGAGTCAAGCGCCCAGTGGAGATCAGTGTCGAGATATAGTGCTGACATTTTCGGCCACGTGACCAAAAATGACATTTTCGGATGGTGCTTCTTGGGGGACCGGTCTGTGCTCGGCGCGGTGGGCGTCCCGGACTTCGACGAACGGCTCTACCGGCTGCTGCTGCGCCGGCCCGGCCTGCGTACGGCGGAGTCCGCGGCCGCGCTGGGCGTCGGCCCCGCCCGGGTGCGCCCCGCGCTGGCCCGCCTGGCCGAGGCCGGGCTGCTGCGCCGCACCGCGCCCGGCCGGTACGAGGCCGTGCCGCCGGAGGTGGCGATCGAGTGGCTGGTGGACCGCCGCCGCCTGGAGGCCGAGGCCCGGCTCGCCGCGGTCAGGACGGTCGTGTCGGACTTCGCCCAGCTCTACCACTCCGGCCGGATGGGGTCCGGGCCCGCGGGCGTCGTGGAGGTCCTGGCCGGGGAGGAGGCCGTCAAGCGGGTGATCACCGAGCTCCAGCGGACGGTCAGCGTGGAACTGCTCGGCTTCGACCGCCCGCCGTACGTGGGCCGCCCCGACGACTCCCAGGACACCAACGAGTCGGAGCTGGCCGGCACCCGGCAGTTGCTGGCGCGCGGCGTGGACATCCGCGTGGTCTACTGCGCCGAGTCCCTGGACCGCCCCGGCCGCCTGGAGACCCTGATCCGGCTGGCCGAGGAGGGCGAGCGGTCCAGGTTCGTCGGCCGCCTGCCGTTCAAGCTGCGCATCGCCGACCGCCGGATCGGCCTGTTCCCGCTGGTGGACGGCGTCTACGACAACATCGCGCTGCTGCACCCCTCCCGCCTGCTGGACGCGCTGGTGGAGCTGTTCGACGTCTACTGGGAACGCGGCCGGCCGCTGGCGGGGCTGCCCCGGGCGGCCCAGGAACGCCCGGCGGAGGCGGACCTGCTCGTCCTGCGCCTGCTCAACGCCGGGCTCAAGGACGAGGCCATCGGCCGGCACCTGGGCGTCAGCGCCAGGACGGCGACCCGCAAGATCGCCGCCGTGGTGGAGAGCCTCGGCGTGACCTCCCGCTTCCAGGCGGGCGCGGAGGCCGCCGCCCGCGGCTGGCTCTAGAACGCCCGGCCCGGCGCACATCGGCCGATCTTCGCTTACTGTGCAAATCGGGGGTTGCGCTGCGGGAGAATGTCCTCGCCGGGGCGCACCGGTGCACGGCGTACGGGGGAATCACGGAGGATGACGTCGAGGATGAGTGCTCAGACGCAGGAGCATCTCGGCCCTTATCGGGTGATCAGGAAGATCGGCGAGGGCGGCATGGGAGTCGCCCACCTCGGTGTCGACGGGGCGGGGCGCCAGGTCGCGATCAAGGTGCTGCATCCGCACGTCGCCGCCGACCTCAAGGCGCGCGACCGGCTCGTCCGCGAGGTGGAGACCATGCGCCGGGTGCGCAGCCGGTACGTCGCCGAGGTCATCGACGCCGAACTGGTGGCCGACCGCCCGTACGTCGTGACCCGCTTCGCCGACGGCCGCACGCTGGAGCAGACCGTCCTGACCGACGGCCCGCTGCCGGCCCATGAGGTCGTCAGGCTCGCGCGGGGCCTGTGCCAGGCGCTGGTCGACATCCACGCGGCGGGCGTGATCCACCGCGACCTCAAGCCGGCCAACGTCATGATGGTCGGCGGCGAGCCGCTGGTCATCGACTTCGGCATCGCCCACGTGATCGACGCGGCCCGGCTGACGCAGTCGGGCATGTTCGTCGGCACCCCGGGCTACCTGGCCCCGGAGATCATCCGGGCCTCGCAGATCACCCCGGCGGCCGACGTGCACGCGCTGGCCTCCACCGTGTTCTTCGCCGCCACGGGGACGCCGCCGTTCGGCACGGGGTCGTTCGAGGCCGTCTGCTTCAACACCATGGAGGGCCGGGCGCGGATCGACGAGGCGCCCGTCTGGCTGCGCGACTGGCTGAGCCGGGCGCTGCGGGTCGATCCCGCGGCCCGCCCCGTCGCGCGGGAGCTGCTGCGGCTGGCCATGGCGCTCGACCCGGGCGGCCGCCCCCCGGCCTTCGAGCACCCCGCCGCCAGCACGCTGACCATGGACGTCGTCTCCGACCTGCTCCCGCCGGTCCAGTACGCGCCGCGCGGCCTCCAGGAGCACCAGCCGCCCCCCGGGCCCACGGTGTACGCCGGTCACCCGGAGGAGCGGCCGCGGCCTCCCGTCGAGCCCGCGGAGCCCGCCGAGCCGTTCGACCTGCGGCGGTTCGTGACCAGCAGCGGATTCGTCGGGGTGCTGGCGCTGGTCACGCTGTCGGCCTCGACCGTCGTCACGCCGGTCGTCGGCGGCCTGCTGGCGGTGGTGATCTCCCTGGCCCTGCGCGCCGGAGAGTACTTCCTCGCCGAGGACCGGCCGGAGATCTCCCGCACCGCGCTCGTCACCGTGGGCAACCTGCTCCTGGCGCTGGCGTGCGGCCTGGGCGCCGCCGGTCTGCTGGAGGCCGCCGGCCTGCGTACCAGCCACGCGGAGTCGCTGGCCGCGGGCGTGTTCACGCTGGGGCTGTTCGTGTTGCCGGGCTCGGGGCCGGTACGGCGCAGGGCCTCGCGGCTGCTGGCCCGCCTGCTGCCCGGCCGCAGCGCGACCGTGGTGACGGTGGCCGTCATGGGGCCGATCGCGTTGCTGGCCACGATCGCGGCCCTCCTCCAGGGCTGACCGCTCGGCCCCGGAGCGGGGCCGGGTCGCGCACTGGACACCCTGCCGGTCGACGTGACCACAATGGGCCTCGTGATCCCTTCGACCGGGCACGTCGTCAGGAATCCGCTCACCGGGCGGATCGAGCGGCCGCTCGCGCCCGTCGGCCCCGACCGGCTGGCGGAGCTCGCGGCCGGACTGCGCGCGATGGCCCCCGCCTGGCGGGCCGCCGACCGGGGAAAGGCGCTGGCCGCGTTCGGCGGGGCGCTGGCCGCCGACGACGAGTTGCTGGCCGCGCTGGTGGCCGACACCGGCCGCGAGGCCGAGTCCAGGCTTGAGCGGCAGTTCACCGCGGCGCTCGTCGACCGATGGGTACGCCAGGCCCCCGCGCTGCTCGCGCCCCCGCCCGAACGCCCGGCCGCGCTGCCGGGGATCGCGGTGGGCGGCGACGCGGTGCCGTACGAGCTGGCCGGGGTGATCAGCCCGTGGAACTTCCCGCTGCTGCTCGGCCTGATCGACGCGGTGCCCGCGCTGGCGGCCGGCTGCGCGGTGCTGGTCAAGCCGAGCGAGGTGACGCCGCGCTTCATCGAGCCGCTGATGCGGCTGGTCCCCGACGAGCTGCCGCTGCGGCTGGTCGAGGGCGCGGCGGAGACCGGGGAACGGCTCGTGGGCCTGGTCGACACCGTCGTGTTCACCGGCAGCGTCCCGACCGGCCGCCGGGTGGCCGAGGCGGCCGCGCGCGCGTTCGTCCCCGCCCATCTGGAGCTGGGCGGCAAGGACCCGGCGATCGTCCTCGCGGGCGCCGACCTGGAACGCGCGGCCGAGGCCGTCCTGTGGGGCGCCACCGCCAACGCCGGGCAGTCCTGCCAGTCCGTCGAACGCGTCTACGTCGAGCACGGCGTGTACGACGCCTTCCTCGGCCTGCTGGCCGACCGGGCCGGACGCACCCGGCTGACCTGCGAGGGCGGCCCGATCGGGCCGATCATCGACGCCGCGCAGGCCGACGTGGTCGCGGCCCACCTGGCCGACGCCGCCGCCAAGGGCGCGGTGACCCACACGGGCGGGGCGATCGAGCGGCACGGCGGCGGGCTCTGGTGCCGTCCCACGGTGTTGTCGCGGGTGGGGCACGACATGCTGGTCATGACGGAGGAGACGTTCGGGCCGGTGTTGCCGGTCATGGCCGTCTCCGGCGCGGAGGAGGCGGTCGCGCTGGCCAACGACAGCGCGTACGGGTTGTCGGCCGCCGTGTTCGCCGCCACCGAGCGGCAGGCGCTGGACGTCGCCGCCCGGCTGCGCGCCGGCGCGGTCAGCGTCAACGACGCCGCGCTGACCGCGCTCGTCCACGAGGGCGAGAAGAACTCCTTCGGCCTGTCGGGGCTGGGCGGCTCGCGCATGGGCGACGCCTCGATCGGCCGTTTCCTGCGCCGCAGGGCGTTCCTGATCAACCGGTCCGGGGCCGCCGACCCGTGGTGGCACCCGAAGGAGGGATAGAGCATGGGACTGCGCGCCGAGATGCCGCTGCTGGCCCGCCACGAGGGCGAATGGGCCGGCCGGTACGTGCACGTCGACAAGGACGGCGCGGTGATCGACCGCCACCACGTCGAGATGACCTGCGCGATCCTCGACGACGCGGTCTACCACCAGACCAACCGTTACCGCTGGGACGACGGCCGGACCGAGGTGCACGAGTTCCCCGGCACGTACCTGGGCGGCGGCCGGTGCGGGTTCGACACCGAGCGGCTGACCGGCCAGTTCTGGGAGCTCGACGCCGACACCATCTACCTGACCTGGCGCTTCAAGGCCGAGGGCGACGACCTGCGGCTGTTCGAGCTGATCGTGCTGAGCGAGGACGGCGGCTCGCGCAGCCGTACCTGGCAGTGGATCAGGAACGGCGAGTGCGTCCGGCGCACCCTGATCGACGAGCGCCGGACGGCCTGACATGACCGCCTACACCGCCCTGGCCCTCCAGATCGAGGCCAGGGCCGTCACGGACCGGGCCGACCTGGCCGCGGCCGTCGGCCGCGTCGGCGCGCGCGTCGGCGGCAGCAAGGCGTGGCTCGGCCCCGCCCTGCGGCTGGTGGTGCTGCCGGAGTACGTCCTGACCGGCTTCCCCACCCGCGAGAGCCCCGCCGAGTGGCGCGAGAAGGCCGCCCTCGACGTGGACGGGCCCGAGTACCGGGCGCTGGGCGAGATCGCCGCGGCGAACGACGTGTTCCTGTGCGTGAACGCCTACGAGCGCGACGAGCACTTCCCCGGGCTGTACTTCCAGGCGTGCGTGATCCTCTCCCCGGCGGGCGGGGCGGTGCTGCGCTACCGGCGGCTGCACTCGATGTTCACGCCCACGCCGTACGACGTGTGGGAACGCTACCTCGACCGCTACGGCCTCGACGGCGTGCTGCCGGTCGCGCGTACCGAGATCGGCAACCTGGCGGTGCTCGCCTCGGAGGAGATCCTGGTGCCCGAACTGGCCAGGGCGCTGGCCCTGCGGGGCGCGGAGGTGTTGTGCAACCCGACCTCCGAGGCGTACTCGCCGGCCCTGACCCCCAAGGCGGTCGCCCGGCGCGCCCGCGCCCTGGAGAACCTGGCCTTCGTCGTCTCGGCCAACACCGCGGGGCTGTCCGGCATCGCGATCCCGGGCGACTCGGTCAACGGCGGCTCGGAGCTGATCGACCACGAGGGCCGCGCGCTGGCCCAGGCGGGGCCGGGGGAGTCGCTGGTCGCCGCGGCCGAGCTGGACCTGGCCGCCCTGCGCCGCGCCCGCCGCAGGCCCGGCATGGCGAACCTGCCCAGCCGGGTCAAGACGCGACTATGGGCGCAGGTCTACGCCGGCCACGACGTCGAACGGCCCGGCGCGCTCACCGAGGCCCCGGACCGCGCCTTCTACACCGCCCGGCAACACGAGATCATCGAACGCCTGCACGATCAGGGCTGAGCCGTCAGGCGCGCGCGACGGCGTGCCGGCGCAGCAGCCCCCGCTCGGCCGCCAGGAAGATCGAGTTGAGCGCCACGCCCAGCACGCCCAGCAGCACGATGCCCGCCCACATGGCCGGGATGTCGAACTCGCTCTGCGCCTCCAGCAGGCGGTGGCCGATGCCCTCGCTGCTGCCGTAGAGCTCGGAGATGACCATCATGATCAGCGCCAGCGAGACGCTGAGCCGCAGGCCCGCCAGGATCTTCGGCGCGGCGGCGGGCAGGATGACGTGGAACAGGCGGGTGGGCGCGGACAGCCGGAAGACCCGGCCGGTGTCGAGGTAGCCGCGGTCGACGTGACGGCCGCCGTCCATGG
This sequence comes from Nonomuraea spiralis, assembly GCF_014648435.1. Lineage (GTDB taxonomy): Bacteria > Actinomycetota > Actinomycetes > Streptosporangiales > Streptosporangiaceae > Nonomuraea > Nonomuraea spiralis. The sequence goes on from NZ_BMRC01000013.1 coordinate 156,248, forward strand.
AGTTGATCAGTACGGGCCACACCACCCCGTACACGATGGAGGCGAGCTGCATCGGGGTGCCGATCTTGAACAGCAGCAGGAACACCGGCAGCAGCGCCGAGGGCGGGACCGAGCGGCCGAAGTGCAGCAGCGGCTCGGCCAGCGCCGCCAGCCACTCCAGGCGGCCCAGGGCCAGGCCGAACGCGACCCCGGCCAGCGCCGCCAGCGCCCAGCCCGCCATCAGCCGCCCCAGGCTGGGCAGCAGGTCGGCGACCGCCTCGTCGGTGAGGAACAGCTGGCCGGGCGGCCCGGAGAACCACATCTCGCGCAGCCGGACCAGGATCGTGCTGGGCGGCGGGAAGTAGACGGCCCCCGCCTGCCGGGCGGCCAGCTCCCACACCACGGCCACCACGGGCAGCAGCCAGTGGCGCCACAGCCGGCCCGTCCTGGACGCGGTCACGCCGCCACCTCCGTACGGGCGTGGTGCCAGCGGAACAGGCGCCGCTCGGCCGAGGTGACCAGCATGTTCGCGGCCAGCCCGAGCAGGCCCGCCCACAGCGTGCCGGCCAGCACCCGGTCGACGCGGTTGGCGCCGCCCGCCTGGAGCAGGAACGTGCCGATGCCGTGGCCGCCCGCGATGAGCTCCACGCTGACGGCGACGATGAGCGTGACCCCGACCGAGATGCGCACGCCGGTCGCGACGAACGGCGCGGCGCTCGGCAGGCTGACCCGCAGCACGACCGCCAGCGGGCCGAAGCCGAAGCTGCGCAGCGTCTCCTTGGCCAGCGGATCGACCTCGGTCAGGCCGTACATGGTGTTGATGAGCAGCGGCCAGCAGCAGGTGTAGACGATCAGTGAGGTCTTGGCGTCGGCGCTGTCCGGGAACACGAACATGGCCAGCGGGATCAGCGACACCGACGGGATCGGCCGCAGGAACTCCACCACCGGCCGCACCGAGCGTTCCACCACCGGCACCGTGCCGAGCAGCAGCCCGGCCGGCACCGCCACCGCGATCGCGATCAGCAGGCCGGCCGCGCACGCGCCGAGCGTGGCCAGCACCTGCGCCTGGAACCCGCCGTCGGCCGCCAGCCCGGCCGCGGCGGCCAGGACGGCCGAGGTGTACGGCAACACGCCCGGGTCGATGAGCCCGGCCTGCCCCGCCGCCTCGGCCGCGAGGAGCACCCCGGCGACCCCCGCCGCCCCGAGGAGCAGCCGCCCGCCCCGCGTGATCATCCCAGTCCGGTCGCGATCTGCTGCTCGACGACCGGCTTGCTCTTGAGGTAGCCGTAGCCGACGAGCAGGTCGGCCAGCTTCTGGAAGCCCTGCCTGGGCGGCTCCATCGAGAAGACGCCCAGCTTCATGGCGGCCGCGCCCGCCGCGTCGATCTGCGTGTACGTGGGGATGACCTCGTTGATCGCGCCACGGTCGGTGGCGGCGATCTGCTGGGCCTTGGCCAGGGCGCGGTGGAAGGCGGCGGCGGTGCGCGGGTTCTTGGCCAGCCAGTCCTCCGACACGCCCCAGCCGTCGATCGGGATGCCCGCGGTCGGGCCCGACATGGTGTCGATCACCTCGGTGCCGCCCGCCCTCTTGGCCGCGGTCAGGAACGGCTCGACCAGCCAGGCGGCGTCGACCTTGCCCGAGGACAACGCGCCGACCTGCTCGTTGAACGGCATCGCCACGTACTTGACGTCGTCGGGCGCGAGCCCGGCCTGCTGGAGGTGGGCGTTGGTGACCGTCTGGCCCAGCGCCTTGAGCACGTTGACCGCGACCGTCCTGCCCTTGAGGTCGGCGGCCGTCTTGACCGGCGATCCCTTGGGGACGACGACGCCCGCGATGCCGGGGGCCGCCTCCTGGCTGTGCTGGAACAACTTGAGCTTGGCCGCGCCGGAATCGTTGATGGACAACAATGAGACATATGAGGTGAGGAAGACGTCCATGCTGCCGTTGAGTATTTTCGGCATGACCGCCTGAGGGGCCTGGATGATCTCGGTCTTGACCGTCAGGCCCTCGGCCTTGAGGAATCCGCGTTTCTGCGCGATGAACAGCGGCGCCGCCGAGGGCACCGGCACCACGCCGACCAGCAGCTCGGTCTTCTCCAGGCCGCCGGAGCCGCCCGTCGCGGTGGGGGCCGCGCCGCCGCCGCAGGCCGCGAGCCCCGTGACGAGGGCGAGCGCGGCGGCGGCGTGTGCGATCTTCACGATGCTCTCTCCTGACTGCCGGCGCATTTCCTGACCGGACAATGGGGAGAATCGCGGCGCGCCCCGGAAACGAGGCCCGAATTGCACGAGCCCTCCGAAGCATTCGGCACCACCGGAACCCCCGCTGCCACGAACGGCGATCTTACAGCAGGGAATGCGACCGCCGCCATGAAGCAAACAAGGCATTTCTCTGAATACCCTTTACGGTCAGTATATGTCTCCGTAAATCGGTGATATGCGCATATTTATGGTCATTGTGGGATCAATGGCCGGAGCGTGTCGCCCGGGACCTCCACGGAGTCATTGCCGGTCCTTGGACGTCCGATGAGACCCCGGTTGAGAGCATGTGGGCGGGAAGGACCCGGGCGAGACCGGTGAGGGGGTGGGGTCCCTGCGGCCGCTTCCGCTCTCGGTCCAGGCGCGGCTCACCCTGGCCACCGCCGTGTTGTCGCTCATCGTCTGCACGGCGATCGGCATCGCCCTCGACCTGCTGATCCGCGACAGGCTGCGGCAGGACGTCTTCGCGGACACGCAGCGCGCCACCACCGAATGGATCGGCTCGATGACCGCGACCCCGAGCCCCCCGGTGACCACCTCGGAGGTCGACCTCCTCCAGCTCGTGGACGCCCACGGCCACGTGGTCGTGGCCAGCCGCGCCGCCTCCGGGCGACCGCCCATCAGCACGCTCCGGCCCGCCTCCGACGACCGCATCCAGCACGGCGTCGCCTGCGCGGACGGCGAGTGCGTGATGTTCACCGCCACCAGGCCCTCCCCGCAGGAGGAGCGGTTGTTGTGGGGCGGCGCGGCCCACGTCGTCTACGCCGGGCTGGTGGAGCCGCCCCTGCTCGGCACCCGCCGCCTGGAGCTGCTGCTCGCCTCCGGGGTGCTGGCCGTCAGCGCGTTGCTGACCTGGATCGCCGCGTTCCTGATCGGGCGTACGCTGCGGCCGGTCGAGGCGATGCGGGCCAGGATGGCCGAGATCACGGTCACCGACCTGAGCAAACGGGTGCCGGAGCCGCCCGGCGACGACGCGGTCGCGCAGCTCGCCCGTACCGCCAACAAGACCCTGGGCCGCCTGGAGGAGGCCGTCGAGCAGCAGCGCAACTTCTCCTCCATGGTCTCCCACGAGCTGCGTACGCCGCTGACCGGCCTGCGGGCCCGGCTGGAGGAGGCGCTGACCTACCCCGACGTCGACCCCCGCGCCGCCCTGCGCGACGCGCTGTCCACCGCCGACCGGTTCCAGGCGATCATCGAGGAGATGTTGTCGCTGGCCCGTGTCCGTACGGCCGCCCCGGGACATCGGGAACCGGTGCGGCTGGGCACGCTGGTCGGCGAGGAGGTCGCGAGCCGCCGGGCCGGGCTGCTGATCCGCGTGGACGCCGAGGAGGATGTCGAGGTGCTCGGCAATCGCGTCCAGCTCGGGGAGGTGCTGACGAACCTGCTGGTCAACGCGCAGCGGCACGCCCGTACCGTCGTCGAGGTGCGGGTGGAGCGGCGCGACGGCCAGGCGGTGGTCTCGGTCCGCGACGACGGTGCCGGCGTCGCGCCCGCGGACCGCGAGCGGGTGTTCGAGCCCTTCGTACGCCTGGCCGAGGGACGGCGGCGCGACCCCGAGGGCAGCGGCCTCGGCCTGGCCATCTCCCGTGCCATCGCCCGCGCCCACCAGGGGGACCTGGGCATCGAGGACTCCCCGCAGGGCCCCCGCTTCGTGCTCCGCCTCCCCCTGCCACCCCGCCCGCCCACCTGACCGGCCCGCCGGTCCGGTCAGGGTGCGGGCCGAGGGCGCACGCGTCGTCAGGAGCCGGCTACTGGCACTTGCCCTTCAGCCAGGCGCTGAACTCCGGCGTGTAGTCGCTGGCCACCCGCTTGGCGCCGCTCTGGAGCGCCGACTTCCACGCGTTCTCGTTCAGCCGCCAGGAGGGCGGCGGCTCCTCCCACTTGGTCACCTCCGGCCAGATGGGCCCGCCACTCAGCACCTGCGTCAGGCCCGCGGCGGTCACCCGCTGCTTCAGCTCGGCGGCGATCGCGCTGTCGTGGGAGTACAGGATGATCTCCTGCGACCGGATGTTCTCCTTGACCGGGTCGAGCACCTCGCGCCACCCCTGGGCCTTGACGGTGGCGTTGGAGCTGAGCAGCGACTGGCGGGCCTCGGGCTTGATCTCGACCAGCCCGACCATGCCGGCGGACCTCATCGCGCCCAGCCACTCGCGGAAGGTGTAGACGGTCTCGCCCTTGAACAGGCCGCGGTTGATGGTCCGGCCCTTGAGCGCGGTGTCGCCCGCCGCCCACCAGATCTCGGTGATGTTCTTCTTCGTGCCCGTGAGACCCCAGGTCGAGGTGTTGTGCCACATGACGGCCTTGGTGCCGTCCTTGGTGAGCTGGAGGTCGGCCTCGACGCCGGAGGCGCCCCAGCCCTTGTAGCGGTTCACGGCCGTGGGGTTGTTGGGCTGGCGCACCTGGTCCCGTTCCCAGGCGTTCGCCCCGGTGGGATAACCGCCGTGCCCGAAGATCTGCGGGCAGGCCGGCAGCGCGGCGGACGGAGAGGTGAGTAATGAGGCCAGCATCAACGCGGCGACGGAGACTGCCAAGACACGCACCTTTCGATCTTGTGGTTCATGGCACTTTGCCACATCCGGGGGACTTCCGTGCGGGCCGCGTGGGCGGAAGGACGACCGGGAGGACGGAAGGAAGGCAGGTCGCCGGTACAGTGACGGCTTGTGGCAGGGTGCCACGGGAACCGGCGCTCGAACCCTGTGGCGGGGGCACTTTTTGTGGGAATCGCACAAAGCAGGGGCCCTGGCATGCACTAGACCGACATTGGTGCATCAGGCGTTGATCGAGCACGGTAGAGACAGTGACGTGCGAGGCTCCGGGAACCGTCCCGGACTTCGCCTTCTGTACGGGGTACGTGGGAGGCTCAACCGGTGTTCAATCGTGTCGCCATCGTCAACCGCGGAGAGGCCGCGATGCGGCTCATCCACGCCGTCCGGGATCTCTCGGCGGAGACCGGCAAGCGGATCGAGACGATCGCGCTCTACACCGACGCCGACCGCGAGGCGACCTTCGTCCGCGAGGCCGACGTCGCCTACCCGCTGGGCCCCGCGTCGGCCCGGCCGTACCTCGACCACGCCGTGCTGGAGCGGGCGCTGATCGAGACCGGGGCCGACGCCGCGTGGGTCGGGTGGGGCTTCGTCGCCGAAGACCCGTCCTTCGCCGAGCTGTGCGAGAAGATCGGCGTCACCTTCGTCGGGCCGAGCGCGGAGGCGATGCGCCGGCTCGGTGACAAGATCGGCGCCAAGCTCATCGCCGAGGAGGTCGGCGTCCCGGTCGCGCCGTGGAGCCGCGGCGAGGTGGCCACGCTGGAGGACGCGCTGCGCGCCGGCGGCGAGATCGGCTACCCCCTGATGCTCAAGGCCACCGCGGGCGGCGGCGGGCGCGGCATCCGCATGGTCGCCTCGGCCGAGGATCTGACCGACGCCTACGAGCGCACCAGCCAGGAGGCCGAGCGCGCGTTCGGCTCGGGCGTGGTCTTCCTGGAGCGCCTGGTCACCGGCGCCCGCCACGTCGAGGTGCAGGTCATCGCCGACGGGCAGGGCACGGCGTGGGCGCTGGGCGTGCGCGACTGCTCGGTGCAGCGGCGCAACCAGAAGATCATCGAGGAGTCCGCCTCCCCGGTCCTGGCCGACGACCAGGCCCAGCAGCTGAAGGCGTCGGCCGAGCGGCTCGCCGTGGCCGTCGGCTACCGCGGCGCCTGCACCGTCGAGTTCCTCTACCACCCCGGCGACAAGATGTTCGCCTTCCTGGAGGTCAACACCCGGCTCCAGGTCGAGCACCCGATCACCGAGCTGACCACCGACACCGACCTGGTCCGGCTCCAGCTCCACGTCGCCGCCGGCGGGCGCCTGGAGGGCCCCCAGCCGCGCGAGAGCGGCCACGCGGTCGAGGCCCGGCTCAACGCCGAGGACCCCGACCGCGACTTCGCGCCCGCGCCCGGCCGCATCGCGCGCCTGGTGCTGCCCACCGGGCCCGGCATCCGCGTCGACACCGGCGTCAGCGAGGGCGACACCATCCCGGCCGACTTCGACTCGATGATCGCCAAGATCATCGCCTACGGCCGCGACCGCGAGCAGGCCCTTGCCCGGCTGCGCCGCGCGATGGCCGCGACCACCGTGATCGTCGAGGGCGGCGCGACCAACAAGAGCTTCGTGCTCGACCTGCTCGACCAGCCCGAGGTCATCGACGCCAGCGCCGACACCGGCTGGATCGACCGCGTACGCGCCGAAGGCCGCCTGGTCAGCCACCGCCATTCCGCGGTCGCCCTGGCCGCCGCCGCGATCGAGGCGTACCAGGACGAGGAGGAGGTCAGCCGCGGCCGGCTGCTGACCACCGCCCACGGCGGGCGTCCGCAGGTGCAGCACGAGAGCGGCCGGCCGCTGACGCTCAAGCTGCGCGGCGCCGCCTACCGGCTGCGGGTGGCCAGGGCCGGGCAGAGGCGCTTCCGCGTCGTCATCTCCGACGGCGAGCGTTCCCAGCCGGTCGACGTCGAGATCGACCGGTTCGACGAGCACAGCGGCCGGATCATGGTGAACGGCCGCCGCTTCCGCCTGATGTCGGCCACCCACGGGCCGATCCACCTGGTCGAGGTCGACGGCGTCACCCACCGCATCAGCCGCGACGAGGGCGGCGTCGTCCGTTCGCCCGCGCCCGCGCTGGTCGTGGCGACGCCCCTGTCGGCCGGTGACGAGGTCGAGGCCGGCGCGCCGCTCCTGGTGCTCGAAAGCATGAAGATGGAGACGGTGCTGCGGGCGCCGTTCCGCGCCCGGGTCCGCGAGTGCGCCGTCTCGGTCGGCAGCCAGGTCGAGGCCGGCGCGCCGCTGATGCGCCTGGAGCCCCTGGCCGGCGCCGAGGCCGAGCAGGCCGCCGCCGCCACGGCCGCCGCCGAGATCGACCTGCCCGCCGCCCCGCCGCGGGCCTCGGCCGCCGAACGGGCCGAGCGCGGCCTGGCGGACCTGCGCGGCGTGCTGCTCGGCTTCGACGCCGACCCCCACGACCGCGCGCGGATGTTGTCGGACTACCTGGCCGCGCGGGCCGAGCTCGACGACCGGGTGATCGAGGGCGAGCTCGACCTGCTCACCGTCTTCGCCGACCTGTCCGAGCTGAGCCGCAACAAGCCCGGCGGCGAGCTCGACGTCGAGCCCGGCAGCCCGGTGCACAGCCCGCGCGAGTACTTCCACAGCTATCTCCAGAGCCTCGACGTCGAACGCGCCGGCCTGCCCGAGGCGTTCCAGGCCAAGCTGACGCGCATGCTGCGCCACTACGGCGTCGACGACCTCGACCGCACCCCCGAGCTGGAGGCGGCGCTCTTCCGGATCTTCCTGGCCCAGCAGCAGATGACGACCGGCGTCTCCGTCACGTCGGAGCTGCTGCGCGCCTGGCTGGCCGGCTCGTCCCCGCGCGAGTCGCTCGGCGAGCGCGCCGGCCTGGCCCTGGAGCACCTGGTCGAGGCCACGCAGGTGCGCTTCCCCGTGGTCTCCGACCTGGCCCGCGGCGTGGTGTTCCGCTGGTTCGCCCAGCCGCTGCTGCGCCGCAACCGCGCCAAGGTCTACGCCGCCGTCCGCGACGAGTTGCGCCACCTCGACCGCGACCCGGACGCGCCGGACCGCGCCGAGCGCATCCAGGCCATGGTGGCCAGCTCCGAGCCGCTCGTCCGGCTGCTCGGCCAGCGCATCGGCCGTCCCGAACGCGACCTCGCGCCGCTGCTGGAGGTCCTGACCCGCCGCTACTACGGCAACCGCGGGCTGTCGCAGGTCACCACCCGCGACGGCGCCGGCTGCCGGTTCGTCACCGCCGAGCACACCGGCGCGCGCGGCGTGACCCGCCTGGTCACCACCGCCGTCGACATCGCCGCCCTGCCCGACGCCCTCGACGCCGTCGGCGCGCTGGCCGAGGGTGTGGGCGAGCGCGGGCTCGTCGCCGACCTCTACCTCACCTGGGACGGCCAGCCTGACGCCGAGGCGATGGCCGTACGGCTCGGAGGGCTGCTGGCCGCCCGCCCGCAGCCCGGCGTACGGCGGATCACCACCACCGTCGTGGGCACCAGCGGCGCGGTGATGCACCACCACTTCACCTTCCGCCCCGACGGCGCGGGCTTCGCCGAGGACCGGCTGATCCGCGGCCTGCACCCGCAGATCGCCCAGCGCCTGCAGCTGCACCGGCTCCAGGAGTTCGACCTCACCCGGCTGCCCTCCTCCGACGAGGAGATCTACCTGTTCAGGGCCGTCGCCAAGAGCAACCCGGCCGACGAACGGCTCATCGCCATGGGCCAGGTCCGCGACCTGACGCCGCTGCGCGAGGCCGACGGCCGTCTGGTCGCGCTGCCCGCCGTCGAGGACGCCCTCACCGCCGGCCTCGACGCGATCCGCAACATGCAGGCCCAGCGCCCCCAGAACAAGCGCCTCGACACCAACCGCATCATGATGTACGTCTGGCCCTCGACCGAGCTGACCACCGACGAGCTCAACATGCTGGTCCAGCGCATCCTGCCGACGACCGCGGGCGCCGGGCTGGAGGAGGTCCAGTTCGTGGCCCGCCAGCGCACCCCCTCGGGCGAGCTGAGCGAGGTCGCCGTCCGCATCACCCTCGACTCGGGCCACGGCGCGAGCCTGCACGTCGGCAAGCCGTCCGACGAGCCGGTGCAGCCGCTGGACGACTACCGCCAGAAGGTGCTGCGCGCCGCCCGGCGCGGCAACGCCTACCCGTACGAGCTGACCGGCCTGCTCGCCGGCCCCCGGGGCCGCTTCGTCGAGCACGACCTCGACGGCGACGGCACGCTCGTCCCGGTCGACCGGCCCAAGGGCGGCAACTCCGCGGCGATCGTGGCGGGCGTCGTCACCACGCCGACCGAGCGCCACCCCGAAGGCGTCACCCGGGTGGTCCTGCTCGGCGACCCGACCAAGGCGCTGGGCGCGCTGTCGGAGCCGGAGTGCGCGCGGGTGATCGCGGCGCTCGACCTGGCCGAGCGCATGCGCGTGCCGCTGGAGTGGTTCGCGTTGTCGGCCGGCGCGCGGATCTCGATGACCTCGGGCACCGAGAACATGGACTGGGTGGCCGCCGCGCTCAAGCGCATCGTCACCTTCACCCAGGCCGGCGGCGAGATCAACATCGTGGTCGCCGGGATCACCGTGGGCGCGCAGCCGTACTGGAACGCCGAGGCCACGATGCTCATGCACACCAAGGGCATCCTGGTCATGACGCCCGACTCGGCGATGGTGCTCACCGGCAAGCAGTCGCTCGACTTCTCCGGCGGCGTCTCGGCCGAGGACAACTTCGGCATCGGCGGCTACGACCGCGTCATGGGCCCCAACGGCCAGGCCCAGTACTGGGCGCCCAACCTGCCGGCCGCCCGCGACGTGCTGATGGCCCACTACGACCACACCTACGTCGTGCCCGGCGAGAACGGCCCCCGGCAGGCCCCCACCGCCGACCCGGCCGACCGCGACGTCCGCGACTACCCGCACTCCGTCGCGGGCAGCGACTTCGCCACCGTCGGCGAGATCTTCTCCGCCGAGCACAACCCCGACCGCAAGAAGCCGTTCGACATCCGCACGGTGATGCGCGCCCTGTCCGACCAGGACCACCCGGTGCTGGAACGCTGGGCGGGCATGGCCGACGCCGACACCTCGGCCGTCCAGGACGTGCACATCGGCGGCCGGCCGGTCTGCCTGATCGGCATCGAGTCGCGGCCGGTGCCGCGGCGCGGTTTCCCGCCCGCCGACGGGCCGGACTCGTACACGGCCGGCACGTTGTTCCCGCGTTCGTCGAAGAAGACCGCGCGGGCGATCAACGCGGCCTCCGGCAACCGGCCGCTGGTCGTGCTGGCGAACCTGTCCGGGTTCGACGGCTCGCCGGAGTCGATGCGCAAGCTCCAGCTCGAGTACGGCGCCGAGATCGGCCGGGCCATCGTCAACTTCGACGGGCCGATCGTGTTCTGCGTCATCTCCCGCTACCACGGCGGCGCGTTCGTGGTGTTCTCCAAGGCGCTCAACCCGAACATGACCGTGCTGGCGCTGGAGGGCTCGTTCGCCTCGGTGCTCGGCGGCGCCCCGGCGGCGGCCGTGGTGTTCTCCGGCGAGGTGAACAACCGCACCGCGACCGACCCGCGCGTGAGCGAGCTGCAGACGCGGGTCGCGGCGGCCAGCGGTGCCGAACGCGCGGCGCTGAACGCCCAGCTCGCCGAGGTGCAGTCGGCCGTCCGGGCGGAGAAGCTCGGCGAGGTCGCCGCGGAGTTCGACCGGGTGCACAACATCCAGCGCGCGGTCGAGGTCGGCTCGGTCGACGCGATCATCAGCGCCGCCGAGCTGCGCCCGCGCGTCATCGAGGCCATCGAACACGGCGTGGCCAGGCTGACCCAGGGCTCCTGAGCCCGTCCGTCCGTCCCGCCCGGCCCCTCCCGGGGCCGGGCGTGTTTCCGGGCGGCTCGTCGTACGATCGGCGTGGCGTCCCCGGCCGCCGGGGCGATGTGACCACAATGGGAACCGTCCGGTCACGTACGGTGAGGGGAAAGATGCGGTCGATCACTTTGATGGCGGCGGCCACCCTCGCCTCCGCCCCCGCCGGCCCGGCCGCCTTCGCGGAGGTGGCCTCCGGCCAGGACGATGACACCTCCTGGCAGAAGCTCACGTCGTTCCGGGTCTCGCCGGACGCGCCGCACCAGAACGACGTCATCCGGATCCTCATCCACTGCCCCACCCAGGCCAACCATGCCGTCGTCGGCTCCACCGCGTTCCCCATCAAGGGGTCGTGGCGGATGTTCCGCGAGGTGGGGGTCGGGCTGGGGGGCCTGGGCTTCGGCAAGCGGGGCGTCGTCATCTCCCGCTTCGCGCCTCCGGGGGAGCACGAGGTGCGCATGAAGTGCGTCCAGGTGAGGGCGGACATGCTGACCGGCCTCAGAACGGTCAAGGTGCTCAGCCGTTCCGCGGTCTCTCTGGTGGTGCGCCCGTTGCGGGTCGGCCAGTTCTTCTGACGGGGTGGCCGCCGGCCCACTGAGGGCGGGTACGGCCCTATTTCCGCAGCAGGTCGCGGACCTTTCCCGCGACCTCGAACGACGTCACCGCGCCGGGATCCAGCCACGTCGCGATCTGGACCAGGGTGAAGATGATCGCGCCCAGCAGCAGCAGGCCGTGCGCCTCCGCCGGAACCACGTCCGTGCAGGTGATGACGACCCACGCCGCGGGAACGGGCAGCAGCGTCGTGAGCACCCGCGACAGGGCGCTTCGTACGAGACCGACCCCCGTAGGGGCCTCCGTCGCGGCGGCGTCGCCGAGGATCTGCCGCCATTCCCCCGACACGGCGCAGATCGCCGCCTGGACGAAGAAGTCCCGCATCTCCAGGAGGTTCCTGTCGCCGCCGAGCACGGCCCGGGACCTGTACTGCCGGATCCGGAAGGCCAGCCGAGCCCCGAGCCGCCGGGCCTCGGAGTCGATCGCCCGGACGCCGGTCCGCTGCGACCTGACCCACAGGGTTTCGATGGTCCTGGCCACGGACTCCAGCGCGTCGCCCAGCCCTCTCAAGCGGCTGCGGGGGACGTACGCGCCTTCGTCCGTCGCGTCGTCCAGCAGCTTGGCGACGTGCACCACCTGGTAGATCGACAGCGCCATCGCCGACTCCGCCGGGGTGTAGGTCGGTGACGTCTGCCCGGAGATGAGATGCCCGAGTCTGCCGAGAAGGGACAACAGGATCGAGAGCAGCAGAACGCCGAAGACCACCCGGAGCGAGCCGGTGATGACCGCCGCCCAATCGATCGCCCGCAATTGCGGCACCTGCGTGCCCAGGCCGAATCCGGTGGAAAGGGCTTTCAGCTGGACGGCGATGCCGGTGGTGAATTCCCTGCCGAATTCCGGCCGTATCTGAATGAGCAGCAGAACCGCGAAGACGCTCAGGCGTACGACCGTCATGAGGCGGCCGCGAAGCAGTCGCCGCGCATTCGTGTGAATCACGTCGTACAAGAAGTAGAGCATCAGGTACGCGGCCATCGTCCACACGTTCGGCGGGGTGAGCGAGCCGAAGAAGGGGATCACCACGAAGATCACGGCGACGATCCCCAGCAGGGTCGCCTGGACGCCGAAGACGACGCGGTTACGCTCGAAGAATGGGTCGTTGAGCGGGTGGACGCGCCATCTCGTGGCGAGCAGGCACCGGGTGCAGTCCTCGATCGCCGCGTACGTCTTCTCCCGCTGGCCGGGGTCGAGGGCCGAGATGGCCGACAGGCGTTCGGCGTATGATTTCGCCCGTTCTTCGTTCTCCGCCTGTTTTCCCGGGGCCAGGCCGACCCATTCCGCTTTGACCGCGCCCGCGCTCTTCTCCACGCGTGCCACTATCTCGGCGGCGCCCGCGCTCATGACCGGGCGGACGTCTTCGGCGAGCCAAATGACGAACAGTTCGAGCGCCGTCCGCGCCGCCTGCCGCAACTGATGTCCGGCCACCTGTTTTGTTCGAGGTGACTGTTCCTGGCCCTCGGGGTCCATGGCCAACATTGTGCACGGCTTCACGGCGTCCGCCGGGGCACTTGTCGCCATCCGCCCTTCGGGGTTCTCGGCCGGAGGCGCCCGTCCCCCGACCCCCTCCGTCCCCGTCGCGGGCGGCGGCGGAGGTTGGTTTGGGGGGAAGGGTTGCGGATGGGGGTGTTCTTGTTTAGCGTCCGCTGTGAGGGTTAGGAAAGTTTCCTAACGCCTGTCAGCGATCACGGTCCACGTGCGGATGGCCCCATGGCACCCCCTATCCGAAGGATCAACGCATGATCAGACATCCTGAGCGGCGCGCCCGGCGCGTGCCGCTTCTCGTCACGACTCTCCTCGCGGCCCTGGTGGCGGCCGCCCCCCTGGCACCCCCGGCCAGTGCCACGAGCGGTTCGGCCGCCGCCGACACACTGCTGTCGCGGGGCAGGCCGGCGACCTCGTCCTCGACCGAGGGCAGCGGCTTCGAGGCGGCCAAGGCGGTGGACGGCAGCGCCTCCACCCGCTGGGCCAGCGTCGAAGGCCACGATCCCGAGTGGATCAGGGTCGACCTCGGCGACACGTACACGATCTCCCGCGTCAAGCTGACCTGGGAGGCGGCCTACGGCAAGTCGTACCGGATCCAGACCTCTCCCGACGGCTCCACCTGGGCCGACGTCTACTCCACCACCTCCGGCAACGGCGCGACCGACGACCTGACGGTCAGCGGCAGCGGCCGGTACGTGCGCATGTACGGCACCGCCCGCGGCACCTCGTACGGCTACTCGCTCTACGAGCTGGAGGTCTACGGCAGCGGCGGCGGCGGCACCGACACCACCCCGCCCTCCACCCCGGCCGGCCTGCGCGTCACCGGCACCACCTCCACCAGCGTGTCCCTGGCCTGGGACGCCGCCACCGACGACGTGGGCGTCACCGGCTACCCCGTCTACCGGGGCTCGACCCTGGTGGCCACCGCGACGGGCACCACGTACACCGACACCGGCCTGACCCCCGCCACCGCCTACGGCTACACGGTCAGGGCGCGCGACGCCGCGGGCAACCAGTCGCCGGCCGGCGGCGGCGTCACGGCCACCACCCAGCCCGGCGGCGGCGGCGGTCCGGCCGTGCCCTTCGGCAGCCACACCATCCCGTACGCCGCGGGCATGCTCCGCCCGTCCGGCGACCAGGCCACCCTGGACGCGCGGGTGGTCGACTACTACAAGCGCTGGAAGGCCGCCTTCGTCCGGCAGAACTGCGGGAACGGCTGGTACGAGGTCATCTCGCCGGACGCCGACCATCCGTACGTGGCCGAGGCCCAGGGCTACGGCATGGCCATCGTCGCGACCATGGCCGGCGCCGACCCCGACGCCAAGAAGATCTTCGACGGCCTGGTCAAGTGGATGATCGACCACCCGTCCTCGATCAACCCCGACCTGCTGGCCGCCGAGCAGGACACTGCCTGCAAGAGCGTCGACGGCGGCGACGGCGCCACCGACGGCGACATGGACGTCGCCTACGGCCTGCTCCTGGCCCACCGGCAGTGGGGCAGCTCGGGCACGTACAACTACCTCGACCTGGCGATCAAGCACATCAACGCCATCAAGAAGGACGAGATCAACCCGTCCACGAACCTGCTGAAGCTGGGCGACTGGAGCAGTTCGGGCGACCAGTACTACTACATCACCCGTACCTCCGACTGGATGGTCGACCACTTCAGGGCCTTCAGGAAGGCGACCGGCAACAGCGCCTGGGACACGATCAGGACCGCGCACCAGAACCTGATCACCACCCTCCAGGCCAACTACGCCTCCGCCACCGGTCTGCTGCCCGACTTCGTGGTCAACACCAACACCACCGCCAAGCCCGCCCCCGGCCAGGTCCTGGAGGACCCGAACGACGGCCAGTTCTGGTGGAACGCCTGCCGCACCCCGTGGCGCATCGGCGACGACGCCGTGACCAGCGGGGACGCCAAGTCGCTCGCCTCGGCCAGGAAGCTCAACTCCTGGATCAGGAGCAAGACCGGCGGCGACCCCGGCAAGATCGCGATCGGCTACAAGCTGAACGGCACACAGATCTCCAGCGGCAGCGAGGCCGCCTTCTTCGCCCCGTTCGCGGTGGCGGCGATGACGGACTCCGGCAGCCAGGCCTGGCTGGACGCGCTGTGGACCAAGATGCTCGGCACGCCGATCGACGCGAGCAGCTACTACTCGGCCAGCATCCAGCTCCAGGTCATGATCACGGTGACCGGCAACCACTGGGTGCCCTGACCGTCCGGCGGAATCCGTGGCCGTGCCCGCGGTTCCCGTCCGCGGGCACGGCCGCCCCGAAGGGAGGACATCTCATGAGACGGGCTCTCGTGGCCGGACTGCTGCCCCTCCTGCTCTCCTGGCCCGCCCCCGCCGGTGCGTCGTCCGCGACGGCGGAGGTGGACGTCTCCACCGCGGCCGAGCTGGCCGGGGCGCTGGCCGGGGCGGTCGCGGGGCAGACCATCAGGCTCGCGCCCGGCGAGTACCACGGCGCCTTCGTCACTCAGCGCCCAGGCACGGCCGCCGCGCCCATCACGCTGACCGGGCCGGCGAACGCCGTCCTGGTCAACGACGGGCCCTCCGGCAGCGCGCCGCCCTGTCCCGCGCCCGGCGGCGGGTGGGATCCGGGCTACGGGCTCTGGTTGTTCGGGGCGCCGTACTGGCGGCTCACCGGGTTCACCGTCAAGGACTCCAAGAAGGGCATCGTCCTGGACGACTCCGCCCACGTGGTGATCGACGGCGTGTACGTGCACCACGTCGAGGACGAGGGCGTGCACTTCCGGCGCAGCTCGTCCGACGGCGTCATCAGGAACTCCCGCGTCACCCACACCGGCCTCCTCCAGCCCGGGTACGGCGAAGGCGTCTACCTCGGCTCGGCCGGCTCCAACTGGTCCTGCCACGGCAACAGCGGCGGCGTGGACCGGTCGGACCGCGTCCAGGTCGTCGGCAACACGATCGGCCCGTACGTCGCCGCCGAGCACATCGACGTCAAGGAGGGCACGAGCGGCGGCCTGATCCGCGGCAACACCTTCGACGGCACCGGCCTCAGCGGCCAGAACTCGGCCGACTCGTGGGTGGACGTCAAGGGAAGCGGCTACACGATCGACGGCAACACGGGCACGTTCGCCGCGCCCGGCACGTTCGCCAACGGGTACGAGACGCACAATCCGGTCACGAGCCCGTCCTTCCTCAACGGTTGCGGGAACGTCTGGCGCGGCAACCGCTCGGCCCTCGGCGGGGTGGGCGCGTACGCCATCAAGATCACCTCCACCTCGAAGTGCGCGGCCGCCCCGAACGTCGTGTACTCCTCCAACACCGTCACCGGCGCCACCAGCGGCCTGACCAACGTCCCGGTGACGCCGGGCTGAGAGCCCGCACCGGCCCGCCGCCCGCCCCTCGGGCGGCGGCCTCGGCGTGCCCGCGTGAACGATCGGTGAGCTGGTTAAGAAAGGTTCCTAACTTTCTTGACAGCCCTCCGCGCCCTGGTCCACGATCCCGGTAAGCGGCTCGGCGCGGCATCCCACGAGGATGTGACGCGCTCAGCGAGAGGTTCTCCTGCCCCGGCCGCTCACCGGACCGTGCTCCGATCTCTCACCCCCAGGAGAATCGCCATGTCCAGAGTCCGCCTGGCCCTCATGGCCTGCACGGCCGTGCTCGGCCTGGTGGCCGGCCTGCTCGTGGCCGCCACCGCCTCGGCCGGCATCGCCGAGACCCTGCTGTCGCAGGGCAAACCCGCCACCGCCTCCTCCAAGGAAGCCTCCTCCTACGCCGCCGCGAAGGCGTTCGACGGCGACCTCGCCGCCACCCGCTGGGCCTCGGCCGAAGGCCACGACCCCGAATGGCTGCGGGTGGACCTCGGCGCCTCCCAGCAGATCTCCCGGGTCAAGCTGACCTGGGAGGACGCCTACGGCAAGTCGTACAAGATCCAGACCTCGGCGGACGGCACGGCCTGGACCGACGTCTACTCCACCGGCTCGGGCGACGGCGGCGTGGACGACCTCGCCGTCACCGCCACCGGCCGGTACGTCCGCATGTACGGGACCACCCGCGGCACCTCCTACGGCTACTCCCTGTGGGAGATGCAGGTCTACGGCGGCGGCACCCAGCCGACCGACCCGCCCACCGACCCGCCGGGTGACACGTTCGTGGTGGCCGCGGCCGGCGACATCGCCGAGCAGTGCACCGCGAGCTCCGCCTCCTGCGTGCACCCGAAGACGGCCGCCCTGGTCGAGTCGATGAACCCCGAGTTCGTCATCACCATGGGCGACAACCAGTACGACGACGCCCTCCTGTCCGACTTCCGCGCCTACTACGACAAGACGTGGGGCAGGTTCAAGGCCAAGACCCGCCCGGTGCCCGGCAACCACGAGACCTACGACCCGGCCGGGTCCGAGGCCGGGTACAAGTCGTACTTCGGTGCGATCGCCTTCCCGCAGGGCAAGAGCTACTACAGCTACGACCGGGGCAACTGGCACTTCGTCGCGCTCGACTCCAACCACTTCGACCAGTCCGCCCAGATCACCTGGCTCAAGAACGACCTCGCCGCCACCACCAAGCCGTGCGTGGCCGCGTACTGGCACCACCCGCTGTTCAGCTCCGGCGAGCACGGCAACGACCCCGTCTCCAAGCCCGTCTGGCAGGCGCTGTACGCGGCCGGCGCCGAACTGGTGCTGAACGGGCACGACCACCACTACGAGCGCTTCGGGCCGCAGAACCCGAGCGCGCAGGCCGACACCGCCAAGGGCATCGTCGAGGTGCTGGGCGGGATGGGCGGCGCGTCGCCGTACCAGATCGAGAACGTGCAGCCCAACAGCCAGAAGCGCCTGACCGACACCTTCGGCGTGCTGAAGCTGACCTTCGCCGGCAACACGTTCGGCTGGCAGCTCGTCGGGACCGACGGCTCGGTCAAGGACAGCAGCCCGACCTACTCCTGCCACTAGATGTACATCTCGCTCCTCGGCACCCGGCTGACCAGGGCGGTGCCCGCCAACGTGGTGGCGCTCGGCCTGGTCAGCCTGGTCACGGACATCTCGTCGGAGATGGTCACCGCGGTGTTGCCGCTGTACCTGGTGGGCGCCCTCGGGCTCAGCCTGGTGCAGTTCGGGCTGCTGGACGGCCTGTACTTCGGCGTCACCGCGCTGGTCCGGCTGGCCGGCGGGCACGTCGCCGACCGGTGGGACCGGCGCAAGCTGGTCGCGGGGCTCGGCTACGGCCTGTCGGCCGTGTGCAAGCTGGGCCTGCTCGCGGCCGGCGGATCGGCGGCGGCGCTCGGCCTGGTGCTGGCCGCCGACCGCACCGGCAAGGGGCTGCGCACCGCGCCCCGCGACGCGCTCATCACACTGAGCGCCCCGGCCGAACGGCTGGGCGGCGCGTTCGGGGTGCACCGGGCCATGGACACCGTGGGCGCCTTCCTCGGGCCGCTGGCCGCGTTCGGGGTGCTGACGGCGACGGCGGGCGCCTACGACGCGGTGTTCGTGACGAGCTTCTGCGTGGCCGCGCTGGGCGTGCTGCTGCTGATCCTGTACGTACGGGACCGGCGCGGCCCGCTGACCGCCCGCGTACGGCTGCGGGCGGCGGTCATGAGGGAGGCCGGGTTCCGCCGGGCCTGCCTGGTGGCCGTGGCGCTCGGCCTGGTGACCGTCAGCGACTCGTTCGTCTACCTCGTGCTGCAGCGGCGGTTGTCGATCGCGCCCGAGTTGTTCCCGTTGTTGCCGCTCGGCACCGCGGCGGCCTACCTGGTGCTGGCGGTGCCGCTCGGCAGGCTGGCCGACCGGTTCGGCCGGGCCGCGGTGTTCGTCGCCGGGCACGTGGCGCTGCTGGCGGCCTACCTGGTGCTCATGGGCCCGGCCTGGCTGGTGCCCGTACTGGTGCTGCACGGGCTGTTCTACGCCGCCACCGACGGGGTGCTCATGGCCCTGACCGGCCCGATGTTGCCCGAGGGCGCGCGTACCGGCGGCCTGGCGCTGCTCCAGACCGGTCAGGCCACGGCCCGGATGGTGTCGTCCATCCTGTTCGGCCTGCTGTGGGCGGGGGCGGGGGAGGGGACGGCGCTCGCGGTGATGGCCGCCGGCCTGGTCATGGCCGCCGCCACCGCCTGGCGAACACTGCGATGACGATGACGATGACGATGGCGATGACAGGGAGGTCTCGTTGAGAAGGTTGCTCGTTCTCGTCGTGGCGGTGGTCGTGCTGGCCGGTGGCGCGACCGCCTACGCCACGTGGGCGTCGTCCTCGCGTCCGTCCGCGCCCGTCGCCGCGGGCTTCGACGCCGCCGAGCCGGGCCGGGTGCTGGTACGCAGCGGCGGACGCGTCGCGTCGGTGCCCGCCGCCGACCCGGGCGCGCCGCCGCGGGTCAGCTCCCGGGCCTGCGACCGCTTCTACACGGCGAACGGCACCACCCTGTGCCTGGTCGTCCGGCCCGGCCCGCTGCCGACGACCCAGGCGCTCGTCCTGGACCGGTCGCTGAGGGAGACCCGCCGGATCAACCTGGCCGGGGTGCCGAGCCGGGCCCGCGTGTCCGCCAGTGGCCGGATGGCCTCCTGGACGGTGTTCGTCACCGGCGACTCCTACAGCAGCGGCGGCTTCTCGACCTGGACCGGCATCCTCGACACCCGGACCGGCTACCTCATCACGAACATGGAGGACATCCCGCTCTACCTCGACGGCCGCCGCTACCACTCCGCCGACGTCAACTACTGGGGGGTCACGTTCGCCGCCGACGACAACCGCTTCTACGCGACCGTCGCGACCAAGGGCAAAACGTACCTGGTGGAGGGCGACTTCGGCGCCTGGCGTGCCCGTACGCTGCGGGAGAACGCCGAGTGCCCGTCCCTGTCGCCGGACGGGACCCGGCTGGTGTTCAAGAAGCGGGTCTCGCCGGGGCCGTGGCGGCTGCACGTACTGGACCTGGCCACCATGCGCGAGAGGCCGCTGGGGGAGCGGGCCAGCATCGACGACCAGGCCGCCTGGCTGGACGACCACACGGTCATGTACGCCAAGGACGGCGACGTGTGGGCGGCCGGCGTCGACGGCGGCCCGCCGCGCCGGATGATCGCCGACGCGACCTCGCCCGTGCCCGTCCGGTGACGACCGGCGCCGGAACGGCCGTCACCGGCCGCGGGTTCAGGGCAGGCGGATGAGCCGCCGCTCGACCGCGGCGGTGACGGCCGCCGTACGCGTCTCCACGCCCAGCTTGTCGTAGATGTGCACCAGGTGGGTCTTGACGGTCGCCTCGGTGATGTAGAGCCGCCGGGCGATCTCCCGGTTGCTCGCGCCACTGGCCAGCAGCTCGAGCAGCTCGACCTCGCGGGCGCTCAGCGCCGGGCCGGGCTCGCGCATCCGCCGCATCATCCGGGTCGCCACCTTGGCCGACAACACGCTCTCGCCCCTGGCCGCGGCCCTGATGCCCTGGAACAGCTCCTCCGGCGGGCACGCCTTGAGCAGGTAGCCGATGGCCCCGGCGTCGACGGCCCGCATGATGTCCGCGTCGCTCTCGTACGTCGTCAGCACCAGCACCTGCGGCGGCGCGGGCAGCTCGCGGACCCGCCGGGTGACCTCCACGCCGTCGATGCCCTCGCCGAGCTGAAGGTCCATCAGCACGACGTCGGGGGAAGCGGCGGCGATGCCGCGCAGCGCCTCCGCGCCGTCGGCGGCCTCACCGACAACCTCCATGTCGGCCTCGCCGCCGAGCAGCGCCACCAGCCCCGCCCGGACCACCGGATGGTCGTCGACCAGGAAGAGTCTCATGCGCCGCCGTCCCTGTTCGGGACGCGCGCAGGCCACGCGGCGGGCACCCGGGCCGCGACCGCCGTGCCCTCGCCGGGCGCGCTCTCGACGACCAGGACGCCGTGCACCTCCGCCAGCCGGTCGCGCATCGCCCGCAGCCCGTAACCCCGGCCGGGAGCGGGCGCGGGCTCGGCGAAGCCGGCGCCGTCGTCGAACACGTCGAGCGTGACCTCGCCGTCGAGGTAGGACAGCGTCACCGTGGCCGTCACGGTCGCCGCCGCCGTGCCCGCCGTGCCCGTCGTCGGGCCCGCGTGGTCGCGGACGTTGGCGAGGGCCGCCTGGGCCACCCGCAGCAGCGCCGCCTGCACCTCCGGCGCCAGCGGGTACTCCTCGCCCGCCAGCCGGAAGCGCACCCGAGGCCCGGTGTCGTCGGCGTCCGCGCAGAGCCGGGCCAGCGCCTCGGGCAGCGAGACGTCGACCAGGCCGGGCGGCTGGAGGTCGCGGACGAACCGCCGCGCCTCGTCGAGATTGTCGGCGGCGGCCGCGGCGGCCCGGCGTACGTGGGCGCGGGCCTGCTCGGGGTCGGTGGCCCACATGCGGTCGGCGGCCTGGAGCAGGATGCCCATGCTGGTCAGCCCTTGGGCGAGCGTGTCGTGGATCTCCCTGGCCAGCCGCTCGCGCTCCTCCAGCACGCCCGTGCGGTGGCGGGAGTCGGCCAGCGTGCCACGGGTGCTGATCAGGTCGTCGATGAGGAGCTGCCGGGCGGCGCTCTCACGTTGCAACTCCCCGAAGATCACCGCCGTCATGGCCGCGATGCCGACCGGCGCGAGGATGAGGCTGACGTCGAGCTCCTTGGCGATCTCCAGCTGGGCCACGATCACCACCAGGGTCAGCGCCGCGGCGGCCATCGCGAAACCGCGCGCGTTGAGCAGCCGCAGGCACAGGAAGAGCAGGGGGACCGCGCACCAGCTGAACGACGGCGCGAGCATCACCAGCACGAGCCAGACCGCCGCCACGCCGCCCAGCCAGACCAGCCGCCCCCGTTGCCCGAGCCGGTTCCACCACAGGATGCCGGCCGCGTACGCGAGCGCGAGCAGGCCGCAGACGGCCAGCGACGTCACCGTCTGGGCGACCATGCCGTGACGGGACACCAGCCGCAGGGCCGAGGCGGCGAGCAGCAGGTAGAACCCCACGTGCATGGCCCAGTTGAGCCAGGTGCGCTCCCTCATCGCCCTCCCCTCGCCACGCGTTCCGACACTATCCCCTGCCGAAGACTGGGCCCCGACAGCACGGCGGCGCATCAACCGATCGGTTGACCCGGCGCTCGACCGCCCGGCGCGCGGGGATCGCCCGTGTTCCCGATGGCCCGGGGCGCTCCGGCAGGAAACCTGGAGATGTCCGACTTCGCCTTGCCGAACTGGAGATGACCATGAAGATCCGTACTCGCCTGGCCGCCGGCTCGCTCGCGGGGCTGGCCGTGCTGGCCGGCGCCGTCGCCGCCACGTCGCCCGCCCAGGCCGCCGAGGCGCACGCCGTACGGGCCGCCGCGAGCGAGCCCGTCGTGCAGACCGGGACGCTCTCCGCCGACGCCGCCCTGAAGATCGCCGACGCCGCGCTGAAGGAGGCCGTCAAGCAGAAGCAGCGGGTCTCCGTCGTGATCGTCGACCGGTCCGGCGCGACCCGGCTGGTGCTGAAGGGCGACGGCGCGGGCCCGCAGACCGAGGAGTCGGCCAGGCGCAAGGCGTTCACCGCGGTCTCCTTCGGCCGGACGACCAGCGAGCTCGGCAAGGGCATCAACGGCGGCGGACCGTCCATCGCCGACATCCCGGGCACCCTCTTCCTCGGCGGCGGCGTTCCGGTCGCCTCCGGCGGCGCGCCCATCGCGGGCATCGGCGTCGGCGGCGCCCCGAGCGGCGACATCGACGAGTCCATCGCCCAGGCCGGCCTGAAGGCGGTCGCCGGGCAGCTTCGCTGACCGGCCGTACGGCCCCGGCGCACGGCCGCGGGCGGCATCACGGAAGGATGAGGGGATGAAGCGCCGAGCCGTCCTGACCTCCGGAGTCGGGCTGATGCTCGCGGCCTGCGGCGGACGAAAGACGAAAGGAGCGGGAATGATCGACGAGGAACTGCTGGCAGGGGCCGCGCGCGGGGACGTCGTCGCCGTCCGGGACGCGCTCGGGGCCGGTGCCGGCGTCGAGGCGCGCGACGCGCAACGCCGTACGGCCCTGCTGCTGGCCGCCGCGGCCGACCACGTCGAGGTGGCCAAGGTGCTGATCGCGGCGGGCGCCGACCCCGACGCCCAGGACGTCAAGAACGACACCCCCTGGCTGGTCACGGGCGTCACCGGAAGCGTGGCGATGCTCAAGGCGCTGCTGCCCGCCGGGCCCGACCTGACCAGGCGCAACCGTTACGGAGGCGTCTCCCTCATCCCCGCCTGCGAACGCGGGCACGTCGAGTACGTCCGCGAGGTGCTGAAGACCGGCATCGACGTCGACCACGTCAACGACCTGGGCTGGACGGGCCTGCTGGAGGCGGTCATCCTCGGCGACGGCGGCGAGCGTCACCAGGAGATCGTCCGCCTGCTCATCGCCGCGGGCGCCGACGTCGACCTCGCCGACCGCGACGGCGTCACCCCCCTCGCGCACGCCGTCGCCAAGGGCCAGCGCCAGGTGGCCGCCCTCCTCCGCGCCGCCGGAGCCCACTGAGCCCCGGAAACTCCGTCACCGGAGAGGGCCGGAACGGAGGCCGCGCCGCGGACGGCGACGGCCCGGCCCCTGAAACACGGCGACGACGGGGAGTTCGTCCGGGCCGCCGCGCTCTGAACGCCGCACCCCGTCAACGCCGCAACCTGTCAGGGCCTCGCCGGGCCGGTGTCGCGCAGGTGGGCGATGCCCAGGTCGAGCGCGGCCTCCAGGTGGGTGGTCTCGCCGGTGGACAGCAGGATCAGCACGCCGCCCTGGATGCCGGCGAGCAGGGCGGCCGCCGCGCGGTCGGCGTCGAGACCGGGATCGATCTCGCCGGCGGCCTGCATGTGCCGCACCCCGGCGGCGATCTCGCCCTGCCAGCGCCGCATCAGCTCGGTGACCACGGCCTGGGCGCCCGGCGTGCGGTTGCCCAGGTGGGAGGTGACCGAGTTGAGCGGGCACAGCCGGCCCTGCCGCCGGTAGCGGTCGACGACCGTGTCGCGCCACGCCTGCCAGGCGGCCCAGGAGGTGAGGGCGCCGAGCTGGGGCCGCTGGTCCTCCAGCACCCGGTCGGCCTCCAGGCGGGCCACGGCCAGCAGCAGCTCCTCGCGCCCGCCGGGGAAGTAGTGGAAGAGCTGGCTCTTGCTCGTCGAGGTGCGGGCCAGCACGTCGTCGAGGGTGGTGGCGGCCACGCCGTGCTCGCGGATGTGGGTGGCCGCGCCCTCCAGGATGCGCCGCCGGGTGGCGGCTCCCTTGCGGGTCAGCGTACGCGCGGTCACCCTCCGGATGTTAGCCGCACGGCCCGCTTCGATGCGCTCCACTACCGGGGCGCTCGACCACCGGGCGCGCAAGGAGGCGGCGGCCGGACAGCGGGGGGCGCCTGCTACACTGTGAGACGCTTGTGGCATACCAGCTAGGAGACCAGACATGGCAGGTGACGACGACATCTCCGGGTGATACCGGAGGTTGATCGGCCCCGGCGTGAGCGCATGAGCGCCGCCGGTGTGGCCTGTTCGTCGTTCCCGAATCCCTGTCCCTTTTTCCGGGTGGCTTCGGCGCGCCCGCGTTCTCCGTTGAGGTCTTCTTCGTATGTCCGACGCGTTCATCGTCTGCTCCAACCTGTCCTTCTCCTGGCCTGACGACACCCCCGTCTTCAGCGACCTGTCCTTCAGCGTGCCCGGCGGCCGTACGGGCCTGGTCGCCCCCAACGGCGCCGGCAAGAGCACGCTGCTCAAGCTGATCGCCGGCGAGTACCGGCCGCGGGCCGGCAGCGTGTCGGTCAACGGCGTGCTCGGCTACCTGCCGCAGAGCCTGCCGCTCGCCGGCGACCTGACCGTGGCCGAGGTCCTGGGCATCGCCCCGGTGATCGCCGCGCTCAACGCCATCGAGGCGGGCAACACCGCCGAGGAGCACTTCACCACGATCGGCAACGACTGGGACATCGAGGAACGCACCCGCGCCCAGCTCGACCGGCTCGGCCTCGGCCACCTCGACTTCGCCCGCAGCCTGGGCACGCTGAGCGGCGGCCAGATCGTCTCGCTCGGCCTGGCCGCGCAGCTGCTCAGGCGGCCCGACGTCCTGCTGCTCGACGAGCCCACGAACAACCTCGACCTCGACGCCCGCAACAGGCTGTACGCCGTGCTGGGCGACTGGAAGGGCTGCCTGCTCGTGGTCAGCCACGACCGTACGCTGCTCGACCGCATGGACCGCATCGCCGAGCTCGAACGGGGCGAGGTGCGCTTCTACGGCGGCGACTTCACCGCGTACGAGGAGGCCGTACGCACCGGGCAGGAGGCCGCCGAGCGCAGCGTGCGCAGCGCCGAGCAGGAGCTCAAGCGCGAGAAGCGGGAGATGCAGCAGGCCCGCGAACGCGCCGAGCGCCGGGCCGGCAACGCCGCCCGCAACCTCAAGAACGCCGGCCTGCCGCGCATCTTCGCAGGGAACATGAAACGCGGCGCGCAGGAGTCGGCCGGCCGGGCGGGCCAGACGCACGCCGCCCGCGTCAGCGACGCCAGGGCCCGGCTCGACGAGGCGGGCCGCGCCCTGCGCGACGACCAGCGCATCTCCCTGCAACTGCCCGGCACCAACGTGCCCGCCGGGCGCACGGTCTTCCACGGCGAGCACCTGACGGCCCGCGGCCTGTTCGCCGAGCCGGGGATCGACCTGATCGTCCGCGGGCCCGAACGGATCGCGCTGACCGGCCCCAACGGCGCCGGCAAGTCCACACTGCTGCGCCTGATCAGCGGCGACCTGCGACCCGACGGCGGCACCGTCAGGCGCGCCGACGGCCGGGTGGCCTACCTGTCGCAGCGGCTCGACCTGCTCGACGAGGAGCTCACCGTCGCCGAGAACCTGGCCGCCTCCGCCCCCGCCATGCCGGCCGCCGACCGGATGAACCTGCTGGCCCGCTTCCTGTTCCGGGGCGCCCGCGCCCACCTGAAGGTCGGCGTGTTGTCGGGCGGCGAACGGCTGCGCGCCACGCTGGCCTGCGTGCTGTGCGCGGAGCCGGCGCCGCAGCTCCTGCTGCTGGACGAGCCGACCAACAACCTCGACCTGGTCAGCGTGGGCCAGCTGGAGAGCGCGCTCGGCGCGTACGAGGGGGCGTTCGTGGTGGTCAGCCACGATGAACGCTTCCTTGAGGAGATCCGGGTGGAGCGTCGGCTGGAGTTGTCCGGCGGGCGGCTGCTGGAGGCCGGGGGGCCCGCGCTGGGATGACGCGGCCTTGCCCGACACGTTACTGAACTTGGACAATTCGTTCTCTTGTGTCATTCGTGTTTAGGTAGGTAGGTTAAGGACTTATGGCCGCATCGAACACTCCGACGACCGCCGAGGAACTGCGCGGCGCGGGTCTGCGGGTGACCGCCGCCCGGGTGGCGCTGCTGGAGACCGTCCGGCGCGGTGACCACCTCGGCGTCGAGGCGATCGCCTCCGGGGTGCGCGACCGAGTCGGTCACATCTCGCTGCAGGCCGTGTACGAGGCGCTCCACGCGCTGGCCGCCGCCGGTCTCGTCCGCCGCATCGAACCCCCGGGCAGCTCGGCCCTGTACGAGGGCCGGGTCGGGGACAACCATCACCACCTCGTGTGCCGGTCGTGCGGCGCGGTGGCCGACGTGGACTGCGCGGTCGGTCACGCGCCGTGCCTGACCGCCTCCGACGACCACGGCTTCGCCGTCGACGAGGCCGAGGTCATCTATTGGGGTCGCTGCCCGGCCTGTTCCGCCCGGCAGTAGTTCGTGAGCACTGAGATCGTTCTAGTCCGGAAGGATTTCCATGTCTGACAATCATGACGCGATCGTCTCCGACGCCAAGTCGGAGGACGCGGGCGGCTGTCCGGTCGCGCACGAGCGCGCCCCGCACCCGACGCAGGGCGGCGGCAACCGGCAGTGGTGGCCCGAGCGGCTCAACCTGAAGATCCTCGCCAAGAACCCGGCCGTGGCCAACCCCTTCGGCCATGACTTCGACTACGCGGCGGAGTTCCGGAGCCTCGACCTCGCGGCCGTGAAGCGGGACATCGCCGAGGTGCTGACGACCTCGCAGGACTGGTGGCCGGCCGACTTCGGCCACTACGGCCCGTTCATGATCCGGATGGCGTGGCACAGTGCGGGCACGTACCGGATCAGTGACGGCCGTGGTGGCGCCGGGGCCGGGCAGCAGCGCTTCGCGCCGCTGAACAGCTGGCCGGACAACGGCAACCTCGACAAGGCCCGCCGCCTGCTGTGGCCGGTCAAGAAGAAGTACGGCCGCAAGATCTCCTGGGCCGACCTGCTGGTCCTCACCGGCAACGTGGCCCTGGAGTCGATGGGCTTCAAGACCTTCGGCTACGCCGGCGGCCGCGTGGACGCCTGGGAGCCCGACGAGGACGTCTACTGGGGCCCAGAGTCCACCTGGCTCGGCGACGAGCGCTACAGCGGCGACCGCGAGCTGGAGAACCCGCTGGCCGCGGTGCAGATGGGCCTCATCTACGTCAACCCGCAGGGCCCCAACGGCAACCCCGACCCGCTGGCCGCGGCCCGCGACATCCGCGAGACGTTCCGCCGCATGGCGATGAACGACGAGGAGACCGCCGCCCTGATCGTGGGCGGCCACACGTTCGGCAAGACCCACGGCGCGGGCCCGGCCGAGAGCGTCGGCCCCGACCCCGAGGCCGCCCCGATCGAGCAGATGGGCCTCGGCTGGAGCAGCACGTTCGGCACCGGCAAGGGCGGCGACGCCATCACCAGCGGCCTTGAGGGCATCTGGACGAACACGCCCACGACCTGGGACAACAGCTTCCTGGAGATCCTCTACGGCTACGAGTGGGAGCTGTTCGACAGCCCCGCCGGCGCCCACCAGTGGCGGCCGAAGGACGGCGCGGGGGCCGACACCGTGCCCGACCCGCACGACCAGGCCAGGCGGCACGCCCCGACGATGCTGACGACCGACCTGTCGCTGCGCGTCGACCCGATCTACGAGCAGATCACCCGCCGCTGGCTGGAGCACCCGGACGAGCTCGCCGACGCCTTCTCCCGCGCGTGGTTCAAGCTGACCCACCGCGACATGGGCCCGGTCGTGCGCTACCTCGGCCCGGAGGTCCCCGCCGAGACGCTGCTGTGGCAGGACCCCCTGCCCGCGGTCACGCACGAGCTCGTCGGCGCGGACGACGTCGCCGCGCTCAAGGAGCGCGTCCTCGCCTCCGGGCTGTCGGTGCCGGAGCTGGTGTCCACCGCGTGGGCGTCGGCCTCCTCCTTCCGCGGCAGCGACAAGCGCGGCGGCGCCAACGGCGCGCGCATCCGCCTGCAGCCGCAGAGCTCGTGGGAGGTCAACGACCCCGGCCGCCTGGCGACCGTGCTGGGCACCCTGGAGGGCATCCAGAAGGCGTTCAACGGGGAGCAGACCGGCGGCAAGCAGATCTCGCTGGCCGACCTGATCGTGCTGGCCGGGTGCGCGGGCGTCGAGCGGGCCGCCAAGGAGGCCGGTCACGAGGTCCAGGTGCCGTTCACGCCGGGCCGGGCGGACGCCACGCACGAGCAGACGGACGTGGAGTCGTTCGCCGCGCTGGAGCCGGTCGCCGACGGGTTCCGCAACTACCTGGGCAAGGGCAACCGGCTTCCGGCCGAGTTCCTGCTGCTCGACCGGGCCAACCTGCTGACGCTGAGCGCGCCGGAGATGACCGTCCTCGTCGGCGGCCTGCGGGTGCTGGGCGCCAACCACGGGCAGTCGCCGCACGGCGTCCTCACCTCGGCTCCGGGGACGCTGACGAACGACTTCTTCGCCAATCTGCTCGACCTGGGCACGACCTGGCACTCCACGGACGACGCCAAC
This sequence comes from Nonomuraea spiralis, assembly GCF_014648435.1. GTDB lineage: Bacteria > Actinomycetota > Actinomycetes > Streptosporangiales > Streptosporangiaceae > Nonomuraea > Nonomuraea spiralis. The sequence continues at coordinate 184,651 of NZ_BMRC01000013.1, forward strand.
GCCTTCGAGGGCCGCGACGCCGCCACGGGCGAGGCCCGGTGGACCGGCACCCGGGCCGACCTCGTCTTCGGGTCGAACTCCGAGCTGCGCGCGGTCGCGGAGGTCTACGCGAGCGACGACGCGAAGGAGAAGTTCGTACGGGACTTCGTCGCGGCGTGGGACAAGGTCATGAACCTCGACCGGTTCGACCTGGCCTGAGCCTGATGTGAGAGAACGCCCGGGGCCGCTCGCCCCGGGCGTTTCCGCGTTGTCCGGGTGGGTTGCGCGGGCGCGTGGACGTCTTTTACCCTATTTCCTACTAAACATATCGTTTTTTCGTATTAAGAGGGCGGGCGGTCGTACGCGGGACCGTGGCGGCGGCGGGCCGCCTTCGGCGACCACGAGGACTCCTGATGCGTTTTCACTGGTTCCTGCCGACCACCGGCGACGGCCACGACGTGCGCTCGGCCATCACCACGACCGACGCCTTCCGTCCCGCCGCCCGTCCCGCCACGCTCGCCTACCTGGCGCAGGTCGCCAGGGCCGCGGAGGCGGCCGGGTTCGAGGGCGCGCTCACGCCGGTCGGCGCGGGCTGCCCGGACCCGTGGATCGTCTGCGCGGCCCTCGCCCAGCACACCGAACGGCTCAGGACGCTGGTCGCCTTCCGCACCGGGTACGCGCTGCCCACCCTGCTCGCCCAGCAGGCCCAGGCATTCCAGGAGATCTCCGGCGGCCGGCTGCTGCTCAACGTCGTCACCGGCGGCGACCCCGTCGAGCAGCGCGCGTACGGCGACTTCCTCGACCACGACGCCCGCTACGCCAGGACCGCCGAGTTCCTGCACGTGCTGCGGCGCGCCTGGGACGGCGTGCCGTTCGACCACCACGGCGAGCACTACCACGTCGAGGGCGGCGGGCTGGCCACGCCGCTGGACCCCCGGCCGCCGCTCTACTTCGGCGGCGCCTCCCCGGCGGCCGGGCAGGTCGCCGCCCGCCACGCCGACGTCGTCCTGATGTGGGGCGAGCCGCCCCGCGCGATCGCCGAGCGTGTCGCCCGGCTGCGCGCCCTGGCCGCCCCGCTGGGCCGCGAGCCGAGGTACGGCCTGCGCGTGCACGTCATCGCCCGCGACACCTCCGCCGCCGCCTGGGCCGAGGCCGACCGGCTGCTGGCGGGCATGGACCCCGGCCGCGTCGCCGCCGCCCAGAGCCGCTTCGCCCGCTACGACTCCGTCGGCCAGCGCCGCATGGTGGACCTGCACGCCGGCGGCACCCGCGACCTGGAGATCCACCCGGGCCTGTGGGCCGGCGTCGGGCTGGTCCGCGAGGGCGCCGGGACCGCGCTGGTCGGCTCGTACGACGAGGTCACCGCCCTGCTGCGGGAGTACGCCGCCACGGGAGTGAGCGAGTTCGTCCTGTCCGGCTGGCCGCACCTGGAGGAGGCGTACCGGGTGGGCGAGTACGTGCTGCCCCGCCTGGCCCGCGAACCGGCCCTCACTCCGTGACGCCGGCGGGGTGATGGTGTGGTCTGAAATCGGCCGGTGCCGGGGGTGTGGGGCCTGCTTGGCTGGTTCGCCGTAGATCTTCTCCGCCCCCGTCCGGAACGGAACCATGTCAACCACCACCCTCGCCCCGCCGCGCCCGCCGCTGCTGTCCTGGCTCGCGGTCGTCTCGATCACCCTCGGCATCTTCGCCATCGTCACCAGCGAGATCCTGCCCATCGGCCTGCTGACGACCATAGGCGCCGACTTCCGTGTCACCGACGGCACCGCGGGGCTCACCATGACGTTGCCGGGGTTCGTCGCCGCCGTCGCGGCGCCCGTCCTGACCGTGGCCACCGCCCGCCTGGACCGCCGGGTGACGATGTGCGTCCTCATGGTGGTGCTGGCCGCCGCCGACGTGCTGGCGGCGGTGGCCGGGGCCTACTGGGTCGTGCTGGCCTCGCGGGTGCTCGTTGGCCTGACCATCGGCGGTTTCTGGTCGATCGCGGCGGGGCTGGCCGCCCGCCTGGTGCCGCCGGCCGCCGTCGGCGCCGCCACGGCACTGATCTTCTCGGCCGTGCCGCTGGGCTCGGTGCTCGGGGTGCCTGCCGGAACCCTCATCGGCCACCTGGCGGGCTGGCGGACGGCGTTCCTGGTCCTGGCCGGGCTGGCCGTCGTCGTACTGGTCGCGCTGCTGGCCCTGCTGCCGCCGCTGCCCGCCCACCAGGTCACCGGCGCCCGCGTCCTGCTGGACCTGCTGCGCCTGCGTGGCACCAGGATCGCCCTGCTGGCCACGTTCCTCATCGTGCTGGCGCACTTCGGGACCTACACCTACGTCACCCCGTTCCTGGAGCACGTCACCAGGCTGTCGCCGGCCGCCGTCAGCGCCGTCCTGCTGGCGTACGGCGTGGCGGGGGTCGCGGGCAACTTCCTGGCGGGCCGGGCGGTGGCCACCCGGCCGCGCGCCGCCTTCGCCGTCTGCGGCCTGCTGGCCGCCGCCGCCACCGGGCTGCTGCCCCTGGCCGGAGGCACCCCGGCGGGCGCCGCCCTGCTGCTGGTGCTCTGGGGGCTGGCCTACGGGGGAGTGCCGGTCTGCTCCCAGGCGTGGTTCCTGCGGGCCTCGCCCGGTACGCCGGAGGCGGCGACCGTCGTGTTCACCTCGTCGTTCCAGGCGACCTTCGCCCTCGGCGCCCTCCTGGGCGGGACGATCGTCGACGCCTTCTCGGTGTCGGCCGTGATGATCGCCGGTGGCCTGACCGCGCTGGTGATGGCCGCGTCCTTCGCCCACCTCACCCGCCCCCGCCCCGCCTGAACGGGACCGGGCCCGGCCGTCAGCCGTCGAGGTGGTGGCGCAGCGCGTCGAGGCGGCCGTCCCAGTCGCTCGCCAGGGCGGCCAGGAACTGCTGGGCCACCCGCATCGGGGCCGAACGCAGCCGGTAGCGGACGCGGCGGCGCTCGCCCGGCTCGGGCGTCACCAGGCCGGCCTCGGTCAGCAGCGCCAGGTGCTTGGCGATCGCCTGCCGGGTGATCGGCAGGCGGGCGGCCAGATCGGTCGCCGTGGCCGGGCCCCGGGAGGCCAGCTCGGCCAGCACGGAGCGCCGGCTCGGGTCGGCCAGGGCGACGAAGACCTGCTCGGCCACCGCCTCGATGTCAGGCCGCGTCAAGGTGCTCCACCAGCTCGCCCAGCTCGCTCGCCCACCCCTCGGTGTGGGCGTCGTACGCCTTGCGGTGGTGGTCGTCGGGCAGCTGGGCGAAGCCCGTCTCGACGACGGTCAGCCGGGTGCCCGAGCCGGCCGGTTCGAGGGTGAACTCGACGTACGTGCGGCGCGGGTCGTCCTCCGGCATGCCGAAGACCGGCCAGGTGAAGCCGAACACCGACGGCTCCTCCACGCGCTCGACGCGCAGGTCGACCGTGTGCCCGTGTTCCCAGCTCATCCGCCCCGGCCCGCCGGGACGCAGCTCGATCGCCGCCTCCTGGCCGAACCAGGCGGCCAGCCCCTCGGCGGTGGTGAGCGCGGCCCACACCTTGCCGGGCGCGGCGGTCAGCTCGACGGTCCGCTCGACCCGATCGGGGAATCCCATGACGACCTCCATGTGTGCGGCAGGAAAAGGTTGCCACATCTTGTGGCGAAGGGGTGACGATCACTGCTCCGGCCGCGGGTGGTGGCGTAGACCGTACGAGATGAGGGCGACGGCGGCGAGCGTCACCGCGACGTCCACCAGCAGCGCGAGACGGATGCCGGCCAGGCCCGAGCCGCGCGTGGCGGCGACGGCGCCGAGCAGCGGGATGCCGACCGTGATGGCGACCTGCTGCGTCATGGACGTCAGGCCGGTGGCCAGCCCCTGCTCCTCGTCCGGCAGGCCTGAGGTGCCGGTGACGGTGTAGGCGACGATCGCGGTGACGTGCCCGAAGAAGCCGACGAACAGCGCGGGGACGAGCACCGCGAGCGTGCCCCAGCCGGTCCCGAGCAGGACGGCCGGGATCGTCGCGAGAGCCTGGACCGTCATGCCCGCGACCAGCACGAGGCGGCTGCCGAACCGCCCGATGAACCGCCCGGCGATCACACCGGCGACCACCGAGGCCAGCCCGGGGACGCCGAACACCAGGCCCGTGGCCAGCGGCGACAGGCCCAGGACCCGCTGCAGGTACACCGTCACCAGGAAGATCATGGCCGGTTCCATGGTGAAGATCACGAACCCGGCGAAGTTGCCCCACTTCACCGTGGGCCGCCGCAGGATGCGCACCGGCGCGAGCGGCGCCGGCGCGCGCAGCTCGATCACCCAGAACGCGCCCAGCAGCGCCGCTCCCACGAGGGCCGCCACGAGGTTCGTCTCGACGGCCGCGTAGATCACGGCCAGCAGGCCGCCGGTCACGGTGACCGCGCCCGGCAGGTCCAGCCGCACCCGCTCGGGCAGGACGCTCTCGCGGATCAGGAACGGCGCCGCCAGCAGGATCGCCACCGCGACCGGCACGTTGAAGAGGAACGCCGCCCGCCAGCTCAGCAGGCTGACCAGGGCGCCGCCGAGCAGCGCGCCGACGGTGAAGCCGCCGGACAGCAGGGCGCCGTTCAGCCCGAGGACGCGGGCGCGCAGCGGGCCGCCCTTGAAGGTGGTGGTGAGCAGCGACAACGCGGCGGGGATCGTCATCGCCGTGGCCAGGCCCTGGAGCACGCGGGCGGTCAGGAGCGTCGCCGGGCCGTCCGCGAGACCGCCGAGGAGGGAGGCCCCGGCCAGGACGACCATGCCGGCGAGGAACAGCTTCCGGCGGCCGAACAGGTCGGCCGTGCGGCCGAACACGAGGGTGAACCCGGCCGCCGGCAGCGCGTACGCCGAGGTGATCCAGGGCCACTGGGCCGGGGCCAGGCCGACGCCCGCGCCGGCCTGGGGGAGGGCGACGTTCAGGATCGAGAAGTCGACGGCCAGCATGAAACCGGCGCCGAGCAGGACCAGGGCGATCAATCGTTGCCGGGTGTCGAGCCGGGGCGGGGAGACGGCCTCGGCGGTCGCGACGGGAACACTCATTGCGGCCTCCAATTAGTAGCAACCGAACGGTTGCCACATTATGGCAACCGTTGGGTTGCGTCAACGAGCCGGACGGATGCCGCGAACCGGGCCGGACGCGAGGCGGGCCGGGCGTGAACCGGGCCGCCGGCGGGCGCCGATCCGGCCGGGTGGACCGGCGTACCGCCCGGCGCGGCGGCCACCACGCTGCCGCACCTGCGGCTCGTGACCGCCGAGTCCGCCCGCGATTCGCCGGACGAGCTGTTCGAGTCGGTCCTGACGATGCTCATCGCAGGCGTGCGCGACCTCCTGTGACGCGCGCCCGCTCTTGGGTGAACTTCCGTTTTTCGGAACGGTGGTCTAATCTTCGGAATATGTCCGACGCCGGAGCCGACGCCAAGCTCGTGGGAGCCGACCGGGTGCTCGCCGTGCTGGCCGAGCTGGCCCGCCACCCCGACGGCATCGGCCTGGAGGAGATGGCCCGCGCGGTGTCCAGCCCCAAGCCGACCGCCCACCGCGCCCTGGCCGCCCTGCGCCGCGCCGGGTTCGCCGTCCAGAACGGCCACGGCCGCTACGTGCTCGGCGACGAGTTCCTGCGGATGGCCTTCGCCCACCACGAGGCCCGCCCCGACCACGTCCGCGTCACGCCGATACTCCAGGCGCTGTGCGACCGCTACGGCGAGACCGTCCACTACGCCGTGCTGGAGGGCACGTCGGTGGTCTACCGGTCCAAGCTCGACCCGCCGTCCGGCGCGGTACGCCTGACCTCGGTCGTCGGCGGGCGCAACCCGGCCCACTGCACCGGCGTCGGCAAGGTGCTGCTGGCCGAGACGCTGCGGGACGAGGCCGCGGTGCGCGCCTGGGTGGGGGAGCGACGGCTGGAACAGCCGACCGAGCGCTCGATCGCCACCGCGCAGGAGCTGCACGCCGAGCTGGTCCGCGTCCGCGAGCAGGGCTACGCGGCCGACGACCAGGAGAACGAGCCGGGCGTCAACTGCGTGGCGGTCCCGGCGTACCTGACCTCGCCCACCGTGCCGAGCGGTGCGATCAGCGTCAGCGGCCTGGCCTACCGCACCCCGTTGCGGACGCTCGTCGACGACGTGCCGGCCATCCGCGCGCTCGCCGCCGGGCAAGAACTTCCATAACCCCACCGAACCGGAGAGATCCCCTTGTACCTCATGCGTATCGGCGCGCCCGGCGCCGAGAAGCCGGTCGTCCGCGTGGACGACGACCACTACGTCGACGTCTCCGACCTCACCCCCGACTTCGACGAACGCTTCTTCGGCGCGGGCGGCCCGGCCCTGCTCGCCGAGCGGGTCGCCACCGGCCCCCGGCAGGCGTTCGCCGGCGAGCGAATCGGCGCGCCCATCGCCCGGCCGCACCAGATCCTGTGCATCGGCCTGAACTACAGCGACCACGCCGCCGAGACCGGGCAGGCCGTCCCGGCCGAGCCGATCCTGTTCACCAAGTCGCCCAACACACTGGTAGGCCCGGACGACGACGTACGCATCCCGCGCGGCGCCACCAAGACCGACTGGGAGGTGGAGCTCGGCATCGTGATCGGCCGCCGCACGTCCTACCTCGACTCGCCCGAGGAGGCCGCGGCCGCGATCGCCGGTTACTGCGTGGTCAACGACGTCAGCGAGCGCGCGTTCCAGATGGAGCGCGGCGGCCAGTGGAGCAAGGGCAAGTCGGCCGAGACGTTCAACCCGGCCGGACCGTGGCTGGTCACCCCCGACGAGATCGCCGACGTCCGGAACCTGGGCATATGGCTGGACGTCAACGGCGAACGCCGCCAGACCGGCTCCACCAAGACGATGATCTTCGACCCGTACGTCATCGTGCACCACCTGAGCCAGTTCATGGTCCTGGAGCCCGGCGACCTGATCAACACCGGCACCCCGCCCGGCGTCGGCATGGGCCACGACCCGCAGATCTGGTTGCGTCCCGGCGACGTGATCGAGCTCGGTATCGACGGGCTCGGCCGCCAGCGCCAGCGGGTCGTGGAGCCCCGGTAGTGCGGGCACTCGTCCTGACGGGGCCGGGCCGGGCCGAGGTCCAGGAGGTCGAGCCCCCGTCCGCCGGGCCCGGCCAGGTGGTCGTGGACGTCGAACGGGCCGGGGTGTGCGGCACCGACATGGAACTGTTCACCGGCGCGATGAGCTACCTGCGCACCGGCCGCTCCCGCTACCCGCTGCGCCCCGGCCACGAGTGGTGCGGGCGCGTCACGGAGCTGGGCGCCGGCGTGGACCCGTCGTGGCTCGGACGGCGCGTCATCGGCGACACCATGCTCGGCTGCGGGAGCTGCGACCGCTGCCGCGCCGGACGCCACCACGTGTGTCCCGGCGTGGCCGAACTCGGCATCAGCCGCGGCGCCGCAGGAGCGCTGGCCGAACGGCTCGCGGTCCCGGTCACGGCGCTCCATCCGCTGCCCGATACGGTGGACGAGACGTCGGGCGCGCTGGTCGAGCCCGGTGGCAACGCCTTACGCGCCGTCCGCGCGGCGGGGCTGGAGGCGGGGGAGCGGTTGCTGGTTCTGGGCACGGGCACGATCGGTCTGCTGGCGGCGCTGTTCGCGCGAGCCGGCGGCGCCGACGTGCACCTGATGGGCCGGGCCGAGCCCGATCTTGGCCTGGCCACGGATCTCGGCTTCCGGCACACCTGGACGCGGGAGACGCTGCCCGGCCTGCCCTGGCACGCCGTCATCGACGCCACCAACGCCGCCGCCATGCCCGCGCTCGCCCTCGACCTGGCCGAACCCGCCCGCCGCGTCGTCTACATCGGCCTGGCCGGCACACCGTCCACGCTCGACACCCGCGACCTGGTGCTCAAGGACGTCACCGCGGTCGGCGTCCTGGGCGGCTCGGCGGGGCTGGCCGGGGCCATCGACGCGTACGCCGGAGGCTCGGTCGACGCCCGCCCGCTCGTGGCCGCCACGGTCGGGCTGGACGGGACGGCCGACGTCCTGGCCGGACGGAGACCACCCGGCGCCGGGCCGGGGCCCAAGATCCACATCGACCCCCGGCAATGAAATCCTGGAAGAGAGCACCAGCATGACCCACCGTGAACCCCGACGGCTCAACGCGCCGGACGCCGCCGTCCTGGCGGCGGTCGAGACGGCCGTCCCGGGGATCACCCGCGCCCGCGCGAGCGACCGGCTCGGCATGGCGCACGACGCCTCCCACTACCTGCTGACCCCGCAGGCGGTGCTGGTGGCCGAGAGCGCCGACCAGGTCGCCGCGCTGCTGCGCACCGGCCTGCCGCTGACCTTCCGCTCCGGGGGCACCAGCCTGAGCGGTCAGGCGGTCAGCGAGCACCTGCTGGTGGACACCCGCCGGCACTTCCGCTCGATCGAGGTGCTCGACGGCGGCGCCCGGGTACGGGTGCAGCCCGGCGCGGTGCTGCGGCAGGTCAACGCCCGCCTGGCGCCGTACGGGCGCAAGCTCGGCCCCGACCCGGCCAGCGAGTCGGCCTGCACGATCGGCGGCGTGGTGGCCAACAACTCCAGCGGCATGACGTGCGGCACGCACGCCAACACGTACCGGACGCTGGAGTCGATGACGCTGGTGCTGCCGAGCGGCACCGTCGTCGACACCGGCGCCCCCGACGCCGACGAGCGGCTGCGCGCCCTGGAGCCCGAGCTCGCGGAGGGCCTGGAACGGCTGCGCGACCGCGTCCGCGGCAACCCCGCCTCGGTCCGCCGCGTCGAGGCCCAGTTCTCGCTGAAGAACACCATGGGCTACGGCCTGAACAGCTTCCTCGACCACGACGGCCCGGCGCAGATCCTCGCCCACCTGGCCATCGGCAGCGAGGGCACCCTCGGCTTCGTCGCCGAGGCCGTCTTCCGCACCGTACCGGCCCACCGCCTGGCCACCACCGGCCTGCTCGTCTTCCCCTCGCTGCGCGAGGCGATGGCCACGATGCCCGAGCTGGTCGCCGCCGAGCCCGCCGCCGTCGAACTGCTGGACGCCGAGTCCCTGCGCGTCGCACAGACCGACCCCAAGGCCGACGACACGCTGCGCGCGCTGACCGTCGCCGAGCACGCCGCGCTGCTGATCGAGTGGCAGGAGTCCGACGCCGACCTGCTCGCCGAACGCGAGCACGCGGCCGAGCGGGTCTTCGCCGGCCTGCGCCTGTCCGCCCCCGCCCGGCTGAGCAGGGAGGCCGGCGGCCGGGCCGCGCTGTGGCACATCCGCAAGGGCCTGTACGCCACCGTCGCCGGCGCCCGCCCCAGCGGCACGACCGCCCTGCTGGAGGACGTCGCCGTCCCCGTGCCCGTCCTGGCCGACCTGTGCGACGACCTGACCCGCCTGTTCGCCGAGCACCGCTACGAGCGCAGCGTCGTCTTCGGCCACGCCAAGGACGGCAACCTGCACTTCATGCTCAACGAGCGTTTCCCCGCCAACCTCGAACGCTACGCCGCCTTCACCGAGGACATGGTCGAGGCCGTCCTGGCCAGGGGCGGCACGCTGAAGGCCGAGCACGGCACCGGCCGCGTCATGGCCCCGTTCGTCCGCCGCCAGTACGGCGACGAGCTGTACGACGTGATGTGCGAGGTCAAGCGCCTGTGCGACCCGGCGGGGGCGCTCAACCCGGGCGTCGTCCTCACCGAGGACCCCGAGGCGCACCTGCGCGACCTCAAGACCGTGCCGTCCGTCGAGCCCGAGGTGGACCGCTGCGTCGAGTGCGGCTACTGCGAGCCCGTCTGCCCCAGCCGCGACCTGACCACCACCCCGCGCCAGCGCATCGTGCTGCGCCGCGAGCTCGCCGCGGCGCGGGCCGCCGGCGACGACGCCCTCGCCCGCGAGCTGGAGGACGCCTACGCCTACGACGCCGTGGACACCTGCGCCGTCGACGGCATGTGCGCCACCGCCTGCCCCGTTCTGATCAACACCGGTGACCTGACCAAACGCCTGCGCGCCGAGCGCCACGGCCGCGCCGCCCAGCGGGCCTGGACGAGCGCCGCCCGCCACTGGGACGGCGTCACCCGCGCCATGAACCTGGCCCTCGACACCGCCGCCGCGGTCCCGCCCGCGCTCCCCGAGGCCGCCTCCCGCGCCGCCCGCGCGGTGGCCGGCCAGGACGCCGTCCCCCAGTGGAGCCGTGACCTGCCGCGCGGCGGTACGCGGCGCCGCCCGTCCCCGGTGGAGGGCGCCAACGCCGTCTACCTGCCGTCCTGCCTGAACACCCTGTTCGCCCCCGCGGACGGCGGCCCCGGCGTGATGAGCGCCTTCCAGCGCCTGGCCGCCCGCGCGGGCCTGACGCTGCACGTCCCCGAGAAGATCGCGAGCCTGTGCTGCGGCACGCCGTGGTCGTCCAAGGGGTTCACCGGCGGGCAGGAGAGCATGGCCGAGCGCGTCCGGGACGTCCTGGAGCGCGCCACCGACGGCGGCCGGCTGCCCGTGGTCAGCGACGCCGCCTCCTGCACCGAGGGCTACGCGCACCTGGTGCCCGGCCTCCAGGTGATCGACGCGGTCGCCTTCACCGCCGAGCGCATCCTGCCCCGTCTGCCCGAGGCCCGCCGCCTGCCGTCGCTGGCGCTCCACCCGACCTGCTCCTCCACCCGCCTCGGCCTCGACGCCGCCGTCGCCCGCGTCGCCGAGGCGGTCGCCGAACAGGTCGTGATCCCGGACGGGTGGCAGTGCTGCGCCTTCGCCGGCGACCGCGGCCTGCTGCACCCCGAGCTGACCGCCTCCGCCACCCGGGCCGAGGCCGCCTCCGTGGCCGAGGCGGGGTGCGCCGCCCACGCCTCGGTCAACCGCACCTGCGAGCTGGGCCTGACCCGGGCCACCGGCCAGTCCTACCGGCATCTCCTGGAGCTCCTCGACGAGGCCACCGCCTGAGGGGGCGCGCTTTACAGCGACGGTCAATAAGATCGTCGCTGTTGCGTAGATCCGGCGATCGGGAGCACGATGAGCGACCCCGGCGGCTTCGGCCCCCTGGAGATGGACGAACGCGAGCAGATCGGCCCTTACCGGATCGTGGGCCGGATGGGCGCGGGCGGCATGGGCGTGGTCTACGCGGGGGTCGCGTCCGACGGCGCCCGCGTCGCGGTCAAGGTCATCCATCCGGGGCTGGCCGCCGACCCGCACTTCCACGACCGGTTCGTCCGCGAGGTGGAGGTGTTGTCGCGGGTGCGCGGGCGGTGCACGGTCTCGGTGCTCTCGGCCGACACCGCCGCCTCGCCGCCGTGGCTGGCCACCGAGTTCGTGCCTGGCCCGACGCTGACCGATCACGTACGCGACGGCGGGCCGCTGCCGCCGGAGGAACTGGTCGCGTTCGGGACGGACATCGCCGAGGCGTTGTCCGACATCCACCGGGCCGGCATCGTCCACCGCGACCTCAAGCCCGGCAACGTGATCCTGGCCGCGTCCGGCGCGAAGGTGCTCGACTTCGGCATCGCCCGCGCCCTGGACGAGAGCGGGCTGACCGGCACCGGCGCGCTCATCGGCACGCCCGGGTGGATCAGCCCCGAGCAGTACCGGGGCGACCAGGCCGACGCCGCCGCCGACGTGTTCGCCTGGGGCGCGCTGATGGTCTACGCCGCGACCGGGCGGCCGCCGTTCGGCATCGGGGCGCCCGACGTGCTGGCCTACCGCGTGATGAGCGTCGATCCCGACCTGTCGGGGGTGCCCGCGCACGTACGGGACCTCGTCCGGGGCGCGCTCGCCAAGTCCAGGGAGGCGCGTCCGGCGTCGGGCGACCTGCTCGCCCGGATCTCCGCGCTCGGCTCGGGCACCCTCCCCGTGACGCCCCCGCCCCCGCCGCCGTCCGGCGGCACGCTGCCCCTGACACCCCCGCCGCCGCCCGGCGGCACGCTGTCCCTGACGCCGCCGCCCCCCTCCGGCGGCGGCGCGTTACCCCCGCCGCCGTCCGGTGGGCGGGCGACGTCGTGGCCGGTGGCCGCCGTGGGCGTCGCGGTGGTCGCGGCCGTGGCGGTCGGCGCCGCGTTCGCCCTGAACGCGGCCGGGACGCCGCAGGCGCTGCCGTCCTCCGACGACCCGCCCTCGACCTCCTCGTACGCCGGCGACACCCCCGAGGACACGCCCACCGCGAGCGACACCCCCGACGAGACCCCCACCGAGACCCCCACCGAGACCGAGACTCCCGAGGAGACCCCCACCGAGACCCCCACCGAGACCGAGACTCCCGAGGAG
>NZ_BMRC01000013.1:196816-272257 GCF_014648435.1 Nonomuraea spiralis
GACCCCCACCGAGACCGAGACTCCCGAGGAGACCCCCACCCGCAGGACGTCCACCGCGCTGCCGTGCGCGTCCTCGCGCTCGATCCTGCGGCAGGCCGCCGCGCTGAACGGCGGCAGCCTCCCGCAGGACGCCGTGGTCGCGCGCAAGCGGTGCGCCGGCTCCTGGGTCGCCGCCGAGCTCGCCTCCCCGAGCGTCGGCGGCATCGACCTGATCGCCCGGCGGAACGCGACGCGCTTCCTCGACGCCGAGATCGGCAGCAACTTCTGCTCCCAGCAGGACCGTCCCGCGCTGCTGGCGAGCGCCCCGGGCACGATCAAGTCCTTCCTGTGCCCCAACGGGTTCGGCTGACCCCCGGCCGCGCGGGCGAGCTCAGACGGCGCGCGTGCAGACGACGGCGGACGGGCCCCCGGTCCGGCGGCCCGGCGCCCGCTCGACGCACGCCCGGGCCGGCACGTCGGGCGCGTAGACCTGGTCGGAGTAGATGATCCCGGTGCCCTCGTCCCCGCCGGAGTACTGGGTGAGCCTCTTGTCCGCGCCGCTGCCGGCCCGGACGCCCTGCCTGCGTTCCACCCACACGTTGTAGGCCGAGCCCTGCCCCGCCTTGCTGAACCTGGCCCAGTTGACCTGGCAGGTCTGCCCGCGACCGGTCGCGCGGCCGGGGCCGTACCGCAGTTCGAGCCAGCCGTCGAAGGCCTGGATCCGGACGGGGACGTCCTCGTACGTGACGGTGTAGGAGCCGGCGGCGCAGCCGGTGAGCGCCGGGTCCTTGCCGTCGCAGGCCGTGCCGAAACAGCTCGGGGCCGCCTTGGCGTCCGGTGGTTCGGCGGCCGCGTTCGCCCCCGCGTACGGGAACAGGGCCAGAGCCACCACCGCCAGCACGGCCGCCGTCCGGTGCGATCGCATGACTGACACCTCCAGGGTGAGATCGGGTCGTCGGCACGATTGTGAACCCGGCGGCCCGGCCGGATCTGTCATGCGACCCGTGGTGCGTTGGAGGGACGTCATTCGCCGGACGGCAGCGGGATGCGCACCGACACCAGCGTCCCCTCGCCGGGGGCGGCCTCGACGTCGGCGCTGCCGCCCACCGCGCGGGCGCCGTCCCGGATGGAACGGGCGATGCCGAGCCCGGTCGTGGGCGCGTCCGGGTCGAAGCCGCTGCCGTGGTCGAGCACGCTCAGCGCCAGCGTGCCCGACCGGCACTCGGCCCGGACCACGGCGTGCCCCACGCCCGCGTGCTTGCGCACGTTCGTCAGCGCCTCGCGCAGGATGCCGCTCAGCGCCTCGACGACCTCGGCGGGCATGCCCTCGCGTTCCGGCGCCGAACGCAGCCGGCCCGCGTTGAACTCCACCCGCAGCCCGCTGCCGACGGCCTGCCGGACCACCTCCTCCAGGGCGGCGACGACGTCCTCGGCCGGGTCGCCGTCGTCGCCGCGCAGGAAGGCGCGCAGCCACTGCGACTCCTCCGCCACCCGCGCCCGTACCGAGGGGTCGGCGATCCAGCCGTCGCGGGTCAGCGCCTCCATGGTCTGCAGGATCCGGTCGTGCAGCACGCGGGCCGTCCTGCCGCGCTCGCGCTCCTGCGACAACTGCGCCGAGCGGCGCAGCTCCCCGGCCCTGGCCTGGTCCAGGTCACGGGCGGTCCTGAACAGGACACGCATGACGTACGCGGCCATCGTGGCGTTCGTCGTCAGCCCGGCGACGTGCGGCAGGGCGGCCCACCAGACCAGGTCCGACTGGACGTAGCCGAGGAGCAGCGCGCCGCCCAGCGCCGCCGTCCAGGCCAGCACGGCGGGGAAGGTGCGGAAGGAGATCCCGACCATGATGCCGACGAGCAGCACGTACGGCAGGATCGTGCCCGGCCAGCCGTCGGTGACGCGCGGGCCCGCGTACCGGCCGGCGGCGAGCACCACCACGACCACCAGGGCCAGGTCCGCCCAGAGCAGCGGGCGCGGCGGGAGCGCGGCGCGGGCGGCCGTGACCGCGCACACCAGCAGGCTCGCGCCGGCCATCGCCCCCAGCAGGTACGGCAGCGGCCCCAGCGCCAGCCACCGCCCGTCGCCCAGGACCTCCAGCGACCCGCACAACACCATCGCGCCGACCCGGACGACCACCATCGTGACGGCCCGGCTGCGCTCGATCCCGGCGACAGCCGTCCCAGCCGACGCCTGCGTCCCCGGTGGGCGCGGCGGGCGCTGGGGGCTCACGGGCGGTCGCGGCGTTCGAGCCGGTTGAGCGCCGCGCGCGTGAGCTCGGCCTTGTTGCCGACCTGGAGCTTGGCCCTGATCCGCTCGACGTAGGTGTCGACCGTGGCCTTGCTGACGCCCATCCGGCGGCCCACCTGGGCGTGGGTGAAGCCCTGGGCGATGTAGGAGAGGGTCTCCTCCTCCCGGGCCGACAGCTTGGGACGGACCTCGTCGTCGTCGTTCTCGCCGGCGGGCGGGCGGACGGTCTCGTCCAGTTCGCTCTGCAGGATGTCGGCCAGGCCCGCCGACAGGTAGAAGCCGCCCGAGGCCACCGTGCGCACGGCGGCGACGATGAGCTCGGACGGCGCGTCCTTGGTGACGTACCCGTTGGCGCCGCAGCGGATCGCCGCCAGCACGTCGGCGGGCCGTCCCGAGGCCGACACGATCAGGACCCGGGTGACGGCCGACAGCTCCTTGACCGCGGCCACGCACGGCCGGTCGTCGGCCAGGTAGAGGTCGAGGATGAGCACGTCGTACCCGGCGTCGAAGCCGCGCAGGTCCCCGACGGACGAGCCACGCAGCACCACCTTCAGGTCCTCGTGCCGATGAAGGAGGTACTCCAGCCCATGGCGGATCAGCTCGTGGTCGTCGATCACGGCGATCCGGATCACGTCGTGCTCCGCGGCAGGCTGCGAACGTGGTGACATGTCAACAACGGTGAGCAGAAGTGCACGAGACCATCAAGTCCCGAAAAAGCACTACAAGGCCGTATTGTAGATCATGAATCGTGTGGTGCACCGGCCTCCCGGCGGTACGCGTCCGTGGCCGTGACGAGCGCGTGCAGCGTGCCGGGCTCGGCGCCCCCGTGTCCGGCGTCCTCGACGATCCGCAGCTCGGCCTCCGGCCAGGCGCGGTGCAGCTCCCAGGCGGCGTCGGGCGGGGTCTTCATGTCGTAGCGGCCGTTCACGATGACGCAGGGGATGTGCCGGATCGCCGACACGTCGAGCAGCTCGCCCTCCTCCAGGAAGCAGCCCTGGGTGAAGTAGTGGGCCTCGATCCGGGCGAATCCCACCAGCTCCCGGTCCTCCAGGGACGGCGGATCGACGGGGAGCAGCGTGTTGGCCGACAACTCCCACGCCGCCCACGCCCGCGCCGCCGGCACGTGCACCGCCGGGTCCGGGTCGAACAGCCGGCGGTGGTAGGCGGCGAGCAGGTCGTCCCGTTCGGCCTCCGGGATCGCGTCGCGGAAGGCCGCCCACTCCGCCGGGAACAGCCGGGCCGCGCCGGACCCGGTAAACGCCCACGCCTCGTCGGCCGCGCTCGCCAGGTAGACGCCGCGCAGCACCAGCTCGGTCACCCGTCCGGGGTGCCGGCGCGCGTACGCCAGCGCCAGCGTCGTACCCCACGAGCCGCCGAACACCTGCCAGCGGTCGATCCCGAGCCGCCGCCTGAGCAGCTCCATGTCCTCGACCAGGTGCCAGGTCGTGTTGGCGGCCAGCGACACGCCGGGGTCGCCCGCGTGCGGGCGGCTGCGCCCGCAGTTGCGCTGGTCGAACAGGACGATCCGGTAGGCGTCGGGGTCGAAGAAGCGCCGTTGCACGGGCAGCAGGCCGCCGCCGGGACCGCCGTGCAGGAAGACGACCGGCTTCCCCTGAGGGTTGCCGCAGGTCTCCCAGTAGATCTCGGCGCCGTCGCCGACGTCGAGCAGGCCGCTCTCGTAGGGCTCGACGGGCGGGTAGAACGTCATCTGCGTCATGGCTACCAGACCTACTCGCCGGAGGCCGCGAGCGCGCACGATCTACGACGTCAAGGCGTCGGTGACGAGGCCGGTGAGTGTGCGGCGGATCAGGCGTCTGGCCAGCTCCGGTTTGAAGCCGTTGTCCCGCAGCGGGCGGGCCTGCGCGAGCGCCGCCCGCGCGGCCGACTCGAAGGCCGTCGCGCCGGGGGTCGCGCCCGTCAGCACGTCCTCCGCCTCGCGGGCGCGCCACGGCTTGTGCGCCACCCCGCCGAGCGCGAGGCGCGCGAGCACGATCCGCCCGTCCTCGACGTGCACCAGTACGGCCACGCTCACCAGCGCGAACGCGAACCCCGCCCGGTCCCGCATCTTGGCGTACGCCCCGCGGCCGGGCGGCGCGGGCGGCAGGTCCACGCTCGTGACCAGTTCCCCGTCCCGCAACACGGTCTCCACCTGCGGCGTGCGCCTGGGAAGCAGGTGGAAGCCGGTGAACGGCACGCTCCGCCCGCCCTCGGGACCGGTCACGTTGACGGTGGCGTCCAGGGCGGCCAGGGCCACGCACATGTCCGAGGGGTGGACGGCGACGCAGCTCGGGCTCGCGCCGAGGACGGCGTGCCCGCGGTTGACGCCCTCCAGCGCGTCGCATCCGGCGCCGGGCGTGCGCTTGTTGCAGGCGGCGGCGGTGTCGTAGAAGTAGTGGCAGCGCGTACGCTGCAGCAGGTTGCCGCCCACAGTCGCGCGGTTGCGCAACTGCGGCGAGGCCCCGGACAGGACGGCGCGGGCCAGCACCGGGTAACGCAGCCGCACCCGCGGGTCGGCCGCGACCTGCGTGTTCCCGGCCAGCGCGCCGAGCCGCAGCCCGCCGCCGGGCAGGTCCTCGACGGCCGACAGCGGCAGGCGCGAGATGTCCACGACCCGCTCGGGGCGTTCGACCTCCTCCCGCATGAGGTCGACGAGGTTCGTCCCGCCGGCGAGGTAGCGTGCCGGGGCGCCGCCGTCCGACGCCGTCGTGGAGGCCAGCGCGACGGCCTCCGCCACGGTCGCCGCCCGCAGGTAGACGAACTCCCTCACGTCCCGGCGACCTCCCTGATCGCGGCGGCGATGTGGTGGTACGCCCCGCACCTGCACAGATTGCCCGCCATGCGCTCGCCGAGCTCGGCGTCGGTGAGCCGGTCCAGGGGCGCGGTCAGGTCCGGCGTCGCGGCGCTCGGGACGCCGTCGCGCCACTCGGCCAGCAGGCCCACGACCGAGCAGATCTGTCCGGGCGTGCAGTATCCGCACTGCATGGCGTCGTACCGGACGAACGCATCCTGCACCCGCGCGCCCAGCTCGTCCTCGGCCAGGCCCTCGACGGTGACGATGTCCATCCCCTCGCACTGGACGGCGAGCAGAAGGCAGGCGTAGACCCGCTGCCCGTCGGCCAGGACCGTGCAGGTGCCGCAGGCGCCCTGGTCACAGGCGTTCTTGGTGCCGGTCAGGCGGAGATGGTCGCGCAGGAAGTCGAGCAGGGACACGCGGGGGTCGGCCGGCGGCTCGTACGCCCGGCCGTTGACGCGCAGCTGGCGGAGGACAGGGCCGTCCATGGCGATCACCGTAGCCCGCGCCCGGGCCGGAGGGCCGGGGGGACACGGTACGTGACCTCGCATTGGGACAAACGGTACCGAACATTGCCAGGATACAGATGGGGGGTATAGGTTGCGCGGGTTGAGATGTGCCTGATCGACCCAGAAGGTAGCAATGTCGGAATCAAGAAGCCACGGCCAGCACGACTCCGGTCACGATGACCACGCCGCCCACCCCGACCACCACGCCCACGGCGATCACGCACACCACCAGACCCCGGCCCACACCGGCCACGAGCACGCCGACCACGGTGAGCACGCCGCTCATGGCGAGCACGCCGGCCATCAGGACGGCGCCCACCACGGTCACGCGATGCAGGCGACCTGGAAGGTGGCCGCCTCGGCGACGCTGCACTGCCTGACCGGCTGCGCCATCGGCGAGGTGCTCGGCATGGTGATCGCCACCGCCCTGGGCTGGCACAACCTGCCCAGCGTGGTCCTGGCGATCGTCCTGGCGTTCTTCTTCGGATACGCGCTCACCCTGCGCGGACTGTTCAAGGCGGGGGTCGACTGGCGCAGCGCGCTGCGTCTCGCCCTGGCCGCCGACACGCTGTCCATCCTCGTCATGGAGATCGTCGACAACGGCGTCATGCTGATCATCCCGGGCGCGATGGACGCCGGCCTCGCCTCGATCCTGTTCTGGAGCGCGCTGGCGATCTCACTGGTGGTGGCGTTCCTCGTCACGACCCCGATCAACAAGTGGATCATCGGCCGCGGCAAGGGCCACGCCGTGGTCCACGCCTACCACCACTGACCGTACGCACGGCGCCGGGAAGCCGGAGCGCGACTCGGCGTCGCCGTCCATGACGTATGTCATGTCGTGGTCTCTGACGCCTGGCACTACTCCCGGCGCCACCCCTCCCAGCAGGCTGTTCCCATGATGAAAGTCGAGGACGGCAACTCCGCCCGGTCGCCGCGGCGGCCCCCGGGCGTTACCGTCGGGCCCTGTGACGGGTGAGGCGGCGGTGCGGGAGCTGGAGTTCGGCCGGGGCCGGGCGGCGGCGCGGGCCGGGGCGTGCGCCTGGCTTGTGCTGTCGGTGTGGCCGCTGTTGGCGTTCTTCTCCTCCCGGCCCGGCGCGCTCGCGGTGGTGTGGGTGGTCGCGGCGCTGGCGGTGTTCGCGGCGTGCTGGCTGCGGATCATGTGGCGGATGCTCGGCGCCCGGGGCGCGGCGGGGCTGAGGTGGCCGCTCGTGGGGCTGGTGGCCGCGGGGCTCGCGCTGCTGCCCGTGCTGCGGGACCCGTGGGCGTACGTCGGGTTCGTGTTCGTGGTCAGCGCCCTGACGGCCTGCCTCGGGCGCGTCGTGTACACAGCGGCGGGGGTAGCGGGGACGATCGTCGTGGTGGTGGCCGCGCTGACGGCGTACGGGCGGCCGTTCGAGCAGGTCTGGTGGGTGCCGCTGGTGATCGTGGTCGAGGCGGTGACGGTGGGGAGCATCAAGCACCTGGGCGAGCTGGTCGCCCGGCTCGACGCGGCCCGCGCCCACGTGGCCCGGCTCGCCGTGGACAACGAACGCCTGCGCTTCGCCCGCGACCTGCACGACACCCTCGGACACACGCTCACCTCGATCACCATCAGGAGCCAGCTGGCCGCCCGGCTGGCCCGTACCGACCCGGAACGGGCCGCCCGCGAGATGGCCGACGTCGAACGCGCCGCCCGCCAGGCGCTCGACGAGGTGCGCCACGCCGTCTCCGGTTACCGCGCGCCCTCCCTGTCGGGCGAGTTGCGCACGGCGGCCCACAGCCTCGGGCTGGCCGGGATCGGCCTGGAGGTCTCGCCCGCCGCCGGGCCCGTCCCGGCCGCCGCGGAGACGCTGCTGGCCTGGACCGTACGGGAGGCCGCCACGAACGTCGTGCGCCACAGCCGCGCCCGCCGCTGCCGCATCGACCTCGGCGTCGACGACACCGCCGCCACGGTCGAGATCCGCGACGACGGCCAGGGCCCCGGCACCCCCAGCGGCACCCCCACTGGCGGCCCCACCGGCGGTAACGGTCTGACCGGGCTGGCCGAGCGGATCGCCGCCGCCGGCGGCCGTCTGGAGGCGGGCCCGCTGCCCGGCGGCGGCTACCGGCTGCACGCCCGAGTGCCCTTGGAGAGCCCGTGATCCGCGTCCTCATCGCCGACGACCAGGACCTCGTACGCGGCGGACTGGCCGCGCTGCTCTCCCTGGAGGACGGCATCGAGGTGGTGGCCGAGGTCGGCCGGGGCGACCTGGTCGAGTCCGCCGTGGCCGAGCACCGCCCCGACGTGGTCCTGCTCGACATCGAGATGCCCGGCATGTCCGGCCTGGAGGTCGCCGAACGCCTGCGCGGCCACCGCGTGGTGATCGTCACCACGTTCGGCAGGCCCGGCTATCTCAGCCGCGCCCTCGACGCGGGCGTGTCCGGGTTCGTGGTCAAGGACGCGCCGGTGGCCGAGCTGACCGCGGCGGTACGCCGGGTGATGGCCGGTGAGACCGTGATCGATCCCAAGCTGGCGGTGTCCGCCCTGACCGTCGGGCCGAGCCCGCTCACCCAGCGCGAGGCCGAGGTGCTGCGGACCGCCGCCGGCGGCGTCACCGTGGCCGACATCGCCAGGACCCTGTTCCTGACCGAGGGTACGGTACGCAACTACCTGTCCTCCGCCATCGGCAAGACCGGCGCCCGCAACCGCGCCGAGGCCGTCCGCGTGGCCGAGTCGCTCGGCTGGCTCTGACCCTTTTCCTCCCCTCTCACCCCTCCGAGGAGCTTTGCCATGCCCTCTGATGATTTCCGCCCGCCCGGACCGGAGTTGTTCGACTACCCGCCGCTGTGGGACGGCGCGCCCTTCTGGCTCACCAAGCCGGTGTTGCTGGCCGTCGTCGGCGTGCTCGTCGTGTGCGCGCTGGCCTGGGGCGCCTTCTCCCGCCCCAAGCTGGTGCCGCGCGGCCTGCAGAACGCCGGGGAGTACGCCTACGTGTTCGTCCGCGACCAGATCGCCCGCCCCTGGCTGGGCAAGGACGCCGACCGCTGGATGCCGCTGCTGCTCACGTTCTTCCTGCTGATCCTGCTCTGGAACGTGATGGGGGTGATCCCGCTGCTCCAGTTCCCGGTCACCGCCCACGTCGCCTTCCCGTGGGTGCTGGCCGGCGTCGTCTACGTGCTCAAGCTCTACCTGGGCTTCCGGCACCAGGGCCTGGCCGGTTACCTCAGGAACGCGATGTTCCCCGAAGGCCTGCCCAAGGCCCTGGCGCTCACCGTGTACGCGCCGCTCGAACTGCTCTACATCTTCGTCACCGCGCCGTTCACCCATGCCGTGCGGCTGTTCGCGAACATGTTCGCCGGGCACACGCTGCTGGCCTTCTTCAGCGCCGTCGGCTACTGGTTCCTGGTGGAGCGGCCGACCGTGGGCGGGGTGGCGGTGGGCGTGCTGGGCGTGTTCATGACGTGCCTGCTGACCGCGTTCGAGATCTTCGTCATGTTCCTCCAGGCGTACCTGTTCACCATGCTCACCGCCATGTACCTCGGCCAGTCCCTGCACCCCGAGCACTGACCGGTCAGGACACCGCCGGGGCCAGGACGCGCCAGGCCGCCGGCCGCACGATCCAGGTACGGCCCTGCGCCACCTGCTCCAGCGTGCCGTCCACACTGGCCGGGACGGGACCGCCCGCGATCGTGATCCGCCTGCCTCTGAAGGTCCGTACGTCGGGGCGGGCGGGGTGCCGGCCGCGGCGCAACCCGGCGGCGTAGGCCAGCCGGGCCAGCGGGCCCGTGGCGTAGGACACGACCACCTCGGCGAGGCCGTCGTCGGGCCGGGCCGCCGGGGTCAGGGGCGTGCCGCCGCCGATCGTGGCGCCGTTCCCGACGCCGGCCATGAGCACGCGGCGGCCGGTGCACACCTGGGCGCCGACGCCGAGATGCACGGCGTTGACCACGACGCCGCCGTCGTCGTCGATCAGCAGGTCCATGGCCCGCTCGTGCCCCGCCAGCACGACACGGGCCGCCTCGGCCGGGTCGAGCGGGAGGCCCAGCGTACGGGCCAGGTCGTTGCCGGTGCCCATGGGGATCAGCCCGATCGGGGCGGCGTTCAGCCGTCCGCGTTCCAGCAGCGCGGCGACCAGCGCGTGCACGCTCCCGTCGCCGCCCAGCACGACCGGGACCCGGTCGTCGCCGGAGGTGCGCGCGGCCTCCGTACCGGTGTGGCAGACCCGGCGGATGGCCACTCTTCCCCGTGCGCCCGCGACAATGCCGCGCCGGCGCTTCTATGGCGTTTCTAAGGTTCCCCGACGGTGGGGTGAAGGTGGCCGCGGTTGAGTTGCCCGCAGCGCGCCGGGCCACTGGGGACCGGCCGTCAGAAAGGTGACCGACATGAACGCACGAAGGACGGCGCTGGTCGTCGGGACGGCGGTGGCGCTGACGCTGACCGGGTCCGGCGCGGTGTCGGCCGCGGCGCTGCGCGGCGCGGCGGCCGACCCCTGCGCCGACGTCCCGGCGACCTGCTCGCCCGCCGACGTCGCCAAGGCCCCGGCCCCCAAGGATCCCAAGGACCCCACCGGTAGGGACTACGGAGGCAAGGGCTTCGACGGCAAGAAGCCCGGCGACGGCAAGCCCGGCTGCGGTCCGGGTAAACCCGGCCCGGGCACACCGGGCCCGGACGACCCCGGAAAGCCCGGCAAGCACGACAAGAAGGACCACGGCATCTCGCAGGAGGCGTTCGCCAAGGCGCTGGCGGCCGAGCTGGGCGTCGGCTACGACCGCGCGCTCCGTGCCGCCAAGGCGCTGGACGCCCTCGCCCGGGACGGCCGCCTGGACCCGGACTCGGCCGGTTTCCGCGCCGTGGCCAGGCAACTCGGCGTGACACCCGAGCGGCTGCTCCAGGCGTTGCGCAACGTCAAGCGCGCCCTGTCGGAATCCGAGCCCGCTTAGACCCCGGGACCGATCTTCCTCACCCGGGGGTGCGGAGGGGAGAGTGGCACCATGCACGTCCTTGTTGCCGACGACGACGAGGCGGTCCGCCGCTCGCTGACCCACGCGCTCACCCGCGAGGGCTACGACGTCAGCGTCGCCGCCGACGGCCTGCGCGCGCTGGAGGCGGCGAGCGGCGGCCGTCAGGACGCGGTGGTGCTGGACATCATGATGCCCGGCCTGGACGGCCTGGAGGTGTGCCGCCGCCTGCGGGCCGGGGGCGACCGCACCCCGATCCTGATGCTCACCGCCCGCGACCTGGTCGGCGACCGGGTCGCGGGGCTGGACGCGGGCGCCGACGACTACCTGGTCAAGCCGTTCGCGCTGGAGGAGCTGCGGGCCAGGCTGCGCGCGCTGCTGCGCCGCAGCGCGCCCGCGCAGGGCCTGCTCCGCTACGCCGACCTGGAGCTCGACCCGGCCGCCTGCCGGGCCGCGCGCGGCGGCCGGTCGCTCGACCTGACCAGGACCGAGTACACGCTGCTGAAGGTGTTCCTGCGCAACCCGGGCCGGGTGCTCAGCCGCGAGGTGATCTTCAACTCGGTCTGGGGCTACGACTTCGGCCCCTCCTCGAACGCGCTGTGGGTCTACGTCAGCTACCTGCGCGCCAAGCTGGAGGCCGGGGGAGAGCCGCGGCTGATCCAGACCGTGCGCGGCCTGGGGTACGTGTTGCGGGAGGAGCCGTGAGGCTGCGCAGCAGGGTCGCGCTGACGGTCGCCGCCGTGGTCGCCGCCGCGCTGCTCACGGTCTCGCTGGTGGTCTACCCGGCGATCGCGGCGGGGCTGGCCGGGCAGCACGACGGCGAGCTGGTGCTGGCCGCCGGGCAGGCGCCGCGGCTGCTGGAGTCGCTCAAGGGCGCCGACTCGCCGCTGCCGACCACGCCGATCCCGGTGGGCAACACGGTGTTGCAGTTCTGCCCCGGCCCGTTCCGCGCGGGCCCGACCGACGGGTTCGTGCCGCTGGCCGAGCAGGACGAGGCGGTCGCGTTCGGCAAGCTGCCCCCCTACTACCGGGACGTGACGTACGGCGGCGTGCGCTACCGGCTCTACACCGCCCCGCTGAACCTGGGCAGGGGCACCCTGGTGCGCACGGCGTTCCCGCTGGACCGCGACGAGCAGACCCTGAACACGCTGAAACTGCTGCTGGCCGCGCTGACCGTGGGCGGCGCGCTGGTGGCCGCGGCGGGCGCGCGCTTCCTCGCCGGACGGGCACTGCGGCCCATCGCCCGCCTGACGGCGGTGGTCGAACGGATCACCGCCACCGGCACCCTGACCGCCGACGGCCTTGAGGGCATGGGCGCCGGACGGGACGAGGTGGCCCGCCTGGCGGGCTCGTTCACCGCGATGACGCGGGCGCTGCGCGAGTCGGTGCTGGCCCAGCGGCGCCTGGTCGCCGACGCCTCCCATGAGCTGCGTACGCCGCTGACCAGCCTCACCACGAACCTGGAGCTGCTGGAGGAGGGACGCGGCACGGCCGACCCGCAGGCCCCGGCCCTGGTGCACGAGGCCCGCGTGCAGGCCGGGGAGCTGCGGGTGCTGGTCAACGACCTGGTCGAGCTGGCCAGGCACGGCGACGTCCAGTTGCACCTGGAGGACGTGCGGCTCGACCTGGTGGCCGGTCGCGTGCTGGCCAGGGCGCAGGCCCGCGCCCCGCACGTACGGCTGCGCGGCGAGCTGGCCGAGTGTCTGGTGTGGGCCGACGCCGACGCGGTCGAGCGCGCGGTCTCCAACCTCGTGGACAACGCGATCAAGTGGAGCCCGCCCGGGGGCGAGGTGCTCGTACGGGTGGACGCGGCGGGCGCGCTGTCGGTCAGCGACCAGGGGCCGGGCATCGCGCCGCAGGACCTGCCGTTCGTGTTCGACCGCTTCTACCGCGCCGAGTCGGCCCGTTCGCTGCCGGGCTCCGGTCTCGGCCTGGCCATCGTGCGCCAGATCGCCGAGGCGCACGCCGGGTCGGTCCGGGCCGAGCCGCTGCGGCCCGGCGTACGGCTGGTGCTCGCGCTCACCCCGTCCGCCTGACCCGCAGGGCCACGCGGACGGTCCGGTGAGGGCGCGACCACGGAAGCGGACCCCCGCATCCGAGGCCGCGCCGGTCAGGGGGCCGGTCAGGGAGCCGGTCAGTGGGCGCCCGGTGCGGCCCCGGCGACGGGCACCGCAGCGGGGGCGGGCGCGGCGGGCCGGGGCATCGCCCGCGGCGGCAGCGCCATCAGCACCAGGCCGAGCGCCGCCCACAGGCCGAGCACCGTCAGCGGCGTGGCCAGGGCGGCGCCGTCGAAGTAGACCACGCTGCGCACCAGTTCGAGCGCCGACCGGGTGGGCAGCACGTAGCCGAGTGCCGCGTACCACGGCTCGATGAACGCCGCGCCGAACGGGCCGCCGCTGGCGGGCAGGCCGATGGGGATGAACAACACCGCCGCCGCGATCACGCCGCGCGGCCCGAAGCGGCGCATCAGCCCGTTCACCGCCACCGAGACCAGGAAGATCACCCCGCAGGAGACGCCCAGGAGCGCGAACGGGGCGCCGGTGAGCGCGCCGAGCAGGCCATCGACAACCCAGGTGAGCGCCAGGCCGCCGGTCACCGCGCCGAGCGCGAGCACGGCCAGCCGCAGCGCCCGGTTCATCATGGGCGCCATCCGCATGGTCAGCACGGTCGTCGCCAGCGCGGCCAGCAGCAGGCCCAGCACGTAGAACATGCCGGACACGCCGGAGGAGTCGCCCTCGGCCAGCGGCCGGACGTCCTCGACGGCGAGGTCGCGCCCGGTGGCGCGCCGCATCGTCGCGGCGAAGTGCGGGGCGGCCGTGTCGCCGCCGGCGCCGGCGACCAGCAGGCGGCCCTCGCCCGCCAGGTAGGCGGCCTCGACCTCGCGTCTGAGCACCGCCGTCCGCGCGCTCGCCGCGTCGCCGTACGGGCGCGCCTCCACGGCCCCGGCCGCGGCCCGCTCCAGCTCGCCGGCACCCTGGCCCACGACGGCGAGCGGCACCGCGTGCGGGACCGGGTGGTGCAGCGCGCCGACGAACGAACCGATGATCACAGCGCCGACGACCGCGGACACCAGATAGGCGACCGCGACTCGAACAGCGGGACTCTTCATGACGCTCCTCAGCTCTCCAGCCGGCTCATGTCCTGGCGCGGACGCCCTTCACGACGACGCCGCCGCCCATACCCTGCCTGTTAGAGCGCGCGCTAAGTCAAGGCGTCGCTCTCGGATCTGGCCCGCGAATGTTCCAGGAAGTTGAACGTCGTCACCACGAGCACCAGCGCGGCCACGGACAGCAGCGCCGGGGCCTGCAGCGAGATCGGGATGATCGCCAGGATGGCCACGGGCATCGCGAGCTGCGGCCCCGACCACCTGCCGAAGATGTGCCAGCGGGCGTAGCAGAACGTCGCGAAGTACAGGGCGCAGCCGCCGAACAGCAGCGCGGTCACGGGGGCGGAGAAGGTCTGACCCGGGTGCGAGACGACCTCGGCCATGCCGACCGCCATCGCCATGATCGAGCCGATGAAGGCCAGGTGGCCGTAGGAGAAGACCCGCCGGATCAGGTCGGTGCGGATCACGGCCTCGTCCAGGGCCTTGGGCAGCGACTCGGCGGCGAAGATGAAGTACACCCACCACAGCGCGCAGGCCAGCACGAACGTCGCGGCGACCGCGGTGATCGAGCCCACGGCCAGCGGGCGGGCCGCCGACGCCTGGGCGCCGATGGCCAGGATCGGCTCGCCCATCGCGATGATCAGCAGCAGGCCGAAGCGCTCGGGTAAGTGATGGGGGTGGAAGTTGACCCGTACGAGGTGGCTGCGGGTGAGCACCGGCGCGGCCAGGTCGATGGCGGCGGCCGCGGCCCACACCCACACCCGCGTGCCGCTGTCGAGCAGGCCCCCGGCCAGCAGCAGCGGCCCGGTCACGCACACCGACAGCGTGAAGGGGTTGACCAGCTCGAACGGCCTCCCGCGGAAGTACAGGGCGGCCAGCAGCGTGCGCTGGGCGAAGTACGCGGCGCCGAACATCAGCCCGCGCTCCTCGTAGGCCAGGGGGGTGGCCAGCGCCATGAACAGGCCGCACAGGCTGAGCGCCAGGATGCCCAGCCGGTCGGGGGTGTTGTTGACGTCGCGGGTGTTGGCGTGCACCGCCATGCCCACCCAGGCCCAGTACGTCGGCACCAGCACGACGACGGCCTGCCCCACGCTGCCCCATCCGTGGCCCCGGTGCAGCAGGTCGGACAGCTGGGTGACGGCGAACACGAAGACCAGGTCGAAGAAGAGCTCGACCCAGGTGACTTGCTTGTCTGCTTTCGGCTTCATCGAGCGGTGTGACTCCTCGTGCGTCGTACGGTTGCTCAGGCCGGCAGCAGCGCGGCCTCGTCGCCGGCGGCCAGCCGCCAGCGCACGTCGAAGGCGTAGGCGGCCGAGGCCAGGGTGACGTGGTGGTGCCAGCCGTGGAAGGAACGGCCCTCGTAGTCGAACAGCCCGAAGCCCCCGGCCAGCTCGCCGATGGCGTGGGCCGCCCGCCACCGCGTCTTGGCCAGCGCGACCAGCTCCTGCGCCGGCACGGACATGTTCGTCAGCCAGAACGCCCGCGGGCGGGGCCGGCCGAGTGGCCACTCCACGAGCAGGCGGCGCGAGCGCGCCTGCTCGTCGGCGACCGGCAGGGTGACGAACTGGGAGCGCAGCGACCGCCCCCGCGGCCCCTCCCACCAGGCCACCGTGCGCCGCTCCAGCCCGGCCGCGGCCTGCGCCGCCTCGGCCAGGGGCACCCGGCCCCGCGGCCCGCCGCCGCGCACCACGCTCATCGAGGCCCTGACCCGGTGGCGGGGGTCCACCTCGACCACGTAGTCGAGGCCGCGGTCCTCCAGGCCGCGCAGCAGGTCGGCGACACCCCGGACGTGGGTGAGGTCGGCCACCAGCGGCGCGACGGGGGTGCCCCAGTCGAGCGTCAGGTCGTCCACCAGGTCGATCACGTGCTCGCCGAAGGACCGGTGGCGCTCCTGGTCGGGCACGTGCGCCTTGGTGCGCCGGTCGTGGTCGGCCTCCCACGACTTCGGCAGGCACAGCCGCCAGTTGACCGGCACGGCCGCCTCGCCGGTCGTCATCAGCACCGCCGCCCCCATCTGGCAGTTCACCGTACGGCCGAGCCCGCGTACGTACTGCCGCTCGACGCCCGCCGACCAGCGGCCGTGCTTGGCGAAGGCCACTTCCTCCACCAGCCACGCGGCCGGCGGCGCGCAGGCCGACAACACGTCGGCGACGGTACGGCGGACCGGCCGCGGGTCCCAGCGGCTCTGGTTGACGAACTGCTGCAGCGACTGGCCGTTGTGCGGTCCGCCCACCTCGTCGGCGATACGCTGGATGGACTTGCGGCCGCCCGCGTGCAGCAGCCCGAGGACGTATGATTCAGCCGCGCTACGTTGGTCGGAGCGCGGCAGCGAGCCGAATATTGTTCCGAAGAATTCCGCGAACTCTTCGCGTTCGTTCACCGCGAGTTCTCTCATGACCGCCCCTCACCTGCATTAGAGAAGATCCGTAATGGCGAACGCGGTCAGGATCGCAGTTAAGTTTTGGTTCGCACAAGAGAGTAACACCAAGGTGGTAGCGGAGCTGCCCGGGAGTATTAAAGGGGAGTACTCCGGGAGGCATCCTCGGCGTACTCATCGATATCCCGGTATTGCATCACACCGGGCGCGAGTCAGGTGTGCGGTTAATGGCTCGAGGCCATGCCGGTCCTCGAGTGCACTCTTGCGTCCGCCGGAATCATGTGATCATATGATGCGGGGATCTGCGCCGGTGACAGAGTAAGGCGACACACACTACGGGGGATGACCAGTGCAGTGCAACATCCAGCCCACGGTTGTGATAGCCGAGCGGATCGAGGCTCATAAGGCGGCGATCTTGGCACAGCTGTGCGGCGAAATTGAAGAATCAACTTCCGGGGCCGTTCCGGAAGGATGCGCGGAGTTGGCGGAAGAGATACTCGACCTGATCGTCGCCCGCCTCAGGGCCGGTACGGCGCAGGCCCCGGCGGCATTGTTCGCGCCTCCGGCGGCCGACGGCGACGAACGGGAATGGCGGCGTATCGCGCGTGATCTGCATGACCGGGTGGGGCATGAGATCAGTGTGGCGAGCCGGCAGCTGGAGCTCGCCGAAATTGGTCACGCACGCGGCGGAGCCGGTTTCCCTGTGCACATCAAGGAGGCGAAGGCGGCCCTCCTCAGAGCACACCAGGAAATCCGTGACGTCATATCCGACCTGCGTGTTCACGCCCATTGGCCGGGAATGGAACGAGCTCTCCAGCGGCTCATGACAACCATTGTGGACCCGCGGCTCGCATATCGGATAACCCTTATCGGCGATGTCGACGACTTACCCGGCCGTATTCGGGACGAGTTATTCCTGATATTGCGCGAAGCCATTACCAACAGTATCTCCCATGCCGGTGCCGATCTGCTCGAAGTATGCGTCAAGGTGGCCCACGACCGGATCACGGCGATAGTGCGGGACAATGGCCGGGGTTTCTCGGGCTGGCGTGCGAAACATGGGAACGGCCTGACCTCAATGCGCGAGCGAGCGGTCGCTCTGGGCGGCCTGGTGACCATCGAGAGCACCCCCGGGAAGGGCACCGAGGTCGTCTTCCGTGCCTCCGTCCGGGCGGTCCGGGAAGAGCGGCCGAAGGAAACAGCGGATGCGAAGAGAAGGCAGCATTGACGTCCTGATCGCCGACGACCACACGATCCTGCGGGAGACGCTCAAGCAGACGCTGGAGCTGGAGCCCGACCTCTGTGTCGTCGCCACCGCGGGGGACGCGCGCGCGACGGTGACGTCGGCCGAGGCGCTGCGGCCGGACGTCGTGGTGCTCGACGTCGAGATGCCCGGCGACGGCGTCGTACGCACCACCAAGCACATCCACCGGGTCTCGCCCCGCTCCCGCGTCATCGTGCTGAGCATGTACGACGATCCGGTGCTCGTGCAGGAGCTCATCGCCCACGGTGTGCGCGGCTACCTCCTCAAGAGCGTCGGGCGGGAGGAACTGGTGCAGGCCATCCGCGGCGTGTGCGCCGACGCCGAGCGGGTGGTCCTGTCGGTCTCGCGCGAGAGCCTGATGATGTCCCGGCGGCCGCGCGCCGGCAAACTGTCCGAGCGGGAGCTGAGCGTGTTGTCCCTGGCCGCCCAGGGCCTCAGCAACGCCCAGATCGGCACCCGGCTGATGATCGCCGAGGGCACCGTCAAGCGTCACCTGCGCAACATCTTCACCAAGCTCGACGCCACCTCCCGCCTCGACGCGGTGAACAAGGCCATGGCCGCCTCACTGCTGACGCTCTGACACCTCCTCCGCGGGGGCCAGCCAGAGCGTCGCCAGCGGCGGCAGCAGCACCTCGGCGACGCCGTACCCGCCGGTGACCGTGCCCAGGTTGCCCAGGTTCCCTCCGCCGTAGCAGGCGGCGTCGGTGTTGAGCACCTCCTGCCAGCGCCCGCCGGAGGGGAGCGCGAGCCGGTGCCCGTGGCGCGGCACCGGCGACAGGTTGCTCACGCACACCAGCGGCGCCCCCCACCGGTCCCGGCGCACGAAGGAGTAGACGTTGGAGTCGGCGTCGTCGGCGTCGATCCAGGTGAAGCCGTCCGGGGAGCAGTCCAGCCGCCACAGGGCGGGAGTGGCGGCGTAGTGCCGGTTCAGGTCCCTGACCAGGTCGCGCACACCCTTGTGCCGGGGGTCGCGCAGCAGCGCCCAGTCCAGCTCGCGATCGTGGGACCACTCGCTCTCCTGCGCGAACTCCTGGCCCATGAACAGCAGCTTCTTGCCCGGATGCGCCCACATGAAGGCCAGGTACGCGCGCAGGTTCGCCAGCCGCTGCCAGTCGTCGCCCGGCATCTTGCCGGCCAGCGAGCCCTTGCCGTGCACCAGCTCGTCATGGCTGAGAGGCAGCAGGAAGTCCTCCGCGTACGCGTACGTCAGCCCGAACGTCAGCGCGTGGTGGTGGTGCCGCCGGTGCACCGGGTCCTGCCGCATGTAGCCGAGCGTGTCGTGCATCCAGCCCATGTTCCACTTGAAGTCGAACCCCAGCCCCCCGGCGGCCGGCGGCCGGGTCACCCCCTCCCACGCGGTGGACTCCTCGGCGATCGTCAGCACGCCGGGGCAGCGCCGGTGCACGGTGTCGTTCAGCTCCCGCAGGAACGAGATCGCCTCCAGGTGCTCCCTGCCGCCGTGGGCGTTGGGCCGCCAGGAGCCCTCCGGGCGCGAGTAGTCCAGGTAGAGCATCGAGGCGACGGCGTCCACGCGCAGGGCGTCGACGTGGAACTCCTCGCACCAGTACAGCGCGTTGGCGATGAGGAAGTTGCGCACCTCGGCGCGGCCCAGGTCGAAGGTGAGGGTGCCCCAGTCGGGATGCTCGCCGCGCAGCGGGTCGGGGTGCTCGTACAGCGGGCCGCCGTCGAAGCGGGCCAGCGCCCAGTCGTCCCGGGGGAAGTGCGCCGGCACCCAGTCCAGAATCACCCCGATCCCGGCCAGGTGCAGCGCCTCGACCAGGGCGCGGAAGTCGTCCGGGGTGCCGTAGCGGGAACTCGGCGCGTAGTAGGAGGAGATCTGGTAGCCCCACGAGCCGCCGAAGGGGTGCTCGGCCACCGGCATCAGCTCCACGTGGGTGAAGCCCATGCCGCGCACGTACCCGGGAAGCTGTTCGGCCAGGTCGCGGTAGGTCAGGCCGCGCCGCCAGGAGCCGAGGTGCAGCTCGTACACGCTCATCGGCGCCTCGCGGGCCGGGCCCTCGCCGCGCGCCGCCAGCCACGCGCCGTCGCGCCAGCGGTGCCGGGAGGTGAACACCACCGACGCCGTACGCGGCGGGTGCTCGGCCGCCAGCGCCAGCGGGTCGGCCTTGCGCAGGGTACGGCCGTCCGACCCGGTGATCTCGTACATGTACCGGCAGCCGTCGCCGGCCCCCGGCACGAACAGCTCCCACAGCCCGCCGCCGGGCACCCGGCGCAGAGCATGCCCCGCGCCGTCCCAGCCGTTGAGGTCGCCCACCAGGCGCACCTCCCGCGCCCCCGGCGCCCACACCGCGAACGAGACGCCCGCCACGCCCCCCACGGTACGGGTCCGCCCGCCCAGCGCCCGCCACAGCTGCTCGTGCCTGCCCTCGCCGATGAGGTGCAGGTCCAGCTCGCCCAGCGCGGACGGGACGTCCCCGGCCAGAACGCCCATCACCCCTCCACCGTCAGGATGTGGGCGGGCTGCCACGACGGGTCCAGCCGCACGTAGTTGCGCGCCCCCCACTGGTAGACCTCGCCGGTCAGCTCGTCGCGCACCCGGAAGGAGGGGCCGAGGTCGGGCAGGTCGAGCGTCACCGTGGCCTGCCGCGGGCGGTGCGGGTCGAGGTTGACCACCACGATCACGGTGTCCTCGCCGGCCTGCTTGGAGAAGCAGAGCACGGCCTCGTCGTCGGCGTGGTGGAAACGCAGGTTGCGCAGCAGGCGCAGCGCCGGATGGCGGCGCCTGATCCGGTTCAGTGTGGTCAGGAAGGGCGCCAGCGTGCCGCCCGCCGACCAGTCACGCGGCCGGTACTGGTACTTCTCCGAGTCCTTGTACTCCTCGCTGCCGGGCGCGGCCGGCTCGCCTTCGCACAGCTCGAACCCGGCGTACACGCCCCACGTGGGCGAGGCCGTCGCGGCCAGCGCGGCCCGCACCCGGAAGGCGGCCGGCCCGCCCTCCTGAAGGTAGGCGTGCAGGATGTCGGGCGTGTTGACGAACAGGTTCGGCCGCATGTACGCCGCCGCCTCCCCGGCCAGCTCGCCCAGGTAGCTCTCCAGCTCCGGCTTGGCGTTGCGCCAGGTGAAGTAGGTGTAGGACTGCTGGAAGCCGACGGCGGCCAGCGTGTGCATGATGGCCGGGCGGGTGAACGCCTCGGCCAGGAACACCACGTCCGGGTCGGTGCGGTTGATCTCGGCGATCAGGCGTTCCCAGAAGAAGACCGGCTTGGTGTGCGGGTTGTCCACACGGAAGATCCGCACCCCGTGGCTCATCCAGTGCCGCAACACCCGCAGCGACTCGGCCAGCACGCCGCCGGGGTCGGCGTCGAAGCAGATGGGGTAGATGTCCTGGTACTTCTTGGGCGGGTTCTCGGCGTAGGCGATGCTGCCGTCGGGGCGGTGCTCGAACCACCGCGGGTGCTCCCGTACCCACGGGTGGTCGGGCGAGCACTGCAGGGCGAAGTCCAGCGCCACCTCCAGGCCCAGCTCGCCGGCCCTGGCCACGAAGGCGTCGAAGTCCTCGATCGTCCCGAGGTCGGGGTGGACGGCGTCGTGCCCGCCGGCGGCCGAGCCGATCGCCCACGGCGAGCCGGGGTCGTGCGGCCCGGCGATCGGCGAGTTGCCCGGCCCTTTGCGGTTGGTCCGGCCGATGGGGTGGATCGGCGGCAGGTAGACCACGTCGAAGCCCATCGCGGCGACGGCGGGCAGGCGTTCGGCCGCGGTGCGGAAGGTGCCCGAGCGCGGCGGGTGACAGCCGGTGGGGTCGATCACCGCGCCCTCGGAACGGGGGAAGAACTCGTACCAGGCGCCGTGCAGCGCCCGCTCGCGCTCCACCAGCAGCGGCAGCTCCTCCCCGGCCGTCACGTGGTCGCGCAGCGGCCGGCGGGCCAGCGTCCGCAACACCGGCTCGGCCAGCGCGATCGCCAGCCGCGCCTCGGGCTCCAGTTCGCCGTCGCGCAGCGTCGCGGCGGCCACGCGCAGCAGCCGGGCGTCGGCGGGCGGCACCTCGGGCTGGGCGGCGGCCCTGGTCAGCAGGCGGGCGCCGGCCTCCATCGTCACGGCCACGTCCATCGCGGCCGGGATCTTCACCTCCGCCACGTGCAGCCAGGTCGCGACCGGGTCGCTCCACGCCTCCACCCGGAAGGTCCACTCGCCCTCCCGGTGCGCCGACACCTCGGCCGCGTACCGGTCGGAGCCGGCCGACAGGGCCGCCATCGGGATCCACGCGGCCTGCTTGCCGTCGGGGTCGGTGAGCACGACGTTCGCGCCCACCACGCCGTGCCCCTCCCGGAACAGCGTCGCCGACACCTCGAACGGCTCACCCGGCACCGCGTGCGCGGGCCGGCGGCCGCCCGCGACGACGGGCCGTACGCCCACGATGGGCACGCGGCCCGCGGCGATCTCGGAGATCTCGGTCAACACCAGCGTCTCAGTCATGTCTCACGCGTCCTGAAGGTCGGCGATGGTCTTGAGCGAGGTGCCGGCGGCGGCCTCGCAGTGCGCCGGCACGGTCAGCCCCGGGTACACCGTCACCCCGGACAACCGCACCCCGGCCT
Source organism: Nonomuraea spiralis (assembly GCF_014648435.1). GTDB lineage: Bacteria > Actinomycetota > Actinomycetes > Streptosporangiales > Streptosporangiaceae > Nonomuraea > Nonomuraea spiralis. Next base: position 218,557 of record NZ_BMRC01000013.1, read on the forward strand.
GCACCGTCACTTCGTTGCCCAGCGCGCTGTAGCCGCTCAGCACGGTCACGCAGTCCACGAACGACTCCACCGTGGCCATCGTCCCGACGTGGGTGTCGGTGAGCCGCGCCCACGGCCCGATGATCGCCCCGTCCAGGCAGGCCACCCGCTGCAGGCGGCACCCGGTGTGCAGGTCCACGCCGTCGCCGATCGCGGAGTCGGAGACGACCACGCCCGGGCCGATCTCGACGTCCCGGCCGATGTGCACGTTCGGCCCGATCCTGACCAGCCCCGCGCTGATCTTCTCGGCCAGCGTCATCCCCGACGTCGCGTCCCGCTGCCGCAACGACGACTCGTGGATGCGCACGTTGCCCGGGTACGCCGGCCGCATGCCCTTGAGCACGTGCGGGTAGCCGCCGCTCAGCGCGTCGGTGAGCGTGTCGAGGTAGTCGCGCGGGTTGCCCAGGTCGCCCAGCTTGGCGATGGGCGCGATGCCGACCCGGTGTCCCGCCTCCACCAGCCACGGGAGCAGGTCGTGCCCCCAGTCGAGCCGGTGGCGGGCCAGCGCCGCCAGCGCCGGCTCCCCGGCCAGCTTCCGCAGCCGCCCGCAGTCGATCAGGTAGAGCCCGGCGTTGACCGGCACCCGGGCCGGGTCGGCGGCCAGGGCGTGCACCTCGGCCAGTGGCGGCTTCTCCACGAAACGCCGGATCCGGCCGGAGGCGTCGGTGAGCATGGTGCCGTACTTGCCCGCGACGTCCTCGGCCGGTCGCTCGACCACGGCCACGGTGACGACCGCGTCGCTGTCCCGGTGGCGGCGTACCAGCTCGGCCAGGTCGAACTCGAACAGCGAGTCGGTCGGGAAGACCAGCGCCAGCCCGTCCAGCTCCCAGTAGTCCAGGCTGCTCAGCGTCGCCTCGCCGGAGCCGGTGTTGGTCCAGTCCATCCGGGGCCGCGAGTAGCGCACCCGCACGTCCAGCCCCTCGCCGTGCCCCAGGACGTCCTTGGCCTGGTAGCGGTTCTCCCGGCCGTTGGCGATCAGATAGAAGTCGCTGACCCCCTGGTCGCGCAGGGCCATGATCTGCCATTCGATGACCGGCCGTCCGGCGAAGCAGACCGTGGCCTTGCTCCGCAGGTGGCCGGGGGCCTCCAGGGTGAGCGGCCGGGCCCGCAGGCCCTGTCCGCCCGCCAGTGCGATTCCAGCGATCTCGTTCATTGTCCGTACTTCCCCGTGGGTGTCCTACGTAGGGCGATCATGGTGATGTCGTCGAACTGCTCGGCGGACCCGATGTGCGCGCTGATCTCCCGTTCGAGCCTGTCCAGCAGGTCGTCCGCCCCGCTGGCGGGCTGCGAGACGAGGGTCAGCATGAGCTCCTCGCTGAAGAAGCGGCCGGACTCGTCCCTGGCCTCGGGCACGCCGTCGGTGTAGGCGAACAGCAGGTCCCCCTGGTCCAGGTGGGCCCTGCCGACCTCGAAGACGGAGTCGGGCACCAGCCCCAGCGCCGGTCCGGTGGGAGGCAGCAGGGTGTGGCCGCCGCCCGCGTGGCGGATGATGGGCGGGTTGTGCCCGCAGTTGATGTAGATGAGCGCGCCGGTGACCGGGTCGAGCACGCCGAAGAACAGCGTGGCGAAGTAGCCCTGGCGCAGGTGGTTGGCGGTCAGGTAGTCGTTGGTCGCGATCACCGCGCGCAGCAGCGGCGCGGTGTCGTCGGAGTCGGCGACGGCGTCGCCGGTCTCCACGTGGGCGGCGGTGTGCCGCAGCAGGGTCCTGATCAAGGCCATGAACAGGGCGGCGCCGACGCCCTTGTCGCACACGTCGGCCACGACCAGCCCGATCCGCGCCCCGCCGAGCAGCTCCAGGGCGTCGTAGAAGTCCCCCGCGACCTCCCTGGCCGGCTGGAACCGGACGGTGAGCTGCCACCCGGCGCGGGCGGGCAGCGCGTCGGGCAGGAAGCCCGCCTGGATCTCCCGCCCGATCTGCAGCTCCCGCTCGTACTTCAGCAGCGCCTCCTCCTCGGCGCCGGGAAAACGGCCGAACACCTGTCCCGCCCGCAGCCTGCGGTGCAGCAGCTCCGGGACGAAGGGCGGGACGATGTAGTCCAGGCCGGCCAGCACATGCGGTTCGAGCTGGCGCAGGTCGCCGTCGGTGAACGCGACCACCACCGGAGGCCGCGCGCCGGCCTGGACGACCCGCGTCACCTCGCGCACGACCTCCACGTCGAGGCTCGCGTTCACCAGCAGCAGACCGGTGGGCGGAGGCGCCTCGGCCAGCAGTTGTTCGGGGGTGCGCCTGGCCACGGGAGCGCCGTCGGCGGCCAGCAGCAGGCACAGCTCTTCCGCTGCTGGTGATGGGCCACTGACGACGAGGGTCACCTCCGCATCCATCCGTACCTCCTAGACGCGGTTCATGATGATGGTCGTCTGGTTACGACCCGAGACGTACTCGTAGCGGATCTGGTCGGCGACCGTACGGGCCAGGTAGACACCCAGCCCGCCCGGCTCGCGCTCGCCCAGCGGCCGTTCCAGGTCGGGAACGGCCTCGTAGGCGGTCGGGTCGAACGGCGGGGCCGAGTCGACCAGGCGCAGCCACACCCGCCCCGGCTCCACCCCGCCGGTCAGCTCCACCTCGCCCGGCCGGTCACGATGGCCGTGGGTGATGATGTTGACGATGAGCTCCTCGGCGGCCAGCCGCAGCCAGTGGGCGCGGGTACGGGTCAGGCCGCCCATCGCGCTCAGCGTCTGCACGTAGTCCACCAGTTCGTCCAGCGCCTCGGGTTCGGCGGGCAGACTGATCCGGTCCATCGCCTGCCTATTCGGGGATCGCATCGCTGAAGTCCACGCTGTGGTGGAAGCCGACCAGCCGGATGGTCTGCTCGATGGCGTCGTTGGCGCCCACCAGGACGATGCGCACGTCGTCGGCCAGCTTCTGCCGGGCGAACACCAGGCCGCGCAGCCCCGCCGAGGACATGTAGCTGAGCTCGGACATCTCCAGCACCAGCAGCTCGGCGGCGGCCTCGGCCGCGCGCTCCACCTCCCTCCTGAAGGTCTCGGCGGTCAGGGCGTCCAGCTCGCCCTCCAGCTTGATCAGGGCGGTGCTGCCGTCGTGGGTCAGGATCGCGTTGAACGACATGGGTTCTCCTCCATGGATTTCAGGGATGGGCGCGGCCGACCAGCGCGACCGCGGCCCGCGGGCCGACGACGATCCGCCGCTGGTCGGCCAGCGGCGGCTCCTGGCCCGGTGTGTGGACGTCATCGGGGGCGGCGGCGCCGGTGTCGGCGAACAGGTGCCACACCGCGCCGTCCGGCAGGTCGGGCAGCTCCAGCTCCCGCGCCTCCCAGTGGGCGTTGGCGGCCAGGTAGAGGTGCTCGGGGCCGCCGCCGGCCGCCGTGCCGCTGCGCAGCATCGCCACCAGCGCGCTGCCCTCCGACCAGTCGGGCTCGCCGGCCCGCTCGCCGTGCCAGGACACCTGCGGCAGCCCGCCGGCGCCCTCGTCGCCGCACGGGTGGCGGCGGTCGCGCACCAACGGGTGCGCCGCGCGGAAGGCCACGCACTCGCGGACGAAGCGCAGCAGGTCGCCGTTCTGCCCGGCCAGGCTCCAGTCGAACCACGACAGCGGCCCGTCGTGGCAGTAGGCGTTGTTGTTGCCCTGCTGGCCGCGGCCGACCTCGTCGCCGGCCAGGATCATCGGGATGCCCTGGCTGAGCAGGAGCAGCAGCAGCGCGTTCCTGGCCTGCCGCCCGCGCAGCGCCAGCACCTCCGGGTCGTCGGTCGGGCCCTCCGCGCCGCAGTTCCAGCTCAGGTTGTCGTCGTTGCCGTCGCGGTTGTCCTCGCCGTTGGCCTCGTTGTGCTTGCCGTCGTACGCGAACAGGTCCGCCAGCGTGAACCCGTCGTGGCAGGTGACGAAGTTGACCGAGGCGAGCGTGCCGCGGGAGGCGTACAGGTCGGGGGAGCCGACCAGCCGGGTGGCCAGCTCGCCGGCCGAGCCCGGGTCGCCCTTCAGGAAGCGGCGCAGCGCGTCGCGGTAGCGGCCGTTCCACTCCGACCAGCGCTGGTATCCCGGGAAGGAGCCCACCTGGTAGAGGCCGCCGGCGTCCCACGCCTCGGCGATCAGCAGGCAGTCGCGCAGCAGCGGGTCGTGCGCCAGCGTCTCGATCAGCGGCGGGTTGGCCAGCGGCGCGCCGTCCTGGCCGCGGTCGAGGATCGCCGCCAGGTCGAAGCGGAAGCCGTCGATGTGGTACTCGCCGGCCCAGTAACGCAGGCAGTCGAGCACGTAGTCGCGCACCACCGGGTGGTTGCAGTTGAAGGTGTTCCCGGTGCCGCTGAAGTTGTAGTAGTAGCCCTCCGGCGTGAGCATGTAGTACGTGCCGTTGTCCAGGCCGCGGAAGTGGATCGTGGGGCCGTTCTCGTTGCCCTCGGCCGTGTGGTTGAAGACCACGTCCAGCACCACCGCGATCCCGGCCCGGTGCAGCTCCTTGACCAGGTTCTTGAACTCGTCGGCCTGCATCCCGTACCTGCCGGTGGCCGCGTAGCCGGCCTTGGGCGCGAAGAAGCCCAGCGTCGAGTAGCCCCAGAAGTTGTACAGGCGCTCGCCGGTGACCGGGTTGACGCGGCTCATGTCGAACTCGTCGAACTCGAAGACCGGCATCAGCTCCACGCAGTTGACGCCGAGCTCCTTCAGGTACGGGATCTTCTCGATCAGCCCCGCGTACGTGCCCGGCGCCGCCACCCCCGAGGACGGGTCGGCGGTGAAGCCGCGTACGTGCAGCTCGTAGACGACCAGGTCCTCCGGCGCGATCCGCAGCGGCCGGTCGTCCTCCCAGTCGAAGTCGCCGGCCGCCAGCACCGACCGGTACGGGTAGGGATCGTCCCAGTCCACCTCGGCGCCCCACACGTCCCGGCCCGACATGGCCGTGGCGTACGGGTCGGCCAGGATCTTGGCCGGGTCGAACCGGTCGCCGGGGGCCGGGTTCTCCGGGCCGGTGACGCGGTAGCCGTACTCGACGCCCTCGTGGTCGAGGCCGAACACGGTCATGGCCCACACGCCGCCGATCCGGTACTCACCGGGGAAGGGCAGCTCGGCGAACGGCTCCCGCTCGCCGTGCCGGAACAGCACGAGCGAGACCGCGCTCGCGCCGCTGGAGTAGACCGAGAAGTTCACCCCGCCGGGCACCAGCGTGGCGCCGAACGGCATCGGATGGCCCGCCCGCACCCCGAACCCGGCCAGCTCGGCCGTCGGGAAGGAGTCGATCCTGCCGGGCACGCCCTGCGTCTCGACGCTCACGTGGCCTCCTCCCTGGGTTCGGCGGCGCGGACGATCTCCAGCCCGTCCGCCACGCAGTCGGCGACGATGAAGAAACGCAGGAACCCGGTCGCCGCCATCACCCCGCGCAGCTCGGCCGACAGGCCGACCAGGGCGATGAAGCTGTCCACGGTCCGCGCCCGCCGGTAGACCAGCAACATCGTGCGCAGGCCCGCGCTGGACAGGTAGCTGACGCCGGTCAGGTCGAGCAGCACCGGCCGGCTGTCCGGCAGCAGCGACAGGATGCGCTCCTGCGCGGCCGGCGCCGACCTGCTGTCGAGCTGGCCGGTGAGCCCGATCACGGTGACCGGGCCGATCGTGTCCGTCGTGATCTCCATGGTCGGCACGCTCACTCCTGCACCGGCGTCAGCGTCACCTTGACGCGCAGGGCCTCCGACGAGACCGGCAGCTCCACGGTCATCGCCACCGGGTCCAGCACCTCGTACGGCTTGCCGTCCACCTCGGCCTCGGTGAGCAGCACCCGCCCGGGCGGCAGCAGGTCGGGCGCGACGCGCAGGATGCGCTCGGCGTCGGGGCCCGGCTTGAAGTGCAGCGTGAGCGGCTGCCGCGTGACCAGCAGCCGCGTGTAGACGGTCGCCAGGAAGCACAGCTCGGAGGAGTGGTACATGCTCATCGAGTGGCTGCCCTTGAACCGCTCGGTCCCGAGCAGGTACGGCAGGCCGTTGGCCAGCACGTTGAAGTAGACCGCGCCCTCGTCGTGGTCGAGGAAGAAGGCGTTGTAGAACCCGGCCGCCTGGCGCGCCTGCTCCAGATGGTCGGCGCCGCCCAGCTCCCCGGCGATGATCAGGTACGCCAGGATCGCCTGCTCCTGCTGCCACCACGCCTTGCGGTCGTGCCAGGCGAAGCGGTACCACTCCTGGCCCTCGGCCAGGTGCCGCTCGACGACGTCGTACCAGCCGCCGCGCTGCTGGTCGCTGCCGATCGCGGGCATCGTGCGGGCCAGGTGCTCGGCCAGCTCCTGGTAGGCGTCCTTGGGGCGGACGCCGTGCATGCGCATGAGGTTCCAGGCGATCTTCAGGTTGTGCCCGACGACCGCGCGGTCCTGCTGCCAGCTGTGGGCCAGGTCGTGGCTCCAGTCGTCGTGGAAACGCTCGTTGACGAACGGGCTCGACGGCTCGGGGAAGTGCTCGACGATGGTGTCGAACGTGCGCTCCAGCATCTCCAGGTGGCGCTCGTCGCCGGTGGCCAGGTAGTAGTTGATCAGGTAGGCCGGGGCGTGGTCGCCGACGGAGTTCCAGTTCTTGCGCGACTGGTTCGGCCCGAGCGAGTCGTGGTGCGGGTTGAGCAGGATCGGGTCGACGTGCGAGTAGTAGCCGCCGCGCCGGTGGTCGCGGAAGAACTTCTCGAACAGCCGCAGCGTGGCGTCCACGTCGGAGGCGATGCGCTTGTCGCCGGTCACCCGGTAGGTCTGGGTCGGGCCGGCCAGGGCGTAGATCTGCTCGTACATCGGGATGGCGTCGTAGTCGTCGCCGAACTCCGAGGTGAACAACTTCTTCTCGTGCTCGCCCTCGACCTTGATGCCGTGGTACCAGTACACGACGTCGTTCTCGGGGTCCACGAAGCGCATGTGCTCGCGCAGGTAGCGGGTGCCCCGCTCGGCCACCTCCAGGTAGGCGTCGTCGCCGGTCAGCATGTACGCCGAGGCCATGCCGTAGACCAGGCGCGAGATCGTGTCGGTCTCCTGTACGTGGCTGGCGGTCTTGTCGCCGCCCAGGCGCAGGATCGTCCGGTAGTCGCGGAAGTCCACCGGCCCCTGCCCGAACTGGGCGCGCCGGTAGAACGCGGCGATCTCGTCGAGCTGGTTGATCCACCAGTCGGGCTGCTCGAAGCGGTACTCGCCGGAGCCGCGGCCCAGGAAGATCAGGCGCTTGGCGGAGAAGACCGGCTCGGCGCCCTCGGGGTAGAAGATGCCGTAGGCGAACAGGTGGCGGCCCGGGGTGAGCATGTCGCGCAGGTGGTCGCCCGCGTCCACGTACGGCTCGCCCAGGTTGCGCAGCAGCTCGGCCGAGACCTCGCCGTCCAGGCGCACCTCGAACGTGCGGCCGTCGATGGTCGCCAGCCGGAAGGAGCCGGAGCCGGCGTCGAACCGTTCGACCCGCCCGGCCACGGTGTCCATGAAGGTGAAGTTCATTGGGGCTCCTACAACGTCTCGGCGAGCTGGCCGATGATGGTGTGGGCGAACAGATGGCAGTGGTACACGCTGCGCCCGGTGATGAGGTTGCCGTCGATGACCACGTCCTGGTCCACGTACTCGGCGCCCATGTTGCGGACGTCGCCCACGAGGTTGTTGTGCGCCACGACCTTGCGCCCGCGCATCGTCTCGGGAGCGGCCGCCATCAGCCACAGGCCGTGGCAGATCACGCCCGTGATGATCGACGGCTCCTCCAGCGCGCGCCGCACGAACGCCGTCGCCGGCGCCAGCCGGTTGACGTCGTCGGTGTAGCGCAGCCGGTCCGAGACGATGCCCGAGGGCACGATCACCGCCGCGTAGGAGCGCAGCTCGCGGTCGCTGATCCCCTCGAACCCGCGGTCCACGGTGAACGGCACCCGCCACTCGTGGCCGGTGAAGGTGATCGACTGCTGCCCCCACAGGCGCGTCATGAAGTGCACCTCGGCGCCGGCCTCGGCGAAGCGCCGCTCGTAGTAGAAGATCTCCGGCTCGACGTAGTCGCTCTCCATCAGGACGGCGATCTTGCGGCCGCTCAGCGCCGCGCCGGCCCGTGGCTCGATGCCGCTCACAATGGTCTCCCGGGTTCGGTGACGAGGTCGATGAGGAAGGGGCCGTCGTGGCCGAGCAGCCGCTCGACGGCCTCCTCGATCTGGTCGGCCTTCTCCACCCGCAGCCCGTCCACGCCGCAGCCCCTGGCCAGGTCGGTGAACTGGAGGTCGGGGTAGGAGAGGTCGAACGACCGAGGGAAACGGTGACCGGGGATGCCCCGGCCGCGCCAGTACTCCTCGATGTTGTTGTCCAGCAGCCGGTAGCTGTGGTTGTTGCAGATCACGAACTTGGCGGCGATGTCGTACCGGACGGCGGTGGCCAGGGCCTGGAAGGTGTACATGCTGCCGCCGTCGCCGGTGAAGCCGATCACCGTACGGTCCGGGTGGGCGAGCTTGGCGCCGATCGCCCCCGGGATGCCCACGCCGAGCGAGCCGCCGCGGGTCAGGAACCAGCTGCCCGGCCCGCGCGGCGGGAAGTACGCGCCGATCACGCCGGAGGCGGTCAGCCCCTCGTCGAAGACGATCACATCGTCGGGGGCCCGCGCGGCCAGCTCGCGCATGAACGTGTTGAGGATGGAGTCCTCGGCCGGCGCCGGGCGCGGCGGCTCGGCCGTCCGCCGGGCCAGCCGCGCCGCGGCCGCCTGCTTGCCGGCCCGGCCCATCGTGCCCTCCAGCTCGGCCGACAGCGCGGCCAGCGTGAGCCGGGGGTCGGCCACCAGGCCCAGCGTGACCGGATGGTTCTTGGCGATCTCGTACGAGTCCAGATCGATGTGCACGATCCGGGCGTCCTTGCCGAACGGGCTGGTCAGCGACGGGAACACCTCGGGGAACAGGTACGTGCCCACCACCAGCACGGCGTCGGCGTCCTTGACCGCGTCCGCGCTGACCTGGCCGAACATGTGGCCGAGCTGGCCCCGGAAGAGCGGGTGGCGGCCGTCCATGTTCGCCTCGGAGAACTCCACGCCCCACACGTCGGCGCCGAGCTGCTCGGCCACCCGGGTCAGCTCCGCCTGCGCGCCGGAGACCGACACGCCGTCGCCGGCCAGGATGATCGGGGAGCGGGCGCCGGACAGCAGCCCGGCGGCCTGGCGTACCAGCTCGGGGGCGGGCAGCACGGCGGTGTGCGGCACCAGCGACGGCTGGACCGGCTCGTGGTTGGGCTGGTCCAGCACGTCGAGCGGGAGCGCCACGAACACCGGGCCGCGCGGCGGCGTCATCGCCATCTTCACCGCCCGCCGCAGCACCCGCAGCACCGAGCCCGGGTCGATCACGCGCATGGCGTGCTTGGTGACGGGCCGGGCCATGGCCACGAGATCGGCGGCCATCTGGGCGTCCATCGCGTCGTAGCCGACGCCGGCCTCACCGGCGACGACGACCAGCGGGGAGTGCCCCCGCTTGGCCTGGTACAGCATGCCGATCGCGTTGCCCAGCCCCACGCCGCTGTGGAGCTGCAGGAGCGCCGGGCCGCCCGTGGCGCGGGCGTAGCCGTCGGCGATGCCGGCCGCCACCGTCTCCTGGAGGGTGAGGATGTAGTGGAAGTCCTCGAACCCCTCAAGCGCGTCGAGGAAGCCCTGCTCGACCGTCCCCGGGTTGCCGAACATGTACGTGATGCCGTCGCTGAGGAACTGCTCGATGATCGCGGTGTTGCCGTCCCTGGCCATGGCCCGCCATCACCAGCCGAAGCGGCGCAGGCCGCCCTCGAGCACTTCGACGATCTTCTGCCCGGTCAGGAACGAGTCGGGCGTGGAACGGCCGGTGACGAACGGGAAGTCCACGATGACCGAGGTCTCCCTGCCGAAGTTGCCGATGTAGCGCCCCTCGGGCCCGGTGGCGTCCCGCAGGATGTACTCCAGCGGGTACGGCGGCGGCCCCATGTTGAAGTCGGGCACGCCGAGGAACCCGGTGCCGTCCTTGTAGTCGTACTCCTTGCAGTGACCGGTGACGCGCTTGCCCCAGATGATGCTCTTGCGGTCCTCCCAGTCACGGGCGAAGGCCAGGCAGGCCACGCCGTAGCACTCGGCCGCCACCGGCTTGCCCGCCCGGGCGAACGCGAGCACGATCTCGTGCACCCGCTCGTTGTTGGCCAGGTCCACGATCGGCCCGCTGCCGCCGACGATCAGCACGGCGTCGTAGGGCACCAGCTCGGCCTCCAGCTTGGCGACCGCCCGGTGGTAGGACTCCAGCCGGCGCAGGTAGTCGGGGCTGCTGGTGTACGGGCGCTCGGGCGCCCACGCCGACAGGTTCAGCGGGTTGGCCAGGCGGCCGGACTCGTCCAGGTCGCGGGTCAGCTTGGCCACCTCGGGCGTGGTGACCGAGCGGCCGAGCGGCGGGTCGACGTAGTCGGGGTCCATGCTGGGCGGCAGGGCGTGCGGCTGCTTGCCGGTCGGCGTGGCGAACACGACGTCGTAGCCGCGCTCGTCGAAGGCCGACAGCGGGCCGACGAGCTCCTCCCCCCAGTAGCCGAACTCCGAGAGGATCACGAGAACGCGCTTGGTCATACCAACTCCCCAGGGATGATCCAGTTTTCCTTGCAGGTCATCGAGAACACGTGGGCCGGGTCGGCGATCGCCTCCAGCTCCGGCTTGACCCGGCGGGCGTGGTGGGCCGAGGACAGCGCGGCGCGCAGCGCGTCCACGTCGTCGAACCAGAGCTGGTCCACGCCGTCGAAGCCGGCCTCGCCGAAGGTGTACGCGCCGTCCACGGTGTGGCAGTGCAGGTGCCTGCGCAGGCCCGGCAGCCCGGCCACCGCGGCGGCGTAGGACTCCAGGGACTGCTTGCGGTAGGTGTCCAGCGGCAGGCCGGGGCGCCGCTTGATCAGCGTGGTGACCTTCACCCAGCTCTCGGGCCGGGGCTTGGGGCCGGGCACCAGCTCGTGGGCGACGGTGTCGACCACGATCGTCGACCAGAACGCCGCCCAGTTCGGCTCGTCCAGCCGGGCGCCCTGGAGGAACTCCTCGCTCTGCAGCGAGGCGAGCTGCTCCTCGGCGTTGCGCAGCCAGATCTCGGCGATGCCCTGGTGCGGCAGCGCCGGCCGGCCCACGTCGCCGTCGAACGGGATACGGGTGTCGACCAGGTACTGCCTGATCTGCTTGATCTTGCTGGCGAACTTCACCGCGTGCACGTTGACCCAGTAGTCCTGGAACTGCTGGGCGGTGAAGCCGGGCTTGGGAGCGCCGAAGATGAACTGGTGGATCATCGCGTAGCCTCCTGTCGGGCCGGGACGAAGTCCGCCGCGACGAACTCGGCCGCGCGCTCGCCGATCATCACGGTCGTGGTGTGGGGGTTGGCCGAGACGATCGTCGGCATGATCGAGGCGTCGGCGACGCGGAGCCCCTCGACGCCGCGGACCCGCAGCCGGGTGTCCACCACCGCGAGGCTGTCGGAGCCCATCTTGCAGGAGCCGGCGAAGTGGTAGTACGAGCCGACGTTCTCCGTCACCCAGGCGCTGAGCTGCTCGCGGGTGCGTACGTCGGGGCCGGGCGCGACCTCGGTCAGCCCCCAGTCGCGCCGGAAGGCCGAGCTGGCGTAGATGTCGCGGGCGATCTCGACCATCGTCACCGTTCGCTCCAGGTCCGAGCGCTCGCCGAAGTAGTTCGCGCTGACCCGCGGGTAGGCCGTCGGGTCGGTGCCGGCCAGCCGTACGCTGCCGCGTGACAGCGGGCGGACCAGCCCCGGCAGGGTGAGCACGATCTTCGGGTCGACCAGCTCGCGCACCGGAGTGAGCGGCTGCCCGGTCTCCACCCGCTTGATGACGTTGGCGAAGAACTGGTCGCCGAACGGCGCCCGGTGCACCAGGCAGATCTCCATGTCGGGCACCGGCAGCCCCGGCTCCGACCCCCAGAACAGCCCGACCTCGGTCACCTGGCCGCGCGGGTCGGGCGCCGCCTTGTCCATGTACCCGATCGGGCCGATGACCAGCGGGTGGTCGTGGAAGTTGGCGCCCACGCCGGGCAGGTCGGCGACCACCGGGATGCCGAGCGCGGCCAGCGACCCGGCCTTGCCGATCCCGGACAGCTGCAGCAGTTTGGGCGACTGGATCGCGCCCGCGCAGACGATCACCTCGTGCTCGGCCCTGACCGTGCGCAGCTCGCCGTCCTTCAGGTACTCCACGCCCACGCAGCGCTCGCCCTCGAACAGCAGCCGGGTGGCCAGCGCGCCCACCTCGACGCCGATGCGCTCCAGCGCCGGCTCCAGGTAGGCGGCACGCACGCCGCAGCGGGTGCCCTTGTCCACGTCGATGTCCACGTGGTGCCAGCTCACGCCGAAGCTGTCGGCGTTGAAGTCCTCGACCTGCGGGTAACCCAGCTCCACGCAGGCCTCGACGAACGTCTGCGAGACCGGGTTGCCCATGTCCCTGGCGTTGACGATCTTGATCGGGCCCTCGTGGCCGGCCGTGGGGTTGGTGGCGTCCCGCTGCCCCTCCATACGCCGGAAGTAGGGCAGGACGTCGGCGAAGGACCAGCCGGGGCAGCCGTCGTAGGCCCAGGCGTCGAAGTCCGCCGGACGGCCGCGCGTGTGGATCATGTGGTAGACGTTCGAGGTGCCGCCCAGGCCGCGGCCCGCCGCCGAGTAGACCTGGCGCCCGCCGAGCCCCGGCTGGGGCTCGCTCATGTACGCCCAGTCCAGCTCGGTCAGCAGCACCTCGTTCCACCGGCTGGGGTCCACGACCGCGTCGGTGATCTTCGTGTCGCCCGCCTCCAGGACCAGGACGCGGGCCCCCGGCAGCTCGCTCAGCCGGGCGGCCACGACCGATCCGGCCGTGCCGCCGCCCACGACGACGAAGTCGACGGTCTGTGTCATCTCAGCTCACCTCCGTGCCGATGCGGTGATCAGGTCGGCGGCCCGTTCGGCGATCATGATCGTGGCCGCGTTGGTGTTGCCCCGGGTGATGACCGGCATGACGGAGGCGTCGGCGACGCGCAGCCCGTCCACGCCGCGGACCCGCAGGTCCGGCTCGACGACCGCCTCGCCGTCGCGGCCCATCCGGCAGGTGCCGGCCGGGTGCCACACGGTCGAGGCGCTGGCCCGCACGTAGTCGGCCAGGCCGGCCGGGCTCGTGACATCAGGCCCGGGGGCCAGCTCCCGGCCGCGCAGGGAGTCGAAGGCCGCGTCCGAGACCAGCTCCCTGGCCAGGACGATGGCCTCGGTCAGCAGCCGCAGGTCGGCGGCGGCCTCCAGGTAGTGCGGGTCGATGAGCGGGCGCAGCGGGTCGCCGGGGCGCAGCCGTACCTCGCCTCTGCTCCGGGGTTGCAGCAGGATCGGCGCGAAGGTGAACCCCGGGCCGTCCGTCTTGTACCGGTCGTCGATGAACTGCACCGGGCCGAAGAAGAACTGCAGGTCCGGGGCGTCGCCGCCCAGGACGTTGGTGAACAGCCCCGCCTCGGACAGCAGCTCGGGGAAGGGCAGCTCGCGCAGGCTCTCGTACCCCACGCCGAACAGCACGTGGTCCTGGAGGTTGCCGCCCACGCCCGGCAGGTCGGCGACCACCTCGACGCCGTGCTCGCGCAGGTGCGCGGCCGGGCCGAGCCCCGAGCGCAGCAGCAGCGCCGGCGAGGCCAGCGCGCCGCAGGCCACGATGACCTCCTGCTCGGCCACGGCCCGGTGCGTACGCCCGTCCTTGACGTACTCCACGCCGCCGGCCCGGCCGCCCTCGACGGTCAGGCGGGTGACCACGGCGCCGGTCTCCAGCGTGAGGCCGGGCTCGCCCAGCACCGGGGCCAGGAACGCCTCGGACGCGCTGGACCGGCGGCCGTCCTTGTCCCGCGTGGACTGGTAGAAGAAGGCCAGCCCCTCCTGCCGCGGCCCGTTGTAGTCGCCGGTGCCGTCGGCGCGCCCGCGGGCGATCGCCGCCCGGACGAAGGCGCGCGAGGCGTCCGACGGCGAGCCGTAGTCGACCACCTTCAGCGGGCCGCCGCTGCCCCGGTACTCCTGCGAGCCGCCCGGGTAGTCCTCCGAGCGCCTGAAGTAGGGCAGCACCTCGTCGTAGGACCAGCCGTCGTTGCCGAGCGCGGCCCAGCCGTCGAAGTCGCGGCGGTTGCCCCGCACGTACATCATGGCGTTGACCGAGCTGCCGCCGCCCAGGAGGCGGCCCTGTGGGATGGGCACGACCCGGCCGCCGAGCTCCGGCTGCGGCGTGGTCGCGTAGTCCCACACGAACTCCGGCGAGCCCCACATCGAGGTCATGGACGGGATGTCGGTCCGGTGCACGCACTCGGCCGCGTCCGGCCCGCCGGCCTCCAGCAGCAGCACCCGGCAGCCCAGCGCGTCCAGCAGCCGCCTGGCCACGACGCACCCGGCGCTGCCCGCGCCCACCACGATGTAGTCGTAGGCGCTCACGACGGCTCCAGCAGCCGGGCCCGCTCCAGGGCGGGCAGCAGGTCGCCGACCAGGAACTCCAGATAGTGCTGGCCCCACATCGTCCGCCAGAGCGGGAAGGTGGAGTCGAAGGTGTCGCCGCGCAGGTCGGCCAGGCGCTCCTCCAGCTCCCACACCACGCCGTTGAAGTCGGCCTCGGTGAACGGCAGCCCGTGCTCGGCCGCGGCGGCGACGACCTCCGCCTTGCTCTTGGCCCGCAGCGACTCCAGCACGTCGGGACGCGAGCCCGCCAGGCGCAGGAACGCGATCAGGTTCGTCCCGCTCATGACACCGGCCGCCTCTCGTCGGCCGCGAACCCGCGCAGCTCCTCCTCGCCGAACCTGGACACCACGTGGTCGAGCAGGTAGTCCAGGTAACGCACGCCCCACATGTGCCGCCAGAGCGCGCTGTCGCCGTCGACGGTCTGGCCGTCCTTGGCGACGATGACCTCGATCTCCAGGGCCCCGACCACCGACACCAGCTCCTCCGCCGTGAAGCGGAAGCCCTCGTCGGATGCGTGGAACAACAATTGACTGAGATTTCTCGCGCTATACTCAGCGCGTCTTTGCGGATTCTCGCGCAGGTCGCCGAGGAATCTCACGAATTCGCTCTTCGCCATTGGCACCACCATTTCGTCCGGCGCTACGGGTGAATCATGTTCGGCGCTCGGAAAACGCGTCAACGCGCGACCGGGCGCGGACCGGGCCGTATGGAGGTAGCCGGTCCCATTCCGTCAAGTCCGGGGCCGCATTCACCGGGATTCATCCGTACGCACTTGACTTTGATCGCGCTCAAAGGGCGACAATGATCGTATGGATCAGAGCCTGACGATCGCGGAAGTCGCAGCCGAGACCGGCCTCAGCGCCCACGCGCTGCGCTATTACGAGAAGGCCGGCCTGATGCGGGAGACGCCCCCGCGCGGTGGCAACGGGCACCGCCGCTACACCGAGCGTGATCTGGCCTGGATCAGGTTCCTGACCAGGCTGCGCGGCACCGGGATGTCCATCGCCGACGTCCGCCGCTACGCCGAGCTCGTCCGCGCGGGCGAGAGCACGACGGCCGAGCGCAAGCAGATCCTGCTCACCCACCGCGAGGAGGTGGCCAAGCGCATCGCCCAGCTCAAGGACGACCTGGCCGCCATCGACTACAAGATCGACATCTACGAGAAGCTTGAGGAGAAGTACCAGCTGTGACCGCGCCGGCGCGGCGGGACAGCGAGCCCGGCCAGGCGTCCTTCGGCCCCCGCTTCGTCACGGCGGTCTCGGTCGGCTCGCTGCTGAACCCGATCAACTCCTCGATCATCGCCATCGCGCTCGTGCCCATCGCCCACCATTTCGGCGTGGGCGCCGACGCCACCTCCTGGCTGGTGTCGGCCCTGTACCTGGCCACGGCGATCGGCCAGCCGGTGCTGGGCCGGCTGGCCGACCGGCTCGGCCCGCGCCGGATCTACCTGGCCGGGCTGGTCACGGTCGCCGCCGGCGGGCTGCTCGGCTACTGGGCGCCGACCCTCGGCCTGCTCGTGGTCGCCCGCGTGGTGATCGGCCTCGGCACCTCGGCCGCCTACCCGGCCGCCATGAGCATGGTCCGCCGCAGGTCGCAGCGGTCCGGCGGGTCCGCCCCCGCCTCGGTCATGGGCGCGCTGGCCATGGCCGGGCAGGTCAGCATGGTGCTCGGGCCGCCGCTCGGCGGGCTGCTCGACGCGCTCGGCGGCTGGCGCTGGATCTTCCTGGTCAACCTGCCGATGGCCGTGGCCGGGGTGGTCTCGGCGTTGTTGTGGCTGCCGCGCGACGAACCGTACGAGCAGGACGGCGCGGGCGGCGGCGGCAGCCTGCGCGACCTGGCCCGCAACCGGCCGCTCCTGGTGACGTACCTGCGCAACGCGGTGACGTTCATGGCCACCTACGGCTTCCTCTACGGCTGGACGCAGTGGCTGGAGCAGGGCAGGGGGCTGACGGCGGCGGTCGCCGGGCTGCTGCTGATGCCCACCTCGGCCGTGGGGGCGGTGGTCTCGGGGCTGGCGGCGCGGGCCGACCAGGCACGCTGGATGTTGCCGGCCGGCGCCGCGGCCCTGCTGGCGGGCTGCGCGTGGTTGCCCGCGCTCGACGGCGGGGCGTCCATCCTGTCGTTGTGCCTGCTCAGCGCGCTCTTCGGGGTGCAGAACGGGCTCAACATCGTAGGCAACCAGGCCGCGATGTACCGCCAGGCGCCGCCGGACCGGATCGGCATGGCCGCGGGCCTGCTGCGTACCTCCCAGTACGCCGGGGCGATCTGCTCGGCGCTGCTCATCAGCCTGACCTACGGCGAACGCGCCACCGACGAGGGGCTGCACCGGCTGGGCGTGGTCCTGACGGCGGCCTCGGCGCTGCTGCTGGCCGGCACCCTCGTGGCGGCGGTCCGTACGGGCGGGCGGCGGACACGCGTGAGCGGGCGGAGGTAGACGCGCGTGGGCGGGGAGGGGCCTGCCGCCTCTCCCCGCCCGGGTCCGCGCCGGCCCGCTCAGCGGGGGCCGATCAGCTCACTGATCGCGAACCCCGTCAGGTTGGTCACGTTGGCGCCGCCCACCGACAGGATCGTGGACGTGCCGGGGACGCGGTCCACGGCGTACGAGCCCACGTACCCGGCCGACGGGCGGGACGGGCCGCTGACCTTGCTCCACGAGGTGCCGTCGAAGTACAGGTAGGCGGGCGCGGTGGTGCCGCCGCCGCTCGGGATCACCAGGTGGCCCTCGCCGTCGCCGCTGATGCTCGCGTAGCCGTTGCCCGGGTCGCCGGGCAACGCCGAGACGGTCCACCGGGTGCCGTCGTAGCGGGAGATCGCCGGGGTGGCGGGCCGGTTGGGGCGCGGCTGGTAGCCGCTGACCCAGATCCGGCCGGGGCCCTCGACGTAGACGCCCCGGGGGCTGAGGCCCGGCCTGCCGAGGGAGCGCAGGGCCGTGCCGTCCCACAGGACGACGCCGTTCTCGGCGGCGAAGACGATCTGGTCGCCGCCGTCCACGGCGCGCAGCAGGCCCAGGTTCTCGGTACGCGGGTAGACGGTCCAGACGCCCTGGCGCAGGCGCAGGATGTCGGTGCCGCCGGAGCTCTTGAACCTGATCGACCAGAGCGAGCCGTCCTTGGTGGCGGCGATCGGGCCGTTCCACTCGTCGCCGGGCAGCGGGGGCGTCCAGCCGGGCGGCGGCGGGATCTCCGACCAGACCGAGCCGTTCCAGTACGCCGAGCGCGGCCAGGAGACGTCGGCGATGCTCCGGCTGCCGGTCACGTACACCTTGTCCGGCGCCACGGCGGCCACGCAGCACGGGCTGGGCACGTCGTACCCGGCGGTGAGCGGCAGCCTGGTCCAGGTGGAGCCGTCCCAGCGCAGCACGGAGGTGTCCGGCGAGCCGTCGTAGCCGCGCCAGCCGACGGCGAAGGCGTTGTTCGCGTCGAGCACGTCGACGTTCCAGAGGGTGGTCGGGTCGCCGGGTGGGTCCACGGCCCGGAAGGAGGGGGCGAGGAGGGCCTGGGCGGGCGCGGCCGCCGCCAGCGCGGCGGTGACGGCCAGGGCGGCGGCGGAGGCGCGGAGGATGCCACGGAAACGGGTCATGTCTTCTCCTGTCGGCTCGGTTCCTGCGGGTCGGGGCTCCGGGGCACGAAAGCGGGCGGGTACAGGGAGGTGGACGGGGGACCGCGGGCATGAGAAAGCGGGCCGGTCCGCACCGGCCCGCCGGGATGCCCGCTCAGTCGTCGGATCTGAGCCCGTTGGGGCCGATCGGGCCGAAGAACGAGCTGAAGTTGGCGGTCCCGTCACCGAAGATGCCGCCGCGGCCCTCGACGACGCGGCCGTTCTCCCACCGCATCAGGTCCACGCCCTCCATCTGGAGGTGCTCGTAGAAGGAGGTGCCGTCCGAGCCGGTGCGCTTGCGTACGGCGGTGCAGCGGTTGACGTCGATCGTGTAGCCGTCCACCGGGTTGACCAGGCAGGCGATCTGCTCCATGCGCAGCGTGCCGCCGGCCAGCCGCTGCCAGGTCCTGATGAAGCCCATGAAGGCGTCGAGGCCGTCGTGCCATCCGGCGTACGGGTGGTTGCCGGGGGACTGGAACCGCACGTCGGGGTGCCAGTACTCCAGCGCGCGCTCGCGGTCGCCGGACCGCAGCGCCTGGTGGGCCGCCGCCAGTCGCTCAGCCGTCAGATCCGACATGGCTCTCCTCTCACTGCGTCGGGTGCTACTGCATCGGGTGCTTGGCGAGGAAGGCCGAGACGCCTTCGCCGACCGCTCTCGGGTTCATGATCTGCAGGCCGTGGGTGGCGCCGACGATGCCGCAGCGCTCGGCCTGGGGCAGCCAGTTCATGAGGAAGTGCTGCGCCTCGCGGAAGCCGGGCATGGCCGCCTCGCTGTCCAGGCCCATCACGGCCAGCACCGGCATCTGCGGCTTGTTCGGCACGAGCTGGTCGGCCTTCGACATGCGGAAGCCCCAGCCGCCCAGGGCCGGGAAGTCCACCGTGAACGTGACGTCCGCGCACTCCTCGACCCGCTCCCACACGTCGAGGGGGCAGGTCATGTCGACGGAGCCGAGGTAGCTCGGCCCGCAGACGGCGGCCATGAAGTCGCAGGCGGCGGTGAGCTTGTCGCCCTTCTGCACGAGCTGGATGGCCGTCATCACGGCGTCGTTGTTGGCCTTCTCGGCCTCGGCGCCCTCCCGCGGCAGGTACGGCTCCAGCAGCACCGCGGAGTGCGTGCGCTCGGGGTAGGAGAGCATGAACTGGAAGCCGATCACGCCGCCGAAGGAGTACGACATGACGTGCGCCTTGTCGATGCCGAGGTGGTCGAGGAGCTGCTTGGCGTGCTCGGCGCCCTCCTCGATGCTCAGGCTGTCCTTCTCCAGCGTGCTGCCGTTGTACCCGGCGCGGTAATAGCTGATGAACTGGTACTTGTCGAGCAGCTCCGGGTTGTACTTCAGGAGCGGCGTGATGAGGCCGTCCGAAATAGAGGTGCAGTGGATGCACAGGACCGGCTCGCCGCGCCCCACGACCGTGTAGCGCAGTTCCGCGTTGTTGACCTTTACTCGCTTGTCGTGGTCGAGTTTCCAGTCTCGACCGGCGTACAAAGCATTCGCGCTCATGCCATTCCTCTCACGCGATCACTCGACCGTTCTCGTGCCCGCTTGGCGATACTCAAGAATGGTTGCCAGTGGCCGTGGAGAAGGTCAACGAGAGGGCCGCTTCCGGAGTATTCACCGCGAAATACGCAGGGGAACTCTGTCAAGTCGGCGCGCGTGGGAGGGGGCGCGGGAGGGGCGCGGGTCAGGGGAAGGTCAGCTCGTACTCGACCTGTTCGATCGGGTTGCCGTCGCCGTGGTCGTGCGCGCGGGCGACGCCCGACTCGGTGAAGCCGCTCTTGGCGTAGAAACGGCGTGACTGCGGCATGTCACGCAGCGTCCACAGGTGCACGCGGGTGAAGCCGTCGTCGCGGATCCGGCGCAGCGTGTCGGTCATCAGGGCGCCGGCCACGCCGGAGCCCCAGCCCTCGGGGTGGCCGTAGAAGCTGAAGATCTCCGCCGCGCCCGGCCGGGACGGCGAGGGACCGAAGTAGGAGAAGGCCAGGCGCCGCCCGTCGAGCGCGGCGAGCACCAGGCGGCCCTTCGGCTCGGCGAGCACGTCGTGCCACCTGCCGCGCCGATGGCGGACGGCCTCCTCGACGAACTCCTCGGCGAAGAAGCCGGCGTGGGCGGCTTTCCATGATTCGGCGTGGATCTCTCCCAGCGCCTCACCGTCGCCCGGAGAGGCTGGGAACACTGTGAAAATTCCGGTCACAAGATCACACTAGTGGAGAGCCCCGCCGGGGTGTTCGGCGGCGGAGCGCGGGCACGTACCCGTGAAGTATCACGCGGGGCGGCGCGTCCGCCGCCGCGGCAGGCGTTCGAGGAGGTGCCGGCGAGAAGCTGCGCGAGACGGCCGTCCGGGCGTGGCGGCCGGGTCGGTCGATCACGCGATCCCGGCCGCCGTGCCGCGGCCGGAGGTCATCCGAAGCGCTGGTGCGCGGAATGGAGGCTCGATGAGGTGGCTGGCTCGCGGGGAGGGACATCTCCCGGCGGGAGAGGACCGGTCGGCAGGAGCGGACGACGGCCCGCCCGCCGAGCACCCGCTGGCCCGCTGGACCGTCAGGCAGGCGCTGCACCTGGTCTGCCCCGGCCCCGCGGGGGACCCGGACGTACGGCGGCGGCCCGACGGCGCGGCGCAGGCGTGGCGGGACGGCCGCCCGCTGCCGGTGGGCATCTCGCTCACCAGCCGCGCCGGATGGGCGGTCTGCCTGCTCGGACTGGAGCCCGGAGCCGTCGGCTGCGACCTCGAACTGGTCGAGCCGCGCGGCCCGGAATTCGTCGCCGACCGGTTCACCCGGCAGGAGCAGCAGATCATCGGCGGCGACCCGCTGCTGGGCAGCCTGCTCTGGTCGGCCAAACAGAGCGCGTCGAAGGTGTTGCGCCGCGCCGAGAGCCGTTCGCTGGAGGTCTCGCTCGGCTGCGGCCGGTCCTGCGACGGGTGGAGCGGGCTGACCGTACGCGCGGGCGGGGGCGGGGTGGCGCACGGGTGGTGGCGCAGGTTCGGCGGTCTGGTGCTGACCGTGGCGGCCGACCGTCCCACGCCGCCGCCGCGCGGGCTGGAGGAGCCCTCGGCGCTGGCGTCGGCCCGTCCCTCGTACGCGGGTTGCGCCTCGACGGCCGGCTGACCCGCCGCCGGGGTCAGGCCGGACGCGGGGTCTGCGTACGGTAGGAGTGGCCGAGCTCCGGACCGAGGCCGAAGTAGTGGCGGAAGTTGTAGACGAGCGGGCTCCAGGCGGCCGGGTCGACATGCTGGGTGCCGGGGACGACGATGCGCGGGTCGGCGTGCACCTTGCGCACGACGGCCTCGACGATGACGAAGTCGTCGGACTCGTTCGTCCGGATCTGCGCGGCGACGGCCTCGAGCTGGAGGGGGCACTCGGCCACGCGCGGCGGCCGTACGGTCTCGGAGGGCTCGGGGCGCAGGCCCGCCGCGCCGAACTTGTCGGCCTCGAACCGGCAGCCGGCCGCCTTGGTGTCCGGCACCGGGTCGCGGCCGGTGAGCGGCGCCAGCCGTTCCACCTGCGGCCACAGGTGCGGCGCCGGCAGGTTGATCACCAGCTCGGGCCGGGCCGCCAGGTTCCGCGCGGTCTGCCCGTCGGCGCCGAGGCCGAGCACGACCGTCCGGCCGAGTGCCCAGGCCGACGACATGGGGGCCAGGTTGGTCGAGCCGTCCGGGTTCTGCGTGGTCAGCAGCACGACCGGGGTGCCGAAGTAGAGGATGCTGGGCTCGATGGCGATGTGGCCGATGGTTGCCGTGTTCATGGGGGGAGCCTAGGAAGGCGACGTTCAACCGGCGGCCGAAATGTCGCCGTCCTGCGGATCTACACTGTAAAGGCGCCTGGTCCGGCCAGGTACGCCACACCCTTCCCCGACAACACCGTCCCGGCGACGGCCGCGACGAACGCCGACTCGCCCGGCCGCAGGGCCAGCTCGCCGACCCGGGTCTCGCCTTCGAGGCAGAACACGATCCGGGGCAGCCCGCCGGGCAGCTCGACGGGGTCGGCCGCGGTCAGGTCGTAGCGCGTGAGGGCGAACTCGGGAGCCGGCGGCACGTAGCGCAGCTCGCCGGCGCCGGGCCGTTCGGGCTCGACCAGGTGGGGTTCGGCGGGCGTGAAGTCGACCACCCGCATCAGCTCGGGCGCGTCCACGTGCTTGGTGGTCAGGCCGCAGCGCAGGACGTTGTCGGAGCTGGCCATGATCTCCACGCCGACGCCGCCCAGGTAGGCGTGCGGCACGCCGGCGCCGAGGTAGAGGGCCTGGCCGGGGAGCAGGTCGACGTGGTTGAGCAGGAGGGCGGCCACGACTCCGGGGTCGCCGGGGCAGGCGGCGGCGATCCCGGCGTACGGGGCCAGGCCGGGGTCGGCGGAGTCGGCGAGGGCACGTTCGACCTCGGCGCGCAGCGGGGCGCAGGAGTCGTCGAGCATCTGGGCGAAGACGGCGCGCAGCGCCTGGCCGGCGGGCCGGGTGGCGAGCGCGTCGATCCACGGCTGGAGGCCGGGCACACCGAGGCGGGCGAGCAGTCCGGCGGTGACGACGGGGGAGCGGAAGCCGCACAGCCCGTGGAACGGGGTGATCGCGCAGATCATCTCGGGTTTGTGCGAGCGGTCCTTGTAGGTGCGGGCCGGGTCGCCGATCGGGACGCCGCGCGCCTCCTCGGCGGCGAACCCGGCCTCGGCCTGCGCGATCGTGGGATGGACCTGGAGTGACAGCGGCCGGGCGACGGCGAGCACCTTCAGCAGGTACGGCAGCGCCGGCCCGAACCTGGCGACCGCGGGCCCGCCGAGGGCGGAGACGGGGTCGGCCGCGATGAGCCGGTCGAGGGGCACCCCGCCGGCGACCGAGGCGTCGGCCGGATGGGCGCCCATCCAGAGCTCGGCCTGCGGGCGGCCGGTCGGCTCGGTGCCGAACAGCTCGGGCATGGCGGTGACGGAGCCCCAGTCGTAGGGGCGGATGGTGGTGTCCAGGCGCATGGGCAGATCGAACGTCGGCACAGGGCAGGAGCGTAGCCGCCCGCGGCCCGTCCCGCGCGGCCCGGGGTCCGGTCGGGCTGCACGCCGGTACAGTATGCTTTCCGCGCGAACAGTCCGCTGTACGAATCGGTGGTGCGATGACGACCGTCCAGGACCCGGAGGACCTCACGGCGCGGGCGCGTATCCGCGACGCCGCGATCCGGCACATCGGCGAGCACGGGTTCGAGCGGGCCACGATCCGCGGCATCGCCGAGTCGGCGGGGGTCTCGCTCGGCCTGGTCCGCCACCACTTCGGCTCCAAGCAGGCGCTGCGCGAGGCGTGCGACGAGCATCTGATGAAGATGGTGCGCCGGCTCCACGACGAGGCCGCCACCGGGTTGTCGGCCGGGTTCAGCCCGGTGGCCGTCATGGGCCCCTACCGCGCCTACCTGGCGCGGGCCCTGACCGAGGGCGGGGCCTCACCGCTGTTCGACGAGATGACCGGGATCGGGGAGCGCTGGTTGTCCGCGGCCGACCGGGAGCGGGGTGAGGCGCCGGACGTCCCGGCGCGGGCGCGGGCGGCCGTGATGGCCGCGATGGCGCTGTCGGTCCCGGTCCTGTATCCGCACGTCGCCCGTGCCATGGGCGCCGACCTGTCCACGCCGGAGGGCGAGCGCCTGCTGATGCGTACGCTGATCGAGATCTACTCGCGGCCGGTGCTGAGCCCGGAGGCCGCCGCCGAGGCGCGTGCCGCGCTCGGCTGACCCGCGATCAGCGCGGCCCCGCTGCGCTCGTCCGGCCAGATCGAGGAGGTGTCCACGTACGGGCGCAGCAGGCCGGTCAGCTCGGGGTCGCCGCGGCCGTTGAGCTCCTTGGAGGAGATCTTGCGTGCCACGCCCGCCACGATGTCGGCCACCTGGACGCGCGTGTCGAGGTGCGAGGCGACCAGCGTCAGGCTCGTCAGCACCAGTGGTCCGGAACGGCCGCCCGGCCGGGCGAGCAGCGACCGCAGCCGCTCGACCCGTTCCTCGGTGAGCGTCGTCTGCCGGTCGTGCACGACGGAGACGGGCCGGCCGCCCGCGCCCCAGTACGCCACCGCGTGCGCGATGGCCGGGATCAGCGGGTCGAGGGCGGGGAAGACGTGCGGGTCGTCGAGCAGGCGCTCGGTGAAGGCGTCCACGCGCGGCCGGGCCGCCCACAGCAGGTCCATGATCTCCCCGGCCGGGCCGGGCGTCGTGCGCAGGTCGGCGACCAGCTCGAAGGCCGACTCGACGGAGGTCTCGGGGGCGCGGCCGTTCCTGGCTCTGAGCAGGTGGTTGAAGGCGTCGAGGAAGGCCGTCCAGCGTCCGGGACCGAAGGCCGGGCGGCCCTCCTGGTAGAGGGTGCGGGCCAGGGCGGTGGAGCGTTCGTCCTGGTCGAGGCCGAGGCTGGAGTGGTGGCCTGCGAGCAGGTCGGTCAGCTTGCTCACGGCGAAGTACGCCTTGTCGGTCAGGTGCACCCGGGCATGGCCCAGGATCGGTCCCGACGGGCCGAGCAGCCAGACCAGGGTGGCCCGGTTCTTCTCGCGCAGCACGTGCTCGGCCTTGTACTCGGTGACCGGGGACGGCGCCCTGACGCGCAGCTCCCGTACGATCTCGGCGGCGGCGGCCGCGTCGAGGGAGACGCCGGCGTGGGCGAACACGTCGGTGTTGCCGCCGACGAGCTTCTCGCCCTCCGCGCCCGACTCGTCGCAGGCGATCTCGACGCCGCCGGGCTCGACGGCTGTCCGCGCGGTGCTGTGCATGACGTCCATGGTCACCGGCGAATCTACCCAAACCGCCCTTCCTTCCGCGAGACATTTTCCGTCGTGTCCGGATCGGCCGTGCGCCGGGTAGGGACCGGACGACAGGTGCGGCGGGCCGGGAGGGAGAACATCGCGCGTGAGCATCAACGTGACCGTGTGGGGCGAGAACGTACACGAGCAGCGGGAGGAGAAGGTGCGCCGCCGCTACCCGGACGGCATGCACGGCGCCGTCGCCGACGGCCTGCGCGAGCACCTGGGCGAACGCGTGCGCGTACGCACCGCGACGTTGCGGGAGCCCGAGCACGGCCTCGACGCCGCGACGCTGGCCGCCACCGACGTGCTCACCTGGTGGGGGCACGCGGCGCACGAGGAGGTCGGCGACGAGGTCGTGGCGCGGGTGTGCGAGCGCGTACTGGCCGGGATGGGCCTGCTGGTGCTGCACTCGGGTCACTACTCCAAGGTCTTCCGCGCCCTCATGGGCACCACCTGCACGGTCAACTGGCGTGACAGCGCCGACCGCGAGCTGGTCTGGACGGTCGAGCCCGCCCACCCGATCGCCGCGGGCGTGCCCCAGCCGCTGGTCATCCCCGAGCAGGAGACCTACGGCGAGCCGTTCGGCATCCCCGCGCCCGACGAGCTGGTGTTCGTCAGCTCCTTCTCCGGCGGCGAGGTGTTCCGCAGCGGCTGCTGCTACCGGCGCGGCAAGGGGCGCGTCTTCTACTTCAGTCCGGGCGACCAGAACTATCCCGTCTTCCATCAGGACGGCGTGCGGCGGGTGCTGGCCAACGCGGTGTTGTGGGCCGCGCCGGACGGGAGGCCGGGCGAGCCGCTGCGCAACACCCGCGTGCCCGCCGGGGACTGGTGAGCTACGCCGTGCCGGGCATGATCATGATGATCTTGCCCGCCACGTGGCCCGACCGCAGGTACGTCATCGCGTCGGGGAAGTCGGCCAGCGGGAAGGTCCGGCCGACCACGGGGGTGAGCTCGCCGGTCGCGGCGAGGCCGGCCAGGTGGCGCAGGTCCGCCGGGTCGGCGGCGCTGATGGGGGCCCGCAGGGTGTGCCGGACGAACGGCGACAGCGCCGTGGCCCGGAGCTGGCGGCCGGTGCCGTACAGCCAGCGGCCGGAGGCGTTCTCGCCGCCGACGATCGCGAGGGTGCCCCTGGGCGTGAGGACGCGCCGCAGGTCCGGCAGGGGGCGGTTGCCCGCGGTGTCGAGGACGACGTCGTAGCGGCGGGGCCCGGCGGTCGGGTCCTCGCGGGTGTGGTCGACGACCTCGTCCGCGCCGAGCGAGCGGACGAGGTCGTCCTTGCCGGGGCCGCAGACGCCGGTGACGTGCGCCCCGTACGCCTTGGCGAGCTGCACGGCGAACGTGCCCACCCCGCCGCCCGCGCCGATGACCAGGACGCGCTGTCCCGGGCGGAGGCGGGCGTGGTCGCGCAGGGTCTGTAACGCGGTGAAACCGCTGGTGGGGATGGCGGCGGCGGCCTCGAAGGACAGCCCGGCGGGTTTGCGCACGAGGTGGCCGGGGCGGGCGACGGCGTGTTCGGCGAGCGCGCCGTCGCAGGTGCCGAAGACCTCGTCGCCGACGTCGAGGCCGGTGACGCCGGGGCCGAGGGCCTCGACGGTGCCGGCGACGTCGCGGCCGAGGAGAGGGGAGCGGGGGCGGCGGAGGCCGGTGGCCAGGCGGACGGGGTAGGGCAGACCGGCGCCGAGGTGCCATACGCCGTGGTCGAGGGCGGTGGCGTGCACGCGCAGGAGCACGTCGCCGGGGCCGGGGGTGGGGAGCTCGTGGTCGGTGAGGTCCGGGGTGCCGTAGACGTGCCGGGTGATGGCCTTCATGGCAGGGTCTCCATGTCAAAGAAAGTAGACATGGTGAAGGTAAAACAGAGCGGACACGGTGTCAAGGATTATTGACATCGCCGAGGTTGTGGGGGTGCGGGGCTGGAACGTTTCCTGAGATTTCGCCCGTCGGGCGAAATATCGGTATCGCTACCGATAACGGTACGGATGTATCCGGGAGTTACCCTCTGCCCACCCCCCACCATGGCGGGCCGCCCGTTCGCCGGAGTCGCCGGCCTCCAACCGGCGCAGCGTACGCGCCGGACCGCGTCCGGCTCCCCGGCGATCGGCGGCCTGCTTCGGTCACCCCTCACGTGGAGGTGTCCCTCGCATGATTCCGTCCCGATGGAGAGCCGCGGCCACGGCGTTGATCGCAGCGCTGGCCGTCATCACGCCGGCGACCCCGGCCCCCGCTCTCGCACACGCGACCGCCGTACCCCTGCGGGCGCAGGCCGACAGCCGGGTCTCCCCGGCCGGTGAAGAGGTCCTCGCGGACCTGTCCCTGTCCTACGGCGGATCCGGACGGAGCTGGAGCACTCGCGTCAGCCGGCCCGGCTCCCGCTACGTCAAGGTGCACTTCGCCGCGCTCACCCTCGTCCCGGGCGACTACGTCACCGTCGCCGCGCCCGACGGGCGTGAGGTCCACACCTACTACGGCGACCCCACCCGCGGCCGCTACGCCGCCAACTCCGGATACACCCTGCACGGCGTCCCCGGGTTCGCCGCGCTGTCGGTCGACGGTGACACCGCGGTGGTCACCCTGCACGCGTCCGGCGCGCGGAACGCCGTCCGGCTGGCCCGGCAGGGCTTCGGCGTACGCATCGACCGGTACTTCCGCGGCTACACCACCGACGAGGCCGCGGCCCTCACGCCGAGGACATTCAGCGTGTGCGGCACCGACGCGCGCCGGGACGTCGTCTGCTACAAGGACAGCAACCCCACCGAGTACGCCCGCAGCCGCGCCGTGGCCCGCCAGCTCCTCAACGGCCTCGGCTACTGCACGGCCTGGCGGGTCGGCAACACCAACCGCATGCTGACCAACCACCACTGCATGGAGAGCGCCGCCGACCTGAGCGCCAGCGAGTTCCAGTTCGACTACGACTGCGCGACCTGCGGCGGGAACAACCCCGGCGCCGGGACGAAGGTCGGCGGAGGGCAGCTCCTGAAGACCAGCGCCCTCGAAGCGCTCGACTACACGCTCTTCAGCGTCGCCGACTTCGCCGCGATCCAGGGGTTCGGCACCCTGTACCTCGATCCGCGACCCCCCGTGGCGGGCGAACGCATCTACATCCCCGGCCACGGCGACACCCTGCCCAAACGCCTGTCCCTGTACGAGGACACGCAGGGCGGCGCGGCCTGCAAGATCGACGTGGTGTCGTCCGGGGTCAACACCGGCTACCGCTGCGACACCTCGGGCGGGAGCTCCGGCTCCCCGGTCATCGCCGCCTCCAGCCACAAGGTGATCGCCCTTCACCACCTCGGCGGCTGCCCCAACTGGGGGACGCGCATCACCGAGGTCTACAACGAGATCTCCGGCCTGATCGACAACACCCCGCCGACCGGCGGCGGCGACGACTTCGCGATGACCCTCTCGCCCGCGAGCGGCGGCGTCACGCCGGGCGGGACGACCACGAGCACCCTGTCCACCGTCGTCACGGGCGGCGGGCCCCAGCCGGTGCAACTCGCGGCCACCGGGGTGCCCGCGGGGGCCACCGTGACGTTCGCGCCGGCCACCGTCCAGTCCGGCGGCACGTCCGTCATGACGGTGTCCACCTCCGCGCAGACGATCGCGGGCACGTACCAGATCACGGTGAGCGCGACGGGGCCGGCCGCCACCCACACGGCCGTCTACAGCCTGTCCGTGGCCGCCGCGGGCGGCTGCTCGGGCTACGAGACCACCAAGTCCGGCACGTTGACCTCCGGCGCGGAGCAGTACCAGCCGGACGGCGGATACCTGACGACCACCGTCACCGGCCCGCACCAGGCCTGCCTGGACGGCCCGTCCGGCGCCGACTACGACCTGTACCTGCAACGCTGGAACGGGTCGTCATGGGCGACGGTCGCCCAGAGCGCCGGGTCGGGAGCCGACGAGTCGCTCACCTACACCGGCGCGGCCGGTTACTACCGCTACCGCGTGCACGCCTACTCCGGGTCCGGTTCGTACACCTTGGGCTACAACGCTCCCTGACCCATGGACAGGCGGCCGGGCGACGCCGAGATTGGGCGGCAGGCACGGTTCGCACGGACGGCGGGGAGCGCGGATGAGGATCATGGAACTCGTCTCGGTCGACGGTTATGTCGCCTTCGATCTGGAATGCCCGGTGAGTGCGGGTGGCACCCGGCTGGCGCCGGACGTCACCCGCGAGGAGGCCGGGCTGCTGGCGCGGGCGATGACGTACAAGCTGGCCGTGCTCGGGGAGCGGATCGGCGGGGCCAAGGCGGTGCTGCGGGCCGCGCCCGACGACCGGGGCGCCGTCCTGGCGCGTTACTGCACGGAGATCGCGCCGCTGGTGGCGGCGGGCGAGTTCCTCACCTCCTCCGACCTGGGCACCCGCACCCAGGACTTCGCCCCGCTCCCCGGGTACCGCCCCGACTCGGTGATGCACCGGGAGGCGGGCGGCGGGGAGCCTGCGGATACCGTCCACCGGTCGGCGGGCAGCGGGTCGGCGGCCGCCGTTCACCGGCCGGTGGGCGGGGAACTGGTGGACACCGTCGTGACCGGGCTGGGGGTGGTCGCCGCCGCCGACACCGCGCTCGGCGGGCTCGACGGCCGGACGGTGGCGGTGGAGGGCTTCGGCAAGGTGGGCGGTGCCGTGGCACGCGAGGCGGCGCGACGTGGGGCGCGCCTCGTCGCCCTGTCCACCTTGCAGGGGTGCGTGACCGACCCCTCCGGCCTGGACGTGGCCGCCCTGGAAGAGCTGCGCGCCGCGTACGGCGACGCCTGCGTGACGCGGCTCGGCCTGCCCGTGCTCCCGTCCGGGGCGCTGTACGAGGTGGCCGCCGACGTCCTGGTCCCCGGCGCGCGTACCGGGACGTTGTCGGCACGGCGGGCGGCGACGGTACGGGCCGGCCTGGTCGCACCCGCGGCGAACGTGCCCTACACGGCGGAGGGGCTACGCACGCTGCGGGCGCGGGGCGTGGTGACGCTGGCGGACTTCGTCTGCGGAGCGGGGGCCACGATCGGGTACCTCGCCGAGAGCGCCGGGGAGATCTCCGGCGTCGAGGACGCCCGTGCCCTGGTGGACCGCCGCGTCAGCACCCTCACGGCCGCCGCCCTGTCCCATCCGGAGGGTCCGTACGAGGGTTCGTGCGCGCTGGCCGAACACTTCCTCTCAACCTGGCAACCCCCGTCCGCCCTCCCCATCACCCCACCCCTGGCCCCCGACCCGCCCACCGCTCTCTGACCTCGTTCACCCGCCCGCGCCCGCGAGCCTTGGCCGTCCCGGGCTTCGGCGGGGGCGGGTTCGAGTGGGCCCGCCCCCGCCTGAACCCGTGCGGTCGGGTCAGCCGGCCTGCCCGGAGCGGGTGTCGAGGAACTCCTGTACGAGCGCCGCGAACTCCTCGGCCTGATGTTCCAGCGGGATCACGCCGCCCTTGACCACGGCCTGGGTGCTGTGGGGAAGGGCGGCGGTCAGGCGTTCGAGCTCGGGGAAGGCGAAGGGGTCGTCGGTGGCGCCGACGCACAGCACCGGGCAGCGGACCAGCCCGACACGTTCCTCCATCCGGTACGCGGCCACCGCCTCATGACCGCGTTCCACCTCCGGCAGGACGGTCAGCGCGTCGCGCACGAAACGGGTCAGCAGCGGCCAGGGATAGTAGGGCGCCCGGCGGCTCCACAGGTCGCCCAGGTGGGAGCCGTCGGCGTGTTCGCGTACGGCGTCGATGGAGGGACGGCCCGCGCGGCGCCGCCGCCCCTCGGGGTCGATCAGCGGCGTGGACGACAACACCAGCGCGGTGACGCGCTCCGGCGCCCGCGCGGCCGTCTCGACCGCGACGACGCCGCCCGTGTGATGCCCGGCCACGGCGGCTCGCGGCAGGTCCAGGGCGTCCATCAGGGCCAGCACCCCGGCGGCGTAGGTCTCGATCGAGTGGTCCGGCGGGCGGGCGGAGTTGCCGAAGCCCAGGGTGTCCATGGCGACGGCCCGCCGCGTACGGCCGAGCAGGGGGAGCACTTCGCGGTACTCGTCCCAGGACCGGGGGGTCTGGTGCAGCAGGAGCACCGGCTCGCCCGTGCCGCACGAGGCGTAGTGGATCTGGCCGAACGGGGTGTCGGCGTAGCCGAATCTGATCATGGCCCTCCTCGTGCTCGGGACGGGTCAGGACTCGTGGGCGACGCCCGGCACGGCGGTCGCGGCCACCAGTGAGCACGCCCGGCTGATCCCACGTCCTCACCATCGCAGACGGGACCGCCGCGCGCATCAGCCCCTGGTACGACGTTACGCGGCGAAGGCGCCCCCCAGTGCGGTGCGGTCAGCCGGTCCCGACGAGCGCCTGGCTGCGTTCCCACAGGCGGCGCGCGAGGTCGGCGTCGTCGGCCAGGCGGTGGGTGGCCGACGGGCGGCGCTTCTCGTAGTGGCCGCCGGGTGTCCAGTCGGCGCCCGGCTCGGAGGTGGCCAGCCAGACCAGTGTGTCGGCGCCCTGCTCGGGCGTGAGCAGCAGCCGCTTCAGCGGCGTGTGGTAGAGCAGCCGGGCAGCGCTGTCGCCGCCGCCGGAGAAGTTCGTGGCGACCACGCCGGGATGGAAGGAGGCCGCGGCCAGGCCGTCCGCGCCGTGGCGGCGCTGCAGCTCGCGGGTGAACAGGATGTTGGCCAGCTTGGAGTTGGCGTACGCCCGGCTGCCCGAGTAGCGGCGCACCCCGTCGAGATCGTCGAGGTCGAGGCGGGCGCGGGTGTTGAACAGGCTGGAGGTCGTGACGACCGTGCCGCCCGCGGCCGTGAGGCGGGGCAGCAGCAGCGTGGTCAGCAGGAACGGCGCCAGATGGTTGACCTGGAACGTCGCCTCGTGGCCGTCGGGCGTCGTGGTGCGCGAGCCCATGATCCCGCCGGCGTTGTTGACCAGCACGTCGATGACGGGGTGGCGGTCGAGCAGCGTGGCCGCCAGGGCGCGTACCTGCGACAGGTGCGCGAAGTCGGCCACCTGGTGGTCGGCCGCCAGCTCCTCGGCCAGCGCCTCGGTCTTGCCGGCCGAACGGCCGACGATCACGACGTGGTCGCCGCCGCGCCGCAGGGCGCGAGCGGCGGCGCGGCCGATGCCGTCGCTGGCGCCGGTCAGCACGATGGTCTTTCCCGCCATGGGCCCGATCCTTCCGCACTCGCCCCCACCATAGATCGTCCGGCGGCACGCCCGCCACGCGAGCCCCGGCGGGCCGGTCTCAGACGGGCCGGTCTCAGACGGGCCGGTCTCAGGTGGGCCGGTCAGGCGCCGGTCGTACGGAAACGCGCGGCGGGGTCGTCGGCGAGCGCGGCGTCGAGGCGGCCGCGCATGTCGGGCGTCAGGTCCGGCAGGGCCCGCAGCGGGAACCAGCGGGCCTCGGTGTTCTCCCCGTCGGCCGGGTACGGGTCGCCCGACCGCCAGCGGCAGCGGAACACCAGGTCGAGATAGCGGGCCCGGTCGCCGTTGGGGTAGGTGACCTCGCGCGTGACGTGCACCATGGCCAGCCGCTCTGCGGCGGCGTGGACACCCGTCTCCTCGGCGACCTCGCGCAGCGCGGCGTCGGCCGGCTGCTCGCCGGGGTCGATGATGCCGGTGACCGGTGTCCAGGCCCCGGTGTCGGCACGGCGGACCAGCAGCACCTCGTGCTCGCGCAGCACGACCGCGGTCACCCCGGACAACCACAGCGGCTCGGTGCCGATCTTCTCCCGCAGCGCGACGACGAACTCAGGCGTGGGCATCGCCCCAGCATATTCACACCCGCTCCGACGGCGTCCGCGGATCATCAGGAACGGCTCTGACGTGCGGTCATCCGCGTGACCCGGCCGAACTGCCGGGTGCGCCGAGCAGGGCGCCTTCGTGGAGGTCGCCGGCCGCAAGGTACGCGAGGCGCCCGCGACGTTCTCCGACCACTTCAGCCAGCCGCGGCTGTTCTGGCTGAGCCTGTCGCCCGTCGAACGCGAGCACGTGATCGCCGCCTGCACGTTCGAGCTGGGCGAGTGCCACGAGCAGGCGATCAGGGAGCGCCGGCTCAAGGTGCGGCTCGTCGGCGACCAGCCCCTTCGCGGCGGGTTTTTCGTTCACGCCATCGTTCTGCGCGCCCACGGTGAGAGAAAGGTGTGAACCACGACCCGGCGGTGACCCTAACCCATAAAGTCTATAGGTAATAAGGATAATCCCAAGGAGAGGTAAGCAGCCATGTCCGGCTCCACGTCCTGGCCTAGCCTCGGTTCCATGCCGATCGACGAGAACGCCCTGCTCCCCGATCCCGGCCGCGCCGTCGTGGCGGTCGAGCCGCCGGTCCCGGCGGCCGGTCATTGGGCGGGGGCGCCGAGCGCCGTCGCCGCCGACGGGCTGATCTACCTGGCCTACCGCCTGCGCCGTCCGGTCGGTGAGGGCCGTGGGTACGCCGTCGTGGTCGCCCGTTCGGCCGACGGCGAGCGCTTCGAGCCGCTGACGACCATCACCCGCGAGGAGATGGACGCCGAGTCGCTGGAGCGTCCCTGCCTGGTGCGCACCCCGGAGGGACGCTGGCGGCTCTACCTGAGCTGCGCCACGCCGGGCACCAAGCACTGGCGGGTGGAGGTCGTCGAGGCCGACGACCCGGCCGCGTTCGACCCGCGCACCCGTACGACCGTGCTGCCCGGCGACCCCAAGACCGGGGTCAAGGACACCGTGATCGTACGGCGCGACGGCGTGTGGCACCTGTGGGCCTCCTGCCACCCGCTGACCGACCCCGACGAGGCCGACCAGATGGTGACCGACTACGCCACCAGCGCCGACGGCCTGGACTGGACCTGGCACGGCACCGCCCTGACCGGCCGCCCCGGCCTGTGGGACGCGCGGGGCGTGCGGATCAGCGCCGTACGCTTCGACGGCGACCGGGTCGTGGCCTTCTACGACGGCCGGGCCAGCGCGGGCGAGAACTACGAGGAGCGCACCGGCGTCGCCGTGGGCGCCGACCCCGACGCGCTGAGCGCCCTCGGCGACCGGCCCGCCGCGATGTCGCCGCACCACGGCGGGGGCCTGCGCTACCTCCACTTCGTGGACCTGCCGGACGGCCGCCTGCGGCTCTACTACGAGTACACCCGCGCCGACGGCGCCCACGACCTGCGCACGGAACTGCGTCCCGCCCGCTGATCACCGCCCGCTGACCATCGCCCGCCGGTCAGTGGGCGCGGCCGTTCCTGGCCTGCCGCTGGCCGGGCGGCCTGCTGCCGACCAGCCCGCCCGAACGTTCCCTCGGCCGCAGCCAGTCGCTGAAGTCCTGCCCGGTGACCTGCTGGAGCAGCTCGACGTCTTCGGCGAAGTACGGGATCAGCCGCTGCCGCTGCTCCCATGACAGCGGCCGGCGAGCCCTGCCGCGCCGCTGCAGCAGCCGTTCCAGCGGCCCGGACAGGGGCGCGGGGAGGGTGCGGCGCAGGGTGGACAGCAGCGCGTGCCGCGCGCCGGGGTCCGGGTGCGCGGTCACGTTCTCCCTCGGGACGCCGGTGAGCAACCCCTGTCGTACGCCGAGGAAGGCGCAGATGCGGTCGAGCGTGTCGGCCGGCCGGTCCACGATGTCCCGGTAGCGGAAGATCAGCACCTGGTCGCGGGGGAACAGGGTGAACAGGTGGGCGAGCTGCCCGCCGTACCGGCCGAGTCCGGTGTAGTGCCAGAAGTGCGCCCATCCGGCGGCGACGCGTTCGGGCTCGGCCTCGCAGGCGCGTACCAGGTCGCCGATCGGCTCCAGGCCGGCCGACCACAGGTGGGTCCAGTTGGAGTGGGCGCGCTCGACCGGGTCACGCAGGCTCACGATGAGCCGTACGTGCGGGATCGCCGCGCGGATGCGCTTCTGGGCGTCCAGGTCGTACAGGTAGAAGGGGGTGGACTCGCCGGCGAGCGTCCCGGGGGGAGCGGCGGCGAACAGCGCCTCGTAGTCCGCGCGCCGCCAGACGTGTTCCCGGTAGGTCTCGGCGTCGCCCGGCCCGCCCCGGCCGGGCGGCGGCCCCTCGGTGAGGAAGAACTTCGGCTCCTTGATCGGCGACAGGAACAGATCGGGGTGCGGGTTCAGCGCGGTGTGCAGCGCCGTCGTCCCCGCTTTGGGCACTCCCGCGATCAGGAAATCAGGCCAGGGCACCGTCAGCCTCCCAGTGACGAGAACCGGTATTGCCTAACTTTCCTACCTGCAGTGTAGGAAATTCAAGAGGACGATCTCAGCGACTCCGGCAACGCCTCTGTGTCGCGGGGGATATGGTGACCGGATTGATCATGATCCACCAAACCGGCCGAACTACCAGCAAGGTGATGCATTTGCGTGAAAATCCCCAAACCGGCCGAACGTCTGCCGTGAGTCGTCGCACGCTCTTCCGAACGGGTACAGGAATCGCGGCCGCCGCCGCCACCGGCGGCCTCTCCCTGTACACGGCCGAATCGGCGTACGCGACCGTCCCGGCGTCACAGCGTTTCGTGTTCGAGGGGGCCGGCGGCGACCCCGTTGTGCGGGCCAAGCTCCACCAGCCTTACTGGGCGATGCAGTCCTTCGCCTTCGACCACGTCCACGGGCACATCTACTTCGTGCAGACCAAGGTCGGCAGCACGAACGGCGACCTCTGGGTGACCAGGACCGACCCGCACGGCAAGGTGCTGGGCGCCATGGCGCTGCACGGGTTCGACCACGGTTCGTCGATGGCGATCCAGCCGAGCGCGAACGGCTCCCCGTACGTGTGGCTCGCGGGCGACTGGCGGAGCCTGTCCCCCGGCACGGCCCCGAACAGCCACACGATCTGCCGCATCAAGTACCGCGACGATGGCGAGCTCGACTACGCCAAGGACGCGGGGGTGTGGCGGTTCCCGATCGGCCTCTCCGACTTCCGCGACTGTCCGCGCCCGTCGATCGATCCCTACACCAACCGGCTGCTCGTCCGGTACATGGGAACGACGAGCCCGTGGCGTCTCGCGCTGTTCGACCTTCCCGCCGTCATCAACAACGGCATCAGCGACACCACGCCCATCCTCGCCAAGCGCGCCCTGCCCACCAACGCCGAGATGGGTCTCTCCGAGTCCGACCACTTCCAGGGCGTGACCTCGTACGGCCAGTACGTCTACCTCTCCTACGGCGGCCCGCCCGCCAAGCCCTCGGACCCGGCCAAACCGTCCTACCTGGTCCGTCTCGACATGAACAAGGCCGGGGCCTCGGTCGAGCAGGTGTACCGGACGCGAGCGGGCGAGTCGCTGCCCGGCCGCGAACCTCAGGGAATGGCGATCTGGCGATCGCCGGACGGCCCGCGCCTCGCGTTCGGCTTCTCCAGCAAGATCAGCGGCAGTCCCGACGAGTTCCGGGCGACCGTCTTCTACAAGAGCGACCTCACCGGGTAGGCCGCCCGCCCAACGGGTCCGTCCGGGCTCGCGCCGCCCGCCTGCGCCGTCAGCGGCGGGCGGGCGATGCGGGGGCGGCGGCGTCGTCCGCGGCCGCCTGCCCTCCGGGGCGGGCGGGCAGCGCCAGCGTGATCGCCGCGGCGGCCAGCGCCGACCCGCACCCGACCAGCATCCCGGCCCGGAAACCGGCCTCCGACGGCACCGTGTGCGCCCCCAGCCGGATCGTCAGCTGCGACAGGATCACCCCGACGACCGCCGCCGACACCGTGGTCCCGATCGAACGCATCAGCGTGTTGAAGCTGTTGGCCGCGGCCGTCTCCGACCGGGGCACCGCGCCCATGATCAGCGCGGGCATCGCCCCGTAGGCCAGGCCGACGCCGAGGCCGCACACGCAGGTGACGACCAGCATGCCCCAGGCCGAGCCCAGCAGGGCCGTCGAGGAGCCGTACCCGAGCGCCATGACCAGGCTCCCGGCGATCAGGGTGACCTTGGGGCCGCGGGCGGCCGACAGCCGGGCGCCGAGCGGCGAGACCGCCATCATCATCAGGCCGGAGGGGGCCATCCACAGGCCGGCGGCCAGCATCGACTGGCCCAGCCCGTAACCGGTGGCCGCGGGGAGCTGGAGGATCTGCATGACGATCAGCGCCTGGGCGTACATCGAGAAGCCGACCACGATCGAGGCCAGGTTGGTCAGCAGCACCTGGCGCCGCGCGGTCACTCGCAGGTCCACCAGCGGCTCCCGGACCCGCAGCTCCCACCAGCCCCACCCCGCCAGGACCAGTACGGCCACGCCCAGCAGCCCGAGCGTGGTCCCGCTGGACCAGCCCCAGTCGGCCCCCTTGGAGACGCCGAGCAGCAGGCACACCAGCCCCGCGCCCAGCCCGAGCGCGCCCGGCACGTCGAGCCGCCCGCCCTCCGTCAGCTGAGGCGTGGGCGGCACCAGCAGCCGGATCAGCACCGCGATCAGCACGCTCAGCACGGCCGAGCCCCAGAACAGCACCCGCCAGCTCGCGTACTCGGCGACCGCCGCCGAGACCGGCAGCCCGAGCGCCCCGCCGATGCCCATGGACGAGCTCATCAGCGCGATCGAGGGGCCGAGCCGGTCGGGCGGCAGCAGGTCGCGCAGGGCGCTGATGCCGAGCGGGATCAGGCCCATGCCCATGCCCTGCAGCCCACGGCCGACGATCATGGGGGCGAGCGAGCCGGCCAGCGCGCAGGTCACCGAGCCGGCGATCAGGGGCGCGGTGCACACGAGCATCATGCGGCGCTTGCCGTACAGGTCGCCGAGCCGCCCGGTGACCGGTGTGGTGACCGCGCCGGCCAGCAGGGTGACGGTGATCACCCAGGAGGCGTCGGAGGCGGTGCTGTGCAACATCCGTGGCAGCTCGCCGACCAGCGGCACGACTAAAGTCTGCATGAGCGAGGCGACGATGCCGGCCACCGCCATCACGCTGACGACGCCGCCAGGGCGGGCGGTGGATGTGGAGCCCCCCACGTCGATCTCCCCTCGTCCGGAGGATGTGCACCCTACACATCATGTGTTATGCGCACAATTCATGTAAGGTGCACATATACGGCGAAAGGGGGGATTGAGATGGAAAAGCCCACACATCTCATCGAGTTCGAGACGATGTTGCTCGGCCGGCACCGGCACTACGACCGCAGTGCCCACCTCCTGCTCAGGCGGCTCCAGGGCGCCGGGCCGATGTCCATCGGGCAGCTCAGCGACGCGTTCGGACTGGACGCCTCCACCCTCAACCGGCACACCTCCGCGCTCCTGCGCGCCGGGCTGGTCGAACGCATCCCCGACCCGGAGGGCGGCATCGCCCGTAAGTTCCGCCTCACGCCGGAGGGCGAGCGGAGCCTGGAGGAGGAACGGGAGCGGAACGTACGCGGCCTGGAGAAGGTCATGGCCGACTGGCCGGCCGAGGACGTCGCCGCCTTCGCCACCTACCTCAGGCGCTTCAACACCGACATCGAACGCCTCGCCGGCCGCCCCTGGCCCCGTTCCTGAGCCTGCCGGACACGCGACGAGGGCCCCCGCCGGGGGCCCTCGTCGCGTCGCCCCCGGGCCAAGGGCGCGGGTGACGGCGGGGTGTTCGCGGCGGCGTCAGGCGAAGTGCATGACGATGGCCAGGCCGACGAGGTGCGTCACCACCACCACGACGAGCAGCGTGACGAAGACGAACTTGGCCGGCCCGTGCTCGAAGTGCTTGCCCTCCTTCAGCGGAGGAAGCTTGGCCTGACGCTCGGCGATGCGCTCCTCCAGCGGCTTGCGGTGAAACATGAGGTCTCCCTCTTTCGGCGGGCCGGCCACGGGTAAGATTTGTGTGGCATCGATTTGCAGGCTATTAGTTTGTACACAAAGTAAGTTACCAGACGGCATCGGAGGCGTACACGCATGGAGCCTGTGACAGAGGCGACAGACCTGCTGGCGCTGGACCGGCAGGTGTGCTTCGCCCTGAGCATCGCCTCGCGCAGCGTGATCGGCCTCTACCGGCCGCTGCTGCAACCCTTCGGGCTGACCCACCCCCAATATCTGGTGATGCTGGCCCTCTGGCAGTACGAGCCGCTGTCGGTCAAGGAGCTGGGCGAGCTCCTGCAACTCGACCCGGGCACGCTGTCGCCGCTGCTCAAGCGCCTCCAGGCGCTGGGGTACGTCCACCGCGAGCGTAACAGCAAGGACGAGCGCGCCCTGGTCGTCACCCTGACGCCCGCAGGCCGGCAACTCCGCGAGGAGGCGGAGAAGATCCCGCCGGCGATCGTCGCCCGCCTCGGCATGGGCCTCGACGAGCTCCAGGACCTGCACGCCGCGCTGATGCGGGTGATCGCGGCCGCCCGGCGCGACACCGCCGGAGGCGATCGAGGCCAACCCGGCCTGGGTCCGGCATCTGCGTGACACCGACGGCGTCGCCGTGGCAGGTGGGCGAGCTGGCGGGCAAGGTGTACTCGGCGTTCACCGCGTCCGACACCGCCCACGGCGGGCAGGAGTCCACCATCCTGGCGCTGGGCAACACCTTCTACCACTGGGGCGGCGTCATCGTGCCTCCCGGGTACACCGACCCCGTCCAGTTCCGGTCGGGCAATCCGTACGGCACGTCGCACGTGGCCGGTGACGGCCCTCCCGGTGACGTGTCCCTGGAGGCCGCCCGCCACCAGGCCCGCCGCGTCGCCGAGACCGCCGCCGCGCTGAAGGCGGGCCGCGCGGCCTGAGGGGGATGCGCGCGCGATAAGCAACCGCAGTTGACTGTGCTGAAATAGTCAACTACGGTTGCTCGCGTTTCGCTGATCCCCGTCCTATCGCAGGAGGCAACATGTCCATGGTGCACGCCGATCACGGCCACCCGAGGTTGCGGCGCGTGCTCGACCGGCTGATGGCCGACGACCGCGGCCCCGGGATCGTGGTGGAGGTCCGGGACGGCCGCGAGCCGCCGTGGACCGGCATCGCGGGCGTGGCCGACCTGGAGACCGGCAGTCCACGCCGGGCCGGGGAACACTTCCGCATCGGCAGCTTCACCAAGGCGTTCGTCGGGACGGTCGCGCTCGGCCTGGCCGCAGACGGCAGGCTGGACCTGGACGCCCCGGTCACCACCTGGCTGCCCGGCGTCGTGGAGGAGTACTTCCCGGACGCCGACGCCACCCGCATCACCCTGCGGCGGCTGCTCAACCACACCAGCGGCCTGCCGGACGCGATCCCCGGCCAGGAGACCCCGCCCGCCGGGGAGCCGGGGGAGCTGTTCCGCTACTCCAAGGTCAACTACAACCTGGCCGGGATGATCGTCGAGGCGGTGACCGGTTCGACGCTCGCCGAGGAGATCGACCGCCGCGTCGCCGGGCCGCTGGGGCTGACGGGGACGTACCTGCCCGCGGCCGGCGAGGGCCTGCGCGACCCGCACGCCCGCCACTACTCCCAGCAGGACGAGGCCGGCCAGGACGTCGGCCGCCACGACGTGACCGGCGCCGACCTGTCTTGGGCCTGGGCCGCCGGCGGCATGGTCTCGACCACGGCTGACCTGCACCTCTTCCTGGGCGCGCTGCTGGGCGGCCGCCTCCTCCCGCCGGCGCAGCAGGAGGAGATGTTCACCACCGTGTCCACCGAGGGCTCCGGCTGGGTGCCCGGCGCCCGCTACGGACTCGGCGTCTACTCCCAGCGTTTCCCGGACGGGGTCACGCTCTGGGGAGGCGGCGGGTTCATCCAGGGGTCGATGACGTACGCGATGGGCGACCGCCGGGGCACGCACACGCTGACCGGCAACGTGAACGGCGACTGGGGCGGCTTCCTGGAGACCTGCGCCGACCTGTTCGGGGCCGTCTTCCGCTGACCGGCCGGCGCGGGCCTCAAGGAATCCGGATCAGGCGCCCGGCACCGCCACCGTGGCGGTCCGCACCTGGCCCGTACGGGCGGCGAACATCTCCGCCATCCGCTCGACGCCCGGGAACACCGCGACCATCATGAACAGGGTCCGGCCGTCCGGCCCGCCGAGCGCGGAGGCGAAGCAGGCCCGGTCGAGCTCGATCCGGTCCAGCACCTCGCCGCCCTCGCGCACCCGCAGGCAGGCGGCCCCGCGCTCGTCGTCCACCTGGGTCCAGATCGCGCCCTCGGCGTCCAGGCAGATGCCGTCGCCGCCGACCGGGGCCCACACCCGCCGGCCGGACAGGCTCCCGTCCGCGCCGATGTCGTACGCCGTCAGCCGCCGCGTCCAGGACTCGGCGACGATCAGCGTGGAGCCGTCCGGGGTCACCACCATGCCGTTGGGGAAGTACAGGTCCTCGGCGACCACGCGGGCCTCGCCGTCGGGGCCTACCAGGGCGATGACCCCGGGGGCGAAGTCCGCGCGGCCGAAGTCGAAGCCGAC
The DNA here is from genome assembly GCF_014648435.1 of Nonomuraea spiralis. GTDB lineage: Bacteria > Actinomycetota > Actinomycetes > Streptosporangiales > Streptosporangiaceae > Nonomuraea > Nonomuraea spiralis. The sequence continues at coordinate 259,440 of NZ_BMRC01000013.1, forward strand.
GCAGTTGACGTACACGCGGCCGTGGCCGTCCACGACGACCTCGTTCGGCCCGGCGGGCAGCTTGCCCAGGTCGGCGTGGACGGCCGTCGTACCGCCGGGTTCCATGCGCAGCAGTTCGCGCTCGCCGGTCACCAGCAGGCTTCCGCCGGGCAGCCAGTCCAGGCAGAAGCCGGCGGGCTTGGGGCCGCGGGCGATCACCTCGCGGTCGCCGCCGGGGGTGAGCGCGACGATCTCCTGCTCCCCCCAGTGGGAGAACCACAGCCTGCCCTCGTGCCAGCGCGGCGACTCGCCCACGCACAGTCCGGTCGCCAATGTCTTCGTCTCGGTCATGTCGTCGTCCTTTCTCCGCTTCTACACGAAGTTCGCCCTCTACACGAAGGAGGGCCGCCGGGATCGACATCGCCGGGAGGAAAAGTTCCGCCGGACTTCGCGGGGCGCCTGTGTCACAGGGTCGCGCGGGCCCGTTCGGCCAGGGCGGTACGGTCGACGCCGGCCAGGGCCAGGGCCCGCGGCACCGTGCCGACCTCGGCCTGAAGGACGCCGAGCAGCACGTGGATCGGGCGCAGGTCCTTCTTGCGGTGGGCGCCGGCCAGCCGCTCGATCGCGAGCTTGACCGAGGCCCCGAGCTGCGGGCGGCGTTCGGGATCGGGGGTGGAACGCAGGTCGAAGACGTCCGCCGACACCCCGGCCGCCGCGAGGCTGTGCTCGAACTCGCGCCGCAGCGCCTCCCGTACGCCCGCGTGGTCGAGCCCCGCCGCGGCCAGGACCGGCCGCGCCTCGGTGTCCTCGCTCGCGGTCATGGCCAGCAGCACGTGGTGGGCCTCGATCGTGGCCGAGCTCTCCGCGCGCGCCTCTTCCTGGCCCCGGACCAGGACCTCGTGCAGGTATTTGTCGAACGTTCCGCTCATCCCCGCCTCCTCAGCTCGACCCCGGCCGCGATGAGCCGCTTGGAGTGTTTCTTGTGGACCGCCTGGCGGGTGATGCCGAGGGCCTCGGCGACCTGCGGCCAGCTCCAGCCCGCCCGCATCGCCTGCTCCACGGCGGCGTCCTCCAACTGGTCGGCCAGGCGGCGCAGCGCGACCACGGCCGCGAGCGCGTCCGCGGGCTCTTTGACTGACATTCAAGCCACCCTAGGCGTCCGCCCCACGATAGTCAATTGAAGTTGCTTATGGGGTCGTGCGGGTGTCCGCCGGGTAGGGCCAGGGATGTCATGAGCACGATCGAGAGCGCCGGGGCCGCCGCCTACCGCATCCCCACCGACCAGCCGGAAGGCGACGGCACGCTGGCCTGGCGGTCGACCACCCTGGTCGTCGTCACCCTGACCGCCGCGGGCCACACCGGCACCGGCTGGACCTACGCCCCCGCCGCCGCGGCCTCGGTCGTCACCGGCGTCCTGGCCGGGATCCTGACCGGCGCGGACGCCGCCGGCATCCCCGCCCTGCACGCGGCGATGGTCCGCGAGGTGCGCAACGCGGGCCGCCCCGGCGTACCCGGCGTCGCCGGGTACGCCGTCTCGGCCGCCGACGTGGCGCTGTGGGACCTCAAGGCCCGCCTGCTCGGCCTGCCGCTGACCCGCCTGTTCGGCGCCGCCAGGCCCGAGGTGCCCCTGTACGGCTCGGGCGGCTTCACCACCTACGACGACCAGGCCACGACCACCCAGCTCGCGGACTGGGTGCACGAACAGGGCATCGGCCGCGTCAAGATCAAGATTGGTGAGTCGTCCGGCACCCGCCCCGACCGCGACCTGCACCGCGTAGCCCTGGCCCGCCGCGTCATCGGCGACCGCGCCGAGCTGTACGTCGACGCCAACGGCGGCTACACCGCCAAACAGGCCGTCCGCCTGGCCGAGCGCATGCGCGAGTACGACGTGACCTGGTTCGAGGAGCCCGTCTCCTCCGACGACCTGCCGGGGCTGCGCCTCGTACGCAAGCGGGCCGCCACCCGCTGCGGCGGCTACACCGGCTGGTTCGCCGCCGCGGCGATAGCCGCCGGCCACAACCTTCAGGTGTCCGCCCACTGCGCGCCCAACCTGCACCTCCCGGCCGCCGCGAGCACCGCCAACCTGCGCCACGTCGAGTGGTTCCACGACCACCAGCGCATCGAGTCCGAGCTGTTCGACGGCGCCGCCGACCCCGCGGGCGGCCTGGCCCGCCCCCGGCCCGACGCCCCCGGCCACGGGCTGGAGCTGCGCGCCGCCGCCGCCGAACCCCACCGCGTGTCGTGACGGAAGGGGGCGGGCGCCGATGCGGATCGAGGACTACGCCCTGATCGGCGACATGCACACCGCGGCGCTCGTCGGCCGCGACGGCTCGGTCGACTGGTTGTGCCTGCCCCGCTTCGACTCGCCCGCCTGCTTCGCCGCGCTGCTCGACGGGCCGCGCGCCGGCCGCTGGCTGCTGGCCCCCGCCGGCGCCGGCCGCGCGACCTCGCGCCGCTACCGCGAGGGCACCCTCATCCTGGAGACCACCTGGGACGGCCCCGGCGGCAGCGTGCGGGTGGTGGACTTCATGCCGCCCAGGCGCGAGGCCCCCGACGTGGTACGGATCGTCGAAGGCGTGCGCGGCAGGGTCGAGATGACCATGGAACTGGTGTTGCGCTTCGACTACGGCCACGACATCCCCTGGCTGCGCCACGAGCCCGGCGTGCTGGCCGCGGTCGCCGGGCCCGACGCCACCTGGCTGCGCACCCCGGTCGAGCTGCGCGAGGACGCCGACGGCCGGCGCACCACCGCCGCGTTCACGGTCGGCGAGGGCGCGAGGACGCCGACGGCCGGCGCACCACCGCCGCGTTCACGGTCGGCGAGGGCGAGCGGGTGCCGTTCGTCCTGACCTGGCAGCAGTCGTGGTTGCCGCGCCCCCGGCCGGTCGACCCGCCCGAGGCCCTGGCCGACACCGAACGGCTGTGGCGCGAGTGGAATCTGCGCTGCGGCTACCGCGGCGACTACGACGAGGCCGTCCGTACGAGCCTGCGCACCCTCAAGGCCCTCACCTACGCCCCCACCGGCGGGGTCGTCGCCGCCGCCACCACGTCCCTGCCCGAGCAGCTGGGCGGCCCGCGCAACTGGGACTACCGCTACTGCTGGCTGCGCGACGCCAGCTTCACCCTCCAGGCCATGATGACCGCCGGGTACGAGGCCGAGGCGCGCGCCTGGCGCGAATGGCTGCTGCGGGCCGTGGCCGGGCACCCCGCCGACCTGCGGATCATGTACACCGTCGAGGGCGGCCGGCGCATCCCCGAGTGGAACGCCGACTGGCTGTCGGGCTACGAGGACTCCAGCCCCGTACGCATCGGCAACGCCGCCTCCGGCCAGCTCCAGCTCGACGTGTACGGCGAGACCCTCGACTGCCTCCACGTGGCCCGCCGCTCCGGCCTGGCCGTCGAGGACGAGGCGTGGGACCTCCAGCAAGCCCTGATGGGCTACCTCGAAGGCGTCTGGGACCAGCCCGACAACGGACTGTGGGAGATCCGCGGCCCGCGCCGCCAGTTCGTGCACTCCAAGGTGCTGGCGTGGGTCGCCGCCGACCGCATGATCCAGGCCGTCGACCGGTTCGGCCGCGAGGGTCCCGCCGACCGGTGGCGCGACCTGCGCGAGCGCATCCGTCGCGACGTCTGCGCCAACGGCTACGACGCCGCCCGCAACACCTTCACCCAGTACTACGGCTCGAACGGCCTGGACGCCGCCCTGCTCCTCATCCCGCGTCTCGGCTTCCTGCCCGCCGGCGACCCGCGCGTCGTCGGCACCGTCGACGCGATCGCCCGCGACCTCGTCCACGACGGGCTCGTCCTGCGCTACCGGACCGAGGCCGACGACGTCGACGGCCTGTCCGGCCACGAGGGCACCTTCCTGGCCTGCTCGTTCTGGCTGGCCGACGCGCTGGCCGCGACCGGCCGCCGGCACCGGGCCGTCGAGCTGTTCGAGCGCCTGCTCGACCTGCGCAACGACCTCGGCCTGCTGTCGGAGGAGTACGACACCGTCCGCCACCGCCAGGTCGGCAACTTCCCGCAGGCCTACAGCCACGTATCGGTGATCAACACCGCGACGATCCTGACGGACCAGGTCAAGCCTGGGCGCCCTCCGCGTCCAGGCGGCTGAAGGTGGCGCCCTGGAGGACGGCCCGCGCGCCGAGCACGTGCCCGTCGCACATCCGGGTCACCGTCCCGGCCTGGTCGGTCACCTTCCAGCGGACCATCTCCTGACAGGGTTTGCCGGCCCGGTCCTGCGGCCAGGTGCGGTGACAGACGCGGCACTCGGTGATGTTCGCCCGGTGGGACAGGGTGTTGCCGTGTTCGGGGCAGACGCCCCACGGCATGCCGCAGACCTGTTCGCGCAGGGCCCGGAGCCTGGCCAGGTCGCCCGCGGCCCGCTGAAGGTCCTCGCCGCCCCGGTCCAGCCAGTCGGCGGCGTGCCGCGCCGCTCGGAGCTGGTCGTGCTCGGGCGATCCGGCGGGCTCGGCGTCGCACACGGAGCGGACCTCGGCGGCGAGGTCCTGGGCACGCCGCGCGAGGTCGCGCAGCTGGGCGGGGGTGACACTCATGAGGGCTCTCATCTCGTCAGGGCCGGGCGGCAACGGGTACGCGACGGGGGCGGTGGACCGGCCCGCCCGGCCAGCGCCGGGACAGCCGCGCCGGCCGCCTCCGTTCTCCAGTCTCGTCAGACTTCCACGCGGATGGCGCGGCCGGGGCCCACGAGTTCGTGCTCCCGGCGATCGGCGTGCTCCGGGAGAAGGTCACGGGGCCGGCGATGACGTTCGTCATGGCCGACTGTCCACATCGGCATCTGCCGGTCGCGCGGCGGGCCCGCGAGACTTTCGGGCAACGGGAAGGAGGGCAATCGTGATCGTCAGTCGGACCCCGCCGCCGCGCCGGGGCCGGGCAGCGGATCGACGTCCGCGGCGTGCATCGGCTCGCCGCAGTGGGCGCAACGCGACTCGGCACGGCTGATCTCGCCGCAGGCGTGGTGGCGGTAGAGCACCGGCGGACCGGCCTGGCCCTCGAGCCACCGGTCGCCCCAGGCGGTCATGATCATGAGCAGGTCGACCAGCTCGGCGCCCTTGGTCGTCAGGTGGTACTCGTGGCGCGGTCGCCGGTCGTAGGGGCGGCGTTCGAGCACGCCCTGCTCGACGAGGTGGTTGAGCCGTTCGGTCAGCACCTTGCGCGAGATCCCGAGGTCGGCCTGGATCTGCTCGAACCGGCTCATCCCCACCCAGACGTCCCGCAGGATCAGCGGCGACCACGGCTCCCCGATCACGTCGAGGGTGCGCGCGATGGAGCAGGCCATCTCCCCGAAGCTGGTGCGTTGCATGAAGTCAGTCTAGCAATTCGAGTTCCCTCAGGGAACTCTGGATGCTACGGTCATGGAGTCTCTTCAAGGAACCCTGAAAGGATCGAACGATGAGCAGAGTCATCAGTGCCCACGCGGTGTCGGTCGACGGATACATCACCGGCCGCGACCCGGGCGCCGGCCACGGGCTCGGCGACGGGACGATGTTGTTCGACTGGTACTTCGACGGCGACACCCCCAGCCAGGTGTTCGACGGCTTCAAGCTGAGCGGGCCCAGCGCCCGGGTCTTCGACTCGCTGGCCGCGCGCTTGGGCGCGGTCGTGGCCGGGCGCAACACGTACGAGGACTCCGAACGTTTCGGCGGCGGCGGCCCCCACCCGGGGGTCCGGCTGATCGTCCTCAGCCATGGGGCGCTGTCCGAGGTCGGCGAGCGGCAGACCCTGGTCACCACCGGCGTCGAGGACGCGATCGCGGCGGCCCGCGAGGCCGCCGGAGGCAAGGACGTCGCCCTGATGGGCGGCGGCGTGCTGGCCGCCGCGCTGGCGGCCGGCCTCGTCGACGAGGTCATCCTCCACCAGGTGCCCGTCCTGCTGGGCGGCGGCCGCAGGTTCTTCCAGGAACTGCCCGAGCACGTGAGCCTGCGCCTGCTGGAGGCCGTCCCGGCGCCCGGCGTGACCCACCTGCGCTACGAGGTGGTCCGATGATCCTGGTCACCGGAGGGCTGGGCATGATCGGCGCCCACACCGCCCGCGCCCTGACCGACCTCGGGCACGAGGTCGTCGTCACCGCGCACCGCCGCGCCGAGGTGCCGTCGTTCCTCGCCGGCCGGGTCACCGTGGAAACCCTCGACGTCACCGACCGGGACGCCTTCCTCGCCCTCGCCGATCGCCACGACATCGGCGACATCGTCCACCTCGCCGGCGGCATCCCCGGCGAGGATCCGGTCGGTTTCCTGCGCACGGAGACGACCGGCCTGCTCAACGCCCTGGACGCGGCCCGCGCGTGGGGCGTGCGCCGGTTCGCCGTCGCGAGCAGCCTCGGCGTGTACGCCGGCCGGCCCGAGACCCGCCGGCACGAGGAGCTCGCGCTGCCCGCCGCGAACCTGCCGCACCTGATCGTCGCGTTCAAGAAGGCCGTCGAGCCTTTGACCACGCACGGCCTCCAGGGCAGCGGGGTCCAGCCGGTCGTCCTGCGGATCGGGAGCGTCTGGGGGCCGCTGATGGACCCGGAATCGCCGTTCAACCACGTCCCGCCGTACATCAGCGCCGTGCTGCGCGGCGAGCGGCCGCGGCCGCTGCACGCCGACGACGGCGGCGACGGTTGCTACGCGCCCGACGCCGGGCGCGCGATCGCCCTGCTGACGACCGCGCCGGCCCTGCGGCACGACACCTACAACGTCTCCAGCGGGCGGCCGTTCACCAACGGCGAGCTCGCCGACGCCGTACGGGCGGTCGTCCCCGGCCCGCGGCCCGACCTCCTGCCCGAGCTCCTTCCCGGACGGCAGTACGGTCCCGGCGGCAACCCGTACCTCGACATCACCCGGCTCGCCCGCGACACCGGCTTCACCCCGGCCTTCGACCTGGCCGGGGCCGTCGCCGACTACGTCGCCTGGCGCGCCGGCAACCCCCGCTAGGAACAGGAGCCTCCGATGTACGGAGCACTCGTCAGGATGGTCGTCAAACCCGGGAAGCGCGCGGAGTTCCTGGAGTTCTCGCGCTGGAACGTCCAGGTGGCCAGGGAGTTCGAGCCCGGCACGCTGCGGCTCGACCTGTGGGAGGTGGAGGCCGAACCCGACGTCGTGTACGTCTACGAGACCTACACCGACGAGGCCGCCTTCCGGCGCCACATCGAGAACGGGCCGGTGCGGAAGTTCGGCGAGATCATGAACGACCTGGTCGAAGGCTGGACGATGGTCATCCCCTTCGGACACAGCGTCCTGTCCAACCAGGATGAGTGACCGCGGCCTGGTAACGTCGCGGAGGCCGTGCCGATCGGAGGCGTTGATGCGCAACAGCGGGCTTGCCAAGCTCGACGGTCTCGTCGGACAGTGGAGCACGACAATGTCGGACGCCTGGTTCCTCGAACCGCCGGGCGTGCGCGTGCCGGGCGAGACCACCGTCGAGCTGCTCGGGGAGTCGCTGCTGTTCGTACGGACGCGGTTCGCCGACGGCACGCACCACTCCGAGATGAGCCTCGTCATCGGCCGCAGCGACCCGAATGACAACTACGTCGCGCTGTACCAGGACGACCGCGGTGTGTGCCGCCAGTACGACATGACCTTCGGCGGCGGACACTGGACGCTGACCCGCGAGGACCCCGACATGCACCAGCGTTTCCTCGCCGACGTCGAGCAGGACCGGATCCTCGCACGCTGGGAAGCCTCCGACGACCAGGGGAAGACCTGGCGCAAGGACTTCGACCTCACCTTCGAACGAGCCTGACCTGCGACCGGGCGCCGGGCGCCGGGCGGCACCTCCGGCCCGGCCGCGGCACGCCGAGAAAGGGACTTCCGCCGTGTCATCCTCCGAAGAGGCCCTGGAGTCGAAGGAACACCTGATCACCGTCTGGTCCGCCCTGGTACGGGACCGAGGCGGCCAGGTCACCACGGACGACGGCGTCACCCACATGTGGGCCGACAGCCCCTTCGGCTTCTGGAACACCGTCACCCTGACCGGGACGGACATCCCGGCAGACGCGCTCGGTGACCAGCTCGCGCGGGCGGCGTCCTTCATGAGGGCCAGGTCCGAGGCCGGGTATCTGTGGGTGTTCGAGGACCTGCTGAGCCCCGAGGCGAAGGCGAGCCTGTTCCGCCGAGCCGCCGACGCGGGTCTGGAACCGGCGTTCTCCGGCCGCGGCATGGCCGGCGACCTGTCGGTGCCCGATCCGCGTCACCCGGAGCTGGAGTTCCGGCGGGTGGAGACCGAGGAGCACCTCGCCGCGTACGGCGACATCAACGCGCGCGCCTACGGCATGGCGCCCGAGGTGGGCAGGAGCGCCCTGACCGGCTCCGAACTGTGGCGCCGCGACGTCCACGCCTACCTCGGATACCGTGACGGGCAGCCGGTGACCTGCGCCGCCACCGTCGCCGGGCCGCGTTCGATCTTCCTGGCGTTCGTGGCCACCCTCCCCGGCCACATGCGCAGGGGGTACGGCGAGGCCGTCACCCGCAAGGCGATCCACGAGGGCGGCGAGCGGAGCGGGCAACGGCGGCTGGTGCTGCACGCCACACAGGCCGGTCAGCCGGTGTACGAACGCATCGGCTGCCACCCCAACACAGCGATCCACTTCCTCCAACCCACCCACCCCTGACCAGCAACCCCAGACGACACCCTTCTGGACCCGGGGTTTCTCGGGCGCGGGGTTCAGGGTGCGGGCCCTCGGCCCCGGCCCGCCGGACGCCGACCCTCAGGCCACGAGCCGTTGGAGAGCGACCCTCAGACCACGGGCCGTTGGAGAGCGGATCTTGGTGCGCGGGGCTCTGGGAGGCGGGGACCCCGGTTCCTCCAGCCCACCCGCCCTTGTCCGGCAGCTTCGGACGGCGGGTCTCAGGACACGAGCCGTTGGAGAGCGGATCTTGAGGTGCGGGGCCCTAGGAGACGGGGACTCCGGTGTAGGCGGGGGCGAAGAACACCAGCGTCACCAGGTCCTCGGTGATGTCGTGGAACCGGTGCTCCTCGCGTGCCGGGACGAAGAGCGCGCTCCCGGGGCCGACCTCCACGGTGACGCCGCCCGAGGTGAAGGAGCCGCGCCCGGCCGTCACCACGTAGATCTCGTCCTCGTTGTGCGGTGACTGCCCGTCGACCGCGCCGGCCGGGATGGAGTAGGTCCCGAAGCTGAGGGTGGGCACCCGCAGGTGCTCGGCGAAGTTGGCGGACCCGTCCGGCGCGGGCTCGAACCGCCCGCTGTCGATGATCTCCATGGCCCGGGATCCTCTCATGCCCCCTGACGCTCACCCACCAGGAGGGCCCTTCTTACGGGCGGGCCGAAATAGAAGTAAGTGCCACGTCATGCGGCGTGGGCCGGCATGCCCAGTCACCCGCCGCCATCAGGCGGAAACCGTCATACGCGCGCAGCCAGGCAACCGACCCGATCAAGCCAGGCGGAGCCAAGGCCGTCCGAGTCCGGCGAAGCCCCGAGCCCACGCCTGCCCGAGTCCGGCGAAGCTCCGAGCCCACGCCTGCCCGAGCCCGGTGAAGCTCCGAGCCCACGCCTGCCCGAGCCTGCCCGCGCCCGAGTCGCGCTCACCCCCCCGGCGAACGGAAACCGGTTTGCCTGTGGGGGCGCCGCCCGGCACACTCGGGACCCATGCTCATCAGGTCGTTCCCCGAGCCGGACATCCCCTCGGACCTGCTGGTCCAGGTACGCGACCTGCAACAGGAAGCCTGGCCCGCCCACACCGCACCTGGCGGCGGCCCCGTCCACGACCCCGCCCTCTCCCCACGCTCCATGCTGCTCCTGGACGAGGACACGGTCGTGGCCGCCCTCGACATCCTGTCCAAGCCCGTCACCCACGCCGGCCGCCGCTTCCGCGCCGCGGGCCTGAGCACGGTGGTGACCAGGAAGGCATCCCGCGGCCGAGGCCACGGGCGCCACCTCGTACGCGCCGCGCACGAGGCCATCGCCGCCGCCGGCTTCGACGTCGCCCTGTTCACCTGCGACCGCCCGCTCCAAGGCTTCTACGAGAGCGCCGGCTGGCAGGTGATCCCCGGGGCGGTCCTGGTCGGCGGCACCCCGCAGGCGCCCTTCCCCAGCGACCTGCCGGGGTTCGACAAGGTCACCATGGGCGACTTCCTCTCGCCGCAGGGCCGGGCGCACCGGCTGTCGTTCCATCACGCGCGCATCGACCTGTACCCCGGCGAGATCGACCGGCTCTGGTGAGGCCCGTTCCGGCGCGCTAACGCCGCCGCACCAGCGGGAGGAAGACCTCGTCCACGATCTCCACGAGCACGTCGTCGGGCGCGCTGGGCGCCCCGCGCACCACGAACTCGTTGCGCAGCAGGACGATCGCCACCGTGGCCACCCTGGGACGCAGCGACTCCGGCGCGGCCTCGCCCCGGGACACCGCGCGTTCCAGGACGGCCAGCCAGGGCGCGGCCACCCCGTCGTCCGACTCCTCCTGAAGCTGCGCCAGGAACTCGGTGGCGCCGCCCGCGGCGGCCAGCAGGTCGCGCAGGATCGCCCCGAGGGGCGAGCTCCAGTAGCGGTTGGCCCGGCGCAGCAGCTCAAGGACGTCGCCGCGCAACTCGCCGGTGTCAGGTGGCGAGACCGTCGTGGCCAGCCGCTTGTAGGCGGCGATGCCGAGGGCCAGGCGGTTGGGCCAGCGGCGGTAGATGGCGTTCTTGTTGGTGCCGGCGCGGGCGGCGACCTTGTCCATGGTCAGCCCGGCGTACCCGGACGCGGTGAGCTCGTCCGCGGCGGCCCGCAGGATCGCCTCCTCCAGCGTGGCCCCACGCCGCCGCGTCCGCCCGCCTGCCTCGGTCATCACGTCTCCTCTTCGGTCCGAGGGTACTGACCGTACCTCAAAGCCGCTAAGGTACGTTCAGTACCGTAATTTTGGAGGAAACGGGCATGCGAGCCAAAGGCATCAGTTACGACACCGGCTTCGTCTTCAACGGATCGATCGGCCATGCGGGGTTCGACCCTGACGTGGTCGCGCGTGAGCTGCGCATCATCCGCGACGACCTGCGCTGCACGGCCGTCCGCGTCATGGGCGGCGACCCCGAACGCCTGGAGATCGCCGCCACCCACGCCGCCGACCTCGGCCTGGAGGTGTGGTTCTCGCCCTACCCCCTGGAGCTGACCGAGGAGGAGACGCTGGCGCTGTTGGCCGACTGCGCCGAGCGCGCGGAGCGGGTGCGGCGGCGTGGTGCGGAGGTCGTGTTCGTCACCGGGGCCGAGCTGTGCCTGATGAACAAGGGCTTCCTGCCCGCAGACGACCTCGCCGGACGGGTCGCGCTGCTGGGTCGCCCCGACCGGCTGCGCGAGCTGATCGGCGGGGCCGTCGCGCGGCTCAACGACTTCCTCGGCAGGGCCGTGACCGTCGTCCGTGAGCGTTTCGGCGGCAAGGTGACCTACGCCTCCGTGCCGTTCGAAGCCGTCGACTGGACGCTCTTCGACATCGTGTCCGTGGACCTCTACCGTTCGGCCGAGACCGCCGGCGTGTTCGAGGAGGGTGTACGCACCCTCGTCGCACGGGATCGGCCCGTCGCGATCACCGAGTTCGGCTCGGCCACCTACCTCGGCGCGGGCGACCGCGGCGCCCTGGGCCTGGAGATCGTCGAGTACGACGAGGTCACCCGCGCACCCCTCCGGTTGACCGGCGAGCACGCCCGCGACGAGGCCGGCCAGGCCGCGTACGTGCGCGAGCTGCTGGAGGTCTTCGACGCCGCCGGCGTGGACGCCACCTTCGTGTTCACCTTCGCGCTGCGCGACCATCCCCACCGCCCCGACGGCGACCCCCACGACGACCTGGACCGGGCCGGCTACGGCATCGTCAAGGTCTACGAGGACCGCCTCGGGACCGCCTACCCTGGCCTGCCCTGGGACCCCAAGGCCGCCTTCGCCGCCGTCGCCGACCACTACGGGCGGCGCTGAGCGGAGGAAGCGCCGCGTACGGGACACGCCGGGTGCGGGAGGCATGGAGATCAGCGCTCCGGCGGCGCGGCCGGCACCACGCAGGACAGGGCCTCACGCAGGAGGTCGGCGAAGGGGGCGGTGTTGCCCGGCGCGAGCCAGTGACGGCCCGCCACCCGGATCGCGCCCGCGACCGCCGCCGCGGTGACGGCGGGGAACAGGTCGCGCCCGGCGTCGGTGCCGGTACGCGCCGCGATCGCCTCGGCGAGCGCCTCCTCCGCCACGCTGAACGCCTTCAGCGCCTCGCCCTCCAGCTCCGGCGTGGACATGATCATGCGCAGGCCCGCCTTGTCCGGCTCCGGATCGCTGTAGAGCTCGACGACTGCCGCGATGAGGGCCCGGTCGAGCGGCTCGCCGTCGGGCCGGGCGCGCAGCGCTTCCCCTGCCCGCCTGGACTGGTCGGCCTGGAAGGCGCAGATCGCCTCTTCCCTGCTGGAGAAGTAGTTGTTGTACGTGCGCGGCGACACGCCTGCGGCCGAGGCGATGTCGTGGACGCGCACGAGGGCCAGCCCGTTGGGGCCCTGCTCGATGGCCAGGCGCAGCGCCGCGTGGCTGATGGCCTCCCGGGTGGCCTGCTTGTGGCGCGCCCGCAGATCCAGGGTGTCGTCGTTCATGGCCGAACTCTACCGGATGTTGCGTGGCGCGCACGACGTGCGTGTCACGCAAGTTTCGGGGTAGAGTGCGGGACGCCGGGACGGCGGGGCCTGCCCGGCAGGCCGCCCGTCGCGGGCGCCGTCCCGGACTTTGTCCCCCGATAACTGTGAGGAGCGGTAGTGGCTGCAAAGATGATCACGTTCGATGAGGACGCCCGGCGCGGTCTCGAGCGCGGTATGAACCAGCTCGCCGACGCCGTCAAGGTGACCTTGGGTCCCAAGGGCCGCAACGTCGTGCTGGAGAAGAAGTG
>NZ_BMRC01000014.1:0-127268 GCF_014648435.1 Nonomuraea spiralis
TAAGGCTCCCGGTAGACGACCGGGTTGATAGGCCGGAGGTGGAAGCACAGTAATGTGTGGAGCTGACCGGTACTAATAGGCCGAGGACTTGACCTCAAAGCTTTTGCTCGCGTCCACTAGGCAATTCTGAGACAGCAAACGGCGTTGTTCGTTTGAATGTTTCATAGGGTTACGGCGGTTATGGCGGGAAGGAAACACCCGGTTACATTCCGAACCCGGAAGTTAAGCTTCTCTGCGCCGATGGTACTGCACTCGGGAGGGTGTGGGAGAGTAGGTCACCGCCGGACAATCTTTTAGAGGGGCCCCGACCGTTTGGTCGGGGCCCTTTCTGCGTTTACGGGGCGATGTGTGCGAACGCGAACAGGGCCACCCCCAGCAGCCGGGGTGGCCCTTTTGTGCGTTCGGGGACCAGTGGGTCAGACGCGCTGCCACAAGGCCGGGACGTTGGGTGGCTCCCAGCCGGCCAGTGACGTGTGCCCCTGCAGGCACCGGTACGTCGACCCGCCGTACGTCACCTGGTCACCCGCCTGGTAGGTCACCCCAACCTTCCAGGTTCCGCCGCCCGGAGGCGGGCTCGTCGTGGGCGTGGGAGTAGGCGTCTGCGTGGGCGGAACGCCCTGGACGTTGAGGACGAAGTCGAACGTCGCCTCCCTCCCCGAGCCGACGGTCCGGACGTTCATGAGAAGTCGCGGATCGTAGATGCTGTCGGTGTTGTTGCGCGGCTCGCCCGGGAAGTAGAGCTGCGTGGTGAGGATCCCGCGGCCCGGAGCCTGCGCCTTTACGTGGATGTGCCTGGTACGGCCGGGGTAGAGGCCGGGCACGATGGTGGTGAGCTTGAAGGCACCCTGGGCGTTCGTGTACTGGTGCCCCCGGAAGTTGTACGTGACGTTGTCGTAGTTGCCGTTGGTGTCCGCCTGCCAGAAGTCGAGCAGGACGTTCGCCAGCGGCTGACAGGCGAGCCCGAACACGTACCCGCTCACCGTCAGCAGGGTGCCCGAGCCGGGCAGGGTCGAGCGCTGAGGGGAGTTCGGCTTGAAGTACGGTCCCTCGGTCTGCGCGATGGTGAGGTCGTCCCCGTCGTCACAGAACGGGGTGGGCTCCAGCTGCTGGCCCGTCCCGGCCATGGTGCGGGCCAGAGCCGGCACCTCACCGATCAGGAACGGGACCGGTGTCGCTATGAGAGCCGCCTTGAACAGCGCTTTTCTGGTGATGCCGCGCTGCCTTTCCTCGCGAGTGTTCTCGCCTTCCACGATGGCCTCCTTGAAAGCGCCTGCTGGGGGGTAGAGCAGGCTGTTTTCCAAGGTGGCACCGGGCGGCAGAGGTAGGTACCCTCCAATTTTCTATACGATTCACGATATGTTTGCCCCGCGTCCAGACCGCTACGCGTGGTCAGTAGGGTTGAGGGGTGGATTATCGTGCGGTTGAACACGCGATCCTGGAGCGGGGCGTCGAGTGGGATTTCGAGCCGACGCTCGACAGGATCGCGGCCCTCATGGACTTGCTCGGCTCGCCTCAGCGGGCGTACCCGGTCATACACATCGCCGGCACCAACGGCAAGACGACCACGGCGCGGCTGACCGAGGCGCTGCTGCGGGAGCGCAACCTGAGGGTGGGGCGCTTCACCAGCCCGCACCTGGTCACGGTGCGCGAGCGCATCACCGTCGACGGCGAGCCGCTGAGCGAGGAGCGCTTCGCCGAGGTCTACGAGGAGGTCCTGCCCTACGTCGAGCTGGCCGACGCGCAGGGGCACCGGCGCATCCAGTTCTTCGAGCTGCTGACGGCCATGGCGTTCGCGGCGTTCGCGGACACGCCGGTCGACGTGGCGGTCATCGAGGCGGGCATGGGCGGGTCGTGGGACGCGACGAACGTCGCCGACGGCCTGGTGTCCGTCATCACGCCCATCTCCCTCGATCACATGGATCGTCTGGGCCCTGACATCCCGAGCATCGCCGGGGAGAAGGCCGGGATCATCAAGCCGGGCGCCACGACCGTGCTCGCCCAGCAGGAGCTGGGCGCGGCCGAGGTGCTGATGCGCCGTGCGGCCGAGGTCGGCGCGGTGGTCGCGCGTGAGGGCCTGGAGTTCGGCGTGCTCAGCCGCGAGGTGGCGATGGGCGGGCAACTGCTCACGCTGCGCGGCCTCAAGGGCGTCTACGACGAGGTCTACCTGCCCCTCTACGGCGCCTACCAGGCCGGCAACGCGGTGTGCGCGCTGGCCGCCGTCGAGGCCCTGACGGGCGGCGACGACCCGCTGGACGTCGAGCTGGTACGCCAGGCGTTCGCCCAGGCGGCCTCGCCGGGCCGGATGGAGGTCGTACGGCGTACGCCCACGGTGGTGATCGACGCCGCGCACAACCCGGGTGGGCTGGAGGCGAGCCTGGATGCGCTGCACGAGTCGTTCGACTTCGCCAAGGTGATCGGCGTGGTCGCGGTCATGCGCGACAAGGACGTCGAGACCCTGTTGGAGCTGCTCGAACCGATGATCGACGAGATCGTGGTGTCGCGTAACTCCTCGCCCAGGTCGTTGTCGGCGCAGGAGCTCGCGGAGCTGGCCGTCCCGGTGTTCGGCGAGGATCGGGTGCACGTCGTCGAGCGGCTCGACGAGGCCATCGACAGAGGCATCGGCATCGCTGACGCTGAGGGGGAGTTCAGCGGGGCCGGGGTGTACATCACCGGTTCGGTGGTGACTGCCGGAGATGCCCGGCATCTGCTCAAGGCGGATGGTGGGCGATGAACTTCGAGGTCACGCCGGGCATGCGGAGGCTCGGTGCGAGCGTGCTCGGCATGGAGGCCATCGTGGCCGGGCTCATCACGCCGGTGGCGATCACCGTGGGCGGCATCGCCCCCGTGCTCGCCGTCAGTGTGGGCATCGGGCTCGCGGTGTTGTGCGTGGTCGCCGCGGGCCTGCTCAAACGGCCCATCGGGTACGTCGCGGGCAGCGTCATCCAGGTGATGGCGATCGCCACGGGCTTCCTCGTGCCGACCATGTTCTTCCTCGGCGCGATTTTCGCCGCGCTGTGGATCACCGCGATTATCGTAGCTCGCCGTGTCGAGGGCGTGACTTCCCGCTAAAGTCGGCCTACATGGCCGTCCCCCCACTCGACCGGTCGCCGGATCCGGCTGGCCTCAGACACTCATGGCTGCTCGACGTGCTGCTCGGGCTGCTCGTTCTCGTGGCGCTGCCGCTGGCGATCGTCGCGATACCCAACACGCTGTCCGTGGTCGCCGACCTGCTGCCGGGCGAGTTCGACCAGATCGGGCTGAGTCGTACGCACGGGCTGGCGCTGCCGGCGCTGATGCTGACCGTGCCGCTCGCCGCCGTCGTGTTACGGCGGATGAAGGTGGCCCACCTCCTGGTCGCCGGGCTCGCGCTGGTGGCGGTGGCCGACGCGGCGGGCGGTTACGCGTCCTCCGAGCTGGTCGTCGGCGTCGTACGGGTGCTGCGCGGCGTCGGCGGGGGCCTGATCATCCCGGCCACGCTGGTGGCGGTCTGGGACCGGGCGCCCGTGCTGCGCGGCCTGTGGGCGGGAGTGCTCGGCGTGAGCCTCCTGGAGGCGCAGGCGTTCGCGTTGTGGCCGCTGGTCGACGTGACGAGCTGGAAGGTCACGCTGCAGCCCTACCCGATGGTGACCGGCGTCGCGCTGGCGCTGGCGGCGGCGTACCTCATGGTCTGGAGGCTCGCCGGGCGGCGGCCCGCGCCCGCTCCGGACGCAGGGGAAGGCGGCCGGCTGCTGCTCGCGGCCGTGCCGGCGGCGGGCATCGCGGTCGTGGCGGTCAGTACGGCGACCGCGGGCTGGGGGGTCGTCCCGGTGATCCTGCTGGCGGGGCTGGCGATCGCCGGGCTGCTGGTGCTCGGCTCGGTCGGGCGGGGGGAGAGCCGTACGCACGCGTACACGATGGTGGCCGTCGGGGTGGTGCTGCTGCCGAGCGCGGCGCAGGTGACGCTGGTGGAGATGGGCGGCCTCGGCGGGCCGGGGCTGCGCGGGCTCTGGGGGCCGTTCGGGGTCGCGGCGGTGTTCGCGATCGCGGCGGGCGTGGGCGTGCGGATGTTCGCCAAGGGCGTGGGGCGGGTTCTCGCGCCGCTCGGGCTGCTGGCCATGGTGGTCGGCCTGTGCTCGGTGCGGCTGGTGGTGCCGTCGGCCGACGGGCTGGTGCTCGCGGTGCCGTTCACGCTGCTCGCGGTGGGGGCGACGGTGGCGGTGACGGCGACGCTCGGCGAGGTGGGGGTCGGGGCGGCGGCGTTCGGGTTGTCGTTGTGCTTCACCGGGGTGCTCGCGGGCTACCTGCTGGGCACGGGTGTGCAGATGTGGATGCTGGGCGGGGTCAGCTCGCGGCAGGAGCTGGTCGACAGTTTCGTGGGCGCGTTGCACTGGTGGTCGCTGCTCGGCGGGTTCCTGCTGGTGGGCGTGATCGTGCTGGCGGCGGTGATGGGGCGGCGGTCGTCGCGTGAGGAGGCGTCGCCGTCCGAGGGGGAGCCGGCGGGGGTGGCGGTCGCTGTCGGGGCCGGCAGGGGGAGCGAGGCCGTGGCCGAGGAGCGGGTCAGGACGTGGGGCTCGGCCGTTCCCGAGGGGTCTCCCGCGCGCAAGGAGGAACGCGAGGAGGAGGGGCAGGACGAGCCCGGCGGGTCCGTGCCCGCCGTGCCGCCGCAGGCGCCCTCGCCGGAGGACGACGAGCCGTCCTGACGACCTCGCCTTCGCGCGTCCTTCCTGTGGCCTTTCTGTGGCGCCCAGGGTGTGGGCGCTGACGGTAAGCTGAGCGACGGCTATGGCGACGCGAGGGCCCGTGCCCAAGGGGCGTCCTCGCGGTCGGGCCAGGTGCCCGCAGTCGCGACCCGAATCTGTTCAAAGGAGAACCACACGTGTCCGAGCGCACTCTTGTCCTGATCAAGCCCGACGGGGTGAAGCGCGGCCTCATCGGTGACGTGATCGCCCGCGTGGAGCGCAAGGGCCTCAAGGTCGTGGCGATGGAACTGCGCACCCTCGACGCCGACACCGCCAAGGCGCACTACGCCGAGCACGCCGAGAGGCCGTTCTTCGGTGAGCTGGTCGAGTTCATCACCTCGGCGCCGCTCGTGGCCATGGTCCTTGAGGGCCCGCGCGCCATCGAGGCGTTCCGCGCGCTGGCCGGCGCCACCGACCCGGTGAAGTCCGCCCCCGGCACGATCCGCGGCGACCACGCCCTGGAGATCGGCGAGAACGTCGTCCACGGCTCCGACTCGCCCGAGTCCGCCGCCAGGGAGATCAAGATCTTCTTCCCTGACCGCTTCTAGCAGTCAGCTTCACCCAGCGCGCCCGCCGGCTCCACGCCGTGCGGGCGCGTTTTTTGTCGGCAGCGCCTTGTAGCGTTCCTCAAGTCTGGCAGGCGTTGACCCCAGCGATCCGCTCTTGTGGGTGCAATTCGGGCAAAATCCAGGTTGAGGTAGGGGCTGGAGATTTTTGTGGAGCGCGAGGGCTCATTGCGCCCACTGGTGGGTACGTCACGTTACGATTCGAATTCGATCCGTAGTCATTCGCGAACGACGTTACGGAGGGCTCCGTTCCCCATGGGCAGCAAGCTCGCGTTTCTCGGCCGTGACATGGCGGTCGATCTGGGCACCGCCAACACGTTGGTCTACGTGCGTGGCCGGGGCATCGTGCTCAATGAGCCGTCAGTCGTAGCGATCAACACCACCACAGGCAAGATCGTGGCGGTGGGCATCGAGGCAAAGCGAATGATCGGTCGTACGCCCGGCAACATCGTCGCGGTCCGCCCGCTCAAGGACGGCGTGATCGCCGACTTCGACGTCACCGAACGGATGTTGCGTTACTTCATCCAAAGGGTGCACAGACGCCGCCATTTCGCCAAGCCGCGCATCATCATCGCCGTGCCGAGCGGCATCACCAGCGTCGAACAGCGCGCGGTGAAGGAAGCCGGCTACCAGGCGGGCGCCAGGAAGGTCTACATCGTCGAGGAGCCGATGGCCGCCGCCATCGGGGCCGGGCTGCCGGTGCACGAGCCGACCGGCAACATGGTGGTCGACATCGGCGGCGGCACCACCGAGGTGGCCATCATCTCGATGGGCGGCGTGGTCACCAGCCAGTCGATCAGGATCGGCGGTGACGAGCTCGACCAGGCGGTCATCACGTTCGCCAAGAAGGAGTTCTCGCTGATGCTCGGCGAGCGCACCGCCGAGGAGATCAAGATGTCCATCGGGTCGGCCTGCCCCATGGCGGAGGAGTCCCACGCCGAGGTGCGCGGGCGCGACCTGATCAGCGGGCTGCCCAAGACGATCATCGTGTCGAGCGAGGAGATCCGCAAGGCCACCGAGGAGCCGGTCAACGCGATCGTCGACGCCGTGAAGACCACGCTCGACAAGTGCCCGCCCGAGCTGGCGGGCGACATCATGGACCGCGGGATCGCCCTGACCGGTGGCGGCGCCCTGCTCAAGGGTCTCGACGAGCGGGTCAAGGCGGAGACCGGCATGCCCGTCCACCTGGTGGAGAACGCCCTCGACTCGGTCGCCATCGGCTCGGGCCGGTGCGCGGAGGAGTTCGAGGCCCTGCAGCAGGTCTTGGTTCCGGAGTCGCGACACTGATGAGAGACTCGCGCCGGGCCCGGCTGATCCTGGGAGTGCTGCTGATGGCGGCGCTGGTCGTCCTGACCATCGACCATCGTGCGGGCGACAGCTCACCGCTGCGTCCGCTGCGCTCGGCGGGGTCCTGGGTCTTCGGCGCGGCCGAGCGGTTCGGCGGTGGCGTGGTGCGTCCCGTCGGCGGCTTCCTGCACGCCCTGGCCAGCGCGCCCAGCGCGCAGCGGCACATCGAGCAGCTTCAGGAGGAGAACGCGAAGCTGCGTGCCGGGTTGTCCTCCACCACGCTCGACGCCACCCGCTCGGCCGAGCTCAAGAAGCTGCTCGGGCTGACCGGCACCGGCGGCTACAAGGTGGTCCCGGCCAATGTGGTGGCCAGGCGCGGGCAGCCGGGGTTCGAGGACAGCGTGCAGATCGACGTGGGCACGGGTGACGGGGTCCGTACCGACATGACGGTGCTCAACGGTGACGGGCTGGTCGGCCGGGTCATCGACGCCTCGCCCGCCACCTCGACGGTGCTGCTGCTCAGCGATCCCGCCTCGGCGGCGGGGGCGCGGCTGGAGGGCGGCCAGGAGATCGGCGTGGTGCACGGGGTGGGGGAGAACGGGCGGCTCGTGCAGTTCAGGCTGCTCGACTCGACGGCGCCGATGGAGCGGGGCGGGCGCATCGTCAGCTTCGGGTCCAAGAACGGGCGGCCGTACGTGCCGGGGGTGCCGATCGGGGTGATCGAACGGGTCGAGTCGACGCCCGGGGAGCTGACCCGGATCGCCTACGCCAGGCCGTTCGCGGACCTGACGGCGCTCGACGTGGTCGGGGTGGTGGTCGAGGGTCCCCCACGGGATCCGCGTGACGCGGTGCTGCCGACCAAGGAGGGGGCGCGGTGATGAGTGATCCCGGCGCGGCCGCTGTGGTGGGTCCTTTCGGCGTGGCCGGTGGTGGCTTTGGGGCTGCCGGGGTGATCGGGACGGGCGTGCGGCTCGCGGTGGGGGCGAGGGCGCGGTGATCCGGGGATGAGGGGCGTGCTGTTCGCGCCGGAGGCGGGGGTGCGGTGATCGGGGCGCTGGTCGTGGTGCTGGCGTTGCTGGCACAGGTCATGCTGGTCAACCGGCTGCCGCTGCCCGCGGGGGGCGCGCCCGACCTGGTGTTGCTGGCGGTGGTGGGCGTGGCGCTGGACCGCGGGCCGGTGGCCGGGGCGATGGTGGGGTTCTTCTCGGGGCTGCTGGTCGATCTCGTGCCGCCGACGGCGCATCTGATGGGGCAGTACGCGTTCGTGCTGGCGCTCGTGGGTTACGTGGCCGGGCGGGGCGCGGGCGGGGCGGCGACGACCGTGGTGTTGTGCGTGCTGATCGCGCCCCTGGTGGCGGTGGGGGTGGCCGGGCTCATCTCCGATCCGCGGGTGTCGCTGTCGACGCTGACCCAGCAGGTGCCCGTCACCGTTCTCTACACGCTCATCGTGGCGCCGGTGGTGATCTGGCTCGCCACCCGGGGGAGACAACCGAGGTTCTCGACATGATCCGCATGCGTACGAGATTGCTGGTGCTGCACATCCTGGTGGTGGTGCTGCTCGTCGTGCTGGCCGTGCGGCTTTGGCAGGTGCAGGTCGTGCGCGGCCAGGAGTTCGTGACCAGGGCGATGGAGACCCGGACGCGCACCGTGATCGTGCCCGCGGTGCGGGGGCAGATCCTCGACTCGTCGGGGCGTCCGCTGGTGCGCAACAGGACGGCGCTGGTCGTGTCCGTGGACCGGACGAAGCTGAACAGGATGCCGGGCGGCGGGATGAGCGTCCTGCGCCGGCTCTCCGCGGTGCTCGACCGGCCGGTCAAGGACCTGCGCCAGCGCATCACGCCGTGCGGGCCGGGGGTGGGCAAGCCGTGCTGGACGGGGTCGCCGTACCAGCCGGTTCCGCTGGACGAGAAGGTGGACACGCGGGAGGCGCTCCAGATCCTGGAACGGCAGGAGGAGTTCCCCGGGGTCACCGCGGAGATCCATTCCGTACGGCAGTACCCGGGCGGCAGGGCCGGGGCGCAGATGCTGGGCTACCTGCAGCCGGTGACCGAGGCGGAGCTGGAGAAGCGCGAAGGGCTCAAGGCCAGCTTCTCGGGCGTCGACCTGGCGGGCCGCGACGGCATCGAGTACGTCTACGACGACGCGCTGCGCGGGAAGTCGGGGCTGCGCAGGGTGCAGGTCGACCGGATGGGCAAGGCCCTCGGGGTCGAGGAGCAGGTGCAGCCGGTCGCCGGGGACCATTTGGTGACCAGCATCGACTCGCGGGTGCAGGCAGTGACGGAGAAGGCGCTCGCGCACGCGATGAAGAGCGCCCCCGGGGCCGACGGCGGTGCCGCGGTGGTGCTGGACGCGCGGAGCGGGCGGGTGGTGTCGGTGGCCAGCGCGCCGGGGTACGACCCGGAGATCTGGGCCGGCGGTATCTCGGCGAAGGGCTACCAATGGCTGCTGTCGGACAAGTCGGGTAAGCCGCTGGTGTCGCGGGCGATCAACGGGCAGTTCGCGCCCGGTTCGACGTTCAAGGTGTCGTCGGTGTCGGCGATGTTGCGTGCCGGGTATCCGCTGAACGGCACGTACGACTGCCCCGGGGCGTACATGGTGGGCGACCGGTCCTTCAGCAACTTCAGGGGGATCGGCCTGGGGCAGATGAACCTGCACATGGCGCTGGTCAAGTCGTGCGACACGATCTTCTACCGGGCGGCGTACGAGCAGTATTTGAAGGACGGCGGGCGCAACCCGAAGAAGCGTACGAAGGAAGTGTTCGCCAACACCGCCAGGGCCTTCGGGTTCGGCGAGCGGACCGGGGTCGACCTGCCGGGCGAGTCCTCGGGACGCATCCCCGACCGGGCCTGGAAGAAGGACCTGTGGAACCGGACCAGCGCCACGAGCTGCGAACGGTCGCGCAAGGGCTACCCGGAGGAGAAGGACCGGGCGCGGGCCGACTTCCTCAAACTCCTGGCGCTGGAGAACTGCACCGAGGGGTTCCTGTTGCGGCCCGGTGACTCGGCCAACTTCGCCATCGGGCAGGGCGACGTGCTGGTGACGCCGATGCAGCTCGCGCGGGCGTACATGGCGCTGGTGAGCGACGGGAAGGTGCGCAGCCCGCGCATCGGGTGGGCGCAGGTGCGGCCGGACGGCAAGGTGGTCAAGACCATCGACGTGCCGGTGGTCGGCAAGCTGCCGATCAGCGAGAAGGAACGGCTCTACATCAAGAACGCGCTGAGCCAGGTGCCCTCCGACGGCACCGCGGCCGGGGCGTTCACCGGCTTCCCGATGGACAAGGTACGCATCGGCGGCAAGACCGGTACCGCGGAGGTGTGGGGCAAGAAGGACACCTCCTGGTTCGCGTCGTTCGCGCCCACCAAGAACCCGCAGTACGTGGTGGTCGTCATGGTGTCCCAGGGTGGCATGGGCGCCTCGACCGCGGCCCCGGCCGCCCGCGAGATCTACGAGGGCATCTACGGCTTCAAGGGCCCGGCCGCCGTGCCGGGCGGGAAGCTCCCGACCAAGTTGCCGAAGTTCGCGCCCGACGGGACGGTGATCCACCAGTGACCCGCACCATGGCCGCACGGCGGCCCTCGTTCATCCAGCGGGCCATCGGCGAGCACTCCGTGGTGCGGCGCATGGACGGGCTGATGCTGGTCGCGGTGGCCGGGTTGTGCCTGATCGGCACCCTGCTGGTGTGGTCCTCGACCCGGACGTGGGCGCCCGGCGCCACCGGGCTGGTGAAGAAACACCTGCTCAACGAGGTCATCGGCGTGACGCTGTGCGCGGTGGTGGCGATGGTCGACCATCGGGCGATGCGGGCGTACGCGCCGCTGGTGTTCCTGGTGTCGCTGGTGGGGCTGGCGCTGGTGATCACGCCGCTGGGGGCGACGATCAACGGGTCGCACTCGTGGATCCTGCTCGGGGGCGGGTTCGCGGTGCAGCCGTCGGAGTTCGCCAAGGTCGGGCTGCTGCTGATCATCGCGATGCTGCTGGCCCAGCCCGCCGAGGGCAGCGACCGGCCGCGCGGGCTCGACATCGCGCTGGCCCTGGTCGCGGCGGGGATCACGATGGGCCTGGTGATGTTGCAGCCCGACCTCGGCACCGCGCTCGTCCTCGCCGTGATCACGGCCGCGGGGCTGGTGATCGGGGGGGTGCGCAAGCGGTGGATCGTCGCGCTGGTGCTGGTGGCGGCGGTCGGGGTGTTCAGCGTGTTCTACTTCAACCTGCTGGAGCCGTACCAGGTGGCGCGGTTCACCGCATTTGTGGATCCGAAGGTGGATCCGCGCGGGGTGGGCTACAACAGCACGCAGTCGCTGATCGCGATCGGTTCGGGGCAGTTGCTGGGCAAGGGGCTGTTCGGCGGCGGGCAGACGACCGGCCGGTTCGTGCCCGAGCAGCACACCGACTTCATCTTCACGGTGGCGGGCGAGGAGTTCGGGTTCATCGGGTCGGTCACCGTGGTGCTGCTGCTCGGCGTGGTGCTGCTGCGCGGGCTGAAGGTCGCCAGGCACTGCGACGACCGGTTCGGCACGCTGGTCGCGGGCATGATCGTGTGCTGGTTCGCGTTCCAGACGTTCATCAACGTGGGGATGACGATCGGGATCATGCCGATCACCGGTTTGCCGCTGCCTTTCGTGTCATACGGCGGTACGGCCACGTTCGCCAACCTCATGGCGGTCGGGCTGCTGCTCGCCATCAGGGTCAGACGGCAGTCGTTCAACTGAGTTCACGGCGCGTTCGGCGGGCGCGGGCCCGGCGCGTTGGGGCCGGGCCGGATTTGTCACCGTCCGGGCGCCGCTACCCTGGACGGTATGCCTGTCGAGTCGATATTCCACCGCCTGGAAGCGCTGCTGCCCAAGGTGCAGAAGCCCATCCAGTACGTCGGGGGTGAGCTCAACTCGACCGTCAAGGACTGGGACTCCGCCGACGTACGGTGGGCGCTGATGTACCCGGACGCCTACGAGGTCGGGCTGCCCAACCAGGGCGTGGCGATCCTCTACGAGATCCTCAACGAGCTGCCCCGCACCCTGGCCGAGCGCACCTACGCGGTCTGGCCGGACCTGGAGGCGCTCATGCGGGCCGAGGGCGTGCCGCAGTTCACCGTCGACGCGCACCGGCCGGTGCGGGCCTTCGACGTGCTCGGCGTGTCGTTCTCGACCGAGCTGGGCTACACCAACATGCTGACCGCGCTCGATCTCGCGGGGATCCCGCTCAACGCCGTCGACCGGGGTGAGGACGACCCGATCGTGCTCGCCGGCGGTCACGCGGCCTTCAACCCCGAGCCGATCGCCGACTTCCTCGACGCCGCCGTGCTCGGCGACGGCGAGCAGATCGCGATCGCCATCTCCGAGGTCATCCGCGAGTGGAAGGCCGAGGGGCGTCCCGGCGGGCGCGACGAGCTGCTGATGCGGCTCGCCGAGTCCGGCGGCGTCTACGTGCCGAAGTTCTACGACGTCGACTACCACCCCGACGGCCGCATCCAGCGGGTCGCGCCCAACAGGTCCGACGTGCCCTGGCGGGTGCACAAGCACACGGTGATGGACCTCGACGAGTGGCCCTATCCGAAGAAACCGCTGGTGCCGCTGGCCGAGACGGTGCACGAGCGGTTCAGCGTGGAGATCTTCCGCGGCTGCACGCGCGGGTGCCGCTTCTGTCAGGCGGGCATGATCACCCGTCCGGTGCGGGAGCGTTCGATCACCACGATCGGCGCCATGGTCGAGAACGGCATCAACGAGTCCGGCTTCAACGAGGTCGGCCTGCTGTCGTTGTCCTCGGCCGACCACTCCGAGATCGCCGAGGTCGCCAAGGGCCTGGCCGACCGTTACGAGGGCACCAACACCTCGCTGTCCCTGCCCTCGACCAGGGTCGACGCGTTCAACATCGACCTGGCCAACGAGTTCTCCAGGAACGGCAGGCGCTCGGGTCTCACGTTCGCCCCCGAGGGCGGCTCCGAGCGCATGCGCAAGGTGATCAACAAGATGGTCACCGAGGAAGACCTCATCCGCACCGTCACCACCGCCTACTCGCAGGGGTGGCGGCAGGTGAAGCTCTACTTCATGTGCGGCCTGCCCACCGAGCAGGACGAAGACGTGCTCGGCATCGCCGACCTGGCCAAGAAGGTCATCCAGGCGGGCCGGGAGGCCACGGGCAGTCGCGACATCCGCTGCACGGTCTCCATCGGCGGGTTCGTGCCCAAGCCGCACACCCCGTTCCAGTGGGCCGGGCAGGCCGACCACGAGACCGTCGACAGACGGCTCAAGGCGCTGCGCGACTCGCTGCGCGGCGACAAGCAGTACGGCAGGGCCATCGGCTTCCGCTACCACGACGGCAAGCCGTCCATCGTGGAGGGCCTGCTCTCGCGCGGCGACCGCAGGGTCGGCGCGGTGATCAGGGCAGTCTGGGAGGACGGCGGCAGGTTCGACGGGTGGAGCGAGCACTTCTCCTACGACAGGTGGATGCGGGCCGCCGAGAAGTCGGGCGTCGACGTCGACTGGTACACCGTCCGCGAGCGGGCCGAGAACGAGGTCCTTCCGTGGGACCACCTCGACGCCGGGCTCGACCGCGAATGGCTCTGGCAGGACTGGCAGGAGGCCGTGTCCGGCAGTGAGGTCGAGGACTGCCGCTGGACCCCGTGCTACGACTGCGGGGTCTGCCCGACCATGGGCACCGAGATCCAGATCGGCCCGACAGGGCGCAAGCTCCTTCCTCTCACCGTGGTCTAGCGCGCTCAGTGGGCGAGCCGTGTCACGGCGTACACATACACGTGTCGCGGCGGCTTATCCTGGGAGAAGGAACTCTTACAAGGGAAGGACGCAAAGCTCTGAAACCTGTTCCCGACGGGCCTCCGCCCGCGCCTACGGTGCAGCGCCTGCGTGTGCGCTACGCCAAGCGCGGCCGCCTGCGCTTCACCAGTCACCGCGACATCTCGCGGGCCGTCGAAAGAGCGGTCCGCCGTGCCGGTATTCCGGTGGCCTTCAGCGCGGGCTTCTCGCCCCACCCGAAGATCTCCTATGCGGGCGCGGCGCCGACCGGCGTCGCCAGCGAAGCCGAATACCTTGAGATCGGTGTCACCAGGCTGTGTGACCCCGAGCAGGTCAAGTCCAGTCTGGACACGTCACTGCCGCCCGGTCTCGATGTGCTCGACGTCGTGCCGGCGGGCCCGGGGGGCCTTGCCGACCGTCTGGAGGTCTCCGACTGGGAGGTGCGGCTGCCCGGCGCCGATCGCGAGCTCGCCCGGGTGGCGGCGGAGAAGTTCCTCGCGTCGGCCACCGTGGAGGTCGAACGCCTCACCAAGAAGGGCCCCCGGCGCTTCGACGCGCGGGAGGCCGTCCTGAGGCTCGTGGTGTCCGAGGGAACAGACAGAACCGCAGCTCAGGTGCCCGGACAGACGTGTGTCATACTGCGCATGGTTGTTCGGCACATGACGCCTGCCGTTCGACCCGATGATGTGCTCACAGGGCTGCGCCTTGTGGCCGACTTCGCGCCGCCGGTTCCCCCCGAGGTGACCAGGCTGGCGCAGGGGCCGCTCGACGCCAGTACTGGTGCGCTTGCCGATCCGCTCGACCTTGACCGCGACACGACGCGCGGCGGCGAGGCGGGACCGGCGGGAGAGCACATCGTCGGCTACTGATGGGACGTCTGCGAGATGGACTGCCGCTACGGCTCACGCCGGGCACGCCAGTGCGGCGGCGGTCTGATGAGCGGATTTCCCATTGGGCAGGAGGTGCCCTGCGCGAGCGGGGCGCCACCGCTGACAGGACTTGGCGCCCGTGCCTCCTACCCGGAGGCGGGGGCGGACAACGAGACACGAGGGCTCCTGCGCGGCGCGGCGACGCGCCCGGGAGCTGACGGGAGAGCGCCCGCATGCTCGACAACGAGCCCAACGCCGGGGCCAATGGCCCTGACGGGGAGACAACTGAACAGTCCAAGGTGACCAGGCGCCGTTCCGCGAGCCGCCCGGCGGGTCCTCCGCCCGAGCTGCCCGAGGAGCCGGTCGTCGTCGCCCCGATCACTGTCGCGGCCGCCCAGGCCGCGCCGTCGGTTGCCGAGGTGCAGCCGGTGCAGACCAACGCCGTGCAGCGCGCGGCGGGAGAGCCGGCCCCCGACGCGGGGCGCGGCAGGAGAACCAGAGCCCGTGCCGCGGCGCCCGCCGCCGAGGCGCCGGAGAGCCCGGCCGGAGCCGCCCAGGGCGGCCCCGAGGGCGTCCAGGCGCAGCAGCCGGCCGAGGCCGTCGTGCCGGAGGGCCCGGCGCCGCAGCAGGCCGAGAGCCCTGCCGCTTCCCAGGCCGGTACGTCGGCCGAGCCCGTCGTGGAGCCGGTCGTGGAGCGGCGGGAGACCACGAGGACCAGGGCGCGTGGGCGGGGTACCGCCGCGGCCGAGCCGGTCGTCGCGCCGGTGGTGCAGAGTCCGGCCGAGCTGGAGGCGGAGACGCTGGCCGGCGCGGGTGCCGGTGAGGTCGCCAGTGTCGTCGAGGCGGCTGTGGCGGAAGCCGTGGTGGACGCCTCCGACATGCCCGAGGAGAAGCCCAAGCGGACCACGCGGACGCGGTCCACGGCGACCACGACGCGTCGCCGTACGACGAAGAAGGCCGAGCCGGAGGTCGCGGGAGCGCTCCCGGAGGAGGAGGCCGAGGCGCCGAAGCGGCGGCGTACGCGCAAGAAGGCCGAGCCCGAAGAGGTGGTCGTCGAGGCGCCGGCGGGCGCCGACGTCGAGGTCGTCGCGACGCCCTCGGACGTCGAGGTGGCCGTCACCGTGCCCGAGGCCGCAGAAGCGGGCGACGAGGACATCCTGGAGATCCTGCCGGAGGAGGAGCCGCTCGACGACGAGCCCGCCGGAGAGGACCTCGACGAGGACGCCGACCGCCCGAGCCTGCTCGCCGACCCCTTCGGTCTGGCCGCGCGCAGGCAGGACGAGCCGGGCGCCGCGTTCCAGCGTCCGGCGGCCATCTTCGCGCCGCTGTTCCAGGCCCCCGACCCCAGCCAGGGCAAGCCCGCCGTGATCCGGCGGCCCGAGCCGCAGCCGGAGCCCGAGGAGATCGAGGAGCTGGTCGACGAGAGCGTCGTCGAGGACGAGGGCGACGTCGACACCTCCGACGAGCAGGAGGAGGAGGGCGGCGGCCGTCGTCGCCGGCGCAGGCGCGGCGGCAGGGGCCGCGGCAAGGCGCGCGAGCGTGACGAGGGTGACGAGGGCGAGGAAGGCGACGAGGAGGCCGAGGAGGAGCAGGGCGAGGAGTCCCAGGAAGAGGAGGCCACCAGCTCGCGCCGGCGTCGCCGGCGTCGCCGTCGCGGTGCCGACGAGACGATGGAGCCCTCCAGCGACGACCCGCCGAACACCGTGGTGCGCATCCGCGCGCCGCGCTCCGGCCGGGCCGCCTCCCTGGAGACCGCCATCGACGGCGTGCAGAGCGTGCGCGGCTCGACCCGCCTGGAGGCCAAGAAGCAGCGCCGCCGCGAGGGGCGCGAGCTGGGGCGCAGGCGTCCGCCGATCATCACGGAGTCGGAGTTCCTGGCCCGCCGCGAGTCCGTCGACCGCATGATGGTGGCGCGCCGCCAGGGCGACCGTACGCAGATCGCGGTCCTGGAGGACGGCGTCCTCGTCGAGCACTACGTCAACCGCGAGGCCAGCCAGTCCTACGTCGGCAACGTCTACCTGGGCAAGGTCCAGAACGTGTTGCCGTCGATGGAGGCCGCGTTCGTGGACATCGGAAAGGGACGCAACGCCGTCCTGTACGCCGGTGAGGTGAACTTCGACACCGCCGGGCTGGAAGGACAGCCCAAGCGGATCGAGGCGGCGCTGAAGTCCGGCCAGTCGGTGCTGGTGCAGGTCACCAAGGACCCGATCGGCCACAAGGGCGCCCGGCTCACCTCGCAGATCAGCCTGCCCGGCCGTTACCTGGTGTACGTGCCGGACGGGTCGATGACCGGCATCAGCCGCAAGCTGCCCGACAAGGAACGCACCCGCCTCAAGAGCATCCTGAAGAAGGTCATGCCGGAGAACGCGGGCGTGATCGTCCGCACCGCGGCCGAGGGCGCCTCCGAGGACGAGCTGGCCCGCGACGTGGCCCGGCTGTCTGCGCAGTGGGAGAACATCCAGAAGAAGGCCAAGTCGGCCAGCCCGCCCGAGCTGCTGTCGGCCGAGCCCGACCTGACCATCCGGGTCGTGCGCGACGTGTTCAACGAGGACTTCACCTCGCTGGTCGTGCAGGGCGACGACGCCTGGGACACCGTCGACGATTACGTCAAGTACGTCGCGCCGCACCTGGCCGAGCGCCTGTCGCGCTGGGACACCGGGCAGGGCGACGTGTTCGAGTCGTACCGGATCGACGAGCAGCTCGGCAAGGCGCTGGAGCGCAAGGTGTGGCTGCCGAGCGGTGGCTCGCTGGTGATCGACCGTACCGAGGCGATGACCGTCGTCGACGTCAACACCGGCAAGTTCACCGGCCAGGGCGGCAACCTCGAGGAGACCGTCACCAGGAACAACCTGGAGGCGGCCGAGGAGATCGTGCGCCAGCTCAGGCTGCGGGACATCGGCGGCATCATCGTGATCGACTTCATCGACATGGTGCTGGAGTCCAACCGCGACCTGGTGCTGCGCCGGCTGCTGGAGTGCCTCGCGCGCGACAGGACCAAGCACCAGGTCGCCGAGGTGACCTCGCTGGGCCTGGTGCAGATGACCCGTAAGCGGGTCGGTCAGGGGCTGCTGGAGGCGTTCTCGACGCCGTGCGAGTGCTGCAACGGGCGTGGGCTGATCGTCTCGACCGAGCCGGTCGAGGCCAAGCCCGAGCCGCGTGGTACGCAGGGCAAGATGGCGATCGAGAAGGCGGTCTCGGACAAGGTTTCCGCGGCCAAGGACTCCGCCAGCCGTGATACCGTGACCGGTGCGCTTGATGACGTCCCGGCTGAGGACGACCAGGCCAGCCAGACTTCCGGCAGAGGGCGGCGACGCTCTCGCCGAGCCAAGTCCGCCGAGTAGCCTCGGTAGGCTTCCGACGATCCGTCCGGTTCGCCTAGGGCACCGTAAAGCGGTACCCTGGTGAATCGGTGCGTCAGGTGACGTGCCCTGTTGGCGCGCTTACTCGGTTCGTCGGTTTGAGACAGGCCGAATGACAGGCGCAACATTCGGCGGTCGCCTCGATGCGAGGCGGCTGAGGCCAACAGCGAGTCAGTAGAAGGGTTCCGCGGTGTACGCGATCGTTCGTTGCGGCGGCAGGCAGCAGAAGGTCTCCGTCGGTGACGTCCTCGAGGTGGACAAGGTCGCCGGCGAGGTCGGCTCTTCGGTTTCGCTGCCGACGGTGCTCGTCGTCAACGACGGCGATGTGACCACCGAGGCGGGCAAGTTCACGGTCAGCGCCGAGATCCTCGGTGAGACCAAGGGCCCGAAGATCCGCATTCTCAAGTACAAGAACAAGACCGGTTACAAGAAGCGCCAGGGTCACCGTCAGCGGTACACCCAGGTGAAGATCACCGGTATCGACCAGGCCTGATCGGGAGTTTGAGAGATGGCACACAAGAAGGGCGCGTCGTCCACCCGGAACGGCCGTGACTCCAATGCTCAGCGCCTGGGCGTCAAGCGCTTCGGCGGCCAGCTGGTGAACGCGGGCGAGATCATCGTTCGTCAGCGCGGCACCCACTTCCACCCCGGCGACAACGTCGGCCGCGGTGGCGATGACACGCTGTTCGCGCTGGCCGCCGGCCACGTGCAGTTCGGCGTCAAGCGCGGTCGTCGCGCCGTCAGCATCGTTCCCGTCGCGGAGTAATCAGCTTCGCTTCGGTGTTGCTTCAAGGGGTGGATCGCCTGTCGATCCACCCCTTAGGCGTTTTCCGGGGCCCTTGGGGGCGCCTGTCGTAGTTGTTGATGAATGCCCTGGTGGGCTGATGAAGGAGAGCTGGATGCCGGACTTCGTGGACCAGGTGGTCCTGCACGTCAAGGCCGGTGACGGGGGAAACGGCTGCGCCTCCATCCACCGGGAGAAGTTCAAGCCGCTCGGCGGCCCCGACGGAGGGAACGGCGGCCGCGGCGGCGACGTGATCCTTGAGGTCGATTCCAACACCGCGACGCTGCTGGACTACCACCGCCGTCCCCACCGCAAGGCCGACAACGGCAGGCAGGGGCAGGGCTCCAACCGCGACGGCGCCAACGGCGACGACGTGGTCCTGTCCGTCCCCAACGGGACCGTGGTGAAGGACGCCAACTCGGGCGACGTGCTGGTGGACCTCGTGGGGGCCGGAACCCGGTACGTGATCGCGCAGGGCGGGCACGGCGGGCTCGGCAACGCCGCACTGGCCACGTCCAGGCGCAAGGCGCCCGGGTTCGCGCTGCTCGGGGAGCCCGGCGACGGGCTCGACGTCATGCTGGAGCTCAAGAGCGTCGCCGACGTGGCGCTGGTCGGGTTCCCCAGTGCGGGCAAGTCGTCGCTGATCGCGGCGCTGAGCGCGGCCAAGCCGAAGATCGCCGACTATCCGTTCACCACGCTCATCCCCAACCTGGGGGTCGTGACCGCCGGCGACAACGTGTTCACGGTCGCCGACGTGCCCGGACTGATCCCGGGGGCCTCGCAGGGCAAGGGGCTGGGGCACGAGTTCCTGCGCCACGTCGAACGTTGCGACATGCTCGTGCACGTCATCGACTGCGCGACCATGGAGCCGGGCCGCGACCCGATCACCGACTACGAGATGATCGAGGCCGAGCTGCGGGCGTACGGGAAGCTTGAGGACCGGCCGCGGATGATCGTGCTGAACAAGGCCGACGTGCCCGACGCCCGGGAGCTCGCCGACCTGGTCCGGGCCGAGTTCGAGGAGCGGGGGCTGCAGGTCTTCGTCATCTCGGCGGCCACGCACGACGGGTTGCGGGAGCTCACGTACGCGATGGGCGACTGGGTGGCCGCGGCCAGGGCCAGCAAGCCGGTCGAGGAGCCCACGCGACTGGTGATCAGGCCCAAGCAGCTCGGCGAGGCCGGGTTCAAGGTGCGGCGGGTCAACGACGGCCTGTTCCAGGTCACCGGCGAGAAGCCGGAGCGCTGGATCCGGCAGACCGACTTCAGCAACGACGAGGCCGTCGGCTACCTGGCCGACCGGCTCGAACGGCTCGGCGTGGAGGAGGAGCTGGTCAAGGCCGGCGCCAAGGCCGGGGCCGAGGTGGTCATCGGGCCGATGGAGGGCGGATACGTCTTCGACTGGCAGCCGACGCTCAACGCCGAGTCGGTGCACCAGGGGCCGCGCGGCTCGGACAACCGCCTGAGGTAGGCCGCCCGGGGCCCTCCGCCGTCCGGAGGTGGGGGGCGGGCTCGGATAGGCTGCCAGGCGTGCGGGAACAGATCAGCTCAGCGTCGAAGGTCGTCGTCAAGGTCGGCTCCTCCTCGCTCACGACCCCCCAGGGCATGATCGACGTCGACCGGGTTGACGCCCTCGTCGACGTCCTGTCGGCGCGGCGGCGTGCCGGGACGCAGATCGTACTGGTGTCGTCGGGAGCGATCGCGGCGGGCCTCGGCCCGCTGGGGTTGTCGGCGCGACCACGCGACCTGGCCACCCAGCAGGCGGCCGCGTCCGTCGGGCAGGGTGTGCTGGTCGCGCGCTACACCTCCTCCTTCGCCCGCTACGGCCTGCGCGTCGGCCAGGTGTTGCTGACCGCCGACGACATGATGCGCCGCGCCCACCACGCCAACGCCCAGCGCACCCTGGCCCGGCTGCTTGAGCTGGGCATCGTGCCGATCGTCAACGAGAACGACACGGTGGCGACCGACGAGATCAGGTTCGGCGACAACGACCGGCTGGCGGCGCTGGTCTCCCATCTGATCCACGCCGACGCGCTGGTGTTGTTGTCCGACGTCGACGCGCTCTACGACGGCCCGCCGAGCCGGGCGGGCTCGCGCCGCCTGGCCGAGGTCCGTGGTCCGCAGGACCTGGCCGGCGTCGAGCTGGGCAGGAACGGCGCGGCGGTCGGCACCGGCGGCATGGTGACCAAGGTGCAGGCGGCCCGGATCGCCACGGGCGCGGGCGTGCCGGTCGTGCTGACCGCCGCCGCCCACGCCGCCCAGGCGCTCGCCGGGGCCGACATCGGCACCTACTTCCACCCGGGGGGCCGCCACCCCGGCACGCGGCTGTTGTGGCTCGCCCACGCCACGACCGGGCGCGGGCGGCTGCACCTGGACCAGGGCGCGGTCGAGGCGATCGTGGGCCGCCGCAAGTCGCTGCTGCCCGCCGGCGTGACGTCCGTGGAGGGCGAGTTCGCCGCGGGCGACCCGGTCGACCTGTGCGGGCCGCAGGGCGGCGTGGTGGCGCGCGGCCTGGTCAACTTCGACGCCGTCGAGATCCCCGGACTGCTCGGCCGTTCCACGAGAGAGCTGGCCAGCGCCCTCGGTCCGGAATATGAACGCGAGCTGATCCACCGCGACGACATCGTCATACTGGAAGCCCATCACCAGTGAGGAGCACGCGATGTCCGAGGAGTTCCTGAAGGTCGCCCACGCGGCACGAGAGGCCGCCGCCGAGCTGGCCCCGCTGCCGCGGGCGCCCAAGGACCGGGCGTTGCGGGCGATCGCCGACGCCCTGGTCGCGCACGCCGCCGAGCTCGTCGAGGCCAACGCCGAGGACGTCGAGCGGGCCAGGGCCCAGGGCACGTCCGAGTCGATGATCGACAGGCTGCGGCTCGACGAGGCCAGGATCGGGGCCATCGCCGAGGCCGTGCGGCAGGTGGCAGACCTGCCCGACCCGGTCGGCGAGGTCGTCCGGGGGAGCACGCTGCCCAACGGGCTGGAGCTGCGGCAGGTCAGGGTGCCGCTCGGGGTGATCGGGATCATCTACGAGGGCCGTCCCAATGTCACCGTCGATGCCGCCGCGCTCTGCCTCAAGAGCGGCAACGCGGTGTTGCTCAGGGGCTCGTCGAGTGCCTACTCCTCCAACGCGGCGCTGGTGCGCGTCATGCAGGACGCGCTGACTGCCACGCAGGTGCCCGCCGGGGCGGTGCAGCTCGTACCGGGGCAGACGCGCGAGTCGGTCAAGGAGCTGATGCGGGCGCGCGGGCTGGTCGACGTGCTGATCCCGCGCGGCGGCGCGTCGCTGATCAACTCGGTGGTGGAGGAGTCCACGGTGCCGGTGATCGAGACCGGCGTCGGCAACTGCCACGTCTACGTCGACGCGGAGGCCGATCTCGACCTGGCCGTGCAGATCCTGGTCAACTCCAAGGCGCAGCGGCCGTCGGTGTGCAACGCGGCGGAGACGTTCCTCGTCCACGCGGGGGTCGCCGACGCGTTCGTGCCGAGGGCGTTGCGGGCGCTGGCCGAGGCCGGCGTGACCGTCCACGGCGACGAGCGGATCGCCGGTTACGGCGAGGTCGTGCCGGCCACGGAGGACGACTTCCGGGCCGAGTACCTGTCGCTCGACATCGCCGCCGCCGTCGTCGGCTCGCTGGAGGAGGCGGTGGCCCACATCCGGCGGTACGGCTCGGGCCACACCGACGCGATCGTCACCCGGTCGCAGCCGGCCGCCCGCCGCTTCGTCGCGCTCGTCGACTCGGCGGCCGTGGCGGTCAACGCCTCGACCAGGTTCACCGACGGCGGCGAGTTCGGGTTCGGCGCGGAGATCGGCATCTCCACCCAGAAGCTGCACGCCCGTGGCCCGATGGGCCTGCCGGAGCTGACCTCGACCAAGTGGATCTATACGGGAGAAGGGCATCTGCGCACGTCAGAGGGCACGGTTGTGGCCGGCCCGGCTTGCGGCTAGTCGGCGTGTCGGGCTGACCGGCGGCCCGCGGCCTGGGTTGACTGGGTGTCATGGAAATTGTCGTCGCCCTTGTCTTCTCCGCCGCGGTGCTCTTCGGCGCCGACCGGCTGCTGCTCTGGCTGGAGAGCCGCGGTCACGTCAACTGGCGCAGGAAGGGTCGCAAGTCCCTGTCCGAGGAACCCACGGCCGAGCTCGACAGCATGTTGTCCGATCGTTCAAACCGATAAAGGTTCGCGAGCTCCGGCGCGCCGCGGGCGTCAACTCCTGTCCCAGCGCTAGGGTTGTGTCCCTTATGGGCGCGCCGCGCGGGGAGGGACGGTGAGCAAGCTCGGCAAGGTCGGGCCTTACAGCCTGGTCGAGCGGCTCGGCCGAGGCGGCATGGGCGAGGTCTACCTCGCGACCACCCGCCGTGGCGAGCAGGTCGCACTCAAGGTCCTCCACGACCTGACCGAGGATGAAATGTCCCGAGTCAGGCTGGAGCGCGAGGTACGGGCGCTGCGCAGGGTCGAGAGCCCCTACGTGGCCAAGGTGCTCGACGCCGACCTGAGTTGTGCCCGGCCGTACCTGGTCATGGAGCACATCGAGGGCGTCACGCTGCTGGAGCGCGTACGCCAGAGCGGGCCGCTCGACCTCGGGCAGCTCGTGCACATGGCGCAGGGCATCGCGGCGGCGCTGGCCATCATCCACGCGGCCGGGGTCGTCCACCGCGACCTGAAGCCGGGCAACATCATCATGGGTACGGAGGGCCCGGTCCTCATCGACTTCGGCATCGCGCAGGTGCTCGACGCGACCCGGCTCACCATGACCGGCACGTTCCTCGGCACGCCCGGCTACACCGCGCCGGAGATCTTCGCCGACGAGCACGTCGACTCGCCCGCCGACGTGCACGCCTGGGCGGCGACGGTGGCGTTCGCGGCGACCGGGCGGCCCACGTTCGGGCGCGGCACGGCCGAGGCGCAGATGTACGCGGTGCTCAACGGGCAGGCCGACCTCAAGGGTGTGCCGGTGGCGTTGTTGCCGCTGGTGCGCGCGGCGCTCAACAGGGAGCCGGGCAAGCGGCCCACCGCCGCGCTGCTGGCCGACCGGCTCTCCCGGCTGGCCAAGGCCACCAACGGGCCCGACGGCGAGGCGTCCCCGTCCGCCGAGGAGACCTCCCGGGGCGAGAACGCGCGGAGCCGGGCGAACGGCGCGGCGGCGGAGGTTCCCGCGCCGCGTGGCCGGGCCGGTACGGAGGGCAAGACGCCCGTGCCGCGCAGCCGTACGGGCGCGGACGGGAAGACACCCGTGCCGCGGACGCGGACCGGTACGGACGGGAAGCCGCCCGTACCGAGGAACCGGACCGAGCCGCCCGCGACGAGAAACCGGGCCGACGGCGCCGCCTCGGGCGCGCGACCCCGGCCGGGCACGGACGGCGCGACCCCCGGAGCACGGACCAGGACCGGCGCCGACGGCACCCCGTCCGGCGCCCGGACCAGGACGGGAGCCGAAGGAACACGAGCCAGGACGGGAGCGGAGGGAACGCGGGCCAGGACCGGCGCCGACGGGACGCGGGTCAGGGCCGACGGGGCGGTTCCGCCGCCGCGGAGCAGGACGAACACCGACGGCAAGGCCGCCGCGGCCCGCACCAGGTCGGGCGCCGACCCGAAGACGGGCCCGCGCGCGCGGGCGACGGCGGTCGTGCGCGGCAGGACGCAGGACGGCAGGCGGGGCAGGCTCAGGGCCGACGCGCCGACCACGCTGCCCGCGGGCAACACGGCCCTGCTGCTGCTCGCGGTGCTGGCGGTGCCCTGCG
Source organism: Nonomuraea spiralis (assembly GCF_014648435.1). GTDB lineage: Bacteria > Actinomycetota > Actinomycetes > Streptosporangiales > Streptosporangiaceae > Nonomuraea > Nonomuraea spiralis. The sequence continues at coordinate 24,065 of NZ_BMRC01000014.1, forward strand.
TGGTGACGTCGGTGATCTGGCCGATCGCCTCCATCGCGATCACGACGGCGTTCGTGGTGCTGACCAGGACGCTCTGGATGAGTCATTGGCTGGTCAGAAAGCGCAGCGCGCGTCGCATGCGGATCGCGCTGCGCGTGTTGCTGTTCCCGTTCGCGCTGTCCGGGGCGGCGGCGACCGCTGTGGTGTGGCCGGGGGTGCCCGTCGCGGTGGCGTCGGGCGGTGCGCTCTGGGTGACCGGCGGCGGTCAGATCGACTCCGACTGGTGGCAGCAGCCGGCGCCTGTGACGGTCGCGGGAGTGGTGTTCGGCATGTTGTGCGGTGGTATCACCGGCCGCGAGATCGAGCGGATCGGCGGCAAACTGCCGGAGTTGCGCAGGGAAGGGCTGCGCGCACTGGCCGTGCTGGGCGGGTTCGTCGCCCTGTGCGCGGCCGCCGTACGCGCGATCGCCCTTCTGCTGTAGGCGGCGGGGACGGTCGGCCGGTCAGCCCTGGCCGCCGTCGCGGCGGGAGAAGCGGTTGAAGATGCGCTCGCCCGCGTTCACCGCCCCTTCGGCCACGTCGCGCAGCACGCCGATGAACGGGTCCTGCGACTGCGACCAGGAGGCGCGGTAGGACTCGGCCGCGGCCTTGATCTCCTCGGTCACCCGTGCGTTGGCGTCGTCCTCGCGGCGCGGGTAGTCGCCGCCGATGATGCGCTCGTACTCGCCGCTGCGCTGCCACTTGTCGAGCTCGGCCACGCGTACGACGGCGAACGGGTGGGTGGTGCCGAGCAGGTTGAGCACCTTGAGGAAGCCGTCACGCAGGTCGCCCGCGGTGTCGTACTCCTGGTACTGCTCCAGGAACGCCTCGATGTTCATCTCGTGGGTGTAGTCGCCGCCGGCGAGCTTCATCAGCGCGCGCTTGGCCGACTCGGGGTTCTGGCCGGTCAGCAGGCCGCCGCGGTCGGAGGACAACTCCGACTTGCGATACCACTCTTCCAGGCCCGCGACGATCGCGCGCAACCCGATGTAGCCGAGCGGGATCCAGGCGACGCGCGTGGCGAGGCGGGTGAGGATGTCGAGCATCGTCCGGTAGACCGCGTGACCCGACAGGATGTGGGAGGTCTCGTGGCCGATGACGAAGCGCTGCTCCTCCTCGTCCATGAGGTTGAGCAGGCCGGTGGTGACGACGATGAACGGGTCGTCGAAGCCGATGGCCTTGGCCTGGACCTGCGGGTCCTGCTGGACGTAGATCTCCGGGATGCGGTGCAGGTCGAGGACGTAGGCGGCGTCGCGTCCCATGTCGTACAGGGAGCGGAACTGGGTCTCGCTGACGCGCACGGACGACGCCAGGTACATCAGGCGAAGGCGGCGCTCACTGATGAGACCGGACATCTGCTTGAGAACAGTGTCGAACCCACTCAACTTCCGCAGAGCGACCAGGGCGGACCGGTCTGCGGGGTGTTCATAGGCACGGGACGAGATGCCGGGCAGTTGGACGCGGTTGCGGTCCGGGGTGGTCGTCATGCCCGGCATGCTACGTCCGCAACGGATGCGATGCGCGGACATCACCCAGGGGGGTGCCATCATGTTCGGGTACGCGCCCACGTAAGGTCCGATGCATGATGAACGCGCCTGGTGTCCAGGGGAAGCGACGGGTGGGTGTGATGGGCGGGACGTTCGATCCCATCCACCACGGTCACCTGGTCGCAGCAAGCGAGGTGGCCCATCACTTCGATCTCGACGAGGTCGTGTTCGTGCCGACCGGGCGGCCGTACCAGAAGTCAGGGCGCGAGGTGTCGGCGCCCGAGGACCGCTATCTGATGACGGTCATCGCGACGGCCTCCAACCCCCGGTTCTCGGTGAGCAGGGTTGACGTGGACCGCCCCGGCCCCACCTTTACCATCGACACCTTGCGGGATATCTCCAACATTTACGGCCCGGAGGTGGAGTTGTACTTCATCACCGGTGCCGACGCCCTCGGTGCGATTCTCGGCTGGCAGGACGCCGACGAACTGTTCGAGCTGGCACATTTCGTGGGTTGCACCCGTCCCGGGCACACGTTGCACGATCCCGGGCTGCCCGAGGGCAGGGTGACCCTCCTGGAAATTCCCGCGCTGGCCATTTCCTCGTCGGAGTGCCGTCAGCGGGTGGCCCAGGGGGAGCCGATCTGGTATCTGGTACCCGACGGAATCGTGCAGTACATCAACAAACGTGGGCTGTATCACGGGGAAGGGTGAAGGTCTCCGTGCCGTGGGTGAGGGGTTTCGGCCTGGAAGGGTACCCTCGATATATGGGCATGCTGCCGACACAGGAGGACAGACCCGCATCGTGACCGCATCCGACAGATCCGTCCAGCTCGTTCAGATAGCCGCGGAAGCCGCGGCCGACAAGCTGGCCGATGACATCCTCGCTTATGACGTCAGCGAGCAGCTCGTCATCACCGACGCCTTCCTGCTCTGCTCCGCCACGAACGACCGCCAGGTCCGCGCCATCGTCGACGAGATCGAAGACCGGCTGCGCACCGAGGCCGACGCCAAGCCCGTGCGCCGCGAGGGCGAGCGCGAGGGCCGCTGGGTGTTGCTCGACTACATCGACATCGTCGTGCACGTCCAGCACGAGGAAGACCGTACGTTCTACGCGCTCGAGCGCCTGTGGAAGGACTGCCCGGTCATCGGGCTGCCGGAGAGCGTCATGCTCGCCAACATGCAGCGGGCCCGCAGTTGAGCAGGCGGATCGTCTGCCTCCGCCACGGACAGACCCTGTGGAACGTGGAGCACCGATTCCAGGGCCACTCCGACATCCCGCTCGACGAGACCGGCGTCGCGCAGGCGGCCAGGGCGGCCTCGCTGCTGGCCTCGCTGCGGCCCACCCTCATCGTCTCCTCCGACCTCCAGCGCGCCCATGACACGGCCCTGTCGCTCGGACGGCTCGTCGGGCTGGACGTCTCCGTCGACAAACACTTCCGCGAACGCGGCGGCGGCCAGTGGGAAGGGCTGACGCGCGACGAGATCGCCGCGCGCTGGCCCGAGGAGTACGTCGCCTGGGAGGCCCCCGACGGCGAACCCGTCGGCGAGGTCGCGGCCCGGGTGGCGTCCGCCATGCGCAAGTGGGCGGCCCGGCTCGACGAGGACGGGCTCCTGGTCGTCGCCTCGCACGGCGCCGCGCTGCGTCTCGGCATCTGCGAGCTGCTCGGCCTGCCCGAGGAGCTGTGGCCCGCGCTGGGCGGCCTCGGCAACTGCTCCTGGTCGGTGCTGCAGGAGGGTCGCAAGGGCTGGCGGCTGCTCGAACACAACGCCGGCACCCTTCCCGAGCCCATCAGCAGCGACGACCGGCCCGACGCGGAGGTGTAGCCGGCCCGGCTCAGGCCGGCTGCGCGGGGCGGCGAGCGTCCGGCCGGGTGTGGTCCGGCAAGGTGACGGCGCTCGCAGCCTTCTCCGTCATCCGTTTGATCAGGCTTTTGCCCGGCAGGTACGGCAACATGCGCATGAGCTGGTTCCGCCGCCAGATCTGTGATCGTCTGCCCGGCACGAGGTATTTGTCGGCGCCTTTGGCCTGCTTCTGGCACACCTCGACGTACGGCCGCATCCGCCGCTCGTAGGCGGCGAAGGCGGCCCTGTGGTCGTCGGGGGCCGCGGCCAGCTCTCCGGCCAGCACGTACGCGCCGATCATCCCGAGGCCCGTGCCCATGCCGCCGGGGCCGGGGGCGTACCCGGCGTCGCCGACCAGCGCCACCCGGCCGGACGACAGCCGGGGCAGGACGACCTGGGCGGCCGGCCAGAGGTAGAAGTCCTCGGCCTCCTCCATGGCGGCGAGCAGGGACGGGACTTGCCAGCCCACTCCCCGGAACGCCTCCGCGACCAAGGCTCGCTGCGTCGCGTGGTCGAGGTGGTCGAGGTGGTCGAGGTGGTCGCGGTCGAGTGGGGGCGTGGCGAAGTCGAGCGCGGCTCTGGTCCGGCCGCCCGTCCGCACGACTGTGGCGCAGCGGCCTGGCACGTTGTACATCAGCCCGTCGTGTTCCAGCCCGTCGTGTTCCAGCCCGTACGTGCCGGGGACCGTGAAGACCGCGCTGTGGAATCCCAGGTGGTGCAGTGGGGTGGCTGGGAAGGTCAGCTCGCGTACCTTGCTGCGGATGCCGTCCGCGCCCACCACCAGGTCGAACGTGCGGGGCGCGGCCTTTTCGAAGGTCACGTGCACGCCCTCGGGCCGTTCGGTGAGGGAGGTGATCGAGTCGCCGAAGAGGCGTTCGGCGGGGGCGGCGTCGTTCAGGATGCGGCTCAGGTCGCCGCGCAGGATCTCCACCTCGCCGCTGAACACCTCCGACGGCAGCCTGGCCAGGCGTCTGCCGCCGCTGTCGACGATGGCGATGTCGCCCATGCCCGTACATGCCGCTCTGACCGCGTCGAGCACGCCCATGCGGTCCAGGACCTCCAGTTGCGGGGCGCCGCGGAAGTCGACGGCCTGGCCGCCGGTGCGAAGGCTGGGAGCGCGTTCGACAATGGTCGGCCGGAACCCGTTGCGGGCCAGCCAGTGGGCGAGCGTGGGCCCGGCGACGCCGCCGCCCGAGATGAGTACGGCCTTCACGGTGGCCTCCCTGTGCTGATGCGCCCTGTTGCTAGTGCGCTCTGTACGTTGTACGCGTACCGTAGGCTCAGGTTTTCGGAGCAGGCAACAGGGTGGCGAGCGCACTAGTGCGGTCGGCAGGTGCGGCCGGGCCGGTGGTGACCGGTGCACTAGTGCTCGGGAAAGGATGGCCGTGGAGCGACCCGTCTATCTGCGGATCGTGGCGGACCTGCGCGACCGCATCGCGGCCGGGGAGCTGGCGCCGGGGGATCAGGTGCCCTCGACCCGGCAGATCATCCGGGAGTGGGGCGTGGCGATGGCCACCGCGACCAAGGCCCTCGGCAGGCTGCGCGAGGAGGGGCTCACGCGGGCCGTGCCGGGCGTGGGCACAGTCGTCGCAGGGCCCGCGCGCCGGGCGGCGCAGGACCTCACCAGGCAGCGCATCGTACGGGAGGCCGTCAGGATCGCCGACGGGGAGGGGCTGGCCGCCGTGTCCATGCGCCGCCTCGCCGCCGAGCTGGACGCCTCGGCCATGTCCCTGTACCGGCACGTGGCCGGCAAGGACGAACTCGTCCACCTCATGACCGACGCCGTCTACGGCGAGGAGCCGCCGGCCGGGCAGCCGCCGCGTGGGTGGCGTCCTCAGCTTGAGCTGGAGCTCAGGTGGCTGTGGCGGGTGCACCGCCGTCATCCGTGGCTGGCACAGGCGGTCTCGTTGAGCAGGCCCCGGCTCGTACGCAACGGCATGGCCCACACCGATCGTCTGCTGCGCGCCCTCGACGGGCTCGGCCTCGACACCAACACGATGTTGCACGCCGTTGTGTCCCTCGTGAACCTCATCCGCGGCACCGCCGTCGCTCTGGAGGCGGAGATTCAGGCGCGTGCCGAGACCGGGGTGACCGACGACGAGTGGCTGAGCGAGCACGAGGCGGAAATGGCGGAGCTGTTTGCCTCCGGGGCCTTTCCCACGCTGGCCAAGGTGGTCACGCGGCCCGAGGTGGACCTCGATCTGGAATCCGTCTTCGAGTTCGGGCTTCGCGGGCAGCTCGACGCGCTGGCCGTGCTGGTGGCGCGGGCTAGGACTCGGGCTCGGGCGTAGGGGGAGTGGTGGCGGTGTTCGGGCGATTAGGTGAAAGGGCGCGGATGGCTATATGCTCTCGGAGCGCCGCAACGGGTGGACTCGTAGCGGTGACCAGGGGCTATGGCGCAGTTGGTAGCGCGCCTCCATGGCATGGAGGAGGTCTGGGGTTCGAATCCCCATAGCTCCACCCCTTTTGGCCCTCCACGTCCGTTCGGATGCGGAGGGCTTTTTCGTGCTCCGGGTCAGGAGAGTGGGCGGGTAACCGGGCTTCCCCGGCTTTGGGGGTGTGGGCAGTCGCGTCCGCGCGTCCCACGGCTCAGGAAGGTGGGCATGCGCCCGCTCGCCCCCGGCCCCACTCCCGGCCCCCGGCCCCCGGCCCCCGGCCCACTCCCGGCCCTCGACCCTCGACCCCTGGGGCCCTGGCCCTCGCCCCCGGCCCTGGATCCCCGGTCTCCGGTCGCCGGTGGGGCGCGCGTCAGGGGGCGTAAGGGGGTGTCGGGCGGATGAGGCCGGTTTCGTAGGCGAAGACCACGACCTGGGCGCGGTCACGTAGGCCCAGCTTCAGGAGGACGCGGCTGAGGTGCGTCTTGACGGTGCCTTCCGCCAGGTGCATGGCCGTGGCCACCTCGGCGTTGGACAGGCCGCGGCCCACCTGGATCAGGACCTCGCGTTCGCGGGTGGTCAGCTCCTCCAGTCGTTCGTCGCGTTCGGACGGGGCGGGCATGAGTTGGGGGGCGAACTTCTCCAGCAGGCGGCGTGCGATGCGCGGGGAGAGGGCGGCGTCGCCAGCCGCGACGTTGCGGATCGCGGTCAGCAGGTCTTCGGGGCGTGTGTTCTTCGGCAGGAAACCGGAGGCTCCGGCCTTCAGGCCGGCGAAGGCGTACTCGTCCAGGTCGAAGGTGGTCAGGATGAGCACCCGCGAATGAGGGGAATCTCTGACGATTCTGCGGGTGGCGGCTACGCCGTCGAGGCCGGGCATGCGTACGTCCATCAGGATGACGTCGGGGCGGAGGAGGCGGGCCATCCGGGCGGCCTCGTCGCCGTCGGCCGCTTCGCCGGCCACTTCCATGTCGGGCTCTGCTTCGAACACCATGCGGAAGGCCATACGCAGGAGCGACTCGTCGTCGGCCAGCAGGAGCCGGATCTTCTTCATGCTCTGTTTCTGCTCGTGAGGTGGTTGCCGGGGGTGCCGTGGGAGTCGCCTTGGGGGACGTCGGTGATGTCGCCATCGAGGTCGGCATCGAAGTCGTCAACGGGGTCGTCGGTGGGTGTGTCGGAGAGGGCATCGGCGGGTGCGTTGGCGAAGTCGTCACCGAGGTTGGTGTCGGGGGTGACGGCGAGGGTGTCGGTGAGGTTGAGGTTGGCCGCCACGCGCCAGCCGGTGTCGGGGAGGGGGCCGGCGTGGAGGGTTCCGCCGTAGGCGGCGACGCGCTCACTCATCCCGGCCAGGCCCCGGCCCGAGGGGGTGCTCGGTGCGGTCTGGCCTCTTCTCGGAGGGTTGCTTGATGGGCGTCCGGGGTGGAGGTGTTCTGGGGTGGTGGTTGGTGGGGGTTCGGGGTGGGGGAGTCTCCTGGGGGTGCTTGGTGTGTTGGTGATTTCCAGGGTGGCGTGTTGTCGGGTCAGGTGGATCTTGACCTTGGCTGTGGCGCCGGGGGCGTGTTTGAGTACGTTCGTCAGGGATTCCTGGGTCAGGCGGTAGATGGTCAGCTGGGCGGCGGCGGGGACGGGCTTCGGGTCGCCGGTCAGTTCCAGGCGGGTCGGCAGTCCGGCGGCGCGCATCCTCTCGGTCAGCGGGCCGAGCTGGGCGATCCCGGGCGCGGGACGTAAGGTGCTCGCCTGTTCGCCGGGGTCGAGGGTGCGGCGCATGTCGGCCAGGGCCTGCCGTCCTGTGGCCGCGATCTGTTCGACGGCGGCGGCCGCCCGGTCAGGCGCGCGGTGCCGGACGTATGCCGCGCTGTCGGCCAGTGCCACCATGACCGACAGGTTGTGGGTGACGATGTCGTGCACGTCCCGGGTCATCCGGGCGCGTTCCTCGGCCACGGCGAGCCGCGCCCGCTGCTCGCGATCGTGTTCCAGCGAGGTGACGTACGCACGCCTGGCACGCATCCACAGGCCGGTGGTGAGAGCGGCGGCGGCCATCGTGGTCAGCGTGGCCGCCGTGAACGGGAATCGGCCGGGGGGCGCCCACCGTACGGCGGCCAGCAGCACCCCTGCCTCCAGCGTGAGCCCGGCCGCCAGCGACCACCGCCAGGAGCGGCGCGCGGCGACCGTGTAGAGAGCCACCAGCAGCGCTGCGTCGGCGGGAAGCTGCACGTCGAGGAGCCACTGGATCGCGGCCGCCGCGGCGATCGCGCAGAACACCGTCATAGGTGCGCGCCGCCGCCACGCCAAAGGGGCCACCAGGGCGGCCTGAAGCACCAGCCGCTCCGGTCGGCCACTCGCCAGCACCTGGCCGGGGCCGAGCGTGGCGAGGAACAGTACGGTCGCCAGCAGCGCGTCGGCGGGCACGGGCGACCGGCGAGCCAGTGCTCCGAGGGCGGAGACCAGGCGGTCAGTTGTTTCCATGCTGGTCACCCGCTTTCATGCCGGTCACCCTAGTTGGCCTGCTGGTCCGCGCCCCATCCTCCTTGAGGAGGAACTTCCGGGCACATGAGACAGAAGTCTTACGCGTGGATCAGACGTATGCCGCTGGCTCAGGCGGGTGTTGTGACGACAGCCTCTTCGGCAGACAACAATCCGCATCGCGCAAGGAGTTTCACATGCCCTTCTCGACCGTGATCGTCGGGGCCGTCGCCGGGCTGGCGTTGGCCGTGGCCGCAGCCCCCGCCACGCTCACCCATCCCGCGCTCACCCCTTCCGCGCCGACAATGGGTGGTGTCGGGCACGCCGCGCCTGTGGCTGTTCGGGGTGTGTCGGCTGCGGAGCGGCTCACGGTTACTCTTCCTCCGCCGGCCGGGACGTATGCCGTCGGTACGGTTGCTGTGCGGCTGGTGGATCGTTCGCGGCGGGATCCTCTGCTGACGTCGAAGCCCTATCGGGAGATGATGGTCAGCCTGTGGTATCCGGCGAAGGACGCCGGTCAGGCTTCGGTCATCGCTCCGCAGATGGCGCCCCTGGCCGCGGCTGACTGGGATCGCCACTCCGGGCCGCCCATGGGCATCCCGAAGGGTGCGGTGGACTGGGCCGCCACCCGTACGCATGCTCGTGTCGGCGCGCCGGTGGACCCTCGGGCGGGAAAGCTGCCGGTCGTGCTCTTCGGCTCGGGGGACGGCGGCCCGCGTTCGCTCGGCACGGCCCTGGTCGAGGACCTGGCCGCCCGTGGCTATCTGGTCGTGACCGTGGACTTCACGTACGAGGCCGACCAGGTGGAGTTCCCGGGCGGCCGGGTGGTGCGGGCCCTGCCCCTGCCGGACAAGCTGACCCCGCAGGTCATCGCCAAGCTGCTGGCGCGGCATTCCCGGGCCCGCCTCGCGGACATGCGGTACGTCCTGGACCGGATCGCCGAGCTGGGGCGCGGCCGTGACCTCGGTGAGGACGCCGGACGGTTGCCCGCAGGGCTGCGCGGCGCGCCCGACCTGACCCGCGTGGGAGCGCTCGGCCAGTCGCTCGGCGGGTCGGTGGCCGCGCAGCTCGCCCACGACGACCCGCGTGTGGACGCCGGGGTCAATCTCGACGGCTCCTACACCGGTCCGGTGGCGAAGACGGGTGTCGCCAAGCCGTTCATGCAGGTCGCGGCCCAGGCACACACGCGAGCGAACGAACCCACGTGGAAGTCCTTCTGGGACGCCTCCACCGGGTGGAAGCGGGAGTTGCGCTTCGCGGGCGCGGCGCACGGCTCGTTCACCGACCTCCAGGCGATGTTGCCGCAGATCGCGACCAAGCTGCCGAAGGTGCCCGTGGCCGATTTCGTCGGCACGATCGACCCCGCGCGGTCCGTCTCGGCGCAGCGGGCGTACATTGCGGCCTTCTTCGACCTGCACCTGAACGACAAGCCCACCCGGCTCTTCGACGCGCCCGACCCCCGTCACCCCGACGTCAGCCTCATCCCCTGAGCAATCCCTTGAGCCATGGCCTGGCGGCGGATCCACGGGCCGCCTGTTCCGCCGCACGGTTTCAGCGGCCCTTCTCATAGACGGTGAGGCCCTGGGACAGGCGGAGGGGGACCAGGACGAGTTCCACGATCAGGGCCTTCCAGGCGTAGTAGAGGTTGACCGCCTTGTTCAGGTAGACGAACGGGAGGTTGAGCAGGACGCGGCCGGCGGGGAGACGGCGGCGTCTGGCCGCGTGGAGGAGCACGGGGACGGTGAGCAGGAGCTCGCCGCCGGTCCACCAGACCATCGTGCGGGCGATGGGCTCGTGGGCGGCGAAGGCGAGCCAGAGCGGGGTGGCCCACCACAGGGGAGCCAGCAGGATCTCCAGGAGGGCGATGAGGACCCAGGTGGCGAGCATGGGCTTGCGGGTGAGAAGGCGGGGGAGGTGGAGGCGGACGTTCTGCATGAAACCCGCCATCCAGCGCCACACCTGTTTGCGTAGGTAGGTGAGGGTTTCGGGGTCGGCGGCCCAGGCCACGGCGTCGGGGACGTAGACCGCCTTGCGGCCTGCCACCTGCTGGCTCCACGTGAAGTCCATGTCTTCGACGATCGTGCGCTCGGGGAAGCCGCCGAAGGACGTCAGGACGTCGCGCCTGAAGACCGAGCAGCAGCCTGAGCAGACCATGGGGCTGTCGGCGAGCTGCTGGATGGGACGGTGCCAGTGGAAGCCGAAGAGGTATTCGGTGGATCGGCCGCGTTCCCAGGGGGTGCGGGCGAAGCGGGTCTGGACGTTGCCGGCGGCCACGCCCACCTTGGGGTCGTCGAAGGTGGGTTTGATCCTTTCGATGTAGTCGGGGGCCAGGACCGTGTCGGCGTCGACGGCCAGGATCAGGTCGGTGTCGCAGTGGGGGAGGGCGTGGTTCTGGGCTCTGGCCTTGCTGCCCAGGTTGTGTGGCGGGCGGAGGACGGTGACGCCGTCGAAGGAGGCGGCCACCTCGCCGGTGCGGTCGGTGGAGGCGTCGTCCACGACGATGATCTTCTCGGGGGGTGTCGTCTGGGCGGCCAGGGAGCGGAGGGTGGCGGGGAGGCCGTGCTCCTCGTTGTGGGCGGGGACGATGACCGTGAGGGTCGCGTGGCTCATCTGCGGCCTCGCAGCTTGAGGGCGACCATGGTGACCAGGCCTACCGTGGCGTAGATGATCAGGCTGAAACCCAGTGTGGGCGGGCCTCCGGGCATCTCGGCTCCTCTTTCGGGTGCTGTGGTGGGCACGAGGATGCCGGGCGGGGGTGGTGCGGGGAGGGGCCGAAACGTGTTCTGTGGATGAGGGAGGCCGGCGGGCTCAGGCCTGTGGACGACTGAGGGGGAAGGCGGCCTCCACGTGCTCGGGAGTGGGGGCTCGGGGGCAGTGAGGGAGGGCTCGGGGGAGTGGGGTGGAAGTGGGGCTGGGGGGGTGGGGGTGCTCGGGGTGAGGGCTGGGGAGAGTTGGGTGGCGTGGTGAGGGGTGGTCAGGGGTGGTCAGGGGTTCAGGAAGGTGGGGGTGGTCCAGGTTGAGGGGGGTAGGGAGTCGAGGGCGGTGGCTATGCGCTTCTCCTCGTAGGTGAAGTGGGATTCGAGCAGGGCCGACAGGGTGTCCAGCTCGGTTCGTACGTCACGGTCGGGCGGGCTGTCGTCGCTCAGCAGGGTTTCCAGACTGCGCATGAGGGCGGCCACCTGGACGTGGTCCCGGCGTAGCTCCTCCAGGACGGGACGCAGGTCGGGGAACTCGGCGGCGAGCACCGGGAACGCCGTGTCGTCCTCGCCCGTGTGGTGGGTGGTGAGGGCCGAGCAGAAGGTCAGGCAGTGGGTTCGCAGGTCGCGCAGGGAGCCTCACGGGCGCCTCCATGCCCACGGCGGTCTCTTGGCCGGGTGCACTGCGACGCATCCGGGATCAGATCACGCTTTCGGCGCGGAATCAAAGCGGAATCAAACGTGAGGGCGTACACGAAGGGCCGAGCGAGGCTCGGCCCTTGCGAGGACTGCGGGACGGTGGGACGGCGGTCAGGTGCAGGGGGAGCCGTTCAGGGTGAAGGCGGTGGGCGAGGTGGTGGTGCCGGTGTGGGTGGCCTGGAAGCCGAACGACACCGACGCGCCCGGGGCGATCGCGGCGTTGTAGGCGACGTTCCTGGCGGTGACCTGGCCGGCGGCGGGGGAGATCGTGGCGTTCCACGCGGAGGTGACGGTCTGACCCGAGGGCAGCGTGAAGCCCAGAGCCCAGGAGGGCAGGGCCGTGGCGCCGGTGTTGGTGATCGTGACGGCGGCGGTGAGGCCGGTGTTCCAGGCGTTCGTCGTGTAGGAGACGCGGCAGGCGCCCGGGTTCGTGGTCGGCGTGGGCGTGGGCGTGGGCGTGGGGGTCGGGGTTGGGGTTGGGGTCGGGGTGGAGGTGGCGGTCAGGCCGAGGAAGGTGATCGCGGCGGCGGCCATTCCGCTGGTCGGGAGGCTGTGTCCCACGCCCTGGACGCTGACCGCCTCGACCTGCGTGCTCGTTCCGGAGCTGCCGTACCTGGTCCTGGTCCAGCCGGGCTGGGGCTGGTCGGTGAGGGTGGGGGTCTGGCTCAGGCCGTGGACGTTCGTCCACTGCTTGATCTCCTCCTGGAAGTTCGGGTAGCGCAGCGTGGCGTCCTCGGTGCCGTGCCACACCTGCATGCGCGGGCGGGCGCCGGTGTAGCCGGGGTAGGCGGCGCGTACCAGGTCACCCCATTGTTGCGGGGGCTTGACGAGCTGGCCGTTGGCGCACGCGCTGTTCCAGCTCGACCCGTCGGTGGTGGCGAAGCAGCCGAACGGCACGCCCATGAACGCCGCCCCCGCCTTGAACACGTCGGGATAGTCGCCCAGCAACACGTTCGTCATCATGGCGCCGGAGGAGGCGCCGGTCACGTACGTACGGGCGGGGTCGGCGGCGTAGCGCTGCTGCACGTACCTGACCATGGAGACGATGCCGACCGGGTCGCTGCCGCCGTCGTGCTTCAGCGCCTGCGGCGAGGAGACGTCGAAGCAGGCGCCGCTCCTGGTCGCCGAGGGGTAGATCACGATGAACTTGTAGCGGTCGGCGAGCGAGGCGAACTCCGTGCCGGAGTAGAAGGCGGGGCCGGAGCCGGTGCAGTAGTGCACGGCGACCAGCAGCGGCGGGCGGGCACCGACGCCTTCGGGGACGTACAGGTGCATGCGCAGCCCTGTCGGGTTCGTGCCGAAGCCGGTCACCTCGGTGAGCTGGGCGGAGGCGGCAGGGGGAGCCGTGATCAGGCCCGCGACGGTGAGCGCGGCGACGGCGATCAGGGCGCCTGCTAGTCGAGCTCTCAGATTCATCGGGTTCCTCTCGTTCGCCTGAAACATTGCGAGTATGAAGAGAAACTTTCGGGCTGACAATGGCCTCGATGCCCGCGGCGGGTTGACCTGGGCGGGGAGCGGGATGGGTGATGAAAGTTTCGACGCGGACCGGCAGGCGCTCATGGCGGCCCGAGGTCCTACCGCGAGATGTCGCCGGAGGGCAGGGCGTAGCGGCGGGCCAGTTCCGCAGCCGTCGCGCCCAGCGCCTCGCGCAGGAAGGCGGGCGACAACACCTCGACGTCGGTCCCCAGCCGCAGGAACTCGCCGAGCGCGTGCTCGCCCGACTCGATCGGCACGGTGACCCGCGTCCAGCCGTCCGCGTCCGGCGGCTCGGCGGTCTCCCGCGCCGCCGCCGCGACGCCGGGCGTCATGAGGTCGGGCAGGCGTTCCAGACCGCGCGGCGACAGCCGGACCACCGCCTCGCCGCGCCGCAGCCGGGCCTCGAACTCGGCGAGATAACCCTGCCAGTACGCCGCCAGGGAGAAGTCCTCGGGCCGGTCGAACGTACCGGGGAGGGCGTGCAGGTCGAGGATCTGGGAGACGCGGTAGGTGCGTACGTGCTCGCCGCAGCGCGCCACCAGGTACCAGCGGCCCGCCTTCACCACCAGCCCGTACGGCTCCAGCAGCCGTTCCACCTCCTGCGGCGCCTTCCACCGCCGGTACCTGACCTGGACGGGCCGCTCGTTCCACACCGCGTCGGCCACCGCGGGCAGGTAGGTGACCGGTTCGGCGTCCCGGTACCAGGAGGGCGCGTCGAGATGGAAACGTTCCTGGATGCGGCCCGCGCGGTCGCGCAGCTCGACGGGGAGCGCGGCCATCAGCTTGAGCTGAGCGGCCGTCACGACCGCGCCGAGTCCGAGCTCGGCCGCCGGGCCCGGCAGCCCGGCCAGGAACAACGACTCGGCCTCGTCACTGGTCAGCCCGGTGAGCCGGGTGCGGTAGCCGTCGAGGAGCTGGTAGCCGCCGTTGGGCCCGGCGTCGCCGTAGAGCGGGATACCGGCCGTGTGCAGGGACTCCATGTCGCGGTAGATGGTGCGTACGGAGACCTCAAGGCGTTGGGCCAGGTCGTGGGCCGTCATGCGCCCGCGCGTCTGGAGCAGCAGCAGGATCGAGACCAGGCGGGAGGCGCGCACGGTCACTGACACTACATGTCAGTGACCCCGTCGTACGTTCGCCCGCATGGACGACTTCGATTTCCTCGCCGGCACCTGGGACGTCGTGAACCGCAGGCTCGTCAAGCCGCTGTCCGGCAGCGACGAATGGGACGAGTTCCCCGGCCGGTCGGTCGCGACCCGGCACTTCGACGGCGCGGCCAGCTTCGACGAGATCACCTTCCCGACCAAGGGACGGCACGGGCTGACCGTACGCGTGTACCACCCGGGGACGCGGCAGTGGTCGATCTACTGGGGCAGCAGCGCGAGCGGCACGCTGGACACCCGTCCGATGGTGGGCGGCTTCACCGGGGACCGGGGAGAGTTCCACGGCGAGGAGACCCACGAGGGCCGGCCGGTGCGCTGCCGGTTCGTCTGGACCGTCATCGGCGCCGACCGCGCCCGGTGGGAGCAGGCCTTCTCCGCGGATGAGGGCGAGACCTGGGAGACCAACTGGACGATGGACTTCACCCGGACCTCATGACGCCTGGCCGCGCACCCACAGGACGGTCGCCACGGCCACCGCCGCGACCAGCAGCAACAACCCGCCCACGAGGACCACCCACCACCAGGCCGACTTCGGCGGCGGCCGGGTCTCGTACAGGGGCACGTCGGGGAGCATGTCCGGGGTGTAGGGCAGACGCTGGGTGTAGGGCGCTTCCGGGGGACCCTGCGGGGGCGGGGGAGGCTGCTCGGGATGGGGGAGGCGGTGTCTGACTGTCTGGTTCGGATCCGGCTCCTGCGGCTCTCGCTTCATGATCCCCTCAGACGTGGCGCTGGAGGTGGGTTACGCCGACATTGTCATACTTGCCGGTGATTCGCCGTCCAGACGTGCTGAGGCTCAGTAACCGCTCTGGCCGCCGCCGTACGGGGGCTGCGGCGGCGCCTGCCACCCCGGCTGCTGCCCAGGCTGCCCAGGCTGGCCGGGCTGCCCAGGCTGGGGGCCGGGCTGCTGGTAGGGCTGCTGCCAGCCGGTCCCCTGCGGCTGGACGTGCTGGACGTGCTGGACGTGCTGGGCCTGCGGGGACCCGGCGCGACGGGCGATGACGGCCCAGATCAGCAGTCCGGTGCCGGCCAGGTGCACGAGCGAGGATACGAGGTACAGGATCGGCAGGATGCCCATCAGCCGGGGGCCGAACGAGTCGTACAGAGAAGCCGTCAGCAGGCTCAGCACGAGGTTGAACAGCGTGGCGAGCAGGAGCAGGCCGCAGCCCGACATCCCGAGAGTGGCCGCGCGGCCGATGTGCCGCCGGTTCATCCCGATCAGGACGATGCCCACGACGAGCACCAGGGCGATCAGGATGCCGGGGAGAAGGCTCGTGAGCACGGACACGGACACTGAACTCATGGGGAGACTCCAGCCAGAAGGGGACTCGGGCGACGTTACGGGGATCCGCGCAGTTCTTCCACCGCGCGGCTGATCGACTGCAGATCCAGGCCGCCCTTGTAGCGGCGGCCGTTCAGGAACAGGGTGGGGGTGCCGCGTACGCCGCTCTCCTTGCCGGACGCCTCGTCGAGCGCGATGCGGGAGGTGTGCCCGGCCACGTCCTCCCAGGGGGAGACGTCGAGTTCGGCGGCGTAGTGTTCGAGGTCGGCGTCGGTGAGGAAACGCTGGTTGTCGTAGAGGATGGCGTGCATCTCCCAGAAGCGGCCCTGGTCGGCGGCGGCCTCGGAGACGATCGCGGCGGACGTGGCCCGGGGATGCAACGTACGGATCGGGAAATGCCGGAAGATCAGGCGTACGTCCGGGTTCTTTCGCAGGATCTCCTCCAGGATCGGGTGCAGCCGTCCGCAGTACGGGCACTCGAAGTCGCCGTACTCGACGATCGTCACCTTCGCCGAGGCCGGACCCCGTACGTGGTCGTCCGGACCGACCGGGACGGACAGCACGTCGGGCAGCTCCTCGTCGGGCTCGGCCTCGGGCGGCGCGCAGACGCCGCCCCGGTCCCAGGCCAGCCGGAAGATCACCCAGCCCAGCGCGGCGGACAGCAGCGACCCGGCCAGGATGCCGATCTTCGCCTGGCTGTGGATGGCCGGGTCCTCGAAGGCCAGGTCGACGATGAACAGCGCGACCGTGAACCCGATCCCCGAGACCGCCGCGCCGCCCAGCAACTGGCCCCACACCAGGTTGCCGGGCAGGATGCCCCACCCGAACCGCAGGGGCAGCCACGTGCCGAGCGAGATCCCGGCGAACTTCCCGATCAGCAGCCCCAGTACGACGCCGAGCGTGACCGGTGAGGTCATCGCCGCCCGCAGGGACTCTTCGTCGAGCCGCACTCCGGCGTTGGCCAGCGCGAACACCGGCACGATCACGTAGCTGCTCCAGGGATGCAGGCGGAGCTGGAGCCGTTCGTTGACCGAGACGGCACGCTGCACCCGCCGGGTGGCCTCCCTGGCCGCCCGCGCGCTCGGCTCGGTGGTGAACTCCTGGACGGCCTCGCCCGCCAGCAGCAGCTTCTGGTCGCTGGGGGCGTAGACGAAGACGAGGATGCCGAGCGCGATGCCGACGAGCGTCGGATGGATGCCGCTCTCCAGCGTCGCGACCCACAACCCGAACCCGAGCGCGATGTACGCCGGCGCCCGCCAGATCTTCAGCCAGCGCAGCAGCACGATGGCCGCCAGCAGCACGGCGGCCACGACGAGCGCGGTGACCTGGAGGCTGGCCGTGTAGAAGATCGCGATGATCATGATGGCCAGCACGTCGTCCACGATGGCCAGCGTCAGCAGGAACGCCCGCAGCGGATCGGGGCAGCGCGCGC
Organism: Nonomuraea spiralis; assembly: GCF_014648435.1. GTDB lineage: Bacteria > Actinomycetota > Actinomycetes > Streptosporangiales > Streptosporangiaceae > Nonomuraea > Nonomuraea spiralis. The sequence goes on from NZ_BMRC01000014.1 coordinate 40,991, forward strand.
CCACGACGGCCAGGACGCCCAGCACGAACGCGGTGTCGGTGGCGATGGGCACGCCCCACCCGCCCGCGCCCGGCCCGCCGAAGTTGAGCGCGAGGTAGACGCCGGCGGGCACGAGCATCCCGCCGAAGGCGGCCACGGCCGGCACGGCGATCAGCCGGCGGTCCCTGAGCTGCCCGAGCCGCACCTCGTAGGAGACCTCCAGGCCGATCAGGAAGAAGAACACGGTCATGAGGCCGTCGTTGACCCAGTGGCGCAGGTCGAGGGAGAACTGCGCGTCGCCGAACGACAGGCCCATGGGCAGGTGCCAGAACGCCTCGTAGGTGTCGGCCCATGGCGAGTTGGCCCAGACCATGGCCAGGACGGTGGCCACGAGCAGCACGCTCGTGCCGCCCGCCTCGGTCTTGAAGAACGCCCGCAACATCGTCAGATCTCCCCCCGGAGATCCGATCTTAGAACCCTGCCCTGATCACGCCCGGGGCCGCGCCCCCGTGAGGCGGCCGGCGGGGGCGGGCGTGCCGCCCCCGCCGGGCGGCCTACAGGTTGCGGAGGTAGGCCAGCGAGGGGGCGAAGAAGTACTCGCCGCCCTTCATCGTGATCGTCTGGGCGACCTGGGCCTGCGGGCCCGACTGCTCGTCGCGGCCCCAGACCTTCGGCCAGGTCACCTTGACGTCGCGGGCCCCCTGTCCGATGACCGGGTCGTGGCCGGTCGCCGGGTTCTGGAAGTCCGCGTTGTTCGCCCAGCTCTGCTGGGTGAACTCGAACTGGGCGAGCAGGCTGCTGTTGAACGCCATGAACAGCAGGCCGACCTCACCGCTCGGGCGGGTGTGGGGCGGGGAGTCGTCCCACGGGTCGTCCGCGCGTTCCCCGTACGTCTGGCCCCGGCGGGCCATGAGGACCTCGCGGCCGAACGAGCGCGGGTTCGTCTTCCTGATGTGCCCGCTGAAGGGGCACTTCGCGCCCGAATCGTCGTCGAAGGTGAAGTCGTTGGACACCGGGCCCCCGCCCGGCTTCGGCTTGAGCGTGACCGGGGTGCCGTCCTTGAAGCGGCCGATGAGCATGGCGCCCGCCCGGTCGCGGTCGGCGCCGACCAGGCCGAGGTTGTCGGCCAGGTCCTGCTCGATCTCCTTGAACGCCCGGACGTTCTGCTCCAGCTTCCTGAAGACCAGGTAGCTGCCGAAATGCCGCTCGGGGTGCGGCGCGAAGGGGTCGGCGACCAGGATGTTGGAGAGCGGGAAGGCGGGGTCCCAGTGCTCCTTCGGCTCCTTGTCCACCTCGTCCTTCACGAACAGCGGCTGGCTGCGGCCGTCCACGTACCCGAAGTGCTCGATGCCCTCGCCGGCCGGGTTGTGAATGCCGGCGCCGGTCTCCTCGCCGAGCAGCCGCGCGCTGGCGGGCAGCTCGCCCAGGATCTCCTCACGCAGCTCCTCGACGCGCTCGCGCCGGGCGTCGCCGATGAGGATGACGGCGTGGATCTCCCGCTGGTAGGTGGGCTCCCATTCGTCCACCGGCGGGTCGTTCACCTCGGCGATGCGCCGCTTCATGCCGTCGCGGAACACCTTGTCGCCGAACTTGCGCACGTCCTCGACCGAGTGGCCGAGGTCGCGGTAGCCGGCCTTGCTGATGCCGACGCCGACGTACGGGGTGCCGCCCCGGCCGTTCGCGGCGAACTCGCGCACCTCCTGAAGGTGCCTGCGCGCCGACTTCATCCTTGTGACGGCGATGTGCCGGAGGAACGCCTTTCCCGCGGCGACGTCGTTGAACCTGACGAACAGCACGGACAGGTGCTCGCGCACGTGGGCGCGGAGAATGTTGGGCTGGAGATTGTCCAGCATCTCCTTGGTGTCCGCGTCGAGCTTGGCCGATTCCCAGGCCAGAGGTTGTGCGTTGTTCAGGTCGACAGTCATTGTCGCCGAATCCTTTCCCCGTTTCGAAATGAATCGGGCCCCCTGCACCCTGTACGACTCCCGGGAATGTGAAAAAGTTTCCGGCTGATCAGGCCAGTTCGATTTCCCGTTCAATCCCGGCGGACCGTACATAATGACCGGGTGAAGAATCGAGGCTGGGGGCGTTCCAGCGGCACCCGTGACACGCTGCTGCGCGCGGCCCGCGAGGTCTTCCTGGCCAAGGGGTACGCCGAGGCCACGGTCGCCGACATCGTCGAGACGTCGGGCATCAGTGTGGGCAGCCTGTATCACCATTTCGGCGGCAAACCGGGTCTGTTCCTCGCCCTTTGGGAGCAGTTCATGCGCGACCAGGAGGAACGTACCTCCCGGGCGGCCAAGGCCACCGCGGGCGCGGGTGAGGAACGTTTCCTGGCCGGTGCCCGCGCCTATCTGGAAGGCTCGTGGGAGCAGCGCGACGTGGCCCGGCTGTTCCTGGAGAACGACGGCCCGGCCGAGTTCACGACGTTGCGCAGGCAGCGCGGCTGGGAGTGGATCGGCGGCAACAAACGCCTGCTCGGCCTCGCGGACACGCCGGCGAGCCACGTGCTCGTCGTCCTGCTGACCACGGTGATGGGCGAGGCCGGGCGCGAGGTGGCGGCCTGCGAGTCCGACGTGGACGCCAAGGTGACGATCGACGAGGTGATCCGGATCGTCCGGCGCATGCTGGCTACCCCAGGCGGCGTACCGCGGCCGTCTCCCTGAGGACGATTACGCCGGCCCGCCGCGATGCGAGCGTTGACCCCATGGACGCACTGCGCAAAGCCCTCGGCGTGCTCTCGCTGGTCTACGCGCTGATCTTCTTCGGGGCCGCGCTGCTGCACGCGGGCACGCCGGCCGGCCCGTTGACCCAGCCAGCCATCGTGCCCGCGGTGATCGTCGAGACGCTGTGCGCCGTGGGCCTGCTCGCCGGCGGCTACGGCGCGCTGACCCGCCGCCCGTGGGCGTGGGACGGCCTGATCCGCGCCCACGCCGGAGCGCTGGGCGGCGTGCTGATCGGGATCCTGGCGCTGGCCCTGCGGCCGTCGGCGGCCACGGCCCTGACCACCTGGTTCCACGACACGATGGCGATCCTGCTGGCCGGGGGCCTGGCCGCCGCCTTCTACGCCTCCAGGTCGCGCAGATAGTCGGCCGCGCCGGGGATCTGCTCCTCGCTGAACACGCGGATGCCGTGCGCTTCGAGCAGGGCGGTGGTCACCCCCCGGCCGGCCACCCGCCGGCCGCCGAACGTGCCGTCGTAGACCGCCAGCGCCCCGCACGAAGGGCTGCCCTCCTTGAGCACGGCCAGCCGGATCCCGGCCGATCGCGCGGTCTCCAGCGCGGCCCGCGCGCCCGCCACGAACTCGGCCGTCACGTCGGACCCGTCGCTCGCCAGCACGCGCGCGGCGCCGGAGAGCACGGCCGCCCCGCCCGCGCCGCCCTCGATCTCGGCCGCCGGACGCGGGACGGGCAGCCCGCCCGTCACCTCGGGACAGACCACCACCAGCCGCCCCTCCTCCCGCCAGCCCGCGAGCACGGCGTCGGCGCTGGTCTTCGCGCCGCCGTCGTAGCGGACCCGGCGGCCCATCAGGCAGGCGCTGACGAGGATTCTCTGCACGTACCCGATCCTATGAGCGCGATCGGCACCAACGAGACGGCCGCCAGCACGACCGCGCAGCCGAACGCGTACGCGAACGGCCGCTCCACCCCCGCCCTGGTGACCACCTGCAACACCACGGTCAGCAGCGCGACGCCGAACGGCGCGGCCAGGCGTACGGCGATCGTGCTCAGCACCGTCGCGGCCGGGACGGCGGCGCGCTCCAGCGTGGTGAACGCCGCCGCCATCACCGACGTCGCCACCAGTCCGTGCCCCAGCCCCAGCACGAACACCGGCACGAACCCGCCGAAGAGCGCGAACGCCGCGATCCCGAGCACGGCGACGAGCACGCCCGCCGCGCCGACGCCGCGCGGCCCCCTGCTGTCGGTGAGCCTGCCCGCCAGGGGCATGGTGATCGCCGCGCCGACCCCCATGGGCGCCAGCAGCAGCCCGGCGTCCAGCGCGCCGCCGCCCTCGGCGAGCTGGCTGTAGAGCGGTACGAGCACGGTCACGCCGAACATCGCCGCCGAGTAGCAGACCATCGCGACCACCGCCGAGGTGAACGTGCGGTTGCCGAACAGCCGCAGGTCCACCAGGCCGTCCGGCCGCCGCAGCGCCCGCACCGCGAACGCGGCCACCAGCGCCAGGCCCACCCACAGCGCCGGACGCAGCAGGGAGGCGCCGTCGCCCACCTCGCCCAGGCCGTGGACGAGGGCGGCCAGGCCGGGGGAGAGCAGCGCGAGCCCGGTCACGTCGAGCCGCCTGGGGGCCGCGCCCGGCTCGTGCGGCACCAGCACCAGCGCGGCCACCAGCGCCGCCGCCCCGACCGGCAGGTTCACCAGGAACATCCAGCGCCAGCCGAGCCCCTCCACGATCGCCCCGCCGAGCACCGGCCCGAGGACGGGCGCCAGCATCGCGGGTACGGAGATCATCGCCATCGCGCGGCCCATCCGCTCCCGGCCCGCCGCCTGGGCCAGCATCGTCTGCCCCACAGGCAGGAGCAGGCCGCCGCCCAGCCCCTGGAGTGCGCGGAAGGCGATCAGGCTGCCGATCGACCAGGAGGCGGCGGCGAGCGCCGACCCGGCCGCGAACAGCACGAGCGAGACCAGCCAGACCCGGCGCGCGCCGAAGCGGCCGACCGCCCAGCCGGTGACCGGCACGGTCATCGCCAGGGCCAGCAGGTAGCCGGTCACGACCCATTGCATGGTGGCGGGGGTCGCGCCGAAGTCGCGGGACAGGGTGCCGAGTGCGACGTTGACGATCGTGGTGTCGAGCATCGTCATGACCACGCCCAGCAGCACGACCAGGCCCGTCGCTCGAAAGGAGTTTCGTACACCGTATCGCATGTCGTACAGCGTAGCATTTTCGTACGGTGTAGCATCGGGGCATGAGTTCCGTGTGGTCGCGTCCCGTGCCTCCCCGGCGTCCGGCGCTGAGCAGGGAGGCGGTCGTGGCCGCGGCGGTCGAGCTGGCCGACGCCGAGGGGCTGGGCGCGGTCTCGATCCGGCGGGTGGCCGCCGAGCTGGGCGCCCGCACGATGACGCTGTACTCCTACATCGAGCGCAAGGAGGACCTGCTCGCCCTGATGGCCGACGAGATCGCGGCCGAGGTGCTGGTCGAGGAGCCGCTGCCCGGCGACTGGCGCGCGGCGCTGCTGCTGCTGGCCAGGCGCGAGCGCGAGGTCGTGCGCCGCCATCCCTGGCGGGTCGAGCTGATCTCCCAGGGCGTCGCCGTCGGGCCCAACGGCCTGCGGCACGTCGAGCAGAAGTTGTCCGCCTTCGACGGACTCGGGGCCGACCGGCTGCGGGTCTGGCGTTACCTGGCGGCGTTCAACGACTACATGACCGGGTTCGTGGTCAGGGAGGCGCTGGAGCGGGGGCAGCCCCGGCAGGGCGGCATCAACGACGCCGAGCGGGCGGCCGTGGCCGAGCCGTACATCAGGGAGCTGATCGAGGGGGGCGAGTTCCCCAGGCTGGCGCCGATGATCGAGCAGGGTGTGCCGGGCGCCGACGACAATTTCGAGCGCGGCCTGTCGTGGGTGCTGGACGGAATCGAGGGCGACCTGCCCGGGCGCTAACCTGTCTCCCGATGAACACCACCGTCTCCACGATCGTCATCGTCGGCTCACTGCTGCTCATGCTGGCGAGCCTGGTCGTCGCCGTCCGTAACCGGCCTATGGGCATGGTCCTGCTGGTCGGCTTCGCCGTGCTGGAGGTGGCGATCCTGGTGCAGGCCGGGTTCGTGATCGCGGCGGTGGCCGGCGGCGAGGGGCCGCCGGAGAAGGTCACGCTGTTCGGCTACATCGGCGGCCAGGTGCTGATCCCGCCCGCCGGGGTGTTCCTCGCGCTGGCCGAGCGCAGCCGCTGGGGCACGGCGATCCTGGTCGTGGCCGGGTTCGCGATCGCGGTGATGAACGCGCGGCTGCTGCAGATCTGGCAGGGCGTGGCGTGACCGCCCCGATCGGCACCGGTCCCGGGCGCGCGCTGGTCGCCGTCTACGGGCTGTTCTCGCTGGCGGCGGGGGCGCGGGCGGCCGTGCAGATCGCCACCAGGTTCGACGAGGCGCCGCTCGCCTACTCGTTGTCGGCCTTCGCCGCGCTGGTCTACATCGTGCTCACCGTCGCCCTGGCGCGCGGCGCCCGCCGCCTCGCGCTCGGCGCGCTCGTCATCGAGCTGGCCGGAGTGCTGGTGATCGGCACCCTGAGCCTCGTCGATCCGGCCGCCTTCCCCGACGCGACCGTGTGGTCGACGTACGGCAAGGGTTACCTGTTCATCCCCCTCGTCCTGCCTTTCGTGGGCCTCTACTGGCTGCTGCGCAGGCGTTAACGTCCGGCGCGCGGGCAGTGGCGGACCCCATGAGTACGATCGAGCACTCAGTGGACGTCAGCGTCCCGATCCGAGTGGCCTACAACCAGTGGACCCAGTTCGAGAGTTTCCCCGAGTTCATGGAAGGCGTGGAGTCCGTCAAACAGGTCTCCGACACGCTCACCGAGTGGGTGGTGGAGATCGCCGGGGTCCGGCGTGAGTTCCAGGCCGAGATCACCGAGCAGCACCCCGACGAGCGCGTCGCCTGGCGCGGCACGGACTCGCCGCACCACGCGGGCGTCGTCACCTTCCACCGCATCGACGAGGCCACCACCAAGGTCACCCTCCGGATGGAGTACGACCCCGAGGGCGTCGTCGAGACCGTCGGCGATGCCCTGCAGATCGTCCGGCTGCGCATCAGGAACGACATGGAACGCTTCAAGTCGTTCATCGAGTCGCGCGGCGGCGAGGATTTCCGGCCCGGCGGTGCCCTTCCGCCTCCCGGCCCGGTGCCCCCGCGCAACCAGCCCCCGGAGGGCCCGGCCCCGGTCCTGTAGGGCGGCCGTCTCCCCCTGAGATCATCAAGCCCCCGCCCCGGGGGCTTTCTCATATCCAGGAATAAAGGGACATTACGGTCCTGTTAAGGTGGTGATTCGTCCCATGATTTGATGAGTGGAGGACCTTCCCAGCATGAGCGTGTACGCCCAAGAGACCCGAGGCAGAACGGCCCCCCTTGCCTGGCTTCTCGTGCTGGGGATCGTTCTGGCCGCGCTGAACCTTCGTACGGCCGTCACCAGCGTCGGCCCCCTGCTCGACCAGCTCGCCGGGGCGCTCGGCATGAGCAGCGTCGGCACCGGACTGCTCACCACGTTGCCCGTGCTGGCCTTCGCCGGCGTCGGCGCCCTCACACCCACGCTGGCCCGGCGGATCGGCGAGCACCGGCTGCTGCTGCTCGCCCTCGTCACGCTCGGCACGGGCATGCTGGTCAGATCGCTGGTCGGGTCGGCCCCGGTGTTCCTGCTGAGCAGCGCGGTCGCGCTGTCCGGCGGCGCCGTCGGCAACGTGCTCATCCCGACGCTGATCAAGCGTCACTTCCCCGGGCGTACCGGGATCATGACCACCGTCTACACCACGGCCCTGGCGGCGGGCACCATGCTGGCCGCCGCCGCGACCGTGCCGATCGAGCGTGCGTCGGGGGACTGGCACATCGCGCTCGGCGTGTGGGCGGCCCTGGCCGCCGTGGCCGCCATTCCGTGGCTTGCGCTGTTGCGCAGTGAGCCGGAGCGGGACACGGGCAGCCGGGACGCGGGCATCTCGACCCTGCTCAGGAGCAGGCTCGCCTGGATGGTCGCGATCTACTTCGGGACGCAGTCGATGATCGCCTACATCATGTTCGGCTGGCTGGCCACGATCCTCACCGACGGCGGGTTCACCACCGGGCAGGCCGGGCTCATCCTCGGTGTGTTCACCGCGCTGAACATCCCGGTCTCGATCCTCGTGCCCACGATCGCCGCGCGCTTCCGCGACCAGCGGCCGGTCGTCGTGGGGCTGGTCGTGTTCTACACGATCGGCTTCCTCGGGCTGTGGTTCGCGCCCGCCTCGACCGCCATGGTGTGGGTGGTGTTCGTGGCGGTCGGCATGGGGTCGTTCCCACTGGCGCTGATGATGCTGGGGCTGCGCACCCGTACGCCGGAGTCCACGGCCGCGCTGTCGGCCTTCGGGCAGAGCGCCGGATATCTGATCGCCGGCGCCGGTCCGCTCCTGGTCGGGGTGATCTACCAGATGACCGGCGGCTGGGAGCTGACGTACGCCCTGCTCTTCGCCGTGATCGTCGTCCAGCTCTTCACCGGCCTGTACGCCGGCCGTGACCGCTACCTGGAGGACGAGCGCAGGCCTGCCACAATGACCAGGTGAGATCCACTGTCGTCACCTTTCCCGACGGCCACGTCAGCGGCCGTTCCCCGATTGTCGGGGCCGTGCCGGTGGGGGACCGGCACGGCCTCGTCACCGCCGAGACGCCGTTCCATCCCCTCGACCACACCTGGCCCGACCAGCCCGCCGACCGCGGCACGATCGGGGAGCTGCCGGTCGTCGACTGCGTGACAGGGGCCCAGTCGAACGACGGTGAGATCTTCGTCGGCGAGTCCATCCCGGTCCGCCGGGGCACCGAGGGCTGGGAGTGGCTGGTCGTCCACGTCACCGACACCCCGCTGCCCGTCGGCACCGAGGTGGACCTCGAGGTGGACGCCGGTTACCGAGCGGCGCTCTCGGCCGGTCACACCGCCTGCCACCTGGCCGCGCTGGCGCTCAACGCGGCGCTCGCCGACCGGTGGCGCAAGGAGGTGCGCCAGGACCGGCTCGGCCATCCCGACTTCGACCAGACGGCGATCACCTCCTCGCACATCCAGCCCCACGGCAGCGTGGACGTCTATCGGCTGGGCAAGTCGCTGCGCAAGAAGGGGTTCTCCGCCGACGACCTCGACCTGACCGAGCTGGCCGGGCGGGTGGACGAGCGGCTTGAGTCGTGGGTGGCGGCCAAGGCGGCGGTCCGGATCGACGTGCCGGGCCCCGGGCTGACCGCGCTGCGCACCTGGCACTGCTCGCTGCCCGAGGGCGAGGTGTCGATCCCGTGCGGCGGCACGCACGTGCGCGACACGGGCGAGCTGGGCTCGGTCAAGGTCGCGTTCTCGCTGGAGGAGGCGGCCCTGACCATGCGTACCACCTGCGGCTGACCCAGCCTCTCACCTCAGGCTCTTTCGGACAGGAAGGCGAGCACTCGGCGCCAGGCGTCGGCGCAGGCCGCCTCGTGCCCGCCGTGGGACTCGTCGAAGAAGCCGTGCGGGGCGCCCGGGTAGACGACGATCTCGTGCTCGACCCCCGCCTCGGTCAGCGCGTCCCCGAACTCGGCCACCTGCTCGGCCGGGATGCCCTCGTCGGCCCCGCCGAACAGGCCGAGGACCGGCGCGCCCAGCTCCGCCGCGTGCTGGGTGGGGCCGGGGCCGTACGGGCCCGCGATGCCCGGCGCGCCGTAGAACCCGATCACGCCGGCGAACCCGAACCTGGGCTCCGAGGCGAAGAACGCGTTCCGCCCGCCCATGCAGAACCCGAGAGCCACGGCCGGCCGGCCCAGGTGCCCGGTCGCGGCCTGGAGGTCGGCCTGGATGTTCTCCCTGGTCAGCTTGGGGATGTGGGCCATGACCTGGAAGGACTCGCCCCGGTCGTCGTCGGGGGCGGTCCTGCCGTAGTAGTCGATGGCGACGGCCGGGTGCCCCTGCTCGGCCAGCCGTACGGTGAGCTCCTTGTAGAAGCCGTGCAGGCCCCGTACGTCGGGGAGGATCACCACCCCCGGCCCGCTCACCCGGTCGGGACGGGACTCGTAGGCGGCGAACGACGTGCCGTCGGCGGAGGTCAGGCGGAGGGCGGCGGAGCGGGTGCCGGTGATCGGCGGTTGCGGGCGCGGTGGGGCGGCGTCGTTGTCGTAGCACATAGTGCCGGGAAACTACCAAAGCTGGATTGATAAAGCTAGACTTGGTTTCGTGCTTGCCAAGGATCTGCGGATCTCGGTCGGGCGGCTCGCCCGCCGCATCCGTCAGCTGTACACGAACGCCTCCGGCGACGACGTCTCGTTCACCGAGCTCGCCGTGCTGTCCCGCCTCGACCGGGACGGCCCCCACACCTCGGCCCAGCTCGCGCACCTCGAACGCATCACCGCCCAGGCCATCGGCACCGTCCTCGGCGGCCTGCACCAGCGGGGCATGGTGGCCCGCGAGCCCGACCCCGCCGACCGGCGGCGGGTGATCACCGCCATCACCGACTCCGGCAGCGCCGCGCTGGTCAGCCGCGAACAGGTGATCACCGAACGCCTGGCCGCCGCCGTCGACTCCCTCACCCCCGACGAACGCGACCGCCTCGCGGCCGCCCTCCCCGTCCTCGTCAACCTGGCCGAACGCCTCTGAGGCGTCAGCATATGTTGACAAGCGGGCCTCTGTCAGCACATGCTGACACCATGGACGTCACCGAACTGGCCGAGGCGGCCGCCGACCGCGACCCCGGCACGGGGCTGGCGGCGGTGGCCGCGCTCCGGACCCTGCTGGAGGAGCTGGAGGCGGTCCACGTCTCCAACGCCCGCGCCGCCGGCTGGTCGTGGGAGCAGATCGCCGGCGCGCTGGGAGTCCGGCGGCAGTCCGCTCATCGCAAGCACGCCCGCAGAACGGGGAGGTAGCAGGTGTTCGACAGGTTCACGCAAGGCGCCCGCGAGGCGGTGGTCCGGGCGGGGTTCCTCGCGCTCGACGCCCACCGTGCCACGCTCGACGCCGATCTCCTGCTGCTGGGCGTGGCCGAGGTGCGGCCGTTCACGCTGCCCTCCTTCACCGCCTCCGGCGCCGACCTGCGCCCGCGGCTCGACCTCGGCGACGCGCGTTCGCTGCTGGCCACCCTCGGCATCGACCTCGACGAGGTGCGCCGCCGTACCAGGGCGGGGACGGACGCGCCGGAGTTGTGGTCCCTGCGCAGGTCGCGGCTGCGCCCGCTGCGCGTCACCCTGGACGGCCCGCTGGGCCGGATCCCGCTGGCCATGCACGCCAGGAAGGTGATCGAGGTGGCCATGTGGAAGCCCGGACCGGTCACGGGCGAGCGGCTGCTGTGGGGCCTGCTGGCCGACGGCGCGAACGGCGCCGGCCGCCTGCTGGCCGAGGCCGGGGTCGACGTGGCCGCGCTGGTCAGGGAGGCGGGCATCCCGGTCCGCCGCGCCGCCTGACCGGCCCCGCCTGAGGTCGCCGGGGGCTCTGGGCGCAGCGCGGTTGCGGCGTGGCACGAGGGCTCCCGAATTCCTATACACTTGGTGATCGCAAGGGGCTATGGCGCAGTTGGTAGCGCGCCTCCATGGCATGGAGGAGGTCTGGGGTTCGAATCCCCATAGCTCCACCCCAAGAAAACGGTGGTGTCCTTCGGGCGCCACCGTTTTTCGTTGTCCGGTGCGGGTGGTGTCAATACCTCTCAGGTCGTTCTTTTTCGGAGCTGAGGGAGACGCGGGTGGCCGGGGTGGGCCGGGATCGTCGGGGGCATGCGACTTCAACGAATGCAGATCGCGGCGCTGGCCGTCCTCGCGGCCGTCGTGGTGCTGGCGCTCGCGCCGCTGCCGGTGCTTCCGTACACCGCGGGGTTCGCGCCGCACTGGGTGACCGTGCTCGCCGCCGTGCTGGGGGCGGTCTTCGTGGTACGGCCGCGTCCGGCGGGGCTGCTGCCCGCCCTGCTGCTGCTGTGGTCGGCGGGCGGTCTCGTGCTCGACGCCTTCCGTGCCTTCTTCGCGGTCACCGGGATCCCCGCGGGGGAGTTCGCGCGGGTCGACTGGCCGGGGATGGCGTTGCGCGGGCTCAGCCTGGCCGGCTGCGCGTTGCTGGGCGCGCTGGTGCTGCCGCGCGTCAGGGTTCCCGGCGGGGCGTGGCTCGGGTACACCGCGTTCGCCGTCGGGTTCGTCTATCCGCTGGCCAAGCTGTACTGGTCCGCGGGCGGTACGCTGCTGCGCCCCGCCGGGTACGGCGAGGGTTTCCCGTACGGTGAGCTGATCATGCTGGTGATCGGGGCGGTGGGTTCGCTGGCCCTCGTCCAGAGGTGGGGACGGTCGCTGCCGAGGCGGTTGGTGCTGGCCGGCGGCTGGACGGGCGCGGCCATGTTGACCACTATGGGGGCTATGTCCGTTCTCGGTACCTTCGCCCAGTTGCTTGGCATCACCCGGGGGCCGGTGCCGCTGTCCGATCCCGCGACCGTGGTGACGGTCGGCGTCGTGTACGGGAGCTGGCTGCTGTTCGGGCTGGCGGTCGCCGGGGCCACGCTCTCCTACCAGCGCACGACGCCGCGGTGAGGCCCCGTCGCGCGGACGTGCTCCTGGCCCTGGTCGCCGGGGTGCCGCTGGTCCCGCTCTCCCTGACGGTGGCGGTGTTGTCGGTGCCGGGGACGCGCGCCGTCCTGCTGGCGGGGGCCTGTCTGGTGGCGCACGCGGCCCTCGCGTACCGGCGGGAGATGTGGGCGTTCCTCGTGGTCGCGGGGGCCTTCGCCGTCCAGGCCGCCGTGACCGGGCTGTTCCTCGTGCTGCCGTCGGCGTTGGTGTTCCCGCTCGCGGTCTACTCCTGCGCCGCCCACGCCCGGCGTTGTCCGCCGCTGGCGGTCGGGCTGGCGGGGGCGGGGCTGGCGGCGGCCAGGTTCGCGACCGACTCCAGCGTCGAGGCCGCGGGGCTGGGGCCCGACCCGTGGTTGCTGGCCGGGCTGCTGGCCGCCGTGGTGGTCGCGGCGTGGGGGCTCGGCCTGTACCGGCGTACCCAGCTCGCCCACGTGGACCTGCTGCGGGAACGGGCCCGCGAGGCCGCGGCGCGGGCGACCGCCGAGGAGCGGGCCAGGATCGCCCGCGAGATGCACGACGTGGTCGCCCACGCGCTGGCCGTCATCGTCGCCCAGGCGAGGGGCGGCCGGTTCGCGCCCGCGCGCGCGGAGGAGATCCTGGCCACGATCGAGGAGACGGCGCGCGCGGCTCTCACGGACATGCGGGCCGCCGTCGGCGTGCTGCGCGCCGAGTCCGGGGCGGCGGCGGAGGCCGGGCCGCCGCCCGGTCTGGCCGGCCTGCCGGACCTGGTGGCGCGCACCCGGGGCGCGGGGCTGCCCGTGGAGGAGGTCGTACGCGGAACGCCGCACCCTCTCGGGCCGGGCGCCGATCTCGTCGCCTACCGTGTGGTGCAGGAGGCGCTCACGAACACGCTCAGGCACGCCGGCCCCGGCGCGCGCAGCACGCTGCGGCTGGAGTGGGCCGACGACGCCCTGCGCATCACCGCCGGCGACGCGGGCGGTCGGGCCCGCTTCGCCACGCGCGGCGACGGGCCGGGGAACGGGCTGGCGGGGATGCGCGAGAGGGTGACCGAGGTGGGCGGGACGCTGGACGTCCGGACGGAGGAGGCGGGCGGCTTCGTCGTCGAGGCCCGCCTGCCGTACCGGACATGACGATCAGGGTCTACGTCGTCGACGACCAGCGGCTGGTGCGTACGGGCACGGTGATGGTGCTCGACGCGCAGGACGACATGCGCGTGGTCGGGGAGGCAGGCGACGGGGTGGAGGCGCTGGCCGGGCTGCGCGCGGTGACGGCGGACGTGGTGCTCATGGACGTACGGATGCCGCGCATGGACGGCGTCGAGGCGACCCGGCGGCTGCTGGCGGCCGGCGACGCCCCCAAGGTCATCGTCCTGACCACCTTCGACCTGGACGAGTACGCCTTCTCCGCCCTGCGGGCCGGCGCGTCGGGATTCCTGCTCAAGGACGCTCCCGCCGAGGAACTGCTGGCCGCGGTGCGTACCGTCCACAGGGGGGACGCGGTGATCGCCCCCTCCACGACCCGCCGCCTGCTGGACCACGTCGCGCCGCACCTGCCGGACGCCGGGCCCGACCCGCTGACCGACCGCGAGCGGGACGTGTTGCGGCACATCGCCCGGGGCGCGACGAACGCCGAGATCGCCGGAGCCCTGTTCATGGCCGAGGGCACCGTGAAGACCCACGTCGGCCGCATCCTGGGCAAGCTCGGGCTGCGCGACCGGGTCCAGGCGGTCATCTGGGCCTACGAGCACGGGCTGAACCGCCGCCCCTGAGGACGCTGAAGGCAGGGTCAGGCCGTGGCCGGCGCGGTACGGGCACGGCGGGTCAGGGCCCAGGCGGTCGACAGGTGGACGGCGGCGGCGATCGTGCCGCCCACGGCCATGCCCGGCACGCCCTGCGTGAGGCCGATCGCGATGTCGGCGACCTGCACCACCCCGGACGCGACGAGCAGCGGGACCAGGGCCGGCCGTCCGTTGGCGGTCATGGCCCACAGGAGGGCGGCTCCGAGGGGGAGGGCTCGGGCGGCGTAGGCCTGGGCGTACAGGGAGAGGCCGCCGGAGACCTCGGCGCCGGCGGGCAGGATGACCGACGGGTCCACCAGGGCGACCACGCTGGAGGCCATGGCTCCGGCGGCGGCGACCACGTTGAGGACCATGAGGGACTTGCGCATAGGAATTCTCCAATCGAATCGTTCAGTTCTTGAATGATAAATCGACGGTACCATTACGGTTGTGGATGAAGTCAAGCCGGTGTCGGTGGCGGGGACGATGGCCTTCAGGCTCGGGACGCTGGGGGCGATCCTGACCGAGCGGTTCACCGCCGCGCTCGTCCCGCTCGATCTCAAGCCCAAGCACGTCGGGCTGTTGACGCTGCTGGAGGCGCGGGGCGCGGCCTCGCAGCTCGACGTCGCGCGGACCATGGGCGTCGCGCCGAGCCTGGTGGTGACGCTGGCCGACCACCTGGAACGGCTCGGCGCGATCTCACGGGTGCGCGACCCGGACGACCGGCGGCGGCAGCTCCTCGACCTCACCGGCGAGGGGCGTGCGCTGCTGGACCGGTGCCTGGAGGTGACGCTGGAGATGGACGAGGAGCTGACCGGCGGCCTCGGCCCGCGCGACCGGGCGGTGCTGGCGAAGGTGCTCGGCACGCTCGCCGCGCAGGCCGGGCTGCCGATCTAGTCGGTCTGGTCGGTCTGGTCGGTCACCCGCTGGATCGGCAGGGCCTGGTGCTCCCGGCGGATGTCGTCCCAGGCCTGCTCGACGTGGCGGTGTTCGGTGGCGGGGGAGCCGACGGCCATGCGCAGCACGACCCGTCCGCTGATCGTGGTGTGCGTGAGGTAGAGGGAGCCGCCGGCGTTCAGCGTCTCCATGAGCCGCAGCGTGGCCGCGTCGGCGGCGGCGGGGGACAGGCCGGGCCAGCGGGGGCGGAAGCAGACCAGGCCGAGCGGGTGCGGCTCGTGCACCTCGAAGGCCGGGTCCGCGGCGATCCGGGCGGCCAGGTCCTGGGCCAGGGAGACGCCCTTGCGGATGTGGGCGCGCAGGCCCTCGGCGCCGTACCAGCGGATGACCGACCACAACTTCAGCGCTCGGAAACGGCGGCCGAGCGGGATCTGCCAGTCGCGGTAGTCGACCACCGAGCCGGATGAGGACGCGGGGTTGCGCAGGTACTCGGGCAGGATCGACAGCGCGTCGAGCAAGGGGGCGCGGTCGGCGGTCCACAGTACGGTGCAGTCGAAGTTGGTCAGCAGCCATTTGTGCGGGTTCGTGGAGTAGGTGTCGGCGTACTCGGCCACGCCGTCGTTGAGCCGGCGGAACTCGGGACAGACGGCGGCGACCCCGGCGTAGGCGGCGTCCACGTGCAGCCACACGCCGTGCTCGCGGCACACCTCGCCGATCGCCGGCACCGGGTCGACGGCGGCCGTGGACGTCGTGCCGACCGTGGCGCACACCATGGCGGGCACCGCGCCGGCCGCCCTGTCGGCCGCGATCAGCTCGCGCAGCCGTACGGGGTCCATGGCCAGCGTACGGTCGTCCACGTCGACGACCCGTATGCCCTGCGCGCCCAGGCCCGCCACGCGTGCCGCCTTCTCCAGCGAGGAGTGGGTCTGCGACGAGACGTAGATCGTGTACCGATCGGCGATCCCGGTACGCGCCACCCGCCCGCCGCTCGCCCGGTGCAGAGCGGCGAGCAGCGCGACCAGGCAGGCGCTCGACGCCGAGTCCTGGATCACGCCGCCGCCGCGCGCGTCCGTCCTGAAGTGGGCGGGCAGGCCGAGCAGGCTCGCCAGCCAGTCCACCACCACGGTCTCCAGCTCGGTGCAGGCCGGGCTGGTGATCCATAACATGCCCTGCACCCCGAGGCCGCTGGAGAGCAGGTCGCCGAGGATGGCGGGGCCGCTGGCGTTGGAGGGGTAGTAGCCGAAGAAGGAGGGGTGCTGCCAGTGGGTCAGGCCGGGCAGCAGGATCGTGTTCAGGTCGGCCAGCACGGCCTCGAACGGCTCGCCGTGCTCGGGCGGTTCGGCCGGCAGCGCGTCGCGGATCTCTCCCGGGCCGACCCGCGACCGCACCGGGTGGGACTCGATGCCCGCCATGTAGTCGGCGATCCAGTCGACGACCTGCCTGCCGTGGCGGCGGAACTCCTCCGGGCTCATGTGGGCGTTCATGATTCCAGATCATCATGGCCCGGGCCCGGGAAGAAGGGACGGCGTCAGCGTCCGCCGAGGGTCTTGCGCCAGTGGAAGCCGCCGGGCAGGTTGACCGACAACGTACGACGTCCGTCGGCGGTGCGCGTGACCCTGAACAGCCGGTTGCCCCAGCTGTGGCCGACGCCGCCGCGGGACAGGTTCAGCCGGATCGGGCCCAGCTTGATCGTCTTACGGTAGCTCCAGCTCATCGGACTCCTCCGTAGAGATCGCGAGAGCCTTCCGACTACCCGAGAAAGCCTGATATATCGGGGTTTTCGGGGGTTGCGGTGCCCCTGTTGGTGGATGCCCAGGTCAGGGTCTCGGCGAGGGCGTCCAGGGCGGCGGGGTAGGCGCGTTCGGAGGGGGCGGCGTACCCGATGAGCAGGCCCCCGGGGCCGGGCGTCTGGCGCAGCGGGGTCAGGCCGCGCAGGGCGATGCCGCGCCGTTCGCAGGCCGCCAGCAGCGCGGACTCCGGCGGGCCGTCCGGGGGGAGCAGCAGCAGGGCGCGCAGGCCGGCGGCCACGCCGGGCAGGCGCGCGCCGGGCAGCGGCGCGTCAGGGCCGGGGCCGAGCCGGGCCAGCAGCAGGTCGCGGCGGCGGCGGTAGCGCAGGCGGGCGGCGCGGATGTGCCGGTCGTAGGCGTGGTCGGCGATCAGGCGGGCCAGTACGAGCTGCCCCAGCACCTCGGTGTGGGAGTCGGCGTGCAGCTTGGCGTCGGCGACCGGGTCCACGAGGGCGGGCGGGAGCACCATCCAGCCCAGGCGCAGCGCCGGGGACAACGACTCGGAGGTGGTGCCGCAGTAGACGACCTGGTCGGGGGCCGTCGCCTGGAGGGCGCCCACGGGACGGCGGTCGTAGCGGAACTCGCCGTCGTAGTCGTCCTCGACGACCGTGCCGCCCCACTCGCGCAGCAGGCGGCGGCGCGCGGGGGCCAGGGGGACGCCGGTCGGGTACTGGTGCGCCGGGGTGAGGACGGCGGCGGCCACGCCGGGGCCGAGCTCGCCGGTACGGGCGCCGTGCCCGTCCACCGGCAGGGGCACGACCGTACGGCCGGCGCGGCGCAGGACCTCGCGGTAGAAGTCGTGGCCCGGGTCCTCCATGGCGACCGGGCCCGCGCCGAGCACGGCCGCCAGCAGGTTGAGCGACTGGACGAACCCCGTGGTGATCACGATCTGG
Organism: Nonomuraea spiralis; assembly: GCF_014648435.1. GTDB lineage: Bacteria > Actinomycetota > Actinomycetes > Streptosporangiales > Streptosporangiaceae > Nonomuraea > Nonomuraea spiralis. Next base: position 58,522 of record NZ_BMRC01000014.1, read on the forward strand.
GCGGCCGTGGCGCGTACGCCCCGGGTCCTGCCCAGGTAGTCGGCCAGCGCGGTGCGCAGCTCGACGCGGCCCCGGGGATCGCAGGGGCCGAAGACCTCGGCGCCGGCGGTGGCGAGCACCTGGCGGGTGGCCCGCAGCCAGGCGCGCGAGGGGAAGGCGGACCCGTCGGGCTGCCCGGGGCGCAGGTCGTGCACCGGGCGTGCGGCCACGGCGGCCGGTCGGGACGCCGCGGCACGGGGGCTGGGCGGGGGGACGTCGGCGACCACGGTGCCCGAACCCGGCCGGGTGCTCAGGTAGCCCTCCTCGGCGAGCTGGTCGTAGGCGGCGCTCACCGTGCCGCGGGCCAGGCCCAGCCCGGCGGCGAGCGCCCGGGTCGAGGGCAGCCGGGTGCCGGGCGGCAGCCGCCCGTCGCGTACGGCGGCGCGCAGCGCGTCCTCGACCCCGCGCCGGCGTCCGTGGGCGGGGTCGAGCTCCAGATGCAGGTCCACGCCCTGACTGGCCCAGTCTTTCGGCACAGAACCGGATCTTACGGCTGGTCCGGTCGGCGGCTAGCGTCGAGGGGTTACCCGAAAGGACTTCTGTCATGCTCGTGATCGCCCACCTCAGCGACATCCACATCGGCGGCTCCGACCGGTCCGCCGAGCGCGCCGACGCCGTCATGCGCCACCTGGACGCCCTCCCGTACGACCTCGACGCGGTGCTCGTCACCGGCGACATCGCCGACCACGGGCTCGCCGGGGAGTACGAGCAGGCACGCAAGCTGCTGACCTCGCGCCACCCGGTCCTCCTCTGCCCGGGCAACCACGACGTACGGGAGGAGTTCCGCCGGGTCCTGCTCGGCGAGCCGGCCGCGGCCGGACCGGTCAACCGGGCCCACCGCACCGGCGGGGCCCTCTACGCGATGTGCGACTCCTCCATCCCCGGCCAGGACGCGGGCGACCTGGACGACGAGACGCTGGCCTGGCTCGACGGCGTGCTCGGCGAGGACGGCGACCTGCCGGCGTTCGTGGCCTTCCATCACCCGCCCGCGCCGCTGCACTCGCCCATCGACACGATCATGCTCCGGCGGCCCGAGCGCCTGGCGGACCTGCTGGCCGGCCACCCGAACGTGGCCGCCGTGCTGGTCGGCCACGCGCACACGGCCGCGGCCTCCACCTTCGCCGGACGCCCGATGCTGGCGGCCCCCGGTGTGCTGTCCACGTTGCGGCTGCCGTGGGAGGGCGCGACGACGCTGGCCGGCTGCGCCGACTACGCGCTCCCGCCGGGGCTCGTCTACCACGTCCTGGACGACACCGGCCGGATCACCACCCATCACCGCGTCGTGCCGGCCTGAGGTCGTACGCCGAGGCGGGTCGGCTCGCGGGCATCAGGTCGCGCGGGATCGTGATCACGGTCTACGCCTTCGCCGCCCTGTGCGCGGGCATCGCCGGCGATCTACTCGGTCGGCGTGCCGCCCGAGACGACCCTGCTGTTCAAGGCGCTGGTCGTGGCGGCGGTCTGCCTCGTGCAGTCGCCGTCGTTCCGCGCGAAGGCGTTGCGGCGCGGGCCGGCCGGGCCGCCTCGCGAGGCGCGGCCGCCGGTCGGCGCGGGGCGCTGACCTGCGATGGGGGCGCCATGAAAGTTACCTGAAGGTTTCCTGGAGGTTATCGCCGACCGTTGACAGAAGCTTTGTTAACGATAACAATCGGCCAGAACGAAGCACGAACTTTGTTCTGATTCAGCACGTCCCGTGGCTGAGTCCCCTGCTCTTTCGGCAGTTAACGCTCACATGTCGCTGCCGCAACCCCCATCGCAAGGAGTGCCACATGAGGTTGGGACGTATCGGGGGCGTGGTGTCCGCCATCGCGCTCGCCGCGACCATGACGGCCTGCGGCTCCAGCCAGAAGACGGTCGACGCCGGCACCTCCGCGCCGGCCGGGGCGGGAGGCGCGGGCGCCCTGATCGGCGTCACCATGCCCACCAAGTCGTCCGAGCGCTGGATCCACGACGGCGACAACGTCAAGCAGCAGCTGGAGAAGCTGGGCTACAAGGTCGACCTCCAGTACGCGGAGAACGACATCCCGACCCAGGCCAACCAGATCGAGAACCAGATCACCAAGGGCGCCAAGCTCCTGATCGTCGCCTCGATCGACGGCACCGCGATCACCTCGCAGCTCCAGCAGGCCGCCGACGCCAAGATCCCGGTCATCGCCTACGACCGCCTGATCCGCAACAGCCCGAACGTCGACTACTACGCCACCTTCGACAACTTCAAGGTCGGCGTGCAGCAGGCGACCTCGCTGCTCAAGGGCCTCGGCGTCGAGGACGGAAAGAAGGGCCCGTTCAACGTCGAGCTGTTCGGCGGCTCGCCCGACGACAACAACGCCACGTTCTTCTGGAACGGCGCCCTGTCGGTGCTCCAGCCGAAGATCGACGACGGCACCCTCGTGGTCAAGAGCGGCCAGAAGGACTTCAAGACCGCCGCCATCCTGCGCTGGGACCCGGCCACGGCCCAGAAGCGCATGGAGGACATCCTCACCAAGACCTACAACGGCGGCACCAAGGTGGACGGCGTGCTGTCCCCGTACGACGGCCTGTCCATCGGCATCCTGTCGGCGCTCAAGAGCTCCGGCTACGGCACCAGCGGCCAGCCGTACCCCGTCGTGACCGGCCAGGACGCCGAGCTCGCCTCGGTCAAGTCGATCATCGCCGGTGAGCAGTACTCCACCATCTTCAAGGACACCCGCAACCTCGCCGGGCAGACGGTGAAGATGGCCGACGCGGTCCTCAAGGGCGGCAAGCCCGAGGTGAACAACACCAAGGACTACGACAACGGCAACAAGGTCGTCCCCTCCTACCTGCTCGACCCGGTGATCGTGGACAAGAGCAACTACCAGGAGGTCATCGTCGGCGGCAACTACTACACCGAGGACCAGCTCAAGTAAGGGCCCGCCCCGGGGGACGCCCGTCCCCCGGGGGACCTTCCCTGACCTGAGCGAGGGGCATATGACCGAGCACATCTTGCGGATGAGCGGGATCACCAAGACGTTCCCCGGCGTCAAGGCGCTGCAGGACGTCAACCTGGCCGTCCGGCGCGGCGAGATCCACGCCGTCTGCGGCGAGAACGGCGCCGGCAAGTCGACCCTGATGAAGGTGTTGTCCGGGGTCCACCCGCACGGCGACTACGAGGGCGAGATCGCCTTCGAGGGCAGGCGCTGCGAGTTCTCCGGTATCCGCGACAGCGAGCACGCCGGGATCGTCATCATCCACCAGGAGCTGGCGCTCAGCCCGCAGCTGTCGATCGCCGAGAACATCTTCCTCGGCAACGAGCGCGCCAGGCGCGGCTTCATCGACTGGAACCGCACCAACTTCGAGGCCGCCGAGCTGATGCGGCGCGTCGGCCTGGCGGAGAACCCCACCACCACGGTCTCCGACATCGGCGTTGGCAAGCAGCAGCTCGTCGAGATCGCCAAGGCGCTGTCGAAGGAGGTGCGGCTGCTGATCCTCGACGAGCCGACCGCCGCGCTCAACGACGACGATTCGGCCCACCTGCTCGACCTGCTGCGCGGGCTGCGGGACGAGGGCATCACCTGCGTGATCATCTCCCACAAGCTCAACGAGGTGACCGCGATCGCCGACTCCGTCACGATCATCCGCGACGGCCGCACGATCGAGACCCTCGACATGGCCGCCGACCACGTCACCGAGGACCGGATCATCTCCGGGATGGTCGGCCGCGCGCTGGACAACCGCTTCCCGCCGCACGAGCCGACGGTCGGCGAGGAGGTCCTGCGCATCGAGGACTGGACGGTCCACAGCCCGAGCCAGCCCGGCCGCAAGGTCGTGGACGGCGCCTCCCTCACGCTGCGCAGGGGCGAGATCGTCGGCCTGGCCGGGCTGATGGGCGCCGGGCGCACCGAGCTGGCGATGAGCCTGTTCGGCCGCACGTACGGCGTGCACATCTCCGGCAAGGTCTTCAAGGACGGCAAGCCGATCGAGATCCGGAACGTCCAGGACGCGATCAACCACGGCCTGGCCTACGCCACCGAGGACCGCAAGCGGTACGGCCTCAACCTCATCGAGGACATCAAGCGCAACATCAGCGCCGCCGGGCTCAAGGGCCTGTCCCGGCGCGGCTGGGTGAACGAGAACGAGGAGTACAAGGTCGCCGAGGAGTTCCACCGGAGCATGAACATCAAGGCGCCCAGCGTCAACAGCGTCGTCGGCAAGCTGAGCGGCGGCAACCAGCAGAAGGTCGTGCTCTCCAAGTGGATCCTGACCCAGCCTGACGTGCTGATCCTCGACGAGCCCACCCGCGGCATCGACGTCGGCGCCAAGTACGAGATCTACACGATCATCAACCGCCTGGCCGACCAGGGCAAGGCGGTGCTGGTGATCTCCAGTGAGTTGCCCGAGCTGCTCGGCCTGTGCGACCGCATCTACACACTCTCCGAAGGTCGCATCACCGGCGAGGTTCCCCGCCAGGAGGCCACCCAGGAAAGCCTCATGCACCTCATGACCAAGGGACAGGAGTAGCTCCGATGAGCAGCATCACGCCCGCCGACGTGCAGGTCGGCGGCAGCGCCGCCGGAAGTGACGGGGGAGCGCCGCGGCGGCCCGGCCGGGTGTCGCTGGGCGGCCTGTCGCTGAACCTGCGCTCGAGCGGCATCTACATCGCCTTCGCGCTGATCATTGTGCTGTTCTCGGTGCTCACCGACGGCGCGTTGCTCCAGCCGCAGAACATCTCCAACATCATCGTCCAGAACTCCTACGTCCTGATCCTGGCGATAGGGATGATCCTGATCATCATCGCCGGACACATCGACCTGTCGGTCGGCTCGGTGGTGGCGGTCACCGGGGCGCTGGCGGCCGTGCTCATGGTGAACATGGGCATGCCGTGGCCGCTCGCCCTGCTGATCACGATCGCCGCCGGCGCGCTGATCGGGGCCTGGCAGGGGTACTGGATCGCCTACTTCGGCATCCCGGCCTTCATCGTCACGCTGGCCGGCATGTTGCTGTTCCGCGCGCTCACCATGACCGTGCTGGGCAACCAGGGCATCGGCCCGTTCCCCGACCAGGTCCGTACGCTGGCCAACGGTTTCACCGACGGCTACCTCGGCAACGTCGGCCTCGGCCCGCTGGGCGGCGCCGACCTGTTCAGCCTGCTCATCGGCCTGGTCGCGATCGGCGGCATGGTCGCCGCGCAGTGGCGCACCCGCAACGCCCGCAAGGGTTACGGCCAGTCGGTCGACCCGATGGCCGTGTTCGCGCTGAAGATGGCGGCCGGCGCCGCGCTGATCCTGTTCCTGGTCGTGCAGCTCGCCCGGTTCAAGAACCTGCCGTGGGTGCTGGTGCTGCTGGCCGTGCTCGTGCTGGCGTACTCGCTGATGGCCAACCGTACGGTCTTCGGCCGGCAGATCTACGCCCTCGGAGGCAACCTCCAGGCGGCGGTCATGTCCGGCGTCAAGGTCAAGTCGGTGGTGTTCTGGATCTTCGTGAACATGGGCGTCCTGTCCGCCGTCGCCGGCATCATCTTCGCCGGCCGGCTCAACCAGGCCGGCCCGACCGCCGGCAACAGCTTCGAGCTGGACGCCATCGCGGCGGCCTTCATCGGCGGCGCGGCCGTGCAGGGCGGCGTCGGCAAGGTCGTCGGCGCGATCACCGGCGGCCTGATCATGGCTGTGATCAACAACGGCATGTCGCTCATCGGTTCGCCCAGCGAGCGGGTGATGCTCGTCAAGGGCGCCGTCCTGCTGGCCGCCGTCGCGTTCGACGTGTGGACCAAGCGCCGGGCCGGCGCCTCCCGCTGATCGCCGCAGTTCCCGGCAGCCTCGCGAAAGGAGAACCCGTGGTACCGAGCCCCAGGCGGCGCCCGCCGGTCATGGCCGACGTGGCCAAGGAGGCCGGCGTGTCGCACCAGACGGTCTCGCGGGTGCTCAACGACCACCCGAACGTCCGGGCCGGCACCCGCGCCCGGGTGGAGGCGGCGATCACCCGGCTGGGCTACCGGCGCAATCTGGTGGCCCGCGCGCTGGTCACCCAGCGGTCGCGCACGCTCGGCGTGGTGAGCTTCGACACCACCCTGTACGGCCCGGCCAGCATGGTCTACGGCATCGAGCAGGCGGCCAGGACCGCGGGCTACTTCGTCAGCATCGTCAGCCTGAAGTCGATCGACGCGGACAGCGTGCGCGACGCCCTCGACTACCTGGCCGAGCAGAGCGTGGACGGGGTGGTGGTGGTCGCGCCGCAGCGCTCGGCCGCCTCCGCCCTGGAGAGCCTGCCGGCCGGGGTGCCCGCGGTGGTCGTGGAGGGCGCGCACGGCGCCGACGTCTCCGCGGTCTGCATCGACCAGGTCGAGGGCGCCAGGCTCGCCACCCGGCACCTGCTCGACCTGGGCCACGAGACGGTCTGGCACGTCACCGGGCCGGCCGACTGGCTGGAGACCGAGGGCCGGATCGAGGGCTGGCGGTCGGCGCTGGAGGAGGCCGGCCGCCCGGTGCCCGAGCCGCTGCCCGGCGACTGGAGCCCGCGGGCGGGGTACGCGGCCGGCAAGGTCCTGGCCGGGATGGACGGGGTCACGGCGGTGTTCGCGGCGAACGACCAGATGGCCCTCGGCGTGCTGCGCGCGCTGAGCGAGGCCGGGGTGCCCGTGCCCGGCCGGATCAGCGTCGTGGGCTTCGACGACATCCCCGAGTCCGAGTTCTTCTCCCCGCCGCTCACCACGGTCCGGCAGGATTTCGACGTGGTGGGCCGCCACTGCATCGAGGTGCTGCTGCGGCAGATCGACGCCGGGCCCGCGGCGTACGAGCGCCTGGTGGTGCCGCCCAGTCTCGTCGTCAGGTCCAGCACCGCGCCGGGCCGATAGACGGCGGGCGAACAGACAATTTCCTGGAGAGCAATGTGAACGCTAACAAGTACGTGGTCGGAGTGGACTTCGGCACGCTGTCGGGGCGCGCGGTCGTCGTCCGCGTGGCCGACGGCGCCGAGCTGGGCAGCGCCGTCCACGAGTACGCCGAGCGCGTCATCGAGCACACGCTCCCCGGTACGGACGTGCGGCTCGGCCCCGACTGGGCGTTGCAGTCACCGCGGGACTGGCTGGACGTGCTGCGCCTGGCCGTGCCCGGGGCCCTGGCCGCCGCCGGGGTCGCCCCCGAGGACGTGATCGGCGTCGGCGCCGACTTCACCGCCTGCACCGTGCTGCCCACCACGGCCGACGGCACGCCCTTGTGCTTCGAGACGCCCGAGCAGCCGCACGCCTGGCCGAAGTTGTGGAAGCATCACGCCGCCCAGCCGCACGCCGACCGGATCAACGAGCTGGCCGCGCGCCGGGGCGAGAGCTGGCTGCCGCGCTACGGCGGCAAGATCTCCTCCGAGTGGGAGTTCGCCAAGGCCCTCCAGGTCGTGGAGGAGGCCCCCGAGGTGTACGCCAGGGCCGAACGCTGGATCGAGGCCGCCGACTGGATCGTCTGGCAGCTCTCCGGCGTCGAGAGCCGCAACATCTGCACGGCCGGTTACAAAGGCGTCTTCCAGGACGGGAGCTATCCCTCCGAAGACTTCCTGACCGCCCTGAACCCCGATTTTTCCGGCTTTATCGGCAAACTTGCCACCGGTGTGGTCGGCGACGACGTCAACGGCACCACCCTGGCCCCCCTCGGCGGGCTCGCCGGCCGCCTGACCGGGCAGGCCGCCGCCTGGACCGGACTGCCCGAGGGCGTCGCCGTCGCCGTCGGCAACGTGGACGCGCACGTCACCGCCGCCGCCGCGGACGCCGTACGACCCGGTCAGATGGTGGCCATCATGGGCACGTCCACCTGCCACATCATGCCCAGCGACCGGCTGGCCGAGGTGCCCGGCATGTGCGGCGTCGTACGGGACGGCATCGTGCCCGGCCTGTGGGGCTACGAGGCCGGGCAGTCCGCGGTCGGCGACATCTTCGCCTGGTACGTCGACAACTTCGGCGCCGACGGCCACGAACGCCTGACCGAACTGGCCGAGCGGCAGGCCGTCGGCGCGCACGGGCTGGTCGCGCTCGACTGGTTCGGCGGCAACCGTTCGGTGCTCGTGGACCACGACCTGTCCGGCGTGATCGTCGGCCAGACCCTCGCCACCCGGCCCGAGGACGTCTACCGCGCCCTCATCGAGTCCACCGCGTACGGCACCCGCATGATCGTCGAGACGTTCGAGCGGTCCGGCGTGCCCGTCGAGGAGTTCGTGGTCGCCGGGGGACTGCTGAAGAACCGCTTCCTCATGCAGGTCTACGCCGACGTGCTGCGCCGCCCGCTGTCGGTCATCGGCTCCGACCAGGGCCCCGCGCTCGGCTCGGCCGTGCACGCGGCCGTCGCCGCCGGCGCCTACCCGGGCATCGGCGAGGCCGCCGCGGCGATGGGCAAGCGCACGCGGGCCGCGTACGTGCCCGACCAGGCGCGCGCCGACGCCTACGACCGCCTGTACGCCCAGTACCGCGAGCTGCACGACCACTTCGGTGACGGGCGCATGCTGCACACCCTCCGCGCGATCAGGAACGAGGCCGCCAAGTGAACCACGAGGCAATGAGAGCGACCGTCGCCGGGCTGCACGCCGAGCTGGTGAACTACGACCTGGTCGTCTGGACCGCGGGCAACGTCTCGGGCCGGATCCCGGGCGAGGACCTGTTCGTCATCAAGCCGTCCGGGATCTCCTACGACGAGCTGACCCCCGAGAACATGGTCGTGTGCGACCTCGACGGCAACCTCGTCGAGGGCGCCCACGCCCCCTCCAGCGACACCGCCGCGCACGCCTACGTCTACCGCAACATGCCCGAGGTGGGCGGCGTCGTCCACACGCACTCCACCTTCGCCTCGGCGTGGGCCGCGCGCGGCGAGGCCGTCCCGTGCGTGCTGACCGCGATGGCCGACGAGTTCGGCGGCGAGATCCCGGTCGGCCCGTTCGCGCTGATCGGCGACGACTCCATCGGGCAGGGCGTCGTGGAGACGCTCAAGGGCCACCGCTCGCCGGCCGTCCTCATGCGGAACCACGGCGTCTTCACCATCGGCAAGGACCCGAAGGCCGCCGTCAAGGCCGCCGTGATGTGCGAGGACGTGGCCCGTACCGTCCACGTGGCCCGGCAACTCGGCACGCCGCTGCCCATCGGCCCGGACCACATCGACCGCCTGTACGACCGCTATCAGAACGTCTACGGACAGAGGAGCCCCCGTTGAACATCTGGTTTCTGACCGGCAGCCAGGGACTGTACGGCGAGGACACCCTGCGCCAGGTCGCCGAGCAGTCGCGGCGCATCGCCGAGCAGCTTCCCGTGCCCGTACGGTGGAAGCCCGTGCTGACCGACGCCGCGGCGATCAGGCGCGTGATGCTGGAGGCCAACGCGGACGACGAGTGCGCCGGCGTCATAGCCTGGATGCACACCTTCTCCCCGGCCAAGATGTGGATCGCCGGTCTCGACGCGCTGCGCAAGCCGCTGCTGCACCTGCACACGCAGGCCAACGTCCAGTTGCCGTGGAGCTCCATCGACATGGACTTCATGAACCTCAACCAGGCCGCGCACGGCGACCGCGAGTTCGGGTTCGTGCAGACCCGGCTCGGCGTACCGCGCAAGACCGTCGCCGGGCACGTCAGCGACCCGGCCGTCGGCGCGCGCATCGAGGCGTGGGCGCGCGCGGCCAGGGGCGTGGCCGAGGTGCGGGCGCTCAGGCTGGCCCGCTTCGGCGACAACATGCGCGACGTGGCCGTGACCGAGGGCGACAAGGTCGAGGCGCAGCTCCGCTTCGGCGTCTCGGTCAACACCTACGGCGTCAACGACCTGGTCGAAGCCGTGGACGCGGCCTCCGACGCCGACGTCTCCGCCCTGGTCAAGGAGTACGCCGAGCTGTACCGGGTGGCCCCCGAGCTGCTCGGCGAGCGCAACGAGTCGCTGCGGTACGCCGCCAGGATCGAGATCGGCCTGCGCGGCTTCCTGGAGCGCGGCGGATTCCGCGCCTTCACCACGAACTTCGAGGACCTCGGCGGCCTGCGCCAGCTCCCCGGCCTGGCCGTCCAGCGCCTGATGGCCGACGGCTACGGCTTCGGCGGCGAGGGCGACTGGAAGACCTCGGTCCTGCTGCGCACCCTCAAGGCGATGATGCCCGGCGGCACGTCGTTCATGGAGGACTACACCTACGACCTGACGCCCGGCAACGAGCTGATCCTCGGCGCGCACATGCTGGAGGTGTGCCCGTCCATCGCCGCCGGGACGCCGTCGTGCGAGATCCACCCGCTGGGCATCGGCGGCCGTGAGGACCCGGTACGGCTGGTGTTCGACGCCGCCCCCGGCCCCGGCATCGTCGTCGGCCTGGCCGACATGGGCGACAGGTTCCGCCTGGTGGCCAACGAGATCGACGTCGTCGCGCCGCCGGAGCCGCTGCCCGCGCTGCCCGTGGCCCGTGCCGTCTGGTCGCCGCGGCCGAACCTGCGCACCTCGACCGAGTCGTGGCTGACCGCCGGGGCGCCGCACCACACCGTGTTGTCCACCGCCGTCGGGCGCGAGGAGCTGGCCGACCTGGCCGACATGCTCGGCGTGGAGCTGCTGGTGATCGACAAGGACACCTCGACGGACCGGTTCGTCAAGGAGATGCGCTGGAACCAGGCGTACTACCGCCTGGCCCAGGGCTTCTAGTCCGCTTCTAGTCCTCCGGCGGCTTCTTCGGGGCGTTCCTGCGCTGCTCCTCGGCACGTTCGCGGCAGCGGCGCAGGAACTCCTCGTCGTCGTCGGGGTTGGTGGCGGCGAAGCGCCCGGGGCGGTCGTACTCGGGGAACGGGCTGGGCCGCGAGGCCGCCTGCGGCGCGCGCTCGGGGCGTCCGGCCAGCAGCCAGACGACCGAGCCGATCAGCGGGAACAGCAGGACGACGAGCACCCATACGATCTTGGGCAGGTTCCTGCAGACCGCGTCCGGCGTGGTGATCACGTCGAAGAGGCAGTAGAGCCACAACACGAGCGTGGCCAGACCCATGGCCTCGGACAGATACAGCACGGCCCCGAACGTAGTGACGGGCGGGAGAGCTGGCAAGGGATGGCCACTGATTAGGGTGAAAGCCGTGACGTTGACCAACTGGGCGGGCAACACCGCCTTCCGGGCGAGAGCCGTCCATCATCCCGTCTCCCTGGACGAGCTGCGCGGCCTGGTCGCCGCCGGTGACCGGATCCGGGCCCTGGGCAGCGGCCACTCCTTCAACGACGTCGCCGACACCACCGGCGACCTCGTCGTGCTCGACCGCATGCCCGAGACGATCGAGATCGACAGCGCGGCCCGCCGGGTACGCGTCGGCGCGGGCACCACGTACGCGCGGCTGGCCGAGGCGGTCCACGCGGCCGGGTTCGCGCTGGAGAACATGGCCTCGCTCCCGCACATCTCGGTCGGCGGCTCGGTCGCGACCGGCACGCACGGCTCCGGCGACGCCAACCGCTGCCTGGCCGCCGCCGTGTCCGGGCTGGAGCTGGTCACCGCCGACGGCTCGGTGTCGTCGTTGTCCCGCGGGGACGACGGCTTCGCCGGCGCGGTCGTCTCGCTGGGCGCGCTCGGCGTCGTCACCGCGCTGACGCTGGACCTCGTACCGGCCTTCGAGCTGCGCCAGTACGTCCGCGAGGGCCTGACGCCCGACGCGCTCGACGGCTTCGACGACATCATGGCGAACGGCTACAGCGTGAGCCTGTTCACCGACTGGCGCGACACCCGCGTCTGGCTCAAGCGCCGCGAGGAGTTCACGGACGACTTCTGGCACGGCACCCGTCCCGCCACCGCGCCACAGCACCCGCTGGCCGGGATGCCCGCCGGCGCCTGCACCACGCAGCTCGGCGTGCCGGGGCCCTGGCACGAACGCCTGCCGCACTTCCGCGCCGACGCGCCGCCGAGCGGCGCGGGCGACGAGCTCCAGTCGGAGTTCCTGCTGCCCCGCGCGCACGCGGTCGCGGCCCTGCGCGAGCTGTACGCCGTCGGCGACCGCCTGCGGCCCGCGCTGCACGTCTCGGAGGTGCGGACGATCGCCGCCGACGACCTGTGGCTCAGCCCGTTCCGCGACCGCGACAGCGTCGGCGTGCACTTCACCTGGATCAGGGACGTGGCCGCCGTGCTCCCCGCACTCGACCTGGTCGAACAGACGCTGGCCCCCTTCGACCCGCGGCCGCACTGGGGCAAGCTGTTCACCCGCCGCCCGGACTGCCCCGGCGACTTCCGCGAGCTGGTACGGCGGATGGACCCGGCGGGCAAGTTCGCCAACGACTTCGTCCGGCTACTGCTGGGGGAGTAGCGGCCCGCGCCGGGCTTGCGCCCGGCGGCGTAGGGGGCCACCGGTCCGGCGGACGATGTGCCGGCCGGGTCCGCACGCCATCGTGGAACGCATGACCGATCACCCGTTCAGATTCGGAGCCGTCGCCGGCCAAGCGCAGACCGCCGAGGCCTGGACCGGCCTGGCCCGCAGGGTCGAGAGCCTGGGCTACTCCACCCTGCTCGTCCCCGACACGCTCGGGACGTTGTCGCCGTTCGCCGCCGCGGCCGCGGCCGCCGCCGTCACCACGACGTTGCGGGTCGGCACGTACGTGGTCAGCGTCCCGTACCGGACGCCCGAGACCGTCGCCTGGGAGACCGCCACCCTGCACACCCTGACCGGCGGCCGCTTCGAGCTGGGCCTCGGCGCCGGCCGGCCCGGCGCCGAGCAGGACGCGGCGGCGCTCGGCGTGCCGTTCGGCACGCCCCGCGAGCGCGTGGACCGCCTGGCCAGGACCATCGACGCGGTGCGGGACACGGTGAAGGAGGTGCCAATCCTGGTCGCCGCCTCGGGCACCCGCGTGCTCGGGCTGGCCGCCCGCAAGGCCGGCACGGTGGCGCTCGGCCTGCCGCCGCAGCACACCGAGGACCAGGTCGCCGCCCGTCTCGACGAGCTGTACGAGCTGGCCGGCGACCGATTCCACGACCTGGAGATCGGCATGAACCTGATGGCCGTGGGAGGCGAGCCGCCGGCCTGGCTGACCAGCCGGTTCGGCCCGCTCGGCCCCGACGCCACCGGCCTGCTCACCGGCACCCCCGACCAGATGGCCGAGACCCTCCGGCGGCGCAGGGAGCGGCTCGGGGTCTCGTACGTGTCGGTGAACGCCCAGTTCATGGACGCTTTCGCCCCGGTCATCGAACGCCTGGCCGGTACCTGACGGAAGCTGACAGGTACACCCGGCAAGATGACTCCCATGACCGCAAAGGGAACCTTCGACACCGCCGGCTGGGACGCCAAGCCGCCCTTCGACGAGCGCGACGGCATCACGCTCGGGCTCGTCAGCATGACCAAGACCTTCCACGGCGACCTGACCGGGACCAGCGTCGTGAACCTGATGGTGGCCTCGACCCCGGTCGAGGACTCACGGGTGTACGTGGCGCTCGAACGCATCGAAGGCACCCTGGAGGGCCGCAAGGGCAGCTTCGTCGTGGCGCACCACGCGGTGAGCGACCGCGGGTGGCAATCGCTCACCGTCACGGTCGTCCCCGACTCTGCAACCGGCGACCTCACCGGCCTCCGCGGCCACATGACCATCACCATCGCCGCAGACGGCACCCACTCCTACACCCTCGACCACACCCTCCCCTAACCCCGATCCCGCCACACCGGCTTCCGTGCCCGGTACGGGTTGCGCGGGCCCTTCTGCGCCTCGTACGCCCCGGCCGGGCTTCCGTGTCTGGGCGGGGCTCGTGTCCGGGCTTCGCGCCTTGTACGGCCCGCGTCCGCCCCGTACCGTCCGCGTTTGCCCAGCGTAAGGTCTGCGCCTGCTTTTCCGCCCCGGCAACAGGGCTGGTTCGAGGTGTGAGGGGGCCGGGCTGCGTTTGGGGAACGCGGATTCCCGTAGACGGCGAGACTTGGCTCGCTTCAGAAGGGATTGTGCCCGAAGAGCTGGGCGAGTGACCGCCCGGATCGGGCGGTGGGAAAGGGGTGGAGCTATGGGGATTCGAACCCCAGACCTCCTCCATGCCATGGAGGCGCGCTACCAACTGCGCCATAGCCCCTTGCTGCGATCACAAGTGTATCGGACTTCGGGGCCCGCGAAACACATGCGCGTACCAGGCATACGTACAGTCAAATCTTGCTACTCTCCGTGCCATGTCAAGCGTGCAGGCCGTCCCCTTGACCGCGCGGTGCGCGAAGATCCTCGCCGCTCGTGAGCATGCCGTCGTCGGGGTGAGCGCGTTCAACGGGTTCTTCACCCTTCGTGCCATCCGCAGCCTCCTGGAGTGGGCCACCCGCACGTTCACCGGTGTCCATGTGCTCGTGCCGGGCGTCGAGCTGGCCGGTACGTTGATCGCGCGCGGCCTCCCGTCCGGCGCGGCGCTGATCAAGGCCAGGTCGGCGGCCAACAACACGCGTAACCGGGTGATCCGGGTGCTCGACGGCATGGACGCGGCCAACGCCACCGTCTTCGACTGGAACGAGCTGGCGGGCAACCGGCCCTACCGGCGGTCCCGGCGGGAGCTGGAGCGGCTGGTCGCCCGGGATCCGGCGTTCCGCGAGCGGTGCGTGGCGGCGGTGTTGCCGATCGTCGGCGGCCAGGAGCTCACCCCCGAGCAGGCCGCGAACGCGCTGCCCTTCCTGCTGGCCGAGTTGCCGCTGATGATGAACAGCCCGGCCATCCTGCGCACCGGCTCGTCGGTGTTCTGCCATCCGGAGCCGATGCCCATGGTGGGGGAGCTGTACGCGGGCTCGCTGCCCGTCTCGCGCTCGCCCCACCAGGGCTTCGTCTCCCCCCGGCTGGCCCCCGAGCGGTCAGCCGACTGAGCGGGCCTTGTCGATGAGGGTGGTCAGCTCGGTGACCATCGGGTCCTCCGAGGCCCCGGCCAGCCGCGCGGCGTGCTCGCGCAGCGCCGGCAGGTCCAGCCCGAACGCCTTCCTGTCCCGCAGGTAGACCGCGAAGGCCGCGACGACCACGTCCACCTGGAGCCGTACCGGCGTCTTGTCCCAGATCGAGGCGTTCAGGTCACCGGTCTGGAGGGACTTGCCGGATTCGGCGGCCTCGCGGGTGTCGGGGTCCTGCCAGCGTACGGTCGCCTGGGCGAGCTGGCCGCGGGCGCCCGGCTTGAGGCGGAGGGCGTACAGGGCGGTGACCGAGTGGCCGGGGCCGATCTCGCCGCCGTCGCGGCTGTCGTCGCGGAACTCCTCGGCCGACATCACGCGGTTGTCGTACCCGATGAGCTGGTAGCTCTCCACGACCGACGGGTTGAACACGACCTGCGCCTTGGCGTCGCGCGCGCGTACCTCGATGGTGGCGGGGAGCTGGGTGGTGAAGACCTTCTCGGCCTCCTGCTCGGAGTCCACGTAGACGGCCATGCCGTCGCCGTTGTCGGCGAGCTGCTCCATCAGTTCGTCGCCGTAGTCGCGGCCGACGCCGACGGTGAGCAGCGTGACCTGCTTGCCCGCGTACTCCTTGACCTGGTCCACGATGGTCTGCCACTCGGTCGCGCCCTGGTTGGCCAGGCCGTCGGAGAGCAGGACGACGCGGTTGGTGGCGGCGGGGCGGAACGCCCCCGACGCCTCCCGGTAGCCGGCCAGCATGCCGCTCTCCAGGTTCGTGCCGCCGGAGGTCTCCAGCTCGTCCACCGCGGCGTGCAACTGGGTACGCGCGGTGAGCGGCGTCATCGAGGCCAGCAACCTGGCCTCGTCGCTGAACGACACGAGCGACACCTGGTCGCCGGGCGCGAGCTGGTCGAGCAGCTTGTGCAGGGCCGACTTGACCAGGTCGAGGCGCCCGGCCTCGGCCATCGAGCCGGAGACGTCGACCACGAACGTGAGGTTCGCCGGGCGGCGGGCGGCCGAGTCGGAGGCGCGGGTCTGCAGGCCCACGCGGAGCACGGCCTCGTCGCGTGCGGGCAGTCGGGCGCCGTCGACGTGCACGGTGAAGCCGTCGTCGGAGGGCTGCTCGTAGTCCTGCCGGAAGGCGTTGACCCATTCCTCCGGGCGGATCTCGCCGGGCGCGGGCCAGCGTCCCTCCTGGAGCGTACGGCGGGCGTAGCCGTACGAGGCGGTGTCCACATCCAGGGCGAAGGTGGAGATCTGCGCCGTGGTCGTGTCCTGTTCGGCTTGCTCGGGGCCGGCCGCCGACGCGCTCGGCGCGGGCCGCCGCTGCTGGTCGGACGCGGGGGCCCGCGCGGTGCTGCCACTCGTCGATCCGCCGGAGCCGCCACATGCGGCGAGTCCGAGCAACGCGGCGAGTCCGACACTGATGGCTAAGGGACGAAATCTCATCGCAACCACCTCCGCGTCCTATGACGAAGGTCAGTACGCGGGTGGCCGGGCCAGAGACTCAAGCGAGCACAAACCGCGATCGTCACGTGATCAGTTGTGACAATTGGTACGAATGAGATAGGCATGGATGCCGTGCGCGTCTATCTCGGTGTAGCCGCCAAGCGGCAGGACGTCCCTGTCCGTGTCCTGGACAAGGTCCGTTCCGTTATCGAAATCGCTTTCCCCGTGCCCCCTGACGTCATCCGGGGCCGCGAGTGGCACGGGCGCGGCGTCTCCCTGTTCGCCTGGACGAACGAGCCCGACGACACCCGCCGGCCCTCGCTGCTGTCGGAGCACCGGGGCCTGACGGTCGGGGTGAACGGCCACTTGGCCGTCCCCTCCGACGTGACCAGGCTGCCCGACGACTCCGTGGGCGGCTGCTTCTCGGCCTGGCTGGCCCGCGACGGCGAGCTGACCGCGAGCACCGCGATCAACCGGGTCTGCCCGGTGTTCCACGCCGAGACCCCCGACCTGTACGTGGTCGGCAGCCGGGCCCTGCTCGTGCATCTCGTGGCCCAGCCGGTGGACCGCGTCGACCACGACCTGCTCGCGCTCCAGACGATGGTCAGGCAGGGGTTCTTCCTGTCGGACGAGACGCCGTACAAAGGGGTCTCGGCGCTGCGGCCCAGCTCGCGGATCATCGTACGGGACGGCGTACGGACGATCACCGGGACGCCGCTGCCCGAGGCCGCGCCGGCGCCCGCCACCGGACGCGCCAAGCGCGCGGCCATCGGCGAGCTGGCGAACGCGCTACTGGCCACCGTCGCGCCGCTGCGCGACCTGGAGGAGCCGGTGAACCTGGCGTTGACCGGCGGGCGCGACACGCGGATCCTGGCCGCGCTGCTGCACGCGGCGCGGGTGCCCTTCCGCGTGACGACGAACGGCCTGGACAGCCACCCGGACGTGATCATCGCCAGGGAGATCGCGGCCCGGCTCAAGGTGGAGCACACGGTCATCGCCCCGCCGCAGACGGCCGAGAAGGATGCCGTGCTGGTGGAGCACCCGCTGAGCCGGGCGTGGGAGACGCTGCGCACCTGCGAGGGCATGACCTCGGCGTACGAGTCGATCGTGAGCTACCTGCCCTACTCCGCCAGGCCGACCATGTCCGGCCAGAGTGGCGAGACCCTGCGGGCCGGCAGCCTGAACCTGCTCCAGACCGACCTCGGCGACAAGGCGCTGCTGCGCCGCGTCACCACCACATTCTGCAAGGACGCGCCGCTGTTCACGGCGGAGGCCAACGAGCACGCGCGGGAGCTGGCCAGACCGTGGCAGCAGCGGCCGAACCGGCTGGAGGCCCTGGATCACCTCTACATCTGGTACAAGGTGGGACGCTGGCAGGCCGGCGCGCGGGCGGGCGCGCTGCGGCGCGGCGACCCGGTGCGCCCGTTCCTGGACAACCGGGTGGTACGGGCGGCGCTGGGCCTGGACCAGGGCTGGCGACTGTCAGAAGAAGTGATTTATTCGCTCATCCTGCGATTCGCCCCCCAACTGCGGGACGTCCGGATCGAGGGAAAACCCTGGCGGTTCACCGTGGGGATGGGCAAACGGTGGCCCTGGACCCGCCTGCCCCCCGCCCACCTGCCGACGGTGCGCACCGGCGGCGGCTGGAGCTGGCGCACCAGCCCGGGACCGGCCCTGACGGACGTGCTACGCCGCCAGGTCCTCGGCAGCCTCGACGCCCTGGCCCCCATCGTGAACCCGGACGAGGTACGCGCCCTGTTCGCCGAGCCCGTCGTCAGGAAGCCCGCCCTGGCCTGGCACCTCTACACCGTCGCCACCCTGCTGACCGGCCTCTACCCCGGAAAACGGCCCGAGGGCCTGGAGGAGATCACGGTCGCCCGGCCCTGATCACCAGGGAGGCAGGAGCGACTCGCCTCACCAGTGAGCGACTCGCCTCACCAGTGAGCGACTCGCCTCACCAGTGAGCGACTCGCCTCACCAGTGAGCGGCTCGCCTCACCAGTGCAGCAGGAGCAACTCGGCGGAGAAACCGGGACCGAGCGCGATCAGCACGGCGGGCATGCCGGGATGCCCCCGCGTCTCCTGGAGCACGTGGAGGACGGAGACCGACGACAGGTTGCCGTACGTGCGCAGCGACCGCCACGTCACCTCCAGGGCCTTGGGGTCCAGGTCGAGGCTCTGTGTGATCGTGTCGATGACCTTGGGGCCGCCGGGGTGGCAGACCCAGGTGGGCACCTCCTCGGGGGTGAGGCCGTAGTCGGCCAGGAAGGTCCTGATGTCGTCCGCCAGCACCTGGTTCACGAAGTCGGTGAGGTCGGCGTCGAGCACGATGCGGAAGCCGTGGTCGCTCACCTCCCAGCCCATCAGGTGCTCGGTGTCGGGGTAGAGCCTGCTGCGGGTGGCGACGACCTCGGGGCCCCTGCCGCGTCCGGTGCCCACGACGGCCGCCGCGCCGTCCCCGAACAGGCCGCTGGCGACCAGGTTCGCGATCGAGGTGTCGTCGCGCTGGATGGTCAGCGAGCACAACTCCACGCAGACCAGCACGGCGGCGTGGTCGGGCCAGCCGCGCAGGTAGTCGTGCAGGCGGGCCAGGCCCGAGGCCCCGGCCGCGCAGCCGAGGCCGAACACCGGCAAACGCTTGACGTCGCCGCGCAGCCCGAGCCGCTGGGCCAGCCTGGCGTCGAGCGAGGGCGTGGCCAGGCCCGTGGTCGAGCAGAACAGCAGGTGGTCGACCTTCTCCGGGGGCACGTCGGCCTTTTCGAGGGCGCCTCTGACCGCCTGTTCGCCCAGGTCGAGGGCGATCTCGATGAACATGGCGTTGGCGCGGCCGAAGGAGTCGAGCTTGGAGTAGCCGTCCAGGGGCAGCGCGAGGTTGCGGCCCACGACGCCGGTGGCGGCGTGGAAGTGCCGCAGCAACTCCTCGTCGCAGTCCGTCAGACGGGAGAACGCCTCCGTGATCTCCGCCTGCTCGTAGCGGTGACCGGGGAAAACGGTCTCCACCCCCGAAATATGCATATATCACTCCTGCCGCAGGGAGGAGGGCGCTAACCTGCTGGCGCCGGATATGGGCGGTTAATATGCATTTGTGCCGCTCACGTCTCACGGCTGCCCGTCGTCGCGTCCGCTTCCGCTTCCGGTTCCTGGCCGCCTGCCGACGGTCGCCGTGCTGGCCTTCGACGGCATGGCGCCGTTCGAGCTGGGCTGCGTGGTGGAGTTCTTCGGGCTGCCCCGGCCCGAGCTGGACGTTCTTTGGTACGACCTCAAGGTGTGCGCCGAGACGTCCGAGCCGCTCCGCGTGGTCGGCGGGTTCACCATGCGGGCCGAGCACGGCCTCGACGTCCTGGCCGGGGCCGGCACGGTGATCGTGCCCGGCGTCGCCGACGTACGCGGTGAGGTGTCCGGCGCGCTGGTCGGGGCGCTGCGCCTGGCCCACGAGCGGGGCGCCCGGATCGTGTCGATCTGCTCCGGCGCGTTCGCGCTGGCCGCCGCCGGTCTCCTCGACGGCCGCGAGGCCACCACCCACTGGAAGTACGCCGACCTGCTCCAGCGCCGTTTCCCCGCCGTCCGGGTCAACCCCTCGGTCCTGTACGTGGACGGCGGCGACGTGCTGACCAGCGCGGGCAGCGCGGCCGGCCTCGACCTGCTCGTCCACCTGGTACGCAACGACCACGGCCCGAACGTGGCCAACGAGGTCGCCCGCCGCCTGGTCATCCCGCCGCACCGGGAGGGCGGCCAGGCCCAGTTCATCCAGGCGGCCGTCACGCCCGTGGAGGACGACGACGCCGTGGCCAGGGCGATGGCGTGGGCGCTGGCGCACCTGGCCGGGCCGATCAGCGTGGCCGACCTGGCCAGGGTGGCGAACCTGTCGCAACGCTCGTTCATCCGGCATTTCAAGCGGCAGACCGGGACCAGCCCGCTGCGGTGGGTGATCTCGCAGCGGGTGGCGGCGAGCCTGCCGATGCTGGAGTCGACGACGGCGCCGGTCGAGGAGATCGGGGCGGCGGTCGGGTTCGAGAGCCCGGTGACGTTCCGGCACCACTTCGCGAGGGCCATGCGCACCTCGCCGTCCGCCTACCGGCGTACCTTCGCCGGCTGACCGCCGTACCGCAGGCCCGCGGGCCCGGTGTCCGGGTCAGGGCAGCAGGCCGTGGACCAGGGCGCGCAGCCCCGGCTCGTAGGTGTCCTCGGCGGTGAGCTCGGCCCAGCGGCCGCCCAGTTCGGCCAGGCGGGGCAGGGCGGCCGGGTCGAGACCGGCGAAGACCTGCCCGCGGTAGGTCGGCCGGTCCTCCTCGCGCCGCCGACCGGCCGCCGCCCGTACGGCGATCTCGCCCGCCGTGTAGTGCCAGATGATCCGGTACACGTGCACGGCCCGCTCGATCGGCACACCCGCCTCGACGACCGCGTCGATGATCTTCTCCGGGTACCACAGCGCGCCGACCGCGAGCAGGTCGTCGGCGCGCAGCACGTCCACCGCCCAGGGGCAGCCGGACACCGCGTCGCGCATGGCCAGGGCCACGGTGACGACCCGTTCGCGCGGGTCGGGGGGCAGGTCGGGGCGCGGGATCCCGGCCGCGTACTCGTCGAGCAGGAGCAGCAGGAGCTCCTCCTTGTCGCGGACGTGGTGGTAGAGCGCCATCGGCGTGCTGCCGACCTCCTTGGCCAGCCTGCGCATGGTCAGCCCGCCGACGCCGTCGGCCTCGATGACCCGGTGCGCCGCTGCCACGATGTCCGCCCGCGAGATCCGGGGTGGTCTTCCAGTGCGTGCCGGCATGCCGCCATGTTACTTTTTATACATGTATAAAAAGACATCTCCCTGGACGGCGGTGGTGGTCCTGGCGTTCGCCGTCGCCGTCGGATCCCTCCAGATGACGGTCGTCGTCCCGATGCTCCCGCTGCTCCAGCGGCAGTTGGGGGCGCCTGCCACGTCCGTCTCCTGGACCCTCACCGCCGGCCTGCTGTCGGGCGCGGTCGCGATCCCGCTGCTGTCGCGCCTCGGCGACATGTACGGCCGCCGTACCGTCGCCCTGTCCGCGCTCGGCCTGCTCGTGGCCGGCGCGGCGGTCGCCGCCCTGTCCGGCACGCTCGGCGCGGTCATCGCGGGCCGGGTGTTGCAGGGCGTGTCCGCCGCGCTGCTCCCGCTGGCCATGGGGCTGGTCAGGCCGGTCATCCCCGCCCACCGGCTGCCCACGGCGATCGGCGTGCTCAGCGCGACCATCGGCGTGGGCAGCGGCGGCGGCATGATCCTCGCCGGGCTGGTGGACGGCGACTACCACTCGATGTTCTGGATCCTGGCGGTGCTGGGCGCGGTGAGCTTCGCCCTGGTGGCGGCCCTGGTGCGGGAGGCGACCCCGGCCGGGGGAGCGGGCCGGCCGGACCTGGCGGGGGCCGCGCTGGTCTCCGGCTGGCTGGTCTGCCTGCTGCTCGCGATCAGCAAGGGCGCCGCGTGGGGCTGGACCTCGCCGCGGACGTCCGGGTTGCTCGCGGCGGCCGTCGTGCTGGCGGTGGCCTGGGTGGTCACGGCCCGGCGCAGCGCCTCGCCGCTGATCGAGATCCCCATGTTGCTGCACCGGGGCACGATCGGGGCCACGGTGGCCTCGTTCCTGATCGGGTTCGCGCTGTTCGCGGCCATCACCACGCTCTCGGCGGTCGCGCAGGGCGCCCTCGGGGCCTCGGTGCTCCAGGTCGGGCTCTACCTGCTGCCGACGACGGTGCTGATGCTCGCGGTCTCGGTGCTGGCCGGCCCGCTCATGCGGCGCTTCTCCGCCTCGGCGCTGGTCTCTGCCGGGTCCGCGCTGGTCACCGCCGCCACCGTGTGGCTGGTGATCTCCCGCGACAGCGGCGCCGACCTGTACGGGGCCGCCGCCGTCCTGGGCGTCGGTGTCGGCCTCGGGTACGCCGCGCTCGGCACGATGGCCGTCGAACACGTCGAACCCGCCAAGACCGCGGCGGCCGGAGGCGTGAACGCGCTGGTCAGAGTCGTGGGCAGCAGTCTGGCCGGAGCCGTGGGGGCGGCCGTGCTGTCCTCCGGGGGCGCCGGCTGGAGCTTCGGCGTCGCCGCCGTGGCCGCCCTGCTGGCGGCCGTGTTCTCGACCGTCCACCGGGCGAGGGGGAGTGGGCATGACCGCGGAGCAGCGCGTGGTGGCCTGGGGCGACGAACTGGTGAAACTGCACGCCGGTTTCCGTCAGGAGCTGGCCCGGATCAGGGCGGGTGGTCACGGGGCCGACCTGCGTACGCACTGCCTGGCCTTCTGCGACGCCCTCCACGCCCACCACGAGGGCGAGGACGCCGTGTTGTTCCCGCACCTGGCCGCCGGGCATCCCGAGCTGGCCGACGTCCTGGCCAGGCTGGGAGCCGAGCACCGTGTGGTGGCCCGGATCATCGCCCGCGTGCTCCCGCCGTCAGCGGGTGACGGGCGGGTTGAAGCGGTGGAGGCCGGGCGGCGTCCAGCCCGCGCCGACCGTGCCCTCCATGTGCGTGTACGCCGTCAGCTCGAACCGGACGACGCGCCCCTCCCCGCTCCAGTCCACCTCGGCCCGCCCGGTCAGGTGGAGGGTCTGGCCCCGGGTCCAGTCGACGAACAGCAGCCCGGCGGCCGGGTCCAGCTCCAGGTTGCCGAGCGTCATGAACATCGAGTTGCCGGGATAGTCCGGGAACTCCAGCGACGCCGGCCCGGTCACCCGGACGAACCCGGGGTTGCCGCCCCGGTGCGAGACGTCGGCGCCCAGGCCCTCGGCGCGGGTGGCGATGAAGAACGTGTCGGCGCTCTCGATCCACTCCACGTGGCGCGGCGTGAACGCCGTCCCGTCGCCCGCGACCGCCGGGATGCCGGGCGGGGCGGTGGGCTCGCGGGTCTGGATGTGCTTGGGGCAGTTGGCGTACACCTGCTCGGTCCAGATCACCAGGCTGTCACCCGCCCGTACGGCGGTGCCGTTCACGCGCATCCGGCGGCGGGTGTGCGGCTCGATGGCCAGCAGCCCGAGGTCGCGTTCCGCGGTGAACAGGTCGCGCAGGGGCGCGGCGGGCAGGGCCCGGACCGTGATCGTGCGGTCGTCGGCGGCGGTCGCGAAGCCGGGCGGGCCGGTCAGCACGTCCGCCCACACCTGACCGAGGTCGTCGGCCGCGCCCGCCACCAGCAGACGCTGCTCGCCCAGGAACGCGGCGGCCACCTCGGGAATCTCCGGACGGGTGCGCGAGCTGCCGAACGCGCCCGGCTCCCGAACCCCCGCCCGGGCCTGGACGGCGATCTCCCCTGGATGCCTCATTTAGAAGAACCCGCAGGTCGGAGCGCCAGGAGTGGGGGCGGGACGGTCGCCGGCGGCGCCCGGCGCGTAGATCTCCAGCCGGATGCCGTCGGGGTCCTCGAAGTACAGGCCGCCGTAGGAGGCGCCCTCGCCGTGCGGGACCACCCCGCCGTGGTGCACGGTGGCGCCGATCTCCTTGACGACCTGTTCGGCCCTGCTCAGCGCGTCGGCGTCCGCGACCCCGTAGGACAGGTGGTGCAGGCCGGGCAGCGCGGTGGAGAAACGGTTCTCACTCTGCTGCCAGAGCGTGACCACCAGGTCGCCGTCCTGGGTGAGGAGGGCGAAGCGGCGGCCGTCCTCCTGCGACTCGTGCGAGACGGTGAAGCCGAAGACCCGGCTGTAGAACTCCTTCGACCTGTCGAGGTCGGTGACGTTGAGCCCGACGTGCCCGGGGCGGAAGGACATACGACTCTCCTCATCTAATGGTTGCACGACCGATCAGCCGTTAGAAAACAATATAACGGCAAAAATCGGTCTTTGGCGTTAGATGGGGCTATTTCTTGTGCTCCCGGTAGTGCCGGGCCGCCCGCGCGCGGTTGCCGCAGGCCGGCGAGCACCACTCCTGGCGCGGGTGCTCCTTGACGAAATAGAGCACGCAGCGCGGGGCGCCGCAGGTGCGCAGCAGGGTGCGGCCGGGGCCGGCCAGGAAAACCACGGCGGCGGTGGCGAGCCTGCCCCGCAGGCGCGCGGACGTGCTCGCCTTCACGGCGGGGACGGTGGTCAGCGCGGGCTCGCCGGTCCACGTCAGTTGCGGGGCCGTGGGGGCGGCCAGGGCGGTCGCGTTCACCAGGGTCAGCGACTCGGCGAAACCGGGCAGGTCCGCCGCGTCCGCGCCGCTCGGCGGGGCCGGGGCGATCGCCCTGGCCAGCAGGGCCCGTACGGCCTGGCGCAGCCGTACGGTCTGCTCGCGCAGCTCCTCCGAGGCGGTGAAGTCGGGCGCCACGCCCAGGTCGGCCGCGTGCCCGCGCACCCACTCGGTCGTCGTGGCGGCGTCGCGCAGCAGGTCGTAGGGCCCGGAGCGGTCGGCTCCGACCGTGCCGGCGAACTCCATGGTCAGGAAGGTGGACATGCCCCCAATCTAACGCCTGCTCGCCGCCGCTGCCGTTAGACGGGAGGGCTCAGCGGCCGGGTTCGATCAGGGTGGCGAGGTGGCGGCGGAGGCAGCGGCGCATCAGGCCGGGCGTCATCCGCTCGGGATGCAGCACGCCCTCGACGGTGAGCCCGTCGATCAGCGCGCACAAGCGTTCGGTCTCCACCTCGACGTCGGCGCCCAGGCGGCCGTGCGCGGCGATGCCCGCGATGATCCGGCCGACCAGCCGGCGCATGCCGTCGTACGCCTCCTGAGCCTGAGGCCGCAGCTCGGGACGGGTGCGCGCGGCCGTCGTGAACGCCAGCCAGACCGCGGCCTCCTCCAGCCGCGGCTCGTCCAGCGGCAGCAGCTCCGACAACATCAGCTCGACCCGCTCGGCCCGCTCCCCGCCGTCCTGGGCGGCGAGGAGCGGTCCGACGCGTGCCTCCAGGCGCGCGCTGATCCGCTCGATCGAGGCGCGCATCGCGAAGGTCATCAGCTCGGTGTGCCCGGCGAAGTAGTGGCGCACCGAGCCGATCGCCAGCCCGGCCTCCTCCGCCACGTTGCGCAGCGACGCCTGCTCGAACCCGGCACGGCGGACGACCCGGAACACGGCGTCGGCCACCTCGTCGCGGCGGGCCTCGGGATCGACGACTTTCGGCATGTTGTCCTTTATAGCACGCCCCTGCTACGTTATTTAGCATGGACGTGCTACTAATCGCCGCGCTGGTCGTCTACGCCGTGGCCAGACGCATGATGGGCCAGCCGCTCATCGCCAAAGATGTGTACGTGCCGCCCGTCATCCTGATCGGCATCGGCCTCCACGGCCTGCTGAACCTGCGCCCCACCCCGCTGGACATCCTCTGGCTGGTGGTCACCGCCCTCGTCGGCGTCGCCTTCGGTGCGCTGCGCGCGGCCACCACGCAGGTGTTCCCCAAGGACGGCGTGCTCTGGCAGCGCTACACCTGGAAGACGCTGGTGGTGTGGGTGGTGACGTTCGCGATCAGCTTCGGCGTGGGCGCGCTGGCGCTCGCGACCGGCATGCACGAGGAGGTCCGCTCGATCCCGCTGTCGATCGGCGTCGGCCTGCTCGGCGAGGCGCTGGTGATCCTGGCCAGGTCGAGGACGGCGGGGGTGCCGTTCAAGCGTTAGTCTGCGGTCAGAACATCATTCTGGACCAGGGGAGAGCCATGCCGGACAACCTCATCTTCCGCCTGCCGCCGACGTTCGAGACCGTCGAGGAGGAACGGCGGCACCGCAAGGAACGGCTCGCCGCGGCGCTGCGCATCTTCGGCAGGTTCGGGTTCGAGGAGGGCGTGGCCGGTCACATCACCGCCCGCGACCCCGAGCTGAGCGACCACTTCTGGGTCAACCCGTGCGGCATGTCGTTCAAGCACGTCAGGGTCAGCGACCTCATCCTCGTCAACCACGAGGGCAAGGTCGTCGAGGGCCGCTACCACGTGAACGAGGCGGCCTTCGCCATCCACTCCCAGGTGCACCAGGCCCGCCCCGGTGTGGTCGCGGCCGCCCACAGCCACTCGGTCCACGGCCGTGCCCTGTCGGCGCTCGGTCAGATCATCGAGCCGATCACCCAGGACTCCTGCGCCTTCTACCAGGACAACGCGCTGTTCGACGACTACACGGGCGTCGTCACCGACCTGGAGGAGGGCAAGCGCATCGCCGCCGCCCTGGGCGGCAACAAGGCCGTCGTGCTGCGCAACCACGGCCTGCTGACCGTCGGCGACACCGTCGACGCGGCCGCCTGGTGGTTCATCACCATGGAACGTTCGGCGCAGGTCCAGCTCCTCGCCAAGGCCGCCGGTCAGGTCGTGCCCATCGAGCCTGACAACGCCGCGCTCACCCACCAGCAGATCGGCAACGACCTGGTCGGCTGGATCAACTACCAGCCGCTGCACGACCAGATCGTGCGCGAGCAGCCCGACCTGTTCGAGTGAGCCGGCCGGGCGGCCCGGGGGTCAGGCGCGGCGGAAGGTGTGCCGGTAGGCCAGCGGCGCGACGCCGACGGCCGCGTGCAGGTGCTGGCGCAGCGAGACGGCCGTGCCGAAGCCGGAACGCCTGGCCACCTCCTCGACGCCCAGGTCGGTCGTCTCCAGCAGGCGCCTGGCGTGGCGTACGCGGTGGCCGGACAGCCATTTGGCCGGGCTCATCCCGGTCTCCTCGCGAAAGCGCCTGGTGAACGTGCGGACGCTCATCCTGGCGTGGGCGGCCAGCACGGCCAGGTCGAGCGGGGCCTCCAGGTGGGCCAGCATCCAGTCCCGGGTAGCGGCGGTGCCGCCGGCGTCGTCGTCCGGCAGCGGGCGCTCGATGTACTGCGCCTGGCCGCCGTCCCGCCAGGGCGGCATCACGCAGCGGCGGGCGGCCCGGTTGGCCACCTCGGCGCCGTGGTCGCGCTTGATCACGTGCAGGCACAGGTCCAGGCCCGCCGCGACGCCGGCCGAGGTCAGCACGTCGCCGTCGTCCACGAACAACACGTCGGGGTCCAGCTCGACCTGCGGGAACAGGGCGGCGAACCGGGCCGCCTCTCGCCAGTGCGTGGTGGCCGGACGGCCGTCCAGCAGGCCCGCCGCGGCCAGCACGAACGCGCCCGTGCAGATCGACATGACGCGCGGCCGGTCCTGCAGCGCGGCGCGCAGGGAGGCGGTGATCGTGCCGTCCTTCATCGCCCGGCCCGCGTGGATGCCCGGGACCAGCACCGTGTCGGCCGTGTCGAGCACGTCGAGGTCGTGGTCGGGCAGCACGGTGTAGCCAGCCGTGCACCGGACCGGCTCGCGGTCGGGCGAGCAGGTCACGACCTCGTAGAGCTTCTCGCCGTCCGGAGTCTCGGCGGAGTGGAAGACCTGGCCGGGCACACCGAGGTCGAGCGGGGCGAAGTTGTTCAGCACGACGACCGCGACACGATGGACCATGGCCTGATTCTTGCACATATTGGCTTTCGGGCCACTCGCACTGCCAAAAGGTGATGAATCAGGATTAGCGCATGACGTTGAGCACCACCCCCGCCCCCACGAGGTCCGGAAGGATCCACCGTGCCTGGTGGGTCGCGGCCGTGGCCTTCGTGGCCATCCTCGGCGCGGCCGGCTTCCGCGCCACCCCCGGCGTGCTGATCACCCCGCTCCACGAGGAGTTCGGCTGGAGCACGGGCACGATCTCCCTCGCCGTGTCGATCAACCTGGTGCTCTACGGCGTGACCGCCCCCTTCGCCGCCGCGCTGATGGACCGTTTCGGCATGCGCCGCGTGGTGTCGCTGGCACTGCTGCTGGTCGCGCTGGGGAGCGGGCTCACCGTGCTCATGACGGCGAGCTGGCACCTGCTGCTGTTCTGGGGTGTGTTCATCGGGCTCGGCACCGGGTCGATGGCGCTGGTGTTCGCCGCCACGGTGACCGACCGCTGGTTCGTCCGGCACCGCGGGCTGGTCACCGGGATCCTGACCGCGGCGGGCGCGACCGGGCAGCTCGTCTTCCTGCCGGTGCTCGCCTCGCTCGCCGAAGGGCCCGGCTGGCGGGCGGCCTCCCTGACCGTGGCCGGCGCCGCGCTGGCGGTGGTGCCGTTCGTGTGGTGGTTGCTGCGCGACCGTCCCGAGGAGGTGGGCACGACCGCCCTGGGGGCGGAGGCGGGCGCCGTACGGACCGCGCCGGCCGCGGGGAACGCGGCCGCGCGGGCGCTCACGGTGCTGAGGTCGGCGGCGCGCACGCGCGCCTTCTGGTTCCTCGCCGGCGGCTTCGCCATCTGCGGCATGAGTACGAACGGCCTGGTCGGTACGCACTTCATCCCCGCCGCGCACGACCACGGCATGGCCGAGCCCGTCGCTGCCGGCCTGCTGGCGATCATCGGCGTCTTCGACATCGTCGGCACGGTCGCCTCCGGCTGGCTCAGCGACAAGGTCGATCCCAAGCTGCTGCTCGGCGTCTACTACGCCCTGCGCGGCCTGTCGCTGATGTTGTTGCCCGGCCTGTTCGCGGCCACCACCGAGCCCAGCATGCTGATCTTCATCGTGTTCTACGGCCTGGACTGGGTGGCCACCGTGCCCCCGACCGTCGCCCTGTGCCGGCGGATCTACGGCCAGGACGGCGCGGTCGTGTTCGGCTGGGTGTTCGCCTCGCACCAGGTGGGCGCCGCCGTCGCGGCCGTCGGGGCGGGCCTGACCCGCGACCACCTCGGCGCCTACGACCTGGCCTGGTACGTCGCCGGCGCCCTCTGCCTCCTCGCCGCCGGAATGTCCCTGGCCATCGGGCATGCTAAACGGTGATGAACGAGACCGAACTGATGGTCCTCCCCCTCGTGGTCAGGATCGAGAGGGCCGCTCCTCCCGAGCGCACCGACGCGCTGGAGGCCGCCGCCATGGCCGTGCTGAGCCTGCTCGACGACCCGGGGGAGTGGGCCGGGGAACTGCACGCCTGGCAGTCGACAGGCAAGATCCGCAAGGTCGTGCGCCGCGCCAGGGGCGCCGAGTGGCGCAGGGCCGCCGCGCTGCCCGGCCGTACGGTCGAGCACCGTACGGCCGAGGTGCGGGTGCACCCGCCCGTCCCGCTCGACGCCTGGCCCAGGGATCTGGCCCGGCTCCAGGTGGGCGGCACCGAACTGAGCGACACGGCCGGGCCCGGCGACCCGTCCGGCCCGCCGGTCCTGTGGGAGAACCCCAGGCTGACCATGTCGGCGGGCAAGGCCATGGCCCAGGCCGGGCACGCCGCGCAACTCGCCTGGTGGGCCAGCGACGAGGCCGAGCGGGCCGCATGGCGGGCGAACGGCCTGGCCGTGTCCGTACGTCCCGCGCCGGACCAGGACGACTTCGACGCCAAGGTGGCCGCCGGGCTGCCCGTGGTGCGCGACGCCGGGTTCACCGAGATCGAGCCGGGTTCGTGCACGTTCGTGGCCGAGGCGCCCTGGCTCCTCGGGCGGGTGGCTAGATCGTGAAGACGTCGGCCAGCACGCCGCCCGCCGGGGTGATCCGGGCGGGCGACGGGCTGTCGTAGACGACCATGAGCCGGCCGTCGGGCAGCACGGCCAGCCCCTCCGGATGGTCGTCGCCGACGCCGTACGGAAGCTCCAGTACCGTCTCCAGGTCGTGCGCGGGCACGAGCCCGTCGCTGCGCCGCTCCCGCCAGCGCACGACCCGTACCGGGCCGTCCAGGTTCATCGTGGGTCCGGTGAGCAGCAGCAGGTCGCCGCCGTGGGGGCACATGTCCCGTACGCCCAGCCCGCCGAGGTCCAGGAAGTGTTTGCGGTACGGCCGGTCGAGCCGTAACCGGCCGCGGCCGTCGTCCACGGGCCGGATCTCCAGCACCACCGCCCAGCCCCGCAACACCGGCCCGCGCAGCCCCAGGTAGACGCGCTCGTCCACGACCGCGATGCCCTCGATGTCGAGACCGTTGTCCTTGCCGGGCAACGCCAGGAACGGCGCCAGGTGGCGGTCATCGGCCAGCATGGCGGCCACGTTCTGGTCGCCGGACAGGATCGCGCCGGGCAGCGGCCGCTCGCCGGTCTCGTCGAGCGGCAGGCGGACCAGGACGAACCGGTTCTCCTCGCGGACGACCGTACCGAGCCTCCTGATCGACTTCTCCGGGTCGCCGGGCTTGGCCTTGCGGCGCTTGAGGCTGTGCGAGCCGACCGCCCACAGGTGCCCGTCGGCCCTGGCCAGGCCCTCGATGTCGGCCTCGTCGAACCGGCCGGCGGGCAGGTCGACGTAGTCGGCCAGGGCGAAGCTGCGCTCGTCGCCGAAATGGTCGCCGGTCCAGGTCAGCCGCTCGATCGTGGCGGTCTCGTCACCCGCGACCCACAGGCCCGAGGGCTCCCACCTGACCGCCGAGAGGTTCGTGTGCGTCTGGGCGAACCGAGACTCCTCGCCGAACCGCAGCTCCACCTGTTCCACCCCGTCATGATTGCACTTCGGTCGCTTCACACACGCAATGGCGGGATATGTCGTACGCTCCCGTCGTGCTCCATGGGGAAGATGAGACCGAGGGTTCACGAGTGACAACCGCAGACCGCCCTGGAACCCCTGTTTCACCGCCCAGGCGCTCCCGCATCGGCGATGTCCGGATGCGGTCCATATACCGGGGGCTCGCCGTCGTGGCGGCCGTGGCGGTCGCCGCCACGGTGATCGTCCTGGCGCTCCCCTCCGGGCCGGACGAGGTCGTGGCGGGGCCGG
This sequence comes from Nonomuraea spiralis, assembly GCF_014648435.1. Taxonomy (GTDB): domain Bacteria; phylum Actinomycetota; class Actinomycetes; order Streptosporangiales; family Streptosporangiaceae; genus Nonomuraea; species Nonomuraea spiralis. Next base: position 89,282 of record NZ_BMRC01000014.1, read on the forward strand.
TAACCGCGCCGCCGGCCGCACCCGCCTCGTCCGCCCCGGCCCCTACTCCGACGCCTTCGGGAACCCCCACCCCGACCCCGTCGCCGAGCCTGTCCCCGATCCCCACGGCGGTCCCGTCGCCTGGCTCCTCCCTCGCGCCCGGCTACACCGCCATGGAGGCCCTGTACGCCGACTCCCGCGTGCCCCGCCTGACCGGCCGCGTCAAGCGGATGGCCCTTCCCCGTCCGGCCAAGCGGTTGGTGAAGGACAAGCGCACCGGCCTGGCCGTGCCCCGGCTGGGCAGGCCGTGGAAGCAGCACGGCGCGGCGCCGTTCACCAGCAAGCAGGTGTTGCCGCCGACGCGCGGCAGCAAGCTGCGCGGCATGCTCGTGACCTGCCCGCTGCCGATCATGGAGCAGAAGTCGCCCCGCGACACGGCGCTGCTGGCCGCCCGCTGGACGCTCAACCACCACCCCAAGGGCTCCAAGATCAGCTGGCTGGCTTCGCAAAGAGTGAAAACTGGCTGGATGCTCGTCTACCGCGTCAAATACGGCAAACATTCGTCAAGAGCGGCCGTCGTGGTCATGGACGGGGGAATGGGCAAGCCAGGACTTGCGTTCGTCACAGTGCCGGACTCGCAAAGAAAGCGATGGCGTGATATTGGCCGCGTCGTCTCAGGAGTGCGTGTTCTAGGCTAGAAAGATCATGTATGCGGCGATGTGGGGGAGTGACGCCGTGGAACGCTCTGGACCGCCGCAGGCACCGAACAAGGGCAAGGTCAAGCCGCCCTGGCGCTCGGAGGGCCTGCCCGGTTCGCCCGGAGGGCGGCCCAAAATCAACTGGTGGCGCTTCGTCGTCACCCTGCTCGTGGTCTACGCGGGCTTCTTCGTCGTGTCGTCGTTCGTGGACAACAGCTCGGTCGAGACGATCTCGTACACCGAGTTCACCAAGCAGGTCGATGCCAAGAACGTCAAGGACATCTACGCCCAGGGGCTCTCGGTCGAGGGCGACCTGAGGAGTGCGGCGAAGAACCCCGAGAGCAGCGAGTCGTACACGAAGTTCCAGACCGAGATCCCGGCCTTCGCCAACACCGACCAGCTCGACCAGCAGCTCAAGTCGGCCCAGGTGGAGACCACCTCCAAGCCGCTGACCCGGGGATTCTTCTCCAACCTGCTGCTGTCGCTGCTGCCCGTGCTGCTGCTGGCCGGCCTGTGGATCTGGGTCATGCGCCGCGGCGCCAGCATGATGGGCGGCGGCCTGAGCGGGCTCGGCAAGTCCAAGGCCGCAAAGCCGGTCGAGGCCGCCAAGGTACGCGTCACCTTCGACGACGTCGCCGGCATCGACGAGGTGGAGAACGAGCTCGTCGAGGTCGTCGACTACCTCAAGGACCCCGGCAAGTACCGCAGGCTGGGCGCCAAGCTGCCCAAGGGCGTGCTGCTCGCCGGCCCTCCCGGCACCGGCAAGACCCTGCTGGCCAGGGCCGTCGCCGGTGAGGCCAAGGTGCCGTACTTCTCGGCCAGCGCCTCCGAGTTCATCGAGATGATCGTCGGCGTGGGCGCCTCGCGCGTACGCGACCTGTTCGAGGAGGCGCGCAAGGTCGCCCCCTCGATCGTGTTCATCGACGAGATCGACGCCATCGGACGGGCCCGCGGCGGCGCGGGCGGCATCGGCGGCCACGACGAGCGCGAGCAGACGCTGAACCAGATCCTCACGGAGATGGACGGCTTCTCCGGCGCCGAGGGCGTCATCGTCATCGGGGCCACCAACCGGCCCGAGATCCTCGACCCGGCGCTGCTGCGTCCCGGGCGCTTCGACCGTACGGTGCAGGTGGGCCTGCCCGACGCGGCCGGACGCACGGCGATCCTGGAGGTGCACTCGCGCGGCGTGCCGCTCGACGGCGAGGTCAGCCTCGACCGCATCGCCAAGACGACGCCGGGCATGACCGGCGCCGACCTGGCCAACCTGGTCAACGAGGGTGCACTTCTCGCCGCCAAGCGCGGCAAGGAGAAGGTCGACATGTCCGACTTCGCGGACGCGCTGGAGAAGCTTCAGCTCGGCGCGGCCCGCAGCATCGTGATGCCGGAGGAGGAGCGCACCCGCACCGCCTTCCACGAGGCCGGACACGCGCTGCTCGGCATGCTCCAGCCGGGCGCCGACCCGGTCAGGAAGATCTCGATCATCCCGCGCGGCCGGGCGCTCGGCGTCACCCTGTCCACCCCCGACACCGACCGCTACGCCTACGACGAGCAGTACCTGCGCGGCCGCATCACCGGCGCGCTCGGCGGCATGGCGGCCGAGCAGGTCGTCTACGGCGTCATCACCACCGGCGCCGAGAACGACCTCGAACAGGTCACCATGATCGCGCGCGGCATGGTGGGCCGCTGGGGCATGTCGGAGAAGGTCGGCCCGCTGACCATCCTGCCCAACGACGGCTCGGCCCCCCAGGCCTCGCCGGCCACGCTCGCCACGGTCGACGAGGAGGCCCGCCGCATCGTGGACGAGTGCTACGAGCGCGCGGTCCAGGTGCTCACCGAGAACCGCGAACGGCTCGACGGCATCGTGGCGGCCCTGCTCGAACACGAGACGCTCGACGAGGTGAGCGCGTACTCCGCCGCCGGCCTGGCCAGCGCCAGCCTGCAGCCCGCCCTCGACTGACGTCTCAAGACGGTCCCCCGGGAAAGCCCGTCTTTCCCGAGACATAGGGAAACCCCGGCCTTGCCTCGATCACGGCCGGGGAACGTCTCCCGCGACTCGGATCGGGGGACTGTCTTGACACTGAATGACGAGCTACTCACCCAGCTCGGCGACTCAGGGGTAGATCAGATCGCCGGAATGCTCGGCACCGACCCGGCCACGGCACGCAAGGTCGTCGAGGCCGTGGCCGGAACCGTCCTGGGCGGCATGGCGCGCAACGCCGAGCACCCCGACGGCGCCGAGGCACTGCGCGCCGCCCTCGACGACCACGTCGACACCGACCCGTTCAACGGCGACGTGGCCTCGCTGACCCGCGACGGCCACAGCATCCTCGGCCACGTGCTCGGCGGCCAGGGCACCGAACGGGCCGCCGCCGGGCTCTCGCAACTGGCCTGTGTCAGCCCCGGCACCATCATGAAGCTGCTCCCCCTCATCGCCCCCATGGTCATGTCCCTGCTGGCCAACCGCGTCACCAAGGCCCACATGGACGCCTCGGCCCTGGCCGTCCACCTGCGCAGGGAGCACGACGCGCTGCCCGGCGCCCTCGGCGGGCTGCTCGACGGCCTGCTGGGCGGCATCTTCGGCGGCGCCGTCCCGCCCCAGGGCGGCCCGTACGACCCCGCCGACCGCCAGCCCGCACGGGGGGCGCCCAACCACGACTGGTGAGCGGGCCGGGCTTCGGTAAGCTGGTGCGGTGATCGTTCTGGCTTCCGCCTCGCCCACCCGCCTGACCGTGCTGCGCAACGCCGGCCTCGACCCCAAGGTGATCGTCTCCGGGGTCGACGAGGACGCCTTCGCCGCGCACTCGCCGGCGGCGCTCAGCCTCGTCCTGGCCAAGGCCAAGGCGGAGGCGGTCGCGAGCGGCCTGGCGGAGGGGCTGGTCATCGGCTGCGACTCGATCCTCGAACTCGACGGCCGTCCCTACGGCAAGCCGGGCACGGCCGAGGAGGCCGTCGAGCGCTGGCGGATCATGCGTGGCCGTACCGGCCGCCTGGTGACCGGCCACTGCGTGATCGACGTCCCGGCGGGGCGGCAGGCGGCGCAGGTGGCCACCACCGTGGTGCGCTTCGGCCAGCCGTCCGACGAGGAGATCGCCTCCTACGTCGCCACCGGCGAGCCGCTCGGGCTGGCCGGCGGGTTCAGCATCGAGGGGCGCGGCGGCTGGTTCGTCGAGGGCATCGAGGGCGACCACGGCAACGTGCTCGGGGTGTCCCTGCCGCTGCTGCGCGAACTGTTCGACGAACTGGGTTACGCGGTCACGTCGTTCTGGCGCTAGCCTGCCGGACATGCGATCTTTGCGCGACTTCGCCTCCGGCGTGGGCTTCTTCTTCCAGGGTCTCGGATGGATGTCGCGACATGGCCGGTGGTGGCTGTTCGGGCTGATCCCGGCGGTGATCGCCTTCGCCGTCTACGTGGCGGCGCTGATCCTGCTCGGCGCCAACGCCCGTGAGGTCGCCGAGTTCTTCACCCCGTTCGCCGACTCGTGGAGCTGGGCCGACCTGTTCCGCACGCTGGTGGGCATCGCGATCTTCCTCGGTGGGCTGGCGCTGGCGGTGCTCACGTTCGCGGCGCTGACGCTGGTGATCGGCGAGCCGTTCTACGAACGGCTGTCGGCCGAGGTCGACCCGCTGCCGGGGGCCGTGGAGCAGCCGTGGTGGCGTACGCTGCCCCGTTCGATCAGGGACAGCCTGATCACCCTGTTCTACGTGCTGCTCTTCACCGTGCCGCTGTTCTTCCTGGGGTTCGTGCCGGTGATCGGCCAGACCGTGGTGCCCGTACTGGGGGCGTTCGTCTCCGGGTTCTTCCTGACGGTCGAGCTCACCACACTGGCGCTCGAACGCCGCGGGGTGCCGAGGAAGGAACGCTTCGCGCTGCTGCGCCGGAACATGGGGGTGACGCTGGGGTTCGGGGTGGTGGGGTTCCTGCTGTTCCTGGTGCCGCTGGTCGCGATCGTGGCCATGCCGGCGGCCGTGGCCGGCGCCGCCCTCCTCGTACGCACCCGCATAGCCCCCAATCCTCCGACCCCGCTGCCCCCCACCACCCCCTGACCCCACCCGCCCCTCCGCCTTGCTTGGGCCGCCACCCCTCCGGCCCTCCCCGGACCGTCATCCCTTCGGCCCTCACTGGGCCGTCACCCCCGCCCGCCCTCGCTGGGCCGTCGCCGCTCGCGGTTGTCCACAGGGCGGTCGTCGCGGGGGCCGTCATCCCCAGAACTCCGTTCGGGCGTTCGCGTCGCGTGCCTCCTCGGCACCCTGACGGTCATGACCACCAACGCCCCGGCCCCCTGCCTCACCCTGACCAGCCCGGCCGACCTCCTGGCCGCCGTCCCCTACCTGGTCGGTTTCCACCCCGAAGACAGCCTCATCGTGATCGGCCTCCACCACGGCCACGCCAAGGTGGCCGCGAGATGGAACCTCCCCTTCCCCCGGGGCACCCTCGACCCCCTCACCGCCCTCTTCGACCGCGAAGGCATCACCGAGATGGTCATCGTCGGCTACGGCAGAGGCGAGGCCGTAACCCCGGCCGTCGACGAGGCCAGACTCCTCGCCACCGCCTCGGACATCCACGTGGGCGAGGCGATCCGCGCCCACGAGGGCCGCTACTGGTCCTACATCTGCGACCTCCCCCGATGCTGCCCGCCCGAAGGCACCCCGTACGACCCGACCACCAGTCAGATAGCCGCCGAGGCCACGGTGCGCGGCATGGTCGCCCTCCCCGACCGCCGTGCCCTCGAACGTACGATCGCCCCCGCCACGGGCCCCGTCCGCATGGCGATGCGCCGTGCCACCGCCACCGCCGTCGCGGAGGTGCGAGCCCGCCTGACAGCCGCCACGGACCTCGACACCTTCGCCCACGACTACGTCACCGAAGCCCTGTCCGGAGTCCGCGCCGCCCTGACCAGCCACGGCGGCCGACTCCGCCTCGACGACACCGAAGCAGCCAGACTGGGCCTGGCCCTGAGCGTGATCAGAGTCCGCGACGAAGCCTGGACGATGATGCACGAGGCCCACCTCCCCCTCTGGAAGGACCTGACCCGCCGCCTTGAGCCCCGCTTCGTCCCGCCGGCCGCCTCCCTGCTGGCCATGGCGGCCTGGCGCACGGGCGACAACATCCTGGCCACCATCGCCCTCGAACGCGCCCTCACCACCGACCCCCACTACTCGATGGCCAACCTCCTGACGCACGCCCTCCAGAGTCTTCTGTCGCCCGACATCGTCCGGGACCGGCTGCCCACCCCCGGCGAGCTCGACACCGCGATGGGCCCCGCCAACGGCGGCTGGCTGATCCCGTTGCTCGGCCTGCTCGACGACGAACCGCCGCCGACGGCATGAAGAAAGGGTGCCGGTCCCGTGGACCAGCACCCTTTCCGGAGGAACTACAGGCTGCCTTCTTCACGGCGGCGGCGTTCGTTGTACGCGCGCATCCGAGGGGGATATCCCGTCAGCTGCACGTCGTACACCGGTAATGCAAGATCGCGAGCGACCTTGTGGATCACCGCCGGCGACCCGACCCTGCGTCTGGTCCACTCGCCGTCGTCAGCGACCGCCATGGCGGTCGTGTCGGTGGCGAACGTCTCGGGCTCGACGTAGAACTCGACGCCACGCCGCGAACGTGCGAAGGCGATGAGCGCTTCGATGTCGGCATCGGTCGCCTCGCGGTCGAACTTCGCGACCTTCTGTCCGCGAAGTCGACGGATGCCGTAGCGGTCTCGCCATCTCATGAATCCTTTTTATACCGTCTGGAGCTCCCGCGTCGGGGATGATCTCGGGGACAGCTCCGGGTTTCTCCCGATGGCACGTCCGGCTCTGAGGACGCAGTATGAAAGTTGACTGCCGATTCCAAGGAGAGGCATGACAATCATGGCTGGGGTACCCAAGACCCCCGGGCCGGGACAGGTGCCGCCAGCTCATCTGCGCGTCACCAACCAGGACCGAGAGCACGTCGTCGAGCACGTCAAGGCCGCCTACGCCGACGGCCGGTTCGACAAGTTCGAGTTCGACGACCGGCTCGAACGCGCGATGACCGCGCGCACCCACGGCGACCTGATGCCCATCATGACCGAGCTGTACGGATCGATGGCGGCGCCCAGGATCGCGCCGCCCATGCCGTATCCGCCGGTCCGGCATGGGCGAGCTCCGGAGAGCAACGAACGCCTCGGGGCCGCCGCCGGCCACCTGCTGATGGCCGTCGGGATCCCGGTGGTCGGGCCGCTGGTCCTGCTGCTGACGGGGGCCAAGACATCGGCGTACATGCGGCGGCAGGCGTTGGAGGCACTGAACTTCCAGCTCACCGTGCTGGGGGCGACGGTCCTTCTGCCCATCACCGTCATCGGCGTGGTGCTGCTGCCGGTGATCTGGGTCGCCGCCGTCGTCCTGTCCATCGTGGGCGGCGTCTCCGCCCTGTCGGAAGGCAACTTCCGCTACCCACTGACCGTTCGGCTGGTGAAGTAGCCCGCTCCCACCGTACGAGGGGGACGTGTGGGGCCGGGAGAGTGACATCGGGGGATGTTGGGGGACGTCCTGCCGCACATCCGGGGACGCTTGGGGACGTTCGGGGGCGCTTGGGGATGCTGGGGGACGTTTGGGGACACGTCCGGCTGCGGCGCAGCGTGGTGCGGTGCTGTGCTGCGAGCTCGAGGTGGCCCTGTGAGGTCGGGTGGCGCTGAGGGGGCGGTCGGCCTCTCCGCTGGAGGGGGCAGCCTCTTGGCGAGCGCCCGGCCCACCGCGTGCGGGGCGGGCTCTGTGCAGAGGCCGCCCACCCCGCCCCCTGGCTGACCAACAGAAGGTCCCGGGGGCGGGCGGTGCCGGACGAGGTGCGGCGCGGCGCAACAAACAGCCCGGAGCGCCTGCTCGACGGCCCACCACAGGAGACCGTCCAGGTGGTCCGTCAGCAGCCCCGAGCCGAGGCCCGGACTGAGGAGACGGGGTCAGCGGCCCAGGACTTCGTAGCGGACGGTCATGACGCCTGCGCCCAGGCTGCCGATCGCGTCGAAGGCGGCCCTTGAGAGGTCGAGGCACCGGCCCCCCACGTACGGGCCACGGTCGTTGATGCGTACGGTGACCGACGAGCCGCTGCGGGGGTTCGTCACGCGGACCCGGCTGCCCAGGGGGAGGGATTTGTGGGCGGCGGTCATCGCGGAGGGGTTGAAACGTTCGCCGCTGGCCGTCATCTGGGGCTCGCCGTAGTACGAGGCGCCGCAGGTCCCGGAGGACAGCACGCGGACCTTCGGCTTCGTGGTCTTGAGCTTGACCGGCTTCACGGTCTTGGCCGTCTTCGGGCTCGCGTCCGAGGCGGGGGCGGGCTGTGCGGCGGCGGGCGGCTTGGGGGCGGAGGCGGCGGTGTCCGCGGCGTCCGTGGGGTCCGTGGGGTTCGTGGAGTTCGGGGTGGACTTCGTGCCGGTGGCCGGGGTGGTCGGCTTGGGCTGGGCGGCCTTGGCCGCGACCGGCGGGTTGGGGGTGCCGGTGGCGGAGGCCGCTGGGACGGAGTCCTTGCCGGCCGCGTCGGGGTAGTCGTTGCCCGCGGCGGCCCAGGCGGTGGTCGAGGCGGCGGCCACGACGGCGGCGCCTGCTGCGATGGCGGTCCAGCGGCGCTTGCCCGGGGAGAGCTTGCGGTCGTTGGGGGACGATTTGTGGGAGTGCTGGCCCAAGGTAAACCACGGTCCTAGCTAGGGGATAGGAAGAGGAAAGGCCAGGTCATGGGGGATGTGGAGGCGCGTGACGGCCGATCCGCCCGCAGGGATGGGGGATCCGGCGGGCGAGGAAGAACATATGCGACAAACAGCAGGTAAAGACAACTTAATGCGACATACAGTGACATATATCACTTAAAGGCGCAAGAGGCCCAGGTCGCCGAGAGTACGCCGAGGATCTTCGGGTTTCCGGAGAACACCGGAATTCGCCGCAACCTACGCGCGGCGGAATTCATCGCCAACATGATCGAGAATTGCCGCGAAAAGCATGATCGGGAAATTCGCCCGCCTCAGAATGATCGGCAGAATTCGATCTCCGAACATGAGCCGGCGAACGGCGTCCACCGTCTCAGAACGTGAGCCGGCGCACGGGTTCAACGTCTCAGAACATGAGTGAGCGGACGGTGTCCACGGTGTCGGCGTCCTCGACCCGCTTGTCCGGCCGGTACCGCAGCACCCGGGCGAAGCGCAGCGCCATCCCGCCGGGGTAGCGCGGCGAGCGCTGCACGCCGTCGAAGGCGATCTCCACGACCAGCTCGGGCCGGAGCCTGACCATCCAGTCGTCGGTGGGGCCCTCGGCCAGCTGGAGGAAGCGTTCGGTCTGCCAGGCCAGCAGCTCGTCCGTGAGCCCCTTGAACGTCTTGCCCAGCATGACGAACCCGCCCTCGGGGTCGCGCGCGCCCAGGTGGAGGTTGGACAGCTTGCCCTCGCGCCGGCCGTGGCCCCACTCGGCAGCCAGGACCACCAGGTCGAGCGTGTGCCGGGGTTTCACCTTGATCCAGCCCGCGCCGCGCCGACCGGCGGCGTACGGGGACGACTGGGACTTCACGACCAGGCCCTCGTGGCCCGCCTTGACGACGTCCGTGAAGAACTTCTCCGCCTCGGCCACGTCGGCGGTGATCAGCCGCGGCGTCAGCAGGCCGGGCGGGACGGCACGGGCCAGCGCCTCCTGGCGCTGCGAGTAGGGCAGGTCGAGCAGGTCGGCGCCGTCGGCGCGCAGCGCGTCGAAGAAGAACACGCTGAGCGGGGTCTGCTCGCGCAGCCGCTCCACGCCGGTCTTGCTGGACACGCGGCTCGCGGTGACCTGGAACGGATGGGGACGCCCGTCCGGCCGCAGCGCGAGGACCTCGCCGTCGAGCACCAGGTCGGCGGAGTCGAGCCCGAGCACGGCCTCGACCAGCTCGGGCACCTGCGCGGTGATGTCGTCGAGCGTGCGGGTGAAGACGCGTACGTCCTCGCCTGACCTGTGGGCCTGCACGCGCACGCCGTCGAGCTTCCACTCCAGGGCCGCGGGGGCGCCCGCCTTCTCCAGCGCGGCGGCCACGTTGGGCGCGCTGCCCGCGAGCATGGGGGCGACCGGCCGCCCCACCTCCAGCTTGAACGCGTGCAGCGCCGCCACGCCGCCGGTCAGAGCCGCCGCGCCGACCGCGGGCAGCCAGCCGCGCAGGGTGAGCGCCCGCCGCACGTCGGCCGACGGCGCGCCGGACGCCTTGGCCACCGCTTCGATCATCACGCCGTCGAGGGCGCCCTGGCGCAGTTCGCCGTTGAGCAGCCTGCGCATGAACTGCTGCTCCTGGCTGGTCAGCCCCGCGAACAGCTCGGCGACCAGCGCTCTGCGCGCCGCCTGCGAGCCCGGACCGGAGATCGCCTTGATCCTGGTCAGCAGCGCGTCGACGGTGGTCAGCGTGGCGGTGGCGGCCAGCTTGGGCTGCGGGACGTCCTCCAGGGAGCGCCAGCCCACGCCCACCTGGCGCTGCGGCAGGTCGCCCGACAGGTAGGCGATGGCGATCTCCGCCTCGTCGGGGCCGACCCGGGCGAGCAACTCGGCCAGATGGCCGACCTTGCCCAACCGTGCGGAGGTGCGCGTCACCGCGTCGGAGGTGCGGACCACGTCGATCAGAAGCACACCGCTATCGTGCCTCACCACGCCGACATTTCCCCACCCGATTTGTCCTGGGTTTCACCAAAGCGGGGAAGCCGGGCGGGCCACCGGCGGCGGCCCGCCCGTTCCGGTCTAGCGGACGCCGAGCAGGTCGACCACGAAGATCAACGTCTCGCCGCCCTTGATGCGCGGCGGGGCGCCGCGGTCGCCGTAGCCGAGGTGCGCCGGGATGACGAGCTTGCGACGGCCGCCGACCTTCATTCCGGCGACCCCGCGGTCCCAGCCCGCGATGACGCGCCCGCCCCCGAGCGGGAACTCGAACGCCTGGCCGCGGTTCCACGACGCGTCGAACTCCTCCCCGGTCGAGAACGAGACCCCCACGTAGTGGACGCTGACGTTGTGGCCCGGCTTGGCCTCGGGGCCAGTGCCTTCGACGAGGTCGACGATCTCCAGGTCGGCGGGCGGGTTGCCCTCAGGAAAGTCGATCTCAGGCTTCTCGAGTGCCACGAAGTGCTCCTGTTGACGATGACAATAACCCGACGACTCTATGCCGTCGGGATATGGTCGTCGTTCATGGCCGCCCTTTCGCCCGACGCCGTCCTGCTCACCGGGCGCGTCGCCGTGGTCACCGGCGCGGGCCGGGGCATCGGGCTGGCGATCGCCGAGACGTTCGCCGCGTTCGGCGCGCACGTCGCCGTCTGCGACCGCGACTGGCCGCAGGCCGACCGCGCCGACCGCGCCGACCGCGCAGGTCAGGCGGGCCGCGCAGATCGGACGGACCATGCGGCCCAGGCGGATCGTGCGGGGGCCGGGCTGGCCATGACGCTGGACGTACGCGATCCGGTGGCGGTGGGGCTGTTCGCCGAGGCGGTGCGCGAGCGCTGGGGACGGGTGGACGTACTGGTCAACAACGCGGGCGGGACGTTTCACGCGGCGTTCGCCGACCTGTCGCCGCGCGGTGAGCGCACGCTGGTCGAGGAGAACTTCAGCCAGGTCACCGGCATGATCAGGACGATGCTCCCGATGATGCCCGACGGTTCCTCGATCATCAACGTGACCTCCAGCGAGGCCCACCAGGCCGCGCCGGGCTTCGCCGTGTACGCCGCGATGAAGGCGGGCGTGGCGAGCCTGACCAGTTCGCTGGCCCTTGAGCTGGCCCCGCGCGGCATCCGGGTCAACGCCATCGCGCCCGACGCGCTGCGTACCGAGGGGGAGTCGCGGGTGCGTGAGAGCATGTCGGCCCGTCCGCTGCCCTACGACCCCGCCCGCCTGCCGCCCCTCGGCCATCTCGCCGATCCGGCGGAGGCCGCGGGGGCGGCGGTGTTCCTCGCCGGAAGGCTGGCGGGGTTCGTCACGGGCACGACGGTCCACGTCGACGGCGGCATCCACGCGGCCGGCGGCTGGCACCGCACCTGACCCGCGCCCCCGAAGACCGCGCCGACCCAAGTCCCCGCCGACCCACACGGCCGCGCCGACCCACGGCCGCGCCGCCACGCCACCGGTCAGAGCCGCCGCACCACCCAAGTCCGCGCCGACCCACGACTGCCCGGGGGGTTGGGTCACCAGCTCTGGTGCAGGGGCATGCCCTCCGCGTAGCCGGACGAGCTCTGGATGCCGACGACGGCCTGCCGGTGGAACTCCTCCAGGGTCCCCGCCCCCGCGTACGTGCACGACGAGCGCAGGCCGGCGACGATCCCGTCGATCTGGTCCTCCACGCTGGGCCGCTTGGGGTCGAGGTACATGCGCGAGGTCGAGATGCCCTCCTCGAACAGCGCCTTCCTGGCCCGGTCGTAGGCGGAGTCCTCGGCCGTCCTGAGGCGTACGGCCCGCGAGGAGGCCATGCCGAAGTTCTCCTTGTACCTGCGCCCGTCGGCATCGGTACGGGCGTCGCCGGGCGACTCGTACGTGCCGGCGAACCAGGAGCCGATCATCACGTTGGACGCCCCGGCGGCCAGCGCGAGCGCGACGTCGCGGGGGTGCCGTACGCCGCCGTCCGCCCAGACGTGCCGGCCGAGCCGGCGGGCCTCGGCCGAGCATTCGAGCACCGCCGAGAACTGCGGCCGCCCGACCCCGGTCATCATCCGGGTGGTGCACATGGCGCCCGGCCCGACGCCGACCTTGAGGATGTCGGCCCCCGCCTCGACCAGGTCGCGCACGCCCTCGGCGGTCACCACGTTGCCCGCCGCGACCGGCACTCCGGGGTCCAGCGCCCGGACCGCGCGCAGGGCGGCGACCATCTTCTCCTGGTGGCCGTGGGCGGTGTCCACGACCAGGCAGTCGGCCCCGGCCTCCAGCAGCTCCTTGGCCTTGGCGGCGACGTCGCCGTTCACGCCGACGGCGGCGGCGATGCGCAGGCGGCCCTGGGCGTCGAGCGCGGGCTGGTAGAGCGTGGCGCGCAGCGCGCCCGTACGGGTGAGGATGCCGACCAGCCGGCCGTTCTCGTCCACGATGGGCGCGAGGCGGTGGCGGCCGCCATGCAGGCGGTCGAAGGCGGCGCGCGGGTCGAGCCCGGCGGGCAGCGTCAGCAGCTCGCTCGACATGACCTCGGAGAGCTGGGTGTACATGTCCACGCCCTGGCAGTCGGCCTCGGTCACCACGCCGACGGGCCGGTTGTCCCAGTCGACGACGATGACCGCGTTGTGGGCGCGCTTGGGCAGCAGGTGCAGCGCCTCGCCCACGGTGTCGTGCGGCGTGAGCGTGAGCGGCGTGTCGTGGACCAGGTCGCGCTTCTTGACCCAGTCGACGACGTCGGCGACGACGTCGAGCGGGATGTCCTGCGGAAGCACGGTGATGCCGCCGCGACGGGCCACGGTCTCGGCCATGCGCCGGCCGGCCACGGCGGTCATGTTGGCGACGACGATCGGGATGGTGGTGCCCGTGCCGTCGTTCGTCGAGAGGTCGACCGCGAGCCGCGACCCGACCGAGGAACGCGACGGCACCATGAACACGTCGCTATAAGTCAAATCGTAACGAGGCTCTTGGTCGTTAAGAAACTTCACGTTCATCCATCTTATGGGGTGACAGGGTCAACAAGGGGTTTCCCCCTTTCTGCGGGGCTTATGATCGGCCGGGACACATTTGGGGGAGGGAATCCGTGGACATCGTCGAACGGACCGAGTTGACCGTGGTCGGCTACGCCGTACGCACCACGAACGCCGGTGAGATGGATCCGGCACGGGCCACGTTGCCCGCGCTGTGGCAGCGGGCGGGCGCGCCGGGGGCCTTCGCGCACGTGCCGGGCCGGATCGACGAGAACCTCTACGCGGTGCTGACCGACTACGAGAGCGACCACAACGGCGCCTACACGCAGATCGTCGGCATCTGCGTGCGCACGGTGCCGCGCCTGCCCGAGGGCATGGTGGCGGTGCGCGTGCCGGCCGCCAAGTCGCTCAGGCTGGAGGCGCGCGGGCCGATGCCGCAGGCGCTGATCGAGGCGTGGCAGCAGGTGTGGCAGCACACCGAGTCGGGCGGCCAGCCCTCCCGCGCCTTCACGACGGACCTGGAGGTCCACCACCCCGAGGGCGCCGACCTCTACGTGGCCGTCTAGGTCACAAACCGAGCGCGTCGGCCGCCGCCGCGACCGCCGTGGGCTTGACCTCGTCGAGCGGCAGGCCGGCGTACTCGACGGTGCAGTCGGCCATGCCGCCCAGCGCGACCGTGGCGCGGATCTGCTGGGCCGGGGTGAGGTCGGGGCTGAGCAGCAGGGCGATCAGCTCGCGCCGCCACTCGAACATGCGCATGCCCAGGTCGAGGTAGGACAGGATCGAGATGTCGCGCACCATCATCCCGATCACGTCGCGGTGGCGCCACATCAGCTCGAAGTAGTCGTCGAGCAGCGCGCGCGGGTCGCCGGGCTCGCGCGTGGCGGTGAACCGCTCGAAGTCCTCCACCAGCGGCTGCACGATGCTGCGCACCAGGTCGTCGCGTGAGGCGAAGTGGTAGTAGAGCGCGGGCTTGGTGATGCCCAGCCGGTCGGAGATCTGGCGCAGGCTGGTGTTCTGCACGCCCTGCTCGGCGAACAGCTCGCGGGCCACCGCCTGGATTCGGGCCTTGGTGTCACTGGGCATGGCCCAACCTTATCGCTTACCTATCGTTAAGTAAGGACGCGTGCTACGGTGAACTTACCAACCGTTAAGTAAGGAGGGCGGCCATGAGAGTCCTCGTCTCGGGTGCGAGCGTCACCGGGCCGGCGCTGGCGTACTGGCTGGCCAAGTACGGCTTCGAGGTCACGGTCGTCGAACGGGCCCCCGCGCTCAGGAAATCGGGCGGCCACGCGGTCGACCTGTTCAGGCCCGCCATGGACATCGTGGAGAAGATGGGCGTCCTGGAGCCGATCCTGGCGAAGAAGACCGGCACGGACTGGCTCAGGCTCCACCGGGAGGGCGGGGCGCGGCCCGTCGAGCTGGAGCTGCGCCGCATCCTCACGGCCGTCTCCGACCGGCACGTCGAGATCATGCGCGACGACCTGAGCGAGGTCCTCTACGACGCCACCCGCCGCGACGCCGACTACGTCTTCGGCGACTCCATCGCCTCGATCTCCGAGGACGGCGAGGTGCGCTTCGACAGCGGCCGGGAGGAACGCTTCGACCTGGTGATCGGCGCCGACGGGCTGCACTCCAACGTACGCCGCCTGACCTTCGGCCCCGAGGAGCGCTTCGCGACCTGGATCGGCGCCTACCTCGCGGTCGCCTCCGTCCCGAACTTCCTGGGCCTCGACGGCCGCATGGAGGCGATGGCGGGCGAGGGCTGGATGGCCGCCGTGTACAGCGCCGCGCACATGGACGACGCGCGGGCCGGATTCCTGTTCAGGACGCCGGAGCCGCTCGACTACCACTACCGGGACGTGGCCCGCCAGAAGGAACTGCTGCGCGAGCGCTTCGGCGGCCTGGGCTGGCAGGTCCCGAGAATCCTGGACGAGGTGGACCGCACGCCCGCCTTCTACTTCGACTCCATCACCCAGCTCAGGCTCGACTCCTGGTCGCGCGGCCGGGTGACGCTGGCCGGCGACGCCGGTTACTGCCCCGGGCCTGCCGTGGGCGGCAGCACCAGCCTGGCGGTCGTGGGGGCGTACGTGCTGGCGGGCGAGCTGGCCGCGCACGGCGGTGACCACCGCGCGGCCTTCCCCGCCTACGAGGCCGAGCTCGGCGACTACGTGCGCCGCAGCCGCTCCTTCGCCCGCCGCGCGGCCAGGGGCATCGTCCCCGGGAGCCGCTTCGACGTGTGGGCGCTCACCCAGGGCGTCCGGCTGGTCAACAGCCTGCCGGTCGCCCTCACCAGGGCCGCGGCCAAGATCAGCAGCAAGGGCGTGCGCCTGCACGACTCGATCAGGCCGAAGGACTACGCCGCCCTGGCGCGTCCGGTGACGCCGTCACGCCCCTGACCGGCGCGCACGGCGTCTCAGGCCAGCACGCCCTGCTCGCGCAGTTTGTCCGCCTCCTCCTTCGGCAGGCCCCACGCGGACAGGTCCGCGAGACGGGTGGCGGGGGACAGGTCAGGCGCCGGCACGCCGAGCAGGCGCGGTGCGGGCGCCGGATGGACGATGCCGCCGACCTCGCTGAACGTGCCGCGGGCCACGTTGTGCGGGTGCCGCGCGGCCTCGGCCATGGAAAGGACGGGGGAGACGCAGGCGTCCGAGCCGTCGAACAGGGCCTCCCACTCGGCGCGGGTCCGCTTGGCGAACTCCCCGGCCAGGCGGGCCTTGAGCGCCGGCCACTGCGCCCGGTCGTTCCTGTCGGGCAGGTCGGTCAGGCCCATCAGGCCGACCATGGCGTCCCAGAACTGCGGTTCGAGCGAGCCGACCGCCACGTGGCCGCCGTCGGCGGTCTCGTAGGTGTCGTACTGGGGGGCGCCGGTGTCGAGCAGGTTCGTGCCGCGCGGGCCCCAGAAGCCGCTCTGGGCGGCCTGGTAGAACATCGAGAACAACACCGCGGCGCCGTCGACCATGGCCGCGTCGATCACCCGGCCCCGGCCGGTGCGCTCGCGTTCGAACAGGGCCAGCAGCACGCCGTAGGCGAGCATCAGGCCGCCGCCGGCGAAGTCGCCGAGGATGTTGATCGGCGGGGTGGGCTGGTCGCCCTCGCGGCCGAGCATGGACAGCACGCCGGAGATCGCGATGTAGTCGATGTCGTGGCCGGCGGTGGGGGCGAGCGGGCCGTCCTGGCCCCAGCCGGTCATCCGGCCGTAGATCAGCCGCTCGTTGACGGCGTGCAGGTCGGCGGGGCCGATGCCGAGCCGTTCGGCGACGCCGGGCCGGAACACCTCGATCACCACGTCGGCGTTGCGGGCCAGCTCCTTGAAGGCGGCCACCCCCTCGGGCGACTTCAGGTCGAGGCCGATCGTCTGCTTGCCGCGGTCCATGACGTCCGTACGGGGTCTGTCGGACACGGCCTTGACCCGGTCGACCCGCAGCACCTCGGCGCCGTGGTCGGCCAGCATCATCCCGGCGAACGGCCCCGGGGCGAGCCCCGCCAGCTCCAGCACGCGCACTCCGGCCAGGGGACCGCCACTATCCTTGGACATGAACAACTCCTCGACGGATGCGCGAACAAGAGCTCCGAGCCTGCCTCAGTAGAACAACATTCGGCAAGTCGTGGCAAGCGGCCTTCGCCGTCCTTCCCGCGAACTCGTGGGAGGTATGGGAAACTTGCCCACTGTTCGGGTGGTCTACAGATCGCCGGCGTCCAGCGGCTGTCTGCAGCAGGCGCTTGCGCCGCTACAGGGGTAGGACATGGTTTCGGAGAGCAACCAGCTTGTCGCCAGGCGCTACCAGTTAATGCGCGAACTGGGCCGCGGGGGAATGGGCGTCGTCTGGGAGGGTTACGACACACTGCTCAACCGGCAGGTCGCCATCAAGGAGGTGCTGCTGCCCGACGGGTTGTCGCCGGGCGAGCAGGAGCGCCATCTGATGCGCACCGCCCGCGAGGCCCGCACCGCGGCCAAGCTCAACCACCCTTCCGTGGTCGCGGTCTACGACGTGGTCGAGGAGGGCGGCCGGCCCTGGATCGTCATGGAACTGGTCGCGCACCCCTCACTTGAGCAGGTCGTGGCCACCTCCGGCGCCCTGCCGGTACGCCAGGCCGCCGACGTGGGCCGCCAGGTGTTGTCGGCGCTCAAGGCCGCCCACGAGGCCGGGATCCTGCACCGGGACGTCAAACCCGCCAACATCCTGATCGCCGACGACGGCCGCGTCGTGCTGATGGACTTCGGCATCGCCACGGTCGAGGGCGACGCCTCGCTGACCAGGACCGGCATGGTGACCGGTTCGCCCAGCTTCCTCGCCCCCGAGCGCGTACGCGCCGACGAGGCCGGACCGCCCTCCGACCTGTGGTCGCTCGGCGCGACGTTGTTCGCCGCGATGGTGGGCCGGTCGCCGTTCGACCGCGGCGAGGCGATGGCGACGATCAACGCGCTGCTCAACGAGGAGCCCGACTACCGGCGCATCCCGCCGGTCATGCACCCGGTCCTGAAGGGCCTGCTGCGCAAGGAGCCCGCCGAACGGGTGAACATCGAGGAGGCCGACCGGCTGCTCGCGGCCATCGAGGTGGCGGTCAAACCGGCCTACACCGACCTGCCGGAGAAGAAGCCGGGCAGCGGGCGCGGGCGGGCCGTGCTGGCCGTGGCGGCCGCCGCCGTGGTGGTGGTCGCGGGCGGCGCCGTCGCCTACTTCAAGTTCGCCTCGCCCGCCGAGGGCGCGCCGCGCACCGCCCAGCCGGCCGCCGCGGCCAGCCCGCTGACGCCGTCCCCCTCGCAGCCGTCCGCGACGGCCGGGACGCCGTCGGCCACCCCGACGCCGACCGTGCGCCGTCCCCGCCCGGCCGTACGCGCGTGGAACTCGCGGGACGGGTGGTCGATCCTGCGGCCGTTCGGCTGGAGGGGCGCGCTGCGCGAGTCCTCCACCGAGTGGACGCGTCCCGACGGCAACGCCCATCTCGGCGTCCAGGCGCTGTTCTCCAGCGTCGACCCCAACCAGATCCTGCGCGACTCGGAGGAGACGCTGCGGCAGGAGGGCCAGGAGGTCATCAGCCGCGGCCGCCGCGTGGTCACCCACCGGGGCGCCAAGGCGGTCGAGTGGGAGTTCTCCTGGACCGCCGCCAGCACCGCCGGCACACGCTGGATCAGGCCCGGCATGACGTACCACGAGGTGCGCAGGGCGGTGGTGTCCGGCGAGACGGCCTACATCCTGTCCTGGACGGTCGCCCAGGACCAGTGGCTGCGCAACAGGGGCCTGATGCGGCAGGTGATCGACAGCTTTACTGTGAAGGCATGAGCCCCTGGAACCTGCTCGCCCTGCCGCCGCTTCCCGAGGAGGCGACGCGCCACCTGCTGGCCCCGCTCGGTGACCGGGTGGAGGTGCGCGTGCCCGCCACCCGCGACCGGGCCGGGCTGCTGGCCGCGCTGCCCGAGGCCGAGATCGTGCTCGGCGACTGGACCTCGACGCTCGTGCTCGACGCCGAGGCGGTCAAGCACGCGCCCGCGCTGGCCTTCGTGCAGCAGCCCTCGGTGGGGGTGGACGGCCACGACCTGGCCGCCCTGGCCGAGGCGGGGGTGCCGCTGGCCAACACGCCCGGCGTCAGCGCCGTCGCGGTGTCGGAGTGGTGCCTGGCCGCCACGTTGTCGTTGTCGCGCAGGCTGGGCGCGGCCGACGCCGCCGTACGCGCGGGGGAGTGGCCGCAGCAGGGCCTGCGGCCCCGCGAGCTGAGCGGCCGCCGCGTCGGCGTCGTCGGCTACGGCCCGATCGGCGAGAACTGCGTCCGCCTGTTCCGCGCTCTCGGCTGCGAGGTCTCGTACTGGACCAGGACGCCCAGGCAGGCCCCCGGCCGCGCCGACCTGGAGACTCTGGTGTCCACCAGCGACGTCCTGGTCGTGGTGATCGCGTTGTCGGAGGAGACCCGCGGCCTGATCGACCCGCGCCGCATGAAGCCGGGCGCGCTGCTGGTCAACGCGGCCAGGGGCGGGGTCGTCGACCAGGCGGCACTGGTCGCCGCGCTGCGCGACGGGCGGCTCGGCGGGGCCGCGCTCGACGTGTTCGACACCGAGCCGCTGCCCGCCGATGATCCGCTGCGCGACCTGCCGGACGTCCTGCTGTCGCCGCACGCCGCCGGAGTGACCCCCGAGGCCACGACGCGCCTGCTCACGGCGACGTTGGACAACCTGACGGCGGCCCTGGAGGGACGAGAGGTACAGGCGGTACTAAACGGGGTCTCACCGACAGTTCGTAGGAGATTTCCGGATTTGCCTGCCATATAAGGGTTTCACCTGGCACGATGAACAGTTTTCGTGTCTTTAACGACCCCGGTCTGTTCGAGTCAGCCTGCGGGAGATACGGTCTTACGGACGATCTCTACCAGCTCAAGGGGGTGCTTCCGTGACGACGACGATGTCGACACACCAGCGGGCAGTAGAGCAGATCCGGCAGTCCTACGCCGAGATCCCCGGTGACGCCGCGCCCCGGTTGGCCAAGTCCACGTCAAACTTGTTCAGATTCCGTGACGGGGGCAAGACGGCCAAGCTGTCCGCCAGAGACCTGGACGAGGTCATCAGCGTCGACCCGGTGACGATGACGGCCGAGGTCCAGGGCATGACCACGTACGAGCACCTGGTCGAGGCCACGCTGCCGTACGGGCTCATGCCGTACGTGGTGCCGCAGCTCAAGACGATCACGCTCGGCGGCGCCGTGACCGGCCTCGGCATCGAGTCGACCAGCTTCAGGGACGGCCTCCCGCACGAGTCGGTGGAGGAACTGGAGATCCTCACCGGCGACGGCCGCGTCATCGTGGCCCGCGACGACAACGAGCACCAGGACCTGTTCCGCGCCTTCCCCAACTCCTACGGGACGCTCGGCTACGCGCTGCGCATCAGGATCAAGCTCCGCCAGGTCCAGCCATACGTGCACCTGACGCACATCAGGTTCACCGACGCGGCCAAGTGCATGCTCGCCATGCAGGAGATCTCCGACAGCATGGTGCACGACGGCGAGCAGGTCGACTTCGTGGACGGCGTCTTCTTCGACCCGGAGGAGATGTACATCACGCTGGGCCGCTTCGCCGACCGCGCGCCCTACGTCTCCGACTACACCGGCATGCGCATCTACTACCAGTCGATCAGGCAGCGCAGCCGCGACTGGCTGACCATCCACGACTACCTGTGGCGCTGGGACACCGACTGGTTCTGGTGCTCGCGGGCGTTCGGCGTGCAGCAGCCGGTGGTGCGCTCGCTCATGCCGCGCCGCTGGATGCGTTCCGACGTCTACCGCAAGCTGGTCGCCCTCGACCGCAGGACCGGGCTGACCGCCCGCGTCGACCGGTGGCGCGACCAGCCCGTCCAGGAGTCGGTGATCCAGGACGTCGAGGTGCCGATCGAGCGGGGCGCGCAGTTCCTGGAGTTCTTCCACGACAAGGTCGGCATGACCCCGGTGTGGATGTGCCCGCTGCGGGCGAGCTCCCGCTGGCCGATCTACCCGCTGGAGCCCGGCAAGCTCTACGTCAACTTCGGCTTCTGGGGCATGGTCCCGCTGCCGCGCGGCCAGTTCGACGGCTACTACAACAAGCTCATCGAGGACTCGGTGCACGAGCTGGACGGCCACAAGTCGCTCTACTCGACCTCCTTCTACGCCCGTGAGCAGTTCTGGGAGCTGTACAACGGTGATGCTTATTGGCCGGTCAAGCGGGAATACGACCCGAACGGTCGCCTGCTGGACCTGTACGAAAAGTGTGTACGGGGAAGGTGAGCATGGCTCTCGCAACCATCTTTGAAAAGATCGTCGGCTCTGACGCGAACATCTCGTTCATGGCCTACGACGGCAGTAAGGCCGGGCCCGACGGCGCCGACCTCGGCATCGAGGTCAAGTCGCCGATCGCGGTGGCCTACCTGGCACAGGCCCCCGGGGAACTGGGCCTGGCCAGGGCCTACATTTCCGGCCACATCGACGTGCACGGCGACTTGTACACCCTGCTCGACCGTATGTGGAACATCACCACCAACGACCTGACGACCAGTGAGAAGCTTTCCGCCGTGCGGTCGCTGGGTGTCAAGCCGCTGCTCATGCGGGTGCCGCCGCCCCCGCAGGAGGTGCGCCAGAGTGCTTTGGCCCGGCTCGGCTCGCGCCACGCCAAGCAGCGTGACGCCGAGGCGATCCACCACCACTACGACGTGTCCAACCGGTTCTACCGGTGGGTGCTCGGGCCGTCCATGGCGTACACGTGCGCGACCTACCCCGAGCAGGACGCGACGCTGGAGGAGGCCCAGTACACCAAGTTCGACCTGGTGGCCAAGAAGCTCGGCCTCAAGCCCGGCATGCGCCTGCTCGACGTCGGCTGCGGCTGGGGCGGCATGGTCATCCACGCCGCCAAGCACTACGGCGTCAAGGCCCTGGGCGTGACCCTGAGCCGCCAGCAGGCCGAGTGGGCCCAGAAGGCGATCGCCGAGGCGGGCCTCCAGGACCTCGCCGAAGTGCGCTTCATGGACTACCGCGACGTACGTGAGACCGGCTTCGACGCCGTCAGCTCGATCGGCCTGACCGAGCACATCGGCAAGGACAACGTCCCGTCGTACTTCGAGTTCCTCTACGGCAAGCTCAAGCCCGGCGGCCGGCTGCTCAACCACTGCATCACCCGCCCGACCGGCAAGGAGAAGACGTTCAACAAGGGCGGTTTCATCAACCGCTACGTCTTCCCCGACGGCGAGCTGGAGTCGGTGGGCTGGCTGGTCAGGCAGATGGAGGACATCGGCTTCGAGATCCGCCACGAGGAGAACCTGCGCGAGCACTACGCCAAGACCCTGCGCCACTGGTGCGACAACCTCGACGCCAACTGGGACGACGCCGTCCAGGAGGTCGGGATGGGCACCGCCCGGGTGTGGGCCCTCTACATGGCCGGCTGCATCGTGGGCTTCGAGCGCAACAAGGTCCAGCTCCACCAGGTGCTGGGTGTCAAGCTCGACGACGACGGCCGCGCGGGAGTCCCGCTGCGCCCGTCGGTCACCTGGCCCTGACCACCCAGGGGGCTCCTCCCCACGGTCCGCCGCCTCGGCCCGGTGCCCCGGTTCCGGGGCGCCGGACCGGCGTGGCGAGGCGGCCCGGATCGTGGACTTTCCCGTCCGGGTCCCTGAACCCCGCTTGGCGACGCCCGGCGTAGCGTGGTGTCACGGTGGGGGAAGGGGCTGACGGTGACGGCTGGGAACAGGGTCCGGGTGCGCCGGGTCTACGAGGAGCCGGCGGCGGACGACGGCGCCAGGGTGCTGGTCGACCGGCTGTGGCCGCGCGGGTTGTCCAAGGCCGACGCCCACCTCGACGAATGGTGCAAGCAGGTGGCCCCTTCGACCGAGCTGCGCACCTGGTACCGGCACGACCCCGACCGGTTCGCCGAGTTCGGCCGCCGCTACCGCGGCGAGCTTGAGGAGCCCGAACGGGCCGAGGCCGTGGCGCACCTGCGCGAGCTGGCCGGGAAGGGCGCGCTGACCCTGCTCACCGCGACCAGGGAGCCCGAGATCAGCGAGGCCGCGGTGCTCGCCGACCTGCTGAAGGGCTGACCTCCCTCAGAAGCGCTCCTTCCTGAACGGGCGGATGAGGACGTAGGTGCGGTCCCGGCTCACCAGCCGGACGATCCGGCGGCGCGGGTGTTCCAGCATGGTGATGCGCAGGCACTTCAACCTGACCAGGCGCCAGCCGAGCAGCGCGTCGTAGGCGACGTACTTGGTGTCGAAGCCGCGGCCCTTCCTGATACCGAGGCCGAGCGGCGTGGAGTGCCGGAACGAGCCCGGCGGATTGAAGGGCTTGGCGGTGACGATGGCGTCGGTCGAGGTGTGCGGGCAGTGGACGAGCACGCGCACATTGCTGTCCTGACGCGGCCGGCGCGGGCGCACCTTGAGGCCGGTCCAGTAGCCGCCCGGGCCGGAGGGGCCGGCCCCCTGCGGGTTGGTCTCGTTCTCGGAACGTTCGGTGTCGTCCTGTGAGATGGGATCGTCGGGGAGCGGCAGCCCGGCCGAGGCCACGGCGACCGCGGAGGGGTTCGCGAGGAGTGCTGTCAGTACGCCGGCGACCACCCGAAATCTCATGATCTCCCTTTTTCCGCGGACAGGTCATGCGGTTCACGCGCGAGGGGAGTGGTGCCAGTATGCGGGCATGTCGGTGCTATTGGGCGGAGGCCACGCCGCCGGCCGGGTCGGCCAGGTGTTCCAAGGTTTCGGTGAGGGCCGTCCAGCTCAGCTCGGCGTCGCGGGTGGAGCCGTGCGGCGAGCGGAACCAGGCGACGAACTCGGCCACGTCGTCGAGGCTCCAGCGCAGCCGGTAGAGGCCGAGGGCCGCCGGATCGGGCGTACGGCCGGTGGCGGCGGCGTACCTGGCCAGGTCGGCGGGCGTCCTGGCGACCAGCCACAGGTCCCGTTCGGGCACGGCCAGGCCGACGGTGTCCCAGTCGACCAGCAGGCGGCGGCCCTCGTGCCGGAGCAGGTTGCCGGGGTGCGGTTCGCCGTGGGTGACGACGGGACGGCCGAGGTCGCGTGATCCGCGGTCGAACTCACGCAGCCGGGCTCGCAGGGCTTCGGCATGCCCGGCGACCAGGGCCCTGGCGGGCTCGGCGTACGGCCCGCCGGCCCACGGGCGGCCGGTCTCGGCGAGGGCCCGCTCCAGCTCCGCCCGCCCGGCCGGCTCCAGAGGGCGGGCCGGGACGGACGCGGGCGGGGGCGTGGTGTGCAGCTCGGCCAGCAGGTCGATGACCTCGGCGCGGTCGCGGGCGGTCAGCTCGTCGCCGAACTCGCCGCCGACGCCCTCGACGAACGGGAAGAGGCTCAGCGCGTACCGGGGGCCGAGCGGGCGCAGGAACGCGCCGCCCGCGAGATCGGGCACGGGCGCCACCACGAACCCGAGACCGGTCGCCAGCGCCGCCGCCGTCTCCATGGCCCGCCGCAGCTCCTCGAACGCGCCCTCGGGCTTACGGGCCAGGTCGGCGGCGGTGAGGAACCAGCGCCGCCCGTCGGCGCCGGTCGCGGTCCAGTGGTGGTCGCCGAAGCCCACAGGCGCGTACGTCAGCCCGGCGGCCTCGACCCCCCACGCCTCCAGGGCGGTCACCAGCAGCGATTCGTCGAGATCCGTGGGCCTGTCGCGCATCCGCCCACGCTAGCGAGCGTCCCCGCCTCCGGACATCCGGATTAACGCCTCCACGGCCGCGAGCACGTCGTCCACCGCCAGGTCGGCGGTGGGAGCGGGCACGCCCGTGCCGCGGTCGATCCAGATCGTCCGCAACCCGGCCGCGTGCCCGCCCGCGACGTCCTTGTCCGGATCGTCGCCCACCATCCACCCGCCCTCCAGCACGGCCCCGCAGCGGACGGCGGCGATCTCGAACAGCCGGGTGTCCGGCTTCCGTACGCCCTCCGCGCCGGAGATCGCCCACCCGTCCACCCGCCCGGCCAGACCGGTACGGCGGATCTTGCCTGTCTGGTTGTCGGCCATCCCGTTCGTCACGATCCCGACCGCCCAGCCGGCCGCCCGCAGCCGGTCGAGCCCCGCCAGCACACCGCCCCGGCACTCCACCAGGTACGGCAGCCTGCCCCGGTAGTCCCGCCACAGCTCCCCGACGGGCTCGGCCAGCCCGAACCGCTCGCGTACGCGGGCGAAGAAGACGTCCATCGGCACGGAACCGTCGGCGTCCAGCCGTACCAGCCACCGCACGGCGTCCTGGCCCAGCCCGCGCCCGGCGGCGAACTCGGCGGCCCACAGCCGGAACGCGCCCAGCCGGTCGATCAGCGTGTTGTCCAGGTCGAACAGCGCGAGCGGCGGCATCGGCGTGGTCCGTCCGGTCTCGGTCGGCGAAGGCGCGGGAGGCGGCCGGGGGAGGCGGCCGGGGGAGGCGCGGGGGTGGCCCGCGCCTCCGCCTCGGCGGCTAGCGGAGTTCGCGCTTGAGGATCTTGCCCGTGGCCGTCATCGGCAGGGCGTCGCGGAACTCGATGATCCTCGGGTACTTGTAGGCGGCCATGTTCTCCTTGGCCCAGGCGATCAGCTCGTCCTCGGTGACCGCCGAACCGGCCGTGCGGATGACGTACGCCTTGACCTCCTCGCCGTGCGACGCGTGCGGCACGCCCACGACCGCCGCCAGCGAGACGGCCTCGTGGGTCATGAGCACCTCCTCCAGCTCGCGCGGGTAGACGTTGAAGCCGCCTCGGATGATCATGTCCTTGGCCCGGTCGATGATCGCGTAGTAGCCGTCGGCGTCGCGGGTGGCGATGTCGCCGGTGCGGAACCAGCCGTCGTCGAGCACCTCGGCCGTCGCCTCGGGGCGGCCGTAGTAGCCCTTCATGACGTTGTGGCCGCGGATGGCGATCTCGCCGGGGCCCTCGCCCTCGATCGTCTTCCATTCGCTGTCGATCAGCTTCATCTCCACGCCCCAGACGGGCGTGCCGATCGTGCCGGGCTTGGTGGGACGGCCGAGCTGGTTGAAGCTGGCGACCGGAGAGGTCTCGGACAGGCCGTAGCCCTCCAGGATGCCGAAGCCGAAGGTCTGCTCGAAGTCCCTCAGCACCTCGACCGGCGAGGACGCGCCGCCGGCCACGGCCACCTTCAGGCTGCGCGGCACCTCGGCGCCCTCGGCGTGGATCTTCGTGAGCATGCCCCAGTACATCGTCGGGACGCCGGCGAAGGTCGTCACGTTCTCCTTGCGCATGAGCTCCAGGGCCTCGCCGGGCTCGAAACGCGGCATCAGCACGACCGTCGAGCCGCGCATGAACGCGGTGTTCATGATCGTCGTCTGGCCGAAGGAGTGGAACAGCGGCAACACCGCGAGGTAGGTGTCGCCGCCCTCGCTGCGCGGGAACATCCGGTCGCTGATCAGCGCGTTCATCAGCATGTTCTGGTGGCTGAGCTCGGCGCCCTTGGGCTGGCCGGTGGTTCCGGAGGTGTAGAGGATCACGGCGGTGTCCTCGGGGGCCGTCTGCACGGTCTCGAACTCGGCCGGCACGCCGTTCAGCGCGGCCCACACCGTCTCGCCGTACGGGGACTCGGTGGCCAGCGCCGTGGCGGGCAGCACGAAGAAGTGCTCGCAGCCGTCGGCGGCCTCGAAGCCCGCCTTGCCGCGCTCACCCAGAGGCAGCTCCGGCGAGCCCTCGAAGCAGAACAGCGCCTTGGCGTCGCTGTCGTCGAGGTGGTAGGCGATCTCCCGGCCCTGCAGCAGCACGTTCAGCGGCACGACGGTCGCGCCGGCCTTGAGGATGCCGAAGTAGACGAACGGGAAGTACGGCAGGTTGGGGCAGGCCAGGGCCACCTTGTCGCCCTTGCCGATGCCACGCGACACCAGCAGGCTCGCCACCTGACGGGCGACAGTGTCGATCATGCCGTACGGCAGGCGCATGTCGCCGAAGACGATGGCCGTGCCGTCTGGGTTGTTTCTGGCGCTGTCCTCCAGGACGACCGACAAGTTGAGCATGAACGCCTTCCTCCTCTGTACGCGCTTGCCCGCCATCTTGGCATCAGCCCATACCGACCGGTAGGTAACCCAGGTTACAGATGCATATGGACGTGCCGGCTCACCTGGAGTAAGCAAGTAGGAAGTTACTCACCCCCCTGGAGTGCTCATGGAGTACGACTACGTGATCGT
Organism: Nonomuraea spiralis; assembly: GCF_014648435.1. Classification (GTDB taxonomy): domain Bacteria; phylum Actinomycetota; class Actinomycetes; order Streptosporangiales; family Streptosporangiaceae; genus Nonomuraea; species Nonomuraea spiralis. Next base: position 116,106 of record NZ_BMRC01000014.1, read on the forward strand.
CGGAGCGGGGTCCGCAGGGTGCGTGCTGGCCAACAGGTTGTCGGCGGACGCGGCGGTGTCGGTGGCGCTGGTCGAGGCGGGCGGGCACGACGACAAGCTGGAGATCCGCATGCCCGCGGGCTTCGCCAGGTTGTTCAAGACCGACTACGACTGGAACTTCACGACGGCCAAGCAGAGCGAGATGTCCGGCCGTGAGCTCTACTGGCCGCGCGGCCGGGTGATCGGCGGCTCGTCCTCGCTCAACGCCCAGATGTGGGTGCGCGGCTGCCAGGAGGACTACGACCAGTGGGGTGTGCCGGGCTGGACGTACGACGAGGTCCTGCCCTACTTCACCAGGGCCGAGCAGCGTGTGGGCAGCAACCACGGCGGGGTCTACGGCACCTCGGGCCCGCTCTACATCTCCGAGCTGCGCAGCCCCAACGTCACCACGCACGCCTTCCTGCGGGCCTGCGAGGAGCTGGGCCTGACCCGGCTCGGCGAGCTGAACGGCCGCTCCAACGAGGGCTACTGCCCCACCCCGGTCACTCAGAACCGCGGCCGCAGGTGGAGCTCGGCCGACGCCTACCTGCGCCCGGCCGCCGCCCGGCCCAACCTCACGGTGCTCACCGGCGCGCCGGTGAACCGCGTGGTGTTCGAGGGCACGCGCGCCGTCGGCGTCGAGCACAGCGGCGGAACCCTGATCAGGGCGCGGAGGGAGGTCGTCCTGTCGGCGGGGACGATCGGCTCGCCGTACCTGCTGATGCGCTCGGGGGTGGGCGCGGCCGAGGAGCTGCGCGACGCGGGGGTGCCGATCGTGTGCGAGCTGCCCGAGGTCGGCAAGAACCTCCAGGACCACCTCGCCTCCGGCGTGTACGTCGAGTGCAAGGAGCCGGTGACCCTGACGAAGGCCGAGTCGCTGGTCAACCTGCTGCGCTACATCGTGCTGCGCTCGGGCATGCTCACCACGAACGTCGGCGAGGCGGTGGCGTTCGTCAGGACCTCGGAGGAGGAGCCCGCGCCCGACATCGAGCTCGTCTTCGCCCCCGGGCCGTTCGTCGACCACGGGCTCACCCCCCCGACCGGCCACGGCCTGACCGTCGGCGTCGTGCTGCTGCAGCCGGAGAGCCGCGGCAGGGTCGGGCTGAGCGGCCGGGACGTGCTGATCGACCCCGGCTACCTGAGTGCGGAGGCCGACGTCAAACGGCTGATCGCCGGGCTGAGGACGGCCAAGCAGATCTTCGCGACCAGCGCGATGAAGCGGTACGCGGGCGGGCCGATGGCGCCGTACTGGGGGCCGGAGAGCGACGAGGAGCTGGCCCAGTGGATCCGCGAGCGCGGAGAGACGCTCTACCACCCCGTCGGCACCTGCCGGATGGGCGCCGACGACGCGTCGGTCGTGGACCCCTCGCTCCGGGTGCGCGGCGTCGAAGGGCTCAGGGTGGTGGACGCGTCCGTCATGCCGACGCTCAACCGCGGCCACACCCACGCCCCGGCCGTCATGATCGGCGAGAAGGGCTCCGAGCTGATCCTCCAGAACGGGTGACCCGCGTCCGGGCCGGGCGCCGCGCCCCCGGTCCGGCGGACCTTGACGTAAGTGAGCACTTGCCCAAGGCTTGGCAGGTATGACGCTCTCCGCGGATCCGGACATCTCGCAGATACCGTTCTGGGGGTTGCCGCAGGCCGACCGCATGGAGGCCTTCCGCCGGCTGCGCCGGCTGGATCGGCCCGTCTTCGTGCCGGAGCAGACCGTGCCGTTCATCGGCGGCGGCCCCGGCTACCACGCCCTGGTACGCCATGCCGACGTGACCGAGGCCAGCAGGAACGCGGCCGTCTTCAGCAGCGAGCCGTGCTCCAACAGCATCCCCGACATGCCGCGCTGGCTCAGCGTGTACTTCGGTTCCATGATCAACATGGACGACCCGCGCCACGCCCGGCTGCGCAGGATCGTCTCCAGGGCCTTCACGCCGCGCATCCTGTCCAAGATGGAGGAGGACCTGGCCAGGGCCGCCGCCGAGATCGTGGACGAGGCGATCGAGCGGGGTCCGGGTGACTTCGTGTCGCAGGTCGCCGCCCGGCTGCCCGTACGGGTCATCTGCGACATAATGGGGATTCCGCCGAAATTTCATGACCTGGTGCTTCGGCGGACCAACGTCATCCTCGGCAACGCCGACCCCGAGTACACCGGCATCGACCCCGGCTTCAGCCGCGTCAACGTCGCCCGCGGCCTGGCCAAACTGCTGCACGCCGGCTACTCGCTGAACAGGATGGCCGCCCGCCTCGGCGGCGAACGGCGCAAACGCCCGACGGGCGACCTGGTCAGCCTGCTCGTGGGCGGCGAGGAACGGCTCAGCCCGCAGGAGCTGGGCTCGTTCTTCATCCTGCTGGTGGTGGCCGGCAGCGAGACCACCCGCAACGCCGTCTCCTACGGGCTGAAGCTGTTCACCGACCATCCCGGCCAGCGCGAACTGCTGCTGGCCGACTTCGACGGGCGCATCGGCAAGGCGTGCGACGAGATCGTGCGCTACGCGACCCCGGTGATCCAGTTCCGCCGTACGCTGACCCGTGACCACGAGATGAACGGCGTGCCGTACAAGAAGGGCGACAAGGTGCTGCTCTTCTACAACTCGGCCAACCGCGACGAGTCCGTCTTCACTGACCCGGACACGTTCGACATCACCCGCGACCCCAACCCGCACGTCGGCTTCGGCGGGCCGGGGCCCCACTACTGCCTGGGCGCCCACCTGGCACGCAGGGAGATGAGCGTGATGTTCCGCGAGTTGTTCACCCGCCTGCCCGGCATCCGGACGACCGGCGAGCCGGACTTCCTGCTGTCGAACTTCATCAACGGCATCAAGCACCTGCCGTACACGTTCTGACCGCCTCGGCCAGGCCCTCCTCGCCGCGCCAGGCCACGAATCCGTCGGGCCGCACCAGCACCGTCCCGTACGGCCAGCCGTCGATCACGTGCACCGGCACGCCGGGGTCGCCGTCCACCGGCGTCCCGGTGAACACGCTGAAGTCGGTGCCGACCAGGTCGAGGCTGGAGCGCTCGCCGACCCGCACGTGCGGCAGCCGCGAGCCGGGCGAGCCGTCGAGGCACAGTGCCACGTCCTCGGTCGAGGGCAGTCCCTCGACCGCCGACGCGCCGCCGTACCGGTAGCCGACGTGCACGACCGGCGCGTTCACCGCGCCCGCCTCCGCCCTGAGCCGGGCCGCCTCCGGGCCGTGGCCGAAGTGCATGCGCAGGTCCCGCATCCGCAGCAGCGACTGCTCCAGCGCCAGTTGCGCGACCGGCCGCCGCTCGTCGTGGTAGGTGTCCAGCAGCGCCGGGGCCGACCGGCCGGACAACACCCGGGCCAGCTTCCAGGCCAGGTTGTGCGCGTCGGCGACACCCGTGTTCAGCCCGAACGCGCCCGTGGGCGGCACGGCGTGGGCCGCGTCGCCGACCAGGAAGACCCGCCCCCGCGAGAACCGGTCGGCGACCTGGCCGCGAGCCCGCCAGCCGAGCACGCTGACGATCTCCAGCTCCAGGCCGGGGTCGCCGATCGCGGTCCTGACCAGGTCGGGGTGCGGTTCCTGGGCGGTGTGGAAGACCCATTCGGTCTTGCCGTCGATGGCCATGATCATCCCGGGGGCCTCCGGGGTGGTGATCTCGGCGAGCGCGAAGCCGTACTCGCCGGTCAGGTGGCCGAGGTCGGCGTGGAACATGACGTTGTGCAGCTCGGGGCCGAGCGGGCCGGGGCCGGTCACGCCGATGCCGAGCGTCTCGCGTACCTTGCTGCGCACGCCGTCGGCCGCGATCAGGTAGCGGGCGCGCAGGGTGCGGGGGCCGCCGGGGCCGGACACGACCGCCGTCACGCCGTCGGCGTCCTGCTCCACGGAGAGCAGTTCGGTGTCGTACGCGACGTGCGCGCCGCGCTCGCGGGCGGCGTCGAGCAGCACCCGGTCCAGCCGGTTCTGCGGGCAGACGCCGCGCAGCCTGGCCGGGCTGTAGGTCATGGTGTCGAACGCCCGCGTCCGGGCGGGCAGGTCGGCCGCGAGCGTGGCGAGGTCGGCGCCGGCGAGCGTGTCCACGGTGATCTTGCCGAGGACCGCGCCGGTCATGTCGACGGCCACCTCGTTCACCGCCTGCTCCAGGCCCACCTCGCGCAGCAGCTCCATCGTGCGCGGGCCGATCCCGGTGGCCCGCGGGTGCGCCCGGGGGCCGGGCTCGCGCTCGACGACCAGGGCGCGGACGCCGTGGCGGGCCAGGAACACGGCCGCGCTCAGCCCGACGCTGCCGCCGCCCGCGATCAGCACGTCATGAACTTCTGGGAACACTGTATCCGTCATGGGAACACTGTAACCACAGGCGTACGATGATGGCCAGAGGGGGTGGCCGGATGTCATTGGTGTGGAGCCGCGAACCTTACGCGCCCAAGCGTCATGCCCTGAGCGTCGAGGCGATCGTGCGGGCCGCGCTCGCGGTCGCCGACGCCGAGGGGCTGGACGCGGTGTCCATGCGCCGGGTGGCGGGCGAGGTCAAGTCGGGCACCACCTCGCTCTACCGCTACCTGGCCAACCGCGACGAGCTGCTCGACCTGATGGTCGACGCGGTCTGGGGCGAGGGCGCGCCGGGCCCGCTGACCGGCGACTGGCGGGCCGACCTGGCCCAGGTGGCCCGCGACCAGCGCGCGAGCGTGCTGCGCCATCCGTGGCTGGCGGCGCTGATGTCGAGCAGGCCGGCGCTCGGCCCCAACTCGTTGCGGCGGGTCGAGCACGCCCTGTCCGCCGCCCGTTCCCTGACCGCCGACATCACGCGGGCGACCGCCGTGATCGGGGTGATCGGCGACTACGTGCTCGGCGCGGTGGCCAAGGAGCTGGCCGAGGGGGAGGCGCGGCGGCGTACCGGGTTGTCGGAGGAGGAGTGGCGCGACTCGATCTCCCCCTACATCCGCGAGGTGATGGCGAGCGGCGCCTACCCGCAGTTCAACCGGCGGGTGGCCGAGGCCGACGACCTCAGCTTCGGCGACCAGTTCGAGTTCGGGTTGTCGTGCCTGTTGCGGGGGTTCGCGGAGCAAGTCCGCTGAGCAGGGCGGCGACGGCCAGGTCGAAGCGCTCCCGGTGGTCCTCGGGCGTGCCGAGGCCGTCGGCGACCGCCCGCGCCAGCACCGGATAGTCCGCCAGGTCCAGATCGGGCTGGTCCGGGCTGTCCGGGCCCGCCTCGGCCAGCGTGTGCCCGATCACGAACGTGGACAGCGCGTTGATCACGTGCAGCGCCTCCCTGGCGGTGAAGCCCGCCTCCGTGAGCGCGGCGGCGGCGCGTTCGACCAGGCCGAGCGCGCCGGGCGTGGCCACCGGCCTGATCGCCACCACCGGCATGAGCGCCGGATGCCGCAGCAGCTCGGCCCTGATCGACTCGGCGAACGCCTTCCCCCACACCCGCCAGTCGCCCGCAGGCTCGACCGTGACGCGGGAGAGCACCAGCTCGACCAGCCCGTCGAGCACCGCGTCCTTGTTCGGCACGTAGTAGTAGAGCGTCATCGCCTCCACGCCCAGCGCCTTGCCCAGCTTGCGCATGGACAGCCCGGCCGCGCCCTCCCGGTCGAGGAGCTCCAGTGCCGCCTCCAGCACCCGCTCTCTTGACATCCGCTCTCTCATACACCGTAAGATACTCGCGTCTTACACCGTAAGAGAGGGTCGATCGTGGTCACCGAGTTCATCGCCGCCATCAACGAACGCCGCCTCGACGACCTGGCCGCCTACATGGCTCCGGACGTCGTCGACCACAACAAGATCATCTTTGGCGAGCCGGACGAGCCCGGAGCCGCCTTCGAGGGCATCCGGATGCAGCTCGACGCGTTCGACCCGTTCCACATCGAGGTCGAGGAGGTCGTCGCAGAAGGGGAGAAGGCGGTCGCCAGGATCCGCATGACCGGCGTGCACTCCGGCACGCACCCCCGCATGCCCGTGCCCACGGGCCGGAGCTTCGAGGTCGAGGCGATCTTCCTGTTCACCCTGCGCGAGGGGCGGATCAGCGAGATCCGCGCGGTCAGCGACCGGCTGGGTCTGTTCCTCCAGCTGGGCTGGGACTGGCCGGAGACCGACTGACCCGCCCGGCCGCCAGCGCCAGCGGCAGCAGCGCGCCCGCCAGCGCCAGCCCGGCCGCCACCAGTAACATCGCCGACACCCCCGACCGGTACGGCGCCGCCAGCACCGCCACGCCCACCGCCGTGCCGACCTGCTTGAGCGTGTTCACCGTCCCGGTGGCCATGCCCACCTGGTCCATGGGCGCGGTCAGGCCCACCTGGTTGGCCACGACGTTGCCCGCGCCGAGCCCCAGACCGCCGAGGAACAGCCCGATCATGATCGGCGTCCACCGGTCGGCCGCCGGGATCGCCATGACCAGCAGCGCCACCGTGATCAGCGCCGGGCCCGCCGCGATCAGCACGCCCATGGGCCAGCGGTGCAGGACCCGGCCGACCGCGATCGGGCCGATGACGGCGGCCACGCTGAAGGCCAGGAAACGTACCCCGGCCTCGACGGGGCTCGCCTCCAGCGGGCCCTGCACGTACAGGGTGAGATAGGTGAAGCCGCCCAGCAGTGCGGCCAGCATGAGCAGCGTGGTGGCCGAGCCGACCGCGAACACCCGGTTCGCGAACAGCCCGAAGTCGATCATCGGGGCCGCCGAGCGCCGCTCGACCAGCACGAACGCCGCCAGCAACACCAGCCCGGCCACCAGCAGCAGCGGCAGGTCGTGGATCAGCGCCGGGATGATCGCGAACAGGGCCGCGGCGACCAGCAGCACGCCGAGCGGGTCCAGGTGCCCCCTGCCGCGCGACTCGGCGACCCGCTGCCGCAGCGCCACCAGCACGAACAGGCCGATCGGCAGGTTGATCAGGAAGATCGCCCGCCAGCCGAACCCCGCCGTCAGCACGCCGCCCACCACCGGGCCCAGCGTCATCGCCAGGCCCGAGACCGCGCTGAAGATCCCTAGTGCCCTGCCCCGCGCCGGGCCCTCGGGGTAGACCGAGGCGATGAGCGGGGTCGTGGTGCCGTACAGGGCGGACGCGCCCAGGCCCTGGACGCCTCTGGCCACGTCCAGCAGGGGAGCCGTGGGAGCCAGGGCGCAGGCCAGCGATGCGAGCGTGAAGACCGCCACGCCGATGGCCAGCATCCTGCGGCGGCCGTACCGGTCGGCCAGCACCCCGGCGGGCAGCAGGACGGCGGCCAGCGTCAGCGCGTACGCGTCCACCACCCACTGCACTTCGGCCAGGCTCGCGCCCAGGCTCGCGCGGATGTCGGGCAGCGCGATCGTCACGGCGGTCAGGTCGACCACCACGAGCACGATGGTCATCGAAGCGAGAGCGAGAACCCATCCCCGTCGCATGCCGTCTCCTCATGATGAGAGGCCCCTTGTGTAGTGGTACTCCCGGAAGAGGGCGAATGCTAGGTTTCGCAGTCATGGAGATCAGGACGATCCACGCCAACGGTGTGGAGTTCGCGTATCTGACCGTGGGGGAGGGGCCGCTGGCGTTGTGCCTGCACGGGTTCCCCGACACCGCGCACACCTGGCGGCACCTGATGCCCGCGCTGGCCGAACGAGGCTACCGCGCGGTCGCGCCGTTCACCCGCGGCTACGCGCCCACCGAGGTCCCGGCCGACGGCGCGTACGAGGAGGCGGCGCTGGTCGCCGACGTGCGCGCGCTGCACGAGGAACTCGGCGGCGACGCGAACGCCGTCATCGTCGGACACGACTGGGGGGCCTTCCCCGCCTACGCCCTGGCCGGGCGCTTCCGCCGGGCCGTCGCCCTCGCGGTGCCGCCGCCGGGCGCGCAGCTTCCGGGGTTGATGGCGTACGAGCAGCTCCAGCGGTCGTTCTACATCTTCCTCTTCCAGACCGTGCTGGGTGAGGCCGCCGTCGCGGACCCGGCGTTCATCGAACGGCTGTGGCGGGACTGGTCGCCCGGCTACGACCCGACCGAGGATCTGGCGTTCGTCCGGCGCAGCCTCGGCGAGTCCGCCAACCAGGGCGCGGCCATCGGCTACTACCGTGCGGCGCTCGGCACCACGCCACCCTCGGGCCGCTACCCGGACGTCGACCCGGCCACCGCCGGCCCGGTCCTCTACCTGCACGGTGAGCGGGACGGCTGCATGGGCGTGGAGATGGCCAAGAGCGCGGCCGAGCACCTGCCGGCGGGGTCGCGCGTCGAACAGGTGGCGGACGCGGGCCACTTCCTGCACCTGGAGCGGCCCGCCGAGGTCAACCGCCTCATCCTCGACTGGCTCGGCCCCGCCTCCTGAGCGGCGATCACCGGGTGCCGCCCCGACAGGCCCACCCGGATCGCCTCCTCGCCCAGGAACCCGGCGCCGTCGAACGCCGGCCGGATGGCGGTCGCACCGGTAACCGATGACAGTGCTTCGCAAGGACGTCACGGTGCAATATGGGTCATCTTGTCAGGCTCAAACGGAGTATCGGTGCGTGGAAGTATGAAGTGTCCGGACTGCGGGGCGATGTTGTCCGACACCGGGCTCCAGGAGCCGGTCTCCAGATGCCCGAGGTGTGCGTTGCCTCTTCAGGGTCCCGTCGCGCACGAGCTGTGGCAGGTGGACCAGACTCTCGCCAGGCTGGGGGATCAGCTCGCCGGGCTGCGGGCCCGCCGTACGGAACTGCTCGGCGCCCTGCGTGCCGAAGCGGCGGGTCAGGGAGCGGCGCACGCGCCGCCGCCGTACCCGGCGGCGGCCGGATCCGGGGTTGCGGGCCCTGGCGTCCCGAGGCCGGAGGTGTCCACGGGCACCGCGAAGAACGTCCTGCTCATCCTCGGCGGCCTGCTGCTGACCGTGGCGGCGGCGGTGTTCACCGTGGTGAGCTGGGGGCAACTGGGCATAGGCGGGCGCGCGGCCGTGCTGGCAGCGTTCACCGCGCTGGTCATGCTGGCGCCGGTCATGCTGATCCGGCGCGGGCTCACCGCGACGGCCGAGACCATGGCCGGGTTGGCGGTCGCGTTGCTGCTGCTCGACGGCTACGCCGCCAGGCGGGTGGGACTCCTTGGGGCCGACTCCCTCGACGCGTTGCACTACACGGCGGGCGTGCTCGGGCTGACCGCGCTGATCCTGGTGGCCTACGCCCGGGTCACCCGGCTCCGCGGCCCTGCTCCCGTCGCCGTGGTGCTGGCGCAGCCGGTCCTGCCGCTGCTGACCGGAGACTGGTCGGAGACCTGGCTGGTGGCCATGCTGGTGGCGACGGCGGCGCTGGACGTCGTCCTGGTCCGCCACGGCCGGGGAGCGGTGCGGGTGACGGCCGGTTCGACCGGCAGCGCGGTCGCGGTCCTCGCCCTGCTGGGCGGCGTGCCGTACGCGCTGGGATCTCCTTCCGTCGCTCAGGCGCTGGTCAGCTCGGCGCCATTGGTCGGACTGGCGCTGCTCGGCGGGTTGGTGACATGGCTGCTGGCCAGGCGGGGCGACGCCGAGCGGGAGATCTGGGCCGCCGCGGTCGCCGTCGGAACCGTGCTCACGCTGATCGCCGTACCGGCGGCGCTGGCGCAACCGATGCTGGACGGTCCGGGCACGGACTGGCGTCCCCTGGCCTACCTCGTCCCGGCACTCGTGGTGGTGCTCGCCGCTGACCGGCTGCCCTGGCGGCGGGTACGGCCGGCGGGCATGGCCACCGGCGGGCTGGTGGCGCTGCTGACCACGCTGACACTGCTGCCTCGGCTCGTGGTCACCCTGGCGGCGCCGTTCGCCTGGCTGGACGTGTTGTGGACGGGCACCTGGAACGGGCGGGAGCGGCAGCCGTTCGAGCCGGCGTCGCCGGCGGACGTGGTGGTGCTGGCCGTGCTGGCGACCGGCCTCCTGGCGGCGACCGCCAGGGGCGCCGGCGGGTGGCCGATGAAAGGGGAGGCCGGGGGCGGCAGTGGGCGGTTGACGAGGGTGGCCGTGGTCGGCGCGCTGGTGGCCGGGGCGCTCGTGATCGCGGTCGCCCCTCAGGCCTTCGGGATGCCCTACCCGGTCGCGACGGCGGTGCAGGTCGCGCTCGCCGTCGCGCCGACGGTGGCCGCCACCCTGGGCCGGGCGCCGTGGTGGGCGTTGGCCTGCGCGCTCGTCGCCGCCCCAGCCTCGGTACGGGCGGCGGCGTACGCGTTCGGCAGCGAGCCGGCGACGCTGATCGTGTTGCCGATCCTGGCGGTGGCGGCCGTGGCGATGGCGCTGCGGGCCGGGCTGACGGGTCTCCGGCTCTGGGGAGTGGGCTTCGCCGCCCTGTTCCTCGGCTTGGAGGCGGTGGCGGCGGGGTTCTCGCTGGGCGTGCGCGTCCCGATCGCGGGAAGCATGGGGTTCGCCGTGGCCGGGGTGCTGGTGCTGCTCGTGTCGCTGTGGGCGGGCTCGGCCGACCGGGGGAACGGCCTGAGGTACACCGGCGCCGTCCTGCTGTTGCTGGCGTCGTGGCTGCGGCTGGGGGCCGACGAGGTCACCGTCGTCGAGGCGTACACGGTGCCGTGCTCGCTGGTCCTGCTCGGATCCGGCTGGTGGCGGCGGCGCGGTGCGGTGGTCTCGTCGTGGGCCGCCTACGGGGCGGGTCTCTCCGTCACGATGCTGCCCAGCCTGGTGGCGGTCTACGCGGACACCGAATGGCGGCGGTCGTTGGTGCTCGGCGTGCTGGCGCTGGCGGTGCTGCTCGCCGGGGTCCGGTTCAAGCTCCAGGCGCCCACGTCGATCGGAGCGGTCGTGGTCGCCGGCGTCGTGGTGCGGGAACTGGCTCCGTACGTGTCGGAGATGTTCCTCGCGGTGCCGCGCTGGGTGCCGATCGCCGTGGGCGGCCTGCTGCTCGTGGTGGTGGGGGCGACGTACGAGGCCCGCATGCGCGACCTGCGCCGGTTGCGTGACACCTTCGCGACGATGGGTTGACGCCCGGCTGGGCGGGTTGGGGCCGGTCGTACGTCAGTGGCGGTGTCAGTGCGGCGATGGTCCGGTGTCAGGGTGGTCGGCGATGGTTGGCGCATGAAGGGTTCGGCGATGCGGCCTCCGGGTCGCGAACCGGGCCCGCCGAACATGAGTCCACAGGAGAGCATCATGCAGACGTTCGACACCCCCGCCGTCATCCGCGCCGTCCTGGACGTCCCCGCGGGACGCGTCCGGTTCGTCGCCGCCGACCGGGCCGACACCACGGTCGAGGTCCGGCCCGCGAACGCCTCGAAGAGCCGTGACGTG
>NZ_BMRC01000014.1:127438-257633 GCF_014648435.1 Nonomuraea spiralis
GATCGAGGTGACGGTCAACCTGCCCGCCGGTTCCGGCGTCGAGGCCAAGGCGGCCAGTGCCGAGCTGCTGACCGCCGGCCGTCTCGGTGAGGTCGCCTTCGACGGCGCGTACAGCCAGATCAAGATCGAGGAGGTGGCGAGCCTGCGCCTCACGGCGGTCGACGGCGACGTCGAGGTCGGGCGGCTGGGCGGTCCCGCGGAGATCAGCACCGCACGGGGTGACATCCGGGTCGCCGAGGCCGCGGGCGGCAAGGTCGTGCTCGCCACCCAGTCCGGCGACATCTCGATCATCGCCGCCGCCGGGGTCTCGGCGGCCCTGGACGCCGGTACCAGCTACGGCCGTATCAGCAACGCCCTCAAGAACGACGGCAACGCCGACCTCGACATCCACGCCACCACCTCCAGCGGCGACATCACCGCCCGCAGCCTGTGACCCCCGGCTTCCGGAGGGAGGGCGGGCGGGCGAGGGTTCATCGGAAGATCGTGTGACACATACGCATCCGCACCCCCTGGAACCTGGCGCACGGCGAGTGGTGGTGTCTGTGCCCTTTCGAGTGGTGGGCCTTCCTCGTCCTGATCCGGTGCTTCGCCGCGGTCTTCGGCGGCGGGGCAGGCGGGGGCGCTTGCGTGGCCGGTGGCCGGGGGAGCGCTGAGGGGGGCGCCTGCGGGACGGCCGCCTTCAGGACGACGCCCGCCGGGCCACGGCCCTGGGCTTCCTCCTGGAGGCCGCGGCTGACGGTGAAGCCGACGAACCCGCCCAACCCGAGCGCGAGGCCGACCGCGATGACGAGCGAGACGTGGCTGACGCCTCGCCGAGGGGCGAGCGGTGATCCCCGGAAGAGCGCGGACGGCGGAAGCACGGCCTTGCCGCGTGACGCGGGCCGGGCCGGGGCCGGACGGATGAACACGGAAGATGGCAGGTCGTTCATGGTCGCCTCCGAGATCACGCTCAGATCGTTGCCGTCTGGTCCCGTATGACGCTCGGTGCGCAGGCTCCGGTTCGGGAGTTGGCGGTTCCTTGGGCGGGCCAGGGCCAGGTCCTGACCTTCGGTGTGTCCTGAGCCCAGGGGCAGGCAGGGCTAAACGCCCGCTGATGAGGTGGCTCGGATTCGCCGCCTCACACCAACTCCCTGTCCCTTTTTTCGCCAGTTGGGTGCTTTGTCGCTTTTCCGGGTAGGTCAAGCCGCGCGCAAGGACCCAGTGCGGGTCGAGATGGTGAGCGAGCGGAAGGAGCGCTGATCATGTCGAGCAGGTTGCAGATGGCCTTTGCCATACTCGCCGGGTACTACCTCGGAAGGCGCCACAAGCTGCGTACGGCGGCGGCACTGGCGGCGGCCGGGCTGGCGGGACGCGCCAGCTGCGGCCAGGGTGGCCTGCTGGCGCAAGGCGTCAAGGCCCTCGGCTCCAGTCCCGAGCTTCAACGGATGACCGGCCGCCTTCGGGGCGAGCTCATGGAAGTCGGCAAGGCGGCGGCCATTTCCGCGGCCACCAAGCAGATCGACTCCCTGACCCAGAAGCTCCAGGAGCACGGGGCGAAGCCCGGGGCCCCGCAGGACGAGGAAGCCGAAGCTCGGCCCACGAAGCGGCAGGCGCCCAAAGACGAGGAAACGGACTACGGCGACGAGGACTACGACGAACACGATCGCTACAAGGAGGACGACTACGAAGAGGAACCCGAGGTACCGGAGCAGGCCAGACGGAGGCCCGAGGGTCATGAGGGTCACAGGGGGCAGCGGCGGACACGTCCTGTCCGGCGGGTCGGCCAGTCACGGAGGTGAGTGCGGTGGCTGAGGCAGCGAAGAAAACGGCGCGCGGAAGCGGCGGGGAAGCCATGGGCAAAACCGCCGGAACGGCCGGTAGAGCCGGCCGGGCTGCGACGGACACGCTCGAAGACCAAGCCAGGAACGTCACGGGAAAGTCCGGAGACGTCGCGGGGAAGGCCGGGGAGGCCGGCCAGGGAATCGCCGACGCCCTGCCGATGGACCGGCTCGTGCAATCCGCTCAGGGGCTTTTGCAGGCGGCGGGCACGCGAGTGTTGTCCTCCGCGGGGGACAAGCTCGAAGACCTGACCGGCCGGCTCACCGATTACGTGGAACACGGCGGAAAGGGCCTGATGAGCGCGGTCACGGGCTCGGACAAGCCGAGCGGCTTCGTGAGCGGAGCGCTGAAGGGCGGCCTCGCGGGAGGTCTGAAGGGAGGTCTCAAGGGTGGTCTGAAAGGCATCTGGGAGCGGATCACCGGCGGCGGTGGCGGCGCGAAAGCGGGCCACGAGAAGATCACCAACATCGTGGAGACGATCGACATCGGTGCCCCACGGCGTCTGGTGTACGACCAGTGGACCCAGTTCCAGGACTTCCCGACGTTCATGAAGAAGGTCGAGACCGTCAAGCAGGACGCCGACGAGGAGCTCTCCTGGAAGGCCCAGGTCTTCCTGTCGCACAGGAGCTGGAAGGCGCACATCGTCGAGCAGATCCCGGATCAGCGGATCATCTGGCGCTCAGAGGGACAGAAGGGGCATGTCGATGGAGCGGTGACCTTCCACGAGGTCACGCCTGACCTGACCCGGGTCCTGGTCGTGCTGGAGTACCACCCGCAGGGCCTGTTCGAGCGCACCGGCAACCTGTGGCGCGCGCAGGGACGACGCGTACGCCTGGAGCTCAAGCACTTCAGACGGCACGTGATGGCGCACCTGTTGCTGAATCCCGACGAGCTGGAGGGCTGGCGCGGCGAGATCCATGACAGCGAGGTCGTCAAGGATCACGAGACCGCCGTCCAGGAGGAACGGGAGCAGCAGGAAGCCGAGGAAGAGCAGCCGGAGGACGTCGAGCGGGCGGAGGCGGAAGAACCCGAAGAGGAGCCCGAGGAGGAGTACGAGGAGGAGGAGCCCGAGGAGGAAGAGGGAGAGTTCGAGGAGCCCGAGGAGGAAGAAGAAGGAGAAGAGGAGGAAGGGGAGGAAGAGGAGCGTCCCGCGGCTCCGCCCGTGGCGCGGCGTCGCGCCGGAGCGTCCGCCCGCCGGTCCGCCGAGCGCGACCGCCCGGTACGCCGGCGTCGGGTCCGAGCCGAGTAGCCACTCGTCAGGGCCTGTCGCCGAAGGCCCGGCCACCCAGAACCAGGGGGAACGACATGACCGTTCAGCCTGCCGGTCACGGCACACCGGCCAGCAGCGGTACTGCGGGGACAAGTCTGGCGGACGTCATCGACACCATCCTCGACAAGGGCCTCGTCATCGACGCCTTCGTCCGGGTCTCGCTCGTCGGCATCGAGGTGCTGACGATCGACAGCCGGATCGTCGTGGCCAGCGTGGACACGTACCTGCGCTTCGCGGAGGCGGCCAACCGCCTCGACCTGTCGGCCACGGAGAAGGGCCTGCCGGAGGTCGTCGAGGACGTGACGACGGCCAGGGCCGTCAGCCAGGCGAGCCGGCCTGCCGGCGGAGAGCTGGAGGCCGCGTCCGACGAGCCCGACGAGTTGCAGGAGCTCGCGGGTGAGGTCGTGGACCGCGAGGAACGGCCGCGCCGGGCACGTCGTGGAGAGGATGAGTGAGATGTCGCCACGCAGAGAGGCCGCCGGGTCCGAGGACGCGTCGCAGGCGAGCATGAACGGCTATGCGTCCTATGTGTACGGGATCGTCCCGATGGATGTCGAGGTGGAGGCCGGGACCGAGGGGGTGGGGGACCCCGGGGGGCAGGTGCGGCTGGTGCCGTTCGGCCAGATCGCCGCTCTGGTGAGCGATGTCGAGGCGGATCGCCCGCTCGGCCGCCCGCGAGACCTCCAGACGCACCAGCGGCTGCTCGACCAGACCGCCGCGGAGGTGCCGGTGCTGCCGTTCCGGTTCGGGGCGGTGCTGACGAACTCCGAGGCCGTGGTGGAGGAGCTGCTGAAGCCGTACCACGACCAGTTCGCCGACGCCCTCCAGGAGGTGGAGGGCCGGACGCAGTACGTGGTCAACGGCCGGTACGACGAGCGCGCGATCCTGACCGAGATCCTGCGGGAGAACGGCGAGGCCGCGAGCCTTCGGCGGCAGATCACCGGCCGCCCGGAGGACGCGACGCGCAATGAGCGCATGCGGCTCGGCGAGATCATCGAGGGCACGATCGCGGACAAGCGCGAGGCGGACACCGCGACGGTGGTGGACGAGCTCTCGGACCTCTGCGAACAGCTGGCCGTGCGCGAGCCCTCCCACGAGCGTGACGCCGCGCACGTGGCCGCGCTGGTGGCGCGCGACCGGCGGACGGAGTTCGAACAGGCGGTGGACGAGCTGGCCCGCCGCTGGTCGGGCCGCGTCGAGCTGCGCCTGCTGGGGCCGATGGCGCCGTACGACTTCGTCGGCACGAGCTGACCGCGCCGGCACGGACGCCGACGCCGGGGAGGAGTGAACATCCTTGGGACTGGGGACGCTGCTTTTTGGCTGGCCACTCATGCCGATCTACGCGGTCGTCAAGCTCGGCGAGCTCATGCGCGACCAGGTCGAGCGGGAGCTGCACGACCCGGCCGTGGTCCGGCGCCGCCTGGAGGAGGTGGAGCAGGCCAGGGCCGACGGCCGGATCTCCGCGGAGGAGGAGGACCGGGCGGTGGAGGAGATCTTGCGGGGGATGGTCGGCTGGTGAGGCGCTAGCGGGGGGCCACACCAGGAAAGTACGGGGGTGATGTGGTGCCTGCCAGGCAGGGAACCGAGCACAAGCGCGTGCCGAGATCCGAGCACGAGCGCGTGCCGAGATCCGAGCACGAGCGCGTGCCGGGGACGAAGCGTGCGGACACCGGCGACGAGCGGCCGCCGCGTACGCGCTCCGCGGATCTGCCGGCCGCCGAGGTGGCCGGGGTCGGGTTGCGGATGATGACCGAGCTGACCGGCAAGGAAGCCGAGAGCGTCACGCTGGTCGAGCCGTCCGAGGACGGATGGCTGGTCGGCGTGGAGATGGTGGAGGACCGCCGGATCCCGTCCTCCGGTGACACCCTGGCCATGTACGAGATCGACCTCGACCTGACGGGCAGCCTCCTGTCCTACCGCCGGGTGCGCCGCTACAAGCGGGGCAGCGGCGACCTCGCCGAGGGCTCGCGGTGAGCGCCAACGTACGGCCGAGCCCGTACGTGCCCGGGTCCTCCTTCCAGCCGGCCTCCCATGGCGGCCGCGAGTCGGCCAACCTCGGCGACATCCTGGAACGGGTGCTCGACCGGGGCGTGGTGATCGCCGGCGACATCCAGGTGAATCTGCTCGACATCGAGCTGCTGACGATCAAGCTGCGCCTGCTCATCGCCTCGGTCGACACCGCCCGCGAGATGGGCATCGACTGGTGGGAGCACGACCCGTGGCTCACCGGCGACACCCAGGAGCTGGCGAAGGAGAACCGCAAGCTGCGCCGCCGTCTCGCGGCCCTTGAGGAGATGGTGTCCGCCCGGGTGCTGGAAGGCGGCGCCGCGACCGGGCGCGCGCCCGGCCACGTGCCTGAGGCGGTCGAGCGTGGCCACTGACCAGGGCGTCTACCTCTACGCGGTCACCCGCGACGAGGGCGAGGAGCCCGACGGCCTGACGGGGGTGGCGGGCGCGCCCGTACGCCGTCTCACGCACCGGGTCTTGGCCGCCTTCGTCAGCACGGTCTCGCTGGCGGAGTTCGGGGAGGAGGCGCTGCGTCGTTCGATGGAGGACCTCACCTGGCTGGAGGAGACCGCGCGCACCCACCACCGGGTGGTGGAGGCCGTCGCCGCCCTCAGGCCCACGGCCCCGGTGCGGCTGGTCACCGTCTACACCGGAGAGGCGCAGGTGCGGGACCTTCTTGACGAGCGGCACGAACAGTTCGACGCGGTGCTGGCGCGGGTGGCCGGCCGGCGGGAGTGGGGCGTCAAGGCGTACGCCGTTCCCGGCCGGGCGGAACCGGTGGCCGACCCGCAGGACGCGGCGCCGGGTGCGGCCTACCTGAACCGCCGCCGGGCCGCCCTGCGCGGACGGGAGGCCGACTGGCGCCGGGCCGGCGAGCACGCCCGGGCCGTGCACGAGGCGCTGATGGACGTCGCCGTCGTCGGCAGATGCCACCGGGCCCAGGACCCGCAGCTGTCCGGACGGCGGGAGCAGATGGTCCTCAACGGCGCCTACCTGGTGGACGACGAACGCGCCGCCGAGTTCGCGCAGGTCATCGAGGACGTCGCCGAGCGGGGGGTCACCGTGGAGCTCGTCGGCCCCTGGGCGCCCTACTCCTTCGCCGCCCTCGACCAGGACGGTGAGGCGGCCCGCGGTGACGCCCCCTGAGCCGAGAGGAGGCCGGCTCGCCGCCCAGGGCCGCCTGCCCGAGCAGCGGGTGGCGCTCGTCGACCTGCTGGACCGCCTGCTGGCGGGTGGGGCGGTCGTGACCGGCGACCTCGTGCTGTCCATCTCCGGCATCGACCTCGTACGGATCTCCCTGAGGGCCCTGCTGGTCAGCGTGCGCGAGGGCGACGCGGTAAAAGGAGGGATGCGACATGACGAGCCCGACTGACCGGCAGGCGGCCAGACCCGGCGAGTGGCGGCTGGAGACGGACGCCGACTCGGTGCAGCACGACCTGAGCCGTCTCGTGCTGACACTGGTCGAGCTGATCCGCCAGCTGGTGGAACGCCAGTGCGTCCGGCGGATGGACAACGGCGACCTGACCGGGGAGCAGCTTGAGGCAGTGGGGCTGACCCTCATGCGGCTGGAGGAGGCCATGGCCGAGTTGTGCGACCGGTTCGGCCTCTCGCCCGCCGACCTCAACCTCGACCTCGGCCCCCTGGGCACCCTGCTCCCGGCGGATTGACCGCACGCTCACGTGGCCGAGCACATCATGAGCCGAGCCGGCAGGGCGGCGCCATCGGATCGCGGCAGATCGCCGTCGCGATCCGATGCGCTCGACTCAGCGCCACGCCCCATCCGTACGTTGTGTCGCAGCAAGGCTGCCGTCCGCGACACGGCGGGTGACTTCTTCCCACTCGCGGATCACCCGCCGCTTGCCGTCCGGGATGGAGGGCCAATCCGTACGGGTCACAAGCTTCCCGGCATAGACGGGTTCCCATGTGACGGCGTAGAAGGAGCCGATCTCGGGCAGCAGGGTCTTCAGGATGCGCACCGTTCTGCAGTGGTACCACTTGGAGACGCCGGTGATGGCCAGCCCGGAGCGTAGCGCCTCGTCCAGGAACGGCAGCGCATACTCGACGTTCTGCCACGTGTTGGCGGACTTGTCCTCGCACCGGATCGCACGCTCGGGCACGTCCCGTTCAAGGAGCAGCCGCTGAAAGACCTGTCCCTCGATGATCCCGTTGTGACGGTTCACGCCACCGGTGGCGATGATGAGCGGGGCCAGCCCGGCGTGATAGCGCTCAGCGGCGATCTTCACGGGCGCGGCCTGATTGGTGCCGAAGAGCATGAGCGCGGTCGGCGTCTCTTCTGGCGGGGGTGCTTCGACGTCCACGAACGCGGTGATCCCGGCGATCTGGTCGAGGCTGATGCTTCCGGTCATGAGCGGTTCTTACCCGGCTCGGAGCCGGCGCGCGCGGCCGTGGCCGACCCCGTCCACCACGGCCGCCGCCGGCGGATCGTTAGCCGAGGAGGAAGAGGAACGTCATGC
Organism: Nonomuraea spiralis; assembly: GCF_014648435.1. Lineage (GTDB taxonomy): Bacteria > Actinomycetota > Actinomycetes > Streptosporangiales > Streptosporangiaceae > Nonomuraea > Nonomuraea spiralis. The sequence continues at coordinate 135,008 of NZ_BMRC01000014.1, forward strand.
GCGGAACCCTACAAAGCCCCTGGCGTCAGGAGCCACAGGTTTTCCGACCCCCACGTACGGTGTACGTCACAACCATTGACGTAAGTGGTCGCTTTCCGAATGATGTTCCTATGACCGTCCTCGACTTCGACCTGTCGGACCGGAACTTCTGGGCCAGGCCCATGAATGAGCGCGAGGAGGCGTTCGACCGGTTACGAGCCCGTGCGACGCCCGCCTTCTTCGACGAGATGAAGATCGACTTCGCGCCTCAGGGGCCCGGCTACTACGCGCTGGTCAGGCATGCCGACATCCTGGAGGCCAGCCGCAACCCGGAGGTCTTCTGCTCGGGCGACGGCGGCGCGACGAACATCCCCGACATGCCGGCCGAGTTCACCGAGTATTTCGGCTCCATGATCAACATGGACGACCCCCGGCACGCCCGGCTGCGCAGGATCGTCTCCCGCGCGTTCACCCCCAAGATGATCAAACAGTTCGAGTCGGACGTCGAGGCCGCCGCGGTCCGGATCGTGGACGACCTGCTGGCCGCCGGCCCCGGCGCCGACTTCGTCACCGACGTGGCCGCGCGCCTGCCACTGAAGATCATCTGCGACATGATGGGCATCCCCGAGCGCGACTACCGCTTCGTCTTCGACCGCTCCAACATCATCCTCGGCGGCTTCGACCCCGAGTACACCGGCGGCGACCTCGACCAGCTCGCCACCCGCCTGCTCACCGCGGGCATGGAGCTCCAGCAGCTCGTCCAGGACCTGGCCGCCCACCGCACCGCCAACCCCACGAACGACCTGACGTCCTCGCTGGTCAACGCCAACATCGACGGTGAGCGGCTGACGATGCAGGAGCTGGGGTCGTTCTTCATCCTGCTGGTGGTGGCCGGCAACGAGACCACCAGGAACGCCATCTCCTACGGCCTGCGCCTGCTGACCAGGAACCCCGACCAGCGCGCCCTGTGGCTGGAGGACATCGACGGCCGCGCCCCCGGGGCCGTGGAGGAGATCGTCCGGCTGGCCTCGCCGGTGAACTTCATGCGCCGCAAGGTCACCCGCGACCACGAGATGAACGGCCACCTCTACCGCAAGGGCGAGAAAGTGGTGTTGTTCTACTGGGCGGCCAACCGGGACGAGACGGTGTTCGCCGATCCGTACCGCTTCGACATCACCCGCCACCCCAACCCGCACGTCGGATTCGGCGGCCCGGGGCCGCACTTCTGCCTCGGCGCGCACCTGGCCAGGCGGGAGATCACGGTGATGTTCCGGGAGCTGCTGCGGCGCGTGCCGCAGATCGAGGGCGGCAAACCCGACCGCCTGCACTCCTCGTTCATCAACGGCATCAAGCACATGGAGTGCACGTTCTGACCCGTGAGTGACCCGGGCGCCGCGGGCGCCCGGGTCGCAGGACTACTGCGCGCTCACCTTGAGCTGGTTCATCACCGTACGGATGTCCGGAAGGAGCTGCTTGCCCTCTTCCGGGATCGACACGAAGACGATGGCGGGCACGTCGCCCCCGGCGTTGATCGCCATCGTGACGATCGTGGCCTTGTCCGTGCCGGCGGTCATGGTGTACGCGATGAGCCGGCCGGTCGAGGCGCCGACCTTGATCGACTGCTGCGCGATCTTCCTGACCTTGTTGCCCGCGGGGTAGAGGTTCTTGCGGGCCTGCAGCACCATGCGCTTGATGACCGGCTCCAGGTTGTCCTCCTCGTACAGGGAGGACAGCTGCGACGGGAGCGGGCCCGACATGATCTGGGCGAACTTCTCCGGCGCGACCTGCACGTACTGGCGGGTGTCGTAGCCGAAGGTGGACTTGACCGTGGCGCGCTGGTCGAGCTGCCAGGTGCCGCCGAGGCGGGGCAGCGAGACGCCGGCCGCCGCGTCCTCCACCCGGCCGGTCACCGGCGACGCCTTGCCCGGGTACTTGGGCAGGGCGGGGATCGTCGTGGAGGTCTTGCCCGTGCCCCCCTTGGTGGGGCCGGCCGAGGCCGGGGGGGAGGCGGCCGTCTTGCTCTCCGGCGTGTCCTCGCCGGCCAGCGGGCCCGCGAGGAAGGCCCACAGCAGCGCCGCGACCAGCGCGATCGCCACCGAGCCGCCGAGCGCGTAGATCCAGATGGGCTTGCCGGGCTCGTCGTCCAGGGAGTCGTGCTCGCTCATGCCCTCGAACTCGTCGCCGAAGACGTTGTTCCAGAGCTCCTGCTGACGGTCGGGGGGCGGGGTGCGCGAGCCGCTGATCTGACCGGCCGTCACGAACCGGCGGTCGGGGTCGGAGGGGTCGCGGTTGAGGTTCGAGCCGGGGCGCGCCTGGTCGGGGTGGCCGTCGCCGTGCATCCCCGGGCCGCCGTGCATCCCCGGGCCTCCGGGCATGCCCTGGTCGCCGGGCGGGGGCGCGCCGACGTGGGCCGCGCCGAGCTGGTTCGACGGCACCGCCTGGTCGCCGAGAATGCCGTCGCCCGGGCGGCCGCCGTACATCATCGTGCGCTCGTCGGCCGGAACGGCGGACGGCCCGCCGGGGCCGTCGAGCGGCGAGAGGCCGGGCTGACCGGGCCGGCCGGGCTGGACGGGGGCGTCGAGCGGGCCGGGCGCGCGGCCCAGCGTGACCGTGTGGTCCAGCGGGTCGCCGAGGGAGGCGGACGGGCCGCCCGGCGGGACGTTGGACGGGCTGTTCGGCCAGGGCGCCGGCGTGGAGAGGTTGGACCAGGCGTTCGCGGAGGGCGTCGGCGGCTGGGACCAGGCGGGCACCGGGTCCTGCGGCTGGATCGGTTGCGGCTGGACCGGCTGTGGCTGCTCGGGCCAGGCGACCGGGACGTCCTGCTGGCGGGGGGTCTCGGGCCAGCCGGGCTCCTGGCGGGGCGCCTCGGGCCAGGACTGCCGCGGCTGCTCCGGCCACGAGGCGTCGCCGCCCTGCCGCGGCGAGCGCGAGCCGTCGTTGCGGTGGACGTCGTTGCGCGAGCCGTCGTTACGGTGGACGTCATTACGGTGGACGTCGTTGCGCGGGGCCTCCGGCCAGGCGGCGTCGCCGCGCGGCGGGTCGGGCCACGCGGGCGCCTGTGGGGCCTCGGGCCAGGACGGCTGGGCGGGCGCGGCCTCCGGCCACGACATCGGCACCCCGGACGGCTCCTGCCCGCCGGACGGCCAGGAGGACGGTACGTCGTCGCGAGCCTCCGGCCAGGATGGTGGCAGGTGTGACGCCCCGGAGCTTGCGGAATTCTCCGTTGCCATTGCTGCCGGCCCTCCCGAGGTTGTGTCCGGATCTGCCGCTATATCCGGATTTGACGTACCAGGCATGATCTCATGGGATTTTCCAGGAGATACGGCTGGTTTCGCAGCGAAACGAGCGAAGCCGTGCGGATCGGTTGGCGGATCCTGCAGTGGCAGGTCGCCCCCCGATCGATCTGGCTCAGCTGGGTACACCACGCGACGACAGTATTCTAATGGGACATATGAGGTCACAACGGATACATCACCATCAGGTCTCGCTGGACCTGAAGGATCTATTGTGCCTGCGCTGGTCGATCGAGTATCTGCATTCCGTCGAAGACGTGCGCTAGGCTTGACACATGCGTTCCGCGACCCTGCTTCTTAGCGGGCCGCGACGGCCCTGAGAGGTCTCGCCGTCGCGGCTACCCCTCGTTGTGCACGAGGGGTTTTCTTATGGGTCCGAGTCAAGCCAGAAGGACAGTAGCCGTGAGTGAGTACGACCCGCAGGCGCTGCAGGCCAAGTGGCAGCAGCGATGGGAGGAACAGGAGCCCTACCGGGCGAGCGAGGACGCGGCCGACCCCCGGGAGCGGCGCTACATGCTCGACATGTTCCCCTACCCGTCGGGCGACCTGCACATGGGCCACGGCGAGGTGTTCGCCATCGGCGACGTCGTCGCGCGCTACTGGATGCAGCAGGGCTACAACGTCCTGCACCCGATCGGCTGGGACTCCTTCGGGCTGCCCGCCGAGAACGCCGCGATCAAGCGCAACGCCCACCCCGCCGAGTGGACCTACGCCAACATCGAGACGCAGGCCAACTCCTTCCAGCGCTACGGCATCTCCTTCGACTGGTCGCGCCGCCTGCACACCAGCGACCCCGAGTACTACCGCTGGAACCAGTGGCTGTTCATCCGCTTCTTCGAGCGCGGCCTGGCCTACCGCAAGGGCGGCCTGGTCAACTGGTGCCCCAACGACCAGACGGTGCTGGCCAACGAGCAGGTCGTGGCGGGCAAGTGCGAGCGCTGCGGCGCCGACGTCATCCGCCGCGAGCTGACGCAGTGGTACTTCAAGATCACTGACTACGCCCAGCGCCTGCTGGACGACATGCAGCAGCTGACCGGCTGGCCCGAGCGCCTGCTGACGATGCAGCGCAACTGGATCGGCCGCTCCGAGGGCGCCGACGTGCTGTTCGAGATCGAGGGCCGCGAGGAGCCGGTCCACGTCTACACCACGCGCCCCGACACCCTGTACGGCGCCACGTTCTTCGTCGTCGCGGTCGACGCCGCGCTGGCCGACGAGATCGTCACCGACGAGCAGCGTCCGGCCTTCGAGGCCTACCGCGCCGAGGTCGCCAAGCTGAGCGACATCGAGCGCCTGTCCACCGACAAGGAGAAGACCGGCGTCTTCCTGGGCCGCCACGCGGTCAACCCGGTCAGCGGCGAGCGCATCCCGGTCTGGGCGGCCGACTACGTGCTGTCCGACTACGGCCACGGCGCGATCATGGCCGTGCCCGCCCACGACCAGCGCGACCTCGACTTCGCCAGGAAGTTCGAGCTGCCGGTCCAGGTCGTCGTCCACACCGGGCTGGCCGACCCCGGCGAGACCGGCGAGGCCACGCCCGGCGAGGGCACGCTGGTCAACTCCGGCCCGCTGGACGGCCTGACCAAGGCCGAGGCGATCTCCAAGATCATCGAGATCCTGGAGGTCGAGGGCAGGGGCACCGGCGCGGTCAACTTCCGGCTGCGCGACTGGCTGCTGTCCCGCCAGCGCTTCTGGGGCACGCCGATCCCGATCATCCACTGCGCCGACTGCGGCGAGGTGCCCGTCCCCGACGAGCAGCTGCCCGTCACGCTGCCCGACCTGCGCGGCGAGGCGCTGGCGCCCAAGGGCGTATCCCCGCTGGCCAGCGCCACCGAGTGGGTCAACGTCGAGTGCCCCAAGTGCGGCGGGCCGGCCAAGCGCGACACCGACACGATGGACACGTTCGTCGACTCGTCCTGGTACTACCTGCGCTACACCTCGCCCGGCTACACCGACGGGCCGTTCGACCCCGAGCAGGTGCGCAAGTGGGGCCCGATCGACCAGTACGTCGGCGGCATCGAGCACGCCGTGCTGCACCTGCTGTACTCCCGCTTCTTCACCAAGGTCCTGCACGACATGGGCATGGTGGACTTCACCGAGCCGTTCCTGCGCATGCTGAACCAGGGGCAGGTGATCAACGGCGGCAAGGCCATGTCGAAGTCCCTGGGCAACGGCATCGACCTGGGCCAGCAGATCGACGCGTTCGGCGTCGACGCCGTACGCCTGACGATGATCTTCGCCGGCCCGCCGGAGGACGACATCGACTGGGCCGACGTCTCGCCGGCCGCCTCGCAGAAGTTCCTGGCCCGCGCGCTGCGCGTGATGTCCGAGGCGAGCGCCGAGCCCGGCGTGCCGTTCGAGGGCGGTGACACCGAGCTGCGCAAGGCCACCCACCGCACGATCGACGAGGTCACCAAGCTGGTGGAGTCCCAGCGCTTCAACGTCGCGGTGGCCCGGATGATGGAGCTGACCTCGGCCGCGCGCAAGGCCATCGACTCCGGTCCCGGCGCGGCCGACCCGGCGGTGCGCGAGGCCGCCGAGTCGCTGGCCGTCATGTTGTCGCTGGTGGCCCCGTACGTCGCCGAGGAGGGCTGGGAGCGCCTGGGCCGCACGGGTCCGGTCGCCGTCGCCGGCTGGCCGGTCGCCGACCCCGCGCTGCTGGTGCAGGAGTCGGTCACGTGCGTGGTGCAGGTGGCGGGCAAGGTGCGCGACCGGCTGGAGGTCGCGCCCGACATCTCCGAGGACGAGCTGCGGGCCCTGGCCCTGGCCTCCGACAAGGTGGCCGGCTACCTCCAGGGTGCGCCGCGCAAGGTGATCGTGCGCGCGCCCAAGCTGGTCAACATCGTCCCGTAGCCGCGGCGAGGCCCGGAGCCTCGCCGCGGGCTAGATCCGGCGCAGGGCCGGCAGGAGCTCCTTCTCCGCCCAGTCGAAGAACGGCTCCTGCTGGTCGTGCCCGATCTGTACGAGCGCCACGTGCGTGTAACCGGCGTCGGCGAACTCCTTGACGCTCCGCACGACCGCGTCCACGTCCGCGCCGCAGGGCAGGCTTCCGGCGACGTCCTCCGGGCGTACCGAGCCGGCCGCGGCGGCGAAGTTCACCGGGCCGGGCAGCTCGGCCATGACCTTCCAGCCGCCGACGCCCGACCAGCGCCACAGCCGGTGCGCCCGTTCCCGGGCGGCCTCGGGGTCGGTGTCGTAGGCGATCGGGAGCTGGCCGTAGACCGGTCTGCCCTGGCCGCCCGCGGCGTTGAACAGCTGCACCACCTCGGGCATCGGGTCGTTGACGACCAGGACGTCGGCCAGCTCCGCGGCGATCTCGGCCGAGCTGCCCCCGGACGCGGCGATGCCGATCGGGACCCGCTCGCCGGGCAGGTCGTAGAGCTTGGCGGAATCCACGTCGTAGAACTCGCCCTGGTAGGTGACGTACTCGCCGCTGAACAGCTCCTTGATGATCCGTACGGCCTCGGTGAACATCCGGTGCCTGGTGTCCACGGGCGGCCAGCCCTCGCCGACGACGTGCTCGTTGAGGTTCTCGCCGGCGCCCAGGCCGAGCGTGAACCGGCCCTCGCTCAGCACTCCCATCGTGGCGGCCTTCTGCGCCACGACGGCGGGGTGGTAGCGCATGATGGGGCAGGTCACGTACGTCATGAGCGGCAGACGCTCGGTGACCTGCGCCGCGGCGCCCAGCACCGACCAGCAGTACGGCGAATGTCCCATCTCCTCGACCCACGGGAAGTAGTGGTCGGAGATCACCGCATAGTCGAACCCGACGTGTTCGGCGGTGGCGGCGTAGTCGACCAGTTCGCGGGCCGGAGTCTGCTCCGACATCAGGGTGTAGCCGATTTGCACCATACGGTCGGACTACCCCGGTTTGTCCGGATTAGCGTTGGGCGTCTGAAGATCGCGGGCACCGGCCGAGTTCCTCGATGACCAGGCCCAGCCCGATGCCCAGCAGCCAGATGTCCTTGGACAGGCCGATGCCCTGCTGGGTCGGGCGCAGGCTGCCCTCCTCGCGCATGCCCGGCGTCTTGAGGTAGAGCCCGAGGAGTCCCGCGGCGAACGCGGTCAGCCCGGCCCCGACCAGCAGCGACGGCACGAAGGGCAGGATGAGCGCGGCCCCGAGGGCGATCTCCCCCTTCGACAGCAGCCGGGTGAAGGCCACCGGATCCTGGCCGCGCAGGAACGGGTACGTGCCCGAGGCCATGCCGTGCAGGCCGGCGGCGGTCTGGTCGTCGGCGTGGGCCTTGCCGAGCCCTGAGTTCAGGATGACGGCGGCGGCGGCCAGCCGGGGCGGGAGCTGGTGCGGGCGAGCGAAAAATCTCATGATTCCTCACTAGTTGTGATTTGTGGCGATCTGGCTCCTGCCCTGCCCTCCTCCACGCATCCGGGGACCCGGCCGGTCTTGGCTGTTCCCGGAGGGTGAACGAGTGCTGAGAGAGAAATTCTTTAGCCGATTTGGTGTTGCGCATTAGTGTCTAGCTGTGACAAATGGCGCATACCTGAGATATCCACATCTGTCCGGTGACCTGGTCACCTTCGTCGCCGACGACGATGTCTGGCTCGCTCCCGTCACCGGCGGGCGGGCCTGGCGCTTCACCGCCGACCGCGTGCCGGTGTCGTCCCCGAGGTTCTCGCCCGACGGCACGCGCATCGCCTGGACCGGCGGCAAGGAGGGCGCCCCCGAGGTGTTCGCGGCCGAGCTCGACGGTCCCGAGGGCGAGCGGCTGACGCACTGGGGCAACGCGATGACCGGCGTCCGCGGCTGGACCGCCGACGGGGCCGTCCTCGCGGTCAGCTCCACCGGCGAGGGGGCGCGTACCCGTACCTGGGCCTACGCGGTCCCGCTCGACGGGGGACCGGCGGCGCGGCTGCCGTACGGATGGGTCAGCGAGGTCGCCGTCAGCGGCGCGAAGGTCGCCACGGCGTCCTCGATCTGGCGCGAGCCCTCGCAGTGGAAGCGCTACCGGGGCGGCACCGCGGCCAAGATCTGGGTCGACGCCGAGGGCGACGGGGAGTTCACCAGGTTGTTCGCCGACAGCCCGGCGCAGTACTGGGCGGTCAACTGGGTCGGCGACCGGATCGTCTACCTGTCCGACGCCGACGGCGCCGGGAATCTCTACTCGGCCCTCCCGGACGGCTCCGACGTGCGCCGGCACAGCGCGCACGAGGGGTTCTACGCCCGTCACGCCACCAGCGACGGCCAGCGGGTGATCTACAGCCACGCGGGGGACCTGTGGGTGCTGGAGAGCCTGGACGCCGAGCCGTACAAGCTGGAGGTCAAGCTCGGCGGGCCGCGGCCCGGACGCGCCCGCCGGCCCGCGCCCACGCGCGCCGGGGCCTTCTCGCCCGACGCGACCGGGCGGGCCAGCGCGGTCGAGATCCGCGGCACCGCGCACTGGGTGACCCACCGTGACGGCCCCGCCGGCGCGCTGCGCGTGGAGCCCGGCGTCCGGGTACGCCTGCCGCGCGCCCTCGACGCCGACGGCCGGGCCGTGTGGGTCTCCGACGCCGGCGGCGAGGACGGCCTGGAGATCGGCACGCCCGGCGGCGAGGTCAGGACCCTCGCCCAAGGGCAGCTCGGCAGGGTGCTCGAACTGAGCGCCGCGCCCGACGGCAAGCACGCCGCGGTGGCCACCCACGACGGCCGGCTGCTGGTCGTGGACCTGGAGTCGGGCAACCTGCGGGAGCTGGACCGCACCACGCAGGGCGACATCAGCGGGCTCGCCTTCTCCCCGGACTCCGGCTGGCTGGCCTGGGTGCACCCGGACCACGAGCCGCTGTCGCAGATCAAGATGGGCCGCGTGGACGGCACGTCGGTGATCGACGTCACGCCGCTGCGCTTCTCCGACTACGACCCGGTGTTCACCCAGGACGGCAAGCATCTGGCGTTCCTGTCGGTGCGCACGTTCGACCCGGTCTACGACGCGCACGTGTTCGACCTGTCGTTCCCGGCGGGCTGCCGGCCGTACATCGTGCCGCTCCAGGCCACCACGCCGTCGCCGTTCGACCCCTCGTTGCAGGGGCGGGGCTTCAACGGCGAGGAGGACAAGGCCGCCAAGGAGGACAAGAAGGACGACGCGCCGCCGCGTACCGAGGTGGACCCCGAGGGGCTGGCCTCGCGCGTGGTGGCCGTACCGGTGCCGGCGGCCCGCTACGGCAACCTCAGGACCGCCAAGGACGCGCTGCTCTGGCTCCGCCACCCCGTGACCGGCCAGCTCGGCGACGGCACCGAGCAGTCCGCCGAGATCGTGCTCGAACGCTACGACCTCAAGAAGCGCGCCAAGAGCGAGCTGGGCAAGGAGGTACGGGTCTTCGAGGTCAGCGGCGACGGCAGCAGGCTCGTCACCAATGGCAAGAACGGCCTCCAGACGCGCTCGGCCGGCGAGGGCGACGAGGTCGTCACGATCGACCTCGACCGGATCACCGTCCAGATCGACCCGCTCGCCGAGTGGCTCCAGGGTTACCGCGAGGCCGGACGGCTCATGCGCGACCACTTCTGGCGCGAGGACATGGGCGGCGTCGACTGGCAGGCCGTCCTCGACCGGTACGAGCCGCTGGTCTCCCGCCTCGGCTGCCACTCCGAGCTGATCGACCTGCTCTGGGAGGTACAGGGCGAACTGGGCACCTCGCACGCCTACGCCCGGGGCAACGACGGGGTCAACGACCCGCGCCGCCGCCAGGGCCTGCTCGGCGCGGACCTGGTCAAGGACGAGGACGGGACCTGGCGGGTCGAGCGCGTCCTGCCCGGCGAGACCTCCGACCACGCGGCCCGCTCGCCGCTGCTCGCCCCCGGCGTCGCGATCCGGCCCGGTGACGCCGTCGTGGCCGTCGGCGGCCGTCCGGTCGATCCGGTACGCGGCCCGCTCGCGCTGCTGTCCGGCACCGCCGACCAGCCCGTCGAGCTGACCGTACGGCCCGCGGCCGGCGGCTCGCCGCGTCGCGTCGTCGTCACCCCGCTCGCCGACGAAGGCCAGCTCCGCTACCACGACTGGGTGGAGAACCGGCGGGCGTTCGTACGGGAGTCGTCCGGTGGGCGGCTCGGGTACCTGCACGTACCGGACATGGTGGCCTCCGGGTGGGCGCAGTTCCACCGGGACCTGCGTACCGAGATGGCCTTCGAGGGGCTCATCGTGGACGTGCGCGAGAACGGCGGCGGGCACCTGTCCGAGCTGGTCCTGGAGAAGTTGTCGCGCAAGGTCACCGGCTGGGCGCGGGCCCGCGGCTACGAGCCGATGCGCTACCCCGAGGACTCCCCGCGCGGGCCCATCGTGGCCGTCACCGACGAGTTCGCCGGGTCCGACGGCGACATCGTCAGCGCCGGGATCAAGAACCGGGCCATCGGCCCGCTCGTCGGCACCCGCACGTGGGGCGGCGTCATCGGCATCGACTCGCGCTACTCCCTGGTGGACGGGACCGTGGTGACCCAGCCGCGGTACTCGTTCTGGCTGGAGGGGCCGGGCTGGGGCGTGGAGAACCACGGCGTCGACCCCGACGTCGAGGTCGTGATCACGCCGCAGGACCGCGTGGCCGGGCGCGACACGCAACTGGAGAAGGCGATCGAGCTGGCGCTCGCCACCCTTGAGGAGCACCCGGCCGCCACCGCGCCGGATCTGCCGCCGCTGGGCTGACCCGGCTCCTGAGGGGCGGCCCGGCGGGCCGCCCCTCAGCTCAGCCTGGTGAGGATCTCCGACAACACGGTTTCCGTCGTGGCGAAGTTCAGCCGTACGTAGTCCGCGCCGCCCGGTCCGAACCCGGCCCCGTCATTGAGCCTCACCTTCGCCTCCCGCTCGATGACCTCCGCCATGCCCGGCCGCCCGGTGTGCAGCCACGCCAGGTACGTGGCCTGCGGGATCCGGTACCTGTACCGGTCCGGCAGGCGTTCGGCGATCAGGCGGCGGTTGCGGTCGAGCAGCGCCCGCGTGTCGTCGAGCCAGGCGTCGCCGTGCCGCCAGGCCGCGACCGTGGCCTCCACCCCGAACAGGTGCGCCGACCCGAACAGGAACGGCGGCTGCGCCGCCACGGCCGCGCGTACGCCGGGGTGCCCCAGGTGGGCGACCGAGCAGCGGATGCCGCCCAGGTTGAACGCCTTCGTCGCCGAGGTGAGCGTGACCGTGCGCTCGGGGAGGATCGTGGCGAAGGGGATGTGCCGGTGCGGCTCGTACGTCAGATCGGCGTGGATCTCGTCGGCGATGACCAGCAGGTCGTGGCGTTCGGCGTGCTCGGCCAGTTCTTCCAGCTCCTCCCGCGTGAACACCCGGCCCGTCGGGTTCTGCGGGTTGACCAGCAGGAGCACCCGGCAGCCGGACAGATCGGGCACCTCGAAGCGCCAGGCGTCGCCGTCGGGTTCGAGCTGGATGGGGACGAGGGGGCGTTGCATGACGTCGAGGGTCGTCAGGAACGGGTGGTAGGCCGGGGTGTGCAGGGCGACGCCGTCCCCGGGCCGGGTCCAGAGATGCAGCAGCACCTGGAGCGCCTGGTTGATGTCGCTGAACGTGTGGACGTACGAGGGGTCGGCCGCCCAGCCGTGGCGGGTGGTCATACGTTCGGCGAACGCCTCGGCCAGGGGGCCGCTCTGCGGCTGGTCGAGCCAGGTGGGATAGCCGAGGTCGCCGGTGGCGCGGCGGGTCAGGGCGTCGATGACCTCCGGGGCTGTGGAGAGGTCCATGTCGGCGATCCAGGCCGGGATGACGTCGGGCGTGACGAACGCCCACTTGAGCCCGTCATGCGTCTCTTTGAGGGCCTTCAGGTCATTTGGGGGGAATACGTCGTTCACGGGCACATCTTAGGTTTCCGCGCCCGGACGGGAGGCGGCGGGTGAACCCCCATCCCTGGACCGGGGCGGCGCGTCCGGTTGAGCGGTCATTGCGGCCCTTGAGGGACGCCCGCATCCTTTCGGTCAACCATCAGCTCGGGCTTGTGTGTCCTCTGGGAGCCGCGCCTCTCGGGCGACCCGGTAGTACTGCGGCGCCAGGGCCGTCCGATGAGCCCGACCATGCGCACCTGTGCGGCGCCCGGGACGTCCGATGAGCCTGACCATGCGCACCTCTGCGGCCCGGCAACCGGTGGTGCTCAGGGGCGTGCACGCTCTGTGCGGTGCTTCTTTCGCGGCCTGCCCGTGATCACTGCTGTTCACCGTGTGATGCTAGCGCTAACACTCGGCGGCCCGTTCGTACCAGGGTCGTCGCTACGTGATGTCGCGTGATCCTCTGCCCATGGGGGCCGTCCACGCGAGCGCACCGCCCCGGTTGTGTGTCCGGCCTGCCGTTGCGTGTGCCTGGCTCGTTCGTGTGCCGGGCATCGTTCAGGCTGCTCCGGGCTGTCCCGGGCCGGTCGAGGGTCGCCACGACGTGAAGGTGGCTGCCATCCGACTGGATGGAGCCTCGTCGTGGGGACCGTCGTTCGGCGTGAGTGCGAGTGCGGGCGTGTGCGACGTGCGAGGGACCGCGCCTCGACGCGGACGACCGCAGCCCTCGTACAAGGGACTCCGGGTTCGCGAGGAGGTGGACGGTCGCAGCCCTCCTGAAAAGGGTGGCTGCCGACCGGTCGCGAAGGGTCAGAGGCGGCGGAGGACGGCCACCACCTTGCCCAGAACGCTGGCCTCATCACCGGGGATGGGCTCGTAGTTCGGGTTGTGGGGGACCAGCCAGACGTGCCCGTCCTTGCGCTTGAACGTCTTGACCGTGGCCTCGCCCTCGATCATGGCGGCCACGATGTCACCGCTCTCGGCGACCGGCTGCTGACGGACGACCACCCAGTCGCCGTCGGCGATGGCGGCCTCGATCATCGAGTCACCGGCGACCTGGAGCAGGAAGAGCGTGCCCTCACCGACGAGCTGCTTGGGCAGGGCGAAGACGTCTTCCACGCTCTCCTCGGCCAGGATCGGGCCACCGGCGGCGATGCGGCCGACGAGTGGGACGTAGGCCGCGGTCGGCCGGCTCACCGGCGCCTCGTCGTCAGTGGCGTCGGGGTCGACCCACAACACGGGCTCACCGGGCAGCCGAACCTCCAGGGCTCGCGGCCGGTGCGGGTCGCGCCTCAGATAGCCCTTGCGCTGCAACGCGGTCAATTGGTGCGACACGCTGGACGTGCTCGTCAGCTGCACGGCCTCGCCGATCTCGCGCATCGAGGGCGGATATCCGCGCTGCTGCACCGAATCGCGAATCACTTCGAGGATCTTGCGCTGCCTGGGAGTCAGGCCCAGGGAGTCGCGCCGGCGCACCGCGAGGTCTGTGACCCCGTTAGCGTCATCCCGCTCACTCATGCTCTTCCTCCTCGCCTGGCGGCGGCCCGCCTCACCGGCGAACCTCCCGGTCCGTGGTCTTGATGTCGCACACAGCGACCGTATCGCTGTTGAAGATCATCTTCAAACAATTGTTCGAGTCTTCCTCGAAATTGTTGCCACCGTGGTGTACAACATCGTACGGGAGTTCGATCGACACCGTGTTCGATTTGCTGATCCAATTTTGGCCGGTTCCTCGGGCCGGGCGGCGGGAGGTCAATCGTGCGAACGACCACGAGCACCTATTCGACCAGCGGCGACGTCAACCGGCTCACGCTCATCGCCGACGCCACGCAGGGCGGGGACCGGCGGGGGGACGCCGGCCGTACGGACTCAGAGCGCCGTGTCACCCAGGGAAAGGGGCGGGGGACGAATTCGAACACCCGGCGGCGGCGCACGGTCGGCGCCTCCGGCGCTGCGCGCGGCTCCGAGTCTGCCGCCCGCCGGGCGCCGGGCGGCGGTGACGGTCGGCCCCGGTTGTGGCTGGTCCCTTCTCCGCGTCCCGATGGGGACACCGCCGACCAGGCGGTGCCGCCGAGGGGCGATGACACGCTGACCGGCCGCCGCCGCGCCGCCCCAGGGAGTACGGGAGCGCCTGGGAAGCGCCGGCCGGAAGGGGGCGCGGGCGAGATGCGGGAACGGCGTTCGGGCGAGGCGGTCGGACGGGTCGAGAGGCGGGAACGCCGGTCGGCTGCGGCGGCCGATCGTGTCGTCGGTCGGGGGCGGCGTCCTTGGGAGGGCGGTCGGCTTGAGGGGCGGGGGCGGCGTTCGGGGGAAGGGGCGGCTGGGAGCAGGGAGCGGGGACAGGCGGGGGGCGGGCCGGGTGGCTCGGGGCGTCGGGGGACGCGAGGGGATGTACGTGGTGGTGGCGAGGCTCGCGGGGGGCGAGAGGTGTTGGGGCGTGTAGTGGGCGCGGGGAATGCTCGGGCCGGGAACGGCGCCGGACATGCCGGGCGCGCGTGGAGTCGTCGTGCGTTGCGGCGGAACGGGCGTACGGGGGAGAAGGTCTCTCGGGGGAGTGGTGGCGTCAGGACGCCTGCTCCTCCGGTGCGGCTGACTCGGCGGGGGCGGATCGTGCTGGTGGTGGGGATGGTGTTGCTGTCTTTGGGCGGGTTCTGGCTCGGTACGCGGGCTGCGGGGCATGCGGCTGCGGGTGGTGTGGGGTCCGGTCATGTGGGGCTGTCATGGGCGGGGGACACGCTGTGGGGGAGTGCCGACGTGCCGGGGGCTTTAAGCAGCTGAACGGGGTCGCCGACTCGGTGATCTGATCCGGTCCGGGGTGGCCCCTACGTTTTCGGCCGGATCGTCGGCGGGTGACGTGCTGGGGTGCGGATCGGCGGATGTGCCGGTGTTCGGGGGCGATGATATGGGTGCTGTTGGGCTCTGACCTGCCCTCTTATGGGGGGCTGCCCCTCGGCTGGGGTGCATCGGGCCGGCTGGGGGCTTCGTAGGGTGGTTTCTCGCCGTGTGAGGGCTCACTGAGGCGGTGGTGCTGACCTGCGCATGGGCCATCCGGCCTGCAACGCCGCGCCCTAGCGAGCGGCGGCACTCCTGAACGGCGCCCAGGCGCTCTGCGCTCTTCTGAGGGCAAGCCGCCATCCCGTGCGACGGGACTTTGGGTGGTGCCGGGCGTGCACCGAGACCATCACGGCTTATGGGCGGTGGTGCTGTGTTCGGTGGCCCGCGTCGTACCCCCTGTGGGAATGGGGATCAGGGGGTGCGGGCTTTGGGAGCGGGGTGTGGGAGGTGGGTGGAGTGGGTGTGGGCTCCGGTACCTTTGTGGAGCTTGTTTGGCCTGGTGGTTCTCGGGGTGGCGTGGGGGCGCGTCCGCCGGGAAGTGGTGGCGTCGGAGGCGCGACACGCCCGGGACGGCTGTGACTCAGGGGCTGATCAGCGACTTCGGCTCGATGGTGTTGCTCAACTTGCGTTCATGGTCGCGCGCTTCTACGGTTGGACCACAACATCTAGTAGTTACACCGATGTCGGTTCACCACACCTTGTGTTTCCGTGACCGCTCCATGGTCAGCCATGGGGCGTGCGCGAGCGTACCGCGGCGCGGGTTTTACGCGTGTGGTGGGCCGGGCAGGGTCAAGGAGGCGAAGCGTGCACTGTCCGTTCTGTCGCCACCCTGACACCAGGGTCATCGACAGCCGGTCCACGGACGACGGCGCGGCCATCAGGCGCCGCCGCACCTGTCCCGAGTGCGGGCGCAGGTTCACCACGCAGGAGACCGTCCTGTTGATGGTGAGCAAACGCAGCGGGGTGACGGAGCCGTTCTCGCGGGACAAGGTCGTCGCGGGCGTGCGGCGGGCCTGTCAGGGCAGGCCGGTCAGTGAGGACTCGCTGGCGCAGCTCGGGCAGCGTGTCGAGGAGGCCATCCGGGCCAAGGGCGCGGCCGAGCTGCCGTCCAACGAGGTGGGCCTGGCGATCCTCGGCCCGCTGCGGGAGCTGGACGAGGTGGCCTACTTGCGATTCGCATCGGTTTATCGCGGTTTCGAGAGCCTGGCGGACTTCGAGGCCGAGATCTCACAGTTGAAGGCGGAGAAGGGGGAGTCATGACGGACACGGCCAGCGGTTCAGTGGCGCGCGGGGGTAAGCGGCCGCGTAAGGGGTTGCGGATGAAGCGGATCTTCACGAAGCCCGGCGTGCACCCGTATGACGAGATCCAGTGGGAACGCCGTGACGTCGTCATGACGAACTGGCGCGACGGCTCGATCAACTTCGAGCAGCGGGGCGTCGAGTTCCCCGAGTTCTGGTCGGTGAACGCCGCCAACATCGTGACGACCAAGTACTTCCGCGGCGCCGTGGGCACCCCGCAGCGCGAGTGGAGCCTGAAGCAGCTCGTGGACCGGGTCGTCGGCGTCTACACCAGGACGGGTGTGGAGCACGGCTACTTCGCCAGCGACGAGGACGCCGAGATCTTCGACCACGAGCTCAAGCACGCGCTGGTCCACCAGGTCTTCGCGTTCAACTCGCCGGTCTGGTTCAACGTGGGCACTGCCTCGCCGCAGCAGGTCAGCGCGTGTTTCATCCTCTCCGTGGACGACCAGATGGAGTCGATCCTGGAGTGGTACAAGGAAGAGGGCGTGATCTTCAAGGGCGGTTCGGGTTCGGGGGTCAACCTGTCCCGCATCCGTTCGTCCAAGGAGCTGCTCTCCAGCGGCGGCACGGCCAGCGGCCCGGTCAGCTTCATGCGCGGCGCGGATGCCTCCGCGGGCACGATCAAGTCGGGCGGCGCGACACGCCGGGCGGCCAAGATGGTCGTGCTCGACGTCGACCACCCCGACATCGAGGAGTTCATCGAGACCAAGGCGCGCGAGGAGGACAAGGTCCGCGCCCTGCGTGACGCCGGTTTCGACATGGACCTGGGCGGCAAGGACATCGTCTCCGTCCAGTACCAGAACGCCAACAACTCGGTGCGCGTCTCGGACGAGTTCATGAAGGCGGTGGAGAAGGGCGAGGAGTTCGGCCTGCGTGCCCGCCTGACCGGCGAGATCATCGAGAAGGTCGACGCTCAAGACCTGTTCCGCAAGATGGCCAAGGCCGCCTGGGAGTGCGCCGACCCGGGCCTGCAGTACGACGACACGATCAACGACTGGCACACCACGCCGGAGACCGGCCGGATCACCGCCAGCAACCCGTGCTCCGAGTACGTGCACCTGGACAACTCCTCGTGCAACCTGGCCAGCATCAACCTGCTGAAGTTCCTGAAGGACGACAACTCCTTCAACGTCGCCGACTTCGTCAAGCTGACCGAGCTGATCATCACCGCGATGGACATCTCGATCACCTTCGCCGACTTCCCGACCGAGAAGATCGGCGAGACCACGCGGGCCTACCGCCAGCTCGGCATCGGCTACGCCAACCTGGGCGCGCTGCTCATGGCCACGGGCCACGCCTACGACTCCGACGGCGGGCGCGCGGTGGCCGGGGCGATCACGTCGCTGATGACCGGTGTGTCCTACCGGCGCAGCGCCGAGCTGGCCGGGGTGGTGGGGGCGTACGACGGTTATGCCCGCAACGCCGAGCCGCACAAGCGCGTCATGCGCAAGCACGCCGCGGCCAACGACAACCTGCGCGCGGTCGGCACCATGGACGCGAAGATCCACGCCGAGGCGTCGCGCCAGTGGTCGGAGTGCCTGAAGGTCGGCGAGAAGAACGGCTACCGCAACGCCCAGGCCAGCCTCCTCGCGCCCACCGGCACCATCGGCCTGATGATGGACTGCGACACCACCGGCATCGAGCCGGACCTCGCGCTGGTCAAGTTCAAGAAGCTGGTCGGCGGCGGCTCGATGCAGATCGTCAACCAGACGATCCCGCGGGCGCTCAAGCAGCTCGGCTACCAGCAGGAGCAGATCGAGGCGATCGTCGAGTACATCTCCGAGCACGGCCACGTGGTCGACGCCCCCGGCCTGCGCAAGGAGCACTACGAGGTGTTCGACTGCGCGATGGGCGAGCGGGCCATCGCGCCGATGGGCCACGTGCGGATGATGGCGGCGGCCCAGCCGTTCCTGTCCGGCGCCATCTCCAAGACCGTCAACCTGCCGGAGTCGGCGACGATCGACGACATCGAGCAGGTCTACATGGAGGGCTGGAAGCTCGGCCTCAAGGCCCTGGCCGTCTACCGCGACAACTGCAAGGTCGGCCAGCCGCTGTCGGTCGGCAACGGCGCCAAGAAGGACGAGCCGAAGGCCGCCGAGCCCGAGGTCAAGGTCATCGAGGTCAACCGGCCGACCCGGCGGCGCATGCCCAACCAGCGCCCCAGCATGACCACCCGCTTCACCGTGGGCGGCGCGAAGGGCTACATGACCGCTTCGTCCTACCCTGACGACGGGCTCGGCGAGGTCTTCCTCAAGATGTCCAAGCAGGGTTCGACGCTGGCGGGCGTCATGGACGCCTTCTCGGTGGCGATCTCCATCGGCCTCCAGTACGGGGTGCCGCTGGAGACGTACATGAGCAAGTTCGTGAACATGCGGTTCGAGCCGGCGGGCATGACGGACGACCCGGACATCCGGATGGCCACGTCGGTGATGGACTACATCTTCCGTCGCCTGGCCCTCGACCACCTGCCGTACGACGAGCGGGCGGCCCTGGGCATCTTCTCGGCGGCCGAGCGCGCCGCGCAGCAGCGTGGCGAGGACCCAGCTGCGCTGCAGGAGGCGGTCGACCGCGAGGCGCTGGCCCAGTCGGCGCCCATCGAGGAGAAGCCGAAGGAGCAGCCGGTCAAGGAGCTGACGCTGGAGAGCCACCAGCGCTTCACGGCCGACGCGCCGCTCTGCATGACCTGCGGCACCAAGATGCGGCCCGCCGGAAGCTGCTACGTGTGCGAGGGTTGCGGTTCGACCAGCGGTTGCAGCTGACGCGACGACACGTACTGACGGCTTGAGGAGCCGGCAGGGGTGAGAACGGGGATCCGGGTCATGACCCGGATCCCCGTTCGTATTCCAGCGGTTCAGCCGTCGCTTACAGGGTTAGGTCGCGTAGGACGTCTGGTTTGTCGGTGATGATGCCGTCCACGTTGTACGTCAGCAGGCGCCGCATGACGTCCGGACTGTCCACGGTCCAGGTGAAGACCTTCATGCCGAGTTCGTGGGCGCGTTTCACGTACGACGAGGTGAGCGCGGTGTACGGCGGATTGACGTGGTCGGCGAACTTGGCCAGGTCGGGCAGCGCGGCGGTGTCCGGCGTGCCGAGCAGGCCGATCGGGACTTCGGGCAGCAACTGGTGGAAGGCGCGCATCGAGTCCCAGTCGAACGACTGCGCCACCAGCCGTCCGGGCACGAGCCAGGCGGGCTCGTCGCGCAGCGCGCGGACGACGCGGGACTCGATGTCCGGGTAGAGCCTCGGCTCCTTGACCTCCAGCAGCAGGCCGAGTCCGGTGCCGGCCATCGCGCGCAGCGCCTCGCGCAGGGTCGGGACCCGTTCGCCGGTGTACTCCCGGTCGAACCAGGAACCCGCGTCCAGCCTGCGGATCTGCGCCAGCGTGAGGTCGCGTACCCGCCAGGGGGCCAGGCCGGGCAGGACACGTTCGGCGTCGGTGGTCCGGGCGAGGGTGGTGTCGTGCATCAGGACCAGCTCGTGGTCCTTGGTCTCCTGGACGTCCAGCTCGAACATGTCGGCCCCCTGGCGGGCGGCGAGCTGGAAGGCGGCGATGGTGTTCTCCGGCGCGTACGCCGAAGCGCCCCGATGGGCGACGTTGACCACTGTGGCCGACGCGGTGGCCGACGCGGTGGCGGGCGGAGAGGCCAGGGGGAGGAGGGCGAGGGGCAGGAACAGGGCGAGTCGCCGGAACATGGATCTCCTCGGTTGGGGAGAGACCGACAAACTCGACCGTGACAAGGCCGGATGACTGTCAGTTGAGGGCAGAGTAACGCAGAGGTGCCCGTCCGATGAGCCTTCGACACGCCGGTACACCCGCCGGTACAGCGGCCGGAACACGCGCCGGAACGCACGCCGGAACGTCGAAAGGGGCGGCCCGCCCCCCGGCGGTCCGCCCCTTCTGTGTGCTGGTGTTACCTCAGACCTGCGTCCAGCGCGGTGGTCAGGACGCCGGGGTCACCGGACATCTCCCAGATCATCGCGCCCAGCAGCCCCTTGCTCTTCAGCCAGGCGGTCTTCTTGCCGATCGACCAGGCGTCGTCGAACGACCACCACTGCCCGTTGTTCCCGGTGTAGCAGTAGGTGGCCACGGCGACCTCGTCGTGCCGGATCGTGCAGCCGGGGACCATGGCGAGCAGGTTGCTGTAGCCGCGCGTGCCCGCCTCCTCCTGGAACTGGCCGGGCGCGGCGCCGTGCGCGTCCTGCCATTCGCCGTTCTTGCCGCCGTCGGTCACCTGCTGCCAGCCGCGGCCGTAGTAGGCCAGGCCGATGGTGAGCTTGCGCGGGTTGACGCCTGCCTGGAGGTAGACGTTCACGGCCTTCTCCACGCTGAAGTCCGGGTTGTACGGACTGTCCGCGTCGAGGTACAGGTTGCCCTGGTGGCCGGTGCGGTTCGGCTCCCAGGAGTTGTCGCTGCCCGCGCCGTGGAAGTCGTAGCCCTGGATGTTGAAGATGTCCAGCGACTTGGCGACCTCGGGCAGGTCCCAGCCGGCGGCGATCTTGGCCGGGTCGGCCGGGGTGAACGCCGTGAGCTGGTACCGCTTGCCGGTCGTCGTCGTCAGCGCGTCGAGCTGGCGGCGGAACTCGGCGATGAGCAGCGTGTTGTTGGCCTTGTCGTTCGGACTGATGTGGTTGCCCGCGTGCCCTTCGGCGCCCGGCCACTCCCAGTCGAGGTCGATGCCGTCGAAGATGCCGGCGGCCGTGCCCGGCCCGCCCTTGCCGTTGTAGTCGGGCAGGTTGCCCTTGATGTAGGTGTCGATGCAGGAGGCCGCGAACTTCTTGCGCGAGGCGTCGGTCGCCGCCACGTCGGAGAAGTACTTGGAGTACGTCCAGCCGCCGAGCGAGATCAGCACCTTCAGGTTCGGGTACTTCGCCTTGAGCTTCTTGAGCTGGTTGAAGTTGCCCTGGAGCTTCTCCCAGCCGGTGTCGGCGACACCGTCCACCGACTGGGCGGAGCTGAACGGCCTGCCGTAGTCGGCCTCGGCGTCACCGGCGCCGTCGCCCTGGCTCGGGTCCTGCGGGTCGGACGTGGTGCCCTTGGTGACGCCCTGGAGGCAGGTCAGGTTCCTCGGATCGATGTTGGCGAAGGCGTAGTTGATGTGGGTCAGCTTCGCCGCGGCGCCGGTGGTGTCCAGGTTGCGGACGAAGTACTGGCGGCCGTAGATGCCCCACTGCACGAAGTAGCCGACGCGGGCGTACCCGGTCTCGACGATGTCCGACGTCGTCACCTTCACCTCGGCGGAGGCGGCGGAGACGTTGTCGTACAGGTCGCGGGCCTTGACCGTGAAGGGGTACTCGGTCGAGGGGGACAGGCCGGAGACGACCGCCGTGGTGCCCGTGACGGTCGTGGCCAGGGTCGGGCCGACGAAGACGTCGTAGTTGGCCACGCCGGAGTTGTCGGTGGAGGCCGTCCAGGCCAGGGTGACGCTGCTGGACGACTTGGCCGTGCTGCGCAGGCCCGACGGAACCGTGGGCGCCTGCGTGTCGTCGGCCGGGTTGCGGGTGGTGACCTTCACCGGTGCGGAGGCGGCCGAGAGCGTGCCCTTGCGGTCCTTGGCCTTGACGGTGAAGGTGTACTCGGTGTTCGGCGTCAGGCCGGAGACGGTGCCCGAGGTCTCGGTGACCGAGGCGGCCAGGGCCGTGCCGTTGTAGATCTCGTACCCGACGATGGGGAGGCTGCCCTGGGTGGCGGCGTCCCAGGCGAGGGAGACGGTCTTGGTGGTCCTGACCGGCGAGCGCAGGTTCCCGGGGGCGCCGGGCGGCGCGTCGGGGGTGCCGTCGCAGTTGACGTCGTTGATCCGGCAGCTCGTCGGCTCGGCGTTGGCCGTGCTCACGGTGAAGCTCGGGCTGTACGGCTCGGTGGTCGCGCCCGCGTTCACGGTCGTGTTGTAGTGGACGGGAGTCAGGGTGACGGTCCGTCCGCTCTGGGTGAGCGAGCCGTTCGAGGCGTTGCTCGCGGTGACGCCGGCGGGCAGGTCGAAGACGATCGACCAGCCGTTCAGCGCGGTGGTGCTGTTGTTGGCGACGATGAACTTGGCCGAGGTGCCGCTCACGTCGTACGTGGCGCTGACCGGCGGCTTGGCGGGCGGGTCACCTCCGGTGCCGTCGCAGTTGGCGCCGTTGATCAGGCAGTTCGTCGGCTGGACGGCCGAGCTCAGCGTGACCTTGGGACTGTACGGCTCGGTGTTCTTCCCCGCTTGCACGGTGTTGATATAGAAAGCGGGGGTGAGCGTCACCTTGGTGCCGTTCTGGCGGATGGTGGCGTTCTGGGGATTGCTCGCGGTGACCCCGGACGGCAGTTCGAAGACGATCGACCAGCCGCTGACGGCGGTCGTGCCGGGGTTGTTCACGAGGAAGGTGCCGGTGTTCCCGGAGAGGGAGAACGTGGCGATGAGGCGGCTCGCGGCCTGTGCGGGAAGGGTGCACATGCCGATGATCACGAGAACGGCGATCAGGGGGGTGACTAATCGGCGCACGTCAAGGACCTTTCTTTAAAGAAAGTTTCCTAACAATTACGCGGATAGTAAGCCCGTCCCACTGAACTTGCAAGAGCCCGGCTGATCTAGCCTGACAAGATGAGAGGGGTACTGCCGGTCCTGCTGTCGGCCTGGTTCATGGCCCAGTTCGACTTCTTCGTGGTCAACGTGGCCGCGCCCGCCATCGAGCACGACCTGCGCGCCGGTCCGGCGGCCCTGGAGCTGATCGTGGCCGGGTACGCCTTCACGTACGCCGCGGGCATGATCACCGGCGGCCGGCTCGGCGACCGCTACGGCTACCGGCGCCTCTTCGTCTACGGCGTGGCCGGCTTCACCGTCGCCTCGGTGTTGTGCGGGCTCGCCCCGGGCGCGGCCTGGCTGGTGGCCGCCCGCCTGCTCCAGGGCCTGGCGGGCGCCGTCATGGTGCCCCAGGTGCTGGCCATGATCTCGGCCGTCTACCCGCCGGAGCGGCGCGGCCGCGCCATCGGCTGGTACGGCGCCGCCGGCGGCCTCGGCTCCATCGCCGGCCAGGTGCTCGGCGGCCTGCTGCTGACCGCCGACGTGTTCGGCCTAGGCTGGCGGGTCATCTTCCTGATCAACCTGCCGGTCGGCCTGGTCGTCGTGCCGCTGGCCCGATGGCTGCTGCCCGAGGCCGACCCGCGCGAGGCGGTCGGGTTCGACCTGCCGGGCGCGGCGGGCCTCGCCGCCGGGCTGGCGTTGCTGCTGGTGCCGCTGGGCCTGGGCAACAGCCTGGGCTGGCCCGCCTGGACGTGGGGCGCCATGGCGGCGAGCGCGCCGGTGTTCGCGCTGACCTGGTGGTGGCAGCGGACCCTGGCCGCCCGCGGCGGGCAGCCGGTGCTCGACCTCGGCCTGCTCAAGGTCCACTCCTACCTGGCGGGCGTCGGCGCGATCGTCGCGTTCATGGCGTACTTCGCCTCGTTCATGTTCACGCTGACGCTGCTGCTGCAGAACGGGCTCGGGCTCACCGCGTTCCAGGCGGGGCTGGCGTTCGCGCCGATGGGCGTGCTGTTCACCGTGACCTCGCTGCTGGGCACCCGCCTGGTCGGCCGGTACGGGCTCGTCGTCGTCATGGTGGGCGGCCTGGTCACCGCCCTCGGGCTGGCGCTGCTGGTGGTGGGGGCCGGGCGCGGGCTGCCGTACATCATGGTCGCGCTCGTGCTCGTGGGGGCGGGCAACGGCCTGGTCCTGCCCCGGCTCATCGGCGCCGCGCTGGTGGAGGTCGCGCCGCACCAGGCCGGCATCGGGTCGGGGGTGCTCAGCACGGCGCAGCAGTTTGCCGGCGCGGGCGGCGTCGCCGTGATCGGGGCGGTCTACTTCGCGGTCGCCGAGGGCGGCCACCACGCGCGGGCCATGCGCTGGTCGGCCGCCATCGACCTGGCGCTGATCCTGCTCGTGGTCGCGATGGTGGCCTACAACCGGCGGCGCGCCGTCAGGAAGGCATCGGCAGCAGGGTCCCGTAGAGGCGCCTGACCCTGATCCTGACCACCAGCCGGCGGTCGGCGACCATGCGGTGCAGGAACGCCAGCTCGCCCCCGGCGTCGCCGAACGACGGCTGCATGGCCAGCAGCTCCAGCCCCACCTCGTCACCCGGCCGGTCGCTCACGGGGGACAGCTCGGCCTCGCCCTCGGCGACGGCGTAGGAGCCGAAGTCGTCGCTGGCGACGTAGAGCGCGCAGCGGGCGTCCTTGTGCAGGCGGCGTACCGTGAGCCGGTCGGCGACGGTCGAGATCCGCACCACCCGGGGCCGCGGGTCCCAGGTGTAGACCACGGTGGACAGTTGCGGGGGGCCGCCTGCGCCGTTGGTGGCGAGCGCGCCGAAGCGCTGGCCGGCGAGCAGTGCCGACAGAGCCTCCTCGGGCAGCTCCAGCGGCTGTGCCCCCATCGCCCCCATACCGCCTATTGCCTCCTGTGACATCCCTCGACCCCCGTCGTGATGCGGAGATATCAGCCTATCCCGAGTTGTCGGGAGAGTGACTGTGCGTCGGAGATCACCCAATATTCGGAGAATCGTCCGTCCGTCGCACGCAGGAGGTCGTGCCCGGAGAACGAGATCCGGGTGCCCGGCGGGGCGCTCGCGCCGGGCAGGCCGCCGCCCCGGTAGGCGCCGCTGAACGTCCACCGGGCGGCGACCAGGTCACCGTCGACGGCCGGGCCCACGTCGAGCGTGACCCGGACGTCGTCGAACGGCTCGCGGCCCTGCCGGATCGCCTCGGCCAGCCCTTCGGGGCCGTGCACGTCCAGGCCGGGCCAGTGGCCGACGAATTCCTGGGTGACCAGGTCGGGCACGAGGGTGAGGTCGCCGTTCCACAGTTCGAGCAGCCAGCGCTCGTACAGTTCGGTCAGCATGGCGGCAGCCCTACCCGCGCGGGACGCGCTCAGCCGCAGTTGCCCCAGCTGGTACGGCCACCGCCCGCGATGTGCCCGTTGGTCCCCTGGATCGTGCCCCAGAACTTCACGCAGGCGCTCTTGGCCCAGTACTTGACCGGCCCGGCGTACTGCCCGAACTTGCCGGCGTCCATGCGGACGATCGGGTCCTGCTTCTCGTCCTTGCGCGCCTTGGGCATGACGGTGAGCCTGGCGCTCATCTGCGTCTTTGAGCCGATGAAGCTCGACTTGATCGTGACGACGCAGTTCTCGCCGGTCCCGCGGTTGTAGAGCAGGTAGACCGTGCCGTAGCGCTGGCCGCTCTGGGTCTTGACGGGCTTCGTGCCGTCGGAGATCAGCCCGAAGCCGGAGCCGCAGATGCTCTGCGGGCTGCTCGCGGCCGTGGCGTTCGCCGGGGCCGCGACAACGCCGCTGAGGCCGATCGCCGCCGTGAGAAGGATTGCCTTTGACGGCATACGCACTAGTACGTCCCTTTCGGTTGGCCTTGACTCAAGATCTCGACAAGCATGCCCGAAACATGGTTATCGGTCCAGGCTTTAGGCCCAGAACCGAGGTGACTGTAAGTTGCCGCCATGACTCTTGCCATCACCCACGGATATGTCGTGCCCGTCGACGGCGACCCCATCGAGGACGCCACCGTCCTCGTCGCGGACGGAAAGATCGTCGCGGTGGGCAGGGACGTGGAGATCCCCGAGTCGGCGACCGTCGTGGACGCGGGCGGCGGCTGGGTGCTGCCCGGTTTCGTCGAGGCGCACGGCCACCTCGGCGTGTACGAGGAGGCCGAAGGCTGGGCCGGCGACGACACCAACGAGATGACCGACCCCAACGGCGCCCGGCTGCGCGCCCTCGACGCCATCAACCCGGCCGACCAGGGCTTCGCCGACGCGCTGTCCGGCGGCGTCACCACGGCCGTGATCAAGCCGGGGTCCGGCAACCCGATCGGCGGCCAGACGGTCGCGGTCAAGTGCTGGGGCAGGTCCGTCGACGAGATGCTGGTCAAGGAGCCGGTGAGCGTGAAGAGCGCGCTGGGGGAGAACCCCAAGCGCGTCTACGGGGACCAGAAGAAGCTGCCCTCCACCCGGCAGGGCGTGGCCGCGGTGATCCGCGACGCGCTCATGAAGGCGCAGGACTACAAGGCGAGGAAGGCCGCGGCCGAGCGTGAGGACAAGCCGTTCGACCGTGACGGCACGCTGGAGATCCTGGTCCGGGTGCTCGACGGCGAGCTGCCGTGGTGCCAGCACACCCACCGCGCCGACGACATCGCCACCGCGCTGCGCCTGGCCGCCGAGTTCGGCTACCGGGTGATCATCAACCACGGCACCGAGGGCCACCTGCTGGCCGACACGCTGGCCGAGCGGAACGTGCCCGTCATCATCGGCCCGCTGTTCACCAGCCGGTCGAAGGTCGAGCTGCGGCAGCGCGCCCTGCGCAACCCGGGCATCCTGGCGCGTGCCGGGGTCGAGCTGGCGATCACCACCGACCATCCCGTGGTGCCCATCCACTTCCTCGTCCACCAGGCCACCCTCGCCGTCAAGGAGGGGCTCGACCGGGACACCGCCCTGCGCTCGATCACCGTCAACCCGGCCCGCATCATGGGCATCGACGACCGCGTGGGCGCGCTGCGGCCCGGCCTCGACGGCGACGTGGTGATCTGGTCCGGCGACCCGCTCGACGTCATGAGCAGAGCACTGCGGGTGTTCGTCTCCGGGCGCGAGGTGTACTCGTACGTGGACGGGGAATCCGTCGTGGCCGACCCCTATTACCGCGAGTCACGGTGATGTAAGCGACTGTCAAGTGTGCGACGGCCGGGAACGCTCATAGTAGGTGCACCGAGTCGGAGAAAGGCGCCCCCCATGACAGCACCGCAGCCCGCCAAGAGACCCAGCAAGGCCCTCCTGATCGGATTGGTGGTCTCGGGCGTCATCGCCCTCATCGTCCTGGGGCTCATGCTGCGCAAAGGCGGGCCGGTCGGGTTCGGGTTGTCGGCGCTGCTGGGCATCGCGCCGCTGCCGGTACTGCTGGCGGCCGTGCTCTCGCTCGACCGGCTGGAGCCCGAGCCCAAGCTGCACCTCGCCTTCGCCTTCGCGTGGGGCGGCGGCGTGGCGATCGTGCTGGGCGTCGGGCTGACGCTGGCGGGCCAGGCGCTGTTCCTGCGGGCCGGCTACGGCACCCAGCTCGTCAACGACGTGGGCACGGTGTTCCTGGCCCCGGTGATCGAGGAGGCGCTCAAGGGCTCGGCGCTGCTGCTGCTCCTGCGCCGGAAACAGGAGATCGACGGCCTGACCGACGGCATCGTCTACGCCTCCATGGCGGGCCTCGGCTTCGCCGCCGTGGAGAACATCGGCTACTACCTGATCGCCTTCGGCCAGGACGGCACCGGCGCGGCGGTGCGGCTGTTCGTGCTCAGGGGGCTGATCGACCCGCTCGGCCATCCCATCTACACCTCGATGATCGGCCTCGGGGTCGCCTACGCGCTCACCCGCCGCACGCCCGCCAGGTTCGCCGCGATCCCGCTGGGCTACCTGGCCGCGGTCTTCCTGCACGGGCTCTGGAACGGCGCCGCCTCCACCCAGTCGCTGGCCTGGCTCGGCACGGCGTACCTGGTGATCATGGTGGCGCTCGTCCTGCTCATCGTCGTGACCGTGGCCGAACGCCGCCAGCTCATCTCCAAGATGGGCGTCTACCTGCCCGGTTACGCCTCGACGGGCCTGGTCGCCGAGGACGACCTGCGGATGCTGAGCACGCTCAAGGGCCGCAAGGAGGCCCGCAAGTGGGCCAGGGGCGCCGGGCTCGGCCGCGCGATGAGCGACTACCAGCAGGCGGCGACCGAGCTGACCATGCTGCACCTGCGGGCCGAACGGCAGGGCATGGAACCGCACAGGTTCACGGACGAGCGCGACGCGCTGCTGAACTCGATGGCCCAGGCCAGACGCTGGTAGCTCACGGCCGGGTGAGCAGCGCGGCCAGCGCCGTGGCCGCCGCCAGCACGACGCAGCCCGCCACGGCGACCGTCGTCCCCACGTCCAGGCCGTACGCGCCGACGAGCGCGGCCACGCCGGCCGCGCCTAGCGAGGAGCCGACGTACCGGGCGGTGTTGTTGGCGCCCGAGCCCATGCTGACCCGGTGGGCGGGCACGCTCTCGATCGCCAGGTGGGTGATCGAGGAGTTGATCAGTCCGGAGCCCGCGCCGCTCACCAGCAGCCCGGCCGTGACCAGCGGCAGGTCCAGCGAGCCGCCCATGCCCAGCAGGCCGGCGAACCCGAGCGCGGTCAGGCCGAGGCCGAGGGCCAGGCGGGCGGCGGTGCGCAGGCGTACGAGCCGGGACAGCAGCGACACCACGAACGACGTGCCCGACCACAGGCAGAACAGCAGGCCCGTCTGCAGCGGCGTCAGCCCGTGGGCGGCCTGCAGCACGGTCGGCAGGTAGCTGAGCAGGCCCACGACCGCCGCCCCGACGACCAGCGCCCCACCCGTGGCCACCAGGAACACCGGCCGCCGGAACAGCTCCAGGTCGAGCAGCGGCTCGGCCCGCCGGCGTTCCACCGACACGAACGCCGCCACCAGCGCCACCGCCAGCACGAACGCCCCGACCACGACCGGCCGTCCCCAGCCGGCGCGCCCCTCCGTCACGCCCGCCACCAGCGCCGCCACGCCCAGGCTGAGCAGCACCACACCCGGCACGTCGAACCGGCGGGGCGCAGGGGAGCGCGACTCGGCCAGCAGCCGCGCCGACGCAGCCGCGAGGGCGAGCGCGGCGCCCGACAACACCCAGTACACCGCCCGCCAGCTCGTCGCCGTGGCCAGTACGCCCGAGGCCAGCGGGCCGACGGCGGTGCCCAGGCCGATCATGGCGCCGTAGAGGCTGGTGGCGCGCACCCGCTCGGCGCCCGAGGGGTAGGCGTGGCCGACGATGCCGAGGCTGGCGGCCAGGACGGCCGCGCTCGCCCCGCCCTGCGCCAGCCTGGCCAGCACGAACACCAGGACCGACGTGCTCAGGGCAGCCGCGACCCCGGCGGCGGCCAGTACGGCCGACCCCCACACCAGCACCCGCCGCCGCCCGTGGTCGTCGGCCAGCCCGCCGGAGACCAGCAGCAGCGCCGACAACCCGAGCGAGATGCCGCCCAGCATCCACACCGGTCCCGTCGGCCCCGCGCCCAGGGACGCGGCGGTCTGCGGCAATGTCACCATCGGCACGGTGTAGTTCGTCAGCACCAGCAGCGGCGCCGCCGACGCCACGGCGAGCGTGCCCGGCCGCACCCGGGTCAGTTCGGTCATTGAACTCATTCGTGGACCGTAACACGGTTCGGTGAATGAACTAACATGGGGTCCATGGCACTCGGCAAGAACTACGAAGGCCAGGACTGCTCGCTGGCCAAGGCCCTGGAAGTGATCGGCGAACGGTGGACGCTCCTGGTGGTCCGCGACGCCATGTACGGCGTACGCCGCTTCGGCGACTTCCTGGCCCACCTCGACATCCCCAGGGCCGTCCTGTCCCAGCGGCTCGGCGCGCTGGTCGAGGCCGGGGTCCTGGTCAGGAGCCGCTACCAGGACAACCCGCCCCGCGACGAGTACGTCCTGACCCCGATGGGCCGCGAGTTGTGGGTGCCGCTGCTGG
Source organism: Nonomuraea spiralis (assembly GCF_014648435.1). Taxonomy (GTDB): domain Bacteria; phylum Actinomycetota; class Actinomycetes; order Streptosporangiales; family Streptosporangiaceae; genus Nonomuraea; species Nonomuraea spiralis. The sequence goes on from NZ_BMRC01000014.1 coordinate 164,651, forward strand.
CCATGTCCCAGTGGGGCGAACGCAACCTCGGCGGGGCCGGGCCGCGCCGCCTGTTCCACCACGCGACCTGCGGCGCCCGGCTCGACCCCGTGTCCCGGTGCCCGTCCTGCGGCGCGTACGTCGGGCTGGAGGAGATCGAGGTGCGTCCCGGCCCGGGCCTGGAGGGCAACCGGGACGATCCGGTCAGCGTGGTACTGCGGGGACCCCGCCGCATGCTGACCCCGATCACCTGACAAAATCGGGCGGGAACCCCCGAGAGGAGATCAGATGAGCTGGGCGGAGATCGAGTCCGAGGACGAACTGCGGGAATTGCTGGGCGAGGTCATGCCAAGGGCCGTGACCAAGGAACGGGTCCGGCTGCACCCACGTGACCGCGACTGGCTCGCGGCATCCCCGTTCTGCCTGATCGCCACCTCCGACGAGCAGGGCAATTGCGACGTCTCACCCAAGGGCGACCCGGCCGGATTCGTGCACGTCATCGACGACACCACGATCGCCATCCCCGACCGTCCGGGCAACCGCCGGGCCGACGGGTTCCTCAACGTGTTGAAGAACCCGCACGTGGGGCTGATCTTCGTGATCCCCGGCCGCAACGAGACCCTGCGCGTGAACGGCCGCGCCCGGCTCGTCCGCGAGGCGCCGTTCTTCGACGAGATGATCGTCAAAGGTCATCGGCCGCGGCTCGCCCTGGTGGTGGAGATCGAGCAGATCTTCTTCCACTGCGCCAAGGCGTTCCTGCGCTCGCAGCTCTGGACGCCCGACTCCTGGAACCCCTCGGTCCTGCCCTCGCACGCCAAGCTGATCAAGGAGCTGCAGGTCGTGGAGGAGACGCTGGAGCAGCTGGAGACGTACTACGGCGAGTCGTACGCCAAGAGGCTCTACGGCTGACCGTCCGGCGGGGGGAGGCCGGTCGGGAGCCTTCGGCGCGCGGGCCGGCTACGTGCGGGCCGGCTGTGTGCGGGCCGGCTACGCGGCGGGTGTCGGCCCGCCGGGGAAGCGGATGACGTTCCGGCCGCTGTAGGCCCGTAGGTCGACGACCTTGGGGTCGGCGACCACGGACCTCCTGCGGCGGACGGCCGCGCGGATGTCGCGGATCTTGTGCCTGGCAATCTGCGGTGGTACCACCGCAAGCCTCTTCATGGTGAGCCCCCCCGTGATGTTTCTGTTACCTCTGTGTCTATCGAGACACCCGTAAGTTCGGTGTAAAGGGTAACTAATAGGGCAATTTGCGCCCCGACGGGGTGCGCAGATCCGGCTCGGCCGACGGGTGCGGACGCCTTCTGGACGTCGACTTCAGGACTCTGACCCGCTTCATGGTCCTCCCCCTCCCAGCGCCGCGATCATGCATCGCGCCTGATGGCGGCTCGGCGGGTGGTGGCCACCCGCCTTGCGCGCCAACCTAACCGGGCCTGACAGGTGCGTTCAACGCATTTCCACGGCGACGCCGCTTTCCACGGCGACGCCGCTTTCCACGGCGACGCCGTTTCTACGGACGACGCCGCGCGAGCGCCGGCCGGGCCGCGTCAGGTTCCGGGGACCATGCGGGTGGCCACGCCGACCCGGTTCCAGGCGTTGATCATCGCGATCGACACGACGAGCGCGGCGAGCTGCTTGTCGTCGTAGTGCTCGGCCGCCTGCTGCCACACCTCGTCCGGCACGGCCTCGCCGCGGTCGGCCAGCCGGGTGGCCTCCTCGGTCAGCGCCAGCGCCGCCCGTTCGGCCGGGGTGAAGACCGTGGCCTCCCGCCAGGCCACGACCGACCACAGCCGCTCGTCGCTCTCCCCGGCCTTCTTCATGTCGCCGCTGTGCATGTGCACGCAGTAGCCGCAGCCGTTGATCTGGCTGGCGCGCAGCTTGACCAGCTCGATCGTGGCGTCCGGCAGGTCGCTGTCGTGCATGTACTTCTCCACTGCCAGGAACCCCCGGTACGCCTCCGGGGCGAGCTTGGCGATGTCGATCCGCTGGGTCATGCGATCCTCCTAGGTGTCGGTTCCATGACACAGGACGAGACAGCCCGGCGGGTTGTGACAGCTCCGGAGAGAAGGACGGGATTTCCGGCTCAGCCCCCGCAGTTGCCCCAGGAGTTGCGGCCGCCCCACGCCTCGACTCGGCCGTCCGGGTCGCGCGTCCAGCCCGCGTACTTCACGCACTTCCAGCTGCCGTCGATGTGGCCGGTCTCGGCGTAGAAGCGGTAACGCTGCACGTCCTCGCTCCGGCCGCCGCCGCGGACCTCGATGGAGGCGCCGGTGACCGTACGGCTGCCGCGGTAGGCGGTCTTGATCGCGGCCACGCAGTTCTTGCCGGCGCGCTTGTTGTACATCAGGTAGACGTGCCCGAACACCGCACCCTCGCGGGTCTTCATCGCACGGTGGCCGTCCTGGACCCGGTGGTAGCCCGGACCGCAGACCTGCTCCGGCGACTCGGTGGCCGCAGCGGTGGAGGCGGCGGCCGAGGCGGGGGTGGCGGCGATACCGGCGGCGACCAGACCGGCCGCGATGACCGTTCGTGTCAGCACGATATTCCCTTCGACGGGGGATATTAAGGACGTCGTCGATCTTTACGGAGACTTAACCGTAATTCAAGGGGGTTGGTGAATGCCGCTCATCGCGGTGTCCGCCGTCTGGGCCGTGTTCTGGGGGGCGTGGTCGGCGTTGCTGCCGGCCGTGAAGCTGGAGCTCGGCGTCTCGGCGGCCGAGCTCGGCACGGCGCTGAGCGCCGTGCCGCTCGGAGCCCTGCCCGCGATGGTGCTGACCGGACGGCTGGCGCGCGGGCGCGAGCGCCGGGCCCTGACGGCCGCGACCGCGCTGTTCGGGCTGACCGTGGCGGGGCTCGCCGCGGTCACCGAGCTGTGGCAGCTCGCGGCCGGGCTGCTGTTGCTCGGCGCGGCCAGCGGCGCGCTCGACGTGACACTGAACCTGACCACCGGCCGCGTCGAACGCGAGAGCGGGCGGCGGCTCTTCCAGCCGGTGCACGCGGCCTTCCCCGTCGCGGTCATCGTGGCCGCGCCGCTCGCCGGGCTGGCCCGGTCGCTGGGGATCGGCGTCGGGACCGTGCTCGTGGTCATCGCGCTGCTGGTGGTGGCGACGTCCCTGTCACTGCCGGGCCTGGCGGTCGGACGCGGCCTGCCCGCCGCCTCCGGCGACCCAAGCGAGAGGCGCGCGCTGTGGGGGCTCGCGCTGCTGCTCGGGGCGCTGGCCGCGGGTGTGCTGGTGATCGAGAACGCGGTCGAGCAGTGGTCGGTGCTCCTGCTGGAGGAACACCGGGACGCCGGCCCCCTGACCGCCAGCCTCGCTCCCTCGGTCTACATGGCGGCGCTCACGGCCGGGCGACTGGCCGCCCAGGCGTTGCCCCGGGTGCCGCTGCGCGGGTTGTACCTGGTCGCGGGGGTGGGAGGCGCGGCCGGGATCGGCCTGGCCGGGCTCGGCGGCGGCGTGCCGACGACGTTGGCGGGCTTCGCCCTGACCGGGCTGACGCTCGGGCCATTGGTGCCGGCCCTGCTCAGCCGTTCGGCCGCCGACGACCCCACCGGGACGCTGGTGTGGGGCGTCTCCACGGTCTCCTACACCGGGTTCGTCATCAGCCCGCTGCTGGTGGCGGGCCTGACCGGCCCGTTCGGGCTGCCCGCCGCGCTCGCCGCCCTCGGCCTTCTCGGGCTTCCGCTTATTGCGCGCTTTGCTGTGATCGATGGTGACTCGGCCTGAAAATGGCGGTTCGTTGGGGAAAGGACGCCACGGATCCGGGTATTGCCCGAATTGATTCGGACGTGTGAAGAGGGGATCATCATGGCCGTCTGCGATAACTGCGGCAACGACTACGACATGGCGTTCGAGGTGCGCGCGCAGGGAGCCGTGCACACCTTCGACTGCTTCCAGTGCGCGATCGAGGCCATGGCGCCCATCTGCGAGCACTGCAGCACCAAGGTCATCGGGCACGGCGTGCAGTCGGGCGAGCACTGGTACTGCTGCGCCCACTGCGCCCGCGAGGAGGGCAACAAGGGCATCGTCGACCGGGTGATGGCGACCACCACCGGCTGACCGGCCCCGCTACGCCGCCGCCGGACCCAGCAGCAGGCGCATGCGGGTCAGGGCGCGGTCGAGCGCGTCCTGCGGCACCGGGGCGGCGAGGTCGAGGGTGATGGCGCCGTTCTTCGCCTCCCAGACGCCGGCCACCCGCCCCTCGTGGACCACCACGGGGGAGATCCAGCCCGCCTGACGGCTCACCTTGGGCTTGAGCGACGGCGGGAGGAGCGGCGCGAGGGACCGCGGCGCCCCCAGGATGAACTGGTCGAAGCCCGGCAGCAGGTGGACGTCCGCCGAGGGACGGGCGGCGGCCAGGTCGTCGGCGTGCTCGGCCAGGGCAAGAAGGGTCGTGCCGTCGTCGGCCCTGACCTCCACCAGCTCCGGCGCGAGGGCCTTGACCCACCCCTTGAGCACCGCCTTCTTGGCCACCCCGCCGAACAGCCACGTGTCGAACATCTCCGGCGTGGCTGGCCCGTGGGCCCCCAGGAACGCCCGCAACACCCGTACGCCCGCCTCCTCCTGCGGCGGGAGAGCTTCCGGCCAGCCCGGCACCCACGAACGCGGCGAGGTGAAGGTCACCTTGCCCTCGCGGGGCGGGCCGTAGCACAACTCGCCCAGGCGGCTCAGCGGCTTGAGCAGCGCCCCCCAGCCGGACGTCAGCGCCTCGCGCAGATGGGCTTCGCCGGTCAGCGCGACGACCTCGTCGACCAGCTCCTCCCGCGTCAGCGGCGCGCCTTTGAGCGCTTCGGGCACGGCCTCGATGACGGCCGCGATCTCGGCGGCGGTCACCCCGTGGCCGCGCTGCCAGGACCCCTTCTCCCAGGACCGCAGCGTGGCCAGCGCCGAGCACAGGCCGGCCAGCTCGTCGGCGGGCACCAGATGGAGGGTGCCGCCGCGCATCAGCCAGGTCTTCACCAGGGTGCGGTCGGTCCACAGGGCCCTGTCGATCTCGCCGGGGTCGGGCCGGGCGCTCCTGACCGCCACGGCGAGCTGGGCGGAGGAGGCGACCTGCGCCTGCACCCCGCACAGCCGGCGGGCCACCGACACCGCGTCGGGCCCGTCGGCGCCGGCCACGAACTGCCTGCGCAGCCGCCAGCCGAGGATCTGCGGCCAGGTGAGCTCCAGCATCATGCGTCCACTTCTATCGCCCGCCACCGACACTCCGCCGCCACCGGAGTGCCGAAGCGGGAGACAGGGGAGGATACCGGACAGCATTCGACGGCCGCCTTCCGGCGTTCGCCCACCGCCGGGCCCGGGTCAGCCGGTGAAGCCGATGTCCTCGTAGCGCAGGTCGTAGAAGCCGCGGGCGCCGACGTTGGCCAGGGTCTGCTTGGCCGCCACGTTCTGCGGACGCTGGTAGAGCGGCAGGACGTTGACCAGCTTCCAGATCAGCCCGTCGGCCTCGTTCGTCTGCGTACGGGCCCCCGCCGGGTCGAGGTTCTGGGCCGCCTTGTCCATGGCCTGGTCGATCTCCGCCGAGCCCGTACGCCCGAAGTTGGCGTTCCAGGTCTTCCCGTCCGCCGAGTTCGCATAGATCCCATAGCTGCTCGAAATCGGAAAAGGCGTCCCAATGTAGGCAAATGGCGTTATGTCGAAGTTGCCAGGGATGACGTACTTGGTGAAGAAGTCGTCGCTCGGCACCGCCTTGATCGTGAGCTTCACCCCGATCTGGGCCAGCATGTTCTGGGCCAGCTCACCCTCCGACTTGCTCAACTGCACCCCCGACGGCACGACGAACCGCAGGTCGAGCGGCTTCCCGTTCTTCTGCCTGACGGTCCCGTTCAGCTTCCAGCCGGCCGCGTCCAGCAGTTGCTTGGCGCGTTCGGGGTTGTAGACGCCGAGGTTTCCGGCGTTGTCCAGGTATCCCTCCTGGGTGTTCATGAAGAAGTGGTTGTTCAGCAGCGCGATCGGCCAGTCGAGCCCTTGCAGGTCGGACTGCGCGATGGCCTGCCGGTTGATGCCGAGCTGGACGGCCTGCCGCACGTTCACGTCCTTGAGCAGCTCGCTCGACCCGTTGAAGGTGAAGTGCCGGAAGTCGGGCCCGGCGGCCTGGCGTACGTGCGCCCCCTGGGTGCCCCTGGCCCGCGCGTAGTCGGGCGCCGACGGCCCGACGTCGATGAGGTCGAGCTCGCCGTTGCTGAACGCCCCGATCAGGGAGTCCTGTTCGGAGGCCCGGTAGATGATCTGGTCGAGCTTGGCCCGGTCGCCCCACCAGGTGTCGTCGCGCACGATCGTGATGGTCTTGGCCGTCTGGTCGAAGCCCTTGAACTTGAACGGCCCGGCGGTCATCGGGATCTGGTTCAGCCAGGCGTTGTTGAACGCCTGCGGCGTCTTGTTGGTGGAGGCCGGCAGCAGCGGCCCGAACAACGACTGCCAGTCGCCGAACGGCCGGATGAAGGTGACCTTCACCTCGTAGTCGTCCTTGCCCCGCTCCACCTTCTGGATGTCCTGGTAGCCGGTGGAGGAGACGATGTGGAACTCGGGGTTGCGGCCGTTCAGCGCCTGCCACTGCGCCTGGTAGTCGGCCCAGGTGATGGGCTGCCCGGTCGACCACTTGGCCTTGGGGTTGAGGGTGTAGGTGACGACCTGCTTGGGACTCTGGTCAGTGACCTTGGCGTCGAGCACGTAGTCGCGGTCGACGGAGATCTCCGCCTTCTCGTCGGAGACGAACGGCGAGGGCAGCAGCGCGTTGCTGATCACGGCCGCCATCGCCAGGTTGCCGTCGACGTGGTTGCGGTTCCACTGGGTGGGGAACTCGTTGATGCCCCACCGCAGCGTGCCGCCGTCCTTGACCTTGTCACGCGGCTGCGGGTTGATGTCGAAGGCTCTGATGGTCTTGTGCGTGCCCTCCGGGCTGCTCGTCGAGCCGCCCCCCGAACCGCCGCCGCCGCAGCCCACCAGGGACAGTGAGCCGGTCACCGCGACGGCCACGACAAGACGTGAAGCTTTCATCTGCGCGCATTCCTCCTGATCTAGACGACGTCGCGCCTCTCGGCGTAATGGCAGGCCGCGCCCTGGTCGTCGCCCACCGGCAGCACCTCGGGCTCGACCCGCACGCAGAGCGAGCGTTCGTCGTCGTCGAGCTCCAAACGGAACTTCGGGCACCGGGTACGGAAGCGGCAGCCCGTCGGCGGGTCGGCCGGGCTGGGCAGGTCGCCTTCGAGCAGGATGCGTTCGCGTCGGCGCTCGCGCGCCGGGTCGGGCAGCGGGATCGCCGACAGCAGAGCCTGCGTGTACGGATGCGCCGGAGCCCCGTAGACCGCGTCCACCTGCCCGATCTCGGCGATCCTGCCCAGGTACATGACCGCCACCCGGTCGGCGATGTACCGCACCACGGCCAGGTCGTGCGCCACGAACAGGTACGACAACCCGAGCCTGGCACGCAGCGACCCGAGCAGGTTGATGATGCCAGCCTGGATCGACACGTCGAGCGCGGACACCGGCTCGTCCAGCACCAGCAGCCTGGGCTCCAGCGCCAGCGCCCGGGCGATGCCGATGCGCTGCCGCTGGCCGCCGGAGAAGTCCTGCGGGTAGCGGGCCGCGTGCGCCGGGTCGAGGCCCACCAGCGCGAGCAGTTCGCCGACCCGGCGGCCCGGACGGCGCTCCCCGTGGGTGCGCAGCGGCTCGGCCAGGATGTCGTAGACCGTCATGCGCGGGTCGAGCGAGGCCATCGGGTCCTGGAAGACGACCTGCATGTCCCGCCTGATCTCGGTGCGCCCGGCACTGCCGAGCCGGGCGGTGTCGCGCCCCAGCACGACCACGCGCCCCTCCTGCGGCGGAACCAGCTCCAGGATCTGCGTCAGCGTCGTGGTCTTGCCGCTGCCCGACTCGCCGACCAGGCCCAGGGTCTCGCCCTGCCGGATGTCGAAGCTGACGCCGGCCACCGCGTGCACCGTGCCGACCCGGCGCTTGAACAGCGCCCCCTTGAGCAGCGGATAGTCCTTGACCAGGCCGTCCACCTCCAGGACCGTGCGCTCGCCGCGAACCGGCGGCGCGGCCGGCTCCCCGGCCGCGTGACGGCCGGGGCCCTGGGGGTGCACCTCCTCCCAGCGGATGCACGCCGCCCGGTGGTGAACGCCCACCTCGAACAGCGGCGGCTCGGCCGTGTCGCAGTCGGGGATGTGGAGGGGACAGCGCGGCGCGAACGGGCAGCCCGGCGGCAGCGCCGCGGGGGAGGGCGGGTTCCCGGCGATCGGCATCAGCGGTTGCCGCCCGCCCCGGTCGACCCGCGGGATCGAGGCCAGCAACCCCGCCGTGTACGGCATCCGCATCCGGTAGTAGATGTCGTCGACGTCGCCCACCTCGACCGGACGCCCGGCGTACATGACCAGCACGCGGTCGGCGAACCCGGCCACCACGCCGAGATCGTGGGTGATCATGACGATCGCCGCGCCGGTCTCCCGCTGGGCCTTCTTCAGCACCTCCAGGACCTGCGCCTGGATGGTCACGTCGAGCGCGGTGGTGGGCTCGTCGCAGATGATCACGTCGGGGTCGTTGGCGATGGCCATCGCGATCATCACGCGCTGCCGCATGCCGCCGGAGAACTCGTGCGGGAAGGCCAGCGCCCGTTCGCTCGGCGACGGGATGCCGACCAGCTCCAGCAGCTCGACGGCCTTGACCGCGGCGTTCTCCTTGCTCACCCGCTGGTGGATGCGTACGGCCTCGGCGATCTGGTCGCCCACCCGGTAGACGGGCGTGAGTGCCGACAGCGGGTCCTGGAACACCATCGACACGGTCTTGCCGCGGAAGCGGGTCAGCTCCCGTTCGGAGGCGCCGATCAGCTCCTTGCCGTGCAGGCGTACGGATCCGGTGACCCGGGCCGACGGCGGCAGCAGGCCCATGACCGCCGCCGAGGTGACCGACTTGCCCGATCCGGACTCGCCCACGATGCCCAGCACCTCACCCGGGCCGACGGAGTAGCTGACCCCGCGCACCGCGCGTACGTCGCCGAAGGACACGTGGAGGTCGTTGACCTCCAGGACCGGGTTCGCCTCGGGGCTCATCGCCGGGCCGCCGGGTCGAAGGCGTCGCGCAGCGCGTCGCCGATGAGGTTGACCGCGAGCACGGTCACCACCAGCAGCCCCGCCACGAACCAGAACGTCCACGGGGCGTAGACCGCCGTACGCGAGCCGTCGGCGATCAGCGTGCCGAAGGAGACGTCGGGCGGCTGGATGCCGAACCCGAAGTACGACAGCGAGGTCTCGGTCAGGATGGCGGCGCTGACGTTGAGCGTGGCGTCCACGATGAGCAGCGAGGACAGGTTGGGGATCACGTGCCGGAAGATGATCCGCACCGGCGTCACCCCCATGAAACGGGCGGCCTGGATGTACTCGCGCTCCTTCAGCGAGATCGTCATCCCCCGGACGATCTTCGAGGTCACCATCCACAGGAACAGCGCCAGCATGATCACGAACAGCACCCACTGCCCGGCCCCGAACAGCGGCGACATGATCGCCAGGATCAGGAACGCGGGCAGCACCAGCAGCAGGTCGGTCACCCAGCTCAGCGTCCGGTCGGTCCAGCCCAGGAAGTAGCCGGAGAAGGCCCCCACCACGGCCGCGACCGCCGTCGAGACCAGCGCCGCCAGCAGGCCCACGATCAGCGACTTCTGCATGCCGCGCAGGGTCACCGCGTAGACGTCGGCGCCCGTCTGGAGCGTTCCGAACCAGTGGCGGGCCGAGGGCGGCTGCAGGAACGCCGTGAAGTCCTTGTCGGTGTACGTCCACGGGCTGAACAGCGGCCCCGCGAACGCCAGCAGGAACATCAGCGCCAGCACCGCGAACCCGATGATCCCCTGCGCCGAGTGGAAGAAGCGCGCGGCCACCACCTGCAACCGCGACGGCGCCCGGCCCAGGTCGGTGGTCAGCTCCTCGGCCAGCTCCTCGTCCGAGAGCGTCATCACGCCCGCACCCTCGGGTCGAGCGCGGCGTGCACCAGGTCGGAGGCGAGCGCCGCGCACAACACGGCCACGGCGGCGAGGAAGGAGATCGCGGCCACGGTGTTGACGTCGTTGGTGAAGATCGAGTTGATCAGCTGCTCGCCCAGCCCGTGCCAGCCGAAGATCTTCTCGGTGAAGGTGGCCCCGGTCAGCAGGCTGCCGAACGTGAAGGCGAAGTAGGTGGCCACCGGGATCAGCGCGGTGCGCAGCGCGTGGCGGGTGAGCGCCTTGCGCCTGCTCAGCCCCTTGGCCCTGGCCGTACGGACGAAGTCGGCGCCGAGCACGTCGAGCATCATGTTGCGCTGGTAGCGGCTGAAGACCGCGATCAGGCCCACGGACAACGAGATCGTCGGCAGCACCAGGTGTTGCAGCCGGTCGAGCACGTGACCCCAGAACCCGGTCTGCAGGCCGTCGCTGTACTCGCCGCTCACCAGCAGCACCTGGCGGCCGAAGACGTTGTCGTTGGCCCAGGTGCCGGCCAGGATCAGCATGTTGGCCAGCACCACGACGGGCACCGCGAGCACCACGAACGACAGGCCGGTCGAGAGCCGGTCGAACCAGCCGTACTGCCTGACCGCCGCGTACGCGCCCAGCAGCACCCCGAGCAGGCTCCCGAACAGCAGCCCCAGGATGACCAGCCGGAACGTGACCCCCATCCGGCGTTTGAGGTCCTCGTTGACCGGCGAGCCGGTGACGGTCTTGCCGAAGTCGCCGTGCAGCACGCCCGAGGCCCAGGTGGCGTAGCGCTGCAGCAGCGGGGTCTTGTCGTTGAGGTTGAGCGCGGTGAGCTGGGCGTCGACGACGGCGGGCGGCGGCTTGGGGGTGCGGTCGGCGTAGTTGGAGCGCGGGTCGAGCGCCCCGGCCGCCAGCAGGTACGCCAGGCTCGCGGCCACGGCGACCAGCACCACGTAGTTGAGCAGCCTGCGGGCCAGGAACCCCGCCATCGTCCCCCTCCCGGACGCACACGATAGGTAGTCATACTGCTACAGGCAGCAGCATCGTGGCGCGGGGAAATGCCAAAGAGGGGTTAACGTCCGGAAAGTTCGTCCACGGCGGTGCGCACGTCGTCGCTGGTGATCGTGGTGAGGTCGGCGGCGGTGGCCGCCCCGCCGCCCGCCGCCTGGGCCGCCAGGCGTACGTCGCGGCGCATCGCGGCCCGCTCGAACAGCGACCGGGCGAAGCGGCCGTTGCCCAGCCCGTCGATCAGCCGTTCCTCGCACACCCAGGCGAACACCTCGTCGAGGTCGCGCTGGGCCTGCTCGTCGAAGGTGTCGCCGGCCTTCTCCGCCAGCAGCACCGCGATCTGCGACAACTCGCGCGGGGCGTAGCTGGGGAAGGCCACACGCTGGTTGAACCGGCTGGCCAGGCCGGGGTTGGTGGCCAGGAAGGAGTCCATCTCGCGGGGGTAGCCGGCCAGCACGACGACCAGGCGGTCGCGGTCGTCCTCGGCCCGTTTGAGCAGGGTCTGCACGGCCTCGGAGCCGAAGGCGTCGCCGCCCGCGTAGCCGGGGTTGACCAGGCTGTAGGCCTCGTCGATGAACAACACGCCGCCGAGGGCCCGGTCGACCAGCTCGTTGGTCTTGATCGCGGTCGCGCCGAGGTGCTGGCCGACCAGGTCGGCCCGGTGGGCCTCGACCACGTCGGGCCTGGCCAGCAGGCCGAGCGCGGCGAAGACCCGGCCGAGCACCCGCGCGACGGTGGTCTTGCCGGTGCCGGGCGGCCCGGCGAAGACGAAGTGGCGCATCTGCGGCGGTGTGGGCAGCCCACGCTCCTGCCGCATCCGGGCCACCTGGAGCTGGGCGGCGATGGCGTGCACCTGGCGTTTGACCGGTTCGAGGCCGGCCATCCTGTCGAGGTCGGCCAGCGCCTCCTCCAGCGTGGGGGTGGCCACGTAGCCGCGGAAGCGGGCGGTCAGCTCCTCGAACGCCTTGGTCACGTCGGGCGTGGCGGTGGTCACCAGGTCCTGCGTGGTCGGGGTGCCGCCGGCGCCCACGACCCGGACGTCCCTGGCCTGCGCGGCGGCCTCGACCAGCGTGCGGACGAACCGGGCGTTGCCCAGCTCGTCGACCAGGCCGCGCCGCTGGACGTCGTCGTAGAGGCCGAGCAGTGCTCGTTTGGTGTCGGGGCCCATCGTGTCGCCCCTGCGCCGCTGGAGCACCTCGGTGATCTCGGCCAGCTCGGCGGCGGAGTAGCTGGGGAAGCGCACCCGGGTGGCGAACCTGCTGGCCAGGCCCGGGTTGCTGGACAGGAACGAGGCCATCTCCTGCTCGTAGCCGGCCAGGATGATGATCAGGCGGTCGCGGTCGTCCTCGGCCCGTTTGAGCAGGGTCTGCACGGCCTCGGCGCCGAACCTGTCGGGCTGGCCGTCGGAGGAGTTGACCAGGCTGTAGGCCTCGTCGATGAACAACACGCCGCCGAGCGCCCGGTCGACCAGCTCGTTGGTCTTGATCGCGGTCGCGCCCAGGAACTCGCCCACCAGGTCGGCCCGCTGGGCCTCGACCACGTAGGGCGTCTCCAGCAGGCCGAACGCGTAGAAGATCTTGGCCAGCGCGCGGGCCACGCTGGTCTTGCCGGTGCCGGGGGGGCCGACGAACACGAAATGCCTGGTCGGACGCCCGGCGGTGTAGCCGGCCTCGGCGCGCAGCCGGGTGGCCTCGATGGAGGCGGCGATCGAGCGCACCTGCTCCTTGACGGGCGCCAGCCCGATCATGCCCTCCAGCTCGGCCAGCGCGTCCTCGACGGAGATCTGCGGCGGCGCCCCCGCCTTGTCGGACTGCTGCTCCGGCTTGCTCTCGCGGCCCCGTACGCGGACCTGCTGCTCCTCGACGGTCAGCTCGGCCCTGGCCCGGCGCGCCTGGAGGAACCGGTAGACGAGGACGACGGCGGCCACCAGGCAGGCGCCCCAGAGCGCGATCGTCGCCGACAGGGGGGAGAGCGCGGCGGCCACCACCCCCGCCGGTACGAGCGCCGCCAGCGTGGTCACCCAAGGCGTGACCCAGCGGATGAGATGGGCGGCGGCGGCGACCGGCAGGGCGAGCCCGAGCATCGCGTGCACCGCCAGGGAACCGGCCGGGAAGAGCCCGGAGAACAGCGGCAGCGCCAGCACGGCCCAGCCGGCCACGACCAGCGCGGTCGCCGCGGCCCGCGGGAAGCGCATGGTCAGCGCCACGAAGGCGAGCGCCAGCAGCACAAGAGGGAACGTCTTCAGCAGATCCCAGCCGAGCGCCGCCCCCACCCCCATGGCGGCCACGAGCAGCACGGCGTAGAGCACCCGGCGCACAGCCGGGGGAATCTGGAAATAACGCAGCCGCACCTGCTCGAACAGATCCCGCGCCGCGGCCCGCCCCGCGGCCTGGGCCCTGTCGGACTCACGCATCACGCCTCCCCGGTCCGCCCCCGGTTATACCGCACCGGACCGACGATTGGGCGGGCCTGACACGCTAGGCGGAGGTCACGAAAAGGGCGATCTGACGTCCGAGTTCGGTCCCGGCGTCCTCCTGGAGGAAATGGCCGGCGCCGGCGATCACGGGATGGGACAGCCCGGCCGTGCCCGCGATCGCCTTGAGCATGACGGGCGCCATGCCGCCGGTGATGGGGTCTCCGTCGGAGAAGGCCACCAGGAACGGCCGGTCGAGCGTCGTGAGGATCTGCCAGGCAGCGCGGTTGGCGGGCGCGGCGGGGTCGTCGGGCGTGGTCGGCACGAGTCCGGGCAGGGCGCGCGGCCCCGCCTTGTACGACTCGTCCGGGAACGGCGCGTCGTAGGCCGCGCGTACCTCGTCGCCGAGCCGGGTCCGGCAGCCCGCCTGGACGAACCGGGCGATGTCCAGCGTGGGGGCGCCGGTGACGGCGTCCTTGAAGCGGTGCCAGACCTCGGGCATGGGAATGTCACCCGTGGGCAAGCCCGTGTTGGCGGCCACGATCCTGGCGACGCGCCCCGGATGCTCGGCGGCGATCCGCAGCCCGATCAGGCCGCCCCAGTCCTGGCCGACGACGGTGACGCCGTTCAGGCCGAGGGCGTCGAACAGCAGCGCGCGGGTCCACTCGACGTGCCGGGCGTAGGTGTGGTCGGCCGGGTCGGCCGGTTTGTCGGAGCGGCCGAAGCCGATGAGGTCGGGGGCGATCGCGCGCAGCCCGGCCGCGGCCAGCTCGGGCATGACGTGGCGGTAGAGGAAGGACCAGCTCGGCTCGCCGTGCAGCAGGACGACCGGCTCGCCGTCCTTCGGGCCCGCCTCGACGTAGGCCATGCGCGGGCCGTCGGGCAGGTCGGCGTACCGGGGCTCGTAGGGGAAGCCGGGCAGGCCGGCGAAGCGGTCTTCGGGGGTGCGCAGAGTCCGCATAGAACAAAACTCTAGTCAGCGTCGCTGGTGACGTCCGGGGAACTCGCCGACGAGCACCTGTTTGGGGGTGATGCGCAGCACGTCCGGGCCGGCCCTGGCGATGCCGCGCACCTCGACCCAGAACCGGCGTTGCAGCGGGTCGGCCGCGAACACCGCGACCCGGGGGTCGGCCTCGACGGCCTCCCACACCCGGGGTTCGGCGATCAGCCGCAACTCGCCCGAGGAGGTGAGGGAGCCGGCCGCGCCGACGACCCGCGGGCCCATGGAGTCGCCGTAGGACAGCACGAGGCTCCTGGCGTAGGCGAACGCCTGGCGTACCTCGGAGGTCAGCGCCACCGAGGGCGCGCCGCCCATGGGCAGGTCGCACATGACGAGGGAGGCCCGCCAGGGTCCCGGCGCGCCGTGCCACCACGCGCGCAGGGCGCGTACCGCGAACACCGCCACCGCCGCGCCGAGCGCGCCCAGGCCCGCCCGCCATCCCCACGCCGACCCCAGCGCGCCGCCCGCGGCGCAGCCCAGCGCGGCCAGCGACACCAGCGCTCCCGCGGCCAGTAGTCCGGCGTCGCCCCTCCGCCGGGCGCGCAGGCAGGCCCGCACCATCGGGTACGGCACCGCCACCGCCGCCACCGCGGCCCGCGGCTCGACCGCCAGAGCCCCGGCCGCCAGCGCCACCAGCACCGACCACGTCCTGATGAGCACGATCCACAACGTCACCCCGGTGTCGCGCGCCGCCGTGCGCTCCCCGGGTACGGCCCCCAGCTCGGCCAGGGCCGACATCGGCCGCCCCCGCCACGCCTCCGCCAGCACCCGTACGACCGCCAGCGCCGGCCACCCCAGGACCACGATCCCGGCCAGCCCCGCCCAGACCGGGTCGAGCCAGGACGGCGTCGCGGGCACAGCGCCCAACAGCAGCCAGGCGGCGAACGCCGGCACCGACAACCCGGCCGACAACACGGCCGCGCCCAGCCAGGGATCGCGCCCCGCCATCGCCGGCACGTACGCCCAGACGCCCACCCGCCGCGCCTGCCGCACCGTCAGGGGCACCAGCGCGGCCAGCGCGCCGATCCCGCACACCTGGGCCCACACCCCCGCCTCAAGCGCCGGCGCGGCCGCCGTGACGGCGATCGTGGCCAGGGCGAGCAACAACCGGGTCTGGCGCGCCCACACCTCCAGCGCCCGCCGGGCCCGTCCCGTCTGGCGGGGATCGACCGGCCAGGCGGGGTCGTGGTGCGGACGCGGCCGGTCCCAGCGCAGCAGGGTCAGGGCCAGGTTCACGCGGGCCTGCGGATGGCCGGGATCGCGGGCGAGCGCGGCGCGGTAGGCCCGCTCGGCGTCCGGGTGGTCCCCGCGCAGCAGCGCCAGGTCCCCGAGCAGGACCTCCGGGTCGGGCTCCTCGGGGGCGAACCGGGCGGCCAGGACGGCGTCGGCGACCGCCCCCGCCCAGCGGCCGGGGATCCGGCGGGAGATCGCGGCCAGGCGCAGGCGGGCCGACCAGGAGCCGGGCGCGAGGTCCACCGCGCGCTCGGCGGGGGGCAGGGCGTCGGCGTCGCGTCCCTGCCGCTCGTGGGCCAGGCTGATGAGGCGGTGGGCCCATTCGTCGGCCGGGTCGAGGTCGGCCGCCCGGCGCGCGGCCTCCAGCGCCGACTCGGGACGGCCGGCGTTCAGCCTGGTCAGCGCCTCGGCGCACCACTCGCGTGAGGACTTATCGGAAATATCGTCTTTCCCGGCACTGCCATCGATCCCCACGGCTTCCATGATCTGGTGGCGGGGGAGCGTTGGGTAGATCCCGACATATGGCTGTATCTCTCTAGAGAGGTATGGCGGGTCGTGGATGCGCCGATACCGCTATCCCCGGCGCCTGGCATGGCTTAAGCTGCCACGCAAGCCGGAGTGGAGAGCCGCGGCAGGAGAGGGCAGGAGATCGCCCCCCGCGAGTTTCGCCGCTTTCGACCATTTTGCACGTGCGGGCCCTGGTGACCGGATCGGCCTGCGAGGAGGCCCATGACCGTCACACAGGCCGCACCCCTCGTACGGCGTGCCGGCCGCGAACCCCGGGACAACCGCTGGGCCGTCCTCGTCCTGCTCTGCCTGAGCCTGCTCCTGATCACGGTCGACGCCACCGTCCTGCACATCGCGGTGCCCGCGCTCACGGCCGCGCTGGAGCCGTCCGCCGTGCAGCTGCTGTGGATCATCGACATCTACTCGCTCGTCGTCGCGCCGCTGCTCATCGTGTTCGGCACGCTCGGCGACCGTTACGGGCGCAAGCGGCTGGTCCTGGGCGGCTTCGTGCTGTTCGGCCTGGCCTCGGCGGGGGCGGCGTTCGCGCCCACCCCGCTGACCCTGATCATGGCCAGGGCGCTGCTCGGCGTCGGGGGGGCCATGATCATGCCGGCCACGCTCTCGCTGATCCGCCAGGTGTTCACCGACCGGCGCGAGCGGGCCGTCGCGCTCGGCGTCTGGAGCGCGGTCGCCGCGGCCGGCGCGGCGGTCGGCCCGCTGATCGGCGGCGTGCTCGTCGGCGTCTGGTGGGGCGCGGTCTTCCTGATCAACGTGCCGATCCTGCTGGTGCTGCTGCCCGCGGCCGTACGGCTGCTGCCGGAGTCGCCGCGGCGTACGGAACGCCCTTGGGACTCCCCGAGCGCCGTGTTGTCGGTGCTCGGCATCCTCGCCCTGGCCTTCGGGCTGAAGGAGGCCGGGTCGGGGAGCCTGCTGCCGTTCTGGGCCTCGGTGCTGGTGTTCCTCGGCGGGGCCGGGCTGCTGGTCGCGTTCGTACGCCGCCAGTCCCGCCTGACGGCGCCCCTGCTGGAGCTCGGGCTGTTCCGGCGGCGGGAGTTCACCACCGGCGTGGCCGGCGTGCTGCTGGGCGTGTTCGCGCTGGTCGGCCTCCAGCTCATGCTGGCCCAATACCTGCAGCTCGTGCTGGGCGACAGCCCGCTGCGCGCGGCGGTCAGGATGTTGCCCCTGGTGTTGTCGGCCGTCACCGGCGGGCTGGCGGCGGCCCACATCCTGCCCAGGATCGGCATGCGCGCCACCATGAGCGGCGGGCTCGGGCTGGTCGCGCTGGCCCTGACGCCCACGCTGAGCTGGGGCGTCGAGGGCCATCCCGTCATGCTGGCGGTCTGCTTCGTGGGCATCGGGTTCGGCGTGCAGGTGGCGCTGCTGGCCGCCTCCGACACGATCATGTCCACGGTCCCGGAGTCCCGCGCGGGCGGGGCCGCGGCCATCGAGGAGACCGCGTACGAGCTGGGCGCGGGCCTCGGCGTCGCCGTGCTCGGCACGATCACCACGATCGCCTACGCGCCCGCGCTGCCCGCCGTGCCCGGCGTGTCCGCCGGCGGCATGGACCAGGCCAGGCAGTCGCTAGCCGGAGCCGCCCACGTCGCCCGCGAGATCGGCGGCAGCACCGGCGGCGCGCTGCTCGACGCCGCCCGCTGGGCGTTCGTCAACGCGCTGCACACGACCGTGGTCGTCAGCGTCGTCCTGCTCAGCCTGACCGCCGTTGCCGTGGCCGTGCTGCTCGGCCGTGATTGAGGTGTGCCATGTCCCGCTCCGGGCAGACAAGTACCGTGAAACAGGGCCTTCGTGATATCGCCGCTTTAGTCGCCCGCGTCGGCGTGGGCGGCATCTTCTTCGCCAACGGCTGGACCAAGCTTGAAGACGGTCTCACGGCCACCGGCGCGAAGTTCCTCCAGCAGGGGGCGCCCGCCCCCGGCGCGTGGGCCACGGTCACCATGCTCACCGAGCTGATCGGCGGCGCGCTGCTGATCGCCGGGCTCGCGGTCTCCGCCACCGGGCTGATCCTGTTCGCCGAGGCGCTGGCGGTCTTCGTGGTGGCCCCGCCGCTCAATCCCATCAGCCTGAACGAGCTGATCCTCCTCGGCACGGCCTCCATCCTGCTCGCCGTCGTGGGCGCGGGACGGTTGTCGGTCGACCACATGGTCGTGATCCGCAGGAGGGAGACCGAGGCGGCCAACGAGTTCGCCGCCGACGCCGAGGCCGACCGCGTCATCGCCTCGCTGCGCGACTCCGACGAACCCGCGCCCGAGCCCGCGAAGGACGCCGTGTCACCGGGGGAGGACACCGCGCCGCACCCCCGGCCGCGCGCCGAGCCCGTCAAGAAGCCCGCGGCCGAGGAGCCCGCTCCGGCGCCGGTCGCCGGGGACACGCTGGTGGCGGGCCGCAAGAAGCCCGCGCCGCGCGGCCGGCGTCCCTCAGCGGAGGGCTGAGCGGGCGGGCACGCGCAACGCGCCCTGCGTGAGCGCGATGGCCAGCAGGATGACGAGCGCGCCCACCGGCTGGTTCCAGCTGATCGTCTCGTCGAGCACCAGCACGCCGGAGACCACCGCGAACACCGGCAGCAAATACGTCACCGTCGAGGTCGTCGTCACGCCCGCCCTGGCCTGCACCCAGTACAGCAGCAGGTAGGCCACGCCCGTGCCGAGGCCGCCGAGCCCCAGCATGCTCCACCAGACCTCGGCGGGCGCCGCGCTGTCCACCAGCGGCACGCCGGCCACCAGCGTGATCACCGCGAGCTGGACCGCGCCGGTCAGGAGCTGGCCCGCGGCCAGCACCACCGGCGGCTCCGAGCGGCGCCCGGTGATGAACCGGCCCATGTACGCCCCTCCGACGCCGTAGCACAGCGCCGCGCCGAAGCAGGCCAGGCTGCCGCCGAGCTGCCCGCCCGCCATGGGCTGCCACACCCCGAGCACGACCATGACGCCCGCGAACCCGAGGCCCAGCCCGGCCGCCCGCGCCGCGGTCGCCCGTTCGGCGCGCAGCAGCAGGGTGAAGGCCAGCGTGCACAGGGGGGTGGTGGCGTTCCAGATGGCGGCGACGACGGAGGAGACGTACTGCTCGCCGTAGGCGAACAGGGTGAAGGGCAGGGTGGTGAGGACGACGGAGGCGATCTGGAAGTGCCCCCACAGCCGCGGGTCGCGGGGGAGCCCCTGGCTGGTGACCGCGAGCGCGAGCAGCAGGGTGACCGCCCCGACCGCCATGCGGCCGAACGACACCTGCAACGGGTGCAGCGCCCCCACCGCGATCTTGATGAAGAAGAAACTGTTGCCCCAGATGGCGGCCAGCAGCAGGAACGCCGGCAGCCACCTCCCCGCGGCCTTGCTCTGCACTCGACGCCTCCTGTAGATGAACCAGCGAGAGCGTAGCGAGTGGAACCGACAGAAAGTGTTTCGAAACGGACTCACATGTCAGCGGTGAGCCGGGCCACCACACGCATCTTGTTCATCGCGTCCAGCGCCGCCACCTTGTACGACTCGGCCAGCGTCGGATAGTTGAACACCGCGTTGACCAGATAGTCGATGGTCCCGCCGCAGCCCATCAGGGTCTGGCCGATGTGCACCAGCTCGGTCGCGCCCGTGCCGAACACGTGCACGCCGAGCAGCCGCCGGTCCTCCGAGGAGACCAGCAGCTTGAGCATCCCGTACGAGTCGCCGATGATCTGCCCCCTCGCCAGCTCCCGGTAGCGCGAGACGCCCACCTCGAACGGGATCCTGTCGCGGGTCAGCTCGTCCTCCGACTTCCCGACGAAGCTGATCTCGGGGATGGTGTAGATCCCGATCGGCGGCAGCTCCCGCAGCTCCTCGACGGGCTCGCCGCAGGCGTGCTGGGCGGCCACCCTGCCCTGCTCCATCGAGGTGGCGGCCAGGGCGGGGAAGCCGATCACGTCGCCGACCGCGTAGATGTGCGGCACGGCCGTGGCGTAGTGGGCGTCCACCCGGATCCTGCCGCGGTCGTCGGCGGCCAGCCCGGCGGCCTCCAGATTCAGCTCGGCCGTCTTGCCCTGCCGGCCCGCCGAGTACATGACGCAGTCGGCGGGGATCTTCTTGCCGCTCTCCAGCAGGGTCAGCGCGCCGCGCGGACGGCGTTCGACGGCGGCGACGTGCTCGCCGAAGCGGAACGTCACCGCCAGGTCGCGCAGGTGGTACTTGAGGGCCTCCACGATCTCCAGGTCGCAGAACTCCAGCATGCGCTCGCGCCGTTCGACCACGGTCACCTTGGTGCCGAGCGCGGCGAACATGGAGGCGTACTCGATGCCGATGACCCCGGCGCCGACGACGACCATGGTCTCGGGCACGCGGTCGAGACGCAGGATCGCGTCGGAGTCGATGACCGTGCGCTCGTCGAACTCCACGCTGTCGGGACGGGCGGGGGAGGTGCCGGTCGCGATCACGATCTTGTCGGCGGTGACCTTGCGCTCCTCGTCGCCGCTGATCCCGATGGTGTGCGGGTCGAGGAAGCGGCCGGTGCCCGGCAGGACGGTGACGTGGTTGCGGCCGAGCTGGCTGCGGATCACCTGGATCTCGCGGCCGATCACGTGCTGGGTGCGCATCCCGAGGTCGGCGACGGTGATCTCGTCCTTGACGCGGTAGCTGGCGCCGTACAGCTCGCGCTGGTTGAGGCCGGTGAGGTAGAGGACCGCCTCGCGCAGCGTCTTGGAGGGGATCGTGCCGGTGTTGATGCAGACGCCGCCGATCATGTTCCGCTTCTCGACGACGGCGACGCGCCGGCCCAGCTTCGCCGCCGCGATGGCGGCCTTCTGCCCGCCGGGACCGGAGCCGAGCACCAACACGTCGAAGTCCGCCACATCGCCCAGTGTGAGCGCGCGGGGCCGGTGACGGAAGGGCCACAGCCCAGACAGCGCGTACGACGTCCGGATTCCGTCAGGTCCGGCGCCGGCGGGCGGGCCGCGTACTGAAGCGCACCTCGTCGCCCGGCCGGAGCTGCGCCGCGACCGGCAGGTCGGCCTCGCGTACCACCGCGATCACGGGATAGCCCCCCGTGGGCGGGTGGTCGGCGAGGAACACGATCGGCTGCCCGCTCGGCGGCACCTGCACCGCCCCGGTGACCATCCCCTCGCTCGGCAGCTCGCCCTTCCTGGCCCGTGCCAGCTCGGGCCCGCCCAGCCGCACCCCGACGCGGTTGCTGTCCTGGCTCACCACGTACGGCCCCCCGCACAGCGCCTCCAGCGCCCCCGGCGCGAACCAGTCGTCCCGCGGCCCTGCCAGCACCCGCAGCACGGCGGGCCCCGGCCCCGGCGGCGGCGCCAGATCGACCGAGATCTCCTCGACGGCCGCCCCGCCCACCGGCAGCAGCGTCCCGGCCCGCAGCGGCTCGGGGCCGAGGCCCGACAGCGAGTCGGTGGACCGGCTGCCCAGCACCGGCTCGACCGCGATCCCGCCCCGCACCGCCACGTACGTCCGCAGACCCCACTCCGGCGCCCCCAGCCGCAGCTCGCCGCCGGGCGGCACCCAGAACGGCACCCCCATGCGCGCCGCCGCCGGCGCCCCGGCCAGCGCCACCCACGCGCCGCCGTGGAAGCGCAGCCGCGCCATGCCGAACGTCACCTCGACGCCCGCCGCGTCCTCGCGGTTGCCCACCAGCCGGTTGGCCAGCCGCAGGCTGCGCGCGTCGGCCGCCCCCGACCTCGGCACCCCCAGATGGGCCAGGCCGGGCCGCCCGAGATCCTGGACGGTCGCGTAGGGACCGGGCGCGATCACCTCGATCATGCGCGTTCGAACCGCACGCGCGTCCCGGGCCTGAACGGCGACGGCGGATCGGCCGACACGTCCCACACCCGCGCCGGTGTACGGCCCAGCAGCCGCCACCCGCCCGGCGAGGCGGTGGGGTAGACCGCCGAGTACGGCCCCGCGACCGCCACCGACCCGGCCGGCACCGACGTGCGCGGCGTGTCCAGCCGGGGCACCTCCAGCACCGGGTCGAGCCCGGTCAGATAGGCGAATCCCGGCGCGAACCCCAGCCATCCGACCACCAGCTCGCGCCCGGTGTGCCGGGCGACCACCTCCTCGGCCGGGATCCCGGCCAGCGCCGCCACGGAATCGAGATCGGCCCCGTCATAGACGACGGGAATCGTCACCACCGGCCCGGCCGGGACGTCCCCGGCGTCCCCGCCGGTCCGTACGGCCACGGCCGCCAGCCGGGCCCGCAACCGCTCCCGATCGGCGCCCGGCGCCACCACGAGCACGGTCTCGGGACCCGGCACGATCTCCACGACCCCTTCGGGCCGATCCGCGCGAAGCGCCGCGTCGAGCCGGTGAGAGGCCGCGAGCGACCCGGTCTCCACGAGCAGCGCGTGCTCTCCCGCCGTACGGATCACGCGAACGCCTGGAGGACCACTCCGGCCGCCAGCAGGTCGTTGCGTACGGCACGGGCCAGTCCGACGGCGTCAGGCGTGTCTCCGTGGACGCACAGCGAACGGGCGGAAACAGACACCCGGCTGCCGTCCACGGCCGTCACAGAGCCTTCCAGGGCCATCCCGCGGGCCCGCGCCGTCACCGCCGCCACGTCGTGGATCACCGCCCCCGCCTCCCGCCGCGGCACCAGCGCCCCCGCCGCCGTGTACGCCCGGTCGGCGAACGCCTCGCTCACCGTCGGTACGCCCGCGGCCGCGGCCACCTCGTGCACCGCCGAGACCGGCAGCGTCAGCACGGGCAGCGCGGGATCGTAGTCGGCGACGGCGTCGATCAGGGCCGTCGCCTGCTCTTTGTCGCGGCAGACGCGGTTGTACAGGGCGCCGTGGGGCTTGACGTAGGAGACCCGGCCGCCCATCGCCCTGGCGATGCCGTCGACGGCCGCGAGCTGGTAGAGCACCTCGGCGCACAGCTCCTCGGGCTCGACGTCCATCTCCCTGCGGCCGAAGTGGGCCAGGTCGCGGTAGGACACCTGCGCCCCGATCGACACGCCGCGGTCGACGGCCGCAGCGCACGTGCGTCTGATCGTCACGGGGTCGCCCGCGTGGAAGCCGCAGGCCACGTTGGCGCTGGTGACGATGTCCAGCAGCGCGAGGTCGTCGCCGAGCCGCCAGATGCCGAAACCCTCACCGAGGTCCGCGTTGAGGTCGATCACCATCCCACCATCATGGCGGTTAGGGCTCCCTCGGCGCGACGAACAACGTCTGAGTCGCCGTACCGACCTCGCCGAGTTCGTCGTACAGGGTGGACCGGGTCAGGCCGCGGCCGGAGGGGCCGATCGCGGTGGCCGCGTCCATGCAGATCCACTCGCCCGCGGGCGTGCGGAACAACGAGATCGTCAGGTCGACGTTGACGAACACGTGGGTGGCGAAGTCGACGGCGGGGCTCACGCCGTTGCCGCTGTCGGCGAACACGGCCAGCCGCTCGACCGGGGTGATCTCCTCGCCCTCCACCAGCGGCACGGTCAGCCTGCCCCACACCGTGGCGGGGCCCGTACGCATCGGGGCGCCGCTGACGTACCGCCAGTCGAGCGCCCTGCCGTAGCCGAAGCCCGAGAGCAGCCACGAGGCGGCGTGCTCGGACGAGGGCGGCGGCACGGGCGCGGGCGGCGCGGGCGCCGGCGTGGCGGGGGTGTCCGCCTCGCGGATGCGCCACGCGGTGGCCCTGGCGTACTCGCGCCCGCCGGACAGGACGGACGCCGACAGGCACTGCACGCGCTTGCCGTCGCGGACGACGCCGGTGACGACCTCCAGCTCGGCCACGGGGACCGGGGAGAACACGTCGACCGCCAGCCTGGACAGCTCCAGCCCCGGCCGCGGCGCGGTCGCGGCCAGCTCGTGGACGATCAGGGCGGTCACCGGGCCCATGTGCTGGGTACGCGGGTCCCAAGGGCCCTGGGTGTGCTCGGAGGCCAGGTAGCGGCCCAGGGCCAGACGGCGGTACATCGACATGACGGCGGTCGCCTCTAGATCTCGTCGGGGATGTCGGCGATGTCGTCGAGCGCCGCCGCCAGCTCGTCGGGGTCGCCCCCGATGCGCTCGGCGATCTCGATCAGCACGTGGAGCACGTCGTGGCGGTCGTGGCCGAGGTCGAGCAGGCGCTGGGCGGCCTCCCACAACTGCGGCGGGTCGCCGTCCCACAGCCGGGTCGCGATCTCCTCGTGCCAGGCCAGGTGCTCCTGGTCGATCGTGCCGCCGTGGTCGATCTCGAGTAACGTGCGCCGGTCGGCCTCGTCGGCCGGGTTGAGCCTGTCGAGGTCGATCCCGTTGTGCACCCCTTGCAGGAACGGGAACGCGAACACCCGCCTGGCCAGCGCCGACAGGTCGCCGTCCGGCAGCAGCCGCTCCAGCAGCGGCCGGTCGAGCCCGAACGACGTCGGGTCGCGGTAGGCCTCGGGGAACTTGCCCGTGGCCTCCCACACCGCGTCGAGCGTGGCCTTGAGCCCCTGCTCGGGCAGGCCCGTACGGCGCGCGGCGAAGCGCACCCACGCCGACAGCACGTGCGGCATCGCCTCCTGCTCGGCCACGCTCAGCATCACCTTGCGCGGCAGCCAGTCGAGCAGGAACGTCTCGCTCTTGGTCGGGCTGATCCGCAGCGGCCGGTTGAAGTCGCGCTCGCAGCCGTAGTCGATGATGTGGTCGGCGCAGCGCGAGGCGGCCGACGGGTCCGACAGGTGCTCGGCCGCGTCGGAGGCCAGGAACTCCGCGGCCAGCATGGCCCGCCGCTCGCGGCTGTAGGGCGCCTCGATGTGCAGCGGCGCCGGACGCTTGCGGCCCGGCGGCAGCGCCTTGAGCCGGGCGCGGGCGAAGGCGTGGTAGGCGCTGTAGCTGTCGCTCACCGGCGGCGGCGTCTTGGGCTCCCTGGTGGCCTTCATGGCCGACTCCAGCAGCGCCCTGGCCTGCTCGGGCTGGATCTCCTCGAACAGCAGCATCGGGTTCCCGGCCGCCTCGGCCCTGGCCTGCTCCAGCAGCTTGTCGACGTGCGAGGAGACCCAGGCGTCGCGGGCCATCCCGCTCATGTTGTGGTCGACGACCACGACCAGCGCGTGGCGGTCGCTCGGCGGGGATGCCTCGTTCCAGCGGTAGGCGAACGTGCAGATCACCGTGTCCTGGTCGCCGTAGGCGTCGCGGGAGACGTAGCAGCCGGTGGGTTTGACCGCGCCCACCCGGTCGGCCCAGCCGGGCCTGGCCACGCCGGACTCCATCATCGCCAGCGCCGCCCCCTCGGCCTTGGCGCCCTGGCGGGCGGTGCCCAGGTAGGCCAGGCACACCAGCAGCGTCAGGGAGGCCGGGGTGCCGGCCTTGGCCGCGTAGTCGACCAGGCCCTCCCCGAGGACCTGCTCCACGTCACCGCCCCTGACCCGTCTGCCCCACCAGGCCCCGATCATGTCGGAGACCATCAGCTCCGCGTCGAGAGGGCTGCGCACCGCGAGCAGCTCGCGGGCCGCCTGCACCATCTCCTTGAACACGTCGTCTGGCGGGGTGCTCTCCCGGGGATCTCGTCGGTGTCGGCGCACGCCCTCACTCTCTCGTATTCCAGGCGCAAACGGTGAAGAGAACTCGGCCTGGTGACCCCGATGTTATCGGTGGAACCGCGCTCAGCGGGGACTTCGGGGCGGCGGGGCGGAGTTCACGATGGCGAGCAGGTGCTCGCGGGCGATGCGTTCCACGACCTCCGGCGTCGGCGGGACGCCGAGGTGCTCCGCGCATGCGCACACATCGGCCACGCACCGGTCGATGGTGTCCACGGGTACGGTCAGGAACTCTTCGGCCAGCCGGAGACTGACCGGCTCCCTGAGGAAGCGTGTGGCCAGAGCGAGCATAGTTGTGAGATTCCTCTGGAGACCCGGGAGCAAACCCCCAGGAACGTATGCAGGGTGACTTGCGCTCCCATTTCATCTTTTCTCGGGCTTGTGTCAAGGCTCTGCGACGCCTGTGTTCGCTTCTCGTGCAAAGCTGGTTCCATGCGCATCCAGCTCGCCCAGCGGGACGAGGCAGACGAGCTCCTCGGCCGCAGCCCGCTCGCCCTGCTTGTCGGCATGCTGCTCGACCAGCAGATTCCCATGGAATGGGCGTTCACGGGGCCTTACACCATCTCCGAACGGCTGGGGCACGACCTGACCGCCGAGGAGATCGCCGCCTGCGACCCCGAGGCGTTCGCCGCGCTGCTGGCGCAGAAGCCGGCCGTTCACCGTTATCCCAAGTCGATGGCTGCCCGCGTGCAGCAGCTCGCGGCCTACCTCGTCGAACACTACGACGGGCGGCCGGAGCTCATCTGGAGCGACGCGGCCGACGGGAAAGACTTGGTGAAACGACTGCAGGCCCTTCCGGGATACGGCAAGCAGAAGGCCCAGATCTTTTTGGCATTGCTGGGCAAGCAGCTGGGGGTCCAGCCGTCAGGCTGGCGTGAGGCAGCCGGACTCTACGGCGAGGAGGGGTCATTCCGGTCGGTGGCCGACGTGGTCGACGCCGACAGTCTGGGCCGGGTGCGCGCCGCCAAACAGGAGGCCAAGCGCGCGGCGGCCAAGGGCGAGTAACCTGATCTTGCTGCGCAACGTGGAGCGACTTTGACAGGATGCGTTGACCCTTATGGCGACCGGGCGGCGGCGGGGGCTTCCGTCGGCGCATGCCCATCGCCGATGATGTACTGCAGAATCCGGTCGCCCGGAGCTGCGCTACGCCGATACACAGTTATGGAGATGTGCCGCGTGGGAGACCCTGGCACGCGACGGAGGTGCCGACCATGAGCGCCGAGACCTCCGTTCCCCGTCCCCGGGAGTCGGATGTGGACATCTCAGACTCCGCCCTGTTCAAGGGCATGCTGTCGGAGGCCGAGTTCGCCTTCGCGTTCTTCGACGGCGATGGCCGCGTCCAGCGGGTCAACGACGTGTTCAGCGACGTCGTCAACGTGCCCGCCGAGCGCCTGGTGGGCCGTTCGCCGGTCGAGGTGCTGGCCGCCGACCTGAGCCAGATCATCACCCACGCCGTGCAGGCCGTCATCGAGAGCGACGCGCCGGTCACCGAGGGCCGCGTGCGCGTACGCTCCGCCGAGGGCGACACCCGCCACTGGTCGCTGTCGTTCTCGCCGGTCCACGACGAGGCGGGCGAGCTGCGCGCGATCGCGCTGGTGGGCCTCGACGTGACCGAGAGCAGGCAGACCGAGGAGGCCCTGCGCCGCAGCGAGGAGCGCTACCGCTCGCTGGTCGAGGCGCAGTCCCAGCTCGTCTGGATCACCTCGCCCACCGGCGCCGTCGTCGAGGACGCGCCGCAGTGGCGCGCCATCACCGGCCAGGGCCTGGAGGAGTACCTCGCCAACGGCTGGCTGGAGGTCGTCCACCCCGAGGAGCGCCAGCACACCGAGGAGGCGTGGCGCGACGCGCTGCGCGGCCGCACGATGTTCGAGTGGAACTACCGGGTCCGCACCCGGGCCAGCGGCTACCGCCACTTCGAGGTGCGCGCCGTGCCGATCATCAGGCACGGCAGGGTCGTGGAGTGGGTCGGCGCCAACACCGACGTCACCCCGCAGCGCGAGGCCGAGGAGATGCGCGGCAGGCTGACCGACCAGCTCGGCGCCGCCGCCCTGCGCACCGCCCGCCTCCAGGGCGCCACGGCCATGCTGGCCGAGGCCCTGACGGTCGAGCAGGTGGTGCAGGTCATCATCGACGTCGGCCGTACCGCGCTGGCCGCCGACCGCTCGGCGGTCGCGCTGCTCGACACCGACCGCGCCGCGCTCAAGCTGGTCAACGGCGAGGGCATCCCCGAGGTCTCCGGCGGCGGCGACGAGATCCCGCTGTCCCACTCCAACGTGATGACCATGGCGGTCAACAGCCGCCGGCCGGTCTTCGCCGAGTCGCCCGAGTCGCTGAAGTCGCAGCTCCTGGAGGCCGGCGGCGATGAGGAGATCCTCGCGGGCTTCCTCGCCCACGGCGACGAGCGCGCCTGGGTGGGCCTGCCGCTGCTGGCCGCCGGCCGGGCGCTCGGCGCGCTGCGTTTCTCCTTCACGCGCCCGCAGAAGATCTCCCAGGAGGACGGCGTCTTCCTGGAGGCGCTGGCCGGGCAGTGCGCCCTGGCCGTGGAGCGGGCCACGCTGTTCGAGCGTGAGCACCGCACCGCCGAGACGCTGCAGCGCAGCCTGCTGCCCGACCGCCTGCCCGTGGTCAAGGGCCTGGTGCTGGCCCAGCGTTTCCGTTCGGGCAGCCGTCACGTCCAGGTCGGCGGCGACTGGTACGACGCCTTCGTCCTCCAGGACGGCCGGGTGGCGGCCGTCGTCGGCGACGTCATGGGCAAGGGCGTCAAGGCCGCGGCGGGCATGGGCCGCATCCGCAACGCCATGCGGGCGCTGGCGCTCACCAACCCGCCGCCCGCCGCCGTGCTCACCGGCCTCGACCGGGTCTTCGAGGCCACGGAAGAGGAAGAGCAGGTCACGACGCTGGCGTACATGGTCGTGGAGCCGGTCACCGGCGAGGGCACGCTGGCCATGGCCGGCCACCCGCCACCCGTCCTCGTCTCGCCGCAGGGCACTGCGATCCTGTGCGACGCCGAGCCGGGCACGCCGCTGGGCTGGCCGACCAGCCGCCGGCAGTTCCGGTTCGTGGTGCCGCCCGGCCACACCGCCGTGCTCTACTCCGACGGTCTCGTGGAGAACAGGAAGCGGGGTCTCGACGCCGGTCTCGCAGAGATTTGCAGTGTTGTGACCGAAGCGCCGCCTGAGGTCGTGAGTAGCCCGCACATGTTGCTGGACTTCCTGGTTGACCGGATGTTGTCTGGATATGAACAGGATGATGACGTTACCGCGCTCGCAATTCACGTTCCTCCAGCCACGAAGAGTGACTGAATGAAACAGTCATAACGGTTGCTTTCGGGTATCAGTGCCCCGCTTACGTACGCACTACTGTCTTCGTCGGCCTAGGGTGGAGGACAACCGCCGGGAGGTGGCCGTATGGAGTGCTGGGTCGTGCCACAATGCTGTGTCAGGTCCGTCGCGCTTCGCACGGCCTCACCGATCTCCGAGAGAGGCAACAGCCCCCAGCGGGCATCTGGGTCCATTGTCGCCACGCGTTCGTTCGAGAGGTGTTCGTGTCGCCTGCAAGTTCGACTCGCTCGAAGCCACAAGAGCTGAACGAGCCCGTCATTCAGCGACTGCTCGAGCGTGGGCGCTCGCAGGGTTTCCTCGAGTCTGAGGATGTCCGTCAGGCCTTCGAGGAGGCGGACATCCCCATGTCGCACGCCGCCGCGTTCTTGCGGAACCTCAGCAAAGAGGGCGTGACCGTGGTGGTGACCGCCGCGGATTCGGCTGCGCCGAAGAAGTCTCGTGGTCCAGCAAAGCGCCGCACCGCTGCCCCCGTCAAGACCAAGACGGCAGCGGCCGCCAAAGAGCAGCAGCCCGAGACCGTGACCGCGGTCGTGGGCGCCGCTGAGGCCGAGCCGGCCGCCAAGAAGCCGGCCCCGGCCAAGAAGGCCGCTCCCGCTCCGAAGAAGGCGGCTCCGGCCGCCGCCAAGAAGGCCAAGCCAGAAGTCGCAAGCGCTGGGCCTGCCGAGACCAAGAAGGCACCCGAGGGGCTCAAGGGCTCCGACTCGGAAGACGACGACGATCTCGAGCTCGACGGCGACGTGGAGCTGGAGGACCTCGAGGACATCGAGGTCGAGGACATCGAGACCGACGACGACACCGAGTCCGAGGGTGACTCCGACGACGACACCGACGAGGAGCCCAAGGCCGCCGAGGTCGCAGCCGTCGCCGCCGACAAGACCGAGGACGAGGTCCTCATCCTGTCGGACGACGACGACGACGCCCCGGTCGCCCAGGTGGCCGCCGCCGGCGCCACCGCCGACCCGGTCAAGGACTACCTCAAGCAGATCGGCAAGGTCCCCCTGCTCAACGCCGAGCAGGAGGTCGAGCTGGCCAAGCGCATCGAGGCGGGCCTGTTCGCCGAGGAGCAGCTCGGCGGCGGCGAGACCGAGAGCCTGCCGGTCGACGTCCGGGCCGAGCTCGAATGGATCGCCGAAGACGGCCGCCGTGCCAAGAACCACCTGCTGGAGGCCAACCTCCGGCTCGTGGTCTCGCTGGCCAAGCGCTACACCGGGCGCGGCATGCTGTTCCTCGACCTGATCCAGGAGGGCAACCTCGGCCTGATCAGGGCCGTCGAGAAGTTCGACTACACCAAGGGCTACAAGTTCTCCACGTACGCCACGTGGTGGATCCGGCAGGCGATCACGCGAGCTATGGCCGACCAGGCGCGGACCATCCGCATCCCGGTCCACATGGTCGAAGTGATCAACAAGCTGGCCCGCGTCCAGCGGCAGATGCTGCAGGACCTCGGCCGCGAGCCCACGCCGGAAGAGCTGGCCCGTGAGCTGGACATGACGCCCGAGAAGGTCGTCGAGGTCCAGAAGTACGGCCGCGAGCCCATCTCCCTCCACACCCCGCTGGGCGAGGAGGGCGACAGCGAGTTCGGTGACCTCATCGAGGACTCCGAGGCCATCGTGCCGGCCGACGCCGTCAGCTTCACGCTGCTGCAGGAGCAGCTGCACTCCGTTCTCGACACGTTGTCGGAGCGGGAGGCGGGCGTCGTGTCGATGCGGTTCGGCCTCACCGACGGGCAGCCGAAGACACTCGACGAGATCGGCAAGGTTTACGGGGTCACCCGTGAGCGCATCCGCCAGATCGAGTCCAAGACCATGTCCAAGCTGCGTCACCCGTCCAGGTCCCAGGTCCTGCGCGACTACCTGGACTAGCAGTCAGCTCGTCGATCGCCCCGTCCGGAACCCTCCGGGCGGGGCGATCGCCGTTTCCGCCCTCAGCGTGCGTCGGTGGGGTGTGCGTCGGTGAGGTGAACGTCGAGGATCCAGGGGCGGGCCACGCGGACGGGCTCGATGAGCTCGACCTGGTACCCCAAGTTATCCAGGGCCTTCGCCAGTTCGCCGGGAGTGGAGGGCGCCTCCTCCTGCTGAAAGAGCACGCGGGCGATCTCGCCCCGGGTGGCCTTGGCCATGTGGCTGACGACCTTGCCGTCCCTGAAGACGCGGACCGACACCGACCGGTCGCCTGGCTGCCACGCGCCGGCGTACGTGGACGAGCGCAGGTCCACCACCAGCCCCGGCACCCGGTCCAGCTCCTTGGCCAGGTGGGGACGCCAGTAGGCGGCCAGGCCGCCGAGCGGCGGCAGGCTGACACCCATCGAGAGCCGGTACGGGGGCACCCTGTCGGTGACGCGCAACACGCCCCACAGGCCGGAGAAGATCAGCACGGACTCCTCCGCCCTGGCCCTGGCCGCGTCGTCCAGGGTGTTGAGGGCGAGGTTGTCGTACAGGACGCCGGTGTAGAGCTCGGCGGCGGGCAGGGTGGGGGCGGTCCTCAGCACCGTGTTCTTGGCCGCCTCGCCCGCCAGGCCGGGCGTCAGCCCGAGCACCTGCGGGGCGTCGCGGCGCTTGGAGGCCCGGATCAGCGCGGTCAGGACGCGCCCGCGGGCCCGGCCGAGCTTGGGGAAGGAGAGTTCCCCGAGCGGCGGCCCGCTCCCTTCGGTGGCCTTGCCTTCGGACGGCGGCAGCAGAATCAGCACAACCCCACACCCTAACGGGCCGCTCGGAGGGTGTTCGCGCTGGTCGGCTAGGCTGCGCGGATGAATCTCGACCTGTTGGTGCACGAGGCCTGGCCGGCCTACGAACAGCGTTCCCACGACGGGTGGGTGCTGCGTTCGGCGGGCGGCGTGACCAAACGGGCGAACTCGGTGCTGGCCCTGACCGCCCCCGCCGACCTGGACGCGGCGATCGGCGCCGCCGAGGTGTTCTACGGCGAACGGGGACAACTCTGCGCGTTCTCCATCGGGCCCGGCACCTGGCCCGGCCTGGACGCCGAACTGGCGCGCAGAGGATACGAGCTGGTCGACCCCACGGTCATCATGGCGGGATCGCCGTCGGCCGAGCCGCGCGGCCCGGTCCGGATCGAGGACCGTCCGTGGCCGGAATGGCTGGAGACCTGGTGGTCCGTGGACGGCCGGTACGGCAGCGGCCTGGAGGAGGCCGAACGCATCTGCACCGGCGTTCCCGCCTGGTACGCCGCGGTCGAGGAGGACGGCGTGCCGGTCGCGGTCGGGCGGGTCGTCCCGCAGGGCGAGACGGCCGGGATCTTCTGCATGGCGACGTTGCCGCAGGCCAGGCGGCGCGGGCTGGCGCGTACGGTCCTGCGTGCGCTGACCCGGAGGGCCGGGGCGAAGAGCGCGTACCTGGTCACGACGGAACCCAACCTGGCGGCGCAGGCGTTGTACCGCGCGGAGGGTTTCGAGACCGTCGGCCGCTACCACTACCGCGTGCGCCGGTAGCCGGCCGGGGTCGAACTCAGTCGAACGCAGTCGAACGCAGTCGAACGCAGAACGGCGACCCCGGCGTGGTGGGCCGGGATCGCCGAGCTGGTCGTGCAATATGTGGTTATGTGATCACAACGAACGGGTCAGCGGTCGTCGTTGGGGTTCATCGATGGGGTTTCGCTGAGGCGAGCCGACTCGTCCAGGATGTCGGCGCCCTTTTCGCGCAGCGCTGCGACGTGCTGACGCCCATGGTGAGCGCAGAACAGCAGCTCCCCACCTACAGGCAGGGTCGCGCGAATGTAGGCCTGGGCACCGCAGCGGTCGCAGCGGTCGAGGGCCGTCAGCGGCTTAACGGGGGCGAGAGCTCCAGTCACGTATCGCCTTTCGGGTCACCCCCGCCGAAGCGAGGATCTGGCGTCAGTCACTTGAGACAACATCTAACCGGACGTGGACGTTCCCAACCTCCGCCTCGCTACGCCCAGAGCGGAATGTGTCCGAATGTAATGGTGATCAGCCGGTTGGTAACGGCAAACGTGTCGCCATGGCAAGCTTGTACGCGCGCCTGAGGGAAGAACGGTAAGCTACGCACACGTGTTCGATGCTTAGACCAGGGGAGCAAGAGTGACGGTAGTGGAGGCGGGTTACACAGCTCGTCACCTGTCGGTGCTTGAGGGCCTCGAGGCCGTACGCAAGCGGCCGGGCATGTACATCGGGTCCACCGACAGCCGCGGGCTCATGCATTGCCTCTGGGAGATCGTGGACAACGGCGTCGACGAGGCGCTGGCCGGCCACTGCGACCGCATCGAGGTCGAGCTCTACGCCGACGGCTCCATCGAGGTGCGCGACAACGGTCGCGGCATCCCCGTCGACATCCATCCCAAGACCGGCCTGGCCGGCGTCGAGCTCGTCTACACCAAGCTCCACGCCGGCGGCAAGTTCGGCGGCGGCTCCTACGGCGCCTCCGGCGGCCTCCACGGCGTGGGCGCCTCCGTGGTCAACGCCCTGTCCTCCCGGCTCGACGTCGAGGTCGACAGCGGCGGGCGGGTGCACGCGATCAGCTTCAGGCGCGGCGTGCCCGGCGTCTTCGACGGCGACGGGCCGACGGCCAAGTTCAAGAAGAAGTCCGGGCTGCGGCTCGGCGACACGCTGCCCAAGAACGTCACGGGCACCCGCGTGCGCTTCTGGGCCGACAAGCAGATCTTCCTGCCCGACGCCGAGGTCTCGCTCGACGAGATCCACGTGCGCCTGCGGCAGACCGCGTTCCTGGTGCCCGGCCTGACCCTGGCGGTCTTCGACAGCAGGCAGGAGGAGCGCACCGGCGAGGAGTTCCGCTTCGACGGCGGCATCTCCGAGTTCGCCGAGTTCCTGGCCCGCGACGAGCCCGTCTGCGACGTGCTGCGCCTTCAGGGCGTGGGCCACTTCCACGAGACCGTGCCGGTCCTCGACGACCAGGGCCACATGACGCCCACCGAGGTGCAGCGCGAGCTCACCGTCGACGTGGCGATCCGGTGGGGCAAGGGTTACGAGTCGACCGTGCGCTCGTTCGTCAACGTGATCTCCACGCCCAAGGGCGGCACCCACCTGACCGGCTTCGAGCGCGGTCTGGCCCGTACGATCAACGAGCTGCTGCGCGAGACCCGGCTGCTGAAGAGCGGCGACGACCCGGTCAACAACGCCGACATCTCCGAGGGCCTGACCGGTGTGATCACCGTCAGGGTGCCCGAGCCGCAGTTCGAGGGGCAGACCAAGGAGATTCTCGGCACCTCCGCGGCCACCCGCATCGTCTCCCACGTGGTCTCGCGCGAGCTGAAGGAGCTGTTCGCCAACCCGCCGCGCGGGTTCAAGCAGCCGCTGCGGGCCGTGCTGGAGAAGATCGTCGCCGCCGCCAAGGCCCGCATCGCGGCCCGCGAGCACCGCGACAACCAGCGGCGCAAGAGCGCCCTGGAGAACTCCGCGCTGCCCGCCAAGCTGGTCGACTGCCGCAGCGACGACGTCGACCGCAGCGAGCTGTTCATCGTCGAGGGCGACTCCGCGCTCGGCACCGCCAAGCTGGCCCGCGACTCGGAGTTCCAGGCGCTGCTGCCGATCCGCGGCAAGATCCTCAACGTGCAGAAGGCGTCCGTGAGCGACATGCTCAAGAACGCCGAGTGCGCCGCGATCATCCAGGTGGTCGGCGCCGGGTCTGGGCGTTCGTTCGACATCGAGGCGGCCCGTTACGGCAAGGTCATCCTGATGGCCGACGCCGACGTCGACGGCGCGCACATCCGGTGCCTGCTGCTCACGCTGTTCCACCGCTACATGCGGCCGATGGTGGAGGCCGGGCGGGTGTTCGCGGCCGTGCCGCCGCTGCACCGCATCGAGCTCACCAACCCGGGGCGGGGCAAGGAGAAGTACATCTACTGCTACTCCGACGCCGAGCTGCAGAAGGTGCTGCGCGACCTGGAGCGGCGGGGCAAGCGGTGGAAGGACCCGGTGCAGCGGTACAAGGGTCTGGGGGAGATGGACGCCGACCAGCTCGCCGAGACCACGATGGACCCCAGGCACCGGGTGCTGCGCCGGGTGCGCATCGAGGACGCCGAGGGGGCTGAGTCGATCTTCAGCCTGCTGATGGGGAGCGATGTGGCGCCGCGGCGGGAGTTCATCGTCAGCAGCGCGGCCGAGGTCGATCGGGATCACATCGACGCCTGACCAGGGTCGTGCGGCCTTGCCTCAGTCGGGTTGTGCGGCTTGAGGTGCCTTGTTCGGCTGAGGCGTGTTTGTCGGTTTTAGGCGTGCGCCAGGTGGCCCGAAACGTATGGGCGGGCCCTGGCGTCTCGTTGCGGCAGTGGTTCTGTCGCGGGGCTGGCGTGATCCTCCGGGGGCGCCAGAATGCCCCTGGAGCGCCTTCGGGGTGCCTTCTGGGGTTCGTGGTGCCCTCTGAGGCCTCTGTGGCCCCCACGGCACGCCTGGGGCCTCTCTGAGGTTCAGTAGCCCTCTGGGGGCTCGGTGGCGCTCTGGGGTCCTGCCGCCGTTGCCGCCTTTCCAGGGGCCCGGTGGGCTCTTCGTCGTACTCGTGGGCGTTCTGGGGTCTGTGTCACCCTCTCGTTGGCCCAGGATTGGTTGCTGAGGGTTACTGGTGGTTGCGGAGTGTTATTGCGGGTACGGGGCGGACGCGGAGCGTTTGCGGGGGATGCCCGAATGCTGCGGACGTGCCCATGGCCCACGATCACGAGGACGTTTCCATGCAGGTCGCCAGAGTTGCCGGTGTGCTCGGGTGTTTGGGGGGCGGGCTCGTGGTGCTTCGGGTCGTCGGTCGTTCGGCCGGGTTCGGGGACGGGCCGGCTGTGGGTGAGGTCACCAGGTGGGTCGGCGCGCTGGAGCTCGTGCGAGCGGCCGCTGTGCTGGGCGGTCGGCGGGCCGCTGGATGGGCCTGGACCAGAGGGCCCAGGCTCTGAAACCGGTGACCCGGGCAGAAATTGCGGTACCACATGCGGGTGGCGCGGGTCGGGTTGGTGGGGTGGCGGTGAGGTGAGGGAGGGGGAGGGCGGTTGACGGGGGTTCTGGGGGTCGCGGGGGCGGACCTCGGGGCGGCGCGGATGCAGATGGCGTTGTCGCTCGGCTGGCACATCGTGCTCGCCTGCCTCGGCGTCGGCATGCCGGCCATCACCTTGCTCGCAGAGTGGCGGGGCCACCGTACCGGGGACCACGCCTACCGGCTGCTGGCGCGGCGGTGGGCCAGGGCGCTCGGCGTGTTGTTCGCGGTAGGGGCGGTGTCGGGGACGATCCTGTCGTTCGAGATGGGCCTGTTGTGGCCGGGGCTGATGGGCGTGTACGGCGAGGTCATCGGCCTGCCGTTCTCGCTGGAGGGCATCGCGTTCTTCGTCGAGGCCATCTTCCTCGGCATCTACCTGTACGCCTGGGACCGCCTGTCGCCGGTGGCGCATCTGCTGTCCGGCGTGCCGATCGTGCTGGCGGGGGTGACCAGCGCGTTCTTCGTGGTCGCCGCCAACGCCTGGATGCAGCATCCCGCCGGGTTCGTGACCGAGGGCGGCCGGATCACCGCCGTCGATCCGTGGGCGGCGATGTTCAACCGGGCCACGCCGCCGCAGACCGTGCACATGATCCTGGCGGCGTTCATGGTGGCCGGGTTCCTCATGGCCGGCGTGTACGCCGTCGCCATGCTGCGCGGACGGCGTGACCGCTACCACCGCCTCGGCCTGCTGCTGCCGCTCACGGTGGCGGCGGTCGTCACGCCGGTGCAGATCGGCGTCGGCGACTGGGCGGCGCACTTCGTGGCCGATTCCCAGCCGGTCAAGCTGGCCGCCATGGAGGGCGTGTTCCGCACCGGGCGCGGGGTGCCGCTGCATCTGGGCGGGATCGCGGTGGGCGACGAGCTGAAGTACGCCGTGGAGATCCCCTACGGCCTGTCGCTGCTGGCCCACTGGAACCCCGACGCCGAGATCGTCGGCCTGGAGCGGACCCCGCCCGCCGACCGGCCGCCGGTCAACATCGTGCACCCGGCGTTCCAGATCATGGTGGTCATGGGGTTCGCCCTGCTCCTGATCGCGGTCTGGCTGGCGCTGTCCTGGAAACGGCGGCGGGACCTGCCGGACTCGCCGTGGTTCCTGCGCGGCGTCGCGGTGTCGGGCGTGGCCGCCGTGCTGGCGCTGGAGAGCGGCTGGGTCGTCACGGAGGTCGGACGCCAGCCGTGGATCGTGTTCCAGGTGCTGCGCACGTCGGAGGCGGTCAACCCCGCGCCCGGCCTGGTGTACGGATTCGTGCTGGTCACCGCCGTCTACGTGGCCCTGACCGTGGCCACCGTGTACGTGATGCGCCGCCTGGCCCGCGACGTGCCCGTGCCGTTGGCGCCGCAGGAGCCCGACGTCACCGGCTACAAGGTCGTGTGACCATGCCGCTGCCGCAGATCATGCTGGTCGTCCTGTGGATCGGGCTGACCGCGTACGTGCTGTTCGGCGGCGCGGACTTCGGCGGCGGGATCTGGGACCTGCTGGCCGGCGGCGCGGAGCGCGGCCGGCGGTTCCGGGACCTGGTCGAGCACTCCATCGGCCCGATCTGGGAGGCCAACCACGTGTGGCTGATCTTCGTGATCGTGCTGGCGTGGACCGGTGTGCCCTCGGTGTTCGCCTCGGTGACCTCGACCCTCTACATCCCGCTGACGCTGGTGGCGCTGGGCGTCATCGGGCGCGGCGCGGCGTTCGCCTTCCGGAAGGTCTCCTCCAGGTTGTGGCAGCGGCGGCTGTTCGGGGCCACCTTCGCCTTCTCCTCGGTGGTGACCCCGTTCTTCCTCGGGGCCGCGGCGGGCGGCATCGCCTCCGGCCGGGTGCCGCCCGGCATCGCCGCGGGCGACCTGGTCCGGAGCTGGGTCAACCCCACGTCGATGGCGGCCGGCGCGCTCGGCGTCGGCACGGCCGCGTACCTGGCGGCCGTCTACCTCACCCGCGACGCGCGGCGCGGCGGCGACGACGCGCTGGCCGAGGAGTTCCGGCGGCGGGCGCTGTGGTGCGGCGCGGTCGTCGGCGTGTTGTCGGCGGTGAGCCTGCTCGTGCTGCGCGCCGACTCACCCGCCCTGTTCGCCGAGCTGACCTCGGGCCGCGCCCTGCCGCTGCTCGTGTTGTCGGTGCTGGCCGGGCTGGCCTCGCTCGTGCTGCTGTGGCGGCGGGCCTACCTCGCGGTACGCCTCACCGCCGCGCTGGCCGTGGTGGGGCTGCTGTGGGGGTGGGGCGTGGGCCAGTACCCCGTGTTGCTGCCCGGTCTCACGCTCGACCGGGCGGCGGCCACCGACGCGGTGCTGGCGGCCAGCCTCGGGTCGCTGGCCGTGGGCGCGTTCCTGCTGGTCCCGTCCTTGTGGTGGCTGTACGCCACCTTCCAGCGCGACCGCGGCGAGGTCAGTCGCCGACCGGCGTGAGCCGGCCCGTGCGCACGTCGTAGATCGCGCCCGTCACCGGCATGTCGTCGGGCAGGAACGGCGTCGTGCGGATGCGGGTGAGGTCGTGCCGGAGCGCCTCGCCCTGGTCGGGGACCGTGTGGAACTCCAGGCTGCGCGTGTCCACCCCGCGGGCGCTGGTGAGGTCGTGCACGTCGGCGTCCGTCACCTTGGTCATCCCGCAGTCGGTGTGGGGCATGACCAGGACCCGTTCCACGCCGAGCAGGTAGACGGCGAGGACCAGCGTGCGCAGCACGTCGTCGGTGACGCGGGCCCCGGCGTTGCGCAGGATCTTGGCGTCGCCGGGCTGGAGCCCCAGCAGGCCCAGGGGGTCGATGCGGGAGTCCATGCAGGTCACCACGGCCAGCCCGCGGGCTGCCCGGCCGGTGAGCCCGGACTCGCCGAAGGTCTCGGCGTACTTCGCGTTGGCGGCGTACAGGTCGTCGAACGCAGTCATGCCTCAGATCTTCCCTTATGCCCCAAAGGTGATGCTTTCCGGGGTGGCGACTGGCGGGAGTTTACGAAGGTCCCACGAAATCGGCTCACCTTGAGTGATGATGTCGTCACCATCTGTACGCCGTCGAAGAAGGTCAGTCGTGAGTAGGTCCGAATCGCTCGCCGCGTATCTCCGCGCTCAAGCCCGGCGCCGCCTCGACCGAGTGGAGTCCAACGACGACGGGCGCAACGCCAGGTCCGCACTGGCCCTGCTCGACGCCGCCTCGTACGCCGCCGGCCTGCCCGACGACGACCCCATCATCCTCATGCTCGACCAGGCGGGCTGCTACGGGCCGCTCGGCTGCGAGGAGTTCGAGCCCGGGGAGGCGGGGGGCCGGATGATCCGGTCATGGACCGGCGGCGAGCCCCACGAGCTGCTGCTCGGCCTGCCCGCCGCCATCGAGGCCGCCACCTCCGCCTGACGGCGCTCAGCCGGTGGGCTCGTTCCCCGGCCGCCATTTGATTCCGCAGCCGATCGAGGCCCGCTGCTCGTCCGGGACGGGGTCGCCCGCGAGCAGCGCGTCGATCGCCGCCCGCAGCGACGAGCCCGTCACCGGGACCTGGTTGCCGGGCCGCGACCCGTCGAACTCGCCCCGGTAGACCAGCCGCAGCTCCCCGTCGTAGAGGAAGAAGTCGGGGGTGCAGGCGGCGCGGTAGGCCTTGGCGACGTCTTGGGTGTCGTCCAGCAGGTACGGGAACGGGAACCGGGCCCGCCGGGCCTGCTCGGCCAGGTGTGTCGGATCGTCGTCCGGGTAGTTCACGCTGTCGTTGCTGCAGATGCCCACCACTGACAACCTGGATCCGTAGCCGGCGGCCATCGCCCCCAGGCCCGTCTCGAGGTGCCGGACGTAGGGGCAGTGGTTGGACAGGAAGACCACGAGCGTGGCGGGGGAGCCCTTGAGGTCCGCGAGCGAGACGCTGCCGCCGGCGATGGCGGTCAGGTCGAAGGAGGGCGCGGGGGTGCCCAGCGGGACCATGAACGAGTTGGCAGCCATGACCTTCATTCTCGTCGGTGGGCGTGCCGGCGAAACAACTCCCGGAGGGTAATGATGGACGGCATCGCGGAGTTCCGTACGACGGTGCTCGACTGCCCGGAGCCGAGGGCGCTCGCCGAGTTCTACTCGCGGCTGCTCGGCTGGCCCGTCACGTACGAGGACGAGGAGTGGGTGGTCGTCGAGGACGGCGGCTCGCCCAAGCGCCTGGCCTTCCAGCGCGCGCCCGACCACCGGCCGCCGTCCTGGCCCGACCCGGCGCGGCCGCAGCAGCTGCACATCGACGTCACGGTCACCGACCTGGACCGGGCCGAGAAACAGGTGCAGGAGATCGGCGCGACCAAGCACGAGCACCAGCCGAGCGAGGACGACAGCTTCCGGGTCTTCCTCGACCCGGCCGGCCACCCGTTCTGCCTCTGCCGGGACTGAGCGGGAGCCCGTCCCGCCCGGGAGCGGGCGGGACGGGCTCGCGTTGTCAGCGGGCGGCCCGGGCCAGGAGGTCCACCGCCTCGCGGAGCCGTCCGGAGGCCAGTTCGTGGTCGGCCGCCGCCTGGAGGTCGAAGCGCCTGCCCACGGTCTGGGCGACGTCCCTGGCCACCGAGACGACGGCGTCGTCCACGGCCTGGGTGTCGGTGCGGGAACGTTCGAGCAGCGACGCCGCGGTCGCCACGGCCGCGAGCACGGCCCGCGTGTCGCGGACCGAGCCGTCGGCGTTCCAGGCGCGCTCGCGCAGCGCCGGGGTCAGCGCCGCGGCCGCGGCCCTCGACGGGCCGTCGCCGCGCGCGAGCGTGTCACGGGCCGCCTTGAGCCGGTCCCGCGCCCGATCGGTCCGCAGCCCCCACCCGTACGGGTACAGCGGGTCGTAGACCGCGTCACCCACGTTCACCGGCACCTGCGCGGCCGTACGGAACCAGGTGAACGGCAGCCGCCCGGTGTAGGCCACGGCTCCGAACAGCGGGTCGGCCACCCCCGCGCCTTCGGTGCCCGGCAGCCAGGAGGCCACCACGGCCTCGACGCCCGTCAGGTCGCCGAGCTCCAGCGGTCGCCCCGACACGACCAGCACGGCGCATCTCATC
Organism: Nonomuraea spiralis; assembly: GCF_014648435.1. Taxonomy (GTDB): domain Bacteria; phylum Actinomycetota; class Actinomycetes; order Streptosporangiales; family Streptosporangiaceae; genus Nonomuraea; species Nonomuraea spiralis. The sequence goes on from NZ_BMRC01000014.1 coordinate 205,458, forward strand.
GCCGCGCACACCCGGTCCACCGCGGTCCGGTCGGCCGCCGACAGCGCCGGCGTGCGCCCGGCGCGGCCCACGTCGCCCACCCCCTCCGCGTACGGCTTCTCGCCCACCACGACGACGCCGGCGTCGTGCCCGGCGAGCGGGGCCGAGGCGTCGGCCGAGTAGGTGACCGACGGTGTGCGGGCGCGGATGGCCTCCAGGATCGTCGTGCCCGGGGTGATCGGCCCCGAGGAGCCCTGCCAGGTGACGGTCCAGCCGCCGGTCTGGTTGCCGATGTCGTCGGCGTTCGAGCCGGCCACGTACAGCTTCGCGCCGGGGCGCAGCGGCAGCAGGCCGCCGTCGTTCTTCAGCAGCACCTGCGACCTGGCCGCCGCCGTACGGGCCACCGCCCGGTGCGCGGCCGAGCCGACGTCGGCGATGCCGGACCGGTCGGCGTACGGGTGCTCGAACAGCCCCAGCCGGAACTTCTGCGTCAGGATCCTGGAGACGGCGTCGTCGATCCTGGCCATGGGCACCCGCCCGGCCTCGACCTCGCCCTTCAACGTGGTGAAGAACGCCGGGTACGCGTAGGGCACCATGATCATGTCCAGGCCCGCGTTGACCGAGGTGCGCACGTCGCTCGCGTAGTCGCCGGGGAGCTGGTCGATGGCCTGCCAGTCGCTGATCACGAAGCCCTCGAAGCCGAGCCGGCCCTTGAGCACGTCGGTGATCAGCTCCTTGTGCGCGTGCATCTTCAGCGGTCCGTCGCCGAAGTCCACGCTGGAGAAGGACGGCATGACGCTGCCGACCCCGCGCCTGACCGCCTCGGCGAACGGTGCCAGGTGCACCGCCTCCAGCTCCGCCCTCGTCGTCCTCGTGACACCCTGGTCGATCGTGTAGTCGCCGGTGGTGGAGGAGCCGTACGCGGTGCCGCCGTCGCCGGCGTAGTGCTTGGCCGTGGCCAGCACGCCGTTGTCCTGGAGGCCGTCCACGATGGTGGCCATCCTGGAGACCAGGGCCGGGTCCTCGCCGAACGACTCGTACGCGCGTCCCCACCGGTCGTCGCGCGAGACGCACAGGCAGGGCGCGAAGTCCCACGGGACGCCGGTGGCCCTGACCTCGCGCGCGGTGACGCGGCCTTCCTGCCGGACCAGTTCGGGGTCGCGGGTGGCGCCCATGCCCACGTTGTGGGGGAAGATCGTGGCGCCGACGACGTTGTTGTGGCCGTGCACGGCGTCCACGCCGTAGATCAGCGGGATCTGCAGGCGGGTCTGCAGGGCGCGGGCCTGGAAGGCGTCGATCATGTCGGCCCAGCCGGCCGGGGTGTTGACGGCGGGGGTCGAGCCGCCGCCCGACAGCAGCGAGCTCAGCGCGTACGCGGCGATGTCGCTCTGCTTGGTCAGCGCGCCGCGTTCGGCCTGGGTCATCTGGCCGACCTTCTCCTCGGTCGTCATCCGGGCCAGCAGGTCGGCCACCCGTTGCCGGACCGGCCTGCGCGCGTCCAGGTAGGGCAGGCCGTGCGCGTTGATCACGATGATCGGCTGCTCGGCCGGGGGTCTGGTGCCGGTGCCGGACAGGACGAGCGGGATGGTCTCGGCGACCTCGTTCTGGCCGTCGGCCAGCGTTCTGACGGTGAACGTCCTGGTCGCGCCCGAGGCCGTGCCCGCAGGGAAGGTGAGCGTGCCGCGCGCCGGGGTGTAGTCCTCGCCCGGGGTGGCCGTGCCGGTGCCGGTGGCGTACTCGACGGTCAGGTCGGCGGGCAGGGGCGCGCCGCCGGTCGTGGTGACCGTCACGCCGACCTGGACGGCGCCCTTCTCGTCCACCGTGTAGACGGGCCTGCCGGTGGACAGGCGCACCGGGCGGGGCGGGGCGCTGCCGTAGACCTGGACGTCGTCCCAGAGCAGCGTGCCCGAGGCGGCCGGCAGGCGCATCGAGTAGCCCCACATGGCCGTCAGGTCGAGCTCGCCGTCGGTGGGGGCGCCGCCCGGCTGGTAGTCGGCCCGCCGGGTGAAGCCGGAGAAGGGGGTCCTGATCTGCCGCCAGCCGGCGGTGTCGTCGGTGAAGGCGGACTCGAACAGCTCGGACGCGCCCGCGCCGGCGCCGCCGTCCTTGATCTCGAAGAAGATCTTCTGGCCGGAGCCGGTGCCGTTCACCCAGAAGGAGAAGCCCTCGTACGGGGACCAGTCCTGGGTGGCGGGCAGGTCGTGGGACCAGCCGCCCCACTGGCCGACGGCGTAGACGGCCTTGAGCGCCCGGTTGGCCGCCGGGGCGTCCGGACGGTCCTGGGCGGGCTGGACGGTGAGCGTGGGGGTGGAGGGGGCGTCGTTGCCCCAGGCGTACACGCCTTGGGGGACGCCGTCGGACTCGAAGTCGGTGACGGTGTGCGGCTCGGCCGCCGCCTGGGCGGGCGGGACGACGGCCAGCGAGGCGACCAGGGCGAGTGCCGCCCATGACGGGGGTCTTGCACGGAACACGTTAACCTCCCAAGAGAGAGCGCTCTCAGGAGGAGATCGGGCGTCGAGCCCATTTCATAACACGTTCCGGTAACCGCTCTCGCGGGTGTGTCCGCCGGGGGGACCCGCAGGGCGGGCCTCCCCGGCGGACGGGGTCACTCCTCCTCGGCCGGTGGCGGCGGCGCGACGTCGGCCGCCGGACCCGAGGCCAGGGCGCCGCCCACGGCGCCGATCGTGTGGGTCAGGCGCACGCCCGAGCCGTCGCGGCGGCCGATCTCCTCCGGCAGCGGCACCGGCTTGCCGACCGCCGAGACGGCCTTGGCGGGAGCCGGACCGGCCCAGGCGAGCAGCAGCTCGTCCTCGCCCTTCAGGAACCGCTGGGCCCGTACGCCGCCGGTGGCCCGCCCCTTGGCCGGGAACTCGGCGTAGTCGGACACCTTGCCGCCCCCGACCTGGGTGCCGGGCAGCGCCGTCGAGGAACCGGCGACGGTGACCACCTGCGCGGGCAGCGAGGGGTCGACCACGCCGAACCAGATCACCCGGGCGCCGTCGTCGAGCCGGATGCCGGCCATGCCGCCGGCCGGACGCCCCTGCGGACGGACCAGCGAGGCCGGGAAACGCAGGAGCTGGGCGTCGGAGGAGACGAAGACCAGGTCGTGGTCCTCGGAGTCGAGCTCGGCGGCGCCCACCACGGTGTCGCCGTCCTTCAGCGTGATCACTTCGAAGTCGTCGCGGTTGGCCGGGTAGTCGGGAACCACCCGTTTGACCACGCCCTGCGCCGTGCCGAGCGCGAGCCCGGGGCTGTCGGGGTCGAGCGAGCCGAGGCCGACGACCTTCTCGTCCGGCTGGAGCGAGACGTACTCGGAGACCGGGTGGCCGCCCGACAGGGTCGGCGGGTTGGCCGAGGGCGGCAACGTCGGCAGGTCGACGACCTGGACGCGGATCAGCCGCCCGAGTGAGGTCACCACGCCGACCTCGCCGCGTACGGACGTGCGCGCCACCGACACCAGCACGTCGTGCGCCGAACGCTCGCCCTCGCCCGGCAGCGCCTCGGCGTTGGACGTGCGGGCCAGCAGCCCGGTCGAGGACAGCAGCGCCCAGCACGGGTCGTCGGCCACCTGGAGCGAGACCACCGGGGTGCGGGCCACGCCCGGCGCCTCCAGCAGCACGGTACGGCGCGGCGTGGCGTACTTCTTGGACACCTCGGCCAGCTCGCCCGAGACGACCTGCCGCAGCTTGGCCTCCGAAGAAAGGATCTCGGTCAGCGCCGCGATCTCCTCGCTCAGCGTCTCCTTCTCGCGGTCGAGCTCCAGCTTGTCGAACCTGGTCAGCCGGCGCAGCGGCGTGTCGAGGATGTAGGCGGCCTGGATGTCGGTCAGGTCGAAGACCTCCATCAACCGGGCGCGGGCCTGCGCCGAGTCGTCGGAGGAACGGATGACCTGGATGACCTCGTCGATGTTGAGCAGCGCGATGATCAGGCCGTCGACCAGGTGCAGGCGCTCCTCGCGCTTGCGGCGGCGGAACTCGGACCTGCGCCGCACGACCTCCAGCCGGTGGTCGACGTAGACCTGCAGCAACTCGCGCAGGCCGAGCGTACGCGGCTCGCCGTCGACCAGGGCGACGTTGTTGATGCCGAAGGTCTCCTCCATCGGCGTGAGCCGGTAGAGCTCCTCCAGGACGGCCTCGGGGATGAAGCCGTTCTTGATCTCGATGACCAGGCGCAGGCCCTTGTGCCGGTCGGTGAGGTCCTTCAGGTCGGCGATGCCCTGGAGCTTCTTGCTGGTCACCAGCTCCTTGATCTTGGTGACCACGCGCTCGGGGCCGACGTTGTAGGGCAGCTCGGTGACGATGATGCCCTTGCGCCGCGGCGTGATCTGCTCGACCGCGCACCTGGCCCGCATGCGGAACGTGCCGCGGCCGGTCTCGTAGGCGTCGCGCACCCCCTGCAGGCCGATGATCGAGCCGCCGGTCGGCAGGTCGGGGCCGGGCACGAACTTCATCAGCTCGTCGAGCGTCGCGTCGGGCTTCTTGATCAGGTGGCGGGCGGCGGCCACGACCTCGGCGAGGTTGTGCGGCGCCATGTTGGTCGCCATGCCGACGGCGATGCCGGTCGTGCCGTTGACCAGCAGGTTGGGGAACGCCGACGGCATGACCGTGGGCTCGGTCTCCTGGCCATCGTAGTTGGGCTTGAAGTTGACGGTGTCCTCGTCGAGCGACTCCACCATCAGCATCGCCGCGGGGGCCAGTCTGGCCTCGGTGTACCGCATGGCGGCGGGCAGGTCGTCGGGCGAGCCGAAGTTGCCGTGGCCGTCGACCAGCGGCAGGCGCATCGAGAACGGCTGCGCCAGGCGTACGAGGGCGTCGTAGATGGCGCTGTCGCCATGGGGGTGGAGCTTGCCCATGACGTCGCCGACGACGCGCGAGGACTTGACGTGGCCGCGCTCGGGACGCAGGCCCATCTCGCTCATGGAGTAGAGGATGCGCCGCTGCACCGGTTTGAGGCCGTCGCGCGCGTCGGGCAGAGCCCGCTGGTAGATCACCGAGTAGGCGTACTCGAGATAGCTCTTGCGCATCTCGGAGGAGACGTCGATGTCGACGATCCGCTCCTCGAAGTCCTCAGGCGGGGGTGCAGTCGTACGTCGGGCCATGTCGAACATTGTGCCGAAGAGACTTGGGTGCCCGCGACTCGTCGGCGCGTCCGGCGCGCGGCGACCTGCTCTTGACCAAGCAATTGCTTGGGTCTTACCGTCGGAGGCGAGGACACCGTACGCCCGCCTCCGGAGGCTTCGCCATGATCGAGTTTCATCCCGTGACCAAGCACATCGGCGCCGAGGTCACCGGGGTCGATCTGCGCAAACCCCTCTCCCCGGAAGACGTCGCGACCCTGCGCGAGGGATGGCTGAAACACCTGGTGCTCTTCTTTCGCGACCAGCACATCGACGACGAGCAGCACCTGCAGTTCGCCCTGAACTTCGGCACACTCAATCATCCGGCGTTCAAGAAGGACTCCGGCAGCCCGATCCACGTGCTCGACCAGACGTCGCCGAAGGGCGAGGGCGGCGACGAATGGCACAGCGACAACACCTTCGAGCCGACGCCGCCGATGGGCTCGCTGCTGCGCTGCGTGCAACTGCCGAGCGTGGGCGGCGACACCTGCTGGGCCAACACGTACCTGGCCTACGAGACGCTGTCGCCGTCGATCCAGCGGCTGTGCGATGAGCTGACGGCCGTGCACGACATCACGATGTCGATGAGGAAGGCGATCTCCAAGGGGCACCCGTTCGACCTGGCCGAGATCCAGGCCAAATGGCCGCCGATCGAACGCCCGGTCGTCCGCGTGCACGCCGAGACCGGCCGCAAGGCCCTGTTCGTCAACCGCGCCTCCACCACCCGCCTGGTGGGGCTGACCGACCGCGAGAACGAGGCCCTGCTGCCGCTGCTCATCGACCACATCCGCTCGCCCGAGTACCAGTGCAGGCTGAACTGGCGGCCCGGCACGCTCGCCTTCTGGGACAACCGCCCCACCCAGCACTACGCGGTCGCCGACTACACCGAACGCCGCCGCATGCACCGCGTGACGGTCAACGCCTTCCCCGAGCACGCCGACCGGTAGCACCCCCGTCCGGCCCTTCCGGGAGGGGGCGGGCCGGTGGACAACCGTCCGGCGTTCCCGGGACGGGAGCGCGGGTGTGCCGCTTCCGTCGGTGGGAGCTGGTAATAAGGGGGGCATGATTGATGCCCCCGATGCGGCGATGCTGCGCGAAGAGGCCGAGGAGCGGTTGCGGGCCCTGGCCGGCGACCACGCCCGGCTGCGAGACGACCAGTGGGCCGCCATCGAGGCGCTCGTGCTCGACCGGCGCAGGGTCCTCGTCGTGCAGCGCACCGGCTGGGGCAAGTCCGCCGTCTACTTCGTGGCCACCGCCCTGCTGCGCGAGCTGGGCGAGGGGCCCACGGTCATCGTCTCGCCGCTGCTCGCCCTCATGCGCAACCAGATCGCCGCCGCCGAGCGCGCCGGCATCAGGGCCGTCACCATCAACTCCGCCAACCCCGAGGCGTGGGAGGAGATCTACGGCCAGGTCGCCGAGGGCATGGTCGACGTGCTGCTAGTCAGCCCCGAACGCCTCAACAACCCCGACTTCCGCGACAACGTGCTGCCCGAGCTGGCCGAGAGCGCCGGGCTCGTCGTCGTCGACGAGGCCCACTGCATCTCCGACTGGGGCCACGACTTCAGGCCCGACTACCGCAGGCTGGCCACGCTGTTCGGCGAGCTGCCGCCCGGCATCCCCGTGCTGGCCACCACCGCCACGGCCAACGCCCGCGTCACCCGCGACGTGGCCGAGCAGATGGGCGAGGACACGTTCGTGCTGCGCGGCCCGCTGGAGCGGGAGAGCCTCCACCTGAGCGTCGTGCGGCTGCCCTCGGCCGAGCAGCGCCTGGCCTGGCTGGCCCAGACCCTGCGCGAGCTGCCGGGCTCCGGCATCGTCTACACCCTCACCGTCGCCGCCGCCCACGAGATCGCCGGCTACCTGCGCGAGCAGGGCCACGAGGTGGCCGCCTACTCCGGGCAGACCGACCCGGCCGAGCGCCTGGCCGCCGAGGAGGCGCTGCTCAACAACAAGATCAAGGCGCTGGTCGCCACGAGCGCGCTCGGCATGGGGTTCGACAAGCCCGACCTCGGGTTCGTCGTGCACGTCGGCGCGCCGCAGTCGCCCGTCGCCTACTACCAGCAGGTCGGCCGGGCCGGGCGCGGCGTCGAGCGCGCCGAGGTCATCCTGCTGCCCGGCACCGAAGACCGCGAGATCTGGGCCTACTTCGCCTCCCTGGCCTTCCCGCCCGAGCCCGTCGTACGCGCCACGCTCCAGGCCCTCGAACAGGGCGGCGTGATGTCCACCCCGGCCCTGGAGACCGCGGTCGACCTGAGCCGCAGCCGCCTGGAGATGATGCTCAAGGTCCTCGACGTCGACGGCGCCGTACGCCGGGTCAAGGGCGGCTGGGAGTCGACCGGCGAGCCGTGGGCCTACGACACCGAGCGCTACACCCGCATCGCCGCCGAGCGCAGGGCCGAGCAGGACGCCATGCTGCGCTACCTGACCATCGAGGAGTGCCGCGAGCAATACCTGCGCCGCCACCTCGACGACGACGCCGCCACGCCCTGCGGACGTTGCGACAACTGCACCGGCCGCCACCGTTCGCCGGAGATCGCCGCGCAGGCCGTCGAGACCGCCCGCGAACGCCTCAGCAGGCCCGGCGTCGAGATCGAGGCACGCAAGCAGTGGCCCACCGGCCTCGCCGACCTGTCAGGCCGGATCAAGCCCGAGCTGGGGGCCGAGCCGGGCCGGGCGCTCGGCCGCCTGACCGACATCGGCTGGGGCAACCGGCTGCGCGACCTGCTCGCCGGAGGCGACGGGCCGATGGCCGACGACATGTTCAAGGCCGTGATCCAGGTGTTGTCGGCGTGGGAGTGGCGCGACCGGCCGGTGGCCGTGGTCAACGTGCCGTCCGCCACGCGGCCGCAGCTCGTACGCGGCTTCGCCGAGCGGCTGGCCCAGGTGGGCCGCCTGACCTATCTGGGCGAGCTGGGCTACCGGGCGGGGGCGCCGGGGCAGCAGTTCAACAGCGCCAAGCGCGTCCAGGCGATCAGGGGCACCCTGGCGATGCCCAAAGACGTCGGCACGGCGATCGCCGAGTGCGGCGGCCCGGTGCTGCTCGTGGACGACCGGGTCGACACCGGCTGGACGATGACGCTGGCGGCGGCGCTGGTGCGCCACGCGGGCGCGCCGGCCGTGCTCCCGCTCGTGCTGGCCACCACGTCGTAGCGCCCGGCAGGGGAGCGCGGCTCAGAACGGGGGCCGCGCGCCCAGGTGCATGATCGCCTTGGCCGCGAGCCGGCACCCGGCGGCCAGCGACTCGGCCGGCGGCTTGCCGGCCAGCCATGGCGGCAGGAACCCGGCCGAGAACGCGTCACCCGCGCCCGTGCCGTCAACGATCTTGTCGACCGGCTCGGCGGCCACCCGGACCGGGTCGGGACGGCCGTTGCTGAACCACAGCGCGCCCTCGGCGTTCATCTTGATGATGACCTGCGGGAACCACGCGGTCAGCACCTTGGCGGCGGCCTCGGCGTCGTCGCGGCCGGTCAGCACCTTGGCCTGGTCGATGTTGGCGAACAGCAGCTTGGCGCCGTTGGTCCATTCGAGGAACGGCTCGGCGCCCGTACGATCCAGCGGCGCGGACGAGGCGCAGTCGACCGAGATCGACATGCCCGAGCGTCGCGCCATGTCGAGCGCCGCGAGACCGGCGTCGCGCGAGCCCTCGTTGACCAGCGTGTAACCCGACAGGTGGAGATGGGCGCCCGAGGTGAACAGGTCACGCGGCAGGTCCTCCGGCGACAGGGCGGCGTTGGCGCCCGGGTCGGAGAGCATGGTGCGCTCGCCCTTGTGCGTGACGAGCACCACGCAGGTGCCGGTGGGCCGCTCGGGATCCATGACGAGCCGGGCGTCGACGCCGTAGCCCATCAGCTCCATGTCGCGGTTACGGCCGGTGATGTCGGCGCCCCGGCGGCCGATGAAGGCCACCTCAGCGCCCTCGACGGCGAGCCACGAGGCGATGTTGGCGCCGGAGCCTCCGCCGTGCATGGTCACGATCGCAGGCGTGTCGCTCGCCCTGGCGAGCGCATAACGGGCGCGCGCGACCGCGTCGGTCATGAGATCGCCCACCACGACGACCCGCGTCATGATGTCACCACCTTGCTGCCTTCAGAACGAGCCTGGCCACGGCAAAACTAACAGCTTCCGGGCTGTTCGTGGGGCTGACCCGGGACACCGGGTGTCAGTCGATGCACAAGCGTTGCCCAACAGGCCCGCCGGTCTTGGCATGTGGGATGCGGGTTTACGCTCGTGGACGTGGAGGCACACTATCCGGCTCACTGGGAGGCCGACGTCGTCCTGGCCGACGGGGGCACCGCGCACGTACGCCCGATCAGGCCCGCCGACGCCGACCGTCTCCGCGCTTTCTACTCCCGTCTGTCCGACGAGTCGATCTATTTCCGCTTCTTCGGCCCGCGCCCCCGCCTGTCCGACCGCGACGTCGAACGTTTCACCAACGTCGACTACGACAACCGCGTGGCCCTCATCGCCACCATCGGAGCCGAGATGGTGGCCGTCATCCGCTACGACCGCACCGGTCCGGGCGAGGCCGAGGTCGCGTTCCTGGTCGAGGACGCCCACCAGGGCAGGGGAGTGGCCTCCGTCCTGCTGGAACACCTGGCCGCCACGGCCCGCGAGCGCGGCATCGAGCGGTTCGTCGCCGACGTGCTGCCCGCCAACATGAAGATGATGGGCGTCCTGCGGCAGGCCGGCTACACCGCGCAGAGCCGGTTCGCCGACGGCGTCGTACGCATGACCCTCGACCTCACCCCGACCGAGACCTCGGCGGAGGTGACGACCTCGCGCGAGCACCGCGCCGAGTCCCGGTCGATCGCCCGCCTGCTCGCCCCCGGCTCGGTCGCCGTCATCGGCGCCTCCCGCGAGCCCGGCGGCGTCGGCCAGACCGTCCTGCGCAACCTGCTGGCCGCCGACTTCACCGGCCCGGTCTATCCCGTCCACCGCCAGGTACGCGCCGTCGCGGGCGTACGGGCCTACCCGAGCGTGACCGCCATCGACGGCGAGGTCGACCTGGCCGTCGTGGCCGTGCCCGCCGAAGGCGTGCTCGACGTCGTCAAGGAGTGCGCCGAGAAGGGCGTGCACGGGCTGGTCGTGGTCTCCTCCGGGTTCGGCGAGACCGGCGCGCCCGGCCGCGACAGGCAGGACGAGCTGGCCCGCATCGCCCGCTCGTACGGCCTGCGCGTGGTGGGCCCCAACTGCCTCGGCATCGCCAACACCGACCCGGCCGTCAAGCTCAACGCCACGCTGGCCGCCACCGTGCCGGGCCGCGGCCGGGTGGGCTTCTTCAGCCAGTCGGGCGCGCTCGGCACCGCGCTGCTCCAGCGTGTGGCCCAGCGCGGCATGGGCATCTCGTCGTTCGTCTCGGCCGGCAACCGCGCCGACGTCTCCGGCAACGACCTCCTCCAGTACTGGGAGGAGGACGACGCCACCGAGGTGATCCTGCTCTACCTGGAGTCGCTGGGAAACCCGCGCAAGTTCACCCGCCTGGCCAGGCGCATCGCGCGCAGCAAGCCGATCGTGGTGGTCAAGAGCGGCGGCACCCCCGCCGGCCACTCGGCCGAGGAGCTAGGGCTGCCCGACTCCGCCATCAGCTCCCTGTTCGCCCAGGCGGGCCTGATCAGGGTCGACGACCTCATCCAGCTCTTCGACGTGGGCCAGCTCCTGGCCTACCAGCCGTTGCCCGCCGGGCCGAGGGTCGCGCTGGTCACCAACTCCGACGCGCTCGGCCTGCTGGCCGCCGACGCCTGCCTCGCCGCGGGCCTCGAACCACGCCCGCCGGTCAACCTGGGGGCCGCCGCCGGGCCGACGGAGTTCGGCGCGGCGCTCGCCGGCGAGCTGGCCCGCGACGAGGTCGACGCCGCCGTCGTGATCTACATGCCGCCGATCCCCGGGAAGTCCGACGAGGTGGCGGCCGAGCTGCTGCGGGTCTCGCAGGGCTCCGCCAAGCCGGTGCTGGCCACGTTCCGGGGGCACCTCGGCATGCATCCGTCCCTGCGCGTGGCCGGTGGCTCGGGCGCCGCGCCCGCGCGCGGCTCGATCCCGTCGTACGCGGCGCCGGAGGAGGCGGTCAGGGCCCTGGCCCACGTGGTGCGCTACGCCACCTGGCGGGCCCACCCGGCCGTGCCGCCGCCCGAGCTCGACGGCCTCGACACCGCCCGTGCCCGGGAGCTGGTCCTCGCCACGCTGTCCGGCGCGGCGGCCCCGGCGGCGGGGGAGGAGCCCACCGGGTTCGCCGAGCCCGGCCCGCCCGTCGAGATCGACGCCACCGAGCTGCTGTCGTGCTATGGCCTGACCGTCTGGCCGGCCGAGGTCGTACGCTCGCCGGAGGAGGCCGTGGCCGCCGCCGAACGGCTCGGCCCGCCCGTCGTGCTCAAGGTGGCCGACCCGGGGGCCTCACGTCGCGCGGGCACCGTACGCCTGGGGCTGACCGGTCCCGAGATGGTGCGCCACGCCTACGCCGAGTTCGCCGAGCAGCTCGGCGAGCGGGTCGAGCTGGCCGTACAGCGCATGGCGCCGCAGCCGGCCGTGCCCACCGTCGTACGGGTCGTCGAGGACCGGGCGTTCGGGCCGGTGGTCTCGTTCGGGCTCGGCGAGGTGACCGCGCGCCTCCTGCTCGACCAGGGGTTCCGCCTCGCCCCGCTGACCGGCGAGGACGCCGCCGCCCTCGTGCGGTCCGTACGCGCGGCCCCCCTGCTGTTCGGCCAGTACGGCTACCCGCCCGTCGCCGTCCCCGCCCTGGAGGAGCTCCTCGTCCGCGTGGGCCGCCTGGCCAACGACCTGCCGGAGGTGGCCTGCCTCGACCTCGACCAGGTGCTGGTGGGCGAGTCGGAGGTGCTGGTGCTCGGCGCCCGCGCCACCCTGCGCACCCCGGCCGGCCCACGCCTGGACGGCGGCCCGAGAAGGCTCTCCTGACCGCACCCAACATGTCACCCATGTGCTGACAAAGACGTTCATAGAGCGTTATGTCTGGCGGGTGAGTGCACTGCGCGGCCCTGGCAGGATGGAGGCATGAGGGAAACCCGAGTCTCAGCCGCGGGCCTGCGTGAAGCGATCGAGCGCAGCGGCTACTACCCCGACCTCGTCACCGATGCGGTCGAATCCGCGCTGGGCAAGGAGGCCGTGACCGCGTTCGTGGTCCACCACGAGGCCACCTTCGATCCCGCGATGGAGGTCCGCCGGCACGTCACCGTCCTGGTGTTGTCGACGACGAGGCTGCTGGTCTGCCACACCGACGAGCACCCGGCGGTCGAGGGTGTCTCCGCCTCCCACGCCTCCACCACCACCGAGGCGGTCCGGCTGAGCCGCGTCCAGTCGGTGGCTGTGACCCGCGTGGTGCCCGACCCGGCCTCCTACGCGCCGGGCGTCCCGCCCACCGAGGTCACCCTGACGATCGGCTGGGGCGCGATCTCCCACGTCGACCTGGAGCCCGCCACCTGCGGCGACGAGAACTGCGACGCCGACCACGGCTACACCGGCGCGATCACCGCCGACGACCTGTCGCTGCGTGTCAGCGAGGCGGCCGACGGGCCGGAGGCGGTCACCCACGTGCTGGCCTTCGCCAAGGCCCTGTCCGAGGCCACCGCGAGGGCCGCCGCCTGACGCCCCCGGGCCACCGCGAGGCCCCCGCCTGATCGCGCGTGGACACTAGGATGTGGGGATGCTGCCCGACTACGGCACCGGGTCGCTGGCGGACCTCCCCGGCTCGTTGCTGGCCGCCCTCGGCCTGACCGAGCCCAATCCGCTGGCCCTCGACCCCGCGGCGCGCGTCTGCCTGCTCCTGGTCGACGGCCTGGGCGCCGACCTGCTCCGCGCCCATCCCGAGGCCGCCCCGTTCCTGTCCGCCCTGCCCGGCCGCACCCTCACCGCCGGGTTCCCCGCCACCACCGTCACCAGCCTGTGCTCGCTCGGCACCGGCCTGACCCCCGGCGAGCACGGCATGGTCGGCCTGATGCTGGCCGTCCCCGGCACCGGCCACCTGTTCAACTGCCTGCGCTGGACCCTCCCCGGCGGTCTGACGATGGACCCCGGCGAGTGGCAGCCCGCCCCCACCGTCTACGAGCGCGCCGCCCGCCAGGGCGTCGACGCCGTCTACGTCGCCCCCGCCGAGTTCGAGGGCTCCGGCCTGACCAGGGCCGTCTACCGCGGCGTGCGTTACGTGGCCGCCGACGGCGTCGACGACATCGTCGCCCGCGTGGGCGAGGCCCTGCGCGCCGCGCCCCGCGCCCACGTCACCGCCTACTACGGCAAGCTCGACGCCGCCGGCCACCTGGCCGGATGGGGTGGCGAGGAGTGGCTGAGCGAGCTGGCCGTCGTCGACGACCTGGCCCGGCGCCTGGCCGAGGCCCTGCCACCCGGCGCGGCCCTCTACGTCACCGCCGACCACGGCATGGTCAACGCCACCGACAAGATCGACGCCGAGAGCGTGCCCGCGCTGACCGAAGGGGTGGCGCTGCTCGGCGGCGAGGCCCGGGCCAGGCACGTCTACGCCGAGCCGGGAGCCGCCGATCACGTCCTTGAGGCGTGGCGCGCGACCCTCGGCGAGCGCGCGTCGGTAGTGTCCAGGCAGGAGGCGGTCGAGTCCGGCTGGTTCGGGCCCCGGGTACGCGAGGCGTGGCTGGGCCGCATCGGCGACGTCGTGGCCGTGCCTCGTGACGGCCTGGCCATCACCGCTCCCCGTCGTCATCCGATCGAGGCGCTGTTCACCGGCTACCACGGCTCGATGACCGCCGCCGAGCTCCGCGTCCCGCTCCTGGAGGTGTCCACCCGATGAGTGCGCTGATCACGCCCGCCGAACTCGCCGCGTTGCCCGAGGCGTCCGTGCTCGACGTACGCTGGCGGCTGGGCGGCCCGCCCGGCGTGGAGCTCTACCACGAGGGCCACCTCGCCGGCGCCGTCTTCTGCGACGTCGACGCCGACCTCGCCGCGCCTCCCGGCGCGGGCGGCCGCCACCCGCTGCCCGACGCGGCCGGCTTCCAGCGGGCCATGCGGGCGCTGGGCGTCTGCGACGGCCGTACGGTCGTGGTCTACGACGACGCCGGCTCCACGACCGCCGCCCGCGCCTGGTGGGCGCTGCGCTACTTCGGCCACCGGTCCGTACGCGTGCTCGACGGCGGTCTCGCGGCATGGGCCGAGGCCGGTCTTCCGCTCACGAAGGACGAGCCCGAGATCCGGCCCGGCGACTTCACCGCCAGGCCCGGCGGCATGCCGACGCTCACCGCCGACGAGGCCGCCGCGCTGGCCACCGAGGGCGTGCTGCTCGACGCCCGCGCCGCCGAACGTTACCGGGGCGAGGTCGAGCCGGTCGACCCGGTGGCCGGCCACGTGCCCGGAGCCGTGAGCGCGCCCACGACCGACAACGTCGGCCCCGGCGGCCGGTTCCTCGCCCCCGCCGCCCTCCGCGAGCGGTTCGCCGCGCTCGGCGTGGAGGAGGGGGTCGCGGTCGGCGCCTACTGCGGCTCGGGGGTCACCGCCGCCCACGAGGTGCTGGCCCTGGAGCTGGCGGGCCTGCCCGCCGCCCTCTACGTCGGCTCCTGGTCCAACTGGGTCGCCGACCCCTCCCGCCCGGTGGCCACCGGCTGAACGGCCGGTCACCCGGCCGGGTGTCAGCCGGCCGGGTAGAGGGGCCGGTCGCCGGCCCCGAAGCAGACGAACCCCAGCAGCCCGGTCTTGGCCGACGCGCACGCCAGGGCCGCGTCCGGCGCCTGCCCGGCGGCGACCAGCTCGTGGAAGGCGCTCATCATGGCCATCGCCGCCTCGTCCCCGATGGGCACCATCCCCGCCACCACACACGTGCTCCCGCGCGCCAGGAACGTGCCGGGCAGCCCCAGCGGCGCGCCCTCCGCCGGCGTACGGGCCATGCCCGAGTTGCACGACGACAACACCACCAGCTCCGGCGCCCGATGCAGCCCCAGCAGGTCGTAGGCCATGAGCTGCCCGTCGTCGAGGGTGATGCCGGACAGCAGCGGACTGCGGGCGTGGAAGGAGCCGTGCGCGGCCAGGTGGAGGACGTCGGCCTCGCCCAGCGCCGCCAGCACGTCGTCGCGGCGGCCGGTCACCTCCCGGGCGCCCGGATGGCAGGCCAGCACACGGGCCACCTCCTCCCGCGCGTGGGCCAGCGCCGGACCGGCCGCGGCCCGTACCGCGGGGGCGCCCTCGCGCGCGCGGGCCCGCCGCCGGGCCTCCACCCACGCCGCCGCGCTGGACGCCACGCTGACGGGACGCTCACGCAGCCCCGGCAGCGCGCCCCACGGCAGCGTGTGCAGCGGCCCCACCGGCACCACCACCAGCGGCCGGTCACCCAGCTCGGCCCTGAGCGGCCCGAGCACCAGCCGCTCCAGCTCCGCGCCGGCGGCGTTCAGCTCGGGAAGCGCCTGGGCGGGACGGGCGACGTCGAGCCCCGCACCCCACTGGCGCAGGGCGTGACGCAGCCCCACGACGGACTCGCGCACCTGCCGTACGCCGCCCAGCCGCCGCAGGAGCACCCGGTCGCCGCTGATCAGCACCGCCAGCAACGTCTCCTCGTCGGTCACGAACTCGACCAGCGCCGCGCCGTCCAGCGCCGCCCGCACCTGATCGGCCTCCACCAGACCGCACGCGTGCGCCGGCGCCGCCACCGCCCGCCACCGCTCGGCCCACTCGAACACCTCGCCCGCGCACCCGTCACGCACCGCCAGCCCCAGCCCGAAGGCGGCCAGCCGCTCTCCCGACCGGGCGGCGTGGGCCCGCAGCGCCGGATCCTCGAACGCCTCCACCTGCCCGCTCACCTCGGCCAGCCCGTCACGCACCGCCCGCAGCGCGCCGCTCACGTCCTCCCGCAGCGCCGCCTCCAGGGCCAGGGCGTGCTGGCGTACGGTCACCGGCACCTGCGCGAGCTGCATCGCCTGCGGTTCGGGCGCCAGCGGGGTCAGGCGGGTGCCGGCGGGCATCCAGCGCTCGGCCGGCTCGGCGTGCCGGGTGAGCCTGCGGAGCTGGGCCGAGGCCACCGGATGGTCGTCGACGGCCAGCGCCGCCTCCGCCGCGGCCAGGCGCAGCGCCGCGGCGGCGACCACGTGCGAGGAGACGTCCTCCAGCTCGTCGGCGCAGGTGATCAGGTCGGTGATCAGCTCGGGCGTGACCGGCCCGAGCGCCAGCCGGGCACGCAGGACGACCTCGTTGGCCAGCGGCAGCCACGACAGCCGCTCCTGCTCGGCCAGCTCGGCCGCCGCCTGCTCGGCCACCTGCCGCGCCCGGTGAGGGTCGCCGGTGAGCAGCTCGACCTGGGCCAGCTTCAGCCGCGCCTCGGCCAGCGCCACCCGCGCGCCGGAGGACTCCAGATCGGGCACGGCCAGGCTCAGCATCGCCCTGGCCTCGCCCGGCAGGTGCGCGGCCAGCAGCGCGCCGGCGAAGTCGGCCCGCATGGTGGCCAGCCGCTCGGGGAAGCCGAACAGGGTGTCCTCGGCCTCCCGGTAATGCTCGAACGCGCCCGCGACGTCGCCGCGCCGCACCGAGAGGAACGGCAGGTTGGCGGCCGACAGCCGGGCCAGGTGACGCAGACCGGCGTGCCGGGCGATCTCCAGGCAGGCCGAGATGTCACGCATGGCGGCGTCCCAGTCGCCCCGGTAGGCGTGGATGAGACCCCGGTTGAGCAGGCCGCCGGCCAGGAAACGGCGGTCGTCGACGGTGCCCGGCGCGGCCACGAGGGCCCGCAGCGAGCGGTCGCAGGCGGCGATGGCCTCCTGGTGGCGGCCCAGGTGGGCCAGGGCGACCGCGCGCTGCGTGTCGAGCTTGGCGCGGTCGAGCGGGGACAGATAGGCCCACGCCAGGGCGGCCACGCGCAGGGCCTGGAGCGGGTGCCCGCGCTCGGTGCGTACGGTGACCAGCGACAGCCGAGCCTGGGCCCGGCGCTCGGCCGGTGCGCCCGGGGTGCCGATGGCCTGCCGCAGGCAGTGTTCGGCGCTGAGCAGGTCGCCCAGCTCACGGGAGGCCAGGGCCATGGCCCGCAGCGCGATCACCTCGGCTTCCGTCGATCCGGCGCGGAGAGCCGCGGCCAGGACCGTGCGGCCGGCGTAGAGGGCCTGCTCGGGGTCGATGTGGGCACGCAGAACGGCCGCCTCGGCCGCCTCTACGAGCGGACCGAAGTCGTCTGCTGATTCTGATGGAGGTGAACTGACACTCATGGGGGGGTGACCGACGGGGACGGGGGGTCGACGGTGTTCGGCGCGGACGGGTGCTTCGGTTGGGGCCTCACGGCCGGATGCGCACCCACCTCGTCTGTACGGGCGCATGACCGGGACGGTGGCACACGACGCTCAGCCACCCGGGCGGCAACCCGGTGGCCGCGAACCTGCCGTTCCGGCCGACTCCACGGGTGAGCGTCAGATGAGGGGTGCGTACGTCGATGACGGTGTCCTCCCCTGGATCGGGGAAGATCTGCCCGGCCACGTCGATCAGCCCGTCGCCCACGGTCACCTCCAGGTCGAAGGTGAGACCGTCGGTGACGAACCGCACCAGATGGGAGCCGTCGTCGCGGGCGGCGGCGCCGCTGCGGGCCGGACGGCCCCCGGCGTGCTCGGCCGGGTTGGCCGTCACCGCCTGCGGAACCCGCAGCCCGTAGACGTCACGCGCGGCGGCCGACACGTGACCGGGCATCGGATCCATTCCGGCGGCCAGCCGCAGGGCGGCCAGGAAGTACTCGTCGTTGATCATTGCGCTGTCTCCTGTAGTGAGAGCAGAGTGCGCAGTTTCTCCAGGCAGCGGGCCCTGGTCGGCCCCACGCTGCCCACGGGCATGCCGAGCCGCATCGCCATCTGCTGGTTTCCGAGATCCGTCGCGACCAGCTGCAGCAGAGTGCGGCAGGGTTCCTGCAAGGCGGACACCGACTTCCACAGCAGGCGCCTGCCGTCGGCCTCCAGCACGGCGGACGCGGGATCGGGCTCCTCGACGGCCCCGAAGGTGGGCCTTCCCTCCGGATCGCCGACGAGCAGGCCCGACGGCTCCTTACGCAGCAGGAGGAGCGCCTCACGGCGGGTGGTCGTCATCAGCCAGCCGCCCACCCGCGACGGATCGCGGATGTCGTGCATGTGCTGGAGCAGCCGCAGCCAGGCGCCCTGGACGGCGTCCGCGGCGTCGGCCTCGCCCAGCCCGCACGACCGGGCCAGCGCCCACATGCGCGGGCCGAACCTGGACTCCAGCTCGTGCCAGGCGGATCGGTCGCCGTCGGCCGCGTCGTGGAGCAGCTCCGCCGGATCGCGCAAGTCGCTCATGCGGCCTCCTTTCGTCCCGAACGGGGAGGTCATCCTGCCTCCTCGTGATTGACTGAGGACTGAGCGTAAACTCTACAGACTCGCCGGAACGAGAACTCCCAGATCCGGAATTTGCCGGGACTGCCGAGGGTCCAGCACACGATCGACGGCCTCCTTGGCCGGTTCGCGCCGGGCCGCGTCGGCGACGGCCCCCGACACCAGGGCGGCGGCGAACGACGTGCCGCTCCACGCGGCGTAGCCGCCGAACTCGCCTGTGTTCAGGAAACTGCTGGTCAGCCAGTCGCCGCGGGCGCAGGCGTCGACCCACGTGCCGTATCCGGAGAAGGGCGCCCGGCGCTCCTGGGCGGCGTCGAGGGCCGCCACGCCCACCGCGCACGGCAGGGCGGCGGGCCAGAACGGCCGGTCGGAGGCGGTGTTGCCGGCGCAGGCGACCGTCACCGTGTCCCTCAGCGCGCCGATGGCGTCGGACAGCAGGGGTGGCGGCCGGTCGTCGAAGGAGTGGCAGCCGAAGGAGAGGTTGAGCACGTGCGGCGGGTCGTCGCGCATGCGGTGGAGCGCGCGCACCACGGTCGCCTCGTCGCCCAGGCCGTCGCCGTCGAGCACCCGGCGGACCCGCAGCCTGACGCCCGGCGCGGTACGGGCCAGCAGACCCGCGATGAACGTGCCGTGCCCGGCCTGAGCCCCCTGCGCGGCGTCGGCGCCCTCGGGACCGAGCCGGGAGTACCAGTCGCCGCCCGACCACCACGGATGCTTGGCCACGCCGGTGTCGAGCAGGGCCACGACCACGTCGGACCGCGACCGCCCCGGCCTGAACGGCACCGGCGGCACGGGGAACGGCCGCGAGGCCGGACCGCCGAAGAACAATGGCTGACCGGTGAGCACGTGGTTGGGGGAGGCACGGAAACCCCGGTCGCGCAGCTCGGCCGTGATCTCGCACGGATCGACGCCGGACGACAGATGCAGGACGGTGACACCGTCGGCCTCGGAGACCGCCTGCGTCCAGCGCGCGGCGGCCGACACCGCGCCCCGATCGACCAGCACCTGACCTGGCCGGATGAACGCCTCGCCGACAGATTGCATGTCCATGAGCGGGTAGTTTCCCCGTCCGCAACACCTGTCACGTGACACGCCCGCACCAACTTGGTATGGCCCCCCTCTGGTGTCCGATGGCGACCGACGGTAGTCTCTCCCTAGTCACTTGTGATCATCCCGGGGCGAGGCCGTTGGGGAAGGCGCACCTCGTACCGAAACGGGAGGTCCGGTGTCTGCTCGTGGCGTCCTTTACGTCCACTCGGCTCAGCCCGCGCTGTGCCCTCACATCGAATGGGCAGTCGCGGGTGTTCTCGGCGTGCCCGTTGATCTGACGTGGACACCGCAACCAGCCGCGCCGAATGTCGTGCGCGCGCAGGCGGAGTGGGAGGGCCGCGCCGGCATCGCGGCGGCCATCGCCTCTTCGCTCATGGGCTGGCAGCGCCTCAGATTCGAGATCACCGAGGATCCCTCGCCGGGCATCGACGGTTCCCGGCACGCCTACACGCCGACGCTGGGCGCGTTCACGGCGGTCATCGGCGTGGCCGGGGACATCATGATCCCCGAGGACCGGCTGCGCGCCGCCATGATGATGGCCGGCCAGGGGCGGTGCGTGCTGGAGGACGAGCTCGACAAGCTGCTCGGGCGGCCGTGGGACGAAGAGCTGGAGCCCTTCAGGTACGCCGGGGACGGCGCGCCCGTCCGCTGGCTGCACGCCGCCGTCTGACCTCGCCGTCCGACCTCGCCCCACCTCCCGCTGAGCGCCTGCCGGGCCTCCCGGCCTCCGGGCAGCGAACGGGCGGCAACACGGCCTCCATCATGCGGAAAGGCCCCGCGCCGGGTGTCGGTGCGGGGCCTTTCGTTCTTAAAGCTGGGGAATTGCCGGGTCAGAGCGGGATGTTGCCGTGGGCGCCCCGGGCCGGGGTGGCCTGGGCGAGCACCTTGGCGATCGCCCCACGGGTGGCCGCCGGCTGGATCACCTCGTCGATGACGCCCAGCTCCTGGGCCCGTGCCAGGCCGCCGGCGAGCTTCTCGTGCTCGGCGGCGAGCCGCTGTTCCAGCGCCGGCCGTTCCTCCTCGGAGGCCGCCGCGAGCTCGCGCCGCTTGAGCACGCGCACCGCCGCCACGGCCCCCATGACCGCGATCTCGGTGGTCGGCCAGGCGAACACCCTGGTCGCGCCCAGCGCCCGCGAGTTCATGGCGACGTACGCCCCGCCGTACGCCTTGCGGGTGACCAGCGTGACCCGGGGCACCGACGCCTCGGCGAAGGCGTGCAGCAGCTTGGCCCCGCGCCGGACCACGCCATCGTGCTCCTGCCCGACGCCCGGCAGGTAACCCGGTACGTCCACGAGGACAACCAAAGGCACTCCGAAAGCGTCACACATACGTACGAAGCGGGCGGCTTTCTCGGCGGACGTGGCGTCGAGGCAGCCGCCCAGCCGCAACGGATTGTTGGCGACCACACCGACCGTCCGGCCGCCGAGGCGGCCCAGCGACGTGACGATGTTCGGCGCCCATTTGGCGTGCAGTTCGACACCGGCCTCGTCGAGCAGGCCGTTGACCAGAGGCTTGACGTCGTAGGCCCGGCGCGCGGACTCGGGCAGGAAGGAGGAGAAGTCGGCCTCCTCCACCTCGCCGGTACGCACCCGGCCCTGGTGGCCGAGCAGCGTGGCGAGCCGGCGCGCCTTGAGGTACGCCTCGGCCTCGGACTTGGTGACGACGTGCACCACGCCGCTGCGCCTGCTGTGGGGCTCGGGGCCGCCCAGCGCCTCGCTGTCGACGTTCTCGCCGGTGACGCTGCGCACGACGTCGGGGCCGGTCACGAAGATGCGGCCGGTGTCGGCCAGGATCACCAGGTCGGTGAGCGCGGGACCGTAGGCGGCGCCGCCGGCCGCCGGGCCGACGACCACCGAGATCTGCGGCACGAGGCCGGACGCCTTGGTCATGGCCGCGAACACCCGCCCGACGGCGTGCAGCGACTCGACGCCTTCGGCGAGTCGCGCACCGCCGGAGTGCCAGATCCCGATGACCGGCACCCGTTCGCGGACGGCGACGTCGTAGGCGTGCACGATGTGCTCGCAACCCTCGCTGCCCATCGCGCCGCCCTGGAAGCGGGCATCGCTGCAGAAGGCGACGACGGGCACGCCCTCGACGCGACCCATGGCGGCCAGGACGCCGCTCTTGTCCTGCGGGGTGATGAACCGTGCCGAGCCCTCGTCGAGCAGCGCGGCCAGCCGGACGACCGGATCGCGGGGATCGGCGGACTCCTGCTCGGAGCCGCCGCCCACCGCCCGGTTGTCCAGTACGGTCATCAAGCGCCCTTGAAGACGACGGTCACGTTGTGGCCGCCGAACCCGAAGGAGTTGTTGACCGCGGCGATGTCGCCCTGCGGCAGCGGACGGTTCGCGCCGTGGACGATGTCGACCTCGATGCCGTCGTCGAGGTTGTCGAGGTTGATGGTGGCCGGGACGATCCGCTCCTGCAGCGCCTTGATCGTGAAGACGGACTCGATGCCGCCGGCGCCGCCGAGCAGGTGACCGGTCATGGACTTGGTCGAGGTGACCAGCGGGTGGGTGCCGATGGCCTTGGCCACGGCCTGCACCTCGCCGACGTCGCCCGCCGGGGTGGACGTGGAGTGCGCGTTGACGTGCTTGACGTCGAGGCCGGTGACCTCGGCGTCGGTCAGCGCCTGCGTCATCGCCATGATGATGCCGCGGCCCTCGGGCTCGGGCTGGGTGATGTGGTGGGCGTCGGCCGAGTAGCCGACACCGGCGGCGTAGGCGTAGATGCGCGCGCCGCGCGCTTTGGCGTGCTCCTCGGACTCCAGCACCACGATGCCGGCGCCCTCGCCGAGCACGAACCCGTCACGGTCGCGGTCCCACGGCCGGGAGGCGCCCTGCGGGTCGTCGTTGCGGGTGGACATCGCCCGCGCGGCGGCGAAGGCCGCGATGTTGAGGCCGTGGATGGCGGCCTCGGTGCCGCCCGCGACCACCACGTCGGCACGGCCGAGCCGGATCATGTCCATGGCGTAGCCGATCGCCTCGGCGCCGGAGGCGCAGGCGGAGACGGTGGCGTGCACGCCGGCCTGGGCGCCCAGGTCGATGCCGATCCAGGCGGCGGGGCCGTTGGGCATGAGCATCGGCACGGTGAAGGGCGACAGCCGGTTCCAGCCGCGCTCCTTCCACGTGTCGTAGGCGGTCAGGGTGGTGGTGATCCCGCCGATGCCGCTGGAGACGACGACGCCGAGCCGCTCGGGGGCGACTTCGGGGGCGCCGGCGTCCTGCCAGGCCTCCCTGGCGGCGACCAGGGCGAACTGCTCACTGCGGTCGAGCCGGCGGGACTCCGGGCGGGGCAGCACCTCGGTGGGGTCGACCGCCGCCGTCCCCGCGAAACGCACGGGGACGGAGTCGATCCACTCCGTGGTGAGGGTCTCCACACCCGACTGACCGGCGAGGAGCGCCGTCCAGGTCGAGGTGACGTCTCCACCGACGGGCGTCGTCGCGCCAAGCCCGGTGACGACGACACGTACCCGGTTCGCACTCACGTTTTCGCGCTCCTTACTGGTCAGAAATGGTTGTTCGTCAGGCCTGGATGAAGTTGAGCACGTCCTTGACCGTCTTCAGGTTCTTGAGCTGGTCGTCGGGGATCTCGACGCCGAACTCGTCCTGAGCGGCCACGGCGATCTCGACCATGGACAGCGAGTCGATGTCGAGGTCGTCGACGAAGCTCTTCTCCGGGGTCACCTCGCCGGCCGGAATGCCGGTGATCTCGTTGATGATCTTGCCGAGGCCCGCGAGGATCTCCTGCTCGGTGGCAGCCATGTCGCTAGTTCTCCTTCTGATTTTTCTGGATTCTGTACGGCTTGCGCCGTACGAGCTCTGACAGGTACGGCGGACGCCGTACCGGATCCTACGGAATCTCGATCACTTGGCCCGCATACGTCAGACCGGCGCCGAAGCCGAGGATGAGCGCGAGGTCGCCTGAGCGGACCTCGCCGCGCTCCAGCATCCGCGAGAGCGCGAGCGGGATGGAGGCCGCCGAGGTGTTGCCCGCGGTGACGATGTCGCGGGCGACGACGGCCTTGTCGGCCCCGAGCTTGCGCGCGATGGCCTCGATGATCCGGAGGTTGGCCTGGTGGGGCACGAACGCCGACAGCTCCGAGGGGTCGACCCCGGCGCGGGCGCACGCCTCCAGGGCCACCGGGTGCAGCGCGGTGGTGGCCCAGCGGAAGACCGTCTGGCCCTCCTGGAACAGGAACTTCGTCCGGTCGGCGATGGAGATGGCCTCGGACCTGTCGCCGGAGCTGCCCCAGACCACGGGACCGATGCCGGGCGTCTCCGTCGGGCCGACCACCGTGGCGCCGGCGCCGTCGGCGAAGATCACGGCCGTGGACCGGTCGGTCCAGTCGACCCACTGCGACAGCTTCTCCGAGCCGATGACCAGCACGTTCCTGGCCGCGCCCCCGCGGACGGCGGCGCTGGCCGTGGCGAGCGCGTAGCAGAAGCCGGCGCAGGCGGCGTTGACGTCGAACGCGCCGGGGGACTTGATGCCCAGCCGGTGGGCCACGACCGCCGCGGCGTTGGGGATCTGGGTCTCCAGCGTGCACGTGGCCACGATCACGAGATCGACCTCGTCGGGGGTCAGCCCGCTGGCGGCCAGCGCCTTGCCGCCGGCCTGGACGGCCATGTCCTCGACGGACTCACCGGCCGAGGCGACGCGGCGCTCCTTGATGCCGACGCGCGACTGGATCCACTCGTCGTTGGTCTCCATGTTCTTGGCCAGGTCGTCGTTGGTGACGACGTTGTCCGGCTGGTAGTGGCCGAGGGCCAGAATCCGGGCGCCGGGGGCGATGTCGGGGATCCTCACTTGATCAGCTCCCTGGCCGCGTCGAGGTCGTCTGGGGTCTTCAGCGCCACGGTCTCGACGCCGCGCAGGCCGCGCTTGGCGAGCCCCGTCAGCGTGCCGCCGGGCAGCAGTTCGATCATCCTGGTCACGCCCAGCTCGGCCATCGTCGCCATGCACAGGTCCCAGCGGACCGGGCTGCTGATCTGCGAGATGAGCCGCTGGACGAACTCGGCGCCGGAGGCGGCGGGCCGCCCGTCGGCGTTGGACAGCAGCGTGACCCGCGGGTCGCCGGGCACGACGTCCCAGGCCGCCTCGCGCAGGGCGTCGACGGCGGTCGCCATGTGGCTGGTGTGGAACGCTCCGGCCACCTTGAGCGGGATGAGCCTGGCGCGGGCGGGCGCGTCGTCCTTGAAGGCGGCGAGCTGCTCCAGCGTGCCGCCCGCCACGATCTGGCCGGCGCCGTTGATGTTGGCCGGGGTCAGTCCGTGGCGCTCGATCGCGGCCAGTACGTCCTCCTCCACGCCGCCGAGCACGGCGGTCATGCCGGTCTCGGTGACGGCGGCGGCCTTGGCCATGGCCTGGGCGCGCGCCCGGACCAGGCCGAGCGCCTGCTCGTGGGTGAGCACCCCGGCCAGCGCGGCCGCGGCGAACTCGCCCACGCTGTGGCCGGCCAGCACGTCGGGCACGGCCCCCAGCGCCTCGGCGGCGGCCAGTGCCGCGGCCACGAGCAGGGGCTGGGCGACGGCCGTGTCGCGGATCTCGTCGGCGTCGGCGGTCGTGCCGTAGGCGACCAGGTCGATCCCCGCGACCTCCGACCACGCGCCGAGTCTGTCGGCCAGACCGGGCAGCTCGAGCCACGGCGTCAGGAAGCCTGGAGTTTGGGCGCCTTGGCCCGGAGCGACGAGTACAAGCACAAAAACCACCATGCCCTGTAGAACTTCGACACGCGGATGGAGATCCGTACGAACTTTGTCCGGGGTGATTTGTAGGAACCCTACAGTGAAGATTTCGGGAATGTTACGTTAGAGCCCGCCAGGTCGCGGCACCCTCGGAAAGCCTGCCCAGAATGAGGCCGACCTGAAGCGTGAAGGCCGACCTGCCCTCGGTGGGCTGGTAGCCCGTGAGTTCGGTGATCTTCTTCAGACGGTAGCGGACCGTGTTCGGGTGTACGAACAGCAGCCGGGCCGTCGCCTCCAGGGAGGTGCCCTGTTCGAGGTAGGTGGCCAGCGTATCGAGCAGGGGGGTGCCCGCCAAAGGAAGGTAGACGTTCTCGATGAGTTGTTCCCTGGCGTCGGCGTCGCCGTCGAGCGCGCGTTCGGCCAGCAGGTCCTCGGCGTGCACCGGCCTGGGGGCGTCCGGCCAGCCCGCCGACGCCTTCAGCCCGGCCAGCGCGGCCCGCGCCGAGCGCGCGGCGGCGTGCAGGTCGGGCACCTCGGGGCCGATGACGATCGGGCCGACGCCGAAGCGGGCCACGACCTGCCGGGCCGCGTCGTGCACGCTGTCGGCCCCGCCCACGATCACGATCAGCCGGTCGGCCTGCACCCCGGCGAGCAGGTCCATGCCGATGCGGCGGCCCTTCTCGCGCAGGCCGTCGATGACCGCGCGCGGGTCGTCGTCGGGGGCGTGCCCGGCGATCACGACGACGGGGGAGGAGGTCCAGCCGAGGGCCGCGGCCCAGGAGTGGAGCCCGTCGTCGACCTCGCCGCGGACGAGCGCGTCGACGATCAGCGCCTCCAGCCTGGCGTCCCAGGAGCCGCGGGCCTCGGCCTCGCGGGCGTAGACGTGGGCGGCGGCGAAGGCCACGTCGCGGGTGTAGCGCAGCATGGCCTGCTGGAGCTGGTCCTCGCCGCCCGGCGCGGCCAGCTCGTCGGTCTGGGCCTCGACCACCTCGACCACGATCCTGACGATGTCGACGGTCTGCTGGAGCGAGATCGAGCGTTTGAGCTCGCGCGGGGCCGTGCCGAAGAACTCGATGCTGGGCGTGGGCCGGTTCTCGCCGGCGTGCTGGAACCACTCCACGAACGCGGCGATGCCGGCCTGGGCCACCAGGCCCACCCACGAGCGGTCCTCGGCGCTGAGCGCGCGGAACCAGGGGAGCTGGTCGTCCATGCGTGCCATCGCCGCCGTGCCGAGCGCGCCCATCGCACGCTCGAGCCTGCGCGTCGTGTCCTCCCGGGTCCGGTCTGTCACGCCTCCTAGAGTGCCAGGTCGGTTCCGATGACCGGAACGGTGGTGTTTCAGATGACCGCAACCGCCGTGATCAGGCCGATCGCCACGTGGGTCACCGCGAGCAGGCGCGCGCCCGGCTGGAGCTCGGGCTCCTTCACCAGCTCACGTACGGAGATGCCCACGACCTTGTCGAACACCAGCATCGCCACGGTCTGCACCACGATGCCGACCAGGCCGAACACGGCCGTGCCCGCGAGCCCTTCGGCCAGCCGGCCGCCCGAGGACCAGATGGAGGCGGCCACGATGAGCCCGATCGCGGCCAGCGCGGACGTGGTGAGCAGCGTGGCGTTGGCGTTGCGCTCGGTACGGATGATCTCGCTCAGCTTGCCGGGCGTGGCCCAGTCGATCACGTAGAAGCCGATGATCAGCAGGACCACGCCGACGGCCGCGTAGGCGGCGATGGCGCCCGCGCCGCGGGCCAGGACTTCGAGAAGAGTCACGTCATTTCCAATCAAGGGGGGCTTCAGCCCGCTATGCGATGCGGAACGAAGGAGGAGGTGTCGTCGGTGATCAGGCCGGTGGTCTCCCTGATGCCGAGCCCGGCGGCCTCGTCGGCGACCATCCAGGCGCCGAGCACCGGCCGCTGGCCCTCGAACGCGGGCAGGGCCTCGAAACCCTGGAACACGTAGCCTTCCCGGCCGTAGCGGCCCGGGGTCTCCTGGGTGCCCTCGGGGGTGACGATGCGCATCGACGCGCCCTCCCTGCCGAGCAGCGGCTTGGCGATGTAGGAGGTCAGCTCGCGCGGCCCGTCGAGGTAGGCGGGCAGCAGGTTGGGATGGCCGGGGTAGAGCTCCCACAACACGGCCAGCAGCGCCTTGTTCGACAGCAGCGTCTTCCACAGCGGCTCGATCCAGGTGGAGTGACGCACCGCGTGGCGGCCGAAGTCGTCGGCCAGCATCCACTCCCAGGGATAGAGCTTGAACGCCGAGCGGATCATCTGGTTCCCGGCGTCGACGAAACGGCGGTTGAGGTCGTCCCAGCCGATGTCCTCCATGGCCACGGCCACCGTCGTACGGCCCGCCTGCTCGGCCGTCTCCTGGAGGTAGGCGACCGTCATGGCCTCCTCGCCCGTCTCGTCGGCGTTGGTGAAGGCGAAGTGCGTGGGGCCGGGCGGCAGGCGCAGCTCGCGCCAGCGCTCGATGAGGCGTTCGTGGATGGAGTTCCACTGGTCGTCGCCGGGGTGGGTGTCCTGGAGCCAGAACCATTGGATCACCGACGACTCCAGCAGCGACGTCGGCGTGTCGGCGTTGTACTCCAGCAGCCGGGCCGGGCCCGTGCCGTCGTAGCGCAGGTCGAAGCGGCCGTAGAGGTGGGGGTCGCGGCGCTCCCACGAGCGCGCCACCTCGTCCCTGGCCCACTCGGGTACGGCGAAGTCGGCGTAGCGGCCGGTCGAGACGACGTGCTCGACGGCGTGCAGGCACATCGCGTGCAGCTCCTCGACCTGCTCCTCCAGCGACTCCACCTCCTCCAGGGACAGGACGTAGTGGACCGACTCGTCCCAGTAGGGCCTGCTCAGGCCCTCGGGGTGGGCCGCCCGGTGGTAGGCCAGGCCCTGGCCCTCGATCGTCTTCTCCCAGCCCGGACGGGGATCGCCATGCTCGCGGCGCACGTCAGCTCCCGCCGCCCCAGCTGTTGCCGAAACCGCCGCGCTGGATCGACTTGCCGTTGCGGCTGGAGATGGTCACGTCGGACGGCCGGAGCGTGGTGCCGCCCTGCATCCGGTTGCCGACCCGGGTGCCGCCGTAGTACCACATGTACGCGCCACGGGAGCCCGCGTAGAAGTGGGACCCGCCGCTGCCGCCGTCGTCGTCGCAGTAGTCGTCGTCGACGACCTCGTACGTGCCGTCGTCGAGCCGTATCACGCAGTCGGCGGTGACGTCGTCGTCGTCGGACGTGGCGGCGCAGTAGCCCACCAGCATCACCGAAAGGACCCCGAGAACGGTCAGAGTTACGACCTTGGACGCCTTGCGCGGCGGCGGCGGCGGTGCGGCCGGCTTGTGCGGCGGGTGTGCCATCTAGCTCCTGCTTTCCTGGGCCGATCAGCCTATAGGTCGGGCTCGTCCCCGTTCAATGCCGGTGGTCGTCCGCTCGGGTATGAATGACTCATGCAACCGGTCCAGGCCCTGCGCGAGATCGCCTTCCTGCTCGAACGCGCAGGTGAGCCCACCTACCGGGTCCGCGCGTTCCGCCGCGCGGCCGCGGTCGTGGACGACCTGCCGGAAGGCGGGCTGGCACGGCTGGCCGGCACCGGCGGGCTGGGTGACCTTCCCGGCATCGGCAAGGTCACCGCCCTCGTGATCAACGAAGCACTCGATGGCCAGGTTCCTACATATTTGCGTAGGTTGCGGGCCACCGAGGGCGTCGAGCTCGACGCGGAGACCGCGGCCCTGCGCGAGGCGCTGAAGGGCGACCTGCACAGCCACTCCGACTGGTCCGACGGCGGCTCGCCGATCGAGGAGATGGCCGAGGCCGCCATGGGGCTCGGGCACGAGTACTGGGCGCTGACCGACCACTCGCCGCGGCTGACCGTGGCCAAGGGGCTGTCGGCCGAGCGGCTGGAGCGGCAGCTCGACGTGGTGGCCGGGCTCAACGAGCGGCTGGCGCCGTTCCGGATCCTGACCGGCATCGAGGTCGACGTGAACCTCGACGGCTCGCTCGACCAGGACCCGGCGCTGCTGGAACGGCTCGACGTGGTCGTGGCGAGCGTTCACTCCAAGCTGCGCATGGGCCGCGAGGACATGACCCGCCGCATGGTCACCGCCGTCGCCAACCCCCTGGTCGACGTGCTCGGCCACTGCACCGGGCGGGTCGTGCGGGGCGGCGGCGAACGCGGGGTCAAGCGGCCCGAGTCGGAGTTCGAGGCGGAGCTGGTCTTCGAGGCGTGCCGGCGCTTCGGCGTGGCCGTGGAGATCAACTCCCGTCCCGACCGGCTCGACCCGCCCAAGCGGCTGATGCGGCTGGCGTACGAGATGGGGTGCGTGTTCTCGATCGACTCCGACGCGCACGCGCCCGGCCAGCTCGACTGGCAGCGCTTCGGCTGCGAACGGGCGGCCCGCTGCGGGATCGAGGCCGAGCGCGTCGTCAACACCTGGCCCCTGGAACGGCTGCTGGAGTGGACTGCGGCGTGAGACCTGGGTGTCGGCCCGGTTAGGCCGGGGTGGCGCGGGCCGCGCGGGCCCGGCGATTGTCGGTGGCGGCGCGTAGCGTTCCGGCTGTGAACCGTACCGACCGGCTCTATGCGCTCGTCGAGGACCTGCGCGCCATCTCGCCACGCTGCCGTTCCGCCCGCGAGCTCGCCGGGCGGTTCGAGGTCAGCGTGCGCACCATCGAGCGCGACATCACCGCGTTGCAGGAGTCCGGGGTGCCGATCTACGCCGAGCCCGGTCGCAGGGGCGGCTACGCCCTCGACAAGAAGATGTCGTTGCCCCCGCTCAACTTCACCCCGGCCGAGGCGGTGGCCATCGCGGTGGCGCTGAGCCAGGCCGGCGACCAGCCGTTCGGCCGGCAGGCCCGCAGCGCCTTACGCAAGGTGGTCTCGGCCATGCCGGGCCGCGAGGGCGACCTGGCCAGGGAGCTGGCGCGGCGGGTGCAGCTCGTCAGCCCGCCGTCCGAGCCCGGCCCGCAGGCGCGGCCGCTCGGGGCCGAGGGCATCTCCCGCGCCATCGAGGAGGCGCTGCTGCGGCGGCGCGTGCTCAGGCTCGACTACGCCGACGCCAAGGGCGCGCTCACCTCGCGCGACGTCGAGCCAGGGGTGTTCCTGGGCGGGCGCGGCGGCTTCTGGTACCTCGTGGCGTGGTGCCGCCTGCGGGAGGACGTACGCGTCTTCCGGCTCGACCGCATCGCCGCGGCCGTCGTCACCATGGAGCGCTGCCCCGACCGGCCGCTCGAAGGCTTCGCCCCCGACGTGCCGGAGATGGTCGTCCACGGAACCCTGCTCGACTGAAGATGCGAAAACACCGACATAGGGTTGTCGCCAAAGCGATACATCGTTGTCTTGTTCGAAAGACGAGGAGACGACGATGGACAACACGGTGACCTGGTTCGAGGTCGCGACCGACGACCCCGAAGGCGCCGAGCGCTTCTACGGCGAGCTGTTCGGCTGGTCGTTCGACAAGGGCGGCGACGGCCCGCTCGACTACCGGCTGATCAACTACCCGGGCGGGCAGTCCGGTGGCGGGCTGTTCAACACCAAGGGCGACCTCCCCGCCCACGCGGTGTTCCACGTGCAGGTGGCCGACGTGGAGGCGTCGTGCGCCAAGAGCGAGTCGCTCGGCGGCAAGGTGGTCATGAAGATGATCGGCGAAGACGCCGGCACCGACTTCGCCTACCTGCGTGACGTCTCAGGGAGCCTTTTCGGGATCTTCCGCCGCAGGTGAGCCGCCCGGCGGCCGAGGCCGCCGGCTCCCGTTCCCGCGATCGCGCCCCCGGGGAAGCACCTTCCCCGCCCAACCGGGGCCGCGCGACGGGTTCGTTCCGGGAGTGGTTCACCCGCCCTGGACACGCCGCCGATCGCCGAGCGGCGGCGCGTCCAGGGCCAGTTCGTCCCCGTGCGAGGGGTTTCAGAAGGCGGCGGCGGCCAGCCAGCGGGTCAGCAGGTCGCGGTCGCCGAAGACGGCCGCCGACTCCAGGGGGCGCCGGCCGTACAGCAGGAGGAGCAGTTCGCTCGCCGGGCCGCGTACGGCGGCGTCGCCCTTGGTGTGGCCGCGCTCGCAGGTGACCGCCCCGGCGGGGCCCTGCGTGATCGTCCACTCGCCGTCGACGTCGCTCGCGTGAAGGTGGATCGTGGCCCCTTCCGCGCCGAGCTCCGCCAGCGACGAGGCCATCCAGGTGGCGTACGGCAGGTTGTGCAGGAACTCGTCGATGCCGTCCACGGCGGTGGCCGCCGGGATCACCGGGTCGAGGCCGAGCGCCAGCTCCGCGTCGGCCCGGTGGATCACCAGCTCGAAGAGCATCCTGGGCGGCCACCACCCCGCCCGCCGGTCCGGCCCCCAGGTCCAGACCTCAAGGGCGGGGTCGGTGGTGCGCAGCACGTCCAGCAGGTCGGCGGCGCCCGCCAGGAGCCAGGCGGCGTCGCCGTTCTGGCCCTCGGCCAGCCCGCTGGGCACCTGACGCGACCAGATGCGCTCTTGCACCTGGTCGCGCAGCACATGCGTGGCCCAGCGATGCGTCCGGCCGACGTGCGTGACGAGCTCGCCGAACGTCCATCCCGGGCACGTGGGCACCGGGACGGACAGGTCGGTGGCCAGCGCCGCCAGCCGCGCCGCCTCTTCCTCGATCCTGGGGATGAAGGTGTCGTTGTCGGTCACCCGTCACACACTAGGCCGCCGGACAGGTCGCGCCCTTGCTCGGCAGCGTGCCCTGCACCAGATACGCGTCCACGAGCTCCTGCACGCACTTGCTGCCCGACAGGTACGCCCCGTGCCCCTCGCCCTCGTACGTCACCAGCCGCGCGGTCCTGAGCTGGGCCGTCAGCCGCGGCGCCCACTGGTACGGCGTGGCGGGGTCGCCCCGGCCGCCCACGACCACGATCGGCGCCGACCCGGTGGCGTTGACGTGCCGCGCCTGGTTGCTGCCCTTGGCCGGCCACACCCGGCACAACCCGCCCGAACCCTCGCTGCCGAACAGCGGCGAGATCTTCAGCGCCGCCGCCTCGGTACGCCGCAGCTCGGCCTCGCTGGGCCGCTCGGCGGTGTCCACGCAGGTGATGGCCGGGAAGCTGGTCATCTGGGTGGAGTAGGTGCCGTCCTCGGCGCGGCCGGTGTAGGAGTCGGCCAGGTACATCAGCGCGTCGCCCTGCCCCTTCAGCGCCTGGCCGAGTGCCTTCTCCAGGAACGGCCAGGTCAGCTCCGAGTACAGGGCGGCGGCCACGCCGGTGGAGGCCAGGCCCTGGGTGAGCTTCCGGCCGTCCACCTGCAGCGGCTTGGCGGCGAGCTCGTTCATCAGGTTCTCGACGTTGGCGTTCGCGGTGGTCACGTCCTTGCCGACCTCGCAGCCGCCCTTGACGCAACTGCGCAGGAAACTCTCGTACGCCTTCTGGAAGCCGCGGGTCTGGGTCAGCGTGCGCTGCTCGAACGTGACCGTCGGGTCGAGGGGCGCGTCGAGCAGCATGCGGCCGACGTTCTTGGGGAACTCGGTGGCGTAGACGGCGCCGAGCTGGGTGCCGTACGACATGCCGACGTAGTTGAGCTTGGGGTCGCCCACCGCGGCGCGGATGCGGTCCATGTCGCGGGCGGCGTTCACGGTGCCGACGTAGGGAAGGATCTTGCCGGAGTTCTCCTGGCAGAGCCGGGCGAACTCCTTGTTGGCGTCGACGCTCTCCTGGTGCGTCTGCGCGTTGGAGGGCAGCGTGTCCAGGCTGACGAAGCGGTCCATCTCCGCGCCGTCGCCGCACCGTACGCCCGAGCTGCGCTCGACGCCGCGCGGGTCGAAGCTGACCAGGTCGTAGTGGGCGCGCAGGCTGGTGAGCGCCTTGGCGGCCTGGTCGAGGGTGTCCACGCCGGAGGCGCCCGGCCCGCCGAAGTTGAACACCATCGAGCCGAGCCGCTTCTTCGGATCGGTGGCCGCCAGCTTGATGAGCGCCAGCTCCAGCTTCTCGCCGTCAGGGCGGGCGTAGTCGAGCGGCACCGCCAGTTTCCCGCAGCGCACCGAGGCGTCCTGCTGGGCCGGCGGCTCGCCGTCCGGACGTTTGATGTCGGTGCACGGCCCCCACGTGATCTTGTCGGTCTCGGCCACGGGACCGTCGGTGGCGGGCTCGGCGGGTGCACTCGCGCAGCCCGTGGTCGTCACGAGCAGGGCGGCCGCTAGGACGCGTCGCATACGAACATTCCCCTTCGTGTCTCCGGGGGAAGCAGTGCCCACGATACGGGACCTGGCAGCAAACCTGGGTGAGGCGGCACGTACCCCTCCTGAACGTGCCGCCTCAACCATCAAACGGAGCGGAGGCCCGGACATGACGGCGCTCCCGCGAAAGACATTCGCGGGAGCGCCGTCTCCGGATGACTCAGACGCCCATCGACTGGGTGTCGTTGCTCTCCGCGCCGCCGGCTTCGGTGACGCCGTTCTTCAGGTGGTAGCGGGCGATGGCCTCGCGCAGCACCTCGCCGTCGAGCTCGCCCCGCTTGACCAGGCGGGTGAGCACGGCCAGCGTGATCGAGGCGGCGTCCACGTGGAAGTGGCGACGCAGCGCCGAACGGGTGTCGGACAGGCCGAACCCGTCGGTGCCCAGCGAGGACCAGTCACCCGGCACCCACTGCGAGATCTGGTCCTGGACCGCCTTCATGTAGTCGCTGACGCCCACGAACGGCCCACTGGCCTGCGAGAGCGCCTGCGTCACGTACGGGACGCGCTGCTCGGCGTCGGGGTTGAGCAGGTTGTACTCCTCGCACGCCAGCGCCTCGCGCCGCAGCTCGGTCCACGACGTCGCCGACCACACGTCGGCCGACACACCCCACTCCTCGGCCAGCAGCCGCTGGGCCTCCATGGCCCAGGGACCCGCCACGCCGGAGACCAGGATGTTGGCCTTCGGGCCCTGCGTCTGCGGCGCCTCGGCGAACTTGTACAGGCCCTTGAGCAGGCCCTCGACGTCGAGGTCGGCCGGCTGCGCGGGCTGCAGGTAGGGCTCGTTGTAGACGGTCAGGTAGTAGAAGACGTCCTCGGGCTGCTCGCCGTACATGCGGCGCAGGCCGTCCTTGACGATGTGGGCGACCTCGAAGGCCCAGGACGGGTCGTAGGAGACCGCGGCCGGGTTCGTCGAGGCGATGAGCGGCGTGTGGCCGTCCTCGTGCTGCAGGCCCTCGCCGTTGAGCGTGGTGCGGCCGGCCGTGGCGCCGAGCAGGAAGCCGCGGCCCATCTGGTCGCCCATCTGCCACATCTGGTCGCCGGTGCGCTGCCACCCGAACATCGAGTAGAAGATGTAGATCGGGATCATGTGCTCGCCGTGCGTGGCGTAGGAGGTGCCGGCCGCGATGGTCGAGGCCATCGAGCCCGACTCGCTGATGCCCTCGTGCAGGATCTGCCCCTGCACGGCCTCCTTGTACGACAGCAGCAGCTCCCTGTCGACCGCCTCGTACGTCTGCCCGTGGGGCGAGTAGATCTTGGCCGTCGGGAACATGGCGTCGAGACCGAACGTACGGGCCTCGTCGGGGATGATCGGCACGAACCGGTGGCCGATCTCCTTGTCGCGCATGAGGTCCTTCAGCAGCCGTACGAACGCCATGGTCGTGGCGACCTGCTGCTTGCCCGACCCCTTGCCGAACTGGCTGTAGACGTCGTCCCCGGGCAGCTTGACCGGCTTGGCGCGCATGACCCGCTTGGGCAGCACGCCGCCGAGCGCCGCGCGCCGCTCCTTCATGTACTGGATCTCCGGGTCGTTCTCGCCCGGGTGGAAGTACGGGGGCAGCTCGCCCTCCAGCGCGGAGTCCGGGATCGGCAGGTAGAGCCGGTCGCGGAACTCCTTCAGCTCGGCCTTGGTGAGCTTCTTCATCTGGTGGGTGGCGTTGCGCGCCTCGAAGTCCTTGCCCAGGGTCCAGCCCTTGATGGTCTGGGCGAGGATCACCGTCGGCTGGCCGACGTGCTCACGGGCCGCCTTGAAGGCCGCGTAGACCTTGCGGTAGTCGTGGCCGCCGCGCGACAGCTTGCGGATGTCGTCGTCGGACAGGTGCTCGACCATCTTGCGCAGGCGCGGGTCGCCGCCGAAGAAGTGGTCGCGGATGTAGCCGCCGGTCTCGACCGAGTAGGTCTGGTACTGGCCGTCGGGCGTCGTGTTCATCTGGTTGACCAGCACACCGTCGACGTCGGCCGCGAGCAGCGGGTCCCAGTCGCGGCCCCACACGACCTTGATCACGTTCCAGCCGGCGCCGCGGAAGTAGGACTCCAGCTCCTGGATGATCTTGCCGTTGCCGCGTACCGGGCCGTCGAGCCGCTGCAGGTTGCAGTTGATGACGAACGTGAGGTTGTCCAGCTCCTCACGCGCGGCCAGGCCGATCGCGCCGAGCGACTCGGGCTCGTCCATCTCGCCGTCGCCGAGGAAGGCCCACACGTGGCTGCGCGAGGTGTCCTTGATCTGGCGGTTGAGCAGGTAGCGGTTGAACCGCGCCTGGTAGATCGCGCCGATCGGGCCGAGACCCATGGAGACCGTCGGGAATTCCCAGAAGTCGGGCATGAGCCGCGGGTGCGGGTAGGAGGGCAGGCCGTGGAAGCCGTGCGACAACTCCTGCCGGAACGCGTCGAGCTGGGCCTCGTTGAGACGCCCCTCCAGGAAGGCGCGGGCGTAGATGCCCGGCGCGGCGTGGCCCTGGAAGAACACCTGGTCGCCCGACTCGCCGTGGTCCTTGCCGCGGAAGAAGTGGTTGAAGCCCACCTCGTAGAGCGAGGCCGCCGAGGCGTAGGTGGCGATGTGGCCGCCGACGTTCGTACGGGCGTTGGCCCGCGACACCATGACCGCCGCGTTCCACCGGATGTAGGCGCGGATGCGCCGCTCGACGTGCTCGTCGCCCGGGAACCAGGGCTCGCGCTCCGGCGGGATCGTGTTGATGTAGTCGGTGCTGCGCAGGCCCGGCACGCCGACCTGGTGCTCGCGGGCCCGTTCCAGCATGCGCAGCATGAGGTAGCGGGCTCTGGTGCGGCCTTCGGTCTTGACGACATTGTCGAGAGACTCGAGCCACTCGTTGGTCTCACTGGGGTCGACATCAGGCAGCTGGCTGGGTAGGCCGTCGCTGATGATCGAGAATCGCTGGCGTCCGGAAGCCACTGGGTCTCGCCTTCCGAGAATGACTGAAGTCTGGTCTGGGTCGCCTTCCATCCTGGTCGCTAGTCGTAGAAAACGCATCTCTACTGACCGGTAACCAGAGCGTCCCTGCTGGCAGGGCCATGTTGGTGGCCTAGACCACCGATGGTAGGACGAATTGCCACCAAAGGTTACATCGGTGGAGGAATTTAACAAGACTAGAAAACGGACGAAATTTCACCCCAATCCTAGGGGGCCGTACCGGCGGGTCAGCCTCCGCCCTGAACCCTGCCCCGCGGGAGGAGGATCCTCACCCGAGCGGGGGGACGGCACCGCGACGCGCGAGTCTAGCCTCCGCTCCTGAAGTGCGACTCCGCGGGTCCGCCTCCCGCCCCGCAACCCCCGCGTGGCACTGCCGCCCTGCGCCGTCTTCGCTCGGGCACCACGAACCCTCGCGGAGTGCTCGCGGAGAGGAAGCACCTCAGCCCACTCGAACGCGACGCCCGGCCGGATGCTCGGCACACGCGTCCCGGCCACCCCGCCGCTCCCTCTCTTCTTGTGGGGTCTGCTGTGGGTGGGTTTCGCTGCGCGCAAAAGCTGACTGTCGGCGTCCGCGGGACCGGCCGTGGGGGAGGGGCTTGGCCGCGGCCCGTTGGGAGGAACCGGCTCTTGGGTGGGGCGGCCTGCTGTTCGTGAGGCCCCGCGGAAGGTCCGCTCTGCGCGGACCTCGTCGTCCTTGCAACTGACGGCGACGCCGGATGTACCGTCAGCCATGCCGTCGTCATTACTGTGAGGTCAGCATCCATCGGCGCGTCTCACGAGCAACGACCCGCCACCGCACCGCGGGGGGCCCGACGCGATCACGGATCAGCGGGCCGAGCTCCACGCGCAACGTTCCGTACTAAAGCGTCAGACTGTGCTCCGCGCGGAGGCGTCCGTACGGACCTCAGGCGTCGAGACGCTCGGCCGAGCCCCCCGCACACCGCCTTGGCGCCCCCGAACGACGCTCCTGGCCGAAAATGAGGCCAGATCGGAATGATCGCCCATCCGGCCCGGTCACACCGCCCGCGACCAGCAGCGGCGAGTACCCCGTACGAAGCCGTCATCGGCCCGCCGAGCCCGAAACTCCGCCCCGCCGGACGTAACGTTTCGGTCATCATATTTTCCCCCTCCGAAGGGGAGGCAAAAAATCGCCGATCTTGCGATCCGGCCTTTTCCTCCGCCCTCCGGCGTACCAATGTGGAAGGTATGAATGCGACGGTAGGAGACCGGCTCCTGATGCACGGGAATACCGTTGGCGAAAGGGAGCGGAGCGGCGTCATCATCGAGGTCCACGGCGTGAACGGCGGGCCTCCGTACATCGTGCGGTTCGACGACGGCCACACCGGGCTGGTGTTTCCCGGCCCTGATGCCGTCGTTGTGCCTCAGTAGAATTTCCCTGTGAGATCAGAAATCATCTCCGTGGCCACGGGTTCACGTGAGACCGTGCACGACATCACCGCCGAGTGCGCCGATTTCGTACGCGCGCAGGGAGAAGACGGCCTGCTGCACATCTTCGTGCCGCACGCGACCGCGGGCGTGGCCCTGTTGGAGCTAGGGTCGGGCAGCGACGACGACCTGCTCGCCGCGCTGCGTGACCTGCTTCCGGCGGACGACCGCTGGCGCCATGCTCATGGTTCGCGCGGTCACGGCAGGTCACACGTCATGCCCGCGCTGATCCCGCCGTACGCCACGATCCCCGTGCTGGGCGGGAGAATGGCGCTGGGCACATGGCAGTCCGTCGCGCTCGTCGACCTCAACGTCGACAACACGCAACGCCAGGTTCGCCTGTCGTTTTTGTCGGATTGATTCTGACCGACTACGGCCGTACCCGTGGCGACCGTTGACGACTGAGGGTCACAGCGTGTGGACTGTGCCGAAGCGATAAACCGCATAGAGCGGGGCCACTCAAGCAGGAGGGATAAACGTGAGCGCGACCGCGGGTCAGGCGCAGGGCGAGCGCGGCCTGGCCGAACGACTCGGCCTCAAGCCGGGTCAGGTGGTGCAGGAGATCGGTTGGGACGAGGACGTCGACGACGAGCTTCGCGACTCCATCGAAGACCTGACCGGCAACGAGCTGCTGGACGAGGAGAGTGACGACGTCGTCGACGTGGTGCTGCTGTGGTGGCGCGACGAGGACGGGGACCTCTTCGACGCCCTCAGCGACGCCATGCGAGCACTCGCCGAAGGCGGCCAGATCTGGCTGCTGACTCCAAAGGCCGGGCGCGACGGCCACGTGGAGCCGAGCGACATCGGGGAGGATGCCGCTACCGCGGGTCTCTCGCAGACCAGCAGCATCTCAGCCGCACCCGACTGGTCCGGGACCAGGCTCGTCGCCCCGAAGGGCCGACGTTAGGAAACTCCGAGGCCGGCCGATACGGCAGGATGGTGGCTGTGAACGCACATCCTGCCGAGGTCGGCGCACTGGCTCCGGACTTCGAGCTGCAGGACCAGCACGGCGCCCCGGTGAGACTGTCAGGTCTTCGGGGCGAGAAGGTGGTGCTGGTCTTCTATCCGCTTGCCTTCAGCGGGATCTGCGAGGGCGAGCTCACCGCGCTGCGTGACCAGCCTCTCGACGCGCGGGTGCTCGCCGTGTCCGTCGACTCCGTGTTCGCCTTGCGTGCCTGGTCCGATCGGGAAGGTTACGGATTCGCCCTACTCTCCGATTTCTGGCCACATGGACAGGTCGCCCGGGCGTACGGTGTGTTCGATGAGGCGAAGGGGCTCGCACGTCGGGGGACCTTCGTCATCGACGGCGAGGGCGTGATCCGGTGGTCGGTGGTCAATCCGATCTCCTCGGCACGTGACGTCGCCGACTACGTCAAGGCACTCGCCGACATTTCTTGACTTCGGAGGGAACCATGCCCTGCTACCGATGCGGGGCCCGGCAGACCGACCCGGTACGTGGCGCCAGCCCGTGGCAGCGCGGGGTGCGCAACGAGTCCCAGGTGCTGATCTGCCCGGACTGTCAACGCCTGCACGACCTCGATCTCGACTCCTGCGCAACCTGCGGGTCCACGGCGCTCATCTGCCGCCTGGGGGAGATCGAGTGCCGCGCTTGCGGCGCGGTGCGGATGGCCCGGACGCCGGAGGGGTTCGGGGAGTCGGGGGCGTACGTGGGGTCGGGGGCTCCGCCGGGGCTGTCGGCCGAGGTCGAGGCGGCGCTGAACCGGGTGCTGGGCAGAGCCTGATCGGACGGTCCTCGTCCGGCACCTGCCCGAAACCGCCCCCGCCGAGCTTCCAGCTCGCCACCGCCCGCCCTCCCAGCCCCTCCTGCCTGAGAGATTCTCAAGCGTCTTTTCAGACATTTGCTGACCTGCGCTATCGTCTCCTTTCGTGTCCGCTATGAGTTCGTTCGTTGTCGCACTCGACGTCGGTGGCACGTCCATGAAGGGCGGCCTGGTCAGCGAGTCCGGCGAGGTGTTGCTGAGCGAGCGCCGCCACACCCCTCGCGCGGAGGGCCCTGAGGCGGTCGTATCCGCCATTTCCGACTTCATCGGCCATCTGGCCGCCTCCGGCGACAGCGACCCCGCAGGCGTCGGTCTGGCCGTCCCTGGGCTGGTCTCCGAGAACGCGGCCGTCTACGCGGCGAACCTCGGCTGGCGCGACGTCCCCGCCACGAACTTCACCACCCTGGACATCCCCGTCATGCTGGGCCACGACGTCCGTACGGGCGGGCTGGCCGAGAGCATCCTCGGCGCCGGAAAAGGCGTCTCGGACTTCCTCTTCCTCCCCATCGGCACCGGGATCGCCGGCGCCTCCATCATCAACGGCGACCCGTACGGCGGCTCCTCGGGCTGGGCCGGCGAGATCGGCCACACCCCCGTCTTCCCCGACGGCGAGCAGTGCGCGTGCGGCCAGTTCGGCTGCCTGGAGACGTACGCCTCGGCGGCCTCGGTCGGCCGGCGCTACAGCCAGCGCGCGGGCGTCGAGGGCGTACGGGCCGAGCAGGTCGTCGCCTCCGACGACCCGATCGCCATAGAGGTGTGGGACGAGGCCGTGGAGGCCCTGTCGCTCGCCCTGGCCACGTACACGCTGCTGCTGGACCCCTCGGTGATCGTCCTCGGCGGCGGCCTGGCGGAGGCCGGTCCCGCCCTGTTCGACCCCGTACGTACCCGCCTGGTCAAGCGGCTCGCCTTCCGCGACGCACCCCCGCTCGTACCGGCGGCTTTGGGCGTGGACGCCGGCATGCTGGGCGCCGCCCTGCTGGGCTGGCGAGCAGCCGGCCGCCCCGAACTGGGCCCCGGCTGGACGATGGATGTGCGATCGGCCCCTCTGGTGTCGTAAGGTGTAGTGCCGATCGGGGGCGGTTAGCTCAGCGGTAGAGCACTCGCCTTACAAGCGAGGGGTCACTGGTTCGAACCCAGTACCGCCCACCAGCAGAAGAAGCCCCGTTTCCCATCATGGAAGCGGGGCTTCGTGCCATTAGCGTGCCATTAGCCGGTGCGAGGACTCTTCTCGATCTTCGCGTCCATGGCGTCGGCGATCTTGCGGTCTGCCTCCGCCGTGCTGTGCTGGTAGATCAGCGCGGCCCGGACCGAGTCGTGTCCCATGCGCTGCATGAGATCTTTGAGGCTCGCGCCAGAGCTGGCGGCGATCGTGTTCCCGGTGTGCCGCAGATCGTGGAAGTGCAGGCCAGGGAAGCCGATCTTCCTGGTGTTCGCGTCCCACTTGGCAGCGCGACGGAAGTTGCTGCGTCGAAGGATGCCGCCGCGCGCCCCTGTGAAGATCAGCGCATCGG
Organism: Nonomuraea spiralis; assembly: GCF_014648435.1. GTDB lineage: Bacteria > Actinomycetota > Actinomycetes > Streptosporangiales > Streptosporangiaceae > Nonomuraea > Nonomuraea spiralis. The sequence continues at coordinate 246,395 of NZ_BMRC01000014.1, forward strand.
TTTCCGAAGCCGTGAACTCGTCCAGATGTTCGCGGAGCGTGGGAATGATCGCTTCCGGGATGGCGATCGTACGGACTCCCGCGCGGGACTTGGGCGGCCCGACGAGGAGTTCGCCCGTGTCGAGTTCGACATGCTGTTGCCGAACGCTGACGGTCCGGGCGTTCAGGTCCAGGTCCATCCGCCGGAGGGCCGCCACCTCACCCCAACGCAGACTGGCGAAGGTGGCGAGGAGGACCAGGGCGCGCAGGCGGCCCGGCATCAGGTCAGCCAGCTCGAACACCTTCGCCACGGTGAGGACCGGCCGCTCTTCGGGCTTCTCCTCGCCGGCACCACGGATGCGGCACGGGTTGCGCGGGATGATCTGGTCGTCCGCCGCCGTCATGAGAACGGCTCGCAGGAAGCGATACGCCTTGGCCACCTCGGACTGACCGACACCGCTGCCGAGCAGCAGGACGCGCCACTCGCGGATGGTGGCCGTGTCCACCTTGCCAATGGGCATGCCGCCCAGGTGAGGGCGGATGTACCGCTTGAGTAGTCCTTTGTAGATCTCGACCGTACGAGGCCGGAGATTCGTCCGTTCGTTGATCCACTTCTCCGCGTAGTCACCGAGCTTGACCTTGGCGCGCTGTGGGTCCGTCCATTCGCCTGTGATCAGCTTGGCCTCGATCAGCGAGAGTGCCTTGTCCGCGTCGCGTTCGCGGGCATAGGTGGTCTCTCCCATGCGGATCTTGCCGTCCGGGCCGGGATAGCGGATCTGAAACCTTCCGGAGGGGAGCTGGCGGATGCTGCCGAAGCGCCGCTTGCCTGGCTTGTTCGCCATCAGGCCACCTCTCTCAGGTCCGTTGCCGAAAGATCTTGTCCGGTTGCTCTCGCTTCCAACTCTCTGAGGTGGGCTCGCCAGCGTTGGCGTTCAGCCACGGTGCGAAGGAGCCGGACGGCGAGTGGTGGGACGTTGGCGTCTCCGGCCGGGACGGGGCGCCAGACGTAGCGTTGTGGGTCAGGTGTCTCGTCAGCCTGGCCGAGAGCTTCCAAGACCCAGGTGCGACGGTCCTGCTTGTGTTCGGCCAAAGTCTTGTTGCTCCACTTGCGGGAGACGAGGATGCGGCGTCCGGCGTAGCCGAGGTGGTCGGGCTTGTGGGCCTTGCTGCGGCAGCGGCCGGGGAGCATGCCCGGTTTGGCGTTCTTGGGCTGGACGCCGTAGCGGAGCCAGTTCGGGCAAGTGGGGGAGCAGGGTTCGTAGCGGAGGGCGTCCAGCATGCGGGTGGCGTGCTGGTGCTGGGCCTGGCCGCCGTCCAGGGCGTCGCCGATGGACTTGGTGAGGTACTTGGACAGGTAGCGGATGCACTGGTCGGCGTCCGGGGTGCCGGCGAGCACGCCTTGGACGTCTACTTGGTCGCCGAAGCGGATGACGTGGAGGGGGCGGGTGTCCTCGTCGAGTGCGTCGAGAGCTTCGTCCCAGGTGGGCAGGACTTCGCCGGTAGCCGGGTCGAGATAGCCGGTGTCATCGTTCCAGACCGGTAGGTGGTCGCCGTCGAAGATGACTTCGTCAGCTTGGGGCCACCACACCTGGTGGTAGGTAGCAGCGACTATCTGCTTGATCTCGGCGCGTGGGAGCGTTCCACGGATGGCCATGTGCAGGTGCGGGGCGAGGCGCTTCTGAGGCTCGACCGAGGCGAAGTACTGCACGTCGTAGCCCGCGACGCGGCGAAGGTTCTGGACGAAGCGGTCGACGAGCTTGGAGAAGTGCAGGGCGTCTCGTGCAGCGCGCCGGTAGTCGTAGGTGTCCGGGTCGATGGGTGCGCCGTCGCGGACCTTGCCGTACGAGGGCAAGGTGAGCGTGACGAACAGAGACGGGCGGTAGGTCTTGCCGTCCGGTGCTTGGAAGGTGCGTCCCAGGGTGGTGTGGGTCATCTTGCGTTTGGGCAGGTCGGGCGCGTCCTGCCGGCGTCTGGTGGACCGGGAGCGCTTGGTGGTCGTACGGCCGAGGATGTTGCCGCGCATGCCTGCGGCGTTGATCTCCTCGTCGAGGCCGGTGATGATCGCGTCGAGTTCGGTGGTGTTGTGGCCGGCCTTTTCGGCGGCGTCGCGCTGAGCTTGGTAGTCGGCGCGGAACTCCACCAGCCAGCGCTGTTCCTCGTTGGGTTCGTCGGGTGTGATGGCAGGTTCGGTGTCCAGGTGCCAGCCTTCGCGGCATTGGGCCTTTCGGAGCTGCTTGTTGCGCTTGGCGCATGGCGGACACTTGCTGTCGAGGGTGGCACCGCACGGTACGTCGATGATCTCGGACTTGCCGGTGACGGTGTCGAGGCGCTTGAGCGGGATGGGGTGGATGCAGACGCCGTGTTGCTTGGCGACTTCTACGAGTACGTCGCGTGCCATCGGCATGGCCTGGCGGATGGCTCGGGGGAGTGCGCGATCGTGCGCATGGGTCATGCGGTCCTCCCTTCGTCGGGGTCGGGGACGATGAGCGCGGTCTGTCCGCACTCGGTGCACTCGACCAGGGCGCGGACCGGGTCGAGGCGGAGAACGTTCTGGGTGCGGCAGGTGGCGCAGCGAAGGCCGTCGAGGAGGTGAGTGAGCCTCATGCGGCCTGCCTGTAGTAGGCGACCATGTCGCGGATGTCGGCATCGGAGACGTAGGCGGCGCGGACGCGGATCGGTTCGGGTGAGGTCTCCAGCCGCATGTAGGCGACGCCGGCCCCTTGTTCGGGGATGGGTGAGATGTGGTCGGCGAGTGCGCCTCGGTCGCGTGCGCCGTCGCCGAGGACCATCCACCTGTTCGGACTCGTCCAGGCGGATGGCGATCTTGTCGGGGAACAGGTTGCGGATGTTCATGACTTCCTTGCGTGGGTCCTGGAGGGCGGCCATGACGCCGACGCCGACCGAGCGGCCTTGGGTCGCCAGGGTGGCCAGGGCGGCGGAGATCCGTTGCCGGAGGTGCTTGTCGGGTTGGTAGGCGGTCAGGAACGCGACCTCGTCGACGAGTACCAAGACGAACGGGTCCTCGACGGTGGGGACGTGGGAGCGCTGGAGACCGGCGAAGCGGGAGGCGCGCTTCTGCATGACGCTGACGGCCTCGTCCAGCAGGTCGGCGCAGTCGGACGGGTCGGCGGCGTAGCGGCCTTGGAACAGCTCTCGGCCGAAGGAGAGTTCCATGAGCTTCGGATCGAGCGCCCAGACTTCGGCCAGGCCCGCCCGCATTGCGGGGAGCAGGCCGCGGATCGTGTCCCACAGGAACGAGCCCTTGCCGGCCCCGGTCGCTCCCGCGATCAGGACGTGGGTGCCGTGGACCTTGAGCCGGAGCGGCCGGCCGTCCTCTTGCTTGCCGATCTCGACCGGTCCGACTGATGGTTCGTCCGGGATGGGAAGCGCTGGCATCGGGGCGGCCAATGGATCGCTGCGCGGGAAGGTCAGCAGCAGCCTGCCGCCCTTGATGAGCGCGACTCGGCAGGAGGCTGCGCCGAAGCCCTGGGCGAGGTTGTCGAGGCGGTCGGACCAGTCCTTGACCGCCTGACCGGCGAGCATGCGGACGGTGATGCGGTCGGCCCATCCGTCGCTGGTGATGCGGATCAGGCGAGGTGTGTAGACGCGGCCGTTGACTCGTCTGGCCAGGCCGGAGACGTCCATGACTGATTGCCAGTGTCGGCGGTAGACCGACATCAGCCGCCACCAGGCCAGCAGGCGGAAGCCGACGAGGCGGGAGAAGGAGTCGGATTCCGTGAAGGCCCAGGCGAGCAGGGCCAGGGTGACGAAGCCAAGCATGGACGCGGTGGCGGGCCAGCCGTACCAATGGCAGGAGACGCCGAGGGCGACCGGCAGGGCGACGGCGATCGGGTGCCGCCAGGTGGTACGGACGAGGGCGGACAGGAAACGCCAGCCGTAGATCAGGAAGGTGACGACGGCGGGTGTCTTGACGATGGCCGGGCGAAACACGACGGCCGTGTCGGGCGTGGTGGAGACGAGGTTGCGCGCCTCGTCGCCAGGCAGCCGCTTGAACATAAGCTGGGAACCTCTCGTGATGTGGAGTCAGGGGAGAACCGAGGGGCCGCCGGAAGTTGCCGCTTCCAGCGGCCCCGCCTCATGTCAGGTCACCGGGTCGGTGGCGTCCTGGTCGTTGGCCGTCTGTTCGGCGTGCAGTTGCTCGCAGTCGGCCAGGTAGCGAGCGGCGGCGTGGAAGATCTCGCGGGCGATCTTCAGGTCGGCGTCGGTGACCGGCCCGGCTCCGGTGGTGGAGATGTGCACGTTCGCCTCAACCGAGCTGAACGTCAGGTACGGGCGCGGGCTGCCCAGCAGGAGACCGGCACGGACGCTGAGGGCCGGCGTGTGGAAGGAGACGCCGACGTGCGGCGTGGACTCCGGTTCTAGGGACAGGGCGACGTAGGTGTACGGGCGGTCACTCATGCGGCGACCCCCTTGCCGTCGGGCAGCCCGTAGAAGCTGCGCTCGATGGAGCGGGCGAAGCGGGTGGCCGCGTGAGCGAGCTGGCGGGCGAACTCCAGGTCCTCCACCGTCACCGGCCCGTTGGTGGTGACCAGGACGGAGGTGGCGCCGAAGTCGAGCGCCAGGACGGGCTCACTGCGGGTGAACGGGTGGTTCATGGTGCGGGCGGCGTGCCCGGTGGTCAGCCGGATCACGCTGTTGCGCGGGGTACGGCGTCGGGTCATCAGGCGGCGTCCTTTCCGGTCTTGGCCGGCTGGGCGGTCTGGCGGGGAGCGTGCATCTGCTGGACCTTGATTGAGTAGGCGAGGCGTCCGTTGCCGTTGACGTACGGGGTGACGGACATGCCGTCGAACTCGACCGGCGTGAACGGCAGCCCCGGCATCGGCTGCGGCGGTACCGGCTGGACCGGAGCGAGGATCTTGACCGCGACGGTCTTCTGGGCGGGCTTGAGGGTCGGGTCACCGTCCATGACCGCGACCTGCCAGACCAGCTCTCCGGTCTGCTTGTCGCGGGCCTGCACGAACCGACCGCTGGACGAGGCGTCGAAGTCCTTGACGGGCTCGACCTCGCCGACGATGTAGCAGCCGTACGGGAAGACCATGGCGAAGGTGACGGGGATGGGGCCTTGCAGAGCCATAACAGGTTCCTCTCTTGGATGACAGGCACTCAACCTATCAAGTAGCTAGACCGTAACTCTCCGCAGCTTGATAGGTCAAGTCACTAGGTGTGAAGTGACGGCCATGTCACTAGTGAGATAGACAGTCGCCTAAGCCGATGGCCCGACATCTGGGGAGGATCTAGTGCGAATCCTGTGGGGTTGCTTAGCCGTGGTCGTGATCGCCCCGCTGATCGGGCTGTTTCTGCTGATCATGATGCCGGTATGGCGGGACGACGCCCGTTTCGACGACTTCCATGAGCGCGTGCTCGCCTATCCGCTGCCGCCCAGAACTCAGGACCAGGGCGGCGGCGACGCGACCTTCGGCAAGATCTCGGGCGGGAACGGCGACTACTGCGAGTACCGCGTCCAACTGGTGCTGCAGACCGGCCTGTCTCAGGGAGAGATTCGCACCTACTACGACAAAGCCCGCATCAGGGGAGCCGACGACGAAGAAGCGCGGATCTCTCTGCGCTTCGGCCAGGACACGGGAGACGACATGGAAGTCACCGTGGAGTTCAGCGACATCAGCCCCAGTGATTGGGACTTCCGCTGCACCTAGAGACGGCGGCCGGATCAGGCGATCGGGTAGGCGTCTTCCAGCTCGTGCCGGTCGGCGGGAAGCAGGACTTCCACGACGGTGAGAGGCCGGCCGGAGGCGTCGCGGACCGCGCCGAAGACGGCCAGGAGCGGCTGGTTCTTCGGCATCGCGAGCTGCTTGGCCTCGTCGGCCGAGGGCATGCGTGCGGTGATCTGTTCCACGATGTGATCGAAGCGGACGCCCTTGCGCGCCTGGAGGTGTTCCCGGAAGCCCTGTCTCAGGGGTTCCCCGCTGGTGAGGTCTGTTCCTTCGGAGAGCTCCAACGGCAGCCAGAGTGACACCAGCTCGGTCGGCTCGCCATCACGTGTGATCAGACGCCGCCGTACGAACGTCTTGTTCTTGGGCTGGAGATCGAGCAGAGCGCTGATCCGGTTGGGGGCGGTCACCGCGCCCACTTCGACGACCTCGCCCGTGGCGTCGGTCTCCGGCTTGGTCAGGTACGCCTGCCCCGGTCGCTTCTGCTCGAGGGAGGCCATCGCCGGTCGGCCGCGTACGAAACGGCCCTTGCCCTGCTGAGACTCGATCCACCCCTGCTCACGCAAAACGCGCAGGGCGGCGACAACGGTGGGACGGGAGACGCCGAACTCTTGGATGAGCTGGTTCTCGCTGGGGAGGAGCGTGCCTGGTGGGTAGTCTCCCGACTCGATGCGCCTCTGGATAGTCTGCACAAGCTGCGCATACTTAGGCGGCACGGACTCTAGCGACATCATGACCGTCCAACAGCCGACAGGTTGTTTTACCAAGTTTGAGCGTAACCGGCTTGCCGCCGGCTGTCCACGCGGTTCGCGGAAGCGGAAGCTGTCCATGGAGAACCGGCAGGCAGCGCAGCGGCCGGGCTGGGAAGGGCGCCGCGGGGGTCGCCACTGCAACTGCCTGCCGGTTGGAGCACGGCGAGGCAAGACGGTGAACCTTGCCCCCTCCGGAAGGCATCACGCCGCCTCGCCGTGCCCGTCCATTACCTGGCGACGTATTCGGCCAGGACGTTCGCCGCGCCCTCCGGGTCGCTGGTCGGGTGCCGCTTCTCGGCGTTCTGCCAGGAGTAATAGGCACCGCCGTACCCGACGAACACCCACACCGGCAGCCCCGGCCCCTGCTTGTGAACCAGAAGCACGCTGTTGTTGTCGCGCAGCTCGGCATTGACGCCGAGGGCGGTGAGCCGGTCACGCAGCCGGACGAGCATGGTGCCCTCGTCCTCGCCGTGCGGGAAACCCGCTTCCACCGCCTGAATGATCGAATTCATTTCACGCTCCCTTCGGCCCGGCCGCTTCCGAGGCAGTCGAGACACTCCCGCTCCTCACTCAAGGTCTGATCGTCGTCGTCGCCGATGAGGAGCGCACGGCGTGAGTCACGCAGCTTGATCCCGCGTCCCCGGCAGGCGGGGCAGCACGACGTCTTGCTTGTCTCGTCTGGCCGGGTCACCGTCGCCATCTCCTCGTTCATCCGGCGTTCCCTGTGGCGGGAGGCCGCGTGACGTACCGTGGTTGCTTGATGACAAGTCCACCGTCAACCGCGTTGCTGCAGGACCCCTGAACGGCCCCCTTGTTCCCCCTTTCGAGCCCCCAGCCGGGAGGAAGACCCGCAGATGCCCGAGTACATCCCGAACGTGCGACTTCGCGCCTGGCGCAATGAAAAGCACTTGTCCCGCGTCCAGATGGCCGAGCAGATCAATGCCACTCCCGTCGGTATCGCCGAACGACTGACCTGCGACGAGGAACGCGTCCGACGCTGGGAGGCCGGCGAAGTCCGATGGCCCCGCACGCCGTACCGGCTCGCACTGACGCAACTGACCGGCCTGGAACCGGAGGCACTTGGGTTCATCCAGGGCAGGCAGAACGACAGCCGCCTCATCGAAGCTCGCGTCATCCCAGCCGACGCGCTACAAGCCGAAGCCGATCTCTACGGGACGATGGAACTCGCCCAACAACTCCAGGCGTCCGACGTCGGAACCGGCACCCTGGAAGCCCTCGCCGAAGCCGTCGATCTGTTGTGCCGCGCCTATCCCGTCGTGCCCGCAAGCACACTCAGGGATCGCACCCAAAAGCGCTTGGCACAGATCAACCGCCTGCTTGCCGGACGCCTCACCCTTGATCAGCATCGCGAACTGCTCGTGATCACGGGATGGCTCACCGCTCTGCTGGGATGCGTCCACTACGACCTGGGGGAGAGGGAAGAGGCCGAGACCGCCCGACGCGCCGCGTTCGAGATGGGCCGCCAGGTCGGACACGGCGAACTCATGGGCTGGGCACACGAGATGTCAGCATGGTTCGCCCTCGTCGAAGGCCGCTACGAAGACGTCGTCACCGCCGCCCGCATGGGCCAAGCCGTCGCCGGCACCAGCAGCGCTATGGTCCAACTCACCTTGCAAGAGGCACGCGGCCTGGCCCGAATCGGAGACCGCCGCGAAGCCGACCGCGCCCTGACGCGCGGAGCCGAAGTCCTCAGCAGCCTGCCCATGCCCGAGCACCCGGACCACCACTTCGTCTTCGACCACGCCAAGTGGGTCTTCTACGCAGCCACCTGCTACACCTGGCTCGCCGACGACGACCGCGCTGAAGAACACGCCCGCGAAACCATCCAGATGCACACCCGCCCCGACGGCACCTCCAACGCCCCCATGCGAGTTGCCGACGCACATATAGATCTCGGCATCGTCCACGCCCGACGCGGCGACCTTGATGCAGCAGTTGGCGAGGGCCTAGCCGCTTTTGATATCGATCGGCGCTCCCTTACGGACCTCGTCAACCGCGCAGGAGACTTGGACCGCGTCCTACGTCAGCGCTACCGGCGCGAAGCCCTTGCCAGAGAGTTTCACGAACGTTTTGTGACGGCACGGCAGGCCCTCGCGAACCGACGCCCAGACCTACTCGATTGATTAGATTATTCTCTGTCCCACCAATCTTTCAAGTCGTCAACCACTAGATGATCTTTAAGTTCTCGTTTGAGCCATCGCAATGTCTTTGGGTAGACCCTCTTTGGGCTTCTGACCCTCACATGGGGTATCTCGTCTGGGTCTAGCCGCCAGGGCGAAGAGTCAGAATCCCTTCTTAGGGGATAGGCGTCCAGTTCTATATCTATAATCGTCCACTCGTTGGTTCTATCTCCCAGGCAGCATCTGAAGCGTGCAGTTGGATGGCTATTCGTCGAGGGACGATCATTGGCGTATGACTCGTAGAGCTCACACCACTCCTTGATAGATGTGCCTGCTTGCCATTCAAATAGGGCAACCTGGCCAGGGAGTAGGAGGTAGGGTGCGCGACCAAGATTCAGTGCCATCGGTAGATCGATGTGTTCTGGGTGAAGTTTTGACTCGCCCTCGGCGAGTCTCATGCCTTCCGGTCGAACTTGTATAGACGAGGGGGAGTCATTTCTAATAACGCCTCGTACGAGGAATTCTAGATTGTCAAGCCCTTGAATGCCTCCATCCTTGATATCCGTGGGCGGAGTGATGCTTTTAGATGCCCTGTCGGCATCTTTGAGAAATATTTGATAAGAAATCCAATGGGGACCTTTAATGGTCTCTATTCCTATGATCAAATTAGGAGCATTGGCGTCTATTCGTGTCCGGGCGGCATCAAGGACGGCAATTTCGTTCGCCAATCCAGAGCGATTAGATTCTCTGGCAGCCTCGTAAGCTTGCAGGACTTGCTTCTCGGCAGCTTGCACCTGCTCGCATGCAGCCTGGGCCTGAATGCGAGCTGCAGCGGCCTGCGTTCTTGCGTACCGTAGAGCCCATCCGGAGACCCCAAACGAAGCCAGCGATATTCCAATCGCAATCCAATCCTCCATGGGTACAAGGGTACGATGCAGCCAAGGAATCAGTAAGCCATAACTGGGAATGCGTTCCTATCGAACCCTCTATCGAACCCTCAGCGGTTGCCGAGTTGTTCTTGTATGGATCAAGCGGCGGCGCGGCGCGCCGCCGTACCCCCGGCCCTCCGCCCGCCCGCCGTCCGGGCGTGCGGCCTGGGGGCCGGTCCCGGACGGCGGCGGGACACCGGGCCGGGCACCGCACGCCGCGCCCGCCGTACCAACCGAACACTTCGACCAGGGTTGCCGCGCCGCCGGAGCGCGCCAGCACGTTCCGCCTCTACAAGCTCCGATCCTCACGCCAACGACGTCGTTGCCACCACGCCCAATCCGAATCGGGCGACGTAGGCGGCATCGGTGAGGTTCGGCGGAGGTAATACAGGTCAACGGGCAGGACCAAGGCATACAGATGCGCCCTGGCCCACGGCGGTAAGCCGATGAGCGCCTGTTGAAGTCGCCGGCGGGGCGCATCACCGGTGCACTCATGGCACTCGCACCTGAAGAAGACGCGGTCAACGGTCCCCATCAGGGCCGCCTCCTGCCAAGCCGCCAGGGCCGCCGCCACCGCGCCGGGCCACATGCGGGTGTGTTCGAGGGCGATCACCGCGGCCATGGGACGACGGCCAAGCCCGGGAACATGATGGATCACAGCTCTGTGGGTCCCACACACCGATCCCCGTGTGCGGACCTCGGAAGGGCGCCTACGCGGCATGGCCCTTTCTGATTGATGGCATAACCACGATGATCGCATACGAGGGCGTGTCATCTAAGGAAACCATGCCTCCGGCGGGGGCGCTCCAGCTCCGGGATGATGGTTATGCGTCACGCCGGGGTCGTAGGTGGTTGAGGCGGAAGCCTGATCATCCCGTCCGCCATCGACCCGGGACAAGCCGAGCAGACCAGGGCCATGGCCCGCTTCCCCTTCGGGCGGGTCGACAGCAGACGGGATGATCAGGCGGGCGGGAGCTTGCGCAGGCGCGCCCACCTCAGAAACCCTGCCGTCATGCTCACCGTACGGCAGCTCCTCGATTACCTCGAAGGTCTACCCGAAGACACTCCCGTAGTGATCGACGTCCGCCCTGGCGATGAATACGTCCAAGTTGACGACGTCACCAGTACCAACGAAAGCGGACCCGGACCCCGCACGCCCATGCGCATCGAGCTGGCGACACGCAGAGTTCAGCGAGACGCGATCCAACGAGAGCTTGGCGAACTACGCGCGGCGCTCTGTCACACCCTGGGCAAGTTCCACAGGGAACCTGGTCCCCAAGGGCTGACGATCATCTCAGTACTCTCGGACGAGGAGATCTTCAACGAGATCCAGAGACTTCGTACGATCGCCGAGTCCGTCGAGGAGCAGAACTCAGAGCTGTGATCGCCGTGCCATTAGCGTGCCACTAGGCTCCGCAGTGCGGCCGAGAAGCCCTGATCAAGCTGCATGGTTGCGGGCGAGGGGAGCAAGATCGCCGTGCCATTAGCGTGCCATTAGCTCCAGGCTGGTCGCTTCCAAGCAGGTGGCGCCGACCTTGGGAGGCCCAGGCCAGCGGCACGTAGAGCCGATCATGGCTCCTTACAAGCAAGGGGTCACTGGTTCGAACCCAGTACCGCCCACCAGCAGAAGAAGCCCCGTTTCCCATCTTGGGTTCTAGGGTTCGTTGCAACACCCCAGCTCTGGGGATGCGATGGACTTCGAGATCCGCAAGGTGCGCAAGGCGCAGGGGCCGAAGAAGCTCCGGGCCG
>NZ_BMRC01000015.1:0-216251 GCF_014648435.1 Nonomuraea spiralis
TGGCCACGCGCTATGACAAACGCGCCTACATCTTCCTCGGCACCGTCACCCTGGCCGCCCTGGCTATCTGGCTCCGGACCTGATCTAAGAAACAGCTCCTAGGCCGGTAGGGCGCATCGGGGATGTACTGCTGCCATTCCGGAGGCGTGAACGGACGAACCGCGATGCGACAGACCTCTCGAAGAAGATGAGGAAGATCAGGTGGCAAGGCAACGTCCCAGATCCGTACGGTCTTGTCGCCGCCGCTGGCCAGGTGCTTGCTGTCGGGGCTGAACGCCACCGAGGCCACCGGGCCGGTGTGGCCGGTGAGGGGGGCGCCGAGCTGACGGCCGGTGTCCGCATCCCAGATCTGCACCGTCTTGTCGCCGGAGTTGGCCAGGCGGGTGCCGTCCGGGCTGAACGCCATCGAGGGCTCCAAGCTGTCTTGGACTCTCAGGACGCCCCGTGCAGGCTGACTGACCACCGCGTACATGCTTGTGCGGGCGTCGCTGGTGTGGGCGATCGCCCAGGCCGCCGCTGCCAGGCGCGCCGACGTCACCGGGTCGCCGGGCAAGGATTGGCTGTAGGCGGCCAGCTGGCCGACCAGCGCCTCGGTGCGTTGCTGTTCGGCGTCCTGGGCGATGCGTATGGCGGTTATCGCGGTGATGGTCGCGATAACCAGGAGTCCGGCCAGGACGGAGAACAGGGCCTGCCGGCGGCGCCGGGTGCGGGTGGCGGCCCGGGTGGCGGCGTGCAGGAAGGCGGTGGCGACCTCGGGCAGCTTGAGGTGGCGGCCGGGGTCGGCGTGCCAGCCCGTCGCGGCGTGCTGGGCCGTTTCCAGGCGGGTGGCGCGATATAGGAACGATGCGTCCTGGCCGGTCTGCCCCCATTGGGTGGCGTCCTGGCAGATCTCGCCGTGCAGCCGGCGGTCGGCTTGCTTGTCGGCCAGCCAGGTGCGCAGGCGTGGCCAGGCGGTGAGCAGCACGTCGTGGGCGAGTTCGACCGTGCCGGCCGCTGTCACCACCTCAGAACCATGAGACAGCACGGAGGTGCCGGCAATGGGATTTGGAACCGTCCAGTGCTCAACCAGCTCGTCCATGCTGAGCGGGGGACGTTCCATATCTACAGATCCACCCGCGATACCCCCGCATTACAGACAGTTGCGGCGCGCGTACCGAGTGATCGCCACGTGGGAGTCTCAACGGCGCTGTGCGACGACAATGGTCCAGCTCAGGTAGGGCTTGGCGGCTCACCGCACGTTTCTTAACGGCACCCCCATTTGGGTGAGATGCAGGAGGTGAGGCACGGCGCGAAGCAGCCCGGACGCTTTCTGGGCGAGAGTTTGACGGCCGGGGTTGCGCCTTCGCGTTCGAGCCCCCATCCAATTTTCCGATTTTGCGGTTTTGGAGCGCCCGATTTAAACGCTCAAACCTTTCCCGCAGGTTCTCAGGCAGTTCTCCTGGCGCTCAATATTTCAACATGTCATGCGTGACATGCTACTGCCGTGTGTGGCGCGAGGCCGCACGCCCGATCATCAAAGGGGAAATCGTTGAAGCAGATCGTCAAGCGTGGAGCCGCGGTACTCGCCGCATGGGCGGCGGCCGCGGGGGCGCTCGCGCTGAGCAGCCCGGCATCCGCCGCCACGACTACGACCACCTGCAGTGACAGCGTCCTGATCTCGGGTCTCTCCACCAAGGCCTGCGTGGATCTCACGGGCACTCAGGCGCGGTTCTACGGCACAGTCGGCGCGCCCGGCATCGCGGAGCCTGGCCCCGGCGGAGTCATCACCCCACAGCGCGCAGAGGTGGAGGTGTCCGGCCAAGTCGTCGGTGGCCTGTTCCTCGGCTCCCGGCGGCAGTCGGTGAGCATCTGGAACAACACCGTGACCGTTGAGGGCACCACCGCGACCGCCCCTTGCGGATCGACGATTCGCGCCGAGGTCAAGCTGTCCCAGGGGCCCGTGGGTCCCGGCGGGCCCAGCTTCTACGGCCCTGCCTCCGTCACGGTGGATGCGCCGATCGGCTGCTGAAACAGGTGGATCGACGGTGGGCGCGGAACAGCCGTTCCGCGCCCACGTGCGCATGCCCGCGGCTCGCGCCGCATCAGAGCGATAAGGGATGCGCCGCGGTGCCTTGAGGATCAGAGTTCGGCGTGTAAGGTTTCGAGTCCCGTCCACGATGTACAGGCGAGACGCGAACCTTACGCGCCCGCGCCGGATCCCCCATTGCCGCGCCGCGCGTCCGACAGTTCATCGGAGGCCCAGGTGCCTTTCCAGCCGTCTTGCCGGATGAACAGCCGGCCTGCTCCTCGCCGGAGAACGCCCCTGTGACACCCGATGAGATATCCGCTTCCGCCGCGGGTACCCCTGGATCGGCGGGGACGCCCGGCCACGGCGCCACCGGCGGGCAACCCGGGACGCCGAGCGGCGCGACTCCGGGCTCGCGGCCCTCGCGCACCTCCAGCCCCGAGGGAAGCCAGATCAGCTGGGGCCCTTTCGGCCCGGCCGATCCCGACAGCCCGCTGTTGAACCAGGCATCGCCAACGAAGGTCGCGTCGCTAAACCAGGCGTCGCCAGCGAAGGTCACCTTGCCGAACCAGGCATCGCCGGCGAAGGTCACCTTGCTGAATAGAGCGTTGTCGCTGAAAGCCGCCCCACGGAACCGGGCGTCGCCGCTGACGGTCGCCCCATTGAACCAGGCGTCGCCAGTGAAGCTCGCCGCGCTGAACCGGGCATCGCCGCTGACGGTCACCCTACCGAACCGGGCGTCACGGCTGAAGCTTGCTCCGGTGAACCGGGCGCCGCTGGTGAAGGTCGCCTCGACGAACCGGGCGTCACCAGTGAAGACCGCCTGGTCAAACCGGGCGTCCCCGGTGAAGGTCGCCCCGGTGAACTCGACCGAGTCCACGCGGCAGGTGCCGAGATCAAAGTCGATGAGGACCGCGCCGACAAGGTCAAGCCGGATGCCCGGCCAATGGCGCGGGTTGTGGTCGGGGCGGCGGAAGAGCCACCGGCGGCGTGGGGCAGGGGAGTCGTCGTAGCGGAGGTGGGCGGTCAGGATGCGCTGAGCCGTCAGGCGGACCTGGCGTTCCTCCTGCGGATCACGGCCGCCACTCGTGCCCGAGCGGGCCAGGTCGCGGGTGCGGGCGGCGCGCTGCGCGGCGCGGATCTTCTCGCCGCGGTCCTCGCGCGGCGGTGTGTACGGCATGCGCAGATATGAGCAGATCACGTCCACGATCGTCTGCCGCAGCGCCGGGGTGTCCTGGGCCAGGCGCTCCAGCGCGTACAGGCCACCGAGCCGGACCGGGGCCTGGGCGTTGCCGAGCTGCTCGACCGCCTTGGTGTAGAGCTCGGTCACGCGACGCTCGGCGGCGTCGTGCGTGGTGTGCGCGGTGGCCAGCTCCTGATGCCGCTGGCGGCGCACGGCCAGCAGCAGCGTCACCGAAGCGCCTACCCCGGCCGCGGCGGCCAGTGCGGTACGGGCGGCCTCAATTCGGGCCGACACCCGCTCGGCGAGAGTGGGCAGCTTGTCCAGGTCCTGCAGCAGCCAGGCGCTGACACCCCAGGCCGCCGCACCGACCAGCAGCGCCGTAGGAAGTGCCCACCACCACATCGAACGAGGCGGTCGCAGGTCGGGGGGACGCGCAGGTGGCAGAGGTGAGCGTCGGATAAGACCCATACACCCGATTCCACCTCCTGCCGCGCAGCATTCCAGGCGAATTGCTCAACTCGTATAGGCGGCCGGACGCCTCATGCGCGGGCGGATGTGTGGAACCCGAGGACCTGGTGCGGACGGCCCTCCATGGCCGTTCGGCTTGGGGGACTCCTGGCGGGCAGGTGAGGGCCGGAACGTTGTCGCGTTCCGGCCCTCACGAATTATGCTCAGGAAGAAAGGGCTACCCGGTCTTGCGGCGCTGGTCAGGGGTATGCAGCTCGGCGACCGAGGCGATCGGCTCGCCCTGGGCGCGCTTGTGGCGCATGCGCAGCTGGCGCCAGGCGGTCACCCACACCTGGACATCGGACTCGGAGTTCGAGCAGGCCCAGATGAAGGCACGGACCAGTTTCTCCGGCGGGAGCCGGGGTGAGTTCAGCGCCTCGCACAGGCTGCTAGCACCGAAGGCCTTGCCAGAGCGGCGGACCAGTTCGCGGTAGCTGGGCTCGCCGGCCCAGATCCGATAGTCCTTCATCAGCTCGACGAACTGCATGGGGGTGCGTGCGGTGAGCGGATCGGGCTTCAGATCGTTGAAGCCCTTCAGGTCGGCGATGGCACCGCCGGGCCGGTCGGCAGGGCCGGGCTTCGGCGGAGGTGTCGGGGTGACGATCAATTTGGTGGGCTTGGGAGCCAGCACGCCGCCGAGTCCCTGCGGGGGGAGTTCGATGGTGATCTGGGCATTGTCGTTGAGCAGTTCCTGAAGCTGCTGGACGGCCTGGATGGCGTTGCTGGACGCGCGTCCCATCAGGGGTCGAGGGCGTCGTGCTGGCGTTGGATTTTCTCGATCTGCCTGAAGGTGTTCGAGGAGAAGATCAGCGGCAAGCTCGCCACCGACGACCGGCCCGTCCTGCTGGAGGCGCTGTCCTACATCCGCGCCGGGGACATGCTGACCGTCCAGGAGGTCGACCGTCTCGGCCGCAACCTCCTGGAAGGGCTCATCGTCCTCAACGACCTGTTCCAGCGCGGCATCGCGGTCAAGGTGCTGGAGGGCATCGCGGCCGGCGAGCACACCGAGCGCTCCCTGATCCTCGATCTGGCCCTGGCCCTGTCGGAGGACCGGCGCCGTGACATCGTCCGCAAGACCAAGAACGGCCTGGAGGCGGCCCGCCGCCGCGGCCGGGTCGGCGGCCGACCCCCGGTGGTCGACGACGACAAACGCGCCGCCATCCTCGCCCGCCGTCAGCGCGGGGAGTCCATCCGCACCATCGCCGCCGGCGTCAACGTCTCTATCGGCGTCGTCCACAAGACCCTCGCAGGCGCCAAGGAGTCGTAGGCCGTCCCGGGGACTGCAGAAATGCCAGCTTGCGTGGGGGAAGCGGCGTGACAGCACCTAACGATCTGGGCTCTCGGGAGGGCGAATGCCGATACGTCCGGTGTAACGTGCACAGTCAGTCAAGTCAACGGATTGTAATCAGTCAACTACTAAACGTATCTTCTGGGTGGTGCTTCACGGACGGCGGCCCCTTCATCTGCCGTCCCACCACCCCCTGATCGGGAGGTAGCCATGCCAAGCAATCCCATCACCCCCGCCGCCAACACCACGGGCGGCTCGACCTGGCTCCAGACTGACCCGCTCAACTTCAGCCACACCATCAACGGCGCCGACCGCGTCTACGAGCGGATCTCCGAGGTCCCGGAACTCAAGATCCCCTTCCCCGGCGTATGGGAGGTCTCCTACAACGCCCGCCCCATGCTCGCCGTGACCAGCAGCGCGAACGCACTGTTCGTCCATACGGCCATCTTCAAGAACGGCGCCGTCATCCCCGGCAGTGAGGCAGTGACCGGCATCCAGAGCCCGGCGCACGGAAGCCAGAACACCGCCGGACAGACATTCCTGCACACCTTCGCCGCCGGGGACGTCGTCACCCTCCACGGCTTCCGCATCGGGCAGGCCGGCACCGCTGCCGTCGCCAGCAACTCCGACGGACGCACCGGAGTCATGGCCCACTGGGTGGCCCCCGGCTTCTAAGGCCGTTCCTGCCAGGGCCTCCCTCGTCCGGGACCGGGCAAGGGAGGCCCTGTTGTGACGTGACGCACCGGCTGGGTACTGAACCGTTCCCGACGATTCGATTACTCTCTGTTGACTTGCCGTCACGTAGCGCAGATAACTTGAGGTAGAGCCTCACACGAGGGCGCCCCCGCAAGGAGCACGCCATGAAAACAGTCACGCGAGCACTCAAGGCCAGCCTCTGCGCCCTAGCCGCCGGAGGAGCCCTCCTGGCCGCAGCTCCCGCCGCGTCGGCGGAGTCCTGGCACTGGATCTCACGCCACGACACCTGGGTGGGCTGCCACACCATGGCCGTCGTGGACTTCGGCGGTTGGCCGTCCGAGCGGGTGAAGTGCGAGATCGAAGGCACCTGGAGCCCCTGGCAGACCTACGCCCTCTACGTCTACTACTAACCCTGCCCGCGGCCACGGGCTTGGTCCGTGGCCGTGCACAGTCTCCAGGTTTCTGCATCGATGAAAGGCCCCTGGCCCGTATCACTTGGCTCGACGAGCACACAGTGCCTGATGCGGCACTAGAACGGCGGGGGCAGAACCCTCCCCGGTCGCCCGCGATGTGCCTGCTATTCGCCCGGCCGCCCTTCGGCGGAGGCCTGACCGCCGAAGAGCTGGAGAGCCTGGCCGCGGCCGCCCGGCACGCCGTGGTGATGCGCGGCCGCCGCTCTGCCGCCGCCACGGCGCAGCTCGCCCGGGCCGACGACGTCGACCAACTCGGCGAGCACCGCTCGAGTACGGCGAGCACAGCCCGCAGATCGCCGAGCGGGACTGGCGCGACGGAGTCACTACTGTTGGTGATCGTGGATCGGGTGGTGGCACCCGGGGCCGTCCTCGCCTGTGGGGGCCGCGGTTGCGAGCAGGGAGGTGTCGGTGGTGACGGACGTGCAGCAAGGGGATCTGAGGGGGCCCTGATGCAGCGCTGCGTCAGGGCTACCCGGCGAGCAGGGCGCCGGCCCGTCGTGTGTCCGCTACCGGCAGCCGCCCGTGCGCTGACCCGCCAGGGGGCTGCAGGCGGTCACGAGCACCCGGGTGGGTGCCCTGACGGCGTTCGCCGCAGGGTCACTCGCCGCTGCTACGCGGGTTCGGTACGGCGCCGCTCAGCACGGTGCTGGTGTCACGCAGGTCCTCGGCGAAGGCCAGCACGGCCCCGACGCCGCGGGCGCGGTCCTTGCGCTGCTGCCAGCTCAGCCTGAGGCCGAGCTCCCCAGCGAACCCCGCGCTGTCCACGAGGTCGCTCAGGAACAGCAGATGCTCGTCGAGCGGGGCCCGCTGGTCATAGACAGCGCGTAAGTGGGCGATGAGCGAGCCGCGGGCCGACGGATCGGGGTGGTGGCGTTCTCCGGCCAGGAGCCTGCCGGGCTGATGGCGCAGCAGGCCCTGTCCGATCAGTGCGTCGCGGTGCAGAGCGAGGGCCGCGCGACGGCGATGGCGCAGCCACCCGTGCGGCCCCGAGCCGGATTGCAGCGTGCCCAGCACGTCGTCGGCCCAGCCGAGACCGGTGCGGCGGGTGTCCAGCAGTTCGATCGTGCCGCTGGCGCAGTAGACGTCGAAGCCGAACAGCTTGGACTTGCGGACGCGCACCCGCAGCCTGCGGCGCAGCGCGAGTTCGCCGAGCTCGCCGATCCGGTCGCGCGCCTCCATCACCTTCGGAGGCCACGGGCATTTCGCTGAGGAGTTGACCATCCGCAGTCCTTCCGGGAAGAGGATCCGGGGGTGGGAGAGTCCGCCCGGCGAAGCATTCAGCGGGGGTAGCGACTGCTACGCGAGGCCAGGGCCGCGATCCGCCTCAGGGTGACGTGCAGAGCGGTGATGGCCCCGAAGGGCTTGTCGTAGTCGATCGGCTGCTGGCATCGAGCGCTGGCGACCTCAGCGATGAGGGTCAGGATCTCGCCGTCGGCGTGCACGGCCCGGATGTCGAAGTTCTCTACCGTGGCCAGCTCAGCGACCATGGTCTCGTCCGCAGGAAAGCCCATCTCGTGTGATCCCTTCAGGCCGAGGTCGTTGGCGGCGTACGCAGGACCGTGAGCCCTGCCTTCGCCCCGCGCCCAGCGCGCCCGATCAGTCCTTCGTCGATCAGGAGGCTCTTGGCGGCTCGGACCACCTCGGTGTTGCTGTCGTAGTGCTCGATCAGCTCGCGCTCGGTCGGGAAGCGGTGGTGGAGGCGAAGCTCGCCGGAGGTGATCCGGGCCCACAGATCGTCGGCGATCACGTCCGCGCTCGTCATGATGCGCTTGGCCTGGTACTCCAGGCCGATGCGGTGTCCCTGGGAGACGTAGACCGGTTTCGTGTCCCGCCGCGTGCGCAGCGCCCGGCCCACCGTGACGCCCTCGTGGACGATCGGCGTCCAGTCGCCGCGCTCCCGGCCCGGCGGCTCGTGCTCGCCCACGAACCGGCGTCTTGGCCACCCCGATCGCGGGCAGGCCGGTCAGCACGCCCAGGTGGCAGGCCAGGCCGAAGCCGCGCGGGTGCGCCAGGCCATGGCCGTCGCAGACCAGCAGGTCAGGGGTGACGGCCAGGCGTTCGAACGCCTCGACCAGGGTGGGCAGCTCGCGGAAGGCGAACAGGCCGGGCACGTACGGGAAGGCCGCCTTGCCGTGGGCCACCGCCCGCTCGACCGGTTCCAGGGTCGCCGCGTCCAGGACGACCGCCGCCGCCGTCACGTCGTCGTCGCCGTGGTAGTGCACGTCGAGGCCGGCCACCAGGGTGAACTCCGTGGGCCCGGAGAGCTCGACGCGTCCGCGCAGCCGGTCCTGGACGGCCTCGGCCTCGGCGAAGTCGTCCGGCCAGGGGTGAAGTCTGTTTACCTGCACCCCGCCCAAGTTGGGGCCTTTCGTGCCCGGCCGCGTCGCCGTACGCGGGTGGTGACGTCCTGGACGCGGCGGCCGTACGAAGGAGGACGGGGGTCAGGCTCGCCGGCTGCGCCACCGCCCGGCTCCACCCGCCGTGGCGCGCGGAGCCGGGCGGCGGCCGGTCGGTCAGTAGGCCTTGATGTCGTAGGAAGCCGCCACAGCCGTGACATACCCCCAGGCGCAGTGCGCTTCCGACTGCGTGCCGACCCACTGCCACGAGCCGTAGGACTTGGCGGTGGAGGAACCGTTGGAGCAGGTCGCGATGGCCCGCACATAACCCGCCCCGCCGGTGCAGTTCGCCCAGGTGTAGGCGGCGTTGTAACCGATCCCGGAGCGGCAGTTGGACGGGAGGGGCTCGGCACTGGCGGCGGAGGGGGTGAGCGAGACGGCGGCGGCCGCGGCGACCAGGGCGGCGGCAAACTTGATCTTCATGGCCAGACACTAACTCGCGGCGGCGGCCCTGATGCCCCTTTGGATCAGGGATGATCGTCCGGATCTCGTCATACGATCAGCGGCCGAAGGCGAGCGCGGCTCACGATCGGGCTTCGTGGACGACCGCGTCGCCGACGGCCATGAGAGCGGCCGCGGCGGGGAACTCCTACGGTCGGGGAGAAGGAGGCGCGCCATGAACGAGGATGCACGAACAGGGCGCTCTCCTGGCCCGCGGAAGAACCTCGCCGTCATCCTGGGCTTGGTTCTCGCAGGGATGGGCGTAGTCCTAAGCTTTTGTCCCTTCTGGGCGACGAGGCGGAGCGGGCGGAGGCCCGGCGGGACCGAGCCGTGACGTCGTCGGCGGCTCAGCGGCCAGAGCCTGCCCCGACGGTCAGTCCCACGTCCGGCCCCGCGTCGCAGACGCCCACCGCGACACCGACGCCATCCGTCCCCGAGACCATCCCGCGCTCCTTCCTCGGCGTGTGGTCGGGGACGGTCACCCAAGGCGGCAGCTCGTACGAAGTGCGACTGCGACTGCGGGACGGACAGCCGGGCGAGCCGGTGGGAACCATCGCATACGAGCCCTTGCACTGCGCCGGCGAGCTCACACTCCGGACAGCCTCTCCCGAAAGCCTGGAACTGGCCGAGACGCTCACCAGCGGCACAGGGTGCACGCCCGAAGGGAACATCGCCCTCGACCGCCACGCGAACGGCACCCTGACCTACAATTATTTCCACTCACGCGGCTCGGTCACCACCACGGGGACGTTGAAGAAGACGGGAAACTAGCCCCGCCACCCGCCTGGCCGTGGCGCTCAGGCTCGATCGCCGTCCGGTCGTGGTGCTCAGGCTCGGTCGGCGGGTGTCCGGCCGCTGACGATCTTGGCGAAGCGGAGCGCCACCTCGCGCCAGACCGGCGTGGAGACCGGCTCGTCGGCCACCGCCCCGGCGTAGACCTCCTCGGGGTCGAAGCCGTCTGGCGTCCACTCGCGTACCCGCGAGGGCAGCACCTCGGGATGGAACTGCACCCCCCACGCCAGCTCGCCCACCCGGAACGCCTGGTAGGGGCAGGCACGCGTCTCGGCCAGCCACACCGCCCCGGCGGGCAGCCGGGTGACGGCGTCCTTGTGGTGCTCGATCGCGGGCACGACCGGCGGCAGCCCGTGGAACAGCGGGTCGCCGGCCGCCTCGGGCCGGAGCGTGACCGGCAGGCTGCCGTTCTCCGGCGCGCCGGTGTCGCCGGTCACCTCGCCGCCGGCCACCTCGGCGAGCATCTGTCCGCCCAGGCAGATGCCGAACAGCGGCACGCCCTCCTCCAGCGCCTGGCCCACCAGCCGGCGGGCGACCGCCGCTCGCTGTGATCGAGACGCGCGATCCCCGAGAGAACAACCGTGATGTCAGCCGCGGCTTGAACCGAACATGAGCGCCCTGGTCGACGTACGCACACTCCACGCCCCCCAAAAAGAAGACCCACACGGCGGCAGCCGAGGCCTTCACGAACCGGAGTCTCGCTCGTTCGTGAGCGCTACCACGGGGTGTTAGAGCACTCGCTCGTACCGTAGGAGGTGTCCGGGGTGTCACCGTCCCATCCGCCGTCATTGTCGGCATTCCACACCCACAACCACTTCCTCACATTGGTGAGCCATACGTATCTAGCGACGTAGTGGTTACCGGTGTCGTGGGAGTGACCGAACGCCTCCTGCTTGGGGTCTCCGCCGGGGCTGTCGTTGATGTAGATCTTGCTCACGCTGCACCGAGTGTCCGCGTGCGCCGCTGTGGCCCCGCCCGTGACAACCATGGCCCCTGCCAGGGAAACGGCCGCAGCGAGGGCACCCCCTCGCCTGAGATTTCTTCTCATTTCCTGTCCCTCTACTGAGAATCCTTCGGAATTTATGGCATCAGACGCCGTTCGGCGGATCCGATGTGCGCAGCGTACTTACGGTCGATCATGGAAGTCGTTAGCGCAGCGCGTAGTGTTCCTAAGTAACGGGCGCACGGTGACCTCGCCGTCGCCGAGTCGGTCACCTGGTACTCCATCACCGAACTGGCCGCGTCGCTGGCCGGTACGGCGCCGCGGATCCGCTTCGAATGGCCGCTGCCCGGCCATGGCGACCGCAGGCGGCTGCCCGCCGGGGAGTTCGCCCGCCGGAATCGCGACCTGGCCGTCCGCACCGCGGCTACGACCACGACAACTACCGCCGCCTGGTCCGCGAGCTGCAGATCCGCCCGCTGATCGCCCGCTGCGGCACCGATCGCGGCTCCGGCCTGAGCAAACAACGCTGGGTCGTCGAGCAGACCTTCGCCCTGCTGCACGCCTCCCGACGCCTGCGAATCCGCCGGGAGGTCCGGGCCGACATCTACGAGGCCTTCCTCAAGCTGGCCTGCGCGCTCATCTGCTGGCGGCGCTTCACCTCATTGCGTGAGCTGCTCTAAGCGGTGACAAAGTGGCGGAATTCGTTCAGGTCCCAGCCCGTGCCAGGGCCGTTCAGCGCGGTGTGCTCATCCAGTAGGGCGCGGGCGGCTGAGTGCAGAAATGGGCGGGTGGCGCCCTGCAGCTTCTTCGCCTGGTAGCGGTCCGTCGCACGTCGCACCGCTCCGTGATCCGCTGAGGCGCCACCGACCGGACCGTAGTCCAGCCACCGCCACTGCGACGCCGGCGGCGCCGTCTTCCCCCGCGCCCGGGCGCCCTTCCAGAACTGCTCGGCTTCCTGGTCCTTGTGATAGATGGCCCGCATGTACGCGCGCTGGCGATCGTTCAGCGCGGCCCAGACCTCGGCGGCGCGCTTGGCGGGAGGCATGGCCAGCACGCTACCAAGCACGAGCCGCACCTCACCCCTTTGTCGCGGTCCGCAGGTGCTCGCCCTTGGTCCTCATGCGCGGCGGTCGAGTTCGCTGTAACGTCTGGTCCAGGCCGAGGCGGCTGACGCTCGTGTCAGCCGTGGACCGTGTTGTTGTTGCCGGTGATCGCGTTGCGGATGCTGCCTGCCGCGACGCTCCTCTGGCCGCTCGCCGTGATTGTTGTTGCGCCCGCAGCGGGCGACAGCAGTGCGGCGACCTGATCACGCAGCTCGGCATCCTCTCGCAGCGCCCGCTTCAGTTGCTGCCGCAGCGCGGGCGTCGCCTCCGCGTCCTCGGGCTCCGCCGCCGCGTCCTCGACGGCCTGCTCGAGCGCAGCCCGGCCCCGCTCATCCCGGCGCGAAACGACGGGTACGCCCTCACCACTGGCCGCTCATCTGCACCATCAGCCGCTGCTGGGATACCACCCGTGGTGGCGACTCCTACCTCCCCCAACCTTCGCTCCCCCGCCTTCGGCCGCGGTCAGCCCGCCTGTGCCCGCAAGAAGCGGTGCGCTCCCGCAGCTCTGAGAGCTCAGGGAGCCACCCTCGCGCGGGACGGTTAGCGGTCGACGGGCCCTTGCATGCGGTCGAGGTCGGAATGGGCGATGTTGCTCTCGCCGTGATCGGTGGGTCGGCGGTGGCGGTCACGGGTAGTGGCGGCGTACTCGATGAGGGCGGTGGCCAGGCTCATCGCGGCGGCGGTGCGCGCGAGGATTTCTGCGGACACGGTGCGCAGGTGGTTGCGTACGGGGGAGTTTGAGCGGGTGGTGCCGGTGCCGGGGGCGGCTGGTTCGTCCGGGTGGCGGAGCTGCTCCAGGTGGAGAAGCGTATGCGGCAGCGCCGGTGTAACCGTGGCGGGAGGGTGGCGGCTTGGCTCGACTCGGGGTAGCGCTGTTTGAGCTGGGCGTGTGCCGCATCCTGGTCTTGGATCGCTTCGCGCAGGAGGATGACGGAGCCCATGAGCGCCATCTCGTTGTCCCCGGCGCCGGTAGCGACGAGGTCGTTCGCGTTCTCGGGGAGGGTGAAGGCGGCTGCGTATCGGCGGGCGGCGTCGCGTACCTGGTAGACGATGAGGGGCCGGGCGGCGAGCACGGTGTCCAGGTGGTGGAGCGCGTCGAGGTAGTCGTCGCTGACGGGCATCTTGGCGGGGTCGGCGTTGGCTGCGGCTCGTGCGCAGATGATCACGCGGTCGAGCAGGTCGTCGCCAGCGGCGGCGGATTCCCTGATCTCGGCTGGGATGTCGAGCTGCTCGCCGCCGGTCGGGTCCTCTGCTACGGGCGGCAGGTTGCCTACGGCCTCGTCCACGCCGTTCTTGGCGCCGATGGCGAGGAGTAGCGCGCCGATCAGCGCGAGCTCGGGCCGGGTGGTGGCCCGAGTGGAGATCTTCTCGGAGAAAACGCGGGTGACGCCGGCGGCTTTGAGCGCGTCGAGCTGGGTGTCCAGGGACTGGCGGACGGTGGAGGCGCGGGCGTACCCGATCCGCGCGTGCCCCGCCGGTTCGGCGTCGGCCGCGACCGGGGTACGGACAGATCCGCCCTGGAGTCCAGGGCGGATCTGTCCGTGGCGTCGCTGGGGCTCAGGTGAGTGCCCTGCGTCTAACGGCAGCGAGGCCGGCCGCGACGAGGACGGCGGCGATGCCTGTCATGATCGCGATGGCGGTGGCCGTGAAGGGCGCGCCGGTGATGACCATGGGCAGGTTGGGGTAGGGCACGGCGTACTTGGCGATCCGGTAGTCGATGCCGAGGATCGGGCCGAGTACCTCGCCGAAGAGGTTGACGAACAGGAAGGCCGCCCAGGAGATCGCGGCCGCGGCGCGGGGCAGCAGGCCGAAGGCCAGGACGCCGACCCCGGCCATCACCCAGGTGGCGGGCACTTGCACCAGGGCGCCGGCGAGGACCTTGCCGGGCGCTCCGGCCACCAGGCCCATGGTCAGTCCCGCGGTGGCGAGGATCAGGGCGGTTCCGGCCAGGGCGAACAGCAGGTGGCCGGCGACCCAGCGCGCGCGGGAGACCGGGGTGGACAGGAGCAGCTCAGCCCGGCCGGTGGTCTCCTCGCTGCGCAGCCGCAGCAGGGCCAGCAGCGGGTAGAGGGCCGAGACGTAGCCGAGGCTGAGCACGATCAGCCACAGGTAGGCGTCGGTCATGGTGGCCTCGGGCGAGGCGGTGTAGCGGCGGAAGAACTCCTCGACCGCGGCGCCCTGCCGGGCGACCTCCTCGATGGAGGTGGCCAGGGCGCCCAGAACCAGCCCGGCGATCGCGTATCCGGCGATCCAACCGGCGAGCAGGCCCTTCTGCAGCCGCCAGGCCAGGCGCAGGGGGCTGCGCAGCCGGTCGGAGGCGGCCGGGCCGGGACGTTCGGGAATCAGGCCGTGACCGAGGTCGCGCCGGGTGAGCAGCCGGTAGGCCAGGGCGAGGGTCGCGGCGGTGAAGGCGAGGCTGAGCAGCAGCACGGTCACGTTGTTGTCCCCGTACGGCCGTACCAGGTGCGACCAGCCTTGCGGTGAGAGCCACTTGAGCGCGGCCAGGCCGCTGCCGTCGGCGACGAAGCGCAGCACGTAGCTGAGGCCCAGGCCGAGCGCGGCCACGCCGATCGCGGTGCGCGCGGTCTGGGTGAGCTGGGCGGCCACCGCGCCCATACCGGCGAAGACCAGGCCGGCGGCGGTGATCGCGGCGCCGAAGGCCAGCGACCCGGCCGCGCCGGCGCCGGTCGCGGCCATGGCGGCGGCGGTGAGCAGCCCGGCCAGGACGGCCGAGCCGCAGGCGACGGCGAGCGCGGCGGTCAGCGGCGCCAGGCGGCCGACCACGCCGGCGCCGACCAATTCGGCGCGGCCGGACTCCTCCTCGCCCCGGCTGTGCCGGACGACGGTGAGGATCATGATCAGGCCGAGGATGGTGTAGATGGCGTCGGCGTTCTTCCAGACCGCCATGCCGGCCAGAGTGGCGGAGGGGATCTCGCCGGCGAACGCGGTCAGCGCCTGGTTGGCCGCCATCTCGCGGGCGAAGGCTGCGATGTCGGGAATGCCGGTGGCGTACCGCTGGACCTGCCCGGCCGCGAGCGCGACGAGCAGCAGCAGCCAGAGCGGGACGATGAGGCGCTCACGCTTGAGCGCGAGCTTGGTCAGGGTCCAGGTGCCGTTCATCGCTCGGCCTTCTCGCTCTCGTAGTGGCGCAGGAACAGGTCTTCCAGCGAGGGCGGGGTGCAGGTCAGGTCGCGTACGCCCACCCTGATCAGCTCGGCCAGCGCCGCGTCCAGCCGGGTACGGTCCACCTCGAAGGAGATCCGGTTTCCCTCGATGCGCACCGCGTGCAGGTCCGGCATCCGGGCCAGCCCCTCGGGTGGGGAGGCCAGCTCGGCGGTGACCTGACTGCGGGCCAGACCGCGCAGCTGGGACAGGGGGCCGGCCTGCACCGTCCGGCCCCGGCGGATGATCGTGACGCGGTCGCACAGCGCCTCCACCTCCGACAGGATGTGGCTGGACAGCAGCACGGTCCGGCCGCGGGCCTTCTCCTCGGCCACACACTGCTGGAAGACCGCCTCCATCAGCGGGTCCAGGCCGGAGGTGGGCTCGTCCAGGATGAGCAGGTCGGCGTCGGACGCGAACGCCGCCACCAGCGCGACCTTCTGCCGGTTGCCCTTGGAGTAGGTCTTGGCCTTCTTGCGCGGGTCCAGCTCGAACCGCTCCAGCAGTTCCGCCCGCCGGGCCCGGTCCAGGCCGCCGCGCAGCCGGCCGAGCAGGTCGATGACCTCGCCGCCGGTCAGACTCGGCCACAGGCTCACGTCGCCCGGCACGTACGCCAGCCGCCGGTGCAGCTCGGCCGCCTCGCGCCACGGGTCACCGTCCAGCAGCGTCACCCGGCCGGCGTCGGCCCGCAGCAGGCCCAGCAGGGTCCTGATGGTGGTCGACTTCCCGGCCCCGTTCGGGCCGAGGAAGCCGTGCACCTCCCCGGCTCGTACGGTCAGGTCCAGACCGTCCAGGGCCCGGGCCCGGCCGAAGGACTTGACCAGTCCCTCCACGTCGATGGCCAGTTCCATGGCCGCCACACTCCTCGTCTTGTTCCCTTTGGTGCTGGTCAAGACGTTAGAAGCGGCGATCATCCGGCGGTATCGGGCATGTGCCCCTATTCGAGGCTCAGGCGGGCCAGCTCCGTCCGGGTGGAGACGCCGAGCTTGGGGAAGGCGCGGTAGAGGTGGTGGCCGACGGTCTTGGGGCTGAGGAACAGCCGCGCGGCGATCTCCTTGTTCGTCGCACCGGTCGCCGCGAGCCGTACCACCTGCAACTCCTGCGGGGTGAGCTGGGCCGCCGCGTCCGCCGTCGCCGTGGGGACGGAGCTTTCGCCGGCCGCGCGCAACTCGGCGCGGGCATGCTCGGCCCACGGTGCCGCGCCGAGCCGTTCGAACCGCTCCAGCGCCTCGCGCAGGTGCGTGCGGGCCTCGGCCTTGTGCCGCTCGCGGCGCAGCCATTCGCCGTACAGCAGCTCGGTGCGGGCCCGTTCGAACGGCCGGGCCTCGCCCTGCAGCTCCAAAGCCCGCTCGTACAGCGAGCCGTCCCCGGTCACCAGCGCGCGGCAGCGCAGCACGAGACCGTCCTCCCAGGGCAGGCGGGCGGCGGCGGCCCACTGCTCCAGCCGGGCCAGCGGCTCGGCGGCGCGTTCCGGGCGGCCGAGCCGGACGGCGGCCTCCACCTGGTCGGCGGCGAAGTGCACGCCGGGGCCCACGTGCTGGATCGGGCCGCGGGTGGCCGTCTCCAGCCGGTCCAGTGCCGCCTCGTACCGGCCCCGGCCGAGGTCGAGCAGCGCCAGCGCCCACTCGCACCACGCGGCCACGAGCGCGTTGGCGTGCGCGGGGAAACGCCGCAGGCTCCGCTCGGCGGGGCGCGTGCCGGGCTCGTCGCCGCGGACGGCGGCCACGTACGCCAGCAGCGCCTCGGCGTGTGCCATGCGGCTGGGCTGGCCGGTGTCCTCGGCGATGCGCAGTGCCTCGCTCGCGGACTGGATCGCGTCGCGGTGGCGGCCGAGGTTGATCTCGGCGGTCGCGAGGGTGCACAGCACCATCGGCAGCCAGCCGATGGCGCCGCTCGTGCGGCTCTCCTCGGCCAGGCCGGCCATGATGTCGCGGGTGTCGTCGTAGTCGCCGGTCAGTAGCGCCTGCGAGGCCACGTTGAGCCGCAGCCCCGGCGGCCCGCTCCTGCCCTGCGCGATGTGCTCGCGCAGCAGCGCCACCCCATCGGCCGCCTCGGCCGCGTCGTCGGAGTACAGCTTCAGCGCCCCGCCGATGGACGCGACGAGCCTGTCCCTGACCGTGTCCGGCGGCAGCTCCGCGAGGATGCGGTGGGCCTGTGCCACCCGTACGGGCTCGCCGGCCGACCAGGACGCCCGTGCCGCGTCGGCCAGCATCGACGCGGCGGTGTCCGGATCGAGCGGCGCGACCTGACGGGCCGCCGTGACCAGCACCTCGTGCACCGTGCGCAACGAGCCGTGCTCGAACTCCACCCGGGCCCGCACGGTCGCGACGCGCGCCAGCACGCGGGTGTCCTCGGTCAGCCGGAGCGCCTGCCCCGCCAGGTGCCGGGCGCGATCGGGCAGGCCCGCGTCCACGGCGATCTCCCCGGCCAGCGCCAGCCGCCGCGCCCGCTCCGCTTCCTCGGAGGTGAGCCGGACGGCCCGTTCCAGCGCCGCGACGGCGGTGGCGTGTCCGGAACGCCGGCGGGCGCGCAGGGCGGCCGCCTCCAGGTCCGCCGCCACCTCCTCATCCGGCCCGGTGGCCGCCGCCGCTCGGTGCCAGGCCGCCCGGTCGGGGTCGCCGGCCAGCGCGTCCGCGAGCGCGGCGTGCGCGGCCAGCCGGTCGGTGAAGGGCGCGCCCCGGTAGGCGGCCGTACGGATGAGCGGGTGCCGGAAGACGACCGTCTGCTCCTCTACGGCGATCAGCCCCTCGCCCTCGGCCGCCGCCAGCGCGTCCGCCGCCAGCCCGAGAACCGTCATGGCCCGCAGCGTGGCCGCCAGCGCGCCACTCTCCTCCGCCGCCGCGACCAGCAGGGCGCTACGGGCCGGCGCGGGCAGTTTGGCGATGCGTTGCTGGTAGGCGTCCTGCAGCCGGTGCGGCAGCGGGAGGGGCCCGGGCTCGCCGTCGTCGGTCTTGGGCAGTTCGAGCAGGGCCAGCGGGTTGCCGTCGGCCTCGGCCAGCACCCGGTCGCGTCTATGGACGGGCAGGTCGGGAGCGTGCTCGGCAAGCAGCGCCCGCGCAGCCGTGGCATCCAGCCGCTTGAGCGCCAGTTCGGGCAGGCCAGGCAGGGCGGCTCCCTCTCGCGCCGCGAACAGCAGGAACACCTTCTCGGCCATCAGCCGGCGGGCGGCGAACGCCAGCGCCTCGGCCGACGGCCGGTCCAGCCACTGGGCGTCGTCCACCAGGCACAACACCGGCCCGTCCGCGGCCAGCTCCGCCAGCAGCGACACCGTGGCAAGGCCGACCAGGAACCGGTTGTCGCCCCCCGGCGCGGCCAGCCCCAGCGCCGCCCGCAACGCCTCCGCCTGAGGACCGGGAAGGCCGGGCAGGTGCCCCATCGCGCCGGACAGCAGCACTTGCAGCGCCGCAAATGGCAGCTCGGCCTCGCTCTCCACGCCCGTGCAGCCGAGCACCTGGAACTCCTGGCCCGAGCCCGCCCACCGCAGCAGCGCCGACTTGCCGCCGCCCGGTTCACCCAGGACCACGACGGCGCCGCCCCGGCCAGAGGCGGCCTCCGCCAGGAGCCGGCCGAGTTCCCGCTGCTCCCGCTCCCGCCCATGCAACATCAGGCGCTCCTTGCGCTCACAGGCCTGGTGATCTCAACGCTGGGCAGCATACGCGTTTGGCGGTATGCCGCTGATTGGGCAGCGCGTCCAGGGGTGCAGACCAAGTACCGGTGAAAGGGGCAGTCCCCTGGTCGGCCAAAACTCCCAGAGCTGCAGCGAGCCGCCGCTCAACCTGGTCCGCTGCGCCCGCCTCCCTTTGCCGGAGCGCCCTGCCGTTCCATCACAAAAGGGGGTTGGTGCGTCGAAGGATGATCGTTACCATCGGTAGGGACGGAGTGACGTCCAGTCGAGGCTGTGCTGGCTGAACTCTCCAGCCTCCAAGTTTGAGGGTCCGTACTGAGGCGTACTTGAAAGGAAGACTGTGGGCGGTGCAGATTATGAAGCGGTTGCCGATCAGTTCATCCCGTACTACTACAACACGTTCGATACAGATCGCCGGTCCCTCGAGGGGTTGTACAGGCCGACCTCGCTTCTGACCTTTGAATCCAGCCAGACCCAAGGCGCGGCGGACATCGTGGAGAAACTGACCACGCTTTCCTTCCAGAACGTCAAGCACGAGATCCACACCAAGGACGCGCAGCCCCTGCCCGGGGGCGCAGGCGTACTCATTTTGGTGACAGGGAGGCTCGAAGCAGACGGTTCCCCCTTTAGATTCGCGCAGACGTTCGTGCTCATGCCGGATGGCGGCTCGTACTACGTCGCTCATGACATCTTCAAACTGATTTTTGATTGATCGTTAGTTGCTGTGTGATTTCTCTTGCTGGTGCGTCGGTTCCTCTTCAGGGCCCTGAAGCTGGAGCCGCTGCAGTTCGGTGTTGATGAGCGGGCGGTCGGGCGTTTTGTGGTAGCGCGAGCGGGCCGCGCCGCCTGTGGAGGAGTGTCACGATCGGCCACGCCAACCGTGCTGCGGTTGAGTGGCGCGGCATCTGATCACGGAGGGGTGCTCAATCCCGGATCATCGGGTTGGCGGCCCGTGGTGGCTAAGGGAGTTGCAGGCCTGATCGCGGAGGGCGGGTGGGCGCGGGGGTTACGGCTCGAACATGGCGGGATAAGTCCGGCGCGATAACGCGATCTTGAGCGTTTCCGCAGGTTGCACTGCTCGATATCTGTCTTTATGTCAAGCCACCCAGGAGCTCCCGGTTACGCGGCGTCGTTCGGGCCGTGCGGCGCGATTCTTACCAGCACCCAACAACTAGATTGTGTGGGTGACCGCGGACGACAGCGTGCCCTCCAACCTCTCGTATCTCGGCGCCCCGATCGGGCCGATGATCCGCGTCCAGGGCGGGTCGGCCAACCGGCTGTACCGGCTCGACACCGACCAGGGGTCGTTCGCGGTGAAGGAGTTGAACCTCCTCGACCGCCGCTGGACCTACCACGTCGAGGACGTGTTCAGGTTCGAGCGGGCGGCCTTCGCTGCCGGCATCCCGATGCCAGAGCCGGTCTCGGCCAGCCACCACACGCTCGTCCACCGGTGGGTCGAGGGAGAGAAGGTGCCTGAAGCACCGGTGTCGGCGGCGTACGCGTTCGAGATCGGTGAGATCCTCGCACGCATCCACGCACTCGACGTCGAGTGGACCCACGTGTCGATCGAGGACCCGACGTCACGGGACTGGCCCGAACTCGCCGAGCGGGCGGCGTCGACCGGACAGCCGTAGGCCGACGAACTCGCCTCCCACGTCGAGACGTTCCTCGCGATCGCCCACTTCGTCGACACCTGCGAACGGCCGGGCCCCGTCGTGCTGACCCACAAGGACATCCAACCGTGGAACCTGCTCGCTCGAGACGGTCGACCAGTGGTGCTCGACTGGGAGCTCTCGGGGATGCTCGACCTGGCCGGTGAGCTCGGCTCGACCGCGCTGAGCCTGGCGAAGGGATCTGGTTTCGACAACATCGAGCCCACCATCTTCCGCTCGGTCCTCGACGGCTACGTCGCGGGGGGCGGAGCGCTGCCGCCGTCGGGTCCAAGCTGGTTCGTTTTCATGATCGGCGGCTGGCTGGGGTTCACGAGGTGGAACATCCTCCGCTGCCTCGCCGGTGTCGAGGCGAGCACCGGCCCTGACCTCGCGCTGTCGCACGAGTCCGTGCGCAACGGCGTGCGCGGTCTCCCCGACATGTTCGGCCGACTTCCGGAGCTCGAGGCGCTGCTCGTGTGACAGTGACCCGCTTCTGGGCTGGGTGCGCGGCGTGACGCGCGCTCCCGATCCCGCTCACTCCCGGCGGCGGGGCGGCCGGGACGCGAAGAAGCCGCTGACCAAGGTCTGACCGGGCATCGTGTTCGAGGTCAGCGCCGACACCGATGTAGACGCCTTCGGGCACAGGCGCCATCCCGTGCGGCTCCCGCGGCCACGACCCGACCTCGACCCGGCCGACACCTCCCGATTCGGCGCTGGCAACGAACCCGCCACCGGGTGACCCCGCCTCTGAAGAGCTGCGACTACTCAACGGCGGGGAGCGGCTGTCGGCTTGCTTTGGTCGCCGGCTCCATGTCCAGCCGGCTGCTGCGGGCCGCCGTCATGCGATGGCAGCAACACGACGATGATCACGGCGCCGAGCGCCACGCAGACCGCGCCCGCCATGAGCCCGCCGGAGTAGCCCATGACGGCCAGCGCGGCCACCCCGATGGCGCCGCCGATCTGCTGGACGGAGGTGAACAGGGCCGAGCCGAGACCGGCGTCCTCCTCGGTGGTGCCGTCGACCGCGGCCACCGCCATGACGGGCAGGCTCAGCCCGTTGCCCACGCTCAGTATGAGCATGCCGGGCAGGACGTGGGCGACGTAGGAGTCGCCCGCCGCCACGCCGGACAGCAGCAGCAGGCCGGCGATGTTGACCAGGAACGCCAGCAGGAGCGCCCAGCGTGTCCCGATCCTGAGTGAGATGCGGGAGGACAGCCACATGCCCGCCAGGATGCCGGCGCCGTAGGGCAGGTAGGCGATGCCGGCCAGGAGCGGGCTGTAGCCCAGAACGGTCTGCACCTGGATCATCAGCAGGAACGACATCGCGTACATCGCCATCGAGAACAGCAGGGTCGCGCCGCCCGCGACTGCCCGCGTCCGCGAGGCCAGGAACGATGCGGGCACCAGCGGTGCCGCCGCCCGCGACTCGGCCACCAGGAACGCCGCCGCCAAGGCCGCGGACAGCACGACGGCGCCGATGACGATCGGGTCGCTCCAGCCGGTCTCTCCGACCCGCAGCAGCCCGTACACCAGCGACACCGCGGCGCCGGTGACCAGGACCGCGCCGGGAACGTCGAGGCGGCGCCAGCCGGGCGCGCGGGACTCGGGGACCAGCCGGGGGAGCAGCGCCAGGGCCACGGCGACGATGGGCAGGTTGATCAGGAAGATCCCGCGCCAGGACACCAGATCGGTCAGCGCCCCGGACAGCACCAGGCCCGAGGTCCCGCCCAGGGCCGCGATGCCGCCCCAGATGCCCAGAGCCTTGGCCCGCTCCTCCGGCCCCGGATACAGCAACGTGATCATCGACATCGCCGCAGGGCTGGCCATCGCAGCACCGCCGCCCTGCACGAACCGCCCGATCACGAGCTGCCATGGCTCCTGCGCGAGCCCGCAGGCCAGGCTGGCCACCCCGAACAGCGCCACCCCGATGAGGAAGACGCGGCGACGGCCGAGCAGATCAGCCAGCCGGCCGCACAACAGCAGCAACCCGCCGAAGGCCAGGAAGTAGGCATTGACGACCCAGGGCAAGCCGGACGCGCTGAAGCCCAGCTCATCGCGGATGCTCGGGAGGGCCACGTTCACGACGGTGTCATCGAGCACGAGCATGAACTGAACAAGACACAACACAATCATCGGCACCCGACGACGCTATGACCCGCCGCATTTGGCCACAATCCGCGATGAGGCCAGACTGTGTCGCATGGAGGACATGAGCGCGATCACCGTCGGCCACTTCCCGCTGGCCTCGGGGGAGTGGATCCCCCCGCACAGCCACACCCACCACCAGCTCGCCTGGACCCGGCGCGGTGTCCTGAGCGTCGGCGTGGGGGAGGTGTACTGGGTCCTGCCTCCCACCAGGGCGCTGTGGCTGCCGGCGGGTGTCACCCATGCCACCGGTGCGACCCGCGACGCGGTGTTGTGCAGTCTGTACCTGGCGCCGGAGCGCTGCCCGCTGGACTGGCCCGAGCCGACGGCGGTCGGCGTCGACGGCTTGCTCGCCGAGCTGATCGGGTACCTGGCCCGCCTCGATCTCCCCGACGACGTGCGGCTGCGCGCCGAGGCGGTGCTGCCCGACCTGCTGCGCCCGCTGCCCACCCGGCCCATCGACGTGCCGCAGCCCACCGACGAGCGCGTCCGGGTGGTGGCGGCCGCCCTGCTGGCGCATCCGGCCGACCCGCGCAGCCTGGAGGCTCACGCCCGTGCGGCCGGCGTCAGCAGGCGGACGTTGACGCGGCTGTTCGCGCGCGACACGGGCATGAGCTTCGACCAATGGCGCACGCAGGTACGGCTACGCGCCGCCCTGCCGCTGCTGGCCGAGGGGCAGCCGGTGTCCCGGGTGGCGCACGACGTGGGATACGCCACGGCGAGCGCGTTCCTGGCGGCCTTCCGCCGCACGGTCGGCACCACGCCCCGGCGCTATCTGCTCAGTCGTTGACTTTGATCTCCCTCACGGTAGGCCGGGAGATGCCCCTGGCAACGCCAGGAGTGCCGATGATCTCGCCTCCGGCACAGGCTGAGGACCGCCCTTGAGATGCAGTGGCCCGTTACGTCGCCTCCCATTCACAACTTCTCTTCAGGAGTGACAAGGGCGACGGCGGCGCCACCCGGATGGAGATCCTCTTCGGCCCGGTCGCCTTCATGGCCGTGAACTGCGCGTCCTACGACGAGTTCACCGTCTACGAACTGACGGAGGCCGAGTTCCGCGACCACTGCGGTCCGCTCTTCGACGGGTCGTTCGGCGGGCGCCGGGCGTTCGGCATCGGAGGCGCGCGCATCCAGGGCCTGATCCTCGCCGGGGACTACGTCAGCGCCGAAGACGACAAGGAGTTCTGGGAGCCGAGCGGCCTGCTCCGCTTCGCCACATGACGCTGACGATCCACAGCCGACCGAACGGGTGGAACGGGGGCGTCGTGGCAGTCATCCGCCGCCCGGCCGCGGACCACGGGCGGCGGTGAGGGACTTCACGGCCTCGGCGTTCCTGCCGGCGTTGCCCGGCAGCAGCCGGTCCAACTCCATGAAGAACCTCAGCCCCTCCCGCCGTACCGCCGTCACGAACTCCGCCTCCCGCGTCGCCGCCTTCCGCTCGCCGCACGTGACCAGCAGGCTGCCCTTGCCGAGACGTTCGAGCCGCAGGACGAGCGGCTGGTCGAGGGTGACGATCGGCTGCCAATCGATCGTCAGCTCGATCGCCCCCTCCACGTAGTCGGCGTCGGGGGGTGCCTGCGTGCACTCCTCCACCGGCATGAACGATTCATCGGGCAGGCGCAGGTAGCTGAGCAGCGAGATCATGTCAGTATCCTCTGACATGGCCGCAGCGCGACCTTGTCCGGTTTGTTCGGCGGGTAGAACTGCCCGGCCCGGCCGTTGTTGAGGCCGAGCACGTAGACGCCCCCGTCGATGGTGGCCTTGATCTGGTACTGGCCTCGCGGTCCGCAACGCATCAGCGTGTCGCGGTTGGCCTCCAGGACCTTCTGGATCAGCCTCTCGATCTCCTTGGGGCTTAGCGGCTCCATGTCGCGCCCGCTTCGGAGGCGGGGCGGGTGGTGGTCTTGTGGTGGAAGCCGAAGGCCTGTGCGATGACGGGAGCGGGGCTTGGAGAACCGGTTGCCGGAGAGCGGCGGTGCGGGCGGCGCCGCAGATGGTGCCGTCCGCGGTGAGGACGCTGGGTCTCCAACGCCTCCAAGTCTTCCGCAGAGGCTGGAGCACGCGCCACCCAAAAGCCCCAAAAGCCCCGTACTCAGGGACTTTGCGCTCCTATCAGTGGTCATGAACAGGTACGTCAGGCGGCGGCGCGGTCGTCGGTGCGGCGGCGGCGCAGGTCGGCTTGCTCGAGTGCGGGTGGTACGTAGGCGATGTCGAGAGTGCCCGGGTTCACCCCAGGCGGGACCACCTTGTCGATCTGGTCGAGGGTGTCGTCGTCGAGGGTGGTGCCGACGCCGGCGAGCAGGTCGCCGAGCTGCGCCATGGTACGGGGGCCGATGATCGCCGAGGTGACCGCGGGATGGCTGATGACGAAGGCCAGGGCCAGATGGGTGAGCGACAGACCGGCCTGCTCGGCGATCGGGACGAGTTCTTCGACGGCATCGTGGTTGCGCTTGTCGGTCATGTGCTTCGGCACCCAGTGCATGCGGGCGCTCGAGACTTGTTCGTTGCCGCCCTTGCGGTAGCGGCCGGTGAGCAGACCCGAGGCCAGCGGGCTCCAGACCAGCGTGCCCAGCCCGTAACGCTCGCAGACCGGGAGGACGTCGCGCTCGATACCGCGGTTCAGGATCGAGTACGGCGGCTGTTCGGTGCGGAAGCGGGCCAGCCCGCGCCGTTCGGAAGCCCATTGGGCCTCGACGATCTCCGCGGCCGGCAGGCTGGAATGGCCGATCGCGCGTACCTTGCCCGCCTGCATCAGGTCGGTCAGGGCGGCGAGGGTTTCCTCGATATCGGTGCCGGGGTCGGGGTGGTGGACCTGGTAGAGGTCGATGTGGTCGACGCCAAGTCGCCGCAGCGAGTTCTCGACCGCGGTGACGATCCAGCGGCGGGAGCTGCCGCGATGGTTGGGGTCGGCGCCCATGGGGCCGTTGAACTTGGTGGCGAGCACCACGTCGTCGCGTCGGCCACGCAGCGCCTTGCCCACGATCCGTTCGGTTTCGCCGTCACCGCCGTAGACGTCGGCGGTGTCGATGAAGTTGATGCCGGCGTCGAGGGCCCGGTGGATGATGGCGACGCAGTCGTCGGGGTCGGGGTTGCCGAACGGGCCGAACATCATGGTGCCGAGGCAGTAGGGACTGACCTTGATGCCGGTGCGGCCCAGGGGGCGAGTGCGCATGATCTGTTCCTTCCAAAGGCGAAGGGGTGGTCCGAGGCGGCCTGAGCAGGCCGGCTCGGACCGGATGAGTGCGTTGGTGGTCAGCCGGCGTACGGGGCGGCGACGTCGAGGATCCAGGTGACGCCGAAGCGGTCGGTCAGCATCCCGAAGCCCGGGGCCCACTGCGACGGGCCGTACTTCTCGATGATGTCGGCGCCGTCGGTGAGCTTGTCCCACAGCACGCCGACTTCCTCGGTGGTTTCGCCGCGGACGGACACGAAGAACCGCTCGCCGGTCAGCGTCATGCCGTGCTCGCGAGTGGTGGCGGCGGGCGCGGCGGCGGCCGGTGCCTGGCTGGGCACGTCGTAAGCCATGATGCTGAAGCCGTTGTCGGCCGTGACCTGGCCGAAGACGATCTTGTCGGCGTCTGGCAGTTCCTTCGGCATGCCGAAGTCGCCGTACGCGATGGTGGTGAGGTGGCCGCCGAACACGGTCTGGTAGAACTCCAGCGCTGCGCGAGCGTCGCCGCGGAAGTTCAGGTGGGTGGTGGTGGAGATGGCCATGCTGGTGACTCCTTGTTGATTTTCCGGGCACGGTACGCCCGGTATGGGCTGGTAAGTCTCGTTAGAGAGAAGTAGGGAAGGGGTGTCGGACGGCCGAATCGGCGAGTCCCCAGGGTGCTGCCGGGCTCAGACGGCCAGCAGAATGGCGCAGACGATCAGGCTGCCGACGATGTTGTAGCTGCCGGAGATCGCCGCGTAGAGCAGCGGTCGCGGGAAGTTGGGGTTGATGGCGATGGTGACGGTGTTGGCCGTGAGGTGGCCGAGGCCGACGATGAGGCCGAACAGCAGTGCATCGCCGTAGGTGTCGATCTTCAACGCAGCTATCAGGATCGCGCTCGTGAGGGTGATGACCAGGCTGGTCAGTGGCGGCCCGGCGAGAAACAGCGGCGAGGTCGGCGCCTTGGCGCCGACCTCGCGGCCGAGGGAGCGGTTGTACGCCTTGGGGAACAGGCCGGCGAACCAGACGCCGCCGAGCAGGGTCAAGGCGATGAAGCCGAGCAGGATCCCGAACCAGTTCAGATTGCCCAGAACATCAAACATGGTGCTGACTCCGTCAGTGTTAAAGGGGGGGCCGTCCGGGTCGCGTGGCTGACCGGCTCGATACGAAGGCTCGCAGGGGTAGGTGACAGGGTGTGGCACCTACTTCGGGCAGAATGAGGTTCATGCAGAAAACTTCTGCCCGACTGCTGGCTCTGCTGTCGCTGCTGCAGACCCGCCGGGACTGGCCCGGCACGGTGCTGGCCGATCGCCTGGACATCAGCCTGCGCACCGTGCGCCGCGATGTCGACCGGCTCCGCGAGCTCGGC
Source organism: Nonomuraea spiralis (assembly GCF_014648435.1). GTDB lineage: Bacteria > Actinomycetota > Actinomycetes > Streptosporangiales > Streptosporangiaceae > Nonomuraea > Nonomuraea spiralis. The sequence continues at coordinate 26,932 of NZ_BMRC01000015.1, forward strand.
TACCCCATCGCCGCCGTCAAAGGCCCTGACGGCGGCTACCGGCTCAGCGCCGGCACCGAACTGCCCCCGCTGCTGTTCGACGACGAACAGGCCGTCGCCCTCACCATCGCCTTGCAGATCGTCGCCACCAACCCCGGCAACGGCCTCGCCGAACCCGCCGAGCGGGCACTGAACACCATCCGGCAGATCATGCCCTCCCGACTCCGGCACCGCATCGACGCGCTGCGCGTCACCGCCGTTGAACGACCTGTCACCCTGCCGGCCGCCCCGGTCGACGGCGACGTGCTCCTGACCATCAGCGCCGCCGTCCACGCCCGCGAGATCTTGCGCTTCGACTACGGCGCCGAGGTCACGGCCCAACCCCCGCGCCGCGTCGAACCCCACCACGTCATCACCTGGGACGGACGCTGGTACCTCATCGCCTGGGACCTTGACCGCGACGACTGGCGCACCTTCCGCGCCGACCGGATCACCCCGCGCACCCCCAACGGGCCCCGGTTCACTCCACGCGTACTGCCCGGAGGAGACGCCGCCACCTTCGTCACCAGCACGTTCCGCGGCTCTGGCGACGCCTCGGGCAACTGGCCCTGCCAAGGCACAGTGATCCTCGACCTGCCCGCCGCCACCGTGGCCCTCTACACCCGCGAGGGACTCGTCGAGGAGATCGGCCCCTACCGCTGCCGGCTCACCCTCGGGTCCTGGTCCTGGCCCAGCCTCGCCGCCGCCATCGCCCGCTTCGACGCCGACATCGAAGTCATCGGCCCCGACGAACTCACCGACGCCTTCGAACACCTCGCCCGCCGATTCACCAGAACCGCAACCGGCCACGGCATCGCATCACCGACATTGTGAGTTGCCATGCCTACGAAAGACGCAGTGGTTGAACAGAGCAGTGAACTCGTCGGCACCATGCGGGATCGGTCAAGCGCAAGCGGCCGGGTAGTCGCACACTGCGCCTCCACGCGCGGCGCCCTCCACCGCGACCAGTTGGCACTGCGCATCCACGACTGCGCGTTCTCCGCGATGGACCTCACCGCCCACCACCCGCGCACCGGCGAACTGCTGTCCACCGTGAAGTTCATGGTGCAGACCCTCGCCGCCGCCGGCGAACTCCAGCGCGACCTCCAGAGACGCCCGGGGTGGCCGCGCCCTGATGACGGCGGGCTCGATGCTCGGCACGCCGGCCTGGTCGCAGGTGCGCACCGCGGCCCAGTTGTACGTGGTGTTCGCCCTCATCGGCGTCGCGTCGGCGATGGTGCTGTACGAGTAGGAAGACCGCTGGTTCAGTCGCCTTGGGCTCCACGGATGGGACGTCCCCACAGGGCCATTCAGCCATCGCCCGAAACGGTGCGTATGGCCAGCTCCGCCCTGCGGCCAGGCCATGTCATCGGCTGATCGGAACGGTCATGGCATGCAGGTACGGGTGCCGGTCGAGCCGTCGACCCGATGGATCTTGACCCGGACGGAGCCCAGGGCGGTGCGCGTCGTCGTGCTGACGGTGTCGGCCACCGTGCACACCAGTTGCCGTTCGGCGGTACGGTCGATGCCCCAGCCGAAGGACAGCCGGACGTCCACCGGCCCGCGCGGGCCGATGCGGACGAGCGGGAGCGGAGCGCCCGGTGGGACGAAGCTGACCAGGCCGCGCGCGCGTTCGGCGGCGTCCGGGCCCTGCACCAGCGCTTCGAGCGCGGCGTGCAACGCGTCGGTGCCCCGGTAGAGGCGCGACACCCGTTCCAGCCCGAGCGCGGAGGAGAAGTACACGTGCACGGTGGCAGACCGGCTGGTCACGCCCTCCAGCGCGGTGGCCGCGGGACCGGCGGGCACCGGACCGGTGTCGGTGATCGCGCAGGCCGCCGTCAGCGCCACTGCCAGCAGAACCGGTGCCAGGCGGCGGCTCACGGCCGGTTCCAGGGCAGGGTGAGGGTGAAGACCGCACCGCCGTCCGGGGCGTTGGCGGCGCTCAGCGTGCCGCCGTGCAGGCGGGCGTTCTCGTAGGCGATGGCCAGGCCGAGACCGCTGCCCTCGCTGCGGGTACGGGCCGCTTCGCCCTTGGCGAACCGGTCGAAGACGTAGGGCAGCAGGTCGGCGGCGATGCCCGGTCCGTCGTCGGTCACGGTGAGGGCGACGCCGCCGGGGACCGCCCGGGCCCGCAGCCGTACCGTGGCCGCGGGTCCGCCGTGGCGCAGCGCGTTGCCGACGAGGTTGGCCAGGATCACGTCCATGCGGCGGGGGTCGAGCCGCACGCGCAGCCCCTCCGGGACGTCCACGGGGACGCGGTCCTGCCAGTGCCGCAGCGCGAGCGTCTTGCGCACCAGCTGCGCCAGGTCGACCTCGTCGAGGGTGAGGACGGCGGCCCCGGCGTCGAACCGCGACACCTCCATCAGGTCGTCCACGAGCCGGGCGAGCCTGCGCGTCTCGTCGGCGACCAGGCCCACGGCCTCGGCGGTCTCGGGCGGCATCCGGCCCGCCGCGACGTCCTCGTCCAGCAGGCCGGTCACGGCGGTCATCGCGGCCAGCGGCGTGCGCAGCTCGTGCGAGACGTCGGCGGCGAACCGGCGGGCACGGGCCTCCATGTCGCGCAGGACGGCGGTGTCGCGTTGCAGGGTCGCGGCCATGGTGTTGAAGGTGCGGCCGAGGTCGGCCAGTTCGTCGTCGCCGGTGACGGTGATCCGGGTGTCCAGTTCGCCCGCCGCCATGCTCTCGGTGGCGGAGCGCAGCCGCCGCACCGGGCGCAGCACGCTGCCCGCCGCCAGCAGCGCGGGCAGGATCGCGGCCAGGACGACCGGCAGCGCTCCGGCGCGCGCGGCGGTGACCAGCGAGTCCACGTCACGTTGCTGGGCGGCCAGCGAGAAGGAGGCGAACACCACCAGCGGCGGCCGGGCCGCGGGCCGCGTGGCGTCCCGTACCGGAACGGCGATCGCCAGCCAGGGCCGGCCGTCCCGCTGGAAGCGCTGGACCAGGGACGTCGTCGCCGCGGCCGCCGCGCCTTTCAACTGCGCGGGCAGCGCGGGAGCGGCCGATGCGGCGACGACCAGCGGCCCGTCCTGGAACGATGCGGCGGTGCGCCAGTCGCGTGAGCCGCCCGCGCGGTCCAGCTGGAGGGTCAGGGCGCGCAGGTCGGCAGGGGCCGGATCGGAGGGCAGGTCCGGTGCCAGCGAGTCGATCTGCGTGCGCAGGTCGTGCACCGCGCTGCTCTGGACGCGTTCCAGGATCGCCGAGCGGGCCTGGTGGAAGGTCAGCGCGGCGGTGGTGAGCGCGCCGAACGCGGTGACCAGCACGAACCCCACCACCAGGCGGGTACGCAGCCCACGCGGCACTCTCACCCGTGGCACCCTCACAGCGGTCCGAACCGGTAGCCGAAGCCGCGTACGGTCTGAACGTAGCGGGGACTGCGCGGATCGTCCTCGATCTTGGCCCGCAGCCGCATCACCCCGGCGTCGACCAGCCGGTAGTCACCGTGGAAGGTGTGCTCCCACACCTGCTCCAGGAGCTGCTGACGGCTGTAGGTGCGTTCGGGGGAGGCCGACAGGAACAGCAGCAGCTTGCGTTCCGAGGGCGCGAGGGCGACCTCCGTGCCGTGCTTGAGCACGCGCAGCGCCGTCCGGTCGATCTCCAGGTCGCCGAAGAAGGCGCGGTCGTCGGCGGCCTCCGGCTGCGCGAGCGCGACGCGGCGCAGCACCGCGCGCATCCGGGCCTCGATGACCTCGGCGCTGGCCGGCTTGACGACGTAGTCGTCGGCGCCCGACTCCAGGCCCACCACGACGTCCACGTCGTCGCCGCGCGCCGACAGGATCACGATCGGGAGGACCTGGCTGAACGCGCGGATCCGGCGGCAGACCTCCAGCCCGCTCATGCCCGGCAACATCAGGTCCAGCAGCACCAGGTCGGGAAGCGACGCCGAGACCTCCGCCAGCCCCTGCTCACCGGTGCCGACCGCCACGGTCTCGTGCCCGCGCCTGCGCAGCCCCAGCGAGACGCCCCGGCGTACGGCCTCGTCGTCCTCGATCAACAGAACCCGCGTCATGATCCCTCCATCGAGCGTCCCGGTCACCGGGACGGGGTGGTGACGTCGAGCGGAACGGCCGAGCCGGTCTCGTCACAGGTGACCGGCCAGGCCGGGCCCGCGATCCCCGACTCGAAGACCCGCACGACCACGTCGGCCTGCGCGCGTCCGCCCGGCACGCCGGGCGCCGCGGCGGCGGTGCACACCAGCTGGCTCACCGCCGTGTGGTCGAGCTCGGACACCACCCACGGCAGGTACAGGTCCACCGCGCCGCGCACGGCCCGCGCCCGGACCTGCCGCGACCCGCCCGGAAGGGCGGTGGTCAGGCCGCGCGCCCGTTCGGCGGCGGTGGGCCCGGCCAGCAGCGCGTCCAGCGCCTGCTGCGGCCCGGCGCCGGGCCTGGCCGGACGGGCGGCCGGCCAGGAGCCGTACGGCGTGCGGAAGTACACCCGCAGCTGACGTGACCGGTCGGTGGTCAGGCCGCCGGTGGCGGGCGCACCGGCCGCCATCGGCCCGGTCGCCCTCACCTCGGTCCCGCAGGCCGCGACCGCCAGGACGGCGGCCAGCAGCGCGACCAGCCGGATCAGCTGCGTGCCTCCCACTCTCCTCCTGCCCGCGCGTGTCGTCATGGTGAGCCCAGCCGGCTCACGTCGACGGTGCCCGTTCCCGGATTCGGCTGAGGAATCGCCGCCCATGTGCCCACGGCCACGGTGATCGCGACGGCCAGCGCGGCCAGCCCCGGGCGGCCGGTCGCCCATCGGGCCCGCGACCGTACCGGGTCCTCCACCAGCAGCTTCGACAGTATCGCAGCCAGCAGCGACAGCCCGATCGCCAGAGCGTCGCGCCCCCAGCCCCCCACCCCGAGCACCTCCTGGGGCAGCAGCAGAAATATCGGCCAATGCCACAGGTACAGGCTGTAGGAGACCTCGCCCAGCCGGCGCGGCAGGACGCCGCCGACGGCCCGCCCCACGAGCCCGCCGGGCACGGCGGCCAGCAGCGCGATCAGCACGGCAGAGGCCAGCGAATGCGCGAACATCCCGCCCTGGAACAGGCCGGGGGCCTTCTCGCCCGCGGTCAGCGTCCAGGAGAGCACCAGGACGCCCAGCAGGACCGCGCACAGCGCGTCCGCTGCCGCCCTGGGCACGCGTCCGGCCAGGTCCCGTGCGGGTGCGGTCGCCGCGACCGCGCCCAGCAGCAGCGAGAACGCACGCGTGTCGGTGCCCTCGTAGGCGCGGGTGGTGTCCACGGCGTCGCCGTACCTGACCATCAGGAAGAGCGAGATCAGCGCCCCGACCGCTGCGACGGCGGCGACCCGCCGATGGCCGCCGGCGCCCCCGCGCCCCACGGCCAGTACGACCAGCGGCCAGAGTAGGTAGAACTGCCACTCGACGCCGATGCTCCACAGGTGCGCGAACAGGCGGGTGCCGGCGGCGTTCCAGTAGCCGATCTGCTCGGCGATGTAGTGCCAGTTGGCGGCCTGGGCCGCCGCCCACGGCGCGTCCTGCAACGCCGCCCGCAGCATCGAGGGCGTGGCGAACACCCAGGCCAGCAGCAGCGTCGCCACACCCATGAAGGCGAGGGCGGGCAGCAGCCGCCGCGCCCGCCGAGCCCAGAAACCGGGCAGGTCCAGGCGGCCGCTCCGGTCGAGCTCGGCCAGCAGCAGCCCGGTGATCAGGAAGCCGGACAGCACGAAGAACAGGTCCACACCGAGGAACCCGCCGGACAGGTACCCGGCGTGGAACAGGAGTACTGCCGCGACGGCCAGGCCGCGCAGCCCGTCCAGCGGCCCGATGTGCGCACGCCCCGGGCTCTGCCGCCGATGGGCCCCGGCGAAGGAAAGCATGTCAACGACTCCCGTCCGGGTTGAGGATCAGGCGCAGCCCAGCTTGGAGAAGCGCTCGTCGCCGACCCACGAGCCGTTGGCCCACACCTCGGGCGCGGCCGGGGTGAAGCCGAGCTGCTCGCCCAGCTTGCCGGTGAACCATTTGGCGAAAGCGGCCGAGCCCTGCTGGCAGGAGTGGATGCCGTCCTTGGAGCGCTGCGCCTTGGACGCCGACGCGTCGGCGCCCCACAGCTCGGACGCGTCCAGGAACTGCGCTTTGCCGTCCTGGACGGCCTGCCGTGCGGTCTCGGGCGCGCTCCTGATCGCCGAGGCGTACTGCTTGTAGAAGTCGTCCAGCTTGAACGGCGGCGCCGAGACGATCACCAGCTCCCCGCCCGCCTTCTGGACGGTGGCCGCGAGTTTCCGGTAGGCGGCGAGTTGCTGCTGCCGGGTTCCCCAGTCGTAGGTGGTGATCTGGTAGGCGACGACGTCGGGCTTGAACTCGGCAAGGTTCTTGCCCAGTTGCTGCCAGGTGTCCTTGGCGCCCATCTTCGTCACCGGGTGCTCACCGGCGACGACGTTGCCGCCACCGCTGGAGGTGGCGTTCTTGAACTCCACGCCGCTGGCCTTCAACGCCGCGCCCAGCGCAGGGGCTTCGGCTCCGGCGATGGAGTCACCGAGCCACAGAACCTTCTTCCCGGTCGATTCGGACTTGCCGGAGGTCGCCGCCGTGGTCTTGGCATCGTTGCCGCCGCCGGAACCCTCGCCGCAGGCGGCGAGGGCAGCGCTCAGGCTCACCGCGGTCAGGGCCAGCGCGGCTCTCTTGATCGTACGGCGTCGCGTGGGAAGGCTGTTGTTGTGCATGACTTCACCCAACCAGCGGAAAACTCCTGGTCAGTGCGGTCGTCATCAAACCATCACACAACGGTGGAACTCCGGTCATCAACCGGTCGGCGTCACCCCCGAAGATCTCCAGCGATGCACAGGTTGCCCACGCCGCGCATGAGCTCGAAGGCGTCCAGATCGGGACGGATCTCGCCGGCGGCCGCCGCGGCCTCCAGCAGCTGGGCGCACACCGGCACCAGGCGGTCGAGGAAGTAGGCGTGCAGCGTCTGGAAGGCGGTGTTGTCCGGCTGCAGGACCGCGGCCAGCCCGTGCTTGGCGACCAGGAAGTCGACGAACAGGCCGATCCACTGCCGCAGCGCCGCGTACGGACTCGGGCCGGCGGCCAGCATCGTGGCGGTCCCGACCCCGGCCTCGGCCGCGATGTCGCGGATCGGCGCCTCCACGCCCGAGGTGACGAACACCGCGGCGGCCGCGCGCAGCAGGTTCTCCTCGCTACGCCGCGCATCGGCCCGTTTCGGACGTGAGTGGTCCACGCCGTTCCCTTCCAGGGGCGGATTGCTAAACGGGACGCTGTCCCGTATTGTTGTAAGCGGGACACGGTCCCACTTATGCATGTTGCCAGAGCGCCGGCGGCCAAGCCCTGCCCTCGCCCTGTGCTCACCTACGACAATCCGCCCGAAAGGCAGTTCCATGCCCGCATCGCCCACCGCCCCCGTCGTGTCGGTCAGGCCGGTCGTCCTGCCCGCTCCCGGACGAGGCGAGGACCTCCGGGTCCGCGTCTCGGCCCCCGCCACCGGCGACCACCTGCCCGTCGTCGTCCTGTCCCACGGCCACGGCTGGTCCATGGACGGCTACGCCCCCTTGGCCGACCACTGGGCCGCCCACGGCTTCGTGGTCCTGCAACCCACCCACCTCGACTCCCGCACCCTCGCCCTGCCCGCCGGCGACCCCCGCACCCCCGACATCTGGCGTATCAGGGTCGAGGACCTCAGGCGCGTCATCGACAGCCTCGACGTCCTGGAAGCAGCCCTTCCGGGCCTGGCCGGACGCGTGGACCACGACCGCCTGGCCGTCGCCGGGCACTCCTGGGGAGCCCAAAGCGCCAGCATGCTCCTCGGCGCCCGAATCCTGGACGCCGGCGGCCGCCCAGGCCAGGACCTGTCCGACCGCCGCGTCACGGCCGGCGTGCTGCTCGCCCTGCCCGGCACAGGCGGCCAGGACCTGTCGCCCTTCGCCGCCGAGCACCTGCCCTTCATGAACCCCGCCTTCGAGTTCATGACCACCCCGGCCCTGCTGGTCGCCGGCGACAAGGACGACTCGCCGCTGTCGCTGCGGGGACCGGACTGGTTCACCGACGGCTACCACCTGAGCCCCGGCGACAAGAGCCTGCTGACGCTGTTCGGCGCCGAGCACACCCTCGGCGGCGTCGCCGGACACCAGGTCGCCGAGACGACCGACGAGAGCCCCGAACGCCTGGCCCTGCTGCAGCAGCTCACCACGGCCTACCTGCGCAGCGCCCTGGCCTCCGGCGACCTCGCATGGCCCGACGCCCGCGCCGCCCTGGAATCGGCCCCCCACCCCCTGGGCCGGATCGACGGCAAGCAGGCCGATCAGCCGGCCTGACGGGTGCCGACCGGCTCGACATGACCGACGTCGTCGATCGGCACGCGTGGGCCCGCAGGTCGCGTACGAGGTTGTGGAGGCCGGCCCTCTTGGGGGTGATGTCGTTGATGCAGAGCTTGGCAGAGGGGTCGGCGGACGCTCGGGGGAGTGGCGCTCCGGCGCATCCGCGCGCTCCACGTCCTGGCGCGACGGCAGTTCGTGCTGATCACCACTGCCGCCACGGCCGTTCTCGCACCTGCTCTGTTTCGCCGTGGTCGCGAGCATCGTGATCGGCGGGCTCAGCTCCAGGTCGCCCGCTTGAGAATCGTGCCGAGCCGGCTGTCGCTCCACTGGTCGAAGATGAGGATCTTCGACTTGGGCAGGTGCCAGATCCGTTCCTGGTAGGAGACGCCGGTCTGCTTGGCCGACTGCGTCGCGCAGCCGACGTGCCAGACACGGTAGGTGGCCTTGTGTCCCGCGCCGACCGGACGGAGGCCACGGGCGACGAGCTTGCCGGGGAAGTCCGCGACGTAGCGCTTGTCGGGTGCGCAGGCCGCGAGCCCGTTGCCCGGGTGGTACGGCTCCTCGGGGTCGTAGGGGTTGCCGTGGCGGGCCAGGGAGATGCCCTCCGGCCCGACGAGGTAGAACCCGCGGCACTCGACGGCGAGCCGGTCGCAGCGGCCGGTCTTGACGTGGATGCCCCACATGTCTTCTTTCCCGACTTTCCAGGTCTTGGGGATCTGGAGCGTCATGCCGCGGAAGGTCAGCGGCTTGGTCGCCACGCTCTGCGCGGGTGCGCCGGTGAACAGGAGGGAGGCGGTCACAACCAGGGTCGTCAACATGATCCCGAGGCTAGGGAAGCCCGCTTGTGGCTCGGCTGCAACGCTCTTGGAGCGCGCTCGAACGGCCACGCCGGACTCCCGGCACCGTTCCTTCCGGGCCCTCCGGTCGTTCGCCGGAGGTGAGCGCGTTCGAGGGGAGCCTTGAAGAGCCTGCGCATCGGGCTGAGCGGCCCCGACCTGTTCGCCGTCCTCGGCTCGCTGCCCGACCGGCTGGTGCCGCCCGGGCTGTCGAGCGAGCTCTCGGTGGACGACCAGCCCGGCGAGGCGCGTGAGCGGTGGCCGGCGGACATGCGCCGCTGCGACCTGTCGGCCATGGCTCACCGGCCAGGCCCTGCGCACCACCAGGACGGGTCGTTCCTGTCGCTGGACAAGGGCGAGCTGGTCGTCTCGACTCCGTCCGCGAGCTCGGCCCCGTGGACATGCTGCGGTCGCTCGCCGGCACACCCTTCCGGCCGGCGTCCTTCGCCGGCGTGCACTACCCGAACGGCTGGGCGTGCGCCTTCCCCCGGAAGGGGCACCTGACGCTGGTGTCGGCCTGTCGTCAAGGAATCTGTCACCAAGTACACGCGGGCGCGTTAAGCCTGGTCAGTGGGTACGGCGGCGCGGTGCCAGGACCTCGGTGACCTTGGCGATGGCCTCAGCGCCGGGTTTGACGTAGCGCATGGCGGTGCGGGGGTTCTTGTGGCGGGTCTTGCCCATGATGAGTTGCAGGGGGATCTCGGCGTCGCCGAGGTGGGTGGCGGCGCTGTGGCGCAGCTGGTGCAGGTCGAGCCCGGCGTACTTGTCCAGCAGGACGCGGGCGCGGTCGTAGCCGGGACGGGCGCGGCCGGTGTGCTGGCAGATGTCGGCGGCCGCGGGGCGGCGGGCCGGGACGGGGCGCCGTTCGGACAAGAAGAGCGGAGCGCGGCAGAAGGCGAGCGGCAACCAACTGGGCGATCCCGCCAAGGCCGGGGAGGCCGTCGTGCACATCACGTCGGTCGATCGGCCGCCGGCCCACCTCGTCCTGGGCTCGGACACACTGCGGCTGGTCACCGCCGCGCGCACGGCCGTGGACAAGGACATCCGTACGTGGGAGGCACTCTCCCGGACGACCGACTTCGCCGAGGGCGCTCAGCTCTGACACCCGGCGCCCCCGCCCGGAGCCGCCGCATCACCGAACGCGAGGGCGATGCCAGGGAGCGGGCCATCCTCGACATCTGTGAGGCTCTGCCGGCGCAGAAGGGCTACGACGCCGTGACCGTCAGCGACATCACCCAGGGTGACGAGCCGACGACACTTTCGTTCGGCGCGACAGCCGCTGCGCCTTGCCGTGGCGCTACCTTGCCACATCGGCGACGCTACGCCTTGCGCATGCTCCTCGTCTGCCGCGCTGACCAGGCGCTATGCCTTCATGGACTCTGCCCCCGTCGCCTACTGCACGGAGGTCAGGGGCACGGCTATCCCTTTCTCCCGTACTTGGTCTGTCCCTCCTGTACGGCGTGGCCTTCGCGTACGGCACGCCGGGCCTGGTCAACTCCGCCGCCCAGACCGGCCTGGTCCGGGACATGCTGCCGGCCCGCCACCTCGACACGGCCAACGGCCTGCCGTCCACCATCGATCAGGGGCTACGGATTTTCTCCCCCGCTGTAGGCAGTGCCCTGTACGCCGCATGGGGAGGCAGCGCGCTCGCCATCGGCGTGGCCGCCTGCCTGGCGCTCACGGCGCTGGTGCTCCTGACCGTCAAGGTACGCGAATCCACGCCGGAACCCCGCCGCCCGGAGCGCGGTTGGCGGCAGGAGACGGCCGCCGGCCCGACCCACCTGCGAAGCGTCCCGCTGCTGTGGCGCATGGTGCTCGTGACCGTGGCGGCCTTCGGCGTCGTCGGCGTCTTCGACTCGTCCCTGTTCGAGCTCGTGGGCAAAGGACTGGGGATGGACGCCGCGTTCTTCGGGGTGCTGATGGCCGTCCAGGGAGCCGGAAGCGTCCTGGGCGGTCTGACCGCCGCCCCGGTGCTGCGCCGCCTGGGGCCGGCGGTCATGGTCGCGACCGCGCTCGCGCTGCTCGTCACCGCGGGCCTGGCGATGGCCGCCGACCTCGCCGGCGTCCCCCTGCGCGCACTGAGGAACATCACGCTGTGAACCGCTGAAGATTCGCCGTCACTCGACGGTGGAAGTCACAGCTCGTTCGGCGAGGCAGGGGAAGGATTTGCCCCCGGTGTAGGGCTGAGGTCGGGCTGAAGAGCGATCGACCGCTTCGGGTGCCGGGTGGCACGGCGATCCTTTATGATCCTTTAACACCTAGACATCTAAAGTCCTACGAGTCTAGATAAATGGAGGATCCCGGTGATCGAGTTCCATCTGGACGGCCGCTCCGGCGTCTCGCCGTACCTGCAGCTGGTCCAGCAAGTACGTCAGGCGCTGCGGCTCGGCGTGCTGCGCGAGGGTGACCAGCTGCCGACCGTCAAGGAGGCCGTGGCGCAGTTGGCGATCAACGCCAACACGGTTCTCAAGGCCTACCGGGAACTCGAGCACGAGGGTCTGGTCGCCGCCCGGCCAGGGGTGGGGACGTTCGTGACGGCGACGCTCACCGACGCCTCGCTGGCCGCGCACGGCCCGCTGCGGCTGGAACTGCGGCGCTGGCTGGCCAAGGCCCGCCGGGCCGGCCTCGACGACGAAAGCATCGAGGCCCTCTTCATGACCACCTTTCGGACCGCCACCGCTCAGGAGGACATAGCGTGACTTCGGTCCTGCAGGCCCAGGGTCTGGGCAGGAAATACGGCAAACGCTGGGCGCTGCGCGAGTGCACGATCGACATACCGGCGGGCCACGTCGTCGGACTGGTGGGCCCCAACGGGGCCGGGAAGACCACACTGCTGAAGCTGGCCAGCGGCCAGCTGGAGCCGACCGCGGGCGGCATCACCGTGCTCGGCGGCCGGCCCGCCGGCGGCCCGGCCCAGCTGGCCAAGGTCGGCTTCGTGGCCCAGGACACCCCCGTCTACACCGGGCTCAGCATCGCCGAGCACCTGCGACTGGGAGCGCGGCTCAACCCCCGCTGGGACGACGGCATGGCGCGCGAACGCATCGCGCAACTCGGCCTCGACCCCGCCCAGCGGGCGGGCAAACTGTCGGGCGGGCAGCGCGCCCAGCTCGCCCTCACCGTGGGCCTGGCCAAGCGGCCCGAGTTATTGATCCTGGACGAGCCGGTGGCCTCGCTCGACCCGCTGGCCCGCCGCGAGTTCATGCAGGGCCTGATGGAGGCCACCGTCGAGCACAGGTTCAGCGTGGTGCTCTCCTCCCATCTGGTCTCCGACCTGGAACGGGTGTGCGACTTCCTGATCGTGCTCGTCGACTCGCGCGTCCAGGTGGCCGGGGAGGTCGACAAGCTGATGGCCACCCATCACCGGCTCACCGGCCCGCGCCGCGACCCCGACCGGCTCCCCGCCGACCAGCACGTGGTCTCCGCACGCCACACCGACCGGCAGAGCACGTACGTGATCCGCACCGACGCCCCGATCCACGATCCCGCCTGGACGGTCACCCAGCTCAGCCTGGAAGACCTCGTCCTGGCCTACATGGACAAGCGCACCGCCGACCGGCGGGTCGCCCTGGAGGTGCGGCGATGATCTGGCTGACCTGGCGCCAGTTCCGCGGCTCGGCCGCGATGACGGCCGCCCTGCTCGTCGTCCTCGCCGTCGTCCTGGCCCTGACCGGCCCCGAACTGGCCTCCGACTACTCCGCCGGGATCGCGGCCTGCGTCCAGGACGACACCTGCGACCGCTTCTACGACCACTTCTTCGGCGGGCACGACACCGAGTTCATGGCCCTGACCCTCGTCGTCCTGCTCCTGCCCGCCCTCGCCGGGCTCTTCTGGGGAGCACCGCTGATCACCCGCGAGCTGGAGGCCGGCACGCACCTGATGGTGTGGAACCAGAGCATCACCCGCGGCCGCTGGCTGGCGGTCAAGCTCGCGCTCATGGGCTTGACCGCCGTGGCCTTCGCCGGCCTGTGCGGCCTCATGGTGACCTGGTGGTCCGACCCTCTGGACAAGTCAGCCACCGAGAACCTGGCCCTGATGGCTCCCCTGGTGTTCGGCGCGCGCGGCATCACCCCGATGGGGTACGCGGCCTTCACCTTCGTCCTCGGCGTGACCGTGGGCATGCTGGTACGCCGCACGCTGCCCGCCATGGCGCTCACGCTGGTCGTCTTCGCCGCGTTCCAGTTCGCCATGCCGCTGCTGGTCCGGCCACACCTGATGCCCCCGATCACCGCGACCGTCGAACTCGGCAAGACGAACGTGGACGGCATCGGCATAAACCGGGATCGAGGCGGATATGTGGAGATTCGCCTGAAGTCGGCCGTTCCCGGTCACGCGGGCGCCTGGGTCCTGTCCGCCGACCTGCTCGATCCGTCCGGACGCGTGCTCGGCGGCGACAGCGGCTTCGGCGCCGCCCGGGTGTCCACCACGTCGGGGCCCTGCGCGCCGTCGGCGGGCGCCGGGGACGGCTGCATCGCCGAGATCAACCGGCTCGGCTATCGACAGCGGGCGACCTACCAGCCCCTTGAGCGCTTCTGGCCCTTCCAGTGGATCGAGACCGGGATCTACGCCCTGCTCACCCTCGGCCTGTCGTGGTTCTGCTTCTGGTGGATCCGCAGGCGCCTGTCATGACCGTCATCAGGATCGCGGCCGCCGGGCTGGCCCTCCTCCTGGCGGCGGCCTGCACGGCCCCGGCGCCGCCGCGCGGCCTGGCGAGCACGGCGGACGCCACGACCTGCGCGCCACCCCAGGGAGCCCCCGGGCCGGAGACGGCCACCACGATCGACGTCATCGAACAGGCCTACTTCTGCATCCTCGGCGCCTACTACAGCGGCGCCACGCTGGACGCCCGCTCGCTGCTGAGCGCCGGGTTCGCCGCCCTGACCCAAGAGCTCAACCGCAGCGGACGCGACCTGCCCGAGGCAACCATGCCGGCGCTGACCGGCGACCGCAGGACCGACTGGGCCGCCTTCGAGGCCGCGTACCGCAGGACCACCGATCGGGTCCCCGACCTTCGCGACAGGCTGGCCGTCGTCACCCTTGAGGCCATCGTGGCCGGCCTCGGCGACAACCACGCCCGCTGGGCGCACGACGTCAAGCGGCCCCCTGACTACTACGACGGCGACGGCTACGGCCTGGGCCTCCTGGCGAACGTCCATGGCCCGCAGGTGGACGGCAGCCCCGGCGTCGCCCTCCCCCCGCTGTTCGTCACCACCGTGCAGGGCGGCGCGGCGCGGGCGGCCGGGCTGCGCCCGGGCGACGTCATCGAGTCGGTCAACGGATCGGCGCCCTTCATCGACGGGAAGGCCACCCCCGCGATCGCCGCCCTCTACCCGGCGTACCCGGAGGCGCGCCCGGTCCGGTTGCGGCTCCTGCGGCAGAGCACCGGCCGCCACTGGAGCGTGACGCTCAAGCCCGGCCTCTACCAGCAGGACTGGGCCGACCTGCGGGTGGTGACCTCGAAGCTGCTGGACGACGACATCGCCTACGTACGAATGCGCGGATTCGCCCCCGACTCCGCCGACCGGGTCCTCAAGGCGATCTCCAGACTGCGCACCGGCCGGACGCTGTCCGGAGTCGTGCTGGACCTGCGCGGCAACGGCGGCGGCAGCCCCGTGGAGGCGACCCGGCTGGTCAGCGCGTTCGGCCACGGCAAGGTCACCGCCTACCAATGCACCGTGGACGGCAGGTGCGAGACCTCGCGGACCGACGACACCGTCGAACTGCTCGGCCTGCCGCTGGTGGTGCTCATCGACCGCGGTTGCGCCTCGGCGTGCGAGCACTTCAGCTCCGCGGTCAAGGACCTGCGCCTCGGCCTGCTGGTCGGCACCAGGACCGCCGGGGTCATCTCCGGCCCGGCGCAGCCGCACCTGCTCGCCAACAACACCAGCCTGAGCTTCCCCGCCAGGCACCACCTCGGACCCGACCGCGAGGTGATCGACCGGATCGGCGTGCCGCCCGACCACCACGTGCCCCTGACCTCGCGGGACGCGACCGCCGGGCGCGACCCCGCGCTGGCCAAGGCCATGGCCTTGCTGGACAAGTGAATGGACCTCTCGATGAGACAGCTCCTGGCAGTCGCCGCGGGACTGGTCGTCCTGGCCGCGTCCGCCTGCTCGGCGCCCACGCCGCCTCGGTCCGCCGCGCCGTCGGCCACGCCGACCGGCCCCGTCACGCTGCCCGCCCCCACCGGCGCCCATCCGGTCGGCACCACCACCCTGTATCTGAAGGACGCCTCCCGCCCCGACCCCTGGAACCTCGACGTCGACGTCAGGGAGCTCAAGGTCACCCTGTGGTATCCGACCAGGCAGCGGGACGGGCAGCGGGCGCCGTACATGACGCCCGAGGAATCGCAGCTCGCCATGAGGCGCTACGGGATCGCGGGCGTCCCGGACGACCTGCTGAGCAAGACGCGCACGAACGCCGTCAAAGACGCCGAACCCACGGGCCGGAAGCTGCCGCTGGTGGTGTTGTCCCCCGGCTTCACCAATCCGATGAACACGCTCACGTCCCTGGCCGAGGATCTGGCCAGCCGCGGGTACGTCGTGGCCGGCATCGACCACACCTACGAGAGCTACGCCACGACCTTCCCCGGCGGGCGGGTCGCCGAATGCCTCGCCTGCGACAGCGACACCGACCCGGGCTTCGGCACGGGGGTGGTCGCGGGACGGGCGGCCGACGTCTCCTTCGTGCTCGACCAACTCCCATCGAAATGGCATGGTTCCGACCTGATCGACAGCTCCGAGATCGCGATGGTCGGCCAGTCGATCGGCGGCGCGAGCGCCCTGGCGGCCATGGTGAAGGACTCCCGCGTGCGCGCCGGGATCGACATGGACGGCACCACCTACGCGCGGATCCCCAAGAACGGGTTCTCCCGGCCGTTCATGCTCCTGGGGTCGCCGTCGCACGTCCCCGGAGGCCGGGACAATTCATGGGAACGCGACTGGAAGCTGCTGACCGGGTGGAAACGCTGGATCGTGCTGACGGGCGCGGAACACCAGTCCTTCACCGACGGCCCGCTGCTGGCGGGCGCCCTCGGCATCAAACCCGCTTATGGGATTCTGCCCGCGGCACGCGCCGCCGAACTCACCCGCACGTACGTGGCGGCCTTCCTCGACCAGCATCTGAAGGCCATGCGCCGGCCCGTCCTGGACAAGCCGTCCGCGCGCCACCCCGAGGTCAAGATCTGCCCTGAAGCCTGCGATCAGTCCTGACGTCGGCAGCTGCCCGTGGAACCTGAACTGCACCGACTGCGACAAGTTCGTGCTCTCCGGCGCCGACCTTCTCTACTGGCGGCGCAAGCAGGAGCAATGGCGCTCGATCGCGGAACGGGCGCCCACCGACGAGGCCGCCGACTTCGGAACTCCTCGTCTAGCCGTGTGCCGGTCGCCTCGCGGCATAGTCCCGCCGCCACTCCTCGGCTTCCCGGATCATGGCCTGGCCGACGTGCTCGAAGAAATGGCCGATGTCCTGCATCCGGGTGCCGGCGGGTGTGGTCGCGCCGAGGATCTGGGCGCCCTGGCGGGCGAAGTCGGCCAGCATGGTGTTCTGGCGGGCGCTGGCCATCCAGCCACGGAACCAGGCGTCGGCGTCGATGACGTACCGGTCGCGCCGCCGGCGGGGGTCGCGTTCGCGCCTGATGAGCTCCTGCTGTTCGAGTTCGCCGACGGCCTTGGAAATGGAGGCGGGACTGACCTGGAGGCGCCGGACGAGCTCGGCGGCGGTCAGGCTGCCACCGTCGGTGACGTACAGGCAGGTCAGCACCCGGGCCGTCATCCGCGGCAGACCCGTGCCGACCATCATCGCGGTGAACTGTTCCTCCAGTTCGCGGACTGCCTCGGGATCGCGCCCGTGTGCGTCAGCGGCGGTCGGAGACGTCGGGGTCGCGGGCGACCTGCGGCGGCGAGCGCGCCCCCGGGTCGCCTGATGCGCCTGGTCGGCGCGGTAGCCGCCCAGACCGCCGTTGCGGGCCACCTCCCGGGTGATGGTGGAGATGGGCCTGTCCAGACGGCCGGCGATCTCGGTGTAGGTGAGTCCTTCCGCCAATCCCTCGGCGATCTTCTGCCGGTCCTGGTGGGTCAGCCTGCCTCCGGGCATCGGTCCTGCCTCTCGCATCACGTCTTCCGATGTGGCCAGTATTGCGTTCGCAAGCACCCCATTGCAAATCAGTCGAGGCGAACTTGCATTCACCCTCACTATCATTGCAAGACGCGATGGGAATAACCTGCTATATCGCCCGTTCTGCGCCTTCTTGTGTTGACGAATTAGTGAAAGCTAGCTAGCTTTCAGTTATTCGCAAACAACGGTCGACCGGAGCCGCCCGAACGAGGACCGCTCGCCGCCGTGATCGGAGCCCCCATGACTTCCTTCCTCACCCCCGTGCGCACCTGGCACCGTCCACTGCTGTTCTGCGCGACCCTCATGCTGGGTCTGATGCTCGTCGCCGGCGTCGGGCTCGTGGTGGACGGCCGGACCCTGCTGGATGAGTCGGTGTGGGTCAAGCCGCTCAAGTTCGGCTTCGCCTTCGCCCTCTACGCCGGAACGCTGGCGTGGCTGCTGACCAAGCTGCGCAAGGGGAAACGGCTGGGCTGGTGGGTCGGCACCGTCTTCGCGCTGGCCGCGATCACCGAGGTCGGCGCCATCACCGTCCAGGCGGCGCGCGGCACCTTCAGCCACTTCAACGCCGGCCAGACCGATCCTGTCACCCTGGCCCTGGTCCCGATCCTCACCTACGGCGTCATGATCGTCCTCGTCACGCAAGTGCTCATCGCGACCGTCGTGCTGATCCAGCGCACCGGCGGGGCGACACTGAACCGAGCCATCCGTGCCGGGCTCGCGCTGGCCACATTCGGCACGCTCGTGCCGCTCTACTGGATGGTCGCCGAGATCCACCCCCGCACGGTGATCGACGCCAACGGCAACCAGATCCCGATGTACCAGGGCCACGGCATCGGCGACCCCGACGGCCACGGCATGCTCCTCACCGGCTGGAGCGTGACCGGCGGCGACTTCCGGGTGCCGCACTTCTTCGCCCTGCACGGCATCCAGGTGCTCCTCCTGCTCGCCGCGGTGCTGGCCGCCCTGACCGCCAAGCACGCCTGGCTGCGGGCCGAGAAGGTCCGCGCCCGCCTGGTCGGCAGCGCCGCCCTCGGCTACACCGGCCTGGTCGCGGTAGTGACCTGGCAGGCCTGGCGCGGCCAGTCCCTGATCCGCCCCGACACGGCCACCCTCGCCGCCTTCGCCTTGGTGGTGCTGATCACCGCGTTCGCCACCATCTGGACGATCCTCGCGGCCAAGCGCGCCACCGAGCAGGCCGCGACCGAGGCCGAGCCTCGCCAGATGGCCGCCCACTGAACCCTATTGATCCCAGAACCGAACTGATCTCAGAAGGAATGGACATGACTCGGCCTCCGACGCGCCCCGGGCCAGGCGTTCCACCACGGCCGCCGCGGCTCGGGTCGGGGCGACGCGCAGGTAGGCGGCCGCGGTCTGTGACAACTCGCCGGACTCCGGCTCGGTGGTGGCCATGGGCTCGCCCGTCCTCCCCGATGGCGCCAGGTTCATCGGCGTAGCGCGGTGCTGGCGTCGAGGCTAGTCGGCGGGAACGGCGTCCGCCGCCGCCTTCCCGGGGCCGGACGCGCGCCCGGGCCGCGAGGGGGCTACAGGCGGTTTTTGAGGGTGGTGAGGAGGTCGAGGGTGGCGTCGGCGGTGACGGTGCCCGGAGGGAAGATGGCGGCGGCGGCCTCGTGGAGGGCGGCGTGGTCGCCGGGCGGGATGACGCCGCCGACGACGATCATGATGTTCTCGGCGTCCAGGTCGGCGAGGGCTCGGCGGAGGGCGGGCGCCAGGGCGAGGTGGCCGGCCGCGAGCGAGGAGACCCCGACGATGTGCACGTCGGCCTCGACCGCGTGCATGGGCCACCTCTTCCGGCGTCTGGAACAGTGGGCCGACTTCGAAGCCGAGGTCGGCGAAGGCGGTGGCGATGACCTTCTGGCCGCGGTCGTGGCCGTCCTGGCCCGTCTTCGGGCTGCTCGAAGAGGGAGCCCCCCTCGGCCCGACCCGTCGGCCTCTCTCGCCGGCCTGTACGCGTGGCCCGGCTGCCGCGCATCCCGCACGCAGCGTCCAGGGCGAGGAAGCACGCCGGCGCCGGTGCCGTATTCGCAGGCCGACGCGAAGATCGACCGGGAGCGGGCGGGAGACCCTGCCGCCCAGGCTTACCACCGGTTTTTTGCTGTCTGGCGCGGTAGAAGCGTCCCCCGTAAGGATTGGACCGATAACTAGGTTTCGGGCATGCTTGTCGTGATCTTGAGTCAAGGGCAATCGAAAGGGACGTTTCAGTGCGTAGGCCGGCAAAGGCAATCCTCCTCACGGCGGCGATCGCCTTCAGCGGCGTTCTAGCGGCCCCGGCGGACGCCACAGCCGCGAGCAGCCCGCAGAGCATCTGCGGCTCCGGCTTCGGGCTGGTCTCCGACGGCACGAGGCCCGTCAAGACCAAGGGCGGCCAGCGCTACGGCACGGTCTACCTGCTCTACAACGGCGGCACCGGGGAGAACTGCGTGGTCACCGTCAAGTCGAGCTTCGTGGGCACGAAGACGACGGCGGGCGCCTCGATCATCGTCATGCCCAAGGCGCGCAAGGACGAGAAGCAGAACCCGATCGTACGCTCGGACATCGGCAAGTTCTCCCAGTACGCCGGGCCGGTCAAATACTGGGCCAAGGGCAGCTGCGTGCGGTACTGGGGAATGATCGAGTCGCCCGGCGGCGTCACGGCCACGGGTGGCCGTGACGCCTGGGGCAACTGCGGCTGAGCACGTCGCGCGCGGGCACGCGTGCCGCCAGGCCGCCGTCAGCATGCCCGGCTCCCGGCAGGCACGTGTCCACCGGTGGCGGGGCGGGCCCCTGAGGTTCGGACCCGTCGAACGTCGTGCCCGGTGGCAACGGACGCTTGAGAACTCGATCCTCGAGGCTCGTCAAACGGTGATCGGTGCTCCACCGGGGGCCATCGCGGCGGCGTACGGCAGGAGGAAAAGCGTGGCGGCGCTGAGCTCCGCCGCCTTGGCCCGCTCCCGTTCCGTCAACGAGCGTGCGATGGGGTCGTATTCGGGTTTGGGAACAGTGCCCTCGGGTGCGTCCGGGGGCAGTCCGGTCTCTATCTCGACCAGGTGCCGCTCCCAGAGCCGCGTCGTTTCGGTCACGTGCTCGGGCAGAGCCTCCAGCAGGCCCTGCGGGGCAACCTTGATCCGGCCACCGGTCCCGACAACCTCAAAGTCATCGGCCGACAACAGATACGGCAACGCGACCACGGTCGTCTCCTCGGCCACCGACAGCAACCGGACCGCGTTGCCCGACAAGGCCACCACGGTGTGCTCAGCACCGCTGAAGACCACCCGGTCGTTGACCCACAGCACCCCCGGCCGCTCAGCCATCCCAGCCCTCAGCCAGTGCGAGAGCAGCCTCGACGATGGTGCGGTCACTGAGAACCAGCGACGGGTCGGCCCGAAGCTGGTGACGCCACATCAGATGGAACAGCACCGGCAGCGTCGCGATCGGGTCTCCGGCCTCCTCCGCCCCCGCCATCAACCCGCGAGGGCGCGCAAACGCGGGCAGTAGCCGCGCGGCCAGAGCTTCGTCAAGACATCGCGGGGGCCGGTAACCGGCCAACCACCGCTGGTTGGCGACCAACACCCCGTCCATCTGACCCCAGACGGCATAGCGCCAGCCCAGAAGCCGCTCAGGGTGCGCACGTGACTCTGTTCAGGCATCCAGCGCTCGGGCCTGCTTGCCGTATGGAGCTGCCAGGGGGCCGAGGGTTCGGTCGCCACGCCGTACAAGGGCAGGAACACGGCCCGGCGCGCCCGGAGCATCTCTGCACGCCTGAGGTTACGGGGCTGGACCGGAGGTGCCGTTGTCCCTGAAATGGGCCCGATTTCCAGCAGCGCCGGGGATGACGTACGTGGGCGGGATGTCCGGCTCCGATATGTGGTGGTAGTGACTGTTGTGGTTTCTGTTTGAATGTCTGGTGGTCATGGCGATTCAGTAGGTCCTGGTTCGGGCGGCCGTGGTGGAGCCGGGTCGGTGTGCGGAGGCGCGACGGATGACGGTGGAGGGACACAGGGCCGTGGGAAGGATGATCTCGCCCGTCCTGGTGGGGCGTGAGGAACAGTTTCAGCGCCTTGTGGCCGCGGTGAGCCGGCCGCCCGCCGTGGTGGTGGTGGAGGGTGAGGCGGGTATCGGTAAGACCCGCCTGGTGGCGGAGATGGCCGCGCACGCCCACGTTGCCGGCCGGGTGCTGCTCAGCGGAGCGTGCCGACGGATCCGGGAGCCGTTCCCGCTGGGGCCGATCGTGGAGGCGCTGCGCGGGACGAGTGAGCTGCTGGCGGTGGCCGCCGGGCTTTCGCCGGTCGCCGGCGCGCTGCGGGGGTTGCTGCCGGAGCTGGCGGGAGTGCTGCCACCGGCGTTGGAGCCGCTGGATGATCGGGCGGCCGAACGGCATCGACTGTTTCGCGGTCTGGTCGAGGTGCTGGGGGTACTGGGGCCGGTGGTGCTGGTGGTGGAGGACCTGCACTGGGCGGATGAGCAGACGGTGGAGTTTCTGGCCCATTTGCTGGCGGTGCTGCCGGCCCAGGCGTCGGTGGTGCTCACTTATCGGGGAGAGGAGGCCGCGGCCGGGATCCGGGACGTGACAGGGCGGTTGGCGGATTCCGTCCTTCACGATCATGTGGTGCTGGCGGGGCTCGACGCCGAACAGACCCACGCGCTGGCGGAATCGATCTTGGAGGTGGAGGGCGTCACCCCTGAGTTCGGGAGGCATCTGTATGAGCTGTCATCGGGGTTACCGCTGGCGGTTCAGGAACTGCTGGCGTTGCTGCAGGCTCGGGGGGCGTTGATCCGGCTGCGGAGCGGGCGCTGGGCGCGTAAGGCGCTGGTGGCGCTGGACGTGCCGCCGGGAGTGCGCGATTCGGTGCGGGAACGGGTAAGCCGGCTGCCGGTGGCGGCGCAGGAGGTAGCCGAGGCCGCGGCGGTGTTGCAGGCGCCGGTGGCGGTGGCGGCGCTGATCGAGGTGGCCGGGCTGCCTCGGGCCGAGACGGTCGCGGGGCTGGACGAACTGCTGGTGTCCGGGCTACTGGCCGAGCGGGACGGGATGGTGGTTTTCCGGCACGTGCTGGCCGCGCAGGCGGTGTACGGGGGGATCCCGCTGGGGCGGCGGCAGGATCTTCATACGCGTGCGGCGGCCGCCCTGCGGTCGGTTGAGCCTGTGCCGCTGGGGCAGCAGGCGCATCATCTGCGCCAGGCCGACCTGTTGCACGAGTGGGTGGGAGTCGCAGAGCAGGCTGCCGAGCAGGCGTCGATGCTCGGCGACGACACCGAGGCGGTGCGCATTCTGGAGGATGTGCTGCGCAACGCGCCGCTGGAGCCCGAACGCCGGGGACACCTGGCGGCGCGGCTGGGCTGGGCGGCCTGTCAGGTGCTGCATCCCCCGGAGGTGGTCGCCCTGCTCTCGGAGGCGGTGGAGTCGGAGCAGCCCGGCCCGTTGCGCGGGCAACTGTATCTCTTGATCGGCGTCCTGCAGGAGAGGCTCGGTCATGATCCCAGCGTGCAGCGCCGGGCTTTCGCGGCGGCCGTCGACGACCTGGACGACCGGCCTGACCTGGCGGCGTGGGTGATGACCGGACTGGGCCGGCCGATCGACCCCACTGTGCCGTTGGCCGAGCACGCGTTCTGGTTGAACCGCGCGCTGGAGACCGTGCCTGCCATCGGCGATCCGGTCGAGGAGGTCTTCGTGCTCGGCAAGATCGCGACGTCGCTGAGCGGGATCGGCGATCCGCGCTGGGCCGCCCTGACCGAGGATGTCCGCCACAGGACCGGTGGCAGGCCGCGACATCGCCAGGAGATCAACGCCTACCGCTCCATCGCGGAGAACGCTTGCTGCGCCGGACATTTCCAGATCGCGGACCAATTGCTCAGCGCGGCGACGCGCGGTGCGGCCGAGGCTGACTCATCCGGCGAACCGCTGACCAGATGCCGGTTGGTCGGGCTGCTCCTGGCCTACGGGCAGGGCCGGTGGGCCGGGCTGGACCAGGAGGTGGCGGTGCTGCTGGAGGAGTACGGCGAGCGCCCGTTCGACCGGATCACCGCCGAGACCGTCGCGGCCTGCCTGGCGCTGGCCCGGGGCGCTCTGGACACCGCCCGGCGCGACCTGTCCGACATCGTCAAGCGCACCATGGCTCTGGGCGGGTATGAGTTGCTTACTTTGTCGGTAACCGGGATCTTGCGGCTGTCCGCCGCGCATGGCCAGGCCGAGAACGCCCTCGCGGCCACCGGCGAGGCGGTCGCGGTGTGGGAGACCAAGGGGCTGTGGCCGCTGGCGGTACGGGCAGTGCCCGCGCTGGCGGAGGCGCTGGCCGCGATCGGCAGGTACGACCAGGCCACAGACCTGGTCGTACGGCTCTCGGCGACGCTGGACGGCCTGGATGCCCCGCTGGCCGCGGCCGCGCTCCCGCACGCGCGCGGCCACCTGACCGCCGGGCCCCGGGACGCCGCGGCGCACTTCCTGGCGGCGGCATCGGCCTACGACCGGCTGGGCGCTCCGTACGAGGCGGCCCAGGCCCGCGAACAGGCGGCCGGCCGCCTGTTCGCCGCCGGAGACGAGCGGGCGGAGGAACTCCTCAGCGCGGCGATCACGGCGTTCCAGGAACTGGGGGCCCGATGGGATCTGGATCGCGCCGCGCAGGTGGCTCGCAGGCACGGGGTGGCGACGAAGAGCCGATACCCCGGCGGTCCACACGGCTACGGCCCCTCCCTTTCCCCACGGGAGCGGGAGGTCGCCTCGATGGCCGCCGCCGGGCTGACCAACCGGGAGATCGGCCAGGAGCTGTTCCTGTCACCCAAGACGGTGGAGAAGCATCTCAGCGCTGCTCTGCGTAAGCTCGGGCTCCGCTCCCGCGCCGCCCTGG
Organism: Nonomuraea spiralis; assembly: GCF_014648435.1. Lineage (GTDB taxonomy): Bacteria > Actinomycetota > Actinomycetes > Streptosporangiales > Streptosporangiaceae > Nonomuraea > Nonomuraea spiralis. Next base: position 51,013 of record NZ_BMRC01000015.1, read on the forward strand.
GGAGTCACCTGGGCCCGAATCGCGACGAACCGTAGAGCCGGAACGGAAGGTCCCCCACAGGCCTCCTCACCTGTCGCTTCCGAATGGGGGATGTCCCCCATAGTCCCGTCGGACCGAGCAAGTAACGCTGACGGCATGCCCGAAACCGACTCCACGGATGCCCATCGCCCGACAGATGACGCCGACGGGACGGCACCGGCGTCCCCCACGCTCACGCAGGACGAGGCGGCCACGGAACCCCCCGACGACACCCCCGAAGGGTTCGAGCCGGTCTGACCCCTCTTCTCCGCCCAGCACCTCCCCCCGAAAGGGCAGCTCCGCATGTCTTCACAAAGCTCGCAAGACCGGCCGCCGGACAGCGCCGCCGCACCGCCCACGCCCGCCCGCCGAAGAGCGGCACTTCTGACAGGGTCGATCCTGGTGCTCGCCGCGGTGGTGGTGCCCGGCTCGCCGGCCGCGCTGGCTGAAGGACAGCAGGCCGCGCCGGCCGCCCCTGCGGCGGGACCGGCACCAGGCCCGATCACGCTGACCGGGCTGGGGGCGGGCTCGCACACGGTCACGTTGGTAACCGGGGACGCCGTGCGGCTGAAGGACGCCGGCGGCGGCAAGTACGCCGTGGACGCCAAGGCCGTCGCCCGCCCCGATGGGACCCTGCCGCGGCTGTCCACGATGGCCACCCCGGACGGGGTGTACGTCACCCCCAGCGACGCGATACCGGCCATCCAGGCCGGTCGCCTGGACAGGGAGCTGTTCAACGTCACCTACCTGGCCGAGAACGGCTACGCCGATGACCAGGCCAAGCAGCTGCCGGTCATCGTGCAGTATCCCCGGCAGAACAGCGCGGCCGCTGTCGCCTCCGCTGCCAAGGCGATCCCGGCCAGCGAGCCCGGGCACGCGCTGGAGAGCATCAACGCCGCCGCCGTCACGGTTACCAAGGCTGAGGCGGGCAACTTCTGGCGTGCGGTGCGGGCCGTACCAGAGGGGACGGATCCGAACGGGATCGTGGGGCTGGCCAACGTGCCGGACACCCTGCGCGGCGGCATCGCCAAGGTGTGGCTTGACCGCAAGGTCAAGGCCACTCTGGACGTGAGCGTCCCGATGATCGGCGCGCCGCAGGCGTGGGCCGACGGGCTCGACGGCACCGGCGTGAAGGTCGCCGTCCTGGACACCGGCATCGACACTGATCACCCGGACCTGGCGGGCAAGGTCGTCGCCGCCAAGTCCTTCATCCCCGGCCAGGAGGTCCAGGACGGGCACGGCCACGGGACCCATGTCGCCTCCACGATCGCCGGGTCCGGGGCTGCTTCCGGCGGCAAGTACAAGGGCGTCGCACCGGGGGCCGGGCTGGTCATCGGCAAGGTGCTGGACGACTCGGGCTCCGGCACGGACTCGCAATCCATCGAGGGCATGGAATGGGCCGCGGCCAGCGGCGCCAAGGTGGTCAGCATGAGCCTGGGCAGCGGTCCCACCGACGGGACCGACCCGATGAGCCAGGCGGTCAACGCGCTGAGCGCCTCCACCGGCACCCTGTTCGTGATCGCCGCGGGCAACATCGGCGCTTCCGGCGCCGAGACGGTCGCCTCACCGGGGACGGCCGACGCGGCGCTGACCGTGGCCGCGGTGGACAAGAGCGACAAGTGGGCCAGCTTCTCCAGCCAGGGGCCGCGCACGGGAGACGGCGCGCTCAAGCCCGACATCGCCGCTCCAGGAGTGGCCATCACCGCCGCCCGCGCCGCGGGCACCACGATGGGCACTCCCGCCGACGATCACTACACCACCGCCGCCGGCACCTCGATGGCCACCCCGCACGTGGCAGGGGCCGTGGCGATCCTGGCCCAGGAGCATCCTGAGTGGAACGGCCCGCAGCTCAAGGCCGCGCTGATGTCGACGGCGAAGGACGACGAGCTGAGTGGTTACAAGCAGGGCGCAGGCCGGGTCGACCTGGCCAGGGCGCACGCCCAGCAAGTCTTCGCCACCACCGCCGGCCTCGATTACGCCACGCTGGACCCGGAGGATCGGCCCGTCAGCCGCGAGCTGACCTACACCAACCTCGGCGACCAGCCGGTGACCCTGACCCTCACCCCGGCCTTGCGCGCGTCCGACGGCACCGCTGTCGGCGGCGCGCTCAGCCTGGCCGACTCCACCCTCACCGTTCCCGCCTCCGGCACCGCGACCACCACGGTGACACTCGACCCCAGTGGCCTGACCGATGTCGACGCCTACGCCGGGGCGGTCACCGCGGCCGCCGACGGCGTCCAACTGCGCACCCCCGTCGGCGCGGTCCGCGCCGCGCCCATGGCCACGCTCACCATCCATACCCTGGGCAGGGACGGGAAACCCAGCAGCCCCTGGTCCCAGGACACCATCGACGTGGCCGGCGACAAGGGCGTCATCACCACGGCCCGCCTGACCGAGGAGGGGACGACGGTCACCCGGGTTCCCCAGGGCACGATCAGCGTGGCGCAACTGGTGACCTGGATCGGCGACGACGACCGTTTCAACGTGGTGTTCCTGCTCAGCCCCGAGATCACCGTCACCGGCGACACGGAGATCACCCTGGATGCCCGGCAGGCCTCCGAGATCCGCTTCACCACCCCGAAACCGGCCGAACCGCTGAACAACGACCCCACGATGGCGTATCAGCGGACCACCTCCAACGGCACCGCTTACTTGAGTTCGGTTTCGAGCGACACGATCGTAGGTTCGTGGCTGCGGATGTGGGCCACCCCCACCAAGCCGGTCACCAAGGGCAAATTCCGCTTCCACAGCCGGTTCACACTCGGGCAGACCGAGGTCGCCATGGAAGTGCGGAAGGCCAAGAAGCTCACCCTGCACCCCACCGCTCCGATGCACGCCCTCCACAACTGGGGGCACTCACAGGGCCTCTACTACGATTACCGGTCGTTCACCGGGACGAAGGATCTGGAGCTCGTGGACGTCGGCGAGGGCAGAGCGGAAGACATCGCCGGTCGAGATCTACGCGGCAAGCTCGCCCTCATGGAGGTCCCGATGGCGCCGTCGGTCTTCGGCGGCGAGGAGTGCGGGGTCCAGATCGACCGGCTCGGCGCTCTGCGCGATGCGGGTGCGGCCGGGGTGGTGCACTTCCCGAAGGCGGGCACCGGCTGCGGGATCCCGCTCCCCATCGCCTGGAGCGGGATGTCCAAGGCCATCGGCATCCCCAACGTGTCCCTTCCCGCACGGGAAGCGCTCCAACTGCGTGAGCGGATCGCCGACAGGCCGGTCGCCATCCAGGTGACAGGCACCCCGGAATCACCGCATACCTACACCTTCGCCCCCTACGAGGAAGGCCGGGTGCCGGGATCGCTGCACTACACCTTCACCAACCGCGACCTCGCCCAGATCGACATGGACGTCCATGCCGCCACCCCCACGCAGTACCGCGACTGGCGATACGCCTGGAAGGTGGACGACGTCGCCCCGCTGGAATCGGCGCCCCTTGGCTGGGGCTTCCCGCTGTCCACCGCGACACGACGGACCGACTGGGTGGGGCCGCTCGACCCGGACGTCATCAGCTCGCACGGCATGGACTCGATGTCCGACCCCAAGACACTGAACATGACGCAGCCCCAGTGGCTCCTGGAGGTGTTCGACCAGCCCGGCCGTACCAGGCAGTCGTGGCTGACCACTCCGTTCACGCCTGGCGCGAACACAGGTTCTGAGAAGGTCATCAGGCTCGCCGAGCCCTCCGCGAACTGGGGTGCGAACTTCCGCTGCATGGTCTGTGTGCGAGGTGACGTCCTCTGGGCGGAGATCGAGCCGGCCAACGGCGGGCCGGCCAACCGCCAGTACCAGGGGATGTGGGACAGCCAGCAGAGCGACGCCGCCCTCTACGACATCCGTCTGTACCGGGGCGGCCAGGAAATCCCACGTACCCCGGTCGCGGGAACCGATCTCCTCCCGCACTTCTCGTTGCCGGAGGGCTCCGGCAACTACCGGCTCACCGCCAAGAACGCCCAGAACGACACCGAGTGGACCTTCACCACTCCTGTGGAGACCGAGCGCCTACCCGGATCCTTCTGCTCCCTGGAGGCGTTGTACGGCACGGCCGAACGTTGCAGGCCCGCTCCGGTGGTGTTCGTCAGCTATGACCTGGGTGACAGCCTGGACACCGACAACACCGTGCCTGCCGGCCGTTCACACACCTTCGCCGTCACCCCCTACCACTCGCCCTCCGCCACCGAGATGCCCGGTATCGCCGGCTTGAGGATGTGGGCCAGCACCGACGACGGCGCCACCTACGCCCCCGTCTCGCTCAAGAGCAACAAGGACGGCAGCTACACCGCCAAGACCCGGTACCCCGCCTTCAACGCCACCAAGGGCGCCGTCACCCTCAAGGTCGAGGCCTGGGACAAGGCGGGCAACACCATCAAGCAGACCACCAAGCGCGCCTTCAACCTGCGCGACACAACCAAGAATGCCCACGCCGTCCAATAGCCACACAACCCCAGGAACGGTCGCCGGGTGGCGGGGAACCAGCCTCACCACCCGGCGATTCCACACTCCGGATGCCGAACACTCATCCGTACAGGTCGTGGAGGTGGTGGTGGCGACCGCGGTGGCTCGCCGATCCGAACAGCGTCAGGGCTGTGAGGGCCGTGAGGACGGGGTCGGCGACAAGCGGTGTCCGCGGCAGCCCCGCCACCGCGTCGGAGCCGGTGTACAGGCCCGGCTGTACGGGCGAGGGGCCGCGCGAGCCCTCCCGACACGCTGGACGCGCAGGGCCCGGGTCGCTGTGGCGTTGCGGTGTGGTCGCCGGCCGGCGTGCACCGCTTCAAGAGTCAATCTGACACCTTGAATTGCGGCAGCGCTGCACTTACCATGATCCGCTTGAGCATTCGCTCAATTCTGGCTACGCCCCTGACAGTTCGCAGCCGCACAGAACCGGCTCAGAACTGAGTGTGTACCGAAGCGGAGTTCCTGCTGCGCGAAGTGCCGCGCCGCGCTGTGACCAGGGAGCTGACCTGCGGCGACGCGGGATCGGGTGCATTCTGGAATTTTCGTCTAGCGGTTGCGTTCTCCGTGGGTGCTCGCGCGCATCAACCCCGCACACACCGTGATCCATTCGGTGCCTCCGGCTGCCGCGGCAAGAGCAGCGGCCCCGCCTCGCCGCGAGGAGGCGGCGAATGCGGGATGGCGGCCTGGGCATCTCCGATGCAGCACGCGATGATGTTCGGGGCCGTCGGCGTCCGGGATCTGTCGGTCAGTCGCCTCCCCGCCGCGGGCAGGCGCTGACCGCCCACGTCACCGCCGCCGCGCTGGGGCTGAAGGCGGCCGGACAAGGATGTCGTCGATCGTCAGGAACGGCTCGCGAGCCAGTCCGCCGAGAGGTCGAAGTGGACGCCAGGCGCACCGGCGCTGGTGTCTCAGCGCAAGTCGGAGAGAATGGCCTTCGTGGTTTCTCCCCGTGCGTCCGTGCTTCGCCGAATGAAGACTCTGGCAGTTCTGGAGTTCGTCAACATTCCGCTGATCGCCGGGGTGCTGGCCGGCTTGCTGGGCATGCCCCTGACCGTGGCCAACTCGGCAGGGCTTGTGCTGGTCCTGCTCGTCTTGGCTGAGGGCGGCGTGTACTGGTGGCTGAAGTTCACCCAGCTCTCTTCGCGAGCACCCGTTCCGGCAGGGATGGCGATGTATCGCATGATTTCTCGGATCAACGTCGGCCTGCTGGTGGCGGGGGCCGTCGTGGTGGGTGCCGGCCTGGTCATGGGCGCGTCCGGCGCGCAGGTCTGGCCGGGGGCGGCGCTGTGGGTGTTCGCGCTGCTTGAGCACGTGAACTACTTCCATCTGCAGCTCATGCATGACACCCGCGCCGACCTGGGCCACTTGGTGAGGACCGGCCGCCTGCGCCGCTCGCATCTGGCTCTCGATATGGCCCGCGTTTCCAGGGGGCCACAGGTCGGGAACCTTCGAGGATGAAAGTCATCCCAGCCCTGGCTCGATCTAGGCGGGGACCCAGGAGCGTGTCGGCACCGTCGCGGCCAGTTCGGACCACTCGCCGTCCCGGGCCAGGTCCAGCCGCCCGTCCAGCTCGGCCAGGCGAGTGGTCAGGTTGCCCATGCGGCCGAGCCCCGGCGGATCGGCTTGGCCTGCCGCGCCGTCCAGTTCGGCGCGCGCGTTCGGGTTCCAGTCGCCGACCACCAGGACCGGCGCCGGGTGAAGAGCACCTGTAAGCCGAGTACCGCCAGGGCCAGGGGTGACCCGGCTGTCGCGTAGACACCTGCCAACCCGGCCAGCACCAGAAGGACGGTCCACTTTGCCTACGTTTGCACCCGCGTAGCCAACGAGCGCCGCGGGACCGCCGTTGCCGCCGCCACCACTGCGAGGAGCCCACGGCGATCAGGCGCGCCCCGTCGGGGGATGAGCGCCTGGCCGCGCTGCGCCTACCAGCTCAGCAGCGCGATTCCGACATCGTCGACGTCATCCGGCAGGGCCAGGCGCTCCTCGAACGTGCCCAGCGACGTCCGTCGCAAGGGTGTGGATGCCTGTTCTGATGCGCTCGGGGGTCATCCCCGGAACGGTCAGGAGATGGTCGATGACGTCGGCGCGTAGGGCCGTGAACACGGCGTAGGCGAGGTACTCGGCGTCGATGTAGGGGGCGGTCGCGGCGAGTCGGCGGGTCAGCTCCGCGATCCAGAAGCGGCTGGCGTCGTTGGCGTAGTAGGCGTCTGGTCCGAGGTACTCGAAGGCCCGGATGAGGGCCCGGTTGCGCCATACGAAGTCGAGCAGCGCCTCGACGTAGGTTGCCAGCGCTTCGGCCGGCGGCGCCCCAGGCCCGAGGGGTGGGGGACCGCTCTCAACCGCTTCGCGCAGTTGCGCGGCGCGGGGCTCGAGGATTTCCTGGATGAGGCCCGAGCGGTCGCGGAAGTGCCGGAAGATCGCCGCCTTGCTGACACCCGCCGCCTGCGCGATGTCCTGCACCGAGACGGTCGAGATGTCTTCTCGCGCGAACAGGGACGTGGCCGCGGCGAGGATCGCCGCGCGGTTTCTCGTCGCGTCCGCGCGGGCTTTCTTGGTCGGCGGCATGATCGTCTCCATTTGAAAATCGAACCGGCGGTTCGTATGCTACCGAAGTCGAAACAAACCGCCGGTTCGCTAGTTCGAAGCAGCCTCGATCCCGAAAGACTCCGATGCCAGACAGCTATCAAGCAGTTGCGTTCTCCCGATATGGGGATGCGGAGGTCCTTGACCTCCTCGAACTCGCCGTGCCGGAGCCAGGACGCGGGCAAGTACGCATCGGCGTCCGCGCCGCCGCCGTCAACCCGATCGATTGGAAGATCCGCTCCGGCGCGCTGGCCGACGTGATGCCCGTCGAACTGCCACACGTACCCGGCATCGACGTGGCCGGCGTGATCGAGGCCGTCGGCGAGGACACGCAGGGATTCGCCGTCGGCGACGAGGTGCTGGGCAAAGCGCTCGCCGGAAGCTACGCCGAAAAAGCGCTGGCCCGGGTGGACCGGATCGCCGCCAAGCCGACGGAGCTCGCCTGGGAGCTTGCGGCCGCACTACCCGTCGCCGCGACAACCGCTCACCACGCGCTCGACATGCTCAACCTCACTCCCGGCGAGACGCTGGTCATCCACGGCGCATCAGGCGGGGTCGGAACGCTCGCGGTGCAACTGGCCAGGCGGCGGGGCGCCACCGTGATCGGGACGGCCAGTGACACCAACCACGACTACCTACGGTCGCTCGGAGCCACACCGGTCCGCTACGGCACCAACCTCGGCGAACGTATCGCCGCGACAGCTCCCGGAGGCGTCGATGCCGTCCTGGACACCGCCGGCCACGGCTCGCTGCCCGAACTGATCAGCCTGGCCGGCGTCCCCGATCGCGTCGTAACGCTCGCCGACTTCTCGGCCGGGCAACTCGGCGCCCGGTTCATCGCGGAGGAGCCCGGCGACATGCCGGCGATCCTCGCCGAGGTCGCGGGGCTCGCAGCCGCCGGCGCGATCACGGTCCCGCTCACTTCCTACCGCCTCGCCGACTCCGCGGCCGCCCACCGCGCCAGCGAAACCGGCCACGTCCGCGGCAAGCTCGTGCTCATTCCTGACTGACACTTGCCTCTGAGGCCAAGGTGTTGCCACCGGCTCATGCCGCTTGGCACGACTCTTACCCGGCACCCCCACGGACACCGCGCCGCGCCTGACATCCGGGGCGCTGTTGGGACGCGGTCGGGCGGCTTGCTGTCCCGTGCCTGCTTCGCTCACGGCGAGCGGCCCATCAGGAGGGAAACGTGGTGATGGGCTACTCGTGTCACGTCCGGCCGGTTGCCTTCTGGTGATCACCAGTGTCCTCCGGGCACGCGTTGCCTTGGCTACCGAGCGTACCGCCGGCACCTCCGACGAGCCCGGCGCCAACGTGAGTGTGTCGCCGGTCAAGCGAGCGGAAGCGGTGGGCGAGGCCGCGTTCACGCAGGAGAAGAGCGGCAGACCATGTTCGGCTCGCCGGCCCGGATCACGCTGTGGACTCAGGTGACCAACCTCGTGGTCGAGGTGGCAGGCAGGAGTCGCCAGGTGACCCCGGAGGTGCGCCGGCGTGCCGTGGTGGCCGTACGGCAGGCGGTGCGGTACCTGCCTGGCGGTTGACCGTGCGGCCTGCGTCTAGAGTTGCTGCGAGATGGCGTCGGGGGTGTCAGGAACCGGGTCGAGTTCGATCGCGCGGGCTTCGTGGTAAGTGATCAGCTTCAGCTCGTGGAGGATGGCCGCTGACTTGTTCAGGTGGTCACGGTCACCGGTCGCCCGGCCGAGCCCCCACAAATGCTCTGCCTCCCAATAGGTGCCGGACAAGCCGCGCTGCCGATCCAGCCGGAGGGCCTCCTGGAAGCAGGTCACCGCCTCATCCGCCTGCCCGTTCAGTCTGTGTGCCTCACCAAGGTTGCCCAGCGCCATCACCTCGGTGACCCTGGCATTCGACTCTTTTGCCAGAGACAGCGCCTTTCGGTGAGCGGCGATCGCCTCGTCGTAACGTTCGAGTCGTTGATGGGTCAGTCCGATGCCGGTCAGGCACGACGCCTCGTGCCGGGCATGGCCCAATCGGTGCCAGATTGCGCTCGCCTGTTCCAGGGCAACAAGCGACTCCTCGTGGCGCCCCAACGAACGAAGAGCCGCACCGCGTCCGTTCAGGGCCAAGGCTTGGCCGGTGTCGTAGCCGATCGGTCTCCAGGCATCGAGAGCATGGTCGAAGGACGCCAGAGCCTCTGCGGGCTTTCCCAACGCGTGCGATGCCCAACCGAGATCATTGTTGCCGAGCCCCGCCTGGCGGAGATCACCGGTGGAACGCGCCGCCTCCAGAGCGAGATGTCCCAGGGCCAGTTGCTCGCGCCATCGCGCCCGCTGTTCCAACGGCGTGTTCAAGCATGCGGACAGGTAGGCCGCGATCGCCGGATCAGCACTCGTCACGGCCTGACGGGCGATGGCAACAAGGTTTTCGATCTCGGTATCGAGCCATGCGTTGACCACCTCCACGGACTCCAGCGGCACCCCGGAATGGGTGAGCACCTCGGGTACGAAGTCGATCCGCCAGGCGATCAGCGGCTCTACCGACAACGCCGCGCGTCGTGCCGTGGCGAGATGACAATGGAAAGCTCGTCGGACGGCGAGGGCGCGGGCCTTCTCGCTCTCCTGCTTCATCGCGAGCTCCTTGGCGAACAACCGCAGGAGGTCGTGCATGCGATACCGCCCGGGAACATCGGACACCACGAGCTGGCTCTCCAGCAAATGATCGAGAAGCGCGGCCGTGCGCCGCTCAGGTAGCTCCGCGAGCGCTGCGGCGACGGGAACGCCGGTATCCGGCCCGTCCAGAAGGCCGAGCAACCGGAACAGCCGGGCCGCCGGTCCATCACCCAGGTCCTCGTAGCTGACCATGAAACTGGCGCGTACCGCCTGGTCGTCGATCTCGAGCTCGGCCAGCCGCCGCTGCTCGCCGGCGAGCCTGTCGGCGAGGGCGCGAACTGACATGTCCGGTCGCGCGAGCAGCCGCGCTGCGACAATGGACAGCGCCAGCGGTAGTTCGCCGCATAGTGGTATGACCTCGGCCGCCGCCTGGGCTTCGCGGTCGAGCCGGTCAGCGCCGAGGAACCGGGTGAGAAGTGCGCCGGCCTCGTCTCGCGTCAGCCCCTGGAGCTGAGAATGGCTCGCGGCGTCGATCGAGCTCAGCATCCGCCGGCTGGTGATGAGCACGCCGCACGTCCCGCTGCCGGGCAGCAGATGGCGTACCTGCTCGGCGCTCGCCGCATTGTCCAAAAGGATCAGCAGGCGCTTCCCATGTGTCAGCGAGCGAAAGGTGGCGACGGTCTCCTCCGGTTCGGCCAGGATCGCCGGGGTGGCAACCCCCAACGAGCGCAGGAATCGGCCGAGCACCTCCGGGGTGGGCAGGGGATCCGTACCTGGAGTGGATCCCTGCAGGTTGACGTAGAGCTGTCCATCGGGGAAGTGGTGGGAGATGCGGTGGGCCACCTGGAGGGCGAGAGCTGACTTACCGATGCCGGCCGGTCCGGAGATGGCTACCGCGCGTTCGGAGCCATCGGTCAGCAGGGTGCACAACCTCTCGACCTCTGTCTCACGGCCGGTGAACGTCGCAACAGGGCTGGGCAGCTGTGCGGGGATCGGTCGTTCGAGTGCCGTGAACTGGGCGACGACCTGCGACGGGACGCCCGGGGGCGACTCCGGCCGGGGACTCTCCTCGTTCATCCGTCGAGTTTCCGGATGGTTGGATCCTCCCCACTATGAGCCCCCATCGGCGGTGGGTACCAGGTCCACGGCCACTCGACGGGCGGCACTGCCGTCGTCCCGCATTTCAGGAACACGCATTCTAGCGGGGTGGCCGTGGAAGGCCGGCCTGGCCGATGTTCAGACGCTCACCTGCGCGGCCGCCTTCATGGCCTTGTCGTGCCAGCCCGCGGCTCCTATGGCTGCGAAGGTCTCGGCAGCCTGTTGGAGATGGAACGTGCTGTGGTCGCTTTCGAGATGTCCGAGAGCCAGCAGGACCCGGCCTTCGATCAGCCTGTCGCCCACCTGGCGGGCGATGTGCAACGCCTGGTGCAAAGTGGCGCCGGCCTCGACGACCTCTCCGAGGTCGAGCTGTGCCTCGCCCAGCGCATGCAACACGTACGCCTGGCCGACCAGGTCGTTCAGGTCGAGGGTGAGGGCCAGGGCACGCTCACACTTCCTGATCGCGTCGACGTACCGGCCTTGGCGGTGGTAGACCTCGGCCAGGCGTTTGAATATCTGAGCCTCGGTTCGCTTGCTGCCCGGATTGATGGCCAGCGCGCGATCCAGCAGCCGCGCGGCCTCCTCCAGCCGGCCTTCCAGCATGTGCGCGTGTGAGAGAAAGCCCAGGCCGTGAGCCAGGGCGGTGGTGTCGCCGACCTGCTCGAAGAGTGCCAGCGCCCGTTCCAGTTCTCGCCGCCCCCTGTCGAGATCTCCCCTGAAGACGTGAACCGTGCCGAGGTGGCGGAGCACGATGGCTTGGCTGGGCACGTCTGCGAGCCGCTGGAACAGCTCAAGAGCAGTCGCCAGCAGGTCGGCGGCCTGAGGGAGCCGGCGTCGGCTCAGGTCCAGGGAACCGAGGGAGTACAACATCGCGGCCTGGCCCGGCAGGTGGGAGGCGGCGCGGCAGGCTTCGAGGGCCCGGGTGGCTACCGTTCGCCAGTCGTCGAAGTAGGCCCGTGACACGAACATATGGACAAAGCTGGCCGCGAGGTCCCAGCACAGATCGGCGAGCCGCAACGTGGCGCTCCGCGTCACAGCGGCCACGAGGTTCAGTCTTTCGCTCTCCAGCCACGCCAGCGGGTCACCCATCAGGGCCGCCTGCGATGCGTCTTCCGGAAGCCAGCGCGGACTGTCACCGCGCGGCACCATCTGGTAGCGGCCGTACAGCAGGTCGCGGGCCTGCTCCGCCAGGCCGAGCAGCGCACCGAAGGCCCGGCTCAGCACGGCCAGCCTGGCGTCAGGTGATTCCACTGTCTCGGCCTGCTCCCGGGCGAACAGGCGGATCAGATCGTGGAAGCGGTAACGTGGCTGACCGGCTTCGTCCCTGCCGAGCGGCTACAGCAACTGGGCATCGACAAGCTCCTCCAGCAGCCGCTCACCATCGTGCACCGTCGTGTCGAGCAGCGCCGCCACCAACCAGGGCGCGAATCCTCCCGGGGCGTCCATCAGCCCCAGCCGCCGGAACGCCAGGGCTGCCCGTGCCGACAGTTCGCGATAGGACAGCCCGATGCTGGCGCGGACCTCCAGCCCGCCCCGGCTGAGCTGGTCCAACCGGCTACGCTCGTCAGCCAGCCGCTCGGCCATTTCGGCGACCGACCACTGCGGCCGCATGGCCAGCTTCGCCGCTGCGATCCGCAACGCCAGCGGTGACCCGTCGCACAGAGCGGCGAGATCGGCCGCCGGCTCTCGCTCGGCAGCCGCTCGCTCCGCTCCCAGCACACGCGCCAGCAGTTCGGCGGAATCCTGCTCGGTCAGAACCTCCACGGGCACCGGAAGCGCGCCGCCGCCCACCAGCAACCCTTCCAGCCGGCGCCTGGAGGTGACGATCACACAACAGCCCGGCGTCGCCGGGAGCAATGGCCGTACCTGCGCCGCCGACTGGGCGTTGTCCAGGACCACCAGTACCTTCCGCCCATCCAGGATGCTGCGGAACAACGCGGTCCGCTCCTCGACGCCGGCCGGAACCGCCTCCCCGTCCACTCCCAGCGCTCGCAGGAACCGCTCCAGCACCGCCGCCGGTTGTGCCGACTCTCTGTCCAGGTCATAGCCACGAAGATTGGCGAACAACTGGCCATCGGGGAACCGGTCGGCCACCAGATGAGCCCACTGCAGGGCCAGTGCGCTCTTGCCCACCCCGGCCACCCCGCTGATCACGCCCATCGGCAGAAATCGCCCGTCCTGCCGCAGCAACCGATCCAGCGCCCGTAGCTGCGATGTTCGGCCCACGAACGCTGAAACCGGTGGCGGCAACTGTGCCGGCCGTACCGTCACGACTGGCCCCGTATCCGCCGGAAGCGGCTCGTCATCCGCGTCCCCGACAACGCGCGGCGCGGGAACCTCCGGTCGTGTGGCGTCGAGAGCGGGTGGTCCGGCCAGGATCGCCCGCTGGACCTCCCGCAGCCCTCTGCCCGGCTCCACACCCAGTTCTTCCCGGAGATGTCTGCGTCCCCGCTGGTAGATCTCCAGCGCGTCGGCCTGCCGCTCGGAGTGCCAGAGCGCCAGCATCAACTGCGCGCGCAGCCCCTCACGCAGCGGATGATCCTCCACCAGCCCGGCCAGCCGCGCCACCACCTCGCGAGGACGGCCACAGGCCAACTCCGCCTCGGCCCACTCCTCCGCGATGCTCAGCCGGGCATCCTCCAGCCCGCGGGCCACCACGGCGATCTCGGCGGTGTCGATCTCGGCCAGCACCGGCCCCCGCCACAGCCCGAGCACCCGCCCCAGCATCGCCGCCGCCTGCTCGCTCTGCCCCGCACCGGCGGCCTTTCGGGCCGCCGCTGCCAGTTCCTCCGCCTCGCGCGCGTCCAGCCATACGCCGTCAGTACGCAGGCGATAGCCGGCCTGCTCGGTGACGATCACTTGTACGCCGCAGCCGGCGTCCTTGAACGCCTTACGTAACCCGTGAACATGGATCGGGATCTGGGTGCGTACCGATTCAGGCAGGTGCTCGCCCCAGACCGCGGCCGCCAAACGATCGATCGACACGACCCGCCCGGCATCCAGCAACAGCGCGGCCAGCAGTGAACGCTGCCGAAGCCCACGCAACCTGACAGGGCGATCCCCGACACCGACCTCCAGCGGACCAAGAACTCGAAATTCAATGTGAGCTGTCATGACATCCCCGATGACTGTCCAAGATCCTGCGTTCGAATCTCATTGATAACAGGCAGGCAAGGGATTCGAGGATCACTTCTGCTGTCTTCCCTCACAGGTGGCTGGGATCTGGTTCGGCCCGGCCACTCGCGGACCGGGCTCCGTCGTCCGGCACGGACCACCAGGTGGGGCGCGCTGACGGCCGGCGGAGTACACGGCGGACCAAGCAGCCAGGATCGTGCACAGCGGGTCGACCTGATGCGATGTGAAATCGAATCGATAACACGCCCAAACGACGTCCTGGGCATGGCCGTGCAGATCGTCAAAGGGGTTCGTGATCCTGCCGCGCAGGTGAGTGGTCGAGCGGAGTTTCGCCTGGATGATGCGACATCGCCACCTTGCGCGCTGCTGCGAACGCAAACCCGCGCATCACCGCGCAATGATCTGGTGGGCCACCGTCCGCCAGATGACCCGGCGACTGACCCGAGAGCCGGCAGTCCGGCCACTACCCGGCCGCTGGAACGACCCGCCTGGAAAGGAACCGAGCTCGCCGCCGTCCTCGGTATCCACAACGTCAACAGCTTCCGCGTCCAGCTCTCCCAATGGTCCCGCCAAGGCCACATCCACAAGATCGGCCCAGCCCTGTACGGATCTGCGCTCACAACGGCTTGAGCGGTCCAGGAGGACACCGCCGGTGTGTCGCCGACGAGAGGAAAGCGTGGCACGCTTCCAGCTCGGGCTGTTGGCGTTCCCTGCCGGACTTCTTGAATTCGCCGTGCCTGAGATCCGAAGGTCGTCAGCGCCCAGCCTCTCTGCGCCTGCACCACACCAGCCGCAACGACCTCTGCTACCCTCTGCGGCGGCCTGAAAGGACAGTTCCGGCAGGATCGCGAGAAAAGCCTAATGATGAGTGAGCATCTGATGGAATACGGCGGGCTGCCGGTCTTCGCGTTCAGCGAGGAAACTGATCCGTCGAGCGGCCTTCCGCCGGCCCGGGACGTGGCATGGCACATATCCTGGGAATGGGACAGCATCCGTTTCAGGGATATCTTCGATCCCTTCTTGGACGCAGTCGACACGACCCAGGTCAGCCATCTCATCATCGGATACTGGGGGTCGTGTGAAGACGACGTCTACCCGCCCGATGTTTTGATCGAAGCCGTAGACCGGCTCCCCGCCTTGAAATCACTGTTCCTCGGCTACCTGCATGATCCATGGCAGGAATTCAGTTACGTCGACTCTCGTAGCCTCGATCCGCTGCTGCGGGCATTCCCGGCGCTGGAACGCCTGGATGTACACGGGGACGACCTGGAACTCAGCCCGTTCCGCAGTGAGACGCTCCGGACGCTGCGCTTCGAGTCGGACGCGCTGCCCGCCGAAGTCGTGCGGGCGGTTGGCGCCAGTGATTTGCCCAGCCTGGAACACTTGGGGATGTGGCTCGGCTTTGAGGCCAACGGCTGCACGGTCACGCTCGACGACCTCGCCCCGTTGATGTCCGGGGAACGGCTGCCCGCGCTGCGTCACCTTGGTCTGGAGAGAAGCTCGTTTCAGGACGACATCGCCGAAGCGGTCGCGGTCGCGCCGATCGTGGCGCGGTTGGAGTCGCTGAGCCTGGCCCTGGGCCAACTCACTGACCGGGGCGCGGAGGCGTTGCTGCTCGGGCAGCCCCTCACCCACCTCAAGCGGCTCTACCTGTGCGACGACCCCGAGCGTGACGGCTTCTTCACTGACCGATATGCGAGGGCGTGGTTTCTCCCCAGGAAGGGACAGGTCCTCGCGTCCCCCGAGCGACTCGACCTGGGCGCCGCCCCTCACAGGGACCACCTCGGGAGTTTCCACTGTGTCGACCACCACGTCTTCAGTGACGCCATGACGGAACGGCTGCGCGTCACGCTGCCGAACGCCGAGTTCTCATTCTGCCTTTACGGTGCAAGGTAGGGGATAGACGTGGACCGCTTAGCGGTTCAGTCGACGATCATGAGAGGTCCGCGGCATCGACATCGATGAGCTGATCGCGGCAATGCCGGCCAGGTATTGCGATCGACCCCGTCCCATCTCCGCAGCAGGGTCCGGTTCCCTCGACTGTCAGAAGTCCTTTCCTGTCCCCAGAGTCGACGCGCGACCCCACCCAAACCGTCTGCTAACAGGCACTTAGAGATCGGGATGGCGGACAACGATGCTGATCGTGACCATTGAGAGCCTGCCGGGTTATGAGATCCAGGCGGTCTACGACCACGTGACCGGGCTGGTCGCGGGCGCCCCCAACACCATCCAGGACTGGTCGAACGTGCTCAGCGAACTCGGCCGCCCGCCCGACATACCCGGCGAGCTCGACTTGATCAGGCAGCAGGCGACCGGACTGATGATCCACAAGGCTCGGCAACTGGGCGCCAACGCGATCATCGGCATGCGTTACGAGAGCGTCCACGCGGGCGTCCAGGGATGGGCGGGCATCTGCGCGTACGGCACGGCGGTGTGGGCGCAGCCGGTGAGCCTCTGGGCCCGGCAGCAGTACGGCAAGATGGCCGAGGCCGGGAGGGTTCCGCCACTGCCGTGACGTCCATTCGGCTGACCACCGATGTGATCCCTCCGGGGGAGATGAGATCCGGCCCATCAGGGGCGGGTGGAGCGAGCGTGCGGATGATCGGAGAGCTGGGCAGACCTGGCCCGGATGAATCGGATCGATAGCGATTCGAAAGCCGGCCCTTCTAGTTTCCGGCATCAACGAAATCCACCGCATCGAGTTCGAAGCCCTCACGCGTCTGTGAGCGGATGCGGTTCGCGTACGCAATGAAGGAGTCTCATTGAGACACGGCAAGTGGTTGTCCGCGACGACGGGCGCGGCCCTGGTCACCACCCTCGGCATGACCGTTCCGGCGCAGGCCGTGAGCGGCGGGGATGCCTATGGCTGGGTGGTCATGGGCGACGGGAAGGCCCACCAGGTCGTGGTGCTGGACTCTCGAAACACGTCGTGGGACCCGGCAAAGGATCCCGGGGCGCTGAAGTGGAAGTGGAAGCCGTCCGCGAAGAACGGATTCCCCGAGGCCGAGCTCGATGACTGCACGTTGTGCTCGGGGGCGATCGCGGACGCCCGGCTCCGCTACGGCGGACCCCGCCAGAGCGGAGGCAAGTCGGTCCTCGCGGTGAACGACGGCGGGTTCATCGGCGTGGCGTCCTACCCGTCGGGCCAGCGCCTGTGGGCCGTGGACACGGGCGGCGACGGGATCCTGCCCCACGCCGTCGAGCTGCTTCCCGACGGGAATGTCGCCGCCGCGGCCACCAAGGGGAGCTGGGTGCGGGTCTACACGGCTTCCCAGAGCTCGACTTCGAAGAAGTACGCGGAGTTCAAACTGCCCGGCGGTCATGGTGTGCTCTGGGATCCGGCGGCTGAGCTTCTGTGGGCGCTCGGCGACAACGATCTGGTGGCTCTCAAGGTCGGCGGCACGCCCGCACAGCCGACCCTGACCGAGACCCAGCGGGTCGCGCTTCCCGGCAAGAAGGGCGGCCACGACATGGCCCCGGTCTTCGGTGACAAGGGCCGGCTGTGGATCACTACGAACGACGCCGTCTACCAGTACGTGAAATCGACGAGCACCTTCACCACCGAGTACGCGAACGCCGACAAGGTGAACGTACGGCTCGTCAAATCGGTTGGTGATCAGCAGGGCACCGGGCAGATTCTCAGGACCCGGCCGAAGAGCGGCTGCGGCGCGTCCTGGTGCACCGACACCGTGGAGTTCTTCGGCGGCACCGCGTCCCGCACCCTGCCGGGTGCCAAGATCTACAAAGCCCGCTGGTTCAGGCCGGACTACCAGTGAGTCGACGGCTTCGCCTCCGATGAAGCTTCGATGAAGGTGTGATCGTCCTGACCGCCGTGGACCCCAAGGGCTCAGGGTGCCGCTTTTCACCATGCGACTCGGCGCGGAGATGACCAGCCGGCGGTGCCAGGACGACAAGGTGCGGGCGTCACGATCCGATGGCGCCTGCCATGCGGGATCGCTCCTGGCCGGAGCTCCTGGTCAGAGGCGATTCTGCACATGATGTTGAACGCGGCACTAACAGTGGCTGACGCCCGGGAACGGGTCCTTCCAGGTAAAGATGTTCTCCGCCGCGAGGTAGCCGCTGCGCCCGTTGACGTCGCCGTACGTCTTGTACCAGATGCTGTTCCCGCCTCCGTGCTTCTGCCCGGAGACATAGCACTGGAAGTAGCTGGGGTTCGACTTCAGCCTGTCCACGACATCCTTGGTGACGTCGCTGTAGCGCGGGTAGCGCCATAGGCTCACCCCGGCCTTGTTCCCGCAGTACAGGTGTCCGCTCTTGGCGTAGCACGCCGGGTTGCCCTGCGCCTGCGCCGGAGCCGTCACCAGGAGGCTCGTGCCGAGCAACGCCAGCCCGCCGGCCGCCATCGCGATTTTCGCGTGTAGTCGCATTTCATGTCCTCTCGCCCGAAGCTGCAACGTTTTGGGCGACGCTAGGCGCGACATCTTCAGATCCGCTATTGATGTGATTCACACGCCACGCCTGAGGGCCCAGACGTCCTCGGGCCCAGGACGGCGGCTCGCCCCTGGACATGACCACCACACTGCGCTGGCCGACCGCCTGGATCCGCGAGCAGATCGACCAGATGGACTGGTCACCCGCCTACCGGAACAAACACCTGGCCGCACTACGCGGCGTGCTCAAGGAAGCCTGGAAGCTCGGCCTGCTCAGCACCGACGACCACCAGCGCGCCGTGGCCCTGGCCCCGTTCGGCGGTCACCGGGAGCCGACCGGCCAGCACGTCCCGGACATCGTCATCGGCAGGGGCGACAAACAGCGCCGCATCCCCGTCAATTCCTCCGCCGCCCGCCGCCCGCCTCCGCGTCCCCACCGTCACGCCCCTGCTGTCCACCACGCCCGCGCAGCAGCGACCTGACGCCACGACGTGAGAAGGATCAGCGGTGGCGTCCGTCCTCGACCTTGAGGATCCGCCGTGACCGGCTGTTCTGACGTATGCGTTGGAGGCCCCGGCGGCTCCACGGACAATTGATAACATTACGGAGTGTACTGACTACGTCCGGCGACAATCGGGGGATTGATGGGTGTCGGTCAGATGCTCCGTTTCGGGTTGCTCGCCGCCGCCGTCAGCCCCGCCTGGTGCCTCCACACCAACTCTGGACCAGGACCCATGGCAGCGGACTCGACCGGGGTTCTCTTCGACGACTTCTCCTACTCCGGCGCATCGGATCCGCTGCTCGCCATGCGCGGCTGGACCGTCCGCTCCGGCCGCGGCGGACCCGGCGTGCCAGGCGTGAGCTGGTCGCCGTCGGCCGTCAGCTTCCCCGACGGGCTGCTGACGCTCGACTCCGTCACGGACGGGACCGCCGCCGGCACCGTGCAGGCTGCCCTCTTCACCACGCGTCAACGCTTTCGCGAGGGCACGTACGCCTCCAGGGTGCGCTTCGGCGACACCCCCGTGAGCGGCCCTGACGGCGGGCACGTGGTGCAGGCCTTCTTCACCATCACCCCGCTCCGGAAGGACAAGGACCCCGACTACAGCGAACTGGATTTCGAGTACCTGCCGAACGGCGGATGGGGGGCGCAGGACACGAGACTGTACGCCACGAGCTGGGAGACCTACCAGGCCGAACCGTGGGACGCGGTGAGAACCCAAACCACAGAACGGGCAAGCTTCGCCGGTTGGCACGACTTGGTGATCCAGGTCTCCGACGGACGCATGAGGTACTACGTGGATGGCCGCCTCTTCGCCGACCACGGCGGCATCTACTATCCGGAGCAGCTCATGCGCATCCAGTTCAATCAGTGGTTCGCGGACCTGGACGGCGGCTCGAACCCGCGGACCTACCGGCTGCAGGTGGACTGGATCTATCACAGCAAGGGCGAGACAGTCTCCCCCCCCGACGTACGGAACAGAGTTGCGGGCTTCCGTGCTGCGGGGATCGATTTCCGTGACACCGTTCCCTCTCCGTCCGAGTAGGCAGGTCTCGCGCCGACAGACCCGCGCCGGGGAGATCGAAGCCCGCGGCCAGAAGACACCGACATACATCATGACCTGGTCAGATGATGACGAAAACGGGGCACTTCATCTCCGGCGCGTTTGTTGACGGTCGCGCGCCCGAATGAGCATGCTCGACACTGCGACCAGGCAACTTCTTCCTCGCGGCGACGCGGTGGTCCCCTCAGGCCAAGCTGGCGTGTGATGCCCGTCATCAATGGAGCGCTGTGGTGCCAGACGCCGGTCGGCCACTGATCGTCGCAGTCACCGACAACATCCGGATCGACAGGCATCGACAGGCTCGACGGTCGAGGCTTCTCGGCGTTGAGACGATTCCAAGCCGTGCCATGCGGCGACGACAGGAGGCGATGATGCCGACCCCGTCCTATCCAGGTGTATATCTGCAGGAGACACCCAGCGGAGTCCGGCCTCTCGAGGTCGCCGGCACCTCGACCGCGGCCTTCGTCGGGCTGGCCGAGATGGGCCCGGCCGAGGCCACCCGTGTCACCAGCTGGATGGAGTTCCAGCGTCGCTACGGCACTTTTCTCAGCGACGGATTTCTGGCGCACAGCGTGCTCCAGTACTTCAACAACGGTGGCCGCCAGTGTTACATCGTGCGAGTCGTCCCCGGCGACGCCGTCGCAGCCGACGTCACCCTGCGCAACAGGGCTGCTCCGAGCTCCGGCTCGCGCCTCACAGCCCAGACCGCGTCCGCCGACCAGCAGGACGAGTCCGCCGCCCACAAGGGCACGTCTTCGATCCAGCAGGACGCCGGCACGTCGGGTGTGCGGTTCTGGGCCAAGAGCAAGGGCGTCTGGGGCAACTCGCTGCTCCTGCAGATCGAGGACGGCAATCTGGACCCGGGCAACGAGTTCAAGGTGACCGTCCGCCGCCAGGCCGACCCCGCCCTGATTCTCGAGGACGCCAACGACCAGGCGCCGTTGGAGACGTTCGACAACCTCAGCGTCGACCCCGACGCCCCCAACTACGTGACCACTGTGCTGAACAGGGACTCGGCACTCATCGGCGCCGAGGTGACAGCTGGCGAGGCGGACGTGCAGCGGGGAAGGCACCGCGGTGGCGGCAAGCCGAACCTCCCGCTGAAGACCGACCGCAACTTCGAGATCGACATCGACAACGACGGTTTCCAGCTGGTGCAGCTCCCCGACGACGTCGCCGAGCTCACCGACGCGGCCGCCGTGGCCGAGAAGCTCCAGCAGGCCGTGGGTTTCCTGTACCGCACCAGGCGAAGGAACAGCACGCCGGTCGAAGCCTTCACCGATTTCGAGTGCAAGGTCGGTGAGGACGGGGAGCTCGTCCTCATCTCAGGCACGACCTCGGCCACTTCGTCGGTACGTGTTCAGCCCGCCAAGGAAGCGTCGGCCACCACCAACCTCAAACTCGGCCCAGGCAACAAAGGCAGGTCCGAGAACGGCATTGCGATACGCAGGCCGGTCACAGCGGCTGTGGTACAGGTGGGCGACGCGGCAGAGGACGACACGGTTCTGGCGGCAACACCGGGCTTTGACGGTACGAAGCCCGCCGAGCAGAGTTTCATCACCGCGTTCGGCCAGCTCGACTCCGTCACGGATTTCAGCCTGCTCGCCGTGCCGGGCGAGGCCAGTACCACGATGGTCAGCGCGGGAATGGGCTACTGCGCCAACCGGCCGCTGCAGGACGTCTTCTTCCTCGGCGAGACCGACCAGGCGACTCTCGACGCGGAGAAGGCCGCTGACTTCCGCAACAGCCTGACCGGCGTCAATTCCTACGGAGCGCTGTACTTCCCGTGGGTCAAGGCGCTGGACCCGGCCGGAAGGTCACGCGAGCCGATCCTGCTGCCGCCCACCGGTTACGTCGCGGGACTCTACGCCCGCGTCGACGCCGCGCGCGGGGTGTGGCGGGCTCCCGCCGGGACCGATGCCGGGCTCAACGGGGTCGTCGGCCTCGGCGTCGAGCTCAACGACGTCCAGCACGGCACCCTGAACCCCATCGGAGTGAACGTCATCCGCCGATTCCCGGGCACCGGCGTGGTCGCCTTCGGCGCGCGTACGGTCACCTCGGACTCCTCCTGGCGCTACGTGCCGGTGCGGCGCACCGCGATCATGCTGCGGGTCAGCATCTACAACGGCATCCAATGGGCGGTGTTCGAGCCCAACGACGAGCCGTTGTGGTCACAACTCCGGCTCAGCATCGGCTCCTTCATGACCACTCTCTTCCGGCAGGGCGCCTTTCAGGGCGCCACCCTCTCCGAGGGCTTCTTCGTCAAGTGTGACGGGGAGACGACCACGCAGGCCGACATCGACGCCGGCGTGGTCAACGTGCTGGTCGGTTTCGCGCCGCTGAAGCCGGCGGAATTCGTCATCGTGAAGATCAGCCAGAAGGCGGGAATGGCGTCGGTATAGGACCCGGCACCGGTAGAAGGTGGGCACATGGCTAGGTTTACCGTCAACTCCACGCGGTTCGATCCTTACCTCGGTTACAAATTCAAAATCAAATGGGACGGCCAGTACGTGGCCGCGCTCAACAAATGCAGCGCGCTGAAACGTACGACAGAGGTCACCACTTGGCACGAGGCGGGCGACGCCAGCGGGCCGCGGCAGATCCCGGGCAAGTCCAAGTACGACGCGATCACCCTGGAATCCGGGGTCACGCACGACACGGCCTTCGAGGACTGGGCGAACAAGGTCAACAATTTCCAGGGTGATCCGGCGATGTCGCTGGCGACCTTCCGCAAGGACATCACCATCGAGATCTACAACCATCAGGGGGCGAAGGTCCTCGCCTACAACGTGTTCCGCTGCTGGGTCTCGGAGTACCAGGCGCTGCCGCAGCTGGACGCGAGCACAAGCGCCGTGATGATCTCCACCATCAAGCTGGAGAACGAAGGCTGGGTGCGGGACACCGCCGTGGCCGAGCCCAAGGAGACCTGACGTGGACCTCCTTCCGGGAGGTTACTGGGACGCCGGCGGACGCCTGCACCGCGACTTCGAGCTGACGGCGCTGACCGGGCACGAGGAGGAACTGCTCTCCAGGCCGGGGCAGAGCGCCAGGCTGGTGACCGAGGTGCTCAGCCGTTGCGTGCGGCGGCTGGGCGGCCTCGGCCCGGTGACACCGGCGATCGCCCGGGAACTGCTGGTGGCCGACCGGCACTACCTGCTGCTCCAGCTGCGCCGGGGCACCTTCGGCGACCTGGTCAGAGCGGACCTCGTCTGCCCGTGGCCCGACTGCGGCCGGCGGGTGTCCCTCACGTTCTCCCTGGACCAGGTGCCGGTGGAGGAGGCTCGGGAGCAGGCCGCGACGTACACCCTGTGGCTCGGCGGAACGGAGGTGACGTTCCGGCTGCCGAACGGCGGGGACCAGGAGGAGCTGGCGGAGCTGCTGGCGCACGACGAGGCCGAGGCGACGACCCGGCTTCTCGCCCGCTGCCTGCTGCGGCTGGGCACCGACGGACCGCCGGACCGGGCGCGGGTGTCGGCGCTCCCCGCGGCGGA
The DNA here is from genome assembly GCF_014648435.1 of Nonomuraea spiralis. Lineage (GTDB taxonomy): Bacteria > Actinomycetota > Actinomycetes > Streptosporangiales > Streptosporangiaceae > Nonomuraea > Nonomuraea spiralis. The sequence goes on from NZ_BMRC01000015.1 coordinate 74,316, forward strand.
CCGGGCCGCGATCGAGGCACGGATGGCGGAACTGGCGCCCCGGGTGGAGCAGACCATGCAGGCCGAGTGCGCGGAGTGCCGGCGGACCTTCCTCGCGCCGTTCGACGTCCAGCGCTTCTTCCTCGGCGACCTGCGTATCGAGGGGGAGCAGCTCTATCACGAGGTGCACTACCTCGCCTACCACTACCACTGGAGCGAGCGGGAGATCATGGAGATGACGCGTGAGCGAAGGCGCACCTACATCGACGTGCTCTCCGAGACGATCGAGGTGCTGAACGGTGGCGCCTGAGAGATACCTGCGGGACACGCTGACCGGTGGGGCACGGCGTTTCCCGCATCGTGCCACCGTCCGGCTGCTGCTCGGTCAGCCCGAGCACGCCGGGGTGCGGGTCACCTTCGCGCGCGCCACTCCCGGCCTCACCTTCACCTATCTACGGCCGCTGCCGGGGCGCCGTCCGGCCGCCGCTCCTCAGCGACCCCCCTTCTCCGTGTCCGCGGGACGTTCCCCACTGTCCTGGCAAGCCGCCCTTCCCCGCCCTGTGCCCTCTGGCATGGGAACGATCGAGCCTCCCTCCGCCGGGCTCGCGATCACCGGTGAAGCGCCGCTGCCGAGACCCGCCGATGAGCATGCCGGCAGACCTGTGGAACGCCCCGTCCCCGTCCCGGCGATCTCCGCCGGACCACACCCGGCCGCGCCTGCTCCGGAACCCCAGCCGGCCGGCACCCCCACCATGCGGGAAGGCCGGACAAGCGGATCGTACGAGCATGTTTCGACGCCCGCTCTCACGGACGCCTCGGCTTCCGAATCCCGGGACGAACCGGTTCTCAGCATCACGCCGGCTGGGCCGGTGAGTCATGTCGTGCCGGACGCTTCTGGGACTTGTGCGGGGTCTCCATCGGCGCTGATGGCGGGCACCGCCGGGGATCACCCGGGATCGTCCGTCCGTTCGCCGGGTCAGCAGCCGGCACACCTGCCCTCCGGCACCACCGGGTCGGTGCCGGAGGTCGCCTCACCGCACGCGGCTACCCTCAGGTCCGTCCCTGTGCATGACGGGCGGACGGGACAGGCCGGGCCGGTCGGGGGGTCCGATGTCGCCGACGAGGGGATGCCATCGGCGCTGGTCGGCGGTGCGGCTGCGGACCGTCCGGGATCGACCGCCGGTCCGTCGGGTCAGCAGCGGGTGGGAGGCCCTGGCGGGACAGTGCCGGAGGATGCCTCACCGCCCGTGGCCGTTGTCCTGACGTACGAAGGCGGGAGGCAAGCGGACCGATCGGGCGAGTCGGTGTCACCGGCCGGGCCGGTCGGGGTGTCCGCCGTCGCGGCCGGGCGGGTTTCCCCTCACAGGCCGGGCGGGCTCGCGAGCGATGCCGTGCCGGACCGTTCCGGCCCCGGTGCGGGGGTGCCGTCGGCGCCGGCCGCTGGGGATCATTCGAGCTCTCGTTCGCCGGGTTCGCAGGCGGCCGGTTCTGCTGGGGTGGTGCCGGAGGTTGTTCCTGGCGGGCCTGTCCTGACGTACGAAGGCGGGAGGCAAGCGGACCGATCGGGCGAGTCGGCGTCAGCGGCCGGGCCGGTCGGGGTGTCCGACGTCGAGGCCGGGTGGGTTTCCCATGACAGGCCGGGCGGGCTCGCGAGCGACGCTGTGCCGGACCGTTCCGGAGCCGGTGCGGGGGTGTCGCCGGTGTCGGCCGACTCTGCCGCAGCAGGGCGGACCGTCCTGGTGGTCCCCGGCCGGCGCCGGCCGACACGTGCGGATGAGACCGCCGGCCCGACGCCGGCCCTCAGGGAGCGGGTCGCGATCACCGGCAGGGTCCCATGGGAAGGCGTAAGGGCGTCCGTGGCAGCGGCAACGCAGGCGCCGCCCGCCCCGCCCAACAGGTCTGAACCTGCCGCCGTGAGGATGCCCGCCGCCACCGTGTCCGTTCCGACCCACAACCCGTCTCCCGACCCGCAGCAGCGCGCCGACGCCAGGCCGGCCGGCCCACCTCGTACGCTCCCCGGACGGGGAGCCGGGTCGGCGTCCGCAAGGGGCACGATCGCGTTCTGGGAGCGGAGGTACGTGGGCCGGCTTCACGTGGGGATCCTTCGATGAGCGACTCCACGGCCATCGGCATGGTCAGCGCCTCCCTCCGCAAGCTGCTGCTGGAGGAGTTCCGTCTCTGTCCGGCCCCCAAGGTCACCATCCTCGCCCCCGACGAGCAGGGCCCCGACCGGCGCCTGAACCTGTTCCTGTACAAGCTCGTCGAGAACCCGTTCCTCAAGAACCAGGACTGGACCGCGCAGGGAGACGGCATCGTACCGCCGCCGCTCTCGCTGACCCTGTTCTACGTGTTGACCTCCTACGCCCCCAACGACGATCAGATGGGCAACGTCACCGCGCAGCAGCTGCTCGGCGAAGCCATGCGCATCTTCTCCGAGCACGCGACGATTCCCACCCGCTATCTGGAATCCGGACTGCATGCCGCGCGGGAGCGCCTGAACATCGTCAGCGACGAATCCGGCTGGGAGGAGCTGACCAACCTGTGGAGTGCCTTCTCGCAGCCGTTCCGCCTGTCGGTGCCGTACCGGGTCTCCACCGTGCAGATCGATCGTTCGCCGGATGGCTCGCATCCCGTGCCGAAGCGGGTCCGCCGGGTCGGGGTCCCTGAGCCCAGGGTCTCGTTCAAGCCGCCTGTGATCACGGAGATGACCGGCGCCGGCACGGAGCTGGCCTTCACGGGCACGCACCTGGGCGGGTGGCAGGTCAGCATCTGGTTCGGGGGGATCCCCCTGGCGGCGGGAGGGCCGTTGACCGGCGACACCTTCACGTGCCCGCTGCCGCCGGGTCTCGCTGCCGGCCTGTACGAGGTCCGTGTCGAGATCTCGGGCATGTTCCGCCGCACGTTCCTGTACGAGGCGGCACCATGACACGCCCGTACGCCGACAACTTCGAGCACTTGGCCGACGAGCTCGATCACCTGGACCGGCTCATCCGCGCCCGGCTGGAGGCCGGGCGCCCGGAGCCGGACGCCGCCGCCCGCAGCGAGATCGACGGACTGCTGAGCCGGCCGGACGCGGAGGCGTCGGCCGGCGACGGGCCGCTGGACGGGCACATCGTGGCCAGGGTGGAACGCAGCCTCGCCGAGGGAGTGTGGCTGGCGCTGCCCACCCTGAGCAGCCTGTTCGGGTTGTCGGCCTTGGAGACGCGGATCGTGGTGATCTGCCTGGCGCCCGAGCTGCGCCGCAAGTACGACCGCCTGTACGCCCATCTGCAGGACGACATCACCCGCCGACGGCCGAGCGTGGACCTGATCCTGCATCTGCTGTGCCCGTCCGAACATCGCAGGTGGGCCGTCCGAAGCTGCTTCTCCGAGAACGCGCCGCTGCTGCGCACCGGCATCCTGCAAGCGGTGGCCGACCCCGCCAGCCCGTCGGGATCCTCGGGGCTGGCCCAGTTCCTGAAGGTGGACCCGAGGATCTGCCACTTCCTCATGGGCCTGAACGAGCTCGACGCCTCCTTGGTGGGCAAGCTGCGGCAGCACGACGGACAGGACGTCGGCCATGAGCTCGCGGACGGCGTCCTGCGCCTGATCAAGCACCACTGGTCGGGCGAGGGCCGTCCCATCGTCTTCCACCTGCATGGGCCGGCGGGCTCGGGCAAGCTCGACCTGGCCGCCGAGGTGTGCCGGCATCTGGAGATCCCGCTGCTCAGCGCGGACGCCGGTGCGCTGGACACCGGCGGGCTGCTGCGGACCTGCCTGCGGGAAGGGGTTCTGCATCAGGCGGCGATCCACCTTCCGGCCGCCGATACGCTGCCGCCCGCTCTCCTGGCCGAGCTCAGGGAGGCCGTGGCCGACTTCGGCCGGCTGACCTTCCTCACCGGCGAACATGCGTGGGACGGCGGTGACTTCCCCGGTGCGCTGTTCCACTCGCTCGCCATGCCGGCGCCCGACCCGCGGCGAGCCGTGCTCGCCTGGCGGGAACACCTGGGCGCGCACACCGGGGAGGCGCGGGAGTGGGCGGAGCAACTGGTCTCCAGATTCCGGCTGCCGCCGCGACGCATCGGGGCCGCGCTCGCCCTGGCCGACAACCAGCGGCTCATGGAGCCGGACGACCGGCCGCTCGCCCTCGCCGACGTGGCCGCCGCCTGCCGGGGTCACCTGGGGGGCAGGCTCGACGGTCTGGCCGTACGGATCGACCCCGCGCGTGGCTGGCGGGACCTGGTGCTGCCGGAGGATCGGGCGAATCAGCTGCGTGCCATCGGCGACCAGGTCAGACACGACTTCCGGGTGCATCGCGAGTGGGGGTTCCGCCGGGGCGGAGGGCTGACCGTGCTGTTCAGCGGACCACCCGGCACCGGCAAGACGATGGCCGCCGAGGTCCTCGCGCACGATCTCGACCTGGACCTGTACAAGGTGGACCTGTCAGGCGTGGTCAGCAAGTACGTCGGCGAGACCGAGAAGAACCTGGCACGCGTGTTCCACGAAGCCTGGGCGGCCCACGCGATCCTCTTCTTCGACGAGGCGGACGCCCTGTTCGGCAAGCGTACGCAGGTGTCGGACGCCCATGACAGGTACGCCAACATCGAGACCGGCTACCTGCTGCAGAAGCTGGACGACCACGAGGGAATGGTCATCCTGGCCACCAACCTGCGGCAGAATCTCGACGAGGCGTTCACCCGGCGCCTGCGGTTCATCGTGGAGTTCCCGTTTCCCGAGGTCGACTCCAGGTCGCGGATCTGGCGCACGTCGTTCCCGCCGCATGCCCCCGTGGCGCCGGACGTCGATTTCGACGAGCTGGCCCGGCGGTTCCCGCTGAGCGGCGGGAACATCGCCAACGTGGTGCTCAACGCCGCTTTCCTGGCCGCCGCCGACGGCGGCGGCATCGAACGGCGGCACATCCTCCTGGGCGCCCGCACGGAGTTCGAGAAGATCGGAAAACTCTGGCCGGGGGACGAGCGATGAGTGACGGATTTCCTGGCAAGCCGAAGATCCTGCGCGGCGCCCTCGTGGAGTTCGGGCTGAGCCTCCCGCCGCTTTTCGTGGCGTTCCAGTTCAACCCGGAGCAGCTCACCCGCAACAGGTCGCTCGGCTACACCCTCCCGAAGGGGACGACCGCGGACACCCAGCGGGAGTTCCACCGGCAGAACTCCGACCTCCTGGCCCTGCAGAAGGAGCAGGTGGTCACGGTGGAGGAGCAGACGATCGGCTTCGACCTGCGGCTGGACGCCACGGACAGGCTCGACGAGCGCGACGCCATCACAGAGCAGTTCGGTATCGCGCCGCAGCTCGCGACGTTGGAGCTGATGGTGCAGCCGAAGGAGGAGAGCCTGCTCGCGGGCGCCGCCGAGTTGCTGCTCGGTAAGGCGGCGCAGGGGTTCAGCTTCACCCGGTCGGCCAATCCGCCGCTGCTCCTGTTCATCTTCGGTCGCAAACGGATCCTGCCGGTGAACATCAACTACATGAACATCACCGAGACCGAGTTCAGCACCGACCTCAACCCGATCAGAGCCACGGTGGCCATCAGCATGACCGTGATCGAGGGCAAGAACGTGCCCTACACGTACACGAAGGCCATGACGGAGGCGATGTCCGTGCTCAACCTGGCCAACCTCACCGACCTCCAGCACGTCGTCATCCCGGGGTGAGCCGATGTTCAGCAACATGTCGCGCTACCGCGCGGTCCCCGACGAGGTGGTGTCGGACGCGCGGGGACAGACGGCGGTCGCGGCAGGACTGCGGCCGCTGCCCGAGGCTCCCGCCGTGCTCACCCACGTGATCAAGGCGGGCGATCGGCTCGACCGGCTCGCCTTCACCTACTACGGTCAGTCGCTGCACTACTGGCGCATCTGCGACGCCAATCCCGACTACCTGTCCCCGCTCGCCCTGCTGGGCGGGGAACCACTGGTCACGACCTGCTTCCCGGTCTCCGAGCCGGGTACCGGGCCGCCCTGGGGGCGAACGCTGCGACTGCTCGCGGACACCGTGGGCGTGGCGGACGTCAAAGTGATCGACGAGCTCGGACCTCCCCGGAACACGGCCCTGCTCGTCAGGCACAACCGGCTGGATGTCGGCGCCGAAGGGATCGCCGAGGTCATCCGTTCGGCCGGGTTCACGGTCGGGATCCCCGCCGAACGGACCAGGATCGGCGCGTCCATCCTGATCCCGGCGGCGGCCGATCCGGCAGCGGGCGGGCGGTAGCCCATGAGCCGTCGCCCGGCGTCCTCCTGCGGGGGCCGATGAAACACGACAGCCTGCGCGTCGAATTCGACGGCGCGGAGATCGAGGAGCTCTACCAGGACCTGATCAGCCTGGAGGTCGAGCTGGACGACCGGCTGGCGGCCATGTTCCGCCTGACGGTGGCGCTGCCGCCGCGTCCTGACGGCACCTGGCCCCATCTGGACGACGACCGCCTCGCGCTGTGGCGCAAGGTCGTCATCACCGCCGGCCTGGAGGACGACGCGCGGCGGCTGATCTCCGGCTACATCACTCACCTGCGTCCCTCGTTCGGGGCCCAGCTGAACGAATGCCGCCTGGAGGTGTGGGGGATGGACGCGAGCGTGCTCATGGACCGCGACGACCGGCTCCGAGCCTGGCCCAACAAGCGCGACAGCGACATCGCCACCGAGGTGTTCGGCCAGTACGGGCTCACTCCCCGGGTCACCGGCACCGACGTGGTCCATGAGGAGGAGGTCTCGACCATCGTCCAGCGGGAGAGCGACATCCGCCTGCTCCGGCGGCTGGCCTCGCGCAACGGGTTCGACTGCTACGTGGACGGTGACGTGGGCCATTTCGGCCCGCCGGCGACCGACGCGTCCCCGCAGCCGGTGCTGGCCGCGCACTTCGGACCGGAGACCAACCTCAGCACCTTGAGACTCCAGGCTCAGGCGCTCGCTCCCACCGGGGTGAGCATGACCCAGCTCGACCGTTTCAACGGCGACATCCTGGAGGCCAGGGCCCAGCCCGGCCACCTGCCGGCGCTGGGCGCCAGACGCGTCACCGACCGGCCCGGCGTGCTCCGCGTCGGGCACGTGGTGACCACCGGCCTGCAGGAGATGACGGCACTGTGCCAGAGCCTGCAGGACGAGGCGGAATGGTTCATAACGGGAGAGGGCGAGGTCATGGCCAACCGCTACGGGACCGTACTCCTCCCGCGGGGGACCGTGACGATCAAGGGCATCGGTGAGGCCCACAGCGGTGTCTATTACGTCTCGCACGTCACGCACAGCTTCACGGGTGACGGCTACGTGCAGGCATTCAAGGTCAGGCGCAACGGCCTGAAACTCACCGGCAGAGAACAGTTCACGACGGGTGGCGCCATGGCCGCCCTGATCGGGGGGACAAAATGACGGAAACGGAAATCGAGAACGTCGTGGCGGGCCTGGTGGAACAGGCCGAGCGTCGTTTCTACGGCAAATATCGGGGCATCGTGGCGGACAACGAGGACCCGGCAGGGATCGGCCGCCTCAAAGTCAAGGTGCCCAGCGTGCTCGGCCCGGACGTCGTCACCGGCTGGGCGACGCCCTGCCTGCCCTACGGCGGAGCGGCCGACCAGGGCCTGGTGTTCGTACCGGAGCGGCAGGCCCACGTGTGGGTGGAGTTCGAGGAAGGCGACCTCGAGTTCCCCATCTGGGTCGGCGTCTACTGGAACATGGGCGACATGCCCGAACCGGCCACGGTGGGACCGCGGCCGACCAAGAAGATCGTCCGTACGGTCAAGGGACACACACTCGAGTTCGAGGACGCCGACGGCAAGGAGTCGGTCATCCTGCGTGAGGGCGGCCAGGGCCACACGGTCACGATGGACAACGACGGCATAAAGATCACCGACGCGACGGGCAACGCGGTCGAACTGACCCGCACCGAGATGAATCTCATCGCGAAGACCCCCCTCACCATCAACGCCGCGGGCATGCCGGTGAAGATCATCTGTTCCGCCCTCGCCCTGGTGCGGGGTTGAGCCGATGGCCAGGCTCGTCGTCGTCAAGGGCGATCCGGTGCGCGGCACCGACCAGCACAACGTGCAGGGGCAGGCGACCAATCCGGCCCCGCCGCCGCCCACCGTCCCGTACGTCGGCGTCGGCGCCTTCGACTACGTCGGCACGATCACCGACCAGGTCAGCGACTTCGTCACCGTCGACGACGTGCCCATAGCCCTGGTCACCAGCCGCAGCACGCTGGACCCGGGGCAAACCGCCCCGGCGGGCAAGCACGCGGGACCGCAGGGCACCGGGTTCGTGCCGCCGGCGCCGCAGCCCGTCCCGGCCTCGCTCACCATCAGCGACGCCCCGCTGGGCATCGGGGTGCCCAACGCGGCTGCCGGCAGTGCCCTGCTGACCGTCGACGGTGCCAAGGTCCTGCTGGACGGCGACCTGATCGACACGTGCAGCGGGATCGGCGCTCCAGCGGGGTCGAAGGTGAGCGCCCGCGGCCAGGCCTACCTCACGTGTACGGACTGACGGCCGGCGGGAGGAAGACGTGAGCCTACCTCTCGGCAGCCTCGCGCCAAGGTTCGATGACGATGCCGACCTGCGGACAAAGATCGTACAAGTGCTGTTCACCGCGCCGGGGGAGCGGGTAAATCAGCCGGAGTTCGGCTGTGGTCTGTTCAACCTCGTCTTCGATCACAACAACCCGATCACGGCGGCCGCTGTGGAGTTCACCATCGGCCAGGCCCTCACCCGCTGGCTGGGTGACGAGCTGGTGGTGTCGGCGGTGGACGTGCAGGGGCAGGAGGAGATGCTGCGTGTGGAAATCGACTACGTTCGCCGCAAAGATCTGAGCCGGCGAGCCGTCCAGGTCCACTTCAGCTGATCTGGAGGGACAGGTAGGCGTACATGGCCACCATCAGGCAGGTGGGCGGCAGGCCCGCCGTCGATTATCTGGCACGGGACTACGAGTCCCTCCTGCTGTCCATGCGCGCCCTCGTCCCGGACCGGCTGCAGCAGTGGAAGGACTTCGCCGACGAGGCCGACCTCGGCAACGTGCTGCTGGAACTGTTCGCCCACATGGGCGACATCCTCAGCTACTACCAGGACCGGGTGGCCAACGAGAGTTTCCTGAGCACCGCGCGTACCCGGCGCAGCGTCATCGACCACCTGCGCCTGATCGGCTACGAACTGGGCACCGGCGCTCCGGCGGCGGCGGTGCTCAGCGTCAGCGTGCCGGGGACGGTCGAGGACACGGTCACGCTCTCCAGGGGCGACGCCTTCGCCACCCGTAGCCGCGGCGACCGGCCCAGCCTGCGCTTCGAGTACACCCGCCAAGCGCCGCTGACCATCGACTTCGGGGCCATCCGGCCGGACCGGCACACTCTGCGCAAGGTGTTCGTCGGCGTCCCGGTCGAAGAGGGCCGGCTCATCTCGGAGGAGCACCTCGGCACCTCCGACGGCACGGCGAACCAGCTTTTCCCCCTGGCCCACCCGAGGCTGATCAGGCGCCCCCAGGCGGCGGGGGACCTGCTGATCCAGACGAGGCTGGGCGGCAGCACGGAGCAGTGGACCGCGCGCGACACCCTGGCCTTCAGCCAGGCCGACCAACATGACTACGTCGTGGAGATCGACGCCGAGGACCGGGCCACCGTGCTGTTCGGTGACGGCCTGCTCGGCCGGGTCCCGCCCGCCGGCGCGGCCGTGCTGGCCACCTATCGCGTCGGGGGCGGCCTCGTGGGCAACGTGGCCGTCGGCGAGATCGACACCATCGTCGCGGCGCCACAGCTGGACGGACTGGGAGCGAAGATCAGCAATCCGGAGCCCGCCGGGGGAGGCGCGGAACGCGAGGACATCGAGCACGCGGTCCGTCACGCCCCCGCCGTCTTCCGTTCGCTGGGGCGCGCCGTGACCGTCGGCGACTACAAGGCGCTCGCGCTGCGGTTCAAGGGCGTGGCCAAGGTACGAGCCGTGCCGACCGGCTGGAACCGGGTCACGCTGTGCGTGGCGCCCGAGGGCGGCGGCAAGGTCAGTGACGTACTGGAGGAAGGGCTGCTCGGGTACCTCGAGGACAAGCGCATGATCAACCAGATCGTCGAGGTGGTCGACGTCGACTACGTCCCCATCTACGTGAGCGCGAAGATCGGCGTCGAGAGCTCGTACGCCGACGCGGAGGTGCTCGAACGGGTACGCCGGGCCGCCGCCGATCTGCTGGCCTTCGAGCACGTCGACTTCGCCCAGCCGCTCTACCTCAGCAGGTTCTACGAGGAGATCCAGAACACCGCCGGAGTGCTCTACGTCAGCATCGCCGAGTTCAGGCGCGGCGACCCGCGGGCGCCGGGCGGCAAGGCGACCGACACGATCGAGTCCTTCGGCAAGATCGAACTGGGCCCCAACGAGATTCCGGTCATCCCCTCCGATCCCGCCTACGCCACCGGGATCAACGTCGAGACCGCCGAGCGGGAAAGGCCCTGACGATGCGGCTGCTCGACCTCACCGCCACCCCGCACTCCAGCGGCAACCGCATCGATCTGGCCTGGCGCACACCGGCGCCGGATCGCCTGACGAGAGTACGGGTCGTACGCCGCCGCGACACCCATCCGGCGAGCCCTTCCGACGGGAAAGTCGTGGCCGAGGGGCTGGGTCTCACCGCCGTCACCGACACCGGCCTGCACGGCGAGACCGTCTACTACTACACGTTGTTCCCCTTCGACGGAGACCCCGGCGCGTACGAGGTGGACCCGGGCAACCGGATCTCCGCGATGGCCCTGTCCCGGTACGGCTTCGCCCAGCAGATGTACGACCTGCTGCCCGCCCTCTACCACCGCTACGACGCCGAGCACGGTTACCTGCGACGCTTCCTCGACCTGCCGGGCAGCGAGCTGGACCGGCTCTACAGCCTCACCACCTCCCTGCTGTCGTCGAAGGACCTGCGAAGGGTGGACGGAGTCCTGCTCCCGCTGCTGGCGCAGTGGATCGGGTGGCCGACCGACCGCAGCGCGCCGGTGGCCACCCAGCGCAACGAGGTCCGCCAGGCCGCCCACCTCTACCGGACGATCGGCACCATCGCGGCGCTCGACGCCACGGTGGCCCGGGTGAGCACGTGGACGGGGCGTACCAAGGAGTTCACCCACAACGTGGCCCGCACCAACCAGCCGGAGCGGTTGAACCTGTGGTCGCTGCGCCGGGACGGCGCGGGCCAGTGGCTGGAGCCCGCGCTGACGTCGGTCAACTTCGTCTACGACGGCCGCCCGGCGGCGGTGCGCGAGCCCGACGGCTCGTTGCTGATCTTCTACCACACGTACCGCCGGCATGGCTGGGATCTGTGGGCCAAGCGCCTGCGCGACGGACAGTGGGAGGCGAGCGCGCCGGTCGTGGACCGGAACGGCCTGGACCAGCACCCGGCCGTCGCCCGGCAGCGTGCGAGGTTGTGGTTGTTCTGGGAGGGTTACGACCCGGTCCACCGCCTCCGGTACCTGTCGTTCAGCACGCGTGACGATGACAAATGGTCGCCGCCGCAGACGTTCATGGACCAGGAGACGGACCGCTGCCGCCCGGCGGCGGTGAGCGACGCGGCCGGCGGCGTGTGGTTGTTCTGGCTGGAGCAGGACGCCATCCGGTTCAACAGGCACGACGGCGCGGAATGGGAGCTTTCCGAGCCGGGCTCCCTGCCCGCCGGGCACGGCCTGGACGATCTCTTCGCGCTCATGACCGACGATCGGCTGTGGTTGTTCTGGACGTTCCGGGACACCGGCGCGGCCGAGCAGACCTGGTCGAGCGTGGCGTACCGCAGCCTCGCCCTGTCCACCGGCGACTGGTCACCGGTGTACGACCTGCCCAAGAGCGGCCACTACCATGATCGTCAACCCGCCGCGCGGGCGATCGGGGGAGGCGTCGAGCTCTTCTGGAGCACGACCCGCTACGGCGGCTGGTCGATCAGCCACAACACCCTGACCACCGGCTGGGGCGAGGCCGAGCAGGTCGGGTCGAGCCCGGCGACGCGGCGCGCGCCCCTGCCGGTGGACCTCGGCGCCGGCGGCACGCTGCTGCTCTACCGCTCCAACCAGAGCGTGGAACGCTCCAGCTCCGTCTACGCCGCGACCCGCACCCTGGACCACCGCTACGCCGGCACGACCACCGTCGACACCACGGCGAAGGCCAAACTCGCCCTGTGCGGCAGCTTCGCCGACTTCCAGACCTACCTGTACGACAACGGGCGGGCCAACGCCGACCGCATCGCCGACGACACCATCGGCGTGTACCTCACACCGCCTCCCGCCGTCGACGCTCACCAGGCCGCTGAGACCGTCGCCAGGCTGAGGGGAGCGCTGGCCGACTTCGTGCCCGTGACCACCCGACCGGTCTTCATCTGGATGGAGTAGCCGCATGTTCACGCACGTCACCAGAGACAGGCGCGGTGCCGACAAGCCGGAACCCGCGGAGCAGAAGTGCGGCTGCGGCGGCTTCGACGTACGCAGGTACGCGGACGGCGGGCAGCTCGCCGGACGCGAGACGTGGACCGTCAGCAAGCCGTACGACGCCGACGAGGTGGCGGCCGACGCGGCGGCCGAGCGGGTGATGGCCGGCCCGAGCGGGCAGCGCGCCAACGACCTGGTGGGATTCGGCCGGGCCTTCGGCCACGACTTCGCCGGCGTCCGTCTGCACACCGACAGCGCCGCCGCCGGCTTCGCCAGGACGATGCGCGCCCAGGCCGTCACGGTCGGACGGCAGATCTTCTTCCGGGAGGGCGCCTACCAGCCGCACACGCCCGGAGGCCGGCGGCTGCTGGCGCACGAACTGGCACACGTCGTCCAGCACGACCATGCTCCGAGCCGCCGGGTGAGGCGGCAGGGCCTGTCCTGCTCGACGGTGGATTTCCCCGACTTCCAGGTCGTGCTGGCGGGGACCGTGGTTCATTACCTCATCAAGCGGGACTTCGGGGGCAGGGTGCCAGGCGCCGTGTCCATCGGCATCCCGGGCGCCTCGGCCGGACCCATTCGCACCGAGGGCATCTGCGGCGGTTTCAAGGAGGACATCCCGCCGGAGGAGTTCGGCTCATCCGGTCCAATGGCCGGGATGGGCGTGCCCGACCTGGCCAGAATCACCTCGAACAGAAAACTTGAGGTGGCGGAGATCAAGCCGGCCGCGCTCGTCTGCCTGGTCGACGGGGAAATTCAACTCGCCAAGTATGTGGGCGAGGGCAACAGTCCTGATGCCGGTCAAAAGGCCTGGCGTACGAGAAAGGGAATCCGGGGGGTCGCACCCATGCCCCCGGAGACCTACTCACCACCGGGCCCCATCGTGGCGGGCCCCTTCATCATCAGAACGCAGTGGTGCGCGCCGGGGCTGCTTGCCTACCACGTTCTCACCCCACCCCGCTCCAGGCGCGTCACCGAGGAGGAGCGGCGTCGTGAGCAAGAGCGGATCCGGGCCGAGGCCCGCAGACGGAAGGCAATGGCGGCGGGGGTCGTCGCGGCGGGCGCCACGGCAGCACGGGTGATTGTGGGCAAGGCGGCGTGGCGGCACTTCTGGGCCGTGGTGATCGAGCGTTTCGCGGTGCGCGCGGCCGCGGCGGCGGCGCTCGCGCTGGCCGACGGGCCGCTGCCCTTCGGCGAACTGCTCGACCTGGGGCTCGCCGCAGTCACGGCCGTGCAGATCGCCATCGAGTGGAACGAGCTGTGGCTGAAGGCCGACCAGCTCGCCGCACAGGAGGGCGCGTGACCCGTACGGCGCGGAGCACGATTTACCCGCTCTTGGCGTGACCCTGCTGAATCAGCATCCCGGGGTCGTTAGTTCGCACCGGGAAAGCGTATAGAGATAGAGGAGCGGTTCGGCGAGAAGATGGGCCTTCACCTCGGGAATCGACTGTCCATGTTGGTGAGGATCCACCGAGGTGAGCGATGGCGGATTTTTCCCGGCCACCGTCCGAAGTTCTGGAGCAGAGCCTCAGCAAGGGCTATGTCGGGGTGCACATCGAACAGGGCGTGCCCGTTCTCGATCGCGATCTGAACCTGCAGCACGACCTCGTCTCGTCCACCTTGCGTTCGATCGTCTCGAGCTGTGTCGGCGACGGCATCTCAGCCGGATCCAAGGTTTTCGAGATCCGATCGATCCAGGCGAACCCCGACCAGCCGGCAGCGGAGTCGGACAACGACTTCTGGATTCTCGCCGGCAAGTCGGTGTCGGACGTGTGCCTCGTCGGCGGCGTCGAGGTGAGGAACTTCACCAAGCTCAGATACAGCTCCCAGAAGCTTCCCGGGCTGACGACACCGGATCCCGGGCAGGGCCCGTTCCGCGAGGACGTCGTCTTCCTGGACGTGTCGATGAGCACGGTGGACGGTTCGACGGACAGTGATCTGCTGAACCGCGGCGACATCGGCATGCAGACGTCCGTACGGCTCCGCCCTTCGTGGGTGGTGCAGGTCGCCGAGGGAAAGACGGAGCCGCCCGCACAGGCTCCGCCCGGGCACACGTACCTGCCGCTGGCGCTGCTGCGGCGCAAGGCGGGCAACCCCGCGATCGAATCCCAGATGATCACAGATCTCCGGCGGACCATCCTGCCTCTCACCGAGGTCGAACGCCAGCTCGACCTGATGTCACGACTGCTGCTGCGGCCGTATTTCGACCCCGACCCGCTCAGGCAGGTCTCGCCCGTGCACGGCCCCGCCTCGACACCTGTGACGTTGAGTGGACGCAACTTCAACGTGTACGCGGAGGACATGGTCAAGGTGTTCTTCGGCTCGGTTCCCGCAGAGGTCATAGAGACCACGGCGACCACCATCAGGACCCTTGTGCCGAAAGGCCTCCCACGAGTGACGAGGGTGACCATCGAGACCGCCGGCGGTTCGGTGACCAGCGACACCGTCTTCGGCCTCGACCAAGGCGGCGAACGCCCGGCCTTCCGGAGCGGTGCGATCGAGTTCACCCCGCGATCGGGCGGCAAGGACGTCGACGTCACCCTGTACGGAACGAACTTCGACATCACATCAGCGGTGTGGTTCGGAACCAACGCCATGGCGGAAATCGTCAGGCTCGTACCGGAGGGCCTGGTGGTGAAGGTCCCCGGCGGCCTGCTCGGACAGGTGCCCATCAGCATCGCCACGGCCGGTGGTGTCACCACCACGAGAGAGCCCTTCATCGTGGGCGCAGACCCGGAGTTCGCCGCATCCGGCGCCCAGTTCACTCCCGACACAGGCAGGGCGGGCGACCGCGTGCGTCTGTCGGGAAGGCACTTCGACGCACCACCCGTATCGGTCTTCTTCGGCACGTTGTCCGCAGAGGTGGTCAGCGTCGACGACGAGCTCATCGTCGTCACGGTTCCGCTCCAGGCAGTGGGACCACAACGGATCCGCGTCATGACCTGCGTCGGCTCCGCGGTGAGTGACGACAGTTTCACCGTCGTGTCCCACTGAGGAGGATGACGTGTTCGAGGTCTATCCGAATGGACAGGCGGTCCCGGAGCACCTGGAGGCGGGGGCGGCAACCTCGCTGCTGGAGTTCACCGAACTGTCCGCGGTCGATACGGCGACCGGGCGCAGGGACATGTGGATCAGGATCGTCAAGGTGGGCGCCGGTTGTGGCCCCTCAGGGCCTCCGCACCCGGCGGTCCGGCTGAAGGCCGACACCGGGGATGTCGTGGAGGTGCCGATCTCGCCCACGCCGGTCGTGCTCCTCAACGGGCCCCAGGGTTCGCCGCCGGCGGCGAACGCGAACATGGCCGCGGAGGCCGATGACGTCTATCTGGTCCGGGTCACCGTTCTTCGTCAGATTCTCAAATGGCGGCTGCAGTTGGTGAACAACGACGCGGCGGCACGTGACTTCGTCTGGGTGGTCGCCGACCACAACGCCGAAAGCCGGCAGCCGTGGATCGACCTGCCGACCACGCTCGACTTCGAGGTCGACGTCGGGCAGGAGGCCCGGCGCAGCCTCCAGGTCGTCAACCGTGGCACCGGGACACTCACGATGGGGGACGGCGAAGGGTTCCAGCCTGGCCCGGGTTTCGTCCTCAGCGCCGTGCCGAAGAGCATCGGACCCAACGCGTGCGCCAACTTGGACGTGACGTTCACCGGGGTGCCGGGGCCCGCCACCGTTCACGCCGTCTACGACGCCACCAGCAACGACACGAAAGCGAAGACGACCCCCGGGCACAATCACCGGGTCACGCTCACGGCCGTCGCCCGGCTGGCCCCCGGCACCATCCTGCTCGCCGACCGGGACGCCGCCAGAGCGGACGGGGATTGCGCCGGCGGCGTCATCAGGGTGGATCCGACGACGGGGAAGCAGGTGAGACTGCTCGCCGGCGATCACATCGCGGCGCCCTCCGGAGTGGCCATCGAGGCGGCCGGGACGATTCTGATCGTCCGCGAGGACGCGCTCGTCCGGCTGGATCTGATGACGGGGCAGCACTCGGTCGTGGCCTCCGGCGACCCGCTGGGGAGATTCCACGTGGGGCTGGTGATCGAGGACGACGGCCAGGTTCTGCTCACCCACACCGGACGCAAAGGTCACGGCAGGGGCCAGCTCATCAGGGTCCGTCCGGACACCGGCGAGAAAACCGTGCTCACCGACAGCGAGTGTGATTTCGCCGGGGTGGCACTGGAGGCCGACGGCACGATCCTCGTCGTGGAACAGGGCATGTCACCTGACAGGCCGCGCGCTCTCCTCCGGGTCGACCGGCACACCGGACAGCCGACCGTCCTGACCACCTTCGATCCGCCCTGCAGGCCGGTCGGGCTGGCCGTGGAGCCCGACGGCCAGATCCTGGTCACCGACGCCGTCTCCACCGACGGTACGGGCAGGTTGATCCGGTTCAACCCGACGACCGGGAACAAGACGGTGGTGTCCACCGGCCAGTTCTTCCGCTCACCCTGGGGGATCGCCGTCGAACCCACGGGTTCGATCCTGGTGTCCGACCACGAGGCCTTCGGCCACAAGGGCGGAGTGATCCGTGTCCATCCGCAGACCGGTGAGCAGACGACGGTGAGTGCCGGGGGCCTGCTGACCAGTCCACTCATGATCACACTCGTTCCGCACGACGGACGCAGGTCCGTACCCCCTCACCGGCCATGAGCGGCGGCATGGTCGCACGCTGACATCGGTTCGGTCGGTGTCCCGTCCATCTCTACGCCACGGGGGAAATCCATGGGCAACAACACATTGAAGCGGAGCGAGTACTGGGACCACGACCTGTACATCCCGCGCATCGGCGCCACGGGCAACGTTCAGAGTCATACGGACGTGCAGCACTATCTGCTGCCCATGGATCAGGCCCGCAACACCGCCTGCCTCACCTGGGGCGTGGCCGCGGGGCTGGCCGTACAGGTGAGCGGAGACCCGGTCGGGTTGAGGATCAGCCCTGGTGCGGCCGTCGACGCGGAAGGGCGCTTGATCGTCCTGAGGCCGGGTGGCGCGGCCGTCGTCGACCCGGCCGCGGACCCGGATCAGCTCGACGACATCCTGACCGCGGGCGTCGCGGACGACGGAGTGGTGTTCGGGACGGCCAAGGTGAGCGGCGACCGCCTCCTGACCGTCACCTGGCTGGAGGTGCTGCAGCAGGAAAGCCCCGAAGATCCGCCCGTCCTCGTGCACGCGCCGTGGCTGCGCCTGATCCCGGCCGGTGACGACGACGGCCGGCAGGTGGTGCTGGCGCGGCTCACCCTGGACGACGGCAGGGTCACGACCTTGTCCGCCGGCACACGTCGCCTTGTGGGCGTGCCCACCGGACGCCTGGAGCTACGGGCCGTCACCGAAACCGGCGGAGCCGACCTTCAGGTCGGGCAACGCGTGATGGCCGAGTTCGCGGCCGACCCGGAAGGTGACGTCGTCCTCACTCTGACCTCGGACGACAACCCCCGCCGATCGCTCAGCGTCGAAGGCGCGACAGGCAACGTGTCGGTGCACTCGACGCTGCTCGCCCGTGGCGACGCGGACGTCACCGGCAAGCTGACCGCCCGCGCCACCGTCGAGGCCACCGGGGACATGAACGTCCACCGCGCCCTGAACGTGCTCGACACGTTGAACGCCCACGGTGCCCTGAACGCGTTGGGCGCGGTGAACGTCCAGGGCACTCTCACCGCGAAAGGTGCCGTCACCGTCGGCGCCGGCCTGAACGTGAGCGGTGGTGTCCTGGACGTCGGCCGCCGGATGCGCGTACGGCAGGGCGAGGAACCCAGTGCCGGAATCTGGTTCTACCAACGGGTGCCCAACGCCGATCGCGCCTTGATCGGCATGGCTGATGACACCACCGTCGGCATCTGGGGCAACACCGGTGCCAACTGGGCGCTGCGCATCGACACCACCACCGGCGAAACGAGCTTCACCGGCAGCCAGGTGTCGGTCGCGGGGAGACTCGACGTCAAGGGTGTTCTCAACGCCCAGAACACCGTGGAAGCCCAAGGCGTGCTCAACGCCCACGGCGCCCTGAACGCGCTGGGCGCGTTGAACGCCCAGGGCCCCCTCACCGCGCAGAACATCCTCAACGCCAACGCGGGACTGAACGTACGCGGCGGTCTGGATGTGTACCGCCGCATGCGCGCACGGCAGTCCGGCGACGCCTCGGCCGGGATCTGGTTCCATCAGGACGGTCCCAACGCCGATCGCGCCATGATCGGCATGGCCGATGACAGCACCGTCGGCATCTGGGGCAACACCGGTGCGAACTGGGCGCTGCGCATCAACACCACCACAGGCGAGGCCGGCTTCACCGGCAGCCAGGTTTCCGTTATGGGGAGACTCGACGTCAAGGGCGTTCTCAACGCCCAGAACACCATCGAGGCCCAAGGCGTGCTCAACGCCCACGGCGCCCTGAACGCATTGGGCGCGTTGAACGTCCAAGGCATTCTCACCGCGAACGGCGCCGTCACCGCCGGCGCCGGCCTCACCGTCAAGGGTGTTCTCACTGCTCAGAACACCGTCGAGGCCCAAGGCGTGCTCAATGCCCGCAGCACCCTGAACGCATTCGGCGCGCTGAACGTGGTGGGCCCCCTCAGCGCGCAGAGCAACGTCACGGCCGGCGCCGGCCTCATCGCCATGGGTGTTCTCACCGCTCAGAACACCGTCGAAGCCCAAGGCGTGCTCAATGCCCGCAGCACCTTGAACGCATTCGGCGCGCTGAACGTGGTGGGCCCCCTCAGCGCGCAGAGCAACGTCACGGCCGGCGCGGGACTGGACGTACGCGCGGGACTGGACATCCGCGTGCCGAGGGCGTACTACGAATGCGACAATTTCGATGTCTTCGGCAAGATGTATGTCGGCGGCGACGTCAGCCTCCACGGCAGCCAGGTGTACGTCCACAACAATTTCAGGGTGGTGCGGTTTTCCAGCCTTGAGGGCGGGTGCTCGATCTACGGCTCCCTCTCCAAGCCTGGAGGCACTTTCCTCATCGACCACCCGCTCGACCCGGCCGGCAAATATCTGTCGCACTCCTTCGTCGAATCACCGGAGATGCTCAACGTGTACTCCGGCGTCGCCGTCACCGACGACCAGGGCAAGGTCACCGTCGCTCTCCCGGACTACTTCGAGGCGCTCAACCGCGACCACCGTTTCCAGGTGACACCGATCGGCCGGCTCGCCATGGCCGCCGTGGACGGCGGAGTACGGGACAACGCCTTCACGATACGCACCGACCAGCCGAACGTCACGGTGTCGTGGCAGGTCACCGGCGTACGCCAGGACCCGTGGGCCCTGGCTCATCCCGTCGAGGTGGAGAAAGAAAAGCCGGCGGAAGAGCGCGGAATGCTCCTTTATCCCGAGGAACACGGATTTCCGGCGACCATGGGCATCAGGAGTCGCGGGGAAGCCGAGAGAGAAAGGAAAAAGTCATGATGGATCAATTGCGGGAACGGCTCGCGGACCTGACCCGGGAATACCAGCTCGGCGAGGCGCAACTGCGCGACGTGGTGCGGCAGGACGCGCTTCTCCGGGAGACGCTCCTGCGTATCAGCGGAGCCATGCAGGTGCTGGAGGAACTGTGCCAGGCGGAGGAGGCGCGGGAGGCACAGCAGGCTTAGCCCAGGTGCTCGGAAACGTATACCGGAAGGAAAGAAGAATGACAGCGCTTCACGGAAGCACCGCCGCCGTCGGCGAGGCCGGAGTCCGCGGCGACAGCGTACAGTTCCACGGTGTCATCGGAATGTGCGGGCAATCCGGGGGCTCGGGCGTCGCCGGGGTCAACGACAACGGTGGCGACGGCGTGTCCGGCCAGGGCCACAACGGGGTGCGGGGCAGCAGCAGCGCCGACGAAGGCGCGGGAGTGATGGGGCACAGCTCCGGTGTGACGGGCTCCGGAGTGCTCGGTGTCGGCGAAAGTGGACACGGCGTGCTCGGGGTGGGAAAAGGCGGCGCCCCTGGGGTCAAGGGCATCAACGAGAATCCCAGCGCCCTCGGGGTGCTCGGCCAGGGACATATCGGCGTCTGGGGGCAGAGCCTCAATGAGCGCGGTTTCGGGGTGTTCGCCGTCGGCGGCGAGGCTGGCGTGCTCGCCATCTCGAACGAGCCGAGCGGGCGCGGCGTCGAGGCGATAAGCAGGGAAGGTGCCGGCCTCTACGCTCAAGGGTCCCCGGCCGGCCTGTTCCAGGGGGATGTCCGGGTCAACGGGGTCCTGAACGTGCAGAACGTCGACGTCCTGGGCCGAATCACCACCGTGGAACAGGACCTCGCCAAGGCGATCCAGCAACAAGTGGCCGATCTGAGGAATCAACACGCCGCGGAGGTCCAGCGGCTGACCGAGGCGGTCGCCGCCCTCACCGCACGGGTGGCCGCGCTGGAGAGCTGAGCGGGCGCGAATACGGCCCTGGCCTCCTGCGCGGCGGCGTCACCAGGAACGGCGACTCGGGCCGGCAGGAGCCGGACCGACGAACGTGATGGCGGCGGAGAGGCCGAATCTTTGCCTCCTGCGCCGGGGAAGCGGGTGGACTTCGGGGGATCTGTGGGGAGCGAGGCCCTTGGTGAGCGGGGAGCGGTGCGCCGTGGCCGGCCAAGGCGGCCTCCGCCGACTCGTGAGACCGTCGATGTCTTCCCTGGGTGGAAGGCGCCACATGGGGGAGAGCGCTGATGGCAGGCAAGGTTCGCCTGACTCTGGTCGCCGTGCTGGGCGTGGGCGCCGTGGCGCTGGGCGCCGCCGCGCTGGGAAGAATGGTGCCGGCGCCGGACGGCGGGCCCGCCGACGCGATGATGCCGGCGCGGGACGGCGCCCGCGCCGGCGCGGTGATCAGGGACGCCGCCGGCCGGACGGTCGGCTCGCTCCAGGTGGAGGACGCCGGGAACGGCAGGACCAAGATCACGGTTGGGGTGAAGGACCTGCCCGCCGGGTTCCACGGCTTCCACGTGCACGCCAAAGGGGTCTGTGATCCGCGGTCGGAGGACCCGGCTACGGGCAGCCCCTTCTTCAGCGCCGGCGGACACTACGACCTCGGCTCACATCCCCACGACCACCACAGCGGGGACCTGCCCGGCCTGCTGGTCGGCGCGGACGGCACCGGCACCGCCTCGACGGTGACCGATCGTTTCCGCGGGACGCAGCTCTTCGACGACGACGGCAGCGCCATCATGATCCACGCGGTGGCCGACAACCACGCGAACATCCCGGACCGTTACCGGAACGCCGAGGGTGCGCCGGGGCCCGACGCCGAGACCTTGAAAGCGGGCGACTCCGGCAGGCGCATCGCGTGCGGCGTGATCACCAGAAGCTAGCGCCGGCGTCCGCGTCGCCTACCAGCGATCCCAGTGCACGACCTCGGTGACGGGGACGCGGCGGGCGGGCTTGAAGTGCGTGCCGATCGTCCAGGCGATGGGGATCAGCGCGCATCGCACGGTCCTGTCGTACGGCACGCCGAGGATGTCGACGAGGTGGCGCAGGCTGTCGGCGATGGCGGGCCACGCACTGCTCGCAGCGGAGCACCCTCCTGCACGCCGGTGCCCGGTGTCAGAGGGGCGCGGCGGTGGTCCGCAGCCACGCGATCTTGTCGGCGGTGTCGGTGCTGGGCAGCGGGTTGTACAGCACCATGGTCAGGTCGGGTCTGGCGGGCAGTCTCATCTGGCTGCTCTCGAAGGTCAGCGTGCCCACGACGGGATGGTCGACCTCGTTGATCCAGATTCCGGCCGCCTGTACGTCCTGTCGTGCCCACAACCGGGCGAATTCGGGGCTGGTCGCGCCCAGCGTGCTGACCACGTCGTGGATGTCGTGATCGCGGGGCTGCTCGGCCGCCGCGGCCCGGAAGGCCGCCACCACGGTCGGCGCCAGGTCCTGCCAGGCCCGCTCCCGGCAGCGGAACCGAGGGTCGTGGAAGAAGCCCACCAGGCAGTTGCGCTCGGCCTGAGCCATGTCCAGCGCGAGCCTGGCCGACTCGTTCCAGGCCACGTGGTTCCAGGAGGCGTCCAGCATGGTGGCCGGCTTGGGGTCCCAGGCCTCGATCAGTCGTTGCAGTCCGTCGCAGTAGGCGTGCGGGTGTCCGGTCGGCGGCGGTGGATTGAGCCCGGCCAGCGTGTACAGGTGCCGCCGTTCGGCCTCGTCGAGTCGCAGTACCCGGGCCACCGCGTCCAGCACCTGCGCGGAGACGTTGATCTCGCGCCCCTGCTCCAGCCACTGGTACCACCCCGGGCTCACCCCGGCCAGCACCGCGACTTCCTCGCGGCGCAGCCCAGGCGTACGCCGGCGTACCCCGGCCGGGAGACCGGCTGAGGCCGGGCTGACGCGGGCACGTCTGCTCACCAGGAAGTCACGCAGGTCTCGGCGACGTCCCTCGCCCGGCGTCACCGCGCACCGCTTCGGCTGGTGGTGCCACCACCAGTGTCACCACGCTCTCCCCGCGAAGACCGGTCATGGCCGAGCGTGGACGCCATGACGATCGACCCCTTGTCGAGGGACGCCGACGCCGGGAGCTCGGCCGGGGAGCACGACGCTCGCTTCACCACGCGTGCGAAACTCATCCTTGCCATCCTGTGTGCCGCACAATTCATCATTTCTCTGGATTTTTCGATCTTAAATGTGGCCTTGCCTGATCTCGGCCGGGAGCTGGGGATGGAACAGGCCGACCTGCAGTGGGCGATCACCGCCTTCGCGCTGCCGTCGGGGGGATGCCTGTTGCTGTTCGGCCGCTTGGCGGACCTGTACGGCCGGCGCAGGCTCTTCCTGGGCGGCGTCCTGCTGTTCACCGCGGCCTCCGTGCTGGCCACCTTCGCGTGGAACCCGGGGGTGTTCGTCGCGGGACGCGCCCTCCAGGGGCTGGGGGCCGCCGCCGTCATTCCCACCGGTATGTCGCTGCTGACGACGACCTTCCCCGAGGGGCCGCGGCGTAACCGGGCGCTCGGCGTCAGCGGGTCGGTGCTCTCCCTCGGGTTCACCGTCGGCATGCTGGTCGGCGGCGCGATGACCGACACACTGGGCTGGCGTTCGACGATGGCGTTGCTGGCCGTCGCGGGCGTCGTCCTGGCCGTGGCGGCGCCTGGGCTGCTGACCGAGAGCCGGGGCGCCCACTCTCCCCGGCTGGACCTGCCCGGCGCGGCCACCGTCAGCGGGGGCCTGGTCTGCCTCATCTACGCCCTGTCGGCCGCGGGAGCGGTGAGAGTGGTGGCCATGGCGGCGGCCGTGTTGTTGCTGGGCGTGTTCGTGGTCATCGAGTCGCGAGCCGCGCAGCCGCTGGTCTCGTTGACCATGCTGCGCAGGCCCACGGTCGCCTTCGGCAGCCTGGGCGGCCTGATCACCTTCTCCATGATGAGCGCGTTCATCTTCCTGCTGACTCTCTACCTGCAGGATGTCGAGGCGCTGTCACCCCTGTGGACAGGTCTGTTCTTCGGCGGCCAGGGCGTCGTTCTGGCCGTGACGGGCATGGTCTCCTCCCGGGTGATCCGCGTGCTGGGTGCGGGGCGGACGCTGGTGGCGGGGCTGGCCCTGCAAGGGGTCTGCACCGCCGCGATGACCGTGACCGAGGGTGCCTGGCCGGCCCTGGCCGTGGTGTGCCTGGCCTCCGTGGGCCACATGTCGGTCGTGGTCTCGTACGGCGTCACCGTGACGTCCGGGCTGCCGGACACGGTTCAAGGGCTGGCGACCGGATTGGTGACGAGCGCCCAGCAGATCGGCATCACCGTCGGCGTCCCGATCCTCAGCGCCGTCTGCGTGACCCGCGTGTCCGCACTCCGGGACGCCGGTCAGGCCGCGGCCCCGGCCTTGCTGAGTGGTGTCCGGCTGGCCGCCGCCGTGGACGCGGCCGTGCTCCTGGTGGTCTCGCTCGTGATCGGGTACGCCCTGCTTCGCACCACCTCTCGCCGACCTCGAAGGACATCCGCGTGAACGATTCAAACCTGGCCGGTCAGGTCGCCCTGGTCACCGGCGGCTCGTCCGGACTCGGGCTGGCCATCGCACAGGCGCTGGCCGGCGCCGGAGCCCACGTCGTGGTGTCCGGCAGGCGCCGCGAGGCGTGCGAGGAGGCGGCCGCGGGGATCACCCGGGCGACCCGCCGTCCCGCGTCGGGGCTGGCCTGCGACGTGACCGACGAGCACGCCACCCGGCGGCTCGTGGAGGAGATCGTGTCCGGTCATGGACGTCTGGACGTGCTGGTGACCAGCGCCGGCGTCCAGGCCCGCGGCGAGATCACAGACCTGGACGTGTCCGCCCTGCGCAGCTGCCTGGAGACGAACGTCGTCGGCACCTTCCTGGCCTGCCAGGCGGTCGTGCCGGTGATGCGCGCCGCGGGGTACGGCCGCATCGTGACCCTGGCCAGCGCGCTCGGGCTCGTCGGCGCGGCCGCCCGGTCCGCCTACGCGGCGAGCAAAGGGGCGGTCGTCCAGCTCACCCGCAGCCTGGCCGTGGAACTCGCCCCGTACGGGATCAACGTCAACGCCCTCGCCCCCGGTCCTTTCCGTACGCCGCTCAACACGAACGCCGACGACGACCCGCAGGTGCGGCGGTTCCTGCACCATGAAGTGCCACTCCGACGCTGGGCCGAGCCGGACGAACTCACCGCCGCGGCCTTGTTGCTGGCCGGGCCGGACGCGTCCTACCTGACGGGCGCGATCCTGCCGGTGGACGGCGGCTGGAGCGCCCATTGACCTGCCGGGCAGCACGGTCGCCCGCATGAGCCGAGGCGTCAGGGGGTCGCGCTGAGGGGTGTCAGCCAGTGGATCTCCAGGTCTTCTCGCAGGTAGTCCATGCGGTGCTGCTGGAAGTGCGCGAGTTCGGGACGCGCGAGATGCGCGCGCAGGTCGTCGGCCGACCGCCACAGTTCGTAGAACACGAACGTGCTGGGGTCGGCCACGTCGCGGTGGACCTGGTACTGCATCGAGCCAGGCTCGGCCCTGGTCGGCTCCACGAATGACAGCAGCAGCCGCTCCAGTTCGTCGGCGCGCTCGGGCTTCGGCCGGGCGAAGCCGTAAATGCCGACCGCCCCGCCTCCTTCAGGTACGACAATCTTCATACCTGCCAACGTTAGCCATCAGCCAAGGTATGATGCAAATCGTACCTATGGGGGGTGAGCCATGGATCTGGGCAAGGTGTTCCGCGCGCTGGCCGACGACTCCCGCCGCCAGGTCGTGGCCGAACTCGCGGCCGATCCTGAGGGCCGGGAGCGTGCCTGCGGCTCGTTCGACCTGCCGGTGAAGAAAGCCGCGCGCACGCATCACTTCCGGGTGCTGCGCGAGGCGGGGCTGATCATGCAGCGTGACCACGGCAACGGCAGCGCCGTCTCATTGCCCAGGCAGGACATCGAGCGTCATCTGCCCGGCCTGTTGCGGCTCCTGTCCGAGGAGCTGAAGTCCGGCGGCGCAACCGGGAACGCTGCGGCTGATTAGCCCACCAGGAGCACTGGCCGTCCTGCTGTTCCTCCGTGGTGGCGCTATCGCAGCATGATGGCACCGAAGCGGGCATCCGCGGCGTTCACCCCGGTGGGAATCGCGTGCACGGACTGCGCCGAGGACGGGATCCCGGTGGCGTTGCCGGTAAGTACCGCGAGCATGCCCCTGCCATCGTTCTTGCCGGGCACGCCGACGATCAGCTCGCCCTTGCCGTCAGCCGTGACGTCGATGATCGAGACGGCCTCGCCCATGCGGTCGTCGGCCACGGACTCCTCGGCGATCGGATCCGCCGAAGGCGCCGTGCCGGGTGAGGCGATGCCGTCCTGAGTGAGGATCCGGGCGGCGGAGACGTCCGGGCCCGAGGCGGTCCCGGGGATCAGCGCGACGGCCCCCGCGGCCGCCTTGCCCGCGATGGTCGCTCTGGGCAGGCCGACGGCGATCTCGCCGCGGCCGTCGCCGTTGATGTCGCCCACGGTGACGGTGATGTCGGTGGATCCGAGCGTGGTCAGCCAGGACAGGTTGCGGGCCGTGAAGCCGGGCTGGTACATGCCTGCGCCGTAGTAGGAGCCGTACCAGACGTGCACTGTGCCGGTGCTGGGCGTCACCATGACGAGGTCGCGGTAGCCGTCGCCGTTCACGTCGCCGAGGCCGAGCTGGGAGTCCTTCTTGGTGCAGGCGGGCCTGGTCGCGTCGGGGGTGTCGCAGGCCGCCGTGTTGCCCATGAGCATGGGGGTGTGCGCCGGATCGCGCAGACTGTCGATGTACCACAGCTCATGGCTGGTCGAGCCGTAGGTGGGGGCGAGCAGAACCATCGCTTCCATGATGTCGTCGCCGTTCACGGTGCCGATCGCCGTCGACTGCAGCAAGGGGCCGCTCGGGGCGTTGAGCGACGTCTGCTCGAAGGCGCCGCCGTTGTACCAGCCGCCGAAGGAGGCGAACCAGCCGGACGCGAACAGCCCCACGACGTCGGTTCGCGAGTCGTTGTCGGCGTTGCCGACGGTCAGCCCCCGGAAGTACGCCGAGCTGGAGCCGCCCTGCCGGGTGATGCCGGCCGGTGTCCAGGAGAAGACCTGCCGCTCGCTGAGCCCCACGGTGACCAGGTCGGTCCTGCCGTCGCCGTCGACGTCGCCGGAAGTCAGCCCTTTGCCCCACCCTCGGCAGAGACTGGCTGATTCACCCGAGCAGCCGGTCGTGGGCCGGATGAGCTGCTTGGCGCCGCTGAGGCCGTTCGGGCCGCCGTACAGGACGGCGATCATGCCGCTGTTGTCCGTGCCGAGGTAGCCCGGGTACGTGGGCATGCCGACGGCGACGTCGTTGTAGCCGTCCCCGTTGAAGTCGCTCTTGACGGTGATGGCAGGCGCCGCCGCGGCGGGTGCGGCGGGTGTGGTGAGCCCTACGGTCACCGCGAGTATCGCGGCCGACCAGGCGATCTTGTTCACGCGCATGGGGCGAGAATCGCGCGTGCGACTTGTGGCCGGGTTGAGGCTGACTGGCGACGCCCGCCGAGGGGTTGGACGTGCGCGAGCTGCCCATGAGCCGCGCCTGCCACCTCCTCGGTGGGGTCACTCCGCCGGCCATCCTTTGACGTTCGCGCATTTTTACCGACACGTTCGGACATTTAGTGATCATCCGTTTACCGCTGCCTTGGAGTGTCGGATCCCATGCGCCGTCTCGCCCTCATCGCCGCCACCGCCGTCACCGCGCTCGCGGCCGTCCCCGCCGCCGACGCCGCCACGAACGGCCACGGCACCCTGCGGATCAACCACGTCCAGACCATCGCGACCCACAACAGCTACCACCGCGAGCTGACCGACGCCGAGAAAGACGTGCAGCGCAGGACCGACGCCAACTGGTGGAACCTGCAGTACTCGCACACCGCCCTGCCCAACCAGTTCGGCGCCCAGCACGTGCGCGGCATCGAGCTGGACGTCTTCCCCGACCCCCAGGGCGGCCTCTACAGCAACCCGCTGGTACGCCGCGACGCCGGCCTGCCCGCGCTCAACGACCCCGCGCTCGCCCGGCCCGGGTTCAAGGTGCTGCACTGGGCCGACCACGACTACGGCACCAACTGCTCCGCACTCCTCACCTGCCTGCGCCAGGTACGCGAGTGGTCCGACAAGAACCCCGGCCACGTTCCGCTGACGATCCTGACCGAGTTCAAGAGCACCGACCCGGCGAAGGAGGCCATGGGCGGAGCCAAGAGCCCGGCCTGGGACACGGCGCTCATGGACGCCCTGGACGCCGAGATCCGCTCGGTCTTCCCCGGCGACCGGCTCATCACCCCCGATGACGTCCGCAAGCCGGGGCTCACCCTGGAGCAGTCGGTGCTCAAGTTCGGCTGGCCGGAGCTGAAGTCGTCCCGTGGCAAGGTCATGTTCTTCATGGACAACCAAGGGAGCGCCATCCAGGAGCCTTACCTGGCGGGCCGGCCGAGCCTGGAAGGGCGGGTGTTGTTCACGAATTCCCGGCCGGGCCGGCCCGATGCCGCCTTCGTCGGCTGGAACGAGCCGGAGGGCGCCAACACCGCGCAGATCCAGGACCTCGTACGCAAGGGCTACTACGTGCGGACCCGGTCCGATGTGCCGTTCACCGAGGCCAGGTCGGGCAGCACCGGCCGGCTGAAGGCGGCGCTGGACAGCGGCGCGCAGATGGTCAGCACCGACTTCCCGGTGATCGGCCTGTCGGCCAGGAACGGCAGCGACTACACGGCCGAGCTTCCGGGCGGGGCGACGGTCCGCTGCAACCCGGTGAGCGCGCCCGCCGGCTGCCGGGACAACTCCCTGGAGCGGATCAGGACCAGGTGACCTGCAAAGGCGGGTTGCGAACCGGTGTGTCGCCGGGTACCGGTACCTGGGCGTGGGCGGCTGGGAGTCCGACCTGCTCAACGCCGGTGACAAACGCGGTCATGGGCTCATCGCTCCTGGGGGATCGAGTCGAGGAACTTGCTCAGCACCTCGTTGAACTCGGCCGGCCGTTCGAGATTGGGCAGGTGCGCGGTGCCCTCGATGACGACGAGCTCGGAGCCTGGGATGATCTCGTGTATGAGCCGGGCGTCACCGATCGGGGTGAACTCGTCATCGCCACCGACGACGATGAGGGCGGGCACACGTACGCGCGACAGTGACGGCCGGTAGTCGGGACGCTCGGCGCGGCCGCGCAGCGCGGCCGCCGCGCTCTGCGGGGACGTTGTCCGCATCATGCCGAGGACGTGCTCGGCCAGCGCGGGGAACCGCCGGATGTTGGCCGGCGCCACCATCTTGGGCAGGACCTCCTCCGCGTATCCGTCCATGCCCTCCCGGAGCAGCCGGTCGGCCAAGGCGTTGCGGGCTCGCCTGCCTTCCTCGGTCTCCGCCTGCGGGGCGGTGTCGGCGAAGACCAGCCCGCGCAGCCGGTCCGGGAACAGGCGGTGGAACTCCATGACGATCTGCCCGCCCATGGACAGGCCGCCGAGGACGATCTCCGCGACGCCGAGGTGGTCGAGCAGGCCGGCGATGTCCTGGGCGAAGGTCCGGAGCGGCGTCGTGCCTGTGACGACGGTGCTGCCGCCGTACCCGCGCAGGTCCGGGACGATCAGCCGGCGCCCGCTCCGGCCGACGTGCGCGGCCTGGGGCGCCCACATCGAACGGTCGAAGGGGTGCCCGTGGACGAGCACCAGCGGCGGCTCGACGCCTTCGGGGTTGTGGTCGTCATAGGCGATGGCGATCTTCCCGGTGCTGAAAGTCTTCATGGGAATCGCTCCAGTCCGGCCGGTCTTGACAGCTTGAGGCTATTCGGAGCAATATCTCGGTGCAATAGCTAAATTGCACTCGGAGCAATGTCGTACGGAGCTGAGATTGGACGACTTCCGGCGCATCGCGGACCGTCTCACGGCGGAGATCGCCGCCGGTCGGCTCAGGCCCGGGGATCGGCTGCCGCCGCAGCGGCAGTTCGCCCGCAGGCACGGCATCGCCGCCTCCACAGCGGCGAGGGCGTACGGCGAGTTGATCCGCCGCGGTCTCGCGGTCGGCGAGGTCGGGCGCGGCACCTTCGTCCGCGCCGCCGCGCCGCCGAGCGAGCCCGCACTCTCCGAGCCGGCCCGCGCCCGAGTGGACCTGGAGCTGAACTTCTCCATGCCTCCCGAGCAGCCCGCGCTCCTCGCCGCGAGCCTGGGCGGAATGCTGCGTCCCGACGTGCTGGCGGACGCGCTCGCCCCCATGGGCGCGGCAGGCACGCCGGCGGTGCGGGAGGCGGCGGCCGCGGTGCTGTCCCGTCCGGGCTGGACTCCCGACCCCGGACGCCTGCTCATCGCGGGCAACGGGCGGCAGGCGATCGCCGCCGCACTCGCGGCACTCGTCCCGGCCGGTGACCGCCTCGGCGTCGAGGAGTTGACGTATCCGCTGGTCAAGGGCATCGCCACCCGCCTCGGCATCACCCTGGTCCCGCTCGCCATGGACGGCTGCGGAGTGCTCCCGGGAGCCGTACGATCGGCTGGGCCACTGCGTGCCGTCTACCTCCAGCCGACGCTCCACAACCCGCTCGGCGTCACCATGCCCGAACGGCGGCGCGCCGAGATCGCCGCCACTCTCCGAGAGCTCGGCATCTACGCGGTCG
This sequence comes from Nonomuraea spiralis, assembly GCF_014648435.1. Taxonomy (GTDB): domain Bacteria; phylum Actinomycetota; class Actinomycetes; order Streptosporangiales; family Streptosporangiaceae; genus Nonomuraea; species Nonomuraea spiralis. The sequence continues at coordinate 104,594 of NZ_BMRC01000015.1, forward strand.
AGGACGCCATCTACGCCTTCCTGCGCGATGATCTGCCGCCGCTGGCCGCGTTCGCGCCGGAACGCGTCGTCGTCGCCGACAGCCTGTCGAAGCGCGTGGCGCCGGGTCTGACCGTCGGCTTCGCGGTGACACCGGAGGCGATCGGCGACCGGGTGGCCTCGGCGCTGCGCTCAGGCGGCTGGACCGCTCCGCGATTCGCTGTCGAGGCCGCGACGCGATGGCTGGACGACGGCACCGTCGCCGCTGTCCAAGAGCTCAAACGCCGTGACGCGGCGGCCCGCCAGGGGCTCGTGCGCGAGCATCTCGCCGAGTTCGCCGTCGAGTCCGATCCGCAGGCCTTCCACTGCTGGTGGCGCCTGCCCGGCCCGTGGCGGGCCGACACCTTCGTCGCGGCCGCCGCCCGTCGTGGCATCGCGGTCACCCCCGGCGCGGCCTTCACCGTTGTCATGGCCCACGCGCCCAACGCCGTACGTCTCGCCCTGTCGGCGCCACCGCCCGGCACCCTCGCCACGGCGCTGGCGACCCTCGCCGCACTGGCCGGGAGCGTCCCCGAGGACACCGAGGTCGAGTAACGCGGCAGCCGGTCAGGGATGCGTGGTGGCGACGGTAGCTACGTGGCCTCCCGTGACGCGGAGAAGGTCGAGCTTTCCCGCCTCGGTGCTGCCGGTCGCCGCCGTGTAGGTGACCATGCGCAGGTCGGCGCCGGGAACGATGAGGACGTCGCAGTCGAGCAGGATGTCGCCGACCTGAGGGTGCCGGATGGTCTTCGCGTCGGTCGTGTGGGGGGCGGCGGTCGTCCGCGCGGCCCAGTGATGAGCGAAGGCGCCGGAGGTCTCGCGTAGTTCTCGTACGAGACGATCGAGCCGGGCGTCGGTGGGATAGCGGGAGACGGCGTCCTTGAGGTCGGCGACGATCGAGGCGGCGAAGGCGTCCGGTCCGCGTTCGGACCGGACGGGGAGCATCGAGGCGCTTGCGGCGCCGTTGCCGAAGAGCGCACGGGCAAGGTTGCGCTCGGCGGCCGGGACGGCGGCGGGGTCGCCGTGCAGGGCGCTCCACATGGTGTTCCACCACACCAGGGTCCAGTCCGCGGCGAACACGCCGATCGGGACGTCGCCGAGGCGCGAGACGAGCCGTTGGATGCCTGGGGGCACGTGGGTGTCGACGGTCCCGTCCTGCGGCGGCAGGAGCCCGGCGCTGCGGTACAGCTGGTCGCGCTCGGCGCGGGCGAGCTGAAGGGCGCGCGCGAGAGCGCCGACGACCTGGGCCGAGGGGTTCTTGGCGCGGGCCTGCTCCAGGCGCAGAACGTAGTCGACGGACAGCCCCGCCAGCTGGGCCAGTTCCTCGCGGCGCAGTCCCGGCGCGCGACGGCCGCCCGTCGCCGTGAAGCCGGCGTCGGCAGGGGAGAGGCGGTCACGCCAGGTACGCAAGAGCGCCGCGAAATCAGAGCGGGAGGCAGCCATGGACCCATTCTCGCCGTACGGCGACGAACGAGCCTGGGTACTGCCAGTCCTGGTGACGGACGGTGCACTGGCTGGTGGCGGCGCCTGAGACGAACGTGGACCTGCGCCCGAGGCGGGCGCCACCGGCGGAACAGCGAAGGAACCTGGCATGAAGCACACCCTTGTGATGACGGGCGCGAGCCGCGGGATCGGTCATGTCGCCGCCCGGCACATCCTGCGCCGGTCGCCGGAGACGCATCTCCTCGTCGTCGCCCGCCCGTCCTCCGGCGCGCGGCTCGCCGCGGAGCTCGCGTCGGGCGGGCACCCGGTCTCGTACGTCCAGGCGGACCTCGGCTCGCTGGACAGCGTCCGCGCGGCCGCCATCGAGATCCGCGACCGGCTCGACGGCGGTGACCTGCCGCCACTGCGCGGCTTCGTGGGGAACGCCGGCATCCAGTACACCAACGCGCTGACCGAGGGACCGGAGGGGCTGGAGTGCACCTTCACGGTCAACGTGCTCGCCAACCATCTGTTCGTACGCCTGCTCCAGGACCGTTTCGCCGCCCCCGCCCGGATCGTGATCACTTCGAGTGACACCCACTTCGGCGACCTCAGGCACAACCTGGGCATGGTGCCGGGGCCGGTCTGGAAGTCACCGGACACTCTCGCGCGTACGGGTGCCTTCGCCGAGCCGCACACCGCGGCCGGCGGGCGCACCGCGTACTCGACGAGCAAGCTGGCCGCGATCTACCTGGTGCACGAGTACGCGCGCCGCCTGCCGACGGGGATCGACGTGGTGGCCTACAACCCGGGGTTCGTCCCCGGCACCGGCCTGGCCCGCAACGCCGATGCTTTCTCCCGGTTCGCGATGCGGCGCATCATGCCCCTGATGAGCCTCACTCCGTTCGCCACGAGTCCCGACGCCGCCGGCCGCCACCTCGCCGACGTCGTCCTCGGCACGCTCCGGGCGCCGACCGGCTCCTACGTCGACCGCGACCGTGTGAGCCGCTCGTCGGACGAGTCCTACGACCCGCGGCGCGAAGCCGACCTCTGGAAGGCCGTTGAACGGTTGACCGCGGGCGCGTCCGGGTCGTAGCCGGAGCCTTTCGACCATGCTCGCGGACAGAGCCGTGGCCCGGCTACGGACAGGGCGGGACGATCGACTTCGAGGCGCCGGGCACGGCCTTTGCCGAGGCGGTGCCCGGCGCCGGGTGCTGTGGTCTGTCTTAGTTCGTCCAGCGTTCATTGACCTGGTCGTTGCAGGTCCAGAGGATCACGTTGTGGCCCCGGGCGATGCCGCCGTTGACGTTGAGGCATTTGCTCGTGCCGTGCAGGCGGAACCTCACCCATCCCGGTCCCCAAGGGTGTTCGAGGTCCCATCGCTGGTTCCAGCCGCCGTTGCAGCGGTAGACGAGGACCCACGTGCCGTTGGCGGTCTGCCCGCCGGCTGCGTCGAGGCACAGTGACGTGTTGTGGCACGGCACGATGGTGGTGTTGGTCTGGCCGCTGTGCTCCCAGCGCTGGTTCGCGCCTCCGTTCCAGGGCCAGACGATGGTCTTGGAGCCGGATCCGCCGGCTCGGTCGACGTCCAGGACCAGTGACTGCCCGTTGCCGTTGTTGGGCCAGATCGCAAAGGGGCAATTGGCCGCCGCCTGGTCGGCCGCCTCCGCCGTGGGCTCCGGTGTCGATGACGAGCTTGGTTCAGAGACCGGTTCCGAGGCCGAGGGTGAAGGTGAGGCCGGCAGGGGATCCGCGGCGTTCGCGGCGCCGCCGTTCACCACCAGGAACGACACCAGTCCGGCCGCGAAGACGAGACTTTTGATCGCTTTTCGCATGACCTGCTCCCTTAGTGTGGGGATGGAGGTCGAGCATGCGGCGGGAGATGTTGAGCATGCGTTGAGGAACGGTTTGGCGAAGGCCGCCCGACAGCTGGAGCGAGAGGGCCTGCTGGTGCGGACCGTCCATCCGACCGTTCCTCCCAAAGTCGAGTACACGTGCACGTACATGGCACTTGAGCTGCACGAGACCCTCCTGTCGCTGGTCGGCTGGGCCAAGAGGCACAGCGCCGACATCGCCGACGCCCACGCCGCATACGACGCGGCACAAGCGGCGGCGCGGCGTTCTCAGTACAGTGTCGGGGTGGCAGGTGAGCAGCCGAGTGTGCGGGTGGACAGCTGGATCTGGTCGGTACGGCTCACCAAGACGCGTTCGATCGCGTCCGATGCCTGCCGGGGCGGTCACGTACGGGTCAACGGGGTGCGGGTCAAGCCGGCGCACGCCGTACGGGTCGGAGACGAGATCCGGCTGCGGCATGAGGGGCGCGAACGCGTCGTGGTCGTCTCCCGTGCCATCACCAAGCGTGTCGGGGCCGCCGTGGCCGCCGAGTGCTACGTCGACAAGAGCCCTCCGCCCCCTCCTCGGGAGGAGACGGTGACGGTGGCCGTCCGGGCTCGTGGTGCGGGCCGTCCCACCAAGCGCGAACGCCGCAACATCGACAGGCTGCTCGGACGTCCTGAGGCGGAGGGGGAGAGGCGGCGCCGGCCGCGCCCGGAGTAGCCGGGCAGGAGCCGCAGTGGGCGGAGGCGCTTCGCTCATGTGGAGGTGTGGTCGCGGTGAGGCTGACGGGCGACGGCCGCCGAGGGTACCGGGGAGAACGGCCACCGGTGGATGTTCGGTGCCGCCGGTATATTGGGCGGATGCTGATCAGGGAAGCCACCATGGACGACTGGTCGGCCATCTGGCCGTTCTTCCGCGAGATCGTCACCGCCGGTGAGACCTTCACCTATCCGCTCGATCTCGGTCAGGAAGAGGGGCGCGGCTGGTGGTTGCTGCCCGCCCCGAACCGTACGGTCGTGGCGGTTGACGACGACGGTGTGATCCTCGGCACCGCGAAGATGAACAACAACCAGATGGGCAACGGCTCGCACGTTGCGAGCGCCAGCTACATGGTCGATCCAGCCCATTCCGGACGTGGTGTGGGCCGCGCGCTGTGCGAGTACACGATCGAGTGGGCCCGCGCGGAGGGTTTCCGCTCGATGCAGTTCAACGCGGTCGTGGAGACCAACGAGACGGCGGTCCGGTTGTACCGGCGACTCGGATTCGAGGTGCTCGGCACCGTGCCGGAGGGCTTCTGGAGCCCGGTGAAGGGCTATGTCGGACTGCACATCATGTACCGCGCTCTTTGACGGGTTCCCGGAACACGCCCGGACGCACTGCGGGCACCGCACGCACCGCTGAACGAGCTTGCGCCCCTGCCGAGCCGATCGCTGTCTGATCCCACGAAGCCCCGGATGCTCTTTGGTGTCCAGCACGATTCGGGGGCGCCGCGCCGTGTCGTAGCGTCGCCGTGACACTTGAGCGTTCGGAGGGCTGGCACGTTGATCGCGATCAGGGAACTCCACGAGATCGCGGAGTTCGAGCAGGCCAGTGGCCTGTTCGACGAGATCTGGCACTTCGACCCGGAGAGCCGGCCGATCTCGGTCGAGTTGATGCGGGCGATGTCGCACGCGGGCAATTACGTGGCCGGCGCGTTCGACGACGCGGGCCGCCTGGTGGGCGCCTCCGTCGGCTTCTTCGGGGCGGGCAACACGCTGCACTCCCACATCACCGGCGCGGTGAGCGGCCACGGCACCGGCTTGCAGCTGAAACTGCACCAGCGCCGATGGGCGCTGGAGCGCGGCATCGAACGCATCACCTGGACCTACGATCCGCTGGTGCGCCGGAACGCCCACTTCAACCTGGCCAAGCTGGGCGCCCGGCCCGTGGAGTACCTGCCGAGCTTCTACGGCGTCATGGTCGACGCCATCAACCAGGGCGGAGACTCCGACCGGGTGCTGGCCTCCTGGCCGCTGTCGGCGCCGCACGTGGCGGCTCTCGTACGGGGTGAGCCCTGCCGGCGGCCCCTCCCGGCGGACGCCGAGGTCGTGCTGGCCGACGAGGACGGACGTCCGGTGGCGTTCCACAGTGACGCCCCCACCCTGCTCGTGGCGCTGCCGGAGGACATCGAGACGATGCGCGTCACGGATCCCGGAGCCGCCAAGGCGTGGCGGCTGGCCGTACGCGAGGTCCTGGGCGGCCTGCTCGTGGAAGGCGGCGCGGTGACCGCCTTCCACGACAAGGCGTTCTACGTGGTGGAGCGGCCCAGCCTGGGCACGGCCTCCAGCAGCGACCGGGTGTAGTCGTGGGCGGGGGCGCCGACCACTTCCTCCGTCGGCCCCAGCTCGACGATGCGCCCGTGGTGCAGCACCGCCACCACGTCGGAGACGTAGCGCACCACGGCCAGGTTGTGCGAGATGAACAACATCGACAGCCCCAGCTCGTCGCGGAGCCTGCGTACGAGATTCAGCACCGAGCCCTGGACGGACACGTCCAGGGCGCTGGTGATCTCGTCGGCGACCAGCAGGTCCGGCTGGGCGCCCAGTGCCCTGGCGATGGCCACGCGCTGCCGCATGCCGCCCGACAGCTCGCGCGGGTAGCGCTGGGCCACCTCGGGCGGTAGGGAGACGAGCGACAGCAGATGTTCGACCGCCTCCTTGCCGCTGCCCTCGGCGATGGACGCCCCGACCCGCATCCGGGGGTCGAGCGAGGCGTAGGGGTCCTGGAAGACCATCTGGACGCGGCTGGCGCCGGTGATGGTGCCGGTGTGCGGCACCAGGCCGCTCACCGCCCTGGCCACCGACGACTTGCCCGACCCCGACTCGCCGACCAGCCCGACGATGGAGCCGCTCGGCACTTCGAGGGTGATGTCGTCGACGGCGGTGAACGAGCCGAACCGCACTGTCAGGTTCTCGATGATCATCAGACCTCCCAGCAGGCGACCTGGTGCGCCTTGCCGTACGACGTCAATGGGGGACGCTCGCCGGCGCAGCGGGCCGTGGCGAGCTCGCAGCGGGCGGCGAAGGCGCAGCCGTCGCCCACGTCGGAGGGGGCGGGCTGCCGTCCGGGGATGCTGGCCAACGGCAGCGACCTGTCGGTTTCCATGTCGGGCAGCGAGTCGATGAGCGCCCGCGTGTAGGGGTGCGCGGCTCCGGTGGCCAGCCGTTCGACCGGCAGGTGCTCGACGACGCGGCCGGCGTACATGACGACGACCACGTCGCACAGCTCGCCGACGACGGCGATGTCGTGGGAGATGAACAGGGCTGCCGCACCGGTCTCGTCGGTGACCTCGCGCAGCAGCTTGAGTATCTGCCGCTGCACCGTGACGTCGAGCGCGGTGGTGGGCTCGTCGGCGATGAGCAGCCTGGGGGTGCCCATCAGGCCCATGGCGATGACGGCGCGCTGCCGCATACCGCCGGACAGCTCGTGCGGGTGCCGGCGCGCCACTCGTTCGGGCGCGGGCAGGCGTACGTGGCCGAGCCGGTCGACGGCGCGCTGGTGGGCCTCCGCCTTGCCGGACCCTTGGTGGACGATCGCGACCTCGGCCAGTTGGCCGCCGACCTTCAGCGCGGGATTGAGCGAGGCCATCGGGTCCTGGAAGACCATGGCGAGCGCGGTTCCGAGCTCCTTGGGCGACATCTCGGAGATCTCCTGGCCGGCCAGCGCCAGCCTGCCCGCCGTCACCACGCCCGGGTACGGCACCAGCCCGCCGATCGCGGCGGCGGTGAGGCTCTTGCCGCTGCCCGACTCCCCGACCAGCCCGGCGATCTGCCCGGGCCCGACGGTCAGCGACACCCCGCGCACCGGCGTGACGCCGCCGGGGAAGGTCACCGTCAGGTCCTTGACCTCCAGCACCGCCTTGGGGTCCGGCTCACCGGGGTCGGGCGGCGCGGCGGGCCCGGCCTCGCGCGCGTGCACGGCGGTGCGGGAGGCGGCCTTGGCCAGCGCGTCCCCCAGCAGGTTGAAGCCGATGCCGGCCAGCGCGACCGCCAGGGCGGGCCCCAGTGCCACCTCGGGCGTGACGTAGATGCGGCCGAACCCGTCGAACAGCAGCCGCCCCCAGTCGAAGGCGGGCGGCTGCACGCCGAGCCCCAGGAACGACATCCCGGCCAGGCCCAGCAGTGCGCCGCCGAGCGCCTGGCTGAGGTTGAGGATGAGCGGCTCGGCGATGTTGGGCAGCACGTGTCCGGTCAGGATGCGCATGCGCGGCACGCCGAGCATCCGGGCGGCCGCGACGTAGTCGGCGCCCGCGACGGTCGCGGCCAGCGTCTGGGTGAACCGGGCGAAGCCCGGGGCGATGGCCACGCCGATGCCGAGCACCGCGCCCTTGGCCCCGAGCCCGGTGACCACTGCGGTGAACATGGCCAGCAGCAGGCCGGGGAAGGCGACGAGCGCGTTGACGGCGCCGGTGACGAAGCGGGCGCCGCGTACCGGCAGCACCGAGGGCAGCGCGCCGAGCACGGTGCCGACGGCCGCGCCGAAGAGCGTGGCCGCCAGCGCGAGCAGGAGAGAGAACCGGCCCGCGACCAGGACCCTGGCCAGCAGGTCGCGTCCCAGGTTGTCGGTGCCGAGCGGATGGGCGGCCGAGGCGCCCTGCAGGATGGCGCCCGCGTCGATCTTCTCCGCCGCCGCGCCCCAGATCGGCGGGCCTACGACGGCCAGGACCACCATGAGCGTGACCAGCACGGCTCCGGCGACGGCGGCCGGGGTGCGCAAACGCATCAGTTTTCCTTGATCTTGGAGGTGGGGTCGAGCGCGCCCAGGACCAGATCGACGGCGAGGTTCACGACGAGCACGATCGCGCCGTAGACGAGGATGACGCCCTGGGCGACGGGATAGTCCTTCTGCGTGATCGACTCGACGATCTTCAGGCCGAGCCCCGGCCAGGCGAAGACGTACTCCACCAGCACGCTTCCGGCGATCAGCGAGGTGAGCAGCAGCCCGCCCACGGTCAGCGTCGCGGTCAGCGTGTTGGGCAGCACGTGCCGCAGGTGCAGGCGGGCGGCGGGCAGCCGTTTCGACCGGGCCAGCCGCACATAGTCGGTGGCGAGCTCGCGCAGGGTCTCCACCCGGGAGATGCGGGCGATCATCGCGACCGGGCCGATGGCCAGCGCGGCCACCGGCAGGACGTACGACATCGCCCCCTCCTTGCCGGCCGGCGGGAACAGGCCGAGCCCGATCGAGAAGGCCGCCACCAGCGCGATGGAGTAGAGGAATTCCGGGACGGCGACGGCGGTGCCGGTGACCGAGCTGAAGGTGATCTCGGTGCCCCGGTTCCGGCCGTTCTCCGTGCGGATGGCCGCCCACATGCCGAGCGGTACGGCCAGCAGCAGCGCCACCACGGTGGCCAGCAGCGCCAGGCCCAGTGTGTTGGGCAGCCGGGCGGCGATGACCTCGCCGACCGGCTCGCCCGTGAGGAACGAGGTGCCGAAGTCGCCGGTGAAGATGTGCCCGACGTAGGTGGCGAACTGCTCGGGCAGCGACTTGTCCAGCCCGAGCAACTGCTTGCGGGCGTTGACCAGCTCGACCGGCGCGGCAGGGCCGAGCGAGGCCCGCACCGGGTCGCCGGGGATGAGATGGATCATCGCGAACGAGGCCACGAGCAGCACCGCCAGCGACACGACGAAGCGCACGAGGCGCCGTACGCTCACTCAGCCTCCCTGGGTGAGGCGGATCGTCGAGGGCAGGAACAGGCCGGCGATCGTCCGGAAGGTGGCGCCCTTGGTGGCGGTCAGCGTGTTGACCTCCACCACGGGCACCAGGTCGGCGGCGTCGAACAGGGCCGACTCCGACTTCTCCCACTTGGCGCAGCCCTCGGCGCCGGTCAGCTTGGCGGCCTCGGCGACCAGCCCCTCGTACTCGGCGTTCTTCAGGTGGGCGAAGTTGGCGCCCTTGGGGGCGGCGGGGCCGGACAGGAAACCGACCAGCTGCGAGGGCAGGGTGACGCCGATGGGCAGCCAGACGACGTCCCAGTCCTGGGTGGCGTTGAGCGACTCCGACAGCTTGGTGTCGATGACGCCGTTGAGCTTCACGTCGACGCCGATCTTCTTCCACGCCGCCGCCATGTACTCGGCGGCGGCCACGATGCCGGGGCCCCTGGTGGTGGCGTACATGAGGCGCAGGGAGAGTTTCTTGCCGTCCTTCTCCCTGACGCCGTCGGCCCCGGCCTTCCAGCCGGCCGTGTCCAGGGCGGCGGTGGCGGCCGCCGTGTCGAAGGCGGGCACGTGACCGGTGACGGTGTCGCCCTGGCACGGGCGGGGCTGCGCCACGAGCCCGGTGGCCGGCTTGCCGGTGCCGCCCGAGGCGATGCCGCCCAGCTCCTTCATGTCGAGCGCCTGGGTCAGCGCCTTGCGGACGGCGGGGTCGTGGCCGGGCCTGTCGTCGCCCTGGTGGTAGAAGAACTGGCCGTTGCCCTCCGACTCGATGATCTTGCCGAGGGCGGGGTTGGCCTCCAGGCGGGTGCGGTCGGGACCGAAGAAGGTGGCGGCGTTGAGCGAGCCGGCGAGCAGCAGATTGGCCGCGGTCTGCTCGTTCGGCACCACCTTGAGCACGAAGGTCTCGGGGATGTCCTTGGCGGTGCCGCCCTCGGGGCCCCAGGTGTACTCCCGGCGCACCTTGAAGGTGTAGTGGTCGCCGGGGACGGCCTCGGTGAGCTGGTACGGGCCGGTCCCGGAGGTGCCGCGCGCGAGGAGCGAGCGGTCCTTGACGGCCTTGCCGCAGACGATGAACAGCAGCCGTGAGCTCTCCAGGATGAAGCTGAACGGCTCGGGCGTCGACAGGGTCACGGTGCCGGCGGCCTCGTCGGCCTCGGCCTTCATGCCCGCCGGTACGAGCACCCCGTAGATGGGCGACTTGGTGGCGGGGTCGGCGATGTGGTTGACGTTCTCGGCGACGTCGGACGGGGTGAGCTTGGAGCCGTCCGAGCAGGTGACGTCCTTGCGCAGGGTGAAGGTCACGCTGTCGGGCTTGACGTCCCACTTCTCGGCCAGGGCGGGGACGGTCTTGCCGTCCGCCGAGGTGGAGACCAGGGTGTCGTAGGCCACCGACAGGACCTTGTTGGTGACCGAGAGCACGCCCATGGCGGGGTCGAGCAACCCGGGGTCGGCGGTGACGGCGGCGGTGAACGTGCCGCCCGTGACAGGCTTGCCCGTGCTGCCCGCCGTACCTCCGCCGCTGCCGCAGGCGGCCGCTAGCAGGGCCAACGCGGTGAGCACCGCTGTCTTCTTCATGGCGACTCCAGGAGAGCGTGGGGTGGTGACCCACATTCGTCCCTCGCGGCCCGACCTTCTTCGTCGCCCTTCACAAAAAGCGCGGACGACCTCGTGCTAGCGTCCGAAGATCCGCATCTGCAACATCACCGTGAGTCGCGCGTCGGGATCGGACAGATCGAGCCCGCTGATCTCGGTGAGCCGTTTGAGCCGGTAGCGGAAGGTGTTGGCGTGCACGTGGACCTTCACGCAGGCGGCGTTGACGTCGCCGAACGCGTCGAGGTAGGCCCGCAGGGTGGCCACCAGCTCGCTGCCGTGCTCGGCGTCGTGCGCGAGCAGCCGCTCGTACGGGCCGGTGGGCACCTGCTCCTCGGCGGCGACCACGTCGGAGACCTGGAGCAGCAACGACTCGAAGTGCACGGCCGTGTACCCGGCGACCTGGCCGGCCAGGCCGCGGGCGCGCAGCACGCGCAGCGCCCGGTCGGCGTCGGCGCGGGCCCGTGCGACCTGGGAGAGGTTGGCGGCCAGCCGGCCGACCCCGATGTTGGCCGCGTGCCGTGGCCCGACCCTGGCCAGGAAGGACTCGGCGACGCGCACGGCACGCCTCTCCTCGTCGCCGCCCGAGCTCAGCGGCAGGACGGCGTAGGCGACCGAGCCGATCATCGCGGCGGCCGCCTTGGGATGGATGGCGCCGACGTGCAGCGCCAGGGCGTCGCAGAAACGTTGCCGGTCGCTCTCGGCGCGCGCCGGGTCGGCCGCGTCGCCGTCGGCGAGCTGGGCGGCGAGCACGCACAGGCGCTCGGTGGCGATGCCCAGCCGGCCCGCGGCGTCGGCCGCGTCGGAACCGCCGGCCAGGACCGTGGACAGCAGGTCGGCGCGCAGCCGCCGCTGGGTGTCGGCGCCGGCGCGCTCGCGCAGCAGCTGCAGCGCGACGATCTTGGCCGCGTCGGCCAGGGCGCGTTCGCGCTGCGGGGTGAGCGGCTCGCGCACGGCGACCCAGATGGAGCCGAGGATCTCGTCCCCGATCCGGACGGCCACCGCCGCCCGGTTGATGCTGTCGCCGTCGAGCTCGATGTAGATCGGGTCGCGGCTCTGGTAGAGCTTCTTGAAGAAGCCGCGCTCGTCGAGCATGCGCTGGAAACGCTCGGGCACCTGGCGGCCGAGCACGGTCTCGACCCGGCCGGGGTCGGCTTCGTCCTGCCTGCCGGAGAAGGCCAGGACCCGGGTCGATCTGTCCTCGATGGTGACAGGCGCGTCGAGCAACGCGCAGACGGCGTTGGCCAGCGCGAACAGATCGCCCTGCGGCCCCTTCTCCGGCATGGTCAGGTCGCCCTCGGCGAGGAGGGAGCGCAGCAGCGCGGCGACCTGCGACCAGGAGGCGGCCCTGGTCAGCCCGAGCACGGCGACTCCGGTCTCCAGGACCTTGCTGCGCACCTGCTCGTCGACGTCGACGGGCAGCTTGACGACGATGCCGCTGGCCTCGCGGGCGGCGTCGAGCAGGTCGCAGATCGCGGTGGCGCCCTGCACGCCGACGGCCAGCAGCAGCCCGCCCGGCGGCACGTGGAGCTCGTCGAGCGGGTCGTAGATGTGCACCCCGGTGACCTCCATGTCGAGGGCACCGGGCGAGGCGGCCACGTCGAGGACCGTGCTGCCCAGGTCGAACAGGATCCGCTCCAGGCTGGTGCGCGGACGGCTGTTCATCCGCTCACGATAGTCGACGTAGACCGTCATCAGTCGCGTAGGTGTTCGACGGCGAGACGGGCGGCCTCACCGATGGCGGCGTCCGCGGCGGGGATACGGAAGGCCAGGTTGTCGCCGTGCAGGAACACCGCGACGGCGTACCGCCCGCCGTCGGGGTACTCCACGACGCCCGCCTCGTTGCGCACGCCCCACAGGGTGCCGGTCTTGGCCGACACCCGTACCTCGTCCGGGAAGCCCGAGGAGAGGCGGTGGGGCCAGATCTGCCTGCTCATGATGTCGCGCACCTCCGCGCACGCCTCGGCGGGGCCCGCCTCGTCGCGCCAGACGAGGCCGAGCAGGGTGGTGATCTCGCGGGGCGTGCCCGCGGTGGTCCGTTGCGGATCGCGTACGGCCAGCGCCCTGATCCGCTCCTCGGGGATGCCGGCCACGTCGATGGTGCCCAGCTCCTCGATCACGGACTCGAACAGCGTCGCGCAGCCGCCGATCAGGCGGGTACGCCCGAGCCCGAGGTCCTCCAGCGTGGCGTTGACGCGGTCGAGCCCCACCCGGCGCAGCAGCACGTCGGTGGCCGCGTTGTCGCTCATCGACATCATGAAGTGGGCCAGGTCGCGCAGCGTCAGCGACACGTCGTCGGCGCAGCCCGAGGTGCCGATGCCGCCGTCCTTGTCCGCCTCGGTGACGGTGAGCCGTTCGGTGCGGTCCACCTCGCCCGCCACGGCCTGCCTGGCGTACTCCAGCAGGATCGGCAGCTTGAACACCGAGGCCAGGACGACCGGGGCGTCCGGGTCGAGCCCGGTCTCGGCCTCGCCGTCCACGTCGCGGGCGTGCACGAAGCCGCGCACGCCCGCCGCCGCGAAGACCTTTTGCGCGTCCCGCTCAAACACGCGGGACCGCGCGGCCGTTGTGCAGGTGCGTGGCGACCCCGTCCCGCACGACGAACGTGACGGTGTCGTGCCTGCCCTCCTCGGGCTGCTCGGCGATGAAGGTGTCCTCGGCGAGGTGGACGTACCTGGCGGTGGTGCCCTGCTGGCCCATGCTGGCCATGAACGCGCCGGGGATCAGGGTGACCTCGACGCCGCCGCCCGCCGGCGAGACCTCGTAGGCCAGCTGGGGCCCTTCGTACCGGCCGGCGTACGGCGCGGGGTCCACGGCCCGCGGCTGCTCCGGCGGGGCGGGCAGGTCGGGGGCCGCCAGCCCGCCCTCCCTGAGCAGCGGCAGGAGCAGGTCGTTCATGACGCCGAAGAAGTTGCCGCCGTTCACGCTCATCGCGATCGCGTACGAGCCGTCGTCGGCCACCCGCCAGAACGTGCTCTGGCCCGGGGTCCCGCCGTCGTGCCCGTAGGCGCCCCAGGTGAACAGCTCGAAGCCGAGCCCCCAGTTGGCGGCCATCAGGCCGGGCACGCCCGGCACCTCGGTCTGCGGGGTGCGCATCGCGGCGACGCTCTCCGCCGACAACACCCTGGTGCCGTCCTCGGCCAGGCCGCCCGCGGCGAACATACGGCCGAAGCGCACCAGCTCGCGCGGGGCCAGGCACAGGGTGGCCCCGGCGGGCGCGTTGGAGCGGGGCATCTGCCACTGGGCGAAGACGTCGTTGCCCGGCCCGATGTGCCCGGCCGCCGCGCGGAACAGCACGGCCTCCTCGGCCAGCAGCGCCGCGTGGGTGGCGCCGAGCGGCGTCAGCAGGTGCTCCCGCATGGCCTGTTCCCAGGTCGTGCCGCGCAGCCTGGCCACGATGGCGCCGAGCACGCAGTAGCCGGCGTTGCAGTACGAGAACAGCTCGCCCGGCTCGTGCACCTTGCCCGCGCCGTGCAGGTAGGCCACGAACCTGTCGAGGCTGTCGTCGCCGCGCCCGGTGTCCTCGAACAGGTCGCCGTCGAAGCCGCCGGTGTGCGTCAGCAGCTGCCTGACGCTGATCACGGCGTCGTAGGACAGGGCGAACTCGGGCAGGTACGCCCCGACCTCCTCGTCCAGGTCGAGCAGGCCCTCCTCGGCCAGCTGCATGATCAGCGCGGCCGTCCACACCTTGGTGGTGGAGCCGACCTGGAAGACGCTGTCGGGGGTGGTCTCCACGCCGGTGTCCCGGTTGACCACGCCCGTGGCCGCCTCGTGCAGCCGGCCACCGGTCCACACCGCGATGGCGGCGCCGGGCACGTCGTGGGCCGCGGCCGCTTCGTCGAGGCGTTTCTGCAGATCCATGTGGTCTCCTCAGGCGATCTTGGGGGTGGCGCGGACACCGAGGTGGAAGTAGGGCGAGCCGTCGTCGAGCTGGTAGAACACGCCGGAGACCCAGTCGGGGTCGCCCTCGCGGCGGCCGACGAAGGTGACGTCGTCGACCGCGACGAGGTCGAGGTCGAACGGCTCCTGAAGGGCGGCGAGCGCGCCCGTCGCCTCGACGCGCATCCTGAGCGCGCCGTCGTGCACGCTGGCGGTCATGCGGGCGCCGACCCGCTCGTAGACGCCGGCGTAATGCTCGACGTCCACCTGCACGGGGGTCTCCGGCGGGCCGAGCACCGGCGGCACGGCCAGGCCGTCGAGCTCGGCGAACAGCTCGGTGGCCACCGCGTGGGTGAGGGCGCCGCTGTGGCCGCCGTTGGTGGTCACGCACACGACGGTGCCGGTGTCGGGCACGGCCCAGAGCATGGCGTGCTGGCCGATGGTGTTGCCGCCGTGCGAGATGACGCGGTGGCCCGACCACTCGTCCAGGATCCAGCCGATGCCCCACTGCCTGCCCAGGGTGTGCGGGTTGGGGATGTCGACCTGCGGCTCCCACATCGCCCGCGGGTCGTCCAGCAGGCCGCCCTCAAGATGGGCGCGGCCGAAGGCGACCACGTCGCGCGGACGGGCGCAGATGAGGCCGGCCGGGCCGCACGACCGCATGAGGCCCCACACCGGGGCCGCCTTGCCGTTCTCGACGTGGCCGTGCGCGGCGCGGAAGCGCAGCACGTCCTCCGGCAGCGTCCAGGTGTGGGTCAGGCCGAGCGGCTCGCAGATGTTCTCGCGCAGCACCGCGTCCCAGGTCTTGCCCTCCAGCACCTCCAGGATGCGCCCGGCGATGACGAAGCCGGAGTTGCAGTACGACTGGGTGGCGCCGAGCGGGTGGTTCTGGGCCAGGTCGGCGCAGGCCTCGACGTACTTCTCGACGCAGTCGTCGCCGCGGCCGGTGTCGAGGAACAGGTCGCCGTCGATGCCACTGGTGTGCGACAGCAGGTGCCGGACCGTGACGGTCTTGGTCACCTCGGCGTCGGCGACCCGGAAGCCGGGCAGCAGCTCGGCGACCGGCGTGTCCAGGGTCAGCCGGCCGCGCTCGACCTGCTGCATGAGCAGGGTGGCGGTCCAGACCTTGGAGACCGAGCCGATCTGGAACAGCGAGTCGGGGGTCGCCTCGACGCCGGTGTCGACGTTGAGCACGCCCGCGGCGAACTCGTGGAGTTCCCCGTTGTGCAGGTAGGCGAGTGCCGCGCCCGGGACCTCGTACTTCTCGATCAGTTCGGCGAGCCGCTGACCCATTGTTCCAGCCACGTGAGGATCCTTTCGTTGTAGTCGAAGCGGTGCGAAGGCCGTCCGTTGACGATGAACAGGTGCGAGCCACCGGGATAGCGGACCAGGC
The DNA here is from genome assembly GCF_014648435.1 of Nonomuraea spiralis. Classification (GTDB taxonomy): domain Bacteria; phylum Actinomycetota; class Actinomycetes; order Streptosporangiales; family Streptosporangiaceae; genus Nonomuraea; species Nonomuraea spiralis. Next base: position 120,424 of record NZ_BMRC01000015.1, read on the forward strand.
GGACCGGCACCCGGCGTTCGCGCAGCGCCTCGAACCACTGCTCGGCCTGGCCGACGGGGCAGCGGTCGTCCGCACCGCCGTGCAGGATCAGGGTCGGGGTGACGACGTCGCCGACGTTGGTGATCGGCGACTGCTCGACGAACTCCCCTCTGACCTCGTGCTTGGCCAGGAAGTAGCCGAGGTCGGCGGTGCCTGCCATGCTGCGCAGGTCGACCACGACCCCGCCGGGCACGGCCGCGGCGAAGCGTCCGGTCCGGCTGGTGAGCCAGCAGGTCATGTAGCCGCCGTAGCTGTAGCCGGTGACCGCCAGCCGGGCGGGGTCGGCGACGCCCTCCTCGACCAGGACGTCGAGCGGGGTCAGGAAGTCGTCCTCGTCCGAGATGCCCCAGGCGCCGGCCGTGGCGGTGTAGAACGCCTCACCGTACCCGTCGCTGGCCCGGGGGTTCACCAGCAGCACGGTCCAGCCCTGGGCGGCGAGCGCCTGGTGGTAGAGGTGGACGCCGTCGAAGACGGGCGCCCAGGCGTTGTGCGGGCCGCCGTGGATGTCCAGCAGCAGCGGGCCCGGCTCGGTCAGCGTCTCGTCGCGCAGCACGAACGCCTCGACCGGCGTCCCGTCGGGGGCGGAGAAGGTACGGCTGCGCGGCTGGAACAGCTCGACACCCTCGGGGGCGTGGTCGGTGAGGGCCTCGCCGTCGAGGTAGACGTCGCCGGCGCTGCACGGGGTGGAGGCGACGTAGGCCACCCGGCCGGCGGCGACGCTGACGCCGGCCACGTTGTGCTCGCCGTCGACGATCCGCTCGGCGACGCCGCCGGGCGCCAGCCGGTACAGGTGGGTGAGTCCGCGGTCGCGGACGCAGAACAGCAGGTCATCGCCGTTGATCGTGGGCGTCGCCCCCGGGTAGGCGGGCGCGCCGATCATCACGTTGCGGTCGAGGCCGGTCTGGATCTCGGCGAAGTCATCCCCTTCCAGGGCGAACAGGCGGGTATGCCCCTCGGGCACCTCCCGGTAACCGGCCACGACCCAGCGTCCGCCCAGCCACCAGACGCCCGCGCAGATCACGCCGGCACCGCCCGCGCGTTCGAGCGCGCCGTCCTGCTTGGGCTCGACCAGGTAGAGGCCGCCGCAGATGTCCAGGTCGCGGTCAGGGTCCAGGCCGGCGGTGAAGGCCAGCAGGTCGCCGTCCGGGGCCCAGGCGGGCGGGCCGGCGTGGAAGTCGCCCGAGGTCACCTGCGCCGAGGCGCCGTCCTCGACGTCGACGACGAACAGGTGCGTGGTCAGGCCGCGCAGCAGGCCGGCGCCGTCGGCCTTGTACTCCAGCGTGTCGATGACGATCGGCGCGTTCTGGTCCACCTCGCCGGTCGGCCCGGCGTAGGCGATGCGGGTGCCGTCGGGCGACCAGACGGGCACGCCGGCGCCGAGCGGCGCAGAGGTGAGGACGCGCGGCTCGCCGCCGTCCATGGGCAGCAGGTGGATCTGCGGCGGCCCGCCGGCCGGGCGCAGGAAGGCGAGGGTGCGGCCGTCGGGTGACCAGCGGGGGGCCGCGCCGGTCGCCAGTCTGCGTGGGGTGGCACCGGGAGCGGCCAACCAGATCTCGGTCACGTTGGCGTCGGACTCTCGGTCCGCGGTCGTCAGGGTGTAGGCGACCGCGGAGCCGTCAGGGCGCAGCTGCGGATCGCCGGGTAGGGCCAGGCCGTACAGGTCGTCGAGGGAGAGGCGGCGCATGACCGAACGCTAGGCCAGGCTGCCGCGGTCCTCTTCATCGTGGACGACGAATGGCGCCTGAAACCTTGTGCCCGCCGCCAAAGCGCCTGGCATGGTCGCCGAGATCCCGCCGTCGGCCCCTAAGGCGGATGAGGTGGCCGGCCGCGTCGGGCAGGGTTCAGTCGGCCGCGGACCGCACGATGTCGTCGATGAGAGCGGCCAGACGGTGCGGCTGGGACAGGAACGGAGAGTGGCCGCTGGTCAGCCTGCGGATCTCGGCGGCCTGGGCTGCCATCCGCTCTTGCAGGGCGGGCGGGAGGGCCTGGTCCCGCTCGGCGATGATGTAGGTGGAGGGGATGTCGTGCCAGCCGGCCGTGTCGGCCTTCTCCGTGAAGGACCGCGTGGTCTGGTTGACCAGGCGGCTCATCTCCTGCTCGGCCTCGGCGTCCGGCAGGTCGCCGTAGAGCGAGGTGCGTGGCTGGTCGACGAGGGGGAACAGGCCGCTCGTGTCGTCGGGGTCCGGCAGGCCGTGGAGGTTGCACAACGACTGTCCCCGGTCCGGCATGTACGCGGCCAGGTAGATCAGCCGCTCGACGTTGCCCGCCCCGGCGGCGGCCTCGGTCGCCGGGATGCCGCCGTAGGAGTGGGCGAGCAGCACGATCGGGCCTTCGACCGCGGCCAGTTCCCCCGCCAGTACGGCGGCGTCGTCGTGCATGCCCGCGGTGGGACGTTCACCGGCGCTCGGAAGCGCGGGCGTGCGCGTGGCGTAGCCGAGTGTGTGCAGTTCGGGCTCGAACCTCGTCCAGGTGCTCGGCCGGTGCCAGGCGCCGTGGATCAGCATGACGGTGGTCATGGCAGGGACTCCTATGTGATCGATGGTGACATAGGTGGATGCGTCCTTCGGCTGTGGTCAACGTGCGGCCGGACCCGCCCCGGCGGAGTCGGATCACCTCGGCGCAGATGGCCACGGCCGTATCCTCCGACGTGCGCGCGCCGAGGTCGAGTCCGATGGGCGAGCGCAGTCGGAAACCCTCGCCAGGCACGCACCCGTTCGACCGGACTTGTCCCATTACTGGGGGCACGTCTCGTCGTAGCGGATCGCGGCTCCGGCTGACCGCCAGGGAGTGGCGCCCGTCGGGCGGAGCCGATAATGAGCGAATGATCAGCGTGGGTCGCGCCGGCGGGGTTCTGATGCTCTGGGCTGCCAGGTTCTCCGGTCTGAGGGGCGACGTCGCGATCGCGGCGGTCACCACCGCGGCCACCCTCGGTCCGCTGCTGGTGCCCGGTCCGAAGGTGTGGTGGATCGTCGCCCTGGGCGCGCTCGCCTCCGCGCCCGTCTACTGGCGCAGGCACGCGCCCATGGCCGTGGCGCTGTTCGTCGGCGCCGCGATGACCGTCATGGTCTTCTGGGAGAAGCCGTTCCTCCCGTTCGGCCCCCTGGTCGCCGTCTACACCATCGCCGACGTCAGTCCCACGTGGAAGCGCCTGGCCGCGATCCCGGCGATCGCCGTGATCGTCGGCGTTTCCCTGGCGCTGCCGGGGGAGGACAGCGAGATCTTCCGTCTGATCGGCACCGCCTTCGTGGCCGCCTACGCGTTGGGCACCAGCGCCCGGGCGAACCGGTCACGTACCGCGGAACTGGCCGAACGGGCCCGCCGCCGCGAACAGGAGCACATCGCCGCCGTGGCGGAGGAACGAGCGCGGATCGCTCGTGACATGCACGACATCATCACGCACGCCGTCGGGCTGATGGTCGTGCAGGCCGAGGCCGGGCCCGTTGTCGTACGGAGCGACGCGCCCAGGGCCGAGGCCGTCTTCGACGCGATCGCCGACACCGGCAGGGGAGCGCTCACCGAGCTGCGCGGCCTGCTCACGGCGCTGCGCGCGTCGGCCGTTCCGGCTGGGGAGCACCTCGGGCCCGCCCAGCCGAGCCTGGACGGACTCGCCTCACTTGCCGAACGCAGCGGCCTGGACGTGGTCATGACCGTGGAAGGCGAGCGGCGGCGGATCTCCGGCAGCCTGGAAGCCGCCGTCTACCGGATCGTCCAGGAAGCCCTCACCAACGTGCGCAAACACGCCGGGGTGCGCGACGTACGGCTCCACCTGCGCTGGACCGCGCGGGAACTGCTCGTCGAGATCGCCGACGAGGGCGGCGGGTCACGTCGGGACAGCGGCGGCCACGGCCTGACAGGCATGCGGGAACGGGCGACCGCGTACGGCGGGACGCTCACCGCGGGACCGGGACAGGACGGCGGATTCATGGTCAGAGCCGTCTTTCCGCTTGAATAGCGCGCATGCTGCGCGTGCTCATCGCCGACGACCAGGATCTCTTCCGCGCCGGGTTCGGCCTGATCCTCGGTGCCCAGCCGGACATGCTGGTGGTGGGCGAGGCGGCGGACGGCGACGAGGCGATCGAGCTGGCAGCGCGGCTGCGTCCGGACGTGGTCCTGATGGACGTGCGGATGCCGGGCAAGAACGGCATCGAGGCCACCAGGGAGATCTGCGCGACCACCTCCGCCAAGGTGCTCGTCCTGACCATGTTCGACCTGGACGAGTACGTCTACGACGCCGTCCGCGCGGGCGCCAGCGGCTTCCTGCTCAAGGACATCCGCCGCGACGAGCTGGCGCATGCGGTGCGCACCGTGGCCGCCGGTGAGGCGTTGCTGGCGCCCGCAGCCACCCGCAGGCTGCTGGAGAACCTGGTCAGACGGCCGGCTCACGGCCCGATGCCGCGGCTGGCGGGAAGGCTGGAGGCGCTCACCGAGCGGGAGCGCGAAACGCTCAGGCTGGTCGCCCGCGGACTGTCCAACGGCGAGATCGCCGCCGCGCTCGTGGTCACCGAGCACACGGTCAAGACGCACGTCAGCCGCATCCTGACCAAGCTGGACCTGCGGGATCGGGTGCAGGCGGCGGTGTTCGCCTACGAATGCGGCCTCGTGGTCGCCGGTGAGAGTGACATCGAAGATCACACTCACGAGTGACGCGCCACCAGGGTGGCCGCGAGCAGCATCGTCGCCATGAAACGTGCCCTGATCGCGCTTGCCGCGGCCCTCGCCTCGGCTGTCCTGCTGCACTTCGGCACCGGCCTGCATCCCGTGGCCTGGCTGACGTGGCTCGCTCCCTTGCCCGTGCTGCTCGCCGCCCCCCGGGTGAGCGGAGGCTCGGCCTTCGCCGCCGGCGCCCTCGCCTGGCTCGGCGGGCAGCTGCAGTGGTGGCCGTACTTCACCGGGACGCTCGAGACGCCCGTCCCGGTGGCGGCCGGCCTGCTCGCCGGGCCGGCGCTGCTGTACGGCCTCGGTGTGCTGCTTCACCGTTCGCTGCTGGCCAGGCGGCGGACGCTGTCGGCCGTGCTCGCCGTACCGGCGTCGTGGGTCGGCGTCGAATACCTGATGGCGCTGGCCGGACCGCACGGCGCCTGGTGGAGCCTGGCCTATACGCAGGCCGACGTGCTGCCCGTCCTGCAGACGGCCTCCGTCACCGGCGTCTGGGGGATCACCTTCCTGCTCCTGCTCGTGCCCGCCGCCGTGGCCGCGCTTCTCGCACCAGGCGCGACCGGCCGGCTCCCTGTCGCGGTGACCGCGGGCGCGATGGTGGCGCTCGCCCTGGCGTACGGTTTCGCGCGGCTCGGCACCGGCCAGGACGGCGGGCAGCACCGCGAGGTCGCGCTGATCTCCACCGACAACCCGCGCGACACCGCGGAACTGGACTCCCCGCAGGGGCGCGACCTGCTCCGGCGCTACGGCCGGGCCGTCGACGCGGCCGCCGCGCGCGGTGCCGAGATCGCGGTGCTGCCGGAGAAGACGTTCGAGGCGGCCACCGCCCGCCTGCCGCTGGCCAGGCCGGGAGTGGCGGTCGTCGCCGGCGTCGCGCTCGGCACCGGCGCGACGCGGACCAACAGCGCGCTGGTCTACCCGTCCGGCGCCCGCTACGACAAACACCACATGATTCCCGGGCTGGAGTCGGAGTTCACGCCCGGAAGCGCACTGACCCTGCTCGGCCCGACCACGACGGGCCTGATCGTCTGCAAGGACCTCGACTTCCCCTGGCTGGTACGGCAGTACCGCCAGGCCGGCGCGACCGCGCTGCTCGCCCCCGCCTGGGACTTCGACGACGACGCCTGGCTGCACAGCCGCATGGCGATGGTCCGCGGGGTGGAGAGCGGGTTGTCGGTGGCGCGCGCGGCCCGTCAGGGCTTCCTCACGGTGAGCGACACCCGGGGACGGGTGCTGGCCGAAGGCCGCAGCGGCAAGCCCGGCGTGAACACAGTGTTCGCGGCGCTGCCGCAGCAGGGCGCCTCGACCGTCTACACCAGCCTGGGCGACTGGGCCGCCTGGTCCTCGGTCGCGATGCTGCTCATCGGACTCGCCAGGCTCGGCATCCGCCGCTCCGCATAGGATGTCCGCAGCTCAGAGCGATGTGATCTTGTCAGGCACGTGAGAGTAGGACGTCGGCGTCCGTGGCGGGTTCGTTCCAGCGATGGTGTGTGCCGGTCGGGGACGAGCTGGATCAGCTGTCGGGCCGGTGGGGCGTCGGCGATACTTTGGGCGTGGAGTACGTGTCCAGAGTGCCGCGTCCGCCGCTGGACAGGCTGATCGACGACCTTTACTACCTGGAGGGTGCGTCGCCGTACGCCCGGCTGACGCTGCCGCCGATGCCGTCGGCGTTGCTCATCGTCAACCTCGGGGCGCCGTTCCGCATCCGCGCCGGCACCGACATCGAAACGGCCGAGTACGCCGACGGCTGCGTGGTCACCACGCCCACCCGCGCGCTGGAGTTCGGCTACCCACTCCGGACCCGGTCCGTCGGCGTGCACTTCAAGCCGTGGGGGCCGGCGCCGTTCCTGCCGATGCCCGCGGGCGAGCTGTGTGACCGGCCGGTGACGATGGAGCAGGTTTGGGGCCGGCCTGCCATCGCTGAGCTGCGAGACCGGCTGGCCACGGCGGACGGACCGCACGAGATGCTGACGCTGCTCGAGGAGGAGCTGATGCGACGGCTGTGCGAGACCGACGGCCTGGGGCTGGTCCGCCATACGAGCAGCGTCATCGCGGCGACCAGAGGGGCGGTGGCGATCGGCGACCTGAGCGTGGCAGCCGGTGTCAGCAGCACTCATCTGGCACAACGGTTCAAGAAGCTCATCGGCGTCACGCCGAAGCGGCTGGCCCGCACCTACCGCTTCGCCGCCACCGTGTTCTCGATCGACCCCGCCGGGCCGATCGACTGGGGCGACCTCGCCGGTGGCGCAGGCTACTTCGACCAGGCCCACTTCAGCCACGAGTTCCGGGCGTTCACGGGGCTCACGCCGACCCGGTACGTCGAAGTCCGGCGGCGGTTCCTACGCGAACATCCCGGCCACGCGCTGGACGGCTGGCCGCTGCCGGCCGATTGATTTCTTACAAGAACGACAGCTCACGACACGCTAATTTGGGGCACCCCAAAGCAGAGGAGAGCCCCGTGGGCAAGGTGGTCATGTACAGCTCGGTGTCGGTGGACGGCTTCATCGCGGACGAGAATGACCAGCCCGGACCGCTGTTCGACTGGCTGTCCAGCGGTGACGTCCCGTTGGACGAGAGCGGCGAGCTGAAGGTGTCGCAGACGTCCTACGACTACACCCGGCCGTACTGGGACCAGATCGGGGTCACGATCGTCGGCCGCCACGTATTCGACCTGACGGACGGCTGGGACGGGAAGCCGCCGGGCGGCATCGACCACGTGGTCGTCGTGTCGCACCGGCCGATGCCCGAGGGGTGGGACCCCGAGGCGCCGTTCCACCTCGTCGACGGTGTCGAGGCGGCCATGGCCAAGGCACAGGAGCTCGCGGGTGACCGCATGGTCGAGGTCGCCGCCGGCGACGTCGGTGGCCAGGTGCTTGCCGCGGGCCTGATCGACGAGGTGCGCATGGACGTCGTACCCGTCGTGTTCGGGTCCGGCAAGCGCTACTTCGGGTCGGTCCACGCGCAGCACCTGTTGGAGGATCCGGACGTGGCGATTCAGGGCAACCGGGTGCTTCACCTGCGCTACCGGGTGCGCCGTTGACCGACCTGAGCGGGTAGAAGTCCACCGCGAACGGACTGGGCCTGAGCGTGGCCTTCGGGCTCGGTCGACGAGCCGGCGCCGCCCTCCCCGTCAGAGCTTCTGACATTGCGAGGGCGATGTGGAGCGGCAACACCAGGCGGTGGATCGGACCGCGTCATTGGCGGGAGAGTGCGCGAGTGAGGCCTGCCAGGATGGTCGTCGCGAGGATCCAGCCTGCCGTGATCAACGCCGCGGCGAGCCACTGTTGTGCGCCGCGCGGGCCGAAGGAGCTCTCCTGTCCGAAGCTGATGATCGGGAGGAGCAGGTCCAGGGTGTAGAGGAAGGCGTTGAAGGGGGGAGCCTCGCCCGGCTTGAAGGCCGGTGGCTGGTGGGCGGTGAAAACGACCGTGCCGACGAGGAGAAGGGCTGCGAGCCAGAGCGCGGCGCGGAAGGGTCGGTAGCCGTACCCGACGGTCCAGTCCTGCACATGTCCCCACAGCCGCGCCCCGAGCCGCTGCCCCGAGCGGCGGCGACGCTGTTTGGCCAGCAGCACGTCGCGAGCAGCCTCATCGTGACCCTGCCGGCGGTAGACGGCGGCCAACTGCTCATAGGGTTGAGGTTGGTAGGCCTCTTTGGCCAGCCAGTCAAGTCGCTCCCGGACAGGCAGGGGAGCCTCCAGGCCGTCATAGGTGAAGCCGTTCATCAGTACGTGAGCAGGCCACCGGCTGGGATCGTCATCGAGCACGCCGACCCGGCTGTGGCGAAGGTCGACGGCCCGCAGCAGTTCCGTCTGGGGCCCGATCTTCAGCGAAGCCGCCTCTACACCACGAAGGTGAAGGTCACCGTCGATGGTGGTCTCCGCAAGACACAGTGTGGCGGCGATCCGGGAATTCCTGATCGAGACGTCTCCCGTGGCCGCGAAGCCTTCGCAGCAGTCGATGCCGCCGCCCGCAGTCACCTCCCACAAGGACAGAACCCGCCCTCCGGGATTGCTGAGGGCGGCACCGTGAAACTCCAGGCTGCCCTCGATTCGGGCGTCGATGAGCACGATCTCCCCGTCGGCACGGAAGCCTTCGCCGCAGCTGAGCCTGCCGGTGACCCCCAGCCGACGCAGGGAGAGCGCCGTCGCGCCCGGGTTGGACAACGTCCCGCCGTCGAGGTTGACCGACCCGCGGACCTGGGTGGAGTCCAGAAAGAGCTCTCCGTTCGCCACGAAACCTGGTGTGAGCCGCAGTCCGCTGCCGATCTCCATCAGCGGCGCGTTCAGCGCGCGTCCTCCCGGATTGGTGAGGCGCGCCTGCGCGAAACGGAGCGAACCGGCCACACGGGCTCCACGCAGAAGGACTTCACCTTCGGCCGAGAAGCCGTCATCGATACGCAGCCCGCCCTCGACACCGAGCCTCTCCGCGTTCAGGGCGATGCCGTCCGGGTTGGACAGCTGAGCTCCGCTGAAGACGCACCGGCGCCCTATCCGGGCGTCCTGCACGCTCAGCTCCCCCCAGGAGCGGAAACCGCGGGCACACGACAACCCGCCGTCGATGACGACCCCCTCGGCGGTGAGGCTGAAGCCGCCTGACCGCCCGACCCGGGCGCCGTCGAGGGTCATCGTCCCGCCTATCCTGGCGCCGACAACGCGTAACTCACCGTCGATGACGGCGTTCGCGCACAGAAGATCACGGTCGGCGATCAGGCCGTCGGCGTGGACAGCCTGAGGTGCGTGGATCGTTGCGCCGCTGAGATTCAGCGTCCCGGACACATGGGCCCCGGCAAGCTCGATCGGGCCGGCCATCTCGCAGCCTTCCAGGCGCAGCGCCCCGCCGATCACAGCGTCTACGGCCTGCAGTCCGGGCGCCCGGGAGGCCGCGAGGTCCACCAGGCCGGTGCGGGCTCCGGTGAAGACCGGCGCTTCCTCGAACTCGCACCCAATCAGGATCAGAGGGTGTTGTACCTCGGCGTACGACAGGTCCAATCGGCCCGTGATCCGGGCGCCGGACAGGTGCATGCCGGGCGTCTGCCCTGCCAGGCGTTCCCGGGCGCCGAGCAACATCCTTGCGATGATCGCAGCCCGAACGGGGGTGCCAGGAAGATCCACAGGACGCGCTGTGGGAAACGCCTCCCAGAGGGCGGCTTCCGGCTCGGACAGGTCCTCGATGATCACAGGGAACTCCCGGAAGGTCGCAAGCGTCGGCAAGGAGAGCCTCCAAGGTCATCACCTGTCTTGGCAACCTTCATGCCCGGCCCACCTCTTGGATCGCAAAGTGCGCGATCCGCGTACTCCTCCCGCGCCAACCCACGCCGCCCCAAGATCGGCCACACCGTCCCCGAACCGCGTGACCAGCGTGCCACCCGCCACAGGCCTACCGGCTGAAGAACTCTAGGCCGTCGTGTTGCGGCGGCCGTAGGTCAGGCGCCGTAGGAGGACCTCCATCGGGCCTCGGTGGCCTGTGCGGTGCAGCCAGGTTGCGAGGACGATCGAGACGGCGCCGATCGCGAGGGCGATGCCGAAGGCGGCGGCGAAGCCCACGTCGTCGGACAGGTCCAGCGTGAACGGGTAGAACAGGGCGAGGAACACCGCTGACTGGAACAGGTAGAAGGTCAGCGAGCGCCGGCCGAGGGCGGCGAGGGCGGCGGTGAGGGGGCCGGGGCGGGACCGTGTCGCGATGAGCCCCATGAGGGCCGCCAGGCCGATGCCGCCGGCATACCCGGTGAGGGTGTGCACGAGGACGGCGGCCCAAGGCGCGGGAGGCGTCCACACGCCGGACAGCAGCAGGGCTCCGGGGAGCCGGCCGGCGAGCGCGACGCCGAGGCAGATCACGGTGACGCGACGCAGCAGCGTCCGGTGCCGCTCGGGCTCGTCCAGGACGCGGCGGCGAGCCGCCCAGATGCCCAGCATCATGCCCGGAACGATGTCGATCGTGCCCAGGACCGTCTTCACCGGCCACATCTGGAGGCCGGACAGCAGATGGGAGCCGAGGTCGGCCGGCATGATCCCGGCTCCCGCGACGTCCACGGCGCCGGTCAGGGCCAGCAGGACCGGCCCGGAGGTCACGAGCACCGCCGGGAGGAGGGTCAGGGCGGCCGTCCAGCACAACACCGAGTCCCGGGCCCGTACGAGCGGGACGAGCATCAGCAGCGTCAGTCCGTACACCGCGATGATGTCCACCGGCAGGAGCACGCCGTGCACGAAGCCGATGACGATCAGCCATCGGCTCCGGCGCCGCAGGAGCTTCTTGAGCGAGCCCCAGTCCCCGCCCCTCACCTGATGCCGGTGCGCGAACTGGCCCAGCGCGTAGCCGAACATCAACACGAACATCGGCCGGGCCTGGTTGTGGGCGAGCAGATGATCGAGGAACGCGGCCACGCCGTCGAGCACCCCGAAAGCCGTGCCGGTGGCGAACACCGGCGCGTGCGCCACCGCGATCGCCAGCAACATCACGCCCCGGGCCAGGTCCGGCGCCAGGGATCGGCCGGTCACCGTCGTGACGGTCACGGCCTTCACCCGACCCGCCGCAGGGCACGCTCACGGCGTGCCGCCACCGTCGAGCCGGACTCCCCGCGTGCCATCCGCCGCAGCACGACCGGCGCCACGAGCAGGCCGAGCACCGCCCAGGCGCCCAGCACTCCGGCGGTCTCCAGGTGCCGCCAGGACTCGCCGATCTCGACGGCGACCGCCGAGTCCGGCAGCAGGGCTGAGCGCATGCCGAGTCCCATCCAGTAGATGGGGAAGATCTGGGCGATCCACTGAAGCCACTCGGGCAGCGAGGTGATCGGGTAGAAGATGCCGGAGATCCCGATCAGGGCGAGGAACGGCAGCTGGACCAGCCCTTGGGCGCGTGCGGTGGTGAACACCGAGCCCAGGACCGCGCCGATGGGCAGGGTCGCGACCAGACCGAGCGCCAGCACCCAGGCCAGGCCAGGCCAGGAATCCGGGCCGATCCGCAGGCCCTCGACGAGGAGCACGGCGGGCACGAGGAAGATCACCAGATCGGCCAGCAGGCCGCCGGACACCGAGATCACCTTGCCGATCAGGTAGGCGGGCATCCCGTTCGGGGTCGCCTTGGCACGCAGCAGCGTGCCGTCCTCGCGGTCGGCGGTGAGCTGCTGGCTCATGCCGATCAGGCCGGTCGCGGCGTTCATGCCGAGGATGCCGGGTAAGGCCAGGGCGCCGAGAAGGAGGGCGCCGACCGGCAGGTCCCGGATGAAGAGCAGCGTGGCGACCATCAGGGCCGGCCACAGGAAGTGGGAGAACAGCTCGGCGCCGTTGGTGAACGACTGCCGCAGCTCGATCAGGCCCCGGGACCAGCCCGCGCGCAGTACGGCCGTGTTCATCGGGTCTCTCCCTCGGCCTCGCGCACCAGCGCCAGGTACGTCTGCTCCAGCGAGGCCCGATGGACCTCCAGCTCCCGGACGTCGTCGCCGTGGCGGGCGAACAGCTCGCGGACGAACGTGGTCGAGTCGGGCGTCCTCTCGACGTACCGCCGCCCGTCGCGTATCCAGCGCACCTCGTCCTCGCCGGCGATCCGCCGTGCCAGCTCGGCGGCGGTGCCGTCGGCGACGATCCGGCCGCCGTTCAGCACGAGGATGCGGTCGGCCAGCTTCTCGGCCTCGTCCAGGTCATGGGTGGTGAGCAGGACGGTGGTCTCGCGGGCGTCGGCCAGGTCGCGTACGAGATCGTGGAAGTCGGACCTGGCCTGCGGGTCGAAACCGGTGGTCGGCTCGTCGAGGAACAACACCTCCGGGCGCCCCACGAGGCCGATCGCCACGTCGAGCCTGCGCCGCTGGCCGCCCGACAGTGTCTTGAGCTTCTTGCCGGCGTGCTCGGTCAGGCCGACCCTCTCGATCAGCTCGTCGGAGTCCCAGGGCCGCGGGATCCCGGGGGCGGCGTAGGGGGCGTAGTAGGTGCCGAGGTGGGCGAGGAACTCGCGTACCCGCCATTTGCCGTGGTCGCGCCAGGACTGCAGCACGATCCCGAGCCTGGCCCGCCACAGCTCGTCGCCGTGCGCGGGATCGGCGCCGAGCACCGAGACCCGGCCCTGCGACCGGATGCGGAAGCCCTCCAGGATCTCGATCGTGGTGGTCTTGCCCGCGCCGTTCGGCCCCAGCAGAGCCAGAACCTCGCCGTGGCGGACCTGGAACGTGACGTCGTGCAGGACGTCGAGCGAGCCGTAGCGCATGCGCAGCCCGTCGACGTCGAGCACGATGCCGTTGCTCTTCGTCATGAAATGACCTCTTTTCGTGTTCGGATGACCTCGTGCCGGAGCACATGCCGGCGAAGCCCGGCGCGAGGGCATGGCGCATCGCGGCCCGAACCGGGGCCGGAGCGTAGGGGCTAGGGGGTGCTGGTTACCGGCTTTCGCGCGTGAGCGTCTCCTCGACGCGATCCATCAGGCCGGCCCGGTCGACGCCGGTCAGAGCGCGGGGAACCGTGTCGGCGTCGGCGCTCAGGACGCCGAGCAGCAGATGGGCGGGACGCAGGCCCCCCTTGCCGTTGGCGGCGGCGAAGCCGCGCTCGATCGCGAGCTGGGTGGAGGCGCCGGGCTTCGGATGCTCCTCGGGGTCGCGGAAGGGCTTCGGGAGGTTGTAGGAGGCGAGGGACACCCCGGCCGCGTCGAGTCTGTGCTCGAACTGCCGGTCCAGCGCGTCCCTGATCGCCTGCCGCCCGAGCCGGTCGGCCAGGCGCCGCAGTCCCGCGACCGCCGCGAGCGCGTCGGCGGGGTCCTGGGGGGCGGATACGTCTTCTGTCGGCATGTAAGCAACCTTAGTTGCCTAATCTGACATAGTCAACTTTGGTTGCTTACGTATCCGAGGGTCGTTGAGCGCGCCGTCGTAGGCGATCACGGCGGCGGCCGACGACGCGGAGCTGCCCGCCGGCGTCGTAGGGGTTCTAGTAGCAATGAAGAAATTCTCAACGAAGTTGCGTCTGACCTGCGGTGATTCCGAACTCCTATGGCTAAGGTCTCGATTCGCTTACGGTGTGGATCATGAGCGACGACACCGGGAGACAAGGTCGGCCTCGCTGTAGTCCCGGGGAAATTTCCAACAGATTTGCCTGACCTACGGCGATGCACAGGGCCTGGACGGCAGTCGCGAGGCGTCTACGGTGGGATCATGGGCGATGATGAGCCGAGGTTCGGCTTCGGCCAAGGACGGCGGCCGCTGTGGAGCCAGCGCGATCGCGATGCCGAGCAGGTTCTGCGGGTGTGGCTGGCATGCTGAGCGGTCGGCCGCTCTGGTGTGGTGCGGTCAGCGAGGGCGGCGCCGCCGGATGAGGTCGGCGTCGGCGGTGATGCGGGCGGAGGTCTCCTCGCCCAGGCGCACGTAGCGGCCGAGGCTGGCCAGGTGTTGATGGCGGCTTTTGGCCTGCAGTTCGGGCGCGGTGCGGCCGGCTTGCGCGAGATGCTGGAGCGCCGAATGACGGAGCTGATGCAAGGTCCACCCCTGACGGTGTGGGTCGAGCTCGGCCGAGGCGGTCTTGAACAGGTATTCGGCGCGCGGGTAGGACAGCCGGCCCCGCCCGGTGACGGGACAGATGTCGCCGGATGCTGGCGTGCGGCGGCCGGAGGAAGGAGCGCGCCGGTCGGCCAGGAACACCGGCCCGCAGGTGCGGCCGGCCAGCAGGCGGGGCAGCAGCCGGGCGGTGGGGGTGGCCCAGTGCACATACTCGATTGCGCCGCCCTTGGACACGACCCGGGCGCGGCGGAACTCCAGGTCGAGGTCTTCGACGTTGAGGGTGAGGATTTCCTCGGCGCGGGCGGCCGTGTCGTACAGGAGCCGCCACAGCAGGCGTTCCCGCAGGGCGTGCGCGGGGTCGGTGAACAGCTTGTCCAGCCGGGTGGCCGGGATGGCGCGGTCGCCACGGCGGGCGCTCTTGCGGCGCTCCAGCCGCCGGGCGGGGTTGGTGGCCAGCAGGTCCTGGCGCTGGGCCCAGGTGGTGAAGGAGACCAGCGCGGACAGGTGCCGGTTCCAGGTGGCGGCGGCCGCGGCCGTCCAGCGCTCCATCACCGCGGCGTACTGCTCGGGCGTCAGCGCGGCGACCGGATGCAAGTTCTGTGTCACAGCCCGCCGGGACGGCTACCGTGGCCGGCATGGGATTTGTCCGGTCTCATCCGACCCGAGGCACGTCTCGCTGATCATGAGGTATTCGCTCCGATGCCTCAGATACATGAGACGCCCCGGCCTCTGGCCAGGCGCTGGCCTACAGGCCGGGCGAGCGGAACGAGGAGTTGCCTCATGATCAGTGAGACGTCTTCGACGCCGCCCGTCTCATCCAATCTGAGGCACCGCAGGTCAGAGTCATCCCGTACCTCAAGTACAACGAGACAGGACAGGATTCTCCACTCCGGCGGGCAAGGACCTCGCCACCAGCGTGTGGTGCGTGTTGCACACGGCCGGTCTGGACGGCCTGGACGAAGAGGGCGAGCCGGAAAGCAGCCAGGATCGCTCCGGCTACCGGCTGACTGGGCACGGGGACAAAGTGGAGGTTCGCTATAGGGCGGCTGACGAACTGTTCGCGTCGTCGTACGACGAGGGTGCCGACCGGCCTGACCACCGTGAGTACCAGCTGCTGTTGTTTCGCCGCCGCATCGAGACGGTCATGCTCGGCGCCATCGCCGAGATTCTGATGGCGGCCGGGTTCGGCTTCACCTTCCACCCCGCCTGCGACCAGAGTGCGGCGATACTGCGGGTCAACTCCCGCTCGAGTCGGGGAATCTGCTGAGCGCGTCCCTGCGATCGGCTGTCAGGCCGGGCTCGGCGGCCTAGCGGCGGCCCTGTTCGGCGAACAGCTCGTTGTCGGCAGCGGTCTGGGTGAACACCGTCTTCACCCGCGCCACTGCTAAGATCGCAGCCCCTTCGCCAGGGCCAGCGTGACCGCCACGGACAGCGCGGCCATCACCGCCATAGCTGTTGTCGTCGACGTGAGCTGCGCGATTGCCCCCGCGAGCGCGGCGCCCACGCCCTGCATGGTGAGCATGCCAGAGGAGTGCAGCCCCAGCGCGTGACCGCTCATCTCCTGCGGTGTCAGCGCCATCAGCCGCTCCTGCAGCAGCAAGCTCGCCGCGTACCCGACCGACGCCAGCGCCACGGCCGCCGCCGCCACGGACATCCCGGGCTCCAGTGCGAACACCAGGTACGGTGCCGCCAGTAGCAGGCGCAACGGTGCGCCAAGCCGTGCCCGCCACCCGGCCGGCACGAAGCGCCCCACCAGCACGTCCCCCGCCAGCATTCCCGCCGCCGACACGGCGAACAGCACGCCCGCTTGCTGCGGAGCGAACGGGACGAACAGCGACTCGCAGCCGACGATCAGCCCGTTGGGCACCCACAGCGCCAGGTACACGTACCGGCGGGGGACCGACGACCACAACCGCACGTTCACGCGCCAGGTCGCCGCTACCGACGGCCGCTCCTCGGTTCGCGGCGGCCGGTTGCTCAGCCCGTACCGGGTGACGGCCGCCTCAGCGAGGTAGAGCGCGGCGCTGACGAGCAGGGTGCCGCGCGCAGATAGCGCGGCCACCAGCAGACCGCCGGCCGCGAATCCGCAGATCTGCAGCAAGCTCACCGTCATGTTCATTACCGAGCGACCCAGCAGGTAGCCGCTTTGCGGCAGGATCTCGTTCAGCAGCCCCCACCGCACCCCGCCGCTCAGCGAGCCCACCAGTCCGAGCCCCATCACGACCGCGAAGACCGCCCACACCGGCAGCCCCGGTACGGCCAGCACCGCGGTGCCCAAGCCGAAGACCAGGGCGATGCCCGTCAGCGCGCTTCGGGGCCGCAGTCGGTCGGCGGCCGACAGTAACGCCGTGGCGCCGGCCACCTGCGCCAGCGAGGGGCCGAACATGCTCAGCGCGGCCAGCAGCGGCGACCGCGTCGCGCCGTAGACGAGCGCACCCAGCGCCAGACCGCTCACCGTCGAGGCCGCCACCTGCGTGGAGGTCGCCAGAAAGAGCGGCGTGTACTCGGGCGCGCGTAACAACTGTCCATAGGTTCGCATGCCGAGATCTTCACGCCGCCGTCCTGCCGGGCGTTACAGTTTCGCAGGGAGGCGAAACAATGGGATTGTGGCAGCTCAACGCCGACACGCTGGCGAGCAGCAGGTTCGGCGTGTCACCGTTGGCCGAGGCGACCGCGAGCCTGTTCGCGCTGGCGTCAAGGACGGCCGCGCATCCGGCCGGGGAGTCCTGGCTCGCCGCCTACCTGCCCGCATACCGAAAGCGGCTCGACCCCGTCACCGCCCTACTCGTACGAGCCGCGCTGGGGCACACGTGGATCGCCGACTTCTGCGTGCCCGCACCCACGCAGGACGAGCGCACATTCGCCGAGGAGCTGGACGGCATCCGCCGCACACCACCGGAAACCGCCCGCGAGGACCTGGCGGTGTCCCTGCGCGGCCGGCTTCCCACCGAGCTCAACCGCGACGATCTCCCCGAACGCATCGCTGACCTGCTGGAATGGGTGTGGACTCACACCGTGCTGCCCGACTGGCCGCGCCGCCGCCGTGTCATCGAGGCCGACATCGTCTCCCGAACGACCCAGCTCAGCCAGGGCGGCTGGGCGGCGGCGCTGCTGGGCCTGCGCCCCGAGATGCGCTGGCTGGGTGACGGCCGCCTGCAGATCAACGCCAACGACTACCCGCCGCGGGAGATCTCCAGCGCCCAATTGCTGTTCGTCCCGGTCACGCCTGGTCATGCCTGGGTCGCCTGGGACGAACCCCATCGGTATGCCGTGATCTACCCGTGCTCAGGCGTGCTGGCCGAACCGGATCGCGCGCCAGTGCCCGAGTCGCTGGGCAAGCTGCTCGGCACCGCACGCGCCGGAGTCCTCGTCCTCCTCGGCACACCGAAGAGCACCACCCAGCTCGTGGCGCTGACCGGGCAGGGCCTGGGGTCGGTTGGCCGCCACCTGCAGGTGCTCCTCGGAGCCCACTTGATACAGCGGCGCCGGGCCGGGCGATCCGTGCTGTATTACCTAACAGAAGCCGGCGAGGTTTTGGTGCGGGCTCAAGGCTAATGGCCGCTTCTCGTCTAAACGTCATGGCCAACCTCCGCAGCGCAGCCCGGCCAGGTCGACGAAGACACCTCGCCCGTGACACGTTCAGACCGCGCTCATGCCCGGCGTCACCCAGAGCGGGCGCACCGTCGCCTTCGACGCCGAGACCATGGCGGCCGCCTACGGCATGCTCCAAGTCATCGTCGCGCTCACCAAGAACAGGCCGTGAACACCAAGAGGGGTGGTCCGCGCCCGGCACCGACCACCCCCAGGTCAACCATTCACGGCAGCTTCCTGACGGGCACAACGCCGGTCAGGGCGTCAGCCCCAGCTCACGCAGTTGCGCGGGCCGCAGCGGCCGCCAGCCGCTGGTGTCGAGCTTGGCCAGTTCCGCCTCGACGTCGACGTTGATGACGCCGAAGAAGTTGATGTTGTCGCTGTGGCCGGGCGAGATGTGCGACAAGATCTCGTCCGGCACGTCCCGGCCCTGGGAGCGCAGCTCCAGCACCGCTCTGGAATAATATTCTGTCGTCCAGGCGACCACCGAGTTGGTCAGCAGGGTCAGGCACCACGCCTGCTCAGTCTGCTGCTCCAGATGCGGCCGGGTGATGGTGCCCTGCTGGGCGTAGTGCAGGTCGCGGCGCAGCGCGTGCAGGCTCTCTCCCTTGTTCAACTGCCGGGAGATCTTCCGCCTGAAGGCCGGGTCCGACAGGTATTTGGCCAGGTGGACGGTCCTTCTGAGGATGCCCCACTCCTTCAGCGCGGAGGCCAGGGTGTTCTGCCGCGAGGCGGCCGACCATTTGCCGACGATCAGCGAGGCGGTGGCCTGGCCGTATTTCAGCGACCCGGCCATCCGCAGTAAGTCCGGCCAGCAGCCGGCGACCAGGTCTTCATTCCAGCGCGCGCCCAGCAGCGGCCCGGCGTGCGGGTAGCGCTTGGCGATCTCGGTCGGGGTGTCGTCGCGTACCAGGGCGACTTGCCTGACGGTTCAGCCGGACACTGGATAATCAGAGCCAGTTCATCGCGCCGGGCTCAGGATCGTCACCCAGTTCCGGCTTGGGCGAGAAGGATGCGAGCGGGGATCGGCGCTGGGCGGGTGATCCTCGTTCGGCGCCTGGGTGTGCTCGTCGCCGAACGTGTCCCGCATGGGGGACCGCACCCGCTCAGGCTGTTTTCTTACTCGTCGCCGATGGCAGGCCGGCCAGACACGCGAGAATCATCGGCCCATCCCGCCCCGCCGCTCGCCTGTGGAGGCCCGAAGCGCCGCGGTAACCCTTTTGTGGCTGTCACCCGGTTTCGTTCGGGTGGCGTGGCCGGGTGCCGTCGGCGATTATCAACGCGACGTGACGGGCTGCGAAAGGATCGGGTATGACGTGGCATTCGTGGAGACGGGCGTTACGCACGGCGGAGGCGGCCGTGGTCGGCTTCGACCCGTCCACGCGTACGTGGGTCACCGACGCCGACCGGTCTCAGGGGATGGACGACCTGCCGCCGCTGAAGGGCAAGGTGGTGACCGATCCCGCCTCGCGCGGTCAGGCGGCCGACGACTTCGGGCACCTGGTCCATCGGTTCCCCGGGGCCGTGCTGGAGCCCGGCGCCGTGTCGGACATCATGCTGATGATGAAGTACTGCCGGACGCACGGCCTGCAAGTGGCCGCGCGCGGCCAGGGACACGCCACCTTCGGTCAGGGCCAGGTCGAGGGCGGTCTGATCATCGACATGACCCCCCTCAACGCGATCGAGGTACGGGAGGACACGGCCGTCGTCGAGGCGGGCGCGCTCTGGAGCAGCTTGGCGCAGGCGACCCTGGCCCGCGGCCTGACCCCGCCGGTCTTCACCGACTACCTGGAGCTCTCGGTCGGTGGCACGCTCTCGGTGGGCGGTGTCGGCGGCCAGACCCACCACCACGGATCCCAGGCGGACAGCGTCGTGGAGCTGGAAATCGTCACGGGGGAGGCCGGCCTGAGGAGGTGTTCCGCGCAGCTGCGCCCCGACCTCTTCCACGCGGCGCTGGCCGGCAGAGGACAGTGCGGCATCATCACCAAGGCCACCGTACGCCTGCTGCCCGCCCCCGCGACGGTCCGCCACTACCTGCTCTCCTACCCGAGCGTCGCCGCGCTGACCGCCGACCAGCAGCGCGTGGTCAACGACGGCCGCTTCGCCTACGTGGAGGGAGAGCTCGGGCTGCCGACCGGCTCCGCCGGCTGGAGTTACCAGCTTGAAGCGGTCGCCTTCTTCGACGGCACGACCCCGCCGGACGACGCCAGGCTGCTCGACGGGCTGAGCGACCAGCCCGTCGACCGGGAGATCCAGGACATGTCCTATTTCGACTTCCTCAACCGGCTCGCCGAGGGCGTCGCCTACCTGAAGTCCACAGGCGAGTGGTACCGCCCGCACCCCTGGTGGAACATGTTCCTGCCCGCGAGCCGTACCGACGCCTTCGTGGAGGCCGCCATCAAGGAACTGACCGAGACCGAGGTCGGTGCCAGCGGCGTGGTCCTGCTCTATCCCTTCCCCCGCGCCCGCGTGAACCTGCCCTTGCTGCGACTGCCCGACGAGGAGACGGTCTTCCTCTTCACACTGCTCAGAACCGCCTCGCTGGGAGCCGGGAGCCCGCAGGACATGGTGGAGGCCAACCGTTCCCTCTACCTGAGCGCCCAAGCCGTCGGGGGATACCAGTACCCGGTCGGCTCCATACCCACCACGCCTGAGGAGTGGCGCACCCACTACGGCCCCGAATGGGCGGCCTTCGAGGCGGCCCGTGAACGCTACGACCCCGACGGAATCCTCACTCCGGGCCAGGGCGTCTTCCCTCCGGGCCCGTAAGCCCGCAGCCGGATTCGGGCCTGATCGGAGCCTGACGCCAATTCCCGGGGCCTCGGTCTTGCGCACCTGGGCCGAGCGGCCGGCGGTGACGGTCCCGGAGGCCGTCACCACGCCGCACGGTCGCGGCAGACACGAACGGCGCCGCCTGTGGACGCTGCCTCAGCCTGGCAGCCCGCAACACCGTCACGAGCGGCCCCGGCCTCATTTCCCGGCGACGTATCGATCCTGTGCCGTGCCGTGGAGGTGTCCCGGTGGGAGCTTGCGGCCGTAGGTGACCAGCAGGAGGTCCTGGGCGGCGCCGGTCAGGGGTGTGCCGGTGCCGAAGGACCAGTCGAGGTCGTCGGCGCGCAGTTCGACGCCGTCGAGATCGGCTCCGAAGAATTTGGCGGTCCGGGAAGTGACGTGTTCCAAGAGGAGGCGTACGCGGTCTTCCGGAACACGGCGGTCGATGCCGAGGGCGACGGTGATGTCCAGGCCGTGGATCACATCGTGGCCCAGGGCGGCCGCGATGCCGCCGACCGGTGGTTTCCAGGGATGGTCCGCGTTGTCGCGGATCGCGCTGACCAGCTCGGCCGTGGACAGGGCGGCCGCGTCCTGGCGGGCCCGCCGAGCAGGCCGGGATGACCACCGGCGCCGTCTACTCGCTGTTCGGCAGCAAGAACGGCCTGCTCGTCGCCCTGGTCACCGACTACCTCGGTCCGCACTACGACGGCATCGAGCAAGCTGTCCCGGCCGGCGTGGGCCTCGTCGAGGCGGTGGAGGTCTTCGCCCGCCACTACCGTCACCTGTGCGACGACCCTGACGCGCTGCGCCACCTGTCGTTCGAGATCAGCCTCCAGGACCTGGCCCTGCGCGACCCCGAACTGGCTCCCAGGCTCGCCGCCTCCGTCCAGGCACACGAGGAACGCCTGACCGCGCTGCTGTCCGGCAGGCTCCTCGACGGGAACGCCCTCACACCACGCCAGGCGCAACGCCTGGCCACGGCGCTGCGCGCGCTCCTGGTCGGCCTCAGCCAAGGCGTCATCCTCGGCCTCGCCGACGCCGCCCCCGGCGACTACTTCGCCGCCACCGCCCGCGCCCTGATCACCCCGGACGTACTCGGACCGCCCTGACCTCCCCGCCCGACCACAGGAAACGGTCCGACGTACCACCGATCCGGACGGCAGGCGAGGTCATACTCCTGTTTAAACGGTTTGCCCCTGACCTGGCCGTTCCGCTACCACTTGCCCCATGATGACCGGAGATCTTGTCCGCCTGCGCGCCCTCGAACCCGCTGACAGCGAACCCATGTGGCGCTGGTACCACGACCCGGAGGTGGGCCGCTGGATGAACAGCGCTCCGCCCATCTCCCTGGCCGAGAACATGGCCAAGGGCCTGAACCGCCCCCGCAACACCTTCGAGCAGATGCTTCTGGGCATCGAACCCCTCGACGACCCCCGATTGATCGGCTACGTCTCCCTGGGCGACACCGACGTCGTGGCCCGCGACATCACCTTGCAGAGCTTCGCCATCGGCGACCGCGACGCCTGGGGCAAGGGTTATGCGACCGACGCCCTCCGGGTGGCGTGCCGGTTCGTGTTCGAGGAGGTCGGCATGCACCGCGTCACCCTTTGGGTGGCCGCCGAGAACGCCGCAGCCATCCGAGCCTACGAGCGCGTGGGCTTCGTCCAGGAGGGCCGCAAGCGGGAGTCCTTCCTGACCGGGGGCAAGTTGTACGACTACCTGATGATGGGCTTGCTGGCGAGCGAGTTCACCGGCTGAGGGCGACGCAGCGGGCGGTGGCGCGCGTTCGGCGGGGAACGGCAGCCGCGACACCGTCGCGGCTGCCGTTGTCCGTCAGGTCAGTAGCGCGGGCTGAGGTTGAGGTTGATCGAGGTCAGCAGGGTCTCGGCCGTGGCGTACGCGGGCAGGTCGGCGGG
Source organism: Nonomuraea spiralis (assembly GCF_014648435.1). Taxonomy (GTDB): domain Bacteria; phylum Actinomycetota; class Actinomycetes; order Streptosporangiales; family Streptosporangiaceae; genus Nonomuraea; species Nonomuraea spiralis. The sequence goes on from NZ_BMRC01000015.1 coordinate 142,867, forward strand.
CGTGCCCGGCAGGGCCAGCGTCGCCTGGGCGTGCCGGGCGGCCGCGGCCACCGTCGCGGTGCCCAGCTTGGTCGCGATCAGGGACTCGATGCGGGTGGAGGCGTTGACCCGCCGTTCCCCCAGGTTGAGGTAGACGGTCAGGAGCTCGGCCCTCAGCGGGGTCAGCGGGTTCAGCAACACCCGGCGTACCTCGGCGGGCGTCAGCACGCCGTCGGCGGCCGAGCCGTCGGCGCCGTCGAACCGGGTGTCGGTGGCCTGGACGCGGGCCAGCAGTTCGGCCGGCAGGCTGCCGGTGCGCAGCAGCCACAGTGCGGAGATCTGCGGGTTGCGGCCGGGCGGCTGCTCGGTGACGGTGCTGGTGGCCGTGGCGTTCGCGGCCGGGTAGGCGCAACCGCCCGCCCCGCCGTACGCGGCCGAGGCCCCGACCGTGACGGCGCTCCCGCCCGCCGTCAGCAGGCTCGTACGGACGGCGAACCGCGCGGTGCCCGACGCGCCCGCCGCCACCGTGCCCACCTCCTGGCGCAGGGTACGCGGTGAGACGCCGTCGGGCGCGTCCAAGGTGAGGACCACGCCGGTCGCCGGGGCGGAGCCGGTGTTGCGGTAGGTGACGGTGTACGTGAGCGTCTCACCCGCGCCGGCCGACGGCGTGCCCTCCACGGCGAGCGACAGGCGGGGGGTGTGGGCGGTGGTGTCCGCGGTGGCGCTGTTGTCGGCCAGCATCCAGTCGGGTTCAGGTTGTCCGGCGGCGTCCTTGCCGGTGACCTTCACCCGATTGGTCAGCACCTGGCCGTCGGTGACCGCGCACGGCACGATGTAGGTCACCTTCTGCTCGGCGTGCCCGTCGGCGGGCAGGTCGGGCAGGGTACGGGTGACGTCCTGGCCGGTGGGCGGGGTGTCGGTGACGGAGACGGCGGTGGCGGTGGCGGGTCCGGCGTTGCCCGCGGTGATCGTGTAGGTGAGCTCGTCGCCGGGCAGGGCGTCGCTCTTGTCGACGGTCTTGGTCACGTTGAGGTCGGCCGCGGTGAGCCGCCGCAGATCCACGGCGTCGATCTCGTCGGGGGGCGTGCCGTGGACGCCGTCGGAGAACAGCGGGCTGCTGCTGAAGTCGTACACGAGACGGTCCCAGTCGGGACGGCTGACCAGTTGCTGTCCCGGCGTGGGCTGGTCGCACCCGGTGAACATGGTGAGGTGGTTGAGATCGACGGCGACCGAGCGCTCCAGCCGGGGGCCGCCGCTCGGCAGGAAGTCGACCTTCCAGTTGAGCTGCCCGTTGGCCGGGTCGTGGAACCAGAGGTTCGCCCCGTTGCCGCCCCAGATGATGAGCCGCGAGCCCGCGCCCGCCACGCCCGGCAGGGCCGTCTCGTCCAGCGCCGCCTCGTTCAGCGTCTGGACGTTGTCGAGGCGCTGGTAGTCCAGTGGCCGGTTGGGGTCGAGCTGCTGTTTGGCCGGCAGGGACGCCGCCGTGGCGAACTGCAGCGGGTAGTTCATCACGCTCAGATAGTTGGGCTTGCAGTTGATCAGGTCCACGCGGCCGTTGTCGGTGCGGCCGCCGTGCCCGAGGCCGAAGGTGTGGCCGAGTTCGTGCAGCAGGGTGGCCTCCTCTGCGGCGGCGCGGCCGCCGAAGTCGGCCAGGTTCATCTGCGCGGCGAGCCTGCCGAGCGTGACGGTGAAGTCGTTGCCGCCGCGGTCGTCCAGCTCGGCCCGGCCGGAGGAGGTGTTGGGCACCGGGGTGTTGTTCGGCCCCGGCACGGTGGGCGGGTAGAGGCCGTTGGCGAAGATGCCGTAGCGGAAGCGCAGCCGCTTGAACAGCAGGATCTGCTCGCACAGCGGGCTGGAGCGGTCGGCGGACGTGCCGAAGTGGCCGTCCTCGCCGCCGTGCGCGCAGGTCAGGTCGGGGCTGCCCCACTTCAGGTCGTCGAAGTCGGTCACGTTGGGGTCGCGGTCGTTCTCCAGGCGCAGCGCCTCGCTGTAGGGGACCTCCTCGTCGGGGATCAGGTGCAGTGCCAGGCCCTGCTGGTGGGTCGTGGGGTTGGTGACGGGGGCACGGGCGAAGACCTGCTCGACGGCCGGCAGCACGCCGTTCTGCGGTGCGAACCCCGTCATCCAGTCGATCTCCACGAACAGGTCGCGCCGCCGCGGGTCGGCCCATTGCTCCAGGTGCAGGTCGATGGTGCCGTCGTTGTCGAAGTCGAGGCCCCGGTACTCGGCGTAGTCGGTGAAGCTGTCGCCGTCGCCGTCCTCGAAGCTGTAGGGGCGGATGTCGTAGCAGACCTGGACGGGGTGGCCGTCGCCGCCGCCCCTGGTGCAGCCGGTCGGGTCGGTGAGGTCGCCGGACAGCTTGCCGTTCACCAGGTTCAGTTTGATGCGGGCGGAGGTGTCGCCGCTTCTGGCCGAGATGTCGGCCACGTCGTCGCCGTTGGGGTCCACGCCCGGGTCCTCGTCCTTGATCTGTACGACGAGCTCGGCCTCCGGCAGGGACGTGGGGACGTCGGCGGTCAACGTCCAGCCCTGCGGGGCGAACACCTGGGCCTTGTCGGGCACGACGGGTGTCGTCATCGACTGCGAGCCGATGGACAGGACCCCGTAGAAGTCCGGCGGGCCCATACCGGCCGATTCGATGCCGGTGCCGTCGCAGGCGGACGCGCACTCGACCGACATGATGCGGATCGTCACGGGTTGCGTGGCCGCCGCCGCTTCGGCGTGCTCGACCGGCAGGGCCGCCAGGCCCGCCACCACCAGCCAGGCGGCGGCCAGCGGCCCGCCCCGTCGCGCCCAGGTTCCCATCTTTTGCTCCCTGCGTCGGCTGCTACCGGCCTTCAGGGTCAGGGAACGGGCGAATCTGCGCATGAGTAGGCCCATGCTCATATGTCAGGTCATGTCTAGGCGCTACTCCTGGAGCCTCATGAGCTGCCACTGCGCGAACGAGCTGACCTCCTCGTCAGCCACCCTGGCGGCGAGACGCAGCAGCGCCGCGTCGTCCTCGGCCATGCGCGTCGCGATCGCCGCGGCGAACAGGCGGGCCACCGGGTCGTCGCCCTCCAGCGCGGCGACGACCTCGCCCGGGTCGGGATCCTCGGTGTCGGAGGCGACGAGCCCGGCCGTGAGCCGTCCGATCTCGGGGTCGGCCAGCCGTGACAGCCCCGCCAGGAGCTGTTCGGTCGAGGCCATCGCCAGGAAGTGCAGGACCTTCCACCGGATGGCGGTGTCGGAGGCCCGGCTCAGGGTGAGGATCTGGGCGATGAGGTCGGCGTGCCGCTCGTCCGCGGCCAGCAACACGAACTCGACGGCATGGAACCGCACCTGATGCCGCTCGTGGGCCAGCAGGCCGGGAACCTCGTCCAGCAGCGGCGCGGCCTGCTCACCCAGCTCCGACAGCAGCCAGGCCCCGGTCTGCACGGCGTCGTCGTCGCCGCTGCGCAGCAGGATGCGCAGGTTCTCGACGGGATAGCCGCCGAACAGCTCGTCGAGCAGGTCGTTGGCGGCCTGGCCGAGAGCCTCGTCGTCGATGGGGCGGGCGAGGACGCGCGCCATCAGGTCGTCGCCCGTCTGTGTCTGCATCTCGCGTTACTTCCCCTCGTTGGCCTTGCGCTCAAGGTCGTTCAGGAGCTTCTGCTCGTTCTCCAGCCGGGCGGCGTGTCCGGGGTCCCGGCCGAGACGGGCCTCGTTCATCTTCCGCGTCAGGATGCTGTCCTTGACCTCGGCCGCCGCCTGTCTGGCCTGCTCCGGTGTCATCTTGCTGACGTCGTTGCTGTTGGGCAACCTGCCGTGCATGCGCCCCGCGGCGGAGTCGTAGCTCGCCGAGGCGTTCGGGTCGTAGCCGCCGCCCTTCCCGCCCTTGTTGCCGCCGCCTCCACCTCCGCGTCTGCGCCGGATCTGGAGCATGCCGTCGCGGGCGTGCGGCCGCTTCTCCATCTCCTTCATGATGCGGCGCATGGTCTCGGTCACCCGGCCGCTCAGCACCGGGGCCAGCCCCCTGGCGGTGCCCTCGGCGCCTTCGAGCGCCACCTTGCCCACGGCGTGGCGGGTCATCTGCATGCGCGCGAGGGCGAGCAGGCCGCCGCCCGCCGCGCCGCCGAACAGCAGCGCCTGGGTGGCGGCGGTCAGTCCGTACGCGGCCTGCGTGCCCACGGCCACCTTGACCGCGCTGACCACGTTCGCGGTGCCGTCGAGGACGGTCGGCGCGACCTTCGCCGCGGAGGCGGCCTGGGAGATGTGGCCGCCTCCGTCGCCGACCTGGTTCCAATGACTGGCCAGTTGCGTGGCCGAGTCGCCCTGGTAGACCTGCTGCGCGTCGCGTATCCGCTCGTCGGCCGACGCCCCCTGGGTCGACGACGCGGCGAGGACGACGCGCCAGTCGTCCGCCTCAAGGCGCCACTCGTCCTCGTTGTCGTTCGGCCAGGGGAAGCCGATGAGGTTGAGGAAGCCCGCCACGTGCGGGTCGAGCGTCACCGCCATGCGGGGCTCTCGAAGCTCTCGATGGTGGCGCTCTCCGCCGCCTGGGTGTTCCTCGCCACCGTACGCAGTCCTTCGCCGGTCTCGGCGATCTGCCCGCCGATCCCCGTCAGCGCGCCGAGCGAGGTCTGCAGACATTCGTTGTAGGAGGCGATGATGGTGGCGAACAGTCCCTCGCCGCCGAAGGTGCGGGCGCCGCTCCCTCGTTGCTGCAGCCGCATGACCGCGGCGTCGTAGTTCGCCCCATGTCCGGTGACGTACGTGCCGTCCCGTCCCAGCGCCCCCGTGGCGATCTCAAATCCCGTCATGTCCAGAAAGCATATCCAGTCAAATCCGGCACAGACGTTTACCTCTACACTGAACGTTCACTCGATTGACTGCCGGAGGTCGACATGCGTTCACCAGCGCCGCAGGACGACGCCGAGTACCTGCACCAGTACGTCGCCCAGAGCCGCCGCGCCATCCAGGCGCTGCACGACGCCCGGTCGTCCATCGATCAGGTGGAGGGCCGCGCGCAGAGCGACGACGGGCTGGTCGAGGCGTCCGCCGACGGCCACGGCGTCCCCACCCGCCTGCGCATCGACCCGCGGGCGCTGCGGCTCGACGAGGCCGCGCTCGGCAGGAAGACCGCCGAGGTGCTGCGGGCCGCGCAGGACGACGCCGGGCGGCAGGCGCGGGAGATCGCCGACGGGGTGCGGGACGCCACCGCCGCCGTTCCGGCGCCTCTGGACGAGACCTTCGTACGTGCGCGGGTCGAGCAGGCAATCAACGACCTTTACTAGGAGGCCGAGCGTGTTCGGGCCGGAGATCGACCCCGCCAACATCAGCGAACGCGAGCTGGACGAGGCCGCCCGCCGAGGCGAGCGCATGCTGGCCTGGCTGGAGTCGGCGCAGGAGGAGTTGCGGGCCGTCATCGGCGCCGGCGAGGGGCCGTCGGGCCACGTACGGGTGACCGTCGACGCGGACGGACGCGTCCTCGACGTGCGCTACGACCAGCGCGCCCTGCGTCTGGGCGGCCAGGACCTGGCCGAGGAGACGCTCGCCGCGGTACGGGCGGCGGCCGCCGACGGCCGGCGCCGCACCCACGACCTCATGCGCGAGGCCGTCCCCGGCTACGACCCGGACCGGACGCAGGCCGAGCTGGAACGGCTGCTCGGCAGCGAGCAGGCGTGAACAGGCGGTCCAGAGCGCGGTGAGCACGGACGGCACCCGGCTGCCGCGGAACAGGTGAAGCCGGTGTGGCCGGAGGGCGCCTTCCTCGCGGTGGGTGCCGTGACGCCGGCCTGCGCCGGGTTCACCGGCCTGCGGCTGAGCGCGGTCCGGAGGCCGCGGGCTGTCCCGGGCGGCGTCCCCATGCCGAGATCAGCGGCGCGAGGGTGAGGTCGAGCTCGCCGGCATCGACGGCGGCCAGGTGCGCGTCGATCTCGGCGTCGTCGGCCAACCCGGCGGCGAGCAACTCGGCGCGGACCATGCGCACCGTCGCGGTCTCCAGCCGGTCGCAGGCCACCCCGCCGACCGGGAAGCAGCCGGCCGCCGTGACATCGACCAGGCCGGCCGTACGCAACGCCTGCGGCAGCGTACGGCCGTAGCGCAGGTCGGCGCCACGGCGGGTCAGCAACTCCCGAACGGCGCGCCGCAGCCGGTTGGCGCGCTGCTGCGCCGGGCCGACCTCGTCGAGGCAGGCCAGCGGCTGCAACTCGGTATCGGCGTCCTCCACCAGAAGCCAGCCACCGGGGCGCAGCGCCGCCACCATCGTCGCCAACGCCCGGGCACGGTCGGGTACGTGGACGAGCACGAGCCGGGCGTGTACCAGGTCGAACGTGCCTGGCTGCGGCGGCGGGTCCCCGACGACGTCGTGCCGGAGCACCTCGTACCGGCCGTGCGGGTCCAGCCAGGCCGGATTGATGTCCGTGGCCAGCACGTAACCGGTTGGTCCGACGGCCGTGGCGAGTGCCTCGGGAATGCTGGGGCCTCCGGCACCGACTTCCCAGCAGCGCCAGCCCGCCTTCACTCCGAGCCGGTCGAAGTGCCCCCGTGTGACACCGTCGAACAGCTCGGCCAGCCAGGTGAACCGCTCGCCCGCCTCCACCCGGGCGTTGTCGAGCAGATAGCGGTGGTCCGGCTCGGACCCGGGGGCGGCGAGGGGCTGCGATGAACTCATGCCTGCATTCTCACGATCTTCCGCGTGGTTCGCGCGACAGAGTCCGCGAGCGGCGCGCTCACGCCTCCTCGACAGCGGAGCCGCCTGCTCTTGCCAGGGCGCGGACGCAGGCCGATCCTGGAGCGGGGCCGCGCGACCGGCGGGGGACGAACCATGTCTCGACACACAACATCCGTAGCCGTCACCTGTGTGCTGATCGGCGGCCTGATCTCGGGCTGCGACCAGAGCGACTGCGCCCCGAAGGCGATCGCCGGCGTCTACGAAGCCTATTCGCCCATCGTCCTCGCCGTCCTGCCTGAGGTGGTGCCGAAGGCGATCCCGGGGATCGCGGTCAGTCTCGGCCTGTTCGCGGCGGACGCCCTTGCGCGATACCTCATCGAGCACGCGGTCCCGAAGGACAAGACGTGGCTGCTGATCGAGCAGACGCTCCACGGGCAGCGGCGGACGAGCGTGTTCGAGCTCGGCACCGATCACGAGCTCAAGGTCAGCGTGAACGGCGCGCAGCTCAAGCACGTGGACCTCTACGTCAAGGAACGGCAGATCAAGGTGATCATCCCGCGCGGCACCGCGGCGGAGGTCACCGTCACCGACGCCGGGAACGGCGACGAGGTCGCGGTGCGCGGCACCGTCCCCGGCGACCTGGACGGCTCCCTCGACCTCGACACCGGCCACACCTCGCCGGACGACTCGCCCGAAGCCCGAGCGGCGGACATCCGGGTCGAGACGTTCGGCTTCGACGTAGGTCCGAAGCTGGTCAACGGGGCGACGGCCGCCCGGTTCGCCGGGAACGGCCGGCCGACGCTGCACGCCTGCATGTCCATGCCCTCCACGGCCTGGACGAACGAGTTCCAGGACTGGCAGTCGGGAACCCAGGACCGATCCTGGTGCGTCAGGACCAACGCCGGGCACTACGGCCTCGCCGTCCCGAAGCAGACCGACGTCTTCTGGATCGGCTCCGCCGCGGACGCCGGTGCCGTCTCCTACCTGCTCTGGGCCCAGCCCGGCCTGCCCGCGGCCCCTGCCACCGCCGTCCCCGGAGCACGGACCGACGGGTGCTGACCCGGGCATGAGCGCACGCCGCCGTGCGGCCGTCGATGAAGGCCGCCTTGGGCACCGAGAAGGGTGGCCGCGTCCACGCCGTCCAGATGCCCTTCGACGGCAGCGGCCTCACCGCGGCGGTCGAGGAGAAGGACAAGTCCCTCGTACGGCAGGCGCTGCCGGACGTGGGGGTCCCGGTCTAGGTGGTCGCGCAGGAGCCGCTGCAGCTCACGTCCCGCTGCGACGACAACGTCCCCTGGTACGGCGGCGTGGCGATCGCCAACGACACCTTCGGCGGCGTCGCCGGCGACAACCACGATCTTGACGGTCACTGTTCTCCCTTCGTGTCGGTCCAGTCGAAGCAGAGCGCTCCGGCCGGTGCGCCACCGTCTCTCAGGCGTGCGTAGACGGCTGCCGCGTCCATGGGGGGCACCCGTTCGGAGATCATTCCGGCGGTTCGGAACGTGCCGGAGGCGAGGCGGCGGAAGTACAACCCGGTCACCGCGTCGCGGTTGAGCGGGCCGGCTGACGGGTCGTCGGATACGAGGTCGGCGTGCGCCCCGAGGATGGTCAGCGAGTTGCTGACCACGCCGGGGCCGAGCATCTGCCGGGACGGCGTGGGCGTGTCGCCGAGAAGGACGACACGGCCCAGCGTGCGGGCCAGCCGTACCGCCTGGGAGAGCACGGCGGGGTTGCCGGTGACGTCGAAGACCACCTCGGCGAGCCGGCCGCCGGTCAGGTCGGCGACGGCGGCGCGGGCGTCGGCGGCGGTGGCCGCGAGCAGGTCGCTCGCGCCGCTCGCTCGCGCCAGGTCGAGCCGCCTGTCGTCGGTGTCGACGGCGACGACGCGCGAGGCTCCCTGCGCGACCGCGTACTGGACGACCAGCTGACCCACCGGGCCGAGTCCCAGGACCACGACGGTCTCGCCCAGGGTGATCGCGGCTCTGGCGGTGCCCGCCGCCGCGGTGACGACGAGGGGGACCCACACCGCCTCCTCGTCCGTCACGCTGCCGGGCAGCAGCCGGACCTCGCGCTCGGTTAGTGTGACCAGTTCCTGGTGGGGCGCGTAGCTCTGCACGCGGTCGCCGGGCCGCAACGTCGTGACGCCTTCGCCGACCGCCTCCACGATCCCGGCCATGCTGTACCCGGGCCGGAACGGGTAACGCACCCACTCCTCCCAGTTGGTGTCCGGGTCGAACTCGCCACGCAGGCAGGCCAGCTCGGTGCCGGGGCTGATCAGTGACAGCGTGGTGCGGCACAACACTTCGCCGGAGCCCGGAGGGGTGACGTCCTCGCGCGCCACTCGCACCTCGCCCGGTTTCGTGAACTCCACGAACAACGACCTCATCGGTCCCTCCCAAGGTGTACGGTCTGCCCGCGGCCCGCGCTCGCGCGTGGGCAGTTCATGCAAGTTCGTCCATGCGAACGAAGCGGGCACCGGCCGCGCGCAGCCCGTCGATGACCAGCGGCAGAGCACGGCCGGTGGCCTTGGTCCATGGATGGAGCAGCACCACGGCGCCGTCGCCGTGCGCGGTGGCCTGCTCGATGATCAGGCGGGCGACGCTCGGTCCGGTGGCCTTGCCGCGCCAGTCGAACGGGTCCACGTGCCAGCTCGTCTCCTGGTAGCCGAGCCGGTCCAGTGCGGACCGGATGGCCGGATCCTCGCTGCCGTCGCCGAACGGGCAGCGGAACCAGGGACGCGGGTCGTGGCCGGTGGCGCGGCGGATGGCGCGTTCGGCGAGCTGTACGTCCTGCTTGAAGGCCTTGGGCGACAGCCAGCTCATCGGCGCGTGGTGATGGGAGTGGTTGCCGATCAGGTGACCGCGGGCGGCCAGGTCCTCGGCCAGCGAGGGGTTCGCCTGGGCCCAGCGCCCTTGGACGAACATGGTCCCCACGGCCTCGCGCTCGGTGAGCGTTTCGAGCACGTGCCGGGTGCCGTCCGGGTGGGCGGGCCGGTCGCCGTGCTCGACGTCGAAGGTCAGCGCCACTCGCCAGGGCGCCGGTCGGGTTCGGGGTGACTTCGTCACGCCTTGTACCTGCCTCTGCTACGGGGGGGGGCCGCCTTGACGGAGCTTGACAGAGGTAGCGGCTGTGATCAGTGTTGCTGACAACATTGTCATCAAACAACTGCTTGGCAGATTCCGGAAGAAAGCGAACACCCGATGGTGCGCTATCGGCTTGAGGCCGGTCCGATTCCCCTCCACCACCAGGTCTACCTGGACCTGAGCGCCGCGCTGGACGAGGGGGAATGGCTGGCGGGAGACCGCTTGCCGCCGGAAAGAGAGCTGGCCCGCCGCTACGGATGCAGCCTCATCCCCGTACGGCGGGCCCTGGCCGAACTGGCCCGCGAAGGCCGCCTGGAACGCACCCGCGGACGCGGCACGTTCGTCCTGCATTCCCGGCTGGAGGTCGACATGGGCACCAGCCAGAGCTTCGCCGACCTCATGCACATGCACGGCATGGACCCGGACACCAGGCTGGTCGGGTCCGGGATCGAGAGGCCGGGGGAGATGGTCGCCGCCGCACTGGCCCTGGCCGACGGCGCGCGGGTCGTCTACCTTGAGCGCCTGCGCATCGCCAACGGCGAGCCGCTGATCCTGGAGCAGGTCTACCTGCCGGCCGACCGCTTCGCCGGGCTGCTCGACCATGACCTCGAACGCAACTCCCTCTACAGCCTGCTGGCCGAGCACTACGGGGCCAGGATCGTACGCGCCCGCGAGGTCATCGAGCCGGTACGGCTGCGCGCCCACGAGGCCCGCCTGCTCGACCAGCCGGTGGAACGCCCCGCCATGCTCGTCGAGGGGATCGCCTTCGGCCCCGGCGACGAGCCCATCGAATTCACCCGCAGTTACGTGAGAGGCGACCGCGCCCGCCTCTCCTTCGAACTCTCCATCGCTCGCCCCCCAGACCCCAGCATCGGGAGAGACATGTGAATCGGTTGTCGCGCGCCCTGGTCGCGATCGTCTTAGCCGTGGCACTGGCCGCCTGCGGATCCGCCTCCCCGCCGAGCGGTGACGCCGCGGCGGTGGAGCTGCGCTGGTACTGCTGTCTCGGGACCGGCGAGCAGGCCGAACAGGTCAAGGCGCAGCAGAAGGTGATCGAAAAGTTCCACGCCGCCCAGCGCAGGATCAGGGTGAAGCTCGAGGTCGTCCCGTACAACTCCGCCCGCGACACGCTCGCCACCCAGATCGCCTCCGGCAACGGGCCCGACCTCGCCGGTCCCGTCGGTGTCGGCGGCGCCGCCGCCTTCCACGGCCAGTGGCTCGATCTGGCTCCCCTCATCAAGTCCAGCGGCTTCGACCTCAGCCCGTACGCCAAGGGCAGCGCCGACCTCTACCGGATCGGCTCCGTGCAGGAGGGAATCCCGTTCGCGATCTACCCGTCGACCCTGTACTACAAGGCCGACATGTTCGAGGAGGCCGGTCTGGCCGAGCCGCCGCACAAGTACGGCGAGAAGTACACCTGGCCCGACGGCCGCCAGAGCGAGTGGAACTACGACACGCTCAGGGACCTGGCCCTCAGGCTCACCGTCGACAAGAACGGGAAAGACGCCACCCAGGCGGGATTCAACCCCGGCGAGATCGTGCAGTACGGCTTCGAGCCGGCCCGCGACGACCTGCGCTACCAGGGCGCCGCCTTCGCCGCCGGATCACTGGACACGGGCGACGGCAAGACCGTGAAGATCCCCGACGCCTGGGCCGACGCCTGGCGCTTCTTCTACGACGGCATGTGGAAGGACCGGTTCATCATGACCGGCCCCGTCTTCGACTCCGAGCAGTTCAACGGGGACGGCGCCGCCTTCTTCTCCGGGCACGTCGCGATGAGCGTCAACTTCCTGTGGTCCACCTACGGCGTGGCCGGCGCCGGCGACGACTGGGACCTGGCCGCGATGCCCTCGTACGACGGCAGGACCACCTCACCCACCAGCGCGGACACCTTCCGGATCCTGGCCGGCAGCAAGCACCCCGCCGAGGCCTTCGAGTTCCTGACGTACCTGGTCGGCCCGGCCGCCCAGGAACTGCTCTCCGCGTACGGCGCGATGCCCGCCCGCACCGCCTACCAGGACGCCTTCTTCGCCAAGCTGGCCGGGCAGTTCACCAACAAGGTCGACTGGCAGGTCGTCAAGGACAGCGTGGCGTTCGCCGACAACCCGCACTCGGAGTCGTACACGCCCAAGTACAACCAGACGCTCACCATTCTCGGCACCTACCGGAGCCGCTGGATGACCAAGGGCGGGCTCGACATGAACGCCCAGCTCAAGGAGATGCGCGAGGAGATCCAGGCGGCGTGGAACCGCTCATGAGAGGCGAGCCGATGTCCCGGGTGGCCCGCCGGGAGGCCCGGTACGGATTCCTGTTCGTCCTTCCGTGGATCATCGGGTTCCTCGCGTTCACGGCGCTTCCGATGGCGGCCACGTTCGTCTTCACCTTCCTCAACATCTCGCTGGCCGAGCAGGAGCCGCTCATGTTCGTCGGCCTGGCGAACTACCAGCGGCTCTTCGCCGACCAGCAGGCGTGGGCCTCGTTGTGGGTGACCGCCCGCTTCGCCCTGCTCTGGCTGCCGCTGGTCATCGCCTTGCCGTTCCTGCTCGCGGTCGCGGTCAACAGCAAGTACGTGCGCGGCGCCGGGCTGTTGCGGGTGCTGCTGTTCATGCCGTACGTGGTGCCGTTCGTGGCCGGCGCGCTGATCTGGCAGAACATGCTGGTCGACGACGGATGGATCAACACCGCGCTGCGCCTGCTCGGCGTGGGCGACCCGCCGAGCTGGCTGAGCGACCCCGCCTGGGTGATCCCGGGGCTCGTCATGATCGGCCTGTGGGGGTTGGGCTCGGGCATCATCATCAACCTGGCGGGGCTGCGCGGCATCCCCACCGAGTTGTACGACGCCGCCCGGCTCGACGGCGCCGGATGGTGGCGCCAGTTGTGGCACGTGACGATCCCGATGATGTCACCGGTGATCTTCTACACGATGATCCTCGCGGTCGTCGAGGTCATGCAGTACTTCCTCGTCCCGCTGGTGCTCTTCGACGGCAGCGGCGACCCCGGCGGCGCGACCCGCTTCTTCAACCTCTACCTGTACCAGACCTTCTTCACCTATCAGGAGATGTCCTACGGCTCGACGCTGGCGTGGCTGCTGTTCGTCATCACCCTCGTCGTGACCCTGGTGCTGTTCCGGCTGTCCAGGCGCTGGGTCCACTACACGAGTGAAAGGTGACCCGGTGACCCCGTACGCGGCCCGCCGCATCCGGGCAGCGCTGATGACGATCGTGATGTTCGGCATCGTCGCGGCGTTCCTGTCGCCTCTCGTCCAGATGACGCTGTCGTCGCTGAAGAGCGAACGTCAGGTCAGCCAGGCGCACGCGCCGCTGCTGCCGTCCGACCCGCGCACCTTCACCCACGAGGGCCGGCGGTACGACGTGTACCAGGTGCCGCTCGACGGCGCGGTCCGCGAACTCGCCCTGGTGAAGAAGGGGCGCGCCGAGAGCGAGTTCGTCGACCCGGCGGCGCCCGAGCAGGGAACCGTCACCTGGCGCGGCTCCTGGCGCACCCTCGAACCCAGCTGGACCCTGGCGCCGCAATGGTCGAACTACGCCGCGGTCTGGAAACTCATCGACTTCCCCCGGCTGCTGTTCAACACCATCGCACTGGCGGTGATCAGCACGATCGGGACCGTTCTGTCGTGCACGCTGGTCGCCTACGGCTTCGCCCGCTTCCGCTTCCCCGGCCGCGGACCGCTGTTCACCCTGCTCATCGCCACGATCTTCCTGCCCGCCGCGGTGACGATGATCCCGACATACGCGATCTTCGCGCAGATCGGGTGGGTCGGCACCTGGCTGCCGCTGCTCGTGCCGACCTTCTTCGCCAACGCCTACAGCGTCTTTCTGCTACGGCAGTACTTCCTGACCATCCCGCGCGAGATGGACGAAGCGGCCGCGATCGACGGTGCCGGACCGCTGCGCACGTTGCGTTCGGTGATCGTGCCGCAGGCGTGGCCGGCGATCACCGCCGTCACCCTGTTCAACTTCGTCTACACCTGGAACGACTACTTCACCCCGCTCATCTACCTGTCCGGCCGGCCCGAACTCCAGCCGCTGCAGGTGGGCCTGGCCGCCTTCAACGGCCTGTACTCGACGAAACCCGCCTACATCCAGGCCGGCGCCATGATGACGATCGCCGTACCGGTGATCCTCTTCATCTGCTTCCAGCGCACGTTCGTGCGCGGCATCATGAGCACCGGGGTGGAGAAATGACCCCGGCGCCATCGTCAGCGTCTGTTTGTCAGTAGTGGACGGTGGCGCCCAACGCGAGGTGGGCCTTCGCGGAAGCTGAGTGCAGACCCGCGTAGGCGTGGCAGATGTCGGCCGGTGAGGCGAAGCACTCGATCTGATCGACATACCTGGGTCGGGACAAGGTCTCGCGTACCTCGGGCAGCAGTAGCTGTTCCAGCTCCAGCAGCGCGCCGATGCGCGGGGGAGGAGGCGGTTTCGTCGATCACTGCCGTGCCTTTCCTGCGAGGGGGGTGGTCAGCGTTTGAAGGGCGACAGGAGCCGGGCGATCGCCGGTTGCCGCGATGCCAGCCAGTCGGCGATGTCGGTGACCACGGCCGCGTCCACGTGCTGGGGCCTGTCGTAGTCCGCGGGGGTGGACGGGCCTGAGCCGGGGAAGAACAGGTGGTCGTCGGCGTCGTAGACGCGGATGGTGACGTCCGTACGGTGGTCGAGTCCTGCCTGCCAGCCCGCGAGGTCGTCGGCGACGGTCACCTGGTAGTCGCGGCCGCCCTGCAGGATGAGCATCGGCTTGTCCAGCGCGGCCGCGGTCGCGACCGGGTCGTAGCCACGCAGGTCGAGCCAGTACGCCCCGGAGAACCCGAACGGCAGCTCCGCGGCGGGTGTCTCGGCCGACAGCTGAGGGCTGTCGACACGTGCGGCCTGCCGCGTGATCGCCTCGACCGCGGCCTGCGCGCCGGGGTCGAGCGAGGCGAGATGGCGGACGACGCGGACGGCGGCCTGATGCATGGGCTGGGTGTCACCGGCCAGGAGCACCAGTCCGGCCACCGACGGCTCGGCGGCGGCGACCCGCGGGGCGACCTTGCCGCCCATGCTGTGACCCGCGACGAACACCCGCGCGGCGTCGACGGCAGGGTGGCCCTGGAGCAGGCGGATGGCCGCGACGGCGTGCGGGACGTACTCGTCGCTCATCGTGAAGCCCCGGTCCGCCGCCACCTCGGCGGCGTGGGTGTGGGTGACCTTGTCGAAGCGCAGCACCGCCACGCCGCGGCCGGCCAGCCCCCAGGCCAGGTCCTTGAGGGGTTTGTTGGGGCCGCTGGTGGCGTCCCGGTCGAACGGTCCGCCGCCGCTGAGCAGCACCACCGCGGGCCACGGGCCGCGCCCGCGCGGCAGGCTCAACGTGCCGGGTACGGCCAGCGCGCCGGCGCCCACGGTGACCTCGTGCTCGTCGAATCTCTTGCGGCGGGCGTACGGGGGTGGTGTCCACGGCTCGGCGAGCGGAGGTGCGAGCCGCAGGTCCTGCAGCAGACCGGTCTCGTCGACCGCCATGACCACCGTCAGCCCGCCACGTTCGTACGTCACCGGGACGCTCACCTTGACCAGCTCGGCCTTCCCCGTTGCGGTCACCCAGCCGTCAGGGGCCGGCTCGCTGACCGGCGTCCCGATCGCGGAGATCGTCCCGATCCTGGAGAGCTGGCTCTCCCAGGCGACCTGAAGCGTCTCGGCGGAGACCGCCGCTCGCAGCCGCGGAGCGAACAACGTCTCAATGTCCGCGAAGCGTCCGCTCCGCGCCATCTCGACGATCGCCGTGGCGATCGCCGCCGGATCCGTTTCCGTGGTCATCCCAACCCCATCCTTTCTACTGTTTTGCGAACGGTAGCACAGCATGAGACTGTTGGATCGTGGACACTTTGGAGCTGCTGGCGCATCCGGTACGACTGCGGATCGTGCACGCCATGCGCGGAGAGCGGGAACTCACCACCGGCCAGCTGTGCGCGCGTATCCCCGACACTTCGAAGGCCATGGTCTATCGGCACGTCGACCTGCTCGCCGCCGGCGGAATCCTGGAAGTGGCTGGCGAGAGGCGGGTGCGCGGCGCGGTGGAGCGCCGCTACCGGCTACGCCACGACCGAGCCGTCCTCGACGCCGATGTGCTCACGGCCATGACGCCCGACGACCACCGGCGTGCCTTCGCCACCTCGATGGCCGTCCTGGTCGCCGAATTCAACGCCTACCTCGACCACGAGGAGGCCGACCCGGTGGCGGACCTCGTCGGCTACCGGCAGCACGCCATCTGGCTCACCCGCGGCGAGCTGGAAAAGATGATCATCGAGTTCCGTCGCGTGATTCTGCCCCTGTTGGCCAACCAGCCGACGCCGGACCGCACACAACACCTGCTCAGCCCGATCTTCTTCCCGGTCGAGCAGCCACCCGCCGACTCCGAATCGGACCCGGAGCGCCCTGACCCGCGTACATGAACGATCATGGGAGCGTTCGGGCTGACCCCGGCGTTCGCTACATGCGCGTCGCCGCCTTCATCGCGTACGCGTCCAGTCGCCGTACCGCGAGTTCGGCCAGCAGTCGCGCGCCGTCGTCCAGCACCACGTCGTCGAACTCCGCGCGTGGCGAGTGGTTCTCCTCCGCCTCGTCGCGGCCCAGACGTGCCGGGCGCGCGCCCAGGAACACGAAGGCCCCGGGCACCCGCGCCAGCACGCGGGAGAAGTCCTCGGAGGCGGGATGCGGGTGGGGCATCGCGGCCAGCCGTTGCGCGCCCCATAGCTGTTCGACCGTGTCGCTCGCGAAGGCGGTCTCCGCGGGGTCGGTGACGGTGACCGGCAGCTCGGCGTCGTAGTCGATCTCCGCTGTGGTCCCGTGCGCCGCCGCTATGCCCGTGACCAGCTCGCACAGCAGACGGCGGGCGGACGCGCGATTACGTTCGGAATAGGTGCGGATCGTGGCCTCGAAGCAGGCCGAGGCGGGGATGGCGGTGCCGTGGGATCCGGCCGACACGTGGCCGACGGTCACGACCACCGGGTCGAAGGCGTCGAATCTGCGTGTCACCAGGGCGTGGACGGCCGTGATCATCTCGGCGAGCGGCGGCACGGGGTCGAGCGCACGATGCGGTACGGCGCCGTGGCCGCCCTTGCCGTGCACGGTGACGCGCATCCGTGCCGTGCCCGACAACACGGTTCCGGCACGGGTGGCGAACACGCCGGCCCGCCGTACGGACTGCACATGCAGCGCGTACGCCGCGAGCGGCGGAGCGCCGGCCGCCTCGAGCACCCCCTCGGAGATCATCGCGGCGGCTCCGTCGTGCCCCTCCTCACCCGGCTGGAACATCAGGATCACATCGCCCGGCAGGTCGTCACGGACGGCGCACAGCAGGTGCGCCGCGCCCACGAGCATCGCGGTGTGCAGGTCGTGGCCGCAGGCGTGCATCACGCCCTGGTTGCGGGAGGCGTAGGGAAGGGCTGTGCTCTCCTGGATCGGCAGTGCGTCCATGTCGGCGCGCAGGAGGACGACCGGCCGCCCAACGGCGGGACGGCCGCCGCGCAGCACCGCGGTCACCGAGGTCGAGGCGGCTCCCAGGGTGATCTCCAGTGGGAGCCCGGCCAGTCCCTCCAGCACCCGCCGCTGGGTACGGGGCAACGCCAGACCCAGCTCAGGATCGGCGTGCAGCGCTCGGCGCAGGGACACCAACAGGCCGGTGGGTATCACGGATCTTCCTCCTGCTTGGATGGCTTCGTTGCTGGAGTGCAGCAGGTCCCCCCATCGGGTCGCCGCTGTCGTCAGCGAATCGGCAAACCAGGGGCTGGAGGCGACGGATCCGTGCGGCAGGAGCTCAGCGAGCAGGATCTCCGGTTGATCCACGCGGTCCAGCTCGCGCCGCGAGCCCCCTGGACCACGATCGGCCCGGCCTGCGCCCAGCACCCGATCACCGCGGCCCGCCGCTGGCAGCGGCTCGTGGACCGCGGCCTGGTGTCGGTGCTGGTGACGCCCGGTCCCGCGCTCCTGCGCCGGCTCGTGACCGCCTACCTCGACGTGGAATGCGGGCCGGCCGACCGAGAGTCCGTGATCGCCGCCCTGCTCGTCAACCCGCGGGTGGCTTCGATCACGATCGTCGGCTCCGGCCGCAGCCTGTTCCTGACCCTGATGGCCGACTCCCTCCAAGCCCTGGCCGACCTGGTGCTCGCCCAGGTCGAGACACTGCCGGGCGTGCTGCGTACCGAGCTCTACCCGATCACCCAGGTGTACGGCGAGGGCAGCTCGTGGCGCCTGGACGCGCTGGAGCGGTCCGAGGTCAGGAGCCTCGACCGCCACCCTGAACGTACGGCCCGGCCGCTGGCCCTGTCCGGGCGGCACCGGGCGCTGTTCCGAGCGCTCAGCCTGGACGCCCGCGCCCCGGTGGCGGCGCTCTCCGAGCAGGTCGGCGAGAGCCCCTCGACGACCAGTCGGCGGGTGGCGGCGATGCTCGCCGCCGGGCTGGTGTCGATGAGGTGCGACGTCACGCAGGAGGCGGCGGGCTGGCCGATCCTCGTCAACTACTTCCTGCGCGTGCCGGCCGCCGATCTGGACGCCGTCGGGCGGGCGCTGGCCGCGTTGCCGGAGAACCGGGGCAGCTTCGCCGTCGCGGCGCGGCCGAACCTCTTCGTCAGCCAGTGGCTGCGCCACATGTCCGACATCTCGTACGGCGAGGCACGCATGGCGGGGGCGATCCCGTCACTGGAGGTGCTGGACCGGATGGTCGCCCTGCGCGTCGTCAAACGTATGGGCCGGGTCCTGGACGCGGACGGACGCACTGTCGCGGTGGTCCCGCTCGACCCCTGGCACGGATCCGTCGCCACACCGCCCGCCACGACCGATCGCTCATAGATTCGGTCGGCCGTCACCGTGCCGTGCTTGGGTTCCGTGCAGCCAGACAGATGAAAAAGGGGAGGCCGACGACATTGGGTGACGACGTGCTCAGCCCGCGGATCAAGGCTCTGTTCGAGTCGGACGATCCGGCCGCGAGCGAGGCGAGGTTGTGGGCCGAGCTCCGGAAAGACGGTACGCCGCTGATCGAGAGATGTCCCGACGACCCGCAGGCTTGCCTGGTGACCTTCCTGTGGAAGGCGGACCGGCCGGTCGAGCAGGTCAGGGTCGTCGAGACGGTCAGTGGGCTCCCGCCGCAACGGCGCTCTCTGGCGCCGGCGCCGGGGACCGCCACCCGATTCCTCACCTGGAGGATCAGGACGGACGTACGCACCACCTACAGTTTCGAGATCGTCGACGCGTCCGGGGTAGAGCACGTCCCCGACCCGTACGCCCGGGTCCGCGAAGCGCATGACTTCGCCGCCCTGGCCACCCCTGGTGTGCCTCCGCTGCGGTCGGTGCTGGTGTGCCCGGACGCCGCGCCGCTGTCGTGGGCCGACCGGCGCCCTGATGTCCCGAGGGGGACGGTGGTGGAAGGGACGTACGACGACGGCAGGCAGGTGTGGACGTACCTCCCGCCGGGCCACGACGAGCCGAGCGCTCCACTGGGCGTCCTGGTCGTGCTCGACGGTCATGCCGGACACAGCGCGAGCACCGTACTCGACAACCTGCACGCCGAGGGAAAGATCCTGCCCACAGCGGCGCTGTTCGTCCAGCAGGACGACCGTAACAAGGAACTCGCCTGCGACGCGGAATGGTCCCGCCACCTGGCCGAGGACCTGCTGCCGTGGGCGCGGCGCCGCCACCCCCTCACCTCTGACCCGGCGGCGACCGTCATCACCGGCTGCAGCCTGGGCGGGCTGTGCGCGGCTTACACCGGATTGACGCACCCTGACGTGTTCGGCGGTGTGCTCATGTTGTCGGGATCGGTCTGGTGGGACCCGGACACCCTGCGTGCCTACGCCCGCCTCGCCGACCCCACCGCCGCCGCCGCCGATCCGGCCGCCACGGTCGTCGGCGGCAGGTCCAGGACGCCCGTGCTCATCGACGAGTTCATGCGGGCCGACCCCGTGCCGACCCGGATCTACCAGGAGGTCGGGACGTTCGAGACCGGGCCGCCGCCCGCCACCCCCGGACAGGTGCACGCCAGCAGGCACCTGCGCGACGTACTCACACTCAAGGGCTACGACTACCGATACCGCGAGTTCGCCGGCGGCCACGACGAGACCTGGTGGCGCAGCCGGCTCGGCGACGGGCTGATCTGGTTGAGGGGGAGCGGCGCCGATGCCTGAGGTGAACCTTCCCCGCCCCACCGGCCCTTATCCGGCCGGCGTCCGGGACGTCGAGGCGGGTCCGCTGCTGATGCGGGTCTGGTACCCGGCGGCGGCGACGGGCCGGCCCCGGCCGTACGCGGCCGGAAGCGAGCGGGACCTGCTGCTGGAGTGGACCGCCCGCCGCAACCCGACCTGGCCGCCCGCCACCACCACCGCCGCGCTCGCCGCGGCGCTCACCCACGACCACCGCGACGCCCCCGCCAGGCCGGGGCCTCATCCGACGATCGTGTTCTCCCACGGCGCCGACCTGTACCCCGCACAGAACACCGCGCTGCTGACCGAACTCGCCTCCCACGGTCACGTCGCCGTCAGCGTGCTCCAGCACGGCGGCGGTTTCGCCGCGCGGCCCGACGGATCGCGGCTCGGATCGGAGGAGCCGCTCTTCGCCTCGGCCGTCGACCTGTTCAAACGGCTGGAGCGCTACACGCCGCTCGGAGACGACCTCGACGCCCGCCACGCCTGGTTCGCCGACCTCTGGGAGAACGGCAAGGTGGTCCCACTCGTCCGGCAGTGGCGCGACCGCATGATCGCCGTCACCGACGCGCTGTCGGCCGCGACACCGGACGGCCCCTTCGGCGACCTCGCCGGCGCCTGCGACCTGACGCGACTGACCTACATGGGAATGTCCCTCGGCGGGTGCGCCGCCGTCAGCGCCGCGCACGCCGACCCGCGCGGGCGCGCCGCCGTCAACCTCGACGGCATGCACCTCGCGCCCGACCTCTTCGGCCACCCCGCCCGCGTGCCGATCCTCGGTCTGTACGCGGACTTCAAGGGCCGTGCGCACCACAGCGACCTGTTCTACGAGGAGTTCGGCCACATGGGGTTGCGCGGGGACGTCGTCCGGGTCAAGGTCACCGACGCCATGCACCGGGATTTCACGGACCTGGCGCTGCTGCCTGACAAGCAGCGCCTCGGCCATGGCGGCCACCTCGGCCTCGTGGACGGGGAGCGCGTCACCCGGCTCGTGGGGGCGCTGACGCTGGCGTTCCTCGACCGGTTCGTCGAGGGCAGGGCCCCCGCGGCGCTGCCGCTCGGAGACGGAGCCGAACTCATCGACGTCTCACACGTACGCGCATGGAACAGGCACGAGACGACCTGACGCCCACTCCCGGCCGCGTTTCCGCAGCTCGCGTACGTCGCTTCGGAACCCGCCCGGCCTCGGACCGGGCAGCTCAGCGGCGCTCAGCCGTATGGTGCCAGGCCAGCGTACGCGGCACACCGCATTCAGGTTGAGGACCGCTACTACGCGAAGACTCTTCAGGATCACGCAAGCGACGTCACCGCGATCACGCGTATGAACGCCGACGCTCTCGCCCGTGCACGAACGACGCTGCGGCTCACCAACTGATCCTTTGCGACGGACTGATTGCTCCCGCCCGGGGTGGCGAGGCGGCCGGTACGTTCCGGCGGGCGTCGCCACCGCAGGTGGACCGGTAGGGGTATCCGGGAAAGTAGGCCGACCAGTTCTCGGCGGTGAGGTCCTGGCCCGCTCGGCGGCAGACGGCGGCGGCCGCGGCGGCCGGTGTGAGGGCGTAGCGCAGGAGGGGAACGTGTATGCCGGCCACGTACAGGGCCTCGTCGTCCACTCTCAGCGCCAGGACCGTGCCGGCCGGGGTGCGGATGGGCGCTCCGATCGGCTGCCGCACGGCCGTGTCCCAAAGTTGCACGTCACCGTTGACCCTGCCGGCGGCGAGCACCTGCCCGTCCGCGGAGAACGCGAGCGCGGTGACGGGCCCGGAGGCCGAGGCGGGCGTGAGCGTGCCGAGGTGGCGTCGTACGTCGCCGTCCCACAAGGCGATCTGACCCGCCGCGTCGCCCACGGCGAAGAGGCTCGCGTCGCGGCTGAAAGCCAGGGCCTTGCCCGGTCCAGGTCCGCTGGTACGCGGGATCACCCGGCCCGCGGCCAGGTCGGCGACGTCGCCCCTCGACGTGACGAGAACACGTTCGCGTGGATCGACGATGATCGCGTCTCCCGCGAGACCGGGTGTTTTCGCGGGAGCGGTGCCGGCGCGGATGTCCCATGAGGTGAACGACGTGGAAGGTGAGGTCCGGACATCGCCGGCCTGGCCGACGGCGAGGAGAGTGCCGCCTCCGCCGGCGAACGCGAGGCCGGCTGCGAAAGGGATGGGCGGGGAGACGGCGGTGACGCGCTGTTGCGTGAGATCCCATACCTTCGCACTGAACGGCCCGCCGAAGCGGTCGCCGTACGCGATGGCCTGGCCGTCGTGGCGGAAACCGGCGATCATCCAGCAGCGAGGAGTCCAGAACGTGCCTCCCGGGCAGGGCACCCGGGGCGGTCCTGGGAGGCGTCGTCCGGACTTGACGTCGCCAAGCTCGACCCGGTCCCGGTACACGGTGGCCAGCTTGTCGCCGGTAAGGCTGAAGGTGGCCGACTGCGCCCTCTCGTCGTACCGGGGGATGTCCGGGGCGGTGCTCAGCTGAAGTGTGCGCACGGTCGCCGGCCATCCCGTCCCTCCACGGGGGCCGACGATGAATCGGACGCGGTTGGCAGCCGGGTCGAGGTGCAGGCTCGCGGCATTGGCGCCGCTGTAGGGGTAACGGAAGAGCGGGCTGTCGAGCTGGCTCATCCGCAGTACCACGTACCCGTCGACACCGGCGGCCATGAGGAAGGCGCCGTCGGCGCTGAAGCTGACATCGTGCACGGCCAGCTCGTCCACGTAGGGGCCCTCCTTGCCCGACGGCAGCTCCCACTGGCGGATCTTGGTCTCGGTGGTCAGCAGCAGCCGCCGTCCGTCCGGCGCGAGACTCACCCGTTCGTCCCGGCACTGCTGCCCTGAGAGTACGGGTGCCCCCGGCAGCTCGCGTCTGCGTCCGGAGGGCAGGTCCCACAGTTGCAGCGGCGCGCCCGGCACACAGAGCGCGAGGGTCCGGTCGTCGGCGCTGAGCGCGGCGTCGGGAGTGTCTCTCTCGCTCCGCGCACGACCGGAATGCTGCTCACGCGCGAGCGCCCCGTTGATCCAGGTCTGCTTCCGCGCGGCGGGCTTCTTCTTCCTCGGCGTACTCACCCGCAGCACCTGTCGCCGGGTGCCCGGGTCCCACACGCTGACTCGGTAGCGGGAGCCGGCGGCGTGGTAGGTGATCAGGTAGCGGCCGCTCGGGGCGATCTCGCTGCCCTGGTTGGCGGTGTCCAGCGGGCGTAGGTCGTGGCGGCCGTTCACCAGGTCCCACAGCGTCACCTCGGCGGTGGCCCGGTCGATGACAGGCAGCCATCGAGCGTCACCGCTGCCCACCCCGGTGTTCGGTAGCAGCGCGCCGAGCCCGGGCGCGACGGACAGACGCTGTCGCGTGTCCAGGTCCCAGCGGGTGACCTGGGTGGCGCCGGCGCTGATGAGCGAGCGTCCGTCAGCGCTGAGCCAGCGCATGGTCTCCTCCGACTGGTCGGGGTCGGTGAAGGTGTCCTGCTCAGGTTGCAGTCCGGCCGTACGAAGTGCCGCGCGGGTCTCAGGGAGATCGGCCAGGCGCCAGGCCGCCAGGCTGAGCTGCATGGCCAGGCGCGGGTCGGACCGGCGCAGACTCTCGGCGGTGCCGACCATCTGGCGGGCGTGCGCCTCGCGCCGCTGCCGGCTACTGACCGTGTTCTGCTGCCAGGCCAATGACGCCGCCACCAGCGCGAGTACGACCACGACCGACAGGACCGAGGTCCGCAGTCCGCGTCGGCGGCGTGCGTTCTGGTGGGCGGCTGTGCCGGCCTGTAGGAAGGCCCGCTCCTCGGGGGTGAGTGTGTCGAGGTGTTCGGTGAGGTGTTCGCGGGCGGTGGCCAGTTGCAGGCCGCGGTAGAGGGCGCCGGGGTCGCGGGCGTGGTCGTTCCAGGTGGTGGCCGCTTCGGTGAGGCGGCGGTGGACGCGCAGTCGTTCGCGGTCTTCCTCCACCCAGTCGCGCAGGCGGGGCCAGGCGGTCAGCAGCGCTTCGTGGGCCAGGTCGGCGGTGTCGTCGTCCAGGGTGATCAGCCGGGCGGCGGCCAGTCGTTCCAGCAGGACCGGACCGGGGTCGAGAGGGTCGGCTGTGAGCAGTTCGGCGCGCCGTACCGGGCGGCGGGTGTCCTGCGTGCCTGCCTCGCCCGGCGTGACCAGGCGCAGCAGCAGCTCGCGTAATCGCTGCCGATGGGTGGGGGGCAGGTCGGTGTAGAGGGTCTCGGCGGTGTGGGCGACGGCGCCGTGGATGCCGCCGGTGGCTTCGTAGTCGGCCAGGGTGAGTGCCTTGCCGTGGTGGCGGCGCCAGGTCTCCAGCAGGGCGTGCGACATCAGCGGCAGCCCGCCGGGCTCGCCCGCCACCTCCTCGATGACGGTGGCGGTCAGTTCGCGCTGGACGATCAGCCCGGCCGCCGCGGCCGGTTTGGTGATCGCCTCACGCAGATCGCTCCGGCTCATCGGGCCGACCGGGACCGTGGAGTCCCGGACGGCTTCCATTAGCGCGGGATGGCGCGCGCAGCGGTCGAAGAAGTCCGCGCGTACGGCCAGCACCACCCGGCCGGCCTGACCATTGACCAGGGCGTCGATGAACGCCTGGCGTTCGTCCGGGTCCTGGCACAGGGTGAACGTCTCCTCGAACTGGTCCACCACGATCACCTCGTCCGCGGCGGCCTCCGGCAGCACCGCCCGCGGATGGGCGCCCGGTGTCACCACCCGCACCACGCGCGGCCGCAGCTTCGGCACCAGCCCGGCGCGCAGCAGCGAGGACTTGCCGCAGCCCGACGGGCCCACCACCACGACCAGGCGATACGCGTCCACCAGCTCGGCCACCCGCTCGACCAGCGCGGTCCGGCCGAAGAAGTACGCCTGATCGGCTGCCTCGAACCTGGCCAGCCCCCGATACGGCGCCTGGGACACATCCCCGCCCACGGCGGTGGCCTCACGGACGGCGGCGAGGGCCTCCTCCCACCGGGTCCGCCACTGCTCGATGTCCCCGCCGCACGCCTGCACGTACGCGAGGGTGACCGGCAGGGTCGGAAACCGGTCTCCTGCCGCGGCCTGAGCGAGCGTGGCGGCCGAGCACGGCACCCGAGCGGCCATCGCCCGGTAGGACAGGCCGCCCGCCTCCCAGCGGAGCTTGCGCAGCTCCACGGCGAAGGCGGCTACCGGGCCGTCCGCCGGATCGACCGGTCGTTCACGACGCCCCACACGATCCCCCATATCCCCGAATACGGGCAAACCAGCACAACGTACCCAGCCGCGTGAAGATGATCAAGTTTGTCCGGGTGACGAATCGGGCTTCCAGGCAATCCAGCAGCCTCCGAGACTGGCCCCTGCCTGCCGTTATCTGCTCGGCGGGCCGGCCATGTCACGACCCGGGGCCGCCCAGGCAACCGATGAGGAGAACTCATGCTGAAAAGGTTCATCCCGGCTGCCGTAGCTGCAGTCTCTCTGGCAGGTCTGGCCGCTGATCGTCAGCCTGGACTCGCTTCTCTGGCGAGATCAAGTCGCTGCCGAATCCGGGAATCACAGAGCGCCGGCCCGGGGCCTCCCGGACCGGCGCTCCCTCATGTCCGGCCTCAGCCGCCGGCGCTGAAGGACTTCGCGCCGTTACCGTAGACGGTCATGTCCACCCAGGGGTGCGATTCCTGGATGCAGGAGACGTACGGGACAAGGCAGAAGACGCCCTGGGTCCGCTTGCGCCACTGGGCCGATCCCCGGCCGCCGTTGCTCACGAGCGACTCGTGGTTCTTGAACGACCAGCCCACCATGTAGACCTCGGCCCACCTGACGTAGAAATGGGCGCTGGTGATCCGGCTGCCGTCGCGGCAGTAGTCCATTCTCTGGAAATACTTCCAGAGCCATTGGCCGACGCGGTTCTTGCCGCCCCGGTAGCCGGTGTAGATCCAGCAGGAACTCGCCAGAATCTGGGTCCGTTCCTCGGCCGAGACGATGACGTCGTTCTGGGCGAGCTTCGCGAGATAGTCCTCGCTGGAGATGGAGTCCAGCGGTTCCTCGCCGTTCTCGGTGGTGGCCAGTTCGGTGTCGGGATCCGCCGGGGACGACGAGACCTTCTGGACCGTCCTGCTCTCCGCTCCCGCTGCGGGCGCGAGCGTCAAGCAGGCGAGCGCCGCCAGCAACACGACGAACGCATGCCGTACGAGCGGAATACGCCTTCGCAGGCTTCTCATGGCTGTCCTTTTCCGCGATCGCCAAGAATCGCATATCGGCTTGAGCGAGCGAACCTTTCATGAGTAGTACGTCCCTGGACGGCGAGCTCGACACAATTCATCGCCGATTTCCGGCCGGACGGTTCATGGCCCGCCGTACCGGGGCTGTCGCACGGCGATACCGCATCTCGACGGCGGCGGCCGATTCACCGCGCGCGACGCCGATCTGCCCCCAGGTGGCGCCCTCCATTCGCAGGTGGGCCACATGACGGATCTCGGGATCGAGCAGCGCGATCAGGGGTGCCGCGCGCCGGGCCTCGTCCCAGTCGGCCACGGTGTCCTCGAAGCCGTGGGGGCGCGGCATCAGCGCCGCGTGACGGCGTAACGCCTGTTCGCGGGCCATCCGGCGGTGGTGGTCGACCACAAGTCGCGCCGTGACGGTGGCGAGGAAGGGCCACGCCCGTTCCTCCTCCAGCCTGGCGAACGTGGCGGTACGCAACAACGCGTCCTGGACGACGTCCTCCGCGTCCGCCCCCGCCCCCATGCGTATCGCCAAGGCCACCAGCCGCGTGCGGTGCGCCATCAGGACATGCCAACGTTGTTCTGTGACATTCATGCCACGGCCCTCTCCGTTTTCCACGCAGACAAAGGAGCTCGAACAAAGTCGCCCCCCACGTTCCGGGCATGCGGAATCGCCGCCGCGCGGACCGCCACCGGACAATTCCCGGCCGCCCGAGAAGGGGCTAATTACTCCCGGCGCAATTCATCGGACGCGCCGGGCGGTCACCAACAGCGGCTCCCGAACCCCCGCCCACTCCGACCGTCTTTCACTTCCGCACTCGGCTCCGACCAGGAGCAAAGCAGTTCGAGACCGGGTCCAGAACGAGCCGGGCAGCGCTCTGTCCGGATCCATGGGATTCCCGTCCGCTTGCCAGGGCGCCGCTCGCGTTCAGAGGCCACCAGCCTGTCGACCAACTCGGCGGCGCTGGGCCTGCCGAGTACGACCTGCTGGACGCGCCGGACGGTCAGCCGTCATGAGCCCACTCAGGGAGACAGCCGATCCCGTGCCTGGAACAGGAACGCCGTATCAGCCGGACTCGGCCAGGTCGAGGAAGGCTCGTACGGCGGGCCCGCAGTCGTTCGGTGCCAGGACGGCCAGGGCGAGCGTCCGGGTGAGCCGCGGTTCGAGCGGCCTGGTCGTGACCGGCCCGAGCTCGGCCGGCAGGCCGAGCGTGGGCACGATGCTGACGCCGAGGCCCGCGGCCACCATTTCGAGGATGGCCGATTGGCCGCCGGCCTCGTGGGCGATGTCGAGCTGGGCGCCGCCCTGACGTGCCGCTTCGGTGATGAGCGGGCGGCAGCCCGCCGTGGTGAGGATGAACGGCTGCCCGGTCAGGTCCGCGATGTGGACGGTCTCCTGCCCGGCCAGGCGATGGTCGGCCGGTACCACGGCGACCATCTCGTGGGTGCTGAGCGGGATCGTGTGCAGACCGGGGGCCGGGAGCGTGACCACACCGACCTCGGCCGCGCCCCCGTGCAGCCAGCCGCGTACGTCGTCGTCGGCCCCCTCGAACAGACGCACCTGGACCTGGGGGTAGCGATCGGTGAAGATCCGCAACCGGGGGGCGATCAGGGTGCCGGTGGCACTGGGCAGGCTGGCCAGCCGGAGCGGCCCGGTGACCTCACCGGCGGCGGCTGCCACCTCCGCGCGGATCAGGTCGAAGTGGCGCAGGGCCTCGCGAGCGCGGAGGTGGGCCCGCCGCCCGGCCTCGGTGAGGGCGATGCCGTCGGTGTGCCGGACGAACAGGGGGGCGCCGAGCTCGCGTTCGAGACTGGCGATGGCGCGGCTGACGGCGGGCTGGGACATGCCGATCAGGTCCGCCGCCGCGGTGAATCCTCCTTGCTCGGCCACCGCGATCAGCGCTCGGAGCTGCGTCAACGTCATGGGGCCATACCCTAAGCGGTATTTGACCAGCGCTGGCTCATTCCCTGATGGTTATGGCCATGTCCACACGCATGATGATCGACGTTGACGGCCGCATGGCGAGCTATCTGACGGCGGGGGAGTACGGCCCGCAGGTCCTGTTGCTCCACGGCACCTATTGGAGCCGGGTCTGGTTGCCGGTGCTCGACGACCTGGCGGCGGCCGGGTTGCGGCCGGTCGCCGTCGACCTCCCCGGCCTGGGCCGCTCGGAGGGGGAGTTGACGCTGGAGACGGCCACCGTGCCCGCACTGGCCGCCTGGGTGGCGCGGTTCGCGACGGCGCTCGGCATGGACGCGTCAGCGGGCGTGGCCGGGCACGACATCGGCGGCGCGGTCGCCCAGCATCTGCTGGTCGGCGGCGAGCTGACCGTTCCCCGGCTGGCGCTGGTCAACTCGGTGAGCTACGACTCCTGGCCGGTGCCCGGCGTGGCGCGCTACCGCGACCCCGCCGTGGTCGCCGCCACCACCGTGGAGGAGTTGCTCGCCGCCCGGCGCGTGGCCGTTTCCACCGCCCTGGCCCGGCCTGCCACCGAAGGGGAGATGGCCGACTATCTCGATCCGTGGCGCGACCCACGCGTAGGGCGTTCCTGGATGGCGCTGGCCGGCGCCGCCGACAGCCGATACACCCTCGACCTCATGCCTGCCCTGCTTGCCTGTGACGCGCCGAAGCTGCTGGTGTGGGGCGAGGACGACACCTTCCAGAAGGTCGGCTACGCGCAGCGGTTCGCCGATGAGGTGCCGAACACGACGCTGGTGCGGGTCGCGAAGGCCGGTCACATCCCCATGGAGAACGATCCCGCACTGGTCGCCCGCACACTGGCCACGTTCTTCCTGGTTTGACGGGGTGCTCTTGCCGCCGCGGGTGTGGACACGATGCAGCCCTGTTGACTGCGTTCGCAGAGACGGGAGTTCTGCGGCGATCCGGGAGAAGTCGCCAGAGGGCCAGGCCACTGCCCGCGAGTGTGGGTGGCACGGTGGCCGCGGGCGTCCTGCTTGGGAGGCGTCTCGGGCAGGGGCGCTCATGCCGTACGCGCCAGGCTCGCATCCCTTGGCAGGGCGCGAGCCTGGCCTTGCTCAAAGTCCGGGCCGGAAATCCAGCCCGGCGCTCACCCGCCGGTGCTGGGGTAGTAGTCCTCCTTCATCGGGGCGATTCCACCGTGGCCTGGGTAGAAGTCGTCCTTCATCGGGGCGATCCCACCGTGGCCTGGGTAGTAGTCGTCCTTCGGGGCGATCCCGCCACCGCTGGGCCAGTAGTCGTTGCCCATGGGGGCGATCCCGCCGCTGGAGGGGAA
Organism: Nonomuraea spiralis; assembly: GCF_014648435.1. GTDB lineage: Bacteria > Actinomycetota > Actinomycetes > Streptosporangiales > Streptosporangiaceae > Nonomuraea > Nonomuraea spiralis. The sequence goes on from NZ_BMRC01000015.1 coordinate 172,145, forward strand.
GAGGTTGTCCTTGGCGGCCGCCGGGCCGGCGGCCATGGCGAGTCCGGTCGCGGTCAGCAGCCCGATCGCGGCCAGTTTGAGCGTCGTCTTGGTCATGCCGTCACCTCTTGTCACTGTTGATGAGTGATCTCCGGCCCGTCTCCGGGACGGGCACGAAACTCAGTGCACAACGCGGGGCCGCCGCCTGTCCCTCTGTTCCCGCCTGAGCAGGAACAGGCAGCTCACAACCCTGCACCTGTCGGCGACCGCATCGACATCCCCCGCGTCGCCGACGCGTTCCCGAAGTCTTCAGGGCCCGCCGATTGTCCGGTAGCCCCCTTCGCCGGTTCAGACAATCGGTGGCGCGCCTGACAGCCCCGCCTGGACGTTGGCCATCACGACCGTGAACCGCAGCTTCGCGTACTAGAGCCCGAGTGAGGCGATGAGGTCGCGCATCTCGTCGCGGAAGACCGCCGCCGGGTCGTGGACGATCCCGCGCAGGTGCCCGTAGATCTCCAGCGCCATCAAGCCGTGCATACGCCCCCACACGCGCATGGTCAGAGCCAGCCCCGCGGGCGGCAGGTCGGGGAACTCCTCCCGGGTGTGCGCGACCAGGCCGGGGTCGAAGTCGGCCCAGTCATAGTCGTGGCTAGCGCTCCCGGCGACCGGCCACGCGGCGGCCACGAGACCCGTGATGCCGGTGCAGGCGCGCGCCTCGGCGGCGATGCCGGGGCTGTGGTCCGGCGCCCGGTAGCCGGGCACCGGATCGCCGTAAATGAGCCGGAAACCCTCGGGGTTGGCAAGAGCCCATTCTCGTACGGCCTGCGCCCACGCCATGATCCGCCCACCGGCATCGGACTCGGGCACCGCGTCGCGCGCCGCCTCGGCGGCCTCGACGAGCGAGGTGTAGACGTCGCCGATCAGTGTCGTGACCAGGTCGTCGCGAGTGGCGAAGTAGCTGTAGATCGCGCCCGCCGTCATGCCCATCTCACGTGCGATGGCGCGCAGCGAGATCGCGTCGGGGCCGCCCTCGGCCATGAGCTTGAGCGCGATCGCCTTGATCTCGGCGCTGGTCTGGGCGCGCAGTCGTTCGCGTCGGCTCATGGTCGCTTCCATACCGACACCTTACAGGGCTTGAATATTGAACGCCGTGTAATAATTCTTGGGCATGTAGGAACGCTGGGCCTGGCCGCCATCGCCCTCGAACCCTCCCGATCCCACACTCTCGAAGGAGCAACCGCATGAACACCGACAACCTGATCCTCAAGTACCTCGACGTCTGGAACGAGCGGGACGACACCGCCCGGATGACGTTGATGACGTCCGTCCTCACCGACGACTCGCTCTACACCGACCCCGACAACGCGGGCCTGCGCGGACACGCCGAACTGTCGAACGTGATCGCCAAGGCTCAGCTGAGCTTCGGAGACCTGCTCTTCACCCTCGACACCGTGATCAGCACCCACCACGACCACGCCCTGTTCACCTGGCGGCTCGGCACGGTCGCCACCGGCTACGACGTGGTCGAGTTCAGCGGAGGCCGCATCAGCCGCATCATCGGCTTCTTCGTGTGAACGACCGGGGAGCGACCCGGACCGCCGCGCCGCCGTCCTCAGGACCGATCATGACTCCTGTCATGTGGAGCCGATGACAGCCGGGACTGACCGCCGAACCACCATTTCGATCATGCTTACGCCATGAACATCCGGACGCTTGGAAAGAGCACCTCGGCCGTCGCCCTGACCGCCGGAATGTTACTGGCGGCCACCCCGGCCCAGGCCGCCCCCACCCCGGCCGCGCCTGCGCGTGAGACCGGCCCCGACCGGCAGGCGCTGCGCCGGTCGCTGAACGCCGTGCACGAGGCCGGCATGTACGGCATCTACTCCGCCGTCCGCGACGGCGAACGCGACTGGCGGGGCGCCGCCGGCGTGGCGGACGTCGCCACGAACCGCCCCGTACGCCCCGACATGCTGCACCGGGTCGGCAGCATCACCAAGACGTTCACCGCGGTGGCCCTGCTCCAGCAGGTGGCACGCGGCACCGTCGAGCTGGACGCCCCCATCGCCCGCTACCTGCCCGACGTGGTGCCCGGCGAGCGCGGCCAGAAGATCACCGTACGGATGTTGCTCAACCATACGAGCCACATCGCCGACCATGTGGGCCCGGCCTTCCCTTCGCTGCTCCAGGGCACGTTCGAGAGCCTCGACGACAACCGTTTCCGTACCTTCTCCCGGCGGGAACTGGTCGATCTGGGCCTGGCCGCCGCGCCGACCGGCGAGCCGGGCGCCACGCCGGGGATCTACTCCAACACCAACTACCTGCTTGCCGGCCTGCTCCTGGAGAAGGTGACGGGCGAGAACGCCGAGCGGTACATCACCCGCAACATCATCCGCAAGGCGGGCCTGCGGCATACGTCCTTCCCGCGCACGCCGGTCATCCCCGGCCCGCACTCCAAGGCGTACGAGTCGATGTTCGGCTTCATCGACCCGCCCAAGGACTACAGCGTCTACAACATGTCGTGGATCACCACGGCGGGCGCGGTCGTGTCCACGATGGACGACCTCAACCAGTTCTACCGGAAGCTGCTGCGCGGCGAGCTGATCGGCCCCGCCGAGCTGGCCGAGATGCAGAAGACGGTGCCCGTGGCCGGGGTGTCGGGAGCCTATGGCCTCGGCATCTACGCCACCGACCTGCCGTGCGGACGGTTCTGGGGGCACAGCGGCGGCGTCTTCGGCATGGCCACCGACTCCTACACCAGCCCGGACGGCGCCCGCCAGCTTTCCATGGGTGTCAACCGCACGAAGTACCAGAGCCTGGACGAGAACGGCAACATCGTGATCAGCCCCATCGACTACGCCACTGTCGACTACCTGCTGCTGGGGCTCTGCGGTCAGAGCTCGGCGCGTACGAAGGCGGCGCAGCCAGGGATCGTCCCGTTCGCCGTGGACCGGCTGCTCTCCGTGAAGCACTAGCACGACGTGTCGTCCAGCACGGCCTGCCTGCGGATCTCCACACAGATCCGATCGCCGACGTGGCCGCCCGGCGACTTGGGCCACACGTCCGCCAAGGCCGGCCAGGCACCCACGATAGGTTCAGAACCGGCGAGATCGTACGCGACGCCGGCTCGGGCCAGGACGGAGACCGTCATCTCGGTGTCGGGTTCTCGTAGACGGCCGACGATTCGGCGCCGAGCCTCGGGGCGGATCACCCGTCATGGGACTCCAGCACCTTCATGAGCGGGAGCGGGTTGATGTAGTCCCGGTAGGACACCACCTGACCGTCGCGGACCTGGAACACGGCGATGACCCGCTGGGTGAACGGCGCCCCTGTGCCGGTGACCGTGCCGTTCGCGGTGTACTCGACGATGACCACCTCGGGGTCGACGGTCTCGTGCAGCACCAGGTCGACATACTCGTCGAAGCTGATCAGCGAGCCCTGCGCGGAGACGAAAGCGGCGATCTCCGCCCGGCCGCGCAGCTCGGCCGGCATGCCTTCCGGCCGGTACGGCCACTCGATCACGGCGTCGGGAGCCATGAGGTCGAGGAATCGTTCATGGTCTCCCGTCTTGCCCGCCTGGAGGATGTCGGTCACGACTTTCGTTGTACGCATGTTCATTGAACGAGCGTATAGCGAAATGGGCGAGCGGGTCAACGCCCGTACAATGAGCCGATGAGCGAGTCGTCCAAGCCCAGCCGTACGCGTGCGCAACAGCGCCTCGACACGCAGGAGCGCATCCTCGGTGCGGCCCGGCAGGCCTTCGCCGAACTGGGTTACGAACACACCACCATCCGCGCCGTCGCCGCAGCCGCCGGGGTCAACGCCGGCCTGGTGATGCACTACTTCGGCTCCAAGGAACAGCTCTTCACGCGGGCCGCCCAGATCGAAACCCACGAACTGCCGCCCGGAGAGCCCGCCGAAGCGCTGCTCTCGATGCTGCGCAGCCGCCTCGACGACGAACCGGCGGCGTCGCTGGCGCTGTTGCGTTCCGTGCTCACCCACGCCGGCGCCAGTGACGACTTCCGCGACAGCGGGAGGGCCTGGCTGTCCCGGGTCGGCGAGGCCATCCCGCACCAGGACGCGGACCTGCGGGCGGGCCTGGTCACGGCCATCATCACCGGCGTGATCATCGACCGTCACCTTCTCAAGCTCAGTGCGCTCGCCGACGCCTCCGCCGACGACATCGTCGAGCTCCTGCGCCCCTGCTTCGAAAGCCTGGCGGGCGAGCACACCACCCCCTGATCGGCACCGTCCGCGCCTCCGGGCCGCCGAAGCCGGACGACTACGTCACCCCCTGGCCGGCACCTGCCGGCCGACGTTCGAGCGGCATCTCGGCCGCGTTCGCGGCCACAGATCGGCCGGCCGAATGGCAGGGCAGTTCCCGTACGGCAGCATGCGATGTCCAGACCGTGCCGCCTTCGACGCCTACGCCGTCCAGATCAGCCCGTTCCAGACCCCGGCCAGGTGCTGAGCGCCGTGCATGCGGGGAGGCGGTCTGGGGCCTGCCCCCACTCTCTGCTGAGCAAGCCGCCGCCAGCACTCCCGGATGCGCGATCAAGAGCGAGATGTACGGCGGCACCCGTTTTCATCAAGTTGAACGATAGTACTAGTTGTACTAACGTCCAATTTAATGAGAGCGAAGGGGACGTGATGGCGCAGCAACAATTCACGCGGGCAGGAACGCGCCAGTGGGCGGGCGTGGGGCTGCTGGCCCTGCCGACGGCGCTGCTGGGACTGGACGTGACCGTGCTGTACCTGGTGGCGCCGAGCATGGCGGCCGATCTGTCCCCGTCAGCCACCCAACTGCTATGGATCATGGACGCCTACGGGTTCCTCGTCGCCGGGTTCCTCGTCACCATGGGCACGCTGGGCGACCGGATCGGGCGGCGCCGGTTGCTGAAGACCGGGATGATCGCGTTCGCGGCGGCCTCGGTGTTCGCCGCGTTCGCTCCCACGGCCGAGCTGTTGATCCTCGCGCGAGCCCTGCTGGGGGTGGCCGGGGCGACGCTCATGCCCTCCACGCTGTCGCTGATCTCGAACATGTTCCCCGACGCGCGTCAGCGTGCGGTCGCGATCGGGGTCTGGGCCACGATGTTCGCGCTCGGGATGGCCGCCGGACCGATCGTGGGCGGATCACTGGTGGACTCCTTCTGGTGGGGAGCGCCGTTCCTGACGGCGGTGCCCATCGCCCTCGTCGTCCTGGCCGGGGCACGCGCCCTGCTCCCCGAGTACGCGGCCCCCTCCACCGGCCGGCTGGACCTGATCAGCGTGGGCCTGTCCCTGGCGGCGATCCTTCCGGTCATCTACGCCGTCAAGCACATCGCCTCCGACGGTCCCGACGGCCCAGCCCTCGTCTGTGCCGTGGCGGGCGTTGTGGCCGGAATCGTGTTCGTACGCCGCCAACGCCGCCTCCCCGACCCACTGCTGGACGTGACGCTGTTCGGCAACCGGGCCTTCACCGTGGCCCTGAGTGTGCTGCTCATCGGCCTGGCCGGAGTCGGCGGCTCGATGTACCTGGTCACGCAGTACCTCCAGCTCGTCGAAGGACTCGCCCCCTTCGACGCGGGGCTCTGGATGGGACCACCGGCGCTGGCGATGTTCGCCGCCGCCATCGGTGCTCCGCTGATCGCCCGGCGCTTCCGCCCCGGCTCGGTCATGGGCGCCGCCCTCGGGGCGTCCCTCGCCGGCTACGCGCTGCTCGCCACCGCGGGACTCGACGACGCGATCCCTGTGGCGGTCGGCTTCGCGTTCGTCTATCTCGGGCTGGGCGCCCTCGCCGCCCTGGGCACCGACATGGTGGTGGGCGCGGTGCCGGCAGCACGATCCGGGTCGGCGGCGTCGATGTCCGAGACGGTCCAGGAACTCGGCATCGCCGTCGGCGTCGCCCTGCTCGGCAGCCTCACCACCGCCGTCTACCGTGCTCGGGTGACAGTGCCCGAAGATCTGGCGTCGGAGATCTCCGGTCCCCTCACCGACAGCCTGAACGCGACCGTGGCGATCATCGAGAGCCTTCCGCCCGGGACCGTCAAGGCGGCCCAGCAGGCCTTCACCGGCGGGCTCAACGTCGCTTCCCTGGTCGCGGGGGTCGCCATCGCCGCCGCCACGGTGCTGTGCCTCGGGATGCTGCGTCACGTCCCCACGCTCGGGGAGGCGCAGAACCGCGACTCCGACGTTTGAACGATGGTCCGACTATCCTGAGGGTCGGGCCGAGGAGCAGCATGAACGACACCACCGACGACAGCGAGCACATCGACGGACGCCGCGCGCGTGGCGAGAGACGACGCGCGGAGATCATCGAGGCCACCCTCGCCGTGGTCACTCGCGACGGCGCGGCAGGCGTCACCCATCGCACGGTCGCCAAACAGGCCGGCACCACGACGTCCCTGAGCACCTACTACTTCGCGACCCTCGACGACCTGCTCGTCGCCGCCCTCACGAGTGTCGCCGACGCCTACACCGCCCGCATCCGCGTCATCATCGACACCCCCGGCGACAAGCTCACCGGGCTGGCCCACCTCATCGCCGAGTCCGCCGGTCCCGGACGTGAACGCGCGCTGGCCGAACGCGAGCTGGCAACCCTGGCCGCCCGCCGCCCCGCACTGCGACCCGTGGCACGACGCTGGCGGGAGAACATCGCCGAACTCGCCACCACGCTGACCGACGACCCGGCGGCCATCGCCGCCCTCGTCGCGGCCTCCGACGGACTGTGCACCGCGATTCTCCTCGACAACGCCCCCGCCGACCCTGACCACATCCAAGCCGTCCTGCAACGAGCCGTCCGCAACTGAGCCGACGCGGACGGGATGCCTCATCGCGGCATCGGGATCAGCCGGACTCCGCGAGCAGGTGCACGACACCGGCCGGGTTCTTGATCCAGTGGGTTCTGGAATCGAGACTCTCCAGGGGCTCGACCTCGTCGCACGGGTGGATACCGACGTCGGCCAGTTTGGCCGCTGCCGCGTCCAGGTCATCGGTGTGCAGTTGCAGCCACAGGTCGGGCCGGCTGTAGTTGTCGACACAGTCGAGCCACAGCGTGTTCGGCCCGAACCGCACCGAATGAGTTCTTGAGACGGTCGGAGCGTAGGAGACGTCGTCCTCCTTGACGTCGAAGCCCAGAGTGTCGCGGTAGAAGGCCACGGTGGCCTCGTACTGCGCCTTGGGGATCTTCATGGCGATGTTCAGGCCGGCGGTGAATTCAGGCTTGTTCATGGTTGCTTGACTCCTTCGGGTCGGTGGCGTCCAGGGCGAGTTCTCGCTTCGGCGAGCCGGCCGAGGTGCTTGGCGATCGGCCCGCCCCATGCAAGAACGCGCGCCCACCGGGCCGAACCACCACACGTCCGAACCCATGCCCCTCTTTCGCAACCTGTAGGTTGCCATCTATGGCAACCTACAGGTTGCGATCATTGCCCACAAGTCCGGGCCGGAGGTCGACTCACCGCGCACCCGCACGGAACGTCCGGACGGCCACACGCGTCGGGGCAGGACGGAGGGGCGCCGCCGTCGGCCTCCCAGGGGTATCCCAAGCACCCAGGTCGAAGGTCAAGTTGCCGGTACGGCGTGGCGGAGCCGTACCACCACAAAGGCGAGCAGACCGACGGCGGCCAGCGCGAAGACCGCGTTGCCGATGAGGTCCACATGCGCGGGCGCCGGGAAACTCGGCGGCTGGGGGAAGCCGTGCCAGGCATAGGTGACCAGACCGGCAGCGCCCAGAGCGAACCTGTGCCAGGGCCCCCAGCCCACACGCCGGGACCAGCGCAGGACGATCAGCGTCATGGTGGCGTAGAGCGCGAGGTAGAAGCCGACCGTGATCCACGCGGGCACGATGGACTCCAGCTTGATCCCCACCAGGGCGAGCAAACCGGGGAGCCAGAACGCCAGCCCGGCCACGATGGCGATCGCGAAGACCGTCCACGAGCCGGCCGATGTGGCCAGGAGGAGGGGCGAACGGCGGAATCGTACGGACAGGAACGCGGCGACGATCAGGGCGACGGCCGCGAACAGCGTCCAGGTGACCTGAGCGGCCGACAGCGGGTAGGCGGCCGAACCCGCCAGGGCGATGGGTACCGCGCCACCTGACACGAACAGCACGGCCGACACGGTGAGACCGACCTTGCCGAGCCAGGGCGTGTCCGGACGGCGTGAGCCCGCCTCAACCATCGAGATCGGCACCGCGATGCTCCACACCCCATGGATGGCCAGAACGAACACGGTCCAGTAGGCGCCGATGCCCAGCCCCGGAATGAACCCGTAGTCGAGCAACCGTAACCCGACATAGTCGGGATCGAACAACGACCGGGTGAGCAGGCCCTCCTCGATCACGGCATAGGCGAGCCCGAGCAGGATGATCCCCGGCCACCCCAGCCGCCACCGGCGTGCGACCTCGCGGATCAGCAGCGCGCCACCGCCGTAGAGCGGGATCAGCCCGGTGATCATCGGTAGGGCGTCGATGGCGATGTTGCCCAGCAGGTACTCGCCGACCAGCGGCGCGAGAACCAGCAGACCCAGCGCAGGAAGAATGCGTTTGAACATGCCTGCCCTCACCGGTTGCGGAACTCATCGAGATAGTACGTGTTCATCACAATCAAAAAGCTACGTTGCTTTCAAGAATTCTGTCAATCAATCGATATACATATCCGCAGCTAAAAGCGGATGTATTGATGCGTTGACGGTGAAGCTGAATGCAATGAAACGTTGCACTGAATGGCGTCGAACGCAATAGTGGTGTCATGCCAGAAGGAAGGTTGACTCTGCGGGAGCGGCAGCGCATCGCGACCGGCCTCGCCGAAGGCCGCTCCTACGCCGAGATCGCCAGGCGCCTGGAGCGTCCGACCTCGACGATCAGCCGTGAGATCGGCCGCAACGGCGGGCCCGGTGACTACCGCCCCGAGCGGGCGCACCAGGCGACAGCGCGGCGGGCGCGGCGCGGCACCCCGGCCCGTTCGCCCGAGGTCGAACCCCGGGAGCGCGAGGTCATGGAGGTGGAAGAGGGGGCCGTCGAGATGGCGGTCGGGATGGGCCTGCCGAAGATGGTGGCGCGCGTACTCATCGGCTTGTGGTTGAGCGAGGACGGCCGGCTCACCGCGGCCGAGTTGTCGCGCGGACTGAACGTCAGTCCGGCCTCCATCTCCATGGCGGTGGGCTACCTGACCCGACAGGGGCTGATCAGGCGCGAACGTGATCCGCGGCGGCGGCGCGACATCTACGTGGTCGACGACGACGCCTGGTACCACTCGACGATGATCAGCGCGCGGCAGACGCTCGCGGCGGCGGAGATCACGAAGGCGGCAGGGCGGACGCTCGGGCTCGACACGCCCGTGGGCCGCCGCCTGGCCAGGGGCGGTGCGTTCCTGGAGCGGATCAGCCTGGACGCTCTGGCGTCGGCCGCACGCTGGCGCGACCTCCCGCCGTGATCAGACCTCAGGGATTTCACCCCCTTCGCCAGGATCATTCAGTACGCGGTCAAACCGTCGACATGCAGCGGGAAGTACGTCCACGACCTGCTCGGCGAGGGGGCAAGAAGCCCCCTCATGGGCAACATGCCCGACCCGCCGGCCTGTATGGCGTGGCTGGGCTGCCGGGCAGGCGCGGGTCTACCGGTGGCAGGGCTGCGGCTCGCGCCGGGACGTCTTCGCCGAGCCGTGCGGCGCCGCTGGGTGAGCCTGCTGATGGACGTCGCCGGCCGGTCTCCCAGATGCGGTGGCCGGGAAGTGGTGACCCAGGATGTCGGCCCACTCGGGCAGGGTGACGAACCCGCCGTGGTCGTGGAATCGGCCGGCCTGGACGGCGACCAGTTCGGCGGATGGCGCAGTTGTCAGCTCGCCGCCCATCGCCCGGTTCGCAGACCGGCTGCGACCGAGCGTTCGTGCTCGTCGGTCCATTCGACCTCGGAGTCGTTTTCCAGCAGACCGAGCACTACGGACGCGATCGCCAGTGCGGGCTCCGACCATTCGGCGGGCTCGGGTGCTTCGAACGGATTGGCCTGGAACCGCCGGGAGATGATTTCCGGATTGCTGGGTGCCATCAGGATCAGCCCGCGCAACGTGGCGACGGCCAGGCGGGCCACTGTCTCGAAGGTGATGCCGGCGCGCGGACGCAGGCCGATCGATCTCGCCACCCAGGAGTAGGCGGTTGCCACGTCCGCGACCATAGAGCGTTCCGACTCGGTGAGAGACCGCTGGACCTCGGCGCGCAGGTCGCTGTCGGGCAGGCTGCGGAACGTGGCCTGCAGCGCGAGATAGGTGCGCCAGGCCGATGACCGGTGGAAGATCCCGAACTCGCCGAGCGCGCCTTCCCGCAGTACCTCTCCGGCCAGTGCGCGGCGCAGACCTGGTGTGCGGGCCCAGTCGAGATGGGCCAGCAGAGTGCGGGCCGCCGCTGGTAGCGCGCCGGGATTGGCGTCGGCGATGGCCGGGCTGGCGCCTTTGGCGAGTTCGGTCAGCAGGTCGCTGAAGAACAGATCCTTGTACGGCCAGCGGCGGTAGACGGCGCTGCGGGCGACGCCGGCGTCACGAATGATCTCTTCGAAGCTGATGTGGTCCAGGCTCACGGTCAGCCCGGCTTCTTCGACGGTGGCGGCCGCGGTGTCGAGCATCCGCCGCGCGGTCTGTTCGTCGGACAGTCGCTTGCGGCGTCGGGCCAGGCCGCTCTCCGGTGTCTCTCGTGTCACGCTCGTAGTCTATGGTACTTGGGATATCGTGTCCCAATAGATGTGGTGGTGAACCCGTGAAGGTCTCGGAGCTCAACCGTTCTGTACGCGACGGCACCGGACACCCGGTGCGGTTCCTGGTGCTCGTGAGCGTGTTGTCGGTGCCGTTCTACGTCCTGGGGGCCGTATCTCCCACCGTCCGTATCGGCGCGATGGATCTGCCCGCGAGCGCGACCATGGTCGTGCTGCCGGTGCTGGCCGCCGCGATTCTGGCCTACCGCGACGGCGGTCCGGCCGCTGTCATGGCCCTGCTGGCCCGCGTCGTCGATCGGCCCGCGGGACGGGCCCGCTGGTATGTCGCCGCGGCGTTGCTGCCTGCCGCGATCGGTGCTCTCGCGTGGACCTTCGGGTGGCTCGCCGGCGAGGTCGGCTCGGCGCTTCCGGCGTCGCCGGCGGTCTTGCCGCTGGTGTTCGCCGCGGCGGTGGTGGGCGCCGCGTGCGAAGAACTGGGCTGGACCGGTTACGCCTCCGATCCGATGCAACGCCGGTTCGGCACGGTTGGGGCTGGGCTGCTCCTTGGGGTCTTCTGGGCTGCGTGGCATGTGATCCCGCTCCTGCAGGCCGGTCATGGCGCGGCCTGGATCGGCGGCTGGTTCCTGGGTACGGTCGCGCTACGCGTGATCATCGTCGGCCTGCACAATGCCACCGGCGGCGTGTCGGCGGCGATCCTGATGCACGCGATGGTCAACGTCACCGCCGCCTACTTCCCGGACTACGACTCCGTCGCCCCGTTGATGTCCGCTTTGGTCACCGTCGTGGCCGCCGTGGGCATCCTGCTTCTCGGATCATGTCGAGCCGCCGGAACTCGGCCAGCCGGCCGGCAGGGGCCTCGCTACCGGCGAGGTTGAGGGCGAGCCAGGTGCTCCCTGGCGCCGGGTTCGATGTCTTGGTCACCTCAGTTTTCGAAGTCGTGTAGCGAGGCTTCCCGCCGAGATGGACATGAGCGATTGCTCATGGCGCACGCAGTGCCTGGTATTGGTGCTCAGGCCGGAACGTCGCATAGTGAGGCCATGGACCGATCTCTGCGCGTCGCGGTCATTGGCGACCGCGATCCAGCTTTTCCCCCGCACGTGGCTACCGACGACGCGCTGCGGCACGCCGCCGCGCATCTTGGCATCGGGGTGGACGTCCGCTGGCTGGCCACCGAACCGCTCGAATCTGACCTGGCCGAGGTCAAGGCCGTCGACGTGTTGTGGTGCGCGCCAGGCAGCCCGTACCGCAGCCTGCGCGGCGCAGTGGCCGCCCTTCGTCACGGCCGCGAGCACAGCCTCCCCACCCTGGGTACGTGCGGCGGCTGCCAGCACATGATCATCGAGTACGCCCGCCACGTGCTCGGCTACGAGGACGCACAGCACGCAGAGTACGACCCGTACGCCTCCACCCTCTTCGTGTCGGAACTGGCCTGCTCGCTGGCCGGCAAGACCATGCCCGTCACCCTGATCCCCGGTACCCGGGTGGCCGCACTGTACGGACGGACCCAGGTCGAAGAGGAGTATTACTGCAACTTCGGTCTCGACCCCAGCCGGCAGAAGACCCTGCACGACGGTGGCTTCTCGGTCACAGGAGTGGACGGTGATGGCGAGGCCCGGGTGTTGGAGATTCCCGGCCACCCCTACTACGTGGCCACACTGTTCGTGCCGCAGGCCCGCTCGCGTCCCGGGGCCCCGCACCCGCTGGTCGTCGGCCTGCTGCGCGCGGCGCTATGACCTTCACCCAACTGAGGATCCTGCAGGCGGTCGCACGGACCGGCAACATGACCCGGGCCGCCGAGGAACTGTCCACCACGCAGTCTGCCGTCAGCCACGCTCTGCGCGCGCTGGAGAGCGAGCTCGGGGTCGCGCTGCTGGTGCGGGGCAACCAGGGGGTGAGCCTGACGGCGGCTGGACGTGCCGTGTGCCGCCGCGCCACGCTCATCCTCACCCAGGTGGAAGCGTTGGAGCAGGAGGTGGCCGCAGCCCAGAAGCATGAGCGTGGCAGCCTACGCGTCGGTGTCATCCCCAGCGCCAACGTCCGGCTGCTGCCGCCGATCCTGCGGCGGTTCGGCGAGACCTACCCGCAGGTGCGGCTCACGGTGATGGAGGGCTCGGACGACGAGGTGCTGGAGTGGCTCGAAACGGGAGCGGCGGATATCGCGACTGTGTCAGCCGGGGTGGCGCGCGCACGGGCCACCCCGGCCTCGCTCCCCGCAGGGTTGACGGCGCGACCGCTCGCCACCGACCGCATGCTGGCCGTCCTGCCCAGCGGTCACGAACTGGGCGTCCGCGACTCGATACCGGTGGTCGAACTGTCCCGGCATCCGTTCATCATGTCCACGGGCGGCTGTGAGCCTCTGATCACGACACTCGCGCGGGCGGCGGGGGCGAGCCTGAAGTGCCACTACCGGGTGCGCGACACCAGCAGCATTCTCGCCATGGTCGCCGAGGGGCTCGGGGTGAGCATCGTCCCCGAACTGTCGCTGCCCGCCCATCGCCCGGGCGTGCACGCGATCCCGCTGGACCCGGCTGCCGAGCGCACCATCCTTCTCGCCCTGCCCGCCGACCCGCTCCCGACGGCCACCGCCTTCGCCGAACTGGCCCTTACCCTCACACCCCAACCCAGCTGCGCTGAAGGGACAGGTCCCGGCAGGGAACTCGCGGGCCACGATTCCGTCGTATGAGCCGGAGGCTCCCGTTCGCCGCCCGGCTCGTCATCACCACCGGCAAGAAGAAGGGCCACCACCCATCGGCGGCGACCGTCTTGCGTATGCTCGCTCGACCCGGGCGTGACCACCCGAACGGGCAAGACGGCCATGAGGACCCTGTTCCCCTGGCCCTGGCGGAAAACTCGGTGGACCCCCCGGGCCCGTCGCTGCGAGCATGGGCGGTGATGTCCCGAGCGTAGGAACACGTCGATCACCGGCAGAGGGGCGGCCCAGGAGCCGTCGCCTCCTTGTCGGCAGCTCTCTGACTCTTCCCTCAGACGATCGACGTACGGGCGCCCGAGCGCGCCCGGAGAAGGACTTTCCATGGACATCCATGAGTACGCCAGGTACGACGCCACCGGCCTCCACGACCTGATCAGGACGGGCGAGGCCGCCGCCGGCGAGATCGAGACCGCCGCCCGCCAGGCGCTGGCGCAGGTCGACGAGCACGTCAACGGGCTGGCCCTGCCGGTGTTCACGCCGGCGCTCGACCACGCCGCCGACGGGCCCTTCGCGGGGGTGCCGTTCCTCATCAAGGATCACGGGCCGGTGGCCGAAGGGGTGCCGTTCACGCTGGGAAGCCGGGCCTATCCTGGCGTCCTCGCCAGGCGCGACACCGACCTGATGACACGTTTCCGCGCCGCCGGCCTGGTCACGCTGGGCCTGACCACGGTGCCTGAGCTGTGCGTCAGCTTCACCACCGAGCCCGTGCGCTACGGGCCCGTACGCAACCCGTGGGACCTCGGCCGCACCGCGGGCGGGTCGAGCGGCGGCGCCGCGGCGCTGGTGGCGGCCGGGGCTGTACCGGTCGCGCACGCCAGCGACGGCGCCGGCTCCACCCGGATCCCGGCCGCCTGCTGCGGCCTGGTCGGGCTCAAGCTGAGCCGTGGGCGTGGCCCCTGCGGCCCGGAGGCCGGTGAGCTGGTCCTGGGCATGGCGGACGAGTTCGTGCTCACGCGTACGGTCCGCGACGCCGCCCGCCTGCTGGACGCGGTCCACGGGCCGGGGATCGGCGACAAGTACACCGCGCCTCCTCCGCGCGGGCCGTACGCGCGGGAGATCGTGACGGACCCGGGCCGGTTGCGGGTCGCGCTGACCACCGCCTCCTGGATGGGTACGGACGTGGACCCGGAGGTCGCCGCGGCGGCGGTCGCGACGGCCCACGTGCTGGAGCAGGCCGGGCACGTCGTCGAGGAGGCGAGCCCGGCGGTCGACCGCGAGGACGCCATGAAGGCGTGGCTGATCGAGGCCGCCGGGGTCGCCTCCCACTGCCTGCTCGCGCCACGGCAGCCCGACGAGGCCAGGATGGAGGCGCTCTCGCGGGAGTTCCTGAAGGCGGCCAGACAGGCCACCGCGCTGGACATGCTGGCCGCCTTCGACGCCCAGAACCGGATCACCCGGTCGGCGGCGGCCTTCTTCACCCGGTACGACCTGCTCGTCACGCCCACCCTGGGCCGCCTCCCGGTGCCGCACGGCACGTTGCGGTACGACGATCCCGGTCAGACGCTGCGGGGATGGCTGGAGACGTTGTCCGGGTTCGGGCCGTTCACGCAGTTGTTCAACACCACCGGGCAGCCGGCGATCAGCCTGCCGCTGGGGCAGAGCGCGGACGGGCTGCCCGTCGGCGTGCAGCTGGCCGCCGCGCACGGGCGGGAGGACCTGCTGTTCCAGGTTGCCGCGTACCTGGAATGGGCGATGCCGTGGCGGGACAGGATCCCGCCGATCTTCGCGGGCGCCCTGCCGGAGTGATGGGGCGGCGGTCACTCTGAGACCGTGGGCGAGGGCGGCCCGGCGTCGAGCGGGGCATGGCCGGTACGGTCAGACCCGATCGAGATCGTGGCCGCCCTCGCAGCCGGTGCGGTGGGCCGTGAGGGCTGCGGGGGTGGGGGTTCATGTGGTCCCGGGGAATCGGCCCGGCGAAAGGTCGTCGGCCCAGGCGGATGCCGCGGGACGATCCTGAGCTTTGCCGGACCAGCGGGCGGATCGGGCGGGCCGCGTTCGAGGTGACGGCCCGCGGAGGCCGGTTCTCCGTGCATGGCGCGTCCAGCGGCGAGGTCACCCTCATCGACGCCGGGCAGGCACGGGTCCAGGGCGTGGAAGTGATCGGCATCGAGCAGCGCTTCGACTACGGGCCGAACCTGGTGCGGTGGGCGGGGCAGATGATGTCCGCCCCCTGTGACTGCCGTCTCGATTCAGCACCGTGTGGTCGGCTAGCTGAGCAGACCTCGCCGATAACCCTCGCCGACGGCGGCGGCGCGGTCGCGGACGCCGAGTTTGTCGTAGATGTGCAGCAGGTGGGTCTTGATGCTGGCCTCGCTGATGAAGAGCTTGGCGGCCGCCTGGCGGTTGGAGGCGCCGTCGGCGACGAGGGCGAGGACTTGGAGTTCGCGGTCGGTGAGAGCGGGCTTGACCGGTCTGCGTACCTGGCCCATCAGGCGGCCGGCGACGGAGGGGGACAGGACCGGCTCGCCGGCGGCCGCGGCGCGGACGGCACGCAGGAGTTCGTCGGTGGGGGCGTCCTTGAGGAGGTAGCCGGTGGCGCCGGCTTCGATGGCGGGCAGGACGTCGGAGTCGCCGTCGAACGTGGTCAGGACGAGGGTCTTGATGTCGGGGTGGGAGTGGCGCAGGGCGCTGATGGCGGTGACGCCGTCCATTTCGGGCATGCGCAGGTCCATGAGGACGATGTCGACCTGGAGTGCGACGGCGCGGTCGATGCCTTCGCGACCGTTGGCGGCTGCGCCGGCGACGTGGATGTCGGGTTCGGCTTCGAAGGCGGCGCGCAGGCCGTCGCGGACGATGGGATGGTCGTCGACGATGAGGAGGCGGATCACCGGGGGTTTCCTTGGAGCGCGGGGACGGTGGCGCTGACGGCGGTGCCCTCGCCGGGCGTGCTCTCGACTTCGAGGGAGCCGCCGACGCCGCGTAGGCGTTGTCTCATGCTGCTGAGGCCGAATCCTCCGCCGTCGGGGTCGAGGATGCCGGTGCCGTCGTCGCGGATGTCGAGCAGGACGACGGGGCCGGTGTAGGAGAGGGTCAGGCCGGCGCGGGTGGCGCCCGCGTGCTTGGCGACGTTGGTGAGGGCCTCCTGGGCGACGCGGAAGAGGGTGACCTCGATGGCGGGACTGAGCGGGACGCGGTCGCCGGTGACCTCGACGTGCAATTCGACGCCGGTGGACTGGGCCCAGCTGCGCGCCAAGGTGGTCATCGCCTCGGGCAGGTGGGCGTCGTCGAGCTGGTGGGGCTGGAGGGCGGCGACGGAACGGCGGGCCTCGGTGAGGCTGTCGCGGGCCAGGTCGAGGGCGAGCGCGACGTGGGTGTCGGAGTCCTCGACGCGCTGGGCGGCGCGCAGCTGGGTGATGATGCCGGTCAGGCCCTGGGCGAGGGTGTCGTGGATCTCGCGGGCCATGCGCTGGCGTTCGTCGAGGATGCCGGCCTCGTGGGCCTGGGCGAGGAGTTGGGCGTGCAGGTCGGCGTTCTCCTCCAGGGCGACCTGCAGGTCGCTGACCGCCTTCCGGTAGGCGCGCTGGCGGTCCTCGATCTTGATTCCGGCGATGGAGCCGCCGCCGATCGCGACGGTCTGTACGGCGATGATCGCCAGGTAGAAGGCGATGAGCTGGATGGTGGCCTGCGACCAGTCGAGCGTCGAGCCGTACAGGACGAAGGAGGTGGCGGCGACGGCGGCGAAGGTCCACCTGGAGGGGGCGAAGTGGGCGGCCAGGAAGAAGCCGGATGTGCAGTAGATGATGAAGATGGGGTCGTGGAAGGCCAGCAGCGCCGCGGTGGCCAGGACGCCGAGGAAGTGCGCGGTGACCGCCACCCGCCGCCCGCGCACGGCGGTGGGCAGCAGGGTGCGGGCGCCGAGGATCCAGGCCAGGGCCAGGGCGGTGAGCGCGAGGGTGCGCGGGATCCCGCCCGTGGGCTGCTCAGGGGAGGCCAGGCTGATGACCAGGGAGGCGGCGAGGGTGAGGTACGGGACGATCTCGACGAGGCGTCCGAAGCGCCGTTCCCAGACGGAAAGGGGGAAGGGGTCGTTCATCCGGGACTTACCCTCCTTTTCGCCTGGTAGTCGACGTGGACGAGCTTAGACGCATCGGGATGAGGATGGCGTAGCCGTACATCAGCAGCCCGATCGCGATCATGAAGATGATGGTCGGCCACTGCCAGATCGGCGGGAGGTACAGGGCCAGGAACCAGACGCGCTCCTCGACACCCAGGATCTTCATGACCAGAGGCGCCAGACCCTGCGGGAACAGGGGGAGCCAGGCGATGAGGTACGTGATCGTGACGCCGATGCGGTGGCGGGTGGGCAGATCGGCGGTGGTGGGCTTGTCGGGCTCGGAGGGCGGGCCGAACTTCATGAGGTTGAGCAGTTCGATCCCGTGGCTCTCCAGCCTGCGGTAGGCGATCTTGCCCAGGCCCCAGGCGGTGAGGACGCCGGTCAGCACGCCGGTGATGACGCCGGCCCAGGGGGCGAGGAGGATGGCTCCGGCCGTGGGCAGGGCGGTGGCGGGGACCGCGAGCAGCACCAGCCAGGCGAGGCTGGTCTCGGCGGTCTCGTCGGCGCCGGTGCTGAGCGGGTTGCCGCCGCGCTTGTGCGGGTCGGTGCCGGGGACGAGCGAGGTGACGGCGAGCAGGACGATGACCCCGGCGCCGCCGCCGAGCAGGGCGGGCAGCAGGCCGAGAACCCACGGCCAGGCCCAGGCCAGGCCGCTGATGAGGGTGCCTGCCAGGGAGAGGACGAGCGCGGCCGGGCCGACGATGACCAACCAGGCCAGCTGACGGCCGCGGACGTCGGCGCGTTCGGCGCCGGGGGTCATGAGGGTGAGCCACAGGGCGGTGCCGTCGGAGCCGTACAGGTTGGCCGAGGTGGCGGCTCCCATCACGACCGCGATGAGACCCGCGAACGGGACCATGACCCAGGCGTCGATGGTTACCAGCAGGAGGGGCATGACGACGGCGTAGGACAGGGCGGTGGCCAGGAGCTGGATGCGGACCAGGTCACGCCACCAGACGCGCAGTTCCTTCGCAGCCACGATCCGGGCGCCGTACGCCACAGGAAGCGGGCGCGGGGTGCCGCGGCGGGGCGGCACCCCGCCCCGCGCGGCCGAGACGACGCGGCGCGCGAGCAGGCCGGACCAGGCGGCCAGGAGGAGGACGATCACGGCGGCATTGGCCGCGAGGATGGCCAGGGCGAGGAACCAGGGGGCTTCGATGGCGGCCACGCCCCATCCCGACGGCAGGACGCGGACGAAGAGGTGCGACCACGCGGCGGTGTCGGCGCCGCCCAGCGCCGCCACCGGGGCCCAGCCGTTGCCGCACAGGGCGATGGCGGTCCCGGTCACCACGCCGACCGCGGCCGCGGTGGCGCGGGATCGGACGAACAGGCCGATCAGGGCCACGATCACACGGGAGATCATCACCATCGTGACGAGCGTGAGGACCGCTGCCGCCAGGCCGATGAGCACGCCTGCCGGGCCGAAGCGCCAGCCGTACACCGGCAGTGACATCAGGGCGACGAGGTTGACCGCCGGTGCGGGACCGGCGAAGGCTCCGGCGAGCAGTGCCGCCGCGATCCGGCGTGGCGTGGCCGGGAGCATGGAGAAGTACTCGGGACGCAGGGCTTCGCTGCCGCCCCCGATGAAGATGGGGCCGAAGATCCAGCCGGACAGCCAGACCGCCAGCGTGACCGGCAGGTAGACGGGCCACAGGACGGCGACGGCGATCGTTCCGAAGGCCAGGACCAGCCCGAGCGAGACGCCGGTGTAGAGGTTGGAGGCTTTGTCGCCGCGCAGGGAGTTGCGCATGAGCGTCAGCCGCATGCGGATCATGTGCTGGGCCATGGCGGCCGGGCCGGGGGTCAGGAGGTGAGCCATGTCAGTCCCTCCGTCCCGCTGGTGCGGGCGCCGACGAGGTCGACGAAGGCGTCCTCCAGGGTTCCGGCGCCGCGTACGTCGGCCAGCGGCCCGGCGGCCACGACGCGGCCGTCGGAGATGACGCCCACGTGGTCGCAGACCTGCTCGACGAGGGCCATGACGTGGCTGGAGATGATCACGGAGCCGCCGCTGCCCGCGAACCTGCGCAGGATGGCCCTGATCGTGGCTGCGGAGACGGGGTCGACGGCCTCGAAGGGCTCGTCCAGGACGAGCAGGCGGGGCGCGTGCAGGAGGGCGACGGCCAGGCCGATCTTCTTGCGCATGCCGGTGGAGTATTCGATGACCAGGGTCTGCTCGGCGGAGTCGAGTTCGAGGACCTTGAGGAGTTCGTCGGTGCGCTCGGCGACGACGGCGGGGGGCATGCCGCGCAGCAGGCCGAGGTAGGTGAGGACCTCGCGGCCGGTGAGTCGTTCCGGCATGGCGTTGCCGTCGGGCAGCACGCCGATCAGTCCCTTCGCCTGGACGGTGTCCCGCCAGACGTCGACGCCGAAGATCTCGGCGCTGCCGGCGTCGGGCCGGAGCAGGCCGACGGCCATGGCCAGGGTGGTGGTCTTGCCGGCGCCGTTCGGGCCGACCAGGCCGTAGAAGGAGCCGGCGGGGACGGTGAGGTCGATGTCGTCGACGGCCAGGTGGTCGCCGAACGCTTTGCGGAGTCCGGTGGTGCGGAGGGCGGGCTCGCCGTTTGTTGGCATGCTCTGAGCCTCCTGCGGAAGCGGGAGGTGGCGGATCGTCCGTACGGGGAGCGGGGTGGTGGATGCAGACATCAACCGATCGGTTGATGCGGGCAAGCAGCCGCTGGTGCCACCGGACACCCCGCCGGTATCGCCTCCTGGCCGTGCCCGATGTCCGCGAGCCGGTGTCCCGGTCCCGGCCGCCTGGTCTGCATCAACAAGATCGGACTTCGGCGGCTCGGGGTTCGTGCCCGCTCGCGCGGGACGAGTCCGCGTACCGGGTCAAGGGGTGTCGAGTTCGGCGAGTTGTTCCTGGACGCGTTCGGCGTCGGTGTCGCGTTGTTGTGCCTGGTAGAGGCTGAGGGCCTGACGCCAGGAGCGGCGGGCCTGGTCGGGACGGTCGAGGGCCACCTGGGTATGGCCGAGACGGTCCAGCGTGTCGGCCTCGTTGGAGGAGTAACCGAGCCCCTGGAACAGGACGCGGGCCTGCTCGTAGAGTTCGAGCGCCGCGGTGTACCGGCCGGTGTGGTGGGCGATGTAGCCGAGGCTGCTCAGCGTGTCGGCCTCGCCTTCGGGCTCGTCGTGCTTGCGGTAGATGCGGAGCGCGTCCTCGCACTCCGTCAGCGCCTCGTCGTACCTGCCGGCCTCGGCGTGGAACCATCCGGCGGTGGTGAGTGCGTCCGCTTCCCACACCGGGTTGACGAGGGTCCGGTACAGCTGTGCGGCGCGGGTGAGGTGGTCCGCCGCCGGCCGGGTCGCGCCACGGGCCTTCTCCACCCACCCGAGGGCCATGTGGATGTGGGCTTCCGCTGTGGTGTCCCCGGTGTGCTCGGCAAGCGCGAGAGCGTGTTCGAGGTGGTGGTGGGCGTCGTCGTGCCGTCCCAGCTCGGACCAGGTGCTGCCGAGGAAACGATGGGCCTGGATCTGTACGGCGAGGTCGCCCAGTCGTTCGGCGGCGACCAGGCCCACCTGCCACAGGGCGAGATCCTCGTGCCCGTGGCCGCGTCGCCGGTGGAAGGTGCGCAGTGCCCACGCCAGTTGCCACACCGAGGTGTCCCACCGCTGGTCGTCGGCCAGCCGGTGCGCGGCGAGCAGGCAGGCGTGTTCCGCCTCGAACCACGACAGGGCTGCCGCCTGGTCCGCCAACGGCTCGGGACGGCATCCGTCGACCGGGACGTCGAGGCTGATGGGCTCCCGATGTTGCTGCTGCAGCCGGTCGCCCGCGTAGGCGGTGTGGACGTAGAAGTCGACCAGCCGGCGCAGGGCGGCGACGCGGGTGGCCTCAGCCAGGCTGCGGTGAGCTTGTTCGGCGGCGTACGCGCGGATCAGGTCGTGCATACGATAACGGCCGGGCAGATGTTGCTGGACCAGATGCGCGGTGTCCAGCCTGCGCAACATCGCGCCGGCTCGGGCGAGAGGCAACGCGGCGAGGGAGGCGGCGGCCGAGAGGCTGATGTCCGGTCCGGGGACCAGGCTGAGCAGGCCGAGCAGGTCTGCCGCGTCGGTCTCGAGGGCCTCGTACGACCAGGAGAACACCGCCCGTACGCTGAGGTCCGCCTCACCGGCGTCCAGCGCGTCCAGCCGCGTGGAGTGATCGACAAGCTCCTGGGCGAACATCGACAGCGGCAGGCCGGGATGGGCGGCGACGCGGGCGGCGACGATGCCCAGCGCCAGAGGCAGTCCGCCGCAGCATCGCAGCAGGTCGTGCGCCACTTCCGGCTCGGTCGCGAGCCGGTCGGCGCCGAGGTGCCGCATGAGCAGGTCGCGTGCTTCCGTGTGGCCGAGCACGTCCAGCAGGATCAGGCGAGCGCCGTGGGTGACCACGAGGCTGGTGAGCTTGTTACGGCTGGTGATCAGTACGGCGCAGGTGGAGTCGCCGGGCAGCAGCGGGATCACCTGGCTGCTGGAGGCCGCGTTGTCCAGGACGACGAGCATCCGTTTGCCCGCGACGAGACTGCGGTACAACGCGGCCTGCGCGTCGGGGTCGGCGGGAATCGCGGTGGGAACGACACCGAGGGCGTCGAGGAATCCGCGGACCGCCGTGGTGGGGGACACCGGTTGTGTGCCGGGGGCGAAGCCGCGGAGGTTGACGTAGAGCTGCCCGTCGGGGAAGCGTTCGGCCTGTTGGTGTGCCCAGTGCAGGGCGAGCCAGGTCTTGCCGATGCCGCCTGTTCCTCCGATCGCGGAGATCGGCATGCGGTCTCCGGGGGCGGCCGGCTCGTCCAGTGCGGCGGTGAGGGCACGCAGTTCGTGGGCCCGGCCGGTGAACAGCTGCGGTGGTGCGGGGAGTTGCCGCGGTATCGGCGACGAGGTGGCCGCGGGGGTGATCGTCGGAGGGGCCAGCGCCGGGTCGGCGGTCAGGATCTGCTGGTGCAGCCGTTGCAGCGGCGGGCTGGGGTCGGCGCCGAGCTCCTCGGCCAGCCTGGTGCGGATGTCCTGGTAGCGGTCGAGGGCGTCGGCCTGACGGCCGTTGCGGTAGAGCGCGAGCATGAGCTGCCCGGCCAGGCGCTCGTCCAGCGGCCGCTCGGCTGTCTGCGCCCACAGCGCGGCCGGTAGCTCGTGATGCCGGCCATGGCGCAGCAGCAGGTCGGTGCGGTCCAGCTCGGCCCTGGTCCGCTCGTTCTCCGCCTCCGTACGGGCCGCGCGACTCCAGGGGGTGTCGAGCTGGGCGAAGGGCTCCCCTCGCCACAGCGCCAAAGCCTGGTCGAACAGGTCCATGGCCGCCGTGCCGTCACCGGTGGAGCGTGCCATGGCGAGGAGCTGGTGGAAGTGATGCAGGTCCACGATCCCCGGGTCCAGGGTGAGCACGTACCCGCCCGCGCGGCGTCCGATGCTCACCTCGCCGGTGACGGCGAGGGCTTGGCGCAGCCGGCTGAGGTAGGTGCGCAGCGTCTCCCTGGCGCGGTGCGGAGCGTGGTCTCCCCACACGCGCTCCACCAGCTGATCCGCCGAGACCGGCCGGTTGGGGTCGGCCAGCAGGGCGGCCAGCAGGCTTCGCTGGCGGGCCGGCCCGATATCGAGCGGACGTTCGTCCACGTACGCCTCGATGCTGCCTAACAGCCGGAACTCGACGGCCATGCCGCTCTCCAATCCTGGGCTGTTCCATGATCTTGTATAGCGGCATTGACAAGCCGATTCAATGTTTCTTCCATTCTTTATCAACTGCCGTACGTGCACGATGTGCTCTGATCAGGCGAACAATGTTCCGACCATCCGGGAGGCGGGGGAGGGAGAACATCGCCAGGTCTTTGACGCACGCCAAGCGGGCGGACGTACGAAATGCAGCTCCCATGCCATTCTTTCGGATCCTGCCGAGGCCTGCTTCGCTGTTTTCCGGAGAATGTCCGACCGGGGACGAGTTCACAGACAAGAGGGAGAGACGTGCGACAAAGAAGGCTCCGCTCATCCGCGAGGTTACGAGTCTGGGCACTCCTTCCGGGCCTGCTGCTCGGGGGCCTCGCCCCCCTGCCGGCCTCGGCCCAGGCGGCACGGGACGGCATCGCGCCCACCGCCGACACCTACGTGGTGGCCGAGGCGCCGGGGACCGTCTACGGGACGTCGGCCAAACTGGCGGCCTCCAGCTGGAGCACCCCCTGGCACAGCCTGGCGTACCTGAAGTTCGCCGTGCCCGCCCCGCCCGCCGGGCAGAACATCGCCTCGGCCCGGCTGGAGATGCTCTACCAGAAGACCGACCAGCAGGCCGCCGTCACCGAACTGCGCTCGGTCGCCGACAACTCCTGGACCGAGTCCATGACCTACCCCGCCCGGCCCGCGCCCGGCCCCGTCGTGGCCACCGCCACCCTGCCCGCGGCGGGCGCCACCAGCATCGGCTTCGACGTCTCCGCGACGGTGCGCACGGCCGGGACGTACTCCTTCGCGATGACCAACCCGAGCGCCGAGTCCGCGACCGTCGTGCACTCGCGCGAGGCCGGCGACCTGGGCCCCCGCCTGATCGTCAGCTACACCCGGCCGACCCTGTGCGGAGCCTCCTTCGCCGCCGAGAACGGCGAGACCTACCAGCAGGCGCTGGCTCGCGAGGACTCCCTGTTCGGCGGGCTGAAGGCGGTACGCGTCTTCTACGGCGGCCTGCCCGACCCCTGGCCCGGCAAGCTGAACGCGGGCAAACGCCCCATGGTCATCTCGTTCAAGGCCGCACCCACCGCGATCGTCGCCGGAACCCACGACGCCGCGATGCGCGCCTGGTTCGCCGCGGCACCACGCGACCAGGACATCTACTGGACCTACTACCACGAGCCCGAGGACAACATCAGGAACGGCGAGTTCACCGCCGCGGCGTACCGCCAGGCCTGGAGCCACCTCGCCGCGCTGGCCGACGAGGCGGCCAACCCCCGCCTGCGAGCCACGCTCATCCTGATGGGCTGGACGGTGGACCCGGCCTCGGGCCGCGACTGGCACGACTACTACCCCGGCAGCACCGCCATCGACGTCCTGGCCTGGGACGTCTACAACTACGACACCACCGCCGCCAAGGGTCAGTACCTCACCCCGGCCGCCCTGCTCGACCGCACCTACGCCGTCAACCAGGCCGAGAACCTCCCGCACGGCGTGGCCGAACTCGGCAGCCACATCGCCGCAGGCGACGACGGCACCCGCCGTGCCGCCTGGCTCGACCAGATGACCGCGTACCTCAGCCGGCACGCCACCCTGTGGGCCCTCTATTTCGACCTCGACTGGTCCACGGGTGACTACCGTCTGCGCGACCCGGCGGGCCGCGCCGCCTGGACGTCCTTCTGCACCTGACCGGCAGCCGGCAGGCGGCTTCCTCCCGGCAGCGTGGCGAGGACGCCGGCCAGCAGCGTGTCGTCGTGCTCGGCCGGCACCACACGCAGGTCGAGCAGGCAGCGCCCGTCCTCCACTCGGGCGAGGACGGGCGGGTCCGCCCGGCGTAGCGCGGCGGCCGTCCGCCTGTCCAGCGCGACGGCGGCGCTCGGCAGGGACACCCCGGGCGCCCCGCCGCCGCCGACCACGCTCCGGCTGTCGACGGCCTCGGCGTCGACCCCCTTGTCACGCAGCCGGGCGGCCAGGTTCTCCGCACGGGATCGCAACGTGGCCTGATCGGCGTGCAGGCTCTCCCAGGTCGGCGTCGGGGGGCCCGCGACCGTGGCCTCCAGGGCCGCCAGCGTGATCTTGTCCACTCGGAGCGCGCGTGCGAGGGGATGGCGGCGCAGCCGGTCCACGAGGTCGGTGCGGCCGAACATCAGCCCGCATTGGGGGCCGCCGAGCAGTTTGTCCCCGCTGGTGGTGACGAGGTCGGCGCCTTCGGTCAACCAGCTCGTGACGTCGGGCTCACGGGGCAGCAGCGGTTCGGGGGTGAGCAGTCCCGAACCCGCGTCGGCGACAAGGGGGATGCCGCGCTCCCGGCACAGCTCCGACAACCGTGCCACCGGGACGTCGGCCGTGAAGCCCTCGATCCGGTAGTTGGAGGGGTGCACCTTCAGCACCATGCCCGTCCGCGGCCCGATCGCGTCGGCGTAGTCGGCGAGGGCGGTGCGGTTGGTCATGCCGACCTCCCGCAGCCTGGCCCCCGTGGAGACGAGCAGGTCGGGCAGCCGGAAGCCGTCGCCGATCTCGATCAGCTCCCCCCGGCTGATCACGATCTCGCCTCCCGCCGCCAGCGCGGTGGCCGCCAGTACGAGCGCGGCGGCGTTGTTGTTCACCACGTGAACCGCTTCGGCCGCGGGCACCGCGGCGGCCAGCGCCGCCAGCGCCGTGCGTCCCCGTCTGCCCCGGTCGCCCGTGTCGAGGTCGAGCTCGACGTCGGTGACCCCGGCGGCCAGGTCCACCGCCTGGCGGGCGGCGGCCGACAGCGGGGCGCGGCCCAGGTTGGTGTGCAGCAGCACGCCGGTGGCGTTGATCACCGGCCGCAGGCCGGCCGCCGAGGCGGGCAGTGCCGCCAGTACGGCGGTCAGGACGTCCTCCGGCGAGAGGTCTCCATCTCTGGCACGCTGCTGCACCTCGACGATCACGGCTTTGACCTGGGCGTGGCCGAACCGCCGCCGCGCCTCGACGAGCCGGGGGTCGGCGAGCAACGTGTCCGTCCGCGGGATGGATCGACGATGGTCTGTCACGCTAGGGATGTCCGGATGAGCGCGATAAGCACGATGTCTCCAGGTCTCGTACTGGGCTGATCACGCATCATATGATCATCCGCCTTCACGAACGGCACGGACACCGCCGACCCCGTCCGGCGGCTCGCCGCCTCGGGGCTTGACCTTCACGTACACGTCAATGTCTACGGTCGGGGGCCATGAACGCACGAGAGATCCGCCTCGCCGCCCGCCCCCAAGGTTTCCCCGGCCCCGACGCCTTCCAGCTCGCCGAGACCGCGATCCCCGACCCGGCCCCCGGCCAGGTCCTCATCCGCAACCTGTACATGTCACTCGACCCCGGCATGCTCATGATGATCGGCGCCTACCCGGACATCCCGATGCCCCCGTACGAGGTCGGCGCGCCCCTGTCCGGCGACGCCATCGGCGAGGTCGTGGCCTCGGGGGAGCCGTCGCTCCAGGAAGGCGCCATTGTGCTGCACCGGCAGGGCTGGCGCGAGTACGCGCTGGCCGACGCCACGCAGGTCCGCCAGGTGGACCCGTACGCGTACCCGTCGCTGTCGACGTACCTCGGCTTCGGACTGGTCGCGTACGCCGGGCTGACAGCTGTGGCGGGGCTGCGTCCCGGCGAGACCGTCTTCGTCTCCAGCGCGGCAGGCGCCACCGGCAGCATGGCGGGCCAGCTCGCCCGGCTGCTCGGCGCCGGACGTGTCGTCGGCAGCGCGGGCACGCCGGACAAGGTCGCCCACCTCACCGGCGTGCTCGCCTTCGACGCCGCGTTCGACCACCACGACGGCCCGATCCTGGACCGGCTGCGCGAGGCCGCCCCCGGCGGCGTGGACGTCTACTTCGACAATGTGGGCGGCGAGCAGCTCAGAGCCGCGCTCGCCGTCATGAACCCGCACGGCCGCGTCGCGCTCTGCGGGGCCCTGGCCAGGCAGAGCGCAGGTGGACGGGCCGACGCCGGCCCCGGCGACCCGATGCGCCTGATCGGCAAGCGCCTCACGCTGCGCGGCTTCACCGTGGGCGACCACCTCGACCTCGCCCCCGAGTTCGGCCGGCGGCTGCGGCAGTGGCTGGCCGACGGCTCCCTGGTGTACGAGGAGACGGTGATCGACGGCCTGGAGAACGCCCCTCAAGCGCTCCTCGATCTGGTGCGCGGGGCGTACACCGGGAAGGTGGTCGTCCGCCTGACGCGTTGACGTTCACCGGAAAGTTGACGTTCTTCGGAAAGGGGACAGGGCATGCTCATCGGCGAACTGGCCGGACTCACCGGCGCCACCACCCGCGCGCTCCGCTTCTACGAGGAGCAGGGGCTGATCACCCCCGAGCGTACCGACGCCGGGTACCGCACGTACGGGCCGGAGTCGCCCCGCCGGGTCCGCAACATCCTCGACCTGCTCGCCTCCGGGTTCACGGTCGAGGACGTACGGTCCTTC
This sequence comes from Nonomuraea spiralis, assembly GCF_014648435.1. Classification (GTDB taxonomy): domain Bacteria; phylum Actinomycetota; class Actinomycetes; order Streptosporangiales; family Streptosporangiaceae; genus Nonomuraea; species Nonomuraea spiralis. The sequence goes on from NZ_BMRC01000015.1 coordinate 199,617, forward strand.
CTGCCGTACCTGGGCGGGGAGATTCCCCAGGTCCTGGGTTACCACCCGCGCTGCGACGGCGACTACGAGGTCGGGGCCCGGCGGATAGCCGCGCTCAATGAGCGCATCGCGACGTTGACCCGGTTACGTGACCAGCTCGTCACCCGCATGCCCTGGCTCGCCGACCACGAGCCTGATCCGACGCGCAGTGGCGATCAGGCTCGCCGCGGAGCCTAGTGCCGGGCGCCTCCCGGCAGGACGACGGCCGCCGGCCCGGGTACGTCGAACAGCGGTCGCCGGCCCGCGGGGGAGACGACCTCCAGCTTCTGCCGCCCACGGGCCTGGTCCTGGGGAACCTGGATGACGGCGTAGCCGCCGTCCACCGGTCCGACCGGGTACTGGCCTGGCGGCAGCGGCAGGCGGGCCACCTGCCTGCCCGTGACGTCGAACTCCAGGACCGTGATCCGGTCGCCGGCGTACTCCAGGACGAAGACGCGCTCGCCGTTCGTCTGGACGGACAGCCCGTGGTCGGCGTCGGCGAGAACCCCGGCCCCGGACGCCAGGGTGACGGCGCGGCCGGTGTCCGCGTGCTTCAGCGTGACGCGTTCGAGGGGCGGCTTGCCGTCCTGGCCGTGGTCGAGGAGGAGCGGCTCGCCCGACGGCAGCAGGCCGACCGGCTCCTGCCCGGATGGCGGGTCGAGTTGGCCGGTGCGGCCGCTCGGCAACTCCAGCGTCCGATAGGTACGGACGTCTCCGCTGGCGTGGTAGCCGACGATCAGCCGCCGGGAGTCCGCGGACCACACCCACGGGCTGTACGCGCTGTCGGCGTCGGGGGCGGCCGGCGGTTCGAGTCTGTGCACGGCGTCGCCCAGCAGGTCCCTGACCTCGTACCCGCCTTTGACGGGTTGTCCGAGCCAGCGTCCGTCGGGGGAGAGCGTGATGTTGCCCGGCGGGCTGATGGTCCGCTCGCCCAGCAGGTACTGCCGGCCGTCCGCGAGCAGCAGGAACGTGGGGCACTGCGACTGGCAGGCGGTGTAGACCAGGGCGCCCCGCCCGACGGGACCGGTGGCGGGCAGCGTCGGCGCCTGGGTGGGCGGCTCGACGGCGTGCGCCGGTGACACCACGGTCACCGTGGCATCCGGCGCGGCGGGGGAGCGCGCCTGGAAGGCGGCGAGGCCGCCGGCGATCACCACGAGGACGGCCGATCCGGCGACCAGCACCCTGCGGGTCCTGCGGGTCCTCCGGGTACGAAGCGCGGCGAGTGCCCTGTCGGCGTCGGCATAGTCGCGAGCCTCCTGGCCGAGACGGTGAAAGGCCTCACCGAGAGCCCGGTTCATGAGCGCACCTCCGCTTCGAGCAGTCGGGGAGCCACCTTCCGCAGGCGTTCGAGCGCGTCGTGGGTGTGACGTTTGACCGTGCCGACGGAGCATCCCAGCTCAGCGGCGACCGCGCTCTCGGACAGATCCTCATAGAACCTGAGATAGAGCACGATCCGCTGCTTCACGGTGAGCACGGTCAGTGCCCGCGACAACGCGACCTTCAGGTCGGTCCGCGCGGACTCGTCCGTGGACGGCGGCGACTCGGGAAGCACCGCGGCCGGGACGAACGTCAACCGGCGGGGCCGCCGCCAGGTGCGCAGCTGGTTGATCATGACCTTGCGGACGTAGGGTTCCGGGTCACCCCGTCCGGCCAGCTTCCGCCAGCGTGCCGCGACCTTGACCAGCGCCTCCTGCACCAGGTCCTCGGCAAGGCCGTGATCCCCCGTGACCACGTAGGCCATACGCGACAGCGCCGGACCACGCGCGGCCACGAACTCGCGGAACCCGTCGTCTGTCACCGGCCCAACCCTCCGTCGTGGACGCCTCACCTACAACACTCATCGAGACCGGCGGAAGGTTGAGTCGGTTCTTCAGACCGCGGCACCCCACAGTGTCAGCCCCAGCAGCAGGACCAGTGCGGCCCTGCCGAACGTACGGGCCGACGCCCGCTCCGCCGAGCCGAAACACAGGCAGGGGGCCGCCTGCTCTCCCATGACCAGGAGATACGTCTGGGCCGCCGTGAACGACAGACCCAGGCACGTCCCCGTCACGCCCACGACCAGGTCGTCGGCGACGAGAGAGAAGGCGGCCAGCGCGACGAGCGCCTCCACGGTCACCACCGTGAAGGCGCCCATCTGGGCCACCCGTCCTTGGAGCCCGAAGGTCGCCAGGCTGCTCCGGAACGCGCCGAAGTTCCGCGCCTTCCCGAGCACCGCCAGCGCCAGGACGATGCCCAACCCGTAGCGGGCGACGAAGGCGATCACCCGATCACCAGCAACGCCACCACGGGCACCGCGAGAACGACGAACAGGACCTTCAGCTTCGGAAGTGTGAAGTAGAACGCCGTGTCCGCCTGCATCCTGTCCCGTGCCAGGGCGAAGGTCAGGATCATCATCGCCCGCGCCGCCGCGAAGCCGGCGCCCGCGAGGAGCGCCTCCTCCCAGGACGCGAGGAACAGGATCGCGACCGCCATGATGTGCGGCAGCCCTGTCGGAGAGTACGTGCGCATCCCCGTGCCCATCTCGGCGCCGAACTGCACGGCACCCCAGAAGGGAATTCTGGTGACGAACTGCGGCACGAGCCGCGCGTTCTGGAGCAACGGGAAGGACAACACGTCCAGCTCGCGCAGCATGAAGACCACCGCTGCCACGGCGACCAGGACCTGCAGAACCACTGTCGGGAACGGAGCCCGCAACACGGAGCCGACGACCACCAGCACGAACGTGACGGCGCCCGCTCCCAGGAACAACCCGGCGATGAAGCCGGCGACATCAGCACCCCGCCGGACCGACGAGGACAGCACCCAGGCGCTGTTCAGGCTTCAAACGGAGCCCGAGAGGGAGAAACCGGCGACAAGGGCGGCCACCAGCCAGGTGAAGCCCTTCGTGTCCCCGCCCGCAACCCTCGAATACAGCACCAGGGCCTCCGCCGCCGCGATCAGTGCCAGACCTGGCACCAGCAGACGGACGGATGTTCTGGTGGCGGAGTCGCTCATGAACTCGGGTCAGATCGCCGTACGGCAGATGGAGAAGCGGGAGACGTTGCCGCCGCCGCAGTCGTGGTACTCGTACCAGCCGTCGGAGCACATGCGGCGGGTGCTGGTGGTGCCGCCGCCGTACCACTTCCAGGCGTTGTTGCCGTCACAGCTGGAGGGGTTGTGGGTGTACCGGAGGTTGTAGCAGGTGCCGGACGCGCCGTCGTTGCGGTGCCACGAGCCGGAGCAGTTGCCCGAGTAGAGCGCGGACGAGGGCACGCAGACGGAACCGGCGTCGGCGAAGCCGTGGCAGGTCTCCCACACGGTGTAGGCGGCGGCCGTGGCGCCGCGCGGCTTCGACCAGGGCAGGAGGTCGAGAACGCCCAGCCCCGTCGCCACCGCGGCGCCGGTGGCGATGCCGAGCACGCGCCGCCTGCTCCAGCCTTCCCGCTTGGCGCCGACAAGCGTCGGCAACGCCTGCTCGGGCATCTCCTCGGCGCTCGGTATCTGGTCGAGTATCGAGGTCCGCTTCTCTGCCTTCACAGCTTCACTTCCTTCTTGTTGGCTACCGCTCGCTCGACGATCTCCGTGAGCGCCTCTCCCGACCCCACCGGGGCCGTGAACACCACGACGCCGTGCTCGTCCACGACGAGCAGGGCCGGGGCGTACGGCACGCTGGCCGCGCGCCAGATCGCCGGGTCCCTGATGACCCGGACGGAGGCGGGAAGGGACTTGTCGAACCCGGGGTCGTCGGACAACACGGTGAACGACAGGTCCGAGGGAAGGGTGGCCGCCATGTCGGCGGCAGCGAGCAGGACGTCGTCGCAGATGGGGCAGCGACGGTTGACCTTGATGACCATGGTCGTGCTACCGGGGACGGCCAGCGCGTTCGCCCGGGCTTCGGGGCCCGTGGTGGCGAAACGTACGCCGACGCCGTTGTAGGTGGCCAGTTCGAGTTCGCGTACCCGCCGGTAGAGTCCGGCGCCCCCGGCGAACAGCAGGGCGACCAGGACGGCCAGGATGATGACCACTGCGGTCATCGGTTCCACGTCAGGCCCGCCACTCGACGCGCTTGACCTTGTTCAGGAAGTCGGCGGCGGTCTCAGGGGTTCCCGCCGCCGCGCGGGCCGCCACGCCTGCCTTGTTGTAGTTGGGGGCGTTCCAGGGGTGCAGGGTGACGATGGCGGTGTCGGTGACCAGGAGGAAAGGCGTCGCCTGGTCGGTGGGAGGCGCGGGCAGCCGCCACAACTCGCCCGAGGGCGCACCGAAGCCTCGCCACTTGGGGATCCGGTTGATCCCCGCCTGCTTCGGCTCGACCGTCATGGTGCCGACGCCCGCGATCGACATCGCGTAGAGCTCCATGGAGACGTCGAAACGCCTGCCTCCGTCGCTCGTCATGCCCTCGGGGGTGTCGTGCCACGTCACACGGCTGAACGTGTCGACGATGTCGGCCGACTCCCACTCGGGGGTGTAGAAGAGCCCGTGCACCATGTGCCACGGGCCCAGCCATGCGGCCCATCTGGCGTCGGACGGGTCCTCGCAGTCATATACGACGACCTCTCCGCCGGCCAGCGAGAAGCGCTCACGCTCACGTCCCCGGACCGAGTTGACGCCTGCCGTCAGGGAGGACAGGGGAGCCAGTTCCAGCCCCCAGGTCTCCGCAGTGGTCTTCCGCGCCCCGTACTTGGGGGTGTAGCGGACGTGACCGGTCCAGGAGGCCAGTGAGGTGGCCTCGGCGTCCTCGACTTCGAGGTGGAGGAAGGCGTTCTTGACGGTCCGGAGAGTGGATAAATGCGCCATTTAGCCCCTAGCCTTTCGTGGCAGTTTGCGGGCGCTAGATCATTTCGGTGGAAGCCTGGCATGCGCCACCATCCGGGTCAATACACAAGATCGTTAACTTTTTGCCGTCCGATCCGGGGCGGCACGGCGGCTTGCGGGGCCGGTGTCACGGTGATGTTCCTTGATCACGATGAGCAACCTGACGGCCGAGGCCGCACCCGTGGCGGCGCCGATCGGCGCTCCGGGCCGGACTCCAGCCGTGCGGCCCACACCTGCTCCAGCGCGTGGTCGTTCCACGACCGACCCGGCCGCATCCGCGAGGTCCGGTCGGGCAGATCGGCCGCGACCGTGATCACCCGTATCAAGGACATCCGTGATCACGGTGTCGCAACAGCGTCGGGTGGCTAGTTCCAGGCGCCGGGAACCTCGTAGGGCACCTTGCCTTCGAGTTGCCCCTGGTCGAGCACCTCGCTCTGCAGGGGCAGCGCAATGGTGACCTGCCGTCCCCAAGTGGAGAAACGGGTGTCCGACGTCACGCGGAGCACGGACCCCTTCCAATGGTGCAGGACTCCCTTGGCCGTAACCCGCTCCACCAGTCCGGTCGTGCTCAGACGGAGGGTGTAGGAGATGGTGCTGACGGGCTTGCTCCGGGAGTAGCCGAGGAAGCGCGAGGCAAAGGACTGGGATATCTTGACCAGCTTGTCCGACGTGATCATGCCCTTCACCACCCCGCCCCGCCAGGACGTGCGATGGGCCAGCAGCGCCTTGAGCGTGGCGGGCTCCAGGACCTCCAGCAGCGGGTTACTGGCAGGCAGATCGGTGTACGCATAGCGCACCCAGCTCGTGCCCCGCGGCAGCACGTCGGCGAATCGGGGGCCTGAGACGTAGTCGTCGTAGCCCGACGAGATCACCCTCAGGGGCAGCTCGTCAACAGCGAGTTCCTCAGCCATGCCGAGTTTCTTCAGAGCGCTGATCATCGTCTTGCTGAACTGCATACGCTGGGACGTATCAGAGGCGATCTCGCCTTGCGGCCCGAATCCGATCGTGCCGTCCAGGTCTAGGGTGTAGAACACACCGCCACCGTGATCCGACTTTGCGGTGGCCACGATGTTCACGCCCTTACCGCGGGTCAACGCGGCTCGGAGCGCTTCCACCGGGTCGTTCCCGCGCGCCGCCTGGGCGGGGACGGCGACAAGCTGCGCCAGGCCCGCGATCAGGATGACTCCCACGACGGTCCGCTTCATCACGTTCCCCTGGAAATGGTCGGAAAGACGCACAATCTTGTGCATACGAGATCAACTGTCAAACCAAACTGTGCAGCCTGTCTACGGCGACCGTGCGACACTCACGGGCCTCGCAATCGGCCACGTGTGCAGGGGGAGGCCGAGCCGGACACTCAACCAGCCCTTCCCGCCGTTCCGGGGAGGGTCAGGAGCGTCTGCCTGACCGCCGGCCATTCGGAGGCGACCACCGCGAACATCGCCGAGTCCCGCAACAACCCCTCCTCGCCGGGCGCCCAGGACATCGACCAGTTGCGCAGCACACCTTCGAAGCCGATACCGAGCCGTTCCAACGCCCGCCGGCACCGGTGGTTTCGGGCATCGGTCTTCAGATCGACCCGGGCGACACCCATCGTCTCGAACGCGTACCCCAGCAGCAGGAACTTCGCCTCGGCGTTGATCCCGCCGCCCTGCGCCGACGCCGCGAGCCAGGTGAACCCGACCTCGATCGCGCGCAGACCCGGCCGATCCGGCCACGACCGTGGATCCCAGAATCCCGTACACCCCACCGCCCTCCCATCACTCACCCGGACCTGCGCGAACGGCGTCAACCCACTCCGGGCCGACTGCGCCGCCACATACGCCCGTACGTCGCCGCCGCGGGGAACCAGCGTGAACCCATAAGACGCCCGGTCCTCTTCGACGGCCTCAGCCAGGTCGGCCACGTGCGCCATCGTCAACGGCTCCAGCCGTACCAGCGAACCAGTGAGCACGGGAACATCGAGCCGAACGCTCATCAGACCTTCCTCATCGTTCCTGGCTTTGGCACCTTGCCCGCACTGAGCAGGTTGCCGGACCGTCACAGGGCCAGGTCCCTCGGATCCTCTGGATGATCAACGGAGACCGATCCTGCCCAACAACCGAGAACCGCGTCAACACAGAGATCGCAACTGGGCGGAACGAGCCCGCCGAGCAGCCCGTCCATCCGGTTCTTCATCCGGATCTCTCGGTGACGGGTTACGAGCTGCGCCGGTGGAGCCAGGTGTTCAGGGGGGCGCGGGCGCCCGTACGGCTGATCGGTGCCGCTGGGGTGAGGTGGAAGCCGGCGGCGCGGCCGGCCAGGCCCTGGCCGCGGTGCGCGGCGCCGACCGCGTAGGCCGGCTCCACCTCCCCGGGAGCGCCGGTGAGGAACAGCAGGATCTCGCCAAGAGGTTGGCGGCCGTCGGTGGTGATGGCGCCGTTGGAGGAGGTGGTCATGGGCGAAGGTCAGCTTTCGGGAGTGGTGGAGAGTCACCGGGCGGCATCGCGTATCAGGACGGTGGAGGCATTCGTGTCCGGCGACACCGAGGGGCAGCGGCAGGTCGCCGAAGCCGGGTCAGGGAGCGTCCGGATCGAGAAGCCTTGAACAGGCGAGCTCACCAGCATCAACCCCCGGCTCGCCTCAATGGCCGAGCATCGACGACAGCCAGAGGTGGGGCCGGGTTTGTCCCTCACATCCAAGGGCATGTCGGCTGAACGGCGTGAGGTGCCATCGGTGCACCGCATCGAGAGGGAGGGGAACCCCATGCCACTCATCAACGTGAAGGTGATCGAGGGCGTGTTCAGCGGCGCCCAGAAGGCCGAGATGGTGAAGAAGCTGACCGACGCGATCGTCGCCATCGAGGGTGAGCACATGCGGCCGCTGACCGTGGTCGTCGTTGAGGAGATCAAGGACGGCGACTGGGGGGTGGCGGGTAAGCCGGTGACGGCCGCGGAGGTGAAGGCGCTGGCCTCAGGCACGCGTTCGGGATGATGTCCTTCGGCGGGCGGTTCGCGTAGCCGATCACAGCCCCGCGTGGGGCAGGCTTTCGGTTCAGGGCGCAGCGCGTTCTCGCCGGACTTCCTGTCGGCGAAGATCTTGCGGCTGGCCATGCTCCTCAAGGCCGGATGCGGTCACGTACGGACGCGCGGTCGATGCCCAGATATGCCATCAGTTCTGCCGCGGGATCCGGGCCAAGGGGGATCGGCTGTTGTCAGGCCGGTTTGTCCACCACGATCGTCCCGGACAGGCGGTCGTGCAGGCTGCGTCCGGAGGGGTCGATCGTGGCCCACAGTCCGTCCAGGACCAGCAGGGCGATCCCGATCTGCGGGGTGAAGGCGAGCAGCGGGAAGATCAGCGCCCGTACGGCCAGCCTGCCCCACGCGGGCCGGCGGCCCGTACCGGCGGTGACGATCCGTACGCGCATGACCAGCTTGCCGACCGTGTGCCCGCTCAGCGCATAGAGGAAGACCGGCAGCACGACGAGCAGCCACTCGACCTCCTCGAAGATCATCTGCTGCCATGCGAGGTCCAGCAGTCCGTGATCGAGGGGCAGTGCATCTGTGACGCCCAGCTTGAGCAGGGTGAGGAGGATCGCGACCACGACCGCGTAGTCGATCAGCAGCGCCGCCACCCGGCGCGACAACCGCGCTCGCACCGGCCCGACGGCCGGAGCCATCCACCGGGACGCGACCAGCACCAGTACGGCCGCCACCAGCAAGGACGCCGTGAGCCAGCCGCCCGGCACCTGGACGCCGACGTCCTGGACGTCCTGCACGGCATCGCCGTTCACGTATAGGGCGCCGAGGTCCTTGATCCCCGGGGTCGAGCAGCAGAGGTCCGTGTCGAAGCGGAATGTGGTGAGAAGTTGCCGGGCGACCGCGATCGCGGCCAGCATCCCCGCCACCCGCCGGCCCACGGGAGCCGGGCCGCGCAGGCAGACGCAGGCCAGTACGGCGACCGCGGGCACCCCCCACGTGATCACGAACTCCACCACGCGACCGGCGTCGTCGCGCAGCGTTTCCAGGAACGACCTGAGCATGCCGGAGCCGGACATGCGACGTGCCCACTCCGAGGGCACGGGCGGCCACGACTGCCAGGTCGGAAAGGCGGCGGCGGCCAGGGCGGCCGTCCAGATCAGCGAGACCCACCGCGGGACCGCGGATCGCGGGGGAAGGCTCGCCACCACGGCAGGACGTGCCGCGAGCCGCCGCCTGAGCACGATGTAGCCGACCAGCGCCGGATAGGTCAGCAGGCGGGCGGGCTCGCCCGGCATCGCGTCGAAGCTGAGCCAGTTCAGCAGGCCGCTGTCCATGCTGGAGGGCCAGCCGTCGGTCAGAACGACGGCGAGGGTGACGAGGTAGGCGACGATGAGGTAATCGATCAGGAACACCAGCCCCGCCCGCCGGATCGGCGTGCCGGCGGGCTCCTGGGCGGGGCCCGATGCGTGCGTCGCGAGCAGCACCAGCGCGGCGGAGATCAGGAGGGCGTACTCCACGGGCCCCCAGGAGCCGAGCACGGCCTCGAACCAGTCCGGGCTGAACAGATCGAGCAGCCCGCCGCACGGCTCGTCCTCGCTGTACCAAGGGGTGAGCGGTCTCACGATCGCGATCAGGACGAGGAACCCCGCGGCCCGTCGCCCGGCCGCCGCCGAACGCCGGTGGCCCAGGGCGGCGAGTACGACGAGCACCGGGATTCCCCAGGTCACCACGAGTTCCGTCAGCGTACCGAGGTCCCCGCGCAGCGTCAGGAACGGCGAGATGCGCTCCAGATCCCAGAAATCGCCCACGCACATGTAGGACTGCGACTCGGCGTCTTCGGGCTGCCAGGCGATCCAGGTCGGGTACGCGGCGGCGGTCAGGGCGGCCACCCAGACCAGCAGGGATAATCGCGACAATCGGGGCTCCAGTCGTTCGGCGCGACAGCCTACCGGTGATCTTCAGGTGCGACGCCGAGACAGCCCGCGGGCCGGGAGGGCGCCTCAGGGAATCGCGGCCTCGATCCGGGCGAGGTGGGCGGCCAGGATCTCGTCGAACGCGTCGCTGCGGTCGGCCCCGAGGGGACGGATCTCGCGGGCGAAGTGGGCCAGGGCGGGGAAGTGGTCGGGGTCGGCACCGAGGACCGCGACGCGGAACTGTTCCATGCCCTGTTCGTACTCGCCGGGGGTGAGGGTGGCGATGCCGGCCTCGGAGGCGATCAGCGCGGCGAAGAGGATCACGATCCGGTGGTAGCGGGACGGAATCTCCTCCTCGGGCAGGCCCGAGGCCCACAACGCCTGTAGCAGCTCCTCCATGACCAGCCGGGAACCGGTGCCACCGGACCCGTAGCGTCCCCAGATCGCGGCGAGTTGCGGGTGCCGGCCGAAAGCCTCTCGCAGGCGCTGGGCTGTCGCGGTGATGCGCTGCTTCCAGTCGCCGTCGGGGTGGTAGCCGTCCATGGCGGCCGCCAGGATTCGGTCGGCGACCGCGCGCAGCAGCTCGGTCTTGTTGCGGAAGTGCCGGTAGAGGCTGGAGGAGTCGGTGCCGAGCACCGCGGCGAGCTTGCGCACGCTGAACGACTCGGCATCGCTCGTACGCAGCAGATCCGCCGCCGTGTCCAGGATCTCCTCTGTCGACCAGCGCCTTCGACCTGCCATCTCGCCCCTCTCGTCCTGTTCAGACTAACCTATGCACGCACTGTTGCACGCACCGCGTGCATAATGGAGGCACACCCCCGGCCGGGGGAGATGAGAGGAGAGACGAGGACATGAACGAGACCACTGCCGTGCAGCGGCCGCCGGAGCCGGACTTCTCGGCGATGACGACCGAGGAACTGATCACCTACCGCACTGCGGAGAACCGCTGGCGGGCGTCCGCCGCGGCGCGGGCGTTCCTGGGGGAGCCGGACCCCGGGGCCACGATCGAATGGCAGGACATCGCGCTGCCGGGACGCGACCTTCCGGTCCGGGTGTACCGCCCGGCGCCGGGCGACGGCGAGTCCGCCACCCCGACCGCCCTGCCGCTCGTGGTCCATGTGCACGGAGGCAGCTTCGTGGGCACGGCGGCGCAGTGCGACTGGACCAACAGCCACCTCGCCGCCCGGCTGCCCGCGCTCGTCGTCTCGGTCGAGCACCGCCTCGTCGCCCCGGACAGCCCGCTGGCCCACGCCGCCGACGACGGCTGGGACGTACTGAGGCACCTGGTGGAGCACGCCGCGCAGTGGGGCATCGATCCGACGCGCACGGCCGTCTTCGGCGAGAGCTTCGGCGCGCTGGTCAGCGCCCTGACGGCGATCCGGGCCCGGGAGGCCGGCCTGCGGCTCCAGGCGCAGGTGCTGGTCAACCCCGCGGTCGAGGTGACCGGGACGATGTACGACTATCCCTCGGTCACCGAGTACGCGTACAGCCCGTCCCCCGCCCTGCCGCTCCTGCGGATGTTGCGGCGGCTCGCCGTGCCGCCGGGGACCGACGCCCGCGCGTTCTCACCGCTGTACGCCGACGATCTGGGCGGGCTCGCCCCCGCGCTGCTCGTGGTGCCGACCCAGGACGCGCTCGCCGATCACGGCCGCCGCTACGCCGAACGGCTGCGGGCGGCCGGGACGTCCGTGCGGATCACCGAGTACCCGGGGGCGCGGCACGCGTTCCTCACCCTGCCAGGGCTGGAACCACAGGCCCAGGCCGCCCAGGCGGAGATCCTCGCGTTCCTCCGTACGGCCCTGGAGGGGTGACGATGCACACGAGGAGTGCGGTGCCGGTCGACGCGAGTGACTTCTTGAGTTCCGTGGTGCGTGGCAGGGTGTCGACGGCCGCGGAGGCGACCGGGGCAGGGCGGCGTCGGTGAGCTGGGCTTCGACGACACGGGACAGGAAGCCTTCCAGCGCCCGCCTGGGGTCGGTGTCGGCCGATGCCTGCTCGCCGTACGCGGTCAGGGCTTCGAGGCAGGGGAGGGCGACGGTCTCCAGCAGTGCTTCAGGGGTGGCGAAGTGCCGGTAGACCGTGGCGACACCGAGGCCCGCCCAGCGTGCGACGTCGTTGAGCTGCAGCGTCGCGTGGTCAGAAGCAGCCGTTGCCCGGCTGGACCGCGACGACGATGTCGACCTTGGACCCCGCCGGTACGGTGCTGCCGGGCTGAGGACTCTGGCTGACGACCTCGCCCAGGTGGTTGCACAGACGGCTGTCGGGAGTCGTGTCCTTGGTGCCCAGCAGGAGGCCGACGGCGAGGAGTGGCCGGCTCGCCAGGACCCCCAGCGTTCCGGTCAGGTCGGGCACCACGACGGATCCCGGCGCCGCGACGGCCAGGACCGCGATGCCGGCACTCGCGGTCACCACACCGCTCAGGCCGTTGACCGCGGTCGGACTGATGACGGGGTTGTTCTGGCTCGCGACGCCGTTGCCGGCCTGGCCGAAGGTGTTGTCACCCCAGTAGCGCAGCGTGCCGGCGGTGTCGACGGCCAGGCTCTCCCCTTGGCCCGCGCTGACGTGGGCGACGCCGGACAGGCCGAGGTGGACCGGGGTGGCGTGGTCGGTCACCGTGCCGTCGCCGAGCTGGCCGGCCCAGTTCCTGCCCCAGGCCCAGACGGTGCCGTCGCCGCCGAGGGCCAGCGTGTGCCCGCTGCCCGCGGCGATCTCCTTGATGCCGGACACGTGCCGGTCCACGCGGACGGGCATGGGACGGTCCGTGGTGGTGCCGTCCCCCAGCTCGCCGGAGAAGTTGGTGCCCCAGGACCAGACCGAGCCGTCGTAGCGCAGCGCCATCCCGAACTCACCCGTGGCGGACACCTGAGTGATCCCGTACGGGACCTTCACGCGGACCGGGGTCGCACGCTGGACGGTCGTTCCGTCGCCCAGTTGCCCGAAACGGTTGAGCCCCCAGGCGAACACCTCGCCGTTCGACCTCAGGGCGAGGCTGTAGCCGGTCCCGGCGGCGGCCTGGACGACGCCGGTGATGGGCACCTTGACGGGGGACGGGGTGCGGTCGGTGGTGCCGTCGCCCAGTTCGCCGAAGTCGTTGCTGCCCCACGCCCAGAGCGAGCCGTCCCGTCCGACGGCCAGGGTGTGGCCGATGCCGCTGCTGACCTGCTTGATCGGCGGCAGCCCGGGCACCGGCTCGGGAATCTGTTGCGTTCCATTGCCCCAGGTCCAGAGTGAGCCGTCGGCGTGCAGGCCGTAGCTCTCCAGGTAGACGCCGCTCACCTGGACCACGTCGTGCCCGCCCGCGGAGACCATCGGGATCGGCCGGGTCACGGGGGTGTCGTTCGTGCCGTTGCCGACCTGGCCGAAGAAGTTGTACCCCCACGCGTGGACGATGGGCGCGGTGTCGGCCACCGCGGCGGACGTGTGGAAACCGGTCGCCAGCACCAGCACGGCCACAACCGGAACCGAACGGATCCCTCTGAACAGCTTCAACCTCGCCCCTCTCCGGTGAATCGCTTCTACCGGCAGGGCGTTCCATCCCGTTCCATGAGCAGGCGGCGGATTCGGGACCGGCGCAGCCGCGCTGTCCCGTTAATCGCGTGGATCGTACTGCGGTGTCTTGTCACAATCGTCCGATGCGATTGTGGACGGTGCAGCACCGGGCGGTGCTGGTCTCGCTGGAGACCGACGACGAACTGGCCGGCGACTGGGCCCGCCTGTCGATCCCGTCGTACCGGCCGGCGTACGAAGAGATGGTGGCGGAGATGGCCAGGCGTGGCCTCGACTGCCGGGGCCGTCCGCCGGTGTGGGCGTGGCCCGGTCCGGACACCCGCGACAACACGGTGGCCGTGACGGCCGAGGCCCTCCTCTGCCCGCAGACCGACGAGGAGTTCGCCCGCTATGTCGTCCTGGACCTGGACGTGCCGGACGACATGGCCATGCTCAGCTCGTACGGACGCTGGAACGACTTCATGGAGGCGGTCCTCCTGGGCGGAGGGCCGGCGATCATGGACTGGACGATCGGCCAGGAGGAGATCGCCGGCGTGCAGGCCTGCCTGCCATGCCTGCCGGCCGAGTACGTGCTCGGCGCCCGCCCTCTGGAACCGTTCGACTGGGCGAAGGAGGAAGCCGAGAACTCCTGACCTCGACGGCGATCTTCCCCGCGGACAAAGCCCCCATCCGCGCCTCGCTGTCACAACGGCGCCGGCTGTCTCGTCCTTGCGGTGCTTGCAGTCGAGACAGGAGGTCGTCATGGCACAGGTCGTCACGAGAGTGGTCGTGGCCTTGAGCGCGGTCTACACGCTGGTCTTCGGCGTCTGGATGTGGGGGTGGCCGCGATCGTTCGCCGAATACGTCGACTTTCCGCCTCATGAGCACTTCCTGCATGACCTGGGCGCCTTCCACCTCGGCATCGGGATCGCCCTGGTGTCGGCGCTGGTGTGGCGGGACGCCATCGTGGTGGTGCTCGTCGGGTTCGCCACGGCCGGTCTGATCCACGCGGTGAACCACGCGATGGACGCCCACCTCGGCGGCGCCGCGAGCGATCCCTACGTGATCGGCGCGCAGACCCTCGTCGCGGTGGTCGGCATCGTGTTCCGCGTACGCCATCTGCGGGCGCGCCAGGCCAAGAAACAGGTGCGATGAGGGTGCCGCCCGCCGGTGGGTCAGGCTCCGCGGTCCCGGAGGCTGTCGGCCTTCGTCCGGAAGAACCGGGTGGTGTCGTCATCGGCGGGAAAGTACGCCTCCACGGCGATTTCTTCCAGGGTGACGTCGAAGGCGGCGCCGAACGTCGTGATGGTGTTGACGAAACACAGCTCCGCGCCGCGATGGCGGATGCGGATGGGCAGCGCGATGTCGGCGGGATCGGGCGGCGGCGGATCGGCGTCGGGACCGTAGGTCAGCAGTTCCTCGTACAACGCGCTCAGCTCCGCGTCGCCGGTCCGCGCCACCTGGCGGGCGAGCCGGGGCAACAGGAAGGCGCGGACCTGCCCGAGGTTGCGCAGCCGCGGCGCGAACCCGCCCGGACGCAGGCCCAACCGCATCATGTTGACCGGCGGCCGCAACAACGCCGCATCGACGTCCTCCAGGAAGACGTCGATCGCCGCGTTCGCGAACAGCAGGTTCCAGCGGCGGTCCACGACGAGCGCCGGGTACGGTTCGTGTCCCCGCAGGATCTGCTCCAGGACGTTCCGCGCGGAGGCCAGCTGCGGATCCTCCAGCGGCCGTTCCCGGACGACGGGCGCGTGCCCGGCCGCCACCAGCAGGCGGTTGCGTTCGCGCAACGGCACACCCAGATGGTCGGCCAGCCGCATCACCATCGGGCTGCTGGGAATGGTCCGTCCCGTCTCCACGAAGCTGACGTGCCGGGCGGACACCTCCGCCTGTATCGCCAGATCCAGCTGGCTGAGCCCCCTGCGGTGCCGCCACTCGCGCAGCAGCTCACCGACCGGCCGGTCGTGCGTCATACGGCGATTGTCGCGTCGTCCTGTCGACCACCGCGATTACATGCCATGTAATCGACGGGGCCGGGCGGCCCCTGGGACGGTGATCCGCATGAACGAGAACAGCAAGGCCGTACGCAACAAGGAGCTCGTCCTCCACGGATTCACCCGGTTCGCGGCGGGGGACATCGACGTGCTCCGTACCCTCCTGGCGAAGGACTTCGTCGAGCACAGTCCGGGCAATCCGTCCGGGCGGGAGGCGTTCATCGCGTACATCGCCGAATCTCCCGTGGCCCGCGCCCGGCTCGACCTCAAACGGGTCGTCGCGGACGACGAGCACGTGGTGATGCACTACCGCATGACCACGGACGACGACCCGCGCGGCATCGCCGTCGCCGACATCTGGCGGGTGGTCGACGGGGAGATCGTCGAGCACTGGGACGTCGTCCAGCCGGTGCCGGAAGACTCCCAGGTTCCCCACGGGATGTTCTGACCCGAGTACGTCCCGGGCGGGGCTGCGGTTCCTTCACGGTGGAGGGCAGGGCGAGCACGGCCACCGCCCCGGCGGTCACGAGGCCGGCGCAGACCCAGAACGCCAGGGCGTACCCGGAGGTCGGCGCGCCGGTGCGGGCGGCGGCCGTCAGCGGTCGCGTGCCCCGAGGGCGTCACACGACGGCGACGGCGTCGACCTCGACGAGGAACCCGGGACCCAGGCCGGCCACGACGTGGACGGTGATGGCGGGCGGCGGGTCGGCCCGGTTCCACACCTCCTGGAACGCGGCCACACCCTCGTCGAACGTGTGACCGTCCACCACGGCGATGCGCCAGTGCACGATGTTCGCCAGGCTCGCCCCTTCGCTCTCCAGGATGGTCGCCAGGTTGCGGAACACCTGCCTGGCCTGCTCCCCGACCGTGGGGCCGACGACCTTGCCGTCGACACCTCCCGCCCCGGCGCCCGCCGCTGGTGCGCGATGGAACGCTGCGGCAACCGCCACAAGCTCCGCGCCCTGCGCGCCCGCCAGGCAATGGAGTCGTGAACGCCAGTATCACCAGCCGCGAAATCATTAATTATGGAACAGCGAGGTAAGTACAGAAAGAGATATCGGGCACCGCGACCTATGGAAACGTAAACGCCGACCGTTTATCCTGCCGGACTTGTCCTGCCAGGGTCGCGCCGAAACCGGCCTCCGTCCCGGTTCTCCGCTTCACTCTTGTTCGTCCGGGGCTACCGCCATGCAGCACTGCGGCGGCTTTCTGTGTTCCCTCGTCCCACGCGGCCCTCAGGCCCTCATCCTCCTCATGGGCATCAACGACGACGCGGCGTCCCGCGACCGTTTTGGAACGGCATCTCACCGTTCAAGATACGCGACTTAAGTGATCTTTCCCGGGTGGGTGTGACCAGCGGTAACACAAATGTCGGTATGCCTACCGATGAACATACGTATTTTCGAGCCGTCAGCAAACGCTTAGCGTCTGGCGGCAACAAGGCGAAACGGTCCGCTTGCTCTCCCGTCA
>NZ_BMRC01000015.1:216399-216665 GCF_014648435.1 Nonomuraea spiralis
CGGTGGCCCACACCCGCCCAAAGGCGGCAACGGCCCGAGGGAGCCCGCCGAAAGGAGCACCACAGCGTGAAACGCACAGCCTTACTCGCGGCGGTCGCCGGCCTGGCCACAGCCGCGACCCTGACGCTGCAGCCCTCACCCGCGAGCGCCGCCCCACCCGGAGTCCCCCCGGCCCAGCAAGGCACCGGCGCCCCCCGCGCGGCGGCAGACCCCGCCTCCCTGGCCGCGGCAGTCGCCGACAAGGCCGTCTCCAGCCAGGTCGACAA
>NZ_BMRC01000016.1 GCF_014648435.1 Nonomuraea spiralis
GCGCTGCCGGTAGCCGTTGCGGGAGTTGATCCGCTCGCTGCTGCGCTCGCCATAACCGGCCCCGCACATGCTGTCGGCCTCGGCTGACATCAACGTCTCGGCCATGGTCTTCACCATGGATCGCAACAAGTCGGGGTCGTCGGTGTCGATCTGCTGCGCCAGCCACTGCGCGGGCGTCACACTGTTGTCTGCGGCCATCACGTGTTCTCCTTCGATCTTGGTTTGCGCCTTCGAAGGATCACGCGATGGCCGTCATCATTTCACGACGACACACCTGTTGACCAGGTCAAACTCGTACACCACTCCCGTGGACGCAACCGCGAGTGAGGCGGGGCGCAGAGCGATGGCCTGATGGAGCCTGGGTTCAGGGCGGTGAACGGCGGGTGCAGGTCTGACGTCAGGAAGAGTGGTCTTCTGGTATCGCCAAGAAGTGGCTGTGTTGTGAAGGGCCACCTGCTCCCTAGGTTGTGGCTTTCCTCGTGTTAGGCATTGGCTGCTTGTCCATGTTTCCAGGATGGTCGATGCCTCAGCTCTTGCCCTAAGGAGATCATTTGATCAGCATCGGCAAGCTCGTGCCGTCCGACCGAGATGTGTGGGAAGGCCTGTTCAGGGCGTACATCGACTTCTACCAGCGCGTCGAACCGGCTGAGATGTACGAACGCGCATGGCAGGAATTTCAGGCGGACACCCGCATGCATGCCTTCGGCGCGCGCCTGGACGGTCGACTCGTCGGTATCACGCACTTCCTGGTCCATGCCAGCACCTCGGCCCCTGACGCCGACGTCTGCTATCTCCAGGATCTGTTCACCGCCTCCGACGTCCGGGGCAGGGGAGTGGGGCGCATGCTGATCGAGGCCGTCGCAGACTGGGCTCGTGATCGCGGTTGCTCCCGGGTCTACTGGAACACTCATGAGTCGAACAGCACCGCGCGTCGTCTGTACGACAAGGTCGCCGAGAACAGGGGTTTCATCAGATATCAGATCGAACTGCCCCGGTAGGGCTTGATTGACGGTTGCTGCTCTCGCCTTGAGGTCCCGTTCTGGGCGATGAGAGTGGGTCACGACGGATACCGAGGGAGAGGTCAGGCCAAGGGAGAGGGGGATGTGGGCTTGGCGGCAGCCGGGGTGATCGCCGGCGGAGCAGGTTGAGTCACCGCAAGCGGTCATCCTTGTCACCTGGGCCCTCCAGATGCCCGCGAATGAGGGCAAATGGCCCCGCTGGGCAGGCAAAGCGGGGTGGCGACGTCCAACGCTTTTCCGAATCCAGGTAGCGTTCGCACTATGGCATCGCCAACTGGAACCACCGACGCACCCTTCGGTCGCATGTTGACCGCGATGGTCACGCCGTTCACCCATGACGGCGACGTTGACTACGCGGGCGTACGGCGCCTGGCCACCTTTCTGGTGGACGAGCAGCGTAACGATGGTTTGATCGTCAACGGGACGACGGGTGAGTCGCCCACCACCTCGGACGATGAGAAGCGACGGATTGTCGCCGCCGTCCTGGAGGCTGTGGGTGATCGCGCGATGGTTGTGGCCGGCGTGGGGACGAATGACACTCGCCACAGCGTCAAGCTTGCCAAGCAGGCGGCGGAGGTGGGGGCCCACGGTCTGCTGGTGGTGACGCCGTACTACAGCAAGCCTCCGCAGGAGGGGCTCTATCGGCATTTCACCGCCGTTGCCGACGCCACCGAGTTGCCGGTGATGCTTTACGACATCCCGGGACGCAGCGGCGTACCGATCAAGACTGAGACGCTGATTCGGCTGGCGCAGCACGACCGCATCGTGGCCGTGAAGGACGCGAAGGGCGATCTCTTTGCTGCCAGCCAGGTGATGACGGCGACCGATCTCGTCTTCTACTCCGGTGACGACCTGCTCAACCTGGCCTGGCTGTCCCTCGGTGCCGCAGGGTTCGTGAGCGTCGTCGGACATGTGGTGGGCTCCGAACTGGCTCGCATGATCGCGTTGCACAAGAGCGGTGACGTCAGGCAAGCGCTGGCGGTACACGGCCAGGTGGCCCCCGTGGTGGACGGGATCATGCTGAAGGCCGGTGGCGCGATCATGGCAAAGGCGGCACTGAGTCTGGTGGGTGTGCCGGTGGGATCGGTACGCCTGCCGCTCGTGGACGCGACAGAGAAGCAAATCGCCGAGCTGCGTGCTTGCCTGGTAGCCGGCGGGGTGAAGTTGACGGACGCATAGGAACGGGGAGGAACCGGGAGTTTTGAGAACACGATTTGACCATGGGGGCCGGGCATGAGCCATCCGCATCCTGAGCTTGGCCCCCCGCCGGAGCTGCCGTACGGCGGCTTGCGCATCGTCGCGCTCGGCGGGTTGGGTGAGATCGGCAGGAACATGGCCGTCTTCGAGTACGACGGTCGCCTGCTGGTCGTCGACTGCGGGGTACTGTTCCCCGAGCCCGACCAGCCGGGCGTCGACCTGATCCTGCCCGACTTCGATTACATCAGGGACAGGCTCGACGACATCGAAGCCGTCGTCCTGACACATGCCCACGAGGACCACATCGGGGCGGTTCCCTACCTTCTGCGCGAGCGGCGCAACATCCCGCTCATCGGATCCAAGCTCACGTTGGCCCTGATCGAGGCCAAACTGACGGAGCACAGGATCCAGCCGACCAAGCTCGAGGTCATCGAGGGTGAACGGCACGTCTTCGGGCCTTTCGACTGCGAGTTCCTCGCGGTGAACCACTCGATTCCGGACGCGCTGGCCGTGGCGATCAGGACGCCTGCCGGCATCGTCCTGCACACCGGCGACTTCCGTATGGACCAGTTGCCGAGCGACGGCCGGCTCACCGACCTCGGCGGTTTCGCCAGGCTCGGCACCGAGGGTGTCGACCTGCTGATGTCGGACTCCACCAATGCCGAGGTGCCGGGCTTCGTCACCAGTGAGCGGGAGATCGCGCCGGTCATCGACGAGGTGATCCGCACTTCCGAGCAGCGCGTGATCGTGGCCAGCTTCGCCTCGCACGTGCACCGCATCCAGCAGGTCATGGACGCCGCGGCCAAGCACGGCCGCAAGGTCGCCCTGGTAGGACGGTCGATGGTGCGGAACATGGGGGTGGCCCGCGATCTGGGCTACCTCAAGGTGCCGCCGGAGCTGATCGTCGACTCGCGTGACATCGAGGAGTGGCCGCCGGAGGACGTGGTGCTGGTCTGCACCGGCTCCCAAGGCGAGCCGATGGCGGCGCTGTCGAGGATGGCCAACCGCGATCACCCGATCCGCATCGCCGAGGGCGACACCGTGTTGCTGGCCTCGTCCCTGGTACCGGGGAACGAGACCGCGGTCAACAAGGTGATCAACGGGCTCACCAGGTGGGGCGCCCGCGTCGTGCACAAGGGCAACGCCAAGGTGCACGTGTCCGGACACGCGGCCGCCGGCGAGCTGCTTTACGTCCTCAACCTGACCCGTCCCTCGAACTTCATGCCGGTGCACGGGGAATGGCGACACCTGCGGGCGCACGCCAAGCTTGCCGCGCTCACCGGTGTTCCGGACGACCACATCGTGATCGCCGAGGACGGCGTCGTGGTGGACCTGGTCGACGGCAGAGCGAGGATCGTGGGAGCGGTTCACGCCGGGTACGTCTATGTTGACGGCACCTCGGTCGGCGAGATCACCGACACCTCGCTGAAGGATCGAAGGATTCTCGGCGACGAAGGATTCATCTCGGTGGTCGTCGTGGTCGACTCCGCCACTGGGAAACTCACCGCCGGCCCCGAGATCCACGCGCGTGGGTCCGGCATCGATCCGGCCCAGTTCGAGGAGTTCATTCCGCAGATCGAAAGGGCGCTCCAGGAGAAGGCCGCAGACGGTGTGGTCGACATGCAGGAGATCCGCCGAGTCGTGCGTCGCACGGTCGGCCGGTGGGTCAGCGACACCTATCGTCGCCGTCCCATGATCATCCCTGTCGTGCTCGAAGTCTGAGCCTCTGGGTGGTACGGCAGGCGCCTGAGCCTGCCGTACCAGCGGTTGCGGACCGAACCTCTGCCGCATCGGCCCTCGCTGGGTACGGAGACCCGCGATGGCTATCTGTTCTGACCGAGGGCGCCTGCGGAAGATGTCATGGCTTGCCGGACGGCGGCGGACACGCCGTACCAAGGCCCCTAGAACGCGCAACTCAAGCGTCCCTCCTGCGAATGAGCCAGACGGCGGCCAGCAAGGGAAGAACCGCGTACGCCACCGATACGGCGACGGCCGCTGGAGGAGACAGCAGTGAGCCGTACACCGAAGTGGTGATGAGGTCGCCGGTGATCTCTCGGGCCAGCGCGCCGATCATGACCGAGCCCAGCCGTTCGCTCCAGGGTTCCGGGATGTTGCCCACGATCATCGGGATCACATAGACAAGCCCCACCAGCAAGGTGATCGCGCCTGCAGCGGAACGCAGAAACGCGCCCAAGCCCAGGCCCAACAGAGCGAAGACCGTCACCGTGAGACCGGTGACGAGCAGGAACGGTAGCTTGTCCGTAAACGGGACCAGATAGGCGCCGGAGAAGCGGTCACCAAGCACCCCACGCGAGACGAAATAGGTTCCGAACACTGCAATCGGGCCAATGACCAGGCTCACTGCGGCCACTACGACGGCCTTTGCGGCGAGAATCGGCCATCGACGGGGGACGACCGTCAGACTCGTTCTGATCAAACCGGTGGTGTATTCAGAAGTGATGACCAACGTGCCCAGGACACCCATACAGAGCTGCGGCACGATCACCAGGACCTCTTCCAGGTCTGCCACCCGGGCGCTTGCGCGCTGCTCCACTGAGGCGTTGTCGTACATGCCGGCCGCCATCGAGGCGAGGGCCAGGCCCAGGAGAATCGTGCCGAGGCTGATACCGACGACGAGGTAGGAGGAGCGGACGGAACGCACCTTCAGCCACTCCGAAGTGAGAACACTCATGCGTCCCTCCGCTTGAACATGACGAAACCGACAATGAGAGCGATGGCCGGATAGAGGAGGAGGGCCAGGAGTGCGGCCCATGGCGGTAGGAGGCCGTCGCCAAGCCGTGACGAGAGGCGATGACCGGCCAACTGCGGAACCAGGTTCGGCAGCAGCAACGTGGCAACACGCGTGCTCCACGGCGGAGGCAGATAATTGACGACGCCGGGCAGGATGAACAGCAAGGTCACCACCGAAACGATCGCCCCCGCCGTAGACCGCATGGCCGCCCCCAGACCGAGCCCCACCAAAGCCAGCGCAGTCACCGAGATCCCCGCGGCGAACAGCATCGGCAGATCATCGGCCAAAGATGTCTCGTTGAAGCCCAACCGGTGGCCGGCGGCGATCAGGCGGCTCGCCGAATAGGTGACCAGCAGAACGACGTACGCCGTTGTCGAGGTGGTCAGGCCGACGACGACGGCCTTGGCCAGGAACAAGGTGCGGCGCTGCGGGACGACAGTGAGACTGGTACGGATCATTCCTGTCGCGTACTCGGATGTGATCGCGAGTACGCCCAGGACGGTCAGGCTCATCTGAAGGAGTGGCAGGAATCCCTGTTCCGGCGCGGCTGCCTGGACGGACCCTCGTTCGTCGGCGAGGCCGCCGACATAGACCGCCCACACCGCGCCGAGCATCATCATCAGTGCGGCAGCCCCCACCACGTGCCAGGTCGAAGTCACCGACCGGAGCTTCAGCCACTCGGACGACAAGGTTGCCTTCATCTCGTCGCACCGAACTGCACGCTGCTCGCAGTCAGGGCCATGTAGGCGTCTTCCAGTGAGGCATGGCCCGCGGTCAAGTCGGCTACCGTGGCGTGCGCGATCAGCCGCCCTCGGCCGAGGACCACGATGCGTTCAGCGGTCAACGCCATCTCACTCATCAGGTGACTGGAGAGCAGGACCGCCCTTCCCTCGCCGGCCAGCGAACGCATGAGGTCGCGGATCCAGCGCACGCCGTCGGGGTCGAGGCCGTTGACCGGCTCGTCGAACAGCAGGACGCCAGGATCGCCGAGCAACGCGGCGGCGATACCGAGCCGCTGTTTCATGCCGAGAGAGAAGCCGGCCACGCGTTTTCGCGCCACATCCGTCAGCCCCACCTGTTCAAGGACCTCAGCCACCCTTGTGGTGCCGATGCCGTTGGTGGTGGCCAGGCAGAGCAGATGGTTGTAGGCGGTGCGCCCACCGTGGACGGCACCCGCATCGAGCAGCGCCCCCACCTCGTGCATGGGTTTCCTCAAAGAGGCATAGCGTCGGCCGTTGACCAGGGCCAAGCCGGAGGTCGGCGCATCCAGGCCCAGGATCAGGCGCAGCGTGGTGGACTTGCCGGCGCCGTTGGGGCCGAGGAAGCCCGTCACATGGCCAGGCTCGACCGTGAAGGACAGATCGTCTACGGCGAGCGTGTCGTCGTACCGCTTGGTGAGGTGCTGAAGTTCGATCACGCTGAACAAGATGCGGCACGCCGGGTCGCCGCCGCATCGGACCACGGTCCGAACTTCAAGGTCAGACCCTGGGTTGACGTGCTCAGCTTGGCGAGCGGCTACCGTTCAACACGTGAACGAGAACCACCCCTTCTTCGCCAGGCGTTGGAGCCGCCGCCAGTTGATCATGCTGGATCTGGCGGCGGCGCTGGGGTTCGCGTTCGTGTTCTTCACAGCTGCCGTCACCACGCCGGATATGCCGCTGTGGATGAAGATCGCCCTTCCGTGCGGGCTGGGATTGCCGCTGGCGGTGCGAAGGCTCTGGCCTCTCCCCGTCTTCTGTCTCACGCTGTTGCTCGCCGTCACCGCCGCGATGGTGGATGCGGTGGCGTACGCCTACATCGCACCCGCGTTTGCGATGTACATCGTTGCGATGTCCGACAGGCTGGGAACCCTGATCCCATCCTCGGCCATCGGTGTGGTGAGCATGATCAGTGTGCTCGGGCTGGTGGTGGCAGGGGGAGCGCCACGCGAGGGCGCTCCGTTCTGGCTGGTGCACATCGACCAACCGCTGGTCGGGATCGCGGCGCTCGGCGGAGCCTGGACGATAGGGCGGGCTGTGCGGGAACGCCGGCTGTACGCGGCGCGGGATGCCGAGCGATTTGCGGAGCATGCGGTGACGCAGGAGCGGTTACGCATCGCGCGAGAGCTGCACGATGTCGTGACCCACAGCGTAGGACTGATCGCGGTCAAGGCGGGCGTGGCCAATCACGTGCTGGCCACCAGGCCGGAAGAAGCACATGACGCCCTCCGCGTGATCGAGACTGCCAGCAGGAGTGCCTTGGTGGAGATGCGCCACCTGCTGGGCGTGCTGCGTTCCAACCAACTGCCCGATTTTGCTCCCGTGCCGGGGATCGCAGGATTGGAGGGCTTGGCGGAGCAGGCCAGGCAAGCCGGGGTTGCGGTCGAGCTTGATCTACGGATCGGGGTGGCTGACACCGACGAGACGCGGCCAGGAGATCGTGTTCAGGCTGGCAGCACGTCACGTGGCCGGGCAGACAGGTCGTCGCGTGAAGAAGAGGAGCCTTGTGAAGGGCCGCGCGCCATGCCTCCGAACGGCGACTGTGGGCCGCACGAAGACCTGTCGGGGGGAGCCACCTCCGTGCCTGGAGTGGGCGGAGATCGAGAAGCCACTGTGGCGGGAGGGAGACGGTTGCCTGACGGTGTGGAGCTGTCTGTCTATCGCCTCGTGCAGGAGGCGCTCACAAACGTGGTCAAGCACGCCTCGCCCACTCGGTGCCGGGTGTCCGTTGCCGCAGAGGAGGGTGAGGTACGCATCGAGGTGATCGACGAAGGGCCGGGCAAGCGCTCGTTGTCCCCGGACGGCGCCGGTCACGGACTTATTGGGATGCGGGAGCGGGTCATGATGTACGGCGGGGTGTTCGAAGCGGGGAATCTGCCGCGAAGGGGCTTCCGTGTGTTCGCGTGCCTGCCCTATCAGGAGCTCTCGTGATCAGGGTCGTAGTCGCTGACGATCAGGCCCTCCTCAGGGGAAGCTTCACGATGTTGGTCGATTCCGAGCCTGACCTGATGGTTGTTGGCGAGGCGTCGACCGGTTCCGAAGCCGTGTCGGTCGTCTTGGAGCGGCGGCCGGATGTGGTGTTGATGGATGTTCGCATGCCGGAGATGGATGGCATCGAGGCGACGCGGCGCATCGGGGCTGTCTCGCGAGTTCTCGTGGTAACCATGTTCGATCTTGACGCGTACGTCTACGATGCGCTTCGGGCTGGGGCGAGCGGGTTTCTGCTCAAAGACACGCCGCCGGCTGACCTGCTCGCTGCCGTTCGGGTGGTTGCGAGCGGCGAGGCTCTGCTGGCGCCCACGGTGACGCGACGCTTGATCGAGGAATTCACGAAGACTCCCGTGGTGCAGCGGCCGCAGGGGCTCGAAAAGCTGACGGGTCGCGAGCGGGAAGTGCTGTTGTTGATCGCTCAAGGACTTTCCAACGGGGAGATCGCTGATCATTTGCGGTTAAGTGTGGCCACGATTAAGACGCATATCGGCCGGTTGCTGGCGAAGCTGGGGGCGCGCGACAGAGCACAGCTGGTCATCGCGGCGTACGAGAGTGGGCTGGTTTCCGCAAGGCGATGACTCGGGGTGAACCTGATGTGAGATGTCGGGTGGGACGTGCTTGCCCAGGTAGGGAGCTGGCGCCTTCTCGCGAGTGACGAGTGGACCTCAAGTGGTCGGTTCTGTCGGCGGCGATGCGGTGGGTTCTGAGCCGGAGTTCTGATGCGGTGCGGTATCTCAAGGGATCGGTGGACGGTTGGCGTAGGTTGCGCGGATGGAGTGGGGCCTTTGTGGCGATCCTCTCCATGTGCCCTTCTGTGTGATGGAGTGCAATTTTGGCTTCCTGGGGTGCTTGGCGCCTATTGGGTACCTCAGGAATTGTGATGATCACGCTTTGACTGCGCAGAATCTATGTAAGGGAACGCGGCTGGTGAGTATCAGAAAACACGAGTCGCAGCGCCATGGTCGAAATCTGCCAGGTTGATCGGAGGGTTGGGCGTTAGGCCGTCGCCAAGCTGTGGACGGTGGCCTGGCTTGCGAAGGGTTTGGCCGCCACCGAACCGGGCCTGTGTCAGGGGCGGACGTGCTGGCGCCTTGATGTGGCCGCCATTGATGTCAATGCGACAGGTGGAGCTGGCAGAGGGTATTTGTCCGGTAACAGAGCACTTGAGTGCGGCACGGAAATGCTGTGTGCGAGAGCCGGCCCGCGTGGGCACCCATGAAGGGGTGGTGCCCACGCGGGCCGGGTGGAGGAAGAAGGTAGGTGCCCGCGCGGGCAAAATGGAGGGGGTTTCTAAGTGCCCGCGCGGGTGTCTGTGGGATCCTGTGTTGGATCGGACTTGTCCTACTTTGAACAGGTTAATGCGGTCCCTGTTCGGGTTTCCGGCTCGCTCAGGGGAAGATTACTAGTCGGACGCCTCTTTGTGGGCGTGAATCCTTATGTTGATGCTGGTGGGGTTGGTGAGCGCGGGCGGTTCAGTAGCAGCGGATTGAGAATCTTCTTCCGCGCCTTCTGGGGGATTTTCGGGGGTTCGAGTTGGTAGTCCCCGATCTTTCCTAATCCTAGATGGGCGTGGGTGGGGTGGAAGTGGAGAGGGAGCCGGATCGTGCTCGTCTTCGGCTTGTGCTTCCTCTAGGACTCGTGCCCAGGTTCCGTCTTCGGTCCAGCGTTTGAATCGTTCGTAGCAGGTTTGCCAGGGGCCGTAGCGCTCTGGGATTTCCCGCCAGGTTGCTCCAGTCTCGAAGCGCCACAGGATTCCGTTCACTACTTGCCTGTGTCCCCGCCAAGGCCGGCCGGGGCCTGCGGCAACCGGGAGCAGAGGTGCGATTCGTTCCCATGCCTTGTCGGTCAACTCGCCACGTCTCGCCACGGGTCACAATCTAAGCGGGATCAGGTGGTCGTTGTAAGGGGGTTATGGAGGTGTTCTTGGGGCGGAAGTGTGTGGGCGGGGCGGGAACGGCGAAAATGCCTGGCTATTTGAGAGATACGTCTGTGAATCTTGAAGGTTGACTGTTTTTGGAGTTTGTTTTCGAAGGATGATGATATTTCGTGTGACTTGGGGCTTGCCGGGATGACTTGGGGAGGCGCTATTCGCGCACTTTGAGGTGAAATGCTTTGATGGATGCCTGTTGGAGGTGCGTTGCATTTGTCGTGTTGGGTGACGATGACTTTTTGGGTGCACCTTGATGGTTGTTTGTGAATGCCGGCGAGGTGTGGGTGAGTGGCAGAGCGGGGAGGAGGGTGCCCCCCGGGTGGGAACGGCTCGCTACAGAGGCGCCTCGTGCGAGGGGTTGCCTCGGCGGGGTTGAGGGGCGGGGCGGGTCGCGTCGCTGGCGAGCCTTGGTGGTCGTGTGTAGTCGATGCTTCGAGGTGTATTCAGAGGCGCTCGGGTGGCTTGCCTGGTTGGGGGCGTCTGAGGTGCGGTGTTCGGAGTTTGGGATGCGGTGGTGAGGGGTGCGCGTGGGGGATGTGGTGGTGGGGCTAATGGCCTCGTGGTGGAGGTGGGCGGAAAAGTAGATTTGTCTCATGAGTGATGTGCGTGTGGTGTTTCGGAAGTATGGCGGGGCTCTGCACTGGAACCATCCGGGCAGGGTGCTTGGGGATGATCAGCACGGGATCTGGGTGGCGGTGCCGGGAGGGACGGTCGCGCGGAAGGGGGAAGGGCCGGCCGTCAAGTGGGAGACCCACGCGATCATGCTCTTCCCGCGGGATGCCTGGTGGACGGCATCGTTCAATGCGGCGCCGCATCGTAGTGAGGTCTACGTGGACGTCACCACGGTTCCAGAGTGGCGTGATGACGAGGTCACCATGTTGGACCTCGATCTCGACGTGATCAGGATGCGGGACGGGCGGCTCATTCTCGATGATGAGGACGAGTTCGCCGAGCATCAGGTGCTGCTGGGGTATCCGCCGGAGTTGGTAGCTCGGGCGGAAGAGAGTGCGCGGTGGTTGATGGATGAGGTGGGGGCGCGAAGGGGGCCGTTCGGGGGAGCGCACCTGAAGTGGCTTGCGATGTTGGATTGAGTGCCGTCGGAGCTGGTGGTGGGGTTGGGACGGCAGGAGCCCAGTCCTGGGCCGGGGACATTGCTGGGACTGGGTGGTGTGTCGGTCGTCGGGTACGGCGGGTGGCGGGCTGCTCGGGTGGGTGATCTTCGGTGCTGGGCTGCGATGCAGGTTGCGACGTCGACGTCCGGTAGGGGGCGGCTTGATCTGAGGGGTGGGCTGTTCGGTGGGTGAGGAGTCTGCTTC
Source organism: Nonomuraea spiralis (assembly GCF_014648435.1). Taxonomy (GTDB): domain Bacteria; phylum Actinomycetota; class Actinomycetes; order Streptosporangiales; family Streptosporangiaceae; genus Nonomuraea; species Nonomuraea spiralis. The sequence continues at coordinate 11,184 of NZ_BMRC01000016.1, forward strand.
CGCTGCGTTGCTGCCGTTTCTGGTCGGGCCGGCTGCGGGCTTTCCTAAAAGCGGCGGGTGTTGGGGTTGCGTCTGCGGCTGATCTTCACCGTTGGCGGGTTGTCGGTCAGCCGTTGAGCCTGTCTCTGCCTCGGTCGGGCTGTTGGCGATCTAGGCAGGTGCGTGTCTGGGCCTCGGGCGTTGATGTGGGGCACGTGCTGATGGGTGTGTATCTGGTGGTCAGCTGATCCGGTGCTGCTGGTGATCGGTGAGTTAGACGCTTCGGGTAGGCGGCTGGGTATGGGGCTCGATCTGTTCCGAATGTTGGTCGGTGTCCTGTGATGCGTGCGTAGCTGATTCGGGTGGCTTAGGCGCTCTTCAAGGCAGTTGCGTGGGGGAGTTTGTGGTGGCTCGTGGTTCGGGCCTCGATGCTCGGGGCGCTCATCGGGGGGGGAGGGGCCGCATGTCCTGGGCTGGGGTCTCTGCTGGCGTTATGGGCGCGATCAGAGCTTTGTTGGTGTTGAGGTCAGGGGAGATGGCGTAGGGCGTTTGTGAGGGCTGAGAGGCGCTGAGGGGAGGCCAGACCTGCGTGGTAGAGGTGGAATTCTGAGGCGCCGGCGTGGGCGTAGGCCTTCAGGTGCTCAGTCAGGGTGGTTGCGTCGGCCGGGCGGGGTGGGAGGGCCAGGACGTAGGCGCCTACTCGTTGGCCAGGGGTGCACAGGTTCGCCAAGGCGGTGAGGCGGGCGGCGTCTGTGGTGGTGTCGCCCCAGCAGTTGCCTACGAGGACGTCCAGGTCTGGGTCGCCGTCGGGGAGGGCGGCGAAGGGGCCGGTCGCCCAGGGGGTCGGGTTGGCGTGCAGGGTGATCGGCGTGGTCGGGGCCGTTGTGCGGGCGGCGGAGAGCAGACGGTGGCGGAGGGCAGCTGACAGTCGCACGCGGATCGCACGTACCTCGTCGGTCAGCGGGCCGAGGGCGTGGTCCATCGTGTCGGCCTTGGGGGGATAGGGGTCGGTTTCGGGTGAGGTGGTTGCTGGGTGGTCGAGGATTGTGCGGATTCGAGGGGCGGTTTCTGAGGGGTAGTGGGGGGTGCAGGTTCTGCAGAAGCAGAGGGAGAGGAGGTCGGTGTCGGTGGGGGTCCAGTCGGCGCCGGAGGTCTTCTCGTGGATGCTCTGGTGGGTGAACCCCATCGGTCCGCAGGCCTCCAGGATCAGGCCGTCCGGTTCGGCCAGGGTGAGGGTTTCCGTGACGAGGGTCTCGCAGTACTCCAGGACGTCCTCGTGGGCGGGGCATAGGGCGTACGGGTAGGGGTCGCCGAAGGCGTTGCGTACGACCAGGTCGGGGAACCGGGTGCCCAGGTAGGAGTTGTGGGTGAGGACGATCCAGGCGTGGACCTTCAGGCCGGCCCGGCGCAGGGCCGTCTGGGCCTGGAGATAGGCGTCCGGCGGGGTCCAGGTGGGAGCGGCGGGGACCAGGCGGGACCAGGTGTGCAGGCGGATCGGCAGGTAGAAGGCAGGGTGGGGGACGTCCAGTACGCGGTGTGCGGGGTGGTACGGGGTGACGGCGCGGGTGGAGTGATAGGCGGCCGCCAGGGCGATCGTGTCCACGCCCAGTTCGGCGAGGCGGGTGGGGGCCGTCGGGTCGCCGACGACGTCCCAGGGATAGACGTAGGCGACGTTCACCAGCGGGGTCTCCTCGTAGAAAAAGTGGGCTCGAAACGCCGCATGTAGGTGGTGTCGTCGCGGGCCCGGACGCCGCACGTCTCGTACTGCTCGTTCATGATCGCCAGTGCGTCGCGGTCCAGTTCGACGCCGAGGCCGGGGCCCGCGGGGACCGGTACGGCGCCGTCGGTGAAGCGCAGGCTGCCGGGGAGCACCACGTCCTGGCCGTCCTGCCAGGGGGTGTGGGTGTCGCAGGCGAAGGTCAGGTTCGGGGTGGCGGCGGCGAGATGGGTCATCGCGGCCAGGCTGATGCCGAGATGGGAGTTGGAGTGCATCGACAGGTCCAGGCCGAAGGTGCCGCAGACCGTGGCGATGTGCGCCGATCGTACGAGGCCGCCCCAATAGTGGTGGTCCAGCAGGAGCACGCCGATCGCGCGGGCGGAGATGGCGGGGGGCAGGTGTTCGGGGGTGACGACGCACATGTTCGTGGCAAGGGGCATCGGGACGGCCGCGGCCACCTCCGCCATGCCCGAGATGCCCGGTGTGGGGTCCTCCAGGTACTGGAGGGCGCCGTCGAGTTCGCGGCCGACGCGGATGGAGGTCTCGACGGTCCAGGCGGCGTTGGGGTCCAGGCGGAGGGGGATCCCGGGGAATGCCGCGTGCAGGGCCCGGATGCCGGCGATCTCCTGGTCGGGCGGCAGCACGCCGCCCTTCAGCTTGATCGAGGAGAAGCCGTACTCCTTGATCAGGAGGGCTGCCTGTGCCACCAGGCCCGCCTCGTCGAGGGCCGGGCCGAAGCGGTCGGGGTCGGCGCCGGGGTGGGCCGCCCATTTGTAGAAGAGGTACGCGCTGTAGGGGACGGCGTCGCGGACGCGTCCGCCGAGCAGGTCCACGACCGGTACGCCGGCCGCCTTGCCGCGGATGTCCAGACAGGCCACCTCGAAGGGGGAGAAGACCCGGTCGACGCTCTTCTCCTTGGTGGCGACGCCGGTCAGGCCGTGCAGGTCGGTAACGACGTCGCCGACGGTCGCCGAGACGCGGGCGTACATCTCGTTGGTGGCATGGACGTCGAGGCCGAGCAGGACCTGTGCGCACTCGCGGACCTTGGTGAGGTGGCCGAGGTCGCCGTAGGTCTCGCCGAGTCCCGAGATGCCCTCGTCCGTGACGATCTCGACGATGGTGCGCAGGGCCCATGGTTCGTGCACTCCGGCGGCGTTCAGGAGGGGCGGATCCCGGAAGGCGACGGGGGTGACGTGGATCTGCCGGATGATCATTTCAGAACCGCCGTCCATATATGTGAACAAATGCCAGATTTGTGGACAGGTTGCCGCCACTGTAAGAATCGGGCTCAGACAGTGTCAAGACTGCGAAGGGCCATGTGATGATCTACGGATACGACCCCAGGACCGGTGAGACCGTGGGCAGCGCCGTGCCCGAGACCGACAGCGCCGGGGTCGGTCTGATCGTCTCCGCGGCGGCGGCGGCCGGCGCCGCGTGGCGGGCGACCCCTGCGGACGAACGGGCGCTGGCGCTGGAGGCCGTCGCCGACGCGCTCACCGCGCACGTGGACGAACTGTGGCAACTCGCCGACCAGGAGACCGCCCTCGGAGAGATACGGCTGCGCGGCGAGGTGGCGCGTACGGCCGGCCAGTTCAGGCTCTTCGCCCAGGTCGTCCGGGACGGCGGCTACCTGGAGGCCGTCATCGACCACGCCGACCCCGCGCTCACCCCGCCGCGGCCGGACGTGCGGCGGATGAACCATCCGCTGCCCGGTGTCGTCGCCGTCTTCGCGGCGAGCAACTTCCCGTTCGCGTTCTCGGTGGCGGGTGGCGACACCGCCTCGGCGCTGGCCGCCGGGTGTGCCGTGGTGGTCAAGGCGCATCCGGGGCATCCGAACACGTCCGAGCGGGTGGCGAAGATCGTACGGAATGCCCTGCCATATCCGGACCTGCTCGGGCTGGTGCAGGGGATGCAGGCAGGCGTCGATCTGGTATGGCATCCGCGGGTGGTCGCGGCCGGGTTCACCGGGTCGGTGGCGGGCGGCAAGGCGATCCGGAAGCTGATCGACGAGCGGGAGACGCCCATCCCGTTCTATGGCGAATTGGGCAGCGTCAATCCCGTGGTGGTGCTGCCGTCGGCGCCGGCGAAGGAGGTGGCGAGCGGGTTCGCGGCGTCGCTGACGCTGGGGGTCGGGCAGTTCTGTACGAATCCGGGGCTCATGTTCGTGCCCGAGGACGACGAGCTGCGCGAGGCGCTGGTCGCGGCGATCGAGGGGACCGCCGCGACCGGGCCCATGCTGGCCGAACGGATCAGGGACGGGTATCTGGGAGGGCTCGGACGGCTCGGCGAGCTGCGGTTGCTGGCCGAGGGGAAGCCGGGGGAGGGGGCCTGGGCGGTGGCGCCCAAGGTGTTCACGACGGATCTGGAGTCGTTCGGGGAGAGGTTGCCGGGGATTGCGGAGGAGTGTTTCGGGCCGGCGGCTGTTGTGGTGACTTATCGGGATATTTCGGAGCTGCGGAGGGTGTTGGAGCGGCTGGAAGGGGCGTTGACGGCGACTGTTCATGGCAGTGATCCGGATGAGGCCGAGGAGGTCGTCGAGGTGCTCGGGCGGAAGGCGGGGCGGCTGATCTGGAACGGGTGGCCGACGGGGGTGGCGGTCTGCTGGGCGATGCATCACGGGGGGCCGTGGCCGGCTTCGACGTCGGCGTTCACGTCCGTGGGGGCGGCGGCCATCGGGCGGTGGGTTGCGCCTACGGCGTATCAGGACTGGCCGGAGGTGTTGCTGCCTGAGGAGCTGAAGGAGGGCAACCCGCTCGGGATCCCGCGCCGGGTCGATGGGGGACTGCAGGCAGGGTGATGCTGAGAGTGTCCTTGGGAGGTGGGGGCTCGGCTCGATGGGGGCGGGAGCGAGCCCTGTGCCTGCGTCTGCGTCTGCGCCTGAGCTTGCGGCTGGGCCTGGGCCTGGGGGCGAGGTCGCGGGGGTGATGGGGCGTGAGGGTATGCGGTGGGCGCGGGCTGGGGCGCGTTCTGACCTCAGGGCTCAAGGTGGCCTGGGTGGTGGGAGGGCTCACTCATCGAGGGCTACTGAATAGCTGCTCGATGGGACCGACTCGCTGACCCCGTCAGGTGGTGGCGAGGTGTAGGCCGGTGGTTGTGAGGTGTCGCAGGGTGGTCAGGTGGTCGGGGGTGAGGTCCGTCAGGGGGGCGCGTACGCCGCCCACGTCCAGGCCTCGTAGGCGTACGCCTGCTTTGACCAGCGATACCGCGTACCCCGGCACCAGGTCGCGCAGTTCCACCAGCGGCAGGTAGAAACCGGTCAGCAGGCGGCGTACGAGTGCGTCGTCCCCGCTGGTCACCGCCTTGTGGAAGGCCAGCGCGATCTCGGGGGCGAAGGCGAAGACGGCGCTGGAGTACAGGTTCACGCCGAGGCCGCGGTAGGCCGGTACGGTCAGCTCGGCGGTGGGCAGGCCGTTGAAGAACGTGAACTCCCCGCTGGGCGCGGCGGCCCGGACGGTCAGGATGATGCGCTGGAGCAGGTCGAGGTCGCCGAGACCGTCCTTGAAGCCGATCACGTTCGGCAGCGCGGCGAGCTCGGCCACGGCGGCGGGGGAGAAGCGCGCGTTCCCTCGCTGGTAGATGATGACCGGGAGGTCGGTGGCGGCCGCCACTTCGCGTACGTACCTCACCAGGCCGGACGGCGGGGCGCTGACCAGGTACGGGGGCAGCAGCAGCAACCCGTCGGCGCCGCTGTCGGCGGCGGCCCGTGCGATGGCCCTGGCCATGGGGAGCGGTCCGCCCGCGCCTCCGAACACGGGCACGCGGCCCTGCGTCGCCGCGACCGACGTGGTCATGACCTTGGTGTAGTCGGTGAGGTCGAGGGCGTTGAACTCGCCGGTACCGCAGGCGGCGAACACTCCTCCCGCTCCGGCGGCGACCCCGTCGGAGACGTGCTTGGCCAGCACCGCCTCGGCGACGGCGCCGTTGCCGTCGAAGGGGGTCACGGGAAAGAAGAGAACACCATCCAGCCGCATCGGCAGTCCTTCCAAGGAGGGGGTCGGCGGGTGCCCGGTCGGCGATTCCGCCGACGTCGGGGTGGTGGATGCCTGTCGGCGATCCTTCCGAGGTGAGGGTCGGTGGATGCCCCGGCGGGGGCATCCACGCAAGGCGGGTATTTGGTGGAGGCCCTGGCGATGGTGCCGGCAAGGCGGGCCGCCCCTCGCTGGTCGGCGAACGGAACGTGCCCGTCAGCATGGCGATGATGCCGGCAAGGCGGCCCACTGGTGGATGCCCAGCGGGGGCATCCCCGCAAGGCGGGCATCTGGTGGAGGGCCTGGCGACAGTCCGTGCAAGGCGGTGGTCCTGGCGGCAGTTCGTGCAAGGCGGTGGTCCTGGTGACAGGCCCCGCAAAGTGGGTGCCGTGGCCGGGGGTCTTGCATGGTGGATTACTGGTTGGTGGGCTCTGCGAGGTGGGGACTAGCGGATGCCTTCTCTGCGGAGGGTGGCGGCCAGTCTGCGGGTGTGGTTGATCACTGCTTCGGTGATCCGCTCGATCTCGGCCGGTGGCAGCCCCACCGGCATCGAGCAGCTGATCGCGTCGGTGGCCGGGATGCGGTAGTCGACCGCCACGGCCACGCAGGCCACGCCCGGCGTGCCCTGCTCGCGTTCCAGCGCCCAGCCCCGGGTGCGCACCTGGTCGAGCTCGCCGGTCAGCTTGGTCAGGTCGGTGATGGTGTGGTCGGTCAGCGCCCGCAGCGGGTCGGGCAGCAGGGCCACGACCTCGTCGTCCGTGAGCTGGGCGAGCAGCACCTGGCCGAGCGCGGTCACGTGGGCGGGCAGCCGCCGGCCCACCCTGGGGATCACGTGGCCGGCCTCCCGCGACTCGCGGGTGGCCAGGTAGAGGACGTGGGCCTCGTCCCGGCGGGCGAAGTGCACGGTGTGGCCGATCTCGTCCCGGAGGTCCTCCAGGGTCTCCTGGGCGAAGCGCAGCGCCGGGTCCTTGTCGAGGTACGCGGTGCCGGTCAGCAGCGCGTGCGGCCCGATCCCGAACGCGGACCTGGTCGTGTCCGTCTCCACCCAGTTGAGCTCGACCAGGGTGCGCATGAGGGCGTGCAGGCTGCTGCGCGGGAAGCCGGTGCGCTGCTGGAGCTGCGCCAGCGTGAGGTGGTCGTGGGACTCCGCCAGGGTCTCCAGGATGCGTACGGTCCGCTCGGCGGACTTGACCAGCTGTGGCTCCATACTCGTCCCATCTCGGCGGCGACGGCTTCAGGGTGTCAGGATATGGGATCCCGTCCAGATACATGGACATCTACCCCTTGATTGCGCCGCTGGTCAGACCCCGCATGAACTGCCGCTGGAACGCCAGGAACGCGATGATCGAGGGCAGCAGCGCCAGCAGCGAGGCCGCGAGCAGCACGCCGATGCCGACCTCCTCGTCCGAGCGGAGCGAGCGCAGCGCGATGGGCAGGGTCCAGGTGCTGGAGTCGGTCGAGACGATCAGGGGCAGCAGGTACTGGTCCCAGATCATGGTGAAGCCGAAGACGCCGATCACGCCGAGCGCCGGACGGCACAGCGGCACGATGATCGTGGCGAAGATGCGCAGCTCGCCCGCGCCGTCGATGCGGGCGGCCTCCTCCAGCTCGACCGGCACCTCCTTCATGAACTCGGTCATCACCAGGATCGAGAAGCCCCAGGCGCCGACGGGAAGGATCATCCCGGCGTACGTGCCGATCAGGTTGAGGTGGAGCACGGGCAGGTCGGCGAGGACCAGCGACAACGGGATCGCGATGATCTCCTCGGGCAACATCATCGTGGCCAGCATGAGCAACATCACGACGGTCATGCCGCGGAACCTCTTGCGTGCCAGCGAGTACGCCGCGAACACGCTCACCAGCAGTTGCAGCAGCAGCCCGAACCCGACGACGACGAAGGAGTTGAACAGGTAGAGGTAGACGTTCTTCTCCCCGGCCTGGACGAAGTTCTCCAGGGTCAGGTCGTCGGGCCACAACGAGAAGGACGTCGGGTCGATCGTCCTGCTGAACGCGCTGACCAGCAGTCCCACCAGCGGTCCGGTGAAGACCAGCACCATCGCGGAGTAGAGCAGGACCTTGCCGGCGGTGGCGGCCGGCCCCTTGCGCGCCCCCAGGCCCAAGGCGCTGTCGAACCTCATGCCGCCTGCCTCCTGCGCAGCGTCTGCACGACGAGGGTCAGCGCCAGCGTGGCCAGGAACAACACGATCCCGCCCGCCGAGGCGACCCCCAGCTCGTTCTTCTGGAACCCGAGCTTGTAGATCAGCGTCATCAGCACCTCCGACGACCCGTCGGGGCCGCCGTTGGTCAGGACGTAGACCTCGACGAACACCCGCAGCCCGCGGATGGCGGCCAGCGTGAACAGGATCCAGAACACCGGCCGCAGCGCCGGCAGCGTGATGTGCCGCAGCCGGCGCCAGGTGGACGCGCCGTCGACGGCGGCGGCCTCGTACAGGGTGCGGTCCACGCCGACCAGGCCGGCCAGGAAGATCATCATGTCGTACGGCGTCCCGCGCCAGACGCTCATCAGCATGATCGACCAGAGTGAGGAGTCCTCGCTGCCCAGCCACGGCTGCGGGTCGATGCCCAGCCGGCCGATGATGACGTTGAGCATGCCGGTGTCACCAGGATGGAACATGATCCGCCACACCTCGGCCACCGCGGCCATCGTGGTGACGACCGGGAGGAAGGCCGCGGTCCTGACGAACCACAGGTAACGGGCGGTGCCCTCGATGAGCAGCGCGAGCACCAGCCCGAGCAGGAGCGAGCCGAGCGTGGTGCCGAGCGCCAGTACGAGGCTGTGCCAGATGGCCGAGGCGAAGGCGTCGTCCGCGATGATCGTGCGGTAGTTGTCGAGGCCGACCCATTCGTCCGAGACGTACTGGACCTTGTTGAAGCTCTTCCACAGGCCGAGGGCCATCGGGATGAACTTGAAGTACAGGAACAGCAGCAGGGCGGGGGCGAGGAACAGCCAGGCGACCAACGTCCCCCGCCGCCGGGCCGGGCCGGGTCCGGTGCGGCGGCGAGGGGGCGCCGTCGTGGCCGCCGCCCGCGTGACGGCCGGGGTCATGACGCTTTCTGGCTCTGCAGTTCCTGGGTGAGCTTGGTGGTCAGCTCGCCCATCTTCGCCTTGACGTCGGCGCCGCAGTCGGCCCATACGGCGTTGACGACGTCGGCGGAGTCCTGCCGGATGGGCGCCCAGTTGGGCACCGGCGGCGCGTAGACGGCGTGGTCGTAGGACTCCTGGAACACCTTCCAGCGCGGGTCCTGCCGCTCGGCGGCCAGGTCCACGCCCTTGTTCACGGGCAGGCGGACGATGGCGCCGTTGGCGTCCTTGTTCATGCCGATGCGCTGGCCGTCGGGGGAGATCGCGAACTCGGCGAACTTCTGCTGGGCGTCGGGCATGTCCGATCCGGCCATCAGGTAGACGTTCTCGCCCTCGCCGAGGGTTCCGGGGCCGCCGGAGGGGCCCTTGGGCACCGGCAGCACCTCGATCCTGTCGGTGCCGATGCTCTTGACGAACCGGGCCAGCACGTACGGGCCGACCAGGTAGATGCCGCCCTGTCCCTTCTCGAACACTTCGTGCGTGACGGTGGTGTCGTTGCTGACCGCGCCCGGGTTGACCGTCTTGCTCTTGCAGAACTGGTCCTGGAGGTACTGCACGGCCTCGACGGTCCTGGGGTCGTCCGTCATCGCGGCGAACCTGCCGGGGCCGGTGGGCTTCACGAAGTCGCCGCCGTTGGCGTAGATGAGGGAGGAGGCGTACCAGGAGGCGTAGCCGCGTTTGGTGCCGGCCGGGATCACGAAGCCGGCGGTGTCCTTCTGCCCGTTGCCGTCGGGGTCGTCGTCGGTGAAGGCGCGGGCCAGTTCGGCCAGGTCCGCCCAGGTCTGCGGCGGTCGCAGGCCGACCTTCTCCCGCCAGTCCTTGCGCACGATGAGGGCGAAGGCCTGGGCGGAGAAGGGCGCGCCGTAGAACTTGCCGTCGGAGCCGGTGGCCGCTTTCCAGGCCAGGTCCGAGAGCTGGTCGCCGCCGGTCAGCTTGCCCTTGTCCACCTCGCGCAGCCAGCCCTGGGAATGCATGTTGCCCAGTTGCGCGGTGTCGTTGACGACGATGTCGGGAAGCGCCTTCTGGGACGCCTGCTGGTTCAGTTTCGTCTCGAAGTCGTCGAAGAGGGCGACGACTTTGGTCTTGATCCCGCTGGCCTTGGTGAATGCGCCGGCGAGTTTCACCGCCGTCTTCGCGGAATCGGAATCGGGCGCCTGCCTGATCCAGATCTCCAGCGTGTCGTTCGTGCTCGATCCCCCGGAACCGCAGCCCGTCAGCGTTGCGGCCAGGCTCGCGGCGAGCGCGACCCCCAGCAAACGGCGTGACATCAGACCGCCTCCCGTTCACATACGTGGACACGTGTCGTGTGCATGAACTTGTTCCTGTGACGGTAACTACGGCGATATAGACCGGTCAATATTCAAGGATGTGAATTTATGCCAGAATTGTGTACAACGGTTGACATGCGCATTCTGATGACCGGAGCCGCGGGAAAAGTCGGCACGCTGCTCCGCCCCCGGCTCGCCCGTCCGGGGCGCACGCTGCGGCTCTCCGACCTCCACCCGGTCGGTACGGGCCCGGACGAGGAGTGGGTGACCGCCGACCTCGCCGACGCCGCGGCCATGGCCGAGGCCATGAAGGGTGTGGACGCCGTACTCCACCTGGGCGGCCAGAGCCGCGAGCACCCGTGGGACGACATCGTGCACGCCAACGTCAACGGCACCCACGTGCTCATGGAGGCCGCCAGGAACGAGGGCGTCGAGCACCTGGTGCTCATGGGCAGCCACCACGCGGCCGGCTTCCACACCAGGCCGCGGGACGGCTCAGACCTCCCCGACTACGCCTTCCCGCGCCCCGACACCTTCTACGGCGTCAGCAAGGTCGTCATGGAGGCCCTGGGCAGCCTCTACCACGACAGGTTCGGCATGAACGTGACCGTGATCAGGCTCGGCACCTGCAACGAGGGCTCGGCCGACACCCGCGGCCTGGCCACCTGGATCTCGCCCGACGACCTGGCCCGCCTGGTCGAGGCCGCGCTGACCGCGCCCGGCCACCACGTCGTCTGGGGTGTGTCCGGCAACGCCCGCCGGTGGTGGTCGCTGGAGGAGGCCCGCCGCATCGGCTACGACCCCCGCGACGACTCCGAGCCCCAGGCCGCCGCGCTCGTCGCCGAGCAGGGCGAGCCCGACCTGGCCGACCCCGTGCACGACCGCGCCGGAGGGATGTTCACGCTGAAGGAGCTCGGCGGCTCCTGGTAGGCAAACGGTTGCAGAAACCTTGACGGCCGGACCGTCGAAGGTCAAGGCTTAGCCCTGGCAACCGTTTGCAAGGGAGGACGGCGATGGCGACGACGATCAAGGACGTCGCACGCGCCTGCGGCGTGCACGTGTCAACCGTCTCACGCACCTTCTCCGCGCCGCACCTGGTCAATCCTGCCACGCGCAACCGCGTGCTGGCCGCCGCCGAGGACCTCGGCTACCGGCCCAACAGGGCGGCCAGGGCGCTGACGACCGGGCGTACGTTCAATCTCGGCCTCATCGTGGCCGACATCGCCAACCCGTTCTTCCCCTCGCTGATCAAGGCCGCCCAGGCGCAGGCCAGGGGCCGCGACTACCACGTCTTCGTGGCCGACACCGACGAGGACCCGCGGGTCGAGGAGGAGCTGATCAGGACGTTCGCCAAGCAGGTGGACGGCGTGCTGCTGTGCAGCCCCCGCCTGTCGAACCGGATGATCGAGCGCCTGGCCGAGGACGTGCCGTTCGTGCTGGTGAACCGGCGGATCAAGGGCATGCCCGCGGTGCTGATGGACGTCGGCAAGGGGGCCAGGCTCGCGCTGGAGCACCTGGCCGGGCTCGGCCACCGCAGGATCGCCCTGCTCTCCGGCCCGCCCGGCTCGTGGACCAGCAACGAGATGCAGGCCGCCGCCGCCGAGATGCCGGGTCTCGACCTGGTCTTCTTCGGCCCCAACCAGCCCACCGAGTCGGGCGGCCGGGCGGTGGCCCCCGAGGTGGCCGCGTGCGGGGCGACCGGCGTGCTGGCCTACAACGACCTCGTCGCGCTCGGGCTCATCGAAGGGCTGACGGCGATGGAGATCGGCGTACCGGACCGGATCAGTGTGATCGGGTTCGACGACATCCTTCCCGGGCGGCTCGGCCGGCCCAAGCTGACCACGGTGGCGATGCCCGCCGCGACGGCCGGGCGGATGGCGGTCGACCTGCTGCTGCAGTCAGAGGGCGAGGGCGCGGTGATCACCCTGGACACCGACCTCATCGTCCGCGAGTCCACGGGAAGGGCCAACACATGATCTTCGGAACGCTGCCGTCGGGCGAGACCGTCCAGCGCGTGGAGCTGTCGTCCGGACGGCTGCGCGCCGAGGTGCTCACCTACGGCGCCGTCCTGCGCTCGCTGGAGGTCGGCGGCCTCGACGTCGTGCTCGGCCTGGACACGCTGGAGGACTACCTGACCCGCAGCCGCTACTTCGGCGCCGTGGTCGGCCGCTACGGCAACCGCGTCGCCGGCGGCCGCTTCACCCTCGACGGCCGCGAGCACCGCCTGCCGGTCAACAACGGCCCCAACAGCCTGCACGGCGGCACCGAGGGCTTCGACCGCAGGGTGTGGACGATCACCGCCCGCACCGCCACCTCGGTCACCCTCGAACTGACCAGCCCCGACGGCGACCAGGGCTACCCCGGCACGCTCACCGCCTCGGTCACCTACACCCTGGACGACGACGCCCTCCGCCTCGACTACGCCGCCGAGACCGACGCGCCGACCGTGCTCAACCTCACCAACCACTCCTACTTCAACCTGACCGGCGGCGGCGACGTGCTCGGCCACGTGGTCAGGATGGAGGCCGGCCACTACCTGCCCGTGGACGACGGCAAGATCCCCACCGGCGAGCTCGCGCCGGTCAAGGGCACCGACTTCGACTTCACCGAGCCGCACGCGGTGGGCGACCGGCTCGGCGGCGCTTACGACCACTGCTTCGTGCTCGACGGCGGCGTCGAGGTCACCGCGGGCGGCCTGACCATGCGGGTGACCACCACCGAGCCCGCCGTGCAGTTCTACGCGGGCGGCATGCTCGACGGGGTCGCCACCCCGTACGGGCCCTTCGCCGGGTTGTGCCTGGAGACCCAGCACTTCCCCGACTCGCCGAACCAGCCGCACTTCCCGTCCACCGTGTTGCGGCCCGGCGAGCGCCACACGTCCTCGACCGCCTACCGGTTCACGGCCTGACCCCGCGCAGCTCCGCCGCCGCCTTGATCACCAGCAGCGCCACGTCGTCCTGCGACGGCTCCTTGGCGAACGTCTCGACCGCGTGCCGTACGCGCTCGGCCACCCCGTGGGCGCTCAGCCCACGGCAGCCGGACAGCAGGGCCGACAGGCCGTCGTCGTCGTCGAGCAGCCGGTCGCCGTTGCGCCGCTCGGTCACGCCGTCGGTGACGCACAGCAGCACCTCCTCCGGCGCCAGCTCGAACGTCTCGACGTAGAACCTCGCGCCGGCCTCGATGCCGAGCAGCAGTTGCGGCGCGGCCACCGTGTCGACCACGCCGTTCGCGCGCAGCAGCAGGGGCGGCGGGTGCCCGGCCGAGGCGATCGTGCACAGCGCGCCGCCCTGGGGGAGCGGGGTCAGCTCCCCGCACAGCAGGCTGAGGAAACGGTCCTCCTCGACCTCCTCCAGCAGCGCCTGGTTGAGCCGGTCGAAGATGTCGGCCACCGTGTAGTGCTCCTTGGCCAGCAGGCGTACGGCGTGCCGGGCCAGGCCGGTCACCGCGGCCGCCTCGGGACCGCTGCCGCACACGTCGCCGAGGGCGAAGCACCAGTGGTCGGAGACCGTGAACAGGTCGTAGAAGTCGCCGCCGACGTCGGCGCCCTCCTCGGCGGGCTCGTAGACGACCGCCGACTCCAGGCCCGGCATGGGCGCCGCGCGCATGGGCAGCAGGCTGCGCTGCAACACCCGCGAGGTGGTCGCCTGCCGCGCGTACAACATGGCGGTGTGCAGGTTGAGGGCGACCAGGCGGCACAGGTCGGCCAGCAGGTCGGCCAGCTCCAGCGGCAGAGTCGGCTCGGCGCGGCCGATCACCAGCGCGCCGTGCGAGCGGCCCTGCGTGAGCAGTGGGAACGACAACACGGTCTCGGCGCCGACCGGCCAGCTCACCTCGTTCAGCGCGGTACGCGGGATCGCCGGCAGCGACCTGCGCAGGTTGGCGTTGTAGCGCTCCTCGCTGTGCCAGACGTGGGCGAGCCTGGTCATGCCCGCCAGGTCGGTCAGGTAGACCGCCGCCCAGGTCGCGATCTTGGGTACGACCAGCTGCGCGGTCAGCGCGGCGATCAGCTCCTCGTCGTGCACCCCGGCCAGCAGCTCGCCGGCCTCGGCCAGGAAGGAGAGGCGGCCGCGGTGGGCGCGTTCGCGCTCGGCCAGCCGTTCGCGCTGCACCGGCACGGCCACCTGGTCGGCGATGTGCTGGAGGCTGACCGTGAGCTCCTGGTCGAAACGGCCCGGCTGAGCGGCGGTCACCACGATGTAGCCGGTCACCTCGCCGCCCACGCTCATCGGCGCGCACGCCAGCGACCTGGCCCGGAGCTGCTGGGCCAGCTCGACGTCGCCGGCCAGCAGGTCGTCGATCATCGACGGCGTCCTGCCGTCGGGGCCGAACACGCCCGCGGCCAGCACGCCCACCAGCCCCGCCGTCGCGCCCGCGCCCGCCGCCACCCCGAACCGGTCGCCGCCCTCGGCGGCCAGCAGCACGTACGCCGCGTCGCCGCCGCTGCTGGTCTGGACGATCTGGGCGATGGTGTCCAGCAGCTCGGCGAACGGCATGTCCCGGTCGAGCAGGTCCTTGATCCGCCGACCGGCCTCCCTGCGCAGCGGCGCGGCCGGCGGCGTCAGCACGTAGCGGTGGTCGCCGGCCACGATCATCCAGATCGACCGGTGGTCCTCGGGGCCGCCGCGGCTGCGTACGTGCGAGACGTAGACGGGGATCAGCCGGCCGTCGGCGTGCCGCATCCGGGCCTCGCCCCGCCAGCGGCCCAGGGACAGGGTGCCGGCCAGGGACATCGCGTACGGGCCGTGGCCGCGCCAGGCCACCAGCTCGGCCAGCGGCATGCCGACCGCCTGCTCCGGCGTCCAGCCCAGCAGCTTCTCGGCCTCGGAGTTCCAGGACAACACGGTCCCGTCGCCGTCGGCGAGCAGCACGCCGACGTGCAGCCCCTCGATGGGCGTGGCCACGGTGGCCGGCACGAGCCCCGGCGTGCCGACCATGACCTCCTGGTGGTCGGGCCCGTCGGTCAGCTCCAGGCGGACCCACACCCGCTTGGCGGTCCTGGTGTAGGTGACGCCCCAGGCGTCGGCCAGCATGCAGGCCAGGGCGAGCCCGCGCCCGGACGTGCGCATCACGCCGTTCGACACCGCCTCGGCGGACACGGCCTCGGCCGTCAGGACCGTCCGGGCGGGATGGTGGTCGTCGACCTCGATCTCGAGTCTGGCCGGGCTCGCCGAGACGTCGAGACGGCAGGTCAGCTCGATGCCGGTGCCCGCGTGCACCACGGCGTTGGTGACGAGCTCGCTGGTCAGCAGCACCGCGTCCTCGGCCAGGTGGCTCAGGCGCCATTCGCTGAGCACCTGGCGGATGAATCGGCGCGCGTGCGCGGGCGCGTGGGGAGTGCCGTCGAAGGCCGTGCTCGACACTCGGGTCGTGTCCACTCTGGCGGTCCTAGTACATCACTCGATGTGGCAGTTCGGTGACTCTCAGAGTGGCAGAACGGTGCCGTTGATACCTCCTGTTGTGAAGAAGGAGCCGCGGGCTACCGTACGCCGCGAAGAAGACCGACCAGGGGCGCCGCGGCCACCGCCGACGGCAGGTGTTTGGCCATCGCGAACGCGCCCAGGAAACGCCCGGCCTCGCGCTCGTCGGGCAGCACCTGGGTCACCATGCCGAGGTCCACCGCGTAGTAGACGCCGGTCGCCGCCCCCGAGACCACGGCCACCAGCACCACGACGGCCACGCTCGCGGTCGCCGCCTTGAGCAGCAACATGGCGGCCAGGATCACGGTCGTCCACAGGACGAACGCCCGGCCCCTGCCGATCCTGGCCGACCAGCGCCCGCCCAGGTAGGCGAGCAGGCCGGACAGCAGCGTGCTGACGATCGTGGTCAGGCCGATGGCCCGAGACGGGGTTGGCGATCACGGTGGCCACGCCGCCGATGGTGGCGACCAGGCCGCGGCGCAGGCGTACCGGCTCCTGGGGGAGCGTCATGGCAGCAGCGCGGCGCGCAGCCGCTCGATCCGGTCGGCCGTGAGGCCGTTGGCGAGCAGGAACGTCTCGGCGCCGCCCAGTTCGTCCAGGGTGGCCAGGAACGTGCGCATGGCGCTCTCGGGGGCGTCGAGCAGCGCGCCCGGTACGGCCGCGGGGCCGTCCGGCCCGGACAGGCCGAGCATGAGCAGGATGTCGGGCAGCGCCGGCGCGGTCAGGGCGTAGTCGCGGACGATGGCCTCGTGGTCCACGTCGAGCAGGTCGAGGATCAGGGCGACGACCATGCCGGTCCGGTCCTTGCCGGCGGCGCAGTGCACGAGCGCGGGCAGGCCGTCGGCGATCTCGGCGATCACTCCGGCGAACCAGGAGGCCCGGTGCCGGAGGAGGCCGGCGTACAGGTCGCCGAGGTCCAGGTCGGCGGGCAGTGCGGCGAGCTGGGCGGGGGAGGAGGTGTTGCCCGCGCCGAGCGTGGCGTGCCGGGTGTCCTCGGGGGTGAGGGTGTGCGGTTGCGCCGAGCGGTAGAGCACGCCCGGGCGCAGGGAGGTCGCCGCGGCGACGTCCCGGAGGTTCAGGAGGGGCATGTGTCATATATATGAGTTGGCGGTCTGCGGGCAGACTGCCTGCGTGTGGCCGACGGGTGAACCCTGACGCGCCTTTAAGGTGTTCACGTGCCACGACAAGCCCGCTACCGGGAGATCGCCCACGTCCTCGGCAGATCCATCGAGTCGGGGGAGCTGGCTCCGGGCGAGCGCCTGCCGACCGAGGACGCCCTCGCCGAGCGTTACGGCGTCCACCGGCTGACCGCCCGCCAGGCGATGGTGGAGCTGCGCAAGGCCGGCCTGGTCGAGACTCGGCAGGGGCTCGGGAGCTTCGTCAGACGGGCGCCGCGCAGGATCGAGGTCTCCGTCGATCCCGAGACCCGCAGACACCGCCCTTCGGACATCGCGGGCATGGCGGGCCTGTTCACCGGCGGGGAGCGGCTCGTGGAACGCGGCGAGGTGGCGCATCCGGCCGCGGCCGGTCACCTGCGGCTGCCCGGCGGCGTCGTGCACGAGATCACCACCCTGCTCAGGAACGGCGAGCGGCCCTGCGTGCTCAGCCGCTACCGCCTGGCCTCCGAGCTGGCCGGGCTGCGCCTCGACCCGAAGGCGGGCGTGCTGGCCTCGCTGGAGGCCGCCGGCCACGCCTACCGCTACGCCTGGCACGCCATCTCGGCCGAGCCCGCCGACCTGCACGACCAGAGCATGCTGGAGATGGAAGCGGGCGAGGCGGTGCTGGTGCGGGAGGGGCTGCTCACGCACGACGGGCGGCCCGTGTGCCATGTCGAACGGCGTTGCCGCGGCGACATGATCTCGTTCGTCACCCGATATGACTGAGCAGCACCTCGGTGTCCAGCTCGTAGACCGGCGGGGCCGGCGACAGCGGCACGAGCGTGGTGAGCACGCCTGACGGGCCGAGGTCCATGCGCGTGAACGCCTGCGAGGCCAGCACGAGCCGCACGTCCGACCCTTCGAGCATGCGGGCCGGCCGGGCGGGCTCGCGCGGGCCGATGCCGTCCATGAGGGGCAGCACGCTGGGGATCGGCGGGTGGTGCGGCACCAGCACGCTGCCGTCGGGCGCGGGTTCGGCCAGCGTGTCCGCCGGCCAGGCGAGCTGGTCGTCGTCGAGCTCGCCGTGGTGGTGGCCGGGCGCCGAGGTGTCGAGCGCGATCAGCCGCAGGCCGCCCGCCATCGTGACGGCGTCCCAGGAGCCCCCGCCGAGCCGTGCAGCGGCCCCTCGGGTACGACATGGACATCGGTCAGATGGATCAGCCTGTACGTCATGACCGCTGACGATGCACGACGACACTGAACGTGACCGGTCATCTATATGAATAAAGTCGGACATTTCGGGCGCACGGCGCGTCCTCGCGCGTGCGGCGGCGTCTCCGACGTACCTTTGGCATCATGGCCACCCGTACGCCGAAAAGCGCATCGAAGGGGCCGGCGAAGCGGTCGGCCTCGCCTCGATCGACCCCCGCGAAGCGGCCGGCCACGGCGGCGGGGCGACCGAAGGCGAGGGCCGCGGGCTCCGGTCGCAAGTCCTCCGTGACCCACCCCGACCCGATCAGCTGGGTCTTCACCATGGTCGGCAAGCTGATCGTCGGCTTGTGGATGCTGCTCGCCAACGGCATCGGCAGCACCGCCCGCGCGCTCGGCAAGAACGCCCGCGAGCTCGACCCCGCCCACCGCCGCGACGGCGTCGGCCTGTCGGTGCTGGCCGGCGCGATCGTGCTGGCCGCGATGACCTGGCGCAACCCCGAGGGCACGGTCTCCAGCGTCGTCAACACCACCGTGCACGCCCTGTTCGGCTCGCTGGCCTGGGCGCTGCCGCTGCTGCTCGGCCTGCTGGCCTGGCGCTACCTGCGCCACCCCGACCAGAACGCCGACACCGGCCGCATGGTCATCGGGTGGAGCGCGCTCATGGTCGGCGTGCTCGGCGTCATCCATGTGGCCAACGACACCCCCTACCCGGCGGGCGACGGGCAGGGCATGGACAAGGTGTCGGCCGCCGGGGGCATGATCGGGTTCATCGTGTCCGCGCCGCCGATGAGCATCCTGCCGTCCTGGATCACGATCCCGCTGCTGATGTTGTTGTCCGGGTTCGGCGTGCTGGTGATCACCGCCACGCCCGTCCACCGCATCCCCGAGCGGCTCTCGGAGCTGCGGCACATGCTGTTCGAACGGCACGCCGAGCAGCCCGCGCCGCGGGGGCCGGGCAAGCGCAAGCCCAGGGCCAGGAAGACCGACGCCGAGGGCGCCGAGACGGTCAAGCCATACGACACGCCGGTCATCGCCGAGAAGGACAAGCTGGCCGACCACTCGCCGGAGATCGTGCCGGGGCTGACCGACGGGCCCGCGGAGGAGGAGCCGTCCGCGCCGGAGCGCAGGCCGGAGCCGCCGGAGCCCACACCCGCGCCGCGCAAGGTCGAGCAGCTCGTGCTGTCGCCGCAGGCGGGGCCGTACAGTCTGCCCGACCTGCAGTTCCTCAAGCAGGGCAGCGCGCCCAAGCCGCAGACCAAGGCCAACACGACCGTGGTCAACGCGCTGACCAGCGTGCTGGAGCAGTTCACCATCGACGCGCAGGTGATCGGCTTCACCCGCGGCCCGACGGTCACCCGCTACGAGATCGAGCTGGGCCCCGCGGTCAAGGTGGAGAAGGTCACCGCCTTGACCAAGAACATCGCCTACGCCGTCAAGTCCGCCGACGTCCGCATTTTGTCGCCGATCCCCGGCAAGTCGGCGATCGGGGTCGAGATCCCCAACGCCGACAAGGACCTGGTCTCGCTCGGCGACGTGCTGCGCTCCCAGGTGGCCCAGGCCGACCACCACCCGATGATCGTGGGCCTCGGCAAGGACGTCGAGGGCCGGACCATCGTCGCGAACCTCGCCAAGATGCCCCACCTGCTCATCGCGGGCGCGACCGGCGCCGGAAAGTCGGTCTGCGTCAACGGCCTGATCACCAGCATCCTCATGCGCAGCACCCCCGACGAGGTGCGCATGGTGCTGGTCGACCCCAAGCGCGTCGAGCTGAGCGTCTACGAGGGCATCCCCCACCTCATCACCCCCATCATCACCAACCCGAAGAAGGCCGCAGAAGCCCTCGAATGGGTCGTGGGCGAGATGGACCGGCGCTACGACGACCTGGCCGCCAGCGGGTTCCGGCACGTGGACGAGTTCAACAAGGCCGTACGCGCGGGCAAGCTGGTGCCGCCGCCGGGCAGCGAGCGGGTCTACCAGCCGTATCCGTACCTGCTGGTGATCGTGGACGAGCTGGCCGACCTCATGATGGTGGCCCCGCGCGACGTCGAGGACTCGATCGTCCGCATCACCCAGCTCGCCCGCGCGGCGGGCATCCACCTGGTGATCGCCACCCAGCGGCCCTCGGTCGACGTCGTCACCGGCCTGATCAAGGCCAACGTGCCCTCCAGGCTGGCCTTCGCGGTGTCGTCGCTGACCGACTCGCGGGTCATCCTCGACCAGCCGGGCGCCGACAAGCTGGTTGGCCAGGGTGACGCGCTGTTCCTGCCGATGGGCGCGAGCAAGCCCATCCGGATCCAGAACGCGTTCGTCTCGGAGAAGGAGATCGCCGAGATCGTCTCGCACTGCAAGGAGCAGATGCAGGTCGAATACCGCGACGACGTGGCCGCCGCGCCGGTCAAGCGGGAGATCGACGAGGAGATCGGCGACGACCTCGACCTGCTGATCCAGGCCGCCGAGCTGATCGTGACCACGCAGTTCGGCTCGACCTCGATGTTGCAGCGCAAGCTGCGCGTCGGCTTCGCCAAGGCCGGGCGGCTGATGGACCTGCTGGAGAGCCGCAACGTGGTCGGCCCCAGCGAGGGCTCCAAGGCTCGCGAAGTCCTGGTGAAACCGGACGATCTGCCTGGCCTGCTGGCGGACCTGCGTGGCGAATGACCCCAATGCACGGTTCCACGGCGATAACTGATTGAATATGAACCACTACGCACTGTCGTGGTGGGGAGGCGTTCGCTGTGCAGGAACAGAGCATCGGGGCCATGCTGGCAGCGGCCAGGCAGGCGGCGGGAATGACGGTCGCGCAGGTCAGCGCGGCCACGCGGATCAGAGAAACGATCATCAACCACATCGAGCAGGATGACTACGAGCAGTGCGGGGGCGCCTTCTACGCCCGCGGTCACGTCAAAGCCATCGCCAAGGTCGTCGGCCTCGATCCCGAGGCCACGGTCCACCTGTTCGACCAGCAGCACGGCGGGGCGCCGCAGCCCGTGCGCGCCGCGGCCGTGTTCCAGGCCGACCGCACGCTGGCCCTGCGTGAGCGCCGGGGGCCCAACTGGACGATGGCGCTCGGCGTGGCGCTGGCCGTCGTGGTGGTGTTCGGCACCGTACGGGTGCTCGGCGGCGCCAGCGACCAGGTGCACACCGCCGACGTGCACGCCATCACGCCCAAGCCCAGCGTGCCGCCGAACACGCCCATCACCGAGGCGCCCCGTGCCGCGGCGGCCAAGGGCAAGGTGACCAAGGGCATGGTCACCCTGAAGATCAAGGCCAAGCGGACCTCGTACGTGAACGTGCGCGACGGTGAGGGCCGCATGCTCTTCGCCGGGATGTTGCAGGCCGGCAACAGCTCGACCTGGCAGGCCGCCGACAAGCTCAGCCTGCTCCTCGGGGACGCCGGGGCGGTGTCTTTGCAGGTCAACGGCAAGAAGGTGGACAAGCTCGGCGGTCGGGGGGAGATGGTGAGCCGCTCGTTCGGGCTCTCCACGACGCCTCCGAGGTAGTCCGGCGGGGAGGCCGTGCATCAGGTGGTGGCCAACTCCCGATACCGTAGTGTTCACCATGTCATCCCGCCGAACCGCATCGCTGATCACTCTGGGCTGCGCGCGCAACGAGGTCGACTCCGAGGAGCTGGCCGCGCGACTTGAGGCTGCCGGCTGGCAGCTGGGCGACGACGACCCCGACGTCGTCGTCGTCAACACGTGTGGCTTCATTGACTCGGCCAAGAAAGACTCCATCGACACGCTGCTCGCCGCCGCCGACTCCGGGGCGAAGGTGGTGGCCGCGGGCTGCATGGCCGAGCGCTACGGCAACGAGCTGGCCGAGGCACTGCCCGAGGCGAGCGCCGTCATCTCCTTCGACGACTACACCGAGATCGGCGGCCGGCTCGACGACGTGCTGGCCGGGCGTCCGCTCAAGCCCCACACGCCGCGCGACCGGCGCACGCTGCTGCCCATCTCGCCGGTCGAGCGGGGCAACGCGCCCAAGACCGGCATCCCGGGCCACGGCGACCTGCCCGACGGGCTCGCGCCCGCCAGCGGGCCGCGGGTGCTGCGCAAACGGCTCGACGAGAGCCCGGTGGCCTCGCTCAAGCTGGCCTCCGGCTGCGACCGGCGCTGCACGTTCTGCGCCATCCCGGCCTTCCGCGGCGCCTACGTCTCGCGCAATCCCGACGAGCTGCTGGCCGAGGCCGACTGGCTGGCCCACCGGGGCGTGCGCGAGCTCGTCCTGGTCTCGGAGAACTCCACCTCCTACGGCAAGGACCTCGGCGACCTGCGGGCGCTGGAGAAGCTACTGCCGCAGCTCGCCGCCGTGCCGGGCATCGACCGGGTGCGGGTCAGCTACCTGCAGCCGGCCGAGCTGCGGCCCGGCCTGATCGAGGTCATCACCGCCACCGAGGGCGTGGCCGACTACTTCGACCTGTCCTTCCAGCACGCCAGCGGCAGCGTCCTGCGCCGGATGCGCCGCTTCGGCGACCCCGAGCGCTTCCTCGGCCTCCTGGAGAGCGTGCGCAAGGGCGCTCCCGAGGCGGGTGTGCGCTCCAACTTCATCGTGGGCTTCCCGGGCGAGACCGAGGAGGAGTTCGGCGAGCTGGTCGGGTTCCTGGAGCGGGCCAGGCTCGACGTCATCGGCGTGTTCGGCTACTCCGACGAGGACGGCACGGAGGCCGCCGGGCTGCCGGGCAAGCTCGACCAGGTGGTCATCGACGAGCGCGTGCGCGTGCTCACCGAGCTGGCCGAGGAGCTGACCGCCCAGCGCGCGGAGGAGCGCATCGGCACCGAGGTCGACGTGCTCATCGACGACGACCTGGGTGACGGCGGCTACGAGGGCCGGGCCGCCCACCAGGGCCCGGAGGTCGACGGTTCGGTGACGGTCCAGGGCATCGGCCTGGTCAAGGGACAGATCGTGCGCGCGGTCGTGGTCGACGCCGAGGGGGTTGACCTGATCGCGCGCATCAAGGCCAGTCCATGACCAGGGACGAGCGCCGCGTGGTGAGCCCGTGGAACATCGCCAACGTCCTCACGGTCCTCCGGTTGGCGCTCGTCCCCTTCTTCGTCTTCTGCCTGTTCCTGCCCGGCACCGGCTGGCGGCTGGCCGCGCTGGCGGTGTTCGGGGTGGCCTCGATCACCGACCATCTCGACGGCGAGCTGGCCCGGCGCTACGGCCTGATCACCGACTTCGGCAAGATCGCCGACCCGATCGCCGACAAGGCGCTCACCGGGGCGGCGCTGGTGTGCCTGTCGATCCTCGATGAACTGCCGTGGTGGGTCACGATCGTGATCCTGGGCCGCGAGCTGGGCATCACGCTGCTCCGGTTCATCCTGCTGCGGCACGCGGTCATCCCGGCCAGCTACGGCGGCAAGGTCAAGACCGTGTTGCAGATCGCCGCGATCGTGCTCTACATCCTGCCCGGGGTGCCGTGGCCGCTGCGGTGGGCGGCGATGGGCGCGGCGCTGATCGTGACCGTGGCCACGGGCGTCGACTATCTCGTACGCGCGGTCAAGCTGCGCCAGGTCGCCAGACGGGCGCGTGGGGAGTGATCTGAGCGATGGCGGACGTGGCCGAGGTTCTGGCCCTGCTGGTACGGCGGGAGGCGACCGTGGCGGTGGCCGAGTCGCTGACCGGGGGGCTCATCGGGGCCGCGTTCACCTCGGTCTCGGGGTCCTCCAAGGCGTTCAGGGGCGGGGTGATCTCCTACGCCACCGATCTCAAGCGCGATCTGCTGGGCGTGCCGGGCGGGCTGCTGGAGCGCGAGGGGGCCGTGCATCCGGAGGTGGCGGCGGCGATGGCCGAGGGGGTCGCCCGGGTGTGCGGGGCCGCGTACGGGCTGGCCGTGACCGGGGTGGCCGGGCCGGAGCCCCAGGACGGCAAGCCCGTGGGCCTGGTCTACGCGGCCGTTCATGGTCCCGGTGGGGAGTTCCTTGTCCGGGAGTTGACCCTGGACGGGTCGCGTGAACGTATCAGGGTAAGGACGGTGCACGAGGCAGTCGATCTCCTCGCAGGTGTGCTGAAGGCTAACAAAGGGGAACATTCCGGATGATTACCGTGTTACGTCCCGAGCGAACATGCGAAGCACGGTCTGACGCGGTGTCGGTGGATACGGGTACGGTGGAGCTGTGAGTGAGGTCCGTGAGCCAACTGCAAGCACCGAGCGCCCGGCAGGCGGGCCTGATGAGTCGCGCAACCAGGCACGAGCGGCAGACCCGGGGCGGCGACGCCCCATGATGACGGCGAGGAGTATGTACGAAGCAAAGAAGACCAATGTGCGGCACGATCCGATCGCGCGGGGCGTGGTGAAGACATCCGCGCCGGGGAGGGAGCGACAGATGATTCTGCTGCGTCAGCTGCTCGGTGACGTGCTGAGGCGGTTGCGGGTGCGTCAGGGGCGCACGCTTCGAGAGGTGTCCACGCTGGCGCGTGTCTCGCTTGGCTACCTGTCCGAGGTCGAGCGTGGCCAGAAGGAAGCCTCGTCCGAGCTGCTCGCGTCGATCTGCGGTGCCCTCGGAGTGCCGCTCTCGCAGGTGTTGCGTGAGGTTTCCGACCAGTTCGCGCTGGCGGAGCTGCAGGCCGCGCCTGTTTTGGCCGACATGCCCGAGCACGAGCGGCTGCCCCTTGCCGAGACGGTTCCCGGGTCGATCTCCGACACGGTGTTCCCCGAGGTCAAGGACATGGTGGCGGCCTAACGCGGCTGGCAGCCACCACACCACAGGATGAGCCTTTCCTGTGGCTGTGCCCCCATCTCCCCGCGGCTGATGCGGGTGCCGCATCGGCGACAGGGTCTCCCTGCCCTGCCATAGACCCAGGTCTGGTTCGCCGGGCGGCGATCACCTGTCGTCACCGTGCCGGCGTGCCCCTTGTTGGCCTCCAGGAGCCGGTGGGCCAGTGTGACGAGCCCTTCGAGATCCTCGATCTCCCCGACCTTCTTCCACGGCCAGATCCCGCGCAGGAACAGGGTCTCGGCGCGATAGATCGTGCCGATCCCCGCCAGGTTGCGCTGATCGAGCAGCGCTTCCCCGATCGTCCTGTCCGGCGCCCCTCGTAGCCTTCGCACGGCCTCGGCCGGATCCCAGTCGGCGCCCAGCAGATCGGGCCCCAGATGGCCCACGAGCCGCTCCTCGTCGGCGGTCCTCACCAGGTCCACCATGCCGAGTTTGAGCCCCACCGCCTGCCACCGCTCGTTGGCCAGGATCAGCCTGACCTGATCGCCGCCGGCCGTACGCCGGCCGGCGGGAACGATCAGCCAGCGTCCGTCCATGCGCAGGTGGGTGTGCACGGTCAGGCCGCCCTCCACCCGGGTGAGCAGGTGTTTGCCCCTGGAGACCGTCGTGATCACCGCTCGGCCCCTCAGGTCGGCGGTGGCGTGCCGCGGGACGCGGAAGTCCGACCTGGTCAGCACGCGGCCGTCGAGCGCGCCACGCAGGCGCGCGGCGGTGCGGTGGACGGCGTCTCCCTCGGGCATCCCTCCAGTCTAGGTTTCCGGCCGGCGGGGATCCGGGGTCGCGCCGTCCGGTGGGGTCAGTCCCAGGCGGCCGGGTCGGCGGCGAGCTGGCGGACGCGGTCGGGCAGGCTTCCCGTGGCGACCTGTTCGAGCGTGACCTCCTCAAGGATGGCTCGCTCGGTGGCCCGCAGGGCGATCCATACCTGCTGCAACGACTCCGCCGGGCCCCGGTAGCCGACGTGTTCGGGACGTTCGCCCCGTACGTTCGCCAGCGGCCCGTCAACGGCCCTGATCACGTCCGCCAGGGAGATGTTGGCGGCGGGCCTGGCCAGCACGTAGCCGCCCTCAGGGCCCCGCTGGCCGCGTACGAGGCCGGCACGGCGCATCTGGAGCAGGATGTTCTCTAGGTATTTGGGCGGCATGTCCTGTTCCTTGGCGAGCTCACCCACGGTAGTCGGGCCCGCGCCGGCTGCGGCGAGTTCAGCGGCGGCGCGGAGGGCGTAGTCGACACGAGCGGAAAGGCGCATGTTCTCGATTATCCCTCCTGGTCAACACTGGTTAGGCGCAAGGTCGTCAGAAGGGGCAGGTGATCCGAATACGGCAGACGCGGCGCCTGCGCGGAAACGGCCGTCAGTCCCTTGGTGATCAGCACGTGGTCGATGCGCTCCTTGGGGGCGTCGGCGGGTGAGGTCGGCGGGTCACCGAACGCCGTCAGCGGGTCGGTCAGCCCGGACGCCTTCAGCACCTCCATCGCCGGGTCGGTGGGCCGCGTGTTGAGGTCGCCCGCGAGGATCACCGGCCGTCTGACCTGCCCCTCGGCCCCGGCGCCCCCTTGGCCGGCCTCGTCGGCGTCCCGTCCGGAGGCCAGGGAACGGGCGATCGCGGCCACCTCCGGCGCCTGGTCGTCGGGGGCCTGCAAGTGGGTGTTGACGATGCCCACCTCCCGGCCGCCGACCTCCAGGACGATCGCCTGGGCCTGCGCGCCCGTCGGGTAGTCGTGCTTGCCCAGGCGGTGCGAGTACACCTGCTTGACGGGCAGGTTGGTGAGCAGCGCGTCACCCCACACCTCGTCGGCGGCGGGGGCGAAGTGGTAGCGCATGCCGAGCCCGCGGGCGATCCTGGCCAGGTCGTCGTGGCCGCCGTTGAGCAGCCAGCCGCGGTCGACCTCGCTGAGCAGCACGACGTCGGGCTTCTGGGCGGCGGCCCACGAGGCGATCCGGTCCAGCGACAGGCGGCCGTCCAGGCCGTAGCCCATGCGGATGTTGTAGGCGATCAGGGTGAAGGTGTCGCCCTGCCTGGCCCGTACGGGCGGCGCGGACGGCGTGCCCAGCGTGAGGAGGCCCACCAGGAGGACGGCGAAGGCCGGGGGCAGCCAGCTCATCCGGACCCGTGCGGTAGGCGGTGGCGCACGCCGGACGAGGGCCGTGACCGCGCCGAGAACGGCCACCAGCACCGCCACCGCGACGAGGATCGCGCCGTTGGGGAAGCCCAGGTCGAGGTCGTAGGCGGCGTAGTAGAGGAACAGGGCCACGAAGAAGACCAGTCCGCCGCCGAGCACGGCCACGCCCGTCCGCCGCCCGCCGGGATGGTCCGGCCGCGCGGTCCCGGCCAGCAGGAGGCCGACGCTGCCGATCAGCAGCACGCCGATGTAGGACGCCCCCATCACGAGGGTCAGCGTGAAGACCACGAGCATGACCCCGGTGACGAGGTCGAAGAAGGGCGACAGCGGCGGACGGGCGCTCTGCGCCATGGTCATGACCAGGACGACGGCGAGCAGCGCGGCGCCCGGCAGGGCCTGCCACAGGGACAGCGGGCTCTCCTCGGGCTTGGCCCAGCCCGTGGCGGCCACGCCGGTCAGCAACATCGCCGGGCCGAGCAGGAACCAGGTCAACGCGGGCGCGCGGTCCACCTCGGCGTCCGGGGCGGGGGGACGTACGAGGGTCAGGAAGGCGGCGCAGACGGAGAGCGCGGCGAGCCAGGGGAGCACGCCGTCACGCCAGACCAGGTCCACGCCGTCCAGCAGCAGGTGGACGATCAACGACAGGCACAGTCCGCCCATGATTCCGGCCGGTACGGCCCGCCGGGGGACCGTGTGGGCGCAGCCGTACAGGAAGACCAGGCCCGCGGTGACGCCAGCGGAGGCGACGTAGAGCTGGCCGACTCCGGACTGCAGCAGGATCCTGGCCAGGACCAGCGCCGCGGCGCCGCCGAGCAGAGCGTGGCGCGGCTTGGCTAACAGCGCCAGGAAAGGCAGGATGAACCAGGCGGCGGCGTAGAGGCCCATCAGCTCAGGCGGAGTCTCACCCGCGCGGCCGAACAACGTGATCAACGACGGAAGGAAGACCCTCGACACATCCAGCAGCAGCACGAGGCCGAGCGCGAGCATGATCGCCGGGCCGCGGGGGATAGTCATGAGGCATCCTCGTGTTCGGCTCCGATGATATGCAAGAGCTGGGGCGCTAAACTTCCAACAACCTTTTCGATTTTGACGGTGGGATATCAGCGTGGAGCGTCGTCCTGGTGTGCCCAGACTTCTCCGGGAGATCAACGATCGGGCCGCACTGGAGCTGTTGCTGGACACCGGTCCGATGACGAGGGGACAGATCGGCGACCTGACCGGTCTGTCCAAGGTCACCGCCTCCCAGACGCTCGCGCGACTTGAGGAGCGCGGCCTGGTCGAGGTGGTGGGCGCGCAGGCGGGCGGCAGGGGGCCGAACGCGGCGCTCTACTCGGTGATCCCCTCCAGCGCGTACGTGGCCGGTCTGGAGGTCGGGCCCGAGCTGATCTCCACCGCGGTCGCCGACATCCACGGCCGCACGGTCGCCGAGGTCACGGTCGACCCCGGCGGCCACGACGACCCGGTCGCCGCCGTCCACGGCGCGATCGTCAAGGCCTGCCGCAGCGCCAAGGTCAGCCTGGCCAAGCTGCGCGGCGTGGTGATCGGCACCCCGGGCGTGGTCGACCCGCGCAGCGGCGACGTACGTTTCTCCTTCGACCTGCCGGGCTGGCACGAGGGCATCCACGAGGCGCTGGCCGGCGATCTGCGGCGCGAGGTGACGATCGAGAACGACGTCAACCTGGCCGCCATCGCCGAGCACGTCGACGGCGCGGCCAAGGGCGTGGACGACTTCGTGCTGATGTGGGCCAGCCGGGGTCTCGGCATGGCCGTCATGCTGGGCGGCAAGCTCCACCGGGGGCGTTCGGGCAGCGCGGGGGAGATCGGTTACCTGCCGGTGCCCGGCGTGCCGCTGCCGGAGAACATCCACACGACGCCGGGCCGGCTGCCGTCGCTGGCGGGCGGCCTGCAGTCGCTGGTCAGCGCCGAGGCGGTGGCCGAGCTTGCCAAGAGTTACGGGCTGGAGGCCGAGAGCGCCGCGGAGTGCGTCGAGGTCGCGGTGGCGGCGGTCTCCCACGGCGAGCCGATGCTCGACGAGATCGCCAACCGGCTGGCGCTGGGTGTGGCGGCGGTGTGCGTGATCCTCGACCCGGGGCTGGTGGTGCTGGCCGGGGAGGTCGGTCACGCCGGGGGATCCGCGTTGACGTCCAGGGTGGAGGAGGCCGTGGCGCGGATCTGCCCGGTGCGGCCGCAGGTGGTCACCACGGCGGTGGCCCACAAGAACCCGGTGTTGCGCGGCGCGGTGCTGGCCGCGCTGGACCAGGCGCGCGAGGAACTCCTCGCGCCCTGACCCGGGTTCCGCCCGAGCGCGCTGCTCGGGCGGGTTCCGGCCGAACACGGCGCTCAGGCGGGTTCCGTCTGAACGCCGAACGCGGCGCTCAGGCGGGTTTCGCCTGAACGCCGCGCTCGGGGTGGGTTTCGCCTGAGCGGGTGCTCAGGCGATGATCAGTTCCACGGCGGCCTGGGCGTTGGCCCTGGCCGCCCCGTACGTGGCGATGTAGGCCGCGCTGTCGGGCCGCCAGACGGGCAGGCCCATCTCGATCACCGTCGCGTCCTGGCGGGCCGCCACCAGGGCGGAGACCAGTTCCTGGCTCTCCTGGTAGCGGTGGGCGTCCTTGACCACGATGACCAGCGACCGGTTCGCGGCCTTGGCCAGCAGGGCGGGGACGTCGGCGGCCGCCGGCTCGACCCGGATGATCTCCGCGTCCGGCAGCCACGGGCCCACACCCCATGGCACGTTCCCCACGGCGATCGTGGGCGGGGTGTCCACCTCGATCACCAGGGGTTCGACCAGGGGTTCCGTCTCGCCGGTCAGCCGTACGGCGCGGCGGGCGGCGTGCAGGCCGACCCCGTTCTGCCCGGCGGCGACCACCTCGGGCGTGCCGAACCAGGAACGCAGGGCGCTGACCCGGTCGGCCGCCTCCTCCAGCCTGGCGGCCGGCAGGCGGCCCTCGGCCACCGCGGCCACGATCTCCGCGATGACCCGCTGGACGTCGTCCTCGCCGGGGATCGGGCCGAGGCAGATCAGGTCCGACCCGGCCGCGAGCGTGAGCACGGCGCCGTTGGCCAGGCCCACGCTCTTGGTGATCGCGTGCATGTCCAGCGCGTCCGTGATGACCACGCCGTCGTAACCGAGCTCGCCCCTGAGGAGCCCGGTCAACGCGGCGGCCGACAGGGTGGCCGGGGTGTCCCCGGTCACCACCGGCACCGCCACGTGCGCGGTCATCACGGTCTTCGCGCCGGCCTCGATCGCCGCCCGGAACGGTGCGAGCTCGCGGGCCCGCAGCACGTCCAGGCCGACGTCCACGACGGGCACGGCCAGGTGGGAGTCCACCCGGGTGGCGCCGTGGCCGGGGAAGTGCTTGACGCAGGCGGCCACGTTCACCGACTGCAGCCCAGCGACCGCCGCGACCGTGTGCCTGGCCACCAGCGCCGGGTCGGCGCCGAACGACCTGGTCCCGATCACCGGGTTGTCGTCCTCGGTGTTGACGTCGGCGCTCGGCGCCAGGTCCAGGTTGATGCCGCACGCGGCCAGCTCCGACCCGATGGCGGCGTAGACCCGGCGGGTCAGGTCGACGTCGTCGACCGCCCCCAGCGCCGCGTTCCCCGGGTACGGGCTGCCCACGTGGTAGTCCAGCCTGGTGACGTCCCCGCCCTCCTCGTCGAGCGAGATGACGGGCTCGGCCGAGGCGCGCAACGCCGTGGTGAGCGACCTGACCTGGTCGGGACTGGCGACGTTGAATCCGAAGAGCGTCACGCCGCCCAGGCCGTTGTCCAGCTCACGCAGCACCCAGTCGGGCGCAGTGGTGCCCTGGAAGGCGACGAGCAGCGTGCCGGCCGCGAGGCGACGCAGCCCCCGATCACTCTGACTCATGGCTCCTCATCACTCGAATGACGGCACGATCGGGTACGGCTCGGAGCAGCCCGAGCCGTACGAGGATCCGCGCCCTTTACCCCTTCACGGCCCCGGCCGTGAGACCGGTGACCATGCGGCGTTGTACCAGCAGGAAGAAGACGACCACCGGAAGGGTCATCAGGGTGGAACCGGCCATGATCGCGCCCCAGTCGACGCCCTTCTGGCCGAAGAAGTACTGCAGTGCGACCGGCATCGTGTACCCCTCGGAACCCGACATCAGGTAGAGGGCGAACACCAGATCGTTCCAGGCGGTGATGAAGGAGAAGATGCTCGTGGCCACCAACCCCGGCGCGACCAGCGGGAACAGCACCTTCCAGAACGTGGTCAGCCGGCTCGCGCCGTCGATCCACGCCGCTTCCTCCAGTGTCCGCGGCACCGCCGCCACGAACGTGCGCAACATCCAGATGCCGAACGGCAGCGTCAGCGCGACCTGGGTGATGATCAGCCCGAGGAGCTGGTCACCGAGGCCGACCCGCTTGACCATCATGTACAGCGGGATGAGCAGGCCCTCCGACGGCAACATCTGCACGATCAGCAGGACGACCAGGAACGTGCCGCGTCCCTTGAAGCGGAACCGGGCGATCGCCGTGGCCGACAGCAGCGCGAAGACCGAGCCGATGAGCACGGTGCCGAGCGCCACGATCGCGCTGTTGCGCATGTAGAGCCAGATGGAGTTGTTGGCCACGCCCTCCGTCAGCACCCGCGCGAAGTGGTCGAACGTGAAGTGCGTCGGGAACGGGATGAACTCCGTCGTGAAGATCTGGTCGTTCTCCTTGAAGCCGGTGGAGACCATCCAGTAGACGGGGAAGACCGCGTAGAGGAAGACCAGCACGCCGGCTGTGTTCAGGAGGATCTTCCCGAGCTTCTTGCGGGCGAGCGGGTTCACATCTCCTCCTGCTTCACGATCTGCCGGACGTACGCGACGGTGATGATGAGCAGGATGATCGTCAGCACGATGGAGATCGCCGCGCCCGTGCCCAGCTTCTGCGGGGGCTTGAACGCCTCCGCGACCGAGTACATCGACAGGTTGAAGCCGTCCCGGTTCGTCGGGCCGTTCATCAGCACGTAGAGCTGGCTGAAGACCTTGAAGTCCCAGATGATCGACAGGATCGTCAGGACGGCGAAGACCGGCTTGAGCAGCGGCAGGGTGATCTTCCTGAACGTCCGCCACGCCCCCGACCCGTCCACCTTCGCCGCCTCGTACAGCTCGGCCGGGATGCCCTTGAGGCCCGCCAGCACCGAGACCGCGATGAACGGGAACCCGGCCCACACCACGCACACGACCAGTGCGACGTAGAGCGGGAAGCTGTCGTTGAGCCAGGGGGTGCCGGTCCAGTCCTGCTGACCCGCCGGTGGCGCGGCCAGCCAGTCGGGCA
Organism: Nonomuraea spiralis; assembly: GCF_014648435.1. Lineage (GTDB taxonomy): Bacteria > Actinomycetota > Actinomycetes > Streptosporangiales > Streptosporangiaceae > Nonomuraea > Nonomuraea spiralis. The sequence goes on from NZ_BMRC01000016.1 coordinate 43,065, forward strand.
GCAGGTTGAGCAGCCAGTTGACGATGCCGGACTCGGCGTCGAAGAGCGAGCGCCAGATGACGCCCTGCGCGACCGGCGGCACGGCCCAGGCGAACATGCACCCGATGACCACGAACAGGGACATCCTCTTGCCGAGCTTGTTCAGCAGTACGCCGACCGCGGTGCCCACGATCAGGGTGAGGCTGACGGCGACGAAGGCGAACACCACGGTGTTGCGCAGCGCCGACCAGAAGATGTCGTTGGAGAGGATCTTCTCGAAGTTGTCCAGGCCCACCCATTCAGCGGGCCTGCTGCCCCTGATCTGCGCGAGTCCGACCTTCTGGAAGGCCATCACGACGAGCTGGAACATCGGGTAAAGCAGCAGTACCGCGATGACCAGCAGACCGGGGACGAGCAGGACGTACGGGATGCTCCAGGAGGGCATCCCGCTGCTCTTGACGGGTCCGCCGCCCTTCTTACGGCGGCGCCCCGGGGCGGGGGACGAGCCCCTGCCCCGGGTGACCGTAGTCGTGTTCGCCATCGTTACTGGTTCAGGATCTCTTCGAGTTCCTTGTTGGCGTCAGCGAGAGCCGCGGCGGTGTCCTTCTTGCCCTCGATGACGGCGCGCGCCGCGTTCTGCAGCACGGCCTTGGTGGCGTCGGCCTCGGACCAGTTCGGGTCGGCCGGGAACGCCTTGGCCTTGGCGAAGGCCTGGGCGAACGGACCCTGTGCCGGGTCCTCGTTCAGCGCTGCCAGGGTGTCGGGGTAGACAGGCAGCAGGCCGCCTTCCTTGGCGTAGCGGTCGGCCCAGGTCTTGCTGGTGGCGAGCTTGATGTACTCCTTGCCGAGGTCGGCCTCCTTGGTGCCGCCCCACAGCGCGATGTCGTTGCCGCCGAAGAAGGACGGGGCCAGGCCGCCGGTCTTGGCGGGCAGCGGGAAGAAGCCGAGCTTGTCGCCCTTCAGCTTGCCCTTGGAGTCTTCCTCGATGCCGGGCAGGTCCCAGCCGGCGGTGAGGTACATCGCCACCTTGTTGTTGGCGAAGCGCTTGCGGATGTCGACCGTGTTCAGCGTCAGGTTCGCCTTGCCGGACAGGCCGTCCTTGACCAGACCGGTGTAGGTCTCGAAGCCCTTGGTGAAGCCGGGCTCGGTCAGCTTGCCGACCCACTTGTCGCCTTCCTTGACGGCGAACTCGCCGCCCTCGGACCAGGCGAAAGCGGCCAGCAGGTGGTTGGCGTCGGAGCCGCCGTTGAAGGCGAAGCCGTCGACGCCGGCGCCCTTGGCCTTCTGGATCTTCTTGCCCGCGGCCACGAGCTCGTCCCAGGTCTTCGGAACCTCGATCTTGAGGTCCGCGAACCAGTCCTTGCGGTAGAGGACGGCGCGGGCGCCGGCGCCCCACGGGATGCCGTAGACCTCGCCGTCGACCGTCTCGTAGCCGTAGAGGTTCTCGGGGATCTGCGCCCGGTCGCCCTCGTGGGCGATGTCAGTGATCGGGGTGAGCGCGTCCTGGCTCTGCCACATGGGGACCTGGTCGTTGCCGATCTCGGTCACGTCCGGGCCGGCGCCCGTCGCGGCGGCCGCGAACTTGTCGGCCACCTGCGGCCACGGGATCCACTCAAGCTTGACCTCGGCGCCGGTCTGAGTCTTGAACTCGGCGTTGAGCTCTTCCATGTACTTGGCCGCGGCCGGGTTGCTGTCACCGAGGCGCCAAACACTGAGCGTCTTGCCCGCGAACTTGGGTCCACTAGAGGCGGGGGCGGCAGCCGTGCTGGACGACGGCTTCGGCTCCTCGCCGGACCCACAGGCAGCCAGGCCCAGGGCCAGGGCGGCCGTGGTGACCGTAGTGGCTGTGATCTTCGCGATCCTCACAGGGTTCTCCCTTCCCGGGTGCTGGCCTACGGTCCGCACCAGGCTGATCGTCAAATGCCGAACGACGCTGTTAAACTAACAAGAAACTTTCTTAAAAGAAACGCTCGTTAGCCATTCGTGACGAGAGGGGTGCGGTAATGAGTCGAAGCCCGGGGATCCCCCGGTTGCTGCGCAGGTTGAACGACCGCTCGGCACTTGAACTCCTCCTCGCGGACGGCCCGCTGACCCGCGCCGAACTGGGAGAGCGAACGGGGCTATCCAAGGTAACCGCAGGTCAGCTGCTGGCTCGCCTGGAAGAACGGGGCCTCGTGGAGGTCGCGGGCGAGCGCGCGGGAGGCAGAGGTCCCCACGCCGCCCTGTACGCCGTGGTTCCCTCCAGCGCGTACGTCGCCGGGCTGGAGGTGCTGCCCGAGAGCCTCACCGTCGGTGTGGCGGACATCACAGGTAAAATCGTTGTCGAGGTGACGGTCAACCCCTCCGACGGCCGGGATCCCGTCAAGGCGGTCCACTCGGCCGTGCAGCGGGCCTGCGCCACGGCCAGCGTCGAGCTCTCCCAGCTCCGCTCCTTCGTCATCGGCACCAGAGGCGTCGTCGATCCCCGCAGCGGCGACGTGCGCTGGTCCTACGACCTGCCCGACTGGCACGTCGGCGTACTGGCCAGCCTCCGCGAGACCCTGGGCGCCTCGGTGACCATAGAGAACGACGTCAACCTGGTCGCCCTCGCCGAGAGCCGCTACGGCGCCGCCGTCGGCCGCGACGACTTCGTGGTCATCTGGGCCGGCGTCGGCCAGGGTCTCGGCGTGATGCTCGGCGGCAGGCTGCACCGCGGCATCACCGGCGGCGCGGGCGAGATCGGCTGGCTGCCGGTGCCGGGCGAGCCGCTGCCCGCCGACGTGTCGCAGCCGCAGTCGGGTTCCTTCCAGCGCCTGGTGGGCCATGACGCCCTGCGCGGCCTGGCCGGCGAGCACGGCGTGATCGGCTACACCGTGCCCGACCTGGTACGCAACGGCGACGAGCACTACCTCGACGAGGTCGCGGGCCGCCTGGCCGTGGGCGCCGCGGCCGTGGCCGTCGTGCTCGACCCCGAGCTGATCGTGCTCAGCGGCGACGTCGGGCGGGCCGGCGGCGAACGGCTGGCCGCCAAGGTCCAGGAGGCCGTGGCCCGCGTGTGCCCGAGCCAGCCGACCGTGCTGACGACCAAGGTGACCGGGAACGCGGTGCTGCGCGGGGCCATGGTCGCCGCCCTTGAGCAGGCCCGGGAGCAGGTTTTCTCCGACACTGTGTGAGAATTTCTGCCCATGTGGCAGCTCGACACCGACGTAGTCCTCATCTCCGACCCGCGTGTGACCGCGATCCCCGTACGGGAGTGCGGCGAGCCGCTGGCTGACGTACGCGGGCGGCTGCGGGTCGACAAGCGCATGGCCGACCGCGACGGCGCGTACGCGCATCTGCGCGCGGGCCTGCTCGACCGCCTGGAACAGGCCGAGCGCGACCTTCCCGAGGGCTTCCACCTGCTGATCGTCGAGGGCTACCGCCCGATCGCCACCCAGCGCCGCATCTTCGAGGGCTACCGCGCCGAGCTGCTGGACGCCTACCCCGGCATGACGCCCGAGCAGTCCCACGTCGCGGCGAGCCGCTACGTCTCGCCCGTGGAAGTCGCCCCCCACACCGCCGGCGCAGCCGTCGACCTGACCCTGTGCGCGCCCGACGGCACCGAGTACGACATGGGCACCCAGGTCAACGACAACCCCGAGGAGAGCGGCGGCGCCTGCTACACGGCCGCGGCGGGCATCCCGGCCGAGGCCCGCGTCCACCGCGAGATCCTGGCCGCCGCCCTGGAGCCCGTGGGCCTGGTCAACTACCCGACCGAGTGGTGGCACTGGTCGTACGGCGACCGCTACTGGGCCATGTCCACCGGCGCCCCCGCCGCCCTGTACGGTCCTGCCCCCTTCTAGCCAGGTTTTCCACAGGCGGCGGTACGGGCACAACCTCAAGCGGAGGCTTCTGGACTCCCCAGCGAGGTGTGCATGGTTCCGTTGATCGGGATCGAAGAGGAATACCTCGTCGTCGATCCCCGCACCCGCCACGTGGTCCCCCGAGCGGCCGACGTCCTGGCCGCCGCGACGGACATGCTCGACGTGGCCTACGAGATCACCCGTTTCCAGGTGGAGGCCCGCACGCCACCCTCCGCCGACCTGAGCGAACTGGGCTCCCACCTGCGGGCGGCCCGGAAGGAGGTGGCCCAAGCGGCCCGGTCGTGCGGTCTGGCGGTGGTGGCCAGCGGCATCCCGGTGCTCGGCGACGTCATGTCCCCGCCGCTCACCGACGACCACCGCTACCTACAGGGCAAGGAGCTCTACCGGGCGTTGCAGGACGAGATCAGCATCTGCGCCCTGCACGTGCACGTCGACGTACCGGACGAGGAGGTCGCCGTGTACGTCGGCAACCATCTGAGACCCTGGCTGCCGACGCTGATCGCGCTGGCCGCCAACTCGCCCTTCTTCGTGGGCCGCGACACCGGGTACGCGTCCTGGCGGGTGATCAGCTGGGGACGGTGGCCGGTGTCCGGCGCGCCGCCGTACTTCCCGACGTTCGCCGACTACGAGCTGGCGCTGCGGGCGTTGTCGGAGTCGGGCGCGCTGATGGACCCCAAGACGGTCTTCTGGGACACTCGTCCGTCGCCGCGGTTGCCGACGGTCGAGATCCGGGTGGCCGACGTGCCGCTCGACGTGAGCGACAGCCTGACGATCATCGGCCTGATCCGGGCCCTGGTCGTGACCGCCCTGCGGGCGGTGGCGCGCGGCGACCGCGGGCTGCCGATCCCGTCGGAGGTGTTGCGGGCCGCCTACTGGCGGGCTGCCCGTGACGGGCTGGTCGGCGACAGCCTCGACGTGCGGCACGGCACGCTCGTGCCCGCGACGGTGATGGCCCGACGCCTGTTCGCCCACGTACGTCTCGCGCTGGCCGAGGCCGGCGACCTGTCCTTCACCGAGGAGGGCCTGGAACGGCTGCTGCGCAAGGGGTCGGGCGCGGTACGCCAGCGGCGGGTGCACGCCCGCGGCAACGACCTGGCCGACGTCGTGGACGACCTGATCGAGGCCACCGTCGCCTGAACCGCCCGTCTACCGCAGCGCGAGCACCGCCGCCACGCCGAGGCCGAAGGCCACGACGACGCCGCGCAACACGTTCGGCGGCATCAGCCGGGCCACGCGGGTGCCGAGGAAGCCACCCGCCAGGCTGGCCGGCGCGACCACCGCCACCGCCTGCCACTCCACCGGCCCGAACAACGCGAACGCCACCACCGCCACCGTACTGATGACCAGCGACAACGCGGCCCGTACGGCGTTGACCCGGTGCAGGTCGTCGTGCAGGAACATGCCGAGCACGGCCAGCAGCAGCACGCCCATGCCGCCGTTGAAGTAGGCGCCGTAGCAACCGCCCAGGAACACCCCGGCGTACACCAGCCTGCTCGGGGCCTGCCCGGCCGCGCCGCCGAAGCGGGACCGCAACCACGGCTGGGCCAGCAGCGCGAGGCTGGCGAAGGTCACCAGCCACGGCACCAGCGAGTCGAACAGCCGGCCCGGCGTGAGCAGCAGCAGCGCGCTGCCCGCGGCCGCGCCCGCCGTCGTCGCGGCCGACAGTGTCACCACCCGGCGCCGCTGCCCCCGCAGCTCGGCGCGGTACCCGAGCACGCCGCCCAGGTAGCCGGGCCACAGGGCCACCGCGTTGGTCACCGACGCCGTGATGCTCGGGTAGCCGAAGGCCATCAGCGCCGGGAAGGAGATGAGCGTGCCGCCGCCGGCCAGGGCGTTGACCGCCCCCGCCAGCAGCCCGGCACCGGCCAGGAACGCGAGATCGGCGAGCGTCATCGGCCCACCGCGTATCCCTGGGCGCCACGCGGGTTGGCGGCGGCCTTGAGGAAGCCGCCGTCGCGGGCCACCGCGCTCAGCCTGCCGAGCGACCACGGGCCCTCGACCTCGACCTCGTGCCCGCGCCGCCGCAGCTCGGCCACGACACCCGGATCGAGCCGCTCCTCGACGTGCAGCACCCCGGGACGCGAGCCGCGCGGGAAGAACGAGCTGGGGAAGTGCGCGGAGTGGAACATGGGGGCGTCGATCGCCTCCTGGAGGTTCAGGCCGCCGTGCACGACGGCCAGGAAGAAGTTCACGCTCCACTGGTCCTGCTGGTCGCCGCCCGGCGTGCCGAACGCCAGCCACGGCCTGCCGTCCCTGGTCGCGAACGACGGCGACAGCGTGGTGCGCGGGCGCGTGCCGGGCCGCAGCGAGGCGGGCAGCCCCTCCTGGAGCCAGAACATCTGCGCCCTGGTGCCCAGGCAGAAGCCCAGCTCGGGGATCGTGGGGGAGCTCTGCAGCCAGCCGCCGCTGGGCGTGGCCGAGACCATGTTCCCGAACCGGTCCACGACGTCCACGTGACAGGTGTCGCCCCGCACCGCGCCGTCCGGCGTCACCACCTGCTCACCCGCGCCGGTCTGCTCCCGCGTGCCCGTCAGCGGGGTGTGGCGGGCGATCGTGGGTTCGCCGAGGCCCGGACGGTTGCCGGTGGTCGCCGTGGCGGGCGCGAGGTAGGCGGGCAGCCGCGGGTCCCGGCCGCCGGGGGAGCCCGGCCGCAGCTCCAGGCTGGCCTCCGGGCCGATGAGCCGCCGCCGCTCCTCGTTGTACGCGGGGCCCAGCAGGTCGGACATGGGCACGTCCGCGTCGCCGTACCAGGCTTCGCGGTCGGCGAAGGCGAGCTTGGCCGCCTCGGTCACCGTGTGCACGTAGTCCGCGCCGAGGAACTCCATGGCGTCGAGGTCGTACCCGGCCAGCAGCGCGAGCTGCTGAAGGAAGACCGGCCCCTGCCCCCAGGGACCCGTCTTGTACACGGTGTGCCCCCGGTAGTCGAAGCCGGCCGGCTCCTCGACGGTGGCCGACCAGCGTGCCAGGTCGTCCCCGGTGAGCAGGCCGCCGTGCACCTCGCCGGAGCTGTCCCGCCAGGCGGTGCCGGCGCTGAACGCGGCCACTGCCTCGGCGACGAAACCCTCGTACCAGGCGCTTCTGGCGGCGGCGAGTTGTCCTTCGCGAGAGCTCGACGCGGCTTCGGCCTCGGCGACCAGCCTGCGGTAGGTCTCCGCGAGCACCGGGTTGGCCAGCCGCGAACCCGGCGCGGGCACCCGTCCGCCCGGCAGCCAGGTGGCCGCGGACGTGGGCCAGTCCCGCGTGAACAGCTCCTCGACCGTGCCGATCGTGGCGGCGATCCGGTCGAGCACCGGCACGCCGTGCTCGGCGTAGTGGATCGCCGGGGCCAGCACGTCGGCCAGCGACCAGGTGCCCCACCGCTCCAGCAGCAACATCCACCCGCCGAACGCGCCCGGCACCGTCGCCGCCAGCAGGCCCGTGCCAGGGACGACGTCCAGGCCCAGCGCGGCGAAGCGCTCGACGGTCGCGGCGGCGGGCGCCACGCCCTGGCCGCACACCGCCGACACCCGCTGCTCGGCCTCGCTCCACAACAGGATCGGCACCTCGCCGCCGGGGCCGTTGAGATGCGGCTCGGCGACCTGCAACACGAACCCGGTGGTCACCGCCGCGTCGAAGGCGTTGCCGCCGCGTTCCAGCACGCCCATCCCGGCGGCGGAGGCCAGCCAGTGGGTGCTGGCGACCATGCCGAAGTCGCCCGTCAGTTCGGGTCTGGTGGTGAACAACGCCGTCTCCCTGTCCGCTCGGGTTCAGGAGACTGTATACAACACCTCACATTTCAGGCATCCCCGGGGCCTTCGCCGGCCTCCCGGGGCGCGGCCGCGAGGAACGACCGGCGCGCGGCGGCGACGTGCGCGACCGCCCTGGCCTGGGCCTCGTCCTCGTCGCCCGCGGCAATGGCCTCGCACAGGCTCAGGTGCTCCGACCAGGAGTGCGGCCCGCGGGCGGCGGCGGTCTGGCTGAAGACCCACTGCGCCCGCTGCAACATCGGCTTCATCATCAGGTTGAGGTAGGAGTTGCCGGCCGCCTCGCCCACGGCCAGGTGGAAGGCGGTGTTGAGGTCGGCCACCTCCTCCAGCCGCCCGGCCTCCACGGCCTCCCTGGCGTGGTCGAGCATCCGGCGCAGCCGGTCGGCGGCCCCGGGGGAGCGCTTACGTGCCGCCAGCCGCGCGGCCAGGCCCTCGATCGCCATCCGCACGTCGAAGAGCTCCTCGCCCTCCTCGGCCGACAACCGCGCGACCGTCGCGCCGATCCGCGGGACGACCTCGACGAACCCCTCGGCGGCCAGCACCCGGATGGACTCGCGTACGGGGTTGCGCGACACGCCGAGCAGCGCGGCCAGCCGGTCCTCGACCAGCCGTTCGCCCTGGGCCAGCTCGCCGCGGAGAATACGGCGGCGCAGCTCCTCGGTGACCTCGTCCCGCAGGGTCTGGTGGGCGGCGCCCAGAGTCAGATCAGCCATATGAGCGCTCATCGTATACAAGAGCGGGCCGGTCGGAGGATGATCATGCCCGTCGCCACCGGCCGGCGCAGCCCCGGCTCCATGTACGTGGCCAGGAACCACGGGTGGCGAAGTCGCCCGTTCGCCACGAACCCGGCCGCCACGATCCCCTGTGGGACCAGCGGGATCGCGCCCGGCGACCAGCAGTACATCACCAGCGTGCGCTGCGCCTTGGACAGGTCGGGCAGCTTGAACACGGACTGCCGCCGTTCACGCCGCCGTACGGTGCCGGCCCGGCGGCCACGCCACCAGCCCCGCACCGCCGCCGAGCAGCGAGAAGAACTCCGGACGCAGCGTCTCGTCCCGCAGGTCAGGCGCGCAGGCGCAGTCCCCTCGGCGTGGGGTGGAATCCGGCCGCCTCCAAGGCCGCGGCCAGCGGCGACTCCACGATGGACGCGCCGTCGGCCCGCTCCACCGTCAGCTTCCCGAGCGCGCCGTCACGTACGGCCAGGGCCAGGGCGTCGACGGCCGGCTGAAGACGTTCGTCGTCGGCGAACGACAACAACGTCTTGCCGCCCCGCTCCACGTAGAGGACGAGGTAACCGTCCACGAGCACGACCAGCGCGCCCGCCTTGCGGCCCGGTTTGTGCCCGGCGTCCCCCGGCCGCTGCGGCCAGGGGAGCGCGGCGCCGTACGGACTGGCGGGATCGGCCGCGGCCAGCACCACGGCCCGCCGCCCCGCCACAGGCCGCCCGGCCCCCGGGCCGCCGGGAGGAGCGAAGCCTTCGTCGGGCCCGCCGCCCGTCGGGGCGATGCCCGGAGCCATGGCGCGCATGCGGTCGACCGCGCCCGGCAACGCGAACTGCGCGCCTCCGAGCCCCTCGACGAAGTACCCCCGCCGGCACCGCCCGCTCTCCTCATAAGCACGAAGGACCTGGTAGACGGGCGTGAACCCGCCAGGCAACCGCTCGGACGTCACCGCCCCCCGCGTCACCACCCCGTGCCGTTCGAGCAGCACCTCGGCCTGCGCGTGAGCCCGCTGCGTCGTGTCGTCGGCGGGCCCGGGCAGCAGCCACCACCGCCCGGCCACCGTCGGCGGCCCGCTCCTGGACGGCAGCACGGCCCGGCGCCGCCGCGTCGTGGCCGGCCGGTGCGCGGGACGCCCGGTGCCCAGCGTGGCCCGCAGCGGCGCGAGCGTGTCCCCGGACACCCGGCCCGACCACACCAGATCCCACAACGCCGAGACCAGCGTGGCGTCGTCGAGCGCACCGCCCTGGGCGCCGAGCTGGTCGGAGATCCCACGGAAGAACAGCGCGCCCCCGCCGCCCAGCAGGTCGAGCACCCGCTCGTGCAGCGGCGTCATCGTGATCTCGGCGGGCTCGGGCAGCAGCAGCGGCGCGGTGTCGGCGAAGTAGAGCGACACCCATCCGTCGCCGCCGGGCAGCGACCCCTGCCCCACCCACATCACCTCGCCCGACGACGTCAGCTCGTCGAGCAGCGCCGGATGGTAGCCGGGCACCCGCGAGGGCAGCACCAGCGTCTCCAGCGCAGAGGCCGGCACGGCGGCGCCCTGGAGCTGCTCGACGGAACGCACCAGCGCGTCCATCGCCCTGGCCGCCCCGGCCCGCGAACCGTCGGGCGCCGCCGAGCCCGAGCCGGTGATGCCGTGCCAGGTGGGCAGGAACCGCGCCAGCGTCTCGGCCGCGACCGGCTCGACCTCCTTGCGCAGCCGGGCCAGCGACCTGCGGCGCAACATCCGCAACACCCCGGCGTCGCACCACTCCTCACCCCGGCCGCCGGGACGGAACTCGCCGTTCACGACCCGCCCCGACGTGGCCAGCCGCCGCAGCGCGTCGATGACCACGGCCGCGCCCAGACCGAAGCGGGCGGCGGCCGTACCGGCGTGGAAGGGGCCGCGGGTGCGGGCGTGCCGGGCCACCAGGTCGGCCAGCGGGTCGGGCACCGGTTCCAGGAACACGTGCGGCACCCCCACGGGCAGCGGCACGCCGAGCGCGTCGCGCAGCCGGGCCGCGTCCTCGACGGCCGCCCACTGCTCCTCGCCAGCGACGCGCACGCGGATGGCCCGGCGCGCGCGTTCGAGCTCCTCCAGCCAGGACGGGTCGCCGCCGCGCACGCTCACGTCGGGCGTCAGCAGCGGCCCGTGCGAACGCAGCAGGTCGGCGAGGTCCTCGGCGTCGCGCAGCGGCCGGTCGAGCCGGGCCAGCTCGCGTTCGCTGGCCACGATCACGTCGGGGTCGAGCAACTCGCGCAGGTCGGCCTGGCCGAGCAGTTCGGCCAGGAGCGTGGTGTCCAGCGCCAGGGCCTGGGCGCGGCGTTCGGCCAGCGGGGCGTCGCCCTCGTACATGAACGCGCCCACGTAATGGAACAACAACGACGCCGCGAACGGCGAGGCCTGCGAGGTCTCCACCTCCACCACCCGGACCCTGCGCGCCGCGATGTCCCGCATGAGCTGGACCAGCCCCGGCACGTCGAACACGTCCTGGAGGCACTCGCGCATCGTCTCCAGCACGATCGGGAACGAGGCGTACTGGGAGGCCACCCCCAGCAGGTGGGCGGCCCGCTGGCGCTGCTGCCACAGCGGGCTGCGCCGGCCCGGCACGCGGCGCGGCAGCAGCAGCGCCCGCCCCGCGCACTCCCTGAACCGGGAGGCGAACATGGCCGACCCGCCCAGCTCCTCGGTGACGATCTGCTCGATCTCCTCGGCGTCGAACGCCGCCACGTCGGTGGGCGGCTCGGCCAGCGTGTCGGGGATGCGCAACACGATGCCGTCGTCGGAGTGGACGGCCTGGACGTCGATGCCGTAACGCTCGCGCAGCCGCCGGCTGATCGCCAGCGCCCAGGGCGCGTGCACACGCGCGCCGTAGGGGGAGTGGATCACCACCCGCCAGTCGCCGAGCTCGTCGTGGAAACGCTCGACCAGCAGAGTACGGTCGTCGGGCACGTAGCCGGTGGCCTCGCGCTGCTCGTCGAGATAGGCCAGCAGGTTGCCCGCGGCGAACTCGTCGAGCCCCGCCTCCCTCATGCGCTCGGTGGAGCCCTGCTTGGCCTGCTCCCGCAGGAACTGCCCGATCGCCCGGCCCAGCTCGGCGGGACGCCCGGCCGTGTCGCCGTGCCAGAACGGCAGCTTGCCCGGCTGCCCGGGAGCGGGGGAGACCAGCACCCGGTCGGCCGTGATGTCCTCGATCCGCCACGAGGTCGCGCCCAGCACGAAGACGTCGCCCACACGCGACTCGTAGACCATCTCCTCGTCGAGCTCGCCCACCCGGGACGCCTTCTCGCCCACGAGGAACACGCCGAACAGCCCGCGGTCGGGGATGGTGCCGCCGTTGGTCACGGCCAGCCGCTGCGCGCCGGGCCGCCCCTGGAGCGTGCCGGTGACGCGGTCCCAGACGATACGGGGCCGCAGCTCGGCGAACTCCTCGCTCGGGTAGCGCCCGGCCAGCATGTCGAGCGTCGCCTCCAGCGCGCCGCGCGGCAGTGTGGAGTAGGGGGCGGCCCGCTTGACCAGGGCCTCCAGCTCGTCGACGGTCCAGTCGTCGAGCGCGGTCATCGCCACGATCTGCTGGGCCAGCACGTCGAGCGGGTTGCGCGGGTAGCGCAACTCCTCGATCTGCCCGCTGCGCATGCGCTCGGCCACCACGGCCGTCTGGACGAGATCGCCCCGGTACTTGGGGAAGATCACACCCCGGGAGACCGCGCCCACCTGGTGGCCGGCCCGGCCGATGCGCTGCAACCCGCTGGCCACGCTGGGCGGGGCCTCCACGCACGCCACCAGATCGACCGCGCCCATGTCGATGCCCAGCTCCAGGCTGGACGTGGCCACCACGGCGGGCAGCCGCCCCGACTTGAGCGCCTCCTCGATCTGCGCCCGCTCCTCCTTCGACACCGAGCCGTGGTGGGCGCGGACGATCTCCGTCACCACACCCTTGCTCGCCCCCGCCTGGGCCATCATCTCGGCCGGCATGCGCCTGGGCGGGGCCGGATCCTCGTGGTCCTGCGGCGGTGTCTCCCAGATCGACAGGTCGACGGCCTCCAGCCCCTGCCGCCGCCCGTAGGCCAGCTCGTTGAGCCGGGTGCACAGCCGTTCGGCCAGGCGCCTGGAGTTGGCGAACACGATCGTCGAACTGTGGGCCTCGATCAGGTCGAACAGCCGGTCCTCCACATGAGGCCAGATCGACCGGCCGGACGGCTCGACCTGCTCCGGATCGGGCGCCCCCTCCATCTCCGTCATGTCCTCGACCGGGACGACGACCTCGATCTCGATGCGCTTGTCGGACGGCGGCTGCACCACCGTCGCAGGGCGCGTGCCGCCGAGGAAGGCGGCCACCTCGCTCACCGGCCGCACGGTCGCCGACAGCCCCACCCGCTGCGCCGGACGCTCCAGCAGCGCGTCGAGCCGCTCCAGGCTGAGCGCCAGGTGGGCGCCGCGCTTGGTGGCCGCGACCGCGTGCACCTCGTCGACGATCACCGTCTCGACGTCGCGCAGCGCGTCGCGCGCCTGGCTGGTGAGCAGCAGGAACAGCGACTCGGGGGTGGTGATCAGGATGTCGGACGGCTTGGCGGCGAACCGCCTGCGTTCTTCGGCCGGCGTGTCGCCCGAACGGATCGCCACCGAGATCTCCGGCACGGGCAGCCCGAGCCGCCGCGCCGTCTGCCTGAGCCCGGCCAGCGGCGCGCGCAGGTTGCGCTCGACGTCGACGGCCAGCGCCTTGAGCGGCGACACGTAGAGCACCCGCGTCCCCGGCTTCGCGCCCTTCGCAGGGGACTTCGGCGCTTTCGCGCCCGCCTTCGCGGGGGGCTTCGACTCTTTCGCGCCCGCTTCCGCCGGGGGCTGATCGGCCGCCCGGGCCGCGAGCCTGTCGAGCGACCACAGGAACGCCGCCAGCGTCTTGCCCGACCCCGTGGGGGCGACGACCAGCGTGTTGTCACCGCGCGCGATCGACTCCCACGCGCCCTCCTGGGCCGCCGTGGGCGCCTGGAAGGCCCCGGCGAACCATTGCCTGGTCACCTGGCTGAAGTGGTCTAGCGAGCTCACCAGCACATACTGCCTCGCGCCACTGACAGAAAACGTATTGGCGGAGCGCCCGGTGATTGAGGTGGGGTCATGACGGACATAGAGCGACCGTGACCATTGACTATGCCGCCGTCGAGAACCGACGCGCACAACTGCGACAACAGTACGCCTTACCGCACCGGCCGTCGAGCAGCGCCCGTGGCCTGCACCACGTGGCCCTGTTGTCGTCCGATGTGGAACGAACCATCAAGTTCTACCAGGAACTCCTGGAGTTCCCGCTGACGGAGATCATCGAGAACCGCGACTACAGGGGTTCGAGCCACTTCTTCTTCGACGCCGGCAACGGCAACCTGCTCGCCTTCTTCGACTTTCCCGGGCTCGACCTCGGCCCGTACCAGGAGGTGCTCGGCGGTCTGCACCACGTGGCGATCTCCGTGGACCCCGCCACCTGGGAACGTCTGCGGGGCAAGCTGGAGATGGCCGGCGTGCCGCACCAGATCGAGAGCGGCGCCTCCATCTACTTCAAGGACCCCGACGGCGCCCGCCTGGAGCTGCTCGCCGACCATCTCGGTGAGATGTACGGCGCGCGGGTGTTGTGACCGTGCGTCGCAGGCTCAGCGCCGCGACGCCCTGCGCGTGCGCGGCCTGCCCGCACGCGGTTCCTGCCTGATTCCCGCGTGCCGTTCCGATCGCTGTCCCTTCTCCTTCTGTACGGCCTGCCGCATCGCGAGTAACAGCCGGCGGCGCCTGGCCCTGTTGGCCTTGGTCCTGGAGGTCTTGGGGGGCGAGGACTTGGGGGTCTTTGGCATGCGGATGTCTTACCCACGCCCGACGCGATTCCATACTTGGTTCATGCGCCTGACCGAGTTCTGGAGACGGATGAACGCCCATTTCGGTGAGACCTACGCCGAGTCGTGGGCCCGCGACTACGTGATCGCCCCGCTGGGCGGCCGTACCGTGACGCAGGCGCTGGCCGACGGCGAGAGCGCCAAGACCGTGTGGCGGGCCGTGTGCCAGGTGGAGGACGTCTCACCCAGACTGCGCTGAGTCCAGCGTCCGGCGCAGCGAGGCCGCCGCGCTCTCCAGGTCGTCCGCGCCGCCCTGCCCGCCGGGCGACCACAACAACGTCCAGCCCCCGCTGGAGGGGGTGGCGAAGACGATCGTCTGGCGGCGCGTACGCGGGTGCCACACCCACAGCACCGGGTCGTCGCCGCCGACCAAGCGGCTTACCAGCCCCTGGTGGGGCAGCAACTCGGCGAGCGCCTCCAGAAGGGCTCGTCGTTCCCCGGTGTAGCCACTCGCCACTTCGCCGCCTCCAGCCTGTCCCTGGAGTGAGTCTCCCCAGCTCACGGCGTCTGACAACACGCCGGGGCCAACCCGTACGCCGTCACTTCCGACGTGTGGGGAGGACGGCCGTGACGTCGCCCTCCCTCCTCCCCACACACTCCTCCCCACACGGCGATCCCGTACGGCGATCCCGTACCGATCGGTGTCCCAGGGACCCGATCACATGACGCCCGTCCATGTGGGACAGGCGTTCATCCGACCCGGACCCGTACAACCGCCCATCCGGGCGTACCCCATCACGTCCGCCCGCCGCGCGCAGTCGCACGGCAACGATCCCCAGGGCAGACCCCACGGCCAATCCGGTAGTGACGACCATGAACGCGAGCGGCATCCGAGCACCGGCCTCGCCCTCCTTTGAACACGCCGCATGCATCCCAGCAGCGTGTTCGTGATGTGATCGAACAATCGTTCGGCTACGATGTAACAGCCGAACCAGGCCACGCCTTCCCCGGCCGTCACGGAAAATGTCGGTGGCAGGCCGTAGCTTTCACTCGACTGATCGGACCACGACCCTCCAGAGGGAGCTCCCATGGCTATCAACGACCGCGAGAAGGCCCTCGAGACCGCGCTCGCTCAGATCGAGCGGCAGTTCGGCAAGGGCTCCGTCATGCGACTGGGCGACGACGCCCGAGCCCCCATCGAGGTGATCCCCACCGGGTCGATCTCCCTTGACGTGGCCCTCGGCATCGGCGGCCTCCCGCGCGGCCGCATCGTCGAGATCTACGGCCCCGAGTCCTCCGGCAAGACCACGATCGCCCTGCACGCGGTGGCCAACGCCCAGCGGGCCGGCGGCATCGCGGCGTTCATCGACGCCGAGCACGCCCTCGACCCCGAATACGCCAAGAAGCTGGGCGTGGACACCGACGCGCTGCTGGTCTCCCAGCCCGACACCGGTGAGCAGGCGCTTGAGATCGCCGACATGCTGATCAGGTCCGGCGCGGTCGACATCATCGTCATCGACTCGGTGGCCGCCCTGGTGCCCAAGGCCGAGATCGAGGGCGAGATGGGCGACAGCCACGTCGGACTCCAGGCCCGCCTCATGTCCCAGGCCCTGCGCAAGGTCGCCGGCGCGCTCAACAGCACCGGCACCACCGCCATCTTCATCAACCAGCTCCGCGAGAAGATCGGCGTCATGTTCGGCAGCCCCGAGACCACGACCGGTGGTAAGGCGCTGAAGTTCTACGCCTCCGTCCGCATGGACATCCGCCGCATCGAGACCCTGAAGGACGGCACGGAGGCGGTCGGCAACCGCACCCGGATCAAGGTCGTCAAGAACAAGATGGCCCCGCCCTTCCGCGTCGCCGACTTCGACATCCTCTACGGCGTGGGCATCTCCCGCGAGGGCGGTCTCATCGACATGGGCGTCGAGCACGGCTTCGTCCGCAAGTCGGGCGCCTGGTACACGTACGAGGGCGACCAGCTGGGCCAGGGCAAGGAGAACGCCCGTAACTTCCTGAAGAACCACCCCGACATGGCCAACGAGATCGAGAAGAAGATCAAGGACAAGCTCGGGGTCGGCCCCAAGCTCGACGCGCCCGCCGAACCGGCCGCCGCCGCCCCGGCTCCCGCCGCCGCGCCGTCGGGCCGTGGCTCGAAGTCCACCCCCAAGCCGGGTGACGTCTGATCGGTCGGCACATGAGTGACAGGGATCCGTCGCAGGCGCCCCGTTCCCAGGACTGGGGCGCATGGCCCGATCTCCCCGCCTCGGGGGAGCGCAGAAAGCGCGGACCCCGCGGCCCCCGGGCCACCACCCCTGAGCCGGCGCCCCGGGCGACCGACCGCCCGGCCCCCGCTCAGGGATCGCGTGGCCCCGACCTGGCCCGTTCGGCCGCAGACGGCTGGCCATCGGTAGACGAATGGCACGAACAACGCGCCCGCCTCCGAGCCGCCACCCCACCGACCACGGACACCCCTCTGACAGGTGACGGTCTCCCGGCCACTGACACCACCCCGCGGGACACCTCCATGTCCGGTGACACCACCGAGCCCACCTTCGCTCTGGACTCCCTCCCGGCCACTGACACCACCCCCACCGACCCCCCTCCGTCCGACCACGACGAGCCGTCCGACCCGGCCGTCCATGACGAGGTGGACGGCTCGGCCGCCCATGACGCCACGGTCGCGGCTGACGACGCTGATGGCGCTGACGGCGCAGTCGTCGAGGCTGACGGCAGTGGTGATGATGCGGTCGAGGCCGACGACGTGGCTGTCGCGGCTGACGCGATGGTCACCTCCGATTGGCACTCGGAGCGCCGGACGGCTGTTGCCGTGCCTCCGGCGTGGGGGCCGGGCCGGGACATCGCCCCGCCGACCTTCACCTGGCCCGGTCAGCAGAGCTCCCCGTCCGCCGAACCCGACACGGGCCCGGCCGACGAGGCCGCCGCAGGGCTGGGTGGTGAGCGTGGTGGCCTGTTGGATGCGATCGCATCCGGTTGGGGTCAGTCGGCCGAGGAGCGGGATCGGGCTGAGGAGGGCGTTGCCGATCGCCGTACAGGTGATCGAGCCGGTGGCCGGCCTTTCCAAGGGCGCTCGGAGGATCGTGCCGAGGCGCCGATCTTCGTATGGCCAGGTGAGCGTACCGGCCGTTCCGGTGGTGACGCCGCTGCTGCGGGCGGGCCTTCCGACGCCGGTGCCGTACGAGCCGGTAAGGGCGTCTCCGGAAGACGTAAGAAGAGGACCCGGAACGGCGAGGGTGTCACCGAAGATCCTCTGAATGAGGTTGGTGGCCGTGGCGGTGAAGGCTTCTCCGGTGGGGAACTGCGTGAGCCGGACGCCCAGGACGGCAGCGAGGGCTCTGAACGGCGTCGGGGTGAGCGGGAAGACCCGCATGAGCCGAGCGGCGTTGTTGAAGGCACGCCGGGGGCCGAGGTTCCTCCGAAGGCGAAGTACGACGCCGACGGGTGGCATTCCGAGGTACTGGCCGGAAGTAGCTGGTTCGCCGAGGAGCAGCAGGCGAGCGGTAGGAAGCGATCGAGCAAAGACCGATCGGGCAAAGAGCGATCGGGCAAGGGACGTCGCGCGGGTGGACGAGGGGCCGGCGGGGAAAGCGGTCACTCCGAGGAGGAAGCGGCGGGAAACGGCTCGTCCGGGGAAAACACCGGGGGAAACGGCTCGTCCGGGGGAGACGTCGGGGCGAGCGGTTCGTCCTGGGCGGACGCGAAGGGGAGCGGCTCGTTCCGGACGGCCGAAGGGGGAAGCGGCTCGGTCGGAGGGGGCTCGGAGGGAAATGAACAGTTCGGGGGCTCAGAGGGGAGCGGGCTCTTCGGGGGAGGCGGCTCGGAGGAAGGTGGGCTGTTCGCGGGGGGATCCGGGGGGAGCGGTCGGTCTGGGAGGCGTGCTAAGGCGAGTGGCCGGTTCGGGAGAGGGACTCGGGGGCGTGGGGCGTTGCCTGACGGGCCCGACGCCGAGAGTTCCGCTGCGGCGGGGCCCGAGGCGGATCCGGAGTCGGTGGCGCGGGCCATCTGTCTTCGGTTGCTCACCATGGCTCCCAAGACCCGGGCGCAGCTCGCCGAGGCCCTTCGCAAGCGGGACGTACCGGACGAGGCCGCGGAGAAGGTGCTCGATCGGTTCGCCGAGCTCGGGCTGATCAATGACGAGGCGTTCGCGGAGGCGTGGGTCGATTCCCGGCATCACGGGCGTGGTCTTGCGAAGCGGGCGCTGGCGGCCGAGTTGCGCCATCGGGGCGTGGACACCGACACCGTCAAGGAAGCCGTAGATCGCCTGGATTCCGACCAGGAGGCTGAGACGGCCCGGCGGCTGGTGGAACGCAAGCTCGCCTCCACCCGGTCGCTCGATCCGCAGACCCGTACTCGGCGTCTGGCCGGCATGCTCGCGCGGAAGGGGTACTCGTCCGGGGTGGCCTATCGGGTGATCCGGGAGGCTCTCGAACAGGAGGGCATCGATCTGGAGGATGACTTCTCCTGATCTTCTTCGGAGGCGCCCGGTCCCGATCCCGAGGGGTGTGTCCCCACAAAGCTCTGGGGCTGAGGTCTGAGGGGCGTGGGCGGCAGGGTGTTGAGGGAGAGGGGAAGGCGGGGACAAATGGGGGTGATCGTGGGTTATGTGGTTGATTGGGGAGATTCGGGCCCGTAAGACACGCTTGAGGACGCGTTTGCTTGCTCGTGACCTGTTCGACGCATAACCTCGACGGCAGTGAGGAGTTA
The DNA here is from genome assembly GCF_014648435.1 of Nonomuraea spiralis. GTDB lineage: Bacteria > Actinomycetota > Actinomycetes > Streptosporangiales > Streptosporangiaceae > Nonomuraea > Nonomuraea spiralis. The sequence continues at coordinate 61,869 of NZ_BMRC01000016.1, forward strand.
CTCCGCGCAGTGCGGATTTGCCATACCGGTGAACGACGGACGAACGAGCTCGGTTGATCGAGGCAGGCGAGGTGTCGGCTATGGGGGTCGATGCCCGGTCAGTCTTGGCTTGACATCGGTCCTGGAGACGACGCCGACCGGGCGTTCTGTGGCGCGCACGTGACCCCTCCCGTTTTGGGTCCGCGTTATGAGGTGTTGACGACGCGAGGAGGGCGGGGCGCACATGCAGCCGCTGGTCGTGGTGCTGATGGTGGCGGTGCTCGTGCTCGCGTTCGGGATGATCGCGGCGCTGCTCGTCGTCATACGCCGGACCTCAGGCGGTCTGCCCCGGAAGGGCGGGCCGAGCCCCGAGCAGGTGGAGGCCGTACACACTGAGCTTGAAGAGGCTCGGGAGAAGGCCAGCGAGATCCGGACCAAGGCGGAGAGCGACGCCGAGGAGATCCTGCGCAGGTCGGAGACCGCCACCGAGAGCGCCGCGCAGATGCGGCGAGAGGTCGAGGAGGAGAGCCGGATCCTGAAGTCCGAGCTCAAGGAGCTCCGGACCGATCTCGAACGCAGGGAGGCCAGGCTGGCCGAGCGCGAGCAGCGGCTCGACGAGGAGGCCAGGCGGCAGGCCGAGCGGGACAGGAAGCTGGCCGAGACCGAGGTCGAGCTGGCCGACCGGCGCGAGGAACTGCTCCAGGTCGAGGAGGAACGGCGGGTGATCCTGGAACGGGTCGCCGGGCTGACGGGGGAGCAGGCCAAGTCCGAGCTGGTCAGGGAGATCGAGAACCAGGCCAAGCGTGAGGCGGCGCTGATCATCCGGGAGATCGAGAGCGATGCCCGCAAGGAAGGCGAGAAGCGGGCCACCAAGATCGTGACGCTGGCGGTGCAGCGGGTGGCGGCCGAGCAGACGGCGGAGTCGGTCGTCAGCGTGCTGCATCTGCCCGGTGACGAGATGAAGGGCCGGATCATCGGGCGCGAGGGCCGCAACATCCGGGCGTTCGAATCGACCACCGGCGTGAACCTGATCATCGACGACACCCCGGAAGCGGTGTTGTTGTCGTGTTTCGACCCGGTACGCAGGGAGACGGCGCGGCTCACGCTGGAGAAGCTGGTGCTGGACGGACGCATCCATCCCCAGCGGATCGAGGAGGCGCACGACCGCAGCCGCCAGGAGGTGCAGGACCTCTGTGCGCGGGCGGGTGAGGACGCGCTGGTCGAGCTGGGCATCACGGACATGCACCCGGAGCTGACGCTGCTGCTCGGGCAACTTCGCTACCGCACGTCCTACGGACAGAACGTGCTCAAGCATCTGATCGAGTCCGCGCACATCGCCGGCATCATGGCGGCCGAGCTGAAGATGAACCAGCAGCTCATGAAGCGGTGCGCGCTGCTGCACGACATCGGCAAGGCGCTCACCCACGAGGTCGAGGGCAGTCACGCGCTGATCGGCGCGGAGATCGCCCGCCGGTACGGCGAGCAGGAGGACGTGGTGCACGCCATCGAGGCGCACCACAACGAGGTCGAGGTGCATACGGTCGAGGCGGTGCTCACCCAGGCGGCCGACGCCATCAGCGGCAGCCGGCCGGGGGCGCGCAGGGAGTCGCTGGAGGCGTACGTCAAGCGGCTGGAGCGGCTGGAGGAGATCGCGCAGTCGTACGAGGGCGTGGAGAAGGTGTTCGCCATGCAGGCCGGGCGGGAGATCCGGGTCATGGTCAAGCCTGACGCGATCGACGACATCCAGGCGCAGGTGATCGCCCGGGATGTGGCCAAGCAGGTGGAAGAGGAGCTGACGTACCCGGGGCAGATCCGGATCACGGTGGTGCGGGAGTCGCGGGCCACCGAATTCGCCCGCTGACCCCCGGTACGTCGGGAGAGCGTGGCTGTCCCCTGGGGAGTGGATGATCAGGGGGCGGCTGACGGGCCGCGGGTGGCGAGGGTGGTCGCCGGGTGGCGTTGCAGGTGGCCGGGGCGGTCGCTGATGGTGCCGCAAGGGGATCAAGAGGTGTGTTCGGCGAACGCGCTGGAGGGCTGGGCGGGCGCGGTTGGGGTGCGCCCGCCCAGTGGGTGGGTTTGATGGTCAGGCCAGGCGGATTCGGGGGTCGAGGAGGCCGTAGGCGATGTCCACCAGGAGGTTGGCCACCACTACGGCGGTGGTGGCGAGGATGACGACGCCCATGATCACTGGTAGGTCGCCGCTGATGAACGCCTGCACCACCGCCTGCCCCACGCCGCCGAGGCCGAAGACCGACTCCGTCACCACCACGCCGCCGATCAAGGTGCCGATGTCGACGCCGAGCTGGGTCACCACGGGGGTCAGCGCGGCCCGCAGGCCGTGCCGGTAGATGACGCGGCCCTCGGGTACGCCCTTGGCGCGGGCCGTACGGATGTAGTCCTCGCCGAGGACGTCCAGCATGGAGCCCCGGGTGAGGCGGGCGTACGAGGCCGCCTGGACCATGGCCAGGGTGATCCACGGCAGGATCAGGTGCCGGGCCCATTCGCCGGGGTTGTCGGAGAAGGCCACGTAGGAGTCGGGTGGCAGGATGGGCGCGCCTGCCATGGAAAGCTGGAAGAAGAAGAAATACAGCAGGAGCAGACCGACCACGAACGTCGGCATCGACACCCCGGCCAGGGCCAGCGTGGTCAGCACGCGGTCGAGGAACGACCGGACCCGGGTGGCGCTGAGCACGCCCGCGCCGACGCCGAGGCAGAACCACAGGACCGCGCCCCCTAGCACCAGCGAGAACGTCGGGGGGAAGTCCTGGGCGAGCAGCTTGCCCACCGATTCGCCCGAGAAGTACGACTGGCCCAGGTCGCCGTGCAGGAGCCGGCCGAGGTAGTCGAAGTACTGGACGATGGTCGGGCGGTCGAGGCCGAGGTTGTGGCGGATCAGGTCGACCTGTTCGGGGGTGGCCTGGCGGCCGGCCAGCGTACGGGCGGGGTCGCCGGGGGCGACGAAGAACAGGAAGAACGTGCCCAGGGAGACCAGCCACAGCACCAGCAGCCCGAGCAGCGCCCTCCGCAGGAGGAACCGTCGCAACATCAGCCCACCACCCCCGATGCAACTAAGGCTCCGACAAGGGGGAGGGAGATGGGGCTTACGAAGGGTCCGATGAGGGGCCGGGCCAAGGGTTCTACGAAGGAGCGGGTGAGGGGGCGGCCCAAGGGACTTACGAAGGGGCCGATGAAGGGGCCGGCCAAGGGGTCCGCGAAGGGGCCGATGAGGGAGCGGGCGAAGGGGCCTTCGTAGGGGTGGAGGGACACGGAGCTAGTGAGGTGCGGCATCGGAGCTCCCCGAAGCGGGTGCGGCGGCGGGGCGGGTGCGGCGGCGGGTACGGCGTCGCCGGCGGCTGAACAGCCGTTCCATACGCGGATCGATGGCATCCCTGATCCCGTCGCCCACCAGGTTGAACGCCAGCGTGGTGATCAGCAGCGACGCCGCAGGGAACCCCAGATACCAGTACGCCACCCGGTAGAACCCCTGAGCCTCGCTCAGCAGGTTCCCCCAGGACGGGGTGGGGGGAACGATCCCGAGCCCCAGATAGGACAACGTGGACTCGAACACGATCGCCGCCGGCACCAGCAGCGTGGTGAGCACGATGACGGGGGCCAGCAGGTTCGGCAGGATGTCCACGAACATGATCCGCGCGTCGCCGGCCCCCATCGACCGGGCCGCCTCCACGTACTCGCGTTCCTTGAGCGAGAGTGTCTGACCTCGGACCACGCGGGCGATGGCGGCCCAGGAATAGAACGAGATCACCCCGATCGTCGCGGTCAGCGAGGGCCCGGCGATGGACACCACGGCGATCGCGAAGATCAGGTACGGGAACGACAACACCACGTCCATGAGCCGGGACAGGATGGTGTCGATGACGCCGCCGTAGTACCCGGCCAGCAGCCCGATGACGACGCCGATCAGCGCCGCCACGCCGGTCGCGACCACGCCGACGAGCAGCGAGACGCGCGCGCCGTACAGAACCCTGATGAACAGGTCGCGGCCGAGGCGGTCGGTGCCGAACCAGAACTCGCCGTTGGGCCCGACGGGCAGGCCCTCGTCGGTGATGCCGGTGTCGCGGAACTGTTCGTCGGGGTCGTGGCCGTTCCAGGCCGAGATGAGCGGCGCGGCCAGGGCGAGCAGGCACAGCAGTACGACGACGATGCCCGACACCAGGGCCACACGATCGGACCTGATCCTGGCCCAGGCGAGCTGCCAGGGGCTGCGGCCGGCGATCGTACGGTCGGCGACGGCGTCCGGACGGATCTCCGTGAGTGTCATGTGGTCCTCCCGGCGGTCAGGTCCTCGCCCGCCTCGACGGGGTAATGACAGGCCACCAAGTGCTCCTGGGCCACCAGCTGCGGTTCCTCGGCCGAGCATCGGTCCCGCGCCTTCGGGCACCGGGGATGGAACCGGCAACCCTCGGGCGGGTCGATCGGCGAGGGCACGTCGCCGGTGAGGATGATGCGGTGCCGCCGTTCGGCCTCGTCGGGGTCGGCCACGGCGGTCGCCGACAGCAGCGCGTTCGTGTACGGATGGCGCGGCACCGCGTGCAGTTCCTCGGCGGAGGCCAGTTCGACCACCTTGCCCAGGTACATGACCGCGATCCGGTCGCTGACGTGCCGCACCACCGACAGGTCGTGCGCGATGAACAGGTACGTCAGCCCGAAGTCGTCCTGGAGGTCCTTGAGCAGGTTGAGGATCTGGGCCTGGATGGACACGTCGAGCGCCGACACCGGCTCGTCGCAGATGATCAGCCGGGGCCGCAGCGCGAGCGCCCGCGCGACCCCGATGCGCTGCCGCTGACCGCCGGAGAACTCGGCGGGGAACCGGTTGTAGTGCTCGGGGTTGAGCCCGACCCGTTCCATCAGCTCCTGGACGGTGCGCCGCAGCTCCTGGCCGCTCGCGACCCGGTGGATGACGAGCGGGTCGGCGATGATCGACCCGACCCGCCGGCGCGGGTTCAGGGAGCCGTACGGATCCTGGAAGATCACCTGGATGTCGCGGCGGTAGGGCCGCATCCGGCGGCGCGGCAGGTTCGTGATGTCCGCGCCGTCGAACCGCACGCTGCCCGAGGTGATCGGATGCAGGCCCGCGATGCAGCGTGCCAGCGTGGACTTGCCGCAGCCGGTCTCGCCGACCAGGCCCAGCGTCTCGCCGGGCGTCAGCGACAGGCTGACGCCGTCCACGGCCTTGACCTGCCCGATCGTCTGCTTGATCAGCATGCCGCTGGTGATGGGGAAGTATTTGACCAGGTTCTCGACTTCGAGCAGCATCACGCCTCCTCAGCCGTGACCCGCGGCGCCTGCTTGCGCAGCGCCTCCGCCTCCGCGCCGAGCCCGACCGCCTCGTGCGGCAGCCAGCACGCCGAGGCGTGCCCGCGCGCGCCGGTGACGGAGGCCAGTGGCGGCCGTTCGGCGGGACAGACCGGCATGACGTACGGGCAACGCGGATGGAAGGCGCACCCGGACGGGATCGCGATCAGGCTCGGTGGCGAGCCCGGGATGGGCCGCAGCCGCCCGCCGCGGTCGCCGGTGCTGCCCGGGATCGACTCCAGCAGCCCCTTGGTGTACGGATGGTGCGGGCTGTAGTAGAGCGTGCGCCGGTCGGCCCGCTCGACCACGAGCCCGGCGTACATGACCATGACCTCGTCGGCCATGCCGGCGACGACGCCGAGGTCGTGCGTGATGAGGATGAGCGCGATGTCGAACTCGGCCTGCACCCGCCCGATGAGCTCCAGGATCTGCGCCTGGACGGTCGCGTCGAGCGCGGTGGTCGGCTCGTCGGCGACGATGAGCTTCGGGTTGAGCGCGAGCGACATGGCGATCATCGCGCGCTGCCGCATGCCCCCGGAGAACTGGTGGGGGTAGTCGTCCACCCTGCGGTCCGGGCGGGGGATGCCCACCAGGCCCAGCAGCTCGACGGCCCGCTTCCTGGCCTCGGCGCGGCGGGTGTCGGGACGGTGGACGCGGATCAGCTCCTCGATCTGCCAGCCCACCTTGTAGAGCGGATGGAGGCTGGTCAGCGGGTCCTGGAAGACCACGCTGATCTCCGCGCCGCGGATCCGGCGGAGTTGTTCGCGGTCGAGTTCGAGCAGGTCGATGCCCTCGAACAGGGCCGTGCCCGAGATGTCGGCGTCGGGGGTCAGCCCGAGGATCGCCTGGGTGCTCACGGTCTTCCCGCTGCCGGACTCGCCGACGATCGCCAGCGTCTGGCCGCGGTCGACGGTGAACGACAGCCCCCGCACCGCCTGGACCACGCCGTCGGATGTGGGAAAGGCCACCTGGAGGTCGGTTACCTCAAGCAGGCTCATATGTCTCCCTCACGGTTGTCCCGCGGACCCGCCGGTCGGCGGGCCCGCGGGACACCGGTCGTCAAGGCGTGTTGGGGTTCAGCCAGAGGTTGGTGACGTCATAGATCTGGTACGACGGCAGATACAGGGCGTTCTGCACCCGCTTGTTCTTGTACAGCGGCGTGTTCTGGTTGTTCAGCGGCACCATCACCGCGTCGCCCAGCACCGTCTGGTCGGCCTGGTGCCACAGCGCCGCGGCCTTGGCCTGGTCGGTCTCGGCGAGCGCCTGCTTGATCAGGTCGTCCACCTTGGGGTTGCTGTAGCAGCCGTAGTTGCTGGTGCCGGCGTTGCAGTTGGTCTGGAACAGCGGTTGCATGACCGCGCGGCCGTTGTTGCCGTACCAGTCGGGGATCCAGCCGGGGGCCGACAGGTCCCACTCGCTGTTCTTGGCGTGCGAGGGCGTCTGCAGGTAGGTGTAGTAGTCGCCCTGGCGCAGCGGCAGGCCCTTGACGGTGATCCCGCACTTCTTCAGGTCGGCCGAGTACGACTGGAAGTTGGCCGGGTGGTTGCCCGCGTTGCGGAAGGCGCCGATGAGGGTCAGCCCGTCGGGGTAGCCGGCCTCGCTCAGCATCTGCTTGCACTTGGCCGGGTCGCCCTGGTCGTTCGGCGTCGGGTACGGGTTGTACTCCTGGTAACCGATGTTGCCGGGCGGGATGACCGTGTGCAGCGCGGTCGCGACGTCGGCGCCGCCGTAGATCTTGGCGATGGCGGTCTTGTTGATCGCGTACTCGATGGCCTGGCGGACCTTGAGCTTGCCCATCGCCCCGCCGGCGTTCTTGCTCTGCAGGTTGAACACGACGTACGGGTTCGTCACGGCGCCGGGGTAGATGGTGAAGTTGGGGTCGTTGCTCTTCAGCCGCGGGATCTGCGCGGTCGGCACCGGCAGGTCCCAGGACAGGTCGGCACTGCCGGCCTCAAGCTGCTGCTGTACGGCGTCCGGCTCGGCGACGCCCATCTTGACCTCGATGGCGTTGACGTACTGGTGCCGGATCGGGTCGGACTCCTGCTTCCAGGCCGGGTTCTTCTCCAGCTTGATCGACTTGGTGGCCACGTACGAGGTGATCTTGTAGGGGCCGTTGGAGATCACGTGCTGGCGGAAGGTGGCGTCGTCGGGGACGTACTGGTCGTACTCCTGCGGCGCGGCCGAGGCGAAGTTCAGGGACAGGACGTTGAGGAAGTCACCGGCCGGCTGGGTCAGCGTGAAGACGACCGTCTTGTCGTCCTTGGCCTGCACACCGGCGATGTCGTGGCCGTTCTGGAAGTCGGCCAGGGCCTTGGCGGTGGGCTTGGCCTTCTCGAACGCCTTGATGTAGGCGTCGCAGTATTCGGCCATCCCCTTGATCGTGCTGGTGTAGTAGCCGGGCGCGCCGGAGCCCGCCACCGGGTTGCAGATGCGCTTGAAGCCGCGGACGAAGTCGCTCGCCGTCACCTGCCGCGGCGGCTGGGTGTCCCACTGCACGCCGTCCCGCAACTTGATCGTGTACGTGAGCTTGTCGGCGCTCAGGCCGCCGTTCGCCTCGGTGGGCAGTTCGGTGGCGATGTCCGGGAGCACCTCGTAGCCCTTGGTGGTGTCGGCCCCCGCGGCCACGCCTTGGAGGGCGAAGAGCTGGCGCGAGTAGCCGCGCATGATCCCGATGGTGACGACGTAGTAGATGCTGGTCGGGTCGAGATGGTCGACGTCGCCCGAGCCCACGAGCCTGAGCGTGCCGCCCGCGACGGGGCTTCCGGAGCTCGGGGCGGTGGCGGTGGGCGGCGCGGAGTTCTTGGCTCCGTTCTCCGTCGCGCAAGAGGTGGCGAGCAGAGTTGCCGCCGCCACCGTGATGATGCTGAGATGGCGCAAGCTGGCCATCTGGCCTCCCTCGTGCCGAGATGGGGTGTTCGTGGCTGGCACAGCTGGGGCGCGCGTCGTGGCCGCGATGCGCGCCCCACGTTTGCTGTGTCGAGCAACCCACGCCTGAGGGAGACTGTCGAGATCGGTTTACGTAACTGTTTGCGACTAGCGACTGCTTGGTAATGCTGGTTCAGTCTGAATTACGTCCAGGTATTGCGACATTAACTGAATAGCTGCTGGTAGAAGGCCAGCTCGGCGGCCAGTGCCGCGACGCGTGTTTCCAGCCGGCGAAATCCGTGGGATTCGCCGTCGAAAGCCAGATAAGTGCAGGAGACTCCGCGCTCGGACAACGCGTCGGCGAAGGCCGTCGACTGCTCGGGCGGCACCACCGGATCGTCGAGCCCCTGAAGGAGCAACATCGGGCAGGACACGCCGTCGACCAGGCCGAGCGGCTCCCTGGAAGCATAGACGGCCGGGTCGTCGCCGACGAGCCACTCCACGTAACGGGACTCGAAGTCGTGGGTGTGCGCCACGAGGGGGGCCAGCGCGCTGACTCCGTAGTAGGACACCCCGCCCGCGAACACGTCGGACCGGCAGCAGGCGGCCATCACCGTCCAGCCGCCCGCGCTGCCGCCGCGCACCGCGATCCTGGCCGGGTCGGCGAGGCCCGAGTCGGCCAGCCAACGCGCGGCGGCGACCGTGTCGGCCACGTCGACCAGCCCCCACTGGCCTCTGAGCCGCTCCCGGTAGGCGCGGCCGTAGCCGGTGGAACCGCCGTAGTTGACGTCGAGCACGCCGATGCCGCGCGAGGTCAGGAACGCCTTCTCCAGGTCGAGCGCGGTGTCGGAGTGGGCGGTCGGCCCGCCGTGCACGAAGACCACGTACGGTGCCGGCTCCTCGCTCACCTGGTGGAGGAAGGCGTGGACCGGCCGCTCGCCCGGCACCACGACCGCGCGCGGATCGGGCACCCCGGACAGGTCGGGCAGGCGTTCGGCGGCGCGCATGAGCGGCTCGGCCCGGCCGGAGGCGACGTCGACCCGTACGACCGAGCGCGGCGTCCTGGCCGCGTGGCCGATCCCCGTCACCGTCATGCCGTCGGCCGCGAGCGCCGCCTGCCAGCCCGCCCAGGGCACGTCGAGGTCGTGAAGCGCTCCCGTGGCCGGGTCGAGCACGCCCAGCCGCAGGTCGCCGCGCCCGTGCAACACCGCGAGCCGCCCGTCGCCGAGCACGGTGTACGGCGCCCCGCCGAGCTGCCACGGCGGCTGCGTGAACTCCTCCTCGGCCGGGCACAACGCCCGGGCCTGCCCGCCGTCGAGGCCGCACTCGTGGAGGTTCCACCAGCCGGAGCGGTCGGAGACCAGGTAGAGGGTGTCGTCGTCCTTCCACGCGGGCGAAAGAACGGACTCCGTCTCGCCGCCCAGCAGCGTGCGGGCCTGCCCGTCGCGCAGCCGGACGACGCGCAGCTCGGTGCCGTCCCAGGGCATGCGGGGGTGGTTCCAGCAGACGTAGGCCAGGTGGGCGCCGTCGGGGGACAGGACGGGCGAGGCGTAGAAGTCGTGGCCGGAGGCCCGCTCGCGGGGCTCGCCGCCGGCCAGCGGGATCGACACCACCGAACGGGTGATCTTGCCGTGTCCGTCGTGCTGCTCGCGCACCGCCCAGACCTCGTCGTCGCGGACGGTGAGGTCGGCGTATCTGGAGCCCTCGGTGGTGAGGGGTTTCGGTCGGCCGTTTTCGCGGAGAATGTACAGGCGCTGATCGGCCAGGCTGGTGAAGACCACCTCGCCGGCGGGCGTCACGGCATAGGGACGGCCGCCGTACTCGTGCACCCGGGTGCGGGCGCTCCAGGGCGCGGGCAGCAGGTCATGGCAGGTGCCGTCGGCCTCGCGGCGGACGATCGCGGTGCGGCCGCCCTCACCGGGACGGTCCTCGGTCCACCACACCCGGCCGCCCTCGGCGACGGGCCAGCCGGGACGCAGACCGGCCGCGGCCACGTCGTGGGCGGAGATGGGGGATGGCCAGAAAGGCATACTCGCATCCTGCCGGAAGATCGGGGGCCGTGGGGCGCGATCAAGAACATCTCTCGGGCGGCGGCATCGTCGTGGGCAGCCTGAGCCCGGTCTCGCCGAACCATTTGCGCAGCAGCCGGGTGGCCGTGCCGTCCCGCCACATCTCGGCCACGGCCTGGTTGGCCGCCTCGCAGGTCTCGATGTCGCCCTTTTTCAGGCCGATGCCGTACAGCTCGTCGGTGAAGGGGTCGTTGAGCAGCCGGAACAGGCCGGGGACCTGCTGGGCGAAGCCGGCCAGGGTCAGGTCCTCGGTGGAGACCGCGTCGAGCTCGTTCGCGCTGAGCTTGCGTACGCAGTCGGAGTAGTTGGCCGCGGGCACGGCCACGACGGGCAGGTCGAGCTTGCCGTCCGGCGGCGGGTCGGCGACCCGTTTGAAGGAGTTGGAGCCGGGCACCTGGCACACGCGTTTGCCCCGCAGGTCGTCGACCTGGTGGATGTCCGGATTGCCGGCCAGGACCATCGTGTCCTGGTGCACGAGCACGTACGGACCGGCGAAGGTGACCTTGGGGCGGCGTGCCTCGGTGATGGAGTAGGTGGCGAACACCATGTCCACGGTGCCGTTCTGCAGCAGGGCCTCGCGGCCCGCGGCGGGCGCCTCCCACCAGGTGATGTGCACGGGCCGGCCGTCGGCCAGCTTGGCGACGACGTACCGGGCGACGTCCACGTCGAAGCCCTCGGGGTCGCCCGTACCGACCTTCAGGCCCAGGCTCGGCTGGTCCCACTTGGTGCCCACGACGACCTGGCCGGTGCCCCTGATCTTGCCCAGGACACTGGAGTAGGCGCCCCCGCCGCCGCACGCGACCGGTACGGCGATCGCGACCGCGCCGGCCAGCACCACCGCGACTGCACGCATCCGCACGGACAGGAGTCTGTGCGCTGGAGGGCCGCGGTGAGCGGGTCGGCGGGCCGCGTCGGCGAAGATCTTGAGCTTTCTTTACGGGACGGCGGCGGGCTCGGGTGCCCGCCGCCGTCCCCGCCGTTCTCGCCGGTCACTCCACCGGGATGTCGGGCGCCATGCCGCCGCCCTCGGTGCCCTGGCCGGTGGCGACGCCGACGGCGGCCGAGCCCGGGGTGGCGATCGGCCGCGCGGAGGTCTTCCTGCTGCGCCGGCTGCGCCGCTCCAGCCACGTGGCCAGGTAGCTCAGCGTCATGTTGAGCGCCACGTAGATGATGCCGATGACGATGGCCGCCGGGATCAGCGAGCCGAAGTACGCGGCCGGCAGGATCTTGAACCCGGTGTTGAGCAGGTCGACGTAGGCGATGATGTAGCCGAGCGCGGTGTCCTTCAGCAGCACCACGAGCTGGCTGACGATCGCCGGCATCATCGTCGTGACCGCCTGCGGCAGCAGCACCATGCGCAACACCTGGCTCTTGCGCATGCCCACCGCGTACGCGGCCTCGGCCTGCCCCTTGGGGATGGCGTGCACGCCCGCGCGCACGATCTCCGCCAGCACCGAGCCGTTGTAGAGCATGAGGCCCAGCACGACCGAGATGAAGGCGTAGTCGCCGCCACCGGCGATCGTGGGCGCCAGGTAGAAGATGAAGAAGATCAGCAGCAGCAGCGGGATGGCCCTGAAGATCTCCACCACCGCGGCCGCCGGGACCCTGATCCAGGCGTGGTCGGAGAGCCTGGCCAGGCCGAAGACCGCGCCGAAGACCAGCGCGAGCGCCGCCGCGGCGACCGCCGCCTTGAGCGTGCCGAGCAGGCCGGGCAGGATGAACTCCTGCCACACCTCGGCCGTCAGGAACGGCTGCCAGATCTTGCCTTCCCACTGGCCCTTGGCGTCGAAGCCCCGGTAGACGAAGTACGCGGCGGCCAGGACCGCCACGAGACTGATCGCCGTCAGCAGGTGGTTGCGCAGCCGCGCGCGCGGCCCGGGGGCGTCGAACAGGACGGATGCGCTCATCGTGCCACCGCCAGACGCCGGGCCAGCCAGCCGGAGAGGAAGCCGACCGGCATGGTCAGCGCCATGAAGGCCACGACCACCCCGAGGAAGATCGGGATCGAGGCGCCCGTGGTGTCGAACGTGAGCTTCATCTCGGCCGCCACCTCACCGGCGAACCCGCCGGCGACGGCCACCGTGGTGTTCTTGATCATGGCGATCATCACGCTGCCCAGCGGCGCGACGACCGAGCGCAGCGCCTGCGGCAGGATGATCATCCGCAGCGTCTGCATGAAGGACAGGCCGATCGCCCTGGCGGCCTCCGCCTGCCCCATCGGCACCGTGTTGATGCCCGAGCGCACCGCCTCGCACACGAACGCCGCCGTGTAGACCGACAGGCCCATGGCGACGATCCAGAAGGAGTTCGTCCGCGGCACGTCGGAGAAGATCAGGCCCAGCTGGTCACTCAGGCCCAGCGCCGAGAACGCCAGCACCAGGGTCAGCGGGGTGTTGCGCACCACGTTCACATAGACCGTGCCCACCGCGCGCAGCACGGGTGTCGGGGAGACCCGCATCCCGGCCAGGACCGTCCCGAGGATGAGGGAGACGACCGCGGCCACGAGCGAGAGCTTGATGTTCTCCAGGAAACCCAGCGCGAGGTTGGGGAGGTACTTGATTAGTTCGTCCATCGTGCTCCACCGCATAGAGCGGCGGCGGCCGGGATCCCGGCCGCCGCCTCTGGCGTGACTAGCTGCAACCCTCGGCCGGGGGCGCGGTCTCCGACAGCTTCAGGCCCTGGATGCCGCCGAACCACTTCTCCAGCAGCTGCTTCATGGTGCCGTTCTCCCACAGCTTCTTCACCGCGGTGTTGACGGCCTCACACGTCTTGCTGTCGCCCTTCTTCAGGCCGATGCCGTACTTCTCGTCCGTGAAGCCCTGGCCGAGCACCTTGAAGTTGCCGCCGGCCTGCTTGGCGAAGCCCGCCAGGATCAGGTCGTCGGTGGTGACGGCGTCGAGGTTGCTGCCCGACAGCTTCTGCACGCACTCGGAGTAGTTGGCCGCGTCGACGGTGGTGGCGTCGATGTCGAGCTTGCCGTCCGGGGGCGGGTCGGTGACGCGCTTGTAGGAGTTGGAGCCGGCCGCCTTGCAGATCTTCTTGCCCTTGAGGTCCTGCGGGGCGTTGATCGAGGCGTCGTCCTTGCGGACCATGATGTCCTGGTGGGCGATCACGTACGGGCCGCCGAAGGAGACCTTGGCCTTGCGCTCCTCGGTGATGGAGTACGTGGCGAAGATGATGTCGACCGTGCCGTTCTGGAGGAAGGGCTCGCGGTTGGAGGAGGCGGACTCCTTCCACTCGATCTGGGCGTCCTTGCCGCCGTTCATCTCCTTCAGCACGGCCTTGGCGACGTCGACGTCGAAGCCCTCCGGCTCCGACCCCTTCTTCAGGCCCAGGCTCGGCTGGTCCCACTTGGTGCCGACCACGATCTTGCCGCCGTCCTGGACCTTCTCCACGACGCTGGCGTAGGTCTTGTCCCCGCCGCAGGCGGCCAGAGCGGCGAGCATGCCCGCAGCCGTGACCACCGCTCCCAAACGACGCATGTGCATGTATACCTGCCTCAAAATCTCAGTGCGTGAGGATCTTCGAAAGGAAATCACGCGCCCGGTCGGTCTGCGCGTTGGTGAAGAACTCGTCGGGGGTGTTCTCCTCCACGATCTGGCCGTCCGCCATGAACACCACTCGGTTGGCGGCCCGGCGGGCGAATCCCATCTCGTGCGTGACGACCATCATCGTCATGCCGTCACGTGCCAGCCCGATCATCACGTCGAGCACCTCCTGGACCATTTCCGGGTCCAGCGCGGAGGTCGGCTCGTCGAACAGGATCATCTTCGGGTCCATCGCCAGCGCTCGCGCGATCGCGACCCGCTGCTGCTGGCCGCCGGAGAGCTGGGCCGGGTACTTGTCCGCCTGCGCGGCGATGCCCACCCGTTCCAGCAGCTCCATGGCCCGCCTGTCGGCCGCCTGGCGATCCTGGCGGCGCACCTTGATCGGACCGAGCGTGACGTTCTCACGGATGGTCTTGTGCGCGAACAGGTTGAAGGACTGGAACACCATGCCGACCTCGGACCGCAGCTTGGCCAGCCCCCTGCCCTCCTCGGGCAGCACCTGGCCATCGAACACGATCCTGCCGCCGTCGATCGTCTCCAGGCGGTTGATCGTCCGGCACAGCGTGGACTTCCCACCGCCCGAAGGGCCGATGACCACCAGAACCTCGCCACGAGAGACGGTCAAGTTGATGTCCTTCAGGACGTGCAAGGCCCCGAAGCGCTTGTTGACGCCCTCCAACAGAACTAGTGGAGTGGCGTCGCCGTTCTCCGTCATGGACCAAAACGGTAGAGGTCATTAAGGCGCTGGTCACTAACCAGGTGGTACCGATCCGGTCACATCGTGCCGTCAAGCTGGTGTTTTAGACGCCGGCGGCTGTCGCGAGCCGGACAACGACTACCCTTGAACCTGCCATGACTGTGACCCAGGAGAGCGCCCGCACGTACGAAGTGCGCACATACGGGTGCCAGATGAACGTGCACGACTCCGAGCGCCTTTCCGGCCTGCTGGAGGACGCCGGCTACGTGCCGGCCCCCGACGGCGAGACGGGCGACGTGGTGGTGTTCAACACGTGCGCCGTGCGGGAGAACGCCGACAACCGCCTCTACGGCAACCTCGGCCACCTGCGACCGGCCAAGACGAGCAATCCGCGCATGCAGATCGCGGTGGGCGGCTGCCTGGCCCAGAAGGACCAGGGCGAGATCGTCCGCAAGGCACCGTGGGTCGACGTCGTCTTCGGCACCCACAACATCGGATCTCTGCCGGTGTTGCTGGAGCGGGCCCGCGTGGCCGGCGAGGCCCAGGTGGAGCTGAAGGAGTCGCTGGAGGTCTTCCCCTCCACCCTGCCCACCAAGCGCGAGTCGGCCTACGCGGCGTGGGTCGCGATCTCGGTCGGCTGCAACAACACCTGCACGTTCTGCATCGTGCCGTCGTTGCGCGGCAAGGAGAAGGACCGCCGGCCCGGCGACGTCCTGTCCGAGGTCCGCACCCTCGTCGGCCAGGGCGTGCTCGAAGTCACCCTGCTCGGCCAGAACGTCAACACCTACGGCGTGGAGTTCGGCGACCGGCTGGCCTTCGGCAAGCTGCTGCGCGCCTGCGGCGACATCGAGGGCCTGGAGCGGGTGCGTTTCACCTCGCCCCACCCGGCCGCCTTCACCGACGACGTGATCGCCGCCATGGCCGAGACGCCCAACGTCATGCACCAGCTCCACATGCCGTTGCAGTCGGGCTCCGACCGCGTGCTGCGGGCCATGCGCCGTTCCTACCGCGCCGAGCGTTACCTCGGCATCATCGAGCGCGTACGCGCCGCCATGCCCGACGCGGCCATCTCGACCGACATCATCGTCGGCTTCCCCGGCGAGACCGAGGAGGACTTCCAGGCCACCCTCGACGTCGTCCGCCAGAGCCGCTTCGCCAACGCCTTCACCTTCCAGTACTCCATCCGCCCCGGCACGCCGGCGGCCACCATGGAGGACCAGATCCCGAAGGAGGTCGTCCAGGAGCGTTACGAGCGCCTGGTGGCCCTTCAGGAGGAGATCTCCTGGGAGGAGAACAGGAAGCAGGTCGGGCGCACGCTGGAGGTGCTGGTCGCCGAGGGCGAGGGGCGCAAGGACGACGCCACCCGCCGCCTGTCGGGCCGGGCCGCCGACAACCGCCTCGTGCATTTCGCGGTCGGCGAGGAGACGCCCAGGCCCGGTGACATGGTCACGGTCGAGGTCACCTACGCCGCCCCCCACCACCTGGTCGCCGACGGCGCCGTCCGCGACGTACGGCGCACGCGGGCCGGTGACGCCTGGGAGGCCCGCCAGGGCGCCCCGGCGAAGGGTCCGGGCGTGCTGCTCGGCATGCCGTCCGTCGGCCGCCCGCCGGCTCCCGCCCCCGTGGCCGACGCCTGCTCGGCCCACTGACCTTCCGCGTTCCCGCACCCCGCCGCCCGTTCCGGACGGCGGGGTGTCTCATGTGTCAGCGGGTGAGGCGGTCGAGGAAGCTGTAGCACGGTTGCCGCCGGAAGTCGTCGAACGTGGCGCACGGATCGGGCATGCCCTGCCGTACGGGCGGCTCCGGCGCGGGGGGCGCGACCCGGTCCGGTTCCGGGACGGAACGTTCGCGGGGCGGCGGCTGCGGCGACACGTGCGGAGCCGGACGGTGGACGGCGGCCCGGCGCGGCGGACGCGGGGACGCGACGAGCGGCGGACGCGTGGGAACCGCCCTGGGGGAGACGGCCACGGCCCTGGCCGACGGCGGAACGCCCGCCACGGGCGTGGCCACGACGGGCTCGCCGGGCGCCGGTACGGCTTCGAGCCACCCCGGGGTCCACCCCGGGGTCCACGGCCCCGCGGAAGGGGTGGGCGGCGTGACGGACGGCCCGTCCGCCGGCGGGACCGCGGCCTGCGAAGGAAAATACGATCTTGGGATAAGCGGTGTTTCCTGATCGAATTCACGATTGCTTTGCGGGCGCGATTCCGAAGGCCCGGCGAATGCGAGGAATATCCCGAGACCGGCCGTGACGAGTACCCCGGCCGCTCCGGCCGCGGCGCCCAGGCGAGGACGGCCACCTGCGCAAACAGATCTTTGGGGGGACAAGTCGTGATTCCTTTGTGATTGGTGTGCGAGCATTCCGCTGATGCGGCTAGTGTGGTCCATCACCCGCGGAAGCCGGCGAGCTTTCCCCGATACGACCGCAGGGAGCTGCACCACCATGCATGATCCGACCGAACCGGATCGTCAGGAGATCCTCTCCGGGCCGGGCCCGTCCAGAAGGGCCCCCGGCAGGAACAGGAAGACCGTCCTCATCGCCGCCTCGGCCCTCGTCGGTGTGCTCGCGGCGGGCGGCGCCGGCTATTTGCTGGCCGCCAAGCCCGGCCAGGGCACGCAGCAGGAGCAGGGCGCCGGGCGGCCGTCCCCGGCGCGGAGCGGCGGCGACGAGGTGTTCGACGCCGACGAGGAGGCCACCATGGGCGACGCCACCACAGACGCCCCCGACGACGCCTCCACCGACGACGGCCTGCCCACCGACGGTTCCGACGACTCCGCCATGGGCGACGCGGTCACGGACGGCGGTTCCGACCCCGCCGCCAAGGGGTCCACCGGCTCCGACGGCGGCACGACCCAGACGGGCACCGGCAAGAAGCCGACGACCCCGTCCAAGGCCCCGCAGCAGCCCGACGCGGACCTGCCCGCCGACGGCCCGGCGGGCGAGCTCAGCGGGCAGTGCGCCAAGAGCGGCTGCTGAGCCGCCGGCCGCCAAGTGGCTCGCTCCTTCCGGCCGGTATTGGACCTGCTGGAGAGCCGGGCGGCCTCGTAGGGTTCCGGGCATGACGACTGACAGAGCGGCCACTGACAGAGCTGCCACTGACAGAGCTGCCACGCTGCGCCGGCTGCACGTGCCCGGCAGCCCGCTGATCCTGCCCAACGTCTGGGACGCGGCCTCCGCGCGCGCCGTCCAGGAGGCCGGGTTCCCGGTGGTGGCCACCGGGAGCGCGGCCGTGGCCCGCGTGCTGGGGTACGCCGACGGCGAGCGTACGCCGGTCGCCGAGATGATGGCGGCCGTGGCCCGCATCGCCGCGGCCGTGGACGTGCCCGTGACCGCCGACGTCGAACGCGGCTACGGCCTCGCGCCGCGGGAGCTGGCCGAGCGGCTGGCCGAGGCCGGGGCCGTGGGCTGCAACGTGGAGGACTCCGACCCGCGTACCAAGGAGCTGGTGGACGCGGGGGCGCAGGCGGAGTTCCTGGCCGGGCTGCGGGCGGCCGCGGGCGCGGACCTGGTGATCAACGCGCGGGTCGACACGTACGTCACCGGTCTGCGCGACCGGGCGGCGGCGGTGGAGCGCGGGCGGCGCTACCTGGAGGCGGGGGCCGACTGCGTGTACCCGATCACGCTGGAGGACGAGGACGAGATCGCCGCCCTGGTGACCGAGGTGGGCGGGCCGGTGAACATCCTGTTCAGGCCGAAGGCGCCGTCGTACGCGCGGCTGGCGGAGCTGGGGGTGGCCCGGATCAGCTTCGGCGGCGGGCTGCACCAGGCGGTGCACGCCTACGCCCAGGGGCTGTTCGCCGGGGTCAGGGACGGCCGCGACCCCTACGCCGGCTGACTCGGAGGCGACGGCCGAGATCTCCGCGCCGGCTGACCCCTGAGTGGCCGGCGATCCCCGCGCCGGCTGACCCCTGAGTGGCCGGGCGGGATCTCCGCGCAGGTCGACCCCCTGAGCGACCGGGGGCGGGCGGGGGCCGCGTACGCTTGCGCTCGTGCTTGTCGCCGCGGCCGTCTGCCCGCAAACCCCGCTGATCGTGCCCCGGCTCCCCGAGCTTCGCGCGGCCTGCCTGACCGCGGTCGCCGCACTCCGGGACGCCCGCCCCGACCTGCTGGTCGTGGTGGGCGGCGCGGAGACGACGCGGGCCTACGACGGCGCCGCGGCGGGCAGCCTGCGGCCCTGGGGGTTCGACGTCACCGTGGGCGAGGGCCCGCCCGTGCTGCCGCTGTCCCTGACCGTCGGCCGCCTGCTGCTGGACGGCGAGCCCGTCCCGGCCCGGTCGGTCGCCCACGACGCGACGCCGGCCGAGTGCCGGGCGATCGGCGCGGAGCTGGCCGCCGCGGGCAGGGTGGCGCTGCTGGTCATGGCCGACGGCTCGGCCTGCCTGACCCCGCGGGCCCCGGGCCGGTACGACGAGGCGGCCGGGCCGTACAACGCCCTGGTCGCCGGGGCGGTCGGTCAGGCGGACGCGGCGGCGCTGGCCGCGCTCGACCCCCGTGAGGCCGACCGGTTGTGGGTGACCGGCCGCGCGGCCCTGCAAGTGCTGGCGGGCGCGGCCGAGGGGACGGCGCTGACCGGCCGGCTCCTCATGGAGGCCGCCCCCTACGGCGTGGGCTACTTCGCGGGCGTGTGGACCTGACGGCGCGGCACCGGGATTTTCATCAGGTCGCGCGCGGTGACGACCTCGCCGTCGAAGCTGCGCCGCACCTCCTCGACGAAGGCCGGCTCCTCGGCGAACCCGTAACGCTCGGAGAAGTGCGTGAGCACCAGCCTGCGCACACCCGCGTCGGCCGCCACCACCCCCGCCTCGAACGCCGTCAGGTGCCCGTACTCCTTGGCCAGCGCGCTCTCCGCGGACAGGAACGTCGACTCGATCACCAGCAGGTCGGCCCCCGAGGCCAGCTCGAAGACGGCGTCGCACAGGCGGGTGTCCATGACGAACGCGGCGCTCTGCCCCGGCCTGGGCTCGCTGCACTCGGCGAGCGTGACGCCCCGGACCGAGCCGGTGCGCTGGAGCTCGCCGACCTCCGGGCCGCGGATGCCGTGGCGGGCCAGCCGGTCGGGCAGCATGCGGCGGCCGTGCGGCTCCTGGACGCGGTAGCCGTAGGACTCGACGGGGTGCGACAGGCGGCGCGCGATGACCGGGCCCACCCCGGCCAGCTCGCCGGAGACCGGATGTTCCTCGATCACCGAGGTGTCGGCGAACGCGGCCGCGTGCCGCAGCCTGCGCCAGTAGGTCTCGCCGGAGGCGGGGAAGAGCGCGCGCACCGGGTGGCGCACCCGGTCGCGGGCGATGCGCTGCACGACCCCCGGCACGCCCAGGCAGTGGTCGCCGTGGAAGTGGGTCAGGCACAGCCAGTGGACGTCGTTCGCGCTCAACCCGGCGTGCAACATCTGCCGCTGTGTGCCCTCACCTGGGTCGAAAAGGAAGCCTTGACCGTCCCAGCGCAGAAGGTACCCGTTGTGGTTACGGTGTCGGGTGGGCACCGCGCTGGCGGTGCCGAGCACCACGAGTTCACGTGAGGACATGATGACCACGGTCGCCTACGCCGAGGTGCCGACGCCGGTCGGCCCGTTCGTCCTGGCCGTCACCGAGCAGGGGCTGGTCGCGTCGGGATGGGGATCCCGCGCGGGACTGACCGGCAGGCTCGGCCTGGCTGAGGTTCATGATGCGGATCGTACGGCCTCAGTGGTCGGCGAGCTGAATGCTTATTTCGCGGGCGAGCTGCGCGACTTCACCACGCCCGTGGACTGGCGGCTGATGACGGGGTCGCGGCTGCAGGTGCTCCAGGCCCTGCACCGGGTCCCGTACGGGAAGGCGGTCACGTACGGCGAGCTGGCCCGGCGGGCCGGGTCGAGCGTGCCCGCCCGCGGCATCGGGTCGATCATGGGCTCCAACCCGATCCCCATCATCGTGCCCTGCCACCGGGTGGTCGCGGGCAACGGGCTGGGCGGGTTCAGCGGCGGCGTGGGCGTGGAGACCAAGCGCTGGCTGCTGACCCACGAGGGATACCTGCAGCCGACGCTCCTCGACCTGTAGTTGGTCCGGCCACTACCGGACAGTTGACACACTGGTCGGTGTGCGCCAGCAGCCAGTCATCGCCGTCGTGGGCCCCACGGCGGCCGGGAAGTCCGACCTCGCCGTGGATCTCGCGCTCCGGCTCGGGGGCGAGTGCGTCAACGCCGACTCCATGCAGCTCTACCGCGGCATGGACATCGGCACGGCCAAGCTCACCCCCGCCGAGCAGCGCGGCGTCCCCCATCACCTGCTGGACATCTGGGACGTCACGGTCACGGCCAGCGTCGCCGAGTACCAGCGGCTGGCCAGGGAGCTGTTCGCGAAGATCGACGTCCCGGTGCTGGTCGGCGGCAGCGGCCTCTACGTCCGGGCCGCCATCGACGACCTGGAGTTCCCCGGCACCGACCCGGTGATCAGGGCCCGGCTGGAGGAGGAGCTGGCCGAGCGCGGCCCGGCCCCCCTCTACGAGCGGCTGCGCGAGCTCGACCCGGCGGCCGCCGCGGCCATCCTGCCGAGCAACGGCCGCCGCGTCGTGCGCGCGCTGGAGGTGATCGAGCACTCCGGCCGGCCGTTCTCGGCCACCATGCCCTCCTACGACGCCGTCTACCCGAGCGTGCAGATCGGCCTGGAGGTGCCGCGGCCCGTGCTGGACGAGCGCATCGAGCTGCGGGTCGGCCGCATGTGGGCGGCGGGCCTGGTCGGCGAGGTCCGCGAGCTGCTCGGCCAGGGGCTCGCCGAGGGCCGTACGGCGGGCCGCGCGCTCGGCTACGCCCAGGTCATCCGGTTCCTTGCGGGGGAGTGGAGCGAGGAGCAGGCGTTCGCCGAGACGGTCAGGGCCACCAGGCGCTTCGCCCGCCGCCAGGAATCGTGGTTCCGCCGCGACCCCCGGGTGCGCTGGCTCCCGTACGACGCCCCCGACCTGCTTGAACGCTCCCTTGCGCACATCGCGGAGCCGGGTGCGGCATAAACTCAGGCAATGCGGTTTCTCAAGGGGCACGGCACCGAGAACGATTTCGTCATCCTGCCCGATCTCGACGACGGCCTCGATGTGTCGGCCGCGCTCGTGGCCAAGATCTGTGACAGGCGGGCCGGGATCGGCGCCGACGGCGTGCTCCGGGTCGCCAGGACCAAGCAGCACGCGGAGGTGGCCCAGCACGCCGAGGTGGCCGAGTGGTTCATGGACTACCGCAACGCCGACGGCAGCGTCGCGGAGATGTGCGGCAACGGCGTACGCGTCTTCGCCCGCTACCTGCTCGACGCCGGTCTGGTGGAGGGCACGGAGTTCGTCCTGGCGACCAGGGGCGGCCCGCGCAGGGTCCGGTCCGAGCCCAACGGTGACATCACGGTCGACATGGGCAGGCCCTCCGTGCTCGGCGAGAGCACGGCCAGCGTCTCCGGCCACGAATACCCCGGCCTGCGCGTCGACATGGGCAACCCCCACCTGGCCTGCGCCATCGGCGACCCCGTCGTCCAGGTCGACCTGAGCCACCAGCCCGGCTTCGACACGGGCGTCTTCCCGGCGGGCGTCAACATCGAACTGTTCAACCCGGTCGGCGTCAGCCGCGTGGTGATGCGCGTCTACGAGCGCGGCTCGGGCGAGACCCGTTCCTGCGGCACCGGCGCCGTGGCCACCGCCGTGGCCGCCGCCCACCTGTCCGGCGACACCACCGGCACCTGGACCGTCGAGGTCACCGGCGGCACGCTGACCGTCATCCTCGACGAGGACACGAGTTACCTGTCCGGTCCGGCGGTGATCCTGGCCAGCGGCGAGCTGATGCTTGCAGAATGATGTTCTCCTGAGCGATGCTGGGTCCACTTCCCGAACCGAGAAGGGGTGGAGATGGCGGACCCACGTACCACGGCAGTGCAGGTCAAGGCGCCCATCGGCCAGTACGGCGGTGGCTTCATGGTCTCCCGCGAGGCCAAGGCCCTGTGCGAGGAGCACGGGCTCGGCCCGCGCGAGCTGTACTTCCGCGGGCGCTGCGGGGTGCTCGGCGAGTGCCACGCCGACGTCGTCACCTCGGTCGCGGTCTTCTTCCCCGCCGCCCACGTCGAGGAGAGCTGGAACGGCGGCAGGAAGATGCACGTCGAGCGGGCCGTGGAGCTCTACGCCGAGGCGTGCAGGCAGTGGGGACGGCGCAAGCTCGGCGGCCACGACGGCTGCGCCAGGATCGCCGAGCTGCTCGAACCCGTCGTCGCCCAGGCCTCGCCGGTCGGCGCGCCGCTGTTCGCCGGCTGGCGGGCGGTGCCGCTGCCGGACGACCCGCCCGCGCGCGCCGTCCAGCTCATGCACGTCCTGCGCGAGCTGCGCGGCGGCCTGCACGCCAACGCCGTGCTCGCGGCCGGCCTGGACCCCCTGGAGGCCACGCTGGCCGCCACCCACGACGCGACCCCCTTCGGTTACGCCGACGGCGTGACGATCGCCAGGTTCTTCACCTGGCCCGAGCCCTACCCCACGCCCGGTCCCGAGGTCGTCGCGCGGCGGGCCGAGGTCGAGGAGACCACCGACGACCTGATGGCGCCGGTCTTCTCGGTCCTGCGTGACAGCGAATCGGACGAGCTGATCGAGCTTCTGCGTTTTGGGCACGCTCGTTGACCTGGCAGACTGACTGCCCATGGACGTGGACATCTGGGCCTGGGTCGGCGAAACCCAGCAGCAGCTTTCCGAGGCGGGCAACGTTGGCCTCGCCATGGCGCTGGGAGACCTTCCCGCACAGGCCTACGAGGGCCGGTATCCGCAGCTCGACGTGATGGCCCCGGCCATCGCCCAGCAGGCCGAGACGCTGGAGCTGCCCTGGCTGGAGTTCTACGCCCGCTACTGGCACCTGATGGGCCGGATCGGCGACCGGGCCCAGGGCGCGGTGGCCATCGACGACGCGCGGCAGCTCCTCACGTTCGCCCAGCGCGAAGACGTGCGTGAGTGCCCGGCCACGCCGGCCGCCGTCGAGGCGATGGCCGTCGTGTGGGCCAACACCGACGGTCCCGGCTACGCCGGCGAGCGCCTGGAGACGGTGGCGGCGTTCCTTGAGGGGATGAGCCCGGAGCGGCCGGCGTTCTGCGGCCTCGTGACCCAATACGTATCGGCGCTCATCGACGCGGGCCGGGCCGAAGAGGCCGTCACCTACGCCGAGTCCGCCGTCGAGCGGCTGCGCACGGCCGGTCGCGAGGCGAGCTGGGAGCTCGGCGCCGAGGGCGCCCGCGCGCTGCTGGCCGCCGGCCGCGCCGACGACGCGCTGGCCGCGCTGCAGGCCGCAGCCGACTTCACGCCCGACGACCCGCCCGCCAAGGCCCACCGCGAGGGTGTGCGCCGCGCGCTCATCCTGGCCGAGCTCGGCCGCACTGCCGAGGCCGTCGACGCGCTGCCCGACCTCGACGTGGTCGGCGAGCACCCGCGGGTCTTCGTCGAGTGGTCGCGCGCGGTCAACAAGCTGGCCGGCTCCTCCCAGATCACCAACACCTGGCAGCTCGGCCGCGTGCTGCGCCAGTGGATCGACTACTTCGGCATGATGGGCGGCTACCGCGCCCGCGTCGAGCTCGCGCTGGTCGCGGGCGAGCTGGCCCTCGCCAGGAAGGGTGTGTGGCAGGCCCGCCTGCTCGCCGACCTGGCCGACTCCGGCGCGGCCGAGCTGCGCGAGACCGGCGACCTGGCCGAGCGCATCGCCGGGCTGCGAGCCGCCGCCGACGCCACGTCCGAGCCCGAGGCCCCCGGGCCCCTGCCGGAGCGGGTCGGGCTCTTCGACGCCGCCGACGGCTTCAACGCCGACCCCGAGAAGTGGGTGGGCTGGCTCGCGCCGCTGTCCGGCGAGGACCTTGAGGCGACCCGCCGCCACACCACCACGCTCGGCTTCCTCGGCTTCCCCGCCGCGGGCGCCGACATCTACTGGAAGCTGCTGGTCGACTCCGGCGACACCGCCGACGCCGACCCCGACGACGTGGCCTACCTGACCACCCTGCTCATCGAGGCCCGCCAGGACGAGCGGCTGGAGCAGATGGCGGCGCTGCTGCCGCACGCCGCCCAGTACCTCGCGCTGGCCAGGCTCCACAGCGCCCGCGAGCGCTGGCAGGAGACGCTCGACGCCGCCGAGCACGCGGTCGCCGCCGGGGCCGGCATCGAGGCCAGGCGCCTGCTGTCCGGCGCCGCCCAGCAGCTCGACCACAACGACAGGGCCGCCGGCGTGCTGCTGGAGGTGCTCGACGAGCTGACCGACGAGGACACCTGGCGCATGGTCGTCATGGCCACCTCGGCGGAGGACTGGGACACCGTCCGCAAGGGCGCGGCCAAGATCGGCATGCCGATCAAGTCCAAGCAGGGGCCGATCGAGGAGGAGATGGGCCTGATCAGGCTGATCCTCCCGGCGCCCGACGGCGGCCAGCGGCAGGTGTTGTCCATCCGTACCGGCCCGGCCACGGCGCGGCTCGCGCTGCCGCAGCCGCGCGGCATGGACTACAACGCGGGCGACCTGGTCGTGTTCGACCCGCAGTTGCTGGAGCCGGTCCCCGAGGACCCGCAGGAGCAGCAGAACTTCGTGCCGCCGTTCGCGGCGGTGCGCATCCTGCGGCCCGGCGGCTACACCAGCTACTTCTTCGACGGCGCCGCGCCGAGCGAGGAGGACTGGGCGGAGTTCACCGAGGTCATGGCCGAGCGCGGCTGGCCGATGTGGGTCTACAGCGACGAGAACTACACCGTCACCCACCCGACCAGCGGCGAGTCGCTGCCGGGCGTGTTCGGCTGGGTCGCGGTGCCGCCGGACGTTTCGGCGGCCGAGGTCGACGCCCTGCTCGACGACGCCACCGAGCGGTGGGTGCACCCGCTGGCCTGGCTCGACCTGGCCCGCGAGATCGACGTCGAGATCGAGCGGCACGAGCGCATCGTCAAGGAATACGGGCTCTGACGTGCTGGAGCGCTTCAGCCTCGACGGCAAGGTCGCCATCGTCACGGGCGCGTCGTCGGGGCTGGGCGTGGCCTTCGCCCGCGGGCTGGCCGAGGCCGGCGCCGATCTCGTGATCGGCGCCCGGCGCGCGGACCGGCTGGAGGAGACCAGGCGCCTGGTCGAGGAGACCGGGCGCCGCTGCCTGGCGATGCCTACCGACGTGGCGGTTCCGGAGGAGTGCGACGCGCTGGTCGCCGCGGCCGTGGCCGAGTTCGGGGCGGTCGACGTGCTGATCAACAACGCGGGGGTCGGCACCGCCGTGCCCGCGGTGCGCGAACGGCCGGAGGAGTTCCGCCGGGTGGTGGAGATCAACCTGCACGGCACCTACTGGATGGCGCAGGCGTGCGCGCGGGTGATGCGGCCGGGCTCGTCCATCGTGAACGTCGGCAGCATCCTCGGCGAGACCACCGCCGGGCTGCCGCAGGCCGCCTACAGCGCCTCGAAGGCGGCGGTCGCCGGGCTCACCCGCGACCTGGCCCAGCAGTGGACGGCGCGGCGCGGCATCCGGGTCAACTGCCTGGAGCCGGGGTTCTTCGGCTCGGAGATGACCGAGCAATATCCGCCCGGCTACCTGGAGCAGATGCTGGAGCTGCGGGTGCCGATGAAGCGGGCGGGGGAGCCGTCCGAGCTGGTGGCGGCGGCGGTCTTCCTGGCCAGTGACGCCTCTTCGTACGTCACCGGGGTGACGCTGCCCGTGGACGGCGGGATCCTGATCACCTAGAGGTGCGTCCAGTACGTTGTCGGGAATGACCGCCCCCTTCGTACGTCCGTACCGTCCCGCCGATCTGGCCGCCGTCTATGACATCTGCGTGCGCACCGCCGACGCCGGTGGCGACGCCCGCGGCCACTACGCCTCCGATCTGCTCATGGGCGACATCTTCGCCGTCCCGTACGTGACCCTGGAGCCCGAGCACGCCCACGTCGTGGACGACGGCGCCGGCCAGGCTGTCGGGTACGTCCTCGGCACCGCGGACACCGCGGCGTTCGTCCGCCGCTACCGCGAGGAGTGGATCCCGATGTCGGCCGCACGCTGCCCCCTGCCCGCCGATCCGCCGGTCACGGCCGACGACCTGATGCTCGCCCTGCACCACCGGCCCGAGCGCATGCTGCTGCCGGAGCTGGCCGGGCACCCGGCCCACCTGCACATCGACCTGCTGCCCGGCTGGCAGGGCAAGGGCTGGGGCCGCCGGCTGATGAGCTCGTTCGTCGACGGCCTGCGGGTGGCCGGGGTGGCCCGGCTGCACCTGGGGATGGTCAGCACGAACGTGTCCGCGCGGGCCTTCTACGACCGGCTCGGGTTCGCCGAGCTGGCGGTGGCCGTCGCGGGGCCGGTGACGTACCTGGGGCGGGACACCTCGCCGCTCGGCTAGCTCTTGTCCCTGAGGATCCGGGGCCTTATGTTCGTTGCGTAGTCCGGTGCGTGTTGCGTATTAAGGAACAACCGGAGGCGTGATGGGTCGGCCGCGCGTGGTCATCATCGGAGCGGGGATCGTGGGATGCGCGGTCGCCGACGAGCTCACCGAACGCGGCTGGACCGACGTCACCGTGGTCGACCGGGGGCCGCTGTTCGCCGCGGGCGGCTCCAGCTCGCACGCCCCCGGCCTGGTCTTCCAGACGAACCCGTCCAAGACCATGACCGAGTTCGCCGCCTACACCGTGCGCAAGTACACCGCGCTGGGCGAGCGCTGCTTCCGGCAGGTCGGCGGCCTGGAGGTGGCCACCACCCCCGAACGCTGGACCGACCTGCACCGCAAGCTCGGCTGGGCGCAGTCGTGGGGCGTCGAGGCCCGCCTGCTGGACGCCGGTCAGTGCGCCGAGCTGTGGCCGATGCTCGACCGCGGCAGGGTGCTGGGCGGCCTGTACGTCCCCAGCGACGGCCTGGCCGGAGCCGTGGCCTGCGGCGAGACGCAGGCGGGGCGGGCCACCGGACGCGGGGCCCGCTTCCTCGGCGGGCACACCGTGACGGGCGTCGAGCAGAAGGGCGGCCGGGTCACCGGCGTGTCCTGCACGGTCGCGGGCGAGTACCGGACGATCCCGGCCGACGTGGTCGTGTGCGCGGCGGGCTTCTGGGGCCCCTCGATCGGGAAGATGGCCGGGCTGACCGTGCCGCTGCTGCCGCTGGCCCACCAGTACGCGAAGTCCGGCCCGCTGCCCCCGCAGCCCGAGGGCCCGATCCTCCGCCACCAGGACCGCGACCTGTACGTCCGGCAGCACGGCGACCGCCTCGGCATCGGCTCCTACGCCCACCGCCCGATGCCGGTCGCCCAGCACGAGATCGCCCTCAAGGGCACGACCATGCCCTCGGTGCAGGCGTTCACCGAGGAGGACTTCGACCCCGCCTGGCGTGACGCCGCCGAACTGCTGCCCGCGCTGGCCGAGTCCAAGTACGAGGACGGCATCAACGGCGTCTTCTCCTTCACCCCCGACGGCTTCCCGCTGATCGGCGAGGCGCCGAACCTGGACGGCTTCTGGCTGGCCGAGGCCGTGTGGGTGACGCACTCGGCCGGGGTGGCCAGGGCGGTGGCCGACCTGCTGGTGACCGGCCGGTCGGAGGTGGACCTGCACGAGTGCGAGCTGGCCCGCTTCGAGCAGGCGCAGCTCTCGCCCGCGTTCGTCGAGGAACGCGGGCGGCAGAACTTCGTCGAGGTCTACGACGTCATCCACCCGTTGCAGCCCATGGAGTCGCCGCGCCCGATGCGGACCAGCCCGTTCCACCCCCGGCAGGTGGAGCTGGGCGCGTTCTTCCTGGAGGCGGCCGGGTGGGAGCGGCCGCACTGGTTCGGCGCGAACGAGCCGCTGCTCGCAGGCATGGAGGAGCCGCGCGTCGGCGCCGCACCCCGGGACGCGTGGGCGGGCCGCTACTGGTCGCCCGTCGCCGCCGCCGAGGCGTGGGCCACCCGGGAGCGGGTCGCGCTCTACGACATGACCTCGCTCAAGCGCATCGAGGTCGGCGGCCGGGGCGCGGCGGCGTTCCTCCAGCACATGACCACGAACAACGTGGACAAGAGGCCCGGGACGGTCACCTACACGCTGCTGCTGGACGCCCGGGGCGGCATCCGTTCCGACCTCACGGTGGCGCGGGTGGAGGAGGACCGGTTCCAGATCGGCGCGAACGGCAACCTCGACCTCGACTGGCTGGCCCGGCACGCCCCCCACGGGGTGCACATCAGGGACATCACGCCCGGCACCTGCTGCGTCGGCGTGTGGGGACCACAGGCGAGGGAGCTGTTGCAGGGCCTCACGGACATGGACCTGTCCAACGAGGGCTTCCGCTACTTCAACTGCCGGTCCGGGTACGTCGGCCAGGTCCCGGTCCTCGCGATGCGCGTCTCGTACGTGGGCGAGCTGGGCTGGGAGCTCTACACCAGCGCCGACATGGGCCTGAAGTTGTGGGACACGCTCTGGGCCACCGGGATGCCGGTCGCGGGCGGCCGGGCCGCGTTCAACAGCCTGAGGGTGGAGAAGGGGTACCGGCTCTGGGGGGTGGACATGACCACCGAGCACGACCCGTACGAGGCCGGGCTGGGGTTCGCGGTCAAGGCGGACAAGGACTTCATCGGCCGCGACGCCCTGTCCACCGAGCCGGTCCGCAGGCTCGTGCCGCTGCTCAGCGCCGAGGTGGTCATGGGCAAGGAGCCGGTCTCGCACGCCGGCCGCGTCGTCGGGTACGTCACCAGCGCCGCGTACGGGCACACCGTCGGCCGGCCCATCGCCTACGCCTGGTTGCCCGCCGAGCTGGCCGGGCCTGGGACAAGGGTGGACATCTCCTACTTCGGCCGCCGCGTGCCCGCGGAGGTCGCCGCCGAGCCGTTGTACGACCCCCAGATGGAGAAGATCAGACGTTGACCCACCCCGGCTTCCTCTGGCGCAACCCCGACCCCAGGCCCGCCTATGACGTCGTCGTCGTGGGCGGCGGCGGGCACGGCCTGGCCACCGCCTACTACCTGGCCAGGAACCACGGCCTGACGAACGTCGCCGTCCTGGAGAAGGGCTGGCTGGCCGGCGGGAACATGGCCCGCAACACCACCATCATCCGCTCCAACTACCTGTGGGACGAGAGCGCGGCGATCTACGAGCACTCGCTGAAGTTGTGGGAGGGCCTGAGCGCGGAGCTGGACTACGACCTGATGTTCAGCCAGCGCGGCGTGCTCAACCTGGCGCACACCCTGAGCGACGTGCGCGAGGGCAGGCGGCGCGTCAACGCCAACCGGCTCAACGGCGTGGACGCCGAGTGGCTGGACGCCGACGAGGTCGGGAAGTTCTGCCCGGTCGTCAACGTGTCCGGCCGGGCCCGGCATCCCGTCCTGGGGGCCACGTTGCAGCGGCGCGGCGGCATCGCCAAGCACGACCACGTGGCGTGGGCGCTGGCCCGCAAGGCGGACGCGTACGGGATCGACCTGATCCAGGGCTGCGAGGTCACCGGGTTCGAGATCACCGGGAACCGGGTGACGGGCGTGCGCACCTCGCGGGGACGCATCGCGGCGGGCACGGTCGCGCTGGCCGCGGCCGGGCACACCTCCGTCCTGGCCGAGCGGGCCGGGCTCCGGCTGCCGCTCCAGTCGCACCCGCTCCAGGCGCTGGTGTCGGAGCTGCTGGAACCGGTGCTGGACTGCGTGGTCATGTCCAACGCCGTCCACGTGTACGTCAGCCAGGCGCACAAGGGCGAACTGGTCATGGGGGCGGGCATCGACGCGTACAACTCCTACGGGCAGCGCGGCGGGTTCCACGTGATCGAGGCGCAGATGGCGGCGGCCCTGGAGCTGTTCCCGGTCTTCAGCCGGGTCCGCGTGCTGCGTACCTGGGCCGGGATCGTCGACGTCTCGCCCGACGCCTCCCCGATCATCGGCGCCACCCCCGTGGACGGCCTCTACGTCAACGCGGGCTGGGGCACCGGCGGCTTCAAGGCCACCCCCGGCTCCGGCTGGGTGTACGCCGACACGATCGCCAACGGCCGGCCGCATCCGCTCGCCGAGCCGTTCGCGCTGGAGCGGTTCACCACGGGCGCGCTCATCGACGAGCACGGCGCGGCGGCGGTGGCCCACTGATGATGCTCATCGACTGCCCCTGCTGCGGCCCGCGCGACGAGAACGAGTTCCACTACGGCGGCCAGGCCGGCGTCCCCTACCCCGAGAACCCCGCCGACCTGTCCGACCAGGAGTGGGCCGCCTACGTCTTCCTGCGCGCCAACCCCAAGGGCTGGTTCCGCGAACGCTGGTTCCACACGCACGGCTGCCGGACCTGGTTCGCCGTCGAACGGCACACGGTCACGCACGAGATCAGGAAGGCGCCATGAGGTTCACCTTCGACGGCCGTACCCTCCAGGGGGCACCGGGCGACACGCTGGCCGCCGGGCTGCTGCGCAACGGGGTGCGCGTGGTCGGCCGGGGGGTGGAGTCGGGCCGTCCGCGCGGCGTCTTCTCGGCCGGCCCCGAGGAGCCGAACGCCCTGGTCCGCGTGGGCGCCGACCCGATGCTGGCGGCCACGACCGTGGAGCTGTACGACGGGCTGGAGGCGTGGAGCCTGCGCGGCAAGGGCCGGGTGGACCTCGACGCGGCCGACGACCGCCGTTGCGACAAGGGGTACCTGCACTGCGACGTGCTGGTGATCGGCGGCGGCCCGGCCGGGCTCGCGGCGGCCACAACGGCGGCGGCGGGCGGCGTCCGGGTGATCCTGCTCGACGACCAGCCGCGCCTGGGCGGCGACCTGCTGAACAGCCGGGTGCTGCTCGACGGCGCGCCCGCGCTGGACTGGGCGGACTCGCTCGACCTGTCCGGCGTGCGGGTGCTCACCAGGACCACGGCCGTCGGCCACCACGACCACAACTACGTGGTGGCCGTGGAGCGGCGGGCACGCGGCGAGCGGCTGTGGCACATCAGGGCCCGCCGGGTCGTACTGGCGACCGGCGCGCACGAACGTTCGCTCGCCTTCCCCGGCAACGACCGCCCCGGCGTCATGCTGGCCGCCGCCGCCCGCGCCTACGCCAACCGGTACGGCGTGCTCCCCGGCCACCGCGCGGTGGTCCTGGCCTGCGCAGACTCCGGCTACGAGGCCGCGCGGGACCTGCGGGCGGCCGGGGTGGAGATCGCCGCGATCGTCGACCCGCGCCCCGAAGGGCTGACCCCCGCCACGCTGGCCGGGCAGGTGGTGACCGGCACCACGGCCGGCGCGGACGGCGTGCTGACCGGCGTACGGGTGGGGGACCGGCACATCGAGGCCGACCTGCTGGCCGTCGCGGGCGGCTGGAACCCCGCCGTGCACCTGTTCAGCCAGTCGGGGGGACGGCTGCGCTTCGACGACGGCCTCCAGGCGTTCGTGCCGGACGTCTCGGTCCAGGCCGAACGCTCCGCGGGCGCCTGCCGCGGCCTGTACGGCACCCGCGAGGCCATCGCCGACGGCCACGCCGCCGGACGGGAGGCCGCCGGATCGGCCGCCCGCGAGCTTCGCGTCCCCGACTGCGACGAGCGGCCGCCCCGGCCCCCGGCCAAGTTGTGGCTGGTCGAGGGGGATGACGACGAGCCCGCCTTCGCCGACCTGCACCGCGACGTGACCGTGGCCGACCTGGCCAGGGCGACCGGGGCCGGGATGCGTTCGGTCGAGCACGTCAAGCGCTACACCACCGCGGGCACCGGCGCCGACCAGGGCAAGACGTCGGGCGCGGTCGTCGTCGGCGTGATGTCGGCCCTGCTCGGGACCGCTCCTGGGCAGGTGGGCACGACCACGTTCCGGCCGCCGTACACGCCGGTGTCGTTCGCCACGCTCGCCGGGCGCGACCGCGGCGCGCTCTCCGACCCCGTCAGGACCACCGCCATGCACGCCTCGCACGTCGCGGCGGGCGCCGTGTTCGAGGACGTCGGCCAGTGGAAGCGCCCCCGCTACTTCCCGCTGGACGGCGAGCCGATGGAGGCGGCCGTGCTGCGCGAGTGCCGGGCCGCGCGCACGTCCGTGGCCGCCATGGACGCCTCCACCCTCGGCAAGATCGACATCCGGGGCGCGGACGCGGGCGTGTTCCTCGACCGGATCTACACCAACATGTACTCCACGCTGGCCGTCGGCGCCTGCCGCTACGGCCTGATGTGCCGGGCCGACGGCATGGTGTTCGACGACGGCACCACGACCAGGCTGGCCGAGGACCGCTACCTCATGACCACGACCACCGGCAACGCCGCCGCCGTGCTCGACTGGCTGGAGGAGTGGCGGCAGACCGAGTGGCCGGGGCTCGACGTCTCCTTCACCTCGGTCACCGACCACTGGGCGACGGTGGCCGTGGCGGGCCCGAAGGCGCGCCGCGTGCTCGCGGCCGTCGCGCCCGGCGCGCTCGACCTGGCCTTCATGCGGTACGCGGAGACGGACGTGCTCGGCGTGCCCGGCCGGGTGTTCAGGATCAGCTTCTCCGGCGAGCTGGCCTACGAGGTCAACGTGCCCTGGCCGTACGGGAGGGCGTTGTGGGAGGCGGTGCTGGAACTGGGCGCGGTGCCGTACGGGACCGAGGCCATGCACGTGTTGCGGGCCGAGAAGGGGTTCGCGATCGTCGGCCAGGAGACCGACGGCACGGTCACCCCGCACGACCTCGGCATGTCGTGGATCGTCTCCGCGCGCAAGCCCGACTTCGTGGGCAGGCGCTCGCACGCCCGCCCCGACACCGCCCGGGAGGGCCGCAAGCGGCTGGTCGGCCTGCTCGCCGACGACCCCGCGACGACGATCGAGGAGGGCGCCCAGCTCGTCAGGGGTGAGCCCGGCGTCGCGCCCATGCTCGGCCACGTGACCTCCGGCTACGCCAGTGCCGCGCTGGGGCGTACGTTCGCGCTGGCCATGGTCAGGGACGCGGTGCCGGGGGACCGGCTCACGGCCGTGTCGGGGACGGCGGCGCACGACGTGACGGTCGTCGAGCCGGTCCTGTACGACCCGGACAACACCCGCCGCGACGGCGACCTGGACAACACCCGCCGCGACGGCGACCCGTTGGAGGGCGCGCCGGTCGGACCTGGCGGGTCCCTCACGAGGGGGAGCCCGGCCGCCGCGTTCGCCGGGCGGTTCGCGGCGGCGAGCGGGCCGTCCGTACGGCTGCGCGAGGCGGCGTTCGAGCCGATGTGGGAGGTGCGGGGCGCCGACCCGGGCGTCGGGCTGCGGCTGGGGTCGTCCTGGTGGCTGGTCGCCGGGGAGGCCGCGCCGGGCCCGGACTGGGTGGACGTCTCGGGGCAGCGGACGATCCTGGAGTTGTCGGGGCCGGCGGCGCTGGACGTGCTGATCACCGGCTGTCCCGTGGACCTGCATCCCGGCGTGTTCCCGGGGCACGCGCAGACGCTGCTGGGGAAGACCTCGGTGATCCTGGAACGGCGGGCGCCCGACGTCTACCGGATCCACGTCAGGTCGTCGTTCACGTCGTACCTGGCAGAGTGGCTGTTGGACGCCATTTTGGCGTTATAAGGCCATTTAGGGGTACTCGCTATACCTAGACTTTACGAAAACAGGGAGTCTGGGGGATCACGTGCGCGCACGGGCGTTCATGGCCGGTCTGGCCGCGGTGACGATGTTGACCGGCTGCGGGGGCCTGGCGGCGCAGTCGGGCGGCAAGGACCCGGCCAAGCCGGACTCGGCGTCGGTCTCGGACGCCCGCAAGAAGCTGGACAAGCTCCAGGTCAAGGGCCGCGCCGCGCGTACCGGCTTCGACCGGGACGAGTTCGGCCCCGCCTGGTCGGACGTGGACCACAACGGTTGCGACACCCGTAACGACATTCTCAAGCGCGACATGAAGGACGAGACGTTCAAGGCCGGGACCCACGACTGCATCGTGCTCAGCGGCACGCTCGACGACCCGTACAGCGGCAAGACGATCAGCTTCAAGCGCGGCCAGGACACCAGCACGGCCGTCCAGATCGACCACCTGGTGCCGCTGTCGGACGCCTGGCAGAAGGGCGCCCAGCAGTGGTCGGCGACCAAGCGCAAGGAGTTCGCCAACGACCCGCTGAACCTGCTGGCGGTGGACGGCCCGCTGAACGGCCAGAAGAGCGACTCCGACGCGGCCACCTGGCTGCCGCCGCGCAAGGCGTACCGGTGCGCGTACATCGCCCGCCAGATCGACGTCAAGAGCAAGTACGACGTCTGGGTCACCGCGGCCGAGAAGACCGCCATGGAGGGCATCCTCAAGGACTGCTGACACCCGCGGAACCGTGCCCGCCCGGGAAGCCCGGCGCGCGCTGAGGGGCGGTCAACGCCACCTCCACGCGGGCCCCGCCGCCGTCGGGGACCGTGACGGCCAGCGTGCCGCCGCAGGACTCGGCGGTACGCCGGGCGATGTCCAGCCCGAGCCCGGTCGAGCCGCGCCCGCTGTTCCCCCGTTCCAGCAACCCCGGGTCGAACCCCGGCCCCGAGTCCTCCACGACCAGCAGCGCGCCGGAGGGCCGCGGCGACAGCCGTACGGACATGGCGGTCCCCTCCGGCGTGTGCGCGAACACGTTGCCGAGCAGCGCGTCCACGCACGCGGCCAGTTCCTCGCCGCCGACGGCGACCGGCGCGGGGACGTCGGGCAGCGACACCGACACCGGCCGCCCCTGATCCTCGGCCAGCACCGACCAGAACCGCACCCGCTCCCGCACCACCTCGGCCGCGTCGCACGGGCCGCGCCCGGCCGAACGCCGCCGCGCCTCGGTGATGACCGCGCTGACCGCCCGCTCAAGGGCGTCCACCCTGGCCTGCACCCGGCCCGCCTCCTCCGGGTCGCGCAGCGACTCCGCCTCCAGCCTGAGGCCGGTCAGCGGCGTACGCAGCCGGTGGGACAGGTCGGCGACCGACTCGCGCTCGGCCGCCAGCAGGTCGCCGATGCGCCCGGCCAGGTGGTTGAGCGCCATCGCCACCGACCGCACCTCGGGCGGCCCGCCCGGCTCGGCCCGCGCGCTCAGGTCGCCACCGGCCAGCCGATGGGACACCCGCGCCAGCCCGTCCACGGGCCTGGTCACGGCCAGCGCCAGCCGGTCGGCCAGCACGATGCCGAGCACCACGAGCCCCAGCCCGAGCACCAGCAGCGCCAGCCAGGCCGCCCGCACACCCTGCGTCAGCTCGGCGTCCGGCACGAACACCCTGATCACGGCGGTGCCGTCGGGCGACTGCGCCGACACCAGCACCTCCCTGCCGCCGGGGGCGGCGGCGGTCACGCTCCGGCCGGTCGCGGCCAGCCGTACGGCGTCGGAGCGGGCGGCGGGCGCGCCCAACGTCGTCTCGTGGGGCAGGAACACCGTCACGGGGCGCGGCACCTGCTCGACGGCCAGCGCCAGGTCGGGCGTGCCGACCGCGACCGCCACGGACTCGGCGGCCGCGGTGGCCCTGCTCATCGCGCCGTTCTCGGCCACCGCCCCGATGAGCAGCGCCATCGGCACCAGCAGCGCGATCAGCACGAGCGACGTCGTCGCCGCCACCAGCAGCGCCAGCCAGCGCCTCACGACGGGCCGACCAGCTTGACCCCGACGCCTCTGACGGTGTGCAGGTAGCGGGGTTCGGCCGCGGTCTCGCCGAGCTTCCTGCGCAGCCACGACAGGTGCACGTCCACGGTCTTGTCCGCCCCGCCGTACGGGAGCCGCCACACCTCCGTCAGCAGCTCGCGCTTGGTGACCACCTCGCCGGGCCGCGCCGCGAGGAAGTGCAGCACGTCGAACTCGCGCGGCGTCAGGTCGAGCGACACGCCGTCGAGCGTGGCCGTACGCGCCCGGGGATCGACGCGCAGCCCGCCCACGGCAAGCGGTTCGGGCGCCGCCTCGCCCGCGCGCCGCAACACGGCCCGCACCCGGGCGTCGAGCTGCGCCGCGCTGTACGGCTTGACCACGTAGTCGTCGGCCCCCGCGTCCAGGACGGGGACCATCTCGGCGTCGCCGTCGCGGGCGGTCGCCACGATCACCGGCACCCGGCTCACCGCCCGCAACATGCGCAGCAGCTCGACGCCGTCCAGGTCGGGCAGGCCCAGGTCGAGCACGATCAGATCGGGACGGTCCTGCACGGCCAGCCGCAGACCCTCCAGCGCGGTCGGGGAGGAGGAGACCGCGTGGCCGAGATCGCGCAGGCCCCGGCTCAACGACGTCCGGATGGTCACGTCGTCCTCGATGAGCAGGATGTCAGCCATATACCCAAACCGTAACCGGTCCCTGACAGTGCGCCGAGCATCCTTAGGATGCCCTTAACCTGCGCTTAGCCGTACATGGGAGAGGGTGGGGGCGTGAAACGTCTCGTGCTGGCCTGGGCCGCCACCGCGGTCGCCGCGACCGGCGCGGCGGTCGCGGTGCTCGGCCTGCTCGGCACCGGCGTCACCGGCACCTCCAGCCGGGTGCTCAGCGGGCCCGAGGTGCGCGCCGCCCTGGCCACCGCCACCGCGCGCGCCGCCACCCCGCCGCCCCGCACGGCCGCCCGCGCCCAGGACCGGCTCGTGCGCAGTCCGGGCGGTACGGTGATCGCCTCCTGCTCCGGCGGCGGCCTGGTCACCCTGCGCTCCTGGAGCCCCGCCCAGGGTTACTCGGTGGACGGCGTCGAGGCGGGCCCGGCGCGCGAGGCGAAGGTCGAGTTCGAGCCGGAGGACGGCCGGGAGGTCGAACTAAAGATTATCTGCACCCCGGAAGGCCCAGCCGCCCGCTGACCACCCCGCCGCTAAAGGCGCGCCCGGTTCCAGAGGGGTCAGGATTCGGCGGCGAGGGCTGACTTCGTCAGTTCGGCCTGGCGGGTGATCTGGCCCATGACGATCGGGTTGACGCCCTTCGCCGCGAACAGCGCGACCATCCGGTCCATGACGGCCTCGGCCCGCGCCAGGTCGCCCTGGCGGGCCTCGGCCCTGGCCAGGCGGCGCAGGACCAGGTTGAGGGTGATGTTGTCGACGCCGTCCTGGCGGGCGACCCTGGACAGGTGCTCGATGCCCTGCTCGGGGTCGGGCGGCCGGACGTGCAACCGTCTGTCCGCGGTCAGCGCCTTGAAGCCGCGTTCGGCGTTCAGGCCCTTGACCAGCCGGGCGTAGACGGCCAGGGGATGGCTGCCGTACCGGTCGAGCAGCTCGTCGAGGGCCTGGTTGCCGGCGCGCAGGGCCGTCGAGTCCGAGCCGAGCAACGAGAACAGCTTGCCCTGCTCCTCGCCCAGCATCAGCTCGGCCACCGCGTGGTCGTCCGCGCCGACCGGGAGGCGTACCCGGACCACGCACGGCGGGGAGACGACGCGGGAGCCGTCGGCGGCGACGTACTGGGCGTGCACCCGGTACTCGCCGGGCCGCTGGAAGTAGTGGCCGTCGCGGCCGTGCCCGATATACGCGCTGCGGTACATGGCCGGGTTGCCGTCGTCCAGGCGGATCCGGGGCGAGGTGTCCACGCAGTGGCGCATCATCGGGCGGTACAGGACGGTCCGGCCGCCCGGTTGGGTGATCGAGACCTGGGTGAACTCGGTGTCGGGGTGGAGGTGGCCGTGCGTGCTGCGCGGCTCGCCCGTGACCGCGAGCTTGAGCTCGACCACGACCGGCTCACCCAGCTCGAACGCCTCCTTGGCGCGCAGCTCCAGCCGCAGCCCCGAGTGGTCCTCGACCGGCGGCTCGAACGGGACCACCTCGGCGGCCCCGCTGCCGAACGCGTTCGCGCCCATGGCCACGTCGCGGTAGAAGCCGTGGCGGAGGTGGACCAGCTCCGGATGGGTGAACTGGAACGGGAAGGCCGCCCAGTAGCCGGGCTCGCCGCCCGGACGGTAGTTCTGCACGTAGTTCATCCACGACAGGTCGCCGAAACCGCCCTGGGGGCCCAGCGGCTGCGGCGGCACGGCCAGATCCTTCTGCCAGGAGTGCAGCAGGTTGAACGCGTGCCCCAGCTCGTGCATGTACGTACGCAACTGCGCCCGCTGCGCCTCCGGCGTCGTGCCCTTGATCTCCTCGTAGAAGACCGCCGAGCCCTGCCGCTGGTGGGCGTCGTCGTAGTCGAACATGATGCCCCGATAGCCGCCCACGTGCCTGCTCGCCACCAGCAGCCACACCCGCCAGGCCGGGGCGTCGGCGTACCTGCTGAACTGCTGGGTCATCGCGTGGTGCAGCTCGGCGTCGTCCCACGCCAGGTCGGCGCCGGCGCCGTCCACGGGGATCACGCCGGGTGGGGCGAGGGTCAGCTCGACGCCGGCCTCGGCGTAGGCCGCGACGACGCTCAGCGTCCTGGCCGGGGAGCCGGACGGCGCGGGCAGCGAACCCGTCCCGTACGACACGAACGGCACGGCCCCCGCCACCGAGTCCTGCTCCAGCAGCACGCTGCGGAAGTACGGCGAGGTGAAGGCCAGCGGGAAGACGCGCCCGGCCAGCGCCGCCGTGGCGCCCTGGCCGGTGATCGTGACGCTCACGTCCTCCGCCGGGCTGTCGAAGGTGAACGCCCCCCGCCCCTCGACCCGCGTCCCGTCCCCCTCGGCCCGTACGACCGGGGAGCCGACGACGAACGAGCCGGCGTAGGAGGTCGTCGAACCGGCCACCGTGAACAGGTCGCCGCTGACCCGGCCGGCCGGACGGGGACCGTCGACGTCCACCCTGAGCGCGAGCCGCGAATCGCCGTCCTGTCCCTCGTACAACCCGCTGATCATGGCAGCTCCCCGGGGGATGGCTGGGTCATATGCCAGGACACTTCTCCGGCGGCGCGGGCGTGTCAACGACCTCCGCGAACTTCCAGCGCCCCCAGCAGCTCCTCGGACGCCTTGGTGATCGCCTCCACGGCCCGGTCGAACGCCTCGGCGTTGTGCGCGGCGGGGGCGCGGAAGCCGGAGATCTTCCTGACGTACTGGAGCGCGGCGGCCCGCACGTCCTCCTCGGTCACGCTGTCGGCGTACGGCGGCCTCAGGGTCTTGATGCTTCTGCACATGGTTTCAACGGTAATAGCCGATGCGCTGGCTTATCTCCTTCGCGCCCTCGACGAGCAGCGCGCCGACCTCGGGCAGCCGCTCGGGCGTGAGCCGGTAGGACGGCCCCGACGCGCTGACGGCGGCCACCACCGAGCCGTCGGCCCCCCTGACCGGGGCCGCCACGGCGTTCAGGCCCACCTCAAGCTCCTCCACCGTGGCCGCCCAGCCGCGCTCCCTGATCTCCTCCAGGCCCAGTTCGGCGGGGGAGGTGAGGGTGCGGGGCGTGTAGCGCTCCAGCTCGCCGGCCAGGCGGAGGGCGCCGAAGGCGAGCAGCACCTTGCCGCTGGAGGTGGCGTGCGAGGGGGTGCGCTGGCCGACCCAGTTGTGGCCGCTGATCGCCGCCGGGCCGCGTACCTGGCTGATGTTGACCGCGTCGCCGTCCTGGGGGACGGCGATGTTGACGGTCTCGCCGACCGTCTCGGCCAGGCGCAGGCACACCTCGCGGCTCTCCCGCGACAGGTCGAGCTGGGCCGTGGCCGCGCCCGCCAGCCGTACGACGCCGAACCCCAGCCGGTAGCGCCCCCGGTCGCCGCTCTGCTCCACGAGCCCGCCCTGCTCCAGGGCGGCCAGCAGCCGGAACGCGGTGGACTTGTGCACGTCGAGCTCGACCGCGAGGTCCGTCACCCGGGTGGAGCCCTCGCGGGCCAGGATCTCCAGGATCGCGATGGCCCGGTCGACGGACTGAACCGTCGTGCTGTTGCTCATAGCGCAACACGATAACCGGTTGCCCCGCTCCGCACCCGGGCCGCCGCCTCAGCCGCCTCAGCCGCCCGGGGCGAGTTCGCGGCCGAAGTCGTGGGCGATCCTCCGCATGCCCTCGGCCAGCTCGTCGCGGTCCAGGGCGTCGATGCGCTCGGCCGGCCCCGACACCGACATCGCGGCCACCACCCGCTCGCCGTCCCGTACGGGCACCGCCAGGCAGTGCACGCCCAGCTCCTCCTCGCCCAGGTCCATGGCGTAACCGCGTTCCTCGACCCGGTCGAGCTCGGCCAGCATGCCGGCGATGTCGGTGATCGTGTTCGGGGTGCGCCGCGGCATGCCCGTACGCTCGAACACCGCCACCGACTCCGCGGCCGGCCGTCCCGCCAGCAGCGCCTTGCCCACGGCCGTGCTGTGCGGCAACACCCGCCGGCCGACCTCGGCGAACATGCGCAGCCTGCGCGGCGAGGGCACCTGCGCCACGTAGACGACGAAGTCGCCTTCGAGCACGGCCAGGTTGGCGGTCTCGCCCGACAACTCCACCATCCGCGTCAGGTACGGCTGCGCCCACACGCCCACCATGCTCTCCGCGATGCCGCCAAGCCGGACCAGCCCGCCGCCCAGCGCGTACCGGCGGTCGGACTCCTGACGTACGTAACCGCGGGCGAGCAGCGTCTGCAGCAGCCGGTGGATGGTCCCGTACGGCAGGCCCGTGCTGGCCGCGATCTCCGACAGCCCGGCCTCGCCGCCGTGCTCGGCCAGCGCCTCCAGCACGTCGAGCGCCCGCTCGACCGACTGGACGCTCACAGGGACACCCCGCGCAGCGAGGCGTCCAGCACCTCGGCGGTGTGGGCCACCCTGATCTCCTTCCCGGCCCGCCGCATCGCGGAGGCGATCTGCATCGTGCAGCCCGGATTGGCCGAGACCAGCAGCTCGGCCCCGGTCGAGCCGACCGCCCCGGCCTTCCGGTCGCCGAGGTCGCGGGCCGCCTCCGGCTGAAGGATGTTGTACGTCCCCGCCGACCCGCAGCAAATCGCCGACTCCGGGATCTCCCGCAGCTCCAGCTCCGGGATGCCGCGCAGCAGCTCGCGCGGCTGGGCCCGGACGCCCTGGGCGTGGGCCAGGTGACAGGCGTCGTGGTAGGCGACGGTGAGCGGCAGCGGATGCCGCCTGGCCACCGGGCCCAGCTCGGCCAGGAACTCCGACAGGTCCATCACCTTGAACCCGGGATCGGCGCCGAGCAGCTCGGCGTACTCCTTCATCGTGGAGCCGCAGCCGGCCGCGTTCACCACGACCGTCTCGACCCCGGCCCTACGGAACGCCCTGACCGTCCGGCGGGCCAGCCGCCGGGCCTGCTCCGCGCGCCCGGCGTGCACGCTGAGCGCCCCGCAGCAGCCCTGCCCCGCCGGGACGAGCACGTCGCAGCCCTCCAGCGCCAGCACCCGCGCGGTGGCCGCGTTCACCTGCGGGAAGAACTCCCCCTGCACGCACCCGGTCAGCATCCCCACCACGGCCCTGCGCCCGCCCCTGGCCCTGACCAGGCGCGGCAGGCGCTGCCGGTGCTCCACGGGCGGCGCGAGCGCGGCCATGGCCCCGAGGCTCGGATGGACCCGCGCCAGGAACGGCGCCATCCGCCCGGCCAGCCACATCGTGGGCCGCAGCAGCCGCAGCCGGCGCGGGTAGGGGAACAGGCTGAACACGATCTCCCGCACGGCCCGCTCCCGGGGCTCGCGCACATGCGTACGCTCCACCTCGACCCGGGTCAGCTCGATCAGCCGGTCGTAGCGCACGCCCGACGGGCAGGCCGTGACGCACGCCATGCAGCCCAGGCAGGCGTCGAAGTGCCCGGCCATCTCCGGCGTCACCGGAGTGCCCTCGACGTGCTGCTGCATCAGGTGGATACGCCCGCGCGGCGAGTCCATCTCCTCGCCCCACAACGCGTACGTCGGGCAGGTCGGCAGGCAGAACCCGCAGTGCACGCAGTCGCCGATCAGCTCCGGGTCCATGGTCAGACGCCTCCCGTCAGCCGTCCGGGCGACATCCTGCGCCCCGGATCGAACCGTTCCTTGACCCGCCGCATCAACGGCAGCGAGCTCACCCGTCCCCACCTGTCGACCCCCGCGTACGGGGTGGCCAGCACGTTCACCCGGCCGCCCGCCGCCTCGACCCGCTCCCGAAGCCCGGTCACCAGGGCCGGCAGGGCGGCCTCGCCGACGGGCTCCCACGGCTCCAGCGACACCCGCCCGGCGACCGCCGAGCCGCGCAGCGACAGGCCGCACCCGGCCGCCGCCGCCAGCACCGCGCCGCAGGCCGCGGGTGGGAAACGTACCTCGACCAGCAGCTCGTTCGCCGGGACCAGGCCCCACCAGGGCGGCGGTACGGAGGTCACCGTACCGGCGCCGGCCAGGTCGCGCAGCGCTTCGGCCCGCTTCCCGGCCGCCGTGCCCTCCACCAGCGCGGCCAGCGTCACCGGACCGCCCGGCTCCGGACGGTCCACCTCGACCGCGCTCGGCTCGGCCTGCGAGGCCGCCAGCGCCGCGGCGATCCCCGGCACGTCGTCCGCGGGCACCTCGGCGACCACCCAGCATCGCTCGCCGGGCAGCGGATGCAGCCGGAACGTGGCCTCCGCGATCACCCCGAGGGTGCCGTACGAGCCGGTGAAGAGCTTGCCGAGGTCGTAGCCCGCGACGTTCTTGACCACCTTGCCGCCCGACCGGGCGATCGTGCCGTCGGCCAGCACCACCGTGATACCGATGAGCAGGTCGCGGGCGGTGCCGTAACGGAAGGCGCGGGGACCGGGCAGCGCGGCGGCGAGCGTGCCCCCGACGGTCGCGCCCTCGGCGAACGGCACGTCGAGCGCCAGCTCCTGCCCCTCGGCCGCGAGCACCCCGGCCAGCGCCTCCATGGTCACCCCGGCCTGGACGCGCACCACGAGGTCGCCCGCCGCGTGCTCCAGGACCTCGTTCATGCAGCACAGGTCGAGCAGCACGTCGCACCGCTCCGGCGGCGGCCCCCAGTGGAGCTTCGTGCCGCCGCCCACGGGCACCGCCGCCAGGTCGTGCGCGGCGCAGGCGCGCAGCACGGCGGCGATCTCCTCGACCGTCTCCGGCAGCGCCACCCACCGGGCCGGCACGCCGCCCACCACGTCGCCGGGACCGGCCTCCCTGACCGTCACGCCGGTGCCCGAGAGCGGGCCCGAGCACTGATCCGTCATCAGAACTGCTCCGCCCTGCCCGACTCGACCAGCGGATGCACACCCTTGCGCACACCCGGCACCTCGCCGCACAACCGCGGCGTGGGGAACACCTTGCCCGGGTTCGACAGGCCGCCCGGATCGAACGCGCACCGGACGAGCTGCATCGTGTCCAGGTCGGCCGCGGTGAACATCTTCGGCATGTACCGGGACTTGTCCACCCCGACGCCGTGCTCGCCGGTGATCGAGCCGCCGTGCTCGATGCACAGGTCGAGGATCGCGCCCGAGACCGCCTCGGCCCGCTCGCCCGCGCCCGGCTCGGCGTCGTCGAACAACACCAGCGGGTGCAGGTTGCCGTCGCCGGCGTGGAAGACGTTGGCCACGCGGATGTCGTGCTCGCGCGAGAGCCGGTCGATGGCCGCGAGCACGCCGGGCAACGAGGTGCGCGGCACCACGCCGTCCTGGACGATGTACGCCGGGCTGATCCGCCCGACGGCCGCGAAGGCCGACTTGCGCCCCTTCCAGATCGCCGCGCGCTCGTCCGGACCGGCCGCCACGCGCAGCTCGAACGCCCCCGAGCAGATCTCCGTCAGCCGGGCGAACTCCCGCTCGACCGCCTCGCGCGGCCCGTCCAGCTCCACGATCAGCACCGCGCCCGCGCCGCGCGGGTAGGAGCAGGCGACGGCCGCCTCGGCCGCCTCGATGGCCAGCGCGTCCATCATCTCGATCGCGGCCGGCACGATGCCCGCCCCGATGATCGCCGACACCGCCCGTCCGCCCTGCTCGATGTCCTCGAACGCGGCCAGCACCGTGGTCACCGCCTCCGGCGCCCGGCTCAGCCGTACGGTGATCTTGGTGGCGATGCCCAGCGTGCCCTCCGAGCCGATGAACGCGCCGAGCAGGTCGTAGCCCGGGTCCATACGGTCGAGGACGACCAGGTCGCCGTCCGGCGTGACGATCTCGCACGCCTCGACGTGGTTGACGGTGAAGCCGTACTTGAGGCAGTGGGCGCCGCCGGAGTTCTCGGCGACGTTGCCGCCGATGGAGCAGACCTGCTGGCTGGAGGGGTCGGGGGCGTAGTAGTAGCCCTGGTCGCGCACCGCCTCGGTGATCGCCAGATTCGTCACGCCCGGCTCGACCACGGCCCTGCGGTCGGGCAGGTCGATCTCCAGGATCCGGCGCATCTTCGAGGTCACGATGAGCACGCCGTCCTCGCGGGGGAGCGCGCCGCCCGACAGGCCCGTGCCCGAACCCCTGGCCACGAACGGCACCCCGAACTCGTTGCACAGCCGTACCACTCCGGCGACCTGCTCGGCCGTCTCGGGCAGCACGACGACGCCCGGCGTCGCCCGGTGGTTGGTCAGGCCGTCGCAGTCGTAGGTGCGCAGGCGTACCGGGTCGGTGATCACCGAGTCGGGAGGCAGCAGCGGACGCAGCGCCGCCGTCAGCGTGTCGAGCACCGGTCTCCTTCCAGGTCTCTCACCTCATAGTGTGCGTTCGTATGGCCCGATCTGGCCACTTTTCGGAGGCGACCTGGCCGGTTTTCGGAGGTGCGGATATGTCCAGTGGGCGGCATGTCCGGTGGTGCTGGTCATATTCGGCAGTGCGGTTATGTCCGGCGCTGGCGCGCCGGACATAACCGCAAATTTCACCATCTACGGCATTTGCGCGTACGCCGGCAGCGTCAGGAACTCGGCGAAGTCGTCGTCCAGCGCC
Source organism: Nonomuraea spiralis (assembly GCF_014648435.1). Classification (GTDB taxonomy): domain Bacteria; phylum Actinomycetota; class Actinomycetes; order Streptosporangiales; family Streptosporangiaceae; genus Nonomuraea; species Nonomuraea spiralis. Next base: position 106,772 of record NZ_BMRC01000016.1, read on the forward strand.
ACCTCCTTGAACAGCGCCGTCGCCTGCCCGAACAGCCGCTCGTCGTAGCCCGGCTCGGCGGAGATCCGGTCCAGCTCCTCGGCGATGATCCGCTCCACGAGCTCCTTGGTCACCTGCTCACCGGTGTCGGCCAGCGTGATGTCGTTGTGGATCCACTGCCAGATCTGCGAACGCGAGATCTCGGCCGTCGCGGCGTCCTCCATGAGGTTGTGGATCGCGACCGCGCCCAGCCCGCCCATCCACGCGGCCAGGTAGCGCAGGGCCACGTCGACGTTGTTGCGCAGGCCCGTCTCGGTGATCTCACCGGGCGTCTCGGACACCGACAGCAGGTCGGCGGCCGACACGCTGACGTCCTCGCGCAGCCGGTCGAGCTGGTTGGGCCGCGACCCGAGCACGCCGTCGAACACCTCGCGGCACACCGGCACCAGGTCCGGATGCGCCACCCACGAGCCGTCGAACCCATCGCCCGACTCGCGCTTCTTGTCCGCCCGCACCTTCTCCAGCGCCACCGCGTTCACCTCGGGGTCGCGCCGCGAGGGGATGAACGCCGCCATCCCGCCGATGGCGTGCGCGCCGCGCTTGTGACACGTACGCACCAGCAGTTCGGTGTAGGCCCGCATGAACGGCGCCGTCATGGTCACCGCGTTCCGCTCGGGCAGCAGGAACTCCCGCCCCCGCGTACGGAACTTCTTGATCACGCTGAACAGGTAGTCCCAGCGTCCCGCGTTGAGCCCGGCCGAGTGGTCGCGCAGCTCGTAGAGGATCTCCTCCATCTCGAACGCCGCCGGACAGGTCTCGATGAGCACGGTCGCCCTGATGGTCCCGTACGGGATGCCGAGCAGCTCCTGCGCCCGCGTGAACACGTCGTTCCAGAGTCGCGCCTCCAGGTGCGACTCCATCTTCGGCAGGTAGAAGTACGGCCCCTTGCCCTTGTCGAGCTGCCGCCGCGCGCAGTGGAAGAAGTACAGCCCGAAGTCGAAGATCGACGCCGACACCGGCCGCCCGTCCACCTGGGCGTGCTTCTCGTCCAGGTGCCAGCCGCGCGGACGCACCACGATCGTGGCCAGCTCGTCGTCGGGCCCGAGCGCGTACGTCTTGCCGCCGGTCTCGAAGTCGATCGCCCGGTCGAGCGCCTCGCGCAGGTTGAGCTGCCCGGACACGCAGTTCTCCCAGAGGGGGGAGTTGGCGTCCTCGAAGTCGGCCAGCCACACCTTGGCGCCCGAATTGAGCGCGTTGATGGTCATCTTCCTGTCGACCGGGCCGGTGATCTCGACGCGGCGGTCCTCCAGGCCGGGGGCCGGCGGCGCGACCCGCCACTCGCCCTCCCTGACCTCCTTGGTCTCCGGCAGGAAGTCGAGCGTCCCGCCGGCCGACAGCTCCGCCTGCCGCGTCTGGCGGGCGTCGAGCAGCTCCAGCCGCCTGGCGCCGAACTCCCGCTGGAGAGCCGCCACGAAGTCGAGCGCCTCCGGCGTGAGGATCTCGTCGAACCGTTCGAGCATCGGGCCGGTGATCTCCATGTCCCCTCTTTTCCGCATCATGGAAAACAAATTCTGGATTGTGGAAGTGAAGCTACCCCTGCCAGGGATCCCGGGTCAAAGGCTGGGGTATCCCTGGGTCGTCTTCGGGGGCATCCCCGATGCGGGAGGTGTCATGCCCGCGAAAGGATCGGAGGCATGAAGACGATTGCTGTGGCGGGCGGGCTGCTGGCCGCCGCGCTGGTGCTGACGGGCTGCCGGATCGAGAGCTTCGGCGGTTCCACGAACCAGGACACCGTGTCCTACGAGGTGAAGGACAAGGTTTCCAAGCTGCAGGTCAAGAGTGACGCCGGAGACACCGTGATCACCGAGACCGACGGCACGGCCATCCGCGTCATCGAGACGTTGCGCTGGCGGGGCGACGACAAGCCCCGGCCGCAGCACAAGGTCGAGGGCCAGGCGCTCTTCGTGACGTACGACTGCCCGTCGAACTGGGGGAGCTGCAGCGTCGACTACAAGATCGAGATCCCCAAGGGCCTTGCCGTCGACCTCGACAGCGGTTCGGGCGACATCACCCTGCGGGCGCTGAGCGGCCAGCTCGACGTCGAACTCGGCTCCGGTGACATCGACGGCTCGAACATCACGGGCAAGAAGGCGTACGTCAAGGCCGGATCGGGCAACGTCGAGCTCAAGTACGCCGCCGCGCCCGACACCGCGGAGCTGGAGTGCGGCTCGGGTGACATCACCCTGCGGGTGCCCACCGGGGCCTACGACATCAAGACCGACGTGGGGTCCGGCGACGCCACCGTACCGATCAAGTCCGACCCGGCCTCGCCCCACAAGATCTCCCTGACCGCGGGTTCCGGCGACGTGGTGGTGTCCGCGGGATAACCAGGTGATGACTCCCGGGATGTCGTGCCACCATCGTGGGAAGACACCGAGGTGTCCAGACGTTTCCCTCATAGAGATGACACGAATGCACGAATACACCGCGCTCGACGAGTTCGAGACCGGCGACATGGACCTCGAGGAGCGCCAGGCGCTGCGCCGCGTGGCGGGCCTCTCCACCGAACTCCAGGATGTCTCCGAGGTCGAGTACCGGCAGCTGCGGCTCGAGCGGGTCGTCCTTGTCGGCGTCTGGACCTCCGGCACAGCCGAGGACGCCGAGAATTCCCTGCTGGAGCTCAAGCTCCTGGCCGAGACGGCCGGGTCCGAGGTGCTCGAAGGGCTCATCCAGCGGCGCCAGAAGCCCGACCCGGCCACGTACATCGGCTCGGGCAAGGCCCTGGAGCTGCGCGACGTGGTCGACTCGACCGGCGCCGACACCGTCATCTGCGACGGCGAGCTGACCCCCGGTCAGCTCCGCCAGCTCGAGGAGACGGTCAAGGTCAAGGTCATCGACCGTACTGCGCTGATCCTCGACATCTTCGCCCAGCACGCCAAGAGCCGCGAGGGCAAGGCCCAGGTCGAGCTGGCGCAGCTGCAGTACCTGCTGCCGCGCCTGCGAGGCTGGGGTGGCAACCTGTCCCGCCAGGTCGGCGGCCGCGCCGCGGGCGGCGTGGGCATCGGCGGCCGCGGCCCCGGTGAGACCAAGATCGAGCTAGACCGGCGCCGCATCCGCGAGCGCATGTCCAAGCTGCGCCGCCAGATCAGCGGCATGTCCACCTCGCGCGAGACCATGCGCCACCGGCGCCAGCATCGCGAGGTCCCGGCCGTGGCCATCGCGGGTTACACCAACGCGGGCAAGTCCTCGCTGCTCAACCGCATCACCGGTGCGGGCGTGCTGGTCGAGGACGCGCTGTTCGCCACGCTCGACCCGACCGTACGCCGCGCGCGCACGCCGGAGGGCCGGCTGTTCACGATCGCCGACACCGTCGGGTTCGTCCGCCACCTGCCCCACCAGCTCATCGAGGCGTTCCGGTCCACGCTGGAGGAGGTCGCCGACGCCGACCTGATCCTGCACGTGGTCGACGGCTCGCACCCCGACCCCGAGGGGCAGCTCGCGGCCGTCCGCGAGGTGTTCGCCGACATCGAGGGCGCCTCCGAGGTGCCCGAGGTCGTGGTGATCAACAAGGCCGACGCGGCCGACCAGGAGGTGCTCGACCGCATCGCCAGGCGCGAGCGCGACAGCATCGTGGTCTCGGCCCGTACCGGCAAGGGCGTCACCGAGCTCATGCGGCTCATCGAGGAGCGGTTGCCGCGCCTCGACCACGAGATCCACCTGCTGGTGCCCTACGACCGGGGCGACCTCGTCTCGCGTGCCCACAAGGAGGGCGAGGTGCTCTCCGTCGAGCACGTCGGTGACGGCACCGTCCTGCACGCCCGCGTGTTGCCGAGCCTGTTCCAGGAGCTGGAGCGGGTAGGTAAGCCGGTCGAACGCGTCTCTTAGCGGGACGGCTGGGCAGCTCTCGCTCAAAGTAGCGCAGAGCTGCCCAAATAGGGCAGTGGTCCGCGAACCCCGGGATTGCTAGGATGGCCAGACCTAACGTTGGTCTGGCTTTTGGGTTTCGGTTCTGGGTTTCGGATGATGACGTCGAGTGCCACAGTCGTCAGCGGGGGCCAGGGGGCAAGGCGTGCCCGGGTGACGGATGGGATGAGTGGTCTTTCTTCCGAATAACCCTGTACACCAAGCCCGGCTGTGAAATAACGTAACTGAACTGAAATCGTCGGATCATGTCTCTGGCGATACGGTCACCGCACAACATCACGCGGATGAGAGCAGGAGACCCCCCATGTCGTCCGGACCCGGAGCGGACTCAGTGGGCGCGGCACAGGCCGTGCGCCGGGTGCTGCGCCTGCGCGGGGCGGTGGTGCGATGACCGTTCGACTCTTGACCAACATCGGCCGCCTGTGGACGGGCAACGAGGTCCTCAGCAACGCGGCCATCCTCGTGCACAACGACCGCATCGCCTGGGTCGGGCGGGCGCCCGACCTCCCGCAGAGCGTGCCCGGCGTCGTCGATGACATCGTCGACGTCGACCACGTGGAGAATCTCGGCGGCGCGCTCGTCACGCCCGGTCTCATCGACGCGCACACCCATCCGGTCTACGCCGGCAACCGCTACGCCGAGCTGGCGATCCGTACCGGTGGTTCCAGTGCGGCCTCGATCACCGCGGCGGGCGGCGGCGTCGGCTCCACCGTCACCGTGACGCGCGGCACCGACCCCTGGACGCTGTGCAACGGCGTGCGCGAGCGCCTGCGGAGCTGGCTGCTCAGCGGCACCACCACCGTCGAGGCCAAGACCGGCTACCACCTCACCCGCGACGGCGAGCTGGCCGACGTGAGGCTCCTGCGCGAGCTGGAGAAGGAGCCGATGATGCCGCGGGTGCACGTCACCTTCCTCGCGGCGCACGTCGTCCCGCCCGAGTACTTCGGCCGCCAGCGCGAGTACGTCGAGGCCGTGGGCGCCTGGTGCGCCGACGCGGCGGCGGCCGGCGCCGACAGCGTCGACGTCTACTGCGACGAGGGCCACTTCACCACCGAGGAGTCCCGCTGGGTCCTCGCCTCGGGCCGCAACGTCGGGCTGCTCCCGCGCATCCACGCCGGCCTGTTCAGCCGTCGCGGCGCCGTGCAACTGGCTGCCGAGCTCGGCTGCGCCTCCGCCGACGGCCTGCACCACATGTCCGACGAGGACATCGCGATCATGTCCCGTTACGGCGTGCCCGCGGTGGTCTGCCCGGCCACGGCGCTCCAGCGCGGCCACGTGCCGCCGGTCCGCCAGATGATCAAGCACGGCGTGCAGATCGCCCTCGGCAGCGACCACAACCCCGGCTACTGCGGCATCACCTCGATGTCGCTGGTCATCGCCATGGCGGTGTCGGCGTTCGGCATGAGCGTCAACGACGCGCTGCGGGCGGCCACGCTGGGTGGCGCGACCGTGCTCGGGGCGCCCGACCGCGGGGTGCTGGCTCCCGGGCGACTGGCCGACATCGTCCAGTGGGACGCCGACCACGAGGGCGCCTTCGCCTGGTCCTTCGGGCTCAAGCCGCGCCGGGTGTGGCGGGGCGGGACGCCCGTCCAGTAACGCCGCATCCGGGATTCGGTGGCTAATCTCGGGATATGCCGCCCTCTGTCGCCGTCGTCACCGATTCCACCGCGTATCTGCCTGCCGTGCCCGGGGTGACGGTGGTGCCCGTACAGGTGGTCGACCGCGGCATCCCTCGTGACGAGGACACCTTCACCGGCGACCTCGCCGGCGTCACCACCTCGCGCCCGTCGCCCTCCCGCTTCGCCGCCTGCTACGACGCGCTGGCCGCCGCCGGCGCGACGGGTGTGGTCTCGATCCACCTGTCCGGCGAACTGTCCGGCACCGTCGACTCGGCCATGGCGGCGGCCGAGGGCGTGTCCGTGCCGGTCGAGGTGATCGACAGCCGTTCCATCGCGATGGGCCTCGGCTACCCCGTGCTGGCTGCGGCCCGTTCGGCCGCGTCCGGGGCCGCAGTGCCCGCCGTGGCCGCCGCCGCCCGCCGCGTCGCCGCCGCCACCAGGACCTTCTTCTACGTGGACACGCTGGAGTACCTGCGCCGCAGCGGTCGCATCGGCGCCGCCGCCTCGCTGTTCGGCTCGGCTCTCATGATCAAGCCGCTGCTGCACATCGTGGACGGGCGCATCTCGCTGCTGGAGAAGGTCCGTACGTCGGCGCGGGCGATCGCACGGCTGGAGGACCTGGCGGTGGAGGCCGCGGCGGCGTACTCGGGGGTTGTGGAGGTGGCGGTGCAGCACATGGGGGCGCGGGGGCGGGCCGAGATGCTGGGCGAGCGGTTGTCCAAGCGGGCGCCGGGCGGGGTGGCCGAGGTGCGGGTGGTGGAGGTGGGGGCGGTGATCGGGGCGCATGTGGGGCCGGGGATGCTGGGGGTGACGGTCACGCCGTACGAGGGGTGACCTGGTGCTTTCCGCGCCTGCTTTCCCGGGGCGGTTGTCCACAACCCTCTTCGTCCCTCGCCTTGTTCATCCCCAGAACCTGATTCGGTGACTTCTGGCGGGGGGCGTGTCCCTAGGTTCGTCGGCGTGCGATCTCAGGACCCGACGGCGGAGCGGACCATAGCCGAATCCAGGCTACGGTCGATCACCACCCCTGCCCGTAGGCCCCGCTCAGGGCGACGCAGCATGCACCCCTACCCCGACGAGCCCTGGAACGCCCCAAAGGCGCAGCTCAAAGCCGTCCTACCGTTGGCCGAAGACCCTCGAAGGAGGCCAAGGCCCAAGCAGGGGACAAATCCCCAAGCCGAGCCTTCGACTGATGCCGAGGCCGCGGCGTGGCCCGTGCGTGGGGCGGAGCCCTGGTCCGAGGCGTGGGCCGCTTTCGAGGCCGCGCCGCGATCTGAGCACCGGGCCGATCCGCAGTCCGAGACGTGGGCTGAATCTCAGGTCGCAGAGGCCCCGTCGCGGCCCACCGGCCGTCGGCTGACGGGCAGTCCTGCCCCCATGCCTCCCACCTTCCAGGCGTTCCGGGCCGCCATCACCTCCTCCCAACCCGCCACCGCCCTCGACCTCGGCAGGCCCGGCCTGCGTGTGCTCATTGCCGTAGGCGCCCTGGCCGTCGCGACCGCCGCCTTCTTCGTCTGGCGCTCCCAGCCCACCCCCGAGCCCCTGGCACCCCCACCCGCCATCGCCCCGCTGACGCCGTCGCCCACCGCCAAGGTGACCGTCCAGGTGGCGGGCAAGATCCGTAAGCCCGGCGTCTACCTGCTTCCCCAAGGCTCCCGGGTGACGGACGTGGTGACAGCGGCAGGCGGGCTCAAGCACGGCGCCGCCACAGGCTCCCTCAATCTGGCCAGACGCCTGATCGACGGAGAGCAGATCGTCGTGGGCGCCCCCGCAGCCGCGGCGGCTGCCGGATCTCCCGCCGTAGACCCCGCCACAACCATCCTCGACCTCAACTCCGCCACCTCCGACCAACTGGAAGACCTTCCCGGAGTAGGAGAAGTGCTGGCCGCCCGGATCGCCGAGTTCCGCGCCACCCACGGCGGCTTCACCAGCGTCGACCAACTCCGCGAGGTGAGCGGCATCGGCCCGCGGAAGTACGAGGAGATCAAGCCGAAGGTCCGCGTCTGACATGCCCGGCCTCGACCACCCCACGACCCCGGACGACGGCGACCACAGGCGCTCCTGGCCCCTCGTCCTCCCGGCGCTGTCCGCGTGGACCAGCGCCCTGCTCCTGCTCGGCCAACCGGCCGCTGTGGGCCTGACGGCAGCCGCGACCACCGCACTCGCCACCTGCGCCCTGGCCTGGCACACCCGCACCCCCTCCAGCCGTGCTCCCGGTCGCCTCTCCCGCTCGTGGGGTGCGTGGCGCAACGCCGTGCTCGCGACGCTCATCTGCGCCACGGCGGCCTCCGCGTCGGTCGCCTTCCGCGTGCAGGCGTTGACCGGCGGGCCGGTGGCCGAACTCGCCGCCAGGAACGCGACCGTGACCGCCCAGATCGTCCTGTCCGACGACCCGAAGCGCAGACCACACAAAAGCGGTCATTTCCACCGCGACAGCTACGTCATCCCCGCCACCCTGAAGACCATCGAGTCCACCGCAAGCCAAGGTCGCACCGGGGACGACCTCTCCTCCGGCGCTCACGGGACGATGAGCCAGGCGTCCTACCCGGCGAGCCGCCAAGCGGTCGACGTACCCATCACCGTCTTCGCCAGTGGGACCGCCTGGAGCGCCCTGCTGCCCAGCCAACGCCTGGAAGTCACCGGCCGCCTGGCCAGTCCCACTCCTGGAGATCTGGTGGCGGCCATCCTCCTCGTACGCGGTGAGCCCCGGATCCTGACCCCGCCCTCGTCCATGCAGACAATGGCCGGAGCCCTGCGAACCGGTCTTCGAACAGCCGCCGACCCTCTCCCGCCCGACCAGCGCGGTCTCCTGCCGGGCCTGGTGGTCGGAGACGTCTCCCGTATCGACCCGCAGGTGGCCGCCGACCTCAAGGAAGCGGGCCTGAGCCACCTGAACGCCGTGAGCGGTGCGAACCTCGCCATCGTGGCGGGTGCGGCCCTCGCGATCTCCCGCCTGGTCGGCCTCTCCCTGCCCCTGAGGGCGGTCTTCGCGGCCGTCGCGATGCTCGCGTTCACCGTGGTGGCCCGGCCGTCCCCGAGCGTTCTCCGTGCCCTCCTGATGGGGCTGGCCGCCGCCCTCGCCCTGGGTACGGGCCGGGCGAAGGACGGCCTCGCGGCCCTCTCCGGGACGGTCCTCCTGCTGGTCCTGTTCGCTCCGGACCTGGCCCGTTCGTACGGCTTCGCCCTCTCGGTGGCGGCTACCGCCGGCATCCTCCTCCTCGCTCCGCGCTGGCGCGACAAGCTCTCGACGGCGCCAACCCCTCAGAGGCCGACGAAAGCCGACGAGCCTGACGCCCAAGCGGTGGCGGCGGTGACCGGCCGGAGACCGCCGACGGCCGACCGGCACTTCGGGGCTGTCATCGATGGGAGGGAACGTATGGCGGACGCCGATGGCCGTCTCTCATCATCGCCTCCGGGAGACGGGGACACGGACCCTACCCACGCCGCGTCCAGGTTGTGCCGGTTGCCGAGATGGCTGGCCGAGGCGCTGGCCGTCTCAGCCGCCGCGCAAGCGGCCGTGACGCCCGTCCTGGTGCTGATGTCGGGCCAGTTGACGCTGGTGGCGGTGCCCGCCAACCTGCTGGTGGCCCCCGCCGTGGCTCCGGCGACGCTGCTCGGGTTCGCCGCCGCCCTGGTGGCCCCGATCTGGCCGGACGCCGCCGGCCTGCTGGTCGTCCCGGCCGGTTACGCGGTGGGCTGGATCGTCACCGTGGCTCGTTGGGCGGTGAACGTCCCTCTCACCACCCTGCCGTGGCCGGGTGGTCTCCCCGGTCTCGGCCTCCTCGCGATCGCCGTGGCCGTCGCGATTCCGGTGCTCAGGCACCGTCCGTGGAGGGCGATGGCGTTGGTGACGGCCGGGGCCGTGCTGGTGGCCGTACTGGTGATCCGGCCGCTGACCGGGCCTTGGCCGCCCAAGGGCTGGTTGATGGTGATGTGCGACGTGGGGCAGGGGGACGGGCTGGTGGTGGCGGCCGGGCCAGGTCGCGGCGTGGTCGTCGACACCGGCCCGGACCCGGTCGTGATGGACCGGTGTCTGCGCAGGATCGGCATCGAGGAGGTTCCGCTGCTCGTCCTGACGCATCCGCACGCCGACCACGTGGACGGCCTGCCGGGTGTGCTCAGGAACAGACGTGTCGGAGCCGTGGTCGTCAGCCCGCGACCGACGGCTGAGCAGGCGAGCGCCCGGATCTCGGCCGTACTGGCCCGCCATCGTGTCCCCGAGGGGAGCGCCGTACCGGGCACGCGATGGCGGTTCGGCCCGTCCGAGCTGACCGTCGTCGCCCCCGACCTGGCCTCAGGCACTGCGAACGGCCAAGGCGAGGGCAGCGTGATCAACAACTCCAGCGTGGTCATCCACGTACGATGGCGGGCCGGTTCGGCGCTGCTCGCCGGAGACCTGGAGACCGAGGCCCAGGACGACCTGGCCCGCCACCTCACCCTGCGCGCCGACATCCTCAAGACCCCGCACCACGGCTCGAACCGCCAGTCCCCGGCCTTCCTCGCCTCGCTGGGCGCACGGGCCGCCCTGATCAGCGTCGGCGCCGGCAACGACTACGGTCACCCCGCCACCTCGACCCTCGCCCTTCTCCATCGTCTCGGCGCCGCCGTCCACCGCACCGATCGATCAGGTGACCTGGCCGTCGTCGAGCACGAGGGGAGCCTGGCCGTGGTCCCCCGTGGTCCGTGAGCACCGGTTCCCGGAAGAGCGGGACCGGAGATCAGCGAGGCACAGCGCTCGATCCCTCCCACCACCCGTCCATCCAGCCCTTGGAGACCTCGTGGAACGCCTGATCACAGCCATGACGACGCCCGGCGTCGTCATGGATCAGCGGGGTGCCGCGTCGAGTACCAGGTTGTCGGCGACGCATGGCATGCTGCCTGACATGGCAGGAACCGATCCAGCACCTGTGACCCTGGTCCTCGGCGACGAGGAGCTGCTTGCCGAGCGGGCGGTGGGCGCCGTCGTCGCGGCGGCGCGGTCCGGTGATCCATCGGCAGAGGTGCACGATCTCCTCGGCGGGAAGGTCGCCACCGGCGAGCTGACCCAGCTGACCTCGCCGTCGCTCTTCGGTGACCGTTCGGTGGTCGTGATCCGTTCGGCCCAGGATCTGGCGAAGGACGTCATCACCGAGGTGGTCTCGTACGCGAAGCAGCCGTCCGACGACACCGTGCTGGTGCTGGCGCACCCGGGTGGGGTGAAGGGGAAGGCGCTGGTCGACGGGGTGAAGAAGGCCGGCGCCAAGGTCGTGACGATCAACAAGGTCACCAAGGCGGGCGAACGGCTGGAGTTCATCAAGGGGGAGGTCAAGCGGGCCGGGCGGAACATCGCCGGGGACGCGGCCCAGGCCCTGCTCGACGCGGTGGGGAACGACCTGCGAGAGCTGGCAGCGGCGGCCAGCCAGCTCGTGTTCGACACCGAGGACAAGACGATCAGCGCGGCGGCCGTGGCGCGCTACCACAAGGGGCGCGCCGAGGTCACGGGGTTCAACGTGGCGGACTCGGCGATCGAGGGGCGGCTGGCCGAGGCTCTGGAGCAGTTGCGGTGGGCTCTGGGCACCGGGGTCGCGCCCGTGCTGCTGGTGAGCGCGATGGCGGGTGGGTTGAGGTCGCTGGCCAAGGTGGGGAGCGCGCCGCGCAACCTGCGCGGGGGGCAGCTCGCCAGCCACCTGGGGATGCCGCCGTGGAAGGTCGACCGGGTCAAGCGCCAGCTGAACGGCTGGGGGCCGGAGGGGCTGTCCCGCGCGATCCAGGCGGTGGCCAACGCGGACGAGCAGGTCAAGGGGGGCGGCGCGGACACGGGGTATGCGTTGGAACACGCCGTACAAGTGATCGTCACCAGCCGTACCGGCCGGTAGGGAACGTCTTTCGCAGGCCGTATTGGGCTGTGGCGGAAGTTCCCGCCTCGGCCCGGTCGGCGACGGGTTCCTTCGAGCCATACGTGATCGGTGAGCCCATATGGCCAGCGACGGTTCGGGACCGTGCGTGGTCAGTAACAGGTTCACATGGGTCCTCAGACGGTTGGCGACGGCTCCAAACGAGCGCAGGGCGGGTGGCGAGGGCCCGCGAGCGCCGGACGGTTGCTGGGGGCATGCGAGAGCGGCCAGTGGTCTGAGTGAGGCCGGGGAACGCACGTCCTGGGGTGCCGAGCAGGTGATGGCCTCCACCGGCGCCTTCCAGAGGCGGCGCCTTCCAGAGGCCGCTCAAGCCGCTCGGCCGTTCAGTGGGGTGCCCCTTCCTGCCCAGTGGCCCACATGAGTGGGGCTGTTTCCCTGTCTGGCAAGCGAAGGCCGGGTGGGTAAGTCGTTTTGGGCTGCTTGGAGGGTGGGGTTAGTGGGGGCGGAGAGGGTGGAAGAAGGTGGTGAGGTCGGTTGCCAGTTGGGTGGGTTCTTCCAGGGGCATGAAGTGGCCGCCTCGGGCGGGGGTGTTCCAGTGGCGGAGGTCGGTGAGGGCGCGTTCGGCGAGGCTGCGGGGGAGGCCGGCCACGGACGGCTCGTGGCTGAGGGTGACGGCGGCCGGTACGGTGATGGGCGGCCGCGGCGGGTTCAGGTGCCAGTCGTAGTACGACTTGAACGAGGTGCCGATCGAGCCGGTGGCCCAGTACAGGGTCACGATGGTGAGCAGGGTGTCGCGGTCGAAGCGTGATTCCAGGTCGCCCTGGCAGTCGCTCCAGGCGCGGAGCTTGTCCACGATCCATGCGGCCAGGCCGGCCGGTGAGTCGATCAGGGCGGCGGCGATGGTGTCGGGACGGGTGAGCATGATCTCGCTGTAGCCGCCGTCGCGCGCGTCGTAGGCCGCTTCGGCGTCCAGGAACGCCTGTTCCTCGGGGGTCGGCGGCGGGTTCTCCAGGGAAGCGGGGGCGGGCGGGTGGATCAGGTGGATTCCGAGCACCTGGTCCGGATAGAGGGCGCCCAGCCAGCCGACGGCCGCGCCGCCGATGTCGCCGCCGAAGGCTCCGTAGCGTTCGTGGCCGAGGACCTCGGTCATGAGCGGATGCAGCATGCGGGCCAGCGCGCCTCGGGTGGCGGGTTCCGGGGGCAGGTCGGAGTAGAGGAAACCGGGCATGGACGGGATCACGACGTCGAACGACTCGTCGGGGTCTCCGCCGAAGCGGGCGGGGTCGGCCAGGCGTTCCGCCAGGGGCAGCATCTCCATGAAGCTGCTCGGCCAGCCGTGGCAGAGCAGGAGAGGCATGGGGGCGCGGCCGGTGCCGGGGATGCGGATGAAGTGGAGGTTTCGTCCCTGGATGGGGGCTTGGTAGTGGTCCAGCTCGTTGAGGCGGGCTTCCTGGGCGCGGAAGTCGAACCCGTCGGCCCAGTACGTCACCAGATCCCGTAGAAAGGCCGGGTCTGTTCCGCTCTCCCAGGGACGGGGGTCGAGCGGGCCGGTGAACCTGGTGTTGCGGAGACGGCTGCGCAGGTCGTCCAGTACGTCGTCGGGAACCTCGATACGGAACCGCGTCGCGGTCATGTGGTGTCCGGTGTCTGGAGGGTCATTCCAGCATGGGTATCACCGGACGCCTGTCGGTCTCAATGTGATTGATGCGGGTTCGTCTCCGCGTGGAGCAGGAGCTGCTTGAGCAGGTTGTCCAGGATGCCCTGGTCGCCGGGGGTGAGGGCGTTCACCATGTCCGTCTCCAGTACGGCCAGGACGGCCATGGCGTCCGTCCAGAGGTCGTGGCCTTTGGGGGTGAGTTCGACGTCCACGCGCCGGCGGTCTTCGGTGCTGCGGATGCGGCGTACGAGACCTGCTTTTTCCAGCGTGTCGAGGCGGCCGGTCATGCCGGCGGGGGAGAGCAGCAGCTCGGCGGCCAGTTCGGTGGGGGTGGCGGTGCCGTCGTGGGCCACGAGCCGGTGGAGCGTCTGGAACTCGAAGTCCTGCAGCCCCGTCTGGGTCAGCGCGGCGGCCTTCGCGTGGGCCAGGTGTTTCACCAGCGACTGCATGCGGGTCACGATCGCCTCCACCCGCTCGTCGAAGGGGGCCTTGCCGCGCCAGCGGGCCAGATGACGATCGACGGAGTCCTCCACGAGACCAGATCATACGTCGGCTAGTAATTTGTTGACGAATTATTCGCTGACGAAATACCTTGGCGGTCATGTCGTATTCGTCGCTTGCCGGGGCCAAGAACCGGTTACTGGCCGGGCGCTGTGTGTCCGCGCTCGCCACCGCCATGATCCCCACCACGTTGACGCTCGCGGTGTTGCGGGCCACGGGGTCGGGGGAGGCGCTGGGGGTTGTGCTGGCCTGTGAGATGGTTCCGCTGCTGTTGTTGCTGCCGGTCGGGGGCGTGCTGGCCGACCGGGTCCGGCCCGAACGGGTCGCGCTGCTCGCCGACCTGACGCGGTGCCTGGCTCAGGGGGTAATGGCGGTCGAGTTGCTGCTCGGGGTGGATCGGGTGCTCGATCTCGCCGTGTTGTCGGCCGTCGCGGGGGCGGCGATCGCGTTCGGCAGTCCTGCCGTGCCACGGCTGGTGGTGGCGGTGGTGCCGGGGGCGGACAGGTTGCGGGTGAACGCCCGGATCGGGGTGGCGACCAGCGTGTCGGCGGTGCTCGGGCCGGCCCTCGCCGGGACGCTCACGCTGGCCGCCGGGCCCGGGTGGGCGGCCGGGCTCACGGCGATGTTGTTCGCCTGCTCGGCGCTGACCCTCGGTGGGGTCCGCACAGCCGGCGCAAGGGTGACGGTTGGTGTGAGGGCTGGGTTCTGGAGGGAGTTGGGGGAAGGGGTCGGGGAGGTCAGGGGGCGGCCGTGGTTCCTGGTCTGTGTGCTGGGGCACGGTGTGTGGCACTTCATGGCCGGGTTGTTCCTCACGCTGGGGCCGGTGGCGGCGGTTCAGCGGCTCGGAGGTGAGGCCGGCTGGATGATCATCGTGCAGAGCGGCACGGTCGGGCTGGTCATCGGGGTGCTGGCCGCGCCGAGGTTGCCGATCCGGCGGCCGCTGGTCGCCGTTCAGGTGGGGGCGGCCTGTTATCTGCTGCCCATGGTGGCGTTGCCGGCGGCGGTGGGGTTCGGGTTGCCGGTCGTGGTGGTGGCCGCCGCGTACTTCGTGGCCATGGTGGGGCTCGGGGTGCTCAGTCCGCTGTGGGAGACGGTGGTGGCGGAGGAGATCCCGGAGGGGGCGTTGGGGCGGGTGCGGTCGTTCGACCAGCTCATCTCGTTCGCGGCGCGGCCGTTCGGGCTGGCGGTCGCGGCGCCGCTGGCAGGCGCGGTCGGGATGGCGGCGCTGATGGTGACGGGTGGGGTGCTGGTCGCCGTCGCCAACCTCGCGGCGGTGGTCCGCTCGCCCAGGACCGCGCCCCCTCGGGCCGCCGGGGACCTGGACCGGGTGACGGTCCGGCGGCACGACTGAGGAAGGGGGCGGGCGGCCAAGGCGGGTGGGGGCCAGGGGTAGGGCCAAGGTGGGTGAGAGCTGAGGCGGGTGGGCGGGGGTAAGGCGGGGGGTCAGGTGAGGGCGGGTTCGCGGACGACGCCGTCGCTGATCTCCAGGACTCGGTCCGCCAGTGTGATCAGGCTCGGGTCGTGGGTGGCGACCAGCGCCGTCACCCCTTCACTCCGTACGAGCGCCCGCAGCAACTCCATGATCTGCCGCCCGGTCTGCGAGTCGAGCTGCCCCGTCGGCTCGTCGGCCACCAGCAGCCTGGGCCGGTTGGCCAGGGAACGGGCGATCGCCACCCGCTGCCGCTGCCCGCCCGACAACTCGTACGGCCGCTGGTTCACGTGCTGCTCCAGCCCAACGAGCGCGAGCAGCAGCCGTACGCGCTCCTCCCGCTCGGCGGACGGCACGCGGGCCAGCCGCATCGGCACCCCCACGTTCTCGGCCGCCGACAACACGGGGATCAGCCCGAAGGACTGGAACACGAACCCCACCACGTCCCGGCGCAGCGCCAGCAGGGCGTCCTCGGACATGGACGTGACCTCGTGCCCGTCCACGACCACCCGCCCGGCGTCGGGCCGGTCCAGCCCGCCGATCTGGTTGAGCAGCGTGGTCTTGCCCGACCCCGAACGCCCCCGTACCGCCACCAACTCCCCGGGGAACACCTCGAAGGACACCTCGTGCAGCGCGACGACCTCCTTGGGCCCGCTGCGGTAGACCTTGCGGACCCCCTCCACCACGACCAGGGGCTCATTGCTCATGGGAGGGCTCCTCTCGGGCGGGCCAAACGCCGATGTGGTCGGATTCGAGTTCGAGGCGCACCCGGCGTTCCATGTCCAGGGCGTTCATGAAGTCGCGGGGGAGCTGCAGGCGGCCCACGCGGTCCAGCACGGCGTACTCCTCGGCGACGATCTGCCCCTCGGCGCCCTCGCGCCGCAGCGTCTCGCTGCTGGTACGGCCGTCGCGGATGCCTACGGTGCGGTCCACCTGCTCCGAGACCAGCGGGTCGTGGGTCACGATGACCACGGTCACGCCGAGCTCCCGGTTCGCCTTGCGCAGGGAGTCGAACACCTGCTCCGACGTCTCGCTGTCCAGCTCGCCGGTCGGTTCGTCGGCCAGGATGAGCTGGGGCTCGTTGGCCAGGGCGACGGCGATGGCGACCCGCTGCTGCTCGCCGCCCGACATCTCGGGGGTGCGGCGGTCGGCGCAGTATCCGACGCCCAGCAGCTCCAGCAGCTCGCCGGCGCGGGCGCGGCCCGCCCGGCCGCCGCCGGCCAGTTTCATGGGCAGCTCGACGTTCTCCCTGGCGGTCAGGTACGGCAGCAGGTTGCGCGCGGTCTGCTGCCAGATGAAGCCCACGACGGAACGCCGGTAGCGCAGCCGGTCCTTGGCCGTCATCGCCAGCAGGTCCGTACCCGCGACCCTGGCCACCCCCGCGGTCGGCACGTCGAGCCCCGACAGCACGTTGAGCAGCGTGGACTTGCCCGATCCGGACGCGCCGACGATGGCGACCAGCTCGCCCTTGTCGATCACCAGGTCGAGGCCCTGAAGGGCGACGACCTCGACGCCCTCGGTCTTGTAGATCCGGACGAGGTTGTCGCAGACGATGTGCGCGTCGCCGCCGAACGCGCTCTTCTTCTCCGCGGCCTTGGCTTCCAGCTCTGACAGGGTCGGGTTCATGTGAGGTCCCCCACTCGAAGGACGGCGCCGAGGCTGCGACGACGGCTGATGGCGGTGTGCGCGTACGCGCCGAGCACGGCCACGACGGCCAGCCCGGTCGCCAGCGCGGTCGGCGTGACGAGGTCTAGGGAGTAGTCGCCGACGGGCAGGTCGCCGGCGTAGGAGGACAGGTCCACGCCCGGTCCGAGCGCCTCTGGCAGCCCGAGGCCGAGCAGGAGACCGGCCAGCGCGGTCAGCAGGATCATCGGCATGATCTCCAGGACGGTGAGCCGCTGCGCCTGCCGGTCCGACAACCCGAGCGTACGCAGGAACGACAGCGCCCTGGCCCGGTCGGCGGCTCCGACCACCAGCGAGAGGATGACGGCGACCAGCGCGTACGCGGCCAGCGCGACCGTGACCACCATCAGCGTGGTGCGGACCGTGCTGGTGAGCGGGTCGTCCTGGATGGCGGCCAGCGCCAGCGTCTGCGACTCCACCGTGCCCAGCGGGACCATCCGGCGCAGCTCGTCGACGGCGGGGTTGCCGCGGATGAGCAGCGTGTTCACGGCGGGGCGCACGAGCTGGTCCAGCGGCATGACGATGAACTTGCCCTGGCTGTAGAAGCCGGGCACGGACGTGATCACGCCGCTCTCGGGCAGCTTGAGCCGCGACTGCCAGCCGATCTCGTACGTGCCGCGCCCCTTCAGGTCGGGCGAGACGAACGCGCCGCTCCCGGTGGGCACGTCGATGGGCGCGCCTCCCAGCAGCCGCCGCCACTCCGCCAGGTTCACCGCGATGGCCTCGGCGCGCTCGGCGCCGTAGCCGACCTGGACCCGGCCGGTCTGGGCGAGTACGACCTGCTCGACGCCCGCGACCTTGCGCACCCGGTCGATCACGTCGGCCGGGATCTCGATCCGCGACGTGATCTTGACCGGCGCGCCCACCTGCTGCCAGGACGCCAGCCGCTGCGTGCTCACCAGCCCGTCGGAGATCACCGCGGCGAACACCGACACGCCCAGCGCGGGCAGCAGGATCAGCACCGGCAGCACCGAGGCCGAGCGCGCCCTGGCCGCCCTGGTCAGCCCCAGGAACGGCACGGCGCCCGGCCGCCGCGCGGCCAGCCGTACGAGCAGCCGCAGCGGGTACGGGTAGCAGCGCAGGATGACCACCGCCGCGGCCAGCGTCAACGCGATCGGCACCACCAGCAGGAACGGGTCGAACCCGGCGGAGGCGGCCAGCCCGCGGGTGCGCAGCAGGTAGGCCCCGGCCAGCGCGAGCACCACGACCAGCACCTCCAGCGTGAGCCGGCGGGCGGAGGGACGGGCGGTGGCGACGTCCTCGCGGCGCTCGTCCAGCGGGACGCGGTGCGCGAACGCCAGCCCGGCGGCGGCGAACCCGACGGCGGCCGCCATGACCAGCAGCGGCCCGATGTGCACGACCGGCAACACGGGTCCGGGTACGAACCAGGACAAGGCGTACCCGACGAGCCCGGCGGGCACGACGGCGAGCGCGGTCAGCGCCGCCCCGGTGCCCGCGACCTGCCGCAGCGACCCGCCACGCGCCCGCGTCAGCGCCAGCGTGTGGTCGAGCCGGCCGGCCAGGAGCTGCACCGCCAGCACGATCACGCCGGCCGCCACCAGCAGCAGGCCGCCGAGCACCAGATACATGACGGTCTGCGCGGTGGACTGGGCCGCCAGGAAGTCGGTCAGCAACTTGGGCAGCGCCGTCATCACCCGGTACGGGCTGAACGAGCCCGACGCCTGCAACCCGATCACGCGCTCGAACTCGCTGACCGCCGTGTTGAGGTCGCTGGTGGCCAGCGCGTCCGCCTTGTCGGGGGCGATGGGCAGCACCCAGTTGTAGGACAGGTTGCGCCCGTCGCCGCTGAGCACGGCCAGCCCGTCGTCGGACATGACCGTCGTGATGTGCTTCTCGAACTCCAGCTTGCCCGGCGGCAAGATCCGGGTGACGGAAAGGATGTCGGAGTTGTGGCTCCAGTAACGCTCGTTCGGGTTCTTGGCCCTGAACGCGCCGACCAGCCGCACCGCCACGTAATGGCTCTCGCCGAGCACCTTGACCTGGCCGAGCCGCAGATCCATCGCGGGCAGCGCGGACTCGACCAGGCCCACCTCGATCAGCGGGATCGTCTCGCCCTCGAAGCGCGTGGTGGAGGGCTTGCCCGGCGGCCGCCCCTGGACCCAGTCCACCCGCCTGTCGGCGTCGGACAGCCAGCCGAGATTCATGAACATGGTCCCGCCCGAGCCCTGCAGCGGGGTGACCACGGTCTTGGCGCTCATGTGGCTGTCGCCCGTACCGGTGGGGACCACCAGGGGCCGCAGCGCCGGGGGCAGGAGCCTTCGCCAGCGCTGGTCCCTGGACTCGAACTGGCCGCGTTCGTTGAGGTCCTCCTCCTTCGACATCGACGCGACGGTCACGGTCAGGTCGGCCTGCTCCGCGGGAGCGGTCCGCAGCGCCTCGTGCAGCGCCTGGTCGAACGACGACTGCATCGCCCTGGGCAGCCCCGCGACGAGCAGGCAGGCGCTCAGCGTCAGCACGAAGAGCACGGCCACCGCGCCCAGGTGCGTCCGGGCCAGCAGCGGGATCCTCACTGTTCCTCCCGAAGGCCGAGACCCTGCCTGCGCAGGTTGCGGGCCAGCCCGGCGACGATGGCGAGCAGCACCGCGGCCACCCCGGCGAGCATGGCGGCCGTGGCGCCCCACGGGATGTCCAGCACCACGCCCGGGGTGACCGCCGAGGCCTGCCCGGTCAGTACGATGTGCGGCACCACGAGCATGCCCACGACTACGGCGAGCCCGGTCCCGGCCGCCAGCGACAACCCGATCACGAACGTCTGCTCCATCGCCAGCATGCCGAACACCTGCCGCGAGCTCACGCCGAGCGCCCGCAGGATCGCGAACTCGTTCATCCGCTCGCGGGCCGCGACCGCCGCGTTGACCAGGAACCCGAGCGCCGCGAACACCAGCGCCGCGAAGAAGCCCAGCATCAGCGCCCCCTGCAGCCCGCTGGCCAGTGGGTCGTCCTGCAACTTGGTGGCCAGGGCGCGCTGGTCGAGCGCGGTGACGTCCCACGCGGGGCGGCCGGTGAGCGCCTGCGCCGCCCGGCCGTCGCCGGTGGCGAGCCACCATTCGGTGGCGGGCCTGGGCAGTTGCGCCGCGGCCAGATCCTGCGCCTGCATCGTCCCCCAGTCGGCCAGTACGGCATGTTGCCCCGCGGTGGTCGTCGGCATCGTCTCCACGACGGCCACGACCTTGACGTCCATGACCCTGCGGTCGATGCTGGCCCGTCCGACCTGGCCGACGCCCAGCTTGAGCGCGGTCGCCAGGTCGGCGGTGAGCACGACGGGCAGCGGCCCCTGGACGGGCGGCGACCCGAAGGCGGCCATCGCCGGCTGCCGGCCCGTCGCCTTCAGCGACATGGCCGGCACGGTCACCGGCTGCCCGTCCGCGCTGATCCCGGTCACCGTCAGGCTCGCGCTGCCCTCGGACGGCGCGCTCCCGACCAGCCCGCGCAGCGACAGCGGGTACGTGATCTTCCCGCTCCGCCCCGCCATCGCGGCCAGGTCCACGTCGATCGTGTTCTCGCCCGCCTTCAGCACGCCCAGCGACACGTCCCGCCAGACGCCCAGCGCGTCGGACAACACCAGCCGCAGCGGCAGGTCGGCGTCCGCCGTGGCCCGCAGGGTGAGCGCGGCGGGCCGTCCAGGCAGGTCCAGCTTGCCCGCCTGCGGCCCGGCCAGCGCGCGGGACATCTCGGCGACGGGCCGGTCCGACAGGTCGGGACGGAGCTGGAACAGCGTGCCGAGCTTGGCCGCGTCGATCCCGATCAGGACGGCGTTCTCGCTGCTGACCTCGGTCTGGCCGCGGAAGACCGGCGAGGCGGCGGTCACGCCGGGCAGCGCCGCGAACGCCGTGCCGCGCCCGAACGGGCCCAGCTCCGGCGCGTCCGGCGGCCCGGACAGCCGCAGGTCGGCCCCGGCCTGGTGACGGGCCTGGTCGAGCTGGGAGCCGCGCCAGGTGGAGGAGGTGGCCATGGACACGATGCCGATGGCGATGGCCATGGTGAGCAGCAGCGCGGGGCCGGCGTACTTGAGCGGGCGCCTGCTGACCTGCCACGCGCCGAGCGCGGGGGCGAGGGTGGGCCGCCTGGAGGTCACCCGTTCGGCGACCGCGGAGATGCGCGGCACCAGGCGCAGGCCGAGCATGCCGCCGGTGAGCAGGGCCAGCGCGGGCCCGGAGATGATCAGCGGGTCGATGCCGAGCCCGCCGCCCGCGGTCGCGGTGACCGGCGCGCCGTAGTGCTGGAGCTGCCAGATCGCCAGCCCGGCCACGGCCAGCAGCGCCACGTCGGCGCCCGCCCGCTCGATCAGCCCGCGCCCGCCGCCGCGCCCGCGCGCCGACTGCTCCTCCACGTACGTGCGCCGGGCGCCCGCCAGCGCGGGCAGCACCAGCAGCACCGCCGAGGCCAGCGCCACCGCGCCCGACACCAGGAACGTGCCCAGGCCGACCGTGGGGTCGAGCCGCACGCCCGACGCCCTGATCCACGGGATCCGGTTCACCAGCCCGAGCAGCGGCGGCCCGAGGAACGGCGCGACGACCGCGCACGGGATCGCCACCAGCAGCGCCTCGCCGCCGGCCAGCGCGGCCAGCCGCATCGTGCCCGCGCCGCGCGAGCGCAGCAGCGCCACCTCCATGCGCCGGTGGTCGGCCAGCAGCCGCGCGGTGAGCATCAGCGCGTACGCCGCCAGCAGCAGCAGTTGCAGCACCGGGATCAGCATGGTCGAACGGGCCACCAGGGAGGCGGTGTCGAGCTGGGTGAGCATCTCGGGCAGGCGGCTGGTGGTCACGCAACTCGCGCAGCCGGCCGCCTTCAGGTGCGGGCCCACCTCGCCGACCGCCGCGGCCAGCGGGCGAAGCTGGGCCGGCGTCAGCGCGCGCAGGTCGGGCTCGGCGGTCCAGGTGGCGTTCACGTTGGTGGCGAAGCGGCCGATGAACGTCTCGCGCGCGACCATCAGCGGTCCGTACGTGGTGAAGTCGCCGCGTTCGACGCCCCTGCTGAGCAGCTGCTCGCCGGTCCAGCGTTCGCCGAAGGGGTCGTCGAGCTGGAAGACGCCGGTGATGCGGACCTTGACGGGCTCCGGCGACAGGCGGCCCACGGTGGTCAGCTCCTGGCCGACCTTGAACCCGGCCGCCGAGGCCGCCGACAGCGAGACCGCCGCCTCCACCTGGCCGTCGGCCGCCTTGGGCCAGGCGCCGGAGACGAGCTTGGCGTGCTGGTCGAGGCCGTCGTAGCTGCCGAACCGCAGCAGCTCCGGCCGGTCCCTGTCCTCCTGGCCGGGCATGGCGTAGGAGTCGGAGTGGAAGCTCGTGGTGAGCGTGGGCGCCTTGGTGTACGCCTTGGTCAGCTCGGCGCGTACCGCCTGGTCGTAGACAGGGAACGTCTTGGCGGTGACCGGGGCGCTGATCGTCGCCGAGGTCTGGCGCAGGGAGGCGGTCTCCATCGTCCTGCGCACGCCGGCGTCGGCGATCGAGGAGGCGTACATGGTCAGCGCGACCAGCGTGGTGGTGGCGAGCAGGATCGAGCCGAACGCGGCGAGAAGCAGCAAAGGCTCGCTGAACGCCCGTTTGACGACCAACGGCCCCCGCATGTGTCCCCCTTCGTCCGTTTAGTGAACCCTCACGGAGAGGCGGACGAGGTGGCAAGGTGATCTTGTCAAGGGATGCGCAGCCGATACGCGGCAGCTATGCCCATGTGATATCGAAACTGTGACAAAACGCGCACAAAAACAAGAACGCCGCACCCCTATGAAGGAGTGCGGCGTCGGTGCTCGCCGGTGGTGTTACTTGGCGGCCAGGGCGGCGGCCTGCTTGGCGATCGCAGACTTGCGGTTGGCGGCCTGGTTCCTGTGGATGACGCCCTTGCTGACGGCCTTGTCGAGCTGGCGGGCGGCAACCCGCTGCAGCGCCGCCGCCTGCTCGACGTCGCCCTGCTCGGCGGCCTCGCGGAACTTGCGGACAGCCGTCTTCAGAGAGGACTTGACCGCCTTGTTGCGCAGGCGCGCCTTCTCGTTCTGCTTGTTGCGCTTGATCTGGGACTTGATGTTCGCCACGAAGAAGCCTCGGTGAAAGTCTAAGGATGGATGGGGCGCGCGGGCTCGAGAGAGGGCGCGCCACACGCAAGTGAACAGGGTACCAATAACCCGGGCGGCTGCTCAAATCAACGCACCGGGCCTTCCCAGTTTAGGCCAGCCAGCGGGTCATGTACTCCTTCCAGTCCTCTTCGGTGGCGGCGAAGTCGACGTACAGGGCCAGGCCGAAGCGGTCGCGGCGGCCGTGGTCCGACAGGGCCAGCTTGGCGCCCTCGGCGGCCATCGCCACGCTCTCGGCGGCGTCCAGCCAGGCCAGGCCGTGGTCGTGGTAGGCGGGGGCGCCGATGAACAGCGACTTGCCGGGCGGCACCAGCTCCAGGGCGAGCCCGGCCTGCCGGGCCACGTAGCCGCCGTAGAGGGACTGCGTGGGGGCGCCGGAGTCGTACGTCATGATCGCGACCTGGTCCACCCGGTTCACGACCTGCTGGAAGTAGCCCTGCGACCAGTACTTGTCGTGGCCGAGCGCGAGCCGGGCCGCCGGGCGCATGAGGGGATAGGGCTCGATCTGCGGGGTCGAGGTGGACAGCAGCCTCGTGTACCTGCGTGTCCCGTCCAGCAGGGCGAGGAACTCGGTGTCGCCGTCGCCGATCGGCTCGAAGTTGTAGTGGATGCCGTCGTAGCCCGCCTTCATGATGTCGGCCACGCCGGCCAGGACGTTCGCGCGGGCGCGGGGGGCGTCGAGGTCGAGACCGTTCTTGACGGACTGGCCGAGCCAGGCGGAGACGCGGACGGCTGGTAGGCGCTCATGCATCCATTTCACGAAATTTCCGGCGTTGGGGTGCTTTGCCGGGTCGAGTCGGCCGTCCCACTCGAACGGACCGGAATGTACGTACACATCCTTGATGCCGGTGGCTCGCAGGCGTACGGCCAGTCGCTCCACGTCCTGCTCCGTACGGCGGCCGTCCACCCAGGCGTGGCCGAGCCAGAGAGCGTCGTTGCCGGTGCTCTTCGCCCAGGCCGCCGGGGCACCGGTAAACTGGAGGCGGAGCGCGACGGCGAGGAGGCCGGCCAGCGCCACCACGACGGCCACGGCCAGCGCGACCAGGCGCAGGCCGCGGCGGATGACGGTCCGGAGAATCATCCGGGCATGTCACCATGAAAGACGCTTGACCTCAACCCTGTCGAAACGGACTTCGGTGCGCACTCAGCCTGGCCAGACCGACCCCGCGTTGATCCGCAACTTCTGCATCATCGCGCACATCGACCATGGCAAGTCGACCCTTGCCGACCGGATGCTGCAGATCACCGGTGTGGTCGACGAGCGCTCCATGCGCGCCCAATACCTCGACAGGATGGACATCGAGCGCGAACGCGGCATCACCATCAAGTCGCAGGCCGTGCGGCTGCCGTGGGACGGCCACGTCCTCAACATGATCGACACTCCCGGGCACGTCGACTTCACCTACGAGGTCTCCCGGTCCCTCCAGGCGTGCGAGGGCGCGATCCTGCTGGTCGACGCCGCGCAGGGCATCGAGGCGCAGACCCTGGCCAACCTCTACCTGGCCATGAACGCCGACCTGCACATCATCCCGGTCCTCAACAAGATCGACCTGCCCGCGGCGCAGCCGGAGAAGTTCGCCGAGGAGCTGGCCGGGCTGATCGGCTGCGACCCGTCCGACGTGCTCAAGGTGTCGGGAAAGACCGGCGTGGGCGTACGCGAGCTGCTCGACCACGTGGTGCAGACCGTTCCCGCGCCCGTGGGCCAGGCCGACGCCGCCGCGCGGGCGCTCATCTTCGACTCCGTCTACGACACCTACCGCGGCGTCGTGACGTACGTCCGGGTCATCGACGGCCATCTGAGCAAGCGCGAGCGCATCCTCATGATGTCCACCAACGCCACCCACGAGACGCTGGAGATCGGCGTCATCTCGCCCGAGCCCAAGCCCTCCGAGCGTGGCCTGGGCGTCGGCGAGGTGGGCTACCTGATCACCGGCGTGAAGGACGTGCGCCAGTCGCGTGTGGGTGACACCGTCACCTCCTCGGTCAAGTCGGCCAAGGACATGCTGGCCGGCTACGAGCACCCCAAGCCGATGGTGTTCTCCGGGCTCTACCCGATCGACGGCGACGAATATCCCGAGCTGCGCGAGGCGCTGGACAAGCTCCAGCTCAACGACGCCGCGCTGGTCTACGAGCCGGAGACCTCGGCCGCGCTGGGCTTCGGCTTCCGCGTCGGCTTCCTCGGCCTGCTGCACATGGAGATCGTGCGGGAGCGGCTGGAGCGCGAGTTCGGCCTGTCGCTGATCTCCACCGCGCCCAACGTGGTCTACCGCGTGGTCATGGAGGACGGCAAGGAGCTCACGGTCACCAACCCGTCGGAGTTCCCCACGGGCGGCAAGATCGCACAGGTCTTCGAGCCGGTCACCAAGTCCACCATCCTCGCGCCCGCCGAGTTCATCGGCGCGATCATGGAGATCTGCCAGGGCCGGCGCGGCCAGCTCCTCGGCATGGACTACCTGTCGGAGGACCGCGTCGAGATCCGCTACACGCTGCCGCTCGGCGAGATCATTTTCGACTTCTTCGACCAGCTCAAGTCGCGCACCCGCGGCTACGCCTCGCTCGACTACGAGCCCGCCGGCGAGCAGGAGGCCGAGCTGGTCAAGGTGGACATCCTGCTCCAGGGCGAGGCCGTCGACGCCTTCAGCGCGATCGTCCACAAGGACAAGGCCTACTCCTACGGCGTCGACATGGCCAAGAAGCTGCGCGAGCTGATCCCGCGCCAGCAGTTCGAGGTGCCGATCCAGGCCGCCATCGGCGCCCGGGTCATCGCCCGCGAGAACATCCGGGCCATCCGCAAGGACGTCCTGGCCAAGTGCTACGGCGGTGACATCTCCCGTAAGCGGAAGCTGCTGGAGAAGCAGAAGGAAGGCAAGAAGCGGATGAAGATGGTCGGCCGCGTCGAGGTGCCCCAGGAGGCATTCGTCGCCGCGCTGTCCACCGACTCCAGCGCCGCCGCCGACAAGACCAAGAAGTAACCCCGGAACGCCCGCGGACGCCTGAGCTGTCCGCGGGCGCTTCATGCTCGGCACGGCACCGGCGCGGCCGGTCCGCGGGTCCGTCAGGCCGGGTGGCGGGTTCGCGGGTCCGTCGGGCCGCCGCCACGCGCCGGGGAGGTCATGGTCGTTCCTCCAGCCAGGCGTGCGGTTTGGCGGTGAGGTGACGCAGGCCGTCCTCGCCGAGCTCCACCCAGTCACTGCGGGCCCAGCCGCCGGTGGTCTGGGGGGCGAACCCGTGCCGCCGGAACAGCGCCGACGCCTCCTGCTGGGTGAGGCCGCGACGGCCCCATTCGGCGATGACCCGAGCCGTACGCTCGGCCTCGCCCGCCTCCTCGTCCCCCAGCGCGGCGGCCAGCTCCTCCAGACCGCGCGCCATGAGCCGCAACGACGCCTGTACGCGGGCGATGTCCATCGACGCTCCTCATCGCTCATCGATCGCTGCCGATAGCCTAGCGATCGAAGAAGCTACCCTGAAGGTATGGAAGTGGTGCACACGGAACGGATGGTCCTCTCCCGGGTACGCCCGGAGGACCTCCAAGCCGTGCACGAGATCCACGCCGATCCGCGGACGAACCTCTACAACTCCGCCGGCCCCACCGTCGACCTGGAGGCCAGCCGGGCCATGCTGGACCTGTGGCTGGCCGACTGGGACGAGACCGGGATCGGCTACTGGGCCGCCCGCCTGGCGGGGCAGTCGCGGGTGCTCGGCATCGGCGGGATCCGGCACGCCGCCATCGAGGGTACGGACGCCCTCCACCTCTACTACCGATTCCGCCCCGACGCCTGGGGCCACGGGTACGCGGTCGAACTCGCCAGGGCGGCCCTGCGCGTCGGGCGCGGCCTCGGCACCGTCGTGGCGGTGATCGGCGACGCGAACGCGCCCTCCCGCCGGGTGGCCGAGAGGGCGGGGCTGCACAGGACGCGCACGATCCCGTACGGGGGCGTCCCGAGCGACCTCTACGTCGCCTGACCGCCCGAAGGCCGCGACCGCGCGTCCGGGCGTGCCCTCGCCTTGAGGCTCACCTCGCGTCCGGACGTGATCTCGCGTCCGGGCGTGACCTCAGCAGGACGCTCGCCAGCGCCGTCAGGCCCGTCAGCGCCTGCGCCGCCAGGAACGCGCCCGGCTCGGCCGGTCCGGTGGCCAGCGCGACCACCGCGGGCAGGGAGCCGATCAGCGCCAGGTCGGCGCCCGTCGCGGCCCACATCACCGGGCCGGTCGGGATCGCGCCGCCGGGGGTGTCGATGACCGGCATCGAATGGTCGACCGGGCCCCTCCTGGCCATCCGCAGCGCCCCGGCCGCGAGCGCGGGGGCGGAAAGCAGGCCGAACCACCACGTTCCCGGCGGCAGGCCGCCCGCCGCCGCCACGCCGGCCAGGGCCAGGGCCGCCCACGTACCGCCCAGCAGCGCGGGCAGCAGCGCGCGCGCCGCGAGCGCCGGACGCCGGCCCACGCCGGCGAGGCGGGCCAGGGCGGGGTTGTCGGCATCCCGGCGCGCGCCGGACGTGCCGGAGGCCGCCACGGCCAGCCCGCCGCCGAGCACGGCCAGCGCGAGCGCCACGGGAGCGCCGCCCGCCTGGGCGAACACCGCGGGCAACGCCGCACTGGCGACCGTCGCCGCCAGCCGCCAGGGCCTGCGGCCGAGCCGCACCCAGTCGGACCAGGCCAGCGCGAGCGGCGCGGCCAGGCGAGGCCGGGCCGGTGCGAGCGGCGCGGGCAGGGCCGGCCAGCGCCGTGAGCTGAGCTTCCTGGCCCGCCAGTGGTTGTCCTCGGCGATCCAGGTGAGCGCCCCCGGATCGAGGGTGACGGCCGCGTCGGCGACGTGCCCGGCGCGGGTGGAGGCGGTCAGCAGCAGGCGGGTGGGGATGGTGGCCAGCGCCTTCCAGGCGCGACGGGCCAGGACCGCGGCGAGCGCGGCCATGGCCGACGCCGTGGCGGCGAGCGCGGGCAGGGGGGCGTTCGCGGCGGCGGCGAGCACCGTACGGGCCTGGCCGCTGACGGCGACCACGGCCAGTACGAGAAGCGCGGCCAGTACGCCGGTCAGCCAGACGTGCCAGGTCTGGGACGCCTGGGAGAGCATCGCCAGCGCCATGCCCGCCACGCTCGCCGCCACGCCCAGCGCCAGCGCGCCGAGCAGCCGCCACACGAGGTCGCCGGGCGCGCCGAGCGCCGCGAGCAACCCCAGCCCGAGCAGCAGCCCCGCGACCAGGGCGACGACCATGAGCACCCGTCCCGTACGGCCCAGCAGGTGCCGCCGGTTCAGCGGCGACATCAGCAACCAGGACGCTTCCGCCGCCGGCATCATCACCGGCCCCGCCATCCGCGCGACGGCCAGGCAGCCCGCGAAGGCCAGCAGCACCAGGGCGATCCCCGCGCCCGTACGGCCCGGCGCCACCGCCCCCTCCAGCCCCGCCAGCACCGTGGACAGCGGCTGCCCCAGGACGGCGGCCAGCATGCACAGGCCGAACACCGAGACGTAGCGATCGATCAGCCCGGCGGGAGCCCGGCCCCGCGCCCGTACGAACGCCCGCACCGCCCGCACGCTCGGCACGCTCGGCACGTCCCCACCCGCTCCGGCCGCGTCGGGGTGCGTCATGCGGTCACCCCGGTGGGGGAGACCTGGCGGGCGGCCCCGGCGAGGGTCTCGTCGTGGGTGGCCATCACGACGGTGCCGCCCTCGTCGGCGTACTCCTCCAGGAGCCGCGCGAGGCGGACGCGGAAGCCGGCGTCGAGGCCGCGTTCGGGCTCGTCCAGCAGGAGCAGCGTGCTGGGCCTGAGCAGCGTGGCGGCCAGGCAGAGGCGCTGTCGCTGGCCCGTGGACAGGTTGAGTGGCGGCGCGTCGGCCCGTTCGGCCAGCGCGAACACCTCCAGCGCCGACTCGACCGTCATGCGCGCCTCGGCGTGCACCGCTCCCATGAGCTCCAGATGCTCACGCGCCGTCAGCCCCGGATACCAGGCGGGCTCGTCGCCGAGCAGCGCGACGCTGCGCCAGAAGGCCGCGTCGTCGGCGGGCTCGGCGCCGAACACCCGCACCGTCCCGGACGTGGGGGGCTGGAGCCCGGCCAGGCAGCGGAGCAGCGTGGACTTGCCCGAGCCGTTCGGCCCCACCACCGCCACGATCTCACCCTGCTCGACGGCCAGTTCCAGGTCGCGCAACACCGGATTGGCCCCGAGTTCGACCGTGAGGCCCGCGACATCGACGATCAAGCTGCTCATCGTTCGAGCGTAGCCACTCACCCGCCCACCCGCGCCGCGACGGCCACCCACCCGCGCTCGCCGCGAGGGGCCCACCCGCCGCACGCCCGCGCCGCCCGCAACGGCCGCCCCCCAACGCCCGCCCGCAACTGCCGCCCCCCACCGCCCACCCGCCGCACGCTCGCTGTTCGCCGATTCTGTCGGTGGCGATCGCTAGTTTTGCTGTTCCCGAACACCAGTGCTACTGGAGGGTGACGTGATTGCTTCTGAGCGATTCGAGCGTGCCGCTGTGCTGGGGGTGGCCGTGGCGGAGGAGACCAGGCGGTTGCTGCGGCTTCACCTGAGGCCCGCCGAGGTGGGCGGAGACGGCAAGGTGGTGGTCGACGTGCCCTATCCCGACGCGGCCGTGGTGACGGCGCTGCTCGACGTCGCGGCCGAGTGTTTCGGCGAACGCGGCGACTCGGTCGAGGAGACCAGGCAGGCGGCGCTGGAGACCCTGTTACAGCTGGCCGAGCTCGACGCCGACTCCCAGCTCAACCGGAGGTGACGGGGAACGTCGCAGACTTCTCCAGAAAGGCGGAAATATCGGTGCACTCCGCCCTTCTTTGTCGGTTACCGTCACGACATGCACATACTCTCCGTCAACGTCGGGAAGTCGGTCGACGCCGAATGGGCCGGCAAACTCGGCCGTACGGCCATCGACAAGCAGCCGGTGGCCCATCGGGTGCAGGTGCTGCGCAACGGGCTCACCGGCGACGAACGGGCCGACACCCCCAACCACGGCGCCCCCGGCCATGCCGTCTACGCCTATGCCCGCGAGGACTACGACTGGTGGCAGGGCGAGCTGGGCCGCGACCTGCGCCACGGCCGCTTCGGGGAGAACCTGACCACCGCCGGCCTCGACGTCA
The DNA here is from genome assembly GCF_014648435.1 of Nonomuraea spiralis. Classification (GTDB taxonomy): domain Bacteria; phylum Actinomycetota; class Actinomycetes; order Streptosporangiales; family Streptosporangiaceae; genus Nonomuraea; species Nonomuraea spiralis. Next base: position 136,580 of record NZ_BMRC01000016.1, read on the forward strand.
ACGGCGCCCTCGTGGGCGAGCGGTGGCGTGTCGGCGGGGCTCTGCTGGAGGTGACCGGGCCGCGCACGCCGTGCGTGGTGTTCCGCAACTGGATGGACGAGCCGGGCTGGCTCAAGCGCTTCACCCGCGCGGCCAGGCCGGGGGCGTACCTGGCGGTGGTGGAGCTGGGTGAGCTGGGCGTGGGCGACGAGGTGGAGATCGTCTCGCGGCCGGAGACCGGGATGACCGTGGCGGACGTCTTCCGCGCCCGCCACGGCGACGACGAGGCGCTCGCCCGGATCCTCGCGGTCCCCGGGCACGACCCCGAATGGGACCGGATGGCCGAACGCACCGGCCGGGCAACCACCTAGCCCGCTCCACCCGCCTCCCGAGCAGAGCTCAGGGGCGGGCCGGAGGGTTTTCGAGCGGAGGGAGCCGACACCGCCCGCCTCCCCCCTCCCGAGGCGAGGCGAGGCGCAGGGGCGGGCCGGAGGGGGCCGGTCAGCGCAGGACGGAGTACAGCGCCGAGGTGAGGGAGGCGCGGGCGTCGTCCTGGTCGATGGACCACATCATCGACCCGCCGAGCCCCTTGAGCCGGATGTAGGCCGCCTTCTCCAGCAGCGACGCCGGGTCGTCGTAGGACCAGAACTCGTTGCCGTCGTACAGCCACATCGCCCCGGTGCGCAGGTCGCGGTAGCGTTTGCCCGGCTTGGCCGCCAGGTCCTTGTAGTCCTCGGTGCCCGGTCCCCACTTGCCCGCCGCCGGCCCGGTCGCCGGCTGGTAAAGGCCGTTGCCGCCGCCGGTCACGCCGGTCCACCCCTGACCGTACGCGGGCACGCCCACGACGATCTTGCGACCGGGCGCCCCGCGCGACAGGAAGTCGCGGACGGTCTGGTCCACGCTGTACTTCACCGGGTTCGGGTCGCGCCGGTCGGTGAACAGGTTCCCGTTGTGCCCGGTCCGCGGCTCCCACGTACCGTGCAGGTCGTATCCCTGGACGGTGGCGAAGTCGAGCGACCGGAACACGCGCCGCACCTCGAACCCGGCGTCGATCTTCGCGGCGGCGGCCGGCAGGAACGCCGTGAGCTGGGAGCCCGCGGAGAAGGCCCGGAGCTGGGCACGCAGTTCCTCGACGAACAGCGTGAAGTTGCGCCGGTCCTCGGGCCTGACCACGTTCCCGTCGTTGCCCGCCGAGCCGGGCCACTCCCAGTCCAGGTCGATGCCGTCGAACACGCCGGCGCCCGTGCCCGGCTCCAGGCCGGGCAGGTTGCCGCGCAGCCACAGGTCCACGCACGACCGCGCCAGCGTGGCGCGGGACTCGGGGGTGAGCACGGCGTCGGAGAAGTACTTGGACCCGGTCCAGCCGCCCAGCGAGATGAGCACCTTGAGCCCGGGGTGCTTGGCCTTCAGCTTGCGCAGCTGGTTGAGGTTGCCGTTGAGCGCCTGGCCCGGCTGGTCGGCGACGCCGTCCACGCTCTGCTCGGCCGGTACGGGACGCTGCCAGTCGGCCCACGGGTCGGCCGAGTAGCACGAGCCCTCGGCGTTGACGAAGCCGAAGGCGTAGTTGAGGTGGGTGAGCTTGGCGGCGGCGCCGCTGGCGTCCAGGTCCTTGACGTGGTAATTGCGGCCGTACACGCCCCACTGGATGAAATAGGCGACCCGTTTGAAGGGGGAGTGGGCCTCGGCGGGCACGGATACCGCCGTGAGCCCGAGTAAGAGCGAGAGTGCGAGGGCGATCTTCTTCACGGGCGCTCCTGGGGGGTGAACTTATAAGAAACTTTCCTATAAGTTGACGCGATCGTAGAACCGTCACCCCACCCCGTCAACGACCCGCGCGACCTCCTCGGCGCTCGACAGCAGCTCCCACGCGCGTACCGGATCGCCGAACAGCGACAGCACCAGCTCGGCCACGTCCGGCCTGGTCGAGGCGGCCACGAGCAGGGCGGTGACGTGCTCCGCCGGCGGCCGCAGGAAGGCGTTCGTCCAGGAGGTGACCGGCTCGGCCATCGCCCACATACGCCGGACCGTGGCCCGCGCGAACGCCGCGTCGTACGGCCCGCCCGCCGCGATGGCGTCGGCCGCGATCCAGGCGCAGGCCGAGCCCAGGTTCGCGCCCTGCCCGGTGATCGGGTCGTTGGCGATCCAGGCGTCGCCGATCGCCAGCGCGACGCCGCCGCCGGGCAGCTCGGCCACCGCCTCGCGCACGACCGGCGTGATGGCGCCCTGGAGCAGGTCGTCCGGCCCGAGCAGCTCGAACGCGGCGGGATCGATCAGCTCGGCCAGGCGCGGCGCGTGCTCGGGGAGCAGGGCGAGCAGCGCCTGGCAGAACCCGGCGGCGGGCACCCGCGCCATCGCTTCGAGCGGCCCGCCCGGGATCGCCTCGACCAGGATGCCGGGCACCAGGCCCGCCCGCGTCATCATCGACATGCTCAGGATCTCGCCGCAGCCGGGTGAGATGTTGAAGCCGAACGCCGGGCCCGGGTCGAACCCGTGGAACAGCCCGGCGGCCAGGATCCGCTGCGGCGCCTCGTACGGCGACCAGGCCGGATCGCGCGGGAACAACTCGCTCACCGAGCGCCGCCCGGTGGCCACCACCATCAGCTCGTGCCCGCGCGACCAGCGCTCGACCCGTTCCGCGTCCGGCGGGACGGGATCGACGACCAGCCGGCCGCCCCTGGCCGTGTAGTCGTCCATGAGCGCCGGCAGCAGCAGCCGGAAGTCGACCGCGTGGAACGGCTCCGCCACGCGGGCGGTGAACTCCAGCGGCGGATCCCCCTTGACCGAGAGCCTGCCGCTGGTCAGCAGGCAGCCGGGGTCGAGGAAGTGCAGGCTGCCCAGCTCCCGTTCATGGGCCTGCGCGCGGGCCATTCTGCCGACGGTGTTCGGCAGCCGTCCCCGGCCCAGGCCGGCCGCGTCGCCCTCGCTGTAGAGCGTGGTCGCGACGCCGAGCTGCTGCAGCCGCAGGGCCAGGGTCAGCCCCGAGATCCCCGTGCCCACGATTCCGATGCCCGTCATGTGCCGCCTCCTTCGATGGCTCGGAGCACCCCCGTGAGCAGGCACACTGGATGACGTGCCATCCACCCTGCCCGACGGAGACCCGGCGCCCGCATCCGGCGAGCTGCCCGGCAGCGCGCTGCGCGGCCTCGGCGAGCGTCCGTTCGGCTTCTACGTGCACGTGCCCTTCTGCGTGACCCGCTGCGGCTACTGCGATTTCAACACCTACACGGCCTCCGAGCTAGGCCCCGGAGCCTCCCACCGCGACTACGCCGACACGGTCGTCGAGGAGGTGCGCCTCGCGCGGCGTGTGCTCGGCGACGCCGAGCTGCCTGTGGAGACGGTGTTCTTCGGCGGGGGCACCCCCACGTTGCTGCCGCCTGAGGACCTGTCGCGCATCCTGGCCGCGATCGACGCCGAGTTCGGGCTGCGGCCGGGCGCCGAGGTCACCACCGAGGCCAACCCCGAGTCCGTCGACCCCGCCTACCTCGACAAGCTCCGCCAGGGCGGCTTCAACCGGGTGAGCTTCGGCATGCAGAGCGCGCGCGAGCACGTGCTCCGGGTGCTCGACCGGACACACACGCCGGGCCGGCCGGCGCGGGCCGTGCAGGAGGCGCGGGCGGCCGGGTTCGAGCACGTCAACCTCGACCTGATCTACAGCACGCCCGGCGAGAGCGACGACGACTGGCGGGCCTCGCTGGCCGCCGCGATCGAGGCCGGGCCCGACCACGTGTCGGCGTACTCGCTGATCGTGGAGGACGGCACCCGGCTGGCGGCCAGGATCCGGCGTGGCGAGCTGCCGATGCCCGACGACGACGTGGCCGCCGACCGTTACCTGATCGCCGAGGAGATGCTGACCGAGGCCGGTTTCTCCTGGTACGAGGTGTCCAACTGGGCGACGTCCGAGCAGGCCCGCTGCCGGCACAACCTGCTCTACTGGACCGGCGGCGACTGGTGGGCGGCCGGTCCCGGCGCCCACAGCCACGTCGGCGGCACCCGCTGGTGGAACGTCAAGCATCCCGCCGCCTACGCCCAGCGCCTGGCGGCGGGCACCTCGCCCGCCCACGCGCGCGAGGTGCTCTCCGACACCGACCGGGCCGCCGAGCGGCTGATGCTGGAGCTGCGGCTGGTCTCGGGCTACCCGCTGGCCGAGGTGGCCCCCGGGGCGCGCACGTCCGTGGCGAGCGCGCTGGCCCGCGGGCTGCTGGAGCCCGAGCCGTTCAGGGCGGGACGGATGGTGCTCACCCTCAAGGGGCGGCTGCTGGCCGACGCCCTGATCACCGAGCTCATGTGATGAGGCGGATGGCGAACGGGTAGCGGTAGTTCTCGCCCCGGTTGGTGGCGAGGGCCGCCTGGATGTGGAAGATCAGCGACACGATCCACACGAGCGGGAGCAGCAGCAGGCCGATCAGCACGACCGTCAGCACGCCCGCGATCATGTAGCCGATGAACATGGTGATCTGGAAGTTCAGGGCCTCGGCGGCCTGGTCCCTGACGTAGGGGGACTCGTCCTTCTTCATCAGGTAGATGATCAGCGGGCCGACCCACGAGACCAGCAGGCCCAGCAGGTGGGAGAGCATCGCCATCGTGGTGTCGTCGCTGCCGGGGCGCGGGCCGAACCTGCCGGGCACGTACGGCCCCGCGGCGGGGTAGCCGTAACCCGGGGGCTGGCCGTAGCCGGGCGGCGGGGGGACGTACCGGGGCGGGGGCGGCATGGAACCGGGCGGCGGGCCGTAGTCGGGCCGGGAACCCGGCTGCTGGCCGTAGCCGAGCTGGGGGCCGGAGCCCTGGCCGCCGGGTACGTCCGAGGGCGGGGGCTGGCGGGGGGAGTCGTCGTCGGCGGGCGGCGGTTGCGGATCCTGGCTCATGTTGCCTCCGTAACGAAGTCGATCAGTTCCTCGACCCGGCCGAGCAGCTCCGGCTCCAGGTCGGCGTAGGACGAGACGGAGCCCAAGATGCGCCGCCAGGCGTCCGCGGGCTCCATGCGCCAGCCCAGCGCGGCCAGCACGCCCTCCTTCCACGGCACCCCGCGCGGCACGTCGGGCCAGGCCGGGATGCGCAGCACAGACGGTTTGACCGCCTGCCAGACGTCGATGTACGGGTGGCCCACGACGAGCACGTGCGGCGAGGTGATCCGCGCCGCGATCCGGCTCTCCTTGGACCCCGGCACCAGATGGTCGACCAGCACGCCCAGCCTGCGGCCCGGCTCGGGGGCGAACTCGGCCACGATGGCGGGCAGGTCGTCGACACCCTCCAGATATTCGACCACGACCCCCTCGACGCGCAGGTCATGGCCCCAGATCTTCTCCACGAGCGCGGCGTCGTGCACACCCTCGACGTAGATCCGGCTCTCCTTGGCGACCCGGGCCCGCAGCCCCTCCACGGCGATGGACCCGGACGCGCTGCGCCGGGGCCCCGCCTGGGCCGCCGCGGGCGCCGGGCGCACCAGCGTCACGGGCCTGCCCTCCAGGAGGAACGCGGCCGGCGCCAGCGGGAACAGGCGGCGTTTGCCGAACCGGTCCTCAAGGGTGACGGCCTCCTTGTCGCAGGCCACCACGGCGCCGCAGAAGCCGCTGTCGGCGTCCTCCACGACCAGGTCGAGTTCGGCGGGCACCTTCGGGATCTTGCCCTTGCCCGGCCGCCGCCAATTGCCTGCCAGCACATCACCCTCGTACACACGGGGACCGTAGCAAATCACCCGCTGACCGCAAGGCGCTTACGCGCGCCGCTGCGCCGGACGAGGACGACGACGGTCCCCACGATGCCGATGAGCAGGCCGGCGCCGGGGATCAGGAACAGCGCGGCCACGCCGCCGAACATGCCGCCCGCGGCCGAGAGCACGTCACGGCCGACGCCGAAGCGGGCGGACGCCTGCTCCTGCGTGGCGCAGGTCAGCTGGTACTCGCCCTTCGCGGGCGCGTTGACCGCGAGGATCTCCTGCCAGGTGCTCCCGCCGGCGGTGACCGTCTGGGTGCCGTTGACCTTGACGAGCTTGGCCTGGGACGGACCGCCGGAGATCTCGCACTGGTAGTTGACGCGCGTCCCGGTGGCGATGAAGACGGCCGGGCGCTCGGCGGGGTCGAGGGACACCTTCACGCTTTCGCCGGACGCGAACGTGGCCGTCGGGGCCATGTCGGAGACGCTGCTCAGCACGCCGCCCGCGAACACGACCACGCCCACGACGCCCAGCACCACGGCGACGGCCCACACGACCGCGATCCACCACAGGCGCGGCTTGATCGCCTTGCCGTCGATCCTGGGCGGGAACTGGGGCTGTTGCCCGTACTGGCCGTACTGGTTGTACTGGGGTGGGGGGCCGTACTGGGGAGGAGGCTGCTGGTACTGGGGAGGCGGGCCGTACTGCTGGGGCTGGGCGTACTGGGGGTTCTGACCGTAGTAGGGACCCTGCCCCTGGGGCGGTCCGTACTGCGGGGGCTGGGAATTGTCGGTCATGCGGCAAGTGTGAGGCCTGTCGCTTGTAAGACGCTAGCAACAGGATGGGACCCGGTGTTATCGCACCTTGTGGGCGAGAGCCGTACACTTGGCACTCGGGAACACGGAGTGCTAGACCTGTCGTTTCCCTGTTAGGCAGAGGCAGGAGGTGAGCACGTGCTCGACGATCGGAAGCTTGCGGTGCTCCGCGCCATTGTCGAAGACTACGTGTCCACCAACGAACCGGTGGGCTCCAAGGCGCTGGCCGAGCGCCACAATCTGAAGGTCTCCCCGGCAACGGTCAGGAACGACATGGCCGCTCTGGAGGAGGACGGGTACATCACCCAGCCGCACACCAGCGCGGGCCGCGTGCCGACGGACAAGGGCTATCGCCTGTTCGTCGACCGGCTCTCGCAGGTCAAGCCCCTGTCGGGGGCCGAGCGGCGGGCGATCGAGACCTTCCTCGCCGGCGCGGTCGACCTCGACGACGTGGTCTTCCGCACCGTGCGGCTGCTCGCGCAGCTCACCAGGCAGGTCGCGGTCGTGCAGTACCCGACGCTGACCCGCTCCACGGTCAGGCACGTCGAGCTGGTCCCGCTCAACGACCGGCGCGTCATGCTCGTGCTGATCACCAACACCGGGCGCGTCGAGCAGCGCGTGATCGAGCTGCCCGAGGTGGTGGAGGACGACCGCATCGCCCACCTGCGCGCGGTCCTCAACGCCTGCCTCGACGGCTGCGGGCTGAGCAACGTGCCCGAGCTGGTCGCCGACCTTCCCGAGCGGCTTCCCGTCGAGGATCGCCCCGCCGTGGCCACGATCCTGTCGGTGTTGCTCGAAACCCTCGTCGAACGCCACGATGAGAAGATCGTGTTCGCCGGCGCGGCCAATCTCGCGGGCGCCGACTTCGCCACCGGCCTGCGCGACGTGCTGGAGGCGCTGGAGGAGCAGGTCGTGCTCATGCGGCTGCTCGGCGAGACTTCCACAGACACCCCGTCCGCGCTCACCGTGCGCATCGGTTCGGAAAACCCCTACCTTCGGGGCACGTCCATCGTCGCAACCGGATACGGTTCTGGCGACAACCAACTGGCCCGGCTCGGCGTGCTGGGTCCCACGAGGATGGACTACCCCGTGACGATGGGCGCCGTACGCGCGGTGGCACGCTACGTCAGCCAGATCCTGGCTGCATCTTAAGAGGTCGATAAGTGGCAAACAGCGACTACTACGCCACCCTCGGGGTGCGCCGTGACGCCAGTCAGGACGAGATCAAGAAGGCTTACCGCCGCCTCGCCCGCGAGCTGCACCCCGACGTGAACCCCGATCCTGAGACCCAGGAGCGGTTCAAGGAGATCACGCAGGCCTACGAGGTGCTGTCCGACCCCAACAAGCGCCAGATGTACGACCTGGGCGGCGACCCCTTCGGCGGCGGCGCCGGTGCGGGCGCGGGCGCCGGAGGCTTCGGGGCCGGTTTCCCCTTCAGCGACATCATGGACGCCTTCTTCGGCACCGCGGGCGGCACGCGCGGGCCGCGTTCGCGCGCCAGGAGGGGCCGCAACGCCACCATCCGGGTCGAGCTCGACCTGCGCGAGACGGCGTTCGGCACCACCCGCGAGCTGGTCGTGGACACCGCCGTGTTGTGCGAGGTGTGCCACGGCGCCGGCGCGGCCCCCGGCACCCACCCCGACACCTGCGACATGTGCAACGGGCGTGGCGAGATCTCCCAGGTCACCCGCTCGTTCCTGGGCCAGGTCATGACCTCGCGGCCGTGCCCCCAGTGCGGCGGTTTCGGCAGCATCATCCGCCACCCCTGCCAGGAGTGCTCGGGCGACGGCCGGGTGCGCACCCGCCGTACGATCAAGGTCCGCATCCCCGCGGGCGTCGAGGACGGCACCCACATCCAGCTCGCCGGCGAGGGCGAGGTCGGCCCCGGCGGCGGCCCCCCCGGAGACCTCTTCCTGGAGATCGTCGAGCGCGCCCACGAGATCTTCGAGCGGCGCGGCGACGACCTCCACTGCACGGTCCAGATCCCGATGACGGCCGCCGCGCTCGGCACGATCCTCGCCGTGGAGACCCTCGACGGCTCCGAGGAGATCGACGTGCGCCCCGGCACCCAGTCCGGCCAGGTCATCACCATGTACGGGCGCGGCGTGCAGCGCCTCAACGAGTCCGGCAGGGGCGACCTGCTCATCCACGTCAACGTCGAGACGCCGCTGCGGCTCGACCAGCCGCAGGAAGACCTGCTGCGCGAGCTGTCCAGGCTGCGCGGCGAGGAGCGCCCGCCGGGCAAGTTCGCGCCCGGCCAGCAGGGTTTCTTCTCCCGCCTGCGTGACGCCTTCAACGGCAGGTGACGGCCGGCCGTGACCGTCCCCGTGTTCCTCGCCGAGGACCTGAACGGCTCCGAGCTGACGCTCGACGGCCCTGAGGGCCGGCACGCCGCGTCCGTACGGCGGTTGCGCGCCGGCGAGCGGGTCGATCTGACCGACGGCGCGGGCGACGTCGCCGAGTGCGTGGTGCGCGAGGTGTTCAAGGACGCGCTCACGCTCGACGTGCTCGCCCGCTACACCGTCGAGCCGCCCGCGCGGCGGCTGGTCGTCGTGCAGGGGCTGCCCAAGGGCGACCGGGGCGAGCTGGCCGTCGAGATGATGACCGAGGCCGGGGTCGACGTGATCGTGCCCTGGGCGGCCTCGCGCAGCATCACGCAGTGGAAGGGCGACAAGGTCGCCAAGGCGCTGGGCCGGTGGCGTTCCACGGCCCGCGAGGCGGGCAAGCAGGCGCGCCGGTTCCACCTGCCCGAGGTCACCGAGCCGGCCTCCACCGCGCGGGTCGAGGGCTTGCTGGCCGACGCGGCGCTGGGGCTGGTGCTGCACGAGGAGGCCGTCGAGCCGCTGTCGCGGGTGGCACTGCCGCCGGGCGGCGACATCGTGGTCGTCGTGGGGCCCGAGGGCGGCGTGTCGGAGGACGAGCTGCGCAGGTTCGTCGCGGCCAAGGCGGTGCCCGTGCTGCTCGGGCCCACCGTGCTGCGCACCTCCACGGCGGGGGTGGCGGCGGCGGCCGTGCTGCTCGCGCGTACCGGGCGCTGGTAGGCCGCGGCCGTCAGGGCGTCGTGTGCGGCACGCCGACGAGCGGGCTGCTCAGGTCGCTCGGCCCGGTGGGCGTCTCCTCCGGCGGGCACTCGTCGACGGGGCACGTCGTCGTCGGCGTGTCCGTCACCTCCGACGGCGTCGGCGTGGGCGTCGGGGTGACCTCCGGGCAGTCCTGGTCGGTGGCGGGCTCGCCGCTCGCGCAGGGCGTCGGGGACGGCGTCGGCGACGGCGTGGGCTGCCGGGTCGATCTGGCCGACTCCGAGGGCCGGTGGGTCTCGCTGTGGCTCGGCGGCACGACCACCACGGGCGGCGGCTCGGCGCTGCGCGTGGGCGGCTTGGGCGGCGTGGACAGCCTGGTCGAGGAGTTGCCGGGGGTCGTGGTCGAGTTGTCGATCAGGTTGGCGGGGGTCTCGAAGATCTGGGAGCGCAGCCCGGGAACGACCATCACGATCGTCCCCGCAACCAGCACGGCGCTGGCGGCCGCCGCGCCCGCGCGCCACCAGAACAGGTTACGGACGCCGCGCCGCTCGATGCGGGCACGGATGATCTGCAGTCCTTCCGGCGAGGGCACGACCGCGTCCGCCTCCGCACGGAGCGCACGGCGCAGGACGTCGCCGTACTCGTCGGGGGGCTGGGTCATGACATCGTCTCCAGGACGGATCGCAACGCGGCCATGCCACGGGCGGTGTGGCTCTTGACCGCGCCCTTGCTGATTCCCATGGCATGGGCGATCTCAGCCTCGGACAGATCTCCGTAATAACGCAGAACCAGTGCTTCTCTCTGTCGGGTCGGCAGGGCGCGTAACGCCTCGATGACGGCGGAGCGTTCCAGCTCGCCGATCGCGCCGTTCTCGGCGCTCGGGGCGTCCGGCAGGCCCTTGGGGGCGTACTTCTCGACGACCGCGCGGTGACGCAGCACGGAACGGGACCGGTTGACGACAGACTGACGCAGGTAGGCGAGTGCTTTGTCGGGGTCACGCAGTCTGCGCCAGGCGCCATGAATGGCGACGAACGCGTCCTGCACGACTTCCTCCGCGGTTGCTATGTCGCGCACCAGCAACACCGCGAGACGCACCAATGACCGAAAATGAGCGCTGTACAGCGCGGTCACGGCCATGTCGGCATCCCACCCGACCGGCACCGCCCCCATCGACCTGTCGGCCAGAAGGGTTTCGGTGGTCACATCAGTGGGACGCGCGGCCTTCCCAGAGGGTTTACGCTCTTCCGGTTCTGAAGGTTTCCCCGGTTCCTTAGGGTGCATTACCCAGTCGTGTCCCTCGCCAGGTGGCGTTCGCCCGACCCTGAATCATCTTTTTTGCTCTGAAGTGTCGCATACTCACCCTAACCGCGCGGATCTTCGGGCGCACGACACCACGGATTACCGATTCGCAACGGACTGCCGAACGGTCGCTCTCGATAGAGTACTGCCGTGAGCGACTGCCTCTTCTGCAAAATCGTGGCCAAGGAAATTCCGGCCGACATCGTCTATGAGAACGCCAGGGCGCTGGCGTTCCGCGACATCAACCCGCAGGCTCCGACCCACGTGCTCGTCATCCCGCGCGCCCATCACGCCGACGCGGCGGCCCTCGCCGCGGCCGACGACGGGCTCGCCGACGACGTGCTCAAGGCCGCCCACGCCGTCGCCGTCCAGGAGGGCGTGGCCGAGGGCGGATACCGCATCGTCTTCAACACCGGCGCCGGCGCCGGCCAGACCGTTTTCCACGTGCACGCCCACGTTCTCGGCGGGCGTGGCCTGACGTGGCCGCCGGGCTGATATTGACGCGAGCGATCAGCCTGGTGGCGGCTACCATGGGCGGAGAAGAACACCGAACAGACCGGGAGGCATCAGGCCGCTGGCCTGCCCATGTCCGAACTACATGAATCCCGACGCACGGCACCTCCCTCGCGCACTCAAGCCAAGGTGCTGATTCCGGACGAATACCCGATGGTCAGCCTCCTCGGCTCCCGCGACGAACTGCTTCGCGTCATCGAGGGCGCCTTCAGGGCCGACATCCACGTACGGGGCAACGAGATCACCGTCACCGGCAGCCCCGACGAGAGCGGCGCCGTGGTGCGCCTGTTCGAGGAGCTGGTCGAGGTGCTGCGCAGCGGGGGCGAGCTCACGCCCGACGCGGTCGAGCGGAGCATCGCCATGCTGCGCATGACCTCCGACCGCCCGGCCGAGGTGCTCTCGCTCGACATCCTGTCCTCGCGCGGGCGCACGATCAGGCCGAAGACCGTCAACCAGAAGCGGTACGTCGACGCGATCGACCAGCACACGGTCGTGTTCGGCATCGGGCCCGCGGGCACCGGCAAGACGTACCTGGCGATGGCCAAGGCCGTGCGGGCGCTGCAGGAGAAGCGGGTCAACCGCATCATCCTGACCAGGCCGGCGGTCGAGGCGGGCGAGCGGCTCGGCTTCCTGCCCGGCACCCTCTACGAGAAGATCGACCCCTACCTGCGGCCGCTCTACGACGCGCTGCACGACATGGTCGACCCCGACTCGATCCCGAAGCTGATGGCCGCGGGCACGATCGAGGTCGCCCCGCTGGCGTACATGCGCGGCCGTACTCTCAACGACGCCTTCATCATCCTCGACGAGGCCCAGAACTCCTCGGCCGAGCAGATGAAGATGTTCCTGACCCGGCTGGGGTTCAACTCCAAGATCGTCGTCACGGGTGACGTCACCCAGGTCGACCTGCCCTCGGGCACGGTGAGCGGGCTGCGTGTCGTCCAGGAGATCCTGGAGGGCATCCCCGACATCCACTTCGCCCGCCTGTCCAGCGCCGACGTCGTGCGCCACAAGCTGGTGAGCGAGATCGTCGACGCCTACGGGCGCTACGACGCCACCCAGGCCGCACAGGAGCCGAAGGCCATCCACCGGGGGAAACGACGCCCGTGAGCATCGAGATCAACAACGAGTCCGGTGTCGGCGTCGACGAGGAGAACCTCGTCGCGCTGGCCACCCACGTGCTCGGCGAGATGGGCATCAACCCGCTCGCCGAGCTGTCCATCGTGGTCGTCGACGAGGACGCCATGGCCGAGCTGCACGAGAAGTGGATGGGCGAGCCCGGCCCGACCGACGTGCTGGCCTTCCCGATGGACGAGCTGCGTCCCGGCGGCGGCGCCCGCGGCGACGGCGAGAGCCCGGCCGACCCGGCGCTGCTCGGCGACGTCGTGCTCTGCCCGCAGGTGGCGGCCAGGCAGGCCCAGGAGGCCGGCCACAGCGCCCAGGACGAGCTGGAGCTGCTGTGCACCCACGGCATCCTGCACCTGCTCGGCTACGACCACGCCGAGCCCGAGGAGCACAAGGAGATGTTCGGGCTGCAGGCTCAGCTTCTTGAGTCCTGGCAGGAGGTGCGCGACTCGCGGTGAACGCCTGGTTGCTGTGGGCCATCGCCCTTGTGATCATCGGTGGCCTGATCGCCAGTGCGGAGACGGCACTGACGCGCATCTCCAGGGTGCGCGCGGAGGAGTTCGTCCGCGAGGGCAGACGCGGGGCCGAGCGCCTCCAGGCCATCGTCACCGACCCGCCGCGCTACCTCAACCTGCTCCTGCTGCTGCGCCTGAGCTGTGAGCTGGTGGCGACGGTCATCGCCACGCTGCTGTTCATCGACCTCATGCACGACCAGGGCTGGGCGTACGTGGCCGCCGCGGCGGTCATGATCGTGGTCAGCTACGTCGTCGTCGGGGTCATGCCCCGTACGCTGGGCCGCCAGCACGCCGAGCCGGTCGCGCTGGCCGGGGCGCCGATCGTCTACGGCCTGACCCGCATCTTCGGCCCGCTGCCCAAGCTGCTCATCCTGCTCGGCAACGCGCTGACCCCCGGCAAGGGCTTCCGCGACGGGCCGTTCACCTCGGAGGCCGAGCTGCGCGACCTGGTCGACCTGGCCGAGGAGCGGCGGGTGATCGAGCCGGACGAGCGCGAGATGATCCACTCGGTCTTCGAGCTGGGCGACACGCTGGTCCGCGAGGTCATGGTGCCCCGTACGGACATGGTCTACATCGAGCGGGGCAAGACGATCAGCCAGGCGCTGTCGCTCGCGCTGCGCAGCGGCTTCTCCCGCATCCCGGTCGTGGGCGAGAACGAGGACGACGTCATCGGCATCGCCTACCTCAAGGACATCGCCCGCAAGATCCACGAGTCGGGGGAGGGCGGCGGCAAGGAGACGGTCGAGTCGATCATGCGATCGGCCGCGTACGTGCCGGAGAGCAAGCCCATCGACCAGCTCATGCGCGAGATGCAGGCCCGGCAGATCCATATGGCGATCGTCATCGACGAGTACGGCGGCACCGCCGGCCTCGTCACCATCGAAGACGTCCTGGAGGAGATCGTCGGCGAGATCACCGACGAGTACGACCAGGAGGCCCCGCGCGTGGAGACCATGCCCGACGGCGGCATGCGGGTGACCGCCCGCATGCCGGTCGACGAGCTGGGCGAGCTGTTCGACACCGAGATCGACGTCGACGACGTCGAGACGGTCGGCGGCCTGCTGGCCCACGCGCTCGGCCGGGTGCCGATCGCCGGGTCGCAGTCGGAGGTGGCCGGGCTGGAGCTGACGGCCGAGAGCCTGGCCGGGCGGCGCAACCGCATCAGCACCGTCGTGGTCCGCCGGGTCACGCGGCCCGAGGAGGAGACGGATCAGGCCGCGGCCGACCGCGAGTGACCGCTTTGCGGGGAGTTGCCGCAAGTGTTCTACAAGTCTCCTGCAAGTGGGTTCCGGCAGTGTCATACCTGACACCCGGTGCGGTGGGTGTCACGAGGAAGCGTCCGAACGCCGGGTGGGGTTCGCGGCGGGAGGGCGCTCCTGGGGGGACGACGGCGTTCCGGCCAGCTAGCCGGCTTGGACGTCGATCGGCGTAAAGGGTGTTCTCGTCTGGAAAACCGGACGGGGGCACCCTTTTTGCGTTTGGTGGAGACTCCGTGGAGATTGCCGCATTCGTCACCTGGGGAGGCTGCGGTCCAGGGGGAATCATGAAACCGGGGATCATCCTGTACGGGCTGCTGGCCGCGACCCTGGCGGGCTGCGCCGGCGGCGGCGCGGACAGCGTCGTGGACGCCCACGCCATGGCCGAGCTCCGTGAGGTGCTCAACAGGCGGCCGAGCCTGCCGGACGGCTTCGCGCAACGGCCGGAGCAGGCGTGGCGGGTGCCGTTCGGCCGGCTGGACAAGGACTGCGGATCCGCGCTCGACGCGGCGGCCGGGCACGCGCCGCAGGAAGGGCTCACCGGCCAGGCCGCGGTCAGCTACCAGGGGGACGGCCTGGGGGAGCGGGCCGGCGTCGGCCTCGCGCGGTACGCCGGCGACGAGGCCGAGACCAGCTTCGACGCGCTCAGCGACGGCCTGGAGTCGTGCCGGGAGATCAGGGTGGCCGGCGGCACCGACCTGCGCGCCCGCCGGCTGGACATCGGCGACGCGGGCCGGTCCGGCGACGAGGTCGTCGGTACGCGGCTGCGCGGGCGGCTGAACGGCTACCCGTACGCGCTGGACGTCGTGTTGTCGCGGACCGGTGACACGCTGGTGTCGGTCGTGCACGCGGGAATGACCGACGTGGACCGGGACCGGACGAAGAAACTGGTCGCCGCCGTGCTGTCGATGTCCACCGCCTAACCTGGTTCCCGTGACTCTCGATCCTGAAGACAGCAAGATCATCACTCTGGCGCGGGCGGCCAGGGCACGCAACGAGGCGGCGGAGGGGGCCGCCGTGCGCGACGAGACCGGGCGCACGTACTCGGCGACCAACGTCGCGTTGTCGTCGCTGAGGTTGTCGGCCGTACAGGTCGCGGCGGCGATGGCGATCTCCAGCGGCGCGCGTTCGCTGGAGGCCGTGGCGCTGGTGACGGCGGGCGAGCCGGACCCGGCCGACGAGGCGGTCGCGGCCGAGCTGGGCGTCAAGGCCCTGCTCGTGGCCGGCCCCGACGGCACGCTGAGGTCCTGACGTGGCCATGTCGCCGTTCCTGGCCCGGCTGCGGGCCAAGATAGGCAACGACCTGATCATGTTGCCGTCGGTCAACGGATGCGTGTTCGACCAGGCGGGCCGGGTGCTGATGGCCAAGCACGGCGACGTCGGCCTGTGGGCCACGCCCGGCGGCGGCGTCGACCCCGGCGAGCGCCCCGAGGACGCCGTGGTCAGGGAGCTGCGCGAGGAGCTGGCCATCGAGGTCGAGGTACGCGGGCTGATCGGCGTCTTCGGCGGCCCGGAGTACCACACGGTCTACCCCAACGGCCACGAGGTCGCGTACGTGATCGCCATGTACGCCTGCACGCTCGCCTCCGGCACGCCGACCCCCGACGGCGAGGAGATCACCGACTACAAGTGGGTGGCCGAGCACGAGGTCGGCGGCCTCACGACGACGGCCTGGACGCCGGGCGCGCTGCCCGACGCGTTCACCTGGTGGCGTGAACACGCCGGCTGATAAGCGACAATGCACAATGTGACTTCGCCAGACAACCATCGCGCCGGATTCGCCTGCTTCGTGGGAAGGCCGAACGTCGGCAAGTCCACGTTGATGAACGCCCTGGTCGGCGCGAAGGTGGCGATCACCTCGTCCAAGCCGCAGACGACCAGGCGGGTCATCAGGGGCATCGTGCACCGCCCCGACGCCCAGATCGTCATCGTGGACACGCCGGGCCTGCACCGGCCGCGCACCCTCCTCGGCGAGCGGCTGGACAGCCTGGTGTTGTCCACGCTCACCGAGGTCGACGTGATCGGCTTCTGCGTCCCGGCCAACGAGCCGATCGGCAAGGGCGACCGTTTCATCGCCGACAAGCTGTCGGCGGTCAAGAAGACGCCCGTGGTCGCCGTCGTGACCAAGTGCGACCTGGCAAGCAGGGAACAGATCGCCCAGCAGCTCCTCGCGGTGTCGCAGGTGGCCGAGTTCGCGGCCGTCGTGCCGGTGTCGGCGCAGTCGGGGGAGCAGCTCGACGTGCTGGGCGACGTGCTGATCGAGCACCTGCCCGAGTCGCCGCCGCTCTACGAGGGCGGGCAGCTCACCGACGAGCCCGAGCAGGTGATGGTGGGCGAGCTGATCAGGGAGGCGGCCCTGGAGGGCGTACGCGACGAGCTGCCGCACTCGATCGCCGTGGTCGTCGACGAGATGATGCCCCGCGAGGGGCGCGACGACCTGCTCGACATCTACGCCCACATGTTCGTCGAGCGGCCCTCCCAGAAGGCCATCGTCATCGGGCACAAGGGCGAGCGGCTGCGCGACGTCGGCACCAAGGCCCGCAAGCAGATCGAGGCGCTGCTCGGCACGCGGGTCTACCTCGACCTGCGCATCAGCGTGGCCAAGGACTGGCAGCGCGACCCCAAGCAGCTTCGCCGCCTCGGCTTCTTCGACTGACCCGGTCGCTCAGGACGGTCAGCGTGGGCGGCGCGGCAGGGCCAGCACCGACAACACGACGATCGCGATCGAGCAGGCCAGCGCGGCGAACCAGCCGAACCTGATGACCGGCTCGACCGACAACAGCCGGCCCAGGTCGATGGAGAGCCGGTCGCCGATGCGCTGGGGGTCGGAGACGAACAGCACCAGCAACACCGTGGCCAGCGCGCCGGGGATCACGGCCAGGGCCGCGACGCGCGGCCGGCCGCCGAGCAGGCCCGTGACGCCGAACGCGAGCGCGGCCAGGCCGGCGAGGAGCGTGTAGAGGCCCGTGCTGACGTCGACGCCGCGCACGTCGTCGGAGACGCCGCCGCCGAGCAGGTCGCTGCGGGCCTCGACACCGGCCCAGGGCATGATCGCGGTGAGCACCAGGAGAGCGGCCGCGACGGCGACGGCCAGCGCGGCGCCGCGGCGGGCGGACGTCGTCCGGGCGGGCTTGAGGTCATCGGCCACACGATCACTGTAAGCCGGGGCCCCGCCCCTCACCACCCGACGCGACGGAGTCGTCACCAAGCCGGACGGCCGGCGCGGGGGTTGGCGGCGGACGGGACTTCAGGGGGTGGCGAGGAGGGCGCGGGCGTTGGCGGCGGCCTGGCGGTCGCCGGTCTCGTCGAAGACGTCCAGCGCGGTCCTGGCCAGCTCGCGGGCGCGTTCGGCCGCGCCCTCGGCCCGGTTGACGCGGGCCAGGGTCAGCAGGGCGTGCGCGTCGAGCAGGCGGTCGCCGAGCCGTACGGCGATGCTCCTGGCCCGTTCCGCGGCGGAGCGGGCGTCGGGTTTGGCGCCCTGCGCCAGGCGTACGGCGGCCAGGTCGAGCAGGGTGTCGGCCTGGCGGTGCCGGTCGCCCAGCTCGGTGAGATGGCCGACGGCCGCCAGCAGGTGGACGGCGGCCTCCTCCAGGCGGCCCGCGCGGCGCAGCACCGCGCCGAGCACACGCTCGGCGTCGGCGGCGTCACGCTGGTTGCCGGCCGCGTCCAGGCAGGTCAGCAGCGCCCGCTCGGCCTCCTCCAGCCGGTCGCGTTCCAGGTGCACGCGGCCCAGGCGGCGCCGGGTGTGGTTGACGTCGCGGTCGCGGCCCTGCCGCAGGAACATGCCGAGCGCCAGCCGCAGCTTCTCGTGGGCCAGGTCCCAATCGCGTTCGGCCAGGTGCAGGTCGCCCTGGTCGAGCAGGACGAGTGCCTCCCCCCGGTCGTCGGCGGCCCGCTGGGCGGACTCCAGCGCCCGCTCCGAGACCGCCCGCCAGTCGTCGAGGAACCGGTGCCGCTCCAGGTACGGCCCCAGCAGGTGCGCCAGCCGCCAGCACGGCTCGTCCAGCCCCGCGGCGTGCAGGTCGGCCACCAGGCTCACCAGGAACGGCCGCTCGGCGTCCAGCCACTCGACCGACTCCCTGATGTCCCTGGTCGCCACGGCCGTGCCGGGATCGCCGGACACCAGCGAGAACCGCGACGCCTGCACCCGGGCCAGCACGATCGCCGACACCTTGGCCAGCACCCCCGGCAGCGGCTGCTCGCGGGCGAACAGCCGGGTCAGGTCGTGCATCCGGTAGCGGATCTGACCGGCCGCGTCCACGCCGTGCGTCTCCAGGAGGCCCGCGTCCACCAGGGCCTCGGCGCCGCCGCCGAGCTGGTCGGTGAGCCAGTCGGCGAAGTCGGGGGCCGACAGCGCGCCGAGCCCGCGCAGCGTGAGCCTGGCCGGCTCGGGCAGCCCCTCGTAGCCGACGGTGAACACGCTGCGGACCGTCTGGTCGCCCGCGTGCAGCCTGTCGAGCCGCTTGTGCTCGTCCTCCAGGAGGCTCACGAGGTAGTCGACCGTCCAGTTCGGGCGGGCGGCCAGCCTGGACGCGGCGATGCGCAGCGCGATCGGCAGGCCGCCGCAGAAGCGGGCCAGCCGGCGCAGCGACTCGTCCGCGGGGCGTCCCGAGCCGGCCACGAGCAGGTCCAGGGCCTCCTCCTGGCCGAGCACGCCCACTGACAGCCGGGTCGCGCCGGTCAGCCCGCCCAGGGACGAACGGCTGGTCACGACCGTCGGGCAGGACGTCAGCAGCGGGCGCACCTGGGCCTCGCCGGCGGCGTTGTCCAGCAGCACCAGCAGGCGGCGGTTGGCCGTGTAGGCGCGGAACAGGCGTTCGCGCTGCTCCAGCCCGGCCGGTACGGCCTGGGCCGGGCAGCCCAGCCAGCGCAGGAAGTCCTCCAGGACGGCCGAGGGGGTCGTGGTCTCGCGCAGGTCGGCGTACAGGATGCCGTCGGGGAAGGACTCGCGGGCCAGCCAGGCGGCGTGCACGGCCAGGGCCGACTTGCCCGCGCCCGCCTGGCCGTGCACCACGACCTGGCCGCCGACGACCCGGCCGAGCAGGTCGGCGCGGCCGGTGAAGCTGGGGATGTCGGGCGGCAGCAACACCGGCGGGCCCGCCGACACGTGCAGCGACACGTCGTCGTGCAGCATGCGGTGGTAGAGGAGTTGCAGCTCGGGGTCCGGCTCGATCGCGTGGCCGCCGTCGAGCTGGTCGCGCAGCACCGCGTACGCGGCCAGCGCGTCCACCCGGCGGCCGCTGCGGTAGAGGGCCAGCATGTACTGGCCGCGGAAGCGCTGCCACATCGGGTGCTGCCTGGTCAGGTGCTTCAGCTCGGCCAGCAGCTCGCGGTGGCGGCCGGCGTCCAGGTCGGCCTGGAGGCGGCGCTCCAGCGCGAGCAGGCGCAGCTCCTCCAGTTCCTCGCGCAGGCGCCGGGTCTCCTGCCAGCGCTCGCCGTCGGGGTCCACGTCCTCCAGCGCGGGGCCGCGCCACAGCGTCAGCGCCTCCTCGTACGAGCCCCGGTCCACCAGCAGCCGGAACCGGTCCACGTCGAGCTGGTCGTCGCCGATCGTCAGCACGTACGAGCCGGACACGGTCGTGATCACGTCCTTGCCCAGGAGCTGGCGGAGCTGGCCCACGTACCCGCGGACGAGGGAGTCGGAGCGGTCGCCGCCCTCGCGCGGCCACAACAGCCGGCGCAGCCGTTCCACGGTCAGCGGGCGGCCCGCGTTGAGCAGGAACATCGCCAGCAGGTCCCGGTGCTTCGGGGTCGTGGGTGTACGATCCCGGCCGCCGTCGCGGACGTGGAGCGGCCCCATGATGCGAAATTCCACGCGGCCTTCCTTTTGGGAGGAGACGTAGATCAGAATGGCACATCTGATGGCTCCCCTCACTCCGTCCGACCCTCACCGGTTGGGACGCTACTGGCTGGCCGGTCGGCTGGGGGCCGGTGGCCAGGGCGTGGTCTACGAGGCGTACGGCGAGGCCGGGGAGCGCGTCGCGGTCAAGGTGCCCAGGTTCGACAGCGCGGAGTCGCGTACGCGGCTGGCCGGGGAGGCGGCGGCGGCCCAGCGGGTGGCCTCGTTCTGCACGGCCAAGGTGATCGAGGCGCAGGTGGACGAGGCGCCGTTGTACATCGTCAGCGAGTACGTCCCCGGGCGCAGCCTGCGTGAGGTGGCGGCCGGGACGGGGGCGTACGGGCAGGACGCGCTGCGCCGCCTGGCGATCGGGGTCGCGACCGCGCTGACGGCCATCCACCGGGCCGGGATCGTGCACCGCGACCTCAAACCGGACAACATCATCCTGGGCCCGGACGGCCCCCGCGTGATCGACTTCGGCGTGGCCAGGGAGGCCGGGCCGACCACGAGCGGGCCGATCATGGGCACGCCCGGCTACATGGCGCCCGAGGTGCTCACCGGGCGCGCCGCCACCGGGGCGGCCGACGTGTGGGCGTGGGGGATGGTGGTGCTGTTCGCGGCGCGGGGACACGACGCGGTCGAGGCGGGCGAGCCGATGGCGGTCGTGGGCCGGGTGCTGGAGTTCGAGGCGGACGTCTCAGGGTTGCCGGAGGAGCTGGCCCCACTCGTGTCGGCGGCCACCGCCCGCGACCCCGCCGACCGGCCCGCCGCCGGGGACCTGCTGCTCCGCCTGCTGGGCGAGGGCGGCCGTCCGGACGCCGCCGACCCGCTCGCCCGTGGCGGGATCGTGGCGGGGGAGCTGAAGGGGCAGGCCGGGCCCGACCTGGGGGCGATCGCCGAGGAGCTCTACGGCGAGCTGAGCGAGGCCGAGCGGGCGGTCGTGCCCGAGGTCTTCCTGCGCCTGCTCGACGGCGACGCGCTGCGGCCCGTGGAGCGCGAGGAACTGCCGGAGGCGAAGACGGTCGACTCGATGCTCGGCGTGTTCGCCTCGGCGGGCATCCTGGCGGCGAGCGGCGGCGCGTACGAGCTGGTGGCCCCCGGCCTGGTGCGGGCGTGGCCGCGGCTGCGCGACTGGCTGGCGGGCAACCGCGAGGGGCTGCCCGTGCACCGGCGCCTGGCCGAGGCCGCCGCCGAGTGGGACGACCACGGCCGCAAGCCCGCCGACCTGCTGCACGGCACCAACCTGGACCGTACGCTGCGGTGGGCCGCCACCGAGCGCAAGGACCTCACACTGGCCAGGCGCGAGCGCGAGTTCCTGGACGCCGCCGCCGGGCAGGCCCGCCGGCGCTCCAGACGGCGCGGCCTGGTCGCGGCCGTGCTGGCGGTGTTGCTGGTGGCCGCGCTGGGCGGGCTCGGGACGGCCGAGTACCTGCGCAGGGAGTCGGCCCGCCAGCGGGACGAGGCGCTGGCCAGGGAACTGGCCCTGCGCGCCGCCGGGCTGCGCGAGCTGGAGCCCGCGCTGTCCGGCCTGCTGTCCGTGGCGGCCTGGCGGCTGGCCCCGGCGCTGATCGAGACGTCGGGCGCGCTGTACGAGGCGGCGTCCCAGCACGTCACCGACGTGTTCGTGGCGCCGTACGTGAACACGGCGAGCGTGCAGGCGCTCAGCGCGGACGGCCGCGTCCTGGCCTCCGCGACGGACGGCACCGCCCGCCTCTGGGACGTCCCGACCGGGCGGAAGTTGCACGAGGTGACCGGTCTCGGCGCAGGCGTGCAGACCCTCGCCGTGAGCCTCGACGGCCGCCTCCTGGCCGCCCTGGACGGCAAGGGCGTGCGGCTGTGGGACACCGTCACCGGCAGGCCGCTCGGCGGCCGGTTCGCGGGCAAGGCGAGCGGGCTGGGGGCGCTGGAGTTCGACCGCACCGGCCGCCGGCTCTCGGTCCCGTACGGCTCCGAGGCCGAGCAGTGGTGGGACGTCGCCACCCGCACCCCCCTCACCGCCCCCGGCGGCGCGATCCTGAACGGCGTCAGCCCCGACGGCCACTACGGCTTCGTCGCCGAGGGCGAGGAGAGCGCCGAGGTGTGGGACCTCGGCCGCGGCCGGCCGCTGGACCTGCCGATGATGCCCGGCACCGGCACCGCCGTCGAGGCCAGGTTCAGCGACGACGGCCGCGACCTCGTGGTCGTCGAGGACGTCCCCCGCCACGACAAACCCAGGATCCACCTGTACGAGCTGCCCGCCCGCACCACCGTGTACGAGTTCGACGGCCAGAACGCGCAGGCCGCGGACGTGGTCTTCGGCGGCCGGTACGTGGCCATGTGGCGACCGGCGGACCTGCTCACCCTGCGGCCGCGCGACAGCCTGGTGCCCGCGCTGCGGCTCCCGCTGCCGGACGGCGTCACGCAGGTCCGCTTCGACCTGGCGGGCAAGGCCGTACGCCTGCTGGACGCGGCCGGCGGCGTCTCCACCGTCGACGTCTCCACGGTGTTCGACCCCCCGGTCGAGGGCGAGCTGCCCGACCTGCGGATGCGCCAGGACGGCCGGGTGCTGGCCGTCAAGCGCCGGAGCCGGCTCGAACTGCTCGACCCGGCGACCCACCGCCGCCTGGCCGGCCCGGTCGCCTGGAAGGGCGAGGGGTCGGCGATGGCGTTCAGCCGGGACGGCACGCGGCTGGCCTACGGCGACGGCGACCGCGTCCGCGTGCTCGACGTCGCCGACGGCCGGGAGAGGCAGACGTTCGAGCTGGCCGGGAAAGGGGCGGAGCGGGCCGACGCGCTCGCCTTCAGCCCCGACGGCCGCACCCTGGCCGTGCTGCCCTCCAGGTTCGAGCGGGGGTTGCCGCTGGAGCTGCGCGACCTCGCGGGCGGACGGACGAGGACCACGAAGGTGGCCGGCGTCGGGCCCATGAGCTTCGCGCCGGACGGCTCCCGGCTGCTCATGGGCGGCCCCGAGCTGCGGCTCTACGACCCGGCGGCCGGGGCCGTGTTGCCGGTGGGGGCCGAGGCCAGGCTGATCGGCGGCGCCTTCGCCTACAGCCCCGACGGCCGCCAGGTGGCCTTCTCCCATCCCGGCCGGCTCACGCTATGGGACCGGGACCTGCGTACGCTGCTCGGGGCGTTCCCCACCGTGCCGGGCGCGGACCGGTTCGAGCTGCCCGCCTGGTCGCCCGACGGCCGCCTGATCGCCACGTACGAGAAGGGCCCCAGGATCCGCCTGTGGGACGTGGCCTCGCGGCGGCACATCGGCGTCGTGTTCGACGGGCTGGCCGAGTCGATGGGCGACAACATCTGGCTCGGCTTCTCGGCCGACGGGACGAAGCTGCGCACCCTGGACGACGCCGGCACCTTCCGTACGCACGACCTCGACCGGCGGCACGTGGCCACGACCGTGTGCGCCCGTGCCGGGCGCGCTCTCACGGCGGCGGAGTGGCGGGCGTACCTGCCGGGGGTGGAACCGTTCGATGTGTGCCGCTAGCGCCGGATCCTCCTCGCCCGACAGCCGGCACGTCCAGGATCTCCTCCACCAGTACGCGATAGTGCGTCAGCGCATCGGAGTGCAATTTCGCCTCCCGGCGAAGAGAGAGGAAGGGCCCGGCCCACCGGAGAAGCCGGCGGCCGTCAGGAACAATCTGCTCGTCGGCCAAGGTATCGGTCTGGTGGCGGGGTCCGAGGAAAGCGGTGGTGTTCTGTGCTTGCCTGCTTACCTCGGGCCCCTTCATGGATCGAGCCGGGTCGGGTCGGGCGGTGTTCAGCAGAAGCCGGGACTGGTTTCCCGCTGGACCTCGATGGAGGGCGCCGGCCCCTCGTACGGCGGCAGTGCGGACGCGGTCGTCAGCGGCTCGCCCGCCGTGCCGTCGACGCGCTCCAGGAAGTCGCCCCACCCGGTCGGCACGGTGAGCACCGTGATCGAGTACCACTCCCCGGCCATCGCGGGGTCGTCGCCTTCGAGCGAGACGGGTACGTCCCACTGCCCCGAGGGGCGTACGGTGTCGACGCGGTAGAACCGGGTGAGCCTCGTGCGCGGGGTGCCGGTCGTCCGGCGTACCCCGACCAGCAGGGTCGTGCCTTCGGGCAGCGTCGCGGTGCCTCTCACCAGCGGGCAGGGCGGCGCGGTGGCCCCTGGCCCGGTGGCGGGCGCGGTGATGGCGAGCCGGGCCGGCTGACCCTCGCCCTGCGCCTGGCCGTACCTCACCACGACGCCGGGCAGGCCCACCAGCGTCGTGGCCATGCCGACGATGGCGGTCGCCCACTTCCTTCTGATGCTCCACATGTGTGGAGCGCGCCCGGCGCGGTTGCCGGACTTTCCGTTCTTGGCCATGGCGGTGTTTCCCCCGATCCTGGGCGAATTTCCCGTTCTCCATGGGCGTGCGCGTTGCGGATACGCGGAAACGCGACGTGTCCGTTATTCCGGATAAACGTCGTATTGGAGTCTTTTACTCAACGGTCGGCGTGCACCCGATTTCGGGTAGAGCCGTTTCCCCTGCTCATACCCTTGATCTTCCGGGTAATCCCAGGTGGAGGGCGTTTTTGAGATCATCTTGACGCTTGCTTCAGACGGCGTGAATCAGGCGTTCTCAGTCCAAATACGGGCTGACTGCACGATTTCCTCAAGGTTGTCGCTGTGCGCGCCCTGCCAATAGACCCGGCCGCAGTCGCCGCAACGGCCGTACGCGTCGTAGCTGCGCCTGGTGCCGGCCTCCAGCAGCGACTCGACCTCCTCCTTGGCCACCGGGACGAGCACGCCGTTGCAGGACGTGCAGCGTGTCCAGGGAGCCAGCGGCGGCGCGAACCGTTCGAGCACGTCGCGGAGCTGGTCGGCGGGACGGGAGCCGCGGACGTACGCGCCCAGCCACAGCGCGCGGCGGCGCAGCAGGCCGCGGTCCTGGGTGAGCAGCACCCGCCGCTCCTCGTTCGCCTGGGCGACCAGCGCCGGGTCGTCCATGTCGTTGTGGTACGCGGTGTCCACGCCGAGCAGCCGCAACCGCCGCGCCAGCGTGCCCAGGTGCACGTCGAGCAGGAACCGCGGCCCGGCGGGCAGCGGCTGCGGCCGGGGCATCGCGTGCACCTCGACCACCTCGCCCGGCGCGAGCAGGTGGGCGGGGGCCACGCCGCGCCCGGCCGCCACCATCGGGCCAACCTCGGTCAGCGGGATGCCGATCGACTCGACGTGGTGGCCGAGCGTCGAGGTGCCGTCGGTGGTCACCTGCTGCCACTCCCGCCGCCGGTTCGCGGGCAGGAACATCCTCAGCTCGTCGGCGATGCGCAGGCGTGCGTCCTGTTCGGTCACGCTGTCCATTCTGCGGGACCGGATACCGTGAAATCATGCCCATATCCCGCCGGGCCTTCCTCGGGCTCGCCGCGCTCGCGGCCGGCTGCTCCGCGGCGCGGCCCGCCGAGCTGCGGCTGGTCACCGGGCTGGCGGGCGGCCCGTACGGCGTGCTCGGCGACCGGCTGGCGGGCGAGCTGCGGCGCGACGGGCTGACCGTGCGGGTGGTGGAGACCGCCGCCAGCGTCCAGAACCTCACCATGATGGCCGGCGGCCGGGCCGACGTCGGCTTCGTGCTGGCCGACAGCGCCGACGACGCGGTCAGGGTACGCCACCAGCCGGTCTCCGCATTGGCCCGGATGTACATGAACTACGTGCACCTGGTCGTGCGCGAGGGCGCCCGGATCACCGCGGTCGCGGACCTGGCGGGGCGCGCGGTCTCGATCGGGGCCGAGGGGTCGGGCACGGCGGTGACCGCGACCCGCGTGTTGTCCGCCGCCGGGCTGCGCACCCCGCCGGAGTTGTCCAGGCTCGGGCTCGACGCCTCCATCACCGGGCTGCGCGAGGGCCGCATCGAGGCGTTCTTCTGGTCCGGGGGCGTGCCGACGCCCGCGCTGGCCGCGCTCGGCGACATCGCGCTCGTCCCCATGGAGTCGCTGGTGCCGGTGCTGCGCCGCCTCTACGGCCCGGTCTACGAACACGCCGCCGTACCGGCCGGCGCGTACGGGCCGGCCAGGCAGGTGCCGACCGTGGGCACGCCCAGTTACCTGATGTGCCGTACCACGCTGCCCGACGACGTGGCCTTCACCGTCACCGAGACGCTCTTCAGGGCCCGCGACCGCCTCCAGGCCCCGTCGGCCCCCGGCGGCCGCCTGGACAAGCGGTACGCCATCGGCACCGGCGTCGTCCCCCTCCACCCGGGCGCCGCCCGCTACTACCGTTCGGTCTACGGCTGAGCCATGGCCAGCTCGACCACCAGCCCGTGCGGTACGGCGGGCCGCAGCCGCAGGGTGGCCCCGCACGCCTTGGCCAGCTCGGCGGCGATGGCGAGCCCGAGACCGCTGCCCGGGACGTTCGCGTGCGCCCCCGACCGCCAGAACCGGCCCAGCGCCTCGGCCCGCTCCTCCTCGCCCAGCCCCGGCCCGTCGTCGGCGACGCGCAACACCCCGCCGTCGAGCGTGACGGTCACCGTGCCGCCCTCGGGGACGAACTTCTGGGCGTTGTCGAGGGCGATGTCGGCGATCCTGGCCGCCGCCTCCGGCACGACCGCGGTGTCGGGGACGTCCGCCACCAGGCACACACCCTTGGCCGCGTAGACCTCCCGCCACACCGCCAGCCGCTCGCCGAGCGCGGCCTCCTTGCCCGCCAGGCCCGCGCCCGCCTCGACCCTGGCCAGCGCCAGCAGGTCCTCCACCAGCAGCGCCAGCCGGTCGAGCTCGGACATCGCCTCGGCGTACTCGGCCGTGCCCTCCGCGCGCAGGTGCGGCTCCAGGTTCTCCAGACGCAGCCCGAGCACGGTCAGCGGGGTGCGCAGCTCGTGCGAGGCATCGGCGACGAACGCCCGCTGACGTTCCATCGCCGCCGAGACCGCGTCGGCCATCGCGTTGAAGCGTTCCTCCAGCCGCCGCAGCTCCGTCGGGCCCACCCCGGGATGCGCCCGCGCGTCGAGCTGCCCCTGCGCGATGGCCCGCGTGGTGCGGTCGAGCTCGGTCACCGGCCGCAGGATCCAGCGGGCCAGCCGCCGGGCCGCCAGCGCCGAGTAGGCCAGCGCGACCAGCGCCCCGGCCGCCAGCGCGCCCCAGACCAGCGACACGTCCAGCCGGGCCTGCCCGGTCGGCGCCTCCAGCAGCACCACGCCGGACAGCTGCGCGTCGCGTCCGGCGGGCTCGGCCAGCAGCACCGTGGCCGGGCCGAACGGGCTGACCGTGGGCAGGTCCTCGGTCGTACGGCCGGACAGCGCGAGCCTGGTCGCCTCCCGGTCGTCGGCCTCGAACCGGCCCGCCGAGACCAGGATCGAGCCGTCGCGGTCGCGGACCCGTACGGCCGCGCCGTACAGGTCGGCGTAGCGGGCCACCTCGGTGATCAGGCCCGTACGGTCGTCGTCGCGGGCCGCCGCGTCGGCCAGCTCGGCGAAGCGGGTGGCGTCCGCGCGCCGGTCGAGCAGCAGGCGGTTGGTCCGGTGGGAGGCGTAGGCCAGGCCGAGCGGCACCGCCAGCGCCGCGATGAGGAAGACGATCAGCGTGGTGAACGTGACCACCAGGCGCGCGTTCACCCCGCCGGGCCCAGCCGGTAGCCGGTGCCGCGCAACGTCTCCACCAGCCCGGGACGCCCGGTCTTGGACCGCAGCCCGGCCACGTGCACGTCGAGCGACCGGGACGCCGACAGCAGCGGGTCGCCCCAGACCTCGTCGAGGATCTCCTCCCGGCTGCGCACCACACCCGGCTCGCGGGCCAGCAGCGCCAGCACGTCGAACTCGCGCCTGGTCAGCGTCACCGGCTCACCGGCGACCGTGACCTGCCTGGCCTCCAGGTCGATGCGCACGTCACCCACGCACACCACGTGGTCGCGCACCGGCATCGGACGGGTGCCGCGCCGCATCACGGCCTCCATGCGGGCCATCAGCTCGACCGTGCGGAACGGCTTGACCAGGTAGTCGTCGGCCCCCGAACGCAGGCCGCGCAGCACCTCGCGCTCCTGCGTGCGCGCGGTGACCACGATGAGCGGCACCGCGGAGACGCGGCGCAGCCGGCGCAGCGCGTCGAGCCCGTCCATGTCGGGCAGGCCCAGGTCGAGCAGCACGAAGTCGACGCCCCCCGCCAGGCGGAGGGCGTCGACGGCGAGGCCCGCGCGGGTGACCTGATGGCCGTGCCGGGCCAGCGCCGTGGTGAGCGCGGAGGCGAGGCGGTCGTCGTCCTCGACCAGGAGAACCCGCATAGTGCCAGGTTAGACGCGGGCGGCAACCGAATCCGACGGCTGCGCGCCTTCGCTGCGGGACAGTGCCACGTCACGTGTCTCGCGCATGGTCAGGTAGACGACGAGGGACACGGCCGCGCAGGCGGAGACGTACCAGAAGTAGCCGGACTCGATGTCGTGGCGCTTGAACCACAGGGCCACGTACTCGGCGGTGCCGCCGAACAGGGCGTTCGCGATCGCGTACGGCAGCGCCACCCCCAGCGCCCGCACGTGCGTCGGGAACAGCTCGGCCTTCACCACGGCGTTGATCGAGGTGTAGCCGGTGACGATGACCAGCCCGACGAGCGACAGGACGAGCGCGCCCCCGAAGCCGCTCGCCCCGCCGAGCGCCGTCATCAGCGGCACCGTCCCCAGCATCGACCCGATCCCGAACGTGATCAGCAGCGGCCGGCGCCCGATCCGGTCCGACAGCGACCCGGCCAGCGGCTGGAGGCACATGAAGATGAACAGCGCGCAGAAGCTGACCAGCGTCGCGGTCTCCTTCGGCAGGCCCGCGCTGATCGACAGGTACTTGGTGAGGTAGGTCGTGTAGGTGTAGTACGCGACAGTGCCGCCCATCGTCAGGGCGATGACCAGCAGCGCCTCCTTCTTGTGCGCGAGGAGCTGCCTGATGGTGCCCTTGGCCCGGCCCTCCTCTTCCTCCTCGCCGTACACCTCGGTCTCCAGCAGGCTGCGGCGCAGGTAGAACACGACCGCGGCGGCCACGGCCCCGACCACGAACGGGATGCGCCAGCCGTAGGAGTTCAGGGCCTCGGTCGACATCGTGTTCTGCAGGATGATCTGCAGGCCGAGGCCGACGAGCTGGCCGGCGGTCATGGAGACGTACTGGAAGCTGGAGGCGAAGCCGCGCCGGCCGCGCGGGGTGGCCTCGGTCAGGTACGTGGCGCTGGCGGCGTACTCGCCGCCGACCGACAGGCCTTGGAGCAGGCGGGCGACCACCAGGACCAGCGCGCCGAAGTAGCCGGCCGCCGCGTACGTCGGGGCGACGGCGATCAGCAGCGCGCTGGCCGACATCAGGGTGACGGTGAGCGTGAGCGCCGCCTTGCGGCCCCGGCGGTCGGCGTAGCGGCCGAGCAGCCAGCCGCCCAGCGGGCGCATGAAGAAACCGACGGCGAAGATGGCCGCGGTGTTGAGCAGCTTGGCCGTGTCGTCCCCTTCAGGGAAGAACGAAGCGGCGAAGTACACGGCGAAGCTGCTGTAGACGAACCAGTCGTACCACTCGACCAGATTGCCGACGGAGCCGCCGATCACTGCCTTCCACGGCACGCGCGCTTTGTTCATGTGGGACCTCCTGGGGGGAGTGGATGCAGGCCAGAGCCTCTCCCCAGAAGGTTGTTCGGACAAGGTGCGGCGGGTCAGATCTAACGTGCGCTTAACATCGGGTTCTTCTCGCCGCAACGCCTTCCCGCCGCAACGCCTTCTCACCACAACGGTCTTCTCAGCGCAGCGGGGGTTCGGCGTTCTTCGCGCGTTCGAGGGCCAGCTCGGGCCACCACTCGCCGTTCGCCGGGGCCACCACGCCCCGCTCGGGGTCCTTGTCGCCGTTCGTGCCGCGCCGGCACCTGCCGCTGGAGCTGCCCGCCCGGGTGATCCACAGGTAGGCGTCCGCCAGCTCCTCGCCGGTGTCGGTCGTCGGACGCTCGCCGACGCCCCGGCCCGGCGGGTTGCACCAGGTCTGCGGGTCCGCGTACGTCTTCGTCGGGGACCACGGGCCCTTGCCGTTCCTGGCGGTGTCCACGACGAAGTGCGGCAGGCCGGCGCCCGGGTCGGCGTCCTTCGGGCAGCCCGTGCCGCCGGTCCTGCGCATGACGGCGATGCAGGCCGACAACGACTTGCCGTACTCGACGGCCTTGGTGGTGCTCTGGTGCGAGGCGGTGTTGACGAAGAAGCCGTCGGCCTCGTCGATCCCGGCCCCGATCAGGCGCTCGGCCATGATCTCGGTGCCGGGGTAGAGGTCCTGGCTGCCGTCGAGGTAGACGGCCGTACGGGCGTGGCCGGTCTTGAGCGACCGTACGGCGTCGCGCAGGTCGCGGTAGCGCTGCTCGGCCGTGCCGGCGAGCTTGCAGTCCTTGGTGCCGGGCAGGTTGACCAGGCTGGACGGCTCAAGGATGACCACCGCCTCGTGGTCGCCTATCTGGCGGGCCACGCCGTTGACCCATTCCTTGTAGGCGGCCAGGTCGCCCGGGCCCGCGGGAAGGCAGTCGCCGCCCCCGGGCATGCGGTTGATCAGGAACACGGGCACGCCGCCCGCCTCCCGCGCGGCGGTCATCGTGGCCTCGACCGTGGCCCTGACCTCGGGCTGGTTCAGGCGGATGGCGTGGGGGACGGCGGCCAACCGGTCCATCAGCGCGGCGTCCGCGGGCCGGTCCTTCTGCCAGACGGCGGCCTGGCGGGCGGCGGCCTTCTCCTTCTCGGAGTAGAAGGTGACGCCGTCGCGGCGCAGCGGGTTGGCCGGCGGTACCGAGGCGGACGTGCTCGCCCGCCCGCCGGTGGTCCCGGAGGTCCCGGAGGTCACCGGGTGGACGGTGGCGTCCTGGCGGTTCCACAGCAGCGCCGTGGTGATGCCGGCGGCCACCACGACGGCCACGCCCGCCGCCAGCAGCCTCGTACGCCGGTTGCCCGCCGTCCGCTCGCCCGTCTCCTCAGGCGGGGCCGGGGGACGGGTGGACGCGGGCCCGGGGGCGGGTGGGGGGACGGACGGAGGGCGCGGGGCGGGGAGGACGGCCGACGGGTCGGCGGTGCTGAGGTGGTCCATCAGCTCCTGGGCCGTGGGCCGTGCGGCCGGGCTCTTGGCGAGGGACGCGGTCACCAGGTCCAGCAGCGGCCCCGACAACCCCCGCAGGTCCGGAGCCTCGTTGACGACGCGTAACAGGACCGCCGGCACCGTACCCGACCCGAACGGCGACACCCCGGACGCGGCGAAGGCGACCGTGCAGCCCCACGAGAAGATGTCCGAGGCCGGCCCCACCCGCGAGCCCGACACCTGCTCGGGCGACATGTACGACGGCGTCCCCACGACCGCGCTGCTCATCTCCGACTCCGCGAGCCGCGCGATGCCGAAGTCGATCACCTTGGGCCCCACCTGGGACAACAACACGTTCGACGGCTTGAGATCGCGGTGGACCACGCCGGCCCCGTGGATGGCCCGCAACGCCATCGCCATGGCCGCCGCCAGCCCGTCGAGCGCCGAGCCCTTCAGCGGCCCCGACTCGCGTACGGCGTCCGCGAGGCTCGGCCCCTCGACGTACTCGGTGACCAGGTACGCCACCTCCGCCCCGACGTCGGCGTCGAGCACCGGGGCGGTGCAGAACCGGGCGACCCGCCGGGCCGCGGCCACCTCGCGGGCGAACCGCCGCCGGAACTCCGGATCGGCGTCCATCCTGGCGTGGATGAGCTTGACCGCCACCTGGCCGCCGCTCTGGTCCTCGCCCAGGTAGACGACGCCCATGCCGCCCTCGCCCAGCCGACCCAGGAGCGCGTAGCGCCCCACCCGCCGCGGATCCCCGTCCCTCAGCGCCTCCAAGGTCATAATCCGTCAGGTTAGCCGCAGGGGTGTCACACCGTCAGCCGCCACTCGTTCCATTCGTCGAGCAGTTCGAAGCCCATGGCCTCGTTGATGGCCAGCATGTGGGCGTTGGACGTGGCGTTCCAGGTGATGACCTGCTCCAGGTGGGGCTCGCGCTCGCGCAGCCACAGCAGGTTGGAGAGCTTGAGCAGCAGGCCGAGGCGATGGCCGCGGTGCTCGCGCAGGACGGTCGTGTCGGCCTGGTGGCCCCAGGTGTCGGAGCGGTCGGCTTCGAGGTAGACGCGCGTGTAGCCGGCCGGCGCGCCGTCGGAGTCGCGCCTGGCGATCATCGTGTAGCAGGTCTGGCCGCTGAGCGTGACGTGCTCCTCGCGGGTGCGCAGACGGTCGAGGCTGAAGGTCATGTCCTCGAGATCGGGGTCGCGCGGGGCGTCGTTCATGCCGCCCATCAGCGTGGCGAGGTCGGCCAGCAGCTCCGGCCCGGCCGGGCCGAAGAAGCCTTCGACGCTGTAGCCAGGGACGTCGGGCAACATGGCCCGCAGCGCGGGCCAGTCGGCCGTACGCAGGTCGAGCGTGCGGCGGGCCTCCTCCTGCGCGACCGTGAACCCGTGGGCGCGGGCGAAGCGGGCGCCGACGCCCGTGGCCGGGGTCTCGGTGAGCAGAAGGGTGCGGCCGTGGGTGCGCATCCGGCCCACGACGTGCTCCAGCAGCGCGCCGCCGAGGCCGCGGCCGCGCAGCTCAGGGCGGACCACGAGCGGGAAGACCCAGCCCATGTGCTCGTTGTCGTGCTGGGACAGGGCCAGGCTGTAGCCGCCGGTCACCTTGCCGCCGTCGGTCATGACCCACATCTCGGCACGGTTGCCGGGGCCGCCCTCGCGGGCGATGACGGAGAAGCGGGCCTGCGACAACATGGGGCCGAGCTCGTGCGCGTGGCCCGCCAGGTAGGCGTCGTACAGGCCCGTCAGCAGCTCGCCCGGCCGGTCGGGATCAATTGGCTGGATGCGCATCCGTTCAGCCAAGCGCATCGGCACCGGCCGGGGCCAGCGAATTTACCGCCGCCAGACCTGCGTCCCGGCCTACTGGCGGTAGTTCTCCACCTCGCCGGCCGGGCGGACGGCCGCGCTGTCGGGGTCCTCGCCCACGCCGCGCCTGGCCCGGCGCTGCCGGAGCAGGTCCCAGCACTGGTCGAGGGCCACCTCCAGCTCCTTGACACGCGCGTGCTCCTCGTCGGAGGTGACCTCGCCCGCCGACAGCCTGCCGCGCAGCTCGTGCTCTTCGGTGACCAGAGCGCTGATCCTGGTGAGAATCTCGTCGTCCCGCATGCCCAAGACTCTAACGACTGCGTGATAGAACACGCCCTATGTCTGGTATTGCGCTGGTAAGGAAGCCCGGCCCCCGGATCGCCGAGGGCATCGTCACGCACATCGAGCGCGAACCCGTGGATTACGAACGCGCAGTTCACCAGCATGACGCCTACGTCGCGGCGCTGGCCGCCGCGGGCTGGCGGCCCGTCCACGTCGAGCCCGCCGACCACCTTCCCGACGCGCCCTTCGTGGAGGACGCCGTGGTGGTGTCGGGGCGGCTGGCCGTGCTCACCCGGCCGGGCGCGCCGGAGCGGCGCCCCGAGGTGGAGTCCGTGGAGCAGTCCGTACGGGACCTCGGGCTGAAGGCGGTCAGGATCGCCCGCCCCGGCACGCTGGACGGCGGCGACGTGCTCCAGGTCGGCCAGACCGTGTACGTCGGCAGGTCGGGCCGCACCAACGACGAGGGCGTCGCCCAGCTCGCCGCCCTGCTGCCGGAACGCCGGATCGTGCCCGTGGACCTGCGCGGCGTGCTGCACCTGAAGTCGGCGGTGACCGCCCTGCCCGACGGGACGCTCATCGGCGATCCCGCTCGCGTGGACCTGCCGGACCTGCTGGAGCCGCCGGAGGAGCCGGGCGCGCACGTGGTGCCGCTGGGCGGCGACCGCGTCCTGCTGGCCGCCTCCGCGCCGCGGACCGCGGCCCTGCTGGAGCGGCGCGGACTCGTCGTGACGACGGTCGACATCTCGGAGTTCGAGCGGCTGGAGGGCTGCGTCACCTGCCTCAGCGTCCTCGTCCCGGCCTAGCGCGGCATTCCATCCGCTGGCCCGCCGGTGGCCCCGGATGGAATTTCATGGCCCCCACCTGGTGTTTCCCCATCGGTGGACCGATCGGCTCTCATGATGTGAGATCAAGGGCGGCGTATCTCGAGACGTCTGGTAGCGTGCTTGGCATGCTGCGCGGGCTGCTTCTTAGCTGCCGCGGCGAGGGCCTGTAAGGCCGGCTCCCTCGTCGCGGAGCCAGTCGTGCGCGTCGGCCGCTTTCTGACTCGACCGACGAGGAGCAGCAGACATGAACGCCCAGCAGCCCAGCCCCATGCCGGCCCATCGTTATCAGCCGTTCGAAGCGATCCGGCTGACCGATCGCACGTGGCCCGACCAGGTCATCACCAAGGCGCCCCGCTGGTGCGCGGTCGACCTGCGTGACGGCAACCAGGCCCTGATCGACCCGATGGACTCCCACCGCAAGCTCCAGATGTTCGAGCTGCTGGTACGCATGGGCTACAAGGAGATCGAGGTGGGCTTCCCGGCCGCCTCGCAGACCGACTTCGACTTCATCCGGCAGATCATCGACGAGGGCCGCATCCCCGACGACGTCGCCGTCCAGGTGCTGACCCAGGCCAGGCCCGAGCTGATCGAGCGCACCTTCGAGGCGATCGAGGGCGCCAAGCAGGCCATCGTCCACCTGTACAACTCGACCTCCACCCTCCAGCGCTGCGTCGTGTTCGGCCTGGACAAGGAGGGCATCACCGCCATCGCCGTCGAGGGCGCCAAGCTGGTCAAGAAGCTGGCCGACGCGACCGACGTCGACGTGCGCTTCCAGTACTCTCCCGAGTCGTTCACCGGCACCGAGCTGGAGTACGCCGTCGAGGTGTGCGACGCCGTCAATGAGGTGTGGCAGCCCACGCCCGACCGCAAGGTCATCATCAACCTGCCCGCCACGGTCGAGATGGCCACACCCAACATCTACGCCGACCAGATCGAGTGGATGCACCGCAACCTGCGCCACCGCGACTCGATCGTGTTGTCGCTGCACCCGCACAACGACCGCGGCAGCGCCGTGGCCGCCGCCGAGCTGGGCTACATGGCCGGCGCCGACCGCATCGAGGGCTGCCTGTTCGGCAACGGCGAGCGCACCGGCAACGTCTGCCTGGTCACGCTGGGCATGAACCTGTTCTCCCAGGGCGTCGACCCCGAGATCGACTTCAGTGACATCGACGAGATCCGCCGCGTCACCGAGTACTGCAACCAGCTCCCCGTCCACCCGCGCCACCCGTGGGGCGGCGAGCTGGTCTACACCGCCTTCTCCGGCTCCCACCAGGACGCCATCAAGAAGGGCTTCGAGCACCTGGAGCGCGACGCCGCGGCGGCGGGCACCCCGGTGGCCGAGTTCACCTGGGCGGTGCCCTACCTGCCGATCGACCCGAAGGACATCGGCCGCAGCTACGAGGCGGTCATCCGGGTCAACAGCCAGTCCGGCAAGGGCGGGGTCGCCTACATCATGAAGGCCGACCACCAGCTCGACCTGCCGCGCCGGCTGCAGATCGAGTTCTCCAAGGTCGTGCAGGCCCGTACCGATTCCGACGGCGGCGAGATCAGCCCCGCCGCGATGTACGAGATCTTCCGCGACGAATACCTGCCCAACCCGGCCAACCGCTGGGGCCGCCTGAGCCTGATGGCCCACCGCCACGAGTCGACCGTCGACGACAAGGACCGCATCGGCGCCGACGTCCGCCTCGACGGCGAGATCCGGGAGATCGCGGGTGTGGGCAACGGCCCGATCTCGGCCTTCATCGACGCCATCGCCGGGGTCGGCATCAAGGTCCGGGTCCTCGACTACGTCGAGCACGCGATGAGCGCGGGCAGCGACGCCAAGGCCGCCTCCTACCTGGAGTGCGAGGTCGACGGGCAGGTGCTGTGGGGCGTGGGCGTCGACGCCAACACCACCACGGCCTCCCTCAAGGCCATCATCTCGGCGGTCAACCGCGCCGCGCGCTGACCCCGTCAGCCGGAAAGGGCAGGAGTGCCGCCGCACTCCTGCCCTTTTTGTCGTGGTGGTGACGCGCTGGTCACGGGGCGAGGCCCAGCGCCGCGGCGGCCAGGCGGAGCGCGTGGTCGAAGGCCGGTCGCCGGTTGTCGACGGTGTTGTTGAACTGGCCGAACACCTCGAAGTTGACCCAGCCGTACAACGTCGACCAGGACGCGATCGCCCGCCACACCACGTCGTCGGGCACACCCGGCATCAGGGCGCGGATACGTTCGGCGTCGTCGGCCACCTCCGGCGGCGCCTCGGGGCCGGCCGGCGCGTGGAGCTCGCCGGCGCCCCAGGCGTCGGAGACGATCGAGCCGAGCACGGTGACGTCGCGCAGGCGGGCCTGGACGGTGTCCTGCGGCGCCTGGTAACCGGGCACGGGGGAGCCGTAGATCAGGGCGTACTCGTGGGGGTGGGCGACCGCCCAGTCGCGTACGGCGTGGCCGGCCGCCATCCAGCGGGCCAGGTGGGCGGAGCGCGGGCAGGCGGCCTCGGCCTGCTCGACGGCCTCGCCCAGGGCGTTGTAGCCGTCGATGATCAAGGCGGTCAGCAGGTCGTCACGGCTCGGGAAGTAGCGGTAGATGGCCGAGGAGACCATGCCCATCTCCCGCGCGACGGCCCTCAGCGACAGGCCGCCGGCGCCGTCGGTGGCAAGCTGGCGGCGGGCGATGTCGGTGATCTCCCTGGTGAGCTCGGCTCTCACGCGCTCTCGCGCGGTACGGCTGGCTGTCATGCAAGCAGGCTATCAGAGCGGTGCCAGAAAACGAGAGCACTGCTCTTGACGACTGCCGCTCTTATGAGAGAGCATTGCTCTCGTAAGCGAACAGCGCACCACCACAGGGAGACCCCCAATGCTCGCCCTCGCCAAGAACGCCAACGCCGTCCTGATGTTCTTCCTTGAGCTCGGCGTGCTGGCCTCGGTCGCGTACTGGGGGTTCACGCTCAGCCCGAACTGGTGGATCAAGCTCCTCGCGGGGCTGGGTGGTCCGGCGCTGTTCATCGCCGCGTGGGCGCTGTTCGGCGCGGGCGGCGGCGCGAACGCCACGATCCCGCTCACGGGCCTGGCCCGGGCCGCTCTGGAGATCCTCTGGTTCGGCGGCGGCGCGCTCGCGCTCTACGCCGCGGGCCGCGCCACCCCGGCGATCGTCTTCGCCGCCGTCTTCGTCGTCAACGCGGTGCTCCGCCTCATCTGGAAGCAGGTCTGATCATGGGAAAGCATGTCGTCGTGGGGTCCGGTCAGGTCGGCACGCACCTGGCCGGCAAGCTCGCCGCACAGGGGCACGAGGTCGTCGTCGTGACCCGCTCTGGCCGCGGACCCGAAGGGACGGTCAGGGTGGCCGCCGACGTGGCCGACAAGGCCCGGCTGAGCGAGCTGGCCAAGGGCGCCGACGTCCTCTACAACTGCGTCAACCCGGCCTACCACCGCTGGCTCACCGACTGGCCGCCGATCGCCGAGTCGTTCCTGGCCGCCGCCGAGTCGAGCGGGGCCGTGCTGACCATCCTCGGCAACCTCTACCCGTACGGACCCGTCACCGGGCCGATGACCGAGGACCTGCCGCTCGCCTCCACCACCCCCAAGGCCCGGGTACGCGCCAAGATCTGGCACGACGCGCTGGCCGCCCACCGGGCCGGGCGCATCAGGACGACAGAGGTGCGCGGCTCGGACTTCTTCGGCCCCGGCGCCACCGACCAGTCCCACCTCGGCACTCGCTTCATCCCGGCGCTCAGGGCGGGCAAGACCATCCAGCTCGTCTTCCCGGCCGACATGCCGCACAGCTGGACCTACCTGCCGGACGTGGCCGACGCCCTGATCACGGCCGGCGCCGACGAGCGGGCCTGGGGCCGCCCCTGGCACGTGCCCACCGACGAGCCGATGACCTTCCGGGAGATCGGTGCGCGCATGGCCGGCCTGCTGGGCCTGCCCACGCCGAAGAT
The DNA here is from genome assembly GCF_014648435.1 of Nonomuraea spiralis. Lineage (GTDB taxonomy): Bacteria > Actinomycetota > Actinomycetes > Streptosporangiales > Streptosporangiaceae > Nonomuraea > Nonomuraea spiralis. The sequence continues at coordinate 174,397 of NZ_BMRC01000016.1, forward strand.
GACGACCCTGCCGTGGCCGCTGTTGCGGGCGACCGGGCTGTTCTCGCCCATGATCGGCGAACTGCGGCACGTCCGGTACCAGTTCACCGCGCCGTACGTGCTCGACTCCTCGGCGTTTCAGCAGGTCTTCGGCGTCGCGCCTACGCCGATGGAGACCGCGCTGAGGACTACGCTCGACGGATGAAGATAGCCATGATCGGCCTGGGCGACATCGCGGAGAAGGCGTACCTGCCCGTGCTCGCCGCCCAGTCCCTCGACCTCCACCTGTGCACCCGCAACACCGCGCGGCTCGACCGGCTCGGTGACGCCTACCGCATCGCCGACCGGTCCACCAGCGTGGACGAGGTGATCAAGGCAGGGGTCGACGCCGCGTTCGTGCACGCCGCGACCGAGGCCCACCCGGAGATCGTCGAGCCGCTGCTCAGCGCCGGGATCCACGTCTACGTCGACAAGCCGATCGCCTACAGCCTGGCCGAGTCCGAGCGGCTGGCGCGGCTGGCGGAGTCCGAGGGCAGGTCGCTGATGGTCGGGTTCAACCGCCGTCACGCCCCCGGATACATCGGGCTCACCGCCCTTCCCCGTCACCTCGTGCTGATGGAGAAGAACCGCGACAACTACCCCGACGCGCCCCGGCGGGCCATCTTCGAGGACTTCATCCACGTCGTGGACACCCTCAGGTTCCTCGCCCCCGGCCCGGTCAACGAGACCAGGATCCGCACCCGCGTCCGTCGCGACCTGCTCGAACACATCGTGCTCGAACTGTCGGGCGACGGCTTCACCGCGATCGGCGTGATGAACCGGGTCAGCGGCGCCGGCGAGGAGACCTGCGAGGTCATGGGCGACGGCATCAAGCGGCGCGTGGTCAACCTCGGCGACGTCCTCGACTACGAGGGCGGCGAGACGCTCACCAGACGGCCTGACTGGGTGCCGGTCGCCCGGCAGCGCGGCATCGAGCAGGCCTGCCAGGAGTTCCTGCTCGCGGTGCGCGAGGGCCGGGTGATCAGCGCGGACGACGCCCTGATCACCCACGCCATCTGCGAGGACGCCGTCAACCAGGCTTCCTGACCCGCATCGACTCGTCGGCCCTGGCGAACATGCGGTCGAACGTGTCCCCGCCCAGCCGGGCCAGCACCGTGTACCCCTCGGTGTCGCTCAGCGGGCTGGAGGAGGAGACCACCCCCGCCACCGAGCCGCCGTACAGGGCCGGGCCGCCGCTCCCTCCGGCGGCGGCGTGGCAGTTGCGGGTGACCATCACGCCGGGGCCCACCGTGGAGCCCTCCACCGCGTCGCCCAGGCACCGGTACATCTGCGTGCCCGGGTAACGTCTGCCCGCCGGGTAGCCGAGCAGTTCGAGCCCGCGCAGCTCGGCGCCCCGCCCGGTGCGCAGCGGCGGCAGGCCGGGGCCGACCACCGACTCCAGCGGCCGTTTGCCCTTGACGACCCCGACCAGGCCGACGTCGTACGGGAGCACGCCGGGCGAGTCGGGACTGGCCCGCCAGCGGGCAGGCACCCACGTACGGACCGCGGACCAGACGCCGTGCCGCGGGTTCCCCCGGTCGAAGCCGGGCATGAAGGTCACCCGCTGGAGCTGCCGGCCCTCGTGGTAGAGACAGTGGGCGGCCGTCAGCACCAGGCTGCGGCTGCGCGAGCCGATCACCGCGCCCCCGCACCAGATGTCCGTCCGCGTGACGGGATCGTGGCCGAGCAGCACGCCCGTCACCCGCCGCGCCCCCGTGTAGGGGCGCGGCACCGGCGCGTAGCCCAGGCGGTCGCCGTCCGGGGTCAGCACGCGGGGGACGGGGACGTCGCGCAGCGAGACGTCGCTGACGCCAGCCGGATCGAGCAGGACCAGAGACAGAACCAACCTGAGCACTTTCCCACTGTACGGGGAAGATGATCAATGCCCTGACCTGCGACACCAACGTTTACCTAAGCGGGGGATTGTGTCGAACCATACTGGGCGCCCAGGGCCCGCAGACGGGCGTGGGCGTCCTCGTACACCGAGGGTGCTCCCAGGTAGGTCTTGGGCAGTTTGGCGACCATGGTGTAGTTGGTGTCGCACACGTTCCCGACCGGCGCCTGGCCGGCCTGGCTGACGAGCTGGTACGCGTCCAGCGTGTCGAGCCCGGTCAGCTCCGACGCCCAGGTGACCAGGTCGTGCTGGCTGATCCGGTACGCGTCCTCAAGGGGCCTGGCCGAGCCGGTGGACATCAGGTGCAGATCGTCCTCCAGCCGCGGCCAGGGGGTGGCCACGCCCTTGATCAGCTCGACCGCCACCACGGTGTTCATGGCCGACTCCACGGCCGTGCCGCAGACCTCACCGTGCCCCTGCAGACCATGGCCGTCACCGATCGAGAACATGCCGCCCTCGACGTTGACACCCAGGTAGACGGTGACGCCGGCGCGCAGCTCCGGAGTGTCCATGTTGCCGCCGTGCGCGTCGGGGGTGATGGTCATCCGGGCCTCGTTGGCGCCCGGGGCCACGCCCACCGTGCCGTGCATCGGGTCGAGCGGCAGCGCGACGCTGAAGTCGCTGTTGCGGGCGTGGTAGACGGCCACGCCCTTGTCCACGTCGATGTCGTAGCGCCACACCCGCTCCTCCAGCGGCGGCTGGAGCATCGCCGTGGTGTGGGTGCCGGTCAGCGCGCCGAAGTGCGGGAACGTGGTGGAGACCGCCCAGTCGCGGGCCGGCGTGATGCTGACGAAGTGCAGCGCCAGCGTGTCGCCGGGCTCGGCCCCCTCCACGTGGAACGGGCCGGTCACGGGATTCAGGTACGGGAACTCGCAGACCCGCGACGGCAGGTCCTCCACGGTCCGTACCAGGCCGCCGAAGCAGTCCTCGGTGTACAGCTCCATCACCGTCCCCGGCCGCACCCTGCCCAGGGCGGCACGGCCGCCGAAGGTGTAGCTGAGCTCCTCCGGCGTGGGGTGGTAGGAGACGACGTTCACTTGACCTCCGAGGGGAGAACGGGCCTGCGGCCGATGAGATAGCTGACGCCGAGGACGACGAGCCCGACCGCCAGCCAGATGAGGCCGACCGTCTGGGTCACCAGCTTCGTGTTGTACACCACGGCGGCCAGGACGAGGAAGCCGATCGCCGGCGCGACGACGTGCGCCCACACGTTCCTGCTGCGCCCGCGGACCCGGTAGTGGACGACGACGGCCACGTGCAGGATCAGGAAGGCGGTCATCGCGCCGAAGTTCACGAGCTGGCTGAGCAGCGCGATGCCGTCCTCGCGGCTGTTCATGTAGAGGCCGATGGCCAGCGACAACACCGCGACGGCGAGCGTGGCGTTGACCGGCACCTGGTGCTTGGGGTGCACCTTGGCCAGGAACGAGGGGAGCATGCGGTCGCGGGCCATCGCGAACAGCAGGCGCGAGGTGGCCGCCTGGGCCACCAGCGAGTTGGCGAAGCCCCACGCGATCGCGGTGGCGACGGCGGTCAGCACGCTCAACCAGTGGCCGCCGGCGAACTCCGCCATGCGGTAGAAGGCGTCACCGTTCTTGTCGCCATCGGCGATCAGTTGGGCGCGGTCCGGCATGAGCAGCGCCGCGACCCACGTCTGCGCCACGAACAGCACCGCGGCCAGTCCCAGCGCCGCCACCATCGAACGGCCGAGCCGCCTGCCGTCCTCCTTGTTCTCCTCGGCCAGCGTCGAGATGCCGTCGAAGCCGAGGAACGACAACACCGCCGTCGCCGCCGCGCCGAACACCAGTGTCCAGCTGAACGCCGAGGACTCGAAGATCGGCGTGAACGCGCCCGCCTGGGCCTTGCCCTGCGCCAGGGCGACGACGCCGACCACCATGAAGATCGCCAGTACGGCCAGCTCGGCGACCAGCATCACCCGCGTGATGCGCGCGGTCATCTGGATGCCCATGTAGTTGACGGCCGTGTTGAGCAGCACGAAGATGATCAGCCAGCCCCAGACCGGGATGCCGGGCACGAACGAGTTCATGGCCAGGCTGGCGATGAGGTAGAGCAGCGACGGCACCAGGATGTAGTCGAGCAGGATCGCCCATCCCGCGATGAACCCGACCGGCGCCGAGATGCCGCGCCCGGCGTAGGTGTAGACGGAGCCGGCCATGGGGAACGCCTGGGCCATCTGCGAGTACGACAGCGCCGTGAACGCCATGGCGACCAGGCCGATGATGTAGGCCAGCGCGACCATGCCGCCGGACGACTGGAACACGCCGCCGAAGATGCCGAAGGGTGCGATCGGCACCATGAAGATCAGGCCATAGATCATCAGGTCGGCGAAGCCCAGAGAGCGTTTGAGCTCTTGGCGGTAGCCGAACTGCTCAACGGTGCTCATGTTGCGCGGCTCCTTGTCGAGGTTGGGGGGTGACTCGCACCTTAGAGCCAAAAGCTTTCTACTGAAAAGGTTTCTCAAGCAAGAAATCGAGGCCGTCCGCCCTGCCGAGGTGCACCGTCCGCCGCACCTGACGGTTCACCAGCGTGAGCGGGCCGCGCGCGCTGACGATCGTGGTGCCGTCGGCGACCGCGTCGAGCGCCGGGACGGCCAGGCTGCCCGCCCGCCCCGACAGCGCGGCGAGCATCGCGACGGCCTCGTAGCAGCCCTGGCCGTGGGCGTTGAGCATGGGGGCGTACGGGCCGAAGCGTTTGGCGTACCGTTCGGCGAAGTCGAGGCTCGCCTCGGTCGGCAGGTCGCGGAAGTAGCCCATCGACGCGTAGAGCTCGCCGGTGCCGTCGCCGCCGATGCCGAGCAGGCCGTGCTCCTCCAGCGCGCCGCACAGCCGGGCCGCGCCGAGCCCGCTCGCCGCGTAGGCCCGGTTGAAGGCCACCAGGTCGCTGCCGATCAGCGTGAGCAGGATCGCGTCGGGGCGGGCGTCGGCGATCCGGCCGAGCCGGGAGGCCGCCTCGCCGTACCGGACGAACGCCTCGCCGACGACGGTCGCGCCGCGCGCGTGCAGCCGCCGGCGCGCGCCCGCGTGCACCAGGCGCGGCCAGACGTAGTCGTTGCCCAGCAGGTACCAGCGCCGCGCCCGGTGGACCTGGACCAGCCATTCGATGCCGGGTTCGAGCTGCCGGCCCGGGGTCTCGCCGAGGAAGTAGACACCCGGCGCGTGCCCACCGCCCTCGTACGGCGGCGCGTACACGAACGGGACCCGTCCGCCGATCGCGGCGACCACGTCCACGCGCACGTCGCTGGCGTGCGTACCGGCGACCGCCTCGACCGTGCCGGACGCGACCAGCCCGGCCACCTCGGCCGCCACCTCGGGCCCCGGCCGGCCGCCGTCGACGAGCACCAGCTCGACCTGCCTGCCGAGGACGCCGCCCCGGGCGTTGACCTCCTCGGCGGCCAGCACGGCGCAGTTGATCGCGCACGGCCCCACCAGCCCGAGCACCCCGGACACGGGCACGACCAAGCCGATCCGGACCGCGTCCGAGGGGATGAGCCGGGCCTCGAAAGGATCGACGATCGCCGTCACGCGGACGAGTATCCTCCGAACTAGCTCTCCGGTGAAAGGACCTGATCTGTCATGGCTAATTCCGGGCTGGGGTCCTCACTCGCGTACCTGCTCAGCCGGGCCGAACGCAGCGTCACGCGCGGTCTGGCGACGACGCTGGCCGGTGAGGACGTCACGGTCGAGCAGTGGCGCATCCTGCGCGCGCTGGCCGACGGGCGTGGTCATTCGATGGGGGAGCTGGCCGAGGCGGTGCTCATGCCGCACCCGACGCTCACCAAGGCGGTCGACCGGCTGATCGACCGCGCGCTGGTCCACCGGGGCGCGTCGGCGGGCGACCGGCGGCGGGTGGCGGTGTTCCTGGCCGACCGGGGGCGCGACCTGCTGGCACGTGTGGACGGCACGGTGGCCGAGCACCACCGGGCCATCGCCGCCGCGTTCGGCGACGAGCGTACGGGACGGCTGATGCGCGAGCTTGAGGACCTGGTCACCGCCCTTGACTACGCACCGGTCAAGTCCTGAGCCCCGGCGGTCAGCTCTCGTGGCGTTTCCTGTCGTGGTCGGCCCACAGCAGGAGCGCCACGCCGGCGACCGCGAGCCCCAGGTAGGCCATCAGCGGCAGCTCGACGAGCCGCCCCACGAACCCCCATTCGCTGTCGAACCAGACGCGCCCGACGAACCCGCCGAGCCCTTGGATGACGGCCATGATCCCGATGAATCCCCTCATGCCTGCGACAGTGGCAGAACATGACCCGCCCCGGCATCGAACCTTGGACGGGTCACGTGCGACCAAAGTAGGTCAGGGATAGAGCCCGCGCATGCTGTGGGCCTCGGCGACCCGGCCCACGCCGATCACGTGCGCCGCCTCCCGCAGCGTCAGCCCGCGCTCGGCGGACAGCGACTTGACCTCGGCGAAGGCGCTTTCCATGAGGTCGCGCAGCTTCACCTCGACCTCGCGGGAGCTCCAGGAGAAGGCCTGCATGTTCTGCACCCACTCCAGGTACGACACGATCACGCCGCCCGCGTTGGCCAGGATGTCCGGCACGACGGTGGTGCCGTTGGCGGCCAGGATCTCGTCGGCCTCCGGCGTGGTGGGGCCGTTGGCGCCCTCCACGATCAGCCGGGCGCGCACGCGGGGCGCGTTCGCCTCGGTGATCACGCCTTCGAGCGCGGCCGGGACGAGCACGTCCACGTCGAGCTCGAACAGGTCGTCGTGGGCCATGGCGTCGGCCAGCGGATAGCCGGTCACGCCGCCGGTCTCGGCCACCCAGGCACGCAGGTGGGCGACGTCGAGGCCGCCGGGCGCGTAGAGCGCGCCGGTGACGTCGGAGACGGCGACCACCTTGCAGCCCGAGTCGGACAGGTACTGCGCGGCCAGCGCGCCCACCTTGCCGAAGCCCTGCACGGCCACCGTCACGCCCTCGGGCGAGCGCCCGAGCGCGGACAGCGCCGCGATCTGCACGCCGCGCGAGGTCGATCCGGTACGGCCGAGCGAGCCGCCCAGCGTCATCGGCTTGCCGGTGACCACGCCGGGCACCGAGTAGCCTGCGTTGACGCTGTAGGTGTCCATGATCCAGGCCATGGTCTGCTCGTCGGTGCCGACGTCGGGGGCCGGGATGTCCTTCTCCGGGCCGATCAGCGGCAGGATCTCGTTGACGTAGCGGCGGGTGAGCCGTTCGAGCTCGATCGTGGTCAGCGCGGTCGGGTCGACGGCCACGCCGCCCTTGGCGCCGCCGTACGGGATGCCGACCAGCGCGCACTTCCACGTCATCCACATCGCGAGGGCGGTGACCTCATGGATGTCGGTGGCGGGATGAAAACGGATGCCGCCCTTGGCGGGGCCGCGTGAGACGTTGTGCTGGACGCGGAAGCCCTGGACGACGTCCATGCGTCCGTCCTCGCGGCGCACCGGGACCGAGACGGTCAGCGAGCGGCGGGGCGTGGCCAGCATCGTGCGGAGCCCGTCGTCGAGACCGAGGTGCGCGGCGGCCTGGTTGAGTTGGTGAAGAGCGGAATCGAGCGCCTGTTGACCAGGTGTGATCAGCGCCGGCGTCTTTGACGGCACCATGATGCTCATGGTCGAGTTTCCTCCTGTATGCGCGCCCATTTTGTGGGAGAAGGCGCCGTTGCCTTCTCTCTTGGGCGTGTTGTCTCGATCATCCTAGGCCGGGCAGTTTGACCTTGCCTAGGTTATGAAGGGATATCCAAGCCGTTGATCAACGTGCTGGGAACGTGCCACTCTGGCAGGCTAACGAGCGAGAGTGTGCCGAATCGTCGAAACCGGGGGGTTGGATGCCCGCACTCGTGGTTGGGCCCATGTTGCGTCACGTCGACTCGGTCAGCGCCTCGATCTGGGTGGAGACCGGCGAGCCCTGCACGGTCACCGTCGAAGCGGCAGGCAGGGCTTATCGGTCGCCCACCTTCACCGTGCACGGTCACCACTACGCGATCGTGGATCTCGTTGGCCTGTCCCAGGATATCGCCTCCTATTCCGTCAGCCTCGACGGGGACCAGGTGTGGCCCCTGGCGGGTCGTCCGGCCAGCCGCATCCGGTTAATGCCCGCCGAAGGGCCGCGCAGGATGGCGTTCGGCTCGTGCCGCACCAGCGTGCCGCACGACTCGGCGCACGTCCGCACCCACGGCGACGACGTGCTGCGCGCCTACGGCGTGAGCCTCATGCGCGCCGGCGACGAGGACTGGCCCGACCTGCTGCTGCTCCTCGGCGACCAGGTCTACGCCGACAACCCGTCCCCCCAGATGCTCGACTACATCCACGCGCGCAGGAACACCGAGCCGCAGGGCGAGATCGCCGACTTCGAGGAGTACGCCGAGCTCTACCGCCAGGCGTGGACCGACCCGGAGATCCGCTGGTTGTTGTCCACCGTGCCCACGGCGATGATCTTCGACGACCACGACCTGCGCGACGACTGGAACACCTCCCACTCCTGGCGGGCCAAGATGGCCCGGACGAGCTGGTGGCCCCGCCGCGTGGTCGCGGGGCTCGGGGCCTACTGGGTCTACCAGCACCTCGGCAACCTGACCCCGGCCGAGCGCGCGGACGATCCGCTGGTACGCGAGCTCACCGAGGGCGGCGGCGACGGCGGGCCGGCCCTCGACGCCTTCGCCGCCAAGGCCGACGCCGAGCCGGGCAGCAACCGCTGGAGCTACACCCGCGACCTCGGGCACACCCGGTTGATCATGATCGACACCAGGTGCGCCAGGCAGCTCACGCCCGGCGACCGGCGCATGCTCGACCCCGAGGAGTGGGCCTGGCTCGAGGAACAGGCCGCCGCGCCGGCCCGGCGGCTGGTCATCGGCTCCTCGATCCCGTTCCTGCTGCCCGAGGGCGTCCACGGCGTCCAGAACTGGAACGAGGCGCTGTGCGACGGCAAGTGGGGCCGCACCGCGCAGCGGCTGTCGGAGCAGCTTCGGCAGTTCGTCGACCTGGAGCACTGGGCGGCCTTCCGCCGCTCGTTCGAGGACCTGTCCAGGCTGCTGGTCCGGCTCGGCAGGCCCGCGGTGATCCTGTCCGGCGACGTCCACTACTCCTATCTGGCCAAGGCGTCGGCCGGGCAGATCCACCAGGTCGTCTGCTCGCCGATCCGCAACCCGCTGAGCCGGCTGCTGCGCTGGGCCAACGTGCTCACCCAGTTCGGGCTGGCGACGCTGGTCGGCGGGCTGCTCGCGCGGCTGGCCGGCATCCGGCGGCCGCCGTTCCGGTGGCGGGTGACCAAGGGGCCCTGGTTCCAGAACGCGCTGGCCACGCTGACCTTCCCCGACGAGGTCGAGGTCACCTGGTACGAGTCGACGGGCGACGGGGTCCGGCCGATCGACTCGGTCCGCCTGTCGTAGAAATGACCTCATGAGCGACGACCAGTACTCCCTCGCCGTCCCCTTCTACGACCTGTGGCACGAGGACGGGCACGTCCCCGAGATCCGCGAGCTGCTGCCGCCCCTGCTGAAGGGGGTGCGGCGCAGCGTCATGGAGATCGGCGCGGGCACCGGCCTGATCACCGAGCTGATCGTCCGGGAGACGACGGCAGACGTCTACGCCGTCGAACCGGCGCTCGCCATGCGGTCGGTGTTGCTGTCGCGGGTGGCCGCCAGCGAGGAGGCGCGCCGCCGCGTCACCGTGCTGCCGTACGGGGCGCTCGACGTCGACGTGGACGAGCCGGTCGAGGCGATCGTGATGATCTCGGTGTTGCAGGCGTTCCCGGCGGCGCGGCGGGAGGAGTTGTGGCGGGTGCTGGCCCGGCAGCTCCAGCCGGGCGGGCTGCTGCTGTTCAACTGGCGCGAGCGGCCCGCGCCCACGCCGGGTGAGCTGGAGCTCATGGGGGCGTACCAGGTCGGGCGGCACTCGTACGAGGTCTGGGGGCAGGTGGTCGAGGTCGCCGGCGAGACCGTACGCTCCCGCTTCCTCTACCGGGTCAGGCAGCGCGGCGTGGTGATCGGCGAGGACGAGGTCACCAGCGAGGCCCACCGGCCGGGCGGCGAGCGGCTGGCCGCGGAGCTGACCGCGGCCGGGTTCGCCAGGGACGAGGCTCCCGACGGCCTGGCGGCCTGGCGCAGGACGGCATAGCCGGAAGGCAGCCGGAGAAAGGTGGAACCGGGTTCCCCCATGCGGCCAAGAACAGGGTGACCGCATGAGAGAGGACCGGACGTGGTGAGTGTCGAGGACAGAACCGAAACGCTGGATGACTCGACGTTGATCGGGCATTCGCTCGGCGACCCCGAGCGTTTCGCGGCGTTGTTCGACCGGCACGCCGACGAGATCCACAGGTACGCCGCCCGGCGCCTGGGCGCGGAACTGGCCGACGACGTGACCGGCGAGGTGTTCCTCCTCGCCTTCCGCGGACGCGCCCGCTACGACCGCTCGCTTCCCGACGCCAGACCTTGGTTGTACGGCATCGCGACCAAGGTCGTGTCCCAGCACCGCAGGGCCGAACGGCGGCGCACCGCGGCCATGGCCAGGGTGGGCGCCGAGCGTCCGGGCGGCTTCGACGAGCGCAGCGCCGACCGGGTCACCGCCGAGCAGCTCCAGCCTCGCCTGGCCAAGGCGCTGACCAGGCTCAGCGCGGGCGAGCGCGACCTGCTGCTGCTCGTGGCATGGGCCGACCTGACCTACGAGGACGCCGCCCGCGCCCTCGGCGTGCCCGTCGGCACCGTTCGATCCAGGTTGCACCGGCTCCGCGTCAAGGTACGCAGGGCGCTCGGCGGCATCGACCCCTTCGCAGAGGAGCCCCAGCATGGATGACGAGATCCGTACCTTCGCCGACGGCAGGCCGTCCGCGCCGTCGTACGAGCCGCAGGCCCGCGCGCGGGCCAGGGAACGGCTGCTGGCCGAGGCGCGCGGCGGGCGACGCCTGCGGCTGCCGAGGCTGGGCTGGCAGACGGCCGCCGCGTTCGGTGTCACGGTCGTCCTGGTCGGCGGCGTGGCGGTGGCGCTGTCCGGCCAGAACACGCCGGGCGCCCGCCCGGCCACGTCCGTGGTGCTCACGACCGGCGAGCTGAACCCCCGGCCGGACCAGTTCATCCTGGTCGAGTCCGACACCATGTACGGCGCGCACTCGGTCAACGGCTCCGGAGGGGAGAGCCGCCACCTCTACCGCCAGCACCGCAAGATCTGGAAGTCGGTGGACGGCAGCAAGGACGGCCTGCTGCTGATCGAAGGCCGGGAGCCGCGGCCCTGGCCGGGCGAGCCGCTGCCCGCGGACGCCGGGAACTGGCAGGGCAGCCAGTGGAACCGGCTCGCCTCCTGCCCCGATCTGCGTGGCTCCAACCGCGACGACTACGTCTACCTGAGCACGCTCCCGGCCGACGCCACGGCCATGCGGAACGGCCTCTACCAGCCGGTCCCCCAGGGAAAGGCCATCAGCGCCGACGCCGCCGCCTTCACCCGCGCCGGCGACCTCGTCAGGGAGAACTACCTGCCCAAGCCGCAGCGGGACGCGCTGTTCGAGGCCGTGAAGGCGATCCCCGGCGTCGAGGTGGCCGAGGGCGTGGCCGACTCCTCGGGACGCGTGGGCGTGGCGCTGGGCCGGGTCACCGACTTCGGGGTGCGCGAGGAGCTGATCTTCGACCCGGTCGAGCACATGTTCCTCGGCGAGCGGCAGACGGCGGCCGGTGAGCAGGCCGGGGCGCCCAAGGGCAGCGTGCTGGCCCTGACGGCCCAGCTCGACGTCTCGGTGGTGGACACCCTGCCGGACGCCCCCGACGCCGGTGCCGACGCGAGCTGCGCGGTGGAGACCCTGGCCCCCACCCCCATCCCCTCGGAGACCGACGTGGCGACGTCGGAGCAGCCGGCGGCCGAGGTGACGATCACGTCCACCCTGGCGCCGCCCACGGACGAGCCGGGCGACGGGCCGGAGCCCACCGACACGCCCACCCCGGGTGACGGGTCGAAGCCCAAGCCCACCGACACGCCCACCCCGGGCGACGGGTCGAAGCCGGAGCCCACGCGTACCGTCACGCCCACCCCGGCCGGCTCCTGACGGCCGGCGGCTCGTCACCCGGCGGGCCCGCGCAGGCGGGCCCGCCGGGCGCGGCCGTGCGGGCCTAGAGGCTTTCCAGGACGGCGGCGAGCTGGTCGACCGCCCAGACCAGGTCCTCCTCGGAGATCACGATCGGCGGCGCGAGCCGGATCGTGGACCCGTGGGTGTCCTTGGCGAGCACGCCGCGGGCCATCAGCGCCTTGGACACCTCGCGGCCCGTGCCGAGGGCCGGGTCGATGTCCACGCCCGCCCACAGCCCGCGACCGCGCACCGCCACCACGCCCTTGCCGATCAGCTCGCGCAGCCGGGCGTGCAGCACCTCGCCGAGCCTGGCGGCCCTGGCCTGGAACTCGCCGGTGTTCAGGATGTCGATGACCGCGATCCCGACCGCGCAGGCCAGCGGGTTGCCGCCGAACGTGGACCCGTGCTGGCCCGGCTTGATGACCCCGAGGACGTCCTCGTCCGCGGCGACGGCCGACACCGGCACCACGCCGCCGCCGAGCGCCTTGCCCAGGATGTACATGTCGGGCATGACGTTCTCGTGGTCGCAGGCGAACGTGCGGCCGGTGCGGCCGAGCCCGGACTGGATCTCGTCGGCGATCATCAGCACGTTGTTCTCGGTGCAGATGCGCCTGACCTCGGTCAGGTAGCCGTCCGGCGGCACGAGCACGCCCGCCTCGCCCTGGATCGGCTCGACGAGGACGGCCACCGTGTTGTCGTCGACGGCCTCCCTGATCGCCTCGGCCGACCCGTAACGCACGATCTTGAACCCGGGCGTGTACGGCCCGAACCCGTCGTGCGCGTCGGGGTCGGTCGAGAAGCTGATGATCGTGGTGGTGCGGCCGTGGAAGTTGTCCTCCATCACGATGATGTTGGCCTGCTCGGGCGCCACGCCCTTGACCTCGTAACCCCACTTGCGGGCCACCTTGATCGCGGTCTCGACGGCCTCGGCGCCGGTGTTCATCGGCAGGATCATGTCCTTGCCGGTGAGGTCGCCGAGCCCGGCGCAGAACCGGGCGAACTGGTCGTGGTAGAACGCCCGGCTGGTCAGCGTGAGGTTCTTGAGCTGCTCCTGGGCGGCTTCGATGATCTTCGGGTTGCCGTGACCGAAGTTCAGGGACGAATAGCCCGACAGGCAGTCGAGGTAGCGCTTGCCCTCGACGTCGACGACCCACGCCCCGTGCGCCTCGTGGATGACCACGGGCAGCGGATGGTAGTTGTGCGCGCTGCGGCGCTCGCTCACTTCGATCAGCTCTGCGCTGGTGCTCATGTTACTTCTCCCCCCTGATCTCCAGTGTGCAGCACTTGGGGCCCCCACCGGCCTTGCGCAGCTCCGACAGGTCGACCGGGATCACCTCGTAGCCGCGCCGCTTGAGCTCCAGCTGCAGCCCGGTCGCCTCGGCGTTGATGACGACGTTCCGGCCGTCGCTGACCGCGTTGAGCCCGAGCACCTCGGCGTCCTCGGCGGTCGCGATCACCGCGTCCGGGAACATCACGCGCAGCACCTCCTGGCTGCCCTTGGAGAAGGCGCCGGGGTAGTAGGCGACGTTGCGGCCGTCGAGCGGGAACAGCGCGGTGTCCAGGTGGTAGAAGCGCGGGTCGACCAGCTTCAGCGAGACGACCGGACGGCCCAGGTACTCCTGCGCCTCCTGGTGGGCGACCACGTCGGTGCGGAAGCCGGTGCCGGCGAGGATGACCTCGTCGAGGGTGAGGAAGTCGCCCTCGCCCTCGTTGACGTGCGTGGGCTCCAGCGCCGGGTAGCCGCGCTCGGTGAACCAGCGCAGGTAGGCGGGGCCCTCGGCGCCGCGCTCGGGGAAGGTGAAGCGGGCGCCGTAGACCCGGCCGCCGACGACCAGCGCGCCGTTGGCGGCGAACACCATGTCGGGCAGGCCGTCGATCGGGTCGATGAGGCTGACCTCGTGCCCGAGCTCCTCGTAGGCCGACTTCAGTCCCTCCCACTGCCGGATCGCCACCTCACGGTCCGCGCCGGCCTCGGGGTTCATCCACGGGTTGATCGCGTACTCGACCGCGAAGTAGTCCGGGCGGCACATGAGGAAGTGTTTGGGCATGCAGGGCTCCGTCGTCGTCTGCAGGGAGAATTCCCGTTTCCGGGAGGACGAGGACAGCCTAAGAATTGGTGTTTGCGCAGGCCAAGCGGTGCGCATTGCGCGTTCGCGCAGGTCTGTTGCGTCTATCGGCCGACCATGTGCGATCCGTTGCGCGACTCCGTCAGGGCGCTTCCCGGAGGGGTGTCGACCAGCCTCGACAACACGATCGAGCTCTTGGTCCGGACCACGAAAGCCTCCGCCGCGATGCGCTCGATGACCCGCTCGACGTGCCGTACGTCCGTGGCCCTGATGTGCAGCAGCGCGTCCGCCTCGCCGGTGATCGTGGCCGCCGCCACCACCTCGGGGAACTTGGCCACCGCCACCGCGATGTCCGACGGCTTGGTCTTGCCCTGGCAGAAGAGTTCGACGTACGCCTCGGTGGTCCAGCCGAGCGCCTGCGGCGCGACCCTGGCGCTGAAGCCGGTGATCGCCCCGCTCTTCTGCAACCGGTCGACCCGCCGTTTGACGGCCGACGCGCTCAGCCCCACCTGATGGCCGATGTCCGCGTAGGTCGCGCGGGCGTCGTCCACGAGCGCCGCGATGATGTCACGATCGAGCCGGTCCAGTTCCACGGGCTCTGTATACCGCCTGGCCAGGCTGGCGCGCGACGAGCGCCGCGCGGGAGACTGGGCGTTCGGTCCACTGCCGGAGGATTGCCGCCACATGAATATCGCACGTTTTCCCGAGGGTTTCGTCTGGGGAGCCTCGACGTCGGCCTTCCAGATCGAAGGGGGTACGTCCGCCGACGGACGTGGGCCGTCCATTTGGGATGACTTCGCGGGAGTGCCCGCCGACGCCTGCGACCATTACCACCGATATCGCGACGACGTACGGCTGATGAAAGACCTGGGAATGGCCGCGTACCGGTTCTCGGTAAGCTGGCCGCGAATTCTTCCCGAAGGCGCGGGAAAGGTCAACGCGGCCGGGCTCGACTTCTACGAGCGGCTGGTCGACGCCTTACTCGAAGCGGGCATCACGCCTTATGCGACCCTTTATCACTGGGATCTTCCGCAGGCCCTGGAGGTACGCGGCGGATGGCCCGCCCGCGACACCGCCCGCCGGTTCGCCGACTACGCCGCGATCGTCGCCGCCCGGCTCGGCGACCGGGTCCGCACCTGGTTCACCGTCAACGAGCCGTGGGTGGCGGCCTTCGTCGGCCACGGCTCGGGGGTGCACGCGCCGGGCCGCAGGTCGGCCGCCGACGCGTTCAGGAGCGCCCACCACCTGCTGCTCGCCCACGGCATGGGCGCCCAGGCCCTGCGCGCCGCCGGGGCCGCCGAGGTGGGGGCCGTGCTCAACTTCTCGCCCGTCCTGACGCCCGCCCAGGTCGGCGACTTCGACCGGCCGCTGTCGGAGGAGGACGCCGAGGCCGTGGCCAGGATCGACGCCCTCGTCCACCGGCAGTTCCTCGACCCGCTGCTGCGCGGGGCCTACCCCGCCGACCTGCTGCCGGTCATCGAGGAGCACGCGGGTCTCGGGCACGTCCACGACGGCGACCTGGCCGTCGTCGCCCAGCCGCTCGACCTGCTCGGCGTCAATTACTACACGCCCGCCGTCGTCCAGGCCCAGCCCGGCGAAGCGGCCGACCCGGCTTTTCCGGGAAGCGCCGGCGTGCTTTTCAGCACCATTCCGACGGCGGTCACCGCGATGGGCTGGCCGATCGTCCCGAACGCCCTCTCGCTGCTGCTCAGGCGGCTCACCCGCGAATATCCCGGCCTCGAACTCATGCTCACCGAGAACGGCGCCGACTTCGTCGACACGGTCACCCCCGACGGCATTCACGACGTGGACCGCGTGCAATTCATCGAGGAACACCTGCGGGCCCTGCGCACCTCGATCCAGGAAGGCGCGAACGTTCGCGGATATCTCGTCTGGACGCTGCTCGACAATCTCGAATGGGCCGACGGCCACCGGCGCAAGTTCGGCCTCGTGCACGTCGACTTCGAGACCCAGCGCAGGCGTCCCAAGGACAGCGCGCTGTGGTATCGGGACGTGATCAGGCGCAACGGCCTGACCGAGGTCCCGCCGAAGCGGCCCACCCTGGAGACCGTGGCCGCCCGCGCCCGGGTCTCCAGGGCCACCGTCTCCCGCGTCGTCAACGGCGAGACGTCGGTCAGCCCCGAGGTGCGCGCTTCGGTGCTCCAGGCCGTCAAGGAGCTCGGGTACGTGCCCAACGCCGCCGCCCGCAGCCTGGTCACCCGGCGCACCGACACCGTCGCACTGGTGTTGTCGGTCCCCAGGAACGCCGCCGACCCGCTGCTCCCGGCCGTCGTCCAGTACGTCACGAGCCTGCTGGAGGGCGCGGGCAAGCAGATCACGCTCATGCTCGCCGACACCGCCGAGAGCCACCGCCGCATCGTCCGGCACGCCGAGGCGCGGCTGGTGGACGGCGTCGTCCTGCTGCCGCCCGAACGGGGCGACACGCTGGCCGAACACCTCTCGCGCACCGGCGTGCCCCTCGTGCTGCTGGGCCGGCCGCCGGTCAGCTCGCTGGTGCCGTACGTGGAGGCCGACAACGTGGCGGGCGCCGCGGCGGCCACCGAGCACCTGCTCGCCACGGGCCGCCGCCGCATCGGCATGATCTGCGGCCCGATGGACCTGGTCGCCACGCAGGACCGCCTCGCCGGCCACCGCGCGGCCCTCGAACGCGCCGGGTTGCGGCCCCGCCTGGCGATCGGCGACCTCACCCGCGCCTCCGGCACGGCGGCGGCCGGCCAGCTCCTCGGCGACAGCCCCGACCTGGACGCGATCTTCGCGGCCGGCGACCAGATGGCGATCGGGGCCCTGCGGGCCGCCCGCGCCGCCGGCCGGCGGGTGCCCGACGACCTGGCGATCGTGGGCTTCGGCGACATCGACGCCGCCTCGGCCACCACCCCCGCCCTCACCACCGTACGGCTGCCCGTCGCCGAGCAGGCGCTGGCCCTCGCGCGGCTGCTGCTGTCGCGGCTGGAGGGCCGCAGCACCGCGCCGGTCGTCCTGCCCACCCGCCTGGTGGTTCGCGAGTCGGCCTAGATCTGCCGCTCGAACAGGCGCGGGAAGACCTTGGACACCTTCGACAGCAGGTACGCGCCGTAGGTGCCGGTGAAGTCCACCTGGCCGTCCCACCGCTCGCCGGCGGCGTAGGGGAGCGGCGGCACCTCGCTGTCCCAGCCGGGGTCGAAGAAGAACGGGTAGCTCAGGCGCTCGTTGCCGCTGCGGTTGCGTACGCGGTGGGGGGTCGAGCGGTAGCGGCCGCCGGTGAGCTTGTCGAGCATGTCGCCGATGTTGCAGACGAACGTGCCCGCCAGCGGCGGCGCGTCGATCCAGCCGTCCGCCGTCCGGACCTGGAGCCCGCCGTTGGAGTCCTGGAGGAGGAGGGTGAGCAGGCCGTAGTCGGTGTGCTCGCCCACGCCCCAGGTGTCGTCGTCGTCCGGCGGGGCGGGCGGGTAGTGGAAGATCCGGAACAGGACGGTCGGGTCGGCGGTGTAGCCGGTGCGGAAGTAGCCCTCGTCCAGCCCCAGGCTCAGCGCCACCCCCGACATGACCGCCTGGGCGACCTCCGTCATCGTGTCCAGGTAGGCGAGCACGGCCTCCCGTAGCTCGGGCACCTGGGCGGGGAACAGGTTGGGGCCGTGCAGCGGCAGCGGGCCGGGCGGTTGCTCGGCGCCGAAGTAGACGCCCTCCTTCAGGTCCGGCCGGCCCGAGGTCAGCTCGCCGCCGACCGGGAAGAAGCCGCGCCAGGCCGGGCCGCCCCGGTCCATGGAGATCTCGTCCTTGACCTCCTCGGGCAGCGCGAAGAAGCGCCGGGCGGCCGCGTCGAGCCGGTCGAGGAGGTCCTGAGGCACGCCGTGGCCGCGGACGTAGAAGAACCCGTTGTCACAGCAGGCCGCGCCGATCGCGGCGGCGGCGGCCTGCCGTGCGGGGCCCGTGGTGTCGCCGAGCAGCGGGGAGATGTCGATCACCGGCAATTCGCGCACCGCCTCATTGTTCCCCATTTCCCGCGATCACCATCGAAGGCGGGACCCGGGCCGGAGACCGGACGCGATTCCCCCTGCCGTCAGGTTGTCGAGAAGGTGAACCAGTTGACGTTGACGAAGTCGGCGGGCTGGCCGCTGCTGAAGGTCAGGTAGACGGTGTGCGTGCCGGTCACCCCGCTGATGTTGGCCGGGACCGTACGCCAGCTCTGCCAGCCGCCGGTGCCGGCGAGGGCGAAGTCGCCGATGGGCGCGGCGGACGGGCTGTCCAGCCGTACCTGCACCAGCCCGCTCACCCCGGCCGCCGCTCCCGAGGCCACCCTGGCCTTGAACTGGCGGGCGGGCTCGGACCCGAAGTTCACCCCGTCGTAGCGCAGCCAGTCGCCGTTGGCGATGGCGCCGACGTTCTGGCCGCCGCCGGTGTCGGTGGTGGTCTCGACGATGGTGCCCGACTGGGCCTGGTAGCGCTCGGCCTGGATGGTGGAGCGCGCGTCCACGCCGCCCGGGACGGTCGGGGTCACAGTGGGGGTCGCGGTGGGGGTCGGGCCGGTGCCGCTCTGCCAGACGGCCACGTAGTCCACCAGCAGCGGATGCCCGGGGACGGTCGCCGCCGTCGGCGTGCCCGTACCGGCCAGGGCGTTGGGGAAGGCGCCGCCCATGGCCAGGTTGAGCAGCAGGAAGTAGCCGCCGTGCCCGGTCATGGCATCCCAGGTGGCGGCGTCGAGCTGGCCCTGGCTCACGCTGTGGAACTGCTGGCCGTCGACGTACCAGCGCAGTTGGTTGGGGGTGGCGGCGCGGTCCCACTCGAAGCGGTAGGTGTGGAAGGCCGACTGGCAGGCCGAGCCGGGGCAGGCCCGGCTCGCGCCGAGGCCGGTGGTCTCGTTGCAGGGGCCGCCGGGGTTGACGCCGCAGTGGAGCACGCCCCACACCGAGTTGATGCCGTTGACGTTCTCCATGATGTCGAACTCGCCGATGCCCGGCCAGTTCCAGTAGTTCCCCCGGTACGGCGCCCCGAGCGCCCAGAACGCCGGCCAGTAGCCGAGGGCGGCCTGACCGGTCACGTCCGGCATCTGGATCCTGCCCTCGATCCGCAGGACGCGCCCGGCGGCCGGCTTGAAGTCGGCCCGCCTGGTCTCGACGCGGGCCGAGGTCCACTCGCCCGAGCCGCTGCGCAGGGGCGTGATGCGCAGGTTGCCGGAGCCGTCGAGGCTGACGTTGGAGGTGCTGGAGGTGTAGTTCTGGACCTCGCCGGTGCCCCAGTTGCCCGGCCCGCCGGGGTAGCCGTGCCCGGTGTCGGTGATCCACTCGGCGGACGAGGGCGGTGTCCCTGCCGAGCCGTTGAAGTCGTCGGACCAGACCAGCGACCAGCCGGACGGCGTGGGCGGCACGGACGCCGAGGCGCTGACGGCCACCTTGACGAGCAGCCCGGTGAGTGCCACGAGCACCACGGCCACGGCCAGCAGGCGGCGCCTGTGCCGGATCTGTGTTGTCATCCCTGCTCCATGGGGGGTGTGGAGACGAATGAGAGAGCGCTCTCTTGACGTGACGTAAACACGCGGTTTACCTGTTGTCAATACGGGAGAGCGCGCTCCGGAGCGGGCGACGGGGGGTGCTCCGTGTCCACGCCGGGACCTCCCGGCGGCCGGACGCGAAACGGCGGTCACCGGCGTCCCTGTCGGGAGCCCGTGACCGCCGTCGTGTCCGGAGGGGGAGGTGGCCGCTCAGCCCTTCTCCGCCTCGCCGGTGGCCTGTTCGAGCGCGTCCTCGGGCGAGGCCTCGAGGTCCTGCTCGGCGTCGGCGCCGGCCTGAGCGGAGGCCTTGTCCAGGCGCACCCAGCTCGTCACGCTCTCCACGGCGAACAACACGAACAGGTACGCCGTCAGCACCGCGAGCACCGGCGTCAGCCAGCCCAGCGCCGCGCCGGCACCGATGAGCAGCAGGCGCAGCTCCCAGCCGAGCCCCGCGTGGAACACCCACGCGGGCGGCCAGATGCTCTGCCGCGTACGGTAGACGGTGTCGTAGGTGTGGTAGCCCACCACGTAGACCAGCACGAACAGCAGCCACTTCGGCGCGCCGGCGGCCAGGCCGATCGCGATCATGGCGAGGAACTCGGTGCCGCGCAGCAGCGGCGGGGTGAGCCAGTCGAAGCGGCTCAGGTGGTCGCGCGGCGCGGTCGGCAGCACGAGCAGCAGCGTGATGGCCACCGGCAGGAGCAGCAGCGGCCCCTTGTCGGGCAGCCCGACGACGGTGACGGCGATGACGGCGAGCAGCGCCACGAGCGTGGCGGGGACGGGCGGGAGGCCCTTGCCCAGCTTGCCCGACAGGGCGTGCACGAGCGGGCCGTCGTCGCGGTAGGCGAGCAGGCGGGCGGTCTGGATGCGGCGGCGTTCCTCGTCGGGATCCGGCGTGGGGGTGGCCATGGCCTGCGGTTGAGTGATCATACGAGCGACCTCATGAGGCGTCCGGTGAGGGTGTAGGCGGCGGCGACGGAGCCCCAGATCACGAGGGTGAGGAACGTGATCCGGGCGTCGAAGAGGGCGGCGGTGATCGCGATGGCCGCGAACCGCTCGCCGATGGGGAACACGATCATCTTCCGCGCCCAGTGGACCGCGCGGAACTTGCCCGCCCTGGTCCACATCTTGAGCACACCGCGCAGGCCCTGGCTGCGCTCCACCTTGCGCCGCTCCAGAGCCTTGCGCAGGTCACTGTCGTCGGGGGCGTCGAGCGGGAGCGTGGGGAGCTGCGCGGGCGGCTTGCGCCGGTTGGAGATGCCGAAGGAGAAGTCGAGCAGGTGGCGAATGGACTGCAGCCCGATCGCGGCCAGCGCCAGGATCCAGATGTCGTCGCCGTTGCCCGAGACGACCCAGCCGACGGCCAGGCCGGCGAAGACCACGTATTCCTTGAAGCGGTCGAAGGTGGCGTCGAGCCAGGCTCCGAGCACGCCGAATTTTCGGGCGTACCGGGCGACCTGTCCGTCGACGCAGTCGAACACGAAGGCGAAGTAGATCAGCAGCCCGCCGGCGATCATCCACGGCCGGTCGCCGGTGGCGAAGCAGGCGGCGGCGGCCACGCCGAGCGTGATCGAGATCAGCGTCACCTGGTTGGGCGTCAGCCCGCGCCGGGCCGCCCAGCGGGCGATGAAACGCGAGTAGGTGGAGACGAAGTACGTGGTGAAGAAGCCGTCGGCGCCCTTGACCGCGTTGTTGAGCCGGGCGCGGTCCTCGTTCATGCCGGCCATCTCGGCCCCGGCCTCGTTGACCTCCTCCTGGGTGGTCACCCGGCGGTAGAACAGGTCGCGCCGGCCGCGGATGCCGACCGACACGCCGTTGCGCACCAGGCCGAACACGACGAGCTGGACGAGGTCGTCGTCCTTGCCGAAGCGGTCGGCCATGCGGGCCAGCTCGCGGCAGGTCTGCGCGAGCACGGGGGCGTTGCGGACACTGATGTGCAGCGGGCCGAGCAACACCGCGTTGGGCCTGGTCACCGCGTGGTTGGCGGTGCCGACCGACACGACGCGCGACTTGCCGGCGCGCGTCCGGACCGGCAGCCCTTCGAGGCGGCCGTAGCCGATCTCCGGCTCGGCCTCGTCGATCGGTACGGTGTCCTCCTGCGCCTCCTCGGCCACCTCCAGCCGCGGCTCCTTGGCCACGAGCGCCAGCGCGCCGCGCTTGGCCTTGGTGATCTGGTAGATCAGCTCGTCGTGGACGACCGAGTTCTGGGGGAGGATGAGGAGGCTCTCCGTTGCCGAATCAGCGACGTCGGCCAGGGCGCGCAGGGCGGCGGCCACGTCGCCGGTCTCGATCGTGGCGGGGCGCGGATCATAGGAAGCGAGCTGGCCTCGCAGCCGCTCGGCCACGGTGGGATTGCCGGGCAGCGCGGCCAGCCTCAGGCCGGTCGGAGAGGTGTCGGGGCCGGGCGAAGAGCCCAGCAGGACCACGCGGGTCATGACTCCCTTTCGAGGCAGTAGCGGGGGGTTGAACAACGGGTGATGCGGGGACAGACGTCAAAGTCTAGTGACGGCAGGGCAAAGTCGCGTCACTAGAGCATGCCCGGAACAAGCCGCGGGTGCGGCCGTAAGATGGGCAAGTGAGTCTCTACCGCGACGAAGGCGTCGTCCTGCGGACGCAAAAACTCGGTGAGGCCGACCGCATCGTCACCGTTCTGGCCAAGCGCACCGGCAAGATCCGGGCGGTGGCCAGAGGCGTGCGCCGCACCAAGTCACGCTTCGGCGCGCGGCTGGAGCCGTTCACGCACGTCGACCTCCAGCTGCACACCGGCCGTACGCTCGACGTGATCACCCAGGCGGAGACCATCCGCCCCTACGGCGAGGCCCTGGCCGTCGACTATCCCCGCTACACCGCGGGCAGCGCCATGCTGGAGACGGCCGACCGGCTGACCCAGGGCGAGAAGGAGCCGGCGCTGCGGCAGTTCCTGCTGCTGGTCGGCGGGCTGCGCACGCTGTCCGAGCGCGCCCACGAGGCCAGGCTGGTGCTCGACGCCTACTTCCTGCGTTCGCTGGCGGTGGCGGGATACGCGCCCGCGCTGGAGGCGTGCGCCAAGTGCCAGGCCCCCGCGATCAGGGCCTTCGCCATCGTCGCGGGCGGCGTGGTGTGCGGGGCGTGCCGCCCGGCGGGCGCGGCCGTGCCGGCGGGGGAGACGATCGGGCTCATGACGGCGCTGCTGCGCGGCGACTGGACCACCGCCGACGCCTCGGAGTCACGCCATCGCAGCGAGTGCAGCGGTCTGGTCGCCGCATATCTGCAATGGCATCTCGAACACGGAATACGCTCTCTGCGACACGTCGAAAGGGAGCATGCGTGAACGTCCGGCCTCCGACCCCTCATCCGTCAGGCGCGACCCCGCCGCCGATCCCGCGTGACCTCGTGCCCCGGCACGTCGCCATCGTCATGGACGGCAACGGCCGCTGGGCCAAGGCGCGCGGCCTGCCGCGCACCGAAGGTCACAAGGCGGGCGAGTCATCGCTGTTCGACGTCATCGAGGGGGCCATCGAGCTGGGCATCCCCTACCTGAGCGCCTACGCCTTCTCCACGGAGAACTGGAAGCGCTCGCCCGACGAGGTGCGCTTCCTCATGGGCTTCAACCGCGACGTCATCAGGCGGCGGCGCGACGAGCTCAACGCGATGGGCGTACGGGTGCGCTGGGCGGGCCGTCCCGGGCGGCTGTGGAAGAGCGTGATCTCCGAGTTGCAGGACGCCGAGCGGATGACGGTCGGCAACAGCAAGCTGACGTTGCAGTTCTGCGTCAACTACGGCGGGCAGGCCGAGATCGTCGACGCGGCGGTCAAGCTGGCGGCCGACATCGCGGCCGGGCGGGTCAAGCCGTCCAAGGTGACCGAGAAGGTGTTCGCCCGCTACCTCGACGAGCCGGAGATCCCGCCGGTCGACCTGTTCCTGCGCTCCTCCGGCGAGCAGCGTTTCTCCAACTTCCTGTTGTGGCAGTCGGCCTACGCCGAGATGGTCTTCCTCGACCGGCTCTGGCCCGACTTCGACCGCCGCGACCTGTGGGAGGGCTGCGAGATCTACGCCAAGCGCGACCGGCGCTACGGCGGCGCGATCCCCAACCAGGTCCCCGGCGCCTAAGGAAACCCCGGGTCCACCCCTGCTGAGCTGCCGCACTGGACGACGACTATACGCGGATATAGTCTGCTACTCGTTTGGGTAGTCAACTGTACAAGCGAACAGTCATGAGGCAGATCATGAGCGACGCCATCTCGGTGGCCGGACTCGTCAAGACGTACGGCCGGACCCGGGCCCTGAACGGCCTCGACCTGGACGTACGCACCGGCGAGGTGCACGGCTTCCTCGGTCCCAACGGCGCGGGCAAGAGCACCACGATCCGGATCCTGCTCGGCCTCGTACGGGCCGACGCGGGCAGCGCCCGCCTGCTCGGCGGCGACCCCTGGCACGAGGCCGCCGAGCTCCACCGCCGCCTGGCGTACGTGCCGGGCGACGTCACACTGTGGCCCGACCTGTCGGGCGGCGAGGTGATCGACCTGCTCGGACGGCTGCGCGGCGGCCTCGACCGCGGGCGCAGGAAGGACCTGCTCGACCGGTTCGACCTCGACCCGCGCAAGAAGGGCCGGGCCTACTCCAAGGGCAACAGGCAGAAGGTCGCCCTGGTCGCGGCGCTCGCCTCCGACGCCGAGCTGCTGCTGCTCGACGAGCCGACCTCGGGGCTCGACCCGCTCATGGAGGAGACCTTCCGCGAGGTCGTCAGGGAGGAACGGCGGCGCGGCGACCGTACGGTGCTGCTGTCCAGCCACATCCTGTCCGAGGTCGAGGCGCTGTGCGACCGGGTGACGATCATCCGCGACGGCCGCGCGGTCGAGAGCGGCACCCTGGCCGAACTGCGCCACCTGACCCGTACCACCGTCCATGCTGAGCTCGACCGGCCCGCCGAAGGGCTGGCCGCGCTGCCCGGCGTGCACGACCTGCGCGCCGAGGGCGGCCGGGTGCGGTTCGACGTGGACGCGGGCGCGCTCGGCGCGGCGCTGCGCGGCCTGGCCGAGGCGGGCGTGCGCACCCTCGACAGCCGCCCCCCGACGCTGGAGGAGCTGTTCCTGCGCCACTACGAGGGCACGGGCGGCGGGCGGCGGGCGGAGGCCGTGCGATGAGCCCCGGCACCGGCGTGCTCGTCCGCCTGGCGCTGCGCCGCGAGCGGGCGGTCGCCCCCTGGTGGCTCCTGCTGCTCGTGGCCCTCGCCCTGGCGATGGTCGCCTACATCAACCGGAACATGGCCA
Organism: Nonomuraea spiralis; assembly: GCF_014648435.1. Classification (GTDB taxonomy): domain Bacteria; phylum Actinomycetota; class Actinomycetes; order Streptosporangiales; family Streptosporangiaceae; genus Nonomuraea; species Nonomuraea spiralis. Next base: position 199,136 of record NZ_BMRC01000016.1, read on the forward strand.
CCTACGAGCTGAAGCTCGCCTACACCGAGGTCGTCCGGCGCTACGCCTTCTTCCAGGCGCTCGGCGGCGGGTACGTCGAGCCGCGCCTGGAGGTGCTGGCGACCTGGCGCAGCGGCGGCTTCCTCTACGTGATCAACGCGTTCGCCGCCCTGATGACCGTCGTCAGGCACACCCGCAGGGAGGAGGACGCGGGCCGGACCGAGCTGCTGCGCGCGGGCGTGGTGGGCCGCCGCGCGCCGCTCGGCGCGGCCCTGCTGGTGGCCGGGACGACCAGCCTGGCCGGCGGCGCGCTGGTCGCCGCCGCCCTGCTCGCCGCCGGCCTCGAACCCGCCGGCACGCTCGCGTACGGCGCCGCCGTCGTGGTGGCCGGCTGGGTGTTCGCGGGCATCGCCGCCGTGGCCGCGCAACTGGCCCGCGAGGCCCGTACCGCCACGGTCATCGGCCTGTACGCGCTCGGCCTGGCCTACGTGCTGCGCTACACCGCCGACGCGAGCGGCCGGCACTGGCTCAAGGCCCTGTCACCGCTCGGCTGGAGCCACATGGTGGACGCCTACAAGGACGAGCGGTGGTGGCTGCTGGGGGTGTCCGCGCTGGTCGCGGGGGCGTTGTGCGCGGTGGCGTACACGCTGGCCGGCCGCCGCGACCTCGGCTCGGGGCTGCTGCCCGAACGGCCGGGCAGGGAGTCGGCCCCCGGGCTGCGCGGCCCGGTCAGCCTGGCCTGGCGGCTGCACCGCGGCCTGCTGCTGAAGTGGGCGGCCGGAACGGCGGCCTTCGCGGCGGTGGGCGGCGCGATGGGCCCGCTGGCCAAGGACGTCCTGGCCCGCCCGAGTGTCGTGGTCACGAACATCACGACCCTGCTCGGCGTCTCCCCGGAGGCCGCCCTCGACGGGTACATGTGGTACTACCTGCTGATCCTCGCCTACTGCGTCGCGCTCTACCCGGTGCTGATGATCGTGCGGCTGCGGACGGAGGAGATCTCGGGCCGCGCGGAGGCCGTGCAGGCCACGCCCCTGACCAGGGTCCGCTGGGCGGCCGGGCATCTGGTCGTGGCCGCCCTCGGCACGGCGGCGCTGCTGGCGCTCACCGCCCTCGTCTTCAGCGCCGTGTACGGGGCGCTCCTCGGCGACTTCACCGGCACCGCGCCGCGTTTCCTGGCCGCCGCGCTGAGCCAGGCCCCGGCGGCGTGGTGCGTCGGCGCGGTCTGCCTGGCGGCGTACGGGCTGCTGCCCCGGGCGAGCGTGCCGCTCTGCTGGGCCGCCTGGATCCTGACCGCCCTGCTCGGCCAGGTCGTCGCCCCCTTCTACGGGGTGTGGGGCGGCACCCCGTTCGAGCCGTTCCACTACCTGCCGAACATCCTGGCGGGGCAGGCGTTCGGGACGGTGCCGGTGCTGGCGCTGCTCGCGCTGACGGCCGTGCTGACCGCCGGCGGGCTGCTCGCGCTACGCCGCCGCGACGCCTGCTGAGGGTCCTTGGCTTGCCGCCGGGATGGGGAACACTGGCATGCCGGTCAGGCTGAGAGCGGGTGAAGGCGGGTACAACCCGTTGCCCCTACGTCTTGAAGGAGGGCCGATGCTCCCAGGTTGCGGCTCGTGCAACTGCTCCGACGTCTTCGCCACCGCCAAACCACCGTGGTGGCAGACATCCAGCGAAGCGCCCTGAATCGGGCGTACCTGCCGCCCGCCCCCGGTGACCTGGGGGGCGGGCGGTCCGCTTTACGGGGCCCGCGACGGGTCAGGCGCGGCGGCGGGCCCGGTAGGCGGCGACGTGCATGCGGTTTCCGCAGGTACGGCTGTCGCAGTAGACCCGCGAACGGTTGCGGGACTCGTCCACGAACACGCGGTCGCAGTCGGGGGCCGAGCACGTGCGCAGGCGTTCCATCTCGCCCTCCACCAGCAGGTGCGCCAGCGCCACGCCGCAGTCGGCGGCCACGTGCTCGGCCAGCGAGGCGTCGTTGGCGAAGTAGTGGACGTGCAGCGGGTGGCCGTCGTGCTCGGTCAGCCTGGGCGTGATGCGCGTCTCCGCGAGCAGCGCGTTGAGGGTGCGCACGGCGCTCGCCACGTCGGAGGCGGTGAACACCCGGTGGAACGCCTCGCGCACCATCCGGACCTGGCCGAGGTCGCGGGCCGTCAGCGCGCCGACACCGCTGACCTGCCGGGACTCCACGAAGGTCTGCAGCTCGGCCAGGCTGGCCAGGTCGTCGCCGCCGCCGGTGGACGGAGAGGTGTTGACCAGGTCGACAACGGTGGCCAAAGAATGCACCATGTCATGGCCAAACGGCATGTTGACTCCTGTCGGGGCCGGTTCTAGCGTGGTCGCAGCGTATCTCTCCCATGGCGCTCGGGGGGTTTCCATGAGTGCATATCGGCGTATCGTCCTGATCGCGATCGCCGGAGCACTGATCATCTCCACCTCCGGTCCCCTCGTACGTCTGTCGGGGGTGTCGCCCGCGACGTCGGCGTTGTTCCGCTGCGCGTACGCGGTGCCGCCCATGCTCGTGCTGGCCTGGCTCGAACGCCGGAAGCTGGGGCCCCTGCCGCTCAAGGGCGCGCTGCTGGCCTGGGCCGCCGGCGCGCTGTTCTCGCTCGACCTGCTCTTCTGGCACCAGTCGATCAAGCTGGTCGGCGCGGGCCTGGCGACCGTGCTGGGCAACCTCCAGGTGTTCATCGTGGCCTTCGCCGCCTGGGGCCTGTTCCGCGAGCGGCCCTCGAACCGGCTCATGGCCGGCACGCCGATCGTCTTCGGCGGGGTCGTGCTGATCTCAGGGGTGTTCGACGGCTCGGCGTACGGGCTCGATCCCGTCATGGGCGCGGTCACCGGGCTGGTCACCTCGGTGGTGTACGCGGCGTACCTGCTGCTCCTGAAGGCGGGACCGGGGCGTACGGCCGGGCCGCTGGCGCACGCGACCGTCGTGGCCACCGTGCTGATCGCGGCGCTCAGCCCGCTGTTCGGCGGCGCCGACCTGGCGCCGGAATGGCCGGCGCACGGGTGGCTGCTGCTGCTCGCGCTGGGACCGCAGGTGGTGGGGTGGCTGCTGATCACGTACTCGCTGCCCAGGCAGCCCGCGGCGCTCACGTCGCTGCTGCTGCTCGTGCAGCCGGTGGTCACCGTCGCGATCTCCGCGCTCACCCTGGGGGAGCGGCCCTCTGCGCTGCAGTTCGCCGGGTGCGCCGCGGTCGTGCTCGGCGTGTTGTACGGCTCCCGCGGCGCTCAGCCCACGCGGGCCGGCGCCGAGCAGGACGAGCAGGTGCCGAAGACCTCGACCGTGTGAGTGATCCCGGTGAAGCCGTGCTCGCTGCCGATTGCCTCGGCCCAGCGCTCGACGGCCGGCCCGGCCACCTCGACCGTGTGGCCGCAGCGGCGGCAGACCAGGTGGTGGTGATGGTCGTCGCTGGCGCACGCGCGGTAGACCGACTCTCCCTCGTCCGTGCGCAGCACGTCGACCTGGCCGCAGTCGGCCAGCGCCTGGAGCGCCCGGTAGACGGTGGTCAGGCCGATCTTGGCGCCGTGCAGGCGCATCTCGGCGTAGACGTCCTGGGCGCTGCGGAAACCCTTGCTGTGGCGCAGGGTGTCGTGCACGGCGTCACGCCTCGTCGTCATGCGGCCTCCTCGACACGGACTCGTGGTCGCGGGCTCACCGGGGACTCCTGGATGCGGCCTCGCCGTACGAATTTACCGACACCTAGGGCCAGGACGAAGCCGGCGAGGGCAAGAAGCACGATCGCCGCGCCCGGAGGCACCCGTGCCGACATCGTCGAGGCCAGCAGGCCGCCCACCGAGGCGAGCACGCCGAACAACATCGCCAGCCCCATCGTGGCCCGGAACCCCCTGGTGAGCTGCTGGCTCGTGGCCACCGGGATCACCATCAGGGCGCTGACCAGCAGCAGGCCGACCACGCGCATGGCGATGACGACGGTGAGCGCGGCGGTGACCGCGATCAGCAGGCTGAGGAAACGCACCGGCAGGCCGCTGGCCCTGGCCATCTCCTCGTCCTGGCAGAGCACGAACAACTCCCTGCCGAAGACGACGACCACGCCGATCACCGCCGCGGCCAGCGCGCCGATGATCCAGATGTCCTGCTGGGTGACGCTGGCGATGGCGCCGAACAGGTAGGAGTTCAGCTTGGCGTTGCTGCCGCCGGGGGCGATGCCCATGAGCATGACGCCGCCCGCGATGCCGCCGTAGAACAGCAGGGCGAGCGCCACGTCGCCGCTGGTCCTGCCCCGGGCCCTGACCAGCTCGATCGCCACCGCGCCCAGCACCGAGACGATCACCGCCGTCAGCACCGGCGCCGTGCCGGTCAGGAAGCCGAGCGCCACGCCGGTCAGCGCGACGTGCCCGATGCCGTCGCCGAGCAGCGACAGCCTGCGCTGCACGATGAACGTGCCCACCGCGGGCGCGCACAGCCCCACCAGCAGCGCGGCGATCAGCGCGAGCTGGAAGAGGTTCTCCTGCAGAAGCTCGATCATCGTGGTTCCCCCTGCCAGCCCGTCAGCGGGGCGGCGGCCGTCTCCGCGGCGTGCGGATGCTGGTGCTCGTGTCCTGGCCTGGCGCACTCGCCCTCGGGCCGCGGCGGCCTGCCGTCGTGCGCGACGCGGCCCTCGCGGACCACCACGCCGCGGGTGATCAGCGGCTCCATCGGGCCCAGCTCGTGGGCGACCAGGACGATCGTCTTGCCCTCACGGACCAGGCCGCCCAGCGTGTCGGCCAGGAGCTGCTGGGTCTCGGCGTCGACGCCCGCGGTGGGCTCGTCCATCACGTACGTGTCGGGCTCCCCGGCCAGGGCGCGGGCGATGAGCACCCGCTGCTGCTGGCCGCCCGAGAGCGACTGCACGGGATCGCCGGCCCGGCCGGTCAGGTCGACGGCGTCGAGGGCCGCGGAGACCGCCGCGCGGTCGGCCGCGCTGGTCCTGCGCAGCCGGCTCTGCCGGGCGACGCGGCCCGAGGCGACGACCTCGCGGACCGTGGCGGGCACGCCGCCGCCGACCTGGAGGCGCTGGGGCACGTAGCCGATGCGCCACCAGTCGCGGAACCTGGCGGGCGGGGAGCCGTACAGGAGGGTCTGGCCGCCGGACAGCGGCGTGAGGCCGAGCAGCGCGCGGACCAGGGTGGACTTGCCCGAGCCGTTGGCGCCGAGGAGGGCCACGACCTCGCCGGGGCGGACGGTCAGGTCGACGCCGCGCAGGATCTGGCGGCCGTCGAAGCTGACCCGGCCGCCGGTCATCGCGAAGGCCGTCTCGCTCATGCCGTACACCTCAGTGCTGTTCGAAGGGTCTTGAGGTTATCGCGCATGGCCGACAGGTAGTCGCCGGCGGGCTTGCTCTCCAGCGGGTCGAGCACGGCCGTCTTCGCGCCGACCTCGCCGGCCAGCACCTCGGCCACCTTCGGGCTGACCAGGGACTCGGTGAAGATCGTGGTGACGCCTTCGGACCTGGCCAGCGCGGCCACCTCCGACAGGCGCTTCGGCGACGGCTCGGTCTCGGGGTCGAGGGTGATGCCCACCTGCTTGAGCTTGTAGCGGTCGGCCAGGTAGCCGAACGCCTCGTGCGCGGTGACCAGGGTCTTGCTGGCGCAGGTGGACAGACCCTTGGTGAACTCCTGGTCGAGCCCGCCCAGCGCGCCCGCCGCCGCGGCGGCGCGATCCTTGTACGCCTGCGCGTGGCCCGGGTCGGCGGCGGCCAGGCGCTCGCCCAGCTTGCCGGCCACCGTGGCCAGGCGGGAGGGGTCGAGCCAGATGTGCGGGTCGTAGGAGACCGCGTGCTCGTCGTGCCCCTCCTCGCCGGCGTGCCCGCCGGCCGGGATCGTCGTGACGGCGGAGGCGGCGTCGAAGGCGGTGTCGGCGGAGACGGCGTCGTCCACAGCCGGCTGCACGCCCTTGACGTAGATCGTGAGCGCCGCGTCCTGGAGCTTGGTCATCTGCTGAAGGCCCAGCTCCAGGTCGTGCGGCTCGACGCCGGGCGCGGTCAGGACGGTCACGTTCGCGTCGGGCCCGGCCACCTGCTCGGTGAGCCACTGGAGCGGGTAGAAGGCGGCGATCACCTCGGGCCTGCCGCCGTCGGCGCTCTCCGCGGAGCCGGCGCCACAGGCGGACGTGGCCAGCAGGGCTGCTCCGGCGAGGAGGGTTACGGCGCGCATTGGGGGCGTACGGGACATCACGCCCCCAATTATGGGGGAAAATGAAAATGATTGTCAAAATCTCCGGCGGGCCGGACTAGAACGCACCAAACCGGTCAGCCGCCAGGATCACCAGGAAGACCAGCATCGCCACCCGCAGCAGCCGCCCCCCGAGGCCCAGCGAGGGCCACGACAGGTAGGCCAGCCACCCGACGAACACCAGCACCGCCAGCGCCGCCACGCCGCCCACCCAGTTGGCCAGCGCGAAGCCGGCCAGCAGCAGGATCACCAGCACGGCGGGCGCCACCCACTTGGGCACCTGCGTGAACAGGAACGTCATCGGGACCGCGCTGCGCTGCTCGACGGCCTTGCGCAGGCCGCTCGCGCCCGGCGTGAAGAACTGCTCGCCCTGGGGCAGCGGGCGCTTGTTTTTGGAGGCCACGTCGAGAGCCTAAGGGAGTTCGCGTGACAGCAGGGCGCACACCTCTAGGCTGGGCTGGTGCTCGCCGTGATCCGATACACCGTGCCAGAGTCGCAGTCCCAGGACTTCGTCAAGCAGGGCCACGCCATCCTCGACACCTTCGCCGCCCAACCCGGATACCAGCGCGGCCGGCTGGCCCGTTCGGTGGACGAGCCCAACCTGTGGGCGCTGGTCAGCGAATGGGAGGGCGCGGGCTTCTACCGGAGGGCGCTGTCGGCGGCCCGGATGGCCATGTACCCGTTGATGATCCTCATGGTCAACGAACCCAGCGCGTACGAGGACGTGTACACGCAAGAGGGTGCGTAGCGTCAGTCGCGCGCGAGACCGGGTGAGCGTCCCCTAAGCTGGGATCTCATCGAATTCACTCGCCGACCTCCAGCCGGAAAGAGACGCAACCAAAATGGCACGACGCACCGACGTCATGGACACCATCGTCAGCCTCGCCAAGCGCCGCGGGCTCGTTTACCCGTCGAGCGAGATCTACGGCGGACTTCGCGCGTCGTGGGACTACGGTCCTCTGGGTGTCGAGCTGAAGAACAACGTCAAGCGGCAGTGGTGGCTGTCGATGGTCCAGTCGCGCGACGACGTGGTGGGCCTCGACTCCTGCGTCATCCTGGCCCCCGAGGTGTGGCGGGCCAGCGGCCACGTCGAGACCTTCTCCGACCCGCTGACCGAGTGCCAGTCCTGCCACAAGCGTTTCCGCGCCGACCACCTCGTCGAGGCGTACGAGGAGAAGAACGGCAAGGAGCCGGAGAACGGCCTGGCCGACATCACCTGCCCCAACTGCGGCAACAAGGGCACCTTCACCGACCCCAGGCAGTTCAGCGGCCTGCTCAAGACCTTCCTCGGCCCGGTCGAGGACGAGTCGGGCCTGGCCTACCTGCGTCCCGAGACCGCCCAGGGCATCTTCATCAACTACCTCAACGTGCAGCAGTCGGCGCGCAAGAAGATCCCGTTCGGCATCGGCCAGGTCGGCAAGTCCTTCCGCAACGAGATCACCCCGGGCAACTTCATCTTCCGCACGCGCGAGTTCGAGCAGATGGAGATGGAGTTCTTCGTCAAGCCCGGCACCGACGAGGAATGGCACCAGTACTGGATCGACGAGCGTTTCCGCTGGTACTCCGACCTCGGCATCAACAAGGACAACCTGCGCCTCTACGAGCACCCGCAGGAGAAGTTGTCCCACTACTCCAAGCGCACCGTCGACGTCGAGTACCGCTTCAACTTCCAGGGTTCGGAGTGGGGCGAGCTGGAGGGCATCGCCAACCGCACCGACTTCGACCTGACCGCCCACTCCAAGGCGTCCGGCGTCGACCTGAGCTTCTTCGAGCAGGACACCGGTGAGCGTTACGTCCCCTACGTCATCGAGCCGGCCGCCGGCGTCGACCGGGCCACGCTGACCTTCCTGCTCGACGCCTACACCGAGGACGAGGCGCCCAACGCCAAGGGCGTCCTGGAGAAGCGCACGGTGCTGCGGCTCGACCACCGGCTCGCGCCGGTCAAGGCCGCTGTGCTGCCGTTGTCGCGCAACGCCGACCTGTCGCCGAAGGCCCGCGACCTGGCCGCGCAGCTGCGCAGGCGGTGGAACGTCGAGTTCGACGACGCGGGCGCGATCGGCCGCCGCTACCGTCGCCAGGACGAGATCGGCACGCCGTTCTGCATCACCGTCGACTTCGACACCCTTGAGGACCACGCGGTGACGATCCGCGAGCGCGACAGCATGGCCCAGCAGCGCATCTCCATCGACCAGGTCGACTCCTACCTGCGTCAGAGCCTCAACGACTGACCGTCAGGCGCCATCACGGCGACGCCGCCCCGGTTTCCACCGCGGGCGGCGTTCCGCTTTTCCGGGCCGGTGCCCGTCAGGCCAGGTGGCGGCCGAACCACTTCAGCACGTAGTCGTAGGCCTGCGAGGCGGCCCGCGCGTCGTAGCGGGGGCCCGTGTCGTTGAAGAAGGCGTGGCCGACGCCCGGCACGGTCACCAGCTCGTGGGTGAGCCCGGCCTTCTCCAGCGCCGACTCGGCCTCCTCCCGGGTGGCGTTGACGCGGTCGTCCTGCTCGGCGTAGATGGCCAGCACGGCCGCCTCGGTACCGGTCATGTCGGCGTCGTCGGGCAGCGGGCCGTAGAACGGCGCGGCGGCGGCCAGCCGGGGCTCGCCGGACGACAACAGCAGCCAGGTCATCCCGCCCCCGAAACAGAACCCGATCATGCCAAGCCGGACGCCCCCGGCCCTGCGCTCCAGCTCGCCGACGGCCGCCTTCATGTCGGCCACGAAACGTTCGCGGGGGATCGCGCCCAGCGTGGCCGTGACCTGCGCGGTGTCGGCGAACGCGGCCGTGCCGCCCGCGTGGGAGAGCAGGTCGGGCGCGAGGGCCGAGTAGCCGTCGGCGGCCAGCCGGCCGGCGATCGAGCGGATGTGGTCGGTCAGCCCGCGGTTCTCGTGCATGACCAGCACCGCGCCCTTGGGGGCGGCGGCGGGCGCCCAGGCGCCCAGGAGCCTCGTCCCGTCCGGGCCGGGGAACGTGATCGCCCGCGTGGGCAGCGGCGGCGGGCCGGCCGGGGAGGCCGTGGCGGACGCCGCGGCCGTCGGCGCCGGCGGGATGCTCGCCGGGTCGGTGTCGGGGGTGGCGCCGCAGGCGGCGAGGAGAGCAGTGGCGGCGGGGAGGGCGAGCCCGAGGAGGCCGAGACGGCGCAGTGCCTCGCGCCGCGAGATCAGGCCCTCTACGTGGTCGAGTGCCACTTCTTCTGCCAAATATCGCTGGAAGGGCGTCATGCTCGAAAGATTTAACGACTAACACCGAAAAATCGTGTAAAGACAGCAGTTATGTTGGCTTTCGCGCACGCTTGCTGTAGTTCACCTCGGCGGGAGCGCCGCCCGATCGGCCACGTCGCCCCCATGGCGGAACGCGTCATCCGAAATTAGGGTCAAGATCATGCGACTGCTGGTGGTCGAGGACGAGGAAGACCTGGTCGACGCGTTACGGGTGGGTCTGACCCGGGCGGGCTACGCGGTGGACGTGGCCTACGACGCGCCGTCGGCGCACGAGAAGCTGGAGGTCAACACCTACGACCTGGTCCTGCTCGACCTGAACCTGCCGGGCGGCGACGGCTTCCAGCTCTGCCGGTCCGTACGGGCCGCCGGGCGCGGGGTGCGGATCATCATGGTGACCGCCCGCGACCGCCTGGACGACCGGGTACGCGGCCTCGACGAGGGCGCCGACGACTACCTGGTCAAGCCGTTCGCCTTCCCCGAGCTGCTGGCCAGGGTCCGGGCGCTGCTGCGCAGGGACACCGGCGGCACCGCCGTGCTGGAGGTGGGCGGCCTGCGCATCGACACCGCCCGCATGGAGGTCTCCCTCGACGGCCGCTCCCTGGCCCTGACGCCCAAGGAGTACGGGGTGCTGCACTACCTGATGACCCGTCCCGGCCATGTCGTCTCCTCCGAGGAACTGCTCGAACACGTCTGGGACGAGCACGCCGACCCGTTCACCAACACCGTCCGGGTCACGGTCGGCAACCTGCGCCGCAAGCTCCAGGAGGACGGCCTGATCGAGACGGTGATCAGCCGCGGCTACCGGCTCAAGGAGCCGACATGATCCACACGATCCGCTTCCGGCTCACCGTGCTCTACTCCGGGCTGCTGTTCGTGCTGGCCGCGCTGGTGCTGGGCGGCATCTACTTCGCCGTCTCCAAGACCACCGAGGAACGCCCGTACTCGACCGAGTACGCCAAGGCGTACCGCGACAACCAGTACGTGGGCAAGCAGGAGGTCGTCTTCATCGAGGAGGTCGAGAACGAGGTCAACATCAGGACGCTGGCCACGCTGCGCGACTTCTCGCTGGCCACGCTGGCGGGGCTCTACCTGGCGTCCCTGGGCATCGGGTGGGTGCTGTCCGGCCGGGTGCTGCGTCCGGTGCGGTCGATCACGCGTACGGCCGAGGAGATCCAGGCGACCGACCTGACCCGGCGGATCAGGCTGGCCGGCTCGCCCGACGAGCTCAAGGACCTGGCCGACACCATCGACACCATGCTCGACCGGCTGGAGGAGGCGTTCAGCGCGCAGCGGCGGCTCATCGACGACGCCTCGCACGAGCTGCGCAGCCCCCTGACGATCATCCGGGCGAACGTGGACGCCGTGCTCGCCTCGCCCGAGGCCAGCGAGGAGGAGCGGGCCAGGGCCGTGCAGATCGTGGACCGGGCGACCACCCGCATGACCAGGCTCGTGGAGGACCTGCTGGCCAGCGCCCGGCGGCAGGCGACCGCGTTCGCCGACACCGACCTCGACCTGAGCAGGGTGGCGCGGGAGGCGTGCGAGGAGTACGCGGCGCTGGCCGCCGCCCGCGGCCTGACGATCACCCGCGGCCTGGGCCGGGACCTGGAGATGACCGGCGACCAGGACGCCCTGCGCCGGGCCGTGGCGAACCTGCTGTCCAACGCGGTCCGCCTGACCCCGCCGGGTGGTTTCGTCCGGGTCGAGGCCGGGCGGTCGGGCGGCTGGTTGTGGGTCGCGGTCAGGGACGACGGCCCCGGGCTCGCCGCGGCGGAGCAGGAGCGGGTGTTCGACCGGTTCTGGCGCGGCGAGGCCAGCCGCCGCGACCGGCACACGGGTCTCGGACTGGCCATCGTCCGGCAGATCGTGGAGTCGCACGGCGGGCGGGTGGCGGTGTTCTCCAGGGTCGGGCAGGGGGCCACGTTCGTGTTGTGGTTGCCGCCGCGCGAGGGCGCGCCGGGCCCGGCCCCCGAACGCAACCCGATCATCGCCTAGGAGCTGTTTCTTAGATCAGGTCCGGAGCCAGATAGCCAGGGCGGCCAGGGTGACGGTGCCGAGGAAGATGTAGGCGCGTTTGTCATAGCGCGTGGCCA
>NZ_BMRC01000017.1 GCF_014648435.1 Nonomuraea spiralis
CCACGCAAAACGCTCGGCTGGGAAACCCCAGCCGAGCGTCTCACCAAGCTCCTGGCACTCGCCAGTTGATCAATCAGTGTTGCGACGACCCCTTGACTTCACCCCGCCATGCGGGGCTTTTCCATGTCCCAGACCCCGCCGGGCGGCGCGTAAAGGACGGGGAAAGCGGCCGAGGCACGCTCGCGAGGGTCATCACGGCGACAAAGTGGACCCACTGCGGCGCGTCAACCAAGCGATGGTTGGGAAAGATTGAGAAAATCGCATCTGTGACGGCCATTCTCGACCAGTTGCGCACCGCCCCCAAGTCGGTGCTCGGCAAGCTCCCCGGCGTCTCGACCGACGACGACGAGACGAGGCGGCCGCTACCCGTGTCGGGCATGCTGGCCGCCGCCTGCACGCTCGGCGTCGGTCTGGCCGTGCTCACCACCCTCACCCTCGTGGGCTGGATCGCCGCGCCGCGCGGCACGCTCGGCGCGGGCCTGCCGGGCGTGTTCCGCGCGGCGGCGCAGCTCTGGCTGGCCGCGCACCACGCGGGGTTCGCCATGCCCGGCGGCCGGGTCGGGCTGCTGCCGCTCGGGCTGATGATCCTGCCCGCGTTCCTGCTCTACCGCGCCGGCCGGTGGATGGCCCGCGACGCCGACCTGCGGCTGCGGCTGCCCGCCCGGCTGCCCAAGAACAGCCCGCGCGAGCAGGCCAACGCCCGCCGCCGCGCGCAGCTCGTCCTGGTCGGCCAGGCCGGTGTTTCACTGGCGGCCCCCTACGCGCTGCTGGCCGGGCTGATCGCGCTGGTGGCCGGCAACGACCTCACCCAGCCGTTCATCGGCGAGGCGCTGCTCAGCCACTTCACGCTGGCCTTCCTGGCCGGCTCGCTGGCCACCGCGCGCATGATCGGCCCGTGGCGGATCATGCTCAAGCTGCTGCCCGAACGCCTGCGGGCCGTCACGGTCGGCACGGCCGTCGCCACGACGGGGCTGCTGGCGGCCGGGCTGGTGCTGGTGCTGGTCGCGGTCGTACTGAACTTCGGGGAGGTCAGGGAGCTGTCGAACGTGCTCGCGCCGGGGTTCGTCGGCGGCGTGCTGCTGTTGCTGCTCCAGCTCCTCTACCTGCTGAACGCCGTGATCTGGGCCTCCTCCTACATCGCCGGTCCCGGCTTCGCCATCGGCACGGACACGCTGGTCGCCCCGACCGGCGTCGAGCTCGGCACGGTGCCGAGCCTGCCGATGCTGGGCGCGCTGCCCGACAGCGGTCCCGTGCCCGCGTGGATGATGGCCGTGATCGCGTTGCCGTTCGCGGCGGGCGCGGTGGCGGGCGTCTTCGTGGCCCGGATCTCACCCTCTCCGTCGTACGAGGCCGCGCCCCTGTGGGGTTTCCTGACCGGTGTCTCCACCGGCCTGGTCGCGGGCCTGCTGGCCGCGCTGTCCGGCGGCCCGATCGGCGGCGGCCGGCTGTCGGCGATCGGCCCGTCCCCGTGGGAGGTGGCCCTGTCGGTGGCCCTGGAGGTGGGCGTGGCCGCCGGCATCTCGGCGGGCGTGGCCAACCTGCTGCTGCTCAACAAGAAGGCCCGCGCGCCGCTCGACAAGGCCGCCGTACCGGTGCGCAAGGCGGGCGCGGCCATCGCCAAGGCGGCCAGCAAGGTGGGTCTGGCGGAGTCGGACCCGCGCCCGCTGCCCGGCCACTGGATGGACGCCACCGAGGCCGACACCCAGGAGATCCCGGTCATCAGGGACGACTGGCAGGACGAGCACGCGTCGGCCGAGGCCGAGACGCTGGCCCAGGCCCGCCCGCGCCCCGCCGAACCCCCCGCCCCGGTACGCCCGCCGCGCAAGGACATCGTGGACGAGTCCGACGACCGCGGCGGCCACGTCATCTACGTCGACCCGTACGCCTGGGACCGCGACTAGCTAGGGCTGCATCGTCCCGAGCAGCCGGAGCACGTCGGGCGGCAGTTTGCGCTGGGCGGCGTCCCTGAACTGGGTGAAGCACTCGCCCTGGGCCGAGACCGTGCCGGCGCCCTTCATGCACTCCTGGTAGGCGGAGTACTCGTCCATGAGGTAGAGCTGCATCCCCGTGGCCATCGCCGACAGGGCGAGCGCGATCGAGGAGATGGTGATGCCGCCGATCGCAGTGCCCGTGGGCCGGTGGGCGCTCTTGAGCCGCGGCAGCGCGCGGATGCCCGCCATGAGCGCGAACAGGGCCATGACCAGGCCGGCGAGCGGCAACATGAACGTCATGGCCAGCGCGGCGATGGACAACCAGATCGCACGGCGACCCGCTGAATCGGCGGGCTGCTGGCCCGCCGGTGCCTGCACCGGTGTCGACACCTGACCTCCTCTGCGTCGCCGGGCGAGGAACAGATACCCTGTCAGCCCCACCCTGTTTCCATTCTTTGGAGTGTGCGTGTCAAAGGCTGGGCGGCTCGTCGTCCTCGTCTCCGGCTCTGGGACCAACCTACAGGCCCTTCTGGACGCTTCCGCCGACCCGTCGTACGGTGCGCGCGTGGTGGCGGTGGGCGCGGACCGGGACGGCATAGAAGGTCTGGCCAGGGCCGCCAAGGTAGATGTCCCGACATTTGTCGAAAAAGTGGGTGATCATGCGACTCGGGCGGACTGGGATGCCGCCCTCGCCGCCAAGATCGCATCGTACGAGCCCGACCTGGTCGTGTCGGCGGGCTTCATGAAAATTTTGGGTGCGCCCACGCTCGACGCGTTCCCCGTGCTCAACACCCATCCGGCGCTGCTGCCGTCCTTCCCCGGCGCCCACGGCGTGCGCGACGCGCTGGCGCACGGGGTGAAGGTGACCGGCTGCACCGTGATGCTGGCCGACGCGGGGATCGACACGGGGCCGATCGTCGCCCAGGAGGCGGTGCCCGTGCTGCCCGAGGACGACGAGGCGGTCCTGCACGAGCGCATCAAGACCGTCGAGCGCCGCCTGCTCGTCGACATCGTCGGCCGGATGGCCCGCGAGGGCTGGACGGTCAGCGGACGTACCGTCCGCATCGGCAACCAATCAGGAGGGGAAAGCACGTGACTCGCATCGCCATCCGGCGCGCGCTGATCGCTGTCTACGACAAGTCCGGGCTCGAAGAGCTGGCCAGGGCTCTCGACGGCGCCGGCGTGGAGATCGTGTCGACAGGCGGCACGGCCGCCGCGATCGCGTCCCACGGGATCCCGGTGACCAAGGTGGAGCAGCTCACCGGGTTCCCCGAGTGCCTCGACGGCCGGGTCAAGACGCTGCACCCGCGCGTGCACGCCGGGCTGCTGGCCGACCTCACCAAGCCCCACCACGTGGCGCAGCTCGACGAGCTGGAGATCGACCCGTTCCAGCTCGTGGTGGTCAACCTCTACCCGTTCCAGCAGACGGTGGCCTCCGGGGCCTCCGACGAGGAGTGCGTCGAGCAGATCGACATCGGCGGGCCCGCGATGATCAGGGGCGCGGCCAAGAACCACGCCACCTGCGCGGTCGTGGTCGACCCCGCCGCCTACGGCGACGTGCTCACCGCGCTGGACGAGGGCGGTTTCACGCTGCACGAGCGCCGCCGCCTGGCCGGCACCGCGTACGCGCACACCGCCGCGTACGACGTGGCCGTGGCGAGCTGGTTCGCCGGCCCGTACGCGGGCGGGGAGGAGTTCCCCGAGTTCACCGGCGCCACGTACGAGCGCAAGGCGACCCTGCGCTACGGCGAGAACCCGCACCAGCGCGCCGCCCTCTACACCGGTGGCTCGGGCGGCCTGGCCAACGCCGAGCAGCTCCACGGCAAGGAGATGTCCTACAACAACTACCTCGACTCCGACGCCGCCTGGCGGGCGGCCTGGGACTTCGCCGAGCCCTGCGTGGCCGTCATCAAGCACCAGAACCCGTGCGGCATCGCCGTCGGCGCCGACGTGGCCGAGGCCCACCGCAAGGCGCACGCCTGCGACCCCGTCTCGGCGTACGGCGGCGTGATCGCGGTCAACGGTGAGGTCACGGTGGAGCTGGCCCGGCAGATCGCCGAGGTGTTCACCGAGGTCGTCGTCGCCCCCGACTTCAGTGCCGAGGCGCTTGAGGTGCTGCGGGCCAAGAAGAGCCTGCGCCTGCTGCGCTGCCCGGAGCGGCCGTCCCAGCCGCTGGAGTTCCGCAGGATCGACGGCGGCCTGCTGCTGCAGTCGGTCGACAGGATCGACGCCGCCGGGGACGACCCGGCGACGTGGGAGCTCAAGACCGGCCCGGCCGCCTCGCCCGAGCTGCTGGCCGACCTGGCCTTCGCCTGGCGCGCCTCCCGTTCGGTGAAGTCGAACGCCATCCTGCTGGCCGCCGACGGCGCCACGGTGGGCGTGGGCATGGGCCAGGTCAACCGGGTCGACTCCTGCCGTCTCGCGGTCAGCAGGGCGGGGGAGCGGGCCGCCGGCTCGGTCGCCGCCTCCGATGCGTTCTTCCCGTTCCCCGACGGGCCGCAGGTGCTGATCGAGGCCGGGGTCAGGGCGATCGTCGAGCCGGGCGGCTCGATCAGGGACCAGGAAGTGATCGACGCCTGCGAGAAGGCCGGCGTCACCCTCTACTTCACCGGCACCCGCCACTTCTTCCACTGATCAACGATTGATCACCATAAAGGGCGACAAGAGATCACTTGTCGCCCTTTATCCGTTTTGGCGGCGAGCAGTGGCCGGGTCCGGTTACCCTGATTGCCGCCCTGCTGTGCTCATACCCCCGGAGTCCCCATGCTCGACACGACCCTGCACGCCTTCGTGACCATGAACGGCCTCGCGACCAGCCCCTTCGTCCTCCTGGTCCTCGCCTTCATCGGTGCGTACCTGGGCGGCCGCGTCGTGGAGGTCATCCCGTTCACACGCAGGATCATCGAGCGCCGCGAGGCCCGCTTCGCCGAGCGCGACTAGCCGATCGGGCCCGCCCCCACGACGGGAGGCGGGCCTTCGCCGGCCATGGCCGGGTCGGGCGGCGGCGGCGCTCCCGGGCCGGACAGGCGCCAGGCGAGCCGGGCGGCCCCGGCCAGCCCGGCGCGTACGCCCAGCGTGGTCGGCCGCACCCGGACCGCCCTGACGAACGCCAGCCCCGCCACGTCGTCGAGCGCGCGCTCCAGAGGGCCGAACAGCACCTCGCCGGCCGCCGACACACCGCCGCCGATGACCACGGTGTCGAGCTCGACCGCGGCCGCCGCGGAGGCGATCATGCCGGCCAACGCCCGCGCGCCCCGCTCGAAGGCCGCCACCGCCACCGGATGCCCGGCCGCCGCGTCGGCCGCCAGCGCCCTGGCGTCGCGCTCGCCGGCGGGGGCCCAGCCGTTCTCCAGCGCCCAGCGGGCCAGGTTGGGGCCACTGGAGTAACGCTCGACGCAGCCCCGGCCGCCGCACTCGCAGCGCTCGCCGCCGGGATCGACGCTCATGTGGCCCACGTGCCCGGCGTTGCCCGCCGGGCCCAGGACCGGCGCGCCGCCGATCACCAGGCCGCCGCCGATGCCGGTGGACACGACGACGCCGAGCAGCGAGGTGCTGCCCTGGCCGGCACCCAGCCAGTGTTCGCCGAGTGCCATGCACTGGGCGTCGCCGGCCAGCACCACGGGCAGGCCGGTCAGCCGTCGCAGCTCCTCCCGCAGGGGGAAACCGCGCCAGCTCGGCATGTTGACCGGGCTCACGGCGCCGGTGGTGAGGTCGAGGGGGCCCGCGCAGCCGACGCCGACGGCGTGCGGAGGCGGGCCGTCGGCGGTCACCTCGGCGACGAGGGCCGCCAGGGCGGACATCACGTCGGCGCGCGGCGTGGGCCGGGTGGCGGAACGCAGGAGGGCGCCGCCCTCGTCGACCAGGGCGGCGGCGAGCTTGGTGCCCCCGATGTCGACGGCGAGTACGCAGGTCATCCGAGTGCGGGCCGGCAGGACGTGACGCGGGACGGGGACGTCGCGAGGGAACGGGCGGGCAAGGGGAACCTCCGTCGGCATGGTGTCGGCGACGGTCACGATATGCCTTTCCGGGATCGATGACAACGATGTCATCGATCTCCTGTGGACAACCGGAGCCGCCTGCCTCCCATCTGTGGAAAAACTGTGGACGACTTCACACCCAAGACTGCGGTCGACGGGTGGCCGGTGACCGGGAACGGGGGAGTCGTGGAAGGATTGGCGGCATGAGCGCAGTGAAACTCGACGGCAAGGCGACCGCCGCCAGGATCAAGGCAGACCTCGCGACCCGGGTGGCCGCGCTCAAGGACCGCGGCATCACGCCCGGCCTGGGCACCGTCCTGGTCGGCGACGACCCCGGCAGCCAGATCTACGTCGCGGGCAAACACCGCGACTGCGCCGAGGTCGGCATCGCCTCCATCCGCGTCGACCTCCCGGCCACCGCCACCCAGAAGGACGTCGAGGCGGCCATCGACGAGCTCAACTCCTCCCCGGCCTGCACCGGCTACATCGTCCAGCTCCCGCTGCCCAAGCACCTCGACACGATGGCGCTGCTGGAGCAGATGGACCCGGCCAAGGACGCCGACGGCCTCCACCCGGTCAACCTCGGCCGCCTCGTCCACATGGTCGACGCCCCCCTCCCGTGCACGCCCCACGGCATCGTGCTGCTGCTCCAGGAGTACGACGTGCCGATCAAGGGCGCCGACGTGGTCGTGGTCGGCCGCGGCATCACCGTCGGCCGCTCGCTCGGCCTCCTGCTGACCCGCCGCAGCGAGAACGCCACGGTGACCCTCTGCCACACCGGCACCCAAGACCTGGCCGCCCACGTACGCCGCGCCGACATCGTCGTGGCCGCGGCGGGCGTGCCCGAGCTGATCACGCGCGACATGGTCAAGCCCGGCGCGGCCGTCCTCGACGTGGGCGTCTCCAGGATCAACGGCAAGATCGCCGGTGACGTGGCGCCCGACGTGGAGGAGGTCGCCGGCTTCCTCACCCCCAACCCGGGCGGGGTGGGCCCGATGACCCGCGCGCTGCTGCTGTCCAACGTGGTGGAGGCCGCCGAGCGTGCCTGAGGGGTGGGGATGAACCCCTGATGGGGGGAATGGGAAGAAGACCGAGCCCAACCCCCCTCACGGAAGGCCGATTCATGGACACCCCGCTCATCGCTGTCGAGGGCACCTACGAGGAGATGGGGGCCGAGGTCGGTCACCGTACCGCCGACCTGGTCGCGCGCAGCGTCGAGACCTACCTGCGGCGCTTCCGCGACAAGTCCGGCCTCTCCCCGGCGGACGTGCGGCGCTGGGGCCTGACCTTCCTCGACGTGGCCAGGACCTACGACGCCGGCATCGCCGCCATGCTGGAGGGGCTCGCGGCGGGCGCGGGCCAGCCGGTCGAGCACATCGCCGCGCTCAACGCCCGTACCGAGCTGCTCGACGGCACCGGCTACGACGAGGGTTGCACCTCGGTCGCCGTGCTGCCGAAGTACACCCGCGACGGCCACACCCTGCTCGCCCAGAACTGGGACTGGCATCCCGAGCAGGGCGCGGTCACGTTCCTGCTGGCCACCCGCGACACCGAGGGGTTCGCGGTGCTCACGCTGGCCGAGGCGGGCATGCTGGCCAAGTCGGGGCTCAACTCGGCGGGGCTCGGCGTGTGCGCCAACCGCCTGCAGTCCGACCGCGACCGGGCCGGGGCGGGGGTGCCGTACCACTTCCTGCTGCGCGGGGTGCTTCAGTCCGAACGGATGAGCCGCGCCCACCGCAAGGTGCTCGACGTGCCGCGCGTCTCCTCGGGCAACCTGCTCATCGCCGACGCCGGAGGCGAGGCGATCGACCTGGAGGTGGCTCCCGACGTCTTCGGCGCGCTGCTGCCGCGCGACGGCCTGCTCACCCACTCCAACCACTTCCAGGCCGAGCTGCCGCTGGAGGACCGGAAGGCGGCCAGCTCCGGCCTGACCCTGCTGCGCCATGAACGGCTGCGCCACCTGCTGGAGGACACCGCCGCCGACCGCGCCATCGGGCTGGAACACGTCGTCGCCGCCCTGCGCGACCACTACTCCTTCCCCGACGGCGTCTGCCGCCACCTCGACCCCGACGCCACGCCGGCCGAGGAGTGCCACACGGTCTACTCCGTGGTGATGGACCTCGACGCCCGCGAGCTGGCCATCGCCGGCGCGCCGCCGTGCGCCCGACCGTTCGAGCGGTGGGCCCTGGACGAGGTGTTCAAGCCGGACGCCGCCCCCGAGTTGTGCTTCGACCCCGACACCGACGGGGGCCGCCGCCGCCCGGCCTGGTGAGCCGGGCCCCCGGTCTCAGGGCTGGAAGTCGGGGTCCACGGTCACGGCGACGTCGAGCAGCAGGGGCTCCTCCCGGGCGGCCAGCGACGGGATCACCTCGTCGAACGCGGCGGCCAGCTCGGCGGGGCCGTCCACCCGCCGGGCGGGGCAGCCGAGCGACCTGGCCAGCGTGGTCATGTCCACCTCGGTGAACGGCGGCCACGGCGCCTTGCCGCCCTGCCGGTCGGCGAGCCGGTCCATGACCGCGTACCGGCCGTTGGCGAGCACGACGAACAGCGCGCCCACCCGGTAGTGGGCGGCGCTCCACAGGGCGTGCACGCCGTAGAGCGCCGAGCCGTCGCCCACGACCGCGACCACCGGGCGGGTGGGCAGCGCCATGCGTACGCCGACGGCGGCGGGCACGGCGAACCCGAGCCCGCCCATGGCCGCCGAGACGAAACCCAGCGGGTTCCTGGCCGGGACCAGCCGGTGCAGATCGGGACGGGACGACGGCGTCTCCTCCAGCAGCACGACGTCGCGCGGAAGCCGCCGGGCCAGCTCGCGCAGCACGTACGCGGCCCGCAACGGCCCACCCGCGGGCACGCCGGCGTCCAGGAGCCCCGGCGGACTCGGGACGGGACCCGGGGGACGGGCGGGCACCAGGGCCGCCAGGCGCTCGCAGACGGCCCCGGGCGGCGCCAGGACGGCCAGGGCCGCCGGGCTCCGGTGTGCCTCGGCCGGGTCGTCGGTGACCACGGCGACCGTCGTCCCCGGCTCGACGAGCGGCCCCGGCGCGTACGGGGACTGCCGGAACACCGGCGCCCCCACGGCCAGCACGACGTCGTACGGCGCCAGCGTCGTCCGCAACCGCCCGCGATCAGCCGGCAACACCCCCGCGTACTGCGGATGGTCCTGCGGGAACCCCGCCAGCGCTCCGAACGACTCCTGGAACACCGGGCACGCCAGCCGTTCGGCCAGCGCCACCAGCGGCCCCCACGACGCCCCGGCCCCCGCCACGATCGCCAGCGAGCGCGCCCCGGCCAGCAGCTCGACCAGCGGCGCGAGGCTGTCGTCGGGCACGGCGGCGGGCCGCAGCACGCGCGCGGGTGCGGCCGGGGTCTCGTCCTCGTAGGGCGCGGCCCAGTCGTCCATCGGCACCACGACCAGCGCAGGGCCGCGGCGCGTGACGGCCTCGTGGCAGGCGCGGGCCAGCGCGCCCGGCACGTCCTGCGCCCGTACCGGCTGGTGCGTCCACACCGGGTATTCGCCGGCCAGCCCGTCCAGCCGCCCGGCGAGGAACGGCTCCAGCGCCAGGTGCCGCCGGTCCTGCTGCCCCACCAGGACGACCAGGGGCACCCGGTTCACCCGGGCCGTGGCGATCGCGCCCACCGCGTTGCCCAGCCCGGCCGTGGTGTGCAGCACGGCCAGCGCGGGCGCCGCGTGCCCGATCGCCCAGCCGGTGGCCATGCCGACGACCGACCCCTCGTGCAGCGCGAGCACGAACCGCAGGTCGTCCGGCAGGTCGGTGAGCAGCGACACCTCGGTCGAGCCGGGATTGCAGAAGATCGTCGTCAGCCCGTGCCGCCGCAGCACCGCGAACGCCGCGTCCCTGACCGTGCTCATCGTGCCCCTCTCGCCTGCTGGATCCACCGGTAGACCTGCCCGCGCAGCTCGCCGAAGAGCGGCAGCGACCGGGTGGCGAGCTGGTCGCGGTCGCGCGGCAGGTCGATCTTGATGTCCGCCATCACGCCGGTCGGCGACGACGACAGGACGATCACCCGTTGTCCGAGGTAGACGGCCTCGTCGATGTCGTGGGTGACGAACAGCGCGGTCACCTCCAGGTCCCGCCAGAGCCGCAGGATCAGGTCTTCGAGGTCGGCCCTGGTCTGCGCGTCCACGGCGGCGAACGGCTCGTCCATGAGCAGGACCTCCGGTTCGTACGCCACGGCCCGCGCGATGGCGACACGCTGCTGCATGCCGCCGGAGAGCTGCCAGGGATGGGCGTCGGCCGCGTCGGACAGCCCGACCGCGGCCAGCGACCCGGCCACCAGCTCCGCCCGCCGCGCCCGCGGCAGCCGCTTCTCCTTCAGCGGCAGCTCGACGTTCTGCCGTACGGTCATCCACGGGAACAGGCTGCGGCCGTACTCCTGGAAGACCACGGCCATGCGCGGCGGCGGCCCGGTCACCGGCTCGCCGGCCACCCGCACCTCGCCCCCGCCGGCCGGCAGCAGCCCGGCCACGCAGCGCAGCAGCGTGGTCTTGCCGCAGCCGGACGGCCCCACGACGCACACCAGCTCGCCGGCCGCGACGTCGAACGTGACCGAGCCGATGGCCTCGACCAGGCGGCCGGAGCCCCGGTAGACCTTGTTCAGCTCGCGGATCTCAAGCACGGGCGGCTCCGCTGCCGTGGTACCAGGCCAGGACCCACCGCTCAAGGCGGCGGAAGAGCAGCGACAACCCGAGGCCGAGCAGCCCGAGCAGCAGGATCCCGCTCCACATCTCGGCGATCTGGAACTGCCGCTGGAACAGCAGGATCGTGAACCCGAGCCCGCTGGAACTGGCGAACATCTCGCTGATGACCATGAGGATGATCCCGATGGACAACGCCTGCCGCAGGCCGGTCATGATCTGCGGGCTGGCGCCGCGCAGGACGAACCGGCGCAACCTGGAGACGCCGCGCACGCCGTACATGCGGCAGGTGTCGGACAGCACCTCGTCCAGCGCCCGTACGCCCTCCACGGTGTTCAGCAGGACGGGCCACACACAGCCCGACACGATGACCAGCACCTTCATGGGTGTGTCGATCCCGGCCAGCAACATGATCAGCGGGACCAGCACCGGCGGCGGGACGGCCCTGAAGAACTCCAGCACCGGTTCGAGCGTGGCCCGCAGCCGCCGCGACAGGCCGATCGGCACGCCGAGCCCGACCCCGAGCAGCCCGGCCACCGCGTAGCCCGCGAGCAGCCGCCCGAGGCTCGGCAGCACGTCGTCGAGCAGCCGTTCGGAGAACCACGTCGCGGCGAAGGCCCGGCCCACCTCGACCGGGCCCGGCAGGTAGAACGTGCTCCCGCCGACCGCCCACCACACCAGTACGAGCGCCGCGGGCAGCGCGACCAGCCGCAGTGCCCTCACGCCGCGACCTCCGAGCGCACGGCCGGATGCCAGGCCAGCACCCGGCGTTCGAGCAGCCGTACGGCCGCGTTGACCGCGATGCCGACGGCCCCGGCGACCACGATCAGCGCGTACACGGTGGGCACGGCCCCGCTGCTCTGCGCCACCTGGATCTCCGCGCCGAGCCCCGGGCTGCCGATCACCAGCTCGGCCGTCACCGCCAGGATGAACGCCACCGCCGCCGCCAGCCTGAGCCCGGTCATCACGTACGGCAATGCCGTCGGCCACACCAGGTGCCTGATCCGCGACCAGGCCGACAACCCGTACGCGCGGGCGGTCTCGTGGGCGACGGGATCGACGGCGGCGACGCCGTACAGGACCTGGATGAGCACCTGCCAGAAGGAGGCGTACACCACGAGCAGCAGCGTCGAGCCCAGCGAGGCGCCGAACAGCAGCGTGGCCAGCGGCACCAGCGCGACCGACGGGATCGGCCGCAGGAACTCGACCGTCGAGCCGGTCAGCGCCCGCAGCCCCGGCACGGTCCCGATCACCACGCCCGCCACGACCGCCGCGCAGAACGCCAGCGCCAGCCCCAGCGCCCAGCCGCGCAGGGTCTCGGCGAGCGCGATCCACAACCGGGCGGTGCCGAGCTCGGCGGCGAGCGTGCCGAGTATGCGCGTGGCGGGCGGCAGGAAACGCTCGTCCACCAGGCCGAGCCGGGGCACGGCCTCCACCAGCGCGAGCAGGCCGGCCAGCCCGGCGAGCCCGTAGAGCGGGTCGCGCCTCACGGGACCAGCGTGGAGACGTCGATCCTGTCCTTGAGCACGCCGTCGGCCCGCGCCAGGTCGGCGATGGTCTGCACCGACGCCTTGTTGACCTCGACCGGCCACTTCGGCAGGTAGATCTTCGCGATCACCTCGGGCGAGATCTTCGTGTACGTCTTGAGGATCTCCCGCACCTCGTCGGGATGGCCGTCGGCGTACTCCAGCGACCGGCGCATCGCCGCGGTGAACCGCCTGGTCAGGTCAGGGTCCGTCCGGCTGGTGGTGAAGTACATGGCGACGGTGAGGTCGGGGGCGGCGTCGGCGAAGTTCCAGGCCACCGGCCGCGCCCCCTGACTGATCGCCTGGCTGACGAACGGCTCGACCACCCAGATGGCGTCCACCTGGCCGCTCTTCAGGGCCGCGGGCGCGTCGGGGAAGGGCAGCTCGACGAACTCGATGCCGCCGGGATCGCCGCCCGCCTTGCGCACCGAGGCCCGTACGGTCGTGTCGCCGATGTTCTTGAGCTGGTTCACCGAGATCTTCCGGCCGGCCAGGTCCTTGGGCGACCTGATCGGGCTGCCCGGTTCGACCAGCACCGCGCTGAAGTCCTTGCCCTGCTGCCCGGTCGAGGAGACGCCGTTGGCGACCACCTTGACGTCCAGGCCCTGTTGTCTGGCGGTCAGCAGCGAGGTGGTGTTGGCGAAGGCGAACTGGAACTGCCCGCCGACCGCCCCGGAGATGCTGGCCGCGCCGCCCTGCACCGGCGTGATCGTGAGGTCGATGCCCTGCTCGGTGAAGAAGCCCTTGGCCTTGCCGAGGTGGATGGGCGCGGTGTCGACGATCGCGATCACCCCGGCGTTGACCTTGTCCGTGCCCGCCGCCCGCGTACCGGGTTCCGTGCCGCCGCAGGCGGTCACGAGCAGGGCGGCGAGGATGATGAGAGCGCGACGCACGTCTGCTCCTAGGTGTTCGCTATGCGCACAGGTATTCTCTGTCCGAACAGCCCCGTATGGCGGAAACTACGCCCTTGTCGGCTCTTGTCAAGGGATCACCATGGTCGATCATGTGCAGTCGCTGGCCAGAGGGCTCGCGGTGATCCGCGCGTTCAGCGCCGCGGCGCCCGAGTTGACGCTCAGTCAGGTCGCGCGGGCGACCGGCCTCAGCCGCGCCGCGGCCAGACGGTTCCTGATCACGCTCGCCGACCTCGGCTACGTGCGCAGCGACGGCCGGCTGTTCGCGCTGACCCCGCGCGTCCTGGAGCTGGGGTACGCCTACCTGTCCGGCCTCTCGCTGCCCGAGGTGGCCGGCCCCCACCTGGAACGCCTGGCCGCCGAGGTACGCGAGTCCGCCTCGGTCGCGGTCCTCGACGGCGAGGACATCGTCTACGTCGCCCGCGTCGCCACCGCCCGGATCATGAGTGTGTCGATCAGCATCGGCACCCGCTTCCCGGCCTACTGCACGTCGATGGGCCGGGTGCTGCTGTCCGCGCTGCCGCCCGGCCCGCTGGAGGACTACCTGGGACGGGCCGCGTTACGCAGGCTGACCTCCAGGACCGTCGTGCTGCCCGCCGCGCTGCTGGCCGAGCTGGAGCAGGTGCGCCTGCGCGGCTGGGCGATGGTGGACCAGGAGCTGGAGGAGGGCCTGCGCTCCGTCGCCGTGCCCGTACGCGACCACGCCGGCCGTACGGTCGCCGCCGTGAACGTCTCCACGCACGCCGGCCGTACCAGCCTCCACCAGGTCAGGCGGGAGCTGCTGCCGCAGCTCCTGGCCACGGCGGCGCGCATCGAGGCCGACCTGGCGAAGGTGACCCGCGCCTGACGCCGTCACCGGTTGCGGTAGCGGTCGGTCGCGTCGCGGGTGGCGCGGATCGCCGCGTCGGCCCGGTCGTAGGTGCGCTGGGCCAGGCCGACGAAGATGCAGTCCACGATGAGGAGCTGGCTGATCCGGCTGGCCAGCGCCCCGGGCCGGAAGGCCGTCTCCCGGCCGGCCGACACCAGTGTGTGCCGGGCCAGGTCGGCCAGCGACGAGCGCGGGTTGTTGGTGATCGCCACGATCAGCGCCCCCGCCTCGGCCGCCGTACGGGCCGGGACCAGCACGTCCGGCGTCTCGCCGCTGCAGCTGATCGCCACCGCGACGTCGCCCTCCCGCAGCAGCGCGGCGCTGGTCAGGGCCAGGTGCGCGTCGCTGAAGGGATGGCTGGACAGGCCGATGCGCAACAACTTCTGCGACATGTCGGCGGCCACCAGGCCGGAGGCCGCGACGCCGTAGACGTCCACCCGCCGCGCCATCGCGATGGCCTGGACGACCTCGCCGAGCTGGTCGGGGTCGAGCTGCGCGGCCGTGTCCGCCAGCGCGTCCGACTCCGCCCGCGCCACCTTGGCGATCACGTCCGTCAGCGGGTCGTCGGGGGCCAGGTCGCCGGGCACCAGGCGTTCCGGCTCCTTGGCCACGGCGGCGGCCAGCGCGAAGCGCATCTGCGAGTACCCGGCGAAGCCGAGTGCCCGCGCGGTCCGTACGATCGTGGCCTCGCTCGTGCCCGACACCACGCTGAACTCGGTGATCGTGCTCCGTACGACCAGGCCGGGGTCGTCCATGATGATGCGGCCGATGGCCTGGGCCGCCGGGGTCAGCGACGGCAACACCGCGCGTACGGTGGCGACCGGGTTCGCGGGTTCGGTGCTCAACGTGTCAGCCATTCGGCCGCCGCCTGCGCGGAGACGCGGGAGATGCCGTGCGTGGCGAGGTGCGCGGCGCCGACGGGGGCGTCGCTGATGCCGGTGTCCACCACGATCGCGTCCGGCCGGGCGGCGAGCACCCGGGCCACCGCCTCGCGCACCCACGGGTGCCGCGCCGCGTCGTGCACGACGAGCACCACGGGCCGGTCGTCGAGGGCGGGCAGCTCGCCGTCGGGGTCCAGGCGCACCCTGGCCGTGGTCGGCAGCCGCGCGGTGAGGGCCGCCGCGATGCCGGTCGGCGTGGCGGGATCGACGGCCTGGTTGAGCCGGGTGTTGACCTCCACGACCAGTGGGCCGCGGTCGAGCACGGCGGCGCCGGTCGTGGTCAGCGCGGCCCTGGCGACCTCCAGCCCGACGCTTTCGTCCACGTCGGCGACGGCCTTCTCGCGCAGCGCGGCCCGGTCGGCGTACCAGGCGGACAGTGCCAGCACCCGTTCGGCCGCCTCGGCCAGCCGTTCCTCCTTCAGCGTGCCCGAGCGTACGGCGGCGACGATCGCGTCGCGCATCTCGCGCAGGCTGTGCTCGTCGGCCCGGCCCGCGCAGATCGTGTCGGCGCCGGCGGCCAGCGCGCGCACCGCGATCTCCCCGGGGCCGAACATGTCGGCCACCGCCTGCATCTCGATCGCGTCGGTGACGACCACGCCGTCGAAGCCGAGCTCGCCCCTGAGCAGGTCGGTCAGGGCGCTGTGGCTGAGCGTCGCCGGCATCGACGGGTCCAGCGCGGGCACCAGCAGGTGACCGGACATGATCGAGCGCACCCCGTACGCGATCGCGGCCCGGAACGGCGGCAGGTCGCGCTCGTCGAGTACCGCCCGCGAGGCGTGCACGGTGGGCAGCGCCAGGTGGGAGTCGGTGATCGTGTCGCCGTGCCCGGGGAAGTGCTTGGCGCAGGCGGCCACGCCGGCTCCCTGCACCCCGGCCACGTACGCGACGGTGTGGCGGGCGACGAGATCCGGATCGGGCCCGAACGAACGTACGCCGATCACCGGGTTCTCCGGGTTGGCGTTCACGTCGGCGGAGGGGGCGTAGTTGAGTGAGATGTCCAGCTCGGCGAGCATCCTGCCGATCTGACGACCCACCCGCTCGGTGAGATCGACGTCGTCGGCCACGCCCAGTGCCCGGTTGCCGGGGAAGGAGCTGCCGGCGAGCACTTCGAGCCGGGTGACCGCGCCGCCCTCCTCGTCGATCGCGACGATCGCGCCGGGATTCTCGGCGCGCACCGAACGGACGACCTGCTCGTCGATGGAGTTGCGGGCGAACAGGATGACCCCGCCGAGGCCCTCACCCAGCGCGCGGCGCAGCCAGTCGGGGGGCGACGTCCCCTCGAACCCCGGCTGGAGCACCGTCATCGCAAGTCGGACCAGCTCTGCGCTCATGCGGCATTTTCCTTCACGGTTGTTGATCTGAAGGTAATTTTCTGTCATCGTCGCCCTCGACACAACCATTGTCGAGAGGCCACCCCCCATGCCCAGCAGAAGGACTCTCCTGAAGGGTCTCGCTCTCGCCGCCGCCGCGTCCGCCGTGCCGCTGCCGGCCTTCGCCCAGGCCGACTATGTCCCCCCGCTGCGTCAGATGCGCGGCATGTGGATCGCTTCCGTGGTCAACATCAACTGGCCCTCGAAGCCGGGGCTGAGCGCCGACGAGCAGAAGGCCGAATACCTCGCCTGGCTCGACGTGGCCGTTCAGCGCAAGCTCAACTCGGTGTTCGTGCAGATCAGGCCCACCGCCGACGCGTTCTGGCCGTCGTCGTACGAGCCGTGGTCGCAGTACCTGACCGGCACCCAGGGGCAGGACCCCGGCTACGACCCGCTCGGGTTCGCCGTGGAGGAGACCCACAAGCGCGGCCTGGCCTTCCACGCCTGGTTCAACCCCTACCGCGTGTCCATGCAGCCCGACCCGAGCAAGCTGCACCCCGAACACCCCGGTCGCAAGAACCCCGACTGGATCCTGCCGTTCGGCGGCAAGCTCTACTACAACCCGGGCATGCCCGAGGTCCGCAAGTTCTGCCAGGACGCGATGATGGACGCGATCACCCGCTACGACATCGACGGCCTGCACTTCGACGATTATTTCTACCCGACCAACACCACAGCTTTCGACGACAGCGCGGCGTTCGCCAAGTACGGCGCCGGCTTCCCCGACCTGGCCGCCTGGCGGCGCAACAACGTCGACCTCATGGTCAGCGAGATGCAGCAGCGCGTCCTCCAGGCCAAGCCGGAGATCGCCTGGGGCATCAGCCCGTCGGGCATCTGGCGCAACAAGGGCACCGACCCGCTCGGCTCCGAGACCAACGGCGGCCAGTCCTACGACAACCTGCACGCCGACACCAGGGGCTGGGTCAAGAAGGGCTGGCTGGACTACATCGCGCCGCAGCTCTACTGGTACATCGGCCAGCCGCCGGCCGACTACTCCAAGCTCGTCCCGTGGTGGTCGGACGTGGCCTCGGGCACGAACACGCTGCTGTGGATCGGGCAGGCCGCGTACAAGGCGGGTGACCCGGCCCAGGCCGCCGAATGGCAGAACCCGGCCGAGCTGTCCAGGCACCTGACGCTCAACCGCGCCCACCCCGAGGTCGGCGGCGACATCTGGTACAACGCCAACGACGTCAAGGTGGACCGGCTCGCCTCCATCACGACCACCGTGAACGACCACTACCAGCGGCCCGCCCTGGCGCCCGTGCTGCCCCGCCTGGCGAACGGCGAACCGCCGCGCCGCCCGGTCGTGGCCTACGCGCTGCGCCGTACGGGCGGCGTCGAGGTACGCCTGGTCGCCACCGGCCGGAACGAGCCGTTCCAGTTCGCGATCTTCCGCTTCCCGGGCGAAGCCGGCCAGAACGCCTTCGCCGACGCGCGCAACCTCGTCGCGGTCGTGCCCGGTGACCGGCAGATCCGCTGGACGGACCCCGACGGCAAGCGCGGCGACCACTACTACGCGGTCGCCGTGGACCGGGCCAACAGGACCAGCAAGCCCAGCAACGGTTTTCGGGTGATCTGAAATACGCCGGTAAGGAAACGTTCATCTCCGGCGCCGCGCGCATGGCTGACCAGCGCGCGTCGCCGGGACGTTTCCCGACCGGCGACAAGCCCGGCACGCGCGCCGCGGGCCTTTCGGTCCGCGGTCACCCGCCCTCGCCTGTTCCGCGCCCAGCAGGGATGGGCACGGTGATCTGTCGATGGTTCCGACGCTGCCGGAACCCCTCGCCGAAGCCCCGGTCGCGATCCGGCTTCCTCTAGGAAGCCCTCCTACCGGCCGCCGACGGCTGTTCAGCCGCGGCGCCCGCCGACCGCTGCGGTGGCACCACAGGGGTCGGGCGCACCAGCCCGAGCGCGACGACCTCGTTGGCGAGGCGCGTGCGGCGGTTGGTGCCCTCAGGAATCCTGAACTTCTGGTAGAGCCGCAGCAGATGCTGCTTGACCGCGGCTTCGGTCACGACCAGGTCGTCGGCGATCTCGCGTGCCGTCGCCGGAGCGACGAACGCCTCGTCGGACAGCGCCGGCCTGCAGAGCGAGGTCAGTACGTCGACCTCGCGCCTGGTCAGCTCGGGCGCCGCCGCCCTGCGCAGCTCGACCTCGGGGGTGAAGTCCTCACGGGGGACTCCACCGATGCGACCCCGCGCCGCGCCGAACGAGACGACGTCGCCGTCGTCGAGCACCCTCCGGGCGATCGGCCTGCCGTTCACCCGTGTGCCGTTGCGGGACAGGCCCAGGTCAACGACGTACAGGTAGGGTCCTCGTCTGACGAACTCGGCATGGAGTCGAGACACACTGGGGTCGGTGAGCCGGATGTCTACACCCCGGCCCCTCCCGACCGTCGTGATCTCGGGGCGCAACGGGACCACGTCGCCGGTGTCCTCGATGCGTATGAACGGCCCCTCCACGGCAGTTCCTCCCCAGGTAGCCCGCCGTAACTATTACTACAGCTCCGGCTTACCCAACCGAGGGGATGCGGAATCTCCTTTGCCGAAAGGAGAATCCGGCGTGAAATTGGTCTGGACCTCTGCGGACGGTTTTACCTGCTCACGGGTAGACTTCGGAGGAAGATAAGCGGAGGAATCACTCATGGCGGACAAGCCCACGAAAGGCCTGGCCGATGTCGTAGCGGCGTCCACAGCGCTGAGCGACATCGACGGAAAGGCCGGTCGCCTCTTCTACCGTGGATACGACATCCACGATCTGGCCGGCCGAGCGACGTTCGAGGAGACCGCGCACCTGCTGCAGCACGGCAAGCTGCCCACCCGCGCCGAGCTGGAGGCGTACGGCGCCGAGCTGGCGCAGGGCAGGGAGCTCGGCGGGCTGGTCGCGGCGAACGTCGCGGAGATCGCCGAGAAGCAGAAGCCCATGGAGGCGCTCCGCTCACTCGTCTCCCTCGCCGGCGCCGACGACCCCGACAAGGACTCCAGCGCACCCGAGGCCAACCTGCGCAAGGCGGCGCGCCTGACCGCGCAGCAGCCCGTGCTGGTCGCCCGCTACCACGCCGAGCGCACCGGCGGCACGGTCCCCGAGGCCGACCCCGCGCTCAGCATCGCCGGCAACTTCCTGCTCCAGGTCACCGGCCGCGCCCCCGAGGCGCGCGAGGTCGAGATCTTCGACGAGTGCCTGGTCCTGCACGCCGACCACACCATGAACGCCTCCACCTTCGCCGCCCGCGTGTGCGCGGCGACCCTGTCGGACATGCACTCTGCGATCGTCGCGGCCATCGGCACGCTCAAGGGCCCGCTGCACGGCGGCGCGAACGAGCAGGTCATGAAGACGCTGGAGTCGATCCCGCCGGGCGGGGTGGCCCAGGCCGTACGCGACAAGCTGGCCGCGGGCGAGAAGATCATGGGCTTCGGGCACCGCGTCTACAAGACCGAGGACCCGCGCGCCACCCACCTGCGCCGGATGTCGGCCGAGCTGGCCGAGTCCACCGGCGACGACACCTATTACCGGATGTCGAAGGAGATGGAGGAGGTCGTCTTCGAGACGAAGGGCCTCTATCCGAACGTCGATTTCTATGCGGCGTCGGTCTACCACTACCTTGGCATCCCGACGGACCTGTTCACCCCCGTCTTCTCGATCAGCCGCATGTCCGGCTGGACCGCGCACGTGATCGAGCAGCACGCCGACAACAGGCTGATCCGGCCCGACAGTGAATACATTGGCGAGCGCGATCAGAAGTGGAAGCCAATAGAAGAGCGTTGAGCCGAGAGAACGAACGCGAACGCTGGGGACCGTTCCCGCTGGTTGTGGCGGGAGCGGTAGCCACCGTGCTCGTGATCCTGTTGGTGGACCCGCGCTGGGGCGGGTTCGCGCTGGGCGGCGTGCTGATGATCGCCGCCGCGCTCCGGTTCGCCGGGTACGACGGGCAACTGGCCGTCCGCAGCAAGAAGATGGACGTCATCACGCTGACCGCGTTCGGATTCCTGCTGGCCCTGACCTCGCTCGCGCTGTACAACAACGCGTTCAAGGCTTGGCTTCTGTCCCTTTTGGCCGGTTGACGGGACGGTCCGATAGCCTCAACGCATCCATTCATTGAAGGGGAACCATTCGCATGCCCAAGATCAAGGTGGAGGGTCCCGTCGTCGAGCTCGACGGCGACGAGATGACCCGGATCATCTGGCAGTTCATCAAGGACCAGCTGATCCTTCCCTACCTCGACGTCGACCTGAAGTACTACGACCTGGGGATCGAGTACCGTGACTCGACGGACGACCAGGTCACCATCGACGCCGCCAACGCCATCAAGAAGTACGGCGTCGGTGTGAAGTGCGCCACCATCACCCCGGACGAGGCGCGGGTCGAGGAGTTCGGGCTCAAGAAGATGTGGAAGTCCCCCAACGGGACCATCCGCAACATCCTCGGCGGCGTGATCTTCCGTGAGCCGATCATCATGTCGAACGTGCCGCGGCTCGTACCCGGCTGGACCAAGCCGATCGTCGTCGGCCGTCACGCCTTCGGCGACCAGTACCGCGCCACCGACCTGGTCATCCCCGGCGAGGGCACCCTGACCCTCACGTACACGCCGAAGGACGGCTCCGAGCCGATCGAGCTCGACGTGTACGACTTCCCGGGCGGCGGCGTCGCCATGGCGATGTACAACCTCGACGAGTCGATCCGCGACTTCGCCCGCGCCTCCATGCGCTACGGCCTGGCCCGCAACTACCCGGTCTACCTCTCGACGAAGAACACCATCCTCAAGGCGTACGACGGCCGTTTCAAGGACATCTTCGCCGAGATCTTCGAGACCGAGTTCAAGGCCGACTTCGAGAAGGCCGGGCTCACCTACGAGCACCGCCTGATCGACGACATGGTCGCCGCGGCCCTCAAGTGGGAGGGCGGCTACGTCTGGGCCGCCAAGAACTACGACGGCGACGTGCAGTCCGACACCGTCGCGCAGGGCTTCGGCTCGCTCGGCCTGATGACCTCCGTCCTCATGACCCCCGACGGCCAGACCGTCGAGGCCGAGGCCGCCCACGGCACCGTGACGCGCCACTACCGTGAGCACCAGAAGGGCAACCCCACCTCCACGAACCCGATCGCCTCGATCTTCGCGTGGACCCGTGGCCTGGCCCACCGCGGCAAGCTCGACAACACCCCCGCCGTGACGGAGTTCGCTGCCAAGCTGGAGCAGGTCTGCATCGAGACGGTCGAGAGCGGCCAGATGACCAAGGACCTCGCGCTGCTGGTCGGCGGCGACGCCAAGTGGCTCACCACCCAGGACTTCCTGGCCGCCCTGGACGAGAACCTCAAGAAGAAGATGTCTGCTTGAGAGAAAACGGCCTCTACCTGCGGCGATGCCGCGAGGTAGGGGCCGTTTCGCATGTCCGGGCCGTCTCCGGGCCTTCTCCGGGCCGTCTCCGGGCCGTTGTTGTCGTGTCCGGTTCTGGGTGATCGGTACGCCGGGTGGCGGGAGGGGTTGACGGCGCGGTTCTTTTAGGAAAGTTTCCTAAGAGAATCCCTTCGGTCTCAGGAGGCGTACCCGTGCGAACCAGAAAGTGGGCCCTGCCCGCCGCGACCATGCTCACCACCGCGCTGCTCGCGGGCTTCGCCCCGGCCGCGTACGCCGTCCCCGACGGCTGCACCACCAGCGTGAACGGCTCGACGGCCGAGAGCCGCTGCACCGGTGGTACGGGCCAGCACCAGGTCGCGATCACCGTCCTGCACGTCAACCCCAGCGTCGGGTACGTCTACAACATCGGCCCATGGGTCTCTCCCGGGCAGGTCTCCTCCGCCTCCATCCCGCCCGGCACGATCATCTCCATCCGCGTCAACAAGCGCTGAGCCTCGGGGAGGCGCACCCGGGCGGTCAGGCGACCAGGCCGAGCCAGGCGGCGGCCAGGGCGGCGTGGCCGGCGAGGGTCGGGTGCACGCCGTCCTCGGCCCAGTACTCCGGCCCGGTCGTCGCGGAGAGCCCGGCGAACAGGCCGTCGGCGGCGAGCAGGTGGGCGCCGTACTTGTGGGCGAGTTCGCGTACGGCCTGGATCTTCGGGTCCAGGTCGGCACGCCACTTCCGGCGTTCCTCCACACCGAGGCGGCTGTGGACGACCTGGACGAGGCCGCTGACCGGCAGCAGGAACGGTTCGACGAGGATCAGGTCGGCGCCGGCCTCGGCGAGGGGCGCGAGCAGGCGGTCGTAGCCCGCCGCGTAGTCCTCGGCGGGGATCACATGGCCGTCGGGGTCGTAGGAGTGCCAGCCGACGTCGTTGATGCCGACGAGGATCGACACCACGTCCGGGCGCGCGTCGAGGACGTCCGTCTGCCAGCGGGGTTCGAGGTCCATCACCTTGTGGCCGGCGACCGCGGAGTTCAGCCAGGTCACGGGCCGGTCCGGGTGCCGCAGTCCCCACTCGCCCGCCACGAGCAGCGGGTAGCCGAACCCGAGGCCGTGCTCGCTGTCCAGCCTCTGGCTGTCGGTGATCGAGTCGCCGGTGAACATCACGGTGCTGCCCGGCCGGAGGTTGATCGTCATACGAGCTCCTGTGACTTCGAGGATGAGGGGAGGCCGAACCAGCGGCCGGCGGCGCGTTCGAACGCCTCGCGATCAGGGACGCCATCGGCGGCCCAGGCGACGACGCCGTCGGGCCGGACGAGCACGGCGCCCAGCCCGAGGTCGTCGCGGGCCGGGCCGGACGCGTACCGGATCCGGCTCGCCCAGCCCGTCGCCGTGCGGCGCAGGGGCCGGTCGGCGCTCAGGTCGAGGGCGACGCCGCGTCCGTCCCGCAGCAGGTCGCCGAGGCGGGTGCCGTCCTCAAGGCGGAGGCCGGGGGCGTTGCGGCCGATCAG
Organism: Nonomuraea spiralis; assembly: GCF_014648435.1. Taxonomy (GTDB): domain Bacteria; phylum Actinomycetota; class Actinomycetes; order Streptosporangiales; family Streptosporangiaceae; genus Nonomuraea; species Nonomuraea spiralis. The sequence goes on from NZ_BMRC01000017.1 coordinate 23,031, forward strand.
CGGGTGCTCGCCGCCGAGGTCGTGGCGGGCCGAGGCTCCTGAGAGCCTGCCGAAGACGTACGTCGTCCCGTCGCGGGTCGCGAGCAGGTCGCGGACCACCGCCTGGATCGCCTGGGCGTGCGGGTCGGGTTTCATGACGGCCGTCTGGGCGCGCGTCCAGTCGAGCACGGACGCGCCGATCGGTCGGCGTTCGCGGGTGTAGGTGTCGAGCAGGCCGTCCGGCGCGTGTCCGTGGACGGTCGCCGCGAGTTTCCAGCCCAGGTTCAGCGCGTCGCCGAGGCCGAGGTTGAGCCCCTGCGCGCCGAGGGGGGAGTGGACGTGGGCGGCGTCCCCCGCGAGCAGGACGCGCCCCCGCCGGTACGTCGTCGCCTGCCTCGCCCGGTCGGTGAAGCTGGCGGCGAAACGTACCTCGTCCAAGGTCACGTCGGTGCCGGACACCCGGCGCAGAACCGCCTGGAGGTGTTCGCGGTCCGGCCGCCGCGAGCGGTCGAACGCGCCCTCGTCGAACTCCATCACGCCGAGGTGCCCCGCCGCGGGCATCCGGAGGTACATGCCGGTCGGCGTCAGGTTGAACCCGGGACGCAGCTTCCCGGGATCGGCGACGTCGGCGAGCATGACGTACCCGGTGAACTGCGGCTCGGTGCCGGCGAACTCGAAGCCCGCCAGGCCGCGTACCGTGCTGCGGCCGCCGTCGCAGCCGACGACCCAGCGCGCGGCGTACTCGTGCTCGCCGTCGCCCAGGAGGGCGCGGTCGTCGTCCTGGGTGAGGGTTGTGACCGCGACGCCGCGCCTGATCTCCACGCCCAGCTCGTACGCGCGCTCCGACAACACCGTCTCGACCGCTTCGAGGGTCGTCAGCACGCCCTCCGCCGCCGGGCCGGGCAGCCGGAAGGGCAGGGCGGCGACGTCGACCATGGCCGGATCGAGCGTCATACCGGCGAAGTGGCCCGCGCTGCGAGGACGCGACGGCTTGTCGCCCGGAGGGGGTGAGGTGGCGTCGTCGCCGGAGCGGGCGGGCACGCCCGATGCCGTCAGCAGCGGCGGCAACATCCCGCGGCGGTCGAACGCCTCGACGGACGCGGCGGACAGGCCGCGCATCCCGAGCGGGTGCGCCTTCCAGGGGGAGCGGGGCTCCGGCTCGCGTTCGAGCACCAGGACGGAGCAGCCCGCGAGGGCGAGCTCGCAGGCGAGGAACAGACCGACCGGGCCGGCGCCCACGATCACCACGTCATGCATGAGCTTCCCTCCTGCCACCATTCACCGGGACGCCGCCTGCCGGGGTGCCGTCCAGGGGTGTTCGCGTGGGGTTCATGAGGTCTCCTCGTCATCGCTGGTCTCTCGGGTACGCCAGAGACTGGCGTGGGCCGCTCACACGGCGCGCACATGCCGCTGACGCCGCCGTACCGTGCCGCGTGAGCGCGGTGCCCGCCGGAGCACCACGGTCGTTCGGGGGCATCAGGAGGTGTGCGGGAAAATCAGGACATGGATGGGGATGCGGGGCTTCGCGTCACGCTGCTCGGCGCCTTGCGGGTGTCGCGCGGTGACACCGTCCTGGCCGTTCCCGGCGCGCGGTCGCAGGCGTTGTTCGTACGGCTGGCGCTCGCCGGGGGGCGTCCGGTCGAGCAGGGTGTCCTCGTGGACGCGATCTGGGCCGAGGATCCGCCGGCCGGTCCCGGCCACGCGCTACAGGCCCTCGTCTCGCGGTTACGCCGGACGCTCGGCTCGGCCGGGGACGTCACGCAGGCCGCGGGCGGCTACCGGCTGGCCGTGGATCCGTCCGATGTGGACGTGCTGCGGTTCGGGCAACTCGCCGCCGCGGGGCGTGACCGTCTGCGCGCCGGTGACGTGGAGGCCGCGGCGGGCGTGCTCGGGGAGGCCGTGGCACTGTGGGGTGATCGTCCCGGGGACGAGCCCGCGGTTGTCGCCGGGGTCGCGCCCGCCACCGCGACCTGGCTGGCCCACGCCTCGGTCGAGGCCGTCGCCGACCTCGCCGACGCCGAGTTGTCGCTGGGGCGTGCGGACGCGGCCGCCGTACGCCTGACCGCGCTGCTCGCCGGTCGGCCCGTCCATGAACGGGCGGCCGCGCTGCTCATGGACGCGCTCGCCGCCCAGGGACGCCAGGCCGACGCCCTGGCCCTGTACGAGCACGTCCGTGAGACGTTGGCCGACGTCCTCGGCACCGACCCCGGCGCCGCCCTGCGCGACCGCCACCTGCACCTCCTCCGCGCCGCGCCCCCCGCTCCCTCCACCGCCGTACGGACCGAGGGCGGGAACGTGCCGGTGCCGTTGACCAGCTTCGTCGGGCGGGACGACGACCTTGCCCGGGTCGGTGCGCTGCTGGCCGCCGGACGTCTGGTGACCGTGCTCGGCCCGGGAGGCGCCGGCAAGACGCGCCTCGCCGTCGAGGCCGCCCGCCGTCACCGCCACCAGTACCGCGACGGCGCCTGGATGATCGACCTCGCCTCGGTCACCGAACCGGCCAAGGTCGGCGCGGCCGTGCTCGCCGGGATCGGCCTGCGCGGGGGCGCGGTCTTCGAGGCCCGCACGCGGACCCAGTACGACGCCCGCACGCGGACCCCAGACGAGGTCCGCACGCGCAGCGAGGGTGACGAGCTGGACGTGCTGGTGGAGCGGCTCGGCGGGCGGGAGAGCCTGCTGCTGGTCGACAACTGCGAGCACCTGATCGACGCCGTGGCCCACCTGGTCGCGGCATTGTTGCCCCGATGCGCCGGCCTGCGAGTCCTGGCCACCAGCCGCGAACCCCTCGCGGTGGACGGCGAGGCGCTGGTGCCGCTCGGCCCGCTCGCGCTGCCCGGCCCGGACGACGGCGTCGAGCAGGCCGGGCGGGCGGCGTCGGTGCGCCTGTTCACCGAGCGGGCCGCGGCCGTACGGCCGGGCTTCGAGCTGGACGACACCACGTTGCCCGAGGTCCGGCGGGTGGTCCGCGGCCTGGACGGGATGCCGCTGGCGCTGGAGCTGGCCGCGGCCCGGCTGCGTACGCTGTCGTTGCCCGAGCTGGCCGACGGGCTGTCCGACCGGTTCCGGCTGCTGACCACCGGCAACCGTACGGCCCTGCCCCGGCACCGTACGCTGCGCGCGGTCATCGCCTGGAGCTGGGAACCGCTGGGCGAGCACGAGCGCATCCTCGCGGAACGCATCTCCGTGCTGCCGGGCGGCGTCACGCCCGCCTCGGCCACCGCCGTCCGCGCGGGCACCGCCGTGCCCGCCGCCGACGTCCCCGACCTGCTCGCGGCCCTGGTCGACCGGTCGTTGTTGCAGCTCGCGCCCGACCCGGGCCGCTACCGCATGCTGGAGACGCTGCGCGAGTACGGCACCGGTCGCCTGGCCGAGCGGGGCGAGCTCGGCGCCGTACGTGACCTGGCCGCGGGGTACTTCGCCGAGCTGACGGCCCGGCAGGACCCGGAGCTGCGCGGACCCGGCCAGCTCAGGGCGATGCGGATCATCGGCGCCGAGTACGACAACGCGCTGGCCGCCCTGCGCCGCCGGTGCGAGACCGGCGACGCCTCCGGCGCGGTCGCCCTGGCGCTGAACCTGACCTGGTACTGGCAGATGTTCGGCCGGGACGACGACGCGGCCCACTGGCTGGGCGAGGCGCTGGCGGTGCCCGGCGGCGAGCCGACTCCGGCCCGCGACTGCGCCCTCGCGATCCACCTGTTCAGCGGGCCCGGCAGCGAGGCGGAGACGCGCGAGCCGGCCGCCAGGCTGCGCGCGTACGCGGAGCTGCCCGGCCCGTACGGCGTGCTCGCCGCGCTCGTGCAGGAGGAGGCGACCAGGGCGGCGATGCTCGACGAGCTGGCGGGCGGGGACGACGTGTGGATGTCCGGGCTGGCCCACATGTTCCGGGCCCGGTTCGCCGAGAACGCGGGCGAGCTGGACGGCATGCGCGCCGACGTCGAGGCGGCCCTGGCCCGCTTCCGGCAGGCCGGCGACCGCTGGGGCCAGGCCGGCGCGCTGCCGATGCGCGCCCAGCTCCGGCAGTACGACGGCGACCTCGACGGCGCGCTGGCCGACCTGCGCGAGGCCCGTACGCTGGCCGGCGAGTTCGGCTCGCTCAGCCTGCGCGACGAGGTGTACCGGGATCTGCGCCGGATCGACCTGCACCTGCTGCGCGGCGACACCGACCGGGCGGTCGTGTTGCTCGGCGAGACCCGCGACCGGGCCGGGCGCGCGGGTTCGGCGGACATGCTGATCCTGGTCGACGCGCGGGAGGCGGGCTTCTGGGCCCGGCACGGCGACCTGGACCGGGCGCGGCGGCTGCTCGACGACGCCGAACGCGGCCTGCGCGAGGGCGGCACGTTCCTCCGCGACCACGTGTGGACGCTGGTCGGCTGCGTACGGGCCGCGCTCTGCCTGGGGCTGGGCGACCTGGCCGGTGCGGAGAGGGCGTTGACCGGGGCGTACGCGGCGGCGCTGGAGACCGGGGACCTGCCGATCCTGTCGCTGGTGGCGGTGAACGTGGCCGCGCTGGCCGAGGCGTACGGGCGGCGGCGGGAGTCGGCCGTGCTGCTCGGTGTCGCCGCCCGGTTGCGTGGTGCCCACGACCGTACCGACCGGCAGGTCCGCGAGCTCACCGGACGGGGGCGGGCCGCGCTCGGTGAGGAGTCCTTCGCCGCGGCGTACGGCGAGGGCTGGGCACTGGACGGAAAAGCGGCCGCGAGCGCCACCGACCCGGCCCGCCTGCACCGGAAACCCGACCCGGCCCGCCTGCACTGTCCGTAGGGCCGGCTCGGCGCAGTGCTTGCGGGCTCGTACCCTTGGTCCCGTGTTGAGTAGTAACCGGCTGCGTGTCCTGCTTGAGGTGTTCAGGACGGGCAGCATCGCCGGTGCGGCCAGGGAGCTGAAGTTGTCGCCGTCCGCCGTGTCCCACCAGCTCTCCCGGCTGGAGCAGGAGGCGGGGGTCGGGCTGGTCGAGCGCAACGCCCAGAGCCTTCGGCTGACCGAGGCGGGACGCCGCCTGGCCATCCGGGCCCAGGAGGTCGTCGACATCATCGAGGCGGCCGAGAAGGACCTGCTCGCCCAGGCCCGGGTGGACGCCGGCGAACTGCGCATCGGCTTCTTCGCCTCCGCCGGCTACCGGCTGCTGCCGCTGGCGTTGTCGCGCTTCGCCTCCAGGTACCCGAACGTGGCGCTCGACCTGGTGGAGGGCCAGCCGTACGAGCTGCTGCCCGATCTGGAGCGCGGGGCGCTGGACGTGCTGGTGGTGTTCGAGCACGCCCTCGACCCGTGGAAGTGCCCCGAAGGGGTGGAGGTGGTGCACCTGTTCGACGAGCCCCAGCTCCTGGTCCTGCCGACCGGCCACCCCGCCGCCCAGCGGCCCAAGGTACGGCTGGCCGACCTGGCCGACGAGCCCTGGATCACCACGTTCGGCGCCGAGCACCCGGTGTCGATCCTTGAGCGGGCCAGCACGCTGGAGGGTTTCTCGCCGCAGATCCGCTGCCGCAGCGACCACTACGAGGTGACGATCGGCCTGGTACGGGCCGGGCTCGGCGTCGCGCTGGTGCCGAGCCTCGGCCTGCAGGGCGCGACCGGGCTGCACACCTGCCGCCTGGCCACGCCCAACCTGTTCCGCAGGATCGGCGTGGCCAGGCGGCCGACCAATCCCAACCCGGCCGCCCGGTTCTTCCTGGCCTACCTGCGTACGGCCTCGGCCCAGCTCAGGAACTCGATGGAGCCTTCGCTGCGCTGAGGCGGGCGGCGACGTCCAGACCGGCCCGCCGTACGGCGGAGGTCAGGTCGTGCTCGCTGCCCGCGGGCCCGTGGGCGAGGACGGCGTAGGCGATCCGGCCGTCCATGATGCCGACGTCGGACCGTACGCCCTCGTCGGTGCCGGTCTTGTTGGCCAGCCAGTCGCCCTCGGGATCGTGCCTGACCAGGGCGGGGACGAGCCCGTGGTCGGTGTTCTGCCGCATCCAGCCGCGCATGATCGACTGCCAGCCGCCCGTCCCGGCGACGAGCGCGGCCAGGCCGGAGAGCTCGGCCGCGGTGCCGATCGCGAACGTCGGCGGGTCCTGCGGGCCGCGCGGCTCCCTGATGCGGTCGAGCAGCCGGGTACGCGACAACCCGAGCGCCGCGGCCGCCGCGTTGACGCGGTCCACGCCGATCGTGCGCAGCAGGGCGTTCGTGGCGGTGTTGTCGCTGATCGCGGCGGTCAGCAGGGCGAGGTCGCCGATCGTCCAGCTCCGCCCGGACAGCGACAGCAGCAGCCCCGAGCCGCCGCAGTAGTCGTCGTCGTGCAGCGTCACGGGCGTTTCGGGGTCCAGGATGCCGCCCTCGACGCTCATCGCCACCTCGGCCAGCAGCAGCAGCTTGCCGACGCTGGCCAGCGGCAGCTCGGCGTCCTCGTTGACGCCGTGGAAGTCGCCCGTCACCAGATCCCGCGTCGCGACGGCGAGCGTGATGTCGTTCACCGGCCGATGATCCTTCCTGGTCTGTCCTCGGTGAGCTTGTTGTCCTCGACGGCGATCCGGCCGGCCACGACGACGGCCCGGATGCCGACGGGAGGCAGCAGCGGATCGGCGTACGTGGCGCCGTCGGCCACCGTGGCGGGGTCGAGGAGCACCAGGTCGGCGTGCGCGCCGTCGCGTACGACGCCCCTGCCGGCCAGGCCGAACCGGTCGGCCGCCATGCCGGTCATCTTGTGGACCGCGACCTCCAGCGGGAACAGGCCCTGGTCGCGGGAGTAGCGGCCGAGCACCCTGGGGAAGGTGCCGGCCAGGCGGGGGTGCGGATGGCCGGGCTTGGGCACGCCGTCCGAGCCGATCATCGTGAACTCGCCGGTCAGGACCCGCTGGACGTCGTCCTCGCGCATCGAGTGGCTGATGATCGTCACCTCGCCCTCCTCGGCGAGGAGCAGTTCGGCGGCGGTGTCCACGGGGTCGCCGCCCAGTTCGGCGATCGTGCGGCCCTCGGCCTCGGGGTGGCGGGTGGCGCAGGCGACCGAGATGCGGTCCCAGCCGCCGTTGCCGACCGTGTTCTCCCAGCCGGGCACGCCGACCTCGATCGCCTCGCGCATCCTGGCCCGCTGGCCGGGGTCGCGCAGCCGGTCGAGCAGCGCCTCGGTGCCGCCGTCGTTGGCCCACGGGGGGAACATCGCCGACAGCGACGTGCTGCCCTCGGTGTAGGGGTAGACGTCGCAGGTGAGGTCCATGCCCTGGGCACGCAGTTCGGCCATGCGGGGGAGCGTGCGCAGGGTCTTGCCCCAGGCGTGCCGTCCCGCGGTCTTGTGGTGGCTGACGTGCAGCGCGGCCCCGCTCCTGCGGGCGATCTCGACGGCCTCCTCCAGCGCCTCCTCGACGCGGGACATCTCGTCGCGCAGGTGGGTGACGTACGGCTTGCCGTGCCGGGCCGCGACGCGGGCCAGCGCGACCACCTCGGCGGTGTCGCCGTACGTGCCGGGGGTGTAGATGAGACCGGTGGACAGGCCGGCGGCGCCGGCGGCCAGGGCGTCGTCCAGCAGCGCGCACATGGTGTCGAGCTCGGAGGGGGTGGCCGGGCGGTCCTCGTAGCCGAGCACGCCGGCCCGCAGGGTGCCGTGGCCGACGAGGGAGGTCAGGTGGTTCGACCGGGGGGCGTGCTCATGCGCCTCCACAAACCCGTCGTAGTCCTGAAATATCGGGATATCACCGCCGAAACCGGCGCGGCTTGACCGGCGCAGCGCCGGCACCCGCTCGGGCAGCGCGGGGAACAGGCTCGACCCGCAGTTGCCGCAGATCTCCACGGTGACGCCCATGAGCACGGGCGCGGCGGCCAGGTCGCGACCGGCCTCGCCGAGCAGGGTGACCGCGTCGGAATGGGTGTGGACGTCGATGAACCCGGGCGCGACCACCAGCCCGGCGGCGTCGATCACCCGCCCCCCGCCCCCGTCGGACGGCCCGCCCTCGGGCAGCAGGACGAGGCGGTCACCGCGGACGCCGACGTCGGCACGGCGCAACGGCGCGCCCGTCCCGTCGGCGACGAGACCACCGCTGATCAGTACGTCGAGGCTCACGCGGCCGGACCCTTCACGAGTAGCGAGCCGTTCACAGCACCTGCCCGAGGAAGGCGCGGGTACGTTCGTGACGCGGCGAGGACAGCACCTCGCGGGGCGGTCCCTCCTCCACGATCACGCCGTCGTCGATGAACACCAGGTGGTCGCCCGCCTCTCTGGCGAAGCCCATCTCATGGGTCACCACGATCATCGTCATCCCGCTCGCCGCCAGGTCGCGCATGACCTGAAGCACCTCCTGCACCAGCTCGGGGTCGAGCGCGCTGGTCGGCTCGTCGAACAGCATGAGTTTGGGGTCCATGGCCAGGCTGCGGGCGATCGCGACCCGCTGCTGCTGGCCGCCCGAGAGCTGCCGGGGGTAGTAGCCGGCCCGGTCGGCCAGCCCCACCCGTTCGAGCAGCGTCATCGCCCGCTCGGCCGCAGCCGCCTTCGACAGGCGCTTGACCGTGCACGGGCCCTCCATGACGTTCTCCAGCGCCGTCATGTGCGGGAACAGGTGGAAACGCTGGAAGACCATGCCGATCTCCTGGCGCTGGCGGCACAGGTCGCCGGGGCGCAGCAGGTGGAGCTTGCCGCCCTGCTCGCTGAAGCCCATGAGCTCACCGTCCACCCAGACCCGGCCCGCGTCGATCGTCTCCAGCCGGTTGACGCAACGCAGCAGCGTCGACTTGCCGGACCCGGACGGGCCCACCACGCACACCACCGCGCCGGCCGGCACGTCGAGGCTCACGCCCTTCAGCACCTCAAGCTGGCCGAAGCGCTTCCTGACCGATTCGATCTTCACCATGCTAGTGGCCACGGCTGAACCTCCTCTCCAGGGAGCGCTGGCCGACGGTGGCCACGCTGGTGAGCAGCAGGTACCACGTCGAGGCGACCACCAGCAGCGCGATCACCTCGAAGTTGTCCAGGTAGATGCGCTGTGACACGGTCAGCAACTCCGCGCCGGAGATGACCGAGACCATCGAGGTGGTCTTCAGCATCGAGATGAACTGGTTGCCGGTCGGCGGGATGATCACCCGCATCGCCTGGGGCAGCACGACCCTGCGCAGGATCTGCCGGTGCGTCATGCCCAGCGACTCGGCCGCCTCCCGCTGCCCCGGATCGACCGAACGGATGCCCGCGCGGACGATCTCGGCCATGTACGCGCCCTCGTTGATCGTCAGCCCGAGCAGCGCCGCCGTGAACGGCGTGATCAGCTCGTTGGCCGGCCACTGGAGGAACATCGGCCCGCCGAACGGCACGCCGAGCCCGATCTCGGGGAAGACCAGGCCGATGTTGAACCAGAAGATGAGCTGCACCAGCAGCGGCGTGCCGCGGAAGAACCAGGTGTAGAGGCCGGCCGCGCCGCGCAGCACCGGGCTGTCCGAGAGCTGCATGACGGCGGCGAACACACCGAGCGCGACGCCGATGACCATGGACAGCGCGGTGAGCGCGATCGTGATCCACAGGCCGCCGAGCACCCGGCCGTCCAGCAGGAACTCGGCGATCACGTCCCAGTGGAGGTTGGGGTTGACGATGACCGTGTAGGCCAGCCACGCCATCACGAGGGCCGCGACCACAGCCGCGACGAGCCGCCCTGGCCTGGGCGGCTTCACCGCCTCGATCGGGAGCTCGGTCATGCGCCGGTGTTGATCGTGACCTTGGGCACGGCGTTGGCCGTCGTGCCGTACCTCTCCAGGATCTTGCCGTACTCGCCGCTGTCGATCAGCTCCTGGAGCGCCTTGGCGACGGCGTCGCGCAGGCCGGTCTGCTTCTTGTCGATCGCGATGCCCCACGGTCCGGCGTCGTACTGCTCGGACAGGACCTCGTACTTGCCGGTCTCCTTGGCGTACATGGCGGCGACGGGGGAGTCGACGATCGTGGCGACCGTACGGCCGGAGTCGATGGTGAGCAGGCCGGTGGGGGCGTCCTCACTCTGCATGATCTCCATCTTCTGGGCGCACTTCTCGTTCTGGCGCTTGCCGATCTCCAGGTTGGAGCTGCCCTTGGCCAGGACGACCTTCTTGCCGCACAGGTCTTCGAGGGTCTTGATGCCCTCGGGGTTGCCCTTCTTGACCATGATCGAGCCGCCGGCGTTGAAGTAGTCGACGAAGTCGACGGCCTTGCGGCGCTGTTCGAGGTCGCTGAGCGCGGCCATGGCGATGTCCCACCTGCCGCCCTGCAGTCCCGGGATGAGACCGTCGAAGGAGGCGTTGATGATCCGGGTCTTCAGCCCGAGCCGCTCGCCGACGGCCACGGCCAGGTCGGCGTCGACGCCGGTCATCTCCTGGGTGCCCGGCTTGTACATCTCCATCGGGGGATAGCCTTCCGACGTCGCCATGCGCAGCTCGCCCGACTTCCGTACGGAATCGGGGACGAGGTCCTTGGCGTTCTTGCCGGTCGAGGAGGGCGGCGTGGGGGTCGCCGCATCCGTGGTGGACCGCCCGCATCCAGCGCCGAGCGCGCAGGCCGCCACCAGGGCGATGACCAGGTGTGTTCGCATGGCATGTCATCGTGGCCAGGCAGTCAGGCGCCACCAAGCCTCGTGAAGGCATGCGACCCTCAGCCTCGAATCCTTCGATGCTCGACCCTGCCAGGCGTCGTGGTTGCTTACGCTCGCGCCTCATGAGCTTGGACATCTGGCCCCGGACCGCCGCCTGGCACGACGGGGAGCTGCATCTCGGCGGTGTCGGCGCGGTCGAACTGGCCCGGGTGCACGGCACGCCCACGTACGTGCTGGACGAGGCCGACTTCACCGCCCGCGCCAGGTCGTGGCTGGACGCGCTGCCCGACGGCGACGTGCACTACGGGGGCAAGGCGTTCCTCTGTCCCGAGGTGGTGCGCTGGCTCGACCGGCTGGGCCTGTCCCTCGACGTCTGCACGGGCGGTGAGCTCGCCGTGGCCATGGCCGGTGGGATGCCGCCCGAGCGGGTCGTCTTCCACGGCAACAACAAGTCCGCCGACGAGCTGCGCCGGGCCGTCGCGTGGGGCATCGGCTGCGTGGTCGTCGACTCCTTCACCGAGATCGCCAGGCTCGCCGGGATCGCCGCCTCCCTGGGCGTACGGCAGCGGGTGATGATCAGGGTGACGCCCGGCGTCGACCCGCACACCCACGCCTTCATCGCCACCGGCGGCGAGGACTCCAAGTTCGGCTTCTCGCTGAGCGCCGGCGCCGCCGCGCTCGCGGTGACGCGGGTGACCGCCGAGCCCTCGCTGGAGCTGTACGGCCTGCACTCCCACATCGGCTCGCAGATCTTCGAGCTGGACGCCTTCGGCACCGCCGCCGCCAGGATGGCCGACTTCGCCGCCGAGACCGGCGTGACGCGGCTCGACCTGGGCGGCGGGCTCGGCATCGGCTACACGCCGGACGACCCCACCCCGCCGACGCCCGCCGAACTGCTCGCGGTGCTCAGGAAGGAGACGGCGGGCCTGCGCCTGGCCGTCGAGCCGGGCAGGTCCATCGCGGGACCGTCCACGGTGGCCCTCTACGAGATCGGCACGATCAAGGGCCGGTACGTCAGCGTGAACGGCGGCATGAGCGACAACCCCCGCCCCGGCATGTACGGCGCCGCCTACACCGCCTCGCTGGCCAACCGCGCCTCCGACGCCCCGGCCGGTGTGTACACCGTGGTCGGCAAGCACTGCGAGAGCGGCGACGTGCTGGTCAGGGACCTCGCGCTGCCCGAGGACGTCCGGCCGGGCGACCTGCTCGCCGTACCGGTGTCGGGCGCCTACCAGCGCTCGATGGCCGGCAACTACAACCACGTGCCGCGGCCCCCGGTCGTGGCGGTGCGGGACGGCGAGGCCCGGGTCATCGTCCGCCGCGAGAGCGAGGAGGACCTGCTGCGGCTCTACCTGTAGCGGCCGTTCGGGGCCTCACACCCCGAGCTTGGCGGGATCGGGGGCGTAGACGGTCATCCAGTGCGGGCGCAGCCGGTAGTAGACCACGTCGCGGTCCCAGTCGAAGGCGTCCGCGCCGTAGAAGTCCTTGAAGTAGGCGAGCAGGTCCGGCCAGTCGGCGGCCGGCTCGCCCCGCTCGGGGTTGAGGATCTCCACCCTGCCGTGCGTGAACACGCCGAGGTCCTCCCCGCGCATGTGCGCGACGCTGGCGGCGGGACGCGCGGCGAGGTGGCGGGCCTTGGCGGCCCCGCGCGCCGTGCCGAACAACCACGTCCCGTGCAGGAAGTGGCCGTCCGCGCCGCTGATCCGCGGCTCGCCCTTCGCCGTCACGGTGGACAGGGCCAGCGTGCACATGCCCGTCAGGATCCGGGTGAGCCGCCGCGCGTCCATGGTGTTCGCCGCGACGATCGAGCGCAGGTGCGAGGTGGAGCGGGAGAGCGAGGCGTCGAGCAGGGCCTGGAGCTCGTCGAGCTCTTCCGGGGTTTCGCGCATGGAGATCCTTGTCGTTCGTACGTGCCGGTCCGCGCCGGCCGGTGGGACCATGCTCGGCCGGAAAGCCGACATCCTGTGTCATGTTTCGGTGATGATCAGTCCATGGCTCTGACGCGGGCCGCCTGCTCCTCCTGAACCCTGCGGGCCGTACGGAGGAAGTCGAGAATGACGGCCAGTTGGTCCGGCTCGTACTCCTGGAGCGCCCGCGCGCCCGCCTGGCCGACGGGCACGAAGATCTCGGCCTCGGCCGCGCGGGCGGCGTCGGTGGCGGCGACCAGGACACGGCGGCGGTTGTCCGGGTCGGGCGAGCGGGCCACCATCCCGGCGCGTTCCAGCCGGTCGATGACGGTGGTGACGGCCGCCGGGCTGAGCTTCAGCGCGAGGCTGAGTCCGCCCGCGGCGACCGGGCCCGAGGCCAGGACCACGTCGAGGCAGCGCAGGTCGGTGCGGTTGAGGCGGAGCCGGGCGGCGGCGGCCTCGTCGAAGGCGTCGAAGCTCTGCTGCAACTGCCGGAGCTCCGTGGCGATCTCTCCCATGACGGAACGTTTCGACATTCGAATCTTTCTGATATCGTACTTTTCGTAAGTCGAAACGACGATATCACCTCCGGAGGCACCCCCATGCGTACGGCCACCCTGCCCGCCGACACCGCCCAGATCGAGCAGCTCTTCGCCGACCTCCTCGCGACCTGGACGGCGGGAGACGCCCAGGCGTTCGGCGCGCTGTTCACCGACGACTCCGACTACGTCTCCTACGACGGCACCGTCGCCCGTGGCCGCCGCGAGCACCAGCACAACCACGACCAGCTCTTCCGTGGCGTCCTGGCCGGTTCGGCGCTGGTCGGCGACCTGGAGTCGGTCCGCTACCTCACCCCCGACGTGGCGGTCGTGCACGGCACGGGCTCCGTCCTGATGCCCTGGCGGTCCGTGCTGCCCAAGCGGCGGCTGTCGCGGCAGACCGTCGTCGTGGTGCGCACCGGCGAGGGCTGGAGGATCGGCGCGATCCACAACGGCCGGGTGCGTCCGGTCACGGTTCCGGAGCCCGGCGCGTTCCCGTCCAGGATGTCGCAGCTGATGGCGCGGGTCGCCCGCCGCTTGGGCCTCGGCCGGCGCTGACCGCGACCGGCTCCCGCGCGCCCTCCTGGACGCCCCTTTTCGTATTCCCTGACGCTTCTTTGACGAGGTCGCGGCGTGGCGCAGTTGATCACCTGGGTAAGGCCCAACCTGTAACAGTCGTACGCGTCTCGGGGGGTTCGGATGCGACTGGGTATTTTGACAGGAGCGGGGCTGCTCGCGGCCGCCGTCGTCCTGACCGGGTGCGACTCGCCGCCCGACACCGCCAAGATCACCGACAGCAAGGCCGAGGCCGCGGCCAAGCTGAAGCAGAGCAAGACGGCCAAGATCGCGCTGGCCCGCAAGGTCAAGGCGAACGAACTGGGCCAGATCCCGGTGCTGATGTTCCACCGGGTCATCAAGAACCCGGCCACCACCGACGACAGGACGCCCCAGCAGTTCCGCGCCGACCTCGAACGCCTGGTCAGGGACAACTACGTCCCGATCAGCGCCTCGGAGATGGTCACCGGGAAGATCAACATCCCGGCGGGCAAGCATCCCGTGGTCCTGACCTTCGACGACTCCTCGCCCTCGCAGCTCACCCTGAACGAGATGGGCGTCCCGCAGCCGGACACGGCCGTGGCGATCCTGCGCGAGGTGGCCGCCAAGCACCCGGGCTTCCGCCCGGCCGCCACCTTCTACGTCACCCGCGACATGTTCGGCAAGACCGTGCGCGAGGAGCAGGCCCAGACGCTGGGCTGGCTCAAGGACAACGGCTTCGACATCGGCAACCACACCCGCGACCACGTCAACCTGCGCGGACGTTCGGAGAAGGAGGTCGAGGACCAGATCGGCGGCATCGCCAAGCAGATCGACGATCTGACCAAGGTCAAGCCGAACTCCATCGCCCTGCCGTACGGCAACCAGCCGACCAAGAAGGAGTGGGCGCTGCACGGCAAGCTCTACAACCACGCCGGCGCGTTCCTGGCCGGGTACACGCCGGCGCCGTCGCCGTTCAGCAAGGCGTTCGACCCGGGCGGCATCCCGCGCATCCGGGTCATGGAGAAGAAGGGCGACTGCGCCCAGTTCTGCTCGGAGGCGTGGCTCGACTGGCTCAAGAACAACCCGGACATGCGGTACACCTCTGACGGCGACGTCAGCACGGTCGCGTACCCGAAGTTCAAGAACCCGTACCTGCGCAAGTCCTTCACCACGTGGAGCCTGCCCTACTGACGTGTCCGCGAGCCGCCGTGGGCGAGGTCTGCGGGAAAACCGGTGAGTCACGAACGGTTAACGGATCCCTGAGAAGTTGCTGAACGTCGTAAAGTTTGCGGGGTTGGGGTTCAGTGAACGTGGGGATAGACGAATGCCGCAGATCTCGCCGCTGGTGGCGGGCGATCCAGCGCTGCTGGGATCGTTCCGGCTGTCCGGACGGGTCGGGGAAGGTGGCCAGGGGATCGTCTACCTGGGCGTCAACGAGCAGGGGGAACGGGCCGCGATCAAGCTCCTGCACGTGAAGTTCAGTGGGGACACGATCGCCAGGTCACGTTTCGCCAGGGAGTTGAAGGCGGCGCAGCGGGTGGCCTCCTTCTGCACCGCCCGGGTGATGGAGGCCGACCTCGACGGCGACACGCCGTACATCGCGAGCGAGTACATCGACGGGCGGGCGCTGCGCGACATCGTCGAGACCGACGGGCCGCTCAGCGGCACCGTGCTCGACCGGCTGGCGATCGGCACGGCCACCGCGCTCACCGCCATCCACCACGCCTCGATCGTCCACCGGGACTTCAAGCCCGACAACGTGCTCATCGCCGCCGACGGGCCGCGCGTGGTCGACTTCGGCATCGCCCGCATCATCGACTCGACCGGCACGATCACCAGCCGCGCGATCGGCACGCCCGCCTACATGGCGCCCGAGCAGATCGCCGGCGACGACATCGGGCCCTTCACGGACGTGTTCGCCTGGGGGGCCACCATGGCCTTCGCGGCCACCGGGAAGGCGGCCTTCGAGGGCAAGTCGATCGCGGTGGTGCTCAACCGCATCCTGAACCACGAGGTCGACGTCGAGGTGATGCACGAGCCGCTGCGCAGCGTGGTGCGCTCGGCGCTGGCCAAGTCGCCCGCCGACCGGCCCTCGGCCGACCAGCTCCTGCTGCGCCTGCTCGGGCAGACCGGCACGGCCGCCGGGGCCTCGACGGCGATGCTCACCAGGGGCGTGCAGGTGGCCGGCGACGACACCACGCCGTTCACCCGGGTGTCGGCCACGTCCATCACCGACCGGCCCGCCACGCAGCCCGGCCACACCGGCCACACCGGCCAGACCGCCAACACTGCCCACACCGGTCATCCCGGCCGCCCGCCGTCCGCCACGGCCCCGGGCCAGGAGCGGGTGACGGGACAGCAGACGGGGCAGCAGACGGGGCAGGAGCGCACGACCGGGCAGCAGAGCGCCCCGGTGACCGTGCCGCCCGGCCCCGGGCGGCTGGACACGCTCCCGCCGGAGCAGGGGCCGGTGCCGCCGGCCGCCGGGGAGCCCGTGCCGTCCGGCCGGCGGCGGCTCAAGGTGTGGCTCGCGCTGGCCGCCGCGCTCGTCATGCTGGTGATCGCCGGCCTCGCGGCGATGTCGAACGGCTGGTCGCCGCTGGCGTTCAAGAGTGAGGTCGTGCCGACCCCGACGGACAGGAAGTCGCCGCGGCCCGCCACGTTCGCCTCGGTGATCGACAAGGTCGCCCAGACCGGGAAGATCGTGATCGGCGTGAAGGGCGACCTGCCGGGCGTCGGCCTGCAGAACGGCGACGAGTTCGCCGGCTTCGACATCGAGGTGGCCAAGCTCCTGGCCGCCGCGCTCGGGGCCGAGGAGACCTCGTTCACCCGGGTCAGCCGGGACGACCGGGCCGGCGCGCTGGCCGACGGCAGGGTCGATCTGGTGGTCGCCACGTACTCGGTGGACAAGAGCGAGGTCGAGTTCGCCGGCCCGTACTACGTGGCCCACAACGACGTGCTGGTCCGCGCGGGCACGGACATCGACTCCCTGGAGGACCTGAAGGGCCGCAAGATCTGCGCGCCCGACTCCCCGTCGGTCGGCGCGGTGCAGGACAAGGTGAAGGTGGAGCCGGTGATGGCCGGAAACTACGCCATCTGCATGGACCTGCTCAGGCAGGGCAAGGTGGACGCGGTGCCCGGCGACGACCTGATCCTGGCCGGGTTCGCCAGCCGGGAGAACATGCGCTACAAGATCCTCGGCGCCAAGCTGAACAACGAGCGGTACGCGGTCGGCATCAGGAACGGCGACGCCAAGACCTGCACGGCGGTCAAGGGCGTCATCGGCGACCTCTACCGCAAGGGCGCCATCAAGCAGCTCCTGACCAGGCACTTCGCCAGGGTCGACTTCGAGCCCGAGCTGAAGGTGCCCGCGATGGAGCCCTGCGGATGACGAGCGGTAACATCCGAAAGTCCAACGAATTCATCCCGCGAGTTAGGGGAAGGCCATGGCCACGCCCGTCAAGGTAACCGTCACCGGGGCCGCCGGTCAGATCGGCTACGCACTGCTGTTCCGCATCGCGTCGGGACAGCTGCTCGGCGCTGACGTCCCGGTCAAGCTGAGCCTGCTGGAGATCCCGCAGGCGGTGAAGGCGGCCGAGGGCACCGCCATGGAGCTCGACGACTGCGCGTTCCCGCTGCTGTCCGGCATCGAGATCACCGACGACGCCAATGTCGCCTTCTCCGGCGCCAACGTCGCCCTGCTGGTCGGCGCCATGCCGCGCAAGGCCGGCATGGAGCGCGGCGACCTGCTCGGCGCCAACGGCGGCATCTTCGGCCCCCAAGGCAAGGCGATCAACGAGCACGCCGCCGACGACATCCGGGTCCTGGTCGTGGGCAACCCGGCCAACACCAACGCGCTCATCGCCCAGCAGAACGCGCCCGACGTCCCGGCCGAGCGTTTCACCGCGATGACCCGCCTCGACCACAACCGCGCGCTGTCCCAGCTCGCCGCCAAGCTCCAGGTCCCGGTCACCGAGATCAAGAAGATGACGATCTGGGGCAACCACTCCGCCACCCAGTACCCCGACCTGTTCCACGCCGAGGTCGGCGGCAAGGTCGCGGCCGACCAGGTCGACGGCGAGTGGCTGCGCGAGACGTTCATCCCGACGGTCGCCAAGCGCGGCGCCGCCATCATCGAGGCCCGTGGCGCCTCCTCGGCCGCCTCGGCCGCCAACGCCGCGATCGACCACGTCCACGACTGGGTCAACGGCACCGACTGGACCTCGGCCGCCGTCGTCTCCGACGGCTCGTACGGCGTGCCCGAGGGGCTCATCTCCTCCTTCCCGGTGCGTTCCGTCGACGGCCGGTACGAGATCATCCAGGGCCTGGAGATCGACGCCTTCTCCCGCGAGCGCATCGACGCCAGCGTGGGCGAGCTGGCCGAGGAGCGCGACGCGGTGCGCGAGCTCGGCCTGATCTGACCGCGGGTCCGGACGCGCGTCCCCGGCTCAGCGGGGGCGCGCGCCGGCCGTGCCGAGCGGGCGTACGGCGACGCGGGTGCGCTCGGCCCAGCGGGTCACCGGCGGCACGGCGAGCCCGGCCGCCAGGAACAGCACGCCGAACAACAACCAGCCCGGCAGCCCCCAGCCGACGATGACCATGGTCATGACGGCGGGCACGACGATGTTGGCCACCTGCTGGCCCATCCCGTACAGGCCCTGGTACTGGCCGATGGCGTGCTGCGGGGCCGGCTCGTACGACAGCCCCCACGAACCGGCGGCCTGGAGCAGCTCACCGAAGACGTGCAGCAGCGCACCGCCGAGCAGCGCGACCACCGCCACCCAGACCGGCTGCCCGGCGGCCAGGGCCAGCAGCACGCACGCCAGCAGCAGGAACACGCCCGAGCGGCGCTGGGCGCGGGCCGCGCCCAGCGCGTCGTCGGTGCCGCGGCTGAGCCGCACCTGCAACAGCGTGACGGTGACGGTGTTGACCATGGCGAGCGCCGCGACCATCCAGGTGGGCGCCGACGTACGGCCGGCCACCCAGAGCGGGATCGCGATGGTGAGCAGCCCGTTCTGCATTTACTGTTTGTCCACCCCTGGGCACGGGGGAGAGGGCTGGGCGGCCGGCGCGGGCTGGGAGGTGGCGAAGATCACCCCGGCCGCCGCCGTGAGGCTGCCCAGCAGGATGAGGGCACCCAAGACCAGCTTCGTGACCCTTGGTGAAAAGCTCCTCACATTTCGGTATCACAGCACATAATCGCCGTCCGCATTAGGCAT
Source organism: Nonomuraea spiralis (assembly GCF_014648435.1). GTDB lineage: Bacteria > Actinomycetota > Actinomycetes > Streptosporangiales > Streptosporangiaceae > Nonomuraea > Nonomuraea spiralis. The sequence continues at coordinate 41,720 of NZ_BMRC01000017.1, forward strand.
TCCCGGAAAGTGCCGTCCACGCGTCCGAGACGATGTCCCGCAGTTCCGCCCGCTCGGCCTTCCAGCCGAGGTCCCGCTGGATCCGGGTGGAGGAGGCCACCAGGACGGCCGGATCGCCGGCCCGCCGCTCCCCGACGACGACCGGGATCTCGTGGCCGGTGACCTCGCGGCAGACCGAGATCACCTCCTGCACGCTGAACCCGGCCCCGCTGCCCAGGTTGTAGACCTTGTGCTCGCCCTCGGCGATCGCCTCCAGGGCCAGCAGGTGTGCCCGCGCCAGGTCGCCGACGTGCACGTAGTCGCGCACGCAGGTGCCGTCCTGGGTGGGGTAGTCGGTGCCGAACACGCTCACCGAGTCGCGCTCGCCGGTGGCGACCTTGAGCACGTTGGGGATGAGGTGGGTCTCGACGGCGTGCCGCTCGCGGAAGCGGCCGTAGGCGCCGGCCACGTTGAAGTAGCGCAGGCTGACCGCGCCGAGCCCGCGCACGCCCGCGTAGGCGCTGAGGGCGGTGTCCACGGCCAGCTTGGAGGCGCCGTAGGGGTTGGTCGGGCGCGTCGGGTCGTCCTCCTCGATCGGGGAGCGCTCGGGCTCGCCGTACGTGGCCGCCGTGGAGGAGAAGACGATCCGGCGCACACCCTTGTCGCGCATGGCGTCGAGCAGGGCCAGGGTGCCGCCCAGGTTGTGGGCCCAGTAGAGGCCCGGCTTCTGCACCGACTCGCCGACCAGCGACTTGGCCGCGAAGTGCAGCACGGCGTCCATGCCGTCGAGCGCGTCGTGGGCCCGCGTGATCGACTCGCGGACGAACCGCGCGCCCTCGGGCACCGCGTCCTCGTGGCCCGTGGACAGGTCGTCGAGCACGGTCACCTCGTGCCCGGCCTCGATGAGCTGCGCCGCGACGACGCTGCCGACGTACCCGGCGCCTCCGGTGACCAACAGCCTCATGTGTACTCCTGTTTACATATGTTTGATTTTGTACGGCTTGCCGTTCAGCATACGCGGGAAACCCGCCGAGTACGCTGCCAACCACCATGTTTGACACCCTCGGGGCGAACATCGCCCTGGTCCTGCTCTTCATCCTGGTCGGCGGGTTCTTCGCCGGCGCCGAGATGGCGATGGTCTCGCTGCGGGAGAGCCAGGTCCGCAAGCTCGAAGGGCGCGGCCGCAGGGGCGAGCGGGTGGCCAAGCTCGCCCGCGACCCCAACCGCTTCCTGTCGGCCGTGCAGATCGGCGTGACCGTCGCCACGATGCTCTCGGCCGCCTTCGGCGCCGACCGGCTGGGCATGGAGCTCGTCCCGCTGCTCGAACGCTGGGGAGTGCCCCACTCCGTCGCGCCCGTGCTCGCGCTCGTGCTGGTGACGCTGGCCATCTCGTACGTCTCGCTGGTGCTCGGCGAGCTGGCCCCCAAGCGGCTGGCCCTGCAGCGGTCGGAGGGCCTGTCGCTGTTCGTCGCCCCCTTCCTGGACCGGATCGCCGCCCTGTCGCGCCCGATCATCTGGATGTTGTCGAAGTCGACCGACCTGGTGGTCCGGCTGCTCGGCGGCAACCCGGAGGCCGACCGCGAGGAGGTCACCACCGAGGAACTGCGGGACATGGTCGTCGGGCACGCCGAGCTGACCGCCGACGAGCGCAAGCTCATCGCCGAGGTGTTCGCCGCCGGCAAGCGCCAGCTCCGCGAGGTCATGCTGCCCCGCACCGAGGTCGAGTTCATGGACGCCGAGACGCCGCTGGCCGAGGCCGCGAGCCTGGCCGCCGCGCTCCCGCACTCCCGCTTCCCCGTGTACCGCGAGTCATACGATGAGATCACCGGTTTCGTCCACGTACGCGACCTGCTCGATCCCGAGTTGATCGGGCGTACCGAGCCCATCAGCGCGGTCGTGCCGATCCGGCCGGCCAAGTTCGTGCCCGCCTCCAAGCGCCTGCTGACCACCCTGAACGAGATGCGCGCCGAGGGCCAGCACCTGGCCATCGTGGTCGACGAGTACGGCGGCACCGCCGGCATCGTCACCATGGAGGACCTGGTCGAGGAGCTGATCGGCGACATCAGGGACGAGTACGACGTCGAGGAGGACGTCGTCGTCCTGCCCGCCGGCGAGATCGAGATCGACGGCCTGACCAACCTCAACGACTTCGCCGCCGAGACCGGCGTACGCCTGCCGGACGGCCCCTACGAGACGCTGGCCGGGTTCGTGATGGCCATGCTGGGCCACGTTCCGGGCGCCGGCGAGCGGGTGGAGATCCCCGGCTTCGAGCTCACGATCACCGAGCTGGACGGGCGCCGGATCGCGCGGGTGAGGGTGAAACGCCGGGGGGTCGCCGAGTCGCCGCCCGACCAGGATTCCTGACACAATTGCCTGCTATGGCCAGACCTCGTGTTCTCTCCGGCATCCAGCCCACCGCGGACTCCTTCCACCTGGGCAACTACCTGGGTGCGGTCCGTCAGTGGGTCACCATGCAGGAGACCCACGACGCCTTCTACTGCGTGGTCGATCTTCACGCGATCACCGTGCCGACCGAGCCCGCCGCCCTGCGCAGGCGCAGCCGGGTGGCCGCCGCGCAGCTCTTCGCCGCCGGGCTCGACGCCGAGCGCTCGACCGTCTTCGTGCAGTCGCACGTGCGCGAGCACACCGAGCTCGCCTGGATCCTGATCTGCCTCACGGGCATGGGCGAGGCCGCCCGGATGACGCAGTTCAAGGACAAGTCGGCCAAGTTCGGCGAGAGCGCGGCCAGCGTCGGGCTGTTCACGTACCCGATCCTCCAGGCCGCGGACATCCTGCTCTACCAGGCCAACGCCGTGCCGGTCGGGGCCGACCAGAAGCAGCACCTGGAGCTCACCCGCGACCTGGGCCAGCGCTTCAACCACCGCTTCGGCGACACCTTCACGCTGCCCGACCCGTACATCCTCAAGGAGGTCGAGAAGATCACCGACCTCCAGGACCCGACGGCGAAGATGTCGAAGTCGTCCTCCAGTCCGGCGGGCATCCTCGACGTGCTGGAGCAGCCGGGGCCGCTGCGCAAGAAGGTCATGCGCGCGGTGACCGACACGGGCTCCGAGGTCCTGTTCGACGAGGAGAACAAGCCGGGCATCTCCAACCTGCTGCGCATCCAGTCGGCGCTGACCGGCACTCCCATCCCCGACCTGGTCGCCCGTTACGAGGGCCAGGGCTACGGCACGTTCAAGAAGGACGTGGCCGAGGCGGTCGTGGAGGCGTTCACGCCGATCCGGGAGCGCACGGAGAAGCTGCTGGCCGACGAGGCCGAGCTCGACCGCCTGCTGGCCGTCGGCGCCGAGCGCGCCGCTGCCGTGGCCCGGCGGACGATGGCCGAGGTCCGCGACCGCGTGGGCTTCCTGCCCAAGCTCTGACCGCTGAGGACGGCGGGTTGCCGTCCCTCAGCGGCCCGGCTGCGCCGGTGACCGGTCGAGGGGCCGGACGCGCAGGCGGGCGCGCAGCGCGGCCAGGCTCCGGCCGGTGAGCCGGACGTCGCCGGACACGGCGGTCCAGCCCGATCGTCCCCGGCTGAACGCCCAGCCGGGGAACTCCCGGACCGCCTCCTCCAGCAGGCGTTCCATGACGACGTCGGCACTTGGAGTTCTGGTCATGGACGCACAGTGCCACTCCGGCGGCTCACAGTGACGAACCGCGGCGACAGATCTCCCCGTTCGGAATCGGCGAACTGAGAGTTCGCCTACACGTCGATGTTGTGGCGTTCGGCCAGGAAGCGCACCTCCGGCGCCCACGACGGCCTGGCGCGGCGGACCAGCGAGCGGACCATCTCCCGCAGCAGCAGCTTGTGGTCGAGCTCCTCGGGGCTCTCGCGCTCGATCCGCAGCAGGTAGACCAGGCTCGCGGCGTCGTCCCCCAGGTCCTCGCAGGCGCGGGCGACGTGGCACAGGTGGGTGGTGCGCCGCTCGATGGAGGGGGTCCTGCGGATGTCGATGTCGTCGGCGAGCCGCAGTACGTCCTCGGGACGGCCGGTGTCGTTCTCGATGCTGGCCATGTGGATGGCCACGTTGGTGGGGCCGAAGAAGGCCAGGTCGTAGGCGCCTGAGTGGTCGTCCGCGCGGTCGGCGAGCTTGGCCGCGGTGCCGCGTACGGTCTCCCTGGCCTGGTCGTCGTCTCCGCCGCGGGCCGCGCTGATGGCGGCCAGCAGGTGCAGCGCGCCGAGCGCCTTGATGTGCCGTACGTCGCCGTCGGCCACATGGGGTTCGAGGAGCTCGATGCCGCGCCTGGCCACGTCGTGGGCGATCTGGTGCATGTCGTCGGAGAGCATCGACTGGCCGAGGTTCCAGTGGGCCCAGGCGAGCATCAGCGGGTCGGCGGACTCCTCGGCGTACCGCATGGCCCGGTCGGCGGCCAGGTGGGCGAGATCGACCCGCTGCAGGTGCTTGAGCACGCCCCTCGCCAGCATGTACGCGTCCGTCGCCACGCTGTAGGCCGAGGCCGTGCGCTCGGCCACCAGGCTCTCGGCATCGGAGACCAGCGAGGGCAGCGCGGCCATTAGGATCGAGTACCGCCGGGCCGAGGTGAACCAGGCGTTGCGCGCCGCCGCCACCCGTTCCGACAGTTGCCCGGCGTCGGGCGGTTCGAGGTCGGGCTCGCGGGTGCGGCAGGCGAACAGGGCCCGCTCGATGTCGCGGATCTGCGGCCTGCTGGGCTCGTGGGAGTCGCGGGGGGTCTCGCCGAGGAGCACGGCGGTCCGTACGCCGAGGACCTTGGCGATCTCGCGGAGAAGGGGCAGCGAGGGGGTGCGTTTGCCATGTTCGATCAGTTCGATGTGGCGGGTGGTGCAGCCGGACTGGGTCGCCAGCGCGGTGGTGCTCATGCCCCTTCGTTCGCGCTGGAGCCTGACCATCTGCCCGGTGCTGATTTCGGTCATGGGGGTGGCGCCTCCTGGCTCGGTCCCAACCCCCCACAGGCTAGGGTGCCCGGACCGGCCCTGCCATGCGTTCCCCCCTGGTCAGGAGGTACGTCGGCAACCTCCCACGCCTAGGCTTTTACGGTTCTTTGCCCACTATTGGGACGGTCGGGTGTGATGATCGCGCAGCCGTGCGAGCAGGCCGACGAGCTGGTCGCGCTCGGCCTCGCTCAGGGGCGCCAGCACCTCGTCCTGGACGGCGTCGACCAGGCCGTCGAGCCGGGTGAGCCGGTCGCGGCCGCGTTCGGTCATGGAGATCACGTTGCGACGGCGGTCGGCGGGGTCGGGCGCGCGCTCGACGAGGTCTCGCTCGGCCAGCTCGTTGAGCAGCGCGACCATGTCGCTGCGGTAGATGCCGGTGCGCCGGCTCAGCTCGGCCTGGCTGGCGGGGCCGGACTCGCGCAGCGCGACCAGCACCGCGTAGTGCCACTTGCGCGCGTCGGCGCGCGCGAGCCGGTCGCTGACCAGCCGGTCGGCCTGCATCGCGACGTGCGCGAGCAACCGGCTCGGCAGGCCGCGCAGGCGGGCGGGGGCGGCCTGGTCGCCGGCGTCGGTCATGTCGTGGCTCATGCCGGCGATCCTACCCCGTTGCGTTAGTCGCACTAACGATGTAATTTCATTAGTGCCACGAACGTTAGTAAGGCGAACGAAAGAGGCCGTCATGCCTGTTGTCGATGCTGGACTCGACCATCCATTACGAGGACCGGGGCGAGGGCGCCCCGATCGTCTTCCTGCACGGCAATCCCAACTCCTCCCACTTGTGGCGCAACGTGCTTCCCGCCGTGGGCGGCCCCGGCCGGTTGCTGGCTCCCGACCTGATCGGCATGGGACGTTCGGGGAAGCCCGACATCGACTACCGGTTCACCGACCATGCCCGCTACCTGGATGCCTGGTTCGACCGGCTCGGGCTGGAGGACGTGGTGCTGGTCGGGCACGACTGGGGTGGCGCGCTGGCCTTCGACTGGGCGGCGCGGCATCCGGAGCGGGTGCGCGGGGTGGCCTTCTTCGAGACCATCGTGCGGCCGATGAGCTGGAGCGAGCTGGGCGAGGGGCCGCGCGCCCGCAGCGAGCTGATCAGGAGCGAGGAGGGGGAGCGGCTGGTGCTCGACGACGACTTCCTGGTGCGGACGGCGTACACGGGCGGGGTGTTGAACCCGCTCGGCGAGGAGGAGTTGCGGCCGTACCTGGAGGCGTACGCGACCAGGGAGAGCCGCAGGCCGCTGCTGCAGTGGGCGCGTTCGATCCCGCTCGACGGCGACCCGGCCGACGTGGCCGAGGCGGTCGAGCGCTACGACAAGTGGCTGGCGGCCAGCGACGACGTGCCCAAGCTGCTGCTCACCTTCGACTCCTCGCCGACCCTGCTCATCCAGGGTGAGGTGCTCGACTGGTGCGCGCGCAACATCGCGGCCCTGGAGATCGAGCACCTGGGCCCGGCCGGTCACCACGCGCCGGAGGACCAGCCGGAGGCCATCGCGGCGGCGATCAGCTCATGGGCCGGCCGCCACGCGCTGCGCCCGAGCTAGCGGAACCGGCGGCGGCCGACGAGCCCCAGCACCTCGCGCAGCGCGTCGGCCGCCGCCCGGACGTCCGCCTCGGGCACCCCGGCCAGCACCTCCTCGTGCGCCCGTGACGAGGCGTCGAGCGCCGCCAGCGCCACCCGGTGGCCCTCGGCCGTGAGCTGCACCCAGCGGCTGCGCGCGTCGCCCGCGTTGGCCTCCCGCTCGACGTAGCCCGCCGCCGTCAGGCGCTGGAGCACGTTGCTGGTGCCCCCGGAGGTCAGCAGCAGCGCCTTGGTCAGCTCGCTCGGCTTCATCCGGTGGGGCGCCGGTGTACGGGCGAGCGCGGCCAGTACGTCGAACTCCGCGTAGGTCAGCCCCAGCTCGGTCAGCTCGGCCTTGATCGCCTGCTCGAAGACCAGGTGCAGCCGGGACAGGCGCTTGCTCAGCTCCAAACCGGCGATGAGCGACGACGACAACCCCGACTCCGTCCAGCGGGGCACCATCGCGTCGATCTCGTCCGGTCTCACGTCATCGAGGATACCCATCGCCAGATTGCTTTTTAAAAAGCTTCTCGTTAAGCTTTTTGCCATGACAACTCTCCTGATCAAGAACGGCACCGTGATCGACACCGAGCCGGAGCCCGTGGTGCTCGGCCAGGTGGACGTGCGCGTCGAGGACGGCCTGATCGCCGAGGTGGGCCCCGGCCTGCCCGACGACCCGGACGCCGAGGTGATCGACGCCACCGGCCGGATCGTGTTGCCCGGGTTCGTCGACACCCACCGGCACACCTGGCAGACCGGCATCAGGGCGGTCGCCGCCGACCTCACCTTCGACGGCTACCTGCGCCGCATACTCAACGAGCTGGCCCCCGCCTACCGCCCCGAGGACGTCTACGCGGGCAACCTGGCCGGCGCGCTGGAATGCCTCGACACCGGCGTCACCACGCTGCTCGACTGGTCCCACATCCAGCTCTCGCCCGGCCACACCGAGGCCACCGTGCGGGCGCTGCGCGACTCCGGGATCAGGGCCGTGCTCGGCTACTGCCACGGCGGCGACCCGGGCGCGCTCGTCCGCGAGGGCCGCCGGGTGCACGACGAGCACTTCGGCGCGGGCGGCGGCCTGGTCACCATGGTCGTCGCCGCGCTCGGGCCGGAGATCGTGGACGAGGCGCACGCCCTGGCGGAGTGGCGTCTGGCGAGCGAGCTCGACCTGCCGGTCACCGTTCACATGGGCGGCCAGGGCCCGGACAGCGCCGCGCGCGGGCTGGCGTTCCTGGAGGCGAACGGGCTGCTGCGCCCCCGTACGACGTTCGTGCACGCCAACCACTACACCGACGAGGAGTTCAAGCGCATCGCGGGCAGCGGGGGCAGCGTGTCGGTCTCGCCGGTCGACGAGATGACGCTCGGCATCGGCTACCCCGTCAGCGGACGGGCCAGGGCGGCGGGCGTCCCGACCGGTCTCGGCATCGACACGGTGACCTGCGCGCCGGGTGACATGTTCAGCCTGATGCGGGCGGCGTACCTGCTGGAGCGCGGCCGTCCGGACGGCGCGGGCGCCGGCTTCACCACCCGGGACGTGCTGCGCATGGCCACCGTCGAGGGCGCCGAGGTGGTCGGGCTGGGCGACGTCGTGGGCTCGCTGCGGCCGGGCAAGCAGGCCGACGTGCTGCTGCTGCGTACGGACACGCTCGGCATGGCGGCGGCGCACGACCCGATCGCCGCGGTGGTGCTCAACGCCGACCCGGGCGCGGTGGAAACAGTGCTGGTGGGCGGGCGTGTGGTCAAGCGGGATGGGCAGATGCTCCACCAGGACCTGGCGGAGGTCCACGCGGCGCTGGCAGAATCGGCCGGCACTGTGACGAGGTGATCAATCGCCTCCGGCGGGAGGTGTGAGGACGTGTTGGCGAGTCTGACCGAGCGGATCGAGTCGGTACGGGCCTGGGGGCGCAGGACGCTCGACCACTGGCGCGTCCGCAGGTTGTGGATCGACCACCTGGTCAGGGCCGTACGCCGCTACCAGATCCAGAGGGGCGACCGGCTGGCCGGCTCGGTCACCTACTTCTGCTTCCTGTCCTTCTTCCCGCTGCTCGCGCTCGGCTACGCGGTGCTCGGCTACACCCTCGACGCCAGCAGCGCGACCAGGAAGGCGCTGGAGACCGCCATCATCGAACGGCTGCCCGGCATCGCGGCCGACCTCAGACTGGACCAGATCGCCAGCGCCAGGACGACCGCCGGCATCATCGGCCTCCTCGGCCTCCTGTACGCCGGCCTCGGCGCGATGGACGCCCTGCGCGCGGCCCTGCGCGAGATGTCGATGACCACCGTGCCGCCCCCGAACTTCTTCCTGGGCAAGCTGCGCGACCTGATCTCGGTCGTCCTGCTCGGGACGACGCTGGTCGCCTCCGCGCTGGTGTCGGGGGCCGCGACCACGGTCACGGACAAGGTGCTCGACGCCGTCTTCGGCGACAACTCGCTGCTCAGCACCCAGGGGTTCCGGATCTTCGTCGTGGTGGCGAGCGTCGTGGCCGACTGGGTGCTGTTCGTGATCCTGCTCGGCTGGGTGGCCAAGCCCGCCGAGCCGTTCAAGGTCATCATCCGGGGGGCGCTGCTCGGCGCGATCGGGTTCGGGCTGCTCAAGCAGGCGGCGAGCCTGCTGCTCAGCACCACGCTGAGCAACCCGATCTACGGCGCGTTCGCCGCCACCGTGGGACTGCTGCTGTGGATGAACTTCTCCGCCAGGCTCGTGCTGTTCGCCGCCTCGTGGACGTCCACCACCGGGTTGTGCCCGCCGCCGTCGCCGTCGCCGATCCCGTCGATCGGCGACCCGCTGGGGGTCCCGGTCGCCGACCCACGACCGCTGCGCGGCCCGGGCCCCGAGTGCAAGGGCGCGACCCCGCGCCCGACCTCGGAGCCGTGACCCGTACGGGAGTCAGAGGCGGGACCGGTTGCGCTTGCGGCGGATGCCGAAACCGAGCCAGACCAGCCCGAACAGCAGGCCGCCGCCGATCACGGCCGACCCGACCGTACGGGTGGAGTCGGTCTGCTTCGAGGCGGCGGCGTCGAGCAGCGGCGGCTGGGCGGCCGGCGTCACCCGCGAGACCGGGGCCGACGCCTGCGGGGCGGCCCGTACCTGGTCGGGCACGGGATCGACGAGCTGTCCGACCGGGGTCACCTTGCCCCTGACCGAGAAGCCCCAGTCGAGCAGCTTGGCCACCTCGTCCCAGAAGTAGCCCTCGTGCCGCATGATCGTGACGAGGACCGTGTGGCCGCCGCGGGTGGCCGCACCGACGAAGCTGCCCTGCGCCTTCGAGGTCCAGCCGTTCTTGACGCCGATCATGCCCTGGTAGCGCCAGAGCAGCTTGTTGTGGTTGCTGATCTCGTAGTAGTCCTTGGGTGCCGGAAACTTCGCGGTCTTTGTGCTGATATATCGGCGGAAATCGGGGTTCGCGAGGCCGGCGCGGGCGATCAGCGCCAGGTCGTACGCCGAGCTGCTCTGACCGGGCTTGTCCAGGCCGCTCGGCGTCTTCGCCACCGTGTCGTACGCCTGGAGCCGCTTGGCCTCGGCGTTCATGTCGCGCATGGTCTGCGGGACGCCGCCGTTCGTCTCGGCCAGCGCCATGGCCGCGTCGTTGCCCGACGACATCATCAGCGCGCGGAACAGGTCGTCCACCTTGTACGTCATCTTGGGCGTCAGCCCGACCGCCGTGCCCTCCTGGTTGCAGGCGTTCTGGCTGGGCCGGACCTTGCGGTTCTTGTCGAGCTTCGGCAGGAGCGTCAGGGCGGTGAGCGTCTTGAGCGTGCTCGCGGGCAGGTAGCGCCCGTGGGCGTCCTTCGCGGCGAGTACCTGGCCCGTCTCCACGTCCGCGATGACGTAGGAAGTAGCCTTGCTCTTGGGTGGCGCCTTGACGCCTTCCGGGTGCACCAGCCCACGGCTTCCCAGTGCGTCACCTCCGACCGGTGTCGTCGGGGCGGCGGTCGCGGTCCCGCTCGTGAGCGTGACCGCGGCGAGAAGTGCCGTAACCGGCACAAATTTCGTCCACATGGCGGTCTCAGCGTAGCTCCGTGTGAATGCCCATGTGGCGACACATTCCCCGGATGATCCGCCTTCGATACTGGAGAGATGACCATGTCACCAAAGATCGCCGGATTCCTCGTCATCCTCGGCGTGTTCATGATCGTCGAGTGGATCAACCTGGGGTTTAACTTGGCCGATGGGCACCCCACCGGCTTCTACGTCGTGCACGGGATCCTGATCGGGGTGAACGTGATCCTCGGTGCGGTGCTGGCGGTGATCGGATGGCGCGGTCTGCGCGAGGCCGGGATCAGGCGTCGCAAAGAAGGCGCCGGGTGAGCGCGTGCAGCTCGTCGGCCTCCTCGCGTGAGTCGCCGATGGTGGTGAAACCCAGTTTCCCGTACTCGGGGAGGGCGCCGAGCAGGTGGAAGACGTTGCCGGTACGCCGGTCGGCGTCGAAGCCGATGCCGAGCCGCCCGGCGGTGCGCATGACCTCGCCCGGCGCGCGGCCGCGCAGGCAGGGCGCGGAGCAGTTGTCGGTCGCGGTGTAGAACTTCGGCTGGTTCCCGGCCATGAGGAGACCGGTGGCCGCGTCGTACCTCGCCCCGGTCGTCAGCACCGCGGCCCCGTACGGGTGCGTCGTGCCGCCGATCCTGAGGTTGATCTCGCACAGCAGCGCGGCGTACCCGGCGTCGGCCTTTAGGGCGAAGAAGTCCATGCCGAACAGGCCGACCACGCCGCGCTCGGCCAGGATTCCGGCGATCCGCTCGGCCGACTCGCCCACCTCGTGCCGGTACTCGGGGGCGGCGGGGAACGTGCAACCCTGGTAGACGTCGTTGTTGGGGCCCCCGAGCACCTGGTCGTGGGTGGCCAGCACCGCGGCATGGCCCCCGGGCGTGATTCGGGCCAGGGCGCTCGGGTAGTAGAGCGGGCGATGTTCGATGAACTCCTCCACCACCGCCCCGCGATCCCTGATCTTCGTCGTGAAGCTCGTCCAGGTCTCCCCGGCCGCCGAAAATCGGGTCATCGACCGGTCGGCCTTGCTGACGATGGCGTTGCCGAGGCCCGAGTAGCCGTCGTTGAGCTTGACGATCACCCGTTCGCCCGGCAGGGAGTCGATGGCCTCGTCGATCGCGATGATGCTGTGCACGTCGCCGAAGCCGCGGGCCATGGGCACCCCGGCCTCGTGCCCGACCTCGCGGGCGCCGCTCTTGGAGCCGTAGTAGGCCAGTGAGGTGGCGGGGCCGTAGATGGGGACGTTGAGTAACGCGGCCAGCTCCTCCTCGGTCTCGCTGAGGACGAACGGCACCAGCCAGGCGTCGGAGTCGATCGCCGACCGTAGCCGGTCGAGGACGTCGGGTCGGCGCAGCAGCGTCCGGGTGAGGGGTTGCGACCAGGGCTCGTCGAGGCTGATGAGCCGCAGGCGCTCGGCGGCGTCGTCCGGGTCGGGAAGGAAGCCGAGGTAGTAGTCGATGATGTCGGGGTCGATCGGCGCGGAGGAGAGGTAGATCACCTTGACCCCGGGGGCCCGGAGCGTCAGGAGGAGGAAGAGCAGGCGCTCCTCGTACGATCTGGCTGCCGTGATGCGGCGGAGCTCGTCCTGCGGGAGGGAGAGCGAGGGTACGACCACCAGGGTCCCCTCACTCGGCTCGAAGATGCTCAACCCGGCATACTTCTCCCCGAACGGGATATTAGTGATCATATTGCGAGTGAAACACGCATTCTTCACAAATGCAGCAAGCGCTAAAGTGTCATGACCATGACAGAAGGTGACAGGATTCGAAATCGGTGAACACGTTTGGAAGTGGCGACATCGGGTCACGATCAACTGATCCCTTGTGACTATTTCCGGATCAGGTAGACCTGTGCGGAACGTGACCACCTGCGGTTACGGGCATGCTGTCAGCCAACTTTTGGTGTATCTGTCGGCGCGAAGCCGCACGGTAGCGATAAAGTCGAGGCATCGCCATCGGGCTCACGGCCAACCGCTGTGCACCCGGGCTGCTGCGACCGATGAACGCTAAGCCCGTGCTGACGACCTCGCACCGATACCTCCGGGTGTGGCTTTCGATTCGCCGAGCGGCCGCCTCAACCAGGTGGCAACCGCGGGATGGACGAATATTGAGAGCGTTATGAGCCGCCGTCGGGGTTGTGGACGCGCGGCCACGACGGGATGGATGGTGACATATGCGGGGACGTGAGCTGCGGGGGGAACTGGACGCGTTCCTGGCGGAGACCGAGCAGGAGCTGGTGGCGTTCCGTCGCGACCTGCACATGCATCCTGAGCTGGCCTTCGCCGAATACCGTACGACCCAGCGCATCGCCGACCGGTTGACCGCCGCGGGGCTGACCCCGTCGGTGTTGCCGCGCGGCACCGGCCTCATCTGCGACGTGGGCAACGGCGACGGGCCCACGGTCGCGCTGCGGGCCGACATCGACGCGCTGCCGCTCCAGGACGAGAAGGACGTGCCCTACCGTTCCACCGTCCCCGGCGCCTGCCACGCCTGCGGGCACGACGTGCACACCACCGTCCTGCTCGGGACCTCGATCTTCCTGGCCCAGCAGGCCGCGGCGGGGTTGCTGCCGGGCCGGGTCAGGCTGATCTTCCAGCCCGCCGAGGAGCTGCCCGGCGGCGCCCTGGAGGTCATGGCCCACGGCGGCATCAGCGGCGTCGACCGCATCTTCGGCCTCCACTGCGACCCGCGCGTCGACGTCGGCCAGCTCGGCCTGCGGAGCGGCCCGATCACCTCGGCCTGCGACAAGCTCGTCGTCAGGGTCTCCGGCCCCGGCGGCCACACCGCCCGTCCTCACCTGACGGCCGACCTGGTCTTCGCCCTCGCCAAGATCCTCACCGAGCTGCCCGCCGCGCTCTCCCGCCGGGTCGACCCGCGTTCCTCGCTCAGCCTCGTCTGGGGCCGGGTCGAGGCGGGCTCGGCGGCCAACGCGATCCCCGACGACGGCATCGCCGAGGGCACGATCCGCTGCCTCGACGAGAACGCCTGGCACGCCGCGCCCGACCTGATCAAGGCCCTGCTGGAGTCCGTCGCCGGCGCCTACGGCGTCGAGGCCGTCATGGACTACACCCGCGGGGTGCCGCCGGTCGTCAATGACGAGGTCAGCGTCGAGATGCTGGCCGAGGCGGCCGAACGGGCCCTCGGCGCCGGCGCGGTGGTGCCGACCCAGCAGTCGCTCGGCGGCGAGGACTTCGCCTGGTACCTGGAGTCGATCCCCGGCGCCTTCGCTCGGCTCGGCACGCGCTCGCCCGACGGCGTCACGTACGACATCCACCAGGGCACCTTCGACGTCGACGAGAAGGCGATCGCGATGGGCGTGCGGGTGATGGCGACCACGGCGCTGACCGCGCTGTGGGACGTCGGCCCGCTCGACTCGATCAGCACCGCCATGGCCTGAGCCCCGGTCCGACGGCCCGCCGCGCGACGCGGCGGGCCGTCGGCGTGTCAGGCGAGCCTGCCGAACACCACCGGCAGGCGCAGGGACGAGTGCCCCGGCGAGACGGTGACCCGGGTGCCGGCCGGGTAGCGCAGGGTGTAGTCGCGGTCGGTCGAGATGATCACCAGGCCCAGCCGGTGGCCCTTCTTGAACAGGTAGTCCTTGGGCTGGAAGTCCCAGGTGAAGGTGTACTCCTTGCCGGGGCGCAGCGGTTCCGTGCGATCGGCGCGGTGGCGGTTGCGCACGTCGAGCCAGCCCCGGGAGACGATCTTGTACGGGGTCGTCGCCGTGCCGAGCCGTCTGAGCGTCGTGCACCCGGTGTCACCGGGGACGCCCTCGCCGTAGCAGTAGGTCTGGCCGGTCGACAGCAGTGTGCCGTCCGGGCGCACGTCGGTGCCGTAGTCCACCAGCAACGCCGTCAGGTACGGCGAGGCGCCGTCCTTGAACGAGGCCCGCACCGACACCGTCGGCGTCCCGGAGATCCGTACGTCGGCAGGCAGTTCGCCGGTCCGGTACGCCAGCCGGTTGGGGTCGGCCCCGGCCGTCTCCACCAGTTGCTCGGCCGTCCTGGTGCTCTGGTCCACGAAGGACTCCCTGGCCGACAGCGGCCGGGGCAGCAGGCCGAGTCGTTCGCCCGAGGCCGGGTGGAGCGAGACCGTCGTCGCGCCGGGCAGCGGCCAGGAGGCGTGCTGCTGCCACTCGCCGACGCCGATCTCCACGTCGGCCTGCGGCTCGCGCATGATGCCGGAGTCGATGCCCTGGAGCCAGTAGTCGAACCAGCCGTGCAGCTGGCGCAGCCATTCGGCGGTGCGCAGGCTGAAGGGGTTCATGTGGGTGCCCTGGTGCAACCAGATCTTGCGGGGCACGTTCCGCTTGGCCAGGGCGTACCACCATTGGGCGAACTGCTTGCTCTTGACGTTCCAGTCGTTGAGCCCGTGCACGAGGAAGACGCTGGCCTTCACCTTGTTCACGTCGTTGACGTAGTTGCGGGCGTCCCAGAGCGGGCTGTAGTCGCCGGTGACCCGGTCCTGGTTCGCGGTGAGCGCGTCCATCTTCGCGCCGCAGACCTCGAAGCCCTTGTCCCTGGTCAGCACGAACTTGGCCAGCACGTCCAGGTCCTCGCCCTGGTAGCCGCCGGGGGCCAGCACGCCGCCGTTGGCGCGGTAGTAGTCGTACCAGCTGGAGATGGCGGCGATCGGGACGATCGTCTTCAGGCCCTCGACGCCGGTCGAGGCGACGGCGTTGGGCAGCGTGCCGTTGTAGGAGACGCCGATCATGCCGACCTTGCCCGTGGACCAGGTGGCGCTCACCTCGTTGCCGTCGGCGTCGAAGCCGCGGGCGCGGCCGTTCAGCCAGTCGATGGCGGCCTTGGGGCCCGCGGTCTCGTTCCGGTCGCCGGAGGACGGGCAGCCGGTGGCGCGGGCGCTGCCGACGTTCTCGACCAGGGCGATGGCGTAGCCGCGGGGCAGGAAGTAGTTGTCGTAGTAGCCGTCGAAGGGCTCGCCGGCCAGCTTGTCCGTCATCGACTTCAACGTGGGCAGCGGGTTGCCGTTCTCGTCGACGTCCACGGGATGGTTGGGGACGTCGTTGCCGGGTGCGTAGTAGGGGCTGGCCTCCATGATCACGGGGACCTTGAGTCCCTGGTCGGTCTCCTTGGGACGCAGGATGTCCATGGCGACCCGGTCGGGCTGCCCGTCGTCGTCGCTGTCGGTCCCGGCGACCTCGACGAACACCGTCTGCTTGACGGCGTCGGCGCGGGAGAAGACCGGCTGGGTCGCGTTGTTCTCGATCTTGATCGCGGGGGTGACGGCCGTCGCCGGGGAGGCGCCGCTCATGGTCACGGTGAGGATCGCGACCAGCGGTACGGCCAGTGCCTTCCAAGGGTGCATACGGGCTCCGATACGAAATTTCCACCGTTGATCGGAATCTCTGCCATGATCGACCGCTCGGCAAGGGCCCCTTCCATACCAAACTTGGGCAAAACTTTCCGGCGCCGCCCCAAGTGCCTGAACCCAGATTCAGGTCACGGACGCGCTTGATGTCGATAACGGAGCGGTTGCGACCCTGTGTGCCGGTTTGGTCTGCCCTGGTCAAGCAACTATCTTCCGTGCAGGTGCCGTACGTTTCTTCGCGCCTGCGATGAAGTTCGACGGCGAGGAAATGGAAGGGAGTCGCCTTGCTCGGCAAGCGATTCAGCAGGATTGCCGTCGGTTCGGTAGCCGGCGTCATGCTCATGGCGGCCGCGGCCTGCGGCGGCGGCGATGGTGGCACCTCGGCGAGCACGCAGCCGAGCTCCGGCGCGAGCAGCGAGGCCCCCAAGGGCGGTCTGAAGGTCGGTCTGGCGTTCGACGTCGGCGGCCGTGGCGACAAGTCGTTCAACGACGCCGCCTACGCGGGCCTGGAGAAGGCCAAGACGGAGCTGAACGCCGACATCAAGGAGCTGAGCCCGGCGGCCGACGGCTCCAACCGCGGCGACCTGCTGCGCCAGCTCGCGGACGCGGGCTACAACCCGATCATCGGTGTCGGCTTCGCGTACGGCGACGACATCAAGAAGACCGCCGCCGAGTACCCCGACGTGCAGTTCGCCGTCGTCGACTCGGCCTCCAACGGCCCGAACGTGACCGGCCTGCTGTTCGCCGAGGAGCAGGGCTCCTACCTGGCGGGCGTCGCCGCGGCGACCAAGTCGAAGAGCGGCCACGTCGGCTTCGTGGGCGGCGTCGAGAACGACCTGATCAAGAAGTTCCAGGCGGGCTTCGTGATGGGCGTCAAGTCGGTCAAGCCGGACATGAAGATCGACATCAAGTACCTCACCCCCGACGGTGACTTCTCCGGCTTCAAGGCCCCCGACAAGGGCAAGGTCGCGGCCGAGAAGATGTTCCAGGACGGCGCGGACATCGTCTACCACGCCGCCGGCGACTCCGGCCTCGGCGTGTTCCAGGCGGCGGCCGCGGCCAAGAAGAAGGCCATCGGCGTCGACTCCGACCAGCGCCAGACGGTCAAGGAGACCGACCTTCAGGCGGTCATCATGACCTCGATGCTCAAGCGCGTGGACGTCGGCGTCTTCGAGTTCGTCAAGGCCTTCCAGGGTGGCGCCAAGGGCGGCAGCAACACCGTCTACGACCTCAAGGTCGACGGTGTGGGCCTGTCCACCACCGGTGGCGAGATCGATGACATCAAGGACAAGCTCGACGCTGCCAAGAAGGACATCGTCGACGGCAAAGTCACGGTTCCGTCCAAGCCGTAATCTGGGTAGGAGAGACGACCGAGGGCCCGGAGTCCCCACTTCGGGCCTTTGGTCTATATCCCCCCCTTTCCGCCCCCATGCTCTAGGAGAGGCGTAATGAGCTCGGACACCCTCGCCGCGGTGCAACCCGCCGTAGAGCTGGAGGGCATCACCAAGCGTTTCCCCGGTGTCGTCGCCAACCACGACATCCGCATCACCGTCGAACCCGGCACGGTCCATGCGATCGTCGGGGAGAACGGCGCGGGCAAGTCGACCCTGATGAAGATCCTGTACGGCATGCAGAAGCCGGACGAGGGCACGATCAAGGTCAACGGCCGCGAGGTGACGTTCCGTACCCCCAGCGACGCCATCGACGTCGGCATCGGCATGGTCCACCAGCACTTCATGCTGGCCGACAACTTCACCGTGCTGGAGAACATCGTTCTCGGCGCCGAGCCCACCAAGGCCGGTGTGCTCGACACCGGCAAGGCCAGGGCGCGCATCGCCCAGCTCGCCAGCAGCCACGGCCTGCGCGTCGACCCCGACGCGCTGGTGGAGGACCTCGGCGTCGGCGACCGGCAGCGCGTGGAGATCCTCAAGGTCCTCTACCGCGGCGCCCGCATCCTCATCCTCGACGAGCCGACGGCGGTGCTCGTGCCGCAGGAGGTCGAGGAGCTGTTCCAGAACCTGCGCGAGCTCAAGGCCGACGGGCTGACCGTCATCTTCATCTCGCACAAGCTCGACGAGGTGCTGAACATCGCCGACGCGATCACCGTGATCCGCCGCGGCACCACCGTCGCCAGCGTCAACCCGGCCGAGGTCACCGCGCGCCGGCTCGCCGAGCTGATGGTCGGCAGCGAGCTGCCCACGCCGGAGACCCGCGAGTCCACCGTGCGCGAGGACGTCACGCTGAGCGTGTCGCGCCTGACGATGGAGGCCGGCGGCTTCCGTCCCGTCCCCAAGGGCACCTCCGTCGGCCTGTACGTCGACAAGCTGCGCGAGGAGGGCAAGCGCCTGCTCCTCGACGACGTCTCCTTCGACATCCACGCCGGCCAGATCCTGGGCGTCGCCGGGGTCGAGGGCAACGGCCAGT
This sequence comes from Nonomuraea spiralis, assembly GCF_014648435.1. Lineage (GTDB taxonomy): Bacteria > Actinomycetota > Actinomycetes > Streptosporangiales > Streptosporangiaceae > Nonomuraea > Nonomuraea spiralis. Next base: position 59,911 of record NZ_BMRC01000017.1, read on the forward strand.
CGGAGCTGATCGAGGCGATCATGGGCATGCGTCCCGCCCACGGCACGATCACCCTCGGCGGCGTGGACATCAGCGCCTGGTCCACGCTGAAGCGCAGGGAGGCCGGCATCGGCTACATCCCCGAGGACCGCCACCGGCAGGGCCTTCTGCTGGAGGCGTCCCTGTGGGAGAACCGGGTGCTCGGCCACCAGACCAGGCCCCCGGCGCGCAGCGGCATCTGGGTCGACCGGCGTGCCTCCAAGGCCGACACCGAGCGCATCGTCAAGGAGTACGACGTGCGCACCCCCAGCGTGGACACCCTGGCCCTGGCCCTGTCCGGCGGCAACCAGCAGAAGCTGATCGTCGGCCGCGAGATGAGCGGCGAGCCGTCGTTCCTCATCGCCGCGCACCCCACCCGGGGCGTCGACGTGGGCGCGCAGGCCGCCATCTGGGACCACCTGCGCAACGCGCGGGCCGCCGGCCTGGCCGTGCTGCTGATCTCCGCCGACCTCGACGAGCTGATCGGCCTGTCCGACACGATCAGGGTCATCCTGCGCGGCCGGCTCGTGGCCGAACTCGATCCTTCCGACGTCACGCCCGAGCGGCTTGGCGGTTACATGACCGGCGCCATCGCCGGCACTGAGGAGACGTGATGCCCGCCGGGCTCAACCGGGCGCTGCTCACCGTCGCAGGCGCCGTCGTCGCCATCGTCCTGGCGATCGCGATCTCCAGTGTGGCGATCATCGCGGCGGGCGCCAGCCCGATCGACGCGTTCGCCGCCTTCTTCGACTTCGGCGAGACCGCGCGCTCGGTGTCCAACGGCATCGCGGCGTTCCTGAACCGGGCGGTGCCACTGTTCATCGCGGGTCTCGCGGTGGCGGTCGGCTTCCGCATGAACCTCTTCAACATCGGTGTCGAGGGCCAGTACCGGATCGCGGCCATCTGCGCGGCGTTCGTCGGCTCGACGTTCACCGCGCCGAAGCCGATCCAGATCGCGGTGATCATCGTCGTGGCGGCGGTCGTGGGCGGCGCGTACGCGCTGATCCCCGCGATCATGAAGGTGACCCGCGGCGTGAACGAGGTCATCTCCACGATCATGCTCAACTACATCGCCATCAGCCTGTCCTCCTACCTGGTACGCGGCCCGTTCACGGGCGAGCGGGCCGCCGGCCAGCTCACCACCACCACGCCGCAGCTCCCCGAGTCGGCCATGTTCCCCAACCTGAACTTCGTCTTCGACTGGTTCGGGCTGCTGCCGCCCACCCGCGGCGGCGGCGTGTGGGGCTTCCTGCTCGTGGCCGTCGTGCTCGGCCTGGTGATCTGGGTCGTGCTGGAGCGCACCCGCTTCGGCTTCAACGTCAAGGCCAGCGGGCTCAACGGCCCGGCCGCGTTCGCCTCGGGCGTCAACCCGAAGAAGATGGTCATCGCGGCCATGGTGTTGTCCGGCGCGATCGCCGGGCTCATCGGCCTGCCCGAGATCCTCGGCGACAAGGGCGCCTTCAACTCCAACTTCACCGCGGGTCTGGGCTTCCTCGGCATCGCGGTGGCGCTGCTGGGCAGGAACAAGCCCGTGGGCATCGCGATCGCCGCGCTGCTGTTCGCCTTCCTCGACCGGGCGCAGGGCGCGCTGCAGATCGCGGACGTGCCGTCGTCCGTCATCACGATCATCCAGGGCGTCATCGTCCTGCTGGTGGTGATCGCGAACGAGGTGACCAACCGCATCGCGTTGCGGCTGGAGGAACAGCGGGCGGCCCGGCAGCTCGGCACGAACAAACCGGTTGAGGTGGCAGCATGACCAGGGTCGGCAAGTACCATCTGGCGCTCATCGGCGCCGCCGCGCTCATCCTGCTGCTGTCGCTGGTGCGGATCATGTCCGGCCAGGACGACCTGACCTCCTCGGGCACGTTCAACGCGGCGCTGCTGCTCGCGGTCCCGATCGGCCTGGCCGGTCTCGGCGGCCTGTGGGCCGAGCGGGCCGGCGTGGTCAACATCGGCCTCGAAGGCATGATGGTGCTCGGCACCTGGTTCGCCGGCTGGGCCGGATACCAGTGGGGCCCGATGGCCGCGCTGCTCGCCGGGCTGCTCGGCGGTGCGCTCGGCGGGCTGATCCACGCGGTCGCGACCGTCACGTTCGGCGTCGACCACATCATCAGCGGCGTCGCCATCAACCTGCTGGGCCCCGGCATCACCCGCTTCCTGTCCGAGGTCCTCTACGGCGAGGGCACCTCGGCCAGCGCGAAGGGCGCCGGCATCACCACCTCGCCCGCGATCAGCTCGTCCGCGCCGGAGGTGAGCCTGCCCGTGTTGTCGGACGGCCCCGACCTGCTGGGCAAGCTGGAGAGCACCCACTGGTTCCTGCTCTCCGACCTCGCCGGCATCCTGCGTGGGGTCACCCACGACGTGAACGCGCTGGTCATCCTGGCCGTGTTGCTGCTGCCGGTGACGTACCTGGTGCTCTGGCGCACGTCGTTCGGGCTGCGGCTGCGTTCGGCGGGGGAGAACCCGTGGGCGGCCGAGTCGCTGGGCGTGAACGTCTACCGGATCAAGTACCTCGCGGTCGTCGTCTCCGGCGCCTTCGCCGGGCTCGGCGGCGTGTTCCTGGTCTTCGTCTCCAACAAGTACGTCGAGGGCCAGACGCAGGGCCGCGGCTTCATCGGCCTGGCGGCCATGATCTTCGGCAACTGGCGGCCCGGCGGGCTCGCGGCCGGCTCGTCCCTGTTCGGGTACGCCAGCGGCCTGCAACTGCGCAGCTCCGGCGAGGTCAGCGCGGTCACCTCGTTCTTCCTGTTCGGCTCGCTGCTGCTGCTGATCTACATCGCGCTCCAGGTCCGTAAGCTGGTCGCGCCGGGTCAGCCCGCCGAGGTCGTGGCGAGGGGCGTCAAGGACTACACGGTGATCGCCGCCGCCGCGGCGGGCGCGATCCTGCTGTTCTGGCTCTGGCGGACCGTGGAGACGCTGCCGAGCGAGTTCGTCTACATCACGCCACACGTGCTCACGCTGCTCGTGCTCCTGGTCGCTTCGCAACACCTGCGGATGCCCAAGGCCGACGGCGTGCGCTTCCGCCGGGGGGATCAACATTGAACATCGACTGGGACGGCCTGCGCGACGAGGCGTCCGCGGCCATGCGCAACGCGTACGCGCCGTACTCCAAGTTCCCGGTGGGGGCGGCGGCGCTGGTCGACGACGGCCGGATCGTCACGGGCTGCAACGTCGAGAACGCCTCGTACGGCCTCGGCCTGTGCGCCGAGTGCGGCCTGGTGTCCGCGCTGCACATGTCGGGCGGCGGCCGGCTGGTGGCCTTCACCTGCGTGGACGGTCACGGCGAGCTGCTCATGCCGTGCGGACGCTGCCGCCAGGTCCTGTACGAGTTCGGCGGTGAGGACCTGCTGGTCGAGACCGTCGACGGCCCCAAGCGCATGGCCGAGATCCTGCCGTACGCGTTCGGCCCCGACGACCTCAGCAGGAGCACCTGATCATGGACGCCATCGAGGTCATCCGCGCCAAGCGGGACGGCGTCGAGCTGTCGGCCGCCCAGATCGACTGGGTGATCGCCGCCTACACGCGCGGCGACGTGGCCGACGAGCAGATGTCCGCGCTCGCCATGGCCATCCTGCTCAACGGCATGAACCGGCGCGAGATCGCCGACTGGACGCAGGCCATGATCCGCTCGGGCGAGCGTATGGACTGGTCGATGCTCGACCGGCCCACGGCCGACAAACACTCCACGGGCGGCGTGGGCGACAAGATCACGTTGCCGCTGGCGCCGCTGGTGGCCGCGTGCGGCGCGTACGTCCCGCAGCTCTCCGGACGCGGCCTCGGCCACACCGGCGGCACGCTCGACAAGCTGGAGTCCATCCCCGGCTGGCTGGCCTCGCTCTCCAACGACCAGATGCTGCACGTCCTGCGCACGGCCGGAGCGGTGGTCTGCGCGGCCGGCTCGGGTCTGGCCCCGGCCGACAAGAAGTTGTACGCGCTGCGCGACGTCACCGGCACCGTCGAGTCGATCCCGCTGATCGCCTCGTCGATCATGTCGAAGAAGATCGCCGAGGGCACCGGCTCGCTGGTGCTCGACGTGAAGGTGGGCTCCGGGGCGTTCATGAAGACGACCGAGGCGGCCCGCGAGCTGGCCGAGACCATGGTCGCGCTCGGGAGCGACGCGGGCGTGCGTACGGTCGCCCTGCTGACGGCCATGGACCGGCCGCTCGGGCGGGCCGTGGGCAACGCGCTGGAGGTCGAGGAGTCGATCGAGGTGCTGGCCGGCGGCGGGCCGTCCGACGTGGTCGAGCTGACCGTACGCCTGGCGCGCGAGATGCTGGAGGCCGCCGGGGTCGCCGGCAAGGACCCGGCCGACGCGCTGCGTGACGGGTCGGCCATGGACGCCTGGCGGCGGATGATCTCCGCCCAGGGCGGCAACCCGGACGCGATCCTGCCTCGCGCGGCCGAGACCGTGACGGTCCAGGCGCCGTCGTCCGGGGTGCTGGCCCACCTGGACGCGTACGCGGTGGGGCTGGCCGCCTGGCGGCTCGGCGCCGGACGGGCGCGCAAGGAGGACCCGGTGTCGTTCGGCGCGGGGATCATGCTGCACGCCAAGCCCGGTGACCTGGTACGCGAGGGACAGCCGCTGATGACGCTGCACGCGGACGAGACGGCCCGGTTCGAGCGGGCACTGGACGCGCTGGACGGCGGCTACGAGGTGGCCGACGCGGCCCGCGACCTCCTGCCCCTGGTCATCGACCGCATCGGCTGACCCGCGGGGCGGGGTTTCGCCGGACCACTCCGGAAAGACCCGCGCACGGCGGCCGGCCCGACGAGGGCCCGGCCGCCCGTGTGTTCTCCGGCGTGTTCGTCAGGGAACGGGGACCGGGGTGTCGGCGAAGACGTCGTTGAGGACGGCGCGCTGCGTGGGCAGGGCCTGGGCGTGCCGGGTGCGGCCCTCGTCGGTGATGCAGACGAACACGCCCCGGCGGTCGGAGTCGCAGGTGCCGCGGGTGACGAGCCCGCTCTTCTCCAGCCTGGCCACGACCCTGGACAGGGCGCTCTGGCTCAGGTGGACCTCCTCGCAGAGCTCCTGGATGCGCAACTGCTTGTCGTGGTGGACGATCCGGTCGAGCACCTCGAACTCACTGGGCCCGATCCCATGATGCTCGCCCAGCTCCCGCTCCAGCGCGCACATGGCCTTCGCGTGTTTGGCCAGGACGTAATGCCAGGTCTCGACCACGAACTCCTCGTCCATGTCGCGGAGGTTACCATCTCGCGAAGATTCATGCAACGGCATTAAATGCGCTTGCATTAGATGCGGGCGCATGTATTGTTCTGACCCATGTCCTCTTCCTCATCCCGTTGGGGCGCGCTCGCCGTGCTCTGTGCAGTGATCTTCCTTGACGCCCTTGACGTCTCGATGGTGGGTGTCGCCCTGCCCGCCATCCAGCACGACCTGGGCCTCAGCACTTCTTCCCTGCAGTGGGTGGTCAGCGGCTACGTGCTCGGTTACGGCGGTCTTCTGTTGCTCGGGGGCAGGACCGCCGACCTGCTCGGGCGGCGCAGGGTGTTCCTGGTCGCTCTGGGCGTCTTCGCCGTCGCGTCGTTGCTGGGCGGTGTCGTGGACGACGGAGGGCTGTTGATCGCGGCTCGCTTCGTCAAGGGTGTGGCCGCCGCGTTCACCGCGCCCGCCGCTTTGTCGATCATCACCACCACGTTTCCGGAGGGCCCGGAGCGCAACAAGGCATTGAGCATCTTCACCGCCTGCGCCGCGAGCGGATACTCGCTGGGCCTCGTGCTCTCCGGTCTGCTGACCGGGCTCGGCTGGCAGTGGACGCTCCTCATGCCGGTGCCGGTCGCGGTCATCGCGCTGATCGCCGCGTTGAAGGTGCTGCCGAAGGGCCGGGAGGAGCGCGCGGAAGGCGGTCACGACCTCATCGGCGCCGTGCTGATCACCGCCTCGATGTTGCTGCTGGTCTTCACCGTCGTGCAGGCTCCCGAGGTCGGCTGGGCCTCGTTCCGGACGATCGGCTCGCTGGTGGCCGTCGCGGTGCTGCTCGGCCTGTTCGTCCTCACCGAGCTGCGGTTGAAGCACCCGCTGGTGCGGCTCGGCATCCTGCGCTCGGGCCACATCGTCCGCGCCAACCTCGGGCTGCTCATCCTGATGGGTTCGTACGTGGCCTTCCAGTTCGTGGCCATGCAGTACTTCCAGAACCTGCTGCACTGGTCGGCGCTCGGCACGGCCATGGCGTTCCTGCCCGCGGGCCTGCTCGTCGCGGTCACCTCGACCAAGATGGGCGACTTCGCCGACAGGTTCGGCACCGGCAAGCTGATCGTCATCGGCGCCGCGGCCCTGGCCGGCGGGTACGCGATCTTCCTGGGCATCGACGAGACGCCGAGCCTGGGCGCCATGGTGATCCCCGGCATGGTCCTGCTGGGCGTGGCGTTCGCGCTGTCCTTCCCCGCGCTGAACATCCAGGCCACCAACGGCGTGCACGACGACGAGCAGGGCCTGGCCTCCGGGCTGCTCAACACCTCCGGCCAGGTCGGCGGCGCGATCGTGCTGGCCGTGGTGACCGCCGTGATGACCTCGGGCGGGAACGGCGAGACGCTGTCGATCGGCGCGCTGCGCTCGGCGATCGTGGTCTCGCTGGTGCTGGCCCTGGTCGGGCTGGCGATCTCGGCCACCGGGCTGCGCTCGCGCCGGGCCGCCGCCGAGGTCGAGGCCGAGGTCGAGGCCGAACGGGAGGGCGTGAAGGTCGTCGAGGCCGTCTGATCCGTGCTGATCGGGTCGCCTGGTCCGTGATCGGGAGGAGGGTTCCGCCGGGGGCGGGGCCCTCTTCCTCATTCCGCCAGGGCGCCGAGCGGGTCGGAGTAGTCGATCCAGTCCGTCGCGGAGTCGTCGAAGACGGTGGCCTCGCCGGTGCGGACGTCCACCTCGGTCAGGTAGACGTCCTCGCGGTCCCACAGGCGTACGAGGACCTTGTCGCGGCTCAGCCAGCGTTCCACCCGCACCACTTCGAGGTCGTCCTCGTCCAGCCGCGTACGGGGGCCGGCGACGCGGCCGGTACGGGCGTCCATGGTGACCAGTTCGTCGTCGGCCGTCACCAGGGCCAGGGAGCGGCCGTCGGGCGCGAGCGCGGCGCCGTGCTCGACGAGCGCGGGGTCGACGCGGAACCCCCGGGTACGGGTGCGCCCGCCGTCCAGCCTGAGCGTGCTGACCGAGGCGTGGCCTGGGACGTCCGTGGCGTCCCGGCGTTCGGAGACCACGCGCGTGCCGTCGTCGTCGAGGGCGAGGATCTCGACGCCCTGGCCGCGTACGGTGCGGGTGGTGCCCGTGCTGAAGTCGAGCACCGCGCCGGCCCCCGAGTCGCCGAAGGAGAGCGAGAAGTAGCGGCCGTCGGGCGAGGAGCCGAGGCGCGCCTCGCCGTCCCCGGCCGTGGCGTCGATCTCCTTGACCACGCCCGTGGGCAGGTCGTGGACCAGGAACCGGCCCTGGGGGTTCTGGTAGACGAGCCGGTGGCCGTCCTGGCTCAGCGCGAGCGGCATGTACGCGCCGGTCGCCGCGTCGTACCCGGCTCGCGCGTCCGGCAGCCGCCATTCCGTGCCCGACCTGGTCGTGAGCACCCATTGGCCGCAGGGGAGGGGGTCGTGGGCGTCCACGTCGGAGTCGCGGCAGTAGCCGGGGTAGGCGAAGCCGACCGGGTCGGGCAGCGCGGTGGGCAGCGGGCCGGGGATCTCGTACCCGGGGCCGCCGGGGGACTGGGAGCGGCGGGCCATCGCCTCGTTCACGTTGTCGGCCACCGCGGACAGGCCCGCGGCGAGCATCGCGACGAGCGTGCCGGTCAGGCCGACGGTGGCGAACGTCCACACCGACGCCCGTACCCTGCGCCGCGTGGCGACCCGGTTCAGGACGGTCGCGGCGAGGTCGGTGTGCGGCATCTCGGCCGCCAGGTCGAGCAGGACGGCCCGCAGGACCCGATCCTCGGCCGGGGCGTCCTGGTGCCCCGGCGCCCGGGGGAACGTCTGGGGGAACGTCTCGGGGAACGCGGAGGGAGGCGGCGCGGCCGTGCCGAGGGTCCAGGGGGAGGCGGCGGTGTCGGGGGCGTCGCTCAGGGTCCAGGGCGAGGCGGTGTCGGGAGGCCGGGGAGCGTCCGGTGTCGTGGGCGGATCTGGTGTCGTGGGCAGATCCGAGGGTGTTGTGAACAGGTCGGGGTGGGAGGAGCGGAGGTGGGTGCGGGCCCGGCGCAGTTCGTCGTCGAGCGCGCCGACCCACAGGCCCGTGACCGTCGCCGCGTGCGGGAGGCTCAGCCCGTCGTGGAGGGTGACGACGACGGCCGCGCGGGTCCTCGGGGCGAGCCCGGCCAGCGGGTGGCCGTCGGGCGCGGGCGAGCGCGCGCCCGTCGCGCCCAGGAAGCGCCGGTACAGCTCGCGCAGCACGGCGTCGGCCGGGCGGTGGTAGCGGATCGCGGACCATCTGCGGCAGGCCGCGACGAGGGCCTTGCCGGCCAGCTCGCGCGCCTTGTCCGCGTCGCCGGTCAGCAGGTACGCCGTCCGGCCAAAGGAAGGGCCATAAGTAGCCAGAAAGACCGATAAATCGTTGGATTTGCTCACTTGTGTGACTCCTTGTGGGTTGATCAGCGTAGAGGGCGTCGCGGTTCCACGGAAGTGCCCAGGAAACCCGGGCCGATCCGCCCCGAAGCCGCTTGCAGGCCCGTGGGCTGGGCATCTACCGGGCATGCGCCCGTCATCCCCGTCCGGCGACCGGTCGTCGCGCCTTCGCCTCGTCGCCCCGTTCGTCTGCCTCGCCCTGCTGACCGCGTGCGGCACGACCTCGCAGAGCGCCCGGCTGGAGTCCCCCGCGGAGACCGGCCGGAGCGCCACCCCCGGAACCACCCCGTCGGACGTCCCCACCAGCACCGCCGAGGTGGACGTCGAGCGCGACGGCCTCGACCCGGCCGTGGTGACCGGCGTCCGGTACGCCACCCACGACGGCTACGACCGCGTGGTGATCGACCTCAAGGGCGACATCCCCGGATACAAGGTGCAATGGGTGAAGGAGTTCCTGGAGGACGGGTCCGGCGAGCCCATCGGCGTCCGCGGCGGGGCGTACCTGCAGCTCACGCTGTTCCCCGCCAACGCGCACGACGACGACGGCTACCCCACCTGGAAGGGCGGCCCCGTCTACCCGGCCAACCTCAAGAACGTCGGCGACGTCGTACGGACCGGCGACTTCGAGGGCCGCGTGGGCATCGGCCTGGCGCTCGCCCGCCGGGCCGGCTTCCAGGTGAAGGAGCAGTCCGGGCCGAGCCGTCTGGTGCTCGACGTGGCACACTGATCCACGTGGTGAGAGTGATCGAGGGCCCGACCCGTATCCCCGTACCCGGCGGCAAGCTCATCGACGAGCACGTGGGGCGCGTCAACAGCGGCGACGAGGAGATCTCGATCGCCCACATGACCGCCCCGCCCGGCTGGCAGGAGCCCGCCCAGACCCCGTCGTTCACCGAGTACACCGTGGTCCTGCGCGGCAGCGTGCTCGTCGAGCACGGCGGCGGCGTCGTCGAGGTGGCCGCGGGTCAGTCGGTGGTGACCTCGCCGGGGGAGAAGGTGCGCTACAGCGCCGGCCCCGACGGCGCCGAGTACGTCGCCGTGTGCCTGCCCGCGTTCGCACCGGAGACGGCCGGCCGCGACTGACCGCAGGGCCCGTTCGCGGGTGTGCCGGAAGGGTTGTCCACAGGCGGGCGCGACGTGTGCGGCTGCGGATGAGTGTGCTCATATCATGGCCAGATGAGCCCCACGCTTGACAAGATCCGGCTGGCTCCCAAGGTGTTGTTGCACGATCACCTCGACGGCGGGCTGCGCGCCGAGACGATCGTCGAGCTCGCACGGGAGATCGACTACGGGCGGCTGCCCTCCACCGATCCCGACAATCTGCGCCTCTGGTTCGAGGAGGCGGCCGACTCGGGGTCGCTGGAGCGTTACCTGGAGACCTTCGACCACACGGTCGCGGTCATGCAGACCCGCGAGGCCCTGGTCCGCGTGGCCGCCGAGTGCGCCCGCGACCTGGCCGACGACGGCGTGGTCTACGCCGAGGTGCGCTTCGCCCCCGAGCAGCACACCACCATGGGGCTGAGCCTCGACGAGGTGGTGGAGGCGGTGCTCGAAGGGTTCAGGCTGGGCTCGCAGGGGCGCGGCATCCGCGTCGGCACCCTGCTCACCGCCATGCGCCACATGGCGCGTTCGATGGAGATCGCCGAGCTGGCCGTGCGTTACCGCGACGTCGGCGTCGTGGGGTTCGACATCGCCGGGGCAGAGGCCGGCTACCCGCCCACCCGCCACCTCGACGCCTTCGAGTTCCTCCAGCGGGAGAACGCGCACTTCACGATCCACGCCGGCGAGGCGTTCGGGTTGCCGTCGATCTGGCAGGCCATCCAGTGGTGCGGTGCCGACCGGCTCGGCCACGGCGTGCGGATCATCGACGACATCACCCTGGCCGGCGACGGGTCGGCCAAGCTGGGGCGGCTGGCGGCGTACGTCCGCGACAAGCGCATCCCGCTGGAGATGTGCCCCACGTCCAACCTCCAGACCGGGGCCGCCGCCTCGATCGCCGAGCATCCCATCGGGTTGCTGCGCAGGCTGCACTTCCGGGTCACGGTCAACACCGACAACCGGCTGATGAGCTCGACGAGCGTGTCGCAGGAGTTCGCCAAGCTGGTCGACGCGTTCGGCTACGACTGGGACGACCTGCAGTGGTTCACGGTCAACGCGATGAAGTCGGCCTTCCTTCCGTTCGACGAGCGGCTGGCGCTGATCAACGGCGTGATCAAGCCGGGGTTCGCGCAGATCAAGTGGCAGCCATGAAGCACACATATCGGTCGAGGACCGCGTTCGTCCTGGGGATCGTGTGGCTGGTCTTCGTGGCGTTCAACGTGTGGGACCTGACGGCCCACTACAACGGCAAGCCGTCCATGGTGGCGCTGGCCGTGCTCGGGGCGATGACGGCGCTGGTCTACGTGGTCGCGGTCCGGCCCGCCACGGTGGTCGGCGAGGAGGGCCTGCTGGCCCGTAACCCGCTGCGTACGACGTTCCTGCCGTGGGCGTCCATCGGCGAGGTGAGCGTCACCCACTCCATCGCGGTGCGTCACGGCGGCGAGGGCGCCGACGAGCAGGTGCTGCGGTTGTGGACGCCGATGAGCAGCGCCAGAGAGCGGTCCAAGGCGCAGCGGCGCGGGGTGCCCAAACCCGGGCGGGGCGGGCGGTTCGGGGTCGAGACCACGGTCAGCAAGGCCGAGCAGGCCGCCGCCGAGGCGTTCGCGGGCAAGACCCACGCCGACTTCGTGGGCGACCAGATCCGCGAGCGCGCCGAGGCCGCCCGCGGCCGCGACGAGCCGGCGACCCCGGCCAAGGTCACCTTGTCCTACGACTCGATCGCCGTCCTCGTGGTCGCGGTCGCCCTGATCGTGGCCGCCGTGGTCATCGCCTGACCGCCACCGGCCCGGCGGTGGGCCGGTGGCAGCCCGATGGCTCGGTGGCAGCCCGGCGGCCTGGTGGCGGCCCGGCGGCTCGGTGGCGGCCGGTGGCTTGGGGTCAGGGGGTTCGGCGGGTGAGGAAGCGGGTCATGCCGGCCTGGGCCAGGCCCGCCTTCTCCACGTGCCGCGCCGCCTCGGTCTCGGCCTCGAAGGCCCGCTCGACCTCCGCCAGCGGCGGGCGCAGCAGCCGCAGGTGCACGGCGGTGGCGGTGCCCGGCCCGGTCCAGTGCCGCACGCGGGCGATCGCGGCCTCCACCAGCTCCTCGGCGGGCACGATCTCGTCCAGCAGCCCGGCCGCGACGGCCTCGGCGGCGCTCAGACGGGCCGAGTCCAGCACCAGCCGCAGCGCCCGGCCGCCGGCCAGCCGGGGCAGGAGGTAGCCGGCGGCGTTCGAGATCGACAGGCCGAGGTGGTTCTCGGGCAGGAAGTACTCGGCGGCCGGGCTGCCGATACGGGTGTCGAAGCAGAGCGTCCACTCGGCGGCACCGCCGACGGCCAGGCCGTTGACGGCGGCGACCACCGGCACCTGGGTCTCCAGCACGGCCCTGGTCAGGTCGTGGAACAGCTCCACCTCGGCCACCAGCGACTTGCCCGCCGCCTCGGCGATGTCCTCGCCCGCCGAGAACGCCCGGCCGGCTCCGGTCACCACGATGCCCCTGGCCGTACGGCCGCAGGCGCGTACGGCCGCGGCCAGGTCCAGGCGCATGCCGGCGGTGAGGGCGTTCAGCTTCTCGGGACGGGCGAGGGTGATCAGGGCCACTTCGTCGCGTACGGTCACGTCGATCATGCCGGGTCCTCCGTGGGGATGGCGGGGGCGGCGCGCTGGTCGCGGCCGGGCTGGAGCAGGTGGCGCTTCTCGATGCGGGCGGACGGGGTGAGCGTGAAGGACTCCACGAACTCCACGTACGCCGGGATCTTGAAGCGGGCCAGGCGTTCCCTGGCGTGGGCGACGACGGCGGCGGCCGTGCCGGCGTCGGCGGCGTGGCCGGGGCGGAGCTGGAGGAACGCCTTGGGCAGTTCGCCGAAGAGGTCGTCGGGGATGGGGACCAGGGCCGCGGCCAGCACCGCGGGATGCCGGGCGAGCACGCTCTCGACCTCGGCGCACGAGATGTTCTCGCCGCCCCTGCGGACCGTGTCCTTCAGCCGCCCGGCGTGCCGGATGCGGCCCATCGCGTCGCGTACGCCCAGGTCGCCGGTGTGGTACCAGCCGCCGCGGAAAGCGTGCGCGGTGGCTTCCGGGTGGTTCCAGTAGCCGAGCATCATGGGCGTGCCGTGGACCAGGATCTCGCCGGTCTCCTCGTCGATCCGGACCTCCTTGCCGGGCGGGGGCGTGCCCATCGCGCCGGTGCCGACCGTGTCGGCCGCGTCGGGGGCGGACATCAGGTCGCAGCCGCTCTCGGTGGAGCCGTACAGCTCGCGCCAGGGCGCGCCCCAGCGCTCCTCGAACGTGCGGTGCAGGTCGGGCGCGATGCCCGAGCAGAGCACGAGCCGCATCCGGTTCTCGCGGTCGAGAGGGCTCGGCGGCTGCTTGTGCATCAGCAGGGGCATGGTGCCGAGGACGTACGTGAGGGTGGCGCCGTTCTCTCTGGCGGCGGGCCAGAAGCCCGAGGCGGAGAAGCGGGGGAGGACGACGTGCGGGATCCCGCCGAGCAGGCAGAGCAGCGTGGTCCACTGCGGATCCATGTACGAGTACGCCTGCGCGATCATCAGGACGTCGTCGTCGCGCACGTGGATCAGGTCGGCGACGACCTGGGCGGTTCTGAGCCAGTAGTCGTGGGTGAGCAGGCAGGCTTTGGGGAAACCGGTCGTCCCAGACGTGTACTGAAAATTGGCGACATTGTCCGCGCTGAGGGATATGTCGAGAGGTGGGCCGTCCGTCAGTCTGTCCACCAGGTGCACCGGGCCGGGGACGCGCGGCGCGTGGGCCTCGACGGTCAGGGTGGCGACCGCGCCGGAGTCGCGCAGCACGTGCTCCAGGTCGGCGGCCTGGTAGCGCACGTTCACGGGGACGGTGACCGCCCCCGCCTTGAGGACGGCCAGCCAGCTCAACGGCCACCACGGCACGTTGTCCAGCATCACGGCCACCCGGTCGCCGGGGCGTACCCCCTGGGCGGCCAGCGCGCGGGCCAGGCGGTCGGACTCGGCGTCGGCCTCGGCGAAGCTCAGCGAGGCCGACGGGACGGTCGAAGGGGCAGCGGAGGAGAGGGCGGGGAAACGGAGGAACTCACGCTCGCCGTACGTGCCGGCGGCGTTCCTCATCAGGTCGGGGATCGTGCTGTGCATCCGGCGGCTCCCACGGGAAGTCGGGCAGCAGGCGAAGATCGAGGGGCGCCACGACCGGGACGGCGGCGCGTACGGCGGCCAGGCCGATCGTGACGAACTCCGCGCACACCTGCTCCAGCGTCGAGTCCCCGTCGGGGCGGTACCACTCGCTGGTGCCGGTGCACATGGACATGAGGGCGAGGCGGGTCAGCTTCTGGTCGGCGATGCGGAAGACGCCTTCGGCGACGCCGTCGGCCAGGGCGCTCTTCCAGCGGCTCTCGTAGGCGTCGCGCAGGGCGATGACCTCGGTGCGGGCGGGGGAGCCGGGGGTCAGGGAGCGGAGTTCGCCGTCCATGACGCGGGTGGTCAGCGGGCTGAGCGCGTGCACGGCCGTGAGCGAGGTGATCAGCAAGGCGAGGCGGTCGGCGGGACGGGCCGCCCCGGCCAGGACGTGCCCGGTCGAGTCGATCAGGCCCTGGTGGCCGGCCCGCATGAGGTCGGCCAGCAGGGCTTCCTTGCTGGGTACGTGGTGGTAGATCCCGGCGTTGGTCAGGTTCACGGCCCTGGCCAGGTCTCTGATGCTGGTGGCGGCGTAGCCGTGCCGGGCGAACAGGCGCACCGCCGCCGTCCTGATCCGGAGCTGCGCGTCCACGTCCACGGCGACCTACCGAACGTTCGGTTGCTGGATAGCCCGAAAATACCCCAAGTCCCTAGATATCGCCATAGGTTGACTCTGACACGGTGTGAGCCCCTACACCTGGAGCGGACATGTTCAGCATCGGAGAATTCGCCAGGCTGGGGCTTGTATCCGTACGCATGCTCCGCCACTACGACGCCATCGGTCTGCTGCGTCCCGCGCACGTGGACCCGCTCACCGGCTACCGCTCCTACCAGGCCGCGCAACTGGCCAGGCTCAACCGCATCGTCGCCATCAAGGACCTCGGCTTCACGCTGGAACAGGTCCGGGCGATCCTGGACGAGAAGGTCGGCGCCGAGGAGCTCCACGGCATGGTACGGCTGCGCCGGGCCCAGATCGAGGCCCGGATCAGCGCCGACCTGGCCAGGCTGCGCGGCGTCGAGGCGAGACTCCGGTCCATCGAGACGGAGGGGTACATGAACACCGCGGAAGTCGTGCTCAAGAAGCTCAGCCCGGTACGGGTCGCTCAGCTCAGCGCCAGGGCCGCCAGCTACGACGGCGAGGACGTCGGCCCGGTCATCCAGCCGCTGTTCGCCGAGATCTGCGCCCGCGTGGACCGGGCCGGCATCCGGATCACCGGCCCCGGCCTGGCCTACTACCGCCAGGAGGATGACGGCTCGGTCATGGTCCACGCCTGCCTGCCGGTCGACGTGGCCCCCGGCCCCGGCCACGACTTCGAGATCAGGGACCTGCCCGCCGTCGGCACGGCGGCCACGATCATCCACCACGGCCCGATGGAGGACGTCGGGCCGACGTTCCAGACCCTGGCCCACTGGATCGAGGACAACGGCTACCGTCCGCTCGACCTGGCCAGGGAGGTGTCCCTGCACTGCCCGGACGACCGCGCGGAATGGGTGCACGAGCTGCAGATCGAGGTGGCCCCGGTCTAGTGGAGGCGACCGAGCTGGAACACCACCGGGTCGAGCTGACCGGCTACTGCTACCGGATGCTCGGCTCGGGCTTCGAGGCCGAGGACGCGGTGCAGGAGACGTTCGTCAGGGCGTGGCGGACGTACGACGCGACGCGGGGGCCGCTGCGTCCCTGGTTGTTCCGGCTCGCCACGTCCGTCTGCCTGGACATGCTGCGGGGGCCGCAGCGCCGGGCGCGGGCGATGGACCTCGGGCCCGCGGCGCGTCCGGGCGACCCGCTCGGCGAGCCGCTGGCCGGGGACGCCTGGGTGTGGCCGGTTCCGGACGGCCGCGTGTTGCCGTCCGACCCGGCCGAGCTGGCGGTGGCCAGGGAGAGCGTGCGGCTGGCGTTCGTGGCCGCGCTGCAGCGGCTGCGGCCGCGGCAGCGGGCCGTGCTCATCCTGCGCGACGTGCTGGAGTGGCGGGCCGCCGAGGTGGCCGAGCTCATGGGTACGAGCGTCACGTCCGTGAACAGCGTGCTGCAACGCGCCCGCGCCCGGCTGCCCGCGGTCGCCCCGGAGGACGACGAGATCGACGAGACGCTGCTCGACCGCTACGTCTCCGCCTTCGAGCGGTACGACGTGCACGCCCTGGTCTCGCTGCTGCACGAGGACGCCACGATGTCGATGCCGCCGTTCGCCTGGTGGCTGCGCGGCCGGGAGGCCGTCAGGACGGTCCTGGCGGCCGCCGCGGCGCCCTGCGAGGGCGCCCGCCTGGTGCGGACCGGGGCGAACGGCGCGCCGGCCCTCGCCCAGTACCGGGACGGGAAGGCGTTCGCCCTGGTAGTCCTGGAGGTCGGCGGCGGGCTCGTCACCGGCGTCACGACCTTTCTCGATCCCGGGCTCTTCCCGTTCTTCGGCCTGCCGATGAGTTTCGGGCACGCGCTCCGTACTGACAGGTGAAGGAGGGCAAGACACATGCCACAGATCGTCGAACTTCCCGAGCGTCCCTACATCGGGATCACGAAGACCATCACGATGACCACGTTCGGCCTGGTCGCAGACCGGATCGCGGAGATGGTCGGCTGGCTCGCCGAGCGCGGGCACGGGCCGGCCGGAGCGCCGTTCCTCCGGTACCACGACATCGACATGCCGCACGACCGGCTGGTGGTGGAGGCGGGCGTGCCCGTCGCCGCCCCCGTGGAGGGCGGGGGCGACTTCCACGCGGCCACGCTGCCCGCGGGCCGCTACGTCACCGAGTCCAGCCACGGCCACCCCGACCGGCTCTCCGGCGTCATCGAGTCGCTGCTGAAGTGGGCGGACGAGCAGGGCCTGGCCTGGGACATGACGGAGAAGGGCGGGGTCGAGCACTGGGGTTGCCGGCTGGAGTTGTACCAGACGGACCCGCGGGTCGAGCCCGACCTGAACAAGTGGGACATCGACCTGCAGTTCCGCCTGGCCTGACGACACCCGTCACGCCGCGTTCGCGCGGGGCAGCAGCGAGGTCAGGAGCGCGGCCAGCACGAACAGGGCCGCGCCCACCAGGCCGATCGCGTCGAGCCCGCTGACGAACGCGGCGTGGCTGGCCCGCAGCAGCTCGGCGGCCTGCTCCGGGGCGAGCCGCCCGGCCACGGCCGCCGCGCCCGCCACGGTCTCCCTGGCCTCGCCGGGCAGGTGCGCGGGCACGGCGTGGTGGTAGATGGCCGCGCCGACGGTGCCGAGCAGGGCCAGGCCGAGCGTCCCGCCCAGGAAGTTGCCCGACTCGGCCAGCGAGGCCGCCGAACCGGCCCGCTCCGGTGGCACCGAGCCGACCACGATCCCCGTGCCCAGGGCGAACAGCGGGCCGGTCCCCAGCGCCAGCACGGTGATCGCGGTGATCACCACCGGCAGCCCGGCCCCGGCCTGCGTGAGCAGCGCCGCCCCGGCCGCCGACAACACCAGGCCGCCCATGATGGCCGTACGGGGTGCGAGGCGGCGGGTGATGGCCGGGGTCAGCGTGGTGCCCAGGGCGACGCCGAGCCCCATGGGCGCGAACCACAGCGCCGACTGCGCCGCGGTGTAGCCGAGCACCGACTGCAGGTACTGGGTGACCAGCAGCCCGGTGCCCGCCATGGACACCCCCGCGAGCACCAGCGTGGTCAGGATCAAGGTGAGCGGACGCTGGGCGAACAGGCGCAGGTTGAGCAGGGGATCGTCGAGCGTGAGCTGCCGCCGTACGAACACGGCCCCGAACGCCAGGCCGACCACGATCGCCGCGAGCGGCGCGAGGGGACCGGCCGACACGGAAGAGGCGGCCAGCTCCTTGATGCCCCAGACGACGGGCAGGATCGCCAGCATGGACAGCACCACGCTGACCAGGTCCATGCGCCCGGCGTCCGGGGCGCGGAACTCGGGCAGCAGCAGCGTCCCGGCGACGAGCAGCACCACGATCACGGGTACGGCCAGCAGGAACACCGACCCCCACCAGAAGTGCTCCAGGAGCAGCCCGCCGACGACCGGCCCGAGCGCGGCCCCGGCGAACTGGCAGGTGGCCCAGATGGCGATGGCCGTGCCCCGCTGCCGAGCGTCGCGGAACATGTTGGTGATCAGCGCGAGCGTGGACGGCATGAGCGTGGCCCCGGCGACGCCCAGCAGCGTACGGGCGGCGATCAGCATGCCGGGACCGGTCGCGTACGCCGCCGCGACGGAGGCGACGCCGAAGGCCGCCGCGCCGGTCAGCAGGAGCCGGCGGCGGCCGATCCGGTCGCCGAGCCCGCCCATCGTGATCACCAGCGCGGCGACCATGAACCCGTAGATGTCGATGATCCACAACTGCTGGACGGCGCTCGCCCCCAGGTCCACGCTCAGCCGGGGCAGCGCCAGGAACAGCGCGTTGATGTCGACCGCGACGAGCAGGGTCGGCAGCGCGAGCACGGCCAGCCCGGCCCATTCGCGCCGCCCGGCCCGCGGCTCGGCGGCGGTCTCGGTGAGATTCTGCATGTCAGGAGCCTCCTGGTGGTGTCGGTTTCACCAGGGGGTCGGAGCCGCTGTCGCGCGCTCGACACGTTTTCCGGAAATGTTGCGCCGGGCATGTCGAGAGGACCGCGGCGGCTCCGACTCCGTCACGACGAACACGTACGACCACGAGGAGAGACGATGAAGTTTCTGCTGATCATGCAGATCAACCAGCAGGTCATGGACACCCTGACCGAGGAGCAGCGCGACCTGATCCAGAACGGCCACGGCGCGTTCATGAAGACGATCCAGGAGTCGGGCGAGATGATCGGCACGCAGGCGCTCGGCGACCCGTCCACCAGCGCGGTCGTCCGTACCCGCAACGGCCTGCCCGCCGTGACCGACGGCCCCTACCTGGAGGCCAAGGAGTACATGGGCGGCTACTACATGGTCGACTGCGAGAGCCGCGAACGCGCGATCGAGCTGGCCGGGATGATCCCGGACAGCCAGATCGAGGGTCTGGCCATCGAGGTCCGGCCGGTCATGTTCACGGCCGGCGCCGACATGTGACCAGGGGGGCGGGCCCGCGTCACGGGCCCGCCGCTCTAGAGCCCCAGGTGGGCGGCCAGGTCGGCCTTCAGGCCGTCGAGGTCGCGGGCGGCGGACGCGCGGGCCTCGGCCACCTCGCCCGTCACCGGCACCACCACCTCCAGGTAGCACTTCAGCTTGGGCTCGGTGCCCGACGGGCGCACCACCACCCGGCCGTCGCCGGACAGGTGGAAACGCAGGCCCTCGGTCGGGGGCAGGCCGCCCTCGCCGCGGCTCAGGTCGTCGACCGACTCGACCGCGTGGCCGCCGAGCGTGGCGGGCGGGGCGGCGCGCAGGCGGTCCATCGCGCCGGCGATCAGCGACAGGTCCGCGACGCGGAAGCTGAGCTGGGACGTCGCGTGCAGGCCGTACCGGACGGCCTGGTCGTCGAGGAGGTCGAGCAGGGTACGTCCGTCGCGCTTGGCGGTGGCGGCCACGGCGGCCACGGTGAGCGCCGCGCCGATGCCGTCCTTGTCGTGGACCGGTAGGCCGGCGTCGGAGCCGACGCTGTAACCGATGGCCTCCTCGTAGCCGAAGACCAGCCCCTCGCCCGCCTTGATGATCCACTTGAAGCCGGTCAGCGTCTCGCCGTAGCGCACGCCGTGGGCCTGCGCGATCTTGCTCAGCAGGGTCGAGGAGACGATCGTGGTGGCCACCAAACGGTCGCCCGTGGTGTGGGTGATCACGTGCTCGGCCAGCAGGCCGCCGACCTCGTCGCCGGTCAGCATGCGGCACGAGCCGTCGGGCAGCGGCACGCCGACCGCGCACCGGTCGGCGTCCGGGTCGTTGGCGAGGACCAGGTCGGAGCCGAGCTTGGCGGCCAGCGCGATCGCCAGGTCCATCGCGCCGGGCTCCTCCGGGTTGGGGAAGGCCACCGTCGGGAAGTCGGGGTCGGGGTTGCGCTGCTCCTCGACGGCCATCGGCGTCTCGAAGCCCGCCGCGAGGAACGCGCCGGTCAGCGTGCCCGAACCCACCCCGTGCAGCGGCGTGTACGCCACCCGCAGGTCGCGCGCCTCGCCCAGCGGCAGCGCGGTCACCGCGTCGATGTAGTCGTCGACGATGCCCTCGCCCAGCTCGGTGAGCGTGCCGGGCCCGTCGAGGGGGAGCTGGTCGACGCGGCCCACGGCGTCGATGGCGGCCGAGATCTCCCGGTCGACCGGGGGCACGATCTGGGAGCCGTCGCCCCAGTAGACCTTGTAGCCGTTGTCCCTGGGCGGGTTGTGGCTGGCCGTGACCGTCACACCCGCGTCGGCGCCGAGGTGGCGTACGGCGAAGGCCAGCACCGGGGTGGGCAGCGGCCGCGGCAGCAGCGAGACGTGCAGGCCCGCGCCGGTCAGCACGGAGGCGGTGTCCCTGGCGAACACGTCGGACTTGTGCCGGGCGTCGTAGCCGATCACGACGTGCTTGCCGGCGCCGAGCACGCCGGCCAGACCGGCGGCGGCGCGCATGACGGTGACGCGGTTCATCCGGTTGGGGCCCGCGCCCAGCTCGCCGCGCAGGCCCGCGGTGCCGAACTCCAGCTTGGCCTGGAAACGCTCGCGGAGTGCGGGCAGGTCGTCGTCCTCCAGGAGGGCGGACAGTTCGGCCCGGGTGTCAGGGTCGGGGTCCTGGGCCAGCCACTGACGGGCGCGGCGCATCAGGTCGGCGTCCACGGGCGGGAGCGGCACGTCGCCGTCGGCCTCGGGTGGGATGTCGGCGGTCACAGGCGGTCCACCACCTTGGCCAGCAGCACGCCCATGCGGGCGGCCGTGGTGCGGCCCACCTCCAGGACCTCCTCGTGGTTGAGCGGCTCGCCGGACAGGCCGGCCCCCGGGTTGGTGACCAGGGAGACGCCGAGCACCTCCAGGTTCGCCTCGCGGGCGGCGATGGCCTCCAGCACGGTGGACATGCCCACCAGGTCGCCGCCGAGCGTGCGCAGCATCCGGATCTCGGCCGGCGTCTCGTACGTCGGGCCGCGGAAGGCCACGTAGACGCCGTCGGCCAGCGTCGGGTCGATCTCGCGGACCAGGGCGCGCAGGCGGCGCGAGTAGACCTCGGTGAGGTCGATGAACGTCGTGCCGGTGATCGGGTTGGCGCCGGTGAGGTTGACGTGATCGCTGATCAGGACCGGGTCGCCGACGTTCTGGGTCTCCGGCCGCAGGCCGCCCGCCGCGTTGGTCAGGACGAGCGTGCGCACGCCCGCCGCGGCCGCCGTGCGCACGCCGTGGACGACCGCTTCGACGCCCAGGCCCTCGTACAGGTGCGTACGGCCGAGGAAGACCAGCGCGTGCCGCCCGGACGGGGTGCGGACGACGCGGATCTTGCCGCCGTGCCCGGCGACGGCGGGTGCGCTGAAACCGGGCAGATCGGTGAACGGGATCTCGGCCACGGTCTGCCCGATCGCGTCAGCGGCGGGAACCCACCCCGACCCCATGACGAGGGCCACGTCGAAGGTGTCGAGGCCGGCCGCTCCGGTCAGGACGGCGGCGGCCTCTCCGGCCAGGGTGTATGCGTCGTTGCTCACATCTCAGTAGTTTAGGAGCAGCCTGTCCAGAACCCGCACCCCGAACTGCAGCGCGTCGATCGGCACCCGCTCGTCCACGCCGTGGAACATCGAGGCGAAGTCCATGTCGCCGGGCAGTCGCAGCGGCACGAACCCGAAACCGCGCACTCCCAGGTCGGCGAAGAACGTCTTGTTGTCGGTGCCGCCCGACATGCAGTACGGCACCGCCCGCGCGGTCGGGTCCTCGGCCTTCAGCGCCGCGATCATCGACTCGACCAGCGCGCCGTCGAACGACGTCTCCAGCGCGATGTCATGGTGCACGAACTCGCGGCGCACGTTCGGCCCGATGAGCGAGTCGACGGTCTTGAAGAACTCCTCCTCGAAGCCGGGCAGGAAACGCCCGTCCACGACGGCCGTGGCCTGGCCGGGGATGACGTTCGACTTGTAGCCGGCGTCGAGCTGGGTCGGGTTCGTGGTGTGGCGGAGCGTCGCGCCGACGAAGCGCACCAGCGGGCCGAGCCGGTCCAGCAGCGGGGCGGGGTCGTCCTCGTCGAACGGCAGGCCGAAGGCGTCGGCGACCTCGGTGAGGAACTGGCGTACGGTCGGCGTGTAGGTCAGCGGCCACTCGTGCCCGCCGAGCCGGGCCACCGCCTTGGCGACCTCGGTGACCGCGTTGTCGGAGTTGAGCATCGAGCCGTGCCCGGCGGTGCCGTCGGCGATCAGCTTCATCCAGGCCAGGCCCTTCTGGGCCGTCTCGATCAGGTAGAGCCGCAGCGAGGGGTCGACCTCCAGCGAGTAGCCGCCGACCTCGCTGATGGACTCGGTCACGCCCTCGAACAGCTCGGGGTTGTTGGCCGTGAGGTACTTGGCGCCGTACACGCCGCCCGCCTCCTCGTCGGCGACCCAGGCGAAGACGATGTCGCGGCGCGGCCGGCGTCCCTCGCGCTTCATCTGGCGCAGTACGGCCAGCATCATCGCGTCCATGTCCTTCATGTCCACGGCGCCGCGGCCCCAGATGTAGCCGTCGCGGATCTCACCCGCGAACGGGTCGACCGACCAGTCTGCGGCGTTGGCGGGCACCACGTCGAGGTGGCCGTGGACGAGCAGCGCGGGCAGCGACGGGTCGGTGCCCTCGACGCGGGTGACCACGTTGCCGCGGCCCGGCTCGCTCTCGACGTAGGTCGAGTCGATGCCGACCTCGTCCAGCCTGGCCATGACGACCTCGGCCGCGGCCCGCTCGCCGGGGCCGCTGCCGTCCCCGTAGTTGCTGCTGTCGACGCGGATCAGCTCCACGCACAGGTCGGCGACTTCCTTCTCGGCAGGTGTCATGGCGTCTTCTCCAGGGTGAGCAGTCCGGACTTGTGCAGGTGACCGCGTTTGTAGGCACGGGTGACGAGGGTCAGGTCGCTGTCGGTGATCTCGTCGAGCCGGCCGAGCACGTCGGTCATGAAACGATAGAGGTCGGCCTCGTGGGCCACCGCCACCTGCACGATGAGGGAGTGGGTGCCCGACGTGGCGGCGCAGTAGCGCACATTGGGGTGTTCGGCCAGGCGGCGGCCGGTCTCGCCGAGCCCGTACGGCCGCACCTTCAGCCACAACACGGCCTCGACCTCCAGGCCCAGCAGCGCGGGTTCGACCTCGGCCCGCGGCAGCAGCAGCCGCCGGTCGACGAGCGAGGCCACGCGCCTGCGGGCGGTCGGCACGGAGATGTCGAGCCGTTCGGCGATCGTGGTGAAGGCGGCCCGGCCGTCGGCGGCGAGCAGTTCGGCGATCTCCTGCTCCAGCGGTGACAGGCCGTCCTCGTCGGGCAGGTCGGGGGGCGGCGGCGCCGGGCGCAGGTCGGCGACCTCCCGCTCGGTCAGGAAGGGCGCGTGCCATTCGGCCACGGTCGTGAACGTGTGCAGCACGACCTGCGTCTGCGTCTGCAGCACGCCGTCGATCTCGCTGATGTCGTGGGACAGGATGGTGTGCAGGTCCTGCCGGGACGGCGGCACCAGTTCGCAGGCCAGGTCGGCGGCCCCGGTCAGCGCGTAGACCGACCGCGTGTCGCGCCGGTCGGTGAGCGACCTGGCCACCTGGGCCGCCGTGCCGGGCCGCACCTGGACGTGCAGGTGCGCGGGGCGGCCGTGGCCGGTGCGCAGGTCGTCGTAGATCGCGGTGACCCGTACGACGCCGTCGGCGATGAGCCGCTGGAGCCGGCGGGCGACCGTGCGCTCGTGCTCGCCCACCGCCCGGCCGATCTCGCCCCACGAGGCGCGCGGGCTCACCTGGAGCGCGGCGACGAGCCGCCGGTCGAGAACGTCCACCTGCAACCGCTTCCGTGTCGGGTTTGTAAATAATTGCCCAGACATTTGACTGTTTCGGTCTTCCGAATGCACAGTAAGCCATTACTGCACGTGTCAGCAAAAGGAGCACATGCCGTGTCGACCTCCCCCGTCGCGCAATCGCCGCTCGGCATACCGAAGAGCAGGGTCCGTCAGCTCATGGCGGCCAGCATCGGCAACGTGGTCGAGTGGTACGACTGGTACGCCTACACCTTCCTGGCGACGGTCTTCTCGGCGCAGATCTTCCCCGCGACCTCGGGCAACAGCCTGGTGCCGCTGCTCAGCTCGTTCGCGGTGTTCGCGGTGGGCTTCTTCATGCGTCCTCTGGGCGGGCTGCTGGTGGGCGCGTTCGCCGACCGGTACGGCCGCAAGTCGGCGATGACCTTCACCATCATCCTGATGGGCGCCGGCTCGCTGCTGCTCGGCCTGACCCCCACCTACGAGGCCGTGGGCCTGCTGTCACCGGTCATCCTGACGCTGGCCCGGCTCATCCAGGGCCTGTCCGTGGGCGGTGAGTTCGCCGCCGCCACCACGTTCCTCGTCGAGTCGGCCCCGCCGCGCCGCCGCGGCCTGTTCTCCTCCTTCCAGTACGTCAGCACCACCATCGGCCAGCTCATCGCCTCCGGCCTGGCCGCGCTGCTCACCGTGGCGCTGGTCAAGGAGGACATGAGCTCCTACGGCTGGCGTATCCCGTTCCTCGTGGGCGCGCTGCTCAGCCTGGTCGGCCTGTGGATCCGCAAGGGCGCCGACGAGACCTCGGCGGTCGCGGAGGAGATCCAGCGGGGCGAGGTCAAGCGGCCGGGCATGTTCGAGTTCCTCAAGCTGCACCCGAAGTCGGCGCTGACCATCGTCGGCATCACGATCGCCGGCACGGTCGCGTACTACACCTGGACCAGCTTCCTGCCCACCTACGCCCAGATCACCGTCTCGTTCGACAAGGCCGAGTCGCTCCAGGTCGGCACGATCTCGCTGGTGTTCTTCATGGCGTTGCAGCCGCTGCTCGGCATGTTGTCGGACCGGATCGGGCGCAAGCCGATGCTGATCGCGTTCGGGCTCGGCTTCCTGATCCTGCCGGTGCCGCTGCTCGGCCTGCTCACGAACTCCTTCGCCAGCCTGCTCGTCGTGCAGCTCATCGGCATGGTGTTCCTGGGCTGCTTCACCTCGGTCTCGGCCGCGGTGAACTCCGAGCTGTTCCCGACCCGGGTGCGGGCGGCGGGGGCGGGCTTCCCGTACTCGCTGACCGTGGCGATCTTCGGTGGCACCGCCCCGCTGATCGGCACCGCGCTTCAGGAGGCCGGCAACCCCGGGCTGTTCCCGTGGTACATGTCCGGCCTGGCCCTGATCTCCACGCTCGTGTACGTCTTCGTCCTGCGCGAGACCAAGGACCAGCCGCTCCGCTAGGGCGCGGAAGTGCAGGGGCGCTCCCGCAACTCCTTGACGTAGTCGTCGGGGGCGCCCGCGCGCTCGGCCGCGTCGGCCAGCGTGCACAGGTAGCGGGCCGCGGGCAGGCCGCCCTCGTAGCCGTCGAGCACGTAGAACCAGGCCACGACCTCGCCGTCGAGGGTCTGCACCCGCAGCCGCACCTTGTGGTACGCCCCCCGGACCGCGCCCTCCCACTGGTCGAGCGAGGTCTCCTCCCAGTCGGGCACGTCGTAGAGCACGACGAAGACGTGCTCCTCGGCGTCCTCGACGATGGTGGCGATCGAGCTCTCCCACTTGCTGTCGGTGCGCCCGAACGTCAGCCGCCAGCCCGTCAGCCAGCCGACACCCCAGATCGGGGAGTGCGGGGCACGCATGGCCATCTGCTCCGGGTCCATGTTCATCCCGTACGAGGCATACAGCCGTAGATCATTCGGCTTCCCTGATTGATCCGAAAGCCACGCCACGATCCACCCCTCTCGCCGGGTGCCGCTCGTCATCCAGCTACCGCAGCATCCTGCCACGCTGACCCGCCGTGTCGGTCCAACAGTCCGGGCACGGAAGGCCCATGTGTCCCCCATGTCCGTCCGGATGCCGCCTCCATGGCCCGGTTGCGGGCTCCCCGGGCGCGTACGGGAGAATGGGACACGTGACGAGGATCGTGATCATTGGTGGCGGACCAGGCGGCTACGAAGCAGCGCTGGTGGCCGCGCAGCTAGGCGCGCAAGTCACGATGGTCGAGCAGGACGGCCCCGGTGGCGCCTGCGTGCTCACCGACTGCGTGCCGTCCAAGACGCTGATCGCGACCTCCGTCCGCAAGCAGGCGTTGCTCGACGCGCCGTCGCTGGGCGTGTCGTTCTCGGGCGGGCCCGACGGCGACGCCGGTGTGGTGGGCGTCGACCTGCCGCTGGTCAACAAGCGGGTCAAGGAGCTGGCGCAGGCCCAGTCGGCCGACATCGCGACCCGGGTCGAGGCCGAGGGCGTCGAGATCGTCAAGGCGCGCGGGCGGCTGGTCGATCCGCAGGTCGTACGCGCGGGCGACCGTACGATCAGGGCCGACGTGGTGCTCCTGGCCACGGGCGCGACGCCGCGCGTGTTGCCGGGGGCCGAGCCCGACGGCGAGCGCATCCTCACCTGGCGGCAGCTCTACGACCTGGAGGAGCTGCCCGAGCACCTGATCGTGGTCGGCTCGGGCGTGACCGGCGCGGAGTTCGCCGGCGCCTACCGCTCGCTCGGCGCGGAGGTCACGCTGGTCTCCAGCCGCGACCGGATGATGCCCAACGAGGACGCCGACGGCGCCGAGGTGCTCGAAGAGGTCTACCGGCGGCGCGGCATGAACGTCATGGGCCGCTCGCGCGCCTCCTCCGTCAAGCGCACCGCCGACGGCGTGGTGGTGACCCTGGAGGACGGCCGCACGGCCGAGGGCTCCCACGCGCTGATGACGGTCGGCATGGTGCCCAACACCGGCGGCATCGGCCTGGAGGAGGCCGGCGTCCAGCTCGACAGGAACGGCTTCGTCAAGGTCGACAAGGTCTCCCGCACCTCCGCGCCCGGCGTCTACGCGGCCGGCGACTGCACCGGCGTGCTCATGCTGGCCTCGGTGGCCGCCATGCAGGGCCGCATCGCCGTGTGGCACGCGCTGGGCGAGGCCGTCCAGCCGCTGCGGCTGGCCACGGTGGCCTCCAACATCTTCACCGACCCCGAGATCGCGGCCGTCGGCGTGGCGCAACGCTCGATCGAGGCGGGCGAGATCGACGCGAACGTGGTCAAACTTCCGCTGGCCACCAACGCGCGGGCCAAGATGCAGGGGTTCAACGACGGGTTCGTCAAGCTGTTCTGCCGCCCTCACACCGGCATCGTGCTCGGCGGCGTGATCGTGGCCCCGCGTGCCTCGGAGCTGATCCTCGCGGTGTCGCTGGCGGTGCAGCAGCGGCTCACGGTCGACCAGGTCGCCCACACGTTCGCGGTCTACCCGTCGTTGTCGGGCTCGATCACCGAGGCGGCCCGCCGTCTCATGCAGCCGGAGGCGGCCATCGGCCTCTAGCCTCCTTCCGTCCCACGTACGAAAGCCGTGCGGGTCCTCCTGACCCGCACGGCTTTCGCGTGTCCGCGGCCGGTTGCCGTCAGACTATTGGATAGTAGTGTTATCTAAGTCTGGATAACGCTACTATCCAATGAGGTGCCCGGATGACTGTGATCGTTCTCTTGGTGGCCACGCTGGGCTTCCGGCTGCTGGGCGCGCTCGGCGTACGCCGCTTCGCCACCTGGCGGGTGTCGGCCGCGCACGGGCTGGCGGTCATGCTGGTCATGACCGGCAGCGCGCACTTCGTCCCCGAGGGTGTGACCCTCATGCCCAACCACGGCGACCTGGTGCGTATGGTGCCGCCCTTCGTGCCGTTCCCCGCGGCCGTGGTCTACCTGACGGGCGTGTTCGAGCTGGCCGGCGCGGTGGGGCTGGTGTTGCCCGCGACCCGCGGGGCGGCCGGGCTCTGCCTGGCCCTGCTGTTCGTCTGCCTGCTCCCGGCCAACATCTACGCCGCCCTCTCCGACGTGCCCTTCGCGGGCGGGGAGGCGTCGCCGCTGTGGCAGCGCGTCCCCGAGCAGATCCTCTACATCGCCGTGGCGCTGGCCGCCCGGGGCCGCCGCGCAACTCCCGCGCCGGAGGCCGCCGGGCCGGTCGCCGTCCAGCGGTGATTCGCCGGGCGCCCAAGCTATTGACCGGTTGGTCAGCACCAATGGGGCAACATGGGCGAGGCCCTGACCGGCGACCCCCGCGTCTACGGCCGCGTCTACCTGGGCACCAACGGCCACGGCATCCTGTACGGCGACCGCACCGGCCCCGTCGTCACCCCGACCGTCACCCCCACCACGGGTACGGGCTGCACCGCCGTCCACACCCCCGGCAACGGCTGGCCCGGCGGCTTCCAGGCGGAGGTCACCGTCAGGAACACCGGCGCCGCGCCCACCAGAGCGTGGAAGGTCACCTGGACGTACGGCGGCGACCAGAAGATCACCCAGCTCTGGAACGGCACCCTGACCCAGTCGGGCGCCGGCGTGAGCGTGACCGACGCCGGCCACAACGGCGCACTCCAGCCGAACGCCACCACGTCCGTCGGCCTCACCGGCACCTACTCCGGCGCCAACACCCCACCCGCCACCCTCACCTGCACCGCGTCCTGACCCCGGACCTGGGAGGCGCTGCGCGTACTTGGGAGCTGCCCGCAGCGCCCCCTTCGCCCCGTCGTCAGGGCTTCCAGGCCGGGTCGCGGCCGATCAGGCCGAGCAGCCGGTCGAACGGCGGCGCGTCGTCCGGCACCGCCACCGGCGGCCCGAAGGCGCCGCTCCGCCTGCCCATCTCCACCGACTGCTCGGTGAAGCGCAGTCCCCGCGCGACGGCCTCCGCCTCCGGTTCGTACGCCTGCTCGGTGGCCCTGGCCAGGTCCCAGCCGTGGACGACCATGTCCACCAGCCACAGGTGGGCCACCGTGGTCATCGGCAGGCCGCCCAGCGCGGCGCACGTGCCCTCCCACGCCTCGGGCCGCGACCAGGCGGTCAGCATGCGGTCGGCCCGCTCGGGGAAGTCGCCCGCGTACGGGCCCTGCTCGGTGCGTTCCCCGCCGCGCGCCAGCGACTCGAACATCTCCGCCACCCATTCGAGGTGGCCGATCAACGCCTTGACGTCGAACTCCGCGCACGGCGTCGGGGACCCGAACTGCTCGGGCCGCACCGCGGTCACCAGGCCGGAGGCCCGGTGAGTGGCACGGGTCATCAGCGGCATCATGTCTTCCATGGCAGACATGATGTCCCGCCTGCCCGGGGCGCGGCTTGTAGAAACGCGACAGCGCGGCTGGGTCGACCCGTACGCGGGGCTCGCCGCCTTCGACTACTCGCGGCGGTACCCCTCACCCGAGTTGTCGGCGTACGTGGAGCACTTCTGGGTCGTCACCTGGACCGACCTGGACGAGCCGTACGAGCAGCGCATCGTGTCGCATCCCACCGTGAACATGACGATCGTCCGGGACTTCCACCAGATCGCGGGCGTGATCAGGGGCGGGTTCTCGTACACGATGAGGGGCACCGGCCGCGCGCTCGGCACACGCTTCCGCCCCGGCGGCTTCCGTACGTTCCTCGGCGGCCCGGTCTCCCAGCTCACCGGCCGGTTCGTGCGGATCGGCGAGATGTTCGCGGCCTCCGGCCCGGCCCTGGTCGAGCAGGTGCTGGCCGAGCCCGACGCCGGGGCCGCCGTCGCGCACGTCGAGAGGTTCCTCCTGGAGCTGGGCCCCGAGCCGGACCCGCTGGCGGAGGAGGCCGCGGCGCTGGTGGGGATGGTCGAGGACGACGTTTCCGTGACCAGGGTCGACGAGCTGGCCGACAGAGCGGGCAGGTCGATGCGCTCGCTCCAGCGGTTGTTCCGCGACTACGTCGGCATCGGCCCCAAATGGGTGATCCGCCGCTTCCGGCTGCACGAGGCCGCCGAGCGCGTGCACCAGGGCCTCGACCTGGCCACCCTGGCCGCCGAGCTGGGCTACACCGACCAGGCCCACCTGACCCGCGACTTCACGGCCGCGGTCGGCATGTCACCCGCGGCCTACGCCCGCCTCGGCACCACCACCCGCCCCTGACACGCCCGCACCCCTGTCGCGCCTGCCCGTGACACGCCCGCGCACGCGCGCCCGGCCTGGGTCACCACTCTCGGGGGGCGATCAGTTCCTCGATGTCGGCCTCGGGGAAGCCGTAGGCCGACGCCACGAACCAGAACTCCTCGGCGATCGCTTCGCGCGCGACGGTCTCGATCTCGCTGCCGGCCTCGTGGAACTCCTCGTCGAGCGCGTTGAACTCCTCCGTCGCCGCGTGGGTCAGCGTGTAGAGGGCCGCCAGATCGGCCGGCCGCTCGGCCTCTACACGCGCGCACAGGCGCAGCAGGACGGCTCTGCCCTTGTCGACGACGTGATCGGGGTAGTAGCCGTCGTCGTACATGGCCTTGAGAAAGGCGCGGCCGAGCACCTGCGGATCCGTGGGGGACATCCCCGATCTCCTCTTCCGTGCGATCGCGTGCGGACGGCTCGATCATGCCCGGCACCACCGACAGAATCCCGCCGGGGTCAGCGCATCAGCTCGTACGCCGCGTACGCCGCGACCCCGTACGCGAGGTGTGGGACGACGTCGGAGACCCACGCGCTCGCCGGCCACGTACGCGGGTCGGTGGCGCCGAGCAGCGTCAGCGGCACGTTCGAGCCCGACATGGCCAGAACGGTGAGCGCCAGCACCCCGACCGGCCACGACCTGCGCCGCCCCGACAGGACCCCGTACGCGACGGCCGCGCCGATCCCGGTGGCGTACCCCATGAGCGAGCCCAGTGCCTCGGTGCGGTTGGCGGCCCGGTCGCCGTCGCCGAGGTCGGTGTGGGTCAGGTCGGACAGTTTCTCCACGGCCTGCCGCGGCGTGCTGCTCGCGCCCCGCGCGCGGACGAGCATGTCCAGGTAGGAGGCGGTGTTGAGCGCGGTCGTGCCGGCCGCTCCCGCGATCAGTCCCTTGACGAGTGTGTGCATGCCCCGGCCGCTACCCGGCGCGGACCGCCCTTCACGCGGGGGACCTGCTCGGCGGCCGTACGCTGGCAGGGTGAGCGTCGACGGGATGTCCGCCGCGCTGGCGCCGTACGTGACGACGCTGGCCGCCTACGACCTCGGGCCCGCCACGGCCGGCCCGCATCGCGGGTTGCCCTCCTCCACGCTGTCGATCACGATCCCCGAGGACGACTTCGTCGACATCGCCTGGGCCGGCCGGCCCGGCTCGGGCCGGCGGCTGCGGGCCGCGGTCGCCGGGCTGCACCTGAACGCGGCCGAGCTGAGTCAGCGGGGCTGCACGCGCGGGGTGTGGCTGACGCTCAGCCCGCCCGGCGCCGCCGCGCTGCTCGGGGTGCCCGCGTCGGAGCTGGCCGGGGAGGTGGCCGATCTCGCCGACCTCGCCGACGTCGTCCCGGCGCTGGCCGGGCTGCCGGAACGCCTGGCCGCCTGCCGGTCCTGGGCCCAGCGCCGCGCCGTCGTCGAACGCGGCCTGCTCGCCGGGCTGGCCCGGCACGGCGACCGCGCGGCCCGCCGTACGTCCCGGGGCACGCTCGCGGCCCTGTCCAGGACGGCCCGGGTGGAGGAGGCGGCCCGGCTCCTCGGCTGCTCCCGGCGGCATCTGAGCAACACGGTCCGCGGCGAGTACGGGGTGACGCCCAAGGAATACCAGCGGCTCGTCCGCTTCGAGGCCGCCCGCGGCAGGCTCGTGGCCGCCGCGCGCGGGGGAGTGGCGGGCCTGGCGGAGGTGGCCGCCGCGTCGGGGTTCGCCGACCAGGCGCACCTCACGCGCGAGTGGCGGGCCATGGCCGGATGCACGCCCACCGAATGGCTGCGCACCGAAGGGCCGTCCGCCCGGCGGGCGCCGGACGGACGTGCCTGACGGGGGCGTTCCCCAAGGCGGCTCGTTCCTGGTGCGGGCTGGTTCCCGATGCGGAGGCGTTCCTGGTGCGGAGGCGTTCCTGATGCGGGTCCGATTCCGGAGCGGGGGTCGTTCCCGAATGTTCAAGACCTCGCTGCTGCCGGGCGCCCACGATGGCGGCATGGACATGCACATCGCTCCACGTCTCATCGTGCCCGACCCCGACCGCGCGTCCGCGTTCTACCAGGACGCCCTGGGCGCCGACCGGGTGTTCCGCGCCGAGCCGGACGGCGACGGGCGGCCCGCCGTCATCGAGCACCGGCTCGGCGGCACGTCGTTCCGGGTCTCACCGGCCGTCTCCTCCTGGGGCTGGCTCTCGCCGGACGACCTCGGCGGCTCCGCCGTTCTCCTGGAGATCGAGACCGCCGACCCCGACGCGGTCGGCGCACGCATGGCCGCCCAGGGGGCCGAGGTGGTCGTGCCGATCGAGAACCGGCCGTACGGCAAACGTTCGGGCCGCCTGCGCGACCCGTTCGGCCACTTGTGGATCCTCACCGGCCCCCTCCACTGAGCGCCGCCCAGCTATGGGGGCTTTTTTCCTGATTTTTCGGGCTGGCATGCTGCTCGGCATGGAGGACATGGATCACAGCCGCGTACACGTCCGGCCGGTCCGCGAGGAGGACCGGCCGGGGGTGCTGGCGCTCGCGCCGCGCCTGGCCGAAGGGGTGGCGGAGTGGCGGGACGCCGAGGAGCGGTCTTCGTCGCCGTACGGGGCCCGCGGATCGTCGGGGTCGTCTCGGTCGACCGGCAGCGGCACTTCACCGGCGACGAGGACGCCTACGTCGGCGAACTGGCCGTCGATCCCCGCGAGGTACGCGGAGGAGTGGGCCGCCGGCTGATGGCGGCGGCCGAGGACTGGGCCCGGGGCCAGGGGCTGCGCCACGTGACCCTGGAGACGGGCGCCGCCAACACGACCGCGCGCCGCTTCTACGCCGCCCTCGGTTACACGGAGGAGGGGGTACGGCTGACGCGCTCGCTGGACCGCGGCGTCCAGACCCGGCTGAGCTGAAGCACGCTCCCGGTGAACAGCAGCACGCCCAGCGGCACGTGCAGGGTGGTCACGTGCGCGATGCCGAGCGCCACCTGCGCGCTGACGAGCACCAGGAACCCGGCCGCGTGCATGATCGGCTTGGGCGAGCCGCCGCCCGGCCGCCACGCCACGACGGACGCGACCAGTTGCAGCACCGCCACCGCGAACACCGTGTACGCCGCGGCACTGTGCAACGGCTGCCTGCTGGGCACCGACAGCAGCAGGCCGGCGGTGACCGGCGCGGCGAAGAGGGCGATGGTCTGCAGAATGAGCGTGATACGCAGGAACATGGGGAACTCCTCGACCGCCGGTGCCGGCGGTCCGCCGTCTGGGTGTTGTCCTCTATGTCCGACGACGTGACCACCCGGAATGTGAGGTGGTGCGGTGACCTCACAGTCCAGGACGCTGTCTCGTCGGACATATAACCGCAAAAGCTACCAAGGGAGTCGTTCGCGCCATGACCAACCCCTCCGATCCCGGCCTGGACGCGATCATGAGCGAGCGACGGCAGCTCATCAACCTGGCCTACCGGCTGCTGGGCTCGCTGGCCGACGCCGAGGACGTCGTCCAGGAGACCTACACCCGCTGGTACGCCATGTCGCGGGAGCAGCAGGAGGCCATCGAGTCGCCGGGCGCCTGGCTGACCAGGGTCGCCGGGCGTATCTGCCTGGACCAGCTCGGCTCGGCCCGCGCCCGCCGCGAGCGCTACGTCGGCGAATGGATCCCCGAACCGCTCCCCGACCGCGCGGAATGGCCCGGCGACGACCCGGCCGACCGGGTCACCCTGGACGAGTCGGTCAACATGGCCTTCCTCGTCGTCCTGGAGTCGATGACCCCGGCCGAACGGGTCGCGTTCATCCTGCACGACGTCTTCCGCTACCCCTTCGCCGAGGTGGCCGAGATCGTCGGCCGCAGCCCGGCCGCCTGCCGGAAGCTGGCCTCCTCGGCCCGCCACCGCATCGACGCCGGGCGCGTACCGGTGGCCCCCGTGGCCCGGCAGGCGGGCATCGTACGGGAGTTCAAGCAGGCGTGGGAGGCCAAGGACATCGACGCCCTCATCACGCTGCTCGACCCCGACGCCACCGGCGTCGCCGACGGCGGCGGCGTGGTCAGCGCCGTGCTCCGGCCGATCGAGGGCGCCGTCCGGCTCGCGCGCTACGCCTTGGGCATCGCCGACCGGGCGCCGGACATGACGCTGCTGGAACGCACCGTCAACGGCCGGCCCGGCTTGGTGGCCCAGCAGGACGGCGTCACCGTGATGGTGGTCGCGTTCGACGTGGTGGGCGACCGGATCAGTCACATCTGGGCGGTCCGCAACCCCGACAAGCTCCGCCCCTGGACCACGACTCACCTCACAAATCCGGACGCCGCGTCGTCGGACGGCTGAGGCACCGAGCCCAGAGGAAGTTCGAGAAGGGAAGCCCCCATCATGTCCACGACGTCCGAGCGGGAAGATCTCCAGTCGCGTCTGCCCGACCCCAGCCGGTTCTTCCCCGAGCTGGGCGACATCGCCACGGCCCTGACCAAGGCCACGTACAACGGCTCGATCCCGCGGTCCACCGTCGGCCTGGTGCAACTGCGCGCCGGGCAGATCGTCGGCAGCACGTACCACACGGTCCGGCAGGCCCAGCTCCTGCGCGGGGCCGGGGAGCCGGACGAGCGCGTCGCCGCCGTGGCGTCCTGGCGGGACGCCCCCTACTTCACCGGCCCCGAACGGGTGGCGCTGGAGCTGGTGGAGGCCGTCCTCACCGCGAACCCGTACGGGGAACGGGTCCCCGACGAGCTGTACGCCAGGGCGGCGGCCCACTACGACGACAAGGCGCTGTGGACGCTCATCCTGGCGATCAGCCAGATCTGCTTCTTCATCCCCGTGGCCGTGATCGCCAAGCCGATCCCCGGCAAGGCCCCCGGCAAGAACTACACCGGCTAGCGCCGGACCCCGTCACGCGGCCGGTTCGCGGGTGCCGGCGAGCAGGCGCCGGACCTCCTCCACGTCGGCCTTCCTGCCGTAGCCGGCGAGCTGGAAGGTCTCCTCCTCCGCGAACTCCGCCCAGTGTTCGAGCACGAAGGCTCGTCCCGCCGCCACGTCGCCGGCCGGGGGCGCCTGGTCCAGGAAGCCCCGCTGCCACGGCGCGAACTCCAGGAACTGGGAGGCGTGGGCCAGGCACGCGTCCAGCTTGGCGGTCAGGACCGGCGACACGTCCACCACCACGTCCGCCCGGTGCACGGGGGCGGAGGCGTAGTCGGTCATGAGCAGGCACAGCGGCATACGCTCCAGGGCCGGCTTGCCCACCTCAAGATTGCGCGTCATCGCGAACTCGACCGCGTGCGCGGCCAACTGCCCGGCGGCGCGGTTGTCGGGGTGGCCGCCTCCGTCGGCGTGCAGGGCGATCACCAGGTCAGGACGCCAGGCACGGATCTGCGCCAGCACCCGCAACCGCAGCTCGACAGTGGGTTCCAGCATGCCGTCGTGCACGTCGAAGATCTCGTAGTCGATCACGCCGAGCGCGTCGGCCGCCCGTACCGCCTCCTGGGCGCGGCGGCGGGCCAGCGGGCCGCGCTCCAGCTCGTGGTGCCCGGCGTCGCCGTTGGTGAGCGTCAGGAACTTCACCGCGTGCCCGGCCCGCGCGAGCAGCGCGGCCGTGCCGCCCGCGTAGATCTCGGGTTCGTCGGGGTGGGCGGCGATCACAAGGGTTCTCAACATGTGCGTCCTTAGGGGTTGGATTCGGTACGGCCGGCCGTACCGGCTTGGAAGACCCGCTTGCGGGTCAGGTCCAGGGCGTAGCCGAGGGCGCCGTCGAGCACGGCGTTGCCGCACGCGGCGCTGAGGGCGACGGTCACCGGCACCAGCGGCGTCGAGGCCAGGCGGTCGGCGACCCGCGCCCTGAGCGGCTCGCCCCCCGCCGCGCACAGCGGGCCGGCGAGCACCACCAGGCCCGGGTCGAGCACGCCGATCGCGGCCGTCACGCCGAGCGCCACCCGCGCGGCGGCGTCGTCGAGGAAGCCGGGATGGGCGTCGGCCAGCGTCCGGCTCACGGAGGCCAGCGCGGGTTCGGTCGCCAGGCCGTGCGCCCGCGCGAGCGCGGCCAGCGGCTCGGCGCCGAGCAGCGCGCCGAGCGGCCCGCCGTCCTGGTCGTAGATCCGGCCGGTGGTGACGGGGTCGGGCACGATGACCGAGCCGACCTCGCCGCCGCGCCCGGTGACGCCGCGCCAGAGCGCGCCGTTCAGCACGACTCCCGCGCCGACCCCGCCGCCCACCCAGAGCAGCACGAAACTGCTGTCCTCGTGCTCCTGAAGCTCGCGGATGGCGACCAGGTTGACGTCGTTCTCCAGACGTACGTTGTCCGGCAGGTCGTCCAGGCCGGACCAGCCCGAGAGCTGCACGGCCTGCCGCAGCCGCCGTCCGTCGGCCTCCACCACGCCGGGCACGCCCACCACGACCTGGTCGAGCTCGTCCAGGTCGAAGCCGGCCGCGGCGACCGTCTCGGCCAGCAGCGGGCGGACGTCGCCGGTCGCCTCCGTACGGTGGTTGCCGAGCACCCGGCCGGCCAGGTCGGCGACCGACACCTCGATCGAGCTCGTGGTGAGATCGACCCCCGCCACGCGGGCGGCCGAGCCGTCGAGCCGCCACATCTGCGCGGCCGGTCCGGCGTTGCCCGGTTTGAGGCCGGCCTTCATGGCCAGCCCGCTGCCCTCCAGCCTGCGCAGCACCTCGGCCGCCGACGCCTTGGACAGACCGGTGTGCAGTTCCAACTCGGCGCGGGTGAGGCCGCCGTGCTCCAGGAGCAGGGTCAGCGCGGCGCGCTCGTTGAGCGTACGGAAGACGGTGGGGTTTCCCGAAGACATGCCTACTTCAGCGCTCCTGATGTCAGCCCGGACTGGATATGTCGCTGGAAGACGATATAGATCAGCACGACGGGAAGCACGGTCATGCTGAGGGCCGCGAACAGTCCGGGCCAGTCGGCCTCGTACCCGGCGATGGTCGAGATGTCGGCCACGCCCTGGGTGATCACCCAAAGGTTCTTGTCGCCGGGCAGCAGGACCAGCGGGATGAGGTACTGGTTCCACTGGCCGAGCACGTTGAAGATGGTCAGGCTGACCAGCGCGGGCTTCGCCATGGGCAACATGACCTGGAAGAACGTACGGGTGTGCGAGGCCCCGTCGATCATCGCGGCCTCCGCCACCGCGTCCGGCAGCGCCCTGAAGAAGGACGTCAGGAAGAACACCGTGAACGGCAGCGAGTAGGCGATGTAGACCAGCACCAGGCCGACATGGCTGTTGAGCAGCCCGAACCCGTCCACCACGAAGAACAGCGGGACGAGCGCGAGGAAGACCGGGAAGGCCATGCCGGAGACGAACAGGAAGTAGACCAGCCGGTTGCCGGGGAAGCGGTAGCGGGCCAGCACGTAGGCGGCCATCGAGCTGAGCAACATCGTCCCGGCCACGCCGAAGAAGACCACGATGACCGTGTTGAGCAGGTAGCGGCCGATGTTGGCGCGCTCCCAGGCCCGGGCCCAGTTGTCCCAGCGCAGTTCGCCGGGCAGTTGGAGGGCGTCGCCGAAGATCTCCGCGTTGCTCTTGAAGGAGGCCAGCAGGGTCCACAGCAGCGGGGCGATGATGAGCAGCGCCCAGATCCCCAGGACAACCTGGATGCTGATTTTTCGGAACATTTCAGTAGACGACCTTCTGGCGACGGGTCACGCGCATCGTCAGCGCGGCGAAGGTGATGGTCAGGAAGAACAGCGCGACGCCCATGGCCGAGGCGTAGCCGAACCTGGAGTACGAGAAGGCGTTCTTGTAGATCTCCGTGGCCAGTACGGTGGTCGCGCCGTCCGGACCGCCCTGCTCCACCGACAGCACGTTGACCAGCGCGAACCCGTCGAACGCGGCGATGCCCAGATAGACCCACGCCACCTGGACGGTGTCCCAGACCAGGGGCAGGGTGATGGAGAAGAACATCCGCAGCCGACCGGCCCCGTCGAGGGCGGCGGCCTCGAACACGTCCTTCGGGATGGCCGCCATCCCGGCCGAGAACAGCACGACGTAGAAGCCGACCGCCTGCCACACCATCACCGCGATGATCGACCACAGTGCCAGGTTCTGGTCGGTCAGCCAGCCGACCGGCTCGACGCCCAGCTTCCCCAGCGCGCCGTTGAGCACGCCGCTCCCGTCGGGCCGGTACACGGCCTTGAACAGCACGCCGACCACCGCGACCGCCAGCACCTGCGGCAGGAAGAAGATCACCCGGTAGTACCGGGCGCCCGGCGTGCCCGCCGAGTCGCCCAGCAGGTACGCGAAGACCAGCGCGAGGGCGATGGTCACCAACGGCAACGTCACGAGCAGCACCGCGTGGTTGCGGACGGCCTGCCAGAACGTGTCGTTGCCGAACATCCGCTGGAAGTTGTCCAGCCCGACGAAGTTCAGGTTCGCCGACACGCCTCGCCAGTCGGTCAACGCGATCTGGAACGCCTGCACGTACGGGCTGATCACGAAGACCGCGTAGAGGATCACGGGAAGGGCGAGGAAGCCCGCGACGAAGCCGTGGCGTCTCATCGGTCAGACGCTCCTGGTCTGCTTGGCGATGGCCGAGTCGGCCTTGAGCTCGTCGGCCTTCTTCTGCATGTTCGCGCAGAACTGCTCGGGCGTGATGCGTCCGGACATGACCGAGTTGGTCTGGACCTGCCCGTGGTCGAACAGCTCCTTGTACCAGCCCTCGAAGCGGGCGTCGGTGATGATGTTCGTCCCGGCGGCCTCCTGGGCCTTGGCCGCGCTGCGCACCGCCGAGGTCAGGTCAAGGCCATCCACCACGCCGTTCACGACGGTCAGGTTCTTGGTCATCTCGGTGTAGCCGCGCGCGCCCTCCCGCGACAACATCATGCGCAGGTACTCCAGGCCGCCCTGCGGGTTCTTGCCCTTGGCGGCCACGAAGAACGCCTCGCTCACCCCGATCATGATCGCCTCGTACGGCATCGCGTCGACGGCGGTGATGCTGGGCACAGGGGCGATCGCGTACTCGAAGGAGTCCGGCCGGTCCTTGGCCATCTCGTTCTCCAGCCACGAGCCGCAGGGGTAGAACAGCACCTTGTCCTGAAGGTGCTTGACCTGCGTCTGGGTGTGGTCGAGCCCGAAGTACGCCTTGTCGCCGAAGTCGCGCTGCACCTGCGCCCACGCCGCGACGGCCTGCCGTACGGGCTCGGCCTTCCAGGCGCCGTCGGCGAGGTTGTCGATGTCGACGATCACCTTGTTGCCGCCGATCTTGGCGGCGCTGTAGACCAGGTTCCAGAGCTGGTAGAAGGGGCCGACCTGGCCCGGGTAGGCGAACAGGGCGATGCCCGCCTTCTTCGCCTCCTCGCCGAGGGCGTTGAACTCCGCCCACGTCTTCGGCACCTGCCAGCCGCGCTTCGCGAACAGCTTGGCGTTGTACCACAGGGCCCGGTGGGCGACCGTGTACTGCAGCACCCGGGGCACACCGTCGATCAGCGAGTTCTCGTAGACGCCGCCGACCAGCGTGTCGCGTACCTTCTTGGCCGGGTCGACCAGGGAGGGGGCGTCGAACAGCGGCGTCAGGTCGGCCAGGTGCCCTTCGGCGACCAGCGACTGCAGGTCGAGGGCGTCGGGGCCGGAGTTGTTGACCACGTCGGGCGCGTCGCCGCTGATGAAGCGGGGGCGGAGCTGCGTGCCGACCTTCTGGGTCGGCACGTGCTTGATCTTGGCGGTCTTGTACGCCTTGCTGTAGAGGGCCTCGTGCAGGTCGGTCGCGTAGCCGTCGCCGTTGCCGCCGCTGAAGATCACGACTTCCAGCTGCCTGGCGGCGTCCACGCCGAGGGGGTTGGCGGCCGAGGTGGGAGCGGCCGAGGTGGAGGCGACCGGACCGGCGGAGCGGCCCGTGGCGCAAGCGGCGAGCAACCCGGCGCCCGGCCCCGCCGCGAGGGCGGTGAATCCGATACGTCGAAGAACCTCACGTCGGCTGGGGGTGGTGGACATGGGTGGCCTCCTTGACCGCCAACCGTCCGGATACTTTCCAGACGGTTGGCGGCTGACTCTAGACTTACCGCCCCACGTGCGTCAATACCTCTAGAACTGAGTTCGGAGGCGAGCCTTGGCCTCCTCGGAGGCCCCGATACGGTCCAGCCCGTTCAGCGCGGCCCCCACGATCGGCGGCTGGTCGGGGATGACCTGCTTGGCCAGCGGAGCCCGTACGGCGAACCGCTCCTCCAGCAGCGCGACCAGCAGCGGGATGCGGGCGTGCAGCACGCCCCCGCCCAGCACGACCTCCGTCGGCGTGTCCAGCAGGTCGAGCCGGCGCAGGCACACCTCGGCCATCACCACGATCTCGTCGGCCAGCCGGGTGACCAGCTCCAACGCGATCGCGTCAGCCGACGCGGCGGCCTCGAACACCCCGGGTGCGAGCGCGGTCAGGTGATGCCGCTCGATCTGCCCGAAATGCACCCCGAGCACCACCTCCTCGACCGTCCGCGTGCCGAAGTGCGCCTTGACCAGGTCGGCGAGCGCGGTCGGCGCGCCCCGGCCGTCCTCGGCGCGGATGGCGTGCCACAACGCCTCCTCGGCCAGGCCGCCGCCCCCGCCCCAGTCGCCGCTGATCTTCCCGAGCGCGGGGAAACGGGCGACCTGGCCCGTGGGCGAGACGCCGACCGCGTTGATGCCCGCGCCGCACACCACCGCGACCCCGCTGGGCCCGGACGCGCCCGAACGCAGCAGCGCGAAGCTGTCGTTGCCCACGACGACCTCGGCCGCCATGCCGCGCGCGCGGAACTCGGCCGCGAGGGCCTCCTCCTCCACCGGCAGGTCGGCCCCGGCCAGGTAGGCGTAGAGCTGGTCGGCGTACGGGGGAGCGGCCCCCGGGCCGAGCGCCCGCCGGACGGCCTCCTCCACGACGTCCACGGCCGCCGGCACGCCGACGGTCTGCGGCTCGAACGGGCCGCCGTCGCCCTGGGCGAGGACCGTGCCGTCGCCAGAGAGAACGACGACGTGCGTCTTGCTGTTGCCCGCGTCCACCGCGATGATCACCATGGCAGGTACCGCTCGTTCGCCTCCAGCAGCAGGTCGGTCAGCTCGCCCGCGATGGCCTCCTGGCCGATCAGCGGGTGGGCCAGCAGCGCGTTGCGCACCCGGTCCGCGCCGCCGTTCAGCGCCGCGTCGAGCGCCAGCTCCTCGTACGCGGAGACGTTCGCGATCAGGCCCGCGTACAGCGGCTCGACCGGCTCGACCGGCAGCGGCGCCGCCCCGGACGCCGAGACCCTGGCCGGAACCTCGATCACCGCCTCGTCACGCAGGAACGGCAGCGTGCCGTTGTTGCGGGTGTTGACCACCTGGACGTCGCCACGGTCGCCGAGCAGCGAGGCGATCAGCGCGACGGCCGCCTCCGAGTAGTAGGCGCCGCCCCGCTTCTCCAGCAGGTCAGGCTTGGTGTCCACGGCCGGGTCCGCGTACAGCTCCAGGAGCTGCGTCTCCATCGCCGCGACCTCGGCCGCGCGCGACGGCTTGGCACGCTGCTCGGTCACCACCAGGTCGTGGGCGTAGAAGTAGCGCAGGTAGTAGGACGGGACCACCTGGAGCCGGCGCAGCAGCTCCACGGGCAGGCCGAGGTCGTCGGCCAGCTCCGGCCCGTGCTCGGCGATCAGCTTCGGCAGCACGTCGACGCCGTCGACCAGGACCGACCGCTCCCACGTCAGGTGGTTGAGCCCGACATGCCCGAGCTCGACCCGCTCCGGCGCCACGCCCAGGTGCCGGGCGAAGCGGCGCTGGAACCCGATGGCCACGTTGCACAGGCCGATCGCGCGGTGCCCGGCGTCCAGCAGCGCCCGGGTGACGATGCCGACCGGGTTGGTGAAGTCCACGATCCAGGCGTCGGGCGCGTGGGCGCGTACCTGCTCGGCCAGGTCGAGCACGACCGGGACCGTACGCAGGGCCTTGGCCAGCCCGCCCGCCCCCGTCGTCTCCTGTCCGACGCAGCCGCACTGCAGCGGCAGCGTCTCGTCCACGTTCCGCGCGGCCTGGCCGCCCACCCTGAGCTGGAAGAGCACGGCGTCCGCGCCCGCCACCCCCTCGGCCACATCGGCGGTGGCGACCACCCGTGCCGGGTGCCCGGCCCTGCGCAACATCCTGCGGGACACGCCTGCCACCAGGTCCAGCCGCGAGGCGTCCGGGTCGATCAGGGTGATCTCGGTGAGCGGCAGCTCGTCGCGCAGCCTGGCGAAGCCGTCGATGAGCTCGGGGGTGTAGGTCGAACCGCCCCCGATCACGGCGAGTTTCATGTGAACTCCTAGAATTAGGAAACTTTCCTAACCGACGAACCTACCCGACCGCCGCCCGCCCGACTCCTCCCGCCCCCGTTCCGCGAAGAGTTCCCCTCGGCGTGTAGAGAACCCGCCGTCGGCTCCGACTCCCTGGTGAAGGCGCCGCAAGGGCGCCACGAAGACAGGAGGCGAACCGGGATGGGCAAGGTCACATGCGACATGGGGACGTCGGTCGACGGCTACGTGGCGGGGCTGAACCAGAGCCTGGACAACCCGTTCGGCGAGGGTGTGGGCGACCGGCTGCACGAGTGGATGTTCGAGGAGCCCGAGCGGCACGCCGAGGTGATCGAGCGCATCACGGCGGCCGGGGCGTTCATCATGGGCCGCAACATGTTCGACCCCGGTCGCGGCGACTGGGACCTGGGGTGGACCGGCTGGTGGGGCGAGGAGCCGCCGTACCACGCGCCGGTGTTCGTCCTCTCCCATCACCCGCGCGAGCCGTTGCCCATGAAGGGCGGCACGACGTTCTACTTCGTCACGGACGGGATCGAAGCCGCCATGACCCGGGCCCGCGAGGCCGCGGGGGACCGCGACATCTCCATCGCCGGCGGCGCCGCCACGGTCAACCAGTACCTGGCCGCCGGTCACATCGACGAACTCCGTCTGCACGTCGCCCCCGTGATCCTGGGCAGGGGCGAACGCCTTCTGGCCGACGCCGGCGACATCACCCTCACCCCGGCGGCCCCGCCCACGGGCACCGACCTGGTCACACACCTGACGTACCGGGTGGTCCGCTAGGGACGGTCCTTTCCAGGTCGGCCCATACGACACGGTGGCCGTACGGTTCGGCGACGTGCGTGCCGCTCCTGACGGACAGTGCGGCCACCAGACCGAGGCCGCGACCTGATTCCCGCAAGGATCCCGCGTCCAGAGGGGCGAAGCGCGGTTCTCGCTCCGCCGTCCCGGGGTCGACCACTTCGAGGCGTACGAATCCGGGTCCGACCCCGAGCAGCACCGTGACCCAGTCACGCTCGGGCCCCGGCGGCACATGCCTGACCGCGTTGGTGACCAGCTCTGAGACGACCGTCAGCGCATCGTCCCGAACCAATGGATCGACGTCGTCCAGCCAACGCCGAATCGTCCGCCGGCTTTCTCCGGGGGCTCGGTCACCGCGCCTCAGCGTCATGCCTTTCCAGCTGGAGACGGTCTGGAGAAGTGACATGAATTCCCTCCAAAGCGAATCCTGACGTTTCTTGCGACAAAAGTGCTGTCGCCTGAGCCCAGCATGAACGGTCGCGCGCGCCCGCAGCCCTCGCACCTCGCGAAACCCGTCCGACAAGGCGCGACGCCTATCATGTATTGATTGTCGGAAGGGCGTCGCAGTAGCCTTCCGGAAGGCAATCCCCTGCTCTTGACCTGCGGAGACGCCATGACTCCCGATGTCGGCGACCATTTGTCGCCCAGGGCACGTTTCGCTCAGGATCTCGCGGAACGACGTAAAGCGGCTCGAATGACGCAATCCGCGCTCGCTCTACGCATTCTCTGCCACGAATCACTCGTCAGCCATGTCGAAAAAGGCCGACGGGTCCCCACGCTGGAATTCGCGCGCGAGGTGGACAAGGCGTTCGGCACCGACGGCCATTTCACCGGCCTCCACGAGCGCATCTCTCAGTCACCCGCTCTGGGCTGGTTCGCACGGTGGGTCGAGGAGATCGAACCGCAAGCCGTCATCCTGCAATCCTGGGATCCGCTGTTGATCCCCGGCATCCTGCAGACCGCCGACTATGCCCGCGCCATCTTCTCCACTGCCGCCCCGCCGGATCGTGTCGAAGAGCGAGTCCAGGCCCGCATACAGCGCATGAGAATCTTTGACAGCAACAGCCCTCCGGCCTTTCTCGCGCTCATCGACGAAGGAGTCCTGCACCGCCCGATCGGAGGACTTGGCGTCCTGGCGGAACAGCTCCGCTACCTGTTGGATCTCACCTGCCATCCCCGCAT
This sequence comes from Nonomuraea spiralis, assembly GCF_014648435.1. Lineage (GTDB taxonomy): Bacteria > Actinomycetota > Actinomycetes > Streptosporangiales > Streptosporangiaceae > Nonomuraea > Nonomuraea spiralis. Next base: position 103,718 of record NZ_BMRC01000017.1, read on the forward strand.
CACCATGCAACTGGTGCCCGTCGCCGCCGGCTGTGTGGCCGGCACCATGAGCGCGTTCGCGCTGGCACGGCTGCGTGACGGTTCGGAGGTGGTCTCCGCCGACTCGGTCCTGTCCGGTCATGTCACCGGAGATCACGAAGCGGTCATGCGCCTCAAGCAGAGGTATGACACCATCAGGGCGGACGCACAGCCGAAGACCGTCACAGCACGGGCGATTGAGGATGCGATCAAAAAATGGGCCCAGTAGACCTCGGCGGAGCGGAATGGCGTAAGTCCAGCGCCAGCGGTGACAACGGACAGTGTGTCGAGGTCGCGACCAACCTCCCGGGGATCATCGCCGTCCGTGACAGCAAGAACCCGCGGGGCCCAGCGCTGATCTTCACTCCTGACGAGTGGCGAGCGTTCCTGCAAGGCGCCAACCAGGGCGAATTCGATATCTGAGGCAGGCGTCTGTCGCTTCGGAGCCGGGTTCGTCCGAGGGGTGCGGGGACCGGTAGGTCCCCGCCGGGGGTGTGGGGGCTTGCCCCCGCATGGACGCAGCCTGAGCCCACCGCGCCCATTGGCGAAGCCCTTCATGGCCCACACGAGAACCGGATCCGTCCTATCGGGTGAAAGGGGGTGTTCAGCCCGAAGAACGGAGCCGAGAGTTTGATGCAGGACACCGAGGTGGACGACGCGGAGGTGATCAGACGTGCCCGCAGCGACCCCGCCGCCTTCTCGGCGTTGTACGACCGGCACGCCCCCGCGCTCCACAGATACGTCACCCGCCGCCTGGGCGATTCGCTGGCCGACGACATCGTGGCCGAGACGTTCCTGGACGCCTTCCGCCGCCTGGCCCGCTACGACACCACCCACCGCGACGCCCGCCCCTGGTTGTACGGCATCGCCGCCAACCTGATCGGCAAGCACCGCCGTACCGAGATCAGGGCCTACCGCGCCCTGTCCAGGACGGGCCTCGACGCGGTGGCCGAGAGCTACGCCGACCGGGTGGAGGCCCGCGTGTCGGCCGGGGCGGCGCACCGCGAGTTGGCCGGGGCGCTCGCGACGCTGTCGCCGCAGGACCGCGAGGTGCTGCTGATGATCGCCTGGGCCGACCTCAGTTACGAGGAGGTCGCCCGCGCGCTCGGCGTCCCGATCGGGACCGTGCGTTCGCGCCTCCACCGCGCCAGGAAGAAGACCCGGGCGGCCCTGGGCGGCATCGACCCGTCAGCCGTCCACGACGCCGCGCCCTCAGCCATCCACGACACCGACAAGGAGGACCCCGGCCGTGGACGATGACCTCACGCTCCTGCGCGAGCTGCGCGCGGACGCCCCCGAACCCGACGCCGACCGCCTGCGCGCCGTGCGCGCCCGAGCTCTGGTCCCGGCCCGGAAGCGGCGCCGGTTCTGGGCGGTGCCGTCGCTGCTGGCCGCCGCGACAGCCGCCGCCGCCGTCGTCGTGGCGGTGAACGGTTCCCACACCCCGGCCCCCGCTCCGCCGGGAGCCATGACCACCATGCCGGTACGGGCCGAGACGGTGCTGCGCCAAGCCGCCCTGGTGGCCGAGGGACGCCGCAAGCACCACGAGCCGCGCCCCGACCAGTGGTTGTACCGGAAGGATCTGGTCAAGCAGCCCTCCGAGGAGCAAGGCACGGTCGGGGAATCCTGGATCCGGTACGACGGCACCCGGTACGCGTACCGCCAGAACGGCGGCTCCATGGAATCCCTGGACATCACCCCCGACCCGGACGACGACGACCTGACACCCCGGCAGTACGCGGCCAAGTTCGCCGACCTGCCCACCGAGCCCGCCGCGCTGCTGGACCACGTCAGGGGCGACCGTCACTGGTCGACCCTGCCGAAGGGGGCGGAGGCCGAGCAGCCGGACGCGCGGGCGTTCCGCGTGTTGTCGGTCTACCTCGACGCGGGTGTCCCCATGCCGCCGCAGGTCGAGGCCGCCATCTTCCGTGCGCTCGCGGAGCTCCCCGGGGTGCGGGTGGACCTCGGCGTACGGGACGCGGCGGGCCGGGCGGGGATCGGCATCGCCTACGAGCCCGCCGGTTCCGTCCCCGGGGGGTCGGTGCGGGACGCGCAGGGCCGGATCGTCTCGCGGTCGTACCTGGTGCTGGACGCCGCGACCTACCGCTTCCTCGGCAGGCGCGTGGACACCCTCCAGGACGAGGGCATCGGCGGTGAGGTGACGGCCCGCAAGGGCACGTTCTACGCGAGCGCCGACCTGGCGACGGGCGTGGTGGACGAACCAGGCCAGATCCCCTGACCGACCCCGGAGCGGCCCGCGAGCGGGCGGGCCGCTCGCAGGCCGCGCGACCGGAAGGCCGTTCGAGCCGCAGGCCGCGCTACGGACGTGCGCCCAGGCGGTCGACCCAGCCCGTCTCCTCGTACGCGGTCTGGATCAGCGGCTCGGACCGGCCCGGCGGGCGGAGCTCGTAGGCGAGCAACCGCGCCGTCGTGACGTCCACGACCAGGCGCGACTCGCCCGCGCCCTCGCCGCTGCCCGGCGTGGTCAGCGCCAGGGCGACGCCGGTACGGCCCAGCGGGTCGGTGACCTCGCCCAGCGACCTGATCGCGGGCTGCTCCGCGAGCACCCGATACAGGGAGGAACGGGTTCCCGGGCTGATGGGACCGGAGAGCAGGTCCTGCGCCGTCGCCCACACATAGGCGGTGAACGTCGGCTTGCCGGGCCACCAGTCGCCGGCCTTCTCCTCGTCGAACAGCCGCCGCAGCAGGCTCGCCAGCTTCTCCTCGTCGGCCGGGAGCTCCAGCAGTTGCCGGAGCGTGTAGCGGTGGCTGCCGATCAGGAAGTGGAGTTGCATGTCGTAGTCACTGCTCGACGGCTTTCCCCCGCTCAGGTCGGGGGAGCCGAGCCGCCTCCATCGAGCCTCGTCCTCGGCGGAGGCGAAGGTGACCTTCGGGTCCTGGCGGGTCACGGCCCGGCTGGGCGCACCCCGGCGGGCCGCGTACCAGGTGTCCTGGGTGTTCGTCAGCCTGGCCGAGAACGGCGGGTTCTTCGCCTGCGGGTGGCGTACCGGCTGGGTGGTGCGCGCGCGAACGTGCCAGTACCGGCCGGCGGCGGCGGGCCCGTGCCCGGCGGACTCGGCCGCGGCCAGCAACACGGAACGTGCGTCCAACGCCTGGCGCGCTCCTTCCGAGGACGCCGGCGTACCGGCCGGAAGGGTGCTCGGCGGCGCGCCCGCGGGGCCGATCCCGGTGCCGCCGAGGATCACGACGGCGGCCGCCGAGGCGAGCAGCGCCCCCGCGGCGGCCCGCGTCGCGGTGCGGATCCGCCTGGCCCGGCGCCCTCGTCGCACCAGCGCGGGCACCGGCGCGGGCGTGGGCTCTTCACGTTGGGCGAGAACACGCAGTGCCCGCGCCAGGAGTTCCTGGTCGTCCTTCATCGTGCTGCCTCCTGATCTTCGCGCAGAGCCGTACGCAGGCGCGCCATCGCTCTGGAGTGCTGGCTCTTGACGGCGCCGACCGAGCAGCCGAGTACGGCCGCGACCGCCTTCTCCGTCAGGTCCTCGTAGTGCCGCAGCACCACCACCGCCCGTTGCCTGGGCGACAGGGCGAACAGGGCGCGACGCAGGTCCTCGTGCGGCTCGTGGAGCTGCTGGCGGGGATCGGTGTGCTCGGGCGGACTGGCGGTGGGCACCTCCCGCCGTCGCCGCCGCCACCGGCTGACGTTGCCGTTGGCCAGCATGCGCCGCAGGTAGGCGTGCGGGTCGGCGGAACGCACGCGCCGCCAGTGGACGTACAGCCGCACCAGGCAGTCCTGCAGCAGTTCCTCGCCCAAGTGCCGGTCGCCGGCGAGCAGGATGGCGACGGCCATGTGCCTGTCCCAGGCCGCCGACACGAAGGCGGCGTAGGAGGCGTCGTCGGATTCACTCACACGGCCTCAACGCGGAAGTGGGCCGGGAAGGTTTACCCCGGAACACGAAAAGGGCGCGCCCCCCGGAATGGGAGGGCGCGCCCGTCAGGGTCGGCGCAGGGTTACCAGTCGCCGCCGCCGAAGTCGCCACCGCCGAAGTCTCCGCCGCCGCCGAAGTCGCCCCAGCCGCCGCCACCGCCGCCGCCGAAGTCGCCTCCGCCGCCGAAGTCGCCGCCGCTGAGGTCGCCCCCGCCGCCGCCGTCCTGGTAGCCCTCGGCGTAACCGGCGCCGTAGCCGCCGTAGCCGAAGCCGCCGTGGAACATGCTGCCCATCATCGTGCCGATGAACATGCCGGTCATGATGTCACCGAAGCCGCCGTAGTAGCCGTAGGCGTACGGCTGGTAGGCCGGGCCCGCGTCGTAGTAGGGGCGACGGTGACCGTCGACCATGACCTCGCGCATCTGCGGGTCGAAGCCGCGCTCCACGGCCTCGGCGTCCATCGCGCAGGCCGGTACGTCGCGCACCGCGCCGCCGGGCGGGGCCCAGCGCACGTCACGCACCGACGGGCCGTGCTGCGGGTTGAAGAAGCAGGGGGCACGCCGCTCGGGGATCGGCTGGTTGTTGACCTTGGCCTTCACCACGGCGAGCGCGTAACGGCCGTCCTCAAGGGTCTGGGTGACCTCGCGGACCTGGTCGGGCCGCTGGACGGCGTTGAGCTGCGTCTTGGCCTTCTCGTAGGAGTCGAGTGCCTGCTGCCACTCGGTGATGTTCCCGCCGCCCTGGCCGGCGAGGCTGACGTCGGTGTCGAGCGCGGTGATCTCCTCGCCCAGCTTGGTGACGTCCTCCTCCACGGTCTGCTTGACCGCGGCGAGGTCCTTGGCCTCCTGGATGGCGCGCTTCTTCTTCTTGTTCTTGGAGTAGAGGAAGTAGCCGCCGCCGCCGACCACCACGAGGCCGAGCAGGGCCACCAGCGCGAACGTGCCGCCGGCGCCGGGGTTGGCCTGGCTGCTGGTGCCGAGCGCGCCGCTGCGGTCGTTCTTCTCGGCGGCGTCCACCCGGTTGGCGAAGTCCTTCACGCCCGCCACGATGTCGCCGGAGTTGGCGTTCGTCGAGAGCTTGACCAGGCGGCCGGCGAGGTTGTTCGGCAGGGCGTTGGACCCCGCGAACATCGTCTCGCCGTCGAACACGACGACCGTCACCTCGGGACGCCCGGCGGCCACCAGCGCCTTGCCCAGCGACGAGAGGTACGGCCCGACCGTGGAGTTGTCGAAATTGCCGTCGGGCAGCGCGACAGCGTAGATCTTGCTGTCGGCGTCCTTCAGCGCGTCATTGATGTCACTCTGCTGGCTGGAACTCAAGGGGGAGCCCGACACCACGTAGAGCGGGGCGTTCTTCCAGTTTTGCACCACAGTCTGTGCGTCAGGTGGCGCAGCCGCCGCGTTGGCGGCAGGGGACAGCGCAAGAACGACGAACAGCCCGGCGATCAGAGCCGCGATCGCGGCCCCTGCTCGGCGCAGCGAATGGGTCATTGGCAGCAAGCCTCCTTCGCCCATGAGGACGAACGGGCGGTCGGCAAAGTTCCTCACTGGGCACGTTACCTGGCCGGGACGGCTCGAAAGCACCGGGGAGCGGGCTCAGGCGTCCTTGATCTCGCAGATCGTGGCCCCCGACGTGACGGTCTGGCCGACCGCGGCCGACAGGCCCGTGACCGTGCCCGACTTGTGGGCCGTCAGCGGCTGCTCCATCTTCATGGCCTCCAGCACCACGACCGTGTCGCCCTCGCTCACCACGTCGCCGTCGTTCGCCACGACCTTGACGATCGTGCCCTGCATCGGGCTGACCAGCGCGTCGCCCCCGGCGGCGGCGTGCTTCCGCGCGCCGCCCGCGCGGCGCGGCGCCTTGCCCGCGGCCGGCGCGGGGCCCGCCGTGCCGAGCCCGGCCGGGAGCACCACCTCGATGCGCTTGCCGCCGACCTCGACCGTCACCGTCTCCCGTACGGCCGGCGCGGCTGGTGCGGTGGCCACCTCGCCCGCGTACGGCTCGACCGGGTTGTCCCATTCGGTCTCGATCCACCGGGTGTGCACGGCGAACGGCTCGGAGGTGAACGCCGGGTCGGTCACGATCGCCCGGTGGAAGGGCAGCACGGTCGGCATGCCGTCGATCTCGAACTCGGCCAGCGCCCGCCGGGACCGGTCGAGCGCCTCCCGGCGGGTGCGCCCGGTCACGATCAGCTTGGCCACCAGCGAGTCGAACGTCTGCGGCACCGTCATCCCGGCCTCGTAGCCGGAGTCGAGCCGTACGCCGGGGCCGGCCGGGGTGCGCATCGCGGTCAGCGTGCCGGGGGCGGGCAGGAAGTTGCGGCCGGCGTCCTCGGCGTTGACGCGGAACTCGATCGAGTGGCCGCGCAGGACCGGGTCGTCGTAGCCCAACGGTTCGCCGTCGGCGATCCTGAACATCTCGCGGACCAGGTCGATGCCCGCGACCTCCTCGCTCACCGGGTGCTCGACCTGGAGCCGGGTGTTGACCTCCAGGAAGGAGATCGTGCCGTCCTGGCCGACGAGGAACTCGCAGGTGCCGGCGCCGACGTAGCCGGCCTCCTTCAGGATGGCCTTGGAGCTGGTGTAGAGGAGGTCGATCTGCTCCTGCGACAGGAACGGCGCGGGGGCCTCCTCCACCAGCTTCTGGTGGCGGCGCTGGAGCGAGCAGTCGCGGGTGCTGACCACGACGACGTTGCCCTCGTGGTCGGCCAGGCACTGGGTCTCGACGTGCCGGGGGCGGTCGAGGTAGCGCTCGACGAAGCACTCGCCCCTGCCGAAGGCGGCCACGGCCTCGCGCACGGCGGACTCGTACAGCTCGGCGACCTCCTCCAGCCTGCGGGCGACCTTGATGCCGCGCCCGCCGCCGCCGTACGCGGCCTTGATCGCGATCGGCAGGCCGTGTTGCTCGGCGAACGCCACGACCTCCTCGGCACCGGAGACCGGGTCCTTGGTGCCGGCCACCAGCGGCGCGCCGACCTTCTGCGCGATGTGCCTGGCCTGCACCTTGTCGCCCAGAGCGGCGATGGCGGCCGGGGGCGGGCCGATCCAGACCAGGCCCACGTCGATGACGGCCTGCGAGAATGCGGCGTTCTCGGCCAGGAAGCCGTAGCCGGGGTGCACGGCGTCGGCGCCGGAGCGCGCGGCGACGTCGAGCAGCTTGGCGATGTCGAGGTAGGTCTCGGCGGGGGACTGCCCGCCCAGCGCGTACGCCTCGTCGGCCACCCTGACGTGCAGGGCGTCGATGTCTTGGTCGGCGTAGACGGCCACGCTGCCGATCCCCGCGTCCGTGCACGCGCGGGCCACCCGTACGGCGATCTCGCCGCGATTGGCGATCAGAACCTTCCGCACCGACCTTCGTCCCTTCCTCAGTGTGTGCTCAACGGCCGAGGTACGCGCCGCCGTTCAGGTGCAGCACCTGCCCCGTCATGTGCCCGGCTCCCGCGGAGGCCAGAAAGAGAACGGTATCGGCCACGTCGGAGGGGGTGCCAGGGCGTCCGTTACGCGTGTTCTGCACGCGGGCCGCGACGCCCTCCTCCGTGAGCCTTCCGCGGAAGAACTCCGTCTCCACCACCAGCCCGGGGGCCACGACGTTGGCGGTGATGCCTCTCGGACCCAGCTCGGCGGCCAGGTCGGCGGTCCAGGACTCGACGGCGGCCTTCGCGGCGCCGTACGAGCCGGACCCGGTGCCGCGCGCGGCGATCGAGCCGATCGACACGATCCGGCCGCCCTTGCCCATGCGGGGCGCGAGCGCGGTCGTGACCAGCACGGCTGACAGCAGGTTGGCGTTGAGGTTGGCCCACCACGCCTCGGCGACGTCCATCAGGTCCTCGGACTGCCGGCGTTCCAGGTTGGTGTTGCCTCCGGCGTTGTTGACCAGGACGTCCACGTGCGCGGGCAGACGGTCGAGCGCGTCCTTGACAGCGACCGGGCTCGCGGCGTCGAACGGCACGTACGCCGCCCCCAGCCGTTCGGCGGCCTCCTTCAGCACGTGCTCGCGGCGGCCGGTGATCGTGACGTGGTCGCCGACCGAGGCGAACGCCTCGGCGACGGCGTAGCCGATCCCGGTGCCGCCACCGGTCACCACGACCTCGCGCATGAGCGGATCACTCCTTAGATCCGAATAATCCTCTGGACGACCATAGCCGCTCGGCATAACGGGGGCGACGGGCGGTGGCCCGCTTTATGGTGAGGGCGCTTTCACCAGTTCCAGGAGGTATGCATGAGCCAGAGTATGCTCGGCGGCAACCCCGCGGAAATGCAGCAGATGGCCAGCCAGTTCAGGCAGCAGTCCGAGGCGCTCCGCACCATCGTGACCGCGCTCGACGGCGAGGCGGCCAAGGTCGGCACCGCGTGGACGGGCCCCGGAGCCCAGCGTTTCAATCAGGCCTGGCATAACTACCGCACGGCCTTCCAGCGGATGACCGAGGAGCTGCAGGAGGCTTCGCGGGTCATCGACACGTACCAGCGGAACATCGAGTCCGCCACGCAGTGAGCACGGACGGGGCCCTGGCCGGTCGCCGGGGCTTCTTCCGTGGTGAGGGTCATTCCTCTCAGATCCGGGCAGGCTACGCTCTTTCCCCATGATTGGTCGCGCCTTGGCGGCGAGCGTGCTCGCCCTGCAGTTCGCCGCGGTGCCGGCGCAGGCCGCGCCCGAGAGGTGCACGCCCAAGAGGGCCGTCATGGCGGTCGGTGAGAGCTGGGCCCAGCGGCGGCTCAACGTGCAGCGGGTGTGGCCGCTGACCATGGGCCAGGGCGTCACGGTCGCCGTCATCGACAGCGGTGTCGACGAGACCCATCCCCAGATCAGGCTGAGCGGCAAGGCCGATCTCACCGGCACGGGCTTTCGCGACTGCGTCGGCCACGGCACGGCGGTCGCCGGGATCATCGCCGGCCAGCCGCGCGGGGACGTGCCCTTCCACGGCGTCGCCCCCAGGGTCAAGCTCCTGTCGATCAAGCAGGTCAACGGCGACAGAGGCGACGTGGGCCTGCTGGCCAAGGCCATCAGGACGGCCGTGGACGAGCACGCCGACGTGATCAACCTCTCGATCGACGCCCCCGACACCCCCGACCTGAGGTCGGCCGTCAACTACGCGCTGGACAGCGACGTGGTGATCGTCGCCGCCGCCGGCAACCTGACCAAGGACGACGGCACGTCGGCGCCCTCCTACCCCGGCGCGTACGAGGGCGTGTTGTCGGTGGGCTCGGCGACGCCGGACGGCGGGCGTTCGCAGTTCTCCAACCCCAACGCGGTCGGCGTGCTCGGCCCCGGGGAGGGGATCAGCTCGACCTGGCCGCTCAAGGGTTACCAGTCCGCCCTGAAGGGCACCAGCTACGCCGCCCCGTACGTGACGGGGGTGGTCGCGCTCGTCCGCGCCCGCCATCCCAAGCTGAACGAGCTCCAGGTGCGCAGGCGTATCACGCTGACCGCCGACGGCGCGACGGGGGCGGGCACCGGCGCCGGGATGGTGAACCCGCTGCTCGCGGTGACCGCGGTCCTGCCCTCGGAGCAGGTGGCGGTGGCCGCGCCGGTGCCGCCGCCGCTGCCCGTCACGGCGGTGCACAAGGCCGTGCCGCCGGACCGGCGGTCGATGGAGGTCGCGACGGTGGTCGCGGCGGGCGGGCTGGCGCTGGCCGGGGTGGTGATGGCGGCGTGGGTGTTCGTGCCCATGGGACGCAGGCGGCGCCGGCTGCCCGGAGCGCCGCCGGATATCGGGCGAATTGACGGTTAACTGTACGAGTGGTCAACCGAAACTGCTGATGCTTATGGGGCTTATTTGGTTAAATGTCTCTCGATCATGACACATGCCTGAAAGGACGGTCATGGTGGAGAAGGACTCCTCCCGGGCGCCCGTACCGGAGCGGATCGGCGGTCACGAGCTCGTGGGCCTGCTGGGGCAGGGCCCGCGTGGCGCCGTTCACCTGGGCAAGGAGTCCGAGGACGCCGATCCGGTCGCGATCAAGACGCTGACCGCCGATCCGGCGGCCGACCCCGACTTCGTGGACCGGCTCCAGAGCGTCACGCGGGTGTCCAGCTCGTACGTCGCCCGTACGCTCGACGCCGGCGTCCAGGACGGGCTGCTCTACGTCGTACGGGAGCACGTCGAGGGCCGTTCGCTGGCCGAGACCGTGGCCGCCGACGGCCCGCTGACCGGCGACGCGCTCGAACGCGTGGCGGTCGGCATGCTCACCGCGCTGACCGCGGTGCACCTGGCCGGGTTCGCGCACCGGGGGCTCACGCCGTACAACGTGATCCTCACCGGCGAGGGGCTGCGGGTCACCGACATCGAGATCGGCGAGCCGGCGGGCGAGATCGGCTACCGCGCGCCCGAGCAGATCAACGGCCTGCAGTACGGGCCCTACGCCGACGTGTTCGCCTGGGCCGCGACTGTGGTCTTCGCCGCCACCGGGTCCGCGCCGTTCGGTCAGGACGCGCACGCCGTGCTGACCGGCGAGCCGGAGGTGGAAGGGCTGCCGGAGCCCTTGCGCCAGACGGTGCTCGCGGGGCTGGCCAAGGACGTCTCGGGACGTCCCACGACGTACACGGCGCTGCTGCGCCTGCTGGGCGACGACAAGGCACCGATACCCACACCGCCCCTGGAGGACGCGGCGGTGGAGGGGGTGCCGGTGGAGGGCGCGCCGGCCCAGGGTGCGCCGGTCCAGGGTGTGTCGGTGGAGGGTGCGCCGATCCAGGATCCGTCAGGTGAGGGAGCGGTGGGTCAGGGCGTGACGGTGGAAGGTGCGCCCGTCGAGGGGGCGCCCGTGCCGATGCCGCCGGTCGAGCCGCCGGTCCTGGTCACCCTGATCGATGGCCAGCCCTTGGCGCCGGGTCAGCCGCCAGTGCCGGGACAGCCGCCTGTGGGGCCAGGGCAGCCGCCGGCGCCGGGTTCGCCGTTGGTGCTCCCTCTGGCCGTCGAGGGCGCTCCGGGCCCGCACGGCCCGGGCCCGCACGGTCCCGGCCCGCACGACCCCCCGCCTCCCGGCTTCCTCCCGGAGGGCGCGCTGCCCCCGGGCGCGTTCCCACAGGGCCCGATGGCGCACGACCCGATGCAGCCCGGCCAGATGCAGCCCGGCCAGATGCAGCCCGGTCCGATGCAGCCCGGTCCGATTCCTCCAGGGGCGTTCCCGCAGGGGCCGATGGCGCATGACCCGATGCAGCCCGGTCCGATCCCCCCTGGCGCTTTTCCTCAGGGGCCCATGCCGTACGAACCCATGCAGCACCCGCCGGTACCGGCGCAGGCCGCCTGGGGGCCGCCGCCCGGCCCGCCGAGCCCGCCTCAGGAACAGGTCCAGCCCCCAGCCGGCCCCGGGAACGCCGCCGCCGCGACGCGCAGGCCGTTCCCCATCGGCCTGGTCGCGGGCGTGATCGCGGTCGTGCTGCTGTCGGCCGTCGGCCTGTGGGGCGCGAGCCGCTACTCCTCCAGCGTCACCTTCGAGCCCGCCGCGGCGGCGGGCGCGCCGGTCACGCCGGACGCGGCCGGCGCCCAGCAGGCCGTGACCGCCGCGCCCACGCAGCCCCAAGCCGAGGTCACCGTGCCGTGGGCGGCCACGCCGTCCCCGGACGACAACGCCGTGGGCCCGCTGGTGCTGCCGAGCAACGGCCCCACGGACGGGGCGGGGGTGCCGGTGCTCACCTCGGTGCCGACCCCGACGGCGACGCCACCGGTGGTGGTCCCGACGGACCGGCCGACCGCTCAGGAGAAGAAGACGGCCAGGCAGCCCAAGCCGAAGACCACGGTCACCAAGACCGTCAGGCCGACCCCGACGCAGCGGCCGACCACCCAGCGGCCGACGCAGAAGCCCACTCAGAAGCCGACCCAGAAGCCCGCGGAGAGGCCGACCGCGGAGCCGACCCAGAAGCCCACCCAGAAGCCGACGCAGAAGCCGTCGGAGAAGCCGACGCAGGCCCCGGCGCCCACCAAGACTTCGGCGGCGCCCGCGGTCGCGCCGAAGCAGAACCCCTACACGGCGACGCAGGTCTGCGGGTCCGGCTTCGGGGTCCAGCGGTCGAGCTCGTTCAGCGGTGGGACGACGTACCAGCTCTACAACAACAGCACGGGCCAGAACTGCGTGGTCACCATCAAGTCCGGCGCCGACGTCGGCCGGGCGACCCCGATGAGCGCGACCCTGGAGGTGCAGAACGGCCCGAGCAGCACCGACAGCGGCAACTACGAGTACTACGCGGGTCCGGTCAAGCTGCCCGCCGCGGGCAAGTGCGTGCGCTACTCGGGGAGCTCGGGGTCCGGCAACACCAGCGCGGGGTGGGCCAACTGCGGCTAGGGCTCAGTATCCGCGGTAGCCGGAGCCGGTCTTCATGCCCACGACCCCCGGCACCGCGGACACACTCCCGTAGCGCGAGATCGAGTAGCGCACGCCCGCGATGATGTTGTCCACCGGGTCGTAGATGTTCCGGTGGCCGTCCAGGGCGTGGGAGTTGAACGTCGGGTCGATCGTCTGCATGAGCCCCTTCGACGGGTGGCCCGCGGCGGCGTTGGAGTCCCACAGGTTGATCGCGTGCGGGTTCCCGCCCGACTCGTGCTGGATGATCATCCAGATGTCGTTCGGGTTCATCTTGTCGGCCGGGACGCCCCTCTCCTTGAGGATCGCGATGGCCTCCTCGATCCACTGCTTGACCTGGCCCGACGGCGCCGGTCCGCCGCCCGGGGGAGGCGGGCCGCTGGAGCCGTAGCCGCCGACGATGGGGCTGCCGCCGGTGCCCGAGTAGGGCGAGGTGTAGCTCTCCGTACGCCGCCAGTCGAACCGGTGCTGGGGGTCCGGCACGAACTCCTGCTCGCCGGCCGCCGTGATCTTCGCGTAGGTCATCTTGCGTTCGCCCAGCGCGGTTTCGATGGCGGTCTTGGCGTCGGTGACGGCGTCCTTGGCGTCCTTGACGGGCTTCCTGGCGTTCTCGGTCTCCTCGCTCACCAGGCGGCCGATCCCGGCGTCCAGGTCGGCCTGCTCGGCGTCGGGGTTGGCGTCCTTGTAGTTCTGCACGCGGGTGAGCAGGCGGTCGCAGATGCCGTCCACCGTGCGCTGGGAGCTCTCCAGCACGTCGGCGGCGGCGTCGAGCGCGTCGGCGCAGGAGACCAGCGCGTCGTGCAGGTCCTGCCCGGCCCTGCCGTAGTCGCCCATGTAGCGGACGAACGCGTTCGCCGAGTCGCCCTCCCAGGCCAGGTCCACGGTGGTGACGGCACTGCCCAGCTTGCCCGCGGCGGCCAGGACCTCGCCCCCGGTCGTACGCCAGCGGCCGGCGATGCCGCGGATCGCGCCCGGGTTGCCGGTCACCTGGCCCGCCAGCGTGGCCAGGGTCGCCCCGCCGGGCAGGCCGTTGATCGCTTCGGGCGCGCTCATGCCGGCGAGTTCGCCTTCCGTACGTTGCTCTGCACCAGGTCCAGGGCCCGCTCGACGCTCTGGACGAGGCTCTTGGCCTTGTTGAACTCCCGGTCGGCGGTGTTCTCCACCCGGTCCACGACGGTCGCGAGTGCCGAGGAGTCGGCCAGCTTGCCGAAGATCGAGGAGTCGGCGGCCTTGGCCGGGTAGTCGTCGGCCAGGTCGCCGAACTTGCCCACCACGCCGTTGGCCGCGATGCGGCAGTCGTCCAGGGCGTCGAAGTGGATGTCCAGTCCTGCCATCATTCCTCCTCCGCGGGCGGCCAGAACGCCGTCTGCGCCAGCCGCGAGCCGAGCCTTCTGTCCACCACGAACCCGCGTCCCGGCGGCTGCGGCTGGGCGCGTACGTTGCCGAACAGGAAGCCCTCGTCCCTGCTGCCGGACAGGATCACCGCCGGGCTCGCCATGTCCTTGATGCGCTGGAGCACCGGGTCGAACATGGCCCGGCCCAGGCCGCCCATGGCCCGCGACATGATCAGGTGAAGCCCGATGTCGCGAGCCTGCGGCAGCAGCTCGACCAGCGGCAGCAGCGGGTTGTTGGACGTCGCCACCAGGTCGTAGTCGTCGACCACGAAGTACAGGTCCGAGCCCTTCCACCAGTCGCGCGCGCGGAGCTGCTCGGGCGTGAGGTTCGCCGGCGGCAGGCGCTTGAGCAGGGCGTTACGGGCGTCGTTGACCAGTTCGAGCGCGGCGGCGCTGGAGGCGGCGTAGCCGATGCGGTTCTCGCTGACGGCCGTGTCCAGCAGCGACCGGCGGTAGTCGATCACGATCATCATGGCCTCGCGCGGCGTGTGCCGGGCGACGACGTTCTCGGCGATGACCTTGAGCATGTTGGACTTGCCGCTCTCGGTGTCGCCGACCACGATGAAGTGCGGGTCGGCCTCGAAGTCGATCAGTACGGGCGCGAGCGCGGCCTCGTCCACGCCGATCGCGATGCGTGACCTGCCGATCTCCTCCATGCCCGGCAGCGACGCGGCGGGCAGCACCGACGGCAGCAGCCTGACCTGCTTGGCGGGCGGCCCCTGCCAGGAGTCCCCGATGGCCTGCACCAGGCCCTGGAGCCCGGTGGACAGGTCGTCGGAGTCCTGCACGCCGTCGATCCTGGGCAGTGCGCCGAGGAAGTGCAGGCCGTCCTTGGTCAGGCCGCGTCCCGGCACGCCCTCCGGCACGGCCAGCGACTTCTTCCTGTTGATCTCGGACTCGTACGCGTCGCCGAGCTTCAGCTCCACCCGCGTGCCGAACAGGTCCCTGATGCCCGGCCGGAACTCCGACCACTTGCCGGTGGCGGCCACCACGTGGATGCCGTAGCCGAGGCCGCGCGCGGCCAGGTCGGTGATGACCGGTTCGAGCGCCTCGAAGTCCTGCCTGATCGTCAGCCAGCCGTCCACGACGAGGAAGATGTCGCCCCAGCCGTCGCCCTGGAGCGAGCCGTCGGCCACCCGCTTGCGGTAGGTGTTCATGGAGTCGACGCCGTTCTCGGTGAACTCCCGCTCCCGGTCGCGCAGGACCGAGGCGATCTCGGCCACCGTGCGGCGTACCCGGTCGGCGTCCAGCCTGGAGGCCACGCCGCCGACGTGCGGCAGCCCCTCCAGGGAGGCGAGCGCGCCGCCGCCGAAGTCCAGGCAGTAGAACTGCACCTCGCGGGGGGTGTGCGTGAGCGCCATGCTGGTGATCAGCGTGCGCAGGATCGTGCTCTTGCCGCTCTGCGGGCCGCCGGCCACGCCGACGTGCCCGGCCGCGCCGGACAGGTCCAGCCAGTACGGGTCCCGCCGCTGCTCGAACGGCCGGTCGATGGTCCCGACCACGGCCTGCAACCGGCCGCGCCCGGCCCAGCCGGCCGTGGACAGTCCCAGCTCGGGCGTGACCGACAGCGGCGGCAGCAGGTGCGCGAGCGTGGGCGGCTCGGCCAGCGGCGGCAGCCAGATGCGGTGCGCGGGCGGCCCCTGGTTCACCAGACGGCCGACGACGATGTCCAGCAGGCTCCGCTGCGCCTTGTTGCTCTCCTCCTGCGCCGCGGTGTCCTCGGGCGGCTCCTCGACCATCGGCACGGGCACGAAGTCGGGGCCGTACTCGACGATCTCCCTGACCGTCGCCGAGCCGTCCAGCGTGGCGACGTGCCGTACGTCGGACACGTGGGGGCCCGACACGTACGCGGCCTTGAACCTGGTCATGCCGGTCGTGTCGAACTTCAGGTACCCGTTGCCCGGCGCGGACGGCAGCTCGTACGCGTCGGCCACCCCCAGCACGACCCGGCTCTCCATGGCCGAGAACGTCCGCAGGCCGATCCGGTACGACAGGTGCGTGTCGAGCCCGCGCAGCCGTCCCTCCTCCAGCCGCTGCGAGGCCAGCAGCAGGTGCACGCCGAGCGAGCGGCCGAGCCGGCCGATCATCACGAACAGGTCGATGAACTCGGGTTTGGCCGTCAGCAGCTCGCTGAACTCGTCCAGGATCACGAACAGCGTGGGCAGCGGGCTCAGGTTGGCGCCCTGCTCGCGGGCCTTCTCGTAGTCGCGCAGGGAGGCATAGTTGCCGGCCGCGCGCAGCAGCTCCTGGCGGCGCACCATCTCGCCGTGCAGCGCGTCGTGCATGCGGTCCACGAGCGGCAGCTCGTCCTCCAGGTTCGTGATGACCGCGGAGACGTGCGAGAGGCCGTCCAGGCCGAGGAAGGTCGCGCCGCCCTTGAAGTCCACGAGCACGAAGTTGAGGATCTCCGAGGAGTGCGTGACCGCGAGCCCGAGCACCAGCGTGCGCAGCAGCTCGCTCTTGCCCGAGCCGGTCGCGCCGATGACCAGGCCGTGCGGGCCCATGCCGCCCTGGGCGGACTCCTTGATGTCCAGTTCGACCAGCCGGCCGTCGGCGCCGAGCCCGATCGGTACCCGCAGCCGGTTCCGGCCCGCGCGCGGGCGCCAGGTCACGGCGGGCTCCAGCCGGGTCGGGTCGCCGACGCCGAGCAGCTCGGTCAGCGTCGTGTTGACCGCCAGCACGTCCTGGGCGTCGCCCCCCTTGGACGAGGAGGCGCGCAGCGGCGCGAGCTGGCGGGCCAGCCCCTCGGCGCGCAGGTAGTCCAGCCCGTCGGGGTCGCCGAGCCGGTTGGTGTTCTCCCGGCCCGCGTGGTCCAGCCTGACCATGTGGAAGCCGGCGGCGTCGATGCGCAGCCGCAGCGTGCTGCGTTCCTCGACGGTGCCGGCCGAGTTCGACAGGTCGATCACGGTCACGCCGTCGATGGCGTCCGCGCCGAGCTGCGAGTCCTGCGGCACGTGCCCGCCGTCTAGGATGAGCACGTGGTATGGCAGCGCGTCCGCCGACGCGCCGGGCTTGAACCTGGCCCGCTCCTTCAGTTCCCCGCCCACCAGGCGGTCGAGCTGGGTCAGGTTCTCGGCCATGAGCCTGACCTGGCCGGCGCCGTCGGTCTCCTCGGGGTGCAGGGCGTGCGGCAGCCACTTGATCCAGTCCCAGTGGCTCATCCACTCCTTGCTCGCGCACACCATGATCCGCATGTCGTCGGGGGAGTGGAAGACGGCCATCTGCGCGATCATGGCCCTGACCAGGTCGCGTACCAGTGCCGGGTCGCCGTCCAGCTTGATGCGGGCGAAGGAGTGCAGCGCGACCGCGACCGGGAGGCGTTCGACGGTCGAGTGCGTACGGATGAACCGGCGCAGCGCGCCGGCCGACAGGGCGTCCAGGTCCTCGACCGGCTTGGAGTCCGGGGGGATGAGCTGGACGGCCAGCTTCTGGATGCCGGTGCCGAGCCGTACCGTGCTGAAGTCCTCGTCGCGGGGGCGGCGTTCCCACAGGCGCGGGCCCATCGCGGTCCACCACAGAGTGTCGGGGGCCGGGCCGCTCCACTCCAGGGCCTCGCGCTGCTGGATCGCGGCCTTGCGCACCTTCTTGCGGATCTGCGCCAGGTAGCGGAAGTAGTCGCGGCGGGCGCCGTTGAGCCGGTGTTTGCGCTCGCCCGCCTGGCGGCCCATCTGGCCGACGGTCATGCCGACCATCGAGAACGCGAACAGGCCGCTGGCCACGTACATGATGGGGTTGGCGTTGGTGCCGCCGGCCGTGAACATCAGGCCCATCGCGGCCGCGCCCGCCACCATGGGCAGGTACGTCAGCACCGCCATCATGCCTTGCGACTGGACCTCGGGGATCTCCGGCGGAGACTCCAGCAGGATCTCGCCGCGCGGCGGCTTCGGGCTGGGGCGGCGCTCCGGGCGCCGTACTACGACGATGCTCACCCTTGTGACAGGCCCTTCTGGTGCTCGAAAGACCCTTCTTACCAGATGTGCCTAACGTCCGAGTTGAGGTCTTAGTTAACAGTGTCTCGCTATGTTGTGCTTGTGACTTCGCTGGCCGAAATCCCGCCTCCACAGCAGGGCGCGCTGCACCAGGTGCCCGCTCCGCTCCCGCCGTTGTGCCACGTGACGGTGGTGGGGCCGCGCAGGAAGGCAGACCTCGCGCTGCCTGCCGACATCCCGCTGCCGCACGTGCTCCCCGGGCTGCTCAGGGCCATGGGCGAGCTGGGCGACGACACCGCGACCGCGCCGGGATGGACACTCCAGCGGCTCGGCGGTCCCCCGTTCGACCTGGGGCAGAGCCTCGGCGCGCTGGGCGTGCTGGACGGGGAGATCCTCTACCTGCGGCCGCGCGCGGTGGCGCTGCCGCCCACCAGGTTCGACGACGTGGCCGACGTGGTCGCGACCGGCGTGCGCGACGGCGGCGGCAAGTGGACGGCCGTGCAGACCCGCGCCCTGGGCGGCGGGGCGGCCTCGGGGCTGCTCGTCGCGGGCGCGGTCGTGCTGGCGTTCGGCGGGCTCACCCCGCTGGTGACGGCCATCGTGGCCGGGGCGCTCGCGTTGCTCGTCGTCGGCGTGGGCATGGCGATCTCGCGCGCCGTCGGCGACTCCGGCGCGGGCGCGCTGATCGGGTACGCCGCGCTGCCGTACGCCTTCCTGGCCGGGCTGCTCGCCCCCGCGGCCGCCGGTGGACTGGCGGCCGTCGGCGCGCCGCAGCTTCTCGGGGCGCTGGCCTGTACGGCGCTGGTGGCCACGCTCGGCGGCACCGCGATCGCCGATGGCGTGCCCGGCTTCCTCGGCACGGCCATCGCCTCGATGGTCGGCGCGGTCTGCGCGGCCGTGGTGATGGTGAGCGGGGCGTCGCCCGCGGGTGTGGCGGCCGTGGGCGTGGCCGTCGTGATGGGGCTCAGCCCGCTGGTGCCCGTGTTGTCGTTCCGGCTGGCCCGCGTGCCGCTGCCGTCCATGCCGACCAACGCCGAGGAGCTGCGCGGCGACAACCAGCGGCTCGACAGCGCCTCGGTGCTGGAGCGCACGGGCGCGGCACGCCGGTACGCCACCGGCATGGTCGTGGGCGTCGCGCTGGTCGGGGCCGCGGCGCACCTGCTGCTCATCGCCGACGGCCGGTGGATCTCGGTGGCCATGTCCGTGGTGCTGGCGCTCACGCAGCTCATGCGGGCCCGGGTGTTCCAGGGCGTCGGGCAGCGGTTGTGGCTGATGCTGGTCGGGCTGGCCGGGCTCGGCGCGGTGGGCGTGGCCGTCGGGATCGGCACGGGCGGCGTGGCGTCGGTGGCCGTGGTGCTCGGGCTGCTGTGGACCGCCATGGTGGTCGTCGGCATGGGAGTGTGGCTGCCCAACGGCAGGCCCTCGCCGTTCTGGGGGAGGGCCGCCGACATCCTGGAGTGGGTGCTGATCGTCGCGCTGGTGCCGCTGGCGCTCGGGGCGCTGGAGGTCTACGCCTGGGTACGCGGCCTGGCCGGTTAGTCGTCGGCCAGGGCGCGGCGGCGGATCGTCTCCAGGGCGTCGAGGCGGTCCCGCACCTGGCGGGAGAAGTCGTCCTCTAGCTGCTGGAACTGCCGGGTGACCGCCTCGGCCGACAACCCGCCGAACGACGCGGGCGGCACCACGTCGGCGAGCCTGCGCGCCTGGTCGTCCTGGGCCGCGCGGACGGCCTGGACGATCTCGGCGGTCAGCTCGTCCAGCTCCAGGCGGCTCGCCCTGGGCGACAGCCGCAGGCCCTCCAGGCGGCCGTCGGCGGCCACGCGCGCGGTGACCACGCCGCTGCGGCTCTCGCCCTGGCCGGTCACCAGGCTCAGCTCGTCCAGGGCGCCGGCCAGGGTGCGGACGGACCGTTCGCTCTCGCTGATCGCGTGGTCGAGGTCGTCGGGGTGGAAGTTGATGGGGTCCATGGCCAGCACGCCACCGCCCGCAGGTTAACAAGCGGGGAGCGGCGGTTTTCCAGTTCCTGAAGTGATCACGAAAACACCGCTGGGGGTGCTGAAAAGGGGGCAAAGCGTCGCAACAATCGGGCGTCGTGGCAACGAATCAGGAAATCCACGTCACCTCGTCCACCATCAGCAAGACGCGGCAACGGGTGGACTCCGAGCTGAAGACCGGGATGATCAGCTTCGTCAAGGGCCTGATGCCGCTCACGGCCGTGGACGGCCTCGGCTTCGGCGTCCTCGGCAACATGATCATCGGGAGCACGTACGAGGGCGTCAGGGGCCGCGCCGAGGGCCTGATGACGGATGCCGAGGACGCCCTGGACGGCTGGTGCGACGGCCTGACCGTCTGTGAGCGCAACTGGCGCGCGGCCGAGGACGCGAGCATCATCCAGTACCGCTCATGAGCGATCCCTATCTCAACGCCATCAACAAGGGCCGGGGTGTCCCGCGCGGCGGCGATCCCCTGCTGAAGGCGATCAACAAGGGCTCGGTCGGCCCGCCGCGCTCGCCGTCGATCCCGCTCAACCCGGCCACCGGCAAGCTGGCCCCGATGACCGCCAACCCGGCCGAGTCGGTCAGTGCGCGGGTGCTGAACACGCTGAAGGGCGCGGGCAGGTTCTCGCCGTACCTGATCGCGGTGGCCGCGATCGTGGCGGTGGGGGCCGCCGACGAGGTCGCCATGGCACAGGCGGCCAACGTCTGGAAGTACGGCATGAGCGCCCGGCTCGACGACGGCGTGAAGAGCCTCATGCCGCAGATCCTGGCCACGTCCAGGACCGGCTGGATCGCCGCGGACCAGGCGGAGTTCGGACGGGTGCAGGCGCTGTTCCACCAGGAGATCGGCGCGCTGCGCAACTCGTTCGGCGAGATCGGCGGCGTGGTGGACGAGGTGGCCGCCGGGGTGCGCAACTACTGGTTGCAGATCGGCTCGACGATCGTGTCGGGGATCACGTTGCTGATCGCGGCCATGCGGATGAAGGCCACGCCGGTCCCGCAGGTGGCGGTGGCCGGCATGATCATGGAGCATCTCGTCGGCACGGCGATGGTCAGCGCCGCCGCGGTCATGACGGGCTCGCTGGCGCAGATGCTCAGGGGCGGCATGCAGGTGCTCGGGACGCTGGTGAAGAAGCAGCACCAGTTCGGCTTCGTGTTGCCGGAGGGCGCGGCCGCGGTCGACTTCGGCCGGGCCACGATCAACACCAAGGACCTGCCCTCCTTCCAGGAGCCCGCCCAGCCCGGCCAACTTCCCGCCGGGTACCAGAACTTCGACTGGGTCGCACCGGACGTGAAGACCACGAAGCCCTGATTGTGGTTAACTCGCCGAGATGTGCCCCATGGGAGGGATGGTGTCGGTGACGGATTTCGGGGACTTCGGCAACATCGACATGGACCGGCTGCTCCACAGCGTGGACGAGCAGCTCAACAAGTCGGAGGAACTGCAGAAGGGCATGACCGCCCTGGTGGGCCGCGGGGAGGACGAGGCGCACCTGGTCCTCGTCGAGTATGCGCAGGAGGGCATGCGCACCCTGGAGATCCGTCCGAAGGCGATGCGGCTGAGCGCGGCCGAACTGTCGGAACGGATCAGGGCGGCCTTCCAGGAGGCGACCGCCGACCTCCAGCGGCAGGCCGAGGAGCTGATGACCGAGATGTTCGGCGCGAGCGGCAATCCGATGCGCCTGATGGAGAACCCGGAGCAGGCGCTGCGTGGGGTCCGGCGGGCCGAGGCCAGCTACGAACGGGCATTCGAGGACGTAATGGGCGAACTAGACAGAATTCGCCGAGATCTCGACCTGTGATTGACCAGCACGTTTGCTGATATGTCGGGAAGTTGTTACATCTTGGCCATTGGGTCCGCTGTTACTCATGGGGTCTTTGGTGCTTATATGGTTACACGACCGAAATGATCGTTACGGAGGTCACGAGTGATCGACTTCTATAAGGCAACACCGGGCCAGATCAAGACGGCCTCTGGGCACGTGGTGGACACCGCCCAGTACATCGAGGGTCTGAGGGTGTCGGTCGAGACGACCGCCAACGGTCTTCTCAACACCGGATGGCTCGGCCCGGCGGCGGCCAGGTTCAGGACCGCCATGACCAACTGGGACAACTCCATGCGGAACGTACGGCTCGACCTGGAGGACATCGCCGAGAAGATGGGCGTCAACGCGGTCGTCTACTCCGCGGCCGACGAGGACGTCCAGGCCGGCATGGGCCGCGTCGAGTCCCTGATCAACGTCGACATCAAGTAGGAGGGGAACTCGATGTCCGCTGAGCTCGACTTCACCAAAGTCAACTTTGGGCACATGGAGCTCGCCCAAAGCGACTTCATCAAGATCCTCGGCTCCTTCGAGAAGGCCACCGAAGACCTGATGGTCCGGCTGCAGACCGACCTGGTCGGTCACTGGGAGGGCTCGGACGGCGCCGAGACGTTCTTCCGGAAGCACGAGGCGAAGTGGCGGGACGCCGCCGCCCAGATGCGTACGCAGCTGGACGAGCTGCAGAAGGCCGTCCAGATCGCGAACGAGAACTACCGCGCCGCCGAGAACCGTAACAAGTCCATCTGGTACGACGGCTGACGTCTTCTTCTCGGCCACCCGCGCGGTGGCCGAGTCTGTCAGGGGGGATCATGGCAGAGCTCGAACCCGAACCGTGGCCGGGGCTCAACGACACCGACGCCGAGCTCTACTACAACGTGGGCAAGATGCGTGCCATCGCCGAGGACCTTGAGATCGCCCTCGCCCTCACCCAGGGCGCCGGCGGCAACAGGAACGGCGTCACCGGATCAATTGAGACCCTCACCACGTATTTCTCACTGGGTGAGGAGCACATCGGGAGCTGGCCGGCGGCCAGCGCCTTCGCGCGCAGCGTGGGCAGCACCGAAGCGGACCCCGGCGGCCAGGTGTCGCTGGAGGGCCGCGGGCAGCGGCTGGCCGCCCTGTACAAGGACTACGTCGAGTGTTGTCAGAAACTGGTGCAGGCCATCAGGGACAGTGCCGACGGCTACGCCAAGACCAATCCGGGCCGAGAGTGAGCAGCGTTGGCTGAGCGCAGGGTCGTAATCCGCGACACTTCCCAACGGCCGCGGAGCGAGCCGGTCACCGCCTCGCGGGAGCAGATCGAGGCATGGCTCAACGCGACCTCCGACTTCGAGGTCCATGACCGGGGCCTGTCGTACAAGAAGGTGGCCCAGGTCGTCAGAGGGGTGGCCAACGCGCTGCCCCAGATCGGCCAGGACCTGTCCGGCGCCTGGCGGTCGGACACCTCCGCCCAGGCGCAGCGGGCGCTGCAGATGCTCAGCGCGTCGGGGCAGGAGATCGCCGAGGCCATGGACAAGATGGCCGAGGCTTTGACCCTGTACGGGCGCGACTACCTGCCCGCGGCCATCGCGGAGGTGAACGCCGCCAAGAACGCCAAGACGGCGACACCGAAGCCGTCGGCCGGCGCCTCGCCGACGCCCCCGGGGACGGAATCGACCTCGCCGCCGGTGCTCAGCTCCGAGACGCACGACTCCGCCGAGCCCACGCCCGGGCTCACCAAGTCGCCCTCCGAGATGAAGGACGACGCCGCCCGGCGCGCGCTGGAGAAGCTCAACCGCCACATCGTCGACCTGTACGACTTCAAGATCCCGGACAGCGTCGTCGTCGACCTGCCGGTGGTGACGCCCGCCGACGGGCCGGCCCCCGAACGGGACATGCCGCTCGAGCAGCGCACGACGTACACCAAGGGCTCGTACTGGAACGGCGGCGGCTCCGGTGACGACGGCTCCGGCGGCTCAGGTGGTTCGGCGGGCTCCGGCGGCACGCACGGCGGAACGGGCGGCAACGGCTCCGGGACCAGTGGCGGCCGTGACGGCGGCAACGGCGGGACCGGTGGGACCGACCCCCGCCCGGGAGACCACACCCCCGGCACCGACACCCCCGGCACCGACAAACCGGACACACCCGGTACGGACACCCCCGGCACGGACACGCCGGGCACCGACCCCTCGGGCGGCCAGGGCGCCGGATCCACGACGGGCGGCGGCTCGACCAGCACGGGCGACGGCACCGCGCCCCCCGTGATCGACAGCAACGCCACCGACGACCGCGCGACCCAGTCGCAGGACGTGGACACCCGGGACCCGCGCGCCACCGAGACCGCCGGCTACCAGCCCACCACCACGCCGACCTACCCCGGAACCACGAACCAGCCGTTCGTGACCCAGCCCGCCTACCCCACGCCGTCCGCCGGGACGCCCGCGGTGATCGGCGGTCCGGGCTCGTACACCCAGGGGAGCGCGCCCGCGGCGGCGGCGCGGGGGGCGGCGGGCGGCGGGGCGGGCATGCCGTTCCTGCCGTACGGCGGCGGGGGACAGGGGCCCGAGGAGGGGGCCGCCCCGGAGACCTCGACCCTCCTGAAGGAGGACAACGACGTGTGGAGCCAGCACGAGGGCTCCATCTCACCGGTGATCGGCTAGGGAGGCGGCCATGGCACTCGAACTGGATTCCGACTGGCCCGGCCTCGAAGAGGGCAAAGACGGCAACTACACCAACCGTACCGAGGTCAAGCGCATCGCCGACGAGCTGAACGAGCTGCTCAAGAAGCTCAAGACGCCCACGACCCCGCCGGTGACGCAGTTCCTGACCGCGCCGGGAGCGAAGGCCCAGGAGCCGCAGTTGCCCGCCAACGCCGGGTCGCTGCCGGACCTCCAGCGGTACTGCGCGCTCAGCCAGAACCAGATGGGCGAGTGGCCCACCGCCATGCAGTTCGCGATGGCGATCAACTCGGCCTACTCCCAGCTGATCGGCGAACGGGGCTCCTCGGGCGGTCTGTACGCGTCCATGGTCCAGCGGGCCGAGAGCACCACCGAGGCGTTGCTGGACATCGCCAAGGCGTCGCAGGGCGCCGAGCAGGCGACCGAGGAAGCCGCCGCGCGGCAGGAGACGTAGGCACGATGGCTGAGCCCAAGAAGCAGACCTTCAAGCTCGTCTACGACAACGGCCCGCCCGACACCTCCACCCCGGAGGTCTCGTTCTGGGGCAGCCTCGGGAGCAGCACGCTCGACCAGGTCAAGAAGTGGATCGACGCGACCGACCCGAGCGCGGTCAAGCTCGCGGGCCTGTACTACTCGCGGGCCGAGACACTGCTGAACGGCGTCGCCGCCGACCTGAAGACCAAGGCGGCCGAGCTGGCCAAGAACTACACCGGCCCGGCCGCCGTCGAGACGCAGAAGCAGCTCCAGAGCCTGCACGCCAGCGTGCGCGAGCTGGCCAGGAAGCTCGGCGAGATGGGCCGGCCGCTCCAGGGGTACGGGGAGACGCTGCACTGGGCGCAGGCCAACGTGGTCGAGTCGATGGACCACGACTCGCGCTCGGACCGCGACGTGGACTGGGCCGGGCGGGTCCCGTTCTACCGGCTGTACCGGGGTGACAAGCGGGCCGTGGACCACCTCAAGAAGGTCAACGAGCGCATCGTCGAGCATTACAAGCAGCTCCCCGTCGACGTGCAGACCGCGCTGCCCGACCCGAGCGTCCCCGAGCTCCCGGACTACAACAACGGCGGGGCGAAGGTGCCGGGCGCGCCGAACCTGAACGGCGACGGCGTGCCGGACGGCTCCCCCCTCAAGGCGTTCGGCCCCGGCTCGGTGTCCGGCGACCCCGGGTCCATCGACGGCAGCCAGCCGGGTGACGGCTCGACCTCGACGGTCCGGTTGCCCGACGGCGCCGGCGGCACGGGCCCGAACGGCGCGAGCGTCGGCGCGGGCGGCTACAACGGCGGGGACAATCCGTACGGGGGGCCCGACGCCTCGGCCCTGAACAGCGGCCCGCTGGGCTCCTCGCCGGACACGACCCAGTCCGCGAACATCCCCTCCGGGCCGTCCGGGGCTGACGGCGGCACCACGAAGCTGGCCGGATACGACCCGTCGTTGTCCGGCATGCCCAACGGCGGCTACCCCACGACGTCCACGACGGGGGGCGGCCCCAACGGCGGCGGTGGGGGCACGGGGTCCACGGGCGGCTACGGAGTGGCCGGGGCGGCGCCGGGTTCCGCCGCGAGTATGCGTACCGCGGGCGCCGGCGGAGGGATGTTGTCGCCGTCCCTGATGGGCGCGGCGCCCGGCCGCGGCGGCGAGAGCGGCCAGAAGAACGACAACGAGGGCACGACCTGGCTCGCCGAGGATGATGACGTGTGGGGCGGTCCCGAGGGCACCACACCGAGCACGCTCACCTGAGCGCCGGCCCGTGCCCGTGCCCGGCTCCCGTCCCGGGAGCCGGGGCGCCGCGTCCGCGGGCCGGTCGGGCGGGGGGCGCCCGGAGGCGCCGCCCCGCTCACGGAAACGCGGTCACGTCAGCCGCGGCGCCGTCAGCCGCAGTGCTCGAAGGGGCTGTCGTACGCGGTGGAGCCGATCGCGCCGCCCCACTTGACGCAGGTACGGACGGCCTTGGCCCGGACCGGACCGGCGTAGTACTGGTAGCTGCCCGCGTCGGTGCTCCTGGCCTTGCCCTTGACCTCCAGGTAGGCCCGCACGGCGGCCTTGCCCGAGCCGCTGCTGCGCAGCGTGGTGACGCAGTTCTGGCCGGTGGAGGCCGAGTAGAGCAGCACGACCCGGCCCGCCGAGCCGAGCGGCGCGGAGTCGATCGGCTTGTAGCCGGACCCGCAGACCTGCTCGGCCGAGTACGGGTTGCTGCCGCCGCCACCGCCGGGGTTGCTGGGAGCGGGCTGGCCGCCGCCGCCTCCGCAGTTGTTGGACTTCAGGGTCTGGTGGCTGTAACCGAAGGTGGAGCCGTTGAACTTCGCCGCCACGATCGAGCCGGACGACGTGCGCTGCTCGTAGTGCAGGTGGGCGATGATGCCCTTGTACTTGGCGGAGGTGTTGCCCACCTGGCCGACCTGCTGGCCCTGGGCGACGCTCGCGC
Organism: Nonomuraea spiralis; assembly: GCF_014648435.1. Lineage (GTDB taxonomy): Bacteria > Actinomycetota > Actinomycetes > Streptosporangiales > Streptosporangiaceae > Nonomuraea > Nonomuraea spiralis. The sequence goes on from NZ_BMRC01000017.1 coordinate 130,135, forward strand.
CCGCGGAGACCGCCCGCGACTTCATGTGCGCGTACAGGGAGACGCTGCCGTCGGCGTGCCGGATCTTGACCACGTTGCCGAAGCCGTCCGTGGTCCGGTACTCCGACATGATCACCGTGCCGGCGGCCGACGCGACGACCTTCCGGCCCAGGTCGGCGTTGCCGTCGTTGTACGTGCCGTTGAAGTCGATCTCGTAGCCGGCGGTGTGCGCGCTGCTGTCGTTGCTGTCGCCGGTCCAGGTCTCACCGCAGGGGAAAGGAAGCTGGTGGACGACGGCAGCGCTGGCGCTGGCCGCGCTCGTGCCGGCGAAGGGCAGCGCGGCGATGCCGCACACGCCCACTATCAGGGTCTTGATCCGCATAGGGGAAAGGCTGCCATCCTGATCAACGGCCAGTCTAGATCATTCCCGAAGTGTTCACGCTAAAAGTTGATATTTGTCGATATCGTAGCCAGGACTGTGCATAACGCAGTTTTCGGACAGGGAGGGTGAGATGGGGACGGGACAGAACTCAACCCCCGGTCTGGGGCAATATCAGCAGAGTGCTCTCACCGGCGCCACGATCCAGTACAAGGACAAGAAGATCAGCGAGCTCGGCGGCAACATGGCCGAGCAGGAACCCAACGTGGCCAAGATTGAGACGAACACGAAGGGGATCCAGGTCGACTTCCCCGGGTTCGGCATCGTCGGGATCGGTCTCTCCTACGCGCACGATCAGGTCAAGAACGGCGCGGCCGAGGCGCTCAGCGCGGCCAGGACCGCCCTGCGGGACTACAAGACCGCCCTGGAGAAGCTGGAAGCGAACTACCACAAGGCCGACACGGACAGCGACGGCATCATCAACGAGTACGGCGACGACAAGGGGCCTGGCGACGAGAAGGGTCTCGGCAACCTCGAGAGCAAGCTTGGCGGCATGCCGAGCATGCCCGACACCAAGATGCCCGACCAGAAGATTCCCGACCAGAAGATTCCGGATCAGAAGTTCCCCGATCAAAAGCTTCCTGATCAGAAGATCCCTGACCAGAAGATTCCCGACCAGAAGATCCCTGATCAGAAGTTCCCCGATCAGAAGATCCCTGATCAGAACCTGCCGAACCCCAACGCCCCTGACACCAACCTGCCGAACCCCAACGCTCCGGACACCGACCTCCCCAAGACGCCGTCCATCGAGGACCAGCTCAACCACAACACCAGCGTCCCGGACCTCGGCGTCAACAAGCCGGTCGACCCCTCCCAGACCAAGCTGTCCGGCATCGACCCCACCGGACTGAACTCCGCCATCCCCAGCCTCGGCAACATGACCGGCGTCCCGACCGACATCCCCACCTCGGGCGGCTACTCCGGTTCCCAGTCGGGCGGCGGGACCGGCATGGGAGCGGGAGCAGGGGCGGGCGCCGGCGCCGGCGGACTGCGTGCCGGCGCGAACGGCGCGTCGGGCATGCCGTTCATGCCCATGTCGGGCGGCGCGGGAGCCGGCGAGCAGAACCGCGAGCGCGAGAAGCCGGAGTACGTGCGCGGCGACGAGAACGACTGGCTCGACGACATGGACATCGCTCCGCCGGTCATCGGCGAGTGAGAAAGGGCGCGACGAGATGGGCCAATACGACAGCGACAGGTGGATGATCATCACGGCGTCCACCCAGGCCAACGCGGCGGCGGTGGTGCTGTTCCAGTACCCGATAGCCAGGAACATCGCGCTGATGATCGGCACGCTGGTGTGCAATCCGGGAAGCATCGCCGCGGCGGCCAAGGTCTGGGAGGAGGTGGCCGTCGAGCCCATCAAGAACCAGGTCGCTCAGCTCAAGCAGGAGATCGAGGAGAAGGGCTACTGGAAGGGGCCCGCCTACGTGGTGTTCAGCGACGCCGTGGACATCTTCACCGGGCAACTGGAGACCACGGAGTCGTACTTCAAGAGCGTCGGCAGCGGCGTGGACAAGATCGCCGGCCTCTACCACTTCGCCGTGCAGGTCGCGTTCTGGGTGGCCGCCATCATGACGATCGCGGCCGGTTACCAGGTGGTGTCGTACTTTTTCCCCGGCGCGGGGCAGGTCGCGGCGCGGGTGACGATCAACAGCCTGCTGACGTCGCTGGGCACGGCCCTGCGGGGCATCGTCAGCAAGAAGGTGAAGTCCGTGGCGATGCTCACCGGCCTCGTCGTCGCCGTGAACGCCATGTGCGCCATGATGACCTCGTCCATCGACAAGGGCCGTCCCAAGCCCGACTTCGCCTCGGCCGATCTGGAGTACACCAACAAGTCCAGCACCGGCGTCGGCACCCTCCAGCGCAAGAACGGCGGCATGCCGAGCGTCAACCTGCCCGGGGGAGGTCTTCTCGGATAGACGGCTCGCGGAATCTCCCGAGATCGGGGTGAAACCATCCACCGTGGTGGCAAGCAACGCTTCGAGGTGATTTACGTTGCCAACTATGCCGACATCCTTGCTATATCCGGCGGCGTACCGACTCCCATGAGGACGCCGCCGACACCCTCGCCGAGTCGCGCCGCAGTGAGCTGGTGGAGCGGCTCGGCCGACAACTCGCCGTGCGGGCGGAGCACACCGGGGCCGGCGAGGGCCTGGCGGGCGTACGGGAGGCGTTCGCGCGGCTGAGTCCCGACGACCGGGAGATCCTCGCGCCGGTCGGCTGGGAGAGGCTCGGGTCCGACGAGATCGCCGTCGTCCTGGACTTCGACCACCGGTACGTGTTGCCGGTCATCCCCGTCGCCTGCCTGGCCGCCGCCCTCGCCCATCCCCGGTGCGCGCGGCCGCAAGGCCGGTGACGCGCGCGCCGGGTCGGCTCACTGGGCCGTGACCTGCACCGGCGACCGCGCCGCCGTCGGGTCGAGCGCGGGCCCCTCCGGGATCAGATGGACGAGGTTGTAGGGCACCGGCGCGACGTCCTCGGCGCCGTAACCCAGCTTGTTGATCTGCTCCCCGGACTGCAGCGGGAACTTCCTGCCCTGGTCGGTGAGCAGGAAGTAGCTCTGCACGAACGCCTTCTGCCCGTCGCCGGGCAGCAGCCCGCCCAGCGCCGCGCCCCCGGCGGGCAGCAGCACCTGGTCGAAGTGCTCCTGGTCGCTGCGGGAGTTGGGCGCGGGGATGGTCATCGTCGCGCCGATCGTGATCTTCGCGCGGGCCGAGCCGTTCTGCGTGTCGGCGTACACCGAGCACAGCGCCGCCGCGGACGACACGGTTCTCGGCAGGCTCGTCGGCAGGCCGCCGACCGTGAGGCTCTGGCGGGAGTTCTTGGTGTTCGCGGTGGCGGCGTCGATCACGATCGGGGTGGCGGCGCGCCTGCCGTACGCGACCTTGGTCCTGGGGTCCTCGAGCAGCAGCGTGGCCTGCGTGAGGTTGACCGGCGCGAGCCCGTCGGCGAGCAGCACGTACCAGCGGTCGGGAGCCCCGCCCACGCCCTTCACCGTGTAGACCTGCCCGACGGCCCCCCTCCCGCCACCGGGGGCGACGGCCCGGTGGCCGAGGCCCGTGATCAGCGGTGGCATGAAGTCGGGGCCGGGAGGAATGGCGTTGATCCAGGTCGAAGGCACCTTCCTGGGGTGCGCGTTGAGGGCGCGGACACCGGTGTCGGTCACCTTCATACGCCGGTCGTTCCAGATCACCCACGGCTGCTGCCCGTCCGTGACGACCAGCGCCGCGCCGCCCGCGGGCGTGCCGCCGACGTCCTGGCCGCCCACCAGCGTGACGTACGGCGCCCGCGCCCCCGCCGCCTGGGGCGGTTCGGTCACGCAGACCGACCACGGGCCCTTGACCAGCTTGTCGCGGGCCGGAAGGGTGTCCGGCGCCCCCGCGATGCCCACCAGCGGCCCGCGCGGCAGCGCCGCCAGCGACGCGCCCGAGACGTTGCGCACCTTGAAGTCGGACGTGTCGAGCAACAGCAGCGCCGACACGTAGTTGGCCGTCGGCAGCAGTCGTGCCTGCTCCTGGCTGTAGACGTAGGTGGCGCCCGTCTCCTCCTCGACCAGGAGCTGGCCGGCCTCGGTCAGGTTCGTCGCGCCGCCCGGTTTGAGCAGCCCCCAGATCCCGAACACCGCCGCGATGAGCACGCCCACGAGCACACCGCAGAACATCGCCACGTTGTGCCGCCGCATCGGCGTCTCTGGCACATCAGGCTCAGCCTGCAGCAACGCCATGCCCAGGCGTTGCTGCATCAGCCGATGCGCCTGGTAGAGGTCCTTCCGGGTCTGCATCTCACCTCTCCCGTATCGCAGAGATCAGCATAGAACGCTCTATGTCAGGAACCCCTACGGAAGTAGCAAACCCCAATAGAACGCCCACGGAACGAAGACCACACCCGCCACTACGAGCAGCCCCGTACGTACCCGCTCGCCGGATGCGTCCTCCCGCCGCCACCTGCGCGCCGTGAGCACCGTGGCCACGACGGTGGCCACCGCGACGGCCTGGAGCGCCAGCCAGACGACCGGCCTGCCGGCGACCACCGGTCCGGGCGCGGCCAGCTTCCCGCCGGTGGATATGAGATAGAACAGGTAGGCGAACCCCCCGAGCACCGCCACGAGCCCTCCGGCACTCACCAGCCGCGCCGCGCCCGTGCCCGTCACACCGCCGCGCCCCCGTACGCGCCGAACCGCCGCGACGATCGGATAGCCGGCGAACCCCACCAGGAACAGCACCAACGCCACCAACTGCATGAAAGCCGACTCCCACCACGCCGGAGGCGGCACCCCGACGGAGTCGTCCGCCTGGACCGGCGCGGGCCCCGACACCTCCGCGACAGGCGCCTGTCCCGAGGTCGCCTTCGCCACCCAGCTCCCGACCAGCTCGGGGTAGCCGGGCGCCAGCTCGGGCAACCGCGTGACCCCGCCGTCCGGAGTCCGGTGGGCCGCGTGATCGGCCCCCTCGAAGAACCGGAACGTGTACCTCTTGTTGCCCCCCTTCTCCAGCGCCGCGCGGAACAGCGGCGGCGTCTCCCGGGGTGGGGTCAGCAGGTCGTTCGTCCCCCAGATCCCGAGGACGGGCTGCCGTACCGCGCCCAGAACCGGTTCAGGATCGAAGTAGGGCGCCGGGAACATCCCTCCGTCCGCGATCACCCGGTACAGGTTCGGCTCGGCGTGGTCGACCAGCGACCCGCCGGCCCCCGCCTTGCGCAACCCGGCCGCCACGGCCCACGTCTGCTGCCGCAACGGCTGCAACGCGTTGGCCCCGACCACCACCACGAACGCGATCTCCTTGGACCGCGAAGCCGCGAGCGGCGCCACCCACCCGCCTTCGCTGAGCCCCCAGACGCCGACCTTGCCGGGATCCACCCCCGGCTCCTGCCGCAGCGTCCGCACCGCTCCGAGCGCGTCGTCGGCAAGCTGGCCGTACGACCGCTGGTACAACGAATACCCCTCCGAACGCTTGTCGTAGATCAGCACCGACAACCCCTGCCGGGCGAAGGCGACCGCCTCACCCAGCAACTTCTCCCGCCGCGTCCCCGTCCCGGCCCCATGCACCAGCACCACTCCGGCCCGGGGAGCCGTTGCGGCCTTGGCCGGGCTGATGACGCTGCCCCGCAGCTCCAGCCCTCCGCTACCCCGGAACGCCACCTCATGGGCCGTCAGATCATCGGGCACCACCGGTCCCGTACTGAGGCTTTGCGCACTGTGCTCCGCGGTGGCGAGGCCGGTGCCGCCCAACGCGGGCGTACCGAGCAGCAACAGAGCGCTGCCCACGGCGGTGAGCGTCACGGCAGCGGAGGCCGTAAAGATTCTTCGCATGCTGCCGACAGTAGTCTGCAGAGATTTCTCGGCAAAGGAATGTCTGCAGATATCGTTCTCAAGGACTAGCCTGCTCGTCATGAAGGATGACGAGCCGCTCGTGCTCAACGACCCCGACAGGCTCAAGGCCCTGGCCCATCCCATGCGGCGCCGCATGCTGACCCACCTCAACATCCACGGCCCCGCCACCTCGACCACCCTCGGCGAACTGCTCGGGGCCAAGACCGGCACCACCAGCTACCACCTGCGCCAACTGGAGAAGTACGGCTTCATCGAAGAGATCCCCGAACGCTCCTCCGGCCGCGAACGCTGGTGGCGCCGCGCCCAGCTCCCCAGGGACATCCGCTTCCCGTCACCCGGCGAGCTCAGCCCGGAGGACCAGGCCGTACTGACGGAGTTCCACCGGATCGGCCTGGAGGAGGACCGCGCCCTGCTGGAGCGTGTCCCGGCCGCGTACCGGTCCGACCCCGACTGGGTGAAGGGCTCCCGGGGACTGGCCCGCATGACCAAGGAGGAGCTGAACGAGTTCCACGACGCCTACGTGGCATTGCTCCTGAAATACAGCCACCCGGCGGACGAAGCCCCATCCGGCGCCCGCCCCTTGTACGTCCGCATGTACACCCTCCCGGCCGACGAGGACTGAACTCGCCGCCGGCGCGGTACGACTCCTGATCCTCTCCTGCCTCCCGCGCATGTGGACGTCTCTTCGTCCGGGCCTGAAATTCCGCCGACGCCCGCGGACATGTGGAGAACGAAGCCCAAAAGCGTTGGGAAGGCCCGATGAGGATGACACGTGGATGAAACAGACAGCCAGCACCGGTTCGAGGCCATGTACCGGCAGACATATGACCAGATCCTTGGTTACGTCGTGCGGCGGTGTTCCTCTCCCGAGGACGCGGCCGATGTCGTGGCCGAGACCTATGTGATCGCCTGGCGGCGCATGGCGGAGCTGCCACAGGGCGAGGCCGGAAAACTCTGGTTGTACGGCGTCGCCCGGCGCGTCCTGGCCAACCACCGTCGTGGCGAGCGGCGCAGAGCCACCCGGCACGCCGAGCTCACGGCCGAGATCGGAGCCCTCTACGCCCGGCCCGCTCCCCAGATCGGGACCGACGAGGTCGGCGAGGCCATGAACCTGCTCTCCGACGATGATCGCGAACTCCTGGCCCTGTCCATATGGGAGGAGCTCGACCCCGGAGAGATCGCCAAGGTGCTGGGCTGCTCACGTAACGCCGCCCGCATCCGCCTGCACCGGGCCCGCAAGCGCTTCGCCAAGGCATTGGAGGAAGCCCGCCCACCCTTGCGCCGCCTCGAAGCGCGGCCGCTCATCGAGAAGGAGTCACGGTGAACAACGACCTGATCTACAAGAGTCAGGCCAGGGTCCTGGACGAGGACCTGGCCGGCCGCGCGTCCACCTCGGGGGCGGACGCGCTGCTGGCGGAGATCGTCCGGCTGGAGCGGACGCAGGAGCGGCAGGAGGCCCGGCGACGGTTCACCCGGTCACCCCGCCGCGCGGTGCTGGGCCTGGCCGCTGCGGTCGCCCTTGCCGGAGCGTTCGTCGTCGTGCCGTCCTTCTTCAGGGGCGCCGAGCAGGTGTACGCCAGCCAGGCCGTGACCATCGACCGCGACGGTGACTCCTACGTCTTCTACATCACGGACGGCGATCCCGATCCCGCCGAGTTGCAGAAGGCGTTCCAGAAGGTCGGGCTGGACAACGTCACGGTCAAGCTGATCCCCGTCTCGCCGCAGCAGCGCGATCCTGTCGTCGGGTTCGACAAGACCGATCCCGACGCTCGCATGTCGTCCACCCTGTCCGACTGTCGTGAGCGGGTCGAAGGGTGCCTGTCGGCCTTCAGCGTCACCGCCGACATCAAGGGCGCCGCGGAGTTCAGGCTCGGCCGCCCGGCGAAGCCCGGCGAGAAGTACGCCTACCCCGCCGATGCGAGCTGGCCGGGCGAAGCGCTGGCCGGAGTGAAACTCCAGGGGCGCTCGGTGGCCGAGGCGGTGGGGGTCGTACGCGAGCACGACCTGAAGGTGTCCTACACACTCGAGTGGCCGCTCCGTGACGGGGGCGTCGGCGTCCGCTACGAGCTGGGCGTGCCCGCCTCCCGCATCGACCCGAGTTGGAAGGTGGCGACAGCCGTGACCTACAACGACGGCGTGATCATCCTGCACGTCGAGCCGGGAGCGGGCGCGACCCCACCGCCGGGGTTCTGAGCCGGCGAACGGGCAGGGCAGGTGGGCCGGGGTCAGGCGCCGTCGGGGAGGGCGGCCTGGACGGGGGTCAGGTTGCCGGTGGTGACCAGCAGGCCGCGCCCCGGAGGGCCGCCGCCGGCCCCGCGCGGCAACCGGATGCCGAACAGGTCACCGTCGGTCTGGCCCTGGACCGACAACAACAACCCCGTACGGGACTTGCGGGCCTCGGCCACGAAGCCGCGATAGGCGACCGCCAGATCACCGGTGGCACCGGCGATCAGCAGGCCGTGATCGCCGTCCCTGCCGGTGCGGAGCACCTCCTCCAAGGCCGTGCCCAACGGGGAGTCGGGGTTGATCAGCTCGGCGTCGTCCACCACCACGACGTACTGGCTCAGGTCCGCGACCAGTTCCGCCAGGTCGGCGGCGTTCCCGTCCAGTACGGCCACCACCCCCGCGAGGTCGCGCAGCGGGCTCCGCCTGGGGGCGACGGCGATGACCGGCGTACCGGCGTCGACGAGGGAACGCGCGGCCGTCACCAGTACGGACGACCGCCCCGAACGCGACGGACCGGCCACCACCGCGCCGGGACCGTGGGCCAGCAGGTCGACGCCGAGCGGGGTGAGCGCGTCACCACCCGCGCCGACCAGCGCCCACAGCGGTGAGGGCGGGGCGAACCCGGGGTCGAGCTCCATCGTCTGGGAGGCGGTGACGCGCATCGGGAGCGCGTCCACCCGCAGCGGAGGTTCGCCCTCCCGGCCGGGACGCCCCTCCGGGCGTGGGCCGCAGGCGCGGGCGAGGGTCTGGAGGGCCGCCACCTGGGCCGGGCCCGACGGGTCGGCGGAGAGCAGGGCGACGTGGTGTTCCACGATGCCGTGCTCGCCCAGCGACAGGGCGCGTCCCGGCGGCATGGACGCGGGCAGGCCCTTGAGCGGGAACCCGGCCAGGCCGTAGTCGGTGGGATCGGACAACCGGAGGAGGAGGCGGTCGTCGAAGACCGTCGAGACCTGGCCGAGCAGGCCCGACCGGTCGCTGGTGACGACGGCGCGCAGCCCCACCGCCGGGCCCTCGCGCAGGAGCTGGAGCAGGGCCTCGATCAGGCGCCCGTAGTCGTAGCTCTCGAACGCGGCGACGAACCCCTCCCAGCGGTCCAGCATGAACACCAGCCACGGGAGCCGGTGACCGGCCTGGCGGTATTCGGCGAGCGAGGCGTGGCCCGCCTCGGCCAGCAGGTGTTGCCGGCGGCCCACCTCGGCGCGCAGGCGGCCGAGCAGGCGCTCGACCCGTTCGATCTGGTCGCGGGTGACGACGGCGCCGCAGTGGGGCATCGCGACGACGGGCAGGAGCGCGCCCGAGCCGCAGTCGACGGCATGGATGTGCACGTCGGCGGGCGACGCCTGGGCCGCGATCGCGCCCGCGATCGTCCGCAACGCCGTCGAACGGCCGCTGCGCGGGGCGCCCGCGATCAGCAGGTGGCCGCCGTGGGCCAGGTCGAGCGCCAGCGGGCAACGATCCTGCCGCCACGGACGGTCGGTCACCCCGAACGCCAGCGGCGGCACCTCGGCGAACCCACCGCCCGCCGACGGGCCGGGCCCGCCAGGCGGTGAAGGCGCGTCGGGCAGGTCCAGCACCAGGTGGGTGGGCAGCGGGTCCAGCCAGGGGCTCGGCTGGGCCGGGACGCCCGCCAGACGGCTCGCCTCGATGAGGGCGTCCACGGCCAGGCTGAGGTCGGTGACCCCGGACTCCTCCGCCGGCTCCGGAGGCGGCGGAAGGGGTCTGCCGAGCGAGCGCCAGTCGACGTCCAGCACGCGGACGTGCCCGGAAGGCCCGGTCGCGGACGGTGTACGGGCCGGGGCGCGTCCGCCGACCCTGGCCGTCTGGACGGCGATCGCCGACCCCACCCCGGACCGCACGTGACAGCGGCCGGGCGTGGACTTCGAGATGCTCGCCGCGTCGGGGATGTCGATGACGTCGGTGGACTCGGCGGGCTCGGTCACCCGCAGCGCGATCCGCAGCGACGTGTTGGCCTGGATGTCGGCCGTGACCACGCCGGCCGGCCGCTGGGTGGCCAGGATCAGGTGGATGCCCAGCGAACGGCCCCGCCGGGCGATGTCCACCAGACCCGCCACGAAGTCGGGCAACTCGGCCACCAGCGCGGCGAACTCGTCGATGATCAGCACGAGCCGCGGCAGCGGGACCTCGCCGGTGTAGTCGTCGATGTCCTTGGCGCCCGCCGCCAGCAGCAGCCGCTCCCGGCGCCGGATCTCGGCCGCCAGCGAGTCCAGCGCCCGCTGCGTCAGGTGCCCGTCGAGGTCGCTGACCATGCCGACCGTGTGCGGCAGGCGTACGCACTCCTTGAAGGCCGCGCCGCCCTTGTAGTCGATCAGCACGAACGTGAGCTGGTCGGGCCGGTTGGCCACCGCCAGCGAGCAGATCAGGGTCTGCAGCAACTCGGACTTGCCCGCGCCCGTGGTGCCGGCGATCAGGCCGTGGGGGCCGTCGATCCTGAGATCGACCGAGAACGGGCCGTCGGGGCCGACGCCGATCAGCGCCTCGGTGGAGCCGTGGGCCCGCCACCGGGCGGCCAGCGCCCGGCCGGAGGGCTCGGGCATGCCCATCAGGTCGAGCAGGCGCACCGCGTCGGGCAGGTTGCCCCCCGGATCGTCCCTGCTCACGTCGCGGATCGGGGACAGGGCTCTGGCCAGGCGGTCGCACCAGGCGGGCGAGACCAGGTCGCCCAGCACCGGGCCGATGACGTCGAGGCCGCCGCCGAGCAGGCGTACGAGGCCGTCGGGGCCGCACGCCGCCACCGTCTGGCACTCCTCGGGCAGCAGCCGCTGCTCCTCGTCGATCGCGAGGGTGAACACCCCGGAACGAGGACCCTGCCGCAGGACCTGGGGCATGTTGGGCAATCCACGCAGGATCTGGGCGCCGTCAAGGATCACCAGGACGTCATGGGGACGGACGTCGTAGGAGGAGAAACTGGGCTTCTCGGGGCCGCCCAGGTCGTCCCAGCCTGTGGGGATCTTGCCGAATTCGGGGATGGCGGTGTTCTGGCGTTCGTCGATGAGGGCGGCGAGCTCGGCGACACGGCGGGCGGCCGATTCGGGGTCGGTGCCGGCCAGGGTCACGCAGTCCTCACCCGTACGCGGGGCGCAGTGCGGCAGCCAGCGTGTCCAGCCCCAGCGGCGTTCGCCGTCGGCGCGCGCGGACACGACCACGATGGCCAGGTCACGCGGGCTGTGCAGGGTGGCGGCCTGGGCGATCAGCCAGCCCGCCAGGCCGGTCGCGGCCTCGCGCGGCCCGGTGACGCCCGCGACGCCCAGCCTGCGCATGGCCAGCGCGACCGGCACGGCACGGCAGAGAGGCGGCTCGATCGGACCGCCCTGCTCCTCGGACAGGTCGAGGTTGGCGGGCAGGTCGGCGAGGCCGACGCGCAGCCTCAGCGAGTCGGCGTCGTGGATCCTGCGCTCCCACAGGCGTCTGCGCGGCCCGGTGGCGGTGAGCAGGACTTGGGCCGGGTCGGGCGCGTCGGACCTGCGCGCGGCCTCGTCGGCGGCCCTGGCCCGCTCGACCTCCTCGTCGAAGGCCCGGACCCGTTCGCCGAACTCCTTGAGCGCCTGCTTGTGCTTCTTCCTGCCGTGGCGGCGGTCGCTGAACCACTGGCCGATCATGATGATCGGCGTCATCAGGGCGACGAGCAGGTAGTAGGGGGCGTGGAGGGCGAACGCCAGCGTCACGCCGAGCACGGCGGGCAGGAAGGCGGCCAGCAGTTGCAGGCGCATGCCCTCCGACCTGGTCGGCTCCTTGGGCTTGACGAACGTGCGCTCGGGCTCGGGGCGGCGCAGCCTGGGCGGGCGGTTGTAGGCGAGGCCGCCCTCGCTCCTCGGGGTCAGGTGGGCGTCCCTGGGCTCGATCGAGGTCAGCACGAACACCGAGGACCCGCAGGTCAGCACCGCCTGATCGGGCCATTCCGCGGGCTCGGTGAGCGGCCTGCCGTCAAGCTCGGGCGTCTCGCCCTGGTCGGCGGCGAACTCGGCCGCCTCCCGCTCGGCGACCCGCGCGGTCAGCTCGGCGACCTCCTCGGCCCACCGCCCCTTGAGCTTGAGCCTGGCGGTCTGTCCCGGAACCTGTTTGTACGCCCGCTCGACGGTGATCGCGTCAGGCGTCACACGTACGGCGACGGCTTCGGCGGCGAGGGCGGGGTCGGCGACGGCCATCGCGCAGGTCGGGTCGGACCCGATGACGTGCACCCCCAGCCCGAGCCGGTGGACCGCCCCCGCCGCCGGGCCGCCGATCACGCGCACCTCGGCCACCCCGCCGGGCTCCTCGACGACGGTGGCGCGGGCGAGGCGCGGGTCGAGCGTCACCTTGTCGCCGTCGCGCAGGACGGCCGCGGCGGCGGCGCGCGGATCGAGCACCCGGCCGTCGCGCCAGAGCATGGCGCCGGGGTCGGCCGGGGCGGGGTGGTCGACGGGATCGGGCACCCGTGGACGGGGGACGCGGGCCTCGGCCCGCCCCCGGTCCACGGCGTCGGGCGCCAGTCCGTAGGGCGCGCGTGTCCTGGGCAGGTGGACGACCTTCGCCATGGACGTGCGACCGCTCAGCGCCTCGGTCACCCCGGCCACCGTGGCGCCGTCGTCGCCGTCGATCACGACGTCACGGTCGCCCTGCTCGCCGAGCACGGTGAGCATGATCCGCATGTGCCGTCTCCTCGCTCGACCTCGGGCGCCAAGGTAGCGCCAGAAGCGAGAGTAGGTGTCCCGGTTGACGCCACCGGCATGAGAACGCGGTTCTGTGGATAACTCGCGCGCCAAGCGTCACGATCAACCATGAAAAAGCTGTGATTACTGCGACCAAAGATAAAAAAGTGACAACCATGCCGATAAATCGGTGTACGTCAACTTGGTAGAGACAATAGGCATCGATTATTCCGGGTTGACATCACGCCACCTGCGAAACAAGCATGGGTCCTCGCATTCCGCCCACGCCTCACCCGAGCGCCCCACATAATGGGCGTGAATTCCGCATTTCACAATGGGAGCCCCCCACCCATGAGGACCAGTGAAAAGCCTGCCGTCAACGCGGCGGCGGGGCTGTCCGGCCCGGCCTCGCGCAAGCTCCCCGTGCCCCCACGCGAACGCAAGCCGGCCCTCGCCGCGCTGGCCGTCCTGCTCGTACTCGGCGGAGCTCTGGCCACCACGCTGCTCGTGCTGCGCAGCGGCGACCGGGTGTCCGCCATCAGGATCACCCAGCAGGTCGGCGCAGGTCAGAAGTTCGAGGCGGGCATGCTCGAAGAGGTGAAGATCGCCTCGGACACGGGCGTCGAGTACGTCGCCTGGTCCCAGCGCGCCGAGGTGGTCAAGAGCTTCGCGGCGGCCACGATCCTGCCGGGCACCCTGCTGACCAACCAGATGGGCGTACGGGCCAGCGCCGAGCTGGGCCCGGGAAAGGCGACCGTCGGCCTCGCCCTCAAACCCGGTCAAATGCCCGCCGGTATTCAACAGGGCGACCGCGTCCAGGTGGTCTACGTGCCCAACCGCACGGCCCAGGCACAAAGCCGGGTGCTCGCCGAGAGCGCGCTCGTGTTCAGCGTGGGCGACAAGAGCAGAACCGGCGGCAATTCAGGCCAGATCACGGTGGTCGTCGATTCGTCGGACTCGCCGCAAATACTCGCCTACGCCTCCAGCGGAGAGATCGCGGTGGCCGAACTCCCGGGAGCGCGCTGACGTGGCGCTGATCGTGCTGGCCGCCGACAAGGGCGCGCCCGGGGTGACCACCGCGGCCACGGCGCTGGCGGCGGTGTGGCCGCGGCCCGTGCTGCTGGCCGAATGCGACCCGGCCGGCGGCGACCTCGCCTACCGGCTGCCCGCCGCCGACGGCGGTGTGCTCAATCCGGGCAAGGGCCTGCTCACGCTGGGCGCGACCGCCCGCAGGGGCCTCGAACCCGCCCAGATCCACCAGCACACCCAGAAGATCATCGGCGGGCTCGACGTGCTGGCCGGGCTGACGCACGGCGAGCAGGCGGCCGGGCTCACCTGGCTCTGGGGCCCGCTGGGCCGGTCGCTGGCCGCCATCCCGGACGCCGACGTGATCGCCGACTGCGGCCGCCTGGGCTCACACCCCCAGATCGCCGACCTCCTCGCCGAGGCCGAGCAGGTCGTCCTGCTCACCAGGGCGACCCTCGACCACGTCGCCCACCTGCGCGAACGCCTCCAGATCACCAAGGCGCACGGCGTCGTGGTGATCGCCGACCCGCGCAACTACCGGGCCTCGATCGAGGACGTACGCAGAGTCGTCGGGCCCATCGTCCAGGTCGTCCACGGGCTGGCCCACGACCCCAAGGGCGCCGAGCTGCTGCGCGGCCAGTGGGGCGGCCGGCTCGACCGCTCCCTGCTCATCCGTACGGCCCGCGACCTCGCCGCGAGGCTGGTGAGCCACCGATGATCGACCACACCCTCGTCAAGCGTTTCCGCCAGGAGGTCGGCGACCGGCTGGCCCACCAGCGCCGGCTCGACCAGGCGAGCGGCGTACCGCCGATGTCCGGCGAGGACGAGCGCCAGTTCGCCAGGGCGCTGATCTCCCAGGTGCTGGAGGAGCACGCCCGCAGCGAGATCGGCCTCGGCCGCACGCCGCCCACGATCGAGGAGGAGGAGGCCCTGGCGGCCGGCATCCACGCCGCGCTGTTCGGTGTGGGCCGCCTCCAGCCGCTGCTCGACGACGCCGAGGTCGAGAACATCGACATCAACGGCTGCGACCGGGTGTTCGTCAGCTACGCCGACGGCCAGGAGATCATGCACGACCCGGTCGCCGAGTCCGACGACGAGCTGGTCGAGCTGATCCAGATCCTGGCGGCATACTCGGGGTTGTCCAGCAGGCCGTTCGACACCGCCAACCCGCAGCTCGACCTGCGGCTGCCCGACGGGTCCCGGCTGAGCGCGGTGATGGACGTCACCGTGCGCCCGGCCGTGTCGATCCGCCGTTCCCGCCTGGGCAAGGTCTTCCTGTCCGACCTGGCGGGCAACGGCACGATCAGCGGGGAGATCGGCAGGTTCCTGACGGCGGCCGTCGCGGCCCGCAAGAACATCATGATCGCCGGGTCCACCAACGCCGGCAAGACCACCCTGCTCAGGGCCCTGGCCAACGAGATCCCGCCCACCGAACGCCTGATCACCGTCGAACGCGCCCTTGAGCTGGGCCTCGACCAGTTCCCCGAGCTCCACCCCAACGTGGTCGCGTTCGAGCAGCGCCTGCCCAACGCCGAGGGCCAGGGCGAGATCTCCATGGCCGAGCTGGTCAGGCGCTCGCTGCGGATGAACCCCAGCCGCGTCATCGTCGGCGAGGTGCTCGGCGACGAGATCGTCACCATGCTCAACGCGATGACCCAGGGCAACGACGGCTCGCTGTCCACGATCCACGCCAACTCCAGCATGGAGGTCTTCAACCGCATCGCCACCTACGCCCTTCAGGCCGGCGAGCGCCTCCCCATCGACGCCACCCACATGCTCATCGCGGGCGCGATCGACTTCGTCGTGTTCATCGAGAAGCGCAACGACTACCACGTCGGCGGCACCTTGCGCCGCTACGTCTCCAGCATCCGCGAGGTCAACGGCTGCGACGGCCGCGTCCTGTCGAGCGAGGTGTTCGTGCCCGGTCCCGACGGCGCCGGCGTCCCGCACGCGCCGGTCTCGTGCCTGGAGGAGCTCCTCGCCCACGGCTACAACCCCGGAGGCTGGTGAGGATGGCGTTCGACCTCGACCCGTTCGCGATGGTGGCGGGAGCGGCCGCCGGCGGCGGCCTCTTCCTGTTCTTCCTCGCCCTGTACGGCCTGCGCCGCCGCCCGTCCCAGCCCAGGCGCCCGCTCGTCAAGATGCTCACCACCCGCACCGCCGTCGCGGCGGTGACCGGCGGCCTGGTCCTGGTGATCACGGGCTGGCCGGTCCTGGCGGTGGGCGCGGTGCTGCTCGTGTTCGCCTGGCGCGGCCTGTCGGGCGGCGCGGCCGAGGAGCGCGCCGCCATGAGCCGGCTCGAAGGGCTGGCCGCCTGGACCGAGTCGCTGCGCGACACCATCGCCGGCGCGGCCGGGCTGGAACAGGCGATCCCGTCCTCCATCAGGGCCGCCGCGCCCACGCTCCGGCCCCACCTGCGGGCCATGGTCGACCGCCTGCACACCAGGATGGCCCTGCCGGAGGCGCTGGCCCGCTTCGCCGACGAGCTCGACGACCCCTCGGCCGACCTGGTGATCGCCGCGCTCATCCTCAACTCCCGGCTGCGCGGCCCCGGCCTGCGCGACGTGCTCGGCGCGCTCGCCGTGTCGGCCCGCGAAGAGCTCGACATGCGCCGCCGCGTCGAGGCCGAACGCCGCGCGACCAGGCGCAGCGTGCAGATCGTGGTGATCACGGCGCTGGTCTTCGCCGCGCTGCTCATCCTGTTCAACCCCGGCTACGTCAGCGAGTACGCCTCCACCCTCGGCCAGGCCGTCCTCGTGGTCGTCGGCGGGCTGTTCGGCGCCGGGTTCGCCTGGATGCGGCGGCTGGCCAGGTTCGACAAGCCGACCCGGCTGCTAATGGGAGGGGGCGGCCATGGTTGAGGGCGCGCTGGCCGGGGCGGTGCTCGGCCTCGGGCTGTTCGTACTGGTACGCGCGCTGTTCCCGGCCCGTCCCGGCCTGGTGGCGCGGCTGCTGGCGCTCGACGCCGTCCGCGAGGACGCCGACGCCCCCCGTATCCAGCTCGTGCTGCCCGACGAGGAGGTCAGCGCGTTCCGCCGGGGTCTCGGCGCCCGCCTGGCCCGTCTCTACGGAGCCCGCGGCTGGGAGGCCCGTTCGGTCAAGGCCGACCTGGCGCTGCTCGGCCGCTCGTTCGAGGCGTTCCTGGCGACCAAGGTGCTGCTCGCCGCGAGCGGCCTGCTGGCCTTCCCGATCCTGCTCGGCTGGCTGGCGCTCATGGGGTGGGGCGTGTCGTTCACGGTGCCGTTCTGGTCGGCCGTGCTCGTGGCGCTGCTCTTCTTCTTCCTGCCCGACCTGCAGATCCGCAAGGAGGCCGCGGCCATGCGACGCGACTTCCGGCACGTCGTGGGCGCGTTCCTCGACCTGGTCTCGATGAACCTGGCGGGCGGGCGCGGCGTGCCCGAGGCGCTGATGATGGCCGTCTCGGTCAGCGGCGAGCAGCCCAACTGGGCGATGGGCCGCATCCGTGACGCGCTGGGCGGCGCCCGGATCGTCGGCATCACTCCCTGGCAGGCGCTCGGCCAGCTCGGCGAGGAGATCAACGTCGACGAGCTGCGCGACCTGTCGGCCGCGCTCGGCCTGGTGGCCGACGACGGCGCCAAGGTGCGCGCCTCGCTCACCGCCAGGGCCGCCACACTGCGCCGGCGCGAGCTGGCCGAGATCGAGGGGCGGGCGGGCGAACGTTCGCAGTCGATGCTCGTGGCCCAGCTCCTCCTGTGCGCCGGTTTCGTGATCTTTCTCAGTTTTCCCGCCGCAATGAAGATGTTGGGGGCCTGATGCAGCATCCCTGGATCGTCTATCTCACCGCGTACCTCGGCGTGCGGATCCACCGCGCCCGCACCGCGCCCAGCAGGGGCGCCTCCGCCGTCGAGTGGGTGATCATCACGGCCATCATCGCGGGCGTGGCGCTCGGGCTGGCCACGCTGATCAAGACCCTGGTCGAGCAGAAGTCGAACGACATCCAGGGCACCTTCGGCGGCGGCGGGGGCGGTGGTGGCGGCGACTCGTGAGCGGGGCGTGGCCGTGATCGAGCTGGCGCTGCTGATGCCGGTCATCCTCGCGGTCGTGCTCCTCATCGTGCAGGTCGCGCTCTGGTTCCACGGCCGCGAGATCGCCGAGGCGGCAGCCAGGGAGGGCGCGCGGGTGGCCAGGTCGGCGCCGTTCGACTCGGGCGACTGGCAGGGCGCGGCCACGGCGAAGGCCACCGACGTCGTCAAGGCCGTCGGCCCGCGCCTGCTGGAGAACGCCGCCGCCACGACCTCCGAGCAGGACCCCGACCAGCGCTTCGTCACGGTGACGGGCAGCGCCGTGCAGGTCGTCCCGCTGCTGCCGCCGCTCACGTTCACGATCACCGCGACCGCGGGCGGTCCGGTCGAGTGCTTCCGTCCCGACAACGGCGGTGATGACTGCCGATGAAGCCGGGCGAGCGGGGCTCGATGGCCGTGGAGACGGTGATGCTCGCGCCCGTCTTCCTGCTGTTCCTCATGTTCCTGGTCGGGGCGGGCGTGCTGGTCGAGACGCAGGGACGGGTCAACGGCGCGGCCAGGGACGCCGCGCGGGCGGCGTCCGTGCAGCGGGGCTTCGGCGACGCGGGCGCCGCGGCGGAGAACGTCGCCAAGAGCGCCCTGGACGGCAAATGCGGCTCCACCGCCGTGAACCTGGACGGATCCACCTGGGAGGCGGGCGGCCAGGTGCAGGCCGAGGTCACCTGCGAGCTCGACCTGGGCTTCCTCGGGTTCGGCGGCACCAAACGGTTGACGGGCGCCGCCGTGGTGCCCCTGGAGCAGCTCGTTCGGAGGGAGCCGTGAAGGCGGGGGAGCGGGGGTCCATGTCGGTCTTCACCGTGCTGTTCTCCGTGGTCGTGTTCCTCCTGGCCGGGCTGCTGGTGGACGGCGGGGCGGCGATCAACGCCCGGCTGCGCGCCGCCGACGTCGCCGAGCAGGCCGCGCGGGCGGGCGCGGACCAGATCGACGTCGACCGGCTGCGCACCGACGGGCAGGTCCACCTGCTGGACGAGGGCCAGGTCTGCGCCAGGGCCGACGAGATCGTCACGGCGCAGGGCGGCGACGGCGTGGCGCGCGGCCGGTGCTCGGTCGAGCAGGAGCAGGTCACGGTCAGCGTCTCGGTGCGATGGGAGGCGTTCTTCCTCGGGGCGATCGGGTTCCCGGGGTCGGAGATGAACGGCGAGGCCACGGCTGCCCCCGAAGCCAGGTAGACCGATTCCCGCCACTCGGTGGCCGGGGCAACGCACGAGGCAGGACGCTGAACGGAAGAAGGGAGCGGCGATGCCGACGCGAGAGCCGACGCGTCCCCCGGGACGGCACCAGCCCAGGCGTCCGCCTGCGCGCATCCCGGCCAGGCGCACCTTCGGCGACGTGCTCGCCGGGGTCGCGGCGCTGGTGGCGCTGGTGGCACTGGTGGGCGGGGTGCCGTACGCGCTGCTCACGTTCGCCGGGCCGCCGGTCACGTCCGAGATGCTCGATCTCGACTTCTTCACCGCGGAGGTCGGGCCGAGCACGATCCAGGCCGTTCTGGTGTTGCTGGTCTGGCTGGCCTGGTTCCAGCTCTTCGTGTGCGTGCTGGTCGAGGTGTACGCCGGTGTCCGAAGGGTCGGGATGCCCGCCCGCGTACCGTTGTCGGGCGGCACGCAGGCGCTGGCCAACAAGCTGGTCGGCGCGGTGTTGTTGCTGTTCACGGCCGGGGCGATGATCGCGCCCATCGCGCGGATGAGCGCCACGCCCGCCGCGCCGCCGGTGACCGCGGTCGCCTACTCCGCGCCGATCGTCGAGAAGACGCTGGAGACCCACAAGACCAAGAAGGTGTACGTGGTGCAGCCCCCGCACGGCCGCCACCACGAGAGCCTGTGGGAGATCGCGGAGAAGTGCCTGGGAGACGGCCGCCGATATCCCGAAATTTACCGACTCAACCAGGCCAAGGAGCAGCCGGACGGCACCCGCCTGCGCATGGCCGACCTGATCAGGCCCGGCTGGGTGCTCGACATGCCGGACGACGCCAGGAACGTGCACATCGTCCCCACCGGCCAGTCCCGCGAGCAGACGTTGCGCGAGCACCCCGGCGTGGCCCACACCCGTGCCCAGCCCGACGCCCGGCACGACGTCGGGAAGAAGGCCACCGAGAAGACCGAGCAGGACCAGGCCAGGCACCGCAAGCCCGACGTCAGGCAGGACCAGCCCGAGATCACCATCAGGGAGGCCCAGAGCCTCGACCTGATCGACTACCTGGCCGGTGCGTCGCTGGCCGCCGCCGGGCTGCTGGCGCTGCTGGCGCGGCGGCGGCGCGAGCAGTTGTGGCGCAGGGTGTTCGGCCGCAGGATCGTCCGCCCGCGCGACGACGCCGCCCAGGCCGAGGTCGCGCTCAGGCTGGGCGGCGACGCGCCCGGCGCGCGCATCCTCGACATCGGGCTGCGGCTGCTCGGCGCCGAGCTGGCCGCCCAGCACCGTACGCCGCCGACCGTCTACGGCGCCCACCTGTCCCCGCGCACGCTCGACCTGTGGATCCACCCCCCGGACGACGACCCGCCCGAGCCGTGGACGGCCGAGGACGGCGGCCAGGTGTGGCGCCTGCCCGCCCACGAGGGCCGCCTGCTGGAGGAGCAGGCGGGTGGGGCGCCGTACCCGGGGCTGGTCTCGATCGGCACGGACGCGAGCGGGCGGGTGCTGATCGACCTGGAGGCCGCGCAGGGCCTGATCAACGTACGCGGCCCGCAGACCACCGCCGCGCTGGCCGCGCTCGCCGTCGAGCTGGCCACCAACCGCTGGTCCGACCGCATGCGCATCACGCTCGTCGGGTTCGGCGAGGAGCTGACCGCGATCGCCCCCGACCGGATCAGGTCCGTCGGCGGCCTGGCCGAGGTGCTGCCCGAGCTGGAGGCGACCGCCGCGCCGCGCAGGGAGGTGCTCACCGGGCGCGTCTCCGGCAGCCCGCGCGACGCCCACTACCTGTTGTCGGCCGTGGCGCCCACGCACGAGGAGGCCCGCCGCCTGGCCCTGCTGGCCCGCCGGGACACCGCCGGGTACGTCGTGGCCGGCGAGGTCCCGCACGCCACCTGGACGCTGGAGATCGGCGACGACGGCAAGGCCCGCATCGCCGAGCTGGGCTTCGAGGTCGAGGCCCAGCTCCTGCCCCGCCGCCACTACAAGGCGCTGGTCGACCTCTTCCGCACGGCCGGCCGCCTCGACGGCGAGACCTACCCGGAGGCCGAGCCGCTGGAGGGCCTGCATCCGCCCGCCGTCGAGATCAGGATGCTCGGCCCCGTCCAGATCGCCGGGCTCGCGCCTCTCGAAGAGGGCCGTATGGCGCTGGCCACCGAGCTGCTGGTCTACCTGGCCACGCATCCCGGCGACGTGCATCCCGTCGTGCTCGGCGGCGTGTTGTGGCCGCGCGGCGTGCAGACCATGGTCAGGGACGCCACGATCGCCCGCGTCGCCGACTGGCTGGGCCCCGAGCACCTGCACGTGGACGAGGCCGGACGGCTCAGGCTCGGCCCCGAGGTGCGTACCGACTGGGCCCTGTTCCGCGAGCTGGTACGCCGTTCCCACCACGACCCGACGGCCCGCACGGTCCTGCTGGAGAAGGCGCTCGGCCTGGTACGCGGCCCGCTCCTGGCCGCCCGCCCACCCGGCCGGTACGCCTGGCTGGCGGCCGACGACCTGGAGTACGACGTGGCGGCCGGCGTGGCCGACGCGGCCCACCGGCTGTGCGAGCTGCGGCTGGCCCAGGACGAGCCGGACGCGGCGGTGGCGGCCGTACGCGCGGCGCTGCTGCTGGCGACCGACGACGAAGGGCTCTGGCGTGACCTGCTGCGGGCCACGCACGCCACGGGTGACGCCGTCCGTATGCGGGCGGTGGTCGAGGGCCTGACCCGCCGGGCGGCCTCCCATCCGTACGGCGGCGGGATGGCTCCGGAGACCGAGGCGTTGATCGAGGAACTGCTGCCCTCGTGGCGCATCCATGTCGTGAGGGAGTCGTCCGCATGAGAAGACGTACGACAGCGGTCCTGTTCGTCCTGCTCGTGGCGGGGTGCGGGCAGGCCGCGCGGCCGTACACGCCGCGGTCGGCGCCCTCCGGGCCTGCGACGGCGACGGAGTCGGCGGAATCGGCGCGGCCGTCCGCGCCCGGCGTCGAGACGGTCGAGGTCGGCGGCGGCAAGCTGCGTGTGGACATCGACTGGCCGGCCGAGCGCGACCCGCTCATGCGCGTCATCACCGATTGGTACCTCGCCTCCCGCAAGGTGATGGTCTCGGGAAGCGATCGATACCTAAAGGGTCTGGATCTCGAACTCGACGCGGCCCGCCAGGCGTACGACGGAGTACGCCGGTACACCGAGGAGGACAGAAGGGTGAAGGGCGTCGCCAGGCTGTACGACCTGCGTGTCACGAAGGTCCTGGAAAAGGGCGCGCAGATCGACACCTGCGTGGACGAGTCGAAGGTGCGCGTGGTCACCGCCCGCACCGGCGAGGCCGTCACGCCCCAGCCCTCGATCATGCGCGCCCCCTACCTCCAGAGGGCTCTCGCGCACCGCGGCGACGACGGCGTGTGGCGGATCCGGGAGCTGCTCTACGACAAGGAAGGATGCGCGCGATGAACCGCGTGATCTCGCTGGCCACCGCGGCCCTGATGTTGCTGGGGAACCTCGACGACCCGGGCGAGTCCTCGGGCAGCCCCATCGAGCACGGCCGGACCAGGGGAATCGAGCTGCGCAACTCGCGCATCGTCATCTCGGGCGACGGCGCCAAGGGCGGCACCGCCGACGGTTACGTGCTCAAACGCCCCTGCTGGTACGAGCCCGGCCTGACCGGCGAGGAGATGCTGAAGTCGCAGGAGGGCCTGCGCGACCTCTGGTTCAAGTTCACCAAGGACGCGAGCGAGGAGAAGTTCCAGGAGTTCCTCAAGCAGTTCAAGGACAAGGTCGGCAAGGACGGGCGCTGGTGGGGGCCGGCGTACGACGGCTCCGACCCGAAGGGCCAGGTGTGTTTCGCGGCGCTCGACCCGTTCGTGTTCGTGCCGCCGGGCACGACGCCGCCCGCCGGGATCACGGTCCGGGAGCTCGCCGAGATCGCCAGGGCCGCGCTGACCGTGCCCGAGCCCAAGATCAGGCTGAGCCCCGACGCCAAGAGCTACGTCAACCTGCCCACCTGGGTCTGGCTGGAGGGCGTCGGCGAGCCGCGCAGGTCGGTGACCGCGCAGATCCCGGGTGTCATGAGCGTGACCGTGGTGGCCACGCTGAAGAGCATCAAGATCGACCCGGGCACCGCGAAGGACCGGGCCGAGGTGCACGAGGAGGGTTGCGGGACCGCCGGGCGGCCGTACGCCAAGGGGGCCTCCTTCACCTGTGGCGTACGTTACCTGCGTGCCTCGATCGACCAGCCGCGCG
The DNA here is from genome assembly GCF_014648435.1 of Nonomuraea spiralis. Classification (GTDB taxonomy): domain Bacteria; phylum Actinomycetota; class Actinomycetes; order Streptosporangiales; family Streptosporangiaceae; genus Nonomuraea; species Nonomuraea spiralis. Next base: position 153,171 of record NZ_BMRC01000017.1, read on the forward strand.
AGGCGTACCGGCTCACCGTGACCACGTCGTGGCCGGTGGAGACGACCGGGGACGCGGTGCCGTTCCAGTTCGCGCCGGTCGAGGTGGGGGCGACCCGGGACGTACCGGTCGGCGAGATCCAGAGCAACGTGAAGCCCTAGGCGATCACCGCGGCCAGCGGGGCGAGCTCCGGCTGCCCGGCCGCCTCGGCCAGCACCTCCTTGAGCACGGTGTCGTGCGTCGGCCCGGCCTGGGCCAGCAGGTCACGGCCGTCGGGGGTGACCTCGGAGTAGATGCCGCGCCGGTCGTCCTCGCACAGGTAGCGCTTGAGCAGGCCGCGCTTCTCCAGGCGCGTGACCAGCCGGGTCGTGGCGCTCTGGCTGAGCACGACGGCGCGGGCGAGCTGCTGCATGCGCATGTGCCATCCGTCCTGGCGGGCCAGGACGTCGAGCACGGTGTACTCGCTCACGCTCAGGCCGTGCCCCTTCTCCAGCGCCTTCTCCAGCCTGTCCTCGATCTTGGCGTGCAGCGCGGCGAGGGTGCGCCATCCCTGGGCGCGTGCCTCCACGGCGTCGTCGGCTAGGGGCATGTGACAACCTCCTTCTCCTGCTTGTATCGACGGCTAGTAAGCGTGCGCAAATAATGCCTACGCTTACTAACGCCGTACGAGGAGTATTCTATGCCGTTCGCCCCGCCGGCCCTGGTTGTCGGCCGCGCCTGAACGTCTCTGCGAGGGTCAGCTGAGCTTCTGGGGGTTTTCGTGGGCGAGGAGCCATTCCTTGACCGGGACGCCGTAGTAGTAGCCGCCGTATCCGCCCGTACTGGGCAGGACGCGGTGGCAGGGGACGAAGGGCGCGATCAGGTTCTGGGCGCAGGCGGAGCCGGCGGCGCGGGCCGCGGTACGCGGAAGGCCGGCGGCCTCGGCGAGCTGGGCGTACGACACCGTCGTGCCCGCGCGGACCTCGCGCAGCGCCTCGTGCAGGCGCTTGCGGGTGGCGGAGCCGGGCTGCGAGACCGGTACGGCGTCCAGGGCGTCGAGGTCACCCTCGAAGTAGGCCCGTACGGCCTCGGCGGGGGCCCCGAGGTCGTCCACCGCCTCCAGGCCCTCCGACTGGAGGGCGGGCGTGAGGCGGGCGAACATCTCCGTGGGGTCGGCGGTGAAGCCGGCCGCGACGAGGACGCCCTCGCGGGTGAGCAGCGACAGCGAGCCGATCGGCGTCGGCAGGACCTGAGCGGTGATCATGAAGAGCTCCAAAGATGCAGGGCGGCGTAGGCCCGCCAGGGCCGCCACCGTTCGATGTGGTCGTGCGGGATGCCCAGGGCGGCCATGCGCTTGTTGAGCACGAGGTCGCCCGTGGGCCAGGCGTCGGGGTCGCGCAGGGCGCGCAGCGCGATGTAGCTGGCGGTCCACGGGCCGATGCCGGGGACCTTCAGCAGCTCGGTCACGGACTCGGCCGGGTCCTGGCCGCCGTCGAGGTCGATGTCGCCGTCCGCGACCCGGCCGGCCAGGTCCGCGAGGGTGGCGATCCTGCGGTTGGTCAGGCCGAGGCCGGTCAGGTCGGCGTCGCGCAGCTCGGCGGCCGTGGGGAAGAGCGGGCCGCCGGTCCTGGCGACGATCCGGCCGAGCAGCGTACGGGCCCCGGCCACCGAGATCTGCTGGCCGACCACCGCGCGTACGGCCAGCTCGAAGCCGTCGAACGTGCCCGGCACCCGCAGCCCGGGACGCGCCTCGACGAGCGGAGCCAGCGAGGTCTGCCCGAGCGCCGCCGCGATCGCCTCGGGGTCGGCGTCCAGGTCGAGCAGGCGGCGGCAGCGGGCCACCACGCGGGCGAGCTGCCGGGTGTCGGCCACCGCCACGTCGAGCGCGACGTGGTCCCGCTGCGGCGTGAGCGTGATCGTCCCGCCCGGCACGACCCTGGAGTACGAGGCCGGCCCCGCGACTTCGAGCCCGGGAATGGCGCGCGAGGCCAGGAACCCGAAGACGCCCGCCACGTCGTACGGCTCGCGGCGGTGCAGCCGCAGCCGGAGCGTGACCGGCCCGGCCACGTCGGGCTCGGGCGGCGCGGCCCGCCGTCCGGACGTGGCGCGCAGCTCGCTGGGCGTGAAGCCGTACGTCTCCCGCATCGTGGCGTTGAACTGCCGCACGCTCCCGAACCCGGCCGCGAACGCCACCTCGGTGACCGGCAGCCCGGTCTCCGTCAGGAGCTGCTTGGCCAGCAGCAACCGCTTGGTCCGGGCCACGGCCAGCGGCCCGACGCCCAGCTCGGCCACGAACAGCCGGTGCAGGTGGCGTTCGGTGATGTGCAGCCGCCGGGCCAGCCCGGCCACGCCCTGCTCGTCGGCGGCGCCGTCGTCGATCAGCCGCAGGGCCCGGCCGACGAGGTCGCCGCGCAGATCCCAGCCGGGGTCACCGGGCGACAGCTCGGGACGGCAGCGCTTGCACGGCCGGAACCCCGCCGCCTCCGCCGAGGCCGCGTGCCGATAGAAGCGCACGTTACGGGAGGAGGGCGTACGCGCCGGGCAGATCGGGCGGCAGTAGATACGTGTCGTCGTCACCGCGGTGTAGAAGCGCCCGTCGAACCGGGAGTCCCTGGCGGAGACCGCCCGGTAACAGGAGTCGAAGTCGAGCTCTAGGGGTGACATGCCTCCGAGACTATGCGCGGGCGGCGAATGGTGACCGGCGGAAATCGGACCTCACCATAAAAACGCAGGTCAGCAGGTCAGCACGGGTGACCAGCGGTATTCGGACCTGACCGGCGGAGGGCTGAGAAGTGGACAGGGAGCCAGCTCGCCGCCATGATCACCGCACCCAGCCAGAGCGGCGCGCGCAGCCCCCACAACTCGCCGAGGATCCCGGCCAGCAGTCCGCCGAGGCCGAGCGCGCCCGTCAGCAGCAGCCGCATCGTGGCCGTCATCCGGCCGAGCAGGTGGTCCGGCGTGACGCGCTGCCGCAGGCTCACCAGCAACACGTTGTTCACCCCGGTCCGGAACGCCAACACGAACCACGCCGCCGCCGCGGCCCACAACCACGGCCCGCCGTCGAGGAACGGGATCACCAGCGCGGCCGGGGCGGTGACCACGCTGACCACCCACACCGCGCGGCCCGTGCCGAACCGCCGTCCGAGCAGGTGGGCGAACGACGACCCGGCGAGCACGCCGAGCCCGCCCATCGCCAGGTACGCCCCGAGCACCCACTCCGGATACCCCAGCTGCCCCACGATGAGCACCGGCAGCAGGACCGAGCAGAGCGGGAACGCCAGGTTCGCCATCGCGCCCTGTACCAGCGCCGCGACCAGCACCCGGTTGCCGAGGATGAAGCGCACGCCCGCCGCGATCCGCTCCCGCAGGGACTCGGCGCCGTCCGCCGAGCCGTCCTCGGGCAGGGCCGGCTCGGGGACGCCGCGCAGCCAGAGGGCCGACCACAGGTAGCTCAGCGCGTCCAGCAGGACCGCCACCGGCGCGCCGGCGACCTGGGCCAGCACCCCGGCCAGGCTGCGCCCGGCGACGTCCATGCCCGCGGCCGTGCCGACGAGCAGCGAGTTGGCCGACGTCAGCCGCTCGCGCCCGACCAGCCCCGGCACGATGCTCATCGAGGCGACGTCGAACAGCAGCGACCCGGCTCCCACGAGCACCGCCACCACGTAGAGCTGCGCCATGGACAGCACCCCCGTCCACCACGCCACGGGCACCGACAACAACGCCACCGCCCGCCCGGCGTCCATCACGATCATCAGGCGCCGCCGTCGTACGCGGTCCACCCACGCCCCGGCCGGCAGGCCGAGGACGAGGGCCGTGAGCGTGGCGAGCGCCGCGAGCAGCCCGACCTCGCCCGCGCCCGCCCCGAGGACGGTCACGGCGAGCAGGGGGATCGCAACGTAGCTGATCTGGCTGCCGAGCTGGCTGACCAGGCCGGCGACGAACAGGTTGCGGAACGCGCGAAGCCGCAGAAGCGGTGTTTCCACCAAGGTTGCTGACATGTCGGCCAGGATGCTGAAATGTCGTTCAAGGCCGCTATCGATTAAGTGACACGCAAATCCAATGACTCTCGACCTGACGTTCACCGCCCACGACATCGCCAACACCCGCTTCGCCGTCTCCCCGCTCGGCGAGGTCGTGGCCAGCGTGCGCGTGGTGAAGAACCCGGCGGCGCACCCGCTCCTGCGCCCCTGGGCCGACCAGGTACGCCGCCGCCTCCAGGACGTGGACTGGCGCCTGCTGTCCGACCTGGTCCCGGTGCCCACCATCTCGATCGCGGGCTTCACCTGCACGCCGCCCTCGACGTCCATGCCGGACCTGGAGCTGGAACTCGCCACGATGCGGGGCGCGGCCGCACGGGTCCGCTCGGACCTGGAGCACACCGGCGGTCCCCGGACGAAACGCGTGCAGGCCCTCTACGACGACCCGGAACAGGGCCTCGAACGCCTGGCCGCCGAGGTGGCGGCCTACTGGGAGGCGGCGATGGCGCCGTACTGGCCGCGGATCAGGTCGCTGCTGGAGGGCGAGATCCTGTACCGGGCGCGGCTGCTGGCCGAGGGCGGCGCCCAGCGCATGCTGGCCGACCTCGACGAGGCCGTCACCTGGGACGACGGCACACTGCGGCTGAGACACCTCTACGTCTCCGGCCGGCGGTCGCTGAGGGGGCTCGGGCTGCTGCTGGTGCCGTGCGTGTTCGCCTGGCCGCGGGTCTTCTCGGTGACGACGCCGCCGTACCAGCCGACCGTGCGTTACGCGCCGCGCGGCATCGCGACACTGTGGGAGCGCCGCGAGGTGGACCCGCCCGAGGCGCTCGCCGCGGTGCTCGGCCGGACGCGCGCCCGGCTGCTGGCCGAGCTCGACCAGCCGGCCTCGACGCGCGACCTCGCCCAGCGCGCCGGGCTCTCCGAGCCCGGCGTCAACCAGCACCTGACCGCGCTGCGCAAGGCCGGCCTGTGCACCGCGCACCGCACCGGCCGGTACGTGCTCTACGCCCGTACGGCGGTCGCCGAGACGCTGCTCTACTTGGAGGAGACCCCCACCCCCAGGTCGAACTCCCGGTAGACGCGCGCCCAGAACCCGTCACGCAGCCAGACCCGGGCCTCCGGGTAGGGCCGCAGCGAGTGCCCGAGCTCCTTCTCCGCCTCGATCAGCAGCTCGGTGTCGATCACCGTCGGCAGGATCGGACCCGGCAGCAGGTCGCGGATGTTGTCGCGGCCACGGGTGAGTATCCACTTCTGGGCGACGTGCTCGCCGACGTCCTCCACGCGCGGACGGCTCGGGCCGAGCTTGGCGACCTGGCCGGGCTTGGCGTGCGGCTTGACCGGCGCGCGCCCGGCGAACACCTGGGCGGGCGAGGGAGCGGCGGCGGGCGGGGTGACCGGAACGGGTTGCGGAGCGCGACTGAAAAAGGGCCTCAGGAAATCAGCGGAGATCACTTCCACGGTGTCCGACTCCCACACCAGGCGCTCGGCCTGGTTGGTGCCGTAAGGGGGCTCGACGCCCCACAGGTGGATGCGCACGCCGTACGCCTGCGCCGCCTCGACCGCCGGGACCATGTCCTCATCGCCCGCCAGCAGGATCGTGTCGGTCACCGCGTGATGCCTGGCCAGTGCCTCCAGGTCGCTCCTGATCTGCGCGTCGACGCCCTTCTGCTGGCCGCGGGCGTTGAGGTTGCCGAGCCGCACCTTGACCCAAGGGAGCTGGGCGATGACACGCTGATCGACGGTGGGCACACGGTCGCGGGCTGCGTCATACCAATAGATCCGCAGAAGTTCGCCGGAAATACGTTCCTCTGCATGTTTCTGTAGACTCTGGATGAGCTCATCGGCGGCCACCCGATATTCCTTGCGTTCCTTCGCGCCGAGCAGCACCTCACCTGCCGCAGCGTAGAGATAACCGACATCCACTAGGACGGCGTACTTGGCTGCCACAGGATGCGGCATGAGGTCTGGGATGGCCATGTCGTCCTCCAGGCCGCGGTGTTAGTTGATCGGCTGACTATATACGCCTACTTTCTCTAGATAGTCCCAACTCCCGGGGAACTTGACACCCGATTCCCGGGATCTATCTAGGGTAGTGCGCTCATCCGCCAAGCCGACTTCCCCGGCAGGCCAGGGTTACGCATACCTCTGGCGGGGTTTCGCCATGTTTGTCTACGAGGCCTGTCGGGTTCGGCGTACGAGCTGCGCCGTGCGGCGAGCACGGCCACCACGGCCGCGATCTCCTCGGGCGTGGCCTCGCCGCGGACTATACGCAGGTGGTCGCTCATAGAGGAATGTTCCCATGCTTCTTCGGCGGCAGCGAGGCCCTCTTGTTACGAAGGGCACGAAGAGCTCTGATGACTTGAGGCCGGGTTTCGGACGGCCGAATCACCGAGTCCACATACCCGCGCTCGGCCGCGATGTACGGATTGGCCAATGTGTCCTCGTACTCGGTGACGAGCCGGGCGCGCTCGGCGTCGGGGTCGCCGGAGCCGGCCAGTTCGCGCCGGTAGAGGATGTTGACCGCGCCCTGCGCGCCCATGACCGCGATCTGGGCGGTGGGCCAGGCCAGGTTGACGTCCGCGCCGAGGTGCTTGGACCCCATGACGTCGTACGCGCCGCCGTACGCCTTGCGGGTGATGACCGTGACCAGCGGGACCGTGGCCTCGGCGTAGGCGTACAGGAGCTTGGCGCCGCGGCGGATGATTCCGTTCCATTCCTGATCGGTCCCGGGGAGGAAACCCGGTACATCAACAAAAGTCAGGATCGGAATATTAAAAGCATCACATGTTCGAATAAATCTTGCGGCCTTCTCGGAGGCGTCGATATCCAGACATCCGGCGAAATGCATCGGCTGGTTGGCGACGACCCCGACCGGCTGGCCGTCCACGCGGCCGTAGCCGACCACGATGTTGGGCGCGAACAGCGCGTGGACCTCCAGGAACTCCCCGTCGTCGAGCACGTGCTCGATCACCTGGCGCATGTCGTACGGCTGGTTGGGGGAGTCGGGGATGACCTCGTCCAGGGCGGGGTCGGACTCCAGGTCGTCGGCGGCGGCGAAGGCCGGGGCCTCGTCCAGGTTGTTCGAGGGCAGGTAGGACAGCAACGCCTTGACGTAGTCGAGGGCGTCCTCCTCGTCGGCCGCCTGGTAGTGGGCCACGCCCGACTTGGTGTTGTGCGCGTGGGCGCCGCCCAGCTCCTCGAACGTCACCTCCTCGCCGGTCACCGTCTTGATCACGTCGGGGCCGGTGATGAACATGTGGGACGTCTGATCCACCATGATGACGAAGTCGGTCAGGGCGGGCGAGTAGACGTGACCGCCGGCGGCGGCGCCCATGATCAGCGAGATCTGCGGGATCACGCCCGAGGCGTGCACGTTCCGCTTGAAGATCTCCGCGTAGAGGCCGAGCGCGACCACGCCCTCCTGGATGCGCGCGCCGCCGCCCTCGTTGATGCCGATGATCGGGCAGCCGGTCTTGAGCGCCAGGTCGAGGACCTTGACGATCTTCTCGCCGTACACCTCGCCGAGCGAGCCGCCGAAGACCGTCACGTCCTGGGAGAACACGCACACCTGCCGGCCGTCGATCGTGCCGTGGCCGGTGATCACGCCGTCGCCGTACGGCCGCCGACTCTCCAGCCCGAACATCGTGGACCGGTGGCGTGCGAACTCGTCGAACTCCGTGAACGAGCCCTCGTCGAGCAGCGCGAGCACCCGCTCGCGCGCGGTCATCTTGCCCTTGGCGTGCTGTTTGTCCACCGCCGACGCCGATCCGGCGTGCACGGCCTCGTCGAGCCTTCGCTCCAGGTCGGCGATCTTGCCCGCGGTGGTGTGGATGTCCGGCAATTCCGGCATGTGGTCGGCGGGTGCGCTCATGCGCGTTAGGCTAGCCCGTCCTCCTAGAGTGGATCCATGACGGATGCGGTTCGCTCCCACGGCCTCTACAAACGCTACGGCGCCCAGGTCGCGGTGGCCGGGGTCGACCTCGTGGTCCCCGCGGGCAGCTTCGCGGGTCTGGTCGGTCCCAACGGGGCCGGCAAGACGACCACGCTGAGCATGATCACGGGCCTGCTGCGGCCCGACGGCGGCCAGGCCGCGATCGACGGGTTCGACGTCTGGCGCGACCCCGTCGCCGTCAAGGCGCGCATCGGCGTGCTGCCCGAAGGGCTGCGCCTGTTCGAACGGCTGTCGGGCCGCGAGCTGCTCCTCTACAACGGCCGGCTGCGCGGCATCCCCAAGGCCGACGTCGAGCAGCGCGCGGGCGAACTGCTCGCCGTGATGGACCTGACCGAGGCCGCCGACAAGCTCGTCGTCGACTACTCCACCGGCATGCGCAAGAAGATCGGGCTGGCCGCGGCGCTGCTGCACAACCCGTCCGTGCTCTTCCTCGACGAGCCGTTCGAGGGGGTCGACCCGGTCAGCTCCAACATCCTCACCGACGTGCTCCGGCGGTTCACCGCCTCCGGCTCGACCGTCATCTTCTCCAGCCACGTCATGGACCTCGTCGAGCGGTTGTGCGACTGGGTGTCGGTGATGAGCGGCGGCCACATCGTCGCCCAGGGGCCGCTGGAGCAGGTGCGCGGCGGATCCAGCCTGAACGAGGCGTTCATGCGGCTGGTCGGCGGCTCCCGCGCCGACGGCGAGGCGGGCCTGACCTGGCTCGGCGCCAAGCACGGCGACCAGCCCCAGGCCACCGCCACCCCCCAGGACACGCCGTGAGTGCCGAGGGCGCTGCCGGCCCCGCGGCGGTGACGGGATCGCCGGTGGCCACGGCGGCGCTCTTCGCGCGGCTCAAGTTGCGCCTGCTCGCCGGCAACCTGCGCGGCGACGTGCAGCGCAAGCTCGGCTTCGTGTTCACCCTGCTCGCCGCGGCCGGGCTGGCCGTGGTCGGCTTCCTGCTGATGAGCCTGCTGCGGCTGGCCCCTTCCGACGTCGCCGCCGAGCTGGTGATCGTCGCGTTCGCGCTCTTCCTGGTGAGCTGGATGATCGTGCCGCTGCTGGCGTTCGGCCTCGACGACACGCTCGACCCGGCGCGGTTGTCGTTGTTCCCGCTGCGTACGCGCGAGCTGGCCGTCGGGCTGTTCACCGCCTCCGCGACCGGCGCGTGGCCGCTGGCCATGCTCGTCATCACGGCCGGCGCGCTGGTCGGGCTGCCCACGAACCTCGGGGGCGTGCTGCTCGGCGTGCCCGCGGTGCTGCTGCAGTTCGCGTTGTGCGTGGTGACCTCGCGGCTGATCACCACCTCGCTGTCCGGCGCCCTGCGCAGCCGGCGCGGACGTGACGTGCTGGCCGTGGCCGCCCTGTTCGTGGTGCTGCTGGCGCAGCTTCCCAACCTGCTGATGAACCGCGGCATCGGCGACCCCGCCGCCATGCTCCACCGGCTGGCCGGCGTCCTGCGGTGGACGCCGCCCGGCATGGCCGCGCACGCCATGGCCGACGGCGGCCTGGTGGGCGTGGCGGAGCTGGCCGCGGTCGCCGTGCTCGTCGTCGTGCTCGGCTGGTTGTGGATCAAGGCGCTCGGCCGGGCCCTGGTCTCGCCGGACGCCTCCACGCAGGCGGCCTCCGTACGCCGGGAGCGCGGCCTGGTCGACCGGCTCCTGCCCGACGGTCCGCTGGCCGCCGTGGTGACCAAGGAGCTGAAGTACATCAGGCGGGAGCCCAGGTTCCGCGTGGGCTGGTTCTCCTCGGTCGTGGTGACCGTGATCCTGGCGTTCTCGCTGAACAACAGCACCGAGGGGCAAGGGGGGCCGGCGCTGCCGGTGATGATCACCGGCCTCGGCGCGCTGATGATCTCCCTGCAGTCGGGCAACGCGTTCGGCATCGACGGGCGTTCCCTGTGGATGAACGCCATGGCGTTCGGCTCGGAGGAGGACCTGCGCCGTGACCTGGCGGGCCGCCACCTGGCCAACTGCCTGGTCGCCGCGCCGCTGCTGCTGCTCGTGGCGGTGGTCGCGGCGCTGCTCACCGGCAGTCCGCAGGCGATCGCGCCGGCGTTCCTGACCGGGCTGGGCGCGCTCGGCGTCGGGCTCGGGGTCGGGTCGGTGACCAGCGTGACGATCCCGTACACGATGCCCGAGCGGATGAACGCCTTCAGCGGCGCCGCGCCCGGCCAGGGCGGCCAGGCGTTCGCCTCGTCGATGGGCGCGATGCTCGGGATCGTGCTGATGTCGCTCCCGATCGTGGTGCCGATGGTGTTCGGGTTGTTGTGGGTGTCGGTGCTCGCGCCCTTCTACGGGCTGCTGATCGAGGTGCTCGGCAGACGCCTGGCCGGCAAGATCGGTTTCCCCCGCCTCCCCGAGGTGCTGGCCGCCGTGTCGAAGGCCAGCTGAGCAGTGGTCTAGTCCAATGGGCGAGACCGCCCTGCAGTCGCCGAAACCGAGTCGATACCCTTCGAAGCATGATTGACCAGGGGCTCGAGCGTCGTAGTGCCGCCGTGACCGAGATGCCTGACGAGCTGCGCCACGACGTGCGCATGCTCGGCAAGCTGCTCGGTGAGGTGATCGCCGAACAGGGTGGCGAAGACCTGCTGGCCGACGTCGAACGGTTGCGCAAAGCCGTCATCGCGGCGCGCAGAAACGAGATTTCCGCTGACGAGATCACCGAGATGGTCGCCGGATGGGAGATCGAGCGGGCGGTCGCCGTCGCCCGCGCGTTCACCTGCTACTTCCACCTGGCGAACCTGGCCGAGGAGCACTACCGCATCCGTACGCTGCGCGAACGCGACGCCGAGGGGAGGGTGCAGCGGGAGTCGCTGGCGCAGGCCGTCCACGAGCTCGGGAACGAGCGTGTGAGTGAGTTGTTGCAGGGCCTTGAGCTGCACCCGGTGCTGACCGCGCACCCGACCGAGGCGCGCAGGCGCGCGGTCGTCACCGCGATCCAGCGGGTCAGCGGCCAGCTCACCGAGTACAACGCTCCCGGGCGCGGCGCGTCCGAGCGCGCCGAGAGCAGGCGCCGCCTGCTGGAGGAGATCGACCTGCTGTGGCGTACGGCCCAGCTCCGCTCCACCAAGCTCGACCCGCTCGACGAGGTGCGTACGGCGATGGCCGCCTTCGACGAGACGCTGTTCCGCATGGTGCCCCAGGTCTACCGTTCGCTCGACGCGGCGCTCGACGCGGGCACCGGCACCCGTCCTCCGCTGGCCAGGCCCTTCATCCGTTACGGGAGCTGGATCGGCGGCGACCGCGACGGCAACCCCAACGTCACCGCCAAGGTCACCCGCGAGACCATCCAGATCCAGTCCGGGCACGTGCTGACCGCCCTGGAGACGGCCTGCACCCGCATCGCCCGTACGCTCACCGCCTCCGCCCAGTTCTCGCCCTGCTCTGCGGAGCTGAAGGGCGCGCTGGCCGCGGCCGTGGACGCGCATCCCGAGCTGGTCTCCGAGCTGGCCACCCGGTCGCCGCGCGAGCCTCACCGCCAGTGGCTGCTGTACGTGGCCGCGCGCATCGCCGCCACCCGCCACCGTGACCTCGACCTGGCCTACCGCGCTCCGGCCGAGCTGCTGTCCGAGCTGCGGCTGGTGCAGGATTCGCTGGCGGCCAGCACGCCGCGGCAGGCGTACGGGGAGTTGCAGCACCTCGTCTGGCAGGTCGAGACGTTCGGCTTCCACCTGGCCGAGCTGGAGGTGCGCCAGCACTCGCAGGTGCACGCGGCGGCGCTGGAGGAGATCAGGGCCGGCGGCGAGCTGTCGGAGCGTACCGAGGAGGTGCTGGCCACGATCCGGGTGATCGCCTGGATCCAGGAGCGGTTCGGCGTCACGGCCTGCTCCCGTTACGTGGTCTCCTTCACCCGTTCGGCCGACGACATCGCGGCCGTCTACGAGCTGGCCCGGCACGCCCTGGGCGACCGGGCGCCGGTGCTCGACGTGGTGCCGCTGTTCGAGTCGGGCCAGGACCTGGCGAACTCGCCCGGCGTGCTGACCGGCATGCTGGACATCCCGCAGATCCAGGAGCGCCTGGCCACGACGGGCCGCCGCATGGAGATCATGCTCGGCTACTCCGACTCGGCCAAGGAACTGGGCCCGGCGGCCGCCACCCTCCGCCTCTACGAGGCGCAGGAGGAGCTGACCGTGTGGGCGCACGAGCACGACGTGAAGCTGCGCATGTTCCACGGCCGCGGCGGCGCGCTCGGCCGCGGCGGCGGCCCGGCCAACCGGGCGGTGCTGGCGCAGGCGCCGGGCTCGGTCGCGGGCCGCTTCAAGGTCACCGAGCAGGGCGAGGTCATCTTCGCTCGATACGGGCACATCGCCATCGCCCGCCGCCACCTGGAACAGGTCACGAACGCCGTGCTGCTGGCCTCCTCGCCGACGGTCGGCGCGCGTACGGCGGCCGCCGCCGAGCGGTTCCGGGGCCTGGCCGAGCAGGTCGCCACGGCTTCGGAGGAGGCGTACCGCGCGCTGACCGAGGCGCCCGGCTTCCCGGAGTGGTTCGCGCTGGTCAGCCCGCTTGAGGAGATCGGCTCCCTGCGGCTCGGCTCCCGCCCGGCCCGCCGCGGGCTGGGCGCGCCGCGTTCGCTGGACGACCTGCGGGCCATCCCGTGGGTGTTCGCCTGGGCGCAGACCCGCGTCAACCTGCCCGGCTGGTACGGCCTCGGCACCGGCCTGGCCGCCGTCGGCTCCCTCGACGAGCTGCGCGCGGCGTACGCCGAGTGGCCGCTGTTCAACGCGATGCTGGACAACGCCGAGATGTCGCTGGCCAAGACCGACCGTTCGATCGCCAAGCGGTACCTCGCGCTCGGCGGCCGCGACGACTTCGCCCGGCAGGTGCTGGAGGAGTACGACCGCACGCGCGACCTGGTGCTGCGCGTGACCGGGCACACGCGGCTGCTGGAGAACCGCAAGGTGCTCTCGCGGGCCGTGCAGCTGCGCGACCCGTACGTGGACGCGCTGTCCCACCTGCAGTTGAGGGCCCTGCGCGCGATGCGTACGGAGGACCTGTCGGAGCAGGAGCGGGAGCGGCTGTCCACGCTGCTGCTGCTGTCGGTCAACGGGGTGGCCGCCGGCCTGCAGAACACCGGCTGAGCACATGCGGACGGCCCGGCGATGGGCCGGGCCGTCCGCATGTGGGGTGATCAGCGCAGGCTGTCGAAGAAGGCCGCGATGTCGGAGGTGAGCGCCTCCGTGGCGGTGTGCGCCGTGTAGTGGCCGCGGGCCGGGGCGGGCAGGGTCCGCCACGAGACGATGCCGTGGTGGTCGCGCTCGGCGAAGCGGCGGATCGACTTGAAGTCGCCCTCGGACATGGCCAGCGCGGTCGGGGTGGTCGTCGGCTCCGCCGGCTGCTCCATGCGGGCGTTCTCCCAGTACAGCCGCAGGGCCGAGCCCGCCGTGCCGGTGAACCAGTGGATCGAGGCGTTGGTCAGCACGAAGTCGTCGTCCAGGTCCTCGTCGAAGAGCTGGGCCAGCCAGCCGACGAGCCCGGCGGGGGAGTCGGCGAGGGCGTGCGCGAGCGTCTGCGGCTGCTGCGACTGCAGGACGTTGAACGCGCCCTTCTCCTTCCAGAACCAGTCGAGCACGGCCAGCCCGGCCTGGTCCTCCTCGCTCAGGCCGGCGAACTCGGCCGGGTCGCCGGAGGGGAAGGAGTAGAGCTGGGTGACGTGCACGCCCACGACGTGCTCGGCGTCGATCCTGCCCAGCTCGGGGGAGATCATCGAGCCGGCGTCGTTGCCGGCCGCGCCGTAGCGCTCGTAGCCGAGGCGGGCCATCAGCTCGGCCCACGCCTGCGCGATGCGCCGGTTGTTCCAGCCGAGCTCCTTGGTCGGGCCGGAGAAGCCGTAGCCGGGCAGCGACGGGATGACCAGGTGGAAGTGGCGCGACAGCGGCTCGATGGCGTCGAGGTACTCGGCGATCGTGCCGGGCCAGCCGTGGGTGAGGATCAGCGGCAGGGCGTCGGGGTTGTCGGAGCGTACGTGGAAGAAGTGCACGTTCTGGCCGTCGATCTCGGTCGTGAACTGCGGGTACGCGTTGAGCCTGGCCTCCTGGGCCCGCCAGTCGAAGCCGGAGCGCCAGTGGGCGACCAGGCGCTTGACCCGCTCGACGCTGACGCCCTGGTCGGCGCCGGCGATCTCGTCGGCGAACCGGGTCAGCGCGAGCCGGGCCTGAAGGTCGTCGAGGTCGGCCTGGGAGATCTCGATGCGGAACGGGCGGATGCTCATGAGGGGTCCTCTCGACCGGAGAAGCGGAACGGCTTGTTCTGTTCCAACTATAGCAGAACGGAACGCTTCATTCCACAAGAGCGACAGTAGGCCACAAGAGAGGTCCAAGTGACTTACAAGCACTCGTGATCAAGATGGAGGCTTTGACGAGCGCAGAAAGGGACCCCCCTCATGAAAAGGACAGCCTTGTTGCTGGGCACGGTGATGCTCGGCAGCCTGCTGGCCGCTCCTCCAGCCCTGGCCGCCGCACCGGCCGCAGCTCCGGCCGCTGTATCGGCCGCCGCACCGGTCACCTCGGTGACCCGCGTCAAGGCCGGACCGGCCACCTGGTCGGGTGAGTGCCCCACGACCGTGGCCTTCTCCGCCACCCTGGCCGCCAAGGGCAAGGGCACCGTGCGCTACCGCTGGGTACGCGGTGACGGCAGCAAGAGCGCCATCAGGAGCTTCCGCGTCGCAGGCGCGCGCAAGGTCGTCGTGAGGGACCGCCAGACGTTCGACCGCGACACGACCGGCTGGCAGGCCGTGGAGGTCCTCGGCAAGCGGGGCCTGTCCGCCAAGGCCCGCTTCCGCGTCTCCTGCGAGGGCTCCCCGCGCCGGTACGACGTGGTCAACCCGCTGCCCGCCCAGCCGGACCGGCCGCTGGTGGCCGCCGCGAGCGTGCAGGCGAGCCCGCCGCGCTACGACGGCCGCTGCCCGACCGGCGTGACGTTCACCGCGACCATCCAGGTGTCGCGCACCCCGGCCAAGGTCGGCTACCGGTGGATCGACAGCGCCACGGGCGAGGGCCCGGTGGAGTGGGCGTACTTCGCCGCCGACGGGCCGAGGAGCAGGCAGGTCACGCTGCCGCTGTCCGTGGGCACCTCCACCGCCGGCTGGAAGTCCGTACGGATTCTCAACCCGGGCGGGCACGACTCCGGGCGGGCCTCGTACGAGGTGAACTGCGGGACGACGCCGTCGCCGCAGCCCACCAACACGCCGTCGCCGACGCCCACGACGTCCTCCACCCCCAAGCCCACCACGACGTCCGAACCCCCGGCGCAGCAGCCGCAGGCGGCGATCACCGCCCTGACGCCCGGCGACTACGAGGGCTACTGCGACGAGCCCATCGCCTACCAGGCCACCGGCCGCATCACCCTTCCGGCGGGCCCGGCGGCCGCCGTCGGCTACTGGTGGACCCTCGACGGCGCCGAGTGGCAGCACCAGACCGTCAGCTTCCCGGCCGGCACCCAGCCCAGGTCGCAGGACGTCACCGCCGCCTGGAGCTTCGACCAGGCGAAGAACGGCTCGCACAAGCTGGCCCTGACCACCCAGCCCGGCGCGGCCCAGGCCGCCGAGCGCACGTTCGCCCTCTCCTGCACGACCGACCCCGACCCGGCCAAGCTGGCCATCCCCTACGTCCTGACGCCCGTCTACCGGGGCGACTGCACGCAGTCCATCGGCCTGAGGGTGGACGCCCGGATCACCACCGACCGCGACGCCGACGTCCGGTACCGCGTCGTCGTGGACGGCAAGCCCGGCCCGGTCAGGACGCAGGACGCCAAGCCCGGCAGGGCCCAGTCGATCGGCGACCTGTTCTACATCAGCCCCAAGGACTCCGGCGGCGGCGTCATCCGCCTTGAGGTGCTGAACCACAACAAGCCGGTCAAGGAGAAGCCGTACACCGTGACCTGCGTGCCGGTGGACCCGGCGCCGGGCACGGTGCGGATCAGCGAGTTCCGGCCGGTCCACTACTTCGGCGACTGCGCCGAAGCGCCGTACGTGACCGCCTTCGGCGCCTTCCGCGCCGCGCCGGACACCGAGATCACCTGGCGCTGGGTCATCGACGGCAAGCCGACGGAGCCAGCCACGTACAAGACCAACAGCGGCGGCCTTCTCCAGGTTCAGGCCTTCCACTGGAACCGGGACACGAAGACCTCCGGCGTGGTCCGGCTTGAAGTGCTGAACCACAACAAGCCATCCGCCGAAGGCACGTACCCGGTGACCTGCGAATAGCGCTCACAAGGCAGATCCAACCGGGACACAAGCCGCCTTGATCATCCTGGGGTTCCCATCATCGCGAGGAGGAACCCCAGGATGAGATGGACAACCTTGCTGCTCGGCGCGGTACTGCTCGGCGGCCTGCCCGCCGTCGCCGGGCCGGCGTCCGCCGCGGTCGCGGCGGCTGACACGCCGCAGGTGGTGATCGACGGGCTCACCCCCGGCAGCTACTCGGGCACGTGCGCCGCGCCCGTCACCTACAACGCCGCCGGCCGCGTCGTGCTCCCGCCCGGCCCGGCCGCCGACGTGGCCTACTCCTGGCAGCTCGACGACAAGGAGGTACGCGGCGCGACGCTCTCCTTCCCCGAGAGCACCCAGCCCCGGTCGCAGGCCGTCTCCGCCACCTGGAACTACGGCACCTCCAACGCCGGCGCCCACCGCGTCCGGCTCGTCGCCCAGGGCGCCACGGCCGAGCAGGGCTTCAACTTCACCTGCGGCCCCGCCGCGCCCCCGGCGTACGTGACCTTCCACGACATGCTGACGCCACTGTTCCGCGGCGAGTGCAACGGGGCCGTCGGCCTCAGGGCGGAGGCCACGGTCGTCGCCGACCGCGACACCGAGATCCAGTACCGCGTGGTCGTGGACGGCGTGCCGGGCTGGCCGAGGTCCCAGCAGGTCAACGCGGGCGTCAAGACCCACATCGGCGACTTCTGGTACAGCTCCGCACAGGCCAGCGGCAGCGGCAACATCCGCATCGAGGTGCTGAACCACAACAAGCCGGTCAAGGAGGAGGCGTACAACCGGGTGTGCCGGGCGGTCCCGTCCCCGGTCCCCTACGTACGGATCAGCGCGCTCACCCCGATGGCCTACTACGGGAGCTGCGACGAGGCCCCCTACCTGACGGCGTACGGCACCTTCCGCGCCCCGGCGGGCACGCAGGTCAGCTACCGCTGGCTGATGAACGGCGTGCAACTGGAAGGGAACACGCTGACCGTGCCCCAGAACGGCATCCTCCAGATCCAGCCCGCCTGGTGGCGCCAGCAGAGCAAGCAGTCGGGGAACCTCACGCTCGAGGTGCTGAACAACGACAGGCCCACGCTGACGGTCACCCAGCCCGTGAGCTGCCAGTGACGGCTAGACCGTGACACGCTCCTGCCCGGCGTAGACGTTGCAGCGTTCGCCGCGCAGGAACCCGACCAGCGTCATCCCGAACTCCCTGGCCAGATCGACGGCCAGGGACGAGGGCGCCGACACCGCGCAGACCGCCGGGATGCCCGCGGCCAGCGCCTTCTGCATGATCTCGTAGCTGGCCCGGCCGCTGACCATGAGCACGTGCTCGGCCAGCGGCAGCCGTTCCGCCAGCGCGGCCCAGCCGACCAGCTTGTCGACCGCGTTGTGCCGGCCGACGTCCTCGCGCAGGGCCAGCAGCGTGCCCGTCGCCGAGAACAGGCCCGCCGCGTGCAGGCCGCCGGTCTTGCCGAACACGCCCTGGGCCTCGCGCAGCGTGCCGGGCAGGCCGTACAGCACCTCGGGGGTCAGCCGGAGCAGGCCGCCGGGGATCGGCTTGCAGCGGTCGTGCAGCGCGTCGAGGCCGGCCGCGCCGCAGACGCCACACGCGCTGGAGGTGAGGAAGTGCCGGTCGAGCGCGGGCAGGTCGGGCACCGGGCCGTGCAGGCGGACGGTGACGGTGTTGTAGCGGGCCTCGGGCGGCAGGTCCTCGTCCGCGCAGTAGGCGATGGCCGCGATGTCCTCCGGCCCGGCCAGGCCCTCGCCGCACAGGAACCCGGCGGCCAGCTCGAAGTCGTGACCCGGCGTGCGCATGGTGATGGCGACCGTCTTGCGGGTGCCGCCGGCCCCGATGAGCCGGATCTCCAGCGGCTCCTCCGTGGCCAGGTCGTCGCGCCGGTCGCGGACGCCGGAGCCGGCCAGTTCCCTGATGCGGACGCGGGTGGTGGGCCCGGGACGCGCCTTCACAGCGGCCGCACGGTGACGAGGGCGTTGTAGTCGGGGATGCGCGCCTGTGGCGAGCGGCGGGCCTCGTCGAGCAGCACGTTGCCCTCCGGCCAGTGGATCTGCAGGTTGCCCGGCATCAGCGGGGCACGCAGCACCTTGCCCTGGTAGGAGCGCTCGCCGGCGCGCAGCTCGACCGGGGCGCCGTCGGCCAGGCCGAGCCGGTCGGCGTCGTACGGGCTCATCAGAACGGCCTCGCGCGCCGCGCCGTTGAAGCCGTCGAGCCGCTCGTGGACCATGCTGTTGAACTGCTTGCCACGCCTGGTCGCGACCATGAACGTGCCGTCGGGACGCTCCAGGGCGGGCGGCTCGACCACGGAGAAGACGGCCAGTCCGTCGGGGGTCTGGAAGCGGCCGTCGGAGAAGAGGTGGCGGCCGCCGTACTGGACGTTGTCCCCGAACTTCCGCAACCCGGAGATGCCCTGGTAGAACGGCACGACCTGCTCGATCTCCGCACGGATCTGCGGAGTGCCGGTGAACCGGACGTGGTCCGCGATCTCGGGACGAGTACGGGCGGCCAGCTCGGAGAAGATCTTCCACTCCGGCCACGCCTCGCCGACGCGCGGGCCCTCGACCTCGGGCGAGAAGATGATCCGCCGCTCGGTGGAGGTCTCGGTCACGCCGCCGACCATCTCGTAGCGCGTCTGCGCGGGCAGCAGCAGCACGTCGCCCTCGCCCGGCACCAGCATCTGCGAGGACAACACGATGTCGATGTGCACCCGCAGCCCCAGCCTGGACAGGGCCTCGCGGCAGTAGGCCGGGTCGGGCAGCACCTCCAGGAAGTTGCCGCCGGAGGAGACGAGCGCGTCGAGCTCGCCGCGGTGGGCCGCGTCGATCATGTCCGTGGCGGTCAGACCGGGCGAGTCGGGCACCGGGAAACCCCACAGGTCGGTGAACTTCGCGGCGTTCGCGGACGTGATCGGCAGGCCGCCGGGGTAACCGGTCGCGTACGCGCCCATCTCGGCCCCGCCCTGGACCCCGCTGTGCCCCCTGATCGGCATCAGCCCGCACTTGTCCCGCCCGAGGAAGCCGCGGGCGAGCGCCAGGTTGACGATCGCCCGGACGTTGTCCTCGCCGTAGGAGTGCTGGGTGATGCCCATCGACCAGACCAGCACCGCCGAGCGCGCCTCGCCGAGCAGCTTGGCCAGCCGGAACATCTGGTCCTTCGTGGCTCCCGACAGTGCTTCGAGCTCGGCCCACGTCTGGCCCTCGACCGCCTTGCGCGCCTCCTCGAAGCCGGACGTCCGCTCGGCCACGAACGTCTCGTCCACCCAGTCGTTCTCGATCAGGTGCTTGAGCACGCCGTTGAGGAAGCCGATGTCGCCGCCGACGTTCACGCCGAAGAACTCGTCGGTGATCTTCGTGCCGAACAGCGCGGACTCGGCGTTGGAGGGCACCCAGTACTTGTCCATGCCCGGCTCGCGGTAGGCGTTGACCATGGCGATCCGGGTGCCGGCCTTCTTGGCGTGGTAGAGGTACTTCATCGCGACCGGCTGGTTGTTCGACGGGTTCGAGCCGATGAAGACGATCAGGTCGGAGCCGATCCAGTCGGTGTAGGAGCAGGTCGTGGCCGCCGCGCCGATGGTCTGCTTCAGCGCGACCGTCGAGGGCGAGTGGCAGATGCGCGCGGCGTTGTCGACGTTGTTCGTGCCGAGCGCGCGCACCGCCTTCTGGGCCGCGTAGTAGTTCTCGTTGGGCACCCCGCGGCTGGTCAGGTACGTGCCGGACCGCGCGCCGCGCAGCCGGTCGGCCGCCAGCCGCAGCGCCTCGTCCCAGCTGACGCGGGTGAAGCCGGGCTCGCCCGCGCGCCGCAACATCGGGTACGGCAGCCGTCCCAGCTCCCGCAGCTCCGCGCTCTTCCGCCCGGCCAGCCCCGAGACGTCACCCAGCAGCGACACGTCGAGCGCGGGCATGGTGTTGAGCGGCAGCAGCCGCAACCTGATGTTGCACAGGTGGATCTCGTCCATCGTCCAGTCGCGCATGCCGTGCGTGCCGAGCGCGCAGCCGTCGCAGGTGCCCTGGTTGAGAATCCGCCAGGCGTAACGCCTGTTCCCCTTGACCGACCTGAACGCCTTCCACAGCTCCAGGTAGTTGTTCGGCTTGCGCAACCCGAGGCCGAAGGGCCGCCACGATGCCCAGTTGCGAGGGTCAGGACGTCTGCTCATCCCCCCATCTTTACCCCTCACGCGGACTTCGAGACAGCCGGTGCGGCGCGATGACCACGGCGGAAGTTCGGCCAAGATGGGGGGATGGCCCACTCGCGCTACTCCGACCTCGACCGTCCTCCGCTCTCGGAGGCCGCGCTCAACCGCGCGCTCGTCCGCCCGGGAGCACTCTGGACCGGCGTCACCGTCGTCGACTCCACCGGCTCGACGAACGCCGACCTGGCCGCCGCCGCCCTCGCGGGGGCCGAGCAGGGGCGGGTGCTGGTGGCCGAGTCGCAGGTCGCCGGCCGGGGCCGGCTCGACCGCGCCTGGACGGCCCCGCCGCGGTCGGGGCTGACGTTCTCCGTCCTGCTCAGGCCCACGGCGCCGGTCACCACCCAAGGGTGGCTGCCGCTGCTCTACGGCGTGGCCGCCGCCTCGGCCGTACGCCGCCTGGCCGAGGTGGACGTACGCCTCAAATGGCCCAACGACCTGCTGATCGGCGAGCGCAAGCTGGCCGGCGTGCTGGCCGAGCGGGTCGATGACGCCGTCGTCATCGGCATGGGGCTCAACGTCTCGCTCCGCGCGGACGAGGCGCCGGTCGAGACGGCCACGTCCCTGGCCATCGAGGAGGCCGCCTGCCTCGACCGCGACCCGCTGCTGCGGGCCGTGCTGCGCGAGGTCGAGAGCCACTACCGCGAGTGGGAGGCGACGGGCGGCGACGCCGAGGCCGCCGGGCTGCGCGCCGCCTACCTCGCCACCAGCGCCACGGTCGGCCGCGACGTCCGCGTCGAGCTGCCGGGCGACCACGTGCTGACCGGGCGGGCGACCGGCGTCGACGCCTCCGGCCACCTCCAGGTGGAGTCCGGCGGCGAGCGCTACACGCTGGGCGCCGGAGATGTCGTGCACGTACGGGCCGCCGGATAAGTCACCGGCGTAGCCGCTTGGCGGCGTTGGTGGGAGCATGTGCGGCATGACCCTTCCCGACCACCATCTGACGCAGGGTGAGCGGCGCGTCCGATCCTTCCATCCCCACTGGAAGCGCCTTGTCGGCCCGTTCTTCGCGCTGATCCTCATCGCCGCGGCAGCGGGTGCGGCCCTGTACTTCCTCCCCGCCACGTGGGGGGAGAGCGTCTCCTTCTACGGCAGGATCGTCGTCGTCGTCCTCGCCCTGATCCTGCTGACGATCTTCACTCTCGTGCCCTACCTGCAGTGGAAGAACACCGGCTACGTCCTGACGACCCACCGGTTCACGATCAGCATGGGCGTGCTCAACAAGTCCACGGACGAGATCCCGATGGCCAAGGTCAACACCGTCAGCTCCGACCAGACGTTCCTGGAGCGCCTGCTCGGCTGCGGCACGCTGACCGTCGAGTCCGCGGGCGAGCGGGGTCAGATCGTGTTGCGCGACATCCCGAGGATCCAGGACGTCCGCATGGACCTGTTCAAGCTGGTCGAGGACGCGTCCGACGGGGAGATCGACGGCCACTGAGGGTGGCGTAGCCTGCTGATCGTGAACGCCTCCGAACCGCGCGGCAGACCGACGGCCGAGCAGATCGAGCGCACGCTCGTGGGCATGCCGGCCCGCTACACGCGCGAGCAGGTCTCTGCCGAGGCCGGCGTGTCGCGGGAGCTGGCCGAGCGCATCTGGCGGGCGCTCGGCTTCGCCCAGCTCGCCGACGACGCCGTGGCGTTCAG
The DNA here is from genome assembly GCF_014648435.1 of Nonomuraea spiralis. Taxonomy (GTDB): domain Bacteria; phylum Actinomycetota; class Actinomycetes; order Streptosporangiales; family Streptosporangiaceae; genus Nonomuraea; species Nonomuraea spiralis. The sequence goes on from NZ_BMRC01000017.1 coordinate 175,082, forward strand.
CGACGCCGACGTGGCCGCGCTGCGCCGGGTGCGCGGGATGCTCGACGGCGGCCTGCTCGACGAGCAGACCGTCATCCGCATGGCCCGCGCGCTCGGCCAGACCACCGCCAGGCTGGCCCAGTGGCAGGCCGAGATCGTGATCGGCACGATGTTGCCCGACCCGCCCGCCGACGCCGACCTGACCGGCGTCCTCGACACGGCCAAGGCCCTCCTGCCCGACTTCGAGCACCTGCTGATCCACGTCTGGCGGGCCCAGCTCGCCGCGGCGGGCACCCGCCTGCTGGCGGTCGCCGACGACCGGGCCGACCGGGTGCCGGGCCGCGTGTCGATCGCCGTCGGCTTCGCCGACCTGGTCTCCTTCACCCGGCGCTCGCGCGAGCTGGACGAACGGGGGCTGGCCGCGCTGGTCGAGGGCTTCGAGTCGCGGGCCGCCGACGTGGTGGCCGCGCACGGCGCGCGGCTGGTCAAGACGCTCGGCGACGAGGTGCTGTTCACCGCGCCCGCCCCGGCCCAGGCCGCGGCGATCGCGCTCGACCTCGCCGAGAGCCTGGAGCTGCGCATCGGCATGGCGTACGGGCCCGTCGTGCCCATGATGGGCGACGTGTTCGGCACCACCGTCAACCTGGCCGCCCGGCTCACGGCCATCGCCCGTCCCGGGACGATCGTGGTCGATTCGGAACTGGCCGAGGGCCTGGGCGAAGGGGCCGAGGGGGTCTCGGTGCACAAGATCAGGAGGCGGCCGGCAAGAGGGCTCGGCGTGGTCCAGCCCTATGTCTTGCGGAGATCAACCTCCTGACACAAGATGGCTGCCATGCCGTACGAAGTGCAGGGCGTCGTCGCCCGCGGTAAGGGTCAGGAAGTTTCACTGGAGACGGTGGTCGTGCCGGACCCCGGGCCGGGCGAGGCGGTGGTCAACGTGCAGGCCTGCGGGGTCTGCCACACCGACCTGCACTATCGCGAGGGCGGGATCAACGATGACTTCCCGTTCCTGCTGGGCCACGAGGCGGCGGGCACGGTCGAGGCGGTCGGCGAGGGCGTGACCGGGCTGGAGCCCGGCGACTTCGTGATCCTCAACTGGCGCGCGGTGTGCGGCCAGTGCCGCGCCTGCCTGCGCGGCCGGCCCTGGTACTGCTTCGCCACCCACAACGCCCGCCAGAAGATGACGCTCAAGGACGGCACCGAGCTGTCGCCCGCGCTCGGCATCGGCGCCTTCCTGGAGAAGACGCTGGTGGCCGCCGGACAGTGCACCAAGGTGTCGGCCGAGGCGCCCGCCCAGGTCGCGGGCCTGCTGGGCTGCGGCGTGATGGCCGGCATCGGCGCGGCGATCAACACCGGCGGCGTGACGCGCGGCGACAGCGTGGCCGTGATCGGCTGCGGCGGCGTCGGCGACGCGGCGGTCCTGGGGGCGTCGCTGGCCGGGGCGGCCCGGATCATCGCCGTCGACGTGGACGACCGGAAGCTGGAGTGGGCCCGCGGCTTCGGCGCGACGCACACGGTCAACTCGCGCGAGAACGACCCGGTCGAGGCGATCCGCGACCTGACCGGCGGGTTCGGCGCGGACGTGGTGATCGAGGCGGTCGGCCGGCCGGAGACGTACGAGCAGGCGTTCTACGCCCGCGACCTGGCCGGCACGGTGGTCCTGGTCGGCGTGCCGACGCCGGAGATGCGGCTGGAGCTGCCGCTGATCGACGTGTTCGGCCGCGGCGGCGCGCTGAAGTCCTCCTGGTACGGCGACTGCCTGCCCTCCCGCGACTTCCCGATGCTGATCGACCTGTTCCTGCAGAACCGGTTGCCGCTGGACAAGTTCGTCTCCGAGACGATCGGGCTCGACCAGGTCGAGGAGGCGTTCGCCAAGATGCACCGCGGCGAGGTGCTGCGCTCGGTGGTGATCCTCTAGATGATCGACCGCGTCATCACCTCCGGGACGTTCTCGCTCGACGGCGGCACCTGGGAGGTCGACAACAACGTCTGGCTGATCGGCGACGCGCGCGAGGTCGTGGTCGTCGACGCCGCCCACGACGCCGAGGCCATCGCCGAACGGGCGGGCGGGCGCCGGGTCAAGGCCATCGTGTGCACCCACGCCCACAACGACCACATCAACGCCGCGGCCCGGCTGGCCGAGCTGACCGGCGCGCCGATCCGGCTCCACCCGGCCGACCAGGTGCTCTGGGAGCAGGTGTACGGCCCCGAGGTGGCGTACACGCCGCTGGCCGACGGCGAGCGGATCCCGGTGGGCGGGGTGGCGCTGGAGGTGCTGCACACGCCGGGTCACTCGCCGGGCGCGGTCTGCCTGCACGCCGCCGACCAGGGCGTGTTGTTCAGCGGCGACACGCTGTTCAAGGGCGGGCCGGGCGCGACCGGACGGTCGTACTCGTCGTTCGAGACGATCATCGAGTCGATCGCGGAGCGGCTGCTGTCCCTGCCGCCCGAGACGGTCGTCCACACCGGCCACGGCGACTCCACGTCCATCGGGGCCGAGGCGTCGCACCTGGGGGACTGGCTGGCACGAGGCCACTGACCTGCGGGGTCAGGCGAATGTGACGCCTCTAACATAGGCAAGCCTTACCGAAGTGAGCTATCTTAGGTGTGCCTAACCTAAAGGTGTCCCTTCCTGCTCGCTTGAGAGGCTTGTCCCCGGATGTATGTATGCATTTGTCGTGCTGTGACCGAGAACGAGGTCCACGACTGCATCGCCTCCGGGGCGAAGAGTGCGAAGCAGATTCGCGACACCACTGGTGCCGGTGGTGACTGTGCCCGTTGTGTACGGAAGATCTGTGCGATCCTGAAGCAGTCTGAAGAACTGACGACCGCATAGCCGCACCGCAACGAGGGGCCCGTTCATGCAGGGCGACAAGCAGATCATCGAACTGCTCAACGAACAGCTGACCGCCGAGCTCACGGCGATCAACCAGTACTTCCTGCACGCGAAGATGCAGGAGAACTGGGGATACACCAAGCTCGCCAAGCACACGCGCGACGAGTCCATCGACGAGATGCGCCACGCCGAACGGCTGACCGACCGCATCCTCTTCCTCGAAGGGCTGCCCAACTACCAGCGTCTCGGCACGCTGCACATCGGCCAGACCGTCGAGGAGCAGCTCAAGGCCGACCTTGAGGTGGAGCTGTCGGTGGTCGAGCGCCTCCGGCCGGCGATCCAGCTCATGAGGGAGAAGGGCGACATCACCTCCGCCCGCATCTTCGAGGACATCCTTGAGGACGAGGAGGAGCACATCGACTACCTCGAAACCGAGCTCGGCCTCATCCGCAGCCTGGGCGAGCAGCTCTACCTCGCCCGCTACGCCGAGCCGCGATCGATCGACGACTGAGATCGGGCCTTCCGGCCCCGCCGCCCCTCCGGGCGGCGGGGCCGTCCGCTGTATAGGCTGCCACGCATGACGGAGGCGGCTCAGGCGAAGCGCGAGCAGATCGTCGCCGCCGCGCTCGGCGTGTTCGGCCGCTACGGCTACCGCCGCACCTCGATGGACCTCATCGCCCAGGCCGCCCGCATGTCCAGGCCGGCCCTCTACCTGGTCTTCAAGGGCAAGGAGGACGTCTTCAGGGCGGTCGGTCGCAGGCTGGTCCACGACGCCCTGGCCGCCGCCGAGAGCGCCAGGCGCTCCGGCGCGTCGCCGGCCGACCGGCTCTACGGCGTGCTCGCGGTCAAGATCGACCTGTTCGGCGGCACGGTCGAGGGCGGGTTCCGGTCGGAGCTGCTGGCCGATGCCGCGGTGGTGGCCGAGGACGTGCGGGCGGCGTTCGAGGAGGGCTTCCGGGACGTCGTCGAGCGGACGCTCAACGACTGCGCCCGCGAGCTGGCCCTGCTCGGCGTCGCGCTCCCGCCGCGCGACGCCGCCGACCTGCTGGTCGCGGCGACGGAGGGCATCACGGGGGCGAAGGCGGAGCCGGCCGTCCTGCGCACACGCCTGCGCCAGCTCGTCGAGCTGGTCGTACGCGGGCTCAGCGGGAGCGCCTGACGGATACTGGGGGAGGCGAGCCCCGTACACCTGTGAGGGAGTGGTCTCCATGCTCTATCTCTTCGGCTTCGAGCGCATCGGCGTGGCCGTCAGCGACCTGTACTTCGTCGACCCCGACCCCGGAGAGAACCAGGAGGGCGCCGAGCACGGCGTACGCCTGGAGATCCGCAGGCTCGCGCCGGGCGAGCTCAAGGGCTCCATCTACTCGGCCCGTCCCATCGTCGTCGACCAGCTCATCTGGCGGGTCGACCTGCTGGAGTCGGTCGAGGGGCGGCCGGGGAGCTTCGACCGTACGCATCATCACCCGGGCTCCAGCGGGTGGGAGCCCGACAAGCGGGTGTTCGACGAGGAGCTGTCGGCCGAGCCGCTGAAGTGGCTGGGGGAGCGGCTGGCCGATCTCGACGGCGTGTTGCGGCAGTCGGGGGTCGATCCGGCGGAGGCGGGCCCCGGCGACGCGGCGGGCCTGCGCGAGGCCGCGCCCGAGATCGTCGACACGGTCGGCCGCCTGCTCGGCCGCGTTCACGCCGGCGAGCTGGGCACCGCCCCCGCCACCGGCCCGGCCACCTCCGTCCGGGCGAGCTGGCTCTGACCCGCCGGCCGTAATTCTGGGGAGAATGTCGAATTCGCGGCATCCCGGCGCGCGGAGCGGGGTATCACGCTCCGGGCGCCGGGCGTGGAACGTGTCCGTGTCCGCGGTGCCGGGCATGCGCGACGTCTTCGGAAAGCCTGGAGCGCCTTGTGATTTCCCCTCGATAATCGCGGTAATTTAATCACGACTAACCCTTATTTAGCTTCGTTTGCCCAGGTCAATGGATAGGTCAACGACGAGTCAAACCGCGCGCTGTGCCCGGGAAACGATCGCCTAAGGACCTACGATCGCTTCATGACCTGCGTACTTCTCGCCGAGGATGACACCTCGATCTCCGAGCCACTCGCGCGTGCGCTACGCCGCGAGGGCTATCAGGTAGAGGTGAGCCCCGACGGCCCGCAGGCCCTGGAGAGGGCCCTGTCGGGCGGCATCGACCTCATAGTTCTCGACCTCGGGCTGCCAGAGATGGACGGTCTCGAGGTCGCGCGCCGGATCCGTGCCGAGGGGCACGGCACTCCGGTGCTCATACTCACGGCCCGCGTGGACGAGGTCGACACTGTCGTCGGGCTCGACGCCGGCGCCGACGACTACGTGACCAAGCCTTTCCGGCTGGCCGAGCTGCTGGCCCGCGTGCGCGCGCTGTTGCGGCGCGGCACCTCGGAGACCCCGGTCGTGCAGGGGGTCCGCATCGACGCCGACTCCCGCCGCGCCTGGATGGGGGAGAAGGAGCTGCATCTGACGACCAAGGAGTTCGACCTGCTGCGGGTGCTGGTCCGCGACGCCGGCAAGGTCGTCACCCGCGAACAGATCATGCGGGAGGTGTGGGACACCAACTGGTGGGGTTCGACCAAGACCCTCGACATGCACATCTCCTGGTTGCGCCGCAAACTCGGCGACGACGCCGCCAAGCCCCGCTACATCACCACCGTCCGGGGAGTCGGCTTCCGGTTCGAACGCGAGTAGGCGCATGCGCCGCCGACTGCTCTCCTCCACTCTGGTCGTCGCGGTCATCGCGGTCCTGTTGCTGGGGGTCCCCCTGGGCGTCGTGGTGAGCCGCCTGATCGTCGACGAGGCGGCTCAGGAGCTCGGGGCGGAAGCCAAGCGTCTCGTGGGCGAGGTCGAGTACGCCCGCGTCCAGGAGACCCCGCTCGACCCCCAGCAACTGGAGCAGAAGTACCCGGGCAGGTACATACAGATCTGGGAACGCGGAACCCCTCTCAGGGTGACCGTCGTCGGCACAGCACCGGCGTCGGGTCACCTCATGACCGAGGACGCACAGACCAACACCGGCGTCTATGTCCGCATAAGTCGCGACAGAGACCAGGTCGAGCGGGACGTACGGGCCCGGCTGCTGCTGATCGTGGCCCTGGCCGTCGCGGCGCTCGCGGTGGCCGTCAGCCTGGCCGTCGTGCAGTCGCGCAGGTTGACGCTGCCCCTGCAGGACCTGGCCAAGATCGCCGAAAGGCTGGGGTCGGGTGACGCGCGGCCGAGCAAGCACCGCTACGGCATCCCCGAGCTGGACCGGGTGGCACAGGTGCTCGACCGCAGCGCCACGCGCATCTCCGACCTGCTCACCCGCGAACGCGAGTTCGCGACCGACGCCTCCCATCAACTCCGCACACCCCTGACCGGCCTGACCATGCGCCTGGAGGAGATCGTCGCGGCCTCCGACGAGCCCGAGGTCGTCCGCGAGGAGGGCGAGGCGGCCATCGTCCAGGCCGAGCGCCTGACCGCGGTGATCGACGAGCTGCTGGCGGCCGCCCGCCGCCAGCGTCACGCGCAGGCCGAGCCCGTCGCCATCGACGAGGTGCTGGGCCAGCAGGTCACCGAGTGGGAGCCGGTCTTCCGCGAGGCGGGCCGCACACTGCACCTCGACGGCACCCGCGGCCTGAAGGCGATGGCCACCACCGGCGGCTTCGGCCAGGTCATCGCCTCGCTGCTGGAGAACTCCCTGCGTCACGGCGGCGGCACGGTCACCGTCACCAGCACCAGCGGCGACAACTACATCGTGATCGAGGTCGCCGACGAGGGGCCGGGCATCGCCGACGAGATCGCACCCAAGATCTTCGAACGGAACGTCAGCGGCGGCGGCGGCACCGGCCTCGGGCTCACTCTCGCCCGCGCGCTGGCCGCGGCCGACGGCGGACGCCTGGAGCTGGTACGGCGCCGACCCGCCACGTTCGCCGTCTTCCTGCGCCCGGCCGAGGAGGACAGCAGGAACCGCGTGGTCAGCGGTCCTGCCTGACCTCGGGCAACTCGACCGGGATCGGCTCGGTGGCCTCCAGGAACACCCACTTCTTGTACGACCAGTAGCGGAACAGGGTGCCGAGCCCGACACCGGCGAAGTTGGCGATGTTGAGGCTCAGGCCGTCGTGCAGGTGGAGGGTGTACTTGGTGAAGCCGATCACCAGCAGGCCGAACAGCAGGGCGATGCCGTTGAGCAGGAAGAACAGGAAGTATTCGCGGCCGAGGCCGGTCTGCTCGCGGTGGCGGAAGGTCCAGAAGCGGTTGCCCGCGTAGGCGAAGGTCGCCGAGAGCGTGGTGGCGACAACCTTGGAGGTGAGTGGGCCCCACTCGAAGCCGAGCAGGAAGAGGTTGTAGACGCCCGTGTCGAGGAAGAAGGCGAGGGCCCCGATGCTCCCGAACTTGGCCAGCTCGTGAACCAGGGACTCGAACCGCTGGTAGAGGCGCTTGGCAAACTCCACGTCCCCGTTCGGTCCTTTCCCTCGTCGAGCCTGACCGTCCCAGCGTACCGGCGAAGTCGTACGGACGGTGTCAGGGGGCCTAACATGCCGCGCAAAGGCCACTTCTGGAAATATCGCCTTATGAGCGGCATTTATGAAAGAGGGGCATTACGCTGCCGTTCAGATCGCGGGCCCGCCCGCGATTCCGGACCCGCCGCTCCAGACGGCCGACCGTCCGCGATCCCGGACCTGCCGCTGTGGACGGCGCCGGCCCGTGACGTCGGACCACAGCCGCTTCGGACGGCCGCCCTCCCGGGAGCCGCCTGTGCCGCTTCGCTGGTTGACGAGACTGCTCGCGTCGGTGCCGGTCCTGCTCGTGGCGGGTTGCGGCACGGCCGGCGGGGTCCCGGTGCCCCGGGAGGATCGCACATCTGCTCCGGCGGCCGCGCCACGGGTCGATCCGGCGACGGCCGAGCAGGCGTTCTCGCTGCTCCGGCAGCTCGACGGGGCCCGGAAGCGGCGGGACTGCGCCGCCGTACGGGACCTGACCACATGGGCGGAACGGACGCTGGGCGGCCGTGCCTGCGAGGCGACCGGGAACGGCCGTCCGGCCCGCCCCGCCGACCCCGACTACCTGCTGCCGGACGAGGGCGACTGGTTCGCCGCGCTGGCCCGCGAGCCCTCGCCCGCGTACTACCTGTTCTTCCTGGAGGACGGCCGCTGGCGGCTCGGCGCGGGCCCGGTCCCCGTGCCCGGCGAGCCCGTGCGGAAGGCGGGTGACGCGCCGTCGTCGCTGGTCAGGCAGGCCCGGCTGGTGCCGCAGCGGCACCTCACGTACCTCACGGACCCCGCCGGGGTGGCGGGCGTCCGCTTCCCGCCCGGCGATCCGCTGCGCGCGCTGCTCAAGGACGTGACCGGACGCGGCGCGGACGTGGAGCTGTACGGCACCCGCACCCTGGCCGTCCCGGTGGACGCCGGGTCCGTCCTGGTCTTCGACGCCCTGCGCCTTACGTACAAGGGTGGGCGTACGGACCTGGTGGAGACGGCCACCCTCGTCGGCGCCGGCAACAAGCTCAGGACACTCGGCCTGCGCCGGGCGCGCGCGAGCTGACGGCGGGGTGCGTGCTTGTCCCGGGGCGTGAGTTGACAACGGCGGGGCAGTCGTTCCGTCCCGGTAAGCTCACCTCACGTGAGTTCCTACAGTCCCATCGGGCCGGTCGTCGGCGTGGTCGGCGCCGGCCAGCTCGCCCGGATGACGCAGCCGCCGGCCATCGCGCTCGGGGTCGAGCTGAGGGTGCTGGCCGCCGCCCCCGGCGAGAGCGCCGCACGAGTGATCGTCGACACCCAGGTCGGTGATTACCGCGACCTCGCCGACCTGCGCGCGTTCGCCCAGGGCTGCGACGCGATCACGTTCGACCACGAGCACGTCCCGACCGAGCACATCAGGGCGCTGATCGCCGACGGCCACTCGGTGCACCCGGGCGCCGACGCGCTCGTGCACGCCCAGGACAAGGCGGTCATGCGCGAGCGCCTGACCGCGATCGGCGTGCCCTGCCCCGCCTGGGCGCGGGTCTCGTCCGCCGAGGACGTCTCGGCGTTCGCGGCCGAGCACGGCTGGCCCGTCGTGCTGAAGTCGGTGCGCGGCGGCTACGACGGGCGCGGCGTGTGGGTCTGCCGTACGCCCGAAGAGGTGGCCGAGGCGTTCGCTACCGGCGTCGAGCTGATGGCCGAGGCGTTCGTGCCGTTCGAACGGGAGCTCGCGGTGCTGGTGGCCCGCTCGCCCCACGGACAGGGCGTCAGCTACCCGGTCGTCGAGACCGTCCAGCAGGACGGCATCTGCGTCGAGGTGCTCGCCCCCGCCCCCGGCATGGACCCCGAGGACGCCGCCGTCGCCCAGCGCATCGGCCTGAAGATCGCCCACGAGCTGGGCGTGACCGGGCTGCTGGCGGTGGAGCTGTTCCAGACCGCCGACGGCCTCGTCGTGAACGAGCTGGCCATGCGTCCCCACAACAGCGGCCACTGGACGATCGAGGGCGCGACCACGTCCCAGTTCGAGCAGCACCTGCGGGCCGTGCTCGACCTGCCGCTCGGCTCGCCGTCGATGACCGCCCCCGTCGTCGTCATGGCCAACCTGCTGGGCGGCGACGACCCCGACCTGTTCAAGCGCTACGAGCACGTGCTGGCCCACGACCCCGGCATCAAGCTGCACTTCTACGGCAAGGAAGTGCGTCCGGGCCGCAAGATCGGGCACGTCACGGCTTTGGGCACGGACCTGGACAAGGTTCGCGCCCGTGCCCGCCACGCCGCCGTCTACCTCATGACCGGGGAGTACACGTGAGCCGGCGAGGCGGACACGCCATCTCGACCATTGCTCAGCCGGTGAAGGAGGCGAAGTGAAGATCGGGATCGTCATGGGGTCCGACTCCGACTGGCCCGTGATGAAGGCCGCGGCCGAGGCGGTGGCGGAGTTCGGGGTGCCCTTCGAGGCGGACGTCGTCTCGGCCCACCGCATGCCGGTCGAGATGATCGAGTACGGGCGGCAGGCGGCCTCCCGCGGCATCAGCGTGATCATCGCCGGGGCCGGCGGGGCGGCGCACCTGCCGGGCATGCTGGCCTCGGTGACGCCGCTGCCCGTGATCGGGGTGCCGGTGCCGCTGAAGTACCTCGACGGGATGGACTCCCTGTTGTCGATCGTCCAGATGCCGGCCGGGGTGCCGGTGGCCACGGTCGCCGTCGGCGGGGCGCGCAACGCGGGGCTCTTGGCCGTACGCATCCTGGGGGTGTCCGACGCCGGGCTGCGGGAGCGTATGGAGGAGTTCCAGGTGCGGCTCAAGGAGCAGGCCCACGCCAAGGGCGAGAAACTACGCGCAGAGGCCGCAGAGCTCTGAGGTGAGCTGCGGGGGCCGCCGCAGGAGCTCTGAGCTGCGGGAAGGTCGTCAGGGCTTTGGGGGCGGGCACGTCCTCGGAGCTCTGAGCAGGCCCCTGAGCGCTTCAAGCCGGGCCGGGCACCCAGGAGGTCTCCGGGCGCCCGGCGGCGAGCCATGGGATGCCTCACGGGCGGCTGAGCGCCCGCGAGGATCCATGGTGGGACGTACGGGCACCTGCGAGGATCCGTGGTGGGGCATGTGAGCGCCCGTGAGGACCCGCGCGCGGGAACGTGGGTGTCCCGGTGTCCCAGCGACGGGATGTCGCTGGGCTCTTGGGCGGGCTGGCTTGTGGGTGCCCAGGGGGCGGGCCGGCGATGGGCTTATGGGCGGCCGAGGGCGCGGTAGTGCCAGCCGGCCGAGCGCCACACCTCGGAGTTGAGCGCGTTGCGGCCGTCGACGATGCGCCGGGTCGCGACCACCGCGCCCAGTTCCTCCGGATCGAGTTCCAGGAACTCCTGCCACTCGGTCAGCAGCAACACCACATGCGCCCCGCGGACCGCCTCGACGGCCGACTCGCCGTAGTTCAGCTCCGGGTGAGCCTTACGAGCGTTGTCGAGCGCGATCGGGTCGTAGACGGTGACCTGTCCGCCCTGGTGGCCGATCGTCACGGCGACGTCGAGAGCGGGTGAGTCGCGGATGTCGTCCGAGTTCGGCTTGAAGGCCGCGCCCAGCACACCGACCGTGCACCCGTGGAAGGACCCGCCCGCCAGCTCCCTGGCCAGGTCGACCATACGGGCACGGCGGCGCATGTTGATCGCGTCGACCTCGCGCAGGAACGTCAGCGCCTGGTCGGCCCCCAGCTCGCCGGCCCGCGCCATGAAGGCCCTGATGTCCTTGGGCAGGCAGCCGCCGCCGAAGCCGAGCCCGGCGTTGAGGAAGCGCCCGCCGATGCGGTCGTCGTACGAAAGCGCCTCGGAGAGCTGCTTGACGTCGGCGTGCGCGGCCTCGCAGACCTCGGCCATGGCGTTGATGAAGGAGATCTTGGTGGCGAGGAAGGCGTTCGCCGCCGTCTTGACCAGCTCCGAAGTCGCGAAGTCGGTCACCACGAACGGGACGTCGCCGAGCGGCTCGTACACCTCGCGCAGCACCTTCTCGGCCCGGTCGGAGCGCACGCCGAGCACGATGCGGTCGGGGTGGAGGGTGTCCTCGACCGCGAAGCCCTCGCGCAGGAACTCCGGGTTCCACGCCAGCTCGACGCCGACGCCCGCCGGAGCCAGGCGGGCGAGCTTGTCGGCCAGCCGCTCGGCGGTGCCGACCGGTACGGTCGACTTGCCCACGACCAGGCACTCGCGGTCGAGAAGCGGTGCGAGCGACTCGACGGCGTTGTCCATGTACGTCACGTCGGCGGCGTACTCGCCCTTCTTCTGGGGCGTGCCGACGCAGACGAAGTGCACGTCGCCGAAGGCGGCGACCTCTTCGTACGAGCTGGTGAAGCGAAGGCGTCCGGAGTCGAGCCCACGGCGGAGCACGGGTTCCAGCCCGGGCTCGTGGATGGGGAGCTCACCGTTGTTCAGCCGGCGGATCTTGTCCGCGTCAATGTCGAGGCCCAGGACTTCGAATCCGAGATCCGCCATGCAGGACGCATGCGTGATGCCCAGGTATCCGGTCCCGATCACCGTGAGGCGATATGGCACGAGCGAGCTCCTTTCGATCGCCAGGCATGCTACCGGCCCCCGCTACCTCCTTCGTGCCACCCGCTCCTGTTCGCAAACTGTACTAGCTGGTAACAAAGTGCTCGGACGTCCTAGTATCTGATGCATGAGCTTCCCTCTCTATGCGCCCGCCGAAGAGCACGACATGCTCAGGGAGACGGTTCGCGCCCTGGCCGACGAGAAGATCGCCCCGCAGGCCGCGGCGGCCGACGAGTCCGAAGAGTTCCCCTGGGACGTCTACAAGTCCCTCGTCGCGGCCGACCTGCACGCCGTACACGTCCCCGAGGAGTACGAGGGCGCCGGCGCGGACGCGCTGGCCACGGTGATCGTCATCGAGGAGGTCGCGCGGGCCTGCGCGTCGTCCTCGCTCATCCCCGCGGTCAACAAGCTGGGCACCGTCCCGCTCCTGCTCTCGGCCTCCGAGGAGCTCAAGCAGCGTTACCTCGCGCCGGTGGCGAGGGGCGAGGCCATGTTCTCGTACGCGCTGTCGGAGCCGGAGGCCGGCTCCGACGCCGCCGCGATGAAGACCCGCGCGGTCCTCGACGGCGACCACTACGTGCTCAACGGCACCAAGATGTGGATCACCAACGCCGGCGTGTCCGAGTACTACACGCTGATGGCCGTGACGGACCCGTCCGCGGGCGCCCGGGGCATCTCCGCCTTCGTCGTGGAGAAGTCCGACGAAGGGGTGTCCTTCGGCCCGAAGGAGAAGAAGCTCGGCATCAAGGCCTCGCCGACCCGCCAGGTCATCCTGGAGAACGTACGCATCCCCGCGTCCCGCATGATCGGCGAGCCCGGCACCGGCTTCAAGACGGCCCTCGCCACCCTCGACCACACCCGCATCACCATCGCCGCCCAGGCGCTGGGCATCGCCCAGGGCGCCCTCGACTACGCGATCGGCTACGTCAAGGAACGCAAGCAGTTCGGCCGCGCGATCGCCGACTTCCAGGGCCTGCAGTTCATGATCGCCGACATGGCCATGAAGCTGGAGGCGGCCAGGCAGCTGACGTACCACGCCGCCGCCAAGTCCGAACTGGCGATGCACGGCCGTCCGCAGAAGGACCTGACGTTCCTGTCGAGCGCCGCCAAGTGCGCCGCCTCCGACGCGGCGATGGAGATCACCACGGACGCGGTGCAACTCCTGGGCGGCTACGGCTACACGAAGGACTTCCCGGTGGAACGCATGATGCGCGACGCCAAGATCACCCAGATCTACGAGGGCACGAATCAGATCCAGCGCATGGTGATGGCCCGCCAGCTCCTCAAGTAGCCCCTGACGTGCGAAAACCCCGCCTGCCGGTCGGCTGAGGCGGGGTTCGCTGTCTTGTGAGTGTCGCGTTAGCGATCACTGTTCCGTGCCTGTTCCGTGAGAGACGCCGCGCGGACGGAACAGACGGTCGTCGATCGCGCTGCGAGCGCGATCGTGGGAGCCGGGCATCATGTGGGCGTACACGCGGAGGGTGAAGCCGGGGTCGGCGTGGCCGAGGTATTCGGCGAGCTCCTTGACCGAGACGCCGCCGGCCAGCATGACGCTCGCGTAGTAGTGCCGGAGTTGGTGGAGTCCTTCCTTTCGAGAGGTGGCGTAGCGGCTCCGCTGGCGTCCGTCCTTGTCCGGTGCTGGGATCACGCCTGCTTGGACCAGGGCGGGCTTCCAGACGGTTTCGCTGTAGCTTCTGGCCTTGATGAAGCGGTCGTCCGTCCAGCGGAACAACAGGTTGTGTGTACGGAGCTTGCCGTCTGTCTTCTCCCAGGGCAGGGAGCAGGTCAGCGGGGGATGAGTCGAGACGTGCCGTTTGATGGCTTCAGCGGCCCACTCAGGCAGCGGCACGGCCCTTTCGCGGTCGTTCTTGGGCAGGGCGAAGACATGGTCCGTTCCTAGCTTCTTGATCTGTCGTCGTACGCGGAGAAGACGCTCCTCGAAGTCGACGTCTTCGAGGGCCAGGCCGAACAGCTCTCCCTGCCGCAACCCGCACGCGGCCCCGAGCATCGGCAGCAGGCGGAAGAGGGCAGGGTGAGCGTCGATCAGGGCGTGGACCCGTTCGTCCGACCAGGCCGTTATCTCTTCGGAGACGCGCTTCGGCACCTGGACGATCGGTGACTTGGCGGGGCTTCGTTTGATGGCCTCGTCCGCGACGGCAAGATCAAGGATGCCCTGGAGGACCAGGAAGGCCGTCTGTACGGTCGAGGTCTCGAAGCGGCTGCTCAGGTCACTGATCCATGCCTGGATCTGGGATGGCTTGATGCTCTTCACCTGGCGTTTGGCGTAGGTCGGTGCGACGTGGAGGCGGTGGATGTACTCGTATCGGATCTTGGTCGAGGGGTCCACGATGCGGGAGGCGAGCCATCGTTCGGCGAGGTCGGCGAAGAGCACCTTGCCGGCGTTCGGGTCGATGTAGTCGCCGCGGGCGATGTCGGCGCCCATGGTCGCGATCTTGCGCTCGGCGTCGGCCTTGCGGTCATAGGCGGTCGAGCACTCTTTGCCCTCGGGGTCCACCCAGACGGCGAGCCAGCGCTTGCCCTTGCCGTACCGGGTGGTCCTGACCTTTCGGGGTTTGCCGTCCTGGTCGCGCACCGTCTTGGTCCACAGGTCCTTGACGAAGGCCATGGCTTACTCCTGGTCCTGGACCCAGGACATGACGTCCTCGGGCACGTAGCGCAGATGGCGGCCGATCCTGTGGCCTCTGGGGCCTGTGCGGTGGTGCCGCCACTGGTAGAGCGTGGCGATCGGAACGCCGAGGAAGGTGGCTACGTCCTGCACAGTCCAGAGCTTGGTGAGAGTGCTCATAGGCACCCTCCGGTGATGGCGGCGGCGAGGAGTTGATCGCCTAGGGAGTGGCCCTTGCCTGCGTACTCCCATTCGCTGATCACGAGGACTGCGTCTTCGGCGTAGAGCGGGAGGCGCCCGGTGGTGATCTCGTTTTCTCGGGCGTGGTGTTCGCGGTCGGCTCGGATGTCGCCGAGGGTGGTGGAGTAGCGGCGGGAGCGGGTTGAGAAGTGGCCGCGAAAGCCGAGCATGTGGGCCCAGTCGGCGAGGCGGAGTTCGGCGAGGTCGGGTTCGGTGCCGAGTGTCATGCAGGTGGTGATGAGGCGGCGGGCGTGATCGCGGAGGTTGTACAGGGTCAGGTCGTCGAGGGGGTTGATGCGGCGGTCAAGGGTGCCGACGCATTCGGCGGCCTTCGTGGCGTACTTGGCGATGTAGCCGGCGACGGCTTGGTCGTTTAGGTCACCGTGCAGGGTGATGGGGCGGATGTCGAGTTGGCGGCCCCAGCGCAGGACTCGTTCGGGCTGGTCGGAGTAGGCGGGAGCCTTGGCGGTGACGGCTTTGGCGGCGTGCTGGATGGCTTGGGTAAGGACGTCGGCGGTGGCCCAGGGTGGTGGAGGTGTGGCAGGGCCGCCGGGGCCGTCGAGGCGGATGACGGCGTGGAAGTGGACGACGCCGCGCCGCTGGTACTCGGCGACCTTGGCGAATGAGAGGGTCAGGTGGTGGCGGAGGTCCTTGAGGAGGAGGCCGCCGAGTTTGGCCAGGTGGCGGCGTACGGAGTCGGCGAAGCGTTTCCACAGCAGCGGGGCCAGGGCGTTGAACAGGACGGAGCCGGCGTAGTCGTAGCAGTCGGGGCACAGCGGTTCGCCCAGGCGTGGGTCGTCCTTGCTGTGGCGTTGGGTGCAGGACATGACTTGGCCGTGCGGGCAGGTGGTGGCGTTGCGGCGGGCGTGACAGGGCTGGGCTTTGCCGTGGTGTTCGCGGCGGGTGTGGACCGGGCCGAAGGACGGGGCGGTCATGGTGATGAAGAGAGTTGGGTGGGTGGTGACGGTCTCGGGGACGCCTTTGCCGCCCACGAGGCCGGCGCGGATGAGGTGGTAGGTGTCGGCGCGGTAGGTCTCGGCGCAGGCGGGGCAGCGGGTGGCCCGGCGGGTCTTGCATGGGACGCGCAGGATGCCGTCGGGTTCGGTGCGGGTGGTGTAGCGGTGCAGGAGTTGGCCGGTGGCGCGGTCGTAGTGGTCGACCTTGCCGCGTAGGTGGATGGGCTGACGACAGCCGCCCGTGGCGCGGATCTGGTTGGCCCAGCGGTCGTAGTCAGGATGGTTGAGTCGGGCGATCATGCCCGCCTTTGCATGCGCGGTGGCGTGGGTTGTGGGCAAGATGGAGACCTCCTTTCGCTCGTTCGGGTGAAGGGATGGCCCTCGACCTGGCAGTCGTCTTGGCGGATGTGCGGCCAGGCCGGGGGCGCTGCGCGTTATGCGCCGTGGTTGTCGATTCCGGTGCCGTCGCAGTTGAGGCAGCGGGCGTCGTCGGAGTCGATTCCGGTGCCGTTGCAAGTGCAGCAGCGGTAGTGGTTCACCTCGTCCATCTGGTCACTTCCTGTCGCGGGCGGTGGTGAGGTAGATGCGCCAGTGGTACGGGCGGGTGCGGTCGGGGTAGGCGCGTGAGACGCCGATGACGGTGAAGTGCAGGCGTAGGCGGAACAGGGCGTCAACGATCTCGGCTCGGGTGCCGTCGATGCGGATGCGCATGCTCAGGTCCTCTTCTGATCAGGTGGCGGGCGTGGGGTCGGATTGGATGCAGCCGCGGTAGCTGGCTTCGGCGGCGTGGCGGGCGCGGGCGGCAGCCAGGATGGCGACGGCGCGGTACTCCACCGGGCCGAACAGGCACGAGGTGGCGTAGTGGCCGTACGGGGAGTCTTCGTAGTCGATGTCCGAGCCGACGAGGGCGGCGATCTGGTCGATCTCGGCGCGCTGGTCGGCGTCACTGGCCTGCTCGGTGAAGTGGTGGACGGTGACGCTGGAGGAGACCGGTACGTCGGGATGGGCTTCCAGGAAGGCGGCCAGGTCGAGCAGGCCGTTGATGAGGGCGATGCGGCGGTCGTTGGTCATGGGTCGGTTCTCCCTTCAGGCGGTGCGCAGGGTGCGCAGCAAGTCGGAGGCGAGTTGGTTGGACACGCCCAGGTGGGCGCGTAGGGCGTCTCGGGTGATGGGCTTGCCGTGCCGGGTGTGGTGTTCGTCGGCCACACGGCGGGCGTAGTCGATCAGGGCGGGCGCGAGGTCGCTGTCCCGCTCGTCGTCCTCGTCCTGGATGTGGGACGGGACGAGTTCCGGGGCCGAGGACGAAGCCAGGACGGGCGAGGACGCCACGGCAGTGGACGGTTCCGGACGGGTGGCGCGGCGTTCCAGCATCGAGACGGCGATGAGGAAGGCGGTGGCCGGGGTGGCGGCGGTGATCCAGCCCCAGACTGTTGGGTCGGCTTGGGCGAGGTTCGAAGCCAGAGACAGGACGATGCCGCCGGTCAGGACGAGGACGGGCCACGAGAGCCGACCCCGTCGGCGGTTGCCGGTCCTCTTGTCCCGCTGGCGTTCGCGGGCGGCCATGACGCAGGTCAGGTCGATGCAGACCGCGACTGCCCAGGCCATCCAGCCGGTCTGGCCGTGCTCGGTGGCGGTGTCGCGGATGTGGGTGAACGATCCGGCACCCGCGATGGCGGCCAGGACGAGGACCGGGCCGGTGTCGAGCAGCCAGCAGGCGAAGCGTCGCATCGTTCCTCCCTTCATAAGTTCAGGCGTTGATGGGTTCGGGCAGGTGGGCGGTGACCTCGTCCCAGGCCGGGGCGAGGTGGGCGTGAGCACGGGCGGCCTGTTCGGCGGCTTGCTCAGTGACGTAGAAGGAGCGGGCGCGGTACCACTGACCGTCCTGACCGGCGACGATGGCGACGCCCGGCGTCTCGGCCGGAATGGCACGAGCTGAGGCGAGGGCCGCCGGGTCGAGGTCGCCGAGCGTCATGGTGGCGGTCTCGGGATCGTTGACGCGGTGGCAGATCCGTCCGGAGCACTGGGCACGGAGAGCGGTGACGCCGGGGCCGAGGTCAGAGCCGATGCGCTGGCCGCAGCAGAACAGGTAGATGCCGAACGCCCGCCCGAGCTGGGCGACTCGTAGCAGCGCCGTCGAGGTCTTGGCGATCTCGTCCTTCTCGGACTTGTCGGCCATCAGGTACAGCTCGGCCAGCTCGTCGACCAGGGCCACGACTGGGACCGGTCGCACGCCGGGCGGGAGCTGCCAGATGTTGCGGGCGCCGGCCTGGCGGCACAACCCCATGCGATCGACCATCAGACCGACCAAGTCATCCAGCAGCCCACCGGACTCGGCGCGCGACGTGGCCAGCGCTGACAGACGCGGCCTGTAGGGCGTGAACTCCACCCCGCCCTTGAGGTCGAAGCCGACCAGGGCCACGGGTTGCGGAGCCAGCCCGACGATCAGAGCGTTGGCGAGGTTCGACTTGCCGGACTGTGTCGCGCCCGCGTTCAGCCAGTGCGGCACGGTGCGGAAGTCGATGGTCCAGGGCTTGCCCGTCTCCAGCCGTCCCACCGTGACCTTGAGCAGTTCAGGCGAGGGCGGCAGCTCGTCGACCTTGACCAGCGGGTCGCGCATGGTGGCCATGAGGACAACGCGGCCGGGACCGGGTGAGGAGACGCGGATGGCGTGGACGCCCCAAGAGTGCGCGAGGCGTTCGGCGACGTCGGCGTAGTCGCCAGGCGTCTGGCCTTCCAGGGTGTGCAGGGTGACGCGCCAGCCGTGCCGGGTCGGCAGTGGCAGCCACATGAACGGCTTGGTGTCCACGGCGATGCGCTGCCACCTGCGCCGGACGCGGACGATGCCCGTCGAGGCGACCAGACCGGGGACGGTGGTGAACCAGAAGCGCTGCCGCTTCTTGGTCAGCCCGCAGCCGAGGGCGACCCGCCGCCACGAAGCCCGTACCGACAGACCGACGAACGGGAAGCCGAGCACGAGCCAGAAGGACGGGTAGTGGTAGCGGCGCCAGGCCCACAGCCCGGCCGCGACGGCGGCCAGGGCTGCGAGCAGGTACGGCGCGTCAGGCATCGACAGCCTCCCTGGCGGGGAGCAGCGCCGAGGCGCGGTAGGCGATGCCCCATCGGCCGGCGATTTCCCAGACGTAGCCGAGTAGGCCGACGGCGTTGACCTGGTCGCCGACGCTGATGGGCGGTTCGCCGGTAATGCCGATCTTGACGAGTTCGATCCGGCCGAACTCGTCCTCGACGGAGACGGTGACCTCGTAGACGGTGTTGCCGTTCTTGTCGGTCTTGATCTCACCGGTGTCCCTGTTGAGCACCCGCGGTCGCGGTGCTTTGACGCAGGTGATGGCGAGCTTGCCGACATCCACAGGAATCGGGATGGAACGCATGGGCTGTGACCTCCTCTTTCTCGTTCATCCAACATAGTTAACCTAGTTGGCTTGGTTGTCAACGTCCTCTCGGTTGGCTTGGTCGATGTTTCGTGGTGTGATGGACGGCGATGGTCAAGAACACCGGGCGCCCCGGCTACCTCCAGATCGCCGACGATCTCCGCGCGCAGATCAACGGCGGCTCTCTGGCGCCCGGAACCCCGTTGCCGTCCACCGCGCAACTCGCCGAGCAGTACGACGCCTCGCTGAGCGTGGTGAAGATGGCCGTCGGCATCCTCCGCAACGAGGGCCTGGTGATCGGCCAGCAGGGCAAGGGGGTGTTCGTCCGGGATGCGGAGGAGCGCCCCGCCGACGACCAGCAGGCCGACGTGGCCGAGCTGCGCGCCGCCGTGCGGGACTTGTCGGTACGCCTCGCGAAGGTCGAGGAGCAGTTGGCTACGTCCACGTCACGCCGTCCCGGACGTAGCAGCCGGTGACCTTCCGGGCCAGCGCGGCCGAGGCACCGCCGGGGTGCCGGCGCAGGCTCAGGGCCTTGTCCTGGCGGCGGATGCCGACCAGGACCATGACGTAGCCGACGAGCAGGGTCGTGCTCAACAGGGCGGCGATGATCAGCGGGAGCCAGCTCACGTCCAGCTCACCCCCACCGCGAACGCGCCGCGGGGGTCGCGCGGGGGACGCCTGGTCTCCGTCCATCGCCGGTTGCGCCGGTTCCGGGCCCGCTCCTTTCGCGCCCACCGGCTTCGCGCCAGGCACTTGGAGCACTGGGTCTGCCCCTCGGTCAGGGCGTTGCCGCAGTCGCACGAGGGCGTCTCGGCGGGGATGGTGATCTCGTTGTTCATGGGTGCATCTCCTCCTTCGGTCGCTGCCGTTGTGGCGTTGTGCAACCGAGGATGCGACGCAGAGTCAGGACGAGATCACTACACGACGGGACATGTTCAAGACGTCCGGCCTACGATGTCCAGGTCCCCGGACGTCCTTGGGAGCAGGTGAGATGGCGAACGAACGGCTACGCGCGGCCCTGTTGCAAAAGGGCGTGAGCGTCGCGGACCTGGCCGAGGCGATCGAGGTCGATCCCAAGACTGTCGAGCGGTGGATCACCAAGGGGCGAGAGCCGTACCGTAAGCACCGGTTTGCTACGGCTTCCTACCTCGGTGTGGACGAGACGTACCTGTGGCCGCAGGCTCTGTCGCGCGAGCAGGTGGTCGCCGCGTCCGAGAGCGAAGTCCTGGCGATCTATCCGCACCGCTGGGCCGTCCCCCGGGACGCGTGGGGACGTCTGTTTACCGCCGCGTCCCAGGACATCGGCGTCCTGGTCTACAGCGGGCTTTTCCTCGCCGACGACGCCGCGATGGTGCGTCTGCTGAGGGAGAAGGCGCAGTCCGGCGTGCGGGTCCGTGTTCTGCTCGGCGACCCCGGCTGCGCCGAAGTCGCCCAGCGGGGAGAGGACGAGGGTGTCGGCGACAGCATGGCCGCACAGATCCGTAGCGCGCTGATCTTCTACCGGCCGCTCCTGCCCCTGGAGAACTTCGAGCTCCGCCTCCATCAGACGATCCTGTACAACTCGATCTATCAGGCTGACGGCGACTACCTGGTCAACATGCACGTGTACGGCACCCGCGCCGGGAACGCGCCCGTACTGCATCTGCGAAGGGTGGCCGGCGGCGAGATGGTGACCACCTACGCCGACAGCTTCGAGAAGGTATGGGCCCAAGCGACCCCGGTGGAGTCCTGACCATGGCCAAGCGGATCGACTTCTACGACGACCCCGACGCGCCCGAGCCGAACAGCCTGGTTCCGTCCATCAACGTCATCGTCACCAACGCGGCCGGGGACGTCCTGATGATCCGCCGCAGCGACAACAACAACTGGGCCGTGCCCGGTGGCGCTATCGACCTCGGCGAGTCCATCCCCGCGGCGGCCATCCGCGAGACGTACGAGGAAACTGGCATCACCTGCGAGATCACCGGCCTGGTCGGCACCTACAGCGACCCCCGGCACGTGATCCTCTACACCTCCAACGGCGAGGCCCGACAGGAGTTCTCCATCGTCCTGACCGGTCAGGCGATCGAGGGCGAGCCAACTCCGAGCGAGGAGTCCCGAGAGGTCCGCTGGGTGCCGCGGAACGAGATCACGTCACTGCCGATGGACCGTTCGATGCGCATGCGGATCGACCACTACCTAACCGGCGTCGGCCTGCCGCACATCGGATAGCGCCGCCTCTACCGAACGCACCGAGGACACGATGCAGGGGGTAGCGTCCGCGATCGACCGGCTGACCACATGCTCAGGGCCGTACCGCGAATGGATCTCGGCCAGCCGGTCGGTAACGTCCACATGCCGGCCGTCCGGACCGGTCGTCATGTCGCAATAGGTGAGCGCCCTGGCTAGGTCTGGCGCTTCCTGGTCGAACTCCTTGGTCAACACGTCGAACAAGTCCCGCTGCCGGGCCTCGTTGTCCGCACACGAGTGATAGGCCACCAGGCGGCACAGCCGCCCATCCGCCCCGGCGACGTCGCGCAGGTAGCGAGCGCCGTCGAGCTGATGCATGCCCGTGCCAACCAGGTCCGGGGCGTACCCAATGTCATGTAGTAGCGCAGCGGCAATCAAGGTGTCAGCCTCTTCCCCCAGGAGCGGCGTCAAGGAAGCAGCTCGCTCAGCCACTCCCTGGGAATGAGCCCAGCGGCGAGGCAAAGTCGTCTCCAGCAGCTCTTTGGCCAGGCCATAGGCCCAATCGACATGCTCCACGTTGTTCACCTTAGACAGACCGCATATGGGCTGATCTAGGGGCAGATGCGGACGTCCCAGGACGTCTCATCCTCGAACGAACCGGCCCCGTCCATGCTCGACCACGACCAACCCTTCACCCTCCAGAACGTCGAGCGCC
>NZ_BMRC01000018.1:0-148591 GCF_014648435.1 Nonomuraea spiralis
GCCACGCAAAACGCTCGGCTGGGAAACCCCAGCCGAGCGTCTCACCAAGCTCCTGGCACTCGCCAGTTGATCAATCAGTGTTGCGACGACCCCTTGACTTCACCATCAGCTCGGCGGGGCCTCGTTGACGGTCATACTGCCGCTGACGTTGTAGACGCGAGCGCCGGGGCCGCTGTTGATCTGGATGCCGATCAACGAGCCCGGTGCGGGCGACGAAGGGGCGCCGGGACCGGCGGCGAGGTCAGGGCGTTGGGGCTGCTCGTCATCAACAGATTCGGCGTCGTCGTGGTCGTGGGGGCCGGGAAGCGGTGTGGTGGGCAGGGCCAGCAGCGGGCCGGGGGTGTGGCCGGTCGGGGGCGGGTGGGGTGAGGCGGGCGATGCCGGTGTGCGGCGGCCGGCTGAGGGCGGGGTCGTTGTTGAGGATCTGTGTGTACAGCCGGTTGAGCTCGGGGCTGGGGACCAGGGATGCCTGCCGGAGGTGGTCGTAGTGCTCGCGGTAGGCGCGGGTGGCGTGGGCCTGCCGGCCGGCCTGGTGGCAGGCGTGCAGGAGGAGGGCGGTGATGGTCTCGTCGGTGGGGTCGGCGCGGGCCAGGTGTTCCAGCTGAGGGATGATCGCGCCGTGACGGTCCAGGGTGAGTTCGGCGCGCAGGCATTCGAGCAGGGCCGCGCGGTGCTCGCCGAGCAGGCAGGCGCGGTAGTCCTCGGCCCAGGTGCCGCCCAGACCGGCCAGCGGTTCGGCTGGGCGTAGGTCGTCGCCGGCGCCGTCGGGGTGCCAGTGGGCCAAGGCCTGGCGCAGCAGCCGCGCCGTTGTGGCCGGGTCGCCGGGAGGCAGGGCGCGGGCTGCGGCCAGGTCGTCATGGAAGCGGTGGGCGTCGACCTGGTGGCGGGCGACGGGCAGGCGGTAGCCGTGTTCGTGCGCGGGCGGCATCGCCGGTGTGCCGTCCACGGCGCCGGTGGGGGTGGTCAGGCGGGCGCGGAGTTTGCTGGCGTAGCCATGCAGCAGGTCGCGGGCAGTGGCAGGTTGGCGGTCCCACAGCCTGGTGATGAGTGTGTCAGCGGGAACCGGCCGGCCGTCGGCGGCCAGCAGGACGGCCAGCAGCAGGCGGTGCATGGGCGGCCCGAGGTCAGCCTGACGGCCGTCGCCGATGATCGCCTGGACCGGGCCCAGAAGCCGGAACTCCATGTCGTCTCCGTGGTATCGGGGGGAAGCAGGGGGCTGATCGGACGCGGAAGTGCGGGAACCGACAGTGCGCCACAGGCATCCGTAGGGCGGGTTGGCCCCTGTCGTAGGGCTGTGCGCGGGCCTCCCAGATGACCTGCCAGGTCCTGCCAGGTCCTGCCAGGTCCTCGCCCAGGTCGTCTCCAAGCCGGACGGCCAGGCCGGTGTCGCATCGTGGGCAGTGCCGGGCAGGAAGGACCTGCCGGAGCGAGAAGGACACAGGTGATGGCAATGGACAACGGGCACCAGGCCGGGCCGCGGGGAACGGTCGCGTGGGTCAAGAGCGCCTACAGCGGTGGCGGCGGCGATTGCGTGCAGCTGCAGCCGGCTGGCGGCGGGGTCGTGGTTCGTGACTCCAAGGTCCCCGACGGGCAGGTGCTGTGGTTCAGCCGCAGCGAGTGGGTGGCGTTCCTGGCCGGGGCCAAGGATGGGCAGTTCGACCACCTGATCGGCCTGATCGACAACGAAGCGGCTTAGCCGCCGGGGCGGAGCGTCCCGGGCAGCGCGCCGGAACGCTCCGCCTCGCCTGAAGTGAGCTGCTGGCCAGGGAGGACTGGCTGGAACGCGGACGATGATGGTCATGGCTCCTGCTCGCCGATCTCGGCGATGAGCTGCTGCAGGAACGCGCGGGCCTGTGCATCGAACAGTGCAGAGGCCTGCAGCAGATCCCATTGGCGGCGGTAGAGGTCGATGCTGTCGGGATCGGTGACGTACAGCTGGCCGTGCAGGGCCTCTACGGTTACCAGCGTGTCTTGCGGCCGAGCGCCCTGGTAGAGGATGAAGCCGTGCAGGGCTTGCGTGTGGGCCTGGTGGCGGTGCGGGATCAGGCCGATCCGGACGTTGGCCAGCGTCGTCAGGGAAGCGATCCGGTCCAGCTGGGCCAGATGGTCGCGCACCGGGCCGTAGCGGGTACGCAGCGCCGCTCAGCGCGATCCGGTCCACCGGGCGGGCCCGGCTCAGTCGATGGCCCGAGCGATGTAGGGGCCGACCAGACGCTCGGCCGCCGCCAGCGGGTACCACGCCGCCCGCAGCACCTCCGACTCCTGGATGTCGCCCACGTCCGCGTGTGCCGTGACGAACGCGTAGCCGATGTCGAGGTGATGGTGCGCAGGCTCGTCCTTGTCCGGCCGCGCCGGTACGCGACCGTAGTCGACGTACACCGGGATCTGTGACGCTGAGGCGATCTGGCCGGGATCGACGCCGGTTTCTTCCACCAGCTCGCGCATCGCGGCGCCGAGCAACGTGTTGTCGGTGGGCTCGACATGACCGCCGGGCTGCAAAAGAAGCCCATACGCACGATGTTCCACGAGCAGCACCTCGCGCTCGCCGCGGACCAGCAACGCCCCGACCGTCACGTGCATCGGAAAGGTCCGCCGCCAGGCGCAATCCGCCCCCTGGTCCAGCAACCGCATCGGCTCGCCCAGCAACGCGACCTCCTCCGGGTATCGCTCGAGGTAGGCCAACAGGGCCATCACAATGGTTGAGTTGCTGATCGGCACCAGCGCCCTCCCCGTCAACTCCAGAGCGCAGCTTCACGGGATCGCCAGCTCGGGCATGAACGATGAAACGCGGCGCTGCCGGCTCCGGATCGACGCACCTGCTGCATGAGTTCGCACCGTACCGGGGGCTGGAGCGGTGCGGGCCCTGCACGCCGAAAGTTCCGCCGCGGCAGCATCCGAGGGAGGCCGAGGGTCACTTGATCAGCAGGGGGAAGCCTCGAACGGTGCTTGCGGGCTGAGTGCCCTCTGGGCGTTCCGCCCCGCGTTCCTGGTGTGCGAGGCAAGGCCATGGTGCGAACCGACTGCTGCTCCACCTCGGCGAGCCCTGGGCGTCGAGGGCGTATCGCCCGCACACAGGTACTTCATCACGGCAGGCTGGCCTTAACGATGAGGCATATGGAGGAGGAGAGAGCAGGATGAATCTGCGTGAGCTTCTGGCCGGGCATGAGTACCAGGTCCTGCACGGCGACCCCGGGCAGGCCGACGTCTACGCCGGTATCGCCTATGACTCCCGCCGCCTGAGCCCCGGCAGCCTCTATATCGCCATGATCGGTTCCCGCACCGACGGGCATCGTTTCGTGACCGACGCCCTGGCACAAGGGGCGGGTGCGGTGCTCGTTCAGCACCCGCCCGCCGAGCTCCTGCCTGAGAACGCCTGCGTGGTCCAGGTGGCCGACACCCGGGCCGCCGCCCCGTGGGTGGCCGCCCACTACTTCGGCTACCCTTCGCGCGAGCTGAAGGTGGCCGCGGTGACCGGCACTAATGGCAAGACGTCGGTGTCGTACATGCTGTCGGCGATCCTGCGCGGCGCCGCCCGTGCCCGTGTCGGGGTGATCGGCACCGACGGCTGCCGCGTCGATGACGAGCCGATCCAGGTTGACACGACCACCCCCACCACCCCGGAGGCGGCCGAGCTGCAACTGATCCTGCGGACGATGCGCGAGCGCGGCGCGGGCGTGGTGGTGATGGAGGCGTCCTCGATGGCGCTGGAGCTGCATCGGGTCGACCACACCGACATCGACGTCGGCATCTTCACCAACCTGACCCCCGACCACCTGGACAATCACGGCACGATGGATGCCTACAAGCAGGCCAAGCTGCGGTTGTTCGACGGCATGTGCCACCAGGCGGTGGCCAACGCCGACGACCCGGTCGGCGCCGAGATCGCCGCGCTCATGCCCGGCGCGGTGACCACCTACGGGATGGCGGCGGCGGACTTTCAGGCGGCCGAGCTGCGGGCGCATGCGGCGGGCACGTCGTTCGTGCTGCGCCACGACGGCAGAAGGTTCGCGGCGCAGGTGCCGATCCCCGGCCGCTTCGCCGTCTCCAACGCGCTGGCGAGCGTCGCGGCCGCGCACCTGCTCGGCTACGACCTGGGCGCCCTCATCAGCACGCTGGCCAAGCTGGCGCCCATCCCAGGCCGCTTCCAGACCTACCAGAGTCCGACCGGGGTGTCGGTGGTCGTCGACTACGCCCACTCCCCCGACTCGCTGCACAAGGTGCTGGCCGCCATCCGCGAGTTCGCCGACGGCAAGGTGATCACCGTGTTCGGGTGCGGCGGAGACCGCGACCCCAGCAAGCGCGCCCCCATGGGGCGCATCGCCGGAACCGGCTCCGACGTTGTGGTGGTCACCAGCGACAACCCCCGCAGCGAAGACCCCGAGGCGATCATCGACGCGATCACGGCCGGGGTGGCGGGCACCGCCGCTGTCGTGGAGCGCATCACCGACCGCCGCCAGGCCATCGCCCGGGCCTTGCAGCTGGCGCAGCCGGGCGACGTCGTCCTGGTGGCCGGCAAAGGCGCCGAGCCGTACCAGATCATCGGGGCCGCCAAGGTGCCGTTCGACGACATGACCACCGTGCGCGACCTGACCACCCAGAACGTCTGACGCTCGTCCGGCCAAGCCCGCCCGGTAGGCGCGGGCGTCGATCGTCCCCGTACCTCACGGTCGGCGGCCCCGACATCATCTCCACGCCACTGCACGACGCACTTGCACACTTCACACGCCTTTTGTCCAACCGGGCTGGCTCGGAGACTGGGAGGCCACCGCAGTGGTGGTGCCGCGAGAGGTCTCCGGCATCAACGTCGACGACCTGGACTGGGCAGGCCATGTCCGGGAGCGTGGTGCTGGGCCAGCCCTGGCCGACGTGGTCGCCGACACTGGCAGGAGCCAATGAGCGAGTGATATGTGTTCCTGCCTGATCGCATGAGAGATGTCACTGTTCGTGGTCGCCGGGGCGTAGTGGCTCCCTGTGCTTCCGGCTGCGGTAGCGAGCCGGGTCGCGGTGTCTGCGTCGTAGCTGAGCATGCGGGCGACCATGGGTGCGGGGGCCTGCAGGACGAGCTGACGGATCGCGGCCGAGCAACCTGGGCCGGCTTCAGGCCTTGCCACACACAAGTGCTGTGAGGCGGCAGCACCACCATGTTGCTGCACGACGCCGCATGGAGTGCTTGTCCAGGGCGCGGTCGGTGACGGCCCGGCAACAAGAAGATGATCATGCTAGTCTTGCCGAGATCTCGGGCCTGGAATCCGGGCGCGACATGACCGCAGAGACAGCTGTGCCCCGGGCTGCATGCGAGCAGAGGCAATCCCGGGGCTTATGTCACCTACGCTAGCACGCCGGGTCCGGCGAGAAGAGGCAAGCCGGTGGATCAGCCCGACGCCCAGCGCCTGCATCAGCTGCTGTCGCAGGGCCCAGCTGCCCGAGTGTGAGACGTTCTGCGGCGGCGACCAGATGGCCGCGCTGCGGCTGTTCTGCTGGAACACCGAGGTGGCCGCCGCGTTCTACGGCCCGCTGCAGCACCTGGAGCTCGTCTTGCGCAGCGTTCTTGACCAGCGCATGTTGCACCTGTTCGGCAGGGACGACTGGTGGGATCACCCTCGCGTGGATCTGCACTACGGCGCGGTAGCCAAGATCCGGGAAGCCGTTCACCAACTGGGCCGGCAAGGCTTGACGCCCACCCCGTCGGAAGTGGTCGCCGAGTTGCCGTTCGGGTTCTGGGTGAGCTTGATCGGGCGCGGCAACAACTACGACCAGCGTCTGTGGCGCACAACGCTCTACCAAGCATTTCCCGGATATCGCGGTGGCCGCCACGCGCTGCACCGCAAACTGGACTTCCTGCGCGTACTGCGCAACAAGATCGCCCATCACGCTCCCATCTACCACCGGCATCTGAACGCCGATCATGAAGCGATCATGACGATGCTCGGCTTCATCGATGCGCCGCTGGCCGAGCTGGTGGCCCGGTACAGCCCCGTTCCGGCCGCGCTGGCACGTCGCCCACCCCTGCTTTGAGCAGGGCCTCTCCCGCGCCGAGCGCAGGGCCGCCATCCGGTCGTGGTGGCGGAGCAGGAAGTCCCCAGCGGCGTGCGCGCGGATTTCCTCGGCGGGGTCGGCTCCGACCAGGAGTCGGGCGAGGCTGCGCTGCTGCCGTACGGGAGTCAGCCACCGCAGGCGGGAGGCTTTGCGGCGCAGAGTGGAGCGCACCAGCGCCCAGGCGCGCGGCAGGATGATGAGCGGCAGCAGCGGAAGCAGCAGGGGGTGCAGGACCCCCAGGACGCCGGCGGCGGCGGTCATGTCCATCAGCGCTTTCAGCATGCGGATGACCTGGTCGATGACGATGTCGATCCACCCGGCCCCGTACTGCGCGGCCTCCAGGAGGTCATGGAACTGGGCGCCCTGGAAGTGCAGCAGCTCGATGTTCGCGGCGCGGCTGAGGAGCTCGTCGTAGGCGAGGTGCTCGACCTTCGGCTGGAGCCGGCCGGAGGCGGCACCGGACCAGGCGGTCAGCACCGCGACGCTGATGCCGGCGGCCGCGACCAGGACCAGCGCCGGTACGGCGGCCCTGACGCGGTCGGGGGGGTGGGCCCCTCCGCGAGGATCCGCTGCAGCACCCGGTTGGTGGCCAGCAGCCCGAACGCGGTCGCGGCGCTGACGATGGGCTGGCAGACCACGACGATCACGAGCGCGGTGGGGTCGGCTCGCCAGGACAGCCGCAGGCAGATGCCGACCAGCGAGGGCAGCTTGCGCATGATCACGCCGAAGCCGACCGCCATGTCGGCCTCGTGCCGCGCCCAGCCCATGCTGTACTGGAAGCCGCCTCCGAAGATCGGATCCGTGGCGGGCTCCTGCACGGCGGCCTGCTGCCCGGTGTGGTCGGCAGGAGGAGGATCAGGTTCGGACCTTACCGTCACGGACTGGGGCTCCGTTCTGTCGGGGCGCGGTTCCTCCGCTTGCCGTCGGCGTCCTGTCCCGCCCGGATGGCGATGTGGTGCACGTGATCGTGGGCCATGGTCTGCCGGTGTCCTGATGCCTGAGACCCGAGCCGGTCACGTCCCCGCACCTTGCCCGGCGGAGCTGCAGCTTCGGCGAGTGGATCGGCTGACCACGTGTGAACAGGTGGACGCGAGTGCCGAACACGGCGAGAACGAGCAGCGATACCGCAGGTCCGATCAGCCAGCCGCTGATCCACTCGCGAATTCACGGTGCGGCCCCGTCTGCCGCGATGCGTGGAAACTCGATGCCGGTCCAGGCCGGAGCCGGCGTCAGCACGATCATTCCTGCCGCGGCTGTCCGGATGATGGGGGTCATGCGATCACCTCAGCACGCACGCGCCCCAGCCGGAAGACGATGGTGACGCGACCTCGCGGGCACACCATTCGCGCGAGCGCGGCACTGACCTGGCCGGACAGAGGAGGAGCGACGCGACAGGTGCAGGGCTGCGCTGCTGGAGACCCTGCATCACAGCTCGCCGATGCGGCCTTGCCCGGCCGGCGATCAGGCGACCTGATCGGTGGCGGTGGCAGCTCGCGCAGTGTGCGTCACGATCAGTCCGACCCGCGAGGTACGCGGACGGCCTCGACCCAGGCGGGCGGGGGCGGCGGGTCCGCGCCGATGAGCGCGGCGATGAGCCGCGACGACGACGGCGCCTCGGGCCAGGGCGTGAAGCCGTCGGACAGCACGATCACGACACCGGGCCGGTCGGGCAGGGCCAGGGCCGCCTGGATACCGACCCGCATGTCGGTGCCGCCCCCACCGGCGAGATTCACCTGCTGCGCGGACGTCACCCGGGCGGCAGCCTGCACGTCGGCGTCGCAGGCGAGCACCGTGACCCGATTGCCGCCGACGCCGACCTCCCGCAGGACGCCGGTGACCTCGGCGAGGGCCGCCGCGAGGTCGTCCTCGCCCATGGAGCCCGAGGTGTCGATGACGATCGCGACGCTCGGCAGCGGGCGGCGCAGACTCGGCAGCACGACGCCACGCAGTGCGCCGGTGCGTCGGGACGGGCGCCGGTAGGTGTAGTCGACCGCCCCGCTGGCCCAGGCGACCGCCTCCCGTACGGCGCCCGCGAGTACGCGCCGCCAGTCGACCGTCGGCTCCAGGACGTCGTCGGCCCATCGTTGCCAGCCGGCGGGCAGGCTGCCGCGGTTGCGACGGTGGGCGCGCATCGCCTCGGCGGTGTGCCGGCGCAGGGCCTCGGCCTCGACCTTGCTGACGCCGCCCCGCCCGCCGTCATCGGGGATCTCCCAGTCAGCCGGTGAGCCGTGGGCGCCGGAGCCGCAGTCGGAGCAGACGGCGAACGGCGGCAGTTGCGGAAGATACTCCTCGAACAGCCGTCCGGTCGCCAGCCCGAAGGTACCCGGTTCCACCCGGCCCTGCGGCAGCGCCAGCCCGTCGGCGAGCAGGTCGTCGTTGATCTCGCAATCCTGGGCGATGTTCACGCGCAACCGGTCGCGCTGGTCGGCGGCGGGGAGCCGGTCCGCACGGCCGTGGTGGTCGCGCAGCAGGTGAGCCACCTCATGGATCCATACGCCCGCCAGTTCGGGAACGGACGTCGCCGCGACGAACGCCGGCGACACGTAGCACCGCCAGTGGCGGTCGACGGCCATCGTGGGCACGCCGCCGCTCGGCACGACCGTCAGCGAGTAGAGCGCCGAGGCGAGGTACGGCCGCTCGCTCGCGGCACGGTACCGCGCGGCCAGCACCTTGACCTGGTCGAGTTCGGTCATGGGTCAGGAGGCGTTCGGCAGCGCGCCGGACAGCTGGAGCAGGTCGATGAACGCGTCGATGCCGCTCGGCACCGGCCAGTCGGTGTCGCGCAGCGCCGCCAGATCCGCGGCGGCCCGCGCCGCGACGTCGGGCACCCCGGCGTCGACGGCCTTGGCCAGCACCACCCAGCCGGCCTCCCAGCGCCGCCGCGTCAGGTCGCTCTGCACGGCTGAGACGACGGCCGTCAGGAAGGCGAGCTGCCGGTCGCCCCTACCCGGAAGGGCGAAGGCGTCCGGATCGGCCAGCACGCGGTCGGGGTCGGGCAGGTCGAGCTGTTCGAGGTAGGCCAGCAGTTCCAGACCGGGGCCGTCGCCGACCGCGCCGACCACCGCGGCCGCGACTGCCTTCTGGCCGGCGCCGGTGGCGTACCCGACCGCCAGCAGGCGCAGCGCCATCTCCCAGGTGCGCGGCGACGGCCAGGCGCGGCCCCGGCCCTCGGCGTCACCGGGCAGGTGGTGGGCCAGGCCAGGCCGTGCGGACAGGAACCCCGAGACCACCCCGCGTGCACGCGCGACCGCGCTGGGCACCCGGGCCGGGTCGACGAGCGGCAGGGGCACGGCCGGCCAGGTCCCGGCCATCCCTCGCGCGACCGTTCGCGGGTCGTGCGTCCACTGCAGGTGCACGAACCGGTTGGCCAGCGGCGGGCTGAGGTGCCAGCCGTCGGCGGCGCTGGACGGCGGGTTGGCGGCGGCGACCACACGGACCTGCTCCGGGAGCGACAGGCTGCCGACCCGGCGTTCGAGGACGACCCGCAGCAGCGCCGCCTGGACGGCGGGCGGAGCGGAGGACAGCTCGTCGAAGAACACCAGGCCGCGCCCGGCCGTGGCCAGCCGAACCGCCCAGTCCGGCGGGGCCATCGGCACCCCGGTGGTGGCCGGATCATCACCGATGATGGGCAGGCCGGCGAAGTCGGAGGGCTCGTGCACGCTCGCGATCACCGTCTCGAGCGGGACGCCGAGTCCGGCGGCCAGCTGCTGAAGGCCGGCGGACTTGCCGATCCCCGGCTCGCCCCAGAGCAGCACCGGCAGGTTCGCCGACACCGCGAGCGACAGCGCCTCCAGCTGCGGGTTCGCGGCCGGCTCCGTCCGCTGGGAGCCGAGCCGGCGGAGGAGTTCGTCTGCCGCGGCCAGCGGGTCCGGCGCGAAGCCCTCGTGGGTGACGTTCACTGTTCCTCGTCTTTCCAGATCATCCATCGGACCGGTCGCGGTCCAGGAGGGCCAGGAGGAAGCCCAGGTCGGTGCGGTTGCGGAAGTGGATGAGCCGGGAGAGCGACATGCCTTCGTCGTCGGTGACGTCGGGGTCGGCTCCGGCGGTGAGCAGCGCCCGTACCAGCGCGACGGGGCCGTTGTCGCCGACGGCCACGTGGAGCGCCGTGCGCTGGTTGCTGTCCACGGCCTCCAGGTCGACGCCGGCCGCCAGCAGGCGCGGCAGCAGGACCTCGTGGTCCAGGTGGATCAGCGCGTGCAGGAGCGTGCGGTGCCGGCCGTCACGGAAGCGCGGGTCGACACCGGCGTCGAGCAGCCTGAGCACTCCGGGCGTGTCACCGTGCTGGGCGCGGGTGTACAGCTCGCGCCGCTGCTCCCGCAGGGCCTTGGGCAGCCGGCCCGCGCCGGAGGCCATCGCCTGCGCAACGGCGAAGCAGCCGGCGACCGCGCCGCCGAAGGCCCGCAGCGCCTGCTCCCGCCGCTGCTCGTCCGCGCTGTGCGGCATCCGCAGCACACCGTCCTGGAAGCACACCTCGTGCCAGTCACCGCGGCAGCGCACCTGGACGGGGGACGGGAGCCGCGGATCCGGCGGCCCGACCGGGTGGGCGGAGTCCTGGCGCAGCGGGAAGAGCGCGTCCCGGACCAGCGGATGCAGCCGGTCCGGGACCGCGTCGCCATGCCGGAGCGCATCGAGGTCCGGCAGCCGCCGCCAGCACGCCTCGGCGAGCACCGGGACGCCGGGGAACTCCTTGGGGTCGATGATCCGGATCCGCAGTTCGCCGCCCCGCTTGCCGCTTTCGAGCAGCATGGAGTGGCCCCAGTAATTCGGAATCTGGAAGCGGTGCCCGAAGCCCTCGCCGGTGAGCAGCCGGATCTCCGGTGCAAGCCTGGTCAGCGCCAGCGGGAGTCTTTCCAGGACGGGCGACGGACTGATCCGGGAGCCCCAGCGGCGTTCGAGCGGTGCCGGATCCAGCGTGATCCCCGCCGCGGCCAACGCCGCCTCGATCTCCCCTCGCTCGTGCAGCAGGGTCGCCCATTCGGCGCGGGCCGGCGGGTCGGCGGGG
Organism: Nonomuraea spiralis; assembly: GCF_014648435.1. Classification (GTDB taxonomy): domain Bacteria; phylum Actinomycetota; class Actinomycetes; order Streptosporangiales; family Streptosporangiaceae; genus Nonomuraea; species Nonomuraea spiralis. The sequence continues at coordinate 11,039 of NZ_BMRC01000018.1, forward strand.
CCGGGGTCGGCCGTGGGCAGGTCTCCGGCGGCGCGTGGGGTTCCGTCCGCGTTGAGGAACGGCGGCCGCTCTCCACCGCCATGGCGTTCCAGCAGCGCGCCGGTGCGCCGGGCGTCCCACAGGTGCCGTAGCAAGGTCCAGTCATGGAGGGCGTGCAGGTGACCGCCGCCCGAGCTGACGTCCTGGTCGATGCGGCCGAAGCGCAGGAGCAGCCGCTGCGGCCCGTCCACCATCGTCGGCGTGGTGACGTACAGATGCTGCACGGCCTTGGCCGCACGCGGGTAACCGGCAAGAGTGATCGTCTGGCGGTTGCGGATCGTCGTGCGTCCCATCAGGAAGCGCGGCAGATGCCAGCGCAGCAGATCCGGCGCGAGATGGAGGAGGTCGTCCTCGACAACGGCCGCGACGGCGCCGCCGTGCTCCCGGGCGATGTCGGCCAGGTCGAACGCGACGTCGACGTTCGCGGCGGCGCAGGCGCCGCGCCAGTCTCCGTCGAGACGCCGCGCGCCGGCCTGCTCGATCATCCATCGGGGAACGGCGTACCGCAGGATCCGCCGTCGGCTCGACGCCTCGTCCGGCGGGTAGGACAGCGTGCGGCGCGGCGCTGCGGAGACTGGTGTGCTGACGGCGTTCATTCTTCCTCGGCGAGTTCCGGATGCTCCCGCTCGATGCGATCCGTGACGAAGTCCAGGTCATCGCGTCCGAGCCAGGCGATCAGGCGGTGCAGCGAGAAGGGCTCGCCGTGGACCTCGCCGGTCAGGTCGATCCGCGCCCCCGCGGCGAGCAGCGCCTGCACGAGCGCCGCCGAACCGTCGCCGCAGATCGCGGCGAACAGGGGCGTACGCTGCTCCTCATCCCTGGCGTCGATGTCCAGACCCGCCGCCAGGAGCCGCCCGAGCAGGCCGTCGTGGTCGAGGTGCCGCAGCCGGTGGGCCGCCTCACGCCTTCGACGGCCGCGCACCCTCGGGTCGGCGCCAGGATCGAGCAGGTGCAGCATGTGGAGCAGGGTGCGGCGCCGGCTGTCACGGACGCGTGGATCCACGCCGGCGTCCAGCAGTCGCAGGACGCCCGGGAGGTCGCCGTGCTGGACCCGTGCGAACAGTTCCCCTCGCTGGTGGCGCAGCACCTTGGGCAGCCGCCCACTTCCGGACGTCCACGCGTGCCGTACGGCGAAGCATCCGGCGGTCGCGCCGCCGAAGGCCCGCATGGCGGCCTCCCGCTGCTGCTCCTGCGCACTGTGCGGGATGTCCAGGGCGCCGTCGCGGAAGGAGACCTCGTGCCACTCGCCGCGGCAGCGGATCCGGGCCGGTTGGGGGAGTTCCGGGCCGGGCGGCCCCGCGGGAGCGCCGTGCGCGGCGCGTCCCGGGAGCAGTGCCTCGTGTACGAGCGGATGGAGCTGCTCCGGCGGATGGCCGTCCCGTAGCAGGTCGAGGTCGGGCAGGCGACGCCAGCACGCTTCGGGGAGCACCGTGTCCGCGGGCTCCGTGCCCATCTCGAACTCGACGATTCGGACGCGCAGCCCCGTGTCCCGTCCGTCGGTCTCGAAGAGGATCGCCGCGTACTGCCGGTAGGGGAGCCAGAAACGTCCGGTTCCCGTTGAGGCCGCGAGGTGACGGATCTCCGCCTCCAACCGGGTCAGGGCGAGGGGCATCCGCGCGAGTACGTCGAGCGGATCAAGATCGACCTCGACGTCGGGCGGCGCGGTGTCCAGATCGATGCCGGCGGCCGCGAAGGCCGCTTGGACGTCGCCCCGTTCGTGCAGCAGCGTCACCCACTCGGTGAACGACGCCGGGTCGGCGCGTCCTGGGTCGGCCGTGGGAAGCTCCTGCACCGTGCGCGGTGTGCCGTCGCCGTGGAGGAACGGCGCCCGCGTCCTGTCGCCGCCGCAGCGTTCACGCAGGTCGCCGGCATGGCGTACGTCCCACAGATGTCGTGAGCCGCTCCAGTCCTGCACGACGTTGCGCCAGAACGCGCTGTAGGCCCAGTCGGTCTCCAGATAGGTGTTCTGCCGGCCAACGGAGCCGACGTGCAGGCGCAGCCGCTGCGGGCCGTGGACCATCCAGCGGGGCGTCCGCAGGTACAGGTACGGCGCGTCGGAGACCTCGGCCGGCCGCCCCAGGATCATCACCTGGTCGGGCACGATCGTCGTACGCCCGCGGTCCAGGCGAGGCAGATGCCAGCGCAGCAGATCCGGCGCGAAACTGCACAGGTCGTCCTCGATCGCCGCGGCGACTTCCGCACCGTAGGCGTCGGCGACACCGGCCAGGTCGAAGGTGACGTCGACGTTGGCCGCGGCGCAGGCACCGTGCCAGTCGCCCGCGAGCCGCCGTTCGGTCGCCTGATCGATCATCCACGAGGGCACCGCGTGCCGCCGGATCCGCCGCAACCGGGACGCCTCGTGCGGCGGATACGAAGCCGACGCCGGACGAGGGGGCAGACCGGCCGGTGGGAGCGGCGCGCTCACCGGTAGAGGCTGCCGATCGCGTGCAGGTCCGGATGGGGCCGGGCGGCGGGACGCAGCCGCGGCGCCAGTTCGCGCTTGACCCGGCGGGGCACGCCGGGCCCGAACCCGACGTATTCCAGACGGGTGTCGCCGGCAACGGCCGCCAGCACAGCCTTGGCGCCGCGCCCGGTGATCCCGGTCCTGCGCAGTTCCAGCCGGCGCAGCGGACTGCCGGGCAGAGCCGCCGCCAGCACAGCCGCGCCGGTGTCCCCGATGACGTTCGCGGGCGCGCCGAGACTCCGCTCCGATGGCGGACGTCCCAGGTCGAGTGCCTCGATGCCGCTGAGTGCGCCGGCCAGCGCGCGGACACCGTCCAGCCCGATGCCGTTGCCGCCGAGGCCCAGGCGCACCGGCCGGGCCGGGTCGGCCACCGCGGCGAGCGCCGCCGCGCCCGTGTCGCCGAGATGGTTGGCCGGAAGGTAGAGCTCGCCCACCCCGGCGTCCCGGATCAGCGCGGCCAGCAGATCGCCGCACTCCGGGCCCAGCCCGTTCCCGCCCAGGAACAGCCGCTCGACCGGGGTCGGCCGCTCGGTGAGCGCGCCCAGCAGCGCTCGCAGCCCCTCCCGCGTGAGGCCGGTGTTGACCAGGTCGAGAGTGCGGATCGTGGTGTTGCGGCGCAGCATCGCGGCCAGGGCGAGAACTCCGTCGTCGCCCACCGGGTTCCGCTTGAGCCACACGGCGCGCACCGCGGTGTCCGCGGCCAGCCGCCCGGCCAGCACCTCGGCGCCCGCCGCGTCGATGCGGTTGCAGCCGAGATAGAGGGTCTCCAGGCCGTGGCCGGGAACCAGCGCGTCGGCGATGATCCGGGCTCCGTCGTTCCCGATGGCGTTGGTGCCCAGCAGCAGGTGGACGGCGTGCGGCGAGGCCACCGCGGCCGGGAGCAGCCGCGCCGCACCGGCTGGGCCGAGGCCCTGCTTGCACAGGTCGATCCGGCCGCCGGGCCGTACGGTGCCGAGCGGGAAGGTCTCGTCGGCCACCACCTGCGTCGGCACGGCCAGCCGCGCGACCAGCGGATCCAGGCCCGCCGGATCGGCCGGCGGCACGTCAGGGTGCTCGATCGCGGGGCAACGTACGGGCGTCGGCTCCATCATCACCAATCCACCGGTCGGTAGTCCTTCAAGAACAGGCCGGACAGCCGTTGCCCGCCCACGCCACGCACGATCGGGTCGTAGACCCGGGCGGCACCGTCGATGACGTCCAGCGGCGGACGGAAACCCGCCTCCCGCTGCGCGATCTTGTCCGGGTGGGGGCGTTCATCGGTGACCCAGCCGGTGTCGACGCTGTTCATGTAGATGCCTGAGGCCGCATAGTCCGCGGCGGCGGTGCGGGTCAGCATGTTCAGGGCGGCCTTGGCCATGTTGGTGTGGGGATGGCGGACGGTCTTGTGCTCCCGGGAGAAGCTGCCCTCCATCGCCGAGACCTGCACGACGTACCGGTCCGGCCACGGCGACGACTCCAGCAGCCCCCGCAGCCGCGACGTCAGCACGAACGGCGCGAAGGAGTTGACCAATTGGACCTCCAGCCACTCGGCCGGGTCCACCTCGTGCAGCCGGAGGCTCCAGCTGTTGCGGTCGCGCAGGTCCAGCGGCTGACCGGTCTCGTCCGTCTGCCCGGCGGGGAACAGCGTCTCCAGAGTGTCCCGTCGCGTGAGAGCCTGCCCGGCGGGCGCGAGCCCGGAGATCGCAGGAGACGCGAGCACCGGCGCGGATTCCACCGGCGCGGATTCCAGCGGCGCGGCCGTCCCTGGCACGCCCCGCACGTCGATCCGCGCGGCCAGGCCGGTCAGCGGCGCGTGCTCAGCCGCGCGCACCTCGCGATGGTACGCGGCGGGCCGGCGGATCGTCTGGGCGGCGTTGTTGATGAGGATGTCGAGATGGCTGAAACGCCGCTGAACGGACTCCAGCAGACCCGCGACGGCCGCCAGGTCCAGCAGGTCGACACCGTGGACGTGCACCCGGTCCAGCCAGGCCTCGGCGTCGCGTACGGCCGCGAGCCGGCGGGCGGCGTCCCGCGGGTAGCGGGTGGTGACCAGGACGTCCGCGCCGTCGCGCAGCAGCTTCAGGGCCAGCTGGAAACCGATCTTGACTCGTCCCCCGGTCACGATCGCCCGGCGGCCACGCAGGTCGCAGCGGGCGTGCCGGCGGGCCATGTTCTCCTCTGCGCAGTCCAGGCACAGCAGGTGGTATTCCGGATGGACCTGCCCGTAGGCGGACTTGCAGACGTAGCAGCGTCGCGTGCCCACCAGCGGGCGCCGAGCCGGAACGGGCCGCTCACCCGGCGGCTCCGGCTCCGCGGAACCGGCCTGACCCTGAAGTTCCGTCGAAGCTCCGGGCGGGACGAGCGCCGGGGCGGGGTCCTGCTCCCGGTAGCGCGCCGTGGCCGCCGTCGCCTCGCGGTCGCGTCGCCTGCGCTCGGTGTGCCGCGACGCCTTTCGTGTCTTCTTCCCCGCCCGGTACAAGTGCGCCGCGGCCTCGTGCACGGCAGCCCATCGGGGATCGGCCGGATCCATGGCCCGCGCCTGGGCCATCACCCGCAGGCAGGTTTCGACGTCGGCCTGGTCGGGGGAGGGTCCTGATCCGGGCGTTGGCGTCCTGGTCACGTCAGGATCCAAGACCGGCACCCGCCCCCCCACCGATGACTTCCACGATCTGGGGCAAGGCTGGCCGGATTCGAACCGACGTCCTCCAACCCGCTGTAAGGCGCGACGACCTCTGCGCTACAGCCTTGCCGCCGCAGAGCTTAGCGAATAACACCGACATTCGATGGCCAATATGGGCATTTGGGATCGCCGCATCACCGACGCACCTGGACCACCTCGCTAGCCGGTGCGACATTCTCCGCTCGGCCTCTGGAGTCGGAGCGCGCTGCCCCCGAGAAGACACGCACCCGATCGGCCCCGAGCCCCGAGCCAGGGCGAGGTCCCGCCACTCCCCGGGCGCCGTCCAAGGCGCCACGAGCGTTGAGTCGAGGCATGATCACGCAGGTCTTGGGGTGGCTGAGTCGCCGCGGTCCCCATTCTCATGGCTGGACGTGAACCGTCCCATCCCGCCGCAGGCTCCCTCCCTTCCTGCTCTGGACACGTGCCCGATGAGTGATCCCATCGAACGAGAGGCACCGCTCATGGCAGGGATGGGCGACGTGCCAGCACGGCCAGAACGGGGCTGTACCGGGCCACAGGCTCGGCCGGCGGCGCGTCGATGAAGCCGAGGATCCCCATGATCGCCTCGTGGTCGGCGTTCAGACGCCGATGGTAGACGGGAGCATGATGCGCGATTAGCAGTCGCCGCTCTCCCAGCACATCTCGGGCTGCTCCGCCATGGTGACGGCGGTGATCGCCCGGGCGGCGTCGCCGAGTGCGGCAGGCTGTTCGGGCGTCAGCGCGTCGACCACGAGACGACGCGCTTCACGGACGTGACCAGGGACGATCTCCTCAAGCTTGGCGAAGCCGGCCGAGCGGTACGAGGCGTTCAGCTCATTGGGGTTCAAGGTCAGTGGGGCAGGGTGCCCTTGAAGATGGACTGGTTCGGAGTCCGAGTGCGGAGCTGGAGGGCGAGGGCGTCACCAAGGGCGGGGCCGAGCGGACCGATGTGCTCGATGCCGAGTTGGGTAGCCAGGTCTGTAGCGTGGAGGTGGGCGGCGGCTTCCAGGAGCTGAGCGTAGGTGTCGGTGGCGCTGCGGAGGCGATGTCTAGCGGTCAACGCGAGGACGACGGTGAGTGGGGCGGCGGGCCACCACCATGCGGTCAGCGGAGCGTACAGCAGTGCCCAGCCGCCCAGGGTGGTGGCGCGGGTGAGGGCCTGTTCGGCGATGGTGATCTCGGAGCGGGTGGTCTCGGGCAGCGTGAGCCACATGTGTGGCCAAAGGAGCGGCAGGTCCAGGTGGTGGTCGCGCGCCAGCCGCACGGTGACGGCGTGGATGCGGTCGCCGCTCCAGGTGGGCCGGTCCGGCTCTTCGGCGGCGATGCGCTGCATTACTTTGGACGAAGCCCTCGCGCTCAAGGCTCGCCACCCGGATTGGGTGGCGCTCAAGGACGGTCCACTCGCGCCCGGGTTCGACACCGTCAACTCGCCGGGCCTGCTGCGGTCTCTTGACCTGGGCGGACGGACGGTTGTGCAGAAGACCACGGCAGGAACGGTCGGCGCCCTTGCGGTCAAGGAGGCGCCGCTGGTGCTGTGCGCCGGTTTCGTGGTGGCGGAGGCAACGGCTCGGCCCTTGCGGGCACGCAAGAGTGACAGGGGCACGTTCGTGGTCACCGGCGAGGACGGGCAGGCTGATGAAGATCTGGCGTGTGCTCAATACATCGCTCGGAGGGTCACCGAGGCTGGGACAGATGCTGCTGAGTTCCTCCGCCGCGCTGCCGAGTCACGCGCCGCCGCCGAACTGGCGCAGGGGGTACGTCAAGGAGTCCACCCCGATGACGTCGCGCTCTGTCTTGAGATCGACCGGTTCCCCTTTGCTATGGTGGCGGCCTTGGAAGGCTCGCACATGGTCCTGCGTCCACGCACGATGCCTTCGCTGATCGACGAGGACGTGGTCTGATCACTGGGTGGGTCGCCGGGGGCGTGGTGGATCCAGGTCCTCCGGCGTCCGCGGCCGTGCGGGTCGCGCTCGCCGTGAATCCGATCCCGAGCGGCGACATGCCGCCTCCCGGCCCGTCCCGGGGCCGGGAGGCGGCGCGCTACAGCGGGCGCGCTACAGCGGGCGCGAGCAGGGGACGCCGCCGCCTGCGTGGTTGATCAGATCCTGGTAGACGACGCTCTTGACGATCGCGGTGTCGCTCTTGACCGTCTGGACGACCTTGCCGTTGCGCTTCAGCTCGAAGACGGGGGTTGTCCCGGGCACCATCGGCGCCTTGAAGGACACCATGCCCGGCCCGGTCACCTCCTTGGTCTGGACGTCCGTGCCCTGTTTGATGGTCAGGGTGCCGGCCTCCTTGACGAAGGCGAGCAGTTCGACGTTGTTGGTGGCCGCGTCACCGTAGGGGATGGAGATGGCGCCGATGGTCTGCTTGGAGGCGTCGAACGGCGCGTCGGTGCGGTGGCTGCGGTGGAAGTAGTACAGGGCGTCGCGCTTGACGCTGGGCTCCTTGCCGGTCTTGAACCAGGTCGTGTAGTAGGCGACGACGTCGGCGGGCGCGTAGCCGCGCTCGACTGACGGGGCCAGCCACGACTCGGCGTAGTCGTTCCAGGTGAGCAGGTTGACGATGTCGGCGTCGCCCTCCATGGCCTTGACGAACGACTGCCGCAGGGTGCCGCTGTTGGACGGCTCCCAGTAGCGCTTGTCACGCGGGCGCATGTCCTCCAGGGCCGCTGGGGCCATGTAGAACTTGCCGCGCTTGGCCGCCTCGATGCCGGACTTGCGGTAGCCGTCCGTGGAACTCTGCCAGCGGACGCCCCAGGAGGAGTAGCCGGCCACGGAGTCGTTCCACTCGGTCTTGCCCGAGCCACTCCAGTCCAGGAAGATCGGCACCAGGACCGTCTTCATGCCCTGGGCGGCCAGCTTCTCGCGCACGGCGTCCCACCATGCCGGGCTCTGACGCTCGGGGTAGAACGGCGCCAGCGGGATCGTCCCGTCGGGCAGCTTGTACAGCGACGGGTGCCCCTTGGCCATCAGGACGTCGGAGATCACCTTGTCGGGCGCGGCGCCCTTGGTGGTCGGGAAGTCCGGGCTGAGCATGATCCGGAAGCCGGGGTCCACCGCCTTGGCGGCCGCCAGCATCTTGGGGAACTGGTTGAAGCGCTGGTCGCTGGTCGAGGTGTGGTGCTCGTAGATGAAGCCGTCCAGGCCCATTGCGATGGCCTGACGCACCTCGACTTCGAAGTCCGCCTGCCGCCAGTCGCCGGAGCGCACCGGGCGGGTCAGCGGCCGGTCGCGGGAGTGGCCGCCTTGCTCGGCGTACATGCCGTTGGAGCCGGCGGGGTCCAGCCATGAGGCGTACTGGTCCTTGGCCGGGTCCTTGTTGTCGATGGACAGCGGATAGGGCGGGAAGTAGAAGGCGAACACCTTCTTGTCGTAGGAGCGCAGCGTCGAGGCGGCCGGCTTGTCGAACGGCAGGCAGGGCACGCTGCCCGTCGCCGTCGGGGACGCCGTCGGGGAGACCGTCGGAGATGTGGTCGGGGACGCCGTGGGGGTGGGGCCGGTGGTCGGGGTAGCCGTCGGGGTGGCGGCGGCGGGCGTGTAGGTGACCTTGAGGTTCGGCCCCTTGCCGGTCGTGCGCGAGGAGTACAGCACCGCTACCGGGCCCTTGGACGCGGTCAGGCCGAAGGAGTAGGTGCCGTTGCCGGTGTAGGCCTTGCTGACGTCCAGTTCCGCCACCGTGTCGGCGGTGAAGCCGGTGCGGGTGGTCAGCGCTGTGCCGAACGCCGGTCTGGTGATCCAGGAGGTGGTGGTCTGCGACCACGTGCCGGTGACCATGTGCGCGCTGACGGTGGTGTCGGTGGTGCGGGTCGAACGCACCTGGAGCGTCAGCTTGACGTTCTGGGCGTTGGCCGGGACGCCGGAGACCTTGAACTGCATGAGAGCTCGACGCTCAGCGTTGGTGGCGTCGTTGCAGGTCTTGACGCAGACCGACATCCACTCGGCGCTGCCGTAAACGGTTTCCGGCGCGGCCTGACTGATGAACACGTCGTTGGTCGAGGGCACCACGACGCTCACCGGCGCCGCCGAAGCCGACGCGTCCGCCGCGCCCGCGCTCAGCGCGCAGGCCACGGCGACAAGGACGGCGGGCACCGCCCGTCGATGGGTTGACAAAGGGCCTCCAGTCGGGGGGTTTCCTGGGGTGAATGTGGATCACCTTAGTCGTGCCTTACAAACCCCCGGCGACAAAAGCCACCTTTCGGTCAGTTCCATAAATAGTCATTTGCGCCGTAAGTCCGATTGGATCGGGCCATGTTCCGACACGTGATCGTCCCGTTACGCGGGACAGAGCCGCCACCAGGAAGCCTCGACCTTCATGCCGACGAACCCGTCGACGCGGACCGCCCCGGCGCCGCCGATCGCACGCCCCCCCGGGCGGTGGCGGTGGGGAAACCCGGTACGCGTCTGGCTCTAAGAGCCTGCTGACGAAGGGCTTTGGTGTTCCGCAGGGAGGGTCAGGAGAGCGCCGGGGTGTGGTCATGAGTGGGTAGTTGACCCGTAAGCAGGAGCGGGCTCCCGGTAGCTGAGGTGTTGTCTAAGCAGCTCAGCGGCCGCGCGGGGGCAGGTGGAGGAGGCGGCCGAACGAGGTCAGGTGGACGAGCTGCGGGCACGCGCTGATGCCGGAGATGCAAACGCCGTAGAACGGCTGGCCGAGCTTCGGCCCCTACGCGGGCACGAAGTTCGCCCTGGAGGCGGTCAGCGACGCCCTGCGCAGGGAGATGGCACCGCTGGGCGTGCGGGTGGTGGTGATCGAGCCGGGCGGTGTCCGCACGCAGATGGGCGAGCGGGGCATCGCCACCACGAGCCGGCTGGCCGAGGCCATGTCGCCGCAGCAGCGAGATCGTTACGGGCCGCTGATCGAGGCGATCAAGGCGCTGACCTCGGCGGGCACCTCGGGCGGCACGCCGGCCGACGCCGCCGCCCGCGTGGTCGCCAAGGCCGTGACCGCCGCCAGGCCGCGCACACGCTACACCGTCGGCCGTGACCCGGCCCTGCTCACCCGCCTGTCACGGGTCCTGCCCGACCGGACACTCGACCGCCTCGCCGCAGCCGTCCTCCGCCCGCACTACCCGAAGACCCCCACCACATGAGAATTCAAGGGGATCGGGTTCAGGCAGTTTCCCTGCAGACGCTCCTCCTTCCCCTGCAGGGCGCTCACCCCGGCCCTGAGAAACGGACGGGAGAACAAGCGCCACTCCTGGCAGGCCGGCCGCTCCACCGATCAACGCCCCTTGCGGCCCGCGCCGTATATCTGCGCATAGCCGAGGGGTGCTCAAGGTGTGCTCAAGGCGTCGGGGATGCGCCGGCTGTGCGACAGAAGAAAGGCAGGTTCCCGCGATGGCCACCGCCGACTCGCCAGCAGGGCAGCCGGGAAAGCGTCGTACCAGAAACCGGGCGGTGGCACGGTAGCGCAGACTGTACCCCGTAACGGTAGCAGGCGGGATCGATGGCGGTAGGGCCCGCGCGGAATGCTTACCGGCGGAGGCGACGACCGCGCCACCCGATGTCCCCGGGCTCCACCGAGCGCAGGAGCCCAGCATCGCCGCTCTGGGCGGAAGGAGTTGGATTTCACGCGATGGCCGCCGGGACTCCCGATCGGCCGGACGATGCTCCCGGCGGGCGCGGCCGGCTTTCTGCGGAGCAACGGGCGCGAGGTATCCGCAGCGGCCACGATGTACTGGACGCACTGCCTGCCACGCACATGCACGCCCCGCCTATCGGTATGAGTGCACCCGCCTTTCCCTGCGGAAGTTTCAGCACATCGACCTTGAAGGCGTCCTAGCGTCCAAGGTCTTCACGACCTCAGGTTCCTCCGGCATCACCGAAGCCCACATGGCCCGCGCGGCTTCGAGCACCTGATCAAAGAGTTCACGGTGCGGCGCACCGGAGCGGAAGTCGTCGTCGGGATCCATCGGTAAACCGGTCCCGTCAACCGTGCCCCCGGAGCTGCTGACAGAAAACGGCGTGACCCTGCCCCACGCCATCCATCGGCGCCGTTCACCTGGGCGGATGCCCTCGCCGTATCGGCACCGCAGAAGGGATCGCCTCACGATGCCAGGAGCTCTGGGTCCCCTTTCACATCCCGAATATCCAACCGGAGAAGGAGAAACACCCATGACCGTCTCGAAACGACCGGTGGTGAGGCGCCGGCGCGCGGTGCTCGCCGTACTCGCCGCGCTGGGCGTCTTAGCCGTGCCGGTGGCGCCCTCAGCCGCCGGCACGACCGCGCCGCCGCCCGGCCCTGTGAACCCTGTACGCGGGCAGGGCGGCGGCGACACGATCACGCTGATCACCGGTGACCGGGTGGCCGTGTCCGGCAAGCCGGGCGCGGCGGCGTATGAGGTGACGCCGGGCGCCGGGCGCAAGGTGTCGTTCTCGATCGAGACCAGGGCCGGGCAGACCTACGTCCTGCCTTCCGACGCGGCGCCGCTGATCGACGCGGGCCTGGTCGACGAGCGCCTGTTCAACGTCACCCGGCTGCTGGAATGGGGTTACGGCGACGCCCGCCGGACCACCATCCCGGTCCTGACCAAGGGGGGCGTCGCCCCGGGGCCCGCTGCCGCCGGGGTCGCCCTGAAGTCGGTCGGCCTGAGGGCGGCCGAGGTTCCCAAGGCGCAGGCCGCCACCGTCTGGCAGCGGCTGCACCCGGCGGCGGGCGCCACGACGCTTGCGGCCGGGGTGTCCAAGCTGTGGCTGGACGGCGGCGTCTTCCCCGCCCTGGACAAGAGCGTCCCGCAGATTGGCGCCCCGCAGGCGTGGGCCAAGGGCCTGACCGGTAAGGGCGTCACGGTGGCCGTGCTCGACACCGGCTATGACCCCGACCACCCCGATCTGAAGGGCGTCGTCACCCAAGCCGTCAACTTCACCGACGCGCCCGACACCATGGATACGTTCGGCCACGGTACTCATGTGGCCTCCACCGTCGCAGGCTCGGGAGCGGCCTCCGGCGGCAAGTACCGGGGCGTGGCGCCCGATGCGAAGATCGCCGTCGGCAAGGTCCTCAAGGGCCGCGGCGGCAACAAGACGTCCGACGTGATCGCCGGCATGGAATGGGCGGCCTTCGAGATCAAGGCCCCCATCGTCAACATGAGCCTCAGCATGACCGACACACCGGCCCTGGACCCGCTGGAGGAGGCAGTCAACACCCTCTCCGAACAGACGGGAAGCCTGTTCGTGGCCGCAGCCGGCAACAAGGGATTAGGAGGCAAGGAGACCCTCCAAAGTCCCGGCAGCGCCGACGCCGCGCTGACGGTTGGCGCGGTCGGTCGTGACGAGAGCCTGGCGTTCTTCTCCAGTCGCGGCCCCCGTTTCATCGACCGGGCCGTCAAACCGGACATCACCGCCCCCGGCGTGGGCATCGTCGCCGCCCGGGCCAGTGGCGGCACCGCTGACCCGTACGTGGCCGAGGACGGCACCTCGATGGCGGCCCCGCACGTGGCCGGTGCCGCGGCCATCCTGCTGCAGCAGCACCCCGGCTGGAGCTGGAGGCAGCTCAAGGCCGCGCTGATGGCGACGGCCAGGCCGAACCCCGCCCTGACCCAGTACGAGCAGGGCGCCGGGCGCGTCGACGTGGCCAGGGCGGTCACACAGGACGTCGTCGGCGACACCGGCAACCTGTGGACCTACCGATTCTGGCCCCACAACGACAACCCCCTCACCAGCGACGTCACCTACACCAACACCTCCGACCGGCCGGTGGAGCTGACCCTGACCGAGGACAGCCCCTACACTCTGTCGGCCGACCACCTCACCCTCCCCGCCGGCGGCCACGCCACGGTGCGGCTCACCCTGGACCCCACCCTGCCGGCGGGCGACCACCCCGGCATCCTCACCGCCACCGCGGGCCAGAGCGTCCTGCGCACCCTGGCCGGCGCCTACGTCGAACCCGAGTCCTACAGCCTGACGGTCACAACCGTCGGCAGGAACGGCGAACCGGTGCCGGATGTCGACGCGAGGCTGTACAACCTCAAAACCGGTGAGACCGCCTCCCTGAGGTTCATCGACGGCGTCGTCCACCGGCGCCTGGGGCCCGGCGACTGGAATCTCAAGGCCAGACTGACGGAAATGGAGAAGAACGACGAGCAGAACAAGATACTCAGCGAGACCTTCACCGACCGCCCGATCCGGGTCGGGCCCGCCGACGTGCGGCTGACGCTGGACGCCCGCCTGGGCAGGCAGATCGAGCTCACCGTCGACGACCCCGCCGCCAAACCGGTCGGTGACCTTAGGGTGGTGGTGGGCAACACCACAGGCACGGGCTACGAATACGTGGAACGCTTCTCTCCGAATTACCCTGTGTTCGTACTGCCCTCCCGTAGGGAGGGGCGGACCTACCTGGCGTACCAGGTGCTGGCCTCGGACGCGTCGGCGGGTGCGGCGCCGAGCCGGTATGACCTGATCGACTACCGTACCGGGGAGATCCCGTTCAACCCGGTCAGGCGGTTCACCAGAGCCGGCCTGGCCAAGGTCGCCATGACCTTCCGTGCGCAGGACACCGGCGGCACCGCCAAGTTCCGGCGGGAGATCGTCCCGCCCGGCGAGCAGTTCCTCGTCGGTGTGAACACCGACGTCATGCTTCCCGGCACGCTCGACAGCTATCTCACGCCCGGTGCGGGCCTGCGCTGGTCCGGCCGGGTCACCCAGGGCGGCTACGTCCTGGCCGACCTGGACGCACGGGCCGTGCCGCACGGGCAGCACACCGAGACGTGGAACACGGCGGTGACCGGTCCCGGCGCGCTGCGCATCACGCGGGAAGGTGACGAACTCGGCTACTTCTTCGGCGGCCTGTTCAGCGACGGCGACCTCGGCCACACCGGCTGGGATGGCGACATCACCGGCACGGTGAAGCTGCTCAACGGCGACACCGTCCTGCAGGAGAACGACCTGGCCGACTGCGACATCCCCGACCACTGCCTGCTGTCCGCGCAGGTTCCGCCCGCCGAAGGCGCCTACACCGTGGCGGTCTCGGCCCGCCGCGAGGCCGGACGCGGCCTGTCCACGGCCGTCGACACCTCCTGGACGTTCACCTCGGCCCACACCACCGAGGACACGCGGTACGAGGTGCCGTCGATCCGGTACATCCCGCAGGGGCTGGACGACTCCAACCGGGCCAAGCCAGGCTCGACGACCCAGATCCCGATCACGGCCGACAGGGGCAAGCTCACCACCCTCCGGGTCGAGGCATCCTTCGACGACGGCACAACCTGGCAGGACCTCCAGGTCAGCCGGAACGGCGAGGGCTGGACCACCTCGGTGACCAACCCCGCCACCCCCGGACACGTCACCCTGCGCGCCACCGCCACCGGCCCCGGCGGCGTCCAGGTGAACCAGACCATCACCCGCGCCTACGCCGTCCAAAACTGACGGACGACCACGCAAGCCCCTGAGCGCGGCGGCGGACCGGCACCAGCCAGGACCGCCGCCGCGCTCCCGCACACCGCCCCCTCCCGAACAACCCGGCCAGGATGCGGCCCAAGCGGGCACGGAAAGCTCAGCCGGTGCTGTTGAGCCGCGGTTCGGTACGGGAGCGTGCGCTGGGCACCTTCGTCGTCCATCACCTTGCGGCGGCGGTGTCACCGGCGCCGCCCTGTCCATGGCGTCAGTGGGAAAACGCCTGGAACTCGGCCGCACGCACCTGATCGTGTGTGGAGCCGGTCGTGGCGCAGTCCGTCGTGAAGTCCGGGTCGCGCTCCTGCTCACCGGCGTACAGCGGGTTGACGGTGCACTGCGAGCCGAGCACGCGCAGCATCAGGTGCGTGGCGCCGGTCGCCGGAACACGGAACGATCTGATGGTCATGTGGGGGCGATGGGCCAGGGACGGACCGAGGGGAACGCGTCCGGCCGGCTGGTGTAGATCGAGTGGAAGTTCGCCATGTCGGCACAGTCCGCGCGGCACGCGAGCACCTCGAAGGAGTGCAGGGACGAGAAGCGGGTCTGCCAGCCCGGATCGGCCGGGTCGAGGTAGTCGGCCCTGAGCGCGGCGCTGACCTGGATCCTGCGGACGGGCACCGGCCGGTCGCCCGCCGGGTCCACGATGACCGACTTGCCGGCGGGCACAGCCCGACAGGCCGTTCCGGACAAGCCTGAGCAACCTCGCCTGCGACGTGCCCGTCCTGGATCCGGTTCTGCTCAGTGACGTGGCAGCCGAGCACCCCGCATCGACCGGCCGGGCGCTGGGCCTCTCCCCCGCCGAGGGCCGGGTTCGGTTGCTGGACTACCGGCCCGTCTCCCAGGCAGCCGGCGCCTTGTGGACGCGGACCTACAACTATCTGCAGGGCACGATCGTGGCCAACACGCACGCCCTGCACAGTCCGCTGGTCCTCGCGCAGGCCGTACGGCATCTGATCGCGGTCACTTTGTCGGTCTTCCCCCTCACGACCGCGGCCGAGCCGGCCCACCTGGCCGGGCCTGACGCGCACCCGGAGACGTTGCGCCGCGCCATCGCCTACCTGGAGGCCCACCCCGACCAGGACATCACCGTCGCCGACATCGCCGCGGCCGCTCATGTCACCGTGCGCGCCGTCCAGCTCGCCTTCCGTCGCCATCTGGACATCACTCCCCTGGCCTATCTGCGCCGCGTCCGCCTGCACCACGTCCACCAGGACCCGCGCGCCGCCGATCCGGGGCGGCGCGATTCGGTCGCTGCCATCGCCGCTCGCTGGGGGTTTGCCCACTCATGGCCGGTTCTCCTCGTTGTATCGGCGGGAGTTCGGCCGTTCGCCCGGTACCACCTTGCACGGCTGACAGTGAGATTGCATCGCCGATGCTCTTGATGGTCACCGAGGCAAATCGGCCGTCCTGGGCGTAGGACAGCACCGTCACCGACCGCGGCGGCCATCGTGGCGGCCACCGCAGGCGTGCGCGCTCCCCAGTGCCGGTTCGTCGAGCTCGACCTCACCCTCGCGCCGCTGCTCTCGGCCTGGCGACGCCGTCCGGAACGGCCCTCGGCGTCCGGCCCGCGCTCAGCCACAGGACAGTGAACACGGCGCAGGCCAGCGTCACGGCACCCGCCACGAGGAAGGCGCTGTTGAGGCCGGATTCGAAGGAGGCGCCGCCGGACTCCCGCATGTGGACGATCGCTCCCAGCACCGCCACGCCGAGCACCGCGCCGATCTGCCGGGTGGTGCTGCTGACGCCCGAGGCCAGGCCGCCCTCCTGTGGGCTGACCGCCTGGATGGCGGCCCCGGTCAGCGGCGACATGGTGAGAGCGAACCCGATGCCGACGACCGCCAGCCGCCACCACACGTTCCCGTAGCCGGTATCGGCATGGACGAACCCCAGCGCCAGCAGCCCCAGCCCGGCCAGCGCCAGGCCGATGCCGGCGACGACGCGGAAACCGTACCTGGCCGCGAACCGGCCCGCGTACGGGCTGACGATCACCATGGCCAGCGAGACGGGCAAGGTCCGCAGCCCGGCGACCAGGATCGAAGTGCCCTGGACGTAGACGAAGAACTGGGAGAAGAAGAACGACGACCCCATCAGCGCGAACCCGACCACGACCATCGCGGTGTTGGACACCGTGAACAGCCGCTGACGGAACAGCCGCAGTGGCAGCATCGGCGTCGACACCCGACCCTCGACCACGACGAACGCGGCCAGGAGCACCAGCCCGGCGGCGAAACTGCCGAGGATCACCGGCGAGGTCCAGCCTCGGGAACCGCCCTCGATCAGGCCGTAGGTCACCACGCCCACCCCCGCGACGGACAGAACCGTGCCGGGGACGTCGATCGGCGGCGCGCCCGGGTTGCGGGATTCCCCCAGCACGCGCAGCCCGGCCAGCAGCAGGACCGCCCCGATGGGCACGTTGACCAGGAAGATGGCGGGCCAGCCGAAGGACTCCACCAGGATCCCGCCCGCCAGCGGTCCGGCGGCCAGGCCGATGCCGCTGAACCCGGCCCACAACCCGATCGCTCTGACGCGCTCCTTCGGAGCGGGATACGCGGCGGCGAGCAGCGCCAGTGAGGCGGGGCTCAGCGCGGCGGCCCCGACGCCCTGCAACACCCGTCCGGCGATCAGCCAGCCGATCGAGGGCGCGAGCGAACACACCACCGACGCGGCCGTGAACACCACCACCCCGGTCAGGAACACCCGCCTGCGGCCGAACCGGTCGGCGAACACGCCGCCCGACAGCAGCAGCATGGCCACCAGCAGCACGTAGGCGTCGACGATCCACTGCAGGCCGGTCAGCCCGGTGTGGAGCCGCTGCTGCATGTCGGGCAGGGCGGCGCCGACGATCGTGTTGTCGAGCAGCACCATGAACTGACCTGCGCAGGTCAGGGTGAGCAACGCTTTCACACAAATCCTTCCTCAGAACAGATGATCACCGTTCTTACGCTTCCACGAATGTGCACCCTAATGGCATGTCGCAAGTGCTCAAAAAGCCGAAGAAAGCGCTTCGAAAATGTCCTGCCCCAGGTCAGCAGGGGTGGTGACGGCGAGGCCATGGAATGGCGCTCCGCACAATGAGATAGATGTCTCCATGCTCATCGGTGCATAGCCATAACAAGCGGGATTTGTCCAGTAGCGAAATCAGGGGCTTAAAAGCGGTTCCCAAGAGAAGATCATCGTGATCGGCGTGACAGCGTGAAGAGCAGCGCTGACGCTGCCACGGCGGCGCCATGCCCCCGGATCGCCGCGCCTCGGACCTGACCGACGCGCAGTGGGAGCTGATCGAGCCGTCACTGCCCGCGCCGAACACCGGCGGTCGTGACGGCCGCGGCTACGACGCAGGTAAGAAGGTCAACGGCCGCAAGCGGTTCATCATCACCGACACCACCGGCCTGCTCGTGACGGTCGCGGTGCCGGCCGCGAGCCGGCAGGACCGCGACGGGGCCAAGACCGCCCTGCTGTCGGCGTACCTGACCACCCCGATCCGGCACGTCTTCGCCGACCAAGGCTTCGCCGGTCGGCTGGTGGACTGGGCCCGCGACACCCTGCGCACCACCCTGGAGATCGTGCGCAAGCCCGCTGACCAGCGCGGCTTCAGCGCCGTCTCCCGACGTTGGGTGGTAGAGAGGACGCTGGCCTGGCTGACCGCCTGCCGACGTCCATGGAAATCACTTTGGAGCCGACCAGCAAGACGAGCACGGGAGCGGTGCCCGCGGCGATCGGCACCGCCGCTCGCAGGCAGGCGGTCACGATGGCTCGTCCATGCCCGAGATGCCCTCGCCACGCCACTGCGGCAGCCATGGCGACAAGCGCGATCAGAACGAAGGGCAGGGCTGGGGTCAGGGAGATCAAGGAAGAGGAACGCACAGCCGATTGTGCCTTGTCGCCGGCCAGTGGCCAGGCTCATCCTCCTGCCACTGTCGTAGAGAACGACATCAACGGGCATCACTGCCCAACCACGGACGAACTCCCGGTTCTCCAGGACCTCGGGGCGTCGCGGAGGCGATTGAAACAGGGACGGGGACAGGGTTCGTACGATCGGACACATGACATGTGTTCTGGTCGTCGAGGACGATCTGGTCATCAGGTCCGAACTGGTGGAGGCGCTTGCAGCGCAAGGCTATGAGGCGCTGCCGGCCGGGTCCGGAGCGGAGGCGCTGAACGAGGCGGATGAGCGTCAACCGGATCTCGTCCTACTGGATCTCGGCCTACCGGATGACGATGGAGTCGCGGTGTGCCGACGGCTGCGGTCAAGGGTGCCGGACACGGTGATCGTGGTTCTCACCGCCCGGACACAGGAGTTCGAGGTGGTCGTGGCTCTGGACGCGGGGGCTGACGACTACCTGACCAAGCCGTTCCGGCTGACCGAGCTGATGGCCAGGATCCGGGCCCATCTGCGGCGGCGTGGCCCGGCACAGGGAGAGCGGATGCTGACGGCCGGGCGCCTGCGGATGGACCTGCCCGCCCGCCGTGCCTATGTCGGCGAGGAAGAACTGGCGTTGCGGCCCAAGGAGTTCGATCTGCTGGCGGCGCTGGTGAGCCGCGCGGGTGAGGTGGTGACCCGCGAGCAGCTCATGGACGAGGTGTGGGACGAGAACTGGTTCGGGCCGACCAAGACGCTGGACGTGCACGTGTTCGCGCTGCGCCGCAAGCTGGCCGAGCACGGCGAACCGATGGAGCGGATCGTCACAGTGAGGGGCCGCGGCTACCGTTACGAGCCATGACCCGCCGCCCGTCCGGCCGCTAGATGTCGTGGCCCGGGAGCAGCAGGCTGAACAGCGGGGGCTTGGCGCGGCTGAGTACCAGCCGGCCACCTTCGGCCTCGGCCAGTGACCGGGCCAGGGCGAGACCGATGCCGTGGCTGTGCCCGCTGGACCTGACGAACGGGTCGCTGTCCGGGGCCACGCCGGGCCCGTGATCGCTCACCTCGACGGCCATGCCGGGGCCCACGTCGGAGACGGTGACGGCGACCTCTCCCTGGCCGTGGCGCAGGGCGTTGTCGAGCAGGACTCGCAGGATCTGCCGGACGGCGGCGGGCTGGGCGGTCACCGGCGGCAGTGCGGGTTCCACGGTGATGGTCAGGCGGCGGCCCGCTTGGGCCAGCGGGCCGTGCCATTCTTGCCGGATCTCCTCCATCAGCGCGTCCACGTCGAGTCGCTCGGCGGGCGTGCGGTTGTCCCGGCTGAGTCGTACGAGATCGTCGAGCACTTCCTGCAGCCGCTCGCCCCTGGTCAGCGCCGCCCGGACGGCCGGGGTCAGGTCCGTGCCGGGCCGGGACAGCGCCGATTCCAGGCCGAGCAGCAAGCCGGTCAGCCCGGTGCGCAACTGGTGGGACACGTCGGCGCTGAAGGCGCGCTCGCGGGCGAGCACGTCGCCGAGCCGGCGCGCCGTGGACTCCAGCGCCTGTGCGGCCTGGTCGGCCTCACGCAGCCCGGAGGGGGCGGCGCGGACGCTGAAGTCGCCGCCGCCGAGCGCCTGCGCCGCGGCGGTGAGCCGCTCCAAGGGGGCAGCGAGCCGCGCTGACTGGCGCACGGCCGCGCCCGCGGCCAGCGCGATCACGATCAGCGCCAGCCCGCCCATGAGCAGCCACGCCTGGTGGATACGCTGCTCGACCTCGGCGTTCGGCGTCGCCACCCGGATGATCAACGCGGGGCCCTCGTCGGAGGGGACGGGGGCGGACACCGCCAGGAAGCCGCCCTCCACCGCGTCGTGGACCCGGCCGTCCTTGCTGGAGGTGGCCAGGCCGGAGTAGGCGGGGCCGTTGCCGAACAGGCGGGCCCCGGACTTGGTGTAGCCGCCGATGGCCAGGTCGCCCGGCACTCCCGTCGGCAGTTTCAACGGCCCCCGCGGCTCGTCGGGGACGGCGGCCGCGACCCAGGCGGCGTCACGTTGCAGGGCCGCCACGGCCTGATCGTGGTAGAGGATGTTCACCGCGATCGCCAGCGGCACCAGGAAGAGCGCGACGGCGACGGCGGTGACGCTGACGATCACCACCAGCACCCGCCGACGCAGCGGGACACCCTGCGCTGTCACCCTTCCAGGGTGGCAGACGGCAGGTAAACGTCCCGCTAACCGGTTGCTGATCGGGCGCTTGCCGGCCTGTTCCTAGCGTGGAGACATGAAGGTACGGCGAAGCGTCATGGCCCTGGTCATGGCAGGGCTGGCGGCAGGCTGCTCGACAGTCACGCCCGCCCAGACCCAGGCCCAGCCCCAGACGCAGACACAGGTACAGGCGCCCGCGGGCAACGACACCCCGGCTCCGCAGCCCACGGAGTCGAACCCGCCGGGCGACATCCCGGACGACACGGTGTTCGTGGCCTACCGGCATCCCGGGCAACCGTATGAGGTGAAGGTGCCCGAAGGGTGGGCGCGCACGGACCTGCCCACCGGAGCGAGCTTCACCGACAAGCTCAACAGCATCCGCATCGAGACCAGGTCCGCCGCCTCCCCGCCGACCGAGGCGTCGGTCAGGAGCCAGGTCCACAGCATCGACATTCGCACAGTGGACACGGTGACAAGGAAGGGCGGAGAGGCGGTGCGGATCGTCTACCGCGCCGACAGCAGCCCCGACCCGGTCACCGGCAAGGTCGTCAAGGACGAGGTCGAGCGCTACGCCTTCTACCAGGCCGGGCACGAAGCGATCCTCACCCTGTCCGGGCCGGTCGGCGCCGACAACGTGGACCCGTGGCGCACGGTCTCCGACTCCTTCCACTGGACGGCGTCGTGATCGTGCAGGCCGAAGAGCTCTACCGGTTCTACCGGTCGGGGGACGAGGAGACCCGGGCGCTGCGTGGCGTCAGCCTTGATGTCGCCGCGGGCGAGGTCGTGCTGGTCAGCGGACCGTCGGGGTCGGGCAAGTCCACGCTGCTGGCCTGCCTGGGCGGGCTGGACGACCCGGACGGCGGCACCGTCAGGGTGGACGGCCATCGCATCAGTCACCGGCCGGAGGCCGAGCGGGCCGCGCTGCGCGCCCGCCTGGTGGGCGTGCTGTTCCAGAGCGGCAACCTGATCGAGCACCTGACAGTGGCGGCCAACGTCGACCTGGCCCAGCGGCTGGCGGGGCGGCGCGATCGTCGCCTGCGCGATGAGCTGCTGGACGGTCTGGGCCTGGCGGCCAGGGCGCGGGCGTGGCCGAGTGAGCTGTCCGGCGGCGAGTCGGCCCGCGCGGGGCTGGCAGTGGCGCTGGCCAACCGTCCGGCGCTGCTGCTGGCCGACGAGCCCACCGGCGAGCTCGACCAGCACACCGAGGGGCCCGTACTACGGCTGATCCGCCGGCAGGCCGGCGAGCGGACCGCCGTGGTGATCGCCTCGCACAGCCCGGCCGTGCGGCGGCTGGCCGACCGCGTCCTGGAGCTGAAGGACGGCCGAGCGACATGACCACGGAGGCCAAGGACCGGGCAGCGGGCATGGCCGCGCTGGTCACCTGCCAAGGTCTGGCCCGCTCGTACGGCAAGGGAGCGAACGCCCTGGTCGCCGTGCACAGCGTCACCTGCGAGCTGCGACCGGGACAGCAGGTCGCGATCACCGGCCCGTCGGGGTCGGGCAAGACGACGCTGCTGCACCTGCTGGCCGGGCTGGACCGGCCCACGGCAGGCCGGATCGCCTGGCCCGCCCTCGACGACCGCCCGCGCGGCCGCGTCGGCGTGGTGTTCCAAGGGCCCAGCCTGCTGCCCCCGCTCAACGTCGCGGAGAACGTCGCGCTGCCGCTGATCATCGCGGGTGTCGAGGATGCCGAGGCCAAGGAACGGGCGCTGATCGCGCTGGCCACGATCGGGCTGGCCGGCCTGGCCGGGTCGCTGCCCGAAGAGCTGTCGGGCGGGCAGGCGCAGCGCGTCGCGGTCGCCCGCGTGCTGGCCGCCGAGCCGCGCCTGATCATCGCGGACGAGCCCACGGCACAACTCGACTCGGACCTGGCCCGCAGAGTGGTGGACCTGCTCGTCGGGGTGGCCTCCCGGCTGGAGGCGGCCCTCGTGGTGGCCACGCACGACCCGCTGGTCGCGGCGCGGCTGCCCGCTACCTGGACCATGAGCGACGGAGCTCTCACATGTTGATCCTCATCTGGCTGCGCGGCCTGCTGACCCGCCGGACGGGCAGGCTCGCCGCAGTCGCGGCGGGCATCGCGCTCGCCGTGGCGCTTCCCGCCGCGCTCGGCGCGTTCCTCGCGACCGCGAAGGCCACCATGACGGCCCGCTCGATCCAGCGGGTGGCCGTCGACTGGCAGGTGGAGCAGCAGCCCGGCCAGACCGTGTCCGTTCCGATGCCCGGCACGTCCCGGCCGGTGAGCTTCGCCAGGATCGACGGCTTGGAGTCCCGGCAGGCCGGGCAGACGCTGACCACGGGCGCGGGCCAGGTCCTCGGGCTGCCCGCCGACTACGCCGCCACCTTCCCCGGCGAGCTGCGCCTGCTCGCCGGCAGGCCAAATGGGCCGCTGCTGGCCCAGCAGACCGCCGCCAACCTGCACGCCCAGCCCGGAGCCAGTGTCACCGTGCGCCGTCCGGGGCTGCCGGACGCGACGGTGGCGGTCACCGGGGTGGTGGAGCTGCCCGCCGCCGACTCGCTGTTCCAGCGCGTCGGAGCACCGCCCGGCGCGCAGCCGCAGGCGCCCCCGGACAACGTGCTGCTGCTGCCGGACAGCGACTGGCACCGGCTGTTCGACAGCATCCCGCGCGACCGGGTGCGCACCCAGTTCCACGTCCGCATCGACCACCGGCTGCCGCCCGATCCTGCCGCCGCCTACACCTCGGTCACGGGGCAGGCGCGCAACCTGGAGGAGCGCATGGCGGGCAGCGGCCTGGTCGGAGACAACCTCGGCGCGGCCCTGGACGCCGCCCGCGAGGACGCCCTGTACTCCCAGGTGCTGTTCCTGTTCCTGGGAGCGCCGGCGGTCGTGCTCGCGGCCCTGCTCGCCGGTCTCGTGACCCGCGCCGGGGCGCCACGGCGGATGGCCGATCAAGCGTTGCTGCGTACCAGGGGCGCCTCCAAGGGCACGCTGGTGCGGCTCGCGCTGGCCGAGACGGCGCTGGTGGGCGTGGCAGGAGTGCTGGCGGGCCTGGGGCTGGCCGCGCTGGCCGGGCGGGCGCTGTTCGGGTCGGCGAACGTGTCGTGGTGGGCGGCCGCTCTGGGACTGCTGGTCGCGGCCGTCACCGTGCTGCCGCCCACGCTGCGCGCCACCACCGTGGCGGCAGCTCGCCGTCCGGTCGGCGGATCGCGCCGATCGCCCGCCTGGTTGCGGTACGGGCTGGACCTGTGGCTGCTGGCCGGATCCGCGGTGATCTTCTGGATCACCAGCAAGAACGGCTACCAGCTCGTCCTGGTCCCCGAGGGCCTGCCCCAGCTGTCGGTCGACTACTGGGCCTTCGCCGGACCGGCCCTGCTGTGGACCGGCGCGGGCCTGCTGATCTGGCGCCTGACCAGGACGCTGCCCATCACCTGGGCGGTCCGGCCGCTGACCGGGGGCCTGGCGGGCACCGTCTCGGCGATGCTGACGCGCCAGCGCGCCCCGCTGGCACGGGCGGCCACCCTGGCCGCGCTGGCCGTCGCGTTCGCCGTCTCCACCTCCGTGTTCGACACGACCTACCGCCAGCAGGCCCAGGTGGACGCGGAGCTGACCAACGGCGCCGACGTCACCGTCTCCCAGACCAGGGCGACGGCGCAGCAGTTGGCGGCAGTGCCCGGCGTCGGGCGGGTGGAGCCGTTGCAACACCGCTTCGCCTACGTCGGCTCCGACCTGCAGGACCTGTACGGCATCCGCCCCTCCACCGTGCGCCTGCACGACGCCTACGTCTCCGGCGGCACCGCCCGCGAGATCCTCGACCGGCTCGCCCGGCAACCCGACGCGCTTCTGGTCAGCCAGGAGACCGTCAACGACTTCCAGCTTCACCTCGGCGACCAGGTGCGGCTGCGGACCGAGAACGGCAGGACCGTCCCCTTCCACTACGCCGGCGTCATCACCGAGTTCCCGACCGCGCCCCGCGACAGCTTCCTCGTAGCCAACGCCTCCTACCTGGCCCGCACCATGCCCACCGACACCATGTACCTGATCAGCGCCGACGGAGCCCAGCCGAGGCAGGTCGCCGCCGCGCTTCGCGGCAGGCTCGGGCCGACGGCGAAGGTCACCGACGTGCAGACCACGCGCCAGGTCGTCGGCAGCAGCCTCACCGCCGTGGACCTGGCCGGCCTGACAACCATCGAACTCGGCTACGCGCTGGCGCTGGCGGCCCTGGCCACCGGTCTGCTGCTGGCACTCGGCTTCGCCGAGCGGCGCCGCACCTACGCGCTGGCCCGGGTGCTGGGGGCGACCCCGCGACAGCTGGGCTCGTTCGTGTGGGCCGAGGTGGCCCTGGTCGGGGTGGCCGCGGCCGTGCTCGGGACACTGTGCGGATGGGCGCTGTCGAGGATGCTGGTGACCGTGCTCAGCGGGGTGTTCGACCCGCCTCCCGACGCGCTGGCCGTGCCGTGGGCGTACCTGGCCGTGCTGGGCGTCCTCGGCGTCGCGGCGTTGCTGGCAGCCGGGGCGGCGACGGTACGGACCGCCCGCCGGCCGCCGATGACCGTGCTGCGCGACCTGTGACCCATCAGCGGCCCTTCTCCAGCTCGGCCAGGAGCTCGGTCCAGCACCGGCCGACGACCTCAGGGGTGTAGCGCTGTGAGGTGGTCAGCGCGGCCGTGCCCATCGTGCGGCGACCGGCCTCGTGGTCGATGAGCAGCCCGATCGCCGCGGCCAGGGCGGTGACGTGCTGCCGCGGGACGAGCAACCCGTCGTGGCCGTGGGTGATGATCTCGCCCGGCCCGTCCGGACAGTCGAAGGCGACCACCGGCACCCCCTTGCTCAGTGCCTCCAGAACCGTCATCGGGAATCCTTCGCGGCGGGAGCTGAGCACGAAGATCGAGGCGTCGTCGAGTTCGGCGCCGACGTCCGCAGAGGGTCCGGGGAACTCGGCCGTGCGGGACAGGCCGAGCTCGTCGGTCAGCTTGAGCAGGCGGGCGCGCTCGGGTCCTGAGCCGACGATGCGCAGCCTCCAGCCGGGACGGGCGGCACTGACCTGTTCCCAGGCGCGCAGGAGCAGGTCGAAGCCCTTGACCTTGGCCAGGCGGCCGATCGCGACGACGGTCTCGGCGTTCAGCGGGGAGGGGCCGCCGGTGAGAGGTGGCGTGGCGTTGGCGATGCGCAGCAGGTGCCGCGGCGCGCGCGGGCCCAGTGCCACCCGGTAGGCGCCCAGATCGGCCTCCGTCAGGGTGACGAGCGCGTCGAGCCTGCCGTATCTGCGGGCGATCAGGTCCCGGACGGCGGGCTTGTGGGAACCGAGGCCGGTGTGCTCCTGCCCGATCGTGATGACGCCCGGCGGGGCCAGCAGGGCGGCGGCCAGGTTGAGGCCGGGGCGCGTGGTGATCAGGACACCGGTGCGCAAGCCACGTAGGAAACGCAGCAGAGCCAGATCGGTACGCAGGTCGAACCTGTCGTAGGCGGCCTCCTGCCGCGGAATGAGCCTGCTGCGGAGCAGCCGCGCACGCAGTGCGCCGTGAGGCCGGTGGCCTGCGCGGTCGTCCAGGAAGGTGATGCGAACGCCGGGCGGCACCTCGAAGAAGGGCTCCTCCCTGGTCCTGGTGACACTGACGATCTCGACGTCATGATGGGCCGCCAGCATACCGGCGAGGTTGAAGGCGGTCCTGATGGTGCCACCCATGCCGTACGCGTGCAGCAGGAGGATCTTCACCTGCCGGGTGCTGCGCGGACCGGCCCTGCGCGCCCTGCGGCCGTTGTCCGCCCGCAGCAGGAGTACCCCGAGCCGTCGCGCGTTGACGGTCAGGTGGACGGCAGCCGGGGTGAGGATGATCGAGCCCAGGGTGTCGCTGGGATAGTGCGCCCCGAGGTAGACCCTCGCGGTCATCTGACCCGCCACGAGCAGTGCGCCCGCCACCACTACGAGCCGGAAGAGGCGGGTCTTCCTGGCCAGCAGCGCCCCGGCCACCACGATCGACAGGGTCAGGCACACATGACCGCTGGGAAAGCTGTCAGAACCGAGCTCCCGCACCAGAGCGTCCACCGCCGGAGGCCGGGGACGGGCGACGACCACCTTGACCAGCGCGCCCACGCCCCACCCCGCCGCGATCACCGCCAGTACGCCCATGGCGGCGCGAGTCCGTCCCGTGACGGCGACACCCACGACGAGGAGGACGGCCAGGACCGTGCCCACGACGGTGCCGAAGCCCACGTTCAGGACCTGCGCCATCGCGGTGAGCCATGGGCCGCGCAGCGACTGCACCGCCTGGCTCACTCTCACGTCCACCGCTGTCCACCCCGGCGTGCGCGCGGCGAAGCCGACGACCACCCCCAGGCCCAGGAGAGCCGCGGAGACCGGCACCGGGACGGTCGTTGTGCTGCCTGATCTCATGAACGCACGGTAGAGAGAGGCGTGACAGCGCCCGCTCAGCACTCGGTTAGCGCGGCGCTTACCTTCCCGCGCGCGCAGGCCGGAGCAGATACGGGGTTCCGGCCAGGATTAACCCCACGTTGTGGTCCGCCGAACCTGCCGCTGTCCCGCGTCTCCGCAGACTGAGTGCGTCAGTACGACGTCAATGCATCGGAGATATTTCAATGCGTAAGTCCATGCTCATCCCCGGTCTCGCCACCGTGGCCGTCCTGGTGGCGGGCGGCGGAGCTGCCGCGTACGCCTCCTCCCTCGACCAGAGCCCCGCCCCCACCTCCTCCCAGTCCTCCGCCGCCCCCTCCGAGCAGGCCCCCGAGAACGAGGCCGCCACGCCTGCGGAGAGCGCGGACCCCAACGAGGGCACGCAGGAAGACGCACAGGGCCAGCAGACCGAGGCCGAGGACGGCAACGACGACCAGGGCGCCGAGAAGGCCGAGGCCGAGGACGGCCAGGACGACCAGGGCGCCGAGAAGGCCGAGGCTGAGGACGGCCAGGACGACAAGGGGCAGGAAGCCGGCTCCGAGACCCAGGAGGGCAAGCAGGGCCAGGCGGGCGACCAGCACGACCAGGAGGGCAAGGGCGACGCCTCCGAGCCCGAGGACAGCTGAGCCAGGCGCCGGGCCCCGCCGACTCGTCGTCGGCGGGGCCCGGTCCACTCCTGAACTGTTCGGCGCTCGCCTCTGCCGTTGCCGCGGCAGGTCAGCGGCACTGCCGGCCTTCCGGCAAGTCTGTCCGGCCGCACGGCAAGACCCTCCGCCACCACGGGCGCCGGCTCGGCCGGGCGGCCATGGCCTACAAGCGGCCCAGTACCCGCCCCCCGAAATTCGGGTCACTGACCGTAATCGATAGGTTGCTCAAATGATGAGCCGGGTGGTGGGCGCGGTGCAGCGGCGGCTACTGGCATTGATGATCGTCTGCTACCTGCTGGCTGCCGTCGTGCCGCGGCCGGGCGAGGCATTGCGGGCGATGGCGCTTGGATCGGGGGGACCGGTCACGGTGCCCATGGTCTTGCTGGCTGTGATGTTGTCGACCGCCGGTCTCGGGGTGCGGGTGCGGGATCTGCGCACCGTGGCGGGTCGGCCCCTGAGGTTGGCGTCGGGCGTGGCGATGAACGCGCTCCTGCCTGTGGTGCTCTTGCCGGTTGCCGCGATCTGCCTGCGAGCCTGGCCCGATGCCGCGGAGGTGGAGTGCCTAGCGGTCGGTCTGCTGCTGGTGCTGGCCATGCCGATCGCCGGCGGAGCGGCGTCATGGGGGCAGAACGCCGGCGGCAACGTGCCCTTGGTGGTCGCCATGGTCGTGGGCTCGACGCTGCTCAGTCCTGTCACGGTTCCGTGGGGGTTGACCGTGTCCGCCGCCCTGGTCGGCCCAGGGGGCGCCCGCAGCCTTGATGACACGGCGCGGCTCGACGGGCTGGCCGGGACAGCGGGCGCGGGCGCGTTCGCGCTGGCCTTGATCGTGCTGCCCTCGCTGGCCGGGATCCTCGGGCGGGCCATGCTCGGGGAGCGGCGAGCGGCACGCATCGCGCCGACCATCAAGCTGGTCAACATCGTGAACATCCTGCTGCTGTGCTATCTCAACGCCTCCGGCGCGCTCGGGCAGGCGCTGTCGCCCCCCGACCCTGACTTCCTGGCCCTGGCCGTCGGCGTGGCCGGCGCGGTCTGCTGCCTGTCCTTCCTCGTCGGCAGGTGGATGTCCCGATGGACCCGATGTGACACTCCCGACGGCATCTCCCTCACCTTCGCCACCGGCATGAACAACACCAGCGCGGCGGCGGTCCTGGCCACAGGCTGGTTCGCGCACCGTCCGCAGGTCCTCGTGCCGATCCTGGCCTACAGCCTGCTGCAGAAGCTCGCCGCCAGTCTGTTCGGAACCCGGCCGCCATCGCCACCTACGGCTCCTGTCGTCTCCCCTCCCGCGCCGTCTTGACGGCGCCGTTCAGCTACACCGGATGCGCGGCTGGATCTTCGAACTTCGACCGGCTCGCCCATCGCACGCCGTCACCACCGCCCGCCACTGGAGATTCAGCTCTGTCGTGTGAGCAGCCGCTCCCGCGGCTACTGCACTGGCAACGCGGCAAGTCTGCGCGAGAAGCGGCGCAGGAGCAGTGCGGCTGTGGCGGTAAGGCCGCCGAGCAGACCCAGCCAGGTGCCCACAACGCCCAGACCGGCCGGTCCCGCCAGCAGGGCCGCAAGGGGAAGACCCACAAGCCAGTAGCCGACCAAGGTCAGCCGGAAGCCGCTCTTGGTGTCGTCGAGACCGCGCAGCAGACCGACGCCGATGTTCTGGGCGCAGTCGACGAACTGCATGACGGCGGCCACCATGAGCAGGCTGGTGGCGATGGTGAGCGCCGTTCCGGCCTCGGTGCCGAGGAACGGGCGCAAGACGAGGCCGGGCAGCGTGAGGTACAGCACCGTGACGAGGCCCATGACCGCAGCCCCGCAGGCGAGGGCGGCTCGCGCGATGCGCCGGGCCTGACCAGGCTGTCCCAGAGCCATCTGTCTGCTCACTCCGATTGAGGCGGCGTGCGACAGGCCCACGGAGACCTGGAAGACGATGTAGACGAGCTGGTTGACGGCGGTGTGCGCGGCCAGGGCGGCGGCGCCGGATGTGCCGATGAGCAGGGCGACGACGGAGAAGAACCCGGCCTCGGAGCCATAGGTCGCCGCGATCGGCAGGCCGAGCCCGGTGAGCCGGCGCACCGTCACGGGACGGGCCTGCCAGAAGCGAAGGGTGAGCGCCGGGGCCAGCTCCGGGTCCCGGCGGGCGGAGGCGTACAAGGCGACGAACGTCGCCAGGTAGACGGCGCTGGTCGCGATGCCGATCCCGGTCAGCCCGAGCGGGCGGATGAGTGCGGCGTTGAGTACGGCGTTGACCACGATCGAGGCCAGGGTGATGCGCAACAGCGCCTGCGGGCGGCGCATGCCGACGGTGAACTGCCGAAGCGCCTGGAACCACAGGCAGGGCAGCAGACCGGGTGCCAGCGCCCACAGCATCGGCCGCATCCGCTCGATCACCGCCGGTTCCTGCCCCAGCAGGGTGACTGCCTCGCCGATCAGCACCATGGCCGCACCGCCGACGAGACCCGCGATGGTCGCCAGCGCCATCGCGGCGCGGACCAGGTCGCCGGCATCCTCTCCGCGCGCGTGGGCGGCGGCGACCTGGTTGCCGACGGCCGTCACCAGGCCGACGCCCATGGTGCGCAGCTGGTTGAAGATCACCATGGCCAGTCCACCCGCCGCCAGCGCCTGCACGCCGAGCAGGCCGAGCATCACGGTGTCGGTGGTGGTGAGGGCGACCTGGGCGAGCTGGGTGAGGGCGAGGGGGACGGCGAGTCCGGCCAGTTCGCGTACGTCGTGGCGCAGGGGGGACGTTGTCACGCCGTTTTCTCTCCCTTTAGGATAGGCAAACCTAAGTAGACTAATGATACGAATGAGGACGAAGTGGACCTGAGCAGGCGTCAGCTTCTCATGACCGCAGGAGGAGCGAGCCTAGCGACGCTGCTCGCGGCCTGCGGCGGCGGGTCGGAGCCCGGCTCCACCCCTGCGCCCCAATCCGCTCAGGCCAAGCCCGCCAGCGGCGGCACCCTGCGCGTCGGCGCACTGGGCAAGGCGAGCGCGATCACCCGCGACCCCCACGGGACTCAGGCCAACGAGAGCGACTACCTGATCATCAGCCTGATCTACGACACGCTGACCGCCCCCGGCGCCACCGCCAACACCGCACCCCGCCTGGCCGGCGCGTGGAAGGCCGACAAGGACGTCAAGACCTGGCGCTTCACGCTGGCGCCCGGTGCGACCTTCCACGACGGCACCCCGGTGACCGCCGAGGACGTCGCCTGGTCGCTGCGCCGCCTGCGTGACACCCCCGCCGGTCCGGCCCGGCTGCCGGGGGTCACCTCCGGCAACATCAAGGCGGACGGTGACAGCGTCGTCCTCACCTCCGACTACCCCAACGCCGATCTGCCGCTGATGATGCGGCTCACCACGTTCGTCCTGAAGAAGGACACCACGGAGGTGGCCGGTGCGCCGGGCACCGGCCCGTTCAAGCTCGACTGGTACCGCGACGGCAACGCCCGCCTGGTGCGCAACGACAACTGGTACGCCGGCAAGCCGTACCTGGACGCGATCGAGGTGAAGATCTTCGAGAGCCCGCAGGCCTTGGCCAACGCGTTGCTGGCCGGACAGATCGACGTCGCCTCCAACGTGGGCGCCGTGGCCGCCCGGGTCGCCGCCAGCCGGCCCGGCGTGCAGGTGCTGCGCCGGCCCGACGACATGGCGATGCCGATCGTCATGCGCACCTCCGAAGGTAGCCCGTACGCCGACCCCCGGGTCCGGGAGGCTCTGAGGCTGGCCGTGGACCGTGAGGCGAT
Organism: Nonomuraea spiralis; assembly: GCF_014648435.1. Lineage (GTDB taxonomy): Bacteria > Actinomycetota > Actinomycetes > Streptosporangiales > Streptosporangiaceae > Nonomuraea > Nonomuraea spiralis. The sequence continues at coordinate 42,363 of NZ_BMRC01000018.1, forward strand.
GGTCAAGCAGGTGCTCAGCGGCTACGGCAAGGTCGCCAACGACGTACTCGGCACCGGCGATCCCGCCTACGCCAAGGACCTGCCCCAGCGTGCGCGTGACCTGGCCCGTGCCAGGCAGTTGCTGCAGGAGGCCGGTTTCGACCTGTCCAAGAGCTACCCGCTGCACACCACCGACGACATCGCGGGACTGGCCGAGTCCGCGGCGCTGTTCGCCACGCAGGTGCGGGAGGTGGGCGTGCAGATCGAGGTCGTCAAGCAGGACTCCGGCGCCTTCTGGGACAAGACCTGGCTCAAGGGAGACCTGTACACCACTTACTGGGGCACCAACGACTCGGTGCTGTTCTTCGCCAGCAAGCTGCTGCTGACCGGCGCCGGACAGAACGAGTCCGGCTGGAGCGACGCCGCCTTCGACCAGGCATACAAGGACGCCGTCGGCACCCTGGACGAGGCCGCCAGAAGCAAGGCGTTGCGCACACTGCAGGAGATCGAGCACGAGCGCTCCGGTTACGTGCTGTGGGGCATGGCCGACGGCATCGACCTGGCCGCGGCGGCCGTGCGCGACCTGCCGAAGCTGCCCGGCTACGGACGCGTGCAGCTTGAGCGGGTATGGCTGGCTCGCTGACGGCGCTGCGGCTCGGCTGGCTGCTGGCCCGCAGGATCGGCCTGCTCGCGGCGCTGCTCGCGCTGATCTTCCTCGTCGTGGAGGCGTTGCCGGGCGACGCCGCCGACGCGACCGCCGAGCGCGGGGAAAGCGTCGCCGACGTCGCCCGGCGACGCGCCCTGCTCGGCCTGGACCAGCCGGTGTTCGTACGGTTCCTGCGCTGGATGGCCGCGTTGCCCACCGGCGACCTGGGCGTGTCGGCCCGCGGTGAGAAGGTCTGGGACCTGCTGTCCGGGCCGCTGCCCAACACCCTCGTGCTGGGCGGCCTGGCTCTGGTCGTCACCGTCGTCACGGCGCTGGCCGTGGGCTGCTGGGCCGCGCTGCACCCCGGGTCGGTGACCGATCGGGCGATCTCGGCCTCGGCCACGGCCGTGCTGGCGTTGCCCGAGTTCGTGATCGCGGTGGCGCTGGTGCTGGTGTTCGCGTTGTGGACAGGCGTGCTGCCGGCGGCGACGCTCGCCGGAGCGGACGGCTCTCCCGCCTCCTGGACCATGCTGGTGCTGCCGGTGCTGGCACTGACGATCCCGCAGATCGGATGGAATGCCCGGATCGTCCGCGGCGCGATCGCCGATGAGTCACGAGCACCGCACGTGCTCGCCGCCGTCCTGGACGGCCTGCGCCCCCGGCGCGTTCTCACCCACCACCTGCTGCCCGGCGCGCTGCCCGCCATCGCCGTGGGCGCGGCGACCTCCACCGGCATGCTGCTGGGCGGAGCGGTCGCCGTAGAGACGATCTTCAACTACCCCGGGGTCGGCGCGCTCCTGGCCGGAGCCGTGGCAGACCGGGACACCCCGATCATCGCCGGCGTCGTGGCACTGACCGGGCTCGCGATCACGTGCGTGCTGCTGATCGCTGACCTGATCCGCTCCTGGGCCGCGGGAGGCCGCCTGTGACGCGCCTACTGCCCGCGCTGGTCCTGCTCCTGCTGGCGCTCGGCGGACCGTTCCTGGCCCCCGCGCCGATGGACCAGCCGGTCACCGTTCCCTACGGGCCTGCCGGAGCCGATGGCGCGCTGCTCGGCGGCGACCAGCTCGGCCGCGACGTCCTGAGCAGACTCCTGTACGGGGGGCGCGACCTGGTGCTGTCCTCCGTCGCCGTGGCGGTCCTCGTCACCGCGATCGCCGCAGTGCTGGGCGTGGCCGGAGCGCTGCATCCCCGCTTCGGCCGCTTCGTCGAGCGGGCAACCGACGTGTTCATGCTGCTGCCTGCCGTCCTGGGCATCCTGCTGGTCACCCAGGCGTGGCCGAGCGGCGGCTCGTCTGCCCTCGTGATCGCCGCCGTCGCGCTCGGCGTGCCGTTCGCCGTCCGGTTCATGACCGCCGCCGCGGCACCCGTCGTGGCCACCGGCTATGTCGAAGCGGCCGTCGCCGGTGGCGAGCGCACCTGGCATCTCATTATCCGCGAGGTGCTGCCGAATCTGCGTTCCACCGTGCTGGCCCTGTTCGGGCTGCGTTTCGTGGAAGGCGTGTATGTGATCTCCACCGCCGCCTTCCTCCAGATCGGCCCACAGCCCCCGGCCGCCGACTGGGCGCTGATGATCCGCGAGAACAGCGCCGGGCTCGTCCTCAACCCCTGGGCCGTGCTGGCGCCCGGCATCGCGATCGCCGCGCTGGCGATGAGCGTCAACCTGGCCGCCGACGCGCTGACGCCCAAGATACGCACCTCGGAGGTGGCGGTCCTGTGAGCCCGTATGCCCAGGTGACCGGCCTCACCGTGGCTGCTCCCGGCGGACCCGCGTTGCTGGCGGGCGTCGATTTGACCGCCCATCCCGGGCGCGTCCTGGCCTTGGTGGGCGCCTCAGGCTCAGGGAAGACCACCCTGCTGCGCGCGCTGCTGGGAGACCTGCCCCCGCGCGCCGCCCGTCAGGCGGGACAGGCGCGGGTGCTCGGCGTGGACGTGTTCGGCTGCGGCCCGGACGCCCTGCGCGAGCTGCGACGCCGACGGCTGGCCTTCGTCGGCCAGGACCCCGGCTCGGCGCTCAACCCCAGGATGCGCGTGGCCGCCGTCGTCGCCGAGACCGGCACCGGACTGACCCGTGACGACATCGCCGACCTGCTCGGCGAGGTCGGCCTGGCCGATGTCCCCGATCTGGCCCGGCGTCGTACGGTCGAGCTCTCCGGCGGCCAGCAGCGCAGGGTCGCGCTGGCCAGGGCGCTGGCCCGCCGTCCCGACCTGCTGCTCCTGGACGAGCCCACCGCCGGCCTCGACCCCGCTGCCCGCTCGGAGATCGGGACGCTGCTGCGACGCCTGGCCAGGGAACAGGGAATCGCGGTGGTGATGTCCTGCCACGACCGAGACCTCGTCGCCGAGGTGGCCGACGACGTCCTGGAACTGCCCGGCGGCCTGCCCGCCCAGTCATCGGCGCCCCGGCCGCCGGGCGGCTCCCGCGCGGCTGCCCAGGAGGCGGGGCTGCGCGCCGAAGGGCTGGCCGCGCATGTCGGGCCCGCGCGCCTGCACGTGCTGCGCGGCGTAGACCTGCACGCACCGGCAGGAGTCGCGGTCGGCGTCGTCGGCCCCTCAGGCTCGGGCAAGACCACGCTGCTGCGCGCCCTGGTCGGCCTGCACCCGCGCTCGGCCGGCACCCTCACCCTCGACGGCCTCACTCTGCACCCTGACGTGCGGCGCCGTGGGCGGGAACTGCAGCGCCGGGTGCAGTTCGTCCCGCAGAACCCCATGGGAGCGCTGAATCCCTCGGTCACCGTGGGGGATGCCCTGCTGAGGCCGGTACGGCTGCACCGCCGGCGCCCACGACCAGCAGGACCGCAGCGCGTGGATGAACTGCTGGAACAGGTCGGGCTGAGCCCCGGCCACGCCGGCCGATACCCGCATGAGCTGTCGGGCGGCCAGCGCCAGCGGGTCTCCATCGCACGTGCCCTGGCCGCCGAACCCGACGTGCTGATCTGCGACGAAGTCACCTCGGCTCTGGACGACGGGACCGCCCGTGCGGTCATGGACCTGCTGACCGGCCTGCGGGAGGCACAGGGCACGGCCGTGATCTTCGCATCTCACGATCTGCGACTCGTCCAGGAGTACGCCGACAACGTCCTGACAGTCTGACCCTCGACGCCTGCCTCAGCGGGCGGGCGGCGAGCCGTTCGGGCCTTCGAGGAGGCTGAGTGAAGAAATTGGCGCTAGGAACTTGATCTTCGTTTCGGTTCGATGACGAGGACTGTTTGCCCTGGTGGATGGGCTTACGGTCCTGGCTCATGCCCTTCGAATTTCTTTCCGATGAGCAGGTGGCCCGATACGGCCGATTCCCCGAGGAGCCGTCGGCGTCCGAGCTGGAGCAGTTCTTCCGGCTGGACCGCGCGGCGCTGGACGCGCCGGCCGACAAGCGGCATCTGGTGGAACAGCCTGTACCTGGACGCCACCATCAAGCAACTGCGCGAGCAGGGCTTCCCGGTCACCGACGAGATGTGCGCACGGCTGTCGCCCATCGCCTACGAGCACATCAACTTCCTGGGCCGCTACGCCTTCACTCGCGCCGATGTCGAGACCGGGCTGCGCCCCTTTCACCAGCTGGGATGACATCACCGCAGCGCACGAGCTCGGCCTGACACACTCATCACCGGCCGGAAGCGGGCTCGTGGCACATCCGCTCAGGAGGCCGACAGCCCGCGGACTGACGTGTCCGGCACGTCAGCGGCTGGTCAGGTCATCACCGCCGCATGGGCGAACCCGCCCGATCGGTGGATCGGGCGGGCTCTGGTCATGCGGGTCAGGTGGCGGACGGCGGCTTGAGTGGATCCGGCTGTGGGGGCGCAATCATCCGATTACGCCCCCATGCGTATCGGGGTTTGATCGACAGTGGAACGGCCAGTGGCGTTACTGATTCGGCACGCGCAGGAGGTGCGGAGGGGAAGGAGACCTGCCAGGCCTGGGCCTCCTGGCTTCGTTGGTGAGCAGTGGGAGCGATTGCTGGTCGCTCCGGGCAGCGGTTAGCTCCCTTGCGGTGCGTGAATGTTGGTGAGAAGTAAGAGCGTTCGTCGTCGCGGTGCCGTCGGTTCCCAGGCGATGACTCCACCGCACGAGGCAGGCAGCTGATCTACGTCCGGTTCAGGCCGGCTTCCAGGTGGGCCAGTGCTGTATCGATTTCAGCGGGACCGTCCAGGCCGGGATCGTGTGCCCACTGCATCCAGACCATGGCCACGATGCCGAAGACCGCGCCGACCGCGTCGCGTACGCGCGGGTCCTCAGGAGCGCAGTCGGCCTTGTCCGCCACGAGCCGGCAGACCTCTGCGATGAAGCCGGGACTCCTGCGCAGGTTGGCGGCCAGTAGTTCAGGCACGGTGGCCGCGAACACCTCTCGGGCGTGCCCGGCGGTGATCTCCTCCGGCGACAGGGCGGCAAAGGCCGCGCGGAACGCACCCCGTAGCAGGGGGACCGGGGCGTTTGGCGGCTGAGCGGCCAATGCCTCGGCGAGAGGCGGGAAGCGGTCGAGGACGACCAGATGCTCCTTGGTCGGGAAGTAGCGGAAGAAGGTGGCCGGAGAGACTTCAGCGGCCTCGGCGATCATTTCGGTGGTGGTGGCGTGGTAGCCCCGCTCACGAAAGAGCCTGAACGCCTCACGAAGGATCGTCTCCCGTGTCCTGGCCTTCTTGCGTTCGCGCAGCCCGCCGTCTCCCATGCGGGACACTCTACTGAACCAATAATGAGAGCTCACTATCTAATGATAGCATACTCTCAAAATCTTTCGAGGTCCGAGCGGGTGGATACACCCCAGGTCCGCACGTGCACTCAACTCCTTCGGAGCACGGAGGCTCTTCACCATGGGCGACGACATCACCGGCCTGCACCACGTGGGCCACATCGTGCACGACATGGCCCAGGCCATGAACAGCTACCGCCGACTCGGTTTCACCGTGGCAGCGCCCACCTACCCCATGCTGTCGCGTGTCGCCGGAGGAGCCGCCGAGCCGTTCGGCGTGGCCAACGCGCACGTGCAGTTCCCGCGCAACTTCATCGAGCTGGTGGCCATGATCGACGACGCCGGCCGCATGCCCGGCGAGGCCCGGCCGATCCCGCTGCGGGTGCCCGACGACAGGCTGCCTGGACTTCTGGCCGCCATCGGCGCAACCACCGCCAACATCGCGGCGTTCCTGCAGCGGTTCCAGGGCCTGCACATCATGATCGCCGACACGCCGGACATCGACGGCATCGCCGCGGGACTGACCTCGGCCGGCATCGACCATGCTGGTGTGCACGCCGTGCAGCGCCCCGTCGAGACCCGCACCGGCACCACGATGGAACCGGTCCGCTACCTGGAGATCTCCGCACCTGGCCTGCCCGCCGGGCGCGTGCCGGAAGGCAGGATCGGATTCGCCGAGAACGCGCCGGCCCAACTGCCCGGAATTCAGCCGCATACCGTCCACCCCAACGGCGCGACCGGGCTGGTCGAATGTGTGCTGTGCGTCGCCGACGAGGCGCTCCCCGCACTGACGCAGCGTTATGCCACCTACTTCGGGCAGGCGTGCAACGGTCGACCGCACAGCTTCGATCGGGCGAACGTCACCGTCGTCACCGCCTCGACGCTCGGCGACCTGCTGCCTGGTGAGCGGCCTGCGGCTCTGCCGGCGTTCGTCGCCTGCACGGTGTCGGTACGCGACATCGCCGCCACACGGCAGCACCTGCGCGACAACGACGTCCAAGTGAGCCGGACCGGACGCGAAGAGATCTTCGTGCCCGCCAAGACCGCGTTGGGCACCGCGATCATCTTCCGCCAGGAAGAGTGAGGCTTCTCCGGCGGCGAGGTGAAGTGATGGCGGCCTGCCCAACGCGGGCGCGGCTTTGCGCCAGGCGGTAGGGGTCGGTGCCGGTCTCGATGATGTTCCCTGTCAAGTCAGCGTGTTGGCATATGGCTTTGCCTCCCGCCGTCGGTGTGGTCTTGCTGGGCGAAGCCGAACGCGGGTGGGGAGGTGGACTGCTGGCGCAGATGATCGCGGTACGGGTCGACGGGGTGGGCCGGTGGCGCGGAGCGCGACGCAGGGCCTCGGGTTCGCGGGTGCGGGCGTAGCGTTTGACGGTGTTGAGGGACAGGTTCAGGCGGCGGGCGCATCCCAGCAGCCGACGCCCTTGTTCAGCAGGTCGTGGATCTGCTGCCAGCGCTCACGGGCGGTCTGCTCGCGGACACCGGCGGGGCGGGCCGGGTTGACCGTGGCCCAGCAGGCACTGTGGGAACGAACCTCAGCGAGGGCCTTGTCGCACAGCTGCTCATGCATGACCTCCTGGGCGAGGCGCCTTTCGTCATCGAACCGCAGCCGCCTCAAACCCGTTCGACGAGGAGCCCTACCAGATCTGATCTCGCTATTCATGATCATCAGGGCGTTTTCGATGCATAGGATCCGGACGCATGAGCGATGATCGTGAAATGCGCCGCTTGTCGGGCGGCTCGCGCGAGTGCATGACCAGCATCGCCGTCGCCGAGTTGGATGGTGCTCCGGTCGTGGTCGGCGCCGACAATGGCGGGAGTTTGCGGAGGTGGGATCTGTCCAGTGGTAAGTGCGTCAGACTCCCGCTGGAGCTCGACGCCGCGGGCCTGGAGGACGAGTGGTATGACGAGATGGGCTGGGACGAGGCTGATCATTCCCAAAAAAGCCCGGGCCGCGAAGTGCCCGCCGCCGACATCGTCGCGACCATGACGGTCGCGCGGTTCGACGGGCGGCCCGTGGCGGTCACTGGCGGAAGTCAGTACGACCTGTTCCTGCACACCGGGGTCGCCGACATGCACGGGTCGGCGGTGCGGCTGTGGGATCTGCGGACCGGGCGCAAGGTCGGCAAGACCCTGGCCGTGCCCGACTACGTGACCGGGGGCCGGATCTGCTCGTTGGAGGTCGTCGCGTCCGAACGTGGCCCCGTCGCCGTGGTCGCGAGCGAGTACAGCGCCTTGCAGGCCTGGGGCCTGACCCGCAATGAGCTGCTCACCTACGTGAAGACCGCGAGCACCAACGGAGTCATGGGGACGGCCACGCTCGAGGGCCGTCCGGTCGCCGTCACCGGCGGGGCCGAGGCCGCCCTGGAGGTGTGGGATGTCCTTGCAGGCGAGCGGATCGGTGGGCCGCTGACTGGTTTCGAGCCCGCGACCAGGGCTGTCGCCATCACCCAGCTGAACGGACGCGCGGTAGTGGTGGCCGGTGGCGACGACGAGAAGCTCAGGATCTGGGAACTGGCGAGCGGGGAACCTGTCGGGCGGCCCATGACCGGTCATGCGAGCACAATCGATACGCTCGCCACCGCCCACGTCGGCGGCCGCGTCATAGCCGTGACCGGGGGCCGGGACGACACCACCCGCGTCTGGGACCTCGCGCGCGGCGAGCAGATCGGGGAGCCGCTCCAGGGCCATGTCTGCCTCGCGGTAGCGGAAATCGACGGCCGGCCGGTCGCGGTCACCGGCCATCATGGCACCGCCGTACGGGTGTGGGACCTGACGTTCGCCGGACCAGACAGAGGCCGATGACCCGCGAGACAATCATTGCTCGTACACGTGTCGGGACCGTGACTCACGAGGCAGTGGTGCCTGCAGCCGCCCGCCGCGCCATCAAGGCCGCCGCGAAGGCGCACCTGTTCCCTGTCAAGTGAACGTGTCGCGCGGTCACGACGGTCATCGGTCGTCCTGGGCAGGGCGGGTCCGGAAGGCGGCGACGCTGGTGGGTTGCTGGGCGAGCTGTTCGCGTAGTTCCTGGTTCTCCAGGGTGAGGACGTGAACGGCCCGTACCAGTATCGGGACGTCTGCTTCGAGTTGGGCGAGCTTCTCGTTCTTGTTCGCGATGGTCTTCTTCAGCTTGGCGATCTCGGTGCGGAGCCGGACCTCGACGTCCGGGGTCGCGCCACGTGCTTTGACCTGTTCGTAGAACTCGTTCTTCAGGTCGGTGTGGCGTTGTGTGAGGGCGTTGCGTTGGACCTGCGCTTCCTGGGCAAGCGCGACGATGGTCAGGGCGCCGTTGGAGTGTTCGGGCCTGGGCGGTGAGGAGACGGTGGATGCCGGCGCGGATGCGTTCGCGTTCGTCTGGGGTCGAGCTCATGCGGAGTCCTTGAGAGTGGTGCGGGTGCGGTCGTGCGTGTCGGCCAGGTTGCGGAGGCGGACGGCGTTGGCGCGGAGCCGATCGCCGATCGCCGATCGGTCGGGCGGCGAAGGCAGCACGCCTGTCGAGGAACTCGGCGCGTTCGCGGAGTTGGGCGGCGTGCTCGTCAGTGCGGATGATGTTGCCGCAGCAGCCGGGCCGGCGTGGTCACACCCGGGAGCAGCACCTTGTTGGTGCGCAGCCACGTCACCCCGTCATAGAAGATCGTCTTCTTGCCGTCGCCGGGGTTCCACGCCCGCGCGCTCGCCCACACGATGAAATCCGCCTCCGCCTGGGAGAACGCCTTCAGCGCGTACGCCTTGCGGATCGCCTCCTGGTGCTCGAACGGCGTGCTGCGCCGCTCGGTGTACTGGCTGATCTGCGAGACATCCTCGACACCGAGTTGCTCGCCGAGGTACACAGGCACCTCGTCGGGCACGTCCAGCGGGTCGGTCAGAAAGCGCCCGACGTAGCGGGCTGTCGTCAGCTGGAGGGCGAAACCGAGGCGGGCGTGCGTCCCACGCCGTTCGACGATCAGCGCCCGAGAAGCGGCCGTACGCAGCCGCCTCACCATCACTCAAGAACTCAACCGGCATAGACGCCGAAGGTAGGGCAGGCCAGGCAAGCAGGACGAGCGGAAGATCAAATAGTTGGCTGGGGCCACCCGCCAACGGGACTTTTCGTTCGGATGCTCGTCATGCCCCAACTCCCTGAACGTGGCGGCCGGGTCGTCAAGGGCTGGCATCGGTGACCTCTCCTTCGATGTACTGACAAAGCAACATCGAAGCACAGGCTCGAACCCAGGCGAGGGACGACGGGCCGAAGAGCCGCGCCGGACGCGCCAGTCGGGCCCCTCGCGTCGCGACCTGACGAAAGACGTAGATCACGACGCGAGGGACGGAGTCATGCCAGCAGACCCTGCCCGATCCAGCCGCCTGGCCGGCAGCCCGGCGGGATGGCGAACACGGCCGATCCGATCGGTGTGGTCCACTCGTTGAGCAGGTCGGCCTCGGCCAGCCGACGCTGCATGGGCAGGAACTGAGCGCCGACATCGGCCTGGTAGGAGGCGAAGAGCAGGCCGCTGTCGGAGTGCCCAGCCGCGGTGAGCCCTTCGTCGTAGTTGTAGGGGCGACGGAAGATCCCCTTGGCCGGGTCGGCGCTGTGGGCCCGCCTGATGTGGGCGTACTCGGAGATGACCGGGAACCCCACGGGCGTGAGCTTGGCGAAGTCGGGCGGGTCGTGCTCGGCGGTTCCGGTCAGCGGGGCGCCGGTGTCCAGCCGGCGTCCGATCGTGAACTCCTTGGCGACCCGGTCGGCGGCGTCCCAGGTCTCCAGTTCGGCCCGGATCCGCCGCAGCACCAGCGTGGTGCCGCCCTGCAGCCAGGCGGGCGCGTCCGCGCCGGCCCACACCACCCGATCGAAGACAGGGGTGCCGGGCGCGGGGTTGGCGGTCCCGTCGAGCTGGCCCATGACGTTGTGCTGGGTCAGCCCGGACGCCTGCACCCCGGCGGCCCGCCGGAATCCGCGCTGAACCCATCGGACGCGGGTGAAGGCGCGGGCGTCCTTGATGATCATGCGGAGGGCGTGCGCCACGGTCAGCGGGTCCTCGGCGCAGATCTGCACCAGCACGTCGCCGCCGCTCCAGCGGGGCTGCAGCTTGTCGATGGAGAAGCCGGGCAGCGCCTTCAGCGAGGACGGGCGCGAATCCGCCAGGCCCACCGTGTCGAACAGACCGGGCCCGAACCCGAAGGTGACGGTCAACCGGGCGGGCAGCACCGCCAGCTCCGGTTCGGTGTCGGCCAGGGCGGGAGCGCCCGCGCTCAGGCGGCGGGCATCATCGGTCAGCAGCCGCATCATCCGGGCCACCGCCTCACGGTCGACGCCGTCGCGCAGGTCCAGGCCGACGAAGACGGCATGAGCCTGTGGGACGGTGGCGATCCCGGCCTGGTGCGGGCCGTGGAAGGGCTCCACCGCAGAGCCCGGCGGGGCGGCCTGAGCCGCGGCCGAGCCCGTTGAAGCGGCCTGTGTCGCGAGCGCGCCGGCCGCGGCGACCGCGGTCGAGGCCAGCAGGCCCCGCCGGGTCAGGCGTGACCTGCCGCCGGTGTACGCGTCCATCAGTGCTTGCCCTCGCCGGGCTGGTAGTTCTCCTTGCCGCCGGCGAAGTCCTTGCCGATCGCGGTGAACTCGACGGTGGAACCGTCGGCGAGAGTCAGCGTGAAGGGCACCTCGGCTCCTGGCTCCACCTTTCCGGTGACGCCCATCAGCATGATGTGATCGCCGCCGGGCGCCAGCTGATGGGAACCGCGGGCAGGCACCACGAACCCGCCCTTCTTGGGGCGCATCACCATCTTGCCCCCGGAGTCCACCACCTCGTGCAGCTCGACCATCGGGGACAGCGGCGAGGCGCCGGAGACGACCGTCAGCTCCGCGTCGGTGTTGTTGACCAGCGTGCCGAAGGCGGCGGTCATGCCCTTCCCTCCGGTCTTGATCCAGGGGTCGGTGATGGTCAGAGCGGGCGAAGGGGCGGCGGTGGACACGGTGGTGGACACGGCGGCCGCCGGTGACGCCGACGTGGTCGGTGAGGTCGTGCTCTGGCCGCCGCAGCCGGACACGAGCACCGCTGCGGCCAGCGCCGCGGCGGGAAGAAGCGGAGAACGAGAACGGAGAGAGTGCATGGTGGGGCCTTTCCAGGCAGGCCTCGGCGCGCGGTGGCGTTTCCCACCGCGCCGAAGGCGGATCAGGCAGGGGCGCTTGACGCGGCCGCGACGTCGGCGGCCACGCGGACCCGGCCGGAGCCGGGCATGACGACGTACTCCAGCCTCACCATGAGGGTCAGCTGGAGAAAGCGATCACCTGCGTGAACGGTGGACCGCGCGTGGGTGCGGCGTGTGCTGGTGCCGCCGAGCGCAGTCGGCCCGGCCCGGGCGCCGCCAGGGCGACCGGCCCTTCCACCGGCTGCGGGAAGAGCACCAGAAGGACCCGGCACAGCCGCGCGGCCAGCCGATGCAGCAGTCCCCACAGAACGGCCTCGCCACGGGCCAGCCACAGGGCGACCATCATGGTCGCGCCGGCGTGCGTGACGAGCATGCCGGCGCCGGGCACCAGCCCCGAATGGTCATGGAGGAGCGCCGTGTACGCATGCGCAGTATGGCTGAGAGAGAACAGCACATGCAGTACCACCTGCATGCCTGCCAGCAAAAGCAAGATCACCAACGGCGTACGCTCACGCGCCGAGGCGGCGACTCCGCCTCCGAACGCCAGCAGCAGCCCACAGACTGTCACCGGCCCCGTGACCGATCCCCCGCCGAAGAGGTGCGCCAGCACGCTCAGCGCCACGCAGACCACGGCGAACACCGCGGCACGGGCGAGACGGAACGGCAAGGAGGCGGTCATATCGGGCTCATCATCCCATCCCGCCCCCTCGCCTCGGCATCCGCCATCGTGCCCCGCCTCCGGCGCGGGACTGGATCAGCGAGCACCACAGAGCCGCCCGATCCCCGCAAATGCCTAGGTCAGCCTCGACATATGCGTTCTGTCGCCGCACGTGCACCCTCAGCCACCCACCCTCCGGGGGTGGGTGGGATCACGTCGACGCACGCGAACGCGAAGGCCACCACCGGCTGCGACAGCCGTCGGCCCGGCTTGACGTCCACCACCACCGGGCCATGCTCGGTAGTCAGGAAGTAGTCCGGAATATGCTTACGAGGCTTACCCTCCACCAACGCCTTCAGCAGGAACGGCTGAGCGACATGCCGTGCACCGCAGGACCGAAATCAGCGAACAGCAGCCGTGCAAGCTCGAGACGAGACTCATAGATCACATGACCATGAGTCGTCGCCGACCAGTATGTACCGGAATAGTGCTGCTGGTCCTTGTGTCAGCGAAAGGTCCGCCAGGGTGCAGCCGCACCTAGAAGATCGGCCGACACAGTGCTCCACGGGAGGTCCTCGACCACCCGTCCATCGCAACGGCGAACACTGGCCGTAACAGCCATGTCTGAGCTTGTTCCGCTTCGACGGACACCATCGTTGTGGTGTTCAGGCCGCGGTGGCCTCGAAGTCGGCGGGGCTACGGTAGCCCAGGCTGCTGTGCAAGCGGTGCAGGTTGCACCAGCCCTCGATGAACTCGAAGATCGCGCTGCGAGCGGCGGCGCGGGTGGGCCAGGGCTGGGTGTCGAGGAGTTCGCCCTTGAGCGTGGCGAAGAACGACTCGGCCAGCGCGTTGTCCCAGCACTGGCCGGTGCGTCCGACCGACAACCGCACCCCGAGCCGTTCAGCCAGTGCGGCGTAAGCGGCGCTGGTGTACCGACAGCCGCGGTCCGAATGAAAGATCACCGGCCCGGTGGGGCGGCGGCGTGCCCATACCTGGCGCAGGGCGTCGGCGACCAGGTCGGTACGCAAGTGATCGGCCGTCGCCCAGCCGACCACCCGGCGGGAGGCGATGCCGATGACGGTGGCCAGATACAGCCAGCCCTCCTCGGTGGGGATGTAGGTGATGTCGCCGCACCAGCAGGTATCGACGGCGGCATCGGGCGTGAAGTCACGGCCGATCAGGTCCGGCCGGGCCTCGACGTTCGGGTCGGGGATGGTGGTCTGCCGACGGCGGCGCCGATGCCGCCCGGTCAGGCCGAGCGCGCGCATCAGCCGGGCCACCCGCCACCGGCCACACCGCTGCCCGTCCCGCTGCAACTGCGCATGCACCCTCGGCGCGCCGTAGCTGCCTCGCGAGCGCGCGTGCACCTCGGCGATGCGCTCGGCCAGCTCCCCATCGCGCATCGCGCGAGGCCCGGGCACGCCACTGCGGCAGGAATAGAAGGCGACACGGGAGACTCCCAGCAGCTCACACACCCGTTTGACGCTGTGGCCGCCCTGCTCTTCCGCCTCGATAAACGGGTGCACGCTCACCGGGTCTCCTCGGCGAAGAAAGCTGTCGCCCGCTTGAGGACGTCGACGTCCTCGCGCAGCCGCCAGTTCTCCCGCCGCAACGCCTCCAGTTCCTGACGTTCGCTGCTGGTCAGCCCGTCCCGCTGCCCGGCGTCGACCTCGGCCTGGCGGATCCACTGGCGCACCGCGGTCTCGGTCAGATCGAAGTCCTTGGCCACCTGACCGACCAAGCGGTCACCCCGCTGGCACAGCTCGACGATCTCGGCCTTGAACTCCCGCGTGAACGAGCAGCGAGGACGCGGCTTCTTCTTCCCCATACTCTCCATCATGGACATCCTTCCGGGGACAAGCCCCTGATCTCGGATGTCCGTCAAACCGGATCAAGCCCAGTCGAGTCTTTACACCGCTCCGAGGACGCGACCCCCGGCTGGCTCGGGACACCAGAGGTGTACCTAACTGCACCTGAGGTGTGCGCGTAGCTGGATTCCGGCAGTGCGTCAGATTTCCTAACGTTGTCTTCGGAGAGGCTGCAAGCGTTTCGCAGGTGCTCCTCAGACCATGTGACGGTGGACACCATGCCGTCCGCCATCGACAAAAGGAAGCAATTGGCATGACGGAGGACTCAGACGGCATGCACCGGCGCGGGGCATCGCCGGGCGTCTACCGCATAGATCCGAGTGCGACGACGGTCCGATTCACGACACGCGCGGTGTTCGGCCTGCTGCCCGTGCAAGGATCCTTCACAGTTGATAACGGTCGGATCTTGATCACCGAGGACATCGGCGACTCCGCCGTGGATGTAGTGATCCGGGCGGCCAGCTTCGAAAGCGGCAACCCGCAGCGCGATGAGCATGTCCGGTCCATGGACTACCTCGACGCCGCTGTGCACCCCGAGATCGTCTTCCGCAGCCGGGATGTCAAACGATCCGCTGAAGGCGCCAGTGTGCAGGGATCGCTGACCGTACGGGGCGTGACTCGGCCGACGGTCCTGACACTCGGCCCTGTCATCACCGATGATCAGTGCTTGAGGGCTCAGGCCGCGACCAGCATCGACAGGTACGCCTTCGGCCTGACAAAGGCGAAGGGCATGACAGGCCGCCACCTCGGTATCACTCTTGAGGTCATCGCCTTCCTGATCGGGGCATAGGGGCTCTTCGAAGTTACGCGGATTGAGCTACCGGGGGAACCTCACTCGACCACGGCGGCGGGCTGTTGCCGAGAGCGACCAATACGTCCTGAGCCAGCGCTGTTCTCGCAGTGGTGCCTACCGTGGGGTCCACGACAAGCACGCCACCGGCCCGATCGTGGGAACCCAGCACGGCCCGGGCGATACGGACGTCATCGGCCGGATCCAGCAGGACCGTCACCGGCGGTGGCGTTGGCGAGGCCGAAGGGCTCATGATCCCATCCTGAGCGATCCCGTGGCAGCTCAGTCAGCACCAGACTGCCAGCCCCAGGCATCTGCTCAGCTCTGGTGTGGTGAAGGTGAGAGCGGCGAGGATGCACGCACCGCCGCGACCGCCCGCATCACGAGCTGAAACAGCAGGCCGGCGACCAGAAGCACGAGCTCACCACCCCACCGCCGCCAACTGCAGGAACAGGAAGGGCTCACCGCACACGCCGGACACTTGCCTACGACTCTCGAGGTCCCGCTGGAGGCGCCGTCCGCTCGGGCGCACCGGATTTGCTTTGATCCACTGCACGAGGCTTGCTGCGGCCTTCGTGCGAAGCTGGCACCCTTTGGTTTTGGTGGGAGAGTACGGGCGAAGCCCGTGCCGTATCGGTTGTAAGTGGTATACGGGTTGTGAACATCTAGCCGGCGCCTTTACAACGTAGATCACAACCGGGCACGACGGACACCGCCGATCACGGCACGGAGTTCGACCCCGATGGGTCCCCCCAGATCGCCCCCGATGGCCGTGGCGCCTGGGGCCAGCCGTAGGCGATGTGAGTACGAGAGCCCGTCCCAGACGCCCGGGCGACAGCAAGGTCACCCGCAGCACTACCACCTTGTGCCGAAGTACCTTGAGCGCGGCGTTCTTGGCCTCCCAACTTCCGCTGAAGCGGTGCAGGCCACCTGCGATTGTCGCTCACCTTCGGTCAGTACCGAGGCGCTGCCGCGGTCGGCCCGAGATCGGGCGCGGCCCGCAGCTCGACGGTGAGCGGCTTGTCGGTTCCGGCGAGGTCGAGCACCAGAACCTCATTGGTCCCCGCACGCCACAGTGGCGCCGGGGCGTAGAGAGTGACCTGGGGCCCCTTCTCGGTCCGCAGGCGGCCGAGAAGGAAGCCGTTGACCCAGACCAGAGTGCGGTCGCTGCCCGGGACGGCGACGAACGCGTCGCCCGCTTCGGGCATCCCCACGACAGCGCGGTGGAAGGCCGGACCCGCGGTGGTGTCAGCGGCCGAGGCGGTGGGCAGGGCGGCCAGGTCGTCGAGCGGCAGCACCCGGATGGTCCACCCGAACAGGTGCTGGTGGTCCAGGCGCACACCGCCGATCAGGCCCTTGCGGTCGGCAAGGTGGGGGCCGTAGTTGACCCGCCCGTACGGCTCGACGAGGATCTCCAACTCCGCGCCGCCCTCGGGGACGGTCAGTTCCACGGTCGGGGCCGGGGCATCCCGCTCCAGTACGCCGACCAGGTGACCGTCAAGGAAGACCTGCGCCAGGTCCCGGATGCCGTCCACGGTCAGCGTGGCGGGGCCCGCGGGGCCGATGATCCGGTGCCGGTAGTGAACGAGCCCGCAGTGATGACCGAGCCTTTCCATCGGCTCCGGCGCCGGGCGGTGCGTCGCGACCGAAAGCAGGCCCACGTGGTCGCGCAGGGCCCCGACGCGGGTGGCGGCGACGGTCTGCGGCGCCACCCGCCGCTGTGGAGCGGGGAGTTCGGCGGCGGGCAGCGGCGCGTAGCGGCCGATGACCTCGCGGAAGGCGTGGAACTTCTCGGTCAGTTCGCCGGCTTCGCCGATGGGGGCATCGTAGTCGTAGCTGGTGACGGTGGGCACGTAGCCAGGGTCGGTGAGGGTCTTGCCGATGTGGTTGGCGCCGGCCCACCAGCCGAAGTTGGTTCCGCCATGGCCCATGTAGATGTTGACCGATCCCCCGGCGGCGAGAATGCCGTCGAGCACGTCCGCGGCGTCGGAGGCGTCGCGGACGTGGTGGGGGTCCCCGAAGTGGTCGAACCAGCCGTTCCAGAACTCCATGCAGACCAGCGGCGCTTCGGGCCGGAACTTGGCGAGGGCGGCGAAAGCCTCGTCAGGGCGCGAGCCGAAGTTGGCGGTGGCCAGCACGCCGGACAGGGTGCCGCCCGCCAGCATGCGCGGTTCGGGGCCGTCGGAGGTGAAGAGCAGGCAGTCGATGCCCCGGGTGACCAGACCCTCCTTGAGGTGTTGCAAGTAGGCGTGGTCGTTGCCGTAGCTGCCGTACTCGTTCTCGACCTGGACCGCGACGATCGGTCCGCCACGCGAGGCCTGCAGGTCGGCGAGCATGGGGATCAGCTGGTCGAACCACTCGTCGACGGCCGCGAGATAGGTCGGGTCGCTGGTGCGCAGCCGCAGGGACTCGTCGGCGAGCAGCCACGCCGGCAGCCCGCCCATGTCCCACTCGGCGCAGATGTAGGGGCCGGGGCGGGCGATGACGTCGAGGCCGAGGGCGTCGGCCTCGCGGATGAAGGCGGCGACGTCGTGCCAGCCGTCGAAGCGGGGCGGGCCGGGGACCGGCTGGTGGAAGTTCCAGGCGATGTAGAGCTCGACCGTGTTGCAGCCCATGGCGCGCAGTCGCTGCAGCCGGTCGCGCCACAGTCCGGGGTGGATGCGGAAGTAGTGCACGGCGGCGGAGACCACGCGGTGCTCGCGGCCACCGCGCAGGAAGCGGTGGCCGTCAACGGTCAAGGCGGGTCGCGCGCTCATATGTTCATTGCTCTCGGGTCGTGGTGGTTCGGTGGGCGAGGACTGGTGCGCGGCATGGTCCGGTTGCGCCGCCGGTGCAGCTCCACAGCTCCATGGCGGTGCCGTCGAGAACCAGGAGCGCGGTACCGAGCCGCGCGGCGCAGCCGGTATGCGCGCGTGGTCTGTGCATGCCTTGTCCGTTCTGAGGTGTGCGGAAGATGCCTGGAGTGCGGTTACTTGACGGCGCCTGCAGTCAGACCGCTGCGCCAGAAGCGCTGCAGCGCGACGAAGGCAACGAGCAGGGGGAGCAGCGAAACGAACGCTCCGGTGATCGGGAGCATCGGAGAGACGCCGTTGGCGAACTCTGAGCGCCACTGGACCAGGCCGACGGTGACCGGCAGTTTGGACGCGTCGTTGAGCATGAGCGAGGGAAGCAGATAGTTGTTCCAGACGCTGACGAACTGGAACAGGAAGATCGTCACCAGCGCGGGCGCCATCACGGGCATCGCGATGCGGAAGAAGGTCCGCTTTTCGCTGGCGCCGTCGATGCGCGCGGCCTCCAGCAGCTCGTCAGGGACGGAGGCCGAGGCGTAGACGCGCGAAAGGTAGACGCCGAACGGGCTGACGAAGCTGGGGAGCAGGACGGCCCAGTAGCTGTCGGTGAGCCGGAGTTGAGCCAGCATCAGGAACAGCGGCAGGGCGAGCATCGGCGCCGGGATCAGCACCGAGGCCAGGATCGTGTTGAAGACCGTCTCCCGGCCTCGGAACCGGTACTTGGCCAGGGCGAAGCCCGCCATGACCGACAACAGTGTGCTGACCCCTGCGCCGACCAGGCTGTAGAGCGCGCTGTTGGCGAGCCAGGAGGAGAAGATCCCGTCCTGGAAGGAGAAGACGCGGCCGAGATTGTCACCGAGGCCGAAGTGGGAGAACCAGAGTGGGTTCCCACGGTGAAGATAGCCCTCGCCCTTGGTCGCCGAGACGAACAGCCACCACAAGGGGATGAGGGTGTAGAGGGCCATCAGGCCGAGCAGTGCGTTGACGGCCAGGCGGCCGGCGAGCGGGCTGCGGGTGCTGGTCATGCGTCGGCCATCCTTCGCTGCGTGAACTTCAGGAACCCGAAGGAGAGAACCAGCGTGACGAGGGCCAGCAGAACGGATTCAGCAGCGGCCAGGTTCGGGTCCGCCTGGGAGGCGGTGAGCGTGGTGTTCATGATCGGGCTGAACTTGGTGGAGGCGCCCGGGATCCGTGCGGCGGCGAGCACGGCCGGCTCGGTGTAGAGCTGGGCGGTGCCGATGACGGAGAAGACCGTCGTCAGTACGAGGGCGGGCCACACCATCGGGATCTTGACGTACCAGGCCAGCCGCCAGCCTGTGCAGTTGTCGAGGGTCGCGGCTTCGAGCACCTCGCCGGGCACGGCCTGCAGCGCCGAGTAGATGATCAGCATGTTGTAGCCGGTCCAGCCCCAGGTGATCATGTTGCCGATCGACACCGGGATCCAGTCGGCCGACAGGAAGTCGGCGTGGATACCGATCGCCGCCAGCGGCCCGGTGAACGGCGAGAGGTTCTTCACCAGCAGGAACGACCACATCACCACGGCGATCGCCCCGGGCAGCGCATAGGGCAGGAAGAAGGTCAGCCGGAACATCTTCCGGAGCCGGGCCGAGCGAGAGTCCAGCAGCAGCGCGAGGCCGAGGGCCAGCCCGAGCATCACCGGCACCTGGACGACGCCCAGCAGCGCCACCCGGCCCAGCGAGGCCATGAAGTCGCCGTCCTGGAGAGCGCGAGAGAAGTTTCCGAACCCGGCGAAGTGCGTGGTCTGTCCGCCGCCGAACAGGCCCTGACGGCGGACCTGGAAAAAGCTCTGGTAGATCGCGTAACCGATCGGCGCGAGCATCATCGCGGTGAACAGGATGCCGAACGGGGCCAGGAATCCGGCGGCGTAGCGTGCGCTCCGGCGGCTGCGGCCGGCTGTCACGGGCGTGGACGCCGGCGCCGGTGCAGGCGGTGTTGCTGTCTGGGTGCTCATGGTCTTCCTCGCGCGGTTGCGGTACGGAGGGGGCGGTTCCGCGGTGCCGCCCCCTCAAGCGGCACTGCGGAACCCTCGGACGACGTGGTGTCGCGTCGGGCATCAGCTGCCGGACACGGAGAGCCCGAGACTCTTGATCTTGTCGATCGTCTTCTGCTGTACCGTGGTCGTCGCCTGCGCGTAGCCGCCCTTGCCGATGGCGTCCGAGTAATCCGCCTCGACCTGGCCGAAGGTCGGCCCGACGACCCAGGTGGCGGGGATGTTCGCCGCGGATTCCTTGAAGACGTCGTAGATCTTCTGGCCGCCGAAGTACGGGTCGCCCTGCGACAGCAGGGGGTTCTCCAGACCGGTCTTGGATGCCGGGTACAGGCCGCCGACCGTGATGCCGGTGCTCACCGCTTCCGGGTCGCTGGACAGGAAGGCGGCGAACTGCTCGGCCTCCTTCGGGGTCTTGCAGCCGGTCAGCACGGAGGTGGCGGAGCCGCCGGAGTTCGCGCTGGTGTGATCGCCGGCGGTCCAGGTCGGCAGCGGGGCCACGGCCCACTTGCCGGCGAGATCCTTGAGGTCACCCTTGATCCCCGCGGCCGCCCAGGAGGCGTTCACGAAGGTCATGACCTGGCCCGCCTCGGACGCCTTGTCGAAGTTCGGGTCCCAGGCGTTGCCGTTGTTCATCACCAGCTTCTTGTCCTTCAGGCCCTGCCAGTACGTGGCGACCTGCTGGGTGCCGGGATTGTCGATGGAGACCTGCCAGGCGCCGCCCTGCGTGCCGAACCAGGACTTGCCGGTCTGCCAGGTCAGCGCGGCCATGTCGTAGGCGTCCTGGGGCGCGGTGCCGAAGGCGACGGCGGGGTCGGCCGCGTGCACCTTGGCGGCGTCCGCGGCGTACTCGTCCCAGGTCGCGGGGGGCTTCGCGATGCCGAACTTGCGGAACAGGTCGGTGCGGTAGTACAGGGCCATCGGCCCGATGTCGACCGGGAGGCCGTACACCTTGCCGTCGGCCGACGACGCCGCGACGGTCCAGTCCAGGTACTTGCCGGTGTCGCCGGACGCGTACGGGGTGATGTCCATCAGCGCGTTCTTGACCAGCATCGACGGGATGTCGTTGTAGGTGACCTGAGCCAGGCACGGCGCCTTGCCCGCGGTGATCGCGTTGGTCATCTGGTCGTAACCGCCCTTGGCGCCGGACGGGATCTGCTTGAACGTCACCTTGATGTCCGGGTGGGCGGCGTTCCACTGAGCGGTGATCTTGTCGTAGCCCGGGGCCCAGCCCCAGAACTCCATCGACACCGGCCCGCTCGGAGCTGCCGCATCGTCGGCCGAGCCGGAGCTGGAACAGCCGGCCACCAGCAGGGCCAGGGAGAGGAACGCCGCGCCGGCGGCTCTGGACGCGGAGGTGCGCATGGGGGGACTTCCTTTGCAGAGAGTGAATTGGAACGCGATCGGGAAGCCGGCCGGAGGACGCGGCAAACAGTCGCATTCGGGAATGTCGAGGGTTGTTCGGCATGTCGCGGGAGAGGCGGTCAACACCTCGTGCACGCGGTTTCCGGCTCGACTCAGCAGCCTTGATTTCGGGCACGGGTCCCGACCTGCTGGTTCAGGGGAGACAGCGGAGAACCACCCGTCCGATACTCGAGCGGATGACATGAAGGTTCAGGCGGTTTATCCGGCAGGGGAATTCATGGTTGCGGCAGCCCCGGCCGCCACCGCATACCCAAGCTTTATCGACCGCGCATGGCTGCTCCGGGATTTTGCCTGGCGAAGGCGGAACCGGTTGGGGACTCAGGACAGCCGGGCACGGACGCTCTCCCTGATGACCAGACAGGCGGCGCCCCGCGCCCACAATGTCTCGCTGGCCTGATCTACCTTGATCACACAGTCGCGGGCGGCAGAGGAGACGGCGTGGCGCTCCAGGGCTCTCGTCATTGCCGGGCCGAAGTGGTCGTAGGCCACCACGCCCTCGCCCGCGATCACGATCAGTCCCGGGTTGAGCAGGTTGCACAGGCAGGCCAGTCCGCGCCCCAACGCGTCCCCGGCCACGGCGAACGCGTCGAGCGCGGCCTGCCGCTCGGGTTCCGTCCCCGAGCGCGCGAGCTCGGCGACGGCATCATAATCCGCCTCGGGACGGCCGCCGAGCTCCCGGAACGTCCGCAGCACCGCATCGGAGGAGGCAAGCGCCTCCACGCAGCCGCGGTTGCCGCAGGCGCACTCCGGCCCGTTGGGCTCGATGGGCAGATGCCCGAACTCGACGGCCAGTCCGCCGGCACCGGAGTGGAGGACCCCGTGCAGCATGAGCGCACCGCCGACACCTCGCCCGACCGAGATCACCGCGAACGAGTCGACGTCCCGGCCCTCACCGAACCAGCGCTCGGCGATGACCAGGGCGTTGACGTCGTTGTTCACCACCACCGGAAGCCCGGTGGCCGCGCTGAGCGGAGCGGCGATCGGGACATCCGTCCAGCCGAGCCGCACCGCCGAGCGGCACACCCCGCCCTCCGCGTAGACGTGACCGCCGACGCCGACCCCGATGCCCAGCACCTTCGCCTTGGCGGACGGCGCCCCGGCGATCAGGCGGCCCGTCAACTCCGCCGCCACCGAGAGGACATGAGCCGGTTCCACGGAGTCGAGCGCCTGCTCCAGACGCAGCAGCGGACGGGCTCCGAGGTCGGTGAGCACAGCCGCGACATGGGTGCGCGCGATCTGGATCCCGACAACCAGGTGCTGCTCGGTGTTGACCCGCAGCAGGCGCTGGGGCCGCCCCAGCCCCGCCGCGCTCTGCTGTCCGGTCTCGCTCAGGTAGCCGCCCTCGATCAGCGGCGACAGCAGCCGGGTCACCGTGGAGGGCGACAACCCGAGCCGCTGTGCGATCACCGTCCGGGAGATCGGCCCGGCGGTGAGCACCTGCGCGAAGATCTCGGCTCCCGTCTGGTCCGGGACCAGAGTCGTCAACGCGTTCACGTCGTACCCCATCTCATGACTGCACGCACTGCGTCGCCTAGAGTCTGGCGGACATATTTTCTTGAGTCAAGAAAATAAGTGGGTTGACGTGATCCCGGCCCCCTCGTCGGGCGTGAGCTGTGGCGGTCCGCCAGAGCTGCGAGTTCGAGGCCGTCACCACGCGCAGGGCCGTACGCCCCCGCGCCCATCGCAATCTTGGGTTCGCAGATCTTTCCGCAGGTCATAGAGATGTGATCTTGTCAGGCACGTAAGGCACGTGAGCCCAGCCTCCACGGCAAGTTGCGGCGACCAGGAATCACTGCGGAACAACATCCCGAAGTTAAAGCGATAGCAGAGTGTAGTTATAGGCAACGGCCGGTAGTCGTACGGAGGGAGGTGAACCGGCGAGACAGCTGTTCCCCCAGCGATGGGAGCACCATGCATCCGATTCTCAAGTTCGCCGCCGCACTACTGTTCGGGACGGCCGTAGTCGCCAGTGCCGCCCCGGCGGTTACCCGAGCCGACTGCATCGCCGGTGGGGGGGGTACGTCACGTTCGACCCCATATACGGCCTGATCTGCTCCAGGGGAACCCATGAAGGAGAAAGCATCATCCGCGAGTAGGCCCGAGAAGAGCGCGTGCCTGATCGGGAGCGAGCCCTTCTTGTGTAGCCGCCGGGGTTCGACGCGGTGCTACGGGACCCCGCGACGGTGCGCATCCCCACCACCACCGACATCCACGGCCGCTGGGAGTGGCATCACCGACCCTCCGCGACGACCTGGCGAGCCGAGATCGTCCAGCCGGTCGCCGCCGGGCAGATCAGCGCGATCAGGCGGATCGGCCCCGCCCGCACGATCCAGCGGATCAAAGTCGTGTCCCCCTCGGGAAAGGACTCGGAGCTGAGCATCGACGAGGCCATCCAGATGACCGAGTCGGGACGGTTCACGTTCTTCACCAGAGTCCCCGGATTCCCCGAGGCCGGCGTGATCGTCGACACCACCGCGCGAGGCCGCCGGTACCTGCGCACCGACGCCGACCAGACGACGGGCAACAACCTGGCCGTACTACCCATCTTCTGACCCCGGGAGTCACGATGGCGATCTCGAAACTCGCCGCGGCACTCTTCCCCGCGCCCATCGCGGTGGCCGAAGGTAACGCCACTCCCTTCGAAGCGATGCCCGCTCTGCCGCTCCCCGTCGTCCAGGGGACAGCCGACGCCCCCATACACCTGCTCGTCGGCCAGTCGGCCACGCTGGCCGGCGCCGCGATGGCCATGGTCGGTATGTGGGCCGATCCGCCGCAGTGGGCGAGGGCGCTCAAGGTCTTCCAGTACCAGCTGCTGGGGGCACACCTGTTCCGGTACGGCACCACATTCGCGTTCGGCCCTGACAGCGCTGGCTGCAGTGGCGGACACGCCGAAGGCGCTCGCGCCGGTGACGCTGGCCGGCGTGACGCGGCAGGAGGTCGGCTCGCTGCACGCCTTCGACCCCTTCCGGCGTTTTCGCCCGCAAGGCGCGCGATACAACCTTGCCTCACCAACGACGGTTATCCGCGTTTCGCGCCTGCGTGCAGCTCTACCGTCCGAGCTGGAAGCCGGCCGCTCGGCCTGGCAGGAGGAGAAGCTGGCCTACGCGACCGCTCGACGCGAGGCCAAGCAGCGAGGTCAGCGCGGCCTCCACCCTGACGACATCAACCTCTACACCCCGACCTGTTGGTACGGCGCGTGCCGAGAAGCGGCACTCCATGCCGTGTCTTTCTGGCATCAGCGACGGCTCGCGGTCCTTCTCGTCGACGACGACAGGCCGGCTTCCCATCCCTGTCCCGGATCAGAAAGCGCGCCCGACGGCCCGCATCGTCCAGATCCATCACAAGATTCTTGAACGCCTGGATCACCCAGTTCGCACTCGGGTGAGCGGTGGTGTCCAGCACGCGGACGCGCCGGGTGGCGTGCTGGACGCGAGCGTGGCGAGCTCACCATGCACCCGCCGGTATCCCCCGACCGGGGTTCTCCCGAATCAGGCGCAGGACGAGAGCGCGAATGGAGCGGACCGTGAGCGGGCGCCCAGGCCGCTTCGGCCGGCAGATACCGGCATGACGGCGCTTCATCAGATCGCGGTGCCATCGCGGGACGGTGTCCGGCCGGACGAGGAGCCTCAGTCGGCGCAGGACCTCGCGGGGCGGCGACTCAGAAGCGCGGCGAGAAGGGCTCGGTCCTCGGGTGCGAACTTCACTCTGGTGTCAGCGCCGAGCCGGCGTTCAAGAACGATGATCCGGTGGCGCAGGGCAAGAATCTCCACGTCCTTGTCCCGATCGCCCGTGGGCGGCAACCGCAGCGCGGCGAACGTGTTCGTGACGGTGAGGTAGGCCAGGCGAAGGAGCATGGCCGATCATCCTGCCGCACTTGGTTCCCTCTCCTGGGTGGCCGGAGCTCGCGCCGCCACGCGAAGCCCTTGCACGGCGATGACCAGGCCGGATGTAGTTATCGGCAGGCGCACAGCCGCGATGTCGACGATGCCGGCCCCATCGATGTCATGGACGGGCCGTGGGAGTCGCCCCGAGGGCGGAGCCTTAGGATCTACTTGGTTCCCCGGCCGGCGGTCGGCGGCGCCCGCGGATCGCCCAGCCCGCCCGGCGGGCCGACCACCATGAAGGCGAGCCTTCCATGCGCATTGTGATCGCCGAGGACGACCCCTTGCTGCGCGAAGGCATGGCGTTGCTGCTGCGTGCCGAGTCGCTGGAAGTGGTGGCCACCGCCTCAGATGCCGCCGGGTTCCTGGACGCCGTGGACGCCCATCGGCCGGATGTGGCCATCGTGGACGTGCGCATGCCGCCCACCCACACCGACGAGGGCATTGTGGCGGCCGTCGAGGCCAGGCGGCGGCTGCCGGGACTGGCCGTGCTGGTGCTGTCGGCGTACGTGGAGCAGGCGTTCGCCACCGATCTGCTCGCGCATGGCGGCGCGCGCCTGGGTTACCTGCTCAAGGAGCGGGTCGGGCGCGTCCAGGAATTCCTGATGGCGCTGCACCGGGTAGCCGATGGCGGCACCGCCATCGACCCCGAGGTGGTCGCGCAGTTCCTCACCCGCAGCCGCCCTGGCAACCGGCTCGAACGGCTCAGCCCGCGCGAGCGCGACGTGCTGGCCTTGATGGCCGAAGGGCTGGGCAACTCGGCCATCGCCGAGCGGTTGTTCGTCACCGGCGGCGCAGTGCACAAGCACATTCGCAGCATCTTCGCCAAACTCGACCTGGCCCCGGCCGACGGCACCGACCGGCGGGTGGCCGCCGTGCTGACCTACCTCGAAGGCGTGAAGGGGTGAGTAGTCGGGCCCACCCGGGTCCGGCCGGAACGTCCATGTGACATGAAGGTGTTGATCGAGGCACAGAGTCATCGGGGTCGGAATTCCCGCGCGATCAGCCGGCTTCGGGCCATTCCAGAGCCGTGTCCTCAGACTCTCTGATCACTCTGCCTCGCCGGGTGACCGGCATTCGGCGCCTTCCATCGTGCGGTGCGCGGCCCTGTTCACCTGGCGTTCCTGATCGGTGTCCAACTCACTGACCAGCCAGTTCACTTGACAACGCCAGATGGCGAGCGTGTCCGGCGTCCCGGCGCCTGAGACGGTGGTACCCCTGGCTGTACCTCTCTTCGGGGCGTAGGGGGGAATGATCAGAACGCCCGCGGCTGATGTGCTGATGAGCGTCCATCACACGCTCCCAAGGGAACACCGAATGGCAGTCAACAGCCGATCGGTCGCCGAGCGCGACACGCCCCCCAAGGGTTTCGTCCGCCGCCGTCCGTTACTCGCTTTCTTCGTCCTGGCCAACGCGATGAGCTGGGCCGCCTGGACGCCCTATGTCCTGTCGGCGAACGGGCTCGGGATCCTGGACTTCACCTTCCCCACATTGCTCGGCACCACGCAGTTCCTGGGAGTGCTCCCCGGCGCGTATCTCGGGCCCGTCTTCGCCGCCTACATCGTCACCAGAGTCACGGAAGGAAAGGAAGGCGTCCGCCGCTGGATCGGGCGGATGACCAAATGGCGCGTCAATGGGATCTGGTACCTGGTGACCGCGCTCGGCGTCCCGGCCGCCATCATCGTCACCGCGGCCTCCATGGCCGGCGAGAAGCTCACCATGCCGCCCGTCGCCGTGCTGGTGGCCTACGTGCCCGGCCTGATGCTCCAAATGGTCACCACCGGGCTCGCGGAGGAGCCGGGATGGCGGGACTTCGCCCTGGCCCGCATGCAACGCAGGTTCGGCCCGCTGCGCGCCACCGCGCTCCTCGGCCCATTGTGGGGCGTCTGGCACCTGCCGCTGTTCCTGACCGAGTGGGGCGGCTGGCCGGACGTCACCTGGATGCGGGTCGGCGAGTTCATCGCCTTCTGCTGCGCGTTCAGCGTGGTCGTCACCTGGGTCTTCAACCGGACCGGGCAGAGCCTGCCGCTGGTCATGCTGCTGCATGTCAGCATCAACAACTTCATGTCGATCGTCTACGCGGACATGTTCCCGTCCATCGCCACGCCGGCGCTGGCGTCCCGGGTCACGCTGCTGGCGGGCACCACGGCGGCGGTCCTGGTGCTCATCGCGACGCGCGGCCGGCTGGGTTACCGGCCCGCCGGGGAACCGTGAGGAGGGGATGATCTGCTGTTCCGCCGGCGAAGACCGACAAGAGAGAGGTGAGTGCCGATGAAGGCCCAGCCCCTGTGGCGCCGCTTCGGACGCCGGGAGATGCTCGCCCACGCCCGCGCCACGCTCGACGCGCTCGAACACGTCGTCGGCGGCATGGGCACCGCGATCCTGGCGCTGGTCGCGCTCCTGGCGGTGGCCGTCACCGGCCTGGCATGCCTGATCGGCGTGGGGCTGCCGCTGGTGCCCACCACGCTGCGCGGGGTGCGCGCGGTGGCCGACCGAGAGCGGGCCAGACTCTCGCGCTGGGGCGAGGAGGAAGTCATCGCCGTGTCCCCGCCGGCAGGCGGCCTGCGCGCTGCCCTCGCCGACCCGGCCACGCGGCGCGAGCTGGCCTGGCTACTCGCGCACGCCTCCATCGGACTGCTGCTGGGCCTGGTCACGCTCACCTTCCCGATCCACGCCGTGCAGGACGCGACATTCGCGCTGTGGTGGTGGCTGTTGCCGCTGGAGGAAGCCGCGAGCGCGGCGTACGGGCTGTGGGAGGTCAACGACACTGCCAGCGCACTCGCGGTCGCCGCGCTGGCCCCGATCGAGATCATTGTCACCCTGGTCCTCACGCCGTGCACGGCCTGGCTGCAAGCGCGGCCGGGCCGGAAGCTGCTGCTGAGGCCCGCCCCCGACGCCGACCTGGGCCTGCGCGTCGCGCAGCTCACCGCGTCCCGCGCCGCCCTGCTCGACGCGCACGTCGTCGAATTGCGCAGGATCGAACGCTCGCTGCACGACGGGACCCAAAACCGGCTCGTCGCGGTGAATGTGCTGCTGGGCACGGCCTTACGGGCGCTGGAACGCGACCCTGCCACCGCCAAGGCATCGCTCGAGCGAGCCCAGGACGCCGCCGAGCAGGCCCTCGGCGAGCTCCGCGGCGTGGTACGCGCCATCCTGCCTCCCGTCCTGGCCCACAAGAACCTCGCCGACGCGCTCGCCGGGCTGGCCTCGGCCTGCCCGGTGCCGTGCCGGGTCGACGCCGATCTGCCGGTCAGGGCCGCCGCCTCGGTCGAGGCCACCGCCTACTACGCGGCGGCCGAAGCGCTCACCAACATCGCCAAGCACAGCCGGGCCGGGCGTGCCGTCGTCAGCGTGCGCCGCGTCGGCGACCGGCTGTGCCTGCGGATCACGGACGACGGCCGGGGCGGCGCGGACGAGCATGGCTCCGGCCTGGTCGGCATCCGCCGCCGGGTCGAGGCACACGACGGGTCGTTCACGCTGGACAGCCCGGCCGGCGGCCCGACCGTCCTCGACGTGACCCTGCCTTGCGGAACCTGAACCCGCGAAACCGCCACCAGCATTGCCATTCCACTCCGACCTTGCGACGTCCGGACCGATCTTGCGCCCCTCCATGCGTGCGGCGTCCCCGGGTGGACGCGAAGCGGCGGCGCGAGCAGATCCTCGAGGCCGCCCTGGCCGAGTTCAGGCAGAAGGGCTGCACGGCGGGTTTACGGTAACGAACGCCCAGCAGGTGGGCATCTCGCACCCGAACCTGTTCCGGCTCTTCTCCACCAAGAAGGAGCTCTTCCTGGCCGTTCTCGTTCGGCTGTTCGAGACGATCGACCGCGAGATGGTCCGGCGGGGCAGCAACGCCGGGGCGGACCCCGTGCCGGTGATGGTGGACGCCTGGGGCGTGCTCATGGAGGATCGCGCGCTGATGCTCATGATGCTCCAGGGGTACGCGGCCTGCGATGATCGCGACGTTCGCGATCTGGTGGCCCGCTCGACCCAGGACATCTTCGAGAATGTCGAGCTCATGCCGGGCGTCGGCGCCGACCGTGCGCACGCCTTCGTCGCCGAGGGAATGCGCTACATGGTCTCCGCGGCGATGGACCTGCCGCGCCTGGCCGCGTAGGAGCCGTGGGCCGAGCGTTTTCTTTTTTGTGCTTGAAAGTGACCACTCACTACACAGGAGCAGGACATGACCACAACCACCACCCGACGCCGCCGGCCCGCACTCATGTGGACCCTGTTAACTCTGCTCGCTGTCGGCATCGCCGTCTTCGCCGTCCAGCCCTACCTGACGGGCGACACCTCGCTCAGCAAGATCCCCCTCAACACGGACGTCGCCCTGCACTACCTGTCGATCGTGATCCACGCGCTTCCCGGCGGCCTCGCGTTGATCATCGGCCCGTTCCAGTTCAGCACCCGGCTGCGCGCCCGCCACCCCAAGGCCCACCGCATCGCCGGGCGCGTCTACATGATCAGCATCGTCCTGGCCACCGCCGCAGCCCTGTTCGCAGCCACCGTCTCCACCAGCGGCCTGCCCGCCCAGATCGCGTTCTACCTGCTGGCCGCAGCCTGGCTGTACAGCCTCTGTCAGGGCTATCGTGCCATCCGCCGTGGCAACGTCCGAGAGCACCGGGTCTGGATGGTCCGCAACTACGCGCTGACATTCGCCGCGGTGAGCCTGCGCCTCTTCCTCGTCATCGGTCTCCTGGCGCAGCAGGCCTATCCCACGCTGAGCTTCGACGACGTCTACACCACAAGCGCGTGGGCGTCCGTGCTGGTCAACTCGGTCGCGGCGGAGTACTTCATCGTGCATCGCCTGCTGGTGCACCGCGATCGGCGCCCCGCGTCGAGCGGCCGGCGGGGAGACGCCGCCCTCACCGCGCAGTGAAGGGGGGCGCTGTGACAGGGGGCGCTGTCGAGACCTCGCGCTGCCTCCATGAACGGCCCGCCCTTGTCGAAGTCGGCCTGCTGGGTGGTGAGGACACGGAAAGCCAGCTCTGCCCGGTTGAGCAGGTAACTTTCCCAGTTCCCCAGGCGAACCCGAACCACTGGATCGGTGGCGCACTGCTGGCGCAGGTAACCCGGCGGATCACGCAACAACTGGTGCGTGTGACCGAGCAAGGGAACAGCGCCCACCGCCGCCGGGATGCTGGTGCTCGCCGGCATTCTCGCCCCCTTCGATCCGGAGGCAGCCAGGTGGCGCTCACCGCGGCGATGCGGCCCCCGGCGTGGCGGTCGTCTCGATGGGGACGTCCTTCCCCTGCGCGAGCGCGGCCGGGTGGTTGACGTCGAACACTGGCACGCGCACCCTGACCTGGACAGAACCATAACTACAATAGGTAGTCATATGAGAGCATAGAGTTATTAGCATGGTGGAGGTCATCTGGATTCCACGAAGGGACCCCCATGCGACCCATCCCCGCCATCCTGGCCGTAGCCGCCGGGGCTCTGACACTCATCAGCGCCGTTCCCGCCTCCGCCGCACCCGGAGTCGCCCTCCTCTCCTCACAGGACGGGCAGACGCGAACGATCAACGATCCGCAGCCCAGGCAGTGCCATCGCGGCTTCGGGCCGAACAGCGGCCTGGCGAACTACACCGAGGGCACCATCCTGGTCTTCCCTGACTCGAACTGCCGGACCAGGATCTTCGACCCTGTGGAGCCTGGCGACACCAAGAACGGCAACATCGGCAGCTTCTTCGCCCTGGACTGATCCGCGCCCTCTGCGCACGGCCAGAGGAGAACGGAACGCGGGGATGCGGCTGGACGCCACTTGGGTTCGCCGCTGGGAAGCAGCCACCGCCGCCGCCGTGATCCCCCGGCCCCCTTGAACCGCGAGGGGACCGGGGGCTCTCTCCGTGCCTGAAGCCGCTCAAGTGCGTTTACATGGCGATCACGAGCCTGGACCCGACCGGCAAGGGCCGCAAACGCTGGATCACCCGCTGGAAGGCGGCCCTGAACGCCTTCGCCATCACCTTCGAAGGCCGCCTGACCCCGACCACCCGATAACGAGTCAGGATCGAGAAACACCGGTATCTAGACTCTGGCCCGTAATCGGTGGTGGCGTTGAGTGATCTTCATTGCAGCAGGATGCGGTGGCGCAGAAGGTCGAACCCGGCGCGGCCGTGCATCTGGCGCGTGATCCTCTTCGTGCGGGTGTTGACGCCTTCGGTTCGGCTGTTGTGGTGCGGGAGGGCGGCGTTGACAGCATCGCGGTCAAGTTCGATGCCGTTGGCGAAGCCGTGCAGGTGCGGCAGATCGGCGGCTCGGAGGGTGGTGGTCCAGGCGGTGAGTTCGGCGTCGTTGCCGGCGGCCGGGGTGAGGAGCTCGGCGAAGCTGCGGACGTGTCGGGCGAGTTCGGCCAGTTCGGGGCAGGCGGCTGTGAGCTCCTGCACCAGCTGGGTGTCGCTGTCACGCAGCCGGTCGGGGTGGGTGAGCAGGAGACGGGCCAGGCGGCGCGGCGTGATGACGGGCCGCTCTCCTTCGGCACGGCCTTGGGTGATGTAGCGGTAGAGCGGATTGAGGCTGCCGGTGTAGCCGAGCTCTTTGATCTCTCGAAACAGCTGCTGGACGGCAACGGCCGGATCGGTGGCGCGCCGTTCTCGCAGGTGATCGCGGTAAGGATCGACGAGCGTGGGTCGGTAGCACGGGGCCCGGCGCAAAGCCTCGGGCTTCTGGGTGCGGGCGTAGCGCTTGGTGGTGCCCAGGGACAGGTTCAACCGACGGGCGCACTCCAAGAGGCCGACGCCCTTGTCCAGCAGGTCGTGGATCTGCTGCCAGCGCTCACGGGTGCTCTGCTCATGGACGCCGGCGGGCCGCGACGGGTTGACCGTGGCCCAGCAGGCGCTGTGGGACCGAAGCTCAGCAAGGGTCTTGTCGCAGAAATTCGCCCACAGGTGCCACCTGTCCCCGACCTGCACGGCATCCGGCAGAGCACGTCGAACCGCCTCACCGTACGCGCCCGACCCGTCGCGGCAGACGATCTCGACTCCAGGGCGGGATCGCAGCCATGTCTCCAGCACATCGGCACCGCGGCCGGGCAGGACATCGATCCGCTCGCCGGTCGCGGCGTCGATCAGGATCGTGGCATAGCGGTGCCGGCGTTTGAGAGCGAAGTCATCGACACCCAGCACGCGCGGGATCCGCAGCGGGGGAAGCGGCAGCCGCGCCAGCAGCCGCAGCGCTGTGGACCTCGAAATCGTGACAGCCAGGACCACCGACAGCCGAGCACTCGCTCGGCCGGCCAGTTCCTTCACCACCGCGCCCAGCTGGCCGGTGAGCCTGCTGGCTCGACGCTGGTAGCGCTCGATCAGCCTGGGCGCCTGCTCACGGAACGTCTGCCGAGGGCATCCCCACTCGGGGCAGACCAGACGCCGTACCTGTAGCGACACCACCACCAGCCGCCCGTCGACCGGGACATCCGTGACCGTCCGGCTCACGTGGCCGTGCGCTCGACCGCTCAGCGCCCCGCACACCGGGCACGGCACCGGCTCGTCGCGAGTACGAGCCATGACCCGAATGAGGTCGTCCTCGTCCTCTACTCCCTCGATGACCAGGGTAGACAGCCCCGCAAATACCACACCCGCAAGATCGTCGATCTTCAGCACGGCCCAGCCTGGCAGGGATCACTCAGTGCCACCACCGATTACGGGCCAGAGCCGTTGACCGTACAGTCCCTTACGAGGGAGAAGTGCGCTGTCAGCCAGCCGCAGCCTTCCACTCCGGAGCGAGGACGGAGTGAATGACCGAATCTCGCCACCCGTCCGCGAGCTTCAAGTGCCCCCGGATGACACCCTCCTCCACCATTCCGAGCTTGCTCATGACTCGCCCGGACGCCTCGTTGAGCGGGCTTCGTGCACCCCAGATACGGTAGATGCCGAGTTGCTCGAACCCGAGCCGCAGGAGCAGGCGCACGACTTCGGCGCCCAGGCCCTGACGCCACCGGTCTGACCGGAGCGCGAACCCTATCTGGGCGCTGTTCTGGAGCGGGTGGCCGAGGTCGATCGAGATCCGCGCGAACGCCACCAGCTCGCCGCCGTCCGGCAGCACCGCGGCGAGGCAGTAGTCCATCCGCGGTTCGATCCGAGCCGACTCGACCACTCCGGCGATCGTGCTCTCGACTTGCTCACGAGTTCGAGGCTCGAAGCTCATGTGCTCAGTGACCTGCGGGTCGCCGTAGTTCCTCCTTGGACAGGAACCCGATCAGGGTGTCGGCGACGATCACGCGGGGCGGTCGGCGGGGACCTCGTCGAGCCATCGGGGGTCGTTGAGGTCGGAGCCGATGGTGTGGGCGTGGGGGCGCTCGGGGAGCAGCAGGCGCCTGGCCTTGGCCACGCCGGGCAGGCCCACGTCGTGCCACTCGACGGTGGCGGGCGGGTCGACGCGGTGGACGTGGGTGTCGAGTCCGGCGCTGTAGTCGAGCGCCTTGCCCGCCAGGGTCAGCCAGAACGTGTTCTCCAGCGGCGTGGGGTCGGGGAGGGTGACGGCCATCGTGTCAGTCCCTTTCTGCGGTGACTCGTCCAGCGCGGTGTCGTCGGTGAACCGCCGGTGGGTACAGAGCTCCAGCGTGGGCAGCGCGAGGCGGCGCAGCAGGTCGGGGCCGAACCGGCGGGTTCGCCTGCGGACACGATCAGGCACGGACGAGGCGACCCGGGCGTTCTCCACGATCAGTGATCGCCGGGATGTCCGTGCCTTCTGTGCGGATCAGACCTGGCGGGACCCATCCGGGCCGAACTCCGTGCCGTGATCGGCGGTGTCCGTCTCCTTCACGGCCAGGACTCCGTCCACGCGGCGGGGAACCCCAAGGGGGTTGTCGTCGCGCAGCTCGGGCGGGAGCAGCCGCTGCGGGGTGTCCTGGTAGGCGATCGGGCGGAGGAACCGCTGGACGGCGGAGGCGCCGACCGAGGTGTGCGCGGAGTCGGTGGCCGCCGGGTACGGTCCCGAATGGTTCATCGCCCAGCTCACCGCGACCCCGGTCGGATAGCCGTCGCACACCACCCGCCCGGTGCGCCGGGTGACGACGTCGATCACGCGGCGCGGGAGATCCTCCTCCCCCTCCCCCATGTGCAGCGTCGCGGTGAGGCTGCCGGGGAGGCGGCCGAGCAGGGCGAGCAGCTCCTCCTCCGTGTCGTACTCCACCAGCACGATCACCGGGCCGAAGCACTCCCCGGTCAGCGCCTCGCCGAACATCGTGCCCGGCACTCTCAGCACGGTGGGCGTCGCCCTGCCGTCGAGGTCGCGCGGCTCGGCTCCGGCCAACACCTGGACGCCCGGCTGCGCGGCGAGCTCCCGCACGCCTTCGGCGTACGCCGCCAGGATGTTCCTGGTGAGCATCGTGCCGGCCGGCGCGTCGGCGCCGCGCGCGGCGAGCGCCTCCTGCAGCGCTGTCCCGTGCTCGCCGGCCGGTACGAAGGCGAGCCCCGGTTTGGTGCAGAACTGGCCTGTCCCGAGCGTGAAGGAACCCAGCAGTCCTTCGGCGATCGACGCACCACGTTCCACGGCCGCGGCCGGGGTGACGACCAGCGGGTTGACGCTGCCGAGCTCTCCGAAGAACGGGATGGGCTCCGGGCGGGCGGCGGCCAGGTCGAACAGCGCGCGCCCACCGCGCACCGAGCCGGTGAAGGCTACGGCCGTGACGCGCGGGTCCGTGACCAGCGCCACTCCGGCGGCCTGCCCGTGCACCAGGCTCACCGCGTCGGGAACCCCTGCCCGTACGGCAGCATTGAGCAGCGCGCCGTACGTCGCCAGCGAGGTCGCCGGGTGGGCCGGATGGGCCTTCACCACCACGGGGCAGCCGGCTGCCAGCGCGGAGGCGGTGTCGCCGCCCGGAACGCTGAAGGCGAGCGGGAAGTTGCTTGCGCCGAAGACGGCGACCGGGCCGCGCGGGACCATCATCCGCCGCAGGTCCGGGCACGGCGGGACGGCCGCCGGGTCGGCGTGGTCGATCACGACCCCGAGGTGGCTTCCCTCGGTGACGACGTCGGCGAGGAACCTGAGCTGGGCACAGGTGCGGGCGAGCTCCCCGGTGAGCCGGGGCAGGCCCAGCGCGCTCTCCCGGTCGGCGAGCGTGAGGATCGTCTCGCCGGCCTTCTCCAGCTCGGCGGCCATGTCGCGCAGCAGCGCCGCCCGGCCCGCGACGCCCAAGGCGGCCAGCGCGGGCACGGCCGACGCGGCGGCCGCGCAGCGCGCCGCCACCTCGGCCGGCGTGGACTCGGCGCCGACCACCTCGACGACCTCGCCGGTGCGCGGGTCGACTGAGACGACGTCTGAGGTGGCGTTGTTCGTCGCGGTGTTCATCACTGCGTTCCTTCAAGGGACTCCAGCATGGCCGCCAGTCCGCGGACCACGCCGTTGGTCAGGGTTCCGATCTCGCCGATCCCGATCTCCACGACGTCCCCCCCGGCGAGCGTGAAGGGAAGGTCCGGCACCAGGCAGGTGCCGGTCGCCAGCACGGCGCCGTCCGGGAAGACGTCGGCGGCGAACAGGTATCCGGCCAGGTCGTCGAGCCGCCGGTTCAGCCGCCCGGTGTCGGCCTCACCGGACCAGGCGACGGCGCCGTCGCGACGGATCGTCATGCGGATCGGCAGCGCGTAGGGGTCGGCGACCTCCCACACCGGGCGGATGGCCGGGCCTACTGCGCAGCCACCGAGATAGATCTTGGCCTGGGGGAGGTACAGCGGGTTCTCGCCCTCGATGGTGCGCGAGCTCATGTCGTCGCAGACCGTGTACCCGACGATCTCGCCGTACGCGTTGAGCACCAGGGCCAGCTCGGGCTCGGGCACGTCGATCGTGGAGTCGGCCCGCACCGCGACCGTGCCGCCGTCGCCGACGACCCGCCAGGCGGCGGACTTGAAGAACAGCTCGGGCCGGGGCGCGTCGTACACCCGCTCGTAGACGTCCGCGGCGGCGGCGCTCTCGGCCATCCGTGCCTGGCGGGAGCGACGGTAGGTGACGCCGGCGGCCCACACCTCCATGCGGCCCTCGACCGGCGGGAGCGGCTCGGCCGGGCCGTCCGAGGGCTCGGTCAGGGCCCGCTCGACGAGTTCGCGCAGGTCGGACAGGCTCAGACGCAACAGCTCGGCCAGCGGCAGCGGCAGCGGATGGACCAGGCCGTCGTCTGCCCGCACCCCCGCCCGGATCTCGCCGTCTCTCGCGTAACGCAGGATGTGTGTCATCGGTCAGCTCCATGGAAGGGGGTGGCGGGACGGCCGGTGGTTCCGGGTTCGACCGCGAAGATCGACCCGGCCAGCGGCTGGGCGGCCAGCTCGCCGGGGGTGAGCCGGTAGGCGGCGGAGGTCACGTAGAGCACGTCACCGTCGGGGCCGCCGAAGGCGCAGCTGGTCACCTGGGTGACAGGGAGGCGGACGATCCGGTCCAGGACGCCGTCGGGGGTGTAGCGACGGACCGTTCCGCCGCCCCACAGCGCCACCCACAGGCAGCCGTCGTCGTCGACCGTCATGCCGTCCGGCATGCCCTCGGCGGGCTCGACGGTCACGACCACGCGGCGTGAGTCCGGCTCGCCCGACGCGAGGTCGAAGTCGTAGGCGTCGACCCGCTGGGTTCCGCTGTCGATGTGGTACATCACGGTCCCGTCGGGGCTCCATCCCAGACCGTTGGACAGCGTGACCCCGGTCAGGACGCGCTCGACGCTCCGGCCGTCGTAGCGGTAGAGGGCGGCGGCGCCGGGTTCGGCCTCGTACGGCATGGTGCCCGCCCAGAGCCGCCCGGACGGGTCGCATTTGGCGTCGTTCATCCGGTTGCCCGGACGATCGGCCTCCACTTCGGCGACCATGCGGACCTCTCCGTCGGGTGACAACATCGCCAGCCCGTCGCGTACCGCGAGAATCAGACCGTCGTCGCCCGCGGGCACCGCCGCGCCGATGTGCGTGCCCACGTCCACGAGCTGGTCCACGCCGCCGGCGGGGTCGTAGGTGTGGACCGCGCATCCGGTGACGTCCACCCAGACGAGCCGTCGCCGGACCGCGTCCCAGGCCGGCCCCTCCCCCACGTCCGCGTCGCTCCGCAGCACGAGTTCGCCGTCGAGTTCGCTGACCATCAGACCTCCTCCTGGCCGCGCGGATCGATCGCGACCTTCACGACACTCTGATCGGGCACGGCGAGCAGCGCGGGCACCTCGTCCAACGACGCCACACGCACCGGTACGAGGTCCGGGTCGATCACCCCGGACGCGAGCAGCCGTACTCCGGCGGTGACGTCCTCGTCCCACAGGTGGGCCGCCGTACCGACCAGGCGCTTCTCCTTGAGCACCACGTCGGCGAGCGGCACCGTGGCGTCCTGGCCGGAGAACCCGACGATCACCACGGTGCCCCGGGCCGCACAGCGCCGGATCGCCTCCGGCAGCAGGGCAGGCAGGCCGGTGCACTCGAACACCACGTCCGCCCCCCTGCCCTCGGTCAGGCGGTCGATCGCGGCGGCCGTCTCCTCCGGCCGGACCGCCACCGCTCCGGCGCGGCGAGCGGCCTCCCGGCGGAAGCCGGCGGTCTCGCTCGTCACGACCTGGATCCCGGCAGCCACCGCCACCCGGGTCAGCAGCAGCCCGATGGCGCCCGCGCCGAGCACCAGCGCGGTGCCGCCGGTCACGTCACCGGCCTTGCGCAGCGCGCGTACCGCAACGGCGGCCGGCTCGGCGAGCACCGCCAGCCGCGGCGGGACGTGGTCGGGGACGGGGACGCAGGTGCCCGCGTCGGCGACCATGTACTCGGCCAGCCCTCCGTCGAGGTTGAGGCCGCGCACCGCCTGACGCGCGCAGACCCCCTCCTGGTGCCTGCGGCACCACCAGCACGTTCCGCAGCCGAGCACGACGTCGGGGATGACCCGGGTGCCGACGGGCATCCGGCTCGCGTCGGTCCCCGGGCCGTGCCCGACGACGACGCCGGCCACCTCGTGTCCGAGTGTCAACGGCGCCCGGGTGCCGGTCAGCGGGTGGGGCCTGTCCACGTCGATGGCGAGCGGCCCCTCCCGGTACTCCTCCACGTCGGTGCCGCAGATCCCGCAGAGCTCGACGCGGACCAGCACCTCGCCGGCCGCCGGAACGGGGTCGGGCACCTCCTCCACGCGCACGTCTCCACGCGCGTGCCAGCGGACCGCCCTCACAGCCGGGACACCCGCCGTTCCACGTCGTCCCGCTCGGCGACCCCGTCACGCAGGACGACCCCGTGCCCGGGGGCCCGGCCCGGCCGCACCTGCCCGTCCTCGATCTCCGGCAGGCCCGTGACCAGCTCGTCGTACCAGGTGCGCAGGAACGCCCTGACCGTCTCCTGGATGAGCCCGTTCGGCTGGCTGCACGCGAAGTGCACGCAGCCGGCCAGGGTCGCCGGGCCGGTGCAGTCGTGCGGGGCGACGGGCACGCCGTAGGCGTCGGCCAGCGAGGCGATCTTGCGCGCCTCGGTCAGTCCGCCGGTCCATTGGACGTCCAGGGTCAGGATGTCGACGCCGCCGGAGTCGAGCAGGGGCTTGAAGCCGCGCCGTCCCACGCAGGTCTCCCCCGTGGCGATCGGTACCCCGTCAACCCTGGCCAGCTTGCCGAACGCGTCGGCCGCGTCGGAGCGCAGCGGGTCCTCCACCCAGTACGGCCGGTACGGCGCGAGCGCCGAGATGATCTTTTCTGCGGCGGGCCTGTTCCACAGGCCGTGCAGCTCGATCATCAGCTTCATGTCCATGCCGACCTCTTCGCGGACCGCGGCGACCGTGGAGAGGGCCCGGTCCAGCTCGGTCGGGGAGATGTCGGTGCCGCCGGTCCGTTCGGCGGCGGTGTCGAAGGGCCAGATCTTCATGCCCCGGATGCCCTCGTCCCACAGCTCGCGGGCCAGCCGCGCGGGCTCGTTGAGGAAGGCGTGCAGATCCTCGTAGCGGTCGGCGGCGCTCATCCCCCAGTTGCCGGACTCCTGCCGGGTGGACGTGCCGACGTAACCAGGACCGGCGCACGTGTTGTAGATATCGATCCCGTCACGTACGGCTCCGCCGAGCAGGTCGACCAGCGGCAGCCCCGAGGCATGCCCCAGCAGATCCCACAGGGCGATGTCGATCGCACCGTTGCCGCGCGTCTCGGCCCCCGCTCCCTGGAATCCGACGTAGGTGGCCAGCGCTCGCGCCGCCCGCTCCGGCGTGGGATCGGTCATCCCGACCAGGACGGGAGCGACGCTTTCGTGCAGGTAGGCCTCCACCGTACGGGCGCCGAAGAACGCCTCGCCCAGGCCGACCAGTCCGGCATCGGTATGCAGGCGGACGAACAGCAGGTTGGGCTGGATGGCCGGACGGATTGTCTCAAGAGCAGTGATCTTCATCCAGGTCTTCCGAAAGTTCGTGAACTGAGGGGGGCACGGGACGCGCTGGCGTACCTGGTCAGGCGAAACGGGCCTCACGCGCGGCGACCGCGTCGATGTTGGCGGCGTTGACGACCTCCGCGCCGGTGTCGTACGTCCTGGCCGGGTAGCCGGGGTCGAACTCCTCGGCGAGCAGGGCCGCGGCGATCCAGCCCTGCGCGTACGGGTTCTGCCCCAGGGAGAAGTCGATCGACTTGTCCTTGATCCCGTCCAGGACCGGCTGGATCAGGTCGAATCCTCCGACGGCGAACTTGCCGACGAGATTCTTGCCCTTCGCCCAGGTGGCCACGTACTGGTGGTCGAAGGCCGCCATCGCCCAGCCGACGATCCTGCCCTTCGCCGAGGCGTACTTGGCGTCGATGGCGGCGACGGCCTTGGACTCGTCGGTGCTGGTGACGAGGACCTCGGTGGTGAAGGAGGTGCCGTTCTCCTTGTTGTACGCCCCGATCCCCTGCTTGATCCCCTGGATGCGCTGTTCGAGGGCGGTGCTGCCGGGCGCGAAGTTGCCGCACACGATGACGCCGTCGGACTTGCCGGTGCGCTCCTTCGCGCACCTGGCGATCTCACGGCCGCACGCGTCACCCGCGTTGACGAAGTTCTGGCCGACGAAGCCGACACCGAGCTTCTCGTAGCCGTCGCTGGCCACGTTGGACAGGATCACCTTTACTCCGGAGGAGGTCGCCCGCTTGATGTTGGCGTCGAAGGAGGTCTCGTCGATCCGGGTGAAGATCACGCCATCGGGCTTTGCGCTCAGCGCGCTGGCTTGGAGCTCGACGGTCTTCTGGGTGTCCTGCGCGGGCGGGCCGATGAACTGGGTCTTCCATCCCATGATCAGGCCGAAGTCCTCGAAACCGCGCTGCACCGGGGCGAAGAAGGGGTTCTTGTCGTGGACGACGAAGATCACCTTCTTGTCCTTCTGGGGGCCGTCGGCGGCGCGGCCGCCGGACGAGGCCTCTGCGGACGGCTCCTTCTCACTGGTGCACGCGGCGGCCAGGACGCCGGCGGTGGCCAGGGAGCCGCTGAGCAGCAGGCCCCGGCGTGACAACGGGCTTTTCGCTGCCATTGTTCTCTCCTGTTCGATCGGGGGGTCAGGCGTTCAAGCCGTGTGCTGAACGCTTGGCGACGAGGTGGTTGAGCATGACGGCTCCCAGGATCAGGAGGCCGGTGGCGACCTGCTGCCAGTTGCCGTCCACGCCGAAGAGGACGAGCGCGTTGGTGATCACACCGGTGATCACCGCGCCGAGGAAGGTGCCGAGCACGCTGCCCGTGCCGCCGGCCAGCCCGGCACCGCCCACGACGACCGCGGCGATGACACTGAGCTCGAAGCCGTTGCCGGTGAGGGGGTTGGCACTGCCCAGCCAACCGACCAGGATGATCGAGGCCAGGCCGGTCAGCCCTCCGGTGAGGGCGAAGCACATGACCTTGACGCGGTCGCTGGTGATGCCCGCTCCGGCTGCGGCCGACGGGTTGCCGCCCACGCTGTAGACGTCGTAGCCGAACTTGGTCCTGGCCATGACGAAGGCTCCGACGGCGACAACGACGGCCATCCACAGCGTCTGCGCGGCGAGGTTGGGCAGCGGGCTGCCCGCGAACAGATGGATGAACGACTCATCGCGCGAGCCGCGGATCGGCACGCCGTCCGACAGCAGCAGCGCGGCGCCGCGCAGTGCCGCCAGCGCGGCCAGTGTGACCACGAACGAGGGGATCTTGAACCGGGTGGTGAGCAGACCGTTGATCACACCGATCGTCACACCGGTGAGGATGGCCAGCGGGGCCGCGGCGCCGACGGGCACGCCCACCTTCGTCACCAGCCAGGCGAGTTCCACCGCGAGGAATCCGTGCAGCGACCCCACCGACAGGTCGATCTCGCCGACGACGATCAGGAAGGTCATGCCGGTGGCGACGATGCCGAGGATGGCGATCTGCTGGGCGACGGACAGCAGGTTGTCGGCTGCGAGAAAGCCGTCGGCGCCCACGGCGCAGACCAGGAAGATCGCCACGGTCGCGGCCAGCACGCCGAACTCCCTGGCACCGAGCAACCTGCGTACCAGGCTTCCGCCGGAGTCGTCCACCCGGTAGGCGGTCGCGATCTGCTGCTGGATGGTCATGCGGGTTCTCCGGAGGTGTGAGGGGCGCCGTCGGGAGCGGCCGCCGGCGCGTTGCCGAGGATGAGTCCGACGACCTCGGCCGCCGTGGTGCCCGCGACATCGCGTACGCCCGACACCAGCCCGCCGCGCATCACCACGACCCGGTCGGCGACCTCCAGGACGTGGTCGACGTTGTGCGAGACGACGACGACGGCCTTGCCCCGGCCCCGCAGGTCACGGATCAGCGAGAGCACGTTCTGCTGCTGCTCGGGTCCCAGCGCCGCGGTCGGCTCGTCCAGCAGCACGAGCTCACCGCCCTGATGCACGGCTCTGGCGATGGCGATGCACTGGCGCTGCCCTCCGGACAGCCCGGCCACGGGCATCCGTACGGACGGGATGCGGATGCGCAGTGTGGTGAGCACCTCTCGCGCCTCCGCCCGCATCCTGCGGGTGTCGACCAGGCCGAACCTGCGCGGCTCCTGCCCGAGGAACACGTTGGCGGCGACGCTGCGCTGGTCGACCAGGCCGAGGTTCTGGTAGACGACCGCGATGCCGCAGGCCGCGGCGCCACGGGGGCTGCGGAAGACCTGCGGGCGGCCGCCCATCCGGATCTCTCCCTCGTCGGGCCGGTACGCGCCGCAGATCACCTTCATCAGCGTCGACTTACCGGCGCCGTTGTCGCCCATGAGGCCGACCACCTCGCCGGGTTCGACGCTGAAGTCGACGCCGCGCAGGGCCTCGACCCCGCCGAAGCGTTTGCGTACGCCTACGGCCTCGAACAGTGGCATGCTCTCTCCCTTCCGAACCCGTGGGTTGGCTTGACTGGTAAGACCGGTTATGCCAAGCGAGGTTTGTCCCTCGAAGAGTGATTCGTCAACCCTTTCGCACATCTCGAATCGGCAACGGCCGCTCGGGGCGCGGCGGCGGGGCCCACGGAGTATGGTGGTCCTGGTCTTACCGGCCTAACCACACTCTGAGGAGATCTCCATGCCGGACCTGGAGGGAAGAAACGCACTGGTCACGGGCGGTGCCGGCGACATCGGCGCCGCCATGGCCGCCGAGCTGACCCGCCGGGGCGCCCACGTCACGCTGCTCGACGTCAAGTCCCCGGACGAGGCACAGGAGTGGATCACTACGGCCTCCGCGTACGGCGAGGTGGGCTACGTGCGAGCCGACGTACGCGACCGGC
Source organism: Nonomuraea spiralis (assembly GCF_014648435.1). Lineage (GTDB taxonomy): Bacteria > Actinomycetota > Actinomycetes > Streptosporangiales > Streptosporangiaceae > Nonomuraea > Nonomuraea spiralis. The sequence goes on from NZ_BMRC01000018.1 coordinate 84,822, forward strand.
CCGCTCTGGACGCGGCGCTGGAACACATCGGCAGGCTGGACATCGCGATCGCCAACGCGGGCATCGTCGAATCCGCCCCCTTCCTGGAGATCACTGCCGAGCAGTGGCAGCGGCACCTGGACATCAACCTCACCGGCACCTTCCACACCGCCCAGGCCGCCGCCCGGCGCATGGTCGCCCAGGGCGGCGGGGGCCGCATCGTCTTGACCGGGTCCTGGGTGGGCACGGTCCCCTGGCCGGAGATCGCGGCCTACAGCGCGTCCAAGGCGGGGGTGGCGATGCTGGCCCGTTCGATGGCCAAGGAGCTGGCGCCGCACGGCATCCTGGTCAACGCTCTCGCCCCCGGGATCGTGGCCGCGGGCCTGGCCAAGTGGCAGTTCGAGAACGAGCCGGCCTACGCCGCGCGGGCGAGCACGGCGATCCCCCTCGGGGCGCCGCAGACCGCGCAGCAGGTGGCCAAGGCGGCAGCCTTCCTGTGTTCGCCGGACTCCGACTACATCACCGGCACGACGCTGCTGGCCGACGGTGGTTGCTCGTTGTTCAACCAGGGATGATCGGATTCGACCGGAGGGCGTCGGCCCCTCGATCTTGAAGGTAACGTGGCAGGGATGATGGGAAGTGAAGACGCCGCCTCCGCGCGCGACATGCGCCCCCCGACCAAGGAGGCCGTGGCCAGGCGACTCGAACTGGAGCTCCTGTCCGGGCAACATCCGGCCGGATCGAAGCTGGAGTCGGAACGGGTGCTCTCCCAGCGGTTCCGCGTGAGCCGCCCGATGATCAGGGAGGTCCTGCGGAGACTGGAGCAGCAGGGCATCATCGAGGTCGTCCCGGGGCGGGGCAGCTTCGTCCGCGACGTGCGGATCACCGACGCGGTCCGCCCGCTCGACGCGCTGTACCGGCAGCGCAAGCCGACCTCACGTGACGTGATCAGCGCCCGGATGATGCTCGAGCGCGAGACCGCCGCGCTCGCCGCCCAGCACGCGACCCCGGAGGACCTGCGCGTCATCGAGGAGATGCTGCTGCGCTTCGACGAGGCCCGCGACCTGGTCTCCCGGGCCAGAGCCGACGTCGCCTTCCACGCCGCGGTCGCGGCGGCGTCGCGCAACCCGGTGATCGAGGCCATGTTCGGCTCGATCGTCACGCTCACCTTCGAGCTCATGCTCCGCAGCCTCGGCGATCCTTCGGTCTCCCGCGAGGGCCTGCCGTACCATCGGGAGATCCTTGAGGCGATCACGGCCCGCGACCCGGAGGCCGCGAGCAACGCCATGGCCGCCCATCTCGAGGTGGCCCTGCGCACCTATGGTGACGACCTCGACCAGAGCCTCGACCTGGTCGCCCAACGTAAGATCGAGCAGCTCATGGACCTGTCCGCGGACTGACCGCGACCGGCTCGGTCAGCGACCGCTCGACGATGCGGGCGTCTTCGACGATCATGGTTGTCACTCTGACCGCGCCGCCGTAGAGCCCGGAGCGCTGTTACACGGCTGTGAACCAGCCGCCGGGTCATCGTGAAGCGCCCGCGAACGCTTCGCGGGGTGCCGCGGCCAGTCTGGTGTCATCATCGGACACCACCTCAAGGGGGCGCGACATGCGTAGAACCCTTCTCACCCTGGCCGCGGGAACACTCGCCGCCGGAGGCATGGCCGGCGTGGCCACCGCGGACACCTCGCACGCAGAGGTCACCCACGCGAGGCTCGCACGCTGCGCCTTCGACCCGAACGAGGTCGACCATCCCGACGACGCAACGCGCGCCCGCAAGAAGCACGCGACGTACTGCCGGTACGGCCTCCTCGACCGGACCGGCGCGTGGACGGCCAAGGGCCGCGCCTGGATCGCCCTCAGGAACGGCGACACCCCCGCCGCGCTCGCGCGGTTCGAGCGGTGGTTCGCCAAGGGCTGGATCGGGCCGGACGGCGGCTGGTCCGAGCGCGCTCCGGCCCAGGTCTCCCGGTGAACCGGTCCGGAGTTCCGCTGTCGCCGCATGCGTCCTATGCCGTGGCCGGGACAGGATGCGCCGGTCGGCCGCGCCGGCGGCGGGGCATACCCTTCACCCTCGTGAGGGTCGTGACGACAGTGATGGTGCTGTCCCTGCTGGTGGCCGGGTGCGGTGTCGACGGCGGTGTCAGGGTCGAGGGGCCGGCCCCGTCGGCCCGGCCGGGGCCCGTGTACGTGATGGCCTACATGGGGCATCCGCTGCAGCGGCCTGAGCGTTTCGCGCTCAGCGAGTTCTCCAGCATGGCCAAGGTACGCTGGCGGTCCTGGGGCGGCGGGAGCGCGGTCGGGGTGGGCGAGCTCAGCGGCACCTGGTGCCTGCCGGGATGCGAGAAGAACGGCATTCCCGCCACGATCACGCTCAGCGGCCTGGAATGGCAGGAGCGGGTCGGCTACTACAGCCGCTTCGACGTCCAGGGGCGCGGGGTGCCGCAGGATCTGGTCGATCAGAAACTGGAGGTGCCGCGGGCATGAGCGACCTGTTGCTGGTCGAGGACGACGCGGTGATCCGCGAGGCCACGCAGATGGCGCTGGAGCGCTACGGTCTGCGCGTACGCACCGCCGTCGACGGGCTGGCCGGCCTGGAGGCCTTCGAGAGGGACGTCCCAGCCGTTGCGCTGCTGGATGTGATGCTGCCCCATCTGGACGGGGTGAGCGTGGCACGGCGTATCAGGGAGACCAGCCTGATCCCGATCATCATGATCTCGGCCCGCTCCGACGCGATCGACGTGATCAACGCCCTGGAGGCCGGCGCGGACGACTACGTCACCAAACCGTTCGACACGGCGGTGCTGTACGCGCGAATCCGGGCGGCGTTGCGCCGGGCCGCCACCGGCGCCAAGGTTCCCGTATCCGCTGGTGGCCCCGCGCTGGTCTTCGGAGACCTGTCGGTGGACCCCGAGGCGATGGAGGTCAGGTCGCGCGGTGAGCGGCTGTCCTTGACGCCGACCGAACTGAAGCTGCTGCTGGAGTTCACCGCGAGCCCGGGGATCGTGCTCTCGCGCGACGTGCTGCTCCAGCGGGTGTGGGATTACGCCTGGGACGGCGACACCCGGGTGGTGGACGTACATGTCCAGCGGCTCCGCGTCAAGATCGGGTCCGACCGCATCGAGACCGTGCGCGGTTTCGGCTACAAGCTCCGGCGTTGAGGCCGTCCATGGGCATTCGCACCAGGATCGGGCTGGTCATCGCGGCGACCGCGGCGCTCGTGGCCGCGGTGCTGGGGCTGGTGGTCCACTCCCGGATGGCGGCGGCGCAGTTGGAGACGGCCCGCACCGCGCTGGACGCGCGACTCGTCGCCGAGGTGGAGCGCTACCAGGAGGGCCAGGACACCGAGTTGACCACGCAGGGCGTGCCCGGGCCTCTGCGTGAGGCGGTGCGGGGACACGTCCGAGCCACCTACCTCGACGGACCCGTGCTCTGGGCGGCGGCCCAGGTAGGGGATCAGCTGGTCGCGCTTCGGCTTGACTACGGCCCGCAGAACGCCGAGCTGGTCCGGTTGGATCGGATTCTGGCGGTCTCGGGCGTGGTGGTGGCGGCGGTGGCGTCTCTGCTGGGGCTGCTGGCCGCCGACGGGCTGAGCCGGAGGATCCGCCGGATGGCCGTGATCGCCGAGCGTGTCGCCGGTGGAGAGCTGTCGGCCCGTGTCGCACCGGCCGGCCTGAGCGGGCGTGGGAGCGCGGGCGACGAGGTGGCGACCTTGGGGGCGGCACTGGACCGGATGGCGGACGTACTGCAGGCGCGGCTGGAGGCCGAGCGGCGGGTCACCGCCGACATCGCGCACGAGTTGCGTACCCCCGTCACCGGTCTGGTCACCGCCGCCGAACTGCTGCCGCCCGGCCGACCGGCCGAGATGGTGCGCGACCGCGCCGCCCTGCTGCGTCGCCTGGTGGAGGACGTGCTGGAGGTCGCCCGGCTGGACGCCGCGGTCGAGACCTCGGCGATGGAGCGCCGGCCGGTCAGCGTGCTGGCCCGCCGCGCCGTGTCCGCCGCTCAGGCGACTCTGCGGCAGGCCCATGCCGTGGAGGTCGTCGTGCTCGCCGATGCCGAGGTGGAGGCCGATCCGCGCAGGGTGGAACGCATCCTGGCCAACCTGATCGCCAATGCCGTCCATCACGGCACCCCTCCGGTGTCGGCCACCGTCGACGCCACCGGCATCACGGTCACCGACCATGGCCCCGGTTTCCCCGACGAGATGCTGAGCGCCCTGCGCGCGCACGGTCCCCGGCGGTTCAGCACCGGCGAGGCCGCGCGCGGTACGGGGGTCGGCCTGGGCCTGACCATCGCCGCCGGCCAGGCCCGTCTGATCGGCGCCACGCTGACCTTCGGCAACGCCCCGGACGGCGGCGCACAGGTCCGGCTCTCCTTCGAGGGGGCCGGTGGACGGTCTTCACCTCAAGGCGCAGCACGGCCCCGTGCCCAGTGACGGTCTTCGCCTGTGCCGTCGGGCGGATCACATCCAGTGGCGTCCGGCCCACAGGCGCCTGCTGGACGAGCCCGCCGAGACCCCACCACCGGCTCGGGCGGGGCTCAGCCGGCGTCGAGGCGACTCATGCCCGAAGAGCGCATTGGACGAAGGCGGTCACCCTGGTCCGCGCCTCCTCCGGCCCCACGTGTCCCTGGACGAGCGGGATACGCTCAGCGCCGATGACCCCCATGACGCTGCGTGCCGCACTGTCTGCATCGAGCGGACGGAACTCGCCCGCCTCCACGCCCGCTGCGATGATCTCCGCGAGTATCTGCTGCATCGGTGCGACATGCCCGGCCAGGGCGTTGTAGGCATCGGCTCCGAGGGCCACCGACATCTCGGCCGTGTCGGGGTGGGGGTGGGCCAGCAGGCCGTCGAGGGTGAGCCGGATGAACACCGACAGGCGTTCGGACGGCTGGGCGGAGGCCGGCAGTTCGCGTTCGAACCGCTCCACGAAGTATTCCGTCACCCGCTCGCTGAAGGCGAGCAACAGCGAGGCCTTGTCGGAGAAGTAGTTGTAGAGCACCGTGCGCGCCACTCCGGCCGCCGCGGCGACGTCGGTCATGGAGATGTCGTCGATGGCCTGGCTGCGTGACAACCGCGAGACCGCCTCGAAGATGCGTTCCAAGGTCTGCGCGCGGTGCTCACTCAAATTCGCGGCGGAGATTCGGGGCACCTGGCCATCTTCGCACGTGGGCGGGTCGAGAGCCATCGGCGCACAGGTCAGGAACGCTGTTCCATTGTTTTTACGACAGAATGTCGTTATCTTTATGGCATGTCGTCATAAAGACGAGGAGAATCATGGAGACCACCGGACAGGGCCGCGAGCCCTTGTCGCGGCTGCTGTACAAGGGCACGACCGAAGCCCATCGCGCGGCCGAGAACACCCCGTACATGCTCGCTCTCTTCCAAGGCAAGCTCACGGAGGAGGCATACCGGCTCTGGCTGGTGCGCTTCCACGCCGTCTACACCGCTCTGGAGCACACCACCGAGGCCCTTCGCGACGACCCGGCGGTCGGCGTGCTGCGACTGCCGCAGTTGTACCGCACCGAAGCGATCGAGAAGGACCTGGCGCACTTCTACGGCCGCGACTGGCGGCGGGCCCTGGAGTCCTCCCCCGCCACCGACGCCTACGTCGCCCGGCTGGATCGAGTCCGGGACGAGTGGCCGCTCGGCCTGGTGCCCCACCACTGGATCCGTTACGCGGGCTACCTGCACGGCGGGGCCACCCTCGGCAAGCTGCTCGCGACCACCTACGGACTGAGTGGAGGCGACGGCACCGCCTTCTATGACTTCGCGGAGATCGAGGACACCCACGCCTTCGTCAGCGAATATCACACCAGGATGAACTCGGTCCCGGTCACTGACGACGACCTTCCCACGCTGGTGGACGAAGGCAATCACGCCTTCGACGGCAATGCCGCCATCACCGTCGAGCTGGGCGAGGCCGTCGACCTGGGCTGAGCGGCGGAAGGCTGCCCCCGCGGGGGCAGCCCATGCTCACGCCGTCCTGATAGCCTGGAGCGGGCAGGCCTCCACCGCGGCACGGGCGTTGGCCTCCTGCTCCGGAGGGACCTCCTCGACCAGGACCTTGCCGTAGCCCCATTCGTCCAGGCCGAACACCTCGGGGGCGAAGCGCTTGCAGTAGCCCTTGCCGTCACAGACAGAGGCGTCGATCGCCACCTTCATGGATTCTCCTCAAGCCGAATACGGAAATCGTGTGGCGCGCACCGCGGGCACCTGGCGCCGACGTGCGCTCGCACCAGCTCTCGGTGGTGCCGGAAGAGCGAGCCGACGAGGACGGAGACCGCGTCGGGCGTGGCGCAATTGCCTCGCCCGGCCAGCCCCCTCCCCCACCGTTCCAGCCGCTCCACGTCCTCTCCGGTCGCCGCCCCCGTACCGAGGCGGGCCAGGACGGCGGCAACGCCCGCGCTCCCCTTGACGCACGACCCGCACTGGCGGGCGTTCTCCTCGTCGAAGAAGCGCGCCATCTCGGCGGCGACCCCGATGGGACAGTCGCCTGCCAGGAGCACGAAAGCGCCGCATCCGAGCGTGCTTCCCGCTCGGGAGAAGTCGGCGTGCGTCATGGGCAGGGCGAGCGCGGAGGCCGGGAGCAGGCCACCGGCGAAACCGCCCGCGATCACCCCGGTCACACCGGCCGCCGACCCAAGGTGATGCGCCACGAGTTCGCCGAACGGCATGCCGTACGGCACCTCGTAGAGGGTGGGGGCATGGGCGGCGCCGGACACCGTGGCGAGGAAGGTGCCCGGCGAGTCGCCGGTGCCCACTGCGCGGTACGCCTCCGGGCCGAGGTGTACGGCGGTCGCGAGCTGGGCCAGCGTCTCGACGTTGCTGACCAGGGTCGGCCGCCCGCCCAGTCCCGACTGCCAGGGACGGGGCGGTTTCGCCGACGGGAGCGCCGGGCCACCGCCGACGGCGCGTACGGCGGCCGTCTCCTCCCCCGCGACGTAGGCAGGCGGCACCTGCACGATCTCCACGCCGGCAGGTGCCGCCGCCCCCATCCGCGCCGCCGCCACGGGATCGCTGAGATACAGGAAGGCCCGCTCGGCATCGACGGCTCGTGCCGCGAGCTCAAGCCCCCTGATGACCAGCGAAGAACGTTCCCGCAGCAGGTACCGGTCCTTGACCGAGGCGGGCTCGCCCTCCTCGCCGTTGGCGATGACGAAGCCGGACCGTACGGCCCGGAGCTTCACCGCGAGGGGGAAGCCCGCCCCGCCCCGGCCTTGAACGCCCGCGGCCGCCGCGCTCTCCACGATCTGCTCGCCGGTCGGCTCCGGCCCACCGGCGGGCGGATCGGCCGACAGGCGTGCCGGGCCGAGGGATCGCACCGGAACGGGAAAGCTCATGCGACCAGATACTCCGGCAGCCGCTTGCCGATCTCGACGAGCACTTCGGTGTTGAGCTGGTAGGCCAGCAGAGTCTCGCGGACGATCCGCTTGCGCTGGACGTCGTCCAGGTCGAGGGCGTTGAGCTGGTCCCGGTACTCGACCTTGAACGCCTTGAGGTCGGGGACGGCCGGGAACCGGTAGAAGCCGACGCCGCCCTCGTCGTCGAACTCATAGGTCCGCTCGGCGACCTTCCTGATCACCTGGCCGCCGGACAGGTCGCCCAGGTAGCGGGTGTAGTGGTGGGCGATGAAGCCGCCCGGCCAGTCGGCGACCTGGTTGATGCGCGCGACGTAGGTCAACGTCGGCTTCGACGGCGTGATCTCCTCCCGCCAGGCCGGGCCGTACAGGGTCTCCAGGTCACGTTCGAGTGCGGGGACCCGCTCCAGTTCGGTCCGTACGAACGGGCCGGCCACCGGGTCGTCGGCCAGCGCCCGACCGGCCGCTTCCAGTGCGACGTAGGCGAAATAGTGCTGGGCGACCATCTCGGCGTAGCCGGCTCGGGAGACCTTGCCGCTCATCAACGCCTCCAGGTAGGCGGTGTGCTCGGCGGCCTCATGATCACCCCAGGTCGCCTGCCTGAGCTCATCGGCGAACGTCTCGGTCATCTGTGGCCTCCCGGGGCATTGCATTGGAATGTGGTTTCACGACAGAGTGTCGTCAAGTGGGCCCCAGGGCGTCAATGGGTTAGCGACACATTGTCATAAAAAGGAGGGCAACGATGGACCTGGTCCGTGTCCGAGCCGACCTGAGCGGAGCGGAGGTCGTGGTCTCGTGGTCAGGCGACGTCTACGCCTGGCTCCCCGGGGACGGCCCTCACCACCTCTTCGGATTCGAAGGGGTCAACGTCTCACGAGCGGTGGCGGCCGAGGCCGGGTACCGGCTCCTGAGCCGCGAGGCGGCCTTCTACCTCGATCCGGCCACGCGCGAGATCCTGGACACCTGGGACAACCGCTACACCGGCGACAAGGTGGACGTCGCGCACGTCTGGAACGACCCGGTGAACCAGTTCTGGCCGCACGGCCTCGAACCGTCCACCACCCGGATCGGGGCCGACGTCGTGATCAACGCGGACGTCCTGCTCGCCTATCCGTCACCGCTGCCGGTCGCCGAATATCCGGAGAACTCCGGCGACGACGTCTACCGCGCCATGGAACTCTTCCAGTTCTTCGCCCGCGCCGCCGACGTGGACGACTCCTCCGTCGACAACGTCGGATGCACGCTGTCGTGGACGCGGGTCGCCCCCTGGCTGCCGTGGATGCGGATGGCGCGGCGACCGGGCGCGCTGGTCTACCACTGCCGGGGCGCCAAACTCCCGGGCTGGGAGGCGGTTCCCGAGCGGATCAGGAAGTTCGTCGCCGACCACGGTCCGCGGTTCGCGCACGCCCCGGAGACCTGGTCAGCGCCCAACGAGACGAGCTGGACCTCCTTCCGGAAGCGCGCAATACATCCTTCGGACGATGCGCAGCGGCCTCAGGAGACCTAGTCTTTCCACCCATCCAAACGCCATTCCGGATATAGGAACACAGCGAGGAGTGGTCCGACTTGGCCTCCTACCTCCTCCGGCGCCTGATCGCCCTGCTGACCACGGTCTTCGTGGTGGTCTCGCTGGTCTTCGTCCTGCTGAGGCTGTCCCCCGGCAGCCCGCTCTACACTCTGCTCGGCTACAGCTACAGCGAGGAAGGAAGAGCCGCCGTCGCGGCACGGCTCGGCCTGGACGCCTCGATCCCGGAGCAGTACATCCGGTATGTCGGCCGGCTGTTCACCGGCGACCTGGGCAGCTCGCTCTTCTCCGGTCAGCCGGTGGTCTCCCTCGTCATGGAACGACTGCCCGTCTCCCTTGAGCTGGGACTGGTGGCCGCGGGCGCGTGGATGCTTCTGGGCGTCCTGGCAGGCGCCGCCGCCGCGCTCCGCCGCGGCTCGATCATCGACGGGTTCGTCCGCGTGGTCAGCGTGGTCGCGCTGTCCGTGCCCAGCTTCTGGCTCGGCCTGGTCTGCGTCCTGGTCTTCGGGGTCTACGTCGTGGGGGTCTTCCCCGCCGACGGCTACGTCCCGCCAGGGGACGGGCTGGGCGCGCATCTCAGCAGCCTGGCCCTGCCCGCGTTCGTCCTCGGCCTGCCCGCGTTCGCCGTGGTCGCGCGGACGCTTCGAGCCTCGTTGCTGGAGGTGCTGGAGCGCGACTACGTGGCGTTCGCCTGGGCCATCGGGCTGCCCCGTGGCGCACTCGTCCGCAGGGTCGCCCTGCGCAACGCGGCCGTACCGGTCGTCACGGTGATGGGGCTCATGCTCGGCATGCTGGTCAGCGGGGCGATCCTGGTGGAGAACGTGTTCGGCGTCCCGGGCATCGGCCAGCTCATGGTCGACTCCTTCCGCCGCCAGGACTACCCCGTCGCCGTCGGGTGCTGCCTGGCTGTGGCGCTGCTGTACCTCGTGACCAACCTGCTCGTGGACCTGGCCCAGCTGGCCATCGACCCCCGGGTGCGCGAGGGGCTGCTGCGATGAGACTGACCTGGTTCGGCGCCGGCTGCGCGGCGCTGTTCTGCCTGCTCGCCGTCCTCGGTCCGCTGGTGACCGGCGATCCCGACGCCGGCGGACCTGACGTCCTGGCCGGCCCGAGCATGACCCACCCGTTCGGCACCGACCAACTCGGCCGGGATCTGCTCGCCCGCACCGCGTCGGGCACGCGGGTCTCGCTCCTGGTCAGCCTGGCCGCGGTCGCCCTGGGACTGCTCATGGCCCTGCCCTTGGGCATCCTGGCCGGCTACCTGCGCGGCACGCTGGTCGACGACCTGGTCATGCGCGGCCTGGAGATCATTCAGGCGCTTCCCATGTTCGTGCTGGCCATGTTCGTCATCGGCCTGAGCGGGACAGCCACCATCCACCTCGGGCCGGTTCCCATCACCATGACGGCCAAGGTCGTCCTGCTGCTGGGCGTCGCCTTCGTCCCCTACTTCGCCCGTGTCGCCCGGGCGTCCACCCTCGTCGAGATGGGCCAGGACTACGTGCCTTCGCTTCAGGTGATCGGCGTCCGCCGTACCCGCGTCATCCTCGGCGAACTGCTCCCCAACATCGCCCCCGCCATGGCCGTCCAGGCCTTCCTGGCCATGGCGCTGGCCGTCTTCGCCGAAGGCGGGCTCGGCTTCCTGGGGCTCGGCATCCAGCTCCCCCAGGCCACCCTGGGCAACCTGACCGGCGGCGGCACCGGTTACCTGCCGGCGGGCATCTGGTGGTACTCCGTCCTGCCCGGCGCCGTCATGCTCGCCGGGATCCTCGGGTTCAACCTGGTCGGCGACACCCTCTCCGACCGGCTTGGCGGACATGCGCTGAAGGAGATTCGATGACCCCTGCCTTCTGGTCCAGACGGCGGCTGCTCGGCACCCTGGGCGCGATCCCGCTGGCCGCCGCCTGCTCCCCGCGGACCTCCCGTACGGCAAGCGGCACCCTGCGCATCGGCATCCCGGCAGGCCCGAGCAACCTCAACCCGCTCGACTCCGGAAGCGAGGTGACCCGCTGGATCGCCGAACCGGTGATGGAGACCCTCTACGACTACGACGCGGACCTGCGCCCGGTCCCCCTCCTCGCCGCCAAGGCCCCCGCCGTCTCACCGGACGGCCTGACCTGGACGATCTCGCTGAAGCCCGGAGTGACGTTTCACAACGGCGACCCGTTCACCGCCGAGCACGTCACCGCCTCCCTCGACCACGTCGCCGCCTTCGCCAGCGGAAGCGAATGGGTCGTCTACTTCCTCGGCTACTACGCCGGCGCGCACGCGGTCGACGCGCACACCGTGGAGATCAAGCTCAACCGTCCCTACGGACTGCTGCGTTCACACCTGACCAACCTGCCGATCACGCACAAGGCCTACGCCGAGCGCAAGGACGGGATGATGGGCACCGGACCCTACCGGCTGGACAAGGTGACCTCCGGTCTCGGCTACGCGATGAGCGCCCACCCCCGCTACCACGGCCCCGAGCCCGCCTACAGAGGGCTGGAGTTCCAGATCATCCCTGACGGTTCCACCCGTGCGGTCAACCTCCGCGCGGGCAGCGTCGACCTGGCGACCGAGCTCCCCGTCGCCGCCCTGCCCCTGCTCGCCGGCCTGCCTCAGGTCACCGTCCATCGAGTGGACGCACCCATTGACCTGCTCACCTATGTCAAGGTCGGCGATCCCCCCTTCGACGATGACGACTTCCGGCTCGCCGTCGCGCACGCCATGGACCGGCAGGCCGTCAACGACAAGGTCTATGGCGGAGCCGCCACCCTCGGCCAGGGCCCCATAGGACCGGCCGAACGCGGTTACGACCCCGGTCTCACGGTCTTCCCCGCCACACCGGACCTGGCCAGGGTCCGCGACCTGTTGAAGGGCGTGCGCGACCCCTCGTTCACCCTCACCATCAGCGCCGGTCAGACGATGGAGGACATCGCACAGGTGCTCATGCAGGGCTGGCAGCGCGCGGGCATCACCGTGAAGCTGGAGGTCCTTCAAGGCGGTCCGTGGGCGCAACGCTGGATCTCCGGCAAGTACCAAATGATCATGAATCGCTTCTCCAGCGGATTCACCAGCGGCGACGCCAACTACCTCACCCTCTCCCCGGCCCTGTCCACCAGCGTCCTGGCCTGCGGCTACCGCGACAAGGACGTGGACACCGCCATCGAACGCATCTGGGCCACCGATGACCAGGCCGAACGCGACCGGCTCCTCACCCGGGTCAACGCCCGGATCACCGAGGACGCCGTGATGTTCCCCCCGGTCTATCCCCAGATGATCGTCGGCCGGCGCGACGACGTGAGCCCGCTGGATCCGGCCAGGCTGCGGATCAACCGCCTCGGCACCACTCGCCTGCGGCCACGCGGGAGCACCGGATGACCGAGCTGCTCGCCGTCAGTGGCCTGCATGTGGACTATCCGGGCGTGCGGGCGGTCCATGACGTCTCCTTCACGCTGCGACAGGGTGAGGTCTTCGGCCTGGTGGGCGAATCGGGCAGCGGCAAGAGCAGCGTGTGCGCGGCGCTCACGCGCGTGCTGCCGCCCGGTGCCAGGATGACGGCCGAGGCCGTCCGGCTCGACGGCCAGGCGCTGTCCGACCTCACCGACGAGCAGATGCGCCGGCTGCGCGCCACCCGCATCGGAGTCATCCCGCAACGACCCATGACCTCGCTCAGCCCGGTCACCCCGGTCCTGCGGCAACTGCGATGGCACGCCGGAGACGCCGATCTCCCCGCGTTGCTCGGTCAGGTCGGGCTGCGCGCCGTCCTCGACCGCCCTCGCGACGCCCCCCACCGATTCTCCGGCGGCCAGTTGCAGCGGCTGCTCATCCTGCTCGCCGCACTCGCCAGGCAGCCCGACCTGCTCATCGCCGACGAACCGACCACGACGCTGGACCCCACGGTGCAGGCGCAGGTGCTCCGCCTGCTGCTCGACCTGCGCGACCGGCTCCGGCTCGCCATCCTCTACGTCACCCACGACCTGGCCGTGGTGGCACAGGTCTGCGACCGGGTCGGCGTGATGTACGGCGGGCGCCTGGTGGAGACGGGGACGACCGAACAGATCTTCACCTCTCCGCGCCACCCCTACACCCGCGCTCTGCTCTCGGCGCTTCCGGGCCGGACCGGCGCCGGATCGCGCCTGGGCGCTCTCGCCCCCGGCCCCGTCGCGCGCCACGGCTGCCCGTTCGCACCGCGCTGCCCGGTCGTCATGGACGTATGCGCCGCGCAGGACCCGCAGCCCGTTCTCGACGTTCGCTGCCACCACACGAAAGGCACGCCATGACAGCGCTCGTCGAGTTCGACCAGGTCACCCACCACTATCCACTCGCCCGGCGGCAGGTCGTCCATGCGGTGGAAGGCGTCTCGCTCAGCCTGCGGCCCGGTCAGACCCTGGCGGTGGTGGGCGAGTCCGGGTGCGGCAAGTCGACCCTCGCGCGGCTCGCCGTCGGCCTGGTCACGCCGACGGCCGGGCAGGTACGGCTGGCGGGCGAACCCGTCAGCCGGCCGCTGAGCCGTGAGGCACGCCGGGCTGTGCAGTTCGTCTCCCAGAATCCCTGGTCGGCGCTGAATCCCCGCAAGACGATCGGCCACTCGGTCGGCCTGCCCCTCCTCGTGCACGGCCTCTGCGCGACCAAGGGCGAGCGGGCCCGCCGGGTGGCCGAGCTCCTGGAGCAGGTCGGCCTGCCCGCGGACCACGCGCGCCGCCGCCCCGGAGGCGTCAGCGGCGGCGAGCTCCAGCGCGTCACCGTGGCACGCGCGCTCGCCGCCCGGCCTCGCGCCATCGTGCTGGACGAGCCGACGGCCAGCCTCGATGCCGGTGTCAAGGCCACCGTTGTCAACCTGCTGCTGGACCTGCGCCGATCTCTGGGGCTGGGTTATCTGCTCATCACCCACGAACTGGACATCGCACGTCACCTCGCCACCCACGTCGCCGTGATGTACCTGGGCAGGATCGTCGAGCACGGCCCCGCGGCGGAGATCTTCGACTCCCCTCGGCACCCCTACACCCGCACCTTGCTGGCGGCGGTTCCCGTCCCCGACCCCACCCGTCGGCAGCTGATCGCCGTGCCCGGCGAGGTCCCCTCCGCCGTACATCCTCCGCCCGGCTGCGCCTTCCATCCGCGCTGCCCCCACGTGGCCGATGCCTGCCGGGACGAGGTGCCGCTCCTGATGGAGGTGCCCGATCGCGCGGGCAGGCGGAGCGCCTGCCTGCGGGATCGGGAGATCGCCCGTGCGGCGAGCGAGTGAGGGCGGGCCGGTCCTCCCGGCCCGTCCTCACGACAGGCGATCAGGCCGTACGACGGCGCCGCACCACGACGACGACCCCCGCGACCACCAGTACCGCCGCGATCCCGATACCGGCCATCAGCATGGTGTTCGAGCCGCTGTCGTCAGCCGCCGGTGCCGCCGCCGGCGAGGCGGCCGGTTCCTGGGCGGCCGGGGTGCCCGGCGCGCTGGAGGGCGCGCCCTGGGCGGTCGCGAACGTGATGGGCAGTTGGGCGTAGTTCCGGGTGTCGCGTGGGTTGGCGGGGTCGTTGGTCATCAGCGCGCACGTGGTGTTCGTGCAGTCGGTCGCGCCGAACGTCGCGGCCGGTTTGATCTTCGCCTCCAGCTTGCCGCCGGTGTCGGTCGCCACCTTGGTGAAGTTCCCGGTGTCGCAGGCCTTGCCGGGAGGCTGCTTGGTGTCGCAGATCGCGAGGAACAGTGCGGTCTTGGGCGTGAACCCGGTCCCCGTCACGGTGATCTCGGATCCGGGCGACAGGTCGGTGCTCTGGCTTGCGGTCAGTTCCGGTCCGGCCGCCGTCGCGGCGGCCGGACCGGCCGCCGCGACGAGGGCGCACGTGAGAGCGACGGTGAGTGTGAGGAGCTTGCGGGGCATTCGACGGCCTCCTTGAGCTAGCTGTCTGGTCCAACCCCCGAGGCGCTTGCGGAACACTGTTTCACGACATAGTGTCACAAAACAAGATGTGGCCATCCCCAGCACAAGGACACATATGAGCGCGGACGTCATGTCCTCCCCCGCAGCGGAAAAGCATCAGCACCATCGCGACGTGACCGGCGGCTGGCTCCGCCCCGCGGTCTTCGGCGCGATGGACGGCCTGGTCTCCAACTTCGCCCTCATCAGCGGCATCGTGGGCGGTGGCGCCTCCGGCACGGTCGTGGTCGTCACCGGACTGGCCGGCCTGGCCGCCGGCGCGTGCTCCATGGCCGCCGGCGAATACACCTCCGTCGCCTCTCAGACGGAGCTCATGCAGGCCGAGATCGCAGTGGAGAAGGTCGAGCTGGCCCGGAACCCCGAGGGTGAACGCGCCGAGCTCACCGCCCTCTACCGGGCCCGCGGCCTGGACGTCGAGACCGCCGAGAAGGTCGCGGCACAGATCAGCGCCCAGCCGGAACTGGCCTGGCGGGTCCACGTACGCGAAGAGCTCGGCGTCGACCCCGACGACCTGCCCTCCCCCTACGTAGCGGCCCTGTCCTCGTTCACCGCCTTCGCCGTGGGCGCGATCATCCCGGTGCTGCCGTTCGTCTTCGGCGCCTCCGGCCTGCTCCTGGCCGCCATCGTCAGCATCCTCGGGCTGCTGGTGGCCGGCGGCATCGTCGCCCGGCTCACCGCACGACCGTGGTGGGCCGGCGCCCTGCGTCAACTGATACTCGGCAGCTTCGCCGCGGCGGCAACCTTCGGAATCGGAAGCCTGGTAGGAGCCGGGCTCTCCTGAGAGGAACGACCAGCATGGGAATCAGGCACGACATGCCGCTGCTCGCCCGGCACGAAGGCGAGTGGGAGGGCACCTACACCTACGTGGACGGCGACGGCAAGGTCGTCGACCGGCATCACGCCCGGCTCACCTGTACCCTGCCCGATGGCGGCGAATGGGACTATTACCAGGTCAACCGCTACACCTGGGAGGACGGCCGGACCGAGGAGCACTGTTTCCCCGGCACCTACCTGGGCGAGGGCCGCTGCGCGTTCGACACCGAGCGGATCAGAGGCGAGTTCTGGGCCGTGGACGACGACACGATCTACTTGTCGTGGATCTACAAGGAGAGCGGCGCCGACCTGAGGCTCTTCGAGCTGATCGTGCTGAGCCCGGACGGCGACACGCGTAGCCGCGTATGGCAATGGATCCAGGGCGGGCAGTGCGTCCGGCGGACCCTGATCGACGAGACCCGCGTCCAGCCGTGAAGGCGCAGTTGCTGATCGCCAACGGCGTGCGCGAGTTCGCCGTGGCCACCCCGTCCGCCGTCGCCGTGGTGGACGGGGACCGGCACCTGAGCTACGCGGCCCTGCACGAGCGCTCCAGCCGCCTGGCCAACGCGCTGCTCGACGCCGGCCTCGCGCCCGGTGACACGGTGGCCGTCCTGCTCGGCAACCAACTGGAGTATCCGGAGGTCGCCTGCGGGATCGCCAAGGCCGGTCTGGTGATGGTGCCGCTCAACCCGCGACTGACCCAGGTCGAGATCGCCTTCGTCGTCGGACACTCCGGCGCCGGAGCACTCGTCGTGGACGCGTCCCTGGAAGAGCTGGTCCCTGGTGATCCGCCCCTCGTGCTGCGGGTCGGCGGTTCCTACGAGCAGGCCCTCGCCGCCGCGCCCACACGTGACCCCGAGATCTGGGTCGATGAGAATTCTCCCTTCTGCGTCGCCTACACCTCGGGCACCACGGGTGATCCCAAGGGCGTGCTCATCAGCCATCGCTCCCGCGTGCTCACCTTCTACTGCTCGGCCCTGGACTGGGGACTCGGCACCGGCCGCCGTTCCATCGCCGTCGCTCCGATGTACCACGGCGCGGGATTCGCCTTCGCCTACGGCGCGATCCATACCGGCGGGACCGTCGCCATGCTCCGCTCGTGGGACCCCGAACGCCTGCTGACCCTGGTCGCCGAGTACCGCGCGCAGTCGGTGTTCCTGGTCCCCACCCACGCGCAGACCCTGCGCGCGCTCGGCGATCAGGCGCTGCGCCGCCACGACCTGGGCAGCCTGGACACGCTGTTCTTCAACGCCGCCGCGCTGCCCGTCCCGCTCAAGGAGTGGGTCTTCGACGCCCTCCCCGGAACCGGCGTGCACGAGCTGTACGGTTCCACCGAGGCAGGGATCGTCACCAATCTCCGTCCCGCCGACGCCCGGCGCAAGGCCGGATCCGTAGGCCATCCCTGGTTCATGACGGAGGTCAGGCTCGTCGGCGACGACGGCTCGCCCGTCCCCGCCGGCACCCCCGGGGAGCTGTTCAGCCGCTCCCCCTTCCTGATGAACGGCTACCTGCGCAACGAGCCGGCCACCCAGGCATGCACGACCGAGGACGGCTTCCTCACCAGCGGCGACATCGCCGTCGCCGATGAGGACGGTTTCCTGCGCATCGTCGACCGCAAGAAGGACGTGATCATCACGGGCGGCCTCAACGTCTACCCGCGAGAGATCGAGAGTGTCATCGACGGCTACCCCGGGGTCGGGGAGTCAGCCGTGGTCGGCGAACCGGACGACACCTGGGGCGAGCGGATCGTCGCGTACGTGTCCGGCTCGGTGGCCCCCGCCGACATCCACGCGTATCTGCGTCTCCACCTGGCCGGCTACAAGCTGCCCAAGGTCATTCACATCGTCCCGCGTCTCCCCCGGAACGCGGCGGGCAAGGTGCTCAAGCGCGAGTTGAAGGAGTCCCATGCGTCCCCACGTTGAACTCATCCACGAGAAGGACTACGTCTGGCACGGCGCCGAGCTCATCGGTGGGGAGGGCCGCGCCAGTGAGCGGCGGCTGTCGGTCGACGAGGAAGACGGATCGTGCTCGCTGCGCATCGACTTCCACACCCGGTGGGGGCGCGGACCAGGTGTCCACCACGCCGACACGGAGTACTTCGTGCTGGAGGGCTCCATGACCTACGGCGGCCGTACCATCGGCAGGGGCGGCTACGTCCACGCCCCCAAGGGCGTCCCGGCCGAGGCCGTCACCTTCGCCGAAGGAACCAGGATCCTCCACTACCGGGAGTACGGCGACGCCGGATTCGACCCCGGCGCGGCCCGCCGGCCCGGCGCCGGGGACGACGTCATCGTGCTCGATTCCGCGGCCATGACCTGGGACGCCGTGCCCAACGCCGGCCCGATGCCGGGCCTGTTCATCAAGTACCTCCATGTCGATCCGGTGAGCGGCTTCTACACCCGTCTGGTCCATTCTCAGGAGGGCTGGTCCGACCACCGGCTCGCGCACCATCCGTGCTACGAGGAGGCGTACACCATCGAAGGCCGGATGGAGTACAACTTCGGCACCCTGCTCGACAACACCTACTTCTTCCGGCCCGCCCGGGTGAAGCACGGCCACTTCACCACCATGGAAGGCGGTGTCACGTGGATCCTGCGTTCCGACGGTGAGCTCCAGAACTGGTACACCCAGAACGAGTGGGTCCGCTGGGGCGGAGAGGCGGTCAACTACGGGCCGAACGGCGGCCGCATGCGCTGGTCCCAGTCCAGTCACGACCTCGGCGCGGGATCCCCGCCACGCAGCGAGCGCGACCTGGCCGACCTGCGTGCCTCACTGGCCTTCGCCCGCCGGCAGGGCGGTCAGGACGTCGACTTCGTCCCGCACGGCCAGGGCACCGACAAGAGCGTCCTCGCCGTGGCCAAGGCCATGGACGCCGCCCGGCTCCAGGGCGGCCACAGCGACCACCACGACCACCACGACCACAAGCACGACCACGACCACGCGCATCCCGACTGGGGCGCCGATCCGCACGTCCTGGAGCACCCCGACGAGCGCACCGACTCCGGTTCGCACAACTGGGCCCAGGGGCGGCCGTGGAAGCAGGGCGACCCGATCCCCGCCCCCGTCATCTCCTCCCTCCCCGTCCGCAGCCGCTCCGCCGGACGGTGGAGCACGGACGGCATGTGACTCAGGAACCGAAGTACCCGGTGGTCTCCGGCCATGGTCTTGGCGGGGGCGGAGACCACCACCCGTTCGCGTTCGGCGTGCAGGCGGCCGCAAGCTGGTGGCGAGGCTCGCGCCGCCGAGGCGGACGCTCCCCGCAGCCACTCCGACCAGCCCTGACACGGCCCTGAGCAGCGAGGCCCCCTTCACCGCCGACGAGTCGAGATCGTCATCCTCTGCGGAGGTAGGAGCCGCCCGGCTCGCCCACGACGGCCCCGTCGCGGAAGGCGACGCGGCCACCGACGACCGTGGCCACCGGCCAGCCGGTCGCGGCCACGCCCTCGAACGGGCAGTGGTCCTGGCCCGACAACAGCAGCTCGCTCGTGACGGTACGGGTGACGGCCGGGTCGAGCACCGTGAAGTCGGCGTCGAAGCCGACCGCCAGGCTGCCCTTCCGGCCCCACAGGTTGTAGGCGCGAGCCGGGTTGGCCGAGGCCACCTCGGCGATCCGGGCCAGCGGCAGCCCACGCTTGAGGTGGCCCTCCGAGAACAGCACCGGGTACAGCAGCGCCGTGCCGCCGAAGCCGGGCCTGGCCGGCCACAACGCGTCGCCCTTGTGCTCCTCCATGCAGCAGGCGTGGTCGGAGGCCACCCAGTCGATGGCGCCGTCGGCGACCCCGGCCCACAGGGCGTCGTTGTGCTCGCGGGTGCGGACGGGCGGGTTGACCTTGCCGCCCAGGCCGCCCCTGGCGTCCAGTTCGTCGTGGTCCAGGCACAGGTGGTGGAGGGTGGTCTCGCGGCGCGCCCCGCGATGCGGCGCGGCCGCCGCCAGAGCCTGCGCGCTGGACAGGTGGAGGAAGTTGACCTCGACACCGGTGTGCGCGGCGAGGGTGACGGCCTCCGCGATCGCCACCTCCTCGGTGAGCGGCGGCCTGCCCTCGCTGTAGGCGCGCAGGTTCTGCGGCCCTCCGGCGCGCTGGACCCGGTCGATGAAGACCCGCATCAGCTCTGACTGCTCGCAGTGCAGGCTGAGCGAGATGCGCTTGTCCGGCCGGGCGCGCTGCACCTCGGCCAGCTTCTCCATGATGAGGAAGAGGTGGCCGAGGTCGTACTCGTCGCCCATGGTGAAGGAGCGGGCGTCGCGGCTGTTCGCGGCCAGGTCGAAGCCCTTGTAGAACATGTAGTACTTGTACGACGTGATGCCGTGCCCGGTCACGAGCTCCGGGATCTCCTCGATCTGCTCGACCGTCATCGGGGCGAGGTGGAACCCGTAGTCGGTCCAGGCCTGACCGTCGACCGCGGCCAGCGCCTCGGGGAAGATCGTCCGATAAGGGCCGGTCTTGTCCAGATAGTGCTGCCCGGTACGGAAGTAGGACAGGACTGTGGTGGCTCCGCCGACCAGCGAGGAGCGGGTCTCTTCGTAGGCGTCCACCGCCATATCCCGATAAATGCCGATGTGGAAGTGGGCGTCCACGGCTCCGGGCAGCACGACCTTGCCGGACGCGTCGATCACCTCGTCGGCCCCCGACAGCCCCTCACCCATCGCGACGATCCGGCCGCCGGCAATGGCCAGGTCGGCCCTGACCTCACCGTGGTACGGCAGGACGAGAAGTCCGTCTTTGACCAGTAAGTCGTATTGCTTCATCGGTGCGGCCGGCGGGTGTCCCGGCCGTCACCTCCCTTCGTCATGTCATGTGGCCCATCTGGGCCGAGAGCCGGGCCGTCGTTTCGAGCAGAGCCTCGGCCGCGCGCTTCTCCTCGCCCCGGAACCGCTCCTGCGGCCCGCAGACGCTGATGACGGCGGCGGGACTGCCGTGATGGTCGAAGACGGGGGCGGCGACCGAGGCGGATCCGGGCTGCCGTTCTGCGCTGGACTTGGCGTAGCCGCGGCGGCGGATGGCCGCCAGGTCCTTGCGCAGGACGTCCTCGTGCACGAGCGTGCGTTCGGTCAGGCGGGCGAGCGGCACCGTCTTGAAGTAGTCGTCGATCTCCGCCTCGGTGAGGAAGGCGAGGAACGCCTTGGAGGAGGCGCCGGCGTGGAGCGGATAGGGAACGCCGAGGGTGACCGACATGATCACCTCCCGGCTGGGCGTCACCTGGTCGACATAGACGCGGGTGTGGCCGGTCCGGACGGAGAGGGTGGCGGTCTCCGACAACGTCCTGGACAGCGAGACCAGCTCGGGCGCGCTCAGCCGCCGGACGTCCAGCCGGTCGAGGTAGGCCAGCCCGAGCCGCATCGCGGTCAGGCCGAGCGAGTATCTGCGGGTCTCCTCGTCCAGCTCGATCAGGCCGCGCAGCCGCAGCGAGGCGAGGATGCGGTGCACCGCCGCCTTCGACAGCGCGAGCTTCTCGGCGATCTCCGTGACGCCCAATGTCCGGGCCTCGGGGTCGGCGAACAGCACGAGTACGTCGGCCGCGCGCTCGACGGTCGCGACGGTCTGGCTCGTGCCCTCGGTGGTACGCCGGCGCAGCGGCTTGGATGTGTCCATCGGCATGCGGTGTTCCTACTCATCGGCGGCTCAGTCCCACCGGTACGGGCGGGTCGGTGACGATCCTGGTGTCGAGGAAATCCCACCACGTTTCCTGGGACACCCGTTCACTCTCCCATTCCGGATCGGCCTTCAGCCCTCCCAGAGCGGCCCGATACGCGCCCCACGCGGCCTCGTCGTCGAAGGCCGCCCAGTTCTCCAGCACGTAGACCTCCCCGACGGCGCTGTAGTACCAGCGGACCTCCTTCACCATCGGGAGGTCCCGGTAGAAGAACCGTTCCCGCTGCTCAAGCCACGCCCAGAACGCCTTCATGTCCCGACGAGCCGTCTCGGTGAGCCGCATCCGATAGACGAGATAGATCATGCGGCGGCCTCCCATTCCTAGGACGTATGCCCTACAGTTTGGAACAGCTTTCCTCAAATGGGAACACCCTTGGAGGTTCTGTGACCGGCGGTCCCTTGACCGACGTGGTCGTCGCCTGGCCGCCCACGCACTCCACGCCTGGCTCGATCCGCTGGACCGGTCCGCACCCGAAGGACGAGTCGCACCCGAAGGGGGTCATCTGATGCCACGCCCGTGGGAAGTCCTCGCCAATGCCCGCGTGTTCGACCTCGCGCAACCCATGAGCACCGGCATGCCGCAGTCCCCCAACCACCCGCCCTTCCGCATGACCTTGGAGCGCCGCCACGGCGACCTGATCAGGGAGGACGGCGGCTCCGCCGCGAACGAGGTCATCATCACCGGCGGCCACGTCGGCACCCACGTCGACGCGCTGGCCCACGTCTCCCAGGACGGCCTGCTGCACGGCGGCCTCGCCTCGGAGACCGTGCAGGGCCACCGGGGATTCTCCGCCCTGGGCATCGACGCCTTCGCCCCCTACGTCGGCCGTGCCGTGCTGCTCGACGTCGCCGCTGCGCACGGGGTCCCCGTCCTGCCTGCCGGGTACGAGGTCACGCCGGACGACCTCGACCGGGCCGCCGCCGGGGTCGAGATCGAGCCCGGCCAGGCCATCCTGATCGGCACCGGCTGGTCACGCCATTGGCCGGATCCAGCGGTCTTCACCGGGCAGTCCGGCGGAGCGCCGGGCCCCGGGGAGGCCGCGGCACGCTGGCTGGCCGAGCGGCGTCCCCGGCTGGTGGGCGCGGAGACCATCGCCTTCGAGCGCATCGCGCCCGGCCGTGGCCACGCCGCCCTCCCGGTCCATCGCGTACTCCTGGTCGAGGAAGGGATCAACATCGTGGAGACGATGCGGCTGCACGAGCTGCTCGACGCCGCGGCGAAGGAGTTCCTGCTCGTGGTCAACCCGCTGCCCATCGTCGGGGCGACCGGCGCCCCCGTCCGGCCGCTGGCCGTGCTGTGATGTCCACCTACGCGGAGATTCTCGCCCGTTTCGCGACGGACTGCCGCGATCACGGCTTGCCCAGCGAGGTCGAGACCGACGCGATCGGCCGGATTCTGGACGTGCTCGGCAACTGCCTGGCGGCGCACGCCGAGCGGTCCGAGCCGGGTCCGCTGGAGGCGGTCCGGCAGGTGACCGCGGCCTGGGGCGGGACCGCCCAGGCGGGCGCGATCGGCATGCGGGAAAGGCTGCCCGCTCCCTCGGCCGCGCTGGTCAACGGCACGCTCGCGCACGCGCTCGACTTCGACGACACCCACCTGCCGTCGATCCTGCACCCCAGCGCGTCCGTGGTGCCGGCCGCGCTCGCGGCGGCGGCCGAGACCCGCGCCGACGGCCGCGCCCTGCTCGCCGCCGTCGCCGCGGGCGACGAGGTCTGCGTACGGCTGGGCGCCGCCTCCTACCTGCCGGACCTGCGCAACTCGCTCTTCTTCGAAAAGGGCCTGCACGCCACCTCCATCTGCGGCACGATCGGCGCCGCCGTGGCCGCCGGCCTCCTCTACGGCCTGGACGCCCCAGGACTCGTCTCAGCCGTCGGCGTCGCGGCGAGCATGGGGGCGGGGATCATCGAGGCCAACCGCACCGGCGGCACCGTCAAGCGGGTCCACTGCGGCTGGGCCGCACACTCCGGCGTCAGCGCCGCGGCCCTGGTCCGCGCCGGTCTCACCGGGCCCCCCACCGTGCTGGAGGGCCGCTTCGGCTTCCTGAACGCCTATCTCGACGGCCGCCACGACGGCGACGCGCTGCTCTCCGGGCTGGGCGAGCGCTGGGAGGTCACCCGGACCACCTACAAGCCCTACCCGGCCAACCACTTCACCCACCCCGGCATCGACTGCGCCCTGGCCCTGCGCGCACAGGGTCTCGACCCCGCCGACGTCGTGGAGGCCGAGCTCGCGGTGCCCGCCCCCGTGCTGCGGACGATCGCCGAGCCGTACGAGGAGAAGATCCGCCCCCGTACGGCCTACCACGCCAAGTTCTCCGGGCCCTACACCGTGGCCGTCGCACTGTTCGGTGGCGGCGGTCTGGGCGTCTACCTGGACGACTTCGCCGAGCTCCACCCCGAGCGGCTGGCTCTGGCGGCCCGGGTTCGATGTGTCGCCGATGAGCGGGCCTCAGCGCTCTTCCCCGCCGGCTTCGGCGCCGCCCTTCGGGTCCGCACCCGAGCGGGCGCCCTGCTGGAGCATCGTGTGGACTGCTCGCGTGGCGGCCCTGGATCGCCGTTGACCGGGGCGGAGCTGGCGATGAAGTTCCGGCTCAACGCCCGGCGGGCGCTGACCGGCGAGGCTGCCGACGCCCTGGAGTCCGCCGTGCGCGCGCTGCCGACAAGCGCGGACGCCGACCGGCTCACGCCATCCTGCTGAACGCCGGCTCGTCCGTGGAGCCCCACGCCCCGCCCTGCCGCTCGGGGCGGCAGCGGCGGGGGTCCGGGGCTCTCATTCCGCCGCGACCCAGTGGGCGGGCCCGGAGAACCAGGCCAGCGCAAGAGCGCCTCCGTCGCTTCTGGAGTCGGTACGCTCACGGCCTGCCGGGAACCAGCCGCGGTCTCCGGCCCCGAAGAGGATGCCGGACACCGTCAGTTCGCCTTCCAGGACGACGAATTCCTCGTCGCAGGAGTAGTGACCGGCCACGGGTCGTCCCCAGCCTGCCGGGAAGCGGACCAGCACCAGGAAGGAGCCGCCGGCGGGGTCGCCGTGCAGAGGCGCCAGGACGACCGGCGGGCTCGACCGGGGGATGGTGAAGGGACGCCAGGGCAGGTCCTGGCCGATCCGCTCGATCATCTGGCCATGCCCATCACCCGCCGTGCCGATCTCACGACGGCCTCGTCCACGAGGCGTCCCGCCTCGTCCAGGCATACCGCCGTCCCGGCCGCCAGTGCCTGGTCGTACCTGTCGAGCAGCGCTCCGGCGGCGGCCAGCACTTCGGCCGAAGGGGTGAACACCTCGTGCGCCACGGGAAGCTGGGCGGGGTGGACACAGGCCCTGCCCACGAAGCCCAGCCGGGCGAGCGCTTCGGTGGAGAGCCGGAAGGCGGCCAGGTCACGTACCTCCACGCTCACCGGGGCGACCGGCGGCGCGATCCCGGCGGCGGCGCTCGCCGCGACCACCTGGGAGCGGGCCCACAGCAGCTCGCGTCCGTCGGGTCCAGGAGTGATGCCGAGGTCGGCGGCCAGGTCCGCCTCGCCCAGCTGGAGCCGGGTGACCCTGGGAGCGAGGGCGATCGCCCGCGCCTCGAACACCGCGTTCGCCGACTCCAGGAGGGGCATGAGGCTGATCGTCCCGGGCGCCAGGCCGGCCGCTTCTTCGGCCTGGTCCAGCACCGCGGCGAGCGCTTCGACCTCGGCGGCGTTCTCGGCCTTGGCCATGCAGAGCCCGGTGAGCGCCGACCGGACGACGGCCTTGGCGTCGACGTGCCCGGCCGAGCCCGGGTTGACGCGCACCCAGATCTCCGGCCCGCGCGGCCCCTGGGCGAGCCAGTCGGCGACGGCGGTGCGGGCCGCCGCCTTGCCGGTGTGCCGGACGGCGTCCTCCAGGTCGACGATCAGCGCGTCCGCGCCGCGACCGGCGGCCTTGGCCAGCTTGCCGGCGGCGTCGCCGGGCACGTAGAGATAGGAGCGGGCGGTCATCCGATGCTCCCCTTCCCTGTGGTCAACGCCTTGGCGATGACCATGCGCAGGATGTCGTTGGTGCCTTCGCCGATCATCATCAGCGGGGCGTCACGGTAGAGCCGTTCCACGATGAACTCCTTGGAGTAGCCGTAGCCGCCGTGCACCTGCATGGCGATGAGCGAGCACTCCTGTGCCGCCTCTGACGCCAGCACCTTGGCCATCCCCGACTCCAGGTCGACCCGTTCCCCGGCGTCGGCCCGGGAAGCTGCCCAGTAGACCATCAGGCGGGCGGCCTGCACCTTGATCGCCATGTCGGCCAGCTTGAGCTGGATCGCCTGGAAGTCGTGGATGGGGCGCCCGAACGCCTGCCGCTGCCCGGCATAGGCCAGCGCCTCGTCGTAGGCGGCCTGGGCGACGCCGAGTGCGCGGGCCGCGACGTTGATCCGGCCGGTCTCCAGTCCGGACAGCACCTGCTGCATGCCGCGCCCTTCGACGCCGCCGAGCAGGTTGGCCACCGGCACCCGGGCATCCTGGAGTAGGACCTCGCACGACTCGGTGCCCTTGTAGCCCAGCTTGGGCAGGTCGCGCAGCACGGAGAAGCCGGGGGTGTCGCGTTCGACCAGGAGCACGGACATGCCCTGGTGCGCGGGCGTGGTCTGCGCCGTCTTGACCAGTACCGGCAGCGGGTCGGCGTGGCGGGCGTTGGTGATCCACGTCTTGGCGCCGTTGACGACATAGACGTCCCGTTCGCGGCGGGCGGTCGTGGTGATCCCTTGCAGGTCGGTGCCGGCGCCGGGTTCGGTCAGTCCGATGCCGCTCCGGCGCGCACCGGTCGCCAGCTCGGGCAGGAAGCGTTCCTGCTGTTCCGCCGTCCCGTACCTGGAGATCATCCAGCAGGCCAGGGAGTGGGAGCCGAGCGTGCCGGCCACTCCCATCCAGCCCTTGGAGATCTCCTCGAAGACCAGGGCGAAGGAGACCATGTCGGCGCCGAGCCCGCCGTACGCCTCCGGAACGGTCAGCCCGAACAGGCCCATGTCCTTCATCTTCGCGACGATCTCCGCGGGGTGGCGGTCGGTCGCCTCCCATTCCTGTGCGACGGGCCGGACGTCCTTGTCGACGAAGTCGCGCAGCGTCTGCCGGAAGAGTCGCTGTTCTTCGGTCAGTTCCATGTCATTGCTCCTGAATGCGGAAGACCGGCAGGTGGCGGCCGTCGGGCAGGGGCCGCCAGTCGAGGCGTACGGGAAGGTCGCAGGCCCATTCGGCGTCGCCGACGAGGTGCGTGAGCAGGATCGGCCCTTCGGCGAGCCGTACCCTGGCCAGGACGTACGGCGGGTCGAACCCGGCGGCGGGAGCGCGGTGGACGACGGTGAAGGAGTCCACCGTGGCCCGTCCCGTCGCCTCCGCCAGGTCCAGGTCGCCGCGGCCACAGGCGACGCACAGAATGCGAGGGTAGTGCTGGTGTGCGCCGCAGGCACGGCAGCGCTGGACGAGCAGCCGCCGCCCGCGGGTGGCCTCCCAGAAGTCGTTCACCGGTCCACCCCCAGCAGGACGGTGGCGTGCGCGGACAGGATGCCGCCGGTGCCGTGGGCGAGCGCGATCTCGGCACCCGTCACCTGGCGCGCACCGCACTCGCCACGCAACTGCCGGACCGCCTCGACCAGCAGGAGCAGGCCGTACTGTCCGGGGTGGTTGTAGGACAACCCACCGCCGTTGGTGTTGAGCGGAAACGTACCCCCCGGGCGGATCCGGCCGCCCTTGAGGAAGTCGGCGGCCTCTCCCCTGCCGCAGAAGCCGAGCCCTTCGAGGCTGAGCAGCACGGTGATGGTGAAGGAGTCGTACAACTCGGCCACGTCCACGTCGTCCGGCCGCAGCCCTGCCCGCGCGAACGCCTCGGCCCCCGAACGCACGGCGCCGCTCGTGGTCAGGTCGTCGGCGCTGGTCATCGAGGTGTTGGTGACGCACTCGCCGTACCCGAGGACCACGACAGGGGGCTTGGGCAGGTCGCGGGCGCGCTCCAGCGAGGTCAGGACGACGGCCCCGCCCCCGTCGGTGACCAGGCACGCGTCGGCGGTGGTCAGGGGCGTGGAGACCATGGGCGCGGCCAGCACGTCCTCGACGGTCAGCGGTCCCGCGCCGTGGCGGAAGGCGGCGGGGTTGAGCAGCGCCCATTCCCGGGCGGCGACCGCCACCTCGGCCAGCGCCTCCCGCCCGGCGCCGGAGGTGTGCAGGTAGCGCTGAGCGGCCATCGCGTAGTACGAGAACGGGTACAGCGGGCCGTACGGCATCTCGTAGACGGCCTCGGGGGTGTGCTCCTCGGCCACTCCGCCCAGCGAGCGGGAGCGGGCCGAGCGCTGGTTGGAACCGTAGGAGATGACGACGGTGCGACACTGCCCGGCCTCGATGGCCTGGACGGCGCGGGCGACGTACATCTCGAACGCGCATCCCCCCGCGAAGGTGGAGTCGGTCCAGGCCGGCTGGAGGCCGAGGTAGTCGGCGACCTGGGTGGCGGAGAAGCGGGACACGCCGCAGGTGGCCAGCCCGTCCACGTCCTTGAGCGGCAGTCCGGCGTCGGCCAGGGCACGGGTGATGGCCTGGGTCTGCAGGGTCAGGATCGGGTGGCCGGTGACCCCGAGGTCGGATTCGGCGGCTCCGGCGATCGCGACGGTCATCGGGTCGTCACCTCGGCCGTCCCGGTGGCGGCGACCCTGTCGCCGGCGAGCACCTGCTGCTCGATCGTGGTCCGCGCGCCGTCGACCCGCGTCACGGCGCCGGTCACCCGGACGGTGTCTCCTGCGAACACCATGGAGTGCAGGCGGTAGCGCAGCCGGGTGAGCCGGGCGCCGGGTCCCGCCCAGTCCTGGGCGTGCTCCGCCATGAGCGCGCCGAGCAGTTGCCCGTCCACGACGGGCCGGTCGAGGCCGCGCCCGGCAACGTAGGCGAGATCGTGGTGGAGGCGGTGCCAGTCCCAGGTGGCTCCGGCGTAGGCCACGAGGTCGGCCGTCTCCAGGGTGCGTTCGAGGTCGATCATGCGGGCCTCACGTAGATGAGCGTCTCGTCGTTGACGGCGAGCAGCTCTCCGTGCTGGTTGGTGTAGGTGGCGCGGGAGAGCACGAAGAGCTTCCCCGCCTTCTCGGTAACGTCCTGGACGCGCCAGGTCGCGGTGATCACGTCATCGGGGTGCACGGGCCGGTGGAAGGTGTAGTCATTGCCGCCGCGCACCAGCCGGGCGCCCGGTACCTCGATCCGCCAGGAGTGTCCGGCGTAGCCGTCCTCGTCGCGGGGGAGGCCGGCGTACTGGTTCGTCTCGCAGATCAGGGTGGGTGGTGCGACCACGTCGCGGTAGCCGTGTGCCCGGGCGTGGGCGGGGTCGGTGTAGAGCGGGTTGTCGTCGCCGACGGCGAGCGCGAAGTAGCGGATGGCGGCCCGGCCGAGCTCCTCCGGGGCGGTGTAGGTGACCTCACGGCCGATCAGCTCCTTCATCGGAACACCGCCACGGGCACGACCTCGATGAGGAACTCGGGCCGCAGCAGGGCCGAGCAGACCACGGAGGTGAGCGCGGCGTCGCCGAAGTACCGGGCCCGCAGATCCGCCAGCCCGGGGTGGTCCGGCACGCCGTCCGGGGTGACGTACTCGATCAGCCGGACGACGTCGTGCCCGGTCAGCCCCGCTTCGCGCAGGACGGCGGCGATGGCGGCGTAGGTGTACTCGGCCTGCGCCGCCAGGTCGCCGTCGAAGATCGCCTTCTGGGTGGCGGGTTCGAGCGCGCCGAACCCCGACATGAACAGCGTGCGACCGGCGACGACCCCCGGTCTGTAGGTGAGCGTCTCGTACCGGGTCCAGCCCGGGTTCACCGTCCGCAGGGGCGCCGTGGAAGCGATGGCGTCCAGGGACACCATCGCGCCTGGGAGCACCGGCCGGTCGACCAGGATGCCCGCGGCGCCGGGGAAGACCGGACGGCCGTCGCTGCCGGTGCCGCCGAGCAGTTCCCTCCTGGGCCTTCCACAGCGGGGGTAGTCGGCCCGGGTGCCGGTGGCGGTGTAGTCGATCGTGCGCACCAGCGCCTGCGGGCCGAGCCCGGCCGCCTTGAGCAGTTCGGCGGCGCGTTCCAGGCAGAAGCGGTACTGGGCGCGGAAGTCGCCGGGATGCGCGAGGCCGTCGGCGTCGCAGGGGTGGATGCCCGGCAGGTAGACGATTCCGTCGGCGATCCGCAGCGTGCCTCGGTGGAGCCCGGCGTCCTCGTGGGCGACGACGAGCTCGCCGCCGCCCGGGTGGGCGGTCAGCTCCACCGCGTACGGCTCGCCGCCAGGCAGAGCCTCGACCGCCACGGTCGCCACCGGTACGGCGTGACCGCCCAGGAGGTCGTGCCTCGCCGTGGTCGGGCCGGTGGCGTCGCCGGTGACGTACTCCACGACGTGCACGAGGTCTGCGGGGGTGAGCCCGGCGTCGCGCAGCCCGGCCGCCGCTTCGCGGTAGCCGGGCGCGGCCGGCAGGTGGACGGTCATGGATGAGCCTCCAGTGCGGTCATCAGCGCCGTCGGTGACGGCAGGTCGGCGACGAGGGCGAGTACGGTCTCGGCTCGCGCGCCCAGGTTGGCCCGCGCCTTGCCGCGGACCAGGTCCTCGATGCGGGGGTCGTCCGGGCCGCCGCCGCTGCGGTCCACAACGGCGGTGACGCGTGTGCCGTCGCCGAGCAGCGCGCTCACTCGGCCCGGCTGATCGGCCGCCGCGCCGGGGGAGGTGACGAGCTCGTGCCGCACCCGCTCCGCCAGGGCGATCACCTCCGGCCGGTCCAGGCGCTCGAAGCTCGCGACCGTCAGCTCCCCGTCCAGGAGCAGCTGGGCCAGGCACCAGGGAAGGGAGAACTTGGCCGCGTACGCCGAGGCGGGGCGTTCCTTGCCGGGACCGCAGACGAACTGGGCGGCGTCAGGATGGATCTCCACGACGATCTCCACGATCGTGGAGACGACCGTCTCCGCCGCCTCCCGGCCGCCGAGCCGCGCCCGGAGCGCCGCCCCCGCGTCCAGGGCGGCGTGACCGAGCTGGCAGACCGGGTACGGCTTGATCGTGATCCGGGTCAGCTCCCAGACCTCGCCCAGGCCGGCGAGCACGTCCCGCGGCTCGACCCGCCGGTCGGCGTGCACGCCGTACAGGCCATAGGTCCCCTCGAAGACGCTGGCCGGGCCGGTCGCGCCCGCCGAGGCGAGCCGCGCGGCCAGGATGCCCGCCTGTGCCGCGAAGCCGGGGTGCAGCTGCTTGGTGGCCGCACCGGTGTTGACGCATTCCAGCAGGCCGCCCGCCAGGCTCCCGGCAATGCCGAGCGCGTGCGCGGCCCGCTCCGGCGGGAGCCGGTACAGCCGCGCGGCGGCCAGCGCCGCGGCGAAGACTCCGCAGGCCGACGTGGCGTGGAGCCCGCGCGCGTGGAACCCGTGGGGCACGGCGGCCCCCAGCCGGCACACCGTCTCCAGCCCGACCGCGAGCGCGGCCAGCGCCTGCGCGCCGCTCGCGCCGACCTCCTCCCCCACCGCCAGCACCGCGGGCAGCACCGGGGCGGTCGCGTGAACCAGCCCTCCTGCGTGGGTGTCGTCGAAGTCGAGGGCGTGGATGAGCGTCCCGTTGGCGAGCGCGGCGGCCGGCGCTCCGATCTTGCCGGGGAAGCCGATGACGGTCGCCTCGGCCGGGCCGCCGAGACCGCGCGCCACCGTGACCGCGGGGGCCGCCGCGTCGAGGCGGGCGGCGGCGCAGGCCGTGCCGAGCGCGTCCAGCAGGTGCCGCCGGACGGCCGCGTCCACCTCCGGGGGTGCTGTCCAGGGGGACGTCCCCCAGCGGGCCAGCTCCTCGGCGATCATCGTACGTCTCCGAACGCGCCCGCTCCGGTCAGCTCCGCGATCCTGGCCTCGCCGTACCCGAGCAGGTCGCGGAGAACGTGGCCGGCGTCCTCGTGGCGGCGGGGCGCGCGGCGGTGGGCGGGCGGGCGCTCGCCGACCCGTACCGGGGAGGCCAGGTTCCTGACCGTCCCGAAGACGGGGTGCTCGGTCTCGACGACCAGGTCCCTGGCTGCGGTGTGCGGTTCGGCGAGGGCCTGCTCGACGCTGTTGATCGGCCCGCACGGGACGCCGGCCGGGGCCAGCACGGCGAGCCATTGCCCGGCCGTACGGGACCGGAAGATCTTCTCCAGCGGCGGCAGCAACTCCTCCGCATGGTCCCGCCGCCCGCCGAAGGTCGCGTACGGTGAGCCGGGCTCGGCCCATTCCGGATGGCCGACGGCCGCGGCGAGCCGCTGCCAGAACTTCTCCTTGGCGCAGCCGACCACGATCCAGCCGTCGGAGGTCTCGAACGCCTGGAAGGGCACCAGCGAGGGATGCGCCGAGTGCCGGGTCCGCGCGGGGCTGTAGCCCGCGTTGAGGTGCCACACGCCCGGATAGGTGAGCAACGAGATCGCCGTGTCGTAGAGCGAGAGGTCGCAGTCCATGCCCACACCGTCCCGCCGGGCCGCGTGCAGACCCGCGAGCAGCGCGATCGCGGCCACGAAGCCGCCGGAGTAGTCGACCAGGGACAGTCCGGACTTCGTGGGCGGCCCGTCGGGTTCGCCGGTGACGTACATCCATCCGGCCAGCCCCTGGAGGATGTAGTCGTAGCCGGGCTCGGCGGCGCGCGGCCCGGTCATGCCGAACCCGGTCAGCGAGCAGCACACGATCGCCGGGTTCAGGTGCCTGAGCGCGCCGTACGTGATGCCGATCTTCTCCGGCACGTCGCCGCGCAGGTTGGAGTAGACCGCGTCGGCCCCGCGGACGAGGTCCTCGAACACCTCCCTGCCCGCCGGAGTGGCCAGGTCGAGCGACAGGGAACGTTTGTTGCGGTTGAACGCCTCGAAGAACAGGGAGTCCTCGCCCTCGGCGTACGGCGGCACGTAACGCCCGACGTCGCCGCCCGACCGGGGCTCCTCGATCTTGATGACCTCGGCGCCCAGGTCCGCCAGGTGCAGCGAGCCGAACGGCCCCGCGCCGTACTGTTCCAGGCTGATGATCCGAACGTCCTGGAGAGGTCTCATGCCAGGTCTCCGATGAGCTCGATGATGCGGTCCTGGGCCACGCGGGTCTCCTCTGAGGAGACTCCGTGGGTGGGCGGGGTCAGCTTGATCGCGCCGGCCAGCCCCTCATAGGCGGCGAGCTTGTCCCGCACCTGGTCGGCCGTGCCGGACAACGTGAGCAGGTCCACCATCCGCTGGGGCACGACGTCCGCCAGATCGTCGGCACCGGCGCCGCGACGGAACCGGTCCACCACTCCGGCCTGCTCCGCACCCAGCCCGTGGAAGGCGAAGAAGCCGGCATATGTCCTCACCGAGGCGTAGAAGCCGACCAGACCCGCCGCCCGCCTGCGGGCGACCGCCGGGTCCTCGTCGATGGAGCAGCAGGCCGAGACCACCACGTCGAACCCGGGCCGGACGTTCAGCTGGGGACGCACCCTGTCGCGCAGGTAGGCGGGCGAGCAGAGCTCATGGGAGATCCACCCGTCGCCGATCTCCCCCGCCAGCCGCGTCATCGCGGGTCCGACGGCGGCCAGGTAGATCGGGATGCGCGCCCGTTCGGTGGGGAAGGGCCGCTGGTAGCCGCGGATCCGCATGCCGGGCGCCTCGATCGGGTCACCGGTCCGGCAGCCGGCCGTGAACTCCCTGATCGCCGCCACGGTGTCGCGCATCCGTGCCACGGGCTTGTCCCATGCCACGCCGTGCCAGTCCTCGTTCAGTCTGCGCACGCCTGAGCCCAGCCCGAGCACGAACCGGCCGCCGGAGAGCTCGTCCAGGTCGAGCGCCTCCAGCGCGGTGGTCATGGGGCTGCGGGTGAAGGCCAGGGCGATCGCCGTGCCGATCCGGGTCCGCGTCGTGGCCCCGGCCAGGACGGCCGCGCTCACCATCGCGCTGCGGTGCAGCTCAGGGACCCACAACGTCTCGGCTCCCGCGTCCTCCGCGGCGCGGGCGGATGAGGCCAGCTCACTCAGCGTCTCACCCCAGGGCCCGTACGTGAGGCGCATCAGAGCGTCAGCTCACCGGTCTTGGCCGCGGGGAAGTAGCCCTTGTCCTGCGGGGCGTCGCGGCGGTAGACCATCACGCTGCGCCGCCAGGACATGATCTCGTCGCCGTCCTGGTTCAGCCCGCGGGTGCGGCAGGTGACGATCCCGGCGTAGGGGCGTGACCTCGACTCGCGCCTGTCCAGCACGATCGACTCGGCGTAGAGGGTGTCGCCCACGAAGACCGGATGGGTGAGCCGGATCTCGTCCCAGCCCAGGTTCATGATCGCGTTCTGGCTGGTGTCGGCCACCGAGAGGCCCAGGATGACCGCCACCGACAGCCCCGAGTTGACGATCACCCTGCCGTACGGCGCGCGCGCCGCGAAGTGGGCGTTGAAGTGGTTCTGGTTGGTGTTCATCGTCAGCAGCGTGAACCACGTGTTGTCGGCCTCGCTGACCGTACGGCCGAGCGCGTGCCGGTAGACGTCCCCGATCTCGAAGTCCTCGTAGTAGCGGCCCGCCGCGGCCTCGTGAAGCGTCACATCGTTCCCTTTCGCCGGGACATGCTCGGTGATACTTTCCATTTTGAGGAACGCTGTTTCAATTTGGGAAGGCCTGAGTGACGAATCCTTCGTACCGAGCCCTCGCCCTGCAGACGGTGACCCGTTCGGTCACCGGCATGTCGGTGCCTGACGCTCGTGCCGCCATCGGTGACGCCATCGCCAGGATCGGGGCCCAGGTTCGTGCCTCCCGGGCGTGGATCGGCCCGGATCTGCGGCTGGTCGTGCTGCCCGAGTACGCGCTGACCGGGTTCCCGATGGGCGAGCCGATCCCGGCCTGGCGGGACAAGGCGGCTCTCGCTCCGGACGGCGCCGAATACCAGGCGCTCGCCGAGATCGCCCAGGACCAGGACGTCCACCTGGTCGTCAACGCCTATGAGAGCGACCCGTACTTTCCCGGCCTGTACTTCCAGGCCTGCGTGATCCTGGACCCCGCCGGGAACCCGATGCTGCGCGCCAGGCGCCTCTACTCGATGTACTCCCCCACGCCGTACGACGTGTGGACGCGTTACCTGGACGCCTACGGCGCCGAGGCCGTGCTGCCCGTGGCACACACGCCGATAGGCAACCTCGCCGCCCTGTCCTCCGAGGAGATCCTCTATCCGGAGCTGGCCCGTTCGCTGGCCCTTCGGGGTGCCGAGATTCTGTGCCATCCGACCTCGGAGGCTTCGAGCCCGCGACTCACTCCCAAGGCTGTCGCCCGCCGAGCCCGCGCCATCGAGAATCTCGCCTATGTCGTCTCGGCCAACAGCGGCGGGCTCACGGACATCCCCATCCCCAACGACTCGACCAACGGCGGCTCGGAGCTGATCGACTTCGAAGGCCGCGTGCTGGCCCAGGCCGGCCCCGGCGAGAGCCTGGTCGCGGCCGCCGAGCTCGACCTCGGCGCCCTGCGCCGCTTCCGCGCCCGGCCGGGCATGGGCAACTTGCTGGCTCGGGCCAAACCAGCCCTCTGGGCACAGGAGTACGGCAGGCACGAGGGCGAACGGCCGGATGAGCTGGGCGATGCCGTACCGGAGCGAAGCTGGTTCGTCCAGCGTCAGCGTCAGACGATCGAGCGGCTGCGCGAGGCGAAGGTGATCTCATGACCTACCAGGTCCGTGACCCGCGCACCGGCCTGCTCGAACGAGAGCTGCGCCCGCCCAGCCCCGCCGAACTCGCGGAGACAGCCGCCGGGCTGCGCGCCGCCCAGCCCGCCTGGGCGGCGCTCACGGCAGAGGCCCGCGCCGCGGCTCTCCTGGCCTGGCGGAAGGAGATCAGCGCCGCCGAGAGCATCCTGGTCTCCGCGCTGACCGCTGACACCGGACGGTACGCCGAGTCGGTCATGGAGGTGCGGAGCGTGCTCGGGATGCTGGAGCGCTGGGCCGGTCAGGCGCCGAAGCTGCTGGCCACCTCCCCCGGGCCGGCGACAACCGTACCGGGCGTCGAGGTGTGCCAGTCACTGGTGCCTTACCAGCTCACCGGCGTGATCAGTCCCTGGAACTTCCCCCTCCTGCTCGGGCTCATCGACGCGATACCCGCACTGGCCGCCGGCAGCGCGGTCATCGTCAAGCCCAGCGAGGTCACCCCGCGCTTCATCGGCCCGGTCATGGACACCGTCCAGCGGGTGCCCTTGCTCGCGAAGACTCTGGCCATCGTCGAGGGCGACGGCGCGACAGGCGCCGAACTGATCGAACTCGTCGATGTCCTGGCCTTCACCGGGAGCGTGCCCACGGGACGCGCCGTCGGGGCCGCCGCGGCTGAAGCCTTCATTCCCGCCTTTCTCGAACTGGGCGGGAAGGACCCCGCCATCGTCCTGGCCGGCTCCGATCTGGAGCGGGCCAGTTCAGCCATATTGTGGGGCGCGACCGCCAACGCCGGGCAGTCCTGCCTGTCGATCGAGCGCGTCTATGTCGAGGAGCCGGCCTACGAGCGGTTCGTCGACCTGCTCACCGCGAAGGCAGAACGGCTGCGGCTGGCACGACCGGGCCCGGCGGACGGGCAGATCGGCCCACTGATCGACCCCGCCCAAGCCCTGATCATCGAACGGCACTTGGCCGACGCGTTCGCCAAGGGGGCCGTGGCGCGCTGCGGCGGCGCCGTGGAGACCTTGGACGGCGGCCTCTGGTGCAAGCCCACCGTCCTCATCGAGGTCGACCACGGCATGCTGGTCATGACCGAGGAGACCTTCGGCCCCATCGTCCCCGTCATGCCTGCCTCCGACGCACGGCACGCCGTGGAACTGGCCAACGACTCGGCCTTCGGGCTGTCGGCGGCGGTCTTCGGGCCCGACCTGGAAGCCGCCCGGACCGTGGCGGCGCGACTCCAGGCCGGAGCCGTGAGCGTCAACGACGCGGCGCTGACCGCTTTCGTCCACGAAGGGACGAAGAACTCCTTCAAGCTGTCCGGGCTCGGGGGCTCCAGAATGGGCCCCGCATCCTTGTTCCGCTTCGTCCGGCACCAGGCACACCTCGTCAACAGGTCACCCGCGCACGCCCCCTGGTGGCACTGACGGCTTGACCTGCATGGACGAGCAAGGCAGCACACTAGGCCGCCCGCGCATCCCGGAGATATACGGCGCGGGCGGTGGCGGACCGGATCGCGTCCTGGTCCGCGGGTGAGAGCCCGGCCAGCGAGGCGGCCAGGCGTTCGAGGCACGGCCCGTAGCCTGTGCCGCGTGTGGTGACCGGCCAGTCCGACCCGACCATGAGCCGCCGCGGCCCGAACACCTCGATCGCGTGTGCGATGGCGAAGGAGACCGGGTCGCCGGGCAGGTCAGCGGTGGACGGCAGCCCGGAGAGTTTGGCGACCACGTTGGGGCATCGCGCCAGTACGCCCAGGTCCCTCGCCCAGGAGCCCATTGTGCGCCTGCCCGCTGTGAGCGGCGGGTAGCCGATGTGATCGAGCACGAAGGTGGTTGACGGATGGCTCCGTGCCAGAGATCCGAGGCCGCGGAGTTCGGCGGGGGTGGCCAGAACGTCGAGCGGGAGCCCGCGTTCCGCGAGGAGGTCCAGGTTCGCACGCACCGCGCGGTCGCCTGAGGCCCCCCGCCCCAGCAGCGCCGGATCCCGGACGCCGACCAGCGGCGGCGGGGCGCCGCCCTCGGCGTCCGCGGCGGCGGTCAGCGCAGGTCCGCGCCCGGCGTCGGCCAGCGAGCGCTGCATCACGACCCCGGCGATGACGGTGCTCCGCCTCGCCACGTCCAGCAGCCATCGGGTCTCGCCGGGAGACGGGCCGGCCTGGACGCAGATGCTCGCGCTGACGGCGGTGGCCGCCACGGCTCGGGAGAACTCGTCGGCGGTCGCGTGCCGCGGAAGGTCGCGTGCGTCCGCCGCGTCCAGCCAGGGCTGGGGATGCAGGCGGACGTCCCAGAGGTGGTGGTGTGCGTCGATGACGGTCATGGCGTCGGAGCCCGCGGATCGAGCAGCCCCGATTCCCGCAGGTCCTGCCACAGCTCCGGCGGGATCGGCGTCCGCGCCATGGCGGCGTTCTCCGCCACTTCAGCGGGCGAGGCCGCTCCGATGACGACGCTGTGGACGGCCGGATGCGCCGGCGGCAGCTGGACGGCGGCGGCCTTGAGCGGCACGCCGTGTGCCGTGCAGTGCTCCCGCAACGCGACTGCCCTCTCCAGCACCGCCTCGGGCGCGGAGGCGTAATTGTACTTCGCGCCGGGTCGCGGGTCGGCGAGCAGCCCCGAGTTGTAGATCCCGCCGACGATGACGCCGACGCCGTGGTCCAGGCAGAGCGGCAGCAGCTCCCGCAGCGCGGGCTGTTCCAGCAGGGTGTACCGCCCCGCGATCAGGACATAGTCGATGCCGGTGTCCGGGACGAACCGGCTGAGCAGCACGTTGTCGTTCATGCCGACGCCGATGGCCCGGATCACCCCCGCGGCGCGCAGCGCCAGCAGTTCCGGAAGCGCCTCGTCGAGCGCGGGGCCGAGGTGGTCGTCGGGATCATGGATGTGGACGAGGTCCACGGCGTCCACGCCGAGCCGGTCCAGGCTCGCCGCGAGTGAGGCCCTGACCCCCGTCGCGGAGAAGTCGGGACGCGCCGCGCCGTCGTCGTCGAGCAGCCAGCCGACCTTCGTGGAGATGACCACCTCTGTGCTGTCGGCGTCGCGCAGCGCCCGGCCCAGGCGACGCTCGGCCAGTCCGGCGCCGTAACGGGGGGCCACGTCGAACAGCCTGATGCCGAGGTCGAGGGCGCGGTGCACCGTGGACAGCGCCTGCGCGTCGGTGAGCCGCTCGTACAGGTCGCCGATCGGCGCGCAGCCGAGGCCGAAGGCGGGCAGGTCAAGGGGGTTGGGCCGTTGCGGCGGGCCGAGGCTGGTCACCGTGTCTCCTGGTCAGGGGCGGGCTGGAACGTGCGCGGTGGGGAGGCCGCCGGCTCATGCCGGCCGGCCTCCCGATCGGTCGCTCGGACGGCGACCAGGTCGAACTCCTCCCACGGGCCGACGGCGGCGCGGTTGGCGATCAGCGGCGACGCGCCGCCGTACGTGGTCGAGCGTGGCGAACGGGAACGTCCGGCGGCGTCGGCAACCGGATCCCGTTCGCATCAGCGTTCGTGCCGCCGCCACTGCTCGTATTCGGCGCGGGTGGCCCGGGTCAGCGGGTAGTAGTCGCTCAACCGTGCGCCCTCGTCGATCCGGCGGCGGCTGAACACTTCCCACTCCTCGTGGTCGCGGGCCTCGGCGACGACCGCGGCGGCCTTGCCCGCCGGGACGACCACGGCGCCGTCGTCGTCGGCGACGACCAGGTCGCCGGGGAGGCACAACACGCCGCCGACCGCGACGGGGACGTCGTAGGCCCAGGGGAAGAGCTCGGACTGGGAGGCGTAGTGCGGGGTCGTGCCCCGGCACCAGATGGGGACGCCGAGCTGCCGGACGCGTGGCGCGTCGCGGATGTAGCCGTCGACGACGATCCCGGCGCCGCCCTTACGCTGGAAGTAACGGACCAGCATGTCCCCGAAGCACCCGGAGAAGGGGCTGCCGAAGGCCTGCACGACCAGGACGTCGCCGGGTTCGACGACCTCGAGCACCTCCCACAGGGCGGTGTGTTTCTCCACGTCCTCCTGCCCCAGGCCGGTCGCCACGTCTTCGCGTTGGGGCATGAACTGGAGCGTCCGCGCGACCCCGGTGACGCGGTGTCCGTCGACGAGCGGGACGGGTCCCTGCACGAAGGTGCGGCGGATGCCGTCCGCGTGCAGCTTCGCGCAGGCCGTGGCGGAACTGACCTGGGCCAGTTCGGCGACCAGGGCCGGGTCGGGCGTGGCGGGGCGTGTGCCGCGCACCGGGATGGGCCACGCGGCGTCGGCCGGACGGGTGCTCATGCGTCGTTCTCCGAAGGTCTGATCGCGTCGAACGTCTGATGCCGCGGGGGGTAGATGCGCAGTGTCATGTCCAGTTCGAGGCGGATGGTGTGGGCCGGCGGCAGGGACACGACGAGCCTCGGGCCGTCGACGCTCTGGCTGGACCGCTTTGTGGCCGGGACGGGCAGCGCGTAGCCGAGCGGATCGCCGGGATGGCCGTCCTCACGGAGGTCGTAGGTCACCCGGTCGATTCGGTGCTCGCCGAAGGCGCCCGCGCTGAGCCACAGCAGCCGGGGGCGGGTCGGGCTGAGGTTCACCAGGGTCACGTGCGTCGAGCGGTCGTCGAGGTGGTCGATCAGGGCCGCGACGTCCGGCGGCAGGCCCGGCCGGCCCGCTTCGGCGTCCCCGTACCGCAGGCGCGCGTGCTGCAGCCCGCCGTTGTAGAGCACCTGCGGGGCGCCAGTGGTCAACTGCGTCAGGACTTCGGTGACCACCGGGTTCTTCCGCTGCCACCAGTGGATGTCCTCGATGTCCCGCTCGTCGTCGGCGGCGATGAGCGCCAGCCGGTGCGCCGCCTGGGCCGCCGCCATGGCCAGCGCCTCCTCCGGATAACGCGGGTTGTCGCCGTTGAGGTACGCCAGCCACGGCGCCTCGTGCCCGGCCTCCTCCTTGTCGCGGAACGCGCGCACCCGGGCCCAGTCGTATCCGCTGCGCGCACCGATGTCCCGCAGCACCTCGGCGTCGCCCTTCTCCATCGAGTACCACCACAGCCACGTCGGGAACGCGGTCTGCATCGGCTGGAAGTCGAACCACCCCGACGGGCCGTGGCGGTGCGGATACAGCATCACCGGGAGTTCCGCCTCGTCGGCGAGCCGCTCGGTCCAGGGCCGGCGCTGACTCATCTCGGTCTCCGGCACCACGCCGGGGCGGCGTTGCTCCATCACCTGACGCAGCGGAAGCCGGGCGAGTTCCAGGAACCCGGCGTCGCCGCTCACGAAGGCGGCGTTCATGCCGCCGATCAGCGCGGCGGCGCCGACGGTGTGGTAGCCGTGCGGCCAGGTCCACCCGTAATGCCCGCCGTACCAGCGGCCGTCGTGGTACTCGCCGACCCTTCCCGACAGCCCCACGTTGTCGGGGAGGACGCCGCCAAGGTCGCGGCCGCGGGAGAGCCATCCGCGCGCGTAGGTGGTGATCCACTCGGCGTAGACGGCATCGTTGCCGTACAGCCAGGCGTTCGTCAGCAGGGACGTCGCGCACAGGTTGATCGCGGTGTCGCCGCGGCCCAGGCGCTCTCGCATCGCCTCCCCCATGGTCCGCGCCTTGACGTCGTCGCCGAGGTCGTCCCACTCGGTGATGCCCGGCACGTCGTGCAGCGGCAACCCGTAGGGATGGAAGATGTCCGCGTCGGGCGGGAAGGCGTCCATCTCCTCGCCGAGGCCGGGACGGGGTCCGTCGGCGCCGTTGTGCGGGGCCCTGATGATGTTCAGTTCGGCGTCGTAGTTCCCTTCTGGCGCCCCGGCCAGGTACAGACGGGCGAAACGCTCGGCCCGCTCCCGGAAGTCGGGATCCCGCGGGTCGGCCGCGCAGATCCCGTAGAGGAACAGCAGCGACTCGCCCTGATGGAACCAGTCATAGCCGCGGTCGAACTCGTCCTTGAGCAGGCCGAGCTCGGTGAGCTGGGCGGTGACGCCGTTCCAATGGCGTTTGGCCGCGTCCAGCACGTCGGAGGAGCCGCCGAGCAGATACAGGGCGGGCCAGTTGAAGAAGGGTTCGTAGAAGTCGTCCGCACCGTCGCGGTCCATCGGATGGTCGCGGTAGGCCAGCCGTCCGTCCGGCTCGCAGTAGCGGCGCTCGAAGACCCGCCATGCCTCGTCGAGCACGTCGAACAACCGGCGCTGCGACACCGCCCAGGTCGGCGGTGATCCCAGCGGGACGGTCGCTGCGACGCGAACCTCCGCCCCGGATCGCGGCTGCCCGACCACCAAATCGTCCCCCATGTCCGATCACTGTCCTTTCGCCACGCCGGGCCCTCGATGCCACGGCCCCCGGCAGTTCATTTCAGGAGCTCTCGCCGAACGCCTGACTCACATGTCTGTCGGCAGTTCGATGACGGTCCCCTGGGCCCGCGCGCGTTCCGCGGCGAAGACGACCCGGTGGCTGGCCAGGCTCTCCTTCAGGCCGGACGGGATGTCCCCGGCTGTGCCTTCGCGCAGTCCGCGGACGAATGCCTCCATCAGTGCGCGGTCGCCTCCGCCGTGTCCGTCGGCGGCCGTGTGACCCATGCCGGCGTGGGAGTCGATCACCGTGGTCCGCTCCGACAGGAAGTCGAACAGTTCGAGGTTTCGCCCGTCGCCGGTGATCTGCCCCCGGGTGCCGAACACGCGGGTCTTGCGATTGGCGCCCTCGGCGAACGCCGTCAAAGTGAAGCTCACCGTCGCACCGCCGTCGAACTCCATCTGGACCACCTGGTGGTCCACGACGTCGTTGTCGCTGGCGTAGACACACCGTCCGTACGGTCCGTGCGCCAGCGCGTCCTCGACCGCTTCGGTGGTGAGCCGGCCGGCCATCACCAGCGCGTTGTAGCCGTCGAAGGAGTCCGGGGCGGCGACGCCCCGGCGGTAGACCCGCGCGGCGGAGAAGGCGCAGTCCGGCTCGATCGAGCAGTCGACACACCGGTCGGCGGCGCCCTCGGGCCGGTTCGCGGCGTTGAAGTGCTTCAGGCTGCCGAACGAGGAGACCCGCTGCACCGGGCGGCCGATCAGGGACATCAGCCAGTCGATGTCGTGACAGGACTTCTGCAGAAGCAGCGGGCTGCTCTCGTCGGCGCGGCGCCAGTTGCCCCGCACGAACGAGTGGGCGAAGTGCGAGTGCCCGATCGGCTCCAGGTGCTCGATCGAGACGATCTCCCCGATCGCGCCGTCCGCGAGCAGCTTCTGCAGCGCGACGGTGTAGGGCGTGTAGCGGAGCACGTGGCACACCGCCGCGTGGACGCCGGCCGCCTCGACGGCCTCCTGGATCTTGACGCAGTCCTCCTCCGTGGTCGCCATCGGCTTCTCCAGGAGGATGTGGTAGCCGCGCTCGGCGAAGGCCAGGACGGCCTCCATGTGCTGGTGGTCGAGCAGGCTGACGACCACCATGTCAGCGAGCCGGGGCGCCGCGGCCAGGTCGCGCCAGTCCTTGAAGACGTTGTCGGCGGGTACGTCGAACCGGTCGGCGAACCGTTCGCGCGCGATCGTGCGGGGCTCGGCCACCGCCACGACGCGCACCGGTTCTGGCAGGCGGACCGCGGTGTCGGCATAGGCGAAGCCGCGCGCCCCTCCCCCGGCCACCGCCATGGTCAGGAGCCTGCCAGGCGAGTCGGCGACATTGGTGAACTGCGAGCCGGACATGCTGTGGATCATCCCTTCGTGGCCCCGCCAAGCAGGCCTTTGACGAAGTAGCGCTGGAAGAACAGGAAAAGGATCAAGATCGGGATGGTGGACAGCACCATGAACGCGAACACCGCTCCGAAGTCCGAGACGTGCTCGCTGATCTGGCGGTACATGCCGACGGTCACGGTGCTGCCGTTGGCCGGGCCCAGCACGATCAGCGGTGTGATGAAGTCGTTCCACACGCTGACCGCCGTGAAGATCAGGACGCTGGCCGCGGCGGGTCGCAGCAGGGGGAAGACGATGGACCAGAACGTCCGCAGCGGCCCGGCTCCGTC
This sequence comes from Nonomuraea spiralis, assembly GCF_014648435.1. Classification (GTDB taxonomy): domain Bacteria; phylum Actinomycetota; class Actinomycetes; order Streptosporangiales; family Streptosporangiaceae; genus Nonomuraea; species Nonomuraea spiralis. The sequence goes on from NZ_BMRC01000018.1 coordinate 127,570, forward strand.
GAGGGCCGCGGCCTCCTCGAGATCGAGCGGGATGTTCTTGATGAAGCCCATGAACAGCAGGGCGCCGAACGGCAGGTTCGCCGCGACGTTGACCAGCACCAGGCCCAGAACCGTGCCCATCAGATGCAGTTGCCCGAGCACCTCGGTGATCGGCTGGAGCGTGACGGCGCTGGGGATCATCAGGCCGGCCAGGATCAGGACGGCGATGAGACGGGCGCCGCGGGTCTTGGTACGGACCAGGTAGTGCGCCAGCATCGCCGAGAGCACCGTGGACAAGATGACGGACAGGGCCGTGACCTGGACGCTGTTCAACAGGCCCGCCCAGAACAGGTGGTCGGCCCGGCCGGTGACGTTGCGGATGTTGTCCAGCGTCGGGTGCAGGGGAAGCGTTCCGGGGTGGGCGAAGATCTCCGTGCCCGGTTTGAAGGTGTTGGCCAGCACCAGGTAGACGGGCAGGATGAACACCGCCGTCACCGTCAGGGCCGTGAGGGCCCTGACCGGGCCGGTCCAGGTCCGCGTGGTCACAGTTCGACCTCCCGGCGGCGCAGCAGGCGGAGCGCGGCGAAGGAGACGGCCGCGATCAGCACGAGCATCAGCGTGGCCTTGGCGGCGCCGTATCCGATGTGCGCCCCGTCGATGCCGGTCACGACGACGTCGAAGGCCAGGGTGGTGGTGGTGCCGATGCCCGGGCCGCCGTTCGTCATGACCTTGACCTGGTCGTAGGCCTTGAATCCGCCGATCATGAGCAGGACGGTGCAGATGGTGACGGCCGGGGCGATCATCGGCCAGGTGACCGCGCGGAAGCGGGTCACCGGGCCGGCGCCGTCGATGGCCGCGGCCTCGGTCAGCTCCTGGGGGACGCCTTGCAGGCCCGCCAGGTAGATGACGACGCACAGGCCGAGCATCTGCCAGCACATGATCGAGGCGACGCTGTACAGCGCGATCCCCGGATCGGACAGCCACCCCGGCGGATGCGCGACGCCCAGGCCGCGCAGGACCCGGTTGAGCAGGCCGTCATCGGTGATGATCGTCTCCCAGATGACGCTGACCACGACCGAGGACAGCACCACCGGGACGAAGAACACCGCGCGCATCGCGTTGAAGACCCAGCCGCGCCGGTCCAGCAGCTGCGCGATGGCCAGCCCGAGGACGTTCGGGACGATGGTGACGATCGCACTGAGGATCAGCGTGTTCCGCAGGGTCTGGAGATACGCGGGGTCGGAGAACAGGTCACCGTAGTTCCGCAGGCCGACGAAGCTGGTCGCGAGGCGGAACCCGTTGCGGTCGGTGGTGCTCGTCCCGATGGCCATCGCCATCGGGACGAGCACCAGGCCCACGTAGACAGCCGCGCCCGGCAGCGCGAACACCAGGAAGCGGTACGTCCCGCGTCCCCGCCCGCGCCGCGGGGCGCCGATCGGCGATCTTGGGCGCCCCACCGATCCGGACGGCCCCGGCGGTCCGGCCGCGGTGGGCCGATCGTGGTTCTTGACGCCTTGCATGTACGGCTCCAAGTTCAGGTCCCGATGGATCTAGCGCGTCGCCGCGGCGTACCGCTGGTCGAGATACGCCGCGAAGGCCTGCGGCGACTTGCGCCCGGTGATCAGGTCGACGATCGCCGCGTTCAGCTGGTCGGAGAAGCCCGGCGGCAGGGAGCCGTCGCCGGCCGTGTTCATCCAGGCCGGCGCCGTCTGGCCGCTCTGCTGCGCCTTCTGGTAGATGTCGAGCGTCTGCGTGTACATCGCCCCGACGTTGGCCGGCGGCGTGTAGCCCTTGATGCCGATGATGAGCCCGTCGGCCAGGACGCTGTTGTCGAGATTGGTCTTGTCCTCGGCGAACGCCAGGGCCCACTTCTTGGCGAGGCCGACGTCCTTGGCCTTCGAGTTGACCATCAGACCGCCGCCGGTGACGACCGGGACGACGTTCTGCCCGGCGTCGCTGGGCCAGCCGAAGACGCCGACGTCGAACGACGGCTTGTTCTTGTCGAGGGAAGCGGAGAACCACGAGCCCATCGGGTACATGGCGGCCTTCTTGTCACGGAACGCCTGCTCGACGTCGGAGTAGGAGCGGCTGAGCCCGGCGGTGTCGATGTAGCCCTTCTTGGACAGGTCCGCGGCCTTCTGGGCGGCTGCCACGAAGTCCGGGTCGGCGAACTTCACCGTGCCGGCGGCGCGCTTGCTGAACCAGTCAGGGGTCTTGGTCAGCATGTCGGACGACACGATGGCCCCGAACCCGAACGCCGCCGCCCAGGTGTCCTTGCCTCCGCCGCCGATCTCCAGTGGGGTGATCCCCGCCGCCTTCAGCTTCGCGCAGGCGTCGAGGAACGCCGCGTAGGTCTTGGGCGCGGCGGTGATGCCCGCTTTGGCGAAGTCGTCCTTGTTGTAGTAGACGAGGGGGATCGGCTGCACGTTGAACGACAGCGCGTACGTCTGGCCCTTGATGGCGCCGGCGTGCGGGTCGATGAAGTTCTTCATCTCGTCCGCGCTCCACGCCGCCAGCTCGCCCTTCTGCGCGAAGCCGTCCGGCGAGATGCTCGTCATGATGTCGGGCGCCTGGCCGGACGCGTAGAGCTGCTGGAGGTAGGCGGTGCTGTTGGTGCCGACCAGCTTCTTGATCGTCACCCCGGGCACCTTCGCACTCGCTCGGGCGATCGCGGCGTCCCAATACTCACTGGTCAGGTTGGGATTCTCGAACGTGAGAAAGGTGAGTGTGACGGCGCTGCCGCCGCCTGACGCCTTGGTGACGTTCCCGTCTCCGACGGTACAGGCGCTGAGCGCCAGCGCCGCGGCCACCGCGACCGCCGCGGTCGTACGAAGCCTGGTTCCACGCGGTACGTACATGCTGATGCTCCTCAAAGGGGGGCGAGCCGCCGAAACCCGGCGGAGGCAGGGCTTTCCCCGCGGTACGACGCGGGGGCAGGTATATAAATAAACTTTGTTTTATAACCTGAATGGCTGGTAGTGTTGCAGCTCACACAGGGACCGTCAAGAGGTGGAGATGGCTGGTCTGAACGGGGATCCCTCGGTGCTCCGCAGGCTCAATTCGGCGGCGGTGCTGCGCGTCCTGCACGGCGCCCTACTGTCCGGGGCCGCGTCCGGCACAACGTCGCAGCCCGGTTCGATGACGCTCACCGAGATCACGAAGGCGATGAGCGTCTCCCGGCCCACCGTCGAGGATGTCGTGGAGTCGCTGCTGGAACAGGGGCTGCTGAACGATCTGGAGCCGACGGGCCGCGTGGCCGGCCGGCCTGCCCGGCGGTTCGGCTTCCGGGCCGATGCCGGCCACGTCGTCGGCATCGATGTCGCCCCCGACTGGGTCCACGTCCTGACGGCCGATCTGGTCGGCACGATCGTGGCTTCCCACCATGCGCCGGTGTCCCGGCGGGCCGACAGACCCGAGCGGCTGGAAGCGGTCCGCCGCGCCGTGGCACGGGTCCTCGACGACGCCGCGCCCGGACGACGACCCGTCCTGGGCGCGGCGGTGGCGACCACCGGCATCGTCGACGCCGTCGGCCGTGTCGTCCTGTCCAATCTCCCCGGCTGGACCGGCGTGGACCTCTCGTCGGAGCTCGGCGACATCATCGGCGCACCGATCGTCGTGGAGAACGACATGCGGGCCGGCGCGGCCGCCGAACGCTGGATCGGGGCGGCCATGGCCGCCGACAACGTCGTGTATCTGCACGCCGGGCTGCGTATGGGCACCGGCTTCCTGATCGACGGCCGCATCCCGAAGGGCCACCACGGCGGGGCGGGAGAACTCACGCGGGCAGGTGGGAAGCGGGCGCTCAAGGCGTACCGCCGCCTCCTCGATCACCTACCGCCCGCCGACCCCGCGAACGGCAGCGAGGAAGACGGCCCCCCTCGGGATGTGCGGCCGTTGTTCGAGGCCGCCGCCCGCCACGAGCCCGCCGCCGAGTCGGCGGCGAAGGACTTCGCCCGCCGTTTCGTCAAGGCCGTCGAAGGCCTCATCGTCTCGATCGACCCCGAGGTCGTGGTCGTCGGCGGCAGCCTGGCTCTGGCCGGTGACATCGTGGCAGAACCGATCCGGAACCACCTGGCCAAGGCATGCGTCTTCCCTCCACGCATCGAGGTGTCCCGATTGGGCGACGACTCCGTCGCCCAGGGGGCCATCCGAATAGCGCTGGACCAGGTCGAGGCTCAGCTGTTCCTCACCGGGAACGGTCACTAGCATCGCGACGCCCCCTTGGGGCCCCCTCCCCCGCCGGAGCGGATCCGGAGGCGATCATCGACCGGGTTCGGGAGTGGCCGAGCAGAACGGAATGATTGCTCCGACCTGCGGTTCGACGGGACCCGTCCGCGCGGACAAGGTCGCGCCCAGCGGGTGTTCGGCCGGCCGATGTTCTGGGCGTGGTGCTGCGTCACGAAGTAGCCGCGCCGCGACGCCGGACGTCCGACCACGCGTCGTAGCTCTCTCCAGAGCCGGCGAGGAACCGGTCCTGGTAGGGCTGGGCAACCACGAAGCAGCTCACCAGGACCTTTTCACGACCGACAACGGCGTCGGCCGCCGAACGCCGTACCGGGCACGGGAGGGCGACGACCTGAGCAGCCCCGCGGTCTGACCGCTCCGCATGCGGAGCGGCCTCCGGAGTGGTTCTCCAGAGGCCGCGACGGCAGGCGACGTAGGGGGTTCTACGGCGCAGGGACTTCGCGCACGAGCCTGGACGTCCAGGGGCACCAGACGAGGCCGGGCAGGAACGCCCCGCCGGCCTCGTCCAGGTAGTCCTCGACGTAGGGGATGGTCGCGTCACAGACTTCAAACGCCTGGTCGAAGAAGTCGACGGTCTCGGGGTTGTAGTGGTAGCTCCAGCGCGGGTTGTAGGGAACTTGGCGCTTGAGGATGCGTCCGATGACGTGCGGTCGGTCTGTGGTCTCGCCGTTCACCAGGTCGCGGGCGTGCTGGATCTTCGCGGGGTCGGTGAGTCTGATGATGAAGTGCTCGCGGGTGATGTCGGTCATCTCGAAGTAGGCCGACTCTGCCGCCTGAGCGGGTGCGGGGGCGGCGACGCCGAGCGCCGTGATGGCAGTGAGAGCTGTGGCGATCTTTGTCAGGGTGCGATTCATGGGCCCGTCCACCTCGTGTGATTACTTAGCGTGGTCTTTGTGTGCACTAAGTAATCACATGGAGATCAGCATGCTGCCTGGCGCGGCAGTGACAAGATCGTCACTTTCTGCCGCGACGGCCGAAGCCCTGCCGTTCTGCCTCCTGACGCAGGTCGCCCTCGATCCGTGCACGGCGCTTCAGGTGTGTTCAGGTTCGCTTCAGCCTGCCCACGGGAAATTGAACCGGCTCGCCGCCCGGCACCCGCAACACGACATGGTTCCGCCGCGGTGTTGCTTCGTGCTGCCCGCTGATCCTCTGGAACCTACGAGAGGCCCCCATGACTCACTCCCACAGGTCGCTCGCGACCGTGGTGGCCGGCGCGGCCCTGCTGGCCGCCATGACCGGCTGCGCTTCGACCGGTCAGGCGCAGCCCTCGGCGGCCCCTGCCGCGGATTCGCAGAACAAACAGCGCCAGAGCCAGGCCCAGCTCGCCGCGTGCATGAAGGGCAAGGGCTTCACCTACCACCCGGTGGTCTCCACCCGGGGCATTCCCGAAGAGCAGAAGAAGGAGCTGTCCGGCGACTACGAAGCCATGAAGAAGCAGCGCAGCAAGTACGGCTTCGGCTGGGCCGCCTCGATCGTCTACCCCAACGACCCAGGCGGGCGCATGGTCACCCGGACCGTCGAGAGCGCGGGCGACGACCCGAACTCCAAGGTCATCGCCGGGCTGACCAAGGCGCAGCGCGACGCCTACTTCGCCGCGATGGAGACGTGCATGCTGGAGGCGTACAACAAGACCACCGGCCGCAAGATGACCTCCATGCAGGAGGTGGCCAAGGCTCAGTCCAAGATGATCGAACAGGCGATCAACCGCGAGGTGAACGGCGACAGCCGCCTAGTGGAGCTGGCCGGCCAGTTCGCCGACTGCCTCAAGGGCAAGGGCTACAAGGTCACCTCCCAGCAGCCGGCCGAGGTCTCCACCAGCACCGAGGGGCCCTTCCAGGAAGAGCTGCGCAAGCTCGGCGAGAAACCCACCGCGGAGCAGGCGCGTCCCCTGCTGACGCGTGAGATCAAGGCCGCGCTGGAGGATCTGGAGTGCGGCAGGCAGTTCTACGCCGCCTACCGGCCCAAGCTGAACGCCATCTTCGAGCAGGCCGGCCAGTTCGCGGGCATGGGCATGAGCATGCAGGTCGCAGGGTAGCCCGGCCAGGCTCCGCCGCCCCAACCCTCATTTCCCTCTTTTTCATCGAAGCGAGTTTCAGCATGCGCAAGCTCAAGGCTTCGGCCGGCGCGACGGGCGCCTTCAGGGCCGGCCTGTCCAGGAACAAGGTCCTGGCCGGTGTCGTGGCCGCGGTGGTGGCGCTGGCCGGCATCGGCTGGGGGGTGGGCGCCCAGCTGCGCTCTCCGGCCGACGAGTTGGCCGCGCGCCGCCCGCCGAAACCGTCCCTGGTCACCGCGCTGGTCGAACGGCGCAAGCTCACCAGCACCGTCACCGTCAGCGGCACGCTCACCTACGGTTCCCCGCTGCCGGTCACGCTGGCCGGCACCGTCGGCGTGACCGGCGCGGTCGGTGCGGCGTCGGCCAGTGGCGGCGGCACGGCCCAGCGCGTGTCCACGGCGCCCCGGCCCGGCCCGATTCGTGAAGGTGAGGTGCTGATGCAGGTCAACGGGCGGCCGGTGTTCGTCTTTCGTGGACGGCTGCCGATGTACCGGCCGCTGGTCCCGGGCACGGTAGGCGACGACGTACGCCAGTTGCAGCGCGCGCTGCGCCGCAAGGGCGTGCAGGTGCCGGTCACGGGCGTCTTCGACGCGGCCACCGTCATCGCGGTGAAGCGCTGGTACGCCAAGCGCGGCTACCAGGCCCAGGAGCCCGACATGGAGGCGCGCAAGAACCTGCAGACCTACCGCGAGACCGTCCGCAACAAGCAGGCGGAGCTGGCCGAGGCCCGCAAGGCGCTGGATGAGGGCCTGGACGTGCGGCCGCTCAAGGTGCGCCTGGAGAACGCCGTCCGTGACCTGCGCTCGGCCGAGCGGGCACTGCGAGAAGCGCTGCAGCAGGACATGACCCCCGACCAGGCCTCCAGGTCGACCAGTCTGCGGCAGGGGGTGCGCACCGCTGAGGAAGCCGTGCTCGCGGCCGAGAAGGAGCTGATGGAGGCCAGGGAGAACAACAACCCCCCGCTGCCCTCGCCGACGCCTTCCGGCACACCCTCCGGCAATCCGGTGCCTGCCCCCAGCCCGTCCCGCTCGACCGATACCCGGCTGCTGGAGCTGAAGCTCGCCAACGCCCGCCAAGCCCTGGACGAGGCCCACAAAGCCGTCGACGACTACGACCAGCAGGTCCGCGAGGAGCAGGGCAAGCGGCTGGAGGAGCTGCGCAAGAGCGTGCGCACCGCCAAGGAGGCAAAGGTCACCGCCGAGCAGAACCTGCGCCGGGGCCGGGTGGTCTCCCCACTGCGGATGAAGGTCAGCAACAGCGCCGCCGGCCTGGCTGAGGCCCGCGCCATGCTGGCCGACTTCCTCAAGAGCTACGGCGTAAGCGTTCCGGCCGGCGAGGTCGTCTTTCTCCCGACGCTACCGGCCCGCATCGACAAGGCCGAGGTCAAGCCCGGCGACACCATCGAGGGCAAGGTCGCCACCGTGACCAGCTCCGCCTTCGCGATCACCGGGTCGGTGGAGGCCAAGGAGGCCAAGCTGCTGCGCCCGGGCCAGAAGGCCACCATGGAAGCCCTCGACGGCACCCTGCTGCCGGTCAGGCTCACCGCCACCGGGGAGGCCGCCCGCCTCGCCCCACAGGAAGACAAGAAGGACGGCGATCAGGATCCTCCGCCCGCCACCGGCTCGGTGCCGGTCCTGCTCACCCCCGACCCCGCCAAGGGGCTCAAGGCGCTGGTCGGCTCGACGCTGACAGTGCGGATCTCCGTCGGCTCGACCGGCGGGCCGGTTCTGAGCGTGCCGGTCGCCGCCGTCGTCACCTCCGCCGACGGCCGCCCCCGCCTGCGAGTGGCGCTGGACGGCGACAAGAGCCGAGAGGTCGAGGTGCGCACCGGGCTGACCGCCGACGGCAACGTGGAGATCAGCCCCGTGCAGGCGGGCGCGGTCAAGGAGGGCGACCGGGTCGTGGTGAACGATGCCTGAGCCCGTCATCGAGCTGACCGGCGTCTGCCGCCACTTCTCCACCGACCCGCCGGTGCGCGCCCTGGACAACGTCGACCTGCGCGTCGAGCGCGGCGACTACCTGGCCATCATCGGCCCGTCCGGGTCCGGCAAGTCCACCCTGCTCAACGTTCTCGGGCTGCTGGACTCACCGAGTTCGGGCTCCTACCGGCTGGACGGCATCGAGACCACCACCTTGGGTGACGGCGCGCGAACCCGGCTGCGTGGCGCACGCATCGGATTCGTCTTCCAGTCCTTCCACCTGCTCGCCCACCGCACGGTGACCGAGAACGTGATGCTCGCCGAGGTCTACGGCAATCATCCGCGCCGCGGCCGCCTGGCCCGCGCCGAGCAGGCGCTGCAGCAGGTGGGCATGGGACACCGCGCCGGCTTCCGGCCGGGCCGGCTGTCGGGCGGCGAACGTCAGCGGGTGGCCATCGCCCGCGCCCTGATGGCCCAGCCCGCCCTGCTGCTGTGTGACGAGCCCACCGGCAACCTCGACAGCCGCAACACCGAGGCCGTCCTCGACCTGTTCGACACCCTGCGCGAACGCGGCCTGACCATCCTGGTGATCACCCACGAGGACGAGGTCAGCGCCCGCGCCGGACGCCGGGTGCGCATCGGCGACGGCATCTTGACCGAGCAGGGGTGAGCATGCACATCCGCGACCTGTGGACCGAGTCGCTGGCCGGGATGCTGGCCCGTCCCGTCCGATCGGCCCTGACCACCCTGGGCACCGTCCTGGGCATCACCACGCTGGTGGTCACCATGGGCATCGCCGCGACCGCCGGCAACCAGATCGTCGGCCGCTTCGACGAACTGCTGGCCACCAGCGTCACCGTCGAGGTGCCGCAGAACAACCGCCAGGCCCTGGTGTCCTGGCAGGCCGCCGCCGAGGTGCGGCGGCTGCGCGGCGTGCTCTCAGCCACCGCGCTGGCGCAGAACGAGAAGAGCTCCAACCTGGTGGTGACCGCCAACAACCTGCTCGACCCCACCCGGCTGTCCGGCCAGACCCTGGCCGTCGTCGCGGCCACCCCGGACCTGCCGGCCACCACCCGCGGCAAACTGCTGGCCGGCCGCTTCTACGACACCGGCCACAACGCCCGCGGTGACCGCGTCGTCGTGCTGGGCGAGCAGGCCGCCGGCATGCTCGGCATCACCCGGCTGGACCACGCGCCGGCGGTGTTCGTCAACGACCGTGCCTATACCGTCATCGGCATCATCGGCGGCCTGCAGCGCGAGCAGATCCTCGCCAGCGCGGTCCTGGTGCCGCCCGCCCTCGGGCCCGACTTCGGCCTGAACAACGTCACCCGCGTGCTGATCGGCACCCAACTGGGCGCCGCCGAACTGATCGCCCGCCAGGCCCCCCTCGCCCTCAGCCCCAACCACACCGGCGAACTCCAGGTCATCGCCCCGCCCAGCCCCAAACGTGCCCGCGACGGCGCCCAGGACGACGTCAACGGCCTGTTCCTCATCCTCGGCCTGGTCTCCCTGATCGTCGGCGCGGTCGGCATCGCCAACGTCACCCTGGTCACCATCATGGAACGCGTCGCCGAGATCGGCCTGCGCCGAGCCCTGGGAGCCGCCCGCCGCCACATCGCCGCCCAGTTCCTGCTGGAATCCAGCCTGATCGGCCTGACCGGCGGAGTCATCGGCGCCAGCTTGGGCACCATCGCCGTCGTCATCGTCGCCGCCCTCCGCCAGTGGACCCCGGTCCTGGACTTCCGCATGGCCCTGGCCGCACCTGCCGCCGGCGCATTGGTCGGACTCCTCGCAGGGCTCTATCCAGCCCTGCGCGCCGCCCGCATGGAACCCGTCGACGCCCTGCGCTGACCAGCTACAAGGTGGCTCGCGGTGTCGTCACCTGGTGCTCCAGAGGTTCTGGTCGTCCAGCGCCCAGACCTCCCGGCTGCCGGGGCGCTGGGACAGCCGCAGGTCGGTGCCGCCGTCGCGGGTCGGCGCGGGCAGCGTGACGGGTTCGCGGCGCCCGCCCGTGACGTGCTCCAGGCCGCCGTGGTCGAGGTCCGCGAGCCAGACGCCGCCGTCCCCGTCGGAGACGATCTCGCCGCTGCCGATCGGCACGATCTCCTCGCCCATGCGCGAGGACCAGGCCGAGCCGTTCCAGCGGGCCAGGATCTGCCTGCCCGGCTCCGACTCGTCCTCGGCGTACCATGACAGGTGCGCGACCACCCAGACGTCGTCGGGCGCGGTCACCACCGTGCCGTCGAGTTCGAGCCAGGGCTTCGTGTACTCCCTGAGCCGCGGCAGTATCAGGTCGGGGAGCCGCCGCCAGGCCCCGCGGTCCCGGCGGGCGACCTGGACGCGGCCGGCGCCCCTTGTACCGGCCACCCAGACCGCGCCGTCACGGCCTCGGGCGAGCAGCCCGGCCTCGGCGACCGGCTCGTGCCTGAAGATCTTGCCGCCGACCAGCTGGGTGGGGCGCTCCCGGTCGATGGTCCACAGCTCGGCGGAACCGGCCGCCAGTTCGGCGTCCGGTTCCATCGGGAGTGTCCGCTCGGCCCAGGACGTGCCGTCCCAGCGGGCCGCGCACGGCTGGTCCGCGCCGTCCTCGGTCTGCCTCGCGCCGAAGACCCATATGCTTCCGTCCGCTGCCGCATCGACCCCGGTCAGGCTGTCCGCGCAGGTCCGAGGCGGCGTGACCAGCCGCCAGGTGCCCGCGTCGAGTCGCCACACCCTCCCGCGGCTCTCGGTGTCGTTCACCGCCAGGCAGCCGCGCTCCTCATCGACGTACGGCTTGAGCGCAACGTCGCCGGCCCCGACCACCCAGACCGTCCCGTCCCGCAGAACGGTCATATCAGCGGGCCTGCCGTCGGTGAACGTCCTGACATGACGCCAGTCGCCGACGCGGTCGGCGGGCAGCGGTTCGTCCGATCCCGCCGACCACGGATCATCGTCACAGGTGGGCTTCGCCGCGACCGGAGCCGCACCGGGAGCGCCGGGAGCGCCGGTCGAGCAGGCGCAGAGCAGAAAGGCGAGAGCCAACGCCGACGAACGCCAGATACCGGACATCCGATCACCCTAATGCGCTCGCCGCGCTGGCCACCGCACCGCTTCGCGTGCCAGTGAGACAGGGCGGGCACCCCAGGCGGGTGGTGGGGCGTACCGCGCCATTTGCCTCAGCCCTGCACAATGGCGCCGGGGCCGAGCAGCGCCTTGACTTCGCTGTAGAAGGCCGGCTCGGGGCTGACCTGGAAGGGCTGCAGGTTCAGCAGCAACCCTTTGGCTCCTTGGCGGTGCAGGCGGACGTGGACCGGCGCGCGGCCGGGATGAGCGGACAGGATGTGCTTGAGCTCCAGGACGACGCGTGAGTTCAGGCGGCTCTCCTGAATCGAGAGCACCACGGGTGGCTCGGCGTTCGTGTGGGAGACGTCGAGGATTCTGATGTCCTCGCCGTATACGCTCAGCGTCTCGTCGCGGACGTTGACTCGTCCGCGCACGGAGATCACGCGGTCCTCGGCGAGCGATTCGCCGTACAGCGTGTAGGTCTTGGGAAAGATGAGGCACTCGACGGCGGCGTCGTGGTCTTCGAGGGTGACGATCGCCCAGGGGCTGCCCTGCTTGGTGATCTTTCGCTGCAGGCCGGAGACGATGCCGCTGATCCGGACGGTCGCGTCCTGCCGTCCGGAGGACTGCAGCTCGGCGATGGTGGTGTCGCGGTTGGCGTCCAGGACGTGTTCGGCTCCGTCGAGCGGATGGCTGCTGACGTAGAGGCCGAGCATTTCGCGTTCGAAGGCGAGCATGCCGGCGCGGTCCCATTCGCCCTGCGGGATCGTGGTCGAGAACGCGCTGCTCTGACCGGGTTCGCCGAACAGCGAGTCCTGGCCGTGGGCCTCGTTGCGTTTGAGGTCGATGACCGCGTCGACGGCCTGCTCGTGCACCGCGACCAGGGCCTGGCGGTGATGGCCCAGGCTGTCGAAGGCGCCGGACTTGGCCAGCGACTCGATGACACGCTTGTTGCAGACGATGGAGGGGACCTTGGTGAGGAAGTCGTTGAAATCGGTGTAGTGCCCCTTGCTCACCCGGGTGGTGACGATCGCGTCCACGACACCCGTTCCCACGTTGCGGACGGCTCCCAGGCCGAAGCGGATGTCGGCGCCGACCGCGGCGAAGTCCTGCCGGCTGGCGTTGACGTCCGGGGGCAGCACCTTGATCCCCGTACGGCGGCAGTCAGCCAGGTAGACGGCCATCTTGTCCTTGTCGTCGCCGACGGAGGTGAGCAGCGCGGCCAGGTACTCGCAGGGGTGGTTGGCCTTGAGGTAGGCGGTCCAGTAGGAGACCAGGCCGTAGCCGGCGGTGTGCGACTTGTTGAAGCCGTAGCCGCTGAAGGGGACGAGGACGTCCCAGACCGCCTTGACGGCTTCCTCGGAGAAGCCGCGCCCGCGCATGCCCGCCGAGAAGCGGTGCCATTCGGCGTCCAGGACCTCTTTCTTCTTCTTGCCCATGGCCCGGCGCAGCATGTCGGCGGCGCCGAGGGAGTAGTCGGCGAGCTGCTGGGCGATGGCCATCACCTGTTCCTGGAAGACCACCAGGTGATAGGTGTCGCCGAGGATGGGATCCAGCGCCTCCTCCAGCTCGGGGTGGATCGGCTCGACCGGTTGCCTGCCGGTCTTGCGCAGGGCGTAGTTGGTGTGGGCGTTCATCTCCATGGGGCCGGGCCGGTACAGCGCGTTCACCGCGGCGATGTCGGTGAACGTGGTCGGCTGCATCAGCTTCAGCAGCACCCGCATGCCGCCGCTGTCCAGCTGGAAGACGCCGAGCGTGTCGCCGCGCGCCAGCAGCTCATACGTCGCGGCGTCGTCGAGCGGGATCTCCAGGACGTCGAGGTCGATGCCCTTGTTGGCGCGGACGTTCGCGATGGCGTCGCCGATGACGGTGAGGTTGCGCAGGCCGAGGAAGTCCATCTTCAGCAGGCCCATCTCCTCGGCCTGGGTGAAGGGGAAGCCGGTGATGACAGGCCCGTCCGTCTTGGGCTTGACCAGGGGGATGACGTCGATGAGCGGCTCGCTGGAGAGGATCACGCCGGCGGCGTGAATGCCGGTTCCCCGGGTGAGGCCCTCGATGCCGGCGGCGGCGTCGATCACCCTTTCGACGTCAGGGTCCTGCTCGTACATCTGGCGCAGCTCCACGGCCTCGCCGTAGCGGGGATGGCCGGAGTCGTGGATGGCGGCCAGCGGGATCTCCTTGCCTCCATCCGCCGCCGGGAATGCCTTGGTGATGCGGTCGCCGAGGGCGTACGGCAGGCCCAGCACCCGGCAGGAATCCTTGATGGCGGCCTTGGCCTTGATGGTGCCGAAGGTGACGATCTGACAGACGCGGTCGTCGCCGTATTTGCGGGTGACGTAGTCGATCATCTCGTCCCGTCGGCGGTCGTCGAAGTCGAGGTCCACGTCCGGCATGGAGATCCGCTCGGGGTTGAGGAACCGTTCGAAGATCAGTTTGTGTTCGACCGGGTCCAGCTGGGTGATGCCCGTGCAGTAGGCGACCATCGACCCGGTGGCCGAGCCGCGGCCGGGGCCCAGGCCGATGCCGTGCTCGCGGGCGTACCGGCAGATGTCGGCGACCACCAGGAAGTAACCGGGGAAGCCCATCATGTCGATGACCGACAGCTCGTAGTCGATCCGGTCCAGCACCTCCTGCGACGGCCGGCCGCCGTAGCGGCGGCGCGCCCCCTCCAAGGTCTCCCCGCGCAACCAGCTCGACTCGCTCTCCCCTTCCGGTACGGGGAACCGCGGCGTCAGGTCCCGGTGCGCGAACACCTCCCCGTAGTCGCCGACCCGCTCGGCGACCAGAAGCGTGTTGTCGCAGGCGCCCGGCACCTCGGCGTCCCACAACGCGCGCATCTCGGCGGCGGACTTGACGTAGTAGCCGCTGCCGCCGAAGCGGAAACGGTCGGTGTCGGCGAGCCGCTTGCCGGTGCCGACGCACAGCAACGCGTCGTGTGCCTGGGCCTGGCTCTCCGTGACGTAGTGGGAGTCGTTGGTGGCCAGGGGCGGCAGGTCGAGCTCCTTGCCGAGCCTGAGCAGGTCGTCGCGGACCCGGCGCTCGATGGCGAGGCCGTGGTCCATCAGTTCCAGGAAGTAGTTGTCCGGGCCGAAGATGTCGCGGTACCGGGCGGCGGCCTCGACAGCCCGGTCGTACTGACCGAGCCGGAGCCGGGTCTGCACCTCGCCGGAGGGACAGCCGGTCGAGGCGACGATGCCCTGGCCGTGCTCGGCGAGCAACTCGTCATCCATGCGCGGGTACTTCTGGACGTGCCCTTCGAGCCAGGCCCGGGACTGCAGCCGGAAAAGATTACGCAGGCCCTGGGCATCGGCCGCCCACATCGTCATATGCGTGTACAGACCACGCCCGGAGACGTCCCCGCCCTTGCCGGTGTCGTCGTCGGAGCGGCGCAACGAGAGGTCGTCGCTGTAGTACACCGGCTTGCGGTGGTGTCTGGAGACGGGGGCGACGTACGCCTCGATGCCGATGATCGGCTTGATCCCCGTCTTGCGCGCCTTCTGGTAGAACTCGTACGCCCCGTGCACGTTGCCGTGGTCGCTCATCGCCACGGCCGGCATGCCGAGCCGCGCCACCTCGTCCATCAGCAGGCCGACCTTGGCCGCGCCGTCGAGCATGCTGTATTCGGTGTGCACGTGGAGATGCACGAAGGACCCCATCAGTATCCACTCCCCCTGGTTGTAGGCTGCCGCCGAAGACCCCGCATTCGACCCGAGAGGAAGCCGGGTTGTCCAACAACCGACACGCAGTCCATCCACAACCATCGGTGGTACCGCCAGTTGACCTGGACCTTGCGGCGGTCCGCGCCTTCGTCACCGTCACCGACGAGCGCTACTTCAGCGAAGCCGCCGCCACGCTGGGCATCAGCCAGCAGGCCGTCTCCAAGCGCATCGCGAAGCTGGAGGCCGACCTCGGCGTGCGGCTGCTGTCCCGCACCCGCGTCGGCGCCGAGCCCACCCAGGACGGCCGGGCGTTCCTCAACCACGCGCGCGCCCTGATCGGCCTCGCCGACCAGGCATCCGAGATGCTGCGCAACCGGCGCCGGACACTGCGCGTCGACGTCCTGGACACCCGGCTGGCCGCCATCGACGTGATCCGCGCCTTCCACCGGGCGACCGCGGACGCCGAGATCGACATCATCACGTCCAACGGGCTCCGGTCCGCGCATGTCGCGCTGGCGAACGGGTCCGTGGACGCGGCCTTCGCGCGGGCCTGCGGGCCGTTGGGCGACGACCTGGTGTCCACCCCCGCCTACCTGGAGCAAGCGCACCTGCTGGTGGGCCGCGACCATCCCCTGGCCGCTCTGCCGCAGGTGGAGACGGGGCGGCTCGCGGGGATGACCGTGTGGATGCCGGGCAACGCCGCCGGCAGCGAGTGGGCCGACTTCTGGAGCCTCTTCGGCGCCGAGTTCGGCGTCCACATCGACGCCTCCGGCCCCGACTTCGGCTGGGAGTACTACGTCGAGGAGATCGGATCAGGTGAGCGCGTCGGGCTCGTCGGGGAGTGGTGTCGCCTCCCCAGCCATGTGCGCACCGTGCAGATCCCGGTGGTCGACCCGGCACCCGTGTACCCCTGTTCACTGCTCCGCCAACGGCACAACGATCACCCGGTGCTGGCGTTGCTCACCCGCTTCGTCAAGGACCGGTTCCGCCCGTTCGACCCTGGACGCCAATGGCTGCCCGTCGCCGACCGCGCCGCCTTCGTCGGCACTCGTGCCTAGTCCTGTCCGTCAGGACGCCGTGGTGACCGGTGCTCCGTGTGACGCTCCCCGGCAGAGGCCAGCAGGTCGCGCACGATGACGATCAACCCGTGCATGACATGCTCGAACGCCTCGTCCACCGTCATCAGGGGAGCGGCGGCGACCGCTTCGCGAAGGTGCGGAACGGCCAGGTCGGGATGTGCCCGCAACCAGAACGGCGGGACGGGAGTGTGCTCCATGACCGACTCCCCCTGGTCCTGGCGATGGTCCACGAGCAGCACGAACCCGAAGAGCCTCAGCGTCAGATCGCGGTGCACGATCTGCGCCTCCGCGACGCCCAGCCCGATGGCGCGCAGCATGCCCAGGAAGGCGTCGGTGTGGATCAGGCGGTCCTGGTGGATCGCCACGTCGCCGAGCTGCTCGTCCAGCGACACCAGCAGTGCCCGCGGGTAGCGCCGGTAGACCGCGCGCAGGGCGGCGCCGTACTCCCTGATGCCGCGCTCCCAGTCCCCGGGATCCAGCCGAGGCGCCGGCCACTGCTCGAGGAACAGCGCGACCGCGCGCTCCACGATCTCGCCGCGGTCGTCGGCGTAGTTGTAGAGGGCCCGGACGGTCACGCCGAGATGCTCGGCGAGCAGTCGCATGGTCACCGCGCGGAAGCCGTGAACGCCCGCGAGGTCGAGCATCGTCTGGGCGATGAGGTCCTTGGTCAGAGTCGGCCGTCCCTTGCGCATGAGCGGCCGCTGACGGCGACGCGGCCCGCCGGGGCTGGTGGCATCGGGGCTGGAGGCGCCGGACTGGTCCGGATCGTGGAGCACCATCCGAGCATACCGCCCTTGAACTTCACACTCTGTTGACTTTAACGTCCGGCCTGCGCCACTCTCCTTAGGTGCCCCTTACCTCCACACACCTTCCCGGATCTCTCCGATGACCCCGCCGACCGTCGCCCGTTCGGCGGACGCCCGGGGGCGGGCCGTTCTCGGCCTGGCCATCACGGGCACCGCGCTGGTGGTGATCGACATGACGATCGTGACCGTCGGCCTGCCCGCGATCCAGGCCGACCTCGGCGGAACGCTCGCCGGCATCCAATGGGTGATCATCAGCTACATGATCACCATGGGCGCGGTGACCCAGGTCGTGGGCAGCCTGTCCGATCGCATCGGCCGACGCCGCATGTACCTGCTCGGCATCGCCCTGTTCACGGCCGCGTCGATCGTCTGCGGCGCGGCGCCGACCACCATGGTGCTCGACCTCGCTCGCGCCGCGCAGGGCATCGGCGGCGCCATCCTGATGGTCAACGCACTCCCCCTGCTCTCCCAGCACCTGGACGGAGAACGGCGCAACATGGCCATCTCCACCTGGGGCAGCGCGGCGACCGCGGCCGGCCTCATCGCCCCCCTGCTGGGCGGCACACTCGTCGACACGCTCGGCTGGCGCGCGATCTTCCTGATCAACGTGCCGATCGGTGCGGTCGCCTTCGTGCTCTGCCTGCGCGCCCTTCCCGCCGGCGGCTCCGCCTCGGCCCGGCAGGGCCGGATCGACTGGACGGGCACCGCACTGCTGATCGCCTCACTCGCCCTGATCAACCTGGCCCTGCTACGTGGAGAGGACCAGGGCTGGGGATCGGCGGCGACACTGACGCAGCTCGCGATCGCGGTCGTCCTGTTCGCGGCCTTCCTTCTCCTCCAGAGCCGGAGCGGTGCGCCCACGCTGGACGTCGCCCTGTTCCGCAAGCCCGCCTTCGCCGGCGCCGCCCTGGCGGTCTTCGTCTCCCGCGTTCTGACCATCGGCGGCACGGTCTACTTCGTGCAGTACTTTCAGTGGTCGTTGCACCTGAACCCCACACAGAGCGGACTGCTGCTGACACCCGTCTTCCTCGCCCAGATGGCGGCGGGCATGCTCGGAGGAAAGCTCCTGAGCCGGTTCCCCTCCGGCTACGTCATCGCAGGCGGTTACGCGTGCAAGGCGGTGGGCGCCACCGCGCTGGCACTGGCGTTCACCCCGACCGTCACCCCCTGGCTCCTGACAATTCCCCTGCTCGTCTGGGGGATCGGCGGCGGCATCGCCGGCGCACCGGTCATGGCCGTCGCCATGAACGTCACCGACAAGCAGCGAGCCGGCATGGTCGCCGGAACGATCACCGGCTTGGCCTCCGCCGGAGCCGGCATCGGCACCGCCGTTCTGGGGGCCGTCTACACCACTCGCATCGCCGGTGTCGTCGCCGCCGGACCGCCCCTGCCCGCGGCAGCCCGCGAGGCCGTCCTCGCCGCCGACGGCGACCTCCAGCGCGCCCTCGACGTCACCCCCGTCGCCGCCCGAGCCGCCGTCGAGGACCTGCTGAGCAACGCCATCGCCTCCGGCGCGTCGGCCGTGCTCTACAGCTCCGCGGGCCTGGCCCTCATCACCATCGTCGTTGTGCTGACCCTCATCCGCGGACGCGACCTCCCGCAGTCTTCCGCAGGCACGAAGTAGCCCGGCGGGGTGGCGATCCACGCCGGTGCCGGCTGAGCCGAACGGCGAACTCGTCACCAACGCCGAGAAGTCCCCACTCAGCCCACGAAGGAGGACTCGAAGGAGAACTGCTCCCGCCTGACCAGATCTGTGACCTGGGCGGAGCCCAGGGCACGGTCGAACTGGAAGGGGTTGTCGTCGGGCACGCTGCGGGTGCCGCAGAACGCCGTCTGCCCGTTCTGGAGGCTGATGTCGACGCAGCGGGCGTCCGCGGGGAGAGACTCCAGGCGGGCGTTGAGGTTCTCGACCTCCACCGAGAAGCCCGTGCCGTTGAAGACCTCCGTCTGGGCCTGCTTCCAGGCGGCACCGGTCCCCCGGATACAGGCTGACAGACCGGGGAAGACGAGGCTGGAGATCCAGCTCCCGCATGTCGGGTCGGCCGCGGCCAGGGCGCCGCTCGTGCCGGTCAGGCCCGGCGCCATCGTCACAGCGCCCGCCACCACCGCTGCGATCAGGCTCGGGACAGGGCCCTCGCCGATCGGATGCTCATCGCGGAAGCAGCGTCGCTTCGCCCGGGAGACAGAGTGGCCGGACCCGGATCGGTCAGCTCCAAGCCGGGCACGATGACACCGAAGACGTCCTTCCCATTCGGGACACGACAAAGAGCGGCCCCGTGATCCCATTGGTGGTCACGGGGCCGCTTCGCTTTGATCAATCCGCCAACAGTGTCGCCATCGAGGATGCGGGCCTGTGGTGAGATCGGTGGCGCCTCCTAGTCGGGAAGGCGGTCCAGGAGCCAGGTGGCGCCCTCTTCGGTGATCTCGGTGTGGCCGCGGTTGTCGGTGGCACAGTAGAAGTCGTCGAGGTCGCTCTGGTCCGGGGGCAGCGCGTCGATGTCGGTGTACAGGTCGGCTTCGGTGACGTCGCGGACGGAGACGGCGCTGATGGACGGGACGAAGCAGTGCCCGGCGATCGGGTTGTCGACGTCCAGGCCGAGACCGGTGGCTTCGGCGATGGCGTTGAGCGCGTCGGCGAGGATCTTGAAGCCGGCCAGAATGCCGCCGGGCGCGCCGTCCACGCACGGAACGCCCGGCGCCTGCACCTCGATGACGTCGGGCGTCAGGACGCGGAGCCTGGCGGCGAGGGTCTCGGGCGCCTTGGGCTGGGTGCGCAGGTCGGTGCCGGTGATGAGGTCGCCGGTGCCGAGCAGCGCGCTCTCGCCGGCGCCGGTGCCGTTGCCCGCACCGTTGCCCGCGCCATCGGCGACGGCGAGCAGGCGCGGGATACGCGGCCACCCGCCGACGGACTCCAGTTCGCGGAGGAACTGCGTGCGCAGCGGGTCGACGCCGGGCTCGCCGTCGAAGTCCGGCAGGTGCCAGGCCAGCAGCTGGCGGGCGGCCGAGCTGTTGAACAGGTCGGAGAAGCGCGCGTCGTAGGGCTTGATGTAGTGCGCGAACGCCTGGAGCGAGATCGGCGCGTAGGCGCCGCGGTGCGGGGTGTCCCAGGAGAAGTACGCGCCGACCTGGTGGTCGATGCGCTGCCTCTCCATCCGGGCGAGGGCGTAGCGGGTGACCAGGCCGCCCATGCTGAACCCGCCGGCGAGCAGGCGGGTGCCGCCGAGCCGCTCGGCGGCGGCGCGATGGATCGCCGCGGTGGCGGTCTGCGCGTTGTCGAGGATGGAGGCGCCGCGGTCGTCGAAGCCGACGATGACGACGTCGCGACCGCGCCTGCGCAGCTCGCTGATCAGCGGGAAGGCGCGCCGCTCCAGGCCGTCGTAGAGCTCGTCGATGTCGCTGGGCCCGGAGCCGAAACCGTCGGCCAGGAGCACCGGCCGCGTCAGGCCCTGGTTCCGCTCGCCGTAGTACACCCACGCCGTACCGCCGGGCAGCGGCCAGCGGTCGCTCCACTTATCGGCGGGCGGAGCGGTGGTGGTGGTGATGCCGGCCCTGGAGCTGGCGCTGGAGGACAGGTCAATCGACGACGCGGCGCTCAGGGCGCTCACGATCTGCTGTTTGTTGATCACTCCCGGGTTATCACCGTTCGCAGCCGTACGAACACCTAAAGCTATGGTCTTGTCTGACCCCTCGTTCAACCCAGGCTCGGCGCCCGGCGTACGTCCTGGCGGACCCGCACTCAGTCGACGATCGCGCCGCCGGTCAGGTTGGCGATCGTCCCGGTCATGGCCCCCGCTCGCTCCGAAGCCAGGAACGCGGCCGTCTCCGCGATCCCCGAAAGCGTCGGCAGCCTCTTGAGCAGCGTCCCCTGCGCCATCGCCCCGCCTTCGAGCATCTCCTGGACCGACTGCCCGGCCGCCGCCGCGGCCTGCTCGAAGAGCTCCTTGGTGTAGGAACCGGCCGCCGGCGCGTCGACGACAGCATGGGGACGGATGCCGATGACCCGGACGTTGCGGGGTGCCAGCTCCGCGGCCAGAACCCGGGAGAACGCCTCCTTGCCGGCCGCGCTCACGGCGTGCCCCAAGATGCCGCCCACGGCCAGCTTGGCACCCGGCTCCGACAGCGTCAGGATCACACCGGGCCCCTCGCCCCCCATGTGCCGGGCCACAGCCTTGCTGGTGATGAACAGCGTGCGCAAAAAGCCGTCGATCGGCCGCATGAACTCCTCCAGCGACAGTTCCGC
>NZ_BMRC01000018.1:148601-184760 GCF_014648435.1 Nonomuraea spiralis
AAGTCCCCTGGTCGTGCTGGACACTCACGGCGTTGACGGCGATGTCGATGCCGCCGGCCGTGGCCGCGACCGCGTCGGCGTGCTTGTCCACGGCCTGTTGATCAAGCACGTCGACCTGCGCGGTCTCGACCGTTGCGCCCGCGGCGGCGATGTCCCGCGCCACGGCGTCGAGCTTGGCCTGCCTCCGCCCGGCGATGAAGACCCTCGCACCTTCCCGGGCGAAGACCCGTGCGATGGCGCCGCCGATGGCACCGCCGCCTCCGTAGATCACAGCGTTCTTGCCCTTGAGCAGCAATCCGCTCATCGTCGACCTCCACATGATTGTTCTTCCGGAAATGGGCAGGCGGGCTCCGCGCTCAGACCGTGCTCAGACCGTGGTCGCGGCCACGGCGCCGTCCGGCGTACGAGAGCGCACTTGCGTGATGCAAGCGAGGTTAGAGGGGTAGTCTTGCATGACGCAAGTGCTCCTCTGGGAGGTGTGGTCGCCATGCTGGGCAAGACCTACGACACGCAGGTGTGCTCGGCCGCCAGGGCACTGGAGGTCATCGGCGAGCGATGGAGCCTGCTGATCGTGCGTGACGTGTTGTTCGCCGGAGCGACCCGGTTCGCCGACTTCCAACGCCTGGGCATCGCGACCAACATCCTGGCCAAACGCCTGGACAGCCTGGTCGAAGCGGGCATCCTCGAACGGCGACCGAGCAAGGAGCAGCCCGATCGCAGCCACTATGCCGTGACCCGGAAGGGACTCGACCTGGCACCCGTGATCATCGCGCTGACGCAGTGGGGTGATCAATGGGCGGCACCCGCAGGTCCGCCCATCCTGTACCGGCACACCGGTTGCGGCGACGCGATCACCGAGCAGACCGCCTGCGGCACCTGCGGGGAGGTCACCGACCTCGCACAGATCCACGTCGCCCACGGCCCCGGCTTCCCCCAGGCCATGGCCGCACGGAAGAATCGCTCGGACGCCGCCGCCCCACGGTGACACCCCGCCGCGTCACCGAAGGCGGTGTGAACGCTGACGGGCGGGCGCCGCGCCGGCCACCAGGGCCTCCCGAGTCGGGCACAGCAGGAGGCCACTCCGGCTCCCACGCTCGCGGGAACCAGCCCGCCAGACCTGCATGAAACGAATCCGGGCGGCGAACCCTCTGGCGGGGGTTCTCGCGGAGTGCCGGTCCAGAAGTGAGGGCAAGGAGCGGTGACGGCGGCCGCCGGCGGGGCCGCCGTCATGCCGCGCTTCTTTCGTACGTCCGGTCGACCGGCCTCGGCCGCCACGTCCGCGTCGCTCGAATGGACGGGACCAGCCGCTCTGATCAACCCGAACTGTGAAGAGTTCTCCTAGCGGAAGTCCTCGGCATGATCTCGCGCCCACTGCGCGAACGTCCGTGCCGGGCTGCCTGTCACGGACTGCGCTGTGGGCAACGGGCCCAAGGTGCTCGGATCGAAGTCCATGTTGTCGGCCGGATCGGCCGGATTGCCGTCGTAGTCAGTGAATCCCAGCAGGAAGTCCGCAGCCTCGGCAGCGAATCCTCCGATCTTCAGGTAGATTTCGCGCGCCTGCGCCGGAGTGACCTCCTCGAACCTCACCTCTTCGCCGAGCGCGTCGGCGATGGCTTCGACCTGGCCGCGCAAGCTGATCAACTCTGGACCGTTGATGTCGTACGCCTGGCCGCGATGCCCCTCCTCCAACAGGGCTTTCAGCGCCACATCGGCGACATCCCGCTCGTGCACGGGAAACCAGGCCGCGTCCGGGTTCGCGTCCCGCACCAGCCGCTCGGCCCGGATCGACGGCCCCCACAGCGAGAGCTTGTTGGCGGCGAACTCGCCCGGCCGGAGATGTGTCCACTCCAGACCGGACTCCTGAACGGCCTGTTCGACCGGCGGATGGAATGTCGTGTCGAAACCGCCGCTCACCGCGCCCGACGAGAGCACGACGATCCGCCGAACGCCGGCCTGCCTGGCGCGTTCGACGATCGCCTTCGCCGTCGACGGCTCCGGGAAGAGGAACACCCGGTCCACGCCGTCGAACGGCACGCTGTCCGGCTCGGTGAGATCTCCCTGGACGACCTCAGCGCCGGGCAGCCGGGCCCGGCCCGGGTTCCTGGTCAGCGCCCGTACCTGAACGTGGGCCCTGACCAGACCTGCCGTGACGTGCCGCCCGACGTTCCCTGTCGCCCCGGTCACCAGCACTCGCATGTACGCCCCCCTTTTCCGTACGTCCTACGGATAAACATTACCGTAGCATCTACGGAAAGGGAGGCTTGATGGAACGCAGCGGCGGTGGAGACCCTCGGCAGACCTTGCGCCTGCTCTGGCGTTCCCCGCAGGCCCGGTCGGGCCGCGGCCGGCCGCCCAAGGTGTCCCTGGACAAGATCGTGGGTGCAGCCATGGCGCTGGCGGACCGGGAAGGACTGGCCGCCATGACCATGGACCGGCTCGCCGCGTCCCTCGGCGTCGGCACTATGACGCTCTACACCCACGTGCCCGGCAAGGCCGAACTGGTCGACCTGATGGTGGACTCCGCCTGGCGGGAACTCGACCTGACTCGATCAGGCTCCTGGCGGGACCAGATCGAGCACTACGCGAAGCAGAACACGGCCTTGCATGAACGCCACCCGTGGCTGCGCATGGTGTCGACCGTACGACCACCCCTGGGTCCCGGCCTGCTCGCCAGGGCCGACTTCCTCCTGGCCGCTCTGTCCATGACCGGGCTGTCTGCCACCGAGGCGTCCGCGGCGAGCGACTCCATCGTCACCTTCGTCGACGCCGCGACCGCCACCCTTGCCGAACACACCCACGCCGAGCGGCTCAGCGGCCTGTCCGACGACGACTGGTGGGCCGCCCGTCAGGAGTTCTGGGAGACCATCTTCGACCCGGCGCGATACCCGGCGATCGAACGGACTTGGCGGAACGGCGGCCTCGACCGCAGCGCGGCCGAGGCCGCGGTGCGCGCGTTCGACCTCGGCCTGCGTGCCCTGCTCGACGGAATCGCCGCGATGGCTCAGCAGAATCACCGATCGACCAGCTGATCTCCGCAGCCCTGCTGCGGATCGATCGGCCAGCCCTGTCCGGCGAGAGTCGCGCGCAGGGTCTCGACCCACCAGTCGAGCAGACGATCCCGGGCGGTGTCGTCCAGTCCGACGCTCCGGCGGAACTCGTCGCCGAACAGCGGCTCCGTCGCGACTGCTTGGTGCAGGGCGCACACGGTCAGCTGGATCGCCTCGCGTGACGGCGGCGTTCGCCCGGTCGCCCCGCACTGCTGCCGAGCCTGGGTGTGCAGCCGGTCCACCACCTCATCCAGCATTCCGCTGCCGGTGTCCCGCCAGCCGGAACGGTGCAGCGCGAGCGCCAGTTCGGCGTAACCGCCCGCGCGGCCGTGGCTTGCTTTCCAGGTCGGCCAAAAGCGACAGCGCCAGATCCTTCAGCAGGCGGTAGCCGGTCGAGGACGCCTGGTCCAGCGCTTGACGGGCATACAGCAGGGCGCGGTCGCGCGTGCCTGGCTCGGCGTGCGCGCGGGCGAGGCCGAGCAGGGACCCGCACTGACAGGAGCATCGCGTTCTCGTCGGGCTCGCGGCCCAGGCCGGCATTCTCGTCCTCCAGCCGGACGCATGGAGGCAGCCGCGTAAGAGACGATTGCCTCCCGCTGAGCTCGGCCACGGCATGCGAGGATGGGTGACCCGCCCAGCTTGAGCAGGAGTGCGCCCATGTCGTATCCATCTCGTCACCGGGACGTCATGGCGGCTCGTGCGCGACTGGCCCCTCGCTTCGGCGACGAGGCGGCCCAGCGCCTGGCCGGGCAGTACGGCTACGAGGTGCCCGCGATCGAGGCTGTGACGGGCGTGGCGGACGCGCTGTGCATGGCCGGTCACGACGACAGGGTGGAGGCCACGCCCGAGGACGTCGATGACGCGCTGCGCGCGGTGGCCGGCGCGCGGGCGCAACTGCTGCAGGACGAGCCGGCGCTGATCGAGGCTGCGCGCGGCAATGGCCGGTCATGGGATGACATCGGGACGTTGCTCGGCGTGCCGGTGGCCGCGGCGAAGGCGCGTCCGGCGAAGATCCGGCGTGCTGTGGAGGACCTGAACCGGCTCGACTCCAGCTCGCTCGCTTTCCGGTGACACCACTGTCGGGCTGGCACCACCACATCCCCTCAGGGCCCGCCGGCGCCTGGGCGTATGAGCTTAAGTTGGATGGTTTTCGCGGCATCGTCCTGGTCAACGGCGACCGCGGCGTGCATCTGCACTCCCGGCGCGGCGCCCGTCTCAACGACACGTTTCCCGCGCAGGGGTCGGCGACGAGCTCGACCGACTCGCCACCGAGCTGGAGGCCCACCTGGACTACGAAGAGGAGCAGCCGGTCCCGATCCTCAACAAGATGCTCACTCTTCCCGAGGAGGTCTCGGTACAGCGCGCAGGGCGTCGGGCATGAGGTGGCTGGTGACCGTCAGCGCGCTCCGACCGTCGTACGGTGTGAACCATGACCTTGGCCGGCACACTGACGTCCGCTCCCGTTCACAGGTGAACAGCCCAACGATGACCACACCCCGGCGCTCTCCTGACCCTCCCCCGGAACACCAAAGCCCTTCGTCAGCAGGCTCCAAGCGCTGTTGCGAGACATCGACGAAATCAGGCGGTCGACAGTGCCGCGCCATCGCCTCCATCTGATCAACCACCGGTGGCCGTGGGACGTCCACATCCCGCGGGCACTTTCGAGCTGAGACGCGCGCAGATTTCTGTCGCCTGCGCGCCCGGCGCGACGGGGAGGACCCGGACATTCCCCCAGGAGTCGAGGGCTACCAGATACCCGTCCGAGCGGAAGGCCAGGTCGTGCAGTGCGAATCCAGCGCCGGGACCGGGCGGGCTCAGTTCCAGCTTGGCCGTGGTGTCGATCAGATGCAGCGCGCCCTCGTGGTCACCGACTGCCAGCGTGCGCCCGTCCGGGGAGAACACCAGCCGGCTTGGCGGGGAGACGCGAGTCAGCACCGGCCCGCGTACGGCGAGCGTCTCCGTGTCCCAGAGTCGCACTTCACCATCGATCACGGTCGCCATGAGTACCCCGGAGAAGGCGATCTCATCGGGGACGTTGCCCGCATCGCCGAAGGTCATCTTCCGTGTCGTCCCGTTCTTCAGATCTACGCGAATGTCGCCCGCGTACAGGCTCTGCCCGTCAGGCGTGAAGGCGAGTGCCGTCGCCTTCACCTTCGCCGAGATCGTTGGAACAGCCGAGTCGGCGTCCCATACCTGCAATTCTCCGGAGAGGCCGCCTGTGTGCCAGACGGCTGCGAGCTTCTTGCCATCTGGGCTGAATGCGATGCGAACGTTGGTAGGGATGCCGTCGCTGTTCGGGTCCGGCTGCCGGCGCTCCAGAACCGTCGCGGAGCCGCCCCTGTCGGTCCGCCAGAGCGCGACCTGCTGGGCGAACGCGGCTGGAGTCGCCGCGAATCGTCCGTCGGGAGAGAAGATCAGGCCGACCGCCACGCTGGCGGGGGCCTGGTTGAAGTCATGCAAGAGCGGTGGACCCACCTGCCGTCCGGTGGTCGCCTCGTGGAGGCGGAGCTCGTTGTTCCTGCCCTGGGTGGCCGTGGCAAGGACCGAGCCGTTCGCACCGATGTCGGAGAATCCGGCCGAAGAGCCGAAGGCGTGAGCTGGGCGGGTATGCCATCCCACGTAGATGGATATGACCGCCTTGTCGTCCGACAGGTAGCGGACCCACTGGCCGTCAGCGCTGAAAGTCAGCGGAGAGATGGACGCCCGCCCCGGAGCCGCGGTGGTGAGAATCGGCAGGTCCAGGGCGGCAGACGCGGCCAGCCGCAGCCCATCGCTCTCTTCGGAGGCCACGAACTCGCCATCGCCGCTGAAGGCCAGCGGCCCGCTTCCTGATGAGCTCGCCGCCCTGCCGAGCTTGGACCAGGACCTGGTGGAAAACAGCTGGGTGTCGGTCGGCGTGCTGACGGCGAGCATCGAATCGTCAGCAGAGAAAGCCAGGTCGTCGTAGCCGGAGCAGTCCTCGCGGCTGGACTGGCATGCGCGGCTGGGTGGTATGGGAGCGATCGTGGTGGCGAGCGTGCCCTTGCGTACGTCCCACACCTTCACGTCCAGGTGCTTGTATTTCTCCCGCGCCACCAGCCATCGGCCGTCATGGCTCAGCTCGAACCTGTTCGTGCCGAATGGCACGGCCAGCAGCTTCTTGCGCGTTCTGGTGTCCCATACCGTCACCTGCCGCGCGGTCGTCGCCGCCGTCACAGAACCGTCGTCGCTGAGCTTTATTGTGCGGGTAGGGCCCAACCACTCCATCTCGTATCCGTCGGCGACCTTGCCGAAGGCCGGGCCGGCCGCCGGACCTCTGGACAGGTCCCAGCGTCGCAACTTGTCCTGATCATCGCTTGCGACCAGGATCGATCCGTCGCGGCTGACCGCCATCAGGCCAAAAGGTCGCGCGGGGAAGCTTTTGACCAGCTGGTGGCGGGCGACATCCCACAACTCCGTTGCGGTGCCGGTCCTCAGCACCAGCAGGCTTCCGTCCGGGGTCAGGGTCAGGGACGAGGTCTCGCTCGCGCTCGGCGGTTTGAAGGCGTCCTGGTACGGCTGCGCCAAGGTCGCGTGCAGCTGCAGGCGGGTCTCTCGCAGATCAGCGGTCCGCCAGGCGGCGACCGCCAGCACGCCCGCACGTGCGGGATCCTCCTCCCGCAGGCTCGCTGCCTGGACAGCGAGGTCGCGGGCGCGGTCGAGGCGGGCCCTGTCCGCCGCGCTTGTGCGCTCGGTCTGCCGGAAGTACGCGGCGACCCCACCGGCCAGCAGGACGATGACCAGCGAAACGGCCGTGATCAGCCGCAGAAGGGCCCGCCGGTGAATTCGCCGGGCCCGCCGCGCGGCTTGCTGCCAGGTGAGTGCGGGAACGAGTTCGGCTTCCGCCGCATGCTCTTCTGCGTGGTCCAGGTCGGCTGCGGGGATGATGACCCGCCTTGTCCCTGCCGCACGCAGCTTGTCGGGATACCCCTCGACCGACCTTAGGAGGGAGCGCTTGCCCAGAGCTCCGACAACGTGACTGTCCGGCCGCAGCCGGGAGATCCGCAAGAGGTCCGTGGCCCGCTGACGCCGCCGCACCTCGTCCAGGACGACGGCGAACGCTGCTCCCAGCGAGGAGTCCTCCACGTACGGCACGGGCCCCGTGTCGGCTTCCAGCGACCACACCACGGTGTCGGAGAGGCGGCCGGCGTGTGACCAGGCGAGGCCGAGAGCTTCACGGAAGCGGGCATCGGCGCTGAACAGCGCCATCCGTGCCGGGTCGGGGACGAGTCCCGGCGGGGAACCCGGCAGTCGTACGGCCCTCAACTGGGCTCGCTGTCCGCCGGCGAGCCCCAGCTTGAACAGGACGCCGACACTCTGCGCCCTGCCGCGTGGCGGCGGATCCACCAAGTGCCGTAACCACACGGCGGCGGTGAGGCGCACGCCGGGTGAGGCATCGATCCCGTCCAGCAGGCGCAGGCACCGTTCCACCCGTACGTCTTCCGCCTGACCTGTGGTGGCGGGACCCGACCGCGGAGAATGATCCGCCACGGAGTACCAACGCACGGCTGCGGCGAGCGCGTCGGGGGCCGACGGCTCCTCCAGCAGAGCGAGGCCGAGACCGGCCAGGGCGCGCAGGGCGTGCACGGCCGGGCCCTGACCGACGCGAAAGGGGGCTCCGAGGTCGGCGCTCCCATCCGGGTAGCCGACCAGCTCGTCCATCAGCGGGTGAAGCGAAGCCAGCGGGGCGGCATGCAGGTCGCGCAGTTCCTCGGCATTGCCGGTCCGCACCAGGTCCGCGATGAGAGGGAACAGCCCTGCGTCCGTGCCGGTGAGCCGAACGAGTAACTCGTACTGGGCGTGGGCGTCTGCCGGGACCTCGATCACGGAGTCATACGCCCAGTACGGCGCGCACCGGATGCCCGTCGGGGAAATCGGCCGCGATTCGCTTCCACACGTCGATCCCGCGGGTGGTGGCGGTGGCCCGGAGGGAACGGAGCACCTCCTCCGGCTCGCGCGCCGCGACCTCTGCCGGGCTCAGCACCTGCCCATCCACATCGGCGGCGACGAAAGTCCCGTTCGGTCTGGGCAGGCGCAGCAGACCGTACAGCTCGTCGGGGAAGGCCTGCAGGGCCAGCAGGTAGCGGCGCGTGCCCTCACCGTCGCTCACCCATACGGGCAGCACGTCCACCCCCGCCTTCTGTGGAAGCGGCGCGGAGACGCTCAGTTGGACGTGGTCACCCGCGGAGATCTCCAGCCGCAGCCGGTATCGGCCACGGTGAACCTCCCGGTATCTGCCTTCCGCACTGGCCGAGGCCGCGGCCAGCCCGAGGTCCAGCCAGGCTCCCGTCGCGCGTGTCCTGCCCGAAGGAACGGGACGCTCGCGTTCCCCGCCGCCGGAGCTGAGCAGCGTCGCCCAGTAACGATCCCAAAGGGGGCGGTCGCGGGCGGGGATCTCCGCCATATCGCGTGGGTCCGCCCCGATCAGCACCGACCAGCAACGGCGAAGCAGGGACCCTCCCCCCCTCATTGCACCCCCTGATCCTGCCTGACCTCGCCCAGAGCGGCTGCCTGGTTCTGCGCGGCGGCTAGCGAACGCACTCTCCCGAGTTGCAACAGCAGCAGCGGGGCGGCGGCTCCAGCGGTGAACGCGGCGATGGGTCCGGCGAACTGGTCGGCCAGGCCCAGCCCCACCAGCGCGCCAAGCACCGCCCTCGTCAAGGCCACCAGGGCGTGCGCGGGCAGATCGATGTGCTCTTTCAACGCGGGACGGGGCTTGCGCCGGACCTTCTGTCGCTTGGCCTGCCACGCCATGATCAATGGCCACAGCGTCATCAGCTCGACCACAGCACCGCCGAGCGCGCCGTACACCCCCGCGTGCCAGAGTTCCATCAGCCCTCGCTGTCGGTACGACTGCGACTCATTCTCACACCGACCCGCTAATCGATCAAGACAGGTGTCCAATGCCGTGACCCGAAATGAGTGGCCGGGTTGGCGCGTAGGGCACTCCTGCCAGTTGGACGGCGTTTGATCAGGTTCGATCGACGCTCGGGAGGCCAGGTGACGCAACCGGTCCGGGTCCGCAGACGCACAGATCAGGAAGGGCGGAAGCTTGAGGAACACGGCGTCGACGTGCATGAAAGTCGCACGCCAGGATGCCGGAGGCTTGCGAGGTGAGAACCTGTCGCCAGGTCGGTGATGTCTGACGTGGCGCTGGGTCCAGGCCGACCGCGGCCCTGGTCGCGAAGCAAAACCGCAGCTCACACCACGAAACCGTGTTTCGAGCGGACACGATCGGATCGATGACGCTCTGAGCCACTCGATCGGATTCACGTCATGGGACGAACGCCACCTGCGCGACGTCCTCGTCCAGCACGAGGTCTCCTTCGATCGGCATCGTCTCCCGACGAGACCGGCTCGGTGACCTCTTGCACGAGTACGCCCCGGTCGCAGGTGGGGCGGTGTTGTTCGGCAGGCGCAGGCTTGTCGCTGATCGTTCAAGGTCGGGTTCAGGGGTAACTGATCCACTCCAGGAAGAGGGTGTCGTTGTCGCGGATGACGAGCCTCTTCCTGCCGCCTTCGATGCCGTTGGCGGACACGCGGCCACTGTTGTCGAAGTCGCCCACCGCGCTGCACTTGATATCGCCGTGGTCGGACCCGCCGTATCTCTGGAACACCCAGTAGCGATTCCGGTTCCCCCACTTGATGGTGATGCTCTTCCACATCTCGTCTTGACGGCCGACCCAGGGAACCCACATGGAACCGGTCCATTGACGGCCGGCTGGGACGGTGAAACGGATGTCCTGGTTCTCTCCGTCGTTGATCTGTACGTCGCGCGTTGTCTGGTTCACCACTTCCCTGATGTCGGTCATCTCATTGATGGTGGGATCGTGCCACTCGGGCCAGGGACCGGTGCCGCACGGGGAACTGGTAGCCGTGGCGCCGGCGGGTGAGGCGGCCGTGAGAAGCGTGCCCGCTGAGACCGCCGCCATGGAAAGGGTGAGGGTTCGGCGGAATGCCTTCATGTGAGCCCTTTCGGAGACAGTGAATTCCTCACCGATGGTAATCGGCCGACTACTCTCGATCCAGGTATCGGTCGGTCCAGGGCCGACCTGCCGCGGCGTCCAGTGCACCATTCAGGGCGAGGCATCGGGGCGGCTACTGCTGCGTGCAGACCACTTCGCGCATTCGTGCAGACGACTTCGGAAACTGACACAGACGATCACGAAAGTCCCGCAGGCGGGTCAGCCTGGCGCGCTCACGTCCCAGGGTGTCCTCCATACTCAGCATGCACGCCAGACCACCACCAGGCGATCTTCCGCACTACCGAACCTCTACCGAGGGCCGCTCGGCACAGAAAGATCCCCCAGCCCCTCGCAGTTCAAGGAGGGCGGGGAATCTCGGCGGTGCAGGTGGTTGGATGGCTGAAGGGTGCCCGGGGCCGGTAGGAACGGTCCCGGACGCTCAACTGGGTCAGCACCCGGGGCAGGTGCGCGTGCCGGTGGTCGACGTCGACCGCCTGGCCGTGCTCGCGCAGCCGGGCTGCCAGGATCTCGACCAGGCCGGCCGCGCGGTGTTTGCCGCCGGCGCATCCGATGGCGGTGGAGCGCGGGTCCCGCAGGGAGCATCGCGTAGGCCACCAGGTTGTCGACCAACTCGGCGGCGCCGGGCGTGCCGAGCACGATCTGCTGGACGCGTTGCCGCGGCCGTCGAGGTCGAGGATGCCGCAGTTGCGGGCGGCGGGCCGTGCAGGTAGCCGAACGAGATGAGCGTGAGTGCCATGAGGTGGTGCTCTTTCCAGGGGTGAGGCTGGTCAGCGCTGCCGGGACCGCTGGCGTTCGGTCAGGGCGGCGTCGATCTCGTAGAGCCGGTTCCGGTCGGCGTCCGGGAGCCCCCGGAACTCGGGGCTGGCCAGGAACGCCGCTGCAATGGCGATCAACTCACCCGGATGACGTCCATGGCGACCGTAACCCACAGCACGCATCCGCGACGTAGCATGTGCCTTCCCGTGGGGGCCCTCGACGACAGGGCTGGATGATCAGTCGACGTAGTCCGTCATCCACGGTTCGTACGTGTACAGGGTCTCCGTCGTGCTGGCCTTGAAACCCCGCCAGTAAATGACGGAACGCGGCAAGTCGCCCTCATCGGCGGAGAAGCTGGCCTCACCAGCACAGTCTCCGCGGCTGGCGTACCAGCCTGATATGCCGAGTTGGGGTACCTCGAACTGCACTCCGGCCTTCCATCCATCGCCACAGAAGACGTCCTTTACGGTGAAGGAATTCCGGCCCTTCTCCATGTTGTGAGTGCCGGAGTTGAACCACACATGGCCCGCTGCCTTACCGTCCGCATGATGGATGACCTGCTCACTTGTCGCGGCTTGAGCAGCCCCACCGCTGACGGCCAGGGTAAGTGCCATGACGGCGGCAAACATCGGAAGTCGGAGTCGTAAAACGATGAACCCTTGCCAGTGCATTGACTTCCTCTCTCGATTGAGCAGGAAGAGACACTCGCATGATGATCGGCCATATGAATGTGGCCTGTAGGGCTCGTAGTCGGATAAATGCTCTACAGCAAACGCACCACGTTCCGCGAGATGGACCAGACCATGCAGGGCCATGACAGGTTCGTCCGTCTGCCGTGCATCTGAAAGTCGCCAGGACGCTTTGCCGAGAGCGTCGCCACCGCCCCAGCCTTGTCCCTGACTCCGCTGGTTCCGAAACCGACAGGCCAGGTCCAGGCCTATACGCCACAACCAGGCGGATGGTCATCACCGAGGCTTGGAAACAGGCGCTAAGAACGGCGCAAAGTCACAGAGCTGGAGAGCTGGGTGAGCAGCTCCAATTGATCGAAATAGAGGCGCAAACTCGTTATGAGTCCGTCTTCCACCGTACAGACATAACAGCATCGCAAACGAACAGGGCGACCCGTCGCGGAAAGCACCTGGCCATCGGGCATGGTGTATGGCCCTCGGTGAGTGCCCACCATGAGAAGCTCATCGACGGTTGTGGCTTCACCTTCGGAGGACTCCGTGAGCACCGCCCGGACGTCGGGGAATGCCGTCCAGAACTCCTCCAGGTAGGAGGCCAATTCGCTGTGTCCCTGCGATACGCCTTCGGGGCTGATGGACACCCCGGCCGGGCTGAAAGTGCGAAGTAGCGCCTTCATATCGTGAGCGTTGAACGCGCCCGTATAGCGGTCGCGTACCTCGCGGGCAACATTCATGGCACCGGACCCCCTCCCAATCGCTCGATGCCCGACGTGGCTGCCGATATGCGGTCGACTTACCAACGCATGCTAGATCTTTCCACTCGACTGGGTAGAATTCTGGGTCCTTCGTAAAGGCGCATGCCGCGCCGCCCTGCCCACTTCACATGGGTGCCTGTGCTCCTGTCAGCGCTCCCGGAGAGGCCGAGGATGGTCTCGTCCGTGCCGGGGCAGGGGGCGGTGAACCTGAGGCGGCGCGTACCTGCGCATATCGACGCGAACGTGAGGAAAGGATACGTTCCGGCAGATTTCACGGTTGTCCAAGGGAAATCCGGTGAGATGCCGGTGCGGACGCGCCACTGTATCCGGGACGTAGATCCCGGGAGCCAGGTCGCTTGGCAGCCGTGACCTCGCGATATGGGACGCGTGACCCCTGAGGAGGCTTGACATGAGCGGGTTGTCCACCCCTTCGACGGTTCCCTTTCCGCTCCTGCGCCCCTGGCTGCTGCTGGCCGTGCCCGTGCTGCTGCTGGTGGCCTACCTGGTTCTGATGGACAGCGGCGCCATCTCCCAGACCGGCACCTTCCTGCACGAGCTGATGCACGACAGGCGTCACTTGCTCGGCGTGCCCTACCACTGAGGGCCGGGCATGGTACGCACCTTCCTGGCCAGAGGTCTGCTCATCGGACTTCTCGCCGGACTGATCGCGGGCGCCTTCGCCTTCGCCTTCGGAGAGCCTCGCGTGGACCACGCGATCGCCCTGGAGGAGGCCGCCGCCCAGTCCGAGGCGCCCGATCCGGACACCGGGACGGCCGAGCAGGGCCACGCAGAAGCGGCCAGGCACAGCCACGGCGAGGAGGCCGTGGTCGGTAGGCCTGTGCAGAAGGCAGGGCTGTTCCTGGCCACCGGGCTCTATGGGCTCGCCGTGGGCGGGGGGTTCGCCCTGGTATTCGCCGGACTGCGCGGGCGGATCGGCCCGCGTTCCGACTGGCGGCTGGCCGTGGCCGCAGCCGGTACGGCGTTCGCCGCGATCATCCTCGTGCCCTTCGTGAAGTATCCGGCCAACCCGCCTGCGGTGGGTGATCCGGACACCATCAACAACCGCACGCTGCTCTACGTGGTGATGATCCTCGTCGGGCTGGCGGCGACGGCGATCGCGGGCGCGACGGCCCGCCGCGTCGACGGCGACCCATGGGCGCGCTGGACGGCGGCGGCAGTCGCGTTCCCCGTGCCCGTCGCCGCCGCATGGTGGTTGCTGCCGGCGGTCGACGAGGTGCCCGAGAGGGCGGAGCGACGTGCGGCGGCACATCCGCTGGTCGCAGCGCCGAGCTGAGCAAGGTGCTGTTCGTCCGGCATGCAACCACACCGGGGATGCCGGCCGGGTGCTTTCCCGCCGACGAGGACGCCAACGCGGCGAGCCTGACCAGGGCCGCCGCGTCGGGGTCCGTCGAGGCGCCGGTGGCATGGGCCGCTCCCGGCAGGGCCGCGCGGCAGACGGCCGCCGCCATGGGGCTGGCGGCACCCGAGATTCCCGCCCTGGCGGAGGCAGACTGCGGCCGGTGGCGGGGCCTGCCGTACGGACGGGTCGCGCTAGAGGAGCCGGACGCGCCGGCGAGCCGGCTGGCCGACCCGCACGCCGCCCCGCATGGCGGTGAGTCACTGAGCGCGCTCGCCGCCAGGGTGGCGGGCCGGCTCGATGCGGTACGGGGCGAGCCGCGAGCCGTCGTGGTCTGCGACGGCCTGCCGGTAAGGCTGGCACCACCAGCCGCCATCTGTGATGCTCTGCGGTGAACAAGGGCACGAGGATCCACGGGCCAAATCGCGAAAAGGGCTGACCTGGGCGAACCGGCTCATACAGGTCCTGCGATAGATATACCGTGAGATCGTTTCCCTTCCGACGGCGCGCGGCCCCGGACGTCACTGCGGAAAGCAATGACGCCGACCTCATCACCGCTGTCGCCGCGCGGAGCACCGTCGCCCTGCGCATCCTCCACCAGCGCCACGCCCCCTGGCTGCGCGCCCGCCTGGCCCGCCGCTGCGCCGACGCGGACGCCATCGACGACGCGCTGCGCTGCAGGAGACCTTTCTGGCCGTGTGGCGCTCGGCGGGTGGCTTCCGCGGCGACAACCCGGCCGGCTGGTTGTGGACGATCGCCGTCCGCCGTCTGATCTCCGCTCTGCGCGGCCGCGGCTCGCGCTGGGTCGGCTCCGGCATCGAACCGGACGACAGCTCGCCGGTCGCCTCGGCCGAGGA
This sequence comes from Nonomuraea spiralis, assembly GCF_014648435.1. Taxonomy (GTDB): domain Bacteria; phylum Actinomycetota; class Actinomycetes; order Streptosporangiales; family Streptosporangiaceae; genus Nonomuraea; species Nonomuraea spiralis. Next base: position 163,064 of record NZ_BMRC01000018.1, read on the forward strand.
CGTGGTCCTGCTGAGCGTGGAGCACGGTGACCTCGGCGCCGCCTTGAACAGGCTCTCCCCAGAGTTGCGCGCCGTGATCGAGGCGACTGTCCTCGACGGCCTCACCACCAAGGAGGCCGCCGGTCTCCTGGGCATACCGGAAGGCACGGTCAAGACCCGCGCGATGCGGGCCAGGGCCCGGTTGCGCGAGGAGCTGTCATGAGTAGCTGGCACATCCCCGATGATTTGCGTGAGCACTACCTCGAAGGCACGCTCGAACCGGCTCTGGCCATGTCCGTGGACGCGCATCTCGGCCGCTGCGCTGCCTGCCGGGCGGCGGTGCCGTACGACAAGGACTGGCTCGAAGCGTCCTGGGGGAGGCTGGAGGCCGAGCTGATCACGCCGCGCCCGAGCCTGTCCGAGCGGTTCCTGCGGCACGGCGGGGTGCCTGACCACCTGGCCAGGCTGCTGTCGGCGACGCCGACGCTGAGCCGAACCTGGCTGGCCGCGGTGGTGGCGGTATTGGCGTTCGCGGTGCTGGCCGCGCGCGAGCAGGCCGAGCTGCTGCCCGCATTCCTGATCGTCGCGCCGGTGCTGCCGCTGGCGGGCATCGCGCTCGCCTACGGGCCCCGCGTCGATCCCGCCCACGAACTGGTGGCCGCCACCCCCCTGTCGGGGCCGCGACTGCTGCTGACCCGGGCCACGGCGGTGCTGGCGGTGTCGGTAGTGCTGGCCGGGCTCGCCTCACCGTTGCTGCCGGCGCCACCTGGGCTGGCCGCCGCCTGGCTGCTGCCCGCGCTCGCCGCCTCCGCCGGCTGCCTGACCCTGTCGAGCCGGCTGCCCGTGCCGATCGCCGCCCTCGCAGTGGGCGGGGCGTGGCTGGCCATCGTCGGCACGGGCCGCTTCATCGGCAGCTGGCTAGCCGTCTTCGGCCCCGCCCCGCAGATCGGGTACGGCGTGGCCGCCCTCCTGCTGACGTACCGCTTCTACAAAGTGAGCACCAGATGATCCAGATCAAGAAACTGACCAAGACCTACGGGGCCAAACGGGCGCTCGACGACCTGGACCTGACGCTCGGCACCGGCGTGACCGGCCTGCTCGGCCCGAACGGCGCCGGCAAGACCACGCTGCTGCGCTGCCTGGCCACCACCCTCGCTCCCGACGGCGGCGCGGTGGATGCCTTCGGCCTGGACCCGGCCGACCGCGCGCAGCGGACCGCGCTGCGCCGCAGGCTCGGCTACCTCCCCCAGAACCCCGGCTCGTACCCGCATTTCACCGCCTTCGACCTCGTGGACTACGTGGCGATCCTCAAGGAGCTGACCGACCGGAAGCACCGGCACGCCGAGGTGCGCCGGGTGCTGGCCGAGGTGGACCTCACCGACCAGGCCCGGACGAAGGTGCGCAAGCTGTCGGGCGGCATGCGCCAGCGGCTCGCGCTGGCCCAGGCCCTGCTGGGCGAGCCGGACGTGCTCATCCTCGACGAGCCGACCGTGGGACTCGACCCGGAGCAGCGGATGGCGTTCCGGGCGCTGGTCTCGCGGCTCGGCCAGAGCCGTACCGTCGTGTTGTCCACTCACCAGACCGAGGACGTCGCCGCGCTGTGCGAGCGGGTGGTGGTCATGCGCGGCGGCCGCGCGGTTTTCGACGGCACCCCGCGCGAGCTCGCGGCCGTCGCGGACGGCCGGGTGTGGCTGTCGGACGGGCCGCCCGCCACGTCGAAGCTGTTCTGGCGGACGGCCGACGGCCGCTACCGAACGCTCGGCCCGCGTCCGCCGGCCGCGGACGCGACGCCGCCCGGTGTCGAGGACGGCTACCTCATGCTGCTCGGGGAGGCGGCGTGACGCGGCGGCTGTTCCTGTTCGAGACGCGCAGGCTGGCGCGGCACCCGCTCGTGTGGGGCGCGACCGTCCTGGTGCTGGCGCTGCAGACCTTCCTCAGCTGGGACCAGCAGCCCGACCTCACGATGGACCCAGTCAATGCCACCGGGCTGGCCACCTGCCTCGGCGCGGCGGTCCTGATCGTGGCGAGCCTGGCCACCTCGCGCGACGGGCGGCACGGCATGCCCGAGAGCCTCGCCGGCCTGCCGGGGCGGGCCGAGCACCGCACGCGGGCCCTGCTGCTGGCCACACCGCTGGTCGCGGCACTCGCAGCGGCGGTGGCCGTGGGAGGTTACCTGGCGATCCGGTTGCTGAGCGGCCCCGCCGGAGGGCGGCTGGACGTGTGGGAGCCACTGACGGCGGTGGCCGCCGCAGTCCTCGCCGCGACGCTGGGCGTGGCCGTCGGCCGTTGGACGCGGTGGCTGATCGCCGGGCCGCTGGTGGTGGCCGTGCTCGGCGTCCTCGTCTACATGAACCCGACGAACGGGCAGGCCCGCTGGCTGCTGCCGGTGATGCAGGTCCACCGGCCGGACTGGCCCGACCGCCCGTCGGCGCTCCACCTGGTGTACGTGCTCGCCATCGCGACGTTCTTCGGCGGGCTCGCGCTGCTCAGACATCGGGTACGGCCGGCACCCGCCGTGGCTGTGGTGGTGGCGCTGGCGGTCGCGGTGCCCTCGGGGGCCACCGCGGCGTCCACCCGGCCACCGGCACAGTTCCCCACGAACGTGGAGCTGACCATCGACCATGTGGACTCCCGCGTGCGTGAGCGCTACTTCGGCCCACATGCCTACCGCTGCACGGAGCGACAAGGGCTCACCTACTGCGCCTTTCCCGGTTACGAACCGTGGATCCCGCTGTGGGAACAGGCGGTCCAGCCGGTCGTGGCGGCGCTGCCCGCGACGCTGCGGGCGCGGGCGCCCCAGGTGCGGCAGACGAGCCCGACCTGGGGCCTCACCGACGATTCCGGCGTGATCCGGCCGCCGATGAGCTGGGGGCATCCCGACCAGCGCAGGATTCTGGCCGAGGACGCAGCCTTCTGGGCGACCGGACTGTACGACTCGGCCGCCAAGCGCTTCAACCCCTCCCGCCCCGCCACACCGTGTGACGTGCGCGGTCAGGCCCGCACGGCGGTGGCACTCTGGCTCATCGGCCAAGTCGCCCCTCCCGAGGCCCGGCGGCAGCTTCATGTCGACCATGACCTGGGACGCCTGTCCGGCCTGGACTGGGGCCCGGCCGAGATCGGCTACGCCAAGCAACTGCTGGCCTCCCCCGGCGCCCGCAAGAAGGTCCAGGCCAACTGGGACACGCTCGTCAAGCCCACCACCACGATCGACCAGGCCCTGCCGCTGCTCGGGCTGGAACGGAAGTTCGACGCACCGATGGGAGCCACGCCATGCCTGTAACCCTGCCCGCACACCCCCAGGCCGCATCCTCCACCGCGGCTGTACCCACCGCGGCCGTCCCTGCCCCGCCACCATCCCGCCGGCGGGTGGCGCTCCTGCTGGTGCGCCCCCTCGCGCGTGCCATCGACTGGGGGCCTCTGGTCGTGGTCGCCGCCTTCACCGCCGGGCTGGTGAGCCTGGTGGGGTACGGGGAGGCACTGCCCGGGGGCGACGCGCTCGTGCTCATGCGCATCTGTGGCACCCTGCTCGGCGCGGCGGCGGCCTTCGGGCTGGTCGATGCCATGTCCGCCGACCTCGGCGCCGCCGCGGTCCCCCGATGGGTCCGGCAGGCGCTGCGCTGCCTGCTGCCCGGTACCGCCGCGATCGCGATCTGGCTGGCCGCCTTCTCCTACATCCTGACCCGCCTGCCGGAAGGCGCCCTGTTCCCGGTCGGCGACCTGCTCATCGAGGCAGGCGTCTGCCTCGGCATCGCGCTGGCCGCTGCGGCGACCGCCGTGCGGTTCGCACCCGGACGGCAGGCCGCCATGGCCGCCGTGGTGGTCCAGCTGGCGATGGTGCTGGGGACCATCCTGCTGCCGCAGCAGGTCCGGCTCTGGCCGCCGACCTGCGGGTTCGGGTACTGGGATCAGGCACACCTGTTCTGGCTGGCGATGCTGCCCCTGCCGTACCTCTGGCTGATCACCGCGGGGCGCGACCTGCGGCGCTGACCCGCCGCGCTGTCAGGCGACGACTTCCGCGGCCCGTATGGCGGGCCGCCAGCCTCCCTTGAAGACCATCATCGACAGCACCAACCATCCCGCGCCACACGACCATGCCCAGATGCCAGCGCCACGCCCTGCAGCCGGGGCGCCAGAAGTGCGATTCCACTGGCGGAGTGCGGGACTTCGCTCCCCGCACCGATGTGCCGACTTGCCCATTGGTATCGGCACTTCATAGATTTCCGGGACATCACATGGCGCGTACGTCCCATATGGGTGTGCAATCGGGTAGTGAAAGTGCCGCCTCCGCGTGGACTCGGCACTTTCTGCGCAGACATGCCAGCGGCGGCGACTGGTCGCCCCCGATTCTCCACCGGCTGCAACCTGTCCGACGTGTGGGAAACGCTTGGCATCCGCCGCCGTAAGCCGCAGGTGCCGGACCGGCTGGCGGGAGGCGGAACCGTAGGACGCGGCCTTGGTGGCCCGCCTGTGGGAGGTGATGGTCACGGCCCGGACGTTGTCCTGGGGCGCCGGACTGTCGAGCGCACGCCCAGGCACCGCAGTGCTGGCAGCCGAGCATGTTGCCGAGTTGACGGGACGCCGGCCGCATCCGGGGACAGAGTCTTGGCCGCGCTGCCTCAGCGCCGATCTCCCAGGCCGTCTCGTGGACGGTAGCAAGAGCAGTGCCTTGCGGATGATCGCTGCGGACCTTCCAAGCCCCGTCATCATCCAAGACGTGGCCGAGCGATTGCAGGCCGCCGGCCTGGTTTCCGCTGATCCGCTCTCCGACGAGGAGCTCCTGACCGCGTGCCAGTGGATGGGGCACGGGCCGAATCTTGATGTCCGCGGCCGGATCGCGCGGGGGCGGACACTGACCAAGGACCTGCGCTACCGGTTGGCGCAGGCTCTGTGGGAGATGACGCCCCCCGGCTTCGTCAGCGACCTCTTCCGGGCTCGGCACCATTCGCGGCACTCAATACTGGCCTACGTCGAACTCCAGCAGCTTCTGAAGGAGCAGAACCGCATCCGTGCCGTCGATCCTGTTTGATCATGGTCCGGGGCACGGCGCAGGGAGCGCGCAGCGGCCGCGGTTGGTCTCGATCACGGCCGGGACGCAGGCGCCAACCGGACCGCAAGGGGAGCCGGTGAGCTCATGTCCGCCCTCACGCAGACACGTTTGTTCGGATCTGAGTCCCGGCCTGGCGCCGGGTGTGGATGATGGCCGGCATGGAGGATCGTCGGCGCGGCCGTCGCTGGGCGGGTGCCTGTGTCCTGCTGCCGGCCGTCGCCGCGGTGGTGCTGTGGCGCGGCTTGCAGGGGGCGAAGTTCGAGTTCGGTGATGTCGATCCCGCCGGTGCGGTGGTGGGTCTGGTCGCGCTGGCGGTGGCAGTGTGGGCGGGATGGCAGGCCGCCCAGGCCCAGCGCGCGGCGAACGCGCTCGGTGTGCACGGCACGCCCCAGCCCGAGCAGTGACCGCCCGGCGTACCATGTCCTCTGCTGACGCCCGCAGTCCGTTGCGGCGATCATGCCAACCGGCTGCGTACGTTCCCGAAGCGGCATGAGGCGGCGCGCACGATGGCCTCGGCGGTGGAGGTGCTGATGGCGGTGCCGGAGGTGACCGGGGAACGGTTGGTGTCTCCGGCCGTCGTGCCCTAATGGGATTCCCGCAGGGAGGGTCCGGCCGACGACGCCAGGCGGAAGCCCAGGCCGATCGCCGCCAGGTCCCGCTCGTACGCGCCGTGCCGGCGAGCACAGCGGGCCAGGTCCCGGTCGTGGCAGAACGCACCGCCCCGGGTGATGTGCGGGTCGAAGGCCCAGTCCTCGGTCCTCGGCACCTCTTGGGGAGCGCCCGGGTAGGGGGCGTAGAGGGTGGAGGTCCATTCGTCGGCGTTGCCCGCCAGGTCCAGGACGCCGAACGGGCTGGCCCCCTCGGGGAACGAGCCGACCGGCGTGGTCGTGCCGATGCCCAGGTCCACGAGATTGGCCAGCCCGGTACGGTACTCCTCGCCCCAGGGGAACTCACGGTCGTCGTCGCCTCGGGCGGCGCGCTCCCACTCGTCCTCGGTCGGCAGGCGTACCTCAACGCCGCCGAGCCGCTCCCCCAGCCACCGGCAATAGTCCGTCGCCTCCTGCCAGCTGACACCGATGACCGGGTGGTCCGCCGGCGTCTGCGGCACCGGCCTGCCGGTGGCCCGCGCGAAGAGCGTCCATTGCTCGACGGTCACGTGGGTGCGGGCGATCCGGAAGCCCGGAACGTGGACCTCGGCACGCGGGGCCTCCTTCCGGTACCACTCCACGGGCACCCGGGTGTCGGCGTAGCGGCGCGCGACCTGCTCCACATCTTCGGCGGGCGTGCCCCGCCGCAACGTTCCGGCCGGGATCTCGACCCAATCCACCTGTTCCATGCCCATGACGCCTCCACAACTGTCAATCGAAGAGACACCATGCTCGCGCCGACGGGCCCGGGCGCGCATCAGGCGGCAGACCTAGACCGACAACGGCTTTAGTTCTAGTACTCCAGCCGTAGATCGTGATCTTGTTGCTGGAGTGCGGTGGAGAGGGGCAGCGGTCAGTCGTCGACGAGATCGAGCTGGGCAGCACAGGCGTCCGCTACTCGAGTCCTTCGAGACGGCGGGCATCTTTGATCTCGCTGAACCTGGCAGCCGCCATCGGGGTCCATTCCGCCCTCTGTCCAGCGGCACGGACGGCTTCTGCAACCTCGCTGAGCTTCACGGAGGACAACACGCCCGCCCGCTCGATCAGGTCGTCCCGGGCCACGGTGGTCAGCCATGTGCACGGAGTAAAGCCTGGACGCGGGAACGCGAACCGCAGCACGCCTTCGAAGGGCAGTCCTTCCGGGGCTCCTACGGCCACTTCAACGCCCAGACCGCTGATCTCGGCGCCCGCCGGCGCAACGACCTGCATCGCCTGAAACCCGGATGACTCCTCGTCCGAGAGCAGCACGACCGGGCGTCGCTCATCGAAGTCGACCCACCAGACTTCACCGCGTTGCATGTGTCCTCCTGGCACGAGACGGCGGGCGAACGCTGCGTGCCCCGTGCGGGACACGGAAGGGATGCGGGCGCGGCCATCGTTGATCATCGGTGTGTGAAGACTGAAGATCATGCGGTGGCCGCGAGTCACAGCGTAGACCCTGCCCGCCGGCAGGAGGCGTTCGAGGTCCTGATGTCCCGGATGGCGGGCCGGTTCGCGCGGGTTGAACCCCGGCGCCGGGAACTCGACCGGTGTGCATGTGCTGGCCGACCCCGGCCTGGACCTGACCGATCCCGAGCAACGCCACGGGCAGGTGAGAAGCCGGCTGATCCAGACCACTCTGGACTCCGGACTGCTGGGTATGGAGCAGCGTTTACGCGATCGTCCTCGCCCAACCGCCGCTGGGTGATCTCCGTCCCGCACGCGCGAGGCCGCACGAGACATGCCTGCGGCGGCCTGCGCGGACCGCCTTATGCCGAACGTCCGGGGAGGGCGGGCCACCCAGACAACTGCCCACTCCCTGCTGCGGGTCTTGGTGCCGTTCACCAGCGCCGCCGGGCGCCTGGTCGACGGTGAACAGACGCGGCCGGAACGGACCTGTCCCTCCTGTGGCCGCGTCGGCCCGCTCCAGGTGGGCGAGCTGCTGCCGAACGACACGCTCACCCGCTGCGGCGCACACGCCGGTGCCGGTATCGCTGGAAGGCCCGGGCAGCGCCACGGTGGTCATCCGTCCACGCTGCTACACCGTCCAGCCCGGCCCTGCGGCATTACCCCTGTGGGGATCAGCTCGGCGGGGCCTCGTTGACGGTCATGCTGCCGCCGACGTTGTAGACGCGAGCGCCGGGACCGCTGTTGATCTGGATGCCGATCGGCGAGCCCGGTGCAGGCGAGGGAGGGGCGGCGGGACTGGGACCGGTGGTGGAATCGGGGTGTTGGGGCTGCTCGTTATCAACAGATTCGGCTGTTCCATTGTCGAAATCCCCGTAGCTGCGCGAGACCCCCGGTCAAACCGTTCGAGGACGGCAGGCTACGGGCTGCCCGGTTCGCAGCGATTCGTAAGCGCAGGCGACGATCTCCACCGCGCGCAGTCCGTCGACACCGGTGGCCGAGACCTGCGTCCGGGTGCGCACGGACGCGACAAAGTTTTCGATCATCGCCCTATAGCTTCCTTCGGAAGCGTCCAGCCACGAGACCTTCTGGGTGGCATCGTCATAGGACGTCACTCGCTCCGCATAGGCGTCGACGTCCACCACGCCCCTGGTCGCCACGAGCCGCAGGCCGAGTCCGCCCCACGCAGGGAAGGCCATCGGGCGGTTCCAGCTGAAGTCAATGGTGGCCACTACTCCACTCGTGAAAGTGAGCATGACAAGACCGCTCGTCTCCACTGCGATGTCGGGTCCGCCGACCAGGTCGTTGGCCTGCGCGTACACCTCCGCCACCTCGTCGGCCAGGATGAACCGCAACGCGTCCGCGACGTGTACCGTGTGGTCGACCAGGGCGCCGCCGCCTGCGAGTTCCGGGTCGACGAACCAGTTGCGCCGGTGTCGTGGCAGTTGGCCCTGGTTGACTCCTTCGCAGCCGCGGATCGTGCCGACGGCGCCCGATTCCAGCAGCGTTCGCAGCTCGTGGATCGGGGCGCTGTAGCGCATCGGGAAGGCCGTCATCAGCGGGACATCGTGCTCGCGACAGGTTCGCACCATCGCCACCGCGTCGTCCACATCGGTGGCCAATGGCTTCTCGCAGAGGATCTGCACTCCCGCGCGTGCCGCAAGCTCGACGTGTCCTCGATGCCGCGTGTTCTCCGAACATACGATCACTGCATCAAGGTCGGCCGCCAACAACTCGTCGTAGGTCTCGTACGTACGCAGGCCGTGCGCCTTCGCCGCTTCATCTGCTCGCCGGGCGTCGTCGTCGGCGAGCCCGACGAGTTCCACGCCGGGCAACGACTGCAGCAGCTGGCAGTACATGGGCGCGTGCACGTGAGCGTAGGTCATCAATCCGATGCGGACGGGGTTCACGATGCGGCTTCCTCCAGTGACACGGCGCGCCCGGTGCGCGCAGACTCCCGCGCTGCCTCGATCGTGCGCACGGTGGCGATGCTGTCCTGTACTGATGTCCTGGCCGGCGTCCCGGTTCGAATGCCGGCGAGGAAGTCGCGCAGTTGCGCGGTGAACGGATCGTCGCCCAGCACGACCTGGCCGGACCGACCCGGCAGGCCGGCCCCCGTCGCAGGTGTCTCCTGCCGGAGCGACACCGTGAGCGTCTGTGCCGAGTCCGAGTCGTATGCCAGCATGCCCGACGTCCCTGCCACTTCGATGCGGGTGCGGAACCGTGCTGCCGGTTGCGCCCAGGAGGCGCTCAGATGCGAAAGTGAGCCGGAGGCGTGGGTGAGGACCGCGTACGCGTGATCGTCGACAAGGTCCGACATGACGCGCAGCGTCTTCGTGTAAACCCGGACCACTGGCCCGGCCAACCAGGACGCGAAGTCGATGTCGTGCGACATCAGATCGGCAATGATGCCGCCGGATCGCGCCTCGTCGAAAATCCAGGCGCCCGCCGGCCGCTCCGGAAGCGCGCTTTCGCGAGCCAGGCGGACGAGCGCGACGTCGCCGACCTTGCCTTGGGCGACAGCGCTGCGAACCGTGTGGTATTCGGGGTAGTAGCGGACGACATGGCCGATGTAGAGCCCCACTCCGGCCTCCGCGCACGCAGCGGCGATCGCTTCAGCGTCGGTGACCGTGAGCGCCAGCGGCTTCTCGCACACCACGTGTCTACCGCGTGCAGCGGCAGCCAACGCGAACGGCTGATGCAGGTCTGTGGGCAGGCAGATGTCGACGATGTCGACGCTGTCAAGCAGATCATCGAAGTCGTCGCAGCGGGTCGCACCGCTCATTGCCGCTACGGCGTCGGCGCCGGACCGCCCCCAGATTCGCAGGTCGACATCCAGCCGGGCCCAGGCCTGGGCGTGCACCTGACCGATGAAGCCGGTACCGACAACGCCCACCCGAGGCCGGCGGTCGGCCCAGTCGCGTTGTCGTACCCGTGGTGTGCGCGCTTGTGTCATGTCCTCTGTCTCGTCTCGCTGTATTGCTCGTGCTGATTACTGGTTCTTGCGCACCCTGGACAGGAACGCCTTCGTCCGTTCGTGCTGCGGGTTACCGAACAGCTCGTTCGGCGAACCCGATTCGACGATCCGGCCGTCGTCCATGAAGAACGCCGAGTCGGCGACCTGCGTGGCAAAGCCCATCTCGTGGGTGACGACCAGCATCGTCATGCCGTCGGTCGCGAGGTCGCGCATCACGTCCAGCACCTCGCCCACAAGTTCCGGATCCAGCGCCGAGGTGGGTTCGTCGAACAGCATCAGCTTGGGCTGCATCGCCAGGGCCCTTGCGATGGCCACACGTTGCTGCTCACCACCGGACAGCTGCGCCGGCCGGTTCGCCGCCTTGCGGCCCAGGCCGACCCGGTCGAGCAGGGCGGCTGCCCGCACCTTCGCTTCGGCGCGGCCCATTCGCTTGAGCAGCACGGGGGCATGCATGATGTTCTCGAGCGCGGTCATATGGGCGAACAGGTTGAAACGCTGAAAGACCATCCCGACGTCCTGTCGCTGCCGGGTGACCTCGACGGGTCTGCGCTCGATCAGCCGCCGCCCCACCTGCCGGTAGCCAACCAGCTCGCCGTTGGCCCATAGCCTGCCGCCGTCGATGCGCTCGAGGCGGTTGACGCAACGCAGGAACGTGGACTTGCCGGACCCGGACGGCCCGACCAGCACGGCCACCTCACCCTGGTGGACTTCAAGGGTGATGTCCTTCAGCACGGCTGTCCGGCCGAAGTGTTTGGACACCTTCTCGGCTCGGATGACCGGTCCGCTGCCGTTCTCGTTCAGGCCGCTCATGCTGGGCCTCCTTCACTTACGAAGAGCCTGCGGAGCAGCCCCGGGCGGGCGGGGGCGACCCCGGCCTTGCCGTAGCGTCGTTCGAGGAAGTGCTGGCCCACGCTCAGCACGCTGACCAGGGCGAGGTACCAGATCGCGGCCACCGCGAGAAGCGGCATGACCTTGAAGTTGTTTGAGTAGATGCTCTGCACCGCCGTCAGCAGCTCCTGGCCGCCGACGATCGCCACCAGTGAGGTGGCCTTGAGCATGCTGATCGTCTGATTGCCCAGCGGCGGCACGATGACCCGCATCGCCTGCGGGAGAACGATCGTGCGCATGGCCTGGCGGCCGCTCAGGCCGAGCGCCGCGGCGGCCTCGCTCTGCCCCACGTCGACAGAGATCAGGCCGGCCCGGACGATCTCGGCGTTGTAGGCGGCCTCGTTCAGGGTGAGCGCGATGATCGCGGCGACGGTCGCCGGGATCAGCACGCTCGTAACCTGCTCGTAGAAGGTGATGTCGGTGAACGGGATGCCGATGACCACCCGTGGGTACAAGGCCCCGAGGAATCCCCAGAAGATGATCTGGACGAGCAGCGGCGTACCTCGGAAGAACCAGATGTACAGCCAGGCGACGCCACTGAGCACCCGGTTCTCCGACAGCCGCATCACCGCGAGCAGTACCGACAGGGCCACGCCCAACACCATCGAGACGACGGTCAGCATCAAGGTGACCCCGACGCCCTTGATGATGTAGGGCTCGAACAGATAGTGCCCGATGGTCGCGACGTCCAGGTTGGGGTTCGTGAACAGCGACCAGATGACCAGGCCAAGAGCCACGAGGACCACGAGGCCGGACAGGTACCGCCATGGATGGCGTAGCGGCACGACGACGAACTCATCTGTTCGAGTCGTGACCTCGCTTCTACTGCTCAGTGGGGCGCGGGGCGCTGCCCCTCGGGATTCCGTCATGAGTGCATCTCCTACGATGGTCGGCGGTCCGCCGGTGGCGAACGCGATGGCCCGTCGAACCGCCGATGGTCGCGTCGGTGTGGGCTAGTTGATCGCGCCGTTGATCACGGCCGAAGTCACGCCGATCGACGCCAGGTCCCACTTGCTGTAGATGCGGCCGTAAGTGCCGTCGTCGAGCAACGACTGCAACGCGGCCTGGATGGCCTTCGCCAAGTCTTCATTCGCGTTCAAGACGCCGATGCCGTTCGGGTTCGCCTTGTAGCCGTTCGGCTCGGCGGGGTCTTCCACCGCGGTGAGCTTGTCCGGCTGGCTCTTCGCGATCATGATCGCGTTGACCTTCGCGGTGAAGTACACCTCAGTGGCCTGGGAAAGCAGGGCCTGCAAGCCCGCCGCCTCGTCCGGGTACCCAATGATCTTCATCGGACGGGCGCCGCAGGAAGCCTTGCTGTAGTCCTCGAGGAGCGTCTGCAGCGTGGTCGATCTTACTGCGGCGACCTTCACACCACACAGGTCCGCGAGCGTCTTGATCTGGCTGTTCCCGTGCCGCGCCAGCGCGGCGGCGCCTGTCTTCGAGTAGTCGACGAAGGTGACGGCCTCCTGCCGCGCCTTGAGGTCCGCGATGCCCGTGACAACGTTGTGGCTGCCGGCCTGCAGTCCGGGGATCAGGCTGTCGAACGGCTGCGCCTTGTACGAGGCGACAGTGCCGAGCCGCGCTGCGATAGCCTGCGTAAGATCGTAATCGAGGCCCTTGAACTTGTCGGTGACCCCGGGTTCACTGAAGTCGATGAACGGCGGATGGGGGATGTTCGCGGCGATGACCAGGCCGTCCTTGGCGAACCGATCGGGCAACAGCGCAGCAGCCTTGTCATCCTTGGCCACCGGGCCCACGCCCTCGATCGTCACCGCGGCAGGCGTCGGCGCGTTCCCCGATTGGTCGTTGCCGGACGAGCCGCAGCCGGCGAGCGTGACGACCGCCGCCGTGAGAAGGGCGATCCGGCGAAGTGCTCGCGGCGGGCGGACAGCGGCGGTTGATGCCGAAGCAGGCGAACCGAGGCGTCTTGGGATGGCAGACATGGTGGATCCTTACTGGTCCGGGGCTCCGGCGCGTCGACTCACTGAGCCGGGGTGATGTATTTTGTTCTCGTGAGAACTTTATCTGGGCCAGACCGTAGCGGAGGATCCAGCACGTTGGCAATGCCCACGACCACACCAACGGCCAGTGGCCGGCTGCTGCAGGCACTGCATGCCGGAGGCCCGATGAGCAGGGCCGAGGCAACCGCTGCGGCGCACCTCGCGCGCAGCGCCGCCGGGGCGGCAGCCGAGGAGCTGCGGACTCTAGGGCTGCTCGAGATCAACGAATCCCGCGCCGAGGCAGGCCGCCTCGGCCGGCCGTCCCCCGGTTTGAGCCTGCGCCCAGGTAGCGCCACCGTCCTGGCCGGGGCACTGCATCCGGACGCCGTCGAGTTGGCGATCGTCGACCTGAATCGAACGATCATGCACCGCGAAACCATCGACCTCGCGATACCCGCCCTTCCACCCGACCAGGCCATACCCGCAGTAGCCCGCCACCTCAACGCGCTACTGGGCAGCTCCGCTGCCGCCAAGTGCACCGCGATCGGCATCTCGCTGCCCGGCATGATCAGCGATTCCGATGGCATCGCGCGCGCCGTGCTCCCGCTGGCATGGCGAGAAGTTCCGGTAGGCGAACTGCTCGCCGCCCGCTTGCGCACCGACCTGCCGATCCACCTCGGTCACGACGCCACCTTCGGCGCCCTGGCAGAGTTCCGTGCCGGCGCCGGACGCGGCGCGCATCGAATGCTCTTCCTCACCTCGCAACAAGTCGGGGTCGGCAGCGCGTTGATCACCTCGGCACACCTGGGCGGACACCTTGGGCACACCCTGCAGGCCGGCCACCTCATCGTGGACCCGACCGGCCCGGCGTGCAGCTGCGGCTCCCACGGCTGCCTTGAGCTGTTCGTCGACGGCAGAGCGATCGCCGCCGCACTCCGCCTGCCTCCCACAACCTCGGCCGCTGAGCTGCACCGTGCGCTCCAGTCGGGGATCCTGGAAGATCGTCCGGCACGACCCCTCGCCGAAGTACTAGATGCTCTATCGGTCGGGCTGATCAGCCTCGTCAACACCCTCGGGCCAGACCGTGTGGTCCTCGCGGGGCTGCTGGCTCCGCTCGCTCGAGCATGGCGCCGGCAGCTGGAGGAGGCGCTGGGCCGTTCCGTAGTCGCCCAAGTCGAGCCAGTCAGTCTGCGCGTCGCAACACTGGATGACGCGGTATTGCTTGGAGTTGCAGAGCGGGCATTCACCCCCTTAATGCATGATCCAGTACGCACACTGTCCCAAGGCTAAAAAGGGGTCCCCCTGACAACGGGCACAATTGTGCATCCCGGGTTCTGCGGCGCGAAGCGGGAATGCGCCGACGGTGTCGCGCCACGACGCGCCACCAGCCATCTTGCCCGCCGCGCCGGCACACCCGCGATCCTGGCTTGTGTCCTGGCCGACGGAGGAATCGGCGAAGTCATTCGCCTGCGCCCGTGGCCCGACCACGGTTGCCTTCTGTGCCGGCGTCAGGCGCTCGCCGACGAGGGCACCCTTGATCCCGGACCAGTGCTCGAAGCCGGTTACGGCATGGGAACGCTGCTCCTGACCATCGACGACCTCGCCGGAGGTCTCATCGATCCTGCTCGACTGCCGCGGCGCGGAGCGCTTGCTCTCAGCGGCCGAAGATGGGCGATGAGCGGCGTTCCGGCAGGTCGGCAGCTTTCGAGGACGGCCTGTCCCGAAGGTCGTAGCTGGCTGAGCTTCCACACCCCGCTACTTGAGCCCTGCCGTACGACCCGCTCCGCGCTCTGCCGACACCTCGGGCACCCGGATCCCGGCGCTCTGGAGGAGAACGATGACGCCTGACCCTCTCGTGACGATGATCGCCAAATCGATGATCGACGCGCAAACCACGGCTGATGTCCCGTACCCGCTGCGCGCCCACCAGGACGCCCCTCGAGTGGCCGCGGACCTGCGCGCCGCAGGGATGGTAACCGGCAGCTCATCGGCGACCGACGCCCCGTCCCGTACGGCCGCCTTCGCCGCGCCGTACGGAGTGATCGCGTCAGGAGACGCACGTCTCGTCGTAGCCGCTCGCCGCACCGGAGAACACCGCGTCGCCGGACACCTGAACCAAGCGGCCATCAGCAGCCGAGACCGCCGGCGCCACGTTCACCGCTCACGTCGCGGTGGTCGCCCAATCCGCCTGCCTGTACGCGGCGTTGACGACCGCATCTGGCCGGACCTCACCCACCAGCGCGTCTACGTCGGCTCGTCGGCGCACATCGAGGGGCAACCACTCAACCCCCCTACGGTCTTGTCCTGATCGCGTCAGGGAGGTCGCGGCCACCTCATGCTCGCCCTCCAAGCCCGCAGTGCCACCGGACGTTTCACGTCCCACGTCGGCACAGCTGCTGGAGATGGGCGTTCTCGCCATAAACAGCGGAAAGCCGACTCAGGAGAGGAATACCTGTTCCGCGTCTCCGACGGGCCACGGCGCGCAGTTGTCGCAGATAGATTGTCGGTGGCCCGCATGTCACATTTGCCCGGCTCGGAAGGGCCCGTCGATCGGGAGGCTTCTTGAGGCAGCGGCCTTTCCTCGCGGCCCGCATCGACCAATGGTCACGGCGACATCCCAGGCGTCTGGACGTGGCGCTGGCCGCTCTGCTCTGGCTGGTGTTCGGCCTCTGGAGCGCGTGGGCGGGCCCACCGGCCTTCCTCCTGGCCACCGCGGCCATCCTCCCGCTCGCCGTTCGGCGGCGGCATCCAGTCGCCGTCCTCGTCTGGACGGCCGTGCTCTTCGGCATCCAGCTCGTGTTCATCGACGAGCCGTTGCCGGCGAACATCCCGCAGGGGATCGTGATCTACTCTGTCGCCGCGCATGTCGCGTCGCTCACGATCCGCCTGCTCGGCCTGGGCGCCGCGCTCGCCGGCGCCGTGCTGGCCGCCCTTCGCTGGAGCACCCCGCCGGACTACATGGCGAACGTGATCGAGACATCGGTGTTCCTGGCTGCCCTGTCCGTCCTTGTCTGGGTCAACGGCAATCTCGTCCGCGGTCGTCAGGCCAACGTGCGCGCGCTGCACGAGGCGAACACCCGGTTGGAGGAGAGCCGGTTGCAACGCGAGCGGTTCGCGGCACAACAACGGCGCATCGCCGCGGCACAGGAGATTCATGACATCGTGGCCCACTCGCTCACCGTGGTGATCGTGCAGGCCGACGGCGCCGAGTACGCCGCCCGGCATGCCGAGCCGTGGGACCGTGCGGACGCCGCGGACGCCGTCGCGACCATCGGGCGTACCGCGCGATCGGCGCTCACCGAGGTACGCGGCGTCATCGAGGTGCTCCGCGACCCCGACACCGGCCCGGACGAGCCAGGCGGGGGCCGGCCGGCACAGGCGGGGTCGGCCGAGATGCTTCAGCTGGTGGAGTCGGTGCGGGCGGCGGGACTCCTGGTCGACGTGGAAGCCGAGCGGGCCGTGCTCGACAGCGTCCCTTCCGCGGTACGATCCGCTGTGCTCCGTGTCGTTCAAGAGTCCCTGACCAACGTGCTCAAGCACGCGGGCCCGCATGCCACGGCCCGTGTGACCCTCCGGCGGGCGGGGCCGGGGATCACGATACGCGTCGAGGACGACGGCGTCGGCGCCCGGCAGGCCGGACGGCCTCAGCCGCCCGCGACTTCCTACGGGCTCGTCGGGATGGCCGAGCGCCTGAGGGAACTCGGCGGTGTGCTGGAGACCGGCTCCCCCACAGGCGGAGGCTTCGTGGTCGAGGCCGCGATCCCGATCACCGTGGCCACGGGTCCGGCTCGTCCCATCCCCTGGGGCGCCGCACCGGACGGAAGGGAAGGAGGCGGCCGATGACGAGCGGTGACCGGCCCATCCGCGTCTTCCTCGTCGACGACCAGGAACTGGTGCGGGCCGGGTTCGCGATGATTCTGGACGCCACGGCGGATCTGCGGGTCGTAGGCTCGGCCGGCGACGGACAGACGGCACTCGATGCCTTGCGGCGGCCCGAGCACAGCGCCGACGTCGTGTTGATGGACATACGCATGCCGGGTCTGGACGGCGTGGAGACCACCCGGCGGCTGCTCGCCGCTCCCGCCCCTCCGCGCGTCGTCATGCTGACGACGTTCGACGACCACGACCTTCTCATCGCCGCGTTGCGCGCCGGCGCGAGCGGGTTCCTGGTCAAGGACGCCGGTCCGGCGGACCTGCTCGCGGCGATCCGGGCAGCGGCCGCCGGCGAGGCCCCCGTCGCGCCGAGGCTCGTCCGCCGCCTGATCGACTCGTTCGTCCTCGCGCCGCCCGCGGCCGGCGCTGATTGCCGGCCTGCCGATTCCTCCCGGCTCGGCCGCCTCACCGCCCGCGAACGTGAGATCCTCGCGGCGGTCGGGCTCGGCCTGAGCAACTCCGAGATCGCCGCGCGGCTTCAGGTGGCCGAGTCGACCGTCAAGACGCATCTCGGCTCGGTGCTGCGCAAACTCGAGCTACGCGACCGCGTCCAGGCGGTCATCTTCGCCCGGACACAGGGACTGGCCGATGTCTCCCAGGGGATCGACTGATCCCGATCGCCAGAACGCAGGCCGCCGTACCGATGAGGACGAACAGCCCGGTGTCACCGGCCAGGTACTCCCGCGCCACCACGGGCTGCTCGGACGAGATCGCGTGCTCCAGCAGCAGGGCGAAGGTGGCGTTGTGCGCGAAGTGGGCCAGTACGGCCGGCCAGACGCTGCCCGACATGATCCTCAGATAGCCGAACAGGAACGAGAACGCGATCACCGAGCCGCTGAACAGCACGAGCACCAGGCCGCGGTTCCCTTCGCCGTGGTAGTAGGGCGTGAGCAGGATGTAGGGCAGATGCCAGGCGATCCACACCAGGCCGATGACGAGCATCGCCCACCGTTCGCCCAGGTGAGCCAGCCGCGGCTGCAGATAGCCTCGCCAGCCGATCTCCTCGGCGAACGCCAGGACCGGGCCCGTGACGCACATGACGAGCGCCGACTGCAGCCACTCGCCCTGCACCGACCATCGGGCGTAGCCGAACACGACGGCGCCCTCGGTCGCCAGCAGGCACACACCAGCGGTGGTGGCCGCTGCCAGCGGCCACCACCGCAGACCTGGTCGCCCCATTCCCAGCCGTCGCCACCCCTCGCGCGAGTATCCCTCCCGCGTGAGGACGAGCAGCATCACCAGTACGGCGAGCAACGGCGAGAAGGCGAGAACGAGTCCTTCGGCGACGCCGGCCGTGGTCAGCGCGATCGCCAGGGTCAGCACGATGAACACGATCGACGCAGCGCGATCGGACAATCTTTCAAACATGGGCAGATGGCCTTCTTTCGAGCCTTCGAGGACAGGAGGCTCAGCGTGCCGGAACCTCTCCTTCCTGCCATCCACCCACAAACCGAACATCGGCCCTCTACACCCCGCGCACTTCCCTCCTGGGGACTAGGACCGCAGTCGCAGGTTCTGCCATCCCCCTTGAGGACCTCGGCCGGGCCGCCGGCGCCCCCAACGCAGACCCCGCCGGGGCTCGGCCGCACGATCCGCCCAGCCACGGCTCCGGCTCCTCCGTTCACCGACGCCGTGGTGGCAGCTGCGGCACAATCGCCTGAGTCATGGCGGAATGGACGTCCCGTGCCCTACACCAAGATTCCAGGCGCGACCACCCGGCCGCGCGCGCCCTGCGACGTGGAGTGGATGCCTCGCCACCTGTTCGAGCCGGGCGCCCAGGAAGCCGTCGTACCAAGCGGCTTGCAGCCGACCGAACCACCCACCGACCTTGTCGGGGTTCTTGAAGAGATACGCCAGGCCGGAGACGAGGCCCGCGCCTCCCGTGCCTTGGATGATCAGTTCGAGCGTGAGTGGCGAGTTCACCCAGCGGCTCGTGGAGGAGATCGTGTCCGGTCATGGACGTCTGGACGTGCTGGTGACCAGCGCCGGCGTCCAGGCCCGCGGCGAGATCACGGACCTGGACGTGTCCGCCCTGCGCAGCGGTCTGGAGACGAACGTCGTCGGCACCTTCCTGGCCTGCCAGGCGGTCGTGCCGGTGATGCGCGCCGCGGGGTACGGCCGCATCGTGACCCTGGCCAGCGCGCTCGGGCTCGTCGGCGCGGCCGCCCGGTCCGCCTACGCGGCGAGCAAGGGGGCGGTCGTCCAGCTCACCCGCAGCCTGGCCGTGGAACTCGCCCCGTACGGGATCAACGTCAACGCCCTCGCCCCCGGTCCCTTCCGTACGCCGCTCAACACGAACGCCGACGACGACCCGCAGGTGCGGCGGTTCCTGCACCATGAAGTGCCACTCTCGGCGAGCACCCCGGCCGCGCTGCCTGCCGCCGAGTAGCCGCCGGCGCTGTCCGGTCGCGGCCGCAGGTCGGCGCGACGCGCGGGTGCCGCCGTGGCAGCCGGCGAAGCTGGCCGCCCGTCTGCAGGCGGCCAGCGCCTCCGGCCGGCCGGTACTGCTGCGTGTTGAGGAGCACGGCGGTCACGGCGCCGGCTCGACCCGCGAGCAGGAACATGCCCTGCTCGCTGATGTGCCGGCCTTCCTGTTGCACGCTTTCGAGGCGTCACGATGAGTACGACCGAGCAGCGGGCCCTTCGTCATGTCGCGTCGCTGTCGCCCGGCGGGCCGCTCGATCCCGGCCTGCGGATGACGCCCCCCGAAGTGACCGCATGGTGCCGCCGTGCCGTCGCTGAGTACCTCGTGCCTGCCCCCGAATTTGAGCCCCCAGCCTCCTCGAATGCCCGGTCTTCTGCGGGCTGATGCCCCCGCGAGGTCAGGCGTCCACCAGGAAATCGCGGTAGCAGCTGTACACGCTGGCGTCGTCGTCGCGCGAGCGCAGGATGAACTCCCACAGCTCCCGGTGCACCTCCCCGACGGCGGCCTGGTGCACCACGCCGTTGAGGAAGCTGATGTGGCGGCGGATGTTCTCGTCGAAGCTGAGCGCGGCGGTCCGGAAGTCGTCGTCCCCGAGGTCCTCGGAGAAACCGCTGCCTTCCAGCTCCGGGCGTACATGGCCGACCACCAGCGACAGGAAGTCGTCGAAGGACGTGCCGTCCGGGTCGCCGTCGAGCAGTTGCACGGCGCGTTGAGCGCGTCCTTGCCAGGACATGGTCGTTCTCCTCTGATAGGTCCGATGGAGTCGGAAGGCTGCGAGACTTCGCGTGGGCGTGGGCGTGGGCGTGGGCTTGCGGCTGAGGTGTACGCGTGTCGGTGACTGTCCCGCACGCGCCGAGCGAGGCCGCTCGGTGGAGCCGGCGTGGGGCACGTCGAGTCACGGTCGGCTCACGTGTCATGCCGGCGGCTGGCCGGTGGTGATGAGGCCCGCCGCGAGCATCTCCTCGCGGAGCTGGACCAGCGGGGGGATCACGGACAGGTCCTGCGGCTGCCTGTGCGCAACGGGCGGCGCGGCGGTGAGCAGACCGGCTGCGACCATTTCACCGGCGAGCTCGTCCAGCGGCGATTGCAGCGCGGCGCCGGTGAGCGCCGGCGCCAGGGCGCAGATCGCGTCTGGCATTCCGGCTCCGGTGCGACCCGGATCGCCGAGATTCAGCGGGGTGCAACTCGATTTGATGATCTGGAAGAGGCGCTCCACCCGGCGGGCGTCCCTGGCCGCGAACGCGCGCTGGAACTCGCTGTGGTGGGATAGGAGGAGCGCGGCAAGACCCGTGACGTGGGGGGCGGCCATGGAGGTGCCGTCCCAGGCCGCGTAGGTGGCCGGCGGAATCGTCGACAGGATCGCCACGCCTGGCGCGCAGACGTCGACCGTCCGGGGTGCACGGCCGCCGGAGCGGGTGGGACTTGAACCCACGACCCACGGATCATGAGTCCGATGCTCTCGACTCCTCCGCCGGGCCGCCGGCTTCCGGGGTTTCTGGCGCCATGGTCACCGCGAAAGGCCTCGTGGTGTCTCAGGCACGGGCGACTTGTCCCTCGCCAGTCGGCCGTCATCTGCCCGGGAAAAGGAGGCTTTCCAGCGCCCGCGGCAGTGGATACACCCGCTCAGCGGGAAATAGCCGCTGGGCTTTGGCAGCGTGCCCGGCCTGGGTCAATACGGTGGCCTTGCGGACCTGGGGGGTGAGGTCGGTGAGGCTGACGATCCAGTCGTCGGTGAATGTGCGGATCACATTGCGGCCGATGCCGACCTGGATGCTGTAGTGGTTCAGTGCCGCTCCGCGCAACGAGCGTTCCGGGTCCCACTGGACATGGACGGCTGCCTTGGTGACAGCTGCCGGATCCGCGGTCGTGAGCACGGCCTGGGACAGAGCTTCCTCCCAGCCCCGCCGGGTCATCCGCACTGCGAGAACGCGCTCTTGACCGGGTTTGCGGGCCCAATTGCTGCGATGCATGAGCCACAGGAACGAGGGCTTGATCCATGTCATCCTGTGGAATGAGAACGGCGCAACGAAGCGGCCCGCTCGCAGCGCCGCGTCGGCTATGGCCGGCGCGTATGCCTGGTAGACCACGATCGTGTCAGCGTCGTAGTCGGCGCGGATCTGGTACTGAGGTGCCATGCGTTGCACCCTGCCATCGGGTGCACTCGCATCGCGAAGCCTTTTCCTCCGCCCTCGGCCTAGGCGAATGTGCTGGTCAAAGTCACTCGTTGATGGCCGCTACGAGGGGTGCCGGTACGAATCGTGTCATGAGCCCCGGTGCGCCACGAGGCGCTGAATGTCCGTACGGAGGTGAAAGACCTCGTTGTCCCTGCCGTCGTAGCGGTGGGATGAAAGCTGGAGGCAGCCTGAGCCGAGGATCGCCGGGGAGGGCGGGAGCAGCCTCGACAAAGTCGTGACGGCCCAGTACTACCGGATGGGCCGGGCGCGGTGAGCGAGACGGGAAGGTATACGCGAGGAA
>NZ_BMRC01000019.1 GCF_014648435.1 Nonomuraea spiralis
CACGCAAAACGCTCGGCTGGGAAACCCCAGCCGAGCGTCTCACCAAGCTCCTGGCACTCGCCAGTTGATCAATCAGTGTTGCGACGACCCCTTGACTTCACCCGTACCGGGACGGGGCCTGCGAGACCGTGCCTACTTGGCGTTGGCCTTGAGATAGTCGCTGTTCATCTGGGCGATCGCGTCCAGCGGGATGCCCTTGGGGCACACGGCCGTGCACTCGCCGGTGTTCGTGCAGCCGCCGAAGCCCTCGGCGTCCATCTGGTCCACCATGGCCTTGGCACGGGTCAGGCGCTCCGGCTGGCCCTGGGGCAGCAGGCTGAGGTGGGTGATCTTGGCGGCGGTGAACAGGGAGGCCGAGCCGTTCGGGCAGGCCGCCACGCAGGCGCCGCAGCCGATGCAGGTCGCGGCGTCGAACGCGGCGTCGGCGTCCTCCTTGCGCACCGGGACGCTGTGCGCGTCCGGGGCCGAGCCGGCCGGGACCGAGACGAACCCGCCCGCCTGGATGATGCGGTCGAACGCGCTGCGGTCCACGACCAGGTCCTTCACCACCGGGAACGGCGCCGCGCGCCACGGCTCGATGGTGATCTCGGCGCCGTCCTCGAAGTGGCGCATGTGGAGCTGGCACGTCGTCGTGGCGCGCTGCTCGCCGTGCGCCACGCCATTGATGACCATGCCGCACATGCCGCAGATGCCCTCGCGGCAGTCGTGGTCGAAGGCGATCGGGTCGTCGCCCTCCAGGATCAGCCGCTCGTTCAGCACGTCCAGCATCTCCAGGAACGACATGTCCGGGGACACGTCCTCCACCCGGTACGTCACCATGCGTCCGGCGTCCGAAGCGCCGTTCTGACGCCAGACCTTGAGGGTCAGGTTCACTTGTAGCTCCGCTGGGTCATCTTGACGTACTCGTACTCGAGCGCTTCCTTGTGCAGCACCGTCTCGCCGGAGGGCGTGCGCTCCCAGGCCGAGACGTGCGCGAAGTGCTCGTCGTCGCGCAGGGCCTCGCCGTCGGGGTCCTGCGACTCGGCGCGGAAGTGGCCGCCGCAGGACTCGGTGCGGACGAGGGCGTCCAGGCACATGAGCTCGGCCAGGTCGAAGAAGTCGGCGACGCGGCCGGCCTTCTCCAGGACCTGGTTCAGCTCCTCGGCGGTGCCGGACACCTTGACGTTCTTCCAGAACTCCTCGCGCAGCTCGGGGATGCGCTCCAGGGCCTTGCGCAGCGACTCCTCGGTGCGCTCCATGCCGCAGTAGTCCCACATGAGCTTGCCCAGCTCGCGGTGGAAGGAGTCGGGGGTGCGGGTGCCGTTCACCGACATCAGGCGGTCGATCCTGGTACGGACCTTGATCTCCGCCTCGGCCACGGCCTCCTCGTCCACCTCGCCGTACGGGCCGTTGGCCAGGTAGTCGCCGATCGTGGTCGGGAGCACGAAGTACCCGTCGGCCAGGCCCTGCATCAGCGCCGAGGCGCCGAGCCGGTTCGCGCCGTGGTCGGAGAAGTTGGCCTCGCCGATCACGAACAGGCCGGGGATCGTGGACTGCAGGTCGTAGTCCACCCACAGGCCGCCCATCGTGTAGTGGACCGCGGGGTAGATGCGCATCGGCACGTCGTACGGGTTCTCGCCGGTGATGCGCTCGTACATCTCGAAGAGGTTGCCGTACTTCTTCTCCACGGCGTCGCGGCCGAGGCGGCCGATGGCGTCGCGGAAGTCGAGGTAGACGCCGAGCCCGCCGGGGCCGACGCCGCGGCCCTCGTCGCAGACGTTCTTGGCGGCGCGGGAGGCGATGTCACGCGGGACCAGGTTGCCGAAGGCGGGGTAGATGCGCTCCAGGTAGTAGTCGCGCTCCTCCTCCGGGATGTCGCCGGGGGCCCGGTCGTCGTCCTTGCGCAGCGGCACCCACACGCGGCCGTCGTTGCGCAGCGACTCCGACATCAGCGTCAGCTTCGACTGGTACTCGCCGGAGACCGGGATGCAGGTCGGGTGGATCTGCGTGTAGCACGGGTTGGCGAGGTACGCGCCGCGCTCGTGCGCCCGCCAGATGGCCGTCGTGTTGCAGCCCTTGGCGTTCGTGGACAGGAAGAACACGTTGCCGTAACCGCCGGTGGCCAGCACCACGGCGTCGGCCAGGTGCCGCTCGATCTCGCCGGTCACCATGTCGCGCACGATGACGCCGCGCGCCCGCCCGTCGGAGACGATCAGGTCGAGCATCTCGTGGCGGGTGTGCATCTCCACGGTCCCGGCCGCGATCTGCCGCTCCAGCGCCTGGTACGCCCCCAGCAGGAGCTGCTGCCCCGTCTGGCCGCGGGCGTAGAACGTACGGGAGACCTGGGCGCCGCCGAAGGAGCGGGTGTCCAGCAGGCCGCCGTACTCGCGGGCGAACGGCACGCCCTGGGCCACGGCCTGGTCGATGATGTTCACCGAGACCTGGGCCAGGCGGTAGACGTTCGACTCGCGGGCGCGGAAGTCGCCGCCCTTGACGGTGTCGTAGAAGAGCCGGTAGATCGAGTCGCCGTCGCCGCGGTAGTTCTTCGCGGCGTTGATGCCGCCCTGGGCGGCGATGGAGTGGGCGCGCCGGGGCGTGTCCTGGTAGCAGAACGACTTGACGTTGTAGCCCAGCTCGCCGAGGGTCGCCGCGGCCGAGCCGCCCGCCAGGCCGGTGCCGACGACGATCACGTTGAGCTTGCGCTTGTTGGCGGGGTTGACCAGCTTGGCGCTGAACTTCCGCTTCTCCCACCGCTCCTCGATGGGACCGGCGGGAGCCTTGGTGTCCCGGATCTCCGAGCCTTCGGTGTACTTCACTTCACAACTCCGAACGTGATCGCGAGGGGCGGGGCCAGGAAGCCGATCACCAGGACCGCCGAGACCAGGCCGGCCGTCAGGCGCAGGCCGCGGTTGCGGTTGCGGTTGGCCCAGCCGAGCGTCTGGAAGGCGCTCCAGATGCCGTGCCGCAGGTGCAGGCCGACCATGACGACGGCCACCAGGTAGATGAGGGTCACCCACCAGCGGGAGGCGTCGAAGCCGGCGACCATGCGGTCGGCGGGCGCGGAGTCGAAGCCCTTGGGGTTCACGACGCCGAAGGTGAGGTCGAGCAGGTGCCAGATCACGAAGAGCAGGATCGTCAGGCCGCCGAACCGCATGATGTGCGTGGCGTAACCGTTGGCCTGGGACTTCTTGGCCACGTACTTGACCGGGCGGGCCTTGGCGGCCTTGCGCGCCAGCGAGATCGCGGCCCACATGTGCAGGACGACCGAGACGACGAGCCCGATCTCCAGGATCGTCAGCACCGTCCGGTACGGCGCGATGGGCTCGAACAGCGTGCGCAGCGCGTCGGCGTACTCGTTGAACGAGTCCTTGCCGAGGAAGATCTTGAGGTTGCCCAGCATGTGAAGGACAAGGAAGGACACCATCACGGCGCCCGTGACGGCCATGACGACTTTCTTGCCGTTCGACGAGCTCAGGAACCGGCTCGGCTTCTTGGACGTTGGTGCGTGCGAGGCACCCTTGGGGGCGTTAACAGGCGCGGTGGCGGCGCCGCGCTCTATCGTGGCAGTCACGTTTGAACGCTAGGTATCCAGCAATGATCCGTCCAAGTCATCGCGGATCTGGTTTCCATAGCTTCCGGCTATGATGCTTGGTTTATACGGTCGACATAAGGAAAAATGCTCGGCCGGTGCGAGGAAAATCACATGCAGTTGCAACAGCTCGCCTACTTCGTGGCGGTCGCGGAGACCAGGCACTTCACCCAGGCGGCCGAGCGCATGCGGGTCGCCCAGCCCTCGCTCAGCAAGCAGATCAAGGCCCTGGAGAGCGACCTCGGCGCGCGGCTGTTCTCCCGCGCGCGCGGCAACGTCACGCTGACGGCGGCGGGCGAGGCGCTGCTCCCCCTGGCCCGCCGGATGCTGGCCGACGCCGACACCGCCCGCCAGGAGGTGGCCGAGCTGGCGGGGCTGCGCCGGGGCCGGGTGCGGCTGGGGGCCACGCCGTCGTTGTGCGCGGGGCTGCTGGCCGACGCGCTGGCCCGCTTCCATCGGGCGTACCCGGGGGTGGAGCTGCTGGTGGAGGAGGGCGGCTCGCGTGACCTGGTCAGGGCGCTGGCCAGGGGGCAGCTCGACCTGTCGCTGATCATCATGCCGCTGCAGAGCGACGACCCCTCGCTGGTGACCGAGGAGATCCTGCGGGAGAACCTCGTCGTGGTCGCGCCCTCCCACGAGCGGACGCGGGGGCCGTACCTGCGGATCGAGGACCTGCGCGGCAGGCAGATGGTGATGTTCAGGCGCGGCTACGACCTGCGCGAGGCGACCCTCACCGCCTGCCGACAGGCCGGGTTCGAGCCCAGGTTCTCGGTGCAGGGCGGGGAGATGGACGCGGTGCTGCGGTTCGTGGAGGCGGGGCTCGGCGTGGCCGTGGTGCCGTCGATGGTGCTCGACGGGCGGCCGGGGTTGTCGGGCACGCCGCTCGCGCCGCCCGGTCTGAGCCGTACGATCGCCCTGGCCCACCGCAAGGACGTCGACCCGACCAGGGCCGCGCAGGCGTTCCGGGAGACCCTGCTCTCCTTCGTGGTCGAAGCCGGCCAGGAAGGCACGCTTCCGCAAGGGGTCGAACTCATCGCAGAATGAGCAGCAACGGCCCGACTCCCCGGAGAGGCGTGTGACGGCAAACCTCACCGAAACGCTGACACTGCTCCTCATCGAGGACGATGACGGCGACGCCTTCCTCGTCGAGGAACTGCTCGAACAGGCCGAGGCGCCTCCGAGGATCTTCCGGGCGCGCAGCCTCCAGGAGGCCAGGACCAAGCTCGGCCCGGCGGTCCAGTGCGTGCTCGTCGATCTCACGCTGCCCGACGCCAGCCGGCTCGAAGCGCTGGAGGAGGTGCTCGCGCTGGCTCCGCACACGGCCGTGCTCGTCCTGACCGGACTCAGGGACGTCCACGTGGGTGTCAGCGCCGTCCAGGCCGGCGCCCAGGACTACCTCGTCAAGCAGGACGTGGACGCCCGGCTGCTGGCCCGGTCGATCCGGTACGCCATGGAGCGCAAGCGGGCCGACCTGGCCCAGCTCAGACTGTTCGAGGCCGAGCTGACGGCCAAGGAGAACGCCCGCCTGGAGGGCGGCCTGCTCCCGGTGCCCCTGCTGCGCACCGACGCGATCACCCACCAGATCCGCTACCTGCCCGGCGACCAGGGCACGCTGCTGGCCGGCGACTTCCTCGACATGGTCCAGACCGCCGACGGCGCGGTGCACATCGTGGTGGGCGACGTGTGCGGCCACGGGCCGGACGAGGCCGCGCTCGGCGTGGCGCTGCGCATCGCCTGGCGCACGCTGGTGCTGGCCGGTCAGACCGGCGACACGCTGCTGCGCACGATGGATGCCCTGCTGCGCGCCGAGCGCAAGGCTCCCGAGATCTTCACCACGCTGTGCACGGCCACGCTCACTCCCGACCTGCGGCACGCCCGGCTGCGCGTGGTCGGGCACCCGCCGCCGGTGCTGGTCCGCGACGGCGTCCCCACGGTGGTGGCCGACGCGCCCTCGGGGCCGCCGCTCGGCATCTTCGCCGACGCCGAGTGGACGGTCATCGACGTGCCGCTGGGTGAGGAGTGGTCGATGATGTTCTACACCGACGGCCTGATCGAGGCCGCCGTCGGCGAGCAGAAGGGGCAGCTCGGCGTCGACGGCCTGGTCGGCCTGGTGCGCGAGCACGGCGTCATCGACCTCGACCGGCTGATCCGGCACGCCGGCAGGCTGAGCGACGACCTCGCGGTCGTCCTGGTGTCGAGGAGGTCGCCGTGAGCATCCATCCACTGCCTCCCCCGAAGCAGCCGACCGGGGTCGGCCGGCTGCCGGTGGCCCGCTGGTTCCTGTTCATCGGCGCGGTGGCGGGGGTCGCGTTCGCGGCCGGGGTGGTGGTCACCATGGCGATGATCGCGCACGCGCGTTCCCTCGGCCCGAGGCCCGAGGTGGCCGCCCAGCTCGACCGGCTCAACGTGGCGCTGATCGTGTTGTTCGGGGTGCTGCTGGCCTGCGGCGCGGGGCTGGCGTTCATCGTCAGGTACGCCGTCCTGAAGCCCGTCGCCCAGCTCAGCGAGCAGGTACGCACGGTCGCCGCCGGCGATTTCGACCACCGGCTCGGCGTGGACCGGCCGGCCGAGCTGAGCGAGCTGTCCAGCCACGTCGACTCCATGCGCCGGCGTATCGTCTCGGCCTGGCGCGAGGCCGCCGACCAGGCCGAGGAGCTGCGCAGGTCGAACGGCGAGCTGGAGCAGTTCGCCTACGTCGCCAGCCACGACCTCCAGGAGCCGCTGCGCAAGGTCGCCAGCTTCACCCAGATGCTGGAGCAGCGCTACGGCACGCAGCTCGACGACCGCGCCCGGCAGTACATCCACTACGCGGTCGACGGCGCCAAGCGCATGCAACTCCTGATCAACGACCTGCTCGACTTCTCCAGGGTCGGCCGGGTGAGCGGCGAACGGGTGCCGACCGACTCGGGCGAGGCCCTGGACCGTGCCCTGGACAACCTGTCGGCCGCGATCGAGGACACCGGCACCACCGTCACCCGGGACGACCTGCCGGTGGTCACGGGCAACCGGCTGCAGCTCACCCAGCTCTTCCAGAACCTCGTCGAGAACGCGATCAAGTTCCGTTCGGAGTCCCCGCCGAGCGTGCGCGTCACGGCCGAGCGGAAGGGCGACCTGTGGGAGTTCACCTGCTCCGACAACGGCATCGGCGTCGAGCCCAAGTACGCCGACCGCATCTTCCTGATCTTCCAGCGGCTCCACCCCCGGGACGTCTACCCCGGGACCGGCATCGGCCTGGCCCTCTGCCGCAAGATCGTCGAGTACCACGGCGGACAACTCTGGCTCGACGACACGCCGGCCGGCCAGGGCGCCACGTTCCGCTGGACGCTGCCGGCGGCGGGAGACGACACATGACGGACTGGCGCCCGATCGACGTGCTCCTCGTGGAGGACGACCAGGGGGACATCCTGCTCACCAGGGAGGCGTTCGAGCTCAACAAGGTCAGGAACCGGCTCAACGTGGTCAACGACGGCGAGCAGGCGATGGCGTACCTGCGGCGGGAGCACGCCTACGCCGAAGCGCCCCGGCCCGACCTGATCCTGCTCGACCTCAACCTGCCCCGGATGAACGGCCTGGAGGTGTTGCGCGAGGTCAAGGCCGACGCCACGCTGCGGACGATCCCGGTGGTGATCCTGACGACCTCGGAGGCGGAGGAGGACATCCTGCACAGCTACCGGCTGCACGCCAACGCCTATGTGTCGAAGCCCGTGGATTTCGAGCAATTTATCCGTGTTGTCCGGCAAATAGATGATTTTTTCGTCACCGTGGTGAAGCTCCCGGACCAAGGACAGCGGCCCTGACGCGCGTACGTGACAGGAATCACATCAGGTCATCGAAAAAGTGAGTGACCCCGCTCACAAAATCCTATGCGGTCGTCGTAACGTATCCCCCACCAATGCGCGCCCAGAGCGGTACCGCACCCGCCGTACGCGCGCCCAATGAAACGACCCGGACCCCCTGTGTGCAGGGTCCGCGGGAGGTGGAGAGGTCCGCGATGACCCAGACGACGCCCGAAGCCCCGGTCAGAAGGCAGCGCGCCCAGGTCAAGGTGCGCACGCTGCGCACCGACAGGTGGTGGCTGGTCCCGCTGCTGACATTCCTCGGGCTCAGCTCGTTCCTTGTCTACGGTGTGTGGGCGATCATCGACGGCAGTTATTTCGTCGATCCGTACATCGCCCCGTTCGCCTCGCCCTGTCTGACCACGGCGTGCCCCGAGGGCGCGCGGCTGTTCGGGTGGGCGCCGATCGGCGACTGGTTCACCCTGCCGCCGGGGCTGCTCATCCTCGGCCTGCCCGGCGGGTTCCGGTTGACGTGCTACTACTACCGCAAGTCGTACTACCGCTCGTTCTGGTTGTCGCCGGCCGCGTGCGCCGTCCAGGAGCCGCACGGCAAGTACACCGGTGAGACCCGCTTCCCGCTGATCATCCAGAACATCCACCGGTACTTCTTCTACGCGGCCATCCTCATCGGCCTCGTCCTGGCCTACGACGCCGTCCTGGCGCTCGTGCACAAGCCGCAGGGCCTCGGCACCTGGATCCTGGTCGTCAACGCCGTGCTGATCAACACGTACACGCTGTCGTGCCACTCGTGCCGGCACATCACCGCGGGCAGGCTGAACCACTTCTCCCGTCACCCGCTGCGCTACCGGGCCTGGACGTTCGTCTCCAAGCTGAACGCCAAGCACCAGCAGCTCGCCTGGGCCTCGATGTTCTCGGTCATGATCGCCGACTTCTACGTCCGCATGGTCGCCAAGGGCGTCATCGCCTTCCCGTTCGCATAAAGGACTTCTTCAAGTGGAAATCGAGCGTCACGAATACGACGTCGTCGTCATCGGTGCGGGCGGCGCCGGGCTGCGGGCCGCCATCGAGGCCCGCCAGCAGGGCAAGCGCACGGCGATCGTCTGCAAGTCGCTGTTCGGCAAGGCGCACACCGTCATGGCCGAGGGCGGCGCGGCCGCCGCGATGGGGAACGTCAACTCCGACGACAACTGGATGGTGCACTTCCGTGACACCATGCGGGGCGGCAAGTTCCTCAACAACTGGCGCATGGCCGAACTGCACGCCAAGGAGGCCCCCGACCGCGTCTGGGAGCTGGAGGCGTGGGGCGCGCTGTTCGACCGCACCAAGGACGGCAAGATCAGCCAGCGGAACTTCGGCGGTCACGAGTACCCGCGGCTCGCACACGTGGGCGACCGTACCGGCCTGGAGCTGATCCGCACGCTGCAGCAGCGCGTCGTCGCGCTCCAGCAGGAGGACTTCGAGACGCACGGCGACCACGAGGCCTACATCAAGGTCTTCGCCGAGTGCACGGTCACCCGCCTGCTCAAGGACGGCGACCGCATCTCCGGCGCGTTCGGCTACTGGCGCGAGACCGGCAACTTCCTGCTCTTCGACGCCCCCGCGGTGGTCCTGGCCACCGGCGGCATCGGCAAGTCGTACGTCGTCACCTCCAACTCCTGGGAGTACACCGGCGACGGCCACGCCCTGGCCCTGCTCGCCGGCGCCAACCTGATCAACATGGAGTTCATCCAGTTCCACCCCACCGGGATGGTCTGGCCGCCGTCCGTGCGCGGCATCCTCGTCACCGAGTCCGTCCGCGGCGACGGCGGCGTGCTGCGCAACTCCGAGGGCAAGCGCTTCATGTTCGACTACATCCCCGAGGTGTTCAAGGACAAGTACGCCACCACCGAGGAGGAGGGCGACCGCTGGTACAACGACCAGGCCAACAACCGGCGCCCGCCGGAGCTGCTGCCGCGTGACGAGGTGGCCCGCGCGATCAACTCCGAGGTCAAGGCCGGTCGCGGATCCCCCCAGGGCGGCGTCTTCCTCGACGTCTCGACCCGCCTGCCGGCCGAGGAGATCAAGAAGCGGCTGCCGTCGATGCACCACCAGTTCAAGGAGCTGGCCGACGTCGACATCACCGCCGAGCCCATGCAGGTCGGCCCGACCTGCCACTACATCATGGGCGGCGTCGAGGTGGACGCCGACACCGGCGCGGCGGCCGTACCCGGGCTGTTCGCGGCGGGCGAGGTGTCCGGTGGCATGCACGGCTCCAACCGGCTGGGCGGCAACTCGCTGTCCGACCTGCTGGTGTTCGGGCGGCGCGCGGGCGCGGGCGCGGCGGCGTACGTGGACGGCCTCAAGGCCCGCCCCAAGATCGACCAGGAACTCGTGGACGCCGCTCACGAGGAGGCCCTGGCGCCCCTCCAGCGCGACGGCGAGAACCCGTACGAGGTGCACCACGAGCTCCAGCGGACCATGAACGAGCTGGTCGGCATCATCCGCAAGGCCGAAGAGGTCTCCGAGGCCATGGAGGTCGTGGAGAAGCTCAAGGAGCGCGTACGCCAGGTCGGCGCGGCCGGCTCGCGGATCTACAACCCCGGCTGGCACCTGGCGATCGACCTGCGCAACATGGTGCTGGTCTCCGAGTGCGTGGCCCGCGCCGCCCTGCTGCGTGAGGAGAGCCGCGGCGGCCACACGCGCGACGACTTCCCCGGGATGAATCCGGACTGGCGTCGCAAGCTGCTCGTCTGCTCCACCGCGGACGGCGGCGACGTCCAGGTCGTGGAGAAGATCCAGCCGTCCATGCGCGACGACCTGATCACCCTGTTCGACCGGGACGAGCTGAAGAAGTACCTCACCGACGAAGAGATGGCCGAGTTCGACGGGATTGCCAAATGAGTTACAAGGCGAAGTTCAAGGTCTGGCGTGGTGAGGGCGGCGAGGGCAAGCTTGAGGACTTCACCGTCGAGGTGAACGAGGGCGAGGTCGTCCTCGACATCATCCACAGGCTCCAGGCGACGCAGGCCCCCGACCTGGCGGTGCGCTGGAACTGCAAGGCCGGCAAGTGCGGCTCGTGCAGCATGGAGATCAACGGCAAGCCCCGGCTGGGCTGCATGACCCGGATGTCCACCTTCTCCGAGGACGAGACCATCACGGTCACCCCGATGCGGACCTTCCCCGTCATCAAGGACCTGGTCACCGACGTGTCCTTCAACTACCAGAAGGCCCGTGAGATCCCCTCGTTCACCCCGCCGGCCGGGGTACGGCCGGGCGAGTACCGCATGCAGCAGGTCGATGTCGAGCGCTCCCAGGAGTTCCGCAAGTGCATCGAGTGCTTCATGTGCAACAACGTCTGCCACGTGATCCGCGACCACGAGGAGAACAAGCCGGCCTTCGCCGGTCCCCGCTTCCTCATGCGGATCGCCGAGCTGGACATGCACCCGTATGACGTGGCCGACCGGCAGGAATCCGCCCAGGACGAGCACGGGCTCGGCTACTGCAACATCACCAAGTGCTGCACCGAGGTCTGCCCCGAGCACATCAAGATCACCGACAACGCGCTGATCCCGATGAAGGAGCGCGTGGCCGACCGCAAGTACGACCCGCTGGTGTGGCTGGGCAACAAGATCTTCAAGCGCGCCAAGTAGGCAGCGGCGGAAAGCCGAAGCCGAACAGGCGACGGAACGCAGAAGCGGGGGCCGGATCGGATCCGGCCCCCGCTTCCGCGTTCGGCGTTCGATGTTCGGCGTGCGGCGTGCGGTTACTTGCGGCCCCAGTGCTTCTTCTTTTGCTTGGGGTCGGGCATCTCCTGGGTGGCGCCCTCCGGCGGCAGCGGCGGCAGCGGCTGGACGACCGTCGCCGCGTCCCCCTCCGGCGGCAGATACGGCGGCGGCTGGTACCCCTCCGGCGGCGACGACGGTTGCTGCTGGACCGGCGGGGCCTGCTGAGGCTGCTGGGGCTGCCTCGGCTCGAACAGGGACGCGCCCTGCTGCCAGGGCTCGGAGTCGCCGCTCTCCGCAGCCGCGGCCGGCGCGAGCGGGAACTCACGCTCGTCCTCGTACGGCTTCGCGCCGCCCGGCGGGATGTCACCCGGCGGCTGCTCGGCCGGGACCAGCGGCTCGAACGGGTCCCGGTAGTCCTTGGGGCTCGGCGCGGGCTCGTTGTAGGAGTCGAACTCGTCCGGGTGCAGCACGACGGGCTCGGGCACGGTCGGGGGCGCCGGCTCGGGCGCGTAACCGGGCTGGCCGCCGTACGGGTCCTGGTAGACCGGGCCGTAGCCGGGCTGGGCGGTCGGGTAGGTCTGGACCGGGACGAAGCTGATGATCGGCGCGTACGCCGTGCCGCCGGGGTAACCCGGGGCCGGGAAGGCCGCCGTGGCGTACCCGGGGCCGGCCGGGTAGCCGGGCGGCGGCAGGTCCGTACGGGTCGCCGCCTGGGGACCGGCCTTGCGCACCGCGGCCGCGTGGGCGACGCGGCGCAGCCGTCCCTCGAAGATGAGCACCGCGAACAGCGCGAGCAGGACCAGCACCAGCGCCGGGATGCTGAGCTTCTGCGTCAGCGACTTCTGGTCGAACTCCGGCGCGGCCTTGCGCACCTCAAGCTGGACCGAGTCCGTGGTCGGGGCGGTGTCGCTCGGCGGGGCCACGGTCGGCGTGTCGGACGGCGCGAGGGAGGGCATCTCGACGGACTGCTCCGTCGTGGGCTCCGTGGGCAGCGGCCCGGCCGTGGTCTGCGCGGTGGGCAGGGGCGCGATCGGCTGCTGCGTCGTCTCCTGCACGGGCGGAGGCGTGGGCGCGGTGGTGGTCTTGGGTGGCTTCGGCGCTTTGGTGGTCTTCGTGGGGGACGCGGTGACGGTGTGGGTGATCGTCGTCTCCGGAGCATCCTCCGGCGTCGGCGAACCCAGCGTCGTGGTGACCGTGACCGTGGCCTGCGGGTCGCAGGTCTCACCCGCGTCGCACGGCTCCACCGCCGGGTCGAAGGCCGCGCGGCTGACGGAAGCACTCGCGCTCTGGCCGACGAACGGGGCCACGCCGACACCCGTGAGCCCTAACGCGAGGACGATCGCGGACACGGCTGTCGCTCGCGTGCGTGCCACCGGAGCCCTCCGCATAGTCCCGGAACCATGGTCAAGGGAATACTAGTCGGGTCAAAGCCACAGTAAAGACGTAATCACCATACGTTTCGCGGCTTATGTCTGCTGCGTTGTATACGCGCGACCAGCCACAGAGCTAGCAACAACACCCCGATCCCCCCAATGACCAGCGACAAACCGCGCGGCCCGTCCAGGGGGCTGGCGTACGCGACCGGCCGTACCGGTTTCCGTGCCACCACCACCTGCACCGGCCAAGGCGCCCCACCACCCGCGCCCTCAGGCATCCCCGAGACACCGCCACCTACCTGCCCCGGACGAACCGACCCCCCAGGCAGCCCTCCTTGGACGAGCCCCCCAGGCAGTCCCCCTTGAACCGCACCACCCGGCAGCCCTCCCTGAACCGCGCCACCGGGGACCCCTCCCTGAGCCGGCCCACCCGGCAGCCCGCCCAGAGCCCCACCACCGGCCAGACCCGCCACACCACCGGGCACCGCCCCTTGCGCCACACCGCCAGGCAAGCTCCCCGCCACCCCACCACCGGGCACGCCAGGTTGCGCCACCCCCGGCACACCGCCGGACGCGACCCCGCCTCCTCCAGTCACAGCGCCCTGCCCCAAACCTCCCGCACGCGGAAACGCCCCAAGAGCACCCCCCGTACCACCGGCCTGCGGCAACACCTTCTGGACACCCCCCACCCCCGGGAGAACGCCCTGAGCCCCACCCGCCCGAGGAAGCGCACCCAACGCACCCGCACCTCCCGCTCGGGGAAGCGCACCCAACGCACCCCCGACACCTCCCGCTCGGGGAGACGCCGCGTGGGCCCCGCCTCTGGCACCCAGCCCCGAGGCGCCGCCGGGAAGACCGCGATGCCCCGAGGACACACCACCTCCGCCGACCAGGCCACCTCGCGTCGTCCCGCCAACGCCCCCCGGCAGCAGCCCGGCCCCCGTCCCTGGCGTCAACCCAGCACCCGTCCCCGCACCCGTCCCCCACAGCAGCCCGGCGGCGCCTCCGCCCCCCGCCGCGGTCCCCGCGCCGGTACGTCCTCCCGCCCCCCGCCTCCGGTTGCGCGCCTCCGCCGGAGGGACGCGTACCGCCTGGCCGCTGATCGTGGCGACCTCGCGCGGCATCTCCTCGGCCACCGGCACGGCGGTGGTCCTGCTCATGGTCGTCAACCCGCCGGAGGGCTCCCGCAACCTGGCCACCGCCGTGAGCACCACCTCCTTGGCCCCCGTAGGCGCCCGGAAGGTCACGTCAACCGCGCGCTCCCCCGAGACGGCCCCGAGCGCGCACACCCCGGCGCCGGGCAGCGCACCTCCGGTGAGAGCCGAGCCCTCCCCTCCGGCCAGCGCCCGCGCGGCCAACACTCCCGCCGCCTGCCGCTCGCTCTCGGCCTGCCGCCCACCTTCAACCTGCCGCCCGCTTTCCGCCTGCGACAAGCCCTGCCCTTCATCGGCCCCCGGAGCCTCCACCCCGACACCGAACGGCGGCGCACCCTCCTCGGCGGCCCCCGCCCGCGTCGCGCGCCGGCCCGGTACGGGCTGCCACGCATCCCGTTCGTACGGCCCCTCACCCGCCTCGGGCCCTATCGCGCCCGCGGCCCCCCACGGCACCGGCTCCCCTCCCGCGTACGGGAAGGGAGCCGCGCCCGGCCCTCCCGAACCGGACGCCCCCGCCACACCATCCCGGCCGGACGGCCACGACTCGACGTCCCCGCCGGAGTCCCCGCCGGAGTCTCCACCGAAGTCCCTGCCGAAGTCCCCACCAGGTTCCGCGCCGCCGTCGCCCCTCCGGGACGCACCCCAGAAGTCGTCAGCCGACTTGGGCCCCGCGGGCGAACAGGCCAACCCCTCCAGCGCCTCCACCGGGCTGGTGGCCACCGCGACCTTGGCCCCCTTGGCCATCCCGTTGAGCCGGACCCTGAACCTCTGGACGTCACCCGTCCTGATCCACTTGCCCGCACCCTCGGGGCCGCTCACGCGTTCGAGCACGAGCGTCACCCCCGCCGCCGCCACGGGCACGGAGGGCACCGCCACCAGGATCAGCGCTCCAGAAAGGATCCAGCCACGCCGCATCACTCGGACTCCCCCACTGCGACAAATTACGCCTAGTAATCGTTATGTCACAGAGAGCGACTCTCTAACCCTGCTGAAGCAGACTCTCCACCGTCTTCATGATCGGCAGGTCGGCCCCCAGCCACTCCACGTCGTAATACTCCCCGGGGCCCAGCCACCGCAACGCCAGATGCTCGCGGGCCTCGGGCGTGCCGGAGGCGAGCGTGGCCAGCCACACGCGCAGGACGTACCCCTCCGACAGCGCCCAGTCCCCGCCCACGCGCTCGCCCACCGTGATCTCCACGCCGAGCTCCTCGCGGCACTCCCGGATCAGCGCCACGACCTCGCCCTCCCCCGGGTCCACCTTGCCCCCGGGGAACTCCCAGCCGCCGGCCAGCGCGGCGGGCGCGGCCCGCTGCGCGGCCAGCACCCTGCCGCCGGGGGCGACGATCACCGCCGCTACCACGATCGTGCTCATACGTCCGTCATCCTCACAGTGCGGGAGTCTGCAGCTTCTTGAGCTGATCGAGCACGTCGGGGTTCTGGAGGGGACGGGTGAAGCCCACCTTGTTGTCGCGTGCCTGGTAGCTCGTGACCTTGATCGGCCCGCACAACGTGCACCGGGCCTCCACCATCTTGCCCTTCGACACGATCAGCCCGACGTGGCCGGGATTGTCGGCCGACGTGCCCGGACCGGCGTTGAAGAACACCAGGTCCCCGGGCTGCTCCTCACCCGCTAACACCTTCACCCCGAACGGCCACTGCGTGAACGTGGTACGCGGGATGCTCAGCCCCGCCGCCCGGTAGGCCGCGTAGATGATGCCCGAGCAGTCGAACGCGTCCGGCCCGGTGCCGCCCCACAGGTACGGCTTGCCGCGCTGCGCCAGCGCGTACTGGAGGATCTTGGCCACGATCTCGCTCGGGGCGGCCGCGACCAGGGGGTCGTCGCACTCCTCCGACGCCTGCGGCGGCACCTCGACCGCGCCCGACTTGGCGTACTTCCTGGCGATCTCCTCGACCTGGTCGACGTACCACCAGGCGCGGTTGTAGGTGAACAGGGCCCGCCGGACGTTCTCGGGCGCGCCGTTGCGCTTGAGCATCTTGGCGGCGCCCAGGATGGCGTCGGCGGGGTTGTAGACGTCGCCCACCCCGTCGCCGTCGCCGTCGGAGGCGTACCCGTTGAACGTCGAGGACATCGCGACCTGCGCCTTGCCGCCCCACGTCGAGATCAGGAACTGCATCGGGCCCGCCGCGCCCGCGTAGTTGGTGCCGCTCTTCACCCCGGCCAGGTTCGAACGGCCGTGGTCGGTCTCGCGCTTGCCCACGGCGGCCAGGATGTTCCACTGGACGCCGATCTTCTTGCCCCACTTCTTGTACAGATCGAGGTAGTCGGCCGGGATGTCGGAGGCGCCCGAGTCGGACACCTCCTCCACCTTGGTACCGCCCTCGCAGTCGATCGAGGCGCCGTCGCCGTTCAGGAACGACGGCATCGAGACCAGCAACATCGGCGAGATGATGATCGCGGCCAGGAGCAGGATCCCGGCGATTCCGAGCAGCAGAGCCAGACGGGTTCGGGAGGGGGGGTTCACCGCTAGCTGTCCCCGTCCTGGCCCTCGGTCGCGGGCAGTACGTCGAAGATCCGCCAGTCCGCGCCGAGCTGGCTCACCGTCACCGCGAGGTCCTCGACGACCTGCTGGTCGCCGCTCTTCGCGTTGACCTGCCTGGTCTCGGTCACGATGAAGACGATGGAGGTCTTCTCGATCTGCCTGATCTCCTTCAGCCTGGCCGTGGCCTGGGAGATGATCTGGTCGTCGCGGTTCTGCTGGACGGTGCCGGCCGAGGTGAGCGTCCTGGTCAGGATGTTGCCCAGCTCGGCGGTGGTGAACGCCTTGACCCGGCTCGCGTAGGCGGCCGCGTCCTCGTCGTACCTGAAGGTGCCGTAGACGGCGGTGAAGCGCTCGGCGAGGTCCGCCGCCGCGGCGAGCTGCTCCTTCTTCATCGGCAGGTACGAGTAGACGTCGAACGGCGCGGCACTGGCCGTGGCCAGCGGCTTGCTCGTCGCCGAGGGCGCGGCGGCGGCCGTCCTACCCCCGGCGGGGGCCGGCTCGGGCGGATCGTCCGAGCTCGGCCACATCGTGAGGTAGAGGCCGACCGCGGCGATGACCACCACGATCGCGGCGAAGGCCAGCCCGCGCTTGTCACCGGACTGAGCCATGGTCAGTCCTTGCCCCGGTTCGGCTTGAGCCAGAACGGCACGGACGGATCGTCACCCGAACCGCTGTTGCCGCTGTTGCGCAGCCACAACGGCGGCGCCTCGGACGAGCGGGACGACGACTCGTCCGAGCCGAAGATCCGCGGCCCCGCCGACGCGCCGGACGGCCGGGACGCGGACCCTCCGGACCTGGACCCGCCACCGTTCCCGGACCCGCCACCGAAGAACCCGCCGCCGGAGCCGGAACCGGAACCCGAGCCGGAACCGCCGCCACCGCCGAACAGCCCGCCACCGGACCCACGCGAACGCGACCCCGACGCCCGGGAGCCGCCACCGCCGCCACCGAACCGGGAGCCCCGCGACCCGCCGGAGGACCCGTTGCGCGACCCACCGGACGACCCGCCCGACGACCCGCCGCGCGAGGCCCAGCCACCGCCCGACCGGCCACCGAACCAGCCGCCGCCACCCGAGGAACCACCCGAAGCACCACCGGACGCGCCGCCCGAACCGCCGGACGGGACCATCCCGCCGGACGGCGTGCCGCCCGGACCGCCCCCGGAGGCCGGGGCGCCACCGCGGGCGCCGCGCGTCCTGCTGTGCTGCCCGCTGAGGTTGAGCGGCGGCGCGGTGCCCCTGCGGGGTTCGAGCGGGGGCCGGGCCCCCGCCTTGCCGCCCTGCTGGTCGGTGTCGAGCGGCGCCGCCGACACCGGCATCCGGGTGCCGGCGGAGACGCCCTCGCCCTCCTCGCCGCGCATCCTCGCCTGGGCGACCGCGGCGCCGGCCGCGGCGCCCGCGCCGCTCCCGGCCGCCGCCGCCCTGATGAGCGGCTCGGCCTTGCGCAGGCCCCAGCGTCCGAGCTTGGCCCCGGCGACCGGCGGCAACACGTTCGCGGCCCGCTCCAGGACGGGCGAGCTCGCGGCGTCGCCGAGCATCCGCGTGGCGACCGTGTGGCCGCTCAGGGACGCGAACAGGTGCTGGAACGGCCGCCGGTAGAAGAACACCGCGATCGTCAGCAATGCCATGAACAGGACCTGCAACCCCCAGGGCATGGCCGTGGAGATGATCAGCGCGTACCCGTAGACCAGGACGCTGAGGACGAGCGTCAGCACCGCCTGCCGCAACAGCGTGCCGACGAGCATCTCCACCCAGCGCATGGCGATGATGCGCCCGCTGCCCGGATGCACACCGACCAGCAGGAACACCGGCCCGAGTATCAGCATCAGCAGGAAGCCCACCTTGAGCACCAGCAGGGAGACCGCCACCAGGAAGATCAGCAGCCCGGCCACCACGGCCGCGATGAGCGCTCCGACGGCCACGCCGAGTCTGCCCGACCAGTCGCGGCCGGAGAAGACGGTGTAGCGGGAGTCGTTCTTGAGCAGTTCGGCGACCTTGGCGTACTCGGCCTGGTGGGCGGCGATGTCAGGGGCGGGCTGGCCGGCCACGGCGGGCGCGATCGACTGGGTCTCCAGCATCTTGCGCCCGAAGTCGCGCACGATGGGCTGCTGCGGGTCGGCGGTGCCGAACATGCCCACCAGCCACGGCTTGCAGACCAGCGTGGACCACAGGGCGTCGGCGTTCTGCTCGACTCCGGCGGTGCCCGTCTGGCCGTAGCCACCCGGTTTGACCTGCGGGTTCGTCTGGCCGGGCGGCGGCAGGCAGGACGCGCCACCGGCGCCCGGCAGGCCGGAGAAGGCGGAGTTGACCACTTCGCCCGTCTTGTCGGTGACGACCTTGCCGAGCCCGGTGAAGTCGCCCGGCCGGCTGAAGAACCACACGGCCACGGTGACCGCGAGCACCATCCAGATCACGCCTTCGGCGGTGGTGGTGGCCCGCTTGCGGATCAGTCCGTACCAGGCGAGCCAGATCGCGCCGAGGATCACGATCGGCCGCAGGAACGGCCAGTACATGGCCTCGGACAGGTTCTGGACGATGTCGTCGACGACGTCCTTGATCGACTGGAGCGGTCCCTCGGTGGCCGCCGCCTGGTACGTCGTGATCGTCAGCCGGTCGACGGCCTTGGCCGCGGTGAAGACGCCGTTGGCCCACATGTTGCCGAGCACGGCGACGTAGTCGGAGCAGCCGAGGTCGTGGGTCTGCCAGAACTGGCCGGCCATGCCGAACTGGCCGTAGTTGGTCGTCGGCGCCTGGGCCCCGCCCGCGGGGGGCGGCGGCTGGATCATGCCGTCGGTGCCGCCGCCGATGATCTCGGGGTTGAGCGGCCCCGACAGGTCACAGGGCGCCGCCGCGACGGGCGTGGAGAAGCCGCCCACCACCAGCGGAACCACGAGGACGGCACTGACGAGCGCGAGTGCCAGCGCCAGTCGTCGGGATAGTCGGATCTTCATGACCGTACCTCCTGCGCCCTGCCCACGCCCCCTCGATGATCATCATGCCCGCCACCGTCTGGTTTGTCGTGTGTCGGGTTCGTGTCGAGCCAGCGGAGCAGTTCCTCGGAGATCAGGTCTACTCCGATCCGCCCGGCCCTGCCATCCAGATCACGGAATACGCATTCGCCGTTGCCGAGCGAGCGGAGCACGGCCTTGTGCTCCTCCGACGCCTCCACACCGAGCAGCGACATCACGTGCTCCACCTCCACCCGTTCGGTGGACCGGAACGCGAACACCGAGGACAGGCAGTTGGTCACCTGCTCGTTCAGCAGGTCACCGGCGTTCTGGGAGACCAGGACGAGTGCGGTGTTGCGGGACCGGCCCATGCGACTGACCTCGGGCACCAGCTTGGCGCCCTCGGGCGTGGAGGTGATCGCCCACGCCTCGTCCAGGAAGATCGCCTTGGGCGCACGGCGGTCGAGGCCGTTCATCAGCCTGCGGGCGAACTGCGAGACCAGGTAGAGCAGGGCCACCGACAGCCGCTGCTCGTAGGAGTAGTCGTCCCTGGTCGTCGCGACGTCGGGCAGCGTCAGGCCGCCCAGGGTGAACACGGTGGTCCAGCCCTCGCTGTCGATCTGGTCGCCGCCGGAGGGGTCGAAGCAGAGCCTGGCCAGATGCATCTCCGACATGGAACGCAGCACCGCGCCCAGGTTCTTCGAGGCCGCGTCGTCGGCCTGCTCCAGGTAGTCGACCACCTTGCCCAGCGACGGGTCGGACCCGTTGGAGACCGCGGCCACCGCCTGGATCATCGCCGACTCGCGCTCCTCCGACATGCGGGGCAGCAGCAGCCGCAACGTCTCGGTCGCCATGGTCTTCTTCGCCGCGATGTCGTCGCCGAACGAGAACGGGTCGAGCAGCCCCGGCGCGGCCGAGCCGAGCGGGATCGTCCGCGCCTTGCGTCCGCGCTTCTCCAGGAGCTGGACCAGCGACTCGGCGTCGCCCTTCGGGTCGATCACCGCGACCGTGACCCCGCGCAGCGCCATCTGGTAGATCATCAGCAGCGCGAGCGTGGTCTTGCCGCCGCCCGGCTCGCCGGTGATCGCGATGGCGGTCGGCCTGTTGCGGCTGGCGGCCAGCAGCGGGTCGAAGTGCACGATGCTGCGCGCTCTGCCGACCGTCTCGCCGATGTACGGCCCGAGCCAGCCCTCGCTGCCGTCGTCGAGCCGGTCGCCGAGGTCGACGGTGGCCGTGGCCATGCCGCCGGCGATGGTCCGCAGCGGCTGGCGCTGGGCGTAGGCGTTGACGCGCACCTTCTCGCCCGGCAGCGCCTCGCAGAACAACGAGAACTGGTCGCCGGTCGAGTTCACCACGTCGATGCCCATGTCGCGGAAGTGCTCGACGACCGCCTCCACCCGCTGTACGCAGATGTCCTCGGTGGGGGCCGAGACGATCAGGCGGTGCCAGCCGTACACGAAGGGCAGTCGTTCCTTGGTGATGCCGTGTTCGAGCATCCGGGCCGCGTCGATCTGCTCGGCCAGCGCGATCGGCGCCTCCGCGCCCGCCTCGCGGATGTGGTGGTCCATGTCGCGGGCGTGGGCCAGCTTGCGTGCGACGTCCTTGGACGCCTTGACCGGCGGGATCAGCCGCATCCTCGACGAGATCTCCACCGGGAAGGGGAGCTGGTCGGCGAAGTGCATCCACGGCTCGCCGTCGGGGAATGGCATGAGGTCGGGGAATCGCGCGAACGACAGGTTGGCCACGTACGAGTCGCCCTGCGGCTGCACGATCCGCAGCAGCGACCTGCCGTTGTGGATCTCGCCCTCGACCAGCGACTCGATCTCGCCCTTGCCCCAGCGCCGCTTCGGGCTGGCCGAGGGCGGCGGGTCGCCGAGGGCTCCGGCGGCGGCGTGCTGGAACAACCACGCCACCTCGACGGAAGTGGTGTGCCTGGCGTACAGGGCGCTGGACGCGAGAGCTCTGCCGAGTCGTTCGGCCGACTCCGTCCACCGGCCGATCTCGCTGTCCGGCACGTGGTCGTCCTCCATGCCGAGCGTCCTCTCGGTCTTCTGGTAGAAGCCGAGGAGCTGGGCGAGCACGCCGTTGCCGAGCTGCTTGCCGCGCGGCCCGAGGCGTACGCCGAGGTAGACCTCCTTCGACCAGAAGTCCTTCGCCCAGACGTGCCGGTACATCTCCTCCAGGTAGTCGCGCCAGCCCGGCCCCTCGTCGGACGTGGCGTTGAGCGCCAT
Organism: Nonomuraea spiralis; assembly: GCF_014648435.1. Classification (GTDB taxonomy): domain Bacteria; phylum Actinomycetota; class Actinomycetes; order Streptosporangiales; family Streptosporangiaceae; genus Nonomuraea; species Nonomuraea spiralis. The sequence continues at coordinate 21,279 of NZ_BMRC01000019.1, forward strand.
GGCCCACTCGGCCGCGGGGTAGGTGCGATGGGCCACCCGCAGGTGGACCTCGGCGTCGGGCATCCTGATCGCGGCCAGCGCGATCGTGATGTTGGTGGCCAGCGCCTCGCGTTCCTCCGGTGTGACGAACTCGTAGCTGACCGTCGGAAGGCGGAAGTACGCCCACGCGCAGGTGTCCGTGAGCAGGATGCGGTCGTCGAAGTACCGGACCGCGAGGCGCTGGTGCGCACGGGACGCCCTGCTCATGCCGCCCCCTCGGCGCATGAACGGGCCAGACCTGCTCGCTTGTTCACTTAACGCTCACCGATTCTCGTGCCCGGGGGGTCACTCGCCAACTCCTCTTCGCTCGGTCGGACGGAGTGTCCGTGTGCCTGTACCGCGAAGCCTGCAACCACGACACCGGCGAGGGCGAGGTAGGCGCGCCGTCCCGCCGCGCGCAACTGACCTGGGTCGACGATCTCGGCGCCGCCGGGCGCCAGTCCGTCCTCCCACGGGACCCTGACGATGGCCCGGCATCTGCCCCTGGCCACCGCCTCCGCCTGCTCGACGTCGCCCATCGAACGCCTGCTCACGCCGTTGACCACCATCACCGCACGCCTGCGCAGCTCCGCGCAGCCGTGCCCGTCGAGCCACTCGTACGTCATCGCCACCGCCTCCGACGCCTCCTCGCTCGCCGGGACCACCAGCACGAGCTGGTCCGCGTACGGCAGGATGCGGGCCGCGAGGGCGGCGGCCGGGTCGATGACGGACAGCTTGTAGTGGCGGTCGAGCAGGCGCATCGACTCGCCGAGGCGGTGGTCGGAGAAGAAGCTGCGGTCGGCGAGCCGCTGCTCGGCGCCCGCGTCCGTGTCGGCCGAGATCACCTCCAGGCCGGAGGCGGTGCGGGTGGTGAAGCCCCGCATCGTCAGGTAGCCGTTGACCTGGTCGAGGCCGGACAGCAGCGACGTGAGGGTCTCGGGGGTCTCCGGCTCGATCCTGCTGGTCAGGGTGGTGCCGCCGGTGTTGGCGTCGACGGCCACGACCCTGTCGTCGCGGTGGGAGGCGAAGGTGTGGCCGAGCATGAGCGCCGTCGTGGACTGGCCCGCGCCGCCGGTGCAGCCGAGCACCACGATCCGCCGGCTGCCGCCGAACACGGCCCTCGCCCTGGCCTCGTCGATCTCGGACCCGTCAGTGCGTACGCCGCCTCCGCCCACGACGACCTGGGCGATCCGGCGCCAGCCGCCGGAGTCGCGGCCGATCACGGACTCGACCCTGCGTACGCGTCCTTCGCCGGACCTGCCCTCACCGGCCCTGGGAACGGGCACGGGCGCCACGAACCCGCCGGCCCTGTCACCGGGCCTCCCGCCGGCCTGCCGCTCGTGCGCGGCCTCCTGCGCCTTCGTTTCCTGCGCCGCCGGCTCCCGCGTCGGCTCGTCGTTCGTGTCGGCGCCGGGAACGTCCTCCCTCGCGGGGGACTCCCCTTCGGGCGCCGGGTGTCCGACCTCGGCGGGAGCGTCCTCGACCGGGGGTGTGCCTTCGGCGGGCTTGGGGATCTGGTCCTCAAGGCGGAGGGTGGGCCCGGAGAAGGGCTTGGCGTCGGGGTTGACCGGGGGCCAGACGCGCGGCGTGCCCGGGATCACCGTCGCCGGCCCGGACTTCGGCGGCTGCCCCTTCCTGTGCTGCCCGTGCGCGATTGCGATGTCGTCGCCGCGCCCGTCGTCACGGCGGTCGTCGCGACCGTCGTCACGGCGGTCTGTGCTTTCGGGCTCCTGGCGGTGTGCGGCCGCGTCGTCGTGGTGTTGTGCCGCGCCGCGCTCGTCCTCGGAACGCCCTGACGTCTCCGGCGTCTCCGGCGGCGCGTCGGCGCTGGCGGCGAGCCTGCGCAGCCGCCGCAGCGCCTCGGTGTCGATGGGCTTGCCCGGCGCGGGCTTGTGCCCCTCCGGCCTGATCGGCACGACCGTCCCGCGACCGTCCCGCGTCTCCCCCGAGGCTCGTCCCGCCCCGGAGCCCGCGCGCCCGTCGGCACGGGCCTCCGCCGCGCCCTCAGCCTCCCGTACGCCCTGCTCCTCCTGGACGGCGGCCGCGTCCGGCTCGGAGGCCGGGTGGGCGTGGGTGTGGCGGGGGCGGCCGGGGAGGGCGCCGCCGGTGAGCTCGCGGCTGGCCAGCTCTCCGGCGACGTCGTGCTCGACCGGCGGCGACGCCGGCCCTGTCTCATCCGCGGGGACCACGACCAGCGGCAGTTCCCGCCCGAAGGCGGGGGCCGCACGGCCGGCCCGGGGGCTCAGCGCGGGAGCCATGCCCCGCCGCGTACGGGAACCCCACCCGTTGCGGGTCTCGGCCACCGGCGCCTGCTGCGCGGCCGCGGCCGCGGCGGCCACGGCGGGACGCACCTGGCGCGGCCCGGCGATCCGCTGCCCCTCGCGCCTGCGCTGCGGCTGGCGGGCCTTGCGCGCGGCCTTCGCCTTGACCCGCGCCGGAGTGGTACGCCAGACACGCCCCGAGAACGAGACCGCCTCGGGCTCGGCGGTGGGCGCGAGCCGGTACCACGCCTTGGGCTGGCCCAGATAGCGAAGCTGGGACTCCAGAAGCTCGGTCAGCCGCTTCCCCTCGATGACGGGCCGCGTGGACAACCACGTCACGATCCCCGGCGGGACCAGGAACAACACGTGCCACGGCATCGCCACGGGCACGCCCACCAGGATCAGCAGGAGGGACCACGGCACGAACACCCCGACGAACACGCCGATCCAGACGATGGGGAGCGGCATCGGGAGGCGAAGGTCGTAAAGCTTGTAGAGCCGCTTCTCGATGCGCCAGATGTTCGTATACGTGGGCAGGTCCACGCGGTCCTCCTCTCCACCCGCTCGTACATGACCGCCCGGGGGCGGTCTCAACCCTTACTTGATGCCCAGTGCGCCCGCGATCGCCTTCGCCGTCACCTCGATGATGTTGGGAACGTAGAAGATCACTCCGATGGCCACGGCCAGGATCAGGAACTGGACGAAACGCGTGATCTCGCGGGTGAAGAGGAAGAAGAGCGCGACCACGGAGACGACCACCAGGAACAACGGGGCGAAGAAGGCACGCAGGAAGTTGGCGAGCCCTCCGGTGTCAATGCCGGTCGGCGCGGGCGTCGGCGTCATTTCGATCAAGGTGAGCATTACGGTCTTCAACGTCACTTCTTGTCCTCCCGGGGGGTACCGAACAACAGCGCGGCCGTGCGTCTATCCAACGGCCCGACCAGCGCCGCGGATGTCGGCGACGTACCACTTGTCGCCCTGCTTCTCCACGGTGAGGCGGTAGGCCTGCTCCAGCCGCCCGCCGACGGCGGCCGGGTCGGTGGCACTGGGCGTGGCCGGAGCGTCGCCGTTGGGCACGATCCACACCACGACCGCCTGGATCTCTCGGGTGGCACCCCCCACAGGCACCACGACGTCCTTGAGCTCTGCGAACGTGAACGCGCTGCCGAAGCTCGGCAGGGTCTTCCCGGCGGCTACGTAGCGCTGCAGTCCGGCGGTGTCGCCGGAGGCGTAGTCCTTGAAGAAGCCCTCCAGTTGCGGCTTGAGCTCGGCCACCGCCGCGTCGTCGCTCTCCGGCTGGGCGACCTGGGGCAGGTCGGCCGGGGCCGGCGCGGGCAGGATGGCCGGGCGGCCGGCGACGACGAACCGCTTGCCGTTGTCGTCGCCCGAGTAGTAGATCGGGACCGACAGCATGAGCCGGCGCGGCCCGGACTGGAAGGCCACGCTGACCACGGCGTTCTGGCCGTCGGTGGCCTCGATGTCGTACGGCTGGATCGCGACGGCGGCCATCTTGCCGAAGCCGTCCCACCACATCTGCGCGTCCATGCCCTCGGCCAGGAAAGCGGCCAGCTTCCTGGTCCTGCTGGGCGCGTCTTCCGGGCTGAAATTCAGATAGACCCCCGCGAACTGGGCGGCGAAAGCCATGCCCTGGTCAGTGGGGAATCCCTTGTGCGCCACGACGGCGCCATTCGTCGTCGTGGGCTCTTGCTGGGTAAACCGCTCAAATGGGGCACGAATCCCATTGACCACGATAACCACAATAAGCGCCCAGAGAATGATACGGCCGGTCCACACCAGCCACCGTCCGCCGCCGCCGGACCAGCCGCCCCGCCGCGGCCTGCGCGAGGGCGGCGCGTCGAAGTCAGCCATGTCCGGGCGCGCGGAAAGCTCAGGCTCGCCAGCGATCCGAGGATCGTGCTGGACGGTAGACCTACGAGCCATCACGCCTCCGCTCGCGCCGATCCCCCCGGTTGGCGCGGTGTCGTCCGTTGCCGATCCCCATCATCCGCGGTGAAGTAGTCACCCTATCCGGTCCCGCCATTCTTCCAGGAAAGCCACGCCCATGCTGCAGGCATGACCGCCCTCACGGCAAACCGGATCCGTATGACAGGCTTCGGTACCGATTCCTGCCACTTCGCGGCTGAATACCCATTTGACCAGGCCAAACGCCTAATTCAGCCTAGCCGCGCGGACACGGATTCCTGTCCAAAATAGGCATGGACTCTCACGACCTGCGCATTTGGCATGAGACAGGGACAGAAGGTGTTGTGCGCCACTCCTGGGGGTACGACGCTCCCGACGCCTCAGGCGGGCTCGGGATCCTGCGTGGTGCGCGCCCGGCGGCGGCTGTGCAGGTCGACCACGGTGGGCGGCAGCGCGCGCTCCAGCGACCCCCGAAGGTCCGCGAGCATCGACGCGGCATCCCGTTCGCGCATCCGGCTGGCCAGCTCGTTGCGCTCGTCGACCTTCCTGCGCAGGTACGCCTCACGGTTGACGCGCAACCCGTACATCAGCTCGACCCTGATCAGGGCCAGCTCCTCCTCCAGGCTGATGCCCGCGAGTGTGGGCGCAGGACGTCGTTTCCGGATGATGCGTCGGATCATGAGGGCCTCCCGAGTCAGCGTGAACGCCGTGACGATTCGACGCGCGGGGGCCCAAAGTGGTTGACGTCGCAGTTGTCCCGGAATCACATAATCCCAGAAGGGCCTGCGAGTTCGTCGGCCGGACGATGGGCTTTCGACGGCGATCCGCCGGTAACCTAGCGTAGCGAAAGTTAGCCCACCGTGATTGGACCGATGTGATGCGTCGTCTCGCCGCCACCCTCCTGCCCGCCGCCGCGCTCGCCGCGTCCGCCCTCTGCGCGCCCTCCCCTGCCGTCGCCGCCCCTTCCTGGGTGACCGACGCCGAGTGCACCGACGCGGGGGGCAAGATCTCCCCCGTCGGCCGGGGCAAGGCCGTGTGCCAGGGCGGCACGTACGCGAACGAGCTCGTCCACTACGACAAGAAGCGCCCCGGCAACAGCGGCGTGGGCGGGGCGCTCGGCGGCGGGGGCGGGCCGCTCAGCGGCGGCCCCGCGGCCCTGCTCGGCGGCCTGCTCGGCTGACGCCGGTCAGGCGACCAGGCCGTCAGGCGTCGACCTGCTCGGCCGGCGCCCGTCAGACGTTGAAGCGGAACTCCACCACGTCACCGTCGCGCATGACGTAGTCCTTGCCCTCGATGCGCGCCTTGCCCGCGGACCGGGCGCTGGCGATGGAGCCCACCTCGACGAGATCGTCGAAGGAGACCACCTCGGCCTTGATGAAGCCGCGCTGGAAGTCGGTGTGGATCACGCCGGCCGCCTCGGGCGCCGTGGCGCCCTTGCGGATCGTCCAGGCCCTGGTCTCCTTCGGGCCGGCGGTCAGGTAGGTCTGCAGGCCCAGCGTCTCGAAGCCGACCCTGGCGAGCTGGCGCAGGCCCGACTCCTCCTGGCCGACCGACTGCAGCAGCTCCAGGGCCTCCTCCTCGTCGAGCTCGACCAGCTCGGACTCGATCTTGGCGTCGAGGAAGACGGCCTCGGCGGGGGCGACGAGGGCCGACAGCTGCTCCCTGAGCGCGGTGTCGGTCAGCTCGTCGGCGTCGAGGTTGAAGACGTAGAGGAAGGGCTTGGCGGTGAGCAGGTGTAGCTCGCGCAGCTCCTCCCGGTCGAGACCGCTCTCGAAGACGGTCCTGCCGGTCTCCAGGACGGCCAGCGCGGCCTCGGCGGCCTCCAGCGCGGCCTTCTTGTCCTTGTTGTTGCGCGCCTCCTTCTGCAGGCGCGGCACGGCCTTCTCGACCGTCTGCAGGTCGGCCATGATCAACTCGGTGTTGATGGTCTCGATGTCCCGCTTGGGCGAGATCTCGCCGTCGACGTGTGTGACGTCGGGGTCGCCGAAGACGCGGATGACCTGGCAGATCGCGTCGGTGTCGCGGATGTTGGCGAGGAACTGGTTGCCCCTGCCCTGCCCCTCGGAGGCGCCCTTGACCAGGCCCGCGATGTCGACGAACTCGACCTTGGCGGGCAGGATGCGGGCCGAGCCGAAGATCTCGGCCAGCTTGGGCAGCCGGTCGTCGGGCACGCCCACGATCCCCACGTTGGGCTCGATGGTGGCGAACGGGTAGTTCGCAGCGAGTGCGTTGCCGGTCTTGGTCAACGCGTTGAAGAGCGTGGACTTACCGACGTTGGGCAGGCCGACGATGCCGATGGAAAGGCTCACGGACAGCGAGTTTACTTGCTGAGCAGGTGCAGGCAGGTCACCGGACGGTAGGTCCCGGGCGCCGCGCGCAGATAGCGCTGGGCGTCGGCGGGGCAGGCCGCGGGCGTGGTCTCGAAGGAGACGATCCGGGCCCAGGCGTCCGGCGAGTCGCAGGCGGCCCTGGTCACGGCCGACCTGGCGACCACGTCGGCGGCCGGTCGGGCCACGCACGCGCCCCGGGCGAGCACCTGGCCGCCGGAGCCCAGACAGACGGTCTCGGCGCCGCTTTCGAGGGTGTCGAGGGTGGTCGAGGGGCAATCGTCCGCGGACGTGGTGATCGCGATGGATCTGCCGTACCAGCCGGGGGCCGCGCAGGGGTGTTCCCGGCCGTCGAGCGCCACGCAGTCGCCGGGGCGCAGCAGGCCGCCGCCACCGCCGGGCGCGCCGGCGTGGGGGGCCAGGAAGGACCGTACGCAGGCGGTGCGGCCCAGGCCGATGCGGAGCACGTCGTCGGTGTCGTCCGGGCAGTCGGCGGGCAGGGGCGGGTCGTGGGCGACGGCCAGCACCTCGAAGTCGCCGCCGTTGCAGGGCGTCAGCGCGTACCGGTCGGTCACGCAGGCGCCGGGGGTCCAGCGCAGCGTGGGACGGGAGGGGGCGGGGTCGTCGGACCCCGAGTTGGTGATCACGGCTCCGGCCAGGGCGATCAGGGCGACCGACACCGTGGACACGGTGACGGCGACGGTCGTACCGGTAGCCATGACAACACTCTGCGTGACGGATCGCCCGGCGCACAAGCGGATTCCGCAAGCGTGTCGGGAAGATCCGTACGCGATCAGCTGCAATCATCGATTGAGTGGATGTCGTCTCGCTGCTCATCGGACTCGCCCTCGGACTCCTCGTCGGCTTCCTGGTCGCCAGGACGCGGGCGGCGGTGCGGGTCGCCGAGGCCGACGCGCGCGCCAGATCGGCCGCCGAGAAGCTGGTCTACGTCGAGGAGCAGCTCGCCGAGCGTTTCCAGGCCCTGTCCACGCGCGCGCTCGACGTCAACAACGTACGGTTCCTCGAACTGGCCGAGACCCGGTTCTCCGCCACCCGCGCCGAGGCCGCCGGCGATCTCGACCAGCGCAGGCAGGCCGTCGAGCACCTGGTCGAGCCGCTGAAGGACGCGCTCGCGCGGGTCGAGTCGCAACTGCGCGACACAGAGTCGGGGCAGCGGGCGGCGCGGGCGGAGCTGGCCAAGCAGATGGAGTTCGTACGCCAGAGCAACGAGCAGCTGCGCTCGCAGACGACCGCGCTGGTCAGGGCCCTGCAACGGCCCGAGGCCCGCGGGCGTTGGGGCGAGCTGCAACTGCGCCGGGTGGCCGAGATCGCCGGGATGCAGCGCCACTGCGACTTCGAGGAGCAGGTCACCGAGGGCGCGATGCGTCCCGACATGGTGATCAGGCTGACCGGCGGCAAGAACATCGTGGTCGACTCCAAGGTCTCGCTCGCGGCGTACCTGGAGGCCGCCGAGGCGTCGGACGAGTCGCTGGCCACGGTCCGGCTCGACGCGCACGCCAGGCACGTGCGCGAGCACGTCGACCGGCTGGCGGCCAAGGCGTACTGGCAGGGGTTCAACCCCTCGCCGGAGTTCGTGGTGCTGTTCATCCCGGGCGAGGCGTTCCTCGCGCCCGCGCTCGAACGCGACCCCGGCCTGCTGGAGTACGCCATGACGCGGCGGGTGCACATCGCCACGCCGACGACGCTGATCACGATGTTGCGCACCGCCCACTACGCCTGGCAGCAGGCCGCGCTGAGCGAGAACGCGCGCGCGGTGTTCGAGCTGGGCAAGGAGCTGTACGAGCGGCTGTCGTCCCTCGGAAGGAACGTGGAGTCGCTGGGCAAGGCGCTGACGCGGGCGGTGGAGGCGTACAACAAGTCGGTCGGTTCGCTCGAAAGCCGCGTACTGGTTACCGCACGCAAACTGCACGATCTGGGTGTCGTGGACGGCGATCTCGACGCCCCCGACATGCTCGAAGGGCTGCCGAGACCCCTGGCCTCCCCCGAACTGCTCGAAACCACGTCTCTGATTTCGCACTCGAACGGTAAGTTGGCAGGCGGGTCGCCGTAAACGGGGGTGGGACATTGGCAGAGAAGGGCAGGCGTTCTGGCGTCAGGCTGACCGCTCGCGGCGCCATCGCGCTCACCCTGGTCGCCACCCTGGCCGGCTACGTGCTGACCGCCGTGCTCGGCCTGTCCTATCTGGTGGGGGCCGCGTTCGTGGGGTCGTGCCTGCTCGGCGTGCTCCTGGTCAACCGGCGCGAGTTGCTGTCCCTGGTGGTCACGCCGCCGCTGGTGTTCTTCTGCGCGACGCTCTTCGTCGAGCTGGGGCGCGCGTTCGGCTCGGTGTCGATCGTCCAGTCGCTGGCCCTCGGCCTGTACGGCTCGCTGACCCGCGGCGCGCCCTGGCTGTTCGCGGGTTCGGCGGTCGTCCTGGCCGTGGCCTGGCGGCGCGGCCTGCGCGACAACGTACGGGAGCTGCGCGAGGACCTGCGGGCGGGCGCGGAGATGCCGCGCCCGCGCCAGCCGTTCGTGCCCGAGCCGGAGGGCTACTTCGAGCCCAAGGTCTACGGCACCCCGCGCGGCGACGACTAGGACACGCGCAGGTCCTTGCGCAGCTCGTGCGGGAGCGCGAAGCGCACGCTCTCCGGCACCGACTCGACCTCGCGCACGTCGTCGAACCCGTGACCGGCCAGGCGCGCGAGCACCTCGTCGACCAACTCCTCGGGCACCGAGGCACCGCTGGTCACGCCGACCGTGGTGACGCCTTCGAGCCACTCGTCCTGGATGAGTCCGGCGTTGTCCACCAGGTACGCGGCCTCGGCGCCGTGGTCCTTGGCCACCTCGACCAGGCGCTTGGAGTTGGAGGAGTTGTCGGAGCCGACCACGATCACGAGCTGGGCCTCGGCCGCGATCTCCTTCACCGCGACCTGCCGGTTCTGGGTGGCGTAGCAGATGTCGTCGCTCGGCGGGTCGATCAGGGTGGGGAAACGCTCCTTGAGGCGGGCGACCGTCTCGGTGGTCTCGTCGACCGACAGGGTGGTCTGCGAGAGCCACACGAGCTTGTCGGGGTCCTTCACCTGGACCTTGTCGACCGAGTCGAGGCCGTCCACGAGCTGGATGTGGTCGGGGGCCTCGCCTGAGGTGCCTTCGACCTCTTCGTGGCCTTCGTGCCCGATGAGCAGGATGTCGTAGTCCTGGGCGGCGAACCGCTTCGCCTCGTTGTGCACCTTCGTGACCAGCGGGCAGGTGGCGTCGACGGTACGCAGGCCGCGCTGCCTGGCCTCCTCGTGGACGGCCGGCGAGACGCCGTGGGCCGAGAACACCACGATCTCGCCCTCGGGCACCTCCTCGGTCTCCTCGACGAAGATGGCGCCCCTGGCCTCCAGCGTCTTGACGACGTGGGTGTTGTGCACGATCTGCTTGCGGACGTAGATCGGCGCGCCGTACTGCTCCAGGGCCTTCTCGACCGCAACCACGGCTCGATCGACTCCGGCACAGTAGCCACGCGGTTTGGCTACGAGTACTCGGCGGGAAGTGGGGGTCTGGGGCTCCATACTTCTTATGCTACGTGGAGCGGCCATCAGGGCTGCGCGTGCGTGGTCGCCCGCCGTTTGCCAGACTGGCCGTCCAATACAGACCTCCCAGGGAGATGTCATGTCCCTCAGCGACGTGATACGCAACATCGCCAGAACCGTTACCAACAAGGACGAACTCAAGGAGAAGGCCAAGGACCTGCCGCTGCTCGTCGTCCAGACCACGCTCAGCGCCGCCGGGCAGGCGTTGCTGGTGGTGGACCGGATGAAGAACTCCATCAAGGGGCTGGGCGGCGGGAAGGAGGAGGAAGAGGAGCACGACTCCCGTCCCTCCGCCGCCGAGCAGGTCGCCGTTCCGCCGGGTGAGGGTGAGAAGGCGGCGCGCAAGGAGCCGGTGATCTTCGCGCCGCGTCCGGAGGCCGCGCCCAACGGATCCTCCAAGGGCAAGCCCGACCCGGTCATCTTCGCGCCCGCCGGCAAGACCACCACCAAGACGGCCCCCGAAACCGAGCCGACCGCCGAGCCGGTCGCCAAGCCGGTCGCGGACGCCAAGCCGGTCGCGGAGGCCAAGCCCGCCGCGGAGGCCAAGCCCGCGACGAAGATCGAGCCAAAGCCCGTCGCGGAGGCCGAGCCCGTCGCGGAGGCCGCTGTGGCTGAGGCGCCCGCCGCTGAGGCGCAGGCCACGCCCGCCGCCGCCCCTGAGGCCGCCGCTGAGGCTGTTGTCGAGGCCGCTGAGGCTCCCGAGGTGGCTGAGGCTCCCAAGAGCGCTGCGAAGGCCACGAAGAGCACCAAGGGCACGAAGGCCACCAAGGCGACGAAGACCGCCAAGGCCGCCGCCGCGCCCGCCGCCGAAGCCGTTGCCGAGCCCGTCGCCGCGGCTCAGGACGGTGTGCTCAAGGCCGCCGCCGAGGCCACCGAGCCGGCCGCCGCCGCGGACGAGCCCACGCACGTCCCCGCGGACCTGGCCGAGCCGCTGCCCGGCTACTCCGAGCTGACCGTGGCCTCCCTGCGCGCCAGGATGCGCGGCAAGTCCGCCGAGCAGATCGGCGACTACCTCGCCTACGAGCGGGCCACCCATGCCCGCGACGAGGTCGTGCGCATGTTTGAGAACCGCCTGGTCAAGCTGCGGGCCGGGGAATAGTCACGGCGAGCCCGTAGTCTTCCGGCATGACCTCGAAGACCACGCCCGAGTCCCCCCTGCCGATCCGTACGGTCCTGCAGATGGTGGGCGGATGGATCGGCAGGCTCGGCACGGTCTGGGTCGAGGGCCAGATCACCGATCTGAGCGCGCGTGGCGGCACGGTGTTCCTGACCCTGCGTGACCCGGTGGCCAACGTCTCGGCCCGGGTCACCGCGCCGCGCGGCGTCTACGAGGCGGCCGAGCCGCGCCCCACCGACGGCGCCAGGGTCGTGGTGCACGTCAAGCCGGATTTCTGGGTCAACAAGGGCTCGTTCGCCTTCACGGCCATGGAGATCCGGCCGGTCGGCGTGGGCGAGCTGCTGGCCAGGCTGGAGCGGCTGCGCCGGCTGCTGGCCACCGAAGGGCTGTTCAACGCCGACAGGAAGCGGCGGCTGCCGTTCCTGCCGGGCACGATCGGGCTCGTCTGCGGGCGTGACTCGGCCGCCGAGCGCGACGTGCTGGAGAACTCCCGCCGCCGGTGGCCGGCCGTGCGGTTCAAGGTGGAGGAGGTGGCCGTCCAGGGGCCGTACGCGGTCGGGGAGGTCACCGAGGCGCTGCGCAAGCTCGACGCGGACCCCGAGGTCGAGGTGATCGTGGTGGCCAGGGGCGGCGGCTCGCTGGAGGACCTGCTGCCGTTCTCGGACGAGACGCTCGTACGCGCGGTGGCGGCCTGCCGTACCCCGGTGGTCAGCGCGATCGGCCACGAGCAGGACAGCCCGCTGCTCGACCTGGTGGCCGACGTACGCGCCTCCACGCCCACCGACGCCGCCAAGAAGGTCGTCCCCGACGTGGGCGAGCAGCTCACGCTGGTCCGCCAGCTGCGCGACCGCGGGCGCCGGGTGCTGAACGGCTGGCTCGACCGCGAGATGTCGTGGCTGACGTCGGTGCGCTCGCGGCCGTCGCTGGCCGATCCGGTACGCGAGCTCGAACGCCGGGCCGAGCAGGTCGACGCGCTGCGGGAACGGGCCAGGCGCTCGCTGACCGGCTCGCTCGACCGGGCCTCCGACGACCTCACGCACCTGCGGGCCCGCCTGGTCGCGTTGTCACCGGCGGCCACGTTGGAGCGCGGCTACGCGATCGTCCAGCATCCGTCGGGCGAGGTCGTACGCCTGGCCAAGGACGTGCCGCCGGGCACCCCGCTGACGATCAGGCTGAGCGACGACCGCCTGTCGGTCCGTACGGAGGACTAACACCCGCGCACGACGACGGCGGCCAGGTCGGCGAGGCCGGCCTTGATGTCCTCCACCGTCATGCCGCGCTCCTCCCGCTGGAACCTGATCAGCCACGCGCTGGCCGGCGCGAGCAGCGCGTCGGCCAGGTAGGCGCAGTGGGGCCCTGGGCGGCTCTGGGCGAGCAGGCTCGACAGGTGCACGTGATGCACCTTGTACGGCCCGCTGTAGCGCGCCTTGCCCGGCCCGTTCTCCAGCAGCAGGAACAGCTCCTCCTGCTCGACGATGCGGTCGACCAGCGCGTGCAGGAACGCCGTGACCCGCTCGGCCGGCGGCGCGCCCGGCCCGAGCGGCGGCGGCCCGCTCAGGAACGCCTCCTGGAACCGCCGCTCCCGCTCGTCGATCAGCGCGAGGACGAGACCCGCCCGGTCGCCGAAGCGCCGGTAGACGGTACCCACGCCCACGCAGGCGGCCTTGGCCACCTCGTCGAGCGAGAGCTCGTCCGCGCCGCGTTCGGCGATCATCGTGGCGGCCACTTCGATGATCTTCCGGCGGTTGCGCGCGGCGTCGGCCCGTTCGGGCTGGGGTTGCCCGACGATGGGCAGTGGTTGACGTGCGCGCACGCCTGGAGCATAACCCCACTTGTAAACGGAGAGCTCTCCGGTATTCTCCGAATCGGAGAACTCTCCGATTATGAGGAGCTGAGCATGACCAACTCGTTCAACCAGCAGATCATCGACGAATTCCGGGCCAACGAGGGCCGGGTGGGCGGTCCGTTCGAGGGCGCGTCGCTGGTGCTGCTCACGACCACGGGCGCCAAGAGCGGCAGGCCGACGACCACGCCGGTGATGTACCTGCCCGACGGCGACCGCTATGTGGTCATCGCCTCCAACGCGGGCGCCGACAACCATCCGGCCTGGTACCACAACCTGCGTGCGACCCCCACGGCCACCGCCGAGGTCGGGGTCGAGACGTTCGACGTGAAGGCCGACTTCGCCGAGGGCGAGGAGCGTGACGCGCTCTACGCCCGCATGGTGGAGATCGCCCCCGGTTTCGCGGAGTACGAGGCCAAGACCAGCCGCCGCATCCCGGTGGTGTTGCTCAGCCGCACCGCTTCCTGAGGCGGCCGGCCCGATCAGAAGGGGGCGTCGTCGGCGCCCGGCTCCGAGCGCCTGGCCATCGCGGCGGCGAGCTTGACCCGGGCGCCCTGGAGCCACTCCTCGCAGACGGCCGCGAGCTTCTCGCCGCGCTCCCAGAGCTCGATCGACTGCTCCAGGGTGAGCCCGCCCGTCTCAAGGCGGCGCACCACCTCGGTCAGCTCCTCGCGGGCCTGCTCGTACGAAGGTGTCTTCTCGTCTGCCACGGGCACCACCCTAGACGCCGGCGGGCCCGGCCAGGCCTCAGCCCTTGTCGCGCTGCTGCAGGAGCCCGGCCAGCTCGGTCAGCTCCGGCCAGTCGGCCGTGCCGGTGATCACGAGGGTGACGTCGGGGAGCACGCGCACGAGCGAACGCTGCTTCTTGTCCTCGCGGAAACGCCTCTCCCAGGTCACGTCGCCGACCTGCTGGTTGCCCGCGGGTTTGGCGATGCCCGTCATGCGGTTGGCGAACTCGGCGGCCGGCTTCTCGTCGCTCTGCGCGAACATCGCGTGCTGCCTGGCGGCCGTGGCGTAGCCGAGGTAGAGCACCTGCGCGCCGCCCTCGCCCTTGGCGATCCTGTTGCTGTTGGGCACCCAGCCCGACGGGTCCTTCTGCGGCGCCCACACCTGGTAGGGCACCTCATGCCCGAAGTTGGCGACGGTGATGGAGTAGTCGAGCCGCGGGATGTGCTCCTCCCGGCTCTGCGGGGCGACGAGCATGAACAGCCCCACGCCCGCCAGACACACGAAGAGGGCTACCGCGTAGCCGTAGAAACCTTGGGTGAACCGTCGCACACTTGGCGAGGTTACCCGCTGGAGGGCGCGGTCGCCGAAGCGGCGGGCCTGATCCGGCCGATGATGGCGAGCACCTCGTCGGCCATCGCGCGGTCGCCGGAGAAGACGATCTCGGAGACGGCCGCGGCCAGGGCTCCGGTGACCACGACGACGAGCGCGGGCTCGTCCTCGAACAGGGCGGCGTTGCGCTGGGCCCACGTACGCAGGCGGTCGCGCATGACCACCTCGAAGCCGGGCGGGCCGTCGCCGCGCAGGAACAGGGCGGCCAGCTCACGTTCCTCAAGGCAGCCGTCGAGGTAGGCGCGGGCGGCGTCGATGAACACGCGCATGGGGTCGCCCTCGCCGGCGGCGCGGGCCGTACGGGCGGCCTGCTTGGTGCGCTGGGCCTGCCGGGCCTGCCATTCCTCCCACAACGTGAGGTAGAGGTCGGCCTTGCCGGAGAAATGGTGGTAGAGGCTGCCCACGCTGGCGTCGGCCTTGGCGACGACGTCCGTCACTCCGGCCTCGGCGAAGCCCTTGGAGACGAAGACCTCCCTCGCGGCCGCCAGCAGCGAACTCCGCGTCGCGGCGCCGCGCTCGGACGTGCGAGGCTGGGTCACCGCGTGTTCCACTTCGCTCATTCGATCTCCTCCACGGCCGGGGCGCATGTCCATGGTGGAGGCGAGATCTTCTACGCGCACGGGATATGGCGCAAAATCCGTTCTCCGTCATGCGGGGGCACCCATATAGATATCCCTTTTGGCCAGTCCCTGACCATCGCGCCGCAACCGTCGTGCAGGCAGGCGCGCCGGAGGGTGCAGATTATCCCCTTCTGACCGGGAATAGACCGGCAACTACGATCGAGAGAGTTCCCAACGAGGAGGCCACTCAACATGTCCGATCAGACGTCGGTACCGGCAGCGCTCGCGACGGGCGAGCACGCCCCTGACCGCAACCTGGCGATGGAGCTGGTACGCGTGACGGAGGCGGCTGCGATGGCCGCGGCCCGCTGGGTGGGCCGGGGCGACAAGAACGGCGCCGACGGCGCGGCGGTCAACGCCATGCGCCAGCTGATCAACACGGTGTCGATGAACGGCGTGGTGGTCATCGGGGAGGGCGAGAAGGACCACGCCCCGATGTTGTACAACGGCGAGCGCGTCGGCGACGGCAGCGGCCCCGACTGCGACGTCGCGGTGGACCCGATCGACGGGACCAGGCTGACCGCGCTCGGCATGCCCGACGCGGTGTCGGTGATCGCGGTGAGCGAGCGCGGCTCGATGTACGACCCGTCCGCCGTGTTCTACATGGAGAAGCTGGTCACCGGGCCGGAGGCGGCCGACGTGGTGAACATCGAGGCGTCGGTGGCCGACAACATCAACGCGGTGGCCAGGGCCAAGCACTGCTCGCCGTCCGACGTCACCGTGGTCGTGCTGGACCGGCCGCGGCACGAGAGGCTGGTCAAGGAGATCAGGGAGACGGGCGCCCGGATCAAGTTCATCGTGGACGGCGACGTGGCCGGCGCGATCATGGCGGCCCGCGCGGGCACCGGCATCGACCTGATGCTGGGCATCGGCGGCACGCCCGAGGGCATCGTGGCCGCGTGCGCGCTCAAGTGCCTGGGCGGCGTGATCCAGGGCCGGCTGTGGCCGCGCGACGACGCCGAGCGCGGCAGGGCCGTCGAGGCCGGGCACGACCTCAGCCAGGTGCTCACCACGAACGACCTGGTCAGGTCGGACGACGTGTTCTTCGCCGCGACCGGCATCACCCAGGGCGAGCTGATGCAAGGCGTACGGTTCAGGTCGGGCGCGGCGGTGACCAGCTCGCTGGTGATGCGCGGCCGGTCGGGGACCATCAGGAAGATCGAGAGCGAGCACCAGCTGTGGAAGCTGCGCGCCTACAGCGCGATCAACTTCGACACGGCCGGCTGACGCTCAGCGGCGGCGTTTGCGCTTGGGCGGTTCCTTGACCTTGACCTCGCCGGCGAAGTTCGTGGTGTGCACCTCGACCACGGGCCCGCCGGGCTCGACCGGCTGCTTGGTCAGGCGGACGGTCTTGTCCTTGGTGACCCTGATCACCTCAAGGCCCTCGGGCACGTGGATCTCCAGGCCGCCGAAGACCAGGGTGGCGTTGATGACGATCCGGCTGTTCTGCAGGATCGCGTCGCGGAAGTCCAGCTTGGTGGTGCCGAACATGGCCGTGACGCCCAGCTCGGCGGGCACCACCCAGCGCCCGCCGCGCTGCTCCTTCTTGAAGATGGCCGACACCGGCCGGCCGTCGAGGTTGAGCGGCTGCTCCTCGGCCGGGAGCAGGTCGGCGGTGAGCCCGGCCAGGTCGCCGAGCGTACGCGCGGAGTAGACGACGCCGAGCCGCTCCTCCAGCTCGACGAGGTCGAGCCGGCCGTCGGCGTGGGCGTCCTGGAGCACCTGCGCGATGCGCTCGCGGTCGGCGTCGGAGGCGCGCAGCTCGTGGGGTTGCGGAACGCCGGGCGCGGCGGGATTGCGCCGGGCCGTCATGAACTCCTCGGCCAGCCGTTCTCCGACTTCCTGCAGCTTCGGCAACCACGATCCCGCGCGTTCGTTCACACTTCTGACGATATCCGGCGACCCGGGTAATCGCTCGCCCAAGAGCTGACCAACAAGGGCGCACATCCGCGAATCCGCCCGAGCAGCGCGCCGAACTCCCGGACCGGTTCCACGTTCGCCTCGGCGCGCCGGAATCCTGCCGCGCTTGTCACCGTTGATCCCCGCGAGAGGCTTCTGGCCGTCGGACCCGGGAGGCGGGCGTGCATCAACCGGCACGGTGGGGACTGGGTGCGGCGGGCGTGGGCATCGCCGTGATCGTGGGCCTGGAGCTGACCAGCCTCGACGAGGTCAACCCGATCAGGCGGACGATCAGCGAGCACGGCCTCGGCCCCGACGGGTGGATCTTCGGGGGCGCCGTGGGGCTGCTCGCGGCCGGGTCCGCCGCCATCGGCGTGTCCCTGGCGCGCAAACGGCTGGCCGGGGCGGTCGGCACGGTCGCGCTCATGGCCTGGAGCGTGGGCCTGTTCATGACGGCCTCGTTCCAGAAGCACGACTGGTCGGTCGGTCCGAGCATGAGCGGCAGCATCCACCGGATCGGCAGCTTCGTGGCCTTCCTCAGCCTGCCGCTCGCCGCCGTGGTCATCGCCCGCCCCTGGCGGCATCCGGAGCGGCGCAGGTCGGCGGTGGTGGCGTTCGGGCTGGGGGTGTGCTCGATCTTATGGGTCGCGGGCATCGGTACGGCGATGCTGATCGGCTCCGGCCACGGGCTGCCCTGGTACCGGGTCATGCCGCTCGGCCTGGTCGAACGGGGGCTGGCCGTCACCGAGGTGGCCGCGCTGCTCGCCCTCGGGGTGTGGGCGGCCGCCGGGCGGCTGGCGGCGGCCGAGCCCGCGCGGGTGGTCAGTCAGGCCGTAGAGCGGCGATGAGCTCTTCCACGTAACCGCGGAAGATCGCCGCCATGTCCACCTGGTCGGGGTCGATCAGCCACTGGGTCTGGAGGCCGTCCATCATCGCGATCAGGCGGTCGGCGTGGGCCTCGGCGTCGAGGCCGGGCCGGAACTCGCCGCGTTCGACGCCCAGGCGCAGCGAGGCCGCGACGTCGGCGCGCAGCCGCCGGTAGCGCCGCCTGGCCCACTCGTGGCCGGGGTGGCCGGGGGTCACCGCCTCGCCGCTGATCACCGAGAAGAGCTGGACGAGGCCCGGCACCCGCGCGTTGTGGTCGACGACGTCGGCCAGGGCGCGCAGCGCGTCGGCGCCGCCCTCCCGGCCGGGCCCGAACCTGCGCTGGTCGAGCTCGTCGCGGTAGTCGAGCACCGCGACGAGCAGGCGTTCCTTGCTCTTGAAGTGGTGGAGCAGGCCGGCCTGGGAGAGCTCGACCCGCTCGGCGATGCGGGCCAGCGAGGCGCCGCGGTAGCCGTTGTCGGCGAACTCCAGGAGGGCGGCGGCCAGGATGCGCTCCTTGCGCGCCTCTCCGGTCGCGTAACCCCGTTTCACCCCGGCACCTTATCTGCTGCTGGCGTACGGCCCTGACCAGCCGCTAACCTGACTCCGCCTCACGTTTTGATTACCCCCCGATCAGGAGGCCGTCGTGCCGTCCCCGCGTGATCGCCAGGCCCGTACCGCCACATTCGTCGTGTACGGCGTGCAGGGCCTCTCCTTCGCCACCCTGCTCGTCCAGGTGGCCAGCCTCCAGGGCAAGCTGGAGCTCACCGACGGGGCGCTCACGCTCCTGCTGCTGATCGTGCCCGTCTTCGCCGGCGTGGGCAGCGTCGGCGCGGGCACGTTCGCCGCCCGCTACGGCAGCAAGCCGCTCCTGCGCGTCGCGCAGCCCGCGGTGGCGCTCGCCGTGGTGCTCACCGGCCTCGCGCCCTCGGTGCCGCTGGCCGTACCCGCGCTGCTGCTGTTCGGCCTGGCGGTCGGCGCGGTGGACGCGGGCATGAACATGCAGGGCGTGGCGGTCGAGCGCCGCTACGGCACCGCCGTGCTGAACGGCTTCCACTGCCTGTGGAGCGTCCTCAGCCTGGCGGGCGCCCTGTGGGCGGTGTACGCGGCCGGCCGGATCTCGCTGGCCGTCACCATGGCGATCCCGATGGTCCTCGCGCTGGCCGGCTCGCTCTACGCCGGGCCGAAGTTGTACACGATCGCCGAGGAGAAGGTCGAGAACGTCGTCGAGGCCGCGACCGGCAGGTTCCCGTGGCGGCCGATCATCCCGCTCTGCCTGGCCATGGGCTTCCTCTACATCGGCGACGCGGCGGTGTCGAACTTCGCGACCGTCTTCATGGGCAAGGCCCTGCTCGCCCAGGACAGCGTGGCCAAGCTGGCCTACAGCGTCTACCAGGGCGCGACCCTGGCCGTACGGCTCGGCGGCGACGTCGCGGTCCGCCGCTACGGCCCGGCGGCCATCGTCAGGCTCGGCGGCGCGCTGGCCACACTGGGCTTCCTCGGTGTCGTGGTGGCCCCGAGCCAGCCGCTGGCGATCGTCGCGTTCGGGCTGACCGGGCTCGGGCTGTCGGTGGTGGCGCCGCAGTCGTTCTCGGCGGCGGGCAAGCTCGACCCGGCGGGCACCGGGGTGGCCATCGCCAGGGTCAACCTCTTCAACTACGTGGGCTTCATCGTGGGCGCGGCGCTGATCGGCGGCATCGCCGACGCCACGGACTGGCGGGTGGCGTTCGTCGCGCCGCTGCTGCTGGCCGGCGTGATCATCGTACTGGCGCCGGGCTTCGCGCCCAGGCGGGCCGCCGCCGAGGCGTAGCCCGCCGCTCAGGCGCGCACCTCGGCCACCAGTACGGGACGGGACTCGCGCAGCGACAGGTCGGCGGCCTCGGCGACGTACAGGGCGGCCAGGGCGTCCTCGACCGAGCACAGGCCCTCGCCGCCGCGCAGGAAGGCGTCGATCTCGGCCGCGTACGCCGCGCCGAACCTGGCCACGAAGTCGGGCCAGGGCGGGCCGGGCGGTTGCAGGCCCTCGGCGCTGCGCAGCGGGGCACGCGGGCCGAGCCCGACCGCCTGGGTGCCCTTCGTGCCCGCCAGTTCCATGCGCACGTCGTAGCCGGCGCCGTTGTAGCGGGAGCCCTGGAGCGTGACCAGCGTGCCGTCGTCCAGGATGAGCAGGGCGGCGCTGTTGTCCACGTCGCCGGCCTCCGCGAAGAAGGCCGCGCCGCGGTTCGCGCCGGCGGCGTACACCGAGACGACCTCGCGGCCGGTCACCCAGCGCAGGATGTCGAAGTCGTGCACGTGGCAGTCGCGGAAGACGCCTCCGGACAGCGGGACGTACTCGGCCGGCGGCGGCGCCGGATCGGCCGTGACCAGGTGGACGCGGTGCAGCTCGCCCAGTTCCCCGGCCCGCAGCGCCGCGGCGGCGGCCCGGTAACCGGGGTCGAACCTGCGCTGGAACCCGATGCCCACCCGGTTGCCCGCGCTCGCCTCCAGCACCTTGACCGTCTCGGCGACCGTGCCTGCCGCAGGCTTCTCGCAGAAGGCGGGGACGCCCAGCTCGCAGGCCCGTACGAGGAGCTCGGCGTGCGTGGCCGTCGGCGTGGCGATGACCACGGCGTCGGCCTCGAACGGGTCCCCCGGCCTGCCGTACGGCGAGGTGCGGACCGGGTCGGCCACGATCAGCTCGTCGACCAGGGGATGCGCGGCGAGGTTCGCGGCGTGGAAGGCGCCGATCCGGCCCAGGCCCAGCAGTCCCACACGCATGCCGCCTCCAGCGGGGTTCCGAACGGGCTCTTCTCCCTCAGTCCATGCTATGTCCAGACATATGGACTTTTAAGCCTCGAACAGCCTCCGCGGCCTGATGGACCGGGACCCGCGCGAACCCGACCACGACCGCCGGAGGACCGGGCGAGAACCGCATCGGCCCGACCGGCTCGGCGGACAGGCCGATGCCCTGGGCCGCATGGACGAACCGGAGCTCGTCCCAGCCGTCCGGCAGGTCGAGGCAGACGTGCAGACCGGCGTCGATGCCGCGTACGCGGATCTCCGGCAGCTCCTCGGCCAGCGCCCTGACCAGCGCGTCCCGGCGGCGGCGGTACTCCCTGCGCATGCGCCGCAGATGCTTGTCGTAGCCGCCGGTACGCAGGAAGTGGGCCAGCGCGTACTGCTCGATGACCGGTGAGCCGAGGTCGAGCTCGCCCCGGGCGCGGCGGATCGCGGCGGCCAGGCCGTCGGGGGCGGCGACCCAGCCGAGCCGCAGGCCGGGCGCGAGCGCCTTGCTGACGCTGCCCGAGAGGATCACCTGGTCGGGGGCCAGACCTTGCAGGCAGCCGACCGGGTCGCGGTCGAAGCGGAACTCGGCGTCGTAGTCGTCCTCAAGGATCATCCGGTCGCCCGCGCGGGCCCACTCCATGAGCGCGGCCCGCCTGGCCGGGGAGAGCACGACGCCCGTCGGGTACTGGTGGGCGGGCGTGACCAGCACCGCGTCGCCGTCCAGGGCGTCCACGGTCAGGCCCTCGTCGTCCACGGGCACCGGCACCAGGCGGGCTCCCGCGCGCTCCAGCAGCGGGACCTGGCGGTGGCTGGCAGGGTCCTCCACGATCAGGCGCAGCCCGCGTCCCCGGGCCAGGACGTGCAGCACCAGGCTCAGGCCCTGGGCCACGCCGCCCACGATGGCCAGGTTGTCCGGGTGCACGTCCGCCGCCCTGACCCGTCTCAGGTATCCGGCCAGCTCCTCGCGCAGCTCGGGGACGCCGCCGGGGTCGCCGTAGTCGAGCGCGTCGGACGGCACCGTCGCCAGGACGTGCCGTACGGCCGACAACCAGCGCTCCCGGGGGAAGTGGCCGAGATCGGGGGACGTGGCCCGGTGCCCGTGGTGCGGCCCAGCGCCCCCGTCGGTCACCGGCTCCGGCCGGGCGGCCCGTACGGCGCCCAGCGGGGCCACCTCGGTCCCGGCCCCCACCCGCGAGACCAGGAACCCCTCGGCCACGAGCTGCTCGTACGCCTCCACCACCACGCCCCTGGAGACCTGGAGGTCGGCGGCGAGGTCGCGGGTGGCGGGCAGGCGGGTGCCGGGCACGAGCCGTCCGAGGCGCACGCTCTCGCGCAGCTCGGACGCGATCTGCCCAGCAATCCCCCCCAGATCCCGATTTATCTGGATGTGGAGGTCAGCCATATTGGTCCTGTCATACAGCGGGAGATTGGACTGTTTGGATGAACCATTCTCTCCCTAGCATCCTCTCCATGAGAAACGGAATCGCCGGAGCAGCGACGGCCATGTTCCTGGTCGGCACTCTGGCCGGGGTGTCCGGCCTGATCGGCTCCTATCCCGTGTACGGCGGCCAGGCCGTGCGCTACCTCGCGGCCGCCGTCGTCCTGCTGGTCATCACCCGGGCGCTCGGCCTGCGGTTCGTCCGGCTGACCCGGCGCGAGACCCTGTACCTCGGCGGGCTCACCCTGCTCGGCCTGGTGATCTTCAACGTGTGCGTCGTGGAGTCCACCCGGGCCTCGGGGCCGGCGCTGGTCGGGACCGTTCTCGGCACCGTGCCGCTGGCCCTCGCGCTGGCCGGGGGACGTCCCGCGCCGCGCCTGCTGGTGGGGGCGTCGGTGGTGGTGGCCGGGGCGACGCTGGCCACCGGGCTCGGCAGCGGCAACCCGACCGGCCTGCTGTGGGCGCTCGGCGCGCTGGTGGGCGAGGTCAGCTTCTCCATGCTGGCCATCCCCCTGCTGCCGAAGCTGGGGGCGATCCGGGTGTCGGCGTACTCGACGGCGCTGGCGGTGCCCATGCTGGCGGTGATCGGCCTGGTCAAGGAGGGCACGGCCATGTTCAGGGTGCCGAGCGTGGCCGAGACGCTGGGCTTCTCGTACCTGGCGGTGGTGGTCACGGTCGGGGCCTTCTTCCTCTGGTACACCTCGCTGCCCAGGCTCGGGCCGGGGCTCGCCGGGCTGTTCGCGGGGCTCATCCCGGTCGGCGCGATCGTCACGGGCCTTCTGCTCGGCATCGCGACGCCGTCGGCCTATGACCTGGCGGGGGCCGGGCTGGTGATCGCGGGCATCCTGGTGGGGCTCACGGCGCGGCGTTCTCCGGGGGCCGTACCGGTCCCGGGATGACCACCGAAAGGGGGGCGTACCCTCTATGGACATGGACTTCGACTACACCGATCTGCTCCCTTTGGGCGCCGATGAGACCGAGTATCGGCTGATCACGTCGGAGGGGGTGCGGAAGGTCGAAGCGGCTGGGCGTACGTTCCTGGAGGTCGAGCCGGAGGCGTTGCGGCTGCTCACCGAGACCGCGATCCACGACATCTCCCACTTCCTGCGTACGTCGCACCTGGCCCAGCTCCGCAAGATCGTCGACGACCCCGAGTCCAGCGGCAACGACCGGTTCGTCGCCCTCGACCTGCTGAAGAACGCGTCCATCTCGGCGGGCGGCGTGCTGCCGATGTGCCAGGACACCGGCACCGCGATCATCATGGGCAAGCGCGGCCGCCACGTACTGACCGACGGCCAGGACGCCGAGCACCTCTCGCGCGGCGTCTACGACGCCTACACCAAGCTCAACCTGCGCTACTCCCAGATGGCCCCGCTGACCATGTGGGAGGAGAAGAACACCGGCAGCAACCTGCCCGCGCAGATCGAGCTCTACGCCGAGGACCCCCACGGCCACGCCGACGAGTACAAGCTGCTGTTCATGGCCAAGGGCGGCGGCTCGGCCAACAAGTCCTTCCTCTACCAGGAGACCAAGGCGGTGCTCAACGAGAAGCGCATGCTGGCGTTCCTGGAGGAGAAGATCCGCTCGCTGGGCACCGCGGCCTGCCCGCCGTACCACCTGGCCGTGGTGGTGGGCGGCACGTCCGCCGAGTTCGCGCTGAAGACCGCCAAGTACGCCAGCGCCCGCTACCTCGACTCCATCCCCACCGAGGGCTCGCCCTCCGGCCACGGCTTCCGCGACCTGGAGCTGGAGGCCAAGGTCTTCGAGCTGACGCAGAAGCTCGGCATCGGCGCGCAGTTCGGCGGCAAGTACTTCTGCCACGACGTACGCGTGATCCGCCTGCCCCGGCACGGCGCGTCCTGCCCGGTGGCCATCGCGGTGTCGTGCTCGGCCGACCGCCAGGCGCTGGCCAAGATCACGGCCGAGGGCGTGTTCCTGGAGAAGCTGGAGACCGACCCGGCCCGCTTCCTGCCGGAGACCACCGACGAGCACCTGTCGGACGACGTCGTACGGGTCGACCTCAACAGGCCGATGCCGGAGATCCTCGCCGAGCTGACGAAGTACCCCGTCAAGACCCGGCTCTCGCTCACCGGCCCGCTCGTCGTCGCCCGCGACATCGCGCACGCGAAGATCGCCGAACTGCTGGACGACGGCGGCGAGATGCCGCAGTACCTCAAGGACCACGCGGTCTACTACGCCGGCCCGGCCAAGACCCCCGAGGGCTACGCCTCCGGCTCGTTCGGCCCGACCACGGCCGGCCGCATGGACTCCTACGTCGGACGTTTCCAGGCGGCGGGCGGTTCGATGGTCATGCTGGCCAAGGGCAACAGGTCCAAGCAGGTGACCGAGGCGTGCCAAGAGTACGGCGGCTTCTACCTGGGCTCGATCGGCGGCCCGGCCGCCCGGCTGGCCCAGGACTGCATCAAGAAGGTCGAGGTGCTCGAATACCCCGAGCTGGGGATGGAGGCGGTGTGGAAGATCGAGGTCGAGGACTTCCCCGCCTTCATCGTCGTGGACGACAAGGGTGACGACTTCTTCACCGACCGCACCGGACCGGTGCTGAGCATCGGGCGCAGGTAGGCCCGAGCGCGTCGAAGGGTGCCGGGCGGGCGGTCGCGCCCCTCGGCACCGGACGACGGGGGGTTGCCCTCGGGCCGGGGAGGCCCGCGGGGCTCAGGCCGCGACGACCGCTCGGTGGGGGGCGACGACGCTGCCGTCAGGCAGGAGCAGACCCGTGTCCTCGAACAGCACCACGCCGTTGCAGAGGAGGCTCCAGCCCTGGTCGGGGTGAGCCGAGATCACGTGCGAACGCTCACGGTCGGGCGAGTCCGCACTGGGGCATACGGGAAAGTGCATGCACATCATCGCGCACCTCTCAGATGGCGCTCCTGCTTCCTGCTGGTCAAAAGGGCAACTGTCGCCCCGACGGCGTGCGAAGGTCCAGTGCGGCTGTGGTCGGCTTCTTCGGCCGGCGGCGAACCTGTGTCTGGCGCACCTTCATCACGTCCTTCAACTTCTGTCGTCAGTGGAACCTTCGGCGTATTCCCCCAGTTTGGCGGCCGACACCGACACTTTCGGCGCTTCTGGGTGCTCGCCTGCTCTCATGGGATAACCATGCCCCCGTCCCCTTTCGGCACCCTTACAGCTTGCTGACGGTGCCTCGTGGTTCCTGTCAATCAGCCTGCCGTACGGCTGAAAGTCCCCTACTAGGCATCATGCACATTTATCGGGAAGACGGGTGTGCCGAACGTCACAACCGCGTTGACGTGCACTAATGCGGACAAAGCGCGCATCCCCGGTAGGAATGCGCGCTCTGTGGATGTGTCAGGCGGCGTAGGACGGGTAACCGTAGCCGACGACCTGCGACGTCGGGCGGACGCGCTCCTCGACCTTGCCGTTGCCGGTGTTGCCCTCGATCGTGGAGATCGTGCCGTCGCCGTTGTCCTTGACGACGAAGCCGACGTGCTGGATGGCGCTCAGGTCCTTGCTGCCGCCCCAGGAGAAGAAGACCACGGCGCCGGGCTTGGCCTCGGTGCCCCAGCGGTCGTTGGCGGCGAACCACTTGGCGTGGGCGACGGTGTAGGCGTCCCAGCCGACCTGCGGGCGGGCGCCGGTCTGCTCGCCGACCCAGGAGACGAACATCGAGCACCAGGCGGCGTTGACGTAGTCCTGGCGGCTGCCGCCGTCACGGGCGACGGTCTCGCCGGCGCGCTGCGAGGAGGCGTACCACTTCTGGAACTTGGTGCCGCCGCCGTTGGCGTCCTCGGTGGTGCCGACCTGGGCCTTGGCGGTGGCCAGGACCTGGGCGGCGGTGACGTTCACCCTGCCCTGGGCCGACCCCTGCGCGGCGGACCCCTGCGCGGCGGTCTTGGTGCCGGTCACGTGCGCGGTCTCGGCGTTGACGGCGGCGGCGGCGCCCAGAGCGGTCACGGCGATGGTCGCGCCGAGAGCGAGCTTGGCGATATGGGTACTGGTCATCATGGCGTGCTTGGCCATCGGGGGTGCTCCTTTGCTCACCGTCCGCGCATGAGGCACGGCGGGTCACAGGTGTGAATCCTGCGATGGGTGATGACGACAGATCTGCGGGGGCGCCTCGACACGGCTGCCCTGCCGTCGCGGTACAAGTAGCTACAACAGCGCCCTGACCTGGGTAATTCCCATCCCAAGAAATCCCCACGGACGCCTGTGCGCGGGCGGCCCAATGCCACCCGCGCACCGGCTGGACCTAACTGACCCTCGCCACGATGCCAAGGCGGGACCTAGGTCGCAAGTCTGATGCAGTTGCGAACTACTTGCAATAGTGTCGTCCGTAGATCTACTTCGAGAGGACGCGCACATGGCGGACTACACCCTTCCCGACATGCCCTACGACTACGGCGCCCTGGAGCCGGCCATCACCGGCGAGATCCTGGAGCTGCACCACGCCAGGCACCACGCGGCCTACGTGAAGGGCGCCAACGACACGCTCGAACGCCTGGCCGAGGCCCGCGAGGGCGGCGACTTCGGCAACCTGGTCGGCCTGGAGAAGACCTTCGCCTTCAACCTGTCCGGGCACGTACTGCACTCGATCTTCTGGGAGAACCTGTCGCCCGACGGCGGCGACCGCCCCGACGGCGCCCTCAGGGCCGCCATCGACGAGCACTTCGGCACCTTCGAGGCGTTCCAGAAGCAGCTCACCACGGCGACGGCGTCCGTGCAGGGCTCGGGGTGGGGCGTGCTGGCCTGGGAGCCGCTGAGCCGCCGGCTGGTCGTCGAGCAGATCTACGACCACCACGGCAACGTCGGCATGAACACCACGCCGATTCTCGTCTTCGACGCCTGGGAACACGCTTACTACCTGCAGTATCGCAACGTGCGCCCGGACTACGTCGAGAAACTGTGGGGCATCGTCAACTGGGCCGATGTGGCCCGCAGGTTCGCTGACGTAACGAGTCAGGCAGGTTGACTGAAGTTCGCAACTTTTTATCGGCCCGGCCTCTACTGGTCGGTTTACACAAATAGGTAAGCTGCCTGGCATGCGTGCGCCCTCCGGTTACCTACTCGCCGCGCGCTATCGGCTCATGGAGCCGGTTGGTCGCGGCGGCATGGGCACCGTTTGGCGGGCGCATGACGAGTTGCTCGACCGCGACGTGGCGGTGAAGGAAGTTCGGCTGCCCACCGTCCTCGACGAGGAGCTGCGCGCCGAGTTGTGCGCGCGGACCGAGCGCGAGGGCAGGGCGACCGCGATGGTGGCCCATCCCTCGGTCATCACCGTCTTCGACGTCGTGACCGAGGACGACCGCCCCTGGATCGTGATGGAGCTGCTCCGGGCCAAGTCTCTGGAGCAGCTCATCCAGGAGCACGGACCGCTCCACCCGCGCCGGGCCGCCGAGATCGGCCGGCAGATCCTCGGCGCGCTGCGGGCCGTCCACGCCAAGGGCATCCTCCACCGCGACGTCAAGCCGAGCAACGTCCTGGTGACCGAGGACCGCGCGGTACTCACCGACTCGGACTGGCCGCCCTCGAAGGCGACGTCTCCATCACACAGGCGGGGATCGTCCTGGGATCGGCGGGTTACATCGCACCCGAGCGGGTTCTCGGCTCGAAGGCCAGCCCCGCGGGCGATCTGTGGTCGCTCGGCGCGACCCTCTACACCGCCGTCGAGGGCCGGGGTCTGCACGGCCGCCGTACGGCCGCCGCCGCCCTGGCCGCGCTGACCAGTGGCGAGCCGATCCCGATGAGCAAGGCGGGCCCGCTGGCCCCCGTGCTCGACGCGCTGCTCAGGATCGATCCACAGACCCGGCTCGACTCGGTACGGGCCTCGCTCATGCTGGCCAGGGTGGCCGCGGGCGGCTCGGCGGAGGAGCCACTGGCCCCGCGCAGGCCCGTACGCCCGGTGCCGGTGATCGCCTCGCCCCCTTTCGCACGCAGGCCCGCGCACCGCGGGCTGCACAGGGCGGAGGCCACCGCGGCCGCGCTGTCGGTCCCGGCGCCGCGTCAGGAGCGGCGAGCGGGTGAGGGCGTCCACCGGAGGCGGGTCGAAGCCCGTCCAACTCCGTCCACTTATGCCCGTTTCAAGGCGGCGGTGATAAAGTTGTTCCTTCCTCGGCGGTTCTGGCCAAGAGAACTTCGCAAGCGAGGGTAAAGCACTTCCCAAGCGAGAATCGATATCTTCTTCTCATGCCGGAACAGCAGACACGCCTGCTCGCGGAGCGCTACGAGCTCATGTCCCCGCTCGGCCGGGGCACGATGGGCACGGTGTGGCGCGCCCGCGACCGCGCGCTGGGGCGCGAGGTGGCGGTCAAAGAGATCCGCCAGGACCCGGGGCTCACTGAGGAACAGCGGACCGAGCTGCGCGAGCGCATGGTGCGCGAAGGCCGCCTCGCCTCGCGGATCAACCATCCGTCCGTCGCAGCCATCCACGACGTGCTCATCCAGGACGACAGTCCCTGGATCATCATGGAGCTCATCGAGGCCCGCTCGCTGGAGCAGGTGATCGAGGAGGAGGGGCCGCTGCCGCCGCGGCTCGTCGCCGAGATCGGCGTCGACCTGCTCGGCGCGCTGCGCGCCGCGCACTCCCAGGGCATCACGCACCGCGACGTCAAGCCGGGCAACGTGCTCATCACCGAGAGCGGCCGGGTGGTGCTGACGGACTTCGGCATCGCCAAGGCCGAGGGCGACTCGCGGCTCACCAAGACGGGCATGGTGATCGGCTCGCCGGGGTACACGGCGCCGGAACGTGCCAGGGGTGAGTACACCGGGCCGGAGTCGGACATCTGGTCGCTGGGGGCGACGCTGTACTTCGCGGTCGAGGGGCGGCCGGCGTACGAGCGGGCCACGATCGCCGAGACGCTGGCGGCGCTGCTCAGCGAGAGCGCCGACCCGCCCACGCAGGCGGGGCAGCTCCGGCCGGTGCTGAACGGGCTGCTGAACAAGGACTACCGGCAGCGGCTCAGCGCTGCCAAGGCGGAGACCCTCATGCGGATGGTCGCCGACACGCCCACGAGCGAGATGCCGGCGCTCACGGCCGAAGCCCTGATCGCCCAGGAGACCGCCTTGCCCGACCCCTTCAGCTCCTCCCCCGGCCCTTCCGATGCTTCCGGGGCCCCTGGTGCCTTCGGGGCTCCCGGGGGAGCGCCGGGTGCGCCCGGCGGCCGGGGAGCCTCGGGTTCCTCCGGGCCGTACGGGCCGGGCGCCACGCCCGGATCGCCCGCCTCGGGCCCGCAGGCCACGCCACACCCCGCCGGAGCACGCCCCGCAGGCCCTCAGGGGCAGTCGGGCCCTCAAGGGGCCGGCAGGGGGCCGTTGGGGGCGCCGACGATGCCTCAGGGGACCGTGCCCGGGAAGTCGCCGCACGGCGGGCCGGGCGCGGCCGGGAGCGGCCCTGGTGCCGGTGCCGGTGCCGGTGTGCCGGGTGCCGCCGGCGGGCTCGGGGGCTGGGCCTCGGGCGACGACGGGGACTTCGATCCCGAGCGGACCGTCAGCGTCCAGCGTCCCAAGGGGCCGTTCTCGCCTGAGCAGGGCGGGCGTCCGGGGCAGAACCAGGACGACGAGGGCGCCATCAACACCATGCGCATCGCCTCCCCCCGCTCACCCGGCCAGCAGGTCTACCC
The DNA here is from genome assembly GCF_014648435.1 of Nonomuraea spiralis. Taxonomy (GTDB): domain Bacteria; phylum Actinomycetota; class Actinomycetes; order Streptosporangiales; family Streptosporangiaceae; genus Nonomuraea; species Nonomuraea spiralis. The sequence goes on from NZ_BMRC01000019.1 coordinate 50,863, forward strand.
GCCGACGCAGCAGCCCCACCCCCAGCAGGGGCCGGGGCAGGGCGTTCAGGGCGTTCAGGGTGGGCCGCAGCAGGGTCCCGGGCAAGGGCCTGGGCAGGGCGGGGCGCAGCGGCCCATGCCCAGGCAGGGCGGGCCGCAGGGCCAGGGCCTCGGGACGGACCTGTTCGCCATCGCCGGGCAGCCCGAGAAGCCGCCCGCGGGCAACCGCAACGGCATGCTCGTGCTCATGGCCGTGGCGGCCGCCGCCGCGGTCGTGATCGCCGTCCTCATCGTGGCCCTCCTCTCCAGCTGACCCACTCACGCCGCCCCTCAGGCCGACCCCGTACGGCGGCCGGTCCCGGAGGGCGGCGGTGGTTCAGACTGGAGTCATGAGCGAGTTCAGAATCGAACATGACTCGATGGGCGAGGTCCGCGTGCCGGCGGGAGCACGGTGGCGGGCGCAGACCCAGCGGGCGGTGGAGAACTTCCCGATATCGGGGCGGCCGCTCGAACCGTCCCACATCGCCGCGCTGGGCCTGATCAAGGCGGTCGCGGCGGAGGTCAACGGCGAGCTGGGCGTGATCGACAAGGACCTGGCCGGGGCCATCGCGCAGGCCGCCGCCGACGTCGCGGAGAACGAGCACGACGCCCACTTCCCCATTGACGTCTTCCAGACCGGCTCCGGCACCTCGTCCAACATGAACGCCAACGAGGTGATCGCGACGCTGGCCGAGGAGCGGCTGGGCCGTCCGGTGCACCCCAATGACCATGTGAACGCCTCCCAGTCCTCCAACGACGTCTTCCCGACCTCGATCCGCGTGGCGGCCGCGATCGAGGTGACCTTCCACCTGCTGCCCTCGCTCACGCACCTGGCCGAGACGCTGCACGCCAAGGAGGCCGAGTTCGCGCAGGTGGTCAAGTCGGGCCGGACCCACCTGATGGACGCCACGCCGGTGACCCTCGGCCAGGAGTTCGGCGGGTACGCCGCCCAGGTCGACCACGGCGTGACCCGCGTGCGTACGGCGCTGGAGCACGTACTGGAGCTGCCGCTGGGCGGCACCGCGGTGGGCACGGGCATCAACACGCCGCCGGGCTTCGCCCGGAGGGCGATCGCGAAGCTGGGAGAGGCGAGCGGCATCCCCTTCCGCGAGGCCGCCGACCACTTCGAGGCCCAGGGCGCCCAGGACTCCATCGTGGAGCTGTCCGGGCAGCTCAAGGTGGTGGCCGTGTCACTCAACAAGATCGCGAACGACCTGCGCTGGATGGGCTCCGGCCCGCGCGCCGGGCTCGGCGAGATCAACCTGCCCGACCTCCAGCCGGGTTCGTCCATCATGCCGGGCAAGGTCAACCCGGTGATCCCCGAGGCCACGACCATGGTCGCGGCCCAGGTCATCGGCAACGACGCGGCGATCACCTTCGCCGGGGCCTCGGGCAGCTTCGAGCTCAACGTGCAGCTCCCGGTCATCGCCCGCAACATCCTGGAGTCGATCAGGCTGCTGGCGAACGTGTCCCGGCTGCTGGCCGACCGCTGCGTCGCCGGCATCACGGCCAACGTCGACCGCCTGCGCGAGTACGCCGAGTCCTCCCCCTCGATCGTCACCCCGCTGAACCGGTACGTCGGCTACGAGGAGGCGGCCAAGATCGCCAAGCAGGCCCTGGCCGAGCGGAAGACCATCCGCGAGGTCGTCTTCGAACGCGGCCACGTCGCCGCCGGCACCCTGACCGAGGAGCAGCTCGATGACGCACTCGACGTGCTGTCCATGACCAGGCCGCCCACGGAGGGCTGATCCACATAGGTCGACACGGATCTATGTCGGCTACACCCATGCGTCCCGGCGCGGCGACCGCCTAGGGTTCGGAGTATGGCGAAGGAGCTGACTGGGCGGACCGCGCTGGTGACGGGGGCTGGGGGCGGCATCGGCGCCGCCTGCGCCCGGCGACTGGCCGCCGCGGGGGCCAAGGTCCTGGTGGTCGACAGGCAGGGCGAGGCGGCCGGGAAGGTGGCCGCGGAGATCGGCGGGGTCGCGGTGGTGGCCGATCTGGGCGATCCGGCCTTCGCCGGGTCGTTGCCGGACGAGCCGGTGGACATCGTGGTGAACAACGCCGGGTTCCAGCACGTGGCGCCGATCGAGGAGTTCCCCTCCGAGGTGTTCTCCGCCATGATGCGGGTGATGGTGGAGGCGCCGTTCCTGATCGCGCGGCGGGTGCTGCCCGGCATGTACGCCCGGGGCTGGGGGAGGTTCGTGAACATCTCGTCGGTGCACGGGCTGCGGGCCTCGCCGTACAAGGTGGCGTACACGACGGCCAAGCACGCGCTGGAGGGGTTCTCCAAGGTCGTCGCGCTGGAGGGGGCGGCCCACGGGGTGACCTCGACCTGTGTGTGCCCGGCGTACGTGCGTACGGCGCTGGTCGAGGCGCAGATCGAGGACCAGGCCCGGGTCCACGGCATCGGCGGCGACGAGGTGGTCGAGAACATCATGTTGCGGCCCGCCGCGGTCAAGCGGCTGATCGAGCCCGAGGAGGTGGCCGAGCTGGTCGCCTACCTCTGCGGCCCGTACGGCTCCTTCATCACCGGCGTCTCCCTGCCCGTGGACGGCGGCTGGACGGCCCACTAGTGAACACGCGAGGGAGTGCCACCGGCGTCTGGCGACCGAGCCGGCCTCACGGAGTGAGGCCATGAGCAGGCGGTTCCTGGAGCTGCTGGCGCGGGAGGCGTCGGCGGTCGAGTTCGAGGGGCCGATCGTCGAGGCCAGGGCGCAGGGCGCCGATCCGGCCACGATCGAGGAGCTTGAGCAGGCCAAGGTCGAGGCGCTGAAGGTCAGGGCCCTGCTGAGGCGGCGGGCCAGGCGCGAGGCCGAGCTGTCGGCGCTGTACGACACCGCCGGCGACCTGGCCGCGCTGCGAGACCTCGACGCCGTGCTCGAAGCGATCGTCCACCGGGCCAGGCAACTGCTCGCGACCGACATCGCGTACATGACGCTGCACGACCCCGAGCAGGGCGACACGTACATGCGGGTCACCGACGGGTCGATCTCGGCCAAGTTCAGGGCGCTCAGGCTGGCCATGGGGGCCGGGCTCGGCGGGCTGGTCGCGCAGACGGCCACGCCGTACGCGACGGCCGACTACTTCGCCGACGCCAGGTTCCGGCACAAGGGGCACATCGACGAGGCCGTCAAGGAGGAGGGCCTGGTCGCGATCCTCGGGGTGCCGCTGCGGCTGGGCCAGCGGGTGATCGGCGTGCTCATGGCGGCCAACCGCAGTGCCAGGCCCTTCCACCAGGAGGAGGTCTCGCTGCTGGCCAGCCTGGCCGCGCACGCCGCCGTCGCGATCGACAACGCCCGCCTGCTGCAGGAGACCAGGAACGCGCTGGAGGAGCTCTCGCAGGCCCACCGGACCGCCAGGGCCCACGGCGAGGCCGTCGAACGGGCCGCGCTGGCCCACGACCGGATGACCTCGCTGGTGTTGCGGGGCGGCGGCATCGAGGACGTCGCGGCCGTGGTGACCGAGGTGCTCGGCGGGTCGCTGGCCGTGCTCGACGACCTGGGCCGGCCGATCACGGGCGACGTGGGCGAGCTGGACGCGGGGGTGTTCGAGGCGGCGCAGGCGTCCAGGGCGCTGGGGCGTACCGTGCGCAGGGGCGACCTGCTGATCGCGTCGGTGGACGTCGGCGGCGAGCCGTTGTGCACGCTCATCCTGCGCAGCGACGACGCCGACGAGCGCATCCTGGAGCGGGCCGCGCTGGTGAGCGCGCTGCTGCTGCTGTTCAGGCGGAGCGTGGCCGAGGCCGAGGGGCGGGTCAGGGGCGAGCTGCTGGAGGACCTGATCTCGCGGCCGGGCTCGCCCGGCCTCGCCGACCGGGCCCGGCGGCTCGGCGTCGACCTGCGCGCGCCGCACGTCGTGGTGGTCGCCAGGCACGGCGGGCAGCGCGAGCGGGCCGCGTTCTGGGCCTCCTCCCACGCCGCGGTGCGGCACGGGCTGGCGGCGGGGCGCGGCGACGAGGTGGTGCTGCTGCTGCCGGGCGTCGACGCGGGCGGCCTGGCCCAGCGGGTGGCCGCCGAGCTGAGCGCGTCGCTGCACACCCCCGCGACGGCGGGCGCCGCCCCGGCCCGCCTCCCGGACAGCACAGGCGCGGGGATGGGTGGCGTCGCCGAGGCGTACCAGGAGGCGCGGCGGTGCGCCGAGGCGCTGATCGCGCTCGGCCGCGCCGGCGACGGCGCGAGCCCCGCCGAGCTGGGCTTCGTCGGCCTGCTCGTGGGCGACGGCCGCGACGTTCGCGGCTTCGTCGGCCGCGTGGTCGGCGCGGTGATCGACTACGACGCCCGCCGCGGCACCGCGCTCACCGACACCCTGGCCGCCTACTTCGGCACCGGCGGCTCACCCTCCCGTACGGCCGAGGCCATGCACATCCACGTCAACACCGTGACGCAACGCCTCGACCGCATCGGCAAGCTGCTCGGCGACGGCTGGCTGGAGCCCGAACGCGCCCTGGAGATCCAGCTCGCCCTTCGACTGCACCGGCTCGGCCACACATCAACCGCACAGACTGTGGGTTCTGACTCCATATGAGTGACGCCGGTCACTCTTTACCGTGACCGGCATGGCCACTTCCATCAAGAAGATCGTCGCCGCGAGCCTGATCGGCACCACCATCGAGTGGTACGACTTCTTCCTGTACGGCTCGGCAGCCGCACTCGTGTTCAACAAGCTCTTCTTCCCCGAGTCCGATCCCCTGACCGGCACGCTGCTGTCGTTCCTCACCTACGCCGTCGGATTCGTCGCCCGCCCGCTCGGCGGCCTGGTCTTCGGCCACTTCGGCGACCGGCTGGGCCGCAAGACCCTGCTGGTGGTCAGCCTGCTGATGATGGGCGCCGCCACGTTCCTGATCGGCTGCCTGCCGACGTACGCCACGCTCGGGTCGTCGGCGGCGCTGCTGCTGACGGCGCTCCGGCTCGTGCAGGGCTTCGCGCTCGGCGGCGAGTGGGGCGGGGCGGTGCTGATCGTCTCCGAGCACGGCGACACGAACCGGCGCGGCTTCTGGGCCTCCTGGCCGCAGGCGGGCGCCCCCGGCGGGAACCTGCTGGCCACCGGCGTGCTGGCGGTGCTGGCCGCCTGGCAGTCCGACGAGGCGTTCCTGTCGTGGGGCTGGCGGGTCCCGTTCCTGCTGTCGGGCGTGCTGGTGATGGTCGGGTTGTGGATCCGGCTGACGATCAGCGAGTCGCCGCTGTTCCAGCAGGCCCAGCAGGCCCAGCAGGCCCAGCCGGAGCCGGTCGCGCCGATCGTGGGCGTGTTGCGGCACCACTGGAAGGACGTGCTCGTCGCCATCGGCGCCCGCCTGGCCGAGAACATCTCGTTCTACCTGCTGACCGTGTTCGTCATCACGTACGCGAAGAACGCCAAGATCGACAACTCGACGGTCCTGAACGCGGTGCTGCTCGCCTCGGCCATCCACTTCGTCACGATCCCGATGTGGGGCGCGTTGTCGGACCGGATCGGCCGCCGCCCGGTCTACCTGGTCGGGGCCGCCGGCATCGGCGTGTGGATCTTCGCCTTCTTCCCGCTGGTGGACACCGGCAACTTCCTGGCGATCGCCCTCGCGATCACCGTCGGCCTGCTCTTCCACGGCATGATGTACGGCCCGCAGGCGGCCTTCTTCTCCGAGCTGTTCGGCACCAGGATGCGCTACACCGGCGTGTCGATCGGCGCCCAGCTCTCCGCGATCGTGGCCGGCGCGCTGGCCCCGCTCATCGCGGTCGCGCTGCTGAAGAGCTATTCCAGCAGCGTGCCCATCTCGGCGTACCTTGGCGTGGCTGCGGTGCTCACGCTGATCGCCGTCTACACCGCCCGCGAGACCCAGGGACACGACCTGGCCGAGAGGATGCACGTGCGATGAAGGTCACCACCCCCCGCCTCACGCAGCACGTACTGACCGTGGAAGGCCGGACGTCCGGCGAGCCCGTGCTGTTCGTGCACGGCAACGTCTCCTCCGGCGCGTTCTGGCGCGACAGCATGGCCGCGCTGCCCGGCGGCTACCGTCCGCTCGCCCCCGACCTGCGCGGCTTCGGCGACACCGACCCCGAGCCCGTGGACGCCACGAGGGGCCTGCGCGACTTCTCCGACGACCTGATCGAGCTGGCCGAGGCGCTCGGCCTCGACGGACTGCACCTGGTCGGCTGGAGCCTCGGCGGCGGCGTCGTCCTTCAGCTCCTGCGCGACCGTCCGGCGCTGGTCAGGAGCGTCACGCTGGTCAACCCGATCTCCCCGTACGGCTTCGGCGGCACCGAGGGCCCCGACGGCACGCTCACCCACCCCGACGGCACGGGCTCGGGCGCCGGGGCCGCGAACCCCGACTTCGTGGCCCGCCTGAAGGCCGGTGACCTGTCCGGCGACTCCCCCACCTCGCCGCGCAACGTGCTGCGCTCCGGCTACGTCAAGCACCCCGAGATCCCCGACGAGGACTTCTACCTGCGGTCCATGCTCACCACCCGCGTGGGCGAGGCCAACTACCCTGGCGACGCCGCAGGATCGCCGGCCTGGCCGGGCGTGGCCCCCGGCAAGCACGGCGTGCTCAACGCCTGCGCCCCCACCCACTTCCACCTCGACGACCTGCACGAGATCGGCCCCAGGCCGCCCGTCCTGTGGATCAGGGGCGCCGACGACGTGATCGTCTCCGACACCTCGCTGTTCGACCTGGCCCACCTGGGCGCGATCGGCGTCGTGCCCGGCTCCCCCGGCACCCCGGCCCAGCCGATGGTGACGCAGACCAGGGCGGTCCTCGACCGCTACGGCCGCTACCGCGAGGTCGTGCTGGACGACTGCGGCCACAGCCCGCACCTGGAACGGCCCGCCGAGTTCCGCCGCCTGCTGGCCGAGCACGTACGGGAGGCGTGATGTTCGTCGCCCTCACCCTGGTGGCGAGCCTGCTGACCGCCCCCGCCGCGTACGAGCTGTCCGTGCCCGGCGCGGAGAAGCTGGTCAGCGCCAGGCTTGACGACCTGACCACGGCCGGCACCACGCTCACCGGCCACACCGACCCCGCCGACTGGGCCGGCCTGCACTCCAAGGCCACCGTCAACCCGACGGGCGTGCCCGGCACGCAGCTCGACGGCTACTTCCCCGACACCTCCACCGGCAACGCCACGCACGGCTGGAACCACGACTCCCAGTTCGTCATCAGGCTCCCCGACCGCTGGAACGGCGGCCTGGTCGTCAGCGGCACCCCCGGCAACCGGGAGCAGTACGCCAACGACTACACGATCTCCGACTGGGTCCTGTCCAAGGGCTACGCGTTCGCCGCCACCGACAAGGGCAACGTCGGCGTGACCTTCCACGAGGACGGCCGCCGCCCCGGCGACGCCGTCGCCGAGTGGAACGAGCGTGTCACCCAGCTCGCCGTGGCCGCCAAGTCCGTCGTCAGGCAGCGGTACGGCCGGGGGCCCGCCCGTACGTTCATGGCCGGCATCTCCAACGGCGGCTACCTGGTCAGGTGGCAGCTGGAGAACCGCGGATGGCTCTACGACGGCGGCGTGGACTGGGAGGGCACCCTCTTCCGCGTCAAGGGCGACAACCTGCTGAACTTCCTGCCGGCGGCGCTCAAGGCATATCCCGACGAGGCGGGCGTTCGGGCGGCCGGGTTCACGCCCGGGTCGGAGTTCCTGTGGCCCTTCCACCGGCAGTACTACTGGGAGCTGACCCAGCAGCTCTACCAGAAGGAGCTGGACCCGTCGTACACGGGCGCGGCGGCCGACTACGACTACGACGCGCGCAAGCCGTACGCCGCCATGGCCAGGATCGGGCTGACCGGCAGGATCACCAAGCCGCTGATCACGATCCACGGGACGCTCGACTCGCTGCTGCCGATCTCCCGCGACTCCGACGTCTACGCCCGGATGGTCGGCCCCCACCGGCCCTTCCGCTACCACCGGATCGAGGGCGGCAACCACCTCGACAGCCTCGTCGACGTCTACCCCGACCGGCTCAGACCCATGCTCCCGGCCTTCAGGGACGCCTTCGAGGAGCTGGAGGGCTGGGTCACTCCTTGAGGTAGCGATGCCTGCCCGCGCGCGCCCAGCGCACCATGTGCCGCGCCCCGGGCAGGCGCCTGCCGATGCGGTGCAGCACGGTGTCGCGTCCCATGGGCGAGCGGCGCGGGAGGTCGGCCGCGACGGCCGGGCGCGTCTCCACCCGTCCCCGTCGCACCCGCAGGCCGAACCGCAGCCCGATCTCCTCCTCCGCCGTACGCAGCGACGAGAGCCAGGCGCCGGGCCCGAGGTGGTCCTCGCCCGGCAGGTGCCGCTTGACCGGGACCTTGGCGACGAGCTGCCCGGCGAGCTTGCCCGGCACGCCGGGCTCGACCAGCGCGGGGGCGCACACCTCGCGTTCCCGGCGTCCGGTGCTGCGCAGCACCAGCTCCAGGGGCGGCCCGCCGCTCGGCGGCACGTACGGCACCGGCAGCACGACGTACACATGGCCGTCGAGCTGGCGGACGGTCACCCCCGGCGACACCAGCGCGATCGACTCCGAGAACGAACGCGGCTCGACGGCGAGCCCCAGCTCCCCCTTGTCGGTCCAGCACGGCACCACCAGCCGCATCCGCGGCCGCTGCGCCAGCACGCCCAGGCAGTTGAGCGGGCCCTCGGCGCGGCCGACCCGGCTCCTGGCCTGGTTGGCGCCGCTGAACATGCGGACGTGCACCTCCCACTGCCCCGGGCTCAGCGGCCGGCCGAGCGCCGCGTTGGTCACGTCCAGCCGGGCCTCGCCCCTGATCTGTACGCGGATGCGGCGGCGGCCGTCGGGCAGGCGCTCGACGGCCTGGTTCATCGGCAGGAAGTGCACCACGCCGGTCTGGGTGTGCCGGACGTAGACGTCCACGCGGGCCCGTTCGACATCGGAGGTGATGTCGGTGACGTCGTTCGGCAGCAGTTTGCCGTCGATCGAGCGCGGCGGGTTCCAGTGCACGCGCTCGCCGTCCACCCGGTACCGGTCGGGCAGGCCGTCGCCGGACAGCACCTCCACCGTCAGGCCGATCACCAGGATGTGGGCGTCCCAACGCATCTCGGTCAGCTCGGCGCTCAGGCCCGCGCGTTTGGAGGAGTTGGACAACATCACGATCTGGTCCAGGCGTCCCTGCCTGACGAACGCGGCCACCGCCCGGAGCTGGACCGGCAGGTAGCGGTCCGCCCGCTCCGGGAATCGCTCGGTGATCAGCTCCTGCACGAGCCGGAAGTGCATGCCCCGGTCGACGGAGGAGTCGGCGAACCTGGCGGTCAGCAACGGCCTGAGCGCGGCGGAACGGAGCCAGTAGGCGTACATGCGGTCGCGCTGGCGGCCGGCGCCGACGTAGGTGTCGATGTCGGTGAGCAGCGTGCTCAGCCCGGTCACGATGGCCCTGGGCTCCTCCTCGACCGCCTCGGGCCGCGGGCCGATATGGCAGCAGACGTCCTCGGCCAGCACGGCGATGACCTTGGCGTGCAGGTACGCCCGCATCACGAACGTCTGCTCGGCCAGCCGGCCACCGGGTACGGCGAAGCCCAGCTCGTGCTCCTCCAGGAAGGCCCGGCGGTAGAGCTGCTGCGGGAGGAGCAGGCTCATCAGGCGGTCGCGCAGGATGTCGGCACGGGCCGTGCTGTGTTCGAAGGCCACCATCGGCGGCCCGTAGTCGCGGGCCAGCCGGCCGATCAGCACGTCGGCGTCGGTCTCGACCGCGCGCTCGTGCATGCGGGCCAGCGCGTCGCGCTCCAGCAGGTCGGTCTGGTCGAGGAAGAAGACGTAGTCGCCCTCGGCCGCGGCCAGGCCCAGGTTGCGGCCGCGCGACGCCGAACCCGTGTGCGGCAGGTGCAGCACGCGGACGTTCTCGCGCAGATCGGCGATGGTGTCCAGCCGTTCCCCGATCCCGTCGGTGGACCCGTCGTCCACGAAGATCACTTCGCGGTCGGCGGCGGGGAGCGTCTGCTCCAGCGCGGAGCGGATGCACGCGTCCGCGGTGTCACCCGGGTTGTGGACATTGATGATCACACTGACCTTCGCACCCATGCGGCCAGCGTGCGCCGCGCATACACGATCGGGTGAGACGGCTTGCCGATTACAGAAGGAAAGTTGACCTGTTAGTACCATCCCGTGGACTGTGAGTGGCCCCACGCTCCACAGGGTGTGCCGTAGCGGCCCTTGATGTACCCGAGCCCCCATGCGATCTGGGTGGTGGCATTGGTCTGCCAGTCGCCGCCCGCGCTGGCCATCTTGCTCCCCGGCAGGGCCTGCGGGATGCCGTACGCGCCGGAGTAGCGGTTCATGGCCCGCTCGTTCCAGCCGCTCTCCTTCTGCCAGAGGCGTTCCAGGCAGCCCCACTGGTCCGCGCCCCAGCCCCGGGCGGCGAGCATCGACTTGGCGACGCCCTTGTTGGTGCCCGGCGAGGGGTTGCTGCCCGGCGGGAAGTTGGCCGGCGGGAAGCCGCTGCCGCCCGGCGCCTTCTTCGGCACGACCCAGTCGAGCTTCTTGCCCCCGGGGCGGTCCTTCTTGAGCTGGTCGGCCCGGTACGCCTGCTCGGCGGCGTTCTTCAACGCGTCGTTCTCGGGGTCGGGGGCGAACAGGTCGCCTCCGGCGAGGGCGCCGAGCTGCTCGGGCGTGAAGGAATCGACCGGCGGCTTGCTGGCGTTGTCGACGGCGCGGTAGGCGACGTAGCCGCCACCGCCCACGACGACCACCAGGGACACGACGGCGACGGCGATGCGCTTGGGGGTGAAACGCGAAGGCCGGCGCGCCGAGCGAAGGTCATCCTTCGTGGGGCGCTCACTCAACTGCGGACCGGGGCTCACGATCCATGAGCTTGCCCTGTCATAGGGGGTGGTCCGCAACCGGATCGCGGTATTCGGTTGACGTTCTCTTGGCCAACCAGCAGGTAACGACCTTTTTCACCAAAAATTGTGAAATTGGTCACAGGGGGAGGCGCGCCTCCCTTCGAGCGCCCGCACCGAAGGGAGGCCGCTTTCAGGGTTCCGCCCCATCTTCGGGATTCGATCCGCACCGGGTCACAGTTTGATGACACAACCCGGGTATACGGGACATGGAATAATAATGTGCGCGTGGCCGGCATCCTTCTTGTAGAAGACGACCCCTCCGTGCGCACAGCCTTGGAGCTGGCGTTGACGCGGCAGGGACACTCCGTCACGTCCTATGCGACGGGCGAGGAGGCTCTGGACCACATCCGGGCGCGCCGCCCCGAGATCGCGATCCTCGACGTCATGCTCCCCGGTATCGACGGCGTCGAGGTCTGCCGCCGCATCCGCAAGCTCGACCAGCTCCCGGTCATCCTGCTCACCGCCCGCGGTGACGACCTCGACGTCGTGGTCGGCCTGGAGGCGGGCGCGGACGACTACGTGGTCAAGCCGGTCGAGCCCAGGGTGCTCGACGCGCGCATCCGGGCCATCCTGCGCAGGGCCGAGTCCGCCACCTCCGACCGCATCACCTTCGGCGATCTCGTGATCGACCGGGGGGCGCTCAAGGTGACGCTGGCCAGCAAGGAGATCCACCTGACGCCGACCGAGCTGCGGCTGCTGCTGGAGCTGGTCCGGCATCCCGGCCAGGTGCTCAACCGCCGCTACCTGCTGCGGGTCGTCTGGGACCACACGCACGTCGCGGACTCGCGGCTGGTCGACGCCTGCGTCCAGCGCGTACGCGCCAAGATCGAGCCGAGGCCGGCCGAGCCCGTCTTCATCCACACCGTGCGCGGCTTCGGCTACCGCTTCAGCCCTCCGTGATCCCGCTGCCCACCGGGTTGCGGGCGCGCCTGGTCATCACGTTCACCCTCGTCGCGGTCACCGCGTCGGTGCTGGTCGCCACCATCGGCTTCGAGCTGGCCAAGACCGCGCTCGTCACCCGCGCCGAGACGACCTCGCTCGACCTGGTGACCCGGGAGCTCGGCCGGATCACCTTCCCCGTCGGCAAGCTCAGGCCGGGCGAGGCCGCGCCGTCCATGAAGGAGCTGGACCAGGTCGTCCGCACGCTGTCCAGCCCCGGACGCAGCGTCCTGGTCGAGTACGGCAACCTGCTGTCCGCCGACGGCCCGATGACCATGAAGGACGTCCCCAACGAGCTGTACGGCCGGGCCAAGCAGAACGTCGTCACCCAGCGGAAGGTGATCGGCAACGAGCTGTGGCTCGTCGTCGGCGCCGAGGTCCACCGGTACGAGCCCGGCACCGGCCCCGAGGCCACCGGCCTGCGCGCGTTCGTGTTCTTCCCGCTGCACGACGAGGAGAGCCAGCTCGCCACGCTGCGCAGCACGCTCACCCAGGGCGGCACGGTCATCGTCCTGATCGCGCTGGTCGTGGCGCTGCTGTCGGCCCGGCAGGTGCTGCTGCCCGTACGGCGGCTCAGCGCCGCGGCGCAGGCGCTCGGCCAGGGCCGCCTGGACACCCGTCTGCCGGTGCACGGCGGGGACGAGCTGGCCGAGCTGACCTCCAGGTTCAACGACGCGGCGGCGGCGCTGGAGCTCAGCGTGTCCGAGCTGCGCTCGCTGGAGGCGATGTCGCGCCGGTTCGTGGCCGACGTCTCGCACGAGCTGCGCACGCCGCTCACCGCCATGACCGCCGTGGCCGACATGCTCTCGGAGGAGGCCAACCGGCTGCCCGACGCGCCCGCGGAGGCCGTACGGCTGGTGTTGCGGGAGATCGGGCGCCTGCGCGAGCTGGTCGAGCACCTGATCGAGGTCAGCAGGTTCGACGCGGGCACCGCCACGCTCAACGTGGAGCCCGTGAACGTGGCCGACGCCATCCTCGACTGCCTGGAGGTGCGCGGCTGGAGCGACAAGGTGGACGTGACCGCCTCGCAGGGCTTGACCGTCAACCTCGATCCGAGGAGGTTCGACGTCATTGTGGCCAACCTGGTCGGCAACGCGCTCAAGCACGGCCTGCCGCCGGTGGAGGTCACTGCCAGAGGCACCGAGAACGGCCTGGAGGTGAAGGTGCGGGACCACGGCAAGGGCATCCCCACCGAGGCGCTGCCCCACGTCTTCGACCGGTTCTTCAAGGCCGGCGCGGGCCGGGCCCGCAGTCAGGGCAGCGGCCTCGGCCTGGCCATCGCGCGGGCCAACGTGCACCTGCACGGCGGCACGATCTCCGTACGCGCCCAGCAACCCGGCACCCTGTTCACGGTCTGGCTGCCGCACCAATGAGAGCGCCACGGCTCCTCTGCGCCGCCGCGGCGCTGCTGGCCGCGGCGGCCTGCGGCATCTCGACGACCGACGTCCAGACCAAGGGGGCCGCCCCCACCATCAAGCTGCCGCCGCCCTCGAAGACCATCTACCTGATCAGGAACAAGGAGCTCACGCTCGAACCCGCCGACGTCGAGACCGACACCGTGGGCAGCCTGCTCGGCGCCCTGTTCGCCGCCTCCGACGAGCCGCTCGGCGACCGCACCACCGAGCTGCGCGGCCTGGAGTACGTCGGCATGAAGGACTCGCTCGACCCCGTGCAGCGCGACGAGAAGCAACTCCCGCGCACGTCCACGCTGACCGTCTACTTCAAGGGCGACCGGCCGCTGAGCAGGCTCGGCAAGGCCCAGATCGTCTGCACCGCGCAGCAGGACTCCGCGTTCGAGCAGGTCAAGATCGTCCGGGAGAACGACGGCCGCCCCTCCAAGGCGGAGGGACGGCCGTACACCTGCCCCGAGCTCAAGTAGGCCCGCCGCGGCTCACATCGTGATGTCCTCCAGCATCTCCGTCACCAGGGCGGCGATCGGGGAACGCTCGGACCTGGTGAGCGTGACGTGCGCGAAGAGCGGGTGGCCCTTCAGCTTCTCCACCACGGCCACCACGCCGTCGTGCCGGCCGACCCGCAGGTTGTCACGCTGGGCGACGTCGTGCGTGAGCACCACCCGGGAGTTGGCCCCGATCCGGCTCAGCACCGTGAGCAGCACCCCGCGCTCCAGCGACTGGGCCTCGTCCACGATCACGAACGCGTCGTGCAGCGACCGGCCGCGGATGTGCGTCAGCGGGAGCACCTCCAGCATGCCCCGGTCGAGCACCTCCTCGATCACCTCGGGCGAGGTGATCGCGCCGAGCGTGTCGTAGACCGCCTGCGCCCACGGGCCCATCTTCTCGCCCTCGGTGCCCGGCAGGTAGCCGAGCTCCTGGCCGCCGACGGCGTACAGGGGGCGGAAGACGACGACCTTGCGGTGCTGGCGGCGCTCCAGGACGGCCTCCAGGCCCGCGCAGAGCGCCAGCGCGGACTTGCCGGTGCCGGCCCGGCCGCCCAGCGACACGATGCCGATCTCGGGGTCCATGAGCAGGTCCAGCGCGATGCGCTGCTCGGCCGAGCGGCCGTGCAGGCCGAAGACCTCGCGGTCGCCGCGGACCAGCCGTACGGACTTGTCCGGCGCGACCCTGCCGAGCGCGGACCCCTTCGCCGACAACAACCGCAGGCCGGTGTGCGCCGGGAGTTCCCTTCCCTCCTCCAGGTCCGCAGTGCCCTTGTCGAAGAGCGTCTCGACGTCCTCGGCCGTCACCTGCAGCTCGGCCATCCCGGTCCAGCCGGACTCGACCACCAGCTCGGCGCGGTACTCCTCGGCCGCCAGGCCGATCGAGGCCGCCTTGACCCGCATGGGCAGGTCTTTGGAGACGAGGACGACGTCACAGCCCTCGGCCGCGAGCGAGCGCGCGACCGTCAGGATGCGCGTGTCGTTGTCGCCCAGGCGGAACCCGACGGGCAGGATGGACGGATCGCTGTGGTTGAGCTCAACCCTGATCGTGCCATCCCCCGTCGGCATCGGCTCGTCGAGCCTGCCGTGCTGAACCCGCAGGTCGTCGAGGTAGCGCAGGGCCTTCCTCGCGAAGTAGCCGAGCTCGGGATGGTGTCGTTTGCCTTCCAGCTCCGTGATGACCACGATGGGAAGGACGACGTCGTGCTCGGCGAAGCGCGTCAATGCCGCCGGGTCGGCCAGCAGAACTGAGGTGTCCAGCACATACGTGCGCTTGGCCGACTGGTGAGTAGGGTTGCTCGAGGACACTGCCACACGTTCTCCCCCGGGTGCCCATAGGTGCGGGCACCCTGCAGACGAGGTGGGAACCGGACCGGACCCGCGTCCCCGACCGCTACCTGCCGGCGGAGCCGGACTCCGGCCCCCCTTGGCAGATGTCGATGCAAAGGCGGGCCCTCTCCGGGATGCCCGGCCTGTGGCCGGACACTTCCAACGTTACGTCTTGGATACCCGAATGTCGCATCAAGAACCGTAACGTCGGTGTCTCGCAGCGTAATCGCGCAGCGCCCGCAGGAAATCGACCCTGCGGAAGTCCGGCCAGTAAGCCTCGTGGAAGTAGAACTCTGAGTGAGCGCTCTGCCACAACATGAATCCGGACAGACGTTGCTCGCCCGACGTACGGATGAGGAGGTCCGGGTCGGGTTGGCCGCGAGTGTAGAGATGCTCCGCGATGTGTTCGACATCGAGCACCTCGACGAGGTCCTCGATGCTGGCGCCCTTACTCGCATGCTCCTGGAGGAGTGAGCGCACCGCATCGGCAATCTCACGTCTTCCTCCATACCCAACTGCAACGTTCACAATCAGGCCCGGACGGTGTGATGACGCTTCTTTTGCGTTTTTTAGGACATTGGCCGTTCGGGCCGGGAGGAGGTCGAGCGCGCCCACCGGGCTGATCCGCCAGCCCTCGGCCACGAGCTCCTGGACCACGTCCTCGATGATGCCCAGCAGCGGCTCCAGCTCTTCCCTGGGCCGGTTGAGGTTGTCGTTGGACAACATCCATACGGTGACGACCTCGACGCCCGTCTCGCGGCACCAGCCGAGCAGCTCGGATATCTTGTCCGCGCCCTTGCGGTGGCCGGTGGCCACGTCGCGCATGCCCATGGCGCGCGCCCAGCGGCGGTTGCCGTCAATGATGACCCCGACATGCCGGGGAACGCCGTCCTTGGACAGCTTGGTCTCCAGCCGGTGCTCGTACAGCCGGTAGACCAGGTCGCGCAGGCCCACGGAGTGCCTCCCCAGCGGTGCTGTGCCTTTGGTCGAATGACCCAACAGGCAATTATCACCGCGTTTCGCCCGTGCCTGCTCCCCCAATGGGATTCCTGGCGAGATCTCTTCCGCCCAGACAACCCTCGGCCTCATGAACCAGCTCGCGGACGAACTCGGACAACTCCGCCGACGTCAGGACGGCCCGCATGCCCACCCCGCCGGACCCCCACGCCTCCACGTAGGCCCTGCGGGTCAGCCGCCACTGGCCGGGCGCGGGCTGCCAGATGGGGATGGTGCGCAACTGGCAGCGCAGCTCGCCGCCGCCCACCAGACCCGAGCGGGTGCGGTAGCGGAAGGAGAACAACTCGCTCTCCGGCTCCTCGTCGGGGAAACGGTCGTCGGGATCGACCCACCGCCTGGCCGCCCCCCTTCCCTGCCGGGCCTCGTCGACGCCGCGCGCCAGGCGCGCGAGCAGCCAGCCGCACCGCTCCCCCACGCTCCCGTACGGCGTGCCGTCGCGATGAAGCTCAAGGGTGATCTCGTACGGCGTGCCGACGGTGTCCGTGCACGCGACAGGCGTGACGGTCAGGTATGACCCATCGACACAGCGTAGTCCCCCCACGCCCTTCCCCGTTTCCGGCCCTAACTCAGCTAAACCCGTAGAAACCCTCGGCCGTGCCGCCGAGGACGCGGTCCCTGTCGGTTCCGGCCAGCAGCGCGCCGGTGACCTCCCAGACCGTGCGGTAGTCGGCCGCGAGCAGGGCCACCGGCCAGTCGCTGCCGGCCATCAGGCGGTCCGGGCCGAACCGCTCGACCGCGTGCTCGACGTACGGCCGCAGGTCCTCCACCGTCCAGTCGCGGTGGTCGGCCTCGGTGACCAGGCCGGAGACCTTGGCGTACACGTTGGGGCAGCGGGCCGCGCGGGCCAATTGGGCGGCCCACGGCTCCCACTGACGGTCCTTGATGCGCGGCTTGGAGAGGTGGTCGATGACGATCTTCAGGGACGGGTGCCGCTCGGCCAGCGTGACCACGTGGTCGAGGTGCCGGGGCAGGAGCGAGACCACGTCGAACGTCAGCCCGGCGGACGCGAGCAGGCCCAGCGACTCCAGCACCTCGTCCCGGACCAGCCAGTCGGGGTCGGGCTCGTCGTGGATCAGGTGGCGGACGCCGCGAAACTTCGGATGTCTGGCGTACCGGGCGATCGCCTCGGCGGTCTCGTCCGGGCGTGGCAGCGGGACCCAGCCGACCACCGCGCCGACGAAGTCGTGGGCGTCCGCCAGGGCCAGCAGGGCGTCGGTCTCGGCGTAGGAGTCGGCGGCCTGCACCAGCACCGTACGGTCCACTCCGGCCCGTTCCAGCTCGGGTCGCAGGTCCTCGGGCCGGTAGGTCCGGTAGAGCACGCCCGCGTCGGGGGTGAGCCAGGGGTAGTCGCCGGTTTCGAGGTCCCAGAAGTGCTGATGCGCGTCGACAATCACCCACCAAACCTAGGATGTCTGGATATTTCAGAGCAAGGGGTGCCAACCGTGCTCGCGCCAGCCCGGCGGCTGGTGCCACTCCGTCCACCCGAAACCGGTGGCGCCGTCGTCGGACTCCAGCGCGCACATCGCCCTCGGGAACGTGGCCACCGCCCCTTCGGGCGACACCAGCGTGACCGGGGCGAACGCGACCGGCCGCACGGTCACCGCGCGCCCGGGGAAGCTCAGCAGCGTCTCGGCAGGGCGGTCGCCGTCGAACCGGGTGCCGGCCGTGAACCCGCCGGCGTGCTCGATCTCGCCGCCCGGCGGCACCGTGAACGCCGGCCACGGCAGCGGCATACCCAGGTTGACCTGCGTGCCGTGCAGGTGGGTGCCGTCGGAGAGGCGGCCGCTGCTCCACGTCCAGGAGATCGTCCACCAGTCCCTGACGCCCCAGCTGTGGTCGCGCTCGCCGTGGCCTTGGAAGGGGCGGCCGTCGACGGTCCCTGTCACCTCGCAGGGGACCTCGTAGCGGGGGGTGAGCTGGTAGCCGTACACGCCGCCGCGGGTGTGCCATTCGAGGTCGAGCGACAGCCCGGGGGCGGCCAGGCGCAGCCGTACGGTCCGGAGGGGGTCGCTCGTGGTCAGGTCGGCCTCGTAGGCGTCGCCCGACAGTGTCAGGCCGGTCGGCGGGGCCTCGTGGTCGGTGATCTCCACCAGGCCGCCGTCCCGCCTGACCAGCCGGGCCCAGAACCAGGTGCGCTTCCAGTTGGGATAGAGCCCGATGCGGACGTATCCGCCCAGCTCGCCGTCGTCGGTGACGAAGTCGAGGTAGTACGACTCGTTCCACAGCGGGTCGTCGCCCGGCTCGTGGAGCTGCTCGTCCTCCTCGGAGAGGGGCCACTCGCCCATGTTGACGATCCGCACGCCGTACCGCCTCCCAAGCGCTTGCTACGAGCAGCTTAGCCGCGATCCCGGCGGAACAGGCGGGTCCACCGACGCGGTTTCCCGGCCGGCATGAGACCGCGGGCGCCCAGCCAGGCGGCGAAGTCGTCGGCGTCGGCCCGGTAACCGGGCGGCGGAACGGTACGGGCCGCCGCGTACGCGGCGAACTCCGCGGCCAGGGCGGGCCCCGCGGCACGGGCGGCGTCCGGGCGCAGCCTGGCCACCACACCGCGCCGCTTGGCCACCAGGGCGGCCGCCTGCACGCCGAGCCGTCCCGCGTCGAAGCCCTCGGGCGGGGGCGCCCCGGCCACCAGGCTCGCGACGACCCGGCCCTGGGCCCGTGCCAGCCGCGCCCGCGCGTCCTCACTCATCACGCCCGCCCACGGCCTGCCCGGACGGGGACATCGCGGCCCGGACCCGCGCCAGCTCCTCGGTCAGGACGGCGTCGCTCGGATAGTCGTCGTCCCACTCCAGCAGCACCCCGGGCGGCGTGGTCCGGGCGCACAACTCGGCCAGCAGGCCGAGAACGGGCGGCGGCACGGCCGCGGCGTGCGTGTCGTGCCAGATCCCGTGGTGCTCGTGCCCGCCGGCCACGTGCACGTACGCCAGATGCTCCAGCGGGAGCGTGTCCAGCGCCTCCATGGCCGACAGCCCCAGGTTGACCTGGTTGGTGTGGAGATTGGCCACGTCCACCAACAGGCCGGCCCCCGTACGCTCCACGACCTCGGCCAGGAAGCGGGCCTCGGTCAGCTCGTCGTCCGGCCAGCCGAAGATCGCGGCCACGTTCTCCAGGGCCAGCGGCACGGGCAGCGCCTCCTGGGCCAGCCGCACGTTCTCCACGACGATCTCCAGCGACTCCCGCGTACGCGGGACGGGAAGCAGGTGCCCCGCCTCCATGCCGCCCCCGCGGACGAACGCCAGGTGCTCGCTGACCAGCGGCGAGCCCAGAGCCCGCGCGCAGGCCGCGAGGTGGGCCAGCCGGGCCGGGTCCGGCGGCTCGGCGCCGCCGACGCCGAGCGAGACGCCGTGCGGGATCACCGGCACGCCCCTGGCGCGCAGCACGCGCAGCGACTCGGGCAGGTCGCCGGGGTCGATGTTCTCGGCGACCACCTCGACGAACCCGACACCCGCCATCCGCTCGATCGTCAGGTCGAGCTCCGGCCGCCAGCCGATGCCCACACCCAGGTCCGGCATGTCAGCTCCCCCCGCCGCCGCAGCCGCCCCCGCAGCCGCCGCCTCCGCAACCGCTCCCGCCGCCGCATCCCGGCGCGCCGCAACCACCGCCGTGCCCGCCCGCGCTCTCCGACTGGACGTGGCCGCCCGGTCCGCTGCGCCGCCGCCCGCGCAGCAGCGTCAGGTCGGGGGAACCGTTGATCGCCAGGGTCAGGTTGGCATCGTTCAGCTCGCCGAGGCCGTACAGCGCGACGGCCACCGGGCCTCCGGACGTGCCCGGCGGGTGGTCCAGCTTGGCCCGGTCGAGCGCGGCCTGTCCGGCAGCGGTCAGGTCGGTCGGGAACGAGCGCCGGTGTCCGGCGATGGCGGTCGGCGCGCCCACGACCGTCCCGGCCAGGACGCCGAGCGCGGCCAGGGGAAGCGGGGACGTGCCCTCGGCGGCCACCGACAGCGCCTCCACGACCGCCCCGGCGAGGGCCAGCACCGCCAGCACCCGTAACCGGACGATCAGCCGGTCGACCTGGATGAAGGAGCCGGTGGGGTGGATCGCGCCGATCCTGCCCAGCCGGTGCCTGAGCTCGTCCAGGGTCTCGCCCTGGCTCACGCGATGCCTGATCGTGCTGGCCCAGTCTCCGGGGGAGCGCTCGACCTCGGCCAGGACGGCGTCCTCGACCGGCTCGCCGGTGCTCTGCGCGCCGGCCACCTGGTGCACCCGTCCGTCGCGGGACACGCGTACGGCCCCTGACGCGGCCAGCAGCCCGACGGCGGTCTCGGCGGCGCGACGCGCGCCGCCCGCCAGGAAGGCCAGCTCGTAGGGGCCGAGATCGTGCGGCCTGGGTTCGGTGGCCGCGCCCCGGATGGCGATGTGCTCGCGCCGGACCGCGAGAACCGTGACGGTTGCCGTCACGGCCAGCGCCACCGCGAGGATGAGAAGGAACAGATCCATACGCCCTCCCCTCGTACGGCCCGACGGGCCGCGTACCGGGAAGACGTATAAGACGGGCATAAAGGTTCCGGGCGCTCAGGACGCCCGTGCGCGGTGCGGCGGCCAGCACCGCCGCACCGCGGGCGCCCGCTCAGCCGAGCCGGTCGAGCAGGGCGTCGTACTCGTCCCACAACTCCTTCGGCAGGTGGTCGCCGAACTTCTCGAAGTGGGCCGGGATCAGCGCCGCCTCCTCGCGCCACACGTCGCGGTCGACCGACAGCAGCGTGCGCAGGTCCTCGGCGGACAGGTCGAGGCCCTTGGTGTCGAGCTCGGCCGGCAGCAGGCCGATCGCCGTGGGGATCGCCTTGGCCTCGCCGTTGAGGCGGTCGACGATCCACTTGAGCACGCGGCTGTTCTCGCCGAAGCCGGGCCAGATGAACGCGCCCTCGTCGTTCTTCCTGAACCAGTTGACGTAGTAGATGCGCGGCAGCTTGGCGCCCTTGACCCGGCCGACCTTGAGCCAGTGCCCGAAGTAGTCGCCCATGTTGTAACCGCAGAACGGCAACATGGCGAACGGGTCGTAGCGCAGCTCGCCCACCTTGCCCTCGGCCGCGGCGGTCTTCTCGGAGGCGACGTTGGCTCCGAGAAAGACGCCGTGCTCCCAGCTCAGCGACTCCGTGACCAGAGGCACGGCGGTGGCGCGGCGGCCACCGAAGAGAATCGCCGAGATGGGCACGCCCTTGGGGTCCTGCCATTCCGGTGCGATGGTCGGGCACTGGGAGGCGGGAGTGGTGAAGCGGGCGTTCGGGTGGGCGGCGGGCTCGTCGCTGTCGGGCGTCCAGGAGCGGCCCTTCCAGTCGGTCAGGTGCGCCGGGGGCTCCTCGGTGAGCCCCTCCCACCACACGTCCCCGTCGTCGGTCAGGGCGACGTTGGTGAAGATGCTGTTGCCCCAGAGGGTCCTGATCGCGTTGGCGTTGGTCACCTCGCCGGTGCCGGGCGCGACGCCGAAGAAGCCGGCCTCGGGGTTGATGGCGTACAGGCGGCCGTCGTCGCCGAAGCGCATCCAGGCGATGTCGTCGCCGATCGTCTCGACCTTCCAGCCCGGGATCGTGGGCTGGAGCATGGCGAGGTTCGTCTTGCCGCACGCGCTCGGGAAGGCGGCCGCCACGTAGCGGGTCTCGCCGGCGGGCGGCGTGAGCTTGAGGATGAGCATGTGCTCGGCCAGCCAGCCCTCGTCGCGGGCCATGACGCTGGCGATGCGCAGCGCGTAGCACTTCTTGCCGAGCAGGGCGTTGCCGCCGTAGCCGGAGCCGTAGGACCAGATCTCGCGGGTCTCCGGGAAGTGGCTGATGTACTTGGTCGAGCTGCACGGCCAGGCCACGTCCGGACGGCCCGGCTCCAGCGGCGCGCCGACGGAGTGGACCGCCTTGACGAAGTCGCCCCGCTGCTCGATCAGGCGCAGGGCCCGGTCGCCCATTCGGGTCATGATCCGCATGGACACGGCGACGTACGCGGAGTCGGTGATCTCGACGCCGAGCTGCGAGATCTCCCCGCCGAGCGGGCCCATGCAGAACGGGACGACGTACATCGTGCGCCCGCGCATGCAGCCCTGGAACAGCTCGCCGAACGTCTCGCGCATCCGCGCTGGAGCGATCCAGTTGTTGGTGGGCCCCGCGTCCTCCTCGCGCTCGGAGCAGATGTAGGTACGGTCCTCCACCCGGGCCACGTCGCTGGGATCGGACTTGGCGTAGAAGCTGTTGGGGCGGGCGGCGAGCCGGGTGAGCGTGCCCTGCTCCACGAGGAGGTTGGTCAGGCGCGTCCACTCCTCCTCCGAACCGTCGCACCACTCGATCCGGTCGGGCTGGGTCAGGGCTGCGATCTCGTTCACCCACGCAACCAATTCGCGATTGCTCGTCGGCGCGGGCACTTCCACGGAAACGGACACGACTGTGACTCCTCCACTCTCTCAGGGCCCAAACATCATTGACGACGAAGGCGCATGAAAGCCAATTGGCATAGACCTATTGGCGCGACCGTCGCCGCAGGCAGCGGCCCTGACGATCCGGGGAGCCTACCCAAGTCTCCGGGATTTAAAAGAAGGATTTCCGGCCAGTGGTCCAGGCCAATTCCCGTGGTCTAAACCAATTACCGAAGTGGTTTAGTCCAATTCCCGGAGCCGTTTCCGCCCGGTCTTCTCATGAATTGACGTCGGGGCCCGCGCTGCGCACCCTGTCCACATGCTGGAGCGCGTCGCGCAGCTCGGCCAGCCAGGTGTCGGTGTTCTTGCCGACCAGGCGTACGCACCAGGCGAGCGCGTCGCTGCGACTCCTCGCCACCCCCGCGGCCACGAGCGTGTCGAGCACCTGACGCTCCGACTGGCGCAGTCGCGTCATCACGGGCACGGACAGTGTGGTGAACATCACAGTCTCACCCCCGCACCGCACGCCCCAGGAGACCTTCTGGCGGAAGCGGCGCTCGGCCTCGCGCGCGATCTCGATGCGCCGCTCCCGCGTCTCCTCCCTGAACCTGCGGGCCAGCCCCTCGATCAGGGCGGCGCGCTCGGCCTCGGGGGTGTCGGCGGGCGGGTCGGGCAGCGTGCCGAGCACCGCGATCTCCTCGCGGTCCCGGACGATCTCGGGGGTCTCGACGAACCAGCCCTCGGGGAGCCGGCCGGTGAACCAGCCGCGGACCTGCGCGGTCACTTCATCTGTTGACATGTAATCACGATTACACAGTTGCGCGCGAAATGCACGAGCCGAACCGCGGATTCTGCTCAGGGGTTGCCTCAGCGGACGCGGGCGGCCACGACCGGGCTGACCCGGACGACGCCGGCCAGGTTCCGGGTGTTCAGCGGGGAGATCTTGACGACGTCACCGGTACGGGGTGCCTGCAACACCTTGCCGTCGCCCCAGTAGATCGCCACATGCGAGATGTAGGCCGGATTCGTCGGGTCGTTGCGCCAGAAGATCAGATCACCGGGCTGCGCCTGGGCCAGCGGCACCTGCGGCCCGGCCACCCACTGCTGGTGCGTCACCCGCGGCATCCGTACGCCCGCCTGCGCGTACGCCCACTGCACCAGCCCCGAGCAGTCGAACGTGTCGGGCCCCTCGGCCCCCCACACGTACGGGCGGCCCAGCTTGGACACCGCGGCCTTCAGCGCCGCCGTGAGCTGCTCCACGGTCATGAACGACCCGGATGGCCACTTCTGGGGGTTGGCGGTCTGGGCGCGCGGCTGGACGGGGTTGACGGTGGCCACCTGCGTGCCCTTGGGCATCGCGGCGAGGATGGCCCTGCGCAGCGCGTCGGAGTTGGTGCTCGGGGCGCTGACGATGAGCGCGTTGTCGCGCGGGAGGCGCAGCCTGCGCCCGGTCTCCTTGGACACGACCGCGTCGACCGCGCCGAACCCGGTGGTCGCGTACGCGCCGATGCGCAGCGGCCCGGCCGGGCCGCTCACACGGCTGTGCAGCGCGAGCCCGCCGTCGTTGCCCAGCACGAACGAGACCGCCACGTCACCGGAGGCCACGTTCTGCCACAGGGCGTCGGAGGAGGCGGTCACCTTGGGGGTGTAGGACCGGAAGGTGGACGGGTTGACCGCGAGCGTCTGCACCCGTTTGCCGTCGAGCGAGATCGAGGCCGCGTCGGCCAGCTCAAGCGCCCGTACACCGCGCAGCTTGGCGACCTTCCGCAGCAACTCCTCCGTGAACGGCTTGCGCGTGAGCACGAAGAGGTTGGGTTTGTGCAGCTTGCCGAGCGGCGACACCGGCTGAGCGGTACGGGCCTGCGCCAGGAGCGTCTGCTCCGGCACCGGCCGCGCCCGCACCACGTCGGCCGGCGGCGCCTGCTCCCCCGTCTGGACCAGCACCAGCACGTCGGTGGTCAGCACGGCCACGAGCGTCACCACGATGAACGGGATGAGCCTGGATAAGTCTCGCCGCTTCCGCGTCTTCACCAGGAAGCCGAGATCCTGCGCGATTCCGGGCGAACGCGAAAACGCCGCCGGGCCGACGTGGGCCCGGCGGTCAGGATCTGCGGGGGTCAGTTGCCGATGTACGGCACAGCCTCAAGGATCTCGACGGTGTTCTGGCGGCCGTTGGGCATCGAGTACGTCGCCTTCTCACCGATCTTCTTGCCGTTGATCGCCGAGCCGAGCGGCGACTTGGGCGAGTAGACGTCGATCGGAGCTCCGCTCTCCTCGCGGGAGGCGAGCAGGAAGGTGACCTCGTCGTCGTCGCCGACGAACCGGATCGTCACGGTCATGCCGGGGCCGACCACGCCCTCGGCCTTGGGGGCCTCGCCAACCTTGGCGTTGTCGATGATCTGGCGGAGGTGGAAGATCCGGGCCTCCATCTTGCCCTGCTCGTCCTTGGCTGCGTGGTAGCCGCCGTTCTCCTTCAGGTCGCCCTCTTCACGGGCGGCTTCGATCTTCTTGGCGATGTCGACGCGCCCGGGGCCAGAGAGATATTCGTACTCCGCCTTCAGGCGGTCGTACGCCTCCTGCGTCAGCCATGTGACGTTCTCATCGCGAGAGTCGGCCACGGGTTCTCCTTGCTTGCCTAGGGGGCCCTGAGATCAGTTGAGGATGCGGATGGTTGAATTGCGAAAGGCTAACAACTCAGCCGACCGGACGCTTCCCCAAATGTCTCACTATACGAGATTGCAGTACTGGATGTGGACGGAAGTGGCCTGACCACTGGTGTCCAGGCTCTCCTTGAGCTGCTTACTACCCTCACCAGCCGGGATTCTTACTTCCTTGCTACCGACTTCCGCGTGGTAGACGTCCAGTGCCCTGATCCGGCAGACGGCCACTCTATCGTCGGGCTTGTACACCTCGAACGTGATCTCCGCGCGTCCGGGCGCGTCGACGTTGAACGCGACGACCTGCGACGGGGCCTCCGAGCCGCCCGAGGTCATCGACCACATCACGTAGCCCCATCCACCTGCGACGATGGCCACCAGCACGCCGATCACGACATGCACGACCAGCCGGCCGCCTCTCTTCGGACGGTCGGGGAAGTCGTCGGGTGTGCCGAGAACGGGTCCGTTCCCGACATCTTCGGTGACCATGGCGGAATCTCCCTGCACTCCCTGAGCGTTATCCGAGACAATTGTCGCCCGCGGGGGGCGTGCCCTCGCGACCGCCCAGCAGAAACTAACCTCTCTGGACGAGTGACCGGTCCTCCACCGAGGAGACCCTGTGAGGAGAACGCGCCCGTGAGTGCACCCCTGAGGTTGATGGCAGTCCATGCCCACCCCGACGACGAGTCGAGCAAGGGCGCCGCCACGATGGCGCGTTACGTACGCGAAGGCGTGGAAGTTCTGGTCTGTACCCTCACGGGCGGTGAGCGCGGTTCGGTGCTCAACCCGAAGATGGACCGGCCCGAGGTCGTGGCGAACATCGGCGAGGTGCGCAAGGCCGAGATGGAGCGGGCCCGCGAGATCCTCGGGGTCCAGCAGCGTTTCATGGGCTTTGTCGACTCCGGCCTGCCGGAGAGCGAGGAGGAGGAGCTGCCCGAGGGCTGCTTCGCCCTGCAGAAGCTTGAGGACGCCTCGGCCCCGCTGGTGGCCGCCGTGCGCGAGTTCCGTCCGCACGTGATCATCACGTACGACGACGACGGCGGCTACCCGCACCCCGACCACATCATGACCAACAGGGTCTCGGTCGAGGCGTTCGAGGCGGCTGGCGACCCCGACCGCTACCCGGGCGCCGGCGACCCCTGGCAGCCGCTGAAGCTCTACTACCAGATGGGCTTCACCAAGGAGCGCTTCGAGGCGCTGCACGAGGCCATGACCGAGCGCGGGCTCGGCTCCCCGTACTCCGACTGGATCGCGCGGTGGGAGGACCGGCCCGCCAAGTGGCCGGTGACGACGCGGGTGCCGTGCGGCGAGTACTTCCAGATCCGCGACGAGGCGCTGCTCGCGCACGCCACCCAGGTCGACCCCGACGGCTTCTGGTTCGTCTGCCCGCGCGAGCTGCAGCAGGAGATCTGGCCGACGGAGGACTACCACCTGGCTCGCTCGCTGGTCGACACCGAGGCGCCCGAGGACGACCTGTTCGCCGGCATCCACGCCGAGGACGTCTCACCCGCCTGCCACTGACCGGACCATCCCATCCGGGTGGCAGACTGAAGGTGTGACAGTTCTCGTAGCCGGTGACATCAGTCCGGGTCTGCTCGGCTTCACCGTCGTCGCCCTCATCGGGCTGGCCTTGTACATCCTGATCAAATCGATGAACAAGCAGATCTCGAAGATCCAGGTTCCGCACGAGGGCGACGTGGACAAGAAGGCCAGATAGATGCCGATCGAAGTGGTCGACAACTCGACGGAATGCCGCTTCGAGGTGCTCGTCGACGGCAAGGTCGCCGGGTTCGCCGACTACCGCCTGCTGCCCACCAAGATCGTCTTCACCCACACCGAGGTGCTGCCCGCCTACGAGGGGCAGGGGCTGGCCGGCAGGCTGGTCGAGTTCGCGTTGCGCGCGAGCATCGACACCGGGCTGCGCATCGTGCCGCTGTGCCCCTACGTGGCCCGCTACATCGAGCGTCACCCCGAGTTCAGGGAGTTCACCGACTCCTCAGCCGCGGGGTGACCAGGCCCGCTCCAGCGCCTTGGGCAGGCCCCACCAGCCCAGCGCGGTGAGCACCTCTCCGGCGTCCACGATGCCCAGGTAGGACCACAGGCTCACCACCGAGGCGAACAGGCCCTCGGTGGCGTCGAGGTCGTCGTCCTGCTCGTCGGTGTCGATGTCGTCCGACTCGGCGATGAGCCTGGCGACACGTTCGGGCGAGGCCAGCACCCCGGGCCCCAGCCGGGCCAGCGCCGCCACCGCGGCCAGCCAGTCGGCGTGCTGGATGGCACAGAGGTTGGCCAGGGCGGTGTCCTCGTGGCTCAGCTCCCTCTCCAGGTCGGCGAACTCCTCCGGCGCGTCACCCTCCTCCGACAGGTCGGAGACCGGCCCTGCCACGCCCGCCGCCACCGTCAACCACAACTCCATGTCGTCGTCGGGCACCGGCCGCTCGTCGAACCCGGCGCAGGCCCGCAACACGTTCGCGGGGTAACCGGGCAGGTCCAGCAGCCCGCGCAGGCGCGCGGCGGCCAGTTCCAGCTCGACCACGGGCAGATCGGGCGCCTTGGGCAGCTCGCCGACGATGCGCCGCAACTCCGACAGCGCGAACGCCTCCTCCTCGTCGAGCGCGGCGAACAACTCCTCGTCCTGCTCGTCGCTGACCGCGAAGCCGGGCACCCGGCCGTCGGGCAGCGGCGTGGCCAGCCAGTGCTCCTGAAGCTCCTCGTACGCCCGGCGGGCGGCGTGGTCGCCCCGCGCCAGCGCGTCGGGGTCGATCTCGCCCGCCCTGACGCGCTCCTCCAGGAAGGCCACCATGTGGTCGAACATCTCGGCCGCGACGGGACCGCGCTCGTCCTCCTCGGGCCAGACGAAGTAGCTGGGCGTCATGAGGATCGGCTCGGTGCCGGTGGACTCGACCCAGCGTTGCACGTCGCCGACGGTGGCCAGGCCCGCCTCGATGGAGCCCAGCGTGGCCTTGGCGGAGTCCCAGAACGGCGGGGAGAGCGGGTTGCCCGCCGACATCATGGCCCGGCGCAGGTCGGGCAGCGCCACCAGCGCCACGCCCGAGGGCACGGCGAGCAGCGCGCGTGCCACGTCCCTGCGCGTGACGGCGGTCGCCGGGCGGCCCGCGTGGGCGCAGACGTAGTCGATGTCCACGCCCGTAACCTACGCCGTACCCCCCGCCGGAGTCAGCCATGGGGGCGGCCCGCCGGCGTACGGGAGCGCGGCTAGGGTGAGCCTGGGGAGGTCCTGATGAACCGGTTGAACGACGCCACGAGCCCTTACCTGCTGCAGCACGCGGCCAATCCCGTGGACTGGCATCCATGGGGCGAGGAGGCGTTCGCCGAGGCCCGGCGCAGGGACGTGCCGCTGCTGATCAGCGTGGGCTATTCGGCGTGCCACTGGTGCCACGTGATGGCGCACGAGAGCTTCGAGGACGCCGAGACGGCCGCCGTGATGAACGAGCACTTCGTCAACGTCAAGGTCGACCGCGAGGAACGCCCCGACGTCGACGCCGTCTACATGACCGCCACCCAGGCCATGACCCAGCAGGGCGGCTGGCCGATGACGGTGTTCGCCACGCCCGAGGGCCATCCGTTCTACTGCGGCACCTACTTCCCGCGTCCCCACTTCCGGCGCCTGCTGGCCGAGATCCACCGGGTGTGGACCGGCGACCGGGAGTCCGTGTTGCGGCAGGGGGCCACGGTGGTCGAGGCGCTCAACCAGGGCACCACGTTCCCGCGCGGCGCCACGCCCGGGGCCGAGACGCTGGAGCGGGCCGTCGCCAACCTGCGGGAGTCGTTCGACGAGGTCGCGGGCGGGTTCGGCGGCGCGCCGAAGTTCCCGCCGTCGATGGTGCTGGAGTTCCTGCTGCGCTCGGGCGAGCGCGAGATGAGCGGCAAGACCCTGGAGTCCATGGCCCGCGGCGGCATCTACGACCAGCTCGGCGGCGGTTTCGCCCGTTACAGCGTCGACTCCGGCTGGGTGGTCCCGCACTTCGAGAAGATGCTCTACGACAACGCCCTGCTGCTGCGGGTCTACAGCCACTGGTGGAAGGCCGGCGGGGGCGACCTGGCCCGGCGGGTGGCGCTGGAGACGGCCGGCTGGATGTTGCGCGAGCTGCGTACCCCCGAGGGCGGCTTCGCCTCGGCCCTCGACGCCGACAGCGAGGGCGTGGAGGGCAAGTTCTACGTCTGGACGCCCGAGGAGCTGCGCGAGGTGCTCGGCGACGACGACGGGCGCTGGGCCGCCGGGCTCTTCGAGGTCACCGGCACGTTCGAGCACGGCACGTCGGTGTTGCAGCTCCCGCGCGACCCCGAGGACCCCGTACGCTACGCCGGCGTGCGCGGCAGGCTGCTGGCGGCCAGGGAGCTGCGGGTGCGGCCCGGCCGCGACGACAAGGTCGTGGCCTCCTGGAACGGCCTGGCCATCGCGGCGCTCGCGGAGGCCGGCGTGCTGTTCGAGCGGCCCGACCTGGTCGAGGCCGCCGTCGGCGCGGCCGAGCTGCTGGCGACCACCCACATGGCCGACGGCCGGCTGCTGCGCACCTCGCGCGACGGGCGCGCGGGCGCCAACGCGGGCGTGCTCGACGACTACGCCAACCTGGCCGAGGGGCTGGTCTCCCTCTACGGCGTGACCGGCACGACGAGGTGGCTCCGGCTGGCCGGCACGCTGCTCGACGCCGTGCTCGACCGCTTCTCCGACGGCTCCGGCGGCTTCTACGACACCGCTGACGACGCCGAACGGCTGTTCCAGCGTCCGCAGGACCCCACCGACAACGCCACGCCCTCCGGCCAGTACGCGGCCGCCGGGGCCCTGCTCTCCTACGGCGCGCTGACCGGCGCGGCCCGGTACCGCGAGGCCGCCTCGGCCGCGCTGGGCACGGTGTCGGTGCTGGCCGAGGGGCATGCCAGGTTCGCCGGATGGGGGCTGGCCGTGGCCCGCGCGGCGCTCGACGGGCCCGTGGAGGTGGCGGTCGTCGGCAGCCCGGCCGACCCGCGTACGGCCGCCCTCCACCGGGAGGCGCTGCTGGCCGACGTGCCGGGGCTGGTGGTCGCGCCCGGCGAGGCCGGTCAGACCTTCCCGGCGCTGCTCGAAGGCCGCGGGCCGATCGGGGACGCGCCGGCCGCCTACGTGTGCAGGGGCTTCACCTGCCGCCTGCCGGTCACCACGGTCGACGCGCTCCGCGCCGAACTGGCGGCCGGGGCCTGACGAGAGGCCCCCGGTCACTCTCCGGGCGCGGTTCAGCCTGTGCCGGAGGGGCGGCCCTGGGTGTCGCGGCTCTCGTCAGGGAGCCCTGAGGGCTGGTCGGGGGCCGTCGTGGGGGCGTCCTGGGGGCGTTCGTCCTGCCGGTTGCCGCGGTTGTCGCCGCCGAAGCCGTCGTCGGTGGGGGCGTCGGTCGCGGGCTGGTCGCCGAAGGGCGCCTCGCTGCGGCCCGGGTCGGGGGTGCCCCACTCACCCTGGTCGGCCGGCGGCGTGTACGGGCGGTCGTTCGGCACGTCACGGTTGCGGTCGGGAGGCGAGTAGGAGGACTCGTAGCCGTACTGGGACGGCTCGGGGAACTCCTCGACGGGCTCGCCCGCCATCGCCTCGGTCATGAACGCCCGCCAGACCTGCGCGGGGAGCTGGCCGCCGAACTGCGTGCCGTAACCGGGGATGGTGACGGTCTTGTCGTCGCTGCGGAACATGTTCACGGCGACGGCGAGCTGCGGGACGAAACCGTTGAACCAGACGTTCTTGGAGTCGTCGGTGGTGCCGGTCTTGCCGGCGACCGGGCGGTCGTAGAGGCGGGCGGCGGTGCCGGTGCCGTACTTGACGACCTGCTGCATCGCGTACGCGGTGTCGGCGGCGGCCTGCTCCCCCACGACCTTCGTGGCGACGGGCTTGACGGTCTTCTTCTCGCCCTTGCCGTCGGTCACCGACCTCACCACATGGGCCTCCATGTGCACGCCCTTGTTGGCGAAGGTGGAGAACCCCGAGGCGTTCTGGACGGCGCTGACCGAGGACACACCGAGCGGGAAGGTCGCGTACGCCTGCTGCCCCTGCACCTGCTCCTTGGGGATGCCCGCGGCCTCGGCGACGGCCGCGACCTTGTCCAGGCCGACCTTCTGGCCGAGGTCGACGAAGGCGGTGTTGACGGAGTTCTGGGTGGCGCTGACCAGGTTGATCTGACCGTAGGAACGGCCGCTGTCGTTGGGGATGGGCTTGTCGGCGGAGGCCACGCGCAGCGGCGAGTTGCCGTCGACCCTGGTGGACAGGTCGAAGCCGTTGTCGAGCGCGGCGGCCAGCGTGTACGGCTTGAACGTCGACCCCGCCATCCGCTTGGCCGAGAACGCGTTGTCGTAGTCGCCGACCTGGTCGTGGCGGCCGCCGTAGAAGGCGACGACCTCGCCGTTGGCCGGGTCGACGGCGGCCAGCCCGGTGCGCACCTTCTTCGGCGTCGAGGCCGGGACGACGTCCTTGACGGCCTGCTCGGCCGCCGCCATGAGCTTCTTGTCGAACGTCGTGACGATCTTCAGGCCGCCGCCGTTGATGGCCTCGTCGGAGTAGCCGCGCCGGTTGAGCTCGGCGGTGACCTGGTCGAGCATGTACTGGCCCTGGCCCTTGAGCACGAACGGCTTCTTGGGCGCCTTGAGCACCGGGAAACGCTCGGCGGCCGCCTGCTCGCGCGACAGCGCGCCCGTCTGGCCCATGGCGTTGATCACGCCCTGCCAGCGGTAGCGGGCCGCGGCCAGGTCGGCGCCCTCGGGGTCGGCGAAGCGGCTGGGCTGCTGGATGACCGCCGCCAGGTAGGCGCCCTCGGCGACGGTGAGTTTGTCCACGTCCTTGCCGAAGTAGGCGCGGGCGGCCGACTGGACGCCGTTGGCGCCGCGGCCGAAGTAGATCGTGTTGAGGTACTGCTCCAGGACCCAGTCCTTCGACTTGGACTGGTCGACCTTCATGGCGATGAGGATCTCTTTGAACTTGCGGGTGACCGAACGTTCCTGGCTGAGGCCGCTGTAGTAGTTGCGCACGAGCTGCTGGGTGATCGTCGAGCCGCCCTGGAGCTGCTGCCCGGTGAGGGTGGACCAGACGGCCCGCGCGGTGCCCTTGAGCGAGACGCCGCCGTCGTTGTAGAACGAGCGGTTCTCGGCGGCGATGACCGCGTCGCGCACGTGCTTGGGCACCTTGGCCAGCTCGACGTTCCTGCGGTCGACGCCCTGCCTGGCGAGCACGGTCTTGCCGTCGCGGTAATAGATCACCGAACCCTCGGCGGTGGCCGATTTCTGGGTGCTGTCGGGAATAGGAGTCATCGCCCAAGCAATGGCGAAAAGCCCGGCGAGCACGACGATTCCGGCGCCGAAAGAGATCAACAGAATTCGGAGTACGCGCCGTTTTCGCATGCCCTTTCCACCACCGCCCCGCATCCGAGAACCCCCTCTTCAGACACCCTCGCCCAACCCCCGCGAGCTGGGCGAATGTCAAGGGTAAACGATCGATAACGGT
Organism: Nonomuraea spiralis; assembly: GCF_014648435.1. Classification (GTDB taxonomy): domain Bacteria; phylum Actinomycetota; class Actinomycetes; order Streptosporangiales; family Streptosporangiaceae; genus Nonomuraea; species Nonomuraea spiralis. Next base: position 83,339 of record NZ_BMRC01000019.1, read on the forward strand.
GCCTCGTCCCTTAGCGATGGTACGTCTAGCGACCGCCGCGGCGCGGAACATCGGCGACCAATGGCAGCACTCGGTAAGGAACGGGCGTGTCGAGCGCGATGATCGAAGAAGTCCTGAGCACCCCCTGAACCTCCACGATCTGGTCGATGACCCTTTGCAGATCGGCATTGGTCCGCGCGACCACCCGGCAGAGCAGGTCCGCGCCGCCGGTGATGGTGTGCACCTCCAGCACCTCGGGGATGTGGGCCAGCCGGTGGGCGACGGGGTCGTGCCCGGAGACCTGCCTGATCTCCATGGTGACGAACGCCGTCACGTCGTAGCCGAGCGCCACGGGCGACACGTCGGGCCCGAACCCCGTGATCACACCCCTGGCGACCAGCCGGTCGAGCCTGGCCTGGACGGTCCCGCGGGCGACGCCCAGGCGGCGGGAGCATTCGAGCACGCCCAGCCGGGGCTCGGCGGTCAGGAGTGAGATCAGCCGGGCGTCCAGTTCATCGATCGTCATGCTGTACAGATTCTCCGACTCCGACCCTGTGAGGGTAGGCAGATTGTGCACTCATTCATGTAACTCTTGCACAACTCGTCCAGCTATATCGAGAGTTAGGGGCATGAGTGATGTCTTTCCGGTTAACGGCATGGACGCCGTGGTGTTCGCCGTCGGCAACGCCAGGCAGGCCGCCCACTACTACTCGACCGCTTTCGGCATGCGACTGACGGCCTACCGCGGGCCGGAGAACGGCAGCCGCGACGAGGTCGCCTACGTCCTGACCTCGGGCAGTGCCACGTTCGAGTTCAGGGCCTCGGTCCGGCCCGGCACGGACATGGCCCGGCACGTCGCCGAGCACGGTGACGGCGTGATCGACCTGGCCATCCAGGTGCCCGACGTGGAGGCGGGGTACGCCTATGCGGTCGCCCACGGGGCCAAGGGCCTGGTGGAGCCGTACACACTGGAGGACGAGCACGGCAAGGTGGTGATCGCGGCCATCGCCACGTACGGCGAGACGCGGCACACGCTCGTCGACAGGTCCAACTACGGGGGCGCGTACCTGCCCGGGTACGTGCCGGCCGAGCCGCTCGTCGCGCCGCCCACGACCAAGACGGGACGCCTCTTCCAGGCGGTCGACCACTGCGTCGGCAACGTCGAGCTGGGCAAGATGGACGAGTGGGTGGAGTTCTACCGCAAGGTGATGGGCTTCACGAACATGGCCGAGTTCGTCGGCGACGACATCGCCACCGAGTACTCGGCGCTGATGTCCAAGGTCGTGGCCGACGGCACGCGCAAGGTCAAGTTCCCGCTGAACGAGCCCGCGATCAGCCGCAAGAAGTCGCAGATCGACGAGTACCTGGAGTTCTACGGCGGCCCCGGCGTGCAGCACATCGCGCTGGCCACCAACGACATCCTCACCACGGTCGACCACATGCGCGCCGCGGGCGTGCAGTTCCTCGACACGCCCGACAGCTACTACGACGACCCCGAGCTGCGGGAGCGCATCGGGCAGGTCAGGGCGCCGATCGAGGAGCTGAAGAAGCGCAAGATCCTCGTCGACCGGGACGAGGACGGCTACCTGCTGCAGATCTTCACCCAGCCCGTACAGGACCGTCCCACGGTCTTCTTCGAGCTGATCGAGCGGCACGGCTCGCTCGGCTTCGGCAAGGGCAACTTCAAGGCCCTGTTCGAGGCGATCGAGCGCGAGCAGGAACGTAGGGGCAACCTTTAGTTTGTCCCGACCCGGTGGGGGTGATCTGCACTTTATGGGACCACCACCACTTTTTGGACCAATGGGGCGCCGGTGGCGGACAGCCGCCGGCGCCTCCGGCTCGGCCCCCTTCAGCGTGACGATTCGTCGAGCACGTGTGACCCAGAGTAAGATTTCGGTCACATGTTGAAGGGGGCTCGTTCACGCATGCGAATCAACAGGCGCAGTATGGCCGTGCTGGCGGCGCTGGTCAGCGTGCTCGCGTGCGCGCCCACCGACGAACCGCCGCCCCGCGCGGCCGCCGGCCGCCACGCGGGCGCGCCCGGCATCGGCGACACCGACTTCCCGCGCGACGGCAACGGCGGCTACGACGTCGCCAACTACTCGCTGACCGTCGACTACACCCCGGCGAGCAAGCGGCTCACCGGGGTGACGAAGATCCACGCCAAGGCCACCCAGGACCTGTCGAGCTTCAACCTCGACCTCACCGGCCTCGACGTCGCCAAGGTCACCGTCGACGGCGACCCCGCGCGTTTCTCCCGCAAGGGCGGTGAGCTGACCGTGACCCCGGCCGCGCCGCTCGTCGCCGACTCGCCGTTCACCACGGAGATCTCCTACTCGGGCACTCCGGCGCCCGCCAAGGACACCGCCAACCTCGGCACCTACGGGTTCATCCCGACCGCCGACGGCGCGTTCGTGGCCTCCGAGCCCAACGGCTCCAAGACCTGGTTCCCCAGCAACGACCACCCGGCCGACAAGGCCACGTTCGACTTCACGGTCACCGTGCCGGCCGGCCTGACCGTCGTGGCCAACGGCGAGCAGACCGCGCCGCCGGCCACCTCCGGCGGCCGCACCACCTACCGGTGGAGCGAGCGGCACCCGATGGCCACCTACCTCGCCACGGCCACGATCGGCAAGTTCCAGGTCCGCGAGGGCCGCTCGCGAGGCGGCATCCCGACGTACGCGGCGGTCGACCCGCGGTTCAAGACCAGCCTCGACAAGGTCTACGACCTCTCGGGCGAGATCACCGACTACTGGAGCACGGTCTTCGGCCCCTACCCGTTCTCCTCGACCGGCGGCGTGGTCGACGACTACTCGGCCGGCTACGCCCTGGAGAACCAGACCAAGCCCCTCTACGGCGGCTTCGACCCCGACGAGGGCATCATCGCCCACGAGCTGGCCCACCAGTGGTTCGGCGACAGCCTGACCATCAAGCGGTGGAAGGATCTGTGGCTCAACGAGGGGTTCGCCACGTACGCGGAGTGGTTGTGGTCCGAGCACAAGGGCAAGAAGAGCGCCGACGCCATCTTCAAGGACTTCTACAACCGCGGCGCCCAGGACCCGGTGTGGGCGTACCCGCCGGGCCGGGCCAAGCCCGGCGACCTGTTCAACGAGTCGGTCTACACCCGCGGCGGCATGACCCTCCACGCCCTGCGCAAGGCCGTCGGCGACCCGGCGTTCTTCAAGCTGCTCAAGACCTGGACCGCGCAACACCGCTACGGCAACGTCACGACGCGGCAGTTCGTCGACCTGGCCGAGAAGGTGTCGGGCAAGGAGCTCGACCCGCTCTTCGACGCCTGGCTCTTCCAGCCACGCCGCCCGACACTCGCCTGACCTGCACTGAAACGCATCCCTTCGTCCCGTCCAAGTAGAGGTGTAAGGGCGAACGACGAAGGGAGCGAGGCCAGTGCGCCTCAACGAGGACCCGATGGCCTTCGAGGCCTTCTATCGCCGCCATGTCGACGCCGTCATGCGGTTCGTGGTCCGGCGGGTGAGTGATCCCCATCTCGCCGCCGACCTGACCGCCGACGTCTTCCTGGCGGCTCTGGGCTCGGCCCACACCTACGTACCGGGCCGGGGCAGCGAGACGGGCTGGCTGTACGGCGTGGCCCGCAACGTCGTGTCGGCCCAGTTCCGCAGGTCGGCGCGGGAGGCACAGGCGACGAGCCGGATCGCCGGGCGGCGGCTGATGGACGACGACGACCTCGTCCGGATGGAGGAGCGGATCGACGCCGAGCGCCGGACGCGCGGCGCTCTGGAGGCCATGGCGGGCCTGCCCGAGGGCGAGCGCGCAGTCCTGGAGCTCGTGGCGATCGACCAGCTCACCGTCTCCGAGGCCGCCGCCGCCCTGGGCATCAGGCAGGTCACCGCACGCGTCCGGCTGCACCGGGCCAGGCGTGCCCTTGAGGACGTCGTTTCGCCGTCGGCCGTGTACGTGGAGGGACAGGCATGAGCAGGTTCGAGGAGCGGTTGCTGGGCGCGCTCAAGGAGGAGATGGCGGCCGGGACCGGCCCGGTCGTGGCGCCGGCCGCCCACCGGCCCCGGAGGCGGGGGCGGGTCGTTGGGCTGGCCGCCGCGGCGGGGGTCGCGGTGGTCGCCGCGGTGGCGGTCACCGGGGTGCTGGGCGGGCCGGCGTACGCGGTGGACCGGACGGCCGACGGCGGGGTCGAGGTGGAGATCAACGCCTTCCGGGACCCCGCCGGGCTGGCGGACGAGCTGGGCCGGGCCGGGGTCAAGGCGGTGGTGGACTACCTGCCGTACGGCCAGACCTGCAAGGAGCCGCGCGGGCGGCACGGCGGCGACGGCGGCGGGCGGTTCGAGGCGAGCATCGGCAGGAGCGGGGACGGGATCTCCTTCCGGATCGCGAAGGGGCAGGTCCCGGCGGGGCAGACGCTCGTGCTGGCGGTCACGCTGGACAGGAGCGGGGCCGAGGCGCCGCCGTTCTCGACGTCGTTGCAGGTCGTCGAGGGGGCGGTGGCCGCCTGCGAGCCCACTGCGATGCCCGGGCCGCCCGACGGCGGCACCGTCGACCAGGAGACCGGCGACGACGGCCCCGGCCTGCGCACAGGAAGCGACTGACCCCCAGCGGTCAATCGCGGGTGGAGGTCCGGCGGGCGGTCAGTCGCGGGTGGAGGTCCAGTAGGCGTCGCCGGCCAGGAGGAGGGCGGCGGCGCCGATCAGGCCGGCCTCCTGGCCGAGTGCGGCGGGCATGACCTTGAGGCGGCGGGCGAAGCCCATGCGGGCGTGCTCCCGCAACGACTCCTCCAAGGGGCCGAACAGCGGCTCGCCCGCCTGGGACAACCCGCCGCCGATCGTCACCAGGTCCAGGTCGCACAGATGGGTGGCGGAGGCGATCGCGATCCCGAGCGCCCGTCCGGCCCGCCGCATCGCCCGCAGGGCCACCGGGTCCCCGGCCGCCGCGTCCGCCGCCAGCGCCCGTCCGGTGACCACCCGGTCCTCCCGGTACGGCTCCTCGTCGCCCTCCCGGGGGGTGCCGGGGGTCCAGCCCTGGGACAGGGCCCACGTGGTGAGGGCGGGGCCGCGGGCCACCGCTTCCAGGCAGCCGTGGCCGCCGCAACCGCAGAGTGGGCCGCCGTCCGGTTCGACCACGACGTGCCCGATGTGACCGGCGTTGCCCGTGCCGCCGTTGACCAGGCGTCCGTCCAGGATCAGGCCGCCGCCCACCCCGGTCGAGACCACCATGCCCAGCATGTCGGCGCTCCCCTGCCCGGCGCCCCGCCAGTGCTCGGCGGCGGCCAGGCAGATGGCGTCGTTGTGGAGGCGTACCGGTAAACCGGGAAAACGGCGGGCCAGCCGGGCGCGCAGCGGGAAGCCGCGCCAGCCGGGGATGTTGAGCGGCGAGACCTCGCCGCCGGGCCAGGTCATCGGCCCTCCGCAGCCCACGCCCACGCCCTCGGCGCCGGCCGCCAGCGGGTCGACGAGGGCCGTGAGGGTGTTCCACAGCGTCTCGGCGCCGGCGTTCTGCGGGGTGGCGGCGCGCCTGGAGGTGGTCACGGTGCCGTCGTGGGCCACCAGCCCGGCGGCCATCTTGGTCCCGCCGACGTCGATCGCCAGGATCACGACAGCTCCGGCTCCGCGGCGCTGGAGAAGACCAGTACGGAGGCCGTCAGCCCGTGCACGTGGTTGTGGCCGCCGACCGGTCCGACCTCGCCGGCGGCGAAGAAGCCCGCGACGCCGATCGGTCCCAGCGTGTCGCGCAGGGCGACCGGGTCGTGGTCGGCGGTGCCGAACATCGCCGAGCCCCGGCCGTTGCAGGAGAACAGCAGCGCGCCGTCCACTTTGCCCAGTTCCTCGCGGTGGGCGTCGAGCAGGTCGTACAGGTCCTCGTCGGCGGTGGCCGCGTCCCTGACCTGGAACCGCACGGTACGGCCGATCTCCACGATGTCCCCGATGGCCACGGCCTCGCGTTCGGGGTCGATGCCGATGACGCCTCTGATGAGGAAATCACCGCGTTCGTGGCGTTCGGCGTACTCGTCCATGGCGACGCCGATCTGGAGCCCGGCGGCGACCAGTTCGCGGTCGTCCTCGTCCAGCTCGCTGACGATGTCCTCCAGCCGGGCGAGCGCGGGCTGCCCGGCCAGTTCGAGCAGCAGGTTCTCCTCCGAGGCCGTCACCACCATGCTGGGCCCGATCGGGCGGCAGCCCTGGCTGACCACCGTACTGATCTTGATCGGCCCGCTGAGCAGGACGCCGATCGCGCCCTCGGTGTAGATCTTGCCGTCCGCGAACAGCCGTACGGACCCTCTGCCCTGAAGCCCGTTGGCCAGGCCGCCGATCAGCGGCAGGTCGCCCAGCACGTCGACCGAACGCTCCACGAACGCGTCGGTCGGAAACGTGTACGGATCGGCCAGCAGGATCGCCACATGGTCGTCCCCGGTGCGCTCGGGCAGCCCGACGACCACGAACCGGTCCTCGGCCGTCAGCGTCTCCAGCGCGAACGTGGTGAGCCTGGCCCCCTCCAGGGTGGCGGCCCACGCGCTCACAGCGGGCGTCAGCTCGACCCCCTGCCCGTCGCCGATCACACCGGTGGCGCTGCATCCGATCACATGCGCCCCGGGCGCCAGCGTCATCGCGGCCTGGCCCGCCCTGGCGACGTCCTCGGGATCCTCGCCGCAGATGAAGAAGCAGACCAGGTCGGCTTGGCCGCTGAGCCTCGACAGTGCCTGACCGACGGCGTTCTCCGCGGCCTCCACCAGGTCGGACCCCACCGCGAGGCCGTCGGCGAAGCGGCTTGTCAGCAAGGCCACGCGTCTCGCCTCCCTCGACATGTCCATGTTCCTTAGGCCCGATTCTCCCCACTAAAGGGACAAGCACGCGCACGAACCGTCACGCAATAGGTCAAGATCCGAAATCTCCGCCAGATGCGAAACTCTCTGCCGCATTTTGCGCAGGGGACGTAGTCTCGATCCCGTGCATCAGCCACGTATTCTCCGCGAGTTGCGAGAGAGCGGCCACGTTCATCGCACCGTCAAGGCCGAGGTCCGGGAAAACCTGCTGGTCAGGTTGCGGGCCGGCGAGCCCCGGTTCCCCGGCATAGTGGGCTTCGACGACACCGTTCTGCCACACCTGGAGCGGGCGCTGCTCGCCGGGCACGACCTCGTCCTGCTCGGCGAGCGCGGGCAGGGCAAGACGCGGCTCATCCGCACGATCACCGGCCTGCTCGACGAGTGGACCCCGGTGGTCGAGGGCTGCGAGATCAACGACCACCCGTACGCACCCGCCTGCACGCGCTGCAAGACGCTGGCGCGGGAGCTGGGCGACGAGCTGCCGGTGGCGTGGAAGCATCGCGACGAACGTTACGGCGAGAAGCTCGCCACTCCCGACACCTCTGTCGGCGACCTCATCGGCGACGTCGACCCCATCAAGATCGCCGAGGGACGCACCCTCGGCGACCCCGAGACCGTCCACTACGGCCTGGTCCCCCGCACCAACCGTGGCGTCTTCTCCGTCAACGAGCTGCCCGACCTGGCCGAACGCATCCAGGTCTCGCTGCTCAACGTGCTGGAGGAACGCGACATCCAGGTGCGCGGCTACAACCTGCGCCTCCCCCTCGACATCCTGCTCATCGCCAGCGCCAACCCCGAGGACTACACCAACAGAGGCCGCATCATCACGCCGCTGAAGGACCGGTTCGGCGCCGAGATCCGCACCCACTACCCGCTGACGGTCGAGGACGAGCTCACCCTCATCCGCCAGGAGTCGGTGCCAGACATCGGGGCCGACGTGCCGGAGCACCTGGTCGAGGTGATCGCCAGGTTCACCCGGCTGGTCCGCGAGTCCACGGCCGTGGACGCCCGTTCGGGCGTGTCGGCGCGCTTCTCCATCGCCGCCGCCGAGACGGCCGCCGCCTCCGCCGTACGCAGGTCCGCGATCAAGGGCGAGGACCAGGCCGTCACGCGCGTGTGCGACCTGGCCTGCGTGGTCCACAGCCTGCGGGGCAAGGTGGAGTTCGAGGTCAGCGAGGAGGGCAGGGAGACCGAGATCCTGGCCCACCTGCTGCGCCGGGCCACGGCCGAGACGTTCAGGAGCCGGCTGGGCGGCATGGACCTGGCCCCGTTGACCGACAAGTTCGCCGAGGGCGCCCAGGTGGAGTCCGGCGACATGGTCGCCGCCGCCGAGCTGCTGCACCAGATCGGCCCGGTCAACGGCCTGGCCCAGGTCATGTCCAGGCTCGGCATGGGCGCCGGCGAGGAGTCCCCCGGCCACGCCGCGGCGGCCCTGGAGTTCGCGCTTGAGGGTCTTTACCTGATGCGGCGGTTGTCAAAGGAAGACCTCGACGGAGTCACGATCTACCGGACGTGAACAATCGGGCGGTTTCCCTCGTCGTACGTTTGGTTGTTCACGACTTCTGGGGGGAACCGCCCATGCGTCTGCTCGTCCATGCCACCGCCGCCGCCCTCGTCCTGGGCGGCCTCGCGCTGCCCGCGCGGGCGGCGACCGTCACGCACGCCTACGGATACGCCTGGGCCGACGGCAAGGGCAGTCTGCGGATCGTGCCCATGAAGCCCGCCAAGGTCCGGCGCGGCGGCAACGTGCTCTACAAGCTGACCCCGGTCCCGGGGGCCAAGGAGCTCAAGCTCGACTACACCCGCGCCGCCTACAGCCGGGTGACGACCGCCTGCGGCCTGAAGGAGACCGAGGGCCGGGTCGCGCTGGACCGCGACGGGCTGGGCCGTACGGCGTGCAAGCCGGCCCAGCTCACCGTGACCCTCCTGGAGGGCGCGGTCCCGCTGCGCGTGGAGTACCAGGACGGCAAGGCCGTCAAGGCGCAGGAGTTCCTGCTCGACGCCTGGCCGGAACCGCGTACCGCGCGCGGCACCGTCGAGCGGATCGACGACGCGACGGTCCTGTTCCGGACCGGCGGCCGGCAGGTCAAGCTGGGCTACACGTACATGACGTCCTTCTACCGGGCCACGGCCCGCTGCGGCGACCGGTGGGTGTCGGGCAGGCCGTCCGGCGTCGACAAGCGCGGGCTCGGCACGAAGCCCTGCGAGGCGGCCGACCTCACCAAGGCGCTCAAGGGCGCCGGGCGTGCCGTCCAGGTCGAGGTCAGTTATACGCCTGACGCGAACAGCGCCGTCGAGGTGTGGGAAGTGGCCCGGCGTCCGTAGACGGGCGGGGGCCGGTTGGGGTTAGCGTGGAAGCGTGATGGCCTTCCGCTACGGCGAATACCACGACGGCCCCGACCCCCTGGCCCCTCCCTATGACGTACGCGCGGCCCTCGACGAGATGGGCGACGCGATCCTGTCCGGTTCGACGCCGGTCCACGCGCTGCGCGACCTGCTCAAGCGCGGTCTGCCCGGCAGCCAGGACCGGCGGGGGCTCGACGACATGCTCCGGGAGGTCCGCAGGCGGCGCAGGGACCTGCGCGAGCGCGGGCGGCTCGACGGCACCCTTGAGCGGGCGCGGGCCCTGCTGGACAAGGCGATCGGTCAGGAGCGGGCCGAGTTGTTCCCCGACCCGTCCGACGACGCGCGGCTGCGCGAGGCCGGGCTCGACGGGCTGCCCGAGGACACCGCGAGCGCCATCCAGGAGCTGAGCACGTACGAGTGGCGCTCGGCGGCGGCGCGGCAGACGTTCGAGGAGCTGCGCGACCTGCTGCGGCGCGAGGTGCTCGACAGCCAGTTCAGGGGGCTGCGGGACGCACTGGCCAACCCCGACCCCGAGGCCATGGAACGCGTCCGGCAGATGATGTCCGACCTGAACGACATGCTGGACAAGGACACCCGCGGCGAGCACACCCAACACGACTTCGACGCCTTCATGGCGAAATATGGCGACCTGTTCCCGGAGAAGCCGCGCAACCTTGAGGAACTCATCGACATGCTGGCCCGCCGGGCCGCCGCGAGCCAGCGCATGCTGGCCTCGATGACCCCCCGCCAGCGCGAGGAGCTGTCCGGGCTCATCAACCAGACCCTCGACCAGGCCGGCCTGTCCGAGCAGATGCGCCGCCTCGGCGAGGCCCTCCACTCCCGCCGTCCCGACCTGGCCTGGAACGACCCCGAGCGGCTGACCGGCGACGAGCCTCTGGCCATGGGCGACGCCGTCACCGCCCTGGAGGAGCTGGCCGACCTCACCCAGCTGGAGACCGCCCTGCGCCAGGACTACCCGGGCGCGCGGCTCGACGACATCGACGAGGCCGCCGTACGCCGGGCACTCGGCCGGGCGGCCGTCGACGACCTGGAGGCGCTCAAGCGCATCGAACGGGAGCTGGAGGAGCAGGGCTACCTGCTGCGCCGCCGCGGCAAGCTGGAGCTGACCCCCAAGGCGGTCCGGCGGCTGGGCGAGACCGCGCTGCGGCGGGTGTTCTCCTCCCTCGACGCGGGCCGGCGCGGCGACCACGACCAGCACGACGCGGGTTCGGCCGGCGAGCTGACGGGCTCCACCCGGCCGTGGCGCTTCGGCGACGAGCAGCCGATCGACGTGGTCCGCACGCTGGTCAACGGCGTGCGCAGCGGCGGCCTGGCGACCACGACGCAGGGCGGGCGGGCCCGCGTACGGCTGTCCGTCGACGACTTCGAGGTCGCCGAGACCGAACGCCGCAGCGCCGCAGCGGTGTGCCTGCTGGTCGACCTGTCGTACTCGATGGCCCTGCGCGGCACGTGGGCCGCGGCCAAGCAGACCGCGCTGGCCCTCCAGGCGCTGGTGGCCTCCAAGTTCCCGCAGGACGCCGTGCAGATCATCGGCTTCTCCAACTACGCCAGGGTCCTCCAGCCCGACGAGCTGGCCGGCCTCGACTGGGACATGGTCCAGGGCACCAACCTGCACCACGCCCTCCTGATCGCGGGCCGCCACCTCGACCGCCACCCCGACTTCGAGCCGGTGGTGCTGGTGGTCACCGACGGCGAGCCGACCGCCCACCTGATGCGCAACGGCAGGTCGGCCTTCGAGTGGCCGCCCTCGCACGAGACGCTTGAGCTGACGTTGTCCGAGGTCGACAAGATGACCCGGCGGCGGGCCACGATCAACGTCTTCATGCTGGCGGCCGACGACCGGCTGAAGGAGTTCGTGGACGAGGTCGCCCGCAGGAACGGCGGCCGCGTCTTCTCCCCGAGCGCCGACCGGCTCGGCGAGTACGTCGTCAGCGACTTCCTCCGCCTGCGCCGCTCCCGCTGACGCCCGGACGCCGGCCTGCGAGAACCAGGCCGGCGTTCCCGACCGGTGGACGCGACCTGGACGCGACCGGTGGACGCGACCGGGGCCGGTCAGGCCTCGATCAGGCGGGCGTAGAAGTCGAGGGCGACGTCGAACCCGTCGCGGCAGTTGCGGTGGGACCGGTAGCAGGGCCGCCAGGCCGAGCTGGCCCCCACCCCCGCCCTGGCGTCGCTGAGAGCCGTGGGAACACGCTCCGGCCGGGGCAGCAGCCCGTGGCCCAGGTAACGCACCCCGGTGAGCTCGGCGTGCGCGCCGGGACCGCCGGAGACGAAACGGCCGAGCCGCCAGCCGCTCTCCTCGTCCCACACCAGCGCGTGGCCGTCGGCCAGCTTGACCGTGGCGTCACGCGGATCGCAGGGGCCTTCCCACCAGTCGGCCACCTCGGCTCCGAGCAGGTCGACGACGCGCTCCACATAGCCCACCGGCTGTTGCAGCCACTCGTCGGTGTACGGCTCGACGTGCCTGATGGCCACGTACGGCACCCCCTTGTGCCCTAAGGGTAAGAAAAAAGCGACGGTTCCCAACCATACCCGTGGCGAACTTATTCCGTTGCACGTCCGTCTAGTCATTACGGACGATATTCACGTCCAACACGGGGAAGGAGGAGAGCCCATGATTGCCACGATCCTGTTGATCATCCTGATGGCCGTCGCGGTGGCGGCCACGGAGCTCATCATGCGTTGCTCCTCGAAGGTTAAAGAGAGTGTCGAACCGCCGACCGAGATCGTCGGGGACTAGTCTCAGGCGCATGTCCCTGCTTCTCTGGCTGCACATCGGCTTCGCCATCTTCACGATCGGCCCGCTGACCGCCGCGACGATGGCGGCTCCCCGGGCCATCCGCAACAAGAACGTGCCCGTTCTGCGGAACATCCAGCGCACGACGCGGATCTACGGCCTCGCCTGTCTGGGGGTGCTGGTGTTCGGGGTGGCCGTGGGCATCGCCGTCGGGAACGGCGTGCTCGGCCTGTGGTACATGACGGCGTCGATGACGCTGTTCATCGTGGCGATCGTGTTGCTGGTCATCATCGACCGCGACCTGCGCACCGCCGTCCGCGTCCTTGAGAGCGAGGACGCGGGCGACGACGCGCAGGTGCAGCTCGGCCGGATCGCGGCGATCAGCGGCCTGCTGGCCGTGATCTGGCTGGTGATCCTCTTCCTGATGGTGGTCCCGACGCCTTAGGCGAGGGCCTGCCTGAGGTCGGCGAGCAGGTCGTCGATCGTCTCGATGCCGACCGACAGCCGCACGAGGTCGCTCGGCACCTCCAGCGGCGAGCCGGCCGCCGAGGCGTGCGTCATCCTGCCGGGGTGCTCGATCAGCGACTCGACGCCGCCCAGCGACTCGCCGAGCGTGAACAGCTTGGCCCGGTCGCACACCTGCACGGCCTCCGCCTCGCCGCCCGCGACGCGGAAGGACACCATGCCGCCGAAGCGCCGCATCTGCTTGCCGGCCACCTCGTGGCCGGCGTGCTCGGACAGGCCCGGGTAGAGCACCTGGGTCACGCGCGGGTGCGCGAGCAGCAGGTCGACAACGCGTTCGGCGTTGTCGCAGTGGCGGTCCATGCGCACGCCGAGGGTCTTGAGACCGCGCAGCGTCAGCCAGGCGTCGAACGGCCCGGCCACCGCGCCCATCGCGTTCTGGTGGTAGGCCAGCTCGTCGCCGAGGTCCTTGTCGCCCGCGACCAGCGCGCCGCCGACGACGTCGGAGTGGCCGCCGATGTACTTGGTCGTGGAGTGCACGACCACGTCGGCCCCGAGCGCGAGCGGCTGCTGCAGGTACGGCGAGGCGAAGGTGTTGTCCACGACCAGCAGCGCGCCGCTCTCGTGGGCCAGCTCGGCCAGGGCGGCGATGTCGGCGATGCCGAGCAGCGGGTTGGTCGGCGTCTCGACCCAGACGATCTTCGTCTTCTGCGTCATGGCGGAGGCCACCGCGTCGAGGTCGTGCAGCGGGACCGGGTCGTAGTGCAGGCCCCAGCGCTCGTGCACCTTGGCGAACAGCCGGTACGTGCCGCCGTAGGCGTCGTTGGGGATGATCACGTGGTCCTGCGGCTTGCACACCGTACGCAGCAGGGTGTCCTCGGCGGCCAGGCCCGAGGCGAAGGCCAGCCCGCGCGCGCCGCCCTCCACGGCGGCCAGCGCCTCTTCCAGCGCCGTCCTCGTGGGGTTGGCCGAGCGGCTGTACTCATATCCCGAACGCAGGCCGCCCACGCCGTCCTGCTTGTAGGTGGACGTGGCGTAGATCGGCGGAACGACCGCGCCGGTCAGCGGGTCGGGCTCCTGACCTGCGTGAATCGCCAGGGTCTCAAAACCGTTGGTCATATGCCCCACGTTAACGGAAAGCGGCCCGCGATCCGTTCCCCAACGGACCGCGGGCCGAAGGCGGGGCCGTCCCCCGACTGCGCCCGCCCCGGGCCCGCACGCCATGCCGCGCGGGCCACGTTCACGAAGGCTCAGGCTGCCCTGGGCGTGCTCGCCGTCCCGGCCGGGACGGCCGGAGCGGGCGCGGCGCTGAGCCGTACGACCTCCACGTCGATGTGGCGGCCACTGCCGCCCTCCGCGTCCTCCCCGTTGATACGGGAGAGCAGCACCGGGTCGGCAAGCGCGAGCAGCGCCGTGACGACCAGTCCCAACCCCAGCAGAACGAACCCGATGACAACCATGTCCTGTCCCCCTTCCGATGTCTCCAAGCTTCGCCGACCGGCCCCCGCCGCCACCTCCGCTGAAGGGTTGGTCCACCGGCCGCGGGGTCGGCCGATCGGTTGATACGAGTTGTCCGACTTCCGGCCTACTCTCATGGCGTGGGGGATTCGAAGGGCATCGTGTACTGGGTACGGCGGCTGAGCGAGCTCGCGATGCTCGGCTGGCTCGGCATGATGCTGCTGCTCGACCTGGTCATCGCCGTGGGCGCCGGGGGGCTCCAGTGGCTCGTGCCGGGCTGCGGCGCGGCCGGGATCGCGGCCGTCGTGCTGCGCCGCCGCTACCGGGTCGAAGGCTTCTCCGCGGTGCTGGGGTTGTCCTTCGCCGTGTCGCTGGCCATCGGGTCGGTGGACGCGCCCGGCGTGCCCGGCATGGCGGAGACGGGGTCGCTGCTCATCCTCCTCATCGGCGTGCTGCGGCACGTGGAGCCGGTACGGCGGGCAGCGGTGCTGGCGTGCGCCGGGCTGATCGTGCTGATGGCCGAGTCGGCGGGGCGCGACTACCACTCGGCAGGACTGGCGTTCGCGTTCCTGCTGTTCGCGAGCTGGTCGATGGCCGCGGGCATCGGCGGCTACCTCCGCTTCCAGCAGGAACGCCGTACGGAGGCCGTCCACTCCGTACGGCGGGCCGAACGCCTCGAACTGGCCAGGGAGCTGCACGACCTGGTCGCGCACCACATCACCGGCATCGTCGTCCAGGCCCAGGCCGCGCGTACGGTCGCCGAGAACAAGCCCGAGGCGGTGCTGCCCGCGCTCGACGCGATCGCCACGGCCGGGTCGGAGGCGCTGACCTCGATGCGGCGGATGGTCACCGTGCTGCGCACCGAGGACGAGGCGGGCCGCAAACCCGGCACGACGCTGGCCGACCTGCGGATCCTGACCGAACGCTTCTCGGCCGAGGGGCCGAAGGTGGCGTTCGAGATCGGGCAGGGCCTCGACGACCACACGTTGCCGCCCGAGGTGATGACCACGCTGCACCGGGTCCTGCTGGAGTCGCTCACCAACGTGCGCAAGCACGCCACCCGGGCCGCCTGGGTGGAGGCCGATCTGCGGCGGTACGAGCGGGTCGTCGTGTTGCGGGTGCGCAACTTCGGCTCGGCCGCCTCAGATCCGCGGGTGTCCCGGCTGGGCGGCGGGTTCGGGCTGGTCGGCATGGCCGAGCGGGTGGAGGCGCTGGGCGGCCGGCTCTACGCGGGCCCGTCCCCCGAAGGCCCCTGGGAAGTGATCGCCGAGTTCCCCCTGCCCTGAGCCGACAGCCTGCGGGAGGTGGTCGCCGAGTTGCCCCTCACCTGAGGCGAAGGAGCGTTCGAAGTGTTGCTCGCCGAGGGCGGCGCGCAGTCTGGCGGTGATCCGGTCCACGTCGAGGCGTTCCCCGGCGGGCAGGGGCGCGCCGACGGACCGCCTGATCGCCGCCGCCGTCCCGAGTGTCCCGGCCGCCTCCTCCAGCCGCTCAGGGCCCGCGATCGACAACGCGCCCGCCAGCCCCTCCAGGGCCAGTGCGACGGCCCGCGGGTCGCCCGTCGCGCGGGCGCACCCGTACCCCTCGCGCTGGCGGGACAGCGCGGTCTCCGCGTCGCCGCGCTGCTCGGCCACGAACCCCCACTCGGCCATCACGAACGCCACCCCGGGCGTCCCGCGCACCTTCCGCAGCCAGTCGAGCGCCGGCAGCAGGTACGACTCCGCCTCCTCGTACCGCCCCTGCCTGCGGGCGCTCATGGCCAGCCCGAGCAGCGCGTTCTCCTCCGCCGCCCGGTACGCCTGCGCCACCGCCAGCCGCCTGGCCCGCCCGTGGTAGTCGTCGGAGCCCTCGTAGTCGCCCGCGAGCAGCGCGAGCCGCCCGAGCGCCGCCAGCTTGAACGACACGTCGAACCCCAGCCGCTCGGCCAGCCGCAACCCCTCGCGCCGCAGCCGGGCCGCCCGCTCGTAGTCGCCGCGGATCTCGGCCAGCCGGTCGAGGACGTCCATGGCCTCGACCTGCCCCCATTCGTCCCCCAGCTCCCGGAAGATCGCCAGGCCGCGTTCGCCGTCGCGTTCCATCGCCGCGAGCTCGCCGCGTCCCACGGCGAGCTTGGCCCGCAGGCACAGCGCCGCCGCCGTCCCCCACCGGCCCCCCAGCTCCTCGTACGCCTCCAGCGCCCGGCCCGCCGCCGCCCGGTGCGCCGCGTGGTCGCCGTACGCCCAGCGGGTGAAGCTCAGGAACCAGTCGGCCAGCGCGGCCCCCGCCCGGTCGAGCCCCGACCGGCGTACCGGCGGGGTGGGCTCGCCGAGCAGCAGCCCGATCCCGGCCAGCCACACCGAGGCCAGGGCCGCGGCGCTCTCCTCGCCGCCCGCCGCCAGCGCCGCCGCCAGCGACCTGCGGGCCTCGCGCAGCCTGCCGCGCAGGATCCAGTACCAGGCCAGCGCGTTGGCCAGGCGCAGGGCCTCGGGCCCGGACAGGGCCAGCCGGAGGTTGGCACTCTCGGCGTCCAGCCGGTCCAGCCACTCGTGCTGGCGCGGGCCGCGCAGCTCGGCGCGGGCGGCCAGCTCGGTGTAGTAGCGGGCGTGCCGTTCCCGCAGCAGGTCGTGCTCCCCGGCCTCGCGCAGCCGTTCGAGGCAGTAGGCGGTCACCGACTCCAGCAGCCGGTAGCGGGGACCGCGGGCCACCACGACCAGCGACCGGTCCACGAGCCTGGCCAGCACGTCGAGCACGTCCACGCCGGGCTCGGCGCAGACCGCCTCGGCGGCCTCCAGCGTGCAGCCGTCGGCGTGCACGGCCAGCCGCCGCAGCACGGCGCGCTCGTCGGCGGACAGCAGCTCCCAGCTCCAGTCGATGGTGGCCCGGAGCGTGCGCTGCCGGGCCGGGGCGTCCCGCATGCCGGCGCTGAGCAGCCTGAACCGGTCGTCCAGCCGGGCGGCCAGCTCCTGTACGCCGAGCGCGCGCACCCGCGTGGCGGCCAGCTCCAGGGCCAGCGGGATGCCGTCGAGCCGCCGGCAGATGACGCCCACGGTCGGGCCGGGCTCGACGTCCGCGCGGGCCGCGAAGAGCCGTACGGCGTCGGGTTCGGCCAGCGGGTGGACGACGCGGACCCGTTCGCCGGACACGCCCAGCGGCTCCTGGCTGGTGGCCAGCACGCGCAGGCCGGGCGCGGACCGCAGCAACACCGAGACCAGCGCGGCGACCTGCTCGACCAGATGCTCACAGTTGTCCAGCACCAGCAGCGCGTCCCGGCCCGCCAGCACCCCCGCCAGCCTGGACGGCAGCGGCACGGAGTCGTCGTCGCGCACGCCCAGCACGGCCGCCACCGCCTCGGCCACGTCCGCGGCCCCGGCCAGTTCCACCAGCCACACCCCGTCGGCGAACCCGCCCGTCCGGTCGCCGGGGACATCGGAGTCGTCGGGGAAGGCCAACCTGCGGGCCGCGGCGAGGGCGAGGCGGGTCTTGCCCACGCCGCCCGACCCCGTCAGCGTCACCAGCCGCGAGCCCGCCAGCAGGCCGATGACCTCGGCGAGGTCGGCGTCCCGGCCGATCAGCCCGGTGAGCGGGGCGGGCAGGTTGGAGGCGGACGGCGGCGGCAGGCTCAGCCCCGGGTCCTGGCGCAGGATGGCCCCGTGCAGCGCGGCCAGCTCCGGCGACGGGTCGAGCCCCAGTTCCTCGGCCAGCCGGACACGCAACTCCTCGTACGCGGCCAGCGCCTCGCTCTGCCTGCCGCCGCGGTACAGGGCCTTCATGTGCGAGGCGCGCAGCCGTTCGCGCAGGGGGTGCCGGGCGACCAGGGCGGCGAGGTCGACGTCCGCGCCGAGCGCCAGGCGTACCTCGGCCTGCTCCTCCAGGGCCGACAGGCGCAGTTCCTCCAGCAAGGCGATCTCGGGCCGGGCGAACTCCTCGTCGGCGAAGTCGGCGTAGGCCGGGCCGCGCCACAGCGCGAGCGCCTGGTCGAGCTCGCGGGCCCGCTCGCGCGGGGCGGCGCCGCGGCGGCCGGCGAGGGCGCGGAAGCGGGCGGCGTCGGAGTCGTGGGGGGCCAGCCGGTACCCGGCGGGGCCGCGCAGGACCGCGGCGGGGTCGCCGAGCGCGCGGCGGAGCTGGGAGACGCGGGCCTGGAGGGTGCCGACGGGGTTGCGGGTGGGCCGGTCGCCCCACAGGTCGTCGATCAGCCGGTCGGCGGAGACCGGGCCGCCGCCGGCCGCCAGCAGGCCGGCGAGGAGCGCGCGGACCTTGGGCTCGGCGACGTGGATCTCCGCGCCGTCGTCCGTCCACGCGGCCAGCGGGCCGAGCACCCCGAATCGCACCATGCATCACCTAACCCGTAGCGGGCCGTAAGGATTTCCGTAGAGGGGTGCCGCAGGCTCCCTGTCATGACTCAGGTGACAGTTGTGGGACTCGGCCCGATGGGGTCGAAGATGGCCGAGACGTTCCTCGGCGCCGGTTTCGACGTGGCCGTGTGGAACCGTACGGCGAGCAAGACAGAACCGCTGGTCGCCCGGGGCGCCAGGCACGCGGCCTCGGCCGCGGACGGCGACCTCCTGGTGATCAGCCAGATCGGCTACCAGGCCATGTACGACAGCCTCGGCGAGGCGAGGCTGGACGGGAAGGTGCTGGTCAACCTCAGCTCCGGCACCCCGGAGGAACTGCGCGCGGCGGCCCGCTGGGTGGCCGGGCGGGGCGGGACGCTGATCACCGCCGGGATCATGGTCCCGCCCCCGGGAATCGGGCAGCCGGGCGCCTACTCCTTCTACAGCGGCCCCAAGGACGTGCTCGACCGGCACGCCGCGACGCTGGAGTCCCTCGGCGGCATCACGTACGTGGGCGCCGACGAGGGCCTGGCGATGATGTACTACCAGTCGCTGCTGCTGATCTTCTGGTCGAGCCTGACCAGCCAGATGCACGCCATGGCGATGTTGCGCACGGCCGGGGTCTCCCCGCTGGAGTTCCTGCCGTTCGTCCGGGAGACCTTCACCCAGCTCGGCGGCGACGGCGTGATGGGCTTCGCCACGATCCTGGCCGAGGAGTTCGCCGCCGGGACCTACCCCGGCGAGCTGAACTCCCTGGACATGCAGCTCGCCGGCATCGGCCACGTCGTGCACGCGCTGCGCGAGGCCGGCGTCGAGAGCACGGTGCCGGACGCGCTGCGAAGGCTCTTCGAGCGCGCCGCCGCCGAGGGGCGGGGCCACGAGGGCCTCGGCACCGTGATCGAATCGATACGGAAGCCCTGATCAGTGGTTGGCGAGGAAGGCGAGCAGGTCCTGCCTGGTGATCAGCCCGGCGGGCTTGCCGTCCTCCAGCACGACCGCCGCGTCGGCCTTCTCCAGTGCCTCGACCGCGCGCGCGACGGGTTCGCCGCTGCCGATCGTGGGTAGCGGCGCCGACATGTGGTCGGAGATCGGGTCGTCCGAGGCGAGCCTGCCGTGGTAGAGGGCCTCCAGGAGGTCGCGCTCGACGATGGAGCCGATCACCTCGGCCGCCATGACGGGCGGCTCCTCCTTCATGACCGGAAGCTGGGACACCGAGTACTCGCGCATGATCGAGATGGCCGTGCCGACCGACTCGTGCGGGTGGGCGTGCACGAACTCCGGCAGTCCTGGCCCCTTGCGCGCCAGTACGTCGCCGACCAGGCCCTCGTCCGAGCTCGTCGTCAGGAAGCCGTAGTCGGCCATCCAGTCGTCGTTGAAGATCTTCGACAGGTAGCCGCGGCCGCCGTCGGGCAGCAGCACGACCACCACGTCGTCGGGCCCCGCGTTGGCCGCCACCTGCAGCGCCGCCACCACGGCCATGCCGCACGAGCCGCCGACGAGCAGCCCCTCCTCGCGGGCGAGCCGGCGGGTCATGGTGAAGGAGTCCTTGTCGGACACCGCGATGATCTCGTCGCAGATCCCGGTGTCGTACGTGGCCGGCCAGATGTCCTCACCCACGCCCTCGACCAGGTACGGCCGGCCGGAGCCCCCGGAGTAGACCGAGCCCTCGGGGTCGGCCCCGATGATCTTCACCCTGCCGCCGGAGACCTCCTTGAGGTAGCGGCCGGTGCCGCTGATCGTGCCGCCGGTGCCGATGCCCGCCACGAAGTGCGTGATGCGGCCGTCGGTCTGCTCCCACAGCTCGGGACCGGTCGAGTGGTAGTGGGAGTCGGGGTTGTTGACGTTGGAGTACTGGTCGGGCTTCCAGGCGTTGGGGATCTCCCGGGCCAGCCGGTCGGAGACCGAGTAGTAGGACTCCGGGTGGTCGGGCGAGACGGCGGTCGGGCAGACCACGACCTCGGCCCCGTACGCGCGCAGCACCGCGATCTTGTCCTGGGCCACCTTGTCGGGCACCACGAACAGGCACCGGTAGCCCTTCTGCTGGGCCACGATGGCCAGGCCCACGCCGGTGTTGCCGGAGGTCGGCTCCACGATGACCCCGCCGGGCCGCAGCGCGCCCGAGGCTTCGGCGGCCTCGATCATGCGCACCGCGATGCGGTCCTTGACCGAGCCGCCGGGATTGAAGTATTCGACCTTGGCCAGCACCTGAGCGGAGATCCCCGCGGTGACCTTGTGCAGCCGGACGAGCGGAGTGTTCCCCATGAGGTCGACCAGGGAATCGTAAACGCGCACCGAGGTGTTCACCTTCTTTGCCGAAGCTTGATCAGCTTGCCCGAGGCCGAGATCCATTGGGGGTGGCAGGCCCTCGGCTAGTTTTCAAGCAAACGCTACCGCCGAGTTCGACCGGGAGGGCACTACGTGGTCTGGGCAGCAGGCATGGCACGTGCGGCCAGAAGGATCGCCATGGCGGCCGCGCTCGGCGGCGGCGGGCTGACGGCTCTCGGAGCCACGGCGTACGGCCTGCTGATCGCCGAAGGACTGCTCGCGCGCAAGGCCATCGGCCGCCCCCACGGTCTGGACGGACCGCCCTCCGACGGCGTCTACGGCGATTTTCCCGGAATCCCCCTCAAACTGGCCATGCTCGGCGATTCCACATCGGTGGGCCTGGGCATGACCGATCCCAGCCACACGCCCGCCGTGCTGCTCGCCAACGGCGTGGCCGCGGTGGCCGAGCGCCCGGTGCACCTGCTCGTGGCGGGCAAGTCGGGCGCCCCCTCGGCGGAGCTGGGCGAGCAGGTGGACGCCGCCCTGGCCCTGCGCCCCGACGTGGCGGTGATCTTCGTGGGGGCCAACGACATCATCACGCAGACGTCGCCGGCCACCGCCGTGCGTCACCTGGCCAAGGCGGTGCGGCGGCTGCGCGAGGCGGGCGTCGAGGTGGTCGTCGGCACCTGCCCCGACCTCGGCACGGTGCGGCCCATCGCCCAGCCTCTGCGCTGGGTCACCCGGCGGTGGAGCCGCCAGCTCGCCGCCGCCCAGACCGTCGCCGTCGTGGACGCGGGCGGCCGTACGGTGGCGTTCGCCGACGTTCTGGGCCCGGAATTCGATACGAATCCGACAGAAATGTTCGGACCGGATCGTTTCCATCCATCTGACCGAGGTTACGCGCAGGCCGCTTACGCGGTGCTACCGTCGGTGTGCGCTGCGTTGGGGCTGTGGCCTGAGCCGCGACCCGCGCGGGGCGAAGGACTCCAACCGATCTATCTTGCGGCGGCAACGGCCGCGGAGGAGCCCGGCACCGAGGTCACCGCGACCCGGGTCGACGGACGGGCGACGGGCCTGCACGGCAAATGGGCCACGCTGTTCCGCCGACGGCTCGGCGAGACGCCTTCCGACGCTTAGCGCGTCCGGCGGGTGGCTCGACCACGCCTGATCACGGTCACCCTCCGAGCCTGAGCCGTCACTCCACGTCCTCTTTGGAGTGAATTGTCTGTGCTCCGGCCCCTCACGAAACCTTCTCTGGCCCTCGCGGGCATCCTCGCCCTGGCGGCCTGCTCCGACAGCGACGCCGCCACGGCGAACTTCCCCTCCTGGCAGAACACCCAGGTCAACGCGGTCAGCCGGATCGTGTCCGCGGCCGGCGTGGTCACCACGACCTCCATGAAGCCCGACGGCACGCTGGAGACCGTGGCGCTCGGCCGCGACGACGGGCGCCGCCTGTGGGCCTACCCGGCCACCATGGCCGGCCGCCTGCCCGGCATGGGCGTCCCGGCCCCCGCGATCGTGGAGACGACCAAGGGCCAGGGGGTGATCGTGGCGCTCGACCCGGCCAGGAAGGGCCGCTGGAACGCCACCCTCGTCGCCCGCGACGCCCGGTCCGGGGTGCAGAAGTGGTCCAGGCCGATGCACTCCACGTTCGGCCCGCAGCGCTGCGGGCCCTACCTGTGCCTGTCCGAGCACACGGCCCTGACCCACGCCCGCATGGTGGTGCTCGACCCGGCCACGGGCCGGGTGATGTGGCGGCTGCCCGGTATCTCCGAGGTCGAGTGGTCCGACGCCGAGCGGGTCCTGCTGCTGCGGATGGCCGCCAACCCCATGATCGAGTCGTACGACGTCAAGACCGGCAAGCTCCAGTGGCAGCAGCCGATCGAGCAGGCGCTCGGGCCGGGCATCGACCTGTCGGGCGGATGGGCGTTCGGCTCGACCGGCGACAACCTGGTCGGCTACGTCGCCCCCTACACCAACCCCCAGACCAAACAGGTCTCCACCTTCGGGCTGTTCTCCATCAGGATCGGCGACGGCACGGTCAACTGGATGCGTCCCTCGGTCGTACGCGTCTATCCCAGCGGCAGCCCCGGCTACGCGCCCGTCGTCCGGCCGGTCGACCGCCGGGGCGCCTACGGCGGGTTCGCCAGGCTCGACTCCGAGACCGGCCGGGTGGTCGGCCAGATCACCGCCGCCGACGTGCCGGGCTCGGGCTGGTGGCTGGCCTTCCCCGACCGGATGGACAAACTGGGCTTCCTCAAGCACGACGCCAAGGGCAGCGCCTTCAACCTGGCCTCCGGCAAGGCGGCGCGGGTGGACGAGGAGCGCGGCTGGTCCTTCTGCG
Source organism: Nonomuraea spiralis (assembly GCF_014648435.1). Classification (GTDB taxonomy): domain Bacteria; phylum Actinomycetota; class Actinomycetes; order Streptosporangiales; family Streptosporangiaceae; genus Nonomuraea; species Nonomuraea spiralis. The sequence goes on from NZ_BMRC01000019.1 coordinate 106,063, forward strand.
TCACCGACCCCAAGCCGCTCCCGCTGCGCGCCCAGGCCCCCGGCTTCTACTCCACGGCCGCCATCTGCGAGTACGACCTGGCCACCGGCAAGCGGGTCTCGCCGATGAGCGCCCCGCCCCCGTGGTTCACCGGCAGCCAGGACGGCTGGCGCCTGTGGCGGGACGAGAAGGGCGCCGTGCACGCCGTCAACGACCACACCGCCACCGCGCCCGGCATGTACGGCTGACGCCGGCCCCCCAGGCGCTTGCGAGGAGGACTGGAATATAGTTCTAATATCAGCGCCGGACACAAGGAGGGGCCATGCCCGAGGCAGTCATCGTCGCAACCGCGCGTTCCCCGATCGGACGAGCCTTCAAGGGGTCGCTCAAGGACATCCGTCCCGACGATCTGACCGTACAGATGATCCAGGCGGCGCTGGCCAAGGTGCCCCAGCTCGATCCGAACACGATCGACGACCTCATGCTCGGCTGCGGCCTGCCGGGCGGCGAGCAGGGCTTCAACATGGCCCGGGTGGTGGCGGTCCTGCTCGGGCTCGACACCGTGCCCGGCACGACCGTCACCCGCTACTGCTCCTCCTCGTTGCAGACGACGCGGATGGCCTTCCACGCGATCAAGGCGGGTGAGGGTGACGTGTTCGTCTCGGCCGGCGTCGAGACCGTCTCCCGCTTCGCCAAGGGCAACTCCGACTCGCTGCCCGACACCCACAACCCGCTCTTCCTCGACGCGCTCGCCCGTACGAAGAAGGCGGCCGAGGGCGGCCGGACGTGGCACGACCCGCGCGCGGACGGCGCCGTGCCCGACATCTACATCGCCATGGGCCAGACCGCCGAGAACCTGGCCCAGCTCAAGGGCGTCAGCCGCCGCGAGCAGGACGAGTTCGGCGTACGCTCCCAGAACCTGGCCGAGAAGGCGCTGGCCGACGGGTTCTGGCAGAAGGACATCACGCCCGTCACGCTCCCCGACGGCACCGTGGTCAGCAAGGACGACGGCCCCCGGGCCGGCACCACGTACGAGGGGGTGGCCGGGCTGAAGCCGGTGTTCCGCCCCGACGGCACGGTCACCGCCGGCAACTGCTGCCCGCTCAACGACGGCGCGGCGGCCGTGATCATCATGAGCGACGTCAAGGCGGCCGAGCTGGGCATCACGCCGCTGGCCAGGATCGTCAGCACCGGCGTCAGCGGGCTCTCGCCCGAGATCATGGGCCTCGGGCCGGTGGAGGCCTCGAAGCAGGCGCTGTCGCGGGCCGGGATGGCGATCGAGGACGTCGACCTCGTGGAGATCAACGAGGCGTTCGCGGCGCAGGTGATCCCGTCGTACCAGGACCTCGGGATCGAGCTCGACCGGCTCAACGTCAACGGCGGGGCCATCGCCGTGGGGCACCCGTTCGGGATGACGGGGGCGCGCATCACCTCGACGCTGATCAACAGCCTGCGCCACCACGACAAGAGCATCGGCCTGGAGACGATGTGCGTGGGCGGCGGCCAGGGCATGGCGATGGTGCTGGAGCGCCTGTCCTAGACCGGTGCCGCGAGCGGCCAGGCGCGTCCGTACGGGCGTGCCGGGCCGCTCGTGTCGTTCCGGGTCAGCCCTGGCGGTCCGGGCCCGCCTGGAGCGGGGTGACGCGGACGATGACGCGGCGGTCGCGGACCATGGCCTCGCGGTAGGCGTCCCAGTCGGGGTGCTCGCCGGAGATGTCGCGGTAGTAGGCGACGAGCTGGTCCATCGCCTCCGGCAGCGAGACGATCTCGGCCGTGCCGTCCACCTGGAGCCACTCCCCGAAGAAGCCGTCGGCGAGGACGCAGAGGGAGACGTGGGGATCACGGCGGATGTTGTGCACCTTCATCGCCGTCTCGCGGGTGCTGATCACGATGTGACCGCCGGCCACGCCCGCCAGCACCGGTGACATCTGCGGGTGCCCTCCGCGACGACTGGTGAGCAGGACTGCGTGGTGGTTGGTCTCGATGAAGCCGAGTGCCTTGTCCAGATCCATGTGTTCATGATGACGCGCCCGTGCTCGACGCACGGGCGCGGGGATGTGGAAGGGCTCTACATTCGGGTACGGCGGTGCCGCTCGTGCTCCAGCACGATCGCGGCGGCGTAGCCGTGGGTCAGCCCGTGCTCGTCGGCGAGCCAGTTGGCCCGCTCGTCGCACCTCAGGAAAGCCGGGCCGTTGTCGATGGCTTGGAACCACTCGGGGAGTTCGCGTCCCGTTATCGTGGGGACCCTTGCGATGAGCTTCGTCTGCGTCTCCGGTGAGTGGTTCAAGGACATGGGCACCTCCGCGGATTAAGGTCCTTTGCTCGACACTGCAACACCGCGGTGCGAATGGCAACCCCTCGGCTCGGCATCATTCTGTGACGGCAGGTAGATTTCCGGTCGCACAAAGAGAGGGCCCCGCCGTGACGGCGAGGCCCCCTGGAGATGAACGGTCAGTCGTCGCCGGTGAAATAGCTGATGAAGCGCAGCACCTCAAGGTAGATCCAGACCAGGCTCAGCGTGAGGCCGAACGCGCACTGCCAGGCGAACTTCTCCGGAGCGCCCTGGCGCACGCCCTGCTCGATCGCATCGAAGTCGAGGAGCAGGAAGAAGCAGCCGACCAGGATCATGACGATGCTGAAGATCCAGCCGATCGGGCTGTCGGTGCGCAGGCCGAGCCCGACGCCGTTGAAGATCCCGACGATCAGGTTGACCAGCACCAGCCCGACCACCGCGATGGCGGCCGCCATGCCGAACTTGACCAGCTTGGGCGTGACGCGGACGACCCGCAGCGAGTAGACGGTCAGCACCGCGCCGAAGGCGAAGGCCGTGCCGAGCACCGCCTGAAGGACGATGCCGCTGATGGCCCCCTCGAAGACCTGGCTGATCTTGCCGAGGAACACGCCCTCGAACACCGCGTAGCCCAGGATGAGGGCCGGGTTGGCGCTCTGGGTGAACGAGGCGATCAGGCCGAGGATCAGGGCCACGACGGCGGCGCCGATGGCCACCCCCGGCGGCACGTTGAGCATCCAGGCCGCGGCGGCGGCCACGACCAGCGCGCCCAGGGTGAGGAAGCCCCGGACCACGACGTCGTCGAGGGTCATCGCCCGGTGGGCGGGCGGGGCGGGGGGTGCGTACGACGGGGCGTCGTACATGTTCCGCAGCGTGTCGGGCGACGGGGCCGGCCCGGCCCATCCCGCGTGCTGCTGACGCGACCTGCTGAAAACGGGGTTCTTGCTCTCCATCGCTGCCTCCTGTGGCGCCGAGCCTACGGGGCCTGGCGGCACCTAGGTCAACTCACGCTCAGATCGAAGTACGGGGGGACTTCGGCAGCGAGGACAACGAACGCGGTCCAGGGGAAGTTCCCAAGGTCACCGGGCCCGTGCCCGGGGGCCGCCGGGCCGGCCGCGAAGAAGTCCGGGGCGGCCAATTGAAACCGGGTTCTGTTGGGTTTCGTGATGAAAACGAAATCTTCCGGATGGCCCTCCACATCGGGTCTTCCCGGCAAACCACTGGAAGCATTGTGTGACGGGCTGACAACAGTAGTGAACCGGCGGATGCGACAAGACGCTTCACTCGGAGAAAACCCCAGGTCGGGGACACTTAAGAATGGTGCCCCCGGCGGGATTCGAACCCGCACTACAACCCTTTTAAGGGGTTTGCCTCTGCCATTGGGCTACGGGGGCGCCGCAATCATACGAAACGGACCATGCTTCCGAGGAGCACAACTTCGCATCAGGCGTCACAACTGTGAAGTCTGCGGTGAAGTGATAGGGCTCCCGGCACTCTGTCCAAGAAGAGTAGACCGTCCAGATGGTCCAGTTGGTGTTGAATGCAGCGGGCTTCGAAGGCGTCCGCCTCGATGATGACCGGCTCCCCCGTGCCCGGCAAATGCCCACGTACGGTGATACGTGTCGCCCGGCGTACGTCCGCCGTGAGCTCCGCGATGGACGCGCAGCCCTCGCGCCCGCCGTCCCAATGAGCGGCCCTCGTGAGCCGAGGGTTGATCAGGACGAGCTCTCCGGCCCACGACCGGGCACGGGGGTGGCTCCAGGCGTTGAAGGCGATCAGCCGCCAGCTCAGGCCGATCTGGGGGGCGGCCAGCCCGGTGACGGCGGTACGGCCGCGCAGGGTGGCGAGGAGATCGGCGGCGGCGGTCACCACCTCGGGGGCCGCCGGGTCCACCGGCTCGGCCTTGGCCGACAGGGCCGGGTGCGGGGCGCCGAGCACCTGCCGCGGGGTGCCCCTGGCGCCGCTCACAGCAGGTCCGGCTCGACGGGACGGAAGGTGATCTCCGAGTCGAGCCCGGCGCCGACGGCCGCCAGCCTGCGCATGAGGGCGGCGACGTCCACGTGCTTGGGCAGTTCGACGTCGGCGATGAGCACGTAGAGGCGGCCGGTGAGCCGGGTGCTCATGCCGGTGATGTTGCCCTTGTCGGCGGCGAGCACGGCGCTGACGGCCGAGATGATGCCCGGCCGGTCGGGGCCGTGCACGGTCAGGACGTAGCCGAGGCCGCCGCCGTCGTCGCAGAAGTGCCGCCGCGCCTCCACGGCCGAGGCGGAGACCACCAGGTCGGGGGCGCGCAGCCGTTTCATCAGCTCGGCGGGGTCCAGGTCGCCGGAGACCAGCAACATCATCGCCACGTGGCCGCCGAGCAGCGTCATGGTCGAGTCCTGGATGTTCGCCCCGCAGTCGGCGAGCGAACCGGTGACGGCGGCGATCACGCCGGGCCGGTCCACGCCGAGCACTGTCACCGCTGAGAGCCCCACCCCTGGTACCCCTTCCGCATCGCGTTCAGGAGTGCCGAAAACGCCCCGGCGATGTTCGCCGGGGCGCTGCCGTACCTGGGCTAGCGGCGGGTCGTCGCCACCGCGGCCCTGAAGCCGTCGCGCGGATGCTCCATCTCACCCAGCGAGATGGTCTCTCGCTTGAAGAACAGGGCCAGGGTCCAGTCGACGACGACGCGGACCTTGCGGTTCAGCGTCGGCACCCGCGACAGATGGTAAGTGCGGTGCATGAACCACGCAGGGAAACCGCGCAGCTTCACGCCATAGACATTGGCGACGCCTTGGTGCAGGCCCAGACCGGCGACCGATCCGACATATTTGTGGCGGTAATCGACCAGTTGCTCGCCACGCAGGTGACGGACGATGTTGTCGGCCAGCACCTTGGCCTGGCGTACGGCGTGCTGGGCGTTGGGCGCGCAGTACTGGCCGGGGTTCGTCACGTCGGGCACGCCCGCCGCGTCGCCGGCGGCGAAGGCGTCCCGGGTGCCGGCGACGGTCAGCGCGGCGGTGGCCTTGATCCGGCCGCGCTCGTCCAGGGGCAGGTCGCTGTCGTTGACCACCGGGCTCGGCTTGACGCCCGCGGTCCACACCAGGGTCTCGGCGTCGAACTCCGTGCCGTCGCTGAGCACGACGTGGCCGCCCTCGCACGACTCCAGCCTGGTGTCCAGCTTGACCTCGATGCCGCGCTCGCGGAGCTGCTCCAGCGTCCACTTGCCCATCTCGGGGCCCACCTCGGGCAGGACCCGGTTCGTGGCCTCGACGAGGACCCAGCGCAGGTCGGCCGGGCCGATGTTGCGGTAGTAGCGCGTGGAGTCCTTGGCCATGTCCTCCAGCTCGGCCAGCGCCTCCACGCCCGCGAAGCCGGCCCCGACCACGACGAACGTGAGCGCCCTGCGCCGCACCTCGGGGTCCTCGGTCGACTCGGCCACGTCGAGCAGGTGCAGGACGCGGTTGCGCAGCGCGATGGCCTCGCCGACGGTCTTGAACCCGATGCCGATGTCGGTCAGGCCGGGGATCGGCAGCGTACGCGAGATCGACCCGGCGGCCATCACGATCACGTCGTAGGCCACCTGGCGCGGCTCGCCCTCGGCGGGCTGGAAGGTGACGACGCGCTCGGCGTGGTCGACCTTGGTGACCGTGCCGTTGAGTATGCGCACCTTGGGCAGGATCCGGCGCAGCGGGGCCACCATGTGCCGGGGCGAGAGGTTACCCGCCGCCGCCTCCGGCAAGAACGGCTGGTAGGTCATGTAGGACTGGGGGTCGATGATCGTGATGCGCGCCTCGCCGCCGCGCAGCTCGCGGTGGAGTTTGCGTTGCAGTCTGAGCGCTGTGTACAGGCCGACGTACCCGCCGCCGACGATCAAGATGTGCTTGTTCATCCTGAGGCCCCATCCCTCGTGGAATGCTTGTGAAAGCATTCACAAGCTTACGTCCGGGCCTCTCGGAGAGTCCAATCCGGGGGTGGTGGGACACGTCACACGGCCAGTGACCTGGCCCTGAGGAAGACGTCGTCCAGCATTTGGGCGGTGACGCGGCCGGTGAAGGTGTTCTGCTGGCTCGGGTGGTAGCAGCCGATCAGGGTGACGGGGGCGGCGTCGTGGCGGACCTCCACCTCGACGCCGTGCCCGAAGGCGGGCCGCGTCCGGGGCAGCTCGTAGCCGGCGTCCCTGAGCGCGGGCCACATGGCCTGCCAGGCGAAGCCGCCGAGCGCCACCACCGCCCGTACGCTCGGCGCGACCAGCGCGATCTCCCGTGCCATCCACGGGAAGCAGGTGGCCTTCTCCTCGGGCGTGGGCTTGTTGGCCGGGGGCGCGCAGCGCACCGACGCGACGACCCTGGTGTCGATGAGCTCCTGGCCGTCGCCCGCGTACGTGCTGGTCTCCTTGGCCGCCAGGCCGCAGCGGTGGAGCGAGGCGAACAGCCAGTCGCCGCTGCGGTCGCCGGTGAAGATGCGGCCGGTCCTGTTGCCGCCGTGGGCCGCCGGCGCCAGGCCGACCAGCAACACCTTCGGCCGCTCGGCCCCCCACCCCGGGACGGGACGGCCCCAGTACGTCTCGTCCGCGAACGCGCGCCGCCTCACCCGCGCGACCTCCTCGCGCCACTCCACCAGACGCGGGCAGGCGCGGCAGACGGACTGCGCGGCCGTGAGCTCCGCGAGGGTGCTGCTGGTGGCGGCGAGGCGGCGCACGTCCGCGGGGTCATGGGCCACCGGCGTGTCAGGGGTGGCGGGGTCGCCGGGCCAGCCGGTGCCGGGAGGTACGAAGCTCATGACACCGATGGTGCCCGATCACCTGGTCCGCGACGGCACGGGCGTGGCGGACGGCTCACCCGAAGGCCCGGCAGAGGGCCCGCCTGAGGGCGCGGCCGACGGCAGGCCGGTGGGGACCGGGGTCGCGGTCGGGCAGGTGGACGGCGTGGCCTTGGACGTGCCGTCGTCGGCGAACATCTCCTCCTGCTGGACCAGCGGCAGCGGGTAGCGGTTGAGCACCGGCTCGCCGCACGACCGGTCGACCGTGAAGCCGTGCTCCTCGGGGGCGACCGTGATCGGGTTGCCGTCCTGGTCGTAGAGGTAGACGTCGGTCAGCGGGCTGCCGTCCTTGGCGTACGGCTTGATGTTGTAGAAGCCGAGGCTGCCCCCGACCAGCATCACGTCGGCCGGCGCCGACATCGCGACCGGCTGCTCGCGACCGCCGGAGGCCTCCGCCATGCCGACGAGCAGCGCCAGCGCCGCGACCAGGTTGACGCCCGTCGCCAGCAGCGCGGCGAAGCGCCCGCCGCCGGCCCGGCCGAACCACACCGAGACCCACACGGCCGCCGCCACGAGCGCCCACTCGGCCAGGTTGCCCGGGACGAGGCCGCCGCGGGCCGTGATCGCCAGCAGCAGCATGGCCAGCAGGTAACCGCGCAGCACCCACCAGCCGGGCCGCAGCTCCGGCAGGAAGGCCACGAGCCCCTGGTACGGCTTCTGGCGCAGCAGCGCGGCATGCGCCCGCGCCGCGTACTCGCGGGGCCGCCGGCGGCGCTTCTGGCGGCTCTGGGGACGGCCTCCGTAGGCGGCCACCAGCTCGTCGGCGTAGGCCGCGGGCGGCCCGAGCCGATCCTCCAGCGGCAGGTCGGACTCGGCGGCGATCTCGGCCAGATGGTCGTCGAGGTCCTCGATCAGCTCCTCGCGGTCCGGGTGATCCGCCAGGGCGTCGCGGACGGCCTGCGCGTACTGTTCCGGCGTGGTCATGCGTGCCCCTCCTTGAGCAGGGAATCCATGGTGGCCGCGAACGAGGTCCACCGCTTGGCGGAGGCGGCGTACATGGTGCGGCCGACCTCGTTGAGGCCGTAGTACTTGCGGTGAGGGCCCTCGTCGGAGGCCACGACGTAGGAGTTGAGCGCGCCGGCCTTGAACAGGCGGCGCAGCGTGCCGTAGACGGAGGCGTCGCCCACCTCTTCCAGGCCCGCCTCCCTGAGCCTGCGCACGACGTCGTAGCCGTAGCCGTCGCGCTCGTCGAGCACGGCCAGGACGGCCAGGTCGAGCACGCCCTTGAGCAACTGGCTGCTATCCACGCGAAGCAGAGTACTGTGCAATGCACAGTAGTGGCAACAAGAGAACCGGGCGGCTCCCGTGAGGGTGCCGCCCGGTCACATGATCAGCCTAGGCGGCGGCCGGAGCCGGGCAGGTCGCCGAGTAGTTGGCGACGCCCGACGAGGCGGCGTTCGGGCTGACGACGACGAGCTCGATGGTGCCCTTCGTCTCCTTGCTGCTGTTCGTGCCACCGACGCCCCAGGTCACGGCGAGGTCGCCGTTGACCTGACGCTCCAGGACGTTGACGTCCTTGACGCCGTTGACCACCCAGTAGTACTTGACGGTGGTCGGGCCGGTGCTGTGCAGGGTGGCCGAGAAGTCCACGCCGGGACCACGGTTGTCCTTGCACATGTCGTTGCGGGTGCCGGAGACCGACACGGCCGACACGGACGCGGTGGGCTTGGGAGCCTCGCACGCCGCGTACGACTGCGTGATCGAGTCGCTGTTGTTCGGTCCGGTGACCGTCAGGGTGATCTTGCCACCCTTGGCCGCCTCGCCGGTCAGCGCCCGGTCAGGGAGCTCGACGGTCTTCGAGCCGCTGGTCGAGAAGACGCTCTCGCCCTTGAGCACGGACTCGCCGTTGACCGCCCAGGTCCACTGGACCCGAGCCGGGCCGGTCGCGTTCACGTTGGCGTGCGCGCCGACCTTGCAGCCGATGTTGTTGGTGGCGGTCACCAGGTCGGTGGCCGAGACCTTGACAGCGGGAGCGGGGGTCGAGTCCTTGCACCACACCTTGTAGTAGGCGCGGTTGGACAGAGCGTCGTCGGGGCCGACGATCTCCAGCTGCGCCCAGCCGCGCTGGCTGTGACGCGGGGAGATGCCGAAGCCGACCTTGCGCTTGCTCCAGACCTTGACCTTGCCGTGGTCGACGACGTCGCCGTTCAGGATCCAGCGGTAGCGGACCCAGGTCGGCTGGTTGACGCTGATCAGACCGGTGAAGTCGATCTTGTCACCCGGGGTGCAGGGACCGGCGTAGGAGGACGGGTCGGCCCAGGCGCGCGCCGAGACAGACACGTCCTTGTCCGTACGGACGCCTCCGAGGTCCACACACGAGACCGAGAAGTAGCCCTTCTTGGACGTGACCTTCTTCGGACCGAGGACCTGGACGGCCTCCCAGCCCTTGACGTCACCCTTGAAGGTCACCGACTCCTTGACAGTGACCGACTTGGTGCCGTGGCCCTTGAGCTTGACCACCTGGACCTTGCCCTTGGACCCGTCACCGTGGAGCCAGCGGTAGGCAAGTTCGGTCTTGCCCTTGACGGGAACCTTGATCTTGGCCGAGAAGTTGACCTTGACCGGGCAGGAACCCTGGTAGTCCTTCGACGAGGCCGCCGGAGCGGTGACCGACACCTTGGCCGACTTCGCGGTGGAGGCCGTGGTGGCCTTGCCCGCCGCGGCCGCGGTCGCCGCCTGCGCGGGGCTGGCGACCAGACCCGCTGCCATGGCGGCCAGCACAGCGGCAGAGGCGCCGAACGCCGCCGCCTTACGTGCTAACCCAACAGACATCATGTGAGAGTGCTCCATTCCGTGAGGGAAAAGACGCGCTCGGGAACGGTCGCCACGCCGTCACATTCCGTGCACAGCGAAATGGCAAAGCCCCCGTTTTGCACCTTTACCTAATCACAATACTGATTGCACCCTCAACACAGGACATAGATCGGAAATGTCCGGATTTGGCGATACCTATCGCGCGAGGGACCAGGCGATGCCGTCCAAGATGTCGTGCTCGCTAACCACGACCTGCGTAAACGCGAAACGGCGCACGATCCGGTCAAGAATAAGCGCACCGGCACCTATCACGTCAACTCGTCCAGGGTGCATGACCGGGACCGCCGCGCGATCACCATGAGTCATCGCGAGCAACCGCCGCGTCACCTCGTGGACCTGTCCGGCGGAAATCCTTGAGTGGTGAATACGCCTGGAGTCGTAGGCGGGCAGGTCGAGCGCGATGCCCGCGATCGTCGTCACCGACCCCGCCAGCCCCACCAGCGTGTGCGCCCGCTCGACGGGCACGGCCTCCGCGACCCGGTCGAGGGCCGCCTCGATGTCGGCGACGACGGCCTCCAGCGCCGGGGCGGGCGGCGGGTCGCCGGCGTCCCGCAGGTGCCGCTCGGTCAGGCGTACGCAGCCGATGTCCACCGACAGCGCCGCCTCGGCGTGCTCGGTGCCGACCACGAACTCCGTGGAACCCCCGCCGATGTCCACCACCAGGTAGGGGGGCAGCGGGCCCTGCGGCAGCTCGGTCTCCGGCGAGAGGCGCAGCAGGCCCCTGGTCGCCCCCGTGAACGACAGCTCGGCCTCCTCCGCCCCCGTCGCCACCTCGGGCGCCACGCCGAAGATCTCGCGTACGCCGTCGACGAACTCCTGCCGGTTGCCGGCGTCGCGGGTCGCGCTCGTGGCCACCACCCTGGTCGCGACCGCGCCGTGCCGGTCGATCAGCTCGCGGTAGGAGCGCATCGCCTTGAACGTACGCTCCAGCGCGTCGGGCGCCAGCATGCCGGTGCGGTCGACCCCCTGGCCCAGGCGGACGATCTCCATCCGCCGCTCGACGTCGTCCAGCGTGTCGTCGAGGACGTCGGCGATCAGCAGGCGCACCGAGTTGGTGCCGCAGTCGATGGCGGCTACACGCATGGTCCGTCACTCCACCACTCGGGGAGCGCCTCCAGCGCCTCCCTGCCGAACGGGTTGCTCCCCGGCACCGCCAGCTCGTGCGCGACCAGGGCGTGCAGGCACTTCACGCGCAGCGGCATGCCGCCGGTGCTCTGCATGTCGCGCGGCAGCGGCTCCATGCCCTCGTCCCGTGCCGCCTTGTCGCGTCTGGCGACGTAGTCGTCGTGGGCGGCCTGGTAGGCGGCCGCCAGGTCGGGGTCGGTCGCCAGCCTGGCCTGCATCTCGCGCATCAGGCCCGAGCCTTCGAGCGTGCCGATGGCCGAGGCCGCCTTGGGGCAGGTCAGGTAGTACAAGGTCGGGAACGGCGACCCGTCGGGCAGTCGCGGCGCGGTCTCCACCACGTCGGGGTTGCCGCACGGGCAGCGGTGAGCCACCTCGCGCAGCCCTCTGGGCGGACGGCCGAGCTGCCGCTGAACCGCCTCGACGTCATCACTTTCCACTGCTCTCCACCGCTCTGCGGCCCGTGCCCTTGTCGGCCGCCTCCACCGATTCCCACAGCGTCTGGTACCACGGGGGCACCTCGACCGGCTGCTTCACGGCCGCCTGCTCCTTGCCCTGCTCGGGCTCCATCACCACATAACACTTCTCGCCGGGGCCGCAGAAGTGCAGCCGCTCCTTCGCGGTGCGCTTGATCCAGTTGGGATCGTCACTCTGCCGGTCGCGGGCCAGCAGCGCCTGCCGTTCGGCCTCGACCCTGGCCTTCTCCGCCTGCAGCTCGGAGATGCTGCGGCGCAGGCTGATGTACTCGCGCACAGGGTAGGCCAGGCTCATCGCGATCGCGCAGACCACGATCGCGAGGATGGCGGCCCGCCCGGTCAGCTGCGGCCTCTTCGCCAATGCTGCACACCCCCTTCGACGTACGGCTCGCGGCGCTCAGCCCTTCCCAGGCCGCGAGCCGTCAGTCGAAACTAGCGCCGGAACCGCGGAAAAGCCGCGCGACCCGCGTAGCGGGCGGCGTCGTCCAGAAGCTCCTCGATGCGCAGCAACTGGTTGTACTTGGCCACCCGGTCGGACCGCGCCGGGGCGCCGGTCTTGATCTGACCGCAGTTGACCGCCACCGCCAGGTCGGCGATCGTGGTGTCCTCGGTCTCGCCGGAACGGTGGCTCATCATGCACCGGTAGCCGCTGCGGTGGGCCAGGTCGACGGCGTCGAGGGTCTCCGACAGCGTGCCGATCTGGTTGACCTTGACCAGCAGGGCGTTGGCGGTGCCCTCCTTGATGCCGCGCTCCAGCCGCTCGGGGTTGGTCACGAACAGGTCGTCGCCGACGAGCTGGACCTTGTCGCCGAGAGCCTCGGTGATGGCCTTCCAGCCCGCCCAGTCCTCCTCGTCGAGGGGGTCCTCGATGGACACGAGCGGGTAGTTGGCGACCAGGTCCGCGTAGAAGGCGATGAGCTCCTGCGCCGAGACGCCCTTGCCGTCGATCGTGTAGACGCCGTCCTTGTGGAACTCGGAGGCGGCCACGTCGAGGGCCAGCGCGATGTCCTCGCCCGGCACGTAGCCGGCCCGCTCGATCGCGACGAGGATCAGGTCGAGGGCGTCGCGGTTGGAGGGCAGGTTGGGGGCGAAACCGCCCTCGTCGCCCAGGCCCGTCGCGTAGCCCTTCTCCTTCAGCACGCCCTTGAGCGCGTGGTAGACCTCGGTGCCCATGCGCACGGCCTCGCGGAACGTCTCCGCCCCGATCGGCGCGATCATGAACTCCTGGATGTCGACGTTGGTGTCGGCGTGGGCGCCCCCGTTGAGGATGTTCATCATCGGGACCGGCAGGACGTGGGCGTTGGGGCCGCCGACGTAACGGAACAAGGGCAGGTCGGCGCTGTCGGCCGCGGCCTTGGCGACGGCCAGCGAGACGCCCAGGATGGCGTTGGCGCCCAGCTTGGCCTTGTTGGGCGTGGCGTCGAGGTCGATCATGATCTGGTCGATGATGCGCTGATCCTCGGCCTCGATGCCGTTGATCTCCTCGAAGATCTCGTCGGTCACGGCGAGCACGGCCCTCTCGACGCCCTTGCCGCCGTAGCGCTTGCCGCCGTCACGCAGCTCGACCGCCTCGAACTGGCCGGTGGACGCCCCGCTCGGCACGGCGGCGCGGCCGCTGCTGCCGTCGTCGAGCACGACCTCGACCTCGACCGTGGGGTTGCCCCGGGAGTCGAGGATCTCGCGAGCGTAAACGACCTCGATGGTAGCCACGGGTTGCGCTCCTAAATCGAAAGGCAATATGCCATCAGAGCCTATCGGTACCCCGGGCCACCGATACGGCACGGTCACCCACCCCACACCTCACCACCGCGGATCATCCGATCGAGGACAGACTCCACGCGCGCAGTCTGCCGCCCATCGCGGCGACCAGGAGCCCTTCGCCCACCGCCAGCGTGATGACCTTCTGGCCCGGGGCCAGGTTGCCCAGCCGATCGCCGCGGTCGACGTTCCACACGGTCACGCCGTCGACGCCGCCGCCGGCGATCATCCTGCGTCCCCCGGCCGAAGTGACGCCGACGTCCGCCCCTCCCGTGCTGAAGCCGCGTACGAACGCGCCGCTGGCCAGGTCGTACACGGCGGTCGAATTGCCCACGGTGACGGCGGCGCGGCCGTCGCCGAACGCGGCCACCGAGCGCACCTCCCCCTTGCCGAGCACCCCCGCCGCCGCCCCCACCAGGCCGGCGCCGGTGCCGACCAGGGGCTTGCCGCCGGCCTCGTCCCAGGCCAGGGCGGTGACCGGGCCGGCCACGGGCTTGGCGCGGGCCACGATGCGGTTGGAGGTCAGGTCGAGCGTCACGACCTGACCGTCGGGGCAGCCGATCACGACCGCGGGCTGCTTGCGCCACTGGCCGGGCGCCACGCGGGCCTCCGAGCGGCACACCACGTGCCATTTGCCCGGCTTGGGGTCGCCGATGCGCCAGCGCCGTACGATGCCGTCCGTGCCCGTCCAGACCGCCGTCTGCCTGCCGCCCACCGGGACCAGCATCAGCGAGCGCACCGGCGAGGGGCCCGCGTCCGCCAGCCGGTCGATCCGCTCGCCGATGCTCGGGTCCCAGACCTCGATCGAGTGGCCGGACCTCTCGGCGTAGGCGACGACGGGCGAGTCCTGGTGGTAGCCGATGGCCATCGCCTCGACCCGCGCCCCCCTCGTCGTGGGGCCGAACTCGGGGCCGAGCTCGACGCCGAACGCCGTCTCCCGCCCGACTGCGGAGGGCAGGCCGGCGTTCCGCCACAGTGCCCCGGCCACCATCCCGGCGACGACGAGCACCCCCACACCGGCGGCGGCCCACCGCCTGCGTACGGCCCGCACGTCGCGGCGTGAGGCGCGAGAGCCCGTACGGCGTGGGGCGGCGCGCTCGGGCGCGTGGGCGCGGAGGTCGGGCGCGGTACGGCCCAGCAGCCGCATCAGGACGTCGTCCGCCGACGGCCGTGCCCCGGCCTCCTTCGCCAGGCACCCGCGCAACACCGAGCGCAGCGGCTCTGGCACCTCCCGCAGGTCCGGCTCGGCGTGCAGGATCCGGTTCATCACCGCGGGGATCGAGTCGCGCCCGAACAGCGGCTGCCCGGTCGCCGCGAACCCCATGGTCGCCGCCCAGCTGAAGACGTCGGACGCCGCCGTGGCGGTCTCCCCCGAGATCTGCTCGGGCGACATGAACCCCGGCGTCCCGACGACGCTGCTCGCCGTGGTGGAGACGTCCATGTCCTTGGCGATGCCGAAGTCGATCACGCGGGGGCCGTCCAGGCCCATCAGCACGTTGCTCGGCTTGAAGTCGCGGTGCACGATGCCCGCGCCGTGGATGGCGGTCAGGGCGGTGATCGTCCCGACCGCCAGCCGGTCCAGCTCGCCGCCGGTCAGCGGGCCGGCGTCGAGGACCAGGTCGTGCAGGGACGGGCCGTCGATGAACTCGCTCACGATGTACGGCCGGCCCTGGGTCAGCCCGCTCCCGTACACGGTAGCGGTGCAGAAGCCCGCCACCTTCGCGGCCGTCGCGCTCTCGCGCAGGAACCGGCGGGTGGCCCGCTCGTCGCTCAGCAGGCGCGGATGCAGCACCTTGACGGCCGCGTGCCGGCCGTCGGCGTCCCGGCCGAGGAACACCGACCCCTGCCCGCCGTCGCCCAACCCGCCGAGCAGGCGATAACCCGCCACTTCCCGCGGTTCCCCCGAACGCAGCGGTCTCAGCTCCACCACCAGTCCCCCTCGGCTCTGTCGTTCAAGCCCCTGAGGGATCCTGGCATTCGGCGACTTGTCGCCACAACACGGGCAGCTAGGCGTTCGACTCCCACGCGCGTACGCGGTCGCGGTAGGCGCGGGCCGCCGCGCGCAGCTCGGCCTCGGCGTCCAGCCCGGCCTCCTGTGCACGGCGTACGAGGTCGAACAGCTCCCGGGCCACGCCCTGGCCGATCGCGGCGGCCAGCGCGTCGGGCGCCCCCGCCCGACCGGCCCTGCGCAGGAGCTGGGCGGCCAGCGCGAGCGCGGGCTGCCCCATGGGGACGCCGTCGAGCACCGACGACTCGCCGCCCTTGGCCGCCCGCTCGGCCGCCTTGATCGCCTCCCAGTTGTCGTTGACCTCGTCCGCGCTCTCCACCCGCACCGAACCGAACACGTGCGGGTGGCGCCGGACGAGTTTGTCCACGATGCCGGCGGCGACGTCGTCCATGTCGAACGTCTCGGCCACGCGGGCATGGAAGACCACCTGGAGCAGCAGGTCGCCGAGCTCCTCGCGGAGCGCCGGGTAGTCGCCCTGCTCGATCGTCTCCAGGACCTCGTACGACTCCTCCAGCAGGTACGGCGCCAGCGACTCGTGCGTCTGCTTGCGGTCCCAGGGGCACTCGGTACGCAGCCGGTCCATCACCGCGACCAGGTCGAGCACCCGCGAGCCGGGCAGATCGTACGAACCGGGCACGACCTCGATCAGCGGCGGCTCGTCGAGCGAGATGGCGGCCCGCCCGATCGCGCGCATGAAGTCCTCGTCGTCACCGGCGAGCCACACCACGCGCTCCCGCACGGCCCGCCTGGACAGCCCGACCGCGTCGGGCGCGACGACCTCCACCTCGATCCCGGCGGCGGCCAGGTAGGGCAGCTGGGGGTGGGAGTCGGTGGCGGTCAGCACGGGCCCCGAGCGCAGCGCCTGCCAGGCCTGGTCGCTCAGCAGGCCCGGCGCGACCCTGGGCGAGGTGGTGACGACGATGAGCGGCATGTCGCTAGCCCTGCTGCGGCTGCTGCTGCGCCTGCTGGGAGGACTTGCCGAACCGGCCCGGATCGACGAACCCCTGCTGGGTGAACTCGCCGTAACGCGGGCTGTAGATCGGCTTGATGCTCGTCAGCTCCTTGACGAACTTCTCCTGGGCGGCCTGGTCCTGGGCACCGCCGAGCTGGTTGCGCACCTTGATCGCGCCCAGCTCCGCACGCAGGTAGCCACGCGCGTCGGCCGGGCTCACACCCCTGGCGATCAGGTTGATCTCGGGCGACTGGTACTGGCCCGGGTCCTTGAGCGCGGCGTCGATCTCGCCGTCGCTCACCTGCACGTTGTGCTTGGCCGCGAGCTGCCTGAACGCGCTCTCGTTCGCCATCCGGTAGAGCACGAACTGAGTGACGGGCACCCCGAGCTGCTCGGCCGAGACGTTGGCGCGCTTGAGCGCCGCCTCGTACGTCTGAACGTTCCTGGTCAGATCGCGGGCCGAGATGCGCTCGCTCCCGACCACGGCCGCGGCTCCGGCCTCAATGGGCGAAGAGCAGGCGGTCAGCGCGGCGAGTCCCACCGCACCGGCGGCCACAGCCACTCGAATCGACTTCACATGCGTCCCTTTCCGACAAAAACCGCGCTTAGCTTACCCGCGCGGGCTCCAGAAACATCGCCTCGACCAGGTCACCGCACCATTTGAGCAGATCGAGGTCACGCAACGGCTGCCCGCCCAGCGGCTTGGTCTTGGGAACCGGCACGAGCAACGTCTCGGCCGCCTGCTTGTAGATGGCCTTCTTGTACAGCCGGTCGAGCCTGACCTGCTGCGACTCGCGCAGCCGCGCCGGGCCGAACTTGATGTTCTGGCCCTGCAGCGTGACGTCGGTGAGCCCGGCCGAGCGCGCCCTGATCCGGAAGCGGGCCACCTCCAGCAGGTTCTCCACCTCCACCGGCGGCTTGCCGTAGCGGTCGGTGAGCTCGTCGCGCACCTCGTCGATGTGGATCGGCGCGATGATGGCCGCGATGCGCTTGTACGCCTCCAGCCGCAGCCGCTCGGAGGTGACGTAGTCGTGCGGGATGTGGGCGTTGATGGGCAGCTCGACCTTGACGTCCTGCTGCTCCTCCTGGACCTCGGCCCCGGACAGCTTGGCCTTCTGCTCCTGCACGGCCTCGGCCATCAGGCGTACGTAGAGGTCGAAGCCGACGCCCGCGATGAAGCCCGACTGCTCGGCCCCGAGCACGTTGCCCGCGCCGCGGATCTCCAGGTCCTTCATGGCGACGTACATGCCCGCGCCCATCTCGGTGTGCTGGGAGATGGTGGCCAGGCGCTCGTGGGCGGTCTCGGTCAGCGGCTTCTCCGGCGGGTAGAGGAAGTACGCGTAACCGCGCTCCCTGCCTCGCCCGACCCGGCCCCTGAGCTGGTGGAGCTGCGACAGGCCGTAGTTGTCGGCCCGGTCGACGATCAGCGTGTTGGCGTTGGGCACGTCGAGGCCGGACTCGACGATCGTGGTGGAGACGAGCAGGTCGTACTCGCGTTCCCAGAAGCCGACCATGATCTTTTCGAGCTGGTGCTCGTTCATCTGGCCGTGGGCCACCGCGACGCGCGCCTCGGGGACCAGCTCGCGCAGCCGCGCCGCCACCCGGTTGATGGAGGCCACCCGGTTGTGCACGAAGAAGATCTGGCCGTCGCGCATCAGCTCGCGCCGGATCGCCGCCCCGATCTGCTTCTCCTCGTACGGCCCCACGAACGTGAGGATCGGATGGCGCTCCTCCGGCGGCGTGAGGATCGTGGACATCTCGCGGATGCCGGTCAGCCCCATCTCCAGCGTGCGCGGGATCGGCGTGGCCGACATGGCCAGGACGTCGACCTGCGTGCGCAGGTGCTTCATGGCCTCCTTGTGCTCGACGCCGAACCGCTGCTCCTCGTCGATGATGATCAGCCCGAGGTCCTTGAACCTGACCTCCGGGCTGAGCAGCCGGTGGGTGCCGATGACGACGTCGACCGCGCCCGCCCTGAGCCCCTCCAGGGTGCCCTTGACCTCGCCGTCGGTCTGGAAGCGGGAGATCGGCCTGATCGCGATGGGGAAGCTGGAGAAGCGCTCGGTGAAGGTGGACATGTGCTGCTGCACCAGCAGCGTGGTCGGCACCAGCACGGCCACCTGCTTGCCGTCCTGCACGGCCTTGAACGCCGCCCGTACCGCGATCTCGGTCTTGCCGTAGCCGACGTCGCCACAGATCAGCCGGTCCATCGGGACGCCGCGCTCCATGTCGCGCTTGACCTCGTCGATGGCTTCGAGCTGGTCGCCGGTCTCGGCGTAGGGGAAGGCGTCCTCCATCTCGCGCTGCCACGGGGTGTCGGCGCCGAAGGCGTGGCCGGGCGAGGCCATGCGGGCCGAGTAGAGCCTGATCAGCTCGCCGGCGATCTCCTTGACCGCCTTCTTGGCCCTGGACTTCGCCTTGGCCCAGTCGGCGCCGCCCATGCGGTTGAGCGTGGGCGCCTCGCCGCCGACGTACCGGGTGACCTCGTCGAGCTGGTCGGTGGGGACGTAGAGGCGGTCGCCCTTGGCGTACTCGATGACCAGGTACTCGCGGGTCGCGCCCTGGATCGTGCGCTGGACCATCTCGACGTAGCGGCCGACGCCGTGCTGCTCGTGCACGACGTGGTCGCCGACCTTGAGCTGGAGCGGGTCGACCATGTTGCGCCGGCGCGAGGGCAGCCGGCGCATGTCCTTCGTGGACGCCTTCTGCCCCACCAGGTCGAGGTGGGTGAGCACGGCCAGGCCCGGCGTGATGAACCCGTGCTCGATCAGGCCGGTCGAGACGTGCACGACCTTCGGCTCGGGCGCCTTGTCCACGGACTGCCGCAGCCTGGCGGGCACGTCGACGCCCTTGAGCAGCTCGACCATGCGCTCGGCCGGACCGTGGCCCTCGCTGAGCAGTACGACCGCCTTGTCCTCGGCCAGCCAGCCCTTGATGTCGGCCAGCGCCTTGGCTGTGTCGCCCCGGTACGCCTCGGAGTCCTGGGCGTCGAGCTCGACGCCGTTGCCGAACGGCGCCATCGTCCACCACGGCAGGCCCAGCGCGTCGGCGTGGCCGCGGACCTCCTCCAGCGTGCGGAAGGCCGCCGCGCCCAGGTCGATCGGCGCCTCGCCACCGGCCGCCGCGTTGATCCAGGACGCCTCCAGGAACTCCTGCGAGGTGCGTACGAGCTCTTCCGCCCTGCCCCTGATGCGCTCGGGATCGCACACGAACACCGCCGACCTGACCGGCAGGTGGTCGAGCAGCAGGTCCATCTCCCCGGCCAGCACCGGCGCGAACGCCTCCATGCCCTCGACCGCGGCGCCCTCGGCGAGCTGGTCGAGCACCTCGGAGAGAGAGGGGTGCTCCTGCGCCAGCTCCCGCGCCCGCTCCCGGACCTCGCCGGTCAGCAGCAGCTCGCGGCACGGCGGCGCGAACAGGCCGTCCTCGGCCGCCTCCAGCGAACGCTGGTCGGCCACCTTGAACCAGCGGATCTCCTCGACCGTGTCGCCCCAGAACTCCAGCCGCAGCGGATGCTCCTCGGTGGGCGGGAACACGTCGAGCAGCCCGCCGCGCACGGCCACCTCGCCGCGCTTCTCCACCATGTCGACCCGGTGGTAGCCGTTGGTGACCAGCCGCTCGACCACCTCGTCGAGGTCGGCGTCGTCGCCCGCCTTCAGCCTGATCGGCTCCAGGTCGCCGAGCCCCTTGACGATGGGCTGGAGCAGCGCCCTGACCGGGGCCACCACCACGCCGAGCGGCCCTGCGGCGGAGTCGCCCTTGATCGGGTGCGCCAGCCTCCTGAGCACCGCCAGCCGCTGGCCGACGGTGTCGCTGCGCGGCGAGAGCCGCTCGTGCGGCAACGTCTCCCAGGCCGGGAACACCGCGACCGAGCTCGGCTCGACGAGACTGGTCAGCGCCGCCGCCAGGTCCTCGGCCTCACGGCCGGTGGCGGTGACGGCCAGGACGGTGCGCTGGTCGTGCGCGGCCAGCGCGGCCACGCCGAACGGGCGCAGCGCCGAAGGCGCGATCAGCGAGACGTCGCCGCCCTCCTCAAGGGCGGCGCGCAGCTTCGGGTCGGCCCCGGCCCCCAGGGCAACAAGGTCAAGCAGTCCGGAAAGACTCATCAGTTACGCCCACAGCCCCACGACGGCAACACAACTACCCCCGGCCGGGTCAGGTCGCGGGGGTCTCCACCCAGCCTACTCGGGGTGCGGGACACGGTAACCGGGGACCGACGGCCAGCGTACGGTGAGCACGACCGACTCCTGCTCGGCCACCCACGAGTGGTCCACGCCCTTGCCCCACACCACGTAGTCGCCGGGCTCGGCCAGCAGCACGCTGCGCCCTGGCAGCTCCACCCGGAACCGCCCGCTGATCAACACCAGCAGCGCCGTACGGGCCTCGCCCCTCACCCACTGGGCACGCTCGTCGCCCGCCGGGTGCACGCCCCACTTGATCTCGACTTCTTCACTGTGCCGTGGGTCGCCGAGGGGTTTGAAGTGACCGAGCAGCCAGCCACGGTCGCCGGCGGCGTCGATATTGGCGTTTCCCACGTAAACCTGCTCGTCCACGGGGCAGGACGCTAGCAGGGAAGTGCGTAACCGACGCCGCTCGATTGATTACTGTAGGTGACATGTCTGAGGTGCGATCAGTCGCCCAGCGAGGCGACCTCTTCGGTCAACGGATCCGCGAGCACTGGGCCGGGCGGTTCAGCCGGCGGCTCGACATACTCGTCGCGGGCTGCGCCCACGACGAGCCGCTCGACGTGGAGCCACTGGAGGCCAGGGCGACCGGCGCCGACGAGGACCACCCCGTCATCAGGGACGTCGTCGAGGAACGCGCCGACCTCGTGGCCTGGTCGCTCGGCGACCTGCGCTGCGTGCCGCTCCAGCACCGCGCATACGACGTGATCCATCTGTCCTTCCTGCTCGAACGCGTCCAGCACGCCGAGCTGGTCCTCGACCGCCTGCTCCAGTCCCTGCGGCCGGGCGGGCTGGTGCTGCTGCGCATGCGCGACAGGAAGTCGGCCTACGGGCTGCTCGACCGGCTCACGCCGTCCTGGCTGCGCCGCGTGTTGTGGCGCACGCTGGTCACCCCGGGCACGCCGGGCCCGCTGCCCGTCGTCTACGAGCCGCTGGCCTCCAGCGACGGCATGCACGCGTTCTGCCTGAGCCGCGGTCTGCTGATCACCGACGACGAGCGCCGGATCAGCGGCCCGGCCCGTACCGGGCGGATCGGCGCCGCCGCGGTCGCGGCGGTCGAGCGGCTGAGCAACGGGCGTTATCCCGCCACGCATGACGAGATCATGATGGTGATCAGGAAGCCTCAGCACCACTTCGCCCGGTTGCTCTAGCGACACGACGGGATCAGTGGGTAGACTCCTTTCCTACCAATTCAATCGGAATAGTTGGGATGTCGGAAATCGTGGAGTGGACCCCGGACGCGCACGAGCTGGCCGATCTGGAGCTGCTGCTGTCCGGGGCGTTCGAGCCGCTGACCGGCTTCCTGGGCCACGACGACCTGCACGCCGTGCACGAGCGCGGCACGCTCGCCGACGGCACGCCGTGGCCCGCCCCCGTCACCCTCCACCTGTCCGCCGAGGTCTCGCCCGGCGACGAGGTACGCCTGCTCGACCCCGAGGGCCTGGCGCTGGCCGTGCTCACCGTGACCGCCCACGACGCCGACGGCCTGACCGCGGGCCCGATCGAGGCGCTCGGCACACCCGAGCACGGCCCGTTCGCCCGGCTGCGCCGTACGCCCGCCGAGGTCAGGGCCGCGCTCGGCGGACGGCCCGCGCTGGTCGTGACCATGCGCGGCCCGCTCGACGACCTCACCGAGATCACCGCCACCGCCAAGGAGCTCGACGCGGTGATCGTGCTGCTCCCCCTCTCGTACGGCGAGGCGGGCCCCGCGGTCGTCCGCGCCGCCCTCCGCGCCGCGGAACGCCTCCCGGAGGGCACCCTCGTGGTCCCGGTGCCCCTGGCGCCGCGCGAAGAGCCCGAGATCGACCTCGAACTGCGCGAGCACGTCGCCACCGCCTACGGCGCGACCGAGCACCTCGCCGGCCCCGAGCCCGTCACGCTCCCCGGCCCGCCCCACCGCCGCGGCCTGGTCGTCTTCTTCACCGGCCTGTCCGGCTCGGGCAAGTCCACCGTCGCCCGCGGCCTGCGCGACGCGCTGCTGGAGCTCGGCACCCGCACGGTCACCCACCTCGACGGCGACGTCGTACGCCACCTGCTGTCCAAGGGCCTGACCTTCTCCAAGGCCGACCGCGACCTGAACATCCGGCGCATCGGATTCGTCGCCGCCGAGGCCGCCCGCCACGGCGGCCTGGCGATCTGCGCCCCCATCGCCCCCTACGCGGCCACCCGTGAGGAGGTGCGCGAGATGGTCGAGTCCGTCGGGGCCGACTTCCTGCTCGTGCACGTCGCCACGCCGCTGGAGGAGTGCGAGCGGCGCGACCGCAAGGGCCTGTACGCCAAGGCCCGCGCCGGCCTGATCCCCGAGTTCACCGGCGTCTCCGACCCGTACGAGGAGCCGGACGACGCCGACCTGGTGATCGACACCACGCACATCTCGATCGAGGCGGCCGTCTCCCGGGTGCTGGGGACGCTGCGGTCCGGAGGGTGGGTTCGTTGATCGACTTCGCGCTGGTGGCCGGGTCCTTCGTCGTCGCGATCGTGGTCGGCCTGACCGGCATGGGCGGCGGCGCGCTGATGACCCCGATGATGATGTTGTTCTTCAACGTCCCGCCGCTGGCCGCGGTCTCCAGCGACCTGGTCGCCTCGGCCGTGATGAAACCGGTCGGCGGCGTCGTCCACCTGCGGCGGGGCACGGTCAACCTGCGGCTGGTCGGCTGGCTGTGCGCCGGGTCGGTGCCGGCCGCGTTCTGCGGCGTGTTCCTGGCCAGGGCGTTCGCGGTGACCGACGCCGTCAAGTACGCGCTCGGCGTGGCGCTGCTGCTGGCCGTCGCGGGCATGGCGCTGAAGGGCTGGCTCGGCACGCGGGGCGGCTCGTCGAGCGCCCACGAGATCGTCGTGCGCCCAATTCCGACCCTACTGGTCGGTACGGTAGGCGGGCTGGTGGTCGGCGTCTCCTCCGTGGGCTCGGGTTCGCTCATCATCGTCGCGCTGCTCGCGCTCTATCCGGCGCTCAAGGCCAACCAGCTCGTCGGCACCGACCTGGTCCAGGCCGTGCCCCTGGTCGCCTCGGCCGCGCTCGGCCATCTGCTGTTCGGCGACTTCAAGATGGAGCTCACGCTCTCGCTGCTCGTGGGCTCGATCCCCGGCGTCTACCTCGGCGCGCGGATCTCCTCACGCGCCCCGGGCGGCCTGATCAGGGCCCTGCTGGCGATCGTGTTGCTCGCCTCGGCGCTCAAGCTCCTGGACGTCGGCAACGCCGTCACCGTGTGGCTCCTCGTCGCCGCCTGCGCGGTCACGTTCGCGGGCTGGCGGCTGCGCGGCGGCGTCCTGGCCCGCCGCGGCGGGGCGAACGCGGCCGTCGGGCCGCCCCAGGAAGCGCGGCGTTAGGGCCGCGGCACGCGGGTCGAACGGAAGTAGCGGTCGCGGGCGAGCTGGGTGAACGCGCGGGCCGCGCCCGAGTCGGAGTCGAAGCTCGTGTTGCCGCGCGGCGCCTGCGGCGAGTCGAAGTACAACACCGCCTTGATCTGCGGATATCGCTTGATCTGTCTCAGTACCGACTCGAAGAAACGCCGTTTGAAGGCCCGGTCGTCCGTCCGCTCGAACACGCCCCACTCGGCCACCATCACCGGCTTGCCCGGGAAGCGGGCCTGCATCCACCGGTAGAACCCCGGCCACTGCCCGTACTCCTTGCGCGTCTTGTTCACCAGCCCGTCGAAGTCGTGCACCCGGTCGTCGGCGTACGGGTCCATCGCCACCCAGTCGACCACGTCGTCGCCCGGGTAGAGGTCCTCGAACCAGGGCTTGGCCGCCCAGTTGGGCGCCCCCATGTACGTCATGACCGTCACGGCGTTCTTGACCCCGCGCTCGCGCAGCCTGAGCACGACGTGCCGGAACATCGCCGCGTAGTCGGTGGCCTGCATGCCCGAGCCCGAGCGGGCGTTCACGTCGTTCTCGGGCTCGTGGTGGAGGGTGAGGAAGAAACGTTCGGGGAAGGTGCGCCTGAGGTAGGCGGCCAGCCGGTCGATCCGGCGGTCGAGCGCGCCGTCGGCGATCTCGGCCCAGGTGCGGTCGAACGACGGCTTCCAGTTGATCATGAGCAGCCTGGGCCGGGCCGGGTCACGGGCCAGGTCGATCTCCTGCGGCGTGGGGAACAGCTCGCTGCCCCGGTGGTAGACGTGCAGCACGTCGGCGCCGACGCCCATGCGGGACTCGGCCCCGCGCAGCGCCTCGGCCACCGGAGCGCCGGTGAAGACCTCGGGCGCCACGCCCCACCAGGCGCCGCACGAGGGGATGAGCCTGGCGGTGACCGCGCAGGAGGGCGCGCCGGCCAGCTCGGCCGTGCTGGAGTCGACCCGGGCGGGCGCGCCCTCGGCGGTCGAGCAGGCGGCCAGGAGCGAGAGCACCGCACAGGTGATTGCGGTCTTCGTCGCGAAATGAGAAAAGCCCCGATGTTGCAACGCCTTCCAACCCCCTTGTCGACGGACCCCCGCCTTTCAAACCTGAACCTTGCCATGCCATTCCTCGAACTTCAGCCAGTGTGCCCGTCTGCCCAGTTCAGCGAGCACGTCCCCCCACCCGACTTTTCGCGAAAAGTCCATTTAAAGAGGTACGTCTTTAAGGCCGTACCGGAAAAAATCTTCAGTATTCGACTTGGGTAATATCCGTCCGGCCTATAGTGGGCGCACACTTCGGCAAGTGACGCAGCGTCGCACACTCGCGACAGCGCGCATCCCCTCCAGGAGACCGTCCCCATGAGCCCGTCGCCGGACCTCCAGGCGCGCCGCCCGGGCGCCGACCTGGACGAGCATCTCTCGCTGCTGCGCAGGCGGTGGCTGCTCCTCGTCGGCTGCGTCGTGGTCGGCGGCACCGCCGGGCTCGCCCTGCTGCGGGCCACGCCGCCGGCCTACACCGCCGTCACCCAGGTCCTCGTCACGCCCGTCGACGGCCAGGACCAGAGCAACCAGGTGAGCAACCGGCAGCGCGAGCCGCTCAACCTCGACACCGAGGCCCAGATAGCCCAGTCGGCCGTGGTCTCGGCCCGGGTCGCCCAGGCCCTGCGGATCCCCGCGCCCCAGCCGGTCGAGGTCTCGGTGCCGCCCAACTCCGCCGTCTTGTGGATCTCGGTGACCGCGCCCGAGCCCGTGACCGCGGCCGCGCAGTCCCGGGCCTACGCCGACGCCTACCTGGCCAACAGGCGCGAGAGCGCGCGGGCCGCGACGGCCGAGCGGCAGCAGGCGGTGGCGGCCAAGCTCAAGCAGGTCCAGGCGGCCCTCGACGCGGCCGTCAAAGAGGCCGGCCGCCTGATCAAGGGCAGCGCCGAGCACACCATCGCCACCCAGCGCCAGAGCATGCTCAACCGCCAGGCCGCCAGCCTCACCCTCAAGTACGACGCCCTGCGCACGATCGCGGTGACCCCCGGCTCGGTCATCAGCGAGGCCCTGCCGCCCACCCGGCCCAGCTCCCCCAGCCTGCCGCTCTTCCTCGGCACCGGCCTGATGGCCGGGCTGCTGCTCGGCGCGGCGGCGGCCTACGCCCGCGACCGGCTCGACACCCGGCTGCGCACGGCCGCCGACGTCGAACGGCTGACCGGGCTGCCCGTGCTGACCGACCTGTCCGCGTCCCGCGAGCACGGCGCGCTGCACGAGCTGGCCTGCGCCGTGGTGGCCGCATGTCCGGGCAAACGGCTGCTGGTCCGGTCGCTGCCCGCCGACCTCTACGCCTCCTCGCTCGCCGAGCCGCTGGCCGTCAGCGCGCCGCTGTCGGTGCTCGACGGCTCCGACGTCCGCGATCTGGCCAGGGCGGACGCGGCCCTGCTGCTGGTCGGGCTGGGCCGGGTCGCCTCCACCGAGGTGGTGGCCGCCGTACGCCAGCTGGACAGGCACGGTGTGCCGGTCGTCGGCGTGGTGACGGCCACCGACGCGGTGCCGGAGTTCGTCCCGCTGCTCGACCCGCGCACCCACACCCCGCTCGGCAAGCTCGTCGCCACCGGCGAGCTGGCGGTGAACGTGTCGGCGGAGACCACCCCCATGCAGTCGTTCCACCACCGGCAACGCAAGCAGACGTGACAGGACCAGCCTGGCCGATCGCGGCGCTCCTGCTCGGCTACCCGATCTGGTGGGCCCTGGGTTTCGGCGGCCTGTCGGTGATCGTCCTGGCCGTGCCGATGGCGGTGATCCTGTGGCGGCGGCGGCCGATCAGGGTGCCCCACGGGTTCGGCCTGTGGCTGCTGCTGCTCGCCGGTTACGCGCTGAGCGCGATGATGCTGGACGAGCTGCCCCCCGGCACGTACGGCGAGTTCAGCATGGGCCGGCTGATCGGCTGGGCCATGCGCCTGGCCCTGTACGTGTCCATCCTGATCATGGTGCTCTACCTGGGCAACCTGACCGAGCGCGAGCTGCCGCAACTACGCCTGGTGCGCTGGCTCGGCGTGTTGTTCCTGACCACGGTCGCCGGCGGCCTGCTCGGCGTGGTCCTGCCGCACTTCGCCTTCACCTCGCCGGTCGAGCTGCTGCTGCCGGGCTGGATCGGCGAGAACTCCTTCGTCCAGAACCTCATCCATCCCACGGCCGCCCAGACGCAGAAGGTGCTCGGCTACTCCTCGCCCAGGCCGGAGGCGCCCTTCGAATGGGCCAACGCGTGGGGCAGCAACGCCTCGGTGCTGCTGATCTGGTTCGTCGTCGGCTGGTGGACGTACGGCGGGCGGGGACGCCGGGTGCTGGCGGTCCTGGTGATCGGCCTGGCCGCGGTCCCGGTCGTGTACTCGCTCAACCGCGGCCTGTGGATCGGGCTCGGGGTGGCGGTGGCGTACCTGATCGTGCGGGTGGGGGGCCGTACGAGGATCGCGTTGTGCGGGGCGGTGGCCGCCGGGCTGGTGGCGTTCGCGCTCAGCCCGCTGGCCTCGGTGTTCGCCCAGCGGCTGGACAAACCGCACTCCAACGACGTCAGGGCGTTCACCATGACCGCCACCGTCGCCGCGGCCCGCCACTCGCCGGTCATCGGCTACGGCAACACCCGCAACGCGCTCGGCAACCACCGCTCGATCACCACCGGCAAGACCCAGTGGTGCGCCGCCTGCGGGCATCCGCCGCTCGGCAGCGACGGGCAGCTCTGGCTGCTGCTGATCACCCAGGGCTTCACCGGGGCCGCCCTCTACGTGGCCTTCTTCCTCGGCGCCATCCGCCGCCACTGGGCCGACCGCTCCCCGATCGGGCTGGCCGGGGTGCTGGTGATGGGTCTCGTACTGCTCTACATGTTCGTCTACGACGGCCTGGTGACGCCGCTGAGCCTCTATCTGATCTCGTTCGCCCTGCTGTGGAGGAACGCATGAAGGACGCCTCCGCGCGGCTCGGATACCTCCGGGAGACCGTGCGCCTGCTGTTCCCGGGCACGGGGTCGCCGCGGCCGTACTCGGTGTTGCCGCACCGGGGGCTGCCCCGCCGGCTGGCGCCGCGGCGCTGGTGGCATCCGGGGGGCGCGGTCACCGTGCCGGTCGAGGACTCCATCGCGACCTACCTGGGCGAGGTCTTCGACGCGCCCGTGGAGACCGTGCTGCACGTACGTCCCGCGCTGCGCCCCAACCGCAAGCCCGTCCTGGAGGCCCGCAGCGGCGGCCGGCTGCTGGCGTTCGTGAAGGTCGGCGACAGCCCGCCGGCCCGCGAGCTGGTCGACCGCGAGGCGGCGGCCCTGCGCGGCCTGGCCGAGGCGCCGCTGCAGACCGTCGTCGTGCCCGCCGTGCTGCACCACGGCGAGTGGCGCGGCCTGCCCGTGCTGGCGCTCTCGCCGCTGCCCGTCCGGCGCGGCCGGGTGTCCCCCTCCTTGCTGTACGCCGCGGTCGCGGAGATCGCCGCCACCGGCGGGCCCACCCCGGCCTGGCACGGCGACCTGTCCCCGTGGAACATGTGCCCGTCCGCCGACGGCCGGCTGCTCGTCTGGGACTGGGAGCGGTACGAGACCGGCGTCCCCTACGGCCTCGACGCCGTCCACCACTTCTTCCAGCGGGCGCTGCGCCGGATGGCCCCGCCCGAGGCGGCCCGCGCCTGCGTGGCCCGCGCGGCCCGTGAGCTGGCCCCGCTCGGCCTGTCGTCGGCCGCGGCCAGGCAGACGGCGCTGCGTTACCTCATCGTGCTGGCCGACCGGCACGCCGCCGACGGCCACTTCCCGCTCGGCCCGCCGGAGACCTGGCTCAACCCGGCCGTCGACCACGAGGAGCTGCTGCCATGAGGACGATGAAGCGGCCGGTGTTGTCCTTCTCGCGCCTCGCGGGCCGGTTCACGTCGGGCGCGCGGGTGTTGCCGGCGTTCCTGATCATCGGGGCGCAGCGGTGCGGCACGACCTCGCTCTACCGGGCGCTGGCCCAGCACCCGCTGCTGCTCAAGCCGGTCCTGCACAAAGGGGTCCACTACTTCGACGTCGGCTACCACCGGCCCCTGTCCTGGTACCAGGCGCACTTCCCGCTGCGGGCGGGCGCGGCCCTGCTCGCCCACCGGTACGGCGGCCGGCCCCAGGCGTTCGAGTCCTCCCCCTACTACCTGTTCCATCCGCCGGCCGGGGAGCGCATCGCCGCCGACCTGCCGGGGATCAAGCTGATCGTCCTGGTCCGCGACCCGGTCGCGCGGGCCTGCTCGGCCCACGCCCACGAGCTGGCCAGGGGCTTCGAGACCGAGTCGCACCTGGAGTCCGCCCTGGAGCTGGAGGCCGCGCGGCTGGCCGGGGCCGAGGAGAGCCTGCGCGCGTCGCCGTACTCGGAGCACCACTCCCACCGCCACCACGCGTACGTGGCCCGCGGCCGGTACGCCGACCAGCTCGACCGCCTCGAACCGCTGTTCGGCCGCGACCGCATGCTGGTGCTGGACAGCCACCGGTTCTTCGCCGAGCCGGAGTCCGTGCACGATCGTGTGCTGGAGTTCCTGGGGGTGCCGCATCTGGGATATCCGGCGTTCGAGCGGCACAACGGCAGGCCGCTGCCCAGGCCCGTGCCCGGCGTGCTGGAGCAGGCGCTCAGGGATCACTTCGAACCGTACGACGCGCGGCTGACGCGCTGGCTGGGCGGTGAGCCGTCGTGGCGCCGGTGATGGTCCGGCGCGGGATCGCCGGACTGACCGGGGCGGGCGTGAGCGCGCTGGCGCAGTTCTCGCTCGCCGTGGTGGTGACCAGGGCGTTCAGCCCGGCGCAGGCCGGGGCGTTCTTCAGCGTGACGGCCCTGACGCTGATGGCGGCCGGCATCGCCAAGCTGGACGCCGGGAACGGGCTGGTGTACTTCATCGCGCGGGCGAAGACCTACGACTATCGCGGCATTTCCGGATATTTCCGGGCGGCCGTGGTGCCGTGCGCGCTGGCCGCCTGCGGCGCCGGGGTGTTGCTGGAGCCGCGCATCGGGCTGCTGGCCTGGGCCCTGCCGGTCATCGTGCTCGGGGACGTCGCCCTGGCCGCGACCCGCGGTTTCGGCTCGATACGTCCCACCGTGCTGCTGGACGGGGTGCTGCTGCCCGTCGCGCAGCTCGTGCTCGTCTCGTGGGCGGCGCTGGCGAAGGCTCCCGAATGGCTGCCGGCGGCCTGGGCACTGCCCTTCGTGCCGCTGCTCGTCCTGGCCCTCGCCGGGTTGCCGGGGCGCGCGCCGCGCACGCCGTACCTGCCGGGGACCGGGCGTGACCTGTGGCGGTACACCGCGCCGCGATCCGTCGCCGGCGCCATCCAGGCCGTGTTCCAGCGGCTGGACATCGTGATCGTGGCCTGGCTCGCCGGGCCGGCCCAGGCCGCGGTCTACACGGCCGCCACCCGGTTCCGCGTGGTCGGGCAGCTCGCCAACCAGGGGCTGGCGCAGGCCGTACAGGAGCGGCTGGTCAGGGCGCTGGCCGACGGGGAGCTGGGGCGGGCGCGGGAGTTGTACCAGGCCACCACGATCTGGCTGGTGCTGCTGACCTGGCCGGTGTGGCTGGGCTACGCCGTCCTCGCGCCGTGGCTGCTGCGCGTCTTCGGCCCCGCGTACGGCGCCGCCGCCCCCATCGCCCTGGTCCTGGCCGGGACCATGCTGGTCGCGACCGCCTGCGGCATGGTGGACGTCGTCCTGACCGCCGCCGGGCACACCCTGACCAGCCTGCTCAACCTGCTGGCCGCGATCACCTGCACCGTCGCGCTCGACCTGGTCCTGATCCCCTCCCACGGCGCGCTCGGCGCGGTCATCGGCTGGTCGTCCGGCGTGATCGTGAAGAACCTGCTGCCGCTGTGGCAACTCCACCACCGCTACGGCCTGCGCCCGTTCGGCCGCCACACCCTGGCCGCCCTGCGCCCGCGCACCTGGGCCACGGCCGCGTGAACACCCCCGTCCTCGTCACCGGCCTGCCGAGGAGCGGCACGAGCTGGGCCGGCAAGATGCTCGCCGCCGGCGGCGGCCTGGTCTACGTCAACGAGCCGCTCAACCCGCAACACCCGCCCGGCCGCTGCCCCGGCGTGCTCCGGGCGGAGGTCGCCCACCGATTCCAGTACATCTGCGATGACAACGCCGCCGCCTGGCTGCCCGCCTTCCGCGACACCGTCGCCCTGCGCTACCACTGGCTCGCCGAGCTGCGCGCCAACCACTCCCCCTACGACCTGGCCCGCCTGGCGCGCTACGGCACCGCGTTCGCGTACGGCCGCCTGACCGGCCGCCGGGCGCTGCTGGACGACCCGTTCGCGGTGTTCTCGGCCGGCTGGTTCGCCCGGCGGCTGGGCTGCGCGGTCATCGCCCTCTTACGCGATCCCGTGTCGTTCGCCGCGAGCTGGCGCCGCCTGGGCTGGACGTTCGACGTCCGCGACCTGCTCGACCAGCCGCTCCTCGTCCGCGACCATCCCGGCGTGCTGGACCTGCGTCCCCTGGTCGGTTCCCCGGACGTACTGGCCAGGACCGCCGGTCTGTGGCGGACCGCCCGGTCGGTGCTGGCCGCCACCCCCGGCATCCTGGTCGTCTCGTACGAGTCCCTGGCACGTGACCCGGTCACCGGCTTCAGACGCCTGTACGCCCACGCGGGCCTGCCCTGGACCCCGTCCGCCGAACGCCGGATCGTACGCGCGTGCACGACGCCTTCCGGCCGGTCAGCGGCCTTCGCCTGGTCAGGTTTGTCCCGCACGGCCTTCCGGCCGATGGACTCCCGTCAAGCCCTGACCAGCGCCGCCCGCGGCCTCACCCCGCAGGAGGCCATCCGAGTCCGCGCCCTCACCGCCTGAACCGGCGCAGCAGGGAGCCGGTGAGCAGGCGTACCGCGAAGGGCAGGTCGTCCACGAGGTAGCGCCGCGCCAGCCGTCCGGGCTCGCTCACCAGCCGGAACGCCCACTCCAGCCCGGCCCGCCGCATCCACCGCGGCGCCCGCTGGACCGTCCCCGCGGCGAAGGCGATGGCCGCCCCGCACCCCACGAACCACGCCTCCGGAAGTTCCTCCCGCAGCTCGGCGATGAGCAGGTCCTGCCGGGGAAAGCCGAGGCCGACGAACACCAGGCGGGGCCGCGCCGCGACCACCCGCCGCCGCACCCGTTCCCTCCCCTCCGCCGTGGCGTCGAAGTGGTACGGCGGAGCGTGCACCCCGGCCACCTTCAGCCCCGGACGGCAGCTCCTGAGCTCGTCGGCCGCCAGCTCGGCCACGCCCGGCGGCCCGCCGAGCAGGTACACCGGCCAGCCCCGGGCCGCGGCCAGCTCGCTGAGCGACCAGATGAGGTCGGCCCCGGTGACCCGCTCGGGCAGCGGCGTGCCGAGCAGCCTGGCCGCCCACACCAGCGGCATGCCGTCGGCCACCACGATGTCGGCCGAGCGTACGAGCTCCTGGAGCGCGGGGTTGCGGGCGACGGCCCGGCAGATGTCGACGTTGGGCGTCACGATGCGACCGCCCCGCCCGGCCGCCGCCTCCCGCTCCACCCACCGCACCACGTCGGCCTCGGTGACGACGTCCACCCCGACCCCGGCCACCACCACCCGCCCCGCCCCCCTGGAACGCAGCGGAACCGAGGGGCCGTACGCCCCGCCCTCACCCGCAACCGGCGCGGGAGTCGAGGGGCCGTACACGCTGCTCCTGCTGTCGGCGGGGGCGTGGGACGGGGGCCGTTGCGCGGGGACGGCGGGGGTGCGGGTTCTCGGGGGGCTCATATGCCGCGCCCCCGCCCGTGCAGCAACCCGAGCACGGTGGCGGCCGGCACGAGCCCGGCCGCGACGGCGAGCGCGATCGGCGCGCGCGGTTCGCCCGGCCGCGCCCCCAGCGTGCGCCACGCCCACCGGACCGCCTCCCGCCGCCGCCCGAGCGCCGCGTGCGCGAAGGCGAGCTGCCCGTAGACGCGGGCCGCGCCGCGCCGGTCGAGGGCCAGCTCGGGGTGCCGGTCGAGCATCCAGTCGAGCCCGGCGATCCGGTCCGCCCAGCGCGCGGCGTAGTGGGACGAACCACCCCACCGCACCCGTACGAGCGGCCGGTCCACGTACGTGATCGGCTGCCGCCGGGCCGCGCGCAGGGCCAAGTCCCAGTCCTCGTTCTGCCCGCCGGGGGCACTCTCGTCGGCCCACAACACCCCCCGCCGGAACAGGAACGTCGAGGAGTGCACCATCACCATGCGCGACCGCACCAGGTCGGCCACGGTCACCGTGTCCGAGCCCGCGAGCCGGACCACCCGGCGCCGCCCGTGCTCGACCTCGATGGCGCAGCTCGCGAACTCGCCCCCGCCCAGCGCCCGCACCTGGGCGGCGAGCTTGCCCGGCAACCAGAGGTCGTCGTCGTCGCAGAACGCCACGAGGTCGGTGTCGAGCGCCGCCACACCGGTGTTACGCGCCCCGGGCAGCCCAGGGGTACGGCAGTTGGCCAGCACGGGCACACCCGGCTCCCCCGCGTCGGCCCCGTCGGCGACCACGACCACGGCGACCCGGCCCGGGTAGTCCTGGGCCAGCACGGCCGCCACGGCCTCGCGCAGCGGACCGGGCCGATCGCCCCGCGTGGGGATCACCACGCCCACGGACGGCAGCGCGGTCACGCGGCCACCTCCCGGTAGCCGTACCGCACGCGGAGGGGCCAGGTGAGCGCGGCGACCAGCCGCCGGTCACGCACCGGCAGCCCCGAACGCCACGAGTCGTCGCACCGCAACCGGATCCCCCCGACCTGGAACCGCATCGGATTGCCGGACGCGGTGTGCGCGGGCCCGAGCAGCGCGGTCGCGCCCTCCAGGAACGGCAGGCCCGGCACATCGAGACCGAGGAACCCGGCGAGCTCGGTCAGCGTGCGCTCCGGGTCGGCGACCAGGTCCTCGTAGCGCACCCGGGCCACCCGGGCGCCCCGGCGGGTGAGGAGTTCGAGGCCGGCGTTCTGGGCGGTCCAGTGGAGCGCCGTGCGGAACGGCCCCCACCGGGTCATCGGACGCCCGTCCTCGGGCCGCTCCACGAGCCTGCGCCAGGAGTGGGCCACGGCCCGCGGATCCCTGACGACGTGCACGACACGTACGTCCATCCCGGCCGCGACCAGGCAGTGGGCGAGCGAGGCGTGCTTGCTGGAGTCGATCACGACGGGCGCGCCGGTCGCCTCGTAGACCCTCCGGTACGCCCGCGCGTACTCGGCCAGGTCGGGATGGGCGATCCACCCCATCCGATGGGTACGGTCCACCCGCCGCCGCAACACGAGCACCCGCTCGGCCAGCGACGGACGCCACCCGCCGAACGCCCGCTCCCCCACCCGCCGCCAGAAGTCGCAGTCGGCGAAGGCGGCCCCGCAGCCGCACGGCTCCCCGGCCAGCACGCCCCTCGACCACAGGTGGACCACCTCGCCGAGCGCCACCACGCCGGGCAGCTCCGCGAGCAGCCGCTCCAGCAGAGTGGTGCCACTTCGGCCGAGGCCCCCGAGGAAGATCACTCGGGTGGCGGTTGCGCGGTCGGTCACAGGGGAGGGCCTTCACGTCGCCAACACGGAATGCGACGACACTAGCGCGCAGGGTAATCAGTAGGTCAGGAAACCTCGCAAAGATCTACCGAAACACGGACGGCCCGGCGGAGATCGCCGGGCCGTCCAGTACGGTCGATGCGCTCAGTTGGCGTCGATGATCATCCCGGCGCCGACCGTGCCGTTGGTGGCCTCGTCCACGAGGATGAAGCCGCCGGTCAGCCGGTTGCGGGCGTAGTCGTCGACGAACAGCGGCTGGGTGACCCGCAGCGACACCCGGCCGATCTCGTTCAGGCCGAGCGCGGTGGCCTCCTCGTCGCGGTGCAGGCTGTTGACGTCGAGCCGGTAGTGCAGGTCGCGCACGAGGGCCCGCGCCGTACGGGTGGTGTGCTTGATCGTCAGCTTGGAGCGCGGGGCCAGTTTGAGGCCGTCGGCCATCCAGCAGACCATGGCCTCCAGATCCTGCGCCGCGTGCGGCTGGTTGTTGGGCCTGGCGATCATGTCGCCGCGCGAGACGTCGAGGTCGTCCTCGAAGCGAAGCGTGACCGACATGGGCGGGAACGCCTCCTCCACCGGCCCGTCGAACGTGTCGATCGAGGCGATCCGCGTGGTCAGCCCGGACGGCAGGTGCACGACCTCGTCGCCCGGCTTGAGCACGCCGCCCGCGACCTGGCCCGCGTAGCCGCGGTAGTCGTGGAAGGCGTGGTCGTTGGCCTTCTGGGGGCGGATCACGTACTGGACCGGGAAACGCACGTCGACCAGGTTGCGGTCGGAGGCGATGTGCACGTTCTCCAGGTGGTGGAGCAGGGAGGTGCCGAGGTACCAGGGCATGTTCTCCGAGCGCGAGACCACGTTGTCGCCGTTGAGCGCGGAGATCGGGATGAACGTCAGGTCGGTCACGTTGAGCTTGGAGGCGAAGGAGGTGAACTCCTCGCGGATCTCCTCGAACCGCTCCTGCGAGTAGTCGACCAGGTCCATCTTGTTCACGGCCAGCACCAGGTGCGGCACGCGGAGCAGCGAGGTCAGGAACGCGTGCCGGCGCGACTGCTCCAGCACGCCCTTGCGCGCGTCGATGAGGATGATCGCCAGGTCGGCCGTGGAGGCGCCGGTGACCATGTTCCGGGTGTACTGGATGTGCCCGGGTGTGTCGGCGATGATGAACTTGCGCTTGGGCGTGGCGAAGTAGCGGTAGGCCACGTCGATCGTGATGCCCTGCTCGCGCTCGGCCCGCAGGCCGTCGGTCAGCAGCGACAGGTCGGTGTACTCGGTGCCGCGGTCGCGCGAGGTGCGTTCGACCGCTTCGAGCTGGTCCTCGAAGATGGCCTTGGAGTCGAAGAGCAACCGTCCGATGAGGGTGGACTTGCCGTCGTCGACGCTTCCCGCGGTGGCAAAGCGAAGAATGTCCATCAGAAGTAGCCCTCTCGCTTGCGGTCCTCCATGGCGGCCTCGGACGAGCGGTCGTCGGCCCTGGTGGCCCCCCGCTCGGTGATCCGGGTGGCCGCGATCTCTTCGATGATCTCCTCGACCGTGACGGCCTTGGACTGAACGGCGCCGGTGCAGGTCATGTCGCCGACGGTGCGGTAGCGTACGACGGCCTCGAACAGCGGCTCGTCGTCGCCGCGCGAGACGACGTCGGAGTCGGGCAGCAACATGCCGTCGCGCTCGAACACCTTGCGGGTGTGGGAGAAGTAGATCGAGGGGATCTCGATGCCCTCACGCCGGATGTAGTCCCAGATGTCCAGCTCAGTCCAGTTGGACAGCGGGAAGACCCGGATGTGCTCGCCCTTGCGGATGCGCGAGTTGTAGAGGTTCCACAGCTCGGGGCGCTGGTTCTTCGGGTCCCACTGGCCGAAGTCGTCGCGGAAGGAGAACACGCGCTCCTTGGCGCGGGCCTTCTCCTCATCGCGCCTGGCCCCGCCGAAGACGGCGTCGAACTCGTGCTCCTCGATCCCGTCGAGCAGGGTGGTGGTCTGCAGGCGGTTGCGCGAGGCGCGCCGCCCGGTCTCCTCCACCACCCGGCCGCTGTCGATCGACTCCTGCACGCTGGCCACGATCAGGCGCGCGCCCAGCTCCTCGGAACGGCGGTCGCGGAACTCGATGACCTCGTCGAAGTTGTGCCCGGTGTCGACGTGCATCAGCGGGAACGGGATGGCCGCGGGCCAGAACGCCTTCTCCGCGATGCGGAGCATGACGATCGAGTCCTTGCCCCCGGAGAAGAGCAGACACGGCCGCTCGAACTCCGCCGCCACCTCGCGCATGATGTGGATGGCCTCGGCTTCGAGTACGTCGAGCTGCGACGTCGTGTAGTCGCGCTGGAGCATGGGCGCTTCCTCCGGCGGTTAGCGGTGCAGGTCCCGAATTCCGGCGAGCAGGGATGTCGCCAGCTCCGGTAGGGAAACCAGGATATCCGGTAGTGACGGGTCGGCTTGGTTGTAGGTCAGCTCCGAACCGTCGACCCGGCTGGCGAAGGCGCCGGCGGCCTGCGCCACGGCGACGGGGGCGGCGGAGTCCCACTCGTACTGGCCGCCGGCGTGCACGTACGCCTCGACCTCGCCGGTGAGCACCGCGGAGATCTTCGCGCCCGCCGAGCCGATCGGCACCAGGTCGGCCCCCAGCAGAAAGGCCAGCTTCTGGACGAACTCCGGCGGCCGGGTGCGGCTCACCGCGATGCGGAAGCGCCCCTTCTCGAACGCCGGCAGCGCGGGCGGCTCGGCCGTGCTCAGAGTACGGCCCTGCGCGGGCAGCGCCACGGCGCCCGCCGTCAGCCTGCCGCGCTCCCACAACGCCACGTGGACGGCCCAGTCGGAACGGCCCTCCTCGGAGAACTCGCGGGTGCCGTCGAGGGGATCGACGATCCACACCCGCTCGGCGCCCAGCCTGCGCGGGTCGAGCCGCTCCTCGCGGGTGGCCTCCTCGGACAGGACACTGTCACTCGGACGCAAGCGCGCCAGCGCCTCCATGAGGAACACGTGCGCGGCCCGGTCGCCTTCCGCCCGCAGCGCGGCGGAGTCGCCGAACCCCGTGCGCTCGCGAACCCCCAGCAGCCGCTCGCCCGCCTCGGTCGCCAGGTCGGCGGCCACGGCGTGGTCGTCGCGAATCGTCATCAATATGCTCCTTGCCCGCGGGCGACGGCCGACCAGGTCTTCCACAGGATCTGGAGGTCCAGCGTGAGGGACCAGTTCTCAACGTAACGCAGGTCGAGGCGGACCGATTCCTCCCAGGACAGGTCGGATCGTCCGCTCACTTGCCACAGCCCGGTCAGCCCGGGGCGTACCAGCAGCCGTCTGCGCACATCGTCACCGTAGCGCGCCACCTCCTCCGGCAGCGGCGGGCGGGGGCCGACCAGCGACATGTGTCCGAGGAGCACGTTGATGAGCTGGGGCAGCTCGTCGAGGGAGTGGCGGCGCATCAGCGTGCCGAGCGGCGTCACACGCGGATCGTTGCGGATCTTGAACAGCAGCCCGTCGCGGTCGCTGACCATGGTGATCTTCTGCTCCTCCGAACCCCGCCGCATGGTACGGAACTTCAGGATCGTGAACGGCCTGCCGTCCTTGCCGATCCTGACCTGGCGGAACAGCGCGGGCCCGGGGCTCGTGCCGCGTACGGCCACCGCCAGGCCCACCAGCAGCGGCGACAGCAGCACCAGCAGCGCGGCGGCGACCAGGCGGTCGAAGACGTTCTTGACCAGTTGCCTGGCGCCGGTCAGCTCGGGGTGCTCGACATGCAGCAGGGGCAGCCCGGCGGCCGGCCGGATCATGATGCGCGGGCCGGTGACGTCCATCAGCGCGGGGGCGACCACCAGCTCGGTGTGGCTGCGCTCCAGGCGCCAGGCCAGCCGGCGCAGCGCGTCGCCGTCCATCTCGGGGCAGGCCAGCACCGCCACGGTGTCGGCGCGCACCTGGTCGACCACCAGCGGCACGTCGCCGAAGTCGCCCGCCACGGGCACCCCGCTCAGCGCGCCCTGGGCGTCGCCGTGGGGCACGCAGGCAGCCACGACGTCCATGCCGTGGTGGCGTTCCCTGCGGAAGAGCTGGACCAGCTCGGCGATCGAGGCCGGATGGCCGACCGCGACCACCCTGCGCATGCAGGCGCCGGCCGCCCTGCGCCGGTTGAGCGAGCGCCGCAGCAGGTAGCGGGCGACCAGCGTGAGCAGCGTGACCAGGGGCAGCGCGAGCACGACGTAGCCGCGGGCGACGTCGGTCTTGGTGACGTACGAGCCGATCGCGGTGGCCGCGGTCAGCGCCACGCCGGCGTGCACGACCCGGCGGAACTCCTCGGTGCCGACGCCGATCATGCGCGGCTCGTAGGCCCGGTTGAACGCGACCGCGCAGATCCACACCCACGGCAACGCCACACTGACCAGCAGGTACGGCAGCACGTACGGGGTGAACCCCCCGAACCTGCCGCAGAAGGCGGCGGCGGACCCGACGCCCGCCCCGCACAGATCGCCCACGACGGCACGGAACCGGTAGGACCGCATCCACACCGGCGTCACCGGGCTCACCCGCCACGAGACGGCCTCGCCCGATCTCACGGGCTCTCCTGCCTCACTGCGTGAGGCGGCCTCGGTCGCCAAATGCCGTCTTCCCCCGCTCCGCTCCCGCCGTCTCCCCGGCACACCTGTGTGTGTCCATTACCGAACGGACAGTCACAGATGGTAGCCGTGCGTACGCGACGACAGGCGGCGAACGGTTCTATGCGGCGATCAGCGCGGAGGGCCGGAAATGTGCAGATCAGCCCGGTGGTACTCGTTCTGGGTGACTTCCAGGCCGCGGGTCATGAGCGACTCGACGACGTCGGCGCCGCGGTCGACGAGGAAGGGCAGGTCCTTGCGCTCGACGGTGGCGAAGTCTCTGAGCACGAAGGAGGCGGGGTCCATGCGGCCGGGCGGCCGGCCGATGCCGAAGCGCACCCTCAGGTAGTCGCGGGTGCCGAGGACCTTGGTGATGGACTTGAGCCCGTTGTGGCCGTTGTCGCCGCCGCCGAGCTTGGCGCGCAGCGCGCCGTAGGGGACGTCGAGCTCGTCATGCACGACGATCAGCCGCTCGGGGCCGATCTTGTAGAAGTCGGCGAGCGCCTTGACCGGCCCGCCCGACAGGTTCATGTACGTCAGCGGCTTGGCCAGCACGGCCGCCCGCGTCTCCAGCACGTCGGACCTGCTCTTGTGGGCCTTGAAGCGCCCACCGGCCCGCGCGGCCAGCTCGTCGAGCACCATGAAGCCCGCGTTGTGCCTGTTGCCCGCGTATTCGGGCCCCGGATTGCCCAGTCCCACGATCAGCCAGCGGTCCATGTGCTCCCCTTACAGCGGAACGGGGGCGGCCTCGCGCCACCCCCGTTCGCAGGACGTGCTTACTCGGCAGCGGCCTCGGCGGTCTCGCCCTCGCCCTCGGCCTCGGCGACCTCACCCTCGGCGGCCTCGGCGGCCTCCTCGGCGGGCTCCTCGGTCGGCTTGGCGATGACGTGGAGGACCACGGCCTCGGGGTCGGCGGCCAGCGTGGCGCCCGACGGCAGGTTGAGCTGCGCGGCGGTGACGACGGTGCCGACCTCCATGCCCTCGATGTCGACCTCGACACCGGTCGGGATGTGGGTGGCCTCGGCCTCGACGGCCACCGCGACGAGCTGCTGGTCGAGCAGGCCCTCGGAGTTGACGTCGCCGGTCGTGGTGACCGGGATCTCGACGGTGACCTTCTCGCCGCGCTTGACCAGGATCAGGTCGACGTGCTCGACGAAGCCCTTGATCGGGTCGCGCTGCACACCCTTGGGCAGGGCCAGCTCGTCGACACCCTCACCCTCGAGGCGGATCAGCACGTTGGGCGTGCGGAGCGCGAGCAGCACCTCGTGACCGGGCAGGGTCAGGTGCTTGGGGTCGATGCCGTGCCCGTAGAGAACGGCGGGCACCTTGTCGGCGCGGCGGATCTTGCGGGCGGCGCCCTTGCCGAACACCGTGCGCGGCTCGGCGGCAATACGTACTTCGGACACGACATCTCCTAGGGATGCAGAGATCGGATTGTGGCGCGCTCCCCCTCACCCGCCCTAGCGGAAGGCGTTACGAGCGCAACCCGTACAGCTTACTCGCTCAGGTGTCGCCCTCGAACAGGCTCGTGACGGACCCGTCGGTGAAGACCTCGGTGACCGCGCGGGCGATCAGCGGGGCGATCGACAACACGGTCAGTTTGTCGAACCGCTTGGTCTCCGACAGCGGCAGCGTGTTGGTCACGATGACCTCGGAGATGCGGGAGTTCTTCAGCCGGTCGACGGCGGGGTCGGAGAAGACCGCGTGGGTGGCGGCGACGATCACGTTGGTGGCGCCCTGCTCGTAGAGGGCGTCGGCGGCCTTGCAGATCGTGCCGGCGGTGTCGATCATGTCGTCGATCAGCACACAGGTGCGACCGCTGACCTTGCCGACGACCTCGCTGACCTTCACGGAGTTGGCCACGTCGAGGTCGCGGCGCTTGTGGATGAAGGCCAGGGGCGTGCCGAGGGTGTCGGCCCAGCGCTCGGACAGGCGGACGCGCCCGGTGTCGGGCGAGACGACGGTGGTGTTGGCCAGGTCGAGCTTGTTCTTCAGGTAGCTCTCCAGGACCGGCATCGCGAACAGGTGGTCGACGGGACCGTCGAAGAAGCCCTGGATCTGCGAGGTGTGCAGGTCGATCGACATGAGCCGGTCGGCGCCCGCGGTCTTGAACAGGTCGGCCATCAGCCTGGCCGTGATGGGCTCGCGGCCGCGGCCCTTCTTGTCCTGGCGGGCGTAGCCGAAGAACGGCATGACCACGGTGATGCGCTTGGCGGAGGCCCGCTTGAGCGCGTCGACCATGATGAGCTGTTCCATGATCCACTTGTTGATCGGGCCGGTGTGGCTCTGGATCACGAAGGCGTCGCAACCGCGGACGGACTCAAGGTATCGGGCGTAGATCTCGCCGTTGGCGAAGTCGATCAGTTTGGTGGGGGTGAGGGAGACGCCGACGTGCTCGGCAACCTCTTCGGCCAGCTCTGGATAGGCCCGGCCGGAGAAGAGCATGAGGTTCTTCTCGCCCGGCTGTTTGATGCTGGTCACTGTTCGTTCTCCTGCTGTGCTCGCTCGGCCAGCGCCCGTTCGGCGGCGGCGGCCGACTTCGTGCCCGCGCGCTTGCGCAAGACCCATTTCTCGATGTTGCGCTGTCGCGCTCTTGCCACGCCCATCGCCCCTGGGGGTACGTCGCTGACGATGACGGATCCGGCCGCTGTGGTGGCGCCGTCGCCGATCGTCACGGGAGCGATGAGCATGGTGTCGCAGCCGACGAACGCGCCGTCGCCCACGGTGGTGTGGTGCTTGTCGACCCCGTCGTAGTTGACGAAGACGCTGGAGGCCCCGATGTTGACGTCCTCGCCGAGGGTGGCGTCGCCGGCGTAGGTCAGGTGGGGCACCTTGGAACGCTCGCCGACCTTGGTGTTCTTCATCTCGACGAACGTGCCCGCCTTGGACTTCCGGCCGAGGACGGTGCCGGGGCGCAGGTAGGCGTAGGGGCCGACGTTGGCCTCCGGGCCGATCTCGGCGCTGTCGCAGACCGCGTTGCGCACGACGGCGCGCTCGCCGACGCGGGTGTCGGTCAGCGTGGTCGCCGGGCCGACCTCGGCGCCGGTCTCGATCACCGTACGGCCGTGGAGCTGGGTGCCGGGGTGGATGACGGCGTCGGGCGCGATCTCCACGCCCACGTCGACCCACGTGCTCGACGGGTCGACGACGGTGACGCCGGCGCGCATGTGCTCCTCCAGCAGGCGCCGGTTGAGCACCTGGCGGGCGAAGGCGAGCTGGACGCGGTCGTTGACGCCCTCGACCTCGACGTGGTCGGCCACCACGCAGGCGCCGACCCGGTGGCCGTCGCCGCGCAGGATGCCGAGCACGTCGGTGAGGTACTCCTCGCCCTGGGCGTTGTCGGTGGACACGCGCTTGACGGCGTCGGCGAGCAGCAGGCCGTCGAAGGCGTAGATGCCGGAGTTCATCTCCTTGATCGCGCGCTGCTCGTCGTCGGCGTCCTTCTCCTCGACGATCTCCAGCACGGCGCCCGACGGGTCGCGCACGATCCGGCCGTAGCCGGTCGGGTCGGGCACCTGCGCCGTCAGCACGGTGACCGCGTTGCCGTCGGCGGCGTGCTTGTCCAGCAGGTCGGAAAGGGTACGGGCACGCAGCAGCGGCACGTCGCCGTAGGTGACCAGGACCGTGCCGGAGATCGTGCCGACCTCTTCGAGCACGGTACGGACGGCGTGGCCGGTGCCGCGCTGCTCACGCTGGACGACGGCGCGCGCGTCGGGGCTGGTCGCGGCGAGATGGCCGCCGACCTGTTCGAGCGCGTGGCCGATCACCACGATGAGCCGTTCGGGACCGAGGTCGCGGGCGGCGGCGAGCATATGGTCGACCAGCGCGCGGCCGCACAGCTCGTGCAGGACTTTCGGGGTCTGGCTCTTCATCCGGGTGCCCTCGCCGGCGGCGAGGACGATGACGGCTGCCGGGCGCGGCACACTCACGGACTGAGGCTCCCTGTGACTGGACGGATCAGGGTCGTCGGCGCGGCTACCGCCCCGCAACCCTCCCGACACCGTGAGGATACCTGCCCGGCTCCGGGCTCTTTCGCCCGGGGAGTCGCGAAATGTGTGTCAAGGCTCCCGGAAGAGGACTCGAACCCCTACAAAGTGGACCAAAACCACTTGTCCTGCCGATTAGACGATCCGGGACGGACCGGACGCCGCGGCGTCCGGCACAGCCCCTACGATACCGAGCCCGCACGGGCGTATGCGCCCTCAATTCTCTCCCACCTCACCAGCCCCCGCGAATACCGGGGTCATGAGGGGTGGTCGGCGCGCTGCTCACATAACAGACCCCCCGAAAAGCCGCAAGGTACGAAACCCACTCACCTCGGCGAGCCGCCCGTCAGCTATGTGACATCCACAGCTTAGGGCTTCCTTACTTACGATGGCGTAGGTTACGGTGGCGTAGCCCGGACATTCGTCCTCATACATGTCGTTGGAGGTAGCCCATGACCGTTCTCGCCGAGCGCTCATCCCCTGCCCCGAAGCCCGACTTCGAACCCGAACCGAAATCCAAGGCGGAGCTCGTCACGTTCGCACTCGTGGTGGGACTGCCCCTGATCGCGATCGCGGCGGCGGTACCTCTGGCATGGGGCTGGGGACTCGGCTGGACGGACATCGCCATCGCCTTCGTCTTCTACATCGTCTCCGGGCTCGGCGTCACCGTCGGGTTCCACCGCTACTTCACGCACGGCTCGTTCAAGGCCAAGCGGCCGCTGAAGATCGCGATGGGCATCGCGGGCAGCCTGTCACTGGAGATGTCGGTGCTGGACTGGGTGGCCACGCACCGCAAGCACCACAAGTTCTCCGACAAGGAGGGCGACCCGCACTCGCCGTGGCGCTTCGGCCCCGGCTTCAAGTCGATGTCCAAGGGCCTGCTCTACGCCCACATGGGCTGGCTGTTCGAGAGCGAGCGCACCAACCGCGAGAAGTACGCCCCCGACCTGTGCAAGGACGAGGACATCCAGAAGCTGCACAAGTGGTTCCCGACGCTGGCCCTCGTCTCGGTCCTGCTGCCCGGCGTGCTGGGCCTGCTGCTCACCTGGTCCTGGCAGGGCGCGCTGACCGCGCTGTTCTGGGGTTCGCTGATCCGCATCGGCCTGCTGCACCACGTGACCTGGTCGATCAACTCGATCTGCCACGTCTTCGGCGAGGAGTCCTTCCAGGTCCGCGACAAGTCGCGCAACGTCTGGTGGCTGGCCATCCCGTCGTTCGGCGAGTCCTGGCACAACCTGCACCACTCCGACCCCACCTGCGCCCGGCACGGCGCGCTCAAGGGCCAGATCGACCTGAGCGCCGGCCTGATCCGCATCTTCGAGCGGGTGGGCTGGGTGGACGACGTGCGCTGGCCGACGCCGGAGCGCCTGGCGGCGAAGCGCATTGCCTGACGATAATCAGCCGATGAACGGCCATTCGTCCGTGGCCGTCATTATGGAAACCGTGACCGAACCCCGATCTCGCAGGCGCATGTCCGGTAGAGAGCGCAGAGAGCAGCTGATCCGGATCAGC
This sequence comes from Nonomuraea spiralis, assembly GCF_014648435.1. Taxonomy (GTDB): domain Bacteria; phylum Actinomycetota; class Actinomycetes; order Streptosporangiales; family Streptosporangiaceae; genus Nonomuraea; species Nonomuraea spiralis. Next base: position 150,334 of record NZ_BMRC01000019.1, read on the forward strand.
CGCACGCTGTTCGCCGAGAAGGGGTTCGACGGGACCTCTATCGAGGAGATAGCCGCCACCGCGCAGGTCTCCAAACCTGTGGTGTACGAGCATTTCGGCGGCAAGGAAGGCGTCTACGCGGTCGTCGTGGACCGCGAGATGCAGAAGCTGCTCGGCATGATCACCTCCGCCCTCGCCGCCTCCCACTCCCTCATCAAGCTGGAGCGGGCCGCCCTGGCCCTGCTGCAGTACATCGAGGAGAGCAGCGAGGGCTTCCGCATCCTGGTCCGCGACTCGCACGCGGCCTCGGGCACGGGCACGTTCGCGAGCCTGATCAGCGAGATCGCCAGCCAGGTCGAGGACGTGCTGGCCGACGAGTTCGCGGACCGCGGCTACGACCCCAAACTCGCCCCGATGTACGCCCAGATGCTGGTCGGCATGGTCGCGCTGACCGGCCAGTGGTGGCTGGACGTACGCAAGCCTGGCCGCGAGGAGGTCGCCGCGCACCTGGTCAACCTGGCCTGGAACGGCCTGACCGGGCTGAACCCCAGCCCGGTCATCACCGTGGCCAGCCGCGACCAGCAGGCGCTCGCCAAACCGCGGGCCAGTGAGAAGGAGATGCGCGACTTCGAGAAGGCCCGCGAGAAGGAGCTCAAGGAGGCCGAGAAGCTGCGCCAGCGTGAGCTGCGTGACGCCGAGAAGGCCCGGGTACGAGAGTTGAAGGAGCGCGAGCGGCTGCTGAAGGAGGCGGAGAAGGCCCGTGAGCGCGAGGAGAAGATCCGTCAGCGGGAGGTCAGGCTCGCCGAGCGCGCCGCACGCCTGGAGCAGGCCGAGCATCCGGAGTGAGTCGTTGCGGCTACGTTAACGTTCCGTTCAACCAATCGGGGCAATATAGGCCATATGTCCGCGGAACCGCTGCACTCGGGAAACGACCTGCCCCTGCCACAGGAGCGGTTCCTCAACCGCGAGGAAAGCTGGCTCCAGTTCAACGAACGTGTCCTTGAGCTGGCCGAGGACCCCTCGATCCCGCTGCTCGAACGGGTGCGTTTCCTGGCCATCTTCGCCAGCAACCTCGACGAGTTCTTCCGCGTACGGGTCGCCGGGCTGAAGCGGCGCATGGCCACCGGGCTGCTGCTGCGCACCAAGAGCGGGCTGAAGCCGCGCGAGGAGCTGGCCAGGATCGCCACGATCGCCGACTCCCTGGCCAAGCGGCACGCCGCCGCCTTCCACGACCGGCTCTGCCCGCAGCTCGCGACCGAGGGCATCGAGATCGTCCGGTGGGACGACCTGGGCCGCGAGGAGCGTACGGAGCTGCGCAAGCTGTTCAGGGAGCGGATCAGGCCGGTGCTGACGCCGCTGGCCGTCGACCCGGCCCACCCCTTCCCCTACATCTCCGGACTCAGCCTGAACCTGGCCGTGCTGGTACGCAATCCGATCACCGACCACACCGTGTTCGCCCGGGTCAAGGTGCCCTCGCAGCTCCCCCGGTTCGTACCGGCCTCGAAGGACCGGTTCGTGCCGCTGGAGGACGTCATCGCGGCGCACCTGGGCCAGCTCTTCAAGGGCATGGAGATCCTCCAGCACCACGTCTTCCGCGTCACCAGGAACGAGGACCTCGACGTCGACGAGGACGTCACCGAGAACCTCATGCAGGCGCTGGAGAAGGAGCTGCTCAAGCGGCGTTTCGGGCCGCCGGTGCGGCTGGAGGTCGAGGACACGATCACGCCGGACGTGCTGGCCCCGCTCATCGAGGAGCTGGAGCTGGCCCCGCACGAGATCTACCGGCTGCCCGGCCCGCTCGACCTGACCGGCCTGCACGCCATCGCCGACCTCGACCGCGGCGAGCTGAGCTACCGCCCGTTCGTGCCGGCCGAGGTGATCAACTCCGAGGACGACATCTTCGCGACCCTGCGCGAACGCGACGTGCTGCTGCACCACCCGTACGACTCGTTCGCGACGAGCGTGCAGCGCTTCATCGAGGTGGCCGCGGCCGACCCCAGAGTGCTGGCGATCAAGCAGACCCTCTACCGCACCAGCGGCGAGTCCCCCATCGTCGACGCGCTCATCGACGCGGCCGAGGCCGGCAAGCAGGTCGTCGTGGTCGTGGAGATCAAGGCCCGCTTCGACGAGCACGCCAACATCTCCTGGGCCAGGAAGCTGGAGCGCGCCGGCTGCCACGTGGTCTACGGCGTCGTCGGCCTGAAGACCCACTGCAAGCTGGCCCTCGTCGTACGCCAGGAGCCCTCCGGCGAGCTGCGCCGCTACTGCCACATCGGCACCGGCAACTACAACCCCAAGACGGCCCGCCAGTACGAGGACTTCGGCCTGCTCACCGCCGACCCGCTGGTGGGCGAGGACGTCACCGACCTGTTCATCCACCTCACCGGCTACTCCAACCACTCGGCGTACCGCAGGCTGCTGGTCGCTCCCCACTCCATGCGCAGCGGCCTGCTGGCCAGGATCGACCGGGAGATCGCCCACCAGCAGGCGGGCCGCCCGGCCCGGATCAGGATCAAGACGAACTCGCTGGTGGACGAGCCGATCATCGACGCGCTCTACCGGGCGTCCAGGGCGGGGGTGCCGGTGGATCTGTGGGTGCGTGGCATCTGCATCCTCCGCCCCGGAATTCCCGACTTGTCCGAAAATATCCGCGTAAGGTCGGTTTTGGGGCGCTTTCTTGAGCACTCCCGCGTGTACGAGTTCGGCCTCGGCAGACGGCCCGAGGTGTGGATCGGCAGCGCCGACCTGATGCGCAGGAACCTCGACCGTCGCGTCGAGGCCCTGGTCAAGGTGACTTCCCAGCAGCACAGGGCGTACCTGATCGAGCTGATGGACCTGGCCATGGCCGACACCACGAACGCGTGGTGGCTCAACTCCGACGGCACCTGGATCCGCCACCACGGCGAGGACCTGCAGAGCCATCTCGTCAGCACCAGGCGTTGGAGGACCGTTGATGACTGATCTGCTCCGGGCCGCCGGGGCCGTGGTCTGGAGGGGCGAGGAGAGCCGCCCCGAGGTGGCGGTGATCCACCGCCCGCGCTACGACGACTGGACCCTCCCCAAGGGCAAGCTGGAGGCCGGCGAGCACGTGATCGCCGCCGCCCTGCGCGAGGTCGACGAGGAGACCGGCCTGACGGTCGTGCTCGGCCGCGCGCTGCCGCCGATCCACTACCTCAGCGGCGGCCGGCTCAAGCGGGTCGACTACTGGACGGCCCAGGTGGCCCACGACGCCGGGTTCGAGCCCGGTGAGGAGGTCGACGGGCTGCGCTGGCTGCCGCTGGAACAGGCCAGAGACCTGCTGACCTACGAGTGGGACGCCGGTCTGCTGCGCGCCCTGGCCGCCGCGCCGCTCGCGACCGTCCCTCTGGTGCTCGTACGGCACGGTTCGGCCGGGTCCAGGAGCGCGTGGAAGGGCGACGACGCGCTGCGCCCGCTCGACGCCGACGGCGGCTCCCAGGCGGCGGCCCTGGCCACCGCACTGGCCGCCTACCGGCCCGAGGTGCTGGTCAGCTCGCCGAGCCGGCGCTGCGTCCAGACGCTGGAGCCGTACGGGACCGAGATCAGGACCGAGGCCCTGCTCAGCGAGGAGGGCCAGGACCCGCGCAAGACGCCGGACCTCGTCGGCAGGCTCGCCGTGGCCGCCGCCGTGTGCAGTCACGGCAAGGTCCTGCCGCACCTGATCCACACGCTGAGCGACAAGGACGTGCACCTGCGCAAGGGCGCCTTCGCGGTGCTGCACCGCCGGGACGGGCAGGTCGTCAGCGTGGAACGTTACGCGACCTGAAGGCCCTCACCAGGTCGGACGTTTCGCCGGCCCTCACCAGGTCACGGGCAGGGTGGCGAAGCCCTGTGTGACCCTGCCCTCGTTGCGCGGCAGCTCCGCGAGGGGGACGGCCAGGCGCAGGTCCGGGAAACGCTGGAAGAGCCGGCCGAAGACGGCCTCCAGCTCCACCCTGGCCAGGCTCGCGCCGACGCAGAAGCGCGGGCCGTACCCGAAGGCGAGGTGCGGGTCGGTCGACGGTCGTCCGATGACGAAGGCGTCGGGATCCGGATAGACGTGTTCGTCCCGGTTGGCCACGCCCGGGTTGATCACGACGGCCTCGCCGCGGCGGATCGTCCGGCCGTCGATCTCGATGTCCTCGTGGGCGTACCTGGGCAGGCCGTGCAGGCTCGGCACGGCCATGCGCAGGATCTCCTCGACCACGGCGGGCGCGAGCCCGGGGTCTGAGCGCAGCAGCGCGAGCCGGCCCGGGTTGGCCAGCAGCAGGAGCACGCCGTAGTCGATGCGGTTGACCGTGGTCTCGTGCCCGGCGAACAGCAGCCCGGCGGCCAGTTCGGCGATCCTGCCGTCGTCGTCCAGCTCGTTCGCCAGGTCCGACAGGACATCTTCGCCCGGTTCGTGCCGCTTACGGGTGATCAGCCCAGCCATGTACGCGCTCAGCTCCGCCCGCGCCGCCTCCCCCGTCGCCGCGTCCCGGAGGTCGGCCATACGCCCGGAGACGCCGCTGAAGTACTCCCTGTCCTCGTACGGGACGCCGAGCAGTTGACAGATGACCAGCACCGGCAGCGGGAAGGAGAGCTCGGCGTGCAGGTCGGCGGGCGGCGTCAGCTTGGCCAGGCGGTCCAGCCGCTCCTCGACCAGTGACCCGACATGGTCGGCGAGCCTCCTCATCCGCCTGGCCGAGAAGGCGGGCGTGAGCAGCCTGCGCAGGCGCTCGTGCTCGGCCTTCTCCGTGGCGACCTCGCCCTGGGGGCCGCCGAGCAGGGCCGAGTTCGACACCCGCGACGCCTGCTCGGGCTCGGGGTGCGAACGTCCGAGCCGGGGGTCGGTGAACAGCGCGCGGGCCTGTTCGTAGCCGGTGACCAGCCAGACCTCGTCGCCCACGGAGGTGCGCACCCGCGCGATGCCCTCCGCCGCCCGCAGTTCCCGGTAGGCGGCGGGCACGTCGAGAGGGTCGCTGCGCGCGAAGGGTATTGCCGGAAGGTTACTCATAGAACCTTCTTAACCGCCTTCACGGTTTCCGCCCATACTCTGGGGAAATCGGCCTGCGCCCGTTCGGCGATGTTGCGCTCGATGCCGATCAGCAGCCCGTACGTGAAGGTGTCCTCGCCGGCCTGCCGGGCGCCCTCTGCCTCCTTGGCCAGCGTCTCCTGGGCGACCACGCCGTCCCGGTGCGCCCCAAGGATCTCCTGGACGTTCTCGGCCAGCCTGGCGAGCCTGACCATGTCCTTGCCGAGGGTGGGTTCGAGCGCTTCGGCGGTGTACCGAGCGCGTTTGGCCGCCTTGCGGACGTCGTGCATGGCGATCTCGCGGCGTTCGGGGTCCTCGATGCCCTGGGCGGTCTCGTACGCCCTGGTCACGCGGTCCCAGCCGGCGGAGGCGACGGCGGTGAGCTGCTCCTGCGCCGGCTTGGCCGCCGCCTTGCCCAGCTCGGGGGTGGCGACCAGCGCGTCGAGGGCGTCCAGCAGGGTGTAGTAGCGGTCGCCGCTGAGCGCGTCCTTGATGCGTTCGTACGCCTGTTGCTCGCGTTCGTACAGGTCCGTGCCGAGCCGGGTCTGGATGGGACCGGTGACCAGTTCAGGGGCCAGACCGGCCAGCTCCTTGTCGAACCTGGCCCTGATCACCTCAAGGTCGCGGGCCTCGCCGAGCACCGTACCGAGCCAGCGCAGCTCGTCCTGCACCCCCTCGGTGCCGCCCACCACCGACTTGAACGCCTTGAGCGCGCTGCGCAGCCTGCGCGAGGCCACCCGCATCTGGTGGACGGCGTCCTCCTCGGCCCTGCGTACCCGGGGATCCTGGGTGAGGAGGGCGTCGACCTGGCTCGACAGGTAGGCGAGGACCGTCTCACCGGCCGTGCCCGGCTCGGTGTCGGCCTTGGCGGGCGGGGTGGGCTCGAGGAGCCGGGCGAGCTTGCTGGCGCTCCCGGCGGGGGTCGCGCCCGCCTTCCGCAGCCGTTTGCCGACCTTGGCCAGCAGGTCCCGGCGGTTCTCCGCCAGGAGCTCGGCCTCGACCTCGCGCCACCGCAGGACCCTGCCGTCCCGGTGGACGGTGCCCTTGACCCGGTCGTCGGCGACCTCGACCAGGTGGGTGCCACCCTCGTGCAGCAGCGTCACACTACGGCGGGTGTCGAGCTCGGCGACGACCTGGAGCTCCGCGCCCCGGGAGTACGCCCGGACGAGTTCGGCCAGCTCCGGCGGCACGATCTTGGTGCTCCGCGTCAGCGGACACGTGATCTCCTGGCGTACGCCCTTGGCCTTGGGCAGCTTCAGGTGCCAGCCCGCGTCGTCGCCACCGCGTCTGCGTCTGAGCGTGACGCCGCGCGCCGCCAGCCGCAGATCGGGCGTGTCGTAGTAGAGCGCCACGAGCTGGTGGCTGCGCGGGCCCGCGACCTGCGCAAGGCCACTCAGATCCGGAATCGCGTAGTCGGTAGGAACGTCGAACTTGTCCTCGATCTCGATGCCCACTGCACCTCACAAGTGTGCGATTTCGGACCATGATGCCACCCGCAGATGAACATCACACGACTTGTAGAAGCTCGATCCTGTTGCCCACCGGGTCCGTGACGTAGATCCGGCGGTAGCCGGGAAAGAGGTCGTCGGGCACGGCTCCGGGGATCTTCGCGGCGTACGCGTCGAGGTCCTCGACCAGGAACGCCGGGTGGGCCTTGCGCGCGGGCCTGAAGTCGTCCTCGATGCCGAGGTGAACCTCTACCCCGTCGCCGCGGAACCAGGCGCCGCCGCGTTTGGCCAGCTCAGGCGGCTTGGGAACCTCGCGCAGCCCGAGCACGCCCTCGTAGAAGGCGCGCAACTGCGGCTCGCTGCCCTTGGGCGCGGCGAGCTGGACGTGATGCAGAGCTCTGATCGTCATTTCTGGGCCACCACGAAGACGCGTCGGAAGGGGAAGGGGGTGCCGTAGCTCCTGGCCGGGTACGCCTCGGCGAGCAGTCCGGCCAGGTCGGCCTTGAACCGCCGCTGCTCCTCCGGGCCGAGCCGGTCGAAGATCGGGCGCAGGGCCGTGCCGGAGACCCAGTCGAGCACCGGGTTCTCGCCTTGGAGCACGTGCACGTACGTCGTCTCCCAGGCGTCCACCTGGCAGCCGCCGTCGTTGAGGAAGTCGAGATACTGGACCGGATCGTCCACCGGGTTGCTTCTGTTGAGATCGCTGAGCCGGTCGGACCAGGCCCGGGAGGCGCACAGCTCGCGGATCGCGACGTGGCTCGGGGCGTCGAAGTTGCCGGGCACCTGGAACGCCAGCCAGCCGCCGGGGGCCAGCTCCTCCAGCCAGTGTTCGAGCACAGCCCGGTGGGAGGGCACCCATTGCAGGACGGCGTTGGAGACGATCACGTCCATGGGCCGGTCGGGGTGCCAGGTGTCGACGTCGGCCACGGCGAAGTGCACCGGCGTCTTGAGCTGCCGGGCCTTGGTGATCATCGCCGGCGAGGCGTCGAAGCCCTCGACGGTGGCTTCGGGCCAGCGTTCGGCCAGCATGACGGTGAGTTCGCCACTGCCGCAGCCGGCGTCCACGACATAATCGGGAGCCACGGCACCGACTCTGGATATCAGCTCGATGAACGGCCGCGACCGCTCGTCGGCGTAGACGGCGTAGGTCACCGGGTCCCAGATATCTCTTGACATAGAGATAATTGATATCGAGAGAGATATCTCGATGTCAAGACAGTAGACTCTGTGTCATGACGCCACAGGATGACGAGGTCGACCGGCTGGTCGCGGCATGGCGGATCGAGCGGCCCGATCTCGACGTCGAGCCCCTCCAGGTCCTCTCCAGGGTGTCACGGCTGGCCAAACATCTCGACCGCGCCAGGCGGGCGGCGTTCGCCGAACATGATCTGGAGCCTTGGGAGTTCGACGTGCTCACCGCGTTGCGGCGGGCCGGCAAGCCGTACGAGCTGAGCCCCGGGGCGCTGCTGCGGGCCACTCTGGTGACGTCGGGGACGATGACCAACCGCATCGACCGGCTCGCGCAGGCGGGGCTGGTGCGGCGGCGGCCCGACCCGGAGGACCGGCGCGGCGTGCTGGTGTCGCTGACGGAGACGGGGCTCGCGCAGGTGGACGCCGCCTTCGCGGGGCTGCTGCGCCGCGAACGCGACCTGCTCTCCGGCCTCCCACCCGCCGACCAACGCTCCCTCGCCGCCCTCCTCCGCCTCCTCCTCGCCCCCTTCGACTCCCCCAAGTAGCCCGTTCCTACGCAACCCTCTGCGCGTGGTGTGTGGCGATCCTCTGTGCGCAGCTCGCCGCGCAGCTCGCCGCGTGGCCCGCTGTGCGCGGCTCTGCGCGCGGCCCTGTGCGTGGTTCTCTGCGCGTGGTTCTCTGCGCGTGGTTCTCTGCGCGGTTTTCTTTGCGGGGTTTTTCTTTACGCGGTGTCGTGGTTGCCCGGACTCGCCGACGTCGGCGGGCGTCCGTCGAGCGCCGGTCGTGAAGGCTCACAGGGTTGCTCGCCGTTACGAGCGCCCTGTGAGCCGTCTTCTCGGTTTCCCTGGGCCGCCGGATCAGTCGCCGAGGCGGTCGGCCAGCTCAAGCCATTCCGCCTCGACGGTGTCCTTCTGGGTGAGGACGTCACGTAGCTGCCCGTCGAGGGAGCCCAGCTTGGCGTAGTCGCTGGCGGCCTCGGCCATGGCGGCGTGGAGGCGGGCCTCCTGGTCGCCGAGCTTGTCGAGCTGGCGTTCGAGGCGGTTGAGTTCCTTACGGAGCTCGCGTTCCTCCTTGGCCGACAGGCCGCTCTCGGACGGCGCCGCGGCGGGGGTCGGAGCTCCCGCCGCCGGGACGGAGGCGCCGCCGAGGCGGGCGGTCACGGCCGTGCCGGCGCTGCGGCGTTCGAGGTATTCGTCGACCCCGCCGGGCAACATCACGAGCTTGCCGTCACCCAGCAGCGCCACGCACCGGTCGGTCACCCGCTCCAGGAAGTAGCGGTCGTGGCTCACCAGGATCAGTGTGCCCGGCCAGCCGTCCAGCAGGTCTTCGAGCTCGTTGAGCGTCTCGATGTCGAGGTCGTTGGTGGGCTCGTCGAGGAGCAGCACGTTGGGGTCGTCCATCAGCAGGCGCAGCAGCTGCAGCCGCCGCCGCTCGCCGCCGGACAGGTCGCCGATGACCTTCCACTGCGCGTCGCCCTTGAAGCCCAGCCGCTCCAGCAACTGGGACGCCGTCCACTCCCGCTTGCCGAGCTGGAGGTACTTGCGGATCTCCTCCACCGACTCCAGCACCCGCCGGGACGGGTCGAGCTCGGTCAGCTCCTGCGACAGATGCGCGAGACGTACGGTCTTGCCCCTGACCACCCGGCCCGAATCGGGCTGGACGTTGTCGCCGAGCAGCCGCAGCACCGACGACTTGCCCGAGCCGTTGACGCCGATCAGGCCGACGCGGTCGCCCGGCCCGAACTGCCACGTGCAGTGGTCGAGCACCAGCGGCCCGTCGCCGGGGCCGCCGGCGTGCAGGGTCACGTCTTCGAGGTCGTAGACCGTCTTGCCGAGCCTGGCCGCGGCGAACCGCATCAGCTCGACGCTCTCCCGCGCCGGAGGCTCGTTCGCGATCAGGGCCTGCGCGGCCTCGATCCGGAACTTCGGCTTGGACGTGCGGGCGGGCGGACCGCGGCGCAGCCAGGCGATCTCCTTGCGCATGAGGTTCTGGCGGCGTTCCTCCGCGGCCTGGGCGATACGCGCGCGCTCGGCCTTGGCCAGCACGTAGGCGGCATATCCGCCCTCGTAACGCTCGACCTTCCCGTCGACGACCTCCCACGTACGGGTGGAGACGGCGTCGAGGAACCAGCGGTCGTGGGTCACGACCAGCAGGGCGCTCTTCCGGGCGGCCAGGTGGGCGGCGAGCCAGGCGATGGCCTCGATGTCGAGGTGGTTGGTGGGCTCGTCGAGCATGACCAGGTCGTGGTCGTCGATGAGCAGGCGGGCCAGCGCGGTGCGCCGGCGCTCGCCGCCGGAGAGGGCGGCGGCCTTGGCGCTGAGGTCGAGGTCACCGATCAGGTTGGCCAGGATCTCGCGAACCTGCTGGTCACCGGCCCATTCGTGCTCTGCCCTGTTTCCGAGGACGAGCTCGCTCACCGTGGCCTCTGGGTCGAGGGTGTCCTGCTGGGACAGGAAACCGACCCGCAGGCCGCGCGTGTGGGTGACCCGGCCGCTGTCCGGGCGCACGTCCCCGGCGATGACGGACATCAGGGTCGTCTTACCGCCCCCGTTGCGGCCGACGACGCCGATGCGCTCCCCCGCCTCGATGCCCAGGGAGACGTCGCTGAGGAGCGGTTTGGGCCCGTAGGCGTGGGTGACCGACTCAAGGTTGACCAGATTCATGACGTGTCCAGAGTATCGGTCTCCCCAACCGATTCCCGACGTCGGCGACCTCCTTGAGCGTCCGTAGGTGGACCGTCACCGACCGGGAGGCCCATGCACGTACCCCGAGGTCATCCCGACGCTGGCCCCTCGCTGATCCGTCCCCGGCGCCGACTTGTCCCCGGCTTCGGGGCCCGGAGCCAATCGGTTCAGGGTTGCGGAGCCGGTCAGAGCGGCGCCGGTCGGTGCAGGGCCCGCAGGCGGTCAGAGCAGGGTGGCGCCGGTGACGGGGCCGTGGGCGGCGACCGTGGTGGTGGCGGCACCTGTGGCGGTGAGGCTGTCGGCCAGGTCGCGCGCGTGCGTGGCGTCGATGGCCAGGAAGGCGCAGGTGGGGCCGGAGCCGGAGACGATCGCGCCCAGCGCTCCGTGCTGGCGGCCGGAGTCGAGGGTGGCGGCGAGTTCGGGACGCAGGGCCAGGGCGGCGGCCTGGAGGTCGTTGCTCAGGTGGGCGCCCAGCGCGTACGCGTCGCCGGTGCCCAGGGCTTCGATGAGCGGGGCGCTGAGCTCGGGCCAGGACACGCGGGCGCCCGAGACCTCGCGCTGGCGGTCGCACTCCGCGTAGACCTTGGCGGTCGACAGGCCGCCGTCGGCCAGCGCGAACACCCAGTGGAACGTGCCGCCCGTGGGCAGCTCGCTGAGCTGCTCGCCCCGGCCGGTGCCGACCGCCGTGCCGCCGAGCAGCGAGAACGGGACGTCGCTGCCGAGGTCTCCGGCGATCTCCATGAGGTCCTCGAAGGGCAGGCCGAGCCCCCAGAGCTCGTTGCACGCCACAAGGGCGCCCGCCGCGTCGGCGCTGCCGCCCGCCATGCCGCCCGCGACCGGGATGGCCTTCTGGATGATCAGGTCGGCGCCGTACGAGCGGCCCGCGTGCTTGGCCAGGGCGCGGGCGGCGCGGATGGCGAGGTTGTCGTCGTCGAGCGGCACCTGGTCGGACCACCGGCCGTTGACCGTGACGGTGATCGACTCGGCCTCCTTCGCGACCACCTCATCGAAGATCGACACTGCGTGGAAGACATTGACCAGGTCGTGGTAGCCATCTTCCCGGAGCGGGCCGACTGAAAGCTGCACGTTGACCTTCGCGGGCACACGTACGGTCACCGAACTCATCGATCTTCTGCCACTTTCATCGCTTGCCGGGGTCAAGGACACTCGATGTTATCGGGGTGGGGTGCGCTGACATGCGGTTCTTGGAATTAGACCTGTGAGATGGACGACTCCGTGCCACGCAGGGTGAGGTTCGTCATCCTTTCCGCCGGTCGGCTCGACGAACTCGGCCATCGTTGCCGGGAAGGAGAGCGGGGTGAGACTCGACCCGGCGGTGGCTAGGGGGTCCGGGCTCGTGGCGAACTGGGGTCGACTGCCGCCCACGTAGGGGTGGCGGACACCCACTCGGCGTTGCAGCAGAAGCCCACCATGCCCGCGTGGACGCCACAGCTGCATGGGCATGACCTCCCGGACGCCACGGCAGTACGGGCACGCCCTCATAGGTGCCGCAGCCGCCACGGGCATGCCCTTCCCGGATGCCGTGGCCGTATGGGCGTGTCGGGGCGGTCGCTCCGGGGTTCGGTTCGGAGGTCGTTCGGGGTTTATGTAAGGGGATTTGTGGTGGTCGGCTGGGATCGGTCCTTGGGATGCTGGGGGCACGATGGCTGACTGGACGTGGAGGTGCTCGTGTCCGAGGTGACCGTGGTTGAGGTGCCGCAGTGGCGGGGGTCGGGGGCTCGTACGGCTGAGCGGCTGCGTGAAGGCGCTCGGCTGGTCTCGGAGATGGTGGACGCGGATCGCCGGATTCGGGTCGAGGTCGATGACGATGATCTGGTGGTCACCGCGTCCAGGGTGCGGGAGGCGGTTTCCGAGGCTGGCTGGGACGGGCTTCTGGTCACCGCCGGCGGGGACTGCGGTGTCGAGCTGGAGCCGGTTTCGGCGGCGCGGCGATGGTTCGGGGACGGGCTGGTCGTCGTCTGGTTCGATGCGCACGGGGATCTGAACACGCCGGACTCGTCGCCGTCGGGGGCCTTTCACGGCATGGTCCTGCGGGCGTTGACCGGCGAAGGGCCTGAAGGGCTGGTGGCCGCCGGGGAGCCGGTCGGGGCTGGGCAGATCGTGCTGGCGGGGGTGCGTGACCTGGATCCGGCTGAGGTGGCGTTCGTCGAGGCTCAGGGGGTACGGCGGGTGCGGGCGGCGGATGCCGAGGCCCTGGTCGAGGCGGTGGGAGCTGCTGCTGCGGCGGGGGGCGGTGAGCGGGCTGCTGTTTACGTGCATGTGGACTTCGATGTGCTTGATCCTCAGCTCTTCGGGAGTGTGGGGAGTCCAACGCCTGACGGGTTTCGGCCTGATGAGCTTCTGGCGATGGTCAGTGCGGTTGCGGGGCGGTTCGAGGTGGTGGGGCTGGGGCTCATGGAGTATGAGCCGACGGGGGCTGAGGATCAGGCCTTGCTCGCGTCGTTGGTGAAGGAGCTGGTGGCGGTCTGCGCCGGGCGGTAGGCAGAGGCCCGGGCCCAGGCCCCGGCCCAGCCCATTGCGGGTCTGACAGCCCAGGCCAGGGGCAGAGCCCGGAGCCCGGGACAGCGGCAGGGGAAGGGGCAGGGCCGGGGTGGGGTGGGGTGGGGTGGGCCCCGCGGCCCGGCCTGGGGGTGTCGCCGTGGTTGGGGTGGTCTGGGCCTTGGGGGCGCCTTGTCAGGCGGGGCGGATGGTTCCTCGGTAGGCGGTGCGGTAGTAGGGGGAGTTCAGGAACTTGGTTCTTCGGACTACGTCGCCTGTTCGGGGGGCGTGGATCATGATGCCGTCACCCAGGTAGAGGGCTACGTGGGTCGGGTCGCCGGTGCCGCCAAAGAACAGGAGGTCGCCTCTGCGTCGGGCGCTGAGGGGGACTCTGCGGCCCTGGCGGAACTGGGTGCCGGTGTAGTGGGCGAGGCGCACCCCGGCTCTGGACCAGGCGTAGAGGGTGAGGCCGCTGCAGTCGAAGCCTGTGGTGTTCGCGCCGGTGCCCACTCCGATGGTGGGGCCTTTTGAGGAGCCGCCGCCCCAGGAGAACGAGACGCCCAGTTGGGCCAGGGCTGCCTCGGCTGCGATGTCGCCCTTGTGTCTTTGGTGACTTCGGGGCTTTCGGGGCTTCCTGGGCTTCGGTTTCTTGGGGTGGTGGGGGGCTGGGCACGGGGTGGTCGCGGTTGCTCCGGTGCCGGTCACGGGGATGGTGATGGTGGCTCGGATGCATTGCGGGGGTGTGGCGCGGGCCGGGGCGGGGTGGGTGGCGGTTGCGGCGGCGGTCAGGAGGCCGCTGGTGAGGATGATCGACAGCGGCTGGGCCAGGTGGCGGGTGGTCATGGGTGGTCTCCTTCGTCGTGGTGCGGGACGAGGAGGCCAGGATCACGCGGGCCGGCGGGGGCCGTGGGGGCCGAACGGGGTTCTGTGGATGGGCCCGGTGAGGCCCGCCGGGGATTGTGGATGAGCCGCGGGAGCGTCGGCGAAGGTTGTGGGGGCCCGGGGAGCTTCGGCGGAAGGTGGCGGTGAGGGTGCTCGGGGCACGCTCGGGCGGTGCTCGGGGGGTGCTCCGGGGGTGCTCCGGAGGTGCTCCGGAGGTGCTCCGGAGGTGCTCCGGGGTGGGTCAGGGTTTTTGTTCGGCTATGCGGGCGAAGGCTTCTATCGGGAGTTGTTCGCCTCTTGCGGAGGGGTCCACGTCGGCGGCTCGTAGTGCCGTCTCCGCCTGGGACGGGCTTCCCGCCCACGACGCCAGCGCCGCCCTCAGGGTCTTGCGGCGTTGGGCGAAGGCGGCGTCCACCACGGCGAACACCTCTTCCCTGGTCGCCGTGGTGGTGGGCGGTTCGCGACGGGTCAGGGAGACCAGACCGGAGTCGACGTTGGGTACGGGCCAGAAGACCGTACGGCCCACGGGCCCCGCCCGGCGTACGTCGGCGTACCAGGCGGCCTTGACGGACGGAACGCCGTACACCTTGGAGCCGGGACCGGCGGCGAGGCGGTCGGCCACCTCCAGCTGCACCATGATCAGGCCCTTGCGCAGCGAGGGCAGCTTCTCCAGGAGGTGGAGCACCACGGGGACGGCCACGTTGTACGGGAGGTTGGCGACCAGGGCGGTGGGGGTGTGGCCGGCGAGGTCGTCGAGGCCGATCTTCATGGCGTCTGCGTTGACGACCGTGAGCTTGTCGGACGGGCCGCGCTCGGCGACGGTGACGGGCAGTTGGGTGGCCAGGACCGGGTCGATCTCGACGGCCACCACGTGCGCGGCCTCGGGCAGGAGCGCCAGGGTGAGCGAGCCGAGGCCGGGCCCGACCTCGATGACCACGTCGTCGGCCGACAGGTCGGCCACGCGGACGATGCGCCGGACGGTCCCCGCGTCGATCACGAAGTTCTGGCCTAGCTTTTTGGTGGGGCGAAGATCTAGCTTGTTCGCCAAAATACGTATTTCTGCAGGGCCCAACAGCCTCATCATCCAACCAGTCTCCCGCATCGAAGAACCTGCGATGGCGGATGGGGGAGACCTAAGGAGAGGATGGCGTGGAACAGGAAGGGACGTCCCTGATGGAGCCAACGGGCGCCGCGCCGCTCCGCCCGACCGATCTGCGGGAGATCGGGCCGTACCGGCTGCTCGGACGGCTCGGCGAAGGCGGCATGGGGACCGTCTTCCTCGCCAGGGCCCCGACGGGGCGGTTCGTCGCGGTCAAGGTGGTGAAGGCGGAGTTCGCCAATCAGGAGGGGTTCGCCGCCCGCTTCCACGCCGAGGTGGACAACGCGCGCCGGGTGGCGTCGTTCTGCACGGCTCAGGTGCTCGACAACGGCAATACCGGGGACGGGCGTCCGTACATGGTGACCGAGTACATCGCGGGCACCCCTCTCTCGGAGCAGATCACCACTTTCGGGGCGTTGGACCCGGGGCCGCTGCACGGCGTGGCGCTGGGGGTCGCCGCGGCGCTGGCGGCGATCCACGTGGCCGGGCTGGTGCACCGGGACCTGAAGCCCGCCAACGTCATCCTGTCGCTGTCCGGGCCCCGGGTGATCGACTTCGGGATCGCGAGGGCCCTGGACAGGGAGACCGGGTTCACGCTCTCCGGCGAACTGCTGGGCAGCCCGGGGTGGTGGGCCCCCGAGCAGGTACGCGGCGAGGCGGTGAGCCCGGCGGCCGACATCTTCGCCTGGGGCTGCCTGGTGGCCTATTCGGGCAACGGCCGCCATCCGTTCGGCCGGGGCGACCCGATCACGATGGCGACCCGCGTCCTGAACACGCCGCCCGAGCTCGGCGCGCTCCCCGCGCCGCTCAACGAGCTGGTACGCCGGGCCACCGCCATGGACCCCGCCCACCGGCCCACGGCGCAGGAGCTCCTGATCGCGCTGGTCGGCGGCAGCACCCCGGCGATCGCCGACGATCCGCCCACCCTGGTCGCCACCGAGATGCTGACCGAGTGGCAGCCCCCGCAGAACGTCGTGAACGAACCGGACATCACGGCCACGTTCACCACACCGCCCCCTAGCGACACGACGGGCACCGCCGGAGGCCCCAACCCCGTACGGCCCGGGGTCCCGAGCGCCTTCGGGGCCGCCGCGGCGCCGAACGCCCAGAGCGCCCAAGGCGCCCAGGCGGCTCAGGAGGGGCCGGGGGCGCGGCAGGCGTCCCTGGACGATTTGGCGCGACGCGAGGAGCAGGCCGCCCGCGAGGAACTGGCCCGCTGGGAGGCGCAGGCGCAGGCCCGCCGCCGCGAACAGGACCGCCAGCTGGAACAGGCCCGCCTGCTGGCCCGCAAGTCCAAACCCCCTGAAGAGCAAGCGGAGAAGCAACCGGAGAAGCCCCGGACCGGCGCGGGCACGGACCCCGGCGTCCTGACCTACATCCCCGACGAACCCGACACCCTGGGCGGCACGCGGACGAAGGGCACCCGCTGGCTGATCGCCGCCGGAGCCGCCGTACTGGCCATCGTGGTCACGGTCGCGGTGCTGATCGTGAACTCCGGCCGCAACTCCTCCGGCGTCGCCGTAACCAACAGTCCCTCCCGGTCGGTGACCGGCTCGCGGCCCGGCGACCTGGGCCGCAGGTTCGCCCTCGGCGGCGCGTTCGACGACCCGGTCGCGATCGTGCCGGAGGCGCCGCAGTGCGGGCTCAAGGAGTTCGGGGGCAAGGCGGCCACGAAGGGACAACTCTGCGTGGTCCACTGGACGATGATCAATCCGGGCGGTGAGCGCCGCCAGCTCGTCCAGCCCGTCGTCACCATGGTCGACGACAAGGGCGCCGAGCACGACCCGGTCCCGGTCACGCTGCCGCCGGTCATCCTGCCGGGCGGGCGCGTGGACAGCGCCTTCGTGTTCGACCTGGCGCCCTATCGCGTGCCCGTGAAGATGACCGCGACCATGCTGGAGAACGGCCGACAGATCGAGGTCGCACTGTGAACCCCATCAGATCGGCCCTCGCCGGGGCGATGGTCGTCGCGCTCGCGGGCGGCGGCGTCGCGTTATCGCCGCCCGCCGCCACGGCGGCGGCCTGCGCCGGGGCTGCCGACTTCGACGGTGACGGCGCGGACGACGTGGCCGTGGGCGACCCGTTCGGGGACGGTCAGAAGGGGGCGGTCCACCTGCTGTCGGGCGACAAGGTGATCCCCGTCGCCGTGCCGGGGCCGGTGAAGGGCGACGGTCTGGGCTGGTCCGTACGGCTGGCCGACGTCAACGCCGACTCCTGCGCGGACCTCCTGGTCGGCGCCCCCTTCGCGGACGTGGACGGCGAGCAGGACGCGGGCAGCGTCTACGTCGTCTACGGCGGCGACGCCGGCCCCCCGCAACGCCTCACCGCTCCGCGACCGCAACGGTTCGCGCACTTCGGCTGGTCGCTGGCGGCCAGGGGCAACCTGGTGGCGATCGGCGCGCCGTACGAGGACGACGGCCAGATCCAGGACGCCGGCGCGGTCTACGTACGCCAGGGCACGAACGCGTTGCGCCGGATCAGCCAGGAGACCGTGGACGTGCGTGGCAACAGCGAGGTCGGCGACCAGTTCGGCTGGTCGCTGGCGATCGGGCCGAAGAACGGGCTGGTCGTGGGCGTCCCGTACGAGAACGACGACGGCGCGGGACGGCAGGTCCAGGCCGGCAAGATCGACTCGGGGTCGGTGGTCTTCATCGACGACGTGCTGGCCGCGCGGATCACGAGCCTGAAGCTCGACTCCCCCACCAAGTCCTCCGGCGACCGGTACGGCTACGCGGTCGCCTACGCCGAGGGCCACGGGTACGCGATCAGCGCGCCCGGCCCCGGTTACGTGCAGTTCCTCGATCCCGCCAGGAAGCAGACGAGGACGGTGAAGCAGGGCGGCAAGCAGGCGTTCGGCTTCTCGATGGCCGCCTCCGCCGACGGCAGGCTGGCCGTGGGCGCGCCCTATGGCGGCGGCGTGCAGGTGTTGTCGTGGCAGAACCCGGCCGACGACCGGAAGCTCCCGACAACCGAGGGGCTGTTCGGCTGGTCGGTGGCCTTCAGCGGGAACAAGCTCTTCGTGGGCCAGCCGGACGCGCCGCCGTACGGCAAGGTGTCGGTGGCGCCGCGGAACACCGACGGCCTGCGGCCGGTGCAGCCGCCCAAGGGCGCCGACTTCGGGGCATCACTGGCCGGCTGAGAGGTCACGGCCCGGCTGAACAGGTCACGGCCCGGCGGACAGGCCTCAGCCCAGTGGGAAGCGGCGTCGCCGTCAGTCGAACAGGTGGTCGCCGCAGTTCGGCCACTGGGACTGCCACCGGCCGCCGACCCGCTGGTAGAGGAGCTGCGCCCGGTACGTCTGCTCCTCCTCCGGCCAGGAGCTGGGCAGCCCGGCGCCGCCGACCGCCTGCCACACGGGCAGGCTGAACTGGTACATCCCGTAGTAGGGGCCGTGGGGGTTGTACGCCACGGGGTCGCCCCGCGACTGGCAGTCGGCCAGCGCCTGCCAGTCGAGCCTGGTCACCTCCCACGGGATCTGTACGGTTCGCGGCGGCATGACCGTGATGACCGTCCCGTCCTCGGGGAAACTGCCGAGCGGCGGGCGCACCACCGAGCCGCGCCGGAGGACGACACGCTCCTGCCTGAGCACCTGCCGGACGGTACGCGCCGAGGTGCGCGAGGCGAGCCGGCCGGCGCCCGCGATCACGTAGACCCTGCGCTCGGTGTACGCCGTGAGCGACATTCCCGACAGTGGCACCGGGCGGCCCGGCGGCGCGGACAGGCTGCCGGCCGCCGCGTCGACGTCGAGCTCGGCCAGGGCGTCCCGGACGTTCGTGGCGGTGACCAGGTGCGTGGTGGTGCGGCCGTCGAGGGTCAGGGTGATCGGGCGGGCGTGGCGTACCTCGATGGTGGAGCCGTCGATGAGGCCGTCGTCGAGGCCGGGACGTACGACGTCGCCGTGGCCCACGGACACGCCGGCGTCGCCGAGCGCGCCGGCCACCCGGCCGGCGAAGCTGCGGATCGCCACCGGCGTGCCGTCCACGACCACGACGACGTCCTTGACCAGGTACGAGGCCGTGACCAGCAGGCCGGCGGCCAGCGTACCGACGACGCACACGACCGGCGTCCACGGGGAACGCCAGGGGATGCGCGGACGCGGCGCACGCCTCCTGCCTCGCACGAACCACCTCCGGAAACGCCCAGGGAC
The DNA here is from genome assembly GCF_014648435.1 of Nonomuraea spiralis. Taxonomy (GTDB): domain Bacteria; phylum Actinomycetota; class Actinomycetes; order Streptosporangiales; family Streptosporangiaceae; genus Nonomuraea; species Nonomuraea spiralis. Next base: position 169,274 of record NZ_BMRC01000019.1, read on the forward strand.
CGCCCGAACGCTAGCGGCGGCGGCGCGCCCGCCTCCACCGCTTCACGGAAAGATGGTCACCACTCGCCGAAGACCGTGACTCCGTTCGTGCTGATCGCCTCGCACAACTCGTCCGGATGGACACCCTTGACCTCGGCCAGGCAGCGCAGGGTGAGCGGGATGAGGTAAGGGGCGTTGGGCTTGCCCCGGTACGGGACCGGCGGCAGGTAGGGGGCGTCGGTCTCGACGAGCATGAGCTCCATGGGGGCGACGGCGGCGGCCTCGCGCAGGTAACCGGCGTTCTTGTAGGTAACGGGCCCGGAGAACGACATGAAATATCCAGCTTCAGCGCACTTTTTCGCCATTTCGGCGTCGCCCGAGTAGCTGTGGAACACCACCCTGTCCGGCGCGCCCTGCTCGGCCAGCACCTTCAGGACGTCGTCGTGCGCGTCGCGGTCGTGGATGACCAGCGCTTTGCCGGTGCGCTTGGCGATCTCGATGTGGGCGCGGAAGCTCGCGTGCTGGTCGTCCTTGCCCGCCCAGTCGCGGAAGTAGTCGAGGCCGGTCTCCCCCACCGCGCGCACGTCCGGCCGCCCGGCCAGGGCCTCGATCTCGGCCAGGACCTCGGGGGTCGCCTCGTGGGCCTCGTTGGGGTGGATGGCGACCCCGGCGTACACGCCTTCCTGCTCGGCCGCGATCTCGGCGTTCCAGCGGGAGGAGGGCAGGTCGTACCCGATGGTGACCAGTCTCGTCACGCCGACCTCGCGGGCGTCCCGCAGGATGGTCCGTACGGTGGCCGACGCCGCCTGCGCGGCCTGCGCCACCGGGTCCCCCGAGGACGCCTGCCGGTTGCCGACCATGATGTCGAGGTGGCAGTGGCTGTCGAACACCGGTGCGGAAAGCGGCTCGGGCGCGGCGGGAATCTTGCTCACGCATCTAAAGTAGCCTCCATGCGCTTCGGCATTCTCGGCAGCACCCGGGCATGGGACGCGAACGGCGTCGACGTACCCCTGGGTGGTCCGGCCAGGCGCGCGCTGCTGGCGCTGCTGCTCGTACGGCCCGGCGAGATCGTCAGCCAGGACCGCCTCGTCGACCTCCTGTACGCCGACCGGCCGCCGAAGAACGCCCAGCACGCCCTGCACTCCCAGGTCTCCCGGCTCCGGGGGGACGGGATCCCGGTCGAGCTGACCGCCGCCGGATACCGGTTGCCGGTGGACCCCGAGGACATCGACGCCGGCCGGTTCCTGCGCCTGGCCGACGCCGCCCGCGCCGCCCTCCTCCCCGCCCCGCCCGCGAACCCCGGAGGCGACCCGGCGCGGGCCGCCCGGTTGTCGCGGGAGGCGCTGGCGCTGTGGAGGGGGCCCGCGTTCGCCGACCTCGATCCCGTACACGGGGCGCCGCTGGAGGAGCGCCGGCTGGCCGCGCTGGAGGACCGCGTCGAGGCCGACCTGCGGTGCGGCGGGCATCGGAGCGTCATCCCGGAGCTGGGCGAGCTGATCCGGCGCCACCCCCTGCGCGAACGGCTGCGCGGCCAGCTCATGCGGGCGTTGCGCGCCGACGGCAGGCAGGCCGAGGCGCTGATGTTCTACGAGGAGACACGGCGGCTGCTGGCCGAGGAGCTGGGCGCCGACCCCTCCCCGGAGCTGGCCGCCCTGCACCAGAGCCTGCTGCGCGGCGACCCGCCCCCGGAGCCGGCCGTCACGCAGGCGCCCCGGACGGCGGGGCCGGGGATGCCGCTGCCCGCGAGGCTCACGAGTTTCGTCGGCCGCGACGGCGACCTGGCCGAGGTCGGATCGTTGCTGGCCGCCGCCCGCCTGGTGACGCTGCTCGGCCCCGGCGGCGCGGGCAAGAGCCGGCTCGCCGTCGAGATCGCCAGGGACCACCCTGACGCCGTCCTGGTCGAACTGGCCCCTCTCGGTCCGGGCGCCGACCTCGCGCGCGCGGTGCTGGCCGCGCTGGGCGTACGCGACGGCGCGCTGCTGGGCGCCACGGGGCTGGGCGCGTCCAGTGAGCCGGACCCGTGGGCCCGGCTGGTCGCGGTCCTGTCCGACCGTCCGACCCTGCTGGTGCTGGACAACTGCGAGCACGTCGTCGGCGAGGCCGCGGCCCTGGCCGAACGGCTGCTGTCCGCGTGTCCCGGGCTCCGCGTCCTGGCCACCAGCCGCGAGCCGCTCGCGATCACCCCCGAACACCTGTGGCCGGTACGCCCCCTCGCCCCCTCCGACGCCCTCGAACTCTTCACCGACCGAGCCAAGGCGGTACGCCCCGGTTTCACCCCGAGCGAGCCCGTCGAACGCATCTGCGCCGCGCTCGACGGCCTCCCGCTGGCCATCGAGCTGGCCGCCGCCCGCATGCGTACGCACGAGGCCGGCGAACTGGCCGAACGCCTCGCCGGTCAGGGCCGGTTCAGCCTGCGCGGCAGCCGTACTGCCGATGCCCGGCACCAGACGTTGCGCGCGGTCGTCGCCTGGAGCTGGGAGCTGCTCACCGAGCCCGAGCAGGCCATGGCCATGCGCCTGACCGTCTTCTCCGGCGGCGCCACGGCGACCGCCGCCGCGGCCGTCTGCGGCCTGCCCGAGCACCTGCTCGACTCGCTGGCCGACAAGTCACTCCTGGAGGTGGCCGGCGGCCGCTACCGCATGCTGGAGACGATCCGGGCGTTCTGCGCCGACCGGCTCGGCGAGGAGGCCACGCGTTTCCGGCGGGCGCACGCGGCGTACTTCCTGGCCCTGGCTGAGGAGTCCGACCCGCGGCTGCGGGGCGCCGAGCAGTTGCCGTGGCTGGCCCGGTTCGCGGCCGACCACGACAACTTCCAGGCGGCGCTGCGCTGGGCGGTCGAGCACGGCGAGGCGGCGCTCGGGATGAGGCTGCTGGCCGCGCAGACGTTCTCGTTGTGGATGCGCGGGATGCGTACGGTGACCGCCCAGGCGGCGGCCGCCCTGCTGGAGGCGGCCGGTCCGCGGCCCGATCCCGCGCTCGGGGACGCGTACCTGCTGACCCTGCTCACGGCGGCGAGCGGCCGCCCCGAGCTGTGGGAACGCCACAGGGGCGAGGCCGAGACCATGATCGCGGCGGACGGACTGCGGAACCCGATCGTCACGTGCCTGTGGCCGATGGTCACCTCCGGCTCGATCGCCCCCGGCCCCACGATCGCGCTGATCAGGCGCGGCGGGCGCAGCTCCGACGGGTGGGAACGCGCCGCCACCCGGCTCATCTGGGCCTACCCGCGGATGGCCGCGGGCGAGTTCGCCGCCGCCGAGGCGGACCTGTCGGCCGCGCTCCAGGACTTCCGCGGGCTCGGCGAGCGCTGGGGCTCGGCGATGACGCTCGACGCGCTGGCCTGGCTGGCCAGCACGTGCGGCGACGAGGCCACCGCGCTGGCCCGCACCGAGGAGGCCATCACGCTGGCCGAGCAGCTCGGCGCGGAGGAGGAGCTCGCCGATCACTACTGCAACCGGGGCGACTACCGCATCCGGCACGACCTGGCCGGCGCGCGGGCCGACTACGAGCGCGCGGCCGTGCTGGCGGCGCGCACGGGAGGCGCGATCCTGCCCGCGGCGCTGCGCGGCCTGGGCGACGTGGCGTTGCGCGAGGGCGACCTGGCGCGGGCCAGGGACCTGTACGAGGACGCGCTGCGACGATCCGACCCGGTCTGGGTGAAGACGTCCGGGAACATGGCCAGGCTGCTCGTCGGGCTCGGCCGGCTGGCCGCGGCCGAGGGCGACCCCGCCGGTGCGCGGGCCTCCTACCTGCGGGCGGTCGAGAGCGCGGTCACGTCGGGCGCGTTGTCGGAGAGCGCCCGGGCGATCGAGGCGCTGGCGGCGCTGGCCTGCGACGACGACCCGGCGGCGGCGGCCACGCTGCTCGGGGCCGCCGTCGCGATACGCGGCATCGAGCCGCCGGACGACGAGGACGTCGCCGGGTTGTCGCGGCGGCTGCGGGAGGCGCTGGGCGAGCAGGCGTTCACGCGGGCGCGGCGCGCGGGCGCGCGGCTCCCCCACCGCGAGGCCCTGCTGCTGGCCGGGGTGGCGGAGGAGGTCATCGACAACTCCCCCCTGCACTCGATCGACGACTTCCCCGACGCCGGCGACGGCCCGGAGAACGCGCCGGTGAGCCCTCCGGTGAGTACGGCGTGAGAGCGCGGTGAGCGGGGCCCGGCAGGCTCTCGGGCATGGACATCCTGATCTCCGGCGCGAGCGTCGCCGGGCCCGCCCTCGCCCTCTACCTCAACCGTTCCGGCCACCGTGTCACCGTCGTCGAACGCGCCCCCGCCCTGCGTGAGGGCGGCTACTCCGTCGACTTCCGCGGCGAGGCCCACATGGCCGTGCTGCGCGCCCTGGGCATCCTCGCCGACGTCGAGCACCACCAGACGCACATGGGCGACATGTCGTACGTCAACGAGTCCGGCAAGAAAATGGCCTCCGTGCCCGGTGACCTGTTCGCCGGCGACGTCGAGATCCTCCGCGGCGACCTGGCCCGCATCCTCTACGACGCCACCAAGGACCGCACCGAGTACGTCTTCGGTGACTCCATCACCTCCCTGGCCCAGGACGCGGACGGGGTGACGGTGACGTTCGAGCGGGGCGCGAGCCGCAGGTTCGACCTCGTGGTGGGCGCGGACGGCCTGCACTCCAACGTGCGCTCGCTGGCCTTCGACGCGCCGGAGTCGGCCGTCACCAGCTATCTCGGGCTCTACTGCGCGGTCTTCACGCTCGACAACTACCTCGGCCTCGACCACACCGGACAGCTCTACAGCACGCCCGGCAAAACGGTCGGCATCTACAGCGCCAGGAACAACACCGAGGCCAAGGCCATGTTCTACTTCGGCTCCCCGCCGCTGGACCACGACCGCCGGGACGTGACCCGGCAGAAGGAACTGCTGGCCGAGGCGTACCGGGGGGTCGGCTGGGAGACGCCCACGCTGCTGCGGAAGATGTGGCAGGCCGACGACTTCTACTTCGACTCGACCAGCCAGGTGCACCTGGACTCGTGGTCGCGCGGCCGGGTCGTGCTGATCGGCGACGCCGCCTGCTGCCCGTCGCCGCTGTCGGGCATGGGCACCGGGCTCGCGCTCGTCGGCGCGCACGTGCTGGCGGGCGAGCTGGCGGCGGCGAACGGCGACCACCGGACCGCCTTCGCCCGCTACGAGCAGGAGGTACGCGCCTACGCCACCGGCTGCCAGAAGTCGGCCGTGGGCGTCAGCAAGTTCATGGTGCCGGAGAACCGGCTGATGGCGTGGTTCATGAACCAGAACTACAAGATCATGCCGTATCTGCCGTGGAAGGGCGTGATAGCGAAGTCGGTCAGGAAGACCGCCTCCGCCATCACGCTCAAGGACTACGGGCTCAGTCGGCCAGCCGGGACAGCTCCTCGTCCACGACCTTCTGGTCGAGCTTCTTGAACAGCGGCACGGGCGGCGCGAGCGGGGTGCCCGGCTTGATCGGCCGGTGCTCCCAGCGCGCCGCGCCGTCGTACTCGCCGGTGATGACCGGGTACGGGGTGCCGCCGTCCTCGTCGACCTCGCGGATCTCCGGCATGCCCGCCCAGACGCCCTCGCCGCCGAGCATCGAGAAGACCTTGTTGGACGAGCCGGGCAGGAACGGCGTGAGCATCGTCTTGGCGTCGTCGACGACCTGGAGGGCGACGTGGAGGATCGACTTCTGCCGCTCGGCGTCGTCCTTGAGCTTCCACGGCTCCTGCTCGGCCAGGTACTTGTTGGCCTCGCGCACGACGTCGAACGCCTCGGTGATCGCGTTCTTGAACCGCGACCTGTTCAGCTCCGCGCCCACCGGCGCGAACGCGTTGCGCGAGCGCTCCAGCATGGCCCGGTCGGCGTCGGTGAGGTCGCCGGCCTCGGGCACCACCCCGAAGTTCTTGGACGCCATGGAGATCGACCGGTTGACCAGGTTGCCCCAGGCGGCGACCAGCTCGCCGTTGTTGCGGTTGACGAACTCCTGCCAGGTGAAGTCGGTGTCCTGGTTCTCGGGGCCGGCCACGGCGATGTAGTAGCGCAGGGCGTCGGCGTCGTAACGCGCCAGGAAGTCGCGCACGTAAATTACTACTTGCCTGGAGGAGGAGAACTTCTTGCCCTCCATCGTCAGGAACTCGCTGGAGACCACCTCGGACGGCACGTCGAGCGCGCCGAGCGAGCCGGGCGAGCCGTCGCGCGCGCCGATGCCGCTGTAGCCGAACAACATCGCCGGCCAGATCTCGGCGTGGAAGACGATGTTGTCCTTGCCCATGAAGTAGTAGCCGCGGGCGTCGGGGTTCTGCCACCACTGACGCCAGGCGTCGGGGTCGCCGGAGCGCCTGGCCCACTCGATGGAGGCCGACAGGTAGCCGATGACCGCGTCGAACCACACGTAGAGACGCTTGTTGGACTGGTCGCGCCACCCCTCCAGCGGGATCGGCACACCCCAGTCGAGGTCGCGGCTGATCGCGCGCGGCTGGAGGTCGCCGAGCAGGTTGAGCGCGAACTTCAGCACGTTGGGCCGCCACTCGCCCTGCTTGGACTGCAGGTAGGTGCCGAGCACCTCGGCGAAGGCGGGCAGGTCGAGCATGAAGTGCTCGGTCTCGACGAAGACGGGGGTCTCGCCGTTGATGCGGCTCTTGGGGTTGATGAGCTGGATCGGGTCGAGCTGGTTGCCGCAGTTGTCGCACTGGTCGCCGCGCGCGCCGTCGTAGCCGCAGATGGGGCAGGTGCCCTCGATGTAGCGGTCAGGCAGGGTACGGCCGGTCGAGGGCGAGATCGCGCCCATCGTGGTCTTGGGGAAGATGTAGCCGTTGTTGTAGAGACCCTTGAAGATCTCCTGCGTGACGGCGTAGTGGTTCTTGGTCGTGGTGCGGGTGAACAGGTCGTAGGAGAGGCCGAGACCGGTCAGGTCCTCGGCGATCACCCGGTTGTACCTGTCGGCGAGCTCGCGGGCGCTCACGCCCTCCTTGTCGGCCTGCACCTGGATGGGGGTGCCGTGCTCGTCGGTGCCGGAGACCATCAGCACCTTGTTGCCCGCCATCCGCTGATAGCGGCTGAAGACGTCGGACGGCACGCCGAAACCCGAGACGTGCCCGATGTGGCGGGGGCCGTTTGCGTAAGGCCACGCGACGGCGGTCAAGATGTGCTGGGACATGGACTAAGCCTACGGGGCCCGGCCCCGCTCCTCGTCCAAACCCCCAACCCCCGCGCGGAAAGACGGAAGCCGGCGTCGGTACGTGACCGGCGCCGGCTCCGCGAGGACGCGGGGACCCCTAGCGCTTGGAGTCCTCCAGGGAGACCGCCTCCGCGGCCTCCTCGGCCGCCTTGGCGGCCACGTCGATCGAGCTCTCCTTGGTACGGCGGATGCCGAGGATGCTGATGAACAGCGAGGCGAAGATCGTCTGGAAGCTCATGACGAGCGCCGTCGCCGCCGGGACCACCATGCGCAGCGACTCGCGCGGGTCGAGCGCGCCGAAGCTGCGCACCTGCCAGTGGACCAGCGACATCACCAGGCCGACCAGACCGGCCAGGGCCAGCAGGCCGCCGACCACGAGCCCCTTCTCCAGCGTCACGATGTCGATGATCTTACGGATCCGCGGCGACTCCGGCAGGAAGCCCTCCTCGGCCGCGTAGACCTTCGTGAACAGCGCGAACAGCGCCGCCTGGAAGCCGATCACGACCAGCGCCGACGACCCGACCAGGGTGTCGACGTCGAAGGCCAGCTCGCCGATCTCGACCGGCCCGAACGTCAGCGCCGTGCCCGCGACCAGGCCGAGGGCCATCAGGAACACGCCGGGGTAGAAGAACAGCCACTTGGGGCTGTAGAGCAGCAGGAATCGCAGGTGACGCCAGCCGTCGCGCCAGGAGCGCAGGTGGGGCGGGCGGGAACGGCCGTCGGGCGAGAGCGTGGTGGGCACCTCGCGCACGTCGAGGCCGGACAGCGTGGAGCGGACGACCATCTCGGAGGCGAACTCCATGCCACCGGTCTGGAGCTGGAGGCGCAGGATCGAGTCGCGCCGGAAACCGCGCAGGCCGCAGTGGAAGTCGCCGATGGCCGACGGGAAGAACAGCCGGCCGATGAACGACAACACCGGGTTGCCCAGGTAGCGGTGAAGCGGGGGCATGGCCCCGGGGGCGATGCCGCCCTTGAAACGATTGCCCATCACGAGGTCGGCGCCGTCGCGGAGCTGTTCGACGAACGGCAGCAACGAGGTGAAGTCGTAGGAGTCGTCGGCGTCGCCCATGATGACGTACTTGCCACGGGCGGCGCGGATGCCGCCCATCAGGGCGTTGCCGTAGCCCTTCTCGTCGACGTGGACGACACGGGCGCCGGCATCACGAGCGAGTTGCTGCGAGCCGTCCGTGCTGCCGTTGTCGGCGATCAGGACCTCCCCTTCGATTCCGTGCTCCTCCATGCACGCCAGCGCCTTGCGCACACAGACTTCCACGGTCTCCGCCTCGTTGAGGCAGGGCATGACCACCGTCAGTTCCACGTCTCAACCCTTCAGTGTTAAGGCTCTTCCAGTGAACCATCATGCCCTGTGCCCGGCGTGCTCGGGTCAAGACCTAAAAACGACTGGCATTCTTTACAGCATGGTGAGCGTCGCGGAGATTACCCCTGTGGACCACTCCGCTACTGGCCGGGCAGCTCGCGTGCTGTCCCTCGTGCGCCGTCATCGCGTGTTCGCCGTGGCCTTCGGCGCCGGCGCCGTGCTGCGGCTGATCACCATGCTCGGTTACGGCCCGGCGATGTGGTTCAACGACTCCTACGAGTACGTCAACGTGGCGCTGCACCCGAGGCCCCACCCGATCAGGCCCGACGGCTACAGCTTCTGGCTGATGTTGCTCAAGCCGTTCCACAGCTTCACGCTGGCCATGTTCACCCAGCACCTGATGGGCCTGGCCGCGGCGGCGCTCATCTACGCCCTGCTGCGCTGCAAGTTCGCGTTGCCCAAGTGGGGGGCCACGCTGGCGGCGGCGCCGGTGTTGTTCGACGCCTACCAGATCCAGCTTGAGCAGATGGTCATGTCCGACACCCTGTTCACGCTGCTGGTCGTGGGCGTGGTGACGCTGGTGTTGTGGAAGCGGCGGCTGTCGTGGCGGGCCGGGATCGTGGTCGGGCTGCTGCTCGCGATGACCTGGCTGACCCGGTCGATCGGCATGCCGATCCTCGGGCTCGTGGTGCTCTACCTGATCGTCCGGCGTACGGGATGGCGGCCGATCGTGGCCGTGATCGCGGCGTGCGCGCTTCCCGTCCTGACGTACATGGGCTGGTTCTCCACAAATTACGGCAAATTTGCCATGACCAACAGCGACGGGCTCATCCTCTACATGCGTACCGCGATCTTCGCCGACTGCGGCAAGATGAAGATCGACAAGTACAAGGAGGTCCAGCTCCTCCTGCTGTGCATCAACGACCCGGTCAACCAGCGCAAGGACTACGCCCAGTGGTACCTGTGGGGCCAGGGCAACGGCGACGGCACCGGCACCGGCGAGGTGCTCCACCGGTGGGGCATCAACAAGAAGTTCAGCGAGATCACCAACGAGGCGGCCAGCGCGTTCGCCACGCGGGCGATCCTGTCCCAGCCGGGCGACTATCTGAAGGTGGTCGCGCGCGACTTCTTCCGTTCCTTCCACTGGGGACGGCCGCGCTTCCCGGACGAGTCGACGTACAACATGTACCAGTTCAGGCCCTATTACGACGTTGACGACACCGGTCAGCCGAAGCGGTTGCCGAGGTGGTCGTCGTACGCGGGCGGGCGCACCGACACCGACGCGTTCAGCTACGAGCAGGGGCCGCCCGAGACGCGGATCGTCCACCCGTGGGCGGACATCATGAGCGGCTACCAGAAGGTCTTCTACCTGCGCGGGATCATGCTCGGCGGCATCATGCTGATCGGCCTGTACGGCATCGCCGTCCGCTGGCGCAGGTTCGGCGGCCCGGTGGCGCTGCCCTGGCTGGGCGCGTTCGGGCTGCTGCTGGCCCCGGCGGCGACGGCCGAGTTCGACTACCGCTACGTGCTGCCGGCCGTGCCGCTGGCCTGCATCGCGGCGGCCATCACGCTGCGCAGGGGCGTCACTTGGGGGCGGCGGTCACCCAAGAGCGCATCAGCATCCGAGCCCACCACTGTGCCTGCGTGATCGTCTCGCCGCTGAGCACCGGCTGCAACCACCAGAAATTGATCAGCACGATCATCGCGAACGCGCCCACGAACGCCGCCCCGACGGCCCTGCGCGTGGGCGGCGCGTCCGCCGGCCCGAGCACGAGCCCGGCGGTCAGCGTGATCGCCAGCACCATGAACGGCACGATCGGGACCATGTAGAACAGGTACATCGTGCGGTCGTCGGCCAGGGCGTAGTAGAACCAGGGCAACCACCCCATCCCGTACGCCAGCAGCACCGCACCGGCCCGCCAGTCACGTTTCCTGGCGTACAGGACGACGGTCGCGAGCAGGGCGAACAGGCCGCCGTACCAGAGCGCGGGGGTGCCGACGCCGAGCACCGCCTCCGAGCACGCCCCGGCCCCGCACGACGAGGGCGGCAGGTTCGAGGGGTTGTAGAACAACACCGGGCGGATCAGCAGCGGCCACGTCCAGGGGTCGGACATGTACGCGTGATAGTCGTGCAGCCCGTTGTGGAAGGAGAAGACCTGCCATTGGTAGTGGATCCAGGAGCGCATGGAGTCGAACAGGAAGAACAGGGGGCCTGAGGAGGTGGCTTGGTCCCAGTTGCGGCCGTAGCCGTTGGCGGAGGCGAACCAGCCGGTCCAGGTGGCCATGTAGGCCAGGAAGGGGACGATGGTGAAGGAGAGGAAGGCGTGGGGGGCGTCTTTGTTCCAGGCGCCGGTGTAGGGGCGTTTGAGGCC
>NZ_BMRC01000020.1:0-4274 GCF_014648435.1 Nonomuraea spiralis
CTCGCCGCCCTGGACACCCCGCCGCAGGAGCGGGAGTTCGGCGGCGACCTGTGGCGCTTCAGCGGGCTGCCGGGACGGCCCGACCTCGACATGGACCCCGCGCGCTTCCGCCGGGCCCTGGCCGACAGCATGTACGTGCTCTTCCACCGCTTCCTCGCCCCCGAATGGCCCGGCATGCGCCGCCGGCTCGAAGCCCGCCTGGCCGCCTACCAGGAGACCGCGGCGCGGCTCGGGCTCGGCTCGGCGCTCAGCACGCTCAGCCCGCGGCTGTCCTGGGACGGCAGCGGCATGATCGTCGCGGGCGGACCGGATCGCACGATCGATCTCGGCGGACGCGGCCTGCTGATCCATCCGATCTCCGGCGCCTCGCCCCGTTACCTGGGCATCGCGACCACCCAAGATCGGCGCAGCTCGGTGCTCACGGTCCCCATCCCCGACAGCGGCCGCCAGGCGATGCCGTCGCCGGCCTTCGACACGCTCGCCGCGCTGGTCGGGCGGGCGCGGGCGCGGGTGATGCGGGCCGTCGGGGGGCCCGGTTGCCGTACGGACGAGCTGGCCGGGCGGCTCAAGGTCAGCGCCTCGACCGCCTCGGAGCATGTCACCGTGCTGCGCAACGCCGGGCTGATCGCCACCCGCCGCAACGGCCGGGCCGTCCACCACCACCTGACCGCCCTCGGCGCCCGCCTGCTGGAGGCCAACGGCTGACCAGGTACGGACGGGCTCACCCCCTTCCGGGAGGCGGGCAGCCGACGCGGCAGCTCATGCGCGAAGCAGGCGTCCCCGAAGTGCCGCTTGCGGTCCTCCAGCGCCTCGAACTCATCGACGCCGTCCAGCCGTACGAGAGCCCTCCAGGTATTGCACACCTGCCGTGCCTCAGCGAGTTGCGACCGGACACCGTCACGGTCAGGAGGTCGTGCGTGTCTCACTGCGGGGACCTCCCGACACCAGGTGATCGTCATAAAGTCCGGCGCGTGCCCGGCGGCGCCGGGGCCGGGCCAGGCGGACCGACACGTCGATATCCGCGTCCGCGGCATCCAGGTCGAGATCTGCCACGGCCAGGGCCGGTCGGCCGTCCGCCGGACAGCGCGCGAGCCGGCGACCGCCCGGTGCGACGATCCCCGACGGGGACAGTCGCACCGAACTGCGCCGGGATGGAGTGCCCGATCCAGTAGCCGTACAGCCTCCCGTATGCCTGCGCGACAACCGCACGCGCCGCGTCGTCGACCATCACCGACAAGCAGCACACAGTCCACGTTCAGGCGCTCGTACTCGGCGAACACCTCGGGGAACCCGGCCTCGATGCACAGCGCGCACCCGAACCGGATGCGAGCTCGAGCTCTTCCGCCAGATCGGTGACCGACTCGGCCGCCTCACGCAGCACGTCCCATCGGACCCTGCTCCAATCCGCTGCACTCAACGTCCCAGACGGCCCCGAAGACATCACGTACCGGCTCGGACACGTGATCGCCCCCTCCGGAAACCGCACCAGCCGCGCCCGCCTCCGCATCAGATCGCGTACTTGCGCGCCACTGGCGGGGGACGGGGCGATGGCGGGGAGACGGCGGCGGCTGACCGGCCGCTGACCCGCCGCCGGTCCGGCCCGCCCCGGTTCGGGATGGACCGCAGGGGGAGTACTCGCCTCCGGCTGGATGACTCCGCCGACGCTGTTCGCCGGGATCGTCACCGTCCGGTGCGAGGAGAACGACTTCGTCGAGGTCCGCGCGGGGACGAGGGCGGAGGCCGCGCGGGTGCTCGACGTGGAGCGGTTGCGCGGCTGACTTCCGCGGGGTGATGCCACCGAGCCGGTCGAACAAAGCCGTCGTCCATCACCTCCTGCGCCAGGGGGTCAGCTGCCGCCCTTCTTGTGCGAGTAGACCTGCTTGGCGGGTGGCGCCGTCACGCGCACCTTGCCGCCCCATCTGGTGAAGCGAGACTCCACGGTGATCATGTCGTCGCCCACCAGGCTCTTCACCCAGTGCTCCGCGGCGGGGTGCGAGGTGACGGCCGCTGTGGCAGGTTGTCCGGGCCCAGGGTGAGCTCAAAGGCGAGCGCACGGTCCTCGCTCTTGGACATGGCGGAGGCTCGGTACCAGGGGGAGACCCGCCACAGTTCGGCCCGGCTGATGTGGCCCTTGACCGTGCGACCCGACTTCGTGCCGCTCTTGATGAGGGCCTGGAGGGTCGCGGGTTCGGCCGGGTTCACCATCTGGCTGTAGAGGCCGCTGATCCCGCCGGGGAGCGGCTTGCCGTACCTGAGCCAGGGCTTGCCCGACGGAACATCGCCGTTGAGCGCGCCGCCCTTGTTGTAGCTCACCTTGCCCACGGTGATCGTGCGCTCGTCGTGCAGCAGAGTGTTGAGGGTGTTGAAGATCCCGCCTTTCCGCGGCGTGTACGTCGCCCTGATGTCGGAGGCGACGATGACACCCATGCCGCCCTTGACCGGCTTGCCGAACTGCAGCACGCCCTCGCGCCGCAGAAAGGCGGTCTTGCCGGAGAGGTCGACGTAGGACGTGGTGTCGGTGAACGTCACCCCTTTACCCGTGGCCAGCCGGCCCTGCAACGCCTTGACCGGATCTCCCGCGGCGGCCTGGGCCGGGACGGCTACGGCCAGCACCGCGAAAGCGGCGACACCGGCGAGAACACGCTTCACGCAACAACCTCCTCATGAGGGACGGGCCACGCGAGCCTCGCACACCTTGATCACGTACCGGCGAACGACGAGGCACAGGGGCGTCTCCATGGTCTTGGCGTCCCCATCCGTGAGGAGAGCCGCAGCCCGAGCAGCTCCTCCACGTCCCACACCAGCCGCCGCGTGAACGCATGCGATTCCAGATCGCCGAACGGCGAGCCGGCCAGGACGTCGTGGTGGTGCTCCTTGGCGGCGTGGAAGCAGTTGGCCGCCGCATCGATCGCAAGGCCGAAGTCCTCACACACCTGCCGCTCGACCGGCTGCCACGGCTGCCCGCTCGACTGCCATGGCTCTCCCGGCAGCCGGGCCGGGCCGATCAGCGCCACTGTGACCACGACCCCGCCCGCCCGTCAGCATTCACACCGCCTTCGGTGACGCGGCGGGGTGTCACCGTGGGGCGGCGGCGTCCGAGCGATTCTTCCGTGCGGCCATGGCCTGGGGGAAGCCGGGGCCGTGGGCGACGTGGATCTGTGCGAGGTCGGTGACCTCCCCGCAGGTGGCGCAGGCGGTCTGCTCGGTGATCGCGTCGCCGCAACCGGTGTGCCGGTACAGGATGGGCGGACCGTCGGGTGCCGCCCATTGATCACCCCACTGCGTCAGCGCGATGATCACGGGTGCCAGGTCGAGTCCCTTCCGGGTCACGGCATAGCGGCTGCGATCGGGCTGCTCCTTGCCCGGTCGCCGTTCGAGGATGCCCGCTTCGACCAGGCTGTCCAGGCGTTTGGCCAGGATGTTGGTCGCGATGCCCAGGCGCTGGAAGTCGGCGAACCGGGTCGCCCCGGCGAACAACACATCACGCACGATCAGCAGGCTCCATCGCTCGCCGATGACCTCCAGTGCCCTGGCGGCCGAGCACACCTGCGTGTCGTAGGTCTTGCCCAGCATGGCGACCACACCTCCCAGAGGAGCACTTGCGTCATGCAAGACTACCCCTCTAACCTCGCTTGCATCACGCAAGTGCGCTCTCGTACGCCGGACGGCGCCGTGGCCGCGCCCACGGTCTGAGCACGGTCTGAGCACGGAGCCCGCCTGCCCCTTTCCGGAAGAACAATCATGTGGAGGTCGACGATGAGCGGATTGCTGCTCAAGGACAAGAACGCTGTGATCTACGGAGGCGGCGGCGCCATCGGCGGCGCCATCGCACGGGTCTTCGCCCGGGAAGGTGCGAGGGTCTTCATCGCCGGGCGGACGCAGGCCAAGCTCGACGCCGTGGCGCGGGACATCGCCGCCACGGGCGCAACGGTCGAGACCGCACAGGTCGACGTGCTCGACCAACAGGCCGTGGACAAGCACGCCGACGCGGTCGCGGCCACGGCCGGCGGCATCGACATCGCCGTCAACGCCGTGAGTGTCCAGCACGACCAGGGGACTACGCTGGCGGAACTGTCGCTGGAGGAGTTCATGCGGCCGATCGACGGCTTTTTGCGCACGCTGTTCATCACCAGCAAGGCTGTGGCCCGGCACATGGGGGGCGAGGGGCCAGGTGTGATCCTGACGCTGTCGGAGCCGGGTGCCAAGCTGGCCGTGGGCGGCATCTTGGGGCACGCCGTGAGCGCGGCCGGCAAGGAGGCGTTCTCCCGGGTTCT
>NZ_BMRC01000020.1:4424-173913 GCF_014648435.1 Nonomuraea spiralis
AGCCGGTTCCTACACCAACGAGCTCTTCGAGCAGGCCGCGGCAGCGGCCGGGCAGTCGGTCCAGGAGATGCTCGAAGGCGGGGCGATGGCGCAGGGGACGCTGCTCAAGAGGCTGCCGACGCTTTCGGAGATCGCGGAGACGGCCGCGTTCCTGGCTTCGGAGCGAGCGGGGGCCATGACCGGGACGATCGCCAACCTGACCGGCGGCGCGATCGTCGACTGAGTGCAGGTCCGCCAGGACGTACGCCGGGCGGCGGGCGCTGCGAGGGTGCAGGGAGGGCGCGATCACAGGACCGGCGAGGGCGAACTCGGCGCGGTCGCCGGCCCCGAGACGGGCTACCTCCGGATCATCGAGTGGAAGGCCACCTGAGGAAGGAACTCGCCCGGTGGCACGGCTTTGGCCCTGCCTGGCGCGCCGTCCGGTGCCGTGCCAGTCGGCAATCTCCTGCGTTGGGCTCGACGTGGCCATCTCCAGCTTGATGGCCGAGATCATTCGATGACGGCGTCGATCCTTGCTCACGCGTCATGGCAAGCCGATCCAGCTGGCGGCTGCGCAGCCACTGCTGTAGACCCACTGATGTGAGGAGATCGCGCGAGCCATGGGGCCCTTGGGGTTGCCGTTCGGGTCGACGAACCTGAAGTTGCTCAGGTCGGACTCCCAGTCGCCCGTGCCCAGACACCGGTACCCGCCGGCGAAGTCGTAGTTCGCGTAGTCGTACACGGCGACAACGTCGGCTTCCGCCCCCCAGCCGGTGTTGAGGACGGACATGGCGCTGCTGCCGTCAGTCGTACGGAAGTCGCCAGAGTTGTCGGACCAGTTGGGATCGTCGCCCGGGCCCCAGCCGATCGGGTTGTAGCAGAAGGTGTCCGCGTAGGCGGTGAAGTTGCCGTCGGGGAACCAGCGGTTCTTCATCGTGAGGCAGTGTGACTCCATGGCGGTGCCGGCTGTCGAGGAGGGGGCGGACATGGGAATGGCGGCGAGGGCCAAGCCCACGACTACGGCCGTGAGGCGGATCTTGCGCATGGTCTCTCTCCTGTGACCTCGGTGAGGGGTGATCCGCGGCCTTGCGCCGCGGAAGCCTAGGGTGTGGCGCGGTTGATCTCTTTCGCGCGCTCGAGTGCCTCCCGTAGCAGCCGGGCGTGGGTCTGGAGATCGGCCGCGTAGGGCCCCTCCGCCTTGGGCTGGTACTCGACTCGCAGCGTGCGCAAGATGGAGGGCAGCGAGGTGGCGCGTGCGCAGGTGGCCTCCGCCACGGCCAGCTTCACCTCGACGGTGTGGGCCTGGGCGGGAGCCAGCCCCTTGGTGAGACCGGGAAGGGCTGCTCGGATCTCCGGCGGCGTGGTGTAGGTGTGGCCTTTCCCGCGCATACACTGCGACCAGGAGGACAGGGCCGCGGTGAAGCGTGCGTCCTTCGTGATCTCCCGCATGTAGAGCGGCGTCATGTTGGACGCGAGCCTGTCCAGGAGGAACCACCGCTCGCGGTTGCCGTAGAGCTCTTCGCTGCTCGACAGCTCGCAGCCGCCGAGGGCGTTGTTGATCGTTCCTCCGTCGGGCAGGTGCGCGGTGAGCACTCTGACGTCGTCGCCGCCCCTCATGGCGAGGACGTATTGGGCTCGGCGAGGCGCGGGCAGGCTGCGGATGTAGGCGAGGTTGGGGTCGTCCCGCTTGGCTTGCACGGCCCTCTGCTGGTCGAGGCCGCCGTACCCGTGCTCACGCGCCCAGTCCGGATCGTCGATGACGAAGCCGAACCCTCGTGACGGCTCCCGCATCTTCGGCACCCAGTACTGGAAGCCCTGCTCTTGCATGCAGTCGCGGATGAGCAGGAGCTCCGCGCGTTTCAGGACCACGTAGTCCGCCTCGGTGAGCGGAGCGGGGGGTGAGCTGGGGGCGGCGCCGCAACCAGCGAGCAACCCCAGGGCCAGAACGTGGCCCGCGATCAGCGCGGCGGCCTGCCCTCGCCTCGTGAAGAGCATCCGTGTCCCCGTTCTACTCGGAATCGTCGTCGACGGCCGTGCCCGGTCGGGGCACGGGATCCACTGGACAACGGCGGGGCGCCGCCTGCCCTGCTGTTCCAGCCTGAGCAGGAACGGGCGGCTCACGGCCCTGTACCTGTCGATGGCCGCATCGACAGCCCCGACGTCGCCGGCAGGCCCCCGAAGTCTCAGGGCCCGCCGATTGTCTGGTGGCCCCTCTTCGATCGGTGGCGCGTCTGCCGGCCTCGCCTGGACCCGCCGCCCGGCGGCCGCGCTGGTCGGATCCAGGCGCCTGGCCGCTGAACTCGGTACGGCGCACGCCGCCGTCACCCCACCGCCCTGCCGGCGACCTGGCCCCGATGGACGCAGGCCCCCGGCCGTCCGGTTCGGCGGCCCCCGCACCATCGACCCGGGCGGTTCAGGCGGATCGCCGCCGGATGCGGACTACCCGCCGCACGTCGAGGCGGGGACCCAGTCGATCTTGAGGACGGTCGCGGCCACGCCGCTGTCGGTCAACTCATGTCCAATTGCGAGATCGTTGTCCTCGGCGTAGTGAACGCACATGGTATGGGGCGTGGAGTCGTGCGAGTAGGCGTACGTGACGACCACGTGGTCCTCCCCTCCTTCTCCGGGCCTGCCGTTGTTGAAGAAGGAGTACACGCCCTTGTAGGGGCTCTTGTTCCAGCTGGACAACTTCCCGTCCCCCCAGTCTTCGCCCCGGCCGATCCCGACCTTCGTTTCTGCGGAGATGACGTATGTCGAATACACGCAGAAGTCTCCGCTCGCGCAGCCGTAATGGTTCGACCAGCCAAGGGTTGCCGCGCTCGCAGGCGACGTGAATGCCAGCCCTGCCAGAGAAATGGCGGCGACGGCGGCCGGGATGAATCTTCGCAGCATGAGTTCTCCTCGTTAGTTGCCTGGGTGGGGCCCAAGCCAGGAAATGGCCGGCCCGCCGAGCGGGTAATGGCAGGCAAGGGCCAGTCTTGGCGGCTGGGCGATTGTCTGGAACCCCGATTCGCCACCCAGACAAACGTTGATCGCGGTCCTGGTGGGGCGAAACCAGTTCATCCCCCCGGGCCCGGGATCGTCACCCAGTTCCGGCCTGAACGGGAACACACAGGTCAAGGCCGCCGTCGCCCCGCGTGCGTATCGCCGGCCGGGCGGACATGATGGGGGAGACGGCGCTGAGCCTGCACATCCTGCGGCGTCTGGGTGGGGCGAGCGCGGGCCAGTACGGAGGTGATCGGCGGTCGCCCAGCCGACCACCCGCCGCGAGGCGATGTCGATGACGGTGGCCATGAGGTGATGTCGCCGCACCAGCGCGTATCAACGGCCGCCGCGTCCGGGGTGAAGTCGCGCTCGATCAGGTCCGGCCGTAGGCCCGCGTGCGGGCCGGGGATGGTGGTGATCTGTCGGCGGCGCCGGTACCGTCCGGCCAGGCCGAGGGCGCGCATCAGCCGGGCCACCCGCCGCCGGCCGTCCCGCTGCGGCTGAGCGTGCACCCGCGGCGCGCCATAACTGCCTACCGCGCTGATCGCAGACTCAAGCCCGGGCGGGGACGGCAATGTCGGTGTCCAGGCGGCGGACATGCCGGCCGACCGAGGTGATCAAGGTGGAGGAGCTGGCGGAGATCTCGCAGCGGTACAAGGAGATCGCGGGCTTCTCCGCCGAGGCCCTGCGCGCCGACCACTGACGGGCGGCGACCCCGCCCTGGAGGCGGTCGTCATCCCCGCCATCCAGGCCGTTCCGGCCGCCTCGTGCCGGATGGCCGCGGCGGCTGGGATCATTCGAGCGGAAGGCAGCCGCGTCGGCCGGGGCCATCAGGTCGGCGAGCGGCCACCAGGACGGTTCGGCGAACGGATCCTCGCGGTCGTTGGGGTGGTCGCCGTGGGTGAGCTGATGGCTCGTGTAGCGAAGCGCTGTCAGAATCATGTCGCTCAGCAGAAGTAGCTCACCGACCACCTGACGATTGCCGGAGCATGCAACCCTTTCGGATCGACGTACCGGAGCACGTGCTTGCTGACCTGCGAGTACGCCTGTCGCGCACCCGGTTCACCCCAGCCTCGGACCACACGCGATGGAACGCGGGGGCCGACCCAACGGACCTGCGTGCCTTGGTGGAGCACTGGCAGGACGGCTTCGACTGGCGCCAGGTTGAGGCCAGGTTGAACAAGTACTCGCAGTACCTGACCGAAGTCGATGGCCGGCGGGTGCATTTTGTCCACGTCAAGTCTCCGCGACGCGGCGCGTTGCCGTTGGTGCTCACCCATGGGTGGCCGAGCTGCTTCGTGGAGATGCTCGCAGTGGCCGACCGGCTGGCCGCCGACTTCGACGTGGTCATCCCCTCACTGCCGGGTTTCGGGTACTCCGAAACACCCCACGGGCCCTTTACCGGGCATCGGATCGCCGAGACCTGGCAGCACCTGATGACCACGACCCTCGGCTACCAGCGCTACGGCGCGTTCGGCGGGGACATCGGCGGTAGTGTCACCCAATGGCTCGGCGCCCTGTTTCCGGCCAGCGTGGTCGGCATCCACATGACCTCCGGCAGCCTCACCGCCGGCATCGACTCTTCGGCCGTGACCCCGGACGAGCGGATCTACCTGGAGGCCGAACAGGCCTACGACGCCCAGGACGGCGGCTACAGCGCGATCATGCGAACCCGTCCGGACACCATCGCCGCGGCGCTGACGGACTCACCGGCAGGGTTGTTGGCCTGGATCGCCGACAAGTACCGCGACTGGAGCGACTGCGAGGGCGACCTCAAGGCCCGGTGGGAGGCCGACGACCTGCTCACCGTGGCCACCCTCTACTGGGCCACCGGCAGCATCGGTTCCTCCTTCCGTCCCTACTACGACCATCCGCACACCGGACCCCGCCCACCGATCACCGTGCCGACCGCGATCACCCTGAGCCACGAATCCCTGATGGCGGGCTTCCCCCGGAGCCTGGCCGAACGTGCCTTTCCCAACCTGCGACATTTCGCTCGCCCCGACCGCGGCGGACACTTCATGGCCCACGAGGAACCGGACTACCTGGCAGAAGAGCTCCGAACCTTCTTCCGGCCCCTGACCTGAACCGGGGTTGGGCAACGACGCCCCATCGCAGCCGGCCGCGCCCCCGTGCCGGCACTGCACGCCATCGTGGCCATGTGCATCAGCGACGCCGAGCACCTGGACGACCTGGTCGCGGCCGACGTCGGACGCGCGCACTACGACGACAGCCGGGCAAGCATCGCGGTGACATCGTCGGCGAGTGACTCGTCGACAGGCGCGTGGCGGTTCATCAACCGGTACCACATCGCGCCGAACACCATGTCGACCGCCAGCTCCAGGTCCACGTCCGCCGACAGCGTCCTGGCGAGCACGGTTCGCAACGCCTGCCGGCGGGAGTCGATGAACCCGCGCATGTGTACGGCGAACGCCTCGTCGCTCTGCGCGTCGGCCATCAGTCCCACGACCACACCGCCCACCGCGCCACCGCTCAGCCGGAAGGTCTCAAGGAGGAACGTGCGCAGGTCCTCGCTGCCTGCGGGCGCCTCGACGAACGCGGTCAGCGCTTCAAGCATCACCTCCGCCTTGGTCGGCCACCAGCGGTAGACGGTCTGTCTGCCGGTGCCCGCGGCCTGCGCGATGCCCTTCAGCGTGACGTTCTGATAGCCGTCGCGCTCGCACAGATCCAGGGCCGCGCGCAGGATCGCGTGCCTGGACGTCTCGCTTCTCGGTCTGCCCACCATGGCCACCATTTTACAAGACACGATGTCTCGATTTATGATTTCGAGGCAAGGTGACTCGAAAGAAGGTTTCAACTATGCGTACTGTGATCATTGGCGGAACCACCGGCGTCGGCCTGGCCACCGCGAAGCTGCTGAGCGAGCAGGGCCACGAAGTGATCGTCACCGGGCGCACTCCCGATCGGGTGGAGCAGGCGGCCAAGGAGACCGATGGCACGGGTTACGTCGTGGACGCCAGGGACGAGCAGGCCACACGTGACTTCTTCGACCGGATCGGCCCGGTTGACAACGTGGTGATCAATGTCAGCGGGCGCGGCCAGGCCGCCGGGCCGCTCTCCGCGATCACCGCGGACGCGCTGCGCCAGGCCGTTGAGGACAAGCTGATCCCGCACTTCCTGACCGCGAAGGCAGCGGCGACGGCACTGTCGGAGCGCGGCTCGATCACCTTCATCGCCGCCGCCTCGGCAGGCGCGGCCTTCCCCGGCTCCAGCGGGCTGGCCGCGATCAACGGTGCGATCGAGGCCATCGTCCCCGGCCTGGCCGTGGAACTGGCGCCGGTAAGGGTGAACGCGGTCTCGCCGGGTGTGGTGGACACCGAGTGGTGGAGCTGGCTGGACGAGGCGGTCAGGGCCGAGGCCATGAAGGGCTTCGCCGCCGCCTCACCACTCAACCGCGTGGCCGAGCCGGCTGACATCGCCTCCGCGATCGCGTTCGTGGTCGGCAACGCCTTCACCACGGGGACAGTCCTCACCGTCGACGGCGGGGGGAAGCTGAAGGCGTGAGGACGATCCTGGTCACCGGTGCGACCTCCGGTCTGGGGCTGGAGCCGGCCAACCGGCTCACCCAGACCTCCGGTCCCGGGCTGGAGCCGGCCGACCGGCTCACCCAGGCCGGAGGCGGGGACGCGCCGGTCGGCCAGGAACACCGGCCCGGCGGTGCGGCCGGGCGCGCATGGCGTTGTAACGGCGGCAGTCTCGTCGCCTGGTTCCTTGCCGCTATCACGTGACCTGCGGCGATTTCTCCAGGCCATCCAGTCGCCGGGTCACTGTGTCGAGTGTCGGCCAAGGAGGCCCCTCACGTAGCAAGCGCAGCAATTCCTCGCCGAAGCGCCGCCCGTTCGGAAACTGGTCGCCAAGCTCCCAGCGCCACGCGGCGACCATCGCGATGACGAGCTGCCGGCACTCGTCCAGCAGCCCTTGGTCAACGCTTGGGTAGTGCTCGCAGACCGCCTCGGGCACATGGGCGAGATCGAACTCGACGGGTCCACGGCAGCACGTCTCAAGGTCGATGAACAATGGGCCGTTCTTCGTGCTGAGCACATTGCCTGGATGGGGCTCGCCGTGGAGCAGCTGCTCCACGGCGCCGCGCTCGTCGATCGCTCGTCGCAGGCTTGCCAGCCTGCCGCCGAGGAACACGCGGTCCGCGTCGGCGAGCTCCGGCGAGCGATCCGGGTCGGCGACAATTTCTTCCGCCTCCGTGATCCGGTCCGTGAACCGCGGGCTCGGCACATCGACCTTGCGCATGCCGGCGTGCAGTTGCTCCAGCGCCGTGGCGTAGTCGACTGGTGAGGTGTGAGGTGTCACGGGCTCGAAGTAGGTCCACAGCGTCACGGCGAAGTCATCGCGCGTGTACACACGCGGGCCCGTCCGAGGCTCCAAGGGACACACCGGGCATCCCACCTCGGCGAGCCGCTGAGCGAGCTGAACTTCGAACTGTGCAACCTCTTGTCCCACAAAGGCGACCCGGGCGAAGACGTCGCATGGCGTCAGCCGCAGTGCCAGCTTGTTCGAGTTGTGGACGACGATTGCGTCGTCGGCCGGCAGGTCGAGCGATGCGGCGACCGAAATCGCAGCCGAGATCGCACGCGTGACATCGGTCATCTCCACCCTCGAAATCTTGGCATGGATGAGCGAGGGCGATGCCAACCAGCATGGCCAGGTGCCAAACAGCGTCGCGCGGCGGACGGCATGAGCGCCGCGCCGAAGGTCGCCGCCCTGCGCGGCGGGGAGCCCGGCAGTGGAGGTACCCGGAGCGGGCGGCCGAGGACCTGCGCCGTCCCGGCACCGGAGCGGGCGGCTGAGGACCTGCGCCGTCCCGGCACTGGAGCGGGTGGCCCAAGACCTGCGGGAGTTGGTGCTTGATCCACTTGGTCGGGGATCAGTAGGGTTGGGCGCTTTCCTCCTCACCCCGTCCCGGAGTGCCTCATGCGCCGCCATCGTTTCGGCCGGCTCGCCGCCGGTTTCGCGGCCCTCTACCTGGCCGTCGTGATCGTCCTGGCCGTCGTCGGACTGGTCACCGGCGACCTCGTCCCGCTGTGGAGAGTCGTCGCGGACCCGGACGGATACACGGCGGACGAGATCCGGGCGTGGCCGTGGCTGCCCGCCCTGCTGGTGCCGATCGCGGCGGTGCAGGCGTGGGCGTACCGGGAGGTGTTGCGCGGGAGGCTGCGCGGGGAACCGGCGCGGTACGGCCGGGAGGTGCGACTGCTGCGGGTCGCCCTCTACGCCACGGTCGTGGACGTCCTGACCTGGCGGCTGCCGATCCCCTACCTGTGGTGGCTGTCGCTGGTCGCCGATGTGATCGAGCTCGTGGTGATATGGCTGTTCTTCCGCGTGCTGTGGGGGAGCGGCCGCCGATGGCCACAGGTGCTCATGCTCGTGACCGGCGTGCTCAGCGTGATGCACGACGTGGTCACCACCATCGCGTACCAGACGGGCGACTACCTCTTCGCCGGGCAGAACTGGACATGGGCGCTGGACGCCCTGTCGTCGGTGTGGCTGGTGTCGCTGCTGGTGGCGCAGGCGCGGGATCCGCGCTGGAGCGGCGCGACGGTACGGGCCGGCGTGATCGCGGTCTTCTTCTCCCTCCTCTCGTCCGGCTCGGTCTCGATCGTGGCGTTCGGCGGCTCGGACGCGGTGGCGTGGAAGCTGATGATGCCCTCGCTCCTGGGCGCGGTTTCGGTCTTCTCGCTGGTCTGGTGGGCGAGGTCCGCACATGACCTGGGCACGCTCCGGCCTTCCGCGCCCCGGACGGAGCCCGTGCGGGCGCGCGCCAAGTGGTGGCCGCTGCCGACCGTGGCGATCGTGCTCCCGCTGGTCCCCGCGGCCGTCAACCTCGCGCAGGGGGTGCCGTTCTGGCTCGGACCGAAGAACATGCTGGGCGACGCGGTACGCGAGTACACCGGGTCGGAGGCCACCGCGTACTGGTTCGTGCTCGACCTCCTCGTCGGCGTCGGCGCGCCGGCGGTGCTGATCCTGGTCGCCGTGCGGCGGCGGACGCGCACGTTACTGCGCGCCACGACGCTGAGCCTGTTCCTGCTGGGCGGGGCCGGCGCCGTGAGCGCGTTCACTTCGGAGCACTCCACCTTCTTCGGGGAGCTGTGGCTCTACCCGGAAAGCCTCTACGTCGAGCGGGGCGCCGTCGTCCCCTACGACGGTACCGAGCTCCTGTCTCCCGGCATCTCCCCGCTCTGGTACGCCCTCGCGCTCACCGCCTCCGGCCTCATCCTGCTCTTTCTGTACGCCGCCCCGCCCGGTCACCGCGTCCGCCACCACGTCCTCCTGGCGGGGCTCGCCTCGGCCGTGGCCCTGTGCCTGCTGCCCGCAGCGGACATGGCCCGCGGCCCCGTCACGGACTGCGACATGCCCGAGCCGTGGGAGATCGACACGGGCGAGGCCGAGCCGCGCGAGCTGACGGCCGAGCAGAAGTTCGTGTGCTCCCTGCGCGGCGACCACGGCGCACAGAGCCTGCACGTGTTCCCCGACACCACGCCCGACCAGGTCGTGCTGGCCTACGGGCGCCACCTGTGCGGCGTCCACACCCGCAACGACCCACGGGAGCTGGCCCGGTTGAAGGTCGACCGCGCGTCCCTCACCGATCCTCTGGCCGGCATCTGTCCCAGCGCCACCACCATCGTCCAGGCCGCGAAGGCCGAGCAGGACCAGGAGATCGCGGCGATGCAGGCCGACTCCCAAGCCATGTGCGACGCCACGCCGCGCCACCGGCCGCGCACCAAGCCGGCCTGGGCGATCCGGATGAAGGAGCCGCAGTGGACCGACTACGGGGTGCTGCAGACGTACGAGGAGGAAGGAGAGGAGGAGACCGAGCCGGACATGGACCCCGGCAACGGGCTGGTCTCCTCCGCGCGCGGGATCCTGTCCGTGATGACCCACCCCGACTTCGACCTCTGCGTCACCCTGGAGACCTACACCCGCCGGCCGCCCGTCGAGACCAAGGGCTGGGACAAGGTGGTCGAGGTCGGCTACTACAGCGCGGGCGGCCAGATCGTGCTCTACGACAGCCTCAGCGGCACCGAGCTGCCCAACCTCGCCCTCAACGGGCGCAAGGGGCACTACCGCATCCGCGTCCACTACGCCTGGTTCCCCTGGAAGGGCGAGGCGCAGAGTGGGCAGCGGCTGCTGATCATGGCGTATCCCGGCAAGGGCGACAGAGAGATCGTCCACCGGAACCGGAAGTCGACCTGACTCTCCAGTTGCCGAAGGTCTCATCCGATGCGTCGAGGGTGACGGCAGGCCGTCTCGGACGTGGCCGCAGTGCTCAGGTTCTGACGCCTGTGGCCAGGACGCGCCCGACGAGGATGTCGGTGAACCTGTCCGGCTGCTCGTACAGCGACCGGTGCCCGGCGCCGGGCAGGACGGTGTGTTCCTTGTGGGGCGCCACGAGTGTGGCGTACCAGTCGTCCAGCAGCCGGCTGCGTGCCGGGACCTCGTCGGCGCCGTCGATGAAGTAGGCGGGGACGGCGAGCCGCGGGACGAGAGTCCGCAGGTCGAGGTCGCGGGCCTTCGGGTAGTAGCGATCGTAGGCGTCGAGGAAGCCGGTGACGAGGTGCACCTTGTCCAGCAAGGAGTATTCGGTCGCCGCCAGGCTCTCGTCGAGGCCGCCCTGGCCGTTCCCGGTCGCGTAGACCTTGCTCTCGGCGAGCAGCATCGGCTCGTAGCCGTACATGCCGGCATAGGGCGGGGGCCCGACGGCTTCCAGCGCGGCGGCGAGGTCGCGGTCACGGTGGCCGCGCGCCCAGGCGAGGGTGTCGGCGTACTGGACGCGGTCGGCGGCGCCGGTGTTCACTGCCTGACCGACGCCGACGTAGGCGTGGAACAGCTCGGGCCGCCGTTGCACGGCGAGCACCGCGGGCAGGGTGCCCCCGGAGTGTGCCAGGAGGTAGATCCGGTCCTTGCCGAATCGGGTTCTGAGGTAGTTCGCGGCGGCGAGGATGTCGCCGGTCTCGCTCGCCGGGGTCAGCGTGGCGGTGGGTTCGAGCGTCGGGTAGGAGCTGCCGCCGCCGCGCCGGTCGAGGGTGGCGACCACGACGTGGTCCTCCAGCGCGGACAGGTGCCTGCGCACCGCTCCGCGTTCGGCCGCGCCGGGCGCGCCGGGGAGGAACAACAGGACCGGCTTGGCCGTGTCCCGGCCGCGGATCATCAGCCCGAGCCGGTGGGAGCCGCTCGGGATGGTCGTCAGCTCGGCGACGGCACGCTCACCGGTGATCGGGGCGGTGCTCGCGGGCAGCGCGACGCCGATCGCCAGCGCGGCGACGATCATCGCGAGCACGCCGATCACCGTCCGGCCGAGCCAGTGCTGGACGCGGCCTGCTCCCGATCCTGATCGGGCAAGGCCGGTTCCCTGTCCTGATCGGGTTCCCTGGCCTGATCGGGCAAGGCCGGCTCCGCAGGCGGCGCCGACGAGCATCGGAAGCAACGCGAGCAGCCCGTGCACGCCCCGCCCGGCGAGGAGCGCGAGCACTCCGAACAGCCCGCCCTGCGGCGCGTCGACGCTCGGCCCTTCCGCACCGGTCCGGACGATCTCGAAGACGATGGCGAACACCGCCGGCGACGCGATCATCGCCCATCGCGACCTGGCGAGGTATCCGGCGACCCCGCCCACGACCAGGCTGAGCCCGATGCTGGTCAGCGCCGCTGCCGGGGTCAGCGGCCCGCGCGGCGTACTCACCCCCGCGACCGCTCCCCACACCAGCGGTGGGAGTACGGGCGCCATCCTGTTCAAAATCATCGCCGCCCCCTTTGTGTGTAGCAGACGCTACATGCATATGAATGTAGCACGCGCTACATTCACGGATAGGACTGCTACGGTCGAGCCATGGATCGTCGTGCCGAGCTGGCCGGGCAGGTGCTGGACTACGTGCTCGAACACGGTCTCATCGGGTTGTCGCTGCGTCCGCTGGCCGCCGCCCTGAACACCAGCGACCGCATGCTGATCTACCACTTCGGCAGCAAGGAACGGCTCGTCGGCGCCGCCCTCGCGCTCGCGCAGCAGCGGCTGGCCGCGGCGGTCGAACCTCCTGGCCAGGCGGTGCGCAGTGTCGCCGACCTCGTCAGGCATCTGTGGTCCAGCCTCGCGCACCCGAGCGGCACGCAGACCACCCGGCTCTACCTCGACCTTTCCGTCCTCGCCGCCAAGGAGCCCGAACGCTGGAGGGCCGCCGTCGAACAACTGCGCGGGCCGTGGCGCGAGCCGTTGCGGGGCGGCCTCCTCGCCCTGGGGGTCGCGGCGGGCGAGGCCGAGCCGCTCGCCGACCTCATCCTCGCCACACTCGACGGCCTGGCACTCGACCGCATGGTCGCCGCGGACCCGGCGCGCGCCGACAACGCGGCGGCGGCCTTCGCCGACCTGCTCGACCGCAACCCCGGCTGACCACCGGGTCGGCGCCACCCCGGCGGCGTCGGTGCCGATCAAGCAATCACAACCCGAAGTGAGTAAGCCGATACTCTGCGCGAAGGGCGCTTCCGGTGGGGAAGGCCCGCGACGAACGGAGTGCGCCAGATGGCAATCGGCGACGTCACATACACCGACGCGCTCGGCGGTCGGGTCACCTTCACCCAGACCGAGGACTCCACGGTCCGCATGACCGGCCAGTTCAACGAAGGCTTCGACGACCAGGACGCGAAGGTCCTTCTCCACGTCGGCGACGTGCCGCCGCCCGGCCCCCTCGACCTGGGCATCAACCCCCCGGGAACGTCGGCGTTCGAGCACGACTTCAATGGCGTGACCATCGCCGATTTCACCGACGTGCCGATCCGGATCATCGCCGGCAACAGCGTCGTGGCCGTCTGCGACCCCACGGTGCCGGTCTTCTAGCGTGGCGGGCAGCGCGCGAGCTGCCGAGCCGGACATCGGTCCCGGCCGGCAGCAACCGCCGGCCAGGGCCCTCACGCTCGCGAGGGCATAGGCGCCTCCCCATTGGGGGGGGAGGCTCAGCGGGCCGGGGCGACGTCGAGTTGGGCTTCCCGTGCGGTAGCCGCGTCTCTCAAAGGCCCAGGCGGGCGGCGATGCCGTCGAGGACGCAGTCGAGGCCGGATTCGAACTGCCATTGGGCGTCGTCCTTGCGGGCGGCCGTGTGCAGGTACCGCTGAAAAGTGGGATAACGGCCGGTTCGCATGTGCCACATCATCAACGGGGCGAGGGTGTCGCGCAGTTCGTCCCCGTCGGACAGGTTCTGCTCGGCGATCAGGGTGCTGACGGCACCCTCGTAGTTCATGGAGCCGTGCACATAGGCGTCCACGGTACGAAAGGCGCTCATCATCGCGTCGGCGTCGAGCCCCAGGCCGTCGAGGGCCGTCAGGGCCCGTTCGGCCACGGCCATCCGGCGAGGTGTGAGGGAGAGCTTGGCCTGCGGGGGCAACTGGGTGAGCCATCGGTGGTCGAGCATCAGCCGGCGCGTGCGCACGGCAAGCGTTCGCAGGTTCTCGCGCCAGCCGAGGCCGTCGGGCAGGCTCAGGTCGGCGTAGACGTGATCGACCATCAGCTCCAGCAAGTCGTCCTTGCCGGACACGTGGCGGTAAGGCGCCATGGGGGCGACGCTCAGCTCGGCCGCGAGACGGCGCATGGTGACCGCCTCCAGGCCCTCGGCGTCGGCGATCGCGACGGCGGCCGTGGCGATGCGCTGCGGCGACAACACCTGGCGGGGTGTGGGGGCGGGCCGCTCCAGCCGTTCCCACAGCGACACGTTCTCATCCGTGGCCACAGTCAGGGCCTCCCTTCCCGGCGCGACAGATACAACGTATCAGAAGTAGACAACGTACACAGTGATGCGTACATTGTCTCCCGCAAATACGTTGTACACATTGGGGAACGACATGCTCAACATCGCCGTCCTTCTCGGCAGTACCCGTGACGGCCGCTTCGGCCCCGCGGTAGCCGGCTGGATCATGGACCATCTGGCCCAGCGGGAGGACATGAACGCCGACCTGATCGACCTGATCGAGACCCCGCTGCCGACCGTCTACCCCGTACTCGGGCAGCCGCCCGCCACTCAGGAGGCCAAGGACCTGCTGGCGGCCGTGTCACCGCGGATGGCGGCGGCCGACGCCTTCGTCATCGTGACGCCCGAGTACAACCACAGCTTCCCGGCGGCGCTGAAGAACGCCATCGACTGGCACAACACCGAGTGGCACGCCAAGCCCGTCGCGTTCGTCTCCTACGGCGCCTTCTCCGCCGGGCTGCGCGCCGTGGAGCAACTGCGGCTCGTCCTGGCCGAACTGCACGCCGTGACCATCCGCGACAGCGTCGGCCTGCAGCACCCCTGGGCGCAGTTCGACGGCGACGGCAAGGCCGTCGACCCGGCCGCCGACGCCGCGGCCAAGGTCATGCTGGACCGGCTCGCCTGGTGGGGGCACTCGCTGCGCGAGGCCAGGACCGCCCGCCCCTACGCCGCCTGAACCGCAATGACCCGTCTCGGCATCTTCGGACTGCTCATCGGCATGTTCCTGGCCATGCTCGACGGCCTGATCGTGGGCACCGCACTGCCCACGATCGCCGGTGACCTCGGCGGCCCGGACCAGTTGCCCTGGGTGGTGACCGCGTACATGCTCGCCGGCGCGGCCACCACTCCGATCTGGGGCAAACTCGGCGACCTGTTCGGCCGCAAGGCCACCTTCATCACCTCGATCGTGTTCTTCCTGGTGGGATCCGCACTCTGCGGCCTGGCGCAGGACATGACCCAGCTCATCGCCTTCCGCGCCGTCCAGGGGCTCGGCGCGGGCGGGCTCATGGTCGGCGCGCTGGCCATCATCGGTGTCCTGGTCCCGCCTCGCGAGAGCGGGCGGCTGCAGTCGATGATCGGCGTCATCATGCCGGTCGCCTACGTCGGCGGACCTCTGCTGGGCGGCCTGCTCACCGACCAACTGAGCTGGCGCTGGACCTTCTACGTCAACCTTCCCCTCGGCGCCCTGGCCCTGCTGCTCATCGTCACCCGCGTCCATGTGCCACCCGCCGTACGCGCCCGGCCTCGCATCGACTACGCCGGGGCGACCCTGCTGACCACCGCCACCGTCGCCCTGACCCTGCTGGCGGGCGGGACGTCGTGGATCCTCGGCGCGATCGGCCTGCTCGCCCTGGTCGCCTTCGTGGCCGTGGAACGTCGTACGGCGGAGCCGATCATGCCGCCCCGGCTCTTCGCCGACCGGAACTTCACCCTCGCCCAGATGCTCAGCCTCCTGGTCGGCGCGGTGATGCTCACCGTGACGAACTACCTGCCGCAGTACATGCAACTCGTCCAGGGCGCCTCCCCGGCGGCCAGCGGCATGCTGCTGCTCCCGCTGATGTTCGGCATGCTCGGCGCCCAACTGGTCACCGGCCGCCTCATCAGCGCCAACGGCCGCTACCGGATCTACCCGATCCTGGGCGGGGCGCTCATGACCGCGGGTGCGCCGGCCCTGCTGCTCCTCGACGGCGACACCCCTGCCGCCCTCGCCTCAGCCCTCACCCTCCCCATCGGAGCGGGAATCGGGCTGGTGATGCAGAGCACCACCCTGATCACCATGAACAGCGCCGATCCCCGCGACATGGGCGCCGCCAACGGCACACTCACCCTGGCGCGCACCGTCGGCGGATCACTCGGCATCGCCCTGCTGGGCAGCCTGTACGCCGCCCGGATGGGGGACGGTCTGGCCGCCCGCCTGGGCCCGGCCGAAGCCGACCGCCTCACCACGGGCGGCGAACTCACCCCCGCTCTGCTCCCGGGCCTCCCCGAACGGACGGCGGATGCCGTACGGCTGGCCGTCACCGACGGCCTGCACGTCATGCTCCTCGGCACCGCCGTTCTCGGTGCGGCCGTCTTCGCCCTTTCCTGCCTGGTCCGCGAAACCCCGCTGCGCTCCGGCGTTCCCGACGCGCCACCCCCGCCGGGCGCGCCGGAGCCGCCGGGCCGATCCGCCAGGCAGCGCCCGACGCGGCTGACGCAGGGCGGGGCATTCGATGTCGTCGATTCCGGCTCAATCGCCCCAGGGTGAGTGCGACCAGGTCACCGGCTGCGACGTGACTCCCGGGTGACTGCCGGCGCGGCGATCGATCGGCCGGTGGCGTCAGGGGAGGCGTACGGGTCCCGTGGACTCACGTTCGATCAACGCCGGCCGCGACACCCATTCCCGTGCCTCCGTGCGCGCCTTGATCCGCTCCAGTGCCAGGTCGGCCGCGACACGGCCCATGGCGGTGCCGTACTGGGCGACGGTGGTGAGCGAGAAGCGCGGGTGCGAGGCGAACTGGGTGTCGTCGTAGCCCACGACAGAGACATCATCGGGCACTCGTAGCCCATGCTCCGACAGCGCCCGCAGGCTCCCGAAGGCTCCTTGGTCGGACCCGACGAACAGCGCGGTCGGCGGATCCCCCCGGTCGAGCAGCGCCGCCGTGGCCCGGTGGGTCTCGGCCTCGCTGCCACCGCAGGTCACCACCGACAGGTACGAGTCGAGCCCCAGCCGTCGCATCGCCTCACGGTAGCCGGCCTCGCGTACGGCATGCGGGCTCAGCATGCCAGGCCCGGAGACGTTGTGCGAGAGGTGAGTGATCCGCCGGTGACCCAGCGCCGCCAGGTGCTCGACGGCCAGGGCCGCGCCCGCTCGGTCGTCGTTGACGACGCGGTCGTAGTGGTCGCTCGCGTCGTGCCTGGCCACCACCACCGTCGGCAGCCGCTGGGCGAAGGAGTCGAGCCAGGAGGCGCGCACCTTCGGCGAGACGACGATGACCGCCTCCACCTCGCGGTCCCACAGCGACTCCATGCCGGGGTTGCGCTCGCTGGTCTCGTGGTCGAACGGCGAGACGAGCATCCGGTAAGGGCCGGCGTCCAGCTCCTCGTAGACGCCGTCGAGGATGTCGGCGAAGAACTGGCCACGCAGCAAGGGGACGGCCACCCCGATGGTACGGGTGGCGGTGCGCATGGCGCGGGCGGCCTCCCGGGGGCGGTAACCGAGCTCGGCGATGGCCCGCTCGACGCGTTCGCGCATGCGCGGGCTCACGCCGTAGGCGTCGCGCAGGACTTTCGACACGGCAGCCCGTGACACTCCTGCCGCGGCGGCGACGTCGGAGATCGTGGGGCGCGAGGAACTCATGTCAGCAACATAGCGGTCCGGAACTTCCCTCTTGAAAAATGTAGATCGATCCACAATAGTCGCTTCACACAACGCGGACCGACGGCGTGCGGGCCCGCGGAACCCCCTACACGAGGTATCGACGCAGATGACACAGACGACGGCCAGGCGTGCCTGGAGGACGGCCGCGCTCGGCGGCATGGCCTCCTACATGGACGCGGCCACCATCGTGGGGACCGGCACCGCGCTGGTTCTGTACAAGCAGCAGCTCGGGCTGAGCCCGTGGATGATCGGCACGGCGTCGTCCGTCCTGACGCTGGGCCTGGCCCTCGGAGCCGTGTTCGGCGGACGGCTCGGGGATCTGCTGGGCAGGCGCAGGGTGTTCACATACGACCTGGTCGTCTTCGTCGCCGGTCTCCTGCTGCTCGCCTTCGCCGTCCAGCCGTGGATGATCTTCGTCGGTGTGGCCGTCACCGGTCTGGCGATGGGCGCCGACATTCCGACCTCCTTGGCGCTGGTGGCCGAGGAGGCGCCGGAAGGCCGGCGTGCCAGGCTTGTCGCCTTTTCGCAGGTGCTATGGAGTTGTGGCGGATTCGCTGCCTACCTCATCGCGTTCCTGGTCTCAGGGACCGGAACGATCGGCGCGCGGATCATCTACCTGCACGTGATCGTCGTGGCCTTGGTGGTGCTCGTACTGCGCCGGAGGCTGCGTGAGTCGGAGGAGTGGGTACGCGAGCGCGACCGGCAGCAGGCCGGCCCGGCCGAGGGCGTGCGCGGCGATTCCTGGCGCGTGCTGACGTCCAGGCCGCTCCTCGGCGCCGTCGTCGGGCTCGGTCTCTTCTACGCCGTCGGCAACCTGGTCGCCAACACGTTCGGCCAGTTCCAGACGTTCCTGTTCACCGAAGTGGCCGGGGCGCAGGTGTCGACGGCCACCCTCGTGGGGATGCTGGCCTATCCGCTCGGATTCCTCACCATCCTGATCTTCATGAAGTACGTGGACGGGCCCGCCCGGATGCTGCTCTACACGATCGGTGTCGCGATCATGGCGATCGGAACGGCGATCCCGCTGATCGTGGGGCTGAACACGGTGACGCTGATCATCCTGAAGTTCGCCATCACGATCGGCGCGAGCTTCGCCGGCGAGGTCATCTTCAAGGTGTGGTCGCAGGAGTTCTTCCCCACCCTGATCAGAGGCACCGCGCAAGGCGTCGCCATAGCCTTCACCCGCTTCGTGGCGGCGGGCTTCGCGCTGGTCACCCCGGCGATCGCCGACGCCAGCCCCCAGGCGCTGATGGTGGTGCTGCTCGCCGCCGTGCTCGTCGCCGCCCTGATCGCCTGGACGTGGATCTTCCCGCTGCGCCGCCGCATGCAGGCGACCGCCGACCCCGTGGCGGTCCGGTGAGCGTCGACCTGCGGCTGCACGGCATGCCGGCGCCGCGACCGCGTCTGTCCTGGCGGACCACCGAGCCGTTCGACGCCTACCGCGTCGAGCTCACCCTCGCCGGCAGGCCACCCGTCGTCCACACGGCGGAGGGCGCCGAACAACTCGGCGTGCGATGGCCGTTCGCCCCACTGGACTCCCGCGCCGCCGGAGCGCTGCGCGTCAGCGTCGGCAGCCGAGGCCGCTGGGGCGACTGGAGCCGGCCGCTGGCCTTCGAGACGCCGCTCTTCGGCGCCGGGGAATGGAGCGCGCGCTTCGTCTCGCCGCGGACCCTCGGCGGGGTGCTCACCGCCGCACCGCTGCTGAGCCGTACCGTGAAGCTGCCCGCGGCGGTGACACGCGCCCGCCTGCATGTCACCGCGCTCGGGCTGCACGTGACGCGGATCAACGGCGAGCGCGTCACCGACGAGGAACTGGCGCCCGGCTGGACCAGTTACGGCCGGCGGCTGCGTTACCGCACCCACGACGTGACCGCCCTGCTCAGGCCGGGCGAGAACGAGGTCACCGCGCTGCTCGGCAACGGCTGGTACCGCGGCAGGCTCTACTGGCGCGGCCAGCGAGCCCTGTACGGCGACCGGCTCGCGCTGCTGGCGCAACTCGAGATCGAGTGCGCCGACGGAAGCACGCACCTGGTGGTGACCGACGAGAGCTGGCGGGCGCACACCACGGGCGTCCTCGCTGACGACCTCTACGACGGACAGACCACCGACCTGCGGATCGGGCGCGGCGCGGGCGAACCGGTGGATGTGCTCGACGAGCCGCTCGACCAGCTCTTTCCCGGCGACTCTCCGCCTGTTCGGCCGGTCGCCGCAGTGCCGGGCGGCATGCGGTACGCGGCCCCGTCGGGGGAGCTGCTGGTGGATTTCAGGGAGAACCTGGTGGGCTGGGTACGGCTGCGCGTGCGCGGGCGTGCCGGGCAGGAAGTCGTCGTCCGGCACGCCGAAGTACTGGAGGACGGCGAACTGGGCATCCGCCCTCTGCGCAGTGCTCAGGCCACCGACCGCTATGTGCTGGCCGGTGGGCGGACCGAGGTGCTGGAGCCGTCGCTGACCTTCCACGGCTTCAGGTACGCGGGGCTGCGTGGCGTGGCTCCTGAGGAGATCGAGTCGGTCGAAGCAGTCGTGCTCAGTTCCGACCTGCGCCCCACAGGGCATTTCCGCTGCTCGGATCCCGATGTGCAGAAGCTCCACGACAACGTGGTGCGCAGCATGCGCGGCAACTTCCTCGACGTGCCGACCGACTGCCCCCAGCGGGACGAGCGGCTCGGCTGGACGGGCGACATCCAGGTCTTCGCACCCGCGGCCGCCTTCCTGGCCGACTGCTCGTCCTTCCTGTCCTCGTGGTTGCGGGATCTGGCGGCGGAGCAGTTCGAGGACGGCTGCGTGCCGTTCGTCGTGCCGAACATCCACCACAACATCCTTCCCGCCGCCGCCGCGTGGGGCGATGCGGCCACGATCGTGCCGTGGACTCTCTACGAGCGTTACGGCGACGCCGAGGTGCTGCGCGAGCAGTATCCGAGCATGCGGGCGTGGGTGGAACGGCTGCACGCCTTCGCGGGGGAGGACGGTCTGTGGGCCGGCCGGTTCCAGTTCGGCGACTGGCTGGACCCGGCCGCCCCGCCGGACGCGCCCGGCGACTCCCGTACGGACAAGGACCTGGTCGCCACCGCGCACTACATCCGCAGCACCGACCTGCTGGCCAGGACCGCCGCCGTGCTCGGCCTGAGCGAGGACGCGCGCCGCTACCGGGACCTGGCGGCGGAGGTCAGGCGTGCGTTCGCCTCCGCCTACGTCACAGAGCGCGGGCTGATGGTCAGCGACACTCCCACGGCTTATGCGATGGCCCTTCACTGGGACCTGCTGCCGACGCCGGAGCAGCGGGAAGCGGCCGGAACGAGGCTGGCCGACCTGGTGCGGGCCAACGGCTTCCGGGTGGCGACCGGATTCGTCGGCACGCCGCTGATCACGGACGCGCTCACCGAGGCGGGATACCCGCACCTGGCGTTCCGGCTGCTTCTGGAGCGCTCCTGCCCGTCGTGGCTCTACCCGGTGACGATGGGGGCGACGACGATCTGGGAACGCTGGGACAGCATGCTGCCCGACGGCTCGATCAACCCCGGCCAGATGACCTCGTTCAACCACTATGCGCTGGGCGCGGTCGCCGACTGGCTGCACCGGCGGGTGGCCGGCCTCGCGCCCGCCGCCCCCGGCTACCGGCGGATCGAGGTCCGCCCGCTGCCGGGACATGGTCTGACCTGGGCAGAGGCCGACCTGGAGACCCCGTACGGCACTGCGGGCGTGGCGTGGCGGATCAGTGGCGGCACCCTCGTCCTCGAAGCGCGGGTCCCGCCGGGGACCGAGGCGATCGTGCACCTGCCGGGGCGGGAACCGTTCCGAACCGGACCCGGCCATCATCAGTGGAAGGCCGAGCTGCCGCCGCCGGCGTCGCCGGAAGTGATCGCGGACGCCGTCGACGACGCCCGGTTGTGGGAGCGCCTGACACGAGTGATGACCGCCCATGGCGTGATCGGCGATCCGGCGGCCCTGGCCGCCCGTGGGTTGCGCCTGCCGCTGTCCGAGCTGGCCTCCGTGGTCACCCCACGTGCCACACCGGAACAGGTCGCGCGGCTGCAGTCGGCCCTGGACGAGCAACTGCGGCCGTGAGCCGAGGTCGGGCCGGGCGTGGACCTACCCGCATCGGCCCGGGCGGGCAAGAACGAGCCAGGAGCTTCGTGACCTGAGCATTCTCATGGTCGGCGCAGCAGCCCTCGCTCCATGGCCCTCACGACGGCGTGCGTGCGATCGTTGACCTCCAGCTTGGCGAACAGCCGCAGCAGGTAGGTCTTCACCGTGGCTTCCGCGATGACGAGCCGGCTGCCGATCTCGGCGTTGGTGAGGCCGTCGGCCACCGCGTTGAGCACGTCGAGTTCGCGTGGCGTCAGCGTCGCCTGAGCGGGTCGTCGCATCTTGGCGATCAGCTTTTCCGCCACGCGCGGAGCCAGTACGGTCTCGCCGCGTGCCGCCGCGTGGATGGCGTCGACGAGTTGCTCGCGGGTGGTGTCCTTCAGCAGGTAGCCGATGGCGCCCGCCTCGACGCCGCGCTCGATGTCGGCGTCGGTGTCGTACGTGGTGAGGATCAGCACACGGGTGCGCGGATGCCGGGTGACGATCTCGGCGGTGGTCGCGACGCCGTCCAGGATCGGCATGCGCAGGTCGACCAGCGCGACGTCCGGATCGTGCCGCTCGACCAGGGCAAGCGCCGCCCGGCCGTCGCCGGCCTCGCCGACGATGTCGATGCTGTGCTCACCGGCCAGCAGGGCGATGACCCCGGCCCGCATCACGGTGTGATCATCGACCACGATCACGCGGGTCATACCGGCACCTCGCTCTCCAGGGGAATCATCGCCAGAACCCTCGTCCCGTCTCCTGGAGAGCTGGTGACGGTCAGTTCGCCGCCCAGCTCGGCCAGGCGTTTACGCATCCCGTCGAGGCCGAACCCCGGCGGACGCCCCACGTCGAAGCCGACGCCGTCGTCGGTGATCTCCAGCTCGACCTCGGCCGCGTGCCGCGCCAGCACCACGCCCACCGTGGACGCCCGCGCGTGCTTGCGGACGTTGGCCAGAGACTCCTGGGTGCAGCGCAGGAGCGCGATGCGGGTCTGCTGGTCGCAGTCGACGTCGGCGAGTTCGGCGACGACGGCGAGCCCGGTGTCCTCGGTGAAGCGATCCAGGGTGCGCCTCAATGTCCGAGCCACCGTGCCCACGGCCGGCCATCCGGGTTCGCGTGCCGAACCGACGAGTTCCCGCGCCTCGGCGAGGTTCTCCCGCGCCGTCGCCTCGATCGAGCGCAGTTGCTGCTCGCTGCGGTACGGCGCGGAGTCGAGCCCGGAGCGCGCGGCCTCGGCGAGCACGACGATCGAGGCGAAGCCCTGCGCCAGGGTGTCGTGGATCTCGCGTGCCATCCGTTCCCGTTCGTCGGCCGCGCCCTGGCGCTGGTGCGCCTGCGACAGTTGCGCCTGAGCCCGCTCCAGCTCGCCGATCAGCCGAGCCCGTTCGCGGCTCTCCTCCAGTACTTGGTGCACCCAGGTCCCGATCAGGACGCTCGCCGAGTAGACGATCAGTGTGGAGATCACGTTGGAGCTGAAGAAGTCCGCGCTCCAGCCCACCCGCAGCATGCTGCCGGCCAGCGTGCCCACCGCGCCCAGAGCGCTGAAGCCGACCGACTCCCGCCACGATCTGGCCAGCACCCAGAAGTGCGGCAACGTCACCATGAACAGGGCCGCGTACCCGTCACGGAGATAGGACAGGCCGCTCAACGACAGGACGAGCACCCACAGATAGGTGTACGGCCGCAGCACCCGGTTGCCCGGATATCTCATGACGACCGCGTAGCAGGCGGCCAGGACACCCAGCAGGACCAGGGACCAGGTCTTGTCTTCACCGGGCGGATCGAGGACCACGACGGCCGCCGTGAACAGCCCGTACAGCAGCCAGGAGACGGCGTTCCACCGCTGGAGGGCCTTGCCCCAGACGGGGGGCGTATGCCGGTCACCGGCGCTCGACCACGACGTCATGTCGCTCAACCTACTTCGGCGGCCCGGCTCTCAGGCACGTCGCCGCGGCCTCCACCGGTTCGGCCGTCCCGCGCCACGCCCCGTGACGGCCACCAGCTCAGGCGTCCCAGCAGGAGCAGCGCCGACGGCAGCGCCAGGACGCGGACGACGAACGCGTCCAGCAGCACACCGGCCGCCAGCACGAAGCCCATCTGCTTCAACTCGATCAGGTCGACGAAGATGAAGCTGACGAACACGGTCACCATCACCACGGCGGCACTCGTGACCACGCTCGCCGAAGCGGCCACGCCGTCCAGGACCGCCCGGCGCGTGGGCAGGCCGCTCATCGCCGCCTCTCGGACCCGGCTCACCACAAAGACCTGGTAGTCCATGGACAGTCCGAAGAGGATCACGATCAGGAACAGCGGAACGCGTGACCCGATCGACCCGGTGGAGGTGAAGCCGAGCAACCCCTCGGCCCAGCTTCCCTGGAAGGCCAGGACGAGAACGCCGACGGCGGAGGCGGTGGACAGCAGGTTCAGCACGACGCCGAGAAGGCCCAGCACCACCGAGCGGAAGATCAGGAGCGTCATCACGAACGTGGCCAGCAGCAAGGCCCCGAGCACCAGCGGGATCCTGTCCTGTTGATGGGCGGGGTAGTCCGTGAAGCGGGCCACGTCGCCGGAGACCGCCCACTCGGCGCCCGGTATGCCGCCGACGGCCGCCGGCAGGTAGTCGTTCCTGAGGTGTGCGAGTGAGGCGAGCGCCTGCGGCGAGTCGTTGCGATACGGAACCGACAGCGCGAGGGTGCTGACACGCGCATCGGCCGACGTGCGCACGTGTGGCGTGCCCGCGAACGAGACATCGGCCCGCGTGCGCCGGATCACCTCCGCCAGCGCTCTACGCACCTGACCCGCCCGGGCGGCCTCGGCCCGTACCACGACCTGATGCGTGACCCGCATCTCGGGGAACGCGGCGACGAGCCGATCGCGAACCTGCATGGCCGGGATCTGCCGCGAGTACGTCTCCAGGCTGATCTCCGTCAGCTTCAGGCCCGTCACCGGGGCGGCCAGGGCGAGCAGCGCCAGGATCGATGCGGCCAGCGTGATCGCGGGATGCCGGACGGCGGGCCTCATCAGCGCCTGCCACACCCGGCCCGGTTCCTTTCCGGCCCGTACGAGCCTGCCCCCGCCGGCCCGGCCCGCTCGGCGCGCGCCGCGTCGCTCACGCCGCCGCCCGACCAGCACCAGCACCGCCGGCAGCACGGTCAGCGAACTCGCCACCGCCACCAGCGTGACCACGATCGTGGCGGTGGCCAGCGAGGAGAAGATGACATCGGAGGCGAGATAGAGCGTCGCGCCGCAGACGGCGACGGCCAGTCCCGAGCCGGCGACCGCCCGCCCGGAAGTCGCCGCGGCCAGCTCCACCAACGCCTCAGGCCCGACCCGGCCCTCGGATCGGGCGCGTTCCTCGCGCTCCCGCTTGAGGTAGAACAGCGAGTAGTCGACGCCGACCGCCATGCCGATCAAAATGATCACATTGGTGCCCACCCCGGCGTCGGGAAAGACATGTGAGGCCACCATCGCCAGGCCCATCGCCGCCGCGATCGAGGACAGCGCGAGCAGCAGCGGAATCGCGGCAGCGACCAGCGACCCGCAGACCAAGAGCAGAACCACCAGGGTGACGGGCAACGCGATCGCCTCCGAACGCGCCAGGTCCGCGCCACGCTGGGCGTTGACCCCCTTGCTGATGGAGGGAGCACCGGTCTCCTCGACACGCAGATCCGGGTGGCGCGCCCGCACCGCCGCAGTTTGCGCGATCAGCGGATCCACCTGCTTCTGCGCACCCAGCTCCGGCCCACG
Source organism: Nonomuraea spiralis (assembly GCF_014648435.1). Lineage (GTDB taxonomy): Bacteria > Actinomycetota > Actinomycetes > Streptosporangiales > Streptosporangiaceae > Nonomuraea > Nonomuraea spiralis. Next base: position 29,322 of record NZ_BMRC01000020.1, read on the forward strand.
CATGGTCACCCTGACCACGATCGCCTTGCCATCCGCGGACCGTACGGGCACCGCCACACTCTCCACCCCGGGCAGTCGCTCCATCCGCGCCTTGATCTCGTCCGCGGCCGCCTGCCCGGCCGAACCGGCAGGATCTCCGTTCCGCCGGGAGATCAGCACCTGCTCCTCGGGCTTACGTTGCAGCCCTCCTTCGGCCGCCATGGCCTCGGCACGCCCCGCCTCGCCCACCCGGTAGTCCTTGGTGGTAGCGCTGTTGGTGCCGACCGCCATGCCGATGATCAGGCACAGGACCACGAACCCCAACCAGGAAACAAAGGCACGCCAAGGGTGGCGGGCGCTCCAGCGCGCCGCGCGTACAGCCAGTTCGCTCATACGAAGAGCGTCGCGGAACGGCAGGTGTCACCGGGAGCATCGTCCGGTCGTACCTGCTGTCCACCGTTGGGTGGACAGCAGGTACGACCTCCGTAGACTCCATCACCGCGGCCACGACCCGCGCCGGCTACGCCGAGACGCTCACTGTCACCGGCGCCCGGTTCCCGGCGGCCGCCCTCCACCCCGGGCACCACGCCGCGGTGAGAAGGTGAAGCGACCCCGGCCCGAGGTGAGGCGGGCGGGCGCCGGGATCGTCGTCACAGGGCCTCCACGCTCCTGCTCCGGCGGGCGCGCTCGGCGGCCCACACGACCAGGTGCCCGGCCAGCGCATCGGCCGGCCCGGCGCCGAGCGGCGCCTGGTCCCCGGCGGTGACGGCGTCGATGAACGCCCTGACCAGGCCGCCGTCGCCACCGCCGTGGCCGTCGGCCAGGGACGCGCCCGCCGCCGTCCCGGTGTCGATCGTCTCCTCGGCGCCGGTCACGAAGTCGACGACCCTGATGTCATGTCCGTCCCCTTCGGCGTACCCGCGGGTGCCGAAGATCCGGGTCTTGCGGTGCTCCAGCGGCGTGAACGCCGTCATGGTGAACGACGCGGTCGCGCCCTTCGCGAACTCCATCGTGACGACCTGCTGGTCGACCACGTCGTTGTCGCAGTCGTAGACGCAGCGGCCGTACGGGCCGCTCTCCAGCGCGCGCGTGACGCCCGCCTCGGTGGCGTCGGAGGTGACGGCGCCGAGCGGCCAGAACTCCCGCCGCGGATCACCGAGGCAGCCCAGGTAGAGCCGCTTGGCGGAGTAGGGGCAGTCCGGCTCGACCGCGCAGCTCACGCAACGCGTGCTCGCGCCCTCCGGGCGGTTCTCCGGCCGGAAGTGGGTCAGCGAGCCGAAGGACGACACCGCGACCGGCGCCTCGCCGAGGATGTGGAGCAACCAGTCGATGTCATGACAGGACTTGGTCAGCAACATCGGCCCCGACTCGGCCGCGCTGCGCCAGGAACCCCGTACGAAGGAGTGGGCCATGTGCCACCAGCCAACCGGCTCCAGGTGCTGCACGCTGGAGATCGTGCCCAGCCGGCCGCTGTCCAGGAGCTTCTTGAGCACCCGGGTGTAGGCCGTGTAGCGGAGCACGTGACAGACCGCGAACACGACGCCGCTGCGCTCGACCGCCTCGACGATGCGGCGGGCCTCCGGCTCCGTCGGCGCCATGGGCTTCTCCAGCAGGATGGCGTAACCGAGCTCGGCGAAGGCCACGGCCGGCTCGACGTGCAACCGGTCCTGGGTCGCGATGACCACGGCGTCGGCGAGCTTCGGCACGGCTGCCAGCTCGTCCCACCCGGCGAAGCAGGCGCTGTCCGGCAGGCCGTGTTCGGCGGCCATTTTGGCCCGCCGCGCCGGGTCCGGGTCGGCCACGGCCACGACCCGCGCGCGGCCGTCCGCGGCGGCGGCTCCGGCGTAGATCTGGCCGCGCGCGCCGGCACCGACGATGGCTATAGTCACTGTCATTCGCAATGCTCCCTTATTATGGTTTCCATAGATAGTCACGAAAACGGCGTCGCCGTCAAGATCTCTCGCCGCAGGACGATCGAGGTGGAAGCCATCGAGGCTTCAGCGATATAAGTCAGAGACCATTGATAGTGAGGAGCGACACCGTGCAGGTCAGTGGTGGGGACCTTCAGCGGCTGCGCCAGCTGAACTCCCTGAGCAGCATCCGTGCCCTGCGTGAGGCGCGCGATCCACTGACGCTCACCGAGCTGTCCGCCCGGACGGGGTTGTCGCGGGCCTCCGTCGGCGACGTCGTCACCGATCTGGAGCAGCGCGGCTGGATCGCCGAGGAACGGCCCGCGCCCGGCGCCATGGGCCGGCCCGCCAAGCGCTACCGCTTCCGCACCGACGCCGGTCACGTGCTCGGCATCGACGTGGGCGTCCACAAGGTCCTGGCCGTGATCACCGACCTCGCCGGCCGGGTCGTGGCCAGCGGGCGAGTCGCCGTCGACCGGCACACCGCCCAGCGGGAGCGGCTGGAGGCCGTGTGGCGGGCCGTCGACGCCGCGCTCATCGCCGCCGGCCTGACCGTCGCCGACATGTGGGGCGTCACCGCGGGCACCACCGGCGTCGTCAACCGCGAAGGGCTCGTCACCCGGGTCAACGACCTGCCCGACTGGCCCGGTGTCGACCTCGTCGGGCATCTCGGGCAGCGGCTTCCCTGCCCGATCGCCATCGAGAACGACAGCAAGCTCGCCGCCCTCGCCGAGCAGCGGCTCGGGGTGGCCGCCGGGGTCCAGGACCTCGTCTACCTGCACGTCGGCCGCCGGCCCGGTGCCGCGCTCATCATCGGCGGACGCCTTCACCACGGGTTCAGCGGGGCCACCGGCGAGGTCGGGCTCATGGAGATCACGGGCTGGAGCACCATGGCCGGGCGGCTGGAGAGCGGCGCGACGGCCGAGGGGGCCTCGCCGGAGGAGGCCGCCCGGCTGGTCTTCGGCGCGGCCCGCGGCGGCGACCCCGACGCCCAGGCCGCGGTGGACGCCTACGCCCGCCATCTCGCGCTCGGCACCGCCGCGATGGTGCTGACGCTGGATCCCGAACTGGTCGTGCTCGGCGGCGGCTTCTCCCGCTCGGCCGACGTGCTGCTGCCCGCGCTGCGCCGGGCGCTCGAACCGCACTGCGTGCGCGTGCCCGACGTCCGGCCCTCGACCCTCGGCGAGGAGTGTGTCGCGCTGGGTGGGGCCTGCCTGGCGCTGGATCATGTCGATGATCGCTTCTTCTCCCCGGCGGGCTCCATCTCCAGCCCCGCCGCCCCGCAGCGCCTCACCTGAAGCGCCGCCCCACCTTCTCCCCGGCCTCACCGAAGGCCGCCGGCCGGGCAGGGGGAAGCTGCCCGGCCGGCGCCACCGGCGTCAGGACTTCTCGTACGGGATGATCTCGGCGAGGGCGGAGGCGCCGCCGATGCCATAGTCGGAGCGGAGCCTGATGTAGCGTGCCGAAACGCCATCGAGGCTGACGTCGTTGGGCGCGGTCATGCGCGGCCAGTTGACGGCCTTGACGTCGCGGAAGGTGACGCCGTCGTCGCTGACCTGCACCATGCCTTCGAGGATGGTGCCGTTCATGTTGGTGCGCAGCTTGGGCTGGAACCGTACGGCCGACAGCTGCCTGACGCGGCCGAGGTCGACGGTGATGGTGTGCGGCTGCGCGGGCACCTCGGGGTAGTTGGAGTGGAAGTCGGTCGTCAGCTTGCCGTCGACGGCGTTGCGCGGGTCGCCGATCCCGGGCTTGAAGGTGCTGGCGGTGGCCTTGAGCTCGGCGGGCGGGACGCGGCGGCCGGCGGGCTCCGTCGGCCAGATGTCGCGTCCCTTGCCCGGCTCCTCGCTGACGGGCTCCCGGTCGGGCCCGGTCCCCTTGCCGCGGATCAGGATGTCGGTGATGACGGAGCCGTGGTCGGAGTAGAAGGGGTACGGCCGGTCGAGCGGGGTCTGCTGGTGGCGGGGAAGCCGCCGGGTGTCGGCCCGCGACCCCAGGATGCGCACGTCCTCGCCGCGGGCGAAGACGTAGTCGATCCGGCCCGGAATGGCGCCCATGCCGTGATACGGGCTCCACGTCCGGCCTGGGTAACGCCCGGCGTCGGGGTTGGCGTACCGGAAGGTGTCCATGAAGCCGGCGTCGGTGTACAGCTTGGTGTACGGCCACGGGAGGACCACGCCGCCGTGGCCGGGGGCGTCGGCGAACTGCTCGCTCCAGTCAAGGTGCGACTGCGCGTTGAGGTCGCCGCCCATGAGCACGGGGGAGTCGTCGTCGCCGATGTACGACGGGATCGCCTTCTCCAGGATGGCCTTGCCCATGGCGACCCTGCGGAAGTTGTCGTCCTCCAGGATCTGCTCGTCGGTCTTGGTGCGGGGCAGGCCGTGGGTGTTCTGCACGGCCGCGTCGTGGGTGTCGCCGTAGGCCCAGCCGTCGTGCCAGGTCCACAGGCTGAAGGCGTTGACGTGCTTGCCGTTGGGCAGGCCGAGGCGGGCGCCGCCGATGTTGAAGGAGTCGATGTCCGCGTCGGCGTAGCGCGGATACACCTTCTCGACCTTGAGCTTGGTGTAGAGCCACAGGTTGTCGCCGTTGACGCTGTAGTCCTCCGGCGTGGTGAGCTGCGTGCCGGTGAACCGGTCGCCCTCGGACCGTCCGGCGTTCAGTCCGTCGAGGATCTTCTGCCCGGACCCGTACCCCTCTACCACGAAGAGGATGTCGGGGTTGACCTCGTTCATGTAGTCGATCATCTGAGCGAGGTTCTCGCCGGTCTTCTCCTGGCGATCGAACGTGCCGCCCACGAACAGGTTCCACGACATCAGCCGCAGTGGCACGCCCACATGCTTGGCCGGCATGGAGGTGACGGAGACGTCGACCGTGACCTCCTTGTCGGGCAGCGTGAACGGCCGGGTGCGTACCTGCCCCTCGCGGCTGTACATGGTGTCCCGCGCCCACACCTGGTCACCGCTCCTGACGGTGGTGACGTACTCCTCGACCTGGTTGGGCCGCGCCTTGCCGGTGGCCACCACGGTGCAGGTGCTGCCGGGGCCGCCCGTGCCGTCGCACTCCAGACGGTGGCTCGGCTTGTTCCCGCGGTCGGCCGCGGCCGCGGTGGTGTTCGTGGCGGCGAGCAGCCCGGTCAAGGCCACGGCGACGGCCAGGGACGGGGTTGAGAAGCGCATGAAGCATTCCCTTCGCGGGGGTCTCAGGGCATGGAAGGAGAGCCGTCGGCTGGGCGGGTGCGGGGGCGGGGTTCGGGGGAGGGGGTTGGGCGGCGCTCAGTTGAGTCGCGCGGGTCGTCCGGGCGGCCTTGAGATCGGCTGCCGGGACGCGTCACCGGCGCCCGCGCCTCCGGCCACGCGCCTCGTGCGGGGCGGGGGTACGGCTGGCCGGCGCATGATTGGTCACCACTTTTTACAGACTCCATGGGAAGTTTGTCGAGCTACGAGCTCTCCTGTTCGGGATCATCTCCACATTAGGCCCGCGTCGCAAGAGCCCCGAGATGAATATCTATGGACTCCAGAATAAAACAGCGCATGCACAGCCCTCGGCGCTCCCCTCGCGACCTCGGGGGTCATGGGGGAGCGCCCAGGTCCACAACGGCCAGTCGGTCATCGGCAACAGGCGCACGGCGTGCGCCGCGCTCCCGAACACGGTCGCCGGGCCGGCCGGGCTCCACAGCTGGGCGCCGATGGTGTCGCGGCCCTGAAGGTGCGGGGCGCGGGCCAGACAGAACCAGGCGGTGGGCCTTGTCCACGCGCTGGATCGCGTCGAGCTGGATGGCGCCCAGGTGGGTCAGCACGTCGAGCGCCTGGGCCTGCGACAAGCGCAGGGTGCGACTAGGCATGGGAACTCACCGCCTGCGGGCGCGCCGCCCGGGCAGGCCGGGCGAGAGCCCAGGCGCGGCGCCGGACGCGGGGCTTGTCGGTGGTCAGGACCCGGGCAGCTCTCGGGCGGTCGTGGCGTTGTGGCGCTGGTAGTGGCGTGCGGCCCGGGCACGGTTGCCGCATGACGGCTTGCACCACTCCTGCCGCCCGTGGCTCTTGACGAAGTAGCGTACGCAGCGCGGCGCGTTGCAGGCCCGCAACTGCTCACGTTGCGGACCGCTCAGGAAATCGATGGCGGCCCGCGCCAGGGCCGCGATCAACCGGACGCTCGCATCGCGCTCGGTCGACAACACTTCCGTACGGGGTGTTCCGCTCGTGGGCCAGTCGAGTTGCGGGACGATCGCTTCACGGGCGGCAGCCGCGTTGAGGTGCGCCAGCGCCTGCTCGACCGGCATCAGCCGGTGGGCGTCGGCCCGGCTTGGGGGCGCTGGGCTGACCGCTTGCGCGAACAACGCCCGTACGGCCCGGCGGAGCCCGACGATCTCGCTCCTGAGCTCCTCGCCTGCCGTGAGCTCTGCGACGTCCACGTGGCCGGGCAGCAACTCGGCCTGCTGATGGATCCAGCGGGTTGTGCCCTGCGCCGTTGCCAGGTCGTCGGCGACACCGCCGTTGCCGTCGTGGCGGATCGTGCTCGCCAGTTCCAGTGCCGGCCAGCGCTCCACTCGAACCTCCCGGTTGCTTATGTCGTCTTCCGTACCCTATGGTTCCTAACGCTAAATCCCATTTAACCATTAGACAGCTTTGGGGGATCGCACGATGACGTTGCTCTTGGCTCAGATCAGCGACCTGCACCTTGACGGCACCGACAGGGCGACCCGACGCGCCACCTACGTCATGGACTACCTGAGGGCGCTGCCCCGCCCGGTCGACGCCCTGCTGGTCACCGGTGACATCGCCGATCACGGCGCGGAGGCCGAGTACGAGCAGGCCGCCCAGATCCTGGCTGCCCCCTTCCCGGTGCTCACCTGCCCCGGCAACCACGACGTCCGTACGGCCTACCGCAAGGCGCTGCTGCGAAAGCCGTCCGCGCCCGGCCCCGTCAACCGGGTGCACCACGTCGCCGGCACCGCCATCCTGATGTGCGACTCCACCATCCCCGGGCGCGACGAGGGACGGCTCGACGCCGAAACCCTCGCCTGGATGCACGCCACCCTCGACGGGCTCGCCCCGGACACGCCCGCGCTGATCGCCTTCCATCAGCCGCCCGTCGTACTGCACCACCCGTTGCCCGACTCCGGGCGGCTGGAGTCGCCCGGCGACCTGGCCGCGCTGCTCGACGCCCATCCGCAGGTCGTCGCCGTGCTCACCGGCCACGCTCACACCGCGGCCGCCTCCACCTTCGCCGGTCGTCCCCTGATCGTCGCACCGGCCGTCACCTGGACCCTGCGCCTGCCGTGGGAGGGCGACCAGCCCGCCGACCGCGACCAACCGCCCGGCCTCGCCTTCCACATCCTGGACGACGACCACCGCCTCACCACCCACTTCCGCGTCGTGCTCCAGGCATGACCCACACGTACGCGGTCATCGCGTTCCTCCTGGCGATCCTGCCCATCATCGCCACTCCGGGCGCCAGCCTGACCCTGCTCATCCAGCACGTCACGGCCGGTGGTCACCGGCAGGCCCTCCCGATCATCCTCGGTACGGTCAGCGGCCTGTACGCCCACGCGACCCTGGCCATCGCCGGACTGTCGGCCCTGGTCATGCACTCCAGCCAGGCCTTCACCATCGTCAAACTCCTCGGGGCGGCCTACCTCATCGGCCTCGGCCTGTGGACCTGGCGCTCCACCACCCTGCCCCCGCCTCCCAAGCCGACGGATCGGCCGGAGCGTACCGGCTCCGTCTACACCCAGGCCCTGCTCGCGAACGTACTCAACCCCAAGGCGGCCTCCATCTACCTGACCCTGGTCCCGCAGTTCATCGTGCCCGGCCCGCCCCTCAACGGGCAGATCCTCACCCTGGCCACCGCCCATGCCCTGCTGATGGCGGTGTGGCTGCTGACCTGGACGGTCCTTGTCCGCCAAGGGGCACATGTTCTGCACAAGGCCCGCTTCAAGCGCGCATTCGGCAAGGTGACGGCGGTAGTGCTCGTCGTCCTCGGTGTCCGGGCCGCCACGATGTAGGCGATGTCGCGGTCGGCGGCGCCGGCGCAAGCTCGTGGCGCGCTCGACCGATCCTGGGAAACGATCTTTCTCATTCGGGAAGCGATCTTCTCAACCCTCCCGTCGCCCCAGGTCATCCCCGCTCGTGAACACCCTGGCAGTCGGTGTGAGCGCCTGGCTGAGCCAGGCAGTACAGCTCCCGGTTGTGCGCCGGAACACCTCAGCCCCGCCGGGGCGGCCGTGAGGGTCAGGCGTAGGTGTAGGCGCCGTTGACCGTGCTCCTCGCTCACCTGACACGGTGGAGTGCATGGAACCCGAGAGCGGTGATGAGCTTGAACGGTTTGTCAGGCCTGTCATTGATGACGGCCGTCATTGTCCCCGCCAAGGGCACGGCCACGGTGGCGCGATGTGGTCAAGCCTTAATCGGTGCGGGCCGCCCTGGCGGCCTGCTCGATCTTCGCCCAGTAGGAAGCACGGGCTTCCTCGTCGATCTGCTCCTCGTATTCGGGGCGCAACCCGGTCCGGCCGTCGAGGCTCTCGCGCAGGATATCGGCGTGCCCGGCATGCCGGGTGGACTCGGCGAGGACATGGACCATGATGGCGAACAGGTTCGTGTGCCAGGCCGGCGTTGACTCCGGCCACCACGGCACATGGCCGGGGGCGTCGAGGGGAAGCTCGTTGATCGTCGCGTCCGAGTGTTCCCACGTACGCCGGTAGAACCCGATGATCTGATCGCGGGTCTCGTCCTCGGTCGCCCACAGATCGTTGCCGTCGGAGTCCTGCCACCGGGGCAGCGGTTCTGGGGAAGGGCGGTCGAAGACCTCGCCGAAGTACCTGGCCTCGATGGTGGCCACGTGTTTGACCAGGCCGAGGAGGTTGGTCCCGGTCGCTGTCAAAGGTCGGCGGGCGTCGTATTCGGACAAGCCGTCGAGCTTCCAGAGCAGCGCCTTGCGGTCCCGCCGCAGTCTCTCGTGCAGGTTGTCTTTCACGAAATCGTCGATCACGGGTCACGATTCTGTCAGGCTGCGCCGGTGGGCTCAGCTTGCGAGCTGCCTGGAGTCGTTCGGCTCCGCCGGCTATCGCTCACAGCCACACTGCCCGGGACTTGAGGTCCCGCAGGGCAGGAGGCCTAGGGTTTCGGGGGTTTCCCAGGCGATCAGGTGCCGCTCGGGCGCGCCGAGCCGGTGCGCGAGGTCCACACCGAGACCACGGTCCGCACCCAGACCCAAGAGGCACGGTCACGGGCGCACAGTGGCTCCGCCGGAGCGGGCCACGTACGTGGAGGCCAGGCGTGCTGTCGCGCCTTTTGGAGACCGGTCGAGCTGGTCTTCAAAAACAATCGATTCTCAACACCTGAGAGACTGATCTTTGTGTCAGACGACCCAGACCTCCGGCCCTCCGTAGAGATTCGCGACTACCTCAGACGAGAGCTGAATTCGGCTCTACGCAGGCCAGGGATGTACGGCAACGAGGTCGCGCTGCGCATTCTCGTCGACCACCTGGCGCATGTGGAACAACGTGAGGATCACTGGTCCGCAGCCTTGCAGGACTGGAAGACGCACGGGGCCTTCATGTCGACCGGAGTCACCGGAGCGTTCGCCTGTTTGATACCCGGTCATTACGCGTGCGGTGTGGCTTCGATCTACGCGGAATTCGCCCGTACCCAAGGCTGGCTCCAAGCCGATCGCACACTGACACTCCAGGAGTACCGTGCCCTCACGGCCACGATCAGCACCTGGACAGCGCTCAACCGGACACTCACCGAAGTCACGACCGCCTTCGGCCCACCCTCGATCCTCTTCGGCGGGAACAACCCGCTCTACGGAAAGACCCTCAGCTACCTGACCGGCGTGCCCGAAGAGCCGATGATCTCCTTTCACCTCTGGAACGGGCCGGCCCTGGAAGCCGAACAACAATGGCCACCCGCCCACGCCGAGCCTGTTCTGCTCGCCGTCCGCATCGGTGAGGGGAATTTCGGCCAGAGCTTCACCTTTACCCCCGAGGGCCGGCTCCGCCGCCCTGTATGAATCTGTTCAACCGCCGGGCGAAGCGAGCGACGTCCAGGCACTGTCGGGCGCTGACTCCATCCATGATGGGACGCAATCGTCCCCTGGCTGCGTGATTGCTTCTCGAGCCAACGAGTTGTCGCTCGCCGAGTAGACGCCGGGTCGCGGTGATGTGGCTCGAGCGGTACGGGCCGGCATATCAACACGCCACGGGCGGTCAAGGGCGCGCGTTCACGCAGGTCAGTGGCCTACTGGAACCCCTGCTCGCGCAACAGATCGGTCTTCGGGAGGTCCGGGCCGACAGTCGGTGACCTTCACCATTTGCGGTCGGATTTGTGGAACCTCTCGCCCATCCTGAGGCTCGGTAGCTCGACTTCTCAGCTCGCGGTCGGACCTTCCACCGGTTGTGAAGCCGTTTCGAGGGCCGCGAGCTCTTCTGGACTGCCGACGAAGGCGGGACCGCATCCTGGGGGGAAGGCGTTCCACCACCATGGCGACGGCTTGTTCAGGTGTCGCGGCGTGCCCCACCATCTGACCGCGTGGGGGGGCCGGCCACGAAAGTGCTTTGAGATCGTATACCGTCTGCGCCCGGATGTGAGCGGGCCCGCGTTCGGGCGCCGCGACCGTGGCGTTCCTCAGCACGATCGTCAACCCCAACACCGGACGGGTCGCGTTGCGCCCTGGTGGCCGGGTTCGGCCCGCAGAACGACGCCGATCGCTTGGGAAACGGATGTCCCTCAAGCGGTCGGCGAGTGGTGTTCGTGCGTGCGTGGTCTCGCGGTGACCAGGCCCGGCTCCGTACGCCGAATCAGTCGAGCAGTGCGGTCGCCTCGACCTCGACGAGCACGTCCGGCTCGAAGAGGTGGTCGACGCCGATGAGGGAGGCCGGCGGCATGGGGAGCGCAAGGCCGATCTCCTCGGCGACGGCCTCGACTCCGGCCATGAAGTCGCCGATCTTCTCCGGACTCCACCGGGTCACATAGAACGTCAGGCGCAACACGTCCGCGAACGAGGCACCTGCGCCTGCCAGGCCGACGGCGGTGTTGCGCAGAGCCTGCGCGACCTGTCCGGCCAGATCGCCGGGGGCCACCGGGGTTCCGTCGGCCCGTCGTGCGACCTGCCCGCTGACATGGACGTGCGTCGTGCCCGTGCCGACGGCGACATGGTGGTAGGGGGTTGGCTGGAGCAGGCCTTCAGGGGTGAAATGCTTGACGGCCACAGCTGTTTCTCCTTGTCAACGTAGGTATCTTTAAGCTACTTAGTAGGAGAAGGACACTTCAACGAGACCAGGTTTCACCATGGATACCGGCAGCGAACTCCGCATCGACGCCCCACACCGCGAACTCCTCGATCAGGTGCTCGACAAGTGGTCCCTCGGTGTGCTCAACGAGCTCTGCGAACGCCCCTGCCGCTTCAACCAGCTACGCCGGGCCATGCCCGCGGTCACGCAGAAGTCGCTGACCGCGACTCTTCGCCGCCTCGAGCGCAACGGGGTGATCGAACGCGAGGTCCTCTCCACGCGGCCGGTGGCGATCGAGTATCGGATCACACCGCTCGGCAAGACCTTGCGGCAGCCTGTTGACGTCCTGCTGGCCTGGGCGTCCGAGCACATGCCCGCCATCGAACATGCCCGTGACGTCTTCGACACGCGCGAAGACGCGGGCCTCTGAGACCTGTGTCCTGGTCCCGTTCGAGCCGGCGGCTCAGGCCCGTGACGGGGCGGCCGAGCATCGAAGCCTTTCCTGCTGTCGTGCATGAACTTCCGAGGGCGCGGGATTCCGCACCCACACCTCGCCCCGGTGCGGCGATCGTCCGCTCTGCGCAGTGGGAAGCCGTCAGATTCAGCCCCGCTCGGCAGCGATGCGGGCGGCCTCGTGCCGATTGGCCGCTCCACGCGTGGCGATCGCCTCAGCGAGAGTTACGCACCGTGCCTGCGACACCGACACCTGTCGAGCGATCTCCTCGGCGGGCGGCGTCCCGTGCCAGGGCGAGCATGTCGGCCTCACGGGGCGTGAGCGGGGAGTTCCCCGCGCGGGTCGCCTCGGCCGCCGGTTCCGGATCGACATGACGGCCGCCCGCGGCGATCTTGGCGGGGCCGCCTGAGGGGCGCCTGAGCCGCGTGGTGGCATTCCGGCCGGCCGCTGTGGGGGGCTTCAGACCGACGGGCGTTTGGCGCGGGCGGAGCGACGATCTCGGCGAGCTGGGTGTTGGCCTCGCGGGTCACCACGATGGCGCCGGCCTCCGGCAGGTCCTGCACACCCGGAGACGACAGGGACAGTACGGCGACATCGATGCCTTGGTCGTCCATGTGGGCCGGCCGCTGCTCGCCGACTTCACGCAAGGTTCCTCACGATCGGGCTGTCCCCGAAGCCGCGTGAGAAGATCCGCGACGACGAGCCTCCGCTCCAGGGTGGAGCTTCCTGGCCTGACGAGCCGTCTCAGGAGAGCGTCCGCGCGTACCGTTGGAGCGTCATCCGCCACCGTTCGCTCGTCAGGACCTCCTCCTCCAGGGCCAGCTCGGCAGGCGCGCCCGGTGCGCACACCCCGTAAACCTGGCTTGCCACCTCCGGCGCCAGCAAGTAGTCGTAGCTGAAAGAGCCCTCGAACGCGAGCCATGCCACAACGGCGCCTTCGCATGCCCGGTCCAGGCATGCCTTCAGATAGGCATCCAGGTCCTCGGGAACGGCATCGAAGATCAGGTCGTACTCGAACACGTGCCGCCCCGGCAGATAGTCCTCATCGGCCGTGAGGTCGTAGACCTTCACCTGTGAGGGCGCGACGTCGCCGTCACGAAAGCCGGCCTGGAGCGGCGCCTTGGCGGTGGTGACCACGAAGATGCTGATGACGCACCGGACACCATCCCATGTCAGCGCCTCGGCGACCTTCCCCACTACAGACCCCACTTCGCGATGTTCCTGGCGGCAGGTACCACGGCCGAGATGACCTTGCCCTGGTACGGGCCTTCTGTTGCGACGAAGACAACTACCATCTTGCCGCGCACCATGCCCGCGAACGCTCTTGTCTTGGTGCCGCCCAGCTTCCACGCGAATGTCTTCGTGGGGTTGGTGAGGATCGGAGTCAGTGGCGCGTCGTTGTCGTGCGGGATTTCGGCGGGTACTGCCAGAGGCCGGGGCCCGTGGATGTGCGCCGCGGTCTTCCGGTCACCGGGGCCGACGGACTAACATTGACGCCGCGCGCGCGGATCTCCGCGATCTTTCAGATTTTCTGAAAGATCCGTTGCAGAACTCCTCGATGGACGTGTGCTCTCGCTCGCCAACAGACTCCCTTCCTGAGATCCACAGCGGACCCGACCGATCGGGGCCGCTTCACAGGAAGCGCGATCTATGGCGAATCGATCCCGGAGAGTGGTGCCCGCAGGGCTCGCGCTCGTGCTGGCCCTCGTGACGGCGGGCTGCAACGCGAACCCGCAGTCCAGCTCGCAGTCCGGCTCGCAGTCCACCGAGCCGACGACGAGCAAGAAGACGACGGGGCTCGAGTCCGTGCCCCAGGGCGGGACCCTGCATTACCTCTCGCGGCGCGCGACCGAGTCCTTCGAGACCGCCAACGCGCAGATGGTGCCGACCAGCCGGCTGCGGTGGGTGCACCGCGGGCTGACGTCGTGGCGGACGCTCCCCGACAAGGACACGGTCCTCGTGCCGGACCTCGCCACCGACACCGGCAAGACGGACGACGGCGGCAAGACGTGGACCTTCACGTTGAAGGAGGGCTTGAAGTTCTCCGACGGCAGCCCCATCACCGCGCAGGACGTGAAGTACGGCATCGAGCGGTCGTTCGCGCCGATGTTTCAGGGCGGCCTTGGCTACCACAAGACGCTGCTGGTCGGCGGCACCGACTACGACGGCCCGTACGACGGCAAGGAGCTCGACTCCATCGAGGTCGCCGGTGACCACAAGATCGTCTTCCGGCTGAAGCGTCCGTTCGGCAACTGGCCGTGGATCGTCAGCATGCCGGCCTTCGCGCCGGTGCCGGCCGCCGCCGACACCAAGCCGGAGACGTACGGCGAGCACCCGGTCGCCAGCGGCCCGTACCAGGTGACGAGCTTCCGCAAGGGGTCGCAGGCGGTGCTGGAGCGCAACCCGAACTGGACGGCCGACAGCGACCAGGTGCGGTTCGCCGGCCCGGACAAGATCGTCCTTGACATGGGCCTGAACAACGACACGATCGTGCAGCGCCTCATCGACGACAAGGGCGAGGACCAGACCGCGATCAGCAACGCGCTCATCTCGCCGTCGCAGTTCCAGCGGATCCAGTCCGACCCGTCGATCGCCGGCCGCATGGCCAACAGCCCCTCGGGCTACTTCCGCTACCTCGCCATGAACGTCAAGCGCCCGGGTCTGTCCGACGTCCGCGTGCGGCAGGCGATCAACTACGCGATCAACAAGGCCGAGTTGCAAAGCGTGTACGGCGGCCCGAAGTTCGGCGGCCAGATCACCTCGACCATCATGACGCCCGGCATCCCCGGCTACACCGAGTACAACCTGTACGACGGCGGTGACACCGGCAACGTCGACAAGGCGAAGGAACTGCTCGCCGCCGCCGGCGCCTCCGACCTGAAGCTCACACTGACCTATCCGACCGACGTGAGTGCGATCGAGGAGAAGGAAGCCCAGAGCATCAAGAACTCGCTGGCGCGGGTCGGCGTCAAGGTCGAGCTCAAGGGCCTGGACGGCAACACCTGGTCCGAGCTCGTCTCGTCCGACGACGGCGACTACGACATGACGACGAACGGCTGGGGAGCGGACTTCCCGAGCGGCATGAGCACCATCCAGCCGCTGTTCGCGTCGAGCGAGATCGGCAACGGCGGCGGAAACGCCTCGAAGTTCTCCAACCCCAAGGTGGACGCCGCGATCGACGCCGCGGTCGCGGAGCCGGACCTCGACAAGGCCGCCAAGATGTGGGCCGCGATCGACAAGCAGATCATGGAGGACGCCCCGGTCGTGCCGATCCTCGTGCAGCGCACGCAGGCCCTGGCCGGTTCGAAGATCATGAACTACTTCATCCCGGCCTACCCGCCGTTCGCGAACGAGTTGGTCGTCGGTGTCGATCGCTGAGATCCAGCAGGCGGAGGGCCGGGGCACCTCGGTCCTCGGCCGCTTCCTCCGGAAGCGGTCCGGCGTCGCCGGCCTGGTCATGCTGGTGGTGCCGCTCGTCGCGGGGCTCTGCGCCCCGCTGCTCGTGTGGATGGAGGGACAGGACCCGAACACCTTGCACACCGACGTGCTCGACCCGGACGGCGGCCGTCCGCTGGGCGCCTTCGGTGGCGTCAGCGCCGACCACTGGCTCGGTGTCGTCCCGGTGACGGGTGTCGACCTGTTCGCCCAGATCGTCTACGGCATCCGCTCGTCGCTGTTCATCGCGTTCGGGGCGAGCATCCTGTCGATCGCCTTCGCCGCCGTCCTCGGTACGGCGATCGGGTACTTCGGTGGCTGGCTCAACGCCGTCGCGGGGCGGGTGATCGACTTCATGTTCGGTTTCCCGGGCCTGATGTTCGTCATCGCGATCATGGCGATCGTGCCGCCGGAGATGCCGCGGGCGCTGGTCCTCGTACTGGTACTGGCCTTCTTCGGCTGGACCGTCCCGGCCCGGATCATCGGCGCCCAGGCCGGCGCCGTCAACGCCCGCGCCTTCGTCGAGGCGGCGCGCGCGACAGGCGCCGCGCCCTGGCAGATCATCCGCCGGGAGATGTTGCCGCACCTCTTCGGCCTGGTCGTCGTCCTGTTCGCGATGTCACTTCCCGGCAACGTCAGCGTCGTCGCGGGACTGTCGTTCCTCGGCGTCGGCCTGCGTGGCGATGTCCCCGACCTCGGCAAACTGCTTTCGGACTCGCTGCCGTGGATCTACAGCGGTGCGGACGTCTGGTACATGCTCTTCCCGGGCGCCGTGGTGTTCCTGATCGTATTCGGCGCCACGCTCGCCGGTGACGCGCTCCGCGACGTCCTCGACGTGCGCATGGAGGATTCCGCATGATCGTCTACATTGCCCGCCGCATGGCCACCGCGGTGTTCATGCTCCTCGCGATCGCCTTCGTGACGATAGCCCTCTTCTTCGGGGCCTCGAAGGACCCGGCCCGCGCCATGTGCGGCAAGCCGTGCCCGCCCGAGACCCGGGCCAAGGTCAGCGCCTACATGCAGACCGACCAGAGCCCGGTGTGGCAGTACGTCCAGTTCGTGAAGGGCCTGTTCACCGGCCGTACGTACGGCGAGGGCGCCCAGCAGGTGCACTGCCAGGCGCCGTGCTTCGGCTACTCGTTCCCGAACCGCAGCGACGTGACGACGCTCATCACCGAGCGGCTGCCCGTCACGTTGTCGCTCGCGTTGGGCGCGGCCGTCCTGTGCCTCGTCGTGGGCATCGGCCTCGGCGCGTTGTCGGCGATACGCAAGGGCGGGATCGTCGACCGGTTCTCGATAGGCTTCGCGATGTTCGGGCTGTCGGTCCCGACCTTCCTCGTCGGCCTGCTCGTCATCCAGGTCTT
The DNA here is from genome assembly GCF_014648435.1 of Nonomuraea spiralis. Lineage (GTDB taxonomy): Bacteria > Actinomycetota > Actinomycetes > Streptosporangiales > Streptosporangiaceae > Nonomuraea > Nonomuraea spiralis. The sequence goes on from NZ_BMRC01000020.1 coordinate 45,690, forward strand.
CGGCTTCATGCTCAACGCGCTGCCGTACTCCGGTTTCGTGCCGTTCTCGGAGTCACCGGCGGATTGGGCCTGGCACCTGATCGGCCCGTGGATGGTGTTGTCGTTCATCCTCGCCGCCGGCTACATCCGGGTCACCCGTACGCAGCTCCTCAACGAACTCTCGGCCGACCACCTCGTCGCGATGACCGCGCGCGGCGCGTCGACCCGGCGGGTGAACCGGCACGCCGTCCGCGGCGTGATGGTGCCGGTCGTGGCGATGTTCGCGCTCGACGTCACCGCGCTCCTGGGCGGCTCGGTGATCGCGGAGAAGGTGTTCAGCCTGCACGGGCTCGGCGACCTGCTGCTGTCCGGCGTGAACGAGTCCGACCTGAGCATCGTCGTCGGGGTGACGCTCTTCTCCGCCTTCCTCATCATCGTCGGCAATCTGATCGCCGACCTGCTGATGCCGCTTCTCGACCCGAGGATCCGCCGTGCCTGACCCCGTACTCCAGGTCGAGGACCTGTGTGTCTCGTTCACCAGCGGCGGCCTCACCGCCGATGTCGTGCGGGACCTCTCCGTGAGGCTGGACGGCGGCCGCACGCTCGCCGTGGTCGGCGAGTCGGGATCGGGCAAGACGATCACCGGCCGGGCGATCATGCGGCTCCTGCCGCGCGGTGCGAGCGCCCGGGGCCGGATCGTCGTCGCCGGGCGGGAGATGCTCTCCGCCGACGAGCGCGAGCTGCGCCGGGCCCGCGGCTCCGACGTGGCCATGGTGTTCCAGGACTCGATGTCCACGCTCAGCCCGTACCTCGACATCGGCGCGCACATCGCCCAGGCGGTCCGCCTGCACGACCCGTCGGTCACCCGTCGCGCCGCGCGGGCCCGTGCGGTCGAGATGCTCGACCGGGTCGGCATCCCCGGGCCCGCGGACGCCGTACGCCGCTTCCCGCACGAGTTCTCGGGCGGCATGCGGCAACGCGCGGTGATCGCGATGGCCCTGGTGAACCGGCCGGCGCTGCTCATCGCCGACGAGCCGACCACCGCGCTCGACGTGACGGTGCAGGCCCAGATCCTGGCCCTGCTCCGCGGGCTCCAGCAGGAGTACGGCATGGCGATGCTCCTGATCAGCCACGACTTCGGGGTGGTGGCGAGCGCGGCGGACGACGTCCTCGTGCTGTACGCCGGCCGCCAGGCCGAGTACGGCAGCCTCCGCGACATCTTCGATCAGCCCGCCCACCCGTACACCGCAGGTCTCCGCGCGGCCACGCCGCGGCTGGACGCCCGGCTCGACATCGGCGGCGAGCGGACGCGGCTGCGCGCCATCCCCGGCACGCCCACGTCGCTGCGCGACGCCGGACCGGGTTGCGCCTTCGCGCCGCGCTGCGGCTTCGCCGACCAGGTCGGCGAACGCTGTGTCGTGGAGGTACCGCTGCCCACCGTCCGCCCGGCCGGCGAGGACGGCGGCGTGCACCTCGCGGCCTGCCACCTCGATCGTCTCCCCGAACCGCAGGAGGTCGCCCGGTGAGCACGATCCTGGAGATGACCGACGTCAGCAAGCGCTACCGCACCGCCGGTGGCTTCGGCCGCGGCCGCAAGGGCTTCCTCGCCGTGGACGGCGTCTCGCTCCACGTCGAGCGGGGCGAGGCGCTCGGCCTGGTCGGCGAGTCCGGCTCGGGCAAGTCCACGCTGGCGCGGATGGCCAACGGCCTGGTGGTGCCGACGTCCGGCACCGTCCGTACGGACGGGCAGGACATCGCCCGCCTCGGCCGGCGAGGACTGCGGCGGCTGCGGCGCAACGTCGCCATGGTCTTCCAGGACCCGCTGGCGTCACTGAACCCGCTGCAGACCGTGCGGCAGACGCTGGAGAACGTCTTCCACGCGCACGGCGAGACGACGTCGACCGCCGAACTGGTCGCGCTGCTGGAGTCGGTCGGCCTCGGCGCCGACTACCTGAAGCGCTACCCGCACGAGGCGTCCGGCGGGCAGCTCCAGCGCGTCGCCGTGGCACGAGCGCTCGCCCTCAAGCCGGATCTGATCATCGCGGACGAGCCGACCTCGGCGCTCGACGTGTCGGTGCGCGCCCAGATCCTCAACCTGCTGGCCGACCTGCAGCGCGACCAGGGGATCTCGTTCCTCCACGTCAGCCACGACCTGGCGGTGATCCGGCTCTACAGCGACCGGGTCGCCGTCATGCAGCGCGGCCGTATCGTCGAGACCGGCTCGTCCGAGGAGATCTTCCGCTCCCCGCAGCACCCCTGCACGCGCGCGCTGGTCGAGGCGACACCGGAGGCGGAGCTACCGGCCTGACCTGACCCGCGGGAGCGTTGCGCGACGCCGAAGAGGCGTGCCACGATCTTGACCATGATCCACCGAACGACAACCCCGTCGTGAGCCGGCCGGGGGCCGGCGCGACAGAGCAGTGAATGAGGACACGTGGGAACAGACCTGTTCGTCCGAGAGTATGGGCGGGACGCAGCAGATGCGCCGGCCATCCTCATCCTCCACGGCGCCGTGGAGTCCGGCGCGTGCTTCGGTGACGCCGTCGATCGCTGGGGCGGCGACTACCACATCGTGGCGCCGGACGCACGGGGCCATGGGGAGTCGCCCGGCCGCCTGCCCGAGCACGAGGGCGTTCCGTCCACCGACGTGATGGTGCAGGACGCGATCGACATCCTCAAGGACATGCTCGACGAGACCGGGCGCAGGACGCTCGTCGTCGGGCACTCCATGGGCGCGCGGATCGCCGCCTTCGTCGCCGCCGACGCCCCGCATCTCGTGGCCGGCGTCGTGCTGGAGGACCCGCCGTGGTGGGTGCCGGAGGCCGGTCCCAACCCGTGGCTCAGCGTCGAGCAGACCACCAAGGACCCCTTCGACTTCGCCGACACGGCGTCGGTCGAGGAACTCATGGACATGCAGCGCGAGCTCAAGCCCCACTGGGCGGAGCAGGAGCTGCGCCCGCTCGCCGAGGCGATGAAGGCCGTCGACATCGACTACATGCAGCAGCGGGTCCACGAGAAGCGCCGGATCTGGACGCCGACCGCGCGGCAGATCACGGTCGGCCCGGCCGGCGTACCGGCGCTGCTCGTCACCGGCACCGGCGACGTCATCGTCGACAAGCACTCCCGTGATCGCCTCACGGCCGTCGCGCCCGGCTTCGACGTCGTCGTGATAGAGGGCGCCCACCACTGCGTACGCCGCGACAAGCCGGACGAGTACCACCGGCACGTGGACGCCTTCCTCCGCGAGAACGCGCCCTCGGCCGGGGCCGTCACTCGACACTGAAGGTGTCGGACCGCGCGAGCGGGCCGTAGACCTCCGAGTCCGGCTCGGCGACAGCGGCCCGCATCGCATCCAGCCCCGCCCGTACGACGGGGTGGCCCTGGTTGTCGCGCCGCGTCGTCATGATCACCTTGCGCAGCGGCGCGATGCCACGCGTCGGCAGGATCGTCACCCACTCGGCGTCGCGGGCGGAGAGCGCGGACTCCGGCACCAGGCAGATCCCCGCCTCGGCGGCGACCAGCGCCAGCGCGGCGCGGTAGTCGTCCGAGACGTGGGTGATCGGCGGGTGGAAGCCGAGCTCCGCGCACGCCTGCAGCACCATCGTGCGGCACGGATTACCGGGCGAGGGCATGATCCAGCCCTCCTCGGTGAGCTGGGTGAGCGCTATCCCCTCCTCGCCGGACAGCGGGTGCGCCTGGGGGAGGACGACCTTGAACCGCTCGATGTAGAGCGGGAACTTCACGATGTCGGGGGAGTCGCGCTCGGGGTCGGACTCGTACTCCATGCTGACGGTCACGTCGATGTCGCCGCGCATCAGCATCCGGTGGCTCATGTGCGCCTCCGCGTCGACGACGGTGACGTCGACGCCCGGGGCCTGGCGGCGCAGCTCGACGATGGCGGGCGCCACCAGCCAGCTGATCGCCGTGGGGAAGGCGCCGATCCGGAGCTGCCCGAGGACACCGCCCGCGTGCGCGGCCAGGTCGGCCTCGGCGATCTTCAGCCGGGAGCTGATCTCCTCGGCGTGCCCGGCGAGGATGCGCCCGGCCGGCGTGAGCGCCAGCTTGCGCCCCGAGCGTATGACGAGCGCGTGACCGACCTCGCGTTCGAGCGCCGCGAGTTGCTGCGACACCGCGGACGGCGTCAGGTGCAGCGCCGCCGCGGTCGCGGTGACCGAGTCGGACAGCACGAAGGCACGGAGGATGAGGAGACGTCGGGGGTCGATCGTGGGCACGCGGGCTCCGTGGCGGGTCGGCCGGGCGTCCGTCGCAGTGGGGGCATCCGCGAGGCGGGACCGGGGGACCCCGATGTTAGCGGGCCCTTCCGGACGCGGGCGCTCCGGCATGGGGTGCGCCACCTGTGGACGCCGAGAATCGCCTCACCCGCTCTGACCTGGCATGTGTCCCTCAGATCGCGGCGGCGGTCCACGAGGTGCTGTCGATCCCCGTCCGCGTGCTTGATCGCCGGGGCAGATCTCCCGCGGCGATCGTGTCGGTGCAGGCCACGTGGAGGGTGTCCACGACGGCGCGAGCAACTGGCCCTGGGACACCTCGCCCTGGAGGCGGCCCAGTCCACCGCCGATGGCCGCCACCCTGGTCGGGGTGGCGGCCATCGTGGTGTTGGGTCATTGGGGCCGGTTGGCGAGCTCGGTCTTGGAGGCTCGCTGCTCCCGAAGAGGTCCCAGCCCCGAAGTCAGAGCGTTCTGCTGTTCACTTGACGTCGATCCAGTCGTAGGTGCCGCTCGAGAGCGTCGGCAGCGATACCCATCCGCTTTCGGATCCGTGGACGCTCATCCCGCTGCTCGTCAGCGTGCCGGCGTTCTGGCGCCACCCCCAGACGGTGAAGGTCCTGACCTTGCCGACCGGGCCCGTGCAGTTGACGGAGAACCCTCTGATACCTCCACCACGGACAGTGAGCACCTTTTTGTAGCAGCTCAGGTCAGGGGCAATGTAGACGGTGGTGGCGGAGGCCGACCCCGCAGGGACAACGATGAATCCGCTCACTGCCACGAGCCCGATGATGAATGCACGGCGCATTGCCGTCGTAGGTCGCATGCGGCACACCGTAGAACGCAGCGCTATGGATCGGCTTTAGACGGCCCACAGCCCAAGTACGGCTGGAAGGGACAGCCATGTTCGAGTCAAAATCCTCGCGCGCACACCCGCCGTGACCAGGAGACTGTCCCTTTCAGCGTTGCTTGGTCTGCGCCCCTCACTGGGTTGGTCACGCCTGGCGGCCGCGGTTGGCGGGGACTTCGAAGATGAGTCCGAGACCTTCCTCTTCGTCCCAATCTTCGCCGACCTGGACGAAGCCGAAGCCGGCGATCGTGGCCAGGGACGCCACATTGTCGGGACTGATCGTCGCCCGTACGGTCTTGACCTCCGGTTCGGCCGCGGCCCGACGCAACAGCTCGATCAGGATGGCTCGGCCATAGCCCTGGCGGCGGAAGTCGGGAGCGACGGCGTAGCCGATCTCCACCATGCCCGCCTCATCGGGCGGTCCGTGAAACCCGGCATGACCGATGACGACACCTTCGGGCCCGGTCACCGCCTGCCGCGCCATCCACCGCGCGTGGCCGGGATCGGCGGCCATCTGGTCGATCCGAACCCGCCACAGCCATCGCGCTCTGTCTGTCACGAAGTACTCGGTCAGCGCGACCCCAGCCGTGTCGCCGGCTGCGGGCAGATCCCCGTCGAGCAGAGCGGACATCGCAGCGCTCGACAACTCGACAAAGCGCACATGCTTCGAACTGGTGGGGAACGACGTCTGGCGATCGGTTTCATCTGTCACGTGCGGATGATCGCAAAAATGTCCGACAGGCACCCACCGAATTTCGGAGAGTACCTGTCAGCCGGGCGACGCCCCACGAAGCTGGTCGTCGCGACGTGCCGTGGAACGCTCGGGGACGCGGCGGCCTCACACTGCAGGGGTCTGCTGAGCAACGGCCGTGAATCCGAACATCAGCGGCTCAGCCCATCGTCCAGCGCGCGATCACATGTCCGCCGGTTCCTGGTCGAGTTCGGCCAGGAACCGCTCGGAACGGCGCGCGAAGAGGTGGGCCCCGCGTTCGTCCGAGTGGGCGCGGGCTGCTTCGGCGGCGGCTCGTACGACGTCGACGGGTTCGCCACGGGCGTGCAGCAGGCGTGCGCGCAGCAACAGCAGGAGCCCTTCGGCGAAACGTTGGCCGTAGGTCGTGAGGGCCTGGTCGGCTCGGTCGAGTGCGGTTGCGGCCGCGTCGGGCATGTCGGCGGCCAGCCACATCTCGGCGATCAGTCCGTAGTGGTAGGCGATGCCCCATCGCGGCGGGTCGAGGAGGGTCGCGGCCAGGAGTTGTTCGGCCTCCGCCGCCTTGCCTGCCGGGTCGTCGCCGGTGAGTGCACAGGCCCAGTGCCAGTCCAGCCGGATGTAGTGCTCCTGCGCGACGCCGGAGCGGTCGTCGCCGGCCGCGATCCACCGCTCGGCCGCCCACCTCACATGTCGCGCGTCACCGGCCATCGAGGCCGCCATGGTGTGGTAGTAGGCCCAGACCGACATCGCCACCGGGTCTTCGTCGGCCGGGTACGCTGTGTCGATCGTGGACCGTGCCGTCTCGGCATCGCCGTGCAGCGCGGTGATCACGGCCAGCCAGCCGATCCGTTCGTTCGGCACCTTCCACGGTCCGAGGTCGCCGGCTCCATGGCGCGGGCTGGTCTGGCCTGGCGCGCTGAGGAAGCGGTACGCCTCGCCGATGTTGCCGATGTCCCACTGGTACAGGCCCCAGGCATGCCGGCCGTACGCCTGGATGGTCGGGTCGGCGGACGCCTGTCCTCGCTCGTACACCCGGCGAGCCCACCTTCCACGGTCCTTCTCGATCGAGGTGTAGGCCCCGACGAGCCGAACGAACAGAAAGTGCACGGCCGCCTTCTCGCGGCCGAGCGTGCGGGCCAGGTACTCGGCCCGCTCCAGCAGGTCGAACGTCGAACCGCCGTATCCCCCGTGCCTGCTGGCGACAAGGGTGAGCAGTGACAGCACCGACAGCTCCAGGTCCCGCAGGCCGGCTGTGCGCGCGATCCGGGCGGCCGAGTCCAGGTGCCGACCGGCGGCCGTGAACGCGAGTTTGGTCGCCGCGCGGCGCCCGGCACGGGCCAGTGCCTGCGCGGTGCGAGCCGGGTCGGCGAGCGGGCCGGCGGCCCAGAGGTGGTGGGCGAGGCGTTCGGCGACGGACTCGTCGTCCACATGGATGCGTTCGAGGGCGTCGGCGACCTGCAGATGCAGGTGGACGGTCTGCTGCCGGGTCGTGGTCTCGGTGACAGACTCGCGGACCAGGTCGTGCGCGAACCGTAGCGAATGCGGGCTTTCCGGCTTGGTTTCCAGCAGACCGAGCGCCTGCAGCGGTTCGAGGCGTTCGAGGCAGTCCGCGACGTCGACGCCGCCGGCGGCGGCGAGCAGGGCGAGGTCCACGTCGCGGCCGATGAGCGCGGCGACATGCAGCAGGTCGCGAGCGCTGTCGTCGAGACCGGCCATCCGGTCGCGGACGACGTCTCGTACGGTGGCCGGTACCCCGGCCGGCACTGCCGCCTCGCCGTCGCGCAGCGAGCCGCCATCGCTCAGCAGCCGGGACAACTCCCGGACGAAGAACGGATTGCCGGCCGTACGGGTATGGATGCCGCGGGCGACGTCAGCGCCCGGGTCCTGGCCGATCTCGCGGCGGATGAGCTCGGTCACCTCGGTCAAGCCGAGCGGGCCGAGCCGGATCCTGCGGTGATCCGGCAGCCGGCTGGCCGCGGCCAGGACCCGCGACAGGTCAGAGCCGGGTACGGGTGCGCGGTCACGGAGTGCGCCGATGATCACCGTGCCGGCGGGCAGCCGGGCCGCGAGGTGGCCGAACAGCTGGAGCGAGGCGGCGTCAGCCCATTGGAGATCATCGAGGATCAGCAGCGTGGGCCGTTGCGCCGAGGCCTGTCCGACCACGGTGACGACCTGTTCGAGCAGGCGGAACTGGGCGCCGCTGTCGGGAATCGTTGGCGCGGCCGCGCTGTCGTTTCGCGGTTCGAGGAGTCCGCCGAGATCACTGGCGAGCCATTTCTCCCGCAACGGCGCCGGCAGGCTGTCGAGGATCGGACGGAGCGCCTGCTCCCACGGCCACATCGGCGGTGTTCCATCTCCTTCCAAGCAGGAACTCCAGACCACGAACGCGCCGAGCCGGCTCGCCTCGGCGGCGGCTTCCTGCAGCAGGCGGGTCTTGCCCACGCCCGGTTCGCCTTCGACGATGGCGAGCGCCGAGTGGCCGGTGAGCGCCATCTCGACGGCTTGCCGCAGGACGGCGAGCTCCTCGGCCCGGCCGACCAGCCCGGCCGCCGCTCGCGCCGACGCGCCGTCACCCCCGACGTCCGCACCCGTCACGACCGGCGACGTCGGAGGCTGCGCCAGTACCTGCAGATATGCGGCCTGCAGCGCCGGGCCGGGCTCGACACCGAGCTCGTCGGCAAGGCAGTCGCTGACCGTGCGGAACGCCGACAGTGCCTCCGCACGGCGTCCCGCGGCCCCGAGGATGGCGATGAGGCCGGCCTGCACCGGCTCATGGAACGGCGCCATCGACGCGGCCAGCCGCAACGCCGGCAGCACAGGCGCCGGCCGGCGCTGCGACATCGCCAGTTCGGCCGCCGCGGCGCACGCGGCGTGGAACTCTTCGTCGAGGGCCGCGAAGATCGGCAACGCGGTTGGCCCATGCGTGAATCCGTCGCCCGCACGGCCCTGCCACAGGCCGAGCGCTTCGATGTAGCGATCAAGCGCCGCTTCGTGACGATGCTCTGCGAGGGCCTCTTTCGCGGTCTCGACGAGCTCCCGGAAGGCGACCAGGTCCGACATGCCGGAAGGCGCCGTGAACAGGTAGGTGTTGCCGCGGCGATGCAGGTACGAGCCGGTTCCACGGGAGGGGATCGCGGGTTCGAGCAGCCGCCGCACCGCGCCGACGTACTTCTGGATGATGTTGAGCGCGCTGCTGGGGACGTCGTCGCCCCAGATCAGATCGATCAACTCGCTCGCGCTGATCGGCCTGCCCACCCGAGCCAGCAGCAAGGCCAGCAGATACGCCTGCTGCCGGGGACCGATATCCAGCTCGACACCGTCCCGCCACACCCGTAACGGGCCGAGGACCCGCAGGCGCAGACCAACGCCACCGACCGGCGGCTCCTCGTCGTCAGGCTGGACCGGATGAACTGGCAAGGCCACGCCGACCCCCGGGAACATCGCAGATCGTCGGCCGACCAGCCGACGAACGCGGAGTTTTAGCGCGCACAAGCCTACCGGTCCAAACCCTGCCCAGACGACCGTTCCGAACGGTGATCAGCTGCACGATCAGTGTCTCGATCTCCCGGCCCGTGGCTCGAGCGCGGAACCGTACCCGATCCGCCACAGATCGCGCACCGATTAGGATTCCGCGCCGCGCCCGTCTGTACGTGTGAGATCGATTCACAGGAGGCTGGCAGGATGCGGAAACTGATCTTCGGCATGAACGTGACCCTGGACGGCTACATCGCCGCGACCGGCGACGACATCGGCTGGAGTGGGGGAGAGGGGCCGGACTCTTCGCCGAGCGCCGAGCTGTTCCAGTGGTGGTATGACCAGATGCGGGCGAGCGAGCTGTCGCTGTACGGGCGCAAGCTGTGGGAGGCGATGAGCTCCCACTGGCCGACCGGCGACCAACGGCCCGACGCCACCCCGGCGGAGGTCGCGTTCGCGCGTCTCTGGCGGGACATGCCGAAGGTGGTGTTCTCATCGACGATCGACAAGGTCGACTGGAACACCCGCCTGGTCACCGGCGACGCGGTCGCCGAGATCGCCCGGCTCAAGGCCGAGAACGGCGGCCCGATGGACATCGCCGGCGCGACGCTCGCCGCGGCGGCCATGCGGGCCGGGCTGATCGACGAGTACGCGATCGTCACCCACCCGGTCCTGGTGGGCGGGGGCACGCCGTTCTTCACCGGGCTGGACAGCTGGGTGAACCTGAACCTGGTCGAGACGCGGACATTTCCCGGCGGCGTGATGCTGACCCGATACGAGACGCGGCGATGAGGGAACCTTCTCCCGGCGCTTCCTCGCGTTCCGGGTGAGTTGTCGACCGTCTCGCCGAAGATGAGGACGACGGCGTCGTTGATCGTGACGATGTTCTTCGGGCATGAGGATGCCCCGCCGGCAACGCCGGCGGGGCGGTGGTGTTCGCCGTGCCGCGTTGGTGTTCAGCTGGTCAGGGTGCTCACTCCGCGGTGACCTCGGTGACGCCGGCCCGTGCGCTGGACTCGTCGACGATGGGGACCTGCCTGATCACAGCGTCGCGGGCAGGCCCAGCCATGGTTTGTCGGTGGCGTCGAATCCGGTGAGCTCGGTGATCTTCCCGTCGACGATGTGCAGGACCGCGATGGTGAACAAACGGTATGCCGGGTCGTCGGGGGTGCGGAGGTACAACGCGGCGGCAGGCATGCGGTTGACCGTCGTGGCGGTGCAGCGCCAGTCGTCGTAGCCGCGCTGGAAGAGCCCACTGGAGACCCAGCCGTCCACCGCTTCCTCGGCCGTGACGATCAAGGCGCCCGGGTCGGGCAGCATCACGAAGCGCAGGTCGTCGCGCAGCAGGGCCATCAGCCCGTCGAGGTCGTTGCGCTCATGGGCGTCGATGTACGACTTCACCACGCCGCGCTCGTCATCCGACAGCTCGTGCGAGGCCGGGCTTCGCCAGTCGAGGCGGCGGTCGGGCAGTTGCTCGCGCATCGTCACGCGCGCCCGCTGCAGTGCGCTGGTCACCGATGCGACCGTCAGATCGAGGGCGTCGGCGGCATTCGACGCCGGCCAGCCGAGGACGTCGCGCACGATGAACACCGCCCGCTGCCGCGGCGGCAGGTGCTGGACGGCGACGATGAACGCCAGCTCGATCGTCTCCCGCGTCACCACCGATTCCTGCGGGTCCGCCGGGAGCATCCGGTCCGGGTAGGGCTGCAAGTAGTGCACTTCCGAGCCCGCGCTCGGCAGCCCGGCAGGCACGGGTGTGCGATCGTTGCGCTTGCCCAGGAAGTCGAGGCAGGCGTTCGTCGCAATCCGGTACAGCCAGGTCCGCAGCGCAGCGTGGCCCTTGAACGACTCCCGTTTGTTCCACGCCCGCAGGAACGTCTCCTGCGTCATGTCCTGGGCGTCCTCGTAGTTCGCGAGCATCCGGTAGCAGTGCACCTGCAGCTCACGCCGGTAGCGCTCCGTGATGAGCGCGAACTGTGCCGCGTCATGGGAGCGGGCCGCCGCGATGAACGCGGCCTCGTCGTCGCCTGGCAGTCTGGCGTCGGTCATGGTGGTCAATCCTTCCGCGGGTGGCGAGGGGACACCAGAACAGACGACGTGGCGGAGGATTTCTGAGCGGTGAAGCCGCCGATACCGGGCCGTTCGTCAGGCCGGACGGGCCGGGTCGGGCACACCCTCGATGTCGAGAGGGGATCCCCGTGGTACCGGGGAAGGACCGGGCGGCCATGGCTGATCGCCCAGTGCGGCGGCAGGCCGGAGGCAAGCCCCATGCGTGACAACCGCGGCACCTCCTCGACGAGCACCGGCCTGAGCCGGTGATGGTGTGGACGTTGCCGCCGGGCGCCGTGGCCTGCGCTGTGAGACGGCCGTCGACCAGCAGGTCGTACGTGCCGTCCGGCGGGGCGGGATGCCTGCGGGCGTCACGTACGTGGGGGACAGGGGCGGAGGCGATGGAGCGCGTCACCGAAGAGGAGGGATGATCACATGCAGGTCGGAAGGTAGCGGCTCGTGGAGGAGAAGTCGCTGACCGAAAGAGAATCAGCTGTACTCAACCTCGTCACCTCGCTCGTTGTGACTGGTTCCGCACCGAGCCCAGGAGACCAGAAGCGGGAGTGCGGGTCGAGCGGGTTGACGACCACGACGAGCGTTGTCCGGCCGTCGGCGTCGTCGAATGTTCGTGTGCGCTCCTCATCGTGTCGCATCCGGTAGACCACCTGGCTGCATGCGGGAGCGTCGAAGGTGGCATAGTGCGCAGGCCCTTGCACCACATTGTTGTCAGACAATTCAACATGAATCTGGACGGTGGTCGGGAGGGCGTTCCCGTTCTTGACCGTGATCGTTCCGCCGGTCATGAGCGGGTCGGCGATATCCACTTCGCCCGGTTCGACGGTGACGCGCAGTGCGAAGTCACGCCGGCCGGCCCGATCAGACGCTGTTCTCGCCTGCTGAGCGTCCACCCGCTGCTGTTCACTGATCCGCAGGGCATTCATGGAGACGAGGAACGCGGGCACGGACATGAGACTCCCGGTGATCCCCGCGATGGCAGCCCAGAGCTGTACCGAAGTGAGCTTGCGGCGGAGAGGCCGACCCGTCCGACGGCGGGCGGCGAGTCGCCTGGTGGTTCGAGCGGTGAGGCGGGAAGCACGGTTGTGTCCAGGCATGTGCCCAGCGTGGAGGAGATGCTCTGGGATCGGGGGCCGATCGGCGTGTTGTGTTGTGCTGTCCTGGATGGTGTCGGTGCGCGATAGAACGGGCCCTCAAGAGCGCGCTGGCCGCCTACGCGCTGATCGCCGTCGTCCTGTCGCTGGTCATCGGGGCAGCCGAGCGGGCCAGGACGGTGTCGGTCCTGCGCACTTTGGGGTTGTCGGAGCGGCAGGCGCAGCGGCTGACCGTCCTGGAGGTCCTGCCCATGGTCTTCGCCGCCACGCTGGTCGGCCTGGGGCTGGGCCTCGGCCTCCCCAGCGTGCTCGGGGCCGGCGTGGACCTGTCGGCGTACGCCGGTGACCTGCCCGTCGGCGGCTACCCGCCAGACCTGTTCCTGCCGGGCGCGCCGGCGGCGGGACTGGCAGCTGTCGCCTGGGGCGGTGGTGTGCCTTCGATGGCCGGCAGTTCGGGGAACTGGATGCGCAAGGGGTGGGCGAGCGTACGCCTGGCCTCACGTCAAGCTGTCCAGGCCCTCCTGGCTGCGTCGGTGCGCCGCTCGCATCGGCCATGCACGGGTGGGCGCGTAGTCGACCTTGAGCTCGTGCAGCTGAGCGGCGAGCAGGTGGCTCGCCGCCCGGGTCGAGCCTTGGTGGTCCGTCACCGGATGCGGACCGTCCAGGAGGGACATGGTGAGGCGATAGGTCGACAGGGCCCTGTCCGTACCGGTCCTGGTCTGCTCCTCGGACGGTGCGCGGGAGAGGACCAGTACCGCCGGCTTCCGGTTCTCGGCGATGGCAGCGACGAGACGGTCGTGGCCGTCCAGGATCGCGTAGCAGTTGAGCCCGCTGAACCACCAGAGCAAGGCGGGCGGCAGGATCCCCTCCCGGGCCTGCTTGCGGTAAGCCTTCACCCTGCCGTTGTCGGGCGGTGACATCCGCCGCAGGGGCATGACCCCCCATGAGCCGGTGAACCAGTCGATGTAGCCGTCTGGATGATCATCGAGCAACAGGGAACGCCATCGGTCGGCCGACACGTCTTCCGTCCGGGACGCCCCTTCCCCGGCAAGCCGCCGGGAGAGCACCCACCGCCCCTCGTGGAAGGGGCCGATGGGGGAGGCTTCCAGGGCGTCGGCAAAACGATGCGCCCAGCGGGCGTACCAGGACGGTTGACCCGGCTCGGTGACCGCGCGCGCCTCGGCGGCCCGCAAGGGAGCCAGGGGTGACCGGTAGTTCTCCGTACGGGAGTACTCGACTCCGCCCCGATCGTCGTCGATCTCGGCGAAGAGCACCGCGTCCGGCCCCTGCGACAGGACCATCCGATTCCCGTTCGCCGCCTCAGGCCGCAGTCCCGGCTCGGCCGCGTGCTGAAGCTCCAGGCCGAGGCCGACCCAGGATCCGCCGTCGGTCGCCCCTGTCAGATTCGTCCGGCGCACCCGGCCGATCCTATCCGCGGGCCACGTCGCGGCTCCATCGCCACCCCGATGCCGGGCCTACCTCGATGAGGGCGCGTGGCGGTACCACGGCGGCTTCTTCGTGCGGGCCCGTGCTGCCGCCGATTCCGGCGGGAGCAGGTGCGCACGTGTGATCCATCGGGCATGGCGGAGTGTCAAGCGGGGGCGGGCAGCTGCTGGGTCGAGCAGTGGATGCCGCCGCCGCCCTCGCCGAGCGTGTCGACCGGCACCTGCACGACCTCGCGCCCGGGATACAGGTCCCGGACGATGGCGGCGGCGTTCTTGTCGGCCTTCCTGTCGCCGAAGCGGGGCAGGATGACCCCGCCGTTGACGACGTAGTAGTTGACGTAACTGGCCAGGAAGCCCTCGCCGCGGCGCCCGATGTCGACCGGTTCCGGGAGCTCGACGAGTTCGAGCCGCTTGCCGCGGGCGTCCACCGCCGATCGGAGGACCTTGCGCGCCTGGTCGTGGGCGGCGGTCCAGACGTCCTGCGGGGCGTCCTCGGGCGGGGTGCTGATCACCACCACTCCGGGCTCGGAGAAGCGGGCCAGCGCGTCGATGTGGTAGTCGGTGATGTCCTTGCCCTTGACGCCCTTCACCCAGATGAACGTGGTCGCGCCGACGGTCTCCCGCAGCCCGCGTTCGATGTCGGCGCGGGACTTGCCGGGGTTGCGGTTGTCGTTGACCAGGGAGCTCTCCGTCGCCATGAGCGTGCCCGCGCCGTCCACCTCGATCGAGCCGCCTTCCGCGACGATCGGCGCGTCGATCCTGGTGATGTGTTCCATGGTGAGGATCTTGCGGGCGACGTCCTTGTCGCGGGTGTGCTCCTGCTTGCCGCCCCAGCCGTTGAAGTGGAAGTCCACTCCAGCGATCTTGTCGCCGCGGAGCACGAAGGTGGGGCCGATGTCGCGCATCCACAGGTCGTCGACGGGGATGTCCACGACCTCGACCTGGGAGCCGCAGGCGCGCTGTGCGGCTTTGACGTCCTTGGGGTTGGCGAGCATGACCACGGGTTCGAAGTCGGCGATCGTGCGGGCGATGCGGGCGATGTCGTCGCGCACGCCCGCGGTGTCGGACTTCCAGATCAGCTCGGTCGGCCACGACATGAACGTCAGCCGGTGTGGATGCGTCTCTTCGGGCATCAGCCATCCGGCAGCCCTTGTGGCCGGGGCGTTCGGCTTGACGGCGGTCGTCGCCACGGCCCCCGTCGAGGGTGAGCCGCAGGCGCTCAGCGCGCCTCCGAAGGCCGCCAGAATCGCGGCTTGCAGCGTCTGACGTCGCGATATTCGCACAACAGCCCCCTGACTGAAATTTTCGTCAGCCAGGAGCTTACCGTGCCGGTTTCGGAACCGAGGACAGCAGGAGCCTGGTCCAGGCGTGTTGCGGCTGCCCCAGGACGTGCCTGGTCGGGCCACGCTCGACGATCTCCCCGTGCCGCATGACGACCAGGTCGTCGGTGATCTGACTCACGACGCCGAGGTCGTGGGTGATGAACAGGAACGCGGTGCCGGTCTGCTCGCGCAGATCGGCCAGGAGGTTGAGGATCTGAGCCTGCACGCAGACATCGAGTGCGGCCACGGCCTCGTCCAGCACCAGGACGGACGGCTCGACCGCGAGCGCGCGGGCGAGGGCGACGCGCTGGCGCTGGCCGCCCGACAATTGGCGAGGCAGCGCGGTGGCCTCGCGTTCGCCGAGGCCGACCTGATCGAGGAGCTGGGTGGTCCGCCGGGTGTGGTCGATGTCCGGGAAGTGCAGCTTCAAGGTCTCGCTCAGCACCGCGGTGGCGCTGAGCCGCGGATCCAGCGACAGGAACGGGTCCTGGAAGACGATCTGTATCTCGCGCGCCCGCCGTAGCCGCTCGGCCCGGCCCCGTCGCCGGCTGGAGCGGTCGTGACCGCGTACGGTGACGTGTCCGGCGTCGGGGCGCTCCAGGCCCACGATGATGCGGGCGGCGGTGGTCTTGCCCGACCCCGATCCGCCGACGATGCCGAGCGAGCCGCCTTCGGCCAGGGTGAAGGACACCCCGCGGACCGCCTGGACGTCGCCGTAGGACTTCGACAGCCCCTCGACTTCAAGCATGCTCGGCTCCGGTGAGACTGTGGTGGCAGGCGACGATGCCGTCGGCCAGGGCGAGCGCCGGGGGAGGGGCGTCGTGGCACTGTGGGGTCGCCCGCGGGCAGCGGGCGGCGAAGGCGCACCCGGTCAGCTCGGCCCGCAGGTCGGGTGGCTGCCCGGGTATGGTGGCCAGCCTCCGTCCGGGCGTTCGCGTGTCCTTCAGCACCCTGGGGGTCGCCGCGAGCAGGGCCGCGGTGTAGGGGTGGCGCGGGCGGGCGAACAGGGTGGACGCGGGCCCGCTCTCGGCGATCCGCCCCGCGTACATGACGTAGACACGATCGGCGATGGCCGCGGCCAGATCCAGGTCGTGGGTGACGAACAGCAGGCCGGTGCCGTATCTGCGCCGCAGGGAGTCCAGCAGGGTCACGACCTCGGCCTGGGTGGTGACGTCCAGGGCGGTCGTCGGCTCGTCGCACAGCAGCAGCTTCGGGCCGCCCATGAGTGCCGCGGCGATCGTGACCCGTTGCAGCATCCCGCCGGACAGCTGGTGCGGGTACTGCCGCAGGACCCGCGGATCCAGGCCGACCGCCTCGATGAGCTCGCGGGCCTGGTCGCCGGCGCCGGGCCGCCCTTCGAGGAGGAAGTCGCCGAGCCTGCGCAGCGGGTTGACGGCCGCGTGCGGGTCCTGGAAGATCATGGCGGCCGTGCGGCTGCGCAACGCGCGCAGCCGATCCGGGGTCATGGTGAGCACGTCCTCGCCCTGCACGGCGACGGTTCCCGCGGCGGACGCGCCGGGTGGCAGCAGCCCGAGAACGGTCCGTGAAGTGAGGCTCTTGCCGGATCCGGACTCGCCGACCAGCGCCACGGTCTCGCCCGGGGCCACGCTCAGATCGATGCCGTCCAGGACCGGGCGCGGCGCGCCGGGCAGCCACATGCGCAGGTCCGTGATCCGCAGCACGCTCATGCGGGCCTCCGCGACACCTGGTCGGCCCAGTGCTCGGCGACGACGTTGAAGGCCACCACGGTGAGCACGATCGCCGCGCAGGGCAGCAGCGCCGAGAGCGGGTGGCCCTGCAGCAGGGCGGACTGGCCGTCGTTGATCATCGATCCCCAGGTGGGTGTCAAGGGCGGCACTCCCAGCCCCAGGTAGGCCAGGGCGGAGAGGTCGAGCAGGGCGTAGCCGAAGTTGACCGACGACTGGGCGAGCACCACGGGTGCGATGTTGGGGATCAGATGGCGCAGGCAGATGGTCAGGCCGGAGAAGCCCTGGACCCGGTAGGCGGCCAGGTAGGGCCGCCGGCGTTCGGAGAGGGTGAGGTTGCGGGCCAGGCGGCTGACGTAGGGCAGGTAGGCCAGGGAGAGAGCGATGACCGGTGCGGTCACGCCCGTGCCGTACAGAGCCACGAAGATGATCGCCACGAGCAGGGCCGGGAACGCGAGCAGCAGCTCGGCGGCGCGGGACAGCAGCGTGTCGGGCCAGCCGCCGAGCCAACCGGCGGTGACGCCGACCAGAACGCCCGCGACGGTGGAGAAGACCACGACGGCGATGGGGCCTAGGAGTGAGGTGCCGGCGCTCGCGACGAGCCTGGACAGGGTGTCGCGGCCGGCCGCGTCGGCGCCGAGCAGATGAGCGGGTGACGGGCCGGTGAGTGCGGCGCCGAGGTCGGTGGCGTTGGGATCGTGGAGGGTGAGCACGGGCGCGGCGATCGCGAGCAGGGCCATCAGCGCGGCGAAGGTGCGGCAGATCAGGTAGAGCCAGTCACGGCGGGTGCGCAGGACGCGCATGACCTGACGGTGGAGGATCGGGTCGGCGCCGGTCATCCGGCATCGTTCCTGGCACCCAGGCGGACCCGGGGGTCGACCAAGGGGTGGCACAGGTCCACGATCAGGTTGGTCAGTGTGAACAGCGCGACCATCAGCATGGTGATGGCCTGGACGACGGGAAAGTCCCTGACCTGTACCGAGCTCTCCAGCAGCGCGCCGAGCCCGCCGATGCCGAAGGCGGCCTCGACCAGGACGGTGCTGATGACCAGCCCGGAGATGGTCAGGCCGCCGACGGTGACCACGGGGCCCAGGGCGTTGCGCAGAACGTGGCGCCGGATCACCAGGGGTTCCGGCAGGCCGCGGCTGCGCGCGACGGTGACATGGTCGAGGACGAGTTGGTCGCGCATGGCGCTACGGGTGACCCGGGCGAGCCAGCCGGTCCAGTACAGGGCCAGCGCCAGCGCCGGGAGCGTCAGATGATAGATCATGTCGGGCAGGCCGTCGCCGCTGCCGATGGTCGGGAACCAGCCGAGCTGGACGGAGAAGACCCACAGCAGGCCGATGGCGGCGACGAACGAGGGCGTGCCGAGTGCGACCGACGTCCCGACCAGCACCGCCGAGTCGGCGGCTCCGCCACGCACCGCCGCCAGCCGCCCCAGGCCGACGCCGAGGATCGTCACGAGCACGGCGGCCATCGTGATCAGCAGCAGCGTGCTGGGCAGCCGGGCCTCGATCAGGCCGAGCACCGGGCTGCGGTACTGCATCGACCGGCCCAGATCGCCGGTGAGCACGCGCCCGGCCCACTTGAGGTATCGCAGGAGGAACGGGTCGTCCAGGTGATACTGGGCTCTGATGACGGCCAGGGCTTGGGGGCTGGCCGCCCGGCCGCCGAGCAGGAACGTCTCCGGTCTCCCGGGGGCGAGGTAGATCGCGCCGAACACCAGGAACGAGGCGGCCGTCAGGGTCGCCGCCGCCTCCAGCAGGCGGCGCACGAGGAAGCGGGCCATCATCGCGCCCCCACGTCCGCCGCCCAGGGGTAGTACATGTAGGCGATCGAGGTCGGCGCGCCGGTGATGCGGTCACCGAGGTACAGGGACGTCGGCCATTCGGCGACGGGGATCCACAACATCTGGCCGACCTCGATGTCGCGCAGCCGGGTGGTCAGTGCCGCCCGTTCGACGGGGTCGTACTCGGCGACGGCCTGGTCGGCGAGCGCGTCGTAGCCGGGGTCGGAGTAGGCCATGTAGTTCTCGAAGGCGCCGCTGCGGAAGATCGAGTAGCCGGCCAGCGGGTCGGTGATCGACAGGTAGTAGGTGCAGGGGAACAGGTCGACCTCGGCGCGCGCCTTCGGGTCGGAGAACAGGGCGGTGTAGGCGTCGGGCGCGATGGTCTTGAGCTCGACCTGGAGCCCGATCTCGGTGCCCGCGGCCTGTACGGCGGTGGCCAGCAGGGACACGTCGGTGCCGATGGGGCTGGTGGCGACGGTGATCTTCTTGCCGGTGGCGCCCGCCTGCTTGATGAGTTCCCTGGCCGCGGCGACGTCGCGTCCGACGGCCGGCGGCACGGCCGACCGCGGAGGCCAGGCGTCGCGGGGCGCCGGGTCCGTGGCGATCGAGCCGACGCCCTGGAGTCCGGTCTTGATGAAGCCGTCGCGATCCAGGGCCAGCGAGAGCGCCCGCCGTACGCGGACATCGGCCAGTGTGCCCGTGAGGTGGGTGAAGGCGAGGTTGACGGTGGTCAGGCTCTTGCCGAAGTAGAGGCCCTGCCTCAGACGGGCGTAGCTCTCGGGGGCGATGAGGTAGCCGCCGTCGACCTCGCCGGTGAGCATGGCGTTGGTCCGGGCCGCCGGGTCGGTGATGAACCGGAAGGTGACCTTCCCGGCCTTGGCTCTCCTGTTCCAGTAGCCGGGGAAGCGGTCGAGTTCGATCGACTCGCCCTTGCGCCACGTGCCCAGCCGGAAGGGGCCGGTACAGTCCACGCCGGCGTCCGGGCTGCCGTAGTCACGGCCTTCGGCCTTGACCGCCCGAGGGTTGACGACCGTGCCCGCGGACGTGGCCATCCACTGGTTGAACTGCGAGTCGGGCCGTCTCAGCCGGACGGTCACCTCCATCGGCCCGCTCGCGGTGATCGAGGCGACGCGGTCGAAGGACTTGGCCCAGTACGAGCCCAGCGCCGGGTCCAGGTGGCGGCGCAGGCTGTAGACGACGTCGTCGGCTGTCACCTCGCCGCCGCCGTGGTACTTCACACCGGCCCGGATGCGGTAGACGAACGTCCTGGAATCCGGCTGCTTCACCTGGGAAGCCAGCCCGGGCTCCAGACCGAGCTGCGGGGTCCAGCGCATCAGGCTCTCGCAGACATTGGACAGGATCATGTTCTGCGGATAGTCGAAGGCGTAGATGTAGTCCAGCGTCGGCGGCTCGGCGTAGATGGACCAGGTGAAGGAGTCGATGTCGCCCTTGGCGGGCGGTGTCGAGGCCGACAGCGTGAAACCGGCCTCGCCCGTGGAGCGGGGGGTGGCGGCCCCGCCGCAGGCCGCCGTCAGGAAGACGACGGCCGTGAGCGCTGCGATCCGCATGGGTGTGCTCCTTGTCAGGCCGGGCGGGTCAGCGCGCCGTACAGCTCTGGCCGCCGGGTGTGGACCAGGCCGAATTCCAGCCAGTCGCGCCGCTGGTCCAGGTCGAGATCGGCGACGAGCACGGCCGGCCGGTCACGGGGGGCGCGCAGCATCACGCGCCCGTAGGGGTCGGAGATGAACGACGAGCCGTAGAAGGTGATGAGCCCCTCGTCGCCGACCCGGTTGGGCACCACCATGAACAGGGCGTTGGCCAGGCCGTTGGCGGAGATGGCGTGCTCCCACATCGGCCGGGTGTCGAAGGCGGGCAACTCGGGTTCCGAACCGATCGCGGTCGGGTGGACCAGCACCTGCGCGCCCTCCAGCGCGTAGAGTCTGGCCAGCTCGGGAAACCACTCGTCCCAGCAGGTGGGGAAGCCGAACCCGGCGCCGCCCACCTCGACCACCGGAAAGCCGGTGTCGCCCGGCCGGAAGCACAGGTCCTCGTGGTAGCCGGGGAAGCGCGGGATGTGCAGCTTGCGTGTGCGCGCCAGCAGGACGCCCTCCGGGCTGACGCAGATGGCCGTGTTGTAGCCGAGTCCGGCGTCGGCCGGCCGTTCGTACAGCGAGGCGTGCACGGCGATGCCCAGCTCGGCGGCCAGCTCCGTGGCCAGCTCCGTCGTCGGGCCGCCCGGCAGGTCCTCCATGAAGCGCTCGGAGTCGCGGGCCAGGTCCTTGTCGGCCGCGAAGTAGGGGCTGCGGGTCAGCTCCGGCAGGCACACCACCTCGGCGCCCTGCTCGGCGGCGAGCCGTACCCCCGAGCGCAGCGCGGCGTCGTGGGCGCGCGCGTCGGCCAGCCAGCGCATCTGGACCAGGCCCACCCTCAGCAGCCGGCCCGGTCCGGGCACGGGCCTGGCCGGCGAGCCGAGGGGGGAGCCGAAGCTGGTGAGCAGGTCGTACCCGTGCCGGTTCATGCGGCACCGCCGTTCGCCACGGCGGGGATCTGCTGGGTGATGCAGTGGACGCCGCCGCCACCGGCGGCGATCGTCGCCGCGGGCACGCCGACGACCTTGCGGTCGGGGAAGGCGCCGGCGATGACGGCCAGCGCCTCCTCGTCGCCGGGAAGACCGGCGACCGGGACGACCACGCCGCCATTGGCCAGGTAGAAGTTGAGGTAGCAGACCTCGACCAGCTCTCCCGCGACCTCGGTGAAGGCTGTCTGCGGCAGCTCGATCACGCGCAGGGTCCGGCCGCGCGCGTCTCTTGAGCGCTCCAGCACGGCCCTGTTCTCCCGCATCCGGGCGTGGTCGGGGTGGGCGGGATCGGCGGGCAGGCTCAGCAGCACCGTGCCCGGAGCGGTGAAGACGGCCACACCGTCGACGTGGCCGTCCGTCTCCAGGTCCTCGGCCCCGCCCCAGGGCAGCCAGATGACCTTGGTGACGCCCAGCCGGTCCATCAGTTCCCGTTCGATCTCCTCACGGGACAGGCCGGGGTTGCGGTTGGGGTTGAGCAGGCACTGCTCGGTGGTGATGAGGGTGCCCTCGCCGTCCACCGTCACCGCGCCGCCCTCGAGAATCATCGGCGACCCGATCCGCTGGACGCCGAGGCGTTCCAGCAGCACCGCGCTGATCGCGCTGTCGCTGTCCCACGGGGTGTGCTTGCCGCCCCAGGCGTTGAAGCGGAAATCCACTCCGGCCCGCGAACCGTCCGGTCCCAGCACGAAGATCGGGCCGGAGTCGCGCAGCCAGGAGTCGTCGATCGGCGCCTCCACGACCGTGACCCCGAGGCCGCAGCACCGCTCCGCGGTGCCGCCCTGGCCGGGTGCGGCGACCATCGTCACCGGCTCGAACTCCGCGATCGCGCGGGCCACCGCCGCGTACTCGGCCCGCGCCGCCTCCAGCCCGCCGCGCCACAGCTCCTCCCGGGTCGGCCAGGCCATCAGGCAGCCGTCGTGCTCGGCCCACTCGGCCGGCATACGCATTGACACGAAATCCTCCTGTCGACGGTCCCGCTATAGTGCTCTTGACTGAAATTTCAGTCAAGACCTGTTGTCGTGATCAAGGTAACGTGGAGTGCCATGTCGGATCGTCAGCAACTGATCCTCGAAGCGGCCCTGCGGGTCATCGCCCGCGACGGCGTGCGCGGCCTACGAGTCGAGAAGCTCGCCGCCGAGGCCAAGGTGTCGACCTCGCTGATCTACTACCACTTCGAGAACCGGGCCGGCCTGATGCGGCGCACCCTGGAGTTCGTCAGCGAGCACGCCGGCCGCTACACCAGCCAGGCGCTGGAGCAGGGCGAGGACGCGCGCAAACAGATCGAGTTGCTGCTGTCACTGGAGTTGCAGGACACTCCGGCGGTGCGGCAGAACAGCGCCGCCTGGGGCGAGCTGCGGGCCAGCGCCACCTTCGACCCCGACCTGCGCGAGCCGCTGCAGGCGGCGACCCGTGAATGGGTCGCCGACCTGGTCGCGCTGATCTCCGAAGCGCGCGCCGCCGGTCTGGTGTCGGCCGAGGTGGAGCCTACGGATTCCGCCGAACGGCTCACCGCGCTGGTCGAGGGGCTGAGCGAGCGGTGGCTGAGTGGCACCATGACGCTGGAGCGGGCGCAGCGGCTGCTCTCAGGGGCGATCGAGGTCGAGTTCGACCGCCCTTGAGGCCCGGTCGTCAGGGTTGCGGCTCCTGCATGGTGACGCAGTGCGCGCCGCCGCCGCCGTTGCCGTACAGGTTGTCGAGGTTGAGTTGCACCACCGGCCGGCCGAAGGCGTTCGCGATCGCGGTCTTGGCCGCCGCGTCCTTGGCGGTGTCGCCGAACTGCACCGTGATGACGGCCTGGTTGGTCACGGTCCAGTTCATGTAGGAGCTGAGGAAGTCCCCGCGCTGCCCGGAGGGGATGCGCGGCAGCGTGTCGGGGCCCTCGATGGTCAGCACCTGGAGCCGGCGCCCGCGCGCGTCCGTCGCGTTGGCGAGGGTGTCGCGGATGGCCTGTGCGTTACGGGTCCAGACGTCCGGGCGTACGGCTCCGGCCAGCTGCACCATCACCACCCCGGGCCCGATGTAGCGGGCGGTGCCGTCGATGTGGCCATCGGTGACGTCCTGTCCGGTGACGCCCGGCACCCAGATCAGTTTGCTCGCGCCGAACCTGGACAGCAGCTCGGCCTCGATCTGGGCGCGCGTCTTGCCTGGGTTGCGGTTGGAGTTGATCCAGCAGCTCTCGGTGGCGATCAGCGTGCCGTCGCCGTCGTATTCGATGCCGCCGCCCTCGCCGACCACGGCCGCCCTGGCGAACGGCAGGCCGAGGGAGGCGGCCAGATTCCTGGCGAGCGTGCGGTCGTTGTCGTAGGCGGAGGCGGGGATGCCGTAGAACCTGGTGGCGTTCTCGCCCCAGGCGTTGAAGTTCAGCCCGAACGCGTCACGGTTGCCGGCGCCGTCAACCCGGAACAGCGGACCGGCGTCGCGTATCCAGCAGTCGGAGACCGGGACCGAGCTGATGACGGTGACGGTGGATCCGCACATCGTGCGCGCCTTGGCGGCGTTGGCGGAGCCGTTGGCGCACATGGTCACCGGCTCGTACCTGGCGACCTCCTTGGCCAGCTTGGCGATGTCGGCCTGGATCTTCGAGAGCAGGTTGCCCCAGATCGTGCTGCTGTGCGGCCAGGACATCCAGGTCCGCTTGTGCGCCGCCTCCTCGCCGGGCACGCGCCACGCGGCCTGGGCGGCCGCCTGGGCCGGCGCCGCGTCCCCGAGCACGCGCGCCGCGGTCAGAGCGGCGGCCGCCAGCCCGGTCCGGGCCAGCATCGCTCTGCGACTCAGGCCGTCGGCTTGCTGGTTCATGGTCGTACTTCCTTCCTGTGGGGGGTGAGAAGGCCCTCCTCCTGCGCCATGCGGCGCTCGGCCGCCAGGTCCAGGCCTCGGGCGAAGATCAGATAGAGGCCGCCGGCCACGGGCAGTCCGACCAGCAGCGAGCAGTCGACGCCGCCAAGGGCCGCGGCGACCGGGCCGACGTACAGGCCGGTGATCACCATGAAGGGCGTCATCGCCGCCAGCCCGATCAGGTACGCCAGGTTCCCGCGCCACCCCCATCGGCCGTAGATGCCGCGGGCGTTGAAGATCTCCCTGACGACGTACTGGCCGCGGCGGACGAAGAAGTAGTCCACGAGGTTGATCGCGGTCCACGGGATGAACAGGTACGTCAGGATGACCACGACGTTGGCGTAGAACCAGTTGAACTGCTCCACGCCCACGACGTTGGCGATCGAACCCACCGCGACCAGCATGACGGCGATGGTCACGGCCCGGATCGCCCGGGTGGGCCGCACCGGATGGAAGGAGTCGACGATGGAGATCATCGTGAGGCTCCCGCCGTACTGGTTGATCGCCATGATCGACAGCAGTCCGACCAGCAGGGCGGCGATGGCGACGGCCCCGAGTCCCGGAACCAGGCGGTCGGCCGCGATCTTCAGTGCGGCCACCGGCGTGGCACCGGCCGGCGCCGCCGCCGACACCACCGCGCCCAGGACGAAGACCCAGATCCCGGAGAACGCGCTGGGCAGATAGGTCCACCAGAACGTGCTGCGGACCGGGATGTCGGGGCGCAGATAGCGCGAGTAGTCCGACACGTAGGGCGCCCAGCCCAACTGGAAGCCGGCGACGAAGACGAACACGAGCATGAAGGTGGTCAGGTCGAACGGCCCTGGCGTCCAGACTCCGGCGGGAAGCCCCCCACCGAACAGCGCCGCTCCGCTGACGAGCGCCATGATGACGACGAAGGGCCATGTCAGCCACCGGTTGACGGCGTGGATCCAGCGGTAGCCGTACAGCGCGAGCACGGTGGCGATCGCGGCCGACAGTCCGTATCCCAGGCCGTTCGGAACCGAGAACAGGGTGTTCATCGCATCCCCCGACAGCAACGCGTCGGAGGTGTTGTAGCCGACGTAGTTCACCAGCGCGAACACCCACACCGTCACCGCCGCCCCGACATATCCGAACTGCGGACGGGACTGGACCAGCTGCGGCAGCCCCAGCTGCGGGCCCTGCGCCGAGTGGAACGCCATGAAGAACGTGCCGAACAGGGAGCCGAGCACGGTCGCCACCACCGTCCACAGCAGCGTCGCGCCCATGGACAGCGTGACCACGCCCGTCGCGAACCCGGTGAGGTTGAGGCTGCCGACGAACCAGATGGCGCCCAGGCTGGAGACCTTGCCGTGCCGCTCCGCCAGCGGAACCCAGTCAATGGAGTGTCGTTCGACGCCCAGGCTCCTCTCGCCGGTCGGTGACGATGTCTGCGTGTCCTGCTCCGCCTCGGTCATGACACGGCCTTCCTGCGACGAGCCCGCACGTAGCGGGAGTCTTCCCGACCACGCACGAATCCTGACTGAAAATTCAGTCCATATCAATGGCATTCTGACTAAAAATTCAGTCACTCGTCTCCGGCTGGATGCTCGGCAGCCCGGCTCGACGTCGAACTGGTCGTGGCGGTGCCGACAAGGCGACCGGCGGCGGCCGGCGGCCGGGGGCGGGGGCGAGTGCGCGGGCGGCAAGGGCGGGCCGCGGTCAGACGCCGGTCGTCGGCGCTTCCGGGGTTCCGCCGGAGGATCTCGCCCGCCTGGTCGGCCACAGCACCCCGCTGACATCGACGTCGTGCCGGCGCCCGCCGCTACCGCGTCGTACGGTGGGGAAGCACACCTCGTCTATTTCCTGGAGGAAAAGGGAGGGGGCGGGCAGAGCGTCATCGACGCAGCGGGGGAGGCCGTTCATCCTGGCCCCAGAAGGCGGCGCCCTTCTGTGCCCGGGAAGCGGCCGCAGGGCGGTTCGCCGGGGATGCGTCCGTGACGGCCACCAGATGCCCCGATGATCTCCGAGGCCGCACTGCCGATCGTCGGTGACAACGATCCGGACTTCTCCCGAAGGGCGATCCTGCGGCCTGACGGAGGACCCGTCCCGCCCCGGAGGAGGACGGCGCCGAGATCCGCCCGGAGGTCAGGCGGCGGGGCAGGAGGTTCCCTTGGCGGGGACCTTGCCGGTCACCACGTAGTCCTCGACGACGGCGGCGATGCAGGGGCCGCCGGCCGGGTAGGCGGCGTGCAGATCGCCTCCGTAGGTGACCAGCACGCCGTTGGTGAGCTGCCTGGTCAGGCTCGCCGCCTCTTTGGTCGGCGCGGCCGTGTCCTGCTCCGAGCTGATCACCACGATCGGGGCCGGGCCGGTGTGCCTGACCGTGCGGCCTTCGGGGTCGACGGGCACCGGCCACTGCGCGCAGGTGGGGATCAGGAAGCCGGTCGTCGGGCTGAGCTGACCGAAGATCGGGGAGATGCGGGTCAGCTCGGCCTCGATCCGGGGCAGGTCCCGTACGGCGGGCCGTTCGCGGTCACGGCAGTAGACCGCGCTGTTGTACGGGGCCGAGCCGAAGACCCCGAGGGACGGGTAGGTGCCGTTCTGGCGTCCGGCGATCGCGTCGGCCAGCTTCAGCAGGGGGTCGCCATCACCCTTGATCGCCTGGGCGAGCCTGGCCTCCAGCTCCTGCCAGTACGGCTCTCCGCCGCTCACGGCCAGCAGCGCGGTGATCGCCAGGCTGGCGCCGAGAGGACGGTCGCCACCCTTGAGCGGCCGGCTCTTGAGCCGCTCGACCAGTCCCTCTATGGCGCCGTTGACCGCCTTGGTGTCCTTGCCGAGGTCACAGCCCTTCTCGACGCACCAGGACAGGAACCTCTCGTAGAACAGCTGGGAAGCGCGGGTGAGCTGCCGCGCCACCTCGACCACCGACTGCCGGGGGTTCAGCCCGGCGTCCAGAACCATCCGGCCGACCCGCTGGGGATGCAACGTGGCGTAGACGCCGCCGAGGACGCTGCCGAGGGACATGCCGTAGTAGTTGAGCTTGTTCTCGCCCAGCGCCGCGCGCAACCGGTCCATGTCCCTGGCCGTGTCGCCCATGCCCGCGTGCGGCAACATCCCGCCGCTCCCCTTCTCGCAGGCACGGACGAAGTCGACCGTCGCTTGCAGGAACGCCTTGCGGTCGGCCGGGTTCCCGACGCCCGGGTTGACGGCGAACAGCCGGTCGGCCACGGCGCCCGAGCCGCAGGCCGGCGGGGAAGTGCCGCCCGAGCCGCGCGGGTCGAAGCTCACCAGGTCGTAGCGTTCGCGCAGGGCCGCGTACTTCTGGTGGCTCGCCGCCAGGTTGATGACGCCGTTGCCGCCGCCGCCGAAGTTCATCACCAGCGAGCCGATCCGGGTGCCGGTGGCCTTCGCCCTGATCACCGCGACGTCGATGCTCCCGGCTCCCGGGTTGCCGTAGTCGAGCGGCACGGTCAACCTGCCGCAGTCCAGGCCCGCGGTGGGCACCGGCAGTCCGGTGCACGGCCCCCAGGAGATCGCGCGCGATTCGTCGAGCGGCGGGGCCCCGGCGACAGCGATGGCGTTGGCGGGGGTGAAGCCGGAGCTCGTGACCAGGGCCATGGTGAGGGCCGCTCCGGTGAGCACGCGGGGCAGGGAGCGAGGTGAAGATCTTCGCGTCATGCCGTCAACTATGAACAACGCTCACATGGCCTGCCTCCTGCTGAGGAGGGAGCCCGCTTCTCCGCCAACCGGCCGCCACTCCTCCTGCGACTGGCCGGCCGATCAGCCGCCGGTGCGGCGTCGGCGCGGGCCGAACTGACCGCCGAGACCATTTTGGTCAGTTCGTTCGCTAGCATGTCCCCGGAAGCCGATGAAAGGAGTTCGCCATGACCGACGTCGGCAGGACGGCCGGCCGCGCGCTGGTGGCCGGGCTGGGGATCGCCGGCATCGCCACCGCGTTGCGGTTGCGTCAGATCGGCTGGGAGCCGGTGGTGGTGGAACGGGCGCCCGCCCGCCGCTCCGGCGGGTACTTCATCATGCTGTTCGGCGCCGGCATCGCCTCGGCCCGGCGGCTGGGCGTGCTGGAGGCCATCGGCGACCGCAGCGGCCCGCAAGTCACCAGCTACGAGGTGGACCGCGCGGGGCATCGACGTCCCGGCATGAACCCCTCCCTCATCCCCGGAGGCCCCCGCCCGCTGCTGCGCGGTGACGTGGAGCGTGGCCTGTTCACGGCGCTGCCGGACGACGTGGAGATCCGCTACTCCACCGTCCCGACCCGCATCACCCAGGACGACGCCGCGGCGGAGGTGACATTGCACGACACCGCCTCCGACACGACCGTGACCGAGCGGTTCGACCTGGTGGTCGGCACGGACGGCATGCGCTCGACGGTCCGCAGGCTCGTCTTCGGCCCGGACGAGGAGTACCTGCACCCGCTGAACTACATGGTCGGCGCCACCGTGCTGGACGGCCCGGTCGACGGCTTCGGCCTGCACGAGGGGCTGGTCCTGGCCGAGCCGGGCCGCTCGGTGTGGGCCTTCCCGTTCGCCGACCATGCCCCGAGCCTGCTGTTCTCCTACCGCACCGGCGACATCGACGCCGAGTTCCGCCGCCCGCCGATCGAGTCCGTCCGCGCCGCCTTCGGCCCCGAACCCACCGGCCCCCTGCTGGAGGGGCTGCTGAAGCGCTACGAGCAGGCACCCGACGCGCTGTTCGACTCGGTGCAGCAGGTCAGGATGCCGCGCTGGCACCGCGGCCGGGTAGTCCTGATCGGCGACTCCGCCTGGTGCGTCACCCTGTACGCGGGCATGGGCGCCTCCAGCGGCATGGCCGGCGGCGAGCTGCTGGGCACCATGGTGCAACGCCATCCCGGTGACCTCCCCGGGGCGCTGCGGGCCTGGGAGGCGCGGATGAGGCCGTTCATCCACCTGCAGCAGGAGAGCGCCCTGCCCGGACGGCGCATCTTCACCCCGCATGATCGTAAGGAGCAGCTCCTGAGAGCTGGGATGATGCGGCTGATGCGGATGCCGGGCGTCGGCAGGGTCATGGGCAGGAGAATGTTCAACAACAAGGACATGCGGGCCAAGAACCTCGACGTCGCAGCCCCCTGATCCCGGACAGAACATCTCGACAGCACGACAACGGAGGACAGCGCAGTGAGCCGGCTGATCGAACACCACTCGCACAAAGCCGCCCGCATTCTGGACAGCGCGCGCGAACTGGTGACCGATCACGGCGTACGCAAGGTCACCGTCAGCGAGATCGCCGCGGCGGCCGGGGTCGGAAAGGGCACCGTCTACCTCTACTGGCCCACCAAGGAGGACCTCATCCTCGGCATGTTCGCCCGCGAACTGCTGGCCTTCCTGGAGACGGTCATCGCCCGTGTCACCGCCGACCCCGCCGCCGTACTGCCGCGCCACCTGGCTCCGCTGCTGATCCGCACCGGGCTGAGCTCCCCGCTCGCCCGCCGCCTCGCCACCAAGGACGCCGACCTGATGCGGCTGCTCACCGAGCAGGCCGGTGACCGCGACCTGTTCGACCGCACCCGGCCCAGCGCGATGTGCCAGGCGGTCATGCCGGTCCTGCGCCGCCACGGGCTGCTCCGCCAGGACCGCCCGCTGGCCGACCAGTCCTATGCCATGCACGCCCTGCTCACCGGCTTCGGCACCTCCATGTCCATCCCGGACTCCGCCCCGCCCAGCGCCGGCGACCCCGCCGACGTCCTCGCCGACACCGTCGCCCTGCTCCTGGAACCCGAGATCGCGCCCGCCGACCGAGCCGTCACCGCCGCCGCCGACGACACCGCAGCCGCCTTCCGCGAGACCAGGAACGCCGTCCTGGACATCATCGACCGCAGCCAGACCCCCCAGCAATGAACCGGCAGGCTGCCGGCTGAGTGCGGAAGAAGTTCGCTACCGCGGGGCGGCGTATCGCCGGCGGCCGGAAGGCGTGGTGGGCGGCGGTGCCGACCGCGGCCGCTTACGTGAACCCCTTGGCCGAGGGCGTGGCGGGACGACCGAAGAGGCCGGCGGCGAGCTTCTGCAGCAGGCTGTAGGCCAGGATCGGCAGGAGGACCTGCGGGCGGTGGGCGAACCAGCTCGCCGCCAGGACCGCGGCCGCGCTGGTGTTGTTCATGCCGGTGGCGAAGGTGAGCGAGATGCCGTCGCGCGTGTCGCATCGGGTCCAGCGAGAGATCCACCGGCCGGCGAGGAAGGACACGCAGCAGAGGGCCCCGGCGGCACCGACGGCCAGGACCAGGAAGTCCGGGTCGGGCCGGGACAGCGCCTGCCCGAGCGCGCCGGCGGCGTTGAGGTAGCACAGCAGCAGGATGTTCACGAGGTTGACCAGCTTGACGACCGGCGCGGCGCGCGCCACGCGCCGTTCGCCGAGCACGGCCCGCGCGATGATCCCGGCCAGGCACGGCGTCATGATCAACGCCATCGCGAAGACGCCCGCGCCCGCCGACCCGGCCAGGCCGTCGAGCCGCGCCGTGTCGTCGAGGCTGCCCGCGCCCGCGGGGCCGACCAGGGCGGCGGACACGGTCAGCCCCCACGGAACCGTGACGGGACTGAGCAGCGTCGAGCCCACGACCATGGCGACGACCAGGGACACGTTGCCGCCGGCGTGCTGCCCCCACGACGCGGCTCCTCCGGCGATCGGCATCGCGAGGACCAGCAGCAGTCCGACGGCGAGGCACTCCACCTCGCCGGCGTCCGGCCAGGCCCGCAGGAGCAGCGCGGCGACGGGCAGGAACGCCACCGGCAGGAGCGCGTTCGCCGCCACACCCGAGACCAGCCGCAAGGGCTTGCCCGCCACGGCACGCAGGTCCCGCAGCCGCACCCCGAGACCCGCGGTCGCCACCATCACGGCCAGCAGGACCATGGGCAGCGTGATGGGACTGCCCGGTCCGAGGGCGACCGTGCGCAGGAACTGGCCAGGTCGCGGTACGACGGCGGCCAGCACGTAACAGACGATCATCAAGGCGAGCAGACGCCGCTGGACCGCTTCAACCACCTGCATCATCTGAACAACCTATCCGTCACCCTCCGTGACGGCCTGACGAAGGGCGGACCCTGATCGTGACGCTCATCACGGGCCTGCCCTCCAACTCTGGTGAGGGTGATGGCGTGCACGATTCTCAACATGGCGGCGCGTCCGGTCCGATCAGCGCCGCCGCCACGCCGGTCTTCTCAAAGATCAGAGGCCGGTCGGATCACCGTGCGACCCGACCGGCCTCGTGCGATCGAGGTCAGGCGGCGAGGGGCTGCACGGTGAAGTGGTAGTCGTACCGGATCAGTTCGTCCTCGCCGACGATGAGGACGACCCGGGCGGCCCAGACGACCTCGCCGTCCGCGGTGGTCAGCTGAAGGGTGAACGTGATGCCGTCGTGGTGGCCGAACACGTCGTTCGCGGACGTGACGGCGAACTTCCGATCCTCGACGAACTCCTTGTACGCATGGGTGACCCTGGTCTCGAGCTCCGCATGTCCCCGGAACCGGGTGGACTCCACGAGCTCCATGCCGTCCTGCGCCCAGAGGTCGGCGATGGCGTTGCGGCGCAGTACGGGGTCGGCCTCGTTCCATACGGCCACGTAACGGCCGACGAGATCTTCGATGTCGAAATCCATGCCGCGGACGCTAAGACGGGTTCCCTGACATCCGATGACAGCAGACTTTGGCAGACTTCACGACATGCGAGCGAGCCGGCTGGTGTCGATCCTGTTGATGCTGCAGACCCGGGGACGGGTGACGGCGCAGGAGCTCGCGGACGTCTTCGAGGTGTCGATCCGTACCGTCTATCGGGACATGGACGCGCTCAGCGCGGCAGGCGTGCCGCTCTACGGCGAGCCGGGTCACGACGGCGGGTATCGGCTGCTCGGCGGGTTCCGCACCCGGTTGAACGGGCTGACCGAGGGAGAGGCCGAGTCGCTGTTCCTGACCGGGCTGCCCGGCGCCGCCGCCGACCTGGGACTGGGTGCCATCGTGACCGCCACGCAGCTCAAGTTGATGTCCGCCCTGCCTGCCGAACTTCGCGAGCGTGCGGGACGGATCGCGGAACGCTTCCATCTGGACACCCCGTCCTGGTACGGCGAGGTGGACCGGACGCCTCACCTGACGGCGGTCGCGGACGCCGTGTGGGTCGGGCGCGTCGTGCGGATGCGGTACTTCCGCTGGGCCGAGCCGCATGAGGTCACTCGGGTCGTGGAGCCGTTGGGACTGGTTCTCAAGGCGGGCCACTGGTACCTGGTGGCCCGGTCGGATGAACGGATCCGCACCTACCGCATCTCGCGCATCCTCGACCTGCACGTCCTGGAGGAACGGTTCGAACGGCCCCATCGATTCGCCCTGGCCGATTACTGGCAGACCTACCTGGAGTCCTTCGACTCGCGCCGCCACCAGGACACGGCGACCGTCCGGCTCTCCCCGGACGCTCTGAAGAACCTGCCCACCCTCATGGACCGGGCCGTGGTCCAGGCCGTGCACGACACCGTGACGGCTGCCGACTCCGATGGCTGGACCCAGGTGACCGTTCCGATCGAATCCATCGATCAGGCCGTTTCCGAATTTCTCCGGCTCGGCGCCGACGTGGAGGTGCTCGCGCCCGCAAGCCTGCGCGACCGCCTCACCCAGACGCTCACCGCGCTGACGCGTATCTACGGCATGGCTCGCGCATCGCCGGAACCTGTAGGGCGTCAAAACCCCGCGTAGGAGGGTTGATCGGGGGTTGCGCCAGCCGAGTCGGGCGCGGGGAAGACCCCAGCTCGAACAGCCGCCACCGGGCTCGTGGTGCCGTTCGGACCGGGCGCAACCTACGCGCTCGCCTGGATGAAGGACCTGACCGGGAACGCGGCAAGCGGCTTCGTCGCCGCGATCGTGCTCCTGGCCGCCGGCATGGTGATCATCCACCGCCTCCCCGCCTCGGAGGTGAACCGGCAGGGCGACGACCACCGTCCTCGCCCTGTGCCGCTTCGCGAGGGCCCGTGCCGCGCCGCTCCGGCTTCAGTTCCGCTCAGCGGCGTCACCGGCAAGCTCCGCCTCGAGGCGGCCGGCGATGTCGGTCCGGAGGGCCTTCTTGTCGATCTTGCCGACCTTGGTCCAGGCGAGTTCCCCGACGACGACGAGCCGTTCGGGAAACTTGAAGCGGGCGACCTCCGCGCTCTCCATCTGCGCGCGGATCTCCTCCAGCGTGACCGTCGCTCCGTCCCGGGGCACGACGTACACGCACACACGTTCCCCGAGCAGGGCGTCCGGCATGGCCACGGCGGCTACCTGGCTGACGGAGGGAAGCTGGTACACGAGGTTCTCGATCTCCTCGGCGGAGATCTTCTCTCCGCCCCGGTTGATCATGTCCTTGTCGCGGCCGGCCACCACGAGGTTGCCCTCGGGGGTACGCAGGCAGATGTCGCCCGTACGGAACCAGCCGTCGCCCGTGAAGGAGCGGGCGTTGTGCTCCGCCGCCCGGTAGTACCCGCGAGGGGTGTACGGCCCCCGCGTGAGCAGGAGTCCGGCCTGGCCGTCCGGTACGTCCCGGTCCTGCTCGTCCACGATCCTGATCTCGTCGGCCGGGCACAGGGGACGGCCCTGCGTGGTGCACACCGTCTCCGAGGGGTCGTCCAGGCGGGTGAAGTTCAGCAGGCCCTCCGCCATGCCGAACACCTGCTGCAGCCTCGCCCCGAGCACCGGCTTCACCTTGTACGCCAGCTCGTCCGCGAGGCGGGCGCCGCCCACCTGGACGACCTGAAGGCTGGCGAGTTGCCCGGCGCCGTGCTCGGCGGCCCGCTCCAGCCAGCGACCGGCGACCGCGGGCACCACCGCGGTGTGCGTGACGCCTTCCGCCGCGATCGTGGCGAAGGCCCGTACCGGCTCGGGTGAGGGCAGCATGACCACCCGCCCACCGGCGAGCAGCACGCCCAGGATCCCCGGGCAGGCGAGCGGGAAGTTGTGCCCGGCGGGCAGGCTGACCAGGTAGACCGACTCCGACGTGATCCCGGCGACCTCGGCGCTGGCGCGGGCGTTGTAGGCGTAGTCGTCGTGGGTGCGGGCGATGAGCTTGGGCATGCCCGTCGTACCCCCGGACAGCAGGAAGACGGCCACGTCCCGGGAGGAGGGAGGGGGCGCGTCGAACCCGGCTCGGCCGGCGGGCGGCCCGCACAGGGCGCGCAGGTCGACGCTTCCGGGTTCGACGTCGTCCCCGGCGACCAGCACCCGCCATCCGGCCCCGGTGGCGGCGCGTACGTCGGCCGCCAGGTCGCAGGCCAGTCGTTGGTGGTCGAAGTCCCTGCTCCGGTCGGGGACGGCGATCGCCACCGCCTCGGCGTGCACGGCCAGATAGGTGAGCTCGGCCCGGCGATGGGCGGGCAGCGCCATCACGGGCACGATGCCCGCGCGCAGGCACGCCAGGAGGAGGACGACGAACTCCCACGAGTTGCCCAGCTGCATGATGATGCGCTCGCCCGGGGCGATGCCGAGGTCACGCAGGCGTCCGGCGGCGGCGTCGGCGCGGTCGGCCAGCTCGCCGTACGTGAGGCGGAGCCCTGTCCAGTCGGCCAGCGCCGTGGCGCCCGGATCGCGGTCGGCGACCTCTCGCAACAGGGTGCCGAGCGCGGCCCCGGCCCAGTAGCCCTGCTCGGTGAAACGGGCGACGTCGGCGTCCGGCCAGGGCACGGTGTGCTCAGTGATCGGTGTGGGCATCGTCGGCCTTCCTGATGAGGATGACGGCGTCAAGCGCGATCAGACCTTGTGGCGTGAGCCGTAGCGGATTGACCTCGATCTCGTCCAGGAGCGGATTGGCGGCGAGCAGGTCGCCGAGCCTGGAGACGATCGTGCCGAGGTCGTCGGGGTCGAGGACGGGGCCGCCGCGCCATCCGGCGAGCAGGGCCCGCCCGGCCAGCTCGGACGGCATTCCGGCCGCCTCGCCGGGGGACAGCGGGGCGAGCCTGACGGCGACGTCGGCCAGGGCTTCGGCCACCGTGCCGCCCAGCCCCACGAGCACCAGGGGTCCGAAGACGACGTCGCGCCGCGCGCCGACCACCAGGTCGATCCCGGCTGGCGCCATGGCCTCGACCAGGTAGCGGCGCGCGCCGGCCGCGTCCAGCGCGTCGAGTGCGGCGTCCAGGTCGGTGTGGGTGGACACGCCCAGGTGCACGCCGCCGATCTCCGTCTTGTGCAGGACCTCGGCGTCCAGCAGCTTCACGGCCACCGGCGCCCCGACGGAGTCGAACGCGGCGTGGGCCGCCGCCCGGTCCGCGCAGGCGTGGCGTGGCATGGTCGCCACGCCCAGCCGTTCGAGCAGCTCCTTGCCCTCGTGTTCGTCGTACCGGGTGGCCAGGACGGTCGGCGCGTTCCACGGGGCCGGGACGGCCGGGCGGGGCGTACGCGCGCGGGCGTCGGCCAGCAGCGCGGCGGTGGCGGCGGCGACGCCGCGGGCGTCGTGGGCCACGGGCACGCCCGACTCGCGCAGGGCCCTGCGGTCGCGGGTGACGTCGTCGCCCGTTCCCGCCAGCCCGAGGACGACGGGGACGCCTGCGGTCCCGCCTTCTGTGACGGCGGCGACGACGTCGACCGCGTCCGGTTCGTGCAGGACGTACCCGGCGATGACGTCGACGCCGGGGTCGGCGCCGGTGGCGGCGAGCACCGCTCCCAGCTCGGGCCCGGGGCGGCCGGTGTCGACCGGGTTGCGCTGGAAGGTCAGCGGCGGCAGCAGCCCGGCCAGGCTCCGGCGGGTGCCGGGAGTGAGCTCGGGCACCCGGATCCCGCGTCCTCGCAGGTCGTCGAGGAGCAGCAGCCCCGGACCCGCCTGGGCGGTGACGACACCGACCCCCGGGTCGGCGCAGGGACGGGCCCGCGTCACCGCGAGCGCGCCGACGGCGTCGACGAGTTCGCGTTCGTCATCGACGAGGACCGCCCCCGCCTGGGCCAGTGCGGCGCGCGTGGTGCGCCAGGAGGTCGCGAGCGCCCCCGTGTGCGACGCGGCGAAGGCTCCGACATCGTGGCGGCCGACGACCAGGGCGACGACCGGCCGGGTCGCGGTGAGGCGGCGAACGCTCGCGACCAGCCGGGGCCCGTCCGCCACCGACTCCACGTGCAGGGCGACGGCGGTGGTACGGGGATCATCGGCGAGGTGGTCGAGGACGTCGGGGGCCGTGACGTCGGCCGCGTTCCCGAGGCCGACGGCGAGGCTGACGCCGTGCCCCGCCTCGGTCAGCGCGAACGCCAGGGCGTGGTTGACGCCGCCGCTGGCGGCCACGACGGCGACGGCGCCGGGCGCCACCAGGTGGGCGCCGGGGACGAAGCTGGCGGTCAGCCGCGCGTGGGGGGCGAGGAAGCCGCTGGTGTTCGGACCGAGCAGCCGAAGGCCCGAGTCCCGGGCGGCGGCGCCGAGCCGCCGCTGGTGCTCGATCCCGGCGCCGCCCGCCTCGGCGAACCCGCCGCCGCACACGACGGCGGCCCGTACGCCCGCGGCGGCCGCCTCGGTGAGCACGTCGGCGCAGGCCGCGGCCGGGACGCAGAGCAGCGCGAGGTCGACGGGACCCGCGTCGGCCGCGGCGCCGACGGACGGGTACATGGTGGTGTCGCGGGTGTTCACCAATGCCAGGAACCCGCCGAAGCCGGACAGCGAACGGGCCATGGCGGCGCCGAGTTTGCCCGGGTCGCGGGAGGCGCCGACGACCGCGACGCCGCGCGGGGCGAACAGCGGGCCGAGGCCGGTCACGCGAGTACTCCGACCAGGTC
The DNA here is from genome assembly GCF_014648435.1 of Nonomuraea spiralis. GTDB lineage: Bacteria > Actinomycetota > Actinomycetes > Streptosporangiales > Streptosporangiaceae > Nonomuraea > Nonomuraea spiralis. The sequence goes on from NZ_BMRC01000020.1 coordinate 82,450, forward strand.
CGCGCGGCCGGACAGCACCGTGGTCAGCGCCCGGTCCCGGTCAGGTTCGCCTTCGATCAGCAGTACGGGAAGTCCCGCGCGCATCCGTGCCTCCTCGCACAACCGGGTACGGGTCAGGGCCGTGCCGCCGTGCACGGCGACCAGCGCCGGGCCGGTGGCGACGGAATCGCACAGACCGGGCAGGCCGGCCTCGGTGTCCGGCGCCTTCAGCAGAGCGCCCCACACGCCGGGCAGCGGAGTCGCGGAAAGCGGCAGATCGGTCGTCCCCCGGACGGCGGCCGGGGCGCCGTCCGCGGCGGCCACGACATCGAGCAGGCGGCCGGGCGCCGACCAGCCCGCGGATTCGAAGCGCGTCTCCAGGGGGGCGGCGCCGTGCAGGTCCCGCCACCGGCGGTGGGCCCAGTCGGTGAACCGCGGCGCGCGTCTGGCCAGCCGCGCGTCGGAGATGCTGCGGGACATGAAGTGGTAGGCGAACTGCCACGGTTCGAGGGCGTCGTAGTAGCTGCCGAAGCTCTCCCACCAGGCGAGGCTGGGTCGCGCCGAGTCCTGGATGTGCCGGACCGGCGGCTGGGCCGCCCGCTCGTAGCTCGCGAGGGCCGTCCCGAGGTCGCCGGGGTGCCCGGCCAGCGCCCGCGAGAGCGCGACGGCGTCCTCCATGGCCATCTTGGTGCCCGAGCCCACGGAGAAGTGCGCGGTGTGCGCGGCGTCGCCGAGCAGCACGACGGGCCGCGGGGTCAGGGTGTGCCAGTGGCGGGTGCGGCGCGTGCGGAAGCCGGCCCAGCGGGAGTTGTTGGTGAGCAGCCGTCCGCCCTCGATCTGCTCGGCGAACAACCTCTCCAGGTACGCCTTGGAGCGCAGGTCGCTCGCCCCGGGCGGCAGGCTCTCGTCGAACGCGTCGAGACCGGCACGCCGCCAGGACGCCTCGTCGGTCTCCACGATGAACGTCGACATGGTGTCGGAGATCGGATATCCGTGCACCGCGAAGACGCCGTCGGGGCCGCGTTCGTGGACGAAGGTGAGCCCGTCGAAGAGGTGGTCGGTGCCGAACCAGATGAACTTGGCCGTGGCGGTCTCCACCTGCGAGCCGAGGCCGGGGCCGAGCGCCTCGCGGATCCGCGAGGAGGACCCGTCGGCGGCCACCACGAGGTCGTAGCCCGCCAGGTCGTCGAGCGTCACCTCGGTGGAGAACCGCAGGTCCGCCCCGACCGAGCGGGCCCGTTCCTGCAGCAGCAGGAGCAGCGTGCGCCGGACGACCGCGGCCATGCCGTTGCCGCCGCACCTGATCCGCTCGCCCTTCAGCCGCACTTCGATGTCGTCCCAGTGCCTGCCGTGCTCGGTCAGGGCGGCGCGCAGCACGGGGTCCGCCTCGTGGATCGCCTCCAGGGTCCGGTCGGAGAAGACGACCCCGAAGCCGAAGGTGTCGTCGGCGCGGTTGCGCTCGAAGACGGTTACCGCGGACGACGGGTCCGCCTGCCGGATCAGCGCGGCGAAGAACAACCCGCCGGGCCCGCCGCCGACCACCGCGATGCGCATGGCCACCTACTCCTTGGTCGTCAGGCCGAGGATCTGGCCGAGCGCGGCGCTCAGCGCCGCCTCCGGATCGTCCGCCGCGGTGGCGGACCGCCAGGCGACCATGTGGTCGGGACGGACCAGGAGAGCCCCGTCCTCCGCGACCTCGGAAAGGGCGCGGTAGTCGCCGTAGCTGTCCTCGAATTCGCAACCACGGCCGATCGAACGGACGCGGACGGGCACACCGAGGCGCTCGGCGACACGTTCGGCCGCCTCCCGCCAGGCCGCGCCGTCGACGCCGGTGAGCAGGGTGAACCGGCCCCGGCCGCACAGGTCGAAGGTGGAGACGCGTTGCTGGTCCTTGGTCAGCCACACGTGCGGCAGGTGGCGTCCCGGACGGGTGGAGGCGAAGTGGTAGATCTCCTCGTCACGCGGCGCGGGCTGCTCGGGTGTGCCGTCGGGGACGATCGCGCCGGAGGTGTAGTGCTGGTTGGTCTCGACGCCGTGCGTGTTGAAGCACATGATCGTGGCCCGCAGCGCGGCGTCGAAATCCTGCCGCCGCTCGGCGCCCTCGGCCGTCGGCCGCAGCAGGGCGTCGAGGGCGTCCCGCAGTTCCGGCGCGCCCGAGGCGGGCGGCAGGCGCAATGCCATGAAGATCGGCGGCATCAGCCCGTCGCTGCGCTTGGCACGCTGGACGATCTGCTTGGCGACCGGCAGCCGCTCGTCCCGGTAACTGTCGAGCAGCGCCGGCGCGGCTTCGCCGCGCAACACCATCGCGAGCTTCCAGCACAGGTTGTAGCTGTCCTGGATGGAGGTGTTCGACCCGAGGCCGTTCATGGGCGAGTGCCGGTGCACGGCGTCGCCGACGCAGATGACCCGGCCGGCCATGTTGTCGGTGGCGTAGACGTCGTTGACCGCCCAGGTGGAGATCGACTCGACCTTCACCGGCACCTGGTCGTCCCCGATCAGCTGGTGCGCGATGCGCACGCCGTCCTCCTCGGTGAGTGAGGGACGCCCGGCGTTGACGTCGTACCCCCACACACCGACCCATTTGGTCCACGGGCGCACCATGCGCAGCACGCCGATGCCGTTGCCGTCGTGACCGACGCCCGGCTGAACGAACCAGTACATGTCGCCCGGACGGTGTTCGACGAAGCGGGTGAGGTCCGCCTCGAACACCACGTTGATCGAGCCGCCCAGGCCCATCTTGCCGACCAGCGGCAGGCCCGCCTGCGCGGCGACGGTCGAGTTGCCGCCGTCCGCGCCGATCAGGTACTTGCTGCGGATGCCGTACTCCTGGCCGGTCAGCCTGTCCTTGACCAGGGCGGTCACGCCGTCGTCGTCCTGCGTGAACGTCAGCAGCTCGGTGTTGAAGCGGACGGACGACCCGCGCGAGGCGGCGGCGTTGACCAGGATGGGCTCCAGCACGTGCTGCGGCAGGTCGCACACGGAGGTCGGGCTGGCGAGGTCGTGCTCGGCCTTGAAGTGCGGATGGGTGTACCAGGTGCGCAGGCGGCCGAGCTCCTGCCCGGCGAGGCTGGTGGCGTACACGTGCTCGCCCATCAGGTGTTGCGGGGTCGCGTTCCTGGTCACCTCGCCTTCCAGCCCGAGGTCGCGCAGCACCTCGACGCCGCGCTGGTTGGTGATGTGCGCGCGAGGCGTGTTCGAGACCCCGGCGTACTTGTTGAGCACCACGTTGGCGATGCCGTACGTCGACAGCAGCGCCGCGGCGGTCGCGCCCGCCGGGCCGGCACCGACGATCAGCACGTCCGTCTCCACGACGGGGGTGAGGGTTTCCATGTCAATGGCTCCTAGAAGGGTGACGTCAGTGCCGGTGGCCCCAGAGATCGGGGCCGGGGATCTCGGTGACCTGCCAGGTCGCGTCGTCGATGAGGACGCCGCCGCTGCCGAACTCGGTATGCACCCCGACGGGGGACTCCGCGTAGAAGGAGAACATCTGGTCGTTGCTGTGCCGGCCGAGCGTCATGGTGACCGGGACGTCGCGGTCGAGCACGAGGTCGTAGGTCCGGCCGACCTGGTCCATGTCGGGGACCTCCAGCATGAAGTGGTGCAGGAACGGCTGGTGGATGCCGAAGAACGGGCCGTCCACGAAGGCGATGCTGTGGTGGCGCGGGTTCGTGTGCAGGAACGTGGCCTGGAACGGCACGCGCATCGTGTCGCTGATCTTGAAGCCGAGGACGTCGGTGTAGAAACGTTGCTGGGCCGCCACGTCCGGGCTGGCGAGCACGACATGGCCGAGGCCGAGGTCGCCCGTGACGAACCGCTCGATGTCCCGCGCCGAGGTGAACTGCCCCTCACCCTGCGAGGCCCCGTGGAACAGCTCGACCCGGTTGCCCGCGGGGTCGAGGAAGTGCGCCATGCCGGCCACGCGGCGGATCTCCAGCTCGCGCTGCGTCGCCTGGTGGGCCACGACGCCGTGGTCGCTCAGCTCGTCGAGCGCGGCGCTCAGCGAGTCGGCGTCGGCGATCTCCCAGCCGTAGTACGCGCCGCCGTCCTGCTCTCCCGCCTCGACGGTGACGCGGTGGTGCACGTCGTCGATGCGGAAGTGGGTGGCGCCGTCCTCTCCCGCGACTCGCTGCATGCCGAGGATGTCCGTGGCGTACGTGGTGAAGGCGTCCGGCTCGCGCGCGGACAGGCCGAGGTAGCCGAGCTGCTTGATGTCCATGCCTGATGTCTCCTGGTCGTACGAGGTCAGAACGCGTCGGTGAGGAAGCCGCGCAGCAGCGCCGCGTACTGGGCGGCGCGCTCGATCTGCACCCAGTGGCCGCAGTGGGGGAAGATGTGCAGTTGCGCGTTGGGCAGGTGCTGCTGCAGGAAGACGCTGGAGTCGGGGGTGACGAAACGGTCCTCACGGCCGTGCACGATGAGGAACGGGTGGGGCATCCGGCGCAGCGCCGACGGCGGTACGGCCATCTCGGCGGGGGAGGAGGAGAAGAAGCGCTCGAACGAACGCCGCACCTCGGGCCGCATGACCTCCTTGTAGCGCGTCTCGGTGATCTCCGAGATCGACGTGCCCAGCGCGTCCTCGTCGAAGACGAACCACTTGGTGAGGTTCTCCAGCGCGCTGATCGTCGGATCCTTGTAGAAGGACACCATCCGCATGACCTCGGGCGTCGGCTGCGAGTGCCCGCCCGCGCTGCCCATCAGGGAGATCCGGGCGAAGCGCTCCGGCGCCGTCATCACCAGGTGCATGGCGAGCGCGCCGCCCATCGAGTTGCCGACCAGGTGCGCCCGCTCGATCCCGCGGACGTCCATCAGAGCGAGCACCTGCTCGACCCGCATGCGCATCCAACCTGTCAGGCTGTCCGGCATGTCCTCGGGATGGTCGGTGCGGCCGTAGCCGACGAGGTCGGGAGCCAGCACGTGATAGTCGTCGCTCAGGGCGGGAATGAAGCCGCTCCAGTTCGACACCGCGTTGGCGCCGGGGCCGCCGCCGTGCAGCAGAATTACGGTCTCGTGGGCCTCGTCGCCGCTTTCCAGGAAGAAAGTGGAATAGCCATGGGTTTCGACGGTGCGCTCGGTCACTAGAATGGGCTCCTTCCCGTCAGGTACGGGCATTGCTCAGGATGTGCAGTGATCGGGTGAACGGCCGGGATCGGGCCCGCCAGGCGACGGCGGGACTTGGCCTTTTCACCCCTCGCATTGCTAACTTGTGCGCTGTCGCACCACCGTAGACAGACACCCTGTTGAAGCGCTTCGTACGATCTGTCGCTATTTGTTGGTGCCGATCCGACGTTGTGTCGCAGGAGAGGAGCAACCCCGGTGAGCCTTGATGACGCCGTCCAAGATCTGGCTGATCGCCTCGGTGTGGCGCTGGTGGTGCTCGACCACGACCTGAAGATCGCGGCGTTCAGCGTCCATGACACCGACGCCCGGCTCGCCCGGCTCGCGCGGTTGCTCGCGGGCTCGACGGCGCCGGTGACGAAGTCGCTGGTCAAGGAGCATCGGCTGCACCACGCCAAGCATGGTGTGCGGGTGCCTCAGGACGACGGCGAGCTGGTCGTCCTGCCGTTGCGTCACGAGCAGCAACTGCTCGGCTACGTCTACTACGTCGAGGATCGGGAAACGCCGTGCGTCGACGACCTCGAAGTCCTGGAATCCGCCGCGCCGGAAATGGGCGCGCTGCTCTCGTTGCGGATCTCCGAACGCAGGCACGGCAAGGAGAATTCGAGGCACCTGCTCGCGGCATTGCTCGGAGGATCGCCGGAGGCCCGCTCGAAGGCGGCCGAAACCCTCGTGCGGGACGGCCTCATCGATGATGTCGAGAATTACTCGGTTCTCGTTCTCCAGGCCCCGGAATCGTCGCCGAAGTCGGTGACGCGACTTGCCGTCGAGGCAACTCTTGAATTCACCACGAGATCGACGACCGTGAAGATCGTCGGTGCCGTTCTCGGGGCCGAGGGAATCGTGCTCTTTCCGCGTCCGGTCAACCACGACAGGCTTGAACGCGCACTCGCCGGGCCCGACCTGGAAGAGGTCGTGGCGGGCGTGGGCAGCGTGAAACCGTCGTTGACGGAGGCGGTGGACTCCTACCACGAGGCCCAGCTCGCCTCCCGCGCCTCCCGGCTGGATCGGCACCGTTACGGCAAGCGGGTCTTCTGGCAGGATCTCGGCATCGACCGCCTGTTCCTGCAACTGCCGCTCGACCGCCTGACGCCGGGCCAGCTCCCCGCCGGAGTACGACGCCTGCTGAACGCGCCCCACGGCGTCGAACTCGCGATGACCCTGGAGGGCTACCTCGACAGCGGCGGCGAGATCCAGGGCACGGCACGACGCCTGCGCATCCACCGCAGCACGCTCTACTACCGGCTTGACCGCATCCGCGAGGTCATCGACTGCGACATCACGGACGGGGCGGTCCGCCTGGAACTGCACGCCGGTCTTCGCATCGCCCGCCTGGCCGGCCTATGGCCACACAAGTGAGTCCCCGGCGCCCACGCTCAAGCTGTGACATCGACCGGAGAGCCAGGCGGGGCGACCTCGAACGCGACGACGTGCTGCCCCCGGCGACACACACGGCCACCGCCTGCGCTGCTCGGGGCGGTGGCCACGTGTGGCGGCGTCGTACTCGCCGCGGAACGCGGTGGACACCGGCCCTGGGTTGATCAGGACATATCGGGTACGGCTGGCCGCCCGTTCGGCGGTGAAGGCGACGCCGAGCAGGTCGTTGGCGCGCCCGGCCTGCATCTGGGCCGCCACGCCGTCGTAGCCGCGTTCGAGCATCGGGTCGTCCCAGTGGATGCGGCCGATCGGGACGCCAGGCCCCGACACGTTGACGACGACCCCGGGACCGGTCAGACCGTGGCTGAGCAGGTGGCGGCTCAGGTACTCCAGGGCGAAGGTGGCCTCGAAGCCCTCGGTGGTGACGAACCGGGCGGAACGGAAGTAGCGGGCGCACAGCACAAGTGCGTCGACGGCCGGATAGGCGGCGTTGAGCTCGTCGACGACGCGCCGGTTCTCGCTGACCAGGCTCAGGTCAGCTGCGATGAAATGGGCGCCGGGCAGGGCTTTGCCCTTGTCGCGTCCGACGATGACGACAGTGTCGCCGCGGCGCAGGTAGGTGCGGGCGAGCTCCCTGCCCATCCCGTCGGTGCCACCGGTGATCACGAGGGTCTTCACAGGGATGCCTTTCCGGTCAGAGCGGGTTCACGCGCGGGCAGGAGCGGGACGACGGCGAGAATGATCACGATCATGGCGAGGGTGAGCCAGAAGATGCCGTGGAAGCCGGTGATCGGGTCACCGGCGATCTGCAGGACGAGAGTGACCAGGACGACGCCCAGCGCGGCGCCGAGCTGGTTGAGCATGTAGAGGACGGAGCTGCCCTGAGCCACCAGCGGGCCGGGCAGGCTGCGGTAGAGCGACCCCATGGTCGGAGCGCTGAAGCAGCCCATGCCGAGCCCGATCGCCAGCGCGGCGAGCACGGGCCAGATCTCGGCGGTGTCGGCGCCGATGCGGGTGAAGGCCAGCGCGCTGAGCCCGGCCAGGATCGCGCCCGCCGTGGCCAGGCCGCGCGCGCCGAACCGGTCCGACAGCCGTCCGGCCAGCGGCATGGCGATCGCCCCGCCCAGTCCCACGGGAGCCATCAGCAGCCCGGCGGTCAGTACGCCGTGCCCGTGTGCCTGCTGGTAGTACAGCGGCAGGGTGAACAGGGTGGCGAAGTTGGCCAGGCCGCCGAGCCCCATGATGGCGACGCCGGCGACGAAGCCTCGGTTGGCGAACAGCCTGGGCTCGATCAGGGGCGGCGCGCCGCGCTTCCGCAATGCGTGCGCGGCGTAGCCGGCGATCAGCGCCGCGCCCACGAGCAGCGGGAGGGCGACCTGCCCGCCTTGTTCGGCCGACTGCGACAGGGCCAGCACCAGAGCCGCGAAACCGGGCGCGAGCAGGGCCAGGCCCAGGACGTCCAGCCGGGTCCGTACGTGGTCCGCCGGCCTCTCGTCGGGCACCACGCGCCGCGCGAGCAGGTAGGCGAGCATGCCGACGGGCACGCTGAGCAGGAACATCCAGCGCCAGCTCAGGGCATTCAGTACGGCGCCGCCCGCGACCGGCCCGAGGACGGGCCCCAGCGACAGCACGACTCCCATCAACCCCATCACCCGTCCGGCGTGTCGCGGTCCCGCGGCACGGGCCAGCAGGATCAGCACCAGTGGGTCCAGGATCCCGGCGCCGACGCCCTGGAGGGCCCGGAAGGCGATCAGGCTGCCGACGTTCCAGGCCAGCCCCGCCGTCAGCGAGCCCGCCGCGAACACCACCAGGCCCGCCAGCCAGAGCCGTTTGCCGCCGAACCTGTCGACCGCCCATGTGGTGAACGGGATGGTGGCGGTGACGGCGAGCAGGAATCCTGTCGAGGCCCAGCCGACGGTGCTGAGCGAGGTGCCGAAGGCGGTGGCCAGGGTGCCGGTGGCCACGGCCGCCATCGTGCTGTTGAGAATGCCCAGCAGTCCGCCGAGCAGGATCACGGCGATCATCGCCAGGAGCCGGGGGGCCAAACGATCGTCTATTGAACTCACGGGTTCAACATAGTTATCCGATGCGTATGCATGCAACTAGTTCGTTCATCTCGATGAACCCACTGGTATAGTTTGCCCATGACCACATCGCGCGGACGGATCGACAAGCGGCAGGCGATCCTGCGGGGCGCGTTCGCCGTGTTCGCCCGGCTGGGTTACGCGCAGGCCGGCGTCCAGGACATCGCCGACGAGGCGGGCGTGGCCAAGCCGACGGTCTACAACCACCTCACCGACAAGGCCACCCTGTTCAAGCACGCCGTCCAGCACGCGGCGCAGGCCATCCTGCAGCGGCGCCTGGCAGCGCTGGAGCCGCTCGTCGAACCGGGCGACGACCTGCGCGCCACCCTCGAAGGCGTCGGCCACGAGCTGCTGCGCCGGCACTGCGACGAGCACTCCTGCGCGCTGCGACGGCTGCTCTACTCGGAGCTCAACCGTTTCCCCGACATCCTCGACGTCGTCACCGAGTTCGGTCCGCACCGGCTCACCCAGGCGCTGGCCGATCGGCTGGCCCGCCTGATCCTGGCCGGGCGCCTGCGTGCCATCGACCCCGAGCTCGCGGCCGAGCAGCTGCTCGCCCTGCTCGTGGGCCCCTTGGAGGCGCGCAGCCGTATGGGCACCCGGGTCCTCGGCGACGATGAACTGCGGGAGTTGGCCCGAGTCGCCGTCGGCACCTTCCTCCAGGCTCACGCCCCCTCCGAGCAGCAGACAATCGTTTCCTAGAGTCGCGGGGCGGCGAACTCCTTGCCCGGCCCCGAGCAGCGCTCCACCCTGCTGTCGGCGTACTCCCTGACATGACGAGGGAATGTGTGGAGCCTCAGGAGCCGTTGAGGCGCGACACCTCGATCCGGACGGTTTCGAGGAGGGTCGTTCAGGGCGCGGCGGCAGGCCTCCATCAACTCCGGACGATTGCGAACCAGCAGAGCGCCGCAAGCCAGGTGAGTCGTGCCGGGTTGCGCCCGAGACAAAGCAGGACGCCCGCCGCGAACGCGCAGACACTCATCAGAAGGTCATCGCCGTGCGCGGCGACCTGCTCGGCGACAATGGAGTTCGCTGCCGGCAGTCAGGTCCGTGCAATGCACGGCCACCACTCCGTGTGCCTGTCTGGCGCCTTCGATCGCAGACGCCGGCCCTCAGATCGCCGCGACGATTCCCGCCGGCGGCGAGAGGCCGGCGAGCCATCCCACAGGCGCGCGACTCACGCGATCTCCCCGGCCATCGCATCCATCCCGTTCGCCCGAGAACACGACTTCGTCAAGGCCGAGCCGCTTCGCGTGGTGGTGCGCCGGCGGCCTGGCGTCTGCCGGCGAGGTAGATGGTGATCCCAAAGATGACCAGGGCTGCACACACCATGCCGATTGCCTGCGTGAGGCCGGTAAGGGACGATTCCCCCCACCACGACCACATCGCTGTAGCGAGAACGGGCCTCAGCGTGACGGGGAGGAAGACGGAGGCGAGAAGCACGATGCTCCTGCGCCCCAGCGGGGATCCTGCGGCCATTCCGCAAACGAGTGCTGTCAGGCCGAGCGGAACCAACTCCCACCACAGGACCATCTTGGCCTCCAACAGCCGTATGACTGTTGTGGCTCCGAGAAAGACGGCGAACCAGATCAGGATTCTGCGTCGGCCGACCAGTTGCACTCCGCGGAGTGGATGGGCGGTTCCCGTCAGCAGCACGGCCACGGCCACGTACGGGAGCAGGACCAGTCCGAGAGGGAGAAGCTGACCCCAGCCCCAGCCGTACATCGGAATGATCATGTCCGTGCCGAACCAGATGGTCCACGCCCAAGCCAGGCCGGCCGCGGTCCACCTGTGATCACGCCAGGCGGACACCGTGACGGCGACGTAGACCAGTAGCCCGAGTGTCTGCTCGACGACGTCCCCCGTCGAAAGCACCCCTGGCTCCGGTCCTCGCTGGACATACATCCCAATGTCTCGGACAGTCGCGGGGAACTGCTGGATCAGCAGTACCAGCGGTCCGAGGACGGCTGCGACGCGGGCCGCGTCGCGCCACCACATCAGAGACTGCGGACTGATGGGCCGGCGTAAGCGAATGGCGGCCGCTCCACCGATCAGGTCGGCGACGTCCTGCGGATGCGGACGGCGACGGCCAGGCTCCGCCGCCGCCATGAGCACGCCGAGCATCTCCTCCTCGTGTCTGGCTCGGTGATCGCGGGGGTAGAGGCGGAGAAGCCGGCGGTAGTGGCGTTCCAGGTCGCTCACGCGGTCCCTCCGATGTGGTGGGCACGCAGTCGGGTGACCGCCGTTCGTGCGTTGCGTTGAAGGCGCGCCGCCTCCGCGGTCAGGCGGCGGCCGCCGTCCTCGGTGAGCCTGTAGTAGCGGCGAAGCCGCCCGTCGACGATCTCCTCCCGGTCTTCGGCGATCAACCCCTCGGCCTGCAGCCGGTCCAGGGCGGCGTACAGGGTGCCGGCCCGCAGCCGGAGCTCACCCTCGGAAATGCGCTCGACGTCGGTGATGATGCCGTAGCCATGCTGGGGCGCGGCGGCCAGCGCGGTCAGGATGAGGAACGAAGGCTCCTGTAAGGAGCGCAACTTAGACACAGCATCTTTATATACCGATAGTCGGCATATTGGAAGATCGAGAAGTCGCGGGAACGGCTTTGAACCGGTCTGTGGTGCGCTGGCTGTGCCAGATCGCGGGCCCGGACGATCGCGGCGGTGTGCGTCGGCTGCAGCCGGTAGCCCAGCCGGCTCTCGGCGCTTCTACCTCCTGCGCGATCGCGTCGGAGGGATCAGCGAGAAGATGTTGCCCCAGAACCTGCGCGACCTCGTCCGCGACGGCCTGGTGCATCGCGAGGTCGAACCCTCCGCGCCTCCCAAGGTCTCCTGTTCCCTGACGCCTCTCGGCGAAGGGCTCGCCACCTCCCTCGACGTCATCGCCGCTCAGCACCGGCATGACGCGCTCCGGAGCGAACCGGACCTGTCCCGGTGGACGAGCGATGAGGAGAAACGCTGCTGCGGAGGCTGGTGGCTTGGTTCCGCAGGGCGGTGACCATCGCCTGTGCCTGGGCGAGCGGGCGCGGCCTGGTCACGGCGACGGTCGCGCGGCCGGTCCAGTGGCTGTCGGTGACGGCCACGGCTCGTACGCCGGCAGGCAGGGCCGGTAGGGCCAGGTCGGGGATGACCGTGATGCCCAGACCTGCCGCGACCAGGCCGAGGCGTGTCGACCAACTGCGTGAGGTGTGGGCGATGTGGGGGGCGGACAGGGTCGGCCAGGCGCCGAACTGCGGCTCGCCTGGCCCTCCCTCTCCGGCGATCCAGTGCTCCTGGGCCAGGTCCTGCACGGTGATGCGGGCGTGGTCGGCGAACCGGTGCGTGTCCGGGACGGCCACCAGGAGGTTTCCTTGGAGCAGCGTGGTCTGCCGGAGTTCGTTCAGGTCGTAGTCCGGCAAGCCGTGGCCGACCCCGATGACCGCCACGTCCAGCCGGCCGGTTCGTAGCCGCCGGAGCAGGGCGGGCGTCGAGGCCTCTTCCAGAACCACGGCGAGGCCCGGATGACCGGCCGTCACCTGAGCCATCGCTCGCGGAACCAGCGCCATGGCGGCGGTGGGATAGGCGCCGATCGTCAGGCGGCCGGCGAGCCGGTCGCGCAGGCCTGCGAGTTCGTGCTCGGTCGCCGCCAGGTCGGCGAGGATCTCCGTCGCGCGCCGGATGAGCACCTGACCGGCCGGGGTGAGCGCCACCCCACGTCGGCTGCGGTCGAAGAGCGGCCCTCCAGCCGCCGTCTCCATGGCGGCGACCTGGCGGGAGACGGCCGACTGGGTGTAGCCGAGCATCTCGGCGGCCCGAGTGAACGATCCTGCGGTGGCGACCTGGTGCACGACTCGGAGACCGGTAAGCGTGAACTCGGCCATGGCGCAGAACCTACCATGCGCATTACTCATGGAATCAATGCGTAACCATCGTTGGACTACATGAAAGGAAATGGGCAGGCTGGTTGCCATGACAAAGCAATTCACTCGGGAAGAACTTGTGGCACGCCTGATCCGCGCCGGTGAGCTGGAGGTGTCGGGCGAGGACCCGGCCGAGGCGGCGACGTACTTCGACACCGACAAGTTCCGCTTTCATGGGCCGGACGGCTTCGAGTCCGGCTTCGCCGGGCTCGAAGCCTACTTCGCGGCGGTACGCGAGGCGTTTGACGACCGCTCGATCCAGCGCGGCATCATCGTGGCCGAAGGCGACCACCTGGCCTGCCAGACCTGGATCGAAGGCACCTTCGTCCGCGAGTTCACCCAGTCACCGGCCGGCCCGCTGCCGCCCAACGGCGAACGTGTCGTGTTCGACCTCATCAACATCTTCCGCTTCGATGACCAGGGTCGTCTCGTCGAGGAGTGGGTACGCACGGACAATCGCAGTCTGTTGCGCCAGTTGGGCGGAGAGGAAAGCCCGCTGAACGGCCACCAGGGCAAGGCCGCCTCGGTGTAGAACGTCATCCCTGGTCACAAGCGTGCGGGCGACCGACCGAGAGTACGCCTCGCTCTTGGACACCCGACGACGCCCTCCTTGCTGCACGAAGCTCCAGAGCCGTGACCTTCATCTGGCGTTCCTGACCGGCGTCCCGGCCCCTGGGACGGCGGTACCCCTGGCTGTACCTCTCTTCGGGGCGTAGGGGGGAATGATCAGAACGCCCGCGGCTGATGTGCTGATGAGCGTCCATCACACGCTCCCAAGGGAACACCGAATGGCAGTCAACAGCCGATCGGTCGCCGAGCGCGACACGCCCCCCAAGGGTTTCATCCGCCGCCGCCCGTTACTCGCTTTCTTCGTCCTGGCCAACGCGATGAGCTGGGCCGCCTGGACGCCCTACGTCCTGTCGGCGAACGGGCTCGGGATCCTGGACTTCACCTTCCCCACGCTGCTGGGCACCACGCAGTTCCTGGGCGTGCTCCCCGGCGCGTATCTCGGGCCCGTCTTCGCCGCCTACATCGTCACCAGAGTCACGGAAGGAAGGGAAGGCGTCCGCCGCTGGATCGGGCGGATGACCAAATGGCGGGTCAATGGGATCTGGTACCTGGTGACCGCGCTCGGCGTCCCGGCCGCCATCATCGTCACCGCGGCCTCCATGGCCGGCGAGAAGCTCACCATGCCGCCCGTCGCCGTGCTGGTGGCCTACCTACCGGGCCTGATCCTCCAAATGGTCACCACCGGGCTCGCGGAGGAGCCGGGATGGCGGGATTTCGCCCTGGACCGCATGCAACGCAGGTTCGGCCCGCTGCGCGCCACCGCGCTCCTCGGCCCATTGTGGGGCGTCTGGCACCTGCCGCTGTTCCTGACCGAGTGGGGCGGCTGGCCGGACGTCACCTGGATGCGGGTCGGCGAGTTCATCGCCTTCTGCTGCGCGTTCAGCGTGGTCGTCACCTGGGTCTTCAACCGGACCGGGCAGAGCCTGCCGCTGGTCATGCTGCTGCACGTCAGCATCAACAACTTCATGTCGATCGTCTACGCGGACATGTTCCCGTCCATCGCCACGCCGGCGCTGGCGTCCCGGGTCACGCTGCTGGCGGGCACCACGGCGGCGGTCCTGGTGCTCATCGCGACGCGCGGCCGGCTGGGTTACCGGCCCGCCGGGGAACCCTGAGGAGGGGATGATCTGCTGTTCCTCCGGACGCCGGGCTCGCCCACGCCACGCTCGAACACCTCGTCGGCGGCATGAGCACCGCGATCCTGGGCCTCAGTCGGCGACGAGCCGGACCTGGTCCGCCTGCTCGCGCTGGCGACGCAGCTCGTAGGTGCCGGGTGCGATGCCGGTGAAGGCGTGTTCCGGGTGCGCGAGGTAGGCGGTCGCGCCCTCCTCGACGGTCAGTACGCCGAGCACGAGTGTGCCGCTGGACCGGTCAGGGGTGAAGAACGCCTTGCCGTCCGCGACCAGGAGGTGGGTGTTGGCCTGGGCCTGGCCGCGGACGACCGGGACGCCGGAGACGGGGATGGGCGTACGGACCGGCTGCCTGGTGACCGGCACGACGGCGACGTCGCCCTGGAACTGCAGGCCGGACAGGACGGGAATCTCGGCCTGCCGGTCGAGGTGCTCGTCGACGTCGACGCCGAAGGCGGCGATGGCCTGTTCGATGGTGAGCATCTTCTTCGGGCTCCTCGGAGGTCAGGATCGGCGTTGTGCCTGGGCGTACTGGGCGGAGGTCAGACCATAGGTCCAGGCGGCGGCCTCGACGGGGTCGGCGCAGTCGGCTGGGACGGTGAGGCCGAAGCGGCGGCGGGTGCCGTCCCGTTCGACGGTGCCGTTGGTGCACAGCAGGACGCGCACGCGCTCGGGATAGACGTCCGGGGGGACATCGTGCAGGGTGAGTGTCTGGCCGGGGTTGCCGGGATCGGGTACGGCGGGCCCGACCCTGGCCAGGCGGGCCTCGACGACGAAGCGGTCCCAGCCCCGGCGTTCGATGGCGCAGCGGCGGATCTCGGCGTTGGGCTCGCGGACGATCTCGTCGGCGGTGAGGGTGTCGTCGATGACGGCCCGGGGGACAGGGGTGCCGTGCCAGAAGTGCAGCCCGAACCCGTCGGCCCAGGCGACCGCGGGGCCGTCGGCGCGGTGCAGCCGGCTCCTCGTGGCGGTCCCCTCGCCGGGCTGTTCCCGGTGCGGCTCGTGCGGCGGGGGCGGGCAGAACAGGACGAAGTCACGGAACGCCCACCACCACCAGGCGCCCGCGGCGGATCGGTGGCTCGCCAGGCGGGCCTCCCGTAACCTGCGGACGGCGCCGCGGATCGTGTCCTGGCGCACGTCGCCCACCGCCGCGTCCACCGCCTCCCGTACGCCCCGGTCCGTGGCCTCGGCGATCGCGGCCCACACATCGGTGGGCGTGCCGCGCGACGCGGGGTGTCCCGTCGCGGCGATCTCGGCGTGCAGGGTGGTCGCCGCGGCCCCGTGCACCGGATCGCGCACCACGCCGTCCGCCGCGACCTGGACGGCGTCGCGCACGGCCCGCCCGATCGTCTCGCCGGCCGTGTCGTCCACCGCGCGGTAGACCGAGTCCAGGACGCGGCTGTTGCGGTGGCCGGTGGCCAGGCAGGCGGCGATGGGCGCGGCGAACGCGCCGACGAGCGGTGAGGACACCCATCCGACCCGTTCCGGGAACGGGACCCCGATCCGCTGGTAGCAGGCACGGGCGGCGAGCTCGAACGCCGCTCTTCCCTCGGCGGGACCGGCCGTCGCGCGGGCCGGAGCCGGTGCGTTCACAGTGGGGACCCTTCCTGCCGGCGATCATGCGCTCGTGACGACGGAACGCCTGCGCGCAAGGTCATGTCAGCGGTAGCTTATCGAGGCTTTGTCTTGACATGTCAAGCTTGATCCGTACATTTGTTCGAATGGAAGCCATGGTCATTGAAGACGCGTTACGGGCTCAACCTGATGACTTCGCCGCGTGGCACGCGTACAGCGACCGGCTGCTGGAGCAGGGCGACGCCAGAGGCACGCTGATCCGCCTCGAACAGGGCCTGCCGCGCACCCGCCCCGCCGATCGGCCGGCCGTGCGGCGCGAGATCGCCGACCTCGTCGCGGAGCACGAGTCCCGATGGGACGACGGGCTGCCGGACCAGGCGCGGGTGCTGGCCCGGCGGCACGGCTTCGCCGCGGAGGTGGCCGTCGAGTGGTCGGACGACGTCCGCGAGGTGGTGGCGCAGGTGCTGCGGACTCCGTTCGTCACCACGCTGAGAATCACGCCGGGCCCCGCCCCGGAGGACGAGGAATGGGAGGGGGACGACGAGGACTACCTGGCCGTGGACCCCGGCGAGCCGCGGCCGGGCAGCCTGGACGTGCGGGCCCTGGCCGGACTGGATCTCGGGCGGCTCACGGAGCTGGACCTCGCCTATCTGAGCATCGGCTTCAACGGCGCCGAACTCCTCGCCACGCTGTTCACCTCGGACCGGTTGCGAGCGCTTGACCTGCGGTACTGCCGCGTCGCCGACACAGGCCTGGCGGCGCTCGCGGCCTCCCCGTCCCTGGGCGGGCTGCGCCGCCTGCACCTGCAGCGCAACAAGGTGAGCGCCGAGGGCGTGCGGCACCTGCACCGGTTCACCGGGCTGGCCGAGCTGGACCTGCGCTACAACGACCTCGGCGAGGCGGGCGCGGAGGCCCTGCTCGCCGCCCCGTTCGCGACGTCACTCACCCGGCTGTGGTTGTACGACGCCGATGTGGGCCAGGACGGCGTACGGAAACTGGCACAGGCCGAGAATCTTCCGTCTGAGCTGCGGAGTTTGTGGAGGTGCGTGTGAGCGTCGAACTTCGGGACCGGTTCTTCGCCCTGTCGGCCGGGCCCGCCTCGGCCGAGGAGGCCGCCCGCTACCGGGCGGAGGTGGACGCGACCGACGCCGCCCCGGCCGCGACGGTGAACGGGCTGGACGTCTGCTGGCATCCGTCGGCGCGGTTCAAGGCCGTACGGTTCATCGACGCCGAGCACCTCGACGAGCGGGTGCGGGAGCTGTTCGCCCGGCCCAGCGCGGACGCGCCGTACCTGGCGGCGGTCTTCGCCGATCCGCACGAGTTGTCCTTCCGCACGTTCGAGAACATCGTCCCGCTGGACCGCCTCTTCGAGGCCGTGCCGCTGGAGATGGAGCTGGTCGAGCGGGCGGAGCGCGCGGAAGGGGTGCTCGCCTTCTCGC
Source organism: Nonomuraea spiralis (assembly GCF_014648435.1). Lineage (GTDB taxonomy): Bacteria > Actinomycetota > Actinomycetes > Streptosporangiales > Streptosporangiaceae > Nonomuraea > Nonomuraea spiralis. Next base: position 99,611 of record NZ_BMRC01000020.1, read on the forward strand.
TGCGCCCGTCGGAGCAGGCCCGGGACCTGCTGACGCGGCTGGACGGCCTGAACCTGTACCTGCCGCCGCTGAACGCCGCCTCGCGGGGCGGCGAACGGTTCATCTTCCACTCCGCGCTGCTGGCCGAGGCGCTGACCGCGGCGGCGGCCGACGCGTTGCCGCCGTCGGTCGCGGAGGGGTTCTCGCATGTGAACCCGGTGTTCCGGTGCAACGGGTTCGAGCCCGGTGACGCCAACTTCCACCTGCACAGGGACACGCCGTACTACGACGCGGCCCGGGGGCACGTCTCCAGGTACACCATGCTGCTGTACCTGACCGGCGGCACCGGTTCACCGGCGCTGGACCTGGCCGGCGGCGCCGCGTTCGGCGAGATCGACGCCTTCACGTGCGTGATCTTCGATCAGCGGTACGAGCACGAGGGCGCCCCCTACCTCGACGGCCGCAAAGTGTTCCTGCGGACCGAGCTCATCTTCGCCGCCGGCGAGATCAGCGAGGAACCGGAGATCGGCGCGCTGTTCAGCAAGGCCTGCTACCTGACCGGTGAGAGCGTGTTCGCACCGGAACTGGCCCGGCACGCCGACGCGTACTACAACCAGGTGGCCGCCGCCCACTGGGGCGGCTCGGGCTCGGGACCCGCTCGCGAGACCTTCGTGCACAAGGAGTTCCGCGGGGTGCACTTCGTGGCCAACGGCTACGACTTCTGGTTTCCCAAGTCCGACGCGCTGTCCGCGGCGGAGTGCGCGGCCATCACCCTGCTCGACTACTTCAACTGCAAGCTCGGCGGCACCGGGTTCCGCGCACTGTGCCGGACAGAGGTGATCGAGGCGGACGACGCCGGTTGGATCCCGGCGTTCCTGCGGGACAAGCACAGCCGGTCGGTCATGACACGGGTGGACAAGTCCGCGTTCTTCCCCGAGCCGGAGCGGGCCGGTTCGATGTGCTGCCCGTTCCACACGGCGGGCGGTTTCGATCCCACGCGCTTCGATGAGGTCATCGACCTCTACACGGACGCGCAGTCCTTCGCCAAGGCGCACATCCTGCCCGCGCCGATCCTCATGCTCGGTGAGGACGTGGCCCTCGACCCGGACCGGTTCGTCATCCGCGACAACCTCATCCACGTGCTCGGCAGGAAGGCCCTCACGCCGGTCAACTTCGCCGCCTGCTGGAACGACGAGTCCATCCCCGAGGACTACCTGACCGTCGCGGCCAAGGTCGGCGTGGAGCAGTTCCTCGTACCGCCGATCATCTACAACGAGTCGGACGGCTGCCGTCACCTCAGGTTCGACTTCTTCCGCAACTCCTGGATGGTCGGACACCGGCAGGCCACCATCCCCATCCCCAGGATCATCGAACTGGCCTGGGCCGATCCGGAGACCAGCCATGCCTGGCGGCGCGAGGTCGATGAATCCCTCATCGACGCCGACACCCCGCTGGAGCCCAGCGACCTGTGGGACGACGAGGACGACGAGGACGACGACTGGGACGAGGACGACGAGGACGAGGAGCACTCCTGAATGGCCCTCGCGTCGCCGCCGGGCGTGATGCGCAGGTCGGCATGCGGATGATGGCGACAGGTCCGGCAGGCCCCGTTCCAGGCGAGACTGGTCGGACGAGCGGGTGGGTGAAGGCCGCCGGCACGGCGGACCCGCTGGTCGTAGGCTCGCGAGGGCCGGACTGAAGAGAGTGCCGTTACCGACCGTTCTGATCGGTAACGGAATGTCGAAGGCGACTGCTACTTCAGCACGTCCACGGCGACAGGGGACTGGTTGCCCTGAGCGTCGACCGCGACGACCTCCGCACGGTACTTCGCGCCGTCGCGCGTGACCGGGACCGGAATGTCCACGGAGTCGGCGGCGGGCACCACGTCGAAGCGGTTGGCGACCTTGGTGCTGAGCACCTCGGTGCCGTTGTCGGCCCGGGTGACGCGCACCTTGTAGTGGTACACCAGCTCGTCGTCCTTGGCCTGTTCGATGCGCAGCGCCAGCCGGCCGTCCTTGCCGGTCTGTGCCGAGAGCGGGTGCGATGACACCCAGCGCGGAGCAGTACGGTTGCGGTTGGCGTCGGTGTAGGTGAAGTTCTCCACGACCTGGGCATCGCTGCCGGCCGTCTTGATCTCCCAGGGCTTGCCGGCCAGCGTCCCGTCACTCTGGAACGGCGGCTTCCAGTTCGCCGACCACTTCCCGCCGGTGTAGATGTCGTGGAGGTCGGCGTTGAGGTTGATCCGGTTGATGACCGTACGGCCCGGATAGACCTCGACGGCCAGGCCCTGGGCGGTGGGAGTCTCGAAGCGATCGGCCAGTCGGCCTTCCGCGTCGAGCATCTGGTACCCGTGGTCGATCTCGATGTACGACGAACTGGAGTCGTTGACCGCGGTGAAGTTCTTCTGGTGGATCGAACGCGGGTCGTTCAGGTTCAGATGCGAATGGCCCGAGAAGTAGACCGCGCGCGGGAACTTCGACAGGCCCTCAGGGCCGGCGGCGTCCCGTTCGGGGCGGCCGAGGCGCCTTGTGCCAACGGGAGGAGCCCCAGACCGACGCCAACCGAGACTGCTGCGAGGTGGCGCAAGGAAGCCGATCCTCGGCGAACGGTGAAGTTGACATGTGGCATGTGTGATTGCCCCGATCTCGTGCTTCATATGTGAACGACCTAAACCTGGAGCACCAAGGTGTACGGGAGCATCGGATGCATGAAGTTTCAACGACGTAGAACGTAAGAAGCGAGCGGGCGCGTACGTCCGTCAGAACGCGGACTTCAGGCGGGCGGTGTGCGCGGGCCTGTGGCGGAAGTCCGGTCGGGCTGCCCCTCTCAGCGGCGGGCCGGCCTCTCCATGATGGGTTCCTGCCGCGGCGGGAAGTACACAGAAGGTAGGGACGGCCCAGAACGGGGGTGATCTGATCATGTCGCTGACACTGGCCCTCGCGGGCGACACGATGCTGGGGCGCGGCGTGGCCGACAAGCTGGAGCGCACCGCCGAGCCGGACGCCTTCTTCTCCTCGGAGGTACGCGATCGCCTCGCCGAGGCGGATCTCGTCCTGCTCAACCTCGAATGTTGTCTCTCCGATCGGGGGACGCCATGGCCGGGCAAGCGCTTTCACTTCCGGGCGCCGCCGCAGGCCGCCGCCCTGCTGGCCGAGCTCGGCGTCGACTGCGTCACGCTGGCCAACAACCACGCCCTCGACTACGGTCACGACGCGCTGCGCGACACCTGCCGGCACCTCGCGCAAGCCGGGATCCGCCATGTGGGTGCGGGAGAGCATCTCGCCGAGGCCCGCAGGCCGCTCCAGATCGAGGCCGGCGGCCTGCGGCTCGCGATCGTCGCCTTCGCCGACCACCCCGCCGACTTCGCCGCCGGCGCCTCCCGGGCCGGCATCGCCTACGCCGATCTGGCCGCCGGGACGCCCTCATGGGTCAAAGAGACGATCACAAGCCTGCGCGACCGCTCCGACCTGGTTCTCCTCACTCCGCACTGGGGCCCGAACATGGTCGCCGAGCCGCTGCCGTACATCCGCACGACCGCGCACACGCTGCTGGAGTCCGGGGCCACGCTTGTGGCGGGCCACTCGGCACACGTCTTCCACGGCGTCGCCCCGCACATCCTGTACGACCTCGGCGACTTCGTCGACGACTACGCCACCGACCCGCTGGAACGCAACGACCTCGGACTCCTGTGGCTGGTCACCCTGGACGAGCACGGCCCGGTGCGGCTGCGTGCCCTGCCCCTCAAGCTGGACTACACCCACACCCGCATGGCCACCGGCGACGACTGGCGCTGGATCCGCGACCGCTTCACCACCGCCTGCGCCCGCTTCGGCACCTCCGTCCGCGTGACCGGCCGTGACCTGCTCGTCGAGCTCCGTGACCGCCCTGGAGGCACACCATGACAGGCTGCGGAGTCCCTGTTCCTCCGGCAACCGGGCACGCGGTCAGGGGCGTTGCTCGTTCATCGGACGGTATGGACGACTCGCGCATCCGGCCCCGGAAAAACGAGGGTCTCGTGTTCGTCGTCCAGCCACCGAACCAGGTACGGCGGCGAGCCGTCAGCGTGTCCCACCTCCACGATGAGCCCCACGCGGCGATGCTCGCCGTCGCGCGTGCCCTCGACGATCAGCCGATCACCCGCTGCTGCCTTCATGTCGCCCCCCTCACGTGCTGTTCCATGGAAGTGACCTCCGGCTGCTACTACCCTGCCGGACGCACCTCTCCCCTGGCGGCGGCGAAGGTCTCTGGAACGGAAGGGTCATCGGTGCCATGACCTGCGGACAGGAACGTCGAGGTGGTGGCCACGAACCGGCCGGCGTCGTCGAGCCACGGAAAGTGTCCGGCCCCGGCTTGAACGACGAGCTCGGCCTGCGGAAACAGCTGGGCGAGTTCGGTCACCGCGGCGGGAGGGGAGTTCAGGTCCACCTCGCCCGCGAGCAGCAGCACCGGCGAGGTGAGGCTGGTGAGCGCGGCACGGGTGGCTTCGGGGGCGAAAGCACCTTCGGAGCCGAAGACGGCTGCCGCCTCGCTGTTCCTCTGCTCGTCCTCGGCGGCCTTGTGCGCCTGGGCCGTCTCGTCCCAGCGGCCGTACCAGAACGGCGCGATGGCCTGGAAGGCGTCACCGGTGGCCTGGCCGGCCATGACCTGCTCCAGGGCCGCGAACGCCGCCGGGAACCAGGGCTCGCCCTCGCGCAGCCGAGCGCTCTTCCGCCGGGCCTCTTCGGTGATCGTGATGCCGACGGCGGCGACGCTCGGGGCGATCAGAGCGAGCTTCCCGACCCGTTCCGGATGGCGAGTCGCGTAGAGCACGGCCAGATTCGTGCCCCCGGAATGGGCGAGCAGGTCCATCCGGTCGAGCTCAAGGTGCTCGCGCAGAGCCTCGACGTCATCGACAAGGCGGTCGCAGCGGTACGAGGCGGTGTCCGCCGGCCTGGCGGACCGCCCGGTGCCCCGCAGATCCGCCATGATCAGCTGCCGGTGCGCCGAGAGGCCGCCAAGGTCGCCGAGACAGGCGGAAGCCTGCATCGGCCCGCCGGGCAGGCAGACCACCGGGGTGCCGTCGCCGCACACGTGGTAGGCGAGCTTGATGCCGTCGTAGGAGGCGAAGAAGTCCATGCCCGCCAGCCTGCGGGGAGACAATGCACCTCGGCTATCGTTTAGCCACAGCTACATGATGAGGGCGGATGGCGGTCGAGATCAGGTTCACCGCGGCGTCGGTCGCGAAGGTGCGATTCGCCGTCTCACCGCTGGGCGAGACCGTGCTGGCGCTGCGGATCCTGTTCGGTACGGGCGGTCATGCCGTCCACCGGCCCTGGGTGCGCCAGGCGCGCCCGCTGCTGACGCACGAACGCGAGCTGCCGCTGCTGCGAACGCTGATCGCCGGACCGCTGCCGTCGTTCCTGTTCCCGGCGCCGAGGCAGCGCCTGCCTTCGATGGCGACGGAACTGGACCTGGTGCGGGCCACGCAGGAGGACTTCTTCCGGCATGAGTACGGCGCGGTCCTGGGCATGCCGGCCGAGGATGCCCCCGAGCCCGCGACGGTGCTGCCACGGCTGGTCGAGGCTCTGCATCGCTGCCACGAGCTGCTGATCGCTCCACATTGGGGCCGGATGCGCGCCGTGCTGGAGGCCGACCTCGGCCGGCGCGCGCTGACCCTGGTGGAGGGCGGGGTGCAGGCGCTGTTCGCCGAGTTGCACCGGGACATCGCCTGGGACGGCGGCCAGTTGGTGGTGCACGGCCGGCGCACCCCGCATTCCGTGTACACGGTGGACGCCGGCGGGCACGGCCTGGTCCTGCTGCCCAGCGTCTTCAACTGGCCGGACGTGGGTGTCGACAAGGCCCCGGTCACTGCCGCGTCGATCCGCTATCCGGCGATGGGCGTCGGCCTGCTCTGGGAGCCACCCCGACCGACGCTGACGGGCCTGACCCCTGTGCTCGGCCGCGCGCGAACGCAGATCCTCGCCGCCCTGGCCGAGCCCCTGACGACCGCGGCCCTGGCCGCTCGCCTGAGCATCACCCCGAGCGCGGTCTCACAACACCTGGGCGCGCTGCGCGGGGCGGGTCTGGTGGCAACGCAACGCAGGGGCCGTACGGCACTCCACCTGCGCACGGAACGCGCGACCCAGCTTCTGGGCGGCCCGGCCCCGAACGGTCGTTGACGCAGCGGCGGCCGGGGCCCGCGCGCGCAGGGTTGGCATCGACTCCTCAGCTCCGCCGCGGTGGCGCCGAGGTCGTCGTGATCAACGTGGTTCTGGCCGTCCGAGCAGCATGACGAGCAGCCGGACGGCCGAGACGGCGCCTGCGGCGGCGCTGATCAGGGTGAACCAGAACCAGAAGGAGCTCCAGGCGGCCGGGATCGGCAGGAGCGCCGTGACCAGGATCGGAAGGCCGAGCACCAGCAGGCGCAGCCGTCGCTCGTCCTTGAGCCGATGGCCGGGCGCCGCCGCCGGGCGCAGGCCGGTGACGATCGCCAGGCGCCAGGCGCGCAGCGCGGTGACATAAAGCGTGACGGCCATCGCGAGCCCTGCCAGCTGCGCCCATTCGAGCGCGTCAGGGTCGGCCGGTGATCTGTAGAGCAGGGCGGTCGAGATGAACGGCACCGTGCTGAGCGCCTCGACTGCGATCACCCGGCTCGCCGGCCTCTCGCGGAACAGCGGTGAAGCTGTTATGTTCATCATGCTAACTATCGTAGATTATTCGATAGATTCGGTCACGATCCTTTGGGAAGTCGATGAGAGTGCTCGCCCTTGGCGGAGCCGGAGCGACGGGGCGGGTCGCGGTGCGCGTGGCGGCCGGTCTGAGCGGGATCGGGGAGATCGTCGTCGCCGACCGCGACCTCGACGCGGCCCGGGCGCTGGCCGAAGAGCTGAAAGGCGCCCCGGCACGGCTCAGCGCCCGCGACGTCGACGTCGCCGACGGGAATTCCCTGTCCGCCGCGCTGGCCGAGGCCGACGTCGTGCTCAACACGGTCGGGCCGTGCCACCGGTTCGGGCCGCTGGTGCTGCGGGCCGCGATCGCCGCCCGTACCCACTACCTGGACGTCTGCGACGACTGGGAGCCCACTCTGGAGATGCTCGGCCTCGACGCCGAGGCCCGCGCGGCGGGCGTGTGCGCGGTGATCGGCATGGGCGCCGGTCCGGGGGTCGGCAACCTGCTCGCGGTCAGAGCGGCGGCATGCCTGGACATCGTGATCGACCTCTACACCGCCTGGCCCGTCGACGTGCCGGGCTCCGGCGCCGGCCGGACCGGCCTGAGCGGGCCCGACGGCCGCCCGATCGCCGCGCTGGTGCACTGGATGCGGCACATCAGCGGCACGATCGCCGAGGTCGGCGGCGGCCGGCTGGTACGGCGGCCACCCCTGCGGCCGGTCGTGCTCGAACTTCCGGGCGGCCGCGTGGGCACCGCGTACACCGTGGGTCATCCCGGGGCCGTGACGCTGGCGCGCGGCTACCGGGTGGCGGGGGAGTCGGCCGGTCTCATGGTCGTCACCCCCGGGACCGCGGCCTATCTGGACGTGCTGCGCCGCGACATCGACCGGGGGAGGCTCACGATCGGGACGGCCGCCGCCGAGGTGACCGAGCCCACCATGTGGCGGGCCCTGCGCGCCGCCGTACGGGCCTTCGGCTTCAGGGGGCCCGGCTCGCTGCCCGCGTTCTTCGCCGCCGCCAGGGGTGTGGCGGACGGGCGGCCGGCGACCGTTCTGGCCCATTTGACGGATGCGTCGCCGCTGCTCCGGGGCGTGGCCGAGGCCACGGGGGTGCCGGCCGCGCTGGGCCTCGCGCAGCTGATCGACGAGGCCGGGAGGCGACCCGGCGTCCATCCGCCGGAAGCGGGGATCGATCCCGGCCGGTTCTTCGCCGACCTGGTCGGACGGACCGGCTCGGTGAAGGTCGTGGTGGAGGTGGTGTGACGGCCCGTCAGACGCCCGCCGCCGCGCGGCTCAGGCCGCCGTAGAGACCGAACAGGCGGACGGCGCCGTCGTCCTTGCCGGCCTGTTCCTCCAGCAGCGACCAGCAGCGCGCGGTCAGCGTACGGGCCCGGGCGCCGGGCCAGGGCCGAGGGAGCAGTTCGGGAGGGAGCAGCGGGTCGGCCTCCATCGCGCGGGTGAACTCCGCGGCCAGTTCCACCGCGATGGTCAGCCGCCGCGCCGCGGACGGTTCGGGGGGCTCGGTGTGATCCTGGAGGAGCCGGAGCCGGGGCTCCGCCACTGCGGCGAGCCGGTCGTAACGTCCGGCGATCTCGTCCAGCGGCCACATGGTCCGGGCGAGCGCGACGGGATCGTTCTCCTCGCCGCGGCGGAGGTCCCGGGTGGTCAGGAAGGTGACGTGGCCCAGGACGTCCAGGCGGCGGGCGTGCTCCTCGACGTAGGGCTCCCACGGATTGGCGCTGACGTAGAGGCCCCCGTGGACGGCGGCGCCGCCCAGGAGGGTGAGCGCGGCGCGCAGCGCGTCGCGCGCGGGCCGGGCGCTCTCCGGGACGGTGAAGGCGACGAGATGCCACGTGCCGTCCCAGGGGGCGAGCCCGGCGTCCTGGCGGAAGGCGTGGGTGACGAACTCGACGTCGAGCCCCATCGCACGTCCGGTGTCGCCGGTGGCGCGCAGGATCGCCTTGCGCCCACGCCCTTCCTGGACGAACCGTCCCTCGGCGACCAGCCGTTTGATGCACAGGCGCACCTGCTGATCGTTCATGTCCAGAAGTCCGGCGGTCGCGTAGAGCTCGCCGGCGTCGACCGTGAGATCGGTGCGGACGAGCGCCTCGACGAGCATTCGGGTGGGGACATGGACATCCATGCGGACTATCGTATCCAATCCGATCGTTAGCGGCCGATGACCTGGGTCACCGCGTCGAGCAGGGTGCGGTGACGGGCGTCGGCCAGGGCGTCGGCGGGCATCGTACGCGGCAGGAAGGCCAGAGCCAGACCCCGGCGCGGATCGCCCAGACCCAGGGCGCCGCCGATGCCCGGATGGCCGAAGGCCGTGGGGGACCCGAGACACCACGCGCGGCTGGGCAGCGCGAACCCGCACCCGAAGGCCGAGGGGACGCCGAGCACCCGGTCCCGTCCGGCGGCGCGCGGCCGGACGGCCGCGCGCCAGGTCCGCTCGCCGACGAGCGGAGGCTCGGAGCCGGACGGGGATCCGGCGCCGGGCGAGGATTTGGCATCGGGCGATTCGACGCGAGGCAGGAGCAGGGCGTAGAGGCGGGCCAGGGAGCGGGCCGTGGCGACGGCGTTGGCGGCAGGCAGGTGGGCGGCGAGGGTCTCCGGACGGGCCACCCACCGGTCGGGCGGCTCGGTGAGCGCTCCGCCCACGGTCATCGCCGCCCACAACGGCGTCCCGGGGCGGGCGACGACGGCGGTGGTCATCCGGACCAGGAACGGGACGCGCGTGGCGGCGTGCACGGGCGCGGGCGGCGGGCCCGCGTGCGCGCCGCCGATGCCGATCGCCAGGCCGCGTGGCCGGCACACCAGCTCGTCGAGCACCTCGCCGAGCCGTCCGCCGGTGACGCGGCGGACGAGTTCGTCGGCGAGCGTTCCCCACGTGACCGCGTGGTAACCGGGCCGGCCCGGTGGCCAGCGCGGCGGCTCGCCGGCGAGGACGTCGGCCAGCGGACGCCCGTCCAGCACCTCCGCGAGGGTGACGGCGCGCGCGGGAGCGATGAGCCCGGCCTGATGGCTCAGCATGTGGGCGACCGTGATCCCGGACTTGCCGTGACGGGCGAACTCGGGCCAGTACCTGGCCACGGGCGCGTCGAAGTCGAGGTCACCGCGGTCGGCGAGCACCGCCAGGCAGGCGGCCGCGATGCCCTTGGAGGCGGAGAAGACCACCTGCCGGGTCTCCGGACCGTAAGGGCCGGACGCGTCGTTCCCGGCATACAGATCGACGACGGCCTTGCCGCGGTGGATGACGTGCAGCCCCGCGCCGTGCTCGCCCGGCCTGCTCATGATCGCGGCGAACGCCCGCCGGACCGGCTCCCACCCGGGGCCGACGTCGCCGCGAACCACGGGGACCGTGCGATCGGCCGCGCTCATGGGGTCCGGTCCACTCTGACCACCTCGTCGCGGCCGGTGCGCGGCGGGTCGCAGTGGGCGGACAGTTCCTCGAAGTACCTCTCCGGGTCGAGCACGGCGTCCGGGGGGTGGACGCCGGGAGCGCGCACCGAGCCGTCGAGGATCTGCGCGGCCGCCAGCGACAACGGGATCCCGGTCGCCCTGGCCATCCCGCGCGGTGAGCCGATCAGCCGCGCCCCGATCCGGCACGGCCGCCCGTCCCGGACGCCGGTGGCCAGCGCGAAGAAGGGCGGCAGCGCGCCGGGGCCGCGCAGCGAGAGCCGGCGCAGGGCGGAGCGGGCGAAGCGGCCGGCGGTCGGGCTCTCGATCGCGGCCGCGGCCTGTTCCAGGGACAGGCTTCCCCGGTCGATCTCCTCGCGCAAGGTCATCAGGTACGCGGCCGTCTCCGGCTTGACCACCATGACGCAGGCGGAGTCACGGATGATCGAGCAGGTCATCGGGAGGGTCAGCGGTTCGGGATGGCCGACGGTGTAGGCGGTGCCGGCGCCCAGCCCCGGGTAGTCGAGCCTGACCGGTTCGAGCGGCGGCCGTTCGGCGGGCGCGCCGCCGGCCCAAATGCGGATCGTGCCGGACAACTGCTGCATCCAGTGGACGACGGCGGCCGACTCCCCGCCCGCCGCGCCGTCAGCGGGATCGTCGCCGACGAACGGGACGTCCACCGGCCAGGCGGTGTGGACGTCCTCGACGGTGTCCAGCTCACGGGTCGCCAGCGCGGCCAGCATGTTGCTGGTGCCCGGGCTCGCGCCGGCTCCGATCACGGCGATCACGCCCGCGTCCCGCGCCTGGGCGTCCATGGCGAGCATGTCCAGCGTCGGCTCCCAATCGTCGCAGATGTCGGCGTAATGGGTGCGGCTCTCGATCGCCGCCCGCAGGATCGGCACGCCGAGCCGGAAGAACGGGCCGGTGGTGTTGACGACCAGGTCGGCGTCGCGGAAGAGCTCGCGCAGCCGTACCGGATCGGAGGCGTCCACTGTCGCGGCCGAGGCGTTCGCGTACTTGACGGCCAGCCGCGCGGCGGCGGCGGTGTCGCGGTCGGCGATCACCAGCTCGGCGATGTCCGCCCGCCCGGCCAGCGCCTCGACGACGGGCCTGCCCATCGCTCCGGCGCCACCCAGAGCGACCACCCGGTACTGCTCACCCATCGAAGACCATCCCCTTTCGGACGTCGAGGAACGCCGACCTCAGCCGGTCGGTCAGGTAGTTCTGGCCGACCGTCCACGGCGCGCGGTCACCCTGCTGCGGGAACAGGTGTGCCGCGCGCTGGACATAGGCGGAGGTCAGGTCGAGCAGCGGACGGCGGGCCAGGCCGCGCGGAAGCACGGGCATCGCGGTGGTCAGGCCGTGCCGCCTCATGTGGTCCAGCAGCCGGACGACGTAGCGGGAGGACAGCTCCGCCCGCAGCGTCCAGGACGCGTTGGTGTACCCGACGCAGAAGGCCAGGTTGGGCACGCCGCTCAGCATCAGTCCGCGGTAGGCGGTGGTCCCGGCCAGGTCGACCGGGCGACCGTGCACCGACACGGCGATCCCGCCGAGGGGGATCAGCGACAGGCCCGTCGCGGAGACGATCACCTCCGCCGCCAGCCTCCGCCCGGACTCCAGCTCGATCCCGTCCTCGATGAGACGGGTGATCCGGTCGGTGACCACCGAGACGCGCCCGGCGGCCACCTCGCGGAAGAGGTCGCCGTTGGGGACGACGCACAGCCGCTGGTCCCACGGCTGGTACCGGGGGGTGAAGTGCCGGTCGAGGAAAGCGGGGTCGGGCAGGTACCGCAGGATGCCCTTGCGCAGGTGCCGTTTGGTCTGCTCCGGGAAGCGCCTGCTCAGCCAGTAGGTGAGCTGGCTGCTCAGGACGTTCTTGGCGCGGACGAGCCGGTGGACCGTACGTGCGGGAAGCAGGCGGCGCAGCGTGTCGGCCGCCGGGTCCACGTCGGGCAGGGAGCTCAGGTAGGTCGGGGAGCGCTGCAGCATGGTGACGTGCCCCGCCCGCCCCGCCCGCTTGGCCAGTGCGGGCACCAGGGTGACCGCGGTGGCTCCGCTGCCGATCACCACGGTCTTCCTGCCGGCCACGTCGAGGTCGTCCGGCCAGAACTGCGGGTGCACGAACCGGCCGCCGAAGTCCTCGACACCCTCGAACTCCGGCTGGTGGCCGTGGTCGTAGTCGTAGTAGCCGGCGCAGACGTACAGGAACGAGCACGTCCACGTCCCGCGGGTGGTGTCCACCGTCCACCGGCACCGCTCCCAGGACCAGTCGGCGGCCAGGACCTTGGCCTGGTGATGGATGTGCCGGTCGATGCCGTGGTCCCGGGCGGTGTCCTCGATGTAGCGGCGGATGTCGTCGCCGTCGGCCAGGGATTTCCGGCCGCGCCAGGGCTGGAAGGCGTAACTGAGGGTGAAGATGTCGGAGTCCGAGCGGACGCCTGGATAGCGGAACAGGTCCCAGGTGCCGCCGGGACGGTCTCTGGCCTCCAGCACCGCGTAGGTCCTTCCGGGTTGCCGCTGGAGATGCCACGCGGCGCCGATGCCGGACAGGCCGGCGCCGATGATCAGTACGTCGACATGACGTGGGGAATCGGCCGCGTCAGCTTCGCTCGTCATGAACGCCACCTCTCTTTCGCGTTCAAAACTATCGTATTCAGAACGAGCGTAGCAATTTTGATGCGTTGCAATCACGGCATGACGGACCAGCGGCACGTGCGACACCCGGCGCGCCCGCCCGCGGCCCCATCTGCCGGCGCCGGCTGATCTCCGTCAGGAGTTGTCAGAACCGGTAACGGTCGATCGCGGTGAACTTCCTGGCCAGCTTCGGGCTGAGACCGATGAGCCGGTTGGCCAGGCGGTAGACCGCCGGCATCCCCGGCGGTGCGGGGAGCCGGGCGGCCAGCATCTCTTCGACCAGTTCCAGATCGGGGTCCCAGCGCTCGGGCTCGTGCGGGTCATCGAAGCCGCCGTGGCGTACCAGGGCGCCGAGGGCCCGGGTGCTGCGCATCCGCTTGAGGATCCGTACGGCGTAGCGCGGGTAGTTGTTGAACGCCACCTCCCCGTGGGGGAAGTGGCCGGTCAACCGGTTGAGCAGGGCCGTGAACTCGGCCTCGGTGAGGAAGGGGAGCAGTCCGTCGCAGACGACGACGGCGGCCCGGTCGCCGGGGAGCGCGTCGAGCCATCGCGGATCCGTCACGTCGGTGGCGACGGCGTGCACGTTCGCGCGGTGCGGCAGGACCTGTTCGCGCACCTTCACGACCCCGGGCAGGTCGACGTCGTACCAGTCCACGGTCTCCGGAGGGGCGACGCGGACGACCCTCGTGTCCAGCCCGACGCCCAGGTCCAGCACCACCGCGTCCGGATGCCGGGAGATGAACCCGCGCACCACGTCGTCCAGCATCTTGGACCGCATCGCCACGTCCACCGCCTTGGCGCGCGGCACGACGATGTCGTCCGGGTTGTAGCCGATCTTCATGGCGACCTCGTCGGACAGGGTGTCGCCGAGGACGGAGAAGCGGGAGCGGCTGTCGAGCGCCCTGCCGGCCAGTGTCACATAGAGGGTCTCTTCCACTGGTGTCAAGGCCGGGAGAACGGTTGCCATGGTGTGACCCTTCGTCGTCCGCGCGTCGGCCGATGGTTTCGGCCGTGTGAAACACATGTTGTGTTTCATCCTAGGTCAAGCGGAGGTGGTGCTGCGATGCCTATTTGTGCTGGTGATACAGCTAATTCGTTGCAATGGCTGTAGGCTGTCACGGGTACGTGGAAGACGACCGATGTTGCAATGAGGAGCGAGAGGAGCGCGCATGCCAGGGGCCCGGCTGACTCATGAGGAGCGGCGGCGGATCGCCGACGGGCTGGCCGAGGGGCTCGGTTACGCGGAGATCGCCAGGCGGCTGGCGCGGCCGACCTCGACGATCAGCCGCGAGGTCGGCCGCAACGGCGGTCCCGACGGCTATCGCGCGGACCCCGCGCAGAAGGCGACCGGCGAACGCGCCCGCCGGGTCAGGAAGACCGAGCCCGAACCCGCCGCCGTCCGCGCCTTCGAGGAGGAGTTCGCCGCGATGATGGTACGCACCGGCCTGCCACGGATGCCCGCCAGGGTGCTGGCCGGCCTGCTCAGCAGCGAGCACGGCGCGCTGACCGCCGCCGAGCTGGTCCACCGCCTCCAGGTCAGCCCGGCGTCGGTGTCCAAGGCGGTCACCTATCTGGAAGGCATCCGGCTGCTCAGGCGCGAGAAGTCGGGGCGGCGCGAGCTCTACAGCACCGACGACGACGTCTGGTTCGAGGCGTGCGTCGGAGTGACGCAGGTCTGCGAGGTCTGGGCAGGCTCGGCTCGGCGCGGGGCCGCGCTGTTCGGCGGCACTCCGGCCGGGCGCCGCCTGGACGAGGTGGGCCGCTACTTCGAATGCGTCGGCGCCGACATGAACGAGGCGGCCGAACGCTGGCGCCAGGTCTTCACGGCTCGGCGCACCTCGGGGAACCTGCTCTCACGCGCTCAGGACGACCCCCGGCCCGGCCTTCGAACGTGAGAACCACCGGTGGGGCGAGTGGGCTCCCGCCGCCGGGCAACACCACCCAGGGCTCGAAGGACCTGGAGGCCAGCCGGGCGACTGATTGCAACCATCGCCTGCCGCGTGGCGGCGGCCACGCACAGGGCCGGCGGGAGGCGGCCGCACAGCCGTACGATCTGCTCGGCCGTCCGTGTGTCGTCGAGCGGCGCCGGCATCCGCACGAGCGCCGCCGGTGGGTGGCGCGCGACGTCGATCTAGCGGGGAGTGCCGTCAGTGTCAACCTCCGGCGGGCCTTGACCTCCCCTCCGGGTGGACGGGTGCTTCCGTCGTTCGTAGGAAGGTCGAACTCATCTCCGGTGGGGAGTTCCTGGACAACGAGCGCCCCTAGCGTGGTGATCATGAATCACGCATTGCTCAGACGGGGCGTGGCCGCTGCGGTGGCGGTCGGACTTCTGCTCACCGGGCCCGCCGTACAGGCCAAGTCGAAGCCCGTCACTGTGGCCCTGCCCCAGCCGACAGGTTCACGCGAGATCGGCACGGTCGCGCTGCACCTGCGTGACAGCTCCAGGGGCGACCCATGGATCAAGGCACACGACCGGCGTGAGCTGATGGTCAGCCTGTGGTACCCCACCCGTCGTCCGGACGGCCACCCCGCCGCGCCTTGGCTGCCGCCGCGCGCCGCCGAGGCCTTCTATCGCAACAACGGCCTCTCGCCCGCGGCTGTCAGCCTGCCCATGACCCATGGCCGAGAAGGGGCCCCCGTGGCGGGTCGAGAGCTGCCCGTCGTACTGTTCTCACCCGGCAACGGCGCCGACCGTTCCATGAACACCGCCACGGTCGAAGAACTGGCCAGCCGGGGCTACATGGTGGTCACGATCGATCATCCAGGCGATGCCGGCGAGGTGGAGTTCCCTGACGGCACGGTCACCGGCCGCGTCCTGAAGCCGGTCCCGGTGAGCCGGCTGGGCGAGAAGGCCGAAGAGATCAAGGTACGGGTGGCCGACACGCGCTTCGTACTGAACCAGCTCAAAAAGCTGAACAAGGGGCAGAACCCCGACGCTGAAGGCCGGAAGCTGCCGAAGGGGCTGCGCGGCGCGTTCGACCTGGACAGGGTCGGCATGTTCGGCCATTCCGCGGGAGGTGCGACGGCCGCCGCGACGATGCTGGAGGATCGGCGGGTCAAGGCGGTTCTGAACCTGGACGGACCCGCCCTCGGCAAGGTGGCCGCCAAGGGATTGGCCAAGCCGTACATGCTCATGGAGGCCGAGATCTTCGACAAGCCCATCCGCGGGCAGAAGGCCTTCTGGTCCCGGCTCAAGGGCTGGCGGCTGCACGTGAAGACCAAGGGCGCCAAGCACAATTCCTATACCGACCTGCCGCTGGTGTACGAGCAGGCGGCGCCGGTGCTCGGTCTGTCGAAGGAGCAGTTGCAGGCGGTGAACGGGACACTGTCGGCGGCGCGTTCCGTGGCAGTCACCCGCGCCTACACCGCGGCCTTCTTCGATCTGCATCTACGGCGCAAGGGCGACCTGCTCGACAGGCATTCCTCACGGTATCCCGAGGTGCAGATGATCGCCCGTTAGGGCTCACACGACCATCCGGCGCGTTCTGCGCGCATTGTTCGCAGGTCAATGTAGAACCGGGTGTTCACGCGCACTGAACGCCGGAATAAGTCGTTGTCCAGTAGGCCCGCGTAGCCTGCCGGGCATGAGAGCAGTGAAAAGCGAAAGCGCCCGAAGAATCGGGCCTCCGGATTCACCTGGCCTTTCACGCCCCGGCCAATCCGGCTCAGGACGTGGAGTGGCGGTTCCGGCCCATGTGATCGATGGTCTTCTGGGGCATCGCACGACCTTCCTCTACCACGCGTGATCCGAGCCCGGAGGAACCTTAGATGCCAACCCGAGTCAACCGGCAGACCGTCGATCTCTCCGCCTATCCCGACCTCCTCGTCCTGTATCTCGGAATGCGGGTGAACCGGCTGTACGGAATCCGGACCTTCTTCAGCTTCGGCCGGAAGATCAGTGAGTCGGTCGCCGGCGAACCGGACGGACTGCTGCTGCACGAACCCGTCTACTACTCGTTCTTCCCGATGAACATGGGAATGCGCCAGTACTGGCGGGACCTGCCCTCGCTGCTCGCGTTCGCCCGGTCGGAGCCGCATCGGCAATGGTGGCTCGACTTCCTGCGGGACTCCGGCGGCACCGGCTTCTGGCACGAGACGTACTCGATCAAGGGCGGCATGGAGGCCGTCTACGACGACGTGCCCAAGCCGCTCGGCTTCGGACGGTTCGCCGGGATCCGGCGCGCTCGCGGTCCCATGTTCGGTTCCGCGGCCAGGCTGGGACGTTCGGACGACGGCAGCGCGGTCCTCAGCGAGACGGACCTCTACGAGTCCTGACCGGCGGACGCCCGGCCGGAAAACCGCGCGGGGCCGATCTTCCACCACCATTTCTGGACCAGTAGAATCGCTTCCTGCCGTGATCCAAAACGGGTCGCAAGCGGACAATCTGTAATGTCCAGCCGGGAGCCGACAGATGTGACTGGGTCAGCTCATCCCGTTCGGCTCGGCGGTGAAGATCCGCCGGCCGGCGCCGATCCTCTGCGCCTGCAGGTCCTGGGTCCGTTGCGGCTGTGGCGCGGTCGCGTCGAACTGGACGCCGGCCCTCGACAGCAGGCGCAGCTGCTGGCCCTGCTCATGGCGCGGGTCGGCCATCCGGTCAGTACGAGGGAACTGATCGACCTGATCTGGGCCGACAACGCCCCCGCCAGCGCGCTCAACGTCATCCAGAAGTACGTCGGGGCATTGCGGCGGGTGCTCGAACCCGCGGTCCCCGCCCGGGCGGCCGGTACTCACCTGCGTCTGCGGGGCAACGCGTACGTGTTCAGCGCCGGCTCCGGCACGCTGGACCTCGTCACCTTCCGGGAACTCCTCGAAGCCGCCCAGGCCGCCCTCGCCCAGCAGGCCCGCGAAGCGGCGCTCGACCATTACGTCGAGGCGCTCGGCCTCTGGAAGGGCCCCGCGGGGGACGGACTGTCCCTCGGATCGGCCGCGATGTCGATCCTGAGCGCCCTCGACGACGAGTTCCATGCCGCCTGCGTCGAGGCGTCCGGCCTGGCCGTGTCGTTACGCCGCCCGGAGCAGGTGATCCCGCCGTTGCGACTGGCCGCGTCGATGGCACCGTTCCACGAACCCGTGCACGCCGGCCTCATCGCCGCACTCGGCGCCGCCGGCCGGCAGGCGGAGGCGCTGTCGGTGTTCCACGCGATCCGTGACCTCCTCGCCGAGGAGCTCGGCATCGACCCCGGCCCGGTGCTGCGCGACGCGCACTTGCGGGTGCTGACGCAGACCCCGCCGGCGCCGGTGGTGACGGTCACGCGACGTGCGGGCGACCACGCGTCGGCGAGGCAGGAGACCGGCCTGGTCGGCCGGGGCGAGGAGCTCGGCGTGCTGCGGCAGGCCGTCGACGCGGCGCTCACCGGCCGCACCGGGCTCGGCATCGTCGAAGGCGAGCCGGGCTCGGGCAAGACGTGCCTGCTGGAGGCGGCCGCCGCCGCCGCGGACCGGCGTGGCGCGCTCGTCGTCTGGGCTTCCTGTCTGGAAGGCGACGGAACACCGTCGATGTGGCCGTGGGAGCAGGCGCTCACCGTCGTCCTCGACAGCCTGCCCGCGTCGGCGCGGGAGAAGTGGCTGACCAGCGAACTCGGCCGCCTCCTCGAACCTCGCGACGACGACACCGGGCCGCCGGTCTCCGGCGGCCGCTCCCAGTTCCGCCTGTTCGAGCAGGTCGTCACCTTCATCGGCCAGGCGTCGGCGGAACGGCCGATGCTGCTCGTCATCGACGACCTTCAATGGATCGATGCCACCTCGCTCCAGTTGCTCGGCCACCTGACGGCACGGCTGCCCACCGGTACGGCGATCATCGGCGCCCTGCGCGACCGCGCGCCCACCCCCGGCCCCGACCTTTCGCGGGTCCTGGCCGCCGCCAGCCGGCTGCCCAACCACCGCAGGATCCAACTCGGCCCGCTCAGCCTGACCGACGTGGCCGAGCTCATCCGCCGCGAGACCGGTCACGAACCCGGTGCGGACACCGCCCGCAACATCCACGTTCGCACCGCCGGCAACCCTTTCTTCGTCTGCGAACTGTCGCGGCTCCTCAGCGACCGGGGCGTGCTCAGCGACGACGCCGCGTCGGCCCGCGCCGGGGTGCCGTCCACCGTGCGGGACGTCGTCCGCGATCGGATGGCGGGCCTCGACGACAGCGCCCGCGACCTGCTGCGGCTCGCCGCGCTGATCGGGCGCGAGATCGACCTCCGGCTGCTCGCCCGCGCCGCCGGTGTCGACGTCGCGGACTGCCTCGAACGCCTCGAACCGCTGCGCGCGCTCGGCCTGCTCGAAACGGGGCCGGACAACCCGTTCTCGTGGCGGTTCACGCACGACCTGGTTCGCGAGTCGGTCATGGAGACCACAGCGCGGCTGGAGGCCATCCGGCTGCACCTGCGGATCGCGGACGCGCTCGAAGAAAGCCAGGCGGACGACGAGTCCATCACCGAACGCCTCGCCTTCCACCTGTCTGCCGCCGGTCCCCTCGCCGATCCGGTCCGTACCGTGGAGGCGCTGAAGCGTGCCGGTCGTCGCGCGGCGACCAAGCTCGCCTTCGCCGCCGCCGATCGGCACCTGGAGTCGGCCGCCCAGATCGCGCGGACCGCCGGGCTCCCGGAACTCGAACTGTCCGCCCTCTCGTTACTCGCCATCGCCCCGCGTCGGCAGGCCGGGTTCGGCGGTACGACGTTCGATCTGCTGGAGCGTGCGGAGCTCCTGGCCCGCCGGCTCGGCCGGGAGGTGGAGGCCGCCGGGCTCCTCTTCGCCCGCCTGTTCGGGGCCTACACCTTCCTGGAGTGGGACCGCCTGCGTCTGGTCCGCCGCCTGTACGAGCAGGGGGAGGCGTCCTTCGATCCGATCGTCCAGGTGTACGGCCGGCAGGCATGGGGCCTGCACCAGTGGGACATCGGCAACATCGGCGAGGCGTACCGGTGCTTCAGTGGGAACGACCCGGCTCTTCTCGACGGGGTCGTCTCCCCGCACAGTGAGACGCCGATCCGGCGTGACGTGTCGGGTGAGTGGCCCGGCTGGCTGGCCGTCGTGACGGCACTGCACGGTGATGCCGAGACGGCGAAGGCCGTGATCGACAAGTGGAACGGCCCCGACGACTCGTACGCGGTCGCGACCTGGGCCTACTACACCACCATCATCGCCTCGATGGCCGGAGACGCGGGCTGGGTGATGCGCACGATCGAGCGGTGGACGGTCGCGGGCACCGGCCGCGCCGCCGTTCAGCAGGAGCACTACACCCGGCTGAACTGGTACTGGGCCCGTGCCCTTGTCGGCGAGGACCCGGCCGGTGTCGCGGCGGAGGCCGAACAGCTCATGGCTGGGACGCTGGTCGACCCGCCGCGGTGGGGCGTGGCGTACCACTACGGACTGATCGCCGAGATGTGGCTGGCCGCCGGGAGGCCGGACGAGGCGGGCATCGCCCTCGACCGGGCGGACCAGGCCGTGGAGGCCCATGGCCAACGCTACGCCGAAGGGCTCGTCCTGCTGCTGCGGGCGCGCCTGCTCCAGGCCCGCGGCGAACCCGCCGACGTCGTACGAGCCGCTGCCGAGCGAGCCCGCGACCAGTCCGAGGAACGCGGGTCTCACCTGTTCGCCCGCCGCGCCGAGACGTTCCTGGCCGGACTCTGATCACGCTGCTCGACTCCTGGGGGCGTCACGATGCCCGGTCACCGTGGACTGGTCCGATCGAGCCCGGCGGGTGATCAGATAGCCGAACCCGGCCGCGGTGAAGAACATGACAATGCCGTACACCGCGCCGGGGATGGCCATCTGGGCGCTGTTCAGCAGCGCTGGGCTGAGTGCGACCGTGATGGCGAGACCGGTGTTGTGGATGCCGATCTCGAACCCGGCCGCGACCGCCGCGCGGTGATCGACCCCGGCCAGGCGTGGCACGCCGTACCCGATCAGCAGGCTCACGAGGTTGAAGGCCAGCACGGCGAGCCCGACCAAGACGAAATAGCCGACGAGGTTGTTCCGCTCCGCGTACAGCACGGCGAAGATGGCTCCGGCCAGGACCACGACCGACAGCACCCGGACGGGGAGGTTGAGCCGCCGCGCCACCTCGGGCGACCACGCGCGTACGAGCATCCCGATGGCGACGGGCACGACCACCATCGTGAAGACCTGCACCATCTTGCCGAACTGCAGCCCGAGGGCGGCCCCACCGGGCAGGAAGTACCCGGCCGAGAGGTTCACCACGATCGGCAGGGTGAGCACGGCCAGCACCGAGTTGGTCGCGGTGAGCGTGACATTGAGCGCGACGTTCCCGCCGAACAGGTGGCTGTACAGGTTGGCCGTGGGCCCACCGGGTGACGCCGCGACCAGCAGCAGCCCGACCGCCGGCTCCGGCGGAAGCCGGAAGGCGAGCACCACGCCGAAGCAGATGCCCGGCAGCAGCACGAGCTGGCACAGCAGCGCCACCAGGGCCGCCTTGGGATACCGGCCCAGCCGCCGGAAGTCGTCCAGCGTCAGGCTGAGCCCCAGGCCGAGCATGACGATGCCGATGGCGTAGGGCAGACTGCCCAAGATCAGAGAGGAACCCATGGTGATCATCCTCGGGTGTTCAGGTCACCTTCAGGGGACAAGCCTGTTCCAGGCTGAGCAGCACGGCCGCGCCGTCGCTTCCTACGCGGTTTCACGCGCCGCCTTTTCGATGAGGGCCGCGGTCGGGGCCGGATGTGAGACGAACACCAGGTGCGAGGCGCCCTCGACCACCTGGATCTTCGCGCCGGAGCGCTGGGCCATGAACTCCTGTGCCGCCGGGGGGATGATCCGGTCGGCGCCGCTGATCAGGTTGTAGTTCGGGATCGTGTGCCAGGCCTGCGGGCCGGCGGCGGGCTCGCCGAGGGCGGCGCCGGTGGCCGGGCGCTGTGTGATCGCGAAGAGCGCGGCCTCCTCGGCGGGCAGATCCCCTGCGAAATGGGGATGGAACACGCGCGGGTCGATGTAGAGATCGACCTGCCCGCCGGGCAGCGGCACGGGTTTGAGCGACTCGCCCACGGTGCTGCCCGGGAACTTCTCGACCAGCTCCTGGACGCTCTCGCCGGTCTCCGGTACGAATGCCGCCAGGTAGACCAGTGCTTTCACCTCGGGGTTCCCGGTGGCGGCGCTGGAGATGACGGCGCCGCCGTAGGAGTGGCCGACCAGCACGATCGGCCCCTCGATGTTGTTCAACAACGCCTTGAGTTGTCCGGCGTCGGAGGAGAGCCCCCGGAGCGGGTTCGGCGCGACGACGACCGGATAGCCGTCGGCGACGAGTCGCTGGACGATCGCGGTGAATCCGCTGCCGTCCGCGAAGGCTCCGTGAACGAGGACGATCGTCGGTTTCCTGTATGCCATTTGCTTGCCTTTCATGACGTGATGGTGGATGGACGGGGTGCCCAGGTGTCGATCGTCAGCGCGTGGTGACGTCCACGTCGGTCTTCGTCGGGCGGCGGCAGTAGTAGACGAGAGCGGGTGGGAGATTCGCCCACACTGTCCGGCTGATGACCACCTCGTCGAACCGTGACCGCATGGAGCGCAGCAGGCGCCGGGCCGGTGGGGCCCATCGGGCGTGTACGTAGGCGAAGGTGGTGAACACGCCGTGCGGTGACAGGGTCGCCACGACCGAGGACAGCACGTCGTGCTGCTGGTTCTCGGTGAAGGCCGCCCATGGAAGGCCGCTGACCACGACGTCTGCCTGGCGCAGGCCACGCTGCGCCAGGAGCGTGGCGAGATCGGCCGCGTCCGCGTGAACGACGTCGACCTCCGGGTGGAGGGCGGCCAGCTTCCGCGCGAACCCCGCATTGACCTCGACGGCTATGTGCCGGCCGCGTCCGGCCAGCCGCCGCTGGATGGGCTCGGTGAACGAGCCGGTACCCGGTCCGAGCTCCACGACGATCGGCGAGCCGGTGCTGGGGACGGCCGCGGTCGCCACCCTGGCCAAGGCCGGGCCGCTGGGTGCGACCGCGCCGACCGTCATGGGATCGCGTACGAACTCCAGAAGGAACGACACCGCTCAGTCCCGCCGGGAGGGCGAGGAGACCGCCCGGAAGTGGAACGCCAGCCCGACACCCCACGCGACCAGCGAATACAGCGGCCAGAAGAAGCGCTGCGGGGTGAAGAGCCACCACACCACGACCTGCACCACCTGCGCCACGACGTAACAGATGACGTGAACCCACAGGCCCACCCTCAGCTGACGCTCGCTTGCTCTCGATCTCATCTCGACCCGTTCTTCGACGGCCTGTACGACGGCGCCAGGCTAGATCGGCGCACTTGACGACCAGGGAACCGTCCGTGACCCGGCCATGCAGAGATCGTCAAGTCTCCGTCCCTACGCTGACCGGCGATCAACCTCTGGTGAAAGGTTCCGCATCCATGACGACAACCCGCCGTACCCTGCTTGCCGGATCGGCCGCGGCCACCGCTGCCGCCCTGCTCGGCGCGCCCGCGGCGCAGGCGCACACCCGGCCGGAGGGCCGGTCCAAGCCGACCGTCGTGCTGGTGCACGGCGCGTTCGCCGACGCCTCCGGCTGGAACGGCGTCGCCGGCCGGCTCGTTCGTGACGGCTATCCGGTCCTCGCTCCGGCGAATCCGTTGCGCGGCGTGGCCGCCGACGCCGCCTACCTGTCCAGCATCCTCGCGACGCTCAGCGGCCCGCTGGTGCTCGTCGCGCACTCCTACGGCGGGATGGTCATCACGAACGCGGCGATCGGCAACGCCGACGTGAAGGCGCTGGTCTACGTCGCCGCGTTCGCCCCCGACAAGGGGGAGACGTTGCTGGGCCTGCAGACGAAGTATCCCGGGAGCAAGCTGGGGGAGACGGCGCTGGACTTCCGTCCCTACGGTGAGGGCCTGGTCGACGGGTACGTCAAGCACGCGGTCTTCCGCGAGGTGTTCGCCGGTGACCTGCCGAGGGCGACCACCGAGCTGATGTGGGCGGGTCAGCGGCCGAGCGACGTACGCGCGTTGCAGGAGCCGTCCGGTGCGCCGGCGTGGAAGGAGATCCCGTCCTGGTACCTGGTGGCCCGGGACGACAAGGTGCTTCCGGCCGCGGCGCAGCGGTTCATGGCGCAGCGGGCCGGCGCACGTGTCACGGAGGTCAATGCCTCACACGTCGCGATGATCTCGCAGCCTGTCGTGACGGCCGACCTCATCAAGCGCGCCGCGCACTCTTCCCTCTAGGCGGAAACCTTGCATCAGCGCGCCTACGAAGGCCAGTGCGCCGCAGAGGAGAGCCGGCGCACCTCCGTGAAGTCGCCCAGCCGCGGTCCGAAGCTGACGCTGTTCGCGCTGGCGCTGGGCACCTTCGCGATCGGTACCGGCGAGTTCGGCAGCAACGGCATCATTCAGCTGTTCGCGTCCGATCTGAACGTGTCGATCCCGGTCGCGACCCACGCGATCACCGCCTACGCCATGGGGGTGGTGATCGGCTCGCCGGCGATCACCCTGCTCGCCGCCCGGGTCAACCGGCGCACGCTGCTGCTCGGCCTGATCGCCCTGTTCCTGATCGGCAACGGGCTGTCCGCGCTGGCGCCGGACATCGTGCTGCTCGTCGTCTTCCGGTTCGTCGCCGGTAGCGTGCAGGGCGCGTTCTTCGGCGCCGGAGCCGTCGTCGCGGCGTACGTGTACGGCCCCGGCAAGGGCGGCAAGGCATTCGCCACCGTCATGGGCGGACTCACCATCGCCACCGTCGTCGGATCGCCGCTCGGCACCTTCGTCGGTCAGAACGCCGGCTGGCGCACCACGTACTGGGTCGTGGTCGCCATCGGCCTGCTCGCCGGCATCGCCCTGGTGACCTGGCTGCCCCGTACCCATGACCTGCACGGCGGCTCCATCACCGGCGAGCTGCAGGCCGTACGCCGGATCAACGTCTGGCTGATGGTCATTGTCGCGGCACTCGGCATCTCCAGCATCTTCGCCGTCTACACCTTCATCGGCCCGTTCATCACCGACGCGGCGCGGCGGGACGCCTCGCTCATCCCGATCGCGCTCGCCGTCTTCGGCCTCGGCATGGCGGCCGGCAACCACCTCGGCGGACGCGTCGCCGACCGGTACGAGAACCGCGGCCTGATCCGGGGCTACAGCGCCGTCCTGGCGCTGCTGGCGTTGATCGGCATGGCCGGCGGCAATCTGTTCGTCCTGCTGCCCTGCCTGTTCGGCGTCGGCGCGACCATGATGTACGCGATCCCCACCATCCAGGTGCGGCTGACCGGCTTCGCGCCGGACGCCCCGACTCTGATGGGCGCGCTCAACCTGGCCGCGCTCAACCTGGCCAACTCGCTGGGCGCGATCGGCGGCGCGATCACCCTCGACGCCGGTTGGGGGACCTTGTCCACCGTCTGGGCCGGGTTCGCCCTCACCAGCGCCGGCCTGCTCCTGTACATCGTGACCGTCGCCCGGGTGAAGCCCGTTCCCCGTTCCGCCGAGCAGCTCAGCTGGAGCGGAACTCCAGCCGGGGACGCGCTCTGACCTCGGACAGGGCGGGCGCGGGCTGGAGGCCGCCGCGGTCGAGGTCGTCCGGTGGTGAGGTCGCACCGCGTTCCAGAACAGCGAGGAAGTTGGCCGTCATGGGCTGAATGCGATCACGGTTCCACACCACGGCGATCCGCCACTCCGCCACCGGATGACGGAGCGGCGTGACGGTGACCGGCGGGGGCGCGATGCGGCCGGCACGGGCCGGGACGAACGCCGCCCCCACCCCGGCCGCCACGAGCGCCAGTACGGTTTGCAGGTCGTCCGCCTCCTGGATGACGTCGGGACGAACCGACAGGGCCCCGCACAGCCGTTCGATCTGCCCGACCAGACCCGGCCCTCTCTCCTTCCGCAATTGCACGAATCTGTGACGAGCGACCCAACCTGGCAGGTCTGACGTGTCCTGCGGCGGCGAGGTGTGCTCGCCGGTCGAGGCGAGGGCGAGGCGATCGGTGTCCAGCACCATGTGCGCCCAGTCGTCCCCCTCGGGCAGCCGGACGAAGCCCACGTCGAGTTCGCCGGTCGCGAGCCGGTCGAACTGCTCCTGGGAGGACATGTCGTCCAGGGTGACGTGCGCGTCGGGATGGCACCGGCGGAAGGCGGCCACGGCGCGCGGGGCCAGATCGATGCTCGACAACCCGAAGCCGACCGACAGGCGCCCGATCTCCCCCGCGGCCGCCCTGGTCATGCGCAAGGCCAGGGCATCGGCGCGCCGTACCAGTTCCTGCGCCTCGGGCAGCAGGATCGCCCCCAGGTCGGTGAGCGTGGCACCGTGCCGCCCGCGGTGGAACAGCCGGCCTCCCACCCGTGCCTCCAGGGACTGGATCTGCTTGGTCAGCGTCGGCTGGGTCACCAGCAGCTTCTGCGCGGCCGAACCGTACGTGCCCAGCTCGGCCACCGTCAGAAAGGCGCGGAGCAACATCAGTTCCATTCCTTGAGTCTATAGAAACCCAAATGGAATTCATTGGACGCATGGAAGGCGTGTGTGGTCACCTGCTGTCGAACCGGCGACGTGAAGGAGTCAACAGTGGAACAAGGTGACGTGGCGGTGCGGGGCGCGACCGTTCAGTTCGAGCCCCGGCCCGACGACAAGAGCTACAACCTGGCCAGGATCGAGCACTACGTACGCGAGGCAGCCGCCGCACACGTGCAGATCCTCGCCTTCCCTGAGATGTGCCTGCTGGGGTACTGGCACCTGCGCCGGCACCCCGCCGACCGCCTCCGCGCGCTGGCTGAGCCGCTGGCCGGGCCATCGATCTCGGCCATCCGGCAACTGGCGGCCGATCACGGCATGGCCATCGGGGCAGGCTTCCTGGAGATCGACGAGCAGGGTCGGCTGTTCAACAGTTACGCCGTGTGCATGCCGGACGGGCACGTGCACTGCCACCGCAAACTGCACGCCTTCGAACACGAGGCGATCAGCAGCGGCGACTCCTACACCGTCTTCGACACGCCTTGGGGCGTACGCGCGGGCGTACTCATCTGCTGGGACAACAACCTGGTCGAGAACGTCCGGGCAAGTGCACTGCTGGGCGCTTCGATACTGCTGGCCCCCCACCAGACCGGCGGCACCGACTCACGCAGCCCCCACGGGATGCGGCCGATCCCCGCGCAGCTCTGGCACGATCGCCACCGCGCCCCGGAGGCGATCGAAACCGCGCTGCGCGGGCCCAGCGGACGCGAGTGGCTGATGCGCTGGCTGCCCGCCCGCGCCCATGACAACGGCCTGTTCCTCCTGTTCAGCAACGGCGTCGGCCAGGACGACGACGAGATCCGCACAGGCAACGCGATGATCATCGACCCCTACGGCCGCATCCTCGCCGAGACTTGGAAGGCGGGTGACGACATGGTGATCGCCGACCTCGACCTCTCCCTGCTGCCGCTGTCGACGGGCCGGCGATGGATCCAGGGACGACGCCCGGAGCTCTACGACATCCTCACCCGCCGCTTCGGAGACGAACGCGAACCTCGCGCCGCCCGATTCGCCACCGATTCGGTGCCGCTTCACCGCGGCCCCCACGAACCGACCGCCTGAGGCACGGACCGGCCTGCCATCGCCCAGACAGCCCGGGATGACGGCACGTAGGAGTCCCAGCCGCTCACCACGAGTCGCCTCTACCCGATGTGACGCCCCGCTCAGGCGTACTCCCGGGATGTAGTCCTGCGGGGAGACGCCGGTCGCCCCGCGCACGATCGTGCGCAACGTCGGCAGGCTGACGCCCGGCCTTCTGGCCTGCTCGGTGAGCGGCGTCCTGGTGAAGGCGTCCTTCTCCAGGCGGGCGAGCAGCGGGTGGCGAGGCCCCGCGTCGCGTCCGGCGAGGACCAGCTCATTTGTGGCACGACCAGCTGCGCACCCCGATTCCTCGGCTCTTGGCTCGAGCGCTACCCGTCACCCGGCCACGCTCAACCCTCGGCGGCCAGCCCCCGCCAGCCTGGTGACGTCACGTTCATGACCGACTACGGCTGGGGCTTGCTCAACGTGTCCGCCCGAACGTGGGAAGGCCGGGCCCTCAGCCCTGGTGGTCGGCCTGGTCGAGAAGGTATCGCTGCTCGATCCGGTTGCCGGTCAGGGAGGCCGCCTCGCGGTACAGCCGTGCCGCGCCGGGCGCGTCGCCGGTCATCGAGAGCAGGTGGGCGCGTACGGCATGTTCGCGTCGCCGGACCAGCGGGTCCTGGTCGAGCCGGAAGCGGCGGTTGAGGTCGTCGAGCAGGGCCAGTCCCCGGGCCGGCCCGTACGCCTTGGTCACGGCTACCACCCGGCTCAGCCGTACCGGCGCGGTGGGGTTGAGCCGTTCGAGCCACAGGTAGAGCGCCGCGATCTGCGGCCAGTCCGTCCGCTCCGGCGACGCGGCCGCGGCGTGGACGGCCGCGATCGCCGCCTGAAGCTGGTAGGGGCCCACCTCGCGGCGGGTCCAGACGCCGTCGATCAGCTCGGTGCCCTCGCCGATGAGGTCGGCGTCCCATCGCGTACGGTCCTGCTCGTCCAGAGGTACCAGCTCGTCGTGGCCACCGGTGCGGGCGGGACGGCGGGCCTCGGTGAGCAGCATCAGCGCGAGCAGGCCGGTGACCTCGGCGTCGGCGGGCACGGAGGCGTGGAGCATGCGGGTCAGCCGGATGGCCTCGCCGGTCAGGTCGACGCGGGCGAGCCGGTCGCCGGCGGAGGCGGTGTAGCCCTCGTTGAAGATCAGGTAGAGCACCTGCATGACGGCGGCCATCCGGCCGTCGCGGCCGAGGTCGGCCGGCGGGGTGAAGCGGGCGCCGGCGCGGGCCAGCTGCTGCTTGGCGCGGCTGATCCGGGTGCCCATGGTGTTCTCGGCGGTCCCGTACGCGTGCGCGATCTCGGCGGTCGTCAGGCCGCCGACGGCCCGCAGCGTGAGCGCGACCTGGGAGGTGGCGCTCAGCGCGGGGTGGCAGCACAGCAGCAGCAGGGCGAGGCTGTCGTCGGTCTCCCGCGCGGGGCCGGGCCGGCGGGCCGGTTCCTGGAGGGCCAGTTCGGCGATGCCGGCCTCCTGCTCGCGCCGGCGCCTGGCCTGGTCGGCGCGGAGCACGTCGACCATCCGCCGGTAGCCGATGCGGATCAGCCAGCTGCGCGGGTTGTCCGGTACGCCCTCGGCCGGCCAGGCGCGGCTCGCGGCCAGGAGCGCCTCCTGCACCGCGTCCTCGGCGACGTCGAAGCGGCCGAAGCGGCGTACCAGCGCGCCGAGCACCTGGGGCGCCTCGACGCGCAGGAGGTGCTCGATCTCGGGGTTCAGGCTGTTCCCGTTGTCCTGCCGGCAGTCCGCTCGCGCCGGGTGCCGCCCGGCTTGGTCGATCACCCGGTGAAGTCCTCGCCCATGATCGGCCGGATCTCGATCGGCTCACCCAGCACCTCGACGATCCGGGAGGCGATCTCCACGGCTCGCTCCTGGCTCGCCACGTCGATCACGGCGAAGCTGGCCAGGACCTCCTTCAGCTCGGCGAACGGCCCGTCGGTCGCCACCACGCCGTCGCCGGACCTGCGGACCGTGGTGCTGACCGCCGGATGGCCGAGCCCCTCGCTGCCGACGAACTCGCCGGTGGCGATCAGTTCCTGCTCGAACCTCTGGTAGGCGGCGAACGCCGCCAGCGCCTCCTCGGACGGGGTGTCGGCGGTGGCGTCGTCCCAGGCGGCCGCGGGGGTGTAGCCGAGCAGCAGGTACTTCATGGTTGATCCTCTGGTCGTACGTCGGTAACAGGCTATGCGAGGTCAGGCGGAGCGGCGCAGGGACAGGGCCAGGACGGTCGTCCAGGTGAAGGCGACCAGGCCGTTGACGGCGATCTGGACGCTCATGTGCTCCGGCGACATGGGCAGCAGCAGGACGAGCGCGGCGGCGCCGTTGCCGACCGCAGCCGGCACCGCGCGGCGGCGGGCACATCGGACGGCCAGCACGATGGCGGCGATGGCCAGCGCCGTGAAGGAGAGGGCGGCCGCGGCCGAGTGCGCCACGCTGTGCCAGGACATCTGCGCCACCGGCCGGTCGGGGGTTCCGGCGGGGAAGCCGTTCTCCGGGTCCATGGTGAACGCGCCGGCCGCGATCATCCCGACCCCGAAGATCCCGACCAGGACGGGCAGCGCCCGGCGGCCGATCCCCTCGGTGAGGGTACGCCCGACACCGGCGGCCAGCGCCAGGCCGCCCACGCCGGCAAGCACGAACGTGATGATCTGGATCCAGCCGAGGCTGCCGGTGGCAAGCTGGCTGATCGGATGGCGGGTGATGTCGAAGCCTTCGCGGGTGAGCATCTGGACGACGGCCGAGGTGAAGAAGACCGGCCCTGCCAGGGCGCCGGCGAGCAGCAGGCGGCCCGACGGGCGGGTGGGAACGTGGGTGGTGGCTGTGGCGGCCATGACTTCCTCCTCGATGGGGTCTTGCCGCTACCTCGTGGCGGGATCCGGTTTCTCGACACCGACAGCGATGTGATCTGAATCACATCCGAGATGTGTCGAGGATCGCGGGCGGCCTCCGAGGTACCGGCGAGCACTGACCAAACCCCAAGGAGGATGAGATGTCCGAGAAGTCGGAGACCCACGAGCCGAGCGCTGCCCTGAAGGCCCTGGACCGCCTGGTCGGCAGCTGGACGATCACCGGCGGCGCCGAGGGAACCGTCCGGTACGAGTGGATGCCCGGCGGCTTCTTCCTGCTCCAGCACGTCGACCTCACCCAGTTCGGCCGGCCCGTCACCGGCCTGGAAGTGATCGGCAATCTGCGCCCGTTCGGCGAGCCGGCCGGGGCGGACGTGGTGTCCCGCTTCTACGACTCGACCGGCAACACGCTCGACTACGTGTACGAGCTGTCCGGCGACAAACTGACTATCTGGGGCGGCGTGAAGGGCGGCCCTGCCTACTACGAAGGCACGTTCAGTGCTGACGGCACCACCGTCACCGGCGCATGGGTCTACCCCGGCGGAGGCGGATACGAATCCACCATGACCCGGATGTGACATCGGGGCTCGCATCGACGAGGCTCACCCACGGAACGGGCGCAACCCCATGGAACGGCCCCGACGTCACCGCGGCGCTGCCGCCGTACAGCGGCTTCCACTGTGACGAAGCCTCGTCGACCACGCCGCCCCCCGGCCCGGACTCCGTGGCCGTCCCGTCGACCACGCCGCCGACCGTGCCGGTCCGGGTGCCGCAGCGCCTGATGTCCGGGTGGCCGGCATGGTCGGGGTTGCGTGCGAGCATCGGCGGGGCCCTCCTCGACGACTCTCCGGGGGCGTCCGGCGCGGGCGGCGACTACGGCGGCGGCTGAGCGGCCGCTGACCGTCGCCGGTCCAGCCCGTCCCGGTTCGGGATCAATCGCAGGGGGAGTCCTTCGCCCTCTGGCCGGATGACTCCACCGCCGGCCGCGAGAGTCGAGGACGGACGGTCATCGTGATGGGGCAGGATTCCGTGTTTCCTGTCCTGTCGCAGCGAAAACTGAGCATTGTCATCGAACGTTGATGACCACTACGGTGTCTCACCGAAGGTTGAGTGACTGCTGGGGCTTGATGTCCGTTGCACCTCACCGACAGCGCGTTCGAGGTCCGCTACGTCGTGGAGGGCGCGGGTTGAATTCACAGGTTGGCGGGAGGCTGTCTTCAAACGATCGTATGCGTTGACCGCGACCATGGCGGCGAGCTGGCTCGTGGTCGTGACCGGACGGTATCTGCTGTGGCTGGAGTACTACGATCGGATCATCGAGCAGCTGATCCTTGGGATCGCGTTCGTCGTGGCCCTGCTTTCCACGTCGTGGTGGGCGCAGAGACTCGTACGCCGCCGTGGTGACATCCGCAGTTACGTCGCGGCCGGTGCGGCGGTCGTCCTGTGCGCCGCCGTTGTGGTGCTGCCCTGGAACGGGATCTTCGGACGTACGTGGTTCGCGGTCCATCACGGCAAGTTCACCGCGCTGGCCCAGCTGGCCAAGGACAGGAAGCTGTCGGCGGACATGCCTTCGGGTGGCTGGGTGCATCTGCCTGATGAGTTCGATGTCCTGCACTTTGATCATCTCAGTACGCAGGATGTGCCGATCGAGCTTCACCCCGGACGTGTTCTCATGATGGGCCTGTCGAACGAGGAAGTGTCGGAGAACATGTTCCTCTACATCTATGACCGGCCTGACGCCGCGCGGGTAAGTCCCTGTGATCTCACCGCGACCACGTTCGACGATTACTGGTGGTGCAGCCGGCTGGGTGACGGCTGGTGGTGGCTGGCGCGCAAGTCGAACTATCCGAAGGCGGACGAATAGGCGCGCGAGGCTGAGCGGGGCCGGTATCGCAACCATGCCGCGACCACGACGCTGAGCCCTGGCAGGGGCACCATGGAATCGATCGGAAAAGGGCTATTCCTCGGCCAGGACGGCTTCCCCGACCGATGCGCGTAGCGTGTCGTTGGCCTGTTCCAGGGCGTTCAGCACGATCTCACGCTGCTCCATGCTCACCTCGCCCAGCGCCTCCTCGGCGAGCTCCGCCCATGCCCGTTCGATTTCCGGCACCAGCTTGTGACCGGCGTCGGTGACCACGACGCGCACCTGACGGCGGTCGGTGGCGACCGGCTCGCGCCGGAACCAGCCGCCGCTCTCCAGGCGGGCGAGGCTGCGGGTGGCGGTCGGCTGCTCGATACCGAGCCGGGCGGCCAGCTGGGAAACCGTCATGCCGTCGCGTTCCTGCGCCAACACCCACAGCAGTACGTCCTGGCAGGGATGCAGTCCGAGCGCCGCGAGTTTGCGTGCCTTGGCGGCGCGGTAGAGCTTGCTCATCTTGTTCAGGTACAAGAGGGAGCCCTGGTCGCCGCCGCCTGGCACCGTAGCGAAGGGCGAGCCCGCAGCCTCGTCGACTCGATCACGCGTACGGGCGGAAGGGCGACCGCGGTCCGGATCGACCAGCGTGACCAGGAGTCGATCCGGACGGCCGTCCACCAGGTGGAGCGCGAACTCGGCGACATCGCGATCCTGATCGCCAACGCCGTGTCATGGCCGACCCGGACACCCGAGACATGGGAGACCCTGACCGACGACTTCGCCGCGAACGTGACCGGGACACTGTCCGTGATCGACGCCGCTCTGCCCGGTATGAGGGCAGCAGGATGGGGACGCGTGGTCATGATCTCATCGGACGTGGTCAGCCAGCCCATGCCCGCAGGCGCGGCCTACCCTGCCGCGAAGGGCGCGCTGGAGACGGCCGCGAGGGTCCTGGCTTCCCGGGAGGCCAAGTACGGCATCCTCACCAACGTGGTCAGGTCGGGCTTCACCCTGACCGAACGGGCACTGACCTATCCAGGATTCGGGCAGGAGGTCGTTGACGCCGAAGCGGCCATGACCCCGACCCGCCGCATCTGCACCCCCCAGGACGTCGCCTCCGCCGTCGCCTATCTCGGCTCGGCGGCGAACGGGCACGTCAACGGAGAGGTCCTCTCCGTCGCAGGCGGACGCCACCTCACCCGCTGAAGGCCAGAAGAACGGGTCCGCAGGGGCGCGCCTCGCCACGCCGGCGACACAGCGACTGATCGGACAAGCTCGGCGAAGGGCTGGACCTGGTGGACCGCCAGATCGGCTCGGCTCCGTCCATGCGCGGAGCCGTGTCGGCGCCGGAGTCGGTCAGGGTGGGGTGGGTGTCGGCCGGTTCGGCGTGCCATATCTGCACAAGATCGGACGTGGCGCCTCCATTGCGTGGATGAAGAAGCAGCCGAGAACAAGTGGACGACAGGCAGGGGCGCTGAGCTTCGTGTTCCTGCTCAGGCCGGAACTGGGGGACGAGCCTGGGCCCGGCGCGATGAACTGGCTCTGACACAACGGGGAGATCCCGGCGACGAAAGGATGTAACCATGCGGCATCGGATCCGAGCAGGCAGGATCAGCATCATGGCGCTAGGCCTGACGGGGCTGCTCATGGCTGCGAGCAGCCCCGCATCGGCCAATGCAATGCTCGTTGGCCAAGTGATCAACAGCTCCTCCTGGGGCATGCACATCACCTACAGCCTCGGGCAGGGCGCTGACCGCTGCGACGTCTGGAACTACAGCGGAGGAACCACGCCTGACTGGGTCTACGCCCCGTGCAAGCAGGTGTCACTCCCGGCGCACAGCACGAGCGACTACAGCAAGGACGCGGACGCCTTCACGTTCAACAACGACGACTACATGCTGAACTTCAAGGGCACACAGTCCTGGAGGACCAAGGGCGTCTGGACGAAGATCAACAGTTGGCAGGCGGCGAAGTGCACCGTCCATGCGGACTTCGGCGTCCCGTACTGCGTCGTGACAGGGTAGCGGAACGACCTGACCGCTGTGATCCTCGGCGGAGGATGCCGGGGCGACAACGGAACGACCCCTGGCGTCGGCGAGATCGCGATCGCACTGATCGGGCAGGTGTCCATCCGAGGGTCGGCCGGATCGCGCCGGCACTGGCGCAGGCGGCGCTCGCGGATCCAGCCGGCGTCGTGGACAGCCGGGCGGTGCCGGCCGGGCTCAACTCGCGCAGCCACCGGGCCGGTCGCATGGCGCGCGACGTACTGAGCCTCCGGGCCGCGGGTCAGCGGACGACGGCACGGACGAGGAGGCGCTGCAGGGCGTCCTGCTCCTCGGAGGTGAGCGGGGCCAGCGGGGAATCGGTGGAGAGCAGCTCCAGGAGGCGCTCGCGCAGTTCGGTGCCCGCGGGCGTCAGGACGAGATGCTTGGCACGGCGGTTGCCGGGGTGTGGATGGCGTTCGAGGTAGCCCTGTTCCTCAAGGCGGTCGGCGACGAAGGTGGCGTTGGAGGGCTCGCAGCTCATCCGTTCGGCGAGCTCGCGCAAGGTCATGGGGCCGGTCAGCTCGCGCATCGCGACGCCTTGGGAGGCGGTCAGGCCGAGGGTGGCCGCGCGGGTGCGGACGTGCGCCTCGATCTGTTTGGCCAGGCCGTTGATCAGCCCACAGAGCTCGCGGTCGGCCTGGGCCTGGGTTTCGTGCTGGTCGGTCACGGCTCAAGTCTAGTACAACTCGAATGATTGCAATTGGAATGGTTCGAGTTGTAATGTTCGAGAGGCGCCGCCGCCCCGGCGGCGCCTCCTTCGAGCACTGGGCAGGCATCATGGCCACGACGACCGCCTTCGACCGCACGCGCCTGAGTCGTGCGCCCCGCGTCCGCTCTCTCCAGCTGGGCGACCTCACGATCACCTACGTCCCGGACGGAGTCGTACGGCTCAAGCCGCGCGGCTGGCTGCCCGCCGCCACCGCCGCCGACTGGGCCGCCTACCGCGACCACCTCGACGACGACGGCTACCTGGTGGCCGGGATCGGCGGCCTGCTGGTCGAGCGGGGCGACCGCGCGCTGCTCATCGACACCGGGTTCGGCCCCGAGTCCCACCCCGACGACCCGGCCAACCCGCTGCTGGGGAAGTTGTACGGCGGCCAACTGCTGGACAACCTGCGGCAGCTGGGCCGTACGCCGGAGCGGATCGAGGCCGTCGCCATCACCCACCTGCATTCCGACCACCTCGGCTGGACCTGGAGCACGGCGCCCGGCGAGGACGCACCACCCTTCGCCCACGCCGCGCATCTCGTCGCGGCGCCTGAGTGGGAGCGGCGCGACCTCGCCGACGAGCCGCGACTCGCCGTCATGGAACCCCGCGTCCGTACGATCGAGGACGGCGAAAGCATCTTCCCCGGCGTCCACGCCTCGTTCGCGCCCGGGCACACCATCGGGCACACCACCTACACCATCACGGGCGGCGACCAGCGGCTCATCGTGTTCGGCGATGCCCTGCACGCGCCGGTACAGGTCACCCACCCCGAATGGTCCTGCGGAATCGACCACGACCCCGCCGAATCCGCCGAGCACCGCCGCCGCCTGGTCGAAGAACTGAGCCGTCCTGACACGATCGGCTATGGCGGCCACTTCGCAGACGTGACCTTCGGACGCGCCAAACCCCGCCCCGACGGCCGGTTCACCTGGACCCCCGTCGCCTGACCGCCTCGTGCGGACATGGCCGAGTTCGGTGAACTCATTTCGCCGACGTCGAGCCGCTTCTTGCCGCCACCGCCCCGGAGGGTTCGCGCGGGTCGCGCAACAGGACCACCGAGACGATGGCGGTCAGCCAGACCAACGCCGCGGCGCCGGCCAGCGTCGCGCTGAGCCCGGAGCGAAATGCCTCGTGCGCCGCCTGGAGCAGCTCGTACGCCTGGGTGGGGGCGAGGGTGGCCGCCACCTCGGCCGCGGCCCCGAGTGATTCCCGCGCCCCGGCGGGCGCGGCGGGCAGCGCCGCGCGGTACACCACGGTGAGAACCGTCCCCAGTACGGCGACCCCGAGCCCCGCGCCCAGCTCGAACGAGGTCTCCTGGATGGCGGCGGCCTCTCCCGCACGCTCCTGGCGGGCCGCCGACATCACCAGATCCGCGCCGAGCGTCATCACCACCCCGGCCGCCGCGCCCGCGACGACCAACGCGGCGAAGACGGCGGGCCCACCCGGCGCCGCCGCGAGCACGGCCAGCGCGCCGCCGAAGATGACGAGCGACGCCGCCACGGCGGACCGCCGCCCCCAACGCCCTGCCAGCCACGGCGCCCCGGCCGCACCCACGGCGTTCGCCGCGGCCAGCGGAGCAAGCGCCAGGCCCGCTTGGAGGGGAGTGAAGCCGTCCACGAGTTGGAATCGCTGGGTGAGGAAGAACAGCAGCGACGTATAACACCCGAAGCAGGACAGGACGCAGATGGTGGCGGCGGTGAACCGGCGGTCGGCGAACAGCGAGAGATCCAGCAGCGGATGAGCGGCACGCCGCTGCCGTACCACGAAGATCACGAGCAGCGCCACGCCCGCGGCCCCGGTCAGGGCCGTCGCGGCGGACGGGTGGTCGCTCACCTGCTTCCCCGCGTAGACCGTCAGCCCGAGGCCGGCAATGGAGAGTGCCGCGTCCGCCGGATTCCACCGGCGCGGCGCGGGGTCCTTGGACTCGGGGATCAGCCAGGCGCCGGCGATCAGCGCGAGGGCCACGAGGGGTACGTTGACCAGGAAGACCGCTCCCCACCACCAGCGCTCCACCAGCGCGCCGCCGAGGACCGGCCCGACGGTGGCGCCCGCGCTGTGCGCCGCGGTCCACACCCCGAGAGCGATCGCCCGCTCGCGGCCGTCGGAGAAGGTCGTCCTGATGATCGCCACCGTGGAGGCCATGATCATCGCGGCGCCGACGCCCAGCAGCACCCGCGCGCCGATGAGCTGCGCGGTCGTGCCGGAGGCCGCCGCGGCGGCGGAGGCGACGCCGAACACGGCGAACCCAGCCAGTACCATCCGTTTCCTGCCGAGCCGGTCGCCCAGTGTTCCGCATGTCACCAGGAGCGCTGCCACCGTGAGCGAGTAGACGTCGACGATCCACAACACCTCGGTCGCGCCGGGCATCAGCTCTTCGGTCAGGCTCGGCAGGGCGACGTTCAGCACGGTCAGGTCGATGCCGACCAGGAACAGACTCGCGCACATCACCGCGAGAACCGCCCACCGGCGAGGTGTGTCGTTCGAACGCATGATCCCAGCCTGGGGAAGGTACTACGGAATCGACAAGTACTGTCTTTCTTGTGACATAGTGCCGATTTGTATACCAATAGAGGTGGCGGAGATGCGAACGGATCTGACGGATAAGCCGGACAACTGCATGGTCGAGGTTGCCATGGAGATCCTCGGGGGTCGCTGGAAGCTGGCGATCGTCTACAAACTGCTCCAGGGCACGCATCGGTTCGGCGAACTCAGACGGGAGATGCACGGCATCACCCCGCGTATGCTCACGCGGCAGCTCCGCGAACTGGAGGAGGACGCGATCGTCGAGCGGATGGTGTACCGGGAGGTGCCGCCGCGGGTCGAGTACTCGCTCACGGAGACGGGCAAAAGCCTGGAGGAGATCGTGTACCTGCTGGACGTGTGGGGCAGGCGGTACCTCGATCGCGCCACGAACCCGCGTAAGGAGTAGGCCACCACCGCCGGCGACGCCACGAAACCGCCACCCTCGTTGCCGCGAGGCGCTGAACTTTCGGCGTCCCGTCGGTCGGCCCGACCGGGACTTGGCGGCGCTTGATCTGGCCCGTCGGCGGATCAGGTAGTCGAATGAAATCAGGCGTACCGCGGGTTCAAGGACCTTTAGGCGGAGTGGCGCAGTTCCAGGAGGCCTTCTGCGATCCTCGCCACACCTTCGGCGATCACGTGTTCGTCCGCGGTGAGGCTGATCCGGAAACACCGCTTGGCGTGGGGCGCCTCTGAGGTCGTCGACATCGGCTTCCCGAAGAAGTGGCGACCGGGTACGACGAAGACCTTCTTGGTTTTCATCAGCCGGTACAGGGCCATGTCATCGAACCAGTCGTGGTCGATCCACAGCCAGCAGAACATCCCGCCCTCTCCCGCGTGCAGCCGCCAGTCGATGGAGTCCGGCAGGAGATCGGCCAACAGGCGTTCCGCGTAGAGGCGGCGGGCCCGGTAGAACGGGCTGATCACCGAGGAGGCGAGCCGGTCCAGCAGCCCTGAGGACAGCGCCCTGGCCGCCACCAGTTGCATGAGCTGCGGAGCATGCAGGACGGAGTTGGCCATGAACGACACCATCGCACGGATGTACCGGGACGGCCCGATCGCGAATCCGATGCGTTCGGCAGGCAGGCCCGCCTTGGACAAGGTGAAGCAGTTGATCAGGTTCTCGTCCCACTGCGGCGCCACTCTGGAGGCGGCGACGCGGGGGAACGGGGTGCCATAGGCGTGGTCGACGATCAGCGGTACGTCACGGCGCCGTGCCACGTCGATCAGCCGGGCGAGCTCGTCGCCGTCGATGCTACGGCCGGTCGGATTGCTCGGGCTGGACAGGAGAAGCATGCCGATCTCGGGGCATCGTTCCAGCGCCTCGAAGTCGAAGGCGTACTGAAAGGACCTGTCGCCGGTCAGCTCGATCTTGGGGGCGATGCCGGTCACGCCGTCGGGGTCCATGGACAACCCCAGGTAGCCGGGATAGTCCGGTGTCATGGGCAGGACCACACGCTGGAACGAGCCGTCGGTGACCTCGCCGGCGAACAGCGCGGTGGCGATGAAGAAGAGCATCTGGCTGCCCGGTCCCACGGCGACGTTGTCCGCCGTGATGCCCCAGCCGTAGCGGGTGTTGAAGTAGGCGACGATCTCGTCGACCAGGGCGGGCATGCCGCGCGAAGGCCCGTACCGGCTGCTCGTCAAGGAGAAATCCTCCGCCACGACCGTTGCGGTCAGGTCCCGCCAGGTGTCCACGACCTCCTTGATCTGGGCGGGGTTGCCGATGCTCAGGTTCAGCCAATCGGCGGCGCCTGCGGCGGTGGAGGTCGCGACGTCCTCCATGATGCTGCGCAAGCCTGACATATCAGACATCTTCTCGCCGCTCTTCGATAACTTCATTCCTGCGTGTCCCTTCTCGGATCCGGCCAGAAACCGGCGTATGGCCCCGGATTCTGGTGGCCAGGTGAGTCCATCGCATCCGCCATCGCCGCACAAGGGGCGGTGGCGACGTGCGCCGGCGGGTTCGTGGCCCTTGTACCGGGCCGTCGGATTCATGGAACCCCCGCCTGAGCTGTGCCTGAGGGGCGTCCCGGAAAGGGTCGTTCGAAGGATGGTGGAGTGTCCGCATGGCGACAGCGCAGGTACGAGGCTCAGTAGCTCTGAACCCGGGGCGATTCACTCGACTTCTGTGCCCTTCACGGTGGAACACGGCAAGGGGCCTCAGGTCACGCCTGAGGCCCCTTGGGGCATGGCTCGGTTACCAGGGTCGTGGTTTGTGCCGTGATTTGTGGAAGACCTTCACGATGGTGCTGTCGGTGCAGTTCATGAGGGCCTCGGACGATTTGCAGTGCCAGGAGACCATGTTGCGCAGGAAGCCGGGCGTGCGGGCGATCACCGTGTAGGTGATCGTGGCCGTCTGCCCTGGGCTCAGATCGCCGGTCCAGACCAGGGTGTCGCCGGAGCGCTGGACGGTTCCCGTCGTGGCCTGGATCGGTCCCGTGAGTGAGCCGTTGTCGAGCACGTCGGTCAGGTCGTCGGTGACGGTGGCGTTGAGGAAGGTCCTGTCGCAGGTGTTGGTGACACGGATGCGATAGTGCACCTGGTCGCCGACGGAGACCTTGGTCCGGTCGGCGGTCTTGTCCACCTTCAGTTTCTCCTTGGGACACGGCTCCGGCGTGGGCGGGACGCCGCACGACTCGGTGTCATAGGAGAGGGTGACCTCGCCGTTGCCCTCGCGGACGCCGGTGTTGTACGTGACTCCGGCGGGACCGAGGCTCGACCCTCCGCCACCGCCGCCGCCGTACATGGTGCTGGCGGAGGAGGAGCCGCCGGCGCCGCCGCCTTGTGCGCCACCGCCACCGCCGCCGCCCGATCCCATGTGCGGGTCGGCGAGGTTGACGGCGCCGTTCCCGCCGGTGCGTCCTTGAGCGTTCCCGCCGGGAAGGCCGGGAAGATCGAAGTCGGCCACGGGCTGCCCGCCTGGGCCGCCGGCGCCGCCGTTGCCGCCCGAGGAGCCGCCGACGCCGGCGCCGGGCTGGTTCGGAGTGTCGCCGTTGGTGCCGTTCTGGCCGCCGTCGCCGCCTTGGCCGTCCGTTCCACCGGCGAAGCTGCCGGCGCCGCCGCCACCGCCGCCGGCGATGATGAGCGGCTGCGTGCCGAGGGTGATCGTCGTCGCGCCGCCTCCGCCACCGCCGTTGGTGCCGTTGCCGGGTGTGAGGTCCTCCTGGAACCCGCCGGGCCGGCCGCCTCCGCCGTAGCCTGCTGCCGCGGGTTCGCCGGTGTCGAGGTTCCCGCCTGTGCCCGCGCCGCCGACGTTGATCGTCAGCTCGTCTCCCGGATTGACCCGTACGGTGCCGCTGACCTCACCGCCTCGCCCGCCGGGAGATCCGTAGACGGCGGTGCCGCCCGCGGCGCCGAAGGCGTCCACGATCAGCTCGCACACTCCTCCTGGGACTGTGAATGTCTGCGGAACTCCGGTGTAGCCGAATGTCTGGCCGCCTTGCGCCGCCTGCGCGACGGTCGGCACGAGTGCCAGCGCTGCGGTCATGGTGGCTCCTACCGCACGGGGAAGCCACTTAGGGTTAGAGAATATCACGATTAGTAACCGTAAGCTGAGGTCGGTCACGATCTATTCGGCCCAAGCCAATGGACTGCCCAAGGTCGTCCCCGTAACGTGCCCTGACGTTGCAGATCCTTTGGCGCCTCGGCGACCTGTGACAACGCGGATGCGAAGGTCTC
Source organism: Nonomuraea spiralis (assembly GCF_014648435.1). Classification (GTDB taxonomy): domain Bacteria; phylum Actinomycetota; class Actinomycetes; order Streptosporangiales; family Streptosporangiaceae; genus Nonomuraea; species Nonomuraea spiralis. The sequence continues at coordinate 140,402 of NZ_BMRC01000020.1, forward strand.
TTCGCCGGCCACCTCGACGCCGATCGCATCCTGCCGCCAGGGGAAGGACGCTTCGATCGTCAAGATGAGATCGCCCTCTGCCTCGGAGCTCAGCCACTGCAACACGGCGGGACCTGATTCGAGGTGGTCGATCTCGAAGAGCATGGCAGCCGGGCCGCACCGATCGACACCACCGCATGGGCGTGGTCGGCAGAGGGGACAACGGCGTCGAGTGGTGCCGCTCATGCACGCGGTGTGGCGTTCCCCACCGAGCCGGTCGGCGTACCGGTCCAGGTGTTGCCCGGCCGGATGTACCCGCGGGAACACGTACGCCGCCCAGCCGGCCATCGCTGGGATGAAACACGAGCATCAGCCTAGAAATCGGCGGTGTGGCGGCGGTATGCCAGAAGCGTCCTCATAACGCCTTGCCGCTGGGCGGCGGGAAGCCGAGAGAGATCAGCCAGTCAGTCACCGACGCCGATCGGTCGTACGGTGGCGAACGACAAAACCGTCACCCACCGGAGGGCACATGTTGTTCATGGTGATCGAACGATTCCGTCGTCAGGACGCGAAGGCCGTCTATCGGCGATTCCGCGAGAAGGGACGCATGACCGACGAGGGCCTTGTGTTCGTCTCCAGTTGGGTGACGGCCGATCTGGGCCGTTGCTTCCAGCTCATGGAATGTGACGACATCGCACTCCTGCAACGCTGGGTTGCCGAGTGGTCGGACCTCGCCGAGTTCGAAATCGTCCCGGTGGTGTCCGGAGCCGCGACTGCTGCCGTGCTCGATGGCTGATTCGGTCAGAGCATCGGGCGGGGGTAGCCGCTCGGGGGAGTGCTCAGCCGCCACGGCTGATGCATGTGGGCGGCGGGCACGTCGGTGAGCTCGGGGACGTAGCGGCGTACGTACTCACCCGCCGGGTCGAATCGCTGTGCCTGGCGCAGCGGGTTGAAGCCGCGGTTGGGACGCGTGTCGTTGCCGGTGCCGGCGACCCACTGCCAGTTGCCCGAGTTGTTGGCCACGTCGCCGTCGAGGAGGTGCTCGAAGAAGTGCCGGGCGCCGGCGCGCCAGTCGATCCCGAGAACCTTGACCAGGTAGGAGGCCACGATGAGGCGGGCCCGGTTGTGCATCCAGCCCTCGGTGAGGAGCTGGCGCATGCCGGCGTCCACGATGGGGAGTCCGGTCATGCCCTCCCGCCAGGCCTGCAGCGCGTCCTCGTCGTCGCGCCAGCGGTGGCCGCGGGGTCGGTAGTCTTCCCGGTTGATTCGCGGGAAGGCGTAGGTGACCTGGTGGTGGAAGTCGCGCCAGCACAGCTGGCGGAGGAACGCCTCGCCGCCCGCGGCCAGGTGGGCCAGTTCCAGCGGGGACAGGCAGCCGAACCTCAGGTACGGGCTCAGGTGGGAGGTGCGGTCACCGGCCAGATCGTCGTGGCCGTCGGCGTATCCCGGCAGGTCGCGACGGATCCACCGCCGGGCGCGGTCGCGGGCGGCGGTCTCGCCGCCGGGCACGGGTTGCTGCCGGGCCGGGCCCGGCAGCCGCCCGGCGTCGAGGTCTTGGGGCGTCGGCACGCGGTGAGGCGCCGCGAGCACGGGACGATGCCGGTGCCGGCTCCAGGAGCGCCAGTACGGCGTGAAGACCCGGTAGTGATCCCCGCCCCCGGACGGCTTGAGCGTGCCGGGCGGCACCACCGTGACCCCGGGGAAGAGCTGGTACGAGATGCGTTCGCGGGCCAGCCGGTCCTGCCTGTTCCTGGCCAGCAGGCTGACGTCGGCACTGGCGAAGACCGCCTCGGCTCCGGTTCCGCGTACGAGCTTCATGGTCTCGGTCACGACGTCGCCGTGCCGTACGATCAGGTCCCCGCCGCGTGCCTGGAAGGACGCCCGCAGGTCGGCCAGGCACTCCAGCAGGAAGCCGCGGCGGTGGCCGGCGGGGACGGCCTCGTCCAGCACGAACAGGGGGATCACGGCGCGGGCGCCCTCGCAGGCGGCCGTCAGGGCCGGGTGGTCGTGCACCCGCAGGTCCCGGTTGAGCAGGACGATCACCGTATCCATCGACGGCTCCTTCACGACGAGACGGGCTGCGTCGCTGGTCGTGTCACCTGACGTGGTTGCACAGGCCGAGCTCGTCCGGATGTGGGGGCAAATGGATTGTTCTCGTATGTAGGTGGCGGAGCGGGGCACAGCAACTCGCGCGGCCGCGCCTGGGCGAAGATCCGCCCGGCGAACGGCAGGACCGCGTCATTGAGCCGCCCTTCGTCCTCGACGGGCAGCGGCGGATGGCCCTCATCCACGGCGTCGGCGAACAGGCCGCGGGTGCGGCTGTGGGTGCCGTTGGGCCGTACCGGCTCGTCGAGCAGGCGGCTCGACACCGCCACCGGCGGCCTGCCACAACCGTGCACCTCAACCATGTCTCACAGATGCCCACGGGCCGCGCCCGCACGCCTGCGGAGCGTGATCGGCACTGACAACGCCTCGGGTTCGTCCTCAGGCGGCTCCGTCGCGACACCCGCTGATCGCGGGCCCGCGGCCGGACCGCCGCGCCCTCCAAAGACCGATCACCCCGCGAGAGCGTGGCCGCGCGCGGTCCGGAGCATGAGGTGTGGGGGACGGGGAAGGTTCGTGGGCATGGCATTGTGCCTGGTCACCGGGGCAACGGGGTACATCGGCGGGCGGCTGGCGCCTGAGTTGCTGGCCTCCGGTCATGACGTGCGATGCATGGTGCGCTCGGCCGGACGCCTGCGTGATCTGCCGTGGACGGAACGGGTGGAGGTCGTCGAGGCCGACGCCACCGACGCCGAGCGGACGCGCCGGGCGCTGGACGGGGTGGAGGTCGCGTACTACCTGATCCACGCGATGGGGACGAGTGGCCGGTTCGCTGAGCGGGACCGGCTGGCGGCGCGTACGTTCGCGGCCGCGGCGGCCGGGGCGGGCGTGCGGCGGATCGTCTATCTGGGCGGGTTGACAGCGGATGGGCGGCTTTCGCCGCACCTGGCGTCGCGGGCCGAGGTGGGGGAGATCTTCCTGCTCGGCGCGGTGCCGGCGGTGGTGCTGCGTGCCGCGGTGATCATCGGGTCGGGGTCGGCCTCGTTCGAGATGCTTCGGTACCTGACCGAGCGGCTGCCGGTGATGACGACGCCGCGCTGGGTGCGCAGCCGTACGCAGCCGATCGCGGTGCGGGACGTGCTGCGCTATCTGGTCGCGTGGGCGGAGGTGCCGGGGACGGTCAACCGGGGGTTCGACATCGGCGGGCCTGATGTCCTCACGTATGCCGACATGATGCATGGTTATGCCGCGGTGGCCGGGCTGCCGCCGAGGTTGATCATTCCGGTGCCGCTGCTCACCCCCCGGTTGTCGAGCCTGTGGGTGGGGCTGGTCACGCCGGTCCCCGTGAGCATCGCCCGCCCGCTGGTGGAGTCGCTGCGCAACGAGGCCGTGTGCGGCGAGCACGACATCGTCCGGTACGTACCTGACCCCGTGGGCGGGCTGATCGGCTTCCGGCAGGCGGTGTCCCTGGCGCTGATGAAGATCAAGGAGGCCGATGTCGCCACACGCTGGTCCTCGGCGTCCACGCCGGGCGCGCCGAGCGATCCGCTGCCCACCGATCCCGACTGGGCGGGCGGCAGCCTGTTCGTGGACGATCGCAGCCTGGCCGTACAGGCGAGCCCGGAGGCGTTGTGGCAGGTGATCGAGAGCATCGGCGGCCGTAACGGCTGGTACTCGCTGCCGATGGCGTGGCAACTGCGGGGCCTGGCCGACCGGCTGGTGGGCGGGGTGGGGCTGCGGCGCGGCCGGCGCGATCCGGCCCGGCTGCGGGTGGGCGACTCGATCGACTTCTGGCGGGTGGAGGAAGTGCTTCCCGGACGGCTGCTGCGGCTGCGCGCCGAGATGCGGCTGCCCGGACTGGCCTGGCTGGAGCTCGGCGTCACCCGCTCCGACGGTCGGACGATCTACACGCAGCGTGCGATCTTCCATCCGCACGGACTGCTCGGCCACCTGTACTGGTGGGCGATCTCGCCCTTCCACGGTCTGATCTTCGGCCGGATGCCGGTCAACGTGGCCGCCGCCGCCCGGCGCAGAGAGCGAATGTCGTCCTGAGGCGCCGCACCTCGTAACGCCCTGAAAGTCCAGCGACCGCAAATGGGTTATTCCATCAGCAGGGACACCTGGTGGACGCGGGGTTTCCTGCACCGACATGACGCTTCGCTGGACGCCGAACAGGGGTCAGTGATCCGTACCGGCCAGACGAGCCGAAGGCTCACGCCGCACCGGCGAGGGCGTCGGGGTGCTGGGTGTTGGCGGTGCTCTTGCGGCGCCGGTTGACGGGCACCCCGGCGAGCGCCACCGCCCTCGCCGTCAAATCCGTGACGGCCGGCAGGCCATGTGGGTGCCCGAGACTCTGAACAGGAAGACCTCCCCGTGCTCGCCGAGCGGGGGAGGTCTTCGGGGTGCTGCCTCAGTGGTGGTGGGGGGCGGGCGGCGCGTGGTGATGGTGGTCCGCCGGTACGGCCGGCCGCTGGTCCACCAGCCTCCAGGTGGCCAGGGCGGTCAGCAGTCCGGCGGTGGTGAGCAGGCCGCCGACCCAGTTGACCGAGCTCAGGCCGAGGCCGCCGTCGATGGCCGCCCCGCCCAGGTAGATGCCGATGGCGCTGCCCAGCGTGAAGGCGGAGATGTTGGCGGCGGACGCCACGTCGGGCGCCTGGCCCGCGGCCATCATGACCCGCAACTGCAGGGGGGCGACCACGGCGAAGGCCGCGGTCCCGAAGACCAGCATCATCACGACCGTCGCCGGCCTGCTCTCGATGGCGAACGTCATCGCGAACAACGCGACGGCCAGTGCGCCGAGGGTCGCGATCACCGTGGGCATGACCGCCCTGTCCGCGAGCTTGCCGCCGAGGTGGTTGCCGAGGAAGAGCCCGATCCCGAACAGCAGGAGCAGCGGCGTCACCCAGCCGGCCGCGAACCCGGTCACCTCGGTGATCTGTGGCGCGAGGTAGACGTAGCTGGTGAAGACGCCTCCATAGCCGAGCATCGTGGTGAGCAGCGCGCCCCACACGGCCGGACGGCGCAGGGCCGCGAGTTGCTCGCGCATGGTCGGCCCCTGGCCGGCGCCGCCCAGGTGAGCCAGCGCGTGCGCGTCGAGCCCTTCGAACTCGGCGCCGGGCCGGGAGTCGTGGTGGTGTTCGTGCTGGACGTCCGCCGTGCCGCGGCGGCTCAGCGAGCCGATCAGGCCGAGCAGCGCGATCCCGCCGAAGACCACCAGGGTCCAGAACGTGAACCGCCAGCCGAACGCCTGCCCGATCGCCGCCCCGATCGGCGCGCCGAGCACTGTGGAGGCCGTCAGACCGGAGAAGACGATGGCCACCGCCCGTCCCTTGCGCGACGGGTCGACCAGTTCGGCGGCGTACACGGCGGCGATGCCCAGGAAGGCGCCGTGGGCCATGGCGGAGATGATCCGCCCGGCCATGATGGTGGCGTAGGCGGGGCCGAGGGCGGAGACCAGGTTGCCCAGGAGGAACACTCCCGTGGTGGTCAGGAGCATCGACCGCCGGCCGAACCTGGTGCCCAAAGCCGTGAACACCGGCGCGCCGATCGCGACCCCGAGCGCGTAGACACTCTCCAGCGCGCCGACGGCGCCGATCGTGACGTTCAATGACTGGGCGATCTCACGGACGACACCGGCGACGATGAACTCGTCGGCGCCCATCGCGAACGCTCCGACGACCATCGCCCAGATCGCCAATGGCAGCTTTCTCATAGCGCGCTCCCTGCGTGGAGGGCCGCCTGCCGGGGGTTCGTGCCCTCGGCGGGCCTTGCGCCGCTGTAAGCGATATACCCACCGGGGGTATTCCTGAACGGTGGAAGATTCTGCGGCGAAGTGGCGAAGTAGAGCGTGCGCCCGGCGGCGCCAGGTTCGCCGAACGGTCGTCAGTACGAGGCCGCCGCCTCCCTCGGGCCGTTCGGTCCGGTGGAGGCGGCGGTCAGTCCGTGACCGCGGCGATCAGGTCTGCTGGTAGCCGAGGAGGGTCATCATGCCTGACTCGGCGTGGTAGATGTTGTGGCAGTGGATCATCCAGAGCCCCGGGTTGTCGGCGTCGAAGTCGACGTTCAGTGTGCTGCCGGGCAGGACGATCACGGTGTCCTTGCGAACGCCGCCGTCCGCCAGGGCGAAGGTGTGGCCGTGCAGGTGCATGGGGTGCCACATGGTGGTCCGGTTCACGAACGACAGCCGCACGCGTTCGCCCGGCCGTACCGGCGAGATGATCTTCGGGTCGTACTTCTTGCCGTTGATCGCCCAGTCGTAGGCCATCATGGTGCCGGTCAGCTCCAGCTTGACGGTGCGGTCGGGGTTCTTGGCCGCCAGCCGCACCCCTTCGGCCGGCCGGAGCTCGGCATAGCGCACGACGTCGCCGTCCAGTTCGCGGGGGCGTAGGCCGGGCCTGGGGGCGGAGGCGCCGGGGCTGGTCCGGATCAGGCCGCGGGCCACGGCGTTCTTGCCTTCGGCCAGGGCGACCAGCGGGAAGACGCCGTCCTTGAGGGTGACCAGCACGTCGTAGCGCTCGCCCATGCCGATCAGCAGCGCGTCGGTCTCGGTGTGCTGGACGGGGAAGCCGTCGGTGTGGGTGACGGTCAGCCGGTGTCCGGCCAGTGCCACCCGGAAGGCGGTGTCGCCTCCGGCGTTGATGACGCGGATGCGCAGCCGTGCTCCCGGCTTGGCGCGGAAGGTCTCGGCGGCACCGGGGACGCGGCCGTTGAGCAGGAAGTACGGGTAGCGTACGTCGCCGGCGTCCCCGCCGAGCAGCGGGCTCGTCGCGCCCATGAGCATGTGCTTGGCCGGGCCCGACGAGGGGGCGGGGGTGGCGCCGTGGTCCATCCCCGGCATGTCGCCCATGCCGCCGGTGGGGGTGGCGGCGCCGTGGTTCATGCCCATGCTCATGCCTCGGGACAACTCGGCCAGGACCTCCTCGGGCGTGCCGGTGACGCCGTCCAGCCAGTCGTCGAGGACCACGACCCATTCGGCGTCGTAGCCGAGCGGCTCGTCGGGGTCCTCCACGATCAGCGAGGAGTACAGCCCTCGGTCCAGCTGGGTTCCGGAGTGCGGGTGGAACCAGTAGGTGCCGGGGTCGGGAGCGGCGAACTCGTAGACGTGCTCGGCTCCGGCGGCGACGGGCTGCTGGGTGACGCCGGGCACGCCGTCGGCCTCGTTGGTCAGCGCCAGGCCGTGCCAGTGGATGCTGGTGTCATGGGGGAGCCGGTTCGCCAGGCGGGCGCGGACCACCTCGCCGGCCTTGACCCGGATGGGCGCCCCCGGGACCTTCCCGTCGTACGCCCAGGTGCGTACGGTGACGCCGCCGAGGTCCACCTGGCTCTCGGCGGCCGTCAGGCGGAAGTCGCGGACCGGGCCCGTGCGGCGCGCCCGCTCCGCCCGCCGGACCTGCTCGCTGGTCGGCGTGAGGAACGCCGGCCCGGTCGTGGTGGGCTCACCGGCGCACGCGGTGAGAGCGCTGCCCAGAATGCCGAGCCCGGTGGCCCGCAGCATGGTACGTCGATCGATCTGCATGTTGATGCCTCGCTGAGAAGTCGTGCTCACGGATGGACGCAGCCGGATCCGGCCGGGGCGCGAACGCCACGGCGATCCGCATCCGCGACTCAGGTCCGCAGGACGACGGTTCGTCTCAGTACGAGAGCGTCAGGCGGCCCGCGAAGCCATCTGGCGACGCGCCACCCCATGCGCGCAAGAGCGCTGGACGACGAGGTGAACAGGCCCGCCACATGGACCAGCAGCGGCAGGGCGAGGGCGATGAGGCCGGCCGCGACGGCCAGACAGACGGGGGCGGTGTCGTGACCGCCGTCCGGCGCTCCGCCGTGGCCGGGCATCGAAGACTGGCCGTCGTGGGCATGGACGACACCGGCGGAGACGGGCAAGGGCTGGTTCTGGCCGCCGACGTGGCCAAGGGTGTGCATGGCGGCCAGGCCCAAGGCGACGAGCACGGCCAGCAGCAACGGTGGCAGCAAGCCCACCGGCCGACCCTTCCGCCTCGAAGTCACGCCTGCAGAATACCCCTCCCTAGTATGAGTCGTCGTAGGACGGTGCGGCGGGCATGCGGAACCCTCCAGGGCGACGGCGTCGGCGACGATCCCGGCGTACGGCTGCCCGCTGGGCGCCGCCGTTAGACTGATGGCCGACCGGACCTCGGTCTGATCAGGCCCGTGGCCTAGCCGGTGACGTCGAGTTCGGCGTACATGCCGGCCGCGTAGTGGCCCGGGAAGTTGCACAGCAGCTCGTACCGGCCTGGTCGCAGTGTCAACGTGGTCCAGCTCGTGGACCCGGGAGCTATGCCGTTCCCGGCGCCCGCCCCGCACGTACGAGACGCCTCGCCGAGGCTGCCCGTCTCGCTGACGCGCCCGTCCGAGCCGGTCACCCGCCGCCCCGGCGTCTGCCCCGCCGGGAGCGGCAGCACGACGACTTCGTGGGCGAGGACCCCCGCGTTGTACGCACGCAGCGAAACCTTGCCGGCTGGAACGCTTGAAGGCGTGACCGTCAGTCTCATCCGCGTGCCGTGGGAGCCGGGATTGGGGCCAGGGCTCATCATGCCCGACCCCATCTCCGAGAGGGACACGTCCACCACACGCCCTTGAAGCGGTGGCGCTGTGCACGCAGGCTGCCGGCGTGGCGTGATCGTCGCACCCGTCGCCACTCCTCCCAGGCCGAGGCCCGCGTACATGACGGCGCTCATCGCTGTGTAACTCATCTTGTGCAGCCACATGCTCGGCACCTCCGTCGCTCCGCCTCCGCTCGAGGCCGGCCGTCCTGAGGCCGTGGGTGAGGACACCTCTCCCAGGTCACCTGCCCGAACGGAGTTACGACATGCCCACGGCCACACCCACCCTGTGGCGCGGCTGTCTGCCACACGGTGGTCTCGGACCTGAATCAGCCCGGCACCCGAACGGTGCGGGCGGGTCAGCCGGGCAGCGACTCGCCGAGCAGCTTCTCCACTCGGGAACGAATGTCGTCACGGATGAGGCGGACGGCATCGATGTCCTGCCCGGCCGGGTCGTCGAGCTGCCAGTCCTCGTACCGCTTGCCGGGGAAGATCGGGCAGGCGTCGCCGCAGCCCATCGTGATGACCACGTCGCTGGCCTCGACCGCGTCGACGGACAGGACCTTGGGCCGGGCGGCGGTGATGTCGATGCCGACCTCGGCCATGGCCTCGACGGCGACCGGATTGACCTGCTCGGCCGGTGCGGAACCGGCCGAGCGGACCTCGACGCGGTCGCCTGCCAGGTGGGTGAGCCAGCCGGCGGCCATCTGGGAACGTCCGGCGTTGTGCACGCAGACGAACAGGACGCTGGGCTTGTCGGGGGCACGGTCAGGCATGTACGGGCTCCTTGGCGAACAGGCGGCGGCCGGCCAGGCTGACGTAGACCAGGGCGACCAGGACGGGAACCTCGATGAGCGGGCCGACCACTCCGGCCAGGGCCTGGCCGGAGGTGACGCCGAAGACGCCGACCGCCACGGCGATGGCCAGCTCGAAGTTGTTGCCGGCGGCGGTGAAGGCCAGCGTGGTGGAGCGCTCGTAACCCAGGCCGATGAGCTTGCCGGACAGGAACGACCCGCCCCACATGAGCGCGAAGTAGGCCAGCAGCGGCAGCGCGATGCGGGCGACGTCGCCGGGCCGGGAGGTGATCGTGCCGCCTTGCAGGGCGAACAGGATGACGATGGTGAACAGTAGCCCGTACAGGGCCAGCGGGCCGGTCTTGGGCAGGAAACGGCTTTCGTACCAGTCTCGGCCGCGGGCGCGTTCGCCGAGCCGGCGGGACAGGTAGCCGGCGGCCAGCGGGATGCCGAGGAAGATGAGCACGTACTGGGCGATGTCCCAGGCCGAGACCTCCAGTGCGGCCTGCGCGAGCCCGAGCCATCCGGGCAGCACGTACAGATAGAGCCAGCCCAGCGCGCCGAACGCGACCACTTGGAAGACCGAGTTGAGCGCCACCAGGACGGCGGCGGCCTCGCGGTCACCACAGGCCAGGTCGTTCCAGATGAGGACCATGGCGATGCACCGGGCGAGCCCGACGATGATCAGGCCGGTGCGGTACTCGGGCAGGTCGGGCAGGAAGATCCAGGCCAGCGCGAACATGACGGCCGGGCCGAGCACCCAATTGAGCACCAGCGAGGAGAACAGCAGGCGGCGGTCACCGGTGACGGCGCCCAGGCGGTCGTATCGGACCTTGGCCAGCACCGGATACATCATCAGCAACAGTCCGAGCGCGATCGGCAGCGAGATCTCGCCGACCTTCACCGCTTCCAGCCCGGTGTTCAGAGTCGGAACGAGCCGTCCGAGCAGCAGCCCGGCGGCCATCGCCGCGATGATCCACACCGGCAGGAACCGGTCGAGCGTGGACAGGCCGGCGACGACGCCCCGCGCAGGCGCGGTGGAAGAGGACATCACGGTGCTTCTCAGACGGTCGCGGGCACGTCGAGCAGGGCCGACAGCTCACCCAGCGTCTCGGGCACCAGCCGGTAGTACACCCAGGAGGCGCGCCGCTCCGAGGTCAGCAGCCCGACCTCCTTGAGCACCTTCAGGTGGTGGCTGATGGTCGGCTGGGACAGCTCGAACGCGCCGGTGATGTCGCACACGCACACCTCGCCGCCGGCGCGGCTGGCCACGATGGACAGGATGCGCAGCCGTACCGGGTCGCCCAGCGCCTTGAACACCCGCGCCACCCCGGCCGCCTGCTCGGCGTCCAGCGGCTCGCGCATCAGCGGCGGGCTGCACTCCAAGAGCTCCAGAGGTTCCACATCTTCTCCGTATAGACAGTCATCGAAATCGACGTCTCCCTATATTGACACACATCAAACTCGGGAGGAGCCGACGGTGGGAGACCCTGTGACAGCGAAGGCCCCCGCCGACTCGGCGAGGGCCTTCAGCCACGTGTGCGTACCGGTGTGCGTGTCGCCTCTCGGCGAAGGGCACAACGCGGCTCCAGCCGAACGGTAGTCCGCGAAGGCGATAGGTGAGGCCCGGGGACACTGGGCACACCGGCCACGACGGACATAACCATCGGGGGGCCACCCGTGTTCCCGGCCGCCGTCCCGAGCGGCGACCCAGGTTCCGGTCGAGGGCTGCGGCGCTCGATCATCGGAGATGCGCCGAAGCGAGGGCCGGCTGCTCGGTGTACGGCGTGTCGCGAGCCGATCACGGCCAGGGTTGTGCGGCATGACGATGCGGATGCCCGCCGATGCGGTGGCTGTGCTGCCGCAGGTGCTGGAGGTTCTGGGCTGGCAGGGCCGGCGCGTGGTCCAGGCCAGGGCTTTGAGCAACTGGCGATGGGTCGCCTGTGAACTGGACGAGGCCGAGCACGAGACCCGGTTGCGTGAGGGGCTGCCGCCGGCGGCTGACGCCATCTTGCTGCGTTGCGTCGCTCATCGCTACCCGGACTTCCTTTCGCGCCCGGCACCGGTGCGTATCGAAGGTGCGATCGCGCCGCGTAGGACCTGGGCGGCCGCGAGGAACAACCTCGGTGGGTTCGTGTCGTTCGGTGCGCGGGTGGCCCTTGTGCCGGCCGCGGTGGCGCGAGGTCTGCCCGTCGCGGTGGACGCCGTCTACTACGGTTTCGGCGTGGTGGCGCTGGAGGAGCCCGATCGGTTGGTTCATCCACCTGAGCCCGTTGCCGCCACGGAACGTACGTGGATGAAGCGACTGGTTGAGGAAGTGGTCTATGACGCCGTGCTTCGTCAGACCGGTCAGCCTCTTCCCGTCGCGCTGAGGGTCGGGTAGGACTTCACCCACGCCTGGAGGTACCCGGGCACCCCCCACGACAGCCGGCGCTGGGCGTTCAACTCGTGGTGCCGGTGAATGGCGTTCTTGCACTTGGCCAGCCAGGAGTCCGGCCGCTGCTGCGGGAACAGAGTGGTGATGCCCTCATGGAGGTGCAGCAACGGCTCGAACGTGTGCGCGGCGAGCTCGGTGGGCGAGGCGGTGGCCAGCCACTCCATGGTGCGGTTGCCGCACACGCGGCAGTCGCAGGTCCATACATCGTGCATCAGGTTCGGATCTTCGAGGGTGGCCTGCACGCCTTCGAGGATCTTCTCCACGGTCATCAGTGCCAGGAGCGGCAGGACGAGCGTGTGCCGTCGGCGCGTCCCGTTGTCCGGGGGAGGGGGCGGCGAGGCGTCGGCCGGATAGAGATGGCGCAGCGAAGAAGTGGCGCCCACGGCCGCCCAGAGGGCGCCGTGGGCGATCGCTCCCAGCCCGGAGATGTCCGTGCTCAGCAGGCTCACCGGGACAGTGGCACGTTCCAGCAGGCATTTGAGGCCCGCGACCGCTCGGATGTGGCCCAGGGGGTCGCTCCGGTGCTCCAGTACGAGAGCCACCGGCGTCTCGTACAAGCAGATCTCGTCGACGAGATGGTCCGTCCAAGGTGCCAGCAGCCAGCTGCTGTGCAGGGGCAGTACGGCGGTGACGTCGGCGCCTGCCCCCTTGGCCTGGCTGAGCACTTTCCGTAGTGCGGCCATGTCCTCCTTGCCCACGTATCCGGAGTCGGTCAGGACGCTTGCGACGCCCAGCGCGCGCTGGGCGTCGAGCCAGGCGCGGCTGATCGGCTCCGCGCCGGCCTTCCGGCGGGATTTGCCGCCCGCGTAGCAGCGCCGGTCGATGAGCAGGGGTCCGCAGAGGCGCTCTCGCAAGGAAGGGTGAAGGGTGGTGGCCTTCTCGCCTGTGAGCACGATGCCGCCGGCGGATGACGGGATGATGTCCAGCACGTCGGACATCTGGGCAGCCGGGATCTGAAGCAGGAGGCGATCTGTAAGTATCGTGTTCGCAGTACGGACTCTTCCTGGCGTGGCGTTCACGACCTTGACGGTGACTGTCTGCCGAGACGTCGTCAAGGTAACGATTAACTCCAGTCAGAACAATGAGTGACTACGGTTACCGATGCGCTGTCACGTCACGATTCGCTCCGCTGTATTCACCGGGTGAGGTGGCGCCGGTTCGTGAAGGCCCTGCCGGGGGTCGTAGCGGGGAGTGCGGCGTTCTGGGCCCAGCGGCGGCGGTAGTCGCCGGGCGTGGTCCCGTACCATTGGCGGAAGGCCAGGTGGAAGCCGACCGTCGAGTGGTAGCCGACGCGCTCGCTGATCCGGCCGTGGGCGAGCGTGGTCTCGCTCAGCAGGCGTGCGGCCTCCTGCATGCGGCGGGCGGTCAGGTGCCGGATCGGTGCCTCGCCGACCAGCTCGCGGAAGGTCGCCGCGAACGCCGAGCGCGACATCCCGGCCTGGGCCGCCAGTGACTCCACCGTCCAGGGCTCGGCGAATCTCGTCTGTACGGCGTGCAGCGCCGTCCCGATCGCCGGGTGACGCAACGCCCGCAGGACCGGCGAGCCCTCGGCCAGCTCGCTCACCGCGGCCCGCAGCGCCAGTACGAAGACCAGCTCGAACGCGCGCAGGGCGACCAGCGTCGCGCCGGGTTCGGCGAGGTCCCACTCGCCCGCCAGCCGCCCGAGAGTGCCGCCGAGCAGCCCGTGACCTTCCAGCGTGGCCTTGTCGAGCACCAGGACGGGCGGCAGCGCCCGGTAGATCGGCGAGATGGCGGCCCGGTCGTAGTGGAGCCCGCCGCAGAGCAGGACGGTCCGTTCGCCGGGTCCGCCGAGCTCGAGGGTGCTCACGCCGCCCGGCGGCCGCTCGGGCAGCACGGCGGCGAGCGGTACGGCGGGGCGTCCCGGCCGGTCGCCCAGCCGGTGGGCGCTGCCGTGCGGGAAGACGGCCAGGTCCCCGGCGCGCAGCAGGACAGGCTCGGCGCCGGGCAGCTCGACGGCACAGGTGCCCTCGTGCACGTAGTGCAGCAGCGCGCAGTCCTCGGCTTCGCCCGCGATGCCCCAGGGCGACCCGGCCTGCCAGCGGCTGTGGAACACGCCCTCCAGCCGCAGCGGGGCCAGCAGAGCGCTCAGCAGGTCACCATCCACGGGACGATCCTTAAATAACCCGATATTTCCCTTTATCGAGCGTATCGCGGACTTGGCGGAGACTGTCCGGCATGACCTTTCTTGTGATCGGCGCGGCAGGCGCCCAGGGCGGCGCGGTCGCGCGGCGGCTCGTCGCCGAGGGCCACACGGTACGCGGCCTGACCAGGAGCGGCCGAGTGCCGCACGGAGTGGAGCCGGTCGCCGGCGACCTCGGCGACGCCGAGGCGGTGAAGGCGGCCTTCGCCGGGGTGACGCACGCCTCGGTGACGCTGCCCATGGTCTACGAGCCGGACACGGTGGCCGCTCACGTCCACCATGTGCGCGACGCCGCGCTGGCGGCCGGGGTGCGGCGGCTGGTGTTCAACACCGCCAACCGGCTGCCCGAGGCCACCACGCAGGTGGCGGCCTTCGAGACGCGCCGGTGGGCGGTGCGGACGCTGCAGTCGGCCGGTCTGCCGCTCGTGGTGCTGTGCCCACCGGTCTACCTGGACAACCTGGCCGCGCCGTGGGTGGCGGGTCCGCTGGCGGCCGAGGGCATGCTGCGCTACCCGCTGCCCGCCGACCTGCCGGTGCCCTGGCTCTCGCACGACGACCTGGGCGCCGCCACGTACGCCGCGCTCGTGCGTGACGGTCTGGAGGACGCCGTGCTGAAGCTCGGCGGGCCCGACGTGGTGACCGGCGACGACCTGGCGGCCGCCTTCGGCGCCCGCTACGCCGCGCAGGATCCGGCCGAGTTCGAGTCGGGCCTGGCGAAGGCGCTGGGCGCGCCGACGGCCGCCGCGGTGGCGGACACCTACCGCTGGGTCGCCGCCGACCGCGACCTGTTCGCGGCCGACCCCGCGGTGGCCGATCTGCTGGGCCTGCGGCTGACGCCGCTACGCACCTGGATCGCCGCCCAGCCCTGGGCGACCCGGTGAACGGCGTCGAGGCGGCGATCGTCCGCCACCACGAGGTCATCGAACGCTGGCTGACCGGCGTCGCCGCGCGGGAGGAGTTCGCCCACTTCGCCGACGCCCACGCGCCCGGCTTCACGCTCGTCACCCCCGACGGCCGGACGCTCTCCCGCGACCAGGTCCTCACCGAGGTCGAGGCACTCTACGGCAGAGCGCCGGGGCTGACCGTCGAGATCCGCCACGTGCGGATCGTCGCCTCCGGCGGCGACCTCCTCGTGGCCACCTACCAGGAGGTCCAGCCGGATCGGACCCGGCAGTCCACGGCGGTCCTCCAGGACACCAAGTGGTTGCACCTGCACGAAACCTGGCTCCCGTGACGGCCCCGAACGCCTAGAGCCCGGCGAGCCGCCACTTCTCGGAGCGCTGTCCGGGCGACGCGCAGAGGTCACTGGCGGGGGTGCGTCTTTGGACCCCTTCCCGCCGGGAGCCGAGATCGTCACCAGTATTCCTGGCGGGAACGGCTGGTCGGCGGTGGCGCGTAACAGCAGCTTCAACGCGGGAACGCTGCACGTCTACGCGCTGTGCATTCCCCTGACCAGCTGAATTCACGCACCATCGCCATCGGGCGCGCCGACGGCGAACACCGCGCGGCCGGCTGCTGACGCGGCACGGGCGCCTGGCATCCAGCCCCACCAGCACCGCCGAGAGACCCCGGCCTTCCTTGAACCGCGAAGCGGGCCGGGGCTTCTCTGTGCCCAGCTTTCCGGCTTTCCCGACGGATCCGGCCCCGCAGTCGATACCGGATGTGATCTACGTTGTAAAGGCGTCGGGCTGAGGGTTCACGCTTTCGCCGTGGCCGGCTGACGTTGCGCCGGCCCTCTTCAGTGAGGCAGCGACACCAGGTCGGCCCCTGGCGGCGCGGACAGCGTCCTGTCCACGAAGTCCGCTCGTGCCGCGCTGACCTGTGCACGGACCGCCGTACGAACGCCTGTGCACCCGTCTACCGGAGGGATGGGAACCGCGCGCGGCACCCGCTCAATGATCCGGTAGGCGCAGCAGCCCGCCACCGGCCACCAGAGCCACACCGGCGCCGATGAGCAACAGCTACATGAGGTCGTTGCTCCAGGCGAGCAGACCTGTGTAGAGGATCGCCGGTCATGTCGCAACGCACCGCCCCGAATGGCCCCTGACGGGCTAGTTGTCCATGTCTGAGAGATACCGTGATCGTTCGCGGATCATCAGGAGGACGCATGACGGGGATGGAGCACACCTGCCCCCCGCAGATCACGAGGCTGCTCCTGCTCGCGGGCGAGGCCGCCGGGCTCGACCGGAGCCGGCTGGCGCGCGTCCCCGGGCTGGCCGTGGTGGGTGAGGACGACATCCGCCTGCCGTCCGCCTCGCTCGTACGGGTCTGGCAGGAATGGGAGACGGCGCTGCGCGAGTGCGGCGGAGGCACGCTGCCGTGGAAGTTGTGGCGGCCCGGCACGCTGGGAGTGTGGGACTACCTCTTCTCCACCGCCGACACCCTCGTCGACGCGTTCGGCGTGGGCGACCGGCACGCCGCCGCGATCACCGACCCGGCGGAGTCGTTCGTCGTCACCGTCGACGGAGCCGGGCGGCTGACGGTCGGTTTCCGCGGCGTCTTCGCCGGTCACCCAGTGTTTCCGATCATTTCCGAATTCGCCACCGGGCTGATCCTGACATCGGCGCGCTCGGCCGCCGGACGGCCGTTGACCCCAGTACGCGTGACCCTGCCCGGCGCGCCGCCGCGCCGCCACGACCATCTGATCGAGGCGTACGGCACAGCGCACCTGGAATTCGGCGCCGAGCTGCCTTCGGTCACCTTCTCCGCGACCGACGCGCGGACTCCGCTCCCGCGGGCGGACCCGGCCCTCGCCGCGATCCTGCGCGACCACGCGCGTACCACGCTGGCGAGCGCCCGGCCGGTGCTGGGTTGGCTGGACCGGTTCCGCGTCGAGGTCGAGCTGAGCCTGCCCGACGGAGATCTCCTCGCCGTCGCCCATCGGCTGCGCATGGCGCCGCGTACCTTGCAGCGCCGTCTGCGCGAGGAGGGCACGAGCTGGCGCGAGGAGATCGAGCGGGCGAGGCGCCAATGGGTTGAGCACCTGCTGCAGGACACCCGCATGACGGTGGAGTCGATCGCCGCCCGCACCGGCTACGCCGACCAGCGGGCGCTGCGCCGGGCGATCCATCGCTGGTACGGCTACGGCCCCGCAGCACTTAGGCGGGATATGTCCCCTTCCTGACGCTTTCGGTCCTCCTGGTGGGCCCGGCTTGATCCGTACGGTCACCGGCATGAAGGTTCACGCCGAACAGGACGCCGGGCGCCGGCAGTGGCTCGGGCTGGCCGTCCTGTTGCCGCCGACCATGCTGCTCACCGCGGACCTGGGCGTTCTGTGGCCGGCCACCCCCTACGTGACCGCCGATCTGCGGCCGTCGAGCGCCGAGTTCCTCTGGATCATCGACATCTACGGCTTCATGACCGCCGGTTTCCTGGTGGTGATGGGCACCCTGGGCGATCGGATCGGCCGCCGCCGGCTGCTGCTCGCCGGGGCCGCGATCCTGCCGTCCACCCTGTCGCTGATCAGCACGATGTTCACCCATCCACGCCGGCGGACGCGAGCCATCTCCCTCTGGGCGACGGCACTGGCGCTGGGGGTCGGACTCGGCCCGGTGTTCGGCGGGTTGCTGCCGGCCAATCTGTGGTGGGGGCTGGTGTTCCTGCTCGGCGCCCCCGTCATGCTGCTGGTCGTGGCCTGCGGACCGGTGCTGCTGCCC
This sequence comes from Nonomuraea spiralis, assembly GCF_014648435.1. GTDB lineage: Bacteria > Actinomycetota > Actinomycetes > Streptosporangiales > Streptosporangiaceae > Nonomuraea > Nonomuraea spiralis. The sequence goes on from NZ_BMRC01000020.1 coordinate 158,029, forward strand.
GAGTACCGCGACCGGGCAGCCGGCCGGATGGACCTGAGCAGCGTGGCCATGTTCCTGCTCAGCATCCTGCCGCTCGTCTATGCGGTCAAGCGCGTCGCCGAGTACGGCTGGCGCCTTCCGGTCGTGCTGGCCGGCCTGGCCGGGGTGGTGTTCGTCGCCCTGTTCGTCCGGCGCCAGAACCGGCTCCGGTCCCCGCTGCTCGACCTGCGGCTGTTCGCCGACCGTTCCTTCACCGGAGCGCTGAGCATGTTGTTCCTGGCCATGATGGCGCTCAACAGCGTGGAGTACCTGATCCCGCAGTTCCTGCAGCTGTTCGGCGGGCTCGACCCGGTGGCGGCCGGCCTGTGGTTGCTGCCCTCGGCCGCGGCCTTCCTGCTCGGCTCGCAGCTCACGCCGGTGCTGGTACGGCGGCTGCGCCCGGCGTATGTCGTCACCCTGGGCACTCTGGTCTCGCTGGCCGGCTACCTGCCGGCCCTGGCGGCGACCGGCCCACTGGCCGCCGCGGTCGCCGCCACCGTGATCATGCTCGGGGTCGGGCCGATCAGCGTGCTGGGCACCGACCTGGCGGTCCGCGCGGCGCCGCCGGAGAAGGCCGGCTCCGCCGCAGCCGCCGGGCAGACCGCCTACGACCTGGGCCTGGCCATGGGCATCGCCATCACCGGCAGCCTCGCGGTCGCCGTCCACCGCGACGAGATCGCGGCCACCCTCCCTCCCAGGGCGCCCGACGCGGCCCGACGCCTTCCTGTCCGGCTTCGCCGCGGCCGCCGCCGTGAGCGCGGCCCTGGCCGTACTGGTGATCGCGGTCGTACTGGTCACGCTGCGGCACGTGCGCGCGACGGCCCCCCGGACCAGGCGAGAGAGCCCGACCTGGCCGCCTCATGACCAGCCCTCAAACCCCGCGACATCGCGCCGACACCGCAAAAACCCCGTCCGCCTCACCGCGGTCTGAACAAGGAGGAACCATGGAAAACGCCCTGTACACCTACGACCCGATCATCGACCGGAAGCCCATCCACTGGCCCGGGGACGCCCGGGTGGCCTTCTACGTCGGGCTGAACGTCGAGCACTTCCTGTTCGGCCGGCCGTCGACGAGCCTGAACGGGGCCACCTCGGCCCTGGTGCCCGACCCGCTGAACCACGGCTGGCGCGACTACGGCACCCGGGTGGGTTTCTGGCGGGTGATGGAGTGCCTGGACCGCCACGGCGTCCGGGCCAGCGTCCTGCTGAACTCGTCCGTCTGCGACCACTATCCGCAGATCATCCAGGCCGGTACGGCACGCGACTGGGCCTGGGTGGCACACGGGCGGACCAACTCGGTCCTGCCGTCCGGCATGTCCGAGGACGAGGAACGCGCCGAACTGGCCGCGATGGTCGCCACGATCGAAAAGGCGACCGGCCGCCGGCCGCAGGGCTGGATGGGCCCGGCGCTCAACGAGACCCCGCGGACCCCGGCTCTGCTGGCCGAGCTCGGCCTGAGCTACGTGCTCGACTGGACCTGTGACGACCAGCCGTTCCGGCTGAACGTGCCCGGGATGCTGAGCGTTCCGTACACGGTGGAGGTCAACGACCTCGGCCTGTTCACGACGTACGGCATGGCGGGGCCGGACTTCCTGCAGCTGGTGAAGGATCAGTTCGACCAGCTTTATGCGGACTCGGCCACGAGCGGGCGGGTCATGGCTCTGGCCCTGCACCCGTTCGTGATCGGCCAGGCCTTCCGCGCCAAGTACCTCGACCAGGCCCTGGCCTACATCGCCGGGCACCCCGGCGTGTGGCTGACCACCAGCGACGACATCGCCGCCCACTACGCGAACACGATGACCTGAGCGGCATGAGCGGCCCCGCTTAACTGATCACTGGCTAGACTGCTCAATTCTGTCGTTTGGAGGAAATGATGGAAGACGCCAACACAAGGGCGGAGAAGGCAGCCGAGCGAGGAGAGGCGCATCGGCTGGCGGGGCGCAACGAAGCGGCCGTCAAGGCGTTCACCAGGGCCATCACCATCGTCCCCGGCTACCCCTTCGCCCTCGGCTCGCGCGGCCAGGCGCTCTGGGCCATGGGCGACCTCGACGCCGCGCTCGCCGACTTCGATCGGGCCATCGAGCTGGATCCCCGCCTCGGCTGGGTCCACCTCGAACGAGGGCGTCTCCTGACCAAGGTCGGCCGCGACCAGGAGGCGCTGGCCGACTACGACCAGGCGGTCGAGCTGGAGCCCGGCCACGCCCCGGCCTTCCTCGATCGAGCCCTCCTTCACCGGTTCGCAGGCCGCCTGGAGGATGCGCTCGCCGACCTGGACAGCGCCGCCGAACTGGAGAGTCACCTGCCGTACGTCTTCGGGGAGCGCGGCGAGGTCAAGCGAAGGCTGAAGAGGTACGAGGAGGCGCTGGCGGACCTGACCCTGGCGATCGACCTCGACCCGGACAGCAGCGACTTCTACCTCGAGCGCGCGTGGGTGAGGCATGAGCTCGAGCAGAGCGAGGAGGCGCTGGCCGATGTGAACGTGGCCCTGGCCGCGCGCCCCGACGACAGCGACGGCCTCGAACTGCGTGGCACCCTGCATCGGCTCGCGGGCCGGACCGTCGAGGCGGTGGCCGACCTGGACCGGGCGATCGAACTCAACCCCGGAGCGCTGCTGGCCATCATGGTGCGCGGCGGGGCCCTCATGGTGCTCCGGCGGCCCGACGCCGCGTACGCCGACTTCAGCAGGGCCATCGAGCTCGGGTTGGACGACGCCGGCACCTGGGTCAGCCGTGGACAGGCGGCCCTGGATCGCCACATGCTGGAGGACGCGCTGGCCGACGCCGAGGCGGCGCTGGAACGCGAACCGGATCATGTCGACGCGCTGCTGTTGCGCGGGGCCGCCAACGAGAAACTCGGCCGGTATCCCGAGGCGGCCCGGGATCTGAAACGAGTCAGTGTCGTGGCGCCTGACGTCCTCCTCGGCTGGGCCGCCGAGGTCAGGGAGGACGATTCAGACCTGGGCCACGCGATGGAGGAGAGCCTCAAGACGACCGCGGCCGAGACGCTCACCGTCGCCGCGCGAGATCTCGTGGCCGACGCGGAGGCACAGACGGTGAACGCGGCCGAATTCGCCGAGATGGAGGCGTTCCTGCGCGTGGGGGACACCGACGACGCCGCCGTCGTGGAGACACGCCTGGCCCGCGACCCGGGCGACGCCTTCGCACTGGCGTTACGGGCGGTGCTGGACCGGTCCGCGGGCCGCCGCGACACCGCCCTGGCCGACCTCGACGCGATCGTACGTGCCGACCCTGCCGCCGAATGGGCCACAACACTGCGACGCACGATGGACCCCGGCGGTCCAGGCGGGGCGGACCGGCTGACGGGACTCGGGCTGCCGCCCATCATCGAGGTGATCTGCGTGCTGGCCATGACCGGTGGCGCCGACCTGGTGCGGACGGCGCTTCCCGACGGCGCATGGATACTGTCGGACATGCTGGAAAACCCACCGAAACCCCCTCCCGCCTGAAGCCGATCACTGACGGCCACCCTGCCCCGGCGACGCGGGGTTTCAGGCGTGCCGTCAGTCGATGCGCTGGCAGATCGTCACCGGCAGACGCGGCGACCAGGTACGGGTGGCCTCGTCGTAGGCCTGCGCGTAGCCGTTCTTGCTTCCGTTGCAGGGGGCGGCGATGGTCGTCTCCACGTAGATGGCGCCGCCGGGCGTGACGGGGTGGGTACGGGCGATCGCCCACCTGGAGAACTTCGTGACGCCGTTGTTGAACTTGACGGTCAGGAAGACGCGGCGGTCGACGGTGAAATTGCCGCCGGCGACCTTGAGATGGCCGTTGAAGGTGTAGGTGAATAGGAAGGAGCGCGCCTGCGCGAGGTCGCGGGCGTGGCTGGTGTCGCTGAGGTCGGAAGGCGAGGCCGGTGACGCGTTCGCGGCGCTGCTCATGGCCGGGACGGCCAGGGCGATGGCCGCGGCGGTGGCGGTCAGGCCGAACAGGGTGCGCAAGCTGCGGTTCATCGGGAGCTCCTCTCGTATGGGGACTTGAGCACCATTGACCGGCAGGCCGCCTGCAGCATGCTTTCAGCGGACCGACCGGGAGTTGCATATTGGAATCGTCCCGGCGGATCGCGGCTCATCGAGTGCTTCGGAAGTTCTGGGCCCAACGGCGTAGTTCGGTGGCGGCCTCGTCGCGGGTGAGGGAGCCGCGTTCCAGGTGAACCTCCTGGAGATGCCGGATCGCGGCCCCCACCATCGGGGAGGGCGGAATGTCGAGCATCCGCATCACCGTTCCGCTGTCGAGTACGACGGGGACATCGTCACGCCTGGCGTACCGGTCACGTTCGGCGGCGGCGCGGGCCTCGGCCTCGCTCTCGGCACGGCACGCGGCCTCCCACACGTCGTAGGTGGCGGCGTCCAGGGCATGCCGGCCCGCCCGGCGCCATCCCTCCATGTCGCGTTCCTGCCCGAGGCCGACCGTGTCGAAGAGGTCCGACGCGCCAGCTCTGACCACTCCGAGGCGCGCGAGCGCGGCGTTGATCGGCCAGTCCTCGCGTGGCGGTCCGACCTGGATCGATGCGTACTCGGGGCCCCAGCTCTGACGGCCGTTCTCCCACAGGGCGGCGGCCTGGGTGCCGTCACCACCCCAGAAGTCCGCTTCCACGTAGGCGATATGGCCGCCGCGTGACCAGTCCTTCAGTCTCTCGGCGAACCCCGGGGACATGAGCATGAACGGCCCGCTCTCCCGCCGCCCGTCGGCCAGCTCGGTGAAGATCTCGTCAGTCACCGGGAGCAGCCCCAGGCGTTGCCGGAGGGGTGCCACCACGGCCCGTGGCACATCGTCCGACAGGGAGCGGAGACGGTCGAAATCACCGACAACACCGTGGAGCACGTAGGACATGCCCGCACCCTAGATCGGGCACCGGACGTCTGCGGTGTCGTTCGCCGTCGAGGTGACAGGTCCAGCAGGCACGCTGCTCGTGTCGTGTCCGCATCCGGACAGCGAGCGATGCCAACTTTCCGTGAGGGGAGGACGTCCGACTGTTACAACGCGGAGGAGTGTAGAGGGGAATCCGAATGCCGAACATCGGACGCCGTACCGCCCTGCGGCTCGTCGCAGGGGCATCGCTTGCCGCCGTCGGCGGGCTCGCCGTGACCGCGCAACCCGCGCAGGCTCTGCAACATCTGTGGGGGACCTGTACGCGGTGCCGCATCCTCTGGTTCACCGGGAACGGCACCAGAGGCGGCTGCCCGGCGGGCGACATCCTCGACGGCGGACACCACTTCCTCGGGATCGACTGGATGCTCAAGACCGTCGACGACGGCGGAGCCGGGCAATCCGGCTGGCAGTGGTGTGGCTACTGTCAGGCGCTCTGGTTCACGGGCAACGGCACCTCGGGGGCATGCCCGTCCCACCCGAACGGCCACTGGCCGGCCGGACCGTCAGGAGGGCCCTCGACGGTCTACATCCTGGAGGACATCACCAACAGAGACCGGCCCGGCGGCGCCTCCGGCTTCCGCTTCTGCATCAAGTGCAACGGGCTGTGGGACGCCGTCAACAACACTCTGTACACCAACAACGTCTGCCCGCTCGACCGCCGGCCGCATACGCTCTGGGGCAGCGGCAACTACGTCCTACGCCGCTTCGGCAGCACACGGTGACCCGCATCCGTCGAGCCTGAACGTGATGTGAACGCTCATCGGCACCCCCCTTCGGCCATGCGGCTCTTACTCTGCGGCTAGTGCATCGCCCTGAGCAGGTTCAACTACTTTAAGTGGGTAGTCGACTACACAAGGCATTTGGTCTTGGAGGGCAACGACCGCCCTCCAAGGCGTCCACCGCCTCACCTCTGCCGTGACCAGCACTGCAACCGCAGCCGCAGCCGCCAACCGCAGATCTGCGGGACGCCGCCGCCACCACGCTCACGACCCGACAACCACACCCTCAGCTGCGCCGTTCCCGTCTTCGACTCCGCCCGCGCACCACGCGAGGCCATTCGATCATGCGCGCAGACAGTTCCCCACCAGCTCGACGAAGGGACACCTCGTGGCCGTACCCCAGAACCCCTCACCCGGCGGTTGCGGACAACGCATCGCCCTGGTCAACGGCAGCTTCGAAGCACCCGTCGTCACCAACTTCGAGATACGGCCCGACGCCTCCCACAACGACCCCCGCGCGGTGCCCGGCTGGCGCACCACCGCCTCCGACGGCCAGATCGAACTCTGGCACACCGGCTTCCAGAACGTGCCCTCCGACGACGGCCAGCAGTTCGCCGAGCTCAACGCCAACATGGTCTCCACCCTGTACCAGGACCTGCCCACCACACCCGGCACCAAGCTGTACTGGCGGCTCTCGCACCGCGGCCGCCAGGGCGCCGACACCATGGCACTGCAGATCGGCCCCCCGAACGCGCCGGTGGAACAGGCACAGATGACCGACGGCAACACCGCCTGGGGCCACTACACCGGCGAATACGTCGTCCCAGCCGGCCAGACCACCACCCGGTTCGCCTTCAAGTCCATCTCCGCCGCCGGCGGCAACCCGGCGATCGGCAACTTCCTGGACGGCATCGTCTTCGGTACCGCTCCCTGCGTCGTACTCACCAAGGCCGCCATCCCCGAGGGCGAGGTCAAGGTCGGCGACGTCATCACCTACCGGGTGAACGCCAAGAACGAGGGCGGCTCCCCGGCCGACAACCTCGTCCTGACCGACGACATCCCGGCCGGCACCAGTTACGTCCCCGGCTCCCTGCGTGTCATCGACGGCCCCAACAGCGGCGGCAAGAGCGACGCGGCCGGCGACGACCAGGCGTACGCCGACGCCGGCCACGTCGTCTTCCGCCTGGGCCAGGGCGCCACCGCCCAGCAGGGCGGCCGTCTGGCCTCGACCGCGGACGCGCCCAACGGAACCACGGTGGAGTTCCGTGTCCGCGTCGAACGCGCCGGCGCCGGCCGCGAGATCGAGAACCAGGCCCGCGCCACCTACGACAACACCCTCGGCAAGGCGCCCGAGCACCTCACCTCCACCTCCAACGCCACCAGCACGCCCGTCAAGCGCCTCGTCGAGCTCGCCGTCGTCAAGGCCGCCGACCGTATTAAGGCCGCCGTCGGCGAGGCGGTCACCTTCCACGTGGCCGTCACCAACAAGGGGCCCAACGACTCCGCGGGCGTCACGGTCACCGACCGGCTGCCCGAAGGGCTGACCTTCATCTCCGCCACCGCCACCGCCGGCACCTACGACCCGGCCACCGGCCTGTGGGACGTCGGCGCGATGGCTGTCGGCACCACCCGCACCCTCACCCTGCTGGCCAAGGTCACCAAGCCCGGCCCGCTGACCAACACCGCCACCGCCACCGCCACCGCCGGCGAAGCCGACGGCCCGGTCACCGACGAAGTCGTCGTCTGCGCCCACCCGCAGGCCCCCTGCCCGCCTCAGGGCGGCGGGTGCGGTCGCGGGGGAGGCTGCGGCGGCTGCTGAGCCGTTGAACGCCGGGCCGGATTCCCGGCCCGGATCTTGAGCAAGGCCAGGCTCGCGCCCTGTCAGGGCGCGAGCCTGGCGCTCGTAGGCGTGAGCGCCCCTGTCCCGGGACGCCGTGGCTGGGCGCCTGTGTCGAGATCATCGGTCTCGCCGCATGTGCGAAGATCATTTCGTGATCAGAAAGAGACTTGCAATTATTGGCATGGCCGTGCTCGGCTTAGGCTTCGTTCTGCCCGCGGCGACGGCGTCGGCCGCGCCGGCCCTCCTTGTGCGCGACGGACGGACTGAGCCCGCCTTTTCGTACGAAGAGGCGGTGCGTGAGACTGTGTACGTCGAGACGCCGATGGACAGCGATCATGACGGCCGTCGTGACCGGATCGCCGTGGCCGTGATGCGGCCCGCGGAAACCCGGAACGGGATGAGGGTCGCCACGATCATGAAGGCGACGCCCTATACGGGCCGGGTGACGCAATCGACGGTGCCCGACCCGGGGGTGTTCTCCGACTGGTACGACGAGTACTTCGTGCCCCGGGGTTACGCCGCGGTGGAGGTCGAGGTGCAGGGGACGGGCGCCTCGGAAGGATGCCCGACGACCGGTGGCCGTGAGGACGTTCGCAGCGCGACCGCGGCCATCGACTGGCTCAACGGCCGGGCCCGTGCCACCCATGCGGACGGGAGCGCGGCGGTCGCCGACTGGAGCACCGGCGCCGTCGGTATGATCGGTCTCTCCTACGACGGCACGCTCGCGGAAGCGGCCGCCGCTCAAAGGGTGGAGGGGCTGAAGACCATTGTTCCGGAAGGGGCGATCTCCAGCTGGTACGACTACGCGCGCGATCAAGGGATCGCCTATGCCGGTTCGCTGGGCAACCGCTATCCGGAGTACCAGGCAAGCCGGGTCATCAGCGAGAACGCCCTGGCCAAGTGCGGGGACGTCCTGACGAAGCTGGGGGACCGCGCGGCCGATGACAGCGCCGACTACACCCCCTTCTGGGCCGAACGGAACTACCGGCGGCAGGTCTCCCGGGTACGGGCCTCCGTCCTGCTGGCACAAGGTCTGAACGACACGAAGGTTCGCGGTCGCCAGTTCGCCGAATGGTGGCAGGGGCTGGAGGACGCCGACGTGCCGCGCAAGCTCTGGCTGCACAACGGCGGACACGAGGACCCGCTTGTCACCGGCGCCGGCGCCTGGCAGGAGACCCTGCACCGCTGGATGGACTACTGGCTCTACGACCTCGACAACGGGATCATGCGAGAGCCGCGGGTGACCGTCCAGCAGGCGGACAACTCCTGGCAGACCTCCGCCAACTGGCCGCATCCCGACTCCCGGCCGGTTCGCATGTGGTTCGGTCCGGCCGACTCGTCAGCCGTGGGCACCCTCGGAGACACGCCCGCCGCCGGCGCGACCCAGACCTTCACCGACGACCCCGCGCGGAACGAAGCGGAAATGATCGCCAACCCGTCGGCCGGCGCACCTTACAGGCTCGCCTACCTCACTCCGCCTCTGACCCGGCCCACGCGTCTGTCCGGTACGCCGGAGGTGAGCGTACGGATGACGAGCACGTCGACCAGCACTCCGCTGACGGCCCTCCTGGTCGACTACGGGCCGGCGGCTCCGGGTACGACGACACCTCAGCCGGAAAACGCTGACTTGTTCGCCTCTGCCCCGAGAGGCAAGCCGGCCAAGACGCCGATCGTCACCCGCGGTTCCGTCGACGTCAGGAACCGGGACTCGGTCACTCGTCCAAGCCCTGTACGTCCCGGCCAGGCGTACACGGTCAGTTGGCGCCTGCACGCCACGGACTATGTCTTCCCGGCGGGCCATCGCATCGCGGTCGTGATCGTCGGAAACGACAAGGACTACGTCATCGTCGACCCCGCCGCCAGGTCCGTGACCGTCGACCTCGGCTTGAGCAACGTGGTGCTTCCGTTGGCGAACTAGCCTCGGACCGCTGCCGCGCGCGCACCGCGCGGAGCCAGTGGTGGAACGCCCGCAGGAGCACCGCTGCGAAGATCCTCGCTGAGGACGAGTTCAGGCAGCCGGGTGTTCGTGACCAGGGCGAGTTCATGGGGATGACGGGTGCCTGCGCGCCACTGACCGCCGATGAGAGGGATGGCGGCGATGTTCGGAGCGGGCCCCTTGGCCCAGTCCAGCGGGCCCGCGACGGTGTCCACCCTGGTGGTGGCGAGGGTGGCGGCGATGTCGCCGCGATCCTCGGCCGAGGACAGTACGTGGGCGGCCACCTCGAACAGGGCATGGGCGACACCCAGTGGCTGCAGCCACTGCCTGCCCGTACGTCGCTCGTACAGGGCCGCGAGATCTGCCGCCGTCATGTCGCCCAGCGACGAACGACAGGGATGCCGGGGAGACCAATAGACGATGGTGGCGATTCCGTCGGGGCCCGGCGGCTCCGGCGGGGTGAACGGGTAGGTCAGCCACCGGGAAGAGGTGATCAACCGAGGCCGCAGCCCCTGCCGATCGGCGTGCCGCCGGAACGCGGCCAGGTCGTCCGTGGTGGCGGCGCTGGTGACGATCTCCACTCCGTTGCGCAGGAAGTGCGCGGCACATGCTTCGAAGTCCCCGTTCGCCTCGGTGTACCCGCCGGGATCGATCAGTCTGTGCCCCCGCCGCGCCGCCACCGCCTCGAACACCCCGTTGCGCAGCGTCGTCCCCTGGAAGTGGGTGTTCCACAGGCATCCGACGGTCATCCCGGTTCCCAGTCGTTCCCACATGTCCGCGAACACGTCGGCGATGTCGTCCAGCCCCCACCCGAAGTGGTACGTCCAGCGGAACGTGTGACCGGGCGGGACCCCTCTCGCGGCGTAGTACGCCTGCCAGGGGAACGTCGTCGACAGGCAGGGCGTCTCCAGCTCCTCGCAGGTGGCGGCCACCGCCGGGAGGACATGGGACCCGGCCATCGTGAGGATCAGGTGGACACCCTGCTCGCGGACGAGCTCGGTGGTGACGAGCCGGGCATGGTCGGGATCTGATCTGCTGTCCCGCCACAGCAGGCGGATGGGACGTCGCCCGCTGCCCCGGCCGGGGTCGGCGAGCGTGGGCTCCAGCAGTTCTCCCGCGAACGCGAGAGGCATGCCCAACTCGGCCAGCCGGCCCGTCCGCGGGACCACCACGCCGACTCTCGCTTCTGTCTGCCGAACCATCACGCGATTCCCCCTTGCGGTTGTGTGTGCCGAAGGGGGGAGCCGTGCCCGGTGAGAGCGCCGGAGGCGATCAGGTCACGGACCTCGGTCTTGCGGACCTTGCCCAGTGAGGTACGGGGCAGCGAGTCGGAGATGACCAGGCGGGCGGGCAGGTACTGCTCGGTCATCCGGCGCCCGCGCAGGAAGACGCGCAGATCCTCCAGCGACGGCGGCGTGCCCGTGGGGACGACGACGGCGCACGTCTCCTCGTGCCCGTCGGCGTCGGGGATGCCGACGATGGCGACCTCGGCGACCGCCGGATGGCCGTGCAGTTCGCTCTCGACCTCGGCGACGGGGATGAGCAGCGTGCAGCCGATCCGGTCCACGGCGCGTGACTGATAGTGGAGCCGGCCGTCCTGGCCCATGCGCATCAGGTCGCCGGTGTCGTACCAGCCCTCATCGGTGTCGGGCGTCCATGTGCATCGGCCGGTGCGCATGTCGACCATCGCGTGGCACAGTCCGGGTGATCGTACGTGCAGTGCCCCCTCGTCCTGCCGGAGCTCGACCTCGACGCCGTCCACCGACCGGCCGATGCTGTCTTCTGCCGGGTCGCCAGGCGAACTGAGGGAGATGAGGCCGCATTCGCTCATCCCGTAGGCGTTGATCAGGTGCGGGGAGAGCACGTCGCGGATGTCCGCGGCGGTGGAGGCGGGCAGGGCGGCCGCCAGGCTGACGACCCGGCTCAGCGAGGACAGGTCTCGGGGACGACGCCGTTGCGCCGCGACCAGCTGCCCCCAGAACAGGGGCGGTTTCACGCAGCAGGCGATACGGTGCCGTTCGATCAGATCCAGCCAGTGGCCAGGATCCTTGGAGGTGGAGAACACCGACGGGCGGCCGGTCAGAAGCGGGGCGAGGACGTTGATGCTGAGGCCGAGGCTGTGGCCGATCGCACTGCTGGTGCCCGAGATCTCCGAACGCCCGAGCAGGCCGGCGATCAGCCGTACCGTGGCGTACCGGCTGTTGAAGGTGTGCAGGACGCCCTTGACCCGGCCGCCGGTGCCTGAGGTGAGCAACATCTGGCACAGGTCGTCCGCGCTGATCTGTGGACGTTCGCCCTGCTCAAGGGGTGCGAGAGTGGCCGCCCGCGCCAGCAGGTCACTGATCCCGACCGTGGCCGCGACACCGGCGCTGTCGTCATCGGCGGCGGTGATCAGCAGATCGGCAGGTGTGCCCTTCAGGACGAGATCCCTCTCGCGGCCGCCGATGCAGTGATCGAGGACCAGCGTGATCGCACCGACACGCCCGCAGGCCAGCCACAGTGCCGCGGTCTCCCAGATCTCGGGCAGGTGGAAAGCGACAAGATCGCCCGGTCGTACGCCCGTCTCCCACAGCGCCGCGGCCAGCAGTTCCACCTGTTCGGCCAGCTGAGCATAGGTGACGGTGACACAGTGATCGCCGTCACGGACTGTGATGTACGCGGGCTCGCCGGGCCGGACGCGTGCCTGGCGGTGCAGATCGTCCAGGAAGGTCTCCCGGCGCCACCAGCCTTCGGCGTAATAGGCGGCGGTCTTTGCAGGCAGCGGTGGTGAGACTGTGGTCATGCCGCTCATAGTGGGCCCCCTCCATGTGCGCGGTGACGTGGTCTCCCGTCCAGAGCCCTGGCCGGAGGACCCACGGTCCACTCTTGCCGCCATACCCACGTCCGCTACGGAACGTAACCATCGTTGTGTGTTCTGCGGCATCAGCAGGCGCATGCCCGAGATGGCCCTGTTGTCATTCGTGGAGGCGACGACGCCGCACGGGCGCGAGTCGACCCCGTACACTCCCTCTAGTTTCTACGTGTCGTAGAAGATGATGGAGAGGGGCATGGGTGGCGGCTCGACGGCCGGGCAGCTCCGCCGGCAACTGGGCCGGCTGCAGAAGGACTTCGACACCATCGTCGCCGGCTACAACGCCAACCGGGTGGCGCTCGCGGCGGCGGAACGGGCGGAACGCTCGGCCGTGGCCCGCCTGAAGGTTGCTCGGCGCGAGTACGACGACGCCCGGCGGCAGATCTCCGATCTGGCGGCCCTGGTCTACCGGAGCCCCCGGCCGCCTTTCGGGCTTGCGATGGGCGCGGGAGAGCCCGGCGCCCGGCTGCGGGCGGCCGCGATCCTGCAGCTGCAGGCGCGGAACCAGCAGGCGATCATCGGCCGGTACGCCACCACCCGCGATGCTCGTGGCCGAGCCCAGGACGACGCCGCGGCGAAGGCGCGCGATCTGCGCGAGCGCGACACCCGCGCCGACCGGCGCAAGGCCGAGAAGCTCATCGCCACGATCACCGACCGGATCGACCGCCTTCTCGTCGCGCCGGGCGTGCGCAGGTCCGACGGCAGCTGGGCGCCGGAGCTGCCGTCGGGCGCCGACAACATCACCCCGCGCACGCGGATGGTACGCGACCAGGTCAAGCGGCGGTTCACGCTGTCCGGCATCGGCTGCTACCGAACGCTCCAGGATGGCGGGGAACATCCGCAGGGTCGCGCCTGCGACTTCATGATCACTACGGGGGGCACGTGGCCCTCTCCCGCGCAGAAGGCTCAGGGCGGCGCGCTGGCCGCATGGGCCATCAAGAACGCCTCCCGCCTGGGCATCAAGTACGTGATCTTCAACCAGCGCATCTGGCAGGGCGCGGCCTGGAAGTCCATGTCGGACCGGGGAGGCATCACCGCCAACCATCAGGACCACGTGCACATCTCCATGCACTGATCTCGCCCGCCACCTCTTATGGCGCTCATATTCGACATACTGTAGAAGTTCTACCTGTCGTAGAAGTTGATGGGAGAGGTGGCCGGATGGACGAGCCGCGCGGCGCGGCGAAGGAGCTCGGCTCGCCGCGGCGGCGAGCCCGGTCGCGGTGCCGCCGAAACCTCGCCCCCACCGGCTGAACAGGGAGCCCCGGGATGACCACACGCCTGATGCGACTACTCCTGGCCACAGGCGGCGCCGCCGTGGCCGCCCTGGTGATCGGCCTGCTGGCCGGAGGCGCGGCCCTGACCGTCACGATCGCGGGTCTGGCCGACGCCGGAGCCGTGACCCGCTGGGGGCTGCCGGTCGCCAAGCTCGCCGCGGACCTGTCGGCCGTCATGACGGTCGGCGCGCTGCTGATGGCGGCCACGCTGCTGCCTTCCGACAAGGGCGTGTTGTCGCGGGAGGCAGGACGCTACACCCGCCTGGCGACCTGGGCGGCGGTGTCCTGGGCCGCGGCGACCCTGCTGACCTTGTTGTTCACGCTGTCGGACATCATGGCGGTCCCCGTCACGCAGTTGACCGGCGCGGCGCTGATCAGCTTCGTCACGACCATCCCGCAGGGCACGATGTTGTTGCTCGTGCTGGTTCTGGCCTGCTGCATCGCCGGGTTCTCCGGGGAGCTGGTGGCCGTGTACGGCGCCGCCGCGCTGCTCGCCCTGGCCCTCGTGGCGCTGCTGCCGCCGGTGCTGATCGGGCACTCGGCCAGCTCGCCGAACCACGCGATGGCGATCACCGGGCTCGGCCTGCATCTGGTGGCTCTGGCCCTGTGGGTCGGCGGCCTGGCCGCGGTCACCGTGCACGCGATGCGCGGCCGGGCCGATCTGACGCTCGCCGCCGAGCGGTTCTCCCGGCTGGCGCTGTGGTGCCTGGTGGGGGTGGCGGTCAGCGGGGTGGCCAGCGCCGCGGCCCGGCTGACCGACGTCGGGCAACTGGTGTCATCCTCGTACGGGTGGCTCATCCTGGCCAAGACCGCGGCGCTGGTGTTGCTGGGTGGCTTCGGCCGGCTGCATCGGCGCAGGACGCTGGTGGCCCTGCGCGCGGGGCGGCCGGGCGCGTTCGCGCGGCTGGCCACGGGTGAGCTGATGGTCATGGGGGCCGTGATCGGCCTGGCCGTGGCGCTGTCACGTACCGCCCCTCCGCTGGTCGTGCTGCCCATCGATCCCGTACGTGATCTGCTGGGTTACGCGATGCCGCCCGAGCTCACCGCCGCCCGGCTGGCCACGTTGTGGCGGCTGGACCTCTTCTTCGCCCTCCTGGCGCTCGTCGCCGCGGGCCTGTACGCGGCCGGTGTCGTCCGGCTGCGCCGCCGGGGCGACGGCTGGCCGCTGGGCCGGACGATCGCCTGGGCCGTGGGGGTCGCGCTTGTCGTGATCTTCACTCAGAGCGGGCTCGCCACGTACGCGCCCGTGTTGTTCAGCGCGCACATGATCCAGCACATGGGGCTGGCCATGCTGGCTCCGATCTTCCTGGTGCTCGGCGCCCCGGTGACCTTGGCGCTGCGGGCGCTGAAGCCGGCCGCGCGGCGTGGGGACCGCGGGCCGCGCGAATGGCTCGTCGCCGTACTGCACAGCCGTTTCACCCGGATCGTCTCGCATCCGGCACTGGCGATGGTGTTGTTCATCAGCGGCTCGTACGCGCTGTACTACACCTCGCTGTTCGAGGACGCCATGCGTCAACCGGTGGGTCACATCCTCATGAACACCCACTTCCTGGCCTCGGGCGTGCTGTTCTTCTGGGTGATCATCGGGGTGGACCCGGCGCCGCGCCGCCTGCCGTACATCGCCAAGCTCGGCACCCTCATGATGACCATGCCGTTCCACGCGTTCTTCGGCATCTCCATGATGATGATGGGCACGTCGATAGCCTCGGCCTGGTACGACCAGCTGGATCGTCCGTGGGGCGCGAGCGTGCTGGAGGACCAGACGGTCGCCGGCGGCATGGCGTGGGCGTTCGGCGAGATCCCCACCATGATCGTCGTGATCACCATCGCCGTGCAGTGGTCGCTCAGTGACCACCGTCAGGCGCGCCGCCAGGACCGCCACGCCGACCAGCGAAAAGACGCCGAACTGGCCGCCTACAACGACCGTCTCGCCCGGCTGGACAAGCGCACCCGGGACCAGTGAGACACCTCCACGAAGGCTGACGGGGCGCGTACTTATGGCTCCCATATTCTACGTGCTGTAGAAGTTACGTACGCGAGAAGCACGTGGTCGGAGGTAGGCGGATGGGCAAGAACGCCGAGGGCACGCTCAAGGAGCGGCTCTCCGCGCTGCAGGCCGGGCAGCGGCGCGCGGAGCGCCGGCGGCGGGTCGTCATGATCAGCGCCTCGGTGGTGGTGGCGGCCGGGGTGGCCGCGGCGGGCACGGCGTTCGTGCTGGCCGACCGGGCCGGCCGGTCCCTGGACGCGGTCCAGACGATCAACGTGAGCAGCCGCGTTCACACCGACAAGGCGGTCAGCTACCCGCAGGCCCCGCCGGTCGGCGGTGACCACGCGCCGGAGTGGCAGAACTGCGGCATC
>NZ_BMRC01000021.1 GCF_014648435.1 Nonomuraea spiralis
TTGTCGACCTGGCTGGAGACGGCCTTGTCGGCGACTGCCGCGGCCAGGGAGGCGGGGTCTGCCGCCGCGCGGGGGGCGCCGGTGCCTTGCTGGGCCGGGGGGACGCCGGGTGGGGCGGCGCTCGCGGGTGAGGGCTGCAGCGTCAGGGTCGCGGCTGTGGCCAGGCCGGCGACCGCCGCGAGTAAGGCTGTGCGTTTCACGCTGTGGTGCTCCTTTCGGCGGGCTCCCTCGGGCCGTTGCCGCCTTTGGGCGGGTGTGGGCCACCACACGGTCAGGGGTCTCCTGGGTCGTGGGGTGTGAGGGAAATGTGGGGGGTGATAAAGGGTGACGGGAGAGCAAGCGGACCGTTTCGCCTTGTTGCCGCCAGACGCTAAGCGTTTGCTGACGGCTCGAAAATACGTATGTTCATCGGTAGGCATACCGACATTTCCGTTACGGCTGGTCACACCTCCGCACGTGCGGCGAGTACTCACGGTGTTGGACAATCGGACACGTGCAGTTCGGCATCCTGGGCCCGTTGGAGGTACGGCCGACCGGCGGCGACCCGATCGCCGTGGGCGGTCCCCGACCGCGTGCCCTGCTCGCCCTGCTGCTGCTGGAGGCCGGTCGTACGGTCGCCGTCGACCGGCTCATCGACGCCCAGTACGGCGAGAGCCCACCGGCGGGCGCGGCCAACGCCGTACAGGCGCAGATCTCCCGGCTGAGGCGCAACCTGCCCGACGGCCTGATCGAGTTCCACGGCGCGGGCTACCGGCTGGCGGTCCCGCCCGAGGACGTCGACGCCCACCGGTTCGAGCGGCTGGCCCGCGAGGGCCGGCGGCTGCTCGTGGCCGGCCGGCACGCGGCGGCGGCGGCCACGCTCGGTGAGTGCCTGGACCTGTGGCGCGGCCCGGCGCTCGCGGACGTGCGCGAGGCGGCGTACGCGCCCGGACAGGCCGACCGGCTGGAGGAGCTGCGCCTGGCCGCCCGCGAGGACCTGTACGAGGCCGACCTCCACCTGCCCGAGGCCGAGCCCGCGGCGGGGCTGCGCGAGCTGGTCGCCGCCCACCCGCTGCGGGAACGCCCGCGCGCGCTGCTGATGCGCGCCCTGCACGCGGCCGGGCGGCAGGCCGAGGCGCTGGCGGTCTACGACGAGGCGCGGCGGCTGCTCGCCGACGAGCTGGGGGCCGACCCCTCGCCCGAGTTGTCGGCACTGCACCTGGCGATCCTGCGGGGCGAGGAGCGGCGCGCGCACGCCACGCGGTCCGCGCCGCCGCCCCAGCTCACCACGTTCGTGGGCCGCGAGGAGGAGCTGGCCCGGCTGGCCGCGCTGCGCGAGGCGCGGCTGGTCACGATCACCGGGCCGGGCGGCACCGGCAAGACCCGCCTGGCCGTCGAGGCCGCCACCCGCGACGGGGGCACGCAGGTGTGCTTCGCGGACCTGTCACCGGCCGGCACGGAGGAGCAGGTGCCGCTGCTGGTGCTGGCCGCGCTCGGGCTGCGCGAGTCGGCGCTCGGCCCGTCCGTCCCCGGCCTGCCCGACTACACCGAACGGCTGGTCGCCGCCCTGGCCGAGCAGGACCTGCTGCTCGTCCTGGACAACTGCGAGCACGTCGTCGCCGAGGCCGCCACGCTGGCCCGCCGCCTCCTGGCCGGCTGTCCCGGCGTGCGTGTCCTGGCCACCAGCAGGGAGCCGCTGGGCATCACCGGCGAGCACCTGGTCCCGCTCCCGCCGCTCGCCACCCCGCCGCCGGGCACCGCCGCCGGCGACGCGCTCGCCTACCCGGCGGTCAGGCTGTTCGCCGATCGGGCCGCCGCCGTACGGCCGGGGCTGGAGCTCGACCTCGACGCGACGCTGAGCATCTGCGCGGCGCTCGACGGCCTGCCGCTGGCCATCGAGCTGGCCGCGGCCCGGGTGCGCACGTTCGCCGTCGCGGAGATCGCCGCGCGGCTGGCCGATCACGGCCGGTTCCGGCTGCTGTCGCGCGGCGACCGTACGGCGGCCGCCCGGCACCGGACGCTGCACGCGGTGGTGGAGTGGAGCTGGGACCTGCTGGACGCCGAGGAGCAGGTGCTGGCCAGGCGGTTCTCGGTGTTCGCGGGCGGCGCGCGCCTGGAGGCGGTCGAGCGGGTGTGCGGCGAGGACAGCGCGGTGCTCCTGGCCGACCTGGTGGACAAGTCGCTGGTCGAGACCGCCGGAGACCGCTACCGGATGCTCGACACCATCCGGCTGTTCTGCGCCGAGCGGCTGGCCGAGGCCGGCGAGGAGGAGCGGATGCGCGCCGCGCACGCCGCCTGGCACCTTGAGCACGCCCAGCGCGCCGAACCCCACCTCTACCGCGCCGAGCAACTCGAATGGCTGGCCCGCCTCGGGGCCGAGGACGCCGATCTCCAGGCCGCGCTGCGCTGGGACGTCGAGCACGACCCGCCGGCGGCGCTGCGGCTGATCTCCGCCCTGGCCATGTACTGGTACCTGAGCGGGCGCAGGGGTCAGGCCGTCCAGCCCGCCAGGCGGCTGCTCGACGCGATCGGCCACGAGCCGCCGCCGGACCTGACCGACGAGTACCTGCTCGCCGTCCTGCACGCCGTCCCCGGGACCGAGTCACCGCACTGGAGGCGGGCCGTCGAGATCACGACGGAGCCGGACCGGCCGGTACGGCACCCGTTCGCCGCCGCGCTGTGGGGCATGACGGCGGGCCCGCCCGAGCGGAGCGCGGACCGGCCGCGGCGACGCGAGCTCGGCGGCGACCCGTGGAGCCGGACGCTCGGCCGGCTCAGCGAGGCGCTGCTCGAGCTGCTGGACGGCGGGATCGTGACGGCCGAGCGGGAGCTGGAGATCGTGCTGGCGGAGTTCGGCGCGCTGGGCGAACGCTGGGGGAAGGCGCAGGGGCTCGACTGGCTGGCGGTGATCGCGGGCTGGCGCGGCGAGTGGGCGCGGGCGATGGAGTTGTGGGCGGAGGCGCTGGGACTGCTCGACGAGCTCGGGGCACTGGACGAGCTGGTGGACGTGCTGTTCCGGCGGGCCGACGCCCGGCTGCGCGCGGGCGACACGGCGGCGGCCAGGGCCGACTTCCTGCGCGCCCGCGAGCTGGCCCGCGAGCTGGGCCGTCCGGAGCTGACGGCGGCCGTGCTCGTACGGCTGGGTGACCTGGCCAGGATCGAGGGGGATCTCGGCGAGGCCGGCGAGCGGCTGCGGGACGCGCTGGCCGTCACCACCCAGGGCGCCCCGGCGGCCGGGGGCACGGGGGCGCAGCTGTCCACGGCGCTGGGCCGGCTGGCCCAGGCCAGGGGCGAGGCGGCCGAGGCCGCGGCCCTGCACCGGGATGCGGTGGCCGCCGTGCTGCACTCGCCGGTCAGCAGCGACCTCGCCGACGCCGTCGAGGGCCTGGCCGGGGCCGCCCTGCTCGACGACCCGCCGGAACGGGCGGCGCTGCTGCTCGGCATCGGGGTGGCGCTGCGCGGCATGGCGGTGACCGGCGACCGGGACGTCGCCGCGACGGCCGCCGCCGCCACGGCCGCGCTCGGCCCGGAGCGCTTCGCCGCCCTGTACGCCCGCGGCGCCGCGATGACCAGGGACGAGGCCCAGTCCACGCTCCTCACCTGACGGGCGTCCCGGGGACTGTCAGCCGGTCGTCGCCGGGTTGTCAGCGCTCCCGGCGAGGCTTGCCGGCATGAGAAGCACCCTGAAGAACAGCAACGTCCTCATCTCCGGCGCCAGCATCGGCGGCCCCGCGCTGGCCTACTGGCTCGCCCGCCACGGCTGCAACGTCACCGTCGTCGAGAAGGCGCCGGCCCTGCGCGAGGGCGGCCAGGCGGTGGACTTCAAGGGCGAGACCCACCACACGGTCCTGACCCGGATGGGCATCCTGGACGACGTGCGCCGCCTCCAGACCGGCGGCGCCGACCAGCAGTTCGTGGACGCCTCCGGCCGTACGCTCGCGGTCATGCCCGGCGAGTTCAGCGGCGGCGACATCGAGATCCGCCGCGGCGACCTGGCCCGGCTGCTGTACGAGCGCACCGCCTCCTCCTGCGAGTACGTCTTCGGCGACTCCATCACCTCGCTCACCGAGACCCCGGGCGGCGTGCACGTCACCTTCGAACGTTCGGCGCCCCGCACGTTCGACCTGGTCGTGGGCGCGGACGGGATCCACTCCAACGTCCGCAGGCTCGCCATCGGCCCCGAGTCCGACTGCGTGGACTTCCTCGGCCACTACTACGCGCTGGTGGAGCTGGACGCCGACTTCGGCCCCGACGGCCGGATCTACAACGAGCCCGGCAGGATGGTCGCGGTCGGCGGGCCGAAGGCGCCGGCGTTCTTCGTGTTCGCCTCCCCGCAGCTCGACTACGACCGCTACGACGTCGAGCAGCAGAAGGCGATCCTGACGCGGGCGTACGCCGGGATGGGCTGGCGCACGCCGCAGGTCCTCGACGCGGTGCGCGGCGCCAAGGACGTCTACCTCGACTCGATCAGCAGGGTGAGCATCGACCGGTACGCCCAGGGCCGAGTGGCGCTGCTGGGCGACGCGGCGTACGGCAACACGCTGGGCGGCTTCGGCACCGGGCTGGCGGTGGTGGGCGCGTACGTGCTGGCGGGCGAACTGGCCGCGGCGGGCGGCGACCACCGCGTGGCCTTCGCCGAGTACGAGCGCCAGATGCGCGGCTACGCCAAGGTCGCGAAGAGCGGCAACGCGGGCCCTTTCCTGGCTCCCAGCACCCCCGCCCGGATCCGCATGCGCAACTGGACCTTCAAGTTCGGCTTCCTGCTCAGCCTGATGTTGAAGCTGACCGACAGGTTCGCCACGGACATCAAGCTCAAGAACTACTGAACGGTCACCCGGCCCACACCCGCGTCGAGGCGGATCCGGGGCGGGCCGTCCACCAGGGGGATGTCGTCCCCGTCGCCGAGCCGCCAGTCCTGGACGGGCACCAGACCGGGCCCGATCAGCTCGAACCCCTCGAACAACCGCAACACCTCGCCATGGGGGCGGAACGCGCCCTGGGCGGGCGTGCCGGCCGTGGAGAGGGTGAGCTGGGCGATGGCCTCGGGAGAGCTCTCGGCCATCGCGTGGGAGAGCACCAGATGGCTGCCGGGCACCATGTGCTTCCTGAACGCGGCCACGATGCCGTGCGGGTCCTCGGCGTCCATGACGAAGTGCAGCACGCCGACCATCAGCACGCAGACCGGCTGCTCGAAGTCGATCAGGCCGGTCACGTGCGGGTCGGCGAGGATGTCGGCGGGCTTGCGCAGGTCGGCCTGGATGCTGGCGACGCCCGGCTGGTCGGCGAGCATCACCTGGGCGTGCAGGCGCACCACCGGGTCGTGGTCCACGTAGATCACCCGGCAGGCGGGGCTCACCCGGCGGACGGTCTTGTGGATGCTGGGCGAGGTGGGGATGCCGGTGCCGAGGTCGATGAACTGGCGCACGCCCTGGCGGGCGACGTGGCGCACCGCCTCGATCTGGAAACGACGGTTGGCCCTGGCGACGGCGCGGGCCTCGGGCGCTACGGCCAGCAGCTTCTCGGCGACCGCGCGATCGACGGCGACGTTGTCCTTGCCGCCGAGCAAGTAGTCGTACACCCGGGCGGAACTTGGGACATTTGGGTCTACTCCGGGAGGAACACGTTCTAGCTCAGACATGGCAACCCATTTCCTCGCCTACCGCTGTTCGCTGGTCATACTACTCGGTAACTTCCGGCGCGACCGGGAAGTTCCGGCGGTCCGACACAACAGAACGCGTTCTACTTCGCCGCGTAGCCGCATGAGCGGGGGTCTTCGAACTCGGGATCGAGCTCGATCCTGCTCAGGATGGTCGCGTCGTCGCGGACCTCGGCCCACTGGTTGGAGAACCCGGTGAGCTGGAGCACGAGGTTGGCCTCGCCGCGGTCGTGCACCCCCTCGGCCCCCCCGCGTCATCCAGCCCACCAGCGCGGCGCCCACCCCGGCGGCCAGCCACGGCTGCTCCCGTCCCCGGTTCAGTACGCGCCCGGCCGCGCCGGCGGTCTCCGGCCCGGCGGTCTCGGAGTGCGCGGCGGGCAACGTCTGAAATGTCATGGCACAAGAGGATGCATCAGGCCGGGAGCGGCGTCATCCGCCGGGCGGGGCGAAGCGGCCCAGCAGCGTGGCCGCCTCGGCGAAGCCGGCCACCACGTCGGCGGCCGTACGCCGCTCGCGCACCATCCCGACGGCCTCGCCCGCGTAGACGCAGGCGGTGTCGAAGTCGCCGTCGCGGCGGGCGGCGGCGATCAGCTCCGCGGCCTCCTCGTCGGCGGCCAGTTCCGCCTCGCGGCCGGCCCAGCGGTCGAAGAAGGTGTTGCGCAGCGCCCGGCCGCCGTACTCCGCGGGCCAGTCCAGGCGCTGGGCCACGTCGAAGACGCGGCCGTAGGCGGTGTCGGTCTCCGTCGCGGCCAGCACGCGGGCCGCCGCGGGGCCGGACAGCGCCGTCTCCGCGCACCCCATGAACGCCGTGCCGACCCACGCCCCCTCGGCCCCCGCCGCCAGCACGGCGGCCAGCCCGCGCGCGGTCGCGATGCCGCCCGCCGCCAGCACCGGGATCCGCACCGCGTCGAGCACGCTCTGGAGCAGCGGCAGCGTGCCCACCTCGGCGCGCCCGTGGCCGCCCGCCTCCGACCCGCGCGCGACGACCGCGTCCACGCCGGCCTGCTCGGCCGCGCGGGCCTCGTCCGTGGTGCCCGCCTGCGTGACGACCGTGACGCCGGCCTGCCGCAACTCCTCCACGTACCTCTGGTACGGCCCGAAGCTCACGGAGACCAGCGGCGGCCGGGCCGCGAGCACGGCCTCGAACTGGCCGGGATTGCCGGGCAGCGCCCAGGCCATGAGCCCGATCCCGTACGGCCGCCCGCCACGCGCGGCGACGGCGGCCTCGGCCTCGATCCAGGAGGCGGGGGTGGCCGAGGAGACCCCGATCATGCCGAGCGCGCCGGCCGCGGAGACGGCGGCGGCCAGCCGGCCCGCGCTCACTCCCGCCATGGGGGCACTCACCAGGGGCACCGTCAGCCCGAACCGCTCGGTCAGCCACGTACGCACGCCGCTCCCCTTCCGCCTCACCCGCTACGGCCAGTCTCGCACCACGACGTCCAAGAGCGTGGCGCGAGGGGGACAACGCAGGATCCGTACGAAAGTAGGGCCGGTTGACCGATGCGCCGGAGGCGGGTGCTTGTGCATCCTGGTGGGGACGGGTCCGGCGCGTGGCCTGTTGTGAACCTCGAAGGGAGTCACCAGCACATGGACAGCGCTGCAGCCCGCCCGACCGTGGTCCTGGACAACGGGGTCGTCGGCCGGATCATGCTGGCCCACCGGTCACGGCGCGATCTGGTGCTCGTGCTCGGCATGGACGGCACCCTGCTGAGCTGCGACCTCGACGGCATCGCCTGCGTGGTCGGCGGCAAGCCGCTGTGCCGCGACGGCTGACCTCCGCGCGGGAGGCGGGTGGTCAGGACCGGGCCACCAGGGCGGCCAGCTCGCCGACGGCGGTGAAGTCGTTGGTGAGCCGGTTCTTGGTGAGGGCGACGGCGGTGCCGGACGCGGTGTCGGCCCACGCGTAGCTGCCGCCCGCCCCGCCGACGCCGAACGCCGTCGCGCTCTCCTGCGGCGAGGCCCCGGGCAGCCCGATCGTGAAGCCGAGGCCCCATGTCGAGGGCATGCCGAAGACCTCGTCCGGGCCGCTGAAGGCCACCGCGGTCGCCTCACGCAGCCGTTCCGGGGAGATCAGCCGGACGCCGTCCACCTCGCCGAGCAGGGCCGCGTACATGCGGGCGATCGCCCTGGCCGAGGTCTTGCCGCCGGCCGGGATGTCGGCGGTCAGGTAGTCGGGCCGGCTGCCGAGCGCGGCGGTCGGCATCAGCTCCATCGGGCCGGCCTTGAACATCGGCAGGTCGGCCGGCATGTCGCCGAACGCCGACGGGTCCATGGGCACGTCCTCCAGCGTGGCCAGGCGGTGCTGCTCCTCCTGGGGCATGCCGAAGTAGAGCTCGCGGGCCACGCCCAGCGGGCCGGAGACCTCCTCCAGCAACACCTGCGAGATGCGCTTGCCGGTGGCCCTGCGGACGATCTCGCCGACCAGGAAGCCGAAGGTGTAGGCGTGGTAGCCCATCTTCGTGCCCGGCTCCCACCACAACTCGGCGTTCTCCAGCGCGGCGACCATCTTGTCCCAGTCGCAGACGTCCTCGGGCGTGGTGTCGAGCGGCACCCCGGGCACGCCGGCCGTGTGGCTCAGCACGTGGCGGACGGTCACGCCCTCCTTGCCGTTCCTCGCGAACTCCGGCCACAGCTCGGCGACGGGGGTGTCGTAGCCGTACAGGCCGCGCTCGGCCAGCAGGTGGGCGACGGCCGAGGTCGCGCCCTTGCCGATGGAGAAGTTGTAGAACGGCGTGTCGGAGGTGACCGGCCGGCCGGTCGCCGGGTCGGCCACGCCCGCCACCACATCCACGATCTGGACGCCGTCCCGGTAGACGGCCACCTGGAGCCCGCGCTCGGCGCCCGACTCGACGAGCCGGTCGGCGTTCTCCTGCACCTGCTTCTGAAGGTCACTCATGTCGAAACTCCTGCCCGGTTCTGGAACTGGACGGTACAGTACTCAGATCAGTACGGAACTGTCCAGTACTGTGGGAACAAGTGATCGAAAAGGTGGCGCCAATGGCGGCGGAAGAGGACGGGCGTACCGCACGCAAGCGCAGGCAGATCCTGGACGCGGCGCACGCGGTGTTCCTGCGCAACGGCTACGTGGGCGCCAGCATGGACGAGGTGGCCGCGATCGCCTCGGTCTCGAAGCAGACCGTCTACAAACACTTCAGTGACAAGGAACAACTCTTCACCACGATCATCCTCGACACGACCGACCAGATCGCGGGCCTGGCCAAGCTCGTCACCGCGTCCCTGGAGGACGGCCATGACCTGGACGAGGGCCTGCGCAAGCTCGCCCGCGCGTTCCTCGGCGCGATCATGCAGCCCGACGTGCTGCGGCTGCGGCGGCTGATCATCGCCGAGGCCGACCGTTTCCCCGACCTCGGCCGCACCTGGTACCAGCAGGGGTTCGAGCGGTCGCTCCAGACCCTGGCCACGGCCTTCGGGCGCCTGGCCGGGCACGGCCTGCGGCCCATGGACGACCCGCAGCTCGCCGCCGACCACTTCGTCGGGCTGCTGTTGTGGATCCCGGTGAACAAGGTCATGTTCTCGGGCGGCGGCGACCACTACACCGAGGCCGACCTCGGCCGGATCGCCGACACCGCGGCCGAGGCGTTCCTGCGGGCCTACGGCGGCTAACCGGCCAGATACTGCTTGAGCCCGGCGGCCAGCGAACCGGCCATGCGCTCGCGGAACTCGCCGTCGGACATCTTGGCGGCGTCCCCTGGGTTGGCCATGTTGCCGCACTCGATGAACACCGCCGGGCGGGTGGACAGGTTGAGCCCGCCCAGGTCGGTGCGGGTCTGCAGGCCCTGCTCGCCGACATAGGTGGCGTACGGCATGCCGGTGCCGTCGCGGAAGGCGTTCCGGACGGCCACGCCCAGCTTCCTGGACGGCTTGATGATCGCGTCGTTGTGACCGGGCACCAGCCCCGGCAGGATCACATGGAAGCCCCGGCCGCTCGGTGCCGCGCCGTCGGCGTGGATGGACAGGACGGCGTCCGCCCGCGCCTTGTTGCCGATGGCCGCCCGCACGTCGATGCAGGGGCCGACGCCGGTGTCGTCCGGCCTGGTCAGCACCACCTTGGCGCCCATGCCTTCGAGTATCGGCTTCAGGCGGCGCGCGACGTCCCAGGTGAAGGCGTGCTCCGGGTAGCCGGCGGCGGTCCGGGTGCCGGCGGTGTTGCAGGGCTTGCGCCCGGTGATGATGTCGACCGGGCGGCTGATCTCCTTGGGGTGGGAGGCGTTGCCCCCGTTGTGCCCCGGGTCGAGTACGACGATCTTCCCGGCCAGCGCGCGCGTCCCCTGCGACGGCGACAGGGAGGTCACGACCACCCCCTGGGTGGCCCGTACGCCGCCGCCGCCGCAGGCCGCCGACAACACGGCCAGGGCGGTCAGCGTCACGGGGACGACCAGGTGAACGCGCATGCGACCGACCGTAACCGGGACGGGCCCGGCGACCTCGCCACCCGCTCTGGCCTGCGAGAACAATGACCTGGATTTGGATCTCACCGGACGGGCGCCGCGCCGCCGGGCTCGGCTAGTCCCGGTCCCAGTCCGCGCCGGGCACCGGCGGCTCGTCCCGCTTGCGGATCAGGTACGGCGGCATGACCAGGGCGTGCAGGCCCGTCGAGAGCAGGGTGTCGATCGACTGCTCGGGCGTCTCGGTCAGCGGGTGGCCGGGGCCGTTGAGCGAGGTGTTGATCAGCGCCGGGGAGCCGGTGGTCTCGTGCCACCTGGTCAGCAGGGCGTGCAGGAACGGCGTGGCGGACTCCTCCACGGTCTGGAGCCTCGCCGTACCGTCCACGTGGGTCACGCCCGGCAGGCTCGAGCGGTGCTCGGGGCGCACGTCGGCGGAGTACTGCATGAACGGGGCCGGGCGGTCGATGTCGAACAGGCGCCCGGCGTGCTCGGCCAGCACCAGCGGGGCCAGCGGGCGGAACCACTCGCGGCCCTTGACCTCGAAGTTGACGTAGTCCTGCATGTCCGGCCTGGCCGGGTCGGCGATGATGCTGCGGTTGCCGAGCGCGCGCGGGCCCGACTCGCTGCGGCCCTGGTGCAGGGCCACGACCCGGCCGCTCTCCAGCAGCGACACCATCGCGCCGACCAGGTCGTCCGGCTGCTCGGCCACCAGGCCGTCGGGCAGGCTGCGGACGGCGGCGGTGATCTCGTTCTCGTCCGGGTCGGGGCCGAGGAAGTCGTCGGTCCAGCGGAAGCCGCTCTCGACGCCGAGGCATTCGATCAGGCCGTAGAGTGCGCAGCCCACGGCGGTGCCGCCGGCGTGCGGGCTGGGCGGGATGAACACCTCGCGGAACGGCGACTCGCGGACGATCCTGCCGTTGGCCGAGCAGTTGAGCGCGGCGCCGCCGGCGAAGGCCAGCCGGTCGAGGCCGGTCTGCCCGTGCAGCCAGGCGACGACCTGGGCGAGGGCGTTCTCGTAGACGCGCTGGCCGGCCGCCGCCAGGTCGGCCGCGCGGGCGAAGCGCTCGCCGCCCGGCTCGTAGAGGTAGGCGTCCCGCTGGGCGAACGTCTCGATCCACTCCTCGGGGATGAACACCTCGTGCCCGCGTACGTCGAGGTCGGGCAGGCCGTACACGTACGGGTCGCCGAAGGGGGCCAGGCCCGTCACCCTGCCCTCGTTGCCCTCGCCCTCGGGCCACAGCAGTTTGGTCAGCAGCGCGTAGAAGCAGCCGAGTCCGGCCGGGCGGGCCCAGTCGCCGTCCCAGAGCTGCTTGGCCAGGCACTCGATCTCGCCGCCGCGTTCGCACCGGTAGAAGGAGGCGACCTCCACCATGTCGTCCCTGGTGCCCTTCGGCAGCCGTACCGGCTCGGTGAAGTCCCGTACCCGGCTGCCCTGGGCGTCGATCACCAGGCCCGCCGCCCGCTCGAACGGCGAGGGCGGGAACGCGCTGTAGACGTGGCTGAGATGGTGCGAGACCTGGACGACGCGGGCGCCCTCCTTGAGGCTCAGGGTCTCGCGCAGCTCTTCCTCGTAGGCGTCCTTGTGCTCCATCTCGGTGTCGGAGGAGTATCCCTCCACCACGAGGTCCACGGGCTCCTTGAGCAGCGGCATCTCGGGCAGGTACAGGTCCGGCAGGTCACCGAGACGACCCCAGTGGTGCTTGCGCCGGCTGATGCGTTCCTTCTGCAGGCTGTACATGCCCGACACACCCGCAGCGACGGCAACAGAACCATCCTGAGTACGATTTATACCGACAACGATGGGAACGTCCGCCATTTCTGGTGCCTCCTGCGCTGTGATCATCGGCACCAGTACCCGGGCTTCGGACAAGACCATCCCTCAACCGCGTAACGGACACGTCAGCGGCAGAGCGTGTCCGTCGCCGGACGCCGGCCGGTGACCAGGAACTCCGTCACCGTCCTGTCGCCGCAGGCGTTGCCGTTGGCGAGGTAGCTGCCGTGGCCGCCGGCGTCCACGCTGACCATCCGCGCCCGGTCGCCGAAGGCGGCCCGCAGCTTCAGCGCGCCGCTGTGCGGCGTGGAGGGGTCACGCAGGTTCTGCACCAGCAGCACGTTGGACGGCCCCTTGGCGGTCACCCGTACGGGCCGCTCAGCCGGCCGGTACGGCCAGAAGGCGCACGGCCCGAGGTTGACCGGCATGCCCGCCGTGAGCGGGTAGTCCACCCGGTTCCGGTCCACCAGCCGCTGGTGCCGGACCGTCGAGGCGGGCCACTCCACGTCGTTGCACATGGTGGCCCCGGCCACTGCGGCGGTGTTCTGCAGCGCGGCGGGCGGCGGCGAGGTGGGGGCGGGCAGCGTCGCGCCGGTCAGCGCGGCCTTCATCAGGGCGGCCAGCCCCGGGAATCCGGCGTCGGAGTAGAACGCGGTGAGCATGGTCTCGCGCAGCGTGTTGCCGTCGAGCCGGGCGGGGTTGGCGCCGGGCCAGGGCAGCGGCTCGCGGTCCAGGCGGGCGGCCAGGTCCAGCACGGTACGCCGGACCTCGGCCGGGTCGGCGCCGAGCCCGTACTCGGCGTCGCGGCCGGCGGCGAAGCGGGCGAAGTCGGGGAACCTGTCCTCGACGCCGACCGCGTAGTTGGCCAGCCATCCCCTGGCGACCTTGGTGGGGTCGGGGTCGTCGTTGCTGTCCAGGACGACCCGGTCGGTGTGCTCGGGGAACATCGTGGCGTACGCGGCTCCGGCGTAGGTGCCGTACGAGACGCCCCAGTAGGAGAGCTTCTGCTCGCCGAGCGCGCGCCTGATGGCGTCGATGTCCCTGGCCGCGTTGCGGGTGGTGATGTGGCGCAGCATTGGGCCGCCGTTGCGCGCGCACGCCTCGGCGAGCCGGTGCGACCAGGCCACGTTCTCGCTGATGTCGCCGTCGGCCGCCGGGTAGGGCTTGAGCTTGGTGAGAGTGGTGTCGGCGTCGGTGAGCCCGCAGGTGACGGGGGCGCTGCGGCCGACGCCGCGCGGGTCGAAGCCGACGATGTCGTAGCGGTCGAGCACCTCGGCGGGCAGGCGGCTCACCATGGTGCTGGGACGCGACAGGCCGGGGCTGCCGGGGCCGCCGGGGATGAGCAGCAGCACACCCCTGCGCAGGCCGGGCCGCGCGGTGCGGATCCGGGAGACGGCCATGGAGAACGTGTCACCCGCCGGGGCGGCGTGGTCGACCGGGACCTGGAGGGTCGCGCACTCCTGCCGGGCGTCCAGGCCGGACATCCCGGCGCAGGTCCCCCATTCCACGGTCGGGGTGGGGGCCGCGGTCGGGGCGGTCGGGGCGGGGGTGAAGGTGAGCAGGGCGGCGAGCGCGAGGGCGGAGTTCATGGCGACAAGCCTGCCGTCCGGAGCGATCACCCCACCATGGACGTGATCATCGATCGACCGTGATCTCCTCATGAACCGGACAGAACTTGTGGGCCCGGCGAGCGGTCAAACCCTGTATGACGAAGCACACATTCGCGGCGGTGACCCTCGCGGCGGGCCTCACGCTGGCCGGGATCGCCTCCCCCGCGCTCGCCGCCCCCTCGTTCGGCCCCTACGGGTACGGCGGGATCACGCTGGGCATGAGCGCCAAGGCCGCCCAGGCCACCGGGAAGATCGTTCGCAAGCCCGCCCCCGGCTCGGACGCCTGCTCCGGCTGGGACCTCAAGGCCCACAGGACGAGCCGCGACGCGGTCGGCCTGTACATCTCCAAGAACGTCGGCGTCGCGATGATCTTCGCGCCGAAGGGCGTCAGGACTCCGGAGGGCATCGGCGTCGGCTCGACGCAGGCCCAGCTCAAGCAGGCGTACGCGAAGAAGCTGCGCACGTCGGCGAGCGGCTACCCGTACGCCGACGTGCCGGGCAACCCGAAGGCGTACTACTACTTCCTGCTCCGCCACGGCAAGATCTACGAGATGGGCCTGGCCCTGGACAAGCAGGACTGCGCGAACTGACGACCCGACCGAAATGCCGTAAGTGATCTTCCTCGCTCGGCTCACGGCGGCGGGCGCGCACCGGGTCCGGGTACGGGCGCGGCAGCTCTGTCATCAGGCGATCATCGGCTGATGGGCCCTCGATCGGGCGGCACCGGCTTCTCCGCGAAGCCGGTGTTTTTTTATTTCCTGATAAATAGGGTCTAGCCCGGAGATGTGGTTCTTGGTAGAAATTGCCGCTGGCAGCTACGCGCTGCTTCCTGAACCGGTCATCCACCAATTCCTATAGTGAGCGGGCCGATTTTAACGTGCTTGCCGATGATTTCTTCTTCGTCTCCTGGGACGCGACGGGCTCGGGCAAGCCTCGCCTGCATGCCCCGGGCGTGGCGCTCGGCCTGGCCGGGGCGCTGATCGCGGAACTGGTGCTGGAGCAGCGGATCGCCGTGGAAGGGGTCCGGCTGCGGGTGGTCGACGGGCGCAGGGTCCAGGACGAGCTGGCCGGAAAAGTGCTGACCGAAATCGGTAATTCCCCGCAGCACACCGATGTGCGAACCTGGCTGGCGTACCTGGCACAACGCTCGGTCACCGAGGTGACCGGGCGGTTGATGGCGAACGGCCTGCTCGAACGCGAATCCCCGAGGCTGCTCAAGCGTAAACAATTCCGCTATTTCTCGACCGACTTCAGCCGGGCCATGTGGCCCTCCGCACGGCTGAGGCTGGCGCTGGTCAAGTGGCAGCCGCTGACCCCGTACGACATGGCCCTGGCCGCCCTGGCCGAGGCCTGCGACCTGACCGACATCGTCGTCGAGGACCCGGCCGACCGGCGCGGCGCCCACCAGTACCTGACCACGGTGCTGGCCGCGATGCCCCAGCCGCTGAGCGACCTGGGCCGCCAGGTGGGCGCGGCCGTCGGCGACGCGGTCCTGACCTACCGCACCTGAACCCCCCAGAAAGGAATCCGATGCCTTCCGCGAGATCCGGCACCGGGCCCGACCCCATCGCGGGTGCCCTGGCCGCCGACCGCCTCGGCGCGCCCTCGGTCGTCTACTTCGTCCTGTCTGCCGCCGCGCCACTCACCGTCGTCGCCGGCGTGATCACCACCGGGTACGCCGTCACCGAGATCACCGGGCTGCCGATCGCGTTCCTGGTCGTCGGCGCGGTGCTGGCGGTGTTCGCGGTCGGGTACGTGGCCATGGCCCGCCACATGGCCAACGCCGGGGCGTTCTACACCTACATCAGCCGCGGCCTCGGCCGTCCCGCGGGCATCGCGGCGGCGTGGGTGGCGCTGATCGCCTACAACGCCCTCCAGGTGGGCCTGTACGGCGCCTTCGGCACGGCGGCGACCCCACTGCTCGAACGGTGGTTCGGCGGCGCGCCGCCCTGGTGGGTGATCTCGCTGGTCGCCTGGGCGCTGGTGGGCGTGCTCGGCCTGATGCGGGTGGACGTCAACGGGCGACTGCTGGCCGTCCTGCTCACCGCCGAGGTGGCGGTCATCCTGCTGTTCGACGTGGCCGACCTGGCCAACCCGGCGCCGTCCGGGTTCTCCGCCGAGACGTTGTCGCCCGCGGCGCTGTTCGTGCCGGGGGTGGGGGCGCTGCTGGTCATCGCGACACTCGGGTTCGTCGGGTTCGAGTCCTCCGTGGTGTTCTCGGAGGAGAGCCGGGACCCGCGGCGTACCGTGCCGCTGGCCACGTACGCGTCGGTGGCGATCATCGCGGGGCTCTACTCCCTGTCGTCGTGGGCGATGACGGTCGCCACCGGTCCGGCGAACATCGTGGCCGCCGCACAACGCGACCAGGCCGAGACGATCTTCAACATCGCCGGCCAGCACCTCGGCGGGACGGTCGTGGACATCGCCCGGGTGCTCTTCGTCACGAGCGTGTTCGCCGCCATGATCTCCTTCCACAACACCACCGCCCGGTACTTCTTCGCCCTCGGACGCGAGCGGGTGCTGCCCGCCTTCTTCGGCCGTACCCGGCCGCGCAGCGGCGCGCCCCGCTCGGGCTCGATCGCGCAGACCGTGCTCGGGCTGGTCGTCATCGTGGTCTACGCGGTCCTGGGGCTCGACCCGCTGGTGCAGCTCTTCTTCTACGGTGGCTCGTTCGGCGGGTTCGGGGTGTTGCTGCTGGTGTTCGTGACCTCGGTCGCGATCGTCGTCTTCTTCGTCCGGCAGCCGAGCGGGGAGGCGCTCTCGCGGCGGATCCTGGCGCCCGTGCCCGCCGCGCTGGCGCTGGCGGTGATGGTGTGGCTGGCGCTGGACAACTTCTCGACGCTGCTCGGGGTGCCGGCGGGCGACCCGCTCGCGTGGATCCTGCCGGTCGTGTACGCGGTCGCGGCCCTGCTCGGCGTGGGCTGGGCGCTGGTCCTGCGCAGCGGGCAGCCGGGCGTGTACTCGCTGGTGGGCATGGGCGCCAAGGCCGCCGCCACGCCGGAGGCGGTCCGTTGACGCGGTCGCGGGAGGTCGTCGCGCGGGACGTGCGCCGGGCGTCCGCCGGGGACGCCGGCGCGGTCGCCGAACTCGTGGCGACCGCGTTCGCGCCGCTGCCCGCGGTGTCGTACCTGGTGCCCGAGCCGGCCGGGCGGCACGAGAT
This sequence comes from Nonomuraea spiralis, assembly GCF_014648435.1. Lineage (GTDB taxonomy): Bacteria > Actinomycetota > Actinomycetes > Streptosporangiales > Streptosporangiaceae > Nonomuraea > Nonomuraea spiralis. Next base: position 16,583 of record NZ_BMRC01000021.1, read on the forward strand.
CATGGTGGCCGACTTCCTGATCCTCGTCTCGCACGCCATCGAGCACGGCGAGGTCGACCTGGTCGGCGACGGGCGGGCAGTCGCGGTCTGGTTGCCGCACACCGCCGAGGCGCCGCCGCCCGAGCCGCCCGACTACGACCGCCGCCTCGCCGCCGCCACCGGCCGGTGGGCCGACCGGTTCCGGCTGCTGGACGAGCTGTTCGAACGCCACCACCCGGAGCCGCCGTACCACCACCTGGCGCTCCTGGCCGTGCACCCGGACGATCAGGGCGCCGGCCTGGGCACGGCACTGCTGCGCCGCCACCACGCCCTGCTGGACGGCGCGCCCGCGTACCTGGAGGCCAGCAGCGCCCGCAGCCGCGACCTGTACGCCCGCCACGGCTACCGGGCCGAGGAGCCGTTCGCGCTGCCGAACGGCGCCCAGTTCTGGCCTATGTGGCGGCCCGGCGTCAGTCCGTGACCGGCGTCAGCTCGCGACGCACGGGCCGTCGCAGACGTCGGCGACCACGCCGGTCTTGAGGAACACCGACTTCTGGAGCTGGGCGGCCGGGGTCCTGCGGGGCTTCTCGTGGGGGTCCTCGCCCTGCGTGGGCGGTGTGTTGGTGAGCGGCGGCGCGGGGGCGCCGCTGTCCCACATCACCAGGGCCGAGCCCGGGTAGGCCCGGCCGCGGATCTCCGGGATGCCCCAGAACGGCACGGCGTCCGGGCTGCGTCCCGGGGCGAGGGCCGGGGTCAGCAGCCGGGCCCCGGCGGTACGGGCCTCGACCTCGGCGGTGACCGTGGCCACCTGGTGGTCGCCGAAGGCCACGTGCATGAGCACCCAGTGCCGCGGCGTGCCCGGGTAGGGCTGGTCGGTCAGGTGGGCGGCGTAGCCGCCGGCCTCGCCGCGGTCCCACAACATCTGCATGAGGGCCAGGATGAGCTGCTGGTCCAGCTTGTCGGGGTACGCGCGGTCGAGGGCGGCCTGGAAGGGGGCCGCGTCGGCGCTGCGGTTGAACAGCGTGCTGTAGTTCATGCCGGTCACGCCGAGCACGCCGCGCTCGATGTCCTTCGACAACGCGACCAGCGCGCCGCCCAGGATGCCGCCCTGGCTGTTGCCGTCGTACACGAGGCCCTTGCGGGTGTCGATCAGGGGACGGCCGCGGGCGGTGCGGAAGGCCGGGTGGGCGGCGAAGCCGTCGGGGGCGGTCATGGCGCGGCCCAGGAACATGAAGTTCAGGAATCCCTGGAGGGTGCGGTCGGGGATCGTGCCGAAGCGCGAGATGTCGGTGAAGACGGTGACGACGTGGGGGATGTCCTCGTCGGCCATGCCGATCCACTTGGTGGCGCAGAAGAGGAAGCCGTGCTCCTGGGCCATGGTCTTCACGTTCGAGGCGCCGACCTCCGAATGCCTGCCGAGCAGGCCGTGGCCGTACAGGGAGGGGCGGGCGGGGCGGTCGAAGGCGACGCGGGGGATCTCGCAGCGGAAGGGCGCGACCTGCTCGTTGCCGGGCAGGCGGGCGGGCAGGCCGTCGGGGCCGCGGTTGAGCGCCGAGCCGGGCGGGCCACCCGGCCGGTCGAGGTAGCTCGGCACGCGGACGGTGCCCTCGACCCGGCGGGCGATCTGGGCGTCCTGCTCAGGGGTGAGGTCGGTGACCGCCGTGACCTCGAACGCGGGCGCGTGGCCGCGCAGCGCGCGCAGGGCGTCGTCGCGCATGGCCAGCGCCGGACCGGCCAGGCTGCGGGCGCTGGCGACGGTGAAGTCCCAGGCCAGGTAGAGGCCGCTGGTGCCGACGCCGGCCCGGCGCAGCGCGGACAGCGTGGGCTGGAGGGCGCGGCGGCGGTCGTACAGGTCGTGGCCCGGGGGCAGGGGCGGGCCGACCACGGCGGCGAAGGCGGCGTTCGGCGGGATCGGGGCGCCGGCGGCGTCGCGCAGGTCACGCAGGGCGACGGCGTACCGGTGGCCCTCACGCAGGTTGCGGGCCGGACGGACGATCAGCGCCTGGCGGTCGGCGGGCGCGTTCGCGTCCAGCTCGGCCCAGTACGGCCAGCGCTCCCCCGTCGCGGTGTCCAGCAACACGATGGGCGCGTTCCGGTCCAGCGACCGGCCGATGTCGGTGATCGGCGCGGCCCCGGTCCTGGCCAGGTCGAGCCCCGGCACCCTGGCCAGCAACATCGAGCCGGGCGAGAAGCCGTCGTTCCTGTTCCACTCGCCGGGCGCGATCGGCACGCCCGCGGCGGAGACCGGCGTCGAACCGGCCGACAAGGCCACCCTGCGGCCCGTGGCGGTGCCCCGGTCGGCGACGGTGAACCAGTCGTTCGGGAACGGGAGCAGGCAGGCGGCCGGGTCGATGGGATCGCAGCCGGACGGTTCCGGGGCCGCCGACGCCGGTGACGCGGGTGGCGTCGTGAGCGTCGCGCAGGCCAGGGCGAGGACGGTGAGAAGACGGGGAAGGACGCGCACGGGCACCTCGGGAAGCTGATCGAGGCCGGGGGTTCGGGCCATGGTGGATCGTGCTCGCGCCGCCGTCAATGGCTTCACGGAATGCCGTTCAGATTTGTGAGGCGTCACAGATTTGACCGCGCGGATTTACCGCCGTGTCCAGTTCACAGAAGGACGAGCAGGGCTCATCGTCATGTCTGCGAATTCAAACGACATCGAACGACGCGAGCCACGTGGAGTGATGATGCGCCGTCGTACCTTCATCAGGACCGTCTCCGCGGCGGTCGCGTTCTCCGGGGCGATGTGGCACGATGCCGTCGCCTCCGCGGCGGGGGCGGGCGTGAGCCCGTACGGGCCGCTCGGCGCCCCGGACGTCAACGGCATGGCGCTGCCCGCCGGATTCACCAGCCGGGTGGTGGCCAGGTCGGGCCGGGTCGTCGGCGGCACGCTGTGGCACCCCGCTCCTGACGGCGGCGCGTGCTTCGCCGACGGCTCCGGCTGGATCTACGTGTCCAACTCCGAGGTGCCGCTCGTGGGCGGGACCTCGGCGATCAAGTTCAGGGCCGACGGCTCGATCGACCGGGCGTACCGGATCCTGAGCGGCACGAACCTCAACTGCGCGGGCGGCGCGACCCCGTGGGGCACCTGGCTGTCCTGCGAGGAGATCTTCCGCGGCAAGGTCTACGAGACCGACCCGTACGGCAACCGAGGGGCCCAGCAGCGCCCCGAGATGGGCAAGTTCAAGCACGAGGCGGCGGCCTGCGACCCCGACCACCGGGTGGTCTACCTGACCGAGGACGAGAGCGACGGCTGCTTCTACCGCTTCACCCCCACCACCTGGGGCGACCTGTCCAGTGGCCGGCTCGACGTGCTGTGCGGGCTCGGCGGCGACAACGTCGAGTGGCGGCCCGTGCCCGACGCGACGCCCGGCGTCTTCGACACGCAGACCCGCAACCAGGTCTCCGCGGCCCGCCGCTTCGGCGGCGGCGAGGGTTGCCACTACGCCGCCGGGATCTGCTACTTCACCGCGAAGGGCGACCGAAAGGTCTGGGCCTACGACACCGCCCGGCAGACGGTCACCGCCGTCTACGAGGGCGGCGGCACCCTCGACGGCGTCGACAACATCACCGGCCGCCCGTCCGGCGACCTGTACGTGGCCGAGGACGGCGGCAACATGGAGATCAACATCATCACGCCCGACCGCGTGGTCGCCCCCGTCATGCGCCTGGACGGCCAGGCCAAGTCGGAGATCACCGGGCCTGCGTTCTCCCCCGACGGCACCCGGCTCTACTTCTCCTCCCAGCGCGGCACCAGCGGCGAGACCGCCGGGACGGGCGGGATCACGTACGAGGTGACCGGGCCCTTCCGCCGCTGACCAGCACGGCTTCCGCACCCCCCATCCCTGCCGGAAGGAGTCCTCATGGTCCGACGGTTGCTCGTCCTGCTCTCCGCGACCGCCCTGGTACTCGGCGTCGCGGTCCCCGTCCACGCCGCCCGGAGCGAGGTGTACGTGGCGCTCGGCGACTCCGCGGCCTCCGGCCCCCTGGTGCCCAACCAGGTGGTGCCCGACCTCGGCTGCTGGCGTTCCGACCGCAACTACGCCCACCTGACCGCCCAGGCCATCGGCGCCGCCACGTTCAGGGACGTCACCTGCTCCGGCGCCAAGACCCGCGACATGTACAACTCCCAGGGCACCGACCTCGGCAGCGTGGCGCCCCAGCTCGACGCGCTCAGCTCGGACACGACCCTGGTCACGGTGCAGATCGGCGCCAACGACGTGGGCCTGACCGGCTTCATCGAGGACTGCCTGAACCTGCTGCCCCCGCCCGTCGGCGACGCCTGCAACGACGACTACGTCGTCGACGGCCAGGACTCCTGGCGGGTCAAGACCGACGCCCTGCGTCCCAAGCTGACCACGCTGGTGAACGACATCCGCGCCCGCTCCCCGCGTGCCCGGATCTTCGTGGTCGGCTACGCCACGTACGCGCCGCCGAACGGCTGCTACCCGACCGTCCCGATCATCAAGGCCGACGCCAACTACATCCGGGCCACGCTCCAGTACTTCAACCGGATGCTGGCCGAGCAGGCCGCCGCCGCCGGGGTGGCGTTCGTCGACCTGCAGACGCCGAGCGTGGGCCACGACCCGTGCAAGGCCCCGGGCGTGCGCTGGATCGAGCCGTACGTGCCGGCCTCGCCCGCGGCGCCGTTCCACCCCAACGGTCTCGGGATGCGGAACTTCGCGACCGTGGTGACCGCCGCGGTGTCCGGGGCTCTCTGAGCGGCGCCGGGACCCGGCTCACCTGCCGTGCTGGCGCCTGGCCGCGAGGGCCGCGCCGATGCGCTGGAGGTGGGCCGGGTCCACGGGGTCCAGGCCGGTCAGGCTGACGGCCCTGCGCAGGCGGTAGTCGACCGTGTTGGGGTGCACGTGCAGCAGTTCGGCCGTGCGCCGCCGGTCGAGGCCGTTGTCCAGGTAGACCGTGAGCGTCCTGAGCAGGTCGGGGTTGTCGAGCAGCGGGTCGAGCAGGCCGGCGAGCACGGCGGTGGCCTGGCTCGGCCGGGTGAGCTGGTACTCCAGCAGCACGTCGGCCAGCCGGTAGGCGCCGGGCGGCTGCTCGAAGACCCGTACCACCTCCAGGACCTCCTCGGCCAGCTTGACGGCCTCCGGAACACCGTCCGGCGGGGCGATCTCGGCCGCCGCCCACACGGGCACCCCGGCCGCCTTGCCCATCCCGGCGGCCGTCTCGCCGACCTCGTACCAGTCGGGGTCCTCGCCGGTGATCGGCACGAACACCAGGCCGCCCGTGGTGTCCAGCACCGACAACACCGGCTCGGCGGCGCCCCGCCGGAGCGCCGTCCTGATCCGGTGGAGCTTGCGGCGGCCCGCGATCGAGCCGCCCGGCTCGTCCCGCTCCTCGTCGGGATGCCGGCCGACCGCGAGCGCCAGCACCAGGTAGCGCGGCGCCAGCCGCACCCCGGCGAGCGCCTCCCGGTCGCCGCCGAGCAGCGCCGACACCGCGGCGTGCATCGCGTGCTGCTCGTGGCTGAGCATGCCCTCGCGCTCCTCCAGGTACGCCGTGCACACGGCGGCCGTCACCGACTCGGTGTAGAGGAGGATGAGCCGGTTGGCCGCCAGCACGTCCTCGAAGTCGGCGGGCGTGGCCGTGGCGAACAGGTGCTCCCACACCTTGCGCGCGCCCAGGTGGTAGGCGGCCAGCAGGGCCTCCAGCGGCACGCCCTCCTGGGCGCGGCGGGCCGCCGACGAGCGCAGCGGCGCCAGCTCGGCCCTGGTGGGCGGGCGGCGGTCGCGGAACATGCGGGCGATCAGGCGCAGGTTGTGCTCGGTGATGCCGGTGATCTCGCCGTCGAGCTCCTCCTTCGGCAGCCGCCGGTAGAGGGGGATCTCCTCGGCGAAGCCGCGTACGAGCTGCCTGGCCAGCTTGGCGGTCTGGCGTTCGAGCAACTCGTGCGCGACACACCCGGCCAGGGTGAGGGCACGGACCACGTTCCGAACCCTTCCAGAACATCCGTCTTCAGTGAAGGCCCCGCCGACGCGCGGCGGGGCCTTGGCTGATCCGGTCGCCGGTCAGGTCACTGCCTGGTCAGCTTGAGCTGGACCGTGTAGGAGTAGTCCGTCTCGTCGTGGCCCTGGACGAGGCTCATCTCGGTCGTGTCCGCGCCGACGGCCAAGCCCGCGCAGACCGAGCCGTGGGCGGTGGCCTTGCCCAGGCTGTCGCCCTGGCCGACGGCCGGCGGGGTTACCTCGCGCAGGTCGAACTTGACGTCCCCGCTGCCCACGAGCAGCGTGGAGGGGAACTCGAAGTCGGCCGGGTCGCCGTCGCCGCCGGTCTTCATCGAGAAGTAGTTCGCGTTGAACTTGGGGAACAGGTTGCCGTCGACCAGGAAGCGGAGCTCGTCCTTGCCGTCGCGTTCCGCCACGTTGTTGGCGTCGAGGTCGTACAGGGTGACGACACACGAGGCGGTCGTGGCGGCGGCGGGGCCGGCGGCCAGGGCCACCGGAGCAACGACGCCGGCGGCCAGGGCGAACGTGGTGATCAGTCGGTGAGCGTGCATGCTGTCGTGTCCTTCGGTCCGCGTACGCTTCGCGGCTGTCGCGAAGCTCGGCATCAGAGTGCGGAGGGCATCGTGAGCACATCGTGAGAGCTCAGGTCAGTGGCGCGGGACACGCCCTTTCTGTGGCTTTTGACACAGCCGGTCCGGGTTCGCGCGCCTACTGTCGTCGGGCATGGGAGACTCGCTGACCCTGCTCCTGCTGGGGCCGCCCGACCTGGCCGTCGGGGGCGCGCCGGTGGGCATCCGTTCGGCCAAGTCCAAGGCCCTGCTCTGCTATCTCGCCACCACGACCGGGCCGCGCCCGCGCTCGGAGCTGGCCGCGCTGCTGTGGGGGGAGCGTCCCGACGCCAACGCGCGCGGCAGCCTGCGGCTGGCCCTGTCGGAGCTGCGCAGGGAGGTCGGCGGGTGGCTCGACATCGGCCGCGAGCACGTGTGCTTCCGCGGCGGCGACGGCTGTTTCGTGGACCACCGGCAGCTCGTCGGCGGCTCGACGGTCGCGCAGGCGCTGCGGTTGTGGCGCGGGGAGTTCCTGGACGGCGTCTGCATCGGCGACGCCCCCGCCTTCGCGGGCTGGCTGGAGGACGAGCGCCGGCGGGTGCGCACGCTGCTGCGCGAGCTGCTGGTGGAGGCCGGGGCCGACGGTTCCGCGCAGGTGGTGCGGCTGGCGCGGATCGTGGCCGGGCTGGACCCGTTCGACGAGGAGGCGCACCGGCTGCTGATGACGTCCCTGGCCAGGGCGGGGAACCGGGCGGCGGCGCTGGCCTGCTACGACGGCCTGCGCCGCCGGTTGGCCGCCGAGCTGGGCGTCGCGCCTGCGCCGGAGACGCAGGCCGTCCGTCGCGATCTGGTCCCGTACGCGGTCGCGCCTTCGCGGCTCTCTCTGCCCGTTCCGGGCTCCGAGCTGGTCGGACGTGAGGAAGAGGTGCGGCGGGTGCGGGAGCTGACGGCGCGGCGGCGGCTGGTGACGCTGGTCGGGCCCGGCGGGGTCGGCAAGACCAGGCTGGCCGTCGCCGCCGCCGCTGAGGAGCGGGAGGTGGCGTTCGTCTCGTTCGTGGGCGTACGTCCAGAGGCGGCCGTCACGACGCTGGCCCGCCGCCTCGGTGTGGACCTCTCGCCCCCGCGTCCCGCCCTCGACCTCCTGCTGTCCGCGCTCGTCGGCCGCCGGCTCCTCCTCGTGCTGGACAACCTGGAACACCTTCCCGGCTTCGACCCGGTCGTCGGCGAGATCCTGCGGGCGGCCCCCCGCGTACGGGTCCTGGCGACCAGCAGGCGGCGTCCGGACCTGCCCGGCCAGGTGGCCGTCGAGGTGGCGGGGTTGCCTGGGCCGGCCGCCGAGGCGCTGTTCGCGGCCAGGGCGATCAGGGCGCAGCCGTCGTTCGACCCCGATGGGGAGGCCGCCCTGGTGGCCGCGATCTGCGCCGCCACCTGCGGTTTCCCGCTGGCCATCGAGCTGGCGGCCGGGTTGCTGCGCGCCGTGCCGTGCGCCGAGCTGGCCCGGCGGCTGGGCGTGGACCTGGGGCTCCTGTCCGCCGCGGGCCCCGCCGTACGGCCGCGGCACGCGTGCATGGGCACGGTCTTCGAGACGTCCTGGAGCCTGCTCGGGCCGCCGGAGCGGGCGGCGCTGGCCGCGTTGTCGGTGTTCGGGGGCGGCTGCACGCTGGCCCACGCCCTGGAGGTCACCGGTACGACCCCGCAGGTCCTGGTCCGCCTGGTCGACCACAGCATGCTCCACCTCACCCCGTCCGGCCGGTACGCGGTCCACCCGCTCGTCCAGCAGTTCGCCGCCGCCCGCCTGGCCGAGGACCCGGCGGCCCAGGAGGCGGCGCGGAGCCGGCACGCGGCCTGCTTCGCCCGCCTGCTCGACCGGCACGCCACCGCCCTCCAGGACGCGGCCGACACCGAGGCTCCCCGGGTGCTCGGCGCCGACCTGGACAACATCAGGACGGCCTCGGCCTGCTCGGACGACCCCGCCTTCCTCGACCGCTACTGGACGTTGTGCCTGCGGTTACGCCTGTACGAGGAGTCGGCGGCCATCGTGCGCCACCGGCTGGACGAGACCGTCCACGTGCCGTACCTGCGGGCGCGGTGGCTCCGGATGGCGGGGGTCAGCGCGTACCAGCTGGCCAGGGAAGGGGAGGCGGCCCGCCTGGCCAGGGCGGCGCTGGACGCCCTCGGCGAGCCGCTGCCCGCCCGTCCCCTCGCCTGCGCGCCGGCCGCCGCCGCCCGGCAGGTCGTCCACCGGCTCAGGCCGCCCCGGCGGACGGACGCGGCGGGCCCCGAGGCCGCCGAGGCGCTCTCACTGCTGGCCCGGCTCGCCTACCACCAGCAGGACCTGCCCACGATGCTGGCGGCCTCGCTGCGCCAGCTCAACGCCGCAGAACGCGCGGCCGACCCCGCGCTGCGGGCCGAGGCGTACGCGAACTTCGCCACGATCGCGCGGATCGCCGGGCGCGGCCGCCTCGCCGGACGCTACGGCGAGCTGGCCGACCGGGCCCTCGCCGCCGTCCCGCACCCGACGGAGGCGGCGAACCGGGCCCGGCTGGCACGCGGGCTGGACCAGCTCCACTCGGGCGCGTTCGGGGCGGCCCGGCGCTCGTTCGCCGAGGGCCGGGCACGGACGCTGGACCCGAGGATGGCGGAGAACTGCGCGGGCATGCTGGCCGAGACCGCGCTCTGGCAGGGGGAGTTCGCCGAGGCGGTGGCGCTGTTCGCGGAGACCGAGGAGCTGTCGGTCAGGCGGGTGGGCGGCGACGACATCGGCCGCCACTGGTGCCTGGCGGGCCGCGCCGAGGCGCTGCTGCGGCTCGACGGCGTGCCCGCCGAGCGGATCGGGGAGGCGGTGACGGCCGCCCGCGCGTCCACGGACCGCAGGCGGGCGCTCGCGGACCGGCTCGGGCTCCGCGACGGCCCGGTCCTGCGCACGATCCAGGAGATGCGCCTCCTGACCGCCTCCGCCCGCCTCACCCTCCGTCCCGCCCTGGAGGTACGGGGAGCCTCCCTCGTGGAGGTGCGGGGAGCGCTGGTCAGGGTGCTCGCGCTGGCGGACGGCCTGCCCTCGGCCCAGCCCGGCATGCTGGAGTGCTGGTCCGGCCTGGCGGAGCTGCTGTGGCACGTACGCGACCACGTGGACCGCGCGACCGCCCGCCGCCTCCACGCCTTCCTGACCGCCTACCTGGGCCGCAACCCCGGCGCCGCCGCCAGGATCGGATGGGCCCGCGCCCTGACGCTGGCCGCCGCGGGCAGGAGGGGAGCCGCCGTACGGGCCGCCGGGCAGGCGATGACGGCCGCCGCCCGCCTGGCCTCGCCCTATGACCGGCGAAGGGCGGCGGATCTGCTCCGGCGCCTGGACCGGGCGTGAAAGTTTCACCGTCTTCGAGCGCCGATGCCATGCACCCGTTGACGGGGCACCGGCGGCCAAGGAGGATCGGGATCGCTCCATTGGGAGCGCTCCCAACCCCCCGAAGGACCTCCATGACCCGATGCCGGGCCGCGCTGCTGGCCCTCCTCACCATGGTCGCCCTGTCCCCCGCCGCGTTCGCCCGCGCCGCCGACGAGGGACCCGAGCAGATCGTGAACGGCACCTTCGACGCCGGAACCGCCCCCTGGTGGAGCACCGGCAACACCGCGCTGACCGTCGAGGGCGGCAGGCTGTGCGCCGACATCCCCGGCGGCACCGCCAACCCCTGGGACGTCATCATCGGCCAGGACGGCGTCCCGCTGGTCGCCGGCGACACCTACGCGTACCGGTTCGCCGCCTCCGCCACCCCCGCCAGGGTCGGCAAGGCCCTGATCCAGCTCCCCGTGGACCCGTGGACGCAGTACCTGTCGGCCTCCCCGGAACTCAGCGTCTCGGGGAACGACTACTCCTACACCTTCACCGCCCCGGTCTCGCTGCCGAACGCCCAGGTCGCGTTCCAGCTGGGCGGCAGCGCCGAGCCCTGGAGGTTCTGCATGGACGACGTGTCGCTCAAGGGCGGCGCCGAACCCGAGGTCTATGAGCCGGACACGGGCCCGCGCGTCCGCGTGAACATGGTCGGCTACCTCCCCTCGGGCCCGAAGAAGGCCACCCTGGTCACCGAGGCCACCACGCCGCTGGACTGGGAACTGCGGAACGCGGCCGGGGAGACGGCCGCGACCGGGCGTACCAGCCCCAAGGGCACGGACGTCAGCTCCGGCCAGAACGTGCACACGATCGACTTCGGCGCGTACGCCAAGCCCGGCACGGGCTACACCCTGACCGCCGACGGCGAGACGAGCCGGCCGTTCGAGATCGGCGCGGGCGTCTACGACTCCCTCCCCACCGACGCGCTGAAGTTCTACTACACCCAGCGCAGCGGCATCGAGATCCTCGACAGCCTGCGTCCCGGCTACGGAAGGCCCGCCGGCCACGCGGGCACCGCCCCGAACCAGGGCGACACGGACGTGCCGTGCCAACCGGGCGTCTGCGACTACACGCTGAACGTCAAGGGCGGCTGGTACGACGCCGGCGACCACGGCAAGTACGTGGTCAACGGCGGCATCTCGGTCCACCAGCTCATGGCGGCCTACGAGCGCGACCGGGCCGCCTTCACCGACGGGCAGCTCAGCATCCCCGAGAGCGGCAACGGCGTGCCCGACGTGCTGGACGAGGCCCGCTGGGAGCAGGAGTTCATCCTGAGCATGCAGGTGCCGGACGGCAGGCCGTACGCGGGGATGGCGCATCACAAGGTGCACGACCAGAACTGGACCGGCCTGCCGCTGCTGCCGCACCTCGACCCGCAGAAGCGCGAGCTGCACGCGCCGTCCACGGCCGCCACGCTCAACCTGGCGGCGACGGCGGCGCAGGCGGCCCGGCTGTTCGCGCCCCACGACGCGGCGTTCGCGGCCAGGAACCTCAAGGCGGCGCGCAAGGCGTGGGCGGCGGCGAAGGCCAACCCCGAAAGGTATGCCGACCCGGCCGACGGCGTGGGCGGCGGCGCCTACGACGACGCCGACGTGAGCGACGAGTTCTACTGGGCGGCGGCCGAGCTGTACCTCACCACGGGTGAGAAGGAGTTCAGGGACTTCGTGCTGGCCTCGCCGCACCACACCGGCGACGTCTGGCGCGAGCGCGGGTTCGACTGGGGCAACACCGCCCAGCTCGGCCGCCTCGACCTGGCCACCGTGCCCAACGCGCTGCCGGGCCGGGACGAGGTGCGCCGGTCCGTGGTCGCGGGGGCGGAGAAGTACCTGGCGATCCAGCGGGCGCACCCGTACGGGCTGCCGTACGCGCCGGCGGACTTCGACTGGGGCTCCAACAACCTGATACTCAACAACCTGGTCGTCCTTGCCGCCGCGTACGACCTGACCGGCCAGGAGAAGTACCGGGCCGCCGTGCGGGAGGGCATGGACTACCTGCTCGGCCGCAACGCGCTCAACCGCTCGTACGTCACCGGCTACGGGGAGGTCTCCGCCCAGAACCAGCACAGCCGCTGGTACGCCTACCAGCTCGACCACTCGCTGCCCCACCCGCCGCGCGGCTCGCTGGCCGGCGGCCCCAACTCCGCGATCCAGGACCCGGTCGCCCAGCGGCTGCTGCGCGGCTGCAAGCCGCAGTTCTGCTACATCGACGACATCGAGTCCTGGTCCACCAACGAGCTGACCATCAACTGGAACTCGCCGCTGGCGTGGGTGTCGGCGTTCCTGGCAGACAAGGGCGAGCAGTCGGCCTGCCGGGTCCGCTACTCGGCGCACGGCTCGTGGCCCGGCGGGTTCACCAGCCAGATCGTGATCGAGAACACCGGCAGGGAGAGCGTGGACGGCTGGACCCTGAGCTGGTCGTTCCCCGGCGGCCAGCGGATCAGGCAGGGCTGGGAGGCGGAGTTCGCCCAGTCCGGCGCGGTGGTGACGGCCACGAGCCTCGGCCACAACGACCGGATCAGGCCCGGCGGGTCCGTGACGTTCGGCTTCGTCGGCACGCACACCTCGGGGCCGAACCCCGCCCCCGAGACCTTCCGCCTCAACGGCGACCGCTGCCGGTGACGCGCGGCGCGGGCGGCCCGCACGTCCGGTGAGACGCGACGCGGGCGGTCCTTCCGGTCCGGTGGCCGTCCGCGTTGCCCACACTTCGTTGAACGGAATAATGTCTCCCCCATGCCCAGGGGAACCTCAGAAGTCAGCGAGCCGATGTACTTCGTGCTCGCCGCGCTGCGTGCCGGCCCGCTGCACGGCCACGCGATCAGCAAGTCGGTCAAGGAGCTGTCCGGCGGCCGGGTCCAGCCCTCCGTCGGCACGCTCTACGGCATCCTGGAACGCCTGAACGAGCGCGGCGTCATCACCGTCGACCGCGAGGAGACGGTCAACGGGCGCAACCGGCGCTACTTCCGCATCACCGACGAGGGCCAGGCGCTGGTGGAGGCCGAGGCCAGACGTATGCAGGCGGCCGCCTCGCTCGTCCTGCGGCCGTCGGCCGGATGACGGCCCTCGGGTCGGCGCCGGCCGCGACCCCGCTCGAACGGCGCTACCGCAAGCTCATGCTCGCCTACCCCAGGCCCTACCGCGCGGCCCACGGCGACGAGCTGCTCGACGTGCTCCTCGAATCGGCCGCCCCGGGACGCCGGATCCCGGTGCCGCGCGAGGCGTGGGGGCTGCTCACGGGCGGCGTGCGCAGCCGGATCGTCCACCTGGCGAGCGGCAGCCCCTGGCGGGACGGCGTGCACCTCGCCGTCACCGCCGTCGCGGCGGCGAACCTGGCCGCGCTGCTGCCCTACGCCGGCACGCTGCCGTTGTGGACGCTGCTGTCGGCGCTCACGCTGCTGGCGACCGTACGGGGATGGCTGCGTACGGCGGCCGTGCTGACGCTCCTCACCGGGGTCAAGGCGGTGGCGCTGGCCGGCGGGTGGCAGCCGTTCGACGCGACCCTGTTGCCGGTCTATCCGACGTTCCTGCAGGACCGGCCGCTGTTCATGGACAGCGACCCCTACCTGGTCGCGGGCGGTTACGCGGTGGCGCTGGCCGGGCTGCTCGTGCTGCGGCGGGCGCCGCGCAGGAGGTCGTGGTGGTGGTGGGCGGCGGTCGTGGCGGCGGCGTGGGCGGGTCCCGAGTGGATGGAGGGCGGCGGCACGTTCCCGATCAGCCTGAGCAGGATGGCCGTGGAGGTGCTGGCGTTGGGGCTGGCGGCGGGGAGCGCCTACCTGGCCCGCGACCATCGCTGGACGCTCGCGGCGGGGATCTACATGACGATGGCGTCCGGCGGGCTGGCGCTGCACTCCGATGTGCTGACCAGGCAACACCTGGCCTACTGGGGGGTGCTCGTGCTGTTGCTCGTGGGGGCCGCGTTCGCACCCTTCCGCCAGCGGCGGCACTGCCTGGATTGACCATGCTTCGTTAAACGGAGTATGGTCTGCCGCCATGATGAGGAAGACACTGCCCGTCGCGCTGCTCGCGCTCGCCGTCCTCTGCGGCTGCGGGGGCGCCACCGAGAGCGCCGCGCCCTCGGCCGGCTCGACCGCCGAGGGCAAGGAGGTTCAGCTCGAGGCGGCCAAGGCGGACTGCATGAAGCAGAAGGGCTTCAAGTACGTCGCGTACGTGACGCCGCACAAGCCGGGCACCGAGGACGACAAGAGCCGCATGCGCGGCAATTACCCGGCGATGAAGAAATATCGCGAAAAATACGGCTTCGGGGTCTTCGCCCAGCACGTCTATCCCAAGGAGATGGGAAGCACGACCAGCCTCGACAACGAGCCCAACCCCAATATGAAGATCCAGTCCGCGCTCTCCAAGGCGCAGATGCAGGCGTACCGGAAGGCGCTGGACGCCTGCCAGGTCTCGGCGGCCAACAAGGTCCTCGGCCTGAAGCTGAAGTCGGCGGAAGACTTCTACGACGCGCAGTTCAAGGCCTCCGTCCGGGCCCGCAAGGGCAAGCTGAACACCGACCCCGAGCTGGTCGAGCTGGCCACGGCCATGGCCACCTGCCTGAAGGGCAAGGGCTACGCCGTCGGCGACACCGCGCCGGTCGCCATGGCCGAGCTGGGGCAGAAGACGTGGCTCGGCAACGAGGACAAGCTGGGCCGCGAGCAGATGGACGATGTGCCCGACGTGGCTCCCCCCGCCACGGACGACAAGATGCCGATGTACTATGCGCCGACGCTCACTCCCGAGCAGGCCAAGCCATATCTGGCCAAGGAGATCAGGGCGGCGCTCGACGACCTGGAGTGCGGCAAGGACTTCTACCCGGCCTTCCTGCCGAAGGAGCAGGCGGTCCAGGGGCAGGTCAGCGCCCAGTTCGGCATGTGACCACCTCATGAAGTCACCGCGCAAGCTCCTCGCCGGCATCGTCGCCGGAGTGGTGATCATCGCGGGCGCCGGCTGGGCCGTGGGCTCCCGGCTGCGCTCCCCCGCCGACGAGGCGGCGCGCCGCGCCGCGCCGCGGGCCTCGCTCGTCACCGCCGCCGTCGAGCGCCGCAAACTCGTCAGCACCGTCGTGGTCAGCGGCACGCTGGAGTACGGCTCGCCCCTGCCGGTCAGCCTGGCCGGGGCGGTCGGCGGCACGGCCGAGCAGCAGCGGGCCACCCGGGCGCCGCGCCAGGGCCGGCTCACGGAGGGCGCGGTCTTCCTGGAGGTAAACGGCCGCCCGGTGTTCGCGCTGCGCGGGTCCGTGCCGATGCACCGCACGATCGCCCCCGGCGGCAAGGGGGACGACGTCAAGCAGCTCCAGCGGGCGCTGCGCAGGCTGGGGTACGGCGGTCCCGTCTCCGGCGTGTTCGACCAGGCCACGATCGCCGCCGTCACCCGCATGTACACGAAGAAGGGGTACGAGGTGCAGCAGCCGACGCTGACCGACCGGCAGGCGTACGACACGCTGCGCAAGGCCGTACAGACTGCCCAGGAGACCCTCGCCGCCGAGAAGAAGGCGCTGGACCAGGGGCGCGACGTGCTGCCGCTCAAGATGAGGCTGGCCAACGCCAAGGCGGACCTGAAGACGGCGGAGCGCGCCCTCCAGGAGGCCGAGGCCCGGGTGGTGACGCCGGAGGACGAGACCAGGATGGCGACGACGGAGGCGGCCGTGCGCGCGGCGCAGGAGAAGCTGGCTGAGGCCGAGCAGGCGCTGGCCGAGGCCAGGAAACAGCCCACGCCGGCGGCCACCGCCACCCCGCAGCCCACGGCCTCGACCGACACGAGCCTGCTGGAGCTGCGGGTCCGGAACGCCCAGGCCGATCTGGCGGCGGCTCTGGAGGCGCGCGAGCGGGTCGCGGACGAGGCGCGGCAGGCCAGGGAGAAGAGCCTGGTGGAGCTGCGCAAGGCCGTACGGACCGCGAAGGAGGCCAAGGCCACCGCCGAGCAGGCGCTGCGCCAGGCCAGGCAGCTCTCCCCGACCAAGCTCAAGGTGACCAACGCCGGTAAGGACGTGGCGGCGGCCAAGGGGATGCTGGCGGAGTTCGTGCGTACGTACGGGACCTCCATCCCGCCCGGCGAGGTGGTGTTCCTGCCGAAGCTGCCCGCCCGGGTGCGCAAGGTCTCGGTCAAGCAGGGGCAGCAGGTCGAGAAGGAGGTCGCCACGGTGACCAGCTCGGCGCTCACGGTGACGGGGTCGGTGGAGGCGACGGAGGCCGAGCTGCTGCGCACGGGCATGGAGGCGGCCATCGAGCTCGACACGGGCAAGACGTACGAAGCGCGCCTCACCGCGGTCGGCGACCAGGCCAAGGTGCCCGGCGCCGAGGAGGCCAAGGACGGGTCGGAGCCCGTCCTGATCACGCCCGCCTCGATGAAGGGGCTCAAGCCGGGGACCGCCGTCACGGCGCGGGTGACGGTGGGGGAGACCAAGGAGCCGGTGCTGGTCGTGCCGGTGGCGGCCGTGATCACGGGGGCCGACGGGAGGGCCCGGGTGCGGGTCGAGTACGCCACGGACCAGACCAGGGACGTCGAGGTGCGTACGGGCCTGACCGCCGACGGGAACGTCCAGGTCGCCGGGGCGCTCAAGGAGGGCGACCGGGTGGTGGTCAGCGGTGCCTGAGCCGGTGATCTCGCTGGCGGAGGTCAGCAGGGAGTTCGCCGCCGAACCGCCGGTCCGGGCGCTCGACCGCGTCACGCTCCGGGTGGACAGGGGCGACTACCTGGCCATCGTCGGCCCGTCGGGCTCGGGCAAGTCGACCCTCCTGAACGTGCTCGGCCTGCTCGACCGCCCCAGCTCGGGCAGCTACCGCCTCGACGGCACGGAGACCACCACCCTGCGCGACGGGGCCAGGACCAGGTTGCGCGGCGACCGGATCGGCTTCGTCTTCCAGTCCTTCCACCTGCTCTCCCACCGCAGCGTGGTCGAGAACGTCATGCTCGCCGAAACCTACGGCGGGCAGGCGCGTAAGGGCAGGCGGGAGCGGGCCCTGGCGGCGTTGGAACGAGTCGGCCTCGGCCACCGGACCGGGTTCGCGCCCGACCGGCTGTCCGGGGGCGAGCGCCAGCGTACGGCCATCGCCAGGGCCCTCATGGGCGCGCCGTCCCTGCTGCTGTGCGACGAGCCCACGGGCAACCTCGACAGCCGCAACACCGAATCGGTGCTCGGCCTGTTCGACGAGCTGCGGGGGCAGGGGATGACGCTCGTGGTCATCACCCACGAGCAGGAGGTCAGCAAGCGGGCCGGGCGCCGGGTGCGGATCACCGACGGCATCCTGGTGGAGGAGGAGTGATGCACGTACGCGACCTGTTCGGCGAGGCCATGGCCGGCATGCTCGCCCGGCCGGTGCGCTCGGCGCTCACCACGCTCGGGACCGTGCTCGGCATCACCACGCTGGTCATCACGCTCGGCGTGGCCGCCACCGCGGGCAACCAGATCGTCGGCCGCTTCGACGCGCTGGTGGCCACGGCCATCACGGTGGAGGTGCCGGAGTCGCCGAACACGCCGCTCGTGGAGTGGGACTCGATCGACCGGCTGACCAGGCTGCGCGGCGTCGAGTCCGCCGCCGCGCTGGCCGAGTCGGAGGACAGCGCGAACCTGTCCGTGCGCTCCAACGACATCGTGGACCCCACCAGGGTCACCGCGCAGTCGTTGACCGTGCTGGCGGCGACGACCGGGCTGCCCGAGGCGGCGCGCGGCAGGATGGTGCAGGGCAGGTTCTTCGACCGAGGGCACATCGAGCGGCGCGACCGGGTGGCGGTGATCGGCGACCAGGCGGCCAAGCTGCTCGGCGTCGGCCGCCTCGACCGGGCGCCGGCCATCTTCATCGGCAAGCACGCGTACACGGTCATCGGCATCCTGGGCAACCTGCGCCGCGAGCGGAACCTGAGCACCGCCGTGTTCGTGCCGCCCACGGTGGGCAGGCAGTTCGGGCTGCGGGACGTCACCAGGGTGCTGGTCAACACGAGTCTGGGCGCGGCGGACCTGGTGGCCCGGCAGGCGCCCACCGCGCTCAGCCCGGGGAACGGCGACATGCTGCAGGTGATGGCCCCGCCCAGCCCCACCAGGGCGCGCGACCAGGCGCAGGACGACGTCAACGCGCTCTTCCTGATCCTCGGCCTGGTCTCGCTCGTGGTCGGCGCGGTCGGCATCGCGAACGTCACGCTCGTCACCGTGATGGAACGCGTGCCGGAGATCGGCCTGCGCCGCTCGCTCGGGGCGGCCAGGCGGCACATCGCCGCCCAGTTCCTGCTGGAGTCGACGCTGGTCGGGCTGGCGGGAGGCGTGATCGGCACGAGCCTCGGGGTGGTCACCGTCGTCGCCGTCTCGGCCGCCCGGGAGTGGACGCCGCTGCTCGACGTGCAGCTCGCGCTGGCCGCACCGGTGGCCGGGGCGGTGGTGGGTCTGCTGGCCGGGCTCTACCCCGCGCTGCGGGCGGCGAAAATGCAGCCGGTGGACGCTCTGCGATAAGGGTCCCGCCACTTTATGATGTGCCGGACATATGGGGAAAAACGTCCGGCTGGTGCTGCTCAGGGCGGCCAGACCGCTGCTCGTCAAGGCCGCGGTCCTGTCCGGGCTGCGCGGACGCGAGCGGACCCTCGTCCTGCTCAACCGCGCCCTGGTCTACCTCGGGCTGACCGCCGTGGTCGGCGCCGTCTACTTCGGGGTCGGCGCGCTCGACGGCCTGCTCGGCTCGTGGTCCGACCTGATCGCCGCGCTGGCCGCCGGCGCGCTCTTCCAGCCCGTACGGGTGCGGCTGCAGAGCGCGGTGGACCGGCTGTTCAAGTGGGAGCGGGATCCGTACCGGCTGGCCGACCGGGTGAGCCGGAGTGTGCAGGAGGCCAGCGGGCCGGCCGAGGCCCTGGCGTCGGCGGCCCACGCGGTGCGGCTGGCCCTGGGGGCACACGGCGTCGCGGTCGAGGTGGTGCTGCCCGGCGGCCGGGTACGCAGCGTGGCCGCGGGCGAGGTGGGCCCCGCCCCGACGGTCGAACGCCTGGTGTGGCAGGGCAAGTCGATGGGCTGGTTGTCGATCGCCGGCGAACCGCGCGACCGGGCGCTGCTGGACATGCTGGCGAGGCAGCTCGCCGAGGTCGCGCACGCCGTACGGCTCAGTGCCGACCTCCAGCGCTCGCGCGAACGCATGATGTCCACCCGCGAGGAGGAACGCCACAAACTCCGCCGCAACCTGCACGACGGCCTCGGGCCCACGCTGACCAACCTGGCGATGAGCGTCGACCAGGCCCGGCTGAGCCTGGCCAGCGACCCCGGCTCGGTCGAACCGCTGCTCAGCACGGCACGCAGGCAGATGACCGAGGCCATCGTGGACGTCCGCGACCTGGTGTACGGCCTGCGCCCGCCCGCGCTCGACGGCGCCGGCCTGGACGAGCTCGGCCTGGAGAGCGCCCTGCGGCTGCTCGCCGACGCGCCCGGCCCGAGGGTGGACGTGGTGGTGTCGGGGTCGCTGGCCGACCTGCCGGCGGCGGTGGAGGTGGCGGCGTACAAGATCGCGCATGAGGCGGTGGCGAACGTGCGCCGGCACGCCCGCGCCACCACCGCCCTGATCAGGGTGGAACGGCGGGACGCGCTCTGGCTGACCGTGTCGGACGACGGGATCGGGCTGCCCGAGCAGCGCCGCCAGGGCGCGGCCCTGATGCGCGGGCGGGCGGAGGAGGTGGGCGGCGTGTGCGACCTGGACGTACGGCCCGGCGGCGGCACCGAGGTCGCCGCGCGACTCCCCCTCAGGGAGCCACGATGACCCCCCGGAACGGTCCCACCCCCACGAACCCCGGCCCCGGGAACGGTCCCGGCCCCACGCCCCCCGCCCCCGGTCCCGCGCAAGGGGCTGCGGGCGGTGCGGACGGGCGGTCCCGTGCGAGGGTGTGGCGGCGGCGGGCCGTGCTGGCCGGAGTGTGGACCCTGGCCGTGGTGTCGCTGGTTGCCGTGCTGGTGGCGGCGGCGCTGGCCGCGCAGGTCGAAGGGCTGGCCGACACACAGGGACTCGACCCGATCGGGCTGATGTTCCCGCTCGCTGGCGCGTTCCTGATCTCCAAGCGGCCCCGGCTGCCGTTCCCGTGGCTCATGTGGGGCGTCGGCGTCATCTGGTCGGCGTACTCGCTGCTGTTCGGCCTGACCGGCTGGATGTACGTGCACGCGCCCGGCCCGCTCCTGCCCTACGTCGCCTGGCCGGCCATCTGGTTGTGGTTGCTGGCGGTGCCCACGTTCACGGGGATCATGCCGCTGCTCTTCCCCGACGGGCGGCTGCCGTCCAGGCGCTGGCGGCCGGTGCTCTACGGGAACGTGACGCTCATGGTCGGGCATTCGCTGCTGCTCGGCCTGTCCCCCGACCCGTCGTTCGAGCTGGGCGTGCCGGTGGGCAACCCGTTCGGGGTGGCGGCGCTGGGCAGGGTCCCCGAGGTCGTGGAGTCGTGGATCGGGCCCCCGATGATCCTGCTGTGCCTGCTCGGCGTGGTCTCGCTCGGCTTCAGGTACCGGGCATCGACCCCCGAGGTACGCCGCCAGATCGTCTGGTACTTCTACGCCATGGCGATCTTCGTCGTCTACTGGATCGTCAGCGCGGGCAACCAGGACACCTTCATCGTCGGCGTGCGGATCTTCCTGGCCGCGGGCATCCCCATCTCGCTCATCGCCACCGTGCTGCGCCACCAGCTCTACGGCATCCGGCTCATCCTCAACCGCACTCTCGTGTACGGCACGCTCGCGGTCGGCGCCGGTCTCACGTACTCGGTGCTCATCTGGGCGGCCAACAGCGTGGCAGGCGACTACGGCGCGGTGGCCGGGCTCGCCTCCGCGATGGTCACCGGCGCGGCCTTCCATCCCGTACGCCTGCGGCTCCAGCGCTCGGTGGACCGGCTGTTCAACGTGGAACGCGACCCGTACCGGGCGGCCGACCTGCTCAGCCGTACCGTGCAGCGGGCCGGTGGCCCGGCGGGGGCGCTGGCCGAGGCCATCTCCGTCGTGCGTACGTCGCTGGCCGCCCGCGGGGTGGGCGTGGAGGTGGCGGGCGAGCCCGCGTTGTCGTTCGTGGACGGCGAGCTGGGCGCCCGGCCGCGGACCGTCGAGCTGACCTGGCACGGCGAGCCCGCCGGGTGGCTGCGGATCGCCGGGGCGCGGCCGGGCCGCGAGCCGCTGGCCGTCATGGCCAAGCACCTGGCCGAGCTGGCGCACGCCGTACGGCTCAGCACCGACCTGCGGGACTCGCACGAGCGGATCAGCGCGACCCGCGACGAGGAGCGGCGCCGGCTGGGCAGGGAGCTGCACGACGGGCTCGGCCCGACGCTGACCAGCGTGACGATGACCTTGGACGAGGCACGGCGGCGGCTGGAGCGTGACCCGGAGTCGGTGGAGGAGCTGCTGGTCCGGGTGCGCGAGGAGATGACCAGCACGCTCATGTCGGTGCGCGAGCTGGTGGACGGGCTCCGGCCGCCGGCGCTGGACGAGCTGGGCCTCGCGGGCGCACTCCGCGCCTTCGGCCAGGCCCCCGGCCCGCACGTCGAGATCGTCGTCCCCCCGGCCCCCGACGGGTCCGAGGGGGTGCTCGACGGGTTGCCGGCGGCGGTGGAGACGGCCGCGTACCGGATCGTGCAGGAGGCGCTGACGAACGCGCGCCGCCACGCCCAGGCCACGTCGGTGCTGGTCACGTTGCGGCGGGAGGACGAGGCGCTGCGGGTGTCGGTCGCCGACGACGGGACCGGGCTGCCCGACGAGCCGTCGCCGGGCGTGGGACTGACGTCGATGCGGGAACGGGCCGCCGAGATCGGCGGTACGTGCGCGATCGGCCCCCGTACGGGCGGCGGCACCGAGGTGACCGCCGTCCTGCCGCTCACCCCGGACTAGGCGCCGCCTCCCGGAAGCCGGTCGTACGGGACGGCATGACAGGTACGGCCGCCGACGCCTGTCGTGGTCGTCGCCATGAACAGGGAGTTGAGCAGCGCCTCCTCGACCGAGTCCATGACCGCGGCGAACACGGGGTTCAGCGCGGCGTCGGGCACGGCCGTGAGCCGCGGTGGCGCGGTGGTGAAGGCGATGGCGTAGTCGCCGCTTCCGTGGGAGTACGACGCCCCCACGCGGCCCATCGCGAAGATCGCCCGGCGGGCCAGGCGGGCGAGTTGACGTGCGTCGAGTGGCGCGTCGGTGGCCACCACGATCATGCAGGAGTTGCCGGCGGGCTCTTCGTTGGCCTCTCCCGGGATGAGTTCTTCGACCGGCATCGGGATGCCGCGCACGGTCAGCACGCCGCCGAAGTTCGACTGGACGAGCGCTCCGACCGTGACCGGAGCACCGTCCACCACCAGCTGCCGGGACGAGGTGCCGATGCCCGCCTTGAACCCCAGTGCGGTGGTCCCGGTGCCCGCCCCCACGCATCCCTCGGCGGGCAGTCCGCCGGAGGCCCCTTCCAGCGCTTCGAGCACGTGCCGTTCGGTGATCGGGCGGCGCCGGATGTCGGACAGGAAACCGTCGTTGGTCTCCCCCACGACCGGGTTGAAGGAGATGCCCTCCGGGTCGCCGTCCATGAGATGAGTGACCAGGGCGTCCGCCGCCCGGAACGCCGACAGGGTGGCGGTCAGGACGACGGGTGACTCCAGCACGCCGAGTTCGTCGATCTGAGTCGAGCCGACCAGCTTGCCGTATCCGTTGCCGGCGTACACGGCCGCGGGCAGGCCGCGCCGTTCGGCGGTCAACTGCCGCGGGACGATGGCGGTGACCCCGGTGTGCAGATCGGCGCCGTCGTCGATGGTGGTGTGGCCCACCAGGACGCCTTCGACATCGGTGATCGCGTTCAACGGCCCGGTCGGCAGGGTGCCGATGACGACGCCCAGGTCGCGCGCCCGCGCACGCGCGGTGAGTTGTTTGTCCATGATGATCCGATTATCGGTGCTGCGCTCCGCCGATGTTCGCGCGGCGTCGCGCCATTCGGTGCCAGTGGCACGTCCTCTGTGCGGTCAGTCGGTCAGCCCGGGACGCAGCGCGAGGAGGGCGCCGAGGGTGGCGTATCCGATGACCAGGTGGAAGCCGCCGACCCAGTTCGAGACCGAGTCGCCGAACAGCACGTACGTCGGCACCGTCACCACGGCCCAGCTCTCGGCGACGAGCGGCCACCACCGCAGGGCCCCGCGCCAGCGCCCGGCCAGGGCGACCTTGATGCCGATGGCCATCATGCCCAGCATGGACACCGGCCAGAACACGTCGAGCGCCTGCATCACCGGCCCGTCCTGGAGCCCGTCGGGCAGGACGCCGTGCAGCAGGGACCAGACGGCGGCCAGCCCGAGCAGGACCAGCTCGACCTTGAGCATGACCCTGGCGAAGCGGGAGATGCCCGTCGCCCGGGTCCGGATCTGCACGGCGAGCAGGGCGAAGATGCCGAGCTGGAAGAGCAGCCCGGTCAGGTCGCCGACCCGCTCGCCGAAGCCCTGGGCCTGGCTGCCGTAGACGAAGATGCTGGCGGCCCAGCTGAGGGTGCCGGCGCTGAGCGCGAGGCCGAGCTTGCGCACGGCGGCCGGGCTGATGGCGGGACCGGTGGCCGGACCGGTGCCGGGACCGGTGTCGGGCTCCGAGGGGGTGCCGGAGGGCGGCGGCGTGGTGGGCACGTCGGTGCGGGCCCTCGCGGGGGTGGTGCTGATCTTGGCGTCCACGGGACGGTCCTTCTCCTTCAGGGGATGTCGTGCCTCCAGGTTTCCGGCGGGCCGCCCCGGGCGGGCAGAGCCGCCGGTCCCGGCTTCGGCGGGACTCCTGTCCCGGGACGCGGGGACACGGCGTCGGGTGTAATACATGCCGTGCCAGAAAACGCACGTCTCCCCCTTGCCACGGCGGCCCCGGACACCGCCGCGTCCGAGCCGCCCGCCGCCCGTGACCGGGCCGCCGCCGGGACGGCCGTCCTCGGAGCGGCCGTACTCGGGGTGGCCGTACTCGGGGTCGGGATCGCGGTCGCGACGGTCGTGCTGGACGTCGTGGCCCGCGATGTGCGGTTGCCGGCCGCGTCGGAGCTGGAGGCCGGGTGGCCGGCCGCGCTGACCGGGCTCGCGCAGCTCGTGCCAGGTGTGCTGCTGCTGCGCCGCCTGCCGCGGCATCCGGTGGCCTGGGTCCTGGTCGTGTTCGGGCTGCTGTGGCTGCTGGACGGCCTCACGGGAAGCTGGGCGACGTACGCCGCCTACGTCTCGCCCGGCCTGCCGGGGGCCGCGGCGGCGTACTGGTCCTACTCGCGGTTCGGGGCGTCGTTGCTGCTCGGGCTGCCGCTGCTGATCCTGCTGTTCCCCGACGGCCGGCTCCCGGCTGGACGGGTGTGGCGGGCGTTGTCGGTGACCAGCCTCGTCCTGACCGGGCTGCTCACGGCCCTGCTGGTGACCGCGCCGACGGCGGTGATGGAGCGTTACCACGACCGGACGATGCCGCCGGAGATCGCCCGGCTCGGCCTCGACTTCCTGTCCGTGGACCTGCCGTACGCGTTCTGGGAGCCGGCGCTGGCGCTGGCGTACGCGTCGGTCCTGGTGAGCCTGGTGGTGCCGTTCGCGTCGATGGTACGCAGGTACGTACGGGCCGACGCCGAGCGGCGGGCCCAGATCCGGTGGCTCATGTGGGCCGCGCTGATCGACATGATCGTGCTCCTGCTGCCGCTGTCGTTGTCGCCGCAGATCCCGGCGGTGCTGCTGACGCTGGCCATCGGGCTCACCGCGGCGGCCGTGGTGGTGGCGGTGACCAAGTACCGGCTGTACGACATCGACAGGCTGCTGTCGGCCACCGTCGCCTACGGCCTGCTCGCCGCGCTCGTCGTACTCGTGGACGTGGTGGTGTTCACGCTGGTGGGCAGCGTGCTCGGCGAGCGGGACTCGGCGCTGGCCGCCATCGCGATCGTCGCCGTCCTGTACGCGCCGCTGCGCACCTGGTTGTGGCGGGCGGTGCGCAGGCTCGTACGCGGCTCCAGGGACGACCCGTACGCCGCGGTCTCGACCCTGGCCGAACGGCTGGAGCTGGCCACGGACCCGGACGAGCAGCTGGTCGCGGTGGCGACGACGCTGGCGGAGGCGTTCCGGCTGGCCTACGTGCGGGTGGAGATCGAGCGGCCGGGCGGCGAACGTTCCGTGGTCGAGCACGGGTCGCCGCGCGGGCCGTCGGTGTCGCTGCCGGTGGCCTACCGGGGCGAGACGGTGGGGCGGCTCGTGTTGTGCCGTACCGATCTGACCGAGCGGGACCAGCGCCTGCTCGGCGACCTCGTACGCCAGGCCGCCGCGGCGGCGCGGGCCGTCGAGCTGAGCGCGGACCTCCAGCGCATCCGCGCCCGGCTCGTCCTGGCCCGCGAGGAGGAACGCCGCAGACTCCGCCGCGACCTGCACGACGGGCTCGGTCCCAGCCTGGGCGCGGTGGCGCTGCGCATCGAGGCGGCCCGCAACCTGGCCGGCAGCGCGCCCGAGCAGGCCGACCGCATCCTGGAGCAGACGGCCGCCGAGGTCGGCGGGGTGCTGGCGGACGTACGAAGGCTGGTGCACGACCTGCGCCCGCCCGCGCTCGACGAGCTGGGCGTGCTGCGCGCGATCGAGCAGCAGGCCGGCCGGTTCCGCCCGGCCGGGCTGGACGTGCGCGTCACCGGCGAGGGCCCGCTGGACGCGCTGCCCGCCGCGGTGGAGGTGGCGGCCTACCGTATCGTGTCCGAAGCGCTGGCCAACGTGGCCAGGCACGCGGGCGCGACACACTGCGACATCACGCTGACCGCGCGGGAGGGGACTCTGGTGGTGGCGGTGCACGACGACGGCACGGGCATCGGCCCCGACGTGGCGGCGGGTGTGGGCATGCTCTCGCTGCGCGAGCGCGCGGCCGAGCTGGGCGGCGACTGCCGGGTGACCTGCCCGCCCGGCGGCGGCACCCTCGTCACGGCCCGGCTCCCGATGTCCCCGCCGGAGAACCCCGATGCCTAACCAGGAGCCCGCGTCCGGCGGAGTGCCTGGGGTGCCCTTGTCAGGGGGCGAGCCGATCAGGGTTCTGCTGGCCGACGATCACCCGGTCTACCGGGACGGGCTCGCGCTGCTGCTGGGCTCGATCCCGGGCATCGAGGTGGCCGGGACCGCCGCCGACGGCCCAGAGGCGGTCGAGCGCGCCGCCGACCTGCAGCCCGACGTCGTGGTGATGGACGTCCGCATGCCGGGGCTCGACGGCATCGAGGCCACCAGGCGCATCGTGGCCGACAGCCCGCACGTCGCCGTCGTCGTGCTGACGATGTCGGAGGAGGACGCCACCCTGTTCGCGGCGATGCGCGCGGGGGCCCGGGGCTACCTGCTCAAGGGCGCGGGCCAGGGCGAGATCGTACGCGCGATCACCGCGGTCGCGCACGGGGAGGCGATCTTCGGCCCGGCGGTCGCGCTCCGGGTCGCCGAGTTCTTCCAGGGGGCCGCCGCGGCTCCGGACGGCCCGGCCTTCCCGCAGCTCACGCCACGCGAACGGGAGATCCTCTCGCTGGTGGCGGCCGGACGTTCGAACGCGCAGATCGCCTCGGCCCTGTTCCTGTCGCCGAAGACCGTGCGCAACAACGTCTCCAACATCTTCGCCAAGCTCCACGTCGCCGACCGCGCCGAAGCCATCGTCCGCGCGAGAGACGCCGGCCTCGGCAAATGAGCCGTTCGGGGCTGCGGCACGTCGAAGCCCCCGACCACCAGGGCCATCGTCCGGACACTTCGGAAATGAGCCGTTCGAGGCTGCGGCACGTCATAAGGGTATGAAGAACTGGCGAATCGTGCTCCTGCCGGCGCTCGCGCTGGCCGCCACGGTGTCCGCGGTGCCCGCCGAAGCGGTGACCGCGCAGAAGAAGGTGCTGGTCGAGCTGCGTGAGGAAGGCGGCTACGCGGGGTTGCAGAACCGCGTGACGGTCTACACCGACGGCTGCGTACGGCTCGGCCGCCGTACCGGGCCGGTGGTGGCCAAGTGCCTCATGGGCAAGGAGCAGCGGCAACTGCGCGGCTACCTGAAGGAACTGAAGATCGGCCGGTCCGAACGCCCGCCGCAGGGCGCGGACTTCCTCAGCTACACGCTGGCGTACAAGGGCCACCGTGCCACCCGCTACAACCTGCCCCGGACCTGGAAGCCCGTTGTGGCGCACCTGGACAAGATCCTCGTCAAGTACTGGGCGGCGGACTGAGCAAAGCCCTCCATCAAACGATTGACCAAGAGGGGCGGGCGGAACTACCGTCGGTCGTATGACACCTGCCGACGGCGGACAGCCGGCCGTGATCCTCAAGGCGGCCACCCAGCTCTTCGCCGCGCTCGGCTACGACGGCACCTCCACGCGCCAGATCGCCGACGCGGCGGGGCTGAACATCGCCACCGTCAACTACCACGTGGGCGGCAAGCGCGAGCTCTACCTGACCGTCATGGAACGGGCACACCGGGCGGAGAAGGCGGCGCTGGACCAGGCGCTCGCCCGGCTGCCCGGTGACGACCCGGTCGCCTCCATCCACCGCCTTGTGGACGACTACCTCGACTTCTGCGTGGACAACCCCGAGATCCCCGCGTTGTGGATGCACCGCTGGCTCTCCGACGCCAGTGACATCACCGAGCTGGAACGCCAGTACGTCCAGCCCCTGGTCTCCGCCGTGACCGGCGCGCTACGCCCGGCGGTCGAGGCCGGCGTGATCGACGCCTCGGTCGATCTGGAGTACGCCATGTGGACGGTCATCTGGTCGGTGCACGGCTTCGCCAAGGGCGGCGTCCTGGACGCCGACGGCCGCCGCCGGGGCGCGGGCGACCGGGCCGCGCTGCGTCGCTTCCGCGCCCACCTGCACCTCACCCTCCACCGCACGCTCGCCCTGCCCGGCGACCCGCGATGACCGTCGCCCGGCGGCCCGCGACGCCCCCGACGGGCGCCGACCGGCTCGGCCGCGACCGGCTGCTGGGGTACGGCGTCGGCTCGGTCGGCACCGGCGTCTTCTCCGCCGTGCCCGGCCTGCTGCTGCTCTACTACCTGACCGACATGCTCGGCGTGCCCGCCGCCGTCGCGGGCGCCGTACTGGTCGCGCCGAAGATCTGGGACGTGCTGCTCAACCCGCTCGTCGGCGCCGCCAGCGACCGCGAGGCCGTGCGCACCGGCCGCCGGACGCGGCTGCTGGCGGTGGGCGCGGCCACGTTGCCGGTGGCGTTCGCGCTGATGTTCGCCGTGCCCGGCGGCATCTCCGGCGGCACGGCGGGGGCCGTGTGGTCAGGGGTGGCGTTCCTGCTGGCCGCGACCGCGTTCGCAGGCTTCCAGGTGCCGTACGTGGCGCTGCCCGCGGAGATGTCGGCGAGCCCGGCCGAGCGGACGAGGATCATGTCCTGGCGGGTGGTCTGCCTGACCGTCGGCATCCTGGTCGCCGGCGGCCTCGCCCCCGCCGTGGTGGACCTGGCGGGCGGCGGCAGGCCGGGGTACGCGGTCATGGGCGTCGCGATCGGCGCGGTCATGGCCGCCGCGCTCGTGGCCGCCACGCTGGGCACACGCTGGGTGTCGTCGCGTCCCGGGCCCCGCCAGCTCGGTCCGGTGGCGGCCTTCCGCATGGCCCGGGGCAACCGGCCGTTCTTCGCGCTGCTGGCGGCGTTCGTGACGCAGGCGCTCGGGGTGGCGGTGATGCTGGCGGGCGCGCCGTACGTGGCGTCGTACCGGCTGGGCGACTACGGGCTGACCTCGGTGATGTTCGTCTGCCTGGTGGGCCCGAGCATGCTCGCCGTACCCGTCTGGGCCAGGCTGGCCCGCGCCTATGGGACCGTACGCTGCTATCTGGCCGCCTCGGCCGGGTTCACCGCCGTGGCGCTCGCCCTGGTCCCGGCCATCGCGGCGGGCAGCCTGACCGCCACGCTCGCGCTGACGGCGCTGGCCGGGGTCTGCTACGCCGCGCTGCAACTGCTGCCGCTGTCGCTGCTGCCGGACACCGTGCACGCCGACGCCGTCCGTACCGGCCACGCCCAGGCCGGCGCGTTCACCGGGCTGTGGACGGCGGGCGAGACCGCCGGGCTCGCCCTCGGCCCCGGCCTGTTCGCGCTGGTCCTGGCCGTCTCGGGGTTCGTCTCCGCACCCGTGGAGTCGCCCGTCGCCCAGCCGCCCGGCGCGCTGACCGGGCTGCTTCTCGGCTTCACCGCACTGCCCGCCCTGCTCATGCTGATCAGCCTGCCGTTCGTCATCAGGTACGGCCGGCTCGCCCTCGCCAAGGAGACCGTGTGACCCTCCCCCCGACCGGAAGAACCGTCGAGGACCTGCTGGCCGAGGTGGCCAGCATGAAGCAGCACGACCTGCCGGTACGGGGCGGGCAGGTGACCGCGTACGTCTACGACACCGGCCGGCCCGAGGTGCACGAGGCGGCGGCCCGCGCCTACTTCGAGATGCTGGAGGTCAACTGCCTGGACCCGACGGCCTTCCCCAGCATCGTCGAGATGGAGAAGCAGGTCGTGGGCGCGGTCGCCGACCTGCTCGGCGGCGGCCACGGCGTCTTCACCAGCGGCGGCACCGAGTCGATCATGCTGGCCGTCAAGGCGGCCAGGGACGCGGCCGGACGGGCCGCGCCCAACCTCGTGCTGCCCGTGACCGCGCATCCGGCCTTCCACAAGGCGGCCCACTACCTGGGCCTGCGGGTCAAGGCCGTGCCGGTGGACCTGGAGACGTACAAGTTGCGGGTGGAGGACGTCGCGGCGGCGATCGACGAGGACACGGTCCTGGTGGTGGTCTCGGCGCCGTCGTACCCGCAGGGCGTGATCGACCCGGTCGCGGAGGTCGCCGCCGTGGCGGCCGAGGCGGGCGTGGCCTGCCATGTGGACGCGTGCGTGGGCGGCTGGCTGCTGCCGTGGCTGCGGGAGGCGGGGGCGGACGTGCCGCCGTTCGACCTGTCGGTGCCCGGGGTGACGTCCCTGTCCTGCGACCTGCACAAGTTCGGCTACGCGCCGAAGGGCGCCTCGGTGGTGCTGTTCGCCGACCCGGCGACGCGGCGCAGGGCGTACTTCGCGTCGGCGGCCTGGCCGGGCTACACGATCATCAACGCCACCGTGCAGAGCTCCAGGTCGGCCGGGCCGCTCGGCGGCGCGTGGGCCACCCTCCAGGCACTCGGCCGGGAGGGGTACGTCGAGCTCGGCCGCGCCACGCTGAAGGCGGCGTCCAGGCTCCGGGAGGGCATCGCCGCGATCCCCGGACTGCGGGTCCTGGGCGAGCCCGAGTCCTCGCTGGTGGCCTTCGCCGGCGACGGGATCGACGTGTTCGTCCTGGCCGACGCGGCCCGCGAGCGCGGCTGGTTCCTGCAACCGCAGCTCTCGTACGCCGGGATCCCGGCGAACCTGCACATCACGGTCACCGGCGTGACGCTGGCCGGGGTGGAGGCGATGCTCAAGGTGATCGCCGACTCGGCGGAGACGGCCCGGCGGCGCGGCCCCGCCGCGGTGCCGGACGGCCTGGTCGAACTGATCGCCGACCTCGACCTGGACGCCCTGGACGACGCGACGTTCGCCGAACTGGCCGCCTCGGTGGGCGTGGACCTGCGCCCCGGCGCCGGCCAGCCGGGCATGGCAGTGGTCAACGCCGTCCTGGACGCCCTCCCGGCCGAAACCAGAGAAGCCATCCTCCTCCGCTTCCTGGCAGTCATCTACGGCTCCTGACCGGGTGGTGCGGGGTTTCGATACTTGGGTTGCGAAATAGGCTCGCCTCTGATTACGCTACTCAGGTAGCGAAAAGGAGGCGGGCATGGTGGGACGGCCGCGCAGGAGTGATGTCGACGAGAGCGTGATCAAGGCGGCCACCGAGCTGCTGCTCACCCGCGGCTACGCCGGCCTGTCCCCCGACGAGGTCGCCGAGCGGGCCGGCATCGCCAAGACCACGCTCTACCGCCGCTGGCCGACCAAGGACCACCTGGCCGTGGCGATCGTCAACCGGCTCCAGGACCATGACGAGATCACCGACACCGGTGACATCCGCCGCGACCTGCCGGCGTACCTGGAGAAGATCGCGGCCGGGCTCAACCGGATGCGCGCGGCGGGCCGCGCGCCCGGCGACGACGACCCGTCGGCGGGCACGGTGGCCGAGCTGGTGGCCGCCGCCGCCCGTCACCCCGACGTCGGCGAGCTGGAACGCCAGATGTACGCCCGCCGCAACACCATGGCCCGCGCCCTGCTCGAACGGGCCAGGGACCGCGGCCAGCTACGCGCCGACCTCGACATCGAGGCCCTGTTCGACCAGCTCGCCGGGGCCCTGTACTACCGCGTCCTGATCACCGGCTCCCCCGTGGACCGCGCCTACGCCGAACGCCTCGTGGACACCGCCCTGCGCGGCGCCACCCCCGAGAACGGATAACACCATGTCGCTCATCGACCCCCGCACCACCGCCGTCATCCGCTCCGTGGACGCCGAGATCATCGGCGGCCCGCCCAGCACGGGCCGCATGCTGCTCGACTCCAGCGCGACCGGCGGCGCCCTGAGCACCATGCGCATCACCCTCGGCGAGGGCGCCGACGGCGCGGTCCCGCACACCCACACCACCGCGTCCGAGATGTTCTACGTCCTGGACGGCCGGGTGCAGGTGTTGTCCGGCGACGAGGTGATCACCCTTGAGCAGGGCGACGTCGCCGTCGTGCCGCCGGACGTCGCCCACGCCTTCGGCGCGGCCCCCGGCGCCGAGGCCGACCTGCTGATCGTCATCACGCCGGGCGTCGAGCGGTTCGAGTACTTCCGCCTGCTGGCCCGGCTCAAGACCGGCGAGGCCACGCTCGAAGAGCTGCTGGCCTCGCAGGACCGCTTCGACAACCACTTCCTCGACAGCCCCGCCTGGACGAAGGCCCGCTCGTGAGGGTCAGACCTTGGTGATACGCACGGCGTCGGCGATCACGTAGCCGGTCGCCGAGGTCCACCGGCTCACCCCGACCACGTTGTACGTCCCCGCCGCCAGCGTGTACGTCCCCAGCACCCGCCACGCCCCGCCGCCCGTGCGCTGGTCCACGTTGACGGTCTGGTTGCCGCCCGAGGCCGCCACGATGTGCGGCGCGGAGCCGTTGTACCCCGCGTTGGCCGGATACCAGACCTCCACGCGGTAGCTGCCCGCGCTCGGGATCGCCGCCCGGAACCAGGCCGGGTCGCTGGCCGCGACCGGGTCGGCGAAGCGGTAGTCGGCGCCGTGCGCCTGGGTGGAGTAGGACGAGGTGCCCCAGGACGCGGAGGCCGTGAAACTGGCGTCGGCGTTGTCGATCACGACGCTGAAGCCGCCCGTGCCGCCCGACGCCCGGCCCGCGCTCGGCGCGCTCTCCTGGTGGGTCCTGCTCAGCGCGGTCACGTAGTAGGTGGACGCGCCGCCGCCCGGGTCGGTGTAGGAGGTCTGCCTGGTGGTGGCGATCAGGTTGCGGGCGTCGGCGAAGAAGCACGGATCGGCCGAGGGCGGCGTGCCGGCCACGCGGTAGACCGCGTACGCGGTGCCGGAGCCGGTCCAGGTGAGCTGGACGCCGTTCGAGCCCGCGGTGGCCGAGGTGATCGAGGGCGCGGCGGGCGCGGCCCCCGAGCCACGGGAGGGCAGCAGGGCGGGCTTGGCGTAGTGGTCGGTGACGAGCTTCGTGATCGCCCCGATCCGGTCGGCCTTGACGTCCTTGGCGCTGAAGTAGACGTCACCGGCGATCTCAGGATGTTTCCTGTTGTCGTACAGGTGGTCGCTCAGCTCGGCCGGGTCCTGCCAGGCGGCCTCCTGGCCGGAGGCGCCCGCCCGGTAGGCGGCCTGCCCCACGACGAGCTGCACGCCGGTGCCGCGTACGACGTCCGACCACCACGCGGTCAGCACCTCGTAGGCGGCCGTGGAGAACCCGATGTGCCAGTAGATCTGCGGCGCCAGGTAGTCGATCCAGCCCTGCTTGACCCATTGGCGGCTGTCGGCGTAGATCGCGTCGAAGGACTGCAGGCCGGACGTGCGCGAGCCGAGCGGGTCGGTCGAGGAGTTGCGCCAGATCCCGAACGGGCTGATCCCGAACGACACCCACGACTTGGCGGTGTGGATGCGCTGGCCGAGCTCGCGGACGAGCAGGTTGACGTTGTCGCGCCGCCAGTCGGCGATGTTGGGGAACGCGCCGCCGTACTGGGCGTAGGCGGCCGAGTCCGGGATGGCCTGGCCGCTGACCGGATAGGGGTAGAAGTAGTCGTCGAGGTGCACGCCGTCCACGTCGTAGCGGGTGACGGCGTCCATGATCGCGTCCTCGATGAAGTCGCGTACCGCCGGGATGCCGGGGTTGTAGTAGAGCTTCCCGCCGTAGGCGAAACGCCAGTCGGGGTGCTGCCGCGCGGGATGCGTGGAGACCAGCTTGGACGGGTCGTCGTTGTTGGCCACCCGGTACGGGTTGAACCAGGCGTGGAACTCCAGGTTCCGCGCGTGGGCCTCGCTGACCATGAACGCCAGCGGGTCGTAGCCCGGGTTGGTCCCCTGGGTGCCGGTCAGCCACTGCGACCACGGCTCGTACGGGGAGGGCCAGAACGCGTCGGCCGTCGGCCTGACCTGCACGATCACGGCGTTCATGCGCTTGGCGACGGCCAGGTCGAGCCAGGCCCGGAACTCGGCCTGCTGGGCGGAGACGCTGAGCCCGGTACGGCTCGGCCAGTCGATGTTGGCGACCGACGAGATCCACATGGCCCGGAGCTGCCGCTTGGGCGTCGCGGGGTCGGTCGCGCAGGCGACTGCGGAGGTTGTGGAGGCGGGGGCTGCGGAGGCGGGGGCGGGGGCCACGGCGGTGACGACGGCGGTGACGACAACGGCGGTGAGCGCCGCCAGGACGGTACGCAGGAGCGCGGTCACGAAGGGAAGTTTCAGCCCCTTGACTGCAAAGCGCAATAGTTTTCAGGGGCCCAACTTTCAGGCCACCTGTTCGCCAACGGGCGGAAAGTTTCACCTAACACGTCTGTAATGTCAATTATCGACATTGTGTCAGGGGTGACGTACGTTGGGCCGCATTCGGCGGCCAAACGCGGGTCGGGCTTCCGCGCCCGCGTTCCATCCGTCACCCCCCAACGAGGAGCATCCCCATGATTCTCGCCCGCACGCGATTAGCTGCCCTCGCCACCTCCGCCCTCACCGTCGCCCTGATCACCGCGGGCCAGCCTGCCGCCCAGGCCGCCAGGGAGCCCGCCCTTCCCGCGGCGTTCGCCAAGGCCGCCGCGGCCAGCGACGTGCCCCGCGACCTGCTGGTCGCCCTCGCCTACGCCGAGACCCACCTCGACGACCACCAGGGCAAGCCGAGCGCCAGCGGCGGCTACGGCCTGATGCACCTCGTCAGCAACCCCACGAACCACGCGCTGGAGAAGGCCGCCGAGCTGACCAGCCTGCCGGTCGAGAAGCTGCGCTCCGACAACGAGTCCAACATCGTCGGCGGCGCGGCCGTGCTCCGCTCGTACGCCGACGAACTGGGCCTGGACGACGCCGCCCGCAAGGACGCCGGCCGCTGGTACCAGGCCGTCGCCAAGTACGGCAACGCCTCCTCGCCGGAGACCGCCCGCCTGTACGCCGACTCGGTCTACGAGCAGCTCGGCCTGGGCATCAAGGCCAGGGGTGTGACCGTCAAGCCCCAGGAGGTCACCGCCGACCGCGGCGAGTACGCCAACGCCCCCGACCTGAACGCGCGCTCCGACGTCGGCGTGCTCAGCACCGACTACGGCCCGGCCGCCTGGGTCCCGGCCAGTTCCAGCAACTACACCGCCTCCAGCAGGCCGTCGAGCTACGCCATCGACCGCGTGGTCATCCACGTGACGCAGGGCTCGTACGCCGGGACGATCTCCTGGTTCCAGAACTCCGCCGCGCAGGTCTCGGCGCACTACGTCGTCAAGTCCTCCAACGGCGCCATAACCCAGATGGTGCGCGAGAAGGACGTCGCCTGGCACGCCGGCAACTGGACGTACAACACCAGGTCCATCGGCATCGAGCACGAGGGCTACGTCAGCGATGCCTCGTGGTTCACCGACGCCATGTACCGCGCGTCGGCGGCCCTGACCAAGGCCATCTGCGACAAGTACGGCATCCCGAAGGACCGCGCCCACATCATCGGGCACAACGAGGTCCCCGGCGCCGACCACACCGACCCCGGGTCGTACTGGAACTGGACCACGTACATGAACTACGTGACCGGTGGCGGCACGCCTTCGTGGTCGGCCACGGTGGACAACACCACCTCCGGCAAGTTCACCGCCAGCGCCAACTGGGGCACCTCCGCCTACTCCAGCCAGCGTTACGGCGCCGACTACCGCTTCGCCGACCCGGTCGCCTCCAGCGACCCCGCCTGGTACCAGGCCGCGATCCCCAGCGCGGGCACGTACAAGGTGGAGGTCTGGTACCCGGCCGATCCGGGTTACAACAGCTCGGCGCCGTACATCGTGGCGGCCTCGGGCGGTAACCAGACCGTCTACGTCGACCAACGGTCGGGCGGCGGGAGCTGGCGCAGCATCGGCACCTTCTCGTTGAACGCCGGCACCTACAACGTCGTCGGCATCAGCCGGTGGACCGCCGGCACCGGCCTCGTCATCGCCGACGCGGTCCGGATCAGCAAGGTCTGAGCAGGCCGGACCACCCGAAAGCCGGCTCACACCCTCGCCCCCGGGGGTGTGAGCCATTTCACTTTGCCAATCATGTAATCGATTTCATAAGCTGCCGTGTAATCGATTACACGGAGGAACGATGGCAAGGATCAAAGATGTCGCCGCGCAGGCCGGTGTCTCCGTCGCCACGGTCTCCCGCGTGCTCAACGAGAACCCCTCGGTCAACGAGGAGACCCGGCGCCGAGTCTACGACGCGATGAACCAGCTCAACTACGTGCCCAACGCCGTCGCCCGCTCCCTGCGCACGACCGCGACGAGGACCATCGGGCTGATCATCGGCGACGTCCTCAACCCGTTCTTCACCGAGCTGGCCAGGAGCGTCGAGGACGAGGCCAGGCGCGAGGGCTTCACGGTCGTCATGGGCAACGCCGACGAGCGCGCCGACCAGCAGGACCACTACGTGCGCACGCTGCTGGAGCAACAGGTCGACGGCCTGCTGATCTGCCCGACCGCCGAGGTCACGCCGCTGGTGCAGCAGCTCGCCGAGGCGGGCCGGCCGGTGGTGTTCCTCGACCGTACGATCTCCGGCCTCGACGTGCCCTCCGTACGCTCCGACGGCTCGGCCGCGATCGGCGAGCTGGTCCGCCACCTGCGCGAGCAGGGCCACCGCCGGATCGCCCTGGCCTCCGGCCCCGCCACCCTGTCCACCGGACGGGAGCGCACGGCCGCCTTCGCCGCCGCGATGACCGCCGAGGGCCTGGAGGTACGCCCCGAGTACGTGCGCCCCGGCGACTTCCGCGAGGGCAGCGGCCGGCGCATCACCGCCGAGCTGCTCGACCTGCCCGAGCCGCCCGAGGCCATCTTCTTCGGCGACAACCTGATGACGCTCGGCGGGCTGGAGGAGATCCAGTCCAGGGGCCTGCGCATCCCCGCCGACGTGGCCGTGGCCTCCTTCGACGACGTGACCTGGTTCAAGCACACCGCGCCGCCGATCACCGCCATCGCCCAGCCCACCGCCGAGATGGGACGCCTGGCCGTGCGGCTCGTGATCGGCCGCATCCAGCGCGGCCAGGCGGCCGACTCGCACGTCCTGCCTGCGCACCTGGTGATTCGCCGATCATGCGAGCGGAAAGGGATCATGGAGTGAGCGCGGAGATACTCAAGGCCGAGGGCCTGCGCAAGGTCTTCCCCGGTGTGGTGGCCCTCGACGGCGTCGACCTGAGCCTGCGCCCCGGCGAGGTGCACGTCCTGCTGGGCGAGAACGGCGCGGGCAAGAGCACGCTGATCAAGATCCTGTCCGGCGCGTACCGGCCGGACGGCGGGCGGGTCAGCGTGGACGGGCAGCCGGTGGACATCCGCGCGGCGGGCGACGCCCAGCGGCTCGGCATCGCCACCATCTACCAGGAGTTCAACCTGGTCCCGCAGCTCACCGTGGCCGAGAACCTGGCGCTCGGCCGGCCGCCGCGCCGGTTCGGCCTCGTGGACAAGAAGCGTATGGAACGGCAGGCCAAGGCGCTGCTCGACCGCGTCGGCGTGGATGTCGACCCGGCGACCCCGGTCTCCCGGCTCGGCATCGCCCGCATGCAGATGGTGGAGATCGCCAAGGCGCTCGCGCTCGACGCCCGCGTGCTCATCATGGACGAGCCCACCGCCGTGCTCACCACGGGCGAGGTGGCCAAGCTGTTCACGATCGTCCGCCAGCTCCGCGACGAGGGCGTGTCGATCGTGTTCATCACCCACCATCTGGAGGAGATCGCCGAGATCGGCGACCGCGTGACCGTGCTGCGCGACGGCAGGTCGGTCACCGAGGTCCCCGCCGACACCCCGCAGGACGAGCTGGTCAGGCTCATGGTGGGCCGCCCGATCGACCAGCAGTTCCCGCGCCAGACCACCGAACGCGGCGAGGCGCTGCTCAAGGTGTCCGGCCTCGGCCGCAGGGGCGTCTTCGACGACGTGACGTTCGAGGTGCGCGCGGGCGAGGTGGTCGGGGTCGCCGGGCTGGTCGGCGCGGGCCGCACCGAGGTCGCGCGGGCCGTCTTCGGCGCCGACCGCTACGACGCCGGCGAGGTCGTCGTCCGCGGCAACCGTCTGGCGCCCGGTGACGTGCACGCCGCCATGGAGGCCGGGCTCGGGCTGGTCCCGGAGGACCGCAAGGGCCAGGGCCTCGTGCTCGGCGCGGACGTGGCCGAGAACCTGGGCCTGGTCACCATGCGCGCCGCCACGCGCGCCGGCTTCGTCGACCGCGCCGGTCAGCGAAGGGCCGCGGCGAAGGTGGCCGAGCAGCTCGGCATCCGGATGACCGGCCTGGACCAGGAGGTCCGCACGCTGTCCGGCGGCAACCAGCAGAAGGTCGTCATCGGCAAGTGGCTGGTCGCCGACGCGGGCGTGCTCATCCTCGACGAGCCGACCCGCGGCATCGACGTCGGGGCCAAGGTCGAGATCTACCAGCTCATCAACGCGCTCACCGCCTCCGGGCACGCCGTGCTCATGATCTCCAGCGATCTGCCGGAGGTGCTCGGCATGAGCGACCGCATTCTGGTCATGGCCCGCGGCAGGCTCGTCGGCGAGCTGCCCGCGGCCGGGACCACGCAAGACGACGTCATGGCCCTCGCGGTCACGGATGTGGAGGGTCCCCGTGCCAAGTAGCACCGTTCCGAACAAGCTCACCGGGCGCCGGTCGCCCGCGGCGGCCTGGTTCGCCGAGAACGGCGCGCTCGCCGCGCTCGTCGTGCTGGTCGTGGCGCTGTCGTTGTTGTCGTCCGACTTCCTCAGCGTGACGAACCTGCTCAACGTCGGCGTCCAGGCGGCCGTGACCGCGATCCTGGCCTTCGGCGCCACGTTCGTGATCGTCACCGGCGGCATCGACCTGTCCGTCGGCTCGGTCGCCGCGCTGTCGGCGATCGTGCTGGCCTGGACGGCCACCAGCGCCGGGCTGCCGTGGCCGGTCGCCGTCGTGGTCTCGCTGGCCGTCGGCGTCGTGTGCGGCCTGGTCAACGCGGCCCTGATCGCGTACGGCAAGCTGCCGCCGTTCATCGCCACGCTGGCCATGCTCGGCATCGCCCGCGGCCTGGCCCTGGTGATCTCGCAGGGCAGCCCGATCGCGATGCCCGACGCGGTGTCCCACCTGGGCGACACGCTCGGCGACTACCTGCCGATCCCGGTGCTGGTGATGCTGGTCATGGGCGTGATCGCGGCCGTCGTGCTCAACCGCACGTACCCGGGCCGGGCCATGTACGCCATCGGCGGCAACGAGGAGGCCGCCCGGCTGTCCGGCATCAAGGTCAACCGGCAGAAGCTCATCACGTACGCGCTGTCCGGCGTGTTCGCGGCGGTGGCCGGGATCGTCCTGGCCAGCCGCCTGGCCTCGGCGCAGCCCCAGGCCGCCGCCGGCTACGAACTGGACGCGATCGCAGCCGTCGTCATCGGCGGCGCGAGCCTGTCCGGTGGCAAGGGCAGGGCGCTCGGCACCTTCGTCGGCGCGCTCATCCTCGCCGTCCTGCGCAACGGGCTGAACCTGCTGTCCGTCTCGGCGTTCTGGCAGCAGGTCGTGATCGGCGTGGTGATCGCGCTGGCGGTCCTCGTCGACACCCTGCGGCGCAGGGGAACGAACTAGGAAAAGGAAGTAAAGATCATGCGGATTCCCGCGATTGTCATGGCCGGCGCCGCGCTCACGCTCGGTCTGGCCGCCTGCGGCTCCTCCGGCGACGGCGGATCCGGCAGCACGTCCTCGGGGGGCGGGGACATCAAGATCGGCATGTCGGTGTCGACGCTGAACAACCCCTACTTCGTCCAGCTGCGCGACGGCGCTGAGGCCGAGGCGAAGAAGGAGGGCGTCACGCTGACCGTCACCGACGCCCAGAACGACGCCTCCCAGCAGGTGAACCAGGTCCAGAACTTCACCAGCCAGAGCATGAAGGCGATCATCGTCAACCCGGTCGACTCCGACGCGGCGGCCCCGGCGGTCAAGGCGGCGGACCGGGTCAAGATCCCGGTGATCGCGGCCGACCGCGGCGTCAACGGCGCGGAGGTGGCCCAGACCGTGGCCTCCGACAACGTGGCCGGCGGCAAGCTGGCCGCGCAGGAGCTGGCCAAGCAGCTCGGCGAGAAGGGCAACGTGGTCGTGCTGCAGGGCACGGCGGGCACGTCCGCCTCGCGCGACCGGGGGCAGGGCTTCGCCGAGGGCATCGCCGCGTACCCGAACATCAAGGTCGTGGCCAAGCAGCCGGCCGACTTCGACCGCACCAAGGGCCTGGACGTCATGACCAACATGCTCCAGTCGAACCCCGACATCACCGGCGTCTTCGCCGAGAACGACGAGATGGCGCTCGGCGCGATCAAGGCCGTGGGCGCCAAGGCGGGCCAGCAGGTCAAGATCGTCGGCTTCGACGGCACCCCCGACGGCCTGAAGGCCGTGCAGGCGGGCACGCTGGCCGCCACCGTCGCGCAGCAGCCGAAGCTGCTCGGACAGCAGGCCGTGCAGGCGGCGGTCAAGGCCGCCAAGGGTGAGGACATCGCCAAGACGGTGGCGGTGCCGGTCAAGGTGGCGACCAAGGAGAACGCCGCGGACTTCCAGTGAAACGCGCGGGGATTCTGAACGCCGGGCTGGCGGGGGCCATGGCCCGGCTCGGCCACACCGACCAGGTGCTGGTCTGTGACAGCGGGATGCCCGTGCCGCCCGGCGTGCGGGTGGTCGACCTGGCCTTCCTGCCGGGCATCCCGGCCTTCGCCGACGTGCTCGACGGCCTGCTGGCCGAGTTGGTCGTCGAGGGGGCGACGGTGGCCGAGGAGGTGCGCGCGGGCAATCCCGGCTGCGCGGACCTGCTCGCGGCCCGCCTGCCGGAGCTGGCGTACGTGCCGCACGAGGAGCTGAAGCGGCTGTCGGCCGGGGCGCGGCTGATCGTCCGTACGGGGGAGGCCACGCCGTACTCGAACGTGATCCTGCGCTGCGGGGTGGCGTTCTAGGTACGCCGATAGGGTGATCGCGCACAGAACGGGAGCGTTGATTGTCGCGATTATCCCTGCTGGCCTGGGCCACCGCCCTGGCCTCGGCCGCCTTCTCCACCGGGGAGATCTGGGACCTCCGGCAGCAGCCGCCGGCGGAGATGCACGGCGGCATGTGCCCGGCCTCCGGGCCCGCCGGCGGGCTCCCGTACCTGTCCCGGCTCCTCACCCCGCTGGTGGGAGACGCCTCGGCGCTGGCGGACCTGGCGGTGCTCTACGCCGTTCCCGCGGTCCTCGTCGTCGCGGGCTTCCTGACGGCCGGATCCCGCCCACGCGCGCCCCGGGCGGGACGCCGGGTCGCGGGGCTGCTCACGCTGATCGCCCTGGCCTCTCCGCTCGGCGCCCAGTACTTCGACTTCGAGACGTGCCAGGTCGCCGCGGTGTTGTCCTGGCGGTGGTTCACGGAGGTCGTGGCCGCCTGGGGCGCCGCGGAGCTGCTGCTCCTCGTGGCCGCGGCGCTGGTGCTGCTCGTGACGCAGGACGACGCGGAGCCCGCGCCGGCGGACCTGGGCGCGCGCCGGTCGGCGGCCTTCGTGATCGACTACCTGATCGTCGTCACCCTCACGAACCTCGCCGGGCTCCCGGCCTCCGAGTGCGGCCCCCTGAGCTCCGACGCCCTCTCGTGCCTGCTGCTCCTGCCCGTCGCGGTCACGTACGCGCTGTCCGGCCGGACGTTCGGCAAGCGGATCGCGCGGATCGAGGTGGTGTCCGCGACGACCGGCGGCCCGCCGCGGTGGCGCGGGGCCGCCGTGCGGGCACTGGTGTTCCCCGGCCTGGTCCTGCTGCCCGGGTTCGGGGTCGTCGCCCTCGTCGTGGACGGCCTGTGGTGGCTCGTGGACGGTCACCCGCTCCATGACCGGCTGTCGGGGACCACTGTGAAGCGGGCGGAGAACGATCTACTCTGGCGGTGAGGGAGGCGCCATGACCCGCGAGGCAGCAGAGCCGGACCCCAGGCAACTTCGCCGAGTCGCCATGGCGAGCGCCGTCGGCACCACGATCGAGTGGTACGACTACTTCATCTACAGCACGGCCGCCGCGCTGGTCTTCGGCTCGCAGTTCTTCTCCCCGCTCTCGCCCGCCTCGGGCACGCTGGCCTCGTTCGCCACGCTCGGCGTCGGGTTCCTGGCCCGGCCCGTGGGCGGCCTGGTGTGGGGGCACTTCGGCGACCGGCTCGGGCGCAAGGCGATGCTGGTCGCGTCGCTGCTGCTGATGGGGGCGGCCACGATCGGCGTCGGGCTGCTGCCCACCTATGACCGGATCGGGGTCCTGGCCCCGATCCTGCTGCTGGCCCTGCGACTGTTGCAGGGCCTGAGCGCCGGCGGCGAGTGGGGCGGCGCGGCCCTGCTCGCCGTCGAGCACGCCCCGCCCGGACGGCGTGGCCGCTACGGGCTGTACTCCCAGGTCGGCGTGCCCGCCGGGCTGATCCTGGCGCAGCTGGTCTACGTCGCGGTGACGGCCGGGCTGTCGGAGGCGCAGTTCGCGAGCTGGGGCTGGCGGCTGCCGTTCCTGCTCAGCATCGTGCTGGTCGGGGTCGGGCTGTTCATCCGGCTGCGGGTGGC
This sequence comes from Nonomuraea spiralis, assembly GCF_014648435.1. Lineage (GTDB taxonomy): Bacteria > Actinomycetota > Actinomycetes > Streptosporangiales > Streptosporangiaceae > Nonomuraea > Nonomuraea spiralis. The sequence goes on from NZ_BMRC01000021.1 coordinate 58,480, forward strand.
CGAGACGCCGGTGTTCCGGGAGCTGGCCGCCGAGCAGGCCCGCAGCCGGCGGCCCGTACTCGACGTCTTCCGTGAGCGGCCGCGCGCGCTGCTGATCGCCTCGGCCAGCTTCGTCGCCAACACCGCGATCGGCTACGTGTTCCTCGCCTACCTCCTGTCCTACGGCACGCAGGTGCTGAAGATCAGCCGGAACGTCATGCTCGTCGTCGTGATCATCGGCAGCCTGACCTGGCTGGCCGGGATCGTGGCCAGCGCGATCTGGTCCGACCGGATCGGCCGCAAGCCGTTCTACCTGGCCGGCTCGGTGCTCCTCGTGGTCTGGGCCGTGCCGTTCTTCCTGCTGGTCGACACCAAGGTCACCGCACTGCTGGTGGTCGCCGTGGTGGTGCTCAACGTGGGGCTCGCGGCGACGTACGGGCCCCAGTCGGCGTTGTTCGCGGAGATGTTCGAGGCCCGCTACCGCTACAGCGGCGTCTCCTTCTCGTACGCGGTCGGCGCGCTGCTCGGCGGCGGGTTCGCCCCGCTGATCGCGACGGCCCTGCAGAAGTCGACCGGCACGTCGTTGTCGGTGTCGCTGTACATGGCAGGGGTGGGGCTGATCAGCCTGGTGGCGGTGGTGGCCATGAAGGAGACGCGCACGCCGGCCGCCGTCGGCTGAGGTCAGGCCGTGGCACCGCCGTCGATCACGTGGTCCTGGCCGACGACGAAGCTCGACGCCGGCGAGGACAACCACAACGCCGCCGCGGCGATCTCCTCCGGGGTGGCGACGCGGCCGATCGGCAGGGCGTCCCTCATGCGGTCGTCGCGTTCGGCGGGCGTCTCGCCGGGGCGCATGGACATGGGCGAGTCGATGGGCCCTGGGCTGACGGCGTTGACGCGCACGCCGTCGGCGATGTGGTCGCGGGCGGCGGTACGGGTCAGGTGGCTCACCGCGGCCTTCGAGGCGGCGTAGGCGGCGGCCCCGGACAGGCGCCAGTGGGCGCCGAGGTTGCTGGCCACGTTGACGATCGTGCCGCCGCCGTGCTCGCGCATGTACGCGATCTCGTGCTTCATCGACAGGAACACGCCCTTGAGGTTCACCGCGAGCACGGTGTCCCAGGTGTCCTCGTCGTAGTCGGCCACCGGGGCCAGCATGCCGAAGACACCGGCGGCGTTCAGTGCGACGTCGAGCCCGCCGTACCGGGTGACGGCGGCCTCGACCATGGCGGCGACGGAGGCCGAGTCGGTGACGTCCACGGCGAACCCGGCGGCCCGCCCGCCCTCCGCCTCGATCTCCTTGACGACCTCGCCGAGCCTTCCGGTGTCACGCCCGGCGACCAGCACGGACGCCCCGGCACGCGCGTACGCCAGCGCGGCGGCCCGCCCCACGACCCCGCCGCCCCCGGTGACAATTGCCACTTTTCCTTCAAACACGACAAACTCCTAGAACGATCGGTCTCAAATTTGCACGGCAATCATGGCCTGCTCGACGGCGTCACGCAGCCGGCGTGGCTCGGGATCGGCGCGCCCGAGCACGCGCAACCCCTGGAGCAGCACGAGCAGGAACCTGGCCAGCGCGTACGGGTCCTTCGACGCGGGGATCTCCCCTTGGGCGCGGGCGCGGACCAGGGCGGCGGCGAGCGCGGTCTCCAGCTCGGCCCAGCTCGCCGTCACCCGGCGCGACAGCTCGGCGTCCCGCGAGGCGAACTCCACGGCCGTGTTGACGACCATGCAGCCGCGCCGCAGCTCGTCGGCCAGGATCTCGGCCACGTACGCGTCGAGGAAGGCGCGTACGGCCGGCACCGCGGGCCCCGGCTGGGCCAGCGGCTCGACCACGTTGCGCCGGGCCAGGTAACGCTCCAGCGCCTTGATGTAGAGCTCCCGCTTGCCGCCGAAGGTGCCGTAGATGCTGGCCCGCGCCAGCCCCAGCCGCTCCACCAGGTCGGCCATCGAGGTCGCCTCGTAACCGCGCTCCCAGAACAGGTCGAGCGCCCGGTCCAGGGCGACCTCCGGATCGAATTCCTTGCTCCGTCCCACGCGGCGAAGCTACCACATTCAAGAACGAACGGTCTAATTAGCGAGTGACGGCCCCCGCTACGCGCCCGGTTCGCGGAAGCGCGGGGTCTGGTCGTCGTCGGGCGGGGTCGCCGTCGGGTTGAGGTATTCGAGCGGTGTGTCGTCCTCGATGGCCCGCTCGGCGGCGGGGGTCTCCTCGACCGGCCGCTGCCGGGGGATCCCCAGGAGACCGAGGCTGTCCTGCTCGCCCCGCCGCCTGATGACGCCGTTGATCGCCTCGGCCATCTCCTCCCTGGTGTACCTGCCCTCGGGCACCTCGTTGAGATGGGCCAGCATGTCGGCCGGGATGCGCAGGTGCGCGGAGACCCGCGCGTACACCTCGCGCATCGCGACCCGGTCCCGTCCCTGGAACGCCTCGTCCAGGGCCTGCTGCAGCTCGTCCAGCACGACCTGATCAGCCATTTCCGTACCCCTTCAATAGCTCTTCGACCTGCTCTGGCTCTGCACCGCCAGGTCGAACGCCCGTTCCCGCAGCTCGGCGCAGGTCCCGGCAGGCACCGGGCGGCACGACCAGGCGGTCGCCGATCGCGCTCCCGTCCGCGCCGGTGGTCGCCATCAGCGCGTCGAGGTCCGAAGGCCGTGCATAGCGGCCGGGCTACCCGATAGGGACGGCCCGTAACGTCGAATACGGATGAACCTATAAAGCCACTACGTGGTTGATCAGGGTTTTTGCAGGTATTCGCCCTCTCTGGGGACCCGAGACGAGAAGACGGTCAGCGCGGTCGTCGTCGGCGACGTCATGCTCGACTCCTGGTTGCGCGGCTCGGCCGAACGGCCGGCCCAGGAGGCGCCGGTGCCCGTGACGCGCCTGGAGGCGGTCGAGGACCGCATGCGCTCGGTGCCCGGCGACCTGGACGGGATCAGGCCCGTTCCGCCAGCACGTCCATGACGAGGGCGCGCACCATCCGCACGGCCTCCTCGACCGCCCCGCGTACGGGCTCGCTCAGCTCCGGCAGCACGTCGTCGGTGACCAGCCTGGCCGGCTCGCAGCACAGGACGAGCACCCGGGCGGGCGCCCGGCCGAGCTCCCGCGCCATGCGCAGCACCTTGACCGGGTCGAGGCCGTGGCTCTCGGCCGGGACGCCGCCGGGGTCGGGCATGTCCGGTTCGAGCAGGGTGAGCGTGCCCGGCGGCTCGCCGCGCGGCGCGGCGTCCAGGAGGATCGCGGCCTCGTAGTCGCGCTGGAGCGCGTAGGCCAGGTCGAGGCCGCGGCTGCCGAAGTCGATCACGTCGGCGGGCAGGTCGTCGTCGGCCAGGCGGTGGACGACCTCGACGCCGAAGCCGTCGTCGCCGAGGAAGACGTTCCCGATGCCGGCCACCAGGACGCGCGGCCGGCAGCCTCCCCCGACGGGCTGGAGCTCCTCCGCCGAGTAGAAGAACCGGTGGCACGGCAGCCTGGACTCGCCCAGGTCGCGCAGCGGGTCGGCGGCGAGCGTGACGCCGACGTGGAAGCCGCCGACGTCGTCCCGCTCGACGCTCTCGATCACGGCCAGGCGGCCGTTGAGCGCGAGGTCGAGGATGTCGGCGCGGCTCTTGGGACGCAGGCGCACCCGGCTGCCCGGGGACAGCCGCACGCCGTCGACGATCACCTCGGCGGGGCCGAGCCGATCCGTCTGGGACCAGGTTTCCATGTCACGTCTCCCGCATGGTGCCGTGCAGGCGCATGAGCTCTTCGGGGGTGGGCGAGAGCACGCTGAGCGTGAGGAGCCGGTCGATCTCCGTGGCGTCGAACGTGCCGCTCTCCGGCGCGATCCTGGGATGGTCGTACAGGATGACCGGCGCGGACAACATCGTGTGCCGGTCGCCCTCCTCGCCCACCAGGACGGGCCAGGTGCCGACGTTGTGGCAGCCCGCGGCGAGCGTGCGCAGTCCGTCGGGCGGCTCCATCAGCGAGACGAACCGGCCGCCCGGCGAGCTGACGACGGTGTGCGCGGAGACCAGGGTGTGCTTCATGGCCTCCGCGCGCGAGTCGCCCTGCCAGGGGCTCGTGTTCGCCACCCGTACGGTGAGCCTGAACAGCCCCTCGCACAGGCGCTCGGCGAACACCTCGGCCAGGCCGCTGAGCGCCTCCCAGCCGCGCAGCAGCACGCCCTCGCCGTCGAGCCATTCGGCCCGCTGGCCCGGCGGCACGTCGATCTCCATCCGGACCGGGCCGGACAGCAGGTCGGTCAGCCGCAGGCCGGTCTCGGCCACCTCGCGTTCCTTGGCCTCCTCCCGGGGCAGGTGACGGGTGCCGCCGACGGTCAGCTCGGGCACGGGGACCAGCTCGCCCTCGCGCCGCACGGCCACCTCGCAGGTCACCAGGTGGAGGAAGCGGACATGTACGTCGACGACGTCGTCGCCGTGCGCCTCCAGCAGGCACTGGGTCTGGGTCAGCCACGGGTTGCCCTCGTGCGCCCGGCCGTAGGACTCGGGGTGCACCCCGCCGAACGTCCAGCGCCGCCGGTCGGGGACGGGCGAGCGGCGGTTGGGCCACAGCAGGTAGCCCTCGTAGAGCACGGCGCGGGCGATGCGCCTCACGTGGTCCATCTGCCGGTCCCCACCTTGGGCAGCGGCTGGACGATCTCGACCCGTTCGACCTCCGGCGCCGCGTCGCGCACGGCCCGCCGTGCCGCGTCGGCCGAGCAGCAACCGCCGTCGTCGAGCCGTACGCGGACGAGGTCGCCATCGACCGAGACCACCTCGGCGCCGGTGCCGCGCAGCGCGTCCTCCACCCGGGTGCGTACGTCGATCGGGTGGAGGTCGTGCAGCAGCAGCAGGTGGGCGACCACGTCGTCGTCGGCCAGCCGCGCCGCCAGGTCGTCGTCGGCCGCGGCCATGATCCGCGTCAGGCCCTCGCCGTAGAGGTCTAGCAGGGCCTGGGCCAGCTCGACGGCGGGCGGTTCGGCCCGTTCGAGCAGGCTCTCGATCCTGCCGATGCGTGCGTTCAGCGACATGGTGCCCCCAGGACGGTCACACCGTCGAGCAACCTGTCGTATTTAGCGGCATTCATCGGCCTTAAGCCCCCCAAATGGCCATTGCAGAGGTTTAGCGATGGCGGCACTTGGTAGCCGACCGGTACCTCTACGTAGCGGGCATACCGCGTCGGCGGAGACGGCAAACCACGACCCAGCCCCGCCCGTGTCGCCGGGGCCGCCGGGAGCGCCGTCAGACCAGCCGGACCGGACCGGCGTCGATCGCCACCCGGAACAGCGCGTACGGGTGCCGCCGCAGGTCCCGTCCCTCCTGGAACCTGGCCTGCCGGTGCAGCTGGTTGGCGGTCACGTACAGGTGGCCGTCGGACACCGACAGCGTGTCGGGCCACAGCAGGCGGGCGTCGTGGACCAGGGTGTCGATCGTGCCGTCGGGCAGGCGGCGCAGGACGGCGTTGTGCTCCCAGTCGGTCAGATAGATGCGCCCGGCGTCGTCGGCCTCCAGGCCGTCGGCCGCGCCGCCCTTGTCGCCCTCGTCCCTGACGGTCGCCGCCACGTCGGCGTCGTCCAGCGTACGGTCCACCAGCGCGTCGGTGGAGACGCTGTACCAGCGGCGGGACAGCAGGGGGCAGTACCAGAGCCGCTCGCCGCCGGCCGGGAGCGCGATGCCGTCCGAGCCCATCAGGACCGGCCGCGGCGGGCCGTCCGCCGGCCGTTCCAGGAACGGGCGGCCCTCGGCGACCGGCAGGAAGTCGGGCGGACCTTCCGCCTTGGTGCTCGGGTGGTCGTGCAGCCGCCGCCAAGCCTGCCCGCTGGCCAGGTCGACCACGACGATCGCGTTGGGGCCCTTGTCGGCGGAGTCGGTGAGGTAGGCGACCCCTTTGCGCAGGTCGAACCGTACGTCGTTGAGGTAGGAGGTCTCCAGAGCGGCGCCGCGGTCGAACAGGATGACCTTGACCACGGTGTCGGTCTCCAGGTCCACGCAGACGAGCTTCGGACCGCCCTTCCTGGTGGGCCGGAACATCGGGCTGCCGGTGTCCAGGATCCACAGCCGGTCCATGGGATCGACGACCACGCTCTGCACCGAGACCAGCCACTTCGACGGCTCGTCGGCCTCGTCGTTCCACACCTGGTCGGGGTAGGGCACGACTTTCCCGTCCACCAGCTCGACCACGGTCGCCGGAACGTCGTCACCCCACCTGGGGAAGTTGACGAAGATCCGGCCCGTACGCGAGACCGTGACGCCCGTCGGCATCGGGCCGGATTCGAAGGCGTGCACGAGCTCCAGTTTCCCGATGGGCTCATCGACCGGCTGAACGCCGCCGCGGCCGTTCCCCTTCGCCATGTTCCCCCCGTTCCCCGGACTGCCGGGCAACTGCCCAGGTCAGGCCGGGAGAAACAGCGTCTTCTCCAGCCATGGCCGCAGGATCGGCAGCGCGTTCGCCGACTGCATGGCCCCGGTGTGGTCGAGCCCGTCGAGCACCTCGACGTCCCATCCGAGCGCCTCGATGGCCGCCCGGTCGCGCAGCAGCGGGCCCGCGATGCTCACGTGGGTGCCGCCCCAGCGCTCGTCGTACACGATCTCGTCCTGCGAGCCGGCGAAGCACAGGCGGGGGCAGGACAGGCGCACCTGGCTGTCGTCGAAGCCGCGCAGCGCCTGGTAGAGGCTGAGGAACTGGCGGGCCTGCCCCTCACCCAGCGTCACCTCGGTCGACGACCAGTCCCCCGGCTCGCCCGTCCCCGTGGCGGGCGGCGTGGCGGTCTTCGGCGCGACGGCCATCTCGTACGTCGCCTCGGTGACCCGCAACATCGCCGCGTACGGGCCGTTGAGCGGCGGGAAACCGCCCATGACCAGCGCCGAGAGCCGGTCGGTGCGCAGGGCGAGCTGAAGCCCGCTGAGCGCCAGCCAGGAGTAGCCGTAGTAGGCGAACCGGTCGGCCCCCACCGCGTCGGCCACCGCCAGGATGTCGGCGGACACGTTGTCGGGGGTCAGCGTGTCCGGCTTGGGGTTGGCCAGCACGTGGCCCTCGTAGTCGAAGGCCACGACGCGGAAGGCGTCGGAGAGGCCGTCGATGAGCGAACGGCCGAGCGCGGGGTCGGCGCCCCACTGCCGCATCGCCTCGGCCTGCTCGCCCTCGACCGGCGTCGGGTTGACGGGCATGAGCACGACCGGCCCCGAGCCGTGGACCTCCACCTCGATGGTGCTTCCGTCGTGCAGCGTCGCCTCGGACATCGCCTCTCCTCGAATTCGATACACCGTAAACTGTTTGTCCGGCGAGGATAGCTTATGGCGTAAAGAGTCGCAACGGACTGGGCGCCGGCACGCACCGCATGTCCGCGCCGTCCGCCTCCAGCCAGCGCAGCAGCAGGTTGGCCTTGGCCGGCACGTACGGGTCCGCGAGCAGCGCGCGCAGCTCCTCGGGCTCGCCGAGCTCCCCGGCGCACCCGGCGAACACCGCCCTGGCAGCGGCCCACAACTCGGCCCGCAGCTCCGGATGCCGTTCGGCCACCGCGCCGGCGATCTCGACGAGGTTGTTGACGACCAGGCAGTACAGCAGCCGTTCCCAGCCGTAGGCGGCGCTCACGACGGGCGTGCGGGCGCCGGGCAGGCTGTGGCGGTCCGCGGTCAGCTTGACCCCCTCGTGGTCGCGGAAGATCGCCTGGCCGGGCACACCCCGCTCGTCCACGCCGATGAGCACGTTCTGCAGGTGGCATTCGAGCACCACGCCGTGGCGGAAGTAGGCGTGCAGGACCGGCGGCACGACGTGGTCGAGGTAGTGCCGCCACCACACGAGCGCGCCGTCGGCGTCGAGGCCGTCCAGCGGGTTGCCGGGGAAGCCCTCGCTGACCCCCGCGGCCAGCAGCGCCGTCAGCCCCGGGCGCAGGTGCCCGCCCAGCCCGTCGCGGACGATCACCGCCAGCGCCTCGCCGCCGTCCGACCCCAGCTCCACGCTGCGGTAGCCGCGGTCGCTGAGCACGGCGGGCCGCGGCCGGTGCTCGGGCAGGTCGTCGAACGCCACCCGCAGCAGGTCGTCGATCAGGCCGAGCCAGCGCAGGTCGTGCAACCACAGGCGGCGGATGTCGTTCGTGATGCGCACGTCCAGGCTGAACTTGCAGAACAGGTCCGCCTCCGGCAGGTACACCGTGCGGATCGAGGCGGTCGGCACGGCCGTCGCCGTCGTGACGCCGAGGTGGCGCAGCTCCTTGAGGCCCCCCAGCAGCTCCACCTGCCACGGATGGGCGGGCAGCAGCACCAGGCCGTCGGGGGCGGGCGGCCCGAGCCGGTCGAGCGCGCCCGCGTCGCCCTGCTCGACCAGCGCCTCGGCGGGCACCCCGAGCAGCGGCAGCGCGAAGCTCGCGTGGACCTCCGGCGAGTAGGCCAGCCAGGACTCCGGGCCCGACCCGCCGCGGGCCTTGGGCGCGGGGTGGTAGCGGTGACCGGCGACCAGCGCCTGCTCCGAGCGCAGGTACGGGTCGGCGGGTGGGGTGGCGGTCCGCCGGGCCGTCAGCAGCGTGGCCATGACGTCCCGGCTGCCGGCGATCTCCCCGGCCAGGGACGGGTTGGCGTGGCCGGTGCCCGCCAGCAGCTCGGCCTCGGTCAGCGCCACCAGGTCGTCCAGCGACAGCGGGTTCGGGCCGCCGGAGGTTTGGAGGGAGGGCGGGCCGGGGTAGCGTCCGGGTCCGACGCGCAGCACGTGCCCGGTCGCGGGCAGCTCCCACAGGCCGCCTTCCGCCTCGGCCCCGGACGGGGTCGCGACGGGACGGGCGACCTCGCGGAGCAGGCAGTTGAGCAGGGCCGTCACCGAGAGGGCTTCGGCCTGCTCCGCGGCCTGCCGGGTCCGTACCTCGTGCTCCGCGCCGGTCGGCGGGAGGAGGTCGTCGATATATGCCATGGCGACCTGTCCTACCCTTTTGTACTGATCAGTGTCCACAGGGTTGTCACCGGGGATGTTCCTGGATACGGCGGGGGTCATGCGGCATTCGGTGGAGTTCGCGGCGGACCTGGCCGCCGTGCGCCCAGATCTCTCACCCGGGTACGCCGCGGCCCTTCCCGGCGCACGGGCCGCCGTCATGGGCCGGTTGTGGCGCGGCCTGCTCTGCGAGCCCCTGCCCGGCCTCGGCGAGCGCGTGGCCACGGGCGGTAACGTCCGCGTACGGCTCGCGGACGGCCGCGACCTGACCGGGCCGGCCCGGCTGCCGTACGACCTGGCCGGCGAGCCGGTGTTGCGGCTGGACGGCGTCGCGTACGCCGATCCGGCCGGGCTGCTGGTCGCGCTCGGCCTGCCCGGCTCGGAAGGGCTGGTCGACGACCTGGACAACAGCGTCGCCTCCATGGCGCTCTCCCGCGCGGGCGCGGCCTCCCCCGTCCGCGAGCCGGGCCCCGAACACCACGAGCAGAGCGTGGTCGACGGCCATCCCTACCATCCGGGCTGCCGCAACCGGCCCGGAGTGTCGGTGGCCGAGCAGCTGGCGTACATGCCGGAGCACCGGCCCGTCGTCGCGCTCGACCTGGTGTCGGTGCCCGCCGCCGAATGCCTGGTCACGGGGCCGTGGCCGGGCTCGCTCATGGACGGCGACCGGCTGCTGCTGCCCGTGCACCCCTGGCAGACCCGTCACGTGCTGCCGGAGCTGGGCGTGCGCCCGTACGCGACCGGGGTGCTGCCCTGCCACCCGCTGATGTCCGTACGGACCCTCGCCCCCCTGGACGGCGGCCCGCACCTCAAGACGGCCTTCACCGCCCGGATGACCTCCGGCGTCAGGGACATCTCACCCGGCTCGGTACGCGACTGCGTCCCCCTGTCGGACCTGCTCACCACCCTGTCGGCCCGGCTGGGCGGCCGGCCGCGCATCGCCCGCTACCTGTCCGGGGCCGCGGCCGCCGTCCACGGCGAGCACACCGCTGACCTGTCCGTCATGCTGCGCGAGCCGACCCCGCGCCGGCCCGGCCGCACCGTGCTCCCCGTCGCGGCCCTCGCCGTCCCGCCGGCCGGGGACGGGACCGCCTTCCCCCTCGCCGGGCTGATCGGGACGGCCCGGCACGAGGCGGCGCGCGAGTGGCTGGCGGCCTTCGCCGACGTGGCGATGGCGGCGGCGCTCGGCCTGCTGGCGCTCGGGGTCGCGCTGGAGGCCCACGGCCAGAACCTGCTGGTCGTGCTCGACCGGCGGGGCGCGCCCGTCGAGCTGGTCTACCGCGACCTGGCCGACGTCCGGATCAGCCCGGCCCGGCTGGCCCGCAACGGGTTCGGGAGGCCGCCGGTCAGCGCCCGGCTGCTCAGCGACGACCCGGAGGTCCTGCACGCCAAGCTCTTCGGCTCGCTTGTCGGCACCACGTTCGGCAGTCTCGTCTCCCTTCTGGGTCAGGGGGACCGTACCTCTGAGTCACGTCTGTGGGCCGTCGTGGCGGCGGCGGCGCGGCGGGCCTTCGACGCGCTCCCCGACACCGCGGACGTGCGCGCCGACCGCGACGCCCTGTTCGGCGAGCGGATCCGGGTGAAGGCGCACCTGCTCGCGCGACTGGCCGGCGCCCCGCCCGGCGACAGCTGGACGACCCTGCCCAACCCCCTCACCCAGGGCGCGTCCTGGGCCCTCGCTCACGCACAGTGAGCGCCTGGCTCTTTTCCCGGCCGAGGAGGAGGATGGAGCAAGCCCGCCCCTGCGGCGCGCCGATCTCCGATCACGCAGAGTTCAGGGAAGGAGCGGATCCGGTGATGCAGCTATCCGTACGGCTCGTCCCCGTCGGCGACACCACTCTGGTGATCGCCCTGGCGGGCGAACTCGACTCGACGACCAGTCCCATCCTGGCCGCCTTCCTCGACCCCCTGCCGCGCTCGCGGGTGAAACACGTGATCGTGGCCGCGGGAGACCTCTGGTTCTGCGACCTCAACGGCCTCGAAAAGCTTGCGATCACCCACCGCGCCATGCAGGTGAAGGGCGGCCACCTGGCCGTGGCCGAGGCCCAGCCCGCGCTCCGCCGTCTCGTCGCGCTCATGGCCGAGCACGGCGGCACCGCGATCCCCGTCTTCACCGCGATGCCTGACGCCCTGGCCGGGACCGGCATCGAGATCTACGAGCAGGCCGGGCCGCCCAGGCCGCTCGGCCGGCACCTGCCGCACTTCCGCCGGGCCCGCGACCCCCGCCTCGAACGGCCCCACCGCGCGCGCCCCGCCCGCTGGCCGGCGATCATCCACCGGCTCCGGACGGCCAACGAGGAGCTGGAGAGCGCGAACGAGGAGCTGCGCTCGGCCAACGACGAGCTGCGGCACGCCAACGACGCGCTCACCGCCCGTACGACTGAGCTCGACGAGGTCAGCAGGTTCACCGACTCGCTGGTCCGCGGCCTGGGCGACGCCGTGGTGGTGCTCGACGCGGACATGCGGGTGGTCATCTGGGGGGCGATGGCCGAGGAGTTGTGGGGGGTGCGGGCCGGCGAGGCGGTGGGCCGTCCGCTCGCCTCGCTCGGCACCTGGCTGCCGGTGGAGGCGATCGTCCCGCTCGTCCGCGACACGCTGGCCGGCGGCGCCGGGCGAGCCGGGTCCAGGAGGGTCGCGCTCGACGCCGTCAACGAGCGCGGACGGCCGACGCCGCTCACCGTCGAGCTGTCCCACCTGCGTACGGGCGGCGACTCCGGGCACGGCCTGATCATCGCCATGAAGGTGCCGCGGTCCGGCGACTCACATGATCGCTAGCTGCCCGCCGTCGATCACCAGCTCGGTGCCGTGGATGAACGCGGCGTCGTCGGAGGCGAGGAAGGCGTACCCGGCGGCGACCTCCTCGGCGAGCCCGGCGCGGCCCAGCGGGATGTGCTCGCGTTCGTAGGAGGAGACGAAGTCGCCGGCGAGCCCGGACGAGATGGACGCGTTCAGGGGGGTCTGGATGTAGCCCGGGCACAGGGCGTTGACCCGGATGCCGTGCTTGCCGAGCTCGACGGCCATGGTCTTGGTGAGCAGCAGCACGCCGCCCTTGGAGGCGTTGTAGTGGGCGTAGTCGGCCTCGCCGCCGAGGCCGTTGGTCGAGGACATGTTGAGTATCACGCCGCCCGTCCCCCGTTCCACCAGGTGGCGGGCCACGGCCTGGGCCATCAGGAACATGCCGCGCAGGTTCACCGAGACGATCCGGTCCCAGTGGCCGGGCGTGATCTCCAGGAACGGCTCGCGCCAGGCGGTGCCGGCGTTGTTGATCAGCACGTCGACGCCGCCCAGGGTCTCGATCGCGCCCGTCACCAGCCGGGCGACGTCGTCCTCCGAGCTGACGTCGCCGGCCAGGCCGCCCACCTCGCCGAGCGGCGCGAGCTCGGCGACGGCGCGTTCGACCTCGTCGCCGTCGAGCCCGGTGAGCACCACCCGCGCGCCCTCCTCCAGGAACCTGCGGGCGGTGGCGGCTCCGATGCCGCTGCTGCCCCCGCTGATCAGCACCCGCTTTCCGGCCAGTCCCCGCATGACTCCGTCCTTCCTCAACGCACCGCGCCGCGGGCCGCGACGCGCAGACCAGTGGTGACCTGCCCGTTCTCGACGCCGTGCGCGACATCGAAGAGGTTCACGACCGAGCAGGCGTGACTCGGGATGAGCTGCACGCGCGTGCCGACGGGCAGTTCCCCGGCGTGTTCGGGGTCGAGGCGGGCGACGGCGTGCTCCTCGTTGAGGAACACCATGTGCACGTACGGCCGCCCGGCCACCCTGATCCAGTCGGGCATGCCGCTGCCGTCGGAGGTGAGGCACTTGGTGCCCGCGTCGAACACGACCCGTTCCGGCGTCGGCCTGGCGATCACGGTGGCCAGTACGCGGGCCGCCACGGTCTGCTCGGTGGCCACGCCGAGGCGCATCATCGAGGCGTCGTTGAAGATGTAGGTGCCGGGCCGGATCTCGGTCACCCCGGCCACGCCGGCGACGTGCCGGGCGGTGGGGGTGGAGCCGACGCTGATCTCGCGCAGTTCGATGCCGTCGGCCGCGCACAGCTCGGCGGTGGCCACCAGGTCCTCGCCCTCGCGGCGGGAGGTCTCGGCCAGCTCCTCCGGGGTGCGGGAGTGGTAGGCGTGCCCGGCCAGGGTGAGCAGCCCGATGACGTCCACGCCGGGGATCGCGGCGATCTCGGCCACCAGGTCGGCCGTGGGACGGCCGGGCGGGCGGCCCAGCCGATGCTGGCCGGTGTCCACCTCGACCAGCAGCTCGATCGGCGGCCCCGGCAGGCGGGCGAGTCCGGCCGCCACTTCGGGGGAGTCGAGGCTGACCCGTACCCGGGCGCGCTCGCGGAGGGCGGCCAGGCGGCGCAGCTTGGCCTCGCCCCAGACGGGGAACGCGAGCAGGATGTCGTCGATCCCGGCGTCGGCCATGATCTCGGCCTCGCCGAGCTTGGCGCAGGTGATGCCGGTCGCCCCGGCTTCGAGCTGGGCCAACGCCAGCTCGGGCATCTTGTGGGTCTTGATGTGCGGGCGCAGCCGGACGCCGTGCCGTGCGGCGGCCTTGGCCATCTCCGTGACGTTGCCCCTGACCACGTCGAGGTCGATGACCAGCGCGGGAGTGTCGATCTCGGGGTACATACGTGGTTCGCCCCTCTCGAAGTTCATCAGAAAATAGCACTATTCCGCATCACGCACTAGCGTTCCGCTACACGGAACTGATTGACTGACCGACGACGACAGCGTCCACAGGCGTGCCGTCAAGTCATCGGAACAGCATTCCGTATCAAGGAAAGTAGGGGTGTGTATGAGGCTCGGCACCGTACGGGTCGGGGAGAGCGGCCTCGCGGCCGCGGAACGCGAGGAAGGACGGTACGCCCGGGGCGTCCGTCCGGCGGCCTCCCCGGTGGTCGTGCGATGAGGGCGCTGGTGTTCACCGGTCCCGCCGCGGTCGAGCTGCGGGACGTGCCCGAACCCGCCGTCGGGGCGGACGAGGTGCTGGTCCACGTGGCCGCCTCCGGCATCTGCGGCAGCGAGCTGCACGGCGTCAGGACGCCCGGGTTCCGGGTGCCGCCGCTGGTCATGGGCCACGAGTTCGCCGGGCTCACGTCCGACGGGCGGGCGGTGGTGGTCAACCCGATCCTGTCGTGCGGCTCGTGCGACGTGTGCCGGCTCGGCCTGCGCAACGTGTGCCGCGAGCGGCGGATCGTCGGCGTGCACCGGCCCGGCGGGTTCGCCGAGCGGGTGGCCGTGCCCGAGAGCACGCTGGTCGAGCTGCCCCAGGGCCTCGGCTGGACGGCGGCCGGGATCGTCGAGCCGGCGGCCAACGCCGTCCACGCCTGGTCGCTGGCCGGGGCGCCCGCCGGGGCCCGGGTGGGCGTGTACGGCGCCGGCGCGATCGGCCTGTCCTGCCTGCTGGTCGCCCTGTCGGGCGGGGCCGCCTCGGTGGAGGTGGCCGACCGGTCCGAGAGCCGCGTGGAGATCGCCCGCCGCCTCGGCGCGCGGTCGGCGGGCGCGGCGCTGACCGGCGAGTACGACGTGATCTTCGACGCGGTCGGCGCCGCGGTCACCCACGAGCGCTCGCTCGCCCTGCTGCGCCCCGGCGGCACGGCGGTCTGGCTGGGCCTGGCCGACCCCACGGCGGGGTTCGACGCGACGGCCCTGGTCCGCGGCGAGCAGCGGGTGCTCGGCTCGTTCGCCTACACCGACGCCGACTTCGCCACGGCCGTGGAGACCGTCGGCGAGTGGGACCTGAGCTGGGTGCGCACGTTCCCGCTCGCCGACGGCGCGGAGGTGTTCACGACCCTGATGAACGGCCACGACACCCCCGTCAAGGCCCTCCTCAGCCCGTGACGGGCAGGGGGCGGCCCCGCCGCCCCCTTACTTGCACGGCTTGTACGGCATGTCCTTCAGCGAGTAGTCCACGGCCTTCTTGATCGCGTTGATGCCGAGCTTGGCCGCCTTGGGGCAGAACGTCGCCGGCGCCGTCTCGTACTCGACCTGGAACACCGGCTTGCCCGCCTTGACGAACACGCTCAGCTCGCCGCACTCGTCGAACTGGAAACACTCCTCGTTGACGGCGTAGTCGAAGCTGGAGACCAGCTCGCCCGCCTGGCTGAGGTCGTTCTTGAGCGCCGCGGACAGGCCCTTGCGGTGGGCCAGGTCGGCCAGCGCCCGGTTGTAGACGAGCTGGGTGGCGGGGCTGACGGTCCAGCCGGTGACCGTCTTGCCCTCCTCGTGGGCGTTGACGACGTCGAACTCGACCCCGTCGAAGCCCGCCTGGGCACACTTGTCGACCCGGGCCGCCATCATCTTCAGCAGGAAGTCCCGCTGGCCCTGGTCGTTGTTGATGTTGGCCCAGCGCTCGTTCGGGAACTCCTTGCTGAACGGCTTGCCGAGCAGGGAGTTGCCGTGGCTCTTGTGCCAGTCGACGAACTGCTGGTAGTCGGGCCGGTACTCCTCGATCGAGCCGGCGTCGACGTAGCAGATCGCCTTCGCGCCACGGGCGTGGACGGCCTTCACGGCGGCGGTGTTGAGCGTGGTGTTGTTGCCCACCACGTCGCCGTCGGCGTACAGGTCGATGTCGAACACGCTCGGTCGCACGCACGCGCCGCCCGACTGGGGCGCCGCGCAGATGTCGACGTTCACGCCGCCGGTCGCGGCATATTTGGCGTTGCCTTGGAGCTGGTACTGCCAGCGGCTCTGCAGCGGCGGCTTCCACGGTCCCGCCTGCGCCGTCGCGGGCGCGACGAGTGCCGCGAGCGGCGCGCAGCCCAGTGCCGCGACCACTGCCAGCCGGGTTAAGAGCGTCCTGGTTCGCACGTTCACCTTCATTCCGTCTAGTGGAACTCTAGTCTGCATCGTGGATGCGTGACTATACTCGCCGCACGCAGCGGGCCGCCACGCCCGCCGTGCTCTGTGGAGGGAACCCCATGGCACGAGTCATTCACAACATCCGCGAGACCGGCCGATGAGGCCCGGTACGACGCTCGCCGTCGTCGCCCTGGCCCTGGCCGTGGCGAGCTGCGGCGGCGGAAGCCAGGAACAGGCGACCGGCCCGGTCGAGATCACCATCTGGCACGGCCAGGAGGACACCTCTGCCAAGTCGATCGAGAAACTGGTCTCCCGGTTCAACCAGAGCCACCCCGACATCAGGGTCAGCACCGAGTCCGGCGGCGCGACCGCCGACGGCATGCTACCCAAGATCACCGCCGCGCTCACCTCGGACGCCTACCCCGACATCGCCTACCTGTACGGCTCCTGGGCGCCCAACGTGGCCAGGAACCCCAAGACCGCCGACCTCACCTCCTACGTCAAGGACCCGGCCGTCGGCTGGACCGACTTCTGGGCCAACGAGCGCGAGGCGGTCACCGTCCAGGGCAAGGTCATCGGCTTCCCCGCCGTGGTGGACAACATGGTGGTGCTCTACAACAAGAAGCTGCTGGCCAAGGCGGGGGTCAAGGCCCCCGGCCCCGACTGGACCTGGGACGACTTCCGCGAGATCGCCAAGAAGACCACGGACGCGCAGAGCGGCGTCTTCGGCACCACCTGGGCGATCAGCGGCGGCGAGGAGGCCGTCTGGGGCCTGTGGCCGCTGCTGTGGCAGTCGGGCGGCGACATCCTCACCCCCGACCACAAGAAGTCCACGTTCAACTCGGCGGCCGGTCAGCAGGCGCTCGGTCTGATCAGGGACATGGCCGTGGACGACAAGTCGGTCTACCTCGACTCCAGCCCGGCCGAGAAGGGACAGAAGCTGTTCGAGTCCGGACGGCTCGCCATGTTCCTGTCGGGCCCCTGGGTGCTGCCCGACCTCCAGGCGGCCAAGGTCGACTACGGCGTCGTCCGGCTGCCCGGCACCAATGGCAACCACGAGACCGTCTCCGGCCCGGACAACTGGGTGGTGTTCGAGCACGACGAACGCCGGGTGAAGGCGGCGACCACGTTCCTGAGCTGGCTGACGGCCGCGCAGCAGCAGCTCGTGTGGATGAGCGACACGGGCTCCCTGCCCGTTCGGGAGTCGATCACCAAGCTGCCCGGCTACCAGGACTATCTCCAGAAATATCCGGGTATCGAGGTGATCTCCGAGAACCTGGCCAACGCCAAGCGCGTCCGGCCGCCGACCACCAAGTACCCCCGCGTGTCCTCCTTCGTCGCCGAGGCCATCGCGGAGGCGCTGCTCGGCAGGACCGACACCAAGACCGCCCTGGACGAGGCCGCCGCCAAGTCCGACGCGGTGCTGGCGGTACCGGGATCATGAGCAGCGCCACGGTCAGCGCGCCGGCCGCCCGGCACGCCAAGGAACGGCGCAGGCTCGGCGACCACGTCGCCGGCTGGTCGTTCGCCGGCCCGGCGACGCTGATCATCCTCGGGTTCGCGCTGGTGCCGATGGCGTGGGCGCTGGCGCTGTCGTTCACCGACTCCGACCTGATGAAGACGCCCGAGAACGTCGGCCTGGACAACTACCGGGCGCTCTTCCAGGACCAGGTGTTCTTCCAGGCGGTGCGCAACACCGGGCTGCTGCTGGTGCTCTACATCCCGGCCTCGCTGGTCTTCGGGCTGGTCGTGGCGGTGCTGCTGAACAGGAAGGTGCGCGGGATCGGCTTCTACCGGACCGCCTTCCTGGTGCCGTACGTGGCCTCGGCCACCTCGGCCGGCCTGCTCATGGGCTACATCTTCGACCGCGACTTCGGCCTGATGAACGGTGTGCTCGTGCAGCTCGGCCTGCCGATGCAGGGGTTCCTGAGCAGCCCGTCCCAGGCCATGTACGTGCTCACGCTGATCTTCTTCTGGACCAGGTTCGGCTTCGCCGTGGTGATCTACCTGGCGGCCATCCAGGAGATCGACAAGGCGGTGCTGGAGGCGGCCTCCATCGACGGGGCGGGACGGTGGGCCACGTTCCGGCACATCATCGTCCCGTCCGTACGGCCGATCACGGTCTTCCTCGCGGTGTGGGGCGTGATCGACGCGCTGCAGTTCTTCGACCTGGTCATGACCACGACCCAGGGCGGCCCGGCCAGCGCGACCGTGACCATCGTCTACTACGTGTGGCAGCTCGCGTTCCGCTACTCCGCCGCCGGGTACGGCGCGGCCGTTGCGTACACGCTGTTCGCCGGGACGCTGCTGCTGATCGTCGTGGGCCTGGTGGTCGCGCGGCGGAGAGGGGCCGTGCGATGAGACGACGCCTGCCCAGCAAGTGGCATCTGGTGCTCGCGCCGATGTCGCTGGTGACGCTGCTGCCGTTCGTGTGGCTGGTGCTCAGCTCGGTCATGACGCAGGCCGAGCTGAACCGGTTCCCGCCGCCGATCCTGCCCGACGGCATCGATCTCGGCGGTTACCGCACGGTCATGGAACGTTCGGACTTCCCCCGCTGGTTCCTCAACAGCGTGCTGGTGTCGGGCGCGATCGTGGCGGCCCAGGTCGTGCTCTGCAGCATGGCCGGGTACGCCTTCGCCCGGATCAGGTTCATCGGCTCGCGGCTGACGCTGGTCCTGATCATCGCGACCGCGCTGATCCCGTTCCAGCTCACCGTGATCCCGACGTTCCTGATGTTCAGCCAGGCCGGGCTCGTGGACACGCTGGGGGCGCTGATCATCCCGCAGCTCAGCTCCTCGGTCGGCATCTACCTGATGACCTCCTTCTTCCAGTCCTTCCCGAAGGAACTGGAGGAGGCGGCGCGGATCGACGGGTGCTCGCGGGTCGCGCTGTTCTTCCGGGTGGTGTTGCCGGTCGCCAAACCGGCGCTGGCGGCGCTCGCCGTGATCACGTTCATCACGGCCTGGAACGATCTCTTCTGGCCGCTGGTGGTGATCAACTCCGAGGCGAACTACACCGTCCAGGCGGGGCTGACCACGTTCCAGGGCCAGCACCGGGCCGACTGGCCCGCGATCATGGCGGGCACGGTGCTCACCACGCTGCCGGTGCTGGCGGTGTTCCTGTTCGGCCAGCGCCGCTTCGTGCAGGCGCTGACCGGGGCGGTCAAGGGGTGAGACCCCTGTAGGGGTTCGCCGGCAGGCCGGTGTGGGGTGTGCGGCAGCGCCACAACTCCCCGCCGGCGCTGCCGTCCCAGGCGGTGGTCACGTAGAGCACGTCGAGGTCGGGGCCACCGAAGGCGCAGCTCGTGACGTTGGCCGCGGGCACGTCCACGGTCAGGTCGGTACGCCCGTCCGGACGCAGCCGCACGACCGCCCCGCCGCCCCACAGCGCGACCCATACGTGGCCTTCGGCGTCCACGGTGAGGCCGTCCGGGCCGGGCAGGGCGGCGAACTCCCGGCGGCCGTCGAGGTCGCCGGTCTCCGGGTCGTAGTCGAAGACGTCGACGCGGTCGGTCACGGTGTCCACGTAGTACATCAGGCGCTCGTCGGGGCTCCAGCCGATGCCGTTCGAGATCGTGACGCCGTCCAGGACCTTCTCGCACGTACGGGCCGGGCCGAGGCGGTAGAGGGAACCCGCGCCGGGGGTGTCGTCCTCGGCCTTCGTACCGGCGAAGAACCGGCCCGCCCGGTCGCAGGCGCCGTCGTTCATGCGGTTGCCCGGGGGCTCGGGCGGGCGGGCGACCAGTTCGGTTCGGCCGTCGGCGTGGCGGGCGAAGCCGTCCCTGAGGGCGACCATCAGGCCCCCGGCGGCGTCGGGCACGGCCACGCCGACGGGGCGGCCGAAGTCGATCGTCTCCTGTTCGTCGCCGGCCGGGTCGAGTCTGTGCACGCGGCCCTTGGGGATGTCGACCCACAGCAGGGTGGCCGTGGCGGCGTCCCACCTCGGGCCCTCGCCCAGGGTCGCGGGGGGCACCGGGACCTTTTCCAGCTTCATGCTCTGTCTCCTGGTCCGTGATACGGAACGTGGTTCCGCTACTTGCTCGACCGTAGTCGGCTGAGGTCCCTTTGGGGGAGGGGGCGGCACCCGAGAGGGCCGCCGTTCGGAGGGGTCGCCGTCCGGGGGGCCGTCCGGGGGCGTCGTTCGGGGGGCGTCGTTCGGGAGGCGCTGTTCTTGTGTACGGCGGGTCAGACCTCGGTGGTTATGGCGCGGCGGAGGCCGAGGCCGACCTCTTCCAGGCGGGCCACCGACATGCGGTCCTTGATGGCGGTCACGCTCACCGCCGCCACCGGCGCCGTCTTGCCCATGAAGACCGGCGCCGCCACGCACCGCACCCCGGGCTCGTTCTCCTCCAGGTCGAGCGCGTACCCGCGCTGCCGGACCTGGTCGAGGTGGGTGGCGAGCTTGGCGGGGTTCGTGATCGTGTTACGGGTCCTGGTGGCCAGCGGCCCGTAGCGCTCGGCCCACGCCTTGACCGCCTCGTCCGTCGGGTACGTCCAGGCCAGCAGCGCCTTGCCCACCCCCGTGCAGTGGGCCGCGTTGCGCCCGCCGACCACCGAGGTCATGGTGATCGACCGCACCGCCTCCACCTTGTCCAGGTAGACGACCTCGCCGCCGTCGAGCATCGCCATGTGCACGGTCTCGGAGAACTCCTCGCTGAGCCGCAGCAGCAGCGGCCGGACGAGCGTGCGCAGGTCCATGGACTCGTAGAACCTGAAGGCCGTGGCCAGCAGCTCGGTGCCGAGGAAGTACGGCCCGCTCGGCTCCGGCTGGGCGGCGAAGCCGCGATGCTTCAACGCCCCGAGCAGGCGATGGAGCGAGCTCTTCGGCAGCCCCAGCCTGGTGGCCAGCTCGTCGAGCGTCACCCCCCTGCTGTGCTTTCCGATCTCCTGCAGGATCAGCAGGGCACGATCGACGCTCCCCACAGGGGACTGAGTCTCAGCCACTGAACTCTCCCTCGCCTATTCCGCTGATCGGAATGCTAGCGCGTAATACGGAACATCGCCGCACACGCGGTCAACACAGTGGGTGTCTCAGCGTAGTCAGAACAGCCCTGTGCCAGCACTTCCGTGACCGGGAAAACCTATGCGAGGAAAGGCCCGGCGGCGTTCGCGCGGAACTCGGCGACCGGGATGCGCCGGAAGACAATACTCTCGTACGGCCCGAAGTCCCCGGTCTCGAACAGCAGCCCGACCGTGTCGTCGTCAACCCTGACCAGGTCGGAGTAGGCGGCGGGCAACCCCGAAACGGTGTGCGCGGAACGCCAGGTGACGCCGAGGTCGTCGCTCGCCCGTACGGTCATCAGAGCCCGCGCGTCGGGCGCGGCCGGACCGGAGAACAGCAGCACGCCGGGCGGCTCGCACCACAGAACGCTGCCCTCGACCACCGGCCCGGCCAGCCCGGCCTGCGGACGGAAGGGCAGGTCGAGCCGCTGGCCGCCGTCGGAGGAGCAGGCGTCGGCCCGGGTGCCGGGGGCGGCGGAGTCCGTCCTGGCGTTGAGGTAGAGGCGGCCGTCGGGCAGCTCGGTCGCGGTGGTCTCGTTGACGTTGACGTAGCCGTCGGGATTGTCGTCGACGTACCCGATCCGCCAGGTACGGCCGCCGTCGTCGCTGAGCAGCGCGTGGCCGCCGTTGTACTTGCCCTCGGTGCCGTTGTCGGTGCCGGTGGGCGGCAGGGAGTGGTTGCCGGGCACCACGACGCGCCCGCTCCTGAGCCGGACGGCGTGCCCCGGGCCGGTGGCGTACCAGCGCCACTCGGGACGCCTGACGCTGCCGGTGATCTCGCGCGGAGCCGGCCAGGTGACCCCGTCGTCCGCGCTGACCTGGACGAACACCCGCCGCCCTTCGGCCGCCTGCACCTGACCCCGCCGGATCTTCTCCTCCGTCGCCGACGGCCCCTGCCGGACCGTGACGAGGACGATCCGGCCGTCGTCCAGCACCACGGGCGCGGGGTTGCCCACGGTGCCGCGGCGCGGCTCGGTGGCCACCACCTGGAGAGGACCCCACGTCAGCCCGCCGTCGCCCGACCGCCTGAGCACCAGGTCGATGTGGCCCGAGTCGCCGGCGGACCCGCGCCGCCCCTCGGCGAAGGCCAGCAGCGTCCCCGCCCCGGTCACCACGACCGCCGGGATGCGGAAGGTGTGATAACCCTCGGTCGCCGCCCGGTACACGACCGACGTGGGGTAAGGAGTCATGCCGGCACGCTAGGCCCCGCGGGTTAACGTCCGCCGACATTCGGCGGACGTCTCAGTGCCAGCCCGGCGGCCAGGCACGCCAGCGGCACGGCCGGCACGACGTACCGCACGTCGTACCCGTGCAGGAACGGCGGCGCCAGGACCAGCACGGCGGCGGCCAGGCCGGGCAGCAGCGCGTCCGGCCGCCGCCGCGCCGCCGCCACCGCCAGAGCGCCCCCGAGCAGCACCAGGAGCACCGGGTACGGCAGGTACCCGAAGCGCTGGTAGGCACGCAGCCAGCCCGCGTACGGCTCGACGAGCCGCGTGTCCGCCGGACCGCCCTCGTAGGACTCGGCGGTCCCCCGTACGGAGTCGCGCAGCGGGCGTTCCTCGTAGGGGAACCAGTAGGGGTTGGTCTTTCTGGCCGCGACCGTCCAGGCCGTGGTGCGTTCCCAGCGCAGCAACCACCGCAGGTCGCCTCCGACGGCGGCCAGGTAGTCGCCGGGCTGGGCGAGCACGGCCGCGCGGGCGAAGCGGCCGGCCAGGGCGTTCCGGTCACCGGGGACCCCGGCCAGGGTGGGCCCCCACATCCAGTGCGCGGGAGAGGGCCGCCCGGCCACCGGCGTCCTCGGGCAGAGAGGGGTCAGCTCGGGTTCCGGCCTGATGACCGAGCAGTCGGCGAAGGTCATCGTGCGGGCCCACATGAACAGGCCGTCGGCCCTGGTCAGGCCGAAGGTGCCGCTGGTGGCCCACATCCAGGAGGCGTACCCGAGCAGCGGCGCAGCGCCCGCCAGGACCAGGCACAGCAGCGCGCGCGGCCCGGGACGGCGCAGCAGCAGGCAGGCGGCGGCCACCACGAGCACGGCCACGCCGATCGTGCGGGTGACGGCGGCCAGGCCGAGCAGCGCGCCGCCGACGCCCGCCGTGACCGGGCTGAGCCGCCGCGACAACGCCAGGATCCCGGCCGTGACCAGTACGGTGAACAGCGCGTCCGCCATGATCATGTGTTCCAGCAGGATCAGGAACTCGTCGAGGAGCAGCGGCACGACGGCGGCCGTCGCCCCCCAGCCGGGCAGCCCGCGCCGCCGCAACAGGGCGTAGACGGCAACGGCGAGCCCCAGCCCGAGCGCGTGCTGCACGGCGGCCACCAGCGCCAGGCTCTTCCCCGGCCCGAGCGCGGCCAGGAAGAGCGAGTAACCGAGCGGCCGGAACGTCCCGGGCACGGGATCGCCCGCGGCCCTCAGATAGGAGAACGAGTCCGCCCAGAACCACAACGCCGGCCGGTACCCCACCATCGCCAGCACCCGCAGCACGACGGCGGGCGCCAGCGCGACCAGCAGCGCCCGATGCCGCCTCCAGACGTTTCCGGGCAGCACGAACACAGGAGACGGCGCCGGCACAGGGAGGCTCCTTCGCGAGAGTGCCGAACGGGCTCCCGGACGGCGCGGGCATCTACCCGTTCTTGCCGTCGCGCCGCGAAAGGGTTCACGCCCGTGGCCGTCGCGGTCATCACGGGCAGGGCATGAAAGAGTGCGAATCGAGGACGAATATGGGGAGGCAGCGTGGCTGAGGAGTTCGACGTCATCGTGATCGGAGCCGGTCCGGCGGGCGAGAACGTCGCCGCCAGGGCCGTACGCGGCGGGCTGAGCGCCGCGATCGTCGAGGAACGGCTGGCCGGCGGCGAGTGCTCCTACTGGGCGTGCATCCCCAGCAAGGCGCTGCTGCGCCCGGTCGACCTGGCCGGCGAGGTGTCACGGGTGCCCGGCCTCTCGCTCGGGCCGATCGACGTGGACGCGGTGCTCGCCCGGCGCGACGAGGCGGTGTCCCACTACGACGACTCGGGGCAGGTCGGCTGGATCGGCAGTGTGCCGGCGGAGTTCGTCCGCGGCAGGGGACGGCTCGACGGCGAACGCCGGGTGGTCGTCACGACCGCGGACGGCGGCGAGCGCACGCTCACGGCCAGGCACGCCGTCGTGCTCGCCACCGGCAGCACGGCCGCGGTCCCGCCGGTGCCGGGCATGGCCGAGGCGAAGCCGTGGACCAGCCACGAGGTCACCGCCGCGAAGAAGGTGCCGGAAAGCCTGATCGTGATCGGCGGCGGCGTGGTCGCCTGCGAGATGGCCCAGGCCATGCACGGGCTCGGCGCGCGGCACACGACCGTGCTGGTACGCGGCGGGGGGCTGCTCGGGCGGGTCGAGCCGTTCGCCGGCGAGCTGCTCGCGAAGTCGTTCGCCGAGTCGGGCATCGACGTGCGTACGCACACCGACGTGGTCAGGGTCGAGCGGCCCGAGCCGGGCGGCACGGTGACGGTGCATCTGTCGGAGGGGCAACCGCTGGAGGCCGACGAGCTGCTGGTGGCCACCGGCCGCCGGGTCGCGACCCGCGGGATCGGGCTCGACACGGTCGGCCTGCCCGACGACGCGCCCGTCGAGGTCGACGACAGCATGCGCGCCACCGGCGTGGCGGGCGGCTGGCTCTACGCCGTCGGCGACGTCAACGGCCGCGCGCTGCTCACCCACATGGGCAAGTACCAGGCCCGGATCTGCGGCGACGTGATCGCCGCGCGGGCGCACGGCGACGACCTGCCCGCCATGCGCGACATCGCGGACGGCTTCGGCGCGCCGCAGGTGGTCTTCACCGACCCGCAGGTGTGCGCGGTCGGCCGTACGGAGGCCGAGGCCAGGAAGGCCGGTTTCCGGGTGCGCGCGGTCGAGTACGACCTCGGCTCGGTCTCCGGGGCGTACCTGCTGGGCGACGGCTACCGGGGCCGGGCCAAGGCCGTCGTGGACGAGGACAGGAAGGTGTTGCTGGGCGTCACGTTCGTCGGCCCCGGCGTCGGCGACCTGCTGCACGCCGCCACGATCGCGGTCACCGGCGAGGTGCCGCTCGACCGGCTCTGGCACGCCGTGCCGTCGTTCCCGACGGTGAGCGAGATCTGGCTGCGGCTGCTGGAGACCTACGGGTTGTAGGGGCCCGCGGCGAGCATCAGCTCAGCCACGGTCTCCTCGACGCTGCCGCGCAGCTCCACGTGCGAGAGCAGGTCCGTCAGCCGCAACACCGACAACAGGTGCTCCGACGGGCGGACCAGGATGATCCGGCCACTCGACTCCGCCTCCATCCGCCGCATCGCCACACCCAGCACGCCGATGACCGAGGAGTCGTAGAAGACCAGCTCCGCCAGGTCGAAGACCAGGACGGGCCCGGGCGACCAGTCCCACACCGTGTCGAGGTGGGCGCTGAACCGGACCCGTCCGGAGTGGTCGAGCTCGCCCGCGGCGCGCATGACCGTGCACTGGAGGTGCCGGGTCGTCTCGATGCTCAAACGCCTGCCCACCCTTGGCAACTGCCCTCAGAGCGGCGTTCTCACAGGTGATCTCAGGCTTTCTGCGGCCGCGACGGTCCGGGCTAGTCCGAGATGCCGAACTCCAGGGTCGGCAGGACACCCGGACACGGCTCGATCACCACCAGGAACGGCGAGGCCGTGGGGCTGGGCAGGACGAGCTCGGTGACGTTCCCGTGGACGGTCTGCCCGAAGGGGCCCGCCTCGCCGTCCCTGAGGCTGTAGACCCGTTCCACCTTGGGGGCGGCCGTGCCCAGGAGCTTCCTGGTGGCGTGCCGCAACCAGCGCAGCTCGCTGTTGACCCGCCGCCAGGTGGCCGGGATCATGCTCGCCGCCTCCGCCTTCGTGCCCAGCCGCAACGTGATCCGGCCGCTGGAGCCGAACGTGTCGCGCAACACCGGGTTGACCACGAACATGCCCGACCGCAGGACGCGCACGCCCTGCCGGTTGAGGTTGGCCAGGCCGCCGCCGCTGATCAGGGAGGACAGCTCGCAGCGGGAGCCGTCGAGCGTGTCGGGGTCGTAGTCGACCTCGGGCGGCTCCTCGAACACGATCTTGTCCAGGCGCAGCCCGGCCACCCCGTCGGCCTGGACGCGACCGGCGAGCACCGCGCGCACCTCGTCGCAGACGCCGTCGCCCTCCATGACGTCCAGGGCCTCGACGCAGATGAGCCCGTCGTCGGGGATCTCGTCGGGCGTCAGGTCGAAGGCCACGCGGGCGTGCGGGTTGCGTCCGCGCAGCAGTACGCACTGGCGCAGGCGTCCCTGGGAACGGATCTGGATGAACCGGGGCAACGCGAGGTCGGGACCGGTGTTGCCGTTGTGCCAGCCGCTGGCCGACCGCTCGTCCATCGACAACGACATCTGCACCCGCAGCGGCCGCCCCTGCGCGGACACCTTGAAGCCGACCAGCCCGGAGGTCTCGAACCTGCCCACGATCTGGCTGCCCCGATGCAGCCGGTCGGTCACCTGCAACGCGGGGAAGTGCCCGCTCAGCACGTGGACGGGCGGGATCGCGGGCAGGATCACCGGGTCGAGCTCGGTGCTGGGTCCTGTTCCGGTCATCGGGCGCTCCTCGCGGGGGTCAGTGTGGTCCTTGTCAGGTCCTGGAAGTCGAATCGGGTGAGTACGGGGTCGCGGCGTTCCCACATGCGGCGCACCGCGTCGAAGAGTGGGTCGCCGTCGCGCTCCGCGTGCCGCAGCGCGACCGTGAGGGCACGCGGGTAGTCGGGGCCGAGCTCCCAGCGCGGCAGGATCTGGGTCGGCACGTCGGCGGCGCAGCGGCGCAGCCACAACCACAGGCGGGCGCGTTCGCGCTGCTCCGAGCCGAGGATCGTCTCGCCCTTGCCGTGCGTGGCGACCGCCTCGCCGAGCCGGTCACGCAGTTCCTCGGGCGTGCGCACGACGTGCGTGGCCCCGCAGGCGGCGCCCTCCGACCAGCCGGCCTGCACGACCGGCACGCCGAAGGCGGGCAGATCGCTGCCGCCGAACGTGACCGCGACGTCGGTCATGCTCCAGAGGATGTTCGCCGACAGCGCGCCCGATCGGAGGCGGTCGAGGAACAGCCAGTTGGCCGACTCGTCGGCGGCGGCGTACCGCTCGGTCTCCTCGAACAGCTCGGTGTCGCGGCCCGGCATGTGGCCGAACACCGTGATCGTGGGCCGGCCGGCGTCGAGGCGGAGCCTGGAGCAGCCGTAGAGGCGGAGCTGGCGGCGTTCGGTGTCGGTGCGGACCTGGTAGCCCTCCTTGGCCCGCCAGGCCGTACGCTCGGCGCTCGGCGCGATCGTCTCCCTGTTGGGCCAGACCCACTGGTCGAAGAACTCCGCGACCCGGCCGGGCAGGTCCTCCCCGAAGGAGCCGGGGCTCTGCCCGGGGAACAGCGCGTACGCCCGAAGCGCCCCCGTGCCGTGCACGTGCACCACCGGGATGTCGGTACGCACGCACCGGTCCATCCGGCTGGTGACCAGCGCGTCGGGCGGCCCCAGATCGGCGGCGGCGCCGAACGCCTCCGCCAGCGGCCGCCACCGCGGGTCGGTGAGCACGACCAGCCGGGCCGACAGCAGCCCGCACACGGCCTTGGCCACCATGACCGTACGCACCACCACCCGGACGTCCTCGTCGAACGCCTCGGCCACGACGCAGCCCGCGTCGCCGGCACCGTCCCCCCAGTGATCCCTGGCGGCCGAGACCAGCTGATCGACGTGTTCGTCGTCCACGACACGACGCATGAAACCCTCCACCGAGGCCAGGAAGAATCGCCCCGGCAGACGTTGCCAGACCCTCGCGCGCGCACCCGCGCGACAACACGCTTCTTTGCCCGGCGCTGGCCGAATCTCAGCCGGCCGCCACCTGGTCGATGACGAAACGGCTGTTGGGTATGGCCGGGGCCCGCCAGGGCGGCATGCGCAGGTCCTGGGCGGGCACCCGGTACGTCATCCAGCGGGTCAGCGCGGTCACCGCCAGCTTCATCAGGTCGATCGTGAGCCACTCGCCGGGGCAGCGGTGCCCTTCGTAGTGGTCGCCGCCGCCCTGGGGCACGAAGTCGTACTCGCCGCCGTCCCATTCGGCGAACCGTTCGGGGCGGAACTCGTCCGGGCGGTCCCACAGGCGCGGGTCGTGGTCGATGCCGTGCAGGTCGAGCAGGGTACGGCGGCCCTCGGGGAAGTGCTCGCCGTGCCAGGTGAAGGGTCTGGCCACCTTGGCGGCGACGAACGGGAAGAACGGGTAGAACCGGCGTACCTCCTGGACGAAGTGCTCGACGAACGGCTCGTCGCCCTCGCGGATGCGCTCGTAGTGCTCGGGATTGGCGTGCAGGGCCATGGCCGCGAACGTCACGAACCTGGCCACCGCCACCGTGGGCCGCAGCACGTTGTGCAGTTCGACGGCCGCGGTCCTGACCGGGAGCAGGGCGCCGCCGGGGTCCCGATAGCGGGCGATCAGGCCGGTCACCGTGTCGTCGAAGCGGCGGGGGTTGTCGCGGGCGCAGCGGATCAGGCCGGACAACCACAGGTCGCCCTTGATCCTGGCGTACCGGCCGCGCAGGTAGCGGGCGCCGAGCCCGCCCGCGCCCTCGATGGCCGCCTGGATGGTGGCGGTCACGGCGGGCACCCGCGCGGGCGGCAGCGGCACGCCGGTCCATTCGCCCGCCGCCTGGCACAGCAGCCTGCTGACCTCCTCGTACAGGACGACCTGCGGCATGCGCTCCCACTGGCTGATGCGCTCGCGCCAGTGCCGGCCGGCCAGCTCCGTCAGCCGGTCGCGGCCCTCCCTGCCCATCAGCGACATGAACATCGCCTTGCGGGCCAGGTGGATCTCGCCGTCGAGCGCCTGGACGCCGTTCCTGCCGAACAGGGTCACCTGGAGTCGCCGGGGCGCGGCGCCGTGCCGGACGAACAGCTCGGGGTCGTAGAACAGCTCGGCGGCCTCGGCGCCCGTCATGCAGACGGTCCGCCGGAGCATGAGCCGCGTCTCGAAGACGTCGGAGCCGAGCCGCCGCGCCCGGTCCCCGATGAAGCGGTACGGGTCGAGCAGCAGCGGCAGGGTCTCGTCCAGGACCGGCCCCTTGCGGGGAGCGGCGACCGGCTCACGGACCCGCGCCCGCTCGCGTGGCATCACTCGGTGAGTAGTCATGACCTGGCCCTATCCCCACAGACCCGCAGGAAACGATTTCGTCGGGAAGGGCACCGAACCAAAGCCCCTGCCAGGGCGTCTCATTCGGGTAGAGGCATCCACCCGCGGGCCGCGCGCTTCGTCTTTTTACCGAGAGCAGGTCATGGCCGGGTTTAGGATGCAGCCAAAAGCCAAATAGGGAGGTTTTTCCGCATGGGTTCCCGAATGTCGAGCATCGTGCGCCTGACCGGGGCTGCGATGGCCGCGGGAGTGGTGACCGCCGCCATCGCGTTGCCGGCGGTCGGTGGCACCGGAGCGATGTTCGTCTCGGCATCGGAGGAACTGAACATCAAGCCCGAGGACCTCAAGGAACCGCCTCTCGCCGAGAAGACGACGGTCCTCGACGCCAAGGGCAACCAGATCGCGCAGTTCTACGAGGAGTACCGCGAGAACGTCGCCCTCGACCAGGTGGCCGAGATCATGAAGACGGCCATCATCTCCATCGAGGACTACCGCTACTACGAGCACGGTGCGATCGACATCGAAGGCACCATGCGGGCCCTCGCCAAGAACCTCAGCTCGGGCGGCGTCGCCCAGGGCGGCTCCTCCATCACCCAGCAGTACGTCAAGCAGGTGCTGTTCAACTCCGCCGCCACCAAGAAGGAGAAGAACGCGGCCCTTGAGGCCAGCTACGCGCGCAAGCTCAAGGAGCTGCGCTACGCGATGGCGGTCGAGGACAAGTACACCAAGGACGAGATCCTCGGCAAATACCTCAACATCGCCTACTTCGGCGCCAGCGCGTACGGAGTCGAGGCGGCGGCCAAGCGCTTCTTCGGCGTGTCGGCCTCCCAGCTGACGCTGGCCCAGGCGGCCACGCTGGCCGGCGCCGTCCAGGACCCGAACAGCACCGACCCCAACCTGGGCAAGAAGGCCAGCGCGCGGCTGCTCGAACGGCGCAACGTGGTGCTCGACCGGATGCTCGAACTCAAGAAGATCACGCAGGCGCAGCACGACGAGGCCAAGGCCCAGAAGCTCGGCTACAAGGGCACCGCGCTGCCCGGCGGCTGCGGCGCCAGCCCGTACCCGTACTTCTGCATGTACGTGCGCAACGAGATCCTCAGCAACCCGGCCTTCGGCAAGACCAGCAAGACCCGCGCCCAGTTCCTCAACCGGGGTGGCCTGAAGATCCAGACCACGATCGACCCGAAGATGCAGGAAGCGGCCGAGCAGGCCATCAAGAAGCACGTCTACGCCTCCGACAACCCGGTGGCCTCCGAGGCGCTGATCAAGCCGGGCACGGGCGAGATCAAGGCCATGGCCGCCAGCCGCAAGTACGGCAACTCCAGGCGCAAGCACGAGATGTCGTTCAACGTGGTGGCCGACGCGCAGCACGGCGGCGGCATCGGCTTCCAGGCCGGTTCGACGTTCAAGACGTTCACGCTGCTCACCGCGCTCAAGCAGGGCATGAAGATCAACGACGGCTTCAGCGTGGGCAGCGGCTACACCGCCCCCAACTACTGGGCGTTCAAGAACTGCAAGGGCCAGAACGTTGGCGACCCGAGCCACACCGTCACCAACGACGAGGGCGGCGGCGGCTTCAAGTCGCTGGCCACCGGCACCTGGGGCTCGGTGAACACGTTCTTCATGACGCTGGAGCAGAAGGTCGGCCTCTGCAAGGTGGTCGAGACCGCCAAGTCGCTCGGCATCAAGCGCTCCGACGGCAACAAGCTCCAGGAGTTCGAGACGTTCACGCTCGGCATCAACGAGATGGACCCGGTGACCGTGGCCACGGCCTACGCGGCGATCGGCGCGCGCGGCAAGTACTGCCCGCCGACGGCCATCACCAAGATCACCGACCGCAACGGCAAGGTGACCGAGTACAAGCCCAAGTGCACGCAGGCGTTCGACCCCGAGGTGGCCGACGCGGCGGCGAACATCCTGTCCGGCGTCTTCACCAAGGGCACGATGCGCGGGGTCGGCGGCATCGGCCGCCCGGCGGCCGGCAAGACCGGCACCACCGACGACCAGGCCACCGCCTGGTTCGCCGGGTTCACCCCCGACCTGGCCGGCGCGGTCAGCATCGGCGACCCGCGCGGCTCGACGACCCACAAGCTGAACAGCATCACCATCGGCGGCCAGTACTACCCCTCGGTCTTCGGCGCCTCGATCCCCGGCCCGATCTGGAACGCCACCATGAAGGCCGCGCTCAAGGACACCCCGGCGACGGCCTTCACCCCGGTCGACTCCTCCCGCTTCGGCGGCTGCGGCCAGAGCTGCGCGCCCCGCAGGCAGGAGCCCGACGAGGACAGGGGCCAGGGCCTCAACGACGTCAACCCCGACGGCGACTTCGGGCCCGGCCAGGGCTACCAGAACGGCAACGGCAACGGCCACGGGCGCGGCAGGGGCCGTCGCTAGAGAAGGACGTTCGGGGGGTATCCGGCGGGTCGCGGATACCCCCTATCGGCCGGAAAATATGGCGTGATCCACATCCGGCTCAAAAACCTCTGACGGTAACCAGCGCCCCTACCTGAGCAGATTCGGAGCGGGTCCGCACACCCGGACGCACTCCCTGCAAAGGCCCTATTAACAGCGGCGAAACATTGGTAACGTGGGAGCGCTCCCAGGATCTTTCCGCGAGGTGCTCCATGACCGAGCAGCCCACACTGGCACAGGTGGCGGCCGCTGCAGGGGTTTCCCCCGCGACCGCATCTCGAGTCCTCACGGGCTCCGTGCGGGTCAGTACCTCGACCCGCCGGCAAGTCTACGACGCCGTCTCCCGCATGGGCTACGTCCGACAACGCGCGCCCAGGGGAAGTGCCGCCAAGACGCTGACGGACGGCGTCACGGCGGTGATCTGCGACCATCTCCCCCGCCTGTTCTCCGAGCCCTACTACGCGCGGCTCCTGTCCGCCGCGGGCGCGGTGATCGCCGAGCACGGCACCCACCTGCTGGTGACCACCGTGACGCCCACCTCCTCCACGCTCCCCGCGCTGTCGGGCGCCGTCCTCATCGTCGGCGCGAGAGAGCGCCATCCGCTGGCCATCAAGCTGTCCACCTCGGGCATCCCGGTCCGCAACATCGGCCGCCCGCCCCACGACCTCAAACTCCCCTACGCCGACGTGGACAACCTCGACGGCGGCCGGCAGGCGGCCGAGCACCTGCTGTTACAGGGCCGCAGGAACGTGGCCGCCATCGGCGGCCCGCCCTCCCTGCCCGCCGCCCGCGACCGGCTCGAAGGGCTCGTACGCACTTTGCAGACGGCCGGCGCCCCCGACGTGCCCGTGGCGTACGGCGACTTCACCGCGGCCTCGGGCACGCACGCCATGCAATGGCTCTTACGCCACGCGCCGGGCCTCGACGCCGTCTTCGTCGCCTCCGACCTGATGGCGGCCGGCGCGATCCAGGCCCTTCGCCGGGCCGGCCGCAAGGTCCCCTCGGACGTCGCCGTGATCGGCTTCGACGACGCGCCCGTGGCCCGGCACACCGTCCCCGCGCTGACCACCATCCGCCAGCCCGTCGAGGAGCTCGCCACGGTCGCCACCCGCCTCCTCCTGACGGGGGCGACGGGGATCGACCCCGTCCTCCCCACGGAACTGGTCATCCGTGAGTCAGCTTGAGCCGGGGGACGTGCTGGCCCGGCGGTACCTGCTGCTGGACCCGCTGGCCCACGGCGGCATGTCGGTCATCTGGCGTGCCTTCGACCAGTCACTGCACCGGCTGGTCGCGGTCAAGGTGCTGACCGCCTCGCTGCACACCGACCACGGCGAACGCGTCCGGGTCCGCAGCGAGGCCCGCGCCGCAGCCCGGTTCATCCACCGGGACTCGATCGAGATCTACGACTACGGCGAGACCGTCACCGCGAAGGGCGGCGTGGCCGCGTACGTGGTGATGCCCCTGCTCGACGGCACCCCGCTGGCCGAGCGCATCGCCGAGGGGCCGCTGCCGTGGACCGAGGCGGCGGCCATCGCCCTGCGCCTGGCCCGCGTGCTGATGGCCGGGCACGCCCGCGGCCTGGTGCACCGGGACGTCACCGCCGAGAACGTGTTGCTCACCGCCGACGGCCCGAAGCTGCTCGACTTCGGCATCGCGGCCTGGGCCGGCGACCCCGACGACGACCGCGGCACCCCTCCATACGTCGCCCCCGAACGCCTCCTCGGCGCCCCCACCCACCCGGCCGTGGACGTGTACGCCCTGGGCGTGCTGCTGTTCGCCATGATCACCGGGCGCACGCCGTACCCGGAGACCACGTGGGAGGAGATCGAGGCCGCGCGCCGGACCGATCCCCCGCCCCGGGTGACCGGCGTGCCGCACGGCGTCGCCTCGCTCTGCCAGAGCTGCCTGGCGCACCTGCCCGACGAGCGGCCCACGGCCGAGGAGATCGTCGTCTCGCTGACCTCGGCGCTCGGCACGGCCGGGATCGCCCGGCAGGTACGGCGCGGGCTCACGGTCGCGGGGTCGGCGATGCTGGCGCTCTCCGTGTTGCTGTGGTTCCAGCGGCCGGAGCCGGAGCCCGTGTTGTCGCCGCAGGTCACGCCGCCCTCCTCGGCGCCGGCGTCGGCCCGGGTGATGGAGAGCTCGCCGGCCGTCCCGGTCACCGTCGAGCAGGCGGTGGACGGCTTCCACGACTCCCTCGAAGCCGGCAGGACGTGCGACGCGACCGA
Source organism: Nonomuraea spiralis (assembly GCF_014648435.1). GTDB lineage: Bacteria > Actinomycetota > Actinomycetes > Streptosporangiales > Streptosporangiaceae > Nonomuraea > Nonomuraea spiralis. The sequence continues at coordinate 91,930 of NZ_BMRC01000021.1, forward strand.
CGCGGACGTGGTCCTCGACCTCAAGCAGGTGCTCGACCACCTGGTACGCGGCTCGGCGGTCACCGACACGGCCGAGCTGCGGCGCAAGGTCGCCGACCGGGCCCGGGAGGGCCGCCTCGCCCCCGCCTGCCGCGCCGAGCTGCTGGCCAAGCTCACGGTGATCGACCGGGCCATGAAGCCCGACTGAGGGGTACGACGGCCTCCCGTACCCCTCATGACGCTGCTCAGGCGCAGGTGTAGCCGGTGGGCACCTGCGTGTCGCCGTCGGGACGGGACGCCTGGAAGCCGAACGTGGTGCTCGCGTTCGGGGCCAGGGTGCCGTTGTAGGGCAGGTTCCGGACGGTCACGGTGCCGCCGCCGACGGAGACGTTCGCGCCCCACGAGCCGGTGATCGTGTGGCCCGGCGGGAGCGGGAAGGTGACGGTCCAGCCGTTGAGCGTGGCGGTGCCGCGGTTGGTGACGGTGACCGGCTGGATCACGTACCCGTTGTTCCAGGCGTTCTGGGTGGTCGCGGTCGCGGTGCAGCCGCCGCCTCCGCCGCCGTTCTGGGTGGTGACGGTGACGGCCGCGGACTCGGGTGAGAGGTTGCCCGCGCCGTCGCGCGCCCTGACGCGGTAGCGGTAGGTCGTGGCGGGGGTCAGGCCGGTGTCGGTGTAGGAGGTCGTGGTGCTCGTGCCGACCTGGGTGAAGGTGTCGCCGGTGGCGCGCAGGACGTCGTACCCGGCCAGGCCGCTGCCGCCGGTGTCGGTGGAGGCGCCCCAGGTGAGCGTGGTGGCGCCGGCTGTCGTGCCGGAGGCGGCCGGGGCGCCCGGCGTGGTGGGCGGCGTCCGGTCGGTCGTGCCGCCGCCGGAGCCGAAGGAGAACGAGCCGACGGCCAGCCCGGCGCCGCCCGCCCACGGCTCGAACCCGGCCTGGACGCTGGTCAGGTACCACGAGCGCTGGGCGTACCCGCGGCTGATCGCGTCGGAGTAGAAGGTGTCGACGGCGAAGTCGAGCGAGGAGGTCGCCGAGGTGCGCACGTAGGAGACGACGTTCCAGCCGATGTTGCCGTACCAGACCTGCCAGGTGCCGCCGGCCAGGTTCGCCGTGCCGACCTGGGAGCCGACGGGCTGGATCGAGCCGCGTTTGTTGAGCCAGATCATCACCTCCGCGCCGGTGTTCTGGCCGTCGGTGCGCGGGGTGGGGTCGAACCAGATGTCGTACGCGGCGTCCCAGGTGCCGGCGTTCGGGTAGGTCATGGTGATGCTGGACCTCAGCGCGCCGAATCCGGACGAGCCCGCCTGCATCGGCAGGCCGCTGCCGGTGGTGCAGGCGGCGTAGTGGCAGCCCGCGTAGATGGCCGGGTAGGCGGCCGGGGCGCCGTTCGTGGCCTTGTTGTGGTCGGCCTGGGTGACGGTGAAGCCGCCGTTCTGGTTGACGTCGACGCACTGGGCGGTGTCGGCGCCCCAGACGTTGTTCATGACGATGTAGCGGCCGTTCTGGACGGTGGTCGAGCCCCACTTCTCGCACAACACCGGGGCGGCCTGCGCCGGTGCCAGGAACAGGCCGGCGCCGAGTAACGCCGCGACGGCCAGGATGATGATCTGCACGCGCCTCATGGCATGTTGCTCCCGCTTCTCTGATCGGAGGGGATGCTGGGAGCGCTCCCATAGTCAGGTTCCAGGCGTCGCCCCTCGTACGGCAAGCAGCCCCGCCTCCGTCCGCCACCTCGGGGCCGGGCCACCAGGGCAACCATGACCAAGATCGGCTGAAAGTTTCACAGCGCGTTGTCGAGGCGACGGCCGCCGTGGTTCAATGCGCTCGCCGGGCGGGCTGATCGTGGGCAGATTCCTGTGTTCCCATGCGCGAAGGAATCCCCATGAAACACTTTCGAACGGCGGCCCTCACCGCCGCCCTGGTCCTGCTGACCACCTTCCTGATCGCGCCGCCGCAGGCGCAGGCCCACGGCGTGTCCATGTTCCCCGGGGCCAGGACGTTCCTGTGCTGGCAGGACGGCCTGCGGGAGAACGGCCAGATCATCTCCTACAACCCGGCCTGTGCGGCGGCCGTCGCCCAGAGCGGCCCGACCCCGCTGTACAACTGGTTCGCCGTGCTGCGTTCCGACGGCGCGGGGCGTACCAGCGGGTTCATCCCCGACGGCCAGCTCTGCAGCGGCGGCACCGGCGGCCCCTACGACTTCACCGCCTACAACGCCGTACGCTCCGACTGGCCCCTGACGCACCTGACCTCGGGCGCGACCATCCAGATGCGGCACAGCAACTGGGCCCAGCACCCCGGCACGTTCGTCTACTACGTCACCAAGAACGGCTGGAACCCCGACGCCCCGCTCAAGTGGTCGGACCTGGAGTCGTTCGGCAGCTCCACCAACCCGCCCGCCAACGGCGGCCCCGGCGGGCTCAACTACTACTACTGGAACGCCCAGCTCCCGTCCGGCAAGAGCGGGCGCCACATCATCTACACCCACTGGATCCGCTCCGACAGCAACGAGAACTTCTACAGCTGCTCCGACGTCACCTTTGACGGCGGCAACGGCCAGGTCACCGGCGTCGGCCCCGGCGGCGGCACGCCGTCGGCCACACCCACCGTCACCCCGACCGTCACCCCGACGGTGACCCCGACCGGCCCCAACCCGGGCGGCTGCACCGCCACCTGGAAGGCCACCGACACCGGCTGGGCCGGCCACTTCCAGGGCGAGGTGACAGTGAGGAACACCGGCTCGGCCTCGCTCAACGGCTGGACGGTCAAGTGGGCCTACGGCGGCGGCCAGGGCTTCGAGGGCGCACCCTGGAACGGCGTCCTGTCCGCCCAGCCACCGAACGTGGCCGTCAAGAACGCCGCCTACAACGGCCAGCTCGCCCCGAACGCGACCACCACGTTCGGCTTCAACGCCACCGGCTCGATCCCGAGCCCCGCACCGGCCCTGACCTGTACGAGCCCGTGACCGCGACACGTCGCGGGCGGCTCGCGGCGGGCGTCGCCCTGGCCGGCCTGGCGCTGGCCGGGGTGACGCTGTTCGCCGTCCACCAGGAGTCGGCGCGGCTCGACCAGGAGCTCGCCGCCCAGGTGACGCTGATACTCGAACGGGCCACTCCGGAGGAGCACCAGGGCCACGGGCACGGGTTCGAGTCGCGGGTGGTGTGCGCGGTGGAGCCGTTCGGCATGGACCCGCCGGACGCCTCCAGCCTGGTCGAGGTGCGCCGGGTCTACGCCCGGCATCTGTGCGCGATCGTCGGCGAGAGCCGCGACTGGGCCATGTCCGTACGGGCCTCGGGGCCCATCGCCGTACGGCTGGGCGTCCCGCCGCGGGTAGAGGTGCCGGCGGCCGGGCCCGGATACCCGGAGCGGGTCAGGAGGCTGATCCCCGAGCGGTACCACGACGAGGCGTTCGCCGAGTTCTCGGACGAGACGGCCATCGACGCGGCCCGCGAACGCTTCGCCCACGCCCTGGACCAACGCTGACGCCCGCCCCGGATCGGGGTGGGCAAACGGACGCGGCCGGCTGGGGGTTCGCCGGCCGCGTCCGTCCCATCCGGGCGGGATGGTTCGCAGGCAGGATCAGCGGGTCGGCCTCACCTCCTCCTTCTCTAGCCGGCGCAGGTGTAGCCGGACGGAACGGACGTGTCGCCGTTCGGGCGGCCGGCCTGGATCCCGAAGCTGGTGGCGGCGTCGGGGGCGAGCGTGCCGTTGTAGCCCAGGTTCCTGGCGGTCACGGTCCGGCCGCTGACGGTCACGGCGGCGTTCCAGAACCCGGTCACCGTGTGGCCCGCGGGCAGCGTGAACGTCACCGTCCAGCCGTTCGTGGTGGTCGTGCCGGTGTTGGTCACCGTGACGGGCTGCAGGACGTACCCGTTGTTCCACTGGCTCTGGACGGTCCCGGCCGCGGTGCAGCCGCCGCCGCTGCCCGGCAGGGTGGTGAAGGAGGCCGTGGGCGAGGCGGCCGACTGGTTGCCCGCCGCGTCCCTGGCCTTCACGTACACCTGGTAGGCGGTCGCGGGCGTCAGGCCGGTCAGGGTGATCGAGGCGGTCGCGGTCGCGCCGAGCGGGGCGCCGGTCGAGGTGTAGACGTCGTAGCCGGTCACGCCCACGTTGTCGGTGGAGGTCGCCCAGGTCAGGGCGGCTCCGGACGCGGTGACGTTCGAGGCCGACGGGGTGCCGGGGGCGGTCGGCGGGGTCGGGTCGGTGGTGGTGCCGCCGTAGACCGTGGCCTGCCTGGCGGTCGCGGCGATGCCGTCGGCGCCGTTGAACAGCCGCCGGCCCCACGAGGTGAGCTGGGTGACGTCGAAGTTCGTGACCTGGTCCAGGTACTCGACGCCGCCGCCGTTGCCGCTCCACGACCAGCCGAGATATCCGACGCCGCGGCTCACGGCCTGGGCCATGATCGTGTCCTCGTCGGGGTTGCCGTCGGAGTGGTTGAACCCGAACTCGCCGATGACCAGCGGCAACCCGGCCGTCCGGAACGCGTCCAGGTACGAGGTGATCTCGGCGGCCGTGTCGTAGACGCCGTACATGTGCACGGAGAAGATCGTGTTCTTGGCCGGGTCGGCGTTGAAGACGGACGCGGCGCTGTCGCGCATGACGTTCTGCCAGTCCTGGCCCCAGGCGGGGGCGTCCACCATCAGCGCGTGGCCGAAGCCGTTGGCGCGCAGTTTCTGGATCGCGGCCTTGGTGGCGTCGGCCCAGCCGGGTGTGGTGGCGTTGTTGCCGATCGGCTCGTTGCCGATGTTGACGACGACGTAGTCCTCCTGGCCGACCAGGGCGCTCTTGACGCTGATCCAGTAGTCGGCGGCCTGGTCGAGGGTGTACGCGCCGCTCTGCTCGCCGTACCCGGTGGTGTCGTGGTCCTCCAGCACGCAGATGAGCTTGTTCTGCTTGCACAGCGAGACCACATCGGCCACGTCGGAGACGGAGTTGGCGCTCCACCGGCCGCCGCTGAGCACGACGCGCACGGTGTTGGCCTTCAGCGACTTGATGTCGGCGAACGCCTTGGTCCGGGTCGGGAACCAGGTGTGGGCGTGGCTGGTGCCGCGCATGACGAACTCCTGGCCGTTGCCTTCCAGGATCTTCGTACCGCTCACGTGGATGCCGGTGGCGGCCCGCGCCGCGGTGCCTGGCACGGTCACGAGGGCGGTCACGAGCGCGGCCACGAAGGCGACGGCGAGGGCCGGCGCGGTGAACAGTGATCGCATGGGCTGCCTTTCACTGAGCCGTGGATCCGCCCCCGCCGCTCCTGCGGCGGGGGCGGGGTCTTCGCTCAGGCGGGGGTGCAGGTGATCGGGTCGGGGGTGGCGGGGGTGCCGTTGGCGATGAAGCCGAACGTGGTCGTGGCGCCGGCGGCGAGCCCGCCGTTCCACGATTCGTTCCTGACCGACACCGCCGAGCCGGTCTGGGTGAGCTTGCCGCCCCAGAGCTGGGTGATCTGTCCGGCGGACGACCAGGCGGCCGTCCAGCCGGTGACGGGCGCGGCGCCGGTGTTCTTGACCGTCACCTCGGCCTGGTACGCGCCACCCCAGGCGTTGGTCACCTTGAACGTGGCCGCGCAACCACCGGCCGGCGCGTCCGCGGTCGTGAACGACGTGCCGTCGGAGGCCGCCGAGCTGTTGCCGGCCGCGTCCCTGGCCACCACCGAGACGGTGTACGCCGTCGCGGAGCTGAGCCCGCCCAGGTCGTACGACGTGCCGGTGGCCGTGCCCACCTTGGTGGACCCCAGGTAGACGTCGTAACCGGTCACTCCCACGTCGTCCGTGGAGGCCGCCCAGCTCACCTTCGCGCCCGAGCCGGTGATGCCCGTGACGGAGGGTTTGCCGGGTTTGCTGGGTAGCGTCCTGTCCTCGGTGCCGGTGGTGGTGAACGTCGTCGCGTCCGAGGCCGCCGAGGTGTTGCCCGCCGCGTCCCTGGCCACCACGTGGGCGGCGTAGGCCGTGGCAGGGGTGAGCCCGCTCAGGTCGAAGGAGGTGCCGGTGGCCGTGCCCGCCTTGGTGGACCCCAGGTAGACGTCGTAACCGGTCACTCCCACGTTGTCCGTGGAGGCCGTCCAGCTCAGTTTCGCCGCCGTGCCCGTGATCCCGGAGACCGCGGGTTTGCCCGGCTTGCTGGGCGCTGTCGTGTCCTGCTCCTCCGGACCCGGGGGCTCACCCCAGATCTTGGTGGCGCCGCTGTAGAGGGTGATGTTCTTCGTCAGCACCGGCGTCGCGCCCGGCGTGGCCGGGATGCCCTTGTACGACCAGTCGTCGGACGGGTCCCAGGAGCCCGCGCTGCTGATCCGGAACTGCACCTCCCTGCGGTGTTGCGACTGCCCGGCCGGGGCGATGGCCTGCCCGGAGCAGTCGATGTTCACGTAGTACACGCTCCCGCCGGCCGGAGCGAGCGTGGGGGCCTTGCACTGCGTGTAGGCCGACGACACGCTGATCTGCGCGGCGGTCGTCGAGCCGTCGAGGGTGAAGTAGTAGCGGAACGAGCCGTCCGACAGGACCCGGGCGGGCCAAGCCGACTGGTTGCGCACGATGGCCTTGATCTCGGTGAAGTTCGTGCCGGAGGCGTTCACGCCCGCCTCGACGAAGATCTCCGGGCCGTCCGGGGTCTCGGCGGGCGGGAAGCTCGCCGCGGGCGCTCCCCCGTACTCCTTGTAGAGCCTGGCCAGGGCGCTGGTGAAGCCCGCGTTGTAGTCGGTGGCGACCTCGTTCATGACGTAGTCGTCGCGCTTGTCGGTGTAGACGTCGTCGGGGTCGGGCGGGCCGCCGACGAGCGCGCCGTACAGGGTGTGGCGGCTGTTGACCGGGTTGGTGATCTGGTCGGTCCACGAGCCGTGCGCCGTACGGTGGTGCGGGTTCTTCGGCGGGTTGGCCCCGAACCCGATCAGGTACGAGGAGTTGCGCGGGTTGTCGCCGAGCGCGTAGTCGATCTGCCGGACCGCGAAGTCGTGGTAGCGGGCCTTGCGCTCGGCGTCGGTGATCGAGTCGCTGTGCACGAGCGCGACGAACGAGGTGTTGGCCGCGTACCGCAGCGACCCCCACCGGTCCAGCACGGCCTCGCCGCCCGGCGAGTACTTGACCTTGGAGCCGTTGACGCCGACCGTCCACCAGTCGAGCCAGCGGTTGGCGTCGTCCAGGTACTTCTGCTTGCCGGTGAGCTTGTGCAGCAACACGTACGCGCCGTACGACTTGTCGTCCCAGGCGATCGTCCACTTGTACGACTTCGTCGTGGTCTGCGGCTCATTGCCAAGGTTGTCGTACCCGGCCTCGGCCTTGGCCAGGTACGCGGCGTCGTTCGTGGCCCGGTAGAGCCAGATCGCGCCCCACACCAGCTCGTCGTTGTAGCCGCTCCAGGAGTTGTAGTAACCCTGGGCGTCGCTGACGCAGTCGCTGTACTTCTTCCTGACCGTGTCGGCGAAGGAGTAGAGCTGCTTGGCGTGCGTCACCAGCGTGTCGGCATATGTCGGGTTGGTCGGGCGGAAGACGATCGACGAGGCCGCCATCGCCGCCGCCGTCTCCCCTGCCAGGTCCGAGCCGCCGCAGGACGCGTCGATCTTGTAGGCGGGCCGGTTCATCTGCATGGCCTCGGCCGGGCCCCACCAGGCGTGGTCGGTGCCGCCGTTGCCGACCTGCCCGTACAGCACGTTGGCCGACGGGTGGGCCTTGATGAAGTAGTCGTTGACGAACTTCAGGTTGTTCAGCAGGTGGGTGAGCTGGCCGGACCCGGCGTACGCGTCGCGGTACTCCACGCCGCCCCACGCCAGCATCGTGGCCGAGAAGGCCATCGGGAAGCCGAACTTGACGTGGTCGCCCGCGTCGTACCAGCCTCCGGTCAGGTCCAGCCCGGCGTCCTTGCCGTCGTTCATGCCCGAGTCGCCGCGCCAGGAGACGCGGTTCCAGCCGGGTAGGTCACCCGACTGCTGGGCCTCGTAGAACCACAACGACTTCTGCAGCGCCTCCCCGTAGGCGAAGGCGGGCGCGGCCGCGTGGGCCGCCGGCCCCACCCCTGCGAGCAGGGGCAGGACCAGCGACGCCGCGGCGATCATGGCCGCCTTTCTCACGGGAAGAGCCGCCCGTACTCGGCCAGGGCCACGGCCACGTCCACCTGCGCCCAGAAGCGGTGGTAGTTGAACGTGGGCGCGGGGCCCGTGCCCTGGAGGTAGGCGTTCACCTTGGGCCAGTCGGGGTCGTTCTTGTAGAAGGACCTGATCGACATGAACGTGGAGCCGGAGTTGATCGTGTCGCCGTTCGGCATCTTGCCGCTCCAGCCCGGGGGCACGTAGACCGGGTCGTTGAGCCGCTTGTAGTCGGTCTTCGTCTCCGGCACCGACACGCCCTTGGCGTCGCGGTTCTTCCACACGCCGTCCAGCAGCGCCTTGGCCATGTTCCTGGCCGCGCTGTTGTTCGCCTTGGCCGCGTAGTACATCAGCGTCTTGGCGTACGAACCGGCCACGCCGACGTCGTTGGTGTAGTCGGCGATCGTCACGTGCAGGCCGGGGTTGGCCGGCGGCATGCCGTTCGGGGAGCTGAAGTCGGCGACGGGCTGACCGGTCCACTTCAGCGTCGACGGGATCTGGTACGTGCCGTCCGCGTTGATCGTGGTGTTGGCCATCGCCCAGGAGACCCACTTGTCCAGCAGCGCCTTGGCGTCGGCGTTGCCCGAGGCGTAGTACAGCTCGGCCACCCGCTCCATGGTCCACGCCTGGAACCCGAACCACTGGTTCGACGGCGGGTCGTGGTAGACGGGCTGCCAGTCGTAGGTCATGCCGTGGAACTTCGGCAGGCCCGTCGGCGGGGTGGCGTAGTGGCCCTCCCAGCTGTTGGTCGCGCCACCCGCGATGGCGCCCTCCGCGGACTGGAGCCAGGTGTAGAACTGGAGCTGGCGGGTGAGGCTGGTGCTCCAGTCGGCCACGCCGGTGCCGCTCTTGGGCTTCAGCTCGGCCACGTTCGCCAGCGCCCAGGCCGCGAGCGGGTTCTGGTAGCCGGAGTGGTTGTGGCTGGAGCCGATGCGCCAGGCCCAGCCCGCGCTGGAGTCGGTCGCGCCGCCCCAGGCGTAGTACCAGGACAGCAGGTAGTTGGAGGCATCCTTGCCGGTGCCCGGGGCGCACGAGGTGCTGGTGCAGCCGGGCTTCTTGAAGTACTTGTCGTACATCGCGTAACGCAGGTAGTCGCCCATCTTGGCGGCCTTGGCGACCGACGCCGAGATCTGCGACTCCTTGCCCTGCTGCTTGGCCCACGTCTGCGCCCAGTACGCGGCCTGCACCGCCCGCGCGTCGGCGTCGGGGGCGTTGGTGTACTTCCACTGCTTGGCGTACGAGCTGTCCTTGATGAACAGGTCGAGGTAGCCGTTCGTGCCGCCGTGCTTGAAGGTGTCGCAGGACGGCTGCGGGATCGTCTCGAAGACCGACTCCTCCGGCCCGCGCTGGTAGGTGTTGATGTAGGCCGGCTTGGTGGTGCCGTCGCCGCAACGGCCGAAGCCGTAGGTGTTGTCGACGTCCAGCAGCCAGTGCATGCCGTAGACGTCGCCGGTCCCGTACGCGCTCTTCAGCTCGTTCGCCAGCGGGTCGGTGCCCACCGAGACGCCGGAGTCGATCTGCGTCGGGTACTGCTTGATGTCGTTGTACTCGGCCGCGTACGTGGCCGGCTTCGAGGGGTTGTAGAAGGAGTTCGTCGGCTGGTCGGCGGTCGAGGGGATGATGTACTTCTCCATCGAGGCCCAGGCGTTGTTGAACTTCGCCCAGTCACCGGTCACCTGCCCGTACGTCGCCTCCAGCCACAGGTAGTAGCTGTAGGCCTCGGACGTGGTCTCGTGCCCCTGGTCGGGCGCCTCGACCATGAACGTCTCCACCGAGTGGTACGGCACGCCCTCGGGCGAGAAGTACCCGTTGGCCGGGTCGTGCAGTTCGTTGTACATCTCGACGAAGCGCTTGACGTACTCGTTGTCGCCGCCGAGGTCGTCGTCGGCCTCGCTGGCGGTGACCTTGACCGGGGTGTAGCCGGTCGCGCTCACCGTGAACTCGGCGGTGCCGCTGGTGGTGTCGGCGTCGTTCGCGGCGGCCAGGGTGACGTTCTGGGCGGTGTTCCAGTTGGCCGGGGTGAAGGTGAGCGTGCCGCCCGAGCCGACGGTCAGGTCGGTGTCGCCGCTGGTCCTGGCGGTGGTGACGGTCACGTTCGCGGCGGGCGCCTGCGAGAGCTTCACGCCGAAGCTCGCGGTCCCCTGCTCCGGCACGGAGATCGTGGCCGGGCTCACCACGAGGGCGGGGCCGGTGTTCTGGGAGACGGTGATCCCGACCGGGGCCGAGGTCGTGGTCGCGCCCCCGTTGTCGGTGGCCTTCGCGGTGATCGAGTAGCTGCCCGCGGGCACGTTCTGCCAGTTGTAGCCGTAGGGCGCCGAGGTGTCGGTGCCGAGCAGCGTGGAGCCCTGGTAGAAGTCGACCTTGGAGACCGTGCCGTCGGTGTCGGCGGCGTTCGCGGCGATGGCCACGGTGGCCGGGGCGGTGAACGTCTGGCCGGCGGTGGGCGAGGTCAGCGCGACCGTGGGCGGGGTGTTGGCGCCGCCGCAGGTCACGCCGTTCACGGTGAACGAGGTCGGGCTCGGGTTGCTGCCCGTCCAGGTGCCGTTGAAGCCGAGCGTCGTCGAGGCGCCGGTGGCCAGGCTGCCGTTCCACGGCATGTTGGTGGCGGTGACGCGCGTGCCCGACTGGCTCCAGTTGGCGCTCCAGCCGGTCGGCGTGTACTTCTGGCCCGTGGTCGGGAAGTCGAAGCCCAGCGTCCACGAGGTGATCGGGTCGCCGGTGTTCTTCAGGGTCAGGTTGGCGGTGAACCCGCCCTGCCCCGGGCCGCTCGTCCACTGGTTGGCCGCGTACGTCACGTCACAGGCGACGGCGGCGTGCGCGGGAAGCGCCGCGAGGGTCGTGGTCGTGCCCGCCGCGAGGACGAGGGTCGTGGCCACGGCGAGCCGCCTCGACAAGCGGGAAAGACGGGAAGGAGGTCTGTACTTCACGGGATCTCCATGGGAGTAGGGGTGTGGGAGCGCTCCCAAGGGGGATTGTGGGTGCCCCTCGGCGTATGTCAACGGAACGGCCGTCCGGCGACCCCCGCGTTTCCTCTCACCAGGCTGCCGGTGATGAAAGTTTCATCCACCTTCCGGGGCATTCGGCGAGCATGCGGCCCGAGGGCGGCCCCGGCGGAGTGCGCCTCATTTACAGGGCTGTGAGGGCGTCTCACTATGGGAGCGCTCCCAGCCAACTGAGTTCTGGAGATGATCGCTAGTGAGACTCCACAGCGGCCCGCGCCGATGGGCCGTGACCATGACCGCCGCGAGCGTCGCGGCTCTCGGCCTCGTCGTCGGCCAGACCACGGCCGCCAGCGCCGCGGTGAACTGCGACGTGACCTACTCCGCCAACTCGTGGACGAGCAGCCCCGGTCAGGGCGGTTTCACCGCGAACATCACGTTGAAGAACACCGGCGACCCGATCACGTCGTGGACGCTGGGCTTCGACTTCCCCGGCACCGGCCAGAAGTACACGCCGACCGGCTGGAGCGCCAACTGGACCCAGTCGGGCACGCGCGTCACCGCGACGAACATGCCCTACAACGGCAGCCTGGCCACCGGCGCCTCCACCACCATGGGCTTCAACGGCACCTGGACAGGCAGCAACAACCCTCCCACCTCGTTCACCGTGAACGGCGTGACCTGCGGCGGCGTCACCCCGACCACCCCCTCGGTGGTCACCTCGGCCAGCTCGGTCGCGGTCAACGAGGGCGGCACCGCCACCTTCACCGCCAAGCTGTCGGCCGCCCCCACCTCGAACGTGACCGTCACCACCCAGCGGACCAGCGGTGACACCGACCTGACAGTCAGCGCGGGCGGCTCGCTCACCTTCACCCCGTCCAACTGGAACACCGCCCAGACGGTGACCCTGGCCGCCGCCCAGGACGCCGACACCACCGCCGGCACGGCGGCCTTCTCCGTCGGCGGCACCGGCGTCACCTCCGCCACCGTCAACGCCACCGAGGTGGACGACGACGCGGTCGTGGAGCAGGCGCTGCTCGTGACGCCCACGTCGGTGACCGTGCCCGAGGGCGGGACGGCGACGTACACGGTCAAGCTGGCCGCGCAGCCGTCCGCGAACGTGACCGTCACCTCGGCGGCGGGCAGCGGCGACGCCGACCTGACCGTCTCCGGCGGCGGCAGCCTCACCTTCACGCCGGCCAACTGGAACACCGCCCAGACGGTGACCCTGGCCGCCGCCCAGGACGCCGACAACGCCAACGGCACCCGTGCCTTCACCGTCGCCTCCACCGGCCTGACCTCCAAGACGGTCACCGCCACCGAGGCCGACGACGACGGCCAGCCGCCCACGGGCCACGTCGAGAACCCGTACGCCGGCGCCACCGGCTACGTGAACCCGCAGTGGAAGGCCAAGGCCGCGGCCGAGCCCGGCGGCTCCGCCATCGCCAACACCTCCACCGCCGTGTGGATGGACCGCATCGCGGCCATCGCCGGCTCCTCCTCGGCCATGGGCCTCCAGGCCCACCTGGACGAGGCCGTGGCCCAGGACGCCCTCAACGGCTCGGCCCCGCTGGCCGTGCAGTTCGTCGTCTACGACCTGCCCAACCGCGACTGCTCGGCCCTGGCCTCCAACGGCGAGCTGCTGATCGCCGAGAACGGCTTCAACCGCTACAAGGCCGAGTACATCGACGTGATCGCGAACATCCTGCGCGACCCCAAGTACGCCAACCTGCGCATCGTCACGATCATCGAGCCCGACTCGCTGCCCAACCTGATCACCAACATCAACAACTTCCCGAAGTGCGCCGAGGCCAACGGGCCCGGCGGCTACGTGGACGGCGTCCGGTACGCCCTGAACAAGCTGCACGCGATCACCAACGTCTACACCTACGTGGACGCCGCCCACCACGCCTGGCTCGGCTGGGACACGAACTTCACCCCCGCGGTGAACCTCTTCTACAACATGGCCGCGGGCACCACGGCCGGCGTGGACAGCGTGGACGGCTTCATCGTCAACACCGCCAACTACTCGGCCACCAAGGAGCCGTACTTCACGATCAACACCATGGTGAACGGCCAGTCCGTCCGCCAGTCCAAGTGGGTCGACTGGAACTACTACGTGGACGAGTCCACCTTCGCCACGGCGCTGCGCACCGCGCTGGTCTCCAAGGGCTTCAAGTCCGGGCTCGGCATGCTGGTCGACACCTCGCGCAACGGCTGGGGCGGCACCGCCCGCCCGGGCGGCGCGAGCACCTCGACGGACGTGAACACGTTCGTCAACCAGTCGCGCGTCGACCGCCGCATCCACGCCGGCAACTGGTGCAACCAGAGCGGCGCGGGCCTCGGCGCCCGGCCGACGCCCAGCCCCGAGGCCGGTTTCGACGCCTACGTCTGGATCAAGCCTCCGGGTGAGTCCGACGGCGCCAGCACCGACATCCCGAACGACGAAGGCAAGAAGTTCGACCGGATGTGCGACCCGACCTACACCGGCAACAACCTCAACGGCAACAACATGTCGGGCGCGCTGGCCGGCGCCCCGCTGTCGGGCCAGTGGTTCTCCGCCCAGTTCCGGGAGCTGGTCAGGAACGCCTACCCGCCCGTCAGCTAGCCCGCTGAGCGGCCGGGGGCTCCGGGGCCCCCGGTCTCCGGCAGAGGGACCCGCCTGACCCGGGCCCCTCGCCTGAACGAAGGGGCCCGGGCCGGAACCCGGGCCCCTTCACCGTCGGCTCTCGCGCCACTCCGACACGACGCTCTCGACGTCGAAGGGCATCAGGTTGAGCGGCGGCCCCGACAGGCCCTTCCTGATCGCCTGCCGGATCTTCTCGTTGACCTCTTCGAGCACCTGCCGCACCTCGGTCTCGGACCTGGCCCCGCGGGCCTGCCGCAGCGCCTCCTCGGCCTCCTTGCGCAGCGCCAGCGTCGGGGGCAGCGGCATGGACAGCCCCTCGCTCTCCAGCTTCTGCTTGATCCACCACATCTCGTCGTGCGGCCGGTCGAGGCCGGGCAGCGGCTTGCCCGCGCCGGGCAGATCGTCGAACTGCCCGCGCTCGGTCGCCTCGCGGATCTGCCTGTCGACCCAGCTCTCGAACGGCATTCCGGGCGGCTTGCGGTCGGTCACGGACGCGGCTCCTCTCACGCCAGATTGTGGCTCGGCGCGACCGGCCCGCGCCAGCCGAGCACGGCCTCGGTCATACGTACGGACGCGACCGTCGCGGCCACGTCGTGCACCCGCAGGATCCGGGCGCCCTTGAGGATGGCGACCACGTTCGCGGCGATCGTGCCCTCCTTGCGCTCTCCCTGCGGGCGGTCGATGGTCTCGCCGATGAAGTCCTTGTTCGACAGCGCGACCAGGGTGGGGTAGCCGATCGCGGTGATCTCCTCCAGCCGCCGCGTCAGCTCAAGGGAGTGGAAGGTGTTCTTGTTCAGGTCGTGGCCCGGGTCGATGATGATCCGGTCGGGGGCGATGCCGGCCTTGAGCGCGAACTCGACCCGTTCGCGCAGGAAGCCGCCGACCTCGGAGACGACGTCGGTGTAGCTCGGGCGGAAGACCCTCTTGCCGGGGCCGCCGAGGCTGTGGGTGACCACCACGCCGGCGCCGGTCTCGGCCGCGACCTCGGCCAGGCCGGGTTCGCGCAGGCCGTTGGTGTCGTTGATGACGTCGGCGCCGGCTTCGAGCGCCGCCCTGGCGACCTCGGGGCGATGGGTGTCGACCGAGATCACGGCGTCGGTCGCGGCCCTGACCTCGGCGACCACGGGGGCCACGCGCTCGATCTCCTCCTCGACGCCGATCGCCGCCTGGGCCGCGCTGAAGGCGAACCCGCCGATGTCCACCCAGTCGGCGCCCTCTTCGACGGCCCGCACGCAGGCCGCGACCGCGCGGTCGAGCTCGTACGTGCGGCCCTGGTCGTGGAAGGAGTTGGGCGTCCGGTTGACGATGGCCATGATGGCGACCTGGTGTTCGAAATCGAACTCCCGCCGCCCGATGCGGCGGACCGGAGAGATGATCTCTGGGGGAATGTTTCCGCCGCTCACGTAGTGGCCCCTTCCGTCTCCTGCCGAGCCTACCCGCCGGGATCAGGAACGCCCGCCTGGGGCGGGACCGCACGCCGGGATCAGGAACGCCGGCCGGTCCCCGTCGCCAGTTCCCTGACCCGGCCGACCGACCCGCTGTCGGGCGCGAGCGGCGGGGTCTCCATGCCGGAGCCGTCGTGCAGGCCGTCGAGCAGCTCGCGCATGGCGTCCCAGGAGGAGTACCGCGGCCGCCAGCACAGGACGTCCCTGGCCCTGGCGGTCTTCATGACGGGGATGCGCAGGGCCAGTTCGAGCAGCCCTGGAGAGGCGGGCACGAGCCGCAGGTGCCAGCCGGCCGCCATGAGCGTCCTGGCCAGCCAGGGCGTGACGGGCATCGTCCGGGTGCCGAGGAGCTTGGCCAGGTCGGCGGGGTCGAGCACGGGCTCGGCGGCCAGGTTGAACGCCCCCGACACCGTACTGGTCACCGCCAGCCGGTACGCCTCGGCCGCGTCGTCGGCGTGCAGCACCTGCAACCGCAGCCCCGGCACGTCCGGCACGAACGGGATGCGGCCCGGCCGTACCAGCCGCCGGGGCAGGAACGGCCCGGCGAACAGCCGGCGCTGCTCGGTGGCCGCCGCCCGCTGGAAGATGAACCCCGGCCGCATCCGTACCACGCGGATCACCGGATGGTCGTGCTCGAAGACGTCGAGCACCCGCTCGACGTACGCCTTCTCCCGCCCGTACGCGGCGCCCGGCCAGCCGTGCGTGGGCCAGCTCTCGTCCACCGGGCGGTCCTTGGGGCCGGGCGAGTAGGCGCCGACCGAGGAGGCGTGGATCAGCGCGGGCACCCCGGCCTCGGCGACCGCGCGGAACACCCGCATGCTGCCCAGCACGTTCGCCCGCCAGGTCACGGCCGGATCCCTGGTCGGCTGGAACAACCACGCGAGGTGCACGACGGCGTCGGCGCCCTCGAAGACGCGCGCGAGGTCGCCGGTGGCGACGTCGGCCTGCCGCCATTCGGTGCGGTCGATGTGCCATTCCGGCAATCGGCGGGCCACGCCCACGATCGACGTCACGCTCTCGTCGGCGGCGAGCGCGCGTACGACGCTCGTGCCGACATTGCCGGTAGCCCCGACCACCACGACTCTCATGCACGCACCGCTGCCCGCCCTCCGGACGGCGAAACCCCAGGTCAGGGCTGGAGCAGGATCTTGATCGCGCCGTCCGACTTCTTCTGGAACATGTCGTACGCGTGCGGCGCCTCGGCCAGCGGCATGCGGTGGGTGGTGAGGTCCATGACGCCGAGCGGGTCGGCGTCGTCGGTCACCAGCGGCATGAGCCGGCTGATCCACCGCCGTACGTGGGCCTGCCCCATGCGCAACGTGACGCCCTTGTCGAACATGCGCAACATCGGCAGCGGGTCGGTCATGCCGCCGTAGACGCCGATGACGGAGATGACGCCGCCGCGGCGGACCGAGTCGATGGCCTGGTTGAGCGCCGCGAGCCGGTCCACACCCGCGTGGGACATCAGCGGCGCGGCAACGGCGCCGGGCAGCAGCCCGGTGAGCGTCTGGGCGATCTTGGCGGCCGGTGATCCGTGGGCCTCCATGCCGACCGCGTCGATCACCGAGTCGGTGCCGCGCCCGGAGGTGAGGTCCCGGATCGCCGCGGGCACGTCGGTCGTCTCGCTCGCGTCCACGACCTCGATGCCGTGGCGGCGGGCCATCTCCAGGCGTTTGGTGACGCCGTCCACGCCGATCACGCGGTGGCCGAGGTGGCGGGCGATGCGGGCGCACATCTGGCCGATGGGCCCGAGACCGAGGACGGTGACGCTGCCGCCGTCCGGGATGTGCGCGTAGGCGACGGCCTGCCAGGCGGTCGGCAACACGTCGGACAGGAACACGAAACGTTCGTCCGGCGGGCCCTCGGGCACCTTGATCGGGCCGAACTGGGCCTCGGGCACCCGCAGGAACTCGGCCTGGCCGCCGGGCACCTGGCCGTAGAGCTTGGTGTGGCCGAACAGCGCGGCGCCCATGCCCTGCTCCTTGACCTGCGTGGTCTCGCACTGGGCGTAGAGCTCCAGCCCGCACATGTGGCAATGGCCGCAGGAGATGTTGAACGGGATGACCACGCGGTCGCCTGGCTTGATGGTGGTGACGGCGGCTCCGACGGCCTCGACGACGCCCATGGGCTCGTGGCCCAGGATGTCGCCCTCGGCCATGAACGGGCCGAGGACCTCGTACAGGTGGAGGTCCGAGCCGCAGATGCCGGAGCTGGTCACCCTGATGACAGCGTCGTTGGGCTCCTTGATGGCCGGATCGGGGACCTCCTCGACCCGTACGTCGCGCTTGCCGTGCCAGGTGACGGCCTTCATGACGCCTCCAGATGGGATTCGGACGGCACAAATGCCGCATACCCCCACATACGACTCCAAACGGCTTTACCGATCGCCGCTGGTCGAGCCCCACCGACGGCCCATAACACCGTGATAGGGGTGTTTTGACACGACCACTCCTCGTATTCGGACTCGTACCGTGCAGACACCCCCCTGTACGCGAGGAGACGTGCAAATGCTCCCCAGAAAGACCGTGACGGCGGGAATCGCGATCGCCGTCACCATGATCAGCGTCCCCGCCCTGGCCTTCGCGGCGAAGGGCGCGACGGCCCAGGACGACACCCCCTACTCCATCGCCCAGGCCGATGCCAAGGCCGTCGCCGGCCCCCCGCAGGGCCTGGTCGACGCCATGAGCCGGGACCTCGGCATCTCCGGTCAGCAGGCCGAGGCCCGCCTCGTCAACGAGGCCGCGGCGGCCAACCTCGAACCCGCCCTGCGCGCCCAGTTAGGCGCCTCCTACGCCGGTTCCTGGGTGACCGGTCCCACCTCCACCCCGGTGACCGCCACCACCGACAGCTCGCAGGTGGCCGCCATCGCCAGGACAGGTGTCCAGGCCCGCGTGGTCGCCCGCTCGCTGGGCAGCCTCGACCAGGTCAAGGCCACGCTCGACGCGGCCTCGACCAAGGCCCCGAAGACCGCGCCCGTCTGGTACGTGGACGTCGTCAACAACACCGTCGTCGTCCTCAGCTCCAGCCCCGCCAAGGCCGCCGCCTGGGTGAAGGCCAGCGGCGCCGACACCTCCGCCGTCCAGGTCGTACGCTCGGCCGAGAAGCCCACCTTGTTCTACGACGTACGCGGCGGCGACGCCTACTACATCGGCTCCGGCACGCGCTGCTCGGTCGGCTTCTCGGTGACCAAGGCCGGCTCGCAGGGCGGCTTCGTCAGCGCCGGCCACTGCGGCAACGCCGGTTCCAGCACGTCCGGCTCCAACCGGGTCGCCATGGGCACCTTCCGCGGCTCGTCCTTCCCCGGCAACGACTACTCCTGGGTCGAGGTCAATGGCCAGTGGACCCCGACCGGCGTCGTGTACGGCTACAGCGCCGGCGTCCTGCCCGTCCGCGGCTCGACCGTGGCCCAGGTGGGTTCGGCCGTCTGCCGCGCCGGATCGACCACCGGCTACCACTGCGGCTCGGTCCAGCAGCTCAACACCAGCGTCACCTACCAGGAGGGCACCGTCTCCGGCGTGACGCGGACGAACGTCTGCGCCGAGCCCGGCGACTCCGGCGGCTCGTTCATCTCCGGTGACCAGGCCCAGGGCGTGACCTCGGGCGGCTCGGGCAACTGCAGCTCGGGCGGCACGACGTACTTCCAGCCGGTCAACGAGATCCTGTCCACCTACGGCCTGACGCTCGCCACCCAGGGCGGCGGCCCCGGCCCGACCAGCACCCCGACCGTCACCACCACCGTCCCGGGCGGCACGTGGGCCGCGGACACGACGTACGCGGCCGGCGCCACGGTGACGTACGGCGGCCAGACGTACCGCTGCCTCCAGGGGCACACCGCGCAGCCGGGCTGGGAGCCGCCGAACGTGCCGGCTCTCTGGCAGCGGGCCTGACGCCCTAGAACGTCCAGGCGGAGAAACCCCCTCCTCAACCTGGGCCGCGCGGCCGGATGATGTCCCACTCCTCCGTCAGGGACATCATCCGGCCCTATGCGTCCGGGCCCTCCCCGGCCCGTCGACCAGGCGGCGCCGAAGCCCCAGCGACTCCAGGATCCCGATCCCGACCTTGACCTCCTCGACCGGAGGCGCGGACAACGAGACCCGGATCGTGTCGCCGATGCCCTCGTCGAGCAGGATCCCGAACGCGACCGCCGACCTGATCGCGCCCTGCATGAGCGGCCCCGCCTCGGTGACACCGAGGTGCAGCGGGTATTCGCAGCTCCGGGCCAGCATCCGGTAGGCCGCCGTCATCACCTGCGGGTCGTGGTGCCTGACGGAGATCTTGATGTCGCGGAAGCCGTGCTCCTCGAACAGCGAGCACTCCCACAGCGCCGACTCCACCAGCGCCGCCGGCGTGGCCTTGCCGTGCTTGCGCAGCAGCCGGGGGTCGAGCGAGCCGGCGTCGACTTCGATCCGGATGGGCACCCCCGCGTCGGACGCGGCCCGCGCGATCTCGCCCACCTTGTCGTCGAACTTCTTGATGTCCCCCGGATTGACCCGGACCGCCGCGCAGCCCGCCTCGATGGCGGCGAGGACGTGACGCGGCTGGAAGTGGACGTCGGCGACGACCGGGATCCGCGCCTTGCGCGCGATGGCCGGCAGCGCGTCGGCGTCGTCCTGGGTCGGCACGGCCACGCGTACGATCTGGCAGCCCGCCGCCGTCAGCTCGGCGATCTGCCGCAACGTCGCGTCGGCGTCGGCCGTCACCGTGGTCGTCATCGACTGCACCGAGACGGGCGCGTCACCGCCCACCGGCACCGACCCCACCATGACCTGCCTGGACGCCCTCCGCGCCCGATGTCGCACCGGCAGTCCGAGATCTACAGCGGCCACCTGTCCAGCTCCTTTCGAACGGTGCGCGAGGCCACGGGCAACGGGGCCGTCAAGACTTCCACCCGGCGGTGTTGCGACGAGTCAAAAGAACAGTTGAAAGGCCCAAGACACTTTACACGCTCTGTATTCAAGTAGTAACTATTGGTAGTGCGTCCCGACCAGAAGGAGCCGCGCGGATGCCGGTGAGCTTCACACAGCACTACCTCGGCAAACGGGTCGAGCAACGCCTGGCCGATTTCCTGGAGACCTGGCGGGCCCCCGTCTCCGACCCCGACGTTCAGGCGGCCTACCGGTTGCTGACCGAGTTCATCCTCGGCGGCGGCAAGCGCATCCGCCCGCTCCTGTGCTACTGGGGCTGGCGGGGCGCGGGCGGCGACGACTGCGACGAGATCGTGAGCGCCGCGGCGGCCCTGGAGTTGTGCCACGCCGGGCTGCTCATCCACGACGACATCATGGACGGCAGCGAGCTGCGCCGCGGACGGGCGACCATCCACCGGAACCTGGCCGACCTCCACGCCGGCCCGGCCGCGGAGTCCTTCGGGCACGCCGGCGGCATCCTGCTCGGCACGCTCAGCCTGGCCTGGTCCGACACCCTGCTGTCGTCGTGCGGCGTCGAGCCCGTACGCCTGCGGGCCGCGCACCACATCTTCGACGCCATGCGCACCGAGGTCATCAGCGGCCAGTACCTCGACATCCTCGCCCAGCTGCGCGCCGGCGCGAGCGTGACGGAGGCGCTCACGGTGATCCGCTACAAGACGGCCAAGTACACCGTCGAGCGGCCCCTGCAGATCGGCGGCGCCCTGGCCGGCGCCCAGCCGGACCTGCTCGACGCCTTCTCCCGGTTCGGCGTGCCCCTCGGCGAGGCGTTCCAGCTCCGCGACGACGTGCTCGGCACGTTCGGCTCCGCGGCCGAGACCGGCAAGTCGGCGCTCGACGACCTGCGCGAGGGCAAGCACACCGTGCTGATCGCCCACGCCGTGGCGCACGCCTCGCCCGCGCAGCTCGACCACCTGCGCGCCTGGCACGGCAATCCGCGCCTGACCGAGGAGCAGGCCGCCGGGCTGCGCGCCATCCTCATCGACACGGGCGCGCTCGACCAGGTCGAGTCGATGATCGACGAACGTGTGGGCGAGGCCAGAGCCGCCCTGGCCCTGGCGCCGATCGGGCCCGAGGCCGGCAGCGCGTTGTCCGTCCTGGCCGACCAGCTCGCGCACCGTACCAAGTAGGGGGCATTCCGATGGGACGCGTACTGCTCGCGGCCCCGCGCGGTTACTGCGCGGGGGTCGAACGGGCCATCCTCAGCGTGGAGGAGGCGCTCAGGCGCTTCGGTCCACCGATCTACGTCCGCAAGCAGATCGTGCACAACACGTTCGTGGTGGCCGATCTGACCAGGCGCGGCGCCGTCTTCGTCGACGAGCTCGACGAGGTTCCGGACGGCGCGCTGGTGATCTTCTCCGCCCACGGCGTCTCGCCCGCGGTCCGGCACGAGGCCGGCCGCCGCGGCCTGCGTACGATCGACGCCACCTGCCCCCTGGTCACGAAGGTGCACAAAGAGGCCGCGCGGCTGGCCGGGGCCGGCTACGAGATCGTGCTCATCGGCCACGCCGAGCACGAGGAGGTCGAGGGCACGGTCGGCGAGGCGCCCGACCGCATCCACGTCGTCGACCCGGCCCGGCCCCACGAGGTCGCCGCGGGCGGCGCGGCGCGCATGAGCTGGCTGTCGCAGACCACGCTCTCGGTCGACGAGACCATGGGCGCCGTCGCCGAGCTGCGCGAACGTTTCCCCCAGCTGGCCGACCCGCCGAGCGACGACATCTGCTACGCCAGCCAGAACCGCCAGGAGGCGATCACCCGGATCGCCCCTCAGTGCGACCTGGTCATCGTCGTCGGCTCCTCCAACTCCTCCAACTCCCAGCGGCTGGTCGAGGTCGCCCTGCACGCCGGCGCCCGCGCCGCCCACCTCGTCGACCGCGCCGCCGACGCCGATCCGCGATGGCTCGGCGGCGTGGAGACGGTCGGGGTCAGCTCCGGCGCGTCCGTGCCGGAAGTGCTGGTCGACGACCTGCTCGACTGGCTCACCGGCCACGGCTACACCGACGTCGAGTCCGTGACCGTGGCCGAGGAGACGCTCACGTTCTCCCTCCCTCTCGAACTTCGCTCCTCTCGCAACCCTGGCTAGACCCCACATCGAGATTGGCGGTGCACCATGACAGAAACGACCGACTCCAGCGTGCCCACGAACGGCAACGGGCAGCTCAGCCTCAGTACAGAGGCCGCCAAACAGCTCGCGACCACGACCAAGACGCCGCCGCAGATGCAGGAGATCACCTCTCGGTGGCTGCTGCGGCTGCTGCCGTGGGTGCAGTGCTCCGGTGGCGTGTTCCGGGTCAACAGGCGCCTGACGTACACGCTCGGCGACGGGCGTATCACGTTCTCCACGACGGGCTCCGACGTGCGGGTGATCCCGGCCGAGCTGACCGAGCTGCCCATGCTGCGCGGGTTCGACGACATGGAGGTGCTCGAAGCGCTGGCCGACCGTTTCCAGCAGCGCGAGATCGAGCCGGGTGAGGCCATCGTCAGGGAGGACGACCCGGCCGACCAGCTCGTACTGATCGCCCATGGCCGGGTTGGCAAGGTCGGACAGGGCGCCTACGGCGACGAGCAGAACCTGGGTGTCCTGGCCGACGGCGACCACCTCGGCGAGCAGGCGCTGGTCGGCGGCGGCACGTACGAGTTCACCGCCACCGCGAAGACGCACACCACCGTGCTCACCCTGTCCAGGCAGACCTTCGAGCAGATCGCCGAGCAGTCGCCCGCCCTGCGCGAGCACCTCCAGAACTGGCGTGCCTCCGGCGACCACGCCCAGAACGCCTACGGCGAGGCCGCGATCGACATGTCCTCCGGCCACTCCGGCGAGGTGGCGCTGCCCGGCACGTTCGTCGACTACGAGCAGTCCCCCCGCGAGTACGAGCTGAGCGTCGCCCAGACGGTCCTGCGCGTGCACAGCCGGGTCTCCGACCTGTACAACCAGCCGATGAGCCAGCTCGACCAGCAGCTCCGCCTCACGATCGAGGCCCTGCGCGAGCGCCAGGAGCACGAGCTGGTCAACAACAGGGAGTTCGGCCTGCTGCACAACGCCGACTTCAGCCAGCGCATCCGCACCCGTTCCGGTCCTCCGACGCCCGACGACCTCGACGACCTGCTGGCCGTCGTGTGGAAGGAGCCGTCCTTCTTCCTCGCGCACCCGCAGGCCATCGCCGCGTTCGGCAGGGAGTGCAGCAAGCGCGGCCTCTACCCGCAGGCCAGCGAGGTCAACGGACACCGTATCCCGGCCTGGCGGGGCGTGCCGATCTTCCCGTGCAGCAAGATCCCGGTCACGGGCAAGCGCACCACGTCGTTCCTGCTCATGCGTACGGGCCAGGAGAATCAGGGTGTCGTCGGCCTGCACCAGACGGGCATCCCCGACGAGTACCAGCCCAGCCTCTCGGTGCGCTTCATGAACATCAACGAGAAGGCGATCATCTCGTACCTGGTGAGCGCCTACTACTCGGCCGCCGTCCTGGTGCCCGACGCGCTCGGCGTCCTGGAGGACGTCGAGCTCGGCAGGAACGGCTAACAGCCGAATCGTCCGTCCGGTCCAAGAATTGGTGGTGTTTGAGTTGACGGAGTCGGATCAGCGGCTGAGCCTGGATACCGCCGCGGCGCGGAAGCTCGCCACGACGACCAAGACGCCTCCGCAGATGCGGGAGATCTCCTCCCGCTGGCTGCTGCGGATGCTCCCGTGGGTGGACACCGCCGGCACCTACCGGGTGAACCGGCGGCTCACCTACATGGTCGGCGGCGGCAAGGTGGGCTTCTCGCGTGCCGGCGCCCGGGTGCGGGTGGCGCCGCCGAGCCTGACCGAGCTGCCTCCGCTCCACGGGCTCGAGGACGACCGCCTGCTCGACGCCCTGGCGGGGCTGTTCGAGCAGCGGGAGTACGCCCCCGGCGACACGATCGCACGGGCCGGACGGCCGGCCGACGAGATCATCCTGATCGCGGACGGCCGGGTCACCAGGTTCCAGCACGGCTCGTACGGCGACCGCCTCGTGCTCGGCACCCTCGGCGAGGGCGACCACGCGGGCACCGAGCCGCCGGACGAGCGGGCCGTGTGGAGCCACACGCTGGAGGCCGGCACCAGGTGCACGGTGCTGGCCCTGCCGTGGGAGGAGTTGCGCGCGCTGGCCGGCGATTCCCCCGCCCTGCTCGACATGCTCGAACGCCATCGCGCCCGGCGGGCCGCCCCGCAGACCAAGCACGGCGAGGCGGCCATCGGCATGGCGGCCGGCCACCGGGGCGAGCCCACGCTGCCGGGCACGTTCGTGGACTACGACCCGGGTCCGCGCGAGTACGAGCTGAACGTGTCGCAGACCGTGCTGCGCGTGCACACCCGGGTCGCGGACCTGTTCAGCGACCCGATGGACCAGACCGAGCAGCAGCTCAGGCTCACCGTCGAGGCGGTGCGCGAGTCGCAGGAGCGCGAGCTGGTCAACAACCGCGACTTCGGCCTGCTGCACAACGTCGACCCGTCGCAGCGCATCCGTACGCTGACCGGGCCGCCCACCCCCGACGACCTGGACGACCTGGTCAGCCGCAGGAAGAAGTCCCGGTTCTTCCTGGCCCACCCGCGGGCCATCGCGGCCTTCGGGCGGGAGTGCAGCGCGAGGGGCGTCTATCCCGACATCGCCGAGGTCGAGGGTGTGCCGGTGCAGTCGTGGCGGGGGGTGCCCATCCTGCCGTGCGACAAGATCCCCATCAGCCGGGCGGGCACCACGTCCATCCTGTGCATGCGGACCGGCGAGAAGGACCAGGGCGTCGTCGGGCTGTTCCAGACCGGCGTCCCCGACGAGCGTGAGCCGGGGCTCAGCGTGAAGCTCACCGGCATCGATCGGAAGGCGGTCATGTCGTACCTGGTCAGTGCCTACTACTCGTGCGCGGTCCTGGTGCCCGACGCGCTCGGGGTGCTGGAGGACGTGGAGGTCTCGGGTTGATGGCCAAGCCGTTCGAGCTGCCCGACTTCTACCTGCCGTACCCGGCGCGGCTCAACCCGCACCGGGAGGAGGCCCGTACGCATGCCACGCTGTGGGCGCGTGACATGGGCATGCTGGAGGGCTCGGGCGTCTGGGAGGAGGCCGACCTCGACGGGCACGACTACCCGCTGATGTGCGCCTACACCCATCCCGACTGCGACGCCGCCGAGCTGTGCCTGATCACCGACTGGTACGTCTGGGTGTTCTTCTTCGACGACCACTTCCTCGAGGTCTTCAAGCGCTCCGGCGACATCGAGGGCGGCAAACGGCATCTAGACCGGCTCCCCCGGTTCATGCCGATGGGCGGTGACCTGTCCATGCCCGAGCCGGCCAACCCGGTCGAGGCGGGCCTGGCCGACCTGTGGCGGCGTACGGTGCCGGGCATGTCGGCCGACTGGCGGCGGCGGTTCGCCGAGAGCACCCGCCACCTGCTCAACGAGTCGATCTGGGAGTTGTCCAACATCAACGAGGGCCGGATCGCCAACCCGGTCGAGTACATCGAGATGCGCCGCAAGGTCGGCGGCGCTCCCTGGTCGGCGGGGCTGGTCGAGCACGCGGTACGGGCCGAGATCCCCGCGCGGCTGGCCGGCACCAGGCCGCTGCGGGTGCTGAAGGACAGCTTCTCCGACGCGGTGCACCTGCGTAACGACCTGTTCTCCTACGAGCGGGAGGTCCGGGACGAGGGCGAGCTGAGCAACGGCGTGCTGGTGCTGGAGACGTTCCTCGGGTGCTCGACGCAGGAGGCCGCCGACGCCGTCAACGACCTGCTCACCTCGCGCATGCAGCAGTTCGAGCACACCGCGCTGGCCGAGCTGGGCCCGCTCTTCGTCGAGCACGCCATCGACCCGGCGTCGGCGATGGGCGTGCTGGCCTACGTCAAGGGGTTGCAGGACTGGCAGTCCGGCGGGCACGAGTGGCACATGCGG
The DNA here is from genome assembly GCF_014648435.1 of Nonomuraea spiralis. Classification (GTDB taxonomy): domain Bacteria; phylum Actinomycetota; class Actinomycetes; order Streptosporangiales; family Streptosporangiaceae; genus Nonomuraea; species Nonomuraea spiralis. The sequence goes on from NZ_BMRC01000021.1 coordinate 117,808, forward strand.
TCGAGCCGCTACATGAACGAGGGCGCGGCGGCGGCCAAGCCGCTCGGCACGAAGTCCCTGATCGCCCTGACGGGGGCCAAGCGGCTGCGCAACTTCACCTCGGTCAGGCGGCAGCGGGTCGGGCCCTCGCGGATCCCCGAGCTGTACATGCCCTTCGAGCTGCGTCTCTCCTCCCATCTCGACGGGGCCCGGCGCAACGCGGTGGCCTGGAGCGCGGCCATGGGCCTGCTGGAGGCGCAGCCCGGCGTCGCCGGCTCGGCGGTGTGGGACGCGGACAAACTGGTCGACTACGACCTGCCGTTGTGCGCCGCGGGCCTGCATCCCGACGCCACCGCCGAGGAACTGGACCTGGCCTCGTACTGGTTGTGCTGGGGGACGTACGGGGACGACTACTTCCCGGCCGTCTTCGACCGGTCGGGCAACCTCGCGGCGGCCAAGGTCACGGTGTCCAGGCTCTCGGCGTTCATGCCGCTGGACGGCACGCCCGCGCCGCCGCCCGTGAGCGCGCTCGAACGCGGCCTGGCCGACCTGTGGGTGCGTACGGCGGGGCCGATGCCGGCCGCGGGGCGCGCCATGCTGCGGCGGGCGGTCGAGACGATGTGCGAGAGCTGGTTGTGGGAGCTGGGCGACAACGTGGTCGGGCGGGTCCCCGATCCGGTGGACTACATGGAGATGCGCCGGCTCACCTTCGGCTCGGAGCTGACGATGAGCCTGTGCCGGCTGCGGCACGCGCGCACGCTGCCCGAGGCGCTGTCCGAGAGTGGGCCGATGCGGGCGCTGGAGAACGCGGTCATGGACTGCGGGACGCTGATCAACGACATCTTCTCGTACCAGAAGGAGATCGAGTTCGAGGGCGAGGTGCACAACTGCGTCCTGGTGGTCCAGAACTTCTTCGACTGCGACTACCCGGCCGCGCTGGTCATCGCCAACGACCTGCTGACCTCGCGGATGAAGCAGTTCCAGCACATCGCCGAGCACGAGCTGCCGGTTCTGTGCGACGACCTCGGGCTCGACTGCGCGGCGAGGGGCGTGCTCGACGCGTACCTGGCCGAATTGCGCCACTGGCTGTCCGGCGTGCTCAACTGGCACCGGGCCTGCTCCCGCTACGACGAGCCCTCCCTGCTCCGGCACCACCGGCCGCCGGTCTTCCGCCTGGCCGGCCCCCGCGGGCTCGGCACGTCGGCGGCGACCGTCCTCTAAAGCGGCACGTCGTACGGGCGAGGGGTGTAGAACCAGCCCATCATGCGCAGCAGCCGCCGCAGGTGGGGTGTGAGGTTGTGCAGGCGGATCCACCGCTCGTCCGGGGGCAGCGCGGGCATGACCAGCACCCGCAGGCCGGACAGGTCGATGAAGGTCAGTCCTCCGGTGTCGACCCAGATGTAGGTGTTGCCCCCGCGTGAGTCCGACAGTGTGCTGGCGAGCGCGGGGCTGTTGGTGGCGTCGACCTCTCCGGTCAGGGCGACGGCCGGGGCTCCGGGCGCGACCCGCAGCGTGACGCTGAGCTGCCCGTCCTGATAGAGCAGCCGCTCTTCGAGATCGTTCACGACGTGCGCACCCCCCAACAGCTATGGACAGGGGGCTGCCTGCGGGATGACCGTCGGGGTTCCTCCCGGCCGTACTGGCCGTCCTGAGGAGGTCGCGGCTCCTTTCGCCGCACCGACGATTAACCCGAAACCAGGTTACACGCCGTATGTTTCGCTATGTAATATTCGCCGGAATTATGACCGAATTAGACGAAAAGATGAAGTGCGACGGGCGGCCTCCGAGACGACCGAGGCCGGCCCAGCACGCAGGGCTGGGCCGGCCTGGACCGTCCTCGCAGCGGGCCCCGGCGTGCGCATCCAGTCACGGGCGAGCCTGCGGGCGTTCCCGGCCAGGTGCCGCCACGAGGGGTCGTGGCTGCCGGAAAGCCTTCAGGTCAGCGTGACGGGCGCGCGGGCGGGCCGCCGCCGATCAGGAACTCTCAGTTGTTGTCCCCGTAGTGGCTCTGCGCGTCCAGGAGGTTGAGCTCGATGTCCTGCAGGTGCAGGGCGGTGAGGACGTCGACGTACTTGACGGAGTCGTTCAGGACGTCGTTGGCGAGCGTCAGGTCGTCGAGGATGGACAGCTGGCTCAGGATGTTCTTGCCGCTGTTGTAGGCGTTGGGGCCGACGTCGGCGGAGGCGCTCGTGGCCGAGAACCCGATCAGCGCGCCGGCGATGGCTGCACCGGTGAGAATGCGACGCATCATTTTACTTCTCCTTCATCGGAATCGGCGCAGCGGTGCGCGTCATCATAATTACCCGCCTCCCGAGTGGCGAGATTTTCGCGAATAACAATGTCGTGGACCGCCGGGGCCCGCAAGGGGAATATGCTAAGGCAAAGTCAAGTACCCGCACTTATTCCTTGGCCCGTGGTTCGACAGAAAATCACCCCGACATGCCTCGAAATATTCGGACTTGTCAGGCTTGGCGCGGTGTTTTATCCCCATACTGCCGGAGCAAGTAATCGGGAGAACTCACCGAATAACGCCGTGCCGTATGGCGGCGCGGCCCCGGGTCACGGGAGCGCCGAATATGCCATGAACGGACGACTGCGACTACTGCCAATAGCATTGGCGCACACGATTGTGTGCGTTTTCCATTCGATTCCCGCGCACTCCGCGGCCGGATGTCCGCCGCATGCGTGCCGCGCGGAGACCATGGCCGTACGGTCGATGGCGGGCTCGATCGCGCTCCGGGCGGCGATAGAGATGATCGGCGTCCCGTACTCGTGGGGCGGCGGCGGGCCGGACGGTCCCGGGTTCGGGATCGGAAAAGGGGCCAAGACCTGGGGATTCGACTGTTCAGGTCTCGCCGAGTACGCGTGGGCGCGGGCCGGGGTGGCGATCGGGACCACGACGTACGAGCAGTGGCGGGCCGGGATCCGGATACCGCGGGAGGAGATTCAGGCCGGGGACCTGGTGTTCTACGACAATGACGCCGGCAGTCCGGGCCCCGAGCACGTGGCGCTCGCGGTGGATGCCACGCAGATCGTGCACGCGCCCTTCTCGGGCGAATCCGTACGGCTCGACTCGTTGGAGCGGCCGCATTTCCTGGGTGTCGTACGTCCCAGCGCGGGGCGTTCCGACGCTTTCGCCAAGTCCGCGTACGGGTGAGCCCCGCGGCCCGGGTCGTCCTGCAGTGATCGACCTGGACCGCGGGGCGTTCAGAGCTCGGTGCGCACCGAGCCCGTGCCGTGGCCTCGCGAACTGCCACGGCCCGTACGATCGGTCCACCTCAAGGCATCAGGAAGGCGACCTTGGCCGGGCGGCTCCACGGAATTGTCCGCGGGTCGCCGATCGTCTTCCTGCCTACGCCACGCGAGGAGGCTCAGTTGTTGTCGCCGTAGTCGTCCTGGTTGTTGAGGACGTTGGCCTCGATGTCGTTCAGGTGCAGCAGCGTGAGGATGTCGATGTACTTGACCGAGTCGTTGAGGACGTCGTTCAGCGCCGTCAGGTCGTCGAGGATGCTCAGCTGGCTCAGAATGCTCTGCCCGTTGTTGTACGGGTTGGGGCCGACGTCGGCGGACGCGGCGGTGGCGGAGAAGCCGAGAGCGGTGACCGCGATTGCTGCACCGGCCAGAATGCGACGGATCATGTTTGCTTTCCTCCATGGATCGGCGCTTAATTTGTGCGCCATGGTCGTTTGTGCAGGGCTGTGAGGTGCCGCCAATAACCATCGCGGCAGGCAGCGAAAACCGCAACTCAGAATGCCCTAACCAAGGTCAAGGGGACGCCTCGATTTCTTGGGACTCGGTTGTCGTGTCCATCGACGGCAGCAGGCATACATCCTTGGCCCGCTGCCCGGCGAACGGGATTCTTTTGGTCTTCAGGCGAGCAGGTTGGGGCGTTCGTGCCCTGCGGTTCAGGCAACGATCACCCGAAACTTGAGAAAGGACCTACGGCGAACGGCGTACCTGGAGTGCCATCCCGGGGCCGATGTCCGGGATGAACAATGCGGCGGCGATGGTGGGCCGAGTTCGGCGAATCCGGAGATCGGGTGAGTGCGATGCGGCCGACTATCCGCGAGAGCGTCGTGGTTATCCACGTCATCGTCTCGGTGGCGCTGCTGGGCGAGGTGTGGGGCTGGTCGCGCTGAATGTGGCGGCCGGTGTCACAAAGGATCAGGCGCCGGCCCACAGGGCCTATGGCCATTGGGGGTGTTCCGCTATTACTGGACGGCGGTCAAGCTGGTGGCGGTCGCCTGTATGGGCAGGTGGCGGTGCTGGGGCGCAGATCGTCATGCTGATTTGCGCGACGGGGTTGTCGGTGTTCAAACCGCGCACAAAACTCCGCTGATCCCCGAATAGGTCGCGGAACGGAAATGCCCCCCATTTCTCAGCTCCCCCGCTTCCCACCCCCCGAAAGACAGATGGCTCCTCGCAGGGGAGTCCCCCTCGGAGTTGAAGGGCGGCCCAGGAGGCGGGGCGTGCCTCGGGGTGGGGGGCTGGGGCTGAGGAGGGGGAGGGCAAGGGCGGAGGGCGGGTCTGCTCTCCTGGCCTCTTGCCTGCGGGATGCCGTCTTTGGAACGTGGCTTCTGGGCGCGGACCTCGGGTGGGGCGCCTCGGGGTCAGGTGTTCGTCAGGGTGGTCAGCGTGCTGGTCAGGTGGGTCAGGGCTGCCAGGGTGGTGCGGGCGGTTTCGGGGCCGAGTTCTGCCACCAGGCGGTCGGCGAAGGCGCGGTGGCCGGGGACGATCTTGCTGATCGCCTCGCGGCCCGCGTCCGTCGGCTGGAGCAGTTTGGCGCGGCGGTGGGCGGGGTTGGGGTGGTATTCGGCCAGCCCACGTTCCACCAGCAGGTCCGCGATGCGCTGGACCCCCTGCCGGGTCATGCCCATCACCCGCGCGATCCCCGCCACCGGCAGCGGCTCGCCCAGGACGGCGCCCAGCACCTGCCACCAGGCCGCCGTCATCCCCGCCGGCTTGGCCAGCTCCTCAGCCACGTGCAGGAACTGGCCGTTGAGCCGGAACGACGCCAGCGCCAGGCCGGACAGCAACTCGGCCGCGTCGCCGCCGCCCCCAGGGCTCGCGCCGGCCCCAGCGCCCGAGCCGCCGCCTCCAAAGTTCGCGCCACCCTCAAGGCTTCCGTCGCCGTCGGTGCTCATGCCGCCATCAGCACCTCGAACGCCGAGGCGTCGCTCTTGCCGAACAGGCGGTACCACGCGTCGAGCACCTCGGGCCGGTAGATGTCGAGGCGGCGGAAGATCTCCCTGGCGAAGGCGACGGGCTCGGTGGGGCCGGCGGTGACGAGGTCGCCGTCGAGCACGGCGTCCCGGTCCCGGTAGTGCTCGGCGCCGGCGTATCCCTGCTGCGCCTCCAGGTACGGGAGCACCGCGCTGGTGTGGTCGCGTACGTCGAGCAGGCCCTCGCGGGCGAGGCCGGCGGTGGCGCCGCAGATGGCGGCCACCGGGACGCCCGCCTCCAGGAACTCGCGCGCCTTGCGGGCGAACGGCGCCAGCTCGTCACCCGCGTCCCAGAGGTCGGCGCCCGGCAGGATGAGCAGCGAGCTGCCCTCGGGCGTGAGCCGGTCGAGCGCGAGGTCGGGCGTGACCCGCAGGCCGCCCATGCTGACGACGGGCTCGGCGGTCATGCCGACGTTGACGATCTCGAAAGCCCCCGGCTCGCGCTGGAAGCGCCCGCTGCGCAGGTGGGCGGTCGCGTGCCCGGTCTCCCAGTCGGCGAAGGTGTCGTAAACGGCGTGGTGAATGATTCCCTTCATGACAACATATTGTCATTTCGACAACATGCTGTCAACAGAGAACCGTGGGAGGATGGGCGCCATGGCACAGATCGTCGGCGGAGGACGGCCGGTCAACGACGCCGAACGGCGCGTGATCTCCTACTTGCGCGACCACGCCCCCGCCGACTGGCTGCTGCTGCACAACGTCGAGGTCCCACGCGGCGACGACGTGTTCGAGGTCGACCTGCTCGTGCTGACCGGCCACTCACTCGCGGTCGTCGACGTCAAGGGCAGCCGCGGGCGCATCGAGGTGTCCGGCACCCGCTGGTACCCGCCGCGCAGGGAGGCGTTCGGCTCGCCGGTGACCAAGCTGCGGGGCACGGCCAAGGCGCTGAAGGGCCTGCTGGTGTCCAGGGCCACCCAGCTCGAACGTGTCTACGTCGACAGCCTGGTCGTGCTCACCTCGCCCGACGCCGAGCTGGTCGACCCGGCCGGCCGTGACGCGCCCAACGTCACCGACCTGCCCGGTCTGGTGGCCACGCTGGGCGACGTCTCGCGGGTCAGGCGGGGGTGCAGCCCCGACGTACGGCCTTATCTGACGGCGGTGCTCGACGCGCTCAACCAGACCGTGCGCCGCAGCACCGCGCCGCCCAGGTTCGGCAACTGGGAGGTCGAGGAGCAGCTCGGCGGCGACGCCAAGGTCACCGAATACCGCGCGTTCAACGCCACGCTGCCGGGCAGCGAGACCGTGCTGCTGCGGGTCTACCAGGCCGATCCGCTGGCCGACCACGAGGCGCGGGCGGCCGAGCGCCAGCGCATCGCCAACGCCTACCAGTCGCTGGCCCGCATCCCGCCCCACCCGTGCGTCGTGCGTTCTCGGGACTTCTTCGCCATCGACGACGAGAGCCGGTTCGTGCTGGTGCTCGACGACGTCCACGGCGAGGCGCTGCACCTGTCGCTGGGCAAGGGCGCCAGGCTGGGCGTGATCCAGGACCTGCTGCGCGGGCTCGCGCACGCGCACGCCAACGGCGTCGTCCACCGGGCGCTCACGCCCGGGTGCGTGCTGGTCACCGACGACGGGCACGCGGTGCTGACCGGGTTCGACTACGCCAAGCCGGGGCCGCGCAACTACACGGTCGCCCACGAGCTGGGCAACGTGCTCGACGCCCATTACGTGGCGCCCGAGTGCCAGGAGCGTCCCGACCGGATGACCACCGCGTCCGACGTCTACGCCGCGGGCGCCATCGCCTACCAGTTGCTCACCGGGGAGCTCCCGACCAGCTCCGACGTCCACGGTCCCGACGTGCCCGACGTGGTGCGCCGGATGCTCGACCACTCCCCCGCCAAGCGGCCGAGCGCCGCCGAGGCGCTCGACGCGCTCCAGGGCGTGCCGTTGCAGCAGTCGCGGTTGCGGCGGCTGGTCCGCCGCCTGGTGTCCGGTCCGTAGCGCCGGTCAGACCGGCAGGCTGCGGCGCAGGGCGCTGGCGTGCCTGAGGTAGTCGAGGGCCAGGCCGGTACGTCCGGCCGAGCGGTGCAGTTCGCCGAGCAGCTGGATGGTCGACGCCTCGCCGCTGCGGTCGCCGAGCTCCTGGAAGATCTCCAGCGAGCGTTCGAGGCCGGTGGAGGCGCGGGTCAGGTCGCCGCGCGCCGCCTGCAGCCCCGCGATGCCCTGCAGCGCGTACGCCCCGCAGTGGCGGTCGCCCAGCGACTCGAAGATCTCCAGGGCATGCCGGTGGAACGACATCGCCTGGTGCAGGTTGCCCATCTGGAGGCACACGCAGCCTTCCCGGTGGGCGTCCCCGAGCTCCTGGGCCAGCCGCATGGCCTCCGCGAGCGACTCCGACGCCTGGACCAGGTCGCCCGACTTCAGGCACACGCGGCCGATGGCCTGGCGGGCGAAGGCCTCGCCGTGCCTGTCCCCCGCGGCCACGAACATGGCCAGCGCCTGGCGGATGTAGCCGAGCGACTGGGCGTGCCGGCCGCGGAACTGGCTGACGGCCCCGAGTCCGCAGACGGAGGTCGCCTCAGCCCTGATGTCTCCCATTTCGTGAAATATCTGGCGGGAACGGGTGAAGCCCTCGGCGGACTCCTCGTACCGGTCCTGGTACAGGCTGACCTGGGCCAGGCCCCTGAGCATGGCGGCCTCGCCGTACCGGTCGCCCGCGGCCCGGGCGGCGGCCAGGGCCGCGGTGTGCGTACGGCGCCAGGTGCCGAGATGGCAGTGCAGGTCCAGGTAGGGCACCATGGCGGCGGCCAGCCCCCAGGCCGACTCGGCCAGGCCCAGCTCGGCGGCCAGGTCCACCGCCCCGGACAACGCCTCGTGCTCGGACTCGAACCAGGTGATCGGGTCGCAGGTGAGCCGGTCGAGCGTACGGGCGGGCAGGCGCCACCTGTCCGCCCCTGCCGCGGTGAGGCTGAAGACGGTGGTGGGCAGGCGGGCCATGGCGTGCTCGGCGGTCGCCGTCCAGCCGGCCAGCACGCGGGCCAGGGCGGCGCGGTCGGGGCCGCGTTCGCGCGCGTGCCTGCCGATGAGGTCGGGCACGCGGTAGCGCGGCTGGCCCACGTCGTCGGTGCCGACCGGGTCCAGCAGGTGCACGTCCACGAGCAGGTCGGTGATGTCGTGGGCGCCGTACCGGCCGAGTGCGGCGTCCACCACCCAGCCCGGCTGCGTCCCGGCGGCCGGTCCGAGGGCGCCGAGCGTGCTCAGCGTACGGGCGGCCTCCGCCGGCAACCGGCGGTAGCCGGCGTCGAGGCAGGCCCGTACCTCCTTCAGCTCGGCCAGCCAGTCCTCCGCCAGCCGTTCGCGCAGCACCGACAGCGACCAGCCGGGCCGTCCCGCCAGCCGCGCGCCGGCGCTCCTGACGGCCAGCGGCAGGCCGCCGCAGAGCGCCACGACGGCCAGGGCGTCGGCCGGTTCGCGGGCCACCCGCTCGGCCCCGGCGATGCCGCCGAGCAGCGTCAGCGCCTCCTCTTGTGACAGCTCGCCGAGTTGCACGCGCAGCGCGCCGGGCAGCTCGGTGATCCGCCGTCTGCTGGTCACGATCACGGCGCTGTCGTTGCCGGGGAGCAGCGGGCGTACCTGGGCGGCGTCGCGGGCGTCGTCCAGGAGGACCAGCATCGGCCGCTCGGCCAGCAGCGAGCGGAACAGCGCCGACCGCTCGCCGAGCGTGGGCGGCGCGTCGGTCACGCCGAGCCCGCGTAACGCCTCGGCCAGCAGCTCGGCCGGCGGCCTGCCGCCGCCCAGCTCCAGGTGGAGCTGCCCGGCGGGGAAAGCCGCGCGCAGGGCGTGGGCGGCGTGCACGGCCAGCGCCGACTTCCCGGCGCCGGGCGGCCCGGAGATCACCGCGACCGAGAACGTCTCCCCCAGCGCCGCCATGGCCGCCGTCCGGCCGATGAAGTCCGGCAGGTCGGGCGGGAGTTGCCGGGGCACGACGGGCGCCGCCCGTCCCTCGTCGGCCAGGATCAGCTCGTACGCGCCCCGCAGCTCCGCCCCCGGCTCGACGCCGAGCTCGTCCACGAGCTGGTCGCGTACCGCCGCGTACGTGCGCAGCGCCTCGGCCTTGCGGCCCCCGCGATGCAGGGCGAGCAGCAGCCCGCCCCACAGGTCCTCCCGGTAGGGGTGCTCGGCGAGCAGGCCGCGCAGCTCGTCGGCCGCGCCGTCGTGGTCGCCGTCCTCGATGCGCCGTTCGATCAGCGCCTCGGCGGCCCGCAGCCGCAGCCGGTGGAGGTGTTCGATGCGGCGGTCCCAGACCGGGCTGCCGGGCAGGTCGGACAGGGGTGCGCCGCGCCAGAGCGCGAGGGCGCCGGCGTGGTCGCCGCGGCCCGCCAGCTCCTCGAACAGGCGCAGGTCGAGCGCGCCGTCCGCGACGTCGATCGTGTAGCCGGCCCCCGCCGCGCGCAGCCCGACCGGCCCGAGCTGGGACCTCAGCGAGCTGACGTAGGTGCGTACGTTGGCCAGGGCCGAACGCGGCGGGCGGCCCGGCCAGAGCACTTCGGCGAGCCGGTCGGCGCCGACCATCTGCCCGGCTTCCAGCAGCAACGTGGCCAGCAGCATGCGGGGTTTGCCGCCGGAGATCCGTAGGGGCTTGCCGCCGGAGCGAATCTCCAGCGGCCCGAGGACGTGAAAGGTGACCGTCATGACAGCATCAGCCCCTCTACGGGAGATCTGACAGCTCTTTGTATCGGTTCTGGATGATTCTTGTGCGGCCAATGCGGACTCTGGTGTCACAGGTCCCACTGGAAAGGATCACCCCATGAAGCTCAGCCGATCAATGGTCGCGAGCCTCGCGTTGTTACTCGGCCTCGGTACGACCACCCCCGCCTTCGCCGACCCCGAACCGGAGTCCGCACAGGCCCAGATCCTCGCGACCAACTTCCAGATGCCGTTCCCCTGCGGCCAGACGTGGACCGGCAACTCCAGCGCCAGCAGCGCCCACCAGTCGTGGGAGATCGACTTCAACAGGGGCAGCACGGCCGACGCCGACCTCGGCGACCCGGTGGTGGCCGCGGCCTCGGGCACGGTGGCGATCTCCGCGCACCAGGGCTCGACCAACGGCTACGGCAACCTCGTCAAGATCGACCACGGCGGCGGCTGGTCCTCCTACTACGCCCACCTGAACACCAGGCTGGTCAGCGCCGGCCAGTCCGTCTCCCAGGGCCAGCAGATCGGTACGGTCGGCAACACCAGCAAGCCGGGCAACAACATCAGCCCGCACCTGCACTACGAGGTGCGCCTGGGCACCAGCTACCCGTCCAACATCCAGAAGGCCGTGTTCAACGGCGTCACCTTCGGCTACCCGGCCCAGACCCTGAGCTCGAAGAACTGCGGCGGCTCGACGAACCCGTACACGCCGCAGGAGGCGTGCGGCTCCGGCTACGACGTGATCGACTCGGCCGGGCTCGGCGCCGACGGGACCGTCTACCTGCTCTACAACAACTCCAACGGCAACAACTGCGTGGTCACGATGAAGGCGAAGTCGCTCGGCACGGCGACCGCGACCACCGCCTACCTGGAGGTACAAGGCAGCGCCAGGAAGACGGACTCGGGCAACTACGGCTACTACGCGGGTCCGGTCTACGCCGCCGCCGCGAACACGTGCGTCAAGTGGGGCGGCAAGGCCGGCGCCTCGGCGTACGACAGCCCGTTCGAGCACTGCGGCTGAGGCGGCTGAGGCGGCTCAGGCGGGCGTGATCGTGTCGAGGACGTCGATCACGTACAGCATGGGCCTGTCCCCCTGGGATCCGACGGCCAGCCGGCTGCCGACCCGCTGGCCGACCAGCGCCTCCAGCCACGCGGGCGGCACCGAGCCCGGCTTGAGCGTGAAGGCGCTGGGACCGCCGCGCCGGTAGGACGAGTCCACCACCGCGCGGGACGGCCAGGACGCGGCCACGTACTGGATCACCACTTTGGAACCCGCCGTGACCTCCCGCCCCGAACCGTCGATGAGGGTCCGGGGCGCGGAGTCCGGCCGCAGGTCGGACGGGACGGCGGGCAGCGTGCGCCCGACGAGCCGGGCGTCGGGCGGGTAGCCGCCCAAGATGTCGAAGACCACGACGAGCGTGTCGGCCGGCGAGACGCCGGCCAGCGGCACGTTCGGGTTCAGGGCCTCGGCCGCCGGGCTGACCAGCATGACCCGGCTGCCGGCCGGGCGGCCGATGAGCGAGGCGCGCCAGGTCTCGGAGACCTGCCTGCCGTCGAAGACGACAGATGTGGGCTGGTTGCCGTCGTAGGTGCTGAGATACGGCTTGTTCCCCGTCCATCGCCGGATGTCCACGTCGGCGAGCACGACGTCCCCCGGGAGCGTACGCCGTCCGCTGCCCTCGGAGAGCACCGTGATCCGCGGCGTGCGCCCCGGCTTCCCCCGAGGTATGGCGACGACGGGCTTGCTGCCGAACGTGCCCGTCACGACGGGCTGGGAGCCGTCCTCCGCCACACCACACGAGGTGGCCAGCATGAGTACGGCAGGCCAGAGCAGGCGCACGATTTCCCCCAAGATGCCAGATCCGAAGGGGTTACTTGCCGCAATAGCCAAAAGGAAAGCTGCGGGTCTCGCCATCTCACGACAAAGGGACGCGGGAGACTGGACCGCGTGAGCAAGCCCAACCTGGCCCGCCGGGTCGCAGAAACAGCCGAGATCGCGTTGACCAACCGCCACTACGTGACGTTCATCGACGTCGTGACGGGTTTGCGCTGGTTGCACTCCCGCCATGTGGACACCTGGCGGCAGGGCCGGGCCGGCACGCTGGCCGAGCTGGCCGCGGTCGACGAGGAACGGTTGCTCACGACGGCCGTCCTGCTGCGCGACTGGGCCCTCGCCAAGGGCCTGCGGCCGGTGGACACGCCGTACGTGGCGAGCACGCGCGACCGGCGCGACCTGCGCTTCACCTCGGGGAACGGGCAGGACGCGTTCCGCGTCCACTGGCTGTCGCCGGACCTGAGCGAGGCCCGGGTGCGACAGCTCACCGAGCGGCAGAGCAAGGCGCCCGACCTGGTGGCCGTGGCCTCGCAGGAGCCGTGGACGTGCGCGTCCTGCGGCGACACCGGGCCGTACCTGATCATGGAGGACGATCGCCCCCACTGCCTGACCTGCACCGACATGGACCACCTGGTGTTCCTGCCGTCGGGGAACGCGGCGCTCAGCCGCCGGGCCAAGCAGGAGAGCGGGTTGTCGGCGGTGGTCGTGCGGTACAACCGGCGGCGCAAGGTCTACCAGCGCCAGGGCATCCTGGTCGAGGAGGGCGCGCTGGCCGCGGCCGAGGAGCGCTGCCTGGCCGACGAGGAGGTGCGCGTACGCCGCCGCGAGCGCGACGCGGTGCGCAGGGCCGAGCAGGACGTCGGCTTCCAGGCGGCGATGGCGGCCGAGATCGCCCGGCTGTTCCCGAGTTGCCCGGCCGAGCGGGCGCGCGAGATCGCCGAGCACGCCGGCCAGCGCGGCAGCGGCCGGGTGGGCAGGACGGCGGCGGCCAGGGCCCTCGACGAGAACGCGATCACGCTGGCGGTGATCGCCTCGGTACGGCACCTCGACACCGACTACGACCGCCTGCTCATGTCCGGCGTCCCCCGGATGGAGGCCCGCGACCGGATCAGGGACACCATCGAGACCAAACTCACGGAGTTCCGGCAGCCGCTCCCATGACGCGGCGCCGGGCTTGTCAAAACCCGGCGACCGCTCCTATGACGCGACACCGGGCCTCTCACAACCCGGCGACCGCTTCGATGAGCGGGCGCCAGGTGGTCAGTTCGGCGAGGGGCGGGCGGGTGAGGCCCACCACCTTGCCCAGGTCGTCGGCCCTGCGCAGGGCGACGGCGGCCGGGCCGTGCGGCGCGGCGGCGAAGGCGGCCGCCTCCGCGGCGGACATCGGGCCGCCCTGCAATGCCAGCGTCCGAGCCGACTCCGGCGACAGGCCGCGGTCCGGCTCCGCGGCGGCCAGGTAACGCTTGGCGGGCACGTGCAGCTCGACCAGCGCGGCCACCCGGTCGCCGAGCAGCCCCCGCACCGCGGCCGCGCCCGTGGCGGCGTGCCCGGCCTCGTCGCCCGGGGCCAGCAGGTGCCCGAGGTCGTGCACCAGCCCCGCCACCTGCAACTCGCGATCATCGGGAAACCGGTCGCGCAGCACGGCGGCCACCTGGAGCCCGTGGTCGAGCAGCGGCACGGGGTCGCCGGTCCGGTCCGGGGTGTCCCAGGCGTCCTCGCAGCGCGCCAGCAGGTCCATCAGCTCGTCGACCGTCATGCGCCAAGCCTCGGACGCGGACGCCCGTGCCGCCAGACAGGACTTTTCGATACCGTCCATCGCATGGACGACTGGCACACCGTACGGGAAGAGCTGCGGTCCTTCGCGCTGAGTCTGCCCGAGACCCATGAGGACCACCCGTGGGGCGAGACGGTCATCAAGGTCAACAAGAAGGTCTTCGTGTTCCTCGGCATGGACGAGCAGACGGAGAAGTGGGACCCGACGTTCGGCGTGAAGCTGCTGTCGGAGGCGCACGGCCACGCGCTGACCGTCGAGGGCGCGGCCCCCAGCGGTTACGGCCTGGGCAGGGCGGGCTGGGTGACCGTGCCGTTCCTGTCGCCGCTGCCCGAGACCGAGGTGCTGCTCGACTGGGTGGAGGAGAGCTACCGGACCATCGCCCCCAAGCGGGCGGTCAAGCTACTGGACGGCCAGCCGTAGCGCGAAGGCGACCAGCAGCACCCCGGTCGCCCGCTCGACCCTGGCCCGGATCCGCGGCCTGCGCAGCAGCGCGCTGACCCGGTCGATGATCACGTTGTAGAGGCTGAACCAGAGCGCGTAGAGCACGGCGATGATCCCCGACAGCAGCAGCGCCCTGCCCAGGGTGTCACCGTGGCCGGGCAGGAACTGCGGCAACCAGGTCACGAAGAGCAGCAGCACCTTGGGGTTGAGCAGGTTCGACAGCAGCCCTCTGCGTACGTGCACGAGCGGCGAGCCGGTCGGGGGCGCGGGGGCCTCCACGATCCTGGCCCGGTTCCGGCTGGACAGCAGCGCGTGCACCCCGAGCCAGAGCAGGTAGCAGATGCCGAGGCCGCGGACCACGGTGAAGGCGGTGGGCGAGGCGACCAGCAGCGCCGACAGGCCGATCGCGGCGGCGCCGGCGTGCACGGACAGGCCGAGCAGGCCGCCGAGCATGGTCAGCAGGCCGGCCACGCGGCCGTGGGCGAGGGAGTTGCGCATGATCAGGGCGGCGTCGGGGCCGGGAATCATGATCATGATGAGGGTCGTGACCGCGAAGGTCAGCAGCATGGCGGGGGTCTCCCGGAGCCGAAGGCGCGCTCCCGCCCGACCCCGCTGTGTGTGCGCAGGTCGCACGGTCACGCGGGCGAACATCGTCAGTGCCTTTTGGGCACTGACCATGCTACCTGGACCTATTTGGCGAAAGCCGCCAGGGCCACCCCGAGGGCGCGCTCGTTCTGGCCCTGAGCCTTGGCGTCGGTGGAGTTGATCGAGTAGACCACGACGCGGCTCAGGTCGCGGGTGGCGCCGATGCCGGTGGAGCTGCCGTAGCGCGCGCCGGTCTTGCCGTACGCGACGATGCCGCCGGGCAGCACCAGCTCGGTCAGGCCCGAGGTGTAGTGGGCGGGCTCGTTGCCGCCGTACATGGTCACCTTCGGCACGGTGAACATCGGCTCAAGCTGCTCGGTGGGCACGATCTTGCCGTCGAACAGCGCCTTGGTGAACTTCTCCAGGTCGGCGGTGGTGGAGATGAGGTCGCCCGAGGCCCAGGTGGAGGTGACCTCCATCTCGGTGACGTCCACCACGTACGCGTCGCCGTACGCGAAGGAGTCGGGGAAGCCCTTCGGGACGACCTGGTAGCCCTGGTTGTGACGGCCGCGGATCTTGACGGACGTACCGGGGAAGTAGCTCTGGCGCATGCCCAGCGGGCGCAGGATGCGGGCGCCGACCTCGTCCTCGTACGACCTGCCGGTGACCTTCTCGATCAGCAGGCCCTCGACGAAGGTGTTGATGTTGAGGTAGTGCTGCTTGGTCCCGGGGGTGAACTCGATCGGGTTGAGGACGGCTTGGCGGACGTACTCCTCGGGGGTGATCGTGGTGAAGCGGTCGGCGTAGACCCGTTCGAAGCCGCCCTCCGTCTTCGGTGCGGGCAGGCCGCTGGTGTGGTTGAGCACCTGGGCCAGCTTGACCGGCGGGTAGTCGGCGGGCAGCAGCTCCGGCAGGTAGTCCTGGACCGTACGGTCGAGGGAGATCTTGCCCTCCGCCACGAGCTGGAGCACGACCGCCGTGGTGAACACCTTCGTCACGCTGCCGGCCCGGAACCTGGCCCCCTCCTTGGCCTTGTGCCTCCCGCGCAGGTCGGTCACGCCCGAGACGCCGCGCCAGGAGCCCGCCCGGCCGCTCACCCTGACCTCGGCGGCGGTGGCGTCGGGGGCGGGCAGCCCGGCGATGCTCTTCCGCAGCGCCGCCTCGTTGATCGGCGGCACCTGCACGGCGGCGGCGGCGGACGCGGTGACGGCGCCGGGCGAGCTCGTCGCGGCGTACGCGGGGGCGCTGACGGTCAGGGCGGCCAGGGCCAGGGCGGCGGCGGTGAGGCGGGTGCGCTTCATGGGGTTCTCTCCAGGTCACATCGGCTTTCGATGGGACAATCCTGGCGAGCGGACCCCCGGTGGCGGATCGCCGACGACGGCGATCTACGGGCTCGCTCTCAGGAGGGAGAGGACTCGCCCGATCAGGTGACCGCGAGCCGCCGCGCGTACCGTTCGTCCCGCCACAACTCCTTGTCGAGCACCTCCAGCAGCGTGGTGGCGGCGTCGTGGACGTCGGCGTAGCCGATGTAGAGCGGCGCGAAGCCGAATCTGAGGACGTCCGGCGCGCGGAAGTCGCCGTGCACGCCCCGGTCGATGAGCGCCCGCATGACCGGGTAGCCGTCCGGGTGGTGGAAGGAGACCTGGCTGCCGCGCGACTCCGGCTCCGCGGGTGAGACCAGCTTGAGCGCGTCGCCGACCAGATCGACGAAGAGCGAGGTCAGGGCGACGCTCTTGGCGCGTACCTGTGCCATCGGGACCCGGTCCCACACCTCCAGAGCCGCCTCCAGCGCCGCGAACGACACCACGTGCGGCGTGCTGACCGCGAACCGCCGGACGCCCTCGGCCGGACGGTAGCCGGTCTCGAAGGCGAACGGCTCGGCGTGGCCGTGCCAGCCGGACAACACGTTCTCGGCGGTGGCGTGGTGGCGCGGGTTGACGTAGAGGAAGGCGGGCGCGCCCGGTCCCGCGTTCAGGTACTTGTACGTGCACCCGACCGCGAAGTCGGCCTGCGACACGTCCACCTCCATGGCCCCCACGCTATGGCACACGTCCCAGACCATGAGCGCCCCCGCCTCCTGGACCTGGGCGGTCACCGATGGCACGTGCCGCCTGGCCCCCGTGCGGTAGTCCACCTCGGACAGCAGCACGACGGCCGCGTCGTCGAACCGGCCCTCGGCGTAGTCGCGCACCTCGTAGTCGCCGAGCAGCCGGGCCAGGCCCTGGGCGATGTAGTGGTCGGTGGGGAAGTTGCGCGGGTCGGAGACGATCACCTTGCGGCCGGGCCGCAGGCGTACGGCGGCGGCCAGCGCCTGGTAGGCGGCGATCGTGGTGGTGTTGCCCACGACGACCTGGCCGGGGCCGGCCCCGATCAGCGGCGCGAGCCGGTCGCCCGCGGTGAGGGGCTGGTCGTACCAGCCGGCCTGGTTCCAGCCGCCGACGAGCTGCCTGCCCCATTCGTCCTCGACCGTCCGGCGTACGCGCTCCGCGGCGCGGCGGGGCAGCGCGCCCAGCGAGTTGCCCACGAGGTAGACGACCCCTTCGGGCAGGACGAACTCGTTCTTGAACGCCCGCAGCGGATCGTCGGCGTCGAGGGCGAGGCAGGCGTCGCGGTCCAGCACCGGGGTTGCTCCTTATGGGGGTGGGATGGTGGCAATTATCCGGTTTACACCATTCTGGTACTGGCGGACGTACCAGTTCTGTACCGGATCGTGTGCCGCGTCCAGCTTGAACGGCCCCCGGGGACCGTCCAGCTCGCCCACCCCGGCCAGCGCCCGCGTCAGGTCGCCGCCCGCGGCCGCCGCCCGGTCGACGAGCCGCATCGCGTCCCAGCTCTGCAACGCCACCGCGGACGGGTTCCGCCCGGTACGCGCCCGCCACCGGGCCACGAACGCGGCGTTGTCCGGGTTCTCCAGCGCGGGCGACCAGAGCCCGACGCTCACCATGCCCTCCGCGTCCCGGCCGACCGCGCGCAGGACGTCCTCGTCGGCCAGGTTCTGGCAGGCCAGCAGCTTGATCCTGGCGTCGCCGAACCGCTTGAACGCCTTGACGAACGCGATCGCCTCGCCGCCCGCGTAGAAGGCGTACAGAAGCCGCGCTCCGCGCGGGATCCGGGCCAGGTACGGCTCCAGGTCGGCCTGCCCGCCGAAGGGCGTCAGGATGCGCTTGAGCGGTCCGGCGCCGTACCCCTCGGCGAAGCCGTCCAGGGTCTCGACGCCGGCGGAGTAGTCGGAGGCCATGAGCGCCACGTCCTGGCCGGCGTAGTGCTCGGCGGCGTACCGGCCGGCCGCGTAGCCGTGGGCGCGGTTGGTGTAGGACACGCGGAAGACGCCGGGTCCGCCAAGTTGGTCGGCGCCCGCGTTGGCGATCACCACCGGGATGTCGCCCGCCGCCTCCTTGACCACCGAGACCGCGACCGGCGAGGCGATCAGGCCGGTGAGCACGTCGGCGCCGCCGTCGATCAGCTTCCTGGCCTGCTCGGCGCCGATCTCCGGGCTGCTCGCGTCGTCGGCCACGACCAGCCTGGCCGGCCGGCCGCCGAGCAGGCCGCCGTGGTCGTCCAGGTAGAGCTGCATGGCGGTCTCCATGTCGTCCCCGAGGGTGGCGTACACGCCGGTCTGCGAGATGATCGCGCCGACCCGTACGGGCTCGTCCTCGGCGGCGAGGGGCACCGAGCCGCCGCAGCCCGCGACCATCAGCGCGACCAGTCCCAGCACGGCGACGCGCATGGGAGCCCCCTTCAGCCCAGGAACACCTCTGCGTTGGCACCGAGCAGCTTCGTGCGCGCCGGGCCGGACAGGAATCCGGCGTTCCTGATCAGCTCGCCCGCCGGTGACTCGCCGAGCGGGTAGGGGAAGTCGGAACCGAGCATGACGTGGTCCTCCCCGAGGGTGTCGACGAGCAGCCGCAGCGCCCGCTCGTCGAAGACGGCGGAGTCGACGCCGAACCTGCCGAGGTAGTGCGAAGGCGGCCGCTCACAGCCCCCGACCAGGTCGTGCCTGCGATGCCAGGCGTTCTCGACCCGCCGGCCCCCGGCCATGTCCCAGGGGTGCACGAAGACGGGAACGTTCCTTTCCGCGCAATGCACCAGGAACTCCGCCACGCCCGGGTCGTCGAGGTCGCGGTCGCCGACGTGGTTGCCGATCTCCACGCCCCGGTGCCCGCCGGCCAGGCAGCGGTCGAGCTCGGCGCAGGCCAGGCCGGGGTCCTGTAACGGCACCTGGCAGAACGGGATCAGCCGCGGGTCCCGGCAGATCTCCAGCGCCAGGTCGTTGAAGACCCTGGAGATCCGCACGCCCTCCGCGGGCGTCCTGTCGTAGCCGAAGAAGACGGGTGTGGGCGAGACCACCTGCCGGTCCACGCCGTCCTCGTCCATCCGCGCCAGCCGGACCCGCGGGTCCCAGCAGTCGTCCTGGATCCGGCGGAACTCGCGGTCCCGTACGAGGATCGTCGCCTCCCGCTCGGAGTCGACCCGCAACCGCGGCGCCCCGGGCCAGCCCAGGTCGGGCCAGCCCTTGGGCACGTGGTGCGTGTGGACGTCGATGACCATCTAGCCCTTGCCAGGGTGCAACGCGCCGCACCGGTCACACGTACGGGCCCGCTCGTCGGCGTAGAACGCCTCGAAGACCGGCGGGAGGTCCTTGACGATGTCGCGTACCTGGAGCTCGACCTCGTGGACCTTGGCGCCGCACTCCGCGCAGTACCACTGGAACTTCTCCAGCTCGCCCTCGGGACGGATGCGCTCCACGACCAGCCCCACGGACCCGGCCTCGGGGCGCTGCGGCGAGTGCGGCATGCGCGCCGGCAGCAACCACATCTGCCCCTCGCGGACGTGCACGGTCTCGGGCCCGTCCGCGGTCACCACGTTGACGTGCATGTTGCCGCGCACCTGGTAGAACAGCTCCTCGTACGGGTCCACGTGGTAGTCGGTCCTGGAGTTGGGCCCGCCGACCACCATCACGATGAAGTCACCGGCCCCCTCGAAGACGACCTTGTTGCCGACCGGCGGCTTGAGCAGATGGGCGTGCTCGTCGATCCACTTGGTGAAGTCAATCGGGGGGATCATGGTCGCTCCTGTGGATGGTAGGCGACGGCCTGCATCTCGATGAGCAGGTGCGGATGCGGGAGCTGGTGCACCGCGACCGTGGTCCTGGTCGGACCCTCCTCGTCGAAGAATTCGGCGTACACCTCGTTGTAGCCCTTGAAGTCGTTCATGTTTACCAGGTACGTGGTGATCTGTACGAGGTCGGCGAGCGAGCCTCCGGCGGCTTTGAGCAGGTCGCCGATGTTCTCGATGACCGCCCGCGTCTGGGCGCGGATGTCCAGGTCGGTGACGCCGTACCGGTCGGCCTGCGCGCCCGCGAAGGTGCCGTCCGGCCTGCGGGAGCTGGTGCCGGACACGTACAGGAAGTCGCCCGCGCGCTTGACGTGCGGGAAACGTCCCCGGGGCACGGCCTTGCCGGGGACGCGGATGGCCTCGCGGCTCACGTGCCGAACACCGCCCGTACCGAGCCGAGGCCCTCGATGCGCGCCTCGAACACGTCCCCCGCCTCGACGGGCACCACCGGGCCGAGCGCGCCGGTCAGCACGACGTCGCCGGCCCGCAGCGGACGGTCGCCGGCGGCCAGGGCGCCGGCCAGCCAGAGGGCGGCGTTGAGCGGGTTGCCCATGCACGCGGCCCCGGACCCGGAGGAGACCTGCTCCCCGTTGCGGGTCATCGTCATCGCCGCCGCGCCCAGGTCGAGCCCGGACAGCGGCATCGGCGTGCCGCCCAGCACGTACGCGCCGCTGGAGGCGTTGTCGGCGATCGTGTCGGCGATCGTGATGTCCCAGTCGGCGATCCGCGAGTCGGCGATCTCGATGGCGGGCAACACGAACTCCACCGCCCTGATCACGTCCACCAGCGTGAACGGCCCTTCGGTCAGGTCCGCGCCGAACACCAGCGCGACCTCGGCCTCGGCGCGCGGCTGGAGGAACCGCCCGGCCCGTACGGGCAGCCCGTCGAGCTCGGCCATGTCGGCGAAGAGCATGCCGTAGTCGGGCTGGTCGATGCCGAACTTCTGCTGCAGCAGCGGGTTGGTGGCGCCGATCTTCCTGCCGACCAGCCGCCGGCCCTCCGCCAGCGCCCGCCGGGTGTTGATCTCCTGCACCGCGTAGGCGTCGGCCGCCGACGCGACGAGGTCCCTGACCGGCGCGCACGGCTTTCCGGTACGCGCCGCCTCGACGAGCCGCTCGGCGGCCTGACCCCGCGTGTCCACGGCCAGCGACCATTCGTCATACATCGGGTTGCTCCAGTTTGATGGTGATCGTGGTGGGCTCGGAGTAGAAGTCGAGCGACTGCGTGCCACCCTCCCTGCCGATGCCCGACAGCTTCACGCCGCCGAACGGGGTACGCAGGTCACGCAGGTACCAGGTGTTGACCCAGACGAGCCCCGCCTCAAGGCGCTGGGCCACGCGGTGGGCGCGGTCGAGGTTGGTGGTCCAGAGGGTGGCGGCCAGGCCGTACTCGCTGCCGTTGGCCAGGTCGATCGCCTCGGCCTCGCTGTCGAAAGGAGCCACGTGGCACACGGGACCGAAGATCTCCTCTCGATTGAAACGCGACCACTCTGACAAGCCTGTCACTACCGTCGGTTCCACGAAATATCCGGAATCGCGATGATCGCCGAACGCGGGGACAGTTCCTCCTGTGAGCACCTTGGCTCCCTCCGAGCGGGCCAGGGCGTAGTAGGAGAGCACCTTCTCGCGATGCTCGGCCGAGATCATCGGCTGCGGCTCGACCTCCTGCGCGCGGGCCGCGAGCCGGCCGCAGAAGTCCTCGAAGATCGACCGCTCTACGTAGAGCCGTTCGGTGCACAGGCACACCTGGCCGCCGTTGGTGAAGACCGACTTCACGGTCCCCTCGACGGCCCGGCCGAGGTCGCAGTCCTCGAAGATCAGGCCGGCGTTCTTGCCGCCCAGCTCGAACGAGATCGGCTTGACCCGGTCGGCGGCCGTCTTCATGATCTGCGTCCCGGTCCTGGTCGAGCCGGTGAACGTCACCCCGTCCACACCCGGGTGCTCGACGAGGAGCTGGCCCGCGGGACCGTGGCCGAAGATGATGTTGACCACGCCCGGCGGCAGGCCGGCGTCGGCGCAGATCTCGGCGAAGACGGCGGCCGAGCCGGGGGTGTGCTCCGACGGCTTGACCACCACGGTGTTGCCGGCGACGAGGGCGGGGGCCAGCTTCCATGTCATGAGCAGGAACGGCAGGTTCCACGGCACGATCACGGCGACCACGCCGAGCGGCCTGCGCACGGTGTAGCTGAGCATGCCGGCGAGGTGAAAGGCGTCGTCGGGGCGCTGGGAGGCGATCTCGGCGAAGGCGCGGAAGTTCGCGATGCCGCGCGGGACGTCGAGCGTACGGGTCTGGCCGAGTGGTTTGCCGGTGTCGGCGATCTCGGCCGTGACCAGGTCGTCGAAGCGGGCCTCGATGCCCTCGGCGAGGCGGCGCAGCCATCCGGCGCGCTCGGCGACCGGCATCCCCGCCCAGTCGCGCGCCGCCTCCCTGGCCGCGCGCACCGCCCGGTCGACCACCTCCGGATCGGCCTCGTGGACCTGCCTGATCACCCCGCCCGTCACCGGGTCGTGGACCGGGAACGCATTGCCCGCCGCCACGGGCAGCCCGCCGATGAAATGGGTCAGCACAGCAGCCTCCTCTCGCCTCACCTCCCGGTATAGATCGTCGGGCGACGGTCAGACAACAGTTCGGCGGGGCCGGAACCACGCGGGCCCGCCGTGCCGTGGTGGCCCCGGTGACACTGAGCCACCCCTCAGCCGGACCCGCGCGGACCTGTCCATACAGACATCTTCCGGTACCCCTCGATCACCCGAGATGATGACCGAATGGCGCGCACGTGGGAATTATGGGGAAATATCATTATTGCTGGTACTTTTGCACTCCCGGTGGCCTTGCTGGCAATCATGTGGCTCTCCCGCCACCGTGTCCGCACCGGGCATCCCGCGCCGCTGCGCACCTCGCTCGCCGACATCGGCATCGCTGTCGGAACCGCGCCCTGGATCTGGATGATCCTCACGCCGTCAACCGGTCGGAGCGGAGTCAGTCTCGTGCCGTTCACGGACCTCGCCGATCTCGCCGGGGCGTCGTGGGAGACGGTGACGGTGCAGGTCGGAGGCAATCTGCTGGTGTTCGCCGCGCTGGGCGCGCTGCTGCCCGTACGCACTGCCGCGATGGCCTCGTACGGCCGTGTTGCGGCCATCGCGGCGGCCTTTTCGGTCACGGTCGAGTTCCTCCAGTACGCCCTGAGACTGGGCCGGTTCTCCTCCGTGGACGACGTCATCATGAACACCGCGGGTGCGCTGCTGGCCGCGTTGGTTACTCGCCGCTGGTGGGCCTCCCGAATAGCGGCTGGGACCGTTCCACGATAACGGCCTGCAAAAACGTCCCCGAATTCATCACACGGGCACGATCCGCTCAAAAGAAGCTCGGGACCAACCCCTGTATCTGTGCGATCGTGGACAAGACGGGGCAAGTTCTCTGGAGACGCCACAACCTGGTTGGTGACAGAGGGTGATCGAAACGTGTCTGAATCCCCGGTACCCCACGAGCCCCCTATTTACCGCCGCATCGCCGACGGCCTCCGCGCCCGGATCCTCTCCGGCGAGCTGCGCGACGGGGACCGACTACCGGGCGAGAACGCGCTCATGGCCGACTACGCAATCGCACGCGCCACCGCCAGGCAGGCGCTTGCCGTACTGATCAACGAAGGGCTGGCGGTGCCCAAACGAGGTTCGGGGGTCTACGTGCGCCTGTTCAAACCGATACGCAGGCACGGCTCGCGCCGCCTGTCACGAGAGCAGTGGGGTCAGGGGCGTGCCATCTGGGACGCCGACACCCGGGGCCGCCCGTTCACCGTCGACCTTGTGGAGGTGGTGCTGGAGCGTGCCCCGGAGGAGGTGGCGGGCGTACTGGAGAGCGGCGAGGTGTGGGTACGCCGCCGCCGCTACTCGGTCGACGGCAGGCCCGTGCAGCTCGCCACCTCCTCCTTCCCCGCCCGGCTGGTCGAGGGCAGCGCCATCACCCTGCCCGACACCGGACCGGGCGGCGTCTACGCCAGACTCGGCGACCTGGGCCTGCCCCCGGCCCACTTTACCGAGGAGGTACGGGCCCGCATGCCGGCCCCCCGCGAGACCGGGCTGCTCGACCTGCCCGGAGGAACCCCCGTCATCGTCATCGCCCGTACCGCGTACACGGCGGGCGGCCTGCCCGTCGAGCTCAACGAGATGGTGCTGGACTCGGCGGCATACGTACTCCAGTACGACTTCGACGCCTAGTTCAACCCGATCTGTCAAGCGATAGGTTGACCTGTCCATCACGATCATTGAATTCTCTAGAGAAGTCCCTCATCTTCTAAGGAGACGGAACCGTTCAGGAGATGGAACCTTCGCCTGGGGCCCGGGAAAGGTGGACAGAGATGCCCATCGATCGGCATCTTGTCGAGATCGCCCGGGAGTACCCCCAGTGGACCATCTGGCGGAGTGACGCGGGCCGGTGGTGGGCCACCCGCCACCACCCGCTCAGCGCGGCGCAGCGCGACGCCGGATGTGCGATGACCATCGACGCGGACGACCCGGACGGTCTGCGCGACCAGCTCCGGGACCAGGAGGGACGGATCGGCCGGCAAGTCCGGTGGCGGGCCGGCCCCGCCCCTCCATGACACGGGCTGTGGAGCGTTCCCCAGCCTGTGCACGCGAGCAGCCCGGTGCCGGGTCCAGCGTCTCGGCGGCCCCGGTACCGGGCCCCCAACGGGGCCAAGAACGCGGAAGTCTCCGACCCTATCGGGGGCGGGGGCTTCCGCTCCCGCCCCCTTCACGCTCTTCAGGTGTGGTACTCGCCCAGCCGCAGGATGTGCACGTCGGTGTCGTCGGAGACGTGCCCCCTCGGCTTCTCCTCGACCTCCTCGACCTCCTCGACCTCCTCGACCTCCTCGACGATCACCCGCACGTCCTCCTGCGGCGACGGCTGCGGGGACGGCTGCGAAGCGGACTGCGCAGAGGACTGCGGGGACGGCTGCGGGGACGGCTGCGGCGCGGCCTCGATGGCGGCCTCCGGCGCGGGCGGCGGCACGGGCACGGCCTGCTTGGCGGCGACCTGCGCGGGCGGGAGCGCCGCCTCCGGCACGAGCGCCCCGGCCGTCGACTCGGTGCGCATGAGGTCGCCGAGCACCGAGCCGATCTCGGTCAGCCGCCGCACGACCTCGGTGTGGGTGTTGGTCAGGTACTCCACGCGCCGCCCCGCGTGCTCGTCCAGGGTGGCCGTGCGCTGCCGCGCCGCCGCCAGCATCGACTCGGCCTCGCCGTGCGCCTCCGACAGCAGCTTCTCGGCCTGCGCGTTGGCGGTCGACATCACGCGCTCGGCCTCGTTCTGGGCCGCGCCGAGCAGCCGCTCGGCCTCGGTGTGCGCCTCACGCAGCAGGTCCTCGGCCTCGGTACGGGCCGACCCGAGCTGCTCCTCCGCGTCCGCGCCCGCCTGGGCCAGCATCCGTTCGGCCGCCTGCGTGGCCTCGGCCACCCGCCGCTCGGCCTCCGCCTGCGCCGAGGTCAGCATCTTGTCGGCCGTCTCACGCGAGGACGTCACCAGCCGCTCGGCCTCCGACCTCGCGCTCTCCCGCACGGCGGTCGACTCGGCCTCCGCGTCCGCGCGCTTGGCCGCGGCCTCCTCCTCGCCCAGCTTCAGGATCTGCGCGAGCCTCGGGCTGAGGTCCTCGTAGCTCTGGGGCGCCTCGACCATCCGCCGCCTGGCCTCCGCCAGCTCGACCCGGCCCTGTTCCGCCTGGTCGATCGCCCGCGCCAGCCGCTCTTCCAGATCCCGGACCTGGTTCCGGGTACGGATCATGTAGTCGTGCACCTGACGGCGGTTGTAGCCGCGCATCACGACTTCGAAGGTGTCCTCTTGCATCAGATCGGGAATGCTCTCGTGCTGGTTTGTCATGGGGGTTACCTAAGGGTTTGCGTGAGGCGGGGGAAAACTGCGAGTTGTGAGGGTCTGACGACGAGACGTCAGGAAACGACTTTCCTGCCATCTGCCCACGTCCGCAACCGGAACGCCATACCTGAGGCGGGAATTACGATTGGACGAATGTACATAGCAGCGTTGGATAACGGGGCAGTGCCGGACATCCACCCAGAGGCGTACATCGCGCCTGGTGCCGTCGTGGTCGGGAGTGTGCGGGTGGGCCGGGCGTCCAGCATCTGGTACGGCTCCGTTCTCCGAGGGGACGACGAGCGGATCGAGATCGGCGAGGAGTGCAACGTACAGGATCTCTGCTGCCTGCACGCCGACGCGGGCCAGCCTGCGGTCCTTGAGGACCGGGTCAGCCTGGGCCACAAGGCCATGGTCCACGGCGCCCACGTCGAGACCGGCGCGCTGGTCGGCATCGGCGCGATCGTGCTCGGCGGCGCCCGCGTGGGCGCGGGCACGCTGGTCGCGGCGGGGGCGCTGGTGGGGCCGGGCAAGAAGATCCCGTCCGGGGTGCTGGTCGCCGGCGTGCCCGGCAGGATCGTGCGCGAGCTCACCGACGACGACCGGGCTTCCTTCGCCCGTACGCCGGACAACTACATGGCCAAGGCGATCAGGCACCGGCAGGCGTCAGCAATTTGATCAGGACCTGGTCGGACACCGAGGCGGTGTTGAGCGGGTCGGCGTACTCGGGCAGCTCGGGGCGGAGGAAGCGGACGAAGTCGACGGTCAGCTTGAGGTCGGGCGTGCCCTTGATCTGCTTGGCGTTGGCCTTGGCGGCGTCCTTCTTGAGGGTGCCGTAGCTGTCCCAGTCGGTGTAGGCGGTGACACCCCATTGCAGCACCTCGGGGAGGTTCGAGGGCCAGCGTCTGGCGACCTTCCAGGCGCCGCCGTCCTCCTTGTAGAGCGCGACGGCGACCCGGCCCAGCCTGGCCAGCACGAGGTCCACCCAGCCGCTCTTGACCGCCACCTCCAGCGGCTTCGAGCTGCCGTCCAGGGTGAACTTGGCCTCGACCTGCCCGGCCGCGTCGGCGGTGCCGGTGGTGACGGACATCCAGTTGGGCTTGTCGTACGTGCCGGGCTGGCGGGCCATCAGGCCGCCGAGCGAGAACTTGCGGGCGGGTTTGCCGCCCTTCGTGCCCGTGACCTTGACCCGGGCGTGCATGACGATGTCTCCGGCCAGCTCCTGGTAGACGAACGGGCCGCGGAAGCCGTCGAACCAGGTGGACGTCTTGGGCTCCAGGTAGAGGGAGCCCTTGGCGGTCTTGTTCACGTCGAGCTTGGCGATCCTGTCGACGTCCTTCTCGATGTCGCTGAGTTTGCTCCACACGGCCAGCTCCGCGGCGTCGGCGAACTCGCCGGAGGCCGATCCGACCTCGCCGCCGGGCGTGGGCGCCTGCGCGTTCTGGACGGTGAGCACTCCGGGACCGGTGGGGGTGGGCGGTGCACCGGCCGCGATCCCGCAGCCGCTCACCACGCTCGCCACAACCAACGCCCCCGCCACCTTTGCCCTCATAGCGGACATTCTGCCGTGAAATGCCGGTGGGTAGAGTCCGGAGGCCCAGTACGATGACGGCCGTGCGCCCCTGGGATGCGTTCACCTCGGCAGAGGCGGAGGTCCGCGCGATGGTCGCGGACCCGCGCTGGCAGGGCCTGTCCGTGCCCGACCGCGCGCACGTCCTGGCCGCCAGGGTCCTGGTCACCCAGGACGGCGACCGCTGGCTCTACGGCGCGTACGCACGCTGGCACCTCTACGACCCCGGCGACGGCCGCTGGCATCCCGCGCCGCCGCCCAGAGGCGAACGGGCGCGCAGGGTGCAGCACGCCGCCGCCGTGCTGCCCGACCAGGTGGTGCCCACCGGGCCCGACTTCGCCGCCGAGCCCGGCTCGACCCAGTCGTTCATCGGTCCCGACGTGCCCCCGGGGGTGACCGAGCAGATCGGCGAGATGGTCCGCGGCGCCGGGCGCAAGCCGGAGCTCGACTACCCGCTGACCGCCTTCGGGGAGATCTTCGCCGCCGACGTGCCGAGCACGGTCGCCGCCGTCTGGGGGACGATCATGTGGTGCGCGTACGCGCCGGCCTTCGACGGCAACGAACGGCTGATCACGCTCTTCGGCGAGTACCTGCGCCGCTCGCTGCCCGGCGACGAGTGGGTGCGCTGGTTGCCCGCGCCGCCGCTGCTCGACCTGGTCACGCTGGTGGCCGAACGCCTGCGCGCGGGCCGGTCGCGGGCCGCGCTCCGGCTGGCCGCGCTGATCGCCGACACCGCCCAGGTGCTGCTGTCCGACATCCGGTTCAGGCCGCGCGCGCTGGCGCTGCTCACGATGGTGGAGCCCATGCTGCGCCGGCCCGGCCGGGACGACGCCACCGCCCTGCGTGGCGACGACGCCGTACGCCGGGTCTGGCTGGAACGTTGCCCGCCGCGGCTGGCCCTGGCCCTGCTGCCGGAGACCGACCCCGACGCGTACTTCGCGCACTCGGTCTACGACCTGGTCGAGGCGCTGGGCTTCGTGGACGACGCGCCCACGGCCGCCGCCGCCTACCTGGCCGACCTGTCGGACTCCAGGAGGCTGCTGCCCGAGCGGCTGAACCACCGGCTCAGGCGGGCGTACGGGGAGTTGGAGCGTGCCGGGCTCACGGGCACCTCGGCGGCCGAGCGCACCGAGCCTGAGGGCTTCGCCGTACGTCCGGGCGGGGTGCCGGTGCCGCCCGTGGTGACGCCGCCGGACCGGGAGAGCAAGGCGGCGGTGCTGGGCGCCGCGTACGCGACGTGCCTCGCGTGGGGCCGGCTGACCGGGGCCAAGGTGCCGCAGCACGGGCTCGCCGGCCAGAGCGCGCTGGTACGCGAGCTGATCCACGAACGCGACGATCATCACATCGGTCACACGTAACGCATTAATATCGTTATTTCACCTTTACTCCTCCTATATCCCGCTATCACTTCAGTTACCGGGCCATTCGCTGAATTGTGATCTCGGGCTGGGGAAATGATCCCTGTGGGGCCCCCGTGACGCCGAAAGGAATGACTCCGATGGGCCATGTCGCGGGAAGAGCCATCGCCGTAACCTCGTAGAAGGTGTGGGCTGCGGAAGAGAGGACGACGCGGTGGGGCACGACGACCTGGACTCTCGGGTCCACGACCGTGTCGCGTTGGACGAGATTGCGCTCTACGCCGAGGTGCTCACGGCCGTGGCTGTCAGCGAGCGGCGGCTGACCTTGGACGAACTCGACGACGCGCTCGGATTGCGGACTTCGGCGAGTCGCTGAAGACCATCGAAAATTACCTGTCCCGGGCTCCTGAGGGGTCCGGGACAGTGGTACCCGGGGATTCCAGGTAACTAGTCAATCGTGGGTGACCCTCTCCTACGTACGGAGGAGGCCGCTCCATGACGGCCCTAAGACCGGACGAGGCGCGCGATGGCGGCGGAGGCCTCCTTCACCTTCGCCTCGGCCTCCGGCCCACCCGTGTTGATCGCGTCGGCCACGCAGTGAGAGATGTGCTCCTCCAGCAGCCCGAGCGCGACGGCCTGGAGCGCCCGCGTCGCCGCCGAGACCTGGGTGAGGACGTCGATGCAGTAGGCATCGTCGTCGACCATGCGCTGCAGGCCTCTGATCTGGCCCTCGATCCGCCGGAGGCGCGTCAGATATGCCTGCTTGTCTCCGCTGTACCCATGCATGCTTCTACGGTACCCGTAACCCGTATGGGCTAGCGGAGATCTGACAAGAGCTTCTCCCACTGCTCGGCCACTTCCTCGGCCGAATGGCGTACGGCGGTGTCGAGGGCGCCGGCCGCGAGCGAGCGCCGCCGGCGCTCGTCGTCGATGAGCGCGAGCAGCGCCCCGGCGAAGAGTTGTGCCTCGCCCTCGCTCTCGGGCAGCAGCACGCCGTTGTAGCCGGTCGCCACGAACTCCCTGGGGCCCCTGGCGCCCTCGAAGGCCACCACGGGCACCCCGCAGCCCATGGCCTCCAGCACCGTCATGCCCAGGTCCTCGCTGCGTGAGGGGTTGGCCACGATCGACGCCTTGGCGAACTCCCCCGCCAGGTCGGGCGTGACGCCCATGAAGTAGACGTGGTTGTGCAGGTTGAGCTCGCTCACCAGCGACCGCAGCCGCCGTTCCTCGGGGCCGCCGCCGTAGAGCCGCAGCCGCCAGTCGGGACGTTTGTCGGCCACGATCGCGAACGCCCTGATCAGCCGGTCGTACGCCTTGACCGGCACCCACCTGCCCCCGGCCGCCACGATCCGGTTGTCCATCCGCGAACGCGGCCACGGACCGAACGGCAACGCGTCCGGCACGGAGTGGACGGCGGGCCCGTCGCCGAGCAGCCTGGTCCACTCCTCCTGGGCCGACTCCGTGGCCGTCACGACGGCGTCGAGGCGCGGGTAGAGCCGGCGTACCGGGCCGGGTACGGCGGGCCGCCCCCACTCTCTGGCGATCTTGAGGGTTTCACGTGGAGCATGCCGCGCCACCTGGACGCCGATCGCCGGCCTCGTCGTGATCAGCACGTCGGACCTCAGGCCGCGCAGCAGCCGCCAGAGCGCCACCTCGGTGCGCACCTGACCGCGCGGGAGCAGGTGGCGCACCCCAGGCCGGGCGTCGACCACGCTGCGCATGGCCACCTTGGGGCCGATGGAGAAGAACGGCTTCTCCTTCTGCCGCCTGACGCTGATGACCTCGACCTCGTGCCGTTCGGACAGGGCGGTGGCGAGGTTGAGCATGGCCCGCACGTCGCCGCGCATCCCGTACGCCGAGGCGAGGACCAGGCTGACCTTCATCCGCCCACCTCGATGCGCAGCTCGTCGTCGGCGGTGTAACAGGGCCGGACGGGCACGCCGTCGATCTCCGCCGACGGGTAGTGCAGCCGTCTGCGTTTGCCGTCGACGTCGTCGAGCCAGGCGCCCAGGCGCAGCGGCGTGGACACCCCCTCGACCTCCAGGGCGGGCTCCCAGGTGCCGGCGGTGTCGGGGTCGGCCGCGACCACGTTCACCAGCGACACGGCCGCGTGGAAGCGCACCCCCTGGACGGTCGCCGTGGCCGACACCCGCTCTCTGGTCGGCCTGCGGGCGAGGGTGAGCGTGGCCTCGCGGCGCGCGTCGTCGTCCTCAAGCCCGGTGTAGGCCAGCAGCCCCGTCACCTCGAACCGGCCCTCCCTGAACCAGATCGCCCGCACCTCGGCCGCCGGCGCGGCGTCGGCTATCTTCAGGGCCAGAAACCCGTTACGCGTCCGGTACGACCGGTAGGCCAGCGTGCGCCGGCACAGCGCGTACGCGTCGAGGTGGTCGAGTGAGAAGCCGGGATCGACGCTGCGCAGCCTGCTGCGCAGGCCCTCGTGCCGCAGGTAGGCGTCCCAGCGGCCGGCGGTCAGCTCCAGCGGCGCCAGCGAGACGGCCAGCGTGGCCTCCCGCGTCCGGCTGCCCGTCCGGCCGAGGCGCACGTCGCGCTCGACCCCCGTGGCGCGATGGCGCAGGACGAGCTCGGTGCCGTCACGCAGGGGTTCGTCGATGGCCAGTCGCAGGGAGAGCACGTCGGCCAGGGTGACTTCGGCGTCCGTGACCACGACGCGCATCACCAGCCCCCTCCCCGTCGAATAAGGCCATGCGACGTTGAGGTTACCGTGATTTTCCCGTTATGTGGATGGCAGATTTCCTGCATCTGTACCGCTGACGTGCGGAACTCCTCTACAGAGCCTGTAGAGGAGTCCGACTTTTCGTGGTCAGGAAGCGCCCTTGACAGATTTGATCAAGAGCTGGGCGACGTCCACGACTTCCAGGGATTCCTTGGCCTCGCCGCTGTTCTTCTTCTCGTTGATCGCGTCACCGAGCATCACCATGCAGAACGGGCACGCGGTCGAGACGGTGTCGGGGTTGGTGGTCAGCGCCTCGTCCACACGCTCGGTGTTGATGCGCTTGCCGATGCGCTCCTCCATCCACATGCGCGCGCCGCCGGCGCCGCAGCAGAAGCCGCGGTCCTTGTGGCGGTGCATCTCCTGGGTCTGTACGCCGGGCACCTTCGACATGATGTCGCGGGGCTGGGAGTAGACCTTGTTGTGGCGGCCGAGGAAGCACGGGTCGTGGTAGGTGATCTTCTCCTCGATCGGCGTGACCGGGGTGAGCAGGCCCTCGTCCACCAGCTTCGACAGCAGCTGCGTGTGGTGCACGACCTCGTACGTGCCGCCGAGCTGCGGGTACTCGTTGGCCAGCGTGTTGAAGCAGTGGGGGCAGGTCGCGACGATCTTCTTGACGCCGGCCTCGTTGAGCGTCTCGATGTTCTGCTGGGCGAGCATGTTGAACAGGTACTCCATGCCCAGGCGGCGGGCCGGGTCGCCGGTGCACGCCTCCATCGGGCCGAGCACCGCGAACTTGACGCCCGCGATGTGCAGCAGCTCGGCGACCGCCTTGGTGGTCTTCTTGGCGCGGTCCTCAAGGGCACCCGCGCAGCCCACCCAGAACAGGTACTCGGCGTCCTCGGGCATCTTCTCGTCGACGACCTCGACCTCGAAGTCGAGCTCCCCGATCCAGTCGGCCCGCTTCATCTCGGACATGCCCCACGGGTTGCCCTTGTTCTCCAGGTTCTTCACCATCACGCCCGCCTCGGACGGGAACGACGACTCCACCATGACCTGGTAGCGGCGCATGTCGAGGATGTGGTCGATGTGCTCGATGTCCACCGGGCACTGCTCGACACAGGCGCCGCAGTTGGTGCACGACCACAACACGTCGGGGTGGATGACGCCGTCCTCGCCCACGAGCGGCTTCTCCAGCAGCGCGAGCACGTCGGTGTCGGCGTGCTCGGTGCTCGCGGCCATCAGGTACGGGGCCACCTTGAAGGCGTGGTCGCGCTGGTCGAGGATGAGCATCTTCGGCGAGAGCGGCTTGTCGGTGTTCCAGGCCGGACACTGCGACTGGCAACGGCCGCACTCGGTGCAGGAGTAGAAGTCGAGGAAGCCCTTCCAGGTCGTGTCGCCGATCTTGCCCCGGCCGAGGCGCTCAGGGTCGAGGTCCTCGTCCTCGAAGTCGACGAGCTTGCCGTCCACGCGCAGCTCGGGCGCGGCGCCGAGGCCGTCGGGACGCCGGGAGAAGAGCACGTTGAGCGGCGCGGTGAAGATGTGCAGGTGCTTGGAGTTCACCACGATGACCAGGAACACCAGCATGAAGCCGATGTGCAGGAGCAGCGCGATCTCCTCCAGCAGCGAGCCGGCCGGGAGCACGTCGCCGAGCGCCAGGGAGACGAACGCCCCCGAGGAGTAGGGGAAGTTGCCGTTGGCGGCCGAGGCGCCGCGGGCCAGGAACAACGTCCAGATGATGTTGAAGATCATGAACAGGACGAGCCACGCGCCGCCGAGGTGCGAGCCGGAGAAACGCGACTGGCGGCCCAGCGTCTTGGGCGAGTTCTTCACCCGGATGATCGCGAAGGCGACCAGGCCGAGCAGACACGCGACCGCGATGAAGTCCTGGAGGAAGCCAAGCACCCCCCAGGTCCCGATGAGCGGGATGTGGAAGTCGGGCTCACCGGTGATCGCGCCCTGGATGATCGCGCCGTACGCCTCGATGTAGACGGTCAGCAGGATGAAGAACGCCCACATGACGAAGAAGTGCGCCGTGCCGGACGGGGTCCACTTCAGCAGCTTCTTCTGCCCGAAGACCTCGACGAGCTGCGCCTTGAGCTCGTCGCCGGCGTGCTCCTTGGCGTACTCGACGCGTTCGGGGGCCGGTGGTCCCGAGGTCGCCAGCCTGTACAGGAACAGCACCCTGCGGCCGGCGACGGCCACCGCCAGGACGGTCATGACCAGCCCGATGATCGCTACCCAGAGCACGGGGTCCTCCCACAGACGACGATGGCTGCCAGCATACGGACACGTGTTTCCAGGAATCTTACCGGCCAGTAACTTCCTGGGATGACACCCATACCCTATGGTCAGTGCCCTATACCGAACAATGCTCTACGCCGTGAAGTACCTCTGGATGGTCGGAGCCAGCAGTTGGACCAGCTCCTCCGGGTCCGCACTGGCCAGAGGCTCCAATTTGATCACGTAGCGGCCCATGACGACGCCGTACATCTGGCCGAAGGCCGCCTCGATGCGCAGGTGGGGCACGCCGAGGCGGTCGGCCACCTGGAAGAGCAGCGCGTTCGTGATGAACTCGCGGAACATCGCGGCGGCCTGCTCGTTCGTCAGCGCCGAGCGCATCAGGGCGATCATCGGCTCGCGGGTCTCCGGGCGCGCCGTCACGCCGAGGATCATCCGCACCAGCCGCTCGCCGATCTCCTCGCGCGGGCCCTCCAGCAGCAGCGGAACGACTTCGTCGGGCGTGATCGGGAGCTGCATGGCCGCCGCGAACATGCCCTCCTTGGTCTCGAAGTAGTGGTGCACCAGGGCCGGGTCGACCTTGGCCTCCCGCGCGATCCCCCGCACGGTGGCCTTGTCGAAGCCCTTCTCCGCGAACACCCGGCGCGCCGCCGTCAGGATCTCGCCGCGCGTGTCGGCCGACCCCGGCCGGCGGCCGGGCCTGCGTCGTACGTCGTTCATCCCCGTGCTCCGCCCGTCACCGGCCCACCGCCAGGTACACCCGCATGGGCACCGACAGCACACCCTCGGGGAACGCCTCGCGCAGCTCCCGGCGCTGCCGCCCGACCAACTCGTCGGCCGCCTCCGGCGACAGCGCCGCCATGTACGAGTGGGACCGCAGGTCGAGCAGGAAGTCCTCGATGCCGACCAGCCGCGTCCACGGGATCCAGCGTTCCTCGATCACCTCGAAGGCCGCGGCGATGGGCGGCACCGACCACTCCTCGACCGCCGGCCCCCAGTAGGTGGGCACCGCCTCGGCCAGCCGCGACTCGTACGCGGCCAGCCACTCGGCCTGGGCCGCGTGATGCAGGTTCCAGCAGCCCGCGATCGCGCCGCCGGGCCGCAACACCCGCCTGGCCTCGGCGATCGAGACCACGGGATCGAGCCAGTGCCACGACTGGGCGTACGTCACCAGGTCGGCCACCCCGTCGGCCAGCGGCAGCGCGTTGCCGTCGGCGAGCACCGCGGCGACGGCCGGCCGCCCCCCGCCCGCGCCGGCGGTGCGCGAGACCAGCCGGGCCAGCATCTCGGCCCCCGGGTCGACCGCGATCACCTGGGACCCGCGGGCCCGCAGCGCGTGCGTGAGGATGCCCGTGCCCGCGCCCACGTCGACCGTGGTGGCGCCGTCGAGCTCGACCCCGGACACCTCGGCGAGCGCCCGGTACAGCTCGTCGGGGTAGGTGGGACGGCCCGCGTCGTAGGCGTCCGCCACGCTGTCGAAGACCCTGGCCAGGTTTCGCATCGGCCCCACGTTCATCGGGACGCCGCCAGGTGCAGCCGGGCGAAGGCCAGCCCCTCGGCCAGGTCGTCGATGCGCTCGGTGCGGCTGGCCGCCTTGCGGGTGTTGATCTCCAGCACCACGAGGCCACCGTAGCCCGAGGTCGCGAGGCGTTCGAGCATCTGGGCGCACGGCTGGTTGCCCCTGCCGGGGACCAGGTGCTCGTCCTTGTTGGTCACGCCCATGCCGTCGGCCAGGTGGAGGTGGGCCAGCCGGTCGCCGAGCTTGGTGGCCATCTCCATGGCGTCGGAGCCGGACACGGCGGTGTGCGACAGGTCGAGGGTGATCTGAGGGAAGTCGTAGTCGATGGGGTTCCAGTCCGGCGAGTACGGCACCACGTCGTTGCCCCGCGCGCGCAGCGGGAACATGTTCTCGACCGCGAACGTGACGTTCGTCTCGTCGCGCATACGGGCCAGGCCGTTCTCGAAGTCGCGGGCGTAGTCGCGCTGCCAGCGGAACGGCGGGTGCACCACGACGGTCGAGGCGCCGAGGCGCTCGGCGGCCTTCTGCGCCCTGACCAGCTTGGCCCAGGGGTCTCTCCCCCACACCCGCTGCGTCACGAGCAGACAGGGCGCGTGGATCGCCAGGACGGGCACCTGATAATGCTCGGACAGCCGCTCGATCACGTCGATGTCCTGGCTCACCGGATCGGCGCCGACCATGATCTCGACACCGTCGTAGCCCAGGCGCGCGGCCAGTTCGAACGCGTCAGGAGTGCGTTCTGGATATACCGAGGCGGTGGACAATGCGATCTTCGCATTGGGCACGCGGATGACATCAGCCACATTGCCAGCCTAAGCCGGAGAGCCGCCTCTGGCGCGAGAGCCCCACCAGATACCCCGCCGGGAGCCCGGACGCCACGGTCGCCGGACACGCCCGGCCACTACGGTTGTCCCCATGCCACGGATAGCCAGGGGCGCGATCCCGAGCCCGAACATCTGGAACGCTCCCCAGGTCTACGAGCTGGAGAACCGCGCCGTAGACCCCCAGGGCGCCGCCGACGCGGCGATGCGCGAGCTGCGTCCCTGGGCCGGCGCGACCGTCCTCGACATCGGCTGCGGCACCGGCTTCCACCTGCCCGTCCTGGCGGCGGAGGCGGCCCACGTGATCGGCGTCGAGCCCCACGGCGACCTGGCCGGGCTGGCCCGGCGCCGCTGCGCGGACCTGGCCCACGTGACGGTGCACGCCGCCACCGCCCAGGACCTCCCGCTCCCCGACGCGAGCGTGGACGTCGCGATGGCGCGCTGGGCCTACTTCTTCGGGCCCGGCTGCGAGCCCGGCCTGCGCGAGTTGTCCCGCGTCGTACGCCGCGGCGGCGCCGCCTTCGTGATCGACCTCGACGCCACCCGGGGCTCGTTCGGCCGCTGGTTCTCGCGTACGGTGCCGTCGTACTCGGCCCGCGAGGTGGAGACGTTCTGGGACCGGCAGGGCTGGCTGCGGCGGCCGCTCGACCTCACGATGACCTTCGAGCGGCGGGCCGACCTGGAGGCCGTGCTGCGCATCGAGTTCGCCCCCGACGTGGCCGAGCAGGCCATCGCCGAGACCTCCGGCCTGGAGATCTTCTATCCCAACGTGCTGCGCTGGCGCTACTTCTGAGGCTTGACATTGACGTCGGTGTCAACGTTTACCGTAGTGACATGCGCATCGGGGAGCTGGCGGAACGCACCGGGGTGAGCACCCGTTCACTCCGTTACTACGAGCAGCACGGCCTGCTCTCGGCCAGGCGTGGGCCCAACGGCTACCGCGAGTACGCCGAGGAGGACATCAAGCTGGTGTCCGAGATCAGGTCGCTGCTCTCGGTCGGTTTCACGCTGGAGGACACCAGGCCGTTCGTCGACTGCCTGCGCTCGGGCCACAGCTCGGGCGGCTCGTGCTCGGAGTCGGTCGAGGTCTACCAGCGCAAGATCGTGCAGATCGACGAGGAGATCCGCGTGCTGCTCTCCCGTCGCGCCGAGGTCGCCGCCCAGCTCGCCCAGTCGTGCCCGGGTTGTTTCGTGAGGGGATGAAAATGATCACGTTGACCACCGACAACTTCGAGGAGCAGGTGCTCAGGAGCGACAAGCCGGTGCTGGTCGACTTCTGGGCCGAGTGGTGCCCGCCGTGCCGCATGGTGGCCCCCGTACTGGATGAGATCGAGGCCGAGCACGGCCTGGCCATCGGCAAGCTCAACACCGACGAGAACCCCGAGATCATGTCCCGCTACGGCGTGATGGGCCTGCCCACGCTGCTGCTGTTCGAGAACGGCGAGCCCGTCAGGCAGATCGTCGGCGCCCGGCCCAAGCGCCTGCTGGTGCAGGAACTGGGCCTCACGCGGTAGTCGGCGATTGTCGGTACGTGCCGCTAGCCTGCTCGACATGGCCAAGACAGCGCAGAAGCCCGGTTACCGCTGTGCCGAGTGCGGCTGGCGCACCAGCAAGTGGGTCGGCAGATGCGGTGAGTGCCAGGCGTGGGGCACCGTCGACGAGGAGGGCGCCCGCGCCGGGGTCAGCGTCGTCCAGGGCGGCGCGACCACCGGGCCCGCGCTGCCCATCGGCCAGGTCAAGGCCGAGGTCGCGGCGGCCCGCACCACGGGGGTGAGCGAGCTCGACCGGGTGCTCGGCGGCGGCCTGGTGCCCGGCGCGGTGGTGCTGCTGGCCGGCGAGCCCGGCATCGGCAAGTCCACGCTCCTGCTGGAGGCGGCGGCCCGCATCGCCGAGCGCACCACCGTGCTCTACGTGACGGGCGAGGAGTCGGCGGCCCAGGTGCGCCTGCGCGCCGACCGTATCGGTGCCATCCAGGACAATCTCTATCTCGCCGCCGAGACCGAGCTGTCGGCGCTGATCACCCACGTCGACAAGGTCGAGCCCGGGCTGCTCGTCGTCGACTCGGTGCAGACGGTCGGCTCGGCCCAGGCCACGGGCGTGCCGGGCGGCGTGACCCAGGTGCGCGAGGTGGCCGCCAACCTGGTGCGCATGTCCAAGGAGCGCAACCTCGCCACGGTGCTCGTGGGCCACGTC
The DNA here is from genome assembly GCF_014648435.1 of Nonomuraea spiralis. Taxonomy (GTDB): domain Bacteria; phylum Actinomycetota; class Actinomycetes; order Streptosporangiales; family Streptosporangiaceae; genus Nonomuraea; species Nonomuraea spiralis. The sequence goes on from NZ_BMRC01000021.1 coordinate 155,631, forward strand.
ACCAAGGACGGCTCGATCGCCGGCCCCCGCACCCTCGAACACCTCGTCGACGTCGTGCTCAACTTCGAGGGCGACCGCCATTCCAGGCTCCGCATGGTCCGCGCGATCAAGAACAGGTTCGGCCCCACCGACGAGGTCGGCTGCTTCGACCTGCACGAACGCGGCATCGAGGGCATCACCGACCCGAGCGGGCTGTTCGTCTCGCGGCGCAGCGAGCCGGTCGCCGGCACCTGCGTCACCGTCACGGTCGAGGGCACCCGCCCGCTGCCCGCCGAGGTGCAGGCGCTGGTGGCCCGCACCGAGGCCCAGCAGCCGAGGCGCACCTCCTCCGGGCTCGACACCTACCGCGTCCAGATGATCCTCGCCGTGCTGGAGCGCCGGCTCAACGCCCGGCTCGGCGGTTGCGACGTGTTCACCGCCACCGTGGGCGGCATCAAGCTGGCCGACCCGGCCGTCGACCTCGCGGTCATGCTCGCCGTCGCGAGCGCCGCGGGCGACAAGCCGCTGCCGCCCGGCCTGGTGGCGCTCGGCGAGGTGGGCCTGGCTGGCGAGCTGCGTCCGGTCAAGGACGTACGCAGGCGGCTGACGGAGGCGTCCAGGCTGGGTTTCAAGCGGGCGCTCGTCCCCGCCGGATCCCTCGAAACGGGCACCGGCAAACGCAACGGACAGCGGGCTCTGGTGCCCGTCGGCCCGGTCGCGTTCGCACCCGGCTTCGAGGTCGTCCAGGCGGAGAACGTCTGGGACGCACTCACGCACGTCACATAGCACGGCTAAGCTGGGCGTGACCAATCGACACGGGGGTCAGGTGGACAGGAGTCTTGACGACCGCCGTCGCGACGCTTTGGCCGCTGTGGCGCCGGGCACACCACTGCGCGACGGCCTGGAGCGGATCCTGCGCGGGCAGACCGGCGGGCTGATCGTGCTCGGCTACAACAGGACCGTCGAACAGGTCTGCAGCGGCGGCTTCGAGCTCGACGTCGACTTCTCGGCCACCCGCCTGCGCGAGCTGGCCAAGATGGACGGCGCGATCGTGGTGAGCAACGACCAGAAGATCGTACGCGCGGCCGTGCACCTCGTGCCCGACCCCGCGATCCCCACCGACGAGTCGGGCACCCGCCACCGCACCGCCCAGCGCGTGGCCAGGCAGACAAGCCTGCCCATCATCGCGATCAGCAAGTCCATGCGGATCATCGCCCTCTACCTCGACGGCATCCGCTACGTGCTGGAGGAGTCCGCGGCCATCCTGTCCAAGGCCAACCAGGCCCTGGCCACCCTTGAGCGCTACAAGCACCGGCTCGACGAGGTCTCCGGCACCCTCTCGGCCCTGGAGATCGAAGACCTCGTCACCGTGCGCGACGTGTCGGCGGTGGCCCAGCGCCTGGAGATGGTCCGGCGCATCTCCGACGAGATCAAGGGCTACGTCGTCGAGCTCGGCACCGACGGGCGGTTGTTGTCGCTGCAGCTCGACGAGCTGGTGGCGGGCGTCGACTCCGAGCGCGAGCTGGTCGTGCGCGACTACCTGCCGGCCCCGGCCGGCCGCCGCCAGAAGCGCCTGGTCGAGGCCCTGCACGACCTCGACCACCTCTCAGGCGCCGAGCTGCTCGACCTCTCGGCCGTGGCACACGTGCTGGGCCACGGCGGCGCCGAACGGCTCGACAGCCCGGTGAGCCCGCGCGGCTTCCGTCTCCTCGCCAAGGTGCCCCGCCTGCCCGCCACGGTGGTCGACCGCCTGGTCAACCACTTCGGCGGCCTGCAGAAGCTGCTGGCGGCCAGCATCGACGACCTCCAGGAGGTGGGCGGCGTCGGGGAGTCCCGCGCGCGCAGCGTCCGCGAGGGCCTGTCCCGCCTGGCCGAGTCGTCCATCCTCGAACGTTACGTCTGAGCCGGCCAGCATCATCAGCGCAGGTGGAAGACGCCCTTGCCGCTGCGCAGGGTGCCCATGCGGGCGGTGGCCACGTACGTGCCGGGCAGGGCGGCCGCCGAGACCGAGCGGCAGTCGGTGCTCGACCGGCGCCGGTCCCACTCCAGGGTCCGCACGTACGGCACCCCGCGCTGCAGCTCCCTGACCTCGGTCCCGACCCCGCTCACGCAGTCGGCGGTGGACCAGATGCGGTCGGCGCCCGAGGTGATGCGGATCTCCATGGTCCGCGGCCCGACGTCGGCCGTGCACATCACCGGCCCGGTGTTGACCAGCGTGACGATGAAGCTCGGACGGGTCTCGCCCGTGTAGATCGGCTCCTTGCCGCCCTGGAGGCTCAGCACCAGGCTGTCCTGCTGGCACGGCTCTCCGGGACGCCTGGGCCGGACGGACGGGCTCTCCTTGGGCGCCGGGGTGGGCGACGGGCTGGCCGTGCCCATGGCGAGCGTACGCAGCCCCGCGAGCAGCGGATCAGTGGCGGGCGTGGCGCTCGGTGAGGTCTGCGCGCTGGACGAGCGCTCCGGGCCGCTGCCCCCGCTGGAACACGCCCACGCCACCACGGCCACGACGACGAGAACGGCCACCAGCACGCTCATGCGACGCCGCCAGTAGACGTCACCGCCGTCGCCACCCATCGAATCCGGATCCATAGGCACAGCATGGTAATTGATCGGCTACCAACAGTGACGACACGCCGAACGAGTCCTTCTACGAATACGCTTGACCGCGTGGTTGAGCCGAACCTCCTGCACGCCCCCGTTCTGGCGTGGTACGAGGACAACGCCCGAGACCTCCCATGGCGGGCCGACGACGCGACGCCGTGGGGAGTGCTGGTGAGCGAGATCATGCTCCAGCAGACCCCGGTCGTCCGCGTCCTGCCGGTGTGGCGGGAGTGGATGGCCCGCTGGCCCACGCCCAAGTCGCTGGCCGAAGAGCCGCCGGGCGAGGCCGTACGGCATTGGGGCAGGCTCGGTTATCCGCGCCGGGCGCTGCGCCTGCACGCCTGCGCCCGGGCCATCACCGACGAGCACGGCGGCGAGGTGCCCGCCGACCACGCGACCCTGCTGGCCCTGCCCGGCATCGGCGAGTACACCGCCGCCGCGGTCGCCAGCTTCGCGTACGGCGGCCGGCACGCCGTCCTGGACACCAATGTCCGCCGGGTGTTCGCGCGGGCCGTACGCGCCGAGGAGTACCCGCCCACGGCCACCTCCGCGGCCGAGCGGCGGCTGGCCGAGACGCTGCTGCCCGAGCTGGGCGCCGCCCGGTGGGGCGTCGCCGTGATGGAGCTGGGCGCCCTGGTCTGCACGGCCCGCGCGCCGCGCTGCGCCGACTGTCCCGTCGCCGATCTGTGCGCGTGGCGGCTGGCCGGCAAACCACCCCACACCGGCCCCGCCCGCAAGGGCCAGACGTACGCCGGCACCGACCGCCAGTGTCGTGGCAGCCTGCTGGCGGTGTTGCGCTCGGCCCACGGCCCGGTGCCGAAGGCCGCCCTCGACGTGGTGTGGGACGACGCGGTCCAGCGCGAACGCGCCCTCGACGGCCTGGTCGCCGACGGGCTGGCCGAGGTGCTCGACGACGGCACGTACCGCCTCCCGCACGCCTGACCCGCCCAAAGGCCCCGCGTCAGCCCATCCACGGCGGCACGGTGCGGTCCGTGCCCTTGGGGGCCAGGTCGCAGGCGTCGGGCGCGGACACGCCACCGGGGTTGTAGACCTCGGTCCCCGGGGAGGCGACCACGATCGAAACGAACCCGCGCCCTGGGTCGGCGAACATCTGCCGGCTCACGTCGGCCGGCAACACCATGGTGTCGCCGGGCCCGACCTCGAACCGTTCGCCGCCCAGCTCGACGACCGCGCCGCCCTCCAGCCAGGTCCACACCAGCTCGCCGGCGACGGCGTGCACCGGGCCCTCCATGCCGGGGACGGCGTCCACCCGCCACATCGCCTGCCCGGCCCCGCCCTGGCTGGGCGAGGCGAGCGTGGTCATCAGGGCGTTGGGCGTACGGGTCCTGCGCGCGTCGGCGTTCACCACAACAGGCATCACGATCTCCTTCTTCTCAGCTTGTACGGTCAGGCGATCCACGGCGGGGTGCCCAGGTCGGCGCCGTCGGCGCTGATGGCCCTGGCGCCGGCGGCCGCGGTGACGACGGCGGTGTAACCGGCGTCCGGATCGGCCAGCACCCGGCGCGCGACGTGGGCGGGCATGACCACGGTGTCCCCCGCGCCCACGGCGAACCGCTCCTCGCCCAGCTCGACGGTGGCCGCGCCGGAGATCCAGCTCCACACCTGCTCGTTGTCGAAGTCATGCAGCGGCCCCGCCGCGCCCGGCTTGGCGTCGACCCGCCAGAGCGAACGCGAGGCCCCGCCCTGGGTCGGCGAGGCGAAGGTGGTCATGACCCCGCTCGGCGTCTCGGAACGCCGGGAATCCGCGTCACGAATGACAGACACGTTCGAACCCCTTAAGATAGGCAACTACGTTGTCTATATAGTTAACCAGGTTGTCTATCGTGTCAAGTGACGCCCCAGGCTTCGAACTGCCTCTACGACTTCTGCTCGCTTTCCGCGTGCTCATCGACGAACTCCACGCCGAACTCGCCAAGCAGGGCCATCCCGACATGCGGCCCATGCACGGATTCGTCATGCAGGCGATCGGCACCCGCGGCACGACCGCCGTCGAGCTGGGCCGTGCACTCGGCGTCTCCAAACAGGCCGCGGGCAAGACCGTCGAAGCCCTGGAACGCGTCGGCTACGTGGAGCGGACCAGGGACACCGCCGACACCAGACGCAAGATCGTGCGCCTCACGCCCTACGGCGTGGACGCACTCGACCGTTCGGCCCGGATCTTCGACGACCTGCGCGCCCAATGGGCCGCGGAACTGGGCGAGGACCGCCTGCGGGCCCTGGAGTCCGATCTGCGCAGGATGACGCCGGCGAACCTGTGGCGCCTGGACACCCCAGGCTGGTTCGCCGGCCTCTGAGAGGGGGTCAGGCGGCCAGTTGCAGGCCGAGGCTGGTGAGGTTCGTACGGGCCCAAGCCAGCTCCTCGGCCAGCAGCGACACCAGCGCCCCCGGCCCCTTCGCACGCCCCGGCACGAACAGATTGTGCGTCTCGACCTCGATGTGCGCGCTCCCGCTGACCGCGCCGGACAACATCGCCGTCAGCGTGTCGTGCAGCACCGCGCCGGTGCTCGGCGTCTCACCCGTGTGGTTGTGCACGTGCCCCAGCTTGACGACGGGCGCGCCGGCCTCGGCCAGCCCCTTGAGTGCCGCGCCCGGCTCCTCGGCCCCGCAGGCGAGGTTACAGGCGTCCAGGCAGACGCCCAGGTGTTCGGAGTCGATGCCGCACACCCGCTCAAGCGCCTGCTCCGTCGTCTCCAGCACGCAACCGGGCCACGGCTCGAACCCGACCCGGATGGTCTTGCCGGTCACGCTGTAGATGCCACGCAACTCGCGGGCCAGCCGCTCCAGGCGGCGCGTGGCGATGGTGTGCAGGTCGGCCGGCCAGTCCCGGCGCCAGCCGATCGGTATCGTCGAGATGCTGCCGAACCGTACGTCGTCGGGCAGCAGGAACGCCAGGATCTTGGCCAGCGCCATGGTGTAGCGGTAACGCTCGGGCTTGGCCCAGTCGGGTCCGGGGACCTCCTGGTTGCGGCCGCCGGTGCCGTTCAGGCTGACGACCTCCAGGCCGCGCTCCTCCAGGGAGCGGCGCAGCCGTACGAGCTCGATGCGGTCGGCGGTGAGGTGATCGGCGACGCCGGGCGACAGCCACAGCCCGATGCCCATCCGCTCCACGCCCAACCTCTTGCGCACCGGCACCGCGTAGCGGGTCAGGTGGGCGATCAGGTTCTCCAGGTCCTCGGCAGGGTGGATACCTGCGTTGTAGGCGAGGTGAACGAGCGTTCCGTCGTTGTGACGCAGGCGCATCGGTTCCTCCACGGCTTGCTTGAGTGTTCCCGTCGCCCGCCTCCGGCGCGCGAACCCTGTCGAGCATGCCTGCTTCCGGGTGGCGCACGCGTCCGCCCTGAGTTGATCCCTTGCTACTCCCTCGGGAGCAGCCCTGACTCTAGGAACACGCTCTTGCGGATCACTTGGATGAGACTTGGCGATGCTCTACGCAGTGTAGTACTACTAACGGTGGCGGTACACCCACTCATCCAACGATTAGGCAACAACCCCCACCCCACCGCCGCTCACCACCAAGGTGGCATTCCCCACACCCCCGACGCGGTGCACTTCCCGGGGCTCGATGAGGGGCATGCACCGCAGCCCGCACCACCAAGCGGCCCCGGCACGCCTCGCGAACCTCCCGGCACCGTGCCCGGCATGCCGCAATCCGCCACGGGCTCCCGTTAGGGAAGCCCGAAATGCAGGGAACCCGCGCGCAGGGCACACCGCGAGGCCGCACGTACAGGGGGCGCACGTACAGGGGGCGCAGGCGCCGCTTGCGGGCGCTTTCTGGGGCGCCGCGCGGCGGGAGGTGGGACGGGTGGGGCCCGGCGCCCTGAACGGCGGCCAGGATGGGCCACGGAGACGGGGATACGTACGGCGTAACGGCGGCCGACCCCGTGCGGGCTCAGATCCCGTCTCCCTGGAGGCCCCCGACCATGTACGGCGTCTGGGTCTCGTCGGCCCCGCCGTAAAAAAAGGGGCACGAAAAAGAAGCACCACGAAAGACCCGGAAAACCAGAAAACCCCCGCCGGAGCGGGGGTTTTCGGTGGAGCGGTCAGTGCTGGATCGGCGCGGCGATCGCCTCCGCCGAGTCCGGAACCGTCGTGGCGGACTCGCCCTTGAAGATGAACTTGGCGTTCTCGCCTTCGCCCTCGATCGTCACCTTCACGACCTGCCCCGGACGGAGCTCGCCGTAGAGGATCTTCTCGGACAGGGAGTCCTCCAGCTCGCGCTGGATCGTACGGCGCAGCGGCCGCGCGCCCATGACCGGGTCGTAACCACGGTCGGCCAGCAGCTGCTTGGCCTCGGGCGAGACCTCGAGGCCCATGTCGCGGTCCTTCAGCCTGGAGTCCACCTGGGCGAGCATCAGATCGACGATCTTGATGATCTCGTTCGGCGTGAGCTGGTGGAAGACCACGATGTCGTCGACACGGTTGAGGAACTCGGGCCGGAAGTGCTGCTTGAGCTCCTCCTGGACCTTCGCCTTCATCCGCTCGTAGTTGGACTCGGTGTCGTTGGACTTCGCGAACCCGACCCCGATGCCCTTGGAGATGTCACGGGTGCCGAGGTTGGTGGTCATGATGATGACCGTGTTCTTGAAGTCGACCACGCGGCCCTGGGCGTCGGTCAGGCGACCGTCCTCCAGGATCTGCAGCAGCGAGTTGAAGATGTCGGGGTGGGCCTTCTCGATCTCGTCGAACAGGACCACGGAGAACGGCTTGCGCCGCACCTTCTCGGTGAGCTGGCCGCCCTCCTCGTAGCCGACGTAGCCGGGAGGCGAGCCGAACAGCCTGGAGACGGTGTGCTTCTCCATGAACTCCGACATGTCCAGGCTGATCAGAGCGTCTTCGTCGCCGAAGAGGAACTCCGCCAGAGCCTTGGACAGCTCGGTCTTACCGACACCGGACGGGCCCGCGAAGATGAACGAGCCGCCGGGACGGCGCGGGTCCTTCAGACCGGCGCGGGTACGCCGGATGGACCGCGACAGGCCCTTGATGGCGTCGTCCTGGCCGATGATCCGCTTGTGGAGCTCGTCCTCCATGCGGAGCAGGCGCTGGGACTCCTCCTCGGTGAGCTTGAAGACCGGGATGCCGGTGGCGGTGGCCAGGACCTCGGCGATGAGCTCCTGGGTGACCTCGGCCACGACGTCCATGTCGCCGGCCTTCCACTCCTTCTCCCGCCGCTCGCGCTTGAGCTGGAGCTGCTTCTCCTGGTCGCGGAGGGCAGCGGCCTTCTCGAAGTCCTGCGCGTCGATCGCGGACTCCTTGTCGCGACGGACGTTGGCGATCTTCTCGTCGTACTCGCGCAGGTCCGGCGGAGCGGTCATCCGGCGGATGCGCATCCGGGAGCCGGCCTCGTCGATGAGGTCGATCGCCTTGTCGGGCAGGTAGCGGTCGCTGATGTAGCGGTCGGCCAGCTGCGCGGCGGCCACCAGCGCGTCGTCGGTGATGGAGACGCGGTGGTGTGCCTCGTAGCGGTCGCGCAGGCCCTTGAGGATCTCGATCGTGTGGCTGAGAGAGGGCTCGGCCACCTGGATCGGCTGGAAGCGGCGCTCCAGCGCGGCGTCCTTCTCAAGGTACTTGCGGTACTCGTCGAGGGTCGTGGCACCGATGGTCTGCAGCTCGCCACGGGCCAGCATCGGCTTGAGGATGCTGGCGGCGTCGATCGCGCCCTCGGCGGCGCCCGCGCCGACGAGCGTGTGCAGCTCGTCGATGAACAGGATGATGTCGCCGCGCGTGCGGATCTCCTTGAGCACCTTCTTCAGGCGCTCCTCGAAGTCACCGCGGTAGCGGGAGCCGGCGACCAGGGCGCCGAGGTCAAGCGTGTAGAGCTGCTTGTCCTTCAGCGTCTCGGGCACCTCGCCCCTGACGATCTTCTGCGACAGGCCCTCGACGACGGCGGTCTTGCCGACGCCGGGCTCGCCGATCAGCACCGGGTTGTTCTTGGTCCTCCGGGAGAGGACCTGCATGACCCGCTCGATCTCCTTCTCACGGCCGATGACCGGATCCAGCTTGCCCTCGCGGGCGGCCTGGGTCAGGTTGCGGCCGAACTGGTCGAGCACCAAGGACGTGGAGGGCGCCGACTCCTGGGGACCGCCCGCGGCGGCCGGCTCCTTGCCCTGGTAACCGTGGAGCAACTGGATGACCTGCTGCCGGACACGGTTGAGATCAGCTCCAAGCTTGACCAGCACCTGGGCGGCCACACCCTCACCCTCACGGATGAGCCCGAGCAGGATGTGCTCGGTGCCGATGTAGTTGTGGCCCAGCTGCAAAGCCTCACGGAGCGACAGCTCGAGGACCTTCTTGGCCCGCGGGGTGAACGGAATGTGCCCCGACGGAGCCGACTGGCCCTGGCCGATGATCTCCTCGACCTGCTGGCGCACACCCTCAAGGCTGATGCCGAGGCTCTCCAGAGCCTTGGCGGCTACGCCTTCACCTTCATGGATCAAACCAAGAAGAATGTGCTCAGTGCCGATGTAGTTGTGGTTGAGCATCCTGGCCTCTTCTTGGGCCAAGACGACAACACGCCTCGCTCGGTCGGTGAACCTCTCGAACATCTCGTCGCTCCTCACAGAGCGGTCAGTCAGGCCGGTAAATCCGGTCCCGTCATCCCGCATGCTAGCCCTGGCTCGGCGAACCGTGCCCACTGCCGCTGACACGCTCTATAGCAGAGACGTTCCCCGAGAGCAGGGCGTTCACCCTCCATCCAACTACTGTTCGGGGGTGGCGTGTTCCCGATACGCCGCAAGCGAACGATGTTTAGGCGGCTTCGCGGAAGCGCCTGAAATTCGACGCTGCGGCCCAGGGCGGACCAACACGGATCGGCCATCGGACACTGGGTCGGGGTCGGCCTTGGGGTGGCTCGTCCGCCCATGCGTCTCGGATGCCCGCGCCCGTATCTGTTACGTAATCATCGTATGTGCTGCTCCAAACGGAGTCCAAGCGCGGACGCTACGCCCTGAGCACAACGCGGCACGTTGACGCGCCCCGGGGCGTATTCCCCATCGGGTCAGCCGGGTTACCGATCCGCCCGTCGTCACGCGGCGTACGGGACGGGACAATGCGCGGCACATGGGAGAGGTCACCGGTTTTCCATCGTGCCCCACGAGCCGCACGCCCCACGTTTTACGGTCATGCACGCTTCCCCTTAGAACCACCGAAGAACCATCGAAGAACCCGAAGAACACGGAAGAACGCGGAAGAAGCCCGCAGAGGCCGGAAGAAGCCGGACGCCCCAGGGAAGCGGGCACCCGCCAAGAGCCCGCAGAGGCCGCGGCAAGAAGGGCGGGCGCCGGTTTCTGTGGCGGAGCGTGACCGCTTTGCCCGTACGCCGCGGGAGTCCGGGATCGCCGGCATTGCGGGCGGGTGACGGCATTGGCGCGTTCCCGCGAAGGCGCGGACGAGGCGGACACCCGAGCACGCCCCGGAAAAACGCGCGGACGCCGCCGCAAAGCCCGGCGCGTTCCCCTCTCGGGCGGGATCTCCCGGAAGGGACCGTTCCGCCCACCCAGGAACCACTCAGGAACCTTCCAGGAAGGAACCAGAAGAGCATTACGCCCACATTTGGGCGAATTAGAAGATCAACAACTCGGCGCGAGGATTCGCGAACTCCCCACAAAAACGATCATGCGCTTATGGCGCTCGCCGGGGTCCTAGGCGAACGGCATAAGCGCATGGTCAGGAGATGGCTCTCTCGACGAGGCTCAGTGAGCCGCTTCGTACTTCTCCACCACGGTGGAGGCGATCCTGCCGCGCTCGCTGACCGGCAGGCCGTGAGCCTTGGCCCACTGCCGGATCTCCGAGCTCTTCTCGCGGCTCATCGCGCGGTTGCCGCCGCGACCACGGCGACGGGCGGACACGGCTCCTGCCCTGCGGGCGTGCTGCACGAAAGGCGTGAGGGCGTCCCTCAGCTTCTTGGCGTTAACGTCGCTGAGGTCAATCTCATAGGAGGAGCCGTCAATAGCGAAGCTGACCGTCTCATTGGCCTCGCCCCCATCGAGGTCATCGATGAGAATCTCCTGGATCTGCTTGGCCATCTACGCAATCCTTTCCCGGAGCATTGTTTCATTCGCTCGCCCAAACATATACCCGGAAAGGCGCGGAGACAATTCAGCGCTACGGGGATTCGGCTGACTGGCAGATCAGTTCTGGTTCTCGGCCTGATCCTGGCGGTTTGACCGACGCCCGGCGGCCTCCGATCGCAGCAACTTCACCGCGCCAAAGATGAAGGCGCCGCCGACCACGACCGGGGGGATGAGCGCTGACAATACGTCTGTTACGGCTTCCATTCGTCCTCGCCTCCAGGGCTAGCAGGGTTTCGGGGGCGCTAAATACGCATCCCGGCGCGACCTGCGGAGCACGCCGGACCCTCATGACGTCGAGGTGACAACTCACCCGGAACCGACCATAGCCACACACAGACGCCCTCTGGGAGCAGGGGCACCGACATCCGGCAACCCGGACGTCCCATAGCCTAATGCCAGTCTCTCCAGGCTCCTTACCGGATCAAGGGAAAATTTTGCGAAAAGGCATCTTCCCAGGTGCAGATGCCTCAACGAAGATCTTTTACCGCCCGCGTTCCGGCCAGCCTGTCATGCGGCCCGCGCTCCAACGGCTTGTCGATCAGGATGAGCAGCCCGACGCCGAACAGCAGTATTCCGGCCAGCAGATTGACCACCGGAATGCCCATCAGGACGACCGGCCCGGGATAGACCAGAGCCCGTTTCAGCAGAGCCGACCGCGGAAGGTCGTCCGGCGCCAGGCGAATCTTCATGATCGCCTTGCCGAAGGTCCTGCGCCGCCGGCAATGGGCCCGCCAGTCATAGACCACATAACCCAGGCCCGCCAGGAACCAGGCGCAGGCCCCGGGGAGCCGCCCGTCGAACCCCTCCGACATCCCGACAGTTCGGAAGATGCCCCACAGGATGATGAACAGAATGTAATAGAAGACCCCGAAGACGAGCGCCTCAATGAAGCGGGCGGCGAGGCGTTCCCACCATTCCGCGGGCACGGCGCCCGGCCACGACGGTGTCCCGGCCATATCCCACCTCACGCGGTCGGCGGTCGTACCCCCCATTTTGGTACGCCCCGCACACACAAAACAGAGGCCGGCGGGAAGCCGGCCCCTGTTTACGCTGACGCGGGATTACTTGATCTTCACGACCACCGTGCCCGCGAACTTGTCCGCGAACGTCTGCTGCAGCGGCTTGTCCCACAGCTGCGAGGCGCCGTTGACCGCGACGCACGCCCAGCCGATCAGCCATCCCAGGAGCGGGATGATGCTGAGGATGTAGCCACCCCAGGTGACGCCGGCGCGCTTGATCGCGACGTCGGTCCCGAGCCCGCCGGGAGCCAGGGCCTGGCCCACCGGCACGACCTTGATCCCCATGACCATCTTGCCGACCGTCTGGCCGTTCGACTTCGTCATGAAGAACTCGTAGACCACCCAGAGAGCGGTCGAGATGATCGTCGACAGGATGCCGATGAGGTAGGCCGAGAAGAGGCCGGAGGTGGCTCCGGACGCCGAGTCGTAGCCGACCGCGAACAGCCCCAGGATGAGGTTGATCACGAAGTTCACGACCATGAGGATGACGCCGTCGACGATCCTCGCGACCAGACGCTGCCACCACTCCGCCAAGGGGGCCGGGGCGCCCGGGGGCTGCACGCCGACGGGCTGGCCGTAGCCGGGCTGACCGTAGGGCTGCGACTGCTGCTGGCCGTAGCCCTGCTGCCCGTAGCCCTGCTGGGCGTACTGCTGCTGGTCGCCGTACTGCTGCTGGCCGTACTGGTCCTGCTGGCCGTAGCCGGGCTGGGTGTACTGCTGGCCGGAGGACTGCGGCTGCTGGCCGTAACCCTGCTGCTGGCCGTACTGGGCATCCTGCCCATAGCCCTGCTGCTGGCCG
>NZ_BMRC01000022.1 GCF_014648435.1 Nonomuraea spiralis
CATCGGAATGCACAGCCCCGTCACGTTCGAGGGCCTCTACAGGCCGTCAGACACCGTGGAGTGACCTCACCTCAGGTGTCCGTGCTACAGGGGGAAGCTCATAGAGCGATCCAGCGTCCTGGACCATGAGATCGGTGGGGTTCTGCACTTCCGGAGGGGCGTGAGGGGTGAGCAGTGGACGTTCTTCGACGGGAGCCCAACGCCTGCTGCTCAGGATGTCGAGTTCCCAGCTCGCAATGGTCAGCAGGTGTGCCATCTCGTGGCCTCTGCCGCACTCGAACTGCACCGGATCCTGGATCCAGTCCACCCAGCCTCCAACCTTGCTCCCCGGAGCAGCCGAGAGGTGCGGGAAGTAATTCCAGTTGTCAGGGGTCGCGGCATCCTTTTCCCATGCCCAGATCCGAGCCCTGAGCTCAGCGGGAAGTTCCCAGCCATCCGGGTACTCCTCCACCCGCTCCGGCGACAGGACGCAAGCCGTAGGGAGATACGAGTCGTCGCTGTCAGGATCCGGCTCGGGGGCCTTAGTGAGCAGACTTCCGACCTCTTCCGCCTTACGCCAGCGCACGATCGTATGAGGCTGAAAGTACGGCTCGTGATCGAGCGGGCACCACAACACCTGGAGGGTGTCGGTGTCATCGGGGAAGGGCAGCTCGGGAACGTCCTGGGCGAACAGCTGCATGACCGGGACCAGTGGAAGCGGGTCCCAACCCTCCGAGGGGTGATGAGACAGCGGCTCAGGACAGATCGGCCAAGGCTCATCCGCAGGCCACAACAACGGCCCGCCCATGGAACTGTCCGTGATGGCCGGCTCTCCCCGGCGTGGATGCAGCCGAACCGTGGTCCGGTGCTGACCTGCCAGTTCAGGGAAGACAGCTCCTACATCGAACGGCGCCGAGGGCGTCGTCAACCCCATGCTCACCACTCCGATCACAACAGACGAGTCGTAGTGGCACACCGTAGAGCAGAGGGCCGACAGAACGAATCCCTGTTCGCAGCTGTGATCGTCGTACCGTTTAGCCGGGGTACAAGGAGTCAACCACGGTCACTCAGGACTGGCCCCAGCCCCAGGCGAACGCCCCCCTGACAAGCCGAGATCCCGCCGATTTCCGAGCTGGCAGCGCGGGTTCGATTCCCGTCACCCCTTCTAAGGACGAGAAGCCAGGTCAAGGGTTGGTCCTCGACCTGGCTTTGAGCGTTTCCATGGCTTCTTCGATCTTCCGGGCCCGGTGGCCCTCATGGAAGAGTGCCCGTGCGGGGTAACAGGTCTCGTGGGGCCGCGCAGGATCGGACCACAAAGGTGTTGCGGTGTGACGGAGATCATGGAAGGGAGATCCCGCTCTCGGCGTACGTCTCCATGCGCTCGCGGAGGTCCGGTGGGCGGATCATGCCGCGTCCCGGGTGTGCGGCAAATTCGCCCCGCTGCGTGCCGCGAGCAGGATCGGTATGTGACTTGAGGACGGCGGTCACGCGCCCCACGCCATTGCCCCGGCGTCTCTGGATGTGAGCCGTCCATGGTGGGTGCGCGGAAGCCACTCATCGAGCTGAGCTGAGCTGGGCCGGACAACCTCGGGACAGGGGCTGGGTGCTCATCCGCCGAAGCCGGCGGCGCGGTGCCGCACACAGGTGTCCGTCAGGGGCGAGCCTTGGGCAGGCTCACGTCAGTTTCGGCTGCCGCCGTTCCACGTCGGGTCTTCGATCGTGACGCAGGGCCCGACCTGGCCAGTGATCATGGATGCCGTCAGCCGCCACAACACCTCCTGCTTACGAGTCTCGGCGGTCTCCTTTTCCGTGCCGGCGAACTCCAGCACCAGCGTCTGGTCCTTGCCGATGTGCCGGGGATTGATGTCGAGGCCGCCGTCGCGCATGCGGGCGGCCGCGTCGGAGCCCGGTCCCATGGCCGTCACCGCGCCCACCGTCTTCCCCCTGCCGGTCTTGCACTCCTTGCCGGACGGGAGGTAGCTGATGTCGGCCGTGACGCCTGCCGCGCGCAGGTCCTGCTCCAGCTGGTCGGCGTCCTTGAACTCGTTGATCTCCACTCGCACTGTGCCGTCGGTGTTCTTGCTCACGGCGTACGCGGGGGTCTCCGTCCCCGTAAGCATGGGGACGGCGAACGCGGCCGCCGCGGCGAGGAGGCCCACCACGCCTCCCGCGTACAGTCGGCGGGTGACGCGCCGGTGCCGCTCTGCGCGGCCCGCGATCTCGGCCTTGAGTTCCATCAGCAGTTGCTCCTCGAATGTCATCCTGATGCTCCACTCATGACGAAGGGCAGGTTCCGCAGTGTCCGGCGGGCGCGGTGCAGGCGTACCTTGGCGGCGCTCTGCCGGATTCCGAGGGCGAGCGCTGCCTCCGTGACCGTGAGCTGGTCGATCACGACCAGCTCCAGTACGGCGCGCTCCCCCTTCGGCAACTCGGCCATGGCCTCGAACACCTGCCTGGCGTGCCGCTCCGCGTCGATGCGCTCCTCGAGCCTGGCGACGTCGTCGGTGGCGAGCGAGCGTCGTCCGCTCACCCGGTCCGTCAACCGGTACTGCTTGTACGCCCGCCGCCGCTCGGCGGAGATCGTCTTGCGTGCCACGCCGTAGAGCCAGGCGATCTCGGAGCCCAGCTCGGCTCGGTAGGTGTGGGCCGAGTCGAGCACTGCCACGAACACCTCGGCCACCAGGTCGGCGACCGTGTGCGGGTCGTCCACGCGGCGGGCGAGGAATCGGGTGACCGCATCGACGTTCCGCCGGTAGAAGGCCTCGAAGGCCACAGGATCTGTGGCTATCTCCGCCTGTTTACGACGCACCGGTCATGCTCCCTTCGTCGATTCGCCCCTGCTTGGTGAGAACCGACAAAAGGGTTACATTCGCAGGTCAGACCCCTTCGCGACCGACCGGACTTCCTACGAGGCAGCGTGCGCGGCTCGGGGTGCAGGTTCAGGTGCTCGAGAGTGACGGGACGCCGTCGACGTCCCGCATGAGGAAGCAGAAGGCGGGCCGGCCATCGTGTGAGCCGGTGAGGAGCAGCCGCTCGATCTTCCCGGTGAGAGTCGTCTCCACGTGGCCTCCGGGGAGAACCGCGCAGTGGTGCCCGGGACACTGCGGCCCTCGCCGGCCCTCCGCATCGCAGGTGACGGACGCGGCGGCTTCCGTGTTGTCAGCGGCGTCCCCATCGGGCGAGAGCACGAACGATCGTCGGGATGTCCTCCCGCCGCGCACGTACGAGTGCGACAGAGCCGAGCACCAGCCAGGGCAGAACCGGGATCAGGACAGCGAAGGGCAGAGACACGACAGAGCCACCTCTCGGCATCGGTGTCTGTCGCTGGAGCCTGCAACGCATCATGCACGGCGACCGCGCACCCACAAAACAGAATCCAGCGTCCAGAACGGTGAGCCGAGGATCACACGTGGCCTCGCTCCCCGTCAACCGTCCAGGTAGACGACCAGAACGCTGGATCAGGATGTGGAGAAGTTGTTCCAGGCGATCTGGTGGTTCAGCATGCCGGCGATCGCGGCGGCCTGGGCATGGGCCGTTCTCTGGTCCTTCGCCGCGGTGATGACCTATCTGTCGCTCAAGCGGCACGTACGTTCCTTCGTCACGCTGACGATCGCGGCGCTCCTGGGGGTGGTCATCTTCAGGATCGACTGGCAGACCCTCTACATCGACGGCCAGTTCTGGCTGCACCGGGACGAGTTCGCCGCCCTTGTGGCGGAGCACGAGAGCGGCCGGCCACTCACGGTGCCGTGGTGGATGAAGTACCTGTCGATGGACGGCCAGGTGCAGCAGCAAGGAGAGGTGCTCTACCTACCGGTGTTCGAGGACTGGCGTGCGGAGACCGGCAGTGGGATCGCCCACCTGCCGGCCCCGCCGACCTCCCGGACGCTCGTCCAGACCGCGTCCGGCGACCTCGGCAGCCCCGTACGGGACCTGGGCGACGGCTGGTGGTGGGTGGAGTAGATCAGCCAGCGGGGTTGTCAGAGGTCGCGTTCCTGCTCGTTGAGGATGGCGAGCGCGATCGTGGCCGCGCCGGCCGCGTCGCCGGCTTCGATCGCCTCGTACAGGTCCTGGTGGGTGGTGTCGGAGCCGAGCACGGCACGTTCCATGCAGTGATCGCGGCGGACCGTGTCGCGCACCGCCTCGCTCATGCCGCGATACAGGTCCAGCAGCACGGGGTTGTGCGAGGCCGCGGCGATGGCCAGGTGGAAGTCCACGTCGGCGTCGGCGAACGCGTCGAGGTCCGCGGCCTGGTGAGCGGTGGTGCACCGCTCCAGCGCCTTCCTCAGCTCGTCGAGGTCTGACGGCTTGCGTCGTTGGGCGGCGAGCCGGGCGGCAACCTGCGTGAGCTGCGCGGGCTGCACGACGAGGGCGTCTTCGGATTCAAGGGCTTCCTGCTGCACTCGGGCGTGGACGAGTTCCCCCATCTGGAGCCGGACGACCTGGCGGACGTGCTCCGCGAGATCCGGGCGTTCGACGCGCTGATGATCGTGCACGCCGAGGACCCGCAGGTGATCGACCACGCCCCGCCCGCGTACGGCGCGAGCTACCGGGACTTCCTGCGCTCCCGGCCGCGCGGCGCGGAGAACCTCGCGATCGCGCAAATCGTCGAGCTGGCCCGCCGGACCGGCTGCCGGGTGCACATCCTGCACCTGTCCAGCTCGGACGCGCTGCCGATGATCCGCTCGGCCCGGCACGACGGCGTCCGGATCACCGTGGAGACCTGCCCGCACTACCTGGTGTTCACCGCCGAGGAGATCGCCGAGGGGGCCACCGAGTTCAAGTGCTGCCCGCCGATCCGCGAGGCGGCCAACCGCGAGGCGCTCTGGCAGGGGCTCGCCGACGGCACGATCGACTGCGTGGTCTCCGACCACTCGCCGTGCACGCCGGAGCTCAAGCGGCTCGACACCGGCGACTTCGGCCTCGCGTGGGGCGGCATCGCGTCGCTGCAACTCGGCCTGCCCGCGGTGTGGACCGAGGCCCGGCGCCGCGGCCACACGCCGGCCGACGTGGTGCGCTGGATGGCCGAACGTCCCGCGGAGGTGGCGGGGCTGTCCCGCAGGGGCCGGATCGCGCCGGGCTTTCAGGCCGACTTCTGTGTGTTCGCGCCCGATGAGGTGTTCGTGGTCGACAAGGACCGGCTGCACCACCGCAACCCCGTGACGCCCTACCACGGCCGCCGGTTCGCAGACGTGGTCCGCGGAAGCTGGCTGCGGGGCGTACGGATCGGCATCGACGGCCCTTCGCGGGGCCGGCTGCTCAACCGAGGAGAAACATGACTTTCACCCACCTTCCCGACCTGGCCTCGCGCACGCTGGCGGGCAGCGTCGTGTACGCCAACGACGAGTTGTTCGCCGAGCGCGAGAACCTGATCAAGGCTGGTCCCGCCGTGTTCTCGACGGAGGACTTCGGCCACAAGGGCAAGGTGTACGACGGCTGGGAGACCCGGCGCCGGCGCGAACCCGGCCACGATCACGCGATCGTCCGGCTCGGCGTCCCCGGCGTGGTGCACGGCGTGGTGATCGACACCGCCTGGTTCAAGGGCAACTATCCGCCGTACGCCTCGGTGGAGGCGACCAGCGTCGAGGGAGCGCCGTCACCCGACGAACTGGAGCGGGCGAGCTGGGAGACGATCGTCGGGAAGAGCGAGATCAGGGGCGACGCCGAGAACACGTTCCAGGTGGCGGACCGGCGGCGCTGGACGCACGTCCGGCTGAGCATCTACCCCGACGGCGGGGTGGCCCGGTTTCGGGTGCACGGCGAGCCGGTGCCGGACCCACGGTTCCTGGACGGCACGATCGACCTGGCCGCACTGGAGCACGGCGGAGACGTGGTGGCCTGCTCGAACACGTTCTACTCCGCGCCGCTGCAACTGTTGTTGCCCGGCAGGGCCAGGATCATGGGCGACGGCTGGGAGAACGCCCGCCGCCGCGACGGCGGCAACGATTACGTGACGGTCAGGCTGGCGGCCCGCGGACGGGTGCGCCGGGTGGAGATCGACACGTCGTACTTCGTCGGCAACGCGGCCGGCTGGGCCTCGCTGAGCGGGACAGACGCCGACCGTCCGGACGAAGACGCGGAGTGGTTCGACCTGGTTCCGAAGACCCGGCTCCAGCCGGACACCCGTCACTTCCTCCGCTCGGCGTCGGCCGCGCCCGTGACGCACGTCCGCCTCGGCGTCTTCCCGGACGGCGGCCTGGCCAGGCTCAGGGTGCACGGCGAGCTGGTCGCCGACGCCCATCGGGCGGCCGTACTCCGCTGGCTCGACCTGCTCCCGGCCGGACACGCCGTCGAGGTGCTTCGCGGGGCCGGTGTGCCCGGTGTGTCCGCGCAGGAACTCGTAAACCGGCGGCCGTTCACCGGCGGCGACGTACTGCCTCCAGCAGTGATGTCCCTGCTGATGACCACCGCCTCGTAGTCGGCCCTTCAGGAGGGTACGAGCGGTGGGCCCTCCACCCGGCCCGGCGCACCGAACCCCATGCCGCTCTCATCGAGAGTATTGGTTCCACCCTGTACGCGAGAGCGGAGCGAACCTGCATGACCATCGACGTCCGAACACTTCTTCCCGTCGCCGAGCAAGCCGCGTCGATCGCCGGCGCGATCATCACGAGCAAGGCTCCGGGCGTCGTCACCGCCAAGGGCGACCGTGACATGGCCACGGAGGTGGATTTCGCCGTGGAACACGCCGTACGAGAGTTCCTGTCGCGCGAGACACCCGAGATCGGCTTCCTCGGCGAGGAGGAGGGCACAAGCCGGGCGGGCGAAGGCTTGACGTGGGTGCTGGACCCCGTGGACGGCACGGCGAACTTCCTCCACGGCATCCCGTTGTGCGGAGTCTCGTTGGGCCTGGTCGACGGGGACACGTCCCTGCTCGGAGTCATCGGGCTGCCGTTCCTGAACCTCCGCTACTCGGCCGCTGAAGGCGCCGGTGCGAAGGCCAACGGATCGCACATCCAGGTCAGCGGCGCCCGAGACCTGCGGGACGCCATCGTCGCCCTCGGCGACTACGCGGTCGGCGAGAACGCGCCGGAACGCAACAGACCCCGCTTCGCCCTGACGGAAGGACTGGCCGCCCGCGTCCAGCGCGTCCGGATGTTCGGCTCGGCCGCGATCGATCTCGCATGGGTGGCCGACGGCCGGATCGACGCCAACGTCATGCTCAGCAACAACCCGTGGGACACCGCGGCGGGCGTCGTCATCGCCCGCGAGGCGGGAGCCGTGGTGGTCGATCTCGACGGCAGCCCGCACGACATGGCCTCCCAGGCGACGATCGCCGCCGGCCCCGAGCTGGTGACCGACCTCGTGGCAATCCTCGCGGAGGCACAGCAGGCTGCCGGATAGCTCCGCATCTTCCCGGCTTGCTCGGCGACGCGGAATTTCTGTTGATCAAAGCTACTCTGGGCGTATGGGTCATGCGAAGACGTCGTTCGTCTGCCTGCCTTGCCGCGCCTCGTACAAGCAGCCCTATCCGCTTCCCGGGGACAAGGGCCGGACGTGCCCGCGGTGCGGCGAGTCGCTGATCCATGTGGGTTCCGCCTTCGCGGCCCCGCGCCGGCGGGACACCGCGGCGTGGCGGGTGCTCTCGCTGTTGCTGAACGCGGACGTCCGGTTCCACAAGAGTTGTTGCGGCGGGCCCGGTTACCGTCCGCGCACGCTCAGTGCGGCCCGCGCCCGAATGGCACACGCCCGCGCCACCGGCGAACCGTTCGCCAAGGCCCTGGTACGCCGCGAGCTGCCCTGACCCCTGCCCGTTCGCTGAGCGATTCGCCGGGTACGCCAGCGGTGCGACCTGTCACGGCAGGACGTGGGAGAGCATCGTCTTGGCGGGGTGGCCCAGGAGGCGTTCCAGGTCCGGGGTCTGGCGTTCCAGGGCGCCGGTGCGGATCCGGGCGTTGAGCCAGGCCATCGGGCCGGGGGCGGCGTCCGGGACCTCGCGGTAGGGCACGCCCAGGGCCTCGGCCAGCTGCGGGTGGGTCCACAGCGGTCCGGTGAGGTCGTAGGCGCGGCCCTCGTGGCCCTCGCCGGTCAGTACGTCGGCCGCCACCTCGGCCAGGTCGGACCGGAACGCGGTGTTCAGGCCACGCCCTCCGGTGCTCCCGGCCAGTACGCCGTCCGACACACGAGGGACGAACGCGTCGCTGTAGAAGGGGTGGCGCAGGACGGTGTACGGCAGGCCGCTGCGCATGAGGGCCTGCTCGGTGGCGTGGTGGGCCTCGGTCATGCCGGTGGCGACGGTGTCGGCGTCCAGGAAGCTGGTGTACGCGACGGCGCCCACACCCACGTCCACGGCGGCGGCGATGGCGGCCAGGTGGTGGGCGGTCCTGCGGGCGGGGTCGAGCTCCGGGGAGGAGATCAGGAGCAGGCGGGCAGCGCCCTCGAAGGCCGTACGCAGGCTCGCCGGGTCGTCGTAGTCGCCCCGCCGCACCGGTACGCCTTCCGGGGCCCGCGCGGGATCGCGTACGGCGGCGACGACGTCCGCCCTGGTACGCAGCCGGTCGATGACGAGACGGCCGAGCACGCCCGACGCGGCCGAGATTACGATCATGGATCTCCCTCTGAGAATGAGTGATCAAAGTGAACTGCCGGGCGTGACGGGACGCCACTGCTTTTTCCACGGCATAATCCGCGCCCACGGCAGCCCCGAAAGGGAGCATTCCTTGAGAAACCTGGCCAGATCACCCGGGTTACCGTGATCGTGACCCCGCCCGCTGAGCGGAAGGGAGCGAACATGGCCGGGCACATCACGTACGACAAATGGGCGTCGGCGCGCGGCTCGCTCAAGGCGACCGGCGACCGGTTCGCGAAGCTGATCTCCATCGTCGACCCCCACACCATGGCGACCGGGGAATGGACCGTCGCCGAGACCGCCGCCCACGTCGGCATGATCGCCACGCTCTACACCTCCACAGTGCGGCCGGGCGAGGTGCCGTCGCCGTTCCCGGGGCTGGAGGAGGCGATTCTCGGCGCCAACGTGGACACGGTGAGCACGCTCAACGAGCTGGCGTTCGGGCACTCCGCAGAACGCGACCCGCTGGTCCTGGCCGACCGGCTGCGCGACGACATCCGGGAGATCCTGCGCGTCACCGCCGACGTCGACCCGGCGACCCCCGTCCCGTGGCTCGGCGACGCGCGGGTGCCCATCGCGGGCGTGCTGGCCCACCTGGTGAACGAGTTGCTGCTGCACGGCTGGGACGTCGCCCGCGCGACCCGTACCCCATGGGCGTTGCCCGCGCGGGACGCCGGCCTGTTCTTCGACCTGTTCCTCGTCGGGATGATCAGGAACGACTACGGAAGCCTGATGGACACCGGCTCGCCCGCGCCGCGCCGCCGGATCGCCGTCGGGTTCCACTCCGCGCACACCGCGCCGGCGGCGCTGGTGCTCGACCACGGGCGGGTGTCGGTGGCCGAGGTGGACGCGGGAGTGGACGCGCACGTGCGGTTCGACCCGGCGACACTGAACCTCCTGCTGTTCGGCCGCGTCTCCAGGACGCGCGCCGCGCTCACCGGCAAACTCGCCGTCTGGGGGCGCCGTCCGTGGTTGCTGCCGGCTTTCCTGCGGTTCGTACGCCTGCCCACGACGACCCGCCCGCGCTCGCACACCGAGTCCGTACGGGTGTGAAAAGCGAGGTTCGATCCCGAGTATCCCTCAAGGGGGCGCATACTGGAGGAGATGAAGCGAGCTAGCGGCGATTCTCGTCGTCACCTGCCCACAAGTCCCTTCAAGCCGCCGCCTCCGGCCCCACCCGCCGAGCGGTTCGACATGCACGACCGGGTGAGCCACGACCGTTACGGCCTCGGGGTCGTCATCGGGGTGGAGGACGATGTCGCCGTACTGGTCGACTTCGGTTCACGGCAGGAGCGGATCCCGACACCGTTCAACAAGCTGTACAAGCTCTGAGAGGCCGATGGGATCAGAACAGAATCGGTTTCCACCTGAACGCCGATCCCTGGCGTTCGACCAGGCCCAGGCCCGGGAAGGGCATGTGGTAGGCGTGCACCGGCAGGTGTTCGGCCGCCGCCCGTTCCAGGATCCGGCGGCGGCTGCGCACCGAGCGCTCGCCGTCCAGATCCCATGGGGTGCGCCACTCGGGGTGGCTGAGCTGGAGCCGGTCGTAGAAGGAGTCGCCCACGCAGAGCAGCCGCTCCCGTCCTGACTTCAGCAGGACGGCCATGTGCCCCGGCGTGTGACCGGCGGCGTTCACGGTGTGCACATGGGGCAGGATCTCGGTGTCGTACTCGACCGGGCGCAGCCGTTCGCCGAAGAGCCTGATCGCCTCCTGCGCCGGGCCGCGCTGCTCGCCGGGCGCCTGCGAGGCGGCGTCCGACCAGTAGGCGATCTCCGCCGAGTGCGCGAACGCGGTCGCCTCGGGGAAGGTCGGACGGCCTGACCAGACGGCTCCGCGCGCGTGGTCCTCGTGCAGGTGGGTCAGGACGACGGCGGCCGGGTCGGCGGCCGTGAACCCGAGCGCGCGCAGCCCGGCGCCGAGCTGGCCGACCAGGGGTGAGATGTCCGGGCCGTAGCCGAGGAAGTTCCGGCCGAGGCCGGTGTCGATCACCGCGAGTCCGGCCGAGGTCTCCACGCACAGACAGTTGTAGCCGCAGGCCAGCGTGGTGCGCCCGTGCTCCTCGTGCTGCTCGGCCGCGCGCAGCTCGTCCTCCGGTACGCCGGCGTCGGGGGTGAAGAAGTCGGCCAGCGCGGGCTCCCACGGCGGTTCCATCTGGCCGTCGCTGATGAGGGCGCACGACAGCGTCCCGACGGAGAAGCTCCGGATGAGCTGCGCCGAGACGGGCCGCCCCGGCGGATGCGGACCGGTCATGGGGTCACGACGGCCCATGGGGTCACGACGGCCCATGGGGTCACGACGGCCCATGGGGTCACGACGGCCCATGGGGTCACGACGGCCCATGGGGTCACGACGGCCCATGGGGTCACGACGGCCCATGGGGTCACGATGGCTCATGGGGTCACGATGGCGAAGTCGCGGGTCGGTGAGTCGAGGATGGCGACCAGCCGCTGGAGGGCCGTGATGTCCCCCTCCCGCTCCACCCCCTCCACACCCTTCCCTGCCACCAGGCCGAGCAGCTGCGTACGGGTCAGGCGGAGCGTCAGGTCCACGGGCTCGTCCGGGGGGTTGAGCCGCTGGACCAGCACGCCGTTCGACAGGGTGGTGCGGTGCAGCTCCCCCAGGTCCGTCAGGTGCCAGTCGATGGACAGGCTCTCGTGCCACGCCTTGGGACCGTCCACGCGGATGGCGAGCGAGTCGAGGATCTGCTCCACGGTCAGGGCCGCGACCAGGTCCGGCGAGGTGGTGCTGAGCGGGGTCGGCACGATGCCGTCGGTCAGTTCCATCGCCCCCGTCAGGTACGCGTTGCGCCAGGTGGCGTTCTCGGCGCCGTGGCCCAGCCGGGTGTAGACCTCGGCCAGCAGGTCCCTGGCGGCCTTGTTGCCCTCGTCGGCGAAGACCGCGTGGTTGAGGAGCTGGGCGGCGAAGCGCAGGTCGTTCTCCTCGACGTACCTCCTGGCGAAGGCCACGACGGCCGCGCCGCCGCCCATGCACTCGACGTAGCGGATGGCGCTTTCCCTGGGCGGGTGTTCCCACAGGTGGGCGGGGTTGCCGTCGTACCAGCCGAGGTAGCGCTGGTAGATGGCTTTGACGTTGTGGTTGACCGAGCCGTAGTAGCCGTGGGTGTGCCAGGCCCGTTCGAGGGCGGGTGGGACGCGGAGGTGTTCGGCGATCTCGGGGCCGGTGAGGCCCTTGTTGAGGAGGCGGAGGGTCTGGTCGTGGAGGTAGGCGTACAGGTCGCGTTGCTCGGTGAGGAAGGCCGTGAGCTGGGCGGTGCCCCAGGTGGGCCAGTGGTGGGAGGCGAAGACGACGTCGGCGTGGGCGGCGAGGTGGTCGATGGTCTCGGTGAGGTAGCGCGCCCATCGGTGGGCGTCGCGGACGGGGGCGCCGCGCAGGGTGAGGATGTTGTGGAGGTTGTGGGTGGCGTTCTCGGCCATGCAGAGGGCCCTGTGGTCGGGGAAGAGCATGTTCATCTCGGCGGGGGCTTCGGTGTCGGGGGTGAGCTGGAAGACGATGCGGATGCCGTCGATGGTCTCTTCCTGACCCGTGTGAGTGATGTGGACGGTGGGCGGGATGAGGGAGACGGTTCCGCTGGAGGTGGTCATGCCGAGGCCGCAGCCGAGCTGGCCGCCGGGGGTCGGTGGGAGGGTTTGGCCGTACATGTACGTGGCGCGGCGGTTCATGGCGGGTCCGGCGTGGATGTTCTCGGAGATTGCGTGGTCCATGAATCCGGCGGGCGCGAGGATGGGGACGTCGCCGGTGGTGACGCCGCGTACGCCGCCGAAGTGGTCGACGTGGGTGTGGGTGTAGATGACGGCGGTGACGGGCCGGGGTCCGCGGTGGGCGCGGTAGAGGCTGAGTGCGGCGGCGGCGCATTCGGTGGAGATGAGGGGGTCGATGATGACGACGCCGGTGTCGCCCTCGATGAGGGTCATGTTGGACAGGTCGAGGCCGCGGATCTGGTAGATGCCGTCGGTGACCTGGTAGAGGCCCTGTTTGACGCAGAGCTGGGCTTGCCGCCAGAGGCTGGGATGGGCGGTGTCGGGGCATTCGGCGTCGAGGAAGGTGTAGGCGTCGTTGTCCCAGACGACCTTGCCGTTCCGCGACGTGACCACGCCGGGGGTCAGCTTCGCGATGAAGCCACGATCCGCGTCCTCGAAGTCACCCGTGTCATGAAATGGAAGGTCTGCCATGTCTGCTCGCATGCCCCCGATCGGGAAGTCGTAGCTCAACAACCAGCCCCAATAGCATGAAACTCGGGCAATAAGGGCAGGGCGGGGCGGCGTACCGGCTTCGGCGGTGTGATTGGGTGGTTCCAGTCCGATCGTGCTGGGGGTGGTCATGGAAGCGTGCGTGTTCGACCTCGACGGCGTACTCGTCGACTCCGAACCCGTCTGGGAGCAGGTGCGGCGCGCCTACGTCGCCGACCACGGCGGCACCTGGCAGCCCGACACGCAGTCCAGGCTCATGGGCATGAGCACCGGCGAGGGGGCGGCCTACCTGCGCGAGCTGGGGGTGCGCCTGACGCCCGACGAGATCGCCGAAAGCGTGATCGACCAGATGGCCGAGCGCTACCAGGACGGCGTGCCGCTGCTGCCGGGGGCGCGCGAGGCCGTGCAGCGGCTGGCCGCCCGGTTCACGCTCGGCCTGGCCAGCTCGTCGCCGCGGCGGCTGATCGACGTGGTGCTGGACGCGTCCGAGCTGCGCGAGTACTTCGTGACCACGGTCTCCACCGAGGAGGTCGCGCGCGGCAAGCCCGCCCCCGACGGTTACCTGGAGGCGGCCAGGCGGCTGGAGATCTACCCGAAGGACTGCGTGGCGGTCGAGGACTCCAGCAACGGGCTGCGCTCGGCGCACGCGGCCGGCATGCGGGTGATCGCCGTGCCGCACGCGGACTACCCGCCCGACGACGACGCCCTCGCCATCGCCTGGCGCGTGCTCCCCGACCTCGACGCCCTCACCGTCGAGCTGCTGACGTGACATCCCAAAAAGGCCCAGACGTGACGACCCGTGAAAGCCCAGACGTGACGGCCCGCGAAGGCGGCGGTGTGGCGGTCCGCCTTCGGACGCCGGCCGATCTCGACGCCTGCGCCGAGGCCCTGGCCCTGGTGCACGCCGCCGACCGCTACCCCGTCGACTGGCCGGGCGACCCCCAAGGCTGGCTGACGCCCCACGGCCTCCTGCGCGCCTGGGTGGCGTACGAGGACGGCCGGGTGCTCGGCCACGTGGGCCTGGCCGACACTCCCGAGGGCCCGGAGGTCACACGGCTCTTCGTCGCGCCCGCCGCGAGGGGCCGCGGGCTGGCCCCGCGCCTGCTCGCCACCGTACGCGAGGCCGCCGGCACGCCCGTGCTCCTGGAGGTCTCCCACGAGGGCCGGGCCGCCATCGCGCTCTACGAGCGGCTGGGCTGGCGCCGCGTCCGCAGCAGCCGCGCACGATGGCTCAACGCCGCCGGCGAACCCGCTCTCCTTCACCACTATGTGAGCCCGTGAAGCTATCCTTTGTGAATCGTGCGAGACATCACGGTCTTCAGTGGAACTGCCCACCCCGAGCTCGCCGAGGAGATCTGCTCCCACCTCGGCACGAAGCTCCATCCCGTCAAGGTCGACCGCTTCGCCAACGATGCGCTTGAAGTGCAGCTCCAGGCCAATTGCCGGGAGCGTGACGTGTTCCTCATCCAACCCTTGGTGCCGCCGACCCAGGAGAACCTGGTCGAGCTGCTGCTCATGATCGACGCGGCCCGCGGCGCCTCCGCGGCCAGGACGACCGTCGTCCTGCCGCACTACGCCTACGCCCGTTCGGACAAGAAGGACGCGCCGCGCATCTCCATCGGCGGGCGGCTGGTCGCCGACCTGATGGTGGCCGCGGGCGCCAACCGCGTACTGGCCATGACGCTGCATTCGCCGCAGGTGCACGGCTTCTTCAGCGTCCCCGTCGACCACCTGCACGCGCTGCGCGAGCTGGCCGCGCACTTCCGCCGCTACGACCTGTCGAACACCGTCGTCGTCTCCCCCGATCTGGGCAACGCCAAGGAGGCCGCGCACTTCGCCCGGCTGCTCGGCACCGGCGTCGCCATGGGCGCCAAACAACGTTTCCCCGACGACCGCGTGGTGATCAGCTCGGTCATCGGCGAGGTGGCGGGCAAGGACGTGATCATCCTCGACGACGAGATCGCCAAGGGCAGCACGGTCGTCGAGCTGCTCGGCCGCCTGCGCGAGCAGGGCGTGAACTCCGTCCGCCTGGCCTGTACGCACGGGCTGTTCGCGGGCGGGGCGATCGAGCGGCTGAGCGCGTTCCCGGAGGTCATGGAGATCGTCTGCACGAACACCGTGCCCCCGCCCAAGCCCAGTGACAAACTGACCGTGTTGTCGATCGCCCCGGCGCTGGCCGAGGCGATGCGGCGGATCCACGACGGCGAGTCGGTGAGCGCGCTGTTCGGCACATCCTGACGGCCTGCCCGGTGATCTTCCGGGACGGCCGGGAATGGATCATAGTGGACATCATGCATGCGGCCACAGACGTCCTGCTCCGGCGGTTCCGTGATGGTGTGGGCGAGGTCGTGCCCCTGGTCGCCCTGTGGGCGCACGGCTCACTGGGCGCGGGTGACTACCAGCCCGGGCGCAGCGACCTCGACCTGATCGCGATCGTCGAGACACCGGTCACGATGGAGCAATGGCGCCGGATCAAGGGGCTGCACCGGGGGCTCGGCCTGCCGCTCGCCGACCTGCTCCACTGCTCCTACATGTCCCTGGAGGAGCTGGCGGACCTGCCGGCCGAGCACGTCACGTGGGCCCACGAGCAGATCTTCCGCCGCCAGGTCACCGCCGTGACCCGCCGCGAGCTGCACACGGCCCCTCTCGTGCTGGCCGGGCCGCCGCCCGCCGAGTTACTGCCGCCGGTCTCCGACGCCGAGCTGGCCGACTTCGTCCGTACGGACCTGCGTCTGTTCTGGCTGGACAAGACCATGGGACGCCGGCGCTGGCTGCGGGACGTCTGGGTGGACCTCGGCCTGCTGACCGTCGCGCGGGCCTCGGTCACGCTGCGGGAGAACCGGTTGATCACCAAGCGCGAGGCGCTCGACGTGCTGGCCGGGATGGGCGCGCCGGAGGTCGTGCTGGCCGACGTACAGGCCCGCCGGTACGGCACCCCACGGCCGGTCCTGAGCCGGTTCAGGAGGGGCCGGCTGACGCGGGCCTTCGTCAGGTCCGCGATCGGGAAGACGCTGGCGGAGAGCCGCGACGACGCCTGACGGCGGCGGTGTCTCAGTGGGCAGGACGGCGGCCCTCACGGTCGGTGGCCGGGGATAGTCTTGGGCCCGACTTACCACCCGTACCGGGGAAAGGGCGGCATATGGCGGAGATCAGGCAGTCCTATCTGGTGGCCGCGACGTCGGCGGTCTCGCTCCTGCGCGACCCGGCCGTACGGACGGCGTGGGACAAGCCGAGCGCGCTGACCGAGTTCAGTGTCGCGGGCCTGGCCGGGCATCTGGCCCACCAGATCGTCCGGGTCATCGACGTGCTCGACTGCGGCGAGAGGGCCGACGAGCCGATCCCGCTCATCGAGCACTACACGAGGTCGCCGTGGGTTCAGGCGGGCCTCGACCACGAGAGCAACGTGAGCGTCCGGGTGGGCGGGCAGGCCGCCGCCGCCGACGGTCACGCCGCGCTCGTCGAGCGTACGCAGGCGCTGCTCGACCGGCTGCTGACCGAGCTGCCCGCCGAGCCCGAGGACCGGGTCGTACGGCTGCCGTGGGCGGCCTGGTCGCTGCGGCTCGACGACTTCCTGCTCACCAGGGTGATGGAGCTGGTCGTGCACTCCGACGACCTGGCCGCGAGCGTGGGCATCGGCACCCCCGAGCTGCCGCCGTCGATCAACGAGCCCGTGGTGGAGCTGCTGGCCCGCCTGGCGGTCCACCGACACGGCGCGACGGCGGTCATCCGCACCCTGAGCAGGGCCGAGCGGGCCCCCGCCACGATAAGCGCCTTCTGAGGCCCCCGCGGCGGGCCGTACGCTACGACCCGCCGCCCACCAGGCGCAGGGCCTCGGCGACCTCGTGCCCCGACAACGCGCTGTCCGGGTCGAGCAGCCATTGCGCCAGGAACCCGGTCAGCATGGCCTGGTACAACGAGCCCACCAGCCGGGCCCGCTCCGGGTCCGTCTCCGCCCGTACGTCCTGGAACAGCTCGGCGAGCCCCAGGCGCGCCTCCTTGATGGCCGGTACGAGCTGCTCCCGCATCTCGGGCAGGTGATCGATCTGCCCGAGCAGCTCCAACTGGGTGATCCAGAGCGGCCGCAGCCGGGCGAACGAGTCCACCACGCCGTCCCAGCCCGCCGCGAACCGCTCCAGCGGTGAGGCGTCGGCCTTGACGTCGGCGGTGAGGATGCGCCCCAGATC
Source organism: Nonomuraea spiralis (assembly GCF_014648435.1). Lineage (GTDB taxonomy): Bacteria > Actinomycetota > Actinomycetes > Streptosporangiales > Streptosporangiaceae > Nonomuraea > Nonomuraea spiralis. The sequence goes on from NZ_BMRC01000022.1 coordinate 16,936, forward strand.
GTCGCCCCACTCCTTCATCACCTCGAACAGCGCCTCGTTCATCAGCGCGTCCTTCGACTTGAAGTGGTAGCCGATGCCCGCGAGGCTCACGCCCGACGCGGTGGCGATGTCGCGCGCGGTGGTACGCGAGTAGCCCTTCTCCATCAGGCACCGCTTGGCTCCGGCCAGCAGATCTTCCCTGTTTCCCATGCCCAGACAGTAACACAGGCGTCTTAGATATTCGTCCTAGACAAGCGTCTGAGACAGGTGTACCGTTCACGGCATGAAGAACGTCCTGATCTCCGGCGCGAGCATCGCCGGCACCTCGCTGGCGTACTGGCTGCGCCGCCACGGCTTCACCGTCACCGTCGTCGAGCGCGCCCCGGCCGTCCGCGAGGGCGGCTACAAGGTGGACATCCGAGGCGCCGCCCTCGACGTGATCGGCCGCATGGGCCTCACGGGCGCGGTCACCGCCCGCGCCACCGGTATGCGCGTGGCCACCCACTACGACCGCAAGGGCAGGCCGCTGGCCACCATGGACGCCGACCTGTTCGGCGGGCGTACGGGCGACGACGTCGAGATCATGCGCGGCGACCTCAACGACCTCCTGTACGACCTCACCCGCGACGACGTCGAATACCTCTTCGGCGACTCCGTCACCGCCATCGCCGACGACGGCCTGGTCACCTTCGAGCACGCGGCGCCGCGCCGGTTCGACCTGGTCGTGGGCGCGGACGGCATGCGTTCCAACGTGCGCAGGATCGCCTTCGGCGAGGACGCCGGGTTCGTCCGCGACCTGGGCTACTACATCTCGATCTGCACCGTCCCCAACACGCTCGGCCTGGACCGCGAGGAGGCCGTGCACGCGAGCCCCGGCAGGACCGCCAACGTCTACAGCACCGGACGGGACGGCGACGCCAAGGCCCTGTTCATGTGGGCCTCTCAGCCGCTCGCCTACGACCACCGCGACGTCGGCCACCAGAAGGACCTGCTGACCGAGGCCATGTCGGGGGCCGAATGGGAGGTGCCCGCACTGCTCGGCGCGGTGCGCGGCGCCGACGACTTCTACTTCGACTCGGTCAGCCAGGTACACATGGACCAGTGGTCGAAGGGCCGGGTCGTGCTGGTCGGGGACGCCGCGTACTGCGCCTCGCCGGCCTCGGGGCAGGGCACGAGCCTGGCGATCGTGGGGGCGTACGTGCTGGCGGGCGAGCTGGCCCGGGGCGGCGGCGCGGCCGGCTACGAGCGGGAGATGCGCGAGTTCGTACGGGTCAACCAGGAGCTCGGCCCGGCGAACGTCAAGGGCATGGTGATCGGCTCACGGCTGGCGCTCTGGATCCAGATGAGGATGTTGAAGCTGCTGCCGTACCTGCCGGGCAAGGAGAAGGTCGTCGAGCGTGTCGCCGGGGCGATCCACCGGGCGGCCGTGGCGATCAGCCTCAAGAACTACATGGAATGAAGCGTTCCGTTCTGCTATAGTAAGAGCAGAACATTCCGTTCCACATGAATTGGGGTTTGCCATGACCATCCTCGTCACCGGTGCCACCGGAACCGTCGGCCGTCTCGTCGTCGAGGAGCTGCTTCAGGCCGGTCAGCAGGTCCGGGCCCTGACCAGGAACCCCGCCAAGGCCGCCTTCCCCGAGGGCGTCGAGGTCGTCGGCGGAGACCTCGCCGAGCCCGCGTCCCTGGCCGCCGCCTTCGAGGGCGTCACCGGGGTGCACTTCATCAACTTCGCCGGCGACGACTACTCCCCGCTCCCCGACGGCGCCGGGCTGGCCGAGCTGGCCGTCAAGGCGGGCGTACGCCGGGTCACCGTGCTCGGCGGCCGCGAGGACGGCGAGCTGGAGCAGGCCCTCGCCGCCACCGACCTGGAGTGGACGCTGCTCCACCCGGTCGAGTTCATGGCCAACACCCTTCAGTGGTGGGCCCACACGATCAGGACCGAGGGCGTCATCAAGGAGCCGTTCGGCGAGCGCCTGAGCGCGCTGGTGCACGAGCGCGACATCGCCGCGGTGGCCGCGACGGTCCTGGCCGAGGGCGGCCACGGCGGCAGGACGTACGTGCTGACCGGCCCCCGCGCGATCACCCTCAAGGAGAAGGTCGCCATCCTGAGCGAGGCCGTCGGCAGGGACGTGGAGTTCGTCGAGCTCACCGTGGACGAGGCGCGGGCCAAGTGGCGCGCCGACGGCATGGGCGAGCAGACCATCGAGTTCCTCGTCGGCGCGCTCGGCAACACGCCGGAGGTCGGCTACACGGTTGTCCCGACCGTCCGTGAGATCACCGGCCGGGACGCGCGCGACTTCGCGGAGTGGGCGCGGGAGCACGCCGACGCCTTCCGCGGCTGAACTACCCGCCGACCGCCGCGAAGTGGCAGGCGGCCTGGGCGTCGGGCACCGCGGGCAGGATGCTCAGCGGTTCCGACCGGCAGGCCGCGTCCACGCCCGCCTCGGCCGCCCTGCCGGAGGCGAGCACCTGGCAGCGGGGATGGAACCGGCAGCCACCCGGCACCCTGGTCGGGTCCGGCGGCTCACCGGTCAGCACGATCCGCTCGGGCGACTCCGGCAACACCGACATCAGCGCCTGCGTGTACGGATGCCGCGGTGCCGTCAGCACCTGCTCGACCGGCCCGGACTCGACGATCCGGCCGAGGTACATGACCGCGACCCGGTCGGCGATGTTCCAGGCCAGGCCGAGGTCATGGGTGACGACCAGCGCCGAGAGGCCCAGGTCGGCCCTGAGCTTGAGCATCAGGGCCAGGATCTCGCCGCGTACGGACGCGTCGAGCGAGGCGACGGGCTCGTCGGCGATCAGCACCTTCGGGTTCAGCGCGAGCGCGCCGGCGATCACGACGCGCTGCCGCTGGCCGCCGGACAGCTCGTGCGGGTAACGCAGGAAGAAGCGCTCCGGCGGCCGCAGCCCGGCCCTGGACAGGGCCGAGGCCACGATCTCCTGCTCGTCGGGCAGGCCGTGGATGCGCGGGCCCTCGGCGACCGCCTCGTAGACGGTGTGGCGGGGGTTGAGCGAGCCCATCGGGTCCTGCAGCACGAGCTGGACCTGACGCCGGTAGGACTTGAGCGCCCTGGAGCCGTACTGGAGCGGGGAGCCGTCGTAGCGGACCTCGCCGGAGGTGGGGCGTTCGAGGCCGAGCAGCGTGCGGGCCAGCGTGGTCTTGCCGCAGCCCGACTCGCCGACGAGGGCCACGATCTCGCCCTGGCCGATCGCCAGGTTGACGCCGTCCACCGCGCGGGCGCTGCGGCCTCGCGCGGAGAACGCGACATGCAGGTCACGGGCCTCCAGCAACGCGCCCTTTCCCGTCGAGACGGTCTCGGCCGCGGTCTGCGTCTCGGTCATGACGTCTCGACCTCCTCCTTGGTCCGTACGTGCACGCAGGCGGCGGCGTGGCGGGGACCGGCGGGCCACAGCTCGACGTCGAGCCCCGCGCACTCCTCCACCGCGACCGGACAGCGCGGGTGGAACGAGCAGCCTGCCGGGAGCTGCATCGGGTCCGGCGGGTCGCCGCCGAGGCCCTTGGGGGCCAGCCGCGAGACCGGGTCGCCCACGGTCGGGAACGCGGCCGCCAGCGCCCGGCTGTAGGGGTGGCGGGCGTCGTGGAACACCTCGCGGGAGGGACCGTGCTCGACCACGCGGCCGGCGTACATGACCGCGAGCTGGTCGCAGACGTCGGCCAGGACCGACAGGTCGTGCGAGATCATGATCAGGGAGATGCCGTGCTCGGCGATCAGCTCCTTGATCAGGGTCAGGACCTGGGCCTGGACCATCACGTCGAGCGCGGTGGTCGGCTCGTCGGCGATGATCAGCCGGGGCGAGCAGGCCAGCGCCATCGCGATCATCACGCGCTGCCGCTGGCCGCCGGACAGCTCGTGCGGGTAGCTGCGGGCCCGCCAGGCGGGCAGGCCGACCTGTTCGAGCAGCTCGGCGACGCGCTTACGGGCGCCGTCGGGCTTGGCCAGACCGTGCACGAGCAGCGGCTCGGCGATCTGCTCGCCGATCCTGCGCACGGGGTTGAGGCCGTGCTGCGCGCCTTGGAAGACGATCGAGGCCTCGGCCCAGCGCACGGCCCGCATACGGCCCCACTTCATGGCGAGAATGTCCTCGCCGTCGAGCAGGATCCGGCCGCCGACCCGCGTGCTCTTGGGCAGGAGCCTGAGCAGCGCCATGGCCAGCGACGACTTGCCGGACCCCGACTCGCCGGCGACCCCGAGTGCCGCCCCGGGGTCGAGGGACAGCGACACACCGCGCACCGCGGGCACCTCGCCCGAGGCGATGCGGTACGTCACCGACAGGTCGTCCAGTTCGAGGAGACTCATGCCGCCCTCCTGAGCCTTGGGTTCAGCACGGCCTCCAGCGCCCTGCCGCACAGCGTGAACGCCATGACGACGGCGAGGATGCACAGACCCGGGATGAGGATGTACCACCAGGCGCCGTACGTGGCCGCGCCGAAGTCGTAGGAGGCCCGCAACATCGTGCCCCACGAGGTCTTGTTGGCGGTGACGCCGAGGAAGGCGAGCGTGGACTCGGTGACGATCGCGCTGGCCACCTCCAGCGTGGTGCTGGCCAGCAGCAGCGGCGCCACGTTCGGCAACACGTGCCGGGTGGTGATGTGCCAGTGGCCCGCGCCCAGCGCCTTGGAACGTTCGATGTAGGGCCGCGCCTCGACCGACAACGTCTGCGCCCTGATCAGGCGGGCGGTGGACGGCCAGGTCGTGATCCCGATGGCCATGATGATCGTGAACGTGCTGCCGCCCAGGATGGCCGCCAGCACCAGCGCCGTGATCAGCGAGGGCAGCACCAGGAACCAGTCGGTGATCCGCATGAGCACGGCCCCGGACCAGCCGCGGAAGTGCCCGGCGGCGATGCCGACGACCATGCCGATCACGATGCTGAGCAGCGCGGCGAGGAAGCCGATGAGCAGCGAGGTACGCGAACCCCACCAGATCATCAGCAGGATCGACCGCCGCGACTCGTCGGTGCCGAACGGGTGGTCGAGGCTCGGCGGGGCCATCTTCTCGCCGGTGGCGCGGACCACGTTGGTCACGCCCTCGTCGATGAACAGCGGCGCGATCAGCGCCAGCACCACCGCCACGACGAGCACCCCGAGGCCGACCATGCCGGCCCGCTGATGGCGGAAGGTGCCCCAGAAGCGGCCGAACGCGTGCCGCCTGCGGTCCCAAGCGACGCTGGTCATGCCGACCTCACTCTCGGGTCGAGGAAGTGGTAGACCACGTCGGCCAGCGTGTTCATGAGGATCACGGCCACGGTGATCAGCATGAACGTGCCCTGCATGAGCGTGAAGTCCGGCACCTCGATCGCCCGGTAGAACAACTGCCCGAGCCCCGGCCAGCTGTAGATGTACTCGACGGTCACCGCGCCGCCGACCACGAAGCCCATACGCATGAAGACCAGCGTCACCGTGGGCAGCAGGGCGTTGGGGACGGCGTGCCGGCGGCGTACCTCCTCGTCGCGCAGGCCCTTGGCGCGGGCGGTGGTCACGTAGTCCTGGCTGACCTCCTCCAGCAGGGACGACCGCATGACCAGCAGGTATTGGGCGTAGACCACCGCCACCAGGGTCAGGCACGGCAACACCATGTGCGAGGCCACGTCGAGCAGGTACGCGAACCCGTCGGGCGCGTCCACGCTCTCGATGCCGCGGAAGGGGAACAGCCCGGGGATCGGCCCGACGCCGACGCCGAACACCATGAGCAGGAGCAGCCCGAGCCAGAAGGTGGGCACCGACCACAACACCAGCGAGACGCCGGTGGAGAACCGGTCGAACCTGCTGCCGTGCCGCCAGCCGGCCCGCGTGCCCTGCCAGATGCCGAGCGAGACCGCGAGGATCGTGCCCGTGCCGGCCAGCAGCAGGGTCGGGCCGATGCGCTCGCCGATGAGGTCGAGCACCGGCCGCTTGTACTCGTACGACAGGCCCAGGTCGAGCCTGAGCGTCTTGCCGACGAAGTCGAAGAACTGGTCGAGCACCGGCTTGTCGAGGCCGAGCCGGTGGCGTTCCAGGTCGAGCTGCGCGGGGGTCATGTTGCGGCCCTGCGCCAGGTTCCGCACGGGATCGCCGGGCAACAGCCGGAAGACGAAGAACGTTCCGACGATCACCGCGGCGATGCTGAACAGCGCCCCGCCGGCCTTCGACAACGCGTACCTGAGCGTGCCGCGGCCCGCGGGGCGGTCCTCACCGGAACCCGCCGCCTGGACGGCGACGGGTTCCGCTGCTTCGAGCGGTGTTGTCATTCGCGCTCGTCGGAGGCGCTCTTACGCCGCCTGGTCAGGAGGAAGGCCACGAGGCCGATGACGACCACACCGCCGACCACCCCGACGATGAGGCCGGTGTTGGAGCCGCCGCCGTCGGCGCCGGAGCCAGAGGCCGCGCTCGCCTTGACGTCGACCGTGTAGAACGGCCAGTAGCCGCTGCCGCCGTACAGGAGGCCCTTGTCCTCGGGGATCGGGGTGATGCTGGTGATCCGGTCCTTGCGGTAACCCTCAAGGTCGTTGGGGTAGTAGATCGCGATGACGGGGGCGTCGGTGTAGAGCCGCTGCTCCATCTGCTTGATGATCTCGGCACGCTTGGGCCGGTCGAGCTCCTTGAGCTGCTCCTGGTAGAGCTTCTCGAAGGTCGGGTCGCAGTAGAACGACTCGGTGCCGCCGCCCTCGCCGCCCGGCGCCGGCCTGCGGCTGCACAGGTGGGTGGCCAGGATCTCCTCGGGGTCGGGGTTGACCGACCAGCCGCTGATCGCGATGTCGAACAGCGCCGTGACGCCGGTCTCCTCGGTGAACTTGCTGGAGTCGAGCTTCTTGGTGGTCAGCGTGACGCCGATCTCCTTGAAGAAGCCGGTCAGGTACTCGGCGAGCTTGTCCTCGGTCGGCGTGTCGGTGTGGATGCTGAAGCGGAACTCCAGCTTGCGCTTGCCGTCGGGCATCGTACGGACGCCGTCGGAGCCCTTCTTGTAGCCGGCGTCGTCGAGGATCTTGTTGGCCTTGGCGACGTCGTAGGTGACCTTCTCGTCGCCCGTGGCCTCCCAGAAGAAGTCCTTGTACATGGGCGGGATGATCGAGCCGTCGGCCGGCTTGGCCAGGCCGTTCTGCACCTCGTCGACCAGCTTCTGCTTGTCGATGGCGAAGTGCAGCGCCTGGCGCACCTTCGGGTCCTTCAGCGCCGGGTGACCGTCACCGACGGGCTTGTTGTCCGTGGTGGTGGCGCCGTGGTTGATCTGCAGGTACGCGGCCCGCCGGCCCTGGGTGTTCCACGCCTCGATGTTCGGGTCGTTCTGGATGGCCTCGAACTCCGGCGGCGTCATACGGCCGAGCAGGTCGATGTCGCCCTTCTTGAGCCCGGCGACGGCGGCCTGCGGGTTGTCGTAGAAGATGACCTGGAGTTCGTCGATCTTGGGCTTGCCCCGCCAGTAGTCGGGGTTGGCCCGCAGCTTGACGTACTGGTCCTTCTTGTGTTCGACCGCGAGGTACGGACCGCTGCTGACGGTCGGGTACGTGTCGCCCTCGAAGGTGGTCATGTCGGTGACCTTCTCCCACACATGCTTGGGCATGATCGGGATCGGGTTGTCCAGCATGGACGCCTGCGGCGCCTTGGTCTTGATGACCAGGTCCTGGCCGTTGGCGGTGACGCTCTCGAAGTTCTCCACGGCCGGGCCGTTGGCCGTCTTGGCCGCCTCGTCCGTCATGATCTTGTTGAACGTCCAGGCGGCGTCCTCGGCCGTGACCGGCTGGCCGTCGGACCACTTGGTGTTACGGATCTTGAACGTCCACGTGAGCCCGTCGTCGGACGTCGTCCACGACTCAGCCAGGTCGGGGCTGGGCTGGAGCGTCTTGGAGTCGGGGACCGTGAGGAAGCCGTACATCCAGCGGTGGATCGAGGTCGAGACCAGCCGGACCGCCGTGAACGGGTTCATGTGGTCCATCGCCTGGGTGGCACCGACGCGCAGGACCTTCTTCCCCGCCGCAGGTTCCTGGGCTTGGGCCGCCGTGGCACCCTGGCCGGCCACTAACAGCGCAACACCCAGCACTGCCAGGCGTGCGAACCATTTCCTCATGAATGCCTCACCTTCAGGCGGGGGGTTCCCGTGTAGAAGAAGGCACACCATACGGAGACCGCGTGTCAACGAGCAGCGGAGAATTGTTTCATTCTCGTTTCCTTTTGCGGTGTAAATTTTCAGTACGCTTGGCACTACGTTGATTCGGTGCCCCGCCTGCCCGTTCTCCTCGCCGCCGTGCTGACGATCGTGGCCGGGCTCGCCGTCCGGCTGCTGTGGGACGGTCCCGTGCCCAAGTATGCAGGTGACGCGCTCTACACCGTACTGATCTACGCGCTCGTCGTACTGGCCGCGCCGCGCGTGCGGCCGTGGGTCGCCGCGGCGGTGGCGGGCGGGCTGAGCTGGGCGATAGAGTTCGCCCAGCTCGGCGAGATCCCCCCGTTCCTGCGACCGCTGCTCGGCAGCACCTTCAACCCGCCCGACCTGCTCTGGTACGCCGTCGGCGCAGCCCTCGCGTGCGCCGCGCACACCCTGTGGAGATCCCGGCGGTCCACCCCCTAGAGGCGGGTCAGCAGCAACCGCCGCCCGAGCCGCAGCACGACCCCGCCTGCGGCAGCAGCTCCCGGCCCCCGCCCAGCTCGTAGCCGGCCTCGACCACGGCCGACTCGATGACGGCCAGGTCGATCGGCGCGCTGCTGGTCACGACCATCTCCTTGGCCGCGAGGTCGACCTCGACGACCTGGACCCCGTCGACCTTGCCGACCTCGGCCCGCACCGAGCTGACGCAGTGGCCACAGGTCATGCCCTCGACCTGGTACGCAGTGGTGATCACCATGTCCGAACTCCTCACTCTCCCGGTTACGCCGCCCACTCTATACCCCCCGGGGGTAAAAACGCATACATCCGGACCGTCCGGATAGGGGGAGGGAGAACGAAAGGGACAGTCATGGCGAACGGCAAGACCATCGCGTTCCTGGTCGCTCCCGAAGGGGTCGAGCAGGTGGAGCTCACCGAGCCGTGGAAGGCGGTCAAGCAGGCGGGCGGCACGCCGCGGCTGGTCTCCACGTCTTCGGGGCAGATCCAGGCGTTCAAGCATCTGGACAAGGCGGGCACGTTCGCCGTGGACGCCACGGTGGACGACGCCGACCCCGCCGGATTCGACGGCCTGGTGCTCCCCGGGGGTGTCGCGAATCCCGACTTCCTGCGTACGGTGCCGGGGGCCGTACGGTTCGCGCGCGCCTTCTTCGACGCCGGCAAGCCGGTGGCCGCCATCTGCCACGCCCCGTGGACGCTGATCGAGGCGGACGTCGTACGCGGGCGTACGCTCACGTCCTGGCCGAGCCTTCGTACCGACCTGGGCAACGCGGGCGCGACCTGGAAGGACCAGGAGGTCGTGGTCTGCACGGACGGCCCCAACACACTGGTCACCAGCCGCAAACCGGGCGACCTGAAAGCCTTCTGCCAGGCCGCCACGGACGCCTTCGCGGTCTGAGCCGCCTCAGCCGCCTCAGCCGCGCAGGAGCGCTCGCGCGACGCCGCGGACCGAGGATCTGAGCCGGTCCGCCCCGCCCTCGGACATCACGTGCCGGGCGAGGTCGGCGTCGTAGGAGGCGAGGAGGGTGTGGGCGGCGAACCCCGCGTCGAGCTCAGGAGCCGCCGCCGCGATCAGCGCCGTCACGTGGGCGTGCCAGCGCAGATAGGTGGGGTCGCGGTACTTGTCCGCCGCGCAGGCCCGTTCGTGCGCGGCGAACAGCGCCAGGTTGCGTTCGGCCAGCCCGGCCAGCTCATCCAGGAAGGCGAGCAGCCGTTCCTCCGGCGGCGTCCCCGGGCCGAGCGGCGAGCCGGGCGACTCGATGGCCTCGGCCAGGGCGGCCGCCCGTTCGGCCAGCAACTCCTGGAACAGGCCGGTCCTGCTGCCGAAGCGCCGGAACAGCGTGCCCTTGCCCACCCCCGCCGCCGTGGCCACCCGGTCGAGCGAGATGTGCTCGGCGCCGTGGGCGGCCAGCAGCTCTTCGGTGGCCCGCAGGATCGCCTCGCGGTTACGGGTCGCGTCTGATCGCATCCGGACCTCTCCCTTGCAAACGGACTGTCGGTCCTCATAGTATCCCGGCAGCGAAGCGGACCATCGGTCCGCCTGTCGGCGAGAGGAGCCGTGGTCGTATGCGCGCACTGGTGGTCGGTCCGGGGGCGGAAGGGCGGTTCGCCGACGTGCCCGAACCGGCGCCCGGTCCCGGGCAGGCGCTGGTCGAGGTGCACCGGACGTCGATCAACTTCAGCGAGTTGCGGCACATGGGCCGCCTGCCGGAGGGCACCGTGCTCGGCTACGACGCCGCCGGGGTGGTGCTCCGGGCCGCCGCGGACGGCACGGGCCCGGCCGAGGGCACGCGGGTGGCGGCGTTCGGGGCGGGGGCCTGGGCGGAGCGGGCGGCGTTCGACACCGGCTCGATCGCCGCGGTGCCCGACGGGGTGGATCTGGCGGTGGCCGCGGCCCTGCCGATGTCCGGCCTGACGGCCCTGCGCTCGCTGCGCGCGGCGGGCGCCTCGCCGGGCTCGCGCGTGCTCGTCACGGGCGCGTCGGGCTCGGTCGGGCGGCTCGCCGTACAGCTCGCCCGCCTGGCCGGGGCCCACGTCATCGCATCGGTCAACACCCCCGAACGCGCCCGCACCCTACCCCCCTCCGTCACCGCGCCCCCGGCGGAGATCGCCGTGGGGCTGGACGGGGTCGCGCCCGTGGAGGTCGTCGTCGGACTGGACGGGGTCGCGCCCGTGGAGGTCGTCGTCGGACTGGACGGGGTCGCGCCCGTGGAGGTCGTCGTCGGGCTGGACGGGGTCGCGCCTGTGGATGTCGTGATCGAGGTGGTCGGCGGGGAGACGCTGGTGGCGGCGTGGGGCCTGCTGAAGCCGGGCGGGAACCTGCAGAGCGTCGGCTGGGCCTCCGGACGGCCTGCCGTCTTCCCACCCGGCTCGACCTTCTCCCTCGGCCCCGCCCGATCCCTGAACTCCTTCGGCGACGTCACCTCCCCCGGCCCCGACCTGACCTTCCTGTTCGACCTCGTGGCCGCCGGCAGGCTGTCGGTCGAGATCGGCCGCCGCGAGTCGTGGGAACGCCTGAAGCAGGCCGCCGCGGCCCAGCTCGACCGCACGATCACCGGGAAGATCGTGCTGGACATCGCCCCTGCGGACCACGTCCCTTCCTGACCGCACCGAAACTCACCTGTAACACCTTGTCCCCCGGGGAGAAATGGTCTAGACGTAGACCAAATAGAGCGTCCTCCGCGCCCCCCAGGGAGACCTCAATGTCCATCGAAGAGGATTCCAGGCGACTCGCCGAGCTCGGCTACAAGCAGGAGCTGGCCCGGACCTGGAGCGGCTTCTCCAACTTCGCGATCTCCTTCTCCATCATCTCGATCCTCGCCGGCTGCTTCACGACCTTCGGACAGGCGTGGAACAACGGCGGCCCCATCGCCATCTCGTGGGGCTGGCCACTGATCTCGCTGTTCATCCTGATCATCGGTTTCTGCATGTCGGAGCTGGTCTCGGCGTTCCCGACGGCGGGCGGCATCTATTGGTGGGCCGCCACCATGGGCAAGCCGATCCACGGCTGGTTCACCGGCTGGCTCAACCTGATCGGCCTCATCGCGGTCACCGCGTCGGTCGACTACGGCTGCGCCACGTTCCTCAACATCACGATCAGCCGCCTGACCGCCGGCGCCTGGGAGGGCACGCTCCCCCAGGCGTTCCTGCTGTTCGTGATCATCCTCATCCTGCACGCGCTCATCAACATCTTCAGCCACCGGCTCATCTCGCTGCTGCAGAACATCAGCGTGTGGTGGCACGTGGCGGGCGCCGTCGTCATCGTCGCCATCCTGGTCTTCGCGCCGTCCGAGCACCAGTCGCTCGGCTTCGTGTTCGGCGGCACGCTGAACAACTCCGGCTTCGGCGACGGCGACGGCGGCCTGCCCTTCTGGCTGTACGTGCTCCCGCTCGGCTTCCTGCTCACCCAGTACACGATCACCGGGTTCGACGCCTGCGCCCACGTGTCGGAGGAGACGCAGGGCGCGGCCAGGACCGCCGCCCGCGGCCTGTGGCAGTCGATCTTCTACTCGGCGATCGGCGGCTGGATCCTGCTGCTGTCGTTCCTGTTCGCCGCGACGAACGTGGACGAGATCAACAAGCAGTCCGGCTTCGTCGGCGCGATCTTCGAGACCGCGCTCTCCTCCCCGCTGGCCACGGCGATCTTCGCGATCTCCACGATCGGCCAGTTCTTCTGCGGGATGAGCTGCGTGACCTCGATGTCGCGCATGACGTACGCGTTCTCGCGCGACGGCGCGGTGCCCGGATGGCGGCTGTGGTCGAAGGTAGACCGCAACCGCACCCCGGTCAACGCCATCCTGGCCGGCTGCCTCATCGCCGCCCTGATCACCCTCCCCGCCCTGTACGCCCCCGCGGGCTCGACCACGCCGGTCGCCTTCTACGCCGTCGTGTCGATCGCGGTCATCGGCCTCTACCTGGCGTTCCTCATCCCGATCTGGCTGCGCCTGCGCATGGGCGACGCCTTCAAGCCCGGCCCGTGGACGCTGGGCCGCAAGTACCGCGTGCTGGGCTGGATCGCCTGCGTCGAGATCGTCATCGTGTCGGTCTACTTCATCATGCCGTTCTCGCCCGCGGGCGTGCCCGGCAACAAGGACTTCACCTGGACCTCGGTCAACTACGCGCCGATCGCCGTCGGGGTCGTGCTGATCGGCATCTGGTTGTGGTGGGCCCTGTCGGCCAAGCGCTGGTTCACCGGACCGCGCCGCACCATCGACGACGTCCCGGCCGCCTGACGCCTCGCCGGGTACGGCTCCCCCGGGGCCGTACCCGGCCGGTCAGTCCTTCACGACGGCGTCACGCGACAGGCCCGGCGCCTTGGCGATCTCCCGATGCTCCAGGCCCTCCCAGACGGCCAGAGCTCGGCGCGCACGCCCCATGTACGGACAGCGCCCATCATCACGCCCCATTTCCGGACATCGTTTGACGAAGGAGGCTAAAGGCTTTAGCTTTGTGGCTACAGAGCTTAGCTGAGGAGATGGGCATGACCGAGCTTCTGACGATCGGCGACGGGCAGATCGCGTACGACGTGACCGGCGAAGGGCCGCTGGTGGTGCTGGTGCCCGGCATGGGCAACGACCGGCGGGCGTACCGGTTCCTGGCGCCCGAGCTGGTCGCGGCCGGTTTCCGGGTGGCGGCCATGGACCTGCGCGGGCACGGCGAGTCCAGCCGCGACTGGCCCTCCTACACCCGCGCAGACGTGGCCGGCGACATTCTCGCGCTGGTCCGCCACCTGGGCGGCCCCGCCGCGATCGTGGGCCACTCGTTCGCGGGCGGCGCCGCCACGATCGCCGCGGCACAGGCCCCCGAGCTGGTCAGCGCGCTGGTGGAGCTCGGGCCCTTCACCCGGGCGCAGAAGATCGACGGCGGCGCGCTGCTGCGCCAGGGCCACCACCGCAAGGGCGCCCTCCTGCTGCTCGGCAGCGCGATCACGCGCAGCGTCGGGCTGTGGAGGAAATACCTCGACCACGCCTACCCGGGCACCAGGCCCGCCGACTACGGCGACTACATGACCGCGCTCGAAGCCGATCTGCGCAGGCCGGGCCGGATGGCCGTGGTCGCCAAGATGGGCCAGTCCGCCCCGACCGACGCCGGCGCCGAGCTCCCCCGCCTCCGGACCGACGCCCTCGTGATCATGGGCACGCTCGACCCCGACTGGGCCGACCCGCGCGCCGAGGCGGACGGCATCGTGGCCGAGATGCCCGCCGGGCGCGGCACCGTCGTCATGATCGACGGCGCCGGCCACTACCCGCACGCCCAGTTCCCGTCGCAGGTGGCCGCCGCGGTGGTGCCGTTCATCAAGGAGCGCGTGCGTGGCTAGGGCGGCGCTGTCACAGGAGACGGTCGTCGACCTGGCGGTGGCCCTGGTGGACGAGAGCGGCCCCGAGGCCCTGACGCTGTCGGCCGTGGCCGCCCGCGCCGGGGTCGCGACGCCGTCGCTGTACAAGCACGTACGCAACCTGGCCGAGCTGCGCGAGCTGCTGTCGGTGCGGATCATCGACGAGATCTCCGACGAGCTGGGCCCGGCGGTGCTGGGCCGCTCGGGCGAGGAGGCCGTCGGCGCGTTCATGGACGCCTGGCGCGCCTACGTCACCCGCCACCCCAACCGCTACGCGGTGGTCATCCAGCAGCCCCACCCCAGCATGCGGACGGCGGGCGAGCGCCTGATGGGCATCATGCTCGCGACGCTGCGCGGCTACGGGCTCGCCGACTCCGACGCGATCCACACGGCCCGCTGCATGCGCGCGGCGGCGCACGGGTTCGCGGTGCTGGAGGCGTCGGGCGCGTTCGGCCTGCCGGAACGGCTCGACGAGAGCTACGACCTGCTCAAGCACATGATCGTGGCCGGGCTGACGGCCCCCCGCTGACGGCTCAGGACGCCTCGAACGCGGCGGCCACGACGGACCGCACGTCGTCCATGGTGATCGAGCCCAGCTCGCGCTTGAGCGAGGTCATGTCCACCTCGGGCATGCCGCAGGCCACCGCCCAGTCCCACGGCGTGAGGTCGCCGTCGACGTTGAGCGCGAACCCGTGGCTGGTGACGCCCCTGCTCTGCCGCATGCCGATCGAGATGATCTTGCGGCTCGTCCCGGACGTCCACACGCCGGTCAGCAGCTCCGAGCCCGGCGGGGTGTCGCGCCGCTCGGCGGGCAGGCCGAGCTTGCCCAGCGCCTCGACCAGGCGCAGCTCCACCTCGCGCACGTAGTCGACGATGCCCTGGTCCTCGGTGAGCTTGACGATGAGATAGCCGACGAGCTGCCCGGGGCCGTGGTAGGTGAGCTGCCCGCCGCGCCCGGTCTCCAGCACGGGGATGCCGCGCGAGGGGTCGGGCAGGTGCTCGGGAGCCGTACGCCGGCCGACGGTGTAGACGGACGGGTGGCTGAGCAGCCAGAGCGTGTCGGGTCGTTCGTCTCGCTGGCGCTGCCCGACGAGGTCGGTCATGCGCTCCATCGCCGAGTCGTAGTCGACGAGATCGTCCTGGATGAGTGTCAGCGGCCTTGCCCTCATTCTTCGAGGATAAGACGCATCCCGGACACCAGCGCACGCAGCCCGAACTCGAAGTCGCCGTCGGGGTCCTCCTCCGGCCGCACGTCGAGCGGCACGGCGGCGCCGCGCTCGTCCACGGCCGAGCCGAGCGCGAACCTGCCGACCGCGATCAGCGCCCTGATCGCCTGCTCCCCGGTGAAGCCCGCCTCGACCAGCGGCCTGATGAGTGCGGGGATCTCCGCCACCCGTCCCGGTGTGGGCCGGGACCCGGCGTGTACGAGCGCCCCGTCCCGGTACGACAGAAGTGTGCGGCGGATCACCCGCCCGCGGGCCATGAGCCAGTTGTCCCATTCCTGGCCCGGCTCGGGCACGTCGAGAAGGTCCAGCGTGCCGGCGAGCATCTCCTCGGCCATCTCGTCGAGGAGCTCCTGCTTGTTCTTGAAGTGCCAGTAGAGGGCCGGCTGCTTCACGCCCAGCTCGTCGGCCAGCCTGCGGGTGGTCAGCCCGTCGATGCCCACCTCGTTGAGCAGCCGCAGGGCCGCGCGGACCACCGTCCTCCGTTCCACGCTTGACAACTTATCAAAGATAAGGCTTTATCGGTGATAAGCACTTATCGTTGATAAGGAGGCACGGATGGACGTCGTCATCGCCGGGGCCGGTCCCGTCGGGCTGATGCTGGCCTGCGAGCTGCGCCTGCGCGGCGTGCGCACGCTGGTGCTCGACCGGGTCGCCGCCCCGACCGGGCTGTCCAGGGCGCTCAACCTGCACCCGCGCTCGGTCGACACCTTCGCCATGCGCGGGCTGCTCGACCGGCTCGGGGACGCGCCCCAACTGGAGTTGCAGCACTTCGCGGGCATGCGGGTGCTCGACCTGACGGCCACGCGCACCCCGCACCCGTACGGGCTGCTGGTCCCGCAGTCGCGGGTGGAGGAGATCCTGGAGGCACGGGCGCTGGAACTGGGCGCGGAGATCGTCCGAGGGCGGGCGGTGACCGGCCTGACGCAGGACGGGACGGGCGTGACGGTCGAGACCGGCGACGGCACGGCGTACCGGGCGGGCTGGCTCGTCGGCTGCGACGGCGGCCGCAGCACGGTGCGCAAACTGGCCGGGATCGCCTTCCCCGGCACCTCCGCCACGCTCGCCGCCTACGTCGCGGACGTCACGGTCGCCGGCGGCACGCCGACCGGCTGGCTACGCACCGCCCACGGCCTGTTCCAATGGCCGTTCGTCCGGCCCGACGGCTCGACCAGGATCCTGACCGTCGACCACGGCCGGGTGCACGAGGACAAGGACGCGCCCGTGACGATCGAGGAGTTCGCGGCCAGCGTGCGCCGGCACCTCGGGGACGCCGCACCCGAGATCACCGGGGCGACCTGGTTGTCCCGCTTCTCCGACGCCGCCAGGCAGGCCGAGTGCTACCGGTCCGGCCGGGTGTTCCTGGCCGGCGACGCGGCGCACGTGCACATGCCGTTCGGCGGCCAGGGGATGAACACGGGCCTCCAGGACGCGGTCAACCTGGGCTGGAAACTGGCCCTGGCGGTACGCGGGACGGCCCCCGCCGGGCTGCTCGACAGCTACCACGCCGAACGCCACCCGGTCGGCGCCGCCGTCCTGGCGAACACGTTGCAGCAGGTCGAACTGGCCGCGCCGGACGCCGGGACGACCCGGCTGCGCGACCTGTTCACCCAGCTCATGACCGTGCCGGAGGCCAACAGGCTGCTGGCCGAGGACGTGAGCGCGGTGTCGGTGCGCTACGCGCCCGGCCCGAACCCGCTCGTCGGCGCCTTCATGCCCGAGGGCCTGCGGCTGGACGACGGGCGCGGGCTGCTCGTCACCCCCGACCCGGCCCTGCTCGCCGCCGGGACGGGCTGGGCCGATCGGGTGGACGTCGTACGCGGGGACCGCGGGCTGCTGGTACGGCCCGACGGTTACGTGGCCTGGGCCGAACCCTGTGCGGAGCCTGCCGAGGCGGCGCTCACGCGGTGGTTCGGCGAGCCTGCGGGCACGTCAGTGGGCGCTGTATCCCCTCGGCTCCTCCGGGATGAGGATCCACATGGCGACGTAGACCACCCAGAGCGGGCCCGGGATGAGCGACAGCAGCAGCCAGAGGATCCGGACGAGGGTGGGGGGCAGGCCCATCTTGTCGGCGAGCCCGCCGCAGACGCCGGCCAGAATCCTGTGCTCCCTTGAGCGGTACATGCTGTTCCTCCGTGTCGTGATGACCTACCGGTAAAACGGACAGCAGCGCCGCCGATATCCCGCTAGGGACCCTGAGAAAACCCTGTAAGGGTCAGCCATTCATGTGCCATGCCCAGATGTTCCCTGGTCAGTCCATGTCTGGGATCGACGTGGACCAGCAGGAAATCCCGCAGACCCTGACTCACCCTGAGGTACTCCTCGTCCTCCGCCCACACCTGGTCGTCGAACCACACGAACGGCCGACGCCCGGCGTAGGCGGCCACGTGCGGCGTCTTGAACATCTCGCCGTGCTCGCTGCGCGGCCGGCCGGGGCCCATGGTGATGACCGGGAGCGCGGGCAGGCCGATCCTGGGGGCTATCCACTCGTTGGCGTGGTGCTCCCAGGTGGTGGCCCAGACCAGTTCGGAGCCGGTGGACAGGGCCAGGTCGAGGAGCCTGCGGCCGTGGCGGGGGTTGAGGTGCACGGTGTAGACCTCGGTGCCGATCGTGCACCGGTAACGCCGGTAGTCGATCGTGGGGCGGCCCATGGGGTTGAGCACGCCGTCCACGTCGAGCAGCAGGAGCGGCTTCATCGTGCCGCTCCTGCCCGGTGTTCCTGGGGGCTGACGCCGCGTACCCGCTTGAAGGCCGCGCTGAGGGCGAACGGGCTGCCGTAACCGACCTTCCTGGCCACCGAGCCGATCGTGGCGTCGGGCTCGCGCAGCAGGTCGGCGGCCAGCGCGAGGCGCCAGTCGGTGAGGAAGGACATCGGCGGCTCCCCGACCAGGTCGGTGAACCGCCTGGCCAGCGCCGCCCTGGACACCCCCACCTCGGCGGCGAGCGCGGCGACCGTCCATGGGTGGGCGGGGTTGTTGTGCAACATGCGCATCGCCCTGCCCACGACCGGGTCGCCCATCGCGCGGTACCAGGCGGGCGCCTCGTGCGTGGCGAACCACGACCGCAGCACCGCGATCAGCAGCAGGTCGAGCAACCGGTCGAGCACCGCGGACTGACCCGGGTCGTCCTTGACGATCTCGGCGCCGAGCAGCGAGATGATCGGCCCGCCGGGCTGCACGAGCAGCGCGGGCAGCGCGTCGAGCAGCCGCCTGCTGACCTCGCCCTCCATCGTGTACGTCCCGGTGATCAGCACGGTGGCGCCCTCGGCGTCGTTGCCCCAGGTGCGCACGCCGAGGTCCATCGACTGGTAGATCGACTCGCCGTCGAGGGTGGTGCAGCGCTGGCCGGGGTGGATGACGATCTGCGGCGCGGTGGCGGGTTCGTCGGCCACCACGTACGGCTCCGGCCCCCGCAGGATCGCCACCTGCCCGGGACCCAGGCTCTGCGGGTCACCCTTGTCCGGCAGCACCCAGGCCGCTCCGGACACCAGAGCCACGAGCGTGAGCGGCGCCTCGTCCTGGATGCGCATCGACCACGGCGGGTCGAGGATGGACCGGAGCAGGAAGGCGCTCCGCGCTCTCGGTCCGTCGAGCAATGCCGCGAGCTGATCCATGGGCTAGACGATCGCATATGGGAACGCGCTTCTCAACCATGGAGAGTCTTATGGGTATGAGGGCTTACTGGATGCATGACGATTTTGGTTCTGGGCGGGACCGGCAAGACCGGCCGCCGCATCGCTGACCGGCTCACCTCTCTCGGCCTCCCCGTGCGGATCGGCTCCCGCTCGGCCACCCCGTCCTTCGACTGGGCGGATCGCGCCACCTGGCCGGCCGCGCTCGACGGCGTCGAGGCCGTGTACGTGTCCTACTACCCCGACCTGGCGCTGCCCGGCGCGTACGAGGACGTCCGGGAGTTCACCCGGCTCGCCGTGGAGGCCGGGGTGCGGCGGCTGGTGTTGCTGTCGGGGCGCGGTGAGCCGGGCGCCGAGGCGAGCGAGCGGACCGTACGGGAGTCGGGCGCCGAGTGGACGATCGTGCGCTGCGGCTGGTTCATGCAGAACTTCAGCGAAGGCTTCCTTCTCGACCAGGTTCTGGACGGCGTGCTGGCGATCCCGGTGGCCGACGTGGCCGAGCCGTTCGTGGACGCCGATGACATCGCCGACGTGGCCGTGGCCGCGCTCACCCAGGACGGGCACGCGGGCCGCCTGTACGAGCTGACCGGCCCGAGGCTGCTGACGTTCGCCGACGCGGCGGCCGAGCTGTCGCGGGCCACGGGCCGCACGATCACCTCGGTCCAGGTCACCCCGGAGGAGTACGTGGCCGCGGCGGTCGAGGTGGGCGTGCCGAAGGAGGAGGCCGAGGGGCTGACCGGGCTGTTCACCGAGGTCCTCGACGGCCGCAACGCCCATCTGGAGGACGGCGTGCGCCAGGCGCTCGGCCGCCCGGCCCGCGACTTCACCGACTACGCCAGGGCCAACGCGCCGGTCTGGGCCCGGAGCTGAAGAGGCGACGGCACCGGGCCGGGCAGCGGCCGCGCGCGAACGCACCGGGTGGGCAACTGCGCGGCCCCCGTTTCCGCTAACCTCACCCTGGTCACTCTTGTAACCGGAAGGTGTAGTCGTGATCGGCTGGCTCGAAGCGGTGGTGCTGGGGCTCGTCCAGGGGCTCACGGAGTTCCTGCCGATCTCCTCCAGCGCCCACATCCGTGTGGTCTCGGCCTTCTTCGGCTGGCAGGACCCGGGGGCGGCCTTCACGGCGGTCATCCAGCTCGGCACGGAGACCGCGGTGATCATCTACTTCCGCAAGGAGCTGTGGGAGATCATCTCCACCTGGGTCCGCTCGTTGTGGGACAAGGAGCTGCGCGGCCACTGGGCGGCCCGCATGGGCTGGTACGTCATCGTCGGCTCGCTCCCGATCGGCGTGCTCGGCCTGGTGTTCAAGGACCAGATCGAGACCGTCTTCCGCGACCTGCGACTGGTCGGCACGACGCTGATCGTCTTCGGCTGCATCCTGTGGTTCGCCGACCGCACCGCGCGCAACAAGCTCACGCTGGAGAAGCACCTCAGCTTCACCCACGCCATCGTCTACGGCTTCGCGCAGGCGCTGGCCCTGATCCCCGGCGTCTCCCGCTCGGGCGGCACGATCACGGCGGGCCTCCTGCTCGACTACCGCCGCGAGGACGCCGCCAAATACTCGTTCCTGCTGGCCATCCCCGCCGTCCTGGCCTCCGGCGTGTTCGAGCTGAAGGACATCGGCGAGGGCCAGGCCCCCGCCTGGGGGCCCACCATCCTGGCCACGGTGATCTCGTTCGCCGTGGGTTACGCGGCGGTGGCCTGGTTCCTCAAGTACATCAGCACCCACCGCTTCACCGGGTTCGTGATCTACCGCATCATCCTGGGGTTCTTCGTCATCCTCGCGGTCACCCTGGGCTGGATCCCGGCCCTAGGCTGACACGGCCGTGCGGTCGGGGGCGGGCGTGGGGTAGTAGGCGGCCCACGCCTCGTCGCCCATCCGCAGGACCTTCACGCCGGTCCAGCCGAGGCCGGCGACGGGCAGGGCCCAGAACAGCACGGTCAGGGGGCCGTACTCGATGGGGAAGGAGACGACGTACCCGACGAAGACGAGCAGCGGCACCCACCAGCCGACGAAACCGGCCCGCCACACGGCCGTGACCAGCAGCGGCAGGCCGAACAGGCCGAAGAACATCCACGGCACCTGGAAGCCGAAGATCACGCCGGGCAGGTTCAGCATCTCGTCGAGGATCTTCTGCGCCTGGTCCGGCGGGTTGTGCCGGCCCAGCCACCACTCGACCGGGTCCATCATCAGCAGCGCGGACATCGAGAGGTAGCCGATGGCCGTCGCGGCGCCCGTGATGTGGCCGAACACCGTGGCCTTGCGCCGGGTGAGGTGCACCAGGCCGATGGCCGCCAGGCCCATGAGCAGCCAGCTCCAGTGGTAGAGCGCGGACTCGGTCTGGGCGAGGGCGGGGTTGTCGCCGTAGCTGACCGCCTCCCGCGAGTCGCCCCAGGTGCCGGGGTCGAGGACGACGGCAATGGCCTGGAGGAGCGGGGCCACGATGAGCAATGTGCCCGCCGCGACGCGGCGGAAGGTCACCTGATTCCTGAACATGCCGGCGACGGTACGTTCCGCCGCCGCCGGCCGTCGTCCGCCTGCGGAGCGACCGCAGGTCACCTCCGAGGAGGAGAAGATCAGGCCGCCACCGGCGTGCGCGGTACGGCGGGGGCCGCCTGCGCCCGGCGTCCCGGCAGGGCGAGCAGGACCAGGCCGAGCAGCGCCCACAGGGCCAGCACGCCGAGCGGCGTCCACAGGGCGGCGCCGCCGAAGAACACCGTGTTGCGCACCGCCTCGGCGGCCGGGCCGACGGGCAGGATCCGGCCGACGGCGGCGTACCACTCGGGGATGTAACGGGCGCCCAGCGGCCCGCCGCCGGCCGGGAGCCCGATCGGGATGAACAGCAGCGCCGCCACCCCCACGCCCGGCGTGCCGACGACCTTGACCAGGCCCGCCACGACCAGGCCGACGGCGAGCGAGATGCCCGCCGAGACCGCCACCAGCGGCCCGAAGCTCCCCGGCAGCGCGCCGAACACGACGTCGGCCAGCCACGCGTTCGCCGTGCCCGCCACCAGCGAGCCGGCCGCGAGGACGCCGATCCGTCCCGCCGCGCCCAGGCCGGGCGCGGCCCGGGTGAGCAGCACGGGCAGCGCGATCCCCGGCAGGACCACGCTGAGCACGTAGAACATGCCGGCGATGCCGCCGGCGTCGCCGGGCGGAAGCGGTACGGCGTCCTCCACCCGCAACGTGCGGCCCTGCGCCTGCGCGGCCCCCTGGAAGGCCGCGGTGATCACCGTGGCACCGGTACGGCCGCCCGCGCTCGCCACCACCAGCGTGCCCTCCTGAGGGACGAGCACGGCGTCGACCTGCCTGTCCAGCAGCGCGGCCCGCGCCTCCCCCGCCGTGGCGTACCCGCTCAGCGCGAACGCCCCCGCCCTGCGCCGGTCGACGCCGTTCTGGAGCTGCCTGACCTGTTCGGCGGGCGCGACGACGGCGACGGGCACGCCGTGCGGCTCGGGAGCGTGGAAGGCCCCGAGGAACGATCCGGCGAAGAGCATCCCCAGCAGGGCGACCCCGACGACGAGTCCAATGATCCTGCCCATTTTTCACCACCTGATGACTTCATCGATGTTGAATTCCAAGGTAGATGAATTCCACGTGGTTGAATAGCCCCATGGCCGAGGAACGCGGAAGACGACCGGGAAACCCGCAGACCAGGGACGAGATCCTGGAGGCGGCGATGCGGTCGTTCGCCGCCCACGGCTACGGCGGCACCACGATCAGGGCCGTGGCGCGGGCCGCGGGCGTCGATCCGGCCCTCGTGATGCACTTCTTCGGCAACAAGGACGGCCTGTTCGAGGCCGCGATCAAGGCCGGCATGCCGGTCGCGCTGATGGTCGGCGCCCTCGACGGCGACGAGTCGGGCCTCGGCGAGCGGCTGGTGACCCGCTACCTGGAGTTGTGGGAGGACCCGGCGCACGGCCCCCGCCTCGCGGCCGTGCTGCACGCGGCCGCCGCCACCCCGGCGACGGCCGCGCTGCTGAAGGAGCTGATGAGCCGCGAGCTGCTGGCCCCGGTAGCCCGCCGGCTGTCCGGCGACCATCCCGAGGTCCGGGCGCTGCTGGCCGCCTCGCAGCTCATCGGCCTGGCCATGATGCGCTACCTGCTCAAGGTCGAGCCGCTGGCCTCGCTGCCCGCCCGCCAGGTGGCGGCCGCGGCGGCGCCCAACGTCCAGCGCTATTTGACCGGCGCGCTCTCCCTGGACGAGACCGCCGCCGCCCGCGGATAGGTGACCAGGGTGAACAACAACGCCAGCGCGCCGACCCCGGTGGCCAGCACGACCACCCCGGTCCGGCCGTACCCGTCCAGTGCCAGGCCGCCCGCGACCCCGGCCGCGAACAGGCCGATGTACTGGGCCGACGACAGCAGGCCGAGGCCGATCGGCACGTTGTCCGGCACCGCGGCGACCGTCCTGAACTGCTGAGCCGGCGCGAC
The DNA here is from genome assembly GCF_014648435.1 of Nonomuraea spiralis. Lineage (GTDB taxonomy): Bacteria > Actinomycetota > Actinomycetes > Streptosporangiales > Streptosporangiaceae > Nonomuraea > Nonomuraea spiralis. Next base: position 40,145 of record NZ_BMRC01000022.1, read on the forward strand.
CAGCCAGCCGAGCGCGCCCCACAGGAACGCCCAGACCAGGGCGATCGGCAGGGCCAGGTTCGCGACGGGGATGAGGGCGATGAACACCGTGGCGGCGCCCAGGCCGACCAGGACCATGGCGCGCGGCCCGTACGAGTCGGTCAGGCGCCCGCCGAGCTGGTTGCCCACGATGCCGCCGACCCCCCACGCCCACAACACGGCCGGCAGCGGCAGGTCGAACAGCGACCCGATGTAGGTGTAGGCGGTGAACCCGGCCCCGAACATGAGGAACTGCGTGCCCAGCACCACCAGCACCCGCCGGTCGGCCAGCGGCGCGAACCGCTCACCGAGCCGTCCCGACACGGCGATCTTGACGTCGGGCACGAGCGCCGCCACCCCGGCGAACCCGATCACGCCGAGCCCGACCACCAGCCACAACGTCGCCCGCCATCCCGAGGCCGAGCCCAGCCAGGTCCCCAGCGGCACACCGACGGCCGAGGCGACGGTCAGCCCGCCCATCACCAGCGCCAGCGCCCGCCCGCGCCGGTCCGGCGTGGTCAGCGCGTTGGCCACACCGGAAGCGGTCGGCGTGAACATCGCCGCGCCGGCCGCCGCGATCACCCGGGTGACCATGACCAGCGTGTACGTCGGAGCCAGCGCGGTCAGGACGTTGCCCGCGACGAACACGGCCAGCGCGATCAGCAACACCCGCTTGCGCGACAGTCGCGCGGTGAACGCGGCCAGCAAGGGCGACAACACCGCGTACGCCAGCGCGAACACGGTCATGAGCTGCCCGGCCGCCGACGTGGAGATCTTGAGGTCCGCGGAGATGGGGGTGAGCAGCCCCGCGGTGACGAACATGCCCGTACCGACAGCGAAATTTCCGGCGGCGAGGGGATAAAGCCGGGAACTCATGAAACCTCCACACAGTTGGACGCACGTCAAACTGTCATCATGGTTGGATAGTTGTCAAACAATAGGAGGGAGGTAGGGTGCCACCATGCGCCTGCTACCGCACCCCTCGAAGGAGGACATCCAGCTCACCGAGGTTCTCCGCGCCCTCTCCGACCCCGTCCGGCTGGAGATCGTGATCCGCCTGGCCACCCTCGGCGAGATGACGTGCAGCGCCGCCGGCGACCACCTCGGCGTCCACAAGTCGACGGCCTCCCACCACTACCGCGCGCTGCGGCAGGCAGGCGTGATCGTCTCCAAGCAGGAGGGCAGGCTCAAGTTCATCAGCCTGCGCCGCCACGACCTCGACGAACGTTTCCCCGGTCTGCTCGACTCGGTGTTGTCGGCCTCGCATGTCACGACCTGACCGGCTCCCCATCCACGACGCGCTCCCCGAGCTGCTCGCCACACTCGACCGGCACCGTACGGCGGTGCTGACCGCGCCGCCCGGCACGGGCAAGACCACGGTCGTGCCCCTGGCGCTGGCCGAGGCCGGGCTGCGGGTGCTGGTCGCCGAACCGCGGCGGCTGGCCGTACGCGCGGCGGCCCGGCGCATGGGCGTCAGCTACACGATCCGCGGCGAGCGGCACACCGGCGCGAACCCCATGGTCGAGGTCGTCACCACCGGCGTGCTGCTCCAGCGGCTCCAGCGCGACCAGGAGCTCGCCGGGGTGGACGCGGTCATGCTCGACGAGTGCCACGAACGCCACCTCGACGCCGACACCGCCCTCGCGTTCCTGCTCGACGTACGCGACACGCTCCGGCCCGACCTGCGCCTGCTGGCCACCTCGGCCACCGCCGACGCGACCCCGTGGTCCATGCTGCTCGGCGGGCCGGTGGTGGCGGCCTCCGGGTCCGTCCATCCGGTGGAGACCGTGTGGGCGCCGCCGGAGCGCCCGGTCGCGCCGCCGCACGGCCTGCGCGTCGATCCCGCGCTGCTGTCCCACGTGGCCTCGGTCGTACGGCGTGCCTACGCCGAGCGCGACGGCGACGTCCTGTGTTTCCTGCCCGGCGTGGGCGAGATCGCCCGGGTCGCCGGGATGCTGGGCGACCTCGACGTGCTCCAGGTGCACGGCCAGGCGCCCGCCCGCGTGCAGGACGCCGTCCTGTCGCCCGGTACGGCCCGCCGGGTGGTGCTGGCCACGTCGGTGGCCGAGTCGAGCCTGACGGTGCCGGGCGTCCGCGTGGTGGTGGACTCCGGGCTGGCCCGCGAGCCCCGTACCGACCATGCCCGGGGGCTCGGCTCGCTCACCACGGTCAGGGTCTCGAAGGCGTCCGCCGACCAGCGGGCCGGCCGCGCCGGGCGGGAGGCCGAGGGGGCGGTCTACCGCTGCTGGTCGGCCGCCGAGCACGAGCGGCTGGCCGACCACGCGCGGCCGGAGATCGCGCTGGCCGACCTGACCGGGTTCGCCCTCCAGGCGGCCTGCTGGGGCGACGCGGACGCCGTCGGCCTCGCCCTCCTCGACCCGCCGCCGCCCGCCGCGATGACGGCCGCACTCCGCACCCTGGAGGTCCTGGGAGCGCTGGAGTCCGGGCGGGTGACCGCGCGCGGGCGGCGGATGGCGCTCGCGGGCGTGCATCCCCGTCTGGCCAGGGCCCTGCTCGACCTCGGGCCGCGGGCGGCGGAGGTGGTGGCGCTGCTGTCGGAGCAACTGCCCAGGGACGCGGGGGACGACCTGGCCGAGGTCTGGCGCGCGGCCCGGAGGGGCGGCACGGGTTTCGCCGCCCGCTGGCGCCAGGAGACCGCCCGCCTGACCCGCGTCACCGATCGCCGTCCTCCGGACGACCGGCGCGAGGTGAGCGACGACGTGCTGGCCGGAATGGCAGTGGCGCTGGCGTTCCCCGAGCGGGTGGCACGGCGGCGCGGCGGCGGTTACCTCATGGCCTCGGGCACGCAGGCCCAGCTCGCCGAGGGCTCCGGCCTGGCCACCGCGCCTTGGCTGGCGATCGCGGTCGCCGACAGGCCCACCGGCTCGGCCTCGGCCCGCGTACGCCAGGCCGTCGTGATCGACGAGGAGATCGCCCGGCTGGCCCTGCCCGCCGTGGTCGAGGAGGAGGTCACCTGGCGGGTCCCGCCGGGCGAGCGGCGCGGCGACGTGTCGGCCCGCGTGGTCGAACGCCTGGGCGCGATCGAGCTGTCCGCCACCCCGCTCAAGGACGCCGACGTACGCCCCGCCATCCTGCACGGCCTGCGCACCGAAGACCTCCTGACCTGGACGCGGCAGGCCAAGGAGCTGAAGGACCGCCTGACCTTCGCCCACCGCGCGGCCGGCCCCCCGTGGCCCGCCACCGACGACCTGATCGCCCTGGCCGACCAGTGGCTGGAGCCGGAGCTGTCCAGGGCCCGCCGCCGCTCCGACGTCGAGCGGATCGACGTGGCCGCCGCCCTGCGCCGCCTGATCCCGTGGAGCGAACGCCTGGAGAACGTGGCCCCCGAACGTGTCGAGGTCCCCAGCGGCTCGCAGATCAGGATCGACTACTCGGGCGAGCAGCCGGTGCTGGCGGTGAAGCTCCAGGAGTTGTTCGGCTGGGACGAGGCCCCGCGCATCGCCGGCGTCCCGCTGCTGGTCCACCTGCTCTCGCCCGCGGGGCGTCCGGTGGCGGTGACCGCCGATCTGGCCTCGTTCTGGCGTGACGGCTACCGGTCCGTACGGGCCGAGATGAGGGGCCGCTACCCTAAACACCCATGGCCGGAGGACCCGCTCACCGCGCCGCCCACCCGCCGCGCCAACCGGAGCCGACCATGATCGACGAAGCCGTCCGCAACAACGCCGCCTGGTGCGAGTCGATGTGCCGGGCGCACGGCCGCCCCGGCGTCTTCGGCCCACTCGCCTGGACGAACCCGGCCAGAACCCCTCTGTTCTATCCCGACGCCGTCACGCTCTCCCCCGAGGCCGGGGCGGCCGACGTGCTCGGCGGCATCGACGCGTCCTCGGGCGCCTCGGTCAAGGACAGCTTCGCCACGCTCGACCTGCCGGGCTTCGACGTGCTGTTCTCGGCCGAGTGGATCCACCGTCCCGCGCCGGAGGCGCCGCGCGGCCCCCTCCTGGCCGCCACCGGCGACCCGATCGCGTGGGAGGTGGCCGCCGACGCGGGCGCGCTGCGCGAGTGGGCGGACGCCTGCTTCTCCGGCGGCGCGCCGGACCTGTTCCCGCCCGCGCTGCTCGACGACCCCGACGTACGGGTGTTGTGCGGCCGGATCGGGGGCGACGTCGTCTGCGGCGCCGTGCTCAACGCGAGCGGCACGGTGACGGGCGTCTCGAACGTCTTCGCCTCCGGCTGCGACCTGGCCGCCGCCTGGGCGGGCACGGTGGCGACGGCGGCCGAGTTGTTCCCCGGCCGCCCGCTGGTCGGCTACGAGAGCGACCCCTCCGACGCCCTCGCCCACGGCTTCACCACGCTCGGCCCTCTCCGCGTCTGGCTCAAGCCCTGACGGCCGTCCCCGCGCAGGGGCGTCAGGGGGCGAGGTCGGCGACCGTCAGGCCCGCCCGCACCGGGAAGACCTCCTCGCCCACCCCCATGTCCTTGAACCCGCTGGACGTGCCTATGCACACCACGGGCCCGTCGAAGTCCCGCCGCAGCTTCCGGTAGCCCGCCAGGCCCGCCGCCCCCGACAACTCCTGCCACACCCCTTGCCGCGCCAGGTCCCGCTGGGCCGCGCGCATCTCCTCGTCCGTGACGAGCACCGCCTCGCCGCCGCTGTCGCGGACCGCCAGCACGCCGCGGTGCCCGCCGACCGACCCCGCGATGCCGTACGCCTCGCTGGCCCCGAGCTCGACGATCGCCGCGGGCGTCCCCTCGGCCAGGGCGCGCGCGTTGGGGCCGCCCGCGGCCGGCTCGCAGGAGAACATCCGCGGCGTCGCCCCGGCCAGCCCGAGCAGCCGCAGCTCGGTGAAGCCCTTCCACGTCCCGAACAACAACTCGGCGTAGCCCGTGGGCGCGAAGACCGCCGCGGGAACCCGTCCGAGCTGCAGGAACAGCTCGTACGCGATCGTCTTGTACCCCTCGGGCCCGTACGGGTGCCCGGTGTGGGTGACCGTCTGGTTGCTGATCGGGTGGTAACCCAGCCGGTCCACGATCTCCCGCAGCAGCGGCCACCGCTCGTCCACCGGTACGGAGTACACCTGGGCCCCGTACGCCCGGACGAACGCCTGCACGCCGGCCGGCGACTGCGCCGAGGCGAGCACGATGGCGGGCAGCCCGGCGCGGGCGGCGTACGCGGCCGTCGAGGCGCCGTGGTTGCCCGACGAGGCCACCACCACGCCGGGCGCGCCCTCGGTCAGGGCCGCGCTGATCGCGACCCGGTTGAGCCGGTCCTTGTGGGACCAGGTCGGGTTCTGCGACTCGTCCTTGAGGTAGATCCCGTCGAACTCCAGCAACGGCGTGCCGCCCTCGCCCAGCGTGGGCGCCTCCAGCGGCGGCAGCAGCGGCGACCAGCGCCCGATGTCCGGCCCCGGCGCCTGGTCGAACAGGCCCTTGTCGAGGCGCGCGTAGTCGTAGACGACCTCGACCGGGTAGGCGATCTCGTCGGTGCTGGTGCGCGGGCAGCCCCTCGTGAGCGGCGGAGACAGCGGGAACTCGATCGAAGGGTCGCCCAGCGAGCGCTGGCGGATGGCAAGCGAAGATCCGTTCACGCGCATGGAGTTTATATGGCTATCATGGTGATATCACTTCGATAGCAAGGAGTCGCGATGGAACGTCGTGCTTTCCGGATCAACGGATTCCTGGTCCTGCTCGTCCTCCTCGTGCTGGCGGGCGGCGCGGCGCTGGTCTCGATCGAGACGCTCGGAATCGCCTGGGTCGTGCTCTTCGCGCTCGCCGCCACCGGCTTCACCGTGGTCAACCCCAACGAGGCGAAGGTCGTGCAGTTCCTCGGCCGCTACGTCGGCACGGTCAAGGTGCCGGGCCTGCAGTGGGTGGCGCCGTTCACCACCAAGCGCCGGATCAGCCTGCGGGTGCGCAACTTCGAGACCGCCAAGCTCAAGGTCAACGACGCCGACGGCAACCCGGTGGAGATCGCCTCGGTGGTGGTCTACAAGGTCAGCGACACGGCCAAGGCCGCCTTCTCCGTCGACGACTACGAGGAGTACATCGCGATCCAGTCCGAGGCCGCGGTGCGCCACCTCGCCACCACGCACCCGTACGACTCGCACGACCCCGAGCGCACCAGCCTGCGCGACGGCGCCGAGGTCGCCGGCGAGCTGACCGCCGAGCTGCGCGAGCGCACCGAGCTGGCCGGGATCGAGATCCTGGAGGCCCGCATCACCCACCTGGCCTACGCGCCCGAGATCGCCCAGGCCATGCTGGTGCGCCAGCAGGCCAGCCAGGTGGTCGCCGCCCGCACCCGGATCGTCGAGGGCGCGGTCGGCATGGTCCAGCTCGCGCTCGACCGGCTGGCCGCCGAGGGGGTCGTGGACCTCGACGAGGAGCGCAAGGCCCAGATGGTCTCCAACCTCCTGGTCGTCCTGTGCGGTGACCGGGCGACTCAGCCGGTGGTGAACACCGGCAGTCTGTATGGCTGAGCGCAAGAAGCTCCTGCTCCGCCTCGACCCGGCCGTCTACGACGCCATCGCCAAGTGGGCGGCCGACGACCTGCGCAGCATCAACGCGCAGATCGAGTTCGCACTGCGGCTGGCGTTGAAGGAGGCCGGGCGGGAGCCGGGCAGGAGCTCTCGCAAGGAAGAGTGAAAACCTGCACACTCTAGACATGTTGTGGGCAGGCAGGACCGCCATCGAGATCGCGACGGCCGTCCGGCGCGGCGACGTCACGGCCACGACCGTCGTTGAGGAGCACCTTCACCGCATCTCGGAACGGGATTCCCGGGTCGGGGCGTTCCGGCTGGTCAGGGAGCGGGCGGTGGACGAGGCGCGGGCCGTCGGGAAACGCCGCGACCTGCCCGACCTGCCGCTCGCCGGGGTCCCGGTGGCGGTCAAGGACAACCTGGAGGTGGCCGGCGAACCCACCCGCGGCGGCTCGGCCGGCACCTCCGACGTCCCCGCCCTGGAGGACCATCCCGCCGTGGCCCGGTTGCGCGCGGCGGGCGCGGTGGTCGTCGGCCTGACGAACCTGCCGGAGCTGGGGCTGGTCGGCTTCGGCGACAGCACGTACGGGATCGTCCGCAACCCCTGGAACCCCGCCCGTACGGCCGGCGGCTCGTCCTCGGGCAGCGCGGCGGCGGTGGCGGCCGGGATGACGCCGATTGCGCTCGGCAACGACGGCATGGGATCGCTGCGCATCCCGGGCGCCTGCTGCGGCGTGCTGGCCGTCAAGCCGGGCACCGGCCTGGTCCCGCCGCCCGCCGACGACTGGGACGGGCTCAGCGAGAACGGCCCGCTCGCCACGACCGCGTCCGACCTGTCGCTCGCGCTGTCCGTCCTGGCCGCCGACCCGGCGCTGGCCGAGGCGTGGCGTACCGGCCGCCGGGTCGAGCCGAAGCCGCGCATGCTCCGCTCGGTCTGGGCGGACGACGACGAGGTGTGGGAGCCCCAGCCGCCCCAGGACAGCCCCGAGCCGTTCGACCTGCGGGTGGCCTACGCCCCGCAGCCGCTGCCCGCCGGACTGCCCGTCGACCGGGAGTTCCAGGCCGCGGTACGGGCGGCGGCCGAGACGTTGCGGCAGGCCGGGCACACGGTCGTCGAGCACCCGCGGCGGCTGCCCGCCTGGCTCGGCCCGGCCACGGTCGCCACCTGGCTCGGCCGGGCCGCCGCCGCGACCGGCGGCCTGGACGCGCGCCTCCTCGAACGCCGCACCCGCGCGCTCGCCCGCGCCGGACGGGTGCTCACCGCGCTCAACCTGGACGGCCGTCGCGGGCGCGAACGCTGGAGCGGCTACGGCGCCGACACCTGGTTCGGCGACGCCGACGTGCTGATCACGCCGGCGCTGGCCGCCCTCCCGCCGCGGGCCGAACGCTGGGGCCGGCGCGGCCTTGTGCGCAACCTGCTGGCCAACGTCAGGTACGCCCCCGCCACCGGCCCCTGGAACATGTGCGGCTGGCCGGCGATCACGGTGCCGGTCGCCACCCACTCCAGCGCGCTGCCGATCGGCGTGCAGCTCGTGGCGCCGCCGGGCGGCGAGCCGCACCTGCTGGCCCTGGCCGCCCAGCTCCAGGCGGCCCACCCGCCGCTGCGGCCGCCCGGTTTCTCCTAGACGCCGGCCGGATGCCAGACGGTCTTGGTCTCCAGGAACCGGGTCATCCGCCCGATCCCCGGATCGGCCGTCCAGTCCTCGTGTACGGGCCGCAGCACGCGCTTGAGGTTCTCGGCCGCCTCCTGCTCGCAGCGCAACGCCAGGTCGGCGTCCTCGACCCCGGTCAGGTCGAGCGCGTTGACGTCCATGTGGGCCGCCAGCCAGGGCGCCAGCTCGGCCTGCCGCCCGGTCAGGACGTTGACCACCCCGCCCGGCAGGTCGGACGTGGCCAGCACCTCGGCCAGCGTGATCGAGGCGAGCGGCGAGGGCTCGGAGGCGACCACGACGCACGTGTTGCCGGTCACGATCACGGGCGCGACCACGGACACCAGCCCGAGCAGCGGATCGGCGGGCGCGACCACGGCCACGACCCCGGTCGGCTCCGGCGAGGACAGGTTGAAGTACGGCCCCGCCACCGGGTTGGCCGCCCCGCGGACCGACGTGATCTTGTCGGACCAGCCCGCGTACCAGACCAGCCGGTCGACCGCCGCGTCCACCGCTTCCAGGGCGGCCTTCTTGCCCGTGCCCAGCTCCTCGGCGAACTGCCCGCGCCGCCCTTCCAGCATCTCGGCGACGCGGTAGAGGATCTGCCCCCTGTTGTAGGCGGTCGCGCCCGACCAGCCGGGGAACGCCTTGCGCGCGGCCACCACGGCGTCGCGCGCGTCCTTGCGCGAGGCGCGTGAGGCGTTGGCGAGGAAGTCACCCTTGGGCGAGGTCACGGGATAGGACCTCCCACTCTCCGAGCGCGGGAAGGCCCCGCCGATGTACAGCTTGTAGGTCTTTCTGACGGACAACCTACTCATCGCCCCGACCTCTCCACGTGGACTCCTGCGACGTCTGAACCGGGGCGAACACCTGGCCGCACCGGCTGACGCCGCAGCGGTGGGCGTACCAGCCGACGCGTACGGGCCGCCCGGCGCGGGCGAAGGCGTGGCCGCGGGTGGCCTGGGCACGCCGCCCGGCCCGCCCGGCACGGCGATGATCACACGTCAAGGTAGGCCTCCAGCCCCGCGAGCCCGCCTTCACGGCCATAGCCCGACTCCTTGTAGCCGCCGAACGGCGAGGTGGGGTCGAACTTGTTGAACGTGTTGGCCCAGACGACCCCGGCCCGCAGGCGGTCGGCCATCCACAGGATGCGCGACCCCTTCTCGGTCCAGACCCCGGCCGACAACCCGTACGGGGTGTTGTTGGCCTTCTCCACGGCCTCGGCGGGCGTGCGGAAGGTCAGCACGGACAACACCGGCCCGAAGATCTCCTCCCGGGCGATCCTGTGGGACAGGGCGACCCCGGTGAACAGGGTCGGCGGGAACCAGTAGCCCCGGTCGGGCAGCTCGCACGCCGGCGACCACCGTTCGGCGCCCTCGTCGGCCCCGGCCTCGGACAGCTCGCGGATCTTGGCGAGCTGCTCGGCCGAGTTGATCGCGCCGATGTCGGTGTTCTTGTCGAGCGGGTCGCCGAGCCGCAGCGTGCCGAGCCGCCGCTTCAGCGACTCCAGCAGCTCGTCGTGGACGGACTCCTGCACCAGCAGCCGGGAGCCCGCGCAGCAGACGTGGCCCTGGTTGAAGAAGATGCCGTTGACGATGCCCTCGACCGCCTGGTCGATGGCCGCGTCCTCGAACACGATGTTGGCGGCCTTGCCGCCGAGCTCCAGCGTGAGCTTCTTGTCGGTGCCCGCGACCGCGCGGGCGATGATCCGGCCGACCTCGGTCGAGCCGGTGAAGGCCACCTTGTTGACGTCGGGGTGGGCCACCACGGCGGCGCCGGTCTCGCCCGCGCCGGTCATGATGTTGACCACGCCGGGCGGCAGCTCGGCCTGCCGGCAGATCTCCGCGAACAGCAGCGCGGTCAGCGGGGTCGTCTCGGCCGGCTTGAGCACGACGGTGTTGCCGCAGGCCAGCGCGGGCGCGACCTTCCAGGCCAGCATGAGCAGCGGGAAGTTCCACGGGATGACCTGGCCGGCCACACCGAGCGGCTTGGTGCCGAACCCTGCGTAGGCCAGCTTGTCGGCCCAGCCCGCGTAGTAGAAGAAGTGGGCCGCGACCAGCGGCACGTCGACGTCGCGGGACTCGCGGATGGGCTTGCCGTTGTCGAGGGATTCCAGGACGGCCAGCTCGCGGGCCCGCTCCTGGATCAGGCGCGCGATGCGGAACAGGTACTTGGCCCGCTCGGCGCCGGGCAGGGCGCTCCACACGCCGAACGCCTTGCGCGCCGCCTGCACGGCCCGGTCGACGTCGTCGGAGGAGGCGGACGCGACTTCCGCCAGCTTCTCCTCGGTCGCCGGGTTGATCGTCTTGAAGGAGGAGCCGGAGCCGTCCACGAACTCACCGTTGATGAACAACCCGTACGACGGCTTCAGATCGACAATGTCGCGCGCCTCTGGCGCGGGTGCGTAGTCGAACATCGGCGTCAGCCCAGGGTGAGGTATAGGGACATCACCTTGCCAGCGTAGACGGTCGGTCCGAGTGCTCAGAGGGGCGCGGAGCCTCTAGGACAGGAGTGACAGGCGATGCGCCGCCGCGGCGGCCTCTCCGCGGGTGGTGACGCCCAGCTTGGCCAGGATGTTCGACACGTGCACGCTCACCGTCTTCGCCGAGATGAACAGTTCGGCGGCGATGTCCCTGTTCGTCCGGCCCTGGGTCACCAGGCGCAGCACCTCCAGCTCGCGCGGCGTCAGCACCTCCGACGTCGCCTCCTGGGCCTGCTGGCCGCCGCCCACGCGGCGTGAGAGCGCCTCGATCTGCTCGACCAGCGGGGTGGCGCGCAGCGCGACGGCCAGCGGGCGCGCCTGCCCGAGCCGGACCGCCGCACCCTCCCTGTCGCCGCTCGTGGCCGCGCAGCCGGCCGCCCGCAGCAGGGCCTTGGCCTGGTTGTGCGGACGCATCAGCCGCTCCCACGCCGCCGCGGAGGCGTCGAAGTCACCGCTGTAGGACAGCCGGTACGCCTCCGCCACCGGCCCGCTGATCGTGAGCTCGGCCGCCACCTCGGCGGCGTGCGCCCGGACCGCGGCGGTACGACCGGGTTCGAGGTCCTCGGCCGCGTCGCAGACCGTGCGCAGCAGCGAGAGCAGCCGCCAGCCCAGCATGGCCTTGCTCGGCAACCGCGGATGCGACAGCGCCCGCTCGGCCACGGCCAGCGCCGCCCACGGCTCGCCCTTGAGCAGGTGCCAGCCGATGTGCAGGCGCGCGTTGCTGATGACGTCCTGGACGAAGTCCTCCGGGCGGTCCTTGAGCACGCCGATCTCCGACAGGATGCCCTCGACGAGCTGCAGCTCGCCCCTGGCCAGCCCGATGTCGGCCCGCACGCGCAGCAGGGCGTACTGGGTGCGCAGGCTGGGGCCGTAGTTGAGCGCGCTCTCCACCAGGTCGAGCGCCTCGTCCCAGCGGCCGAGCGACTCCAGCGCCTCGGCCCAGTTGTTGAGGATGAACAGCCCGCTGCCGCGCAGCCGGCCGTACTTCTTGGCGTACCGCCAGCCTTCCTCCGACAGGCGCAGGGCCTCCTCGGCGCGGCCCATGTCGATCAGGGAGTCGATGTTGTTGCCGATCGCCCTGACGATGATGCGGCCCGAGCCGCCGGCCTTGCCGAGCCCCGTAGCCTGCTCGTTGACGGCGATGACCTGCTCCAGCTCGCCTCTGAGCGAGTGGCCGAGCGCCAGGTTCATCAGCAGGTCGCCTTCGAGGCATCGGTCGCCGGACCGCCTTACCAGGTCGAGCCCTTCGACGATCAGCTCCTCGGCCTCGGCGATGTTGCCGCGGAGCATGAGCTGCCTGCTCAGCGTCATGGCGACCTCCGCGCGCACCGGGCCCGGCTCGGGGACGAGCCGAAGGGCGTGCCTGAGCAGCTCGATCACGCCCATCTGGCCCTTGGACACCTTGAACGACGCCTGCCGCACGATGAGCTGCGCGACCCGGCCGGGTTCCTCGGTCTCGTCCAGCTCGGCCAGGGCGGCCTTGACGAACTTCACGCCCTTGTCCACCTCGCCGCCGGCGTTCGCGGCCTCGGAGGCGCGTTCGAGCACGGCGGTGTGGTCGGCGCCGATGCGCCGGGCGGCGTCGGGGACCCGATCCCAGAGCATGAGCACGCGTTCCAGCAGCGGCACGGCCTCGGTGTAGGCGTACGCCTTGAACGACTTCTGCGCGGCCTCCCAGGCGGAGACCAGGCCCCAGAGGTCGTTGCGGGCGCCGTACCAGTGGTGGGCCAGTTCGAGGGCGGCGCGGCCGGGCGGCACGAGCGTGCGGTCCTTGGAGATCTCCTCGGCGTACCGGGCGTGCAGGCGCTGGTACTCGCCGGGCAGCAGTTCCTCGTGCACGGCCTCCTGGATCAGCGCGTGCCTGAAGACGTAGGCGCGGTTGTCGGCGATCTGCAACACGTTCCCGGCGATGGCGGGCCGCAGGGCCGCCTCCAGGTCGAGGTCGGACAGACCGCTGACGGCGGCCAGCAGCGCGTGGCCGACCCGGTTGCCGCCGGCGGCGGCGATGCGCAGGAGGCGCTGGGTCTCCTCGGGCAGCCGTTCGACGGCGTTGAGTATGAGGTCCTGCATCGACTCGGGGAACGTGCAGTCCTCGCCGCCGTCGAGCAGGGCCTCCACGAACAGCGGGATGCCCTCGCTGCGTTCGTAGACCTTCTGGACCTTCACGTATTCGGGGGCCGCGCCGAGGATGCCGGCCATCTGGGCGGCCACCTCGTCCCGCGACAGGCGGGGCAGATCCAGGCGGTGCACGCCGTTGACCCGGCCGAGCTCGGCCAGGACCGGGCGGAGCGGATGTTGCCGGTGCAGGTCGTCGGAGCGGTAGGTCATGAGGATGAGCACCTGCGGGGCGTGCAGGTTGCGGCTGAGGAAGGCGATCAGATCGCGGCTGGACCGGTCGGCCCAATGGATGTCCTCGATGACGAGGACCGTGGGGCGGCTGTCCGCGAGCCGTTCGAGCAGAGTGAGGAACTGCTCGAAGAGCCGGGCGCGGCCCGTGTCGGTCTCCCCGTCGCCGCTGGGCTCGCCGAACTCCGGCAGCAGCCTGGCCAGATCGCGCTCGGCCCCCTCGGGCAGCAGCGCGGCCACCGCGGCCGGTCCGTGCTCCCTGACGAGTTGCCTGAGCGCGGCGGTGAAGGGCGCGTACGCCAGACCCTCGGTCGACAGCTCCACGCACCCGCCGATCAGCACTTGAGCGCCGTCGGCCAGACAGGACTCGGCGAAGCGCTGCACGAGCCGGCTCTTGCCGACCCCCGCCTCTCCGCCCATCAGCACGGCCGTCACCGTGCCCTTACGTGCCTCGTCGAAGCTCTCCGCGAGAGTGGCGAGCTCCTCCGCCCGCCCGACGAAGACGGGACTCACCGAACGTCCCAGCATGTCGTTCAGCATGCCATGCCCTATCAGTCGCTATCGACGGGTTTAAGGGGGTTCAGAGGCCCGGCCAGGAGCGAGGATATGGCCGGGCTCTCTTGGGACGGTCATGACGAACGGCGCTTGCCGAAGACCGAGCGGCGCCCGGCCTTGTTGCCCTTCATGGCCTCGCGTACGCGGCGGTGCTCGGCGGCGGCCTGCCGGAGCTCGTTGGCGTGGTTCTTCATGAGCTCGTACTCGATCTCGGGGTTCATCATCTTTCTCCTGCACATTTGGTGCGTTCTTCTGACACCTTTAATGCTCGGTCTAAGGCCCGCCCCGGCACATCGGGTGGATGCCTTATCTCCGGGCCTCAGACGGGCGGGACATACCTAGGACCGGACCCCCACCGCCTTAGGCCGCCGTTCCACCCCGGTTTGGAGGTAACGGCCGTGGTCGGCGATGCTGTGAAGGTGTCAACTGTGACTACCTCGCTCGCGGACGTCGCCTCGTCCCACGCGACGCTGCGCGCCTTCCTGCACGGCCTTCCCGGAGTCGACCGGGTGGGCGCCGACCAGCGGGCGGCCATGCTCGGCACCCGTTCCATCAAGACCAGCGCGAAGGCCCAGGCCATCGACCTGGCCATCTCCATGGTCGACCTGACGACGCTCGAAGGCGCCGACACGGCGGGCAAGGTGCGGGCCATGTGCACCAAGGCCGTCCACCCGGGCGGCGGCGCCCCCAAGGTGGCCGCGGTGTGCGTCTATCCCGACATGGTGCCGGTGGCCGTCCAGGCGGTGGGCGGGTCGGGGGTGAAGGTGGCCTCGGTCGCCACCGCGTTCCCCAGCGGGCGTTCCTCGCTGGAGGTCAAGGTGAGCGACACGGCTCTGGCCGTGGCCGCGGGCGCCGACGAGATCGACATGGTGATCGACCGCGGCGCGTTCCTGTCCGGCGACTACACGAAGGTGTTCGAGGAGATCGTCGCGGTCAAGACCGCCTGCGGTCCGGCCCACCTGAAGGTGATCCTGGAGACGGGCGAGCTGGCGACCTACGACAACGTGCGCCGGGCGTCCTGGCTGGCGATGATCGCGGGCGCCGACTTCATCAAGACCTCGACCGGCAAGGTGTCCCCCGCGGCCACGCTGCCGGTGACCCTGATCATGCTGGAGGCGGTGCGCGACTTCCGCGACGCGACCGGCCGCCAGGTGGGCGTGAAGCCGGCCGGCGGCATCCGCACGACCAAGGACGCCATCAAGAACCTGGTGCTGGTCAACGAGACGGCGGGCGACGACTGGCTGACCCCCGACTGGTTCAGGCTGGGCGCGTCCTCGCTGCTCAACGACCTGCTCATGCAGCGCCAGAAGCTCGCCACCGGCCGTTACGCGGGCCCCGACTACTTCACCCTCGACTGACCGCGACGGCCCTCGGGCGGCTCTACGAGGTGTTCGGCGCCGTCGCCAGGCCGGCGGCCGTGCCCGGCTGCCCTCACTGCGTCGAGCCGGGTGCGGGCGCGTGCCTCCTGTCGGGTCCGGTCGCGGCGATCGAGGCCGCGTCCCTGGCCCGGTACGCGGCCAAGGCGCTCACCACGTGGGGCGGCGTGCCCGAGTTCCGCTACTTCCTGCCGCGCCTGCTCGAATGCGCCGCGGCGGACGCCTTCTCCTACCCCGATCCGGAGATCGTCCTCGGCAAGCTCGCCGTCGCGGGCTGGCAGGGCTGGCCGGCCGCCGAACGCGAGGCGATCACCGGCTTCCTGTACGCGTGGTGGCGCGAGACGCTGGGCCGCCATCCGTCCCGTCCGTCCGCCGGCACGGTCCTGTGCGCCCTCGCCGCCGCCGGTCTCGACCTCGCGCCCTGCCTCGACCTCTGGGCCGGGCTGGAGGACGACGCGGCGATCGAGCACCTGCGCGACTTCGTCACCGACGGCCTGTCCGGACGCCGGCTCACCAACGCCTTCTGGGACCGCGGCGCGCCGGCGTACGCACAGGTCCTCGCCTGGCTGACCGAGGGGCCCGCGGCCCGCGCGGTGGAGGCCGCGTTCACCAGGGAGGCCCGGGAGCACGTGCTCGGCCTGCTCGCCGACGTCCACACCGAGATCCGGCACGCGCTGCCGCCGCGTCCCTAGAGGATCGCCTCGACGAGCAGCACGATGCCGAACACCGCGAACGCGGCGGCGGCGCCGTACCGGATGACCTTCTCCGGGAGGTGCTTGCCCATCAGGCGGCCGACGAGGATGGCCAGCGCGTCGGCGGCGACCATGCCCACGGTCGAGCCGATCCAGGTGCCGAACCAGCCGTGCTGCGTGGCCAGGGTGATCGTGGCGAGCATCGTCTTGTCGCCCAGCTCGCTCAGGAAGAACGCCACGGTCACCGCGATCAGGGCGTTCCTGGTCGTACGGCCGGCCTTGCCGGCCTCCTCCTCGGTCAGCTCGTCGCCGCGCAACGTCCAGAGGGCGAACCCGAGGAAGGCCACGCCGGCCACGACGGAGATGGCCGTCTTCGGCAGCGCGTCACCGACCAGGCCGCCCACGGCCACACTCAGCAGGTGGACGACGGCGGTGGCGATCGTGATGCCCGCGATCACGGGCCAAGGCTTGAAACGGGTCGCGAACGTCATCGCCATGAGCTGGCTCTTGTCGCCCAGCTCGGCCACGAAAATGACCGCGAGACTGATCCAGAACGCTTCCAACCGATCCTCTTCCGCGCGACCGGACCGGAAGCGGACACCCAGGGGATCTTCGGGCACGACTTCGGCCCAGCAGCGTCTTCATCGATGACTGCCAGGCCGAAGGTCTCGTCCGCCCGTCAAGGCCCGTGTGACCGGGCGCGATCACGCGCCAGTATGTCGATCACACGATTGGGACTACTCCCCTTCGGAATTTCCAACACACCATAACAGCCCTCATGAGGACTCTGTTCCCGCCGCTACTCCGCCAGCGAGCAGCCGACCAGCACCGGTTCGTTCACCAGCGTGACGCCGAACTTCTCGCGCACCCCGTCGCGCACCTCCGCGGCCAGCCCCAGCAGTTCGGCCGCGGTGGCCGCGCCCGCCGGGTTGGTGAGGGCCAGCGTGTGCTTGGTGGAGATGCGCACCGGACCGCGTTCGTAGCCCTTGGGGAAGCCCGCCTGCTCGATCAACCAGGCCGCGGGCACCTTGACGCGGCCGTCCGGCAGGTCCCAGCGCGGGTGGCCGGGCGCGCGCCCGGCCAGCTCCCCGGCCTCCTCGGCCGTCAGGATCGGGTTGGTGAAGAACGAGCCCGCGCTGCGGCTGTCGGGGTCGGCCGCCGGGTCGAACACCATGCCCTTGCCCCGCCGCAGCCCCAGGACGGCCTCGCGGGCCAGGCCGAGGGACACCTGGGCGCCCAGCTCCACCCCGAGCCGCCCGGCCAGCTCCTGGTAGGCCACCGGCCCGGACATGTCCGACACATCCAGTGCGTACGTCACCGCGAGCACCACGTGCCGCGACAGGTCCCGCTTGAAGGCACTGTCGCGGTAGGAGAACCCGCATTGGCGCGCCTCCAGGTCGACCACCTGCCGGGTGAGCCGGTCGTAGGCCCGTACGCATCTGATGGTCTGGGCGACCTCCTGGCCGTACGCGCCGACGTTCTGGATCGGGGTCGAGCCCACCAGGCCCGGGATGCCGGACATGCACTCGATGCCGGACCAGCCCTCGGCCACGGCGCGTGCGACCAGCGGATCCCAGTCCTGGCCCGCCTCGACCGTGAGCAGCACCTGCTCGCCGTCCCTGGAGACGGTCACGCCCTCGGTCGCCACCTTGACGACCAGCCCGTCGAACCCGTCGTCACCGATCACCACGTTGCTGCCGCCGCCGAGCACGAGGGTCGGCACGCCGTTCATGTCGGCCTCGGCGATCAGCGACACGAGCTGCTCCGCCGTGACCGCCTCGGCGAAGTCGCGGGCGGGGCCGCCCAGGCCCAGGGTGGTGTGCGACGCGAGCATCTCCATGGCCCCCAAGCTTATGAGCCCTTCTCGATGCCCGGCACCCTCCCGGCCCTCCCGGCCCCCGGCCCTGAGTCGCCCAGCCTTGGTCCTGAGCCGCCCGGCCTCGGTCCTGAGTCGCTTCTCCGGCCCGTATGCGGGGGCTCAGCCGCCGATCGCCTGCTCGTCGCGTCGTTCCGAGCCGATCCGGCGGACCGGCAGCGGCCCCTCGGGCACCACCAGCTCGCCCTCCAGCGCGTGGGAGAACTCCAGGTCGGCGTCCGGACCGCGCTCCGCGTCCTCGGGGAACGCCCCCAGCGCCGCCGCCCTGCGCACCGCCATCAGGTCGCACCGCAGCGCCTCCACCCGGCCCGGCTCCCCGGACTCGGCCGCCTGCCACCCCGCCGCCACCGCCCCCTCGACGATGGCCGCCACCAGCGGGGTCAGCGCCTCCCCCGTCAGCACGAGCGAGGTCTCCATCAGCACGTGCACCTCGGACTCGTCCAGCCGCAACAACTTGGTACGGCACTCGCCCCACCCCACCGTGCCCCCGTCCGCACGCGTGGTCTCGGCGACGTGCCAGACCGCGATCCGCTCCGGGTAACGCCCGGCCAGCTCGTCCAGGACGTCCCCCGCACCGTCGATGTTCCCCAGGTCGAGAGCCAGGATCCGCGCGTGCGTATGGTCGATCACCGACTGGACGCAGGTCAGCGCGTCCTCCGGCCGGCCGGCCACCAGCAGTCCCACCGCGACCGTGACGCCCTTGGTCTCGACGCGCTGGCGCTCGGTGTTGACGCCCAGGTCGTCCATGCGGTTGGTGGCGAGGGTGCCGTCCCAGACGCGCTGGGCGTGCAGCATCGTGTATTCGGGGTCGCCGTGCTGGCCGGGGTCGCCGGAGAAGCCCAGCGCGGCGGCGGGGTTCCCGTGCGCGCCGGCGCCTCTGGGCCGGGCCCGCCCGGTGCCGACGCCGGTGGCCGAGCCGCCGGTCGTGTCCCGTCCGGTGCCGGTGCTGCCCGCCACCTGCTCCGGGGGGATGGGACGCAGGTGAGCCGGGGGTTTGGAGTCGGTCACCGACGACACGGGGATGGAACGGACCGTGGGCCAGACCTGTCGCGCAGCTTCACTCATACCAACACGCGCTACCCGCGACCCACCCGACATATCACGGCATCAGGAGACGCGCCCCCGGCACGTCACGGCATCGGGAGACGCGCCCTGCCTGACACAGCAGGGTGTCAGGAGAGCTGCACCACCGCGCGTGCCTGCGAGAGGACCCGCGCGTCGCCCGCCTTGGCCGTCAGCCCGATGACCACCCGCTTGTCCTCAAGCTTCTCCTCCACGACCCCGCTGACCGCAATAGTCGCGCCCTGATCGTCGTCCGGCACGATCACCATCGAGGAGAACCGCACGCCGAAGTCCACCACGGCGCCCGGATCGCCCGCCCAGTCGGTGACGTACCTGGCCGCCTGGGCCATCGTGTACATGCCGTGCGCGATCACGTCGGGCAGCCCGACGGTCCTGGCGAAGCGCTCGTTCCAGTGGATCTGGTTGAAGTCGCCGGAGGCGCCGGCGTACATCACCAGGTTCAGCCTGCGCACGTTGTAGTCCGCCGCCGGGAGCTCCTGCCCGACCTCGACCTCGTCGTACCTCACCGTGGCCGCCATCTCAGCCCGCCCCTCCGCGCTCGACGACCGTGTTGTAGGTCGTACAGACCGGCTCGCCCGTGACCGTCGTCACGTCGCTCCTGATGGTCAGCAGCTCGTTGCGGCCCGCGCTCCTGATATCGGTGATCGTCGCGATGGTGAACAGCTCGTCGCCCGCGCAGATCGGCCTGACGTACTCGAACCGCTGCTCGCCGTGGACCACCATCGCCAGGTTCAGGCCCAGCTCGGGGTCGACCAGCGCCTCGCCGCCCGCCTGGAGGCTGAACACGATGGGGAACGTGGGCGGCGCGATCACATCGGGATACCCGACGGCCCTGGCGGCCTCCCTGTCGCGGTAGACCGGGTTGTTGTCACCGATCGCGGCCGCGAACTCCTTGATCTTCACCCGGCTGACCTCGTACGGGGCGGCGGATGGGTACGTCCTGCCCACGAAGTCACGGTTCAAGGCCATCAGTGCTCCCTCGTACGTGTTCACCGAACTGTCTTCACCGAGCGCTGCTGAGGCAGACGGTAACAGAACAAGGTTCGGCTGTCGCCGGGGATGGGACGCTTTTTGCCGGGGCCCGGGTCAGCGCCGAGGCAGGGCCCTCAAAGCAGGTGAAACACGACGAACCGGCGCCCTGCAGAGGACGCCGGTTGTGCGATGTGGAGACAGAAGTACCGCTATCGAGTCTCGCGGTGCGCGCGGTGGCAGCGGCAGTTCGGGCAGTACTTCTTCAGCTCAAGCCGATCCGGGTCGTTGCGCCGGTTCTTCCGCGTGATGTAGTTGCGGTGCTTGCACTCCTGGCAGGCCAGCGTGATCTTCGGCCTAACGTCGGTGGCAGCCACTTGGGAGTGCCTTTCTACGTTCGGGACATGGACACACCCGTGCCCAGGCCGACCGACCTGGGATTGGGTAGTAGCGGAGGCCGGACTTGAACCGGCGACACAACGATTATGAGCCGTTTGCTCTGCCTGACTGAGCTACTCCGCCTTGGCCGGAAACTCCCGGCCCGTAGAGGATACCCGAAGCGGGGAGCACATTAGTAACTCACCTGATCGGGTGGGGTGCTACCAGTATGCCCCAGGAACCTCCGACAATCGAAATCCGACCATGCCACCTAGGTCTCGCCTGGGGAATCACCTGCGGAGGCCAACGTCACACTAGCAGCCGCCCCCTCCCCAGGCGAACGCACGCGCTGGGCCGAGAACGCCCGTCGGGCAGCCGTACGACCGCGAACGGACACCCGCGCCGGCGGCGGGAGGGGACGGGAGGGGACGGCGCAGCGGGCACCCGGGCGGCGGCGTAAGGGGACACACACCACCCGGGCGCCCGAGCAAATGGCGGCAAGCCCCGGCACACCCCCGCAAGACCAAGCCTCCGCCGCCCGTAGGGCTACGCCTGGCCTTGCCGCATGGCCGAGCCTTCGCCGCCCATAGGGCTACGCCCCGCGTTCGTCGACGCCGACGGCGCCCACTCCGCTGCCCCAGCTGGCGCATTTGCCCTCGGAGCGGCCCGAGGCGCCGGGCCCGAGCGTGACCCACGGGCCCACGACGTCCGGGCTCCAGCCGCAGGTGATCACGGCGCGGTACACCCAGGTCTGGCCGGTGGGGTTGTGGCAGTCGGCCCGGCCGACGTAGGAGTCCTCCGGGGCCCGGCCGCTGTTGCACTGCAGGGAGCCGGCGGACGCGGGGGCGGCCGGGATGACGAGGCCGGAAAGGGCGGCGGCGATACCGGCGGCAAGGGCCAGTTTCCTGTTCATGTCGTCTTCCTCTTCTGCTCAGGAATCGGCGCTGGTGAGCGCCCGAATGCCAGGAAAGCGGCCAGATGCCGGTGTCCAACAGGACGGCGGACATGCTCGTCCGCAGTCGTCCATATGTGAGCCTGGCCCGGACGCCACTGAAATCCCCCCGGACACGCTCGGTCATCGTTCGTACACTGTCGGACAGAGGAAGCCGGTCGGGAGAGGGGCGATGGGCGAGGACCAGGAAGGCGCGGAACCCGGCGTCGAATCCGTGAACTGCCATGAGGGCCTGGTGAGGCTCCTGGCCGAGCAGTTCGCGCGGGCCGACGTGTCGCTGCGGGAGCTTCAGGCACGGGCCGACAGAGCGGGCGGCCCCCGCCTTCCCCGGGCAACCTGCGCGGACATGCTGGCCGGGCGACGATTCCCCAAAAAGGCGGTGATGGTGACGTTCCTGCGAGCGTGTGGGGTGCCCGAACACCGGGTGCCCGAATGGGAACGGGCGTGGGAACGCGTACGGCTTGCCCGCATGCCTCCCACGAACTACCAACTCGCCCAGACCGTCCTGTCCACGATCAACCACCCCCCGGACGCCTTCACCCCGTCGGCCGGCGCCCTGCCCCGGCCGGGCATCACCCCCCTCGAAGGCCCCACCCGCGCCAGCACCACCCCCCTTGAAGACTTCACCCCGGGCGCCGCGTCGCTCTGGGACCTCACCCGGCCCGCCGCCGTACCCCTCGGCGGGCTCCCCGGCGCCGCGCCCCTCGAAGACCTCGGCCAGGGCACCGCGCCTCCTGAAGGCGTCTCCCTGCCCGCCGGGGGCGTGCCCCCCGAAAGGAGCGATCCCCCCGCAGACCCCCAGATGGCAGGCAGCGGCACGCATCCGCTCGGCCGTCCTCCCGCCGACGACGTTCTCCCGATCGGCGGGCTTCCGGTCGGCGTGGTCGTGGCCGCCGCCCCCATGACCGGCGGATTCCCTGTCACCGCGCCCACACTCGGCGGCGAACTGGCCGTTCCGGGAGGCGGCGGGGCCGGGCTGCGGGAGTGGGGGCGGCGACGGGCGGCCGGGACGGCGGCCCTGGTGGTGGCCGGAGCCGTGGGGGTCGGTGTGGCGGTCGGGTGGTGGGCGGCGCCGCGACAGGCCGATCCCGTCACTCAAGGCCGTTCGGTCTCGGACGACGGCCGCGCGTTCGGGCCCGGAGGTTCGAGCCGGTTCGCGGTGACCGTCGATCCCGCCAACACCGGCGTACGCCTGATCCGCCGCCTGGACGCCGGCATCGCCATGCAGCAGGCCGCCATCACCGTGAACGGCTCCCCGGCCGGCTCCTGGCACCCGCTGCCCGTCGAGAACACCTACCGCTGGCGCGACCAGACCGTCGACCTGCCTCCGGCGCTGACCACGGGCCGGCGTTCCCTGACCGTGGTCAACAGCTTCGTCTCCTCCTCCCTCGACTTCAACGAGTTCCTCTACGTCGTCAAGCAGCAGGTGAAGGGCGTCTGGTCGATCGCGGACACCGTGGACGTGGGGCCGTACCACACCACCAGCGAGGCCGCCCACGACTACCGGCTCACCGGCCCCCAGACCTTCGCCGACACCCGCCACTTCGCCTACGCACCCCTGGACGGCACCACCTGAACCACGGGTCGGCACACAAGAGGCGAGTCACGGGGGCCGCCATGTGAGAACCCCGGACGTTTCCCAACGTCCGGGGTTCTCAGGGCAACCAACCCTTGTAAGCCCTACTGCCCCACAGTCCGCCTTATATGCTTTTGTCCGTTTTGTAGCGCAAGGACAGCGGAAGACGTCGGGAAACGAAAAACGCCCGAGTCCGAGATTTCTCGGATCGGGCGTTTAGCCTGCTCAAACTGGGAGCCCCCAAACGGAATCGAACCGTTGACCTTCTCCTTACCATGGAGACGCTCTGCCGACTGAGCTATAGGGGCCTGTCCGCTCGCTGCGGACAGGTGTAACCATACACGGCACTCACCCATGATGCGAACTCGTACGGGCCTCCATGGCGTGGCCGGATCGGCGGCGGGCGGCGAGGTCGACCACCTCGCACAGGTCGGCCAGGTCGACGTGCCCGGCCACCTCCTCGACCGAACGGCAGTCGGCGACCAGCCACCCGTTCCTGCGCACCCGCAGCACCTGGCGGCCCGCCCGCATCACCGGCACCACCTCGACACCGTCGAGGCCGACCCATCGCCTGTCCATAGCGGCACACATTAGCCGCCGGGTCTCTCATTTTCCGCCACGCCACAACCGTTACACCCATGCCAAGTCGGCACCAAGAAGTGTCTAAGAGCCGTGCCGCACGCTGGGGGCCACACGACAAGAGGAGTACCGAAATGGCACCCAACATGCTCGGCTTCCGCATCACGCACCGGGCCATGCGCGCCGACACCCGCCGCCTGGCGGAGGTGATGAGCGCGATCGCCGCCGGAGAGGAGCAGGCCGGTCAGGAGCGGTTGCGGGCGATCACGACGTTCACCGCGAAGCTGTGCGCGGGCATCCACCACCATCACCAGGCGGAGGACAACGTGCTCTGGCCGGTCATCGTCCGTTCGGCGGGCGCGGAGGTGGACCTGAGCGACCTGACCGACGACCACGCGGCGCTCGACCCGCTGCTGGAGGAGATCACGACGGCCGCGGCGCAGCTCGGCGGCGACGGGCAGGCGGCACGGCGGATGGCCAAGTCCCTGGCCTCCCTGGCCGACCTGCTGGACGAGCACATCGAGGAGGAGGAACGCCTGATCTTCCCGGTCGTCGCCACGTACGTGTCGGAGGAGGACTGGGCCAAGGTCGAGGCCGAGGTACGGAAGGGCGGTGACGCCAGGTTCGACCTGCCGAGGATCGCCCAGTACGCGCGGCCGGAGGAGATGGCCGAGCTGCGGCGGCTGGCGGGGCCGGTGCTCGTGGTGCTGCTCGCGCTCATGAAGCGCGGCCACCGGCGCCGCCAGGAGCTCATCTTCGGCACGCGGTGAGAGGCCCGTCCCCCGCGGGAGCACCCCGTAGGGGGGTTTGAGGCGGTGCTCAGTGGGGGGACCGGCGGCGGGCCGCCTCGGCCCAGTGCGGGGAGCCGACGCGGTCGGCGACCTTCAGGGCCTGCGCGTAGTGGTCGTCGGCCGGCAGCCCCAGAAGCCTCGCCAGGTCGCCGAGGACCAGCGCGACCGGCCCCAGCGTGATCGACCCGCTGCTCATCCCCGCCAGCTCCCCTTCCCAGGGCAGCAGGGTCCGGTAGGAGCGTTCGGCGACCTCGCGGTCCCCCAGGGCGACGGCGGTCTGGCCGCGCATCGCCTGCCACATCAGCCAGTAGTAGTTGCGCGGCAGCCAGGCGTCGGGCCGCCACACCCGCCGGGCGGCCTCCAGGTCGCCCGCGGCGGCCAGCGCCCCGGCGTAGATCTCGTGCATGGTGTCGCTGTTCACGCGGTCCCGGATGGCGGCCAGCTCGTCGAGGGAGTCGCGCGCGTTCCCGCGGGCCATCCGCACGGCGAACCTGGCCAGCGCGCCCATGGCCCGCGCGTTGACCCCGCCGCGCTCGGCCATCTGCTCGGTGAGCCCGGTGTAGACGGCCTCGGCCTCGTCGAACTCGCCCCCGACCAGCTTCCGCAGCGCGCCGAACAGTGTGAGGATCGTCAGGGACATGCCGAGCTGGCCGCTGGTGGACACCGCGACGCCGCTGTCGGCGTGCCGCCGGGCGGCCTCCAGGTCCGTACGGCCGAGCGCGGCCATGAGCAGCGCGCAGTGGCCGAGCGTGAGGTAGCCGACAAGCCGGTGGGTACGGCCCAGCTCCAGCAGCTCGGCGCCGACGGCCTCCAGCTCGTCCCGGCGTTCGGGGCTGAGCAGCGCGAAGTAGCGGGCGTTGAGCGCCAGGCAGAGCAGGTCGGGACGGCCGAGGCGGCGGGCCAGGGCCAGGGCCTCGGCACCGGCGGCGTCCACGCGGTCGTCGTCGTGCCCCTCCAGCTCGAACACGAGCGTGGCCAGCAGCCGGCAACGCGTCTCGTCGTCGGGCCCGGCGGCCAGCTCGCTCTCCACGGCCGCGATGAAGTCCCGGTTGTAGAGGGAGTCGACCTGGATCGTCCAGACGACCGGGGCTTCGTACGAGGTCAGCGCGCGGGCGAGGCAGCCGCGGGCGGCGGCCGGCTCGATCGCCCGCGACCTGGCGGCCAAGGCGCCCAGCACGTCGCCGGCGTGCCCGAGCGCCGACACCAGGCCGCACAGCAGGTCGAGCCGGGTCTCGTCGTCGTCCGCGAACTCCAGCGCGGCCCGCCACAGCGCCGCCGCCTCGCGGTGCGCGTACAGGCCCGACGCCTGTACGGCCGCCGCCCTGGCGTACCGCACGGCGCTCGGAGCGGCCGCCTCCAGCGCGTGGTGCGCCAGCGCCGCCACGTCGTTCGGACGCAGCCGCTCCAGCACCGACACCACCCGCCCGTGCAGCCTGGTACGGCGGATCCGCGCGGTGTCCTCGTACAGGGCCTGCCTGACCAGGACGTGCGTGAACCTGATCCGTCCCGGGCCCGGCTCGGCCAGCAGGCCCGTCATGACCCCGGCCTCCAGGCCGTCGAAGACGGTGTCCTCGTCGCCGTCGTGCAGCGCGATCAGCACGTCCACGTCGGCGTCCCGGCCGACGACGGCGGCGTTGCGCAGCACGGTCTGGGCGGTCGCGGGCAGGCGGGTGATGCGGCGGCGGATGAGATCGCGTACGCCGGGCGGCAGCGCCTCGGCGGCCCCCGGCCCTTCGGAGGCCAGCAGGCGGGCGATCTCGCAGACGAACAGCGGGTTGCCGAGCGTGCGTTCCAGGACCGTGCGGACGGTGGCGGGGTCGAGGCCGGTGCGTTCGGAGTGGCGTTCGAGCAGCGTGGCGACGGCGGTCTCGTCGAGGCCGGCGAGCTCCACGTGCCTGCTGCCGGTGGCGAGCGCGGCCAGGGTGGCGGACAGGTCCTCGGTGGTCTCGGCCGGGCGGTAGGTGGCGACGACCAGGATCCGCGCGGCGGGGTCGAGGTGGCGCAGCAGGTGCAGGGTCTCGCCGTCGGCCCGGTGCACGTCTTCGAGCACCACGAGCAGGGGCGCGCAGCCCGCCAGGTAACCGGCCACGGCCCTGGCGAGCTGGAACTGGTTCTGGATCGCGACGCCGTCGTTCAGGAGGGGGGCCAGGCGGGCCGCGTCGGCGGGGGCGGGCGGCCGTACGGCGACGAGCTGCCGGACGATCTCGCTCCAGGCCCAGGCGGGCGGCGCGTCACCGTCGATCTCCGGGCAGCGGCCGAACGCGACCCGCCACCCGCGCTCGGCCTGCTCGGCCGCGAACGCCTCGGCCAGCGCGCTCTTGCCCGCGCCCGGCTCGCCGCCCAGCCAGACGGTGCTCCGGACGGGCCGGGCGGCCTCCTCCCGCAGTACGGCCAGCTCGCGGGCCCGGCCCACGATCGAGGGCTCCTGCCTGGCCGCGGGGCGTTCCTGGACGCGTTCGACGACCTCGGGCGCGTGCAGGGAGTCGGCCTGGCGGAGAATGTCCTGTTCGAGCGTGCGCAGCGCGGGGCCGGGATCGACGCCGAGCTCCTCGGCCAGGTTCTCGCGGGCCTGGCGCAACACGGCCAGCGCCTCGGCCTGGCTGCCCGAGCGGTAGTGGGCCAGGGCCAGCAGGCGTACGGCGTTCTCGCGCAGCGGGTGGGCGTCGGCGTGGGCGCCCAGTTCCGGGACGACCTCGGCGTGGCGGCCCATCAGCAGCGCGGCCTCGGCGCGGTACTCGACGGCGATGAGCCTGAGCTCGGCGCTTCTGGCCGACTCGGGCGCGGCCCACTCCTCGGCGAACTCGGCGTACGCGGGGCCCGTCCACAGGTCGAGTGTCTGGTCGAGCAGGTCGTGCGCGACGGCGCCCGCGCCGCGTTTCAGGGCCGCGCCGGCCGCGTCGATGAGGCCGGGCAGCCGCCAGGCGTCCACGGCCTCGTCGGGCAGGCAGAGCCGGTAGCCGGGCGGGGCGCTGACGATCACGCCGGCGGGGGCGCGCGGCGGGCGGTCGGGTTCGAGCACGCGGCGCAGGTTCGACACGTAGACCTGGAGCGCGGCCAGCGCCTTGGGCGGCGGCTGCCCCTGCCACAGGTCCTCGATGAACCGGTCGGTCGAGACGACCTGGCCGTCCGCGGCGATCAGGCGGGCGAGCACGGCACGCTGCCTGGCGGAACCGAGGTCGAGCCGGCGGCCGTCCAGGGAGGCGTGGAGCGGTCCAAGGATGTGTAACTGGAGCATGGCACCCTATTTTCAGTACCGGTAGAAGCCCGCAAAGTCCGATCTTCGCCCGATATCGTCAATGCGCACCGAGGCCCCCGTCTCAGGTGCGTTCATCATCTTGCCACGACCCAGATAGATGCCCACATGGTGCGTCTTGATCTTATTTTTCGTGATTTTTCCGAAGAAGACTAAGTCGCCAGGGCGGCCCGCCGCGACGGGCCGCATCCTGCGCACGTGGTCGTCGGTGTTCCCGGGCCCGAGCACGTCCGTGCCGTGGGCCAGGGCGTACACCCATCGGGCCAGGCCGGAGCAGTCGAGGCCGCGGGTCCGCGCGGCCGGGCAGGGCTTGATCCGGCCGCTGTAGCCCTGACAGGTGCCCTTCGTGGGGCCGGGCCGGGCGCCGTGGCCCCCGCCCCACGAGTACGTGATGTCGTACCGCTCGATCTCGTACGAGAGGCGGACGATCCGGTCCGGCACGAAGGTGGACAGCGGCATGGACGCCGTGGCGGTCAGGAGGACGACCAGCAGGAGTCCCAGCAGGACGGCCGGCGTGTTCACCGCCAGGACCAGCCGCCGCCGCGCCACCCGTTTCTCCTTTATGCCGAGATCCCGGGATTTATCCTACCTATCGCGATTTATCAGGCTTTAAGGTTAAGCGTGACCGTTCCGACCTCGATGACCATCCCCACCCGGCCCTTGGACCTCGGCTTGGTGGTGAAGGTGAAGGTGGCCTTCTGGTCGCGTTCCAGCCTGTCGATCACGCAGCGCACCGCCGTGCCGCTGAACTTGCAGCCGGGCGCCTTGACCACGTTCTGGCCGCCGAACGTGCGCCCGGAGACCACAATGTCCTCGACGGGGTGCGGCCCGGTGTTCGCGACGGTGACCCGGTAGACCTTCCTGCCCTTGGTCAGGCCGGAGACCGACACGCTGGCGGGCGGGTTGGCCAGCGACCTGAGCTGGGACTCCGAGCCGTTGAAGGAGTTCTGGCCGCCTGCCAGCGAGCCCTTCTCGGCCGACTGCCAGAACGTGTACCTCTTCCAGCCCTTCGGCAGCTCGCCCGGGTCGGTCCCCCAGCGGGCGATCCAGAGCGGGCCGGCCTTGAACGCCGCCGAGTTGCCCGTGCACGTCTGCCACCAGCTCGTGGTGGTGTAGATGATCGCGTCCCGCCCGGTCCGCTGCCGGTACTTCTTCGTGAAGTCCTTGATCCAGCTGACCATGTCCGCGGCGGACAGGTCGTAACAGTTGTTCTTGCCGTTCTTGTCCTTGTACGGGTTGTCCTCGATATCGAGCACGCCGGGCAGGGTTTGACCGTCGCTGGTCCAGTTCCCGCCGTTCTGCAGGAAATACTCGGCCTGCGCTGTCCCATCGGATTCATGCGGTTGCGCAAAGTGATAAGCGCCCCGCAGGAGACCGGCCGCGGCGGCGCCGCCGAACTGTGCGTCGAAGCGTGGATTGCGGTAGTTGTTGCCCTCGCTGGCCTGGACGAACGCGAACTTCGCGCCCCCGGAGGCCACGCTTTCCCAATCGACGTCGCCCGTCCAGTTGCTGACGTCGACCCCGGGAACACCATCGGCCGCCTGCGCGACCCCGGTCATTCCGACCGCTGCAATTACCGCAATTAACCACAGACGTTTCACGCCGGAGATCATCGCGGAGCCGCCGTACACGCCGCAAGCCCAGAAATATCGCCTCTCGTCAAGAAAAATCGCGAAAGCGCATGTCGAGGGCTGAAAATTCGCCTCGGGCGCCCCCCGTCCACGACGTCGTTTCCGCAGGTCAGCGCCTTATATGAACGTCACATTCGCGTTTGCCAAACCGATCCCGCCCAGCCCAGACTGAACCGACTCCCAAAAGGGCCCCTGACCAGGGGCTTCTTTGCCATGCCCAGGTTCGGAGGCGACCACCCATGATCCACACCCGGGGGCTCACCCGAGTGTTCACGATGAAGAAGGAGACCGTCGAAGCCGTACGCGGCATCGACCTCGACGTCGAACCCGGCCGGCTCGTCGCCTTCCTCGGCCCGAACGGCGCCGGCAAGTCCACCACCCTGCGCCTGCTCACGACCCTGCTCCCGCCCACCTCGGGCACCGCCGTCGTCGCCGGCCACGACGTGACGCGCGACCCGGCGGGCGTACGCTCCCGCATCGGCTACGTCGGCCAGAAGAACAGCGCGGGCGAGAGCTTCCGCGTCCGCGACGAGCTGGTCACCCAGGGCCGCTGCTACGGCCTGACCGTCTCCGACGCCGTCGCGCGCGCCGGTGAGCTGATGCGCCTGCTCGACCTCGAAGACCTGGCCACCCGCAGGCCGGGCACGCTCTCCGGCGGCCAGCGCCGCCGCCTGGACATCGCGCTCGGCCTCATTCACCGCCCCGACCTGCTCTTCCTCGACGAACCCTCGACCGGCCTCGACCCGAAGAGCCGCGCCGACATCTGGCGGCACATCCTGCGCCTGCGCGAGGCGTACGGCACCACGCTCTTCCTGACCACCCACTACCTGGAGGAAGCCGACAACATGGCCGAACGGGTGGTGATCATCGACAACGGCTCGATCATCGCCGACGGCACGGCCGAACAGCTCAAGAACGACCTGGCCGGCGACTCGATCACGCTCACCGCCCACACCGGGCAGGACGCGGCCAGGGCCGCCGACCTGACCGGCGGCGTCGCCGAGGGCGTCACCGTCCGCGTACGGGTGCCGAACGCGCCCGCCGCGCTCCCCGAATGCCTGCGGGCGCTGGAGGCCGCCGGGATCAAGGTGGCCGCCGCCGAGACCGCCCGCCCGACCCTCGACGACGTGTTCCTCACTCTCACCGGGAGAAGCCTCACCGATGACGACCTTCCTGCGTGACACCGCCACCGTCTTCACCCGCGAGTTCCGGCCGGTCCTGCGCGAGCCGGTCGCGCTGCTGTTCGAGATGGGCCAGCCGCTGCTGTTCCTGTTCCTGTTCGGCTCGCTGCTGGACGGCGCGGTGGGCTCGTCGTGGCAGTGGTTCGTGCCGGGCATCCTGGTCATGATGTGCCTGACCGGGCCGATGTCGGCCGGCTACACGCTGCTGGTGGAGCTGATCGGCGGCTCGATGGAACGCATGCTGGTCACGCCGCTGAACCGGACGGCGATGCTGGTGGGACGGGCCATGAAGGCGATGGTCGTCCTGCTGGCGCAGGCCGTGTTGATCATCGTGCTGGCTGTCCCGCTGGGGTTCGAGCTGCATCCGGCGGGCGTCCTGGCGGGGCTGGTCCAGCTCACCGTGTTCGGGGTGGGGCTGGGGGCGTTCTCGTTCGTCCTCGCCATCAGGTCGGCGCCCAGCGGCACGCTGTTCTACGTCGTCAGCCAGTCGATCCTGTTCCCGCTGCTCCTGCTGTCGGGGGTGCTGCTCCCCCTGGACAGCGCGCCGGGGTGGCTGCGCGTCCTCGGCACGGCCAACCCGGTCACCTACATCGTCGAGGCCCAGCGCGCCCTGTTCTCCGGCGACCTCACGACCCCCTCCGTCCTGTACGGCACCGCGGCGGCCTGCCTGGTCGCCGCGATCGGGCTGTACCTGGGCAACCGGGCCATGCGCAAGGGCGTGTGAAATGGAGGCATGACACATGTCGTCGCCTCCCAGGCCGTGCCGTGGATCCCCGTCGAGCACCGCCTCGACGTGATCCTCTCCTCGGCCCTCCCACCCGCCGACCGGACGACCTCGGCGTTCGCGTTCGTCTCCGACGACACCGGCAGGACCCTGCTCACGCGGGTCGACCGGGTGGGGCGCGGCTGGGACGTGCCGGGCGGCCATCTGGAGGCCGGTGAGAGCGCCACGGAGGCCGTGGTCCGGGAGCTTCAGGAGGAGACCGGCCTTCTCCTGGAGCCGTCGGCCCTGTCGGTGTTCGCGTGGCAGCGCATCGAGCTCCTGGCTCCGGCCCCGGCCGGCTACCGCTACGCGCCGCTGACGTACATGGTGATGTTCCGCGCCCGGCTGGCGACGCCCGGCGTCGCCACCGCGCCGCCGGCGGGGTCGGAGAGCACCGGCGCGGAGTGGCTGCCGCACGAGCGGATCAGGGAGCTGTGCGCCGGGCGCACCTGGCTGCCGCTGCTGGAGAGCGCCTAGACGGTACGCGCCCGTTCGAGGTCGGCGCTGCGGTAGTGGTGCTCCGGGATGCTCGCCAGCGTCGACGGGTGCACCTGGGGGCCCAGCCCGTACAGCTTCTGGAAGCTCATGATGAGCGGGCGCCAGGCGTCGGGGTCGATGTGGTCGTCGGTGCCCTTCAGGCGGATCTCCTCGTGCACCCAGACCCGCTGCACCCGCACCTCGAACGCGAGCACCCCGCCCTCGTCGATCGGGTGCGTCTTCTCCACCACGACCTCCATGCCGACCGGGCACTCGGCCACCCGGGGCGCGGCCACCGTCTCCGAGGCGACGGGGGTCAGCCCGGCCCGGCCGAACTTGTCCGGTACGAACCGGTACCCGCGCTGCCACTTCCGCTCGGACACCGGGTCGCTCCCGGTGGTGAGCGCGAGCCGGTCCACCTGCGGCGCAAGGGCGTCGGACGGCAGGTTGAGCACGGCTTCGCCGGTCCGCAACAGGTTCTGGGACGTCTTGGCCTTGGCCCCGAGGCCCAGCATGCCGCGCCAGCCCAGCCAGAAGGCCGACGACATGGGGGCGAGGTTGGGGGTGCCGTCCTCGTTCACGGTGGAGATCAGGACGACGGGGGTGCCGAAGTAGAGGATGTTGGGTTCAATACGGACGTGCCGATCCACAGTGGTGTTCATGCCTCCCACTGTCGCCGCTGCCGGCGGCCGGACGCTGGCGGCCTTCGGACCTCTCGTTGCCGTACCGGTCAGGAGCGGGGGACGAGCCTGATCGTCGCGGCGCGGGCCTTCTGGCTGACGACCGTCTCCACGATGCTCTCGGCGTAGTGGCGGTACTTGGCGCGGTACTCGGCGTCGATCCGGTCGTTCAGCTCCGGGTCCGCGTCGGCGAACGTGACGCCCTTGTCGACGCCGCCGGCCTGCACCCGGCCCCGGCCGCGTTCCTGGGCGCCGCGGAACCAGGTGCCGTCGCGGCCGTTCACGGCCCGGACGTACAGGTCGTCGCCGAGGCGGACGACCCAGATCGTCACCGCGCGGCGCAGGTCGCCGTCGCCGCGCAGGGACGCGATCTGGAGTTCGTCGGCGCCGGCGATGCGGTCGAGTTCGTCGTTCGTCCAGGCGGTCATGGGGCTGGCGTACCCGGAGGCGGTCGATGGCGCGTGATGGTCATCGTCCGTTGTTGGTAAACCCGCGACGTGTCAGGGGAGGTAGCCGGCGCGCCTGGCCGAGACCACGCTCTCCATCCGGGTGTGCGTGCCGAGCTTGCGCATCGCGCTGCGCAGGTAGCTCTTGACCGTCTCCGGCTTCAGGTCGAGCCGCCGGCCGACCTCGGCGTTGCCGCAGCCGACCGCGACCAGGCACAACACGTCGAGCTCCCGGGGCGAGAGCGGGTTGGGCGGGCCCGGCGGGCCCTGCGGCGCGGTCAGCCGGTCGCAGACGTCCTGGAGGCGCTCGCGCAGGGCCGGGTCGGCGATCTCCTGGGCGATCGAGCGCAGTTCGGCGTGCGCCTCGCGCAGGTGCTCCCATTCGGGCCCCGCGGGCCTCTCGCGGGCCGCGCGGGTGATCGCGTCCGTCTCCAGCGCGGCCACCCGGCGTTCCACCTCCGCGCGTACGGCCAGCTCGACGCCGAGCCGGGCGGCGATCAGGCCCATGCCGTCGAGGACGCGGGTGCCGAGCGGAAGCGGCTCGCGGACGCCGCCGTAGAGCAGGCCGTAGACCGTCTCCCCCACCACGACGGGGACGGCCGCGATCGCGCGCAGGCCCTCCACCACCACCGGTCTGTCGTATTCGTGGCTGATCCGGGAGTCGGTGACGTAGTCCTCGACGCTGCCCGGCCGGGCGGTGAGCAGCACCCGGCCGCCCAGGCCGTTGCGGGTGTGGATGGCCAGCCCGCGCAGCACGTCCGTACGGACGCCCGTCAGCTCGGTGAGGCGCACGGCGCCGCCCGGGACGGAGACCGTGCCGCCGAACAGGACGGGCAGCCCGACCACCTGCCGCATCCGGGTCAGAGCGGCCCGCAGGAGCACGGCGGCCTGCGGGGCCAGGGCACTCGACGGAAGATGTGTCACCGCCATGTCCCCAGCATGTCACGCGGCCGGCGCCCCCGGGCTACCCCTGAACGGGGGTAGCGTCCGGTACCGCCCTGGCGGATGCTTCGGGCATGGGTGACTCACTGCTCTCCTACGCGTCCGGCGTCTCCACGCTCCCCCTGCTGGGCGAGACGATCGGGGAGAACCTGGAACGCGCCGCGGCCCGGTACGCCGACCGCGAGGCGCTGGTCGAGGTGGCGAGCGGACGGCGCTGGACGTACGCGGAGTTCGACACCGCGGTGAACGAGCTGGCGCTCGGCCTGCTGGCCAGGGGCGTCGCCAAGGGCGACCGGGTCGGCATCTGGGCCCCCAACTGCGCCGAATGGGTGCTGACGCAGTACGCCACCGCCAAGATCGGGGCGATCCTGGTCAACATCAACCCCGCCTACCGCGCCCACGAGCTGGACTACGTGGTCCGCCAGTCGGGCATGCGGCTGCTGGTCAGCGCCGTCGAGCACAAGACGAGCGACTACCGCGCGATGCTCGCCGAGATCGGGTTCACGCAGGTGGTGTTCATCGGCGAGCCGGGCTGGGACGAACTGGTCGAGACCGGTCGCCGCGCCGACCCGGCCGCGCTGCGCGTACGGGCGGCCACGCTGTCCTTCGACGATCCGATCAACATCCAGTACACCTCGGGCACGACCGGCTTCCCCAAGGGCGCGACGCTGTCGCACCACAACATCCTCAACAACGGCTACTTCGTCGGCGAGGGCGTCGGCTACACCGAGCTCGACCGCGTCTGCCTGCCGGTGCCGCTCTACCACTGCTTCGGCATGGTCATGGGCAACCTGGGCGCGACCTCGCACGGCGCGTGCGTGGTGCTGCCCGCGCCCGGCTTCGACGCCGAGGCCACGCTGCGGGCCGTGGAGAGCGAGCGCTGCACCTCCCTGTACGGCGTGCCGACCATGTTCATCGCCGAGCTGGGCCACCCGCGCTTCGCCGAGTTCGACCTGTCGTCGCTGCGCACCGGCATCATGGCGGGCTCGCCGTGCCCGGTCGAGGTGATGAAGCGGGTGATCGGTGAGATGCACATGAGCGAGGTGGCGATCTGCTACGGCATGACCGAGACCTCCCCGGTGTCCACGATGACCCGCCGCGACGACGGGCTGGTACGGCGTACCGAGACGGTCGGCCAGGTGATGCCGCACCTGGAGGTGAAGATCGTGCACCCGGAGTCCGGGCTCGCGGTGCCCCGGGGCGAGCCCGGCGAGCTGTGCACCCGCGGCTACTCGGTGATGCTCGGCTACTGGAACGAGCCGGACAAGACGGCCGAGTCGATCGACGCGGCCCGCTGGATGCACACCGGCGACCTGGCCACCATGGACGCCGAGGGCTACGTCAACATCGTGGGCCGGATCAAGGACATGGTCATCCGCGGCGGCGAGAACGTCTATCCGCGCGAGGTCGAGGAGTATCTCTACTCGCATCCCGACATCGCCGACGTCCAGGTGATCGGCGTACCGGACGAGAAGTACGGCGAGGAGCTGATGGCCTGGATCGTGATGCGCCCGGACACCGAGCCGCTCACCGCCGAGGCGATCAAGCGCTTCTGCACGGGCCGCCTGGCCCACTACAAGGTCCCCCGCTACGTCCACCTGGTGAACGGCTTCCCGATGACGGTCACGGGCAAGATCCGCAAGGTCGAGATGCGCGAACAGGCCCTCACCCTCCTGAGCCTGGACGACGACACCCACGCCCACTGACCGAGCCCGCCGCCGGGCCCGGTTGAACCTGGGGGCGTAGGGGTGCGTAGCTCGGGATGTGGGGTGGTGGAGTTCGGGTCGGGCATGGTCCGGGGCTGGAGGGCTGTGCGACCATGTGGGGGCCGCGACCGTCCATGACGGCGCGGCCGGGTTCCTGGCCTCGGGCGACGTGGCGGTGCTATGAGAGCTTCCGCACGGACGTACGCCGTGTTCGCGGTCGGCGTGGGCGTCCTGGTGCTGGTCGCGGTGCTGCGCTTCGGCGGCGGCATCGGCACGGTGGAGGTCTTCGGGCTGCCCACCGCCGGTCCGGTGACCGACTGGGGGTTGCCGCTGGCGCGCTTCGCCCTCGATCTGTGCGCGGTGGCGTGCGTGGGGACGTTGCTGGCGGCGTCCGTGCTCGCCCCGGCCGGCTCGCCGGAGTCGGCGCGCTGCCTGCGGGCGGCGGGCTGGTGGGCGCTGGGCTGGGCGGTCGCCGCCCTGGCCGGCTACGTGCTCACCCTGTCCAGTTTCATCCCGATGCCGGTGTGGAACCTGCTCGCCGAGCCCGGCATGCTCGACTTCGGCACGTCTCTGCCGCAGACGCAGGCGCTCCTGGTGGTGCTGGTCACGACGTTCGGGGTGGCGGTGGCCACGCTGGTACGCGGGATGCCCGGCTGGGTCCCGCTGGCCCTGGCGGCGTTCGGGCTGCTGCCGCCCGCCTACGTGGGCCATGCCGCCTCGGCGGCCGACCACGACATCGCCGTGTCCGCGCTGATGGCCCACCTGCTGGGGGTGTCGGTGTGGGTGGGCGGCCTGGCGGCGGTCCTGGTGCATTTCCGGCGCTCCGGCGACCTGCGGGTCGTCCTGCCCCGGTTCAGCACGATCGCGCTGTGCTGTTTCGCCGCGGTCGCCTTCTCCGGCCTGGTCAGCGCCTGGGTACGCCTCGCCACCCTCTCCGACCTGTGGCTCAGCCGGTACGGCCTGCTCCTGCTGGCCAAGGTCGCCGCCCTGGCGGCGCTCGCCTGGTTCGGCTGGAGCCATCGCCGCCGTACCGTCGAGGGGGTCGCGGACCGGGGGGTGCGGCGCACGTTCGTACGACTGGCCGCGGGCGAGGTGACCCTGATGGTGGCGGCGACGGCGCTGGCCGTCGGCCTCTCGCGCACTCCGCCGCCGCCCGGCGCGGAGAGCGCTCACGACCATCCCGTCCTGGAATACGCCCTCGCGCCCTTCTCCCCCGGCGCCCTCCTGACCGAGGTGCGCCTCGACCCGCTCGTCCTGCTGCTGCTGGCGCTGCCTGCCGCCGGTTACCTGGCCGGCGTACGCCGGGTGCCCGGCTGGCCGGTGCCGCGTACGATCTCCTGGCACGCCGGGCTGGCGCTGGCCGCCGTCGCGCTGTTCGGCGGGGTGGGCGGCTACGCGCGGGCGATGGTGTCGGCCCAGGCCGCGCAGCACGTCGTCCTCGCCGTCGTCGTACCGCTCCTGCTGTGCGCAGGAGCCCCGCTCACCCTGGCGGCCCAGGCCACGGGCCCCGCCTCCCAGTACGGCCCGCTCGGCGCGCGTGCCTTCGGGCGGCGCCTCACCCGTCCCGGCCTGCTGACGGCCGCCGTCCCGGTCCTGCTCCTGCTGCTGTACGGCACCGCGTGGCTGCCCTGGTCGCTCGCCGGTTACGCACCCCACCTGGTCACCGTGGCCCTGTGCACCGGCCTCGGCCTGCTGGTGGCCTGGGCGGTGCTGGACGTCGATCCGCTGCCCAGGCCGTTCCCGTGGGCCGCGCGGGTCCGGCTGCTGGCGGTGGCCGCCGCCGCGTACCTGGCTCTGGGGACGTACCTGCTGGTGGGGCCGGCGGTCGCGGCGGAGTGGTTCTCGCTGGCCGCCCCGCTCGGGGTGCCCGACCCGCTCGCCGACCAGCGCGCGGCCGGAGCGGTGTTCCTGCTGGTGCCGCTGGCCGCGTTCGTGTTCCCGGCCGTACGCCTGGCGTTGCGGCGGCAGGTCGCCCGCGCGCGGCGGACCCGCGTGGCCCTACACTCGGCTTCCATGGGCGATCTCCCGGTGTACGACGTGGTCCTGCTGCCGCCGCACGACGTCAACGCGCGGGCCGTACACCTGAGCCGGCAGTGCGCGGACGCCGCGCCGGCCGAGTTCGTCCTGCGGGAGGACGGCCTCTACCCGCACATCTCGCTCTACATGGCCAACTTCACCCCGGCCCAGCTCAAGGAGGCCGTCGCGCTGCTGCACGACCTCAGCCGGCGCACCCCCGGGATGCTCCTCGAAGGCGACTCGTTCGCCGCCAACGAGCACGGCATGGTCGAGCTGTTCTACCGCAGGACCGACGCGATCACCCAGCTCCAGGAGGAGATCGTCGCCGCCCTCAACCCGTTACGCGAGGGCCTGCGCCACCGCGACCCGGTCGGTCGTGTCCTGGCCGAGCACCGGCTCACCGCGCCCCCGGTCGCCCGCGCCAACCTCGACCTCTACGGCTACGACGAGATCGGCGACCTGTTCCGCCCGCACATCACGCTCACCCGGCTCCAGCGTCCGGACGACCGGCTCGACCAGGCCATCCTCTCCGCGCCTTCGTCCTTCACCGCCGCCTACTCGACGCTCGCGCTGTGCGTGATGGGCGAGCACGGCACCTGCACCGACATCGTCGAGACCTTCACCCTCGACACCGCCCCGGTCACTCCGACGGCCTAGCCGCGCCGGCCGACAACAGCCTGCGCGCCAGCTCCTGGCAGCGTCCCGCCAGCTCCGGAGGGTCGAGCACCTCGAAGTCGTGCCCCAGCAGGAGCACGTGCAGGAGCACGAAGTCGAGACTGCCCGCGCCGCTGACCACCTCGCACGCCTCGCGCCCCCGCTCCCGTACGACGGCCGCCGTCCCCGGGATCTGCGCGCGTACCGTGGCGGCCGGGGCGCGTACGAGGAAACGCGCCTGATGCGGGTAGACCCGGCTGGCCACGCTCTCCTGCACGTACGCCGCCGCGTCGGGCGCCGGGCGCGGCCGGAACCGCCAGGTCCGGGCGGACACCCCGGTCATCCGGTCGACGCGGAAGCTGCGCCAGTCGTCGCGGTCGAGGTCGTAGGCGAACAGGTACCAGCGCCGTTCGGAGGCGACCAGCCGGTACGGCTCGACCCGCCGCCGCCGTACCCCGTCCGCCGACGGATAGTCGAAGCCGGCCTCGACCTCGTCCCGGCAGGCCCTGGCCAGCGTCATGAGCACGTCGGGATCGACCGGCGTACGCCCGCCGCCGAACGACTCCACCGCGCCCGACAACGCCCGCACCTCGTGCCGCAGCCGGGCGGGCAACACCCGGTCGAGCTTGGCCAGCGCCCGCACCGCCGCGTCGCCGGCGCCCGC
Organism: Nonomuraea spiralis; assembly: GCF_014648435.1. Taxonomy (GTDB): domain Bacteria; phylum Actinomycetota; class Actinomycetes; order Streptosporangiales; family Streptosporangiaceae; genus Nonomuraea; species Nonomuraea spiralis. The sequence goes on from NZ_BMRC01000022.1 coordinate 78,314, forward strand.
GACCGCGCCGTCCGCCCCGGCGAGCAGCGAGACCGCGGTGGCGATCGCCTCCTCGTCGTCCAGCAGCAGCGGCGGCAGATCCTGGCCGGGTTCGAGCCGGTAGCCGCCGCCGACGCCCTGGCCTGCGTGCACCTGGTAGCCGAGGGCGCGCAGCCGTTCCACGTCACGGCGGACCGTACGGGAGGTGACGCCGAGGCGTTCGGCGAGCTCGGGGCCGCTCCAGACCTGGCGCTGCCGTAGCAGGCCGAGCACAGTCAGCACCCGCTCGGCCGTGCCCCGCTCCGTACCGCTCACCCGCCCACCCTGCCAGAAAGCGGACCGTCTCTGTCCGCCGGTGGCGTCACAGTGTTCCCCATGGACGCAGACACATCCGGCTGGAACCGTACGCTGCGCGAGCAATGGGAGGTCCACTGGAAGCACCAGGTCCGGGCCCGGCTCGACGGCCTGACCGACGAGGAGTACTTCTGGTCACCTGTCCCGGACGCCTGGAGCGTACGGCCGCGCGGGACCTCTGCGGCGCCCGTACAGGCCGGTTCGGGGGACTTCACGATCGACTTCGCCTTCCCCCAGCCGGTTCCCGCGCCCTTCACCACGATCGCCTGGCGGCTCGGCCACGTCATCGTCGGCGTGCTCGCCGCCCGCAACGCCGCCCACTTCGGGGCGCCGGCGGCCTCGTACGACACCTGGGAGTACGCCGGGCGCGCGGCCGGCGCGCTCGACCAGCTCGACGGCCAGATCGAACGGTGGCTGGCCGGCGTAAGCGCTCTCGGCGAGGCCGGGCTCGGCGCGCGCGTCGGCGACAAGGAGCCCTATCCGGAGGCCTCCATGGCCGACCTGGTCCTGCACATCCACCGCGAGCTGATCCACCACCTGTCGGAGGTCTGCCTCCTCCGCGACCTCCACCTCCACCTCCGCCCTCGCGTGGAGCGCCCTCTCCCATGACCGCGAGCGTCGCGGGCCGTCTACCCTCTCCGCATGGGGACCGAGATCTACGGCTACATCGAGGCCCGTCACCCGCTGGCCCATGAGGACTGGTACGAGGGCGACCCGTGGACCGCCGTGTCCATCCCCCTCTACCCGCTCTACGACGAGCAGGACTACGAGTCGTTCGCCTGCCTCTTCGGCGTTCGCGACCGGCTCGGCTGGGTCCCCGTCGCGCCCGGCCGCGGCCTGCCGCCTGACGTGTCGGAACCGGTACGCACCGACTACGAGCACGCCGCGCGACTCGACGCCGCCGTGCACGGGTGCACGTGGATCTCCTGGGCGGAGCTTCGCGACCTGGACATGACGGTACGTCCCGGAACAGGGCCCGCGGACGTCGCTCCGACACGGCTCGACGTACTGGGGCCGGAAACCGGGTGGGGGCCGGTCCTCGGGGTGATGGCGGCGCTGGCGCGGCGGTTCGGGGCTGACGGCGTGCGACTGGTCGTCTGGTTCGACTGAGGGACGTCGGGTCGCCCGGTTCGGCTGAGGGGCGTCGCGGGTCAGTCCCAGCGGAGGCGGTGTTCCAGCAGCCGTTGCTGGGCGGGGTTGGCGGTCAGGTCCAGTGCCTGTTCGTCGGCCCGGCGGGCCTCGTCGCGGCGGCCCAGGTCCCGCAGCAGCTCGGCCCGGGTGGCGTGGAACAGGGCGTACCGCCGCAGCGATGGGCCCAGCTCCTCCAGTTCGGCCAGCGCCATGTCCGGCCCCTGGCCGTAGCGGACGGCGACCGCCCGGTGCAGCCGGGTCACCGGCGAGGGCGCCAGGAACAGCAGCAGGTCGTACAGAACCAGGATCTGCGCCCAGTCGGTGTCGGCGAAGGTCCGCGCCTCGGCGTGGCAGGCCACGATCGCCGCCTGCACCTGGTACGGGCCCGGCCGATGGTGGGCGCGGGCGGCTCGCGTCAGCAGCGTGCTCGCCTCCTCGATCGCCTGCCGGTCCCACAGGTCTCGGTCCTGGTCGGCCAGCAACACCAGCCGTCCGCCGGGGTCGAAGCGGGCCGCGCCGCGCGCCCGGTGCAGCCGGATCAGCGCCAGCAGCCCGGCCGCCTCGGGCTCCTTCGGCATCAGGTTCACCAGCAGCGCGGCCAGCCATTCGGCCTCCTCGACCAGGTCGCGCGCGTGGGCCCGTTCCGCGGTGCTGGACAGGTAACCCTCGTTGAACAGCAGATACACCACGGCCAGCACCTCCCCCAGCCGCTCCGGCAGCTCCTCCTGCGACGGGACCCGGTAGGGGATCCCGGCCTCGCCGATCTTCCGTTTGGCGCGGGTGATCCGCTGTGCCACCGTCGCCTCCGGCACGACGAACGCCGCCGCGATCTGCGCCGTACTGAGCCCGCACACCACTCGCAGCGTGAGCGCGATCTGCGCCGGACGCGACAACGCGGGATGGCAGCAGATGAAGACCAGCCGCAGCCGATCGTCCGGCACGGCCGGCTCCGGCCAGGTGAGCGCGGCCAGCTTGGCCCGGTAGTTCGACTCGCGCCGCAACACGTCCAGGCCGCGCCGCCGGGCCACGGTGAACAACCAGGCGTCCGGCCGCTCCGGTACGCCCTCCTCCGGCCAGCGGCGCAGCGCGGTCTCGACGGCGTCCTGCACCAGGTCCTCGGCGGCGGAGAAGTCGCCGAGGAGCGACACCAGCGACGCGGCCAGGCCGCCCGCGTGCTCGCGGACCACCCTGGCCAGCACCTCCTCGTGCCCCGGCCCGCTCACGAGAGGGGACGGATCTCCACGATCGGGCAGGCCGGCCACGAACGGGCCATCTTCAGCGCCTCGTCCAGATCGGCCACCTCGACCTCGGCGAACCCGCTGACCACCTCCTTGCCCTCCACGAACGGCCCGTCGGTGACCACCGGCTCCCCCGGGTCCAGCCGCACCGTGGTCGCGGTGTGCGCCGGAGCCAGGTGCGCGTGATGGGTGATCCGGTCCGCGTGCTCGGCGAACCAGCGTCCCACCGCCTCGTACGCCTCCTGCCGTTCCAGCTCGCCCATCTCCGCCAGCTGCCGGGCGAACTCCTCGGTCTCGACGAACATCAGTACGTACTTCACGTCGGCCTCCTCGTATGCCGTTCTACGCGAGTGGGCGTCAGATCGACGCCTCAACAGGAAGACGATCGGGCGGCCCGCCGGCACGACATGCGGGAAGCTCAACCTGCCGATGCCTCGCGATCACTCGCGCGAGCGCCACCCGCCCACGATGAGCGTGAGCGCCGACGTCACGATGACCAGATCGAACATCACCTGCACGATGACCACCGCCTTCGCCCCCTGCCCCACGGGGACGACGTCGCCGTAGCCGATCGTGCCCAGCGTGACGACGGAGAAGTACAGCGCGTCCAGCCGGGTGCGCAGGCCGTGGAACTGGTCGGCCATCAGGAAGTACAGCGCCGCGAAGAAGGCGACCACGAGGGTGACGACGGTCAGCAACATCGCCAGTTGCTCCGCCAGGAGCCGTTCGCGTCGCAGCGCGCGCCCGACCTGCCGGCCCACCAGCCAGGTCAGCACGATCACGCCGGCCACGAAGCCGATCGTACGCAGTTCGGGCGACCCGCCCGGCGTCCTCGCCGCAGGCAGCGGCGCGACGAAGTAGACGCCGGTGATCAGGACGACCGCGGCCGCCGACCGCGCCCATGCCCGCAGGCCGACCTGAGAAGAAGACATGCGATGAGCCTTCCGCGGCCTCCGCGGCCCTCAACGCGGACGACGGTATGCAATCGGCCAAGCACGTGGCGCCCCGGCCGACCCGGCCGTCCCGCGCCTGGCTTGGCCGTCGTCGCCCGGACCGCTCGGTGCTTGATCCACGCCGGAGCGGGATGAATTAGGGTGACCCGCGTGAGCCCGCACGAGGTGGCCGACGGCCGATTATCGCGCCTGATCACACGCGCCCGGTCGGTCGTTCTCGTCCGGAGGACGGGCGGGCGTCCCGCGCCGCTCGTCGAAGCGGCCGTCCTGACCCTCGTGATCCTGCTCTTCTCCCGGCTGCACGCCGCGGCCGGAAAGGACGTGGTGGCCGCCACCGCCCACGCCCGTGCCCTCCAGTCCTTGGAACGCACTCTCCACCTGAACGTCGAACTGACGGCGAACCAGTGGCTGACCGCGCATCCGTCCCTGATCCTTCCGGCCGTCTCCTACTACCGCCTGTACTACGTCGCGATCATCGGCGTCCTGGTGTGGACCTTCCTCAGGCACGCCGACGTCTACGTCAAGGTCCGCCGTACCCTCGTCGCGATGACCGTGCTGGTGTTGCCCGTCTTCTGGGCGCTGCCCATGTCTCCCCCGCGGTTCGCCCTGCCCGGCATCGTGGACATCGTCGCCCGGCACGACCTCCTGACCAGCCGCCCGAGCGGAAGCGGCCAGAACCTGTACTCGGCGATGCCCAGCATGCACATGGGCTGGTCGTTGTGGTGCGCGTACGCCGTGTGGTGCGCGCTGCGGCCGTCCCATCCGCGTCTGGCATGGTTGGCCTGGATCTTCCCGCTGGGCATGGCGGCCGTGGTCCTCACCACGGGCAACCACTACGTCCTGGACATCGCCGGAAGCGTCGCCTTACTGATCGTCTCCATCGCGGCCGTACGAGCCTGGAACACCCTCACCCGGCATCTCCGGATCTGATCCGCCGGGCGGCTTCGAGCCGGGCGAGTACGTGCTCCACCTCAAGATCCCAGCCCACCACTCGCCTGCCGGACCAGTTGACCCCGACCAGAAGACCGTCCCTCTCGAGGCCGGGCAGCCACTCGCCCACCCATTCATCGACGCCGATCTCCCTGGGTTCCATCGCGGCATAGGCGGGAGCCGTCCTGATGACCTTCTCCACCCCGGCGAGCGAAGACCAGAACGGCATGCTCCGCCGTCCACGCGCAGTCGGCGGAGCCGGGCAACCATCCCCGTCCTGAACCGTCCACAGCCTGCGACGGGCCACGACATCACGAAAGAACGCCGCCGCCTGCGCCCCACTCTGACTCATTTGGTGGCTTCGTTGTAGCGGATGAGGGTCATTGACACTTGGAGCGGCCTCAGAGACCGATCCAGCAATAGAGCAGTTCGTTTTCCTTCTGGGCCCGGCGGGCGAGGTCTCGTAGCCCGGTGAGGGTCTCCAGGAGGTATCCGTCGCCCGGCGGTATGTTCGCGAACTCCTCGATGTGCTCCCATTGCTCGACGAGTACGTCCACCCTGTCGTCGGGAATGTCGGCGAGCGTGTCGCGTACGTCGGGAGAGAGCTCTTCGATGCCCGGCCCGTCCTTGTAGGGCGAGTCGTCAGGAAGGGCTTCCCATTCCTCCATCGTCGCCGGGGCGCCCTCGGGCGGTGGATGAACGGTGCTCGTCTGCACCAGGTCGAAACTGAAGGGAATCTCCCTGGCCAAGGCTATGAGCCGGCCGAGAATCATTTCGGGATCGATCCCCTTGGCGTCCACCGCGTCGAATGCCGGCCCGCCGCGCACTGGCTTCTCGACGGCACGAGGAATCTCCGGTTTCTCCGCGGCGGCCCGCCTGTCCGCCGCCCGGTAGTAGTCGTAGAAGATCCCCATCCGGCCCCTCCCGTTCTGATCGTCGGCAGCCATTCTCGTGGAAACTCAGGAGTCCGCAGATCATCATGATTGGACAGAGGGCTCATAGAACTCGGGCAGGCCGACAGGAGCGGCGAACGCTGACCCGCACGCAGGACCCCGCCCGCCTCGCCGGGCATTGACGTTCGTGACGGGCTCGCGCACACAATGGGTCGTGGCTTGGAGCCCGCTCCTCGACGGTGACCCCCAGCGTATCGGCGTGTACACCCTCGCGGGCCGTCTCGGCGCGGGTGGGCAGGGGGTCGTCTACGAGGCGTACGGGCCGGCCGGTGACCGGGTGGCGGTCAAGGTGCTGCACGCCGGGTCGGCCTCCCTCCGCCCGCCCGACGGCGAAGTGCGGGCATTGTCGAGGATCGCCCCCTTCTGCACCGCCAGGATCCTCGACTTCGACCTGGAGGCCGAGCGGCCGTACATCGTCAGCGAGTTCGTGTCGGGGGCGAGCCTGCGCGCGGCCGTCCAGGAGCACGGTCCCTTCCACGGCGACGAGTTGCACCGGCTGGCGGTGGGGGTGGCCACGGCCCTGGTGGCGGTCCACCGCGCGGGCGTGGTGCACCGCGATCTCAAACCGGACAACGTGCTGCTGGGCCCCGACGGGCCCCGCGTCATCGACTTCGGCATCGCCCGGCTGCTCACCGGCTCGATCACCCCGGGCGGCGCCGTCGGCACCCCGCTCTACATGGCCCCCGAGGTGCTGCGCGGCGCCCAAGCGGGCCGGGCGGCCGACGTCTACGGCTGGGCGGCCGTCATGTTGTACGCCGCGTCGGGCCGTCCGCCGTACCGGACGCAGGCGCACACCGTCCCGCTGCCGGAGCCGCTCCGCGTACTCGTGGACGCGGGGCTGGCCGAGCGGCCGGAAGAACGTCCGGCGGCCCGCGACCTCCTGCTCGGCCTGCTGGAACACCGGGCCGCCCACGGGAACCTCATGGAGGCCGGCAGCCGGGCGGCGGGCGTCGTCGCCGCCCGGAACGGCGCCGTACGGCCGCCGCTCGGCGAGTGCGCCGAGCAGGCGTTCGCGGCGCTGCCCGAGCCCGCGCAGGCCGCCGTCCCCGGCCTCCTGGTACGCCTGGTCGGCCCCGGCGACCAGCTCAGATCCGCCGCCCTGGACGAACTGGGCGACGACCCGGCCGCGCCCGTCGCCGTCGAGGCCCTGCGCCGGGCGGGGATGCTGACCGGCGACGCGAACGGCGTGCGCATCGCCTCGCCCGCCCTGCCCGTCGCCTGGCACCGGCTGCGTGGCTGGCTGGCCGACGAACGTCCCGGCCTGGCCGATCACGAACGCCTGCGCGACGCGGCCCGGGCATGGGCGGCGAACGGGCACAAGGACGCCGACCTGCACCAGGGCTCCGCGCTCGAACGCGACCACCGCTGGGCCGGCCAGACCCGGCGGCACCTGCGGCTCAACCCGGTCGAACGGCGTTTCCTCGCCGCCTCGGCCACGCTGGCGGGCCGTCGCAGGCGGCGCCGGGCTCTGCTGCTCTCCCTGCTCGCCGCGCTGCTCGCGGTGGCGGCGGTCCTGGGCACGCTGGCCGAGACGCAGCGACGTACCGTCACCGGGCAGCGGGACGAGGCGATCGCCCGCGGGCTCGCCGCGCGGGTGCCCGCGCTGCGCCTGCACACGCCCACCACCGCGATGCAGCTCAGCCTCGCCGCCTGGCGCCTGTCCCCCGTGCCCGAGGCGCGGCTCGGGCTGCTGGCCTCGCTCGGCCAGGCCGACGTCAGTACGGGCATCGACGGCAGGTACGTCGCCGTGTCGGCCCGGGGGCACGTCCTGACCTGGGACAGCGACGGCGGGACGGTCCGCGACCCGGCCACGCGCCGGACGCTGGGCACGATCGCCTCGCCCGATTGTTGCGCGAACAGCTTCCTCAGCCCGGACGCCTCCCTCCTGCTCGCCATCGACGCCTACCAGTACAAGGCCCGCCTGTTCGGCGTGCGCGACGGCCGCCTGCTGCACGAACTGCCCCTGGTCGGCAACGGAGCGGTCTTCGCCGCCCGGGGCGGCAGGGCGGCGGTCTTCACGTACGACTCCGGCAGGCCGGTCTCGGTGCTCGACCTGCGCAGCGGCACCGTCGTGAGCACGCTGACCAGGAAGACGGTCACGGCGGTGGCCCTGAGCCCCGACGGTTCCACCCTCGCGCTGGCCGGCGCGGACCGCCGGGTGGAGCTGGTGGACCTCGCGTCGGGACGTACGGCACGCGCGTTCACCGTCCCGCCCTCCGACGACCAGATCCGCGCGCTGCGCTTCACCCCGGACGGCAGGACCCTGATCACCCACGCCGTCGAGCTCCGCTTCTGGGACACGGGCACCGGCGCCGAACGCGCCGACCACGCCGCGGCCGGGGAGCACGTGGAGAGCTTCGCCACCGACCCCGGCGGGCGGTGGCTGGTGACCGCGAGCAGCCAGGGCTTACGGCTCTGGGACGTACGCGCCCGCTGGTCGGCGACCGTCGTACCGGGCCTGCCGTCCCTGGTGGAGGAACTGGCGTTCACCGGCGACGGCCGCGGCCTGGCCTACACGGTACGGCCGGGCGGCGTACGGTTCGCCGACGTGACCGCCTGGACCGCGCCCGATCGGCTGGGCGGGGAGGCCGTGCAGGCGGCGCTGGCGGCCGGGGCGGAACGGGCCGCCACGGCCGGGCCGGACGGCGTACGGGTGTGGGACCTGCGTACCCGCGGCCAGGTCGGGCCCACCCTGGTCTTCCAGGGCACGGAGGCGACCTCGCCGTGCTCCGACCCGAACGACCCCAAGCACGCGGTGACCCTCAGCCCGGACGGCTCCACTCTCGCGGCGGTCACCCCGGACGGAGCCGTACGGATCAGCGACGTCGCCACCGGCCGTGAACTGGCCCGCCTCCCGCGCCGCCAGCCCCGCCGGACGGGCGATCTGTGGCGGGTCGGCGACCTCACGTTCGGCCCCGACGGCAGGACGCTCGCCGCCGCCACGACCTACCGCGCGGCCGGCACCTGCGAGGAGGAACGGGCCACCCAGCTCTGGACCGCCACCCCTTCCTGGCGGCCGGCCCACACGGTGAGCGCGACCTACGGGAGTTTCGCCTTCCTCCCCGGCGGCCGGGAAGTGGTGGTACGCGACAACGACGGGCTCGTGCTCATCGACGTCGCCTCCGGGCGCGCGGTCCGGCGGATCAACACCGATGCCATCGGCGGGTCGCTGAGCGGCCTCGCGCCCGACCCCCGCTACGCGCTCACGGGCGTCAACGCGTTGTACCTCGCCGATCTGCGTACGGGCCGCCTCATCGAGCCGCCGCTGGTCAGCGAGGCCGGCATCGACGCCGCCGCGTCCTCCCCGGACGGCCGCACCCTCGCCACCGTCGACGGGGACCAGCGCGTACGCGTACGCGACACCTCCACCGGCCAGGTCGCCGACCTCCCGTTCCCCGGCACCGCGGGCCCCGTGCTCGCCCTGTCCTTCTCCCCCGACGGCCGCACCCTGTACGTGCTGACCGGCGACGGCGTCCTGTTCACGTACGTCACCGACGGCCCCCGCGCCGCCGCCCTGCTGTGCACCCGCGTAGGCGGCCACCCCTCCCGAACCGACTGGTCACGCTACGTCCCGGACGCCCCGTACCGCGAACTCTGCTGAACGGCGCAAGCGGCCCGAGTCGTGATCGTGGTGATATCTGCCGCTGCGAAGATCCAGGACTCATGAGGGGACGAATGACCATGCTGGTTCTCCTGGTGACCGCGTCCACGGTGACCGCGGGACCGGCCGTACGGGCCGATGCCGTGACGGATCCGGCGGGGGCCATTCAGCGCCGGCTCGTGCCGGGCCATGGGGTGCGGATCGTTCAGCGTACGAAGGCGAACTGGTTCGGCAGTTGGTCCACCCACAAGCCTGTGCGCGGCGTCGTGGGGTTCGGCAAGGGCAAGATCGTGGCCACCGACCTGACGAACTACAACCTGGGACGCGCCGGCATCCGCAACATCTGCATCGGAAAGCGCGGCTACCAGTTGGAGGCCAGGCCCGACGCCGACCGGCCGCTCCCGCCGGGCAAACGTTGGGTCACGTACGAGTGGCCGTGCCGGCTCGACCTGAAGTCCGGCCACCACCTCAGCCTCAGCGACCCCGCCACGCTCAGAGCGGTGCTGGCCACCACCACGAGCAGGCGGCCCGCCGGGATGTACGACGGTGTGCGCACCACCGTCCACGAAGGCGTCATCACCTTCGCGCAGCTCCACAAGGTGAACCCGGACATGCGCATCGGCGCCCGCAGCAGGCCCACCGGCGAGTACGCCTCCTGGAAGGTGTCCTGGCGGTTGTGGATCGGCCCTGACCAACTGGTCCGCAGGGCGTGGAGTGCGTGGCGCGACCCGAACGACAGTCTCGACAGGTCCGCCGGCGAGCCCCCGTACTACTCCTTCGTGGAGGATCTGCGGTTGTCGGACTGGGGGATGAAGGTGGACATCCAGCCCCCGCCCGCGGACGAGACGGTCTCGTCGGAGGAGCTGGACGACTGACCCCGGACGCCCCACAACCTCAAGGACGTCCCATCGCAACTTAGGCAGATGTCTAATTTGACAAGCCTCTAAGCAGTGGCTCAGGCTCGGAGCTGTTTAGATAAACTTCTATTCAGCGGGGTGTCATGCCCATCACCCCGCGGTCATCTGAAGAGCCGTCATGAGTGACAGTTGTTGCGATACCGCCGCGATCGACATTGAGCAGTCCGCCGGCCGCGAGCGGATCGACGCGCTGCCCGTCTTCGTGATCGGCGCCGGGCCGGTCGGGCTGGCCGCCGCCGCCCATCTGGCCGAGCGGGGTGTCGGCTTCACCGTTCTGGAGGCCGGTGAGCGGGTCGGCGCCTCGGTGGCGCGCTGGGGGCACGTACGGGTGTTCAGCCCGTACCGGTACGACATCGACGCCTCCGGCACGTACACCAGCCCGAACGTGCTCGGGGCCGGCCACTCCGCCGCGACCACGTGAACGGCGGCCGCATCCGCGTGCTGACCGGCTTCTTCACCCACCGGCTGAACACCACCGCGAGCGGCGTCGAGGTGATCGGCCGCGACCCGTTCGGCCATGAGCAGGCACTCCTGCGGGACCGTCCCGGCCCATGGCGTGGACGAGCTGTCCCACCCCGAGCCCGGTTACTACGCGGTCGGCGTCAAGAGTTACGGCCGCGCCCCGACCTTCCTCATGGCCACCGGTTACGAGCAGGTTCGCTCGGTGGTGGCCGCGCTGGCCGGGGACTGGGAGGCGGCGCGCGACGTACAGCTCGAACTGCCCGAAACGGGCGTTTGCTCCTCCGACCTGGCCGAGGCCCAGGAGCGGCGGGTCGGCCTGGCCGCGGGCGTCGGCGGCGGCCGGCCGGTGACCTCACTCCCGCTCACCCCCGTCGGCGCCGAGACCGGCGGCGGCTGCTGCGGCTGAAGGGACCTATGATTTAGACAAGCTTCTAATCAGCAGGAGGTCGTCATGACAGGTCAGTGCTGCGCGCCGATCGCCCGCGAACCGCTCACCGAAGAGGCCGCCGCCGAGCTCGCCACCCTGCTCAAGGCCGTGGCCGACCCCGTACGGCTGCGCCTGCTGTCGATGATCGGCTCCCACGCGGGCGGCGAGGCGTGCGTGTGCGACCTGACCGACACCTTCGACCTGACCGCCCCCACCATCTCCCATCACCTGAAGGTGCTGCGGACCGCCGGGCTCATCGACGGCGAGCGCCGCGGCACCTGGGTCTACTACCGGATCATCCCGGAGACGGTGACCAAGCTGGGCGCCCTGTTCACCCCGCCGGCCGAGCCCGGCCCGAGCTGATTCCAGAACTGTGTCGAGAACGTGGTGTCGGCTCCGTCCCGGGTACGACGAGCCGCGCGTACGCGGCGACAGTGGACGACAACGGAGGAGCGACCGTGCGACCGAACGAGATCACCGAGGTGCTGAACCGGCCGATCAGTCAGGAACTGCTGGCCCGCGACGTGACCCGCCTGGCCTACGTGGCCAAGGACGGCACACCCCGCAACATCCCGATCATCTTCACCTGGAACGGCTCGGAGATCGTCGTGTGCACGCCGAAGAACGCCCCGAAGCTCCAGGCGTTGCGCGAGAACCCGATGGTCGCGCTGACGATCGACACCGAGACGCACCCGCCCAAGATCTTGTTCATCCGCGGCCGGGCCGAGCTGGACCCCGTCGACGGCATCCCGGACGAATACCTCAAGACGACCAGCACCTACGAGATGACGCCCGAGCAGCGGGTCGAGTGGGAGGCGGAGGTGCGTTCGCTCTACCACGACGGCATGGTCCGGATCGTGGTGACCCCGACCTGGGCGAAGCTGATCGACTTCGAGACGACCCTGCCGAGCCCGGTCGAGGAACTGCTCCGGCAGCGCGAGGAACGTCGGCGCGGCTGAGCGGCTGAGCGGCTGCGTGGCTGAGTGGCACACCGTCAGACCACCGCAAAAGACCCCGCCACAAAAGACCCAGCCCCAAAAGACCCGCCGCAGAAGACCCGCCGCAGAAGACCCAGCCGCAGGAAAACCCCGCCGCGGAAAATTCTGCCGAAGAAATGTCGTGGCGGGATGTCGAGATCCCGCGGCTGGTTCCGTCCCCGGTATGAACACGGCCAGACTGGGCCGTACCGCAGAAGGAGAATCTGATGGCCAAGTACCTGCTGCTCAAGCACTATCGGGGCGCGCCGGCATCGGTGAACGACGTGCCGATGGACCAGTGGACGCCGGAGGAGGTCTCGGCGCACATCCAGTACATGCGCGACTTCGCCGCCCGGCTGGAGGAGACCGGCGAGTTCGTAGACAGCCAGGCGCTCCTCCCGGAGGGCACGTTCGTCCGCTACGACGGCGAGGGGCGGCCGCCGGTCACCGACGGCCCGTTCGCCGAGACCAAGGACCTGATCGCCGGCTGGATGGTGATCGACGTCGAGACCCGCGAGCGGGCGCTCGAACTGGCCGGCGAGTTGTCCGCGGCCCCGGGCGCGGGTGGGAAGCCGATTCACGAATGGCTTGAGGTGCGCCCGTTCATGGCGGAGCATTCCGCGGTGATCGAGTGAACGAGTCGTTGCTGCGGGAGCTGGTTCCCGCGGTGATCGGCGTCCTCGTCCGCCGCGGGGCCGACTTCGCGGCGGCCGAGGACGCCGTGCAGGACGCCCTGGTCGAGGCCGTACGGGTGTGGCCGGGCGGCCCGCCGCAGGACCCCAAGGGCTGGCTGGTCACCGTGGGCTGGCGCAAGTTCCTCGACGCCGCCCGCGCCGACACCTCCCGCCGGCACCGCGAGGTACGCGTCGAGGCCGAGCCCGCGCCCGTCCCGGGCGAGGCGGTGGACGACACGCTGCGGCTCTACTTCCTGTGCGCGCACCCGTCCCTGACGCCGGCCTCGGCCGTCGCGCTCACGCTGCGCGCGGTCGGCGGCCTGACCACGCGCCAGATCGCGCAGGCGTACCTCGTGCCGGAGGCGACGATGGCCCAGCGCATCAGCCGGGCCAAACGCACCATCTCCGGCATACGGTTCAACCAGCACGGTGACGTCGCCACCGTGCTGCGCGTGCTCTACCTGGTCTTCAACGAGGGCTACTCCGGCGACGTCGACCTGGCCGACGAGGCGATCCGGCTCACCCGCCAGCTCGCGGCCAGGACCGGCCATGAGGAGGTCGCGGGCCTGCTCGCGCTCATGCTGCTCCACCACGCACGGCGTCCGGCGCGGACCGCGCCCGACGGGAGGCTCGTGCCTCTCGCCGAGCAGGACCGCGGTCTGTGGAACACCCGCCTGATCGCCGAGGGCGTCGACGTGCTCCAGGCGGCCCTCGCCCGCGACCGGCTGGGCGAGTTCCAGGCCCAGGCCGCCATCGCCGCGCTCCACGCCGACGCCCAGGCGGCCGAGGAGACCGACTGGGTGCAGATCGTCGAGTGGTACGACGAACTCGTGCGCCTCACCGGCAGTCCGGTGGCCCGCCTCAACCGGGCCGTCGCCGTCGGCGAGGCCGACGGCCCGCGGGCCGGTCTGGCCGCCCTGGCCGAGCTCGACCCGGCCCTGCCCCGCCACTCCGCCGTCGCGGCGTACCTGCACGAACGCGACGGCGACCCGGCCACGGCGGCCCGTCTCTACGCCGAAGCCGCCCGTTCGGCGCCCAGTCTCCCCGAACGTGACCACCTCACCCGGCAGGCCGCACGGCTCAACGCCCGCCTACGCGACTGAACGTACGGTGATCAGGCCCTTGCCCGGAGGCGCAGCGCGCCGCGCAGCAGCGGCCGGGCGGCCAGGGCGACGAGCATCGCGGCGAGCACCCCGACCCCGGCCATGACGACGGCCCTGGCTCCCGCCCAGCCGAGCCACTGCACCTGGTAGATGTCCAGGAGGGGCAGGACCACCACCGCGACTCCCGACACGGCCGCCACCACGCACACCGGCAGCGCGGCGATGACCGCCTGCCGTACGAGCACCCGCCCCAGGGCCCGCTCCGGCACGCCGGCGGCGGCCAGCGCCGCGAACGAACGGCGCAGGTCGATCAGCTCCTCCGCCTGGTGCACCACCAGGGCGACCGCCGCGGTCACCAGGGCCACCAGGAGCGCGACGTCGACCAGCACGTGGGCGTGGGAGTAGCCGCCGGGCGCCTGCTGGGCCCCGGCCCCCGCGCCGAAGAACACCGTCAGGCTCACCACGGACAACGCCCTGGCCCACGCCCGCGGGTCCGCCTCGACCAGCCGCGCCGCCAGCAGCGCCTCCGCCGACCTGGCCCGCCGCCCGGCCCGGCGCGCGGACGCCCCGATCAGCCAGGTCGTGGCCAGAGTCAGCCCGAACAGCATCATGACCAACCCTGCCGCCATGGCCACCACGGACCCGTACGGACCGACCAGGGGGAAGCCGCCCTTCAGCGAAGCTCCGAGGCCGAAGAGGCCGATTCCCGTCGCGAGGAGGAGCAGGTCCTGCGCGCGCGGCCCCCGCACGCGCGCCCGGCGGGTCACTCCCAACGGCGAGACGACGACGTGCCGCCCGGCGCGCATCCCCGACAGAACCCCGCCGTACGTCACCAACGCCACGACCACCGGCACCTGCGGCAGCGGCCCGGAAAGATGGGTGACCACGTAGAGCACGCCGCCGGCCAGCGACCCGCCCGACGTCAGCAGACCGCCCTCCAGGGCGCCCAGCCGCCGTACGTCGTGCGGCGTCGCGCCCGCCAGCCGCAGGGCGGCGAGCCGTCGTTCCCTCGTGGCCGAGGCCAGCCGGTTGGCCTGGTGGACCAGGGCGGCGACCGGCACGGCCAGCAGGGCCAGGCCGAGCCCCGTCAGCGAGCCGCCCTCGTCGTCGAAGTCGGCCAGGCTGACGGCCGTGCAGACCAGGAACGTCGCCACCGCCGCGCCCGTCCCGACCAGCCAGGCGCGTACGCGCTCGGCCCGCGAACGCCCCCTGTTCAACATCAGCAGTACGGCGATCACCGTTCCACCCCTGCCAGCACCGCTCCGTCACGCAGGGCGATCTCCCGGTCGGCGTAGGCGGCCACCCGGTTGTCGTGGGTGACCAGGACGACGGCGGCACGCGCGGCACGAGCCGCGCCGAGCAGCGCGCTCATCACCTGCTCGCCGCCGAGCGTGTCCAGCGCTCCGGTGGGCTCGTCGGCGAAGACCACGCGCGGGCCGGTCACCAGCGCCCGCGCGACGGCCACCCGCTGCCGCTGTCCTCCGGACAACTCGTCGGTACGCCGGCCGGCGCAGTCGGACACCTCCAGCCGGGCCAGCCACTCCGCCGCGGCGGTCATCGACTCCTGCCTGCCGTGCCGGTTGAACAGCAGCGGCAGCGCGACGTTCTCCGCCGCGGTCAGCTCGGGCACCAGCTCGCCGAACTGGAACACGACGCCGAAGCTCTCGCGCCGCAGCCTGGTCAGCTCCTCCTCGGGCAGCGTGTCGATGCGCCTGCCGTCCAGGACGACCTCGCCGGCCTCCGGCCGGACGACCCCGGCCAGGCAGTGCAGCAACGTCGACTTGCCCGAGCCACTCGGCCCCGTGACGGCGACGATCTCGCCCTCCGCGATCTCCAGGGAGACGCCGGCCAGCGCCCTGGTCGGGCCGAACGACTTGCCCAGGCCCCTGGCCTCAAGCATGGTTGTCCTCCTTCATCCGCGCGAGGGCGGTTTCGATCCAGCGCAGGTCGGCGTCGAGGTGCTGGAGCGCGTAGTCGGCCGCCAGCACCTGCGCGGGCGCGCCGGACGCCTTCTCGGCGGTCAGCTCCCGCATGCGGGCCAGATGCGCCTCGCGTTGCCGTACGAGGTAGCCGTCGGCCGCCTTTCCCGCGACGGCGACCCGGGCGAACAGGGCACTGGCGACGTACGGCGCGGACGGCTCGACGGTGTTCAGCCACCGTTCCAGCTCCGCCCGGCCGTCGTCGGTGATCGCGTACAGGGTTCGCTCGGGGCCGCCCTCCTGCTGGGTCTCCGCCACCTCCGCGAAACCGTCGCGTTCCAGGCGTTGCAGGGTGGCGTAGACCTGCCCGTACGCCAGCGGCCTGGCGCCGGCGAGACGGTGGTCGTGCTCCTTCTTGAGCTCATAGCCGTGTTTCGGGCGCTCGACGAGGAAGCCAAGCAGCACATGACCGGTTGACATGATCACGACTATACATTCAATGAATAGTCGCAACCAACGGCGCTTTTCTTGGGGGCTATCCGCCGATGTGTGGCGCGCGGGCGGCGGCGGAGCCGTCCCTGATCACCTCGCCGGTGAGGTTGCCGTTGGCCCCCGAGCCCAGGAAGACGATCAGGTTGGCCACGTCGTCCGAGGTGGAGAGCCGGTGCGTGGGAGTGGCGGCGGCGAGGGCGTCGGTCACGAACGCGGGGATGCCGGGGCGGCTGTCGGTGAGCGTGAAGCCCGGCGCCACGACGTTGACGAGGATCCCGTCCCGGCCGCCGTTCCAGGCCAGGCTGCGGGCGAGTCCGTACAGACCGGACTTGGCGGTGCCGTACGGCCCTGGCCCGGGCAGGCCCTCCTCGGCGACGCTCGACGAGATCAGCACGATCCGGCCCCAGCCCTTGGCACGCATGCCGGGCAGCACGGCCCGGACCGTCGCCGCCGTCCCGATCAGATTGGCGCCGATCATGGCCTCCCATTCCGCCAGGGACACGTCCTCGAACCGCACACTGGGGTCGGGCGGCCCGTCGCCGCCCCAGCGCACGGCGTTCGCGACCAGGACCTCGATGCCGCCCCAGCGCTCGACGACGGTCGCAACGGCGTGGTCGACGGTGGACAGGTCCTCAAGGTCGAGCCGGACGAGGTGCGCCTGCCCACCCGCGTCCTCGACGTCGGCGGCCACCTTCTCGGCCCTGTCGGGACGGTCGCGGTAGGTGATCGCCACGCGGGCGCCTTCGCGGCCGTAGGCGCGGGCGGTCGCGGCGCCGATGCCGGACGACGCGCCGGTGACCAGGACCACACGGCCGCTGAGCTCGGTGTTCATGATGTGGTTGCCCTTCTTGTGTCTGCTGCTGCCAGGTCGGGAGGTCGTGGTCAGGACGGCGTCTCGGCACGCACCCGGGTCGCCAGGACGCGCACCGCGTCGAGCGCCGCCGCCTGGGACACCTCGTGCTGCTCGCGGAATCGCGCGAGGAACGGCATGACCGTGGCGTGGGTGAGTTCGGTGTGGACGAAGGTCACGTCGTCGAGCCCGAGCACGGAGAAGTAGGCGCGCAGGTAGGGCTCGTGGAAGTCGTACTGCTCGCGGGGGGTGCCGGGCCCGTAGGCGCCGCCGCGCGCGCTCAGCACCACGGCCGTCTTCCCCTTGAGCGGCAACCAGGGCAGCGTCACCCGGTCGATCCACGCCTTGAACGCGGCGGGCACCGTGAAGTTGTACATCGGCACGCCCAGCAACAGGACGTCGGCCGCGAGGAGCTGCTCCACCAGTGGACGGGTGATCGCCCAGCTCCCGGCCAGCCCGGGGGCGCCGGCGACCATCCGGTCCATGGCCTCGATGTCGCGCACCCCGTGGACGGACGACTGCGTGGCGAGGTGTACCCGGTCCTCGTCGACGGGCGGCACCGGGTCGGCCACCAGGTCACGGTAGGTGTGGACGCCGTCCGGATGGGCGGCCCGCCAGTCGGCCAGGAAGGCCGCGCCGAGTCTTCGGGAGAAGGAGTCGGTACGTCCGCTTGCGTCCAGGTGCAGAAGATGGGTCAACAGATTGCCTCACATTCAAGATGGTCTGGAATCGCAATCAATATAGACCAAGATAGTTGTAAATCAAGAACATCTTGAGTTGGTATCATGCTGCCATGGCCCACGTCCCCGCCACCGAAGGTTCGCCAGGCAGCCGGTTGCACCACGATCTGCACTGGTTGTTCGCCCGGCTGAAGCAGGGCCTGGCCACGGCCGAGACCGCGGCGGTGCGCGAGCACGGTCTGAGCCTGTGGGGCTACACGGTGCTGACGGCCGTCGTCGAAGCCCCCGCCCGGACCCAGCTCGCCCTGGCCCAGGCCGTGTCGGTCGACAAGAGCAAGCTGGTCCTCATCCTCGACGAGCTGGAGGACGCCGGGCTGGTGCTGCGCCGTCCCGATCCCGCCGATCGCCGCGCCCGCATCATCGAGGTCACCCCCGAAGGCAGCCGCGTACTCACGGCCGCCCGTACCGACGTCGAGACGATCGAGGACCGGCTCCTGGACGATCTCGAACCGTCAGCGCAGGCCACGCTGCGGAGCGCCCTGCGACACCTCGTCGGCGAACCCGTCTCACGGGTCGAGGACGGGCGTCCGGCCGAGACC
The DNA here is from genome assembly GCF_014648435.1 of Nonomuraea spiralis. Taxonomy (GTDB): domain Bacteria; phylum Actinomycetota; class Actinomycetes; order Streptosporangiales; family Streptosporangiaceae; genus Nonomuraea; species Nonomuraea spiralis. The sequence goes on from NZ_BMRC01000022.1 coordinate 96,553, forward strand.
GCCTGCCCGCCCCCGGACCTCGCCGACGGCTCGGCCCCTCCACGGTGATCCGCCGCCACGCCGCCGGACCTGGCTGCAAAGCGGGAGGCCCGCCACAGCGTTTCCGCTGGTGACGGGCCTCTTTCCGGTAGTGCGGCAGGTGTGGTGCCGCAGCTCGCGTTCACAGGCTGCGGGCGGTGATGTCGCCGCTGGAGGTGGTGGCGTGGATGTCGAGGTCGGCGTTGCCGTCGTTCTTGAGGGCGTTGCTGATACGGCCGTAGCTGGTGCCGGCGTCCAGGGCCGCCGAGACACCGGCGGCGGCGGTGATCGAGATGTCGCCGGACTGGGTGGCGAGCACGACCTTGCCGCCCGCGGCCTCGGCGACCCGGATGTCACCCCGTGCGGTGCTGATCTCCGCGGGACCGCCCAGCCGCCCGACCTCGACGTCGCCGTCGACCGCCGTGAGGCGGAGGCTCGCCACCTCCTCGATCTTGATCTGGCTGTACGCGCCCTCGAAGGCGACCTCACCGAGACGGCCGGCGGTCAGCAGTTCGGCGCCGACCGCCTTGGCCTCGACGCCGGAACCGGCGGGCAGGTTGACCGTCACCTCGATGGCCCCGGACGGGCCGAGGTACTGGTTCTTCTCCGGGGTCGTGATCCGGAGGACACCGTCGGCGTACTCGATCGTGGTCTGCTCCGCCGCCTTCACGTCACGGCTCTTCGAGGCGTTCGCGGGCCGGACCTCGACCGTGGTGTCGGCCCGGTCGGCGGCGACGAACCGGACGCGTCCCGCGGGGACGTCCAGGACGGTGCGGATGGCGGCGGGGGTGTCGAACGTCTGCATGATGCTCTCCTGTGGACTCATGTTCGGCGGGCCCGGTTCGCGACCCGGAGGCCGCATCGCCGAACCCTTCATGCGCCAACCATCGCCGACCACCCTGATACCGGACCGTCGCCGTCCTGACACCGCCACTGACACCCATCAGGATGCGACCGGCCACTCGGCTAGACGGTGAGCAGGCCCCAGTAGGCCGCCCACGGGACGAAGAGTGCTCCGGCGGTCAGGAGAAGGGGGAAACGCATCCCACCGACGCCTGGTTCGCGGCGGCGGAGCACGAGGATCACGCCTGCCACCAGGACGGCCGCCGCCAGGGCTTGGAGCAGCAGCCAGAGCGGAGGGCGGCCCAGGAAGGCGCTGCCCACGTCGGTGGCGCCTGTCGCGACGATCCAGAACAGGTACGCCGACGTGCCGAGTACGCTCACCAGGCCGCCGAGGGCTGCCAGGATGGCCAGCCGGCGGACGGTCCTCGGGGCGCGGCGGAGTTTGTTCGGGAAGAGCCCGGTGACGAGGAACCCGGCGAAGGCCAGCAGCAACAACATCGTCAGGGTGACGTGCAGGGCCGGCGCTTCGTACCAGGCCGGGGGGCGTACGGGCTCGGTCGGGAGGGTCTGGGCGGGGGGTTCGTCGGACGTGGGCGGGCTCTGGTCGGCGAGGGTGGCGATCCAGCGGGTGACCGTGTCCAGGTACGTGGGAGCGAAGGCGGTCTCGGGCTGGTCGAAGCCGGTGGTCGAACGCCGCATGTTGTGGTCGGCTCCGCGGACCACGCTTAGTTTGTAGTGGTTGTTCCCGCCTCGGGTCAGTGCCTCCCGGAACAGGCGCATACTCTCGCCGGGTGGCGTGGACCTGTCGTACTCGGCGAACAGGGCCAGCAGCGGTTGGCGTACCTTCTCCAGGGCGGCCGCGGGGGTGTTGCCGACGTCGCCGAACAGGCCGGCGGCCACCAGCATCCTGCTGAGGTTCACCCCGATCGGCGCCTGTAGTGACGGTTTCACCCCGGCGTGGGTCAGGTAGGTGCGGTTGCTCCACAACTGGGTACGGTCGGCGGTCAGCGCGCTGGCGCCGGCGACGACCACGAAGTCCACCGCGCCGGAGCGGGACGCGGCCAGCGGCGCCACCCAGCCGCCCTCGCTGTGCCCCCACACGCCCACCTTGCGGGGTTGCACGTCGGCGCGTGTACGCAGGAGCCGTACCCCCGCGACGGCGTCGTCGGCGAGGTCGGCGAAGGAGCTCGTCGCCCGGGAGTAGTCGGCGCGCTTGTCGTAGATCAGCACCGCGGTCCCGGCGCGGGCGAACGCCTCGGCCTCGGCCCGGTAGGAGTCGCGGCTCCGGGCCCCGGCCCCCGCGATCAGCACCAGCCCCGGCCATCGTCTCCCGGTGTCGGCCGGGGTGATCACCGTGCCCTGGAGGGTGACAGGGCCGTTCTTGAAGGTGACGTCAGTGGTTACGAGGTCGTCCGACGCCGCCATGGCGGGCGCCGGGATCGACAGGGAGGACAGTACGAGGAACACGGCCGCGAGCCGGCGGCGTAACCTGCCGTGTTTGCATTCGGGCAGCACGAAGTGCTCTCCTTTGCGTGGAGGTCGGACACATCAAGGCATCGCCCATCGGGCGAGGTGTTGCGGCTTTCGTTTCCTGGGTCGTCGAGTTGCAGCTCGACGGCCCAGGGTCGTCTTCAGATCAGGCTTCCTCCTCGGGATCGGGGAAGGCGACGAATCGGGTGAGGACCGTACGGGCGCCGCGCGGGGTCTCGTCCGGGGCGCGCTGGTATCGCTTGAGCAGCGCGAGATAGTCCTCGAAGAAGTTCTCAAGTTCGCCGAGGTCGAGCCGGATCGAACCGCGCGAGTACGGCACGGCGTCCGACCACACGCCCAGCCGTTCGCGCCGGGCCTGGAAGCGCGCGAACGTCTCCAGGTCCTCGGCCAGCCAGAGCTCGTTGAGCTTCTCGATCGCGGCCCGCAGCTCGGGGCTCTGCCTGCTCAGCACGGGGAAGCGGAGGCTCTGGCGTGACAGTCTCCACCAGCGCTCGCGGCCGTGCCCCCGGTCCGGCACCTCTTCGACCAGGCCGTGCTGGGCCAGGATGCGCAGGTTGTAGCTGGTGCCCCCGGTCGTGATGCCGAGGCGGTCGGCGAGGACGGTGGAGGTGGCCTCATCGATGATCTCCAGCTCACGGAGTATGCGCTGGCGTACGGGGTTGGCCAGGGCTTTCGCCGTCGCCAGGTCCGCGATGGGGTCTGTCACCCTTCCACGATAACCCATGCACGAGAAGTCGTGCATGAGTGGCGCGCGAAATGTTCGGGCGGCGAGAGGTGGCGTTCGTTGATCGTCTGGGCCGGCCGCGTCACATCCGGGCGACGAGGGCGACGATCAGGGCGGCCACCCCGTCCTTGACCACGGACAGCACGGCGTCCTTGGCGCCGCCCGCGATCGCCTGGCCGAGCGCCCTCAGACGGCCCGGCTCGGACTCGACCGCGGCGACGACGGCGCCGGGGTCGGTGACCGTGCCATCCGATGCGACCGCGCCGTCGCGGCCGAGCTGGGCGATGAAGGCACGCAGCTCCGACACGGCGGCGTCCAGCTCCTGACGGGATACGCCCGCCGAGTTGTTGACCGTGAAGGTGTTGTGGTCGCCGGTCTGCTTGTACTGGTTTCCGCCGACCTTGTCACCGAACACATAGTCCGACACGTGACCGCCTCTCCGTGGCCATCCGTTGAAGTGGCTATCTGTTGAAGTGGCTATCTGTTGAAGGTCATCCTGTTGTCGCGTCCGCCCTGCTTGTACTGGTCGCCGCCCACCTTGTCGCCGGCCACCAGATCTCCGTGAACCTGGATGATCCGGTCCCCGCTCGGCGGATCCTCGATAGCCCCGACGATCTCGCCCTTGATCCGGTGGATCTCGTGGTTGTCGGTGCCGGACAGCGCGGTGTACTGCGTACCGGCCGTCTCGATGACCAGCGCGTACCGCGTCCGCCTGACCAGCAGCCGGTAGAAGAGCATGAACAGCAGGTACGCCAGCCGGATCCCGCCCAGGATGAAGACCCCCATGGCGAACTGCCGCGCGGCCTCCTCGATGTCGAGGTCCGCGTCGAGATCGAGCCGCGGCAGCACCATCCGGGCGGCGACGACCACCGCCCCGACCAGCAGCACGAGGACGGCGATCTGACGGAGGGGATAGAGCGTGGCGTACTTCCCGCTCCAGACCAGTCTCAGGGTCTGCACCCGGGAGATGTTCGCCAGCGGGTAGACCTCGTGCCCGATCCGTACGGTGCGCTTGCTGATCCGGATCTCGCCGATGTGTTCCTTGGCCATGCGCCTCCACCTCCAGGCTGCTGAACGCGAGGTTCGCCCGACTGCCGGCGACGCCCTCATGGTCGCGCCGACCGCGGCGGCGCACCTGAGTACCCCTCTACTCAAATGCCGCCGAACGGGCGACAACTGCGGGATCGGCGCGAAAACCAGAACAAGAAGTGGCACGATCCGGAGTCATGGCCAAGGGGACGATTCTCAGGGACCTGAAGAGGGCGAGGCGTTCCGGTGAACCCGTGAGGGTCAGCCGTGAGATCGCCCGCGCGGATCGGCTGGACGCCTACGTGGTGGGCGTCGGCCGCAAATGGGCACTGCTGCACACCATCTCCGACCAGCTGCATCTCGACGGCCACTCGGCCGTACGCCTCCGCGACGTCGAGCACGCGACGCGCTCGGCCTGGAAGGGCTCGACCGTGGCCCATCGTGCCCTCACCTCGCGCGGGGAGCACCCTCAGCCTTTGCCGGAGATCGACCTGGATTCCACCACGGGCCTGATCACGACGTTGACCAAGGCGTTTCCTCTCATGGCTGTCCACATCGAGAGAATTGACCCACATGTCTGCTACATCGGCCGCGCCCACGGAGTCACCCGGAAGAAGCGACTGCGTCTGCAGGAAATCGACCCGGCAGCGGACTGGGCCCTCATCTGCTCGATGAACAGGACAACGGACATCACCCGGTTCGACGTCGGTGGCGGGTACATCGATGCGCTCCACTCGGTCGGCGGAGATCCACCGGAGTGTCGATGCTCGGCTGATCGGCCCCCCGTACGCTGAGCCCCCTCACGGGCCCGCGACGGGCGCGCGCTCGGGCCGTGTGGTCACGTCCAGTACGGCGACCGTCTCACCTTCGCTTTTCTCGCCCGTGAGCTGGAACCCGAGCTTCCGGTAGAAGCCTTCCGGACCGCCCGCTCCCGGTTCCCATGTGACGTACATCCGCGTGCCGCCACGACGCCTGATCTCTCCGGCCACTGATTCGACGGCGAAGCGGCCGACGCCGCGTCCTTGTGCGTCGGGGGTGATGTTGAGGCGCCACAAGCCGGACCGGAAGTCGACTCCCTTTCCGTCCCAGTCGAGGTCGAGGAAGGCCATCACGAAACCGACCGGACCGTCGCCGTCGAGGATGATGCGCGACCAGGCCACGTTCGGGTGGACGTACGCCTCGGCCAGCGATTTCACCACAGGCGAGACGAAGTGCTCCTGTTCGGGACTGACCTTCACCGCGATGGCCATCTCGATGTTGGCGGGTGTGACAGGCACCAGGCGGAGGCTTTCGGTCATGCAAGGACCTTACGAGGTGGTCGCGCAGGATGATCGCCTCCCCGTACGCCGGACAGCTTGACAGGCAGCCTTCTGGCTGCCTAATTTAAAGGCAGCCGAAAGGCTGCATATCGACAGGAGGGCGAGGGCGGGCATGGACGAGGTGTTCAAGGCGCTGGCCGATCCGAGTCGGCGCGCGCTGCTCGACTCGCTCAACGCCCGCAACGGGCAGACGCTGCGCGAGCTGTGCGCCGGACTCGACATGGCCCGGCAGTCCGTCAGCAAGCACCTCGCGGTGCTGGAGGAGGCCGGGCTCGTCGCCACCGTACGGCGGGGCCGGGAGAAGCTCCACTACCTCAACGCCGCGCCCGTGCACGAGATCGCCCACCGATGGATCAGCCGCTACGACCGGGCCAGGGTCCAAACCCTGGCGGACCTGAAAGTCGCCCTGGAGGAGAGCTCGATGGACGCCCCGACCTTCGTCTACGCCACCTACATCCGCACCACCCCGCAGAAGCTCTGGCAGGCGCTGACCGAGCCCGCCTTCACCCGCCGCTACTGGGCCACGGAGTTCGCCACGGACTGGTCCGTCGGCTCCCAGATGACCTGGGACAACCACGGCGTGCTGGTCAGCGACCCGGAGCAGGTCGTACTGGAGGCCGAGCCCTACAGCCGGCTCTCCTACACCTGGCACGCCGTCACCCCGGAGCTCGCCAAGCGCTTCGGCTGGGACGAGGAGACGCTCGCCCGGCTGTCCGGCGAGCCCCGCTCGAAGGTCACCTTCACCATGGAGGAGGCTTCCGCGCAGGTCGTGAAGCTCACCGTCGTGCACGACGGCTTCGAGCCCGGATCGACCCTGGCCGCGATGGTCAGCCAGGGCTGGCCGAGCGTGGTGGCGAGCCTGAAGTCACTGCTGGAGACCGGCGAACCGCTGCCCGAGGAGGCCTGACCTGCCCGATCAGCGGCTCGACGACGTCACGCGACGCCGCCCATCCTCCCTCGGGCCGTTCTCGGGCGAGGTGGTTGCGCGACTACCGTCGGCGCTGGTCCGTCAGGTAGGAGATGGCCTTGGCGAAGGCGGCGTCGTGGTCACCGTTCAGTTCCTCGTCGCTGAGAACGCCGGGAACGGACAGGTGTGGCGGAATACCCGTCACGTCGTAGGAGGTCCTATCCCGGGTCAGGAAACGTTCATTGGGCAACGCGAAGCTCCACCCGTTCGGCAGCTTCCGCCACAGGAAGTCGGAGAAGGCGCCCTGGGTGTTCTCCCCGATCCGCTCAGGCCGAGGTGTCCGTCCCGTCATGGCCTGGGTGAACGTCTCGCCCGCGCTGATGGTCAGGCCGCTGGTGAGCAGGGCGACGGGGCCCGTGTACACCGGCGCGGTCGCCGGCCGTACGGGCACCGGCTGGGGCCGGGTGAACCTGGGCGGGTCGTCCGGGGTGTTGCGGGCCTGCTTGGCGTACGCGACGTACGGCCTGCCGGTGAGCCTGGATGCGAGCCGCAGGCCGAGCCCGTCGTAGCCGCCCAGGTTGACCCGGAGGTCGAGGATGAGGCCGCGCAGCCGGTCGGGACCCGAGGTGCGGGACGCGGTGAAGATCTCGTCGAGTGCCCGGTCCAGCTCGGCCGCATTGGGTTCGAAGCCACCGTCGGCGTAGCCGTCGAACGCGCCCAGCCGCAGGTAGCCGAGCCCGTCGGGGAGGTCGGCGTACCCGATCACGCCTCGTCCCCACTGTTTCAGGGGTTGGTGGGTGGCGTTCGTCTCGATGAACTTCTGGACCCGTGCGTTGAAGGCCAGGAAGGCCGGTATTCCGTCGAGCTGCCTGGTGCCCGGCCGCAACGGCCTGGCGAACTGCCTGTCGCCCGCGAGGAGGGCGGTGTGCGCGTCGCCGAGCTCCTTGAGGATGTCGCGCAGCACGGCGAACAACTCCTCGTCCCCGGTGTTCGAACTGACCCTGGGACGGTACCGGTCCCGTACGGCTCGCCAGTCGACGCCCTTGGCGGCGAAGAACGGGTAGTTCTCGGCGAAGGTCGTCCAGAAGACGTCGAACACCTTCACCGGATCATCGGACGTGGGCGTGGAACACGCCACGGGCAGGCCGGACAACCTCCGTAGCTCGATGGCGCCGACGCTGCCCGAATACCGCAGCTGCGCCCGGCCCGGCCCCCGCGTCCGGATGCTGATCCGCCGGCCGCCGGCCGGCGCCGTGAAGGATGCCGAGTCGCGCGTCGCCGCCGTCCGTTTCGCTGTGAGCACTCCCCGCAGGCAGCTGGTCGCCGTCGTGTCGAAGGTGGTGAGCCGCCCCTGGCCGATGTCGAAGATCGTGCCGTAGCCGTCGGCCCGCCAGAACCCGTCCAGCGGTTGCCGTCCCGCGGAGGCGGCGCCGGCGGCCGGCGCCGCGACCGCCGCGGCGATCCCCAGCGCGGCCAGTACGGCGGCCAGCCTCCGTGACGTCCCTCCGCGCTCGATGTTCCGTTGATCGTTCGCAGGAGTCCTGTTGTCGTTCACGGGATCCGACGCTAAGCGGCGAGCCCGGCGGGGCACGTCACACCACGGAGCCATCCGGACCCCTCATACCTTCGAGCCATCCGGCCCTCGGGTCATACCCAGGTGGGAGGCCCGAGGTCGGCCGCGAGACGGAGCTCTTCGTGGAGGCCGGGGGCTACTGTGAGGGCATGTCGCGCGCCTTCGCCCCGGCCCCGGCCGGACCCGCGGCGCTGCCCGCGCTCCGGTTCGCGAGGTCACGGGCCGTCGCGTCCTGGGTGATCGCCTGCTTCATGTTCGCGATGAACGTGGGGATGCTCGCCACCGTCTATGACGCTCCGGTCGAGCTGACGGTCCCCCTCGCCGCGGCCTGCGCGGCTCCGGTGACGATCTGCGGACGCCGGCCGTTGACCGCCTGGCTGATGATCTACGTCGGGATGCTGGTCACGCCGGCGCTGGTCTCGCCGCCGGTGGCGAACAACCCGTGGCCGTGGCTTCCGATGCCCGTGGTCGCCTACCTGATCGTGCTGTTCGCGCTGGCGCAGCACCGGCCGCGATGGACGCTGGCGGCCGTCTGGGCGCTGTCCCTCCTCGGCGCCCTGGTGGACGTGTCCCTGATGCCCACATCGTCCACGAGCCCGGCGGTGGTGCTACAGCTGGTGACGGCCGTCGTTCCGGTGCCGCTGATCGTCGGCGACAACCTGCGCTGGCGCCGCCTGGCCCAGGCGCGGGTCGCCGAGCAGGAGCAGATCAGCGCGGCCGAGCGGGCCCGGCGCGAGCTGCTGGAGGAACGGACCAGAATCGCCAGGGAGATGCACGACGTGGTGGCGCACCACATGTCGGTGATCGCCGTACAGGCGTCCAGTGCGGCGCGCAGGCTGGGCGGGGTGCCCGCCGAGGCCGAGCGGGAGTTCGACTCCATCGGTACGGCGGCCCGGCAGTCACTGGCCGAGATGCGGCGCCTGCTGGGTGTGCTGCGCAGCGACGACGCGACGCCTCGGCGTACCCCGCTGCCAGGGCTCGACCAGCTGGACGTGCTGATGGAGAGCGCCCGGCAGGCTGGAACCCCCGTCGAGCTGACAGTATCGGGCCTGCCCGCGTACCTGCCGCCGGGGACGGAACTGCCGGTCTACCGGATCGTGCAGGAGGCGCTCAGCAACGTGATCCGGCACGCGCCGGGCGCCGCCACGGCCGTGACGGTCACCGGGAACGGGACCGGCCTGCGGGTCGTGGTGGAGAACGCGCCGCCCGCGGACGCGGGACGCGCGCTCGCCGAGCCCGCGGGCACCGGCCACGGGCTGGCCGGAATGCGGGAACGGGCCGCCCTGGTGGGCGGCGTTCTGCTGACCTTGCCGACGCCACGCGGCGGGTTCCGGGTCGAGCTGACGCTGCCCCTGGCGCGGGCCGAGCACGAGGAGGAGCCCTCGTGACGATCCGGGTGCTCATCGCCGACGACCACGCGATGGTCCGGGCGGGCTTCGGCGCCCTGCTGGCCGCCGAACGGGACATCGACGTCGTCGGTGACGCGGCCGACGGCGAGCGGGCGGTGGCCGAGACGAGGCGACTGCGGCCCGACGTCGTCCTCATGGACGTCCGCATGCCCGGGATGGACGGCCTGCGGGCGGCCCGGCTGCTCCTGGCGCCGCCCGGCGGGGAGTACAGGCCGCGTGTGCTGATGCTCACCACCTTCGACCTGGACGACTACGTGTACGAGGCGCTGCGCGCGGGTGCCAGCGGATTCCTGCTGAAGGAGGCGTCGCCCGCGGACCTCGTCTCGGCGGTGCGGGTGGTGGCGGCCGGGGACGCCCTGCTCGCCCCTTCGGTGACCCGGCGCCTGATCGAGGAGATCGCCAGGTGCAGGCCCGCGCTGCCCGGTGCCGCACCCCGGGTGCAGTCGCTGACCCAGCGGGAGTCCGAGGTGCTCATCCACGTCGCCCGCGGCCTTTCCAACATCGAGATCGCCGCGGCCCTCGTCGTCGCCGAGCAGACCGTCAAGACGCACGTCGGCCGCATCCTGGCCAAACTCGACCTGCGAGACCGCGCCCAGGCAATCATCTTCGCGTACGAGAGCGGCCTCGTCGTCCCCCGCTCCGACCTTCCCTCCCGGTGACCGTTCACCATCGGGCTTCGGCCGGGGTCAGCCGTCCACCATGGCCGGCTGTGCCGGTGCGGAGATCGCCTGTCCGGCGCGGCGGTAGCACCGGACGCGACGGCCGAGTGCGACTGCCCCGAGTACGCAGCAGGTGAGGCAGAAGAGCGCCAGCAGCGGCATCAGCCAGGCGGTGACGATCCAGTACTGGACGTCGAACGCCCCCCAGATCGGCATCGGCAACACCACGCTCAGCACCGTCACCAGGGCGAGGGGCACGAGCCGCAGGGCCGGCAGCGGCCGGCGCGCCGCGCGGCGGCGGGTGGCCCAGCGGCGCGCTCGGACGATCGCGGTGACCAGCAGTGCGGCCATCCCCACCGTGAGCCCGAGCAGGACCGCGTTCACGACGGTGAGCGGGTTGCTCATCGGCGTCACCGGTGCCCCGATCCGTTCGGCGAGCAGGTTGGTCGAGAGCAGGCCGGGGTCGCCGACGCCGTTGGTGAGGACGAGGGCGGCCACACCTGTCTTGGGCGAGAAGACCATGTCCCCGGTCCACGTCGCCAGTGTCCCGCCGTGGCCGACCAGCGACGGCGGCGCGCCTGCCGTGACGGGACGGGCCTGCCAGCCGAGGGCGTGGTCACCGGCCTTCGGCTGTACGGTGTGCAACTCGGCCAGGGAGCCGGCGCTCAGCAGGCCCGCCCCGAGGGTTCCCTGGTTGAACCGCAACCACCGCACCATGTCGTCCAGGGTCGAGATCACCCCGCCGTTGCCGACGCACATCCCCGGCATCTCCGGCGCCGCGACGGCGACCCCGAGTACGACCTCGTACCCGGACGACAGGCCCTCGGCACGATCGGAACATCCCAGCGTGGAGCTGGTGTCGGTCATGCCCAGCGGCGTGAACAGCTCGGTGTGGAGGAAGTCGTCGAACGACTTCCCCGACATCACTTCGACGATCCTCGCCGCGATCGAGAAGTTGGTGTTGTGGTACTCAGCGTGGGTGCCCGGGGCGGCGGCCAGGGTCTTGTCGGCCAGCGCGGCCACGATCTCCCGCGCGGTGCGCAGAGGCGGGAACACGTACTCGTTGTTGGTGTCGTTCGACAGTCCCGAGGTGTGGCTGAGGATGTGGCGCACGGTGATCCCGGTGAAGCGCGGATCGGCCATCCTGAAGTCGGGCAGGAGCTTGACGACCGGGTCGTCCAGGGAGACGCGGCCGCGATCGACCAGCAACATGATCGCCGTGGCCGTCATCGACTTGCTCATCGACGCGATCCGGAACCGGGTCCGCGCCGTCACCGCGTCGCCGTCCCCGTCCCGGCCGCGGACGATCGTCTCGACCGACGACCCGTCGATCACGGCCGCCGCGACGCCGGGCGTGCCGTAGACGGAGCGGTAGTCGTCGACCAGTTGTCCGCCGGTGGCATGGGCCGGCGCCGTCCGGCCGAGCAGCACGGCGACGAGCCCGCCGCAGAGGACGAAGAGCGAGGTCACACGGGGAAAGCGCAGATGTAGGAAACGCACGACGTCGAACCTAGGCCGGGCGTCACCGCCCGGCATCACCCCGAGGTGTGAGACGGCACCACCCGGCAGGATGGAATCAGCCGGGCAGGTCGTCGCGTCCCACGAGCCCGTTCTCGTACGCGTGGATCACCGCGTGCACGCGGTCGCGCAGGTTCAGTTTCTGCAGGATGGCCCGGACGTGCGACTTCACCGTGTTCTCGCTCAGCACCAGTTCCGCGCGGATCTCGCTGTTGGACCTGCCGCGGGCGAGCAGGCCGAAGATCTCGACCTCGCGCGGGGTGAGGCCGTCCAGGGCCGCCGTCCGCCGTACTGGCACCTGCCGTACGAGGTCGAGGATCGTCGCGGCAACCCCCGGGGCCAGCGCGGACGTCCCGGAGGCGACGTCGCAGACGGCCTGGGCCAGGGCGGCGGGCCGGACGTCCTTGGTCAGGTAGCCGCTCGCGCCGGCCCGGATGGCGGCGACGACCAGCTCGTCGTCGTCGAACGTCGTCAGCATGAGCACCCGGGTCGCCGGTGCGATCCTGACGATCTCCGCCGTGGCGGCGACCCCGTCCATGCGCGGCATGCGGATGTCCATCAGGACGACGTCGAGCCGGTGCCGCCGGACGACCTCAATCGCGTCGCTGCCGTTCGCGACGTCGTGGGTGACCTCGATGCGTTCGTCGGCCGACAACACCGTACGGAGCGAGGCCCGCAACAGCTCCTGATCGTCGACGAGCATGACGTGGATCCCGGTCATGCCCCCTCCTTCGTGGGAAGCCGCGCCCGCAGCACCCATCCGTCGTCCCCGTCGTCGATCGACAGGGTGCCGCCCGCGGTACGCACACGCTCCTCGATCCCCATCAAGCCTGTCCCCTGGCTGCCGCCGCCGCGCAGCTGCTTGCCGCCGTCGTCGCGTACCTCCACCACCACCTCGGACGGGCCCCAGCGCAGGCGGACGGTCACCTCGACCGGCGGTTCGAGGTGGCGCAGCGCGTTGGTGATGCCCTCCTGCACGGTCCGGACCGCCGCGACCTCGGCGCTCAGGCTCAGCGGCCGTCGCTCGCCCACCTCTGCGAACGTCACCGTGTGAAGCGGGCTCGCCGCCGAGGCCACGAGGTCGGGGAGGGCGTCGAGCGAGATCGGCACCTCTTTCGGCCGGGAGCCGGTGCGCGACGCCACGGTGGCCGGGCCCAAGGTGGCCAGCATCGCTCGCAGCCCCTGGTGGGCGTCCCGGCCGGCCTCGGCGATGTCGCCGAGTTCGCGGCGGGTCGCCGGATCCGCCGTCGTCACCGCCGCGGCCTCGATCCGCGCGACCATGACGGTGACCGTGTGGGCGATCACGTCGTGCAGGTCGCGGCGGATGCCGGCCCGTTCGCCCGCGACCGCCGCGGCCAGGCGTTCGCTCTCGGCCCGCCGGCCGGCCGTGTGCCTGCGACGTACCAGCAGGGCCGCGAGCCACACGCCGCCGACCACGAGCATCAGCAGCCCGCCCTCGGCCAGGCGGGTCCAGCCGGTGCTGTCAGGGGGCTGCCGGGCCCACCCCACCAGCTCGGTGAGGACGATCCCGAGCACGGCGACGGCCAACGCGGCCACCGAGGACCTGACAGAGACCAGGCCGGTCAGCCGCCACAACATGAGGGGGAACCAAAGGGCCGAGGGCAACATGTTCGGCGACCAGCCCAGGAAGGGCGTCGTCACCAGGACGAGCATGGCCAGCGCGCCGATCGCGTACCCCGCCCACGGCTGTCGGCGGGTCACCACCGCGCCCACGTGGAGCAGGGCGGCAGCACCCGCGACGACGATGATCTGCCACGACTCCGCGCCGAGGTACCGGGCACCGGCCAGGATGATCGACGTCGGGAGGGCCAGGGCCACGTGCGTCACCACCGTCGTCGCCGGCCAGGTGCTCCGGCGCTGGGAGGCTGTCACGGTCGTCGCCTTCCGATGGGCTTGGGGTGGCTCGTGTTCGGGAGCCGGGCCCGGCTCGACGTGCCACAGGATAGCCAGCCGAGGGGGCAGGCGCCGCCCTGAGCCGTGGTCGAGCGGCCCGCGGCGGAGGTGCGCGGTCACGCCGGTGGAGGCGGCTTCCGGATGCCAGCGTCCTGCCAGCCGGGTAACAGCGTCGGCGGCCACGCTGCTGTCTCCACCGATGTCTCCACCAACCCGAAGGCAGGACGTGATGGGCGGCAAGCAGCCGATGCGATGGCAGACCGCGGAAGTGACCTCGCGGGACGGGACGACGATCGCCGTACTCGGTGCTGGACGAGGACCCGGGCTGGTGGTGATACCCGGGAACAACCGGCGCGCCCACCACTACGAAGCCCTGGCGCGGGAGCTGTCCGGCACGTACGGCGTGCACGTGATCGAACGGCGCGGACGTGGCCTCAGCGGCCCGCAAGGCCCGGCGTACAGCGTGGAGACCGAGGTCGACGACGCCTTGGCCGTCATGGACCACACGGGTGCGCGCCTGGTCTTCGGGCACAGTTACGGCGGTCTCGTCGCCCTGCACCTCGGGCTGCGGCGAAGGGTGAGCGCGCTCATGGCCTACGAACCGGGCGTGAGCATCGACGGGTCCTTCCCCGCCCGCTGGTTGCCGTCGTTCAACCGCCTGCTGGCGGAGGGCAGGCACGCCGCGGCGATGGCGACCTTCCTCAAGGCCACCCGCCTCGCCCCCATCGGCGACGCGCCGGCACCGGTGTTCCACGCGCTGGCGTTCCTGCTGCTGCGCGGGGCCGAGGGACGCGACGCGCGGGCGATGATGGCGACGACCCCCGCCGAGATCGGCGAGATCATCCGCCTGGACTCCGACGGCACCCGGTACGCGAACGTCGACTCCCCGGCGTTGCTGCTCGGCGGCGACAGATCCCCCGGCTACCTCACGGGCGTGCTCGCCCGTCTGGCGCACGTCATGCCCGACGCCCGGCACGAGATCGTCGCCGGCCTCGACCACAACGCCCCCGACCTGAACGCCCCCGGCGTCATCGCCGAGCAGATCCGGACCTTCGTAGAGTCCCGCGTCCCGGGAGAGCAGTCCCACTGAACGACATCCCGGAAACAAAGTCGCCGACCTGCGAGAAGGCGTCACAAAGCCGACAGGATCCCCCGGAGCCCCGCCGGCCGATGCTGCTCATAGCTGTCCAATTTCTGGCTTAATGTCCAACGAAACGGCCTTCGCCTGTTAGATTCCGTAGTCATGATCAAGGAGAGGCACGTCAACGGTGCCGCCATGGACCGCTGAGGCGTGACGGGGTGCTTCACGGTACGGGGACCTTCGACGGGGGTCTGATCCTGTCCCCGCAGCGGCCGTCCGGTACGGCGAGGCCAGGACCCGATCGTGTGCCGTGCGAGCAGCCCGTCCGCCGATCAACGTGCCGATCGACGATAGGAGCAATGTGCTGAGAAGAACTCCCCTGCTCGCCACCGCGGTCATGCTGATGACATCGCTGTTAACCGTCCCGATCGCGGGGACGGCCGGCGCCGCGGTGACCGGGCAGGACGTCACGGATGCCGTGGGGAAGCGCGGCATCACCTGGGGGCCGTGCGAGGAGGAACCAACCGTCGAGTGCGGCACGCTGGCCGTGCCCATCGACTGGTCCAGGCCCAACGGGCCCAGCATCGACCTGGCCCTGGCCCGCCGCAAGGCCACCGACCCGTCCGCACGGATCGGTTCCCTGCTGAGCAACCCCGGCGGGCCCGGCAACTCGGGCGTGAACGACATCCTGCGCCCGTCCGGCTTCAGCGAGGACGTCCAGCGACGGTTCGACATCGTCAGCTATGACCCTCGCGGCGTCGCCCGCAGCGGCTCGGTGACCTGCTCGGCCTCGGTGTACAACCAGATGCCGTACCCGGTCATGACCAGCCAGGCCGACTACCTCAAGTGGGTCGCCTTCGACAAGACCCTGCGCGCGGACTGCCGCAAGCTCACCGGCCCGCTGTACGACCGCATCGACTCGGTCAACGTGGCCCGCGACATGGACGCCATCCGCTCCGCGCTCGGCGACGACAAGCTGACCTCGTACGGCGTCTCCTACGGCACGCTGGCCCAGCAGATGTACGCCGAGCTGTTCCCCAGCCGGATCCGTGCCATGGTGCTGGACAGCAACATGGACCACAGCCTGGACGTCAAGGCGTTCCAGGTGACCGAGGCGGCCGGCGTCCAGGACAGCTTCGACGAGTTCGTCGCCTGGTGCGAGCGCGACACCGAGTGCGTACTGAACGGTCGTGACGTCCGGGCGCTGTGGAAGGGCCTGCTGGACAAGGCGGGCCGGGGCGAGCTGTTGTGGCCGGGCGACGGCCGTCCGGTGAGTGCCCACAACCTGCAGTGGCTGGGCGTGGTGCTCAACGAGGCGCCCGCCTGGCGGCAGGAGGCCAGGGTGCTGCTGGCGCTGGACGGCGGTCCGGTGCCGGACGACATGCCCGGCCCTCCCGGCAACTGGCCCGTGAACGGCCAGTACGCCGAGCTGCCCACCGCGATCCTGTGCGAGGACTGGAACCTGTCGCTGCGGAGCTACAGCGAGTACGCCGACGTGATGCGCGCCTCCAACGCGGTGGCCCCGGACATGCGGTACAACCCGATGCCGATGGGCGACATGCCGATCTGCCAGGGTCACCCGGTCAACAACCCCCAGCACCCGCTGCGGTACACGGGCAGCACCCCGCTGCTGGTGACCACGTCCAAGCACGACCCGGACACACCGTACGAGTGGTCGGCCAACGTGGCCCGGCAGCTCGGCCCCAAGGCCACCCTGCTCACGTACGAGGGCTGGGGCCACGGCGTCTACGGCATGACCGAGTGCACCACGGTCACCATGGACAGCTACCTGATCTCGCCGACCCGACCCGTCAAGGGCAACCGCTGCCCGGCGGAAGAGCCCCAAGGCTAGGCGGAACAGTGGTGTGAAGGTGCCGGGCCGACCCGAATCGGCCCGGCACCGGCCGCGGCACCTGACTCGCCGAAGGCCCGGCGGCCGAGTCCGGGAGGCGTCAGCTCAGCGCGGCCGCCTTGCGCAACAACACTGAACGTTCGCGCTGGTTGGCGCACAGCCGGGCCGCCAGCTCCAGCTCGGCACGCGCTTCCGGTCGCCGACCGAGCCGGGCCAGCAGCTCACCGCGTACGGCCGGGACCAGATGCGAACCGGGCAGCCGGTCCGCGGCGACCAGCTCGTCCACGATGGCCAGGGCCTGCTCGGGGCCCGAGGCCATGGCGACGGCGACGGCCCGGTTGAGCTCGACCACCGGCGAGGGTGCGACCCGGCCGAGTGCCTCGTAGAGCACCACGATCCGGTCCCAGTCGGTCGCCTCGACCGAGGGCGCCGACGCGTGGGCGGCGGCGATCGCGGCCTGCAAGCCGTAGGGGCCGAGGCCGCGAACCGAGGCCCTGGCCAGCGCGGCCAGCCCACGGCGGATCGCCGAGAAGTCCCACAGCCGCCGGTCCTGCTCGTCGAGCAGCACCGGCGAACCGTCCGGGCCGGTCCTGGCCGGGAACCGCGCGGCCGTCAGCTCGCACAACGCCAGCAGGCCGTGCACCTCGGGCTCGTCCGGTTGCAGCGCGGCCAGCGTGCGGATCAGCCGGAGCGCCTCGTACGCGACGTCGGGGCGCAGCAGCCGGTCGCCCGACGTGGCCGTCGACCCCTCAGTGAAGATCACGTAGAGGACGCTGAGCACGCCGCCCAGCCGCTCCCGCCGCTCGGCGGCCGGCGGCAGCTCGAACGGCACCCCGGCCGCCGCGATCGTCTTCTTGCCCCGGGTGATACGGGCCTGCACGGTCGGCACGGGTACGAGGAACGCGCGGGCGATCTCCTCACTGGACAGTCCGCCGACCACGCGCAGGGTCAACGCCACCCGGGCCTCGGCAGACAACACCGGATGGCAGCTGATGAACATCAACGCCAGTACGTCGTCGTCGATCCTGTCGGGATCGGCGTCGACGGCCGAGTCGGCCGCCGAGTCGATCGAGTCGGCCGCGAGCAGGGCGTACCGGTCCTGGAGGGCGGCCCGGCGGCGGATCGTGTCGATCGCCCGCCGCCGGGCCGTGGCCATCAGCCAGCCGGCCGGACTCGCCGGAGCGGCGAGCGGCCACGACACCAGCGCCTCGGCCACCGCCTCCTGGGCCGCGTCCTCGGCCAGCCCGAAATCGCCGGTGAACCGGGTCAGCGTGGCGACGATCCGCGCCGACTCGATCCGCCAGACGGCCTCGACGTCAGGTGCGTCCATCAGATCCGGCCGCCGCTCCGGCACCCGGCCCGCTGCTCGATGCTCATGCGCCGGCCTGCGGGACCTCGTCGCTCCCGGGCACCCGCCGAATCTCGATCTTGGCCCCGGGGGCCGTCGGCACCCGCTTGGCCCACTCGACCGCCTCCTGCTTCGAGGCGACGTCGAGCAGGAAGAAGCCCCCGAACAGCTCCTTGGTCTCGCCGTACGGCCCGTCCGTGACCACCGGCGTCTCGCCGCTGAAGTCGACCACGACACCCTGGGCCGGATCGTCCAGCCCCTCCGCGGCCAGGAGGACGCCGGCCTTGGCCATCTCCTCGATGAACTGGCGGGTCGTGGCGATCATCTCGTCGATGCCGGCCATCATGGCCGCGTTCGACTCGTCGGTGCCCCGCATGATCAGCAGGTACTTCGCCATGGCGTTCTCCTCGTCCGGCGGGGCCGCCTCTCGGCCCTCGCACCCACTGGTCGAACGGGCGGCCCGCGGATCGACACGGCCGCGCGGAATTCTCCCGCCGCGACGCGATCTTATGCCTGGTCTGGTCACGAAGGCGGCGATCATCCCGGTCGCGGGAAGAAAAACCGGGCGTGCCGCGAAGGGGGGACGGAAGGTAATGACCAACATCCGGAAGGCACACACATGACGGAGACGGGCACGTGACCGCCGACGTGGGCGAGCAGGTGACCGACGCCGACCTCGTCGCCGGCTACCGGCGGAACCCAGAGCTGTTCACCGCC
This sequence comes from Nonomuraea spiralis, assembly GCF_014648435.1. Classification (GTDB taxonomy): domain Bacteria; phylum Actinomycetota; class Actinomycetes; order Streptosporangiales; family Streptosporangiaceae; genus Nonomuraea; species Nonomuraea spiralis. Next base: position 114,955 of record NZ_BMRC01000022.1, read on the forward strand.
GTGTACGACCGGTATTTCCATGACGTCTACCGGTACGTGGCGGGACGCCTGGGCAGCCAAGTGGCCGAGGACATCACGGCGGAGACGTTCCTGCTGGCGTTCGACCGGCGTGACCGATTCAACCCGGAAATAGGCGGCTTGCGGCCCTGGCTGCTCGGCTTCGCCACGAACCTGGTGGCCAGGCATCGCCACAAGGAAGCACGCCGTTACAAGGCGCTGGCCCGGCTGGACCCCGCACCGGCCGTGGAAGGGCACGAGAACCGGGTCGTCACCTCCGCGACCGCGCAGCCGTACCTGGCGAGGGCGCTCGCCTCGCTGAACGGCGGCGAGCGTGACGTGCTGCTGCTCCTGGCGCTGGGCCAGCTCAGCTACAACGAGATCGCCCAGGCGCTCGGCATTTCCCTCGGCACCGTGGGTTCGCGGCTCAGCCGTGCCCGCGCCAAGATCCAGGCCCTCACCGACAAGGAGACCCACCCATGAACGACCTGGAAGAGATCGCCACTTTGCTGGGCGAGCCGGAGCCGTCCGCGGGGGCGGTCGCGCGCGGCCGAGCGCGCCTCCAGCAGAGGGCGCGGGCGGGCCGGGCGCGCCGGCGCATCGGCTGGTTCGTACCGGGAGTCGCCCTGGCTGCGGCCGGTGCCGTCGCAGCGGTCGTGTTCGCCACGGGGGCGCCCACGAACGGCGGCGCACCGGCCACGGGCAGGGAGGTCCTGCTCATGGCCGCGGTCACCGCGGAACGTACACCCCAGGGCTCCGGGACGTACTGGCACGTCACGCGTCGGTGGCTCGCGTCGGACGCCCCGCCGATAGAGAGCTGGACCCGGCGCGACGGCAAGCGCTGGACCAGGGCCGTGCCGGGGGATCCCGCCGACGCCGTCATCCAGGCGCCGGACTGGAAGACGCTCAGGCTCAAGGGCGCCAAGGTGAGCTTCGAGGAGCTCGAAGGGCTGCCTACGGAGCCGGAGGCGCTGAAGGCGTGGATCGTCGCGCGCAAGGGCGAAGAGGCGGACATGTCCGCGTCCGAGATCCGCGGCGATCCCACCCTCACCCTGCTCGCGCTGATCACGGACCTGCCGACGCCCGCGGAGGTCCGCTCGGCGGCGTTCCGTGCGCTCGCCGCGACACCCGGAGTGGAGAACGCGGGCGCGGTCGAAGGCGGCCAGCGTCTGCGCTTTCCCAGCCCCGATGGCGGTAGCGACATCGAGCTGGTCATCGATCCCGAGATGGCCCGGGTGGTCCGCGCCAACCTCGTCCTCGTCGACGACGGCGACACGGCGTTCAGTGCCGGGTTCATCTCCGTGACCACCGAGTGGACGGACCAGCTTCCGCCGGCGAAGGAGAGCTGAAGCGGGATTCCAGGAGCCCGCGCCCTGCCGTGGTCCGACAGGACCACGGCAGGACGCGGGCTCACGGGTTCACCGGAGGCCGGGTGGATCAGCCCACGGAGTAGGCGCGGGTCACGGTCTGGGTGACGCCGTTGCCCGCCTTGTCGGTGACCGTCGCGCGCAGCGAGACGTACCCCGGAGTGGTGGGGTTGTCCAGCCGCGCCGTCCAGCCCGATCGGGTCGCCTGGACGCGCACCGGCCGCCACGTCCTCCCGTCGTCGGCGGACGCCTCCAGCTTGATCGAGGAGACCGCCGCCCTAGCGGCGCCGGGAGCGCGCTCGACCCGGATCGGCACGGTGGTCCGTGATCCCGGCTTGGCGCGGTTGTCGTCATCGAGGTCCTGCGGCGTGTAGCGCACGGCCATCAGCGGCAGGGGCTCGGGCTTCGCCGTACGGGCGGAGCGGAAGGTCCAGACGGCGTCTACGCCCGTGGACAGCTCCGCCTCCGGCCGCCGGGAGGAGGCGGTCAGCGTGTACGCGGTGTCCGACGACGGCAACGCGGCGGTGAGCGTGCACTGCTCGCTCCTGTAGGGGAGGCAGCCGGCGATGCCGGTCGTGGCGATCTCCTTTCCGTTCCCGGCCAGGGTGAGGGTGCCGGTCGCGGTCGCGTCCATGCCGGTACGGCCGGCGGCTCCGCTGCTGTACAGCCCGTCGGCGGGGAAGTCCAGGGTGTCGCCGGTACGGCTGCCGCCGGAGACGGCGAACGAGGGGTCGGTCACCGCGGCGTTCCAGACCTGGGTGAAGTTCCTGTCGCGTACCGGGCCGGTGCCGAGCTCGATCAGGCCGCCCGTGCTGAATTCGTCGTACCAGGCGAAACCCGGGGTGAGGTACCGCGTCAGGCGGCTAGGCAGCGGGATGTCGTCCCACGTGCTCACCCCTGCCGAAGGGACGCCGCCGGGCAGCATCGGCCCCGCGTTCAGCATGCCGGTGGCACCCGGGACGGTTGACCGGTAGGTCTCGGTCGCCTTGACCATTTCCCGGGTCCGCGCGGCGTACCCGGGGTTGTCAGGGAAGCCGTCCGTACGGTAGTCCACGAGGTCGTAGCGGTACGGGCTGGGCTTCGTGTCCTTCTTGGTCCAGACACTCTGAGCCAGGTAGGCGAACCCCGGTTGCCGCACCGGAAGCACGTAGAAACCACCGGAGAAGTTGTACGCGGTCAGCATGGTGCTCCAGGGCCCGTTGACCGCGGAGAGGGAGAACACGCGATCGGGGACGGCGGTGGGGTCGTCGACCGTGAACGTGATCCGCTTCGCCTTGCTTCCGTCGACCGTCAGCGACACGTCGGCGTCGTCGATCTCGAACGGCTGGTGCGCGAACGTCAAGGTATGGTCCCCCATACCCGAAATTTCGGTGTAGAGGTTCCAGCGTCCCTTCGGCAGCCTCATCGTGGCCACGTTGCCATGGAAGACGAGGTCGCGCTGCCTGCCGGTCGCCTGGTCGTAGACGAGGCTCCGCACCATGTCGGTGGCGGCCCCGTCCCTGCCCAGGACGGTCACCGTGACGTCGTACGACTCCGGTTCCACGTAGGCCCCGGCCGGGGTGCGGACCACCGTGTCACCGGCCGTGGCGGTGACGACACCCGGATAGTCGCCGGGGCTCCTGCCCTCGGCGTCGATGGTCACCGTGACCGACGCCTGCCCTCCCGCGGGCACCTCCAGCCGCTGCGGCGACAGCGTGAGCACGTCCGAGTCGTCCGCGAGGTCCAGGGTGACGGGCGCGGCCCCGGTGTTGGTGTACGTGATCTTCCCGGTGACCCGCCGCCCACCTGCCTGCTGCCAAGGGAACGTGGCCCACACCCCGCTGGGAGCGGCGATCACCTCCTGGGCCAGCGAGCGGAGCACGTCCACCCGCCCAGTGCCCTGCTGGTACGGCGTGGCACCGTCGGTCGGCCTGGCACTGCCGACGAGCGCCGCCTTGAGCTGCTGCCCACTCCAGTCGGGATGGCGCTGGGCGAGGATGGCCGCCGCTCCCACCATGTGAGGAGTGGCCATCGACGTGCCGCTCATCGCCACATGGGTGCCGTCGGCGGTGCCCGCCGCGGCGGCGGCCACGATGTCCACGCCAGGGGCGGTGAGGTCCGGCTTGACCGCGTGGTCGCCGATGCGCGGGCCCCTGCTGGAGAAGGCGGCCACCTGGTCAGAACGGTCCACCGCGCCGACGGTCAGCGCGGCGTCCGCGCTGCCGGGGCTGCTTACGCCGCTCTCCCCCTCGTTGCCCGCGGCCACCACGAACAGGGTGCCCGTGTCCTGAGACAGGGTGTTGACCGCCTGTTCGAGCGGGTCGAGGCCGGGTTCGTCGGGGCCGCCGAGACTCAGATTGACGATCTTGGCCTTGACCTCCTTGGCGGCCCACTCCATCCCGGCCAGGATCGCGGAGTCGGTGGGCACCGAGCCCAGCTTGCCGAAGGCGACGCGGGCTCCCGGCGCCACGCCGCGATACTTCTCGCCGGCGCCGGCGACGATCGAGGTGACGTGCGTGCCGTGCCCGACACGGTCAGTGATGTCGGGCTCGTCGGAGAAGTTCCGTGACTGGGTGACCACGTCCTTCAGGTCGGGATGCGTGGGGTCGTACCCACTGTCGAGCACGGCGACCGTGACGCCCTGTCCGGTGAATCCCCGCTGCCACGCCTCGGTCGCGCCGATCTGCTTCGTACTGCGATCCAGGGTGTACGAACGCCGGCCGTCCAGCCAGATCCTGCCCTTGCCCGCGGCCAGCGTGGACACCCCGCCGACCAGGCTCCGCCACGCCTCGCCGGCGCTCTTCTTGGCCACCCGCTGGGCCGTCATGCCCAGGCCGGTCAGCCGCCGGGTGGTCGCGGCCCCCTTCAGCGCGGGGGCCGTTCCCTCCGGCGCCTGTGTGATCAGCGGGATGTCGGCCGTGTCCGCGTCGCCGTAGCGCCACGCGAGCAATTGGGTGACATCGAACAGCCGCTCGTCCAGCACCCCCTGGGCGACCAGGGGCGCGGCGTCGGACGGGACGACGTACAGGTGCCCGTCGCGGTACCCGGAGGAGAAGTGCACCTCCCGGGCCGCGCCGGGCTCCACCCGGAAGCTCTTGCCCGTGACCACGACCCGGTCGCCGGTCAGCAGCGTCACACTGGCCGACGTACCGGGCCGTGGTTCTCCTGGACCCTCCTGGTTCGCCTGCCCGGCCGCGCCGGCCCCCGGCGTCACGCCCAGCGTGCCCGCCAGGACCGCTGCCACCAATCCCTTGCCTAACGTCATTGACCCTCGCAAGATGAGAATTCGGTCGCTTTCCTCCCTTGTTCGTCCGAAAGCCGTTTCTTCTTCCATGGCCCTGGCCGGCATCCGGCGGGATCACATGCAGGTGGCCCCTGCGCACCTGGCTGGAGCAGTCGACCTGCCTGCGGTGCCGGCCCTCACTGGGGAAGCTCGTCCGTCCAGCCCGTGGTCAGCTTGATCAGCCACCGTCCTGGAGCACGAGCTCCTCACCGCCTTCGACCGCGCCCGACCGCCGCACGCCCGGCAGCTCGGCGAGCGCCCTGAGCGCCGCCGCTCGCACGTCGGCGGGCGCGGGGGCTCCGCGCTCAGCGAGGCCAGCGGCAGGAGGGCCTTGTCGTTCTCACCGGCGCGGCGATCACCGGGTCCTCGCCCGTGCGGGCCAGGGCCCGGTAACCGCGTACTTCGGCCCGCCGGTGCGGGCTGATGACGTTCGTGGTGATGCCGTACAGCCAGGGCAATGCCTCCGCCCGGCCGGACTCGTACCGGTGGCGCGTCTCGAAGGCCCTGGTGAACGCCTCGGCCACCACGTCCTCGGCATGTTCGGGTCCAAGGCGCCGTGTGGCGTAGCGATGCAGCGCGGCGGCGTGGCGGTCGAAGAGCACGGCGAACCGCTCCGGCGTGTGCAGCGATGCTTCGATGACGGAGGCGTCGTCCTCATGATCTGCCGGACCATGACTCGCCTGCCTAGTGGCCCGCGGCCGGGTCCGCCCTGGTGAGGCCCGCGGCGACGATGTCGATGAGCAGGTCGAGGATCTTGGGGTGGTGGGCGGGGTCGCCGAGCCGTTCGCCGAACATCGGCACCAGGAGCACACACTGCAGGACGCCGATGATGACGGCGGGTTCGACGGCGACCAGTTCGCCCTGAGCCCGGTGGGCGGCGACGTACTCGACCAGGGCGGTGGAGGGGTTGTCGGACATGGCGGCGACCCGCTCGGGATCCAGCTTGCGGGCCACGGCCTGCATCTCCTCCGGATGGGTCATCAGGCGGCGCCACAGCGGGTTGTCGGCCAGCTCCTCGATGGTGGCGTGCAGGAAGCGGCGCAGCCCTTCGCGTGGGTCGTCGGTGCTCAGCAGCGCGCCGTCGATGACCCTGCGCTTGACCTCGCCCGCCTGCTGGAGCATCAACTCCAGATACAGCGCCTCCTTGGAGTCGAAGAACACGTAGAAGCTGCTCTTGGCCACTCCGGTGGGCGCCATCAGCTCCTCCAGCGAGGTCTTGCGCAGCCCTTGGCTGGTGAACAGCTTCCGTCCGGCCTCCCGGAGCAGGGCGGTGATGCGGGTCTTTTCCTCGACGGTGAACGCGGGCGGCATCGGAGGCGATCCTTCCTTCAAGCGAACAGATCGTTCATATGGTTTCACGTGTCCGTACGGACGCGGGCTCGGCCACCTGGACGGCGGCGGGCTTGGCGCGCAGCAGGGAGAAGGCGAGCACGGCGGCCGCCGTCGACAAGGCCGCGCCGATCGCCATGCCGACGGACATCGACCCGGTGAAGGCCGCCCGCGCGGCGGCGAGCAACTGCGGGTCGCCGACGGCGACCGCGCCGGCCAGCGACTCCCGAACGGCCGCAGGCGCCTGCGCCGGCAGCCGGCTCAGATACCCGGCGGTCAGGGCGCTGCCCAGCACCGCGACGCCCAGCGCGCTGCCCGCCTGGGAGATGGTGCTGTTCATGGCCGAGCCCGCGCCCGCTTCCTCGGGAGGGATCGCGCCCATCAGCGCGGTGACCGCGGCAGGGGTGGCCAGCCCGGCGCCCATGCCCATCACCACCAGCGCCGCGCCGAGCAGCGGGTAGCCGCTGCCGGGGGTCAGCGACCACAGCAAGGCGAAGCCGGCGGCCGTGATGAGCATGCCGGTCGTGACCATGGCCCGGTTGCTGAAGCGGCGTCCCAGCGTCGCCCCGGCCATGTTGAACGCCGCCGAGGCCGCCGCGAACGGCAGCAGCGCCAGGCCCGCCCGCAGCACCCCGTAGCCCACCACGAGCTGGACGTACTGGGTGAGGGCCAGCATCATGCCCGCCGCCGCGAACGCCAGCAACATCACCGAGAAGGTGCCGCCCGTGAAGTTCCGGTCGCGGAAGATGCGCAGCGGCAACATCGGCGCAGGCGTACGCAGCTCCCAGACCACGAACGCGGCCATCACCACGAGCCCGGACACCAGCACGCCGGTGGGGACCAGGCCGCCCCAGCCGTGCTCCGACGCGGCGGTGATCGCGTACACCACGGCCACCATCCCCACGGTGCACAGCACCGCGCCCACCACGTCGGTACGGCCGGCCGCACCGGTGGACTCGGGCATCAGCCACGCCGCGGCGGCGATCGCGACGGCGGCGACGGGCACGTTGACCAGGAACACCGAGCCCCACCAGAAGTGATCGAGCAGGAAGCCGCCCAGCGACGGCCCGATCAGGATGCCGGTCAACGACACGGTGCTCCAGGCGGCGATGGCCTTACGCCGCTCTTCGGCGTCGAACACGGTGACCAGGATGGACATGGTCGTCGGCATGACCAGTGATCCGCCGACCCCCATCAGCGCCCTGGCGGCGACGAGCACGCCCGGCGCGGTCGTCATGGACGCCAGCAGCGACGCGACCGCGAATACGCTCAGGCCGATGATCAGCATGCGCTTGCGGCCGTAGCGGTCGGCCAGCGCGCCCGCGGTCAGCAGCAGGCCGGCGAAGGCGAGGGTGTAGGAGCTGATGATCCACTGGATGTCCTGCGGGGAGGCGCCGAGCTCGCTCATCAGCGAGGGGATCGCCAGGTTGAGGATGGTGTTGTCGATCACCAGGACGAGCAGGCTCAGGCAGAGTGCTGCCAGGATCCACCAGCGGCGCGGATGCGCCGTCCCAGGGGTGTGCATGGCTGGTCTCTCATCTTCTTTCGGTACGGCCTTCCGGTCGCGGGTGGGAGTCATTCGGCGTTGCCGTCGGCGGCGGCCCGGCGCAGCCCTTCTTCGTAGATGGCGACGAAGCGGTCGATCTGCCACAGCTGGGAGATGAAGATCAGCGCCCAGCCGAAGACGGCCGGCCAGGCCTCGACGCGGACCAGGCCGTACACCATGATCGCGGCGCCGAGGGCGGCCATGGCGATCAGCCACCGGAGTGCGGGCCGGTGCGCCTCGGCCGCCAGCGAGTGGTCGGCGGCGTACATCTTCTCGCCGTAGATGCCCTTCTCCGCCCAGCTCCGGGGCTCGTAGACCGGCTTGAACGCGTGCGGGTTGAGCCACATCCAGATCACGCCCGCCGCGATCGGGGCCGGCGCCCACCAGCCGAGCGCGTCGCGGAAGTAGATCGGCAGCAGGATCGGCGCCAGGCCGGCCATCCGGGTCCACACACTCCAGGCGTTGGCGTGCCGCTTCCAGGAGTCGTCGTTGAGACCGAACGTCGCGGCGGCGGCCTGGGTGAGCTTCATGATTGCTCCTTCAGAGGGGGGTTCGCCGGGAACCTCCCGGCCCTGCATCCATAAAACCAGGTTGGAATTTTGTTTTCAAATTACACATAGAGGCGTCGCGGCGTGACCCCGATCGCTTCGGCGCCGTCTTCGATCGCTACTTCGCGGCCATCCACCGCTATGTCCACCTGCGCCTGGGTGAGCCGGCCGCGGACGACCTGGCCGCGGAGACCTTCCTGCGTGCCTTCCGCGACCGGAACCGCTTCGACCTCACCTGCCCCAGCGCCCGCCCCTGGCTGTACGGCATCGCCTCCAACCTGGTCGCCGAGCACCATCGCGGCGAGGCACGCAGATATCGGGCGTTAGCCAGAAGCGCCGACGCCACGGAGATCGACAGCCACGACGAACGCGTGGCGCAACGGGTCTCCGCGGCCGTGATGCAGCCGCGGCTGGCTACCGGCCTCGCCCGGCTCTCGGCCGGGGACAGGGACGTCCTGCTGCTGGTCGCCTGCGCCCAGCTCAGCTACGACGAGGTCGCCGATGCCCTCGGCATACCTCAGGGAACGGTGGGCTCACGTCTCAACCGCGCCCGCAAGAAGCTCCGCAAGATCATCGGTCCCGCCGGGGAGGCACTGTGACGAACGAACTCGAAGCGCTCAAGGCCCACCACGACAACCTGCCCGGCCCCGGGCCCGAGGTGACCGCGCGCGCATGGGTACTGGTGGCCCAAGAGGTCGATGCGGAACGGGCCGGCAGCGGCCACCGTCAGCCGGCGCGGTCACCTCAGCGGCCTGCTCGCGGTTTCCTGGGCGGCCGGCCGGCGCTGAAGGCCGGCGCGGCCCTGGGCCTCGCGGCGGCGGTGACCGCAGGAATGATCGTGGTACGCGGCGGAGACGGCTCCGCTCCGTTCGGGACCACCCCGGCCAGTGCCGCCGAGCTGCTCCAGCAGGCGGCCTCTGTCGCGGCGCGGGAGGGCCTACAGCCCGGGCCGGGGCAGTACTTCTACGTCGACCAGAAGACCGTCACGTTCGCCGGCGGCTCCGAAGGCGAGTACCGCCAGGACCTGCGGCGAGAGATCTGGATGCCCGCCGGGGATCCCGGCAGGGCCGCCCTGACACGCTCGACGTACGGGCGGACATCCGTCATCAGCGGAGGAAGCCCGAAGCACGTGCAATCGCCCGGAACAGTGGAGTACCAGCGCGCGGGGCAGTGCCCCGAGGACCCCCTGGGCCTGCCTCCGGAGGTCGCCGATCTTCCCGCCGACCCTGATCGGCTGCTGGCGAAGATCCGCCAGGACGCGGCGGCGTTCGTCCGGTCCGACCAGCTCAGGCGGGGAGAGACGACCCTGGGCCAGAACGAGATCGACATGCGGGTCGCGAAGGTCGTCGCGAGCCGGTTGCTCAAGCTGGCGGAGACCCCGCTCATCCCCTCCCGGACCAGGTCGACGGTCTTCGGCGCGCTGTCGAAGCTGCCGAACGTGACCGTCGTCCCCGACCTCACCGACACCGCCGGACGCCACGGAGTGGGCGCCTCGCTCAAGTTCGAGAGCCCCGACGGCTGGGAGCGCGGGGAGCTCATCTTCGAGCGGGCCACGTACCGGTTCCTCGGATACCGGAGCTGGATCGGCCGGCAGGAGGGCGGACAGGTCAAGGAGGTCCCGAGCGGCAGCATGGCGGTGATGACCGTGAAGGTCGTCGACTCCATGCCGGAGGTCCCGAAGGACGCCGGGAAGCCGATGTTCTGCTGACGTGCGCCCGCATCCTCTCGAGTTCGGCCCGCGGTCGACCTGGCTGATTCTCAGTCGGTGAGGTCGTCGTACCACTGAAGGGTGGCGACCTTCAGCGGGTCGGGGGCGGGACCGGCGCCAGGGCCGGGGATGACGTACAGGTCGACGGTGTCGGAGCTGTGATCGCGGGATCCGTTGACGATCCAGTCATCCTTGATCCGGCCCGCAGAGACCGGCTGGTCGAAGAAGCCGCCGTCGGGGAGGTTCCACAGCAGGCGATAGCCGACCTTCAATCCGCGTCGCCGCACTTCGGCACGCACGGTTTTGACCGTCTTGCCCTGCGTCTTGTAGCCGTTCAGGGATTCCTCCCCGGAGGGGTCGTAGGGACTGTCGTCCGCGTAGGGCTCGCCCGGCTTGGCGGGGCGGCCGATTCCGAAGACGATGCGTCCGGGGAAGTCCGAAGGCATCCAGACCTTGCCGCAGAATGCCGACGCGCAAGGTGTCACCCGCTGCACCCCCATGCTCCCGCGCCATTTGAAGCCCCCCGGCGCGATCGGGCCGAACAGCTCACCGACCTGGCCCGGCGCCACCGGAATGACCTTCACCGAGACGTTCAGCCCGACCGCGCCGAACGCCTCCTCGAAGCGCCGGCGATCAGCTGCGAGGTCGGTGATGGTGAAGCTGAAATAGCCGTCGGCCTTCTTGATGGAGACCGCCGCGTTGGCATACTCGGTCGCCGGGCCGCCAGAAGGCAGGCCGACGCCGATCGCGACGGCCACAGCCGCCGCGGTGACCGCCGAGGCCAGAACGGGCCGGCGGGCACGCCGCAGCCCAGGAGCTCCGCCTCCCAGCAACCGCGACAGCCGGGACAGCCGTCGCTGCGGAACCGGCGTCGCCATGATCTCCGCACGCAGCTCGCGCGCGCCAGGCCCCGGATCCGGCGCGTGCGGGGCAAGATCGATGGCCCTCACCAGGTTGTCGATGTCGCTCATGCTTCCCCCATCGAAATGATCGAGAACGTAGGCTGTTCCAGCCCCGCTGCCAGCCGCTTGCGTGCCCGATGCAGCCGCGTACGAGCTGCGATGGCCGTACATCCCATGACTTTGGCGATCTGCTTGCTGGTCAAGCCCTCCCAGCAGGCCAGCGCCAGCACCTCGCGATCCCTCTCGGGTAAGTCGTCGAAGGCGGCGCGGACGTGCTCAAGGTCGACCGGTGTAACCGGCCGGTCGGCGACCAGCTCCTCACGGAGACGGTCGGCGAGCACCGCTCTGCGCGAGGCGCCGCGATGCTGGTTGGCCAGTACGCGACGGGCCACGCCGTACAGCCACAACAGCGCCCGCTCCCCATCGGGCACATCGTCGATACGCCGCCAGGCGGTGAGGAACGTCTCGGAGATGACATCGGCGGTGTCGTCGGCCGAACTGATGCGGCGGGCGGCGTACTGATGAATGGCCGGATAGTACGCGTCATAGATCGCCTCGAAGCGATCTTGATGTGTCACAAAATCTCCCTGCGAAGAGGTGCCGGACACCTTGGTAAGTGTCCGGCCCGCTTCGGCGTGTTGCAGGTGACGATGAGGAGTCGCGCGCCGGTGTGAGCAACCCGACCTCGGCGAGGTCAGCGCGGGCCTGCCGCCGCCGGCGTCCACCAGTACCGCGATCACGTTTGTCTGGTGTGGCGTGGGAGCGCTGGCCGCCTTCGCCGTCGCCCCGAGCGCCTCCGCCAGCGCCTCTGCGACCGCGTCCCAGAGCGCCTGCAACGTCGAACACGAGAGGTGGTGGACCGACTCGGGCGGCGAGTACTGGGTACGGCTGAACAACTACTGCACCGCCGTCAAGACCGTCTGCGTCGACATCCCTTACTGGATCGACGCCGGCCCCAAGACCCTCCTGGGCAACCACACGACTGACTGGAACTACGGCAGCAAGAGCTGGAGCAGGCCGGGGGTCGGTATCTACTACTGCTAGTCGTCGTCGCTCAGCATGGAGCCGTGGCGGGCGCGGCCGGCGAACGTGGGATCGCGCCCGCCGGCAACCGGCGACCGGTCGCCCACCTTCACCCCGGTCCAGCCATGTGTGAGCTGGATGGAGTGGCCGTGATCGCGTGAACCAGCGCCCCGTCACGCCGATCGTGTCGGGTACGCGGTCGACCGGCCACGGTAGGCGCGGCGATACGCGACGGGCGAGGTGGAGGCGTCCCGGGACATGTGCAGGCGCAGGTTGGCGGCCGTGCCCAGCCCGCATCGGCGGGCCACCTCGTCAACGGGCAGGTCCGTGCTCTCCAGGAGCCGCCGTGCTTCGAGAAGGCGTTGCGCGGTCAGCCAGCGCAGCGGGGTGGTGCCGGTCTCGGCCACGAAGTGCCGGGCGAACGTACGAGGTGACGACTGCGCCCGGCGGGCGAGGTCCGCGACGGTGAGGGGCTCGCCCAACCGGTCCAGGGCCCAGGCGCACACGGCAGCCATCCCGCCCCCGTCCGCCGGCAACGGACGTCGCAGGAACTGCGCCTGGCCCCCCTCGCGGTGCGGCGCCACGACCAGGCGCCGCGCGACCTGGACCGCGGTCTCGGCGCCGTGGTCGGCACGTACGAGGTGGAGGCAGAGGTCGATGCCCGCCGCGAAACCGGCGCTGGTCGCGATCCTTCCGTGGTCGATGTACAGCAGGTCAGGGTCCACGTCGACCGCGGGATGCCGGGTCGCGAGCTCGGCGGCGTCCATCCAGTGCGTGGTCGCGCGCAGGCCGTCGAGAAGGCCGGCAGCGGCCAGCGCGAACGCTCCCGTACACACTGACACCACCCGAGCCCCACGCTCCGCCGCGGCGCGGAGCGCGGCGAGCACGGGTGACGGCGGGTCGTCGAGCGGGGCGTAACCCGGCACGACGACAGTGTCCGCGGTGGCGAGGGCGTCCAGTCCTTGGGAGGCGTACACGTCGAAGCCGGAGGTCGATGGCACCGGACCGGGCGACTGGGCGCAGACCGCGAAGGAGTAGTGCTCTTTGTCGCCGAAGACCTCGGCGGGGATCGACAGGTCGAACGCCACCACTTCCGGCAGCACGACGGCCACGACACGATGCATGGCAGCATTCTTGCGAACATGGGCATTGATGCCACTGGCGCCCCCGGCCGTGCCGGAGCAGGCTGACTCCATGCTGTTCTTCGACGCCACCTCCTATACCGCCGACCGACCATGGGGCGCTCACGACATCACCCAGATCGACGGGGCGACCGTACGGCTGCACTGGACCGACCAGCCCTACATCTGGCACGTCAACGACGGTCCGGAGGTATTCGTCATCCTGGACGGCGCGGTCGACATGCACTACCGACGCGACGGGGCGGAACACGTCGAACGGCTCACACCCGGCCGTATCTGCTACGCCGAACCAGGCGACGAACACGTCGCGCACCCTGTGCGGGAGGCGCGGATCCTGGTCATCGAACGCAAGGGCAGCATCTGACCTCGCACCATCAACGGCGCCGCCCACCTGCATGGATTCGCCCATGACCTGCCGTCACTCACGCGACGCACACACCTCGGCGGCCTGATCACCCCGTCCGCCGACGACCCGCCCGAAGGGGAAGCGGCCCTGGCCTGCTCGGCTTGTTCCGGGTTGATGGCACCGTCTACCGCTACCTCGATCCCGACAAGCCGGTCTCGGCCGGTGTCCCTGCTGCCGGCCTGGCCCTCGACACCCCGACGTCACCCTGACACGTCGCATGAGGGGCCGTGCTCGTCACGCCACTGCTTGGTGGCGACGCCCGCCATGACCACCGATACGACGTCTTCGGCAAGTTCCGGCGTGATGGGCAGGTGCCCGAAGAGCACGCGGTAGTACGTGGTCGACGCAAGCATGTCCAGCAGAAGATCGATGTCAGCGTCGGGTCGGATGTCACCCCGGTCGATGCCGCGACGCAGCGCTTCGACAGTGGTGGCGCGGCGCGGACGGAAGAAGGTGTCCATGAACTCCTTCTCCAGTCGGGGGTCGTCGGCGAGGTCCGCGACGAGCCCCGGCAGCGCTCTTCGGCCCACGGTGCTGGTGAAGGCCTCGCTGAGGGTGCCGATACCGGCGATGAGGTCGCAGTGGGTGCAGCCGGTGTCGGGGGTCGGCGTGGTGCCGATGGTCCGGGCCAGAGCCGACACGACCAGGTGCTGGCGGGAGCGCCAGCGGCGACGCAGCGCGGGTTTGCTCGTACCGGCGCGGGCGGCCACCGCCTCCAGCGTGAGGCTGCCGTAACCGACCTCGTTGAGGATCTCCATCACCGCTTCGGGCACGGCCTCGTCGATCCGGGTGTCCCGCGGCCTGCCGGAGGCTTGGCGGGCCCCGGCTCTTCCTCCGTCGCTCCTGGTATTGCCCATGCGCCAAGTATAGGTAGCATGCATTTACGTTCCGATACGGAACGGAACGAAACCTTCAAGGAGCCTCCTCCATGTCCCACACCTCCGCCGACGCGACGGGCAGCGACCCCGCGCACGCCCCCGAAGACGCCCCGCCCTCTCCCCCCGCAGACAACAGAGCCGGTGAGGAGGGTGTCTTCTCGGGCGCATACCGCGCGCTCACCCTCGGCGTCCTGCTGTCGGTCGGCATGGTCGCGTTCGAGTCCCTCGGGGTGGCGACCGTACTGCCCGGCATCGCGGCGGACCTCCACGGCCTGGGCGCTTACGGGTGGGGCCTGTCGGCGCTGATGCTCGCCAACATCATCGGCACCGTGCTCGCCGGGCGCGCCGCCGACCGCCGGGGCCCCTGGCGTCCGATGGCCCTGGGCATGCTCGTCTTCGCAGTGGCCTGCGCGGTGGCCGGTGCCGCACCCTCCTGGCCGCTGTTCCTGGTGGGCCGCTTCGGACAGGGCCTGGGCGTAGGAGCGGTCATGTCCATGGCCTACACCATGATCGGACTTGCCTACCCCGAGCGCCTGCGGGCCCGGATGTACGCCCTGCTGTCCTCGGCCTGGACGATCCCTTCCCTCGTCGGCCCCGCTGTCACAGGCATCCTCGCCGACCAGATCACGTGGCGCTCGGTCTTCCTGCTCATGCTGCCGATCGCCGCGGTGGCCGCGCTGCTCACCCTGCCCGGCCTGCGCCGCCTGCACCGCGTGGAAGCAGCGGCCACCGTCCCGGCCCCGGCGACTCCGTGGTGGAAGCGTCCGCTGGCCAGCGCGATCCTGCTCACCGTGGGCACCGGCGTACTGCTCCAGGCGCTGCTGCTGAAGAACCTCGTCCTGATGATCGTGCTGGCCTTGGCGGGTGTCGCCGTTGCTGTGCCCGCGCTGCGCCGGGTCACCCCGGAAGGCACCCTCAGCGCCCGGGCCGGCCTCGGTGCGGGTGTCGTC
Organism: Nonomuraea spiralis; assembly: GCF_014648435.1. Classification (GTDB taxonomy): domain Bacteria; phylum Actinomycetota; class Actinomycetes; order Streptosporangiales; family Streptosporangiaceae; genus Nonomuraea; species Nonomuraea spiralis. The sequence continues at coordinate 130,013 of NZ_BMRC01000022.1, forward strand.
GTCCGTGGCCTGCTGTGCGGTGTCTATTTCGGCAGTGAAGCCTTCCTGCCCCTCGGGCTGCAGCAGCTGCGGGGCATGGGCACCACACTGGCCGGTCTGGGACTGTCCGCCGGAGCCATCACGTGGGTTGTCGGCGCAGGACTGCAGGCCAAGCGGGACAACGGGAAGAACGGCACGCGCACGGCTTCCACCGTGCTGGGCTTCGCCGTCCTGCTGGCGGGCGTCGTGCTGATCGCGTCGACGATCCTGACCAGCGCACTCCCCTCCTGGATCGCCCTGGTCGGATGGGCCATCGGCGGCCTCGGCATGGGTTTCGGCTTCAACGCCTCCACCACCGACACCCTGGAGCAGGCCCCGCCGGAGCAGCAGGGTGAGGCCAGCGGCGCGCTGCAGCTCGCCCAGACCCTGGCGACCGGTGTGATCGCCGGGCTCGGCGGCGCGGCCATCGCGTTCGCCCAGAACTACGGCGGCTCCACCCGCACCGCACTGCTGGGCGTCTTCGTCCTCACCGGCCTGCTCGCCGTCGCGGGCATGCTGATCGCCCGCAGGCTGCGCCCCAAGGCGGCACCGCAGGGCTGACCCCCGTAGCGCCCCGTCGGACCGCGTCACCGCGCGCCTGACGGGAGCTGCCGTATCAAAGATCGATAAGTGCGGCTGGAACAGCGATCCCTTCGGGGGCCGCTTCCCGTTTCTGTGCTCATGTGAGGCTGAGCGGGGCCGGTTCCACGTCGAGTTCTCTCATCGCCTCGGCATAGAGCCGGTAGCGTCTACGGGCCTCACCATGGCGGCGAGCTCCGGTCAGCGTTCGGACCAGGTCCAGGTGGGCCGCCTCGTCGTAGGCATCCCGTTCGAGCAGCCGAAGCAGGTAGCGAACCGCTCTGTCGGGGTCGTCGGCCTCCTCCGCGAGTGAGGCCAGTAGGCGAAGCAGGGCCTGGTGTACGGCGCGAGCCTCTTCACGAAGAGGCTCCAGCCACTCGGCATAAGGAGAGTCCTCACAGACGTCCCCGGTGTAGCGAGCTTCAGCCGCGACGAGGAGATCCTCGTCTTCGGAGGCGAGCGCCTCGGCGGCAGCGGAGAGGAACTCCTCGACGTCGGTACGGAGTCCGACCAGCTGGATGCTGTACTTGTCGGCGCGGACGAACTCCCCCGGGCCGAACTTCCGTTGTGGATCCAGGACCGAGCGCACAGTGGACAGAGCGACCGAAAGCCGGTTGGAGCAGGACGCGGGCTCCTCGCCCGGCCAAAGGATCTCCATCGCCGCCTCCCGGGCGACAGTGCGGCCGCGTTGGCACGCCAGCCAGGTCAGCAGGTCGCGCGCCTTACGGGACTGCCATTCGACAGCGCTGCCGCAGCGGCTGAGCCGTACTCCGCCCAGCACGCAGAACCGCACAGCGTCATGGTCGAGGAGCGTGGTCGCGCGGAGCAGGCCGGCGCCGGAGCTGTGCGGCCCGCGGATGCCGGCGCGGCGGAGCTCCTGCTCCGCCTCGTCGAGGCCGGAGCCGTTGAGCCGCGCCCGGGCGAAGGCGTTACGAGCGATGTCCACAGGGCTGCCGATCTGTGCCCAGGTCTCCGCTGCGGACGCCAGCAGGTCCGCTCGCTCGCCAGGGGATTCGGCCACAGTGAAGGCCGACAGTTCCAGGGCTTCCGCCATCTTGGCCCGGTCGCGGCGGCTGACGGCCGCCTCGTGGGCGGATCGGGCGTACGCGCCGGCCTTGGTCCGGTCGCCGGTCTCTGCCCAGACCCAGCCGGCGGCCAGGAGCGCGTCCACCCGACTGGAGCCGCCACCTGCCGCGACCGCGCGTTCGGCCAGTTGTACGGCCAGCGCCGGATCGTCGACCGCGTGGACACGGGCCAGTCCGGCCAGGGCTGTCTGGGTCAGATGGGCGTTCTGGAGTTGTTCGGCATGCTTCAGAGAGTTTTCGAAGCTGATTCGGGCATGCATCAGCTCTCCGCGCTCCAGATAGACCTTGCCGAGCCCCGCCAGTGGGTGGCCGAGCTTGTCGCTGCCCACCCGGCTGAAGATGTCGCGGGCCCGTCGGAAGTCGGCCAGAGCTTCGTCTAGTCTGCCCAGGCCCATGAGTGCCTCGGCACGGTTGTGCAGGGCGATCGCGGTTTGGACGGGGGCCCCGACCAGGTCCGCTCGCTGTGCTGAGAGGTCCGAGTCGGCGATGGCCTCTTCGTAGCGGGCCTCCTCCGCGCGGCTCGCGGCGCGGTTGGCCAGGACGCGGGCGGACAACAACAGGTCTCCTGAGCTCTCCGCGGCGGCGAGAGCGAGGGCGCTGTGCCGTTCGCTTCCGGCCCCGTCGCCGGCGTCGTGGGTGACCATGGCCAGCGCGGTGTGGGCGCAGGCGGCAGCGCGTTCGTCCTGGCAGAGGGTGGCCATCGCCAGGGCTTGTTCGGCCAGCTGGGTCGCCTCCACGCTTTCGCCGACCAACCAGCGAGCGCTGGCGGACCAGGCGAGCAACATCGCCCGGTCGGAGGAGGGCAACGGAAACGCCGAGCTGTCGAAGCCGCCGGCCAGCTCAAAAGTCGACAACGCCGCCTTGTAGTCCCCCCGCTGGTAATAGATCATCCCCATCCGCCAAGCCACCGCGGGGTCAGTGGCATCGACATGGCGAAGGCACTCCAGCGCACCGGCCCAGTCCCCCTGGACCTGGCGGGCCTGCCCCTCGGCCAGATCCACGGCACACGTCCGCGACTTCTCCGGTACGGCGACGCAAGCCCGTACGAGCTCAGCCGCGTGCCCCTCGGCAAGCAGCGATGCATGCCACCTTTCGATCATCGCCACCCGATGGCCGGGCTCGTCACAAACCGCCAGCGCCTCCCGGACAAACCCATGCGACTCATACCAATGGGCCGCCACCGGCACCCGGCCGACATCACCCATGAACTCCCGGGCCAAGGTCGACACCACATAACCTTGATCGCAGGGCGTGATCAGGATGTGCTGAGCGGCCAGAGCGCGGAGCTCCTCGCGGGAGACGCTGATCCCCATCGCCTGGCACAGCTCGTCAGTGAACCACGGCAGCCGAGCGGTCGTGCGGAGGAATTCCTCGTGCTCATCCTTCACCACCTCCTCGACCAGATAGTCGAACAGCGGCGTGGCAGCGATCCGCTTGGAACGGTCCGACAAGGGCAGGCCGCTCAGCCAGCTCAGCGTGAGCCGTACGGCGACCGGCCACCCCTTGGTGAGCTCGTGAACCTCCTCCGCCAGGTCGTCCGACCCCAGAACGATCGAGGAGAGTGAACGAGTCTCGGCGGGAGTGAAGGCCAGCTGTTCCGCCGACACCTGGAAGACATGGCCCAGGCCGCGCAGGCGTTGGATCGGGAAGGGCACCGCGGAGCGTGAGATCAACACCAGGTGAAGGTCGTCGCCGCCGTGGTGACAGAACTCTTCGAGCAGGCGCGCCCCAGGGGTGCCCGGCTCGATCCGCTCCACCTCGTCGATGACGAGGATGATCGGCCGGGAGACGGCGGCGGCCAGCTCGGTGGCGAGTCCGGCGGTGCGGATCCATCCGGCCGGCGCGCCCAGGGCCTGGCAGCTCTCTTCGATCAGGGTGGCGTCGTCAGCCCAGGTCAGCCACGCCACCGGATGATCAGGCCGGGCCCGCGTCCAGCCGCGTACGGCCGAGGTTTTACCGCCGCCCGGGCCCGCGGTCACCACGGTGAGCCGGTGTCGCGGGACCTGATCGAAAAGGGCGGTGAGTTGTTCTCGTGGCAGCAGAGGCTCGGTCGCCGTCACAGCGAGAAGTATCTGCCGAGCTGAACTTTAAGGCAACTGAAAGGACCGTTCCTACCGTCGTTCTCAGTCCCGAACAGCGAGGAGAAGATCGTGAGAGTCATCCCAGCCCTGCTCGCGGCGAGCGCCGGCGTCCTCCTGCTCAACGCCCCGGCCACCGCCACGACGAAGGCCATGAGCGAGCCCACAGCGGAAGAACTGAGGGCGGCGCCGATCGCCGAAGAGGCGGAGACCGAGGTCAAGCTCGCGATGCTCCGCTACGACAACGGGCTGACCGTGGAGTTCAACGACAGCCGGCCCTCCGGCGACGTGGGCATCGTCCAGACCGCCTTCATCGGCCGCTCCGGCCTGTTCGCCCGCGACAGTGGCGACAGCTTTCTCGAGACCTACCTGAAGATCACCCCGGTCTCGGTCGCGGTCCCGCAGCGGCTGGTGGAGGCCCATGGCACCAAGCCCCTGCCGGCTGAGCTGCGGCGCCGGACGGTCACCAAGGAACCGGTGGAGGTCGACGGCCTCGCCACCCCCGCGGTCCCGACCATGTCCGGCGCGGTCAACTGCAACAAGACCTACTACCCCTGGTACCACTGGCGTGACGTGGGCCACCCCGGCATGCTGCCCAGGGACTCCTACTCCTCCAGCTACGGCGGCAAGTACGTGAAGGCCGACAGCTGGCTCGTCAATTGTCTTTCGGCCGGCAACCCGCCCCAGATCGCCGCCCACCATCGGCTCTTCTACTTCAACAACTTCCTCAGCAAGTGGGCGGAGCAGAGTGACACCCTGGTGTACCCGGGGCAGGAGCAGCACGTCGAAAAGGGCATCGTCAACCGCTACCGCAGGATCATCCAGGACGACACCTGGGGCTCCGACCCTGGCTACCTTTCCTGCACGTACACGCGCGAGGGCCGCTTCCACGACTGAGCCCTGCCGATGCCGATCCACCACGAACGAGACAGGCACCCGCTCCCAGGTATGGATGGGCCGAGCGAATCGTATTTCGATGGTGAAGCTACCTGGCGGGACGTGTGTCAGTCTCCGAAGTCGTCTTCCCGGAGAACCGGGGCCGGCGCAAGTTTCAGGCGCACGGTCACCGTCAGCCCGCCTTCTTCGCGTGGTTCGGCCACCACCGTGCCTCCATGGGCTCGGGCGGTGGCACGCACGATGGACAGGCCCAGCCCGGTGCCGCGGTCGGAGCGCACCCGGTCGGCTCGCAGGCGGCGGAACGGCTCAAAGATCGTTTCCAGGTCGTAGGCGGGCACGACCGGGCCGCTGTTGGCCACGGACAGCTCCGCTTCGCCGTCGCTCAGCCTGGTCGTCACCCAGACCTCGCCGCCCTGGAAGTTGTGCCTGATGGCGTTCTCCACGAGATTCTGCGCCAGCCGTTCGAGCAGGACGGGATCGCCCTTGCTCGGCGCGGGCGCCAGCGCCTGGTGCAGGACGATGCTCTTGGCGTCGGCCTCCTCGCCGGCGTGGTCGACAACGTGGGAGGCGACCTCGGACAGGTCCACGGGCTGATGGCGTTCCAGGACGGGCCTGTCGCTCTCGGCCAGCGCGAGCAGGCCGTCGATGAGACGCTCGTGCCGGGTGTTGACGACCAGCAGTGATTCGCCGAGCCGCTGGGCGTCAGGGGTGGCGTCGGGCCTGCGCAGAGCCACGTCCACCAGCGTCCGGTTGATCGCCAGGGGGGTGCGCAGCTCGTGCGAGGCGTTGGCGATGAACCGTTGCTGCACGTCGAAGGCGTGCGCCAGGCGGGCGAGCATCAGATCGAAGGTGTCGGCCAGGTCCTTCACGTCATGGTTGGAGCCGGCGTAGGCGATGCGCTCGGCGAGGTTGTGGCCGTGGGCGACCCGCCGCGCGGTGTCGGTGACCTGGTAGAGGGGCTTGAGGACGCGCCCGCTCACCACCCAGCCCGCAATCGTGGCGAGTGCCCCCAGCAGGACGACGACCAGCCCGGCCTGGAGGAGGAAGCGGGTCATCGTCGCCTGCTCGTAGTTCTGCTGGGCGTTGAGCACGTCCCGCTTGGAGACCTTGACCAGCACCACCTTTCCGCTCGGTTCCAGGACGGCGTGGCTGGGCAGGAACTCGGGGGCGGCCTGCAGCCTGAGGCGGGTGTCGTCCAGGATTCCCCGGACGATCAGGAAGCTGACGCCCAGCACCAGCAGGCCTGCGATGAAGAAGATTCCGCTGTACAGCAGCGTGAGCCGCAGGCGGACGGACAGCTTCACGGGATCCGGTACCCCACTCCCTGGACGGTCTCGATGACCTGAGGCTCGCCCAGCTTGCGGCGCAGGCGCATCATCGTCACCCGCACGGTGTTGGTGAAGGGGTCGGCGTTCTCGTCCCAGGCCTTCTCCAGCAGTTCCTCTGCGGATACGACGGTGCCACCTGCCTTCAGCAGCTCGGCGAGCACGGCGAACTCCTTGCGGGCCATCGCGACGTGGCGCCCGTCGCGGTAGACCTCGCGGCGGGCCTGGTCGAGCCGGATCCCCGAGCGTTCCAGCTGCGGCGGGGCGGCGCGCGAGGCGCGGCGGCCCAGTGCGTGGATGCGGGCCAGCAGCTCATCGAAGGCGAACGGCTTGATGAGGTAGTCGTCGGCGCCCAGCGACAGCCCCGAGACCCTGGACGGTACGTCCGCGGCGGCAGTGAGCATGAGAACGCGCACAGCGCATTCCGATCCGACCACTGTCCTGGCGACGTCGTCACCGTGCACGCCAGGCAGGTCGCGGTCCAGGACGAGCACGTCATAGTCGTGGACGCCGAGCCGTTCGAGCGCGCTCTCCCCGTCATAGGCGACATCCACGGCCATCGCCTCGGCACGCAGCCCTTCGGCGATCGAATCCGCGAGCATCTCCTCGTCCTCGACGATCAACACGCGCAAGAGAGTCCCTCTTTCATCTGGAGCTGCCAAACCTGCCGAATGCGGCATAACCCCGACATAACACGATTGTGTAACTGCGATGTTAGGGCGATCTGGATCTACTCAACTCGCATTCACCGTCAGCCGGATCGAGGGGATCCATGAAGAAGCTCACCGCCCTGCTCCTGCTCGCCTTGGCCACCGCGTGTTCCGGAGGCGGCACGCAGGCCTCACCCCAGGCCCAGCAGTCGCTCTACGCCTCCGATGCCGAGGTGAAGTTCGCCCAGTGCGTACGCGACAACGGCGTCGACGACTTTCCGGACACCGTCGGCGATGAGGGCTACACCATCAAGGACCTCGCCGCTTTCGACAAGGCCCAGCAGACCTGCGCCAAGTGGCGGGAGGCCGGGGGGCTGGCCAAGAAGGTCGACGCCGCCTACATCGACGCCGTGACCAAGTTCGCCAAGTGCATGCGAGAGCGCGGCATGCAGGTTCACGACCCCGACCCCAAGACCGGCAACTACCAGGTCAACGTCAACGACAAGGACCGCGCGGCCTTCGAGAAGGCGCAGAACGAGTGCCGTCACCTGCTGCCTCGATGAAAGGAACAGAGATGAAGCGCATGCTCGTCGGCCTGGCCGCCACCGCGGTTGTGGTGACGGGAACCGCCGCCGCCCTGTCCATGGGCGGCAAGAGCGACACGGCCGCCGCTTCGCCGCCACCACAGGCCACGGCGGACATCGTCCGGGGTGGCCTGACCGACACGACCTCGCTCTCCGGCAAGATCACCTTCACCGGAGAGCAGGCCGTGCGCGGTCACATCGCCGGGACGATCACGGCGGTGGCCGCCCCTGGCCGGGTCCTGCGTCAGGGTCAGGCGCTCTATCGCGTGGACCGCAAGCCCGTCGTGCTGATGTACGGCAAGCTGCCGCTCTACCGGCCGCTCCGCCAGGGCGTCAAGGACGGGCCCGACGTCCGCCAGCTGGAGAAGGCGCTGAAAGCGCTCGGCCACGGCAAGGACGTCACCATCGACGACCGGTTCTCGTGGGCCACCGCTCGTGCCGTACGGGCATGGCAGAAGCGCGCCGGCCTCCCGCAGACCGGAGTCGTGGACGCCGAGCAGGTCGTGTTCCTGCCATCGAAGATCAGAATCGCGAAGGCGGACGTGGCAGTCGGCGACAGCGTCTCACCCGGCCGCCAGGTGTTCACGGTGACCGGCACCGATCGCCTCGTCCACCTCGACCTCGACGTCGCCGACCTTGCGCTGGCCAGGAAGGGCGCCATGGTGAAGGTGGAGCTGCCCGGCGGCGGCACGGTCGCCGGGAAGTTGGTCACGGTCGGTGCGGTGGCCACGTCGCGCGAGGGCGACGCCACCATCGACGTCGGCGTCCGGCTCGCCAGGATCAAGAGTGGGCTCGCTGACCAGACGCCCGTCACCGTGCTGCTGGAGAGCATCAGCAGGCGCAACGTCCTGAGCGTCCCCGTCGAGGCGCTGCTGGCCACCGCCGACGGCGGTTATGGAGTGGAGATCGGTGGCCGCGTGGTCCCGGTCAAGACCGGTGCGTACGGCGGAGGGCGTGTCGAGATCTTCGGCCCTGGGCTGGAACCGGGCATGAAGGTCGGGGTGCCGGCCACATGATCATTGAGGTCGAGAACGTCAGGAAACGCCACAACGACACTGTCGAAGCGCTGCGTGGCGTGAACCTGAAGGTCGCCGAGGGAGAGTTGCTGGCCATCATCGGCCCGTCCGGATCGGGCAAGTCGACGCTGCTCAACCTCCTGGGCACCCTGGATCGCCCCACATCCGGCACCGTCCGCGTCGCCGGGCACGACGTCAGCACGCTGACCGATCGTCAGCTGTCCGCCCTGCGCGCGCTGCACCTGGGCTTCGTTTTTCAGCAGTTTCACCTGGCCGCTGGGATCCCGATCCTCGACAACGTCGCTGACGGCCTCCTCTACGCGGGACGTCCACTGGCCGAACGCCGCGAACGCGCCCGGGCGGCGCTGGAACGCGTCGGCCTCGCTCACCGGCTGGACCACCGTCCGCACCAGCTGTCCGGCGGCGAACAGCAGCGCGTGGCCATCGCCCGAGCCGTCGTCGGCGACCCGCCGCTGCTGCTCGCCGACGAACCCACCGGCAACCTCGACTCCGCCTCGGGCCGGCAGGTGCTCGCCATCCTGCGCGAGCTGCACACTGCGGGCACCACCATCGTCATGATCACTCACGACATGGACATCGCTCAGTGGTGCCCGAGACGGGTCCGCATCCAGGACGGCAGCATCGGGGAGGACGCATGACCTCGCTCGCACCCGCCCGCCTGCGGCCACGCGACGTGGCCAGGGTCGGCGCCGCGGGCCTGCGGGCCAGAACATCGCGCGTGGTGATGTCCGCGCTCGGCATCGCCATCGGCATCGCGACGATGATCTCGGTGATCGGCATCTCGGCGTCCGGCCAGGAGCAGCTGTTGCGTCAGCTCGATCAGCTCGGCACCAACCTGCTGCGGGTGGAACCCGGCAAGGCGCTCATGGGCGACCCGGTCAAGCTGCATCCGGACGCCGCGCTCATGGTCCGCAGGATCTCCGGCGTCACCGACGCCAGTGTCACCGGCACCGTGGACGCGAGCGTCCGCAGGACCGACCGTATCCCCAAGGAGGACACCGGCGGGCTGACCGTCCAGGCCACCTCCCTGGACCTGCTGAGCACACTCGATGGACACATGGGCGCCGGACGCTGGTTCGACGAGGCGATCGCCCGTCAGCCCGCCGTCGTCCTCGGCTCGGTCGCCGCCCAGCGGCTCGGCGTCGGCCGTACCGGAGTGCAGGTGTGGGTGGGCGACCGGTGGTTCGCCGTGACCGGGATCCTCGCCTCGATGCCGCTCGCCCCGGAGATCGACCGTGCCGCGCTGATCGGATTCCCGGTCGCGCAGGAGCGGCTCGGATTCGACGGTCACCCCACCACCGTGTACGAGCGGTCGAGCGAGGAATCGGTGGAGCAGGTCGCAGGCATGCTCGCGCGGACGGTCAGCCCGGAGCGACCGTACGAGATCGCGGTCTCCCGCCCGTCGGACGCGCTGGTCGCCCGCGCGGCCGCTGCGGGCACCTTCACCAACCTCCTGCTCGGACTCGGCGCAGTCGCACTGCTCGTCGGCGGCGTGGGCGTGGCCAACACGATGGTGATCTCGGTGCTGGAGCGCCGCAAAGAGATCGGGCTACGTCGCGCGCTGGGCGCCACACGCGGGCAGATCAGAATCCAGTTCCTGACAGAGTCGCTGCTGCTGTCGGCGCTCGGCGGAGTGGCAGGGCTCGCGCTCGGCGGACTGGTGACCACCGGGTACGCGCTGTGGCAGGGCTGGCCACCCACGGTGCCCGCGTGGGTGCTGGCCGGCGCCTTCGCCGCCACGCTGGCCGTCGGCGCGATCGCCGGGATCTACCCGGCGATCAGGGCCTCCCACCTGCCTCCCACAGTGGCCCTGGCATCCAGCTGACACCATGACCGGCAGACCTTGGTACGTCGGGCAGGCGAGCCGTCACTCGACGTGGATGCGGGTCACTGCCGCCGGTGAAGCAGGCCGACGCCCAGTCGGGTGATCTGATGGATGACCATGTTGGCGTGCCGGGTGCTGGTGACGAGCCCGGCCCGCTGGAGCACCTGGGCGTGCGCGCTGGCCGATGACAGCGAGGCGCCGGTCCTGCGGGCGAGTTCGCTGGTGGTGCAGCCGGTGGTGGCGGCGATGCAGCGCAGGACGCGGGCCCGGGTGGCGCCGAGCAGGTCGGGCAGCGCGTCGTCGGGATCGGGGTCGGGTGTCTCGTGCGGGATCGGGAACACCAGGACGGGCGGCAGGCTGACATCGGCCATCGCGACCGGCGTGAACCGCCCGAAGTAGGAGGGGATGAGCGTCAGGCCGCGTCCTTGCAGGTGGATCTCGTACCGGCCGGGGGCGTAGTCGGCCTCCAGCACTGGGGGCCGCCACCGCATCGACGGCCCGAGGCTCGCGAGCATCGCCTCCACGCCCTGGTCGGTGAGCAGGCGGGTCAGTCTGGCGCGCTCACGTCCCAGGGTGTCCTCCATGTCGGTACGGCGGGAGCCGAAGGCGACCTGGCAGTACCGCTCGCTCAACCGGGCCAGGCCGCGGATGGACCGGCGGTTGCCGCGGGCCAGGTCGTCCAGCGTCGCGGGCACCGGCGCGTGCCGGCGCAACTGGTCGACCTCGTGCCGCACCCGCGCCGACGGTGTGTCTGTCAGGACGTCCAAGCCCTGCCGGAACCCGTTCATCGATTCGTACGGGGTCAGGAAGTCGGGGAAGTACGCCCCGAGCGGCACCAGCTGCACCAGCTGCTCCCGTACCGGTTTGAGCAACCCGGCCTCGGCCAGGTCGGCGCGGGCCTGCCGCCGCCAGCCGGACAGCGCGCGCACCCCGCCCGGCCGCTGCAGTATGTGCAGGCTCAGCGCCATTTCCCACATCATGTCCGCCCGGCCGGCGATGCGCACGCGGGCCAGGTCCTCACCGGTGAAGACGATCCGCAAGGTCCCCTTGCTCATGATCCAATTTTCGCCCGTCAAGATCACAGTCAGATCAAAGTCTGATCGATAGTGCCGTTGACCTGCGTGTTCCCACTCAGGGCGGAATTCCTGGGCCGATTCCGGACGGGAAGCGGTTCTTCGTCATCGTCAACAACGGAAACTACGGCCCCGGTCGCGACCACGTGCACTTCGCGTCCGCCCAGATCAGGAACATGTACTGGGGCGGCGAGTGCTGGAGCACGCCTCGGCCGCTACGTCCGCCTCGGTGAGGAGACCTCCGCCCGCGCGAAGGGGGGCGCCGTAGTACTCGCGGAAGATCGGGCGGATATGGCCCGATAGGCTCCTGCGCCGGGGATCTTCGGACTCTGGCAGGAGGCGGCCGGTTGTGCCAACTGCCACGAGAGTGGGCATTACCGCTGGATGTCAGCGACTCCGCCGCTATGCGCGATGGTGGAGCTTGTTGACGATCCTGCGATCCGCACTCTTCGAATCGGAAACGATCTGTCCTGGAATTCGTTCCATGACAGGTGTTTCGGAAAAGGGTTACCGGGACGAGTTGCGAAACGTAACATCCCGAGGATGGAAATCAGAGGCGATCAGCACTGCAGCGGGCTCGCCATGGCGTGGCGCGCTACGCAGGCTGACCCTCGCGACATCCGGAGGGACGATGAGCGACCCCATCTGCTCCATGTGCCAACGACCGTACGACCCCGAGTTCATGACAGGGCTGCCCTGTCGCGTCTTCAGCTACGAGGACGTCGTGACTCCGGGCTGCCCGGCACAGCAGCACATGATGGCGAAGCTGAATGAACAGGCCCGCGGAACCCCGTCGACGGGGGGATGTCTCATGCTCATCCTGGCGCTGCCCCTGCTGTTGATGCTGAGGTGCGGGCGGTCGGCGAGCAGGGTGTTGAGCTTGATGAGCCCTTCACGGTGTAGGCCACCCGGCCCTTGAGCGCTGACCTTCGCACGAGAACGATCGTGCGAGGGCGGCCCCAGGGCAGAGGTGACAGGCGGCCGGTTGCGAACGCCTCCGCAACCGGCACCGCGCCGAACCAAGTGCCCCCGCTGCCTCCAGGCCCCTCCGGCCGGTGGTCTTCGCGTCGGACTCAACGGCTTGTCAGGAGACCGTCACCGGCGTGTCCCGCAGGGTGACGTTGGCGTGGCTCTCCTGGAAGCTCTGGTCCGACACGAGGGTCAACCTGGCCGTGGACCGGAACTCCGCCAGGGTGGTGGAGCCGCAGGAGACCATCGCGGTCCTGAGTTTGGCGACGGTAAGGGCGAGCCCTTCGCTGAGGTCACCGGCGTAGGGGACGTACCCGTCCACGCCTTCCTCGAAGACCAGCCCCTGGCCTCCCTGGCCGTAGCGCTGCCAGTTGCGGGCCCGGTTCGAGCCCTCGCCCCAGTACTCCTTGACGAAGCCGTCACGGGTGGGCAACTTCGCGCCGGCCGCCTGGTCGAAGCGTGCGAAGTAACGCCCCATCATGACGAAGTCGGCCCCCATCGCCAGTGCCAGGGCGACGTGGTAGTCGTGCACCAGCCCGCCGTCGGAGCAGATCGGCACGTACTCGCCGGTGCGTTCGCGGAAGGCGTCCCGGGCCGCGGCGACGTCCAGCACGGCGCTGGCCTGGCCGCGGCCGATGCCCTTCTGGTCACGGGTGATGCAGATGGAGCCGCCACCCACCCCGATCTTGACGAAGTCCGCTCCCGCCTCGGCGAGAAAGGTGAACGCCTCGCCGTCGACCACGTTGCCGCCGCCGACCGGGACCTCCGGATAGTGCTTCTTCACCCAGGACAGAGCCTGCGCCTGCCAGTCGCTGTAGCCGTCGGAGGAGTCGAGGCACAACGCGTCCACGCCCGCCTCCAGCAGGGCCGGGACGCGCTCCTGATAGTCGTGGGTGTTGATGCCCGCGCCCACGCGCAGCCGCTTGGCGGCGTCCACGAGCTGGTTCGGGAAGCGCTTGTTGTCCGCGTAGTCGGAACGGAACACCAGATGCTGCAGGTGACCCTCGGCGTCCAGCACCGGGAGGCAGTCCAGCCGTTCGTCCCACAGCCGCGCGTTGGCCTCCGACAGCGTGATGTCGGGCCCGGCATGGGCCAGGTCGGCGATGGCGGTCATCCGGCCGCTGACCGGTCCGTCCAGATCATGACGCTGGGGATGGAAGTCACGGGAGGTCACCAGGCCGAGCAGCCGGCCGGTGGCGGTCCCGTCGTGGGTGACCGCTGCGGTGCTGTGCCCGGTGTGGCGCATGACGTCGACCAGGACGCTCAGGCTGTCGTCGGGGCGTACGTTGGTGTCGCTGGTGACGAACCCGGCCTTGAAGTTCTTCACCTTGCGGACCGCCGCGGCCTGGTCCGCGATGGGCTGGTTGTGGTGCAGGAAGCTGAGACCACCGTCGCGCGCGAGCGCGATCGCGAGATCAGGTGTGCCGACGGCCTGCATGATCGCGGACGTGAACGGGGACTGCAGCTCGATCGCCGACTCCTCGCCCGCGATGTGCCGCGCCAAGGGCGTGCGCAGGTCAACCGTCGCAGCCGAGCAGTCGGTGCGAGTCCGGTTCGGCAAGAGCAGAAACTCGTTGAACGTCCGTGAGACCTCGGTGATGATCTGTGCCACTCGTTCCTCCTGACCCGTCGGCCGGGGCCCGGCTGCCCCGCCGTGAGGATCGCCCCCGCATCCGAGGCCCTGGGCAGGCAGAGATCAGCCAGGCAGCCGTGGAGGTGCCACCGACCGCGGAAGAGCCCTGACCGGCCCGTTGATCGAACGGGGTGCGGTCGTGACCAGGCACCATATCGATGAACTCGGCCAACGCACCAATCGTGGCCGTCACCCCGGGGACTGCTGAAGGTGCTCGGCCCGGCCGTGTGGTGCGCGCGGATCGCTGCCGAAGGGTTCCTCGGCGCCGATGTCGCTCGCCTTGCCATCGAGGCGGGCTCGATCTAGGCGGGGACCCAGGATCGCGTCGGCACCGTCGCGGCCAGCTCGAACCATTCGCCGTCCCGGGCCAGGTCCAGCCGCCCGTCCAGCTCGGCCAGGCGCGTGGTCAGGTTGCCCATCCCGGCCGAGCCGCGGCGGATCGGCTTGGCCTGCGCGCCGTCGTTGCGTACGGCCATTCGTACTTCGCCGTCGTGCGCGTTCGTGCTGATCGCGCAGTGGCGGGCGGAGCTGTGCCGCAGCACGTTGGTGACCGCCTCGCGCAGCACGGCGCCGAGCGTGGTCTCCACCTCGGTACCGAGCATGCCGTGACCGAGTTCCAGCGTGACCTCGATACCCGCGGCCGCCAGCACCGAACGCGCCGAGTCCGCCTCGCCCGCCAGCGACAACCTCCCCCGCTCGCCGGAGACGGTTCGCAGGTCGCTCATGGCCTGCTCGGTCATGGCCAGCACGTCGTCCAGTTCGGCGCGGGCGCGTTCGGGTTCCAGTCGCCTGGCCAGCTCGCTCTTGAGCAGGATCGCCGCCAGCGTGTGCCCGAGCAGGTCGTGCAGGTCACGCGCGGCCCGCAGCCGCTCCTCCACCACCACCGACCTGGCCAGCCCGTCTCTGGCCGCGCTCAGCTCCCGGTCCAGCCGCGCCAGCGTGAACAGCCCGTAGATGACCAGCCCCGTCACGAGCGTACTGACCGTGTAGTTCACCACCAGCGGGTACGGCAGGCCGATCACCAGCCCGGTGACCCCCACCACCGCCATGACGGCGGCCACCAGCGGCACCGCCGCTCTCAGCCGCAGGGCCAGCAGCAGCGGCCCGGTCAGGAACCCGGTCGTCACCAGCCAGGCCTGCTCGAACACCGGAATCGGGGCTAGCGTCAGCACGCCCATGACGATCAGTGCGATCGGATGCCTGCCCTCGATCGAGCGCAGGTGGATGACAATGATGACGACCAGCAGAGGAAGGGGCCACCACGAGCCGGCCAGCAGCAACGCCTTGGCCGAGAACCCGACCAGCACCGCCGCGAGCACCGCCGTCGACAGCTTGCTGGACAGAGCGGGCGGGTCCGGCAGCGTGGTGCCGGGCAGCGCCACCTCCACGAGGACCTGGGCGTTGTCGTCGACGCCGGTGGTGAGCGTGCCACCGGCCGCCGCGACCTGGGCGGGGAGATCGGCCAGGAATTCGTCCGTGGCGCTGGGGGTGCCGTCGTGGGCGATGCTCAGCCGTACGGTGCCGTCTTCTGTGGCGGACTCGATCACGCAGCGGGAGGCGGCGCGGCGCCGGACGATCTCGGTCACGGCCTCGCGCAGGACGGTGGCCAGCAGCGCGCCGGCCGGGCCGAGCGGTTCCGTGTGCCGTATCCGTACGTCGGTGGCGATTCCCGCGGCGATCAGCATGCCCTTGGCGGTGGTGAGTTCGGGGGCCAGCGACATCGCGCGGTAGCCGACGGCGGCGGCTCTGGCCTCGCTCAGCGAGTGCCGGGCCGATTCGACGTCAGGCGTGCCCTTCCGGGCGCTGGCCGCGATCGTGTCGAGCGCGGCGCCGAGGCTCTTGTTGAGTTCCGCCGCGATGCGGAGTTGTTCCTCGGCCGCCGCGGTCATCGCCAGCGACAGACGAGCGGCGGTCACTTCCTGGATCCGGTCCAGCATCGTGGCCAGGCCGTAGACGATCAGGGCGATCAGGACCATGCTGATCACCGGGTCGGCCGGTCCCAGCAGCAGCGCGCTGCCCGTCACCACGAGGGCGAGCGGCCAGGACCTGGTCAGCAGCAGCGAGCCGGCGACGAAGCCGAGGATGCCGACCGAAGTGTCGAACACGAACACGGAACCGTAGGCGGCGGCGGCCTGCAGCGCGATCAACCACCAGGATCGGCGCCGGATGAAGAGCACCTGTAAGCCGAGTACCGCCAGGGCCAGGGGTGACCCGGCTATCGCGTAGACACCTGCTAACCCGGCCAGCACCAGAAGGACGGTCCACTTTGCCCACGTTTGCACCCACGTAGCCTACGAGCGCCGCAGGACCGCCGTTGCTGCCGCCACCACCGCGAGAAGCCCACCGACTTGCCCGGCTCCCCCGAGATCCACCCCGTCGCCCCTGAGCGGCCGGGAGAAGACCGGACACTTACGCGAGCGACCATACGGAGTTGACGTCGCCGCGGCGCGGTCTCGGCCGGATCGTCGGCGGTGGCGGGCCGGGCGGCCTGCCACCGATGCCGGGCGGCGGCGGGTTCGGCGGTCAGGCCGGGCCGTTGCGCATGTTCAACGAGGTCGTGGGCGGGCAGATCAGCTGGCTGCTGCCGCTCGCGCTGCTGATCGTGGTGGCCGCCGCCCTGTTCGCCGCGTCGGCCATGCGCCGGAGGGTTGCCGTCGTGCCGGCCGTGCGCGGCGGGTGGCTGCTGTGGGGCGGCTGGCTGCTGGTCAACGCCGTCGTCTTCAGCTTCGCCTCCGGCATCTTTCACTCCTACTACACCACGATGCTGGCGCCCGCCATCGGCGCGCTGGTCGGCGCGGGAACGGTGGAGCTGTCCCGCCACCGCCGAGGCCGCGTGGCCGCTGCCGGGGCGGTGGTGGTCAGCGCGGCCTGGGCCTGGGCGCTGATCTCGCGCGACACGTCATGGCACGGCTGGCTGCGCTACGCGGTGCTCGCCGCCGCCATCACGGCGATCGCCCTCCTTCTCGCCGGAACGCGCACCGCCCGTACGAGGTCGGTCGTGGCGGTGGCAGTGCTCGTCCCCGCGTTGCTGGCACCAGGGACGTGGTCACTCGCCCACGCCTTCGGCCCGCCGGACGCCACCGGCGTCAACCCCGCCGCAGGCCCGTCGAGCGGGTTCGGCGGCCGGATGCCCCCCGCGGGCAGGCGGGACGGCTCCGGCGACGGGCCACCCGGCCCACCTCCCGTAGCGGGCGGCCCGATGGGGGGGCGCCGAACTCACCGCCGGGCAACGCAGGATCCTCGACTACGCCGTCGCCCACTCCGGCGGGGCCCGCATCAAGCTCGCGATCAACACCCCCGCCATGGGTGCCGCCGCGTACATCATGAGCAGCGATGAGACGGTGATCGGCATGGGTGGCTTCATGGGGGCCGATCCCGCGCCGAGCGCCGCGCGACTCGACCGCTGGGTCAGGGCGGGCGAGCTGCGCTACGTCCTGAGCGGCTCCGGCCCGGAGCCGCTGATGCCAGGTGGGCGAGGGGCCGCCCAAGCCCGTACCGCCTGGATCAGCGGCACCTGCACGGCGGTGCCCGCCGCCGAGTACGGCGGCACCACGCCGAGCGGCACCTCGGCCCGGTCACCGTTCGGCGGCGCACAGACGCTGTACCGATGTGGCACGTGAGCCGGACGTCCCACCTGCCCATGCAGGCAGGAGGGCGGCCTCGGCCCCGGGTCGCCGCGGGCGCAGCTCACACGCTTTTCTCACCATGTGCAGGTAGAACGATGTGGTGAACGAACAACTCGCCGCGAAAGTGCTGGTGGTCGACGACGAGCCGAACATCCGCGAGCTGCTGTCGGAGGCTCTGGAGCTGAACGGCTTCGCCGTGCGGACGGCCGCGGACGGCCGTCAGGCGTTGCGGGAGGTGGCCCGGGAGCGGCCGGACATCATCGTGCTGGACGTGATGATGCCCGGCATGGACGGGTTCGCGGTCGCGCGCAGGATCCGCGAGGCCGGTGACAGCCCTCTGGTGCTCTTCCTGACCGCCAGGGACGCGGTGCCCGACCGGATCGCGGGGCTGACCGCCGGCGGCGACGACTACGTGACCAAGCCCTTCAGCCTGGAGGAGGTGGTGCTGCGGCTGCGGGCCATCATGCGCAGGATGCGTCCGGCGGACGAACAGGTCGACGACGGCGTGCTCCGGTACGCGGATCTGGAGCTCGATGCGGAGGCCCACACGGTGCGGCGGGCCGGACGGCCCATTCACCTGTCACCGACCGAGTTCAGCCTGCTGCGATACCTGATGATCAACGCCGAGCGGGTGGTCAGCAAGGCGCAGATCCTCGACCGCGTCTGGGACTTCGACTTCGGCGGGGAGAGCAGGATCGTCGAGTCCTACATCAGCTACCTGCGGCGGAAGATCGACGCCGAGGGGCCGCCGCTGATCCACACCCTGCGCGGCGTGGGCTACCGATTGCAGAGCACGTCGTGAGGGTGGCACGCCGTCCGTGGCCGCTGCGGCTGCGCCTGCTGGTCGCCCTGCTCGGCTTGTCGGCGGCGGGGCTGGCCGTCTTCGCGATCGCCGGCACCGTGATGCTGGAGCAGTCGCTGCTCTCGCGCGTGGACGCGCAGCTCGCCGAGTTCTCCGCGACCACCTCCGCCCGCCGGCCGCCGATCGGACCTCCGCCGCCGCCCGGGAGCGTCCAGTTGCCGACCCAGTTCCGGATCGCCGTCTACGACCCCTCGGGGCGATTGGCCCGCGTGATTCCCACGGACGCGACGGGCGGCCCGCAGGTCCCGGCCGAGGCGATCTCGTCCGTGCCGTACCGGCCGTTCACCGTGCAGGACCGGAGCGGGCGGGAGGACTGGCGCGTCCTGCTCAGGGAACTGCCGAACGGCGAGCGCATCGCCCTGTCGATGTCGCTGGAGGCCAACCGCGCCACCGTGCAGCAGTTGCTGGTCATCGAGGCCGCCGCGGGAACGCTGGTGCTCGTGCTGCTGGGCGCCGTGGCCTGGGCGGTCGTACGGCTGGGCCTGCGCCCGCTCACCCGCGTCGAACGCACGGCGCGGGCGATCTCCGCCGGCGACCTCGACCGAAGGGTCGCCGACACCGATCCGCGTACCGAGATCGGGCGGCTCGGCCAGACGCTCAACACGATGCTGGAACGACTGTCCACCGCCCTGCGCGCCCGCCAGCAGTCGGAACAGCGGCTACGCCATTTCGTCGCCGACGCCTCCCATGAACTGCGCACGCCGCTGACCTCGATCCGCGGCTTCGCCGAGCTCTACCACCATGGCCAGGGCGCCCGGGACGCGGTGGCCGAGCGGCTGCTGCGCAGGATCGAGGCCGAGGCCGAACGCATGGGCGTCCTGGTGGAGGACATGCTGCTGCTGGCCCGGCTGGACCAGGAGCCCACCCTGGAACCCACCGTCGTGGACCTGCACGTGCTGGCCGGGGACGTCGTCCACGCCGCCCAGGCCCGCGACCGCGAGCGGCCGATCCGGCTGGTCGTCTCCGAGGAGCCGGTGTTCGTGCTGGGCGACGAACACCGGCTGCACCAGGTCATCGCCAACCTGGTCGGCAACGCCATGCGGCACACTGCTCCGGACGCGGAGATCCGGGTCGAGGTCGCCCCCCGCGCCGTCGCCGGGGTCCCCTCTCCCGGGGTCGTGCACGCCGGCGGCGGGCCCGCCGCGCACACCAGGGCCGCGCTGGTCGAGGTGCGCGACGAAGGGCAGGGCATCGAGGCCGGCCATCTGCCACACGTGTTCGACCGCTTCTACCGGGCCGACCCCGGCCGCTCCCGCGACAGCGGCGGAACGGGGCTGGGCCTGGCCATCGCCGCGGCGCTCGTGCAGGCGCACGACGGCCGGATCGAGGTGACCAGCGTCCCGGGCCGCGGTACCACCTTCCGCGTACTGCTGCCACTTGAGCAGCATCGCGAGGACTGAACAGCTCCGGCCGTTCACCTTCTCGTCAGGCACGGTTCACACATTATTCCCAGCTTCGTGCTGTCAGATGTGTGCTGACGAAAGGAGGGACTTTGCTGAAAAGGTTCCGCAAACCAGCCGTCTCCGCAGCCAAGAGCGCCGATCAGCCGCCGTCCGAGGTGGGCGGCGACCAGGGCCACCGGCTGCGGGCCCCCAGCAAGCTGCACGCCTTCAACCGCTACGAGATCAAGTACCTCGTGGACACGTCGGAGGCGGTCGCGCTGCGGGAGGAGATCGAGCAGCGGCTCGATCGCGACCATCACAGCGGAGACGCGGGCTACGGCATCTGGAGCGTCTACTACGACACCCGGCAGCTGCGCTTCTACTGGGAGAAGATCGAGGGGCTGAAGTTCCGCAGGAAGCTGCGGGTGCGCCACTACGGCGACCGCTTCTCCGTGGACGGCACCACGCCGGTGTTCGTCGAGATCAAGCAGCGGGTCAACCGGGTCACCCAGAAGCGGCGGGTGTCCCTCCCGTACGCCGACGCGCTGCGCCTGTGCGACGGACGGCAGATGGTCGAGCACGACCCTTCCCAGCGCGCCTTCCTGGAAGAGGTGCTCGACCTGGTGCTCCGCCTGGACCTGCGGCCCGTCGCCATGACCGGCTACCAGCGGCACGCCTACCTCGGCCGCGACGCCGACGTGGGCCTGCGGGTGACGTTCGACCAGCGCATCCGCGGCCGTGACCGGGACTTCCACCTCGGCGCCGACGCCGAGAACCGGCTCATCGTCCCGGCCGGCAAGTCGATCGTGGAGGTCAAGGCCAACGAGCGGGTGCCGTACTGGCTGACCGACCTGACCGCCAAGCGGAACCTGCAAGTGGTGCGGGTCTCCAAGTACTGCCAGAGCGTCGAGGCCCACGGGCTGGCGCCGCGCTCGATCTTCCACGTTCCCGACCACGACCTCGAGCCCGGCCCCGACCGGTCTACCGTTCTCTCGGAGGCATGACCCCCATGGACTTCTCCTTCCAGGACCTGTCCGGCACGTTCAGCGTGGCCGACATCGCGATCGCGATGGCCCTGTCGTTCGTGCTCAGCGCCATGATCGGCTGGGTGTACCGGGCCACGCACCGCAACGTCTCCTACAGCCAGTCCTACGTCCAGACGCTGGTCATCCTGGGCATGCTGATCTCGCTGATCATGCTGGTCGTCGGCTCCAACATCGCCCGCGCCTTCGCCCTGGTCGGCGCCCTGTCGGTGGTGCGGTTCCGCAACGCCATCAAAGAGACCCGCGACGTCGGGTTCATCTTCCTGGTGATGGGCGTCGGCATGGCCGTCGGCACCCGCTTCTACCTGCTGGGCATCGTCGCCGCCGTCGCCATCTCGCTGATCATCATGGTCATGCACCGGTTCAACTGGTTCCAGCTCAACGTGCGACGCCAGGTCGTCAAGGTCCAGGTCCCCTCGGACGAGGACTTCACGGCCTCGATCCAGGACGTGCTCGTCCGGCACACCGACGAGTTCGAGCTGGTCAGCATGGAGTCGATCAGGGCGGGGGCGCTCACCGAGCTCATGTACACGGTCAAGATCAAGAAGGGGAGCGAGCCGGGCGACCTGATCACCGCCCTGCGCGAGCGCAACCACGGCCAGTCGGTCACCGTCCTGACCGGATACGACCAGACCGACCTGTAGGCCCGGCACATGGCACAGTCCAAGCAGCTCAAGCACCGCGTCCCCGTCAAACTCCGGCAGAACTGGAAGCTGGTCGCGCTGTGCGCGGCGTTCCTGGCCGCCTGCTGGGGCGTGTTCGGCAGCGGCACGATCCGCCCGTACGTCACCACCGCCCAGTCCGCCGAGGCCAAGACCGTCACCACGAACCTGACCGGCACCAAAGACCTGTTCGACGCCTCCGCCGCGCACGAGGTGAAGCTCACCTTCACCGACGAGGCCTACGAGGACATGCTGAGCGAGTACTTCAAGGACGGCGAGAAGAAGTACGTCGAAGCCGATCTGACCATCGACGGCACCCGCGTCCCGAGCGTCGGCGTCCGCCTCAAGGGCAACTCCACGCTGGGACAACTGACCTGGAAGGGGCAGTCCAAGCGGCGGGCCGTACCCGGTGGAGGCGGGCGACCGGAGGGGATGCCCGAAGGCTTTCAACCCCCCGAAGGCTTTCAACCCCCCGAAGGCTTTCAGCCGCCCGGCAACGGGCAGCCGCAGGGTGGGGGCGGGCCGCCCGGAGGCGGCATGTTCGGCTCCTCCCTGAAGGCCGAGGAGCCGGAGAACCTGCCATGGCTGATCAGCTTCGACGAGTTCGTGGAGGGCCGCCGCTACCAGGGGCACAGTCAGGTCGCCGTACGACCGGCCGCGATGGGCTCGACGACGATGCTGAACGAAGCGCTCGGCATTGCGCTGGTCGGCGCCTCCGGCGAGCCGACCCAGCGCTCGGCCTACAGCTCCTTCACCGTCAACGGCCGATCCTCCACCCCGCGCCTGGTGGTGGAGTACCTGGACGAGGGCTATGCGGAGGGACTCGGCGACGGCGTGTTGTACAAATCTCTGGCCACCGGCTCGTTCACCTACAAGGGCGAGGACCAGACCGAGTACACCGACGACTTCAAGCAGATCAACAAGGTCGGCGGCAAAGACCTGCAGCCGGTCATCGACCTGGTCAAGTGGACGAACGAAGCCTCCGACGCCGAGTTCGCCGAGGGCCTGGCCGACCGCCTTGACGTGCAGTCGTTCGCCCGCTACCTGGCTCTCCAGCACATCATGGTCAACTTCGACGACATGGCCGGTCCCGGCAAGAACTACTACCTGTGGTACGACTCGGGCACCAAGAAGTTCAAGGTCATCACCTGGGACCTCAACCTCGCGTTCAACGGCGACACCAAGAGCGGCGTGAACGACACGATCGGGATGGGCGGCTTCGGCCGCGGCCGGCCCCAGCAGGACCAGCAGAACCAGCAGCAGGGCCAGACGCGGACCCAGCCGGCGCAACCCCAGCAGGGGCAGCCGCCTCAGGGCTTCACCCCGCCCGACGGCGACGAACAGGGCCGTCCAGGCGGCGGTGGGATGATGCGCATGAGCCACCCCTTGAAGGAGAAGTTCCTCAAGAACGCCACCTTCAAGAAGCTCTACGAGGACCAGTACCGCGCCCTGTACACCAAGCTCCTGGCCAACGGCACCGCGTCCGGCCTGCTCGACGACCTCGTCGCCGCCTACAAGCTGAACGGCGGCGCCGACACCGCCAAGGTCGACGCGGAGGCGAAGACGCTGCGCACCTTCCTGAAGACCCGGACCGAAACCCTTCGCTCCGACAAGGCGATCAGCGGCGCCTGACAATCGCGCGGCGATGGGTTCTGCGGGCTCGGTCCGGCGAACCCGTCGCCGCTGGTGGAGAAGAAGCATGGGGACTACTTGCTGATGCAGGCCGTGATCGCCGAGGCCGCAGCCCGGGGACAGGCCGAACTCGACCTGGTCAGCGTCGACTCCACCACCACCACCCGCACCCACCGTCATGCCGCCGCGATGGTCTTGGACGGTGAGCTGAGCGCGGCGCTGGAAGAAGCCGTCGAGCAGGAAAGGGGGGCTACGCCAAAGGCGCATAACGCCCCCGACGGCGATCCCGGCAACGAAGAGAACAGGGACAACGACGACGGAGACGAGGACGTCGACAAGAGGGACGAACGGCGCCGGCTACGACGCCGATACCGGTTCCGGCTGAAGGCGGCCAAGCTGGGCCGCTCATGGGGGGCCTGACCAGCAAGGTGCATCTGGCGGCCGATGGTCGTTGCCGTCCGCTGTCCTTCGTTCTGACCGCCGGCCAGGCCGGAGACAGCCCGCAGTTCCGCCCGGTGCTGGAGCACATCAAGGTCCGGCTACCGATCGGCCGGGCGCGGTGGCCGCCGACAAGGCCTACTCCTCCCGCAGCAACCGCGTCTACCTGCGCCGACGCCGGATCATGGCGGTCATCCCGGAGAAGGCCGACCAGGCGGCCAACCGCAAGAAGCGCGGATCTGCCGGTGGCCGGCCGGTCACCCATGATCCCGATCTCTACAAGCAGCGCAACATGGCCGAACGCTGTATCAACCGGATCAAACAGTGGCGTGGGCTGGCTTTCCGGTTCGACAAAACGCCCGACAGCTATCCGGCCGGCCTGTACTTACGCGCGGCCGTCTTATGGATCCGAAGCCTCCGGCCAGCTTAGAGATCCGAACTCCGCACAGGGTCCAGGACCGTTCACACCGGCGTCCTCGCCTGCCGCGACCGCGAGGTGGGTACCTCCCCGGCGCGAGGACTCGCCCCGGCAGGAACTGCGACCCACCATGGGGGCGTCTCGGTGCCGCAGACGGCTCGCTGCTGGGCCTGCCTGGCCCGCTGCGCCACGAACGCGGCGTCCCACCGGGTCCTTGGCCGCGGCCGGCGGGGGCGCCGTGCCCGAGCGGTAACCGGACGTAGCCGATTACGCGGCGCCACGCCTTTTCACACACATATTTGTTTGACTGACGCCCCCTGGGTCCAGCAGCTTCTACGTGTGCAATTCCGTGAGTGCCATGACCGATTAACCGGAAAGGAAGCGGCGTGCACATTGATGATTTCGGCGCGGACAGGTCCGCAGAAAGCAGCCCCGCGAATGCCGCGCAGGAGCACTGGCAGCAGCAAGGGGTTCTGGACCTCGCGCCTTCGCTGATTCACAGCGACGAACCCGGTGAACCCGTTCTTCCCGGACGGGTGCTGGAGCTGCAGGGCGTGCAGGTGGCCATGCTGAACCACGGCCCCATCCAGGTACGCCGGCCGACGTCGCTGATCAGGCAGTTCGATCCGGAGGCGTACAACATCAACCTCTTCCTCGCCGGTGACGGTGGGTTGTCCCAGGCGGGACGGCAGGCCCGCCTGACCGCCGGGCAATTCGCCCTGCTCGACACCTCACGCCCCTACGAGGGCTGGCGCAGGTGCGATCGGGTGAGCGCACCGCGGTCGACGCTCGCGCTCCAGATCCCCCGCTTGATGATGCCCCTCCCGTCGAACGTGGCCGACCGGCTGACCGCGATCCCCTTCGACACCCGGCACGGCATGGGCGCGGTCTTCGCCCGCTGGGTGACCGGACTCGTACGGCATCCCAGTTACTTCACCCACGACGACGTTTCCACCTTGGTCTCGGTCACCACAACATTGCTGGCCGCCGCCCTCGCCCCGCACCTGAACAGCGCTCTGCGCGACAGCTCCGAGGCCCGCCGGCGCCGGCTCAGGTTCCAGATCGACGACTTCATCCAGCGGAATCTGGCCAATCCGGCGCTCGGCGCCGAGGCCGTCGCCGCCGCCGCGCAGATCTCGGTACGGCAGCTGTACGAGCTGTTCGCCGAGTACGACCGGACCCCGGCGGCCTGGATCCGGCACCTTCGCCTGGAACGCTGCCGCCGGGACCTGGCCGACCCGAGGTTGCGCTGCTTTCCCGTCCATGCCATCGCCGCCCGCTGGGGCTTCGCCGATCCGACCACCTTCAGCCGCGCCTTCCGCGCCGCCTACGGCATGCCGCCCGGCCACTATCGCCGGCTGTCACGCAGTGACAACTGATCTTGTCCAGCCTCGGAGAATCGAGGCTGCTGCAGGATTTGCCAAGGATGTCTGCAGGCACGGCCAATGACTCGTACTTCGTGCGTGCGGCATGGTGATAAACGTCAAGTCGCTCCATCGGGCCGCTTCCGCAGCGCATGTCCGCCCGAACTCATGACGATCGCCGCCGACACCTGACAGAAGCCTCAGAGCCGTATTGACCGATGAATCGCCATGCGGTGAGGCCGTCAATGTCGTGAATGACAGAAACAAATGCTCGAGCCACTGCCTGAACATGAACATAGATCGTTGACAGCAAGATCGGCCCGTAGTTAGCATCCGAAAAGCACAAAGCGATCGCTGTTCGGTCATATGTGCCAGGCAAAAGTCTGGGGCATGAGTCGCATCTCAATCTGAGAGGAATGTCATGACCAAAGCCATTCAGAAACTGAGCGACAAGCTGCTTGTGCTGTTCGTTCCTCGGACCACTGTCCACGCGGGATGTCCTCGAATTTGCGAGCAGGTCCCCATCTGCGGCGAAGGCAACAACTGCGGGTACCGGACCTGCTGCATGACCAGTGTGGGCGGCGGCCGGTGCGGCTGGGACTGCTGAGAATCCGATAGCCCGCCGGCACGATCGGTGAGCGACGTTGGCTCTGACGGAACATTCTGCAGAGCCAACGGAGCCGCCTTTACCGGCGGATCTGACCTCAGGCCCGGATTGCAGAGGTCGCCCCGGCGGCCGCATTTCACAGGAGAGCTGGAAATTGCTCTACATGACCGTGGCCATTGGCCTCCTGAGTGCCCTTTGTCTCTTCAATCTCCTTCTTCTCCTCGGGGTGATTCGGCGCCTGCGGCAGCTTTCCGAGCCCGCGCAACAACTGGCGCGTCTCGCGGTGGGCGACACGATCGACGACTTCTCCGCGGTGACCACCCGGAACAAGGTGGTGACCGCCGGCTCCCTGCAGGACGGCACGATGGTCGCCTTCATGTCGCCGACCTGTGGACCCTGTAAAGAAATTCTGCCGACTTATCTGGAGTTCGCGAGCTCGTCGGAGACCCCGACGCTGACCGTCATGCTGGCGGCGGACGCCGACGCCGTCGAGTACCTGGGCCGGCTCGAATCCGTCGGCGACGTGGCCGTCGAGCCCGTTCAAGGGGCGATCTCCACCGCTTTCGGAGTCACCAGCACGCCCACTTTCATCACTGTGGTCAGCGGGAAGATCGCCGACTTCGGCCTTCCCCAAGTCGCGGAAGGCGCTCTGGGCTAGGTCCATGTGGAAAAAGATGAGCAGCGGAACGCCCGTGAGGAACGCCCTGCCGGCCATTTTCCTCGCCTGGCGGGCCGGAGCGCCCTGGGCGACCTCGATCACCGCCCTCGCCCTTCTCTCGGCCCTCATCCCCATTTCGATGGCCTGGCTGACCAAGCTTCTGCTCGACCGGCTGACCCACGGGGCTCAGTTGTCGATGGTGATCCCTCTCGCCGGGTTCCTCGCGTTCCTCGGTCTGCTGATATCCGGATCTGCGGCGCTGCGCCGATATTGCGACGCTGAGCACGACAGAAGGGTCAACCTGTACGCACAGGACAACATCTATCGTGCGGTGAACAACATCTCGGGGCTCTCCAAGTTCGAGGACCCCAAGTTCCTCGACCAGCTCCGGCTCGCGGCACAGGCCGGCGGGAACACGCCGAGCCAGGTGTTCCAGGCGGCGCTCGGACTGTTCGCCGGATCACTCACCATCGGCGGATTCGCCGTCTCCCTGCTGCTGATCAGCCCGATGATGGCCGCGGCGACGATCGTCGGAGCCGTGCCCATGTTGCTGGCGGAAATCTCGCTGGCCAAGCGGCATGCCGTCAGGATCTGGCGGATGAGCCCCACCGAGAGGCGGGAGATCGCCTACAGCCAGTTGATCTCCACCACCGCGGCGGCGAAGGAGGTCCGCCTGTTCGGCCTGGGTGACTTCTTCCACATGAGGATGCTCAACGAGCGGCGGGCGATCGACGAAGAGAAAAGGCGGATGGACAGGGCGACCCTGAGGGTTCAGTTCGGGCTCGGAATCCTGGGGGCGGTGATCGCCGGAGCGGGGCTGGTGTGGACGGCCGCGCAAGCACTGAACGGCCGTCTCACCCTCGGCGACATCACCATGTACGTCGCCTCCATCGCCGGCGTGCAGGCGGGCCTTTCCACCCTGGTGTCGCTGATCGCCTCCGCGTACCAGCAGTTAACCCTTTTCGGGCACTACCGCGAGATAGTCTCCCTTCCGGTGGAATCCCAGGCCGACATCCGGAATCTGCCGGCGACCCTTGACCGCATCGAATTCAAAGACGTGTGGTTCCGCTACGGCCCTGACCATCCGTGGGTGCTTCGCGGCATCACCCTTACCATTCCCTTCGGCAGCAGCCTCGGGCTGGTGGGTGAGAACGGCTCAGGAAAGAGCACCTTGGTCAAGCTGCTGTGCGGGTTCTACGAGCCCACCGAAGGCACGATTCTGTGGAACGGCGTCGATCTCCGCGAGATCGACGTGAAGATCCTGCGTTCAAGAATCTCGGCCGTCTTCCAGGACTTCATGGAATATGACCTCTCGGCCGCCGAGAACATAGGCGTCGGGGACATCGAGAAGATCGATGACCGCGAGCTGATCGAGGAGTCGGCCAGACGAGCGGGCGTTCACCAGACGCTGGCCGCCCTGCCGAAGGGTTACGACAGCCTGCTCACACGATTCTTCCTCGCGGCCGACGACTCGGAGGGCGTACGTCTTTCCGGTGGCCAGGCACAACGGGTGGCGGTCGCCCGGTCGCTGGTCCGAGAAGGACGGGACCTGCTCATTCTCGACGAACCGAGCTCGGGCCTCGACGCGGCGGCAGAACACGACATCCACGCCAGCCTCCGGGAGTACCGCAAGGGATCCACCAGCATCCTGATCTCACATCGCCTGAGCGCGGTCCGCGACGCGGACATGCTCGCGGTGCTGGCCGATGGCGGCATCGCCGAGTGCGGGACGCACAGCGAGCTGATCAGCCTGAACGGCATCTACGCCCGCCTGTTCAACCTGCAGGCCTCGGGTTATCACGAGACGGTACCCGGATGATCGCCCTCGCTGCGGCGGTCCTGGCAGGGCTGGCCCTCGTTCTCGGCTACGTGCGTTTACGGCGGCATCGAATGATCGCGGTCGTGTCCGGGGTCAGCATGTTGCCGAGCTACCGGCCCGGAGACCGGCTGCTCGCACGTCGCCGGCGTCCGTACGACGCACTCCAGGCGGGCCAGGTCGTCGTCCTGCGGCATCCACGCCCGGAGGTGAACACGGGCTGGCTGGTCAAGCGCGTCGTCGCCGTGGCGGGTGACAGCGTGCCCGACGGAATTCGCTGTGACGTCGTACCGAAAAACCAGGTCATTCTGCCGGGCGAGATCGTGCCTGAAGGGCACACGCTCATATTGGGCGACAATCCCGCGCACAGCATGGATTCGCGGCAGCTCGGCTTCATACCACTGGAAAGCATAATGGCGACCGTGGTCAGGCGGCTGAACCACTGACAGCGTCCCTTACCTCATGACCGAACCACCCATAACCGATTGAAGAGAAAGGTTTCACATGATGATCAACCCGTCAGCACAGATCCAGAATGCTCTTCTGCTGCTCGAAGAGCCGGAGACCTCCGAGCACGCCGTTTTCTCGGGGAACACCGGCTTCCCGCTCGCCACCTACAACATCGCCATTCCGCCGCGCAGCCGGTGAACGAGACAGGCGTTTTAGCTTTCTCACCGAGCCTGCGCGCGTAGCTCTCTCGGGCCGGTCCACCGACCGGCCCGAGAGATTCCCTGCCTGCTCGGCCGACCGTCCACAAGTTCAGTTCATTCACTACAGAGGTGACCTCGATGGCTGCGGAAGTCACTGCGGAGGCATGGGCCGGCGTGTCGGCGCTTCTGGACTCCTATCTGCGGATCTCGGCTGCCGATCAGCTGGTGATTCTGTACACGGCCGAATGCCGCCCGCCCGCGGCCTGGATCCTGGTCGCGGCGCAGGAACTGGGGCTATCCCCCGTCGCGCTCGCCATGCGGCCCATGAAGGACCCCGGTCTCGCCTCTCGCCTGCGCGAGGCGCTGCTTCCCTCGGTACGCCTGTCCAACCGGGTGGTGATTCTCACGCTGGAGAAGAACAGCGTGTCCCACTTCGCCGTTCTGCAGGAAGCCCAGGACCTGCTCGGCGATGACCGTTGCGATGTCGTACGCGTCACCAACGCCGGTTCCGAGCTCTTCTCCCATGCCTTCAACACCACGCCCGGGGAGCTGAGCGCGTACAACGCCTCGCTCTATGGGCGTTTGCGGGCGGCGAGGAAGGTCACCATCCGAACCCCGCGTGGCACGCACCTGGAAATCGAACTCGATCACGAGCGTTTCACCTGGACCAGTAATCGGGGCACCCTCAGGAAGGGCTCCTTTCTGGTGCTGCCCGCCGGCGAGCTCGCGACCTATCCGGCCCGTATCAATGGACGCCTCGTCGCCGACGCCGCCTTCAACGCCAACATCTACACGACGCTGGACTCACGCCTCGGTGCCCGTCCCGTGACCGTCGACATCGTGGAAGGGCAGGCTGTGGACTTTTCGTGCGACGATGCCCAGGTCGCCGAACTGATCGAGATGTGCTGGGCCGTTCCGCACGCACGTCGCGTGGGTGAGCTGGGCTTCGGCACCAACGCCGGCATCGACCGGCTCGTTCCGCTCAACTCCCACATCAACGAACGCTTTCCTGGCGTTCACATCGGCTTCGGGGAGCACAATCAGCCGTTGCAGATCGTCGACTACCGCTGCGACGTTCATTTCGATCTCATCGCGACGGGCGGCATCGTCACTCTGGATGACGGAAGTGAGATCGATCTGTCGAGACCGGCGGATGACGGGACACCACATCCCGACGGTGTCAACGACGAGGACATCGACGGAGACTGTTGCGCGCTGAGCTTCGATCAGTGCAGAGTCCTCAGCCTGCCGGCCTAGAGCCGGCAATTCGCCTGGCCGTGCCCAAGCGCCGTGACCAAGAGCCGTGCCTAAGAGCCGTGCCTAAGAGCCGTGCCTAAGAGCCGTGACCAAGAGAATCGAAGCCGGCATGCCCCTCCCCGACGACACAGCTCAAGGTGAAAGGTCCGAAGGCTCCGCGCCACTCACCAGGAACCCGCGTTTCCTTGGTTATCTCGCCACCCGGGCGCAATCGCAGATCGGTTCGTCCATCACGGCGACGGCCACCCCGCTCATCGCCGCGACGTGGATGGGTGCGAGTGCCACACAGATGGGGCTGCTTGTCGCCGTCCCGTTCGTCTCACGGGTCGCCGGCCGGCTCCTGGCGGCCGTCCTGGCTGAGCGCTCACGCTCGCGTGTCACCGCCCTGGCGGCCATTGAGGTGACGTCCGGTCTGTGCGTCGTCGCCGTCACTCTCTTGGCCGTCACCCACGACCTTTCGATGCCGGGGCTCATCGCCCTGGTCTCGATCATCGCCGGGCTGACCGGGGCGTTCGGATCCTTCTCCGCGCCTCTTGTCCTGGATCTCGTCGATCCCGGCCGGCTGACCAAGGCCAACGGGGCGATGGCCGGGGTCGCGCACCTCTCCACCATTGCCGGGCCCGGGATCTTCGGTCTTCTCCTCCAGTTCCTGGCGATGCCCTTGGTACTGGTCGTGGACGCGATCAGCTATTTCGTGTCGGCCTTCCTGATCCTGCCGCTCCGTCAGCGGGCCCTGCCACGCACACAGGTGAGAGTGCCGGACCCCGGCCTTCAAGGCTTCCGGCATATGTTCCGTGGGGATATCAGGATCTATATGGCGGGTGCCGCGCTCATCTGCCTGATCAATGGCGCTGTCATCGCCCTGCTCCCTTTGTACGCGACGCATGATCTCGGCCTGTCGGCCAGCGCTTACGCGGTCATCCTGGCAACCGGCGCGGCCGGCGGCGTCATCGGATCCGCCACCGCCTCCTTCTGGGAGACGAAGCTCGGCAGGAACCGTGCGGCGTTCGTGGCGGGCGCCCTGGCCACGGGGGCGACGGGATTCCTCGCGTTCGTGGACAAGGGCTTGTCCGGGGCGCTGGGCTGCGGTGCCTATGAACTGGTCGGCAGCGCCGGCGGCAGCGTATTCGTCGTCCTCATGATGTCGTCGATACCCGCATCCGTGCCGTCGGACGCGGTCGCGAGATCAATGGCCGTCGGCGCTCTCGTTCTTGAGCTCGGCACGGCGATCGGAGCGGCAGCCGGTGGAATCATGGGAACGGCTGCCGGCATCCGTTCGACCGTGGAGCTCTGCCTGTACGTCGCCGCCACCGCGCTCCTGGCCGTCGCCCTGCGAGGCGGCCTGTCGGCCGTGAGGTCTCGTTCCTGAGGACACCAGAGCTGAAGTCCTCCTATGACGGGCAGTCCCCGCCTATGCCCGCGGGGCCGGGCTCAGTCGCCGGGTGAGAAACCGTTCGAGTCTCGCCCCGGCAGCGGAAGCAGCGCGGTGGCAGAACCGGTTGCGTCACCTGGCCTCCCGAGCGTCGATCGAGCCTGATCAACGCCATCCAGCTGGCAGGAGTGTCCTACACGCCAACCCGGCGATCATTTCCGGTCACAGCACCAGGACTCCCTCTCGGCGGCGATCAGGGCGGCGCGCAGCGCTCGTACGTCGGAGCCAATCGGCGCAGCCCGGCCGCCAGCGCCGCGTCGTCGCCCGCCATGAACGGACCCTGCAGCCCACCGACGATGCGGGCCTGCTCGGCGGCGATGGCCGCGCCCGCGTCGAGGCGTAGGGACGACAGGCAGACCGCCAGGTCGTTGAGGCGGCGGGCGCCCACTCGCACCACGAACGTCTGCCACAGCGTCCTGATCTCGGGATCCAGCCCTTCCTCCACCAGTTCGGCCATGCGCTCGCGCTGGGCCGGCTCCGCCGCCGTCGCCAGAGATCGATGGCGGTTGGCGGCGAACAGCCGCCTCGACGGCATTCCCGTTGAAGCACTGGCCGCACCCATGACCAGCACCATCAGCGAGCGCGCCATGCATGGCCTTATGTTGAGCCAGCTCCACCTCGCGGCTACAGGCGCACGCTCTGATCGGCGTCAATGTCAGGATCACGAAAGCCGTCGAGCTCAGGCTCATGCGTCCGGCTCTGACCCGTCGTTCACCCTTGATCGATTGGGAGCGCATTGGGAACGACACACCGTAGACCACCGGTGTCAGCCATAGATGGCCGGACACAAAGCGAGATGCCCGTCACCGCGTTTCCGCTGGTGACGGGCATCTTCCCGCTGGTGTGGCAGGTGCAAGGTTCGAACTTGCGTAGGCTGAGCCGACGGTTTTACAGCTCGTAGCCGTTCCGGCTGAGAGATGGCCTCCGACCTGCGGCGGTGCAACATTCCGCCACCTCGATGCCCGAGATCATTGCACGTATATTGCACGGCGCTCGCGGGGGCACATGGAACTCATCCCGACCTGCTTGATCTCGAAGTGTTGCAATCCGGTTAGTTCTCTTCTAGGAAAGTCGCATGTGATGCCTGTGCGGCTTCGAGCCGGGCGATCACGTGATCGACCTCGAAGTCCCAGCCTCTCGCTCACGCCCCCGACCAGTTGATCCCAACCAGCAGGTCATCCCTCTTGAGATCAGGCAGCCACTCGAGTACCCAGTTGTCGATGTCGATCTCCGTGAGCTCCATCGAGGCATAAGCGGGCACCGTCCGAATGATCTTGTCCGCTCGGGACCGCGATGACCAGAACGGGATGCTTCGCCGTCCGCTAGGAGTCATCAGAGCTGGGCAGCCGTTCTCGTCTTGAAGTGTCCACACTGCGCGGTTGGATGCAAGAGCGCGGAAGAACGCCGCCGCCTGCGCTCCACTCTGGCTCACGCCGACACGGTATCAACAGCGAAAGCCGCAGGGAACGCTTGCCCTCGTCCCCCGATCATCCGCCTGTGCCCGCAGCTCGGCGGTGACCCCGTGCTCAGGACTCACAACCACCGCCTGAATGATCACAGTCATCGGAGCCAAGCGCCCGCGGGGCGGGCTCAAGAGAATGCCTACGGGGTCTAGCAATCTGGGCTACGCTGCTCTCTAGCAATGTGATGGCTCACTCATGGCGACAAAGGAAGCCAGTGGGCTGTCATCGCTCAGAGTAATTGCGCTGAAC
Organism: Nonomuraea spiralis; assembly: GCF_014648435.1. Classification (GTDB taxonomy): domain Bacteria; phylum Actinomycetota; class Actinomycetes; order Streptosporangiales; family Streptosporangiaceae; genus Nonomuraea; species Nonomuraea spiralis. The sequence goes on from NZ_BMRC01000022.1 coordinate 163,325, forward strand.
ACCCACTGTGAGCAGGGGCGTTCAGCGCTTTTGCGTTTTCCGGCAAAGGAGGTGATGAGAGTTGGAGGCGCTCGCGACCGAGATCGGACGTACAGTGCGGCTTGCCATTGGGACGTGGGGCCGCACGGTACGCCTCGCAGTGCTTCTCGCAGCAGCGGGAGCACTCTTTTGGGCGATTAGACAGTTGCCGTTGATCGCCTGGTAGACGCCGCGCCCAGAACCTGAGTACCGTGCACGATGTCGAAGGATCCACAGTACACAGGTTCTGGGCCTCTGCGGACTCGAAGCCGCCTTGAGGCCTCTGCTGATCGCGGCCTGGAAACTTGGCCTGCGGCTACGCCGCGGGCCGCCGACTGCCACTAGGTTGCGTCCACGGGAGCTCCCAACCGCGGATGTAATACTCCATCGGATGGGCGGTGCCCGCGGGCAAAATCGCACCGGTACAGCGGGGCGATGACAATAGGCATGTTGCCGGTCAGTGTGACACCGAACTCCCCCACTTCGTGCGGACCGGCCAGATTGGTAGCAGAAGACCCAGCCGACAGCGCACCATCCGTACAGACACGACGAAGCTGTCGTTCGGGCCCAAGTACGCGCGCACTTCTTCATAGAGGCGAGCTGTCTCGGCTTCCGCCAGGCGTCACGCTTCCGACCCAGTCAGCACTCGTCCATCGTGATGTGCGGTGGCCTGCCGTCACCCTCCAAGCAGGGATGCCGCACGGGAGAAGACTCCAACCACGTCACTCAGTGAGTCGTGCTGAGGAACGAAGCACGAATCGTCGATCGCCCCCAGCAATCTACGGCGACCGGCCATGCAGTGGCGATCGTAAGGGCTGTATCTGTGCGGCGGCGTGGCAATCCCGGCCGGTGGGGTTCCGTTGGTACGGCGGGGCCGGCGTGCGGTGGCCGGCCCGGTGTCCCGCCGCCGTTCGGGACCGGCCCCCCAGGCCGCACGCCCGGACGGCGGGCGGGCGGAGGGCCGGGGGTACGGCGGCGCGCCGCGCCGCCGCTTGATCTCTACAAGAACAATCCGGCAACACGATGAATATGAGGCGCGGTCTACCACGCCGAGGAGCTGACGGCGCCTTCTCTCGTGGCCCCGGCCTTCTTCGTCCGATTGGGACGCCAGCTCACACCAAGGCCGCCTTACGGTAGCTGCGCATACTGAACGTTTTTCATCCTCGCGCCGCCTGCGCGACTCGGTGATTTTGCAGGACGGCGATGGCCTTGCACAGGTGGCCGGCCTTGGACGGGCTGCAACGTAGCT
>NZ_BMRC01000023.1 GCF_014648435.1 Nonomuraea spiralis
CGTGGCCACGCGCTATGACAAACGCGCCTACATCTTCCTCGGCACCGTCACCCTGGCCGCCCTGGCTATCTGGCTCCGGACCTGATCTAAGAAACAGCTCCTAGCCCGCCGACCCGCGCGGCAGCGCGACGATCAGGTCCATCTCCATCACCAGCCCCGGCTTGAACAGCTTCGACACCTCGACGGTCGTGCTGGCCGGGGGAGTGCCGGTGACGTACTGGTCGCGTACGTCCCTGAGTTCGAGGATGTCGTCCATGCCCGTCAGGTACGTCCTGATGAAGGCGACGTCCTGCCAGGTCGCGCCCTGGTCGGCCAGGATGCGCGTGGTGACCGCGAAGATGTGTTCGGCCTGGGTCCTCAGCGAACCCGGGCCGACCACGTCCCCCTGATCGTCGAAGGCGGCCTGGCCGGAGACGTAGAGCATGTCGCCGACCCGCACCGCGTGCGAGTACGCGCCGTTCGTGGCGGGGATCGTGCTCAGGTTCAGCGGCACCGCGCGCCTGGCGACCGCCTCGCCGGCCCGGTCGTCGGCCCGGTCGCCGACGAACTCGGCCACGGCCGTCACGTCGCGGTCGCCCAGTCCGGCCGCCCGCGCGTCCTGGAGCCGCCGCCGGGCGGCCGTGGCCATCGAGGCGCCCTCCCAGGCGGCCAGTTCCAGATCCTTGGCGGCCAGGCCGAGCGCGTACCGGGTCTCGGCCGGGGGTGTGCGCAGCCGTTCGGCCACCTGGCCGACGGGGGTGCCCGCCAGCACGTCGATCAGCGTGTCCCGCTCGACGCCGTGCGCCGCCCCGTACGCCAGGGTCTCGGCCACCAGCACCTGGGCGGGCACGATCGCGCTCATGACGGCGATCTTCATCGCCGCGCCCGAGCCCAGCGGCCCGGTCTCCCGTACGGTGCCGAACACCGACAGCACCTCGCGGCAGCCCGACAGCTCGCCACCGGCCAGCACCACCAGCGTGCCGTCCGCCGCCGGGCCCACGCTGCCCAGCACCGGCGCGTCGACCAGGGCCACCGTCTCCGGCAGCAGCGCGCGCAGCTCGCGCACCGCCTCCGGGCCGATCGTGGACATCTCCACCACCGTCGCACCGGGCCGCAGTCCGGGCAGCGCGGCCGTCAGCACCTCGCGCACCGCCGCCGGATCGCTGAGCATGGTGATCACCAGCTCGGCGCCGTCCACCGCCTCGGCGGCCGTCACGCCGCTCCCGCGCCGCCACGTCGTCACCTTGTGCCCGGCCTCCACGAGTCGCCGGGCCATGGGGACGCCCATGCGTCCCTGTCCAAGAAATGCAATCACGGACCACAGTCAACAGGGATGCGAGGTATTCCACCACCGACTAGATTGCATGGCAGCCATGCGTGACACGAATGCCTTCGATCCCCAGACGCTCCGCCTCTTCGACGAGGTGGCCAGGAGCGGTTCCTTCACGGCCGCCGCCGAGCTGCTCGGCTACACCCAGTCGGCGGTCTCCCGGCGCATCGCCGCGCTGGAACGGGCCGCCGGCGGCCCGCTGTTCGAACGCCTGGCACGCGGCGTACGCCTGACCCCCGCGGGCACGGCCCTGCACCGGCACGCCGTCGCCGTGCTCGACCGGCTGGAACGCGCGGGCGAGGAGCTGGCCGCCATCCACGGCGGCCACGGCGGCACGCTGCGCGCGGGCGCCTTCGCCACAGCGAACGTGGACCTGATGCCGTACACGCTGAAACGCTTCCTGACCCGCCATCCCGGCGTCGAACTGCGGATGACCGAGGGGCTGACGGCCCGGCTCATGGAACGCCTGCACGCCGGGGCGCTCGACGTGGCCGTGGTCAGCGACTACCCGGCCGGTCTGCCCGCCGAGGGCGCCCGGCTCGTGCCGCTGCGCGAGGACCGGCTGTTCGTCGCGCTGCCCGCCGGGCACCGGCTGGCCGCCGAGTCCGACGTGGACCTGCGCGACCTGGCCGGGGAGAGCTGGATCGAGGCCGCGCCGCGCGGCCAGCCGACGCTGCTGGTGGCCGCGGCCGCCGCCGCCGGGTTCACGCCGCGGGGCGGGCTGCGGGTGGCCGAATGGTCGGGGAAGTTCGGGTTCGTCGCCGCCGGGTTCGGGGTGACGCTGGTGCCCGAGCTCGCCGCGCGGGCCGTGCCGCCGGACCTGGTGCTCAAACCGCTGCGCGGCGCCACCCCCGTCCGTACGGTGTACGCCGCCCTTCCCGAGGTTCCGTTGCCCGCCGCGCTGGAACTCGTCGAAATGCTGGGACAATGGGAGGTATGTACGACGGATTCGCCCACTTAAACGGTCTTCTCGCCACGGAACTCCGTGACGTGACGACCGACCTGGCCGTGCTCGACGGCGAGGGCTGGTGGGCTGTCGTCGTCGACTACGAGGGCAAGGTGACCTGCGCCCGCTTCGACCGCGTACGCCCGGCCCCCCTGCCCGAACCCAGGGCCAGTTGGCACGGTCCACATCCCGGCGAGTGGCACACCTCGCTCGACCGCGCCGCCTACGAACGCGGCGTGCGCGCGATCCGCGACCACATCGAGCGGGGTGAGGTCTACCAGGCCAACCTCTGCCGCGTCCTGAGCGCGCCCGTCCCGCCCGGCGCCGACCCGCTCGCGCTGGCCGCCCGGCTGGCCGAGGGCAACCCGGCCCCGTACGCGGCCGTCATCGACGTGCCGGGGCTGAGCGTGGTGTCGGCCTCGCCCGAGCTCTACCTGTCGCGCGACGGCGACGTCGTGGAGTCGGGCCCGATCAAGGGCACCGGCGTGACCGCCGCCGACCTGCTGGAGAAGGACTACGCCGAGAACGTCATGATCGTCGACCTGGTCCGCAACGACCTGGGCAGGGTCGCCGCGGTCGGCTCGGTCGAGGTGCCCTCCTTGTGCGCGGTCGAGGAACATCCCGGCCTCGTCCACCTCGTCTCCACCGTACGGGCCAGGCTCGCGCCGGGGGCGGGCTGGCCGGAGCTGTTCGCCGCCACTTTTCCGCCCGGGTCTGTCACGGGCGCGCCCAAGTCGTCCGCCCTGCGCATCATCAATGAGCTCGAACCGGTACCCCGGGGGCCCTACTGTGGTGCGGTGGGCTGGGTCGACGCCGACCGGGGCAGGGCGGCTCTGGCCGTGGGCATCAGAACATTCTGGATCTCGGCAGGTGAGATCCGCTTCGGCACCGGCGCGGGCATCACGTGGGGCAGCGACCCCGAACGTGAATGGCTGGAGACCGAGCTGAAGGCATCCAGACTCATCTCACTGGCATCTTCAGGAGGAAATCGATGAACATCCCTGTCTGGGTCAACGGAGAGCTGATCGACCCCGCGCAGGCCACCGTCTCGGTGTTCGACCACGGGCTCATGGTCGGCGACGGCGTCTTCGAGACGATCAAGATCGTCGACGGCGAGTCGTTCGCGCTCACCCGGCACCTCGACCGGCTCACGCTCTCGGCCCAGCGCATGGACCTGCCCGAGCCCGACGTCGAGGCGATCGCGGAAGGCGTCGCCAAGTGCCTGGCGGCCGCCCCCGCCTGGACGCTCGGCCGCATCCGCATCACCTACACCAGCGGCCCGGGCCCGCTCGGCTCCGACCGCGGCGACCAGGGCACCACCTCGATCGTCATCGTCGACGAGCAGAAGCCGTTCCCCGACACCGCGAACGTGGCCGTCGTCCCCTGGCCGCGCAACGAGCGCGGCGCGCTGTCCGGCGTCAAGAGCACCTCCTACGGCGACAACGCCAAGGCCCTCCTGCACGCCAAGAGGCAGGGCGCCGGCGAGGCGATCTTCGGCAACCTCGCGGGCGACCTGTGCGAGGGCACCGGCTCCAACATCTTCATCGTGCGCGACGGCCGCCTGATCACCCCCACGCTCGCCTCCGGCTGCCTGGCCGGCGTCACCCGCGCGCTGGTGCTCGAATGGTGCGGCGGCGAGGAGACCGACGTGCCGCTGCAGGCCCTCTACGAGGCCGAGGAGGCCTTCCTCACCTCCACCACCCGCGACATCCAGCCGATCGGCCTCGTCGACGGGACCGCGCTGCCCACAGCCCCCGGCCCGATCACCGCCAAGGCCATGCGGATCTTCGCCGAGCGCGCCGCCGCCGACCTCAACCCGTGACCCGCTGACCACGTGCCCCGCCTTTCCGGCGGGGCGCGTGGCCGGACTCAGTACGACTTCTGCGTCTGGACGTTGAAGTCGTCCATCTTGACCTGCTTGGCCGGGTCGGTGATCGGGTCGTCGATGCGCAGCACGTCCAGGCCCTCGCGGATGTCGCTGGAGTAGATGTAGCCGTTGTAGTAGTAGGCCGACCAGGAGCCCGCCACACCGCCGTCCGGGAACGGGCGGCGTTCGAAGAAGCCGATCTCCTTGGGGGCGGCCGAGTCGGTGAAGTCCCAGATCGACACGCCGCCCTGGTACCACGACTGGACCATGACGTCGCGGCCCTTCACCGGGACGAGCGAGCCGTTGTGGGCCACGCAGTTCTCGTCCTTCTCCTGGTCGCGCGGGATCTTGAAGTAGCCGCGGCGCTCCAGCTTGCCGTTCACCAGGTCGTACACCGCGTCGGCGCCCTTGGTGCGCGGCGTGTTCGCGTCACAGGTGGCCTGCCCGCCGCCGCCCAGTTCGTCACCGAACACGACCTTCGTCGCGTCGTTGTTGAACGTCGCCGAATGCCAGATCTGGAAGTTCTCGGTGTCCCGGATCTGCTGGATCACCCGGGGATTGACCGGGTCGGAGATGTCGAGCAGCACGCCGTCGCCGAAGCAGGCCGCAGCCGCGAGCTTCTTCTCCGGGTAGGCGGTGATGTCGTGGCAGCCCGCGAACATCTCGGTGTTCTGGTGCTGCGGGAAGATGTCCGGCTGGGCCACGACCTTGGCGGACTTGGGGTCGTCGAGCGGGATCTCCACGATCTGGATGTTCTGGTGCGGCGGCCGGCACGTGCTGGAGTCCGGCTCCGGGCCGGGGGAGGAGACGTACACATAGAGCTTGCCGTCGGCGGGCACCATCGTGTGCGTGTGGGACCCGCACTCGGTACGCACCGCGCCCAGGTAGCGCGGGCTCTTCTTGTCGCTGATGTCGAACAGCCGCAGGCCCTCCCAGGTGCGGGCGCTGTCACCGGAGTCGCAGCCCTCGCCGTCGCGCGGCTCGTCGATCGACAGGATCAGCAGGTCGCCGTGCACGCTGACGTCGTTCTGCTGCGCCGGGCAGGACACCTGGCTCACGGTCTTCGGATGCTCCGGGTCGCTGATGTCGTAGATCACGAACCCGGCGAAGTTGCCCACGAACGCGTAGTCGCCCTGGAAGGCCAGATCGGTGTTGAAGTTGTCGCCCCCGGCGAACGGGCCGGAGCGCGGGATGTTGGCCACGTGCTTGACGTTGGGGCTGGTCAGTACGTCACCCGAGCCCGAGACCGTGCCGGACGCCGTGCCTGACGCCGTTTCGCTCTCCTGCGAGGAGGTTGTCCCCGGATCCGCGGCCGAGGGTGGTTCCGCCGCGCACGCCGACGCCAGCAACAGCACCGCGCACAACACCGCTCCGCGCAACTTGGCGAAGATCAACACGCGTCCCCTTTATCTCTCGTGGCTCACTATGGAAGCTATGCCAGCACGTTGGTGGCCGCGTACGGTCTTCATCACAGTTGTGATGACATTTGCGCTTACGGCCTGCTCCGATCCGTCCGACCCTTCCGGGCCGTCCGTCAGGGACGTCCCGGTCGTCGGGACGGACGCCCCCGTGCTGGTGCCCGGCAGCCCCGGGGCCCCCGGCCGTACGGCGACGCCCGGGGAACGTGTCGGCCCGAGCCCGGCCCCGACCGTCGCCGCCGACGTACGCTTCGCCGAGGCGATGATCCCGCACCACCGGCAGGCGCTGGAGATGACCTCCATGGTCGAGGCGCGTACGACCACCCCGGTCATCCGCGCCTTCGCCCGCTCGATCACCGCCGCCCAGACCCCCGAGATCAGGGCCATGACCACCTGGCTCGCCGAACTCGGCCGCCCCGCCCCCGCCGCGCACGCCCACGACGCGGCGGCCGCCGGCTACGGGATGGCCTCGGAGCAGGAGCTGAACGCGCTCCGGTCGGCCAAGGGCGGCGACTTCGACCGGATGTTCCTGCGCCTGATGACCCGCCACCACCAGGGGGCGGTGAAAATGGCGGGGGAGGAGCTGGCGGGCGGCCGCGACTACCGCATGCGCCTGCTGGCCAGAGACGTCTATTCCGGCCAGAGCATCGAGATCGGACGCATGCGCCAGGCCCTGGACGCGCTCCCGTCCTGACGCATGACGAAGCCCCGGCGCCGGGGTGGACGCCGAGGCTTCGGACAAGCGCGATCAGGACGGCCAGAGCATGTTCGTCAGCTCGGCGTCCAGGTCCATGTAGTCGGTCTCGCGCCCCGCCGGCACCTTCTCGTACGTACGGTGCAGGAACTCCGTCAGGGGAGCCAGCGGCACTTCGAAGAGCGCCTGCCCGAACGGTGAGGTGAGGCTGATGTGCAGGGTGCGCTCGCCGTCGGCGCGTGCGGGCCACACCTGCACGTCGCCGTCGCCGACCCGCCGCACGATGCCTACGGTCAGCAGTTCACGAGCAAAGATCCACTCGACCGGCTCGTCGTTCCCTACGTGGAAGGCCATGCGGATGGCGTACGGATCGTCGGCTGTGTAGCTCAGTCCGGCGAGCAGGGGGACGGTAGTACGGTCGGGGACCACTAGCCGAAGGCCAAGCTCGGCGGAGACGGTGGTGCTGTTCATCGTCAGCCAAACCTTTTCGTCGTAGGTCCCCTCTTCGGGGCTTTCACTGCTCTGACGGACTTCGTCCTGAGCTATGACGCGGAACGAAGAAACCTGTAGGAAAGATTCCGCCTCAAGGGCCTTCTGTAACACACATCACAGCTGGACATTTAGGCATCTACCTGGCTAAACGGCATCAATCGGGTCGTATTTGCGAGGGTTTTGCTGTTGTAGAGCCTGCCCCGGCTGACGTGACCAAGAACGTTTCTACCCGAAAAGATCGCGATCGGTGCCTTCCGGAACACGACGATGGTATGCCACCGACCCGCCATGCCGGTGGGCAACCGCCGCCTTTCGCACGAATCCCTCCCAGCCGGAGCTCCCGAAGATCACCCCGCGAGGCTCCGTTTCGCCAGCACCCCCCAGAGTGCGGTATGGTTTTCCCCGTCAGCACCGCAAGGCGCCGACAGGGCGGGCGATTAGCTCAGCGGGAGAGCGCTTCGTTCACACCGAAGAGGTCACTGGTTCGATCCCAGTATCGCCCACCACGGTCAAGGGCCACATCCCAATACGGGAAGTGGCCCTTTTGATCTTTAGGGAGACTAACTGAGTGACTGTCCCGCTTCGGGGGGCGTCACCAGGAAGTGTCTGTCCATGCAGTCGCGGCTTGTTCTGAATGACGGTGGGGTCACCGTCTGTGGGTCGTAGTGAATGCGATGCTGTGCCCGCATCTCCGGCGTCCAGTCGATGCCGATCGGGCCGGCCTGGGTGATCATCCGGTGGAGTTCGGCCCGGGCCGCTGGATCAGCCAGGCCGGCTGGCCGGCGCCGGCGCGGAAGGTGATCCTTCGACCCCAGCGGGACGGCTCCCTGGGCCGCGAGCCCTCGACCGGCACCGGCGGCTACCTCGACACCCAGCAGACCGAGATCGCGATGGCCGGCGACCCGCCACCGCCGACCCGAACCGGCTGGCCTTCCTGACCCCGCCGCTGAAGAACGCGGTCCGGCTGTCCGGGACGCCGTCGGTGAGCCTCAAGGTCGAACTTGACAAACCGACCGCGAACCTGGGCGTCCTGCTCGTCGACTACGGCACCGACACCCGCATCGACTACCGCGAACGCTCCGCGACGTCCGCGGAAGGACTGAAGGTCATCGGCGGCAAGGACTGCGTCGGACAGGGTACGGCCGACGACGACGGCTGCTACACCAGGGCCGGCGACAACACGGCGGTCTCCGGCTTCAACGTGGTCTCGCGCGGGATCCTGGACGCGCAGAACCACAGGTCGCTCAGCCGCTCGACCCCGCTGACGCCCGGCAGGCCGTACCGGATCAGCTGGAAGATGTTGCCGCAGGACTACGAGTTCAAGGCGGGACACCGGCTCGGCCTGGTGCTGACCGGCACCAACGCCGACCTTCTCCAGGAGCCCGACCTCGAACCCGGCACCGGGACCAGGGTCACGGTCGACCTGGCCAGCACCTCGATCTCGCTGCCGCTGGTCACCGGCACGACCATCGGGTGACCTGAGCGCCGAGCGTCGAGCGCCGGACGGGGACCGGCGCTCGGCTGCCGGCGCTCGTGACGCACCGGACAGCGGCCCGGGCCGATCGGCGCGGCGAAGTGTGCGGTCACTGGTGGGGGATGTCCACGCCGGCGGCCCGGAGCTTCGCCTCGACCAGCGCGGTCAGCCGGGCCATGGCCGGTGCCGCCTGGTCCTCGCCGTGGTGGTTGAGCAGGCCGTACCGGGTGGTGTCGGCGCGGGCCCGCAGGCGTTTCGAGGTCGCGAGCAACGCGGGGTTGGCGAGGAACCGCTCGGCCACGGCGGTCGCGAGCTCCTCGATACGGGGGTCGTCGGGCGCCAGGTCCTTGGCGGCCCAGCATTCCTTGTTCAGGTCGACGAACCGGGTGTCGTCGAGGGCGCGCTCGGCCTCGCCGAGGTAGTCGTCGAAGTCGTCGGGGACCAGGGCCCTGGTCAGCACCATGCCCTCGCGGTAGGCCGCCACCTCGTCCGGGGTGAAGCCGAGGCCGGCGGCCCGGTCCAGCAGCGCGCAGGCCCGGTCGGGCAACAGGGTCCGGTCGCCGTTGGCCAGCCGGTCCAGCAGGTCGCGGCGGGCGATCAGCTCGTCGATGCGTTCGGTCATCCGCCGTTTGACCTCGGCCAGGTCGGTGGCGAAGTGTCGCGGATCGGCGGCGAGCAGCGGGCCGATCCCGGACAGCGGTACGCCGGCCTCGGCCAGCGTACGGACCTGGATCAGCCGCAGCAGCTCCGACGATCCGTAGCGACGGTAGCCGGAGCTGTCGCGCAGCGGTTCGTCGACCAGGCCGAGCCGGTGGTAGTGACGTATCGTCTTGATCGTGACGCCGGCGTAGGCCGCCGCCTGGCCGATCGTGACACCGCTCATCATGGTTCTCTGCGACCTTCGCGGGTGAGGGCGGCGAGCGCGCGGGTGGTCTCGGCGATCGCGTGGAAGTCCTTGCGTACGATCGAGCCGTGGTTGCCGCCGACCTTGGCGGCGATCGCCAGGTTCGGGTTGCGGGCGAGCACCGGGTTGATCGTGAGGCGCATCTGCGCCTGTTCGTCGTTCTTGCTGCCCAAGGCCTCCCCCGAGGCGACCACGTAGCGGAGCGGGACCGTGAGGCCGTCGAGGATCGGTTCGAGGGCGGCGTGCAGGAGGTGGGCCTCGATGCTGACCTCGGCGTGCTGCTCGGCGCTCATCCGCGCGGCGTTGCCGGCGAGACGGGCGATCGGCAACGCCCAGCGGTACGTGCGGAACAGCCGCCGGATGCGTTCGTGACCGGCCTCGTCGGTCCAGCCGGCCGGGTACGGGCCGTCCACGCCGACGACGCCGGCGACGCGGTCCGGGTGCCTGGCCGCCCAGTGCACGCCGAGCAGCGCGCCGTACGACCAGCCCACCAGCAGCGGCCGCTCCAGCCCTCTGGCCTTCAGCACGGCGTCGAGATCCCGGACGCAGGCCTCGAAGGAGTAGTCGGCCGATCTCTTCGACCTGCCGCGCGCCCGCTCGTCGTAGGTGATGTGCCGCCACCGCGGGCCCAGGTCGTCGATGACCGGGCGCCAGTGACGCTGACTGGCGTAGGAGCCGTTCAGGTAGACCACGGGGGTGCCGGTGCCGCCGGTGTCGGTCACGGCCAGGGCGGTGTCCTCCACCGGCAGCATGCCACTCCAGGCTGAATGAGTCGTGTTCGAGTTCGTCATGGCACCACGGTCGGGCTTGACCTTGGGTCAATGTCAACCGCGGCTGCGCGGGCTCCGGTGCGACGGCGACGAAGGGCCGGTCACCGGAGGGTCCGCGGGTCGTTTCTACCGTTCCGTACCGCCGTTGTCACCAGGGCCGGTCCCGGCCGCCCACCAGGTCAGGTTGGCGGCGGCCTGGGACACCGGTTCGATGATCTCCCACGCCTCGGCGATCAGCCCGTCGTCCAGCCGCCAGATGTCGACGACCACGATCTCCGGACCGCCGCCGGGCGCCCGGCGGCGCGAGTGCATCACGACGTGATCGCCGTCGGCCAGCACGTGGTCGATCTCCACGGCCATGCCGGCCAGCGGAACCAGCGCGGCGCGTACGGCGTCGAGCCATTCGGCCTTGGTCGAGGCCGTCGAATCGGGCCGGTGATGGACGAAGTCGTCGCTCAGCAGCGGCGCGAGCGCGTCGACGTCACCCGTCCCGACGAGTTCGGTCAGGGCCCGCTGGACGATGGCCTTGTTGTCGGTTGTCGCATTGTCGGTCGTCATGGAGAGCAGTGTTTCCGGCGCGGCGGAGGATGTCGATGAAAGGGGATTTCATGGCGAGTAGCATCGGCGGCCATGAACAGCATCGGGGAGATGTTGCGGCAATGGCGGCACCGCCGGCGGCTCAGCCAGCTCGACCTCGCGATCGCCGCCGACGTCTCGGCCCGTCACGTGAGCCTGGTGGAGACCGGCAAGTCCAACCCGAGCGCCGACATGATCCTGCGGCTCGCCGACCAGCTTGAGGTCCCGTTGCGGGAGCGCAACCGGCTGCTGCTCGCCGCCGGCTTCGCCCCCCGTTACACCGAACGTCCGCTCGGCACGGGCACGCTGTCCACGGCCGGGGACGCGATCGCGCGGGTGCTGCGCGCCCACGAACCGTACCCGGCGGTGGTGCTCGACCGCCGGTGGAACATCGTGATGAGCAACCGCGCCCTCGACGCGTTCCTCGTGGACGTCGCGCCCGACCTGCTGCGGCCGCCGGTCAACATCGTGCGGCTGGGGCTGGGCCGCGGCGGGCTCGCTCCCCGGATCGTCAACCTGGCAGAGGTACGCGCGGTGTTGCGCGCCCGGATCTCGCGCCAGCTCGCCATCGCCCCCGACGCCGAGCTGCACGCGATCTACGAGGAACTGCTCGCGCCCGGCGCCGACGAGACGAGCCGGCCGGTCGAGTCCGAGGTCACCATTCCGATGATCTTCCGGTTCGGCGACCTCGAACTGCGGCTGTTCTCGACCACCACCACGTTCGGCACCCCGCTGGACATCACGCTGGACGAGATCTCGATCGAGTCGTACTACCCGGCCGACGCGGAGACGGCCGCCTACTTCGAGACGTTCGAGGGGACGCTCGAAGGGACATTCGAGGGGAGGTTCGAGGGGAGGTTCGAGGCGGGCGGGGTTCGACCGGGCTTTGAGGGTTTCTAGGCCGCCTTCACAGCGGTCTCGGGCGGAAGTCTCCGGGGCTGGTTCAACGACAGCCTTGACGTATGAGCGCTGAGGACGACGCTCCGCGTTCACAGAACGATCAAGGCGATCGATGTGCCCGAATTCAGGAGACAGCATGACCGATGCCCCGCCGGAAACGACGATCTTCCCGATGCCCCGCGCGGCCGGCCGCCCGTTCGACCCGGCCCCGGAGCTGGCCCGCCGTAGCAAGGAGGAGCCGGTCTCGCGGGTACGCCTGTGGGACGGCACCACTCCGTGGCTGGTCACCGCGTACGAGGACGTCCGCGCGGTGCTCGCCGACCCGCGCGTCGGCGTGGACGTCGCCGAGCCCGGCTTCCCGCACACCAACGCGGTGAGCAAGGCCCGCGACGCGCGGATGAAGACCCTGATGCAGATGGACGCGCCGGAGCACACCGCGCACCGGCGGCTGCTGACCGCCGACTTCATGGTCAAGAAGATGGAGGCGCTGCGGCCCAGGATCCAGCGCGTCGTCGACGACCTCATCGACGACCTGCTCGCCGGGCCGAACCCGGCCGACCTGGTCGAGGCGCTCGCGCTGCCGGTCCCGTCGCTGGTGATCTGCGAACTGCTCGGCGTGCCGTACGCGGACCGGGCCTTCTTCCAGCGGGTGGCGGGCGAGCTGGTCATGGACGAGGGCGACCCGGCACGGGCCCTGGCCGCCGGCGAGGAGCTGAACGCCTACCTGGAGGCGCTGGTGGCGGCGAAGAGCGCCGACCCGGGCGAGGACGTCCTCAGCCGGCTGGCCGTGGAGCAGTACGGGACGGGCGCGATGACCCTGCGGGAGATCGCCACCATGGGCCAGCTCCTGCTGGTGGCCGGGCACGACACCACCGCGAACATGATCGCGCTCGGCACGGCCGCGCTGCTGGCGAACCCCGGCCAGCTCGCGGCGGTACGCGACGGCGACCCGGCGCTGGTGGCCAACGCCGTCGAGGAGCTCCTGCGCTACCTGTCCATCACCCACACCGAGGCCCGCCGCGTCGCGCGCGAGGACCTGGAGATCGGCGGCCGGCTGATCCGCAAGGGCGAGGGCATCGTCGTGGTGAAGAGCACCGCCAACCGGGATCCGTCGGCCTTCCCCGACCCCGACGTGCTCGACGTCCGCCGCCGGGTACGCCACCACGTCGCCTTCGGCTACGGCGTCCACCAGTGTCTGGGCCAGCCGCTGGCCCGGGTGGAACTGCAGGTCGTCTACGGCACCCTCTACCGGCGTATCCCCACGCTGGCACTGGCCACGCCTCCGTCGGAGCTGGCGTTCAAGCAGCAGGCCGTCTTCTACGGCGTCCGCGAACTGCCCGTCACCTGGTGATCGAGCGAAGGAGAGTCAAGCCCATGAAGGTCACCGTGGACCAGGACGCCTGCACCGGTTCGGGCCAGTGCGTCCTCATCGCCCCCGGCGTGTTCGACCAGCGCGACGAGGACGGCATCGTCGTACTCCTGGAGGACCACCCCGAACCGGGACTGCTGGCCGACGTCGGCGAGGCCGCCCGGATCTGCCCGGCCCTCGCGATCACCCTGACCGCCACGCCGACCGCGCCGTGAGCGGGCCCGCCCGGATCGTGGTCGTGGGCGCCTCGGCGGCGGGTCTGGCCGCCGCCGAGGCCCTGCGCCGCGACGGCTTCACCGGCTCGCTGACCCTGGTCGGCGCGGAGCGGCGCGAGCCCTACGACCGGCCGCCGCTGTCCAAGCAGATCCTGCGCGGCCGGTGGGAGCCCGGCCGCGTGACGTTACGCCGCCACGACGCCCGCGCCGCGCTCGCGGCCGACTGGCGGCTCGGCGTCGCCGCCACCGCCCTCGACACCGGCGCCCGCGAACTCGCCCTCTCCGACGGCGGCGTCCTGCCGTACGACGGGCTGGTGATCGCCACCGGGGTCGTCCCGCGACGGCTGCCGTCGGGACACGGGCTCGGCGGGGTGCACGTGCTGCGCACCCTCGACGACGCCCTCGCCCTGCGGGAGGGGCTGCTCGCCGCCCGGTCGGCGGTCGTCGTCGGCGCGGGCTTCCTCGGCTCGGAGGTCGCCGCCGTCGCCCGGGAGCTCGGCCTGGACGTCACCCTGGTCGACCCGCTGCCCGCGCCGATGATCGGCCCGCTCGGCGACCAGGTGGCCCACCTGCTCGCCGGCCTGCACGTACGGCACGGCGTCCGCCTCCACCTCGGCACCCTGGTCACCGGCCTGTCCGGCCGCGACGGCCGGGTCGACGGCGTGGACCTGGACGGCGGCGTCCACGTCCCGGCCGACCTGGTGCTCGTGGCCGTCGGCTCGGAGCCCGCGGTCGGCTGGTTGTCCGGCAGCGGCCTGGACCTGGGGGACGGCGTGGAGTGCGACCACCGGTGCCGGGCCGCTCCCGGCGTGGTGGCCGCCGGCGACGTCGCCTCCTGGCGGCACCCCCGCTTCGGGCGCCTGCGCGTCGAGCACCGGCTGAACGCCACCGAGCAGGGCACGGCCGCCGCCCGTACGCTCCTGGGAGGCACCGCCGCCTTCGCCCCCGTGCCCTACTTCTGGACCGACCAGTACGACGTGAAGATCCAGGCGTACGGCCTCACCGGCGGCGCGGCCCGCTTCCAGATCGTCGCCGGGGACCCAGCGAGCGGCCGGTTCGCCGGCCTGTACGGCACGGACGGGCACGTCACCGGCGCCATGACCTGGAACCTGCCCAGGCAGGCCCGCGAGCTCCGCCGCCACGTCGCCGAAGGGACCCCGTGGCGGCAGGCCCTCCGCGAGGCCGCCACCGGCTGACCGCGCCTCAGCGGAGGTAGGAGGCGCCGTTCAGGTCGAGGACGGTGCCGCTGGCCCATTCGGCCGCAGGGGAGGCCAGGTAGAGCACCGCGGCGGCGATCTCGTCCGGCTCCCCGACCCGGCCGAACGGGCTCTGCGCGCGGATGGCGTCCCCGAGGGGTGGCTTGAGGTATTCGGTGGTCATCTCGGTCGCCACGAATCCCGGGGCAACCGAGGCGACCGCGATGCCGTGGGGTGCGAGCGCCACCGCCAGCGACTGGCTCATAGCGTTCAGGCCCGCCTTGCTGGCGCCGTAGCCGGGGGCGTCGGGCTCGCCGCGGAAGGCGCCGCGGGAGCTGACGTTCACGATGCGGCCGCCGGCGCGCATGTGCCGCAGCGCGCACCAGGTGAGGTTGGCCGCGCCCATCAGGTTGACCTCGAACGCCTCCCGCCAGGCGGCCTGCCACTCCTCGTACGACGTGCCGGTGATGGGGTGGAGATGGTAGACCCCGGCGTTGTTGACCAGGACGTCGATCCCGCCCAGCGCCCCGGCGACCTCGTCGGCCATGCGCCGCACGCCCTCGGGATCGGCCAGATCGGCCTGGACGACGACATGGCCCGAGCCCGCCAGCCCGGCCAGCACGCCCTCGGCCGCCCGCGCCGAGTCGCGATGGTGGACGGCGACCCGGTCGCCCTGAGCGGCGAACGCCGTGGCGACCGCCCTCCCGATGCCTTTGGAGGCTCCTGTCACGAGTACCGCGCGCCCGTTCACCCGCCGCACGCTAGCAGGAGGCCGATCTTCGGCGAACGGCGGGGAGTGGGGTGATCATCCGCCGTGTCCGGCCCAAGGGCCGGGTCATCCGCCGTGTTCGGCCCAGTCGTGCAGGGCGTCGGCGGGGCCGGAGGCGTCCAGGTTGAGCGCCGCCTCGATCAGCGCCAGATGCGTGAACGCCTGCGGGTAGTTCCCCACCATGTGCCCGTCGCCGGTCATCTCCTCGGCGAACAGCCCGAGCGGCTCGGCCCGCGCGCACAACGTGTCGAACCGGTCGCGGGCCTCGGCCGTCCGCCCGGCCAGCACCAGCGCCGACACCATCTCGAACGAGCACATCAGGAACGCCCCCTCCGGCCCGCCCACCCCGTCGCGGGTGGCCTCGGGGTCGTAGCGGTGCACGAGGGCGCCGCCCTCGCCCAGGCGCGACTGGATGTGGTCGAGGGTGCCGAGCACGCGGGGGTCGTCGCCGTCCAGGAAGCCGAGCAGCGGCAGCCGCAGCAGCGAGCCGTCGGCCTGTTCGGAGCCGTAGGACTGGGTGAAGGCGCCCACGTCGGCGTTGTAGCCGCGCTCCAGCAGCTCGGCGCGGACGGCCTCGCGTTCGGCCCGCCACTCCGCGAGAGGCAGGCCAGGCTCGCCGGTCGCCTCCGCCAGCCGGACCGCGCGGTCGAAGCAGACCCAGGCGTACAGCTTGGAGTAGGTCCAGTGGCGTTCGCCGCCGCGCGCCTCCCAGATGCCCGCGTCCGGCGCCCGCCACCGGGCGCGGGCCTGCTCCACGAGCCGCCACAACACCGGTCCGCCGGGCGGCTCGCCGGTCACCGCGTGGTAGGCCATGGCCGCGTCGAGGATGTGGCCGTAGCTGTCGAGCTGGTGCTGCCCGGCGGCGCCGTTGCCGATCCGCACCGGACGCGAGCCCGCGTACCCCTCCAGATGGCCGAGCACGGTCTCGCCGGCGACCGGCCCGCCGTCGACGGAGAACACCGGCGGCACGTCGTCCTGGTGGATCGCGCACTGCCCGAGCAGGAACGCCAGGTACCGGCCCGCCTCCTCGCGGTGGCCGAGCCGCAGCAGCGCCAGCACCATGAGGGCCGCGTCGCGGTGCCACACGTAGCGGTAGTCCCAGTTGCGCGGCCCGCCGGGCCACTCCGGCAGCGACGTCGTGGGCGCCGCGAGCAGCCCGCCGCTCTCGTCGAACAGCAGCCCGCGCAGCACGACCGCGCTGTGCCGCACCTGCCGCGCCCCCACCCCGTCGTACGCCGAGCGCGCCGACCACGACCGCCACGACCGCACGGTCTCCTCCAGCAGCCGGGCGGGATCGCGGACCGGCGCGAGCCCCTGGCCGGCGTAGTCGAGCGCGATCGCCCACGACTCGCCCTCGCCGAGCGTGGTCTCGGCCTCCGGCGCGGGCGTGCCGGTCAGCAGCAGCCCCGACTCCTCGGCCAGCACGCCGTCGCGCGCACTCCAGCGGGCCTCGCGGGTGGCGTAGTCGGGCCTGGCCAGCACCCGGGAGCGCACCACCGCCCGCCCGCGCTCGCACCTGGCCCACCGCACCAGCATCCGGACGGGCACGAGACCGTCGCCGCCCGACTCCGGCAGCGCGGTGGCGAAGAAGTCGTGCACCACGACCTCGCACTCGCGGCCGGTCCAGCGGGTGCGCAATACGAGCGTCTCCTCGACGTAGCCGCGCCCGTCCACCCGCGCGCCCGCCACGTCGAGCTCCCACGCGCCGCCGAGCCGCCGGTCCAGGACCCGCGCGAACACGCTCGGGCCGTCGAAGCGCGGCGCGCACATCCACTCCACCGCCCCGCCGGGCGCGACGAGCGCCGCCGTGTGGCAGTCCGACAGGAACGCGTACGTCCCGATCGGCGGAAATCCCCCGGCCATGCGTGAACCCCGTACTCCCTCATCGCGCCCCCCGTGCCGGATTGCCCGATGTCGTCGCAGGTTAAACGGGGTGTGCGGACAGCCGGCGGTCGAGCAGGACGGCGCCGCGGCCGGGCAGCAGCGAGGCGCACCACTCACGCAGTGCCGCCGGTTTGGGACCGCCGACGTCGGCGGTGTCGAGCAGGGCGGCCCAGTCGAGCAGCGACTCGGCCAGCATGAGCGGCACCCCGCTGCGTTCGTGCACCTCGGCGGCGGCCTCGAAGTGCTCGCCGGCCCGCCGCGGGTCGCCCATGGTCACGCACAGGTGGGCCAGGTAGTGGTGGCCGCAGTGGTGGGCGACCGTGCCGTGGCCGAACGTCTCGCCGTCGGCCGCCAGGGAGGCGTACAACCGCTCGGCCAGTTCCGGGCGGCGCAGGTGGGCGGCGGCCACGGCCAGGTTGTCCAGGGCGGGCCGGTGGGCCATGTTCCGCGGCGGCACCGCGCCGCGGTCGGCCAGGATGCGGTCGAGCAGCGGGCCGGCCTCCTCGTCGCCCATCTCGCACAGGTAGCGCAGCACGGCGTGCACCGGGTCCACCTGCGGCGCCTGGGCGATGCGGCGCAGCCGGTCGCGCAGCTCCCACAACCGTCCCTGGAGTCGGCGGATCTCGGAGATCTGCTCGGAGTAGATGGCCACGGCCTCCAGGCGGCGGCCGATCTCGGAGCCGAGCCGCATGGCCGACAGCGCCTCGGACTCGGCCTGCGACAGGTCGCCCTGCATGAGCGTCAGGCCCGCCCTGGAGTAGCCGATCAGCCAGTTGAGCTGCGGCTGGGCCAGGCGGCGGGCCAGTTCGTCGGCCTGGTCGAGCAGCGTGGCGGCCCGCGCGGTGTCGCCGCTGTCCAGCACGGGCGGGGTGCGCTGCACGTAGGCCTGGAACAGCGCCAGGTCGTCGCCCGTGCGGCGGGCGGCCTCCAGCATCTCGTCGCCGTCGCGGTGGCGCTGGTGCAGCGGGTCGGCCGGGATGATCGTCAGGCTGCGCATGCCGAGCACGCTGGCCAGCGTGCGCGGATCGCCCGACTTGCGGGCCAGCGCCACCGCCTCGTCGCTCAGCGCGAAGCGCCGCTCGCCGTCGGGCGCCCAGATCAGCTCGGAGGCGAGCTGGGCCGCCAGCAGCGCTCTGGTGCTCAGGTCGGTGGAGTCGACCAGCTTGCGCGCCTCGGTCAGCAGCGCGATGCGGCGCTTGTCGGTGGCGGCGGAGATGCTGGAGAAACCGCGGTCGCCGCCGAGCGCGGCCACCACGATCAGGTCGTCGCGCCCGCACTCCCTGGCCAGCTCGGCCGCCTGGTTGAGGGTCTGCCTGGCCTCCGGGTCCCCGGCCAGCCACATCGCCCGGCCGCAGTCCATCAGCAGCTCGGCGCGCCGCTCGGGGGAGGCGCCGGGGAAGTCGGCCAGCAGGCCGAGCACCCGCTGGTACCAGGTGACCGCCTCACGGTGGGCCAGCCCGGCCAGCGCGTGGCGGGCCGCCTGCACGCCGGCCTCGGCGGCCTCTGCCGTACGGCGGGGGTCGCGGCCGTGCTCGGCGGCGGCCAGCAGGTGGGTGGCCACGACGTACGGGCGTGACTCCATGGCCTGCGGGTCGGCCTGGCACAGCGCGTCGGCGACCCGGCCGTGCAGCAGCCCGGCGCGCGGGGCCGACAGCGTGGCGTACAGGGCGGTGCGGGTCAGCTCGTGGGAGAACTGGCACTGGCCGCCGTCGGCCATGGTCACCAGGCCCGCGCCCATGGCCTCCTCGACGGCGGCCACGAAACGGGCCTCGTCCAGGCCGAGGCCGAGGCGCAGCGCGGCCGACTCCATACGCTCGCCCACGGCCAGCAGGCTGACCAGGTCGCGGGCGTCCGGGTGGAGCTGGGCCAGGCGCGCCCTGACCATCCGGGTGACCGAGTCGGGCACGGTCAGCCCGTCGAGGTCGGCGCCCGAGGCCAGCTCCCTGGCCACCTCGGTGACCAGGAACGCGTTCCCGCCGGTGATCCGGTACAGCAGCTCGGGGTCGCCGTCGCTGCGCACCTCCGACAGGGCCCGGCTGACCTCGTCCATGCCGAAGGAGGAGACCTGCACCACGCGGCCGTCGGCGGTCAGCTTGTGCAGCTCGGGCATCGCCGACTCGACGGGCACCGGGCGCGAGGTCGCCAGGATCAGCAGCGGCAGGGCGTCGGCGTCGTACATGAGGGAGTTGAGCATCTGCAGCGACTCCAGCGTCGCCCACTGCAGGTCGTCGATCACCAGCAACACCGGACGTACGGTGGCCAGGCGCTCGATGAGCGTACGGGCCGCGGCCATCAGGTGGTAGCGCTCGGAGACCGGCTCGGTGGCGGGCGGCACGGCCAGCGACAGCGGGGGAGCGGCCAGCGACGGCGCGAGCCGGACGAGCTGCCCGCACTGCTGGTCGACCCCGGCCCGCAGCAGCAGCGCGGGCGAGGTACGGGCCAGCCGCTCCACCGCGCCCGCGATCGGCTCGTACGCCTGCCGCGCCGGATCGGTGCACCGCCCCGCCAGCACCGTGAACTGCCGCTTGAGCGCCCGCCGCGCCACGACCGAGGCCAGCCGGGTCTTGCCGACGCCGGGATCGCCCTGGAGGATCACCAGCCCGCTGCCGAACTCGGCCGCCCGCAGCTCCTCCTCCAGCGCCCGCAGCTCTTCGTCCCTGCCGACGAACGGCAGCATGTGGCCGCTGTCCAGCCAGGGCGCCAGGCCGCCGGCGTGCTGGTTGTCGGCGCTCTGCCAGTGGAGCTCGTAGGTGTGCATCGGCTCCCGCAGGCCCTTGCCCGGCAGCCGGCCGAGGTCCTTGAACTCGTGCCGGCTGCGCCCCTGGGCCAGGCGGCGCACCAGGTCGGTGCAGAGCACCTGGCCGCCCTCGGCGACCGCGACCAGGCGGGCCGCCTCCACCGTGGGCAGCCCGCTGACGTCGTCCTCGCCCCAGCACACGTCGCCCGCCGCCAGCGCGGCCCTGATCGAGATCTTCTCCAGCGCGCGTTCGTTCTCGGCCGCGACGGCCTGCTCGACCGCGATCACCGCGTCGAGCCCCGCCGTGGCCGAGCCGAACACCGCCATCAGCCCGTCGCCCAGGCTCTTGGTGAACGTCGAACCGCTGGCCGTCACCACCGAGTGCAGGAGCTGGTAGAGGCGGCGGAAGACGACGTTGGCGCGTTCCTCGCCGAGCCTGATCCGCATGGCGGTGGAGCTGACCACGTCGGTGAACAGGATCGTCGCGGTGGTCAGCGTGCCTGGCTCGTGCGGGGTGCTCACGCGGGCAGCTCCTCCCTCGCGCGTACGGGCGCCCTGGCCGCCTTGCCGACGCCCTTCCGTACGCCCTTGCGGACGCTGTGGCGGAGCTTACGCGTCCGGCGCGCCGTCTTCGACTGCTTAATGCGCCACTGGGAGGCCAGCTCCTCCGGGATCTGGAACGCGGCGTGCCCGCCCGAGTAGCGGTCGATCATGGCGATGACGATGTGCCTGCCCGCCCGGCGCACCAGCCAGCGCATCACCGCGTCGACCGGGCCCATCAGGCGGCCGTAGCGGTTGCCCGCCCTGGCCAGCGCGAACAGCGCGTTGAACCACCACGCCGGCGGCGGCACGTCGAGCAGCGCCGGGACCTGGTCGGCGTTGTGGCGGGCGTCGCGGAAGACCCAGTGCACCAGGCTGCGCGGCAGCTTACGCCAGCCCAGGGCCATGAACTCCTCCATCTCCGCCAGCAGCACGGCCATCAGCCTGCGGCCCTCGTCGCTGGACTCGTACAGGCGGCCGAGCCGTTCGCTGACCGGCGGCACGTCCTGAAGGGTGAGCGGCCGGTCGCGGCACGCCTCGACGCCCATGAGGTGGCCGAAGACGCTCCACGTGTACAGGTGGGCGGCCTTGTCGTCGTCGCTGAGGCGCACCCCCATGCTCTCCAGAGCCTCCCACGTGACGACCGAGAAGTCGAAGATGGTGGCCAGCAGCAGTTCCTGGTTGACCGGCGGGCCGTACCTGGCGGTGTCCCAGTCGTCGCCGAAGTGCTCGGCGGCGAGGGCCCGTACGAACGAGTGCAGGATGCGCAGCCCGATCGCCGTCGTGTGCCCCGGACGGCCGGGCGCCATGCTGTCGGTGGCCTTCAGGCCCATGACGTCCACCAGCATCTGGCCGGTCTCGGCGACGCGGCGGGTGAGGCTGTGGGTGGCCAGGTCCGACACGCCGGCCAGCACCTTGGCGCTGGAGACCTCGACGTAGGCCATGGGCAGGCATTTGCAGAACAGCGCGACCGACTGGTACAGCCCGTAGTCGGCGAACACCGACTGGCCGCGGGCCAGCAGCGCCGCGTCGTCGCCCCACTCGGGCAGGTCCTTGTTGAAGTCGATCGCGTCGAAGATGGCCGAGGGGCCGGTCTCTCCCGAAGGCGTCCTCGCCTCCCGTTTGGCCCGTCCGAGCTCCATCACGACCGCGTGCAGCATGGACAGCGCGTTCTCCCCGTCGGCCCTGCCCTCCAGGTAACCGGACACGATCTTGTCGATGTCCGGGTCGGCCTGCTGCCTTAATTGCCGGAAACGTTCCGCCGGCCAGCGCTCGGCGGCGCCACTCTCGTGCTCGTTCATGTTCCCCGTACTCCAGATCGGGTCAGAGACCTCCGCGCTTCCGCAGGGCCTCGACGTCCAGCAGCGTGATCGCGCGCCCCTTGATGGCGATGAGGCCGCGGGCGGCGAGCGACTGAAGGGCCCGGTTCACCGCCGGCCGCGACGCGCCGATCAGCGCGGCGAGGTCGGACTGGGTCAGCCCCGGCATGTCCACCACCGGTCCCGCGGTCTGCCCGCGCTTGACCGACAGTTGCAGCAGCAGCTTGGCCAGGCGCCCGCCCAGGTCGAGGAAGGCCAGGTCGGCGGCCTGCCCGGTGAGCCGGCGCACCATCTGCCCGAGCATGCGCAGGAACTCGTCGGCCAGCCCCGGATGCTCCCGCATCAGCTCCAGCAGCCGCGCCCTGGGCAGCGCGAAGATCCAGCAGGGGCGCACGGCGATGATCGAGGCCGAACGCGGCGAGTCGTCCAGCAGCGCCATCTCGCCGAACGTCTCCGCGCGGCCCAGCATGTTGAGCACGATCTCGTCGCCGTGCTCGGTCGTGAAGACGACCTTCACCAGGCCGTCCAGCAGCACGTACAGGGACTCGCCAGGGTCCCCCTGGTGCAGGATGATCTGCCCCGTCCGGTACCGCCTGGCCACCCCGGCCCGTACGGTGCTCGCGATGCCGGCCGCCCCGAGTACGCGGAACAACGGGACCTCC
The DNA here is from genome assembly GCF_014648435.1 of Nonomuraea spiralis. GTDB lineage: Bacteria > Actinomycetota > Actinomycetes > Streptosporangiales > Streptosporangiaceae > Nonomuraea > Nonomuraea spiralis. The sequence goes on from NZ_BMRC01000023.1 coordinate 22,042, forward strand.
GCCAGCACGGCGGCGACCGCCTGGACGTCGTGTGGAACCGCCCCGCTGCTGGCGCTCATGGAAGAACTTTAGGACGCATTCGGCATTCGGGCAGCAAGTGGTAAGCGATCTGCCGAATGTGACGAGCGCCACACCCGCACTGTGTCGTCCGCGACAGTGCGCGAAGGTCACCCGGAGCAACGTTGGGGTGCCGGCCGAGTGAGGTTGACCCCCAAGGACCCCGGCCGGCGGGGAGACGATGATGCAGTTGGATACGTTGGAGCGCCGCGACACCGCCGCCCTGGTCTCGGACGCCCAAGGAGGCGACGCCCAGGCATGGGAGCGGCTGGTCGAGGAGTTCACGCCGATGCTGCGGTCCAGGATCCGGCGCTTCAGGCTGGGCCACGAGGACGCCCAGGACGTGCTCCAGACCACCTGGATGCTGGCCTGGCAGAACCTCAAGCGCGTCGAGGACCCCCAGCGCATGCCCGGCTGGCTGGCCACGATCGCCTTCCGCGAGTGCCTGAAGCTGACCCGGCGCACCAAGGAGATCTGCACGCCCGACCTCGACACGCTGGGCAGCACCGACGACGTCGACCGGGAACTGGCCAGGATCTGGCTGGCCGGCACGCTGGAGGAGCTGGTCGAGGAGCTGCCCGCGGCCCAGCGCGTGCTGTTTCGAGCACTCACGGAAACCTCCGAGCCCCACTACGTCGACGTCGCCCGCAGGCTGGGCCGTCCGGTCGGCAGCATCGGCCCCACCCGGGCCCGCTGCTTCGCCAAGCTGCGCGGCCTGCTGCAGGACCGCGAGATCACCAGAGACTTCTTGGACTGAGTGCTACTTTCCTGACCGGTCAAGAGGGATCGCCTCCAGGAAGGGCTCGAAGTCGAAGCGCGCCATCTCGTAGGCGTCGGGATCGGTCTCCTCGGGGAAGGCGTACACCTTGCGCCGCATCTCCGGCAGCAGCCGGGCCGTCTCCGGCTCGCCCGGCATCGGCTCCGGCAGCGTGCCGCGGGCCATCTCCGCATCGAGCACGGCGGTGAGCTCGGGGTCGAACGGCGGGTCGTAGAGCGCGCCCACCCGCTGGTAGGTGCGGAAGTAGCTGACGATGAAACGCATGCGGTCGGGGTAGGACACCCAGTCGATCACCCCGGCCGTGGCCTGCTCGACGTCGTCCGGGATGAACTCCTCGGCGAGCTTGCGCACCTTCTCGTTCCGGATGGGCCGCCAGGCCAGCGTCATGTCCACGCCCGGGGGCGCGGTGAGCGGACGGCCGACCTTGATGTCGCTGAGCGGCGTGCGTACGGAGAACAGGTGGCGGGTGTAGAGCGAGGACCACTTGCCCTCCAGCACCCGCGTCAGCCACGGCTGGTCGTCGTGCCGGGCGCTGAACAGCGGGAAGCGGGGGAAGGGCCGCCGGGTCACCAGCGAGCGCAGCGACCGCCACGACACCCGCGTCAGCCACCGCACCGGCCGGTACAGCACCAGCTCCAGTGCCTTCTGCGCGCGCTTCTGCTCGTACGCCGACAACGCGACGCTCGCCCCGAACATCAGCTCGGCCCGCTCGTCGGGGTCGGTGGCCGCCCGCGCCTGCGACAGCAGCAGGGCCGCGTCCCGCAGGTAACGTTCGTCGGCCTCCTCCAGCAGCCCGGACAGGAACTCCGGCGGCATCGGCGTGTTCTGCGACTCCGGGCTCACCTTGACGTAGCAGTCGGGCGTGCCGTTCCACAGGTTGGCCGCCAGGCTGGCGGTCTCCAGGAAGATCGCCCGGTTGGCCAGCGCCAGCCCGAGCTGGTAGCTGGGCCCGAGCAGGGTCAGCAGCGTGGCGCGGAACAGGCGCCGAAGGCGCGCCGGCACGTGCAGCCGGTCGCCGAAGCCGGTCAGGAAGGGTGAACCGGGGGTCAGGTCGAGGCTCTCGCCGACCGCCTTGGAGGTCCACTTGGCGTAGCAGTACCAGTTGGTCGCGTCCTGGCCCAGGTGCTGGGCCAGGTCCCCGGCGACGCGGTGGTAGCCATGGGCGATGACCATGGCTTCCAGAGCAGGGTTCCTGTCCTTGCAGGCGGCGATGCGGAGGACGTCGTCCGCCGTCATCGGAACGCCTGGCGCAAGCGCTTGTTCCACTTCGGACATGGGGTCTCCCGTCATTGGTCCCCCCTGGGACCATCGATCGCTCACCGGGTCAGAGCGCCCCCGGTGACGTGAGATACAGCGCGGCGGTCTCGCATTGCCCCGTGGCCGCCAGCCCGGAGCGTAGGGCGGGTGACTTGCGGCCTGGTTGCAGGGCGCCGGGCGTCCCCGGCGGGCGCCGGCCGCCCCGGAAGGGGCCCGGGGCGGCCGGCGCTCATTCCTTCACCGAGATCTTGCTGATCACGACGAAGCCGCCGAGCGCCCCCGCGGAGCCGGCGGCCGTCGTCGTGGTGAGGTTGACCACCAGGTCATAGGTGCCGGGCCCGAGCTGGCCGCGCATCGGGACGGAAGCGGTGTACCGTCCCGAGCCAGGGGTGAAGGTCATCTCCACCGGTGGTGCGGGATGACGGGTCTCACCACCTCCCAGCAGGTCGGCGATGATCTCCAAATGCCAGCGTCCCGCCAGCCAGTCGACCAGTTCGCCGGCGACCTCCCAGCTCACGTCCACGGTCCAACCCTCGCCACAGCGCACGACGTTCGTGGGCTGTGCGCCCGGGTCGACAACCTGGCCGTGGAGCACGCCGTTCAACTGCTCGGCCGAGACCTTCATCACCTGGAACTCACCGGTCGCCATGTCGCTGTCTCCTTTCCGGGGGGAACCAGGTCCCCGTACGGAGAGGCAGAGGGGCGGGACGGCCAGGTAAATACCGGGTGTATTCGACGATACAAACGGGTCCTTCAGGCCCTGATCAGCAGGTCGCCGGGGCCCTCTCAGCCACCTGCCCGAGCCGCGCCGGCACCCGGTGATCGCGACGCCGGTACGGTGGTGGCGTGACCGACCACCACCCGCCCTCGGACGCGCTCGTGTCCCGGCTCACCGGCGACTGGCTGGCGCTGGCGGGCGGCTCACCGGCCGCGCGGGCCGCCGGGGCCGAGCTGATCGCTCGCTGGGCCGAGCCCCACCGCCGCTACCACACCCTCCACCACCTCGCCGCGGTGCTGGCCGCCGTCGACGACCTGGCCGGGGAGGCCGCCGACCCCGCCGCCGTACGCCTGGCCGCCTGGTTCCACGACGCCGTCTACGACGGCAGGCCCGGCTGGGACGAGGAACGCAGCGCCCAGCTCGTCCAGGCCCGCCTGCCGCGCTGCGGGGTGCCGCCGGGCCGGGTCGCCACGGCCGCCCGGCTGGTCCGGCTGACCGCCGCCCACGACACGGTGGCCGGCGACGACCGCGACGGGGCCGTCCTGTGCGACGCCGACCTGGCCGTGCTGGGCCGCCCCGGCTACGACGCCTACGCCGCCGACATCCGCCGCGAGTACGCGCACGTGCCCGACGAGCTGTTCCGGCTGGGCCGCTCCCAGGTGTTGCGCCGGTTGCTGGCCGCGCCGCGCCTCTACCGTACGGACCGGGCCCGCGAGTTGTGGGAGGAGCGCGCCCGCGCCAACATGAACGCCGAGCTGGCCCGCCTGGACGCGGCGGGTTAGGGCGTGCGGCGCTTGCGGCGGCGCAGCCCGGCGGCGATCAGGCGGCGCAGCAGCTCCTGCGAGCCGACCGGCTCGGCGCCCAGCGACACCGCCCGCGCGTGCACGGTCTCCGGCACGTCGTAGTGGTCCCGGTCGAAGGCCCGGCCCGGCACCCCGAGCTGAGCCGCGAACGCGTGCAGCTCATCCAGCGAGCTGTCGCTGACCAGGTGTGACCACATCAGGCCGCGCGGCCCCGGCCAGTTGGGGGGATCGATCAGAACCGTCACGCCCTCAAGGGTAGGACCCTGCCGCGCACGCTCAGCTCGCCCAGATCGGGCACCACGACGTGCGCGCCGTGCCCGGCCAGCGCGGCGGCGTCGTCCGGGTCGTCCCGGGTGACCGCGACCACCAGCCCGAAGCCGCCCTTGCCGCCCGCCTGCACGCCCGGCAGCGCCGCGTCCACCACGGCGGCGCCGGCGGCGGGCAACGCGAGGCGGCGTACGGCCTCCAGGAACAGGGCGGGGTGCGGCTTGCCCGGCAGGTTCATCAGGGCCGCGTCGTTGCCGTCCACGACCAGGTCGAACAGGTGGGCCACGCCCGCGGCGGTCACCAGCCTGCGGCCGTGCAGGCTCGCCGAGACGGCGGCCGTGCGCGCGCCCCTTCGGCGCAGCTCGTGCAGCAGCGCCACGGTGGAGGGGAAGGCGGCCACGCCGTACTTGTCCACCTGCGCGATGAAGATCTGGTCCTTGGCCAGGCCGAGCCCGTGGACGGTGGGCGCGCCCGGCTCGTCGTCGGGGCCGCCCTCGGGCACGCCGATGCCGCGCGAGGCGAGGAAGGTGCGTACGCCGTCGAGCCGCGGCCGGCCGTCGACGTGCCGCAGGTAGTCGTCACGGATGTCGAACGGCGCGGAGCGGCCGCGCAGGAAGGCGTCGAAGACGTGTTTCCAGGCGGCCGCGTGCCCCCGGGCGGTGTCGGTGACCACGCCGTCGGTGTCGAACACGACGGCGCCGATCGAGGCCAGGTCGATGACGGGCTCGTTCACACTGTGAACGTAACCGCTCTACCAGGCGACGGGTAGCTCCTTGACGCCGTAGACGATGGCGAGCTCCCTGAACGGCACCTCGCCCGATACGTGCAGGCCGGGGAAGCGGCGCAGCAGGGCGGGGAAGGCGATGCGCATCTCCATCTGGGCCAGCGGCGCGCCGATGCAGCGGTGGATGCCGTGGCCGAAGGCCAGGTGCGAGCCCGCGGTCTCCCGGCCGGGGCGCACCTCGTTCATGTCCGGGCCCAGGGACGGGTCGCGGTTGGCGCCGGTCAGTGAGCACAGCACCATCTCGCCCTTCTTGATCTGCACGCCGTGCAGTTCCATGTCCTCGCGGGCGAAGCGCGGGAAGGCCACCTGCACGACCGTCATGTACCGCAGCAGCTCCTCGACCACGTCGTTGACGTAGCCGTCCACCTCGCGCACCTTGGCCGCCTGCTCCGGGTTGCGCATGAGCCACAGGGCGCCGAGGGCGAGCATGCTGGTGCTGGTGTCGTGCCCGCCGGTGAGCAGGCCGTCGGACATGCTGGCCAGCGTACGGTCGTCGAGGTCGTCGCCGTGCTCGCGCAGGAGCTGCCCGAGCAGGCCCTCGCCTGGGTCGCGCCGCTCGCGCGCGACCAGGTCCACCAGGTACGCCATCGCGTCGTTGATCGCCTGGAGGGACGCCTCGGGCCCGGCCGACAGGTCGAACCGGTCCTTGCTGATCTTGACGAAGTCGGCGCGCTCCTCGTACGGGACGCCGAGCAGCTCGCACACCACCAGCGACGGGATCGGCAGGGCGAAGTCCTCCACCAGGTCGGCGGGCGGGCCCTTGGCCTCGATGCGGTCCAGGTGCTCCTCGACCATCGCCTCGATGCGCGGCTCCAGCCGGCGCAGGCGGCGCATGGTGAACTCGGGGGTCAGGTACTTGCGCAGCCGGGTGTGCTCGGGCGGGTCGCGGAAGCCGAGGCCGCCGGGGTCCTCCTGGTTGGAGCCGAGGCCGGAGATGCCGGCGAAGTCGTTGCTGAAGCGCTCGTGGTCGCCGAGGACACCGCGCACGTCCTCCCATCGCGTGACCAGGTGCACGGTCTGGTCGCCCGGGATCTTCATGGGGAAGACGGCGTGCTCGTCCCGGATGCGGCCGAGTTCGGCGACCGGGTCGAAGTCCTCGCGCATGAACTGGACGAAGGGGAACTCTGTGTCAGACATGGAAATCCGTCCTGCTGGGATACATCACACGATGTTGGGATAAATCCCTCGGTAGATGGTCCCATCCGGACAGGCGGCTGGTGCCCTCCGAAAGGACGAATTTACCTCTCACCCTGACGTCCCACCCGCCCGACCGCATGGCCGCCCACCCCGCCGCCCTCTGCCGTTCACCCCGCTGCAGGTCCGGCCGCTCGTCGGGCCGCTCATCGGGTCGCTCATCGGGACGGTATCGCGGCGGCCGCCTCGTCGGGCAGGGGGAGCGTACGGTCGCGGGCCCGCAGGGGCGGCTCCGGCGGCGGCGCCTCCATCGAGAACGACGGCGGCACGGGCTTCGGCCTGCGCGGCTCGCGCACCCCGCCCCCGCCTTCGGGCGGATCATCAGGGGGACGGGTGCCGGGGGAGGAGCCGCCGGGGCCGGGCGGCTCGCCCGGCCCGAAACCCGGTCTCCAGCTCGGCGCCCCGCTGGCCAGAGCTCGGCGGCGGCGAGATCGCTTGCTCACGATCCCCTCCTTTCGCCTCATTGTGCGCCGCGCCGCAGGCCACCGGCTAGCCACAACCCCCTTCCGGTACGGCGTGTGTCACAGGAACCGGTGGGAGACAGGGGAAATCGGTGGCGTTTGGCGTACAAGGGGTCGACAGTCTGCGATGATCTCGTCGGTAGACAAGCTGGAGTTGAGCCTCGCGGATAGTGACTGATGCCGACATTTGAGGAAATAGCAGCCTTCGTCGCCGAGAAGCCGTTCGCCACCGCCGTCATCGCCCTGCTGGGCCTGGCCGGGCTCGTGCTGGCGTTCCTGGTTCTCAGGATGGCCTGGAGGGCGGCTGTCTGGTTATTCGCCCGCTACGTCGCCGCCCGCCCCGTCGAGGACGTGCTGACCATCGTCGCCGCCTCCATCGCCACGGGCGTGTCCGCCCAGGGCATGTGGCGCTTCTCGGGTGACGTACTGGGCCTGGACGGGCCGCTCCGGCTGCTGCTGTTCGCCTTCATAGAGGTCGCGATCATCACCTCGGCCGTCCGCGCCCGCCGCAACATGCGCGAGAACTTCTCCGCGGGCATCGACGGCATCGCGGTCTGGGCGCTGACCTGCCTGACCGCCGTGTTGTCCAGCATGGACGCCCGCAGCCTCCCCGAGGCCCTCTTCCGCCTGGCCGCCCCGCTGGTCGCCGCCTGGCTCTGGGAACGCGGCATGGCCATCGAACGCCACCGCATCCGCGGCACCGGCCGCATCAACTGGCGCATGACCCCCGAACGCATGCTCGTCCGCATGGGCCTGGCCGAGGTCAGCGACCGTACGGCCTCCGAGGTCGACGCCCACCGCAGGCTCACCCGCGTCGCCCTGGCCGCCAAGCGGGCCAAGGCCCTGCGCGACGGCGGCGGCTCAGAACGCAAGGTGCGCGCCGCGCTGGCCAAGCTCGACAAGGCCATGGACCAGGCCGTCGAGCACACCGGACTGGCCGTCGACCAGCAGCGCCAGGAAGCGCTGCTGGCCCAGATCGCCGCCCTGTACAACACCACCGCGCTCATCGACGCCGACCCGCGCGTGCCGTGGGAGCCCGAGGCCGACCACCGTCCCGTGCCCGCCCGCCCGGCGCTGCCGCCCGCGCTGGCCGAACTCGTCGACGACGAGGACGAGGACGTCGAGGTGTTCGACGCCACCCCGCAGGTCGTCGACACCGCCCAGCGCGCCGCCCAGATCAGGGCCGCCCGCGAGTTCTGGGACCGGCAGATCTCCAAGGGCATCGTGCCGCGTACGGTCGACATCGCCCAGGAGATCGGCATCCCGCTGGCCACGGCCCGCGAGTATCGTGCCCTGTGGAAGCTGGAGCCGCAGGCACACGCCCTGATCGAGGCTCTGTACCAGCAGCACGGCATCGTCGACACCGGCGCCTTCCCGGCCATCGCCGACGACGGGCGGGTGCTGGCCAAGTAGGGGGAGCACGTTTGCGGGAGCGCACGCTCGACCGCGTCAGGAAACTCCTGGCCAAGGCCGAACGCACGGACAACGAGCACGAGCGGGCCACGTTCCTGGCCGCGGCCTCCGCCCTGATGGCCAAGTACGGCATCGACACGCTCCCGCCGCCCGGCACGCGCCAGACCCCCGGCGACCGGGTCGTCATCCTGCCCGCCCCCTGGGCCAGGGAGAAGGCCCGCCTGGTCAGCCTGGTCGCCCAGGCCGTCCGCTGCCGTCCGCTGCTGATCGGGCGCGGCGACGGCGGCCAGCGGGTGCACGTGTTCGGCTTCGCCGCCGACCTCGAACGCGCCGACGTGCTGGCCACGTCCCTGCTGTTGCAGATGGCCTCCGGCCTGGCCCGCGTACGGCCGCCGGGCGAGCTGGCCGCCGCGCGGGCCTACCGGCGCTCGTGGTTGCTGGGGTTCACCGACGAGGTGTACCGGCTGCTGCGCGAGGCCGAGTCGCGCGCCGAGAGCCAGGCGACGGCCGCCGGGACGGGCACCGCGCTGGTGCTGGCCGACCGCCGGGCCGAGGTCGACCTGGCGGTGGCCGCGCACTACCCGCGCATCCGCATGGCGGTTCCGACCACCAGCGGCACGGGCTACCGCGCGGGCGTGCTGGCGGGCCGCCACGCCGATCTCGGCCGTACCGGCATGCCCGCCGCCACCGCCCGCGAGCTGCCCCGCTGAGTTGTCGCCCGCGCCCGGCCGGAGCGGCTCAGCCCAGGGCGGCGGAGACCAGTGAGCGGGCCTCCTCCTGCACCTTGACCAGGTGGTCGGGTCCCTTGAAGGACTCGGCGTAGATCTTGTAGACGTCCTCGGTGCCTGATGGGCGGGCCGCGAACCAGGCGTTCTCCGTCGAGACCTTCACCCCGCCGAGCGCCGCGCCGTTGCCGGGGGCCGAGGTCTGCACCGCCGTGATCGGCTCGCCGGCCAGCGACGAGGCCGTCACCTGGTCGGCCGACAGCTTGGCCAGCACCGCCTTCTCCTCGCGGGTGGCGGGCGCGTCCACCCGGGCGTAGGCGGGCTCGCCGAAGCGTTCGGTGAGCCGGCGGTAGTGGGCGCTCGGCGACTCGCCGGTGACCGCCAGGATCTCCGAGGCCAGCAGGGCGAGGATCAGGCCGTCCTTGTCGGTGGACCAGGGCGAGCCGTCGCGCCGCAGGAAGGAGGCCCCCGCGCTCTCCTCACCGCCGAAGCCGAGCGAGCCGTCGAGCAGCCCGGGGACGAACCACTTGAAACCGACCGGCACCTCGTACAGGCGCCGGCCCAGCGAGGCGGCGACCCGGTCGATCACGCCGCTGCTCACCATCGTCTTGCCGACCCCGGCGTCGGCGGGCCAGCCGTCGCGATGGGCGTACAGGTAGGAGATGGCGACGGCCAGGTAGTGGTTGGGGTTCATCAGGCCGTCGGGCGTCACCACGCCGTGGCGGTCGGCGTCGGCGTCGTTGCCGGTGGCGATGTCGTACGACTGCCGCTGCGCGATCAGGGACGCCATCGCGTACGGCGAGGAGCAGTCCATGCGGATCTTGCCGTCCCAGTCGAGCGTCATGAACCGCCACGTGGGGTCGACCAGCGGGTTGACCACGGTCAGGTCGAGGCGGTGCCGTTCGGCGATCTCGCCCCAGTAGGCCACGCTCGCGCCGCCCAGCGGGTCGGCCCCGATGCGTACCCCGGCCGACCTGATCGCGTCGAGGTCGACCACCGAGGGCAGGTCGTCGACGTACGTGCCGAGGAAGTCGTAACGGCCGGCCGCGGCGAGGGCCTTGGCGTAGGAGACGCGCGAGACGCCTTTCATGCCGTCGGCGAGCAACTGGTTGGCGCGGTCCTGGATCCAGGAGGTGGCGTCGGTGTCGGCGGGCCCGCCGTGCGGCGGGTTGTACTTGAAGCCGCCGTCGGAGGGCGGGTTGTGCGACGGCGTCACCACGACGCCGTCGGCGAGCCCGGACGCGCGGCCCCGGTTGTGGCGCAGGACGGCGTGCGAGACGGCGGGCGTCGGCGTGTAGCCGTCACGCGAGTCGATCAGCACCTCGACGCCGTTGGCCGCGAACACCTCCAGCGCCGAGACGCGGGCGGGCTCGGACAGCGCGTGCGTGTCGATGCCGAGGAACAGCGGCCCGTCGGTGCCCTGAGCCGCGCGGTATTCGCAGATGGCCTGGCTGGTGGCCAGGATGTGGTCCTCGTTGAAGGCCGTCCGCAGGGAGGAGCCGCGGTGGCCCGACGTGCCGAACGCCACCCGCTGCGCCACCTCGGCGGGGTCGGGATGCAGGGCGTAGTAGGAGGTCACCAGCCGGGCGACGTCGACCAGGTCGGCGGGCTGGGCTGGCTGTCCTGCGCGATCGTGCGTCATGAGGCCACTTTACAAATCCGCACCCTTCGGACGGGTGAGCGCGCCCGGCGGCGTGGGAAGATACAGGCGCGTCTGCCTCCAGAATGGAGTTCTGTTTCCATGCGTTTCGGATATTTCCTGAATGAACGGCAAGGGCCCGACCCGCTCGGCGCGCTCCGCGACGAGATCGCCCAGGCGGCCGACGACGGCTTCACCTCGGCCTGGTTGTCGCACATCTTCGGCCTCGACGCCCTCACCGCGCTGGCCGTGGCCGGCAGCCAGGTGCCCGGCATCGAGCTCGGCACCTCCGTCGTGCCCACCTACCCGCGTCACCCGGCGGCCCTGGCCCAGCAGGCGATGACCGCCAACGCCGCGCTCGGCGGCCGGCTGGCGCTCGGCATCGGCCTGTCCCACCAGGTCGTCATCGAGCACATGTTCGGCCTCAGCTTCGAGCGGCCCTACCGGCACATGAAGGAGTACCTCGACGTGCTGCTCCCGGCCTCCCGGGGCGAGCAGGTCAAGGCCGCGGGCGAGACGATCAAGGCCGACGTGCGGCTCACCACGCCGGGCGCGGGCTTCCCGGTGCTCATCGCCGCGCTCGGCCCGCGCATGCTGAAGCTCGCCGGCACGGTGGCCGACGGCACGGTGTTGTGGATGACCGGCCCGAAGACGGTGGCCGAGCACGTCACCCCGACCATCACCGCCGCCGCGGCCGAGGCCGGGCGCGAGGCGCCGCGCGTCGTCTGCGCGCTGCCCGTCTGCGTCACCGACGACCCCGCGGGCGCGGTCGAGCGCGCCAACGAGATCTTCGCCGTCTACGGCTCGCTCCCCTCCTACCGCGCCATGCTCGACCGCGAGGGCGCGGCCGGGCCGGGGAACGTGGCGGTCGTCGGCGACGAGGAGTCCGTGCTCGCCCAGCTCGAACGGCTGAAGCAGGCCGGGGTGACCGACTTCGTCGGCGCCACCTTCGCCAACCGGGAACGCACCCGTGAGCTGCTCATCGGCGCGTCGAAGGGTTCATAGGGGGACATCTCAATAAACTCCGGCAAGGTGAAGCGTTTGCTGCATGGCATAGACGTCTCCAACTGGCAGGGCTCCGTCGACTGGGCCGATCACGCCGACGCCGGGGTCTCCTTCGCCTTCGCCAAGGCCACCGAGGGCGGTGACTACACCGACAGGTGGTTCGCCCGCAACTGGAACGGCATGCGCGAGAGCTGGATGGTCTGCGGCGCGTACCACTTCGCCAGGCCCAAGGGCGACCCGATCGAGCACGCCCGGCACTTCCTGGCGGTGCTCAGGTCGGCGGGCGGCCTGCGCAGGGGCGACCTGGTGGCGCTCGACCTGGAGTCCGGCGACGGGCAGCGGCCCGAGCAGGTCGCCAGGTACGCCCGCCGCTGGTGCCACCACATCGAGCGGCACGCCGGCCTGCGGCCCTTCGTCTACACCTTCCCCTGGTTCGCCCGCGCGGGGAACTGCGCGGGCCTGGCCGAGTACCCGCTGTGGATCGCCTGCCCGGAGAAGGCGCGCGGCGAGCCCATCGTGCCCTCGCCGTGGCGCGACTGGACGATTCACCAATATGCCAACAGCCCGCTCGACCGGAACCTCTTCCACGGGACCCGGCAGGACCTGACAAGGCTGGGGTTTCACCCGCGATAGCATCGGTGTTCACCATCGAACCAGCCTCGGTGCCGGGCATCGAGCGCGATCCAAGGGAGACATCGTGTCAGCCGAGCTACGCATCACCCTCGCCGGAGCCGAGCGTGTGGTCGCGGCCGGCACGACGGCCGGCGAGGCGCTGGAGGCCGACGGCCGCACCGTCGTCGCGGCCCGGGTCAACGGCGAGCCGCGCGACCTGGCCCACCCGCTGGCCCAGGACGACGTGGTCGAGCCGATCGAGGTCGCGAGCGAGGACGGCAGGGCCATCGTCCGCCACTCCACCGCGCACGTCATGGCCCAGGCCGTCCAGGAGCTGTTCCCCGAGGCCAAGCTGGGCATCGGCCCGCCCGTGGAGAACGGGTTCTACTACGACTTCGACGTCGCCCAGGCGTTCAACCCCGACGACCTCAAGCGCATCGAGAAGCGCATGCGGGAGATCGTCAAGCAGGGGCAGCTGTTCTCCCGCCGGGCCGTCAGCGACGAGCAGGCGCGCGAGGAGCTGGCGGGCGAGCCGTACAAACTGGAGCTGATCGGGCTCAAGGGCGGCGCGGCCGAGGAGGAGAGCGTCGAGGTCGGGGCCGGGCAGCTCACGATCTACGACAACCTCGACGCCAAGAGCGGCGAGCTGTGCTGGAAGGACCTGTGCCGGGGGCCGCACGTGCCCTCCACCCGGTCGATCCCGGCGTTCAAGCTCATGCGCACCGGCGGCGCCTACTGGCGCGGCAGCGAGAAGAACCCGCAGCTCCAGCGCATCTACGGCACCGCCTGGGAGTCCCGCGACAAGCAGGACGAATACCTGAAGATGCTGGAGGAGGCCGAGCGGCGCGACCACCGCAGGCTCGGCGCCGAGCTCGACCTGTTCTCCTTCCCCGACGAGCTGGGCTCGGGCCTCGCCGTCTTCCACCCCAAGGGCGGCGTGATCCGCAAGGTGATGGAGGACTACTCGCGGCGCAGGCACGAGGAGTCCGGCTACGAGTTCGTCAACACCCCGCACATCACCAAGGAGAACCTCTACCAGGTCTCGGGCCACCTCGACTGGTACAAGGACGGGATGTTCCCGCCCATGGAGCTGGAGGGCGCCCGCTACTACCTCAAGCCGATGAACTGCCCGATGCACAACCTGATCTTCAGGGCGCGCGGGCGGTCCTACCGCGAGCTGCCGCTGCGGCTGTTCGAGTTCGGCACGGTCTACCGCTACGAGAAGTCGGGCGTGGTCCACGGCCTGACCCGGGTTCGCGGCCTGACCCAGGACGACGCGCACATCTACTGCAGCCGCGAGCAGATGCGCGACGAGCTGACCTCGCTGCTGCGCTTCGTGCTGGAGCTGCTGCGCGACTACGGTCTTGAGGACTTCTACCTGGAGCTGTCCACCAAGGACCCGGAGAAGTACGTCGGCTCCGACGAGGCGTGGGAGGAGGCCACCGCGACGCTGCGCGAGGTGGCCGAGGCCGAGAACCTCCACCTGGTGTTGGACCCGGGCGGCGCGGCCTTCTACGGGCCGAAGATCTCCGTCCAGGTGCGCGACGCCATCGGCCGCACCTGGCAGATGTCCACGATCCAGCTCGACTTCAACCTGCCCGAGCTGTTCGACCTGCAGTACCAGGCGGCCGACGGCTCCCGGCAGCAGCCGGTCATGATCCACCGGGCGCTGTTCGGCTCGGTCGAGCGGTTCTTCGGCGTCCTGGTCGAGCACTACGCCGGGGCGTTCCCCGCGTGGCTGGCGCCGGTGCAGGTGATCGGCATCCCGATCGCCGACGCCCACGTGCCCTACCTCCAGGACGTCGCCAAGCGGCTGCGCGAGCGGGGCATCAGGGTCGAGGTCGACGCGGCCGACGACCGCATGCAGAAGAAGATCCGCAACGCGCAGAAGGCCAAGGTGCCGTTCATGTTGCTGGCCGGTGACGACGACATCGCGGGTGGCGCGGTGTCCTTCCGTTACCGCAACGGCGAGCAGAAGAACGGCGTGCCCGTCGAGGAGGCCATCGCCGAGATCGTCAACGCCGTGGAGCGCCGCGTCCAGGTGTGACGCGCGTCCGCCTGGCCTGAGCCGTTCTCCGGGCGGCTCAGGCCCATCGGCGAGCGGCCCGTTAGAAGCGGAACAGGCGGAACGGGATCGCCGGGTGGCCGCCGAAGCGTGCGGCCGCCTCCCGCGCGGAGCCCTCGATCAGCTCGCGGGCGTAGGCCTCCGGGTCCTGGTCGGTCAGGGCCTCGATGTAGGCGCGGTGCTCGACCAGTGACCGTACACCGCGTTCCAGGCCGCCGGTGACGTCGACGGCGTGGGTGGGGGAGTTGGAGCCGGCGACGGCGACCCAGCGCACGCCGTTCCACGGCGGGGCCTCGGTGTCGGGAAATATCCAGCGATTTCCGGCGTCTCCGGCGGCGTCCAGCACGGCCCGGCCCACCGCCCGGTGATCGGGCGTGTTCCAGTACGTGCCGCCCCACGTGTCGTCGGGGTTCAGGGTGATCACCAGTTCCGGACGGTGCCGGCGGATCGCGGCGGCGATGTCCCGCCTGAGCGCCGGGCCGTACTCGATCACCCCGTCGGCGTGGTCGAGGAACTCCACGACGTCCACCCCGACCACGGCCGCGCTGGCCCGCTCCTCGCGCTCGCGCACCGGGCCGCACTCGGCGGGGGCGATCGTGTCGATGCCCGCCTCGCCCCGGGTGGCGATCAGGTAGGAGACCTCGCGCCCGGCGTCGGTCCAGGTGGCGACGGCGGCGGCGCAGCCGTACTCGAGGTCGTCGGGGTGCGCCACGACGGCCAGGGCACGCTGCCAGTCCTCGGGCATGGGTTCGAATCGATCTGCCATGTCCCCACCCTAGGGGGGCTCGTCCGGACCGGCTCACGGCCGGGAGGGCGGCCCTTCGCCCGGGGTCCTATGCTGCTTGGTATGCACGATCAGGCAGGGGCCGGGGCCCCCGACAACTTCCAGCGGCTGTGGACCCCGCATCGGATGGCCTACATCAAGGGCGAGAACAAGCCGACGGGCACCGGTCCCGGCGACGGGTGCCCGTTCGACGCGATCCCCGCGATGGACGACGAGGACGGCCTGATCGTGGCCAGGGGCGAGGTCGTCTACGCGGTGCTCAACCTCTACCCGTACAACTCGGGCCACCTGATGGTCGTGCCCTTCCGGCACGTGTCCGACTACGACGAGCTGACCCCGGCCGAGGTGGCGGAGCTCGGCGAGTTCACCCAGAGGTCGCTGCGGGCGCTGCGCAAGGCCAGCGGAGCGCAGGGCTTCAACGTGGGCATGAACCTGGGTCACGTCGCGGGCGCCGGCATCGCCGCCCACCTGCACCAGCACGTGGTGCCGAGGTGGGGCGGCGACACGAACTTCATGCCGGTCGTGGCCCAGACGAAGGTGTTGCCCCAACTCCTGCGCGACACCCGGCAACTCCTGGCCGACGCCTGGACGGACTAGCCGCGACCACCCGGCCTGGCGGGCTCACGGAATAACGTCATACCCCCCGGTGGTATTAAGGCGTGACCGAAGGAGTCCGTCATGCCACACGTGATCCGCAAGCCCGGCGTCCTCGGCGGGACCTCGCTCGCCGTCTTTCTCGCCGGCGTGCACTTCGTCAACGACGCCATCACCGCGATGCTCGGGGCCCTGCTGCCGACGTTGCAGGTGCGCTTCGGGCTCGGTCCGGCCCTGCTGGCCGTACTCGTCGCCGTCTACTCGATCTCGTCGTCGGTCACCCAGCCGTTCTTCGGCGCGATGGCCGAGGACCGCAGCCTGCGCGTGGTCGGGGCGGCGGGGGTGCTCATGGCCTCGCTGTTCCTCAGCCTGATCGGCGTCGCGCCCGCGCTGGCGGCGGTCTTCGCCCTGCTGATCGTCGGCGGCATGGGGGCGGCGGCGCTGCATCCCGTGGGCACGGCGGTGGCGGGCGGCCCCACCGTGCCGAATCGAACGCTGGGCGTGGGACTGTTCACCGCCGGTGGGATGGCCGGGTTCGCCCTCGGGCCGGTGCTGATTCTCTCCGTGGTCTCGGCGTTCGGGGTCGAGGTCACGCCGTGGCTGATGGTGCCCGGCGTGCTGTTCGCCGTACTGGTCTTCCTGCTGCTGCCCGACTGGGAGCCGCACGGCCGCCGTCCGCTGCGTACGCTCTTCCGGTTCCGGCTGCTGCGCGGTCCCATCGGCGGGCTCACCCTGGCCACGAGCCTGGCGAGCCTGGCCTTCATGACCTTCACCAGCTCGATGCCCCTCTGGCTGGTCCGCGAGCACGGCGTGGCCGCCGACGCCGGGCTGCTCGGCTGGACGCTCGCCGTGTTCTCGCTGGCCGCCGGGCTCGGCGCGCTGCTCGGAGGCGTGCTCGCGCCGCGCGTCGGCCGCCGGCCCGTGCTGATCGGCTCGCTCGCCGCCGCGCCGGTGCCGCTGATCGCGATCGTGACGCTCGAACCGGGCGGCGTCCCGTACTTCCTGGCCGCCGCGCTGGCCGGCGCCCTTCTGTACGTCGGCAGCCCGATCACGGTCGTCATCGCGCAGGACCTGGCGCCCGGTGAGCCGGCGAGCGCGGCGGGGATGGTTCTCGGGGTGTCCGCCGCGGTGGCGGGAGCGCTCTACGCGGCTCTGGGCTGGCTCCAGCAGGCCGCCGGGCTCGGCGTCGGCATGGTCACCGGCTTCGTGCTGGCCGTCCCCGCGGCGCTGGTCGCCCTCATGGTGCTGCGGCGTCACCCGCAGGCCGGACGCTGACCCGGCGCCGCCCTAGTCGGCCGTACGGGCCAGATGGCCGGCGGTGGGAGCCTCCGCCGGCTGCTCGCGCCCGAGCGCGCCGATGCCCACCGCGAGCAGCAGCGGCACGGCCAGCGCCAGCGCCATCGACAACACCGCGGCCCCCGAGTCGTTGACCAGCATCCCGATCACCCCGCTGACGAGGGTGCCGATCAGCCCGGCGCGCAGCGCGGGGGAGTGCCGGAACGCCGCCGGCACCACGCCCGCGCTGGCCTGGTCGGGCCGCAGGATCGCGTAGACGAGGAAGGCCACGGCCGCGATCACGATGGGCATGAGGTTGGGGCTGAGCAGCGTGGCCAGCATGGCCTGCAGCTTGCGGAAGATCACCTCGAACGCCTCGCCGCTGAGCACCTGGCCGACGAACCTGCCCAGGTGGGTCTGCTCGTCGGGCGGACGCAGGTAGTTGAGCACGGCGAACGTCATCACGATCACCGCCCCCGCCACGCAGAACGCCCCGAGTTTCACGATCGACACCCGCTTGCCCGCCACCAGCAGCGCGGTCACCGCGATGCCCGGCACGAACGCGATCACGCCGCCGAAGTCGCTGCCCATGCCCGAGCCGCCCAGCACCATCGCGAACGCCCCGAGCACCACGATCGCGGCCACGCCGGGCCGCCCCGGCCACCGGTGGGCGATCACCGTGGTGGCCAGCAGCGTGCCGGTGGCCAGCAGCGCGAACGGGATGTTGCCCAGGCCGTAGTAGCGGGCCCCGACCTCGGCGCTGTAGCCCATCACGCTGTTGAGCTGCAACGTCGTACCGGTGAGCAGGTCACCGGCGAGCGTGACGGCGGTGACCCCGGCCACCACGGCGAGCGGGCCGAGCGGACGGCGCCGCCAGGGGCCGCCGAAGGCCAGCGCGGTGACGGCGGCGACCCAGCCGAGCACCCCGGCGATCAGCTGGGGCAGGCTCGACCAGGGCAGCAGGTTGACCAGGTAGCTGGAGACGGGCAGCGCGGCCAGCGCGACCGCCGCGAAGCGCACCGGCGACAGGCCCTTGCGCCGGCGCAGCAGCAGGAACGCGATCACGTAGAACAGCACCTGCAACACCGCCACGACGGTGAAGTAGATGCCCTTGACCGAGCGGATGGCCTGGGCGGTGTCGTCGCCCCGCCGCAGCCGGTCGATCGTCGCGCCCGGCTCGCCCACCTGCAGCGGCACGCCGATGACCGTGGCCGGCGCCGGCACGCCGAGCTTGGCCAGCACGGTCGCGGTCAGGTCGGGCAGGATCGAGATGTCGGCCCGGCGGGTCGAGGCCGCGCCGAGCAGCCGCCCCTGCGCCCCGGGCTCGCGCAGCGCGGCCACCCGCAGGTGGGGCACCGAACCGTGGTCGGACAGGCCCGCCAGCAGCACGGTGGTGCCGGCCGGCAGGACCGACAGCAGCGCGCCCGCCTTGGCGTCGGCCAGCCGCAGCGCGTCGCGGCGCTCCCGCGGGCCGAGCTGCTCGGGCACCTTGGGCAGCTTGCCGCTGGTCAGGTAGGGGTGGACGAGGTCGTCGACGTCCATGGCGATCATCGGGCACTGCTCCAGGTCGGCCGTCCTGACCTGGAGCGGGGAGGCGTGGTAGCGCGGCACCGCGCCCTGCCGGTCGGCCAGTGCGAGGGCGGCGCCGGGGCCGATCGCGATCGAGCAGCGGCCGGCCGCCTTCAGCGTCTCGCCCAGAATGCCGGCGTTGCGCTGCCCGGCCACGTCGATGAGGTAGCGGTAGTCGGGGATGACCGCCCCGGTGCCCCGCGTCTCGGGGGCGGGCGGCGCGCCGCAGGCGTATCCGGCGGCCGACCTGGTGCCCGCCGACACGGTGAGCCATCCGTCGTACGGGCAGGTGATGTTGCTGACCGTACGGACCGACAGCAAGCCGATCGCGCTGCCGCGGGTCAGCTCCCACAGGTTGGGGGCGTCGGCCTGGGTGACGTCGTCCCAGGCGAGGCCGGGGACGCCGATGAGCGCCACCCTGCCGGTGTCGCGCGCCACGCCGTCGGCGGTGGCCGGGCCCTGAAGGCCGAGCAGTACGGAACCGGCCAGAACGGCCAGCACGACGAGCGCGCGCCTCACCCGAGGACCTCCAGCGATCGATGATGTCCGTGGCACGCCAGAGCACGTCATGATCCGGCGCCACCGGTTCCCCTACCTTCTCACGGGCCGGGAGGCGCGCGGGGCGCTTCAGCCGCCTACGGGGGTGAGCCAGTGGCGGTAGCGGTCGTCGCGGCCGTGCACGGCGGCCTCGTAGGCGTCGGCCAGCTTGCCCGTGACCGGGCCGGGGCCGCCCAGTTCGCAGTGGTCGACCGCGCTGACGTGCACGATACCGGCCGCGGTGCCGCAGACGAAGACCTCGTCGGCGGTGTAGAGGTCGGTGCGCAGCAGGTCCTGCCTGGACACGGTCAGCCCGAGGTCGGCCGCCAGCCGTCCGACGGTGTCCTGCGTGATGCCCTCCAGCGCGCCCGCGTGCGGCGGGGGCGTGGCGAGGACGCCGTCGCGCACGACGAACACGTTGGCGCCGGTGCACTCGCTGACATTGCCGGCCGCGTTCAGCAGCACCGCCTCGTCGTAGCCCGCCTGGAGGGCCTCGGCCTTGGCCATCACCGAGTTCAGGTAGGGGCCGGTGGCCTTGGCCGCGGTCGGCACCACCCGGTGGTCGTTACGCTGCCACGAGCTGGTCATGAGCCGCACTCCCGAGTCGAGCAGCGCCCCCCACTCCCAGGACGCGATCGACACCACCGTCGGGCAGGCGCGCGCCGCCACGCCCATCTCGCCGTAGCCGCGGTGCGCCAGGTGGCGGATGTAGCAGGAGGACTGGCCGTTGGCGGCGACCGTGGCGAGCGTGGCCGCGCGCAGTTCGTCCAGCGTGTACGGCAGCGGCATCCCGATGATCCGCGCGCTGCGCTCCAGCCGTCGCAGGTGCTCGTCGAGCCGGAAGACCGCCGGGCCGGCGGGCGTGTCGAAGGCCCTGGTGCCCTCCAGCACGGCGGTGCCGTAGTGCAGGGCGTGCGTCAGGACGTGCACACGGGCCTCGGCCCAGGGGACCAGCTCCCCGTCCATCCAGATGTGCTCGGCTTCCCGCATCGTGCCGCTCCTCCCCGTAAATGGCCACCAACAAGCACAATAAGTAGGCCAATTCATTGATAAGTGGCACAATAACGGGATAATAGTGGCGTGGGAAGAGAAGAGAACCTTGTCACCCTGCTCCGCGACCGGCTCCGGCTCCACCAGGGCCCGGCCGGCCGGCGGCTCGCGGGCGCGCTGACCGACCTGGCCCAGACCGGTGCCATCACCCCGGGCACCCGGCTGCCGTCCGAACGCGACCTGGCCCAGGCGGTCGGGCTCAGCCGCGGTACGGTGGCGGCCGCCTTCAACGCCCTGTGCGAGGAGGGCCTGTGCGAACGCCGCCAGGGCAGCGGCACGTACGTGGTGGGCGTCCCGACGTTCGGCGGCCTGCTCCAGGGCGGCGCGGTGCCGGCCGACCTGTCCACCTCGGTCGTCCCCGACCCCTCGCACCTGGCGGTGCCCGCGCTGGACGCCGCCGACCTGATGCGCGCGCCGAGCGGCCACGGCTACGACGCCATGGGCGATTCCCGGCTGCGCGCCGTACTGGCCGCGGCGGAACGCGGGCCGCACCGGGAGATCCTGGTGACCTCCGGCGCCCAGCAGGGCATCGACCTGGCGGCCCGGGTGTTGTTGCGGCCCGGCGACCGCGTGCTGGTCGGCGACCCGGCGTATGGGGGAGCGCTCAGCGTGTTCCGGCGGGCGGGGGCCCACGCCGTGCCCGTGGACCTCGCCGTCCCCGCCGCGGTGGAGGACGCGCTCGCCCGCCACCGCCCGGCCGCCGTGTTCACGCTCCCCGTGGACAACCCCACCGGCCGCGTGTCCGACCTGCGGCACGTGGCCGAACTGGCCGCCGCCGCGGACGTCCCGCTGGTCGAGGACCGTACGCTGGCCTCCCTCGTGCACGACGGCGGGCCGTCGCCGGAGCCGCTGGCCCTGGCCCATCCGTACGGCACGGTGACGGTGGGCTCGTTGTCGAAGGTGCTCTGGGGCGGCCTGCGGGTGGGCTGGCTGACGGCCCCGGAACCGCTGCTGGCCCGCCTGCTGGAGGCCAAGCTCGACGCCGACCTGGCCACCAGCGCCGTCTCCCAGCGGCTGGCCGTCGACCTCCTCGACGGCGACCCGGTGACGCCCTGGCTGGCCGAGCTGACCCGCCGCCGCGACCACTTCACCGCCGCCCTGTCCGCGCGTCTGCCGGAGTGGACCTGGTCACGTCCGCAGGGCGGTCTGTCGGTGTGGGCCCGGCTGCCCGGCGCCGACACCGACAGGTTCGCCGTGGCCGCCCGCGAGCACGGCGTGGCGGTGGCCCCCGGCTCCCTGTTCTCCCCGGACGGCCGCCACCGCGACCGCCTGCGCCTCAGCTTCGCCCTGCCGCCGGCCCTCCTGGACCAGGCGGTCGCGGCCCTCGCCCGTACCTGGGCGGAGACCGGCCCCCCTCACCGGCCGGACCGCGACGGCCTCAGCCCGTCTTGACCTTGACCGCCTTGCTCTCGTGGTGCGTCCGGTCGAGCGAGGTGATCAGGAACGTCCCCGGCTCCTTGGCCGTGTACGAGGTGTCCGTCACCACGGCCACCAGGTTGCGGGCGTCGGTGGTGTGGCACGTCTTGCCCGACTTCGGCACCCGGTAGACCGCGTAGGCCCGCGCCCCGTCGGACGGCTTCCACGAGACGGTGGAGCCGGCCGCCTTGGCGTCGGCCGGCGTGGCCGGGGCCTCGCCGCCGCGGTCGTCCATGAGCGGGATCAGCGCCGGGCGGCTGTAGTGCTCCTTGGCCACGAGGTCGATCGCCCCGAGCGGGTTGGTCAGGAGCTGCTTGGCGCTGAAGTAGATGTCGCCGTCGACCTGCTTGTAGCGCTGGTTGATCGTCAGGTGCGCCGACAACTCGCCCGGCCTGGCCCAGGCCGGGTTGGTCTTGGTGCCGACCTGGTAGAGCGCCTGGCCGATGTAGAGCTGGACGTCGGTGTCCTCGACCGCGCCGGCCCACCAGGACGTCAGCGCCTTGTAGTCGGCCGCCTTGAAGCCGCGCGGCCAGTAGAGCTGCGGGGCCACGTAGTCGACGGTGCCGGCCTTGATCCAGGCCCGCGCGTCGGCGTAGATCGAGTCGTAGGCGGACATGCCGGCCGTGGCGGACCCGTCGGGGTCGTTGGACTTGTTGCGCCAGATCCCGAACGGGCTGATGCCGAACTTCACGTAATTCTTCGTGTCGTGCACGGCCTGGTCGACCTGGGCCACGAGCTTGTTGACGTTGCCCCGCCGCCAGTCGGCCAGCTTCTGGTCCTTGCCGTACTTGGCGAAGGCCGCCTTGTCGTCGAAGGTGCCGCCGCCGCCCGGGTAGGGGTAGAAGTAGTCGTCGAAGTGCACGCCGTCGACGTCGTAGCGGCTGACCACGTCGGTGATGACCTTCGTGACGTGCTCGCGCACCTGCGGCAGGCCGGGGTTGTAGTAGAGGCCGCCGCCGTACTTGACCGTCCAGTCGCGGTGCTTGCGGGCCGGGTGGTCGGCCGGGAGCTTGGACACGTCGGCGCTCTCGGCGGCGCGGTAGGGGTTGAACCAGGCGTGGAACTCCAGGTTGCGCTTGTGTGCCTCCTCGATGAGGAACGGCAGCGGGTCCCAGCCCGGGTCCTTGCCCGGGGTGCCCGTCAGGTACTGGGACCAGGGCTCCAGCGAGGACCGGTAGAGCGCGTCGGACGTGGGTCGCACCTGGACGAAGACGGCGTTGAGATTGCGCTTGACGGCGCTGTCGAGGATCTTGACGTACTCGGCCTTCTGGCGGGCCTGGCCGAGGCCGGCGCGGGAGGGCCAGTCGATGTTCTTGACCGTCGCGATCCACACCCCGCGCAACTGGCGCTTGGGGTAGCGGGGATCGGCCTTGCAGGCCGCCGCCTCGGCGGCGTCGGTGGCGGTGGTCGTCGTCTTCTTGGTCGCTGCGGGGCTCTCGGTCGCGCCGGGGCCGAACACGTAGGCGGCGCTGGTGGTCACGACCGCGAGGGCTGCAGCGGCTAGGAGTGGGCGTCCAGTTCGCATAGTGCAACCCAGTTTGACATCTGCTCCTACGTGATCGGACCTGAAAAAAGAAATGAAGTCGTGATGCTTCTGTTACGAAACGGCAGGCAGGTGATGAAACGGGCGGGCCGGGAGGGACACGTTCCCCTCCCGGCGCTCCAAACCGCATCCAGTGTCACTCCGTGGCCGCGACCTTGCTCGCCAGGTTCGGCGGCAGCGGCTCGTAACGCAGGAACGTACGCGTGAACGTGCCGGTGCCGTGCGACATCGAACGCAGGTCGATCGCGTACCGGGTGATCTCCAGTTCGGGCACCTCGGCCTTGACCAGCGTGCGCCCGGTGCCCACCGGCTCGGTGCCGAGCACGCGCCCGCGCCGCGAGGACAGGTCGGACATCACCGAGCCCACGTGGTCGTCGGCCACCAGCACCGACAGCTCGTCCACCGGCTCCAGCAGCAGTGTCGGCACCTTCGCCGCCGCCTCCTTCAGCGCGAGCTGACCGGCGATCTGGAAGGCCATGTCGGAGGAGTCGACCGAGTGGGCCTTGCCGTCGTAGAGCGTGACGCGTACGTCCACCATGGGGTAGCCGGCCACCACGCCGCGCTCCATCTGGGCCCGCACGCCCTTCTCCACCGACGGGATGAACTGCCGGGGCACCACCCCGCCGACGACCTTGTCCACGAACTCGAACCCGCCGCCCGAGGGCAGGGGCTCGACCTCCAGATGGCAGATCGCGTACTGGCCGTGGCCGCCGGTCTGCTTGACGTTGCGGCCCATCGCCTGGCACCTGCCGCCGAACGTCTCGCGCAGCGGCACCCGCAGCTCGATCCGCTCGACCTCCACGCCGTGGCGGTTGGCCAGGCGGTCGAGCAGCACGTCGGTGTGCGCCTCGCCCATGCACCACAACACGAGCTGCCGGGTCTCGGCGTTGTTCTCCAGCCGCAGCGTCGGGTCCTCGGCCACGAGCCTGCCGAGCGCCTGGGCCAGTTTGTCCTCGTCGGCCTTCGATCTGGCCCTGATCGCGACCGGCAGCAGCGGGTCGGGCATCTGCCAGGAGGTCATCAGCAGCGGCCGGTCCACCTCCGACAGGGTGTCGCCGGTCTCGGCGCGCGACAGCTTGGCCACGGCCACGATGTCCCCGGCCGAGCCCTTGGCCGCCGGGCGCTGGGTCTTGCCGAGCGGGCTGGTCAGCGTGCCGATGCGCTCGTCCACGTCGTGGTCCTCGTGCCCGCGGTCGGCCAGGCCGTGGCCGGAGACGTGCACGGTCATGTCGGGACGCAGCGTGCCGGAGAAGACGCGTACGAGGCTGATGCGGCCCACGTACGGGTCGCTGGTGGTCTTGACGACCTCGGCCACGAGCGGGCCGTCGGGGTCGCACGCGATGCCGTCGACCGGTTTGCCGGACAGGTCGGTGATCTCGGGCATCGGGTGTTCGAGCGGCGAGGGGAAGCCCTGGGTCACCAGCTCCAGCACCTCCGTCATGCCCACGGCGTGGCCGTCGCCGAGCCCGCTGCACAGCACCGGGTAGAAGCTGCCGCGCGCGACCGCCTTCTCCAGGTCGTCCACCAGGACCTTGGTGTCGATGGGGTCGCCCTCCAGGTAGCGTTCCATGAGCGACTCGTCCTCGCTCTCCTGGATGATCCCCTCGATCAGCTCGCCGCGCCGCTCCTCGATCTGGGCCTCGTACTCGGCGCCGGGCTCCTTCTCGGTGCGGGTGCCGGTCGCGTAGTTGTAGAACTTCTGCGACAGCAGCCCGATCAGGCCGTTGACGTGCCCGTTGGTGATCACGGGCAGGTAGAGCGGGGCGACGCCGTCGCCGAAGACGTCCTGGCAGGTGGTCAGCACGTCGTCGAAGTCGGCGCGCTGGTGGTCGATCTTGGTGATCACGACCGCCCTGGGCATGCCGACGCGGGAGCACTCCTCCCAGAGCATCTGCGTGAGGCCGTCGATGCCCTCGGAGGCCGACACGACGAACAGGGCGGCGTCGGCCGCGCGCAGACCGGCGCGCAGGTCGCCCACGAAGTCGGCGTACCCCGGGGTGTCGAGCAGGTTGATCTTTATGCCGTTGTGCACGAGCGGCGTCAGCGCCAGGTTGACCGAGCGCTGCTGCCGGACCTCGACCTCGTCGAAGTCGCTGGCGGTGTTGCCGTCCTCGACCCGGCCCGCCCGCTGGATGGTGCCCGTCGTGGCCAGCAGTTGCTCGACCAGGGTGGTCTTGCCCGCTCCTGAGTGGCCGACCAGCACGACATTGCGTATCGCATCCGCCCTGTCGGCCGTGGGTGCCCTGCCCGCGGCTCCCATGGCCCCGCCAGAGTTCCTTTCCGCCACTTCGCCTCCCGCGTCGTCGGTATGAGTCCAACGCCGCGCCCGCGCGGAGGGTGACAGAAACCGCATGGACGCGGTGTGTTCACCAAATACCCCTGTGGCGAATATCACAAGGGGTGCGGGGCAAAGAAAGTGGCCGCTCACGCGATGGCCTACGATCGGACCGCGATGCTCAAACTCCTGCGCCCGGCCATGACCCGGATACTCACCCCGCTGGGCAGGGCTCTCGTCGGCCGCGGGATCGGCCCGAACGCCGTCACGGCGATCGGCACCCTCGGCACGGTGATCTCCGCCCTGCTCCTGTTCCCGCTGGGCCACCTGGCCTGGGGGGCGCTGCTCATCACCGTCTTCGTGCTGTTCGACCTGCTCGACGGCGTGGTGGCCCGGCTCGGCGGCAAGGGGGGCACCACCTGGGGCGCCTTCCTCGACTCCACGCTCGACCGGGTGGCCGACGCGGCGATCTTCGCCGGCCTGATCCTGTATTTCGTCGCCCGGGGCGACACTCTGATGGCCGGTGTGACGCTGGCCTGCCTGGTCGCCGGCTCCCTCGTCTCCTACGCCAAGGCCAGGGCCGAGGGCCTCGGCCTCACGGCGGACGTGGGGCTGGCCGAGCGTCCGGAGCGGCTGGTCGTGGCCCTGGTCGCGACCTTCTTCTCGGGGGTCGGGGTGCCGTACGTGCTGCCGCTCGGGATGTGGTTGCTCGCGGCGGCCAGCACGATCACCGTGGTGCAGCGGGTGGTGCACGTCTACCGGCAGACGAGGGAAGCATGAGCGAGCAGGTGTCCATCGGCGACCGCGTCGTGGCGGCGGGCTTCGCGGCGGGCTGGAAGCTGGTCCCGCTGCTGCCCCAGCGCCCCACGGCCGCGGTCTTCCGCCTCCTGGCCGACCGGGTGTGGCGCAGGCGCGGCAAGTCCGTACGCCGCCTGGAGTCCAACCTGGCCAGGGTCACCGGCATCGACGCCGACAGCGCGGAGCTGCGCGAGCTGAGCAGGGCCGGCATGCGCTCCTACTTCCGCTACTTCCACGAGGTGTTCCGCCTGCCCTCGATCCCCCGTCCGGAGGTCGTCCGCCGCACCCACGTCGTCGGGGCCGAGCACATCCACGACACCGTCGCCGCGGGCCGGGGCGTGGTGCTGGCCCTGCCCCACATGGGCAACTGGGACGCGGCGGGCGCCTGGCTGGTCGGCGTCGGCCACCCGTTCACCACGGTCGCCGAGCGGCTGCGGCCCGAGTCGCTGTTCCGCCGCTACGTCGCCTTCCGCGAGGGCCTCGGCATGGAGGTGCTGCCGCTCACCGGCGGCGACGGCCACAACTTCGGCACCCTCGCCGGCCGGGTGCGCAAGGGCGGTGTGGTCTGCCTGCCCGCCGAGCGCGACCTGACCAAGAGCGGCATCGAGGTGCGCTTCTTCGGCGCCACGACCAAGGTGCCCGCCGGGCCGCCGCTGCTGGCCGTGCAGACCGGCGCCGCGCTGCTGCCGGCGACCGTCTACTTCGTGGGCGACGACTGGGGCATCCACATCCACGAGGAGGTCCCGGTGCCCGCCGAGGGCACCCGGCAGGAGAAGGTGGCGGCCGTCGCCCAGGCCATGACGGACGTCTTCGAGAAGGGCATCGCCGAGCACCCGGAGGACTGGCACATGCTGCAGCGGCTCTGGCTGGAAGACCTGCCGAGATGAAGGTCGGCATCGTCTGCCCCTACTCCTGGGACATGCCCGGCGGGGTCAAGCAGCACATCGACGACCTGGCCCAGGCGCTCATGGCACAGGGGCACGAGGTGTCGGTGATCGCGCCCGCGGCCGACGACGACGAGCTGCCCCCGTACGTGACCGGGGCCGGCCGGGCGGTGCCGGTGCCCTACAACGGGTCGGTGGCCCGGATGTCGTTCGGGTTCCTGTCGGCCGCGCGGGTGCGGCGCTGGGTGCGTACGGGCGAGTTCGACGTGCTGCACATCCACGAGCCGCTGATCCCCAGCCTCGGCGTACTGGCCTGCTGGGCGGCCAAGGGGCCGATCGTGGCGACCTTCCACGCCTCCTTCAGCCGCTCGCGGGCCATCGCGGTGGCCGAGCCGCTGCTGCGCAGCGCGCTGGAGAAGCTGAGCGGCCGCATCGCGGTCTCCGACGCGGCCCGCAAGAGCCTGGTCGAGCAGTTCGGCGGCGACACCGTGCTGATCCCCAACGGGGTGACCGTGGCCCGCTACACCGAGGCCGAGCCGCTGCCCGGCTGGGGGCCCGACGGCGCCACGATCGGCTTCCTCGGCCGCATGGACGAAGAGCGCAAGGGCCTGCCGATCCTGCTCGACGCCTTCAACTCCCTCGCCGCCGACCGGGCCGACCTGAAGCTGCTCATCGCCGGCCCCGGCGACGCCAAGGACGTCTACGACAAGGTACGCAAGCCCTTCCACGAACGGGTGACCGTGCTCGGCATGGTGAGCGAGGCCGACAAGATCCGCGCCTACCACTCGGTCGACGTGTTCTGCGCGCCCAACACCCGGGGCGAGAGCTTCGGCATCGTGCTGGCCGAGGCCATGGCCTCCGGCGCCACGGTGCTGGCCAGCGACATCCCGGCCTTCCGCAAGGTGCTGGGCGAGGGGCAGGCCGGCGCGCTGTTCGCCAACGGCGACGCCTCCTCGCTGGCCCGCGAGGCCGCCGCCCTGCTCGACGCCCCCGAGCGGCGTGCCAAGCTGGCCGCCGAGGCGCTGGTCGCGGTCAGGAAGTACGACTGGTCCACGGTCGCCCGCGACGTGGTGCGCGTCTACGAGACGGTGACCACCAGCGGCGCGGGCCGCGTGGAGGAAGATCTGTGACGGCCCCCCGAGAGCATTTCTAGGGACTTACTGTGACATCCACCATGATCGTGCTGATCGTGGGCATCGTCGTGGTGCTCACGGCCGTCTACATCTCCTGGCGGGCCGGCCGGCTCGACCGCCTGCACATCAGGCTCGAACTGGCCCGCGAGTCGCTGGAGGCCGCGCTGATGCGCCGCCGGGCCGTGGTGCTCGAACTGGCCGGCTCGCGGCTGCTCGACCCCGCCACCTCGCTGGTGCTGGCCGCCGCCGCCCACGAGGCCAGGATCGCCGGGCCCGAGGAGCGCGAGCACGCCGAGAGCGACCTGTCGCGGGCGCTGCGGGCCGCGGCCGACCAGGAACGGTTCAGGGAGAAGCTGACCGAGTCGCCCGGCGGCGGCGACCTGCTGGAGGAGCTCGACGCGGCGGTGGCCAAGGTCGTCTACTCCCGCCGTTTCTACAACAACGCGGTCGGCGTCACCCGTACGGCGCAGCGCCGCTGGCTGGCCAGGACGCTGCGGCTGGCCGGGCACACCGAGTTCCCGAGCTTCTTCGAGATCGACGACAATCCGCCGTCATCTATGTCACCTGAATGACCAAATGTGAGGAGGCCGGTAAGCTGCTCCCGATTTCTGGGCAAAGGCGAGGAGTTGTTACAGGTGCGGCTATCCCGGATGATCTCGGTGACTCTGGCAGGGGCGGCCGTGCTGGTGCCCGTCGCGGGCTGCTCGTCCGACGAGCCGGCCTCCGGCAAAGCGCCGCAGGCGGCCACCGTCAGCCCGTCCGAGGAGCCGACAGAGACGGCTGCTGAGGGGCATCCCTTCACCGGCCAGCCGTACGAGGAGCTCAAGCCGGTGCTCGCGGTGAAGATCGAGAACACCTCGGCGGGCAAGCCGCAGCTCGGGCTGAAGAGCGCGGACATCGTGTACGTCGAGCAGGTCGAGGCCGGTCTGACCCGGCTCATGGCGATCTTCTCCTCGAAGATCCCGGCCAAGGTCGGCCCGGTGCGCAGCGCCCGCATCTCCGACCTGCACCTCGTCCCGCAGTACGGCAAGCCCGCCTTCGCCTACTCCGGGGCGCAGACCAAGATGTTGCCGTACATCGCCAAGGCCCCGCTGTACGACGTCGGCGACACCCGCAACCCGGGTGCCTACTTCCGCCAGCCGGGCCGCTACGCCCCCTACAACCTGTTCGCCAACACCAAGAAGCTGTTGTCGGGCGCCCCCAAGGCCACCAAGGCCAAGGACGTCGGCTTCACCTTCGGCGACGCACCGGCCGAGGGCGGCGTGGACAAGAAGTCGTACACGGTCAGGTGGCCCGCGGCGCGCTTCACCTTCGCCTGGTCGGAGGCCAAGAAGCAGTGGCTGATCTGGCAGGACGGCAAGAAGGACATGGCCGCCGAGGGAGGCCAGCTCGGCGCGCCCACGATCGTGGTGCAGTACACCAAGACCGAGCGCTCGGAGTTCCACGACTTCCACCAGAGCTACACGCCGCTCGTGCACACCACCGGCAAGGGCAAGGCGGTCGTGCTGCGCGACGGCAAAGCTTTCACGGCCAACTGGGAACGGGAATCGGAGGAGACCGGCACGACGTTCACCACTGAGAGCGGCGAGCCGATGAACTTCGCCCCCGGCCAGGTCTGGATCGCCCTCGCCAGCCGCAAACCCGTCACCCCTTGATGACCTATCTGTACAACTTGGGCGACAAATCCTGACATCGTGGCATGTCGGGGGAGGGGTCCCTAAGGACCTACGATGGGTTTGATAACTTACCGTCCGCCCTGAGAGCCCGTGAGGAAGACCGTTGTCCAGCACGCCTGAAAGCACCCCCGTCACCGGAACGGCCCGCGTCAAGCGCGGCATGGCCGAGATGCTCAAGGGTGGCGTCATCATGGACGTCGTCACCCCCGACCAGGCCAAGATCGCCGAGGACGCCGGCGCCGTCGCCGTCATGGCCCTTGAGCGTGTGCCCGCCGACATCCGCGCCCAGGGCGGCGTGTCCAGGATGAGCGACCCCGACATGATCGACGGCATCATTGCCGCCGTGTCGATCCCCGTCATGGCCAAGGCCCGCATCGGCCACTTCGTCGAGGCCAAGGTGCTGCAGTCGCTGGGTGTCGACTACGTCGACGAGTCCGAGGTGCTCACCCCGGCCGACTACGCCAACCACATCGACAAGTGGCAGTTCACGGTGCCCTTCGTCTGCGGCGCCACCAACCTCGGCGAGGCCCTGCGCCGCATCACCGAGGGCGCGGCCATGATCCGCTCCAAGGGCGAGGCCGGCACCGGCGACGTCTCCAACGCCGTCACCCACATGCGGACGATCCGCGCCGAGATCAAGCGCCTGACCACGCTGCCCGAGGACGAGCTCTACGTGGCCGCCAAGGAGCTGCAGGCCCCCTACGAGCTGGTCGCCGAGGTCGCGAGGAGCGGCAAGCTGCCGGTCGTGCTGTTCACCGCGGGCGGCATTGCCACCCCGGCCGACGCGGCCATGATGATGCAGCTCGGCGCCGAGGGCGTGTTCGTCGGCTCGGGCATCTTCAAGTCGGGCGACCCGGCCAAGCGCGCCGCGGCCATCGTCAAGGCCACCACCTTCTACGACGACGCCGACGTCGTCGCCAAGGTCTCCCGCGGTCTGGGCGAGGCCATGGTCGGCATCAACGTCGACGAGATCCCGCAGCCCCACCGGCTGGCCGAGCGCGGCTGGTGAACTCCGGCGCGTCGCCGCAGGCCGGCGGCCCGCCGTAGGCTCATGATCGTCATGTGCCGATGAAAAGCTTCGAAAGAGGCGGCATTCACGAAGAATGTCGCCTCTTTTCTGTTGTCCCGGGTTCACCGCCAGGTCATGAACCTCAGTCAGGCTACGGGCGTCCCTCACCCTTGATCGTCCCGAGGAGCGCACCGTGTCCCAGCTGAACCGCAGGCATTTCCTGGTCACCGGGCTGGCGGCGGGCGCCGCCGCGGCGATCCCCGCCACGGCCGCGAGCGCCGATCCCGACCCGGCCGCCGAGACCGCCCAGGCCCTGGCCTCGCGCGGCCTGTCGACCGACCCGTTCACGCTCGGCGTGGCCTGCGGCGACCCCGACCACGAGGGGTTCGTGTTGTGGACCAGGCTGGCCCAGAACCCGCTGGCCGAGGACGGCTTCGGCGGCATGCCGCAGCGTCCGTTCACCGTGCGATGGCAGGTCTACGCCGACGAGCGCGGACGGCGCGTCGTCCGTTCGGGGGCGAGCGTCGCCGCGCCCGAGTGGGGGCACAGCGTCCATGTCGAGGTCGACCGCCTGAGCTCGGACCGCGAGTACTGGTACCGCTTCCGCGTCGGCCCGTACGTCTCGCCCATGGGACGGGCGCGCACCGCCCCGCACCCGCTGTCCCACGGCGCGCTGACGATGGCCTTCGTCTCCTGCGCCCAGTACGAGCACGGCTGGTTCACCTCCTACCGCAGGCTGGCCGAGGAGCACCCGGACCTGATCCTGCACCTGGGCGACTACCAGTACGAGTACACCAAGGACACCTACACCATCCCCGGCGGCAACGTCCGCGACCACGAGGGCCCCGAGACCGAGACGCTGGCGAACTACCGCCAGCGCCACGCCCAGTACAAGGCCGACCCCGACCTCCAGGCCGCGCACGCCGCCGCGCCCTGGCTGGTCGTGTGGGACGACCACGAACTGGACAACAACTGGGCCGACGAGGTGCCCGAGAAGCCCGAGGTGCCCCAGCCGGACTTCCCGGCCCGCCGCGCCGCCGCCTTCCGCGCCTACTACGAGAACATGCCGCTGCGCCGCACCTCCATCCCGCGCGGCATCGACATGCAGCTCTACCGGCGCATCCGATGGGGCCGGACGGCCACCTTCCACATGATGGACACCCGCCAGTACCGCGACGACCAGGGCTGCGGCGACGGCTACCGCGACTGCCCGGCCGCCCTCGACCCGGCCCGTTCGATCACGGGTGCGGCCCAGGAGGCGTGGCTGATCGACGGTTTCCACCGCTCGCGCGCGCAGTGGGACATCCTGGGCCAGCAGGTGTTCTTCGCCCAGCGCGACAACAACGCCGGCCCCGCCAAGATCACCTCGATGGACGCCTGGGACGGCTACGTCGCCTCCCGGCGGCGCATCACGCAGGGCTGGATGGACGCCCAGGTCCGCAACCCCGTCGTGCTGACCGGCGACGTGCACGCCCACTGGGCCAGCGACCTCAAGCTGGACTACGACGACCCGACCGGCCCGACCGTCGGCTCGGAGCTGGTGGCCTCCTCGATCACCACCGGTGGCGACGGCGCGGACTCCGACCCGGCCACGCATCCGTACCTGACGATCAATCCGCACCTGAAGTTCTACAACAACCAGCGCGGTTACGTGCTGACGAAGATCGAGCGAGACCTGCTCACGGCCGACTTCAAGGTCGTCCCGCAGGTGCACGAACCGGGGGCCGAGGCGTACACGCGGGCCACGTTCGTGGTGGAGGACCGGGTGCCCGGGGTGCGGCAGACGTACTTGCGACCGTTGGACCCGGCGATCGGGGCCAGGAAGCAGGTGACGGTGGAGGACACCGTCCGGTTGGAGACCGAGCGCCCGTAATCCTTGGCGGGCGGCATCCCCGGCGGGGGTGCCGCCTTCCTTTCGCCCGGAATATTAGCCAGGCTAAGTTAGTTTGGCTAAGTATGAGGGACGATCCCACCCAGATGGCCGAGCAGGTCTCCAAGGTGCTGCGGCACCTGGTCCTGCTGCTGCGGCGCTCCAGCGCCGGCCAGCCCGTCACCACCCAGCAGTACGCCGTGCTCGGCTCGCTCGAACACCGCCCGCGCCGGATGACCGAGCTGGCCGAGGAGCACGCCGTCCAGCTCCCGACCATGACCGTGCAGATCAACCGGCTGGAGTACGCGGGCCTGGTGGCACGCGGCTCCGACCCGGCCGACGCCCGCGTCAGGACGGTCGAGCTCACCGGCGAGGGCCGCGACCGGCTGCACGCCGTACGCCGGGCCAGGATCGCCCGCCTGGCCCGTGACCTGGCCGCCCTGACCGACGACGAGCGCGACGTGCTCGCGGCGGCCCTGCCCGTCCTGGCCAAGCTCGGCGCCGACACACCCACTGAGTAAGGGAGCACCATGCAATCCGGCGGCGGAATCCTGCGCCAGCCGATGTCCGTCTGGGC
Organism: Nonomuraea spiralis; assembly: GCF_014648435.1. Classification (GTDB taxonomy): domain Bacteria; phylum Actinomycetota; class Actinomycetes; order Streptosporangiales; family Streptosporangiaceae; genus Nonomuraea; species Nonomuraea spiralis. The sequence goes on from NZ_BMRC01000023.1 coordinate 54,810, forward strand.
CACCGCGTTCGCCGCGGTCGTGGCCTTCATGGGCATCGGCCTCGTCGACCCCATCCTGCCCTCCATCGCCCAGGGGCTGCACGCCACGCCCAGCCAGGTGTCCCTGCTGTTCACCAGCTACTTCCTGGTCACCGCCGTGGCGATGCTGATCACCGGCTGGGTCTCCAGCCGCATCGGCGGCAAGCGCACGCTGCTGGCCGGGCTGGCGCTGGTCGTCGTGTTCGCCGCGCTGGCCGGCACCTCCGGCAGCGTCGCCGAACTCGTCGGCTTCCGCGCCGGCTGGGGGCTCGGCAACGCCCTGTTCGTGGCCACCGCGCTGGCCGTCATCGTCGGCGCGGCCAGCGGCGGCGCGGAGTCGGCCATCATCCTGTACGAGGCCGCGCTCGGCCTCGGCATCTCCGCCGGCCCCCTCGTCGGCGCGCTGCTCGGCGACTGGAACTGGCGGGCGCCCTTCTTCGGCACCGCCACGCTGATGGCCGCCGGGTTCGTCCTGATCGCCACCCTGCTCAGATCCGGGCCGAAGCCCGCGGTGAAGACCAGGCTCAGCGCCCCCATCCGGGCCCTGGCCCACGGCGGCCTGTCCACGACCGCGTTCACCGCCCTGTTCTACAACTTCGCCTTCTTCACGATCCTCGCCTTCACCCCCTTCATCCTGCACATGTCGCCGTACGGCATCGGCGCGGTGTTCTTCGGGTGGGGCGTCTGCGTGGCGCTGGCCTCGGTGTTCGGCGCGCCGCCGCTCCAGCGCAGGATCGGCTCGGTGAACGTGTTGTACCTGGCCCTCGGCCTGCTCGCGGTCTTCCAGCTCGGCATCGCGGTGTCGGGACCGGCCGGGGCGCACGCCGGGATCATCGTGTTCACCGTGTTGTCGGGCATCCCGATCGGCCTGAACAACACCGTCTTCACCGAGTCGGCCATGGAGGTCTCCGACGCCCCGAGGCCCGTGGCCTCGGCCGGGTACAACTTCGTGCGCTGGATGGGCGGCGCGCTGGCGCCGTTCGTCGCGACCAAGCTCGGCGAGGAGATCGGCATCGCGGTGCCGTACGTCGTCGGCGCGGCCTGCTGCGCGATCGGCATGGCCTTCCTGTACGCCCGGCGCCACCACCTGAGCGCCTTGGCCCGCGTGGACGCCGTCCAGGCCGCCGCCTGACGCGGGCCCGCCTTTTACGCCAGAGTGCTCAGATAGGAAGATGCCGGGCCATCTTGGTGTTGAATTGTCGGAAACCGCCCCTTAACGGAAGGATCGCTGTGCCCACGATCGGTGTACTCGCTCTCCAGGGGGACGTGCGTGAGCATGCGCGCATGCTCCAGGAGGCCGGCGCCACGGCCACCGCCGTACGCCGCCCGGCCGAGCTCGACGCGGTCGACGGCCTGGTGATCCCCGGCGGCGAGTCGACGACCATGTGGAAGCTCGCCGACACCTTCGACATGCTGCAACCGCTGAGGATGCGGATCAAGGAGGGCATGCCCGCGTACGGCTCGTGCGCCGGCATGATCATGCTGGCCGACCGGATCGAGGACGGCATCGAGGGCCAGCAGACGATCGGCGGCATCGACATGGTGGTCAGGCGCAACGCCTTCGGCCGCCAGGTGGACTCGTTCGAGTCGGATCTGGATTTCTCCGGCGAACGCGTACATGCCGTGTTCATCCGTGCGCCGTGGGTGGAATCGGTCGGTCCTGAGGTTCAGGTGCTGGGCACCGCCGAGCCTGGGGATAGGATCGTCGCGGTCCGTCAAGGGCCGTTGCTCGCGACCTCGTTCCACCCCGAGCTGACCGGGGACACTCGCGTGCACCGTTACTTCGTAGACATGGTGAGGGAGCTCTAGGTAATGTCCGGCCACTCCAAATGGGCGACGACGAAGCACAAGAAGGCCGCGCTCGACGCCAAGCGCGGCAAGCTGTTCGCGAAGCTCATCAAGAACATCGAGGTGGCGGCACGGACCGGTGGCCCTGACCCGGACGCCAACCCCACCCTCTTCGACGCCATCTTCAAGGCCAAGAAGAACTCCGTGCCCAACGACAACATCGAGCGGGCGCGCAAGCGTGGCGGCGGCCTGGAGGCCGGCGGCGCCGACTGGCAGACCATCACGTACGAGGGCTACGCGCCCGGCGGCGTCGCGGTGCTCATCGAGTGCCTCACCGACAACCGCAACCGCGCCGCCTCCGAGGTCCGCGTCGCCCTGACCCGCAACGGCGGCTCGCTGGCCGACCCCGGCTCGGTGTCGTACATGTTCAACCGCAAGGGCGTCGTGATCGTGCCCAAGAACGGGCTCGACGAGGACACCGTCCTGATGGCCGTGCTCGACGCGGGCGCCGAAGAGGTCAACGACATGGGCGACTCCTTCGAGGTCGTCTCCGAGGCCGGTGACCTGGTGCCGGTCCGCAAGGCGCTGCAGGAGGCCGGCATCGACTACGACTCGGCCGAGTCGAGCTTCCTGCCGACCATGAGCGTGCCGCTCGACGAGGAGGGCGCCAAGAAGGTGTTCCGCCTGATCGACGCGCTGGAGGACAGCGACGACGTCCAGAACGTCTACGCCAACTTCGACGTCTCCGACGACGTCCTGGCCGCCCTGGACTGATCCGCCGACACGAGGGCCCGGGAGACCCCCGGGCCCTCGCGCGTGCCCGGGCCCGGTCGTGTCGCGCCGAAAGCCCGGTCGTGTCGCGCCCAAAAGCCCGGTCAAGGTCCGGCCGCATCCTTTGTTCGTCCCGTGCCGGACGCCGGGCCGTACGACATCAGACCCGAACCGGTCCTTTACGCGTGCGCCCGCGGCCCGGCGCGGCTAGGGTCGGGCGACGTGAATTCCCCCATCCCACCGACCTCCGTCCCGGCGCACCCGCGCGCCGCCCGGCCCCCGGCGTCCTACCGCGCCCTGGGCTGGCTGCTGGCCGTTCCCGCGCTGCTCGGCACCCTGATCACGCTGGTCCTGCCGACGGTCCAGACCGTCGTGCTCAGCCTGCACAGCGGCGGCGTGCTGCGGGAGAGCAGGTTCGTGGGGGCGGAGAACTACACCAAGGTGCTGGGCGGCGAGGAGTTCTGGCGGGCGCTGGGCCTCACGCTCTCGCTGACCGTCGGGCCGCTGCTGGTGGCCGTGGCGGTCGGGCCGCTGCTCGCGCTGGCCCTCGACCGGGGCGGCGCGCTGCTCCGGCGCGCGGGCCTGGTCACGCTGTCGCTGGCGGTCGTGACGTTCTCGCCGGTCGGCGTGGCGGCGGCCTGGCTGCGCGGGACGCTGCCCGACGCGACGGGCCTGGCCACGCTGGCCGAGGGCCTGCGCGATCCCGCCGGCGCGCCTGGGACGCTGCGGCTCGTCGTCGTGGCGGCCACGTTCGGGGTGGTGTGCGCGCTGGCGCTGACGGCGTTCCTGCCGGCGCTGCGCGGCGGCAGCCCGGGGGCAGCATCGGTGGTCGTGGCGGTGCTGGTCGCGCTCGCGGCCGTCGCCGTGGGGGCGCAGGCGTTCTCGATGGGCATGGTGCTCACCCGCGGCGGCCCTGAGCGCGCCACACAGACGCTCGCGGGCCTCCAGTACGACTACGCCTTCCGGATGGCCCAGTTCGGCCCTGGTGCGGCCGTCGCGGCCCTGACAGGCGTGCTTCTCGGCGCGCTCGGTGTCGTGGCCGTGGTCGTCGCCGTGACCACCCGCCTGCGCCTCACCCTTCTCCCCAAGCCCGTCAGGTCCCCGCGATCCGCGGATGGAGCGTTCCCCTCCGCCTTCTCCGACCGGCCCGCGACCCCGGAGGAGCCGTCCGGGCCGTCCGGATCGGGCGGTCCGGGGCGTCGGGGGCTCGGGGGTGTGGTCGTCGGCGGGGTCGCGCTGGTGCTCGTGGTGGCCGTCGCGGTCGTCTGCGCCTGGCCGTGGATCTCCGGCGTGCTCGCCGGCGGCGACCCGGCGGCGGGCGGCCCGCGCGCCCAGGTGAACACCTGGATCCCCGCCGTCGCGGGCGCGCTGGTGTCGGTCGGCGTCGCCTACCTGGGCGCGCTCGGCATCGGCGGCCTGCGTCCCCTGGGCGCGCGCAGCGAGTGGCTGCTGCTGCCGTTCGCCCCCTGGCTGTTCGCCGGCACCGGCGTCCTCGGCGTCGCCGACTGGCAGAACATGCGCAACCTCGGCCTCGTCGACACCTTCGTCGCCCTCTTCCCGCCGCTGCTGGTCAGCGTGCCGGCGCTGCTGGTACTGACCCTGCTGTGCAAGGGCCTGGCCGAGCGGAATGACCGGGACTTCTTCGGCGGCGTCCTGCTGCCGTCCCTGCCCATGGCGGCCGTGCTGGCCGGAGCGGTCACGCTGGTCAACGCCCACGACGTGTTGTGGCCGCTGCTCGTGGCCCAGAGCCCGGAGCTGTTCACCGTGCCCGTGACGCTGCTCTCCCGGCTCGGCGGCTATTCCGGCGCCGCTCCCGACGTCGGCGCGGGCACCCCGCTGGTCGCCGTCGCGGTCGCGCTGGCCGCCGTCGTGGCCGCCCAGCTCCTGTACCTCGACAGGCTCGCCATCAGCGTGAACGGTTCGCGATCCCCCCGGACCACCCCATAGGTTGAGGGGTTGTGGAAATTCGTGATCTTACTCCCGACGACCTCGACGACGTCCTTGACCTGCGTAAGCGCTCGTTCGGCCCGATCTCCGGCGCGGAGGTCGAGCGGTGGCGCCGTACGGTGACGCCCACCCTCGGCGAGGGCCGCTACCTGGGCGCGTTCGAGGGCGGCAGGCTCGCCGCCTCGGCCCGGCTGCGCCGCTTCACCCAGTGGTGGCACGGCCGCCCGCAGACCATGTCCGGCATCGCGGGGGTCACCGTCAACCCGGAGGATCGCGGCCACGGCGTCGGCACCGCCATCATGCGCGCCGTCATCGACCGGTCGGCCGGCCACGGCGACGCCGTCTCGTCGCTCTACCCGGCCACCACGCCCCTCTACCGCTCCCTCGGCTACGAGCACGCCGGGGCCCGGCACATGATCACCCTGCCCGCCGAGTCGCTGCGCCGCATCCGGCCCTCCGGCCAGGTCGAGCTGCGCAGGATGGGCCCCGGCGACGCCGCCGAGGTCGTCTCCCTGCTCCACCGGGTGCACGGCGCGGCCCGCTCCAGCGGCCCCGTCTCCTGGGACGAGGCCACCTGGAGCATCTGGCTGTCCAACGAGGACGACTTCCTCTACCTGGCCCCCGACGGCTACCTCGTCTACCGCTGGAACGGCGACGACATCCACGTCGACAACCTCGTCGCCGGGTCGGAGGAGACCAGCAGGGCGCTGTGGTCGATGGTGGGCACCTCGTCGTCCATCGCCCAGAAGGTCACCGCGCCGGTCGCCCCCGACGACCCGGTGCTCTGGCTGCTCGGCGAACGTTCGACGGACCGGGTCACGCAGGTGCGGTGGATGTTCAGGGTGCTCGACGTGACCGCGGCCGTCGGGCGCAGGGGCTTCCCCACCGCCGTCGCGGGCGGCGCCGCGGTCACCGTGCACGACCCGCTGCGCGGCGGCGGCTCCTTCCGGCTGGAGTTCTCCGGCGGCTCCGGCACGGCCGCCCCGTCGGCCGACGGGGGAGCGGCGCTGACCGCGGGCGGCTTCTCGGCCCTGTACGCCGGCGTCCCCACCGCGACCCTGCGCAGGAGCGGCCTCATGTCCGGCGACGACCGGGACGACGAGCTGCTCGACGCGGCCTTCGCCGCCAAGCCGTACATGCTCGACTACTTCTGACGGGACCGCCCGCCGTTCGCGGCGGGCGATTCGCGGTGCGCGGCCTGCTCAGCCGGGGTAGAGTCTCGTGCCGAACAGATGTTCGGCGGCGCGGGAGGCAAGCCGGTGCGGGTGATGGGCGTCGATCCGGGGCTGACCCGGTGCGGCCTGGGCGCGGTCGAGGGGCGGCCGGGCGCGCCGCTGTCGCTGGTGGCCGTCGGGGTGGTGCGCACCGGCGCCGACGAGGAGCTCGGCACGCGGCTGGTCGGCATCGAGGCCGGGATCGAGCAGTGGCTCGACGACGTGCGCCCCGACGCCGTGGCCGTCGAGCGCGTCTTCAGCCAGCACAACGTCCGCACGGTCATGGGCACCGCGCAGGCGGCGGGGATCGCCGTGTTGTGCGCGGCCCGGCGCGGGCTGCCCGTCGCGCTGCACACGCCCTCCGAGGTCAAGGCCGCCGTCACCGGCAGCGGCACGGCCGACAAGAAGCAGGTCGGCACGATGATCACCCGGCTGCTGCGGCTGGCCGAGATGCCCAAGCCCGCCGACGCCGCCGACGCCCTCGCCCTGGCCATCTGCCACATCTGGCGTGGCGGCGCCCAGCACCGCCTGGCCGAGGCCATGGCCCGCGCCGGCAAGGGGCGCTGACCCGTGCGGGCCGCGCGTGCTGACCGTTTCGTGGAAAGGGAGATCGAGTCGTGATCGCGTCGGTGGCGGGCAGGGTGGCGTCGGTCGCGCCCGACGGAGCCGTGATCGAGGTGGGCGGCGTGGGCGTGCTCACCCACTGCACCCCGGGCACGCTGGCCACGCTGCGGGTGGGCGAGCAGGCCAGGCTGGCCACGTCGCTGGTGGTGCGCGAGGAGTCGCTGACCCTCTACGGCTTCGCCAACGACGACGAGCGGGCCGTCTTCGAGATGCTCCAGACGGCCAGCGGCGTCGGCCCCAAGCTGGCACTGGCGATGCTCGCCGTCCACCCGCCCAACGCGCTGCGGGTGGCCGTGGCCGCCGCCGACCTCAAGGCGCTCACGCGGGTGCCCGGCATCGGGCAGAAGGGCGCCCAGCGCATCGTGCTGGAGCTGAAGGACCGGCTCGGCACCCCCGAGGAGGCCGTCAACGCGGCGATCGGCGGAGAGCGGCGGGCCGCGCTGTGGCGCGACCAGGTGCACTCCGGCCTGGTGGGGCTGGGCTATTCGAGCAAGGACGCCGACGAGGCCGTGGCCGGGGTCGCGCCCGAGGCCGAGGCCGACGTCGCCGCCGGCCGCCAGCCCCAGGTCGCCGCGCTGCTCAAGGCCGCCCTCCGATCCCTCAGCATCCGATGACCCGCCCTGCGACGTCCGCCTCGCACAAGGTGAGGAGCGGTGGCCATGGACTTTGAGCGCGAGCTGGTCTCGCCGGACGCCGGCGGCGACGAGCTTCAGATCGAGGCGGCGCTGCGGCCCAAGCGGCTGGGCGAGTTCATCGGCCAGGGGCGTGTGCGCGAGCAGCTCTCCCTGGTGCTGGAGAGCGCCCTGCGACGGCAGCGTCCGCCCGACCACGTGCTGATGAGCGGCTCGCCGGGCCTCGGCAAGACCACGCTGGCCATGATCATCGCGGCCGAGCTCAACATGCCGCTCCGCATCACCTCCGGCCCCGCCCTCGAACGGGCCGGAGACCTCGCCGCCATCCTGTCCACGCTGACGGAGGGCGAGGTGCTGTTCATCGACGAGATCCACCGCATGGCCAGGCCCGCCGAGGAGATGCTCTACCTGGCCATGGAGGACTTCCGGGTCGACATCGTCGTGGGCAAGGGCCCCGGCGCGACCGCGATCCCGCTCGACATCGCGCCGTTCACGCTGGTCGGCGCCACCACGCGGGCCGGTCTGCTGCCCGCGCCGCTGCGCGACCGGTTCGGCTTCACCGCCCACATGGACTTCTACGAGGTCGGCGAGCTGGAGCAGGTGCTCCACCGCTCGTCCAGGCTGCTCGGCGTCACCATGCCCGAGGAGGCGGCCCACGAGATCGCCCGGCGCTCGCGCGGCACGCCCCGCATCGCCAACCGGCTGCTGCGCCGCGTACGCGACTTCGCCGACGTGCGTGCCGACGGGACGATCGACCGAGATATCGCCTCCGCCGCACTCAACCTTTACGAAGTGGACGCCGAAGGGCTCGACCGGCTCGACCGGGCGGTGCTCGGGGTGCTGCTGCGCAAGTTCGGCGGCGGTCCCGTCGGCCTTTCCACGCTCGCCGTCGCCGTGGGGGAGGAGCCCGAGACCGTCGAGGTGGTGGCCGAGCCGTTCCTCGTCCGGCAGGGGCTGCTGGCCAGGACCCCGCGCGGCCGGGTCGCGACCGCGTCGGCCTGGACACATATGGGTATGACCCCACCGCCGGACGCGTTCGGAGCCACTGTTTCGCCGTGATCACGAAACGGTTGCAACCATTTCAAATTGGGAACTTCCCCGCGCGCCGAATCGCTGCCTCGTTGCCGCGTTTCATAACAACGGCCTACACTCCGTGGCTTGGCTGGCTGTGTAGGCTGACGGGCTGAGCGGCGCGGCCCGAGAGCTACGCAACGGAATTTCCGGCGCGAGGCCAGCGTCAAATTCTTGAACGACTATGGAAGGTCGCCCCTATGGACATGGGACAACTCGGAAGTATCCTGCCGCTGATCCTTCTGGTGGTGGTGTTCTACTTCCTGCTGATCCGTCCGCAGCGCAAGCGTCAGCAGGAAGCGCAACAGATGCAGAACTCCCTGACCCCGGGCGCCCGCGTCATGACGACGACCGGCCTGTTCGCCACGGTGGTCGCGGTGGAGAACGAGGACGTCGTGCTCGAGGTCGCGCCCGGCATCGAGACGCGCTGGGTGAAGGCCGCGATCGGTCGTGTCGTCCAGCCCGGTGACGCCCCGGTGGACGACGAGCCGGTCGCCGAGACCGAGATCGCCGAGAGTGACGCCAAGGAGTCCGACGCGCCTGTGGAGCGCAACGGCGATCAGGACTCCAGCACCAAGCAGTCCTGACTAAGCTCTGCGACAAACCCCTATCTGAGAGAATCGACGACCAGTGGCCCGACCGACCAGCCGCCACAGCCGACCAGGGCGCACGCTCTTGGTGCTGCTGGCGCTCATCCTCGCCCTGGGCGGGACGATGTTCCTGCAGAAGGCGTTCACGCCCAAGCTGGGACTCGACCTCGCCGGCGGAACGACGGTGACGCTGTCACCCGTGACCCAGACCGGTCAGTCTCCGCCTGAAGAGATCCTCGACCGCGCGGTCAACATCATCCGCGACCGGGTCAACGGCACCGGCATCTCCGACGCGGAGGTCGCCAAGTCCGGCGACAACATCATCATCTCCATCCCGGGCGTCGGACAGAGCGAGGCGATCAAGCTGGTCGCCACCACGGCGGAGCTGCGTTTCCGCCAGGTGCTCGCCATGGAGGCCACGCAGGTCCCGCAGAACCTGTCCACCGAGGCGCCCACGCCGGGCGCCTCGCCGTCGGCCCAGCCGTCGTCGACCGCGAAGCCGTCCTCGACCGCCAGGCCGTCCGGCAGGCAGTCGGCGACCACGCCGAGCGCGTCCCCGACGGGCAAGGCGCTGTCGTCCGCGCTGACCGCGCCGACGCCGGGCGCCACGCCCGAGGCCACGCAGACCGGGACCGGCCGTGACCAGACCGGCCAGAAGCAGAACAACAAGGGCAAGAACGGGACGCCGACGCCGGCTCCGAGCACGCCGCCCACGGCGCCGCCCAACCAGGACCCCAACGCGGGCATCAACACCCAGGGCATCGACCCGGCGGTCCTGCAGCAGTTCCAGAAGCTCGACTGCGCCGACCCCAAGAACCGCGGCCAGGGCGTCCAGGACGACCCGAACAAGCAGTACGCGGCCTGCGAGAGCGACGGCAGCGCCAAGTACGTCCTCGACGTCGCCAAGGTCGTCGGCACCGACATCGACACCGCCTCGGCGGGCGTGCGCCAGGGCACCGTGGAGTGGATCGTCCAGCTCGACTTCAAGAGCAAGGGCGCGGGCGAGTGGAGCAAGCTCACCACCACCGCCTACAACGCCCAGGAGCCGCGCAACAAGGTCGCGGTCGTCCTCGATGGCGTGGTCATCACGGCGCCCAACATCATCAGCCCGATCCCCGGCGGTCGCGCCGAGATCACCGGCGGCTTCGACCAGGTCACCTCCACCCAGCTGGCCGACCAGCTCAAGTACGGCGCCCTTCCGCTGAAGTTCCAGCGCAGCTCGATCGACACCGTGTCGTCGACGCTCGGCTCCGACCAGCTCGAAGGCGGCCTGATCGCCGGCATCATCGGCCTCGGCCTGGTGGTGCTCTACTCGCTGCTGTACTACCGGGGCCTCGGCCTCGTCGCGGTGCTGAGCCTCGTCGTGGCCTCGATCCTGACGTACACGGCGGTGGTGGTGCTCGGCCACAACGCCGGCTTCCGGCTCTCGCTGCCGCACATCATCGGCCTGGTGGTCTCGATCGGCATCACCGCCGACTCCTTCATCGTGTATTTCGAACGCATACGTGATGAGATGAAGGAAGGCCGGCGGACGCTGCGGGCGGCCGTCGAGGTGGCCTGGGTGCGTGCCCGGCGCACGATCCTGATCGCCGACGCCGTCATGTTCATCGCCGCGATCGTGCTGTACTTCCTGGCGGTGGGCGGTGTGGCCGGGTTCGCCTTCGCGATGGGCCTGACCACGCTGATCGACATCGTGGTGGTGTTCCTGTTCACCAAGCCGTTCATCGCCCTGCTGGCGAGGCTGAAGTTCTTCGCCAAGGGGCACCCGCTGTCCGGTCTCGACGCCGAGCGCATGAGCACCGAGCCGGCCCGCACGACCACTCCGCAGGAGGCCTGACATGGGACTGGGGCGTCGCCTCTACCGCGGCGAGATCGACGTCGACTTCGTCGGCAAGTGGAGGCTCTGGTACAGCCTGTCCGGCCTCCTGCTGCTCATCTCGCTCGCAGGCATCCTCTTCAACGGGCTCAACCTGGGCGTGGAGTTCAAGGGCGGCACCGTCTTCACCTTCCCGGCGACGACCGGCACCGTCGAGGAGGTCCGCGAGGACTTCCGCTCGCAGGGCGCCCACCAGGTGATCGTGCAGCGGGCCCGTGACAACTGGCGGGTCACCACCGAGACCCTGACGGAGTCGACGCTCAACCAGATGCAGACCACGATCGCCAAGGACTACAAGGTCCCGGTCAAGGACGTCAGCGTCCAGTCGATCGGCGCGTCCTGGGGCGGTGAGGTCTCCCAGAAGGCCTGGATCGGCCTGGGCGTCTTCATGCTCGCGATCATCCTGTACCTGTCGATGGCGTTCGAGCCGAAGATGGCCCTGTCGGCGATCGTCGCGCTCATCCACGACCTCGTCATCACGGCCGGCGTCTACGCCTGGTCGGGCTTCGAGGTCACCCCGGCGACCCTGCTGGGCTTCCTGACCATCCTCGGTTACTCGCTCTACGACGCGGTCGTCGTGTTCGACATGATCAAGGAGGTCACGGCCAAGCTGGGCACGACCTCCAAGATGACGTACTCGATGGCGGCCAACAACGCGCTCAACCACACGCTGATCAGGTCGCTGAACACCTCGCTGGTCGCGATCCTGCCGGTGGCGGCCATCCTGTTCATCGGCACCACGCTGCTCGGCGCGGGCACGCTGAAGGACCTGTCGCTGGCCCTGTTCGTCGGCATGATCGTCGGTACCTACTCCTCGCTGTGCGTGGCCACGCCGATGCTGGTCACGCTCAAGGAGCGGGAGCCGAAGTACCAGGCCATCGCCCGCCGCCTCGCCTCCACCTCCGGCAAGGGGGCGAAGGGTTCCAAAAGCGCAGCGGTAGCGAAGGGCTGAGCCCGCACGGCCCACCGGCGCCCCCACCCGTCCACGGGTGGGGGCGCCGTCGCGTTCAGGGGCCCTCTGCGGCGTTCGGGGACGTCGCCGGGCCATCAGGGCGCCCTGGCCCGGGGCGGGCGTCTGGGGCACGTCACAGGGCTTCCGGGACGTACGCCCGGTTCGAGGAGGGGCCGGAGTAGGCCATCATGGAGCGCGGCATCCATGAGGAAGGCGACGGAAGACACGATGAGCGAGCTCAGCCAGTTGATCCTTGACCGGATCAGGGACGTGCCCGACTACCCCCAGCCGGGCGTGCTGTTCAAGGACATCACCCCGCTGCTCGGCGACCCGGTCGCGATGGCCGCCGTGGTGGACGAGCTGGCCGGGCTCGCCGAGGTGGACAAGATCGTCGGGATCGAGGCCAGGGGCTTCATCCTGGCCGCCCCGGTGGCCTATCGGGCGGCGGCGGGGTTCGTACCGGTGCGCAAGAAGGGCAAGCTGCCGGCGGCGACGCTGGAGGAGTCCTACGACCTGGAGTACGGCTCGGCCACCATCGAGGTGCACCGTGACGCGTTCAAGCCGGGCGACCGGGTGCTCATCGTGGACGACGTGCTGGCGACCGGCGGCACCGCGAGGGCCACGATCGATCTCGTCGAACGGGCCGGCGGCCACGTGGTCGGCATCGCGGTGCTGATGGAGCTGGCCTTCCTCAAGGGACGCGAGCGCCTGCCGGAGGTCGACCTGCACTCCCTGGTGATCGTCTGAGAGCGGGCCGAGCGAGTCCGGGTTCGCGACCTGGATACACTGGGGGGATCTGGACTCGAACGTGAGGAGTCTGAGTGCCCCGTGATGTGGTCGTGCCCGACGTAACCGACGCTGGTAATGCCGAGGCGCCCGGCGTTCCTGCGGTGCGTCGACGACGGTTTGGGGGTGGGGCCATGAATCCGGTGCTGGAGCCGCTGTTCCGCACGGTCCGGGCCACCCACCCCAAGGCCGACCTGCGCCTGATCGAGCGCTCCTACGACGTCGCCGCCTACCACCACCGCGACCAGAAGCGGAAGTCCGGCGACCCCTACATCACCCACCCGCTGGCCGTGGCGACGATCCTGGCCGAGCTGGGCACCGACGACGAGACGCTGTGCGCCGCGCTGCTGCACGACACCGTCGAGGACACCGCCTACAGCCTCGACGAGCTGCGGGCCGACTTCGGCGACACGATCGGCTCGCTGGTCGACGGCGTCACCAAGCTCGACAAGGTCAAGTTCGGCGACGCGGCCCAGGCCGAGACCGTGCGCAAGATGGTCGTGGCGATGTCGCGCGACATCCGCGTGCTCATCATCAAGCTCGCCGACCGGCTCCACAACATGCGCACCATGCGCTACCTGCCCGAACACAAGCGCCACCAGAAGTCGCGCGAGACGCTGGAGATCTTCGCGCCGCTGGCCCACCGGCTGGGCATGAACACGATCAAGTGGGAGCTGGAGGACCTCGCCTTCGCGATGCTCTACCCCAAGCGCTACGACGAGATCGCGCGCATGGTGTCCGAGCGAGCGCCGCGGCGCGACCTGTTCCTCCAGGAGGTCATCGAGAAGGTCTCCGGCGACCTGCGCGAGGCGAAGATCCGCGCGGTGGTCAAGGGCCGGCCCAAGCACTACTACTCGGTCTACCAGAAGATGATCGCCCGCGACGTCGCCTTCGACGACATCTACGACCTGGTGGGCATCCGGGTCCTGGTCGACAGCGTGCGCGACTGCTACGCGGCGCTGGGCACGATCCACGCGCGCTGGAACCCGGTCCCCGGCCGGTTCAAGGACTACATCGCGATGCCCAAGTTCAACATGTACCAGTCGCTGCACACCACGGTGATCGGTCCCGAGGGCAAGCCTGTCGAGCTGCAGATCCGCACCCACGCGATGCACCACAGGGCCGAGTACGGCGTTGCCGCCCACTGGAAGTACAAGGAGGAGGTCGGCGCGCCGGGCCCGACCGGCAAGGTCAAGCCGGGCAGCGACATGGCCTGGCTGCGCCAGCTCCTCGACTGGCAGAAGGAGACCGCCGACCCGGGCGAGTTCCTGGAGTCGCTGCGGTTCGACCTGTCGGTCTCCGAGGTCTACGTCTTCACCCCGAAGGGCCAGGTCATCGCCCTGCCCGAGGGCGGCACCCCGGTCGACTTCGCCTACGCCGTCCACACCGAGGTGGGCCACCGCTGCATCGGCGCGCGGGTCAACGGCCGGCTGGTGCCGCTGGAGTCGCGGCTCGGCAACGGCGACACGGTCGAGATCTTCACCTCCAAGTCGCCCGACGCCGGGCCCTCGCGCGACTGGCTGAAGTTCGTCAAGTCCGGCCGGGCCCGTAACAAGATCCGGCAGTGGTTCTCCAAGGAGCGGCGCGAGACCGCGATCGAGGCGGGCAAGGAGGCCATCGGCCGGGCCATGCGCAAGCAGGGCCTGCCGCTGCAGCGCCTGATGTCCGGTGAGTCGCTGCTGGCGCTGGCCCGCGACCTGCGTTATCCCGACGTGTCGGCGCTCTACGCCGCCGTGGGGGAGGGGCACATCGCCGCGCAGGCGGTCGTGCAGAAGCTCGTGGCCTCGATCGGCGGCGTGGAGAGCGCCGAGGAGGACATCGCCGAGACGTCCCTGCCGACCCGGCTGCGCGGCCGCCCCCGCGGTGGCGGCGCGGGCGTGGTCGTGGCGGGCGACGCCGACGTGTGGGTACGCCTGTCCAGGTGCTGCACCCCGGTGCCCGGCGACGAGATCGTCGGATTCGTCACCCGCGGCCACGGCGTGTCCGTCCACCGCGCCGACTGCACCAACGTGCAGCAGCTCAGGGAGCAGCCCGACCGGCTGGTCGAGGTGAGCTGGTCGCCGAGCGACGACAGCGTCTTCCTGGTGGCGATCCAGGTCGAGGCGCTCGACCGCCCGCGCCTGCTCTCCGACGTCACCCGCACCCTGTCCGACCAGCACGTCAACATCCTCAGCGCCTCCGTGACGACCTCGCGCGACCGGGTGGCGATCAGCAAGTTCACCTTCGAGATGGGCGACCCCAAGCACCTGGGCCACGTGCTCAAGGCCGTACGCAGCATCCAGGGCGTCTTCGACGTCTACCGGGTGAGCGGCGCGAGCGGCTGACGTTCAGCCCTTCAGGTCCGGCAGGTTGACCACGATCGCCTCCTGGGTGCTGCGCGCGATCACGACGACCGCCTCCCGCTCGGGGTCGGGGTTCTCCTCCCGGTGCGGGGTGTAGGGCGGCACGTAGACGTAGTCGCCGGGGGCCGCCTCGATGCGCCGCTCGCGGCCGTCCTGGAGGAAGACGAAGCGCGGGCTGCCGCTGACGACGTAGATGGCGGTCTCGGAGGCGCCGTGGTGGTGGTCGGAGGAGCGGGTGGCGGGCGCGACGTGCGTCTGGCCCATCCACAGGTTCGCCGACCCGGCCGTGACGCCGCTGATCGCGGCCATCCTGCGCATGCCCGCGCTCTGCGTCGTGTCGCCTGAGAGCGCGTCTGAGGCGATGTGACGCAAGGGGAGGTGGAAGGAGTCCCCCTCGGCCCGGTAACCCTCCCACAGGCGCCCTCCCGCCCGTTCCAGGACGCCCAGGGCCACCGTGGTCAGGAGCGCCGGGTCGGAGTGGGCCGTCAGGAGGTCGTCGGCCAGCGCCGGGTCGTGCTCACGCAGCTCGCGCAGCAGCCACTTGCCGTTGCCCCGCCACCTGCCGCCCACGTCGAGCGCCAGCCTGGCGGTCTCCTGGACCACCTGCCAGCGGATGAACAGCTGCTCGCCGGGGTCGGTCGCGCCCGCCAGGTCGTCCAGCAGGTCGGACAGGCCGTAGCGGGCGCGTTCGGCGCGCGTGCCGGCCAGGTCGCCGGGACCGGCGGCCAGGCGTTCGCCGAGCGCCGTCTGCAGGTCGCTGGCCCGGCCGCCGGTACGGTCGACCAGGACCGCGCCGTCGGCGCACATACGGGCCACGCCCGGCTTGCGCTCGGCCAGGTCGCGGTCGACGTAGGCGTTGAGGCTGGTCTCGCTGTGCACGTAGAGCTCGACCGGCCAGCCGTGCCAGCGCAGGGACTCCCGGTACGGCACGGCCAGGCCGTCGAGCACCACCACCACGTCGAGGTCGGAGGTGCTGGTGCGGCGCTCGGTGAGCACGCTGCCGCCGACGAAGGCGTACAGGGCGCCGGGGAACAGCTCGTCCACGAGGGCGCGCGCGACGCTGACGGGGTCCATGCGGTCAGCCTAGGACCCCGGCCGCCCTCCGAAGATCGGTTCAGCTGAACTCGGTCAGCGTGCGCTCGGCCTCCTCCAGCCACGAACGACGGGCGACCAGCGCCTCCTCGGCCTCCTTGACGTCCTTGGCCCGGCCGGCGGCCTGCGCCTTGGCCAGCCGCTTCTCCAACTGCTCGATGGAGGTGCGGAGCTGGTCGACCGTGCTCTGGGCACGCGCCCTGGCCTCGGGGTTGGAGCGCTTCCACTCGGCGTCCTCGGCCTTGCGCACGGCCTCGTCGACCTTGCGCAGCCCGCCTTCGAGCCGGTCGCGCTGCTCACGCGGGACCGGGCCGGCGGCCTCCCAGCGCTCCAGGATGTGCCGCAGCGCGGCCCTGGCCGTGCGCACGTCGGTGATCGGGAGGATCTTCTCGGCCTCGGCCAGCAGCTCCTCCTTGACCTCGGCGTTGGCCGCGAGCGAGGCGTCGCGCTCGGCGAAGACCGCCGAACGGGCCTGGAAGAACTGGTCCTGGGCGGCCTTGAAGCGGCCCCACAGCTCGTCCTCGACCTCGCGCGAGGCGCGCCCGGCGGTCTTCCACTGCTGCATCAGCTCGCGGTAGATCGCCGCCGTCGTGCCCCAGTCGGTCGAGTCCGCGATGGCCTCGGCCTCGGCGACGATGCGCTCCTTGGCCGAACGTACGCCCTCGCGCTGCTCGTCCAGGCCCGCGAAGTACTGCTTGCGGCGCTTGGCGAACGACGTGCGGGCGGCCGACAGGCGCTTCCACAGCGCGGCCTCGGTGACCCGGTCGATGCGGTCGGCGGCCTTCCACTCCTCCACGAGCTGGCGCAGCCGCTCACCGCCCGACTTCCAATGGGTGGTCTCGTCGGCGATGCGCTCGGCCTCGGCGACGATACGTTCCTTGACGCCCCTGGCCTCGACGCGCGCCTGGTCGCGGGCGGCCTTGACCTCCTCGCGGCGATGGCCGACCAGCTCGGTCAGGCCGTCGAGGCGGGCCGTCAGCGCGGCCAGGTCGCCCACGGCGTGGGCGTCGGCGACGGCCTCGCGCAGCTTGGCGATGCTCGCCTCGGCCTGCGCGGGGGCCAGGTCGGTGCCCTTGACCCGCTGTTCGAGGAGCTGTACCTGGCCGGACAGCTCGTCGTACTTGCGATGGAAGTAGGCCAGTGCCTCTTCGGGTTCACCGGCCTGCCAGGAGCCGACGGCTCGCTCTCCCTCAGCCGTACGCACGTAGACGGTGCCGTCGTCGTCTACCCGGCCCCACGGGTCGGTGCTCACCGTGTCCTCCCGCACTATCCATCAGACCCTTCGGGACTACTTCGTCCCTAGTTTGTATTACGTCAGCTCTTGCCGGCGATTGTCACGTCTTTGATTTCGAGGGTTTGCTTCGGTGCCCCGGTCCCATCTCCCATGTCCGCGATGATGCCCGCTTTGTTCACCTTGTCCAGGATGTCGAGCCCCTTGGTGATCGTACCCACCGGCGTGTAATCCGGGGTGAGTCCGAGATCGCCGTAAACGAGGAAGAACTGGCTCCCCGTGCTGCCCGGCGCCGAGGTCTTCGCCATCGCCATCGTGCCCCGCTTGTACGTGGCCCCTTCCAGGTTCTCCTCGGCCATCACGTAGCCGGGGCCGCCCGCGCCGTCCTGGCTCTTGCCGTCGGCCTTGGCCGTCGGGTCGCCGCACTGCAGCATCGGGAACTTGTCGCTGCCGAGACGGTGGCACTTGCTGCCGTCGTAGAACTTCTTGGCGGCCAGGAAGGCCAGCGAGTTGGTCGTGCACGGCGCCTTGGCGTTGTCGAGCTCGACCACGATGTCGCCCAGGTTGGTCTTGAGCGTCATCGCCTTCTTGGCCGGCTCGGTCTTGACCTCGGCCGGGGGCATGCCGACGTCCTTGACCTGGCCGCCGCCCGCCTCCTTGACGTAGTCGCACGTGCCGGCCGCCGCGTTGTACGGCTTCGGCCCCGTGCTGGCCTGGGCCGAGGCGGTGTCCTGCGGCGCCGAGGCCGAGGGCGAGGCGGTCGCCTCGGTCTGCGAGCCGCCGCCGCCGAGCAGCGCGACCGCCGCCACGACGCCGCCCACCACGACGACCACGCCGACCGTGGAGCCGATGATCGCGGTGCGCTTGGCCTTCTGCTCGCGCTCGATGCGGCGCTGCATCTGCCGCTCGTAGTGCTCACGTGCCAGCTGCTTCTGCCGGTCCTTGCCCGTGGCCACCGCTTTGCCTCCCATAGTCAATCAACTGAGGTGGGCGAATCGTATCGGCCAATGGGTAATGATTCGCAGCCCGGCGACCCGCACCGGTACCCTTCGGTTACATTCCCATTGGCTTTTCGACGAGATCACCTGAGGCAGATGCTCATCGCAGGCTTCCCCGCAGGGGCCCTCCAGACCAATTGTTACGTCGTCGCGCCCGCGGCCGGCGAGGAGTGCGTGATCGTCGATCCGGGCCAGGACGCGGCCGGAGGCGTCGACGAGCTGCTGCGCGAGCACCGGCTCAAGCCGGTCGCGGTGCTGCTCACGCACGGCCACCTCGACCACGTGTGGTCGGTCGCCCCGGTCTGCGGCGCGCGCGACGTCCCCGCGTGGATCCACCCCGACGACCGCCACCTGCTGAGCGACCCCTCCGCCGGCTGGGGCGGCGGCGTCTCGCTGTTCGGCGACATCAGGCTGAGCGAGCCCGACGACGTGCGCGAGCTGTCCGACGGCGCGGAGCTCAGCCTGGCGGGCCTCGATCTCGTGGTCGACCACACGCCCGGCCATACCAGGGGGTCGGTGAGCTTCCGGCTGCCCGGCGACGAGATCATGTTCTCGGGCGACCTGCTGTTCGCCGGCTCCATCGGCCGTTCCGACCTTCCCGGCGGCGACTACGCGACCCTCCTGAGCAGCCTGGCCACCAAGTGCCTGCCGCTGCCTGACGATACGGTCGTCCTGCCGGGCCACGGACCACAGACCACGATCGGCCGCGAGCGCGCTACCAACCCGTACCTGAAGGAAGCGGCGCCGCAGGCCGGTCCCACACGAGGGATCTAATGAGCTTCCAAGCACCGAAAGGCACCTTCGACTGGCTGCCGCCGCGCTCCGAGCGCGTGCTGGCCGTGCGCGAGGCGCTGGTCGCGCCCCTGAGGCTGGCTGGCTACGGCTACGTCGAGACCCCCGTCTTCGAGGACACCGAGCTGTTCAAGCGGGGCGTGGGCGAGTCCACCGACGTGGTCTCCAAGGAGATGTACACCTTCCCCGACAGGGCGGGCAGGT
Organism: Nonomuraea spiralis; assembly: GCF_014648435.1. Classification (GTDB taxonomy): domain Bacteria; phylum Actinomycetota; class Actinomycetes; order Streptosporangiales; family Streptosporangiaceae; genus Nonomuraea; species Nonomuraea spiralis. The sequence goes on from NZ_BMRC01000023.1 coordinate 73,738, forward strand.
CGCTGACCCTGCGCCCCGAGGGCACCGCCTCGGTCGTGCGCGCCGTGCTCCAGCACAATCTCCACACCGGCCAGCTCCCGGTCAAACTGTGGTACTCCGGCAGCCAGTTCCGCTACGAGCGTGCCCAGAAGGGCCGCTACCGCCACTTCTGGCAGGTCGGGGCCGAGGCCCTCGGCTCCGAGGACCCGGCGCTCGACGCCGAGCTGATCGTGCTCGGCGCGCGCGGCTTCGCCTCGCTCGGGCTCAGGCAGGTCAGGCTGCTGGTCAACTCGCTCGGCGACAAGAACTGCCGGCCCGCCTACCGGGCCGCGCTGCAGGAGTTCCTGCGCGGGCTCGACCTCGACGAGGACACCAGGGCCCGCATCGAGATCAACCCGCTGCGGGTGCTCGACGACAAGCGGCCCGAGGTGCAGGCCCAGCTCACCGGCGCGCCGCTGGTGGTCGACCACCTGTGCGCGGCGTGCAAGAGCTACCACGAGGAGGTCCGCTCGCTGCTGACCGCCTCGGGCGTGGCGTTCGAGGACGACCCGCGGCTGGTGCGCGGGCTCGACTACTACACGCGCACCACGTTCGAGTTCGTGCACGGCGGGCTCGGCTCCCAGTCGGCCGTCGGCGGCGGCGGCCGCTACGACGGGCTCAGCGAGATGCTGGGCGGCCCGCCGCTGCCCAGCGTCGGCTGGGCGCTCGGCGTCGATCGCACGTACCTGGCGATGGAGGCCGAGGGTCTGCTCGACGAGGCCGCGCCGGGCCGCGTGCAGGTGTACGGTGTCCCGCTGGGTGACGACGCCCGCCGCCGCATGTTCCTGCTCGTCTCCGAGCTGCGCGAGGCGGGCATCAGCGCCGACATGGCCTTCGGCGGCAAGGGGCTCAAGGGCGCGATGAAGGGCGCGGACCGTTCCGGCGCCCGATTCGCGCTGATCCTGGGCGAGCGTGACCTCGCGGCCGAGGCCGTGCAACTGAAGGACCTGACCACCGCTGAACAGACCGAGGTGCCGCTGGCCCAGGTCGCCGACGTTTTGAAAGGGAAAGTGCAGTGATCCGCACGCATACGGCCGGGTCGCTCCGTGAGGAGCACGCCGGGCAGCAGGTGACGCTCGCAGGATGGGTGGCCCGCCGCCGTGACCACGGCGGCGTTGTCTTCATCGACCTGCGCGACGCCTCCGGCTCGGCGCAGGTGGTCTTCCGCGAGGAGGACCACGCCCACGACCTGCGCGCCGAATACTGCGTGAAGGTCGTCGGCCAGGTCAGGGTGCGCCCGGAGGGCAACGAGAACCCCGAGCTGCCCACCGGCGCGATCGAGGTCGTGGCCGAGCGGGTCGAGGTGCTGAGCGAGTCCGCGCCGCTGCCGTTCCCCATCGAGGGCAACGTGGGCGTGTCGGAGGAGGCCCGGCTCAAGTACCGCTACCTCGACATCCGCCGCCAGCAGGTCGCGAGCGCCATGCGCACCCGTTCCAAGGCCACCTACCTGGCCAACGAGGTGATGCACGAGCTCGGCTTCGTCTACGTCGAGACCCCGACGCTGACCCGTTCCACCCCCGAGGGCGCGCGCGACTTCCTGGTGCCGGTCCGCCTGCAGCCCGGCAACTGGTACGCCCTGCCGCAGTCGCCCCAGCTGTTCAAGCAGCTCCTCCAGGTCGCCGGCCTGGAGCGCTACTACCAGCTCGCCAAGTGCTACCGCGACGAGGACCTGCGGGCCGACCGCCAGCCCGAGTTCACCCAGATCGACGTCGAGATGTCCTTCGTCGACCAGGAGGACGTCATCGAGGTCGGCGAGAAGCTGGTCGGCCGGCTGTGGCGGGAGATCCTCGGCTACGAGATCCCCATGCCGCTGCCGCGCATGACCTACGCCGACGCCATGGCCCGCTACGGCTCCGACAAGCCCGACCTGCGCTTCGGCCAGGAGCTCGTCGAGATGACCGACTACTTCTCCGCCACCTCCTTCCGCGTGTTCCAGGCCGACTACGTCGGCGCCGTGGTCATGCCGGGCGGCGCCTCGCAGACCCGCAAGGAGCTCGACGGCTGGCAGGAGTGGGCGCGCAGCCGCGGCGCCAAGGGCCTGGCGTACGTGCTGGTCCAGGAGGACGGCACGCTCGGCGGCCCGGTCGCCAAGAACCTGTCGGAGGCGGAGCTGTCCGGCCTGGCGGCCAAGGTCGGCGCCGCCCCCGGCGACGCGATCTTCTTCGCCGCCGGAGCCCGCGGCGCCTCGCGCGACCTGCTGGGCGCGGCCCGGCTGGAGATCGGCCGCCGTTGCGGCCTGATCGACGAGTCGCAGTGGTCGTTCCTGTGGGTGGTCGACGCCCCCATGTTCGAGGAGGACGGCGAGGGCGGCTGGACGGCCGTGCACCACCCGTTCACCGGCCCCAAGCCGGAGTGGGCCGACAACTTCCAGGACCACCCGGCCGAGGCCCTGGCCTACGCCTACGACATGGTCTGCAACGGCATGGAGATCGGCGGCGGCTCGATCCGTATCCACCGGGCCGAGATGCAGCAGCGGGTCTTCGACGTGCTCGGCATCTCCAAGGAGGAGGCCGAGAGCAAGTTCGGCTTCCTGCTGGAGGCGTTCAAGTACGGCCCGCCCCCGCACGGCGGCATCGCCTACGGCTGGGACCGGATCTGCATGCTGCTGTCCGACGGCGACTCGATCCGCGACGTGATCGCGTTCCCGAAGACCGCCTCCGGCTTCGACCCGCTGACCGGCGCGCCCACGCCGATCACGGCCGACCAGCGCAAGGAGGCGGGCGTCGACGCCCAGCCCAAGAGCGAGGCCCAGTCCAAGAACGAGGCCCAGCTCAAGAACGAGTCCTGACCCGCACATGACGACGGCGGGCGCCCCTTCCCCGGGGGCGCCCGCCGTCGTCGTGCCGGCCGCTACTTCACGGTGACGCGCTTGATGATGATCGGGTTCTTGGGGGCGGTCGAGCCGCCGTCGCCCACGATGTCGTCGCCGTTGACGATGACGCCGTCCTTGGCGACCTTCTCGATGATCTCCAGGCCCGAGCGGACGATGCCGAGCACCGAGTACTGCGGTTCGAGCTGGCCGTTCTCGTCCGACAGCGAGATGGCGAACTGGCTGCTGTTCTGCCCGGCGGCGCCGTCGGGCTGGGTCAGGAACACCACGCCCTTGGTGTAGGACATGCCGCCGGCGGCCTCGTCGGCGTACACGTAGCCGGCCGTGCCCTGGCCGTCGGTCGGGTTCCTGCCGTCGGCCTTGGCCTGCGGGTCGCCGCACTGGAGCAGGAACAGGCCGGCCGTCTCCGGCGTCGCCAGGCGGTGGCACTTGGTGTTGTCGTAGAAGCCCTTCCTGGCCAGGAACGCCATCGAGTTGACCGAGCACGGGGTCGCGTTCGCGTCGACGTCGATCACGATGTCGCCGTGGTTGGTGCTCACGGTCATCGTCTTGAGCTTCAGGTTGGGCCGCTTGCCCGGCAGGCCGACGAACTTGTTGGGCGCGGAGTCGTCACGCTTGTACGTGCACGACACCTTGCTCGCGTTCTTCGGCGGCGCGGTGCTCGGCAGCGCCGTCGGCGCGGGGGAGCTGGTGCTGGCGGAGGGCGTGGGCGTGCTCGCCGCCGCGGCGGTCTTGTCGTCGTCGCCCATCAGGGTGGTCGCGGCGAAGACGCCGCCCGCCACCACCACGACGGCCACGCCCGCGCCGATGAAGGTGTTCCGCCTGGCTTTGGCGGTCTGCTCGGCCGCGCGCTTCGCCTGCCGCTCCTTGTGCTCCCGAGCCAGCTCGCTCTGGCGGTCGTCGCCGCTCACCGGTTGTCTCCTTCATCTTTGCCGACACATGACCAAACAACTCCGCGAATGCTACCGGCCTCCGATATGTGCCGGGCGTAAGTGACGAAAGCCGTTGACTGGGGCAAGTGTGATCAAGAACCTTTTCGCGCGAGGATTCGTAGTCCTGGTGAGGCCCCTTAAGGAGTGACCGTGTTCGATCAGATCCTCGGTTTGCCGGCCCATCCGCTGATCGTCCATTTCGCCGTGGTGCTGACGCCGCTGCTCGTCCTCGCGGCGGCGGCGTACGCGCTGGTGCCCCGCGTACGGACGCCGGCGGCGTGGGCGGTGGTGCTGCTCGCCGTGGCCGCGCCCGTGGCGGTGTTCGCGGCCAAGGAGAGCGGCGAGAGCCTGAAACGGGCCCGCTTCGCCGAGGTCGAGGGCCCGCTCGGCGCCCGCGTCGCCGCGCACGAGAGCTACGCGAGCCCGCTGCTGTTGTCGGCGGCCGGCCTGGCGGCCGTCACCCTGGCCCTCGTGTACGCCACCACCCCCGGACGCGGCTCGCTCACCTCCGACCGGTTCGGCAGGCCCGTCACGATCGTCCTGTCGGCGCTGACGGTCGTCCTGGCCGCCGTGGCGGGCTACTTCTGCTTCCGCGCGGGCGACTCCGGGGCCAGGGCCGTATGGGCATCGGCGGGCATGACGCCCCTGCACGGCGTGTAATCTCGCGTTGTGGATAGCCTGTTCGATTCGGCGGCTGAGGAGGCCACCCCGCAGCCCCTCGCGGTGCGGATGCGCCCGCGCACCCTCGACGAGGTGATCGGCCAGCGACACCTGCTGGGCTCCGGCACCCCGCTGCGGCGGCTGGTCGAGAGCGAGGCCCCCATGTCGCTGTTCCTGTGGGGCCCGCCCGGCACCGGCAAGACGACCCTGGCCTACGTGGTCTCCAACGTCACCAAACGCCGCTTCGTCGAGATCTCCGCCGTCTCCGCCGGTGTCAAGGACGTCCGTGCCGCCATCGACAACGCCCGCCGCGAGCTGGGCATGAGCGGCCGCCAGACCGTGCTGTTCGTCGACGAGGTCCACCGCTTCAACAAGGCCCAGCAGGACGCGCTGCTCCCGGCAGTGGAGAACCGCTGGGTCACGTTCATCGGCGCCACCACCGAAAACCCGTCCTTCTCGGTCATCTCGCCGCTGTTGTCGCGCTCGCTGCTGCTCACGCTGGAGTCGCTGTCCGACGACGACGTACGCGCGGTCCTGGAACGCGCGGTGTCCGAGCCGCGCGGCCTGGGCGGCCGGGCCACCCTCGCGCCCGAGGCCCTCGACCACCTGGTACGCCTGGCCGGCGGCGACGCGCGCAGGTCGCTGACCTACCTGGAGGCCGCCGCCCTGCTGGCCGACGACATCACCGTCGAGGTCGTGGAGAAGGCCGCCGACAAGGCGGCCGTGCGCTACGACCGCCAGGGCGACCAGCACTACGACGTGATCAGCGCGTTCATCAAGTCGATGCGCGGCTCCGACGCCGACGCGGCGCTCCATTACCTCGCCCGCATGATCGAGGCCGGTGAGGACCCGCGCTTCATCGCCCGCCGCATCGTCATCTTCGCCTCCGAGGACGTCGGCATGGCCGACCCCACCTGCCTGCAGACGGCGGTGGCCGTGGCCCAGGCGGTGCAGCTCATCGGGCTGCCCGAAGGCCAGATCAACCTGGCCCACGCCGTCATCCACTGCGCGATGGCGCCCAAGTCCAACGCGGTCGTCAAGGCCATCGGCGCGGCGGTCGGCGACGTGCGCAAGGGCCTGATCGGCCAGGTCCCCGGCCACCTGCGCGACGCCCACTACCCCGGCGCGGCCAAGCTCGGCCACGGCGACGGCTACAAGTACCCGCACGACTTCGACCACGGGCTCGTGCGCCAGGACTACGCGCCCGAGCAGGTGCGCGAGCGCCGCTACTACGAGCCCACCAGACACGGCGCCGAGGCCCCCGTGGCCGACCGCTGGACCCGGATCCGCGACTTCCTGCGCGGCTCCTGACCGCCCCGCCCGCTAGATTGATCGCCACCATGACCGATTACCGCGCCGCCTTCGACGCCTCCATCACCTTCGGCAACGGCGGCGACCTCACCGTCCACGGCTTCCGCGTCGACCTGCCGGGTCCCGACGCCACCGAGGACGAGATCGCCGCGCTGTTCGTGGCCTCGCTCGGCCTGCTGATGACCGACGCGGTCGAGCTGAGCGGCGTCGAGATCTTCGCCGAGCCGCACAAGGGCACCCGCGGCGGCCCGTCCGACCGCGCCGCCGCGGCCGCGCCCGGCGCCGGGGGAGCGCTGGCCGAGCTCGACCACCTGCCCCACGAGGGCGGCACGTACCTGGTGGCGCCCGGCGGCGACCTGGCCGCGCTCCCGCTGGCGCGCGTCGCCGACCTGCCCGCCGTGGTGGTGCGCGTGACAGGGGCCGAGGGGCGGACCGTCGGCGTGGGCGCGCTGGCCGCTTTCGACGTACGCGGGAGGGCCGTGCTGCTGCACACCGGCGCGCGCGAGGGCCGGCAGCTCACCGCGGCGGCCGCCGCGTGGCTGGCCGAGCACGGCGTCGCCCTGGTCGGCACCGACGCCGACGCGCTCGACGACGCCGCGCACGAGGGCAGCCCGGCCCTCGACGCGCTGCTGGAGGCGGGTGTGCCGGTCGTGGAGCGGCTGACCGGGCTCGACCGGCTCCCGCCGACCGGCGCCCTGTTCACGGCCGCGCCCGCGCGTCTCGCGGGCGTCGCGCGGGTCCCCGTACGCGCCTTCGCCCGCGTGCCCGAGAGCTGAGCCGGCCGCGCAACCCCTGGTCGGAGTGGGGGCGGAGTGGCGCGTGTGCTCATGCGGCCGGTCACGGAAGTGTCCGGAGGCGACCTCGATGCCGGTTCGGGCCCGTTTTCCTCACCAGGGTTGTCGCCCGGACGCGATAGGGTTCATGCCGTTCCGGCCCAGCGTACGAGGGAGATGAGCGGATGCTTACCGCTGGAGAGGTCGCCGGGCTGATCGCCGCCACGGGATGGATCGTGCTGGTCTGCGTTCTCGCCATGGTGCTCGTCAAGCTCGCCAGGCTGCTCACCGAGACGACCAAGGCGGTCTCCGACCTGAACAACCGCCTGGCGCCGCTGCTCGACGACGTGAGCGTCACGGTCAACGAGACCAACAGGCAACTGGTCGTGGTCGAGGCCATCGCCCAGGACGTCAAGCAGGTCAGCGCCCACGCCGCCAAGCTCAGCGCGGTGACGCAGACCATCTTCACCGGCCCGTTGATCAAGGTGTCGTCGCTCGGCTACGGCGTGCGGCGCGCCATCGAGGCCCGCAGACCGCCCAAGGCGAGGCGGTCCCGGTGATCAGACGGCTGTTCTACCTCTCGCTCGGCGCGTTCCTCGCCTTCTGGGTGATGCGCAGGCTGCAGGCGCTGCACCCGAACCACGTCGTCCGGCGCACGGCCGACGGCGCGGCGGGGATGCTCGCGCGGGTGAGAGACTTTACCTCTGACGCGCTCGGCGAGGCCGCCGAGCGCGAAACCCAGTTGCGGGCGCGCTTCGGGCTCGACAACGCTGAAATCGACAACTGACTACCCAGCAAAGGATGGCCACAATGGAGTCGGCAGAGATAGCCCGCCGCTTCCTGCGCTTCTTCGAGGAGCGTGGGCACAAGGTCGTGCCCTCGGCCAGCCTGATCGCTGAGGACCCGACGCTGCTCCTGGTTCCTGCCGGTATGGTGCCGTTCAAGCCGTACTTCCTGGGGCAGCGCAAGCCTCCGGCGTCACGGCTGGCAACCGCGCAGAAGTGTGTGCGCACCCCCGACATCGAAGAGGTCGGCAAGACCACCCGGCACGCCACCTTCTTCCAGATGCTCGGCAACTTCTCCTTCGGCGACTACTTCAAGTCCGAAGTGATCCCGTTCGCGTGGGAGCTGCTCACCCGCTCCGAGTCCGACGGCGGCTTCGGCTTCCCCGAAGACCGGCTCTGGGCCACCGTCTACCTCGAGGACGACGAGGCCTACGACATCTGGCGCAACAAGGTCGGCGTGCCCGAGAGCCGTATCCAGCGCCGCGGCCTGGAGGACAACTACTGGCACATGGGCGTGCCCGGCCCCGGCGGCCCCTGCTCGGAGATCTACTACGACCGCGGCCCCGAGTACGGCAAGGAGGGCGGCCCCGTCGCCGACGAGGACCGCTACCTCGAGGTCTGGAACCTCGTCTTCATGCAGTACCAGCTCAGCCAGGTCCGCACCAAGGTCGACTTCGACATCTCCGGCGAGCTGCCGGCCAAGAACATCGACACCGGCATGGGCCTTGAGCGCATGGCGACGATCCTGCAGGGCGTCGACAACCTCTACGAGATCGACACCACCTACAAGATCCTCGACAAGGCGGCCGAGCTCACCAAGACCCGCTACGGCCGCGACCACCGCGCCGACGTGAGCCTGCGCGTGATCGCCGACCATGTGCGCACCGGCACGATGCTGGTCGCCGACGGCGTCATGCCCGGCAACGAGGGCCGCGGCTACGTGCTGCGCCGCATCCTGCGCCGTTCGGTGCGCAACCTGCGCCTGCTCGGCTCCGGCGACGAGCGCTACATGCACGATCTGACCGACGTCGCGATCAACGTGATGGGCGAGCAGTACCCCGAGCTCAAGGTCGACGCGCCGCAGATCCACGGGATCATCGACGCGGAGGAGGCGTCCTTCCTGGGGACGCTCCGCACCGGCACCGCGATCTTCGACGTGGCCGTCGAGGAGACCAAGCGCAAGTCGGGCACGACGCTCTCGGGCGACCAGGCGTTCAAGCTGCACGACACCTACGGCTTCCCGATCGACCTGACCCTGGAGATGGCGGCCGAGCAGGGGCTCAAGGTCGACGAAGAGGGCTTCCGCCGCCTCATGAAGGAGCAGCGGCAGAACGCCAAGGCCGACGCGGCGGCGAAGAAGACCGGCAACGCCGACATCTCCGTCTTCGGCCACCTGCTGGAGAAGGCCGGCAAGATCGACTTCCTCGGCTACGACCAGACCGAGGCCGACACCTCGGTCGTCGGCATCCTGGTCGACGGCGTCAGCGTGCCGGCGGCGGGCGCGGGCACGACCGTCGAGATCGTGCTCGGCCGCACCCCGTTCTACGCCGAGGGCGGCGGCCAGCTCGCCGACCAGGGCGTGATCCGCACATCCGGCGCCGAGGTCGAGATCCTCGACGTGCAGTCGCCGCTCAAGGGCCTGATCGTCCACCGCGGCAAGATCCGCAGCGGCGAGCTGAAGGTCGGCGACGAGGCGCAGGCCGAGATCGACCTTGAGCGCCGCCGGGCGATCTCGCGCAGCCACAGCGCCACCCACCTGGTCCACCGCGGCTTCAAGAACGCGCTGGGCGAGACGGCGGCGCAGGCGGGCTCGGAGAACTCCCCGGGCCGCTTCCGCTTCGACTTCACCGCGGCGGGCGCCGTCCCGGCCAGCGTGCTGCGCGACGTCGAGGACGAGGTCAACGCGGTGCTGATCAACGACCTCAAGGTCAACGCGTTCTACACCTCCCAGGCCGAGGCCAGGGCGATGGGCGCGCTGGCGATGTTCGGCGAGAAGTACGGCGACGAGGTCCGCGTGGTCGAGATCGGCGACTACTCGCGCGAGCTGTGCGGCGGCACCCACGTCCACAGCTCCGGGCAGCTCGGCCTGGTCAAGGTGCTGGGCGAGCAGTCGGTCGGCGCGGGCGTGCGCCGCGTCGAGGCGCTGGTCGGCATCGACGCCTTCCGCTTCCTGGCTCGCGAGAGCGTGCTGGTGGCGCAGCTGTCCGAGCAGCTCAAGGCGCGCCGCGAGGAGCTGCCCGAGCGCATCGAGGGCATCGTCACCCGCCTGCGCACCGCCGAGAAGGAGCTGGAGAAGGTGCGCTCGGCCCAGGTGCTCCAGATCGCCGGCGAGCTGGCGTCCCAGGCTCGTGACCTGCACGGAGTCTCCGTGGTGACACACCGCGCGCCTGATGGCACCGGTGCCGACGACCTGCGTAAGCTCGCGCTTGATGTGCGTGGCAGATTCCCGGCCGACCGGCCGGCGGTCGTGGTGATCGCCGGCGCCCCCTCCGACCGGCCCGTGGTGGTCGCCGCGGTCAACGAGGCGGGGCGCGAGCGGGGGCTCAAGGCCGGAAGGCTGGTCGGCGTCGCCGCCAAGGCTCTTGGGGGTGGCGGTGGCGGCAAGGACGATGTCGCGCAGGGCGGCGGTACGCGGCCCGAGGCGATCGGCGACGCGCTCGGCCTGGTCGAACAGGCCATCGGCGAGCAGATCGGATGACATGAGGTTCGGTTCGCGGATCGGCGTCGACGTCGGATCCGTACGTATCGGCGTGGCCCGTAGCGACCCCAGTGGGACGCTGGCCACGCCGGTCGAGACCGTGCGCAGGGGCAAGGGCGACCTCGATCGCATCGCCGAGATCGTCGCCGAGCACGAGGCGATCGAGGTGATCGTGGGGTTGCCCACCTCGCTGTCCGGCCGTGAGGGCCAGGCGGCGGGGCTGGCCCGCGCGTTCGCCGCCGAGCTGGCCGGGCGGCTCGCGCCCACGCCCGTGCGGCTGTTCGACGAACGGCTCACCACGGTCGCGGCCCAGCACGGGCTGCGGGCCAGCGGCGTACGCGCCAAGAAGCAGCGCGGGGTCGTCGACCAGGCGGCCGCCGTCGTGTTGTTGCAGGACGCGATCGACTCCGAACGCGCCACCGAAAGACCACCAGGCAGGCCCGTCGAACCGCCCCCCGCGGCGGCCGACGGACCTGCCTCATGAGCGGGCCGCACCGCGAGGCCCGCGCCGAGGCCATCAGCCGTCCGTTCCGCACGCCGCCCGGCGCGCGCCCGGCCGGCGAGGTGGCCGCGTGACCGGCACGCCTGACGACGACGCCGGCGAGGTGATCCCCTTCCGGCAGGCGGACTCCGACCAGGAGCCCCCGCCCCCCGAGCCGGGACACCCCGAGCCGGGACACCCGGATTCTGGACACCCCGAGCCGGCACACTCCGAGCCCGGACGCCCGGAGACAGGACGCCGCGACCCGGCGGGCGGGGAGCCCGGGGAGCCCGCCGAGGTCATCCCGCTGTCGCCGCGCCGCGGCCGGGCCCTGCGCAGGGCGGGGCTGATCTCCGCCGCGCTGGTGGCGGCGCTGGTGGCGGCGGGGGCGGGCATGCTCATGGTGGTCCGGCCGTACCTGAGTCCCGATGACTTCGAGGGCGCGGGCAGCGGGACGGTCACCGTACGGATCCCGCCGGGCGCGAACGCCGAGCAGATCGGCACCGCGCTGGCCGACGCCGGCGTGGTGGCCAGCTCGCGCTCGTTCGTGAACGCGGCCCAGGAACGCGCCGTGGCCAACCGGCTGCGTCCCGGCCACTACCGGCTGCGCAAGGGCATGGCCGCGGGCGCGGCGCTCGACCTGCTGCTGGCGCCCGCCTCCCGGCTGGTCAGGCGCGTGGTGGTGCCCGAGGGGCTGCGCGCGGGCGAGGTGCTGCGACGTGTCGCCCAGCTGGCCGGGCTGCCGCTGAAGGAGCTCCAGAGCGTCGACAAGAGTCTCATCGGGCTGCCCTCGTACGCGCCCGGGATCGAGGGTTTCCTGTTCCCGGCCACGTACGAGGTCGAGCCCGGCGACAAGCCCGTGGACCTGCTGGCCGCCATGGTGGAACGGTGGGGCGTCGCCGCCCGGCAGGTGCGCCTGGCGGAGGGGGCCGCCCGGCTGGGCCTGAGCCCGCTGGAGGCCGTCACGGTCGCCAGCATCGTCCAGGCCGAGGGCGGCACGGACGCCGATTACCCGAAGATCGCCAGAGTGATCTACAACAGACTCGGCAGCGACAGGCCGCTGGAGCTCGACACCACGGTCCTGTACGCCCAGAACCGCCGGTCACTGAAGGTCACGGAGCGCGACACCAAGGTGAACTCCCCCTACAACACCTACCGCCGTCACGGGCTGCCGCCCGGACCCATCGCCAATCCTGGTGAGAAGGCGCTGCTGGCGGCCCTGCACCCAGCGCAAGGTGATTGGCACTGGTTTGTGACGACCGATCCGGCGCATAGAATCACCAAATTCACCAATAAAGAGAGCGAGTTCGTGAGATACCGGGAAGAGTTGAACAAGAACCTCGGGACGGGCTGATGCGCGGCGGGACCCCTCACATACCCGCGCAAAAGTCCCAACTTGGGTCATGCGCCCTCTTCCCATCCCCTAGCATGGCTACCCAGAGTGATCTCCGCTGGTCGTGGGAGCATGCCCGGCGGATCCCCCCGTTCCGCCCGGTGACCTCAGCCGGTTCGGCACTACCGCTTGACGCCGAACGGGCCGTACCGGGAGATTGGCCAGCGCATCTATGAGCGATCTCGATCTGAACTCCCTGCTCGGCACCGAGGACGACGAGGGTCGATCCCGGCGCCGTTCTCGTGGTTCCGGCAAACGCGGCGGCAACCGCCGGCGGCGCAGACGCCGCAACCGGGGCGGTTTCATCGCGCCGCTGCTCGCCTTCGTCGTGCTGGCGGGCATCATCGGCGGCGGCGGCTACTACGGCTACCTGTGGCTCAGCGACGCCCTCGTGCCCGACGACTACACCGGCCAGGGGACCGGCGAGGTGGTCGTCGAGATCAAGGACGGCCAGACCGCGTCGGAGGTGGCCGAGGAGCTGGTACGCCTGGGCGTGGTGGCCAGCGCCAAGGCGTTCAGCAACGCCGTGGACAACGCCGGCAAGAGCGGCTCGCTGCAGCCCGGCCAGTACAAGATGCGCAAGAAGATGTCGGCGGCCGGCGCGGTGGCGATGCTGATCCCCGGGAACAAGCTGCTGAAGAAGGTGCCGATCAAGGAGGGCCTGCGCCTGTCCGACACCTACGCCACGCTGGCCAAGGAGATGGGCAAGCCGGCCAAGGACTTCGCCGCCGCGGCGAAGAAGGCCGACCTCGACCTGCCGTCCTACGCCAAGGGCAAGCTTGAGGGGTACGCCTTCCCGGCCACCTACGACTTCCCGCCCAACGTCACCCCTGAGCAGGTCCTGGGCGCGATGGTCAAGCGCTTCAACCAGACGGCCGAGGAGGTCGACCTGGTAGGCGGCGCCAAGGAACTCGGGCGCAAGCCCCAGGACATCGTGGTCATCGCCAGCATCGTCCAGGCCGAGGCCGGCCGGTTCGAGGACATGCCCAAGATCGCCCGCGTCATCTACAACCGGCTCGACCGCGACCCGGAGATGAAGCTGGAGATGGACAGCACGGTCATGTACGCCCTCAACAAGTACCGCACCGCCGCCACCATCGCCGAGACGAAGACCAAGAGCCGGTACAACACGTACATGTACCTCGGCCTGCCGCCGGGCCCGATCTCGAACCCGGGCCAGCACGCCATCGAGGCGGCGCTCAACCCGGCCAAGGGCGACTGGCTCTACTTCGTCGCCACCGACCCCAAGAACAGCAACGTCACCAAGTTCGCCACCACCGAGGCCGAACGCCAGGCGCTGCTGGCCGAATACCAGCGCAACGGCGGCTGACCCTCGCGGCGGGCCGCCCGTGCGGCCCGCCCGCCTCCTGGCGTGATAGTTCTTGGGATCCGTGTTTCCGGAAGGAGTGTCGATGCGGGCTGCGGTCATGGGCTCGCCGATCGGGCATTCGCTCTCGCCCCACCTGCACAGGGCCGCCTACGCGGCGATGGGGCTCGACGGGTGGAGCTACGAGGCGTTCGAGTGCGACGAGGCGCGGCTGCCCGGCCTGCTCGCCGAGCTGGTCCCCGTACGCGGCCAGGGCGGCGCCGAGCACGAGGAGGAGCGCGCCTGGGCGGGCCTGTCGCTGACGATGCCGCTCAAGCGGGCCGTGCTGCCGCTCCTCGACACCGTCTCCGACCTGGCCGTCGAGGTGGGCGGGGCCAACACCGTGGTGTTCGGCGAGGGCCTGCGCCACGGGCACAACACCGACGTCCACGGCATCGAACGGGCGCTGGCCGAGGCGGGCGTGCCCGCGCCGCGCTCGGCGACCGTCCTGGGCGGCGGCGCCACCGCAGCCTCCGCGCTCGCGGCGCTGCGCAACCTCGGGCTGCACGCGACCACCCTGCTGGTACGCGACCCGGCAAGGGCCGGGGAGACCGTGGAGGTGGCCGGACGGCTGGGCGTGGCGCTGGCGGTCGAGACGTTCGACAAGCTCGACGCGTACACGGAGGTGGACCTGGTGGTCTCCACGCTGCCCGGAGGGGCCGCCGACGTGTTCGCCGGGCGGCTGGCACGGGTGCCGGCGCTGTTCGACGTGGTCTACGCCCCCTGGCCCACCAGAGCGGCGACGGCGGTCCGCGAGGCGGGCGGCACGGTCGTCGGCGGCTTCGCGATGCTCCTGCACCAGGCCGTGCGCCAGGTCGAACTGATGACCGGCCGCACGGACGTGCCGGTCGAGGCCATGCGCGCGGCGGGGGAGGCCGAGATCGCCAGACGGTCGGCGGCCGGGGCACACTGATCTTCCTGAGGTTGACCCGGGCCCGCGGGATGATTCGAGACGCCTGCGTGGTTGTGGTAATGTAGCTCTCTGATCGGTCCGGCATGCCTTGCTGGACGCGCAAGCGGAGGTCTCCCTCCCACCCGAGTCGCCGAAAGGCAGCCGGGTCCAGGATCACGCCGGACTCTCCGGGGAGCTCGAGGCCACGAAGCCACAGAGCTCAGTGGCCCCGCATGCGCGACGTGCGGGGCTTTTCGCGTCTTCTGCGCGGAAGGCCCCCGCCACGACGAGCACGTAGGGATCGCAAACCTAGGAGGCCCCATCAGCACTGAGCCCCGCATCAACGAGCGTATCCGAGTTCCCGAGGTTCGCCTCGTGGGCCCGAACGGCGAGCAGGTCGGCATCGTCAGCATTCACGACGCGCTGAAGCTCGCCCAGGAGGCCGACCTTGACCTCGTCGAGGTCGCGGCCACGGCTCGACCGCCCGTGTGCAAGCTCATGGACTACGGCAAGTTCAAGTACGAGTCCGCGATGAAGGCGCGCGAGGCGCGCAAGAATCAGGCGCACACGATCATCAAGGAGATCAAGCTCCGGCCGAAGATCGACCCGCACGACTACGAGACCAAGAAGGGTCACGTGGTGCGGTTCCTCAAGGCCGGGGACAAGGTCAAAGTCACGATCATGTTCCGTGGACGCGAGCAGTCCCGGCCGGAGCTCGGCTTCCGGCTGCTGCAGCGGCTCGCGGAGGACGTCCAGGAGCTCGGGTTCGTGGAGTCCCAGCCGAAGCAGGACGGCCGTAACATGATCATGGTGATCGGTCCGCACAAGAAGAAGGCCGAGGCCAAGGCCGAAAAGGCCGCTGCCAAGGCACAGCGTGGCAGCGAGGAGCCTTCCGAGCTGGAAGCGGAGTCTTCCGTGCAGGAAGCGGAGTCTTCCGTAGCGGAGCCTTCCGTACAGGAAGCGTGACCCGCGGCTGGGGTTGGCCTTGCACCACGCGCCCCAGCGGCCACCGGCAGACGAACAAGCCGCGACCGGGCCGGCCAGCACCGGCCCGGCCACCGGCACGACCGAATTGAGGAGAGACGGCGACATGCCGAAGATGAAGACGCACAGCGGTGCGAAGAAGCGGTTCCGGCTCACCGGCACCGGCAAGCTCAAGCGTCGCCGTGCCAGCCGCGCGCACTACAACGAGTGGAAGTCCTCCACGCTGACGCGTCGTCTCAAGGGTGAAGTCGTCGTTTCGCCGGCAGACACCAAGAAGATCAAGAAGCTGCTCGCCAAGTAGCGCGAACCCCCGGGGAGAAGAAACATGGCACGCGTGAAGCGGGCGCTCAACGCCAAGAAGAAGCGCAAGGTCGTCCTCGACAGGGCGAGCGGTTACCGTGGCCAGCGGTCGCGGCTGTACCGCAAGGCCAAGGAGCAGATGCTCCACTCGATGACGTACGCCTACCGGGACCGCAAGGACCGTAAGGGTGCGTTCCGCCGTCTGTGGATCCAGCGGATCAACGCCGCTGCCCGCGCCAACGGCATGACCTACAACCGCCTGATCCAGGGCCTTCGCCTGGCCAACATCGAGGTGGACCGCAAGATCCTCGCCGACCTCGCGGTCAACGACAGCGCCACCTTTGCCGCGCTCGTCGAGGCCGCCAAGAAGGCGCTCCCGGCGAACGTGAACGCTCCGGCCGCCGCGAGCTGAGGCAGCCGCCTTTGACAGAGGGCCCACCGCAACGGTGGGCCCTTTTGCTGTATTCACGCACGATCTGGGGGAGAGCATGGCCGGGTCCGAGCTGACCAACGTGAAGTCGCCGAGGGTGAAGGCCGCACGCCGGCTCGCCAAGCGCGCCTTCAGGGAGCAGGACCGCAGGTTCCTGGCCGAAGGGCCGCAGGCGGTGCGCGAGGCGCTCAAACTCGACGGGGTGACGCTGGAGCTGTTCGTCACGGCCGAGGCCGAACTGCGGCACGCCGAGCTCATCACCCAGGCCAGGCTGCAGGGCGTGCCGGTCCACCGGGCCAGCGGCGAGGTCATGTCGGAGCTGACCCAGACGGTGACCCCGCAGGGGCTGCTGGCGGTGTGCCGGCTCGTGCACGTGCCGCTGGAGGAGGCGCTGACCGGGGAGCCGAAGCTGGTCGCGCTGCTGGCGCACGTACGCGACCCGGGCAACGCCGGCACCGTCATGCGGGCCGCCGACGCCGCCGGGGCGGACGCGGTGGTCTTCACCGACGCCTCCGTCGACCCCTACAACGGCAAGTGCGTACGCGCCAGCGCGGGCAGCCTGTTCCATTTGCCGGTCGTCATCGGTGCACCGGTCGCCGCCGCCGTGCGTCAACTGAAGGAGCGGGGCATGCGCGTGCTGGCGGCAGACGGCGCGGGCAAGCACACGCTCGACGACGTGGATCTTTCCGGACCGACCGTGTGGATCTTCGGGAACGAAGCCTGGGGACTGCCGGAGGAGATACGCGCCGAGGCGGACGATGTGGTCAGAGTGCCCATCTACGGACAGGCTGAAAGTCTCAACCTGGCCACCGCCGCGGCCGTGTGCCTTTACTCCTCCGCCAGGTCCCAGCGAGTGCCCTAGGCGGCTGGAAACCCGCTATTGTCGGCGTTGTAGGCGGAGGAGGCGAGGTCGTGCACGGCGCAGACACCGACGGGCGAGTCGTGGCCGCCGCGTGCACGATCTCCATCGACGACCTCCCCGACGGCCTCATCGTGACCGACCGATATGGGTGCGTGCTGGCCGTCAACCGGGCCGCCGTCCGGCTCACCGGAGTCGCCATGGAGCGCGCGGTCGGCAGGGAGATGAACGAGGTCTTCCCCTTCCGCGACCACGACGGCCGCGAGTGGTGGAAGGGCCTCGACCCCGAGGGCGGGCTGCGTACCAGGACCAGGGTGCCCGAACGCCCGCTCCACCTGCCCGGCGGGCAGGAGCTCTACGTCGCTGCCCGGCTGGCGCGCGAGCCCGAGCGCGGCGGCGAGGTCGAACGCGTGACGATCACCCTGCGCGACGGCGGCGCCCGCGCCCGGCTGGAGCGCAGCCGCGCCGACCTGGTCTCCACCGTGGCCCACGAGCTGCGCTCGCCGCTGACCAGCGTCAAGGGCTTCACCGCCACCCTGCTGGCCAAGTGGACGCGCTTCACCGACGAGCAGAAGCGCGTCATGCTGGAGACCGTCAACAACGACGCCGACCGCGTCACCCGGCTCATCACCGAGCTGCTCGACGTCTCGCGCATCGAGTCCGGGCGGCTGGAGGTGCGCCGCCAGGTCGTCGATCTGCCGGTCAGGGCGCGCCGGCTCGTCGCGGGCCGGGTCGCCGCGGGCGACTCCGAAGACCGCTACCGCCTGATCGTCGGCGACCATCTGCCCGAGATGTGGCTCGACCAGGACAAGATCGACCAGATTCTGGGTAATCTGGTGGAGAACGCGGTGCGCCACGGTCGTGGCACCGTGACGATCGAGATCGAGTCCGTCGGATGGGGAGTGGCCGTGTCGGTGCGCGACGAGGGCGAGGGCATCGAGCCCGAGCTGGCTCCGCGCGTCTTCCGGCAGTTCTGGCGCGGCGGCAACAGCCGCCGGCGCGGCGGCACCGGGCTCGGCCTGTTCATCGTGAAGGGCCTGGTCGAGGCGCACGGCGGCACGATCATCGTGCAGCGCGCGCCCGAGGGCGGTGCGGAGTTCCGATTTACCGTGCCCACCGGCACCCCCGACTTCGCCACGGTCTGAAGCCCCAGCGGCTTGGAGCCTGAGCCCGTCGAAGTCGGTCCGGTGGGCGGCCCCCACTAGACTCTTTTCCGCTCAAGCCCTGGATACGGAGCTCACTCTTGTCTGACTACGACCCCGTCGAGGTGACGCCGTTGCACGCCGACGAGCTGTCCCGCATGGAGGCCGACGCCCTTACGGCGATCAAGGCGGCCGACAGCCTCGACGCACTCAAGCAGGCCAGGCTGGCGCACGCGGGTGACCGCTCGCCCATCGCCCTGGCCAACCGCGAGATCGGCGCCCTGCCGCCGGCCGCCCGCGCCGAGGCCGGCAAGCGCGTCGGCGGCGCCCGCCGAGCGATCAACGAGGCGCTGGCGGCCCGCCAGGCCGAGCTGGAGGCCGAGCGCGATGCCCGGGTGCTCGTCGAGGAGACCGTCGACGTCACCCTGCCCTGGGACCGCCGCCCGCGCGGCGCCCGCCACCCGCTGACCACGTTGCAGGAGCGCATCGCCGACGCGTTCGTCGCCATGGGGTACGAGGTGGCCGAGGGGCCCGAGCTCGAAGGCGAGTGGTTCAACTTCGACGCGCTCAACATCGCCACCGACCACCCGGCCCGCTCCGAGCACGACACGTTCTTCGTGGACTCCACCGAGTCGGGCATGGTGCTGCGCACCCAGACCTCGCCGGTGCAGATCCGCGCGCTGCTGCAGCGCGACCTGCCGGTCTACGTGATCTCGCCGGGCAAGACGTTCCGCACCGACGAGCTCGACGCCACCCACACCCCGGTCTTCCACCAGACCGAGGGGCTGGCCGTCGACGAGGGCCTGACCATGGCCCACCTCAAGGGCACGCTCGACAGGTTCGCCGAGGTGATGTTCGGCGAGGGCATCACGACCCGGTTCCGGCCCAACTACTTCCCCTTCACCGAGCCGTCCGCCGAGATGGACCTGAAGTGTTTCGTCTGCCGCGGCGCCTCGGCGATCCCCGGCAACCCGCCGTGCCGCACCTGCAAGTCCGAGGGCTGGATCGAGTGGGGCGGCTGCGGCATGGTCAACCCGCGGGTGCTCATCGCCTGCGGCGTCGACCCCTCCCGCTACTCCGGGTTCGCGTTCGGCATGGGGATCGAGCGCACGCTGATGTTCCGCCACAACGCCGAAGACATGCGAGACATGATCGAGGGGGACGTGCGCTTCACGCTCCCGTTCGGAATGGAGATCTGATGAAGGTCCCGCTCTCCTGGCTGCGGGAGTACGTCGATCTCCCGGCGGCCACCGCGCACGAGGTGGCCGACAGGCTCACCATGGCCGGGCTCAAGCTCGAGTCCATCACCTCCTACGGCCACGACGTCAAGAACGTCGTCGTCGGCGAGGTGCTGGAGATCGAGGAGCTCACCGGCTTCAAGAAGCCGATCAGGCACTGCAAGGTCGAGGTGGGCGAGGCCACGCCGCGCGAGATCGTCTGCGGCGCCACGAACTTCGTCCCCGGCGACCGGGTCCCGGTCGTGCTGCCCGGCGGCGTGCTGCCGGGCGGGTTCGAGGTGGGGGCGCGCAAGACGTACGGGCGCATGTCCGAGGGCATGATCTGCTCCGAGCGCGAGCTGGGCCTCGGCGACGACCACAACGGCATCATGGTGCTGCCCGCCGGCACGCCCATCGGCACCGACGTGGTCGAGCTGCTGGGCCTGCGCGACGACGTGATCGAGCTGGAGATCACCCCCGACATCGGCTACGCCCTGTCGATCCGCGGCGTGGCCCGCGAGGTGGCGACCGCGTTCGGCGTGGCCTTCCGCGACCCCGCCGACGTCGACGTGCCCGCCGAGGCCGAGCCGTCGTGGCCGGCCTCGATCGGCGACCCGACGGCGTGCGACCGGTTCGTGCTGCGCGAGGTACGCGGCTTCGACCCGGCCGCCCAGAGCCCGCTGTGGATGCGGGTGCGCCTGAGCCGGTCCGGCATGCGCCCGGTGTCGCTGGCCGTCGACATCACCAACTACCTGATGCTGGAGCTCGGCCAGCCGCTGCACGCCTTCGACCGGTCGAAGCTGACCGGCGAGATCGTCGTACGGCGGGCGCGGGCGGGCGAGCGGCTGGAGACGCTCGACCACGTCGTACGCGAGCTCGACCCCGACGACATCCTCATCACCGACGAGTCGGGCCCGATCTCCATGGCGGGCACGATGGGCGGCCTGGAGACCGAGATCTCCGACGGCTCGACCGACATCGTCATCGAGGCCGCGCACTTCTCGGCGACCGGCATCTCGCGCGAGTCGCGCCGGCACGGGCTGGTGTCGGAGGCGTCCAAGCGGTTCGAGCGCGGCGTCGACCGCGAGCTGCCGCTGGTCGCGTCCTGGCGGGCGGTGAGCCTGCTGGCCGAGCTGGGCGGCGCGAGCGTGCAGCCCAGTGTCACGCACGCCGAGGTGGAGGTCACCCCGGCGCGCATCGCGATCCCGGCGGGCCACCCGGCGGCCGTGGCGGGCCTGCCCTACTCCAAGGAGGTCGTGGTCGGCCGCCTGGAGCAGGTGGGCTGCGTCGTGACCGACGGCGACGACCCGGCCGTACGCGCGGGCGGGGTCGACCCGACCGGCGTCGTGACCGGCGGCGAGCTGGCGGCCAGGCTGGCCGTCACCGGGCCCGACATGATCACGGTGACGCCGCCGTCGTGGCGGCCCGACCTCACCGACCCCAACGACCTGGCCGAAGAGGTCATCCGGCTCGAAGGCTACGACCGGCTGCCGTCGGTGCTGCCCAGCGCTCCGGCGGGCGCCGGGCTGACCGAGGGGCAGCGGCTGCGCCGCCGGGTCGGCCGGGCGCTGGCCGAGGGCGGCTACGTCGAGGTGCTCAGCTACCCGTTCATCGGGGCCGACGACTTCGACCACCTGCAGCTGCCCGCCGACGACGCGCGCCGCCGGGCCATGCGCCTGGCCAACCCGCTGTCGGAGGACGAGCCGCTGATGCGCACGACGCTGCTGCCCGGCCTGCTCAAGACGCTGGTCCGCAACGTCGGGCGCGGCTTCGGCGACGTCGCGCTGTTCGAGACGGGCGCGGTCTACCGGCCACGGGAGAACGCCCCCGCCGTCGCGCCGGTGCTCGGCGTCTCGCGCCGGCCGACCGCCGAGGAGCTGGCCTCCATCGAGGCGGCGCTGCCGGACCAGCCGCTGCGGGTCGCGGTCGTGCTGGCCGGGGAGTTCGAGCGGTCCGGCTGGTGGGGTTCCGGCCGCCAGGCCTCGTGGGCCGACGCGGTGCAGGCCGCCCGGCTGGTCGCCGCCGAGTCGGGCGTCGAGCTGTCGATCAGCGCCGACCAGCACGAGCCCTGGCACCCGGGCCGGTGCGCCGCCCTCTACGCGGGCGACACGCTGGTGGGGCATGCCGGTGAGCTGCACCCGCGGGTCGTGGAGGCGTACGGGCTGCCGCCGCGTACGGCCGCCATGGAGCTGGAGCTGTCGCGGCTGGAGTCGAGGATGCCGGGGCCGGTGGAGACGCCGCCGGTTTCCCCGTACCCGGTGGCCACGCAGGACGTCGCGCTGATCGTGCCCGACTTCACGCCGGTGGCCGACGTGGAGGCGGCGTTGCGCGACGGGGCCGGCGAGCTGCTGGAGTCGGTGCGGCTGTTCGACGTGTACGCGGGGGAGCAGGTGGGTGAGGGGAACAAGTCGCTCGCCTACACGATGCGGTTCCGGGCTCCCGGCCGTACGTTGACGGTGGAGGAGACGACGGCGGCCAGGGACGCGGCGGTGGCGATGGCGGCCGACCGCGTGGGCGCGCATCTGCGCGGCGCCTGACGTCCAGGGAGAAGGCCGGTACGGCGGGTCGCCGTACCGGCCTTCCACGTGATCGGGGGGACTCGGCCCCTCCAGCTCCGGGAGGGGATGCGGCATGCGGGAGTTGCTGGTGTTCGCCGGGCGTGAGGACGCCGAGGAGGTCGCCGAGACGCTGGGGGAGTGGTTCCCGGCGCTCGGCGTGCCGAGGGTGGTGCGCGAGACGCTCGCCGGCGAGGACGACGCCGAGGACGCTCAGTGGATCGTCGTCGTGGCGGGGCTCGACGAGGCCGCGCTGCTGAAGGTGGACGAGCTGGTGGAGCGGTACGAAGGCTGGCGGGAGACGGAGTGACCCGCCGCCCGCCGGCCGGGTGGGTCAGGCGGGGGCGGACTGGCCGGCCGCGGGATCGGACGCGGGATCGGACGCCGTACGGCGGGCGCGTTCGGCCACGGCGTGTTCGTCGGTCGTGGCGTCGTAGCGGCGGAACTTGGGGAGGGCGGCGCTCAGGCCCAGGACGGCGGCCACGCACAGCAGGCCGCCCGCGCCCAGCGAGAAACGCAGGCCGCCCAGGTTGGCCATCAGGCTCGCGCGGGTGTTGCCCAGCATCGGGCCGCTGGCGTACGAGAGCAGTTCGATGCCCGCCAGCCGCCCGCGCAGCTCCTGCGGGATGGTCTGGTTCCACATCGTCGTACGGAAGATGCCGCTGATCATGTCGGCCGCGCCGGCGAGCGCGATGCACAGGAAGACCAGCCACACGGAGGGGGCCAGGGCGGTCAGGGCGATCGCCGCACCCCAGCACACCGCCGCGACGATCACACCGAGGCCCTGCCGCTGCACGCGGGCCGTCCAACGGCCGGTCACCGAGGCGACCAGGGCGCCCACCGCGGCCGCCGAGTACAGCAGGCCGAGCGACTCCGGCGAGTCCAGCTCGTCGGCCAGGAACGGATAGAGCGCCTGGGCCATGGCGAACACCATGGCCGCGATGTCCACCAGGTACGTGCCCATGAGGTCGCTGCGGCCGGTGGCGTAGCGCACCCCCTCGACCAGCGACTTCAGTGACGCGGGCGCGGCGTCCTCGGCGGCCGGCAGTGACCTGATACGCCAGAGCAGCGCCATGGAGAGCACGAAGGTCACCGCGTCGATGGCGTAGGCGACATGCGTGCCGAGCTGGACCAGCAGCAGGCCGCCCAGCGCCGGGGCCAGGATCGCGCCGAAGTTCCAGCGCAGGCTGTTCAGCACCGCCGCCGCGGCCTGCTGGTCGTGGCTGACCACCTGCTGCATCACGGCCTCCAGGCTCGGACGCTGCAGGCAGGCGATGCCGGTGGACAGGGCGCCCATCACGTAGAGCACCCAGACCTGGGGGTCCGGGAGCAGCGCGTTGACCATGAGGGCGGCGGTGGTCACCAGCAGGCCCAGCTCGCTCAGCACGATGATCCTGCGCCGGTCGAGCGCGTCGGCGATCGCGCCGCCCCACAACCCGCACACCACCATCGGCACGAACTCCGCCAGGCTCATCAACCCGACCGCGACGTAGGAGCCGGTCAGCTCCTTCATCTGGTACGGCAGCGCCACCATGGTGATCATCGTGCCGAACATGGTGATGACTCCGGCGCCGAACAGCAGGCGGTAGTCGCGGGAGTCGCGCAGCGGGCTCAGGTCGGGGGTGAGGTGACGGAGCAGGCGCATGAGTCGAGCGGGCACGAAGTCTGATTGTCCGGTGAACAGCAGGGCTCGGGCAAACCATTTTGGAACGGCACAAGGCCCCCGGCGATGACCGGGGGCCTCAGAGGGGAGGGCCGTCAGGCGGGCACCTTGTCGAGGAAGCCGAGGACCCTGCGGATCCTGCCGTCCTCGGCCAGCTCGACCACGTCGAACCCGACGGCCAGGGGCTCCTCGCCGGCCGGGCCGAGGTGCCAGGTGAAGCGGGCGATGTTGTGGTGGGCGTCGAACACCTCGCCGGCGGTGAACACCAGGCCGGGGAACATGCCCTGCGCGCCCTCGATCACGGCGGCGATCCCGGCGTGACCGGCCACCTCGGCCATGGGGTCGGTGTAGGTCGCGTCCTCGGTCCACAACTCGGCGACGGCCTTGGCGCGGGCGTCGGCGTCGGTCTCGTTCCAGGCGGCGATGTAGCGCTCGACAAGTTCGGTGGTCATGACGGTGCCTCTTTCTTCCAGGGTCTCTTCAGGAGTTCTCAGGGGGTTCAGCGGCGGGCCTTGCGCAGGCCGGTGATCTGCAGCTCGGCGAACAGGGCCACGACCAGGGCCTGGGCGATCGCCCAGACGGCGCCGATCGTGGTGAACCCGAGTGCGCCGGTGACGACGGCGGCGACGCTGCCGAGGGTCCAGACGATGTTCAGGGCGATGACGACCTTGACGGCGGCCTGGCTGATCGAGGGGCGCGCGGCCACGAGGCCGACGCCGACGCCGTACACGAGGAGGAAGATCCCGATCTCGCGCAGCAGGCCCGCCTCCGGGCCGAGCAGGCCGCTCACCGGGGCGGCGAGGGCCAGGTAGACCAGCCCGTTGACGCCGGTGACGACGGCGTCGGCGGCCAGCGCGAGGCGCAGGAACTTGGTCCGGTCGGCGGTGACGGTGAGGGCGGTCATCTCGGTCTCCTTCAAGTGGTCGTTGCGACACTTGAACGATGTCAGCCGAGGCGTAGGGGCCGCGATTACGCGCCAGGTAATGAGCGCCGCGACCAGGCCGCCGACCTGCGGATCCGCCGGGAAAAGAAAACGGGGCACCCCCTTGCGGAGGCGCCCCGGAGGTGCGTCAGGAGCCCAGGACCTCCCTGCGCAGGTGGGTCTTGAGGATCTTGCCGCCCGGGTTGCGGGGCAGTTCGCCCTCGCGGAACCACACGTGCACCGGGATCTTGAACTTGGCGATCCGGTCCGCCAGGAACGAGCGCAGCTCCTCGGTCGTGACCGCCTGGCCGGGCGCCAGGCGCAGCACCGCGCCGACCTCCTCGCCCAGTTCGTCGTGGGGTACGCCGATGACCGCCGCGTCGTCCACGGCCGGATGCTCGAACAGGGCCGACTCGACCTCGGCGCAGTAGACGTTCTCGCCGCCTCTGATCACCATGTCCTTGGCGCGGTCCACGATGTAGACGAAGCCCTCGTCGTCGATCTTGGCCAGGTCGCCGGTGTGCAGCCAGCCGCCCACGAACGTCTGCGCCGTCGCCTCGGGCTGGTTCCAGTAGCCCATGATCACGTTCGGGCCGCGTACGCACAGCTCGCCGACCTCGCCGGGTGGCAGTTCCGTGCCCATGGGGTCCACCACACGCACGTCCACCACGGCCGAGGGCCGGCCGATGCTGTCGGGCCTGGCCCGGTAGTCGGCGCCGCCGTTGCCGATGGCCAGGGCGGTCGTCTCGGTCATGCCGTAGCCGTTGGAGGGGGCGCGGTCGGGCAGGTTCGAGGTGATGCGCTCCAGCAGCTTGGGCGGGGCGGGGGCGCCGCCGTAGCCGAGGGTGGTCAGGGACGACAGGTCGTACTTGCCGAAGTCGGGGTGCGACATGAGCTGCCAGGCGTTGGTCGGGACGCCGATCATCGTGGTGACGCGCTCGCGTTCGATCAGGCGCAGCGCCTGCTCGGGGTCCCACTTGTACATGAGCACCAGGCCGCCGCCGGTGAACATCGAGGTGGTCATGCCGGAGAAGCAGCCCGTGACGTGGAACAGCGGCACGGTCAGCAGCGTCACCCGGCGCACGCCCGCCACCGCCCCCGCGTCCTTGCCGGCCATGGTGAGCGAGTGGATGAGGCCGTAGGCCACGGTCATGGGGGACTGGCCGAGGTTGCGGTGGCTGCCGAGCGCGCCCTTGGGCCGTCCGGTGGTGCCGGAGGTGTAGAAGATCGTCGCAGGGTCCTCGGGGGACAGCTCCACGTCGGGCAGCCTGACGTCGGCGCCGACCTCACCCAGCACGTCGGCGAACGAGCGCGCGCCCTCGGGCGCCTCGCCCCTGGTCACGATCATCGGCACGCCCGTGGAGGCCAGCCTGGCCGCCCGCTCGCCGTCGGCGATCAGGACCTTGGCCCCCGAATCGCTCACGCCGTAGGCCAGCTCGGCCTCCGTCCACCAGGCGTTCAGCGGTACGGCGACGGCTCCGGCGGCCAGCGCGGCCGAGAACGAGACCACCCATTCGGGGTAGTTGCGCATGGCGATGGCGACGCGGTCGCCCTTGGTCACGCCGTACTCCTCGACCAGGCGGTTGGCGAGGGTGGCGGCGCGGCGGAAGTGCTCCTCGAACGTGATGTGCTCGTCCTCGTAGGCCAGGAAGACCTGCTCGCCGTGGAATCTGCTCGTCTCCAGCAGGGTGCGGAAGTGGGCGGGCGCGTGCTTCCACGTACGGACCCCGGTCCCGCCGATCTCCTCGATCTCGAACAGCTGGCCGGGTCCGGTGAGCTGGGCCTGGACCTGGGCGTGCGAAAGGGACATACGCAGAACTCCCGCATCAGACGATTATTCCGGACTTCACAGTACCGACCGGCTGGTACGTCGCGCTAGAGCAGCGGAAACCGGCGCAAGTGATGCTGTGAAAGTTTCATGATTCTGGCGATATTTTCAGCTTGCGAGCTGCTGGTTTGGGTGTGGTTCGTGGTTGGCATTGACCGTCTCCTTGCATGTCAATACCGTCTGCGGTGCGATCCGAGTGGGATCGAAAAGTTTCGGAATCGAGTGCCTGCCTCCGGAGGTAGATGCCCGTGCTCTCGTCCCTGTTCGTCAGAGTCCTCGCCTTGCTGGGGATTCTCGCAGCATTCCTCCTCCCCGCCACCTCCGCCGACGCCTCGGCGCCCCTGCGTACGCACGCGGCCGCCAAGGGCAAGTTCATCGGCACGGCGCTCGCCACCGGCCCCCTGGCCAACGAGACCTCCTACAAGAACATCGCCGCGACCGAGTTCAGCCAGGTCACCGCCGAGAACGCGATGAAGTGGGACGCCACCGAGCCCAGCCAGGGCCAGTTCAACTACTCCGGCGCCGACGCGATCGTCAACTTCGCCACCCAGAACAACCAGCAGGTGCACGGCCACACCCTCGTGTGGCACAGCCAGACGCCGGGCTGGGTGCAGAACCTGGGCGCGACGGCGATGCGCGCGGCCATGCAGAACCACATCTCCAACGTCGTCGGCCACTTCGCCGACAACCCGGCCGTGGTCTCGTGGGACGTGGTCAACGAGGTCTTCGACGACAGCGGCAACCTGCGTACGTCGTTCTGGTACAACACGCTCGGCTCGGGATACATCGCCGACGCCTTCCGCGCCGCCCGCGCCGCCGACCCCGACGCCAAGCTGTGCATCAACGACTACAACACCGAGGGGATCAACGCCAAGAGCACGGCGATCTACAACCTGGTCTCCTCGCTGCGCCAGCAGGGCGTGCCGATCGACTGCGTCGGCTTCCAGTCCCACCTGGCCATCCAGTACGGCTTCCCCGGCGACTTCCAGCAGAACCTGCAGCGCTTCGCCGCCCTCGGCGTCCAGGTCCGGATCACCGAGCTGGACGTACGCGTACAGACCCCCAGGGACGCCACCAAGGACGCCACCCAAGCCACCTACTACCGCAACGTCGTCAACGCCTGCCTCGCGGTGACCGCCTGCCAGGGCGTGACGATCTGGGGCTTCACCGACAAGTACTCCTGGGTGCCCGACACCTTCCCCGGCCAGGGCGGCGCGCTGATCTACAACGAGAGCTACCAGCAGAAACCGTCGTACACGGCCGTGCACGACGCGCTGGCGGGCGGCACCACGACCGACACCACGCCGCCCACCACGCCCGGTACCCCGGCGGCGAGCAACATCACCGCGAACTCGGCCACCCTGACCTGGGCCGCCTCCACCGACAGCGGCGGCAGCGGCCTGGCCGGCTACAACGTCTACCGGGAGCAGGGCAGCACCGACCCCCAGCTCGGCCAGTCCACCTCCAACACCGTCAACCTGACCGGCCTGACCGCCAACACCCAGTACCAGGTCTACGTACGGGCACGGGACGGCGCGGGCAACCTGTCCGGAAACTCCCCGCTGGTCACCTTCACCACCCTCACCGGCGGCGGGGGCGGCGGCTGCACCGCCGCCGGGACCGTACAGACGCAGTGGAGCGGTGGGTACGTCATCCAGCCCGTCACCGTCACCAACACCGGCACCTCGGCGATCAACGGCTGGACCGTCACCTTCACCCTGCCCGCCGGGCACGCCGTGACCGGCTCCTGGAACGCCGCGATCACCGTCAGCGGGCAGAACGTCACCGCCAGGAACGCGGCCTACAACGGCACGCTCGCGCCGGGCGCGAACACCAGCTTCGGGTTCCAGGTCAGCAGGCCGAACGGCGACACCGCGACGCCGTCCTCCTACACCTGCGCCTGACCGGCCAGGCGCCCCGGGCGGGACATGGCCACCGCCCGGGGTCCGGCGCGCGTTCCCCGCGGTGGCAGGCGGAGGCGGCCGCCGCCCACGGGCCCGCGCTGACGGCCGCGCTCGACCGGGCGTGCCGGTCAGGGGGCGGGGGTCAGAGGTTCTCCTCGTCGCGTTCGGCCTGGGCGAGCAGGTCGCGCATGGCCGACTCGGCCGCCTCGGGCTCGCCCGCGCGTACGGCGTCGAGGACCGCGCGGTGGGTGGCCGAGAAGCCGGGACGCTCGCCGGTCGAGTGCACCAGCCGGTCACGGGCCGTCAGCGCCGCCGCGATCACGACCTCCAGGCATTCCAGCAGTTCGTTGTGGGAGGCGGCGAGCAGCAGGCGGTGGAAGGCGACGTCGGCCTCGGTGTGGGCCACCGGGTCGGCGGCCGTCGCGGCCATGTGCTCATACGCCTTCTCCAGCGCCGCGACGTCGTCGTCGGTACGCCGGGCCGCCGCCAGGCGCGCGCCCGCCGGCTCGACCACGGCCCGCACCTCGGCCAGGTCGCGCAGCATGTCGCCGTCGCCGCGCTGGGTGAAGCGCCAGCGCAGCACGTCGGCGTCGAGCAGCGACCAGTCGCCGCGCGGCCGCACGTACGTGCCGCGCTTGGGCCGGGCGTCGACCAGCCCCTTGGCGGCCAGCGTCTTGAGCGCCTCCCTGACCACGGTATGGCTGACCTGGTAGCGGCGGCCCAGCTCGGCGGGGTCGAGCTGGCCCGAGGCACCGGGGTCCCCGGCGACGATCCGGCGGCCGAGATCTTCGACGACCTCACCATGCATGCCTCGCCGTGGATAGCTCACGCGGCCCCTCCCCTTCCCTGTCTCATCCGGTCCTGTTAAATCATATTTTATGAAAAGCCGTCCACGTGTCCGCCGGGGGCGGGGCGCGTGCGGGAGGGGCAGGGAGGTCGGGCTCGTCTTCCTTCCCGCTGCGGGACAACCAGGTTCCCATGCCGCGGACCCTCCTGCGGGACCCTTGGTGGGGCCTGCGGGCGGTGGTACACAGTGCACATGGCAGAGATCATCCTGTTGCACTCCGCACAGGGCCTGCGACCGGGGGTGCTGGGGGCGGCGGAGGCGCTGCGCGAGGGCGGGCACGTGGTGCGCACGCCCGACTACTACGACGGCGAGGTCTTCGACGACCTCGAATCCGGGCTTCGCAAACGGGACACGATCGGCTTCGAGGAACTGGGACGCCGCTGGCGGGCGATCGGCGAGCAGGCCCGCGGGCCGGTCGTGTTCGCCGGGTTCTCGCTGGGAGGATTCGGGGCGCAGGTCCTGGCCGCCACGCATCCGCTGGCCCGGGGGGCGCTGCTGTATCACGGGTGCGCGGCGGTGCCGGAGGTGAGCGACCGGGGGTGGCCGGTCACGGTCCCGATGCAGCTCCACTACGCCGAGGGTGATCCGTGGGTGAACGCCGACGACGTGCGGAGTCTGCGTACGGAGCTGGGGCCGATATTCGCGTGCTTCATTTATCCGGGAAATGTGCACTTGTTCGCCGATCCCGATCTCCCCGGATACTCGGCGGAGTCGGCGTCGCTAATGTGGAAACGATCACGCGACTTTATTTCACAGGTTTAAGGCATTTTTCGGATATTTTGTACTTGGGTCTATCAAAAGGGGTGATCGTTACTTTATGATCGCAGCGGCCCATCAAGATCGACGGAAGGATCGCTCATGACGATCGAGATCAAGAAGGTCGAAGAAGTCGAGACCACCGGTAACAGCAACAGCTGCTGACCGCTTCGGGCCTCCCGCGGCGTGGCCAACCCCCGCGGGAGGCCCTGACTCGTCCGGGAGCATCCCCCATGCCCAGGATTCAGGTGAATCCGGCCTTTCCCCTGTTCATCGACGACGCCCGCGGGCGCGTACGGCTCGGTGACTTCCCCCCGACCGGCCTGATCCTCGACCCCGCGCCGCCGCCCCTGCGGCGATTGCTGCGGCTGTGCGCCGAGACCCCCGTCGAGCAGTCCGACCTGTACGCCCTCCTCGACGACGTCACCCCCGCCGAGATCGACTCGGCCGTCGAGCAGTTGCGCGCGGCCCGCTTCCTCGTGACGGACGCCGACCTCGACGCGCTGGCCGCCGACGCGAGGTTGTCCAGGTTCGCCCTGTTCCTGGCCATGTTCCACCCGGCGGACCAGGCCGTGGCCACGCTCGGCGACCTGGCCGGCAAGCACGTGGCGGTGCTCGGCGCGGGCGCGATCGGCGGCCAGGTCGCCCTCCAGCTCGCCACCTCAGGCGTCGGCCGTCTGACCCTCCTGGACGACGACCGCGTCGAACTCGGCAACCTGCACCGCCAGCACCTCTACACCGTCCGCGACCTCGGCGAGCCCAAGACCGCCGCGGCGGCCCGCAGGCTGCGCGAGCACTGCCCGGACGTGCGCGTCACCCGCGTCGAACGGCGCATCACCGGCCCCGACGACGTGGTCACCGACGCCGACCTCGTGGTCAACACCGTCGACACCCCGCAGCCGCACATCCGCCGCTGGGTGAACCGGGCCTGCGTACGGGCCGGCACGCCGTTCGTCACCGGCGGGTTCAACCAGCACGTCGGCCTGATCGGCCCGCTGGTCGTGCCCGGCGGAACGGGCTGCCTGGCCTGCCAGGAGGCCGCCCTGGCCGAACGGTACGACTCGGCCGTCCTGCCGGCGAGCGACAACCCCGGGCGCGTCATCCCGTCGTTCGGGCCGCTGTGCGGGATCGTCTCGGGCATGCTCGCCGCCGAGGTGATCCGCTTCCTGACCGGCACCGGCGCCCCGGCCGTCGAGGGCCGCGCCGTCTGGCTCGACCTGCTGACGCTGACCACCACGGCCTACGAGTTCGACCGCCTGGACGGCTGCGAGGTGTGCGCGTGACGGCCGGGCCGCTGCCGGACCTGTCGTACCTGAGTGTGGTGGCCGACGGCCCGGACGACTACGTGATCGGCAACGGCGAGACGTTCGTCAACGTGCCGGGCGTGGCGGCGGCCGTGGTCGAGGCGCTCGACGGCACCAGGACGGCCGTGCAGGCCCGCGCCCTGGTGCTGGCCGAGCGCGGCGTGGACGTGGACGTGGCCGAGTTCGTGACCGGACTGGACGCCGCCGGGCTGCTCGGCCGGCCCATGCGCCCGCCCAACCTGTGGGACCGGATCCGTCCAGGCCACGTGGCCTGGCTGTTCTCCCGCCCGGCGCACGCCGCGCTGGCCGTGCTGACCGGCTGCGCCCTGGCCGCGGCGGTCGCCAGGCCGGACGTGCTGCCGTCCTTCGCCGCGCTGGTGTGGTCGGACAGCCTCGCCTTCACCGTCGCCTTCGCGGCCGGCTCGTGGCTGCTCGTGCTGGTCCACGAGCTCGGGCACATCGCCGCGGCCCGGTCCCTGGGCGTACGGGCCGAGTTGTCGCTCGGCACCCGGCTGCAGTTCCTCGTCGTGCAGACCAGGATCACCGGGATCTGGGGTGTGCCCAGACGTGCCAGGTACCGGGCCTATCTGGCCGGCATGCGGATGGACTGGTTCCTCGTCTGCGCCGCGTCGTGCGTCCTGTACGTCGCCGACGTGCCCGTGGCGCGGCTGGTCATGGTCATCTGCCTGTCGCAGATCGCCTGGCAGTTCCTGTTCTTCATGCGGACCGACGTCTACTACGCCTTCGCCAATGCCAGCGGGAACAAGAACCTCATGGCCGACGCGCAGGCGTACCTGCGGGCACAACGGCCCCGTACGGCGCGGCGCAGCGTACGGGTCTACGCCTGGTTCCTCGTCGTCGGGCGGGTGCTCGGGCTGGCCTTCTTCGCCCTCTACACGGTTCCGGTGACGGTCGCGGTGTGCCGCCGGGCCCTCGCGGAGCCGCCGGGCTGGCAGCCGGTCGCCACACTGGCCGTGGTGGGCGCCGGCTGGGCGCTCTACCTGGCGGTGCTCGTCCGCCGCCTGCTCACCTCGGCGCCCTGGCGTACCCGGCGGGGCTCCTGAGAGCGACCGGCCGCCGGGCGGCGAAGCGCCTGATGCGGATCCCGCGGTCCTGTCCACCGGCACCCGCGGCCGGGACCGCGGCGATCACAGGTGCCCGCGGCTCTTGGCGATGACCTCCTCCGTGGTCAGCGGCGCCTCCGGGTGGTGGGTCAGGCACATCGGCACCCGCGCCTTGGCGAACCCGCCGCCTTCGCGCGCCACGTAGAACTCGCCCGACGCCAGCCGGGAGATGTCCGGCACGTCGCCGCCGCCCTTGGCCTGGGCCATCTCCCTGGCCGCGCCGATCTGGATCGGGGCGTTCAGCAGGCCGAAGAACTGCGTCGCGCAGTTGCCGGGGATCTGGTTGTGCAGCCCCTTGGGTGCCTGGGTGGCGAAGACGAGGCCGAGCCCGTACTTGCGGGCCTGGGAGGCGAGCATCACCGTGCTGCGCGTGGAGACCGACGCGCCGCCGGCCGCGGGGGCGAACGTCTGCGCCTCGTCCATGACGAACAGCGCGCCCAGCGGCCGATCCTGGGCAGGATGCCGCTTGAACCAGACGAACAACTCCATCTCCAGCCGGCTGACGAAGCTCTGGCGCTGCTCCAGACCCGGCAGCCCGGCCAGGCTGATCACCGAGACCCGGGCCCGCCGGCCAGGGGGCGGCGTCACCAGCAGCCCGGGGTCGACCGGTTCGCCCGCCCCGCCGAACAGCGGATCGTTGTCCATCGCCGCCGTGAGCGACTGCGCCAGGTCCGCCCCGATGCGCCCGGCGCTGGCCAGCTCGCTCACGCCGTCCGGGAGGTCGGCCAGGAACGCCGCGAATCCCCTCAAGCTGGTCGCGCCGCCGCGCCCGTAGGAGGCCAGGGCCTTCCTGAGCACCGCCTGCCCGCGCAGCGCCTTGTCGGTGTTGGCATCCAGCCTCACCCGCGGCACGATGAACGCCACCGCCGCCTCGACCGCCTCCGCGAACTCGTCGGGATCGCCGGTCAGGCTCGCGAGGTCGGGCAGCGGCTGGAAGCTCAGCGGCCGTCCGCCCGTGCGGCCCGGCGTCCAGACGGTCACCTCGGTGGCCGCCAGATACTCCTCGGCGCGGCGCGCGTCCCCCTCCTCCCACGTGCGCGGCGGCTCGGGCCACGGCTCGCCCAGCCTGGCCAGGTCGTTGTTCGGGTCGAGCACGATGGAGGAGACGCCCCGCAGCGCGCACTCCTCGACCAGCCGCCTGATCAGCACGGTCTTGCCCGAGCCTGAACCGGCGAAGATCGCGGTGTGCTTCCGCAGCGCCTCCAGCTCGATCCGCACCGGTGTGCCGTCCGCCATCCGCCGTCCTATCGCCAAGGATTGCGGCTGTGCGCCGCCGTCCTCGGCCCCGGC
Source organism: Nonomuraea spiralis (assembly GCF_014648435.1). Lineage (GTDB taxonomy): Bacteria > Actinomycetota > Actinomycetes > Streptosporangiales > Streptosporangiaceae > Nonomuraea > Nonomuraea spiralis. Next base: position 107,002 of record NZ_BMRC01000023.1, read on the forward strand.
CCTCGCGTGCGGAGCGACGGCCGGCGGCACCGGAGGACTCGCGGGAGCCGGGGACGGTTTGGCCGGGCCCGCTCCTGCAGGAACGCTCCAGGTCTCGGTCACGGCATCGGCCAAGGCCTCGGTCAGGAAGCCGATCCCCGATGCCGGCCGGCGGGCGGCGAGCCAGGCGGCCAGGTCCGGCGGGTTCGCCGCCACCAGAGCCTGGAGTGCGGACAGGACCAGCAGGTCCTGCCGGTTCACCCGCAGCGTCCTGCCGCCGGCCCGCTCGAACGCCGTGATCGTCTCCTTGGTCGCCGTCCCCGGGGACCAGGGGGTGTTGCGCAGCAGGAACAGCCGCCGCTTGGGCACCTCCGCGTCCAGCCCGGCAGCCACGCACGCTTTGCGGACACGGTTCAGCGCCGCGTTCCCGTGTCCGGCGCTGACCGCGCGAAAGGCCCAGTGCACCTCGTCCTCTCTGCTCTCGTCGAGCGTGCGGCGCAGCCGGGCGTGCAGCGGCGGCTTGGCGCTCGGCGGCGGGTCCACGCTGAAGGCCAGGCCGGGCTCACCCTGCTCGGCGATCCACGCGTACAGCCCGGCCGCCAGCAGCGCGGGCATCGCGGTGTCCTCGTTCGCCTGGTCGATCATCGGAGCCTGCGCCGCCTTCAGCAGTTCGGCGTATCGGGCGTCCAGCGCGCCGAGGTCGGCGGGCGGCGCGGGCGGCTGGGGATGCGGCGCCGGCTGCGCGGCGAACCCGGTCAGCTCCCTGACCTCGCCGTCCAGCAGGCAGGCGTGGACGTGCCGGTCGATCCGTATGAGCAGTTGCCGCGGGGTGAACCCGGGCGCCTGCTCGAACGCCTCCGGCCGGACCGGCCAGGTCGGGTACGGCGGCTTGATGCCCGCCTCCCCGTACTGGACCTCGAAACGAGTGGCGACCAGCGCGCGAGCGGTGGCCGCGTCGGGGATGGTCTTGAGCTGGACCGCCTGGCGGAATCGGTCGCGCACGGTGTCGACCGCCACCCGTTCGATGAGCGTCCAGGTGACGGGGATGCACGTCACGACCGTCAGCGTCCGGCGCGTGACCTCGCGCAGGGCCATCAGCCCGCCCGCGATCCGCTCGATCATGAGCTGCTCGGCCGGGTCATGCTCGGCGCCGCCGGTGGTCGAGACCCGCGACTGGGCGACGAGCGGGTCGATCTGGTCCACGGCGACGATCGTGGGGCCGGTGAGGGCCATCAGGCGCGAGACGTCCCTGACGATCTCCTGCGGCGTCCTGCCGAGCTGCCGGATGCCCCAGCGGCTCCGCTCGCCCGGTTCGCCTTCGGGAGCCGACGACAGGTACGCCTCCCCGAGGTCCTGAAGGCCCGGATCGTCGCCGGCCAGCAGGACCAGGGCCCGCGCGGCGTCCTGACTGTCGCGGCCGACCTGACCCCCGACCCGGCGGAGCGCGGTGACGAAGGCGTCCAGTTCATCCCTGGTGAGGCCGCGCTTGCCGGCGATCGAGCGACGCGCCATGCGGGACAGCCCCGCCATGATGGCCAGGCGGTCCAGGAGCACGGCGAGTTGCGTCTGCCCGTCGTACCGGGGCCGGGAGAGGCTGTCCAGGAGCGAGACCACGATGCTCTCCCAGAAGCCCTTGGCATCCAGCAGGCCGACCAGGACGAAGTATCCTCCCTCGCGCTGGGCGCGCTCGCGCAGCCAGCCGAGCAGGTGCGTCTTTCCGGTACCACGCTGGCCCTGTACGACGACGCCGATGGGGCTGGCGTCCGGCCGGTGCGTGGCCTGGGCCAGACCGTCGAGGAGGATCTTCGTGGACGCGCCGTGCAGGCCCTCGACGTGGAAGGGGGAGCGGTGCCACACGTCGTCGGCGCCCTCGGTGTAGTTGAAGGTCAGCGCGGCCAGGTCCGCGACGCCGCTCACGGCTTGCCGATCCACAGCAGATGCTTGTCCTGCTCGCCGATGATCACCGCCGCTTCTCGGTCCTCGGGCGTGAGCGTCTTCTGGTTCGACTCCGGGACGAGGTTCACGTCCGGCAGGCGTTCCATGAGGACGAGCGCCTCGTCCACCTCCGCCTTCGGCACGCCGGGCAGCAGCCGCCGGAGCGGGGTCAGGCTGACCCACGCCCCCGGCTCGGCGGCGAGTTCGGCGTAGGCGGCCCGGACACGGGACTCCAGGCCCGCGGGCGGCGCTTCCGGCTCGGGCTCGAAGATCTCCGACAATCGCTGGTCGGTACGCCGCATGAACCGGGGCAGCCAGGCGAGCAGAGCCCGCGCGATGGCGCCCGAGGAGCCGGTCTGGGGCGGGATCGTCCCGGAGCGCAGGTCGTCGGCGAGTCTGGCCCAACCAGAGTCGGTCAATACGTGCACAAAAGCGCGCCCGCGCCTGGGCTGCCTGCTCTCGACTAACTTCAGGTCGTTGAGCCTCTGCCGCTTCTTTCCGTCGATGGTCAGTCTGTAGTGCTCCTTGAGCTCGCTGTTGGACATCTCGCGAGCTTCGACGGCCAGCACCAGCAGGGCAGTGAACTCGGGCAGCGACAGCCCTTTTTCTGGCATATCTCATCCTTCCGCTCTGCGGTGGTTCCGCAGAAGCCGGCCAATCTGACGGACCACAGTGTCCATGTCAGTCAACACCTGAGAATCGGTGAAGCGCAGCACGGCGTAACCATCGAGTTGCAGAAGCACGTCCCGCTGCCGGTCGGCGGCGAACTTGGCAGGCGTCCGGTGGTCGGGGCCGTCGATCTCCACGACGCAGCGTTCGCTCTCCCAGAGCAGGTCCACCCGGATCGGGACGGCCAGCGGACGCGGCCGGTACGTCTGGTTCCACGCCCGTCCTCCGGCCCACGCCCGGGACGACAAGGCCGCCTCCAACGCCCGCTCGCTCGGGCTGCCCGGATGAGGCCTGCCCGCGACCGGCGGGTACGCGACCGCAGGAGCCCGATCGGCCGTCGCGGGCAGCGGGACTGGGGCCGTGACGGTTTCCGGGGCGCCGGGGGCTGTGCCCACCGGGAAAGAGGCCGGGGCGGGGAGCGTGCGCACGTGGTCGTCGTCGTGCAGGGGCGGGCCCGTCAGCCAGACGCCGGCTCTGCCCCGGTGCGCCAGCCACTCGCACCCGGCGACCAGTACCTCCTGTCCCGCCGTGCCCAGCCCTTCCGGCACCCGTACAAGGACCGCCAGCCGGGCCCGGCCGAAGCTGTCGGCCAGCACTCTCACCAGCCCGGCCGCGCGTACCTCCGGCGTGAAGACGCTGGGGCCGCCCGCGAGAGCGCGCTGGGCCAGCTCGGCGAGGAACGGTCCGAAGTGGCCGGTGACCGAGGATCTGCGCAGTGCCAGCACCTGGACCGCGGCCATGTTCACCCCCGACGGGCCCTCGATGCCCTCCGCGCCCGGCAACCAGGCCGGGAACAGCGCGATGGCCGCCTTGTCCAGCTCACGCAGGACGGAGGCGGCCAGATCGGCGACGGAACGTTCCTCGGCGGCGAAGTAGGTGACGACGGCCGGGGCGTCGTCCGGCAGGGGATCGAGGGCCAGCGCCACGGCGTCAGGGTCGGCATCGAGCCGTACCACCTGGCCGATCGGCAGCTCTGCCCACGACGACACGGCTTCCCTGCCCTCACAAGATCGGAGATTCGGCAATTGGGAGGGTAGCCCCGTCCCTATCGGACTGTCACCCAGGCGGCGGCGGAGGGGGAGTCCAGGGCCGGGTCGTGAGCGCGGGTCAGCAGGGACTGGGAAACGCCCGCTTTGAGGAGGGCCGCGATCCGCAACACCGGGATCAGCGTGAGTGCGAACAGCACGCCCGCCAGCGTGTTGAACACCACGAACGGCACGGTGCCGGTGCCCAGGCCGAGCAGGGCGGGCAGGCCGCCGTCCACGCCGGGGATGGCGGCGATCGCCCAGCCGTACAGCGGGAAGGTCAGCCCGAGCACGGCGCCCGCCCACCACACCGCCCCCAGGACGAAGGCGGCCAGCGAGACCGGGAACGTGATGATCGCATGCAGCAGGTCCATCGCCGCCTGGCCGGAGGCCAGCGGGTTCATCATGCGGCGGAACGTACCCGCCCCCGCGGGGGCCTGCGCGTAGCGGGGGCGGGCGATCGGGTGGCCCAGGACGCCGGGGAGCGCGGCGCGCTCCAGGTCGGCGAAGTTGCGGGCCATGGCGGCGGTGGCGGCCAGGACGGGCAGTCCGACGAAGGCGACCGCCGAGCCCAGGCCGGCCGAGACGCCGGCGACGGTGAGGGTGAAGGAGGCGGCGGCCATGGGGAGGCCGAGCAGGACGTATCGGGTGTCGGCGGCGACGCGGTGCCGGAGGGATGTCATGCCCATGACGTTACGGATCCGGCGCGGCATGATCGATCCTGGCCGCGGCCCTGTCCATGGTAGGGCCTGCCCTACCGGAACCCCCGGTGCGCGCGGTCCAGCCGGAAGGCGTCGAGGCGGTCGAGGTCGAGCCGGCAGGAGGACAGCGGCTCGTCCGGGCAGGCGGTGAAGAAGCCGTCGGCGGTGTCCGGGCAGGGGTTGGCGAACCCGGTCACGCCCGCGCACGGCCGCCCCTGGTAGGCGGCCTCGTGATGCCAGTCGCTGACCGCGACGTACGTCATGAACTCGTACGCCCGCGCCACGCTCATGTGCCGCCACAGCGCGCGGGCCGGTCCCGGGCCGTCCCAGCGGGTGACGGAGAAGGCGGCGACGAGCACGGCGTCGAGGTCGTCCTGGCCGGCCAGGGTCGCCGAGTACCACAGGTCGGCGCAGAGCAGCACGCGCAGGCGGCGGCCGGCCAGCTCGAACGCGCCGCCGGCCCGGCCGGGCACCACGCCCGAGCGGCGTTCGACGTCGTAGGGGTGGACCTTGTCGTACTCGGCCACCAGCGCGCCGGACGGGTCGATCACCGCGCCCCGGTTGACCAGGCCGGCCTCGGTGCGGTCGTAGTGGGAGCCGCCGGCGACCGTCGCGCCGGTGCCCGCGGCCAGGGCGGCGACCCGGGCCAGGTAGTCGGCGCGCGGTAAGGAGGATCCGGCCAGCTCGGGCAGGAGCAGCACGCCCCCGCGCACGGGCTCGCGGGCGGCCAGCTCCTCGATGGCGTCGAAGTTGGCGTGGCCGTCGGGGGACCAGGCGGGGGGTTGGACCAGGAGGACGTTCACCCCTCTACTGTGGCTGGTCCACGCGGATGACGGTCAGGTCCTCCGGGCGTACCGGCTCCCGGCAGCTCGCGCACACCGTGAGCGGCTCCAGGGGCTCGCCGCACGAGTGGCGCCACACGGTGGGCGGCTCGCCCTCGGTGACGTACCGGTCGCCCCAGTCCATGAGGGCGAGCAGGACCGTGTGCAGGGCCTGGCCCGCCTCGGTGAGCACGTACTCGTGGCGCGGCGGGTGCCGTTCGTACGGCACCCGCTCCAGCAGGCCCACCTCGACCAGCTTGCGCAGGCGGGCGGTGAGGATGTCGCGGCTGGCGCCGGTGTTGCGGGCGATCTGGTCGAAGCGGCGCACCCCGAGCATGATCTCGCGCATCGCCAGCAGGCTCCACCGCTCGCCCACGACGGCCAGCGCGTTGGCGATCGAGCACTCTCTCGGGCGGGACACAGCGCCTCCGCTCAGGTAGGTCCGGATTTCCAACTTACCATCAGGCGGCCTGCCCCGGGATGGCGGCGAGCAGCTCGCGGGTGTAGTCGGCCCGCGGCGAGCCGAAGATCTCGGCCGCGGTGCCGCTCTCCACGATCCGGCCCGCCTGCATCACGTGCACCCGGTGGGAGATCATCCGTACGACGGCCAGGTCGTGGCTGATGAACAGGTAGCTGAGCCCGAGATCGCGTTGCAGCTCGGCGAGCAGCTCCAGGATCTGCGCCTGGACCAGCACGTCCAGGGCGGAGACGGCCTCGTCGAGCACGACCAGCTCGGGGGAGAGCGCCAGCGCCCGCGCGATGGCCACCCGCTGGCGTTGGCCGCCGGACAACTCGTGCGGCAGCCGTTCGGCCAGCGACGCGGGCAGCGACACCTTCTCCAGCAGCTCGGCCACGGTCCTCGCGCGTTCGGCCGGGGTGCCCACGCGGTGCACGCGCAGCGGCTCGGCGATCGACTTCTCCACCGTGTAGCGGGGGTCCAGCGAGGCGTACGGGTTCTGGAAGACCGGCTGCACCCGGCGGCGGAAGGCGAACAGCTCCCGCCGGCCGAGCGAGGTCAGGTCGGTGCCGTCGAACAGGATCCGGCCCGAGGTGATGCCGTCCAGGCCGAGCAGCAGGTTGGCGGTGGTCGACTTGCCCGAGCCGGACTCGCCCACCACCGACACGGTACGGCCGCGCGGGATCGTGAAGGAGACCCCGTCCACCGCGGTGAACTCCCCGGCGCCGCCCCTGAGCGGGAACACCTTGCGCAGGTCCTCCACCACGACCAGATCGTCGGCCGGCTCCCCGGCCGGGGGCTCGGACACCCGTACCGACGACAGGCTGGGTACGGCCTTCAGCAGCCGCCGGGTGTACTCGTGCCGCGGGTCGGCCAGGATCTCGGCCGCCGGGCCCGTCTCCACGATCTGGCCCCGGTACATGACGGCCACCACGTCGGCCCGTTCGGCGGCCAGCGCCAGGTCGTGCGTGATGAGGAAGACGGCCGTGCCCATCTCGGCGGTGAGCTGTTCGAGCTGGTCGAGGATGCGGCGCTGGACGGTCACGTCCAGGGCGGAGGTCGGCTCGTCGGCGATGAGCAGCTTCGGGCGGCAGGCCAGGCCCATGGCGATGAGCGCCCGCTGCCGCATGCCGCCGGAGAACTCGTGCGGGTACTGCCCGGCCCGCCGCTCCGGGTCAGGGATGCCGACCATCTCCAGCAGCTCGGTCACCCGCGCCCGCGCGGACCTGCCCGCGGCGATGCCGTGCACCTCCAGCGCCTCGGCGATCTGGTCGCCGATGCGCATGAGCGGGTTGAGGTTGGACATCGGGTCCTGGGGCACCAGGCCGATGCCCGCGCCCCGGACGGCGGTCATCTCCCGCTCGCTCACCCCGGCCAGGTCGCGGCCGTCGAACAGCACCTGGCCGGTCGTGATGCGGCCGCCCGCGGGCAGCAGCCGGTTGACCGCGGCGGCGGTGGTGGACTTGCCCGAGCCCGACTCGCCCACCACGGCCACGGTCTGTCCCGGCATGATCTCCATGGAGACGTTCTGCACGACGGTGACGTCCTGCTTGCGGGTACGGAAGGCGACCGAGAGGTCGCGGATCTCCAGGAGCGGGGTCATGCGGTCCTCGATCGGTGGGTGATGGCCTGCAGCAGGCCGGTCCAGAGGGCGTCGGTGGGCGTGGGGGCGGCCTCGGTCAGCAGCCGGTTGCTCGCCAGCGCGATCGCGACGTCCCGGCCGGGGACGAACCCGACGGCGCAGCCGACGTAGCCGGGGTGGCCGAGCACGGTGACGGTCTCGTCCCGCAGGGCGAGCTCGTACGTGCGGAAGCCGAGCGCCTGGCCGGGGTCGGGGCCGGGGCGGAAGAACTCGCGGGCGACCTCGGGCCGCCACAGCCGGTCGTGCTCCTCGTAGCGGGACAGCGCGGTGGCCCAGCGCAGCAGGTCGGGCACGGTGGAGAACAGCCCGGCGTGGCCCGACACGCCGCCGAAGGCGTGGTAGGCGTTGCCGTCGGCGACCTCGCCGAGCACGGGCGCGTGCCGCCAGCCGGTGAAGCCGGCGCTGCGGAAGGGCACCGGGTAGGGCTCCGAGGTGTCCAGCATGCGCATCTCGACCCGGTCGTCCAGGGCGCTCATGGCGACCTCGGGCCCGGCGGGCCGCGCGTACGTCGTGTCCGCCAGGCCGAGCGGGCCGGTGACCAGTTCGGCCACCGCCCGCTCCAGGGACGTTCCGGTGACGGCCTCCACCACCCGGCCGAGCAGGATGAAGCCCAGGTCGGAGTAGTGCCGTTCGCGGCCTGGCCGGTAGCGCGGCGCGGGCACGTGCGGGTCGAGGTACATCGGCCACCACTCCCACAACCCGGCCCGGTGCAGGAGCAGGTCGCGCACGGTGACGTCCTCGGGGCAACCCGCCGCCAGGTACGCCCGCGCCCGCCCGTCCAGGTCCACCAGGCGGTCGGAGACCAGCCGGATGAGGGCCGTCGTGGTGGCCATGACCTTGGTGACCGAGGCCAGGTCGTGCCATGTGCCGAGCGTCATGGGCGCCTCGCCGGCGCGTACGCCGTCCGCCCACCGCACGGTGCGGTGGCCGGTGCACTCGGTCAGCTCGAACCACGGCGTACGAGCCGCCCGTACCAGCCCGGCGGGCCCGTCGGGGCCTGCCGGGGCGGCAGCGGCGCCGGGGGCCGGGGTCATCGGCGCAGCACCAGCGAGCGGGGCGGGGCGGGCAGCGGCGCGGGCAGGACGAGCGGGTCCGCGCCCGGCGTGAGCGTGCCGAGCACGCGGGCGGCCCGCGCGCCCGTCCCGCCGGGGGCCGTGCCGGGCAGGCCGTGGGCGGTCAGCCAGCCGATGAGCGCGAAGGCGATGGCCTCCTTGTCGTCGGCCGGGGCGCCCAGCTCGTCGGAGAGCGACACCCGCACCCCCGGCAGGGCGGCACGCAGGCCGTCCATGATCACCGGGTTGCGGCAACCGCCGCCGGAGGCGACGAGCACGTCCACGCCCGCCGCGGCGACGTCCCTGGCGACCGTGCGGACCGTCAGCTCGGTCAGCGTCGCCACCAGGTCGGCGTCGGAGGGCCCGGTGCCCGCCCTGGCGACGGCCTCCTCGACGTAGGCCAGGTGGAACAGCTCCTTGCCGGTGCTCTTCGGCGCCGGCAGCCCGTAGTACGGCTCGTCCAGCAGCACGGCCAGCAGGCGCTCGTCCACCTGGCCGGAGGCCGCGATCCGGCCGTCCTCGTCGTACCCGCGCGGGTTCAGGCCCCGGGCGGACACGACGGCGTCGACGAGGGCGTTGGCCGGGCCGATGTCGTAGGCGCTCAGGCTCGCGCCGCGCACGACGGTCATGTTGGAGATGCCGCCCAGGTTGAGCGCCGCCGCGCCGCCCTCGTGCCCGCCCAGCAGCAGGCCGTCCAGCACGGAGACCAGTGGGGCGCCGTGCCCGCCCGCGGTGATGTCGCGGATGCGCACGTCCGACAACACGGGCGCGCCGGTGCGCTCGGCGATCCAGGCGGGCTGGCCGATCTGCAGGGTGCCGCGCGCGTGCGTGCCCTCCACCCAGTGGAACACCGTCTGGCCGTGGGAGACGATCAGGTCCACGGGCCCGGCCTGCTCGACCGCGGCCTCGGCGGCCTCGGCGAAGCACTGGCCGATGAGCGTGTCGAGCACGCACACCTCGGCGAGCGTCACCGGCGCGGGCGGCAGCGCCGCCACCAGCCGGGCGCGCAGCTCGTCCGGGTACGGGGTGCTCGCGGTGTGCAGCACACGGCCCGTCAGGACGTCGCCCCCGTCGCCGGACCCGAGGTCGAAGTCGACCACGGCCACGTCGATGCCGTCGTGCGAGGTGCCGGAGATCATGCCGAGAACTCTCATGCCGACTCTCCCAGGGCCGCGCGCAGCCGTCCGCCGCTGCGTGCCAGCATCGCTGCGGCCTCCTGCGGCCCGAGGCCGAGCCGGGCGCCGAGCACGGCCTGCTTGACGTTGAAATCGTGCTGGTCGAGCACCCGTTCCGCCTCCTCGCGGTCCACTCCTGCGATCGTGCGCACGATCCTGATCGCCCGCTCGCGCAGCTTGCCGTTGCTGGCCTTGACGTCGACCATGAGGTTCCCGTACGTCTTGCCGAGCCGCACCATGACGATGGTCGAGAACATGTTGAGCACGAGCTTCTGCGCCGTGCCCGCCTTGAGCCTGGTCGAGCCGCTGACCACCTCGGGGCCGACCAGCACCTCGATCGCGTGCTCGGCGGCCTCGCTGAGCGGGGTGCCGGGGTTGCACGACAGGCCGACCGTCAGCGCGCCGCGCTCGCGGGCCCGCCGTACGGCGCCCAGCACGTACGGCGTGCGCCCGCTGGAGGCGATGCCCACCAGCGTGTCCAGCGGTCCGATGCCGGCCGCGTCCACGGCGGCCGCGCCGGCCCCGGCGTCGTCCTCGGCCCCCTCGCACGGGTGCACGATCGCCCGCTCACCGCCGGCGATGATGGCGAAGACCTGCTCGGGCGGGGTGCTGAAGGTGGGCGGGCACTCGGAGGCGTCCAGCACGCCGAGCCGGCCGGGCGTCCCGGCGCCCACGTAGACCAGCCGGCCGCCGGCCCGTACGAGCTCGGCGGCGGCCTCGATAGCCCGGGTGATCTGCGGCAGCGCCGCCGCGACCGCGCCGGGGACGGTGGCGTCGGCCGTGTTCATGGTCTCCGCGAGCTCGGCCACGCTCATGGTGTCGATGCCCGCGAAACGCGGGTCGGCCGATTCCGTGGTCAGTTCTGAGAGGTTCACCGCTTGCCTCGGGTTCTGGGGTCGAGAGTGTCACGAAGGCCGTCGCCGAGCAGGTTCAGGCCCACCACCAGCAGGACGACGACCGCGCCGGGCGCGATCAGCGTCCAGGGGGCGATGAACACCAGGCTGCGCGCCTCGAAGATCATCGAGCCCAGGGACGGGGCGGGCGGCGGCGTGCCCAGGCCGAGGAAGCTCAGCGACGCCTCGGTCAGCACCGCCCACGACAACGACAGCGCCACCTGGATGACGATGATCGAGGTGATGTTGGGCAGTACGTGCCTGAACATGATCTGCCAGCGGCTCTGGCCGGTGGAGACCGCGGCCTTGACGTACTCGATCTCCCTGAGCGAGAGCACCGGGCCGCGCGTGACACGGATGAAGATGGGGACGTACACGATCGCGATGGCGACGGCCACCGTGAACCAGTTGCGGTCCAGCACCGAGGCCAGCGAGAGCGCGAGCAGCAGCGGCGGGAACGCGAACAACACGTTCGTCACGCCGCCGATGGCGCCGTCGGCGAAGCCGCGGTAGAAGCCGGACACCAGACCGCCCAGCGTGCCGACCACGGTGGCGAAGGCCACCGCGACCACCGCGATGAGCGCCGAGTTGCCGACCCCGGCCGCCACCCTGGAGAAGACGTCCCGGCCGAACTGGTCGGTGCCGAACAGGTGCGCGCCCGACGGTGACAGGAACCGCTGGGGCGGGTTCTGCGCGATCGGGTCGTAGGGGAGCAGCCCGGCGTACGACAGCGCCGCCAGCACGGCCAGGACCAGCAGCACGATCGTGCCCGCCAGCATGGCGGGGCTCCTGCGCAGCGCGGTCACGACGCCCTCACCCGCGGGTCGATGATCCGGTACAGCGCGTCGGTCAGCAGGTTGACCAGCACGAACGCCAGCGCGATGACCAGGACCGTGCTCTGCACGACCGCGTACTCCTTCTGCTGGATGCCGAGCAGCACCTGCCGGCCCACGCCGGGCACGGAGAAGATCTGCTCGACCACGACCGCGCCGCCGAGCAGGTAGCCGAACTGCAGCCCGGTCATCGTCACGATCGGCACCAGCGCGTTGCCGAGCACGTGCCTGACCTGCAACCGGCGCGGCGGCACGCCCTTGGCGCGGGCGGTGCGCACGAAGTCCTCCGAGCGCACCTCCAGCACCGCCGTACGGGTGGTGCGCAGGATCGGCGCGGCGATGCCGAAGCCGAGCACGAGCGAGGGCAGGAACATCTGCTGGAGGTTCAGCAGCGGGTTCTCGGTGAGCGAGGCGAAGCCCTGGCCGTTGGGGTTGAAGCCGAACGACGCCGCGAAGACCGACAGCAGCGTCGTGGCCAGCAGGAACGCCGGGACCGACAACCCGGCCAGGCTCACGACCTGGCCGAAGGCGTCCCGCGGCGAGTTCGTCCTGGACGCCGACAACATGCCGAGCGGCACGCCCAGCAGCAGCGCCAGCACGATCGAGAACACCGCCAGCTCGAACGTCACCGGCAGCGAGTGCAGCGTCATCTCCAGCACGCTCTGCTGCGAGCGCGCCGAGTAGCCGAAGTTGCCCGTGAGCATGTTGCCCAGCCAGGAGAAGAACTGCGTGACCGGCGACTGGTCCAGCCCGTAGTACTGCTCCAGGGCCGCGCGCTGCGCCGGGGTGAGCGCGGCGGCCTCGGTGCCGAGCCCGGCCGTGATCTGGTCGCCGGGGATCGCCCGGAGCATGACGAAGACGAACACGGCCACCCCGAACAGGGTGCCGATCGTCGCGGCCACGCGCCGGACGGCCCGGTTGGCGAGGATCCGGCGCATCAGCCGACGGACGTCGTACGCAGGTACTGCAGCGACCCGCTGACCATCGGTACGAACCCGGACACGTTGGACGTGGTGCCGGTGTAGGTGTAGCTGGTGAACAGCCAGATCCAGGGCGCGTTGGCCTCAAGCTCGGCCGAGACCTTCTCGTAGATCGCCTTGCGGGCGGCCGGGTCGGTCGTGGCCTTGCCCTCGGCGAACAGCTTGTCCAGCTCCGGCGAGCTGTACCCGGCGACCTTGTTCAGGTTGCCCTTGCTGGTGAAGTAGCGGCCGTAGGAGCCGTCGGGGTCGGGACGCCCGCCGTTGAGCGCGACGGCCGCGTCGAAGTCGGCCGCCACCCAGCGGTCCACGAACGCGCCCGACTCCAGCACCTCCAGGTCCAGGTTGATCTTCGCCTCGGAGAGCTGGGCCTTGAGGTTCTGGGCCTCGTTGACCGAGGTGGCGTACTCGCCCTGGGAGACGATGGCCTTGACGGTCAGGCCGCCGGACTTGCCCGCCTTGCCCAGGTACTCGGCGGCCTTGGCCAGGTCGCGCTGCGGGCAGGGACGCTTGGCCGGGTCGGACTTGAAGGCCGGGGCGGTGATCGGCCCGGTCACCTCGCCCTCGCCGAGCGCGGCGGTGTCGAGCACCTGCTTGCGGTCGATCGCGCACTGGATCGCCAGGCGCACGTTGACGTCCTTGAGGTCGCCGTGCTGCGCGTTGAGCTGGAGGGCGTGGTAGCTGAGCTGCGGCGTCTTGGTGACGGTGATCGTGCCGCCGCCCTGCGCGGTCTGGGCGACCAGCGGGTCGTTGAAGACCGCGAGCTGCACGTTGCCCGACTGCATGGCCGAGACGATGGACGACTCGTCGGGGATCACCCGGAACTCGACGCTTGCCACCTTCGGCTTCTCGGCGCCCCAGTACTTGTCGTTCCTGGCCAGCGTCAGCGACTGGCTCGGGACACGCTTGCCCAGGGTGAACGGGCCGGTGCCGTTGGGGGTGGCGTTGAGCTTCTCCTCGGTGTCGTCGGAGGAGAGCATGGCCATGTTGACGGTGGCCAGGTTCGCCGGCAGCGCGGCGTCGGGCCCGGTCAGCTCCAGCACGACCGTGTTCTCGTCAGGGGCCTCGACGGACTTCACCGAGGCGAGCGACGCCCGCGCCACGGCGGCCGTCTTCTCGTCCATGATCTTCTCCAGGGACGCCTTGACGTCCTTGGAGTCGAAGGCGCTGCCGTCGCCGAACGTCACGCCCTTGCGGAGCGTGAGGATCAGCTTCTTGCCGTCCTCGGACGCCTGCCAGGACTCGGCCAGGCCCGGTACGACGTTCAGGTCCTTGTCGAACTCGGTGAGCGTGCCGTAGATGTTCTGCAGCACGTTCACGGCCGTGAACTGGGTGGCCTTCCACGGGAAGAGCGTGTCCGGGTCGGAGGTCACGCCGACGACGAGCGGTCCGCCGGACTTGCCCGTTTCACCGGTGCTGGTCGCGGGCCCGGAGGATGATGAACAACTGGTCAGGGCGATGGACAGCACAGCGGCGGCGCCGATCGCGGAGAGCGCGCCACGGGGCATGTGGTCTCCTCAGGGCAGTAGGTCATAAAATTACGCAGACCCTACCACTCAGGTACTAACTTTCCTCAACAGGGATGGATGACGCATGGTGGAAGACGACGGCAGCCTGTTGATCCGCATCCGCGCGGCCATGCCCGCACTGCGGCCCTCGGAACGGCGCATCGCCGAGACGTTCACCGGCGACCCGGCCGCCGCCGCCAATCTGTCCATCGCCGAACTGGCCGCCCGCTGCGACACCTCGACCACCTCGGTCGTGCGCTTCTACCAGCGCATGGGCTACGCCCACTTCAAGGACTTCCGGATCGCCCTGACCAGGGCCGCCGCCCGGGAGGAGCTGACCACGTCGAGCCTGCCGGAGGTGTCGGGCGACATCGACCGCCACGACAGCCTGGAGGGCATCGTCTCCAAGGTGGCGACGAACGAGACCCTGTCCATCGCCGACACCGCCCGCTCCCTCGACATGGACGCCCTGGCCCGCGCGGTCTCGCTGCTGCTGTCCGCGCGCCGGATCGACACCTTCGGCGTGGGCGCCAGCGCCCTGGTCGGTCTCGACCTGCAACAGAAGCTCTCGCGCATCGGGCGTACCGCGATCAACTGGCACGACTCCCACTCCGCCTGGACGTCGGCGGCCACGCTCGACGCCTCCTGCGTGACCGTCGCGGTCTCCCACACCGGCGCCACGGTGGACACCGTCGAGTTCCTGGCCATCGCCCGCCGGTCGGGCGCGGCCACGGTGGCGATCACGAACTTCCGCGACTCGCCGCTGGCCGGCGCCGCCGACGTGACGCTGACGACGGCCGCCCGCGAGACGCAGTTCCGCTCGGGCGCCCTCGGCAGCCGCATCGCCCAGCTCATGGTCGTCGACTGCCTGTTCACCGGCGTCGCCCAGGCCAGCTACGACGAGTCGATGGCGGCCCTGCGCAACACGTACGCGGTCGTGCACGAACGGACCGTGCACAAACGGGGGTGATGTTCACAGGCCGGATTCACCTGCGGTTCACGGGGTCTGTCTAGCTTGAGGGCGCATGAGCTGGAGGTACAAGGCCAACGCGACGCTCGAAGGGCTGACGGGCTACACCCTGAGCCGGCGGCTGCGCAGGGAGACGCCCAAACCGCCGCCCAAGGTGCCGCTGGAACTGCAACGGCTGCCGGGGGACGTGGTCAGAGGGCCGGTGGACGGGGTTCACGACCGCTTGCTGCGTGAGCCCGTCTTCCTGCTGTCGTCGGTACGGTCGGGATCGACCCTGCTGCGGGTCATGCTGAACAGCCACACGCGGGTGCACTCGCCCATCGAGACGCATTTCCGCCGGATGACCGTCGGCCTGCCCACCGAGCCCGTACGGCAGGCCGCGCAACTGCTCGGCCACACCCACAGCGACCTGGAACACCTGGTCTGGGACCGGCTGCTGCACCGGGAGCTGGGCCGCAGCGGCAAGCCGATCCTGGTGGAGAAGACGCCGAGCAACGTGTTCGCCTGGCGGCGCATCGCGACCTGCTGGCCGGACGCCAGGTTCGTGTTCCTGCTGCGGCACCCGGCCTCGATCACGCAGTCCTGGCACGAGGCCGATCCCGGGCGGCGGCCCATGGAGGAGGCCGTACCGCGCACGCTGAGCTACATGACCTACCTCCAGGAGGCCCGTACGCATCTGACCGGGCTGACCCTGCGCTACGAGGACCTGGTCGCCCGCCCCGAAGACGAGCTGCGCCGGGTGTGCGCGTTCCTCGGCGTGCCGTGGGAGCCCGCGATGCTGGAGTACGGCGCCCAGGACCACGGCGCGTTCGTCAAGGGCATCGGCGACTGGCGGGACAAGATCCGCGCGGGCACGGTCGTCGAGGCGCGCCCGCTGCCCACCCCGGAGGAGGTGCCCGCCGAGCTGCACGAGATCTGCCGGTTGTGGGGCTACGGCCCCTTCGCGTAGCCGGGCCGGGGCGAGAGTTCGCCTCGCGTTCGCCGTGCGTTCCGGCACGGGCTCGATAGGTTGCCCCCGTGATCACCGGGCCCTCGCGTCGCGCCATGCTCGCCGGAACCCTCGCCTCCCTCGCCGTGCCCGCGCCTCCCGCTGAGGCGGAGGCCGGGCTCCCGCACCGGCCCAACGTCGTCGTCATCCTGGCCGACGACCTGGGCTGGGGCGAGATCGGCAGCCAGGGGCAGCGCCTGATCCACACCCCGAACCTGGACCGGCTGGCCCGGGAGGGGGTGCGCTTCACGACGGCGTACTCGGGCGCGCCGCTGTGCGCGCCCTCGCGCTGCGCCCTGCTCACCGGCCTGCACGCCGGGCACGGCACGGTCCGCGAGAACCCCGAGGGCGGCGAGCAGCGCGCGCTGACGGCCGCCGACCTCACCTTCGCCGAACTGCTCCGGCTCGCCGGCTACCGGACGGCCTGCATCGGCAAGTGGGGCTTCGGCCCCGACCGGGCCGGCCAGGACTCCCATCCCAACGCCCGCGGCTTCGACGAGTTCTTCGGCTACATCGGGCACAAGCACGCCCACCAGTACTATCCCCGCTACCTGTGGCACAACGGCAGGAAGGTCTGGCTCGGCGGCCGTTCGTACGCGCCCGACCTGTTCCGCGAGCGGGCGGCCGACTTCATCAGGCGGCGCGGCCGGGCGCCCTTCCTGCTCTACCTCGCCGACATCTTGCCCCACTCGCCGAGCGTGGTCCCCGGCGACGCGGGCCGCTACCGCGACGAGCCCTGGAGCGGCCCCAACCGCCGGCACGCCGCGCAGGTCTCCCGCCTGGACGCCGACGTCGCCGCCCTCGTACGCACGCTGCGCGCGGAGGGCGTCGCCCGTTCCACACTCGTGTTGTTCACCAGCGACAACGGCCCCCACAGCGAGAAGGGCGTGACGCCGGAGCTGTTCGACTCCAACGGCCCGCTGCGCGGCGACAAACGCGACCTGTACGAGGGCGGCATCCGCGTCCCGCTGATCGCCTGGTCGCCCGCGCTGCGCCCGCGCGTGGAGGAGCAGCCGGTGGCCTCCTGGGACGTGCTGCCCACGCTGGCGGACCTGGCCGGGATCCCGGTCCCGGCCCACCTGGACGGCCGCTCCTTCCGCGGCCTGCTCACCGGGGCCGGCGCGCCCGCCCACGACCACCTGGTGTGGAACCGGCCGCGCAAGAGCCAGGCGATCCGGCGCGGCCGGTGGAAGGCGATCAGGTTCGCCCCGCACATCGCCGGCGCCGGGCCCGGCGGCCGGACCGAGCTGTACGACCTGGCCGCCGACCCCGCCGAACGCCACGACCTGGCCGCCGTACGGCCCGCCCTGGCGGGGGAGCTGCTGGCCCTGCTCGACCGGGAGATCGGGGCCGACCCGCGGACCCCGTACGGGCTGCGGGCGCGCGTACGGGACGGGCGGCTCGTCGTCACCCTGCGCAACGGCTCGGGCGTGCCCTGGCACGACGTGCGCCTCGGCGTACGGGCGCCCCACCGGCACGAGGTCCCGCCGGTCGCCCGCGTGGACCCCGGGACGGCCGCCGAGGCGACCTTCCCCCTGCCCGCCGCGGGCCCGATCGCCGGCCCGGTCACCGTACGGGCCCGCTTCCGGGCGGAGGGCCGCTCGCACACCTTCACAGTGGTCCGCGGCGGCCTGACCAGCAGAGAAGTCTCACTTTGACGGCACGTGAATCTAGTGACAAAAAGTGATGACACGGCTACTTTAGGTTGACATTCTGGTGGCGAGGCATCGTCTACCAGGAGAGACACCACATGCAGCTGATCACTCGTGCCGACTGGCACGCGAAGAAGCCCAGCACCAGCTACACGCGCCTGGCCTCCACCAAAGGCGTCAAGATCCACTACACCGGCGGCAAGGTGCCCGCCGACCTGCCCGACGCCGACAACCACGAGAAATGTGTCGACCTGGTGCGGGACATCCAGCGTATGCACATGTCCGGCGGGCGCGGCGAGACGTACATCGACCTCGGCTACAACATGGTGTGCTGCCCGCACCGGCGCACCTTCATGGGCCGCGGTCCCCACGTCCTGCCCGCCGCCAACGGCCCCGGGCTCAACTCCGGCCACTACGCCGTGCTCGCCCTGCTCGGCAACACCGGCTTCACCGAGCCCAACGACGACCTGCTCAACGCCCTCGTCGACGCCATCGAGTACCTGCGCGAGCACGGCGACGCCGGTCACGAGGTCAAGGGCCACCGGGACGGCTACGACACCGACTGCCCCGGCGACCCTCTCTACCACTGGGTACGAGGAGGCGCCGAACGCCCCTAGACCAGCCGGCCCACGTGCGCCAGCGCCTGCTTCAGCAACACTCCCTGCCCGCCGGTCATCTCCTGCTGCACCGCCGGCGAGGCCGCCTCCTCCGGGGTGAACCAGACCAGGTCCAGCGCGTCCTGCCGGGGCCGGCAGTCACCGGCGACGGGCACGATGTAGGCCAGGGACACCGCGTGCTGCCGCGGATCGTGGTACGGCGTGACACCCGGCGTCGGGAAGTACTCGGCGACGGTGAAGGGCTGCGGCGAGACGGGGATGCGGGGAAGGGCCACGGGGCCGAGGTCCTTCTCCAGGTGGCGCAGCAGCGCGTCGCGGATGCGCTCGTGCAGCAGCACCCGCCCCGAGACCAGCGCCCGGCTGACCGTCCCGTCCGCCGCGATCCGCAGCAGCAGGCCCACGCGGGTCACCACGCCGGTCTCGTCCACCCGCACCGGCACGGCGTCGAGGTAGAGGATCGGCAACTGGCCGCGCACCGATTCGAGCTCTTCGGGGGCCAGCCATCCAGGCGCGGTTTCGGTCTTTTCGGTCATCTGCCGATCGTATGCCCCCGACCGTCCCCGGCGCCGTACGCCCCACCGGCCGGTCACGTACCGGCGGGCCCGGCGCGACCGGGTCCGCCGGGGCGCTCAGCCGCGTCTGGGCGGCCGGCCGCGGCCCGCGAACCACGACGCCGTGCAGATGACCAGCACGATGCCCATGAACGGCAGGTATTCGGCGACTCTTCTCATCTGAGATCACGCTCCGCTCTCGACGTGGCGAGCCGCGCGAGTTGCGGCTCGACGGTGTACCGGGGGTCGTCGCCCGAGGCGATCCCGGCGTGGAAGATCCCGAACCGGGTGCACGCCGACCCGGCCAGCAGGGCCGCGCCCGCGGCCATCGCCGCGACCCGGCTGCGGCGGCCGAGGGCCTGCCCGAGCAGGGCGCCCGTCACCGACAGCGCCATGCCCGCCTTGAGCAGGCGGCTGCGCCGCAGCGGCTCGGCGGTCATGCCCATGCGGCGCCGCATGCGGACCGTCGCCGCGCACTCCAGGGCAGTGCCCGCCAGCGCCACCCGGCGGGCCGGGCCCGCCTGCGCGACCGGGGCGGCCAGCATGCCGAGCCCGCCCGCCGAGGCGGCGGCCGAGCCGGCGAACAGGAACGGCATCTCCCTGAACCCGTCGTGCCAGGCCGGTACGGCGGTGTCGCAGATCAGCGCGGCGGTGTAGGTCGCCAGCGCGGGCCCGGCCAGCCCGGCGCCCACGGTCGCGGCCCGGCCCAGCCGGGGGAACAGTCCGGTCAGCTCGGTGGCCGCCGCCGTCGCGGCCTGCGGCCCGTACGCGGTCAGGATCCAGGTGCCGACGCTCATCGGCGAGGTCACCTTGAACACGCGCAACATGTTCAGGAAACGCGACGGCTTGCCCAGGTCGTGGATCAGCGCGTACAACGAGCCGCCGACCGCGCCCAGGGCGGCGACCTTGGCGGCCCGGGCCAGCGCCGGGCGTCCGGTCAGCTCGGCGGCGGCGGCCAGCGTGGAGGAGGCGCCGGCCAGGCCGCCGAGGAACAGGTAGCCGGCGATGTCGTGGTCGCTCCAGGGTGTCCGGTTCAGGACCGGCAGGCCGTAGTAGGAGCCGGCGTCCCGCTCGCCCGGCCGCAGGGAACGGCTGCCGCGGCCCGCCGAGCCCGGCGTCGCCTCGCGCTCGGTGCGCAGGTCGGGCGCGTCGTCCAGGCGAACGTCGGTCTGGCTGCTCATCTGCCCCTCCTCCAGGCCGCCACGGCGATCCCGGCCAGCAGGGCCAGCGCCGCCGCGCCCGCGTGCCGCCACATCGACGGCAGGTCCGCCGTCGTCACCACGGGGTCGGGCGGCAGGCCGTAGACCTGCGGCTCGTCCAGCAGCAGGAAGAGCGCGCCGGTGCCGCCCACGCCGTCGGCGGGGTCGTGGCCGTACAGGCGGGCCGAGGACGTGCCCGCCGCGTGCACCTGCTCCAGGCGGCGGGCGGCGCGCTCGCGCAGCTCGTCCAGCTCGCCGAACTGGATGGAGTCCGTCGGGCACGTCTTGGCGCAGGCCGGCTCCTGGCCGACCTCCAGCCGGTCGTAGCACATCGTGCACTTGGCCGCCGTGCCGCTCGCCTCGCGCCGGCCGATCACCCCGAAGGGGCAGGCGGGCACGCAGTAGCCGCAGCCGTTGCAGATGTCCTCCTGGACGACGACCGTGCCGTATTCGGTGCGGAACAGCGAGCCGGTCGGGCAGACGTCGAGGCAGGCCGCGTGCGTGCAGTGCTTGCACACGTCGGAGGCCATCAGCCAGCGGAAGTCCAGGTCACGGGCGCCGGTCTCCTGGTGGCCCAGCGGCTTGCGCTGCTCGACGAACGCGACGTGCCGCCAGGTGTCGGCGCCGAGCCCGACGGAGTTGTCGTAGGACATGCCGGTGAAGGACAGCCCGTCCTCCGGCACGGCGTTCCACTCCTTGCAGGCCACCTCGCACGCCTTGCACCCGATGCAGATGCTGGTGTCGGTGAAGAAGCCCATGCGCGGGGGCGGGTCGGCGTACCCGGCGTCGAGCGGCGCCTGATCGAGGTCGAAGGCCACGGCTCACACCTCCGTTCCGGTGTGCTCGGTCACGCCCGCCCGCCGCCGATAGCTCAGCACCAGCTCCGGCAGGGCCGGGCCGCGCGGCCGGCGCCCGGGGCGGATGTCGGCCGACAGGGCCTTGACCTCCTGGATGTGGGAGTTGGGGTCGAGCGAGATCGAGACCAGCTCGTTGGCCGCGTCGCCCCTGGCCAGCCCGTTGGGCCCGAAGTGGAACGGCAACCCGATCTGGTGGATGACCCTGCCGTTCAGGTGCAGCGGCGCGATCCGGTCGGTGACCAGCACCCGCGCCTCGATGGCGCTGCGCGCGGTGATGACCGTGGCCCACTCGCCGTGCACGAGCCCGCGCTCGGCGGCCAGCTCCGGCGAGACCTCGCAGAACATCTCCGGCTGCAACTCGGCCAGGTACGGCGTGTGCCTGCTCATGCCGCCCGCCGTGAAGTGCTCGGTCAGCCGATAGGTGGTCACCACGTACGGGTAGACCGAGGCGCCCGGCTCCTCGCCGCTCGGCTGGTACCGGTTGTCCTCGTGCCGGTAGAGCTTGCGGGCGGGATTGCGCTGGTGTCCGTACAGCGGGTTGGCCACGGGGGAGTCCTGCGGCTCGAAATGGCTGGGCAGCGGGCCGTCCACCACCCCGGAGGGGGCGAACAGCCAGCCCTTGCCGTCGGACTGCATGATGAACGGATCGATCCCCGACAACGCCGCCGGCCCCTGCGCCCCCGGCTCGGGACGGTAGGACGGCGGCTTGTCCTCCTCGAAGTCCGGCACGTCGTGGCCGGTCCACCGGCCGGCGGACTCGTCCCACCAGACGAGCCTCTTGCGCTCGCTCCACGGACGTCCGTCGGGCGCGGCCGAGGCCCGGTTGTAGAGCACCCGCCGGTTGGCGGGCCAGGCCCAGGCCCACTCGGCGGCGACCCAGTCCTGCTCGGCGGCCGGCTTTCGGCGGGCGGCCCGGTTGACGCCGCCGGCGTACACGCCGCAGTAGATCCAGCAGCCGCACACCGTCGAGCCGTCGTCCTTGAGCTGGCTGTAGGCGTCGAGCGGCCGGCCCTCGGCGTCCCAGCCGTTGATCTCGGCGAGCACCGCCTCGGCGACCGGCTCGGCGCTCTCGCCCTCGACCGGGTAGTCCCACGTGAGGTCGAGCAGGGGCCGGTCCATCGGGTCGCCGGAACCGGCCAGTTTCCGCCGGATGATCCGGCCGAGGTGGTACATGAACCACAGGTCGCTGCGCGCGTCGCCCTCCGGCTCGACGGCCCGGTGGTGCCACTGCAGCCAGCGGTTGGTGTTGGTGAAGCTGCCGCTCTTCTCGGTGTGGGCCGCGGCGGGGAAGAAGAACACCTCGGTGCCGATCTCGGAGGTGGTCAGCTCGCCGGTCTCGATCTCCGGGCCGTCCTTCCACCAGGTGGCGCTCTCGATCAGGTTGAGGTCGCGCACCACCAGCCAGTCGAGCTCGGCCATGCCGAGGCGCTGCATCCGGGCGTTGGCCGACCCCACGGCCGGGTTCTCGCCGAGCAGCAGGTAGCCCTTGCACGTGCCGTCGAGCTGCGCCAGCACCGTGTCGTACGTGCTGTGGGAGCCGGTCAGGCGGGGCAGGTAGTCGAAGTGGAAGTCGTTGTCGCGCGTCGCGGACGGCCCCCACCACGCCTTGAGCAGGCTCACCAGGTAGGCGGGCATGTTCGCCCAGAAGCCGCGGCACGGCGAGTCGGCGCGCAGGAAGTCGCGCATGCGCTCGTGCTCGTGCGCGTGCGGCATCGGGATGTAGCCGGGCAGCAGGTTGAACAGCGTCGGGATGTCGCTGGAACCCTGGATGCTGGCGTGCCCGCGCAGCGCCTGGATGCCGCCGCCGGGCCGGCCGATGTTGCCGAGCAGGAGTTGCAGGATGCTGGCCGTACGGATGAACTGCGCGCCGTCGCTGTGCTGGGTCCAGCCCACCGCGTAGACGAACTCGGCGGTCCTGTCCGGGCCGGAGTTCTCCGTCAGGTGGCGGCACACCTGGGCGAACAGCTCCGGCGGCACCCCGCACACCCGCTGCACCATCTCCGGCGTGTAGCGGGCGAAGTGGCGGCGCAGGACCTGCAGCACGCAGCGCGGGTGCCGCAGCGTCTCGTCACGTACCGGCTCGCCGTGCAGCGGGACGCCGGTGCCGCCCTGCACCTCGGCGCGGCCGGGCGGCATGGTGCCCGCCGGGCGGTCGTAGTGCTCGTCCCGCTCGCCGGAGGCCGCGACCGTGCGCATGCCCTCGTACTGCCAGGTGTCGTCGTCGTAGTCGCGGGTCTCGGGGTCGAAGCCGGAGAACAGGCCGTCGAGGTCCTCGGCGTCGCGGTAGTCCTCGCGCAGGATGGTCGAGGCGTTGGTGTAGTGCAGGACGTAGTCGCGGAAGAACAGCTCGTTCTCCAGCACGTGGTTGACGATCGCGCCGAGGAAGGCGACGTCCGAGCCCACCCTGATCGGCACGTGCAGGTCGGCCAGCGCGCTCGTACGGG
Source organism: Nonomuraea spiralis (assembly GCF_014648435.1). Lineage (GTDB taxonomy): Bacteria > Actinomycetota > Actinomycetes > Streptosporangiales > Streptosporangiaceae > Nonomuraea > Nonomuraea spiralis. The sequence continues at coordinate 129,947 of NZ_BMRC01000023.1, forward strand.
TGAACCGCGGGTCCACGTGGATGACCACCGCGCCGCGCGCCTTGGCCTCCATCACCCACTGGAACCCGACCGGATGCGCCTCGGCGAAGTTCGACCCCTGGATCAGCACGCAGTCGGAGTGCTGCAGATCCTGGAGGAACGTCGTGGCCCCGCCGCGCCCGAACGACGTGCCGAGACCCACCACGGTCGAGCTGTGGCACACCCGCGCCTGGTTCTCGATCTGCACCACGCCGAGCGCCGTGAACAGCTTCTTGATGAGGTAGTTCTCCTCGTTGTCCAGCGTCGCGCCGCCCAGGCTGGCCACGCCCATCGTGCGGGCCACCCGGCGGCCGGCGTTCTCCCACTCCCAGGTCGCCCGCCGGGTCTCGATGATCCGGTCGGCCACCATCTCCATGGCGGCGTCCAGGTCGAGCTCCTGCCAGTCGGCGGCGTGCGGCGGGCGGTAGAGCACCTTGCGCAGCCGGCCGGAGCCGGTGGTGAGCTGGAGGCTGGAGGCCCCCTTCGGGCACAGCCGGCCCCTGCTGATCGGGGAGTCGGGGTCGCCCTCGATCTGCACGACCTTCTCGTCCCGGACGTAGACGTTCTGGGCGCAGCCCACCGCGCAGTACGGGCACACCGACTTGACCACCCGGTCGGCGGCGGCCGTACGGGCCGGTCGGGAGCCCGTACGGGGGGACTTCGCCGCGGCGGCCCGCCCGAGCCTGTCCTTGCCCGTGAGCTGCCGCAGCAGCGGCCAGGAGAACTCCATGCCGCTCACGCCCCCGCCTGGCGCATGCGCCGGTCGCGCCAGGCCCGCTCGCGCATCCAGGCGTGCACGTCGCCGCGCTCGACCGGCCCGACCTCGCGCGGGTTGACCAGTTGCTGCGTGCGCCCGGCCAGCAGGCCCGGCCGTCCCCGGCGGCGCGCGACGGCGTCGCTCCCGTCGGCCGGCACGCCCGTCGCGATCAGGTACGCGCGCCCCGGCGGCACGCCCAGCAGCCTGGCGATCTCGGCGTAGTCCAGCCCCTGCGACAGCAGCCGCAGCACCTGCTCCTTGCTCGGCATCGTTCCCCCCGGCGCCCGTGCCCCTGGTCTCGGTCCTGCCCCTGGCGAGCGGCAGGAAAACCGAAGTCCCAGGTCAAAGGCGCATTTTGGGGACAGGCCGGGATCAGGTGAGGCGGGCGGCGGCCTCCGCCCAGGCGGCGGTGTCACCGGACGGCTCGTACCGGCGCAGCTCCTGTGTGGAGGCGACCAGGTCGCGCATCGCGCCGAGGTCGGCGACCAGCCCGGCCGCCCGCGCCTGCGTCAGGACGTTGCCGAGCGCGGTCGCCTCGGCCGGCCCGGCCACGACCGGCAGGCCGCACGCGTCGGCCGTGAACCGGCACAGCAGCTCGTTGCGCGACCCGCCGCCCACCAGGTGCACGACCTCCACTTCGCGCCCCGACAGCTCCATGGCCTGCCGCACCGCCCGCCGGTGCCCCAGCGCCAGGCTCTCCAGCACGCACCGTACGAAGCCCGCCGGAGTGGACGGCGGCCGCTGCCCGGTACGCCGGCACTCGGCGGCGATGCGCGCGGGCATGTCGCCCGGCGGCAGGAACGCCGGCACGTCGGGATCGACCACGGCGGCGAAGGGCCGCTCCCGGGCCGCCGCCGCCAGCAGGTCGCCGAGCGAGGAGCCGGGCCAGGCCCGCAGGCACTCCTGCAACAACCACAACCCCATCACGTTGCGCAGGTAGCGCACGGTGCCGTCGATCCCGGCCTCGTTGGTGAAGTTGGCGGCCCGGCCCGCCTCGGTGAGCACGGGGGCGGGCAGCTCCACCCCGGCCAGCGACCAGGTGCCGCACGAGATGTAGGCGAAGGCCGATCCGGCGGCGGGTACGGCGGCCACGGCGGAGGCGGTGTCGTGCGAGGCCACCGCCCGTACCGGCGCCGAGAAGCCGATCTCCCCGGCGACGTCGCGGCGCAGCCCGCCGATCGCCTCGCCGGGCTGCCGCAGCCGGGGGAAGAGCCCCGCGGGCAGGCCCAGCCGGTCGATCAGCGGGACCGCCCAGGACCGCGTGCGCACGTCGAGCAGGCCCGTGGTCGAGGCGTTGGTCACCTCCGCGCCGATCTCGCCGGTCAGCCAGTAGGCGATCAGGTCGGGGACGAGCAACATCGTCGCGGCGTCGTCCAGCCGGTCGGCCAGGAGCTGGTAGACCGTGTTGAACGGGAGCACCTGCAGCCCGGACACCTCGTACAGCGCCTCGGCCCCGACCGTGGCGGCGACCTGCTCGGCCACCCCGCGCGTACGGTCGTCGCGGTAGTGCACCGGGTTGCCCAGCAGCGCGCCGGTCTCGTCGAGCAGCCCGTAGTCGACGGCCCACGAGTCGACCCCGATCGAGGTGACCGGACCGGCCGCGCGCAGGCCGGTGAGGATCTCGCGGTAGAGGCCCAGGATGTCCCAGTGGAGGCGGCCGGCCAGGCGGACCGGCCCGTTGGGGAAGCGGTGGACCTCGGTCGTGGCCAGGCCCTCCGACAGGTCGGCGACCAGCACGCGCCCGCTGGAGGCGCCCAGGTCCACGGCGGCGAATCGGCTCACTGGGTGGACTCCCTCACGACCAGTTCGGGCTGGAACATGATGTGTTGATGCGGATGTGTGTCTGGGTTGTCGCACTCGTCCAGCAGCAGCTCGGTGGCGATGCGGCCGAGCTGGTACGTCGGCTGCCGCATCGAGCTGAGCGACACGGCGGAGGCGGCGGCGAAGTCGATGTCGTCGTAGCCCATCAGCGCCACGTCGCCGGGCACCCGCACCCCGGCGCGCAGCAGCGCCCGCAGCACGCCCAGCGCGAGCAGGTCGTTGGCGCAGAACACGGCCTCGGGCAGGCCCCGGGCCATCAGGTCGGCCGCGGCCTGCTCGCCCGCGCGGGCCGTCATCGTGGCCGTCTCGGCCACCCGCAGCGCGGCCGGGTCGAGCCCGGCCGCCGCGAGCGCCTCGGCCGCCCCCTGCCGCCGCTCGGCGCACTGCCGGATGGTCAGCGGCCCGGTCACGTACGCGACCTCGCGCGCGCCCCCGGCCAGCAGGTGGGCCATCGCGGCCCGCCCGCCGGCGACGTCGTCCACCGCGACCGCGCACTGGTCGGGCCGGTGGGCCGGGTGGTCGACCAGCACGACGCTGATGCCGCGCTCGCGCAGCCGTTCCAGGCGGGCCGGGTCCTCGTCGGACGGCGTGATCAGCACGCCGCGCACCCGGTGCTCGGCCAGCACCCGCAGGTTGCGCTCCTCCTTGTCCGTGGAGCCCGCCGAGTTGCCGAGGATCACCGCGTAGCCCAGCTCGCTGGCGACGTCCTCGACGCCGGCTGCGACCTCGGTGAAGAACGGGTTGCCGATGTCGATGACGCTCAGGCCGATCGTCCTGCTGTGCCCGGCGCGCAGGGTCGAGGCCGAGCCGTGCCTGACGAACCCGAGCTCCCGGATCGCCGCCTCCACCCGTTCCCGGGTGTCGGGGGCGACCTTCGCGGGCCGGTTCAGGACGTTGGAGACCGTGCCGGGGGAGACGCCGGCGCGGGCGGCGACGTCCTTGATGCTGACCATGGCCATGGCGCCTCATTAAAACGTACTAACGATCGGATGGCCAGCGCCGGTTCGGCTACGTGCCGTACGTCACGCATTGACAGCGGTCGGCGCTGATCGTAGGTTCCTCGGCAGCGCATTAAAACGTTTTGAAGGAGAGCGCCTGTGCGACGTGTCTGCTTTCTGCTCAAGGTCCGTCCGGAGCGGCTGGCGGAGTACCGCGAGCGCCACCGGGCGGTGTGGCCGGACATGCTCGACGCGCTGCGCCGCGCCGGCTGGCACAACTACTCCCTCTTCCTCCGGGACGACGGCCTGCTCGTGGGCTACCTGGAGACCGCCGACTTCGAGGCGGCGAAGCGGGCGATGGCCGCGACCGAGGTCAACGCCCGCTGGCAGGCCGAGATGGCGCCCTTCTTCGAAGACCTCGACGGACGCCCCGACGAGGGCATGCGCCCGCTGGACGAAGTGTTCCACCTGGACTGATCGGGAAGTCATGACCACTGACATCAAGGCCGCCCTGCGCGCGCTGCACATCGAGACGCCGTCCTGGGCGTACGGCAACAGCGGCACCCGGTTCAAGGTGTTCGCGCAGCGGGGAGTGCCGCGCGACCCGTACGAGAAGCTGGCCGACGCCGCCCAGGTGCACGCCCATACCGGCGCCGCCCCCACGGTCGCCCTGCACATCCCGTGGGACAAGGTGGCCGACTACGGCGACCTGGCCGCCCACGCCCGCGACCTGGGCGTCGGCATCGGGGCGATCAACTCCAACGTCTTCCAGGACGACGACTACATGCTCGGCAGCGTCACCAACCCCGACCCGGCCGTCCGCCGCAAGGCCCTGGACCACCTGCTGGAATGCGTCGACATCATGGACGCCACCGGCTCCGGCACGCTCAAGCTCTGGTTCTCCGACGGCACCAACTACCCCGGCCAGGACGACATCCGCGCCCGCCAGGACCGCCTGGCCGAGGCCCTGTCCGCCGTGTACGACCGCCTCGGCGCCGACCAGCGTTTCCTGCTGGAGTACAAACTGTTCGAGCCCGCCTTCTACACCACCGACGTGCCCGACTGGGGCACCGCGTACGCCCACTGCCTCAGGCTCGGCCCCAAGGCGCAGGTCGTCGTGGACACCGGCCACCACGCGCCGGGCGTCAACATCGAGTTCATCGTGGCGTTCCTGCTGCGCGAGGGGAAGCTCGGCGGCTTCGACTTCAACTCCCGCTTCTACGCCGACGACGACCTCATGGTCGGGGCGGCCGACCCGTTCCAGCTCTTCCGCATCATGTACGAGGTCGCGCGCGGCGGCGGGCTGGAGGCGGGCGTCGCGTTCATGCTCGACCAGTGCCACAACATCGAGCCGAAGATCCCCGGCCAGATCCGCTCGGTCATGAACGTCCAGGAGGCCACGGCCAAGGCGCTGCTGGTGGACCGGGACGCGCTGGCCGCGGCCCAGGCCGGGGGAGACGTACTGGGCGCGAACGCCGTGCTCATGGACGCCTACAACACCGACGTGCGGCCGCTGCTCGCCGAGATGCGCGAGGAGGCGGGCCTCGCGCCCGACCCGATGGCCGCGTACGCCAAGTCCGGATATTTCGAGAAAATCGCTGCCGAGCGCGTCGGCGGCACGCAGGCCGGCTGGGGGGCCTGACCACCATGGACCACGTCATCGACGAACTTCTGGACCGCTCCCACCGCCTGGGCGCCGACCCGCGCAACACCAACTACGCCGGCGGCAACACCTCGGCCAAGGGCCACGCCCCCGACCCGGTGACCGGCCGGGACGTCGAGCTGCTCTGGGTCAAGGGCTCGGGCGGCGACCTCGGCACGCTCAAGGAGGACGGCCTGGCCGTCCTGCGCCTGGACCGCCTGCGCGCCCTCGCCGGCGTCTACCCCGGCGTCGAGCGCGAGGACGAGATGGTCGCCGCCTTCGACTACTGCCTGCACGGCCGGGGCGGCGCGGCCCCCTCGATCGACACCGCCATGCACGGCCTGGTCGAGGCCGCGCACGTGGACCACCTGCACCCCGACGCCGGGATCGCCCTGGCCACCGCCCGCGACGGCGAGGAGCTGACCCGGCGCGTCTTCGGCGACCGCGTGGTGTGGGTGCCCTGGCGGCGGCCCGGCTTCCAGCTCGGCCTGGACATCGCCGCCGTCAAGGAGGCCAACCCGCAGGCCATCGGGTGCGTGCTCGGCGGCCACGGCATCACCGCCTGGGGCGCCACCTCGCAGGAGTGCGAGGCCCGTTCCCTGGAGATCATCCGTACCGCCGAGGAGTACCTGGCCGCCCATGGCCGCCCCGACCCGTTCGGGCCGGTGCTCTCCGCGCCGCTGCCCGAGGCCGTACGGCACGAGCGCGCCGCCGCGCTGCTCCCCGTCGTACGCGGGCTGGCCTCCTCCGACGTCCGGCAGGTCGGCCACTACACCGACACCCCGGAGGTGCTGGACTTCCTGTCGCGGGCCGAGCACCCGCGCCTGGCCGCGCTCGGCACGTCCTGCCCCGACCACTTCCTGCGGACCAAGGTCGCCCCGCTGGTCCTGGACCTGCCGCCGGACGCGCCCCTGGACCGGGCCGTCGAGCGGCTGCGCGAGCTGCACGCCGCCTACCGCGCCGACTACACCGCCTACTACGAGCGCCACGCCGCCCCGGACTCGCCGCCGATGCGCGGCGCGGACCCGGCGATCGTGCTGGTGCCCGGCGTCGGCATGTTCTCCTTCGGCAAGGACAAGCAGACCGCCCGCGTGGCCGGCGAGTTCTACGTCAACGCGATCAACGTCATGCGCGGCGCCGAGTCCGTCTCGGCCTACGAGCCGATCCCGGAGTCGGAGAAGTTCCGCATCGAGTACTGGGAGCTGGAGGAGGCCAAGCTGCGGCGTATGCCGCGGCCGAAGCCGCTGGCCGGCCGGGTGGCGCTGGTCACCGGGGCCGGGTCGGGCATCGGCGCGGCGACCGCGCGGCGGCTGGCGGCCGAGGGCGCGTGCGTGGTGCTCGCCGACCGCGACCTGGCCGCCGCCGAGAAGGTCGCCGCCGAGATCGGCGCCGGGGCGTACCGGACGTCCGACGTGGCCGTGGCCGTACGGGTGGACGTCACGTCCGAGGAGGGGGTCGTGGGGGCCGTACGGGCGGCCGTACTCGCCTTCGGGGGCGTGGACCTGGTGGTGAACAACGCCGGCCTGTCGTTGTCGCGTTCCCTGCTGGAGACCACCCTGGACGACTGGGACCTCCAGCACGACGTGATGGCGCGGGGCTCGTTCCTGGTCTCCCGGGAGTGCGCGCGCGTTCTCGTCGAGCAGGGGATGGGCGGGGACATCGTCTACATCTCCTCCAAGAACGCCGTCTTCGCCGGGCCGAACAACCTCGCGTACGGGGCGGCCAAGGCCGACCAGGCCCACCAGGTCCGCCTCCTGGCCGCCGAACTGGGCGAGCACGGCATCCGCGTCAACGGCGTGAACCCCGACGGCGTGGTACGCGGCTCCGGCATCTTCGCCTCCGGCTGGGGCGCCAACCGCGCGGCGGTGTACGGGGTGGAGGAGGAGCGCCTGGGCGAGTTCTACGCCCAGCGCACCCTGCTCAAGCGCGAGGTGCTGCCCGACCACGTGGCCGCCGCCGTCTACGCCCTCACCGGCGCCGACCTCACCCACACCACGGGCCTGCACATCCCCGTGGACGCCGGCGTCCCCGCCGCCTTCCTCCGCTGACGTACCCCTCCACCAACCGCCGGGCGGCGGGCCGCGAAGACCCTCCTCAAAGGGCCCGCCACCCCGCCGCCCGCGCGCCCTTCCTCTCAAAGGGACCTTCACCCCCGCCGTTCCTGCACTGCCGTACGAAGGGGAAATAACCGAAATAGCCGAAATGCGTAAACCGTGGATTCACCCCCGCATCTGTGCGAGACATGAGAAGTGCCCCCCAGCCCCGCACAGAGAAGGCGAACCCTCGTGTCAGCACCGCTGTCCCGTCGCACGTTCCTCCACCGAAGCACGGCCGGCGGCCTGGGCCTGGCCCTGGCGGGCAGCGTGGAGGCCATCGCCGGCCCCGGCCCCGCCCGCGCCGCCACCCGCGGCGAGGCCGGCTACGGCCCGCTCGTCCCCGACCCCGCCGGCCTGCTGGCCCTGCCCGCCGGGTTCTCCTACACCCTCGTCGCCGAGAGCGGCCGCACCCTCCTGGACAGCGGCGAGCCCACCCCCAGCGACCCCGACGGCATGGCCTGCTTCACCGGCCGGAACGGCACGGCCCTGGTCTGCAACCACGAGATCGGCGGGAGCGAGCCGTACCGGGTGCCCGCCCTGCCCGGCCTCACCTACGACCCCGGCGCGGGCGGCGGCACCACCACCATCGAGGTGAGCCGCCGGGGCGCACGCCTCAGGGAGTACGTCAGCCTGGCCGGCACCCACAACAACTGCGCCGGCGGCCGAACCCCCTGGAACACCTGGCTGACCTGCGAGGAGACCGAGCAGCGCGCCGGCGGCGCCTTCCAGCGCGACCACGGGTACGTCTTCGAGGTGGACGCCTTCGACCAGCGCGCCAACCAGGACCCGGTCCCCCTGAAGTTCCTGGGCCGCTACTCCCACGAGGCCGTCGCCGTGGACCCCCGTACCTCCGCGATCTACCTGACCGAGGACGCCAACACCCCGCACGGCCTGTACTTCCGCTGGACCCCGCCGTCCGGGTTCCGCGGCGGCAAGGGCGCGCTGCGGGCCCTTGCCACCGCGCCCGGCGGCGACACGGCGGGCCGCTTCCAGGCGATGAGCTGCTACGACGGCTCCCGCCAGATCGCCGACCTGTCGCAGGCCACCGCCCCCGGCACCCGGTACGGGGTGCGCTGGGTGGACGTCCCCGACCGCGACGCCCGTACGGTCTCGGTGCGTTCCCAGTTCGCCGAGGGCCAGGTGACCCGCTCACGCAAGCTGGAGGGCGCCTACTGGGGCGACGGCGGCGCGTACTTCGTGGCCAGTTACGCCCGCGCCGCCGACGGCAGCCTCAACGAGCACGACGGCCAGGTGTGGTTCTACGACCCCCACGCGCGGACGGTCACGCTCAAGACCGTCTTCGGCCTCAACCCCGACCCCGCCCAGGACACCGCCTTCGACGGCCCCGACAACATCACCGTCTCCCCGTACGGCGGCGTGATCCTGGCCGAGGACGGCGAGGGCGTCAGCCACCTGGTCGGCGTCACCAGGCGGGGCACGCCCTACCCCCTGGCCCGCAACGAGCTGAACGAGAGCGAGTTCACCGGCCCCACCTTCGACGCCGGCGGCTCGACCCTGTACGCCTGCGTCCAGTCCCCCGGCCACGTCTTCGCCGTCACCGGTCCATGGCGACGTCCTCACGAGTAGGCCGCGACCATCCCCACGACCGTCAGCAGCGCCCCGGCGGCGGTGATCACGCAGCCTGCCGCGACGGCGGTCCGCCTGGCCCGCCGCCGTGCCCCGGACCAGTACAGCAGCACGTAGGGCAGGAACCCGATCCCGCCCAGGCCCACCGCGGGCAGCGCCAGCGCGGCCAGCACGCCCTTGGTCCCGTCCGGCGCCGCCCGGTCGCCCTCGGGTGTGAGCCGCGCCCGCAGCACGTCGCCCGCCTCGGAGTCGGGGGAGGCGTCCACCGCGACGGCCGGGCCGCCGGAGTCGGGGGTGAAACGTCCCTTGCAGTCGTAACGGCCGTGGCCGAGGTCGGCGCAGGAGAGCACGGTCAGCGTCCCCGGCGTGCCCGTACGGCCGGTGGCCAGCCGCAGGTCCGGCACCGCGAGCACGGCCGGCAACACGCACATCCCCACCCAGAGCAGGACGAGGACGGCACGCCCGAACGGCCCGGGGCCGCGCCCGCGCGCGGGGGTGACGAACGTGAGATCGGGCAGGAAGTCGCTCATGCCCGCCAGCATCCCGCCCGCCACTTGGGGCTGGCCTGGAAGGCACTGGGATATGGCCCCTTCGGCGGCGCGGGCCGTCTCAGCTTGCATAATCATCCTCTTGAGTGCATCATCTTCACAAGTAAAGTCATGAGATAGGGTGCATAAATATGCAGGAGGGTCGAATGAGGGCAGCGATCGCGGGAGCCAGCGGCTACGCCGGAGGTGAGCTGCTCCGCCTCCTGCTCGGCCATCCCGAGTTCGAGATCGGCGCGCTCACCGCCGCCTCCAGCGCGGGCAGCCGGCTCGGCGCCCACCAGCCCCACCTGCCGCAACTCGCCGACCGCGTCGTGGAGGAGACCACCCCCGGCGTGCTCGCCGGGCACGACGTGGTCTTCCTCGCGTTGCCGCACGGCCACTCGGCCGCCGTCGCCGCCCAGCTCGGCGAGGACACCATCGTGGTCGACTGCGGCGCCGACCACCGGCTCGCCGACCCCGCCGCCTGGCAGGAGTTCTACGGCGGCGACCACGCCGGCACCTGGCCCTACGGCCTGCCCGAGCTGCCCGGCCAGCGCGAGGTGCTGAAGACGGCCCGGCGCATCGCCGTACCCGGCTGCTACCCGACCTCGGTCCTGCTGGCCCTGTCGCCCGCCTTCGCCGCGGGCCTGGCCGCGCCCGACGTCGTCGTGGTGGCCGCCAGCGGCACCAGCGGCGCGGGCAGGTCGGCCAAGACCCACCTGCTCGGCAGCGAGGTGATGGGCTCGGTCAGCGCGTACGGCGTGGGCGGCGTCCACCGCCACACCCCCGAGATGGAGCAGGGCCTGTCCGCCGTCGCCGGCGCCCCCGTACGCGTCTCCTTCACCCCCACCCTGGCCCCCATGAGCCGCGGCATCCTGGCCACCTGCACCGCCCCCGCCGCCCCCGGCCTCACCCGCGAGTCGCTGCGCACCGCCTACGAGGTCGCGCTGAAGGCCGAGCCGTTCGTCCGGCTGCTGCCCGAGGGCGTCTGGCCGGCCACCTCCATGACGTACGGCGCCAACACCGCCGCCCTTCAGGTGACGCTCGACGAGCGCGCGGGCCGCGTGGTCGCCGTCATCGCCATCGACAACCTCACCAAGGGCACGGCCGGAGGCGCGATCCAGAGCGTCAACCTCGCCCTCGGCCTGCCGGAAGAGCTCGGCCTTCCCCTGACAGGAGTTGCACCATGAGTGTCACCGCCCCCTTGGGCTTCCGGGCCGCCGGCATCGCCGCGGGCATCAAGTCCGGCGACGCGCGCGACCTGGCCCTCGTCGTCAACGACGGGCCCAGCCGCGCCGCCGCGGGCGTCTTCACCGCCAACCGCGTCAAGGCCGCCCCCGTGTTGTGGTCGCAGCAGGTCCTGTCGGGCGGACGGCTGCGCGCGGTGGTGCTCAACTCCGGCGGCGCCAACGCCTGCACCGGCCCCGAGGGCTTCCAGGACACCCACGCCACCGCCGAGAAGGTCGCCGAGGTCCTCGACGACAGCGCGGGCGAGATCGCGGTCTGCTCCACCGGCCTGATCGGCGAGCGGCTGCCGATGGAGGCCCTGCTGACCGGCGTACAGACCGCAGCGGGCCAGCTCAGCCGCGACGGCGGCCTGGCCGCGGCCGACGCCATCCGCACCACCGACACCGTCTCCAAGATCTCCTTCAAGCGGGCCGACGGCTACATGGTCGGCGGCATGGCCAAGGGCGCCGGCATGCTCGCCCCCGCCCTGGCCACCATGCTCTGCGTGATCACCACCGACGCCGACCTGACCAGCGAGGAGCTGGACACGGTCCTGCGCGCCGCCACGGCCAGGACGTTCGACCGGCTCGACTCCGACGGCTGCATGTCCACCAACGACACCGTGCTGCTGCTGGCCAGCGGTGCCGCCGGGGTCAGGCCCGACCTGGCGGAGTTCGGGCAGAAGGTGCAGGAGGTCTGCGCCGACCTGGCCAGGCAGCTCCTCGTGGACGCCGAGGGCGCCTCCAAGGCCATCGCCGTCGAGGTCGTCGGCGCCGCCTCCGAGGACGACGCCGTCGAGGTCGGCCGCACCGTCGCCCGTTCCAACCTGCTCAAGTGCGCCATCCACGGCGAGGACCCCAACTGGGGCCGCGTCCTGGCCGCCGTCGGCACGACGAAGGCCGTCTTCGAGCCCGACCGCGTCAACGTCGCCATCAACGGCATCTGGATCTGCCGCGACGGCGCCGTCGGCGACGACCGTTCCAAGGTGGACATGCGCCCCAGGGACGTGACGATCACCATCGACCTGTCGGCCGGCCGCCACAGCGCCACGATCCACACCACCGACCTGACCGCCGAGTACGTCCACGAGAACTCGGCGTACTCCTCGTGAGGGCCGTCACCGCCGCGACCAAGGCCGAGGCGCTGATCGAGGCCCTGCCCTGGCTGACCCGCTTCCACGGCGCGACCGTCGTCATCAAGTACGGCGGCAACGCCATGACCGACGAGGCGCTCAAGGAGGGCTTCGCCGAGGACGTCGTGTTCCTGCACCACGCCGGCCTGCGCCCGGTGGTCGTGCACGGCGGCGGCCCGCAGATCAGCAGCGCCCTCGACCGGCTCGGCATCGAGTCCACCTTCACCGCCGGCCTGCGGGTCACCACGCCCGAGGCCATGCAGGTCGTCAGGATGGTCCTGGTCGGCCAGGTGGGCCGCGAGATCGTCGGCCTGGTCAACCGGCACGGCCCGTTCGCCGTCGGCATGTCCGGCGAGGACGCCCGCCTGTTCACCGCCGAGCGCAAACCCGCGATCGTCGACGGCGAGCCCGTGGACATCGGCCAGGTGGGCGAGATCGTCAAGGTCGATCCCGGAGCCGTGCGCGCGCTGATCGACGACGGCCGCATCCCGGTCGTCTCCAGCGTCGCCACCGGCGAAAACGGAGAAATCTACAATGTAAATGCGGACACCGGGGCCGCCGCGCTGGCCGTGGCCCTGCAGGCCGAGAAGCTGATCGTGCTCACCGACGTCGAGGGCCTGTACGCCAACTGGCCCGACGACACCGACGTGATCGACCAGCTCGACGCCGGCGAGCTGGAGAAGCTGCTGCCCGCCCTGTCCAGCGGCATGGTGCCCAAGATGGAGGCGTGCCTGACGGCCGTACGCGGGGGAGTGCCGCAGGCGCACGTCCTCGACGGCCGGGTGCCCCACTCGATGCTGCTGGAAATCTTCACCAACGAAGGAATCGGAACCATGGTGATGCCCTGATGAGCCTCCACAAGCGGTTCGAGCAGGCGTTCATGCCCAATTACGGCGTTCCCCCGATCGCCCTGGCCCGCGGCGAGGGCACCCGCGTGTGGGACGTGGACGGCAGGGAGTACCTCGACTTCATCGGCGGCATCGCGGTCAGCTCGCTCGGCCACGCCCACCCCGCCCTGGTCGAGGCGGTCTCCAAGCAGGTCGCCACGCTCGCCCACACCAGCAACCTGTTCCTGCACGAGCCCGAGGTGCTGCTCGCCGAGCGGCTGCTCGGCCTGCTCGACGCCCCCGCCAGGATCTTCTTCGCCAACTCCGGCACCGAGGCCAACGAGGCCGCCTACAAGCTCGCCGTCAAGTACGGCAAGCGCGAGGGCCGCTCCTACTTCGTCGCCGCCGAGAACGGCTTCCACGGCCGTACCATCGGCGCCCTGTCGCTGACCGGCAAGAAGGCCATCCGCGACCAGTTCGGCCCGTTCCCGGTGGACGTGCGCTTCGTCCCGTACGGCGACGCCGACGCGCTCAAGGAGGCCGTGACCGGCGACTGCATCGCGGTGTTCCTGGAGCCGACGCAGGGCGAGGCCGGCGTGGTCCCGCCGCCCGACGGCTACTTCGAGGCCGCCCGCCAGATCTGCGACGCGACCGGCGCGCTGCTGGTCGCCGACGAGATCCAGTCGGCGATCGGCCGTACCGGCCACTGGTTCGCCCACCAGGCCGACGGCGTCACGCCCGACATCCTGACCCTGGCCAAGGGCCTGGGCGGCGGCCTGCCGATCGGCGCGTGCGTCGGGTTCGGCGAGGCCGGCCGGCTGTTCGACAAGGGCGACCACGGCTCGACCTTCGGCGGCAACCCGGTCTCGTGCGCGGCGGCGCTGGCCGTCCTGGACAACCTCGACCTCGGCCACGTCAAGTCGGTGGCCGCCGGGCTGCGCGGCGGGCTGGAGGCGATCCGCCACCCGCTGCTGAAGGGTGTGCGCGGGCGCGGCCTGTGGCTGGCCGCCGTCCTGAAGGAGGAGCGCTCGGCGCAGGTCCAGCAGGCCGCCGCCGAGGCGGGCTTCCTGGTCAATGCCCTCCAGCCGGACGCCGTACGCCTCGCGCCCCCACTGGTGGTCACCCACGAGGAGGTCAACGCCTTCGTCGAGGCGTTCCCCGCGATCCTCTCGGAGGCCGCGGCGTGACCAGACACTTCCTGCGCGACGACGACCTGACACCCGAGGAGCAGGCGGAGGTCCTCGACCTGGCCGCCGCCATGAAGAAGGACCGGCTCGGCTACCGGCCGTTCGAGGGGCCGCGCAGTGTCGCCGTCCTGTTCGACAAGCCGTCGGCCAGGACCCGCGTCTCCTTCCACACCGGCATCGGCGAGCTCGGCGGCCTGCCGCTCGTCGTGGACAACGTCTCGGTGCTGATGGGCAGGGGCGAACCGGCCGCCGACATCGCCCGCGTGCTCGACCGGCAGGTGGCCGCCATCGTCTGGCGCACCACCGGCCAGCACCTCGTCGAGGAGATGGCCGCCGCCTCGTCGGTGCCCGTCGTGAACGCGCTCACCGACGACTTCCACCCCTGCCAGATCCTCGCCGACCTGCAGACCGTCCGTGAGCGGCTGGGCAGCGCCGCGGGGCAGACCCTGACGTACGTGGGCGACGGCGCCAACAACATGGCCCACTCCTACCTGCTGGGCGGCGCCACGGCCGGCATGCACGTACGGATCGCCGCCCCCGCCGGCTACCAGCCCGACGCCGTGATCCTCGGCCAGGCCGCCGCCATCGCGGCCAGGACCGGCGGCTCGGTGGTCGCGCTGACCGACCCGGCCGCCGCCGTCCAAGGGGCGCACGTGGTCACCACCGACACGTGGGTGTCGATGGGACAGAGCGGCAAGGACGAGCGGGTCGCCGCGCTCATGCCGTACCAGGTGAACGCCGAGCTGCTGGAGCACGCCGCGCCCGAGGCGATCGTCCTGCACTGCCTGCCCGCCTACCGCGGCCTGGAGATCACCGCCGACGTCCTCGACGGCCCGCGCAGCGTCGTGTGGGACCAGGCGGAGAACCGGCTGCACGCCCAGAAGGCCCTGCTCCACTGGCTGGTGACGCGCGGATGACCATCCCGATGACCAAGGCCGCGCGGCAGGCGAGGATCACCGACCTGCTGCAGCGGAAGGCGGTGCGCTCGCAGCCCGAGCTGGCCAAGCTGCTGGCCGAGAGCGGCGTCGAGGTCACCCAGGCCACCCTCTCCCGCGACCTGGACGAGCTCGGCGCGCTCAAGCTGCGCGCCGACGACGGCTCCCTGGTGTACGCGCTGCCCGGCGAGGGCGGCGACCGCATCCCCCTCACCAGGACCGGCGGCGGCGGCGAGACCCCGGCGGCACGGCTGCACCGCATCGCCGAGGAACTGCTGGTCGCCGCCGAGGCCTCGGCCAACCTGGTCATCGTCAGAACCCCGCCGGGCGCCGCCCAGTTCCTCGCCTCCGCCATCGACCACGCCGACTGGGAGTCGATCCTCGGCACGGTGGCGGGCGACGACACGATCCTGGTCATCAGCCGGGACCCGTCGGGCGGCCAGGCCGTCGCGGAGGCGCTGCTGCGCGTGGCGGACCGACGTGGTTGACCCGGCCGGGATCACGGCCTGCCCTGACGCCAAGAAGGACTGAGTTGCACTATGGTCGCGTGGGAAATGGAGGAGATGACGGTGAGTGATGGCAAGCCGATGCGGCTGTGGGGCGGACGCTTCGAGAGCGGTCCGTCCGACGCGCTGGCCCGGCTTTCGGTGAGTGTGCACTTCGACTGGCGGCTGGTGCCGTACGACCTGGCGGCGTCCAGGGCGCACGCCCGCGTGCTGCACAGGGCGGGGCTGCTGACCGACGAGGAGCTGGAGCGCATGATCGGTGCGCTCGACGACCTGGAGGCCGCCTGCAAGGCGGGCGAGTTCCGCCCGACCGTGGCCGACGAGGACGTCCACACCGCGCTGGAACGCGGCCTGCTGGAGCGTCTCGGCTCGCTCGGCGGCAAGCTCCGCGCCGGCCGCAGCCGCAACGACCAGATCGCCACCGACCTGCGCCTCTACCTCCGCGACCACGTGCGCACCATCGTCTCCCGCCTGGTCGAGCTGGAGACCGCGCTGATGGCCCAGGCCGAGCAGCACGCCGAGACCGCCGCGCCGGGCATGACCCACCTGCAGCACGCCCAGCCGGTCTCCTTCGGCCACCAGCTCCTGGCCCACGTGCACGCCTTCACCCGCGACGTCGACCGGCTCACCGACTGGGACAAGCGCGCCGCGGTCTCCCCGCTCGGCGCCGGCGCCCTGGCGGGCTCCTCGCTGCCGCTCGACCCGCAGGCCGTGGCCGACGAGCTGGGCTTCTCCGCCGCCGCGCCCAACTCGATGGACGCCGTCGCCGACCGCGACTTCGCCGCCGAGTTCCTGTTCGACGCGGCCATGGTCGGCGTGCACCTGTCGCGGCTGGGCGAGGAGATCGTCCTGTGGGCCTCGCAGGAGTTCCGCTGGATCGAGATGGACGACGCCTACTCCACCGGCTCGTCGATCATGCCGCAGAAGAAGAACCCCGACGTCGCCGAGCTGGCCCGCGGCAAGTCCGGGCGGCTCATCGGCAACCTGATGTCGATGCTGACCACGCTCAAGGGCCTGCCGCTGACCTACAACCGTGACCTTCAGGAGGACAAGGAGCCGGTGTTCGACTCGGTCGACACGCTGCTGCTCGTCCTGCCCGCGATGGCCGGCCTGGTCGCGACCATGCGCGTCAACACCGCCCGCATGGAGGCGTCCGCGCCCGACGGCTTCGCCCTGGCCACCGACCTGGCCGAGCTGCTGGTGCGGCGTGGGGTGCCGTTCCGCGAGGCGCACGAGGCCGTCGGCCACCTGGTGGTCTGGTGCCAGGTCAACGACAAGGACCTCGGCGACCTCACCGACGACGAGCTGGCCAAGGTCTCGCCGCACCTGACGCCCGACGTACGCGACGTGCTGAGCGTGCCCGGCGCGCTGGCCGCCCGCAAGGCCCACGGCGGCACCGCGCCCGACCGCGTACGCGACCAGCTCGTCGCGCTGCGCGAGGCGGTCGACGCGCAGGCGGCATGGGCCGCGGGGAGCTGAGCGCCGCGCCGCTGCCGCGGAGCTTCTTCGACCGGCCCTCGCACGAGGTCGCGCCCGACCTGCTCGGCCGCGTCCTCGTGCACGGGCCGGTCGCCGTACGCCTCACCGAGGTCGAGGCGTACGGCGGCCCCGGCGAGGACCCGGCGGCCCACACCTACCGCGGCAGGACCCCTCGCAACGCCGTCATGTTCGGCCCGCCCGGCCACCTGTACGTCTACTTCACCTACGGCATGCACTTCTGCGCGAACCTCGTCTGCCTGCCCGAGGGGTCCGGCTCGGCCGTGCTGCTTCGCGCCGGCGAGATCATCACCGGTCTCGACGAGGCCCGCGCCCGGCGCGCCCCCGCCCTCGCTCCCGACGGCCGCGGGCCCGCGACCGGCAAGGCGAAGGTGGTGCCGGACCGCGACCTGGCCCGCGGCCCCGCCAGGCTGGCCGTCGCGCTGGGCCTGCTGCGCGAGCACAACGGCCTCGACGCGATCTGGGAAGGCTCACCCGCCGCCCTCCCACCCCTCGCCGAAGACGGGACCGGGCACGGGACCGAAGACGGGACCGGGCACGGCACCGGGCACGCCGCTTGGCTCACCGGACTGCCCCACGGTTTCGCGGCCGTCCTCGAAGGCCGCCCCGCCGGCCCCGGCACGATCAGGTCAGGCCCGCGCACCGGCGTGTCGACCGCCAAGGACACCCCGTGGCGGTTCTGGGTCGGCGACGACCCGACCGTCTCGCCGTACCGCGTTCACGTGCCGCGCCGGCGCAGCTCCGCGGCCACCTCCGTCGGGGAGGCGCCCAGCTCGTGAGCGCTGAAGACGTGCAGATGGTCGCCGGTGTCGATCTCCAGCATCTCGCTGCGCAGCCCGTACCGCCTGCGCACGTCCACCTTGACGTCCTCGACCGCCTCCCACGGCACGTGCCGCCGTCCGGCGAACCCGTGCACGACCGTGATGCCGCTCGCGTCGGCGGCCAGCCGCACCGGCACCAGCAGGTCACGCAGCCCCATCCCGCCCACCAGCACGGCGGCGGGCACCGCCAGGATCACCCCGCGCACGTCCCCGGCGGCCCACCAGAACACGGCGAGCCCGGCGCACACCAGAGCCCCTAAGATCTTGAAAACGGCCAGCTCGCGACGGACCCTCCACATGGACACCGAGCGTATCCAAGTGGCGCGCACACGCACCGATCGGGCAGGCTAAAGGCACCGACATCCGACCCAGGGAAGCCATCACCGTGACCGACATCATCGACGACCTCGCGTGGCGAGGATTGATCGCCCAGTCCACCGACCTCGACGCCCTGCGCGCGTCCATGGCCAAGGCGCCGATCACGGTCTATTCCGGCTTCGATCCCACCGCGCCGTCCCTGCACATCGGTCACTTCGTGCCGCTGCTCACGCTGCGCCGCCTCCAGGACGCCGGCCACCACCCGATCGGGCTCGTCGGCGGCGCCACCGGCCTGATCGGCGACCCCAGCGGACGCAACACCGAGCGTTCGCTCAACTCCGCCGAGATCGTCGCGGAGTGGGTGGAACGGCTGCGCGGCCAGGTCGGCAAGTTCCTCGACTTCGACGCCGAGGCCAACCCGGCCCGCCTGGTCAGCAACCTCGACTGGACCGGCGAGCTGAGCGCCATCGACTTCCTGCGCGACATCGGCAAGCACTTCCCGGTCAACCGCATGCTGGCCAGGGAGTCGGTCTCCGCCCGGCTGGCGGGGGAGGGGCTGAGCTACACCGAGTTCAGCTACCAGATCCTGCAGTCCAACGACTACCTGGAGCTGTTCCGCCGTTACGACTGCACCCTGCAGATCGGCGGCAGCGACCAGTGGGGCAACATCACCGCGGGCGCCGACCTGATCCGCCGCGTCGAGGGCGGTCACGTGCACGTCCTCACGCAGCCGCTGATCACCAAGGCCGACGGCACCAAGTTCGGCAAGACCGCGGGCGGCGCGCTCTGGCTCGACCCCGAGATGACCTCGCCGTACGCCTTCTACCAGTACTTCCTCAACTCCGACGACCGTGACGTGATCCACTACCTGAAGGTGTTCACGTTCCGGAGCCGCGAGGAGATCGAAGAGCTGGAGAAGGCGGTCGCCGAGCGGCCCTTCGCCCGCGAGGCCCAGCGCACGCTGGCCGAAGACCTCACCGAGCTGCTGCACGGCCGGGCGGAGCTCGACGCCGTGGTGGCCGCGTCCAAGGCGCTGTTCGGCCAGGGTTCGCTGGACGAGCTGCACGCCGCAACCCTGGCGGCCGCCCTGGCGGAGGTCCCCAAGGCCGCCGTCCCCGAGCTCGGCGCGGCCTTCGTCGACCTGCTGGCCGACAGCGGCCTGGTGGAGTCGAAGTCGGCGGCCAGGCGCGCGGTCAAGGAGGGCGGCGCGTACCTGAACAACGTCAAGATCACCGACGAGTCGTACGTGCCCGCGGTCTCCGACCTGCTCGCAGGCCGGTTCATGGTCCTGCGCCGCGGCAAGAAGTCGATCGGCGGGGTCGAGGTCGGCTGACCGGCGAGGCGGGCTCTCCGTGATGAGCCCGCCTCTCCGCTCATTTACGTACGAACAGGGCCACCGTCAGCCCCGGCAGATCCGCCGAGTGCTTGACCGACACGGCCTCGAACCCCGCCCGCTCGACCTGCCCCACCCGCGGCACGGAGTTTCCCTGGAGCCCCGACTGCTTGGTGCCGCGCCACACCACCCACACCCGTTCGCGCCCCTTCAACGCCGCCGCGACATCCGACCTTTCCGGGTAGCCGAAGCCGTCGGGCTCGGGCGCGTCAGCGGCCTTGAGCACGTCGTCGGGCATCGCCGAGTCCGCGTAGTAGCCGAACCCGGCGCGCAGCTGGCTCTGCCCGTACACGATGGCGTCCCCGGGCTCGGCCCGTACCACCCGCAACGCCCACGGGACGTTGTCGAACCGGCCGTTCTCCTCGCGTACCGTCATGTGGTCGGAAACCCCGAGCAGGCCCCCCACCAGCACGATCGCCACCCCGGCCGGCACCGGGAAGCGCGGCACGCCCGCCACGGCCACCCCCGCCAGGAGCGCCAGCGCCGGAGCCGTCACGAACAGGTACCGGTCCACGTACGCCGGCGTCACCAGATGCGAGACCGCGAGCAGCAGCAGCGGCGGCAATACCAGCCACCCCAGCGCCGCCAGGGCCCACCGGCCTCCCTCGCCACGCCCCTCCGACCTCCACAACACCGCCACCCCGGCCAGCGCGACCGCGAACAGCAACACCCCGAGCCCGGTCGCGCCCGCCGCCATCTTGGGGAACTTCAGCCACACCTCCGGACCCCGCTGCGGGATCCAGCTGATCGCATGCCGCTCCCCGAACCCGACCACCCCCAGCACGACCGCGGGCAGACCTCCGACGGCCAGCGCCGCCGCCATCCGCAGCAGCAGCCCGCGCCGGGCCAGCGCGAGATGCGCGGGCAACACCAGCACCGCGAACAGGTGCGTGCAGCACACCAGCGCCACCGCCACGCCGTAGGTCACCCAGCGCCGCCCGCCCGGCCGCTCCACCGCCCGGTGAAGTGCCCAGAACGAGAAGACCACCGCGGCCGCCGCGAAGGCGTATGACCTGGCGAAAGCCCCGTAATAGGAGACCGAGGGCAGGATCGCGAACAGCGCCGCCCCGATGACCCCAGCCCGCGTACTGTGCAGCCGCCTCCCCAGCTCGACCAGGAACCAGGCCGCCACGCCGATCGCCACCGCCGAAGGCAGCCGCAACCACAGCTCGGACGTGCCGGCTTTCACCCAGAAGTGCATGAACAGGTAGTAGGGGAGGAAGTGACCGTCGATGTTCCGGGCCAGCTCCCACAATCCCGCCATCGACCGGGAGGCCGCGCTGATGGTGGCCAGTTCGTCACCGTTCAGGGTGGCCGCCCCCGACCCCGAGAACGCCGCCGCCCCTGCGGCCAAGGCCATCCACCAGGGGGTCGAGGCGCGAGTGCGGGTCGCCGGTGGGGCGGGGGGAACAATTGTGGCGGCAGTGGTCACCGGGGCAGAATACGCGCCCCCACCGCCCCTTTCAGTCCGTACGAGCCCGTCCCGGCCTCGTACGACACCGCGATGCAGTGGGCCATGCCGCGAGGGCTCCTCCCGCCGGCGCATTGGGAGCGGCAAGTCCTTGGCCTACGCCGTCCCCCACTCCGGACAGCCACGCAGCAACCCCACCCGCCGACACCGTTCCTGCCGGCACGCAAACCCCGAACGCCAGCCCCTGTAGGCCAGCCCCTGTCGGCCAGCCCCGTCCCGCGAGCCTTGGCCCATGAGCGTTGGCGCGCGAGCCCAGGCATGCGAGCCCAGGCATGCGAGCCCAGGCATGCGCGAGCCACGGAAGGCCGACCACCCGCCACCATGAGCCGGCCGATCCCCATATGTGCCCCCACGCATCATGGCTCGTCGGGGCGGGAAGCCCCGCTTGCGCGCTTGGCCCGCGCGGGGCGCAGCGACGGCGTGCGGGGCGCTGCGGCAGGGCACGGTCGGTCGCCGTTCCGTCCCTGTTGCGCCATGCTCGCGCCCGGCGATTTGACGTGTCGTGGATCGCGACCTAATCTTTCACTTCGCCCCGGGAGTGAGCCGGACGCCCACCAGGCGGACGGGCCCCCAGGGCAAGCCCCTTGAGATGACAAGCCACCTCGGCCGAGGCGCTTCCACGCGCTTTGGCATGGGTTGTCCTCGGGCGCCCGAACCACGCCGAATAATCGGTTGATTCGACAGGTGCCGGATGACACGGTAAGTTACGAGGGTTGCCTCGGAAGCGAGGCATCCAATCCTAGACAGGTTTGGTTGGTTTTGTTCAAGTCTCCGGATTTGACACGAAATCACCGGGTCTGCTAAGATTAAGAACACGAACGAACGCCTCTGAACGAGGATCCGGGAACGGGTTCTGGTGAGGAAGTACGCGTCCGTTTCTTGAGAACTCAACAGTGTGTTTAAAAGCCAGTGCATGAAAACCATGCATAACCCCGTCACATCTTCGGATGGACGGATTCCTTTTTGGTTGGGATTCAACCACTTTTCCAAGCATTGTTTGGAGAGTTTGATCCTGGCTCAGGACGAACGCTGGCGGCGTGCTTAACACATGCAAGTCGAGCGGAAAGGCCCTTCGGG
>NZ_BMRC01000024.1:0-118832 GCF_014648435.1 Nonomuraea spiralis
CGGCCCGGAGCTTCTTCGGCCCCTGCGCCTTGCGCACCTTGCGGATCTCGAAGTCCATCGCATCCCCAGAGCTGGGGTGTTGCAACGAACCCTAGAACCCAAGCGGCGGCCAGGCGGGGCTTTTCCGGCATGACTAGCGGGACTGCATGGTCTCGCGCATCAGGCGGGCCGTCTCGGAGGGGGTCTTGCCGACGCGGACGCCGACCTTCTCCAGGGCCTCCTTCTTGGCCTGGGCGGTGCCGGCCGAGCCGGAGACGATGGCGCCGGCGTGGCCCATCGTCTTGCCCTCGGGGGCGGTGAAGCCCGCGACGTAGGCCACGACCGGCTTGGTGACGTGCTGCTCGATGTAGGCCGCGGCCCGCTCCTCGGCGTCGCCGCCGATCTCACCGATCATCACGATGGCGTCGGTGTCGGGGTCGTCCTGGAACGCCTGGAGCGCGTCGATGTGCGTGGTGCCGATGACCGGGTCGCCGCCGATGCCGACCGCGGTGGAGAAACCGAAGTCGCGCAGCTCGTACATGAGCTGGTAGGTCAGCGTGCCGGACTTCGAGACCAGGCCGATGCGGCCGGCGGTGGTGATGTCGGCGGGGATGATGCCGGCGTTGGAGGCGCCGGGCGAGGCGATGCCGGGGCAGTTGGGGCCGATGATGCGGGTCTTGTTGCCCTTGGCCACCGCGTACGCCCAGAACTCGGTCGAGTCGTGGACCGGGATGCCCTCGGTGATCACGACGCAGAGCGGGATCTCGGCGTCGACGGCCTCCTTGACGGCGGCCTTGGTGTGGGCCGGCGGCACGAAGACGACCGACACGTCGGCGCCCGTCTGCTCCATGGCCTCCTTGACCGTGCCGAACACGGGCAGGCCCTCGTGCGTGATGCCCGCCTTGCGGGCGTTGACGCCGCCGACGACCTTCGCGCCGGAGGCGAGCATGCGGCGGGTGTGCTTGGTGCCCTCACCGCCGGTCATGCCCTGAACGATGATCTTGCTGTTCTCGGTCAGCCAGATAGCCATGACTCACGCACCTACCGCAGCGAGCTCGGCGGCCCGCTTGGCCGCGTCGTCCATCGTGTCAACCAGCTCGACCCGCGGGAGCGCGGCGTCGGCCAGGATCTGCCGCCCGAGCAGGGCGTTGTTGCCGTCGAGGCGGACCACCAGCGGGTGGGTCACGGCCTCGCCGCGGCTCTCCAGCAGCTTGAACGCCGAGACGATGCCGTTGGCGACGGCGTCGCAGGCGGTGATGCCGCCGAAGACGTTCACGAAGATCGACTTCACGCTGGGGTCGGAGAGGATGATCTCCAGGCCCGCGGCCATGACCTCGGCCGAGGCGCCGCCGCCGATGTCGAGGAAGTTCGCGGGGGACGGCTTGCCGGGGAACGCCTCGCCGGCGTAGGCCACCACGTCGAGGGTGGACATGACCAGGCCCGCGCCGTTGCCGATGATGCCGACGTTGCCGTCGAGCTTGACGTAGTTGAGGTCCTTCTCCTTGGCCTTGGCCTCGAGCGGGTCCTCGGCGGCCTTGTCGGCCAGCGCCTCGTGGTCGGCCTGGCGGAAGCCGGCGTTCTCGTCGAGGGTGACCTTGCCGTCGAGCGCCTTCACCTGGCCGTCGGCCGACAGGATCATCGGGTTGACCTCGACCAGCGTGGCGTCCTCGTCGACGAAGCAGCACCAGAGCTTCTCGATGAGCTCGGCGGCGCCGTCGAGGGCCTTCTCGGGCAGGCCGCCGGCGACCGCGATCTCGCGGGCCGTGGCGCGGTCGATGCCGTCGAGCGCCGAGACCGGCACCTTGGCGACCTTCTCGGGCGTGCTGTGGGCGACCTCTTCGATGTCCATGCCGCCGGCGGCGGAGCAGATCGCGAGGAAGGTGCGGTTGGCGCGGTCGAGCAGGAAGGAGAAGTAGTACTCCTCCGCGATCGCGCTGGCCTCCTCCACGAGCACCTTGTGGACCGTGTGGCCCTTGATGTCCATGCCGAGGATGGCGGTGGCCTTCTCGACGGCGTCGGCGGCGTCGTCGGCCACCTTCACGCCGCCGGCCTTGCCGCGGCCGCCGGTCTTGACCTGGGCCTTGACGACAACGCGGCCGGTCAGCTCCTCAGCCGCCGCCCGCACCTCCTCCACGGTGTTGGCGACGATGCCGCGTGGCACCGGGATGCCGTAGTCAGCGAAGAGCTCCTTCGCCTGATGTTCGAACAGGTCCACGAGGGTCCGTCCTTGCTTATCCGACTGATGTTCGACGGCCCGGGCAACCCCGTGCGTGCCGGGCGTTTCCGCCAGTGAAGCCTAGCCCCAAGCTTGACCTGCCCAGGTCATCGGGGCATGGTTCTTCCGCTATGTGACGGTGATCTCACTTCGCCATGTCCCGTTCTGCACCGAAATTGCACCGATTCGCAGCCTTAAGCGGTGTCGGTCGATATATGGTCGTGATCTTCAATTGGCAGGATTCCTGCTCCCCTCGATTTGATCTGAAGGAAACACATGAAGCGAATTATCGCGGGTCTGGCCCTGGCCTCCGCGGCGGCGCTCGTGACCGCGGCTCCCGCCCAGGCCGCGCCCGTGGACCCGGCGAAGGCGCTGAAGAAGCAGTACGTCGCCGGGCACGGCGTTCGGTTCGCCGAGACGTCCCGTACCTCGGTGGACGGCAAGAGCACCGGCACCGCGAAGTCGTCCGGCGTTCTTGAGTTCGGCAAGTCCGGAATCGTCGCCTCGGACGTGAGAAATCGCACCGCGGGCAAGAACGCCGACATGTTCGCGTCACTGATGCCGACCCGGATGATCACCGTGGGCAAGCACGTCTACGCGCAGGGCGGTATTTACAGCGACGGCCTGCCCGAGGGCAAGAAGTGGGTCCGCTACCCCGACACCGGCATGCGGATGAGCAACTCCAGCCAGTTGCTCGACGTCTTCGAGCCCAAGGTGCTCAAGATCCTCGTCTCCCACGCCAAGAGCACCAAGGGCGGCGTCTACCGGGGCTCGGTCACGGTCAAGGAGCTCGGCAAGATCTACGACCAGCCGGTCGACAAGAAGGTCGCCAAGATCAAGGTGTCGTACCTGCTCGCGCTGAACTCCGCGGGCCTGGTCACCAGGGTCGTCAGCGACTGGACGCTCGACTTCGGCGTCCTCGGCGAGAGCCGCAGCACCACCGAGACCCGCTTCACCGGCTGGGGCGCGAAGGTCAAGGTCAAGGCCCCGCCGGCCGACGACGTGATCGACGTCGCCGACCTCACCGACGGCAGCGCGGTCCCGCAGGACATCCCGGACGGCTCGCTCAACTCCCTGGGCGGCGTCAAGTAGCCCCGCCTTCTCAGCCTTCCCAGCCGAGGAAACTCATGAAGCGATTGCTCGCGGCCGCGGTGACGGCCGCGGCCCTCGTACAGGCCGCCCCCGCACAGGCGGCCGCCGATCCGGCCACGGCGCTGAAGCGGCAGCTCGTCCCGGGCCACGGGGTCACGATCTCCGAGACCATGCGGATCACCTCGGACCACCCCGACGACGCCGAGGTCGTCCGCATCACCGGCTCCGTGGAGTTCGGCACGTCCGGGCCCGTCGCCTCCGACGTCGTGTTCAGGATGACCGACGGGACGAAGACCAGCCGGCTCCGCTGCCTCAGCGTCGGCGGCCGGTACTACCTCCGGACCACCGAGCTGTCCGGCACGCTGCCCATGGGCAAGACATGGGTGCTCATGGACGGCTTGGAGGGCGCCCCGATCGTCTCGGACCAGCCGGTCGACGTCCTGGCCCCCAAGGTGATCAGGACCCTGCTCGCGCACGCCTCCCTCAAGAACGGCCTCCACCGGGGATCGCTCACGATGGCGCAGGCGCGGACGATCGGCGGCACCGGGGCGTTCGGCTACCGGCTGGGGCTGAACTCCGCGGCACTGCCCGTCCGCGTCGACAGCGAGCAGAAGATCACGGCCGACAGGTACTGGATACGGTCCGTCGTCGAGACCCGGCTCTCGGGCTGGGGCGCGAAGGTCAGCGTCAAGGAGCCCCCGGCCGACGAGGTGATCTCCCTCAGCGAGCTGGCGGACGAGGAAGTCGCCAAGCTCGACCAGCTCTTCAAGGACATTCCCGACGGTTCCACCAGCTCGCTCGGCCAGTTCCGTTAGCCGGCGAGCTGTCGTCACTCCCCCTCACAACAAGGAACACATTCGCAATGAAGCGAACCCTCACCGGCCTCGCGCTGGCGACGACCGCCGCCCTCGTGGCCGCGACCCCTGCGCTGCTGGCGACCCCCGCCCAGGCCGCGGCGCCCAAGAACCCCGTGACCGCCGTCAAGAAGCAGCTCGTGCCCGGCAAGGGCCTGAAGTTCAGCGAGCGCATCATCCTCACCGCGGGCGACCGCGAGGACGTCTTCGTCCGGCGCACGGGGACCCTCCAGTTCGGCAAGTCCGGCATCGCCGCCTCGGACATCACCGGCAAGTTCGCCATCACCCTGTCCGACCTGGGCGGCGACGAGGCGCCGGAGGAGCTCAAGGCGCTGGCCAAGCCCGAGCGCACGATCCGGATCGGCACCACGTCGTACCTGTCCGGCGGCCTGTGGAGCTCGCTGCTGCCGGAGGGCGAGACCTGGTTCAAGGCCCCGCACGGCCCGACCGGCGGCCTCACCGGCACGTTCGGCCAGCCGGTGAACGTCGCCGAGCAGGGCACGCTCAAGACGCTGCTCAAGACGGCCAAGCCGGTGAGCGGCGGCTACGCGGGCACGATCACCGTCGGTGCCCTGCGGAAGGTCTCGCCCTGGTACCGGGCGAGCTCGATCGACACCGACCTGCCGGCGAAGGCGCTGAAGAGCGTCATCACCTGGAAGCTCACCGTGAACGCGGCCGGGCTGCCCGTCCGTCTGGTGTCGACGTTCCCGCAGACCGCGATCACGGGGTCCGGCTCCAAGAAGGACGGTTTGCGCGTCGACACCCGGTTCACCGGTTGGGGCGATGCCGTGTCGATCAAGGCTCCGACGGCTGAGGACGTCTCCAGCGAGTTCGAGAACGGCAAGGACGACCTCTCCTCGCTCGACCTGCCGTTCGGCGTCAGCGTCGCCAAGTAGTCGATGAACAGTCGCCATGTGGGACAGCCCGCATGACGTGAGCCCGCGTCTCCCCCGCCGCCGCTTGGCGGGGAGGGACGCGGGCCGCTCGTGGGGCCGTACGTCAGGCGAGGCGCGAATCGCGCAGGGCCGCCCAGTCCAGCGAGTGCCTGATGCCCTGCTCGACCGTGTACCGGGTCTCCCAGCCCAGCAGCCGGCGCGCCCGGTCGCTGCGTGTGTAGGCCCCGGCCACGTCGCCCGGCCGGGCGGGCGCCTCGACCACGTCGATCGGCCGGTCGGCCACCCGGTTGAACGCCTCGGCCAGTTCGCGGACCGTCGTGCCCGCGCCGGTGCCGAGGTTGATCACGTCGGCGTCCAGGGAGTCGAACCGCCACAACGCCGCCACGTGCGCGGCGGCCAGGTCCCAGACGTGCACGTAGTCGCGGATGCCGGTGCCGTCGCTCGTCGGGTAGTCGGTGCCGGTGATCCGGAACGGCACACCCTCCTCGTACGCCTCGATCATCTTGCCCAGGGCGTGGCTCGGGCGGCGCAGTTGCAGGCCCGTACGCATAGCGGGGTCGGCGCCGATCGGGTTGAAGTAGCGCAGGGACAGGATCCGGATCGGGCGGGTCGCGGCGACGTCGGCGAACATGGCCTCGCAGACCGCCTTGGTCCGCGCGTACGGGCTCTGCGGCGCGAGCGGTGAGTCCTCGTCCACGGTGTGGTCGGCGCCCGCCTGGTAGATCGACGCGGACGAGCTGAAGATCATCCGCTGGCAGCCGTTGCGCAGCAGGTGGTCGACGAACTCCAGACTCTTGGTGACGTTCGCGCGGTAGTAGCCGACCGGGTCGGCGACGGAGTCGGGTACGACGATCAGGGCCGCGCAGTGGACGACGGCCTCGATGCCGGGGTTCTCGGCGAAGATCTTGTCGATCAGCGGGCCGTCGGAGATGTCCCCTTCGTAGAAGACCCGTCCCTCGGCGAACTCCCTGCGGCCCGTCACGAGGTTGTCGAGGATCATGGGCTCGATCCCGGCGTCGAGGCACGCGGACGCGACCGTGCTGCCGATGTAGCCCGCCCCACCTGTAATCAATACGCGCATCCCCGAACCCTATGGCGATCACCGGAACCGCCGTGCCGATCTCCTGCTGGTCATGTCGGCCTCGGCGTGCGACATTTCCTGTTATGGGCAGGGACGTACCAGTCGTCGTGTTCAGCCGGGACGATCGCCGGAAATATCGGGAAAAGGTGCGTCGATGTCTCGACGTCTTCGCCCAGATGTTGCGCGAGTCCCGCTTCGAGTTCGAACGCCCTCGCGCCGGCCTGGAGATCGAGCTCAACATCGTGGACGCCCGCGGCGAGGCCGCCATGCGCAACGCCCAGGTGCTGGCCGCGATCGAACAGCCGGACTGGGCCACCGAGCTGGGCCAGTTCAACATCGAGATCAACGTCGAGCCACGCGAGCTGAGCGGCGACGGCCCACTCCACCTGGAGGAGGACGTACGAAGGCGGCTCAACCACGCCGAGGAGCGCGCCCGCTCCCAGGACGGGCACCTGATGCTGATCGGCATCCTGCCCACACTGCGCGAACAGGACATCGGCGAGGGCACCCTGTCGGCGAACCCCCGCTACCGCCTGCTCAACGAGCAGATCTTCGCCGCCCGCGGCGAAGATCTGCACCTGTGCATCGAAGGCGTCGAACGCCTCGACACCCACGCCGACAGCGTCGCGCCCGAGGCCGCGTGCACCAGCGTCCAGCTGCACCTCCAGGTCAGCCCGGAGGCGTTCGCGCCGCACTGGAACGCCGCCCAGGTCATCGCGGGCCCCCAGGTCGCGCTCGCGGCCAACTCCCCCTACCTGTTCGGCAAGGAACTGCACCGCGAGACCAGGATCGCGCTGTTCGAGCAGGCCACCGACACCCGCCCGGCCGAGCTGAAGACGCAGGGCGTGCGTCCCCGGGTGTGGTTCGGGGAACGCTGGATCACCAGCGTCTTCGACCTGTTCGAGGAGAACGTCAGCTACTACCCGGCACTGCTGCCCCTGTGCGAGGAGGAGGACCCGCGCGCCGAGCTCGACCAGGGACGCATCCCCCACCTGCACGAGCTGACCCTGCACAACGGCACCGTCTACCGCTGGAACCGGCCCGTCTACGCGGTCGTGGACGGCGTACCGCACCTGCGTGTGGAGAACCGCGTGCTGCCCGCCGGGCCCACGGTGGCCGACATCGCCGCGAACGCCGCCTTCTACTACGGCCTGATGCGCGTACTCCCATCGGCCGAGCGGCCGATCTGGAGCCAGATGTCCTTCCGCACCGCCGAGGACAACCTTGCCGCCGCGGCCCGCCACGGCCTGGACGCCCGGCTGTACTGGCCGGGCCTGGGCGAGGTGCCGGCCGCCGAGCTGATCCTGCGCAGGCTGCTGCCCATGGCACGCGAGGGCCTGGCCGAGTGGGGTGTGAACGCGCCGGTCGCCGACCGGCTGCTCGGCATCGTCGAGGGCCGCTGCCTGACGGGCCGTACGGGGGCGACGTGGCAGGTGGAACGGGTGCGCGCGCAGGGCGGCGACCGGCACGAGGCGCTACGGAGAATGACGTTGGACTACATAGAGCGCATGCACGGCAACGATCCGGTGCACACTTGGGACGTGTGAACATCGTGCGCACCGGCGTCCTCGCCATGGCCCTCGCCCTGCTGCTCGCCTCGTGCGGCCTGACCAGGCCCGCGTCGAGGGACGTCCAGGGGGCCGACACGTTCGAGGACGACCTGCGGACCGCGCGCACGCTCACCGAGTCCTTCTGGACGGATTTCTTCGACCAGCAGGGGATGACTTATCGCCCGATAGTCGATTTCATCCCCTATTCCGGGAAGTCCGGCCCTGTCTGCGGCGGCGAGCCTTCCGTACCGAACAACGCCTTCTACTGCCCCGAGGGCCACTTCATCGCCTACGACCGGTCGTGGATGGAGTCCCTGTGGAACGACATGGGCGACGGCGCGGTCTACGTGATCATCCCGCACGAGTTCGGCCACGCCGTCCAGTCCCAGCTCCGGACCGGTTTCGAGCTGAACGTCCAGGCCGAGCTCCAGGCCGACTGCTACGCCGGCGGCACGCTGTCGGCGCTGGTCCGCTCGGGTTCCCTGCGCGCCGACCCGGGTGACGAGGACGAACTGTTGCTCAGCCTGGAGGCCGCCGGCGACCCCACGGACGACTGGCTGAACCCCGCCGCCCACGGCACCGCCGAGCAACGCCAGTCCGCCTTCGCCGACGGCTACGACGACGGCGTGCCCGCCTGCTGAGGGAGTACACCCGGGTCAACCCAGAGGATGATGTGTGCGATCATGACCTCCCTCTACGGTGGAGACATGCCACAGGAGGAGATCCGCTGGCTGCGCAAAGGCGCGTGCAGATCCAGCGACCCTGACCTCTTCTTCCCCCTCGCGCCCTCACCGTTGCAGGAGGCCAGGGCGAAGGCGGTCTGCGCCCGCTGCCCGGTCATGGCCGAGTGCCGGTCCTACGCCTTACGCGCCGGCGAGACGGAGGGCATCTGGGGCGGCCTCACCCCGCAGGAACGCCGCCGCGCCCGCTTCCCCGCCGGCTGGCGCGACTCCGCCGCCTCCTGAGGCGACGTAGCCTGCAAGGGTGCTGCTGCGCTCGATCGCCGTCCTCACCGCCGCCAACGTCCTCAACAACAAGATCGCCCCCAGGCTCGCGCCCCTGACGTCCGCCGCCGCCACCGCCGCCCTCGTGGCGATGGCCCGCCGGCACGGCGTGTCCTGGCGGGAGCTCGGGTTCGAGCACGGGCGCCGGGGCGCGGCCGTCGGCGGCGCGCTGGCGGCGGCCGTCGCCGCGGTCTACACCGTGGGCGTCGCCGTCCCCCGCACCAGGCCGCTCTTCCACGACGAGCGCGCCCTGTCGCTCTCGCGCGCCCGCGCCCTGGAGGAGGCCCTGCTCCAGGTCCCCTTGGGCACGGTGTTGCTGGAGGAGGTCGGGTTCCGCGGCGCGCTGCACGCCATGCTGGCCAAGCGCCACGGCACGATCTCCGCGACGGCGGTCTCCTCGGCGCTGTTCGGCCTGTGGCACATCCTCCCGGCGATCGACATGGCCCGCGCCAACCCGGCGCTCGGGGCGCTGACGGCGGGCGAGTCGCCGGCCCACCTCGACGTCGCGCGGGTGGTGGCCGGCAGCGTGGTGTCCACGGCGGGGGCAGGTGTGCTCTTCTGCGAGCTGCGGCGGCGCGGCGGGCTGCTGGCGCCGTCCATGCTGCATCTGGCCACGAACTCGCTCGGCTACCTCTTCGCCAGGCTCTCCCCGAAACGCTGACCCACCCCGCCGGGTGGAGACTTTCCCCCGGGCCGGGATGAGGATTCCACCTCGGAAGATGAGGATCCTCCACCTCTCTTTGGAACGCTCCACGCGACCCGCCCTCGATGCTCTAGCGTCTGCGCCAAGCGCCCTCCCCGGAAGCGCACCACTCTGGGGAGCGCGTATATCAAGATCACGCATTCTGATATACGCCGGAGGTACGGAGGTGTTGTTGTATGCGGACGGTAGTCGACATCGACAAGCGACTTCTGGAGCTGGCCCAGCGGGAGTTGGGAACTTCGACCATGAAAGACACGGTCAACGCGGCCCTGGAGGAGATCGCCGAAAGAGCCAGACGGCGCGAAGCCTTCGAATACTGGCGTACCCGGGACAATACCGATCTCCTGGGTCAGGAGCGCCCGAACCATGCGTGGTGACCACGGGAGTGGTCTACCTCGTCGACAAGAGCGCGCTGGCCCGCATGCCGCACCCTGCGGTCCACCAGGCACTCCAGCCGCTCATGCTCGACAAGGCGCTGGCCGTCTGCGAGGTCACGCAACTGGAGGTGCTCTACAGCGCCCGTGACCAGCAGGGCTACGAGAGGGACGCCCACTACCTGCGGGAGAGCTTCCGGCTCCTGTCCATCACCCACAAGGAGGTCGGCCCCCGGGTGCTGGAGATGCAGGCGATGCTCGCCGGAAGGCCGCACCACCGGGCGGTCGGGCCGGGCGATCTGCTGATCGCCGCCTGTGCCGAGGCGCATCAGGCGACGATCCTGCACTACGACCGGGACTTCGACGTCATCTCCCAGGTCACCGGGCAACCCGCGCTCTGGGTGGTGCCGCCGGGCTCCGTTCCCTGAGCCCGTCTCAGCCCGTCTCGGCCCGTGGCGGGGAGGGCGGTCAGGCCGTGGGTACGACCTGGAAGCCCTCCGCGTAGTGGCCCTCGCCGAAGCCGGCCTGCTCGGCCCAGGCGGCGAACCGGCTCCGGACGAAGTCGACGAAGCCTTCGACGTGGGCGACCTGGCTGACATGCGACTGCAAGGCCGCGAGCTTGCGGTCCATGACCTCGGTCACGTCCACCCAGTGGTTGGGGGTCGGGCCGCCGTTCAGCCAGACCTCCCTGACCGTCCACGCCTCCAGGCCCTCCTCGCGCAGCAGCTCGGGGAAGGCGTAGGGGTTGCGGGCGTCGGGGTAGACCGCGTCGAGCGCGGCGCCGCCCACGGCCCGGTGGTCGGGGTGGCTGGGGGCGACGAACTGGTAGTTGCGGTCGGGGTGGTGGGTGACGACCAGGTCGGGGCGTACCTGGCGGATCACTCGGGCGATGTCGCGCCGCAGGTCGAGCGAGGGCACCACCCGGCCGTCGGAGTGGCCGAGGAAGCGTACGTCCGTCACGCCCACGGCCTTGGCGGCGGCGAGCTGCTCGGTCCTGCGGAGCTCGGCCATGCCGGAGTTGTCCAGAGTGCGCTCGTTGCCGCCGGCGTCACCGTCCGTGACCAGCAGGTACGTGACCTCCACGCCCCGCCCGACGAACAGCGCCACGCTTCCCGCCGCCGCAAAGTCGACGTCGTCGGGGTGTGCGGTCACGACAAGTACCCGGTTGATCTCGGCTTCCGGCAGCATGGCTTCCCTTCCTGGACCCTGTACGGAGGACAACCGGCACCCCGTCGAAGGCATTCCGGGCGCCGTTTGTCGGTGGCGCGTCTTAACCTAGGTGGGTGCCGACCCAAGTCTCTGTTGACCACCCCTTGCTCGACGGCCTCAACCCCCAGCAGCGCGAGGCCGTGATCCATCATGGCAGCCCGCTGCTCATCGTGGCGGGCGCGGGGTCGGGGAAGACGCGGGTGCTCACGCACCGCATCGCCTACCTGCTGGCCGAGCGCGACGCGCATCCGGGCGAGATCCTGGCCATCACCTTCACCAACAAGGCCGCCCGCGAGATGAAGGAGCGCATCGACAAGCTCGTCGGGCCGCGTTCCAAGGCGATGTGGGTGATGACCTTCCACAGCGCCTGCATGCGCATCCTGCGGCGCGAGGCCAAGCGGCTGGGGTTCCCGTCGAGCTTCTCGATCTACGACCAGGCCGACTCGCAGCGGCTGATGGCGATGGTCTGCAGGGAGATGGAGCTCGATCCGAAGCGCTACCCGCCGCGCTCGTTCTCGGCGCAGGTGAGCAACTTCAAGAACGAGCTGGTCGACTACGAGACCGCGCTGGACAAGGCGGGCTCGCACCTGGAGAAGACGCTCGCCCAGGCGTACAAGGCCTATCAGCTCAAGCTGACCGAGGCCGGGGCGATGGACTTCGACGACATCATCATGAACACGGTGACGTTGTTCCAGCTCTTCCCCGAGGTGGCCGAGCACTACCGGATGCGGTTCAGGCACGTGCTGGTCGACGAGTACCAGGACACCAACCACGCCCAGTACATCCTGATCCGTGAGCTGGTGGGCCACCCCGAGCTGCGCACCGCCGACGGTGACGTGGTGCGTTCGGGCAGCGACATGTCCGAGTTGTGCGTGGTGGGCGACGCCGACCAGTCGATCTACGCCTTCCGCGGCGCGACGATCCGCAACATCCTGGAGTTCGAGCGCGACTATCCCGACGCGCGCACGATCCTGCTGGAGCAGAACTACCGCTCCACCCAGAACATCCTGGCCGCGGCCAACGCCGTGATCGCCCGCAACGAGGGCCGCAAGCCGAAGAACCTCTGGTCCGACCAGGGCGACGGCCCCAAGATCGTGGGCTACGTCGCCGACAACGAGCACGACGAGGCCATGTTCGTGGCTCAAGAGGTCGACCGGCTGAGCGACGAGGACGACGTCAAACCGAGCGAGGTCGCGGTCTTCTACCGGACCAACGCCGCCTCCCGTGTGTTCGAGGAGATCTTCATCCGCACGGGGCTGCCCTACAAGGTGGTCGGGGGGGTGCGCTTCTACGAGCGCAAGGAGGTCAAGGACCTGCTGGCCTACCTGCGGGTGCTGGCCAACCCGGCCGACGTGGTGTCGATGCGGCGCATCCTCAACGTGCCCAA
Organism: Nonomuraea spiralis; assembly: GCF_014648435.1. GTDB lineage: Bacteria > Actinomycetota > Actinomycetes > Streptosporangiales > Streptosporangiaceae > Nonomuraea > Nonomuraea spiralis. The sequence continues at coordinate 12,345 of NZ_BMRC01000024.1, forward strand.
GCGCGGCATCGGCGACCGGGCCGAGGCGATGATCGAGGCGCTGTCCTCGCGCGAGCGCATCTCGTTCTGGGACGCGCTGCGCCGGGCCGACGAGGCGTACGGCATGGCGACGCGCTCGCTCAACGCGGTGCGCGAGTTCGTGGCGATGATCGAGGAGCTGATCGCCAAGGCCGAGGGCGTCCCGCCGTCGACGCTGGCGGAGGAGATCCTGGTCGCGACCGGCTACCGCGCCGAGCTGGAGGCCTCGGAGGATCCTCAGGACGAGTCCCGCCTGGAAAACCTCAACGAGCTCGTCTCGGTGGCCTCGGAGTTCGAGGAGGCCAACCCCGAGGGCACGCTGGTGGAGTTCCTGGAGCAGGTGTCGCTGGTGGCCGACGCCGACCAGATCCCCGAGGCCGACGGCGGGCAGGGGGTCGTCACGCTGATGACCCTGCACACCGCCAAGGGGCTGGAGTTCCCGGTCGTCTTCCTGACCGCGATGGAGGACGGCGTGTTCCCCCACATCCGGTCGCTCGGCGAGCCGAAGGAGCTGGAGGAGGAGCGGCGGCTGGCCTACGTGGGCATCACCCGGGCGCAGAAGCGGCTCTACCTCACGCGGGCGGCGGTGCGCAGCTCGTGGGGGGCGCCGTCGTTCAACCCGGCGTCGCGGTTCGTGAACGAGGTGCCGGGGCAGCTCATCGACTGGCGTACCGATCCGGAGAAGTCCGCCTGGAGCGCGGCGACGCGGCGGGAGCCCGCGGCGCGGCCGGCGCCCAAGAGCGGGGGGTCACGACAGGTGCCGTCGCTGGCGCCCGGCGACCGGGTCACCCACGACAAGTGGGGGCTCGGCACGGTGGTGTCCGTGGACGGGGTGGCGGAGAAGACCAAGGTCAAGATCGACTTCGGCGCCGACGGGGAGAAGACGCTGCTGCTGACGTACGCGCCCATAGAGAAGCTCTGACCTGCGCGACCGGGTGACCATCCGCCCGGGGCCCGGAACCGACCGTTTGCCCGCCCGGGGCCCGGAACCGACCGTTTGCCCGCCCGGGGCCCAGAACCGACCGTTGGAGGGCTCGAGCCCTGCCGGGCGGCAGGGCTCCGGGGTGGGAGCCCTGCCGGACGGGTGGGTCGTGGGCTTGAGGTGAGGCCAGGGGGTCAGGGCTTGAGGGCGCTGCCGGCCTTCCACTGGGTCCAGTTGAGCTGCCAGTAGCTCCAGCCGTTGCGCCAGTCGAGCTTGCGCTTGGTGCCGGTGATCTTGACGACGTCACCGCGCTGGGCGATGCCGTAGAACCACTTGGCGCCCTCGGGGGTGGCGCGCACGCAGCCGTGGCTCTGGTTGGAACGGCCGAGGTACTGGTAGTAGCCGGCGCTCTGGTGCACGTACTCGCCGCTGTCGGAGATGCGCACCGCCCAGGGGATCTCCTCCTTGTAGTAGCGCGGGTCCTTGGGGTCGGTCACCCCCATCCAGGACGACGTCATCGTCTCGACGGACTTCTTGCCCATGGTGAGGTGCACGCCGCTGGTGGTGAGGTAGACGTCCACGCCGTTGCGCAGCAGGCCGCCGCGGCCGGCGCTGATCGCGATCTTCTTGGCGATCTTGCCGTCCCGGTAGACCTTCATCTGGTGCTTGCGGGTGTCGACGACCGAGATGTTCGCGGTGCCGACGGCGAAGCGGCGGGTGACGTCCTCGGCCTTGTTGCCGGGGAGCTGGCTGAGGCGCGCGGTGAACAACACCTTCTGGTGCGGCTTCCAGTACGTCTTCGTCCGGTAGATGACCTTACGGGCCGACACCCAGCGCCAGGCGCCATCGACCGGTTTGTCGGCCTGGACCTCCAGCAGCGCCTCGACGGCGGCCTTGTCCTTCACGTCCCGGTCGAACGTGACGATGATCGGGAAACCTACGCCGACCTTCTCCGACGTCTCCGCCATGGGCGTGATGTCGGCGATGTCGAGCTTGACCTTCTTGGCCGGGGCCGCCTTGGCCGGAGCGGCGATGTGAGCGGTCGCGGCGGCTCCCGCGGCGGCGGTCGTCCGGACCGCCGAGGCCTGCAGGGCTGGTACGCCTTCTGCCGAACAGGCCGCAGCGGAGACCAGTGCGACCATGGCAAGCAACCGGGGGACGCGATTCAAGGGGATTACTCCTGGATTATGTGCTTCTCCTTCCATGTGTGACTGCTGAGGCGCACGATTCGTCTACGAATCGCCGTAACGACCTTGTAACGGTCCAGAGAGTAGACGTCCGGGGGTCAGACGAGGCGGCGCGCGGTGGCCCAGCGGGACAGCTCGTGCCGGTTGGAGAGCTGGAGCTTGCGCAACACGGACGAGACGTGGGTCTCCACGGTCTTCACCGAGATGAACAGCTCCTTGGCGATCTCCTTGTACGCGTAACCACGCGCGATCAGGCGCAGCACCTCGCGCTCGCGCTGGGTGAGCGAGTCGAGCTCCGGATCGATGGAGGGCGCCTCGGAGGAGGCGAACGCGTCGAGGACGAACCCGGCCAGCCGGGGCGAGAAGACCGCGTCGCCGTCGGCCACCCGGCGGATGGCGTCGGTGAGCTCCTTGCCGCTGATGTTCTTGGTCACGTAACCGCGGGCGCCGCCCCTGATGACGCCGATGACGTCCTCGGCGGCGTCGGAGACCGACAGGGCGAGGAAGCGTACCTGCGAGCCCGTGCTGAGGACGCGGCGCAGCACCTCCTGGCCGCCGCCGCCGGGCATGTGCACGTCGAGCAGGACCACGTCGGGCTGGTGCTCGGCGATGGCCTTGACCGCCGACTCGACGTCCTCGGCCTCGCCCACGACCTCGATCGACTCGCCCAGCTCCGCGCGTACGCCCGATCTGAACAGCCGGTGGTCATCGACGATCAACACGCGTGTCATTGCTTGTCCACCTTCATCGTCAGCATCACTTCCGTGCCCTCGCCGGGCTCGGTGCGGACCCTGGCCGTGCCGCCGTGACGTTCCATTCTCCCGATGATGGACTCCCTGATACCCATCCTGTCGAGTGGCACCGCCTCAAGGTCGAAGCCCTTGCCGCGGTCCTTGACGAAGATGGTCACCTCCGAGCCCTCCACCTCCGCGTACACGGAGATGGCCGGGCTCTCAGAATATTTGGCCGCGTTGACCATCGCCTGCCTGGACGCCTTGAGCATCGCGGCCAGCTTGCCCTGCGGGTCGAGGTCGAGGTCGCCGACGCACACGACCTCGATGGGCACGCCGTGGGAGTCCTCCTCCTCGGCCGCGATCCTGCGTACGGCGGCGGCCACGGTGGCGTCGGCGTCCTGGGCGGGCTGGTAGAGCCAGTTGCGCAGCTCGCGCTCCTGGGAACGGGCCAGCCTGGTGACCTCGCGGGGGTCGTGGGAGACACGCTGGATGAGGGTGAGCGTGTGCAGCACCGAGTCGTGCACCATGGCGGCCACCTCGGCGCGTTCCTCCTGCCGGATGCGCTCGCGGCGTTCGAGCTGGAGTTCCTTCCACAGCCCGGCCAGCCAGGGCGTGGCGATGACCGCGATGCCGCCGACCACGACGACCGTGAACATCAGGCCGGGTCTGGCCCTGGCCAGTTCGCCCTGGGCGTACAGGAAGCCGGCCGCGCCGACGACGACCAGCGCCACGCCGAGCAGCGTGCGCACGCGGTTGGTACGGATGCTCTTGGTGGCCCCGCTGACCCAGCTCTTACGGCGGTCGGGATCGGCCTGCTGCCACAGGATGAGCGCGCCGATCCCGCCGACGGCGAACGGCAACATGCCGATCCCGCCCTTCGAGGCCCCCGTCAGCCAGCCGAACGCGGCCAGCGCCACGCCGATCGCGCTGAACGCGGCGAGCTGGCTCCAGTCGCGCTGGGGCGGCGGCCCCTCGTACGGCTCCCGCGGAGTGATCATCCACAGCACGGCGTACGCCACCATGCCGACCCCGTCCACGACGCTGAGCAGCACGAACATCAGCCTGATCACGATGGGATCGAGGGAGAGCTGCGCCGCCAGCCCCTGGGCCACGCCGCCGAGCAGGCGGCCCTCCATGGGGCGGAGCATTCGGCGATAGGGTCGATCGCCGGCAGGCTCGGCAAGTGTCTTCTGGTCTGCCATAACATCGCCATCGTCACATGTCGGAGGCACTTCGGGCATCAGGGAACAACCCCCAGGGTCGAGTCAGGGGTCTCCCGGATGCGGGCACCGTACCCGACGGTCCACGATGGTCGTATGACAGAAGCTCCGCCCCGGGAACCCGCCGCCCCGCCCCGCGGGCTGCGTCGCAGCAGCGAAGGGCGCTTCCTCATGGGCGTCTGCGCCGGTCTCGGGCGGCACACCGGCATCGACCCCGTGGTGTTCCGCGTGGCGTTCGCCGTGCTCCTGCTCGGCTCCGGCATCGGGATCTTCCTCTACATCGCGGCGTTCCTGCTGATGAAGGAGCCCAACGGCGGGCCGGGGATCATCGAACAGTGGACCCGGCGCGACTTCGACGCCGAGGCGGTGATGGCGCTGCTCACGGCGGTGCTCGGGTTCGGCCTCGCGCTCAACCTCGCCACCGTGTGGCTCGACACCGGCACGCTGGTGGTCGGCGTGCTGCTGGCCGTCTCGCTGCTCGCGGCCCACGCCAGCGGTGTGGACCTGCTGGGGCTCGCCCGGTCGATGCCCGAGCGGCTCAGCCGCCGGCGTTCCCCCGACGCGGAGACGCCCCCGCCGTCGTACGCGCCGCCTGAGCCCGCTCCTCCGGTACGTCCGGCCGAGCCCACATGGTCGGGCCTCGGCGGCACCGCGACGGCCCACCCGGAGTCCGCGCCCCCGGCCGCTCCCCCGGCTCCGGCCCCGACGCCCAGGACGACGGCCGCCGCCCACGCCGAGGCCGTGGCCGCGCGGTTGCGGGCGATGTCGGCCTCACGGCAGCCCGACGCGGCCCGTACGGACGAGAACGAACCGCCACGGGACGACGCCGACCGGCCCGAGATGACCCGGATCGAGGCCGCGCAGGCGATGGAGGCCGCCTCGAAGGTGACGGCCCAGCACGAGATCCCCGAGGACGCCACCCGGCAGGCGCAGACCCCGCAGGCCCCGCAGGGCCCGCAGCCTGAGGCCCCGCGCACCGATGCTTCGCGGGCGGAGGCGACCGCTCGGCAGGCGGCGTCGCGGCAGGAGCCGCCCGCCTACCGCCCCCAGCCCAGGACGGCGGTCGACTACAGCGGCTACGGCGAGCCCTTCGCCCCGAAGGGCCCCTACCGCCCGCTCGACCCGGCCAGGCGGGGCGGCTACTCGCCCTACGACCCCGCGCTGTACGGCCGCCCGGTCCCCGGTCACACACCGCCGAAGCGACGCCCGAAGTCGTTCATCGGCGCCATCACCATCTTGCTCGCGATCATAGTTGGAGGGATCGTCGTGGCGGTCCAGGCCAGGTCGGCCGCGGGAGTGAGCCCGACCATCGTCGGCGGCGCCGTGCTCATCACCATCGGCGCCGGGCTGCTCATCGCCGCCTGGTGGGGCCGCGGCGCCGGTCTCGTCGCCCTCGGCACCACCGTCGCGCTGATGATCGGCGCGGGACTGATGCTGGGCGGCCTGCCGCGCAACATCGGCGACTCCACCTGGTACCTGACCACGCCCGCCGAGGCGAGCAAGGTCTACGACGTCGGCCTCGGCGACGGGAGACTCGACCTGACGGAGCTGAAGATGCAGCCGGGGACGAGACTGACGTTCGACGCCAGGGTCTCGGTGGGCGAGCTGACGGTGATCGTGCCGCCGACGGCCAGGGTCGAGGTGCACGCCGTGAACAAGATCGGCGACATCAAGATCGACCAGTCGACCAGGGGCGGCGTGGACATCAGGTTCGACAAGGTGCTGGAGCCCGAGATCAGGCCCGACGGCGAGGCGGCCACGATCGTGCTGAACCTGCGCGGCGGGCTCGGCGACATGGAGGTGCGGCGTGGCGCGTGACGTCGAGCGTGTACGGCGCCTGCACAGGACTGACTGGATGGCCCTGCTCAGCGGCACGTTGTTCGTGGTGCTCGGCATCCTCGTCGTGACACGCGGGATCACGGATGCGCTGGTCCTGATCGGGTTGACCGTGGTAGGGCTGGCCTTCGCGGGGATGGTGGCGATCATCGCGCGGGCGATCCGCGGCAAGTAACCCTTGACCGGGAAAAACCCCGGCGTAGGTTCGGGTGTGTCCGCCTTTCCCCCTGCTCCTGAGGGAGGACGTATGCCCCGAGTCACCGTCACCGTCGACGGGATCAAGTACGAGGAGGACGTCGAGCCGCGGCTCCTCCTCGTCCATCTACTACGAGAGCGGCTGGGCCGGACCGGCACCCCGGTCGGCTGCGACACCAGCAACTGCGGCGCGTGCACGGTCATGCTCGACGGCAAGAGCGTGAAGAGCTGCTCCGTGCTCGCCGTACAGGCCGACGGCTGCGACGTCGTCACCATCGAGGGCCTGAGCGCGAACGGGTCGATGCACCCGATGCAGCGGGCCTTCCACGAAGAACACGCGCTGCAGTGCGGCTACTGCACCCCCGGCATGGTCATGGCGGCGATCGACCTGCTCCGGGACGACCCCGACCCGTCGGAGGAGTCGATCAGGCACGGGCTGGAGGGCAACCTGTGCCGCTGCACCGGCTACTGCAACATCGTGCGCGCGGTGAAGCGCGGCGCGCAGGAGATGGGCCAGGCGGTGAGGACGCAGTGAGCGAGCCGAGCACCGAGGCCGTCGCCGAGCCGATCGCTGAGCCGATCACCGAGCCGATCACCGAGCCGATCACCGGGAGCGACCAGGCCGGCGACCCGACGGGCGACCTGACGGGCGACCAGGCCGGCGGGCACGAGGTGGGCCGGCCGCGCCGGCGGAAGGAGGACGCCAGGCTGCTGACGGGGCGTACGCGGTGGACCGACAACCTCTCCCGGCCCGGCGCGCTGCACGTGATGTTCCTGCGCAGCCCGATGGCCCACGCCCGGATCACCCGGGTGGACGTGTCGGCGGCCCGCGACCTGCCGGGCGTGGTGGCGGCGTTCAGCGGCCAGGACTTCGACGGCGAGCAGGGCAGCCTGCCGTGCGCGTGGCCGGTGACCGACGACATCGTCATCCCCGACCACCCGCCCATGGCGACCTCCGAGGTCCGGTACGTCGGCGAGGCCGTGGCCTGCGTGGTCGCGACCGACCGGTACCGGGCCGCCGACGCGCTGGACGCGATCGAGGTCGACTACGAGCCGCTGCCCGCGGTGCTGGACATGAACCAGGCGTTGTCGCCGGACAGCCCGAAGGTGCACGAGGCGGGCAACCAGGCGTTCTCCGTGAAGATCACCACCGGTGACCTCGACGCGGCGTTCGACGGCGCCGCCGTCGTCATCGACCGGACGTACGTGCAGCAGCGGCTCATCCCGACGGCGATGGAGCCGCGGGCGGTGCTGGCCGACACCGACGGCGAGTCGTTCACGATCTACACCTCCACCCAGATCCCGCACATCCTGCGCGTCATGCTGGCGGTGGTGACCGGCATCCCCGAGCACGACCTGCGGGTGATCGCGCCCGACGTGGGCGGCGGGTTCGGCTCCAAGTTGCAGGTCACCGCGGAAGAGGTGCTCTGCCTGCTGATGGCCCGCAAGCTGGGCAAGCCGGTCAAGTGGACGGAGTCCCGTTCCGAGGGCAACCTGACCGTGCACCACGGCCGCGACCAGATCCAGCACATCCGGCTCGCCGCCGACGCCGACGGGCGGATCCGGGGGCTCCAGGTGGACCTGCTGGCCGACATGGGCGCGTACCTGATGCTGGTGACGCCGGGGGTGCCGATGCTCGGGGCGTCGATGTTCAACGCGATCTACAAGATGGACGCGTACGAGTTCGGCTGCACGGGCGTGTTCACCACCAAGATGCCCACGGACGCCTACCGGGGCGCGGGCCGGCCGGAGGCGACGTTCGGCATCGAGCGGACGATGGACGAACTGGCCGCCGAGCTGGGCCTGGACCCGCTGGAGGTACGCCGGCGCAACTGGATCAGGCACGAGGAGTTCCCGTTCACCACGATCTCGGGGCTCACCTACGACTCGGGCAACTACGAGGCGGCCACGGACCGGGCGCTGTCGTTGTTCGGCTACGACAAGCTGCGGGCCGAACAGGCCGACCGGCGGGACCGGGGCGACCCGGTGCAGCTCGGGATCGGCGTCAGCACGTACACGGAGATGTGCGGGCTGGCCCCGTCGCGGCTGCTCGGGGCGGCCAACTACGGGGCGGGCGGCTGGGAGCACGGCTCGGTGCGCATGCTGCCGACGGGCAAGGTCGAGGTCATCACCGGCACGTCCCCGCACGGCCAGGGGCACGTGACGGCGTGGAGCCAGATCGTGGCCGACGCGCTCGGCGTGCCGTTCGAGGACGTACGGGTGCTGCACGGCGACACGGCGATCGCGCACAAGGGCATGGACACCTACGGCTCGCGCTCGCTGGTCGTGGGCGGCATGGCGGTGTTGCGGGCGTGCGAGAAGGTCAGGGAGAAGGCCCGTACGCTGGCCGCCCACATGCTGGAATGCTCGCCGGACGACCTGGAGTTCGGCGGCGGGGCGTTCACGGTGCGCGGCACCGGTTCGAGCAGGACGATCCAGGAGCTGGCCTACGCCGCGTTCGTGGCGCACGACCTGCCCGACGGCGTGGAGGCGCGGCTCGACTCCGAGGCCACGTTCGACCCGGACAACTACTCCTTCCCGCACGGCACCCACCTGTGCGCGATGGAGGTGGACACCGAGACGGGCATGACCCGGATCCGCTCGTACGTGGCCGTGGACGACGTCGGCAAGGTGATCAACCCGCTGATCGTCGAGGGCCAGGTGCACGGCGGCATCGCGCAGGGCGTGGCGCAGGCGCTGTACGAGGAGGCCGTGTACGACCCCGAGGGCAACCTGCTGACCACGACCATGGCCGACTACCTGCTGCCGTCGGCGGCGGACCTGCCCACGTTCACGACCGACCGGACCGAGACCCCCTCGACGGGCAACCCGCTGGGCGTCAAGGGCGTCGGCGAGGCCGGGACGATCGCCTCGACCCCGGCGGTCGTGAACGCGATCGTGGACGCGCTGCGGCCGTTCGGCATCCAGGACGTCCGGATGCCGTGCACGCCCGAGCGTGTCTGGCGAGCGCTGGAAGGAGCGCGGCGATGATCCCCGCCCAGTTCGACTACGTGCGTCCCGAGTCCCTGGCCGACGCCTGCCGGGAGCTCGCCTCGGACGAGGACGCCAAGGCCCTGGCCGGTGGGCAGTCGCTGCTCCCGCTGCTGCGGTTGCGGCTGGCGTACCCGTCCAAGCTGGTGGATCTCGGCCGGCTGCCCGGCCTCTCCGGCGTGCACGACCGGGGCGACCACGTCTTCATCGGCGCGCTGACCACGCACGACGAGGTCATGCGCGCGCCGGTGGTGACCTCCGGGGCCCCGCTGGTGGCGCTGGCCACGGCCACGGTGGCCGATCCGGCGATCAGGCACCGGGGCACGTTCGGCGGCTCGCTGGCGCACGCCGACCCGGCGGGCGACCTGCCGGCCGCGATCCTGGCGCTGGACGGCGTGATCGTGGCCGCGTCGGCGCAGGGCGAGCGGGAGATCCCGGCCGCCGAGTTCTTCGTCGACTACCTGGAGACGTCGTTGCGCGCCGGGGAGATCCTGGTCGGGGTGAAGATCCCGAAGCTGGGCGAGGGCTGGGGCTTCCACTACGAGAAGTTCCACCGGACCGCCCAGTCGTGGGCGATCGTCGGCGTGGCGGCCGCGGTCAGGCGTTCCAACGGCGCGATCGCCGAGGCCAGGATCGCGCTGACGAACATGGGCCCGACCCCGGTGCGCGCCCGCGCGACCGAGACCGCGTTGCAGGGCGTCGAGCTCGGCGACCAGGTACGGCAGGCGTGCGAGGAGGCCGCGGCCGGCGCCTCGCCCCCGGCCGACCTGCACGCCCAGCCCGACTACCGCCGCCACCTGGCCAGGGTCCTGACCCACCGGGCGGTGCGCACGGCGGCCGGGTCGCCCTGAGTACGGCGGGGGCGCCCCTTCCGGGGTGCCCCCGCCCCGACGTAGGGTCGCAACCAACCTGGGAAGGAGCGGATCAATGGCGATGCGGTTCGAGCACGAGTTCACTGTCCCGGTTCCGGTCGAGCAGGCGTGGGCGGTGCTGCTCGACGTCGAGCGGGTCGCGCCCTGCCTGCCCGGTGCGACGCTCGACATCTTCGAGGGCGACGAGTTCACCGGCCGGATGAAGGTCAAGGTCGGCCCGATCACGGTCACCTACCGCGGCTCGGCCAGGTTCGAGGACATGGACAAGGACGCTCACACGCTCACGATCCAGGCGTCGGGCAAGGAGGCCAGGGGCTCCGGCACGGCCTCGGCCACGGTCAGGGCGCGCATGACGCCGGCCGACGGCGGCACGTCGGTGGCCGTGGAGACGACGTTCAACGTGACCGGGCGGCCGGCGCAGTTCGGGCGCGGGGTCATGGCCGAGGTCGGGGCCAAGCTGATCGACCGGTTCGCCGGCAACCTCGCCCAGCTCCTGTCCGAGCCCATGGTGGAGCCGGTCGTCCCGCAGGTCGAGCAGCCGCAGGAGCAACCACAAGAGCAGCCGCAGGAGGAGCGGCGGCTGAGCGCGGTGCCCGCGCCCGAGCAGGACGTACGCCCGGCGGGCACGCTGCGGACCAGCCGCACGCCCGACGAGGAGGCGCTCGACCTGCTGGAGATCGCCGGGCAGCCGCTGATCAAACGGCTGGCGCCGATCGCGGGCGGCCTCGTGGTGCTCGCGCTGTTGATCTGGGTGGTTCGTCGCCTTATGCGCTGATTTTTAGCAAAATCCATATCAAGTCCGGACACTTCCCGCTCGTTGGGGGAAGTGCCATTCCCGCAGGTCATTACTGGGGGGACGTGGGATGCCGGACTGCACCGTTGTCGTGATCTCCTACAACGACGCGGCCCGCCTGCCCAGGGCCGTGCGTTCCGTGTTGCGGCAGTCGCTGCGCGACCTGGAGGTGATCATCTCCGACGACGCCAGCACGGACGGCACGCCCGAGGTGGCCGCCCGGCTCATGGCCGGCGACCCGCGGGTGCGCTACCTGCGCAGGGAGCGCAACAGCGGCGGCTGCGGGGCGCCGCGCAACGACGGGATCGACGCCGCGACCGCGCCGTACGTCATGTTCCTCGACAGCGACGACGAGCTGCCCAGACACGCGTGCAAGAGCCTGCTCGCCGAGATCGAGCGCACCGGGGCCGACTTCGTCTCCGGGCAGATCTCCCGGCTGTTCGAGCGGGACGGACGGCTGCGCCCGTACTATCCGTCGTTGTTCGCCCGGCGGCGGGTGGTCGAGGGCATCCGCGCCGAGCCCGAGCTGTTCCTCGACTCCTTCAGCACCAACAAGCTCTACAACCTCGCCTGGCTGCGCCACAACGTGCTGCGGTTCCCCGAGGACATCCACTACGAGGACCACGTCTTCGCCACCGAGCTGTACGCGCTGACCCGCCGGTTCGCGATCGTGCCGTGGGTGGTCTACCACTGGCACCGGGCCTGCTCGAACGAGTCCATCTCGCTCAGCATCGACGAGCTGGACAACGTACGGCAGCGGGTGATCGCGGCCCGGCTGAGCGACGACATCCTGCGCGGCTACGGCGCCGAGGACCTGGTGCCCCTCCGGCAGTACCGGTTCCTGCGGCAGGACCTGCGGGTCTACCTCAATCCGCTGCCGGCCCGCGACCTGGTGTGGGTGAAGGAGTTCGCCTCGATCGTGCGGCCGTACCTGGAGGAGATCCCGGACGAGGTGTTCCAGCGGATCGAGCCGATGGACCGGGTCTGCTGCCGGCTCATCCTGGACGACCGGATCGAGGACCTGCGCCTGGCGGCCGGCTCGCTGACCGGGCCGGGGGCCGCGCCGCGGGCGGCCGTCCAGGCGGACGGGCGCACGTACTGGGGCACGACGGTCGCGCCGGGGCTGGACATCACCGAACTGCGCCTGGCCGAGCTGCCCTACACCGACTCCCGGCTGCGGCACGAGGTGACCGCCCTGGCGACGAGCGGCGAACGGGTGCGGATGACCGTGCGCACGTACGACCCGTTCGGCGTGCTGCCGGCGGAATGGGAGGCGTTCCTCCAGGCGGGCCAGGAACGTGTGCCGATCGAGCCGGTCCCCGCGGGCGACGGCGGGTACGTCAGCGACGTCGTCTTCGCCCCCTGCGGCCGGAGCGACCCGCGCGTCGGCTTCCGGCGCCGCTCCGACGGGCACGTCACCACCGACCGGCTGATCGTCGACCCGAACCTCGAACCGATCGAGTTGTCCGGCTGCACGCTGAAGGCCGAGGGCTACGCCGCCTATCTGTCCGTGCGCACACACTCGCGCGCCCGCGCGGTGCTGCGTCGGGTCAAGCGGCTGCTGCTGCGGAAGCTCAACACGCCGGGCAACAAGCTGCGCGCGTACAAGCTGCTGATCAGGGTGGTGCCGCGCCGCGACGACCTCGCCCTGTTCGAGTCGGACGTCGGCAAGGGCTGCAACGGCAGCCCGCGGGCCATCTACGAGGAGGTGCGGCGGCGCGGACTGCCGATCGAGGTGGTCTGGTCGGTCGCCAAGGACCGCAAGAACTTCCCCCGGGACGCCCGGCTGGTCCGCCGGGGAAGCTGGCGCTACCTGTGGACGATGGCCCGCGCCGGGATCTGGGTGGACAGCCACGGCTTCCCGCTGGACTACCCGAAGCCGCCGGGCACCCGCTACCTGCAGACCTGGCACGGGCAGGGCATCAAGTCGATCGGCTTCGACGCCCCCGACCTGCGCGGCGACTTCGACCGGCCGCGCGCGCAGTGGCGGGCCGCCGTCGCCAGGTGGGACGCGCTGGTCTCGCCGAGCGCGGAGTTCTCCCGGTTGTTCCTGCCCTCCAACGGCTACGACGGCAAGGTCTACCGGTACGGCACGCCGCGCTGCGACGCGCTGGTGAAGGCGGAGCCTGCGGGCGACGTACGGGCCCGGCTGGAGATCCCGCCCGGACGGAAGGTGTTGCTCTACGCCCCCACCTACCGCGACCTGGACAGGACGAGCGGCCGCTCGGTACGGGCCGACCTGGAGCTCATGGCCCGGGAGCTGGCCGGCGACTGGGTGGTGGTCCTGCGTACGCATCCGGTGGAGAAGTACGACCCGCCCGAGCGTCTGAGGCACTTCGTCAGGCCGGCCTCGTCCTATCCGGAGATCAACGACCTCATGCTGGCCTCGGACGCGCTGCTGACCGACTACTCCTCGGTGATGTGCGACTACGCGCTGACCGGCAAGCCGATGGTGTTCCTCATCGACGACTGGGACGACTACCGGCTCACCGAGCGCGGCGTGTACCACGACCTGCCCGCCATCGCGCCGGGCCCCTGCGTGACGACCACGAGGGAGCTGGTGAACGTGCTGCGGGACCTTCCCGGTGCGCACGCCGCCTTCGCCGCCAGGTACGCCGCCTTCCGCGACCTGTGGTGCTCCGACGAACACGGGAACGCCTCCGCCCGGATCGTGGACGACTTCTTCGAGGGGCGTGCCCGATGACCGTCGTCTTCACCTGCCTGGACGCCGACACGCTCGGCGGCATCCAGCAGGTCACCCACACCCTGGCCCAGGGCCTGGCCGAACGCGGCCACGAGGTGCACGTCGTCGGCCTCTACCGCGCCGCCACGCCCTTCCGCTACGTCGAGCGTCCCCGCTACCGGCAACACGTGGTCGGCGGGCCGGCCGGCAGGGAGGGCGCGCTGACCAGGCGCCTGGCCGACCGCAGGATGAAGGACCTGCTCGGCGCGGTCGGGTCCGGCTACGCGGTGATGACCTCGCCGTCGGTGGTGATCAGGCTGTCGGGGCTGCTGCCCGCCGGATTCCGTTCGATCGGGCAGTACCACGGCTCCTACGACCACGCCCGCGGATCCTGGCACCTCGGCTCGATCAAGAAGCACTACCCCGACCTCGACCAGGCGCTCTTCCTCAGCGAGGACGACGCCTGGTCCTTCTCCGAGCACGCGCTGCTGCCCAACGCCTGCACGGTGCCCAACCCTCTGGGCGCCTGGCCGGAGGAGACGTCGGCGCTCGACGTGCCGCGCGTGCTGGGCGTGGGCCGGCTGGAGGGCGTCAAGCGGTTCGACCGGCTGATCAGCGCGTTCGCCCGTGCCGACGCGCCGCCGTCCTGGGAGCTGCACCTGATCGGCGACGGCCTCGAACGCGAGCGGCTGCGGGCGCACGCGGCGCGGGAGGGCGTCGCGGACCGGGTGGTCTTCCGGGGCCTGGTGCCCGCTCATCTGATGCGCGAGGAGTATCTGAACGCCTCGCTGGTGGCGCTGACCAGCGAGCACGAGGGATTGCCGGTCGTGCTGCTGGAGGCGTCCGCGCACGGGGTGCCGTCGGTGGCGTTCGACGTGTCGGGCGGCGTGCGCTCGGCGGGACCGGTACGTGTGCCACCTGGGGACGTGGACGCGTTCGCCGCCGAGTTGTCCGTACTGATGGGGTCGGCGCGGGAACGGCGGCGGCTGGGGGCCGCCGCGCGGGCACGGGCCGAGGCGTTCCGCCTCGACCACGTGCTGGACCGCTGGGAGAGCCTGTTCGCGCACATCGAGCGCTAGACGGTCACCTCAGGCCGCTGCTGCGGGATGCCGGCCAGCGACTGCTGCGTGGTGGTCAGCAGGGCGCCGACCGGGCTCGGTTCGCGCAGCCGGTTGAAGCGGTCGCGCATGGCCTTGCGGGAACGGCTGGCCTTGCGCTTCTGCATGGTCTTCTGGCAGGCCGTCACGTGCTCCTTGGCCGGCCTGGGCGCGCCGGTCAGCTCGTAGCCGTTGGCCAGGAGGCGCTCGCCGAGCACGTGCTCGCACAGCGCGATCTCCCACTCGTCCAGGCGGTTGGCCCAGCTTCCGACCCGGCTGCGGGTGACCTCGCGGTGGGTGTTGCTGTGCCAGACCTTGTGCTGCGGGACGGCCTGGCTGGCCGCCTCGCGGGGGGAGATCATCGACGGGGCGAAGTCCTCCTCCAGGAAATGGCAGAGCTTCTTCATCTCGGTCATCGGGTCGTCGGTGAGGTCTTCGTAGCGCAGCTCGTAGTAGGTGTCGTCGGGCAGCGTGCGCCGCAGCCGGTCGCCCGCGTCGATGGCCTCGGCCCAGGTGGAGACCGCGTGGAAGGAGTCCAGCGTGTACCAGGGCATCTCCTTCAGGGAGGCCACGCAGTCGCGGCCGTCCCTGATCAGGTGGATGAACTGGGCGTCGGGGAAGAGGCGCAGCAGCAGGTCGGTCTGCTTGACGTAGCTGGGCCTCTTGTCGCCCCAGCGGGCCTTGTCGAAGCGGTCGGCGTACATGCGGAAGGCCGTGCCGATGACCGAGCCGAGCGAGCCCGGCCCCTCCACGGCCTGCCGGATGAACTCGTCCTTGTCGATCTTGAGCTCGCGGAACTTCGTGCTGCGGTCGGTCGCGATCCACTGCGCCAGTGCCTTGCGCCGCTGGGGAACCCGCAGGTCACCCCATGTGCGGCGCCGGTAATAAGCGGGAACGAGGAAGCGCGTCTCCGGTGGCACCGCCATGCGCGGGTGCGAGTGGAGCATGAGCTGGAGCATCGTGGTGCCGGACCGCGGGCATCCAATGACGAAGACTGGCCGGTCGGACATTTCGTACTAACCCCCGAAAAACTAGACGAGAACGTGCTCTCGGCTCTCCTGGGAGGGCACGCTGTGCCTGCGCGTGAAGAGCCACATGCGGTAGACAAGGAAGATCTCGTTGGCGAGGAGCAGGACACCGGCCGTCACCGAGAGCGGGATCAGCGCCCATGCCCCGGCCAGCGGCGCGATCACGAAGACCGCCGCATGGAACTCGATGCCGCTGATCAGGTGCGAACGCACCCGGTGCCTGGCCAGGAACCTGTTGAGCCGCCTGAAGAAGGAAGGCAGCCGCCGCCCGCGACCGGCAGTGCGCGGCCCGTGGTCCGCGGGGATGCGCGGCCCGAGATCCACAGGAGCCCGGTCCAGGGGGACGGTGTCCTCGCCGGGCAACTCCGGCTCGCCCCGCTCCTCCCTGACCGCCTCGCGCACCCGCTTCATCTGCGGCGCGTTGACGTACCTGAACAGGTCCAGCACGGCCACCGACGCGCCGAGCAGCACGTAGCGGACATCCTCCGTCAGGATGTACTGCCCGTACGCCAGCCCCCCGGCGCACAGGACCACCCTGACCCGGTCCCCCACGTAGTCCAGCCAGAGTCCGAAGGGCGTCCCCGTGCCCTTGAGCCTGGCGATCTTGCCGTCCACGCAGTCGACCATGAAGCTCAGGTAGAACATCAGGGCGCCTGCGACAAGGTGGTCCAGCGCGAAACAGGTTGCCGACACCATGCCGAGGACCAGCGAGAACACCGTGAGCCCATTGGGGGTCATACGGGTGCGGTTGGCGACGGGAAGGGCGACCCGGCAGGCGACCGGATCCACGAAATACACGGTCCACCAGGAGTCTCTCCGCTTGCGTGTCTCGTAGACGTCATCCAGCGAATAGGTCCTCATGGATCCAGGATGGCCACGGAAGGCCGTCCGGCGATTACTGTCTGGAACTACTGGGGGATGTCCATGCCGCTTCTTGACCAACCCGGCACGGAAAACCGCCACGGCGCGTACGCGTCACCGTCCCGGAACCAGCCCTTGAGCACCAGTCCACGGGTCTCGGCCTTGACCTGGAGCCGCCAGTTCGGGCCGCCGCCTTCGAGCACCCGGGGGTCGATGCCGGCCACCACGCCGTGCCGGCCGACACGCCGCGCCTCCAGGGGCACCCGGCGGCGGCCGTCGCTCAGCCACACGCTCACCTTGCCGACCTTGCGCTCGACCCGGTGGATGGCCACCTGGCCCCGTACGCGGTACTCGGTGCCCGTCCAGGCGCAGTCGTCCACCTTGGCGATCAGCTTGAGCTCCTCGCGGGCGTCGTAGACCTCGTCGGGGATGCCGAGCCGGCGGCGGTCGCGGAAGTAGGGGTAGTCGCCGTACCAGTTGACGTTGCGGAAGCCGCGCGGGCGCACCCGCGTGCCGTCCGCGCGGCTGCGGCGGAAGTCGCGCACCGAGCGCAGTTCCCCGATCAGGCCGCGTCTGAGCAGGTGCAGCTCCAGGCGGCGCAGCGAGGGCGCGGTGGTCAGCGCCCGGGGGCTGAGCTCGTCCAGCCAGGCGTCGGACAGCGCCAGCAGCGGCACCAGGTCCTCGCCCGCCTCCTGCGCCGCCTCCAGCGCCTGGAACAGGAAGACGATGTCCTTCTCCAGCACCAGCGCGTCGAACTCGGGCAGCAGCTCGGGCGCGCCGTCCTCCAGGAAGGCGCGCACCGAGCGGATGGCGGCCAGGCGCTCGTGCAGGTTGGGCAGCTCGGAACGGCGCTGCGTGATCGAGGTCTCCCCCTCCTCGCGCCTGCGCCAGTGGTAGACGACGTCGTCGACCATGTCCACGCCCGTGGCCAGGACGTGGGCCTGCATGGCGACCGGCACGTCCTCGTAGATGCCGGCCGGGAACCGCAGCCCGTGCCGCCGCCAGAAGTCGGCGCGGTAGACCTTGTTCCACACCGTACGATCCCTGACCAGGACCTTCTTGTCGGTGATGTGGGTGCACAGCTGGGGTCGCCGGAAGACCCGCTCGTGCAGGATCGACTCCTCCAGCTCGCCGTCCACCAGGCGCAGGACCGCGCCGCACGCCAGGTCGGAGCCGGTCTCCCCCAGCTTGGCGATCAGCACCTCGTACGCGTGCGGCGGCACGACGTCGTCGCTGTCGGCGAAGGCGAGAAAGGTGCCCCTGGCCCGCCCGAGCCCCTCGTTGCGGGCCGGCCCCGGTCCCATGTTCTGCTGTTCGACCAGCCTGAAGCGGGAGTCGCGGGCCATGAAGTCCTCGGCGATCCGGCGGCTCCCGTCGATCGAGCCGTCGTCGACCAGGATGACCTCGAAGTCCTCCATGGTCTGCGCGGCCAGCGATTCCAGGCACTCCGACAGGTACGGCTCCACGTTGTGGACCGGTACCACGACACTGAGCAGGGGGATCATGACGCTCCTCGGCTTTCTTGGATGGCGTTCGAGGGCAGCATGCCGTGACCGCCCGTCCGGTTCCGCGCCCGATGCCCGTCCCTGATGAGCTCTTTACCCGGCACGGAATCCGCTACGTTGTGCAATGCATTAAGCACGAACAGTAGGGGGAGCGGTGCTGAGAGGCGTCCAGGACGATGATCTGCCCGTTATGCGCCGCTGGCGCAACCACCCGCGGGTGCGTGCCGCCAGCTTCACCGGCCACGAGATCGCCGAGGACGAGCACACCCGCTGGTGGACGACCGTCCGGGCGGACACGGCCAAGCGGGTGCTGATCTACGACCACGACGGGGTGGGCGCCGGGGTGGTGACGTACTCGGGGCTGGGTGGCGGGAGCGGCTACTGGGGCTTCTACCTCGACCTCGACGGCCTCGAACGCTCCGGGGCGCTGCTGCGGGCATGGGTGGGCCTGGAACGGGTCGCCATCGACCACGCCTTCGGCCCCCTCGGCCTGACGACCCTGCGCGGCGAGGTCCTGGCCGACAACGAGCCGGTACGGCGGCTGCACAAGCGGTTCGGGTTCGCCGAGATCGGCCTCTACCGGCGTCCGGTCGACGGGGTGCCGCGCGCGGTCGTGGTCACCGAGCTGAACAAGGAGGAACGAGCATGATCTCCATCGGAGGGCGGACGATCGGGGCCGAACGGCCGCCGTTCGTGATCGCCGAGATGTCCGGCAACCACAACGGGAGCCTGGAGCGGGCCCTCGCCATCGTCGACGCGGCGGCGGCCGGCGGGGCGCACGCGCTGAAGTTGCAGACCTACCGGCCCGACACGATCACCATCGACGCCGACGGCCCCGCCTTCCGCGTGGGCGACGGGCACGAGCTGTGGGGCGGAGCCAACCTCTACCGGCTGTTCGAACGTGCCCACACCCCCTGGGAGTGGCACGAGCCGATCTTCGACCGGGCCCGCGAGCACGGGCTCCTGGCCTTCTCCGCGCCCTTCGACCCGACCGCCGTCGAGCTGCTGGAGAAGCTCGACGCGCCGGCGTACAAGATCGCTTCGTCGGAGATCGTGGACCTGCCGCTGATCAGGCTGGCCGCCTCCACCGGCAAGCCGCTGATCATCTCCACCGGCATGGCCACGGCCGGCGAGATCGAGGCCGCGGTGACGGCCGCCCGCCAGGCCGGCTGCACGCAGCTCGCCGTACTGTCCTGCACCGCCTCGTACCCGGCCTCGCCGGCCGAGAGCAACCTGCGCTCGCTGCCGCTGCTGGCCGCGCTCACCGGCGCCGAGGTCGGCGTCTCCGACCACACCCCCGGCATCGGGGCCGCGCTGGCGGCGGTCGCGCTGGGCGCGTGCCTGATCGAGAAGCACGTGACCCTGTCGCGGGCCGACGGCGGCGTCGACGCCGCCTTCTCGCTGGAGCCGCCCGAGCTGGCGGCGCTGGTGGAGGAGAGCGAGCGGGCCTGGCAGTCGCTGGGCAGCCCGGTGCTCGGGCCGCGCGAGTCCGAGCGCGAGGGCCTGCGTTTCCGCCGATCCCTCTACGTGGTCCGCGACGTACGGGCGGGCGAGGCGGTGACCAGGGACAACGTCCGGTCGATCCGCCCCGCCGGCGGCCTGCTCCCCGACGCCATCGACGAGGTCGTCGGCCGCCGGTTCACCCGCGACGCGATGCTTGGCACGCCGCTGACCTGGGACCTCATCTGATCCACAGGTCGAGGAAGGCGTCGGCGACGCGCTCCCGGCCCTTGCCGTCGACCAGCCCGCCGCCCCGCCTGCCGTGCTCCTCGCGCAGCGCGGGGTCGGCGAGCAGGCGGGCGAGCACGCCGACGGCCTCGGCGTCGGCCGCCCGGCCCAGCCCGGCGGCCACGCCCCGGCCCACCAGCGCCCGGTAGCCGATGAGCTGGTTGTCGGCGACCCAGCTCAGCGCCGTGGGCACCCCGAGGTGGAGCAGCTCCCAGATGGCCGAGCCCGCGGCGGTGACCACGAGGTCGGCGGCGGCCATCAGCTCGGGCAGGCGGTCGGTGGGCGGGATGACCGTGATGTCCTCGCCCGCCTCGAACGGCTCCGGGCTGACCACGGTGGCCCGGAACGGCACCCGCGTGAACGTGAGCGCCTCGGCCCAGGCGGGGCCGACGCGGGCGCTGTCGGTGCCGCCGAAGAAGCACAACACCCGCGGCTCCGGCCTCGGCACCCGTACCCGCCGCCGCCCGCGGACGCTGTCGCGCAGCAGCGCGTACCGGGTGCCGGCGAGCCGCCAGGCGTCGCGGGGCAGCGGGAAGGGCCGGTCCTCGGCGCCGAGGTTCTGGTCGAGGTAGAGGTCGGCCTCCTGGCCGAGCGGGTCGCCGTCGACGATCGCCAGCACGGGGAAGCCCGCCGCCCTGAGCGCCGCGCCCGTGCCCTCCGGCAGCTCGTACGAGTCCAGCACCACCGCGTCGAGCCGCAGCTCACAGGCCAGCGCGGCCAGCCGGTCGGGCCCCGCCGGGGCGGTCACCAGCGGCAGGCCACGGCTGCTGAGCTGGGCCAGGGCCCATTCGGAGCCGGAGACCGTGCCGAGGAAGACCACCTCCACGCCCCGCGCGCCCAGCTCCTCGGCCAGCGCCACGCACCGCACCAGATGACCGGCCCCGCTCCCCGCCGCGGCGTCGCAGCGCACGCCCACCCGCCCGCTCATGCGTCCTGCAGCTCCTTCTGGCGTACGTGGGCGTTGAGCTCGCAGACCTCCGGCCGGGCCCGCAACCAGCTCACCAGCGTACGGACCGGGACGCAGCCGTCGCCCAGCTCCTCGACCACCCGCGTGATGAGCCGCCAGTCGTCCTCGGTGTCGAGCGTGACCCGCAGGTCGTCGGCGGCGGGCGGGTGGGCGAGGCCGAGCAGCCGCGACTCGCCCGGGTGGGCGTAGACGTAGGAGGTCACGTGGGTGCGGTGGTAGCCGGTGGCCTCGGCGTCCGCGCGCGCCAGGGCCGCCGCGCCCACGATCTCCACGTCGAGCCCGCGCGGCAACGTCCGGGCCAGGCTCGTGCTGAGGTAGTCGAGCTCGGGGAGCGCGCGGAAGACCAGCACCGACTCCCTGATCACGACGGGGTCGAGCAGGGGGCAGTCGGCCGTGAAGCGCATGACCGCGTCGGCGTCACGGCCGGCCAGCGCCTGTATGAACCGGGTGAGCACGTCGTCGACGGGCCCCCGGTGACAGGCCACGCCGAGCCGGTCGCACTCGGCCGCCACCGCGTCGTCGGCGGCAAGCGTCGTCGTGGCCACCACGAGGTCGTCGAGCGCCCGCGACTCGCGCGCGGCGCGGACGACCCAGCCCAGGACCGAACGCCCGCCGAGATCGCGCAGCACCTTCCCGGGCAGCCGCGTGGAGCCCATCCGAGCCTGGATGATTCCGACAATACGCATCAAAACCACATTCCCCTGTGTGACCATACGTGGTTGACTGATCGCGCTATGCTACCGGCCAGCTTGAACGACCATGGTTCGTCAGCGCGATTTCAGGGGGCCGCGTGAGCATTCTCAGTGGATCGTCCATTCTGATCACCGGGGGAACGGGGTCCTTCGGAAAGGCGTTCGTCCGCCACGCGCTCGACTCGCTCGGGGTGCGCCGCCTGGTGGTCTTCTCCCGCGACGAGCTCAAGCAGTACGAGCTCAAGCAGCTCTTCGGCGACGACGAGCGCCTGCGCTGGTTCATCGGCGACGTACGCGACCGCGACCGGCTCACCCGCGCCATGCACGGCGTCGAGCACGTCGTCCACGCCGCCGCGCTCAAGCAGGTCGACACCGCCGAGTACAACCCGTTCGAGTACGTCCGCACCAACGTCGCCGGCTCCCAGAACGTGGTCGAGGCGGCCATCGACAGCGGCGTGCGCAAGGTCGTCGCCCTGTCCACCGACAAGGCCAGCAGCCCGATCAACCTCTACGGCGCCACCAAGCTGGTCGCCGACAAGCTGTTCGTCTCGGCCAACCACTACGCCGCCGCCCACAAGACCCGCTTCGCCGTCGTCCGCTACGGCAACGTCGTCGGCAGCAGGGGCTCGGTGGTGCCGTTCTTCCTGCGCCTGGCCGAGCAGGGCGGCAGCCTGCCGATCACCGACAAGCGCATGACCCGGTTCTGGATCACCCTCGACCAGGCCGTGCGGTTCGTGGTCGACTCCTTCGACCTCATGCAGGGCGGCGAGCTCTACGTCCCGCGCATCCCCAGCATGCGCATCACCGACCTGGCCGAGGCGCTGGCCCCCGACAGCCCGGTCTACGAGATCGGCATCAGGCCCGGCGAGAAGCTGCACGAGGAGATGATCGGCCCCGACGACGGCCGCAGGACCCTGCGCCTGACCGACCGCTACGTCGTCCAGCCCACGATCGCGACCTGGGGCTACGAGGCGCCGCAGACCGGCGAGCTGCTGCCCGAGGGCTTCTCCTACCGCTCCGACACCAACGACCGCTGGCTGTCCGTACACGACCTGCGCGACATGGTGGCCGGCTGATGCTGCCCTACGGACGGCAGTCCATCATCGAGTCCGACATCGAGGCGGTTGTTGAGGTGCTGCGCGGCGACTGGCTGACCACGGGGCCCGCGGTCAGGCTGTTCGAGGACGAGCTGGCCCAGTGGACCGGCGGCGTGCCCTGCGTGTCGGTCACCTCGGGCACGGCCGCGTTGCACGTCGCCTACGCGGCGGCCGGCGTCGGCCACGGTGACGAGGTGATCACCTCGCCGCTCACGTTCGTCGCCACGGCCGCCACGGCCGTGCTGGGCGGCGCGCGGGTGGCCTTCGCCGACGTGCAGCCCGACACCGGCAACATCGACCCCGACTCGGCCGCCGCCCTGGTCACGCCGCGGACGCGGGCGATCACGGGCGTCGACTACGCGGGCCATCCCGCCGACTACGACGAGCTGCGCACGCTCGCCGACCGGGCCGGCGCGGTGCTGGTGGCCGACGCGGCGCACTCGATCGGGGCGTCGTACAAGGAGCGGCCGGTGGGCTCGGTGGCCGACCTGACGACGTTCTCGTTCTTCCCGACCAAGACCGTGACCACCGCCGAGGGCGGCGCGGTGGCCGCGGCCGACCCCGCCCACCTCGAACGGGCCACCCGGTTCCGCAACCACGGCCTGGTCAGGGACCCGGCCGAGCAGCGCGACCCCGGTCACGGCGGCTGGCACCAGGAGGTGCACGAGTTCGGGCTCAACTACCGGCTGCCCGACGTGCTGTGCGCGCTCGGCGTCAGCCAGCTCCGCCGCCTCGAACGCTTCCGCGCCCGCCGCGCGGCGCTGGTCGCCCGCTACAACACGCTGCTCGCCGACGTGCCCGGCCTCACGCTGCCCGCGCAGCGGGCCTACGTCACGCCGAGCTGGCACCTCTACCCGGTCAGGGTGCGCGACGGGCGCCGGCGGGAGGTCTACGAACGTATGCGGGCCGCGGGCATCGGGGTGCAGGTCAACTACATCCCGGCATATTGGCACCCGGTGTTCGAGGACCTCGGCTACCGGCGTGGGCTGTGCCCGCGGGCCGAGGCGTACTACGCCGAGGAGTTGTCACTACCGCTGTTCGCCGACCTGACCCACGACGAGCAGGACCGCGTCGTCGAGACGCTCGCGGGCATCCTCGGCTGAACGGCGGCGGTCAGCGTTCGGCCAGCAGCAGGCAGCCGTCCTCGCTGCGGTCGATGAGGAAGCGCCGGTCGTCGACGGTGGCGACCTGGCGCTCGGCCCGCCGCATGAGCGGCCGGATGAGCCGGCCCTGGTCGAGGACGACCTCCCACCACGACTCGCGGCCGACGCACTCGTCGATCCCGGCCAGCGGCACCCGCGCGGAGAAGTCCTGGCCGGCCAGCGCGACCGGGAAGTACATCTCCTCGCCGTCGCTCTTGCGCCGCAGCCGCACGACCGGCTCGCCGTCGCCGAGGTCGTTGATCCGGCCCGAGAAGACCAGGTCGCCGTCGTCCACCCGGCACTCGCCGATGACCGCCTGGGCATGCCGCAGCCGCAGCCCCCAGGCGCCCTTGGAACTGCGCGCCGGCACCAGCCACACGCCCGACCTGCGGCGCGGCGCGGGCACCGGCGGCGGCAACCAGCGCGGCCCGGCCACCTTCGCGTCGAGCTTCAGCCCGTGGCCCTTGAGCTGCACGTACAGGTTCCAGTGGCCGCGCCGGGCGAGCTGGGCCGGCGTGAACGCGGCGGGGTCGAAGGCGAAGGCGAAGGGGAAGGCGTGCTCGGGCGCCGTGACGCCCTCCTCCAGCTCGGCGTTCTCCCAGGCGGGGACGCTCTCCTCGTCCGACAGGCGGATGATCTCGCCGGTTGCGCGTTCGGCCAGCCAGGCCGACAGGCGCACCCGGCGCAGCGCGCCCGCGTCGAAGCGGCCGAGCGCCGCCCGGCCGACGCCGGTCAGCACGCCGTCACGCCACTCCAGCGACACCAGGCGGGCGGTCAGGGTCAGCTCGGCGGAGACCTCCGACAGGTGGCCGGGCATCGCCGGGTGGCGGCCGTACCAGCGTCGGCGCAGGAGACCGGACGGGTTGATGCGCGGTTGCAACCGCCCGTCGCGGGCCTGCTCGAACACCTCGGCCAGCTCCGCCAGCCGCCGCCGGTGCAGCAGGTGGACCTGGAGGCGGTGCTCGAACGGCGCGCTCAGCCAGGACTCGCGGGACACGCCGTCGAGGTAGCGCACCATCAGGTCGAGCAGCTCGGGCCCGACGTCCTTCGTCGCGGCCGCCTCGACGGCCACGGTCAGGTCGATGTCGAGCGTGTCGCAGTCGAAGTCGTGCCTGAGCTTCGGCGCCTCGCGGGCGAGCAGGTCGGCGGTCTGGAGCACCGACAGGAACCGGTCGCGCAGGTTGCCCGGCTCCAGACGGCGCTGGGTGATCGAGGAGCCGGGCTCGTCACGCTGCCGCCAGTGGTAGACGACCTTGGACAGCACGTCGACCGAGCGGGCCCCCACATGGGCGGCCATGGCGACGGGCTGGTCCTCGTACATGCGCTCGGGGAAGCTCAGGCCGAGCCGGTCCCAGAAGGCGCGGCGGTAGACCTTGTTCCACAACATGCGGTCGCGGATCAGCAGCGGGTGGCGGGTGATGTGGGTACGCCTGACCGGCGTCGCGAACGCCTCCCGGTGCGCCCAGGAGGGGATGAGCAGGTTGCGGTAGAGCCGCATGACGTTCCCGCAGGCCAGGTCGGAGCCCGTGGACTCCAGCGAGGACACCAGCCGCTTGAACGCCTCCCGCGGCACGGTGTCGTCGCCGTCCACGAAGGCCAGGTAGCGGCCGGTCGCCTGGACCAGGCCGACGTTGCGGGCGCGTCCGACGCCCTGGTTGGGCTGCCTGATGAGACGGATCCGGGGATCGGCCGCCTGCCTGGCCTCGACCTCGGTGTACCCGTCGTCGCGGCTGCCGTCGTCGACGCAGATGACCTCCAGGTCGGACAGCGTCTGCTCGGAGATGGAGTCCAGACAGGGACCGATGTACTTCTCGACGTTGTGGAAAGGGACGATCACCGAAATAACCGGCACATGCACTCCTCAGCGTTGTCGTCGGCTCGTCAACCGGACAGCATTCGGATGACCCTGCGGGCGACCCTGCGCGGGCGGGCCAGACGCCGGGAGAGGCGGTACCCGAGCGTGCGCCGGACGGCGGCGGCCTTGCGCTGAGTCTTTCTCACCTTGGACTTGGCCCTGACCAGCTCGCGTTCGCGGTAGGAGAGCTTGGTCTCCAGGCGCGAGATCCTGGCCAGGGCCGCGGTGAGCTGGTCGGCCAGGCGGTCGCGGGCGCCGAGCAGGTCACGGTAGGTGGGCGTGTCGGCCTGCTCGGCGGGGTGGCCCAGCTCGGCGTCGTACTTGCGGGCCAGGTCGAGGTCGCCGGGGTCGCAGGGGCGGCCGGCCATGCCGCAGAGGGTGAGCGTGAGCTGGTCGGCTTCGAGCGGCCACGGCCAGGGGTGGTGGTGCCCGGCGGCCAGCAGGCGTACGGCGAAGCGCCACAGGACGCGGCACAACACCACGCGCGGCTCGGGCGGGACGGCCGGGGTGGCGGTCTGCGCGATGGCCGCGAACCGCTCGCCGTCGTAGACGAGGCTGTCGGCGGCCACGCACGGCCCGCCGTCGAACTCCAGCCAGTCGGCCAGCGCCGCCAGCAGCTCGCGCACGGCCTTGGTGTCCTCGCGGGCGCACGCCTCGACCAGGATCTCCTCGACCACGCGTCCCGCCGGGGCCGGGTGCTCCTCGCCGTCGGGCAGCCGCCGCAGGCCGCTCCTGGTCAGCTC
This sequence comes from Nonomuraea spiralis, assembly GCF_014648435.1. Taxonomy (GTDB): domain Bacteria; phylum Actinomycetota; class Actinomycetes; order Streptosporangiales; family Streptosporangiaceae; genus Nonomuraea; species Nonomuraea spiralis. The sequence goes on from NZ_BMRC01000024.1 coordinate 38,511, forward strand.
ATGGACGGCCGCGCCCTCCTCGATCAGCCCGAGCGGCAACGCGACCCCCTCCCACTCCTCCGGGCCCGTGTCGAACTCGCCGCAGGGTTCGTCGGCCGCGACGTCGTCGTACGGCGAGAGCCGGGACGCGGGGGCGGGCGGCGCGGACGCCGGGCCGGGAGGCGCCGGGGGACGCGTGGCGACGGCGAGCCACAGCGGGGCCAGCTCCTCCCCCAGCCGGTGGCGGAACACCAGCCGGGTCAGCCGCAACGGGTCGGCCACCAGCGTCCGGTCACCGCCCCTGGCGCTCAGCGGGAACGTGATCGACTCCGGCAGGTCGAAGGCGAGCGCCTCGCGCGCGAGCAGCGCCCGGGGCGCCTGGCGAGCGGGATAGGCCGCGTAACAGCGTTCGACGCTCAGACCCGCGCCCTCCAGAGCGCCGTCGAGCGCGCCCGGCCCGCTCGGGTAGCTCGGGTCGAACCCGTGGGGCGCCCACTGGTCGTCGCCGCCCTCCCGGTCGGCGGTCCTGGCCTCGATGAACCGGTCGACGCCCAGGTCGTTGCGCACGCCCAGCACCAGCCGCCCGCCGGGCGCCACGAGCGCCGACAGCGCGCGCAGCGACTCGGTCCAGGCCGTCGCGGGCGCCTCGGCCGAGTGCGTGCGCAGCAGCCCGTCGAGCGCCAGCACCAGCTCGTACGGCTCCTCCGCGTCGAACACGTCGAGCCGCCCGCAGTGGACGGCGAGCTCGGGGTGCCGTTCGCCGAGGGCGCAGGCGTCGGGGTAGGAGCGCAGCAGCACGGCCGTCTCGCCCGCGCGGCTCACCACGTCGTCGACCAGGACCTGCGAATGCGGCCCGACCAGCAGCACCCGGCCGGTCCCCGGGATCATCCGCCTGACCAGCTCCAGGGCCGCGCCGCGCCAGTCGGTGACGCCGGCCATGTGGGACATGTCCGACCACAGCAGCATCTCGCCGCCGATCAGCCGGACGTTGCCGGGCGCCTCGTTCACGCGCTCGCTCATGACCGCGCCCCCCGGAGCGGGCCCGGCCGCCCGGAGGCGGTCACCCTGCCCGAGGGCTCGGGCCGCCTCGCCCCCGCCGCGCCTCCTCCTGCCGGCGCTCCCCCGGGCACCCGCTTCCATCCGAACATTCGCCGTAGCTCCTCCGGTGTCGCCTGATATTCGAATCCCAGCTCCTGCCGCGCCACTTCGGCGGCCAGCCCGGGATCGACGTGCGTGCCGTGCAGCTCGGGCCAGAGCCGCATGCGGCGTGCCGTGCCCCCGTACTCGGGGCGCTCGTCCTCGTACTGCATCGGGTCCCCGTACACGGCCACCTCGCAGCCGACCGACGCGCCGTAGAACAGCGCGCTGCCGAGCCGGTTGGAGGCCACCCTGCGGTGGCGCCGCAACTGGATCAGCTGCCGGCGCAGGAAGTCGCGCCCCTTGCTCTCCCACCGGGAGCCGCGCTCGCCGTGACAGATGACCTTGAATCCCCTCGATTCGTACGCCCGCCGGATGTCCGGATTTGCATATTCCAGCCAATAAAGGCAGACAGTTACCGGTTCGGTCTCGACATTTCGGATTTCGTCGGCGAGGCGGGCGTGGTCCCCGTTCACGGAGGACTTTTCCCAGCCATGAAAGGGATACCAGATCGTACCCTTCCGCTCGGAGGTCACGCCGAGCTCGGACTCCAGGTAAAGGAGGTAGATCCAGGGCGCGCCGATGAGATAGTGGCCGCGTCGTCCCATCGACCAGCCTCGGCGTCGAAGCACGTCGGACCAGATGAAACGAGGATATCCCGGGCTGCACCAATGGTCGTTCGGGGGAAATCCGTGGAGATAGTTCCATCCGTGCTGAAGGAAACCCTGGATTCGTTTTGGCGTCTCGTCCGGCAGGTCGCAGTACCTGCCCAGAATGCGCGAGTGCCCGTACCAGTGATTGGATTCGTCCATCATTCCCCCTGTAGCGGTTGGCGCGCCCCTTGGGACATTCCCAGCCCCGAACGACGACCACGCGCCGTTATACGCTTCCATTACTCACGTCGGGGGCTTGGTTTCTCCTGTCAACACAATCCCCGCTACACTGCGTCGTGGCTTGAGGACAGAGAGTGAGACATCATGAGTCATCTCGACCGCCTGCGGGCCGTCTTCCGCACGGCGCTCAATCTGTCGGCCGACGCCCACGTCGACCGCCTCGAATACCGCGGCATCCCCCAGTGGGACTCCCTGGCCCACATGGCGTTGATCGCGGCGATGGAGGACGAGTTCTCCATCATGATCGACACCGACGACATGATCGACATGAGCTCGTTCGCCAAGGCGGGCGAGCTGCTGGAGAAGCATGGAATCGGCGCAGCCGCGGTCTGAGGCCCCCGTCGCCCTGGTCACGGGGTCGACGAGGGGCATCGGCCGCGCCATCGCCACCACCCTGTCCGCCGCGGGCTACACCGTCGTCCTGCACGGCCGCGACGCCGAGCGCGCGGAGAAGGCCGCCGCGGAGGTCGCCGCGCAGACCGGCGGCCCGACGGGCTGCGTCCACGGCGACGTGGCCGACCGGAGCGTGGTCGCCGGCCACATGCGCGAGATCACCCGCTGCCACGGGCGGCTCGACGCCCTGGTGGTCAACGCCGGGGTGCACGCCTCCGGCCCGCTGGCCATGGCGCGCGCCGAGACCATCGACGAGCTCTACCGCACCAACGCGGTGGCCCCGGCCCACACGCTGCAACTGGCGTTCCGGCCGCTGCTGCGGGGGCAGGGCCGCGCCGTCGTGCTGGTCTCCTCGGTCATGGGCCGCGCCGGCGGCGCCTACCAGGCGGCCTACTCCGCGACCAAGGCGTCCGTCATCGGCCTCACCCTCGCCGCCGCCAAGGAGCTGGGCCCGGCGGGCATCAGGGTCAACGCCGTCGCCCCCGGCTACGTCGAGACCGACATGCTGGAGACGCTCCAGCCGGGAGCCCGCGAGGCGGCGGTGACGGCGACCCCGCTCCGGCGCCTCGGCAGGCCCGACGACGTCGCCAGGTCGGTCGCGTTCCTGCTCTCGCCCGCCGCGTCGTTCATCACCGGCCAGGTGCTCGGGGTCGACGGCGGGCTGGTGCCGTGATGTTCCCGTCCCCGCAGGCCCGGCTCGTCGCCGCCGGTGACCAGGAGGCCCTGGCCGGCGACGAGCTGACCCGGCGCGTCAACCGCGTGGCCGAGGCGCTGTCCAGGCTGCGTCCCGGGCCGCTGTTCTGCGGCATGCGCAACAACCCGGCCTCCGTGCTGCGCTACCTCGCCGCCTGGCAGACCGGCCGGCCGATCGCGCTGCTCGACCCCGACCTGTCGGCCGCGCCCCTGGCCGACCTGGTGAGCCGGTTCCGTCCCGTGGCGCTGGTGGGGTTCACCCACGTGGCCGACGGCCCGCCGGCCGGCCGCGGCCCGGCCCCCGACCCGCATCCCGACCTGGCGGTGCTCCTCGCCACGTCCGGCTCGACGGGCAACCCCAAGCTGGTGCGCCTGTCCCGCGAGGCCGTCTCGGCCAACGCCGCCGCCATCGCCTCGGCGCTGTCGATCATGCCCGGCGAGATCGCGCCCACGAGCCTGCCGCTCCACTACAGCTACGGCCTGTCCGTGCTCAACAGCCACCTGGCCGCCGGCGCGACGGTCGTCCTGACCGAGGCCGGGCTGCTCGAACGGTCCTTCTGGACACACCTCGACGAGCACAAGTGCACCTCGCTCGCGGCCGTCCCCTACCAGTACGAGATGCTGCGCCGGCTCCGCTTCGACCGCGCCGAGCATCCCACGATCAGCACGCTCACCCAGGCGGGCGGCCGGCTCAATCCCGAGCTGGTGCCCCTGTTCGCCGCCCAGGCCGACCGCTTCTTCGTCATGTACGGCCAGACCGAGGCAACGGCCCGCATCACCGTCCTGCCGCCCGACCGGCTCGCCGACAAACCGGGCTCGGCCGGGCAGGCCGTCCCCGGCGGGCGGCTGACGATCGACGAGGGCGAGGTCGTCTTCCACGGGCCCAGCGTGATGATGGGCTACGCCGACAGCGCCGCCGACCTGGCCAGGGGCGACGACCTGGGCGGGGTGCTGCGTACCGGCGACCTCGGCCGGCTCGACGACGAGGGCTTCCTGTACATCACCGGCCGGCTCAAGCGCATCGCCAAGATCTTCGGCGTACGGATCAACCTCGACGACGTCGAGCTCCTGCTGCGCGACACCGTGCCCGTCGCGGCGACCAGCGGCGACGACCGGGTGACGGTGTGGGCCGAGGGGCTCGACATCGCCGCGTGCCGCAACCTCGCCCGGCGGCTGGGCGCCGAGCTGCGGCTGCACTGGAGCGGCTTCGACGTCCGCCCCGTCGAACGGCTGCCGCTGCTGCCCACCGGCAAGATCGACTACCGCACCCTGGAGTCCCGCACGGAGGCGGGTTGATGAGTGTGTTCACGCTCGATTCGGTCGCGCGGGAGGTGGCGCTGGCCGGGGAGCTGGCGGCGCTGACCGAGCGGCACCGGCGGGCGTGCGCGCCCTACCGGCGGATCCTCGACGCGATCGGCTCACATCCGCCGTACGAGCGGGTGGTGGACCTGCCGTGGCTGCCGGTGCGGTTGTTCAAGACCCACGAGCTGCGCAGCGTACCGTCCGAGCAGGTGTTCCGGGTGCTGACCTCCAGCGGCACCACCGGGCAGCGGCCGAGCCGGGTCTACCTCGACCGGGAGGCCGCAGCCGCGCAGCCGCGCATGCTGGCCGCGACGTTGCGGGCGGTGCTGGGCGAGCGGCGGCTGCCGATGCTGATCGTCGACGGCCGGTCGGTCGTGCGCGACCCGACCCTGAGCGCCCGGGGAGCCGGCGTGCTCGGGATGATGAACTTCGGCAGAGACCACACTTTCGTCCTCGACGAGCGGGGCGAGGTCGACGCGGAGGCCGTCAAGGCGTTCCTGGCCCGCCACGGCGGTGAGCCGTTCCTGATCTTCGGGTTCACGTTCATGGTCTGGCTCTTCCTGCTCGGCCTGGGGGCCGACCTGTCGCAGGGGGTGCTGATCCACTCCGGCGGCTGGAAACGACTGGCCGAGCAGGCCGTCGACAACGACGGTTTCCGCCGGCGCCTGGCGGCCGAGTGCGGCCTGACCAGGGTGCACAACTTCTACGGCATGGTCGAGCAGATCGGCACCGTCTTCCTGGAGGGCCCCGACGGCGACGGCCTCTACTGCCCCGACTTCGCCGACGTCGTGATCCGCGACCCCGACACCTGGCGGGAGCTCCCGCCAGGTGTGCCGGGCCTGATCGAGGTGGTCAGCACGCTGCCCACCTCCTACCCCGGCCACGCGCTGCTGACGGAGGACCTGGGCATGGTGCACGGCGTCGACGACGGCCACTGGCCGGGCAAGCGGTTCAGCGTGCTGGGCAGGCTGCCGCGGGCCGAGGCACGCGGTTGCAGCGACACGTTCGGGCAGGGCGGCCGATGACCGATCAATCGATCACCGCCCGGATCCCGCGGGTGGGCGGCGGCGCCGAGATCGTGGTGCGCTTCCCGGCCGGCGACTCGCCCGTCCGCGTCGAGGACCTGGTCGCCGGGATGCGGCAGGGGGTGCCCCTTGAGGTGGGCGACGAGCGGGTGCGCGGGTTCCTGACGGCGTTCGGCAGGCGGTTGTTGCGGCCCGCGCTGGCCCGCCGCCATCCCGAGCTGGGCTCGCTGGGGTTCTTCCTGCGGCCGAGCGAGCTGGCCCGCACCCTGGAAGGGCTGCGCACCCATCACGTACGCGTGCCGCGCGGCCTGGTCTTCCACCTCCCGCCCGCGAACGTCGACACCGTCTTCGTCTACTCCTGGGCCCTGTCGGCCCTGATGGGCAACCGCAACGTCGTCCGGCTGTCGCCGCGCGCGGGCGCGGTCGCCACGGTCATCGTCGACACGCTGCGCGAGGCGCTGGCCGACGCCGATCCGGTGGTGGCGGCGACGCAGCGGATCGTGTCCTACGACCGCCGCGCGCAGGCGGTCACCGCGGGCCTGTCCGCCGCCTGCGACCTGCGGGTCGTCTGGGGCGGCGACGACACCGTGCGCGAGGTGCGCCGCCATCCGCTCGCGCCGCACGCCCGTGAGCTGACCTTTCCCGATCGTTCGTCGTTCGCGGTGGTGAACGCGGCGGCCTGGTTGTGCGCGCCGCGAGTGGCCAGGGTGGCGGCGGCGGAGGGGTTCGTCAACGACGCCTACTGGTTCGACCAGGCCGCCTGCTCCTCGCCCCGCACGGTCTTCTGGGTGGGGGCCGACGACGACTGCGATTCGGCGCGGGAGGACTTCACCGAGCAGGTGTCGCGGGTGCTGGCCGGGCGCGGGTGGGGTGTCGACGCGGCGATGGCGGTGGAGAAGCGGGTGTCGGTCTACGGGCTGGCCGCCGACGGGCTGGTGGACATGATCGAGTTCCGGGGCAACGCGCTGGCCAACGTGACGCTGGCCGCGGCGGCCGCGATGCCGCGGCGGTGGCTGGGAGCCGGGACGTTCGCGCATGCGCGGGTGCGGGCGCTGGCCGAGCTGATCCCGCTGGTCGAGCGTAAGGACCAGACGATGACCCACTTCGGGTTCGCGCCGGACGAGCTGGAGGAGCTGGCCAGGGGGCTCGGGGGGCGTGGGGTCGATCGAATGGTGCCGGTGGGGAGCGCGTTGAGCTTCGACCGGGTGTGGGACGGGGTCGATCTGCCGGGCGAGTTCACCCGGCTGGTGACCGTGGTCAGATGAGCCCGCGCCGGGCTGACCGGCCGCGGTCGGGGCCGGCGTCCCGATGACGACCGTCCCGCCGATCCGGGGGCTGAGTTCGGTGGGCGCGGGTGGAGTGGTCGTTGTCGGGGGGTTTGGTGGGGGATGACGGTTGCGGCGGTTGAGGAGGTCGTACGGCTCGGCGGGCGGCCTTGGTGGCGGCTTGCCGGGTCGGGGTGGGTGCCGGCGGGGGTGGTGCTGGCCGCGGCCGTGGTGGTGCTGCTGTGGTGCGGGGTGCCGGTCCGTGATCTGGTGGCGTTCGGGGGCTGTGTCGGGCTCGGGGTGGCGCTGCCGGGGACGTTGTTGTGGCGGGCCTGTACGGGCGGCGGCCGGTCGCTGCCCGAGGACCTGGCCGCCGGACTGGCTCTCGGGTACGCGTTCGAGGTGCTGCTCTACATCCCCGCGCGGGCGGCGGGCCTGCCGCTGCTCGTGGCGGCATGGCCGGTCGCGGTGGCCGGGACGTTCCTCGCGGTGCCCGGGTTGCGGCGTCACTGGCGGGGCCGGGCCGGGCGGGAGCGGATGCCCTGGTGGTGCGCGTGGTCGCTGGCGGGGGTCGCCGGTTACCTGCTGGCCTTCTGCGCCCGCTCGCTCTACCGGGTACCGATCACGGACGCGTACGTCGACATGCCCTACCACCTGGCCCTGCTGGGCGAGGTCAGGAACCACGTGCCGCCCACGCTGCCGTCGGTGCTGGGCGAGCGGCTGTCCTACCACTGGTTCGTCTACGCCGAGATGGCGGCCACGAGCTGGGTCACCGGGATCGAGCCGCTGACGCTGGTCTACCGGCTGTCCACGTTGCCGATGATGTTCGCGATGGTCGTGCTCGTGGCGGTGCTCGGGCGGCGGCTCGGCGGCCGGTGGGGTGCGGGGGTCGCGGCGGTCGGCGTCACGTACTTCCTGTTCGCCCCGGCCTTGCGGGAGGGTGTGGTGTTCACCTCGCGGTCGATGTTCACCGTGTGGGCCAGCCCGACGCAGACGTTCGGCGCGTTGTTGTTCGCGCCGGTGGTGCTGGTGCTCACGGCGAGGCGGCCGAGGGGGTGGACGGCGGCGGCCGTGTTGCTGCTCGCGCTCACCGGGGCGAAGGCCACGTTCCTGCCGCTGTTGCTGACCGGGCTGGTGTTCGTGCTGGTCGTACGGTTGCCGGTGGAGCGGCGGCTGCGTCTGGAGTGGGTCGTGCCGGCGGCGATCACGTTCGGCTGCCTGCTGATCGCGCAGTTCGTGGTGTTCGGGCGCGGGGCGCAGGGCACGGTGGTGGCGCCGTTCGCCACGATGCGCACGCTGTGGGGGGTGGTCGCGGACGTCGCGCCGCCCGCGCTGGCCGCAGAGCCGTGGGGGCCGGTGCTGGTGTTCGTCGGTCTTCACCTGTTCTGCCTGGTCTGCGTGTGGGGTGGCGTGGCGGCGTTGGGGGGCCGGCTGCTGGATCCCGAGGTGTTGTTGCCGGTCGGGATCGGGCTGGCGGGCATCGGTGCGATCCTGGTGCTCGGCCATCCGTCCGACGCGCAGCTCTACTTCCTCGAAGGGGTGCGGCCGTACCTGTCGATCGCGGCGGTGTGCGGGGTGGTGGCGGCGCTGGAGCGGCGGCGGGTGCCGTGGGCGGTGGTCGCGGGGGCGGCGGGGCTGGGGGTCGCGGTGGCCGTCGTGGCCGCGCGGCTGGAGCCGCCGGGTGGGGTGCTGGTCCGGGTGCTGGTCCCGTACCTGGTGCTCGCGGGGGTGGCGGCGGGGGTGCTGGCGTTCCGGCGCAGGGGGTTCGCGCTGGCGGTGGTGGCGCTGCTGGCCGGGTACACCGGCCCGACCTCGCTGCGGGAGACCGTCGTGCACGTCGCGCCCGAGTCCTGGAAGCGCGAGCGGCTGATCCCCACCGGGGCGCTGGAGGCCGGACGGTGGCTGCGCGACCATTCCTCGCCCGGCGACGTGGTGGCCACCGACCTGCACTGCCGCAACCCGGTCCCACGCCGTACGTGCGACAGCAGGCACTTCTGGGTGTCGGGGTTCACCGAGCGCCGGGTGCTGGTCGAGGGCTGGGGGTACGCCGAGAGCACGCTGTCGCGCGCCGAGTTGTTCGTGACCCCCTACCTTCATGTGCCGTTCGCCGACCAGGCGCGGCTGGCCGACAACGACGCGGCCTTCCGGGAGCCGTCGGCCCGCAACGTCCACCGACTGGCCCAGAAATACGGCGTCAAATGGCTATTTACCGGCATAAATCCGGCGTTGGGGAAATACGCCAAGCTCCGCTTCCAGAACGCCGACTCCTCCGTGTACGAGCTCACGACCGGGTAAAGATTGCCCTCGTTCATGGCATGGTGAACAGAAACGGCACGCGCCCCTCTGGACGTCCCCAGCACCATTTCCGTGGACCTACCGCCACAAGCGATCAGGGAACTCTATGGACACGCGTGCTGCCATGGACCCGAGCACCGACGTACTCGACACCTCGGCCGGTCTGGCGACCGTCGACATCGTCATCCCCGTGCTCAACGAGGAGCGCGCCCTGCCGGGCTGCGTGCGCACGCTGACCGGGTTCCTGGAGGACAACTTCCCGCTGCCGTGGCGCATCACGGTCGTGGACAACGGCAGCACCGACGCCACCTGGCCCATCGCCACCGGTCTGGCCGCCGAGCACGACCGCGTGCACGCCCGCAGGCTCGACATCCGCGGCCGGGGAGCGGCGCTCAAGGCGGCCTGGCGGGAGAGCCCGGCCGACATCGTCGCGTACATGGACGTCGATCTGTCCACCGACCTCGGCGCGCTGTTCCCGCTGGTCGCGGCAGTGGCGAGCGGGCATTCCGAGATCGCCATCGGCACCCGGCTGGCCCACAGTGCCCGCACCCTGCGCTCGGTCCGCCGCGAGGTGGTCTCGCGCAGCTACAACGCGCTGCTCAGGTACGGGTTCGGGGTCAGGTTCAGCGACGCGCAGTGCGGCTTCAAGGCGGCCAGGACCGGCGTCGTCAGGCCGCTCATGGACAAGATCGAGGACGACGCCTGGTTCTTCGACACCGAGTTGCTGCTGCTGGCCGAGCACAACGGCCTGCGCGTGCACGAGGTGCCGGTCGACTGGATCGAGGACACCGACTCACGCGTCCGCGTGGTCAGGACGGCGATCGACGACCTCAAGGGCCTGGCCAGGGTCGCCTGGTCGATGTCGACGGGCCGGGCCGAGGTCGAGGTGGCGCGTTCGGAGCTGACGCCGACGCATCCCGACGCCGTGGTCGCCCGGCCGCGGGCGGTGACGCTGGCGAAGTTCACCTCGTTCGCCGCGATCGGCGTGTTCTCCGTCCTGCTGTACGCGCTCATCTACCTGCCGTTGCGCGGGGTCTGGTCGCCCGCCCCGGCCAACCTGGGCGCGCTCGTGCTCACCGGGTTCGTCAACACCGAGGCGAACCGGCGGTGGACGTTCAATCGGCTGGGCGGGCGGCGTACCGCGATGCATCTGCGGGCGGCGCTGCTCTTCCTGGTCAACTACCTGCTGACCACCTCGGCCGTGCTCGGGCTGCGCGGCATGTCGCCGGGGGCCGGGCGGCTGATGGAGATGAGCGCGGTGGTCGCCACCTATGGTCTGCTCACCTTGATCCGTTTCACCGCACTCGACCGCTGGGTCTTCTCCCGTACGAGGAAATAAGCCTTATGGACACCACTGAAATCCGCCGGCTGGTCGCGCTTGAGGACGCCCACTGGTGGTACCGGGAACGCCGCGCGATCCTCCGCAGGGAGTTGCGCGGGCTGGGCCGTCCCGGGCGGGCCCTGGACGTCGGCGCGGCCGGCGGCGGGAACACGCGGGTGCTGGTCGAGGCCGGATGGGACGCCACCGCGACGGACTACTGCGAGAGCGCCGTGGAGATCGCCAGGGAGCGCGGGCTCAGATCCGTACGCGCCGACGCGCGGGCGTTGCCGTTCGAGTCGTCGAGCATGGACCTGGTGACCGCCTTCGACGTGCTCGAACACATCCACGAGGACCATCTGGTCACCGAGGAGATCGCCCGGGTGCTGGCCCCCGGCGGGCACACGCTGATCGCCGTCCCGTGCGACATGGCGCTGTGGTCGGCGCACGACGACGCCGTGGGCCACGTACGCCGCTACGACCGCGACACCCTGACCGACGTGGTGGAGAAGGCCGGGCTGACGGTCGAACGCCTGTGGAGCTGGAACGTGCTGCTGCGGCCGCTGGTGGCCCGGCACCGGCGGCGCTCGACAGGCAGCGACCTGCAGAAGACGCCCGCGCTGGTCAACGCCGGCCTGTCGCTGGTCGTACGCGCCGAACGCCATCTCCCGGTCAGGTCGCTGAAGGGTGTGACGCTGTTCCTGCGGGCCAGGCCGGCCCGGTAGGGCCGCGAACCTGTCGGAGGGCGGGACAGGTCTCAAGTCGATGACCGCGCGCGCGGGCGGGCTTCGATGGTCCTAGGCTGTCGCCTGTGGTGATTCACGCCTTGCTCGCGGCCACTCTGGCCCTGACCGCGGCCCCTGCCGCCCCCGCTGCCGCTGCCGCCGCCCCGAAGGTCGACTGCGCCCGTCTCAAGTGCCTGGCGCTGACGTTCGACGACGGTCCGAGCGAGCACACGCCCACGCTGCTGAAGGTGCTCAGGAAGGAGGGGGCCAAGGCCACCTTCTTCCTCGTCGGCAAGCAGGTCGAGCGGCGCGCGGCGCTGGCCCGGCAGGAGTCCGAGGAGGGGCACGCGATCGGCGACCACACCTACTCGCACCCTTCGCTGCCGACGCTCAACGACAACGCCATCCTTGAGGAGCTGCGTACCACGCAGGCTCTGATCGAGGAGGCCACGGGTCGCCGGCCGACGATGTTCCGGCCGCCCTACGGCCACACCGACGACCGCGTGCTCCGCATGGCCGACCAGCAGGACCTCGCCGAGATCCTGTGGACGGGCACCACGCTCGACTGGAAGCTGCGCGACGCCAAGAAGATCAAGGCGACCGTGCTCAAGCTGGCCAAGCGCGACGGCGTCATCCTCATGCACGACACGGTCCCGCAGACCGTCAAGGCGATGCCTGAGATCATCAAGGAGCTCAAGAAGCAGGGCTACACGCTCGTCACCGTCCCGACGCTGCTGCGCGGCAAGGGGCCGGAGTCCGGAGTGAGCTACTTCTGAGCACGTCTCCCTCCGAAGTCCTGGAACCATGGAGAGTGTCAGCACCGCCGTCGCACGGCCGAGGCCGTGGGTCGCCCTCGCGACCTTCCTGATCATTCAGGCGGTGCTCGCCTGCTGGTGGGCAGCCTTCTACCCCGGGCTGTTCAGCCGCGACTCGGTGCTCTACCTCAGCCACACGATCGTCGGGCCCTGGGTGAGCGATCATTCGGTGGCCTACGACGCGCTGCTGTGGCTCAGCTTCACCAAGACCGGTGACCTCGGGGCGGTCACGTTCGCGCAGACCACGGCGATGGCGGGGGCGCTGACGTACCTGGCGCGGTCGCTCGGGGCGTTGGGGGCGCCGCGGCGGACCACGACGCTGGTGGCGATGCTGGCGCCGCTGACGCCGACGGTGGGGGCGTTCACGGTCACGTTGTGGAAGGACGTGCCGTTCACGATCTGCGCGATCATGATCGCGGGAGTCTGCGCGCGCATGGCCGCGCGCCGGCGCGTGTCCCTGGCCGGGCTCGGCGTGCTCATGACGTTGCTCGGGCTCTTCCGCGCGAACGGCTTCCTCGTCGTGGGCATCGCCGTCGCCGTCCTGCTGGTGATCGTGGCCACGCGGCGGGTCCGCCTCGCGCTCGTCGGGGCGGTGGCGGCCGCCGTTCCGCTGCTGCTCACGAACCTGCTGTTCCCGCGGCTCGGCATCGCGGCCCCGTCGAAGACGTACGTCTACCACACGGCCTTCGCCGACGTCGCGGTGGCGTTCAGGGAGCGGCCAGAGCTGTTCACCCAGCAGGACAAGGAACTGATGGCCTCGGTCGCGCCGCTCAGCAGGTGGTGGGAGGGCGGCACCTGCGCCACGGTCAACCTGCTCATCTGGCGGCGGGACTTCAGCTGGCAGGCCGCCGACGCCCGCGCGAGCGAGTTGCTGGGCGTGTGGCAACGGCTGCTGACCGGCGATCCCGGCCTGATCATCGGCACCCGTCTGTGCCGGGGGGCGATCGCCTGGAGCCCGGTGCAGGATCCGTACGTGGTCGGCGGGACGACGTACCGGTTCTCGCGGCGGCCCACGGCGGACACGTACGTGGGGCCGTACAAGGTGCCGGACTTCGCCGGGCGGGGGGTGTTCTCGCTCCGGCCGCTGTCGGCGGAGCTGAACCTGGTCGCCGAGCCGTGGCTGACGGGGGCGCTGGCCCCCGAATGGGACTGGGTGTGGTGGCGGGGGGCCTCGTGGGCCTACCTGTCGTACGCGGCGGTGGCGCTCGGGGCGCTGGCCCTGCGCAACCGGTACGTCCTGGGGGTGGCGGCGGTCGTGGCCGGGCAGCAGCTCGCCGTGCTGGCCAACATCTCGGCGCAGGACTTCCGGTACATGGCCGCGCCGATCTTCGTCGGGCTGCTGCTGACGCCGTTGCTCGTGGCGAGCGTGGGACGGCTGCTGCTCGCCGCCGCCCGGTCGGCGTGGCGCACGCTGCGGCGTCCGGCCCCGCCCCCGGAGGCGGCCGACTAGGCCAGGCCCTGGCCGTCGGGCAGCCGGGTACGGCCCGGCAGCCGCACCACGGTGACGAAGAACTCGTCGATCTGCCGGATGACGGCCATGAACTGCTCAAGGTCGACGGGCTTGGTGACGTACGCGTTGGCGAACAGCTTGTAGCTGCGCAGGATGTCCTCCTCGGCCGAGGAGGTGGTCAGGACGACGACCGGGATCGCCCGCAGCTCCGGATCGCCCTTGATCTTCTCCAGCACCTGCCGCCCGTCGTACTTCGGCAGGTTGAGGTCGAGCAGGACCAGGTCGGGCCGGGGCGCCTCGGTGTAGGCCCCGCGCTGGTAGATGAAGTCGAGCGCCTCCAGGCCGTCGCGTACGACGTGGAGGTTGTTGCGGATCTTGTTGTCCTCGAACGCCTCGCGGGTGATGAGCTCGTCGCCGGGATCGTCCTCGACCAGGAGCACTTCGATGGGCTGGACGGTCATGCGGGTGCTCCTTCGTCGGTGACGGCGGGCAGGGTGAAGCTGATCCGGGCGCCCTCGGTGTAGCCGGTGTCGAGCCAGATCGTCCCGCCGTGGTTCTCCACGATCTTCTTGCACATCGCCAGGCCGATGCCGGTGCCGGTGTACGCCTCGCGGCTGTGCAGGCGCTGGAAGATGATGAAGATCTTATCGGCGAACTCCGCGTCCACGCCGATGCCGTTGTCGCTGACCGCGAACAGCCAGTCGTTCTCCCGCTGCTCGCAGGTGATCGTGACGCGGGGCACGCGGTCGGGGGCACGGAACTTCAGCGCGTTGCCGACGAGGTTCTGCCAGAGCATGCCGAGCATCGTGGGGTCGCCGATCACGCGAGGCAGCGGGTCGGGCCGCTCGATCTGCGCGCCGTTCTCCTCGATGACGGCCGACAGGTCCACGAGCGCCTTCTCCAGCGCCTCTTCCAGCTCGACGGGCTTGCGGTCGTCGTACAGGCGGCCGACGCGGGAGAAGGTGAGCAGGTCGTTGATCAGGACCTGCATACGGGTGGCGCCGTCGACGGCGAAGTGGATGTACTGGAGGCCGCGTTCGTCGAGCACGTCGCCGTAGCGCTTCTGGAGGAGCTGGCAGAAGGTGGCGATCTTGCGAAGCGGCTCCTGGAGGTCGTGGGAGGCGACGTAGGCGAACTGCTCCAGCTCGGCGTTCGACCGCCGCAGCTCCTCGGCCTGGGCGTCGAGGCCCGCCGCCTGCTCGCGCAGCAGGACGTGCTGCTGACGGGACTCGCCGAGGGCTTCGACGATCTTCGTACGCATCGACTCCACGTCGCGGGCGACCTCTCGGATGTCGGCCGGCCCGCTGACCGGGATGGCGCGGTCGAAGTCGCCGGCGGCGATGTCGCGGGCGGCCTCGCGCAGCTCGTCGAGCGGCCGGCCGATCGCCCGCCGCAGCAGGACGGCCATCGCGACGCCGGCCATCAGGAACAGGATCAGCATGACGACGAAGGCCAGGTTGCGGACCCGTTCGACCTGTTCCAGCTCCTCCTGGGCGAGCCGGCGGGCCTTGGCCAGCCGGTCGTCCTGCCGGTCGAGCAGCGTCCTGATCTGGTCGAACGCGTGCTTGCCGCTCTCGATCCGGCCGGCGGGGATGGCGCCGTCGGCCCGGCGGTCGGCGGTGAGCGGTTCGGCGTAGTCACGCCGCCAGGCGGCCGCCGCGTCGCGGACGGCGTTCAGCTCGCCGACCAGCTCGGGCCGGTCGCCGATGAGCGCGGCGATACGTTCGCGGCTGCGCCGCTCGGCCTCGATCCCGGCGGTGTACGGCTCCAGGAGGTCGTCGTTGCCGGTCAGCAGGAAACCGCGCACGCCGGTCTCCTGGTCGATCAGCGTGCTGCGGAGCTGGGCGGCCTCGATCCTGGCCGGCGAGATGCGCAGGATCACCTGGTCCGACAGCCGGGCGGTGCGGTCGAGCATGACCGTGGCGATCACGACGCAGGCGACCACCAGGACCGAGACGGCCGCGATCATCACCACGAACCAGCCGTGCACGGTCAGCCGCCGCAACCCCCGGTCGGCCCCTGGCTTGACGGAAACCTGGCGCACGGGTGCCTGTCCGCTCACGATTCGTCTTTCCAGCGCAGGTGCACGACGGCGACGTCGTCGGCCGTCGCGTCGGGGACGGAGGCCGACTCGACATCGGCCAGGATCGCGTCGAGCAGCTCCTCGCTGCCGAGCCCCGTCCACCGGTGGGAGAGCTCCAGCAGGCCCTCCTCGCCCAGCCACCGGGGTGTGTCCCCCGGGAGCCGGCGCTCGAAGAGGCCGTCGGTGTAGAGCGTCACGCCGCCGCCCTCGGGCAGCTCCAGCAGGTCCGCCTCCCAGTCCGCCTCGATGGGCAGGCCGAGCGCGGGCCCCTGCCGAGGGTCGGCGAGGAGTACCGAATCGGGTGTGTGCAGCAGCAGGCCGGGATGCCCTGCGCGCCACAGGCGCATGGTGTGCCGGTCGGGCTCCAGGACGAGCATGGACATCGTCACGAAGATCTCCGAACTGGCGCGCTCGGCCTTGAGTATGCGTTCGAGCTGGCGCAGCAGGGGGACGCCGGTCATGCCGCTGAGCACCAGCGCCCGCCAGGCGATGCGCAGGCAGACGCCGAGCGCGGCCTCGTCGGGGCCGTGGCCGCACACGTCGCCGATCACCGCATGCACGAGCTTGTCGTCGGACTCGACGACGTCGAAGAAGTCGCCGCCGAGCGTGGCCGAGCGGCTGGCCCGGTAGCGCGAGGCGACCTCCAGCGGCACGCGCTGCAGCAGCGGCGTCGGCAGCAGGCCGCGTTCCAGGCGGGCGTTCTCCTTGGCGCGCAGGCGTGCGGTGTGCAGCGCGACGGCGGCCTGCTCGGCCTGCTTGCGTTGTATGGCGTAACGCAGGGTGCGGCCCAGCCATTCGGCCTCGACACGGCCCTTGACCAGGTAGTCCTGGGCTCCGGCGGTCACCGCGGCGAGGCCGGCGCCCTCTTCGGCCAGGCCGGTCAGCACCACGACCGCGGCGTCGCCGGCCGACTCCAGCACCGATGACAGCGCCGAGAACTCGTAGGAGTCGGGCAGGCCGAGGTCGAGCAGCACGCACTGCGGGCGCAGCCAGGCCAGCGCCCGCCGCGCCTCGTCGACCGAGCGCGCCCACTCCAGCCGTACGGCAAGGCCGCTGTCCTCCAGCAGCTCCTGGACGATCAGCGCATCCTGCGGATCGTCCTCCACGAGCAACACCAACGGCTGCCGGACACCCTCACTCGCATGGGCCATGTTGGCAATTGCACCCTTCGTCACCGGCACCGAGCTCTAGCGGATCGACGCCTCAGGTGCCCCACTGCCCACTACGGCCAAGAAATGGCCCAAACTAACGCACTTTTCCCAAGAAACTTTCCGGTATGCGTCCATAGGCTGAGCAATCGTAACGGGCCACGATCCGGCGGGCACGACGAATCGACCTACTTCCACCCTAGCCAATGGTCTGACCTGCATTAACCGCTCTCAGCCGGACATGCGAACGGCCCGGGCCGACATCGGTCCCGGGCCGTTCACATGTGGCGCTACTCCCACTCGATGGTGCCCGGGGGCTTGCTCGTGACGTCGACGACCACCCGGTTGACCTCGCTCACCTCGTTGGTGATGCGGGTGGAGATGCGCGACAGGACGTCGTAGGGCACCCGCGCCCAGTCGGCCGTCATCGCGTCCTCGGACGTCACCGGCCGGAGCACGACCGGGTGACCGTAGGTGCGGCCGTCGCCCTGCACGCCCACCGAGCGGACGTCGGCCAGGAGCACCACCGGGCACTGCCAGATCTGCCGGTCGAGGCCGGCGCGGGACAACTCTTCGCGGGCGATGGCGTCGGCCTCGCGCAGCAGCGCCAGGCGGTCGCGGGTGACCTCGCCGACGATGCGGATGCCGAGCCCCGGACCGGGGAACGGCTGCCGCCAGACCATGGCGGGCGGCAGGCCGAGCTCCTCGCCGGCCCTGCGGACCTCGTCCTTGAACAGCGCGCGCAGCGGCTCGACCAGCTTGAACTGGAGGTCTTCGGGCAGGCCGCCGACGTTGTGGTGGGACTTGATGTTGGCGGTGCCCGTGCCGCCGCCGGACTCGACGACGTCGGGGTAGAGGGTGCCCTGGACCAGGAAGTCGACCGGGCCGTCGGCCATGATGGCGCGCTGCTCGTCCTCGAAGACGCGGATGAACTCGCGGCCGATGATCTTCCGCTTCTCCTCCGGGTCGGTGACGCCCTCCAGCGCCTTCAGGAAGCGGTCGGCGGCGTCGACGACCCGCAGCTTGACGCCCGTCACGGCCACGAAGTCGCGCTCGACCTGCTCGGCCTCGCCCTTGCGCAGCAGGCCGTGGTCGACGAAGACGCAGGTCAGCCGGTCGCCGATGGCCCGCTGGACGATCGCGGCGGCCACCGCGGAGTCGACGCCGCCCGACAGCGCGCAGATGGCGCGGCCCTCGCCGACCTGGCGGCGCACGGCCTCGACGGAGTCTTCGACGATGTTGAGCATGGTCCAGGAGGGACGGCAGCCGGCCGCGTCGAGGAAGTGCTTGAGCACCGCCTGACCGTGCTCGGAGTGGAGCACCTCGGGATGGAACTGCACGCCGTAGAGGCCGCGCTCGGGGTGCTCGAAGGCGGCGACCGGGGTCTCGTTCGTGGAGGCGGTGACCGCGAAGCCCTCGGGGGCCGCGGCCACGCTGTCGCCGTGGGACATCCACACCGTCTGGGTGGCGGGCAGCCCCTGGAAGATGACGCCCTCGTTGAGCACTTCGAGCGCCGTGCCGCCGTACTCGGCGATGCCCGTGCGGGCGACCTCGCCGCCGAGCGCCTGGGCCATGGCCTGGAAGCCGTAGCAGATGCCGAACGTGGGCACGCCGGTCGAGAACAGGCCGTGAGGCACGGGCGGCGCGCCTTCGGCGTAGACCGAGGACGGGCCGCCGGACAGGATGATCGCCTTGGGCTTCTTGGCCATCATCTCCTCGACGGACATCGTCGAAGGCACGATCTCGGAGTAGACGTGGCACTCGCGCACCCGCCTGGCGATGAGCTGCGCGTACTGAGCGCCGAAGTCGACCACCAGCACTGTGTCGAATTCAGACACCGTGAGAACCCCCCAAAGGCGAAATGCGGTGCCCTCAGTGTATCGGCCTCGGGTATTACGCCTGGCCTCACACCGTCACTCGTGCTAACACAGAACGGTGGATCTTGTCTGGCCGGCCTCGGCGTGGGCCCTGTGGTTCGCCGCGCTGGCCGCCGCGTTCGGGTTGACGACTCGCCGGGCCGCCGCGGCCCCGGCGGCCCCTGCTGCCCCGGCGCCGCCCGCCGTCGTCGAGCTCTTACGCGGGCTGCGGGCCGGCGAGCTCTTCCACGCGACGGTGTTCGAGCTGGCCAGGCGCGAATGGGTGACGATCCGGGGTGATCGGCTTTCGCTCTCGGCGCAAGGCGAGGGGCGGGTGTGGCCGTACGAGCAGTGGGTGCTCGACCGGGTGGCCGCCCGGCTGGCGGGGGCGCCGCAGGCACCGGTCGTCGCCCTGATGCCGGACAGCGGCGACCTCGACGCCGAGTTCGTGCCCCTGGTACGCCAGAGCGCCATCGACCTCGGTCTCGCGCGGCGGCGCTGGCAGAGCATGCTCGTGCCGCTGCTGCTCGCCGCCGCCCTCGTCGTGCCCTGGTACGTCACCATCTCCCACGCGGGTGTGTCCTGGCCCGGCTGGATCGCCACGGCGGGGGCGTTCGTGGCCGGGGTCGCGCTGCTGCTGGGCGGGCGCGGGTTCCTGCTGACGCCGCTCGGCCGCGAGGCCGCCGGGCCCGAGCCCGCGCCCGTGGACGCCCGGCAGGAGTGGATCTTCACCGGCGACGGGTGGCGCGGCGTCCTGGTCGAGCCCGCTCCCCGCGACGCCGGCGCGCCCAAGCGGCAGGAGGTCGAGGGACGGGTGGTCAAACGCTGGATCGTGGCCGGGCACGGCGACGACCTGTCCTCCTCGCGCACCTGTTACGTGGCCCTGCACGACGGCGTCTCGGAGCGGGCGGCGGCGTACCGGGCCAAGGAGCGGTTCTACCAGGACGTGTTGCCGGGCGACCACGTCCGGCTGCTGGTCAATCCCCGGCGCGGGAGCGTGGTGAGCGTGCTGGCCCACGAGCGCCGCTGGTAGCGCCGGGCAGGTCGCCGGCCAGCAGGAGCTCGGTCTGCCTGCGCAGGCGGCCGGCGAACTCGGGATGGGTGAGGACGAGGAACCGTTCCTCGTGGATGGCCCGGACGACCAGGTCGGCGACCTCGGCGGGCTCGACCCCGCGGGCCATGGACGCGTCGACGGCCTCGCGGGCGGCCAGTTCGTCGTCGGTCGGGGTGGCGACCAGGTCGGCCGGGCGGGAGCGGCCGGAGTCGTTGATCCGCGTCCTGACCGCGCCGGGGCAGAGCGCGGTCACGCGGAGCTTGGAGCCGACGGTGGCGAGGTCCTGGGCGAGCGACTGCGAGGCGGCCAGGGCGGCGTACTTGGTGATGGCGTAGCCGCCCGCGCGCGGCGCGGCGAACAGCCCGGCCACGGACACGGTGTTGACGATGTGCCCCTCGGTGTCCTGCGCCATCATGCGCGGCACGAACGCGTGCACGCCGTGCAGCACGCCCCACAGGTTCACGCCGAGCAGCCAGGCGAAGTCCTCGGGGGTCCGGGTCCACAGGTGGCCGCCCTGGTAGACGCCGGCGTTGTTGCACAGCACGTGCACCGCGCCGAGCTCGCCGAAGCTGCGGTCGGCCAGGTGCCGTACGGCCGCCGCGTCGGAGACGTCGGTGACCTGCGTGAGCACCTCGCCCGGCCCGGCGAGCGCCTTCTCGGCCAGCGCGGCCGTCTCGGCCAGGCCGCCGGGGTCGACGTCGGCCAGCATCAACGACATGCCCTCGGCGGCGAACCGTAAGGCCAGGGCCCTGCCGATGCCACTGGCCGCGCCCGTCACCACCGCGGCCCTGCCGGACAGTTCACGCACGGCCTGAACCTCCCTAGCGCTCGCTCGGCACCACCGACGCTACAGGATCGCGCCGAGCAAACCCAGGGGCGGCGAGCCGAGGTCGAACAGCGCCTTGTGGAAACGCTGGACCGAGAAGCCCGCCCCCCACTGCTGGCGTGCCTGCTCACGCAGGTCGAGGATGAGCAGCTTGCCCCAGGTGTAGCGGCCGTACGTCGGGTCGAAGGAGGCGCGGCGGGCCTCCGACAACGCCGCCGGACCGGCCAGGTGGGTGTCGGACTCGAAGCGCCTGGCGCCCTCCTCGACCGTCATCTGCCCGGTGTGCACGCCGATCGCGCAGGCCAGCCGGGTGACCCGGATCAGGGCCTCCACCCAGACGCCGATCTCGAAACGCGGGTCGTCGGGCGCGTAGCCCTCCTCGACGCACAGTTCCTCGGCGTAGTGCGCCCACCCTTCGACGAACGACATCGACTGCAGCTGCCGCCGTACGTCCGAGGGGGCCCGGCGCAGCGCGCGGGCGTGCGAGAAGTGCCCCGGAGCGACCTCGTGCACGTTGATCGCGGGCAGCGTGGTGCTGCTGAAGACCTCCAGCCACTCCTCCTGCTCCCGCTCGTCCCAGGACGGGTCGGGCGGGGTGATGTGGTACCAGGACGGGCCCTCGGGCTCGCCCGGCGAGTTCCACGCCATCATGGCCATGGCCCAGCGGCGCGACTCCGGCGCCAGCCCGACCAGGCACTCGCCGTCGTGGTAGGGCACGAGGTCCTTCTCGCGGGTGAACGCGATGGCCCGTTCGGTGCCGATCCTGGCCGCCTCGATCACGCCGTCGGCGTCGGGGTGGTCCTTGACCAGCTCGCGTACGACGTCGAGGGGCCGCCCGTCCCGTCCGAGCTTGGCGCAGGACTCGGCGAGCAGGTCCATGAGCCGGTCACGTTCGGCGTCGGCGCGCTCGGCCAGCCGGCCCAGGTCGACCGGCAGGCCCTCGGCGGTGCTCATCAGCTTGACCAGGGCCGGGCCGCCGAGCGCGGCGTCGGGGTCGCCCTCGGCGGCGGCGTGCGCGACGTGGGCCACGAGCCTGCCGTGGGCTTCGAGCGCGGCCTCGTCGGTGATGCCCGCCGACAGGCCGCGCACCGCGCCCAGCAGGGACGTGGCGACCGGGGCCGGGACCTGGTCGAGCGCGGCGATCGCGGCGTCCACGGCCTGCGGCCAGAGCGCGAGGTGGGCGGCCTTGGCGGCGGCGCGCTCGGCCTCGGGGCCGTAGTCGCGGTCGTAGCAGGCCAGGTCGAGGTTGGACAGGTGGATCAGCGGGTTCTTGCGGTGCAGCTCCAGCTCGCCGAGCTGGGTGCGCATGGCCGCCTCGAAGATCTGCAGGTGCTCGGCGTCGTGCGGGTCGTCCGGCGCGTCGCCCTCGCCGAGGCGGGCCAGACCGGCCCGTACGCCCTCGGGTGACAGGTCCTGGATCTGGCCGTCGTACTCGTGCCTGCCGCCCCCCTCGCGCGCCTCGGACACCATCAAATCGGTGATGGCACGCAATCTGGGGTCAAGTTCCGTCATGCCGCCGACGCTAGCGCACACCCCTGATCTTGAGGACCCCGACGGAGCCGACCAGCGAGATCACGATGCCCACGACGAACAGCGCCGGGTAGCCGCCCGTCCCCACGACGACGGCGGCGAGGGCGGGCGCCAGGATCTGCGGCCCGGCGTTGGCGATGTTGATGACGCCCATGTCCTTGCCCGCGTCGCCGGGGTCCGGCAGCACCTTCGTCACCAGGGCCATGTCCACGGCCAGGTAGACGCCGAACGCGATGCCGTGCGCGACGTTGTAGACGATCATGCCCTGGAACGTCGGCATCACCAGCGGGATGCCCAGGAACACCGCCGAGGACAACCCGGCGACGAGCGCGAACATCCGGAAGCGGCCGAGGCGGTCGGAGATCGGGCCGATCACGAGCACCGCGAGCAGCGTGGCGGCCTGGCCGATGAGCATCAGCAGGCCCATCGTGGCGATCACCTCGCCCTTGGGGATCTTGATGAAGTCCTCAAGGAGGAAGAGGTTGAAGGTGAAGATGACGAGATATCCGAGCATGACGCCGAAGCGGGACACGAAGGCCCAGGCGAAGTCCGGGCTCTTCAGCGGCCGTACGAACCCGGCCAGGAACGCCCTCAGACTGAACGGCTCGCGCGCCATCCCCACCGAGGACGTGTCCGGCGTCACGACCACGACCAGCACCGCCGCGACCAGCAGCAACACCATCGCCACGTAGTACGCCCCGCCGGCGGCCAGCTGCGGGAACACGATGAACATGATCGACGCCGCGATGGTGGCCAGCGGCGTGCCGAGTCCGAACAGGCCGGAGTAGGTGCCGTACCGGGTCGGCGGGACCCGGTCGGGCAGGATCGCGGTCATGGCGGCCTGGTAGCCGTTCATGATGGTCTGCACGCCCGCCCAGCTGATGCCGAGCATGAGCACGCTGCCCGCGTTGGCCTGCGCGAACAGGGCGAGCACGCCGAGCAGGACGCAGCCGAGTATCCACGGCGAACGGCGGCCGAAGCGCGACCTGGTCCGGTCGGAGATCTGGCCGAAGACGGGGTTGGCGAGGGTGGCCATGAGCGGGCCGATCGAGTTGGCCAGGCCCAGCACGGCCACGTCGTTGACACCGGTGATGCGCTGCACGTGCACGGGCAGGACGAACGCGCCCACGCTCAGCCACAGGAACATGACGGCGACGTTGGCCAGCGGAAGCGTCAGGTAGAGCGGCCCGAGACGCCGGGTGTCCCTGAGCGCGCCGCTCAGAACTTCAGCCATGGGGGGACCTTTCCGGGCAGTGATGATACGTATCACCGACGATTGCTCTGGACTGTAGGTCGCACGGGAAGGGCTGACAAGACGCGCGTCCAACTCGTTACGCGCCCGGCGGCGGCCTCAGGCGCTGGCCCTGATCACCAGCCGGGGCTCGAACCGGGCGACGACCTCGCCGCCCACGGACGGCCGCTCTCCTCGGACGATCCCGTCGATCTCGCCCGCCAGGTCGGCCGGGCTCGCGGTGGCGTCGAAGTGCACGCTGGTCAGCCGGGGCCGCATGAGCGTGCAGATCGGCAGGTCGTCGGCGCCGACGACGGCGACGTCCTCCGGGACCCGCAGACCGGCGTCCTTCAACGCGCTGATCAGCAACATCGCGTACTCGTCGTTGTAGGCGAAGACGCCGTCGGGCAGGTCGCCCGCGCGGACGATCCGCCCCGCCTCCTCCTCGGAGAAGGCCAGGTCGATGCGCGCGGCCCCGGGAACGACCTCCCGCACCCCCGCCAGCCGGGCCCGTCCCATGGCGTCGAGGCCCTCCTCCCGGGGCACGACGGCCGCCAGCCGCCGGCTCCCCCGTTCGACCAGGTGGCGGGCGGCCGCGGCGCCGAGGGCCCGGTGGTCGAACACCACGGCCGGCACCAGGGGCGAGGGCTGGTCGGACAGGCCGATGACGGCCCGGACGCCCGAGGCGTGCAGCAGGTCCACGGCGGGCCTGGTCAGCCGCGCGGCCTCGACGAGGACGGCCGAGGGCCGCAGGGCGAGCCAGCTCCTTGCCGCGGCCACGCCCTTGAGGGTGCGCTCGCCGTACTGGACGAGGGTGTAGCCGCGGGTCCTGAACTCCTCCTCCAGCTCGTCGAACACCTGCTGCGCCAGCCGGCCCACCCTGGCCCGCGAGAGCGGCATGAGCACGATGCCGCTGCGGCCCGTACGCAGCGTGCGGGCGGCGGCGTCGGGCACGTAACCCAGCCGGGCGGCGGCGTCGCGGACCCGTCTGCGGGTCTCCTCGCTCACGCGGGCGTGGGGGTTGTCGGTGAGCACGTACGAGACCGTGGCCTGTGAGACTCCCGCGGCCCTGGCCACGTCGACGCTGGTCGGCGGGCGGTCCCCCCTTGTCGTGTTCACGGGGTGGATGGTATCAACTGCTTATACGTATAATCAGGAGAGGCTGCCGCATGAAGCTGCACACTCGTGAATGGGGTTCGGGCGATCGCCTGGCCGTCCTCGTCCACGGCATCATGGCCGACTCGCGATGCTGGTGGCGGGTGGGCCCCGAACTGGCCGCGCGCGGCTACCGGGTCATCGCCGTCGATCTCCCCGGCCACGGCGAGAGCCCCCGCGCCGACGCCTACCCGCCCGAGCTGTTCGCCTCGTCGCTGGCGGAGTCGGTGCCCGCGCACCCCGAGCTGGCCATCGGGCACTCGCTCGGCGGCCTCACGCTCGGCCTCGCCGTCGAACGGCTCATGCCCGGACGGGCGATCTACTCCGATCCGGCCTTCCGCCTGCCGACGCTGGAGAGCGCCGCCCTGGAGTCGATGGCGGACTTCACCGACGAGACCGGCGAGCTGATCGCCGCCATGCACCCCGGTTTCTCGGCCGAGGAGGTGGCGGTCGAGGTCGAGATGCTCGCGCGCTGGGACCGCCGGTCGGCGCTGTCGCTCGTCGAGGCGTCGGGCATGGACTTCACGCCCGCGCCCGTCGTGCCGTCGCTGGTGCAGGTGGCCGACCCGAGTTTCCTGGTGTCGCCGGCGTTCCAGGAGGAACTGCGGGGCAAGGGGTTCGAGGTGCGCGTGGTCACGGGGGCCGAGCACACGATCCACCGCCACCTGTTCGAGGACTTCCTGGCGGGGCTGGAGGGCTGGATCAGACCCGCTGCCGCAGCTCGGTGAGGCGGCCGGCGACGTCGAGGCCCTTGCCGGCGGCCCAGGCGTCGTCGTGGTACGTCGCCAGGTGCCGCTCGGCCGCGTCGCCCACCAGCGAGACGACCGTGCCGCTCTCCCCTCTGGCCCGCATGCGCTCGACCAGCTCCAGCGCGGCCCACAGCGCGGTGCCGGACGAGCCGCCCACGGGCAGCCCGGTGACCTCCCTGAGGTGCCTGGCCGCCGCCACGCTCGCCGCGTCGGGCACCGGCACCACCAGGTCGACCAGGTCGGGCCGGAATCCCGGCTCCACGCGAGGACGGCCGATGCCCTCGATCCGCGAGGGCATGCCGGTGGCGTAGTCGGGCACGTCGAGCGTCCAGCCCGGGAAGTAGGCGGAGTCGTGCGGCGCGGCCCGCCCGAACTGGTCGAGGAAGTGGCCCTCGATGCTCCTGGCCGCGTCGTAGATGGCCAGGGGCGGCGTCACGAACCGGCACTCGCCGCCCAGCGCCTCCACCGCGCGGGCCCGCGCCTGGTCGCGCCTGCCCGGCATGACCACGATGTAGGGAAGGCCGAGCCGCCGGGCGAACCACGCCTGCGCGACCGCCGCGTTGCCGCCGGTCGCCTCGACCACGGTGGTGCCCTCGGTGACCAGCCCGTCGAGCACCGCCTGCCGGAACAGCGCCCTGGCGTGCCGGTGGCGCAGGCTGCCCGTCGGCTGGCCGGACTCGTCCTTCAGCAGCAGGCGGACGCCGGGCGCCCGGACGGGGAAGTCGATCAACCTGGTCGGCGGCCCGGCGGCCAGCGTGTCGAGCGCGCGTGTGCTCCAGCTCACCGGACCACCCTGTCAGGACGAGATCAGGAAAGCTCCACCCGTTCGCCAGGAGCGAGCAGGACGAACCGCTCGCCGAACCCGGCGAACGCCTTCTCCAGCGTCTCCCTGCCCTGGGTGAAGTGCCCCCACTGCTCGAAGTGCAGCGGTACGACGTGCCGCGCGCCCAGGATCTCGGCGGCGGTGGCGGCGTCCTCGCTGGTCAGCGTCAGGAACCCGTCGACCAGCGGCGTACGTGCACCGCCCGCGAACAGCAGCGCCACGTCGATGCTCGGGAACCTGTCGGCCACGGCCCGTACGACGTCGAGCGAGGCGTTGTCGCCGCTCACGTAGACCGTGGGCAGCCCTTCGCCGCTGAGCACGAACCCGGTGACCTCACCCGTCAGGTGCTCGGTCCCGTCGGGGCCGTGCTGGGCGGGCACGCCGGTCACCCGTACCGGGCCGACCTGGGTCTCGCTCCAGTTGGGCAGGGCTCGTACCGGCTCGCCCACGCGCTCGGCCGCCGACTTCGTGGACAACACCAGCGGCACTTCGGCGAGGAACGCCCGGCCCGCGTTGTCGAGGTTGTCGGGGTGCTGGTCGTGGGAGAGCAGCACGGCGTCCACGGGGCCCACCTCGTCGAGGCCGAAGGCGGGGCCGGCGGTCTTGGTCAGCACCCTGGCGCCGACCGGGTGCTCACCGGCCGGGTCGAACGTGGGGTCCACCAGCAGCCGAACGCCGCCCAGCTCGATGACGGCGGTCGGACCACCGGCGTAACGAATATCCATGTTCGTCAACGACACGGCGGAGTGAGGGGTTTATTCCGCACCCCGTTGAACACCCGGCTCACCGTACGGTGGCACAGGGCGCGGAAGTCGGGCTCGGCCATGCTCATCCGGCCGCTCAGGTACTGCTGGACCAGGCCCTGCGTGCTCGCCGTGACGGCCAGGGCGGTCTCCAGCGGATCGTCCTCGCGCAGCAGGCCCGCCCGCATGCCCTCCTCGACCAGCGCCACGACCACGCTGAACGGCGGGCCCTGGCCGTCGCGGAAGTCGTCGGGGAAGCGGCGGGCCCGCGCCCAGGCGTCGGAGGTCAGGAAGTGGTACAGATGCGGGCTGCCGAGCGCGAAGTCGAGGAAGTCGTCGAGCGCCGCCGCGAACCGTTCCTCCAGACCGCCCGCGTCGGGCCGGCGGGTCCACGCCTCGGCCAGTTCGCGCGCGCTCGCGTCGGCGACCGCGCGCAGCAGGGCCTCCCTGTTGGGATAGTGCCGGTAGATGGCCATGGCGGTGACGCCCACGGCCTCGCCGACGCGCCGCATGCTGACGGCGTCGGCGCCCTCCTCCACGAGGATGCGCCGGGCCACGCTCGCGATGCGCGCGGCCGTTCCCTGCTCACTCATGTTTACAGTGTATACAGGCGGAGTGCTCCCGGAGCGTGGGCGGGTACCGCCGGGTCGCGTGGCGCCACCGGGGACAGTCGGACGTACGGCGAGCCGGGGGCGGGCCTCGGGTCGGGGTCGCCGGCGTTGGGCCAGAGGGACAACGCGCGCTCGGCCTGCGCGGTGATGGTGAGCGACGGGTTGACCCCGAGGTTGGCCGACACGGCCGAGCCGTCCACGACGTGCAGCCCCTCGTACCCGTAGAGGCGGTGGTAGGCGTCGATCACGCCGGTCTCGGGCGAGTCGCCGATCACGCAGCCGCCGAGGAAGTGGGCCGTGGTCGGGATGTCGAACAGGTCGAGCCAGGTGCCGCCGGCCAGCCCGCCGATCTCGGCCGCCGCGTGCCGTACGGCCTCGTGCCCGGCCGGGATCCAGGTCGGGTTGGGCTCGCCGTGCCCGCGCGCGGAGCGAAGGCCCCAGCGGGTGCGCCGGATGGTGATCGAGTTGTCCTTGGCCTGCATGACCAGCGCGATGACGGTCCGTTCCGACCAGCGGCGCAGGTCGAGCAGCCGTAGCGCCTGCAGGGGCCGCGCGGCGATCTCGCGGGCCAGCGCCCGCAACCGGGGTTGCCCGCCGTCCACGAGCAGGGTGCGGAGCAGGCCCATGGCGTTGGAGCCGTCGCCGTATCGCACGGGCTCGATGTGGGTCTCGGCGTCGGGGTGGATGGAGGAGGTGATGGCCACGCCTTTGTTGAGCTTCTCGCCGCCGGCCGACGGGCGCTCGAAGCCGAGCAGGGCCTCGGAGTTGGTCCTGGTCAGCGTGCCGAGCCGGGGCGACACGCGGGGCAGGTCGCCGGTGGCGCGCAGCTTGTGCAGCAGGCGCTGGGTGCCGTACGTCCCGGCCGCGAAGATCACCTGCTTGGCCGTGAACGAACGGCGGCGCACCGCCGAGCCGGTCTTGCGCACGACCACCCGGTAGCCGCCGGAGGGCAGGGGACGTACCGAGGTGACCGTGCACTCGGCGTAGACCCGGGCGCCCGCGCGCTCGGCGAGGTAGAGGTAGTTCTTGATCAACATGTTCTTGGCGCCGTGGCGGCAGCCGGTCATGCACTGCCCGCACTCGACGCAACCCCGCCGCCGCGGCCCGGCGCCGCCGAAGTACGGGTCGACGCCGTCCTCGCCGAAGTAGACGCCGACCGGGGCCAGGTGGAAGGTGTCGCCGACGCCCATCTTCTCGGCGACCCTGCGCATGATGTCGTCGGCGCGGGTGAAGGTGGGGTTGGTGACCGCGCCGAGCATACGTTTGGCCTGGTCGTAGTGGGGGGCCAGCTCCGACTTCCAGTCGGTGATGCCGGCCCACTGCGGATCGCGGAAGAACGGGTCGAGCGGCTCGTAGAGGGTGTTGGCGTAGACCAGCGAGCCGCCGCCGACCCCCGCTCCGGCCAGCACCATCACGCCGGTGCCGCGCTCGCCGCGCAACACGTGGATGCGCTGGATGCCCTTCATGCCGAGCCAGGGCGCCCACAGGAAGTCGCGCAGCTTCCAGGACGTGACCGGCAGCGTGGACTCGTCGAAGCGGCGACCGGCCTCCAGCACCCCGACCTTGTAGCCCTTCTCGGCCAGCCGCAGCGCCGAGACGCTGCCGCCGAACCCCGACCCGATGACGAGGACGTCGAACGTCACTTGATCCGCAGCCTTCGCATCGTCTTGAGCGTGCCGGCCAGGACGTTCGCCCACGTCTCGTACGTCAGGTCGAAGGGCGGCTCGAAGCCCAGCCAGGACGCCTGCGAGGCCACCGTCTTGGACTCGGTGTAACGCAGCAGGCCCTCCGCGCCGTGCCGGCGGCCGAGGCCGGAGGACTTCATGCCGCCCATGGGCGCGTCGTAGGAGGCGTAGGCCGAGCCGTACCCCTCGTTGATGTTGACCGTGCCGGCCTTGACGCGGGTGGCCAGGGCACGGCCGCGGGCCAGGTCGGTGGTCCAGATGGAGGCGTTCAGGCCGTAGATGGTGTCGTTGGCCAGCTCGACCGCCTCCTCCTCGGAGGTGAACGGGTAGAGGGCCACCACCGGGCCGAACGTCTCGTTGCGGCACAGGTCCATGTCGTCGCGTACGCCGGTGAGCACGGTCGGCTCGTAGAACAGCGGGCCGAGGTCGGGCCTGGCCCGGCCGCCGGTCAGCACCGTCGCGCCCTTGGCCACGGCGTCGTCGACGTGCGCGCCGACCGCGTCGAGCTGGCGTTGCGAGGTGAGCGAGCCCATCTGGACCGACCAGTCGCGGCCCGCGCCGAGCTTGAGGTTCCTGACCTGCTTGACCAGGCGCGCGGCGAAGTCGTCGAACACGGACTCGTGCACGTACAGACGCTCGATGGACAGGCAGAGCTGGCCGGCGTTGGTGAAGCAGGCCCGGATCGCCCCCTGGACGGCGTGCGCCAGATCGGCGTCGTCGAGCACCACCATCGGGTTCTTGCCGCCGAGCTCCAGCGAGCAGCCGATGAGCCGCTTGGCCGCCTCCTCGGCGATCTTCCTGCCGCCCCTGGTCGACCCCGTGAACGCCACGTAGTCGGCGTCGTCGAGCAGCGCGTCGCCGATCTCGGCGGGCTCGCCCAGCACGACCTGCCAGATCTCGCGCGGCATGCCCAGCTCGGCCAGCAGGTCGATGGTCCACAACGTGGACATGGCGGTCTGGGTGTCCGGCTTGTGCACCAGCGCGTTGCCGGCCAGCAGCGCGGGCACCGCGTCGGTGACGCCGAGCGAGAGCGGGTAGTTCCACGGCGAGATCAGCGCGACGACGCCCTTGGGCTGGCGCAGCTCGGCCACGCGGGTGGCGGCGGGGAAGATGCCCTTGCGCCCGCGCGGCGCGAGCAGGCCGGGGGCGCGCCTGGCGTAGTAGAGGCTGCAGCCGGCGACGTCGAGCACCTCCTCGAAGGCGTGCTTGCGGGCCTTGCCGGTCTCGTCCTGGACGATGTCGAGGATCTCGTCCCTGCGGTCGAGGATCGCGTCGTGCAGCAGCAGGAACGGTCTCGCCCGCGCCGCGGCGGGCCTGGCCGCCCACTCGGCCTGGGCGGCCCTGGCTCGCTCGTAGGCCAGGCGTACGTCGTCGGCCGTGGAAATGGGCAGCTCGGCGAGTGGCTCGCCGGTGAAGGGCGCGGTGATCTGCCGGGTCTTGCCGCTGGACGTGACGTGCATGCCAGAAGGATATTCCGCCCGGCTACCCGCGGGTAGTTTTTGCGGATTCGCGGCCTGGGGCCAGAATCCTCTTATGCCATCGTTCGCTCCGCTACGCCCCGGAGATCCACCGAGTCTGGCCGGGCTGGATCTCCTCGGCAGGCTTGGCGAGGGCGGCCAGGGCGTCGTCTACCTCGCGAAAGATCATTCCGGCACGCACGTCGCCGTCAAATGGCTGCGGCCCGACCTGTCCGGCGACGAGGTGAGCGTCGAGCGGTTCCTGCGCGAGGTCCAGGTGGCCCAGCAGGTGGCGCCGTTCTGCACCGCGACCGTCCTCGGCACCGGTGTGGAGCAGGACCGGCCGTTCATCGTCAGCGAGTTCATCGAGGGGCCCTCGCTCCAGCGGGTGGTGCAGGAGGAGGGGCCGCGCACCGGGTCCACGCTCCACCGGCTGGCCATCGGCACCGCGACCGCCCTGGCCGCCATCCACCAGGCGGGCATCGTCCACCGCGACTTCAAGCCCGCCAACGTCATCCTGGGCGCGGACGGCCCGCGGGTGATCGACTTCGGCATCGCGCGGGCGCTCAACGCGACCTCGACGATCAGCAGCATGGTCGTGGGCACGCCGTCGTACATGCCGCCCGAGCAGATCATGGGGCACACCGTCGGGCCCGCGGCCGACATGTTCTCGTGGGCGAGCGCGATGGTCTACGCCGCGTCGGGGCGGGCGCCGTTCGGCAGCGACACCATGCCCGCGGTGATCAACCGGGTGCTCAACCAGCAGCCCGACCTGGGCGTGCTCGACGGCGCGCTGCGCGACGTGGTGGCCGCGTGCCTGGCCAAGGACCCGGCGCAGCGGCCGACGGCGGAGCAGGTGATCATGCGCCTGCTCCAGCACCCGATGCCGGCGAACTCGGCCATCCTGGCCGCGGCCGCCGCCGAGGCCGTCCCCGCGCGTCCGCCGTCCCCCGGCCCGATGACGGGTCCCCCCGGCCCGCCGCCGCCCGGCCCGATGACGGGTCCGCCCGGCCCGATGACCGGGCCCGTGCCCGGGGCGGCGCCCAACCCGATGACCGGGCCGGTGCCGGGTCAGCCGCCGTACCCGCCGCGGCAGCAGCAGTGGCACCCGCCCTCGCCGTACGCGCAGCCCACCCACCCGGGCGTGCACCACCAGCCGCCCGGCAGGAAGAGCAGGGCGCCGCTGATCATCGGGGTCACGCTGGGCGTCGCGTTATTGGTGCTGGCCGGGCTCGTCGTGCTCATCAGCGCCGAGCGCACGCCCCTGGCCGGCGACGGCGGCACCACGACCCCGCCGGCCACCCAGCCGGCCGACCGGAGCACCCCGCCCGCCACGCCGCCCGCCACTCCGCCTGCCACGCCGCCGGTCACGGAGGTCTCCGTACCGAAGGAGGGCCCGCGCAAGGCCCTGCCCGGCGCGGCCATCAGCCTGTACGAGAACCCCGCCGACGCGATCGTCCTGACCTCCTACGAGATCATGGACAAGAAGAAGAACGACTGGGTCGACCACGCCAGGGACTCGCTGCGCGGCCCGTTCCGCAAGTACGCCGGCAACTGGGAGTCGAGCGTCTCGCCCGGCGGCCAATACCTGGCCACCCGCGGCCGGAAGTACTCCGACGACAACTACGACTACATCATCGTCAGCGACCGCCGGTCGGGCGAACGCAGCACGATCAAGACCGTCCGCAGCCCGCTGATCGCCAGCATCCGCGGCTGGTCGCAGGACGCCTCGAAGATCCTGCTCAACATCGAGCGCAAGTCCGGCGACACGTGGACGTACCCGGGCTTCGTCATCGTGGACGTGGCCACGATGAAGGCCCGGATCGTCACGGTCGACGACGCCGCCGTCCGCAAGACCGCCTTCGGCTGGGACGGCAAGGACGAGGGCGTGGTCAACATCTTCGGCCCGGAGAAGAACCGCGGCCTGCGCTTCTTCGACGCCCAGGGCAAGGCCACCCGCGACGTGCGCTCGATCGGCACGCTGCCGGCCGGCACCCAGGACATCTTCTCCCCCTCCGGCGAGTCGTTCCTGTCCGACTGCCCCAACGGCAGCGACGGCGACACCTGCGTGTGGGACGTCAAGTCCGGCGACCGGACACACAAGTTCTCCTCCGACTGCGACAAGGTGCTCGGCTGGTACGACGACACCCGCCTCTACTGCTGGGAGCAGGACAACAACACCAAGGACGAGATCCAGGTCGTCGACTTCAAGGGCACGCTGCTGCGCAAGATCGTGGACGTGCCGGACGACGTGGACTTCAGCCCGGTCTTCACCGTCAACCCCGACAAGGGTTCCTGAACCATCCGGCCCGCGCAGCCGTCAAGGAGGTCATGAAGACGCTGATCCGTACGGCCGTGACCGCCGCGGCCCTCGCCACGGTCACGGCGGCCTGCACCTCGGCGGCGACGGGCCAGGCGCCCGTGCCGAAGGTCACGCTCGACGCCGTCCGCCTGGTCGCCTACGACAGTTGCGACGACATGCTGGCGGGCCTGCGGGAACACGCCGCGGAGAACGTCGGCCCCTGGGGCTTCGGCGGCCCGCAGATCATGTACATGGAGGACACCGCCAGCACCGCGAGGGCGAAGACCACCTCCAACACCCCGGAGCACTCCACCACGAACGTGCACGAGGCCGGCGTGGACGAGCCCGACCTGGTCAAGACCGACGGCGACCGGGTCATCACGGTCGTGGACGGCACCCTGCGGATCATCGACACGGCGACGAAGAAGGTCACCGCGTCCATCAAGCTCACCAAGAAGGACGAGCCCACCTTCACCCCGGCCGACCTGCTGGTCTCCGGCGACCGCGCGCTGGTGCTCTTCCGCGGCGGCGACATCATGGTCAAGTCGTTCGCGCCGCCCGGCGAGACCCGCTACGTCGTGGTCGACCTGGCCGGGCAGCCGAAGGTGCTCAGCACGATCAGGGCACAGGGTTCGTACGTGGACGCCAGGATGATCGGCTCCACCGTCCGGCTCGTCACGCGCAGCCAGCCCGACATCACCTTCCCCGAGCCCAAGAGCCCCGACGCCACCGAGGCCGACCGCAAGAAGGCCAACCAGGCCGTCGTACGGCAGGCGCCGCTCACCGCCTGGCAGCCCACGGTCGAGATCACCAGCGCGTCCGGCACGGTCAAGAAGGACACGGTCAAGTGCGAGCGGGTCAGCCACCCGGCCGACTACACCGGCACCTCGCTGCTGACCGTGCACACCATCGACCTGACCCAGGACGTCGCCGCGACCGGCACCGAGCCCATCAGCCTCGCCGCCGACGGCGACACCGTCTACGGCAGCGGCAAGAGCCTGTACGTCGCCAGCAACCCCCGCTGGTGGTTCCCGGTGGTCACCGAGCCGATGCCCGTCGAGCCCGTGCCGACGGCCACCGACGGGGCGGCCCCGGCCGTCGAGCCCACCCCGAGCGACCCGGCCGTGACGACCGGCGCGCCGACCGCGTCGGCCAGTGCCCCGGTCGAGTCCACGTCGGCGCCCGCGCCCGACCCCACTCCGACGGCGCCGCCCGAGGAGACCGAGGTCCACAGGTTCGACATCAGCGCCCCCGGCGCCCCCGCCTACGTCGCCTCCGGCAAGGTCCCCGGCCGCCTGCTGAACCAGTACTCGTTGTCGGAGTACGAGGGCAACCTCCGCGTCGCCACCACCCTCACCTCCACCGACGGCAGGACCAGCGAGAGCAGCGTGTACGTGCTCGCCGCCGACACCATGGCCAAGGTCGGCGAGGTCGGCGGCCTCGGCAAGGGCGAGCGCATCTACTCGGTCAGGTTCATCGGCCCGGTGGGCTACTGCGTCACGTTCAAGCAGGTGGACCCGCTCTACACCCTCGACCTGCGCGACCCGGCCGCCCCCAAGGTGACCGGCGAGCTGAAGATCACCGGCTACTCGGCGTACCTGCACCCCGGCGCGGACGGCAGGCTGATCGGCATCGGCCAGGAGGCCAGCGACAAGGGCAGGACGCTCGGCACGCAGGTCTCGCTGTTCGACGTCAGCGACCCGGCCAACCCGCGCAGGCTGTCGCAGCTCTTCCAGAAGGAGGCGGGCTCCGAGGCCGAGTGGGACCCGCACGCGTTCCTGTACTGGCCGAAGACCGGCCTGTCGGTGATCCCGCTGATGACCCCCAAGGAGTCGGGCGCGGTCGTGCTGAAGATCGACGACTCGGCCGTGACCAAGCTCGGCATGATCAAGCACCCGACCCACCAGGACAAGGACTACGCCTACCAGCCCGGCATCACCCGCTCGATGGTGATCGGCGACGCCGTGTGGACGTTGTCGTGGGACGGCCTCCAGGTCAACGACGCCACGACGCTGGCCCGGCAGGCGTGGATCCCGCTGCGCTGACCCGGCCCGCGGAGACGGGTGACCGTTCCTACGGGACGGTCACCCGCGTTCCGGCGCGACGACGGGGACGATCTCGGGGGCGCCCAGCCGGATCGCGTCGGCCTCCTGGTCGGAGTCCTGCTCCTGGGAGCGGCGTTCGGCCTCGACCCGCTTGGTGAAGTACTCCACCTCCCGTTTCACCTGCTCGGCGTCCCAGTCGAGCGGCCCGGCGAGCAGTTCGGCGGCCTCCTGCGCCACGGCAAGGCCGCGGTGGAAGGTCTCGATGGAGATGTGCGTCCGCCTGGTGAGCACGTCGTTGAGATGCCGGGCGCCCTCGTGGGTGGCGGCGTAGACGATCTCGGCCCGCAGGTAGTCGTCGGCCCCCGACAGCGGGCGGCCGAGCGACGGATCGTCCTCGACCAGTTCCAGCACCTCGTCGATGAGCGAGCCGTAGCGCTGGAGCAGGTGCTCGATCCGGGCGACGTGCAGGCCCGAGGTGTGGGCGAGGCGGTAACGGGAGTTCCACAGCGCCTGGTAGCCCTCGGCCCCGACCAGCGGGACGCGGTCGGTGCACGAACGCGGCACCCGCTGGTCGAGCCCGTGCGCCACCGCGTCCACCGCGTCGCGCGCCATCACCCGGTACGTCGTGTACTTCCCGCCCGCGATCATCACCAGCCCCGGCACCGGATGCGCCACGACGTGCTCACGGGACAACTGGGACGTCTGGTCGGACTCCCCCGACAGCAGCGGGCGCAGGCCCGCGTAGACGCCCTCGACGTCGTCGCGGGTCAGCGGCACCGACAACACGGCGTTGACGTGGTCGAGCAGGTAGTCGATGTCGGTGCGGGAGGCCGCCGGGTGGCCCTTGTCCAGCGTCCACTCGGTGTCGGTGGTGCCGATGATCCAGTGGCGGCCCCACGGGATCACGAACAACACCGACTTCTCCGTACGCAGGATGATGCCGGTGCGGGAGTGGATGCGGTCGCGCGGCACCAGGAGGTGGATGCCCTTGGAGGCCCGTACGTGGATCTGGCCGCGTCCGCCGACCAGTTCCTGGATGTCGTCGGTCCACACGCCCGTGGCGTTGACGACCTGCTGGGCGTGCACGTCGAACTCCGTGCCCGACTCCAGGTCGCGGGCCCGTACGCCGGTGACCCGCTCGCCCTCGCGCAGGAACCCGACCACCTGGGCGCGCGGCGCGATCTGGGCGCCGTACGTGGCGGCGGTGCGCAACATGGTCATCACGTAGCGGGCGTCGTCGACCTGGGCGTCCCAGTACTGGACGGCCCCCGTGAACGCGCTCTTCTTCAGCGCCGGGGCCAGCCGCAATGCCCGTGACCTGGACAGATGCCGGTGTCCTGGCACCCCGCGGGTCAGGCCGGAGGCGAAGCCGAGCGTGTCGTAGAGCGCGACCCCGGCTCCCACGTAGGGGCGTTCCCAGCCGAAATGGGTCATCGGGAACAGGAACGGCACGGGCCGTACGAGGTGCGGCGCCAGGCGCTGGAGCAGCAGCGCCCGCTCCTGGAGCGCCTCGCGTACCAGCTCGAAGTTGAGCTGCTCCAGATAGCGCAGGCCGCCGTGGATGAGCTTGGACGAACGCGAGGAAGTGCCCGAGGCGAAGTCGCGCGCCTCCAGCAGGGCCACGTCGAGCCCACGGGTGGCGGCGTCGAGCGCGATGCCGGCCCCCACCACGCCGCCGCCGACCACGACCACGTCGAACTCCCTGGCCGACATCTCCGCCAGCGCCGCCGCACGTTCGGCCGGCCCGAGCCGGGACACGCTCCTACCCGCCGTCATCATCCCCCCTGGGGTCGCCTGCGGTACTACCTACCCGTTTGTCCGGTGACATGTAACGCGGCACGACCTCAGGCGCGTACGACTTTGACCCCCGCGTCGGTGAGCCGGCCGGCGAGCTCGTCGGAGAGCTGGGCGTCGGTGACCAGCGTGTCGATCTGGTCGATGGGGCAGATGCGGGAGAAGGCCCGCCGGCCCACCTTGGAGGAGTCGGCCACCACGACGACCTGGGCGGCACGGCTGATCAGCAGGTTGTTCACGCTGGCCTCGCCCTCGTGATGGGCCGAGGCCCCCAGCTCGACGTCGATCGCGTCGACGCCCAGGAAGGCCACGTCGAGGGTGACCTGTTCCAGCACGCCCGAGGCCAGCGGCCCGATCAGCTCGTACGACTGCTGCCTGGCCACCCCGCCGGTGACCACGATCTTGACGTGCTGCCGTACGGTCAGCTCGGCGGCGATGTTCAGGGCGTTGGTGACGATCGTGAACCCGCTCTCCAGCGTGGAGACCGTGGCCAGGGTGCGGGCCAGCTCGGAGGTCGTGGTGCCGCCGTTGAGCCCGATCACGGCGCCCGCGCTCACCAGGCCGGCCGCGGCGGCGGCGATGCGGTGTTTCTCGTCGGCGTGCCTGGCCGTCTTGTAGCGCAGCGGCAGGTCGTAGCTGACACTCTGGGCCACGGCTCCGCCGCGGGTGCGCATGAGCATCTGCTGCTGGGCGAGCTGGTCGAAATCCCGCCGGATCGTGGCGGTGGAGACGTCGAGCGCCTGGGCGGCCTCCTCCACCGACAGCCTGCCCTCCTGGGCGAGCAGCTCCAGGATGGCGTTCCAGCGATCGTAGCGGGACACGAAGCCTCCCCAGTGAGATCCGGACAGGTGCAAGCGTGG
Source organism: Nonomuraea spiralis (assembly GCF_014648435.1). Lineage (GTDB taxonomy): Bacteria > Actinomycetota > Actinomycetes > Streptosporangiales > Streptosporangiaceae > Nonomuraea > Nonomuraea spiralis. The sequence continues at coordinate 75,753 of NZ_BMRC01000024.1, forward strand.
CACAACCGGAGAGCTCAGAGCGAACAGTGCACAAAGATGCGCTTTTACTGTATAAAAAGGGCAGAAACAAACAACAACGGGGAGGAACGCGGTGACCACCCATACCGAAGCCGAGATCGAGTCCCAGCCGTCCTGCTGGCGCCGTGCCGTGGCCGCAGTGCCCGCCGGCGCGCTGCCCCAGCCCGGCGAGCGGGTGGCCGTCGTCGGCTGCGGCACGTCATGGTTCATCGCGATGGCCTACGCCACGCTGCGCGAGCAGGCCGGGCAGGGCGAGACCGACGCGTTCGCCGCCTCCGAGGCGCCGATCGGCCGCTCGTACGACCGGGTGCTCGCGCTGACCCGCTCCGGCACCACGACCGAGGTCCTGGAGCTGCTGTCCAGGACGAACGCCCGCAGCACGGCCATCACCGCCGACCCGAAGACGCCGGTCATGACGGCCGCCGACGAGGTCATCGTGCTCGACTACGCCGACGAGAGCTCGGTCGTGCAGACCCGCTTCGCCACCACGCAGCTCGCCATGCTCCGCGCCAGCCTCGGCGAGGACCTCACGGCGGCGATCGCCGACGCCGAACGGGCCGTGGCCGAGCCGCTGCCCGCCGAGCTGATCGAGGCCGAGCAGTTCAGCTTCCTCGGCAGCGGCTGGTCGGTCGGCCTGGCCCAGGAGGCCGCGCTCAAGATGCGCGAGGCGTCGCGGTCGTGGACCGAGGCGTACCCGGCGATGGAGTACCGGCACGGCCCGATCAGCATCGCCGGCCCCGGCCGCGTCACGTGGATGCTCGGCACCGCCCCCGAGGGCCTGCGCGAGCAGGTCGAGGCGACCGGCGGCACGTTCGTCGAGAGCGGCCTCGACCCCATGGCCGAGCTGGTACGCGCCCAGCGCGTGGCGGTCGCGCGCGCCTTCGCCCGTGGGCTGAACCCCGACGAGCCCATGCACCTCACGCGATCTGTGATCCTTTCTTCATGAGCCTTACTCTCGCCGACGCCAGGATCGTGACCCCCGAAGGGGTGCACGAAGGGTGGCTGACCATCGAAGACGGCCGCATCACGCATGTCGGCCACGGATCGGCCCCCAGCCCCGGCCTGAGCCTCGGGGGGCGGCACGTCGTCCCCGGGTTCGTCGACATCCACAACCACGGCGGCGCGGGCGGGTCCTTCCCCACCGGCGAGCAGGACAAGGCGCGCGACGCCGTGGCCCTCCACCGGCGTCACGGCACGACGACGATGATGGCCAGCCTGGTCACCGACACGCTCGACGGGCTGTCCAGGGCCGCCTCCTCGCTCTCGGAGCTGTGCGAGGAGGGGCTGTTCGCGGGCATCCACTTCGAGGGGCCGTACATCGCGAAGGCGCGTTGCGGGGCGCACAACCCCGCGCTGCTGCGCGAGCCGTCCCCGCAGGAGTTGTCCGGGCTGGTCAAGGCCGCGCGCGGGCACGCGCGCATGGTCACTGTCGCGGCCGAGCTGCCCGGCGGCCTCGACACCATCCGCACGGCCGTCGGCGAGGGCCTGCTCGCGGCGCTCGGCCACAGCGACGCCGACTACGACCAGGCGATCGCGGCCATCGAGGCGGGCGCGACCGTCGCCACCCACCTCTACAACGCGATGCCGCAGCTCGGCCACCGTGCCCCCGGCCCGATCGCCGCGCTGCTGGAGGACGAGCGGGTGACGGTCGAGCTGGTCAACGACGGCGTCCACGTGCACCCGGCGATGTTGCGCCTGGCCTACGAGGTGGCCGGCCCCGGCCGGACCGCGCTGATCACCGACGCGATGGCCGCCACCGGCCTCGGCGACGGCGACTACGTGCTCGGGCCCATGCGGGTCCACGTGACCGACGGCGTGGCCAGGCTGGTCGAGGGCGGTTCCATCGCCGGCTCCACCCTCACCATGGACGCCGCCTTCCGCCGCGGCGTGCGCGAGCTGGGCATGTCGCTGCCCGACGCGGTCCAGGTGGCCTCGCTGACCCCCGCCAGGGTGCTCGGCCTGGCCGAGGAGATCGGCTCGATCGCCGTCGGCAAGGCCGCCGACCTGGTGGTGCTCTCCGCCGAACTGGAGGTCGACGGCGTGATGAAGAACGGCGACTGGATCACGGAGCCCTGATGATCATCACCGTGACGCTCAACGCCGCGCTCGACGTGACGTACGAGGTCCCGTCCGTCGACTGGCACGGTGTCAACCGGGTCGGCGGCGTCCATCGGCGCGCCGGCGGCAAGGGCGTCAACGTGGCCCGCGTACTGGCGGCCCTCGGCCAGGAGGTCCTGGTCACGGGGCTGGCGGGCGGGCCCACCGGCCAGGCGATCGAGCACGACCTGCGGGCCGCCGGGCTGCCCGCCGCGCTCACCGGGGTCGCCGCCGACTCCCGTACGACGCTGGTGGTCTCCGAGGCGCGCGGGGCCACGCTGTTCAACGAACCCGGCCCCGAGGTCACGGCGGCCGAGCTGGCGGCGTTCACGGAGCAGTACACGTCGCTGCTGGCCGACGCCGACGCCGTGGTCATCTCCGGCAGCCTGCCCCGCGGCGTGCCGGCCGACGTCTACGCGACCCTGGCCTCCCTCGCGGCCGGCGCGGGCGTGCCGGCGATCGTGGACGCCGACGGCGACCCGCTGCGCCACGCGCCGGCGGGCCGGCCGGCCGTCGTCAAGCCCAACGCCGAGGAGCTGGCCAGGGCGGTCCCCGGCGGCACCCCGGCCGAGGGCGCCCAGGCGCTGCGCGCGCGAGGGGCCGAGGCCGTGGTCGTCTCCATGGGTGCCGACGGGCTGCTCGCGGTGACGGGCGAGGGAACCTTCCGGGCGCGGATGCCGTACACGGTCGAGGGCAACCCGACCGGGGCGGGCGACTCTCTGGTCGCGGGGCTGGCGCTGGGCCTGGTCGAGGGCTCCCCGTGGCCCGACCGGCTGCGGCGGGCCGCGGCGCTCGGCGCGGCGGCCGTGGCCGCGCCGGTCGCCGGCGACTTCGACGGCGACGTCTACGCCGACATACACCCCCAGATCATCATCACGTAAGGAGCTCGTCATGGCCCTCGCCGGAATCGGTGACATCGTCCGGGAGTCCCCCGCAGGGGTGGGCGCGTTCAACGTGATCCAGCTGGAGCACGCCACGGCCATCGTGGCCGGCGCGGAGGCCCTCGGCCTGCCGGTCGTGTTGCAGATCAGCGAGAACTGCGTGCGCTACCACGGCGCGCTGGAGCCCGTCGCGCTGGCGGCGCTGGCGGTCGCGCGCCGGGCGGACGTGCCGGTCGCGGTCCACCTCGACCACGCCACCGACCGCGCGCTGGTGGAGGAGGCGGTGGCGCTGGGCCTCGGCTCGGTCATGTACGACGCCTCCGCCCTGCCCGACGAGGAGAACGTGGCGGCCACGGCCGAGGTGGCGGCCTGGTGCCACGAGCGCGGCGTGTGGGTGGAGGCCGAGCTGGGCGAGGTCGGCGGCAAGGACGGCGTGCACGCCCCCGGCGCCCGCACCAAGCCCCACGAGGCGGTCGACTACGTCGCCAGGACCGGCGTGGACGCCCTGGCCGTGGCCGTGGGCACCTCGCACGCCATGACCACCAAGGACGCCGTGCTCGACCTGGAGCTCATCGCCGAGCTGCGGGCGGCGGTGCCGGTGCCGCTGGTGCTGCACGGTTCGTCCGGGGTGCCCGACGACGTGCTGCGCGAGGCCGTGGCCAGCGGCATGAAGAAGATCAACATCGCCACCCACCTGAACAAGGCGTTCACCCGGGCCGTACGCGACTACTTGGCCCACGACGAGCGGGTGGTCGACTCCCGCAAGTACCTCAACGCCGGCCGCGACGCCGTGGCCCGCGAGGTGAGTCACCTGCTGGGCGTGCTCACCGGCTGAGCTCCTTGCGCATCTGCACGGCCGACCGGCCTTCGAGGTCGACGCGGCCGATCTCGACGTAGCCGAGCGAGGTGTACAGGGCGATGTTCGTGGTCATCTTGACGTTGGTGTAGAGACGCAGGGCGGGCAGGCCGAGCCGGGCGGCCTCCTGCTCGGCGTAGGCCAGCAGGCCGCGGCCGATGCCCCTGCCGTGCAGCCCGGGACGCACCGCGACGTTGTCGACCAGCAGCACGCCCTCCTCGGGGACCAGCACGACGATCCCTTCGAGGCCGTCGGTGACGTGCACGCGGCCCGCGGCGATGAGGGCCGCGTAGTCGGCCTCCATGGGCAGCGGCCGCGTGCCGATGATCTCCGCCCACGGCTGGTAGGCGTCGTGGACGAGTTGCTCGACGGCGGCCCTGTCGGCCTCCTGCGCCAGTCTCATGCGTCCAATGTTCGCAGCCCCCTCCCGGCCTGAACGACCGAGGGTGCCGGGCGGATCACCCGGGGCCCGCTACGGCAGGATGCGCTCCACCGTCCGGGTCACGAGATCCTTGACCTGGTCCTCGCCGAACACGTCGGGCAGCGTGAGCCGTTCGACCACCAGCCAGTTCATGGCCAGGTAGAGCACCACCACGGTGGTGGCGTCGCCGGGCAGCCCCGACTCCAGGTGATAGTCGATGTTGGCCTGCACGTCGGCGCGGATGCGCTCGGTCAGCACGGCCCGCAACTCCGGCCGCCTGGTCGCCTCCAGCCGCAGTTCCAGCAGCGCGAGATAGCCCGACCTGAACGCCGAGATCCGGTCCACCAGCTCGATCATGAGCTGCACCACGCGCTCGCGGTCGCGGGGCCCGGCCAGGCTGGCCGCGATGGTCTGCGCGTCCGGCTGGAGCCGCTCATAGATCCGGCCGCCGGCCTGGGTGAGCAGGTCGTCCCTGCTGGCGAAGTAGTTGGACGCGGTGCCCGTGGGCACCTCGGCCCGCGCGTCGACCGCCCGGAAGGTCAGGCCGCGCGCCCCCTCCACGGCCAGCACCTCGATCGCGGCGTCGATGAGCGCCGCCCTCCTCGCCAGGTTCTGCCGGACCATGTTGACACCACTCCATTCGTAGTACTACGGTGAAACCACTTCAAACATAGTACTTCAAACGGAGTTATTTATGCGAAAGCTTGTGTACTACGTCGGCATCTCCATCGACGGCTACATCGCCGGCCCCGGCGGCGAGTGGGACTTCTACCCGGTGAGCGACGCCCTGGCCGCCTACATCAACGGTGAGATGTCCGAGGCCGTCCCCACGCACGTCAGGCAGCAGGTCGGCCTCGACGCGCCGAACCGGCGCTTCGACACCCTGGTGATGGGCCGCGGCACGTACGAGCCCGCCCTTGAGGCCGGCATCACCAGCCCGTACGCCCACCTGCGCCAGTACGTCGTGTCCAGCACGATCGGGAGCATCGACGCCCCCGGCGTCGAGCTGGTCAAGGAGGACCCGCTCGGCCTGGTGCGCCGCCTGAAGCAGGAGGACGGCCTCGACATCTGGCTCTGCGGCGGCGGCAAGCTGGCCGCGTCCGTGTTGCCCGAGATCGACGAGCTGATCGTCAAGGCCTACCCGGTGGTGGCCGGGACGGGGATCGCCGCGTTCGACGGCGCGTTCCAGCCGACCACGTTCACGCTGACCGGCACGCGTACGTTCGAGGGCGGGGTGGTCCTCATGACATACACCCGCTGACCGCCGTCGTGGCGCCCGTCCCGCACCACGGAAATCCTCCCGTGGATCACCATGGCAACGGTTGCCCGTCGCGGAAGAACCCGCCGGTCGGCCCGCTGTCGGGCAGGTCCGCCGCCCACAACACGCTGCGCGCCCCCTCGGCGACCGGCCGCCCTCCCGGGCCGCCCATGTCGGTCGCCACCCAGCCGGGGCAGACGGCGTTGACCAGGATGCCGTCCCCGCGCAGCTCGGCGGCGAGCATCCTGGTCAGCGCGTTCAGCGCCGTCTTCGACACCGCGTACGCGGGCGTGCCACCCTCCATGGAGGCCAGCGAGCCCAGCTCGCTGGAGACGTTCACGATCCGCCCGTGCGCGCCGCGGCGCAGCAGCGGCAGCAGGGCGAGCGTGACCCGCCAGGCGCCCAGCAGGTTCGTCTCCAGCGCCTCCGACACCACGCCCAGGTCCGCGTCACCGGCCCGCTGCCAGGTGTCGTAGTGGATGGCGGCGTTGTTGACCAGCACATCGACCCGCCCGTGGCTCTCCTCCAGCTCCCGCGCCAATTCGGCCGCCGACCGCTCGTCGGCCACGTCGAGCCGCCGCGCGAGCACGTCGCCGCCGATCCCGGCCGCGGCCTTGGCCGCCTTGTCCTCGTCCCTGGCGGTCAGCACGACGGTGTCGCCGGCCGCCGCGAGCTGCCTGACCACCTCCAGCCCGATCCCCCGATTGGCTCCCGTGACCACGCAGATCCGGTCCACCCTCACGTCCCCCTCAACGTCTCACGCCGGCGGCGCAGGAACTCCCGCTCGACGTCGTTGCCCGCGCGGGAGATCGCCTCGTCGTACGCCCGCGCCGCCTCCCCGTCGCGTCCCAGCCGCCGCAGCAGGTCGGCCCGTACGGCGTGGAACAGGTAATAGCCTGTCACCTCCAGTCCCTCGACCAGCGCAAGCCCCGCCCCCGCGCCGTCCACCTCGGCCACCGCCACCGCGCGGTGCAGCGCCACGACCGGCCCCGGCGTCAACGCCAGCAGCAGGTCGTAGAGCTGCACGATCTGCCCCCAGTCGGTCTCCCCCGCGCTCGCCGCGTCGCCGTGCACGGCGTTGATCGCCGCCTGCACCTGGTAGGGCCCCGGCTGCCCGCGCCGCAGGCACCGCCGTACGATCGCCTGCCCCTCCTCGACCAGCGCCCGGTCCCAGAGCGTACGGTCCTGCTCGGCCAGCGGCACCAGCTCACCGCCGTCGCCCCTGGTCCTGGCCGCCCGGCGCGAGTCGATGAGCAACATCAGCGCCAGCAGCCCCCACACCTCGGCCTCGTCCGGCATCAGCTCGGCCAGCAGCCGTCCGAGCCGGACGGCCTCCGCGCACAGGTCCTCCCGGACCAGCCGCTCACCCGAACTGGCCGTGTAGCCCTCGTTGAAGATCAGGTAGACCACGGCCAGCACCGCGCGCAGCCGGTCCGGCAGGTCGGCCGCCTCCGGCACCCGGTACGGGATCCCCACCTGCCGGATCTTGTCCTTGGCCCTGACCAGCCGCTGGGCCAACGTGGCCGTCGGAACCAGGAAGGCGTGCGCGATCTCGGCCGTCGTCAGCCCGCCGAGCAGCCGCAACGTGAGCGCCACCCGCGCGGGCGCGGCGAGCGCCGGATGGCAGCAGGTGAAGATCAACCGCAGCCGCTCGTCCCGTACGGCCCCCTCCTCGGCGGGCTCGTCCTGGGCGTGCAGCAGCGCCGCCTGCACGTGCTTGCCGTGGCGGCCCGACTCCCTGCGCAGCCGGTCGACGGCCCGGTTCCGGGCGGTCGTGATGATCCACCCGGCCGGGCTCGGCGGCGTCCCCTGCTCCGGCCACAGCCGGACCGCGACCGCGAACGCCTCCTGCACCGCCTCCTCGGCGACGTCGATGTCCCCGAACACGCGGACGAGCACCGCCACCGCGCGGCCGTACTCCTCCCGGAAGACCCGTTCGACCTGCTCAGACACCCTTGCCCTCCCCTGCGCCCGGCACGGACGGGGAAGCCCCGGCGGGCCGCCCCCGGACAGCGAACGGCTCCCGGGGGCGGCAACCCCCGGGAGCCGTCACGCGGGCCGGTCAGCGCTGGATCGGCGCGACCACGACCTCGACGCGCTGGAACTCCTTGATGTCGGAGTAGCCGGTGGAGGCCATCGTCCGCTTGAGCGCGCCCATCAGGTTCATCGAGCCGTCGGCCACGCTGGAGGGCCCGTGGAGGATCTGCTCCAGGGTGCCGACCGTGCCGAACTCCACGCGACGGCCGCGCGGCAGGTCGGGGTGGTGGGCCTCGGAGCCCCAGTGGAAGCCGTGGCCGGGGGCCTCGGCGGCCCTGGCCAGCGGCGAGCCCACCATGACGGCGTCGGCGCCGCAGGCGATGGCCTTGGCGATGTCGCCCGAGGTGCCCATGCCGCCGTCGGCGATCACGTGCACGTACCGGCCGCCGGACTCGTCCATGTAGTCGCGCCGCGCCGCCGCCACGTCGGAGATCGCGGTCGCCATCGGCACCGCCACGCCCAGCACGTTGCGGGTGGTGTGGGAGGCGCCGCCGCCGAAGCCCACCAGCACGCCCGCGGCGCCCGTGCGCATCAGGTGCAGCGCCGCGGTGTACGTGGCGCAGCCGCCCACGATGACCGGCACGTCGAGCTCGTAGATGAACTGCTTGAGGTTGAGCGGCTCGGCGCGGCCCGAGACGTGCTCGGCCGACACCGTCGTGCCGCGGATGACGAAGATGTCCACCCCGGCGTCGATCACGGCCTTGTGGTACTGGACCGTGCGCTGCGGCGACAGGCGGACGGCCGTCGTCACCCCGGACGCCCGGATCTCCTCGATCCTGCGCCCGATCAGCTCTTCCTTGATCGGCGCGTCGTAGATCTCCTGGAGCCGCCTGGTCGCGGCCGCGGCGTCGAGCTCGGCGCACTCCTCCAGCAGCGGCGACGGGTCCTCGTAGCGCGTCCAGAGACCTTCGAGGTCGAGCGGCGCGAGGCCGCCGAGCCGGCCGATCTCGATCGCGGTGGCGGGCGAGACCACGCTGTCCATGGGGGCGACGACAACGGGCAGCTCGAACCGGTAGGCGTCGATCTGCCAGGCGATCGAGACCTCTTCCGGGTCACGGGTGCGGCGCGAGGGCACGAGCCCGATCTCGTCGAGCGCGTACGCCCTCCGCCCGGTCTTGCCCCGCCCGATCTCCACCTGCTGAGTCATGAACTTACCTTCTGTGATAGTTCGGAGCTTCCACGGTCATCTGGATGTCGTGGGGGTGGCTCTCCTTGAGCCCCGCTGCCGTGATCGGCATGAGCTCGCAGTCGGTGTGCATCTGCCCGATCGTGCGGCACCCCGCGTACCACATGCCCTGGCGCAGCCCGCCGATGAGCTGGTGGGCGACGGCCGCGACCGGCCCGCGGTAGGGCACCTGACCCTCGATGCCCTCGGGGATGTACTTGTCGTCGCCGCCGACGTCGGCCTGCGCGTAGCGGTCCTTGCTGAAGGAGGTGCCGCCGCGCTCGCGGTTGCGCACCGCGCCGAGCGACCCCATGCCCCGGTACGACTTGAACTGCTTGCCGTTGATGAAGATCAGCTCACCCGGCGACTCCTCGCACCCGGCGAGCAGCGAGCCCAGCATGACCGTGTCGGCGCCGGCCGCGATGGCCTTGACGATGTCGCCCGAGTACTGGAGGCCGCCGTCGCCGATCACCGGCACCCTGGCCGGCGCGCATGCCTTGGACGCCTCGTGGATCGCGGTCACCTGCGGCGCGCCCACTCCGGCCACCACGCGGGTGGTGCAGATCGAGCCCGGCCCGACGCCCACCTTGACCGCGTCGGCGCCCGCGTCGACCAGCATCTGCGCACCCACCCTGGTCGCGATGTTGCCGCCGATGACCTGGACCTTGCTGTTGGCCTTGAGCTTGGCGATCATGTCGGCCAGGCCCTTGGAGTGGCCGTGGGCCACGTCCACCACGACGACGTCGACGCCGGCCTCGATCAGCGCCTTGGCGCGCAGCTCGGCGTCGCCGCCCACGCCCACCGCCGCGCCGACCAGCAGGCGGCCGTCGGCGTCCTTGGTGGACAGCGGGTATTGCTCGCTCTTGGTGAAGTCCTTGACCGTGATGAGGCCGCGCAGCCTGCCGTCGGGGTCGACGAGGGGCAGCTTCTCGATCTTGTTCTGCCGCAGGAGCGCGAACGCCTCGTCACGCGACACCCCCACCGGGGCGGTGACCAGCGGCATCTTGGTCATGACCTCGCGTACGGGGCGGGTCTGGTCGCTCTCGAAGCGCATGTCGCGGTTGGTCACGATGCCGACCAGCGTGCCCGACACGTCCGTCACCGGCACCCCGGAGATCCGGTACGTCGCGCAAAGCCGTTCGACGTCGGCGAGCGTGTCGTCGGGGCTGCAGGTCACCGGGTTGGTCACCATCCCGGCCTCGGACCGCTTGACCAGATCGACCTGCTGGGCCTGCTCCTCGACCGACAGGTTGCGGTGGAGGATGCCGATGCCGCCCTGGCGGGCCATGGCGACCGCCATGCGGGCCTCGGTCACGGTGTCCATGGCCGCGGAGACCAGCGGGATGGACAGCGTGATCTCCCGTGACAGGCGGGACCCGGTGTCGGCCTCCCCTGGTTGCAGGTCGGAATAGCCGGGCACCAGCAGCACGTCATCGAAGGTCAAACCCATCTCGGTGAACTTGGACATGCCTCGGCCCCCTCCTGACCTCTGCGCTGATTGGAACAAGTCTAGGGCCTGCCTCCAAAACGCGACGAAGCCGGGAGTGCCAAGGCCCCCAGGCCCCTCGCACTCCCGGCTCCGCCGCCCCGGGACGCACCCCGGAACGTAAAGAAGTGCCGGGGGACGGGACGTTCGGTGATCCGTCCCGTCCCCCGGCCACCGGCACCCAGGCCGGGCAGCGCGTTTCACGCCACCGAACCCCCCTCCGCGTCCTGATGGCGGCTGCTGCCCAGCCCCGCTTCAGGGTGCCGACGCTAGGTAAAGCCTGCGTTACTCACCGGCACAACGCAATGTGAAAACGTGCAATTGCACGAAGTTGCACGCGGCGCCGCCGATTCCCGGCAAGCCCCGGACACGAACGCGCTCTGGAGTTATCCTCGCGGCACGCCCGTGTCCCCCCGACGGAGCCGCCCATAATGCATAACCAGCCCCGGCGCGTTGCAGAGCCGTTCGAGACGCTGGGCCTCGACCCGGCGCAGTCCGCCCTGTACACAGCGGTGCTGCGCCTGCACAAGGCCACGCGGACCGACCTCGCGCAGGCCATGGACGGCCCCGTGGAGAAGGTGGGGCGTCAGCTCGACGACCTGGTCAGGCTGGGCGTGGTCGACGAGCAGTCCGGCGAGTACCTGGCCAGGCATCCGGCCGCGGCGCTCGGCCGGGTCATCGCCGAGCGGCTCGACCGGCTGGCCGAGGAGAGCCGCAGGATCGACTCGGCGCTCGGCTCCATCCGCGGCCTGATCCGCGACTACGACGCCGGCCGCAATTATCAGAGCGGGACATTCCCCGTGGAGATGGCGAACGGCGCGGACGTCCTCTACGAGAGCGTCGTCGGCATAGCACTGCAATCACCGCCGATGGAGTTGTTGACCGCGATCCCCGACGAGCGCACAATGGCAGATTTTGTTCGCAAATTTGCGGACCCATGGATTGATGCGCAGAAACGACAACTGCTCAGCGTCGAAGTGATCGTCCCGGTCTCCACTCTGGGCCTGCCGGGCGTACGCCATCAGCTCACCCGGCTCCTGGACACGGGCGGCAAGGTGCGCACCCTCGACCGGGTGCCGAGCTGGTTCATGACGGCCGGGCCCGAGGTCGCCGGCCTGCCCGCCCTGTGGGGCGGCAACCTGCCCGACCACGCCTACAACTTCTATCTCGTACGCACCCCGATCGTCGTCGGCATGCTGCGCACGCTGTTCCAGGAGTTGTGGGGCCGGGCCGTGTCCCTCCCCTGGGGCCACCGGGGCGACGGGATGGTCCAGGTGTTGCGCCTGGCCGCGCAGGGTGTGTGCGACGACTCCATCGCCCGCCAGCTCGGCGTCTCGGTCCGCACCGTACGCGCGAGGTTCGCCGACGCCATGGCCGAGCTGGGCGCCCAGTCGCGCTTCCACGCCGGCGTGGAAGCCGCCAGGCGGGGATGGCTCGGCTAATACTCTACGCCGGGGCCGCTTCGGTCATATGGTGGGAAGGTGCTGGAAGACGTCCCCCGCGACCCGTTCGCGGACGACCCGAACGACCCGTCCTCGGCGATGGGCGCTCTCGACGACGCCGAGCCACTCACCGCGGCCGAGCGCGACGAGGCCATCACCGACCTGGCAGACGTCGAGGTCTTTCGCTCCCTGCTCGAACCGCAGGGCGTGCTCGGCCTCGTGCTCGACTGCCCCGAGTGCGGCGAGCAGCACTTCTTCGACTGGGAGCTGCTGCGCGGCAACCTTCGCCAGATGATCGAGAAAGGCCAGCCGCAGGTGCACGAGCCGGCCTTCCATCCCGATCCCGCCGACTATGTCAGCTGGGAGTACGCCCGAGGCTACGTCGACGGCGTCATCGACACCGAGGAGCGCCGCTGATCGACCTCCGGGACGACCTCTGATTCTGAGACGTCGTCCAGCAGCGCGCCCAGCAACCTCACCGCAGGGTCGGACGAGTCCCGCGCCCGGCCCCGTGCGACCGCGTCGAGCAACGCGTCGGTCTGGAGCAGGTCAAGCGCATGGAGCTCGTCCTCCGGCGTCAAGCCGACTCCAGCTCGGCCATCTGCCGCAACCTGGCCAGCGCCCGATGCTGGGCGACGCGGACCGCTCCTGGTGACATACCGAGTACATTACCGGTCTCCTCGGCGGACAGCCCCGAGACCACCCGCAACAGCAGCAACTCCCGCTGGTTGTCGGGCAGCCTGGCCAGCAGCCTGCGTGCGTGCTCGACCTCGATGTAGCGGACCACCGTCTCCTCGGGCCCAGGGCCGTCGTCGGGCCCGTCGGGCAGATCCTGGGTGGGCACGGCCGAGCGCACCGAACTGCGCAGCGCGTCGGCCACCTTGTGCGAGGCGATCCCGAACACGAAGGACGCGAAAGGCCGCCCCATGTCCCGGTATCGCGGCAACGCGGACAACACCGCGATGCACACCTCCTGGGCTACGTCATCGGCAATGTGATATTGCCCAGAAACCCTGCCCAGCCTGGCGCGGCAATACCGCACCACCATGGGACGCAACTCCCCGAGCAAGGATTCGATCGCACTGCGATCTCCCTGCACGGCGAGGCTCGTCAGTTCCCTTAGGTCGGAGTCATCCGTCCGTGCCGGAAGTCTCGACGCGAGCCTTACCCCAATTTTGGCGTCGGCGACGCTTCCCTCGCTCACGATAGGCATGATGCCCGCACTGATCCGGCCTGTCGTCATGGCGAACGGCTACGGATTGGTCACATTGAAGCGACGATAACCAACAGTAATCAAACGACCACACTAAGCCTTAAGAGCTGACATAATGTTTCACTCCATAACCCATAATGCGCGACAATTGCCAGCACCTGACGCTTAACCGTCACTCCCGGTTTACTCCGATATTCCACCTTTTCCCCCCACTTTTCCACGCCCCCGCCCCCTCTGCCCCCACCCGTCCCACGGGGCATTTCCCCCCTCAGAAACCACTCAGGAGCGCACCCAGACCAGCGGAACCACTGAGGCCGTCCGGGCGCGGGGCGCGGGGCGAACCCGTCCAAGGGGGCCGGGAGCGCCGCCGACCCACACCAGAGCGAGCCAGTGCGGGCTGTACGCGGCGCTGCGGCAAACCCGCCCCACAGGGCCGGGAACGCCGACGGCCCGCACCGGAGGGAACCAGTACGGGCCGTACGGGGCGCGGGGCGACCCGCTCAAGACCCCGGGAACGCCGACGGCCCGCGCCGGGGGGAACCGGTGCGGGCCGTACAGGCGCGGGGGAAGAGGCGGGTCAGTGACCGTGGCCGTGGCCGTGGCCCTGGCCGCCGGCCGGAGCCTCATCCTCAGGCTTGTCCACGACGAGCGCCTCGGTCGTCAGGAGCATGCCCGCGATCGAAGCGGCGTTCTGCACCGCGGAGCGCGTGACCTTGACCGGGTCGATGACGCCCTGGGCGATCAGGTCGACGTACTCGCCGGTCGCGGCGTTGAGACCCTGGCCGGCGGGCAGCTCGGCGACCTTGTGGGTCACCACGTAGCCCTCCAGGCCGGCGTTCTCGGCGATCCAGCGGGCCGGCTCGACCAGCGCGCGGCGCACGACGCCGACGCCGGTGGCCTCGTCGCCCGTCAGGCCGAGGTCGTCGAGCTCCTTGCCCACGTGGATCAGGGCCGAGCCACCGCCGGAGACGATGCCCTCCTCGATCGCGGCGCGGGTCGCGGAGATCGCGTCCTCGAGACGGTGCTTCTTCTCCTTCAGCTCCACCTCGGTGGCGGCGCCGACACGCAGCACGCACACACCGCCGGCGAGCTTGGCCAGGCGCTCCTGCAGCTTCTCGCGGTCCCAGTCGGAGTCGGACTGCTCGATGGCAATCTTGATCTCCTTGACGCGGTCCTCGATGGCCTGCTGGTCACCGGCGCCGTCGACGATGGTCGTGGCGTCCTTGGTGACGACGACGCGGCGGGCCGTGCCGAGCACCTCGAGGCCGACGTGCTCCAGCTTGAGCCCGACTTCCTCGCTGACGACCTGGCCGCCGGTGAGGATGGCCATGTCCTGGAGCATCGCCTTGCGGCGGTCACCGAAGCCCGGGGCCTTGACGGCCACGGAGGTGAAGGTGCCGCGGATCTTGTTGGTGACCAGGACGGCCAGGGCCTCGCCCTCGACGTCCTCGGCGACCACGAGCAGCGGCTTCTTGGTCTGGGCGACCTTCTCCAGCAGCGGCAGGAAGTCGGCGATGGAGGAGATCTTGCCCTGGGTGAGCAGGATGTACGCGTCCTCGAGGACGGACTCCATGCGCTCGGGGTCGGTCACCATGTACGCCGACAGGTAGCCCTTGTCGAACTGCATGCCCTCGGTGAACTCGAGCTCCATGCCCATGGCGTTGGACTCTTCGACGGTGAGGACACCGTCCTTGCCCACCTTGTCGAACGCCTCGGCGATCAGCTCGCCGATCTTGGCGTCCTGGGCGGAGATGGTGGCGACGTTGGCGATCTCCTTCTTGTCGCCCACCTCGCGCGCGCTGGCCAGCAGCCGGTCGCTGATCTCCTTGGCGGCCTTGTCGATGCCACGCTTGAGCGACAGCGGCGAGGCGCCGGCGGCCACGTTGCGCAGGCCCTCGCGGACCATCGCCTGGGCCAGCACGGTGGCGGTGGTGGTGCCGTCACCCGCGATGTCGTTGGTCTTGGTGGCAACTTCCTTGGCGAGCTGGGCGCCGAGGTTCTCGTAGCGCTCCTCCAGCTCGATCTCACGAGCGATGGTCACACCGTCGTTCGTGATCGTCGGCGCACCGAACTTCTTGTCGATGACGACGTTGCGGCCACGCGGGCCGAGGGTTACCTTCACGGCGTCCGCGAGGGCGTTGACACCGCGCTCAAGCGCGCGGCGGGCGTCCTCGTTGAACTCCAGGATCTTCGCCATTGCTGAAAGTCCTCTCCTGGCGTCGAAAGCCCCGGCCGCCCTCAAGAGCGCCCGGGGCCCGACACAACCGGCCTACTACTTCTCGATGATCGCGAGAACGTCGCGGGCGGAGAGCACGAGGTACTCCTCGCCGCCGTACTTGACCTCGGTGCCGCCGTACTTGCTGTAGAGGACGATGTCGCCCTCGGAGACGTCAAGCGGAATCCGCTTGTCGCCGTCCTCATCCCAGTTGCCCGGGCCCACCGCGAGGACCTTGCCCTCCTGCGGCTTCTCCTTGGCGGTGTCCGGGATGACCAGTCCGGAAGCGGTGGTCTGCTCTGCCTCAAGCGGCTGAACCACAATGCGGTCGCCGAGCGGCTTAACGGGAACCTTGGTGGCGGTCGTCACGATCGGACCTCCCCTTCAGATTTGAATGATCTAGAAGAGGCGACCAGCTGGGCCTGCCGTCGCGGGTGTCAGACCTGCCTCGTCGCACGTTGGCACTCTCAAGGTGAGAGTGCCAACAGGAAACATATGCAAGAGGGGCTTGACAGTCAACACGAACTCGTCTGCTCAGAGCGATCAGACGTAGGAGCCTTCGACCAGATCGGCCACCACACCGGGGCGGGAGGGGTTCCAGCCGAGCTCCGCGCGCGTGCGTGTCGCGCTGATGCGCTGGCTGAGCGCCAGGGCCTCGGCGAAGCCCGTTCCCAGCGTCTGGGCGGCCTCGGCCAGCGGCCAGGGCTCTGCCTGCGGCTTTACGCCGGCGGACCGGGCCGCCGCCTCGGCCACGGACGCGACCTGCACGGCCTCTTCGCTGATGCCGTGGTAGACCCGCGCCCCGCCCTTCTCCAGGACGGCGACGACGAGGTCGGCCAGGTCCTCGACGTGCACGAACGTCCAGGTGGGCGACTCGCCGTCGGCGGTGACGTACACGCCGGTGCCGCGCTCGGCGGCCTGGGCGCGCAGCAGGGCCGGGATGCCCGCGCCGCGCCCGTGGACGACGCCGGGCCGGATCACCGAGCCGCCGCCGTCGAGGATCAGCCGCTCCAGCTCGTGCCGGTACGCCACGAGCGGAATCGGGTCGGCCGGGCTGTCCTCGTGCCCGTCCACGGTGGCGCCCAGCACCCACACGCCGCTGGTGAAGACGACCTTCCTGCCCGACGCCGCGAGCACGCCGGCCGCGGCGAGGTCGGTCTCCCGGTCGCCGCTGAGGTTGGCGGCGACCACGACCGCGTCGATGTCCGGGGTGATCGCTGCGGCCAGGGCCGCGGCGTCGGCCAGGTCCCCGTGGCGCTCGTCGGCCACGCCGGGCACCCGCTTGGCGCCGTCGGCGGCGGGCCGCACCAGGACGGCCACCTCGTGTCCCTGCTCGGCCAGCCGCTCGACGACCGCGCCGCCGATGTACCCCGTCGCGCCCAGCACTAGCACCTTCATGACGATCCCACCTTGAAAATTTCTACGTTGAACATTTCGACGTCGTGGACAGTACCGTACGACCTCCAACATTTCAACGTCGAAGCTTTGGTAGGCTGAACCACGTGGATGACGCGGTCGACGAGATACTCGGACAGTGGGCACGGACACGGCCCGACGTCGACGTGTCCCCGATGGGCGTGATCGGCCGGGTCTCGCGCGCCTCCCGCCTGCTGGAGCGCGGCGTGAAGGACTTCTTCGCCGAGCACGGGCTGGAGGCGTGGGAGTTCGACATGCTGGCCACGCTCCTGCGCAGCGGCGCCGACGCCACGATGTGCATGAAGGACCTGTCCTCCTCCGCCATGGTCAGCCCGGGCGCGCTCACCAACCGGATGGACCACCTGGTCAAGCGCGGCCTGGTCGACCGCTGGCCCGCGCCGAACAACCGCCGTATGACATTGGTCGCCCTCACCGAGGAGGGCAGGAGGGTCGCCGACGAGATGCTCGTCCTGCACGCCGCCAACGAGGAACGGCTGCTCGCCGGCCTGCCGGAGGAGGAGCGCGAGGCCCTGGCCGGGCTGCTGCGCAAGCTTCTGGTGTCCCTCGGCGACACCTCTTTGTGAGCGGAGCGCGTACATGGATCTCGACGCGTTCGGCGAGCTGCTGACCCCGCGCGGGCAGCGGGCACTGGCGGAGGCCGCGGAGCTGGCCGGGGCCGACCCGGTCGCCGCGGCGACCCGGCTGCGCCGCACCTACGACGCGGCGCTCACCTCCGCCGCGCTCACGCAGGCGGCGCTGCGGGAACGCGCCAGGGCGAAGTTCGGCGCCGACGCCGAGGCGATGTACTTCACACCGCACGGCCTGGAACAGTCCACCCGCAAGGAGGTCGCCGCCCACCGCGCCCGGCGCATGGGCGGCGGCGCGCGGGTGATCGACGCGTGCTGCGGCGTCGGCGGCGACCTCCTGGCGCTCGCCCGCGCCGGTTGCGACGTCGACGCCGTCGACCTCGACCCGCTGACCGTCGCCGTGGCCAGGGCCAACGCCGACGCGCTCGGGCTGGCCGACCGGGTGCGGGTCTCCGTGGGCGACGCGGCGCAGGTCCGGCCCGAGGAGTACGACGCGCTGTTCGCCGACCCGGCCCGGCGCAGCGGCAAGGGCCGCACGTTCGACCCCATGGCCTACTCGCCGCCCTGGCCGGTCGTGCTCGACCTGGTCGCGCGGGCCCCGCGGGCGTGCCTGAAGGTCGCCCCCGGCATCCCGTACGAGTTCATCCCCGAGGACGCCGAGGCCGAGTGGGTGTCGTACAAGGGCGAGGTCAAGGAGGCCACCCTGTGGACCGGCCCCGGCATCGGGGTCGCCCGCCGTGCCACCCTGCTGCCCACCGGCCACACCCTGGCCGCCACGGGGGTCGAGGCCCCCGTCGGCCCGATGGGACGTTACGTCTACGAGCCCGACGGCGCGGCGATCCGGGCCCATCTCGTGGGCGAGGTGGCTGAAATGATCAACGGCCGCCTGGCCGACCCCATGATCGCCTACATCACCGCCGACGAGCCGGCCGACACCCCTTGGGCCACCGGATACGAGGTGGACGAGGTCATGCCGTTCTCGCTGAAAAGGCTCCGCGCGGCTCTCCGCGAACGCCGGATCGGGAACGTCACCATCAAGAAGCGCGCCTCCGCGATCGACATCGAGCGCCTGCGGACCGACCTCCGACTTTCCGGCGACAAATCCGGCATCGTCATTCTGACCCGCATTCTTGATAAACCTTCGGTTCTCATCTGCAACCCCATCTCACCTGCTTGAACAATCCAAAGCGGTCATTCTTCCGCTAAATACGATCTTTCACTTCGGCCCTGCCGGACGTTGATCGAAAGGCTAAGGTTGACGGGCGGGAGTTCTCCCCCTTATGCGGTAACCCGCGTACTCGCCCTTTCATCTGCAAACCGGACCTATCCCACCGCTGCGCGGCAGACCGTCGGCGAGCGAAGGAGCCTTTCGGTGGACCATTCCAACCACACCACCCTTCTTCAGGCGGGCGGCCAGTCCGCCATCTCCGAGAGGATGCGAGACCTCCTCGCGCGTGCCGCCCAGGACCACGTCTACGAGCAGCGCACCCAGGGAGCCGTCCTCGACGAGATCCGCCAGCGCCTTGAAGGCATGGAGTGGCTGCTGCGCGAGGTGCGCGAACGCGAGCTGGGCGGCCTGAGCGGCACCCTCGAATCGGTGAGCGGGCGGCTCGACGAGATCACCGCCAAGCCGCCGATGTGGGCCGAGGGCCTGGCCCAGCACGTCGAGGCCGTACGCGACCACGTGGACGCCGTCGGGGAGAAGATCGGCCACGTCGACGCCCGGGTCGCGCCGGTGGCCGAGCTGCCGAGCCTGTGGGCGGACCTGGGCACCGTGGGCGAGGCCGTGGACGAGGCGCTCAAACGCCTCCAGTCCGTGCTCGACACCACCGACGGCATCACCCAGGGCATGTCCGACTTCGCCACCAAGCTGACGCAGCTCAACTCCAGCATGGAGGCCGCGGCCAGCCGCTTCACCCGGCTCGACAAGTCGGTCGCCGACCTGTCGGGCCGTACCGAACGGGTCGAGAGCGCGGTCGGCGGGCTGACCGAGAGCGTCGCCGCCGCGGCCGAACAGGCGGCGGTCAGGATCGACGCGGCCGAGCAGCGCCTGACCGCCCGGCTCGACGACGCCGACCTGCATCTCGCCGCCCGTCTCGACGAGGCCGACAAGCGCCTGGCGGGCCGCCTCGACGAGACCGACGAACGCCTGACCGCGCGGCTCGACCGCGCCGACGAGCGCGCCGCCGCCAGGCTCGACGAGGCCGACCAGCGGCTCACGGTCCGGCTGACCGACGTCGAGCAGCGGCTCACCGTCCGTCTCGACGAGTCCGACCGGCACCTCGCCGTGCAGCTCGGGGAGAGCGAGCAGCGGCTCACCGGGCGGCTCGACGGCGTCGACGCCCGGCTCGACCGGGTCGAGGGCCGGCTCAAGGGGCTCGACACCCGGCTCACCGGCTTCGACAGCAGGCTGGAGTCGGCCGACGAGTGCCTGGCCGACATCGACACCAGGCTCGACGGCCTCGACGGCCGCCTGGGCTCGCTCGACGAGCACGTGTCGGCCACCGACCAGCACCTCACCGAGACCGCCACCCGCAGCGAGGGCCGCTTCAACAAGCTCGACAACCAGATGGAGTCGATCGACGAGCGGCTGGTCGAGGCCGAGGAGCACCTGATCACCCGGTTCGACACCCTCGACGGCCAGTTCAGCGGCCTCGACAGCCGCTTCAACGGCCTCGGCACCCACCTCAACGGCCTGGCCACGCGGGCCGAGCAGGCCAGCGAGCACCTGGAGTCGGTCGACGACCGCGTCAAGGCCATGAACCAGCACGTCAGCCAGCTCCCCGCCGCCCTGGCCATCCCAGAGCGGGTGGGCGAGCTGATCCAGTCACAGGCCGGCGCCCAGGCCGACCGCCTGTCGGCCGCCGCCGACGCGCTGACCGAGCTGGTACGTTCCCGCCCCGACCGCGACGAGCTGAGCGAGACGGTCAGCGGCATCGTGCAGCCTGCCACCGACGACCTCACCAAGCGGCTGGCCGCGCTGGAGGAGACCATGCTGGCGCTGGCCGAGGCCCTGCTCCGGCCCACCAGGACGAAGGACTGAGCACCGCCCGGCGGCGGGGGAACGCCCCGCCGCCAGGGCTCAGACGTGGACCGTCGTGATCGGCAACGACGAGTCGGCCGGGATCTCCAGGGTCGAGGGCGTCACACCCGCCGCCACCAGGTCGGACCCCAGGGCGGCGACCATCGCGCCGTTGTCGGTGCACAACCCCGGCCGCGGCACCCGCAGCCGTACGCCCGCCGCGTCGCAACGTTCCTGGGCCAGCGCCCGCAGCCGCGAGTTGGCCGCCACGCCGCCGCCGATCAGCAGGTCGTGCACGTCGTACTTCTTGCACGCCTGCAACGCCTTGCGGGTCAGCACGTCGACCACGGCTTCCTGGAAGGAGGCGGCCACGTCGGGCACGTGGATGGACTGCCCGGACGCCTCGCGCGCCTCGACCCAGCGGGCCACGGCGGTCTTGAGGCCGGAGAAGGAGAAGTCGAGCGTGCCGTCGTCGATCTTGCCCCGGGGGAAGGCGACGGCGGTGCCCGAGCCCTCGCGGGCGGCCCGGTCGATGTGCGGGCCGCCGGGGAAGGGCAGGCCGAGCACCCGGGCCACCTTGTCGAACGCCTCGCCGGCCGCGTCGTCGACGGTCGAGCCGAGCGAGATCACGTCGTCGGCCACGTCGGGCACCAGCAGCAGCGAGGAGTGGCCGCCGGAGACCAGCATGGCGATGCACGGCTTGGGCAGCGGCCCGTGTTCGAGCTGGTCGACCGCCACGTGGGCGGCCAGGTGATTGACGCCGTAGAGCGGGACGCCGAGGCCCAGCGCGTACGACTTGGCGGCGGCCACGCCCACCAGCAGCGCCCCGGCCAGGCCCGGCCCGGCGGTGACGGCGATGGCGTCGATGTCGGAGAACTTGAGCCCGGCCTCGGCCAGCGCCGCTTCCACGGTCGGGGTCATGGCCTCCAGGTGCGCGCGGGAGGCGACCTCGGGCACCACGCCGCCGTACCTGGCGTGCTCGTCCATGCTGGAGGCGATGGTGTTGGCGAGGAGCGTGTGGCCTCTGACGATGCCGATGCCGGTCTCGTCGCAGGACGTCTCGATGCCCAGGACCAGGGGTGCGTCAGCCATCCAGCTTCCTTCTCATCATGATCGCGTCGGTGCCGTCGTCGTAGTAGCGGCGGCGGGTGCCGATCTCCTCGAACTCGAAATGCCGGTAGACGGCCTGGGCGCGCGGGTTGTCGGCGCGTACCTCCAGGAAGATCTCGCGCGCTCCCCTGCGCCCCGCCTCGGCCAGCAGCTCGGTCAGCATCGCGCTGCCGATGCCGGTGCCCTGGTGTTTCTCCAGCACGGCGATGGTCTGCACGTCGGCCTGGTCGGCCGCGGTGGCGATGCCGGCGTAGGCGACGATCTCGTCGTCGACCAGGGCCACCAGGTAGTGGCGCGAGCGTGGCATGTCGGCCAGCTCGCCGCGCATCATGCCCTCGCTCCAGGCGTCGAGCGGGAACATGGCGCGTTCGATCGCCATGACCGCGGGTAGGTCGGCCTCGGTCATCGGCCGAAGTCTCACGCCGTCACCCGCTTGGGCGCGCCGGGCACCACCGCGTCGGGCCGGCGCAGGTAGATGGGCCGCGGCGGGTCGAGAGGGGTGCCCTCGGCCAGCCGCTCGGCGGCCAGCGCGGCCAGCGCGCCCGCGTAGGGGTAGGGCGGGGCGTCGTGGTCGCCCAGGACGTCGGGGTAGAGCGCGGCGCCGGCGCCGACGACCGGCAGGCCCTCGACGGGCACGTCGGCCGGCCGGTCGACGAACGGCCCGTCGGCGCGGGTGCGCATGTCCTGGTAACGCGCCCAGAACACCTCCTTGCGCCGGGCGTCGGTGGCGACGAGGAACGGCTCGCCGAGCCCGCTGCCGTAGGCGACCGCGTCGAGGGTGCAGATGCCGTACGCGGGGACGGCGAGCGTCGTCGCGAGCCCCTGGGCGGTCATCAGACCGACGCGCAGACCGGTGTACGGCCCCGGGCCGCTGCCCGCGACGATGGCCGTCACGTCACGCAGGGCGGCGCCGGAGTCGGCCAGCACACGTTCGATGGTGGGGACGAGCAGCTCGCCGTGGCGGCGGGCGTCGATCGTCGTGGACTCGGCGAGCACCCGCTCGCCGTCGTGGAGGGCGGCGGTGACGGCGGGCGTCGCGGTATCAAAGGCCAGGACCAGCACGACTGTTTAGCCTACCCGCCGCACGGGTCACACCCAGCCGGTACGCCGTTTCAGCCACTCCAGCGCGACCACGCCCTGCGCCCGCTGGAACGCCCTGAGCGTGGGCAGCCCAGGCGGGTCGGCCTGGCGGCCCTGCCGGACGAAGTAGCCGGTGATCGCCGCGAGCACCGCGGTGACCGCCGGGTCGGGATCGTCGAACAGCTCGTGCGGGGCGGGGCCGCCCTGCATGGCGACCGACGGCAACATGGCGACCCGGTCGTACCAGGGCGCGGCCAGGCAGGCCCAGGGCCAGTCGACGACGTAGACGCGGTCGGACGTGAGCAGGATGTTGTCGGCCCGCAGGTCGGCGTGGACCAGCGTGTCGCCGGCCGCCGCGGCGGCCCAGCCGGACTCCAGCGCGGCCAGCTCGGTCAGGTTGCGCAGCGCCCACGGGTCGAGCCCCGAAGTGTCCTCGTCGAGGAGGCTGCGCCAGCCCTGGAACGAGTCGCCCATGACCTCGCCGACCGTGGGAGCCGCGATCGGCGACGGGCTGAGCGCGGCCGACATCTCCTTCAGCGCCAGGAGCACCCGGTCGAGCTCGTCGCGCCGCCAGGGCATCGCGGGGTGGACGGCCTCGACGTCCTCGAAGACCAGCGTCACCCAGCCCTCCAGCTCGAAGCCGGTCAGCAGCTTCGGTGCGGGGACCGACTCGGGCAGCGCGGCGGCGTTCCTGAGTTCGGACCGGTAGATGGCGACGCTGTCGGGATTGGGCTCGGGACCGACGGCCTTGACGAACGCGCGCCGACCCGCCGCGGTCCGCAGACGCACCGCGGCGGCCGGGGAGAAGCCTCCCTGCTGGGTGACGGCCTCGACGATCGGGCCGCCGAGGAAGGCTTCGACCGCCTCGCGCACCAGCGGGTGGACGTCCTCCCAGGGCACGCGGGCACCGGACGCGGGCGGGTTGGTGTCTGTGCTCATAGCTCCGTCTGGGTCAGGCTTTGGAGGCGTAGACGATGATGTTGTCGACGTACTCGCCTTTGGAGTAGTCGAACTTACCGCCACAGGTCACCAGTTTCAGCCCGTCGTCCACATACACCCGCCTTGCCGGGAAGTGGTCCTTGGAGACCTGCTCGATGGCGTCCACCTTGAAGCTGACGACCTTGCCGTCGCTGCGTTCCACCTTGACGGTCTCGCCCTTGCGTAACTGCCTGAGCTTGTAGAACACGGCGGGGGCGGTCTTGGTGTCGACGTGGCCGATGATCACCGAGGCGCCCTTCTCGCCGGGCACCGCGCTGCCGCTGAACCAGCCGGCCATCTTCGGCTTCTCGTACGGCGGCAGCTCGACCTCGCCGTCCTTGCTCAGCCCGAGCTTCATCAGCGGGGCCTCGACGTCGATCGACGGGATGTCGATGCTCTTGGGCACCACCGCCGCCGCGGGCGTGGAGGAGCTCTGCATGCTCTTGCCGAACGCGACCAGCAGCAGGCCCGTGGCGGCGCCCGCGAGCACCACCCGTCCTGGACGTGCCATCGACTACGCCCGGCTGCGCCGCTTGACCGCCACGACCGCGCCTCCGACGAGCGCCAGGGCGATCAGCGCGCCTGCGGGGCCGAGCGGGAAGGAGGACTCGTCGTCGACGTCCTGGCCGAAGGTGCCGCCGCCGCCCGCCCTGGGCGCCTTGGTGGGCACGCCGGTCGGCTCGGCCTCGGCCCTGGCCACCTTGAGCGTGGCCTTGCCGACGTCATTGGTGCCCTCGCACTTGACGTCGACGGTGTACGAGCCGCGCTTGACCGTGCCGGAGACCGTCGCCTCGCCGCGTACCCAGGGTGAGCCGTTGGCCGGGCTGCTGGTCGCGGTGGGCGTGGCCGACGCCGCCGGTACGGGGTTGAGCGGGACGCCGTTGATGAACGCCCGCGAGGTCGCGGTGCCCGTGTGGGCCGGACCGCCGGACGGCAGCGGGCAGTTGGCCAGGATCCACACCTTGGACGTCTCACCCGCCGTGACCCGGTCGGGGTTGAGCTGGACCGCGATGTTCGGCCTCTTGGTGGCCGGTGGAGCGGTCGTGGTGGCGGTCGCGTCGGCCGTGGCGGACGTCGTCGCCGCGCCTGTCGGTGTCTCCGTCGGTGTGGTCTCGGCCGAGGCCGCACAACCGGTCAGCCCGACCACCATGATGGCACCCGCGTACGCGACTCGCCTGACCCTGAGCACCGCCGCACCCCACTTTGCCGTCCTGCACCCAGCATCCACCAAATATGCGGATGTCGCCCCTCCTGATACCCAGAAATTCTGGGCAAATCCCTGACCAACGATCATGATTTATGTCATCGGCCGGGTACGTCAAGGGTGCCAGTTTTGCCAGGGATTGACGGAGGTTTTAGCCTTCCGCCGGATCAGACGGCGTGTCGGCCCACCGCGCCCCCACCCCGCGCATGGTCACCAGGCGGGCGTCGTCGCCGGTCTCCCGGTCGATGTGGATCTCCAGCCGGTCCTCGGCCAGCCCCTCGACCAGGCCCTCACCCCACTCGACCACGGTGACCGACTCCTCCAGCGAGGCGTCGAGGTCGAGGTCGTCGACCTCCAGGTCGCCGCCCAGCCGGTAGGCGTCGGCGTGCACCAGGGGCGGGCCCTGGTGCAGCGACGGGTGCACTCTGGCGATCACGAAGGTGGGCGAGGTGATCGGCCCGCGTACTTTGAGACCCTCGGCGATGCCCTGGACCAGCGTGGTCTTGCCGGCGCCGAGCGGGCCGGACAACACGACCAGGTCTCCGGGGCGCAGGTGGGCCGCCAGGCGCGTGCCGTAGGCCCGCATGTCCTCCGCTGTCGCCAGTCGCACTACAACTCCACTCGCTTGATCAGGTCGCGCAGCGCGTCGTTGACGATCCCGGGACGCTCCAGCTGGACCAGGTGGGAGGTGTCGGGGATCTCGGCGAGCTGCGCCTTGGGCAGCGCGGCCGCGATGGCCCTGCTGTGGTCGGGCGGGGTCAGCCAGTCGCGATCGCCGAAGACGATGGCGGTCGGGACCGGGTCGAGCACGTGCAGCGCGGACAGCTTGTCGTGGTTCATCAGGGCCGGGTAGAAGGCGGCGAACACCTCGGTGGGGGTCTGCCTGATCATCGACTCGGCGAAGTCGACCACGGTCGGGCTGACGTTGGAGGAATCGCCGAAGCCCATGTGGCGGGTGATCAGGAAGGCGATGTCGCTGCCCGCGGAGCGGGTCTTGTCGATCAGCGAGCCCTTCCTGCCGAGCAGCGACACGGTGGACGGCGCGATCTTGTGCACGGCCTTCGACACCATCGCCGGCAGCCCGAGCGTCAGCTCGGCCAGCTTGCCCGCCGAGGTCGCGATGAGCGCGACCGCCCGGATCTTCTCGCCGAACAGCTCAGGGCGGCTGTCGGCCAGCGCCATGATCGTCATGCCGCCCATGGAGTGGCCGACCACCACGCACGGACCGGGCACGAACTCCTCGATCACCTCGGCCAGGTCCTGCCCGAGCCGGTCGATCGTGCTGTCGTCGGCCGTGCCGCGCTGCGAACGGCCGTGGGAGCGGATGTCCCACAACACGAGGCGGTAGTTCTCGCGCAGGTCCTTGCGCTGGTAGTGCCACGATTCGAGGTTGAGGCAGTAGCCGTGGCACAACACGATCGTCAGCGGCGCGTCTTCGGGGCCGTCGATCTCCACGTGCAGCGCCACGCCGTCGGAGGTGACGAGCGTGTGCTCCCTGCCGCGCAGCTCGCCGAACGGCTCGCTGGCCTCCTCGTCGTGCCGCAGCCTGATCCGGCCGACCGCGATGCGCTTGGCCAGAGCGGCCGCCGCGACGCCGGCCGAGGCCGCTCCGACGATCGCGCCGGCGATCCCGACCCTGCGCCGTGTTGTCGTCGTCATGTCCCCGATCCTTCTCCGCTCATGGCCGCTCCGGAGTGTCCGTGGTCACATGCTGGTGGACCCGTGGCACCCGGGAACCGATCCTGGTCACGATCTCATGAGTGATCGTGCCGAGGGTATCCGCCCATTCCTGAACGGTCGGCTCTCCCCCGTCACCCGGGCCGAACAGCACGACCTCGTCACCGGGCGACAAGGGGTCGTCGCCCACGTCGATCACGAACTGGTCCATGCACACCCGGCCCGCCACCTTCCGGCGGCGCCCGCCCGCCAGCACCTCGGCTCTTCCCGTCGCGTGCCGGAGTATGCCGTCGGCGTAGCCGAGCGGGACGAGGCCGAGGGTGGTCTCGCGGTCGGTGACGTAGAGGTGCCCGTAGGACACGCCCGACTCCTCCGGGACCCGCTTGGTCAGGGCGATCCTGGCCGTCAGCGTCATGGCGGGACGCAGCCCGAAGTCGCCCAGCTCGGGGACGGGGCTCAGGCCGTACATGGCGATGCCTGGCCGGACCAGGTCGAAGCGGGCGGCGGGCAGGGTCAGGACGGCCGCCGAGTTGGACACGTGCCTGATCACGGAGGACCCGGCGGCGCCCGCCTGCTCGGCCTGCTTCAGCGCGCTCTCGTACGCCTCCAGCTGCTGCCCGACCGAGGGATGACCGGGGACGTCGGCGCAGGCGAAGTGGGACCACACGCCGACGATCTCGACGACGCCCTCCGCCCGCAGCTCCAGCGCCTTGCTCAGCAGGCCCGGCCAGGCGGCCAGCGGCGCGCCGCCCCTGCCCATGCCGGTGTCGGCCTCCAGGTGGAGCCGCGCCGGGCGGCCCGCGCGGCGGGCGGCGGCGGCGATCTCGACGAGCAGGCCCTCGTGGGCCGCCGACAGCTCGATGTCCTCTTCGACGGCCCGGTCGAGGGGCTCGCCCGGGGTGATCAGCCAGGCCAGGACGGGCGCGGTGACCCCGCCGGCGCGCAGCGCGAGCGCCTCGCCGACGAACGCCGTGCCCAGCCGGGACGCGCCGCCCTCCAGCACCGCCTTGGCCGAGGGGACGAGCCCGTGGCCGTAGGCGTCGGCCTTGACGGCCCCCATCAACTCGGCGCCGCCCGCGCGCTCCTTCAGCAGGGCGACGTTGCGCCGGATGGCGGCCAGGTCGACCCGCGCCTCGGCGGGGGTGGCCATCGAGGAGTACATCTCTCCAGTGTGGCAGCTCAGACGGGTGGTCGAGCGCGGTTCGCGCCGCTCAGGGGCGGGGTTCGCCGTGGACGGAGCGGATGGCCTCGGGGACGGCCGTCGCCACCCCGGCGGAGGTGAGCGGGGCGCCGCGGGCGGCCAGCCGGCCGGCCAGCCCGTGCAGGTACGCGCCGACGGAGGCCGCGTCGTAACAGCCCAACCCTTGGGCCAGCAGCGCGCCCGCCACGCCTGACAACACGTCGCCGGTGCCGCCGGTGGCCAGCCACGACGTGCCCGTCCCGTTGACCCGCACCGGCCTCGCCTCCTCGGCCACCACCGTGGTCGAGCCCTTGAGCAGCACGGTCACGCCCAGCTCGGCCGCGGCCCGCCGGACGTGCTCCAGCCGGGCGGCCTCGATGTCGTCGCGGCTCACGCCGATCAGCCGCGACAACTCGCCCGCGTGCGGCGTGATCAGCACGGGCGCGCGCCTGCGCAGCAACGACCGGTCGCGGGCCACCAGCGTCAGCCCGTCGGCGTCGATCAGCACGGGGACGTCCGAGGCCAGCACGCGCGCCGCCAGCTCGTGCGCCCAGTCGCCGGTGCCGAGCCCGGGGCCGAGCAGCCAGGCCTGGACACGGCCGACGTGCTCGATCGACGGCCGGTCGAGCGGGGTGATCACCGCTTCGGGCCAGTGGGCGCGTACCTGCTGGACGGGCTCGTGCGTGCCGGCGTAGCGGACCAGACCCGCGCCGGCCCGCAGCGCGCCGCCGACGGCCAGCACGGCCGCGCCGGTGTACAGGTCGCTGCCCGCGGCGACCCCGAGCACGCCCCTGCGGTATTTGTCGGACTCGTTGCCGGGCCGCGGCAGCAGGTCCTCCACGTCCGCGCGGGTCAGCGCCGCGACGTCGGGGTCGGGCAGGAAGGGGCCGAGCCCGATGTCGACCAGCTCGACGGTGCCCGTGTGCGCGGCCCCCGGATCGACGAGCAACCCCGTCTTGTACGCCCCCATCGTCACCGTCACCCGCGCCCGCACCGCCGCGCCCGCGACCTGCCCGGTGCTCGCGTCGACGCCGCTCGGCACGTCCACGGCGACGACCGTGCCGTGGGCCGTGTTCGCCTCCTCCGCCAGCCGCGCGTACGGCTCGCGCAGCGCGCCCGAGACCCCGATGCCGACCAGCCCGTCGACGATCAGGTCGGCCTCGCCGACGGCCGCCTGCTCGGCGACCCGGCCGCCGGCGTCCAGGAAGGCGCGCAGGCCGGCCTCGTGCGTCTTGGAGCCGGCCAGGACCGCTTCCACGCGGGCTCCCCGGCGGGCCAGGCGTTCGCCGGCGTAGAGGGCGTCACCGCCGTTGTCGCCGCTGCCGACCAGGAGGACGACCCGTCTGCCGTACACGCGGCCGAGCAGGTCGGCGCAGGCGGCGGCGAGGCCGTGGGCGGCCCGCTGCATGAGGGTGCCCTCGGGCAGGCGCGCCATCAGCGTGCGCTCGGCGTGCCGGATCTGGTCGGCGGTGTAGGCGGTCTTCATGGCCTCACTCCGTTCGGCTGCTCCGTCGCGCGCATGATCCGAAGCTATCCCTCCGCGATCACGTAGGCCACGGCGACGCCCCCGTCGTGGCTGAGCGACAGGTGCCAGCGCTTGACCCCGAGGCCGTACGCGACGTCGGCGACCTTGCCCGAGACGTGCAGCTCCGGCTTGCCGAGTTCGTCGCAGCGCACCTCGGCCTCCAGGTGCCCGAGGCCCTTGGGCGCGCCGAGCGCCTTGGCCACGGCCTCCTTGGCGGCGAAGCGGGCGGCCAGCGAGTGCGTCGGCAGCGGCCGTTCCCCCTCGGTGAACAGCCGCTCCCGCAACCGCGGCGTACGTTCGAGAGCCGCCTCGAAGCGGGCGATGTCGACGAGGTCCACTCCGATACCCAGGATCATCTCCCCAGGCTACTCAGAACAGGCCGCGCTCCCACGGCCCCCAGATGGCGAACGAGCGCCCGCGCTTGGCCTGGACGTTGACGTACAGCGTGTGCCCGCCCGGCCCGAACGTCGAGCCCGCAAACTCCGCGCCCGGATCGTCCGGGATCGGCTGGAGGCGGCAGAAGTCGAAGATCTGGCCCGTCCTGGTCAGGCCGCGCAGGTAGTTGTCGCCGTCGCCGTCCTCGCAGAGCACCAGCGTGCCGCGGCGGCTGACGGTCACGTTGTCGGGCAGGTCGAGCGCCGACGAGCGCGGGGACTCGTAGACGAGCCTGAGCCGCCCGCTCCACGTCTCGTACGCCCACACCTGCCCCCGCCCCTCGCCGAACCCGGGGGGCGGCGTGTCGCCCGGCGCGGTCGCCCCGCCCTGGGTGGAGACGAAGTACACGACGCCCTGGTGGAACACCGCGCCCTCCAGCCTGGCGAAGATCGCCGCGCCGCCCGCCCGTCCCTGGCGGCCCACCGCCTGGACGGCCTCCTCGTTGGACGGCCTGCCGGTGAAGGCGGGGTCGGGGTCGTCGATGTCCACCCACGCGGTGGCGTACGAGGCGCCCGCCGGCTGCCCGCGCGACAGGTCGGCGCGCGCCCTGCCCTTGACGGCGAGCATCTGCAACCGGCCGCCGTCGAGCAGCCGGCCGGCCTGCACCGGGTGCTTGGGCGGCAGGTAGCGGTAGAAGCCGGAGGGGAAGGAGAAGTTGTCCTCGGTGAGGTAGAGGGCTCCGGTGGAGGGGTCGAAGGCGGCCGACTCGTGCGGGAAGCGGCCGGCCGATCTGATCGGGCGCGCGCTCGCGGCCCGATCGACGGGCACCTCGAACAGGTAGCCGTGCCCGCGCGTGAGCCTGCTGTTGTCGCCGCCGGAGGAGTCGTCGCCCACGTCGGGGCCGTTGACCGTCTCCTCGCAGCTCACCCAGGCCCGCCAGGGCATGGGACCGCCGGAGCAGTTCATCATGGTGCCGTTGAGCGAGGGGCCGCTCCTGATCACCTCGCCGTGGCGGGTGACGTGCAGGGTCGAGGTGCCGCCGCCGGCCGCGGGGTCGTAGGCGGCGCTCTCGTCGCCGAACGCGCCGACCGGGCCGTTGACTTCGTGGTTGCGTACGAGGATCGTGCTGTCCTTCGGGCCGGCGAAGGCCGCCATGCCGTCGTGCCTGCCGGGCACGGTGGTCCCGTCGGAGAACTTCTCGCCCGCGGCGCTGAAGGAGCGGTACCTGAACCCGTCGGGCAGGTGCAGGCGTACCTTGCCGTCACGCAGGTCGGCGACCGGCTTGAGACGGCCGTACCCCGGCGCCGGAGCCGGCCGGGCGCCGCCCTGGGCCGCGGCGCAGGCGGCCCCGGTGAAGGGCCCGGCGGCGGCGACCACGTTGGCGATGAAGCGGCGACGATGCACAAGACCCTCCCGGGAGGCCACGTCCGGAACAGTAGCCGCCCGCCGCCTCCGGTACGCCCGGATCGTCAGGACCGGTCTTCCTTCCCAGAATCATCCTTTGGTAATCCCACGTTTTTATCCACAGGCTGTGGATTATCGTCGGCCCACACCCGCCCATGATCGCATTTGTCCTACATCGCTACGCTGCCTAGGTGAACAACGGCTACGTGGAACTGAGCAGGGAGCAGTGGAGCGAACTCCGCAAGAACACGCCCTTGACTCTCACCGCAAACGAGCTGGAAGACCTGCGCGGCGTCGATGATCCCATCGACCTCACCGAGGTCACCGACATCTACCTCCCCCTGACCCGGCTGCTGAACCTGCACTTCACCGGGTCCAAGCAGCGCAGCACCGTGCTCGGCGCCTTCCTCGGGCATCCAGGGGCGCGGGTGCCGTACATCCTGGGCATCGCCGGCAGCGTCGCGGTCGGCAAGTCGACGACGGCGCGGCTCCTGCACACCCTGCTGGCCCGCTGGCCCGAGCACCCGCACGTCGAGCTGATCACCACCGACAGTTTCCTCTACCCCAACGCGGTGCTGGAGGCCAAGGGCATCATGCACCGCAAGGGTTTCCCGGAGAGCTACGACCGGCGCGCGCTGGTCAGGTTCGTGGCGGAGGTCAAGGCGGGCGTCCCCGAGGCGTACGCGCCCGTCTACAGCCATCTGGAGTACGACATCGTCCCCGGCGCCCGCCAGGTCGTGAAAAATCCAGACATCTTGATCATCGAGGGCCTCAACGTCCTGCAGCCCGCCCCGCCCACGTCCCTCGCGGTCAACGACTACTTCGACTTCTCCATCTACGTGGACGCGAAGGTCGAGGACATCCGCACCTGGTACGTCGAACGGTTCCACAAGCTCCGCCGCACCGCCTTCGAGGACCCGAAGTCCTACTTCAAGTACATCGCCGAGCTGACGTACGAGGAGGCCACGGAGTTCGCGGTCAACGTCTGGCGCGACATCAACGAGCGCAACCTGGTCGAGAACATCGCCCCCACCAGAGGCCGCGCCGACCTCGTCCTGAAGAAGGGCGCCGACCACGCGGTCAGGCGGGTACGGCTTCGCCGGACCTGAACACCTCGTCGAAGACGTAGACGGCGAACCTGCCCGCGCACTCCTGGTCGTCGATGTCGGCGAACCAGCAGTCCTCACCATGATCGTGGCATCTGAAGCGAGTCATGTGAGGCAGCCTCGCGTACGGCGGTCAACACGACGTCAACGTCCGATGGACAAGAATGGCGGGGTGCTGCATCTGCGACTGATCGTCCCCGCCGGGCGCAGCGACGAGGCCGTCGCGGTGCTGGAAGAGTGCACGGGCGTCACCAACATCGTCGTCCTGCCCGGCGCCGCCCGCGAGCCGGCGGGCGACGTCGTCCTCTGCGACGCCGCCCGCGAGGCGGCCAACGTGGTGATCAGCCGGCTCAAATGGCTGGAGGACGTCGGCTCGATCGCCATCGAGCAGGTGGACCTGTCGCTGTCCAGGGCCGCCACGGCGGCGGTCGAGGAGGCGCCCGGCGACCCCGACGACGCGGTGGTCTGGGAGGAGCTGGCCCACAAGGTCTCCAGCGAGTCGCGCATCACCTGGGCGTACCTGGCGTTCCTGGCCATCGCCACGCAGCTCGCGGGCATCGGCGTGCTGCAGAACTCGCCCATCCTGATCGTCGGCGCGATGGTGCTCGGGCCGGAGTTCGGCGCGATCGCGGCCATCTGCTTCGGCCTGCTCGGCCGGCGCGGACGCCTGATCACCACCGCCCTCAGGACGCTGGTCATCGGCTTCACGGTGGCCATCGCCGTCACCTTCGCCTGCGCGCTGGTCTCCAACTGGCTCGGCTGGATCGACATCGGCAACCTCAAGGTGAACGCGGAGGTGCAGTTCATCGTCAAGCCGGACAAGTGGTCGTTCATCGTGGCGCTGCTGGCGGGGGCGGCAGGCGTCCTGTCGGTGACGGCGGGCAAGTCCTCGGCCCTGATCGGCGTGTTCATCTCGGTCACCACGGTCCCGGCGGCCGGCTACCTCGCCGTCGCGCTGGGGCTCGGCGACTGGGCGGAGGTCGCGGGGTCGGTCTCGCAGCTCGCGGTGAACGTGCTCGGCATGATCATCTCAGGCACGGCCACGCTCGCGGTCCAGCGGAAATTCTGGCCTCAAGTAGGACAGCGTTCATCCGTGTGAACGAGGCCACGCCCTCCCTGTGCCAGGTAGGGTCCGCCACATGCACATCCTCGCCACCGAGGGGCTGACCAAACGTTTCCCCACCGTCACGGCGGTCGACGGGCTCACGGTGACCGTGGGATCCGGCGTCACCGGCCTGGTCGGGGCGAACGGCGCGGGCAAGTCGACGCTGATCAAGATCCTGCTCGGCCTGCTGCCGCCCAGCGAGGGCGTCGCGCGGGTGCTCGACCTCGACGTCACCGCCCAGGGCGCCGAGATCCGCAGGCTCGTCGGCTACATGCCCGAGCACGAATGCCTCCCTCCCGACGTCTCCGCGACCGAACTGGTCGTCCACCTCGCCAGGATCTCCGGCCTGCCGCGTACGGCCGCCCGCGAGCGCGCCGCCGACGTGCTGCGCCACGTGGGCCTGGCCGAAGAGCGCTACCGCCCGATCGGCGGCTACTCCACCGGCATGAAGCAGCGGGTCAAGCTGGCCCAAGCCCTCGTGCACGACCCCAAGCTCGTCTTCCTCGACGAGCCCACCAACGGGCTCGACCCGCGCGGACGCGACGAGATGCTGACGCTGATCCGGCGCATCGGCACCGAGTTCGGCATCAGCGTGCTGGTCACCTCCCACCTGCTGGGCGAGCTCGAACGCATCTGCGACCACGTCATCGTCATCGACGCCGGCCGGCTGCTGCGCTCGTCGGCGATCGCGGACTTCACCCAGGCCACGCAGACGGTCACGGTCGAGGTCGAGGAGGGCCTGGATCCCCTGGCCAGACGCCTGACCGAGACCGGACAGACCGTCTCCCAGCAGGGCCGCATGCTGGTGGTCAAGGTGGCCGGGCCCGAGACGTTCGACGCGATCCGCGACGCCGCCGTCGACCTCGACCTGTGCCTGATCCGCCTCGAACAGGGACGCCACCGCATCGAGGACGTCTTCAGGGAGGAGGTGGCCAGTGTCTGAGATCTACGACATCGGCTACCGGCACTACGACGGCCCCCGCCTGGGCGGCGGCCACGCCACCCGCGCGCTCGCCGTCCACAGCCTGCGCGGCATCTTCGGGCTCGGCCGCCCGGCGCGCAGCAAGATCGTGCCGTTCGCGCTGGTCGTCATCATGTTGCTGCCCATGGTCGTGTCGATCGCGCTGATGGCGCTGGCCCAGCAGCGCGGCATCCCGTACAGCGGGTTCGCGGTCGTCATGCAGGCCGTGGTGGCGATCTTCCTGGCCTCCCAGGCGCCCACGGTCGTCGCGCCCGACCTGCGCCACCGCGTGCTGCCCCTGTACCTGTCCCGTCCGATCTCGGTCTTCCAGTACGTCACCGCCAAGGTCGCCGCGATGACCACCGCGCTGTTCCTGCTGGTCGGCGCGCCGCTGACACTCCTGTGGATCGGCGAGCTGCTCGTGGACATGCCCGGCCCGCCCGCCACCGGCGAATACCTCGGCGCGCTGCTCATGGCGCTGGTGCTGGCGCTGCTGCTGTCGGCGTTCGGCCTGGCCCTCGCCTCGTTCACGCCGCGGCGCGGGCTCGGGGTGGCCTCGGTGATCACCGTCTACCTGCTGTCGTTCGCGTCGGTGCCGGTGATCTACAGCACGTTGGTGTCCACGGGCAACGAGGCCGCGGCCTCTTGGGCCTGGGTGATGGATCCGTTCTGGCTGGTCGACTCCGTGCAGTCGTGGTTGTTCGGCACCCCGACCCACGCCGAGGGCGCCTACCCCAACGGCCCGATCTCGGCCCTGATCCTGGTGGTCCTGATCGGCGTCGGCCTGGCCGCCCTCGCGCTGCGCTACAGGAAGGCGGCCTCGCGATGAGGATCGAGCTCTCCCAGGTCTCCCGCTGGTACGGCAACGTGGTGGCGGTCAACGACGTGACCATGACGATCGGCCCCGGCGTCACCGGCCTGCTCGGCCCCAACGGCGCGGGCAAGTCCACGCTGCTGCACATGATGGCCGGTTTCCTCGCGCCGTCCGGCGGCTCGGTCACCCTGGACGGCACCCAGGTCTGGAAGAACCACAACATCTACCGAAATATCGGCCTAGTCCCGGAACGGGAGGGCGTGTACGGCTTCCTCACCGGCTGGCAGTTCGTCCTGTCCGCCGCCCGCCTCCACGGCCTCCCCGACCCCGTCGAGGCCGCCCGCAAGGCCCTCGCCACGGTCGAGATGGAGGAGCCGAAGGACCGCCGGGTGGAGACGTACTCCAAGGGCATGCGCCAGCGTGTCAAGGTGGCCGCCGCCCTGGTGCACGATCCGGCCGTGCTGCTCCTCGACGAGCCGTTCAACGGCATGGACCCGCGCCAGCGCCTTCACCTGATGGACCTCATCCGCGCCATGGGCACCGCGGGCAAGACGATCCTGTTCAGCTCCCACATCCTGGAGGAGGTCGAGCGGGTCGCCCAGCACATCGAGGTCCTGGTGTCGGGCCGGCACGCGGCTTCGGGCAACTTCCGCGAGATCAGGCGCCTGATGACCGACAGGCCCCACCTGTTCATGATCCGCTCCAGCGACGACAGGAAGCTCGCCGCGGCCCTGATCCGCGACGAGTCGGCCGGCGGCATCACGCTCCGCCCGGACGGCCTGGAGGTCCAGGCGAGCGAGTTCCGGCGCTTCGCCCGGCTGCTCCCCCGCGTCGCCCGGGACGAGGGCGTCCGCCTGCACCAGGTCTCACCGGCCGACGAAGACCTGGAGAGCGTCTTCTCCTACCTGATCAACAGGAGCACCTGAATGAACACCGTGGTCGCGGGCATCACGTACCGCTCCCTGCTCGGGCGCCGCCGCATCATCCTGCTCCTGCTGCTCCCGCTCACCCTGATCGGCCTGGCGGTGCTGCTGCGCCTGCTGGACGGCGCCGATCAGCGCTCGGCCGTGATTCTGATGCAGAAGTTCGCCGTCGGCGCCGTGCTGCCCCTGCTGGGCGTCATCGCGGGCACGGGTGTCATCGCCCCCGAGATCGACGACGGCACGGTCATCCACCTGATGTCCAAGCCCATCTCCCGGCCCGTGATCGTCCAGACCAAGTTCCTGGTGGCGGCCTCGATCATGGCCCTGTTCTCGGTGGTGCCGACCTACCTCGCGGCCTGGATCCTCGTACGCGACGAGGACGGCATCGCGGCCGGCTTCGCCCTGGGCGCCCTCGTGGCGGGGATCGCCTACGCCGCCCTCTTCCTGTTCCTCGGGGTCGTGACCAAGCACGCGGTCACGATCGGCGTCATCTACGCCCTCGTCTGGGAGGTCGTGGTGGGCAACCTCATCCCGGGGGCCCGCAAGTTCTCGATCCAGCAGTGGTCCCAGACGATCGCCGACCAGATCTCCGACTCGCCGTTCCTGAAGACCGACGTCACGCTGGGCTTCGCCGTCCCGGCGCTGGTCATCGTCACCGTCGGCGCGGTCTTCTGGGCCGGACGCAGACTACGGGTGTTCGCGCTCACCGGCGACGAGTAGCGGGGCGCGGACGACGCCGGCGGGCGCGGCACCAGGCCGCACCCGCCGCACGCGGCTCAGGACGCGCAGGCCGTACGGACCACGTCGGCCAGGCGGCCCGCCACCAGGTTGGCGTGCTCCTCCGACGCCGCCTCCACCATCACCCGGATCATGGGCTCGGTGCCGCTCGGCCTGATCAGCACCCGCCCGGTCTCCCCCAGCTCCGCCTCGGCCTCGGCCACGGCGGCGATGAGCTCGGGCACCGACGCCTTGCCCTTGTCGACGTCCTTGACGTTGATCAGGATCTGCGGCAGCGGGGTCATCACGGCGGCCAGCTCCTTCAGCGGGACACCCGACTTGGCCACCACGCCCAGCAGGTGGAGCGAGGTGAGCAGGCCGTCGCCCGTGGTGGCGTGGTCGAGCATGATGACATGACCCGACTGCTCGCCGCC
Organism: Nonomuraea spiralis; assembly: GCF_014648435.1. Classification (GTDB taxonomy): domain Bacteria; phylum Actinomycetota; class Actinomycetes; order Streptosporangiales; family Streptosporangiaceae; genus Nonomuraea; species Nonomuraea spiralis. The sequence continues at coordinate 112,460 of NZ_BMRC01000024.1, forward strand.
CAGGTTGAACCCGTCGGACTTCATGCGTTCGAGCACGTAACGGTCGCCGACCGCGGTCTCGATCACGGTGATGCCGCTGTCGCGCATCGCCAGTTTGAAGCCCAGGTTGGACATGACGGTCGCGACCACGGTGTCCTTGGCCAGCAGGCCGTCGCCGTGCATGGCAGCGGCGAGCACCGCCATGATCTGGTCGCCGTCGACGATCGTGCCCGTGTGGTCGACCGCGAGGCAGCGGTCGGCGTCGCCGTCGTAGGCCACGCCCATGTCGGCGCCCCTGGACACGACCACCTGGCGGATCTTGTCCAGGTGGGTGGAGCCGTGGCCGGCGTTGATGTTGAGCCCGTCAGGTCTGGCACCGATGGCCTCGACCCGGGCGCCCGCGCGTACCAGCGCCTCGGGCGCGACCATGTGGGCGGCGCCGTGCGCGCAGTCGACGACGATGTGCAGGCCGTCGAGCGCGGCGGTCATAGTGGTCAGGACGTGCGAGATGTAACGGTCGGCCTCGCCGTACGCGTCGCGCACCCGCCCGACCCCCGAACCGACGGGGAAGGACCAGCTCTCACCGAGCCGGCGCTCGATCTCGTCCTCGACCGCGTCGGACAGCTTGAAGCCGCCCCTGGCCAGGAACTTGATCCCGTTGTCCGGCGCCGGGTTGTGCGACGCGGACAGCATGACGCCGAGGTCGGCGCCGAGCGCGGCGGTGAGATGGGCGACGGCCGGGGTGGGCAGCACGCCGAGGCGCAACACGTCCACTCCAGACGCCGCGAGGCCGGCGACCACTGCGGCCTCCAGGAATTCCCCGGAGGCTCGCGGGTCCCGGCCCACGACGGCCACGGGACGACGTCCCGTGGCCGCGAACGCGCCCGCATCACCGAGTACATGGGCGGCCGCCACGGACAGGTCCATGGCCAGCTCGGCCGTGAGGTCGCGACCAGCGACCCCACGTATCCCATCGGTGCCGAAAAGGCGCGCCAATTTAGCGCTTGCTGTACTGCGGAGCCTTGCGGGCCTTCTTGAGGCCGTACTTCTTCCGCTCCGTGGCGCGGGCGTCACGGGTGAGGAAGCCGGCCTTCTTCAGCGGCGGGCGGTTGACATCGACGTCCAGGATCGCCAGGGCGCGGGACAGGCCCATGCGCAGCGCGCCGGCCTGGCCGGTGACGCCGCCGCCGTCGATGCGCGCGATCACGTCGAACGCCTCCTCGGCGCCGAGGACCACGAAGGGCTCGTTGACGATCTGCTGGTGGACCTTGTTCGGGAAGTAGACGTCCAGCGAACGGCCGTTGATCGTCCACTTGCCGGTGCCGGGGACGATGCGCACGCGGGCGATCGCCTCCTTGCGCCGGCCCGTGCCGTACGAGTTGCCCGTGGTGACGGGCTTGCGCACGGGCGCGTCAGCGCTGGCAGCGGACTCGGTGGTGTACTCGGACGGGAAGTCCTCGCCGGAGAATTCCTCCAGCTCGGCCTCGACGACCGTCTCGACACCGGTGGGCTCAGCCACGGTTCTCCTCTAACTCTTTCGAACTACTACTGGGCGATCTGGGTGATCTGGAACTGCACCGGCTGCTGAGCCTGGTGCGGGTGCTCGGTACCCGCGTAGACCTTCAGCTTCTTGGCCATCTTCCGGCCGAGGGAGTTCTTCGGCAGCATGCCCTTGACGGCCTTCTCAACGGCCTTCTCCGGCCGCTTGTCCATGAGCTCGCCATAGGTGACGGAACGCAGACCGCCCGGGTAGCCCGAGTGACGGTACGCCTTCTTCTGCTCACGCTTGTTACCGCTCAGCGCGATCTTGTCGGCGTTGATGACGATGACGAAGTCACCGGTGTCGACGTGGTTCGCGAAGATCGGCTTGTGCTTGCCGCGGAGCAGGTTCGCGACGTGGCTGGCCAGCCGGCCCAGCACGACATCGGTCGCGTCGATGACGTACCACTGACGCTGGACGTCGGCGGGCTTCGGTGAGTACGTGCGCACGGTCGTAGCCTTCTTTTGCTCGCGTCTTCGGCGCTGTCGGATGCGACAGCTTCATGGGTCGGTCGGTGCGGGCACACGGCAGCCCGGACCTTCCGTCTCCCGAACCCGATGGGCTTGATGATGGGAGATGACGCCGGACGCGCCGCGCATCGGTCACGCTGGACCTATGCACACAACGAACGATTAGGTTACCCGCCTGAAGGCGCGCAGGTCAAAAGACCGGTAACCCTGCACGAGTCTACCCGACGACAGAACGGTTCCATTTCGTTTCCCTGGGATCCCTTCTTTCCCAGTACCCGACATCTCTATCGTTAGCTGCGGTATGTGGCGGAACTCTCACACCCGGCAAACCCAGCAGGGCGCGCGGCGCCGGAACGGTCTGGGCGTGCTGGCCTGCCTGATGGCGGCCCTGTTCACCGGAGTGCTGCTCGGCCGGCTGTCCGACGACGTCGAGCCCACCGCCCACATCTACCTCAACGAGACCGCCCCGCCCGCCGCGGCCTCGGGGCGTCCGGGGCCGACCGCTGTGAAGAAGGCCCAGCCCGAGCTGGACCGCATTCCCCGCCAGGCCACCACGGTCAAGACCCCGCGCGGCAGAACCACCCCCAAGCCCACGAAGACCCCCGAAGGGCAGATCGCGGGCTTCGACGCCCAGGACGACCCCACCCAGGTGTTCACCGGCGGCGGCGGCGAGCCGGCCAAGGTGATCCCCGGCCTGGCCGCGCGGGTCGTCGCGCTCACCAACGCCGCGCGTGCCGAGCGCGGCTGCGGGCCGCTGCGGGTGGACGGCCGGCTGGGGCGCTCGGCGCGCGAGCACTCGCTGGAGATGGCGCGTACCGGGCAACTCGCTCACAACTCCCCCGACGGCGCCTCCCCCTGGGACCGGATGAACCGCGCCGGGTACCACTGGGGCGCCGCCGAGAACATCGGCAACGGCTACAGCACGCCCGAGCAGGCCGTACGCGGCTGGCTGGACAGCCGTGACCAGCGCAGGAACATCCTGGACTGCACCCTCAAGGCCATCGGCGTGGGCGTCGCCTCCGGACCGGACGGCCCGTGGTGGACCCAGGATTTCGGAACTCAATGACGAACATCACGGTAATGTCTCCGCATGGTTTCCAACGGCAATGAGGAACGTGGCATGGACAGCGGTCCCCGCCGTTCGCGCAGGGGCCGCGCCGCCGGGGGCGAGACCACCGGGCAGTCACCGCTAGGGGCCCCACCGGCGCAGGCGTCGCCCTCTGGGCAGACGACATTCTTCGGACAACCGCCATACGCTGGGCAAGCGCCGCAATCCGGGCAACCGCCGTACCCTGGGCAGCCGCCGCAGTCGGCGGACTCGCCGCTGTCGTCGCCGTCGTCGGAGTCGTCACAGTCGTCGCCGTCGCCGCAGAGCAGGGTCGGCTGGAGCCCGTACGACGAGGGGCGGCGCTCGCGCGCGCCCCTCTGGTTCGCGATCGGCGGCGTCGCGCTGCTGGCCCTGCTCGGCGGCGGCCTCACGCTGATGTGGAAGGCGGGCGGCAGCACCACCACCGAGGCCGCGAGGCCCACCAGGACCTCCGCGCCGCTCCCCTCGACCCCGCCCGGCAAGTACGGCTTCGCCGCCGGACGTACGACCGATCCCGACCCGATCTCGGTCAAGGAGTTCTTCGGCTCGAAGAAGAAGATCACCGTCTCCGGGCGCGCGTACGAGATGACGGTCACCAGCAAGGACAAGAAGTGCACTGACGGCGCCCTGGGCGACAAGCTGCAGAAGGCACTCAAGTCCGGCAAGTGCACCCAGCTCGTACGGGCCAGCTTCCGCGACAAGTCCGGCAAGGTGATCGGCACGATCGGCGTGGCCAACCTCAAGACGAGCGGCACCGCGACCAAGGTGGCCAAGGTCGGCGACGCGAGCAACTACGTCAAGCCACTGGCTGGCAAGGACAGCGTCACCAAGTTCCTCGGCTCGGGCAGCGGCGGGGCCAGGATCTCGACCCACGGCCACTACGCGATCATGGTCTGGTTCCAGAACAAGGACGGCAGCAAGCCGGACAAGAAGGGCTCCAAGCGCATCTTCGAGGCCATCAAGGACCTCACCGGCGCGACCGTCTTCAAGGCTCTGGACAACCGTACGATGACGGGGACCGCGCTGAGCTGAACCGACATGGGGTCCAATAGCCGCCCAAAAGGGACGGTGGATCCCGTCGGGAACCCCCATACCGACATAACGATCTCGCTACTCTCGCTAGGCTCCCCCTATGCGTGGCCAGGAACCCGGGTCTGAGCACGATCGCAGGGAAGCCGACCGTACGACCGCACGAGCGCTGCCACCGCCGAGCTTCGGCCAGACCGACGGGGACGTCCCACGGACGTTCACCGGGTCCGAGGAGCCGACCGGCGACGAGGCACGGCTTTCGCGTACCCAGGCGCAGTCCGGCGAGGCGTCGCCCGGGCAGCAGCCGTGGGAGGTGGCCGGCGACGACTCGGCCGCCTACGACTGGTTCGCCGACGACGAGCCGGACACCGCCCCCACGGCCGCCCCGGCTCCCCCGACGCGCCCGACCGCCGGCACCCCTCCCGTCCCTTACGACCCCACGACCGGCGCCCCCCGCGGCCCCCGGGCCGACGAGGACTCCCTCACCACCCCCCACCGACACACCACCCCTTCCTGGCCCCCCACCCCCGAACCACCCCACACCTCCCGCTGGGCCCCCGAACCTCCGGCCCCGGCTCCCCCCACCTGGGCTCCCCCGGCCTCCGACGAACCGGCGTGGACCCCCGAAGCCTCCGACACAACCGAATGGGCCCCCCGAACAGCCGCCGAAGCCACCTGGGGCCGCCCCGAGACCCCCAGGCAGGATCCCGAACCCGACCACACCCCCACCTGGGCCCCACCCACCGAGGACCACCCCACCGCCCCGCGCACCGAGAGCGACGCTGCTTGGGGACCGCGCGCTGAGGGCGACACTGCCTGGGGGCCGCGTGCCGAAGGCGGCACGTCACAGGGTCGGCAGGGTGAGGGGGGCGCCTCCTGGGCCGCCACCCCCGAAGAGTGGGCCGCCACGCCCGAGGAAGAGCCCCCCGCCTGGCCGGCCAAGCCCGTGGTGCCGGGCGCGCCGCCGTGGGAACCGCCGCCGGCGTTCACGGCCGCCGCCGCGGGATTGCAGGTCTGGCCCGCCCCGGTCGCCGACCCGGACGTCATGCCGCCCTGGCCTGCCGCCACGGGCGAACTGGTCGCCGAACCCGACACCGACGACCCGGCAACCACCCCCCCAGCCCCTCAAACCGGCCACCCCACCGGCCACGCCGCAGACCCGGCGACCAGCGCCCAGGCCGGCCCGGCAATGGACCCCCAGACCGGCCACCCCACGGTCCCGCTGAGCAGCCCTGCGTTCACCGCGGCCACCGGCGCGCCGACTGACCTCAACGCCACCACACCCGCGTCCCTCCGCAGCCCCGACGCCCCGCCGCAGGACCGCGACACCGGCCCGTACAACCGGGACCGGGACACCACCCCGTACGCCCCCGACGCCTCGCTGTACGGCGGCGGCCGTGACGCCTCCCCGTACGACCCCGACGCCACCAGGCCGGGCGGGCTGCCCAGAACGGCCCACTACTTCGACCCCGAGGCCGCCAAGCGCGACGCCGCCGCCCACCAGCAGGCCACCCCCGCCCCTCCCCACGACGAGCACAACCCCGTAACCCAGAACACCCCACCCCAGGGCATCCGTACGTCCGACCCCCGCGAGGAGCCCACCGGCCCCATGCGGACGGCCCATTACGTCGAGCCCCACCCCACCAACCCGACGGGCCGCCCCCCGGAGCCCGGCGACGTCCCCGTTTGGCCCCCCGTATCCCCTACGCCCCCCATCGAGGAGAGGCACCAGGGGGACAACCAGCCCACCCCCCGAAACCCGGCAGAAGACCGCCCCGAGGACAAAAACCCCGCAACCCCCCGCCCAGCAGCCAACCAAACGGCGGACAACCGGGCGGACAACCGGGCAGACAGCGGAGCAGAAACCTGGGCAGACGTCCGAACCGCAGACCTCCAGCGGACGGAAGAGAGCCGAGCAGAAGAAGGGCAGCCCCAGGACAAGCGGTCCGAGGACAAGCCATCCGAGGACAGACTCCCCGACCTGCCCTTCAACCAGGACATGTGGACCAAGAGGCCCAGCACCGCCCTGGACCTCCCCACCCCACCCCAAGGCACCCCCACGTTCCCCCCGGGCGCCTTCAGACAACCCCCGTTCCAGATCCCACCCCCACCCCCACCCGCCCGGGGCAAGAGCAGACGCGCCCTGCTGGTCACACTCGGCGCCCTGGCCCTGGCAGGCGTGGCGACCGGCGGTTTCTTCGCCTACCGGGCCCTCAGCACCACCCCGCCGCCCGCCGCCACGACGGCCGCCCGTCCCACCCCACCCGC
>NZ_BMRC01000024.1:118959-147568 GCF_014648435.1 Nonomuraea spiralis
AGCCCGCCCGCCGACGTCCCCGGCGCGTCCATGCTCAACTCCGAGGAGACGGACCCCCAGAAGTTGTCACTGACGGAGGCGTTCCCGAAGAAGAAGGTCTCCGCCGCGGGCACGACGTTCACCAGGGTCAAGACCGACATGGAGACGAGCTGCGAGAAGGCGGCGACCGGCGCGTTCGCCGACGCGCTGCGCGAGCAGAAGTGCAGCCGGATCGTCCGGGCCACCTACGTCGACAGCAAGCGCCGCTACGCCGTGACCACCGGCATCGCGGTGTTGCCGACCAAGGACGCCGCCGTCCTGGCCGACCAGGCCAAGAACCTCTCGCGCAACATCTGGTTCCGGGCGCTGCCCGGCGCGGAGGGCAGCGGCGGCGAGCGGGTGTCCATCGCCGGCGGCTACGCGGCCGGGCTCGTGTGGGGCCGCTACGTCGTCTTCAGCTACGCCACCCACGCCGACGGCCACACCCCGGAGGCCAAGGAGAAGACGCTGGCCAAGGTCAGCGGGGCGTTCAGGGACCAGACCTCACTCGTCCTGGAGCGCCGCGTCACCAAGGGCTGAGAGCGTACGGACGCGCCGCGTGGCAGCGGCCCGCGCGGCGAGTTCGTCCTCCCCGGGGTAGCCCACCTCCTCCAGGCACAGCCCGTGGGCGGGCGCGACGTGCACCCCGGAGTCCCGTACGGCCCGGGTCAGCACCTGGCCGGGCCACTCCACCGGCTGCCGCCCGTCCCCCGCGGCCAGCAGGGACCCGACCAGCGCGCGCACCATCGAGTGGCAGAACGCGTCCGCCACGACGGCGGCCACCAGCACGCCGTCCGCCTCGCGCGTCCACTCCAGGCGCTGCAACTCCCTGATCGTCGTGGCGCCCTCGCGCTTCTTGCAGAACGCCGCGAAGTCGTGCTCGCCCACGAGCCGCCGGGCCGCCGCGTTCATGGCGTCGAGGTCCAGCGGACGGTTGTGCCAGACCACCTCGTGCCGGCGCAGCGGGTCGACGCCGCCGGTCCTGTCGCACACCCGGTACGCGTACCGCCGGAACATCGCGGAGAACCGGGCGTCAAAGCCCTCAGGAGCCACCGAGACCCGATGAACGCGTACATCCTGGGGCAGTAGGCCACCCAGCCGCCGCACGAGCGCAGCGAGTTGCTCATCGACGTCCAGAGGCCCCCGGTTGCCGTCGAGCTCGGCGAGCGATTCGTCCGGCACGTCCACATGCGCCACCTGGCCGCGCGCGTGCACGCCCGCGTCCGTACGTCCCGCCACGGTCAGCGCGGCGGGCTCGGCCAGGCGCAGGATCCTGGTGAGCGCCAGCTCGATCTCACCCTGGACCGTACGGCGACCGGGCTGCCTCGCCCATCCGGAGAAGTCGGTCCCGTCGTATGCCAGATCCAGGCGGAGGCGTACCACGATCGTCCCTTTCGCGTTCACGGAAAAGGGCCCGGACCCCCGCGAGGGGGTCCGGGCCCGATTCAACCAGCCTGAAAGATCAGGCCTCGTCCTTCTTCGCCTCGGCCTCGGGAGCCTCGGCCTCGGCGGCCGGGGTCTCCTCGGCGGCGGCCTCGGGGGCCACGACCTCGGCGGCCTCCGTCTCCTCAGCGGCCGGAGCCGGAGCGGCAGCGGCGGCCGGAGCCTCGGTACGGCGGGTGGTGACGCCGTTCAGCGGCTCGCTCACCAGCTCGATGACGGCCATCGGGGCGTTGTCGCCCTTACGCGCACCGATCTTGGTGATCCGGGTGTAACCACCCGGACGCTCGGCGAACGTCACCGCGATCTCGGTGAACAGGTGGTGAACCACGCCCTTGTCCTTGACGACAGTCAGGACCTGGCGACGGTTGTGGATGTCGCCCTTCTTCGCCTTGGTGATCAGGCGCTCCGCCAGCGGGCGAAGGCGCTTGGCCTTCGTGACCGTGGTACGGATCTTGCCGTGGCGGAACAGGTCCGTGGCGAGGTTCGCCAGGATCAGCCGCTCGTGCGCCGGGCTGCCGCCAAGACGTGCACCCTTGGTGGGCTTGGGCATCTGTTTCTCCTCTTGGGTTAACCCGCCCCGGCCGTACCAGGTACCGGAGTCGGGCCGGCCTCCGTCACAACGACAGGGCCGTTACGTTCGTCACGCGCCGAGCGGCTGGACCGCTCGGCGCGCGCAGGCACGAACCGGGGACGGATCCCCGGTTCGAGGCTCAGTACTGCTCGGTCTCGACGTACGCGCTGTCGTCGTCGTCGTAGCCGCCGCCGGCCACCGCGCTCGGGTCGAACCCGGGCGGGGAGTCCTTGAGCGCCAGCGACATCTCGTGCAGCTTCTGCTTGACCTCTTCGATCGACTTGGCCCCGAAGTTCCTTATGTCGAGAAGGTCCTGCTCGCTGCGGGCGACGAGCTCACCCACGGTGTGGATGCCCTCGCGCTTGAGGCAGTTGTAGGAGCGAACGGTCAGGTTCAGCTCCTCGATCGGCAGCGCCAGGTCGGCGGCCAGGGCGGCGTCGGTCGGCGACGGGCCGATGTCGATGCCCTCGGCCTCGACGTTGAGCTCACGGGCCAGGCCGAAGAGCTCGACGAGGGTCTTGCCGGCCGAGGCCACCGCGTCGCGGGGCTTCATGGCGGGCTTGGTCTCGACGTCGAGGATGAGACGGTCGAAGTCGGTACGCTGCTCGACTCGGGTCGCCTCGACCTTGTAGGTGACCTTGAGAACCGGGGAGTAGATCGAGTCGATCGGGATGCGCCCGATCTCCTGGCCCGGCTGCTTGTTCTGGGCGGCGGAGACGTAGCCGCGACCGCGCTCGACGGTCAGCTCCATCTCCAGCTTCGCCTTGCCGTTGAGCGTGGCGATGCGCAGCTCGGGGTTGTGCACCTCGACACCGGCCGGGGGCGCGATGTCGGCGGCGGTGACCTCACCCGGGCCCTGCTTGCGCAGGTACATCACGACCGGCTCGTCGTGCTCGGAGGAGACGACCAGCTCCTTGAGGTTCAGGATGATGTCGGTGACGTCTTCCTTGACCCCGGGAACGGTCGAGAACTCGTGCAGCACGCCCTCGATGCGGATGCTCGTCACGGCCGCGCCCGGGATGGACGACAGCAGCGTGCGGCGCAGCGAGTTGCCGATGGTGTAGCCGAAGCCCGGCTCCAGCGGCTCGATGACGAACCGGGACCGGGTCTCGTCGATCGACTCTTCGAGAAGAGTCGGACGCTGAGCGATCAGCATGGTGTGGGTTCTCCCCTTGTCGTGTGACGCCCGCTATATGACGCCACTCCGATAAACAGTCTAGTTCGGGCACGGAAATCCGCACCCGAACTAGGACGTCAGAGACTACTTGGAGTAGTACTCGACGATGAGCTGCTCTTGAACCTGGGTGTCGATCTGCTGGCGAACCGGCAGCTGGTGGACCAGGACGCGGAGCTTCTCCGGCACGACGCCGAGCCACGCGGGAACGGTGCGCTCGCCCGCGGTCGCCCGAGCGACCTCGTAGGGCAGCAGGTTGCGCTTGTTCTCGCGGACCTCGATGATGTCGTGCTCGCGAACGCGGTACGACGGGATGTCGACCTTCTTGCCGTTCACCAGGATGTGGCCGTGGCGCACCTGCTGGCGAGCGGCGTCACGCGACTGGGCGAAGCCGGCGCGGTAGACGACGTTGTCGAGACGGCTCTCCAGGATCTGGAGCAGCACCTCACCCGACTTGCCGCTCTTGCCCGCGGCCTCCTCGTAGTAGTTGCGGAACTGCTTCTCGAGGACGCCGTAGATGCGGCGGGTCTTCTGCTTCTCGCGAAGCTGAAGCTGGTACTCGGACTCCTTGGGGCGTCCGCGGCCGTGCTCACCCGGCGGGTAAGGACGGATCTCGATGGGGCACTTTGCGGATTCGCACTTGCTGCCCTTGAGGAAGAGCTTGGTCTTCTCGCGACGGCAGAGCTTGCAGTCCGCGCCCGTGTAACGAGCCATTTCTCAATATCTCCTGGGGAAATTCAGACGCGGCGGCGCTTCGGCGGACGGCAGCCGTTGTGCGGGACCGGCGTGACGTCCTGGATCGAACCCACCTCGAGGCCGGTGGCCTGGAGGGAGCGGATCGCGGTCTCACGGCCGGAGCCGGGACCCTTGACGAACACGTCGACCTTGCGCATGCCGTGCTCCATGGCGCGGCGGGCGGCGTTCTCGGCGGCCATCTGAGCGGCGAACGGGGTGGACTTACGGGAGCCCTTGAAACCCACGTGGCCGGCGCTGGCCCAGGAGATCACGTTCCCGTTGGGGTCGGTGATCGAAACGATCGTGTTGTTGAACGTGCTCTTGATGTGGGCGTGCCCGTGAGCGACGTTCTTCTTTTCCTTGCGGCGCACCTTCTTCGGGGCACCCTGACGGCTCTTAGGAGGCATTGTTTGCCATTACTCCTGAGATCTTCGGTCCGCGGCTGTGGACTACTTCTTACCGGGCTTCTTCTTACCGGCGACGGTCTTCTTCTTGCCCTTACGGGTACGCGCGTTGGTCTGCGTGCGCTGACCGTGGACCGGAAGGCCCTTGCGGTGCCGGATGCCCTGGTAGCAACCGATTTCGATCTTGCGACGGATGTCGGCCTGGACCTCGCGGCGCAGGTCACCCTCGATCTTGAAGTTCGCCTCGATGTAGTCACGCATCGGGACGAGCTCGGTGTCGGAGAGCTGGTGCACGCGGAGGTCGCCGCTGACACCGGTCGCCTGGAGGATCTCCTGAGCGCGGGTGCGGCCGATTCCGTAGATGTAGGTGAGAGCGATCTCCAGCCGCTTCTCGCGGGGGAGGTCGACGCCAACCAGGCGAGCCATGGTCGGGCATTCTCCTTCTTTTGAGCGGAGGTCTTGCGCCGCACTACCCCTCCCCATGCCCGGGGTGAGGGCCCCGGCCTCCGACCGGGGGTCGCCTGGGTGGTACGGATCGCTCCGCCGGCCCAGGTGTGAGACGCGATTACTGTGCCAGGCTCCTCATGCGTCGAGCCCGCTCCCGAAAAAGTGGGGCGGACTCGGAGAAACCTTGCGTACGACTAACCCTGACGCTGCTTGTGGCGCAGGTTGTCGCAGATCACCATGACGCGACCGTGCCGGCGGATCACCTTGCACTTGTCGCAGATCTTCTTGACGCTCGGCTTTACCTTCATTGTCCTTCGTGTTCCTCAGACGTCGTTACTTGTATCGGTAGACGATCCGCCCGCGACTCAGGTCGTAGGGGCTCAGTTCAACGACTACCCTGTCGTCCGGCAGAATTCGGATGTAGTGCATCCGCATCCGTCCGCTGATGTGGGCCAGGACCTTATGGCCGTTGTCGAGCTGCACCCGGAACATGGCGTTCGGGAGCGACTCAACCACAGTGCCCTCGATCTCGATGGCGCCGTCTTTCTTGGCCAAAATCCCTCGCGTTTCACTGATCGGTCGTCTGAGGCTCCGGTTCACTAAGCAGCCGCGACCTCACGCTTCGAAGAGAGCGGCGATCGGCAAAGACCGCCGACGCGTGATAAGTCATAGTGAGCCGACTAAGGAGTGTACGACACCTGAGCCTAAAACGCGAAACGCGTGCCAGGTGTCCTGACACAACCATGTAAGAGTCTACCCCACGGCCCGCACTCCTTCGGACCGACAACGGGAAGGCCCGCCGGAGGGATCGGCGAGCCTTCTCAGAGGTCTCAGTAGACGTCTCAGAAGACGCGGTGCCGATCCCCGCAGTACGTGCCCGCCCCGCCCCAGCAGGTCCAGGTGTAGATCTTCTTGATCCCCCGGCCGGACCAGGTCTCGTCGTGGCTCCCGTCCCACTTCCTGGAGAACTGGTGCCAGCTCCCGTTCGCGTAGTACCTGAACCACACGTAACCGAACTTCGGCGTGGACTCCTTGCCGTACCAGTGGGTGTAGACCTTGCCGTGCGACCCGTACGTGTTCCCGTGGGTGGACGCCTTGTGGTTGCTCGCGTGGAACGTACCCCAGCCACTGGACGAGGCCGCCTGCGCGGCGGGGGCGGCGGCGAGACCGGTGAGGGCGACCGAGCCGGCTAGGGCGGCGGCCGCGAGGACCTTGCGCATCTGATTCCTCCGTGAGTCGTGTTCCCGACACCGCTCACGCTAGGAACGCCCGCCGTCACGCACTGCGGAGGAATGCACACAGTGCATTACGCCACAAACGGGCCGGACTAGCTGCGCTTCGGCCCGTTCCCGAAGATCGTGCTCATCAGCAGGATCGCGCCCCACGGGCCCATGACCCACAGCGGCCACGGATAGATCATGTCGCCGGTCGAGACGCTCACGATCAGCCAGATCACCCAGTTGACGGCGCTGGCCGCGGCCCAGGCGCCCCAGGCCGCCCGCATGCCCGGATGGAGGTTGCCGCTCTTCGCGGGCGCCGCCTCGGGCGTCGCGAGCTGCCGGTGGCGCAGGTCGACGTCGGGCAGGTCGGCCGTCAGCTTGGCCAGATCACCGTAGGTCTTGCTCTTGTAGAGCTCTTCGAGCCGCTCGTTGAACTCGTCCATCGTGATGCGGCCCTGCGCGGTGTGCTCGCGCAGGATGGCGGCCACCCGATCGCGGTCGACGTCCGAGGCTCGCATCTCGGGGCTGTTCGCCATACCACCACTCCCGGGGGTCAGAGCTGAAGGTGACTCAGGCGCTCTTCGCCCCCGTCTAGGGCGGTAAGCACCCAAGGTCCATTATGTGTCACGGCGACGCTGTGCTCGAAGTGCGCCGACGCCTTCCCGTCGATCGTCACCACCGTCCAGTCGTCGGACAGGACGCGCGTGCGCTCGGTGCCCAGGTTCACCATGGGCTCGATGGCCAGGCACATGCCCTCCTCCAGCAGCGGGCCCCTGCCCGGCTTGCCGTGGTTGGCGATCCACGGGTCCATGTGCATCTCGGTGCCGATGCCGTGGCCGCCGTACTCGGGCGGGATGCCGAAGCGGCCCTGCGACTTCACGTACCGCTCGACCTCGTAGCCGATGTCGGACAGGTGGCGGCCGATCTTCAGCGCGGCGATGCCGCGCCACATGGCCTCCTCGGTGACCCGCATCAGCTCGGTCAGCTTGGGGTCGACCTCGCCGACCGGCACCGTGACGGCGGAGTCGCCGTGCCAGCCCTCCAGGATCGCGCCGCAGTCGATGGAGATGACGTCGCCCTCGCGCAGCTTGCGGGCGTCCGTGGGGATGCCGTGCACCACCTCGTCGTTGACGGACGCGCAGATCGTCGCCGGGAAGCCCTGGTAGCCCTTGAACGACGGGACCGCGCCCTCGTCCCTGATCGCCTTCTCGGCGATGGAGTCGAGGTCGAGCGGCGTCATGCCCGGCTCGACCGAACGCTTCAGCAGATCGAGCGTGCGCCCGACCACCAGGCCGGCGGCCCGCATCTTCTCCAGCTGCTCGGTCGACTTGATCTGGATTCCGTGTCGGTTTTTCTTGAACATCGTTCGGCACCCCCCGGGGTTTCTGACGGGCCTCGTGGGAGCCCTAATTCCCCCACAATAGCCGCACCCAAAAAAGGAAGGTGGCACGGAGAACCGTGCCACCTTCGTGGTAGATCGTGCCCGGGGTCATCCCAGGTACGGGCGGATCGCCTCCATGGCCCGCTGGGTGACCTCTTCCACCGGCCCGGTCGCGTCGACGCCCACGAGGATGTCCTCGCCGGCGTAGTACGAGACCAGGGGCGCGGTCTGCTCCTGGTAGACCTCCAGGCGGTGCCTGACGGTCTCTTCCTTGTCGTCGTCCCGCTGGAACAGCGCGCCGCCGCAGGCGTCGCACTTGTCGTCCTTCTTGTCGTCGAACTCCACGTGCCAGATGCGGCCGCACTGACTGCACGTACGCCGCCCCGCCAGCCGCCGGACGACCTCGTCGTCGTCCACGACCAGCTCCAGCACCAGGTCGAGGGCCAGACCCCAGTCCTTGAGCATGTCGCGCAGGATCTCCGCCTGCGCGACGTTCCTCGGGAAGCCGTCGAGCAGGAACCCGTCCTGCGCGTCGTCCTCGGACAGACGGTCGCGGACCATGGCGATGGTGACCTCGTCGGGCACGAGGTCGCCACGGTCCATGAAGGTTTTGGCCAGCTTGCCGAGGTCCGTGCCGCCCGAGACGTTGGCACGGAAGATGTCACCTGTCGAGATCTTCGGGATGGACAGGTTCGATGCGATGTACTGGGCCTGCGTCCCCTTACCCGCTCCGGGGGGCCCGACGAGAACGAGACGCACTACCGCAGGAAACCTTCGTAGTTACGCTGCTGGAGCTGGCTCTCGATCTGCTTCACCGTGTCCAGGCCGACACCAACCATGATCAGAATGCTCGTCCCTCCGAACGGGAAGTTCTGGCTAGCCCCGGCCACCGCCAGCGCGACGATCGGGATCATGGAGATCAGACCCAGATAGAGCGCGCCGGGCGCGGTCAGACGGGTGAGCACGAAGTTCAGGTATTCAGCCGTCGGACGGCCGGGACGGATGCCCGGAATGAACCCACCGTACTTCTTCATGTTGTCGGCGACTTCAGCGGGGTTGAACGTAATCGACACGTAGAAGTACGTGAAGAAGACGATCAGCACGAAGAACGTGACCATGTAGACCGGGTGGTCGCCCCTGACCAGGTACTGGGAGATCCACTGGACCACCGCGTTGTCGGTCGTCGGGAAGAGCGAGGTGAGCAGCTGAGGCAGGTAGAGCAGCGAGGAGGCGAAGATGACCGGGATGATGCCGGCCTGGTTGACCTTGAGCGGGATGTAGGTCGAGGTGCCGCCGTACATCCTTCGGCCGACCATGCGCTTGGCGTACTGGACCGGGATGCGGCGCTGCGCCTGCTCGACGAAGACCACGGCCGCGATCATGAAGACGCCCACGATCATGACCACCGCGAAGGTGAACTTGTTCGCCTGGAAGATGTTGGTCAGCTCGGACGGGAAGACCGCGACGACCTGGGTGAAGATCAGGATGGACATGCCGTTGCCGACGCCGCGGTCGGTGATGAGCTCACCGAGCCACATGATCACCGACGTACCGGCCGTCATGATGATGACCATCGTGACGATGCCGAAGATGTTGTCGGGGTCGAGCAGGACGTCCTGCTGGCAGTTGGGGAAGAGCTGGCCGGACCGCGCCAGCGCGATGAAGGCGGTGGACTGCAGAATGCCGAGGCCGATAGTCAGATAACGCGTATACTGCGTGATCTTGGCCTGACCCGCCTGGCCTTCTTTCTTGAGAGCCTCAAGACGTGGAATCACCACGACGAGCAGCTGGAGAATGATGCTCGCGGTGATATACGGCATAATGCCCAGCGCGAACACCGACAGCTTCAGGAGCGCACCACCACTGAAGAGCTGCACCATCCCATAGATGTTGCCGGTGGCTCCGTTACGGGCCTGATCGAAACAGGCCGCGAGGTTCTGGACGTGAACTCCCGGAGTCGGAAGAACCGAGCCGAGACGGAACAGCGCGATGATGCCCAGGGTGAAGAGCAACTTCTTGCGCAGGTCCGGTGTCCGGAACGCCCGGGTAAACGCGGTCAGCACGGTCCCTCCTGCGCGCCTTAATGGCGATGTGAGTATGCGGTGGTGCGGGGATCTGCCATGTCAAGTCTCAGTCAAACGAGCCGGACAGAATCCTGCCGCCTCGCCGAACTCTAACGCACTAAGGGCGTGGGGGCCCATTGTCGGAGCCCCCACGCCTCGTCATAGCGGAGCTACAGCTCGGTAACGGAACCACCGGCGGCGGCGATCTTGTCCTTCGCGGCGGACGAGAAGGCGTGAACCGTGACGTTCACCGCGACGGAGATCTCGCCGGTGCCGAGCACCTTCACGAGCTGGTTCTTGCGAACGGCACCCTTGG
Organism: Nonomuraea spiralis; assembly: GCF_014648435.1. GTDB lineage: Bacteria > Actinomycetota > Actinomycetes > Streptosporangiales > Streptosporangiaceae > Nonomuraea > Nonomuraea spiralis. The sequence continues at coordinate 128,732 of NZ_BMRC01000024.1, forward strand.
CCACCAGGGCCTCGACGGTGACCTCGCCACCCTCGGGGAACAGCTCGCCGAGCCTGTCCAGGTTGACGACCTGGTAGGTCGTCTTGAACAGGGCGTTGGAGAAGCCCTTGAGCTTCGGCAGACGCCTCTGCAGCGGCACCTGGCCACCCTCGAAGCCGAGGGGAACCGTGGTACGGGCGTGGCTGCCCTTGGTGCCGCGACCGGACGTCTTGCCCTTGGACGCCTCGCCACGACCCTTGCGGATCTTGGACTTGTTGGCACCCGGGGCGGGACGCAGGTCGTGAATCTTGAGCGGAGCCTTGTCAGTCATGACTAGTCGACCTCTTCCACCTCGACGAGGTGCGTCACCACGGAGACCATCCCGCGAATCTCGGGACGGTCCTCCTTGACGACGACATCGCCGATTCGCTTCAGGCCAAGCGAACGCAGCGAGTCACGCTGGTTCTGCTTGCCACCGATCTTCGAGCGAACCTGAGTGATCTTCAGGCGTGCCATGACTAGCTCACCGCCTTCGCGGCCGCGGCCTCGGCGATGCCCTCGCGCTGAGCCTTGAGCATCCGGGCCGGAGCCACGTCCTCGATCGGCAGGCCACGGCGGGCGGCGATCTCCTCGGGGCGCGAGAGGCCCTTCAGAGCCGCCACGGTGGCGTGCACGATGTTGATCGGGTTGTCCGAGCCGAGCGACTTGGACAGCACGTCATGGATGCCGGCGCACTCCAGGACCGCGCGCACCGGGCCACCGGCGATGACGCCGGTACCGGCCGAGGCCGGACGCAGGAAGACGACACCGGCCGCCTCCTCGCCCTGCACGGTGTGCGGGATGGTGCCCTGGATACGGGGCACCTTGAAGAAGTGCTTCTTCGCCTCTTCGACGCCCTTGGCGATGGCCGCGGGGACTTCCTTGGCCTTGCCGTAACCGACGCCGACCAGGCCGTTGCCGTCACCGACGACGACGAGGGCGGTGAAGCTGAAGCGACGACCACCCTTCACGACCTTGGCCACTCGGTTGATCTTCACTACGCGCTCGATGTACGAGACGCCCTTGTCGGCGGCGCCACCGCGGCGATCGTCACGACGGTCCCGCCGCTCGCCACCGGTGCCGCCACCGCGACGCGGAGCTGCAGCCATCAGTGGTTCCTCTTCTCAGTTGCCATCAGAATTCCAGCCCGCCTTCGCGGGCGCTGTCCGCCAGAGCCGCGATGCGACCGGCGTAGCGGTTGCCACCGCGGTCGAAGACGACCTTGGTGATCCCGGCTTCCTTGGCCCGCTGAGCGAGGAGCTCGCCGACCTTCTTGGCCTTCTCCGTCTTGTCGGCCTCGAGAGTACGCAGCGAGGCGTCCATGGTGGACGCGCTGACCAGCGTGTGACCGACGGAGTCGTCCACGATCTGGACGAACATGTGACGGGTCGAGCGGTTGACGACCAGGCGCGGACGCTCGGCCGTACCGACGACGAACTTGCGGACGCGGCGGTGACGGCGAGCCCGCGAGACGGTGCGGGCAGCCGTGTGCTTGCTGAACGCAGTCTTCGGAGCCATGCCTACTTACCAGCCTTTCCGACCTTGCGGCGGATCTGTTCGCCCTGGTAACGCACGCCCTTGCCCTTGTACGGGTCAGGCTTGCGCAACTTGCGGATGTTGGCCGCGACCTCGCCGACCTTCTGCTTGTCGATGCCGTCCACGTGGAACAGGGTCGGCTTCTCGACGCGGAAGGTGACACCCTCGGGGGCGTCGACGATGACCGGGTGGCTGAAGCCCAGCGAGAACTCCAGCTGCGTCGGGCCCTTGGCCTGGACGCGGTAACCGACGCCGACGATCTCAAGGGCCTTGGTGTACCCCTGGGTGACGCCCTGCACCATGTTGGCGATCAGCGTCCGGGACAGGCCGTGCAGCGCACGGACCTTGTTCTCGTCGTTGGGTCGGGAGACGGCGATGGCGCCGTCGTCGTCACGACCGACCGAAATCGGGTCCGCGACCGTGTGAGAAAGCGTGCCCTTCGGGCCCTTGACCTGGACATCCTGGCCGGTGATCGTGATGTCTACGCCACTGGGCACAGGGATGGGCAGCCGTCCGATTCTCGACATGCTGTGTTCCTCCCCTCTACCAGACGTAGGCGAGGACTTCGCCGCCCACGCCACGCTTGCCGGCCTGCTTGTCGGTCATGAGACCGGCGGACGTCGAGATGATCGCGACGCCCAGTCCGCCCAGAACTCGAGGCAGGTTGTCCTTCTTCGCATAAACCCGCAGACCGGGCTTCGAAACCCGGCGCAGGCCCGCGAGCGAACGCTCACGGGTAGGCCCGAACTTGAGCTCCACCACGAGGTTCTTTCCAACCTTGGCGTCTTCGACGGCCCAGGACTGGATGTAACCCTCCTGCTGGAGGATCTCGGCGATGTGCGCCTTGATCTTCGAATACGGCATCGACACGCTCTCGTGGTACGCCGAGTTCGCGTTACGCAGACGCGTCAACATGTCTGCGATCGGGTCGGTCATCGTCATGGCCAGTGGCCTTCCTCGCCGCGGTTTCCAGTCGGCCAAGCAGCGCTCTGCCGGTGGACCTTCGGCGCGGTCATGGACGCGGTGCGTCCTGTCTTCTTCTGAACATGGGTCCCAAGGGACGGCACGGGGCCGTCCCCCAGGGTATCTACCAGCTCGACTTGGTGATGCCGGGCAGCTCGCCCCGGTGCGCCATCTCGCGGAAGCACACGCGGCACAGGCCGAACTTGCGGTACACGGCGCGCGGACGACCGCAACGCGAGCACCGGGTGTAGGCACGGACCTCGAACTTCTGCTTGCGCCCCGCCTTGGCGATCAGCGACTTCTTCGCCATTGGATCAGGCCTCCTTGAAGGGGAAGCCGAGGAGCTTCAGCAGCGCCCGGCCCTGGTCGTCGTTCGTCGCGGTGGTCACGATCGTGATGTCCATGCCCCGCGGCCGGTCGACCTTGTCCTGGTCGACCTCGTGGAACATGACCTGCTCGGTCAGACCGAACGTGTAGTTGCCGTTGCCGTCGAACTGCTTCGGCGACAGGCCGCGGAAGTCCCGGATACGGGGCAGCGCCAGCGCCAGCAGACGGTCGAGGAACTCCCACATGCGGTCGCCGCGCAGCGTGACGTGCGCGCCGATCGGCATGCCCTCGCGCAGCTTGAACTGCGCGATGGACTTGCGCGCCCGGACGACGGCCGGCTTCTGGCCGGTGATCACGGTGAGGTCGCGGACGGCGCCTTCGATGAGCTTGGAGTCGCGAGCCGCCTCACCGACACCCATGTTGACCTTGATCTTGGTCAGGGCCGGGATCTGCATGACGTTCTCGATGCCGAACTGCTCACGAAGCTGGGCCGCGATCTCCTCGCGGTACTTCGTCTTGAGTCGCGGCGTCGGGCGCTCGGTCTCAGTGGTCGTGGCGGTCATCAGCTGTCCTCACCCGTCTCCTCGGCCTTGTCGGCCTTCTTGTCGGCGGGCTTCTCGTCCTTGATCTTCTTCACGTTGGACACGTGGATGCGACCCTCCATGGTCTGCACGCCGCCGGTCTTGGCGCCACGCGGACCCTGGTTGGTCTCCTTGGTGTGCTTCTTGATCATGTTGACGCCCTCGATCACCACGCGGTCCTCGCGCGGGTACGTGGCGATGACGTGACCCTTGGCACCCTTGTCCTTGCCGGCGATGACCTGGACCAGGTCACCCTTCTTCACATGCAGCTTCGGCATTACAGCACCTCCGGGGCGAGCGAGATGATGCGCATGAACTTCTTGTCGCGCAGCTCGCGGCCGACCGGGCCGAAGATACGAGTGCCACGAGGGTCACCGCTGTCCTTGATGATGACCGCGGCGTTCTCGTCGAAGCGGATGTAGGAGCCGTCGGGCCGGCGGCGCTCCTTGACCGTGCGGACGACGACGGCCTTGACCACGTCGCCCTTCTTGACGCCCGTGCTGCCCGGCAGCGCGTCCTTGACAGTGGCGACGATGATGTCGCCGATACCGGCGTAGCGTCGGCCCGAGCCACCGAGAACACGGATGCAAAGGATCTCCTTCGCACCAGTGTTGTCGGCGACCTTGAGCCGCGACTCCTGCTGGATCACGTTGAACTCCTGTTAGTCGCGCCGGTTCTCATTTCTGAGCCTGGCGGAACCCGTCGTTGTCTTGTTCCCACGGCCACAGTCCACGCAGGGGCCGCACCGCAGGCGACGCGAGGTCCGGAGACCTCGCGTCCTTGGACGCCGTCATGGGGGCCCTGAGGCCCCCACGAGGCGCGGTATATCCGAGAGGGCCTACTTGGCCTTCTCGAGGATCTCCACGACCCTCCACCGCTTGGTGGCGGAGAGGGGGCGGGTCTCCATGAGCAGCACGCGGTCGCCGACGCCACAGGCGTTGGCCTCGTCGTGCGCCTTGTACTTGGTCGTACGGCGGATGACCTTGCCGTACAGACGGTGCTTGACGCGGTCCTCGACGGCGACGACGACGGTCTTGTCCATCTTGTCGCTGACGACCAGGCCCTCACGGACCTTGCGGAAGTTCCGCGCGTCGTTCTCGGTGGTTCCGGTGGTCTCGGTCTCAGCCATCGCTCGACTCCTTCTCAACCGTGACGATTCCGAGCTCCCGCTCGCGCATCACGGTGTAGATACGGGCGATCTCGCGGCGGACGGCGCGCAGCCGCCCGTGGCTCTCCAACTGACCGGTCGCTGCCTGGAAGCGGAGGTTGAACAGCTCCTCCTTGGCCTCCTTGAGCTTCTGGACCAGGGTGTCCTGGTCCTCCACTCGCAGCTCGCCGGCGGTCAGGCCCTTAGCCATCACGCCTCACCCACTTCACGCTTAACGATCTTGCACTTCATCGGCAGCTTGTGGATCGCCCTGGTGAGGGCCTCACGCGCGACCGACTCCGCCACGCCGGACAGCTCGAACATCACGCGTCCGGGCTTGACGTTGGCGATCCACCACTCCGGCGAACCCTTACCGGAACCCATGCGGGTCTCGGCCGGCTTCTTGGTGAGGGGACGGTCGGGGTAGATGTTGATCCACACCTTGCCGCCACGGCGGATGTGACGGGTCATGGCGATACGAGCGGACTCGATCTGGCGGTTGGTCACGTAGGAGTGCTCAACAGCCTGAATGCCGAACTCGCCGAACACGACCCTGGTGCCGCCCTTGGCGGCTCCGCTGCGGTCAGGCCGGTGCTGCTTGCGGTGCTTGACCCTGCGCGGGATCAGCATGGTCAGCTCCCTTCAGCACCCGGCTGCGCAGCCGGGCCGGTCTCAGGGGCAGCCTGCGAAGCTGCCTCGGTACGGGGGGCGCGGTCGCCACGGCCACCGCCGCCACGACGCGGACGGTCACCGCCGCCACGACGCGGACGGTCGCCGCCGCCGCCACCGCGACGGTCGTCACGCTCGCGACGCTGGCCGGCGCGAGCGCCGGCGGCAGCCGCCTCACGCTCGGCGCGGCTGGTCGGAGCCTCGCCCTTGTAGATCCAGACCTTCACGCCGATGCGGCCGAAGGTGGTACGGGCCTCGTAGAAGCCGTAGTCGATGTCCGCGCGGAGGGTGTGCAGCGGCACGCGGCCCTCACGGTAGAACTCCGACCGCGACATCTCGGCGCCGCCCAGGCGACCGGCGCACTGGACACGGATGCCCTTGGCGCCGGACTTCATGGCCGACTGCATCGCCTTGCGCATGGCACGGCGGAACGAGACGCGGCTGGACAGCTGCTCGGCGACGCCCTGAGCGACGAGCTGGGCGTCGATCTCCGGGTTCTTGACCTCGAGGATGTTGAGCTGGACCTGCTTCTTGGTCAGCTTCTCCAGGTCACCGCGGATGCGGTCGGCCTCGGCGCCGCGGCGGCCGATCACGATGCCGGGACGCGCCGTGTGGATGTCCACCTGGACACGGTCCGTCGTGCGCTCGATCTCGACCTTGGAGATGCCGGCCCGCTCCATGCCCTTCTGGAGCATGCGGCGGATCGCGACGTCCTCAGCGACGTACGACTTGTACAGCTTGTCGGCGTACCACCGGCTCTTGAAGTCGGTCGTGATGCCGAGGCGGAACCCGTGCGGGTTAACCTTCTGGCCCACTATCGGGTCCTTCCCTTCGGCTCGCGGGATTCCACGATCACGGTGATGTGGCTCGTCCGCTTGTTGATCCGATAGGCGCGACCCTGTGCACGCGGGCGGAACCGCTTCAGCGTCGGGCCCTCGTCGACCCAGGCGCGGCTCACGACGAGCGTGCTGGGGTCGAGGTTGAAGTTGTGCTCGGCGTTCGCCATGGCGCTGCTGAGCACCTTGTAGATCGGCTCGCTCGCCGACTGGGGAGCGAACTGCAGCACGGCCTGCGCCTCCGAAGCGGGCAGCCCGCGAATAAGGTCCACCACGCGGCGGGCCTTGAGGGGCGTGACACGGACGAACCGCGCCTGAGCCCTGGCTTCCATCGCTTACTCCTCTAAATGCTTCTGAAGGCGTCTATCGCCGGCTGCGCCGGTCTTCCTTGACGTGGCTGCGGAACGTCCGCGTGGGGGCGAACTCTCCGAGCTTGTGACCGATCATCGACTCGGTGACGAACACCGGGACGTGCTTGCGGCCGTCGTGCACGGCGATCGTGTGCCCGAGCATGTCGGGAACGATCATGGAGCGCCGCGACCACGTCTTGATGACGTTCTTGGTGCCCTTTTCGTTCTGGGCGTCCACCTTCTTCTGAAGGTGGTCGTCCACGAAGGGACCCTTCTTAAGGCTACGTGGCATTTCGGCTGCTCCTACCGCTTCTTCCTCTTGCTCCGACGACGGATGATCAGCCGGTCGCTGGACTTGTTGGCCTGGCGGGTGCGGCCCTCGGGCTTGCCCTTGGGGTTCACCGGGTGGCGACCGCCGGAGGTCTTGCCCTCACCACCACCATGCGGGTGGTCAACGGGGTTCATGGCGACACCGCGGACGGTCGGGCGCTTGCCCTTCCACCGCATACGGCCGGCCTTGCCCCAGTTGATGTTGGCCTGCTCGGCGTTGCCGACCTGGCCCACAGACGCCCGGCAGCGCACGTCGACCATGCGCATTTCACCGGACGGCATACGCAGGGTGGCGTACTGGCCTTCCTTGGCGAGCAGCTGGATCTGGGCGCCCGCGGAGCGACCGAGCTTGGCGCCGCCGCCCGGACGGAGCTCCACCGCGTGGATGAAGGTACCCGTCGGGATGTTGCGCAGCGGCAGGCAGTTGCCCGGCTTGATGTCGGCAGCGGGGCCGTTCTCGATTCGGTCGCCCTGCTTGAGGCCGGTCGGCGCGATGATGTAGCGCTTCTCACCGTCGGCGTAGTGGAGCAGAGCGATGTTGGCGGTGCGGTTGGGGTCGTACTCGATGTGAGCGACCTTCGCCGGAATGCCGTCCTTGTCATGCCTACGGAAGTCGATGATCCGGTAGGCGCGCTTGTGTCCGCCGCCCTGGTGGCGTGCGGTCACCCGGCCGTGTACGTTTCGGCCGCCCTTGCTGTGAAGGGGCGCAAGCAGCGACTTCTCGGGCGTGCTGCGGGTGATCTCGGAGAAGTCCGAGACACTCGACCCGCGGCGACCCGGGGTCGTCGGCTTGTACTTACGGATGCCCATCTTTTTCGTTCATCCTTCGTCGGTTACATGGGCGAGCCCGCCGCACCGAAATGCGACGGTCTCGTCCCTCGCAGGCCTTTCGGCCCGCTTCCTATCTATGGCGCTGCTAGCCGATCTGACCGAAGATGTCGATCCGATCGCCCTCGACCAGGCTCACGATGGCACGCTTGGTGTCGGGACGCTTGCCGAAACCGGTACGGGTGCGCTTGCGCTTGCCCTGCCGGTTGATGGTGTTCACGCTGGTGACCTTGACCCCGAAGATCTGCTCAACGGCGATCTTGACCTGGGTCTTGTTCGCGGTCTTCCGCACCAGGAACGTGTACTTGTTGTTCTCATCGATCAGGCCGTAGCTCTTCTCAGAGACGACCGGCTTGATGATGATGTCGCGCGGGTCGGCGATCTTCTCCATCAGGCGTCTTCCTTCCCGCCCTGGCTCAGCCGCGCGACGACCTGGTCGTACGCCTCCTGGGTGAAGACCACGTCGTCGTGCACGAGCACGTCGTAGGTGTTGAGCTGCCCGGCGTCCAGCAAGTGGACCTCGGGAGCGTTACGCAGGCTCATCCAGGTCAGCTCGTCGCCCTCGTCAACGACGAGGAGCACGCGGGGAGCCTGGGTGATCTTGCGCAGGGCCTCCAGGGCAGCCTTGGTCTTCGGGGTCTCCCCCGCGACCAGCGTGCTGACCACGTGGACGCGACCGCCACCGGCCCTGTCGGACAGCGCGCCGCGCAGGGCGGCGGCCTTCATCTTCTTGGGCGTGCGCTGCGAGTAGTCACGCGGCACGGGACCGTGAACGGTGCCACCGCCGGTGAACTGCGGCGCGCGGGTCGAGCCCTGACGGGCGCGGCCGGTGCCCTTCTGGCGGTACGGCTTCTTGCCGCCGCCGCGGACCTCGCCACGGGTCTTGGCCTTGTGGGTGCCCTGCCGACGAGCGGCGAGCTGGGCCACGACCACCTGGTGGATCAGCGGAACGTTGACCGTCGTGCCGAAGACGTCTTCGGGCAGTTCGACGGTGCCGGCCTTGGCGCCGCTGGCGTCGAGGACGTCAATAGTGGTGCTCACTTGGCAGCCCCCTTCTTGGCAGCGGTGCGGACGAGGACCAGGCTGCCGTTCGCGCCGGGGATCGCACCCTTGATGAGGATGAGGCCCTTCTCGGCGTCAACGGAGTGAACCTTCAGGCTCTGCACGGTGGTGCGGACGTTACCCATCCGACCAGCCATGCGCAGACCCTTGAATACGCGGCCCGGGGTGGCGCAGCCACCGATGGAACCCGGCGAGCGGTGCTTGCGCTGCGTACCGTGCGACGCGCCCAGACCAGCGAAGCCGTGCCGCTTCATGACACCGGCGAAGCCCTTGCCCTTGCTCTTGCCCGTCACGTCGACGAACTGGCCGGCCTCGAAGGTGTCGGCCAGCAGCTCCTGGCCCAGGGTGTAGTCGCTCGCGTCGTCGGTGCGGATCTCCGCGAAGTAACGGCGCGGGGTGATGTCGTGCTTACGCAGGTAGTCGCCGAGCGGCTTGTTGACCTTCCGGGGGTCGACCTGCCCGAAGCCGAGCTGAACGGCGGAGTAGCCGTCCTTCTCAGCGGTACGGACCCGGGTCACCACGCACGGACCGGCCTCGACCACGGTCACCGGAACCATCCGGTTGTCCGCGTCGAAGACCTGGGTCATGCCGAGCTTCTTGCCCAGGACGCCCTTGATCGTCTTAGCCATGTCAGTGCGTTCCCTCAGAGCTTGATCGAAATGTCGACACCCGCGGGGAGGTCGAGCCGCATGAGCGAGTCAACCGTCTTGGGGGTCGGGTCGATGATGTCAATCAGCCGCTTGTGCGTGCGCATCTCGAAGTGCTCGCGGCTGTCCTTGTACTTGTGCGGCGAGCGGATGACGCAGTACACGTTCTTCTCGGTCGGCAGCGGCACCGGGCCCGCGACCTTCGCGCCAGTCCGCGTCACCGTCTCGACGATCTTCTTGGCCGAGCTGTCGATGACCTCGTGGTCATAGGCCTTAAGCCGGATGCGGATCTTCTGTCCCGCCATAGTGGCCTCGGTGTCCTTCGCTGTCGTCTGAAAAAGTATCGTGCGGCCTTGTGCCGCTATGTTGCTGCAGGTCGAAGCCTGCTTGACCCCACGAGACAGACACTGTCGATCTGTCTTTTCTTCCGTGATCCGGCAGTTACTTCGGTCACTCTGGCCGAAGCCACTGCTGGATCACGGCGCTTTACGCGAGGCCGTTGACGCGGTACGGCGGTCGGTCCCGAACTCCGGGGCCGACCGCCGCCCCGACGGTCAAGCTACTTGAGGATCTTCACAACCCGGCCGGCGCCGACGGTGCGGCCACCCTCACGGATCGCGAACTTGAGGCCTTCCTCCATGGCGATGGGCTGGATCAGCTCAACGCGCATTTCGGTGTTGTCGCCCGGCATGACCATCTCGGTGCCCTCGGGGAGGTTCACAACACCGGTCACGTCAGTCGTACGGAAGTAGAACTGCGGGCGGTAGTTGTTGAAGAACGGCGTGTGGCGGCCGCCCTCGTCCTTGGACAGGATGTAGACCTGGCCGGTGAACTCGGTGTGCGGGGTGGTCGTGCCCGGCTTGATGATGCACTGGCCGCGCTCGACGTCGTCGCGCTTGATGCCGCGGAGCAGCAGGGCGGCGTTGTCACCGGCGTGACCCTCGTCGAGCATCTTGTTGAACATCTCGATGCTGGTGACGGTGGTGGTCGTCTTCTCCGGCTTGATGCCGATGATGTCGACCTGCTCGTTGACCTTGACGATGCCGCGCTCGATACGACCGGTGACGACGGTGCCGCGACCGGTGATCGAGAAGACGTCCTCGACCGGCATGAGGAACGGCTTCTCCGTGTCACGGGGAGGCTCGGGGACGTTCTCGTCCACCGCGTTCATCAGCTCGATGATGCTGTCGGCCCACTTCTCGTCACCCTCGAGAGCCTTGAGGGCGGAGACGCGGACGACGGGCAGGTCGTCGCCGGGGAACTCCTGCGCGGACAGGAGCTCACGGACCTCCAGCTCGACGAGCTCGAGGATCTCCTCGTCGTCGACCATGTCGGACTTGTTCAGCGCCACGACGATGTAGGGGACGCCGACCTGGCGGGCCAGGAGGACGTGCTCCTTCGTCTGCGGCATCGGGCCGTCGGTGGCGGCGACCACGAGGATCGCGCCGTCCATCTGAGCGGCACCGGTGATCATGTTCTTCACGTAGTCGGCGTGACCGGGGCAGTCAACGTGAGCGTAGTGACGCTTCTCGGTCTGGTACTCGACGTGCGCGATGGAGATCGTAATACCGCGAGCCTTCTCCTCGGGCGCCTTGTCGATCTTGTCGAACGGAGTCGCCTTGTTGAGCTCGGGGTAACGGTCGTGAAGCACCTTGGTGATCGCCGCGGTCAGCGTGGTCTTGCCGTGGTCGATGTGTCCAATGGTGCCGATGTTCATGTGCGGCTTAGTCCGCTCGAACTTGGCCTTGCCCACTGGTTCTCTCCTTGAGAATCTGACTGACTTTCGTCTACACACTCGGGCCCGGGAGATCCCAGACCCCTAGGCGGCGGGGTGGCTCGCACCACCCCGCCAGGGACCGGGAAGTTATTCGCCCCGGGCCTTCGCGACGATCTCCTTGGCGATGCCCGGGGGCACCTCCGCGTAGGAGTCGAACTGCATGCTGTAGCTCGCGCGCCCCTGCGTCTTGCTACGCAGGTCACCCACGTAGCCGAACATCTCAGACAGCGGCACGAGCGCCTGGACGACTCGGGCGCCGGCCCGCTCGTCCATCGCCTGGATCTGCCCGCGGCGACCGTTGAGGTCACCGATGACGTCACCCATGTAGTCCTCGGGCGTGGTGACCTCGACGGCCATCATCGGCTCGAGAAGAACGGCGTCCGCCTTGCGCGCGGCCTCCTTGAAGGCCATCGAGCCGGCGATCTTGAACGCCATTTCCGAGGAGTCGACGTCGTGGGCCGCACCGTCGGTCAGCGTAACCTTCACGCCCACCATCGGGTAACCGGCCAGCACGCCGAACTCGGCGGCCTCCTGGGCACCGGCGTCGACCGAGGGGATGTACTCCCTCGGGACGCGGCCACCCGAGACCTTGTTCTGGAACTCGTAGCCGTCGTTGCCCTCGCCCAGCGGCTCCAGGTCGATGATCACCCGCGCGAACTGACCGGAACCACCGGTCTGCTTCTTGTGGGTGTAGTCGACCTTCTCCACCTTGCGGCGGATGGTCTCGCGGTAGGCCACCTGCGGGCGGCCAACGTTGGCCTCGACCTTGAACTCGCGACGCATACGGTCGACGAGGATCTCCAGGTGAAGCTCGCCCATGCCCCAGATGACCGTCTGACCGGTCTCCTCGTCACGACGGACCTGGAAGGACGGGTCCTCCTCGGCCAGCCGCTGGATGGCGGTGGACAGCTTCTCCTGGTCGCCCTTGGTCTTGGGCTCGATGGCGACGTTGATGACCGGAGCCGGGAACGTCATCGACTCGAGCACGACCGGGTTCGACGGGTCGGACAGGGTGTCGCCGGTCGTGGTGTCCTTCAGACCCATGACGGCGACGATCTGGCCGGCGATCGCCTGCGGGCGCTCCTCGCGCTTGTTGGCGTGCATCTGGTAGATCTTGCCGATCCGCTCCTTCTTGCCCTTCACCGAGTTCACGACCTGTGAACCGGTGTCGAGCGTGCCGGAGTAGATGCGGATGTAGGTGAGCTTGCCCAGGTGCGGGTCGCTGGCGATCTTGAAGGCCAGCGCGGAGAACGGCTCGGTCGGGTCCGCGTGACGCTCGATCGTCTTCTCCTCGTTGCCGACCGCGTGGCCCTTGAAGGCCGGGATGTCGGTCGGGGCGGGGAGGTAGGCGACGATCGCGTCGAGCAGGGGCTGAACGCCCTTGTTCTTGAACGCGGTACCGCAGAGCACCGGGTTGATGGCGCTGCTCAGCGTGGCGCGGCGGATGGCCGCGACCAGCTGCTCCTCGGTGGGCTCGGTGCCCTCCAGGAAGAGCTCCATCAGCTCGTCGTCGTTCTCGGAGACCGTCTCGATGAGACGGTCACGCCACTCGCGGGCGGCGTCAGCGTGGTCGGCCGGGATGTCGACGGTGTCGTACATCTCGCCCTTGGCCGCGTCGGCGCTCCAGATGAGCGCCTTCATCTTGATGAGATCGATGACGCCCTTGAAGTCGGCCTCGACACCCCACGGGAGCTGAATCACAGCGGGGGTCGCGCCCAGGCGGCTGACCATCATCTCGACGCAGCGGTGGAACTCCGCGCCGACACGGTCCATCTTGTTCACGAAGCAGATGCGCGGGACCTCGTAGCGGTCAGCCTGCCGCCACACCGTCTCCGACTGCGGCTCGACACCGGCGACACCGTCGAACACGGCGACGGCACCGTCGAGGACGCGGAGCGAGCGCTCCACCTCGATCGTGAAGTCGACGTGGCCAGGAGTGTCGATGATGTTGATCGTGTGACCGGTCCACTCACAGGTCGTCGCGGCAGACGTGATCGTGATGCCGCGCTCCTGCTCCTGCTCCATCCAGTCCATGGTGGCAGCGCCCTCGTGGACTTCACCGATCTTGTAGTTGATGCCGGTGTAGAACAGGATGCGCTCGGTCGTGGTGGTCTTGCCCGCGTCGATATGGGCCATGATCCCGATGTTGCGGACCTTGGCCAGGTCTAGAGCGGTCGTAGCGGCCACTTTAACTCGCGTCCTCGTCGTCTCGTCGAACCCGCCGGGTTACCAGCGGTAGTGGGCGAAGGCCTTGTTGGACTCGGCCATCTTGTGGGTGTCCTCGCGCTTCTTGACACTCGCCCCAAGGCCGTTGCTGGCGTCGAGGAGCTCGTTCATGAGGCGCTCGGTCATGGTCTTCTCGCGGCGGGCGCGGGAGTACTGCACCAGCCAACGCAGGGCCAGGGTAGTGCTGCGCGCGGCGCGCACCTCGACCGGCACCTGGTACGTCGCGCCACCGACACGGCGGCTGCGGACCTCGAGAGTCGGCTTGACGTTGTCAAGCGCTCGCTTGAGGGTGACGACCGGGTCGTTGCCCGTCTTCTCCCTGCAGCCCTCGAGGGCGCCGTACACGATCGACTGCGCGATGGAACGCTTGCCGTCCAGGAGGACCTTGTTGATCAGGGCGGTCACCAGGGGCGAGCTGTAAACCGGGTCAGACATGAGCTGACGACGGCCAGGAGAACCCTTACGAGGCATAGTTAGCTCTTCTCCTTCTTCGCGCCGTAGCGGCTGCGGGCCTGCTTGCGGTTGCGGACACCCTGGGTGTCGAGCGAACCGCGGATGATCTTGTAGCGAACACCAGGCAGGTCCTTCACACGACCGCCACGCACGAGCACGATGGAGTGCTCCTGGAGGTTGTGGCCCACACCGGGGATGTAAGCCGTGACCTCGATGCCGTTCGTGAGCCGAACGCGGGCCACCTTGCGCAGTGCCGAGTTGGGCTTCTTCGGGGTCGTGGTGTACACGCGCTGGCACACACCGCGCCGCTGCGGGCTCCCCTTGAGGGCAGGAGTCTTGGTCTTGGAGACCTTGTCCTGCCGGCCCTTGCGGACCAACTGCTGAATAGTGGGCACTGCCACTCCGTTTCGTGCCTTGGCCGGTGTTACGTCATTGGGTCTTGCATTTCGCAGGTTCTGCCGGTGTCATGACCTGCTGTTTTTCCTCGTCTCGGCGCCCCCGCGCTCGGGCGTGTCGCGCTGTTCACACAGACACGGCCGCGAGGACTTGCGAGCTGAGAGTCCAGCCGACGCTCTCCCTATGGATGTGAGCGCACAGCCGAAAGCCCGCTAGAGACGGGCACGATGCTCAAGACTACCCAGGCCCAGCCGACACGTCAAAACGGCACGGCAACACCTGCTCGGCATCACCGCTCCGTGTCACCGGGGCCTGTCTTATCCAGCCCATCCGAAGCGCCGCGGCAATGATACCCGCCCTGCGGACCGACGTGTGACGATTCGCCGGGGAACCGCGGAGCCGGGCCCACAGCGCGCCGTGACGGCGGCCCACCGCCGGCGGGCTCAGCCCCCGTCTCCCTGGACGGCCCCCGCCCCGTACGGCGTCTGAGGGCACCACGGCAGCGCGTAGGGCCACAAAAGCACCGCGCCCGGGCCTCTCGGAAGAGAGACCCGGGCGCGTCGCCTGAGATTCGTTACCGGTTGTACTGACCGAAGTCGTACTCCTCCAGCGGAACGGCCTCGCCGCTGCCGGTGCCGAAGGTGTAGTCGGCCGCCGAACCGTCGTAACCGCCGACGGTGTACATGGCTGCCTTGGCCTCTTCGGTCGGCTCGACCCGGATGTTGCGGTACTGGGGCATGCCCGTACCGGCCGGGATGAGCTTACCGATGATGACGTTCTCCTTCAGGCCCAGGAGCGAGTCGGACTTGGCGTGGATCGCCGCGTCCGTCAGCACCCTGGTCGTCTCCTGGAAGGAGGCCGCCGACAGCCACGACTCGGTGGCCAGCGACGCCTTCGTGATGCCCATGAGCACCGGACGGCCCGCGGCCGGCGAGCCGCTCTCGGCCACCGTCTCCCGGTTCATCTGCTCGAAGCGCGGACGCTCCACCAGCTCGCCGGGCAGCAGGTCGGTGTCACCGGACTCCAGCACGTTCACGCGCTTGAGCATCTGCCGCACGATGATCTCGATGTGCTTGTCGTGGATCGACACACCCTGCGACCGGTAGACCTGCTGGACCTCGGCCACCAGGTGCAGCTGCACGGCCCGCGGGCCGAGGATGCGCAGCACCTCGTTGGGGTTGACCGCACCGGCGATCAGCTGCTGGCCGACCGTGACGCGCTGACCGTCCTGGACGAGCAGGCGCGAACGCATCGAGACCGGGTAGGCGATCTCCTCCGAACCGTCGTCCGGAGTGATGACGATCTTCCTGGTCTTGTCGGTCTCGTCGATCCGGGCCCGGCCCTCGGCCTCGGAGATCGGGGCGACACCCTTGGGGATGCGCGCCTCGAACAGCTCCGTGACACGGGGCAGACCGTGGGTGATGTCCGCGCCGGCCACACCACCGGTGTGGAACGTACGCATGGTCAGCTGCGTGCCGGGCTCACCGATCGACTGGGCGGCGATGATGCCGACCGCCTCGCCGACGTCCACGAGCTTGCCGGTGGCCAGCGAGCGGCCGTAGCAGGTCGCGCAGACACCGATCTTGGCCTCGCAGACGAGCGCGCTGCGGGTGCGGACGGTCTCGATGCCGGCCTCGACCAGCTTCGACACGTGGATGTCGTTGATGTCGACACCCGCCGAAGCGATGACCTTGCCGTCGACCTCGACGTCCTCGGCCAGGATGCGGCCGTGCACGTTGGACTCGGCGTTCTCCGCCTTGACCAGGTTGCCCGACGCGTCCCGCTCGCCGACGTGCAGCGGGACCGCGCGGTCGGTGCCGCAGTCGATCTCACGCACGATGACGTCCTGGGCCACGTCCACCAGACGACGGGTCAGGTAACCCGAGTCGGCGGTACGCAGGGCGGTGTCGGCCAGACCCTTCCGCTGACCGTGGGTGGAGATGAAGTACTCCAGCACCGACAGGCCCTCGCGGAACGAGGCCTTGATCGGCCGCGGGATCGTCTCACCCTTGGTGTTGGACACCAGGCCGCGGATACCGGCGATCTGCCGGACCTGCATCTTGTTACCACGGGCGCCCGAGTTGACCATCATCCAGACCGGGTTGGTCGCCGGGAAGGCGTTGACCATGTCGGTCTCGACGTCGGCCGTGGCGTGGGTCCAGATCTCGATGAGCTCCTGACGGCGCTCCTCGTCGGTGATCAGACCACGCTCGTACTCGCGCTGGACCTTGTCGGCCCGGCGCTCGTAGTTCTCCATGATGTCGGTCTTGTTCGGCGGCGCGACGACGTCCTCGATCGAGATCGTGACGCCGGAACGGGTCGCCCAGCGGAAGCCCGCGTCCTTGAGCGCGTCGAGCGAGTTGGCGACGTCGACCTTGGGGTAGGTGTCGGCCAGCTCGTTCACGATCGTGGACAGCTGCTTCTTGCCCACCTGGAAGTTGACGAACGGGTAGCTCTCGGGGAGCGTCTGGTTGAACAGGCACCGCCCGAACGTCGTCTCCAGACGGATCGGGTCACCCTGCTCCCAGCCCTCGGGAGCGACCCAGTCGCGCGGCGGCAGGACGTCCTTGACCCGGATCTGGATCTTCGCCTGAATCTCCAGCTCGCGGCGGTCGAAGGCCATCTGCGCCTCGGCGATCGAGCCGAACACACGGCCCTCGCCGGTCGCGCCCTCCTTGTGGGTGGTCAGCCAGTAGAGGCCGATGACCATGTCCTGGGTGGGCATCGTCACGGGCTTGCCGTCGGCCGGCTTGAGGATGTTGTTGGTCGAGAGCATCAGGATGCGTGCCTCGGCCTGGGCCTCAGCCGACAGCGGCAGGTGCACGGCCATCTGGTCGCCGTCGAAGTCCGCGTTGAAGGCGGTGCAGACGAGCGGGTGGATCTGGATGGCCTTGCCCTCGACCAGCTGCGGCTCGAACGCCTGGATGCCCAGGCGGTGGAGCGTCGGAGCGCGGTTGAGCAGCACGGGGTGCTCGGTGATGACCTCTTCGAGCACGTCCCACACCACAGGGCGGGCGCGCTCGACCATCCGCTTGGCCGACTTGATGTTCTGCGCGTGGTTGAGGTCCACGAGCCGCTTCATCACGAACGGCTTGAACAGCTCCAGCGCCATCTGCTTGGGCAGACCGCACTGGTGCAGCTTGAGCTGCGGGCCGACGACGATGACCGAACGGCCGGAGTAGTCGACTCGCTTGCCCAGCAGGTTCTGGCGGAAACGACCCTGCTTGCCCTTCAGCATGTCGCTGAGGGACTTCAGCGGCCGGTTGCCGGGGCCGGTCACCGGACGACCGCGACGGCCGTTGTCGAACAGCGCGTCGACGGCCTCCTGGAGCATCCGCTTCTCGTTGTTCACGATGATCTCGGGCGCGCCGAGGTCGAGCAGACGCTTGAGGCGGTTGTTCCGGTTGATGACCCGGCGGTACAGGTCGTTGAGGTCGGAGGTCGCGAACCGGCCACCGTCGAGCTGCACCATCGGGCGCAGGTCCGGCGGGATGACCGGGATGCAGTCGAGCACCATGCCGCGCGGCGAGTTGGTCGTGTTCAGGAACGCCGACACGACCTTGAGCCGCTTGAGGGCGCGGGCCTTCTTCTGGCCCTTGCCGCTGCGGATGGTCTCGCGCAGGTTCTCGGCCTCGGCGTCGAGGTCGAAGCTGATCAGGCGGTCCTGGATCGCCTGCGCGCCCATGCCGCCCTTGAAGTAGCGGCCGAAGCGGTCGCGCATCTCGCGGTAGAGCAGCTCGTCGCCCTCAAGGTCCTGGACCTTGAGGTTCTTGAACCGGCTCCAGACCTCGTCGAGCCGGTCCAGCTCACGCTGGGCACGGTCGCGGAGCTGACGCATCTCGCGCTCGGCGCCCTCGCGGACCTTGCGCCGCTGGTCGCCCTTGGCGCCGGCGGCCTCCAGCTCGGCCAGGTCGGACTCGAGCTTCTTCTGCCTGGCCTCGACGTCGGCGTCACGGCGCTGCTCGATGTGCTGCCGCTCGACGGAGATCTTCGCCTCCAGCGAGGGCAGGTCACGCTCACGCATGTCGGTGTCGACATGCGTGATCATGTACGCCGCGAAGTAGATGACCTTCTCCAGGTCCTTCGGGGCCAGGTCGAGCAGGTAGCCGAGGCGGGACGGCACGCCCTTGAAGTACCAGATGTGCGTGACGGGCGCGGCCAGCTCGATGTGGCCCATCCGCTCACGACGCACCTTGGCCCGGGTCACCTCGACGCCACAGCGCTCACAGATGATGCCCTTGAACCGGACGCGCTTGTACTTGCCGCAGTAGCACTCCCAGTCGCGGGTCGGACCGAAGATCTTCTCGCAGAAGAGTCCGTCCTTTTCCGGCTTGAGAGTCCGGTAGTTGATGGTCTCGGGCTTCTTGACCTCGCCGTGCGACCACTGACGGATGTCGTCGGCGGTCGCAAGACCGATCCTGAGCTCGTCGAAGAAGTTGACGTCTAGCATTGTGTGCGATCTCCCCCTCAGACTTCTTCCACGCTGCTCGGCTCACGCCGGGACAGATCGATACCGAGTTCCTCCGCCGCGCGGAAGACGTCCTCGTCGGTGTCGCGCATCTCGATGGACATGCCGTCGCTGGACAGCACCTCGACGTTGAGGCACAGCGACTGCATTTCCTTGATGAGGACCTTGAAGGACTCCGGAATACCCGGCTCGGGGATGTTCTCGCCCTTGACGATCGCCTCGT
>NZ_BMRC01000025.1 GCF_014648435.1 Nonomuraea spiralis
CCCGACACCGGCAGTCGCTTGAGGCGGCTGACCAACGGCATCGACGCGTGGAGCGCCCGGTGCGTGGAGACGCGCACGCCGGGTGCGGCGGGCGGGCCGGGGAAACCCACCGTGAGCAATCACGGCAGGGCGCCCCGGTCCGACCCAACAACGGCGTGGCTCGCCGTCCCGAGGGCCTTCCTGACGCGCATGATCTTGTGCGAAATCGAGCATTTCCGACATACCCCGCGGCCATGGCCCTGCTCTCAGACGGCAAGCGCCGCTACACCGTCCGGCAGATCGCCGACCGGCTCGGCGTCAGCCGCGCCACGGTGCTGCCCCCGATCACCTACTACGGCGGCACGGCCAAGCCGGCCGACGAGATCGCCGTCATGCTCCCCGCGCACACGCACTACGTGGAACCGTTCGCCGGATCCTTGCCCGTACGGCCGGCCAAGAAGCCGTCCCGGCTGGAGACAGTCGACGACCTGGACCGCGTCCCACGAGCTGGCTGGTCGGCGCGGTCGCCTCCTGTCAGGAGGCGGCGGTCGGGGCGAGCATTCTGCTCAGCCAGGTGATCGCGAGGGGGTGGCGGTGCTCGATTCCGCCGTGTGCGCCGTCGAACAGTTCGAAGTGGATCCGCTCGTCCGGCACTCCGGCCGCGACTGCGGCCCGCCGGAATGCCGTCGCTCCGGCGTCGAGGTGGTACTCGTCCCGGTCGCCGGCGTCGATCCACAGGGCGCGCATCGAGCCCAGCGCCTCGGCGTACTCGGGCTGCACGGCCACGACCACCGGGTCCCAGGCGAGCCAGCACCGCCAGACGTCGGGGACGATCGCTCCGAACTCGTCGAACGGCAGGTGCACGGTGCCGTCCTCGTCGGCCGAGTAGGCCGCGGCGTAGGCGTACACCTCGATGAGTTCCAGGTCACTTGGCTGGAGACCGCCGACGCGGCCGCGGAAGTCGGCGAGGAAGTTCTCGTACGATCCGCCGTATTCGTTGCGCAGCGTCCGGAACCGTTCGGGCAGTTCGGCCCGGTAGCCGGTCTCGAAGAGCGCGTCACCGGCGTGGGTGGCGAGGGCGCCGAACACGTCGGGCCTCAGCATGGGGGTGACCATGGCGGCGTACCCGCCGGAGGACTTGCCGGCGATCGCCCGGTGGTCGCGGTCGGGGACGGTCCGGTAGTTCGCGTCCACCCACGGCACCACTTCCTCGCACAGGAAGGTGTGGTACCGGCCGGTGGCCGGGGAGTCGAGGTACTGGCTGCCGCCGAGTGAGGTCCAGGTGTCGAAGTAGACGACGATGGCCGGCTGCGCCTCCCCCGTGGCGAACTCCGCGTCGATCAGTTCGGGGAACGACGGCCGGAACGACGTGCGGTTGAGGACCATCCCGACGTGGCCGCCGTAGCCGGGTGACCAGAAGATCGTCGGGTAGCGGCGCCCCGGCTCGTCGTCGTAGCCGGGCGGCACCTACACCAGCAGCGGCCGTTCGTACGGGTCGCCGAGCGGGTTGCCGCGCAGCACCGTGCTGCCGACCACCCGGTGCTCGATCCGACCGGCGAGATCGGCCGACCAGGGCAACATCAACATCCTTCAGACGGGTTGAAGATCACGCGGTCGGCCGGACATCCTTCGCGAAGCCGCATGGAGGTGTCGCCGCCTCAGGAGTCGAGCACAGCGGCGACGGCTTCGATCTCCACGAGTTGATCTTCATAGCCCAGCACTGTGACGCCCATCAATGTGCTGGGAACGTCGTGATCGCCGAAGAAGGCCCGCACCACCTCCCAGGCGGCCCCCAGGTCCTGCTGCCTGCTGGACGCCACGAGAACCCTGGTGCTGATGATGTCGTGCAGGGACGCACCGGAGTCCGTCAGGGCGGTCTGCATGTTTTCGAGGGCTTTGGCTGCCTGACCTGCGTAGTCTCCAACCGCCGCCGTGGATCCGTCCTTGTTCAGCGGGCAGGCCCCGGCAAGGAAGATCAGGCGAGATCCGGCGGGTGCCGTGGCCGCGTAGGCGTACTCGGCGACGTCCGACAAGGAGAACGAACGGATCAACGTAACTGCATGGCCCATGGTGGTTTCCCTTCGGATCAGGCAAGAACGTGGCCACCATGTCAAAGGATCTTTCGTTACGCCACAGGTTTATCTGGCCTGGGAGCCTTGCCGCTGAGCTGGTTGTTCGGCCGGTTCGGCGGGGTTTGACGCCCTTCTTGTGGTGGGTGAGGCGGGCGTATGCCTCGCCGGTGGCCAGGACGCGTCCCACGTCTGCTCGACCAGCCGGAGCCGCCCGTCTCCTCGGTGCACACCCGGTGGTGTACGCCGCCGGCAACCTCCTGGAGGGAGTCGGTGACGGGCCCGTAAGACGGCGCGCGATGGCGCTGCGGTGGGCCTATGGGCACACGCGGTTGACGAGGAGGCGGTAGCGGCCGGACTCGGTGCGGCGGCCGAAGCGGCCGCCGGCGGTGACCCGGTCGGTGAAGGCTGCCGGGGTCCGCTTCAGCTCCTCGGTGGACGTGTCGACCGCGTTCATCATCGGCTCCCTCCGCCCGCCGGCGGAATGTTGTGGTTGAAGCGGAACATGTTGCCGGGGTCGTGGGCCGTCTTGACGGCGACCAGCCGCTCGTACGCCTGCGGGGTGAACGCCTGGCGCACGTCCTCCGGGTCGGTGTGGGCGACGCCCGCCATGAAGTTGAGCATGCGCGTCCCGCTGTTCCATGGGGCGAGGGTCTTGATGACCCGGTCGTGCCCGGCGTATACGGCCTGGTCCTCGCCGATGCCGAGGACACCGGCGGAGTACAGCTGGAACTGGGCGGTGGTGTGCGCGACCGCGTTCGGCAGGCGCGGCGGACGGGCGAGGGCGCCACCGAGATGACGGATCTCGATGCCGACCGCGCTGTCCGACCCGGGGCCCACCAGCGCCAGAATCGCCTCGACGGCGTCATGGTCGAGGTGGGTGAGCTGGAAGGAGTTGATGTGGTACGAGCCGGGCGTCGGCGGATCGTTGTGGATGGTGCCGACCTCGGTGTACGGGATGTCGGTGACCGTGTCGAGCAGCGGCGTGGCGATCTCGCGCAGCGGCTTGACCAGCCGGGCACCGTCCTGCGGCGAGCCGAGGTAGCTCAGGCGCAGGTGCATGGCGAAACGCCCGCGCAACTCCTCGGGGACTTCGGGCACATCGGGCCAGGGCATCATGAAGAAGGAGGAGCTGAGCTCGTCGGGCACCTCGGTGACCCAGGTGCGGTAGAAGTGCAGCACGTCACGGATGGACTCGGCCGGGAAGTACAGGCCTCCGCCGTAGATCCGCGACACCTCCACCAGTTCCACCTCAAGTGAGGTGACCACGCCGAAGTTGCCCTTGCCGCCGCGCAGGGCCCAGAACAGGTCGGTGTTCTCCTCCTCCGAGGCGGTGCGCAGTTCGCCGTCGGCGGTGACGACCTCGATGGTGCGGACGTGGTCGGCGGCGTAACCGTAGCGGCGGGCCAGGACGCCGATGCCGCCGCCCAGCGTGTAGGAGATGGCGCCGACGAACGGCGCCGAGCCGTTCAGCGGGGCCAGGCCGTGGCGGGCGGCGGACGGGATGACCTCCCGCCACAGCGCGCCCGCCTCCAGCCGCACGGTGCGGCGTTCGGGGTCGATCCGGTGGCCGCCCATACGCCGTGTGGAGATGAGCAGGGCCCCGTCGGCGGGCAGTCCCACGCCGTGGCCGGTGGCCTGTACGGCGACGCCCAGGCCGTGGTCGCGGGCGAAGCGCACCGCGGCCACCACGTCGTCGGCGCCCGCCGCGCCGACGATGACGGCCGGGTGGTGTACGACGGAGCGGTCGAAGCCGTCCGCCTCCTCGGCGTACCCCGGGTCGCCGGGGAGGAAGACCGGGCCCTTGACGCTGTCGGCGAGTGCCATCACCGCCCCGGCGGTCAGGGCGGGGCCACCCGTCGGCTGGGTCTGCTCGATCACTGGCGTGTCCTCACGTGTCGTCGTTCAGGTGGTCGCGTCGGCCGGTATGGGTCAGCCCGTGGTGAACTCGAAGGTCGGGTTCCGGCGGGCCCCCACCCGTTCCAGCGCCTCGGCCAGCAGGTGGACCTGGTCCAGGGAACTGCTGGCCGGGTAGAGCACCAGGTCGTCGACGCCCGCGTCCGACAACGCGATCAGCTCCTTGAGCAGGCGCTCGTCGGAGTCGAGCGAGTCGGCGCGGACCGACTCGTAGTACGGCGACTCCTTGGAGCCGTAGTAGTGGGCCACGTACTCGTCGGTGAGCTGGACGGCCTCGGGACCGCAGCAGAAGTAGCGGCCGGTGAGGATGTGCGGCTTGCCGGGCCGCTCAGCCTTGGCCCATGCCTCGGTGGCGCCTTGGACGCCGTTCACCAGCAGGTCCAGGCTCAGCGTGGGCGCCACCCAGCCGTCGCCGAAGCGGGCGGCGCGGGCATAGCCCGCGGGGATCAGGCCGCCGATGAGCAGCTTGGGACGGCCCTTGCCGGGCAGCGGGGTGGGGCCGGAGATGCTGGTGATCTCCCCGTCCCAGACGCGCCGCATTTCGGTCAGGGTGTCGTCGAAGATCTTGCCGTGGCCCTTGTCGGGGGCACCGCTGAGGGTGAAGTCGTCCGGCCAGCCCCCGATGCCCAGGCCCGCCGTGAGCCGGCCCTGCGAGATCAGGTCGATGGTGGCGAGCTGCTTGGCGAACAGGATCGGGTTGCCCCGCCAGCCGACGTTCAGCACGCTGGTGAACAGCTGGACGCGCTCGGTCACCGCAGCGGCGACGCCGAGGGAGACCAGCGGGTCAAGGATGTCGTAGACCAGGCGGTCGATGGATCCCAGGGAGTGGAAGCCGAGGCGCTCGCTGTCCTGCGCCCACTGCTTGACCTCCCGCGCAGGACGTCCGGGAACGGCGATCGGCAGACCAATTCCAATATTCACAAGTACTCCGTCTCAACCAGATCTCACTACGGGCACAACGATTCGGACAGTCCGTTTCCGGCCGTCCTCATGCGCCCGCCGAGGCGCACAGCCGTGACGATATTCAGCGAGATCGGCATCGGTCTTGTACGGATCGGACACGCTCCGGGGATCTCCCATCTGACCGCCGCCGAACAGGCGCCCGCCGACCGGGACCGCGACCTGGCGGCTGACGCGTTCAAACAGCGGGACGCCGATGCGGCCAAGGGTGCGTGAGCGCGTCCGGATCAGGCGAAGACGTCCTGCTGATAGCGTCCCTCGGCCTCCAGGCCGTGCAGCCATGCCTCGCCGTCGCCGCCGGTCCGCTCGGCGTAGATCGTCGCCAGCGTCTGCCGTACCGCAGGAGCCATGCGCAGCCCGTCACCGCAGACATAGACGTGCGCCCCGCGTCCCAGCAGCTCCCAGACCCTGTCCGCCTCGGCCGCCACCGCGTCCTGCACGAAGCGGTGCCCGGCGAGTGCGGAGAAGGCGGTGTGCACCCGTACGACCCCGGCCGCCTCCCACGCCTGGACCTCGTCCCGGTAGAGCCAGTCGTGGGAGGGATGGCGGCAGCCGTAGAAGAGCTCGGCACTGCCCCCGGTCAGCGCCCGTTCCTCCAGGAAGCCGCGGAGCGGGGCGAAGCCCGTGCCCGGCCCGATCAGGATCACCGGCGTCTCGGGGTCGTCGGGCAGGCGGAAGGGCGGACCGGGCACCCGGATGTAGCCGTAGAAGACGTCGCCGGGCTCGAGCGAGGCCAGGTAGGCCGAGCACATGCCACGGTAGTCGCCGCTGCCCGACCAGGCCTCGCCCTCGACCAGCCCGACCGTGATCCGCACCCGGCCGGGCGAGGCGAGCGGCGAGGAGGAGATCGAGTAGTAGCGCGGCCGGATGGGCCCGGCCAGCTCAAGGAAGACCGGCAGCGGGAGCGTGAGCGCGGGGAAGCGCTCCAGCAGCGCGAGCACCGAGACCCGCTTGGCCAGGATCTCCTCGGCGTAGTCCAGCGCGTCGAGCTGCCCGAGAGTCCAGGGGCACTCGGTGTGCTCGGCCAGCCTCGCCAGGTCGGCGCGGGTGGCGACCTGCTGCAGCTCGGCGAACTCCGACAACAGCAGCCCAGCCGTCACGGGGGTGCCGACCGGCAGGTGGGTGTTGCCGCGGGCGTGCAGCCGTACGACCTGCTCGCGCGGCACCCGCAGGGTCCGCAGCGCCCACTCCACCAGCCCGGGATCGTTCTTGGCGAAGATGGCCACATGGTCGCCCGCGGTGTAGGCGACCCCTTCGGGCAGCGAGGCCACGATCGAGCGCACTCCAGGCCGCGGCGCCTCCAGCGAGAAGTCCCACAACCCGGTCGGATCGCCCGTCAGCTCCTCGTTGGCCACCACGGTCAGCGGCACGGCCTGCGCGGAGACGACGGCGGGCCGGACGTCGGCCTCGGTCAGGACCTCCATGTCGTAGCGCGGTCCGGCGTCGGCGGAGGTCGCGCCGTACTCCTTGGCCAGAGCCGCCCACAGCTCGGCCGTCCACGCCGAGACGTCCCCGTCGAAGTCGCCGTCGGCGTCGGCCTCGCCGCGCTCGACCAGCGGTACGGCTCCCGCCCCGACCAGCTTGTCGAAGGCCCGCCGGGGGAAGCCCTGGTACGTCGGCCACGTGGTGTTGCCGACACCGAGCAGCGCCAGCCGTACCCCCTCGAAGCCGCTGATCTCGCCGGCGTCGAAGGCCTGCGCGTTGTCGGGGGCCTTGCCGTTGTAGGTGGAGGTGACCACGACCAGCGCGCCGCCCGACGGTGCCTGAAGCTCGTCCAGGCTGGTGAGGGTCACGGTGAAGCCGGACCGCCCGGCCCGCTCCGCCAGCCGCTCGGCGATGTCGGCCGAGGTGCCGAGGTTGGAGCCGTACGCCACGGTGAGCGCCACGCCGGAGACGGCGACCGTGGACTCCTCGACCTGCTCGGTCACCTCCGGGGCGAAGTGTCCTCTTTCGTGTCGCTTGCGGGCCCGGACCTGGATGGTGAAGTCCTCCGGTTTGAGCGTGAGCGTCTGCTTGACCTTCATGCGGTAGGCGTCGCGGTCGGAGATCGCGAAGCGCCGCAGGAGCATGGCCAGGGCCAGCCGTGCCTCGGCCAGGGCGAACTGCCGCCCGATGCAGGCACGCTCGCCGTTGCCGAACGGCTTGTAGGCGCTCGGATGGTGCTCCTTCTTGCGCTCGGGCAGCCAGCGGTCGATGTCGAACTCCTCGGGCCGCTCCCATGCCTTGGGGTGGCGATGCAGTGGCTCCAGCAGGATCACCACGTTGCGGCCGGCGGGCACGTCGAAGGGGCCGAGTGTGGTGTCGTGGCGGGACTTGACGCCGAAGACGGGGATCGGGGACCAGATTCGCAGGGTCTCGTCCAGGACGCGCGGGATCACGTCCAGCTTCATGATCGTCTCGTAGGTCGGCACCGTGTCGCCCGGCAGCAGGCGGTCGACCTCGGCGTAGGCCTGGGCCAGCACGTGCGGGTTGCGCAGCAGGTTGTACAGCGCGAAGGAGAGCAGCCCGCTGGTGGTCTCGTGTCCGGCGATGAGGAAGGTCAGCACCTGGTTGCGGATGTTCTCGTCCGACAGCCGCTCCCCGGTCTTGGGATCGGCGGCCTCCAGCATCAGGCCGAGCAGGTCACCGGTCCCCTTGCCGCCCGATTCGCGGCGGCGGCGGATGACGTCGTCGACCAGCTCCTGCATGAGCGCGATGTCGGCCCGGTACGCCGCCTCCTGCTTCCTCTTCAGGCTGGTGACCAACGGCAGCTGGCCGTTGCGGAGCATCGCCTCGGTCAGCGAGCGTCCCATCGCCTGCAGAAAGGGGTGGAGCTCGGGCGATCGGAAGGAGTTGAACCGGTAGTCGAACCCGGTCAGGGAGATCACGTCCAGGGTCAGCCGGGTCATGTCGTCGGCGACGCTGAGGTCCTCGCCCTGCCGGCTCTCCCAAGAGGCGATCAGCTCCTCGCAGATCTCCAGCATCTGCGGAAAGTACGCCTTCATCGAGCGCCGGCTGAAGGCGGGCATCAGGATGCGGTGCGCGTGCCCCCAGACCGGCTCGTCCTCACGGGCGGTGAACAGGCCATCGCCGGCAAAGTCGCGCACGACCGCCAGCGCCCGTTCGATCGGCTTGTAGAAGCGGCTCTCGTCGCACGCCTCGGCGACCAGATCGGGGTCGGAGACGAACAGCACGGTACGGCCCAGCAGGTCGAGTTGGAAGACGCCCTCCTTGTAGTGCCGGGCCAGCTCGGACAGGTAGGCGTTGGGCGCGTCCTTGGGGATCTGTAGCGCGTTGCCGAACACGGGCAGGCCCTTGGGGCCATCAATGGTCGCTGACATGCGTCCCTCCTCAGAGCGTTATATTGACCTCGGGTCAGTAATACTGACCCGAGGTCAGTATGTCAAGGGCCGCCGGTGCCGGACGCCGGGCGGCTTGTCAGCCCCGCTCCCCGCGATCCGGAGTGGTATCGGATGCGGCTCCGACGGCCGGTTACCCTGGTGCGATGGTTAGCTCTAGGAGCCGGCGCCGCCTCTCCCCCGAGGCCAGGCGCGGCGAACTGATCGATGCCGCCATCCGGCTCCTGGACTCCGGACAGGATGTGACCAACTGGGTTCAGGCCGTCACCGCCGAAGCCGACGCCGCCAAGGGCACGTTCTACGTCTACTTCTCCTCATGGGAGGAGATGCTCGTCGCGGTGCGCAACCGCGTGCTGCGTGACTACGTGGACCGGTTCCAACGGCTCACCGAATCCACTGAGCCGATCGACTGGTGGGCCACCCTCGACGCCGAATGCGCCGCGGCCATCGAGGCCATCGCCAGGCAGGGTGGGCTCCACGCCGCGGTCTTCCACTCCAACTCAGCGCTCGGGCCCATGGACGAAGGGCAGCAGGACACCGTCGCCGCCATCGCCAAGGCGTTGCACCGAGGCATGGACGAGGGCGCGTTCCGCCCGGTGGACCCGCATATCGCGGCCACGATCCTGTTCAGCGTCCTGCACAGCGCCGCGGACGCGATCGCCACCGGAGAGCAATCACAACGCTGGCTGACGGTCGTCCACGACCTCACCCGCCACTGGCTCGCACCACCATGAGGGAGCAGTGACACGGGCACTCCACAGGCCTGGCGGATCCGTCCTGATCGTTGCGGCCCGGTCGTAACGGCACTCCGGCCGGATTCGGGCGGCCGCACCGTTCCACGCCGCAGGTCAGCAGGCTCTCGGCCCGTGACCGACTGGGACCGACTGGGACCGACTGGGACCGACTGGGACCGGCGGCGAACGCGGCATCGGTGAGCGCACTCTGCGGCCACGCCAGACCCAGCCGCCGGCCATCGGCCCGGGTCATCAGAGGCCCGCTGACCGGCCTGCCGGCACACCAGCAGGCGCGCCTACGGTGAGATCGGGAATGCCACGATGTCACCCGCATGATTGGGCAAGGTGATCAGCATGAGCTGCGCCGTTTGCAGCTTATGACACGATTCTCTCCGGCCCCCTTCTATCGTGGGGCGATTCCGTCGAAGAGGTTGTCCACGAGCGCGTCGACGTCCGCGCGGATCTCACCGATGTCCTGGGCGGGCGCGAGCCGCCAGTAGGCGAGCTCGCGCCGGCCGGAGGAGTACAGCGCCCGGTAGGCGGTGGCAAGGTCGCCGTCCGTCTGTGACTGCCCGATCAGCTGGCGCAGCGCCCGCCCGCCCGGGGTCCCCATGACCTCGGCGAAGGAGTGCAACTGGCGGCGCAGGTCCTCGCGGACGCTGGTCGTGTCGTCGAAGGCAAGCGTGTTCTGCACCGCGTGGAAGTAGCCGTCCAGCGCCAGCGCGCCGCGCGAAGGCCACCACTTGTAGAGGGTCGTCTTACTGACGCCGGCTACTGCGCCGCGCCGACGTCCGGCATGGGAACCTCCCAGGCTCTCGTCGGTGCGCACGCCCTCGCCCGGCGGCTGGCGGAGTCCGGCGGCGACCACGCCACCGCCTTCGCCGCCTACGAGCGGCAGATCCGCCCGTACGTGACCGACAACCAGCAGCACGGACGCGAGGCGGCCAAGCTGTTCGGAGCCGATTGAGGCGAACGGGAGACCCACCGCCGGCGGCGGCACCACCGTGGCACGGTTCTACCTGTTCGGCGCGCCGGCCCGCCTGGCTGGCCGAGAACGGCTCGGTCACCTTGACCACCGCCTCCTCGGCGCGAGCCGCGCTGCCGGTCGGCAAGATCGGCCAGGCCGAGGACGTGGCCCAGGCGGTGCTGCCGGCCGCGACCAACGCGTTCATGACCGGCCAGGTGATCGAGGTCAACGGCGGCCTGACCCAGCCCGCAGGCCGCTGACCTCGCGGCAGACCACGCCACACCCGTACGGCATGAAGGGGTTGGAGGTGCCCGGGGTCCTCCTAGAAGACGACCCGGTCCTCACTCCCCCGATCGCATGGGTTCATTGGACGTTCCGCGTTGCGGTGCGGTGCACCAGGCCGTCCAGGATGAGGGTCAGGCCGGCCTCGAACGCCGACTCGTGGTCGATCACAGGCATGTCCGCCGGCCGATCCGAGCCGGCGTCCGCCTGTTCCTCCAGGACGCTGCCGACCGTGAACCGACCGGCGGCCAGCATCGCCATCTGGGCGTCCCGCTCGGGCACTCCGGAGCTGATCAGGAAGTCCATCTTGCGGCGGATCCGGTCGAGGTCGTTGGCGGGGGCGCTGCCCGCGTGGAGGCGTGCGCCGTCCCTGCGCATCAGCAGGGTACGCCGGAAGCTTCGCGTGTTGTCCAGGAACCAGTCGCGCCAGTCGTCGTCGGGCGTCGGCAGCCGGGCAGCCGAGTGCGGTGCCATCGCCGCCTCCGCCATGGCGGCGAGAAGGTCCTTCTTGGTACGGAAGTACCAGTAGAGGGAGGGCTGTTCGACGCCCAGCCGCTTCGCCAGCCGCCGCGTACTGACCGTGTCCAGCCCGACCTCGTCGAGCAGGTCGAGTGCTTCGGAGACGACGATCTCGCGGTTCACCTTGGTCACGTTGACAAATCTATCACTGATAGATGACTCTGGAGAGGAATCATTCACTGATAGATTTTTGGAGATGAGATATGGCCAACCGATCAGGAGCGCGCCCCCTGCGAGTCCTCGTCACCGGCGGCGGGATAGCGGGCCAGGCGCTGGCATTCTGGCTCACGCGGGGCGGCCACAGGGTGACCGTCGTCGAACGCTTCCCGGTCCTGCGGGCCACCGGGGCACAGGTCGACCTCCGAGGACAGGGCATCGAGGCCGTCGAACGGATGGGCCTTCTTGACGCCGTCCGCGGCAAGCTGGTGGACGAGGCGGGCGTCGCCTTCGTCGACGCGCGCGGCAGGACCAAGGCGACGATCATGGCCAACACCTCCGGCCAGGGCCGGCAGACCCTCACCTCCGAGTACGAGATCATGCGCGGCGACCTGGTACGCATTCTGCACGACGCCTCGAAGGACGACGCCGAGTACGTCTTCGGCGTGAGCGTGGACGGCTTCGAACAGGACGAACGGAAGGTCGTCGCACACTTCTCCGACGGGTCCTGCGGTGAGTTCGACCTCCTGGTCGGCGCGGACGGCCAGGGATCACGCATCCGGTGGGCGATCCTCCCCGCGGGCTGCGACCCGTACTGGCGGGTCGGCATCCACATGGCCTACTGGTTCGTCCCGCGCATCGCGTCCGACAGCAACATCCGGGACACCTACATGGTCCCGGGCGGCCGTCAGATCATGCGCCGCAGCCACAACCCGACCGAGACCCAGGTGTACTTCGTGATGCGGGAGGAATCCGAGGAAGCCTCGGCGATCCACCGGGAACCCGTCGAACACCAGCAGAAGTTCTGGGCGAGCAGGTTCCGCGACGCGGGCTGGCAGACCGAGCGCTTCATCGACGGCATGCGAACGAGCCCCTTCTTCTACTCCCAGGAGATCGTCCAGGTCCGAACCGGCACCTGGTCCAAGGGCCGCGTGGTCCTGGCCGGCGACGCCGCCCACTGCGCCTCCCCCTACAGCGGCATGGGCGTCTCCGGCGGCCTGGTGGGCGCCTACGTCCTGGCCGGCGAGATCAACCGGCACCCGGGCGACCTGCCGACCGCACTGGCGAACTACGACAGCGTGCTGCGGCCCTTCGTCGACAAGATCCAAGGCGAGGTGAATCCGCGTCTCCTACGCCTGGGCATGCCGATGACCCAGCGTGCGATCGACGCCTTCCAGGCCGCCACCGCGCTGGCCTGCTTCCTGCACCTTCCCGACCTCGCCGCGCGCTTCTCCAAGGAGGACCGCGGCGGCAGCTGGCAGCTCCCCGAGAACCCGGCGCCGATCAGGGATCCCGGCAGCAAGCCAGAAATCTTCAACGAAGCCGCTTCTGACCTGCGATAACGCCAGATCTCCCGGCTGGTGTAGCGCCGTGTTCACGGCGTTGGATCGCGATGCCAAGGACAGTGGACAGCATGGCCTCATCGGTGACGGCGGCGCCGCCGGACGAGCCTCGAACTTCCGCGCAGCTTCTCGTCCTGCCGTACCGCACGGCTCATGGCGCTACCGGCCGTTCGGCTGTTCCCCTAGATCGGACGCGCAAGAGATGATCAACGTGATGAGGTCGCGCATCGGGGTCAGGAGATCCGGATAGGCCGTGGCGTTGAGGTCGTACAGGCGCAGGGTGCCCTTGCGGCGCACCGTCAGCAGACCCGCGTCGCGCAGGATCTTGAGATGGTGGGAGGTCGCGGGCTGGGACAGCTCCAGGTGCGCGGCGATGTCGCCGACGCTGCGCGGGGCCGCCGACTCCAGGAGGTGGACGACGATCTCCTGCCTGCGCTCGTCCCCCAGGGCGGTGAACAGCGGCCGGGTCCGCGCGAACAGCGCGAGGACGTCCCGGGCGTCGATCGAGCCGCTCATGCGGGCAGCCTGTCGCGCACGGCGGACAGC
The DNA here is from genome assembly GCF_014648435.1 of Nonomuraea spiralis. Lineage (GTDB taxonomy): Bacteria > Actinomycetota > Actinomycetes > Streptosporangiales > Streptosporangiaceae > Nonomuraea > Nonomuraea spiralis. The sequence continues at coordinate 12,811 of NZ_BMRC01000025.1, forward strand.
CCGCCGACCGGCAGCGCCCTGGCGGCGCCTTCGGCGATCCAGCCGTCCAGCATCATCCGCGTCTGCACGCTCACCTTCGTGAAATGCGTCTCCAGGTAGCGCCGCAGGTCGAAGGGGAGCAGCCACGGCAGCACGCGCAACCCCAGGCCCACCACCCAGGACGGAACGGCGAGGGAAGCACGCAGCCCGTACTGGGCGGAGACCACGGCGACGGCCTCCCGGACGGCCGCAGCGGCACGCCGCAACCCCCTGCTCGACGCGGGCAGCCGCCAGCCGGAGGACTCCAGCTCGGCGATGTAGGGGATCATCCGGGCGGCGGTGAGCTCCCCCGTGCCGGCCCGCGTCACCCGCCTGGCCCGTACGCCACCGGCCCGGAGCGCCGCGACGACCTGCGGGGCGCGCGCTCCGGTGACGCCCGTCGCCGAACCCGGCGGCACCCAGTACGCCACCCCCGGCCCGGGGACCTCCCGCTCCAGCGGCGCCTGGTAGGCGAGCAGCGTCGGGGTCACCTGGACGATCTGCTCCTGCGGCCAAACACGGGCAAGGGTGCGCAGATCGCCCGAATCCTGCCCGATGGTGACCACCGTGGCCGTGCCGGTCACCGCGCGCAGCGCATTCGTCCACTCGCCGCGCAGCGCGGGCGAGTCCACGCAGAGCCACACCATGTCCCACCGTACGCGGGGCGGCTCGCTGATCACCTCGTACGGCACGATCCGCTCACTCACCGGAGCCCGCCCCCACCGGAGCCGGTACAGCGACGCCCCCTCCCAGCCCTCCCGGCCCGGCCTCACGAGATAGCTGACCTGGGCCCCGGCCGCGGCCAGCCACGCCCCGAACACCTGCCCCAACGCCCCGGCCCCGACAATCAGCACCTTCGACATTTACGCTCCATAGATCTAAATATTTGGATGCATGGAGCATCATCCTGACAGAAGCCGCCAGTGTCCGCATACGGCCCCTTCGATCAGGTTTCCCCGGCCCCGGCTCGCGGTCGGCCAGCAGCCCCGCCGCCCATGATCCAGGGGTTCCGGTCAAGCAGGACACGATCGACGCGATTCTGGGCGTGCGGGCGGGCTCCGTGACCGAGACGCCGCCGTCGGCCAGGCGACACAGGGTGTCCGGTTTCGGCCGCGGCCGACAGCTTGACGCGCCCGCTCAGTTGTCGAAGGCCCGCACCGCGGCGGCGATAGGCTCGAGCTCCGCGACCAGCTCGTCGAGCTCGTCCGCACTGAGCACGTCGTACGCCGGCGCGGCCAGCTCATCGGTGAGCGCCTCGATCCGCTGCTTGGTATCCCGGCCGGCGTCGGTGAACCCGCCGGCGGCGTCCACAAGGCCGCGGCCGCGCAGCCCGTCGACCACGGCGGTCAGCCGCGCCTTGGGCAGGTGGTGGATCCGGCCGAACTCCTCCGCCCTCATTCCGAGGGAAACAGCCATGAGGACATGGGCCTCGGTGCCACCGATGCCGTGGGCGAGAAGGGCGGCGTTGTGGCCATCCCCGCGGTGCTCCCGCAGCAGCGTCGCCGCGTGCCAGAGCCTGGCCACCGGCTCCTCGGGCAGGTCGAGCGCCCGCAGCCCGGCGTACAGTGGCCGGCCCTCGGCCGGCGCGCTGACCGCTGCCCGGGTGGCGAGGTCGGCGGCCCGCACCAGACCGGGCGAGCCGGCGAGCTCCCCGATCAGCTGCCGCAGGGCTGCGGAGCTGCCCCTTTCACGCACGGCGATCGCCTCCTGCGGGGTGATCTTTCCCCACACCCAGGGGATGTGGCGTGCCACCTCGCCGTCGGCGAAGTTGTAGAAGACCGCGTGTACGACCGCGGCCGGCACCAGCCCAAGCGGTGCGGCCCGGCCCGCGAAGTATCCGTCCCAGTAGTTGCGCATGCCGACGGCCAGGAACGCCTCGTTCACCACCTCGGAGAAGGTGACGGTGGCGATCGGCTCGACGAGCTCGAACATGCGGTGGATCTTGGCCTGTGGGTGCTGCTGCATCGCTCGGCATCTTCCTCGGTCGTGACAACTGGTCGTGACAGCGCCCTCGCGGGCGACCGTTCACCCTGGCTACGAACGACGCGGCCCGGATACGACAACTCCGGTCGACAATTTCCGGGCCGATTCTGCCGGGCAGCGTCGGGGTGTCACCCGGACTCGGCCACCGCTCGGTTGCCGCGGTCTGTTTGCCGTCTGGTCCAGGCACGGATCGAATGGCTCGAGCAGGCCTGCCAACCGCTCCATGGCACCCTCAGCGAAGAGTCCTTCCAACGCCTGGTCTCGGCCTTGACCATCGTGGTCGGCTGGGAAGCACAGATCGCCCTGCGCGATGTCCGCGGCCTCGACCCCCAGGCCGAACAGGAAACGGTCATCTGGGCCGCACGAGCCCTGGTCGAGGCAGCGATCAAGGAAAAGTGACCTGGACCAATGAAGAGGCGATCGCCTCGCGGTATCAGTGCTGGGCCCCGGTCAGATTGCCCACCGCTTCCTCCAGTATCCCGAGACGGCGTCCTTCTCGCCGGGTAGCCCCGGTGCATTGCTGCACCAGGACTACCCGGCGAGCGGAGGGCAGAAGTGGCCGGCCAGCAGCGGAGTGATCTGGCCCGGGTCGTGGTCATATCCGGCCGGAAATTCCCGTTAAGCCTCCGATGACGCGATCGCGTACGGGCGCGGCGCGGGTGAATCGGTCTCGATTCGGGTGTACCAGCGGGTAGTGACGCCAGGCGCGCAGCGTGACGCGTTGTGGCACAGGAGTATCTGTCCGCCGCACAGGTTGACCGGTATGGCCGGTTTGTGGCGGGCCCGACGCCGGAAGAGCTGGAGAGGTTCTTCTTCCTGGACGCCGCCGCCCTGGAAGAAGCGCGGGACAAGCGGCGCTGGGGCGGCCGCCTACGCGAGCTGCGTGATCCGGCCGCCACCGATGAGGAGGAATGAGGCGGATGGGTGAGCAGCGGGAGGACCTGGTCACGATGGCGGATCCGGCGAAGCTGGCCGCGGCCCTGGTGGCCATCGGTTTGCTGAAACGCTCGTTCACCGCCGCCGAGCTGGCGTCCGAGGCCGAGCGGGCCGGAGTTGCACCGGCTGGAGCTGGCGCACACCCTGGCGGGCTCGGCTGACATGCGTTCCTCATGGCGGCGGGCGCGGTGTCCACGAGAAGCCGCTGAAGGGACAGGCGGCCCGCGAGCGGGGCCGCCCCAGTGGGCGGCCCCGGATGTTGGACGCCATGATCGAACTGTCGTGGGCCAGCAGACTAGCGTCGGCGGCACTCAGCCGAAGAAGTTGTAGGCACGGTTGATCCTTCCTTCCTCCATGCGCACGACTCCGTAACCGGTGGCCAGAGGAGTGGCGGAGGCGTCAGGCTGGATGAGGTGCCAGGAGAACAGGGCCAGATCATGGTGAGTACTGATCACCTTGGTCGCTGCGAGCACAAGGTTGCCGAGTTTCTCCTCACGTGCGTCGCCTATGGCGGCTGCGATGTTGTTGCGGCCTTCGGCTGTCCAGTCGGGATCGATGACTGTGGCGTTCTCCGTAAAGATCGCCTCGATTGTGGCGTTGCGGTGGTCGCGATCCAGGTCGTTCCATGCGGCGAAATAGGTGTGGACGATGTCGTCGATGGGCTCGCTCATGACGTGATCTCCTCTGTGTCTGCTGCTGCTTGAGGGATGGGGCGGCGGCTCTCGGCCGGTTCAGTAGCCGATGGTGAAGCGTCGCTGGACGAAGCGAGGGAGTTCCACCTCGTCGATGAGGGCGACGGCGGCATCCTCCGAGGAGATGCGGCTGCGTCCGTCGGCGTCGAGGACCGCCTGGTCGCCGCCGATCCGGAACCGGCCGGTGCGCCGGCCGGGGGCGATCTCCTCGGCCGGGCTGAAGTAGGTCCAGAGCCGGTTGGAGGTGCGCAGGACGTTCAGGGCGTCCCTATGTCCGCGTACGGCGGCGGCGTACCCTCCCGGCAGCCCCAGCTGGTCGAGGCTCTCGTGCAGAAGTTCGTCGGAGTCGGCTCGTACGAGGCCAGGCTCGATCTCCAGGCTGCCAGCGCCGCCGATCACGATCAACCGGGTCCGGAGGTGGCTCTCCAGCGCCTTGAGCAGTGCTCGGGCGGCGGTGGCGTAGACCGTGGGGTCAGCGATTGAACGCGACACGGTGTCGGCGAAGTCATTGGCAGCGTTGCCGGGCTGGTATCCGCTGATCAGGACGTCCAGTCCGGGCAGTACCGCGGCGATGCTTTCGGCGTCGAGGACGTCAACGCTCTTCCAGACGATGTTATCTCGCTCTTCACTGATCCGGCCGGCGTCGCGGGTGAGCGCTGTGACGTGATGCCCCCGGTGGAGGGCTTCGGTGACCACGCGGCTTCCGATACCACCCGTGGCTCCGATGATCCCGATGTGCATGAGGTCTCTCCTTCTGACTTGTGTGGCGCGCAGAAACTATACGCCGCGAAGTTTAGATACGCGACACAGCCTAGTGACGCTGTAGAGTGTCGGCTGTGGGAAGCACGGGAGGACGCCGAGAACGGCTGCGGGCCGAGACGACAGCGGAGATCAAGCAGGTCTCGCTCAGGCTGATGGCCTCGGGCGGACCCGACGCGATAACGCTGCGGGCCATCGCCCGCGAGATGGGCATGACCGCCAACGCCATCTACGGCTACTTCGCCACCCGCGACGACCTGGTCACCACGCTGATCAACGAGGTGTACACGGCGCTGGCCGACGCGGTGGACACCGCATGGGCCAACGCCCCTGCTGCGGATCCGGCCCATCGGATCCAGACGTGGGCGCGAGCCTTCCGGGACTGGGCTCTGGCCAATCCCGAGGGATTTCGCCTCATCTATGGCGACCCCGTGCCCGGCTACCAAGCCCCCGAGGGCGGCGCCGCCCCGGACGCTGCGCACCGCGTCTGCACAGGCATCGCCGCCCTCGCGGACGCCGCCTGGCCGCACGCCGAGCACCTTTACGCGGACAGCGACTTCCAGTGGCCCGACTTCGACGGCGGGCTTCTCAGTAAGGTTCGCCCGGCATTCCCCGACCTGCCGCCGGCCGGCGTGGCACTCGCACTGCGCATTTGGGGCCACCTGCACGGCCTGGTGTCACTGGAGATCTACGGACACCTGCAGACCCAGACGATCAGCCCCGGCAAGCTCTTCCAAGAAGAACTGACCCAGCTCGTCCGGTCGCTGGGCATCAAGTCCGAGGGGTGACGGCCCTCGACAGCGGGAAACTGCCGGATGGCGATCTGGTCCGGGACGTCGCCATGCTCCCATTCCTCACTGACCACCCTGGCGGGATCGCCATGGTGGACGAGCGGAAGACCACACTGGAGCACGGCCCGACAAAGCTCTGTCCGGCGAACACTGGCGCAGCCCGAGTCCAAGGTCGCGTTGTACGCGGCGATCCGCCGTGATTTTCGAGCGGGGCTGTCTATGCGGGCCACCCAAAGCAAGGACGACGTGGGCTTCCGCACGGTGGGGAAAGATCGGCCGGGAACCGTTGAGCACGCGCGTTCCTGACATGAGCGATCGTCGTGACTCCCGGCCGCCCACTTGCCATGAAGCCGAGTGAACACGTCCTGCACCACGTCTTCGGCCGTCTTGTGATCGCCGACGAGCAGCACCGCGAACCGCACAAGACTGAGCCGATGCAGGCGAAAGAAGGCGACCAGGTCAGCATCAGGGATGCGGCTGGCGGAGCGGATACTTTCGGTGCCGGCTCCGCCGGCCGCAGGATTTCACTGTCCATGATCTATGAACGCCCGGCCCCTGCCGATCCGCTGCTTCTCCACGTCGGAGATCCGGAGAAAGATCCAGTCCACCCCCGGTCAGGATCGTTTTCGCCCAGCATGTTCAAGCGAGGGGTCTTGGTGCGGACGAGCCGGGCCTGCGAGGTCAGCCCGGGCCGACGGCGTAAGCTCGGGTGATCGTCTGGGCCAGGGTGGTGCCGGACGTGCCGTGGGCAGTAGCCCTCAGCGAGACGAACCCGGGCGTGCGCGGGTTCGATATCGTGGCGGTCCATCCCGTGGCGGTGCGCTGGGCCGGGATGGTACGCCAGCTCGTGCCGTCGTCGGAGGAGAGCTCCAGCTTGAGCGTGGAGGGAGTGCCCTCGACCCTGATGGGCAGTTCGGTCAGTGAGCCGGGTCTGGCGCGGTTGAGGTCGTCGAGTCCGCGGGGCGCGTAGCGCACCGCCATCAGTGGTAGCGGCCGCTCCGCTTCCGTGCGCGCTGACCGGAAGGTCCACACGCTTTCCACCGCCGTGGACAGCGCGGAGTAGGGCGCTTGCCTGCGCAGGGACGCCCGCAACGTGTAGAGGCTCGATTCCGCCGGCAGCGCGGCTTGGAGGCGGCAGGTTTCCCACTGGTCGAGCGCACAGCCGGCGAGGGGTGTCTCGGTGAGCACGTGCCCGTTCCGGCTGAGGGTGGCGGTGCCCGTGGCCGCGCTGTCCGCTCCGACCCTGCCAGGGACGGGGTCGGTGAACAGCCCGGCGGTGGAGAAGGTCAGCGTATCCCCGGTACGGCTGCCGCGAATCCCGGCTGTCGCGGGACCGGTCACCGCGGCGTTCCAGGTTTGCCGGGTATGCTGTCCGGGCTTCATGGCTTGGCCATCGTCGGCGAGCATATACGTGCCGAGTTCGAGCATGCTTTCCCAGATCAGGCCGGGCGTGCGGTAGTAGGTGAGCGTACCGGGCAGGTCCAAGTCCTGGCGTGGCGAGGCCAGGGGCACCGGCCAGTCGTCGCGGAAGCGTGGGCCGCTGAGGGGCAGGCCGGTGGCCGCCATGGCGGACGCGCGGAAGGTCGCGCTCACCGTGGCGAGGTCCTTGCGCCTGGCGGCGTAGGTGGGATCTTCGGGTAGGCCGCCGGCGCGGTGGTCGGCGAGGTCGTACAGGTACGGGCTCGGCACGACGTCCTTGCTGAACCAGATGGTCCGCAGCAGGTAGCGCAGGCCCTCCTGGCGTGAAGGGACGATGAAGAGCCTGGTGTTGGGGTCCTCGCTCGACCAGTTCGCGATACCCCAGGCGCCGTGTGCCAGGCTCAGCAAGTGGCCGCGTCCGGGGGCCGCGCTCGGATCGTCCAGCGTGACCCGTACCGGATTGCCCTTGCGTGCGTCCACGACCACCTGCTGGTCGCGATCGGCGATGCGCACCGCGGTGTGCGCGAAGGTCTTGCCGTACGCCCGCTCGCTGAAGTTGGCGTAGACATCCCACTCACCCACGGGCAAGCGGGCCTTGCCGATGCCGTCCTGGACGGCGAGTTCGTGGACGACGCCGGTCTTCGGGTCGTACAGCTCGACGTACGGATGGGCGGGGTTGCCGTCCCTGCCGATGACGCTCACGGTGAGGTTGTACGACTCCGGCTCGACGTACGCGCCGGCCGACGTGCGGATCACGCTCTGGCCGGACCTGGCGGTGATGATGCCGGGGTAGTCGCCCGGCGCTTTCTGGCGGGCATCGATGGTGAGGGTGAGCGATGCCTCGCCTTTCGCGGGCACTTCCAGCCGTTGGGTGGACAGCTTCAGCGTCTCCCCTTCGGCGGCCAGGTCGATGATGGCCGGGGTGTCTGCGGTGTTGGCGTAGGTGAGTGTTCTGGTGGCCAGCCGCTCATCCGGGCCGTTCCAGGGGAAGGTGGCCCACAGATCGCCCGGTAGGGCCACTATCTGCTGGTCGACGGCGCGGCTACGTCCACCCGGCCGGTGCCTTGCTGGTACGGCGTCGCGCCGGCCGAGGGCGCGGCGCTGCCGATGAGCGCCGCCTTGAGCTGCCGGCCGGTCCATTCGGGGTGCTTCTGGGCCAGGATCGCGGCGGATCCCGTCACATGGGGCGCGGCCATCGAGGTGCCGCTGAGCGTCTGGTAGCCGCCACCGGGTGCCGCGGCGACGATGTCCACGCCCGGCGCGGTGATGTCCGGCTTGATCGCATGATCGCCCTGCCGCGGTCCCCAGCTGGAGAAGTCGGCGATCCGGTCCGACCTGTCGACCGCGCCGACGGTGAGAGCGGCGTCGGCGCTGCCGGGGCTCGAAATTGTGCCGGGCCGGCCACTGTTGCCGGCGGAGATGACGAACAGCGTGCCCGTCCGCTCCGACAGGGAATTTACGGCCTCTTCCAGGGGGTCGAGCTCCAGCGTGTCGGGCCCGCCGAGACTCATGTTGACGATCTTGGCCTTGACTTCGAGGGCGGCCCATTCCATGCCCGCCAGGACGGCAGAGTCGGCGATACCGTCGGCACCGCCGACCTTGCCGATGGCCAGCTTGGCGTCGGGCGCGACGCCCCGGTATTTCTCTCCGGCTCCGGCGACGGTCGAGGCGACGTGGGTGCCATGGCCGAGGGTGTCGCGGATGTCAGGGTCCTCACTGAAGTTGCGTTCGTAGGCCACTGTCCCCTTCAGATCTGGATGGTCGGGGTCGTAGCCGGAGTCGAGTACGGCCACGGTGACGCCCTTGCCGGTCAGGCCGAGCTCCCAGGCCGTGGTCGCTCCGATCTGCTTGACGCTCTGATCGAGGTCGAAGGAGCGGCGGCCGTCCAGCCAGAGTTTCGTGTTCCCGGTGCCGAGGGCGCGGGCGCCGCTGGTCAGGTCCTTCCACGTCTGGCCCGCGCTTTCCTTCGGCACACGCAGCGTGGTCATGCCGGCGCCGGCAAGCCGCCGGGCCTGGCGGGCGGCCGCGGGAATCTGCGCCGACTGGGCGATCAGAGGGATGTCGGATCTGCGGGCATCGTCATAGCGCCAGGCCAGCAGCTGGGTGACGTCGAACAACCGCCGGTCGAGCGCGCCTCCGACCACCAACGGGCGGGCGTCGGACGGAATCACGTACAGATGCCCTTGGCGCATCTGGCTGGTGAAGTCCACCCGCCGGCCAGGACCGGGGACGACGCGGAAACCGTTGCCGGCGACCATCACCCGGTCGCCGGTGATCAATGTCACACTGCTCGACGTGCCGGTGCCGACGGGCGCGGCCGATGAGGGTGTGGGGATGGTAGCGGCCGCTCCCGCCAGCAGGACGGCCATGAGCGCGTTGCGTAAGTTCATCGTGGGCCTCTCGGGCACGGGAAGATTGGCTGGCCTGTTGTTGCCCGCAGGTCCTGGACGGGTTCACGCACCGGGCGCATGGCTGTCGAGAACTCGATTCGTCCCATCGGGAAACAGCAGGCATGACACGAACCCCACCGGAGGAGATGGTCGAGGCGGACGACGCCGAGCTCATCCGCCGGTCAATCGACGACCCGGAGCAGTTCGCCGGCGTGTTCGACCGGTATGTCGAGCAGATCCACCGCTATGCCGCGCGGCGGTTGGGCGTGCAGGCCGCCGACGACATTGTGGCGGAGACGTTCCTGACCGCCTTCCGCTCCCGCGCCTCCTACGATCACGCGCAGCCGCTGGCCAGGCCGTGGCTGTACGGCATCGCGACCAACCTCATCGCCAGGCAGCGACGTGGCGAGGAGCGGTTCCTGCGGGCGCTGGCGCGCACCGGCGTGGAGCCGCCGCCTGAGTCGATGGCTGACGCGGTGATCGAGCGCGTGGCCGCGCAGGCCGAGGACCGCCGGCTAGCGGGGGCGCTGACGGGCCTGGCCAGCGGTGATCGCGACGTGCTGCTGCTGGTGGCGTTGGGAGAACTGGCCTACGACGAGGTGGCGCAGGCGCTCGACATCCCGATCGGGACCGTGCGCTCGCGCTTGCACCGGGCCCGCAAACAAGCGCGGGCCACCCTCGGCACCGGCCATCACACGAGAGAGGATGCATGATGGATGACTTCGGACGGTTCCTCGAGGCCACCCCGGCGATCACCGGTGAGGCGAAGGAGGCGGCGCGCACCCAGTTGCTGCAGGCCATCCGTGAGCCGGTCCCCATGTCGCCGATGCCCCCGCTGATGACCCCGCCGAGGCGGCGCAGGCCGCGCCTGGCCTGGCGTCTGGCGCTGGCTGCGTCGGTCGCGCTGGCCGTCGGCGCGGGCGTCCTCGTGGTGCGCGGCGATGAACAACCTGCCACCACCCCGGTCGCCAGCGTTCGGGATCTCGGCGACAAGGCGGCCAGGAGCGCCGAGACCGACCCGTACGAGATCACGCCGTCGCCGGGCCGCTGGCTGTACGTGAAGCAGACGATCGCTCCGCTCCGCAAGGAGCCGGAGCCCGAGGTGGATCGCGACAAGCGCATGACTCTTGAGACGTGGCACAGCTTGGACGGCAAGCAGATCGCGTTGGACAACGGACGGGGCAAGCTCGTCACGAACGAGTTCGGCCCCGGCGTCACGGGCGCGGACCTGGCCAGGGCGCCGGTCACCCCCGAGGAAATGATCGCCAGGATCGGGGCGAGCGTCGATGCGACCCCGGTGACAGAGTTCGACGACGCGACCAGGCAGGAGCGGATCTTCCGGACGATCTCCCAGTTGCTGGGCGAGCAGCCATTGGTCGCCGACGTGCGGGCCGCGTTGTTCCGCGCGCTGCCCATGATCCAGGGGGTTTCGGTCAAGCAGGACGCGATCGACGCGGCAGGCCGTCGCGGGGTCGCGTTCGGCTACACGGGAGCCTGGGAGCGCTCCGAGATCATTGTGAGCGCGCAGGACTACCGGTTCTTGGGGACGTATGGCGAGACCGTCGCCGATCGCACGTTCCCAATCAGCAAGATGATGGTCAGGGCAGGCACGCCGACGGTGTGGACCGCGAACATGGAGAGCCAGGTTGTCGATAGGCCGGGGGACCGGCCGTAGGGGAACAGACACGACGCAGAATGATGCGGTCCATTGCTCGACGCGACGAGGCGTAGTCATGTCGGACGACACTTGATTGCCACGGGAGCCCAACGATGGGCGCGGCCACCAGGCCGCGCCCATCGTCATTGCTGGGTCAGTCCTGCGATGCGGTTTCGGCTCGCCTCTTCCGAGCGGGCTCAGTCACCCGGCATCCAGGGCCCCGACGCACAAGAACACATCCACCAACTCCGCAATGCACTGTCCACACTCATCGCCAAACACGGCTGGACTACCAGGGACGAGCCCCGCTGACCAGCGCCTTATGACCAGGACCCCGGTCCAGGCACGGTCCGTACTCGCCACAGGTCATATCGTCCATCCGTTTGCTCCCCCCGATGAGTTCATGACCTGACCAGCGCAGATGATCAGGACACCCTTGTCCGGGGATGCCGCACAATGGCCGCGCGGCTGCTCGTGGTGATCAGTTCTGGGATGAACTGGATCACGGCGATGCGGCCGTCTTCGCGTACGTCGAGTCGCGGAATCGCGATCAACGACCATGCGCAAGCCGCGCACGATCACCATCCGTCACTGCTTCACGGAGCCTGATCCAGATCCCGACCACAGAGAGAACCTCAGATGAGGAGCTCGAACACCGGCCGAGGTGGCGCCGCGGCGAGAGCCCCCTAATGGATGGGCGTACCGGTTGCCTGTGCTTGTCGGCGGGCGTCGTCTGCGGGGCTTCCGAACGGGCTTCCACCGCCAACCTCCAGGTAGTCGCGCAGACTCGTCATGTAGTGCTGCCAGCTGCGGCTGCACATGCCGAAGCACTCCAGGTCCTCACTCAGACCTCGATGGCGGAAGACGAGCTCAGATGTGTCGCCGTCGACCGGGGTGATGGTGAACGTGGGCCTGGTGCCGACCCAGTCGGGCAGGAAGGGGCAGTCGATGACGGTCCATCGCACCGACGTCGGCCGGGTCGCCTCCTCGACGCGGATCACGAGTGGCTCGGGGGCGTTCATGAGGAACTGGAGCTCGCCGCCGGTCGCTCCTGATCCGGTCGCCGGGTTCCACCATGCCGCGAGCCCCGTGATGGTGGTGAGCGCCTCGAAGAGGACGTCAGGAGAGGCTTTCACCCGTACGGTCGTCTGGTAGTCCGCAGTGCTTGTCATGGGCAGGTCCTTCAGTTCGAATGCTGGTTGTTGTGGCGCGGAACAGGGGCAGGCCCGTCAAGGTCGGCAAGATCGGGTAGCCGCCAGGGGAACCCGTACACCACCGGCTCCCCCGGCCCGTTCGACCCGCATGTCAACAGCGAGCCCGCTCCTGACTGTCATCTGGGCAACTCCGCCGAGTCGCAGGTCGATTGCCACCCTTTCCTCGAGCTGGGACGACCGGCCTTCGGATGTGGTGAGCGCGACCCGCACCTGCTCAGGAGGGCTCGTGAGCTCCACGCTCCGCTCGATCCAGTCGGGGAATGCCATCACAGCCTCCAGCGAATAGCAACCAATTGGTTGCTATAATATGGCAAGCAGTCGGTTGCATCAAGGTCTAGCAGTGGCTCCCCCGCCGGGCCCTGGAGAGGCGGATCTCCCCCCTCTCCGGCAGACCGCGGCCCTTCCCAAGGAAGACCAGGTACCGCCAAGGAACAAAAGGCCGCAGCAACCACGGCACGGGCAGCGGAGCGAGGCGGTGAGCCCACCGCCCTCTGCGGCACAGGAACCGCCCACCGCCACCCCGGACACAACCCCACCAGCAACAGGCGGATCCGGCAGCCTGGTCACACCCCTCGCCAGGATCTCCATCCAGCCCTTGCAACGATCCGACCGGCCGCGGGCGACACCAAGCCAACCCCCACACCACAAGCCAACCGAACCACCCGAAACGAACACATAGACCAGCCCGCTGCCTACACCCGCCCTCGGCCCGGGCCCGCGGCAGACCGACACCTTCCACGACAGCGTCATCGCCGGACGCCTCGGCCTGGGCAACGCCTCCCGCACCCTGCCGTACGTGCTCGGCGCCGGCCATCCGGCCTCCGACCCCAACCCCAACTCCGCAGCCACCACCCGGCCCGCAGGCCCGATCACCCCGTCCGACACGATCACGGCGGCATAGCAGGACACCCATCCCTCCAGAACCTGCCCAGATCGATCGACACTCCCGCACCACGATCGGCCCATCAACACCACACTCGCCGCACACGCCAGGGTCACCTCTGAAGCCCAACGTGCCGCTAGCGGCTCATGCCGCTCCGGGGGGAACCGTTTCTTGCATCCGCTGCACGAGGCTCTCCTTGCACCCCTGAGGTGATTGCTCTCTTTGGTGAGCGAGTACGGGCGAAGCCCGTTCCGCTAATTGTTTGATGAGTGTTCAATGTTCACCAAACCAGCGCCTTTACAATGTAGATCACGTCTGTCGGCAGTCCGAGACAGACGAGGACTGCTCGAGGCCTGGCAGCCGGTGGTGGAGACCATCCTGCCGATGCCAGACGATGAGATGGGCGGGATGCTGCGCGAGCGGATCGGCATGCACCGGCTGCGGGACCGCCTGTTGGACCCGCAGCCCTCCTACACCCTCTGCGCCGGTTCACCCCGAATAGTTGGATCCGTACGCATCTCGGCCTTCGCACTTGCATGACCGCGGACGCGAGGGACTGATGAAGTCCGCCGCCAAAGAACACTGGCTCTACATCACAATGGCGGTTGTTGATTCAGACATGGGAGCCATAGCGTGAATCTCGACAAGACGGTTCACCCAAGGACGATGATCAATGTCCTCAAGTGCACATCGCTGGCGTTGTCCACACTGTTCACCCCTTCAGGATGTGGAACTCGGTGGTTTCCCAACCGGTCAGAGATGGAAACGGCCGCCATCGATCAAGTTCGTGAAATCGGCGAGACGCCGGGCACAGGTCAATGCCGAACTCACATATGACGGTACAGTTCAAGTCGTGGACATCGTATTGCTAGATGTCGGCGCGGCGACCTCCGACGAGGCACTGAAAGTTGCACACAATCCTTTGCTGCAGCGAGGATGGCGAGACAGAGGAACAGGGCCGAATTTTATTCAGATGACATCCCCGAAATGGGAGCAAGTAGCCCTGTCAATCGACCCCACAAGTCAACTTCACCCCCTTAAGTGCAGTTGGATTCCAAAACCGAGCAATGCTGCGATCCGGATCATCCAGAATCAACGGCTACGTAGTCATAGATCTATCTAAGATGGCCTAATCGCCTTTGGTCCCCCACTCTGACGGGGAGCCGGGCTCTCGGTGGTGGAAGTGGGCTGTGCAGCAGTTCGCTTCTGTCACCGAAGGTGCGCCGGCGGTGGTGACTCAACGCTCTTGGGGTTGCTCACCCACTACCTCGGCGAGCACAGCCCGACCAACGCCGAGCGCGGGCGTCTGGCCGCCTCACTGGCAGGCGTTGCGTCAAACGACACCTACTTCAAACGAGCAGTCGTGCATTGAATGTCGAGCAATTGGCCGACGGCTTGCACGACAGACTTCGGAACACGGCCGGATCAACATCAGGGCGTCCACTCATCCCGCTTCTGAGAGAGCAGCCGTGATCAACAATTGCACAGCTGAGCTCGAGGGCGGGAGCACTCACCACGGATGGAGCTTCCATCCCGTGTAGAACACGCAGAAAGGGCTCAGATCATGAACAGACTTCTCGCCACCCTCGCCCTGGTGGGCAGCGTCGGACTCTCCCTGTACGGAGGGTCGGCCACAGCTTCCGCCTCCGCCGTCTCCACCGCGAGCGCAGCCGGCTCCCTGTCGGGATCCTGCGAAGCCCCCTACATCGGCTCCGACAACAGGGTGCACGTCTTCTGCACCGGACCCGGCATCGCCGACCTGCACGTGCAGTGCGCGTGGGCCTGGTGGCGGGACGCCCAGACCAACATCATCGACAACGGCCGAGCAGAGCTCGCTCTGGGCTGCGGCTGGTCCCCCATCACCAGCTACTACGCCGAGATCCACTAGGAGGATCACGATGAGCATCAAGAAGATCATGGTGCTGGTGGGCGCGGCAAGCACGCTCCTGCTGGCAGCGCCGCCGGCCATGGCAGCGTCCTCGAACGCCACCGTGACCGCGACCGCGCCGTCCAGCGAGGCGGGCATCCTCAGCTGGCGGTACTACGGAACCTACGACAACCTGGTCACCTGTCAGGCAGCCGGAATCGTAGCCGTCTTCTGGGACGGCTACGCCGACTACCACTGTGACGGAGACGGGGACGGTAGCTACGAGCTCTGGGTGAGATAGGCATGAGAGTCCGCGGCCCTCCTCTTCAGGAGGGCCGCGGATGGTCCGCACCACGGGAAACCGCCGGCGGACTCAGCGACCCCCTGCCCACACGCCGGCAGCCGCCGAGCAAGGAGGCTGGGCAACCTGACCTGACCGCCGATCAAGCCCCACAAGGTCACGCCGTACCCGAAGGGCCGCCCGACACGGCCAGGTCCGCCAGGGAGACTTCGCCTCCGGCGTAGCGGCGGCGGATGGAGCGTCGGCGGGATCTGGCAGTTTGGGTTGCTTGCCCTTGGGCTTGCCATTCTTCTTGGCCAGGGCCATGCCTTCCCGGGTGCGCAGGTGTCCGAGATCGGCCTCGACCGGGCGCCCAAAGCCAGGAACGGGTCTTCCCGGTCATAGACGGACGCGTCCAGGCCGAACAGGACATCGCGGGCCGGGCAGCCCGGTGAGGATGTCGTTGGCCTCGGCCATGGTGTGGGCGAACCGGTCGAACTTCGTCACCGTGAGAAGCCGCGGTCGGCGGGGACACCGAGTTCGAGCAGCTGCTCGGTGTGGATGGTGACGTCCTGTTCGTCGGTGCTGCAGCGGGCGTAGCCGACACGCCGTCACGAACACCCGACCGTCAAACTGCGGCCTTCCTTGTCATACTCCAGAACCGTCCGTCCCTTTCCCACGGCGATACTCGGCTTAGACCGCGCCGTCCCCTTGCGGCTGGTTCAATATCCGTTCATGCATACCCACGATGTGCAGGTCGACGGCGACCTGGTACGCAAACGCTTCATCGACGGCAAGCCCGACGGCGCCGAGCGGGAATGGCGGGCGCTGCAACTGCTGGCGGAGCACGCGCCTGGGCTCGCGCCCTCACCCGTGGAGTACGGGACCGATCTGGTGGTGATGTCGCGCATCGAGGGCACTCCACTCCTTCTGCTGTCTGCCGTGCCGGAGATAGAACTGGTGGAGGCGGTGGACCGACTGCACAGTGCAGTGCCCCGCCAGGTACTCGACCGGGTACCGGAGCGGTTGTGGCCGGTGGAGCGGCTCAGAGATCAGTTGCTCGTGTGGGCCGGGCGGTGGCAGCCGAAGAACGAGCTCGCGGACCAGGCCGTCAGAGAGGGCGCGCGGTGGCTGTCCGGGTGGGAGCCGGGCGAGCGTGGGGTTCGGCCGGTGTTCGGGGCCAGTGATGGCAACACGGCGAACTTCCTGTGGGACGGCGCGCGCGTCAGGATTGTCGATTTCGAGGAGTCAGGGCGCAGCGATCGGGCGACCGAGGTCGCGGAGATGGCCGAGCACGTGTCGTGCTGGGTGCGAGGGGAAAAAGAGGTGAGTTTCGAACTCGATTCCGCTGAGGAACTCAGGCTGTTGGAATGCCGCAGGCTGTTCGCGTTGCTGTGGGTCTTCCTACTCAAGGACGAGGGGCCGAGAAATCCGCCCGGTACGTTCATGCGAGCGGTCGGGCGGGCTTTGGACCGGCTCGGTTAGGCACGGCCACCTCCTCTCAAAGCCTGCTGACGAAGGGCTTTGGTGTTCCCCAGGGAGGGTCTGGGAGAGCGTCGGGGTGTGGTCATGAGTGGGTACTTGACCCGTAAGCAGGAGCGGGCTCCCGGTAACTGAGTGTTGTCTGAGAGCCTGCTGACAAAGGGACTTGGTATCGAGGTTCGAGTCAGGAGACCGCTCGTGCGGTGACCACAAACGTTCACCGGTTTCATGGAGATGCCGGTCGAGGGCGTCGATGTGTGGGTAGCAGGAGTGAAGCTCCCAAGCCTTCGAGATGATGGGGCGCAGAGCAACATGAGGGTTAGGAGAGACGGGCTTGGGGCACACGGATGAGCCGTTGCGGGCAGAGGTGTCTTCACTGCGGGCCACACGGTGGTTCGCCGACACGCCAGTGCCGACGCACGAGATCGTGCGAGCGCTGGAAGCGGCTCGCTGGACGGGGTCGGCGCGCAACCGTCAGCCATGGAGATTCGTTGTCGTCAGGGACCGTGACCTGCGGGAGAAGTTGAGCCTGCTGGGAAGCTACGCGGCTCACCTAGCCACCGCTCCCGTAGTCGTTCTGCTCGCGGTGGACCACTCAACGGGGGGTGAGGACGCGGAGTTCGACGCGGGCCGGGCCGCCCAGAGCCTCATGCTTGCCGCGCATGGCCTTGGTCTGGGAAGTTGTCCAGCCTCGTTCTTTCCCGCGTCCAAGGCCGAGCAGGCCGGACGGTTAGTCGATGTCGAGGCTCCGTGGAAGGTCCGGACCGCCATCTCGCTCGGTTACCCCGCACCCACACCCAGCGGCAGATCCGCGATCCCCTCAGGACGTCTACCACCGGACCGCCTGGTCCGCTGGATTGGCCCCTGACCGCATCGCCCGAGTGTGTCGCTGCGTCGAGGCACCGTTCGCGCTCGTCAAGTTCACCGGCGCGGTGGCGCTGGTCGGCCTCGGCATCCGCTCGCTGTGGGAGGCCTGGCGCATCGGCCCCGCGCACGGTGCCGTCGAACTGACCCTCTCCGAGCCCGAACGGCGCGGCACCCCTTTTCTGCGGGGGCTCCTGACCAATCTGACGAGCCCGAAAGCCACTCTGTTCTTTCTGGCCGCCCTCCCACAATTCGTCCCGGCCGGCTCGCCGGGCCAAGCGCTGCCGGTCGCCTTGAGGCCGGCGATGATCGCCGTGGCCTTCAGCATGACCGGACTGGGCTTGACCGCCCTGAGCGTGCACCGTATCCGTCACCTGCTCCGCTCCCGGCGCGTCCAGGAGGCGCTCCTCGGCGCCACTCCAACCACGCTCGGAGTCCGGGTGACCACCGAATGACACCCGCGATCGCCTCGCCAGGATCGATCGGGCAGCCCTGAACGTCTGGCGATCCGCGAATCTCGACACCAAATCCCTCTGTTTGCAGGCTCTCAGAGAATCCCCCACCTGCGAGAGATGCGGCCTGATCGCAAAGGGAGCAAGGAGAGCAAGGGCAGTCACCATTCCGGCTGTGCCGGGTGCCGGCCGTGGGTTCGCAGGATGCCCCGGAAGCAGTCCTCGGCCTGGAGGACCTCGCACTCCACACCCGTGTGCCCGCACACGCGAACTGGATCAGCAAGACGATCCGCACGTACGGGCGAGCGCGGCGGACACGAACGAGGCGACCAGTGGCCGGCGGTCCTGCTCGTTCCAGGCGAGTACGAGGCGGCTGGGAGGCGCGTCGGCAACCGGGATGCGCACCAGGCCGGGCGGAGCCGGTTCGACCAGAGAGCGGGGCAGCACTCCGATCATCCGGCTCACCGTGATCATGTGAAGCAGCTGGACGACGTCGGCGACCTCGGGACCGGTGCCGTCGCCGCCCGGCACTCCCTTCCAGCGCGGCAGTGTCTCACCGCGCAGATCGGACATGCGCACCGAAGCGCGCCCGGCCAGCCGGTGCCCGACCGGGACGACGACGACGCGGTCCTCGGTGTGCAGCGTCTCGTGGGCCAGTCCGTCGAGGTCGTCGAACGGTACGTAGAGCAGGCCGACGTCGGCTCGCCCGTCGCGCAGGAAGTCGGAGCGGTCGGCGGGGCCGCTGAACAGGATGTCCACCTGGCGGGCGGCGGGCTGCCGGGCGTACTCGGCCAGAATTCCGGACAGCAGGCCGGCGTCGCCGCCGGGCTTGAGCACGAGCCGCAGGCGGGCCTGGGCGTCGGCGGCGCGCCGGGCGCGCTGGACGGCGACACTCACCGCGTTGAGGGCATGCCGCCCGTGTTCCCGCAACGCCTCCCCGGCCGGGGTGAGCTCGACGTGCCGGCTGGAACGGATGAACAGCGCGACGCCGAGCCGGGTCTCGATGCGTCGGATCGCCTTCGACAGCGCCGGCTGGGCGATCGAGAGCCGGACGGCGGCTCGGCCGAAGTGCAGCTCGTCGGCGACGGCGATGAAGTACTCGAGCTCGCGGGTCTCCAGCTCAACCATGCCTCCAGGTTATCGCCGATGAATGAATCGGCCTTGGACGTCGGCGTCCTGCGGCCTTGAGAATCGACACATGATTGAGCACACGATGATCGTTTCCTTCGATCAGCCCATACCTGACACCGAGCTCGACCGATACCTCTCGGACATCGAACAGGTCATGCTTGACACCGGTCTCGCACAGACGTTCGCGGCCCGGCGCCATGTTCCCGTCCTCGGAGAGGAGGCCGTCGCCGCGCCGGTCGCGACCGCGATCGTACGGATCGCCCTGCCCGGCACCGAGGCGCTGACGAAGGCGTTCAGCGCGCCCGGCCTGCATGAGGTCATCGAGTACTGGCGGTCGCGGCACCCGTACAAGGTGGTGTGGGCGAACCACGAACCGCTGACATGAGCGACATGTCCGGATCGCCCAGCTCACTCGCACCTGTTCAGCCAGAGAACGGATCATCATGCGCATGGCAGTACTCGGCGCGTCCGGGCGGGTCGGCCGCCTCCTCGTCGACCAGGCACTTGAGCGGGGGCACCAGGTCGTGGCCCTCGTCCGCGGCCCGGAGCGGATCACCGTCCCCGCGTCGCGGCGGCTCGACGTACGGCAGGCGGATGTCTTCTCGCCTCAGGCCTTCCCCGCCCTGGACGACGTCGATGTGGCCGTCTCGGCCATCGGCATCGGCAAGGGCGGTCCGGGCGCGCTGGTCGCCGGGGCCAGGTTGCTCGCCGCGGCACACGTCCGCACCGTGTGGCTCGGCGCCCTGGGCTCGGGTCGGTCGGAACGCGCGGGCGGGCTGATCTACCAGGCGGTGATGCGGATGGCAGTCGGCGCGGAACTGGCCGAGAAGGCCGAGGCCGACCAGATCGCCCTGGACGCCGGCGCCACGGTGTTCCATGCTCCCGACCTCAAGGACGGCCCCCTCAGCCCCGGACGCCGCCTCGTACCGCTCGCCGGCCTGCGGCGCCCGCTGCTGCCGCCCCGGATGTCCCGCGCCACCGTGGCCGCGCTCATGCTGGACGAGGCCGAGTCGGGTGACCACGGGGGCGAGATCGTCGTGCCGATCAACTGATCAACGGCCGCTCCCGGTCCGGTCCGGGTGCTGTCGTCCTGGTTCGTCAGCCGCCGGGGAAGCCAGGCGCCGAGACGCTGCCACCCCACGGTGGCAGCCGGTAGGTGCCGAGCTTCCGGATCTTGCCGGTGGTCACGTCGATGGCGTAGACCGTGTCGCCCAGATCCGGAGACCGGCCGGAGTTCGGATCGCGTTCGGCGCCGCCCAAGGCCAGGACCTCACGCTCGTTGAGCCAGTACCCGAGCCGGTAGGGACGCAGCTGCCCCGGCGGGTCGAGCCTGGCCTCGGACCTGACCTGGCCGCTCGTCCGGTCCACGGTGACGATCTTGTCGTACGGTTCGCCGTTCGTCATGTTCTCCCCCCGCGCCGTCGGGCCGGTCAGCATGGCCACGGTCGTGCCGTCCGGGCCGACGGCTCCCGTCAGCGTCCAGGTCTTCGGCTCGGCGAAGACCGTCACCTTGCCGTTCGAGAGCACGCCGAGCCGGCCGCGCTCGTGCTGCACGACCATGGGTACGCCCTCGTCAGTGGGAGAGAGGAAGAACCAGCCCTTGGGCATCTCCTCGACGACCCGCCCGCTCTCCACGTCCACGACGACCCGGGGGACGCCGACCACGTTCAGGCCGAGCCGGCGCCCGTCCGGCGAGAAGGTGATCAGCCCGCCGCCCTCGACCATGGCCTTGCGCCTGACGACCTGCGGGATCTCCCAGACCTGGCCGGTGTCGAGCTCGCGGACGGTGAAGCGCTCGCGCTCGGGGACGTAGTAGGCGATGCGGCGTCCGTCGCGGGAGATCGCCAGCGGGGCGGCGGTGTTCATGTAGTTCTTCTTGGTCTGGTCGGTGTAGACGCTGAGCGCATCGGCGACCCTGTACCGGGTTCCGTCCTGCAGGACCACCTTCCACTGCAGGCACGTCTCGTCGGCCACCGGCGCGTTGTCCTCGCCGGGCTTCCACGCGTCCTGGCAGAAGTCGTAGTAGGCGTAGCGCACCGGCCCCACCCCGGACGCGGGCAGGACCGCGCGGACGGGGACGAGGTCCTCCGGCGACGGCGAGGGCCGCTCGGGGATGCCGCTGAAGGCCGGACCGGACGAGGGCGTACCGCTCGTGACGGTGGCGACGTCGGCGGGCCCGCCGGGATCGATGACAAGAGTGACGGCCAGCGTCAGTGCGGCGACGGCCGCGACCGCGGAGCCGCCGATCAGAGCCGTTCGCGTACGCCGCGCGCCCCGCAACGCGACCTCGGCGAGATCGACGTCGGGTGCTTGTCGGGCGATCGAGTCGAGTTCGTCACGGAACCTCGTCATCACGGCACCTCCACCGGATCGACTTCGGACAACAGATCGGCCAGTTCGGGCGCGAGGACACGTAAGCGGCCCAGGGCGTAGTGGGTCTGGCTCTTGACCGTGCCGGGTGAGCAGCCCAGCGCTTCGGCGGTCTCCTCGACGCTGAGGTCCTCGTAGAAACGCAACACGAGGACGGCGCGCTGCCGCGGAGTCAGCCGGAGGAGCGCCTCCTGGAGGACCATCCGGTGCAGCCCGGCGGACTCCGGATCGTAGGCGGGTTCCGGCGGACTGCTGGTCAGGATGTCCGTACGCCTGCGCCGCAGCCAGGACACGTGCTCATTGATCAGGGCCCGCCGGGCGTATGCCTCCGGATTGCCGTCCCTGGCCAGCTTGGGCCAGTGTCTGGCGATCCGGGTCAGCACGGTCTGCAGGAGGTCCTCAGCCCGGTGCGCGTCTCCCGTGAGCAGGTACGCGGTGCGCATCAAAGTCTGCTGACGGGCGCTGACGAACTCCCGGAATCCCTCATATTTGTCCATGCGACTCCTTCCGCCCTAATGAACGCCGGACGCCGGACACCGGTTGGAGGCCATCCACACCCGATGTGCGCACCGCGCCCGGGCAGATGGAAGAACATCGAGCACCTGCACCTGCACCTGCACCTGCACCTGCACCTGCACCGGCTCGGCTCCGGGCGGAGGGCGACCATGATCTCGCGCGTCGGTCTGGTGCTCAGCGCCGGGGTCCGGGGTTCATGGGGAGATCCGGCGTGCCAGCTATTTCGCGAGGTATTCGACAAATGTGATGGTCTCTCTGCGGGGCGTGAGGCGGGATATGAGCCCCTCTTGCGTTTTCATCCCATGGGACGGATCATTTCGATCACCGGCTGGGCCGCTCACGAAGCCGAGGGACCTTTGTGCTGCTTCGCGCTCAGGAAGGACCATGAATGATCCGTCGCGCTCTCGTCCTCCACTGCACCACCACGTACTAGTCAGACGGCTCCTTCTCCGAATGGGGCGTGCGCACCGTACACAAGGGCTGGTCCGAAACTCCCTGTAGCTGATTCCCCCGTTTCCCTGCGAATCAGGAAGGACGATCCATGATCCGTCGCGTACTGGCCGTCGCGGTCCTGGCCACCGCCACGCTCGCCGTCATCCCGGCCGCCGCGCAGGCCCTCCCTGCGTGCCCGGTCGGCTACCTGTGCAACACCCAGTACTTCTCCGACTCCGCGCGCACCAACCTGGTGGGCGTCAGGACGGAGTTCTGCGATCGTTCAGTCTCGACCTGGGGCAGGCTCAGCGGCTACGTCACCTGGTCCTCAAGCCCCTGCAACTGATGGAAGGCATCCGGTAGGGCCCGAGCCGGCGGGTGGGACGCAGATCCGGGACTCGTTGTCGACCCGCCGGGTGCGGCCCTGGGCGTCGAGGTACTCCAGGAGAGGTACGGCGACGCGGCGGCTCGTTCCCAGGGCCGTGCGGGCCTGGCTGACGGTGAAGGGCGCGGGCAGCGTGCTCAGGACGGCCACCGCCAGCTCCGGCGCGTCCGGCAGGAGGACGACGTTCCTCCCGATGGGCAGCAACGCCGCCGCCCGTACGGCCGCCGTGAGGGCGGCGCCGGTCAGCTTGAGCTCGGCCAGGCGCTCGGCGGTGGGGGCGTCGAAGGGACGTCCGTCGAGGTCGGTACGCAGCCGGGCGACGGCCTGCTCGACCTGCGGCGACATCGGCGCCCGCGCCCGGTCGCCATCGACGATCACCCCTGCTCTGATCGTCAGGGGCTCGGTGACGAGCGCCCGTGCCAGCCGCCGGTCGGGCAGGCCGAGCAGCCGCGCGGCGGCCTCCACGGTGATCCCCTGCTCGCGCTGCGACACCTGCTCCGTCAGGCTGCGGCCGAGCTCGGACCAGTGATCGGGGTCGGCGAACCAGTCGCCCGCCACCGGCGGCCCGTCGGGGGCAGCGCCCATCGCGGTCAGCTCGGCCCGGCTCAGCAGTCCGTGCCAGCGCAGCAGGTCCGCCGCGGTGGGCACGGTCACGCCGGCGAGCGCGGCTCCCCTGACCGCCGCGGCTCCCCGTCGCCGCAGGGGTGCCGGCCGTACGTCGAGGACGCGTACCCCCGCCACGATCGTCCGGCGGCCGGGATCGCGGAGCAGGCCGTGGTCACCGGCCCTGAGCGGCATGGGCCGGGCCAGGGTGAGGCGGGCCGTGTCCGCGCCCAGAGGGCGCAGCCGAACCGGGACGGCGGCGGAGCCCA
Source organism: Nonomuraea spiralis (assembly GCF_014648435.1). Taxonomy (GTDB): domain Bacteria; phylum Actinomycetota; class Actinomycetes; order Streptosporangiales; family Streptosporangiaceae; genus Nonomuraea; species Nonomuraea spiralis. The sequence goes on from NZ_BMRC01000025.1 coordinate 36,204, forward strand.
GATGGAGGACGAGTTCCCGGCCGACGTCCGCGCCGGACACCAGCCGCACGTCCGCCGACCGGGTGGTGATCCAGGCGTCCGGGGTCAGCAGCGGGGTGCCCCGGGTCAGCGTGTCGCGATCGGCGCCCCTGACGTTGACGGCGACGCGAGCTGTCGCCGACACCGCGTCCCGCCGCTGGTTGAGCCTTTGGAGGCCGCGGACCTGGAGCCGGTCGGACCCGGCGAGCAGTTCGTCGCCCACCCGCAGGGTGCCGTGCGTGAGCGTGCCGGTGACGACGGTTCCGGCCCCGGTGACAGTGAACGTCCGGTCGATCCACAACCGCACCGGACCGTCCCGGCGCGGTTCCGGGAGCCCGGCCGCGAGCCGGTCGAGCGCGGCGGACAGCTCGGGCAGGCCCTGCCCGGTACGGGCGCTGACGGGGACGGCGTCGATCCCCGACAGGCTCGTCCCGTCCAGGTGGAGGCGGGCCTCCTCCAGCGCCGGTCCGGGGTCGGCGAGGTCGCTGCGGGTGACCACCAGCAGGCCGTGCCGTACGTCCAGGGCGTGCAGGGCGGCCAGGTGCTCGGCGGACTGGGCCCGCCACCCCTCGTCGGCCGCCACCACGAACATGACCGCCGGGCACGGGCCGACGCCGGCGAGCATGTTGGTGACGAACCGTTCGTGCCCGGGGACGTCGACGAAGGCCAGCTGCCGTCCCGAGCCGAGCTTGGTCCAGGCGAAGCCGAGGTCGATGGTCATGCCCCGGCGGCGTTCCTCGGCCCAGCGGTCAGGCTCCATCCCGGTGAGCGCGCGTACCAGGGCCGACTTGCCGTGATCCACGTGCCCGGCGGTGGCGATCACCCACATGCGCGCTCGGCGGCCGTTCTTCTCGTGTCCGTGCCGGGTTCGCCCGGACCGCGCGGCCGGGTGAGGGCGGCGGGGCGGCTCACCCGCAGCCCGGCCGCGGTCCATGCCTGGAAGCCGCCGATCACGTCGGTGGCGTTCGCCAGCCCGATCTGCCTGAGGGACGAGGCGGCGAGGCTGGAGGAGTATCCCTCGTCGCACAGGACGATCCAGCGGATGTGCGCCGAGGTGGCCTCGGGGATCCGCGCGTCGCAGCGGGGATCGAGCCGCCACTCCAGCTGGTTGCGTTCGATGACGATGGCGCCGGGCACCTCGCCGCCGTCGCGCCGCTGGGATTCCGGCCGGGTGTCCACGATGAAGGCGTCTCCACGGCTCGCCGCGTCGAATGCTTCGGCCGGTGGCAGGCGGCGCAGCCCGGCACGTGCCCGGGCCAGTAACGCGTCGATGCTCAAGAGACTCCAGGGGTGAGGTCTGGCGGAGGCGGACGGGAATCGAACCCGCCGCGCCGAGTTGCTCGGCGCCATCGGTTTTGAAGACCGAGAGGGCCACCAGGCACCCGGACGCCTCCATTGATGATCTTAGCCTTCTCCGGCGCCCCAATTGAAGATCCTTCTTACGCGGAGCCGCTCACTCGCAGACGGCGCCCGGGGCGGTCGGCGAGTACGGGTGCGCGGGAAGAGGCGCCGCGGACCGGTCAGGACGGCCGGACTTACACCATGATCAACATATCGGTACATTATGATCATGCAGCGATTGACGCACTACGCGCAGGGCGGCGGTTGTGCCTGCAAGATCCCGGCGGGCGAACTGGAGAGCGTGCTGGCCGGCTTCGGCTCGGAGCCGCCCGGCGATCCGCTGGGCGAACTGCTGGTCGGCACCGAGACCGGTGACGACGCGGCGGTCGTCCGGATCGAGGGCGGCACCGCGATCGTGAGCACCGCGGACTTCTTCACGCCGGTCGTCGACGACCCCTACGACTGGGGCCGGATCGCCGCCGCCAACGCGCTCTCGGATGTCTACGCCATGGGCGGCCGGCCGCTCGTCGCCCTCAACGTACTGTGCTGGCCCCGGGACGGCCTGCCGTACGAGATCGCCAGAGAGGTGCTGCGGGGCGGCGCGGACGTCGCGCGGCAGGCCGGGTGCCACGTGGCGGGCGGGCACAGCGTGAACGGACCGGAGCCCATGTACGGCATGGCGGTCACCGGGCTGGCCGACCCCGCGCGGTTGATGCGCAACGACGCGGGCCGCCCCGGACTGCCGCTCTCGCTGACCAAGCCCATCGGCTCCGGCGCGCTGAACAACCGGCACAAGGCCACGGGCGAGGTGTTCCCGCAGGCTATCGAGGTCATGACCCGGCTCAACGCCGACGCCGCCCAGGCCGCGCTGGAAGCCGGCATCCGCTGCGTCACCGACGTCACCGGCTTCGGCCTGCTGGGCCACCTGTACAAGCTCGCCCGGGCCTCCGGCGTCACCGCGGTGATCGACGCGGCGGCCGTTCCGCTCATCGAGGGTGCCCGTGAGGCCGTGCGCGACGGCTACGTGCCGGGCGGCTCGCGCCGCAACCTGGACTGGGTGGCCCCGCACACCGACACCGGGACGGTGGCCGAGGAGACGCTCCTGCTGCTCGCCGACGCGCAGACCTCCGGCGGACTGCTGGTCGCCGGGGAGGTTCCGGGGGCCCCGGTGATCGGTGAGCTGATCCCCCGCGGAGACCACGCCGTCGTGATCCACTGACGTCTGGCCACCTCCGGGGACGAGGTGTACAACTGGATAATGATCTTCAAAGGTGTACGCAGGGGATCGATCTGGGCGGCGCTGGTGGCGCTGCTGCCGTCCTTGACCGCTTGTGCCGCCGGGGAGGCCGACGCGCGAACGGCGGCGCAGACCTCCGGACGACCGGGAAGCCTGGAGAATCCGCGGGTGCTGAACTGCGCGAACCGCAACGGGGAGTTCGCGGGAGAGAAGACGGCGAGCCGCGCCGCCGCGCCGGACGACCTCGTGGTGGGGCCGCTGCTCATCCCCGGGCTGCTCGCGTGGGGCGAGGCCCGGGCCGAGCAGTACGGGAGCGACCACAAGTTCAAGGTCGGCGCGCTGGTCAGGAAGGGCAAGACGATCACGGTGTCCATCCCGGCGAAGTTCCACGACAGCGCGGGCCTGCTCTACTCCGAGCCGTCCAGGAACGCCCGTACCCCGGCCGAGGCCGACCACTCGGTGTCCTTCACCGCGTGCTCCGACCACGACACGATTTTCGTGGGCGGCTTCTACGTGAAGGAGCCCAGGTGCGTCCCGCTGGAGTTCCGGGTGCCGGGCGAGCCTGTCGTCCGGCGTGAGGTCTCCTTCTTCAACGGCGCCTGCTGACCTGTGACGCGCCGCCCGCGCGAGTGGCGGGCGGCGCGTCAGCCCAGGAACGCCGAGGCGACGACGCCGGCGAACGTGACCGTGAGCAGGCCCAGCGCCAGCCGCCTGACCGGCTTCTCCTTCTCCATGAGCCAGTCGATCAGCCACATCGGCTCAGGGATCTCCACCAGGTCCTTCGACGGTGGCACGACCGCGACCAGTACGAAACCCGGCCAGGTGAAGCCGATCGCGTACGCCAGTCCCGCCCACCACGGCACCAGCCCGAACAGGGTGACGCCGAGCGCCGCCCAGGTGAGCGAGGTGACCCTGAACGTGGTCAGGACCAGGCCGGTGTCCAGCCCCCACAGGAGCGCTCCCCTGGCCGCGCCGAACCGGTAGAAATGCTGCTGCGGAGTCTGGCGCCGCCACATGGGCGTACGCAGCCCGAACAGGCCGGAGTCGATGACCAGGCAGGCGAGCATCACCGTCGCCGCGGCGAGCTTGGCGCCCGTCCCCGAAACTCCGCCGAACAGACCGGAGCCGAGCAGGTGCACCAACCCGTACGCGGTCAGCGCGGAGATGCTGAAACCGAGCATGAGCATGAGGATCGGCCGGTACATGGGCTTCTCCCCGGGAACTCTCCCCTGAACCAGGGGGCGGAGGTATCCGACGAAGGAAAGGCCTCAAAAGCTGAACAACTGCGCGAAGCCCGCGCTCGCGATGAGCAGGACCAGCGCGAAGGTCAGCCAGGTGTCAAAGGACACGACATCCTCCATCCGGAGTGGCCGGCCGAGGCCATCACGCCCGGCCGGCCACCCGGTCGCTGTCAGCAGCCGTTGGCGTTCACGGTCCAGCCGGCCGAGCAGATGAACGGGCCGGAGCTGCAGTCCCCGCCCTTGGTGCACTCACCACAGGCGTACTTGCGCTGGTACGGCGCCGAGCCGCTGCAGCACTGCCACACCTTCATGCTGTAACCGGAGGGGCAGACGTACTGCCCGCTGCTGTTGGTGCTGCAGAAATTGTTGGGGAGGGCGAGGTTGCAGCAACGCCAGTTCGCCGCCGCCGCCGGCTTGGTCATCACGGTCGCGCCCGCGACCGCGCCGATCGCCGCGACACCGACCCTGCCCATCCAGCCGAGGAATCCTCGCCGGTTCCCATCCGGTCCGTCCGACATCTTGTGGAGGTGATCCATGGTTGGCCTCTCTGGCCGTGGGGTGAAATCGGATCAGTGCCGTACGGAGGGCTTGCCGGCCAGGTTGTGCTTGTAGGGAACAGGGGCGGCCGCGTACATCTGCCTGACCGTCGGCACCGTGTGGGCCCGTGTCAACTTCCCTTCGGTGACGTGGAGTGCGGCGGGTGTGATGTCGAGTCCGATGCTGCCGACGATGCTCTCGTCCTCGTCGAGGATGACGCGCTCGCTGTACAGCCCGAACTCGGCGATGAACTCGTTGCCATCCCCGGACACCGGGACGACCACGACCCACATCGAAGGCGGCACCGCTCCCCCACGCAGCGCTGACGCCAGGTTGTGGCAGGTCTCGCACTTGTTGGAGAGGAACAGCACCATGGCCCGCTCGGCCTCGTCGAGGGCCGCCGGCAGGCCGAAGCGGCTCGGCGGGGCACCCTCCAGGGTTCCCAGCTCCACCGGGGTGGGCTTGTCCTCCATGTCGAGGTAGGCCCGGATCTGTTTGACCTGCTGGAAGAGTTCCACCTGCGCGCCGATCTGGACGAACAGCACCACGGCCAGCAGGCAGATCACGATGAGCAGCACCGTCGTCATGCGGCGTGCACCTCCGCTTCGGGTTGGGTGGGGTCGGGAAGCACCATCCGGTCCTCCCGCAGCGGGCGCAACAGGCGCAGTTCGGCCCTCAGTTTCCAGGCGACCATGGCGAGCAGCGCCACGGCCAGGCCGAGCAGGCCCTCCTGCCCGGTCCAGGTCGGCGGGTTCGCCTCGGCCAGCACGGCAAGCGCCAACCACAGCGGGAGGTACAACACCTGGCGCCAGCCGAGCACCGCGCCGCCGTTCCCGAAACAACCGCACTTGATCTTCTCGCCGCGGCTCAGCGCGCGGATCCCGGCCCCGGCGAACGCCAGCGCCAGCAGCACGATGAGCACTCGGGGCCACAAGGCGGACGGCGCCACCGCCAGGCCGATCACAGCCAGCATCTCGACGGAGATCACCGCGATCGCGGCATGCCTTCCCAGAGCCTCCGGACCGAGTTGTGAAATGGTCCGGCCGAGTTCGCGGTGGGTTATGGTCTTTGACAGTGTCGCTATCAGGAAAACCACGATAAGTACGACCTGAGCAGCGGCTCCGGTCGCAACAGCCGCATTCAGATTCATCCGTCGCTCCCGTCAGGGTCGGATGAACGAAAAGTATGGTACTGGCCTTAAATGATCAACTCTTGACAAGATCGATTTCGCGGGTTACCTGGAACCGGCGCCCGGCGTGGCCGCGCGGAGGCGGCCACCGCCCGGAAGCGGGAGACGGCGGGCTTACTCGGTGCCGGGGGTCCTGCGCGTGGTCACGTTCATGCGGTTCCAGGCGTTGACCGTGAAGATCAGCGCGATGAGCTGGGCCAGTTCCTTGTCGTCGAACTGCCGCGCGGCCTCGTCGTACACCTCGTCCTCGACTCCTTGGGGCAGCAGGGTCACCGCCTCCGTCAGCGCCAGGGCGGCGCGCTCCTTCGCGGTGTAGAGGCCGGCCTCCTGCCAGGCGCTGAGCTGGTAGATGCGCACCTCGCTCTCACCCGCCCGGCGGGCGTCGCCGGTGTGGTAGTCGATGCAGTACGCGCACCGGTTGATCTGCGAGGCCCGTATCTGCACCAACTCGACCAGAACCGGGTCCAGCCCTTCGCGGGCCACGGCGTCCAGGGCCAGCACGGCCTTGAAGACCTTGATGGTGCATTTCCATGACTCTTTCCTGGGCCAATTCGTGAGCGGCAGCGACCTGCATCTGGAGCTCACCGGCAGCGGCGGCGCGCGCGTACGGCTGATGCGGGCCGTGCGCGAGGCCATCGGCTCGGGACGACTGGCCCCTTGCACCCGGCTGCCGCCCTACCGCGCCCTCGCCCTGGACCTGGGCATCGCCCGCAACACGGTGGCCGCCGCGTACGCCGAGCTCGTCGAGGAAGGCCGGCTCACCGCACGTCAGGGCTCGGGCACCGAGGTCGCGCACCGCGCCGCGCCTGTGGAGCCAGACCCGCGGCGGGCTCCCGCGCGTCCGTCCCGCCCGCGGGTCGTCCACGACCTGATGCCCAGTTCCCCCGACGCCGCCGCCTTCCCCCGTTCGGCCTGGACCGCCTCGGCCCGCCGGGCGCTGACCGCCGCGCCCGGCGACGCCTTCGGCGTCGGCGACCCCCGCGGCCGGCCCGAGTTGCGTCAGGCGCTGGTGGACTATCTGGCACGCACCAGAGGTGTACGCACCACGGCGGAGCACATCGTGATCTGCTCGGGTTACGCGCACGGGTTGCGGCTGGTGTGCCAGGTGCTGCGCGGCCCGGTCGCCGTCGAGGCCTACGGGCTCGCCTTCCACCGCTCTCTGCTGACCGAAGCCGGGCTGGAGACCGTCCCGCTCACCGTGGACGCCCACGGCGCCCGGATCGGGCACCTTCCCGCCACGGACGCGCGAGCGGTCCTGCTGACACCGGGGTCGCCTGGACGGCCGGCGAGCGATCGCTGACCGGTCGAGCGTGAGCAGGGCTTGCCACCCGGCCTCCCCGAAAAACTTCTCACACAGGCCGGCGCGGTGGGAAGACCGGGCAGCTCAGGGCAGCCATCGCGGACCTGCCGGACAGGGCCCCGTTCGTGATCCAGGCGGAGACGGATGACGACGGCGAGTACGAGGACCAGGTCATCGTGGGCGCCGGCTACGGTCAAGTGGACTGGGAGGACGGATACGGCGCGGAGGCAGCGGCCAGCGGTCACGCGGCCAGTTTCGAGGTCACCCTGACACGCCTGGTCAGTCGACGATCGGCCCGAGTGCGCGTGCATCGTCGAAATGTCGGACCAAGGGCAGAAGAGCCGCCGCGAGGACCATTTCCACCAAACAGGCAATGACCGTCCAGAAAGTTCAGGTATTGAACCAGCGGAACGCCGGCGCCAATATCGACGACACCCCACCGACAATGAACACCACGCCCCCTCGCACGACACAAGGGGTTATGGAATGAAAGCCCCCGCGCCTCTTGAGCGCGGCACAGAATCCCGCCGGCCCAGAATTGCGGCAACTCGTTGGCGCACCTCTCAAGAATGATGGATGACCTCGGACAACGTCTCCGTTCGCACGTTGGATGGAGAGTGTCAGGAGGGATGTCAATGCGTATGATCGGCCGCGCCACCCGGCCCCCTCAGGGCGCCGGGCTCGTTCGAGGTCTGGGCGGGGAATCCAGCCCGGCTGCCATACGGCGTCGCCCTCGAACCCGCATCCGGGAAGCGTTTCGACCGTAGACGTGATTTGTGTTCTGGTTCGTCGTGTCCGACCGTTGGGACATGAAAGTCTTGGCCGCCTTTGTCGCCGTCCTGTTGTCGGTCGTCCTGAACGGCTGCGGTGTGGTGCGGACGCTGGGAGCCGGGCCGTCGCCGTCGCCGTCGGCCCTGCTGCCCTGCCCAGAAGCCGCTGAGCTGCCGACGCCCAGCCCTTGCGTGACGATGCCCTCCTGGGAGCAGAAGCACGCGGACAACAAGTCGTACCGTCAGCGCGCCACGCTTTCTCCGGAGGTGGCCGCGCCGGTGGCCAAGGAGTTGCGAGGCAAGTTCGCCGACCTGCGCGAACGGGAACTGCGCGGCGAGACCCACGTCGCGAAGGCGGTCCGGGCGGTCGCCCCACAGGGGACCAACGTCATCATCAGGGCGGGAGGCGCCGGCTCCGCCGTGGTGTTCGCGATCGAGCTGCGGGGTGGATGTGTGACGGGGTTCTACAACGAGCGTGAGTCGAAGGTGGAGGTGGGGAGCTACATCAAGGACGGCGGTTGCCTGACGGCTCCCGGTCACTGACCCTGGCCGACGGCCGCGTCGGGTGCGGCGGCCGTGAGGATCGTCCCCAGCACGCCTGGAAAGCGGGCCTCCAGGTCGTCACGACGCAGCGTCATGTAGCGGGCCTTGCCCTCGGCACGCGTCGAGGTGATGCCCGACTCGCGCAGGATGCGCCAGTGATTGGAGAGCGTGGAACGCGGGACGTTCAGGTGCGGCGGGCTGCAGGACACCTCGCCGTCCGCGGCCATCAGGCGTACCAGGCCCAGGCGGACGGGATCGCCGAGCGCGTGCAGTACGGCGACCAGATCCAGGTCTGCCGCCTTGGGCTCGGCCGGCGATCGCATCCCACTCTCCTGACGTCGGTCTGAGTTGACATGTCCAGATCCGACCAGCATAGGATCATTTCCATATTTCGAGAAAATGGAAATGATCAAGGAGTGCTCGCGCATGGCCACACGTACCACCTATGCCCGTATCTATGTCGACGACCTGGACACCGCCCTGCCCACCTTCGAGGCCCTCACCGCCGCCCGGCCGGGGCTGCGCTTCCCCTACCGGGACCTCGAACTGGCGAGCATCGGCGACTACCTGCTCGTCTCAGGCACCCCTGAGGCGCTGGCGCCCTACCGCGACGTGCAGGCCACCGTCATCGTCGACAACCTCGATGACGTCTTCGCCATCGTCGAACGCGAAGGAGGCGACACCCTTGACGGCCCGAACGAAGTTCCCACCGGACGCAACCTGACGATCCGCCACCCCGGCGGCGCGGTCATCGAGTACGTCGAGTTCGACTCCGCCAAGGTTCAGGCGCAATCGGCGCAGTAGAACGTCCACGGGTGCGGCCCTTGTCCGGTCGGCTCGCCGAACGGGTCAGGGTGCGGGGGCAAAGAATGTCTGGAGGTGGCGGTTGACCGCGTCCGGGCAATCGAGCTGGGGTGCGTGGCCGCAGCCGTCCAGGACGTACGTCTGATCGTGCGGCAGCAGGTCGGAGAAGCGCTGCGCCCGTACTCCGGTCCAAGCGGCGTTCCAGCAGGTAGGTGGCTCGAACGTTGTCCGGGAAGGTCATCGGAGCCCACCATTCGGTCAGCAGTTCGTCGGTGACGCGTTCCTTGTGCACGAGCATGCCCTCGGCCAGGCTGCGGGCGGCCGACCGGCTGGCGGACAGCCTGACGGCCAGATCCGCCCGCCGGACGCCGACGGCGCCCAGTACCCAACGGCGCATTCTTGTCCGGCGTCGCTCCGCCACGTCAACCATGATCATTCTTCCGCAGGTGCGTTCTGATGACGTGCGGACGGGACGGCGGCGGCCGGCGTGACAACCTCCGTGTGTGACCTGGCTCATGACGCCAGGTCGGCCGCGTCCGCCGCTGCAACCGCGAGAAGACCCCGCCGGACGTGCCGGACGGGGTCGTTGATGTGCGGGACGGCGACTTGGCGTGCGTCCTGTCGCCGGAGGTGCGTGGCGTCGTGTGGGGTCAGTCGCCGCTGAACACGCTGGTGTTCTGGCAGGCGGTCAGGCGCCACTGCCCGTCCTCCTTCGCCATGACGAACAGGGGCGTACCCACCTCTTCCGTCCCGTCGGGGTTCCGGTAGGTCTGGACCACCTTCACGGCCGCGACGTCGGAACGGATGAACAGGACGTGTTCGACCTCGAACGTCACCGTCGCGCCCTGCATGCCTCCGGGAAGCACCTGGTGCGTGAACGTCGAGATCGCATCACGGCCGAAGAGGCGCCTGCCATGGCCGGTCGTCCAGATCGCGTCGGCGCGGAACAGGGCGACGAACTCGTCGGGGAGTTCGTTGTTCTGCGAGTGCTCAACCGCGGCCACGACCTGCTTGATCGCTTCAATGTCGGTCCGGCTCGTCTGGTCGGCGGTGTTCGTTGTGCTCATGACGATGAACGATAGAACCTCAAGCGAACTTGAGGTCAAGAAGGCCGATCGTACGTGCAGGTCGCCGCGGATTGGCGGTGCGGTGGGCCATGCTCCGCCGAGCGAAAATGATCACCAACGAGGCGAAGGCGTTCACATGGCACAATCGACGTCGAGGGCATCTCGCCGTCGTGGACGAGCGTCAAGCTCGACAACGTGCACTGCGGCTGAACAGCCGGTGAGGGCGCGGGGACTGCCTCTGCGTCCGTATACGACGTCCGGGGACGGGTCGCGTGGCGGTGATCAGCAAGCGGGGACGGATTCAGGTGCGGGTGTCGGCCGATCCTGACCGGACCGCCTCGCTCACCTGAGCCGGCGAGGTACGCCAGGGTGCGCCGTGGCCGGGGAGCACCCAGGATGCAGACAGTCCGGCGATCCGGTCGAGGGAGGACAGCGCTTCGGCCGGGTCGTCGGTGAACGGCGCCGGCTGGGGGCCTCCGCGCCCGGTGAGGACGTGCCGCGTGGTCAGGGCGTCCCCGACGAAGACGGCGTCGGCGAGCGGGACGTGCACCGCCACGCTCCCCGGTGAGTGCCCCGGCATGCCCACGATCACCGGACTGCCGGGCAGGTCCAGGACGTCGCCGTCGCCGATCTCGGTCACCTCGCGGACGTGGCGGGTGCGCAGGCCGTTCTTGCGGATGGAGTAACCGAAGAACCCGAGCGTCGGGCCGAGACGCATGGGGCCGACCGCGACCTTGGGCTTCTCCCCCGTGCGGGTACGGACGGCGTCGGCGGCATGCACGAACACCGGTACGCCGTGGGCGCTTCGCAGGCGTTCGGCGAAACCGAGGTGGTCGGAGTCGCCGTGGGTCAGTACCAGCCCGCGGATGTCGTCGACGGACTTGCCCAGTGAGCGGAGTTCGCGCCGCAGGTCCCGCCAGTGGCCGGGCAGTCCCGCGTCGACGAGCGTGATGCCCTCGGCGGTGTCGACGAGGTAGCACGCCACGAGGTCGTTACCGAGGCGGTGCAGGTGGGGTGCGAGTTTCATGGGACTTCCTTCGGAGGCATGGACGGAGAGAGGGCTCCGCGGGCAAGGGGCAGGGCTGTGGTCGCCGCAGGTCACCCAGGGTGCCGATTCTCATCTCTAATCGTTCAGAAGCTGAATGATATGAGGACGGTAGCATGCCGCCCGCGAACAACGCCACGTCGCCATGGCCGCCGACCGATCGATCGGTAGGATCCGGTTCATGGACATCATCGCGGCCACCCGCCACGGCAAGGTGCGCGGCCGAATCCAGAACGGGATCCACGTCTTCCGGGGCATTCCCTACGCGGCGCCCCCGTTCGGCGCCCACCGCTTCCGCGCCCCCGCGCCCGTACAGCCCTGGGAAGGTGTACGTGACGCGGCGGAGTTCGGGCCGACCGCCCCCAAGCGGCCCTATCCGCCGCCGCTCGACCGGCTCATCCCCGAAGAGCAGATCCCCGGCGACGAGTGCCTCAACCTGAACGTCTGGACCTCGGCCACGGACGACGGCACGCGTCCCGTGATGGTGTGGATCCACGGCGGCTCCCTGCGCAACGGCTCGTCGAGCATGGCCCTGTACGACGGATCCGCCTTCGCCAGGGACGGCGTCGTCCTGGTCTCGATCAACTACCGGCTCGGCGTCGAGGGCTTCGGCGTCTTCCCCGACGCGCCCGACAACCGCGGCCTGCTCGACCAGATCGCCGCGTTGGAGTGGGTACGCGACAACATCGCGGCCTTCGGCGGCAACCCCGGCAACGTCACCGTTTTCGGCGAGTCGGCGGGCGCGATCAGCATCGGCGCGCTGCTCACCAGCCCACGTGCCAAGGGCCTGTTCCGCCGCGCGATCATGCAGAGCGGTCCGCCGCACACGGTGACGCGCGAGGAGGCCGCCAGGACGGTGAAGCTGATGGCGTCCCGGCTGGGGGTGCCGGCCACGGCCGGGGCGTTCGCCGCGGTCGACCGGGAGCGCCTGCTCGACGCCCAGGTCGAGGTGATCGGCAAGGCCGACCCGATCACCGGCGGGCCCGGCTTCCACATCGTGACGGAGCCGGACGCCGGTCCGGTCGAGGCCGACCTGCTCATCGGCGCGAACCGGGAGGAGTACCGCCTCTGGTTCGTCCCCAGCGGAGCGGTGGACCGGGTCAGCCGGCTCACGCTGCGCCTGGCCCTGCTGAAGTTGCGCATCCCGGGACGGACCGTCCGCCTCTACCGGTCCGCCCGCCCCGGCGCCACACCCGGGGAACTGCTCGGCGAGATGGCCACCGACCTGCTCCTGCGTGCCCCGGTCAACCGCCTGGCCGACAGCGTGGACCGTGCCCACGTCTACGAGTTCGCCTGGCGGACGAAGATCATGGACCTCCGCGCCTGCCACAGCCTGGAGATCGGCTTCGTCTTCGACAACCTGCGCCACTGCCGCGAGATGGTCGGCGACGAGGCCCCGCAGGAGCTGGCCGACGCCATGCACCGGGCCTGGATCGCCTTCGCGGCGACCGGCGATCCGGGCTGGGAGCCGTGGGACTCCTCCCGGCCCGTCATGGTCTTCGACTCCCCCGGCTCCGGCGTCGTGCACGCGCCGCGGGACGAGGAGCTCAGGGTCTGGCTAGATCGCGCGCGGTGACCGCCGCCGCCAGCAGCCGCGCCTGCTCGGGCGCCGCGAGGTCCAGCCCGGTCAGCAGGCTCACCCGCTGCAGCCGGTAGTCCAGCGTGTTGCGGTGGATGTGCAGGTCGAGCGCGGTCTGGCGGCGGTTGTGCCCGCGGTGGACGAAGGCCCGCAGCGTCTCCAGCAGGTGCGGGTGGCCGTCGAGCGGGGCGAGCTTGGCGGCCAGCCGTACCAGCCCCGCGCCGGGACGGGCGAGCTGGTGTTCGAGCAGCACGTCGTCCAGGCGGTAGAGGCCGGGCGGCCGGGCGAGCCTGCGTACCAGCGCCAGCACCTCGCGGGCCTCCCCCGCCGCCTCCGGGATCGCCGCGGGCGCGGCGGCGGAGGCCGCGGCGGCCAGCACGGGCCGTCCCACCGCCTTGGCGAGCCTGCCCGCGAGCGAGTCCAGACTGCAGCCGCCGGGCAGCAGCGCGACTCCGTCGACGTGATCCATCAGCACCAGCGTCCCTGTGTGGGCGTCCAGCGCGGACTGCACGAGCCGGACCGGCGGCGCGGGCTGTCCCAGGTCGAGGAGCAGCACCTCGTGCGCCTGGCCCACCTCGGCCCCCGCCGCCTCGGCCAGGCTCTCGTACGGGTGACCGCTCAGCAAGGCGCTGATCAGCGCGCGTCGTACCCGTTTGTCCTCGCTTCTGATGTCCTCCTGCGCCTGCTGGTGCGCCAGGGCGACGGCGGGCATCGCCGTACGCAGGCAGTCGAGCATGCCCCTGCCCGCGGCGGCCAGTTCGTCCGGCGTGGCCACCTCGGTCAGCGCCTGCCACCAGACCTCCGCGCCGATGAGGTAGGCGGTCACCGCCGCCTCCAGCGGCAGCCGGTCCTCGGCCCGGCGCGCCGACCACTCGATGATGCGGGTCAGGTCGGCCTGGCCCATGGCGCCGGGACGGCCGAGCGTCCGCAGCAGGATCGTGAGGACCGCCGAGACCGACTGGGTCACCTCGCCGTGGAGGGTCTCGGGCGGCAGCTCCCGGTAGAACGGCACTTCGGCGGCGCACCGGGCGATCACCGCGGCGGTGAGCTCCCGCACCCTCGGCTGCATCCGGCTGTGCAGGTCGGACATCCCGCGATCGTCACATTGCCCAAACCGGCGCGTCAATTCTTGCCCCGAGTGCGGAGAGACGGCGGCCTCCGCCATGTTCAGGATTCGTTCAAACCCCCAGTCAGGAGGCCGCCTTGTTCCGACGCCTGCTCATCCCCCTGCTTCTCGTGTTCGTCCTGGGCACGACCCCCGCCCGGGCCGCAAGCACAGACTGGGGCGCACCCGGCCCCTACGCGACCGCCGTGGAGATCGGCGCGGTCAACACCCTCTACTACCCGCGCGACATCGCCCAGAGCGGCCGCCGCCACCCGGTGATCGTCTGGGGGAACGGCACGGGCGGCGCCCCGCTCGTCTACCGCGACCTGCTCCTGCAGTGGGCCAGCCACGGCTTCATCGTCTCCGCCGCCAACACCCCGATGTCGAACCTCGGCATCTCCATGCGCGCCGGGATCGACGCCCTCGCCCGCCGCGACGCCGACCCGTCGAGCATCTTCCACGGCAAGGTCGACCTGACGCGGATCGGCGCCTCCGGGCATTCCCAGGGCGGTGCGGCGGCCATCGTCGTCGGCGCCGACGACCGGATCGACAGCATCCTGCCGATCCAGCCCGGCCCGCTGGCCGACATCGACGCCGTCCGCGTCCCCGCCTTCCTCATGGCCGGTCAGTACGACTCCATCGTCTGGCCCTGGCTGGTCAAGGCCTTCTACGACGACGCGGACCACATCCCGGCGATCTACGGCGAGGTGCGCGGCGCCGACCACTTCACCGTCGTCGGCGACCCCGGGCCGTTCGCCGCGCCCACCACCGCCTGGTGGCGCTTCCAGCTCATGGACGACCCCGAGGCGCGTGCCGTGTTCTACGGCCCGAACTGCGGCATCTGCGTGGACCGGGGCACGTGGTCGGACGTACGCCGCAACGGGCTCGTACCGCAGTAGAACGGAGTCTTCCTACCGATCGATCGGTCGGCTACTCTCGGCCTACCGATCGATCGCTCGGAAAGGAACCCCCCATGACCGTCGAGAGCCGGCCCGGACCCGCCCTCCTGCGGGTGACCATCGGCAGCTTCGCGGGCACCGTCATCGAGCAGTACGACTTCCTCCTCTACGGCTTCATGACGGCCCTGGTCTTCAACACCCTCTTCTTCCCCAGCTCCGACCCGACCGTCGGCACCCTGGTCGCGTTCGCCGGCTTCGCCATCGGCTTCGTCGCCCGCCCCGTCGGCGCGATCGTCGCCGGCCACTACGGCGACCGCATCGGCCGCAAGTCCATGCTCGTCATGACCCTGCTGGTCGCGGGCCTGGCCACCACCGCCATGGGCCTGCTGCCCACCTACGACTCGATCGGCATCTGGGCGCCGGTCCTGCTCATCACCCTGCGGATCGTCCAGGGCTTCTCCTACGGCGGCGAGGTCACCGGCGCGGTGCTCATGACCACCGAGTTCGCACCCCGCCACCGCCGCGGCTACGTCGGCAGCTTCGTCCCCACCGCCGGGCCCGCCGGACTGCTCCTGGCGACGGTCGCCATCATGGCCGTCGCCGGCATGGACAGGGCCGACTTCCTGTCCTACGGCTGGCGCATCCCGTTCCTGCTCTCGGCCGTGCTCGTGCTCGTCGGGCTGGCCGTCCGCGCCACCGCCCCGGAGAGCCCGGCCTTCGTCGGGGCCAGGACCCGGCACTCGGCGCCCGTCCTGGAGGTGTTCCGCCGCCACACCCGTACCGTCCTGCTCGGCGTGGGCACCGGCTTCGGCTTCTACGTCATCTTCTACGTGCTGCTCGTCTTCGCCGGCTCGTACCTGACCGTCCAGCTCAAGCTGCCCGCCCAGGTGCCGCTGATCGCGGTCGCCATCGGCTCGGTCGTGGTGATCGTCCTCGGACCTCTGTGCGGACGCCTCTCCGACCGTTTCGGCCGCCGTCCGCTGATCGTCACCGGCTCGGCGGTGTCCGCCCTGTTCTCGTTCGGGTTCTTCGCCCTGCTCGGCACCGGCAGCACCGCCCTGATCCACCTGGGCTACGCGCTGGCCTTCGGCTTCATGACCATCATGTACTCGCCGCTGATCACCTTCATCGCCGAGCAGTTCCCCACCGCCGTACGCTTCAGCGGGGCCTCGGTCGCCGGGCAGATCGGCGCGGTCCTCGGCGGCGGCCTGGCCCCGCTGATCGCCACCGCCCTGCTCACCACCGTCGGCATCCAGGCCGTGGCCGCCTACGTCTGCGCCTCCCTGCTGGTCTCCCTCGTCTGCGCCCTGGCGCTCAAGGAGACCAGCCGGACCGACATCTTGGCAGAATGAGCGTGTGACGAACGATCGATCGGCAGCTCTGGCGACCCAGCGCAGGATCGCCGCCTCCGACATCCGGCTGCCCGAGCACATCCTGCTCGAAGGCACCTCCGGCCGGATCCTGCGCGAGGCGCTGCAGCTCTTCGCCGAGCGGGGCTTCTACGGGACCTCCATCCGCGACCTCGCGGTGGCCTGCGAGATCCGCTCGGCGACCCTCTACTCCCACTACCCGACCAAGGAGAACGTCCTGGCCGAGCTGGTGCGGATCGGTCACGAGGAGCACCACCGGCGGCTGACCGAGGCGGCCGCCGCCGGCCCGGCGGATCCCGCGTCGCGGCTGCGGCGGGTGGTCCGCGCGCACGTCCTTGCGCACGCGGAGTTCCCCATGCTCGCCGTCGTGGCCAACAACGAACTGCACGCCCTCTCCCCCGAGCTGGCCGGCCCCGCGCTCATGCTGCGCGCGGCCGGCCGGCAACTGCTCATCGACACCATCAACGAGGGCATCGCCGCGGGCGTTTTCGACGTGCCCGACGCCTTTCTCGCGGTGACCGCGATCAGCGGGATGGGGATGCGCGTGGCGAACTGGTACGACTCCGCCCTGCCGTACGAACCGAACGAAGTGGCGGACACCTACGCGGACTTCGCGTTGCGCATCACCAAGGGGAACTCCTAGCGGCACCCCATCGTCACCGGCCCTTGAAGAACTCCCGCAGGGCTTCGGCCACGACGAGTGGGGCTCCGTCGTCCTCCGGTCCTGAATGCCCGATTCCCGGCAGGTCGACGCTTCGTGCGTGGGGAAGCGCCTCGGACAGTTTCCGGAGGGCCAGACGCAGGTAGTCCGCGCTCTTCGTCCCGCCGAGGAGCAGCACCCGCGCGTCGAGCGCCGCGTAGTCCATGACCGTGTCAGCCATCTCCCTGACCACCTGCATGTCGAAGTGCTGCGTCGGGATGAGCGCTTTGACCGGCACCTCGTCGGCGGGCCCGTCGCCCTGCAACCGCGCGCCGATCGCCAGGAGCGGCACGAGCGCGAAGCGGGGGATCCTGCTGAACAGCGACGGTTCGGCATCCAGCCCCTTCAGTGCGGTGACCAGCGCTGATGCGCTCTTTCCCGCGGCCACCTCGTGGTCGTAGCGCGGGACCCAGTCCATCGGCGCCGAGCCGTCGATCGACAGTGGGGGCTCGTACAGGGCGATCCGGTCAAGGGTGGGCGTGCTCAGGGCCGTACGCAGGACGACGAGCGCGCCGGTGCTCAGACCGAAGATCTGCGACGCGCCGGTCGCCGTGACGAGCGCCTGTACGTCTTCGACCTCCCGCATGACGCCGAAGTCGGCGCCGTGGGGGCCGCTCAGCCCGCGTCCGCGCCGGTCGGGCACATAGACGGTGAAGTCCGTCGACAGGGCGGCGGCGAGCTTGGTGAAGTGCTGCGACGCCTGCATCCCGCCGTGGACGAGGATCAGCCCGGGTCCGCGGCCACGGCGGCGGTAGCCGATCGTGGTTCCGTCGGCGGAAAGAACCTGTTCGTGTGGGGTGCGCGGCTCATTCCTCATCGTGCGTCACCCCCGGCCGGGACGAATCTGGGCACCGCCCGCCTGCCGGCCTCCACTGCCGCGTTCCCGCGTTCCAGCAGGTCGTGCTGGTATTCGGCCAGAGCCGAGAGCAGGTCCCGCCGCCCCTGATCGACCTCGGCCAGCCGCGCGCTCAGCTGTACCGCGTCCCGCATCGCGGTGGTGGCGCCGTTGCCGCCGCTGGCCGGTGTCAGGTGCGCGGCGTCACCGAGCAGCGTGATACGGCCCACCGGCCACGGCGGCATCGGCCGGTCGAAGACCTTGGAGCGGCCCATGGCGCTCATGTCGGCGCCGCGCACCAGGTCCCGCAGGTCGGGATGCCAGCCGTCGATGAGCTCCAGCACCGGTTCGCGGGCGTCCTCCCGGCCCGGCGTGACGGTCGCCGGATGGTCCGGCGGGAGGAGCAGCACCCACCGCACGTAACTTTCCCTGCGGGGCATGGGCAGGCCGGGTACGAGTTCGGCGGCGGCTTCCGAAGGCTCCCTGCCGAACTGCATGCGTCCCAGCATCAGCGTGATCCCCGGTCCCTTGACCATCGTGCCGCGACCTGGCACGAGCGCCAGGAAACGGTCGGTGGCGGGGGTGCGGCCCATCGCCCCGCACAGGCCGGCGTCGACGAGCTCGACCTCGGGCACCAGCCGGCGCCGTACCGCCGAGTTCCCGCCGTCGGCTCCGACCAGCACGTCGCCCGTGGCCTGCGTGCCGTCGGAGAAGAACGCGATGACGGTCCCGTCCGCGGCTTCCGTGCAGCTCGTCAGCCGTTTGCCGAAGGCGACCCGGCCGTCCAGGTCGCCGAGCAGGATCTGCCGCAGGACCTGCCGGTCGAACGCCCTGGCCTCCTCCGGTCCCGGCAGGTCGCTGCTGAGCAGCGTGAGCCGCTCGTCGAACAGCAGTCCCGGCCCGGTCAGGCTGCCGCTGGTGGCTTCGGCCAGTTCGTAGAGCCGAGACGGCAGGCCGGTCCGTAAGGCTTCCAATGCCGGTGGCGCGAGTCCGATCCGGTAGCCCTGGGCCCGCTCGCCGGTGCCGTCGTCGGCCTCGTACACGGCGACGTCGAGGCCGGCTCGTACGAGGGCATGCGCGAGGGTCAGCCCGCCGAGCCCCGCCCCGATCACCAGGACACGTGTCATCATGATCCTCCGTTCGCAGGTGAACAACGTTCACGTGTACATTGTTCACGTAGCTCGGGCAGGGCTGTCAAGCCGGATTCCAGGAGGACACGATGGGGCAGCGGCGTACCGAGGTGCTGCGGGCGGCGATCGAACTGCTCGACGAGGTGGGCCTCGACGCGCTCACCATGCGGCTGCTGGCGAGCCGGCTCGGGGTGCGGGCGAGTGCGCTGTACCGGCACTACCCCAGCAAGCAGGCCCTGCTGGACGCCATGGTCGCGCACCTGGTCGGCCCGGCGGACGACGTCGTACCGCCCGCCGAGGTCCCTTGGGACGAGTTGTTGCGCGGTGTGGCGTCCGGCATGCGCGAGACCATGCTGGCCCACCGCGACGGCGCCCGCCTGATCTCAGGTTTCCAGCACCCGGGCGACGAGGCCGTGCGCACGTTCGAGCGGCTCATCGTCGCCCTGGTCGCCGCGGGGATCCCCGCCGAGCTCGCCACCGTCGCCGTGGACACCGCCCTGGCCTACGTCAACGGCTACACGATCGAGGAACAGAACCGTAAGACCGGAACCGGCGGCTGGCCCAGGGAAGAGCGGGACCGCGCCTTCCACGCCGGGCTCGATCTGATCATCTTGGGCGTAGGAGGAACCCTTGCGCCGTGACGGGCCGTCGATCGGTCCGGGAGGCGAACAAGATCAACTCGGTTCCGCTTCCGCTTCCGGTTCCGACGGAGGCTGGTGCTGGTTCTGCCGGCTGGCGTCGATCGCGCGCTGGTAGCGCTTCGTCAGGTTGTGCAGCGCGTCGACCAGTTCGGGCGAGTCCACGATCGTGAAGTCCGCGTCCAGCAGCCCCAGGTAGAGGGCGAGCATCTCGGGATGGTCCGAGCCCGGCTCGAACGCGCACCGGTCTTCCCCCAGCGACTCCACCTCCATGGCGATCGGCAACCGGCCCCGCACGTACGCGGCGGGCGCGTGCACGATCACCCGGGCCCGGTAGCGCCAGGTCGCCTCGCCGACTCCGCGTTCCACCTGCGCCGCGATCTCCGGGTCGGGCGGCAGCGCACGGGGTGTGAAACGCGGCCCCGTCGGCGTCCGCGGCTCGATCCGGTCGACCCGGAACGTACGCCAGGCGTCCCGGTCCAGGTCCCAGGCCACCAGGTACCAGCGCCGCCGGTCGTTGACCAGCCGGTACGGCTCGACCGAACGCCGGCTGTCCGCGCCGGAAAACGCCCGATAGTCGAACCGGAGCCGTTCGTGGTCCCGGCACGCGCTCGCGATCACGGTCAGCACGTCCGGATCCACCTGCGGGCCACGCGACGGCATCGGCAGCGCGTACGACTGGAGGGCGCTGACCTGGCGGCGCAGCCGCGAAGGAAGCACCTGCTGCAACTTCGCCAGCGCGCGCACCGAGGTCTCCTCGATGCCCGCGACCGAGCCGTTCGCCGCGGTACGCAGACCGACCGCGACCGCAACCGCCTCCTCGTCGTCCAGCAGCAGCGGCGGTAGGGCACCGCCCGTCCCGAGCCGGTAGCCGCCGGCCACGCCGGGCCGCGCGTCGACCGGATAGCCCAGCCCGCGCAACCGGCCGATGTCATTACGAATGGTGCGAGTGGTGACACCGAGCCGGGTGGCGAGCTCGGTACTGGTCCAGTCGCGTTGAGCCTGCAACAGGGACAGCAGGCGCAGCAGGCGCGCCGAGGTCTCCAACATTCTTCGATCCTGCCGACAATCTAGGAACGGACCTTTCCGTTATTGTTCCTAGTCTTCTCCACGTGAGCGCAAGAGCGCCCAGCGAAGGCCCCCGGGCCGTACCGGCCCTGGTGACAAGGAGAAGCGCCATCAACGACGGCATCCAGTCCTTCCGCGTCGAGATCCCTCAGGCCGACGTCGATTACCTGCACGACCGGCTCGCCAACGCCCGCTGGCCCGGCGAACTGCCCGGTACGGAGTGGACACGCGGCATACCGCTCGCCTACCTGAAGGAACTCACCGAGTACTGGCGCACGCGGTACGACTGGCGCGCCCAAGAGGCACGGCTCAACCGCTTCCCGCAGTTCACCACCGAGATCGACGGCCAGCGCGTGCACTTCCTGCACGTCAGGTCCGACCGGCCCGACGCCAAACCGCTGCTGATCAGCCACGGCTTCCCCAGCTCCGTCGCCGAGTTCATGCACCTGATCGAGCCGCTGGTCGACCCGGCGGAGGGGCAGGCCTTCCACGTCGTCGCCCCGTCCCTGCCCGGGTACGCCTTCTCGACCCCGCTGGGCGGGACGGGCTGGGCGATGGGCCGCACCGCACGCGCCTGGGCCGAGCTGATGCGCCGGCTCGGCTACGAGCGGTACGGCGTGCACGGCGGCGACGTCGGCGCCGGCGTGTCCGGCATGGTCGCCGGACTCGACGGCGAGCACGTCATCGGCATGCACGTGGTGACCGATCCGCTGACCGCCGCGAACGTCGCCACCTTCATGCCCGGAACCGCGGACCGGCTGAACGAGGACGATCCGGTCGACAAGCTGATCCTGGACCGGATGGACGCGTTCACCAGGGAAGGTTCCGGGTACCTGGCGATCCAGAACAGCCGCCCGCAGACCATCGGCTACGGCCTGACCGACTCACCGCTGCTGCAGCTCGCCTGGATCGCCGAGAAGTTCCACGACTGGACCGACCTGCCGATCGACCGCGACCAGCTGCTCACCACGGTCAGCCTGTACTGGTTCACCGGCTCCGGCGCCTCCGCCGCGCACACCCTGTACGAGCAGGCGCACTCCTCGGACTGGGGCGCGCCGTCGGCCGTACCGCAGGGGTTCGCGGTCTTCGGTGCGGACGAGACCGTACGAAAGCTGGTCCCCGCGCCGGCCGACGCGCACTGGAGCGAGTTCGAGCGCGGCAAGCACTTCCCGGCGATGGAGGCCCCGGCCCAGCTCGCCGCGGACCTGCGAGCCTTCTTCGGACCGCTGAAGTGACCGAGGTGCCGAGCCGGCGCGGTAGTGATCACTGCGCGTCCAGCCGTTCACCAGGCTGAGCCGGGAGGACCGCGACGTGCTGTCGGCCGAGGCTGAACGGTTGTGCGCCTTCCTCGCCCCCGGGACGACGCACGGTGAACCGTTCCTCCCTCGTGCGCTACTCGAGCACCTTCGCCGTACGCACCTCGTGCAGGTGGACCAGCACGTCGAAGGCGCGGGACAGGGCGGTGTCGAGCAGCGGATAGGGGTACTGCGTGCCGATGTTGCGGGTCGGGCGAGCCACCGCGAGCCAGTCGCGCGCCGCGGCGGGCGCGGTACGCATGTCGAGGTAGAAGTCGTCGTAGCGGACCCGGTCGAGGGTGTGCTCGTTGCTGCCGGGCTCGGAGGGACCGGCGGTGAACTGCTTCCAGTCGCCGCCGATCGCGGCGTCCTTCGACAGGAACGATCCGCGGTCGAAGGTGAAACCGACGGCGACGTACTTCTTGCCCAGGATGTCGCGCAGGTAGGCACCCTGCGTCTTCGGGTAGAGCGCCGGATCTCCGGCGGCGTACCCGGCGTGGGTGTTCTGCGCGGACATGAGGATCTTGCCGCCGTGATGTCGCAGCCACCAGACGGTGTTGTCGGCCATGACCTGGTCGCGGTAGCGCTGCACGACGCTCAGCCAGGACTTTCCGGCCAGGTCGTAGCCGGCGAACTTGGCGGTCTGGGCGATGAACCGGGCGTCCTGGACGGCGCTGTCGTACGCGGCGGACGCCCGCGGCCCTCCCAGGCTGACGAGCAGGTCGAGCGCCTGCTGGGCCTTGCCGGCGAGCTGCCGGCGTTCGTCGAGCGGCCGGTCGAGGTAGGCGAAGATGTCGTCGAGCGGGCGCAACCCCTCGTACAGCGCGGCCAAGGGGGCGGTGGAGTCGGGGTGGGCGCTGCGTACGAACTGCGCGACGCGGGCGAAGACCTCCTCACCGACCTTCGGCGCGCCTATGTCGTCGCCCATGACGTGCAGCGGGCGGCCAGGGTCGCGGCGGTTGTGCTCGCGCATCCACTCCAGCATCCCGACGAGTTCCTCGCGCTCCCACGGCGAAGCCCGGAGCTCCTCCTTGGCGATGGCTCGCAGGTCGCCCTTGCCCGTCCGCAGGTACTCGTCGAGCCGCACCCCTCCCGACCAGCTGGCCTCCAGGGCGAACGTGGTGAAACCCTTCTTCTCCACGAGATGGCGGAAGACCCGTTCCTTCACCGTGAAGAACTCGTGCGACCCGTGGGTCGCCTCCCCCATGCCGACCACCTGGGCATCGCCGACCATCCGCCCGAAGGCCGCCAGGTCGCCGTCCTTCGCGCCCGGCTCGGTCGAGCGCAGTTCGTACGCCGCCGCCTCCAATGCGCGCACGGGCTCGGCGGGCTCGGCCGCGAAGGCCGCCTGGGCCAGGACGGGCACGATGGTCAGGCCCGCCGCGAGGGCGGCAAGCTTCCGGCCAACGGTCATGTCACGTGCTCCTCGGTGTCGCTCCTGCTTGACGCCAAGAACCGTACGACGGGCCCATAGCCCCACACGATGCCGCTGACCTGCGTATTCATAGGCGTGCGTACTGACCGGAACAGGTGGGGCCACCCCTACCACGACCCGCGACGTCGTTGCAGTGAGAGTCAACCGGCATCCAAGACGCCCCGCCTACCGTCGCCGCCATGAGATCACTCACCCGCCTGACGGCGACGTTCGCAGCCCTTGTGTTGTCGCTGACCGCGCTCACCCCGCTGCCCGCCTCGGCGAGCGACAGCTTACGGCTCACCCTCGAACTGATGATCGTCGACGACCAGAACGAGAGCGGCAACGACGAGGTCGCGATCACGCTCATCGGCCCGGTGGGCAAGGAGGGACGCATCTGGCCGGACGACCGCGACTGGATGAACGTCAACGCCCGCGACTGCTGGTACATCAACCTCGTACGCGGCTGCCCCAACGGTTACAACAACAAGTCGGTGGGCCAGCAGGGGACGCTCCCCATCATCTTCGTGCCCGGCGACACCTGGACCATCAAGATCGTGGAGGATGACATCACCTCCCCCAACGACATCATCCTCAGCGAGACCTTCACCGTCGGCACGGACCCCTACCAGGAGCTGACCTTCCGCGGCACGTACTCCGGCGCGGACTACACCATCTACGCCCACCTGTCGTAACCGATCCCCCGGCCCACTCGCGGTTCAAGGTGGGCCGGGGGGACCGGTTCCGCCGGATCAACGGCGAACGCGGGCTACCCGTTGCACGGCGCCGTCCAGGCGTTGACCCAGTCGATCTTGATGACGGTCACGTAGACGCGTCCGTCGGGCCACTCGTGCCCCGACGCGAGGTTGCCGTTCTCGGCGAAGTGAGCACACGTCGAACGCCTGGAGCCGGTGTCCCCCGGATGTCGTCCTTGGCGCGGGGCGCGGTGGCCAGGGCGGCGGCCAGGCAGATCGCGGCGGACGCGAGCGCGACGATCACGCCGGTTCGTGTCCCCGACGCGGTGAGCAGGAGCCGGCCGAACGCGGCGGCACCGATCGAGCCGCCGAGCTGCCGGGCGAAGGTGAGCGCGCCCATGGTGGCGCCGATCAGGTCGGGCCAGGACGGAGAACATGGTGGTGGCCGCCAGTTGGCCGGTGGTCAGCGCCAGCAGAAGCAGCCCCGTTTCGTCGCTGCCGGCGCCGGTCCCCTCCTTGATGGCCAGCGGGATGAAGGCGAACGTACCGAACAGCGCGACGCCGGTGAGGTGACCCTGGCGTCTCACCAGTTCCTCGCGGGTGAACATCTGCGCCAGGGCGCTGATCGCGGTGACCACCAGTCCGCCCCCGCCGACGCCCTGGACGGCCCTCGCGGCGATCAGGACGGGCATGGACGACGCCGGCGCGCAGGCCAGCGAACCTGCGGCGAAGGCGAGGAGGGTGCCGCCGGCTTCCAGGTCGGCCGAGATGCTGGAGAGTCGATGCCTTCCCAGCTCGTCGGACAACACAGCCGCGCTGTCGAGGCCCCGGCGCGGGCCCACCTCGCCGGAGCCGGCCCCGCGCTCTGCCGGCTGGTCCGCTTCTGCGCCTGGTCGGGCGGCGAGCGGTCAGAAGGACGGATGCGTGTGCACCCGTCGTCCCTCCACGTAGGTGGCGAGGACGGTGATACCGCCCAGGTCACCGGGAGGGACGGCGAACGGGTCCGCGTCGGTGACGATGAAGTCGGCGAGCTTGCCGGGCTCGATGGTCCCCGTCCGGGTGTCGAGGTGGTTGATCCGGGCGGTGCCGATCGTGTACGCCGACAGGGCCGCCGCCACCGGGAGGCGCTGCGCGGGCAGGAACGGCCGCCCCGATCCGTCGGGGAGCATCCGGTTGACGGCGACGTGGATGCCGAGGAACGGATCCGGGCTGCTGACCGGCCAGTCGCTGCCCGCGGCGAGGGCGGCGCCCGAGCGCAGGAGGTCGCCGAAGGGGTACTGCCAGGCGGCGCGCCGGTCGCCGAGGAAGGGAATGGTCAGCTCGTCCATCTGCGGCTCGTGCGCCGCCCACAATGGCTGGATGTTGGCGGTGACCTCCAGGGCCGCGAACCGCGGCACGTCGTCGGGATGGACGACCTGGAGGTGGGCGATGTGATGCCGGTTGCCCTTGCGCCCGTTGACCTTGAGCGCCGCCTCGAACGCGTCCAGCGCCTCCCGGGCGGCCCGGTCGCCGACCGCGTGCACGTGGACCTGGACCCCGACGGCGTCCAGCCGGGTGATGTGGGCGCGCAGGTCCTCGGGACCGATGAAGCTGATGCCGCTGTTGCCGGTCCGGCATCCACAGCCGTCCAGGTAGGGGGAGGTCATGGCGGCGGTGTGGTTCTCCGCCACGCCGTCCTGCATGATCTTCACGCTGGTGGCCCTGAACCGTCCGGTGGTGGTACGGCGGGCGAGCAGCTCGGGGATCTGTTCCTCGCCCCTGTCCCGGTCCCACCACAGGGCCCCGACCACGCGCCCGGTGAGTATCGAGGCGTCGGCGGCGGCTTCGTAGGCGCGCTGGACCTCCGGGCCGACCATCGCGTCCTGCCATGCCGTCACTCCGGCCTGGTGCAGGCGTCGCTGGCCCGCCTGGAGGCCGCGGAGCAGGTCCTCGTCCGTGGGTTCTGGCACGTGCCTGCCCACGAGCGAGGCGGCGCCCTCGTGCAGGGTTCCTTGGGGGGTCCCGTCCGGCTCGCGCTCGATGCGTCCGTCGGCCGGGTCGGGGGTGCCGTCGTCGACGCCGCACAGCCGCAGGGCCTCGGTGTTGACCCATGCGCCGTGCCCGTCCCTGTTGGTCAGGTAGACCGGCCGGTCGGGGACGACCTCGTCGAGGGCGACCCGGCTCGGTGTGCCGCCGGGGAACCATTCCATGGACCATCCGCCGCCGGAGATCCAGCGCGTCTCGGGATTGGCCGCGGCGTACGCGCGGACCGCGGCGAGGGCGTCGGCGGCGTCCCGCGCCTCGTGCAGGTCGCATCGGGTCATGGTGAGCCCGGCCAGGACCGGGTGCACGTGGGCGTCCTGGAATCCGGGAAGCAGGGTCCGGCCGGCCAGGTCGACGACCTCGGTCCGCGGGCCCGCGAGGTCGCGCATCTCCTCGTCGTCGCCGAGTGCCAGGATCCGCCCCTCGCGTACGGCCACCGCACGGCTCGGAGCGCCGGCCATGGGGCGTACTCGGCCGTTGACGAACAGGATGTCGGCAGAAGTCATGAAACTCTCCTCAGAGCTGCGGGCGGGTGGGCCACGGCAGGACGCGTTCGACGGCGGCGCCGATGCGGAAGACGGTCGCGTCGTCGTAGCTGCGGCCGACGATCTGCACCCCGGTCGGCACGCCGTACGACGACAGGCCCGACGGGACGTTGAGCACGGGGCAGCGGCCGGCGATGTTGAACACGGGCGTCAGCGAGTACTCCAGGTAGTGGTCGAGCTGGACGCCGTTGACCGTCAGCTTGGTGTCCACGTAGTCCTCGCCCGCGGGCAGCGCGGCGGCGCCGGCGGTGGGGCAGATCAGCGCGTCGTACCGGTCGAGCAGGTCACCGATCACGGCGTAGATGCGGCCCTCCAGCTCCAGCCCGGCCAGGAAGCCGTCCCGCGCCAGCGCGGCGCGAGAGTCCTCGGCGAAGGCGAGGGCGTAGGGCGTGAGCTCGTCGCGGTGCGCGTCCGCCACGCCGGCGACCATGGGGCCGAAGATGGCGCCGAAGTGGATGAAGGCCGCGCGCATGACGTCGGCGCGCCGCAGCGGCACCTCCACCTGCTCCACGACGGCCCCGGCCGTGGCCAGCGCGTCGGCGACCGCGCGGGTGTTGGCCGCGACGTCCGGCTCGATCTCCCAGTTCCCCAGGTCGGGGGAATAGGCGATGCGCAACCCCGCGACGTCGCCGAGGCGTTCGGGGACGTGTACGGCGGGGCGGATGGAGACGACGTCGGCCGGGTGCGGCCCGACGATGACGTTCTGCAGGAGCGCGCAGTCGGCGACGGTGCGGGCCATCGGGCCGTCATGGCAGTAGTGGTCCAGGTTGTACGGCGACATCGCGGGCACCCGCCCGTAAGGCGGCTTGTATCCGACCGTGCCGGTGGCCGCGGCGGGCAGGCGGATCGAGCCGCCGATGTCGGACCCCGTGGCGAGCGTCGCCGTCCCCGACGCCAGGGCCGCGCCCGCGCCGCCGGAGGAACCGCCGGGCGAGTAGTCCAGGTTCCAGGGGTTACGGGTGATGCCCCACAGCCGGGAGTGCGTGTAGGCGGCGCAGCAGAACTCCGGCGTGGTGGTGCGGGCGTGGACGATCCCGCCGGCGGCGATGACGCGCTCCACGACCGGGTGGGTGGTGTCGGCGACGTGGCCGGCGTAGGCCAGGGAGCCGTCGCTGGCCCGCCTTCCCGCGATCGGCTGCTCGTCCTTGGTGGCGACCGGGAGCCCTTCGAGGGGTCGCGGCTCCCCGTGGACGTAGGCGTGCTCGGCCTTCCTGGCCTGCTCGAGCGCCTGCTCGAACATCGTCTCGCTGAGCGCGTTGACCCGGGGCTCGACGGCCTCGGCCCGCTCGATGACCGCGGTCATGAGCTCGACGGGCGACAGGGCCCGGGTCCTGAACAGCTTCAGGGCTTGCGTGGCGGGCAGGTGCGCGAGGTCACTCACATGATCTCCTGAAGGGCGCGCCGGTCGGCGGCGATCTGTACGGGGTCCCAGCCAGGCCGCGGCACGGAATGCAGCAGCAGGCGGGTGTAGGGGTGCTGGGGGGCGGCCAGGACCTGCTCGGTCGGCCCGGCCTCGACGACCTTGCCGCGGTACAGCACGACGATGTCGTCGGCCGCGTGCCGGACCAGGGCCAGGTCGTGGGTGATGAACAGGTAGGCGATGTCGAGGGTGCGGCGGATCCGCGCCAGCAGGTCGAGGATCTGCGCCTGGATGGACACGTCGAGCGCCGAGGTGGCCTCGTCCAGGATGAGCACCTTCGGTTCGGTGGCGAGCGCGCGGGCGATGGCGACCCGCTGGCGCTGCCCGCCGGACAGCCGCCTGGGCAGCGCGGCGGCCTCGCGTTCGCCGAGCCCGACGCGTTCCAGCAGCTCATCGCGCCGGGCCCGCCGGGCCTGCCGGTCCATGGCGAAATGCAGCCGCAGCGACTCCTCCACGCATTCGCTCACGCTGATGCGCGGATCCAGGGAGAGGTAGGGGTCCTGGAAGACCATCTGGATCTCCCGCGCCCGCGCGAGCCTGGCCCGGCGCCCCCGCGGGACGCGCGAGCGGTCACGGCCCTCGACGCCGATCCGTCCCGCGTCCGGGATCTCCAGGCCGACGAGCATGCGCGCGGTCGTCGTCTTGCCCGATCCCGACTCGCCCACCACGGCGAGCGAGCCGCCCGCCCGCAGCGAGAAGGAGACGCCGTCCACGGCGATCTTGCCGCTGAACGCCTTGCGCAGCCCCTCGACCTCCAGCACGTTCTCAGTCATGGACCGGCTCTCCCGCTCTCAGGCACGCCACCTGGGCGTGCTCCAGGGTCTCCAGCGCGGGCCGCTGCTCCCGGCATCTCTCGACGGCCAGGTGGCAGCGGGCCGCGAACGCGCACCCGTCCGGCGACTCCGCGAGCGACAGGGGCCTGCCCGGCACGCCGTGCGGGGGCTCGTGCGACTCCAGCCGGGGCGTGGCCGCCAGCAGCCCGGCCGTGTACGGGTGGCGGGGCCGGGCGAAGAGCTCGCCGGTGGCCTGCTCCTCGACGATCCGGCCCGCGTACATCACGTAGATGCGATCGCAGATGGCCGCGGCCAGCTCCAGGTCGTGGGTGACGAACAACATGCCCATCCCGCGCGCGGTTCTCAGGTGCGACAGGATCGCGATGACCTCGGCCTGCGTGGTGACGTCCAGCGCGGTCGTCGGCTCGTCGGCGAGCAGCAGGTCGGGCTCCGCGGCCAGCGCCCCGGCGATCATCACCCGTTGCAGCATCCCGCCGGAGAACTCGTGCGGGTGGCGGCGCAGCGCGGCTCGCGGGTCCTCGATGCCCACCGCCTCCAGCAGCCCCTCCGCACGATCGAGGGCCTGCCGGTACGGCAGGCCGCCCGCCCGCAGCCCCTCGGTGACGAAGTCGCCGATCCGCCGGACGGGATTGATCGACGCCCGCGGATCCTGGAAGATCATCGCCACTCGGCGGCGGCGTAGGTCACGCAGTCCCGCGGCGGTCTGCGACAGCACGTCCTGGCCGTCGACCAGGACGCGCCCGCTCACGGCGGTCTGCCGGGGCAGCAGGCCGAGCACGGCCCGGCAGGTGACGGACTTGCCCGACCCGGACTCGCCGACGAGCCCGACGGCCTCGCCCTGGGCGACGCGCAGCGACACCGCGTCCAGGATGGGCCGTGCGGCCTGGCCGGGCGCCAGCCGTACGGTCAGGTCGTCGATCTGGAGCATCAGCGTTCCCTCCCGGAGACGCGGTCGGCGATGCCCTCGCCGACGATGCTGAAGGCCACCACCGTGACCACGACGGCGGCGCCGGGGACCAGCGCGGGCAGCATGGCGCCCTGGAGCAGCGCGGACGCGCCCTCGTTGATCATGGCGCCCCAGTCCGGGACGGGCGGCTGCGTGCCGAACCCGAGGAAGGAGAGCGCCGCGAGGTCCATGAGCGCGTAGCCGAAGTTGATCGCCGACTGCGCGAGGATCAGCGGCACGACGTTCGGGACCAGGTGTCTCAGGCAGATGACCCAGCCGGACCAGCCCTGCACCCGATAGGCGTGGATGTAGGGACGGGACATCTCCCGCAGGGCGACGCCGCGCGCCAGCCGTCCGACGTAGGGGGTGTACGCGATGCTCATCGCCACGACGGGCGCGGTCAGACCGGGCCCGAACATGGCCACCAGACTGATCGCCAGCAGCAGCGCGGGGAAGGCGAAGACGAAGTCCATCGCGCGCGACAGGACCGCGTCGGCGACCCCGCCGGTCCAGGCGGCGAGGACGCCGAGCAGGGTGCCCGCCACCGT
The DNA here is from genome assembly GCF_014648435.1 of Nonomuraea spiralis. Taxonomy (GTDB): domain Bacteria; phylum Actinomycetota; class Actinomycetes; order Streptosporangiales; family Streptosporangiaceae; genus Nonomuraea; species Nonomuraea spiralis. Next base: position 66,299 of record NZ_BMRC01000025.1, read on the forward strand.
CGACAGGATCACCACCAGGAGAGGGCCGAGCAGTCCCGCCCGCGCGCCGAAGATCAGGCGGGACAGGACGTCGCGGCCGGACTGGTCGGCCCCGAGCAGGTGATCGGCGCTCGGGCCGCTCAGCGCGGCCGAGAAGTCGATGGCGAGCGGGTCGTGCGGCGCCACGACCGGGGCGAGGATCGCCACCGCCACCAGGACGGCCAGGACGGCGACGCCGGCGACGGTCGTCCTGTCGGCCGGGAGCCGGTATCGGCGGTGGAGGGTCACGGCTGTCAAGGGGACTCCTTCGCTACGCCCTGCGCAGGCGCGGATCAATGGCCGGTTGGACCAGGTCGACCAGCAGGTTGGCGCCCACGAAGACGACGACGATCAAGGTGGTGACGGCCTGCACGACCGGGAAGTCCTTGACGGTGACCGAGCTGACCAGCAGCTGCCCGATCCCGGACAGGCCGAAGGCGGTCTCCACGATGGAGGTGGCGACGAGCAGCCCGGCGATCACCGTGCCGGTGACCGTGCTGATCGGGCCGAGCGAGTTGCGCAGGACGTGGCGCCGGATCACCGCGTTCTCCTGGACGCCGCGCGAGCGTGCCACCTCGACGTGCTCGCGGGCCAGCTCCTCCAGCATGGACGCGCGGGTGACCCGGGCCAGCAGACCGGCGAACGTCAATGCGAGCGCGGCCGCGGGCAGGGTCAGATGCCAGAGCCGGTCGACCAGCCCCTCACCGTTGCCGAAGGCGGGGAACCAGCCGAACTGGACGGAGAACAGCGAGATCAGGCCGATCGCCGCGACGAACGAGGGGGTCGCGGTGGCCACCCCGGTGCCGATGAGGACGACCCTGTCGAGCGGGCCCGGCCGCAGCGCGGCCAGGGCGCCGAGGATCAGCCCCGCGACCACGATGAGCAGCCCGGCGTAGCCGACCAGGAAGAGCGTCGTGGGCAGCCTGGCCAGGAGCAGGCCGGTCACGTCCTGCCGGAACTGCACCGACCGGCCGAAGTCCCCGGTCACGGCGCCGCCGACCCATTTGAGGTACTGCGTGAGGAACGGATCGTCCAGGTGGTACTGCGCCCTGATCGCCGCGATCGCCTCCGGGGACGCGGAACGCCCTTGGGTGAGGAACGAGGCCGGGTCGCCGGGAGCCAGGTACACGGCGGAGAACACCGCGAACGAGGCCCCCAGCAGGGTCGCGACCAGCCCGGCGAGCCTGCGGGCCAGGAAGGCGCCCATCAGTCGGCCGACCCGAGCACCGCGGCCCAGGGATAGACGAGCTGGGTGATGCCGGTGGGCGCGCCGGTGAGCCGCTTGTTGAGGAACATGCTGTGCGGCACCTCGTACAGCGGGATCCACACCATGTCCCGGACGGCGATCTCCTGCAGCTCGGCGACCACGGCGGCGCGGGCCGCGGGGTCGGCCTCGGCGCTCGCCCGGTCGACGAGCTTGTCGTAGTCGGGGTTGGAGTAGCCGCCGTAGTTGGCGAAGTTGCCGGTCTGCAGGATCCCGTAGAACTCCAGCGGGTCGGGGGTCGAGTCGTACCAGATGGTCATGACCAGGTCGATGCCCTCGCGGGCCTTGGGGTCGGAGAACAGCGCGGAGTAGGCGTCGGGGGCCACCGCCTTCTGCTCGACCTGGAGTCCGATGGCCTGGCCCGCGGCCTGGACGGCGTTCGCGATGACGCCGATGTCGGGAGCCATCGTGCTCGTGGCGATCACGATCTTCCTGCCCGTGCCGCCGGCCTCCTTGACCAGCTTCTTGGCCGCTTCGAGGTCGGTGTTCAGCTCGGGGAGCTTGGCGTAGTACTGCTTGGCGGCCTCGGGGGCGATGCCCCACGCGCCGATCGCCGCAGGCGCCTTGGCCGGTGTGGCGACCCCGGCCACGCTGGCCTTGAGGATGTCCTTGCGGTCGAGCGCCATGGACAGCGCCTTGCGCAGCCTCAGGTCGCCGAGCGTGCCCTTGAGGTCGAGCGGGATGAGGCTGACGGCGGCGGTGTTGGGGCCGAAGTACAGCTTGCCGCTGGAGGCGGCGCCCAGGCGGGTGAAGCCGGTGGTGGGGACCAGGTAGCTGCCGTCCGCCTCGCCCGAGAGCAGGGCGTTGACGCGGGCCGCCGGGTCGGAGATGAAGACGTTCCGCACGGTCGCGGCCCTGGCCTTGAGCGCGGCGTCCCAGTAGCCGTCGAAGCGCTTGAGGTTGATCGCCTGTCCCTTGTCCCACTTGTCGAGGGAGTACGGCCCGGTGCAGTTCACGCCCTTGTCCGGGGTGCCGTACCCGGTGCCCTCGCGGGCCAGGAACGCGGCGCTCTCGATGGTCCCGGCCGACGTGCCCATCTCCTCGTTGAACAGCTGGTCGGGCTTCTTCATGTGGACGGTGACCTCCATGGGGCCCGTCTTCTCCACCGATTTGACGTTCTGGTAGGCCGAGACCCAGTACGACCCCACCTTCGGATCCATGTGACGGCGCATGCTGGCGACGACGTCGTCGGCGGTGAGCGGCGAGCCGTCGTGGAAGCGCGCGCCCTCGCGGATCGTGTACACCCAGCGCCCGGGGTCGGGGGATTCGGCCTTGCTCGCGAGCCCCGGCTCGACCCGGAAGTCGGGCGTGATCCGCATGAGCTGCTCGCACACGTTGGCCAGCACGGTGTTGGGCGGGTAATCGAAGGCGTAGGCGTAGTCGAGCGACTGCGGCTCCGCGTAGAGCGCCCAGGTCACGGCGTCCACCGGGCCCTTGGCCGGCGGGAGGTCCGCCGTGACGGTGAAGGCACCGGCTCCGGACGCCTTCGGAGCGGCCGTGCCGCCTCCGCAGGCAGCGGCCGCCAGTACGGTCAGCGCCGCGGCGGCGAGACGAGCGGTACGCATCGGACCACCTCTTCCTCGTGCGGGAAAGTGCCACGAGTATTGGTGAAGGAACGTTCCTGCACAAGGCGCTGAAGGAACGATTCAGCAACGGTCAGCGAGGTGGCGAATTGCCTGACATCCTGCAAAGATCGGACCCATGGAAGAGCCAGAGCGTAAGGTCGGCGCGCGCGTGCGCCTGGTCGACGTCGCCCGCGCGGCGGGGGTGTCCAAGACCACCGTCTCGGACGCCCTCAACGGCGCGGGCCGCCTCCCCGACGCCACCCGCGAGCACGTCCGGCAGGTGGCGCGCCGGCTCGGATACCGGCCGAACGCCACGGCGCGGCGGCTGCGCGCCGGGCGCTCACGCCTGCTCGGCCTCGCCGCTCGCGAGTTCGTCGAGCATCCGTGGTTCTACACCGAGCTCGCCTACTTCGCCCGGCTGACCGCCGCCACGACCCGCGCGGGCATGACCCACGGATACGGCGTGGTGCTGCTGCCCACCACCGGCCCCGACGACTACTGGACGGACCTGCCTCTCGACGGCGTGTTCGTGGTGGATCCGGTCGAGGGAGACCCCCTGGTCGGAGACTTCCTCGCCGCGGGAGTGGCCGTGGTCTCCGACCGCAGAGCCGTGGCGGGGACACCGTGGCCATGGGTCGACTTCGACTACGGCGCGGCCCTGCGCGGTGTGCTCGACCACCTGGCGGCGGCGGGCGCCCGGCGGATCGCCGCGGTCGGCGCCCCGACCACGGCCTGCTACCACCGGGATTCCGTCCAGGCCTACCTCGACTGGAGTGCGGAGAGGGGCCGCGTCCCGTTGCTGGCCCAGCTCGGCGGGCCCGGGTTCGAGCCGACGCTGGCCGCGGTGGAGAGGTTGCTGAGCGATCCCGAGCCGCCGGACGCGCTGGTCGTGCTCGTCGAGGTCAGCCCGTCCCTGCTCCTGGACAGGATCCGCAAGCTCGGCAGGTCGGTGCCCGGCGACCTGCTGCTGGTCTGCGCGACGGAGGACCCCACGGCGCCGTTCACGGATCCGCCCGTCAGCACGCTCAGCTTCCTGCCGGTCGAGACGGCCGACATCGCGGTCGGGATGCTCGTCGACCTCATCGAGGGCCGCGGTGTCGCGGGCGGCCGGCTGCTCCAGGCGAGGTTCGACATCCGCACCTCCTCCGCTCCCCGCTCCGTGCCGGGAGGCTGATCCTCCGAACATCACTGATCGCCCTGGCCCGACCGCCACCGCGGCGATCCGGAGTGGGACGGGCTCGACGACAGCGACCACGCCGAATGCTTCGAGGAGTTGTACGTGACGATCGCCGGGAGGACCGGGCCGCGGGACGTCGCCCGTCCCACGGCCCGGCCACGGTCAGCCGACTGCGTAGGCGCGGGTCACCGTCTGGGTGACGCCGTCACCGGCGGTGTCCTTGACCGTCGCGCGCAGGGAGACGAACCCCGACGAGTCCGGGTTGGCGACGGTCGCCGTCCAGCCGGAGGCGGCTGCCCGGGTCCTGACGGGCTGCCATGTGGCGCCGTCGTCGGTGGAGAACTCCAGCTTGACCGTGCGCACCGCGGCGCCGCGGGCGCCGGGGTTGCGTTCGATCCAGATCGACAGCTGAGTTCGTGACCCGGGTTCGGCCCGGTTCGCGGTGTCGAGGCCTCTGGGCGCGTACCTGACCGCCATCAGCGGCAGGGGCGTGGCCTGCGCCGTACGGGCCGAGCGGAACGTCCAGACGGCGTCGACACCGGTGGACAGGGTGTTCACGGACGTGTCCCTGTGCGAGGACACGGCGAGGGTGTAGGTGCCGGCGTCCTGCGGCAGCGTCGCGGACAGCGCGCACTGCTCGCTGTTGCCGGGCGCGCACCCGGCGATGCCGCTGGTGGCGATCTGCCTGCCGTCGCGCGAGAGGGTCAGGGTGCCGGTGGCGGTGGCGTCCATGCCGGTCAGCTCCGCGACGCCGTCGGTGTAGAGCCGGCCCGCGAAGAATTGGAGCGTGTCTCCGCTACGGCTGCCGCCGGGCGTGGCGAACGACGGGCCCGCGACCGCCGCGTTCCAGACCTCGGAGAAGGCGCGCCCGCGCACCGGGCTCGTGCCGATCTGCCGGGAACCGCCCGTCTGGAACTCCGAGGACCAGGCGAGCCCGGGGCTCCGGTAGTGCGTCATGGCCGAGGGCAGCGGGATGTCCCTGGTGGGCAGGGTGAGTGCCCCGATGCCGGCCGGGTCCAGCGGTCCCGTCCACATGGTGCCCGTACCGGTCGCGCCCGAGGCGCGGAACGTCTCGGACGCCTTGACCAGGTCCCTGGTCCTCGCCGAATAGGTGGGGTCGTCCGGGATGCCGCCTGTGCGGCGGTCGACGAGATCGTAACGGTAGGGGCTGGGCGCGGCGTCCTTCTTGTGCCAGACGCTCCAGGACTCGTAGGTGAGCCCGGGTTGCCGGACGGGAATGACGTAGTAACCCTGATTGGGGTCCTGGCCGGAGGAGTACCAGCCGTACTGCCATGGACCGTTGGCGAGGTAGAGGCCGAACTCCTGGTCGGCCGCGGCGGTGGGGTCGTCCACGGCGAACCGGATCCGCTCGCCCTTGCGCGCGTCGACCGTGACGCGCAGGTCGTCGTCATCGACCGTGAGCGGCCGGTGTCCGGTCGTCAGGACGACGGGGTCGAAGTCGTAGATCTCGGTGTAGAGGTTCCAGTCGCCCTTCGGGAGCCGTGCCTTCGCCACCCCGTCGCGGAAGCGGAGGGTCCGCTGAGCACCGCTCGCCTGGTCGTAGACCATTCCGTACGCCAGGCCGGCCGGAGCGCCCGACCTGGCGACAGCGGTGACGGTGACGTCGTGGGACTCCGGTTCCACGTACGCGCCCGCCGGCGTACGGAGGACAGTGTCGCCGGAGGTGGCGGTGAGCACGCCCGGGTAGTCGCCGGCGGGCTTGCCGGTGACGTCGACAGTGAGGGTGAGGGACGCCTGCCCGCCCGCCGGGACCTCCAGTTTGTCCTGCGGCAGCTTCAGCACGTCGGTGTCGGTCGTGAGGTTCAGAGTGACGGGGGTGTCCCCGTCGTTGGTGTAGGTGATCGTCCGGGTCGCCTGGTCGCCACCGGTGTGCTGCCACGGGAAACCGGCCCAGACAGTGGCGGGAGAGGCGATCACCGGCTGCGCCAGCGCGCGGGGCACGTCCACCCGCCCGGCGCCCTGATCGTAGAGGCCGGTCCCGCTGGTGGGCTTGGCGCTGTCGACCAGCGCGGCCTTGAGCTGCTGCCCGGTCCAGCCGGGGTGTCGCTGGGCGAGGATCGCCGCCGCGCCGCTCACGTGCGGCGCCGCCATGGAGGTCCCGCTGTGCGCCACGTGGGGCCCGTCGGCGGTGCCCTCGGCCGCGGCGGCGACGATGTCCACGCCAGGGGCGGTGATCTCGGGCTTGATCGCATGATCGCCCGCTCTGGGGCCCCTGCTGGAGAACGTGGATACCTGGTCCGACCGGTCGACGGCGCCTACAGAGAGCGCGGCGTCCGCGGTGGACGGGCTGGACACGGACCCTTCGCCGCCCTCATTGCCGGCCGCCACCACGAAGAGCGTGCCCGTCCGTTCCGACAGGGTGTTCACCGCCTGCTCGACGGGATCGTCGCCGGGTTCGTCCGTCGTGCCGAGGCTCATGTTGACGACCTTGGCGCGGGCCTCGGTCGCGGCCCACTCCATGCCCGCCAGCAACGCCGAGTCGGAGATGCCGTCGACGCCGCCCACCTTCCCCATGGCGATGCGGGCCCCCGGCGCGACGCCTCGATACTTCGTCCCGGCCCCGGCGACGATCGACGAGACATGCGTGCCATGGCCGACGCGGTCGGTCATGTCCGGCTCGTCGGAGAAGTTGCGCTCCTGGGTGACGACCCCCTTGAGATCGGGATGACCGGCGTCGTAGCCGCTGTCGAGCACGGCCACCGTGACGCCCTGGCCGGTGAACCCCTGCTTCCACGCCTCGGTCGCGCCGATCTGCGCGGTGCTGCGGTCCAGCGTGAAGGAGCGGCGCCCGTCGAGCCAGATCTTGCCCTTCCCCGCGGCCGGCATACGAACCCCGCTCACCAGGTCCCTCCACGTCCGCGCGGCGGTGCTCTTCGGCACCCGCACCGCCGCCACGCCGAGGTCGTCGAGCTTGCGGGTCAGGCGGGTCCCGCTCAGTGTCGGGGCCGGCTTCTCCCCCAGGGGCTGACTGATCAGCGGGATCTCGTCCGTGTCGGCGTCGCCGTACCTCCATGCGAGAAGCTGGGTCACATCGAAGAGGCGATCGTCGAGCAGTCCCTCGCTGACGAGCGGGAAGGCGTCCGAGGGGATCACGTAGAGGTGTCCGTCGCGAAATTGCGTCGAGTAGCGGACCTGCCGTCCAGGGGCGCTCTCCACCCGGTGGCCCCGGCCGCTGACCGTCACCTTGTCCCCGGTCAGGAGCGTCACGCTACCGGACACGACCGGGCCGGATCCTACCGGGGCCTGCTGCGGGGCCGCGGCGAAGGAGGGCTCCTGAGCCGTGACGACTCCCAAGGAACCGGCCAGTACGGCGGTCACTAATCCTGTTCGCAAAGTTGTGAATGCCACACCCCTACTTGGACGAACCGGCGTGAAACGTTATGAGGCACGTCGCCGCCCAGCCGGGGATCGAGGATCCGTCCTGCGTGAAGCATTACGCCGAGCGGGACAGGACACGGCTGGAACACACCTGGAAGATCGCCAAGGCGTCCGGGCTGAAGGACTTCTCGGCGCGGCCCCGCGCGAACCAGCAGCGCACGACCAGCCCCGCCGGCGCGGCACGAAACCTGGCGTCCGGCCGTTTCCGTTACTTCTGGGCGAGTGCGGCCTGCGATGTCTGCTGGTGAGCGGGTGCCGAGGCCGGGCGCCGTACCAGGAGGAGGGTGATCGCGCCTGCGGCGAGGCCGATCGCGCCGGCGGCCAGGAACGTGGCGTTCAGGCCGGAGGCGTACGCGGCGGCCTCGGAGACGGTGTGGTCCAGGGCGTCTTGCAGCTTCGCGCGGAAGACGGTGCCGAGGACGGCGACGCTGACCGCGAACCCGAGCTGGCGAAAGGTGCTGACCGCCCCGGCCGCCATGCCGACGCGTTCCGGCGGCACCGAGGCCATCGTCGCGGCCGTCACGTTCGGCACGGCCACCCCGACCCCGACCCCGACGACGGCGAATCCGGGGACGAGGGCGGCCCAGCCCGAGTCCCCGGTCAGCACCGCCCGGCCTGCCACGCCGGCGCCGACGAGCAGCATCCCGAGGCCGATCGTCCAGCGCGGCGAGACGGCGTGCAGGAAGCGGCCGGACAGCAGAGAGACCACCAACGACACCGCGGGGATCGGCAGGATCACCAGCCCGGCCTGGAGCGCGCCGAGCCCCTGGACGGACTGCAGCCACATTGAGGTGTACATCAGGTACGCGAACGCCGCCCCCGACATCGCCAGGGAGGCGATCATGATTCCGGTGAAGGACGGGCTGCGGAACAGGCGAAGGTCCAGGATGGGGGACGGGCTGCGGGCCTCGACCGCGACGAAGGCGGCCAGCGCGATCGCCGCGGCGGCGAACGTCCCGACGATGACGGGCGATCCCCAGCCGTCCTCGCCGGCCCGGGTCAGCGCGTAGACCAACGCGCCCGCCGCGGTGGCGAACAGCGCGATGCCCGGCAGGTCGATCCGCCGCGCGTCCGGGTTGCGGGACTCGTCCACCACGCGCAGGGTCAGCGCCACGGCGGCCACGCTGACGGGCAGGTTGACCAGGAACGTCGACCTCCAGCCGAGCTGCTCGGTCAGCAGCCCGCCCAGGATCGGCCCGATCCCGGACGCGGCGCCGTTGACCGCGCCCCAAACGCCGAACGCCACGCCCCGGTCACGTCCCGCGTAGGAGGCACCGATGAGTGCCACCGTCGTGGCGAACATCATCGCGGCGCCCGCGCCCTGGATGGCCCGTGCGGCGATGAGGGAGCCCACGTTCGGGGCCAGTCCGCTCGCCAGCGACGCCGCGGCGAAGGTGACCAGGCCCACCACGTACACACGGCGGCGACCGAGCAGGTCGGCCAGCCCACCCGCGCCCAGCAGCAGAGCCGCGAGCGCCAGCGCATAGATGTCCATCACCCATTGGAGAGACGAGAACGACGCCTTCAGCGACGCCGCCATGTCCGGCATCGCCACCGTCACGATGTTGACGTCCACCAGCAGCATGAACGTTCCCAGGCTGACGGCGGTCAACGGCCCCCACTTGCCCATGATGATCCTTCCGATCGTTATGCGAAGACGCCTCAACGATCAGAGCGAATATGCGGGAAAGCCACTTGGAAGCCGTCATCTTCCTATATTTCGACACTGGATATGATCAGATGGTGAAATCCGACGTCGCGGACGAACTTGACCGCCGCCTGATCCAGGCGCTCCAGATGGACGGCCGCGCCCCGTTCAGCCGCATCGCTGAGGTCCTCGGCGTCTCCGACCAGACCATTGCCCGCCGGTACCGTCGGCTGCGCTCACGCGACATCCTGCGCGTCGTGGGTGTCCCGCCTGTCAGCTACGTCGCGGAGGGGCGGTGGATCCTGCGCCTGCGGTGCGTCCCGGGCGCCGCCCGGAACGTCGCCGCCGCGCTGGCGCGCCGTCCCGACACCACCTGGGTGCAACTCGTCTCGGGCGGTACGGAGATCCTCTGCGTCGTCCGCGCCCGGAGCGAGGCCGACAGCGAGCAGCTCCTGCTGGACCGGTTTCCGCGCGGCGCCCGGGTCGTCTCGATCGCCGCGCATGCGGTCCTGCACACCTACTACGGCTCACCGCATGTGATCCGCGGCCTCGACGCGCTGTCCCCGGACGAAGTCGAACGGCTGCGCCCCGCGCCCGCGCCGGACACCGGCGAGATCGACTCCCTCGACCCCGGCGACCAGCGTCTGATGGACGTCCTGGCGCGCGACGGGAGAACGGGCCTGGCCGAGCTCGCGGCCGCCACCCGCTGGTCGCAGTCCACCGTCGCTCGGCGTCTGGAGCACCTGCGCGCGACCGGCGTCCTGCACTACTACGCCGAGTTCGACATCGCCTACGTCGGCCTGCGCAGCGTCGCCCGGCTGTGGATCACTGTGCCGCCGGCCGAACTGGTGGCCACCGGGCAGGCCCTGGCCGAGCACCGCGAGGTGGTATTCGCCGCCGCGACCACCGGCCCGACCAACCTGGCGGTCCAAGTCGCCTGCCGCAGCTCCCGCGATCTCTACCGCTACCTCACCGAACGCGTCGCCGCCCTGCCCGCGATCACCCATGTCGAGACTGCTCCGATCGTCCAGAACGTCAAGCGCGTCGGCACTCACCTCGACATCGGCCTTGGGAGTCACGACGGCCTGTAATGCCGTTCGGTGTGGAATACGCCTCGACGCCGAGACCGCCGTGGCCGGCGCGGGGGTACCTCCAGCTGTTTGCGGGTCAGCGTGATGCCGGGCAGTGGCCGATGGCGGCGGCCTTCCGGGTGGTGCTGAGCAGCCGCCGGTCGCTCTCCCCCGGCCCTGGTCGAGAACCTCCGGTGACAAGCGCCCGGCTCTCCGAGCATCGGCGGACGGCCGAAGGGCGCGGCAATGCCGCCTTTACCTCCCCGCTCGGGCGCTTCGCCGTCACCGTCCCACCCAGAACTGGCGAGCAGCGCGCTTTGGCTCGCGGCCCTGGACGAGGTGACCTTTCCTGTGGAGAGCGCGGAGCCGGCTGAGCGCCCCCAGACGCGATCACGACCGCACCCGCGCCCGCGCGGTTCATGTCGTACCTCGCGGAGGACTTGGCCGCCATCAGGCGGTCATCGACAACCGGCTCAATCGGCAGCGCACCCGGAGATCGCCGAGTACATCGAACGGCTCCCCGCCACCTTCGAACCGTACGGCGGACGCTACCTCGTCCACGCCACCCAGCACGAGGTGAAGGAGGGCAGCCGGCCCGGACATGTCGTGATGCTCGGATTCCCAGGGATCGCCGAGGCGCAGGCGTGGTGGGATTCTCCCGCGTACCGGGAGATCGCACCGCTGCGCTCACGGAACATCGAGACCGACCTCATCCTGGTCGACGGCGTGCCCGAGAACTACGTCCCGACGGCGGCAGTCACCGCCCTACGGCAGGTGACGACCTCGCCCGCGTAGGTCGTCAGCCACCGAGAACATGAAGGCGGCTCTCACTGCCTCTGGTGCATCAGCGCAGGACGTCATCAGCACAAGGGTTCTCGTCGCATCCACTCGGCAAGAGGATCTGGTGGCCGCGTGGGAGGTGGTCCGGGACTCGTTCGGCGAGCATGGCCTACCGAGCACCCTGATCGGAGTCACGGTGCTCGGTCACGACGGCCGGCTCGTTGAGATCGAAGCCCCGCCGCGGAGCGGTGGCGGATGACAAGGGTGCTCCCGGCAAGGCGGCAGTCGACCAAGATCCGATGCCTCGACCAGGAGCCTCGTTGCCGTCTCGCCGTGCCTCGGTTCCGTTCGACCGCACCTCGTGACGGCTCCCCGGTGGCTTGTGGCGCCCGCCCGGCCGACCTCACCCGAGGGTGGCTGAAACGGAATGCTGAGCTGTCCAAGCAGGTGCGGGAGCCGCCGGGGGTTCCTGATGGCGGATCGGCTGAGGATGAACGGGCGAGAGGGTGGGTCAGGCGGCGTACCGGGCGGTGTACCGGGCGGCGAGCGCTCTTCCGGCCTCGCCCGCGGCCTCCTCGGCGGTCTTGTGCATGATCGCCGCCATCTCGGTGAACTCGTCGAGGGCCGGGTTCACGCCGACGAGCGTGAACTCGCGCTCGACCACCGTGAGGTCGGCTCCCCAGATGTCGACGAGGATCCGGCGCAGGTAGTCGATGTTGTGGTCCCAGCCCTCACGCGGGGTCCCGGGGCCGTAGGCGCCGCCGCGAGTTGTGACCAGGACGGTCGGCGTGCCTTCGAGCAGGCGGACACCCTGCGGCGCGCCGGCGATCGCGAGGTCGATCCAGGTCTTCGCGTGCTGCGAGATGCCGAAGTTGTAGAGCGGCATCGCGAGCACGGCGCTCGTCGCCTGCCGTAGCTCGGTGGCGACCCGCTCGGCTGTGGCGAGCGCCTCGCGCTGCGCGGCGGTGCGGCCTTCCTCCGGAATGTGGCGGCTGGAGACCGCGGTCTCCCAGACGTGCGCGGGCAGTGGGTTCTGGCCGAGGTGACGCCGTACCACCGGCACCCCCGGGCGGACAGTCCCGAACTCGTCGATGACGAGGTCGGCGAGTGCGCTGCTGGCGGAGCGGTCGCCCTGGATGGTGGCGTCGACACGGAGCACGGACATGGGGGTCTCCCTGACAGTGAGAGCTACTTGAATGTTCAAGTTGAGGGTATGCCGCACCACTTGAATGTTCAAATTGACTGGTAGAGTCGGCATGTGAGCAACGACACCCCCCGCGGAACCACCCCCGAGCACGACGTGCCGTGGCTGTCGCCCGACCAGCAGCGCGACTGGCGAGCGCTGATCGCCCTGATCATGACTCTGCCGCCCGCGCTGGACGCACAGCTCAAGCGCGATGGCGGCGTGAACGGTTTCGAGTACCACGTGCTCGCGGCCCTCTCCGAGGCGCCCCACCGCACCCTGGTGCTCAGCAACCTGGCCGCATTGGCGCAGGGGTCGCTCTCGCGGGTCTCTCACGCGATCACCCGGCTGGAGCGGGCCGGCTGGGTCGAGCGGCGTAGCCTGCCCAACCGCGGTGGCCGCCACACGGAGGCACGGCTCACCGACGCCGGCTTCGCCAAGCTTGAGGAGATCGTCCCTGGTCACGTCCGAGAAGCGCGTCGTCTCGTGGTCGACGCGCTGACGCCCGAGCAACTCGCCGCACTCGGCGACGCCGCCCGGGCGATCACCGCCGTCACCATGGCGGAGCAGCCCGAGACGTGCCGGGAGAGCGGCGATTGCTGATCCGGCGGACGCAGCGGGCCTGCCGCAGCATCAGGATCCCGTCAGGGTCAGGCCGGAGCCGCCAGGTGAGCGGCCCAGCCCCGCCTGCTGGCGCTACCCGCCCGCCGACGCTCTGTCGGGCCTTGGCCAAAGGGGCGGGTGACCGAATGATCCACCGACATCAGCGCCGGGACCGGGTCCGAGCGGCTCACGCCCGCCGCTCGTACGTGGGCGCCACACCGCGCGACTCGCGCGCGGCGAGATCAGCATGGATCGCAGCGAACTTCTCCCACACTCAGCCCGGCGCGGTCCGGGACGAATTTGTTCTGCCGGCACACCGAGCCACCAGCCGTGTTCTAAGGGCCGCTACGGGCATGGTCGTCCTGGGCGTGCGGGAGCCGGCGCACGGTGGCGGAGGCCAGGGGGAGGACGGCCGCCGCGGCGTAGACGATGCCGGCGGTCGCGGCCACCTGGTGGCCGTCGAACCTGTCGGCGAGCAGTCCCACGCCCAGCTGGCCGATGGGGATCGCGATGTAGGACAGCAGGTCGTCGTAGGACGAGACGCGCGAGAGCACGTGTGCGGGGACGTGCTCCTGCAGTGAGGTCTCCCAGCTGACGGCCGCGACCGAGGAGCCCAGTCCGGCGACGAAGGCGATCGCGATCAGCCAGAGGGCGTCCAGGTGCGCGCCGAGTGCGAGCAGGGGGATCGCGCCGAGCGCGCTCATCAGCTGGCCCAGCCGCAGCAGGTGCCTGACCACCAGCCGGTAGACCAGCGCGCTCATGACCAGCATGCCGACGCCGCGGGCGCTGAGCACGAACCCCCACGTCTCCTCGCCGCTGAGCTGCCTGGTCAGTACGGGCCCCAGGATCTGCCAGGTGCCGACCTGAACCAGGTTGACCACGCAGAAGCACACGGACACCGTCCACACCCAGCGGATGCGGCGGAACTCGGTCCAGCCGTCACGGATGTCGGCCCGGATCCCGGAGCCGGGCCGCGGCGAGGTCGGCGCCGCGGTGAGGGACAGGCGGGCAAGGCATCCCGCGGCGAGGAGGTAGGTCAGTGCGTCGAAGGCGATGGCGGGGCCGCCGCCGACGACGGCGACCGCGATCCCGGACAGGCTCGGTCCGAGGATCTTCGTGGCGTTTCGCACCGATCCCAGCAGGGCGTTCGCCCGCCGTATCCGGTCCCTGGGGACAAGCTGGGGCACGATGCCGCGCAGGGCCGGCGTGATGAACGCGGCGAGAGCGCCGTTGAGGAACCCCAGCGCGGCCGCCGGCAGCAGCGCGTACCTCCCGGTGAGCAGCAGGGCGGCGACGCCGCCCTGGGTGAGGGCTGAGCCCAGGTGGGCTGCCACCAGAACCGTCCGGCGCGGGAGGCGATCGGCCACGGCCCCGCCCACCAGGAGAAAGGCGAGCAGCGGCACCATGTAGGCGGTCAGGACGACGCCGAGGTCGCCGGTGTTGCCCGAGGCGTCCAGAACCCCGAACGCCAGCGCCACCGGCGCCATCGAACTGCCCAGCAGCGACACCGCCTGCGCGGAGAGGAACCAGCGGAAATCTGTCTGTCGCAGGAGGGCTGAGAGCATGGGCAGGAGTCTGCAGACGTACCGGATCGGACACTATCGTTTCGGCAGGAGGCGAAAGATGACACTGCTGCGGTTGAGCACTCTGGCTCTCTCGCGGTCCCGGTTCGCGCTGTCCCCGCTCGCCGAGACGCTGGGATCGCTGATGGTGCTCGACAAGCCCTGCACCGATCCGTGGCTGGCCTCCTGGCATCGCCTCCACCGCGGCGCGTTCCGCGCCGCCCTGGAGGCGGATCCCTTCGCCGAGGGCCTGGTCAGACTGCTGAGCTCGAGCAAGTGGCTGCCGAGCCACGTGGTGATCCCGCCGGCAGGCGGCATGCGCACCACTCTGGAGAGCGAACTCGCGTCGGTCGCGCAGGTGTCCGACGAAGAGGTGCGAGCCGAGCTGGAGGAGTCGGTGGCGCACAGCTGGAAGCAGCACGATCTGGCCTGGCTGACCGGACGCGGCTGGGCGGCCCGTACCGCCGACCTGCTCACGTACGTGTGGGAGGCTCATGTCGCCCCCGACTGGCCGCGCCGGCGGGCGCTGCTGGAACGCGACGTCACCTACCGGGCAGGGCTGCTGGCCGCCTACGGGTGGCCGCGCGCGTTGCAGCACATGAGCCGCCGCAGCGCCTGGGTCGGCGATGACGCCATCCGCTTCAGCGACCAGGCCTCCCCTGACCGGGTCGTCGGCGACGAGGGCATGCTGTTCGTCCCGGTCAGCGTGCTGAGCAGCGGAACGTGGCTGTGCGAGGCGCCGCCGACGTCGTACGCACTGGTTTATCCGGCCCGCGGATCCGCCGACGGTGCGGCGCGTTCCCCACGCGCCCGGTCGCTGGAGCGGCTCATCGGCGCCGGTCGAGCGGCCATCCTGCACGAACTCGAACACCCCGCGACCAGCAGCGAACTCGCCGCGCACCTTGGCCTGTCACTTGGCACCGTCGGCGGCCACCTGGCCGTCATGCGCGATGCGGACCTCGTCGTCGGCACGCGGGCCGGCCGGCGTGTGGTCTATCGACGCACCGAGGCCGGTCACCTGCTCGCCGGCCTTGGACAGGGCTGAGCAGCGAAGTGTTCCGGTGTGGCGGCTGCGCCAGGAACGATCGGCCGTGCAAGGAACCGCCTCTCCCCCACGACATCTACTGCTGCACCCACCGCGTCAAGGCTGACCGGGGCTTGGCCATGTAGGGAGCAGCTCGTCAACGACGAGCCCTGGACCGCCGCTGCGCCGCAGTCGTCGCCGGCAGACCTGACACAGCACTACTGTCGCAGGCCCTTTTCGATGAGGTCGATCAGGTCGTGCACGGCTGGATCGGCGAGTTCGTCGGGTAGTCCGCGCAGGGGGCCGTCGATGAGCAGGACCGCCAGGCCGTGGACGCATGACCAGACCAGGAACTCGGCTCCTGGGCGGCGTTCGGGGGACATCAGGCCGCAGGAGACCAGGTCGTCCAGGGCGGCGCCGAGCAGTTGGAACGGGGTCAGGCCGCCTTGTCCGGCGGAGGCGGCGACCTGGGCCTGGGTCATGTCGCCGGGGACGTAGAAGGTGACGCGGAACAGGCCGGGTTCGGTGCGGGCGAAGCGCAGGTAGCCGGTGCCGACGGCGCGGAAGCGGGCCAGGGCGGTCCGGGCCGGGTCGTCGGTCGGATCGAGGGCGGCGAGGTCCTCCTCCATGGCGTGGGCGAGTTCGGCCATGGCATGGAGTGAGACCGCCTGCACCAGGGCGTCGCGGTTGGGGAAGTGCCGGTAGGCGGCGTTGGGGGCGACGCCGGCCTGCCGGGTGACCTCGCGCAGGGTGATCGCGTCCGGGCCTCCGGCGCGGGCCAGTTCGGTGCCCACCTCCAGGAGCGCCTGATGCAGGTTGCCGTGGCGATAGGTGTCGCGGGTGGGTTTGCCGGGGCGCTCGGGCATGACCGGAACCTCTCATGTGGACGGCGTCCACAAAAGTATGCCATACTCCTCTCGCATCCAGATGTGGATGCCGTCCACATATTGTTTTACCTGGTCAGGAGTTCGTGAAATGAGCCGGAAGATCGTAGCTGGACTGTTCGTCTCGCTGGACGGCGTGGTGGAGGCACCGGAACGATGGCACTTCCCGTACCTGAGCGAGGAGATGGGCGCGGCGGTGGGCGGCATGTACGCCGAGGCCGACACGCTGCTGATGGGCCGGGTCACCTACGAGGCGTTCGCCGCGGTGTGGCCGCACCAGAACGGGGAACTGGCCGAGGCGATCAACGGCATCGCCAAGGTCGTGGCCTCCACCACCCTGACCCAGATCACCTGGAACAACTCCACGCTGATCGAGGGGGACCCGGTCGCGGCGGTCAAGGAACTCAAGGACCAGCCCGGCGGCACGATCACGCTGTCGGGCAGCATCAGCCTGGTCCGCACCCTGCTGGCAGCCGGTCTGCTGGACGAACTGCGGCTCCTGGTCCACCCCCTGGTCGTCGGCACCGGCATGCGCCTGTTCCCTGAGGGCACCCCGCCGGTCCCGCTGGAACTGGCCCGGTCGGCCACCTTCACCAACGGCGTCCTCGACCTGACCTACCGGCCCGCCTGATCCCCTTCTGATCCACCCTCACCGACCGAGAACGGAACCCCATGAACGACGTCCAGATCAAGACCGAGACCAAGACGTTCCAGGTGCCCGGCGCGCGTCTGCACTACGAGGTGCGGGGCTCCGGACCGCTCCTGCTGATGATCCCCGGCGCCCCCGCCGACGCCGGGACGCTCACCGCGCTGGCAACCATGCTGGCCGACCGCTACACCGTGGTCACCTACGACCAGCGCGGCCTGTCCCGCAGTCCCCTGACCGGGCCACCCGCCGACACCGACGTCACGGTCTTCGCCGCCGACGCCTCCCGGCTGCTGGCCGCCCTGACCGACGAACCCGCCTACGTGCTGGGCAACAGCGGCGGCGCGCTCACCGCCCTGGAACTGGCGGCCCGCCACCCCGAGCAGGTGCGCGCCCTCGTCGTGCACGAGCCGCCGCTCCCGGAACTACTGCCCGACCACGACCGGTGGCGGGCGGCGTTCCAGGACGTTCACGACACCTACCGCGACCACGGCGCCGGCGCGGCGATGGGCAAGTTCATCGCCACCGTCGACGGACCGGACGCCCCGCCGCCCGCGATGCCCGATCCTTCCCAGATGCCGCCCGAAGCGCTGGAGATGATGGGCCGTATCCAGGGCAACCTCGACTACTTCCTGAGCCACGTCCTGCTGCCCGTGCTGCGCTACGAGCCGGACGTCACCGCGCTGCGCTCCGGTTCCGTTCCGATCTCCGTCGGCGTCGGGGCCGCCTCCGGCGACGGCGTTCCCGCCCTGTCGGCCAAGGCGCTGGCCGACCGGCTCGGCACTGTGCCGCTGGCGTTCCCCGGCGACCATCAGGGCCTGGCGATGGACCCTTTCACCAGCGCCGACATCATCCACACCCAACTCACCCGTACGGCACAGGTCTGACCCTCATCAGCAGAAACGGAGCTTCAGAACATGACCGCACCCGCCAAGGGCAACCCCGCCAGCTACTTCCCCTCGATCGAGACCCGGTACGGGCGTCCCGTCCAGGACTGGATCGACCTCATCAACACCTCGCCCCTGACCAAGCACATGGAACTGGTCGCCTGGCTCAAGACCGAGCACGGACTGGGCCACGGCCACGCCAACGCCCTGGTCGCCCACACCCTCGCCAACCGCACGTAGGCAGGCGGTCAGCTCGGCGCCCATGAACGCTTTGAGGTGTAGTCGAACGCCGACTACGTTGATCCGACATCGGTCGAAGCCGTCCTCCCCGCCGTCTGGTCAACGACGGCATGCTCCTCCACAACGGCGGAGCGCTACGAACCAGCGACCGCGCCTACCTCAACCTGCACCGCCCAGGGGTCGCCCGCGCCTTTCTCGTCGACGAGAACCCCTCCAACCGCTCCTTCCAGCTGCGGGTCCTGGCGAAGTTCGGCTACGTCGAACGCGTACCCGGGCCGGACTGGACGCGACCGGCCCTGGCGGCTCGTCGACATCGAGCAAGTCCGGGACTCCGGGCAACCGGACGAGGACAGCCACTCCCGTGCCGGAGCCGTGGAAAGGCAAGCCGGCGAGCGGCTCATCACTCCGTACACCGAACGTTGGCAGAACCGGATACGCGCCCGGCCAGGGGGGCGCCCCATCCGGCCCTTCCACAACACCTATCTCCCGCCGAACCCGGACCAGCCGTGAGGGGCGCACTGGCCAGCACGCCGTATCTGGCTAGGGGACCCGGACGCCTACGGCCGGCGGCCGGCGGCAGGCGGGATCGACGGCACCTGGCCGAGGTGGATGGCGGCGTGCCAGTACGCCGGATTCCCGGGCACGGTCCACACCCTCTGCGTCACCGCTCCGAGCCCGGGTGAGTCCCAGGACTCCTCGCCGAACCGGCTCAGGTCCGCCACGATCGCGTCGTGCACCGACGCGGACCGGTGCAGGAGCAGCGAGGCCGGAAGATGCCGGCCCGCTTCCACGCCGCCGATGTTCAGCGCCCGCCCGACGGCGGGGTCCTCCCAGCGGGGGTCGAGGCTCCAGTGTTGCCGGCCAGCGGCGGCTTCCGTCAGCACTGCCAGGTTGATCTCTTCCCACATCAGGACATGAGCGATGAGGTCGTGCAGGGAACGGCAGAAGTCGCCGAGCGGGCCCGAATCCACCAGGTAGTCGGCGTCGAGCTGCTCCTCGGTCAGGCCGGTGACGCGGGCGAGGAGGATGTCCCGATCGGCACGCAGGCGGCCGATCGCCTCCCCCGGAGACAAGATCGTCACAGTGGTTCTCCCTCTTTGAGCGGTTGGAGGGACTTCAGCACCCTTGCGACCGTCCGGCCAGCGGACTGACGAATCCGATCAATCGTGCTCAGCGCAGCAGCAGCGACAACACATCCTTGCCGAGCTCCTCCAGGACGCCCGCGGCGAGCTGGTATCGCACGAACCGTCCCTGCCGGGTCGTGGTGGCAAGTCCCGCCGCGGCCAGGGCGCGTAGATGCCGGTTCACCTGGGTCGGGTCCACGTTCCACAACATCGCGATCTCGCCGGCCGTCCGCGGTTCGGTCGCGATCGCTCTGGCGACCTCCAGGCGGCCCTGGTGGGCGAGGGCCTCGAGCCGTCGCCGTACCGTGGCGGCGGAGGGCACGGGGAGGCCGGGGTCGACGGGATGGAGGAGAACAAGCGGCCGGCCGGGCACGTCGGCCACGTACAGGTGGGGGCGGATGAACGTGCTGGGCGCCACGACGAGCCCGCGCCGGGACACGTCATGACGGGCGGCCTGGACCTTCGCGATGCGTACGGCGACCCCGCCCGGGGCCATCTCCATCGAGGGGTCGAGAGCGGCGAGCGCCGGCCCGGGCCCTTGCAGGGACACCATGTCGGCGAAGCGTCGCGCCCGCCCGGCCAGCACCGGCCGGATCCGCGTCCACTCGGCCTCGAACCACTCCTGCCGGCTGCGACGCAAGAACGAGAGAAAGTCCCCGGCCGCGTCCCGCGGGCGCCTGACGAGCGCTTCGACCCGGGCCGCCACCGCCGGATCTCGCGCGCGCGACCACTGGAGCGCGACCTGCGTGTCGCCCGAGGGGGCGATCGGCCGCAGCAGCTGCCCGGCCAGCTCCTGGACGGGCATGGCACACAGTTGTTCGAGCCGGTCGTCGAAGCTCTCCGCCGGGGGTGCGGGGGTGACGAACGGCGTCGCCCTGATGGCCTGCGCCGTCCACCACCACGATCGTGTCCATGCCGCCAGGCGAGGGCTCATCGCCGTGAGGATCTTCGCCGCCCAGTCCTCCAGGCCGTGATGACCGGGGTCACGCAGGACGTGCAACGCCGAGCCGAATTCGGTCATCGCCGACACCGCCGGCAGCAGAACCCCTGCCTGCGCGCATCGGTCGAGACCGGTGATCACTGTGGGCATGGACCCGATCCCATCACCCCGCACCGTACGACGTGCCACGGACAGGTGGATCGCGGCACACCTGACCGCGCCGGCGGGCTACTTCCTCAGCCAGAGCATGTAGAACGGGCTGTCCCAGCGGCAGTCGTACTCCTTGTAGCCCTTCGTGACGAGCAGGGTGGTCCCCGCCGAGACGCAGTTCTGAAGGGTGCGGTACGCCTGGTACGGGGCCCAGCCCGTAGCCGTGGCGCCGGCCGGAGCCGCGGTGGCGAGGGTGCCGGCGGCGAGGGTGGCGGCCATGGCCAGTGTCACGCCGAACCGTGCGGACTTCTGTCGCATATGTGGTCCTTCCTCGTGGACGGCGGCGCACGCGCCGCCGTAATGATCATTCCACCGTAGCGCTTGTTGATCTATAAGGGGGCGTTTTTGTAGATCTTGTTCCCTTCCTCCCGTGTGCGAAGAAAGGGGGCAATGCGCTGTCACTCCAGGTCGGTGACCGGATTCAGGCCGGCAGACAGCGGGGCCGGTGACCGAGCTGTGCAGGAACCTCGCGTACAGAGGCCACTGGTCAGCTCCACCAGTCCCGTTCGGGAAGCCTGAGCCACATGTCAGGTTGCTCCGTGAGCGATCGGGCGTCGGCCGGTCGCAGGCCCGCGCCGGCGAAGCAGTACGCCACTGCCCGGCGGTGATAGAGGTAGGCGGCGAGGATGTCCTGCGCGGAGTCGTCGGCGGAGACGGAGCCTCCGCCGGGATGGGTGTCCCACTCCTCGATGGCGCCGTCACGGGCGACCGCTCCCTGGTTGCCGCTCTTGGGATTGGCGAACAGGCCGTAGCAGACAGAACCGACCGACAGGCGCTCCATGACGCCGGGCGTGGACGCGTTGTATCCGAACGGCTGGAAGACGACGCACCCCCCGGGTACGTCCGTGACGCCGATGACGGCCAGGCTGTTCTCGAAGTCCGCGAACGGATCTTCCAGCAGTTCTTCGACGTCGTCGTCATCAACCGGTACGGCCTCCAGTCGCCGGGCCGCCTCGGCGGCGGTGATGCCCGCCGCACAGCCGAGGCTGAATCCGTCGTCCTCCGGGCGGCCCAACACGTTGATCAGTTGCTTGGC
The DNA here is from genome assembly GCF_014648435.1 of Nonomuraea spiralis. Classification (GTDB taxonomy): domain Bacteria; phylum Actinomycetota; class Actinomycetes; order Streptosporangiales; family Streptosporangiaceae; genus Nonomuraea; species Nonomuraea spiralis. The sequence goes on from NZ_BMRC01000025.1 coordinate 87,559, forward strand.
GGTGGCCACGGCGGCGGTCTCGGCGGCCGACAGGCCGGTCTGTCCGACAGGAAGAGTGAACAGATCAGGGGTCGGGGTGGCCAGGCTGAGCCGTCCTGGGGACCAGCCGTTCATCATCGGCCGCCACGGGTCGGCTCCGGCGGCGACCAGGCTGCGGGCGTTGCCGGGACGGTTGTTGAAGACGGCCTCCCAGAGGGCGGTACGGCCCTCGTGTTCGGCATCGACGTCATCGACGCGCCGGGACAGCTCGGTGATCACCTCAGGGGAACCATGTTCGGCGGCGGCGTGCAGCGGTCGTCCATGGATGAACACGCCCGTGTTGGGGTCGGCGCCCGCGTCGAGCCGGGAGCGGATCACGCTGAGGTTCGTCCAGCTTTCCCAGTCGATGCCGGACCATCCGGTTTCGTCGTCGGCGACCATGACACTCCTTGAGGGACGTACGGGGTGGACGAATGCCGATCATGGCGTAGAGCTCCGACAATTCGGCCCCGGTACGGGATCTCCCCAGGAGGAGAGCGGGTGGGGTCAGGAACGTGCCCAGGCCGTGGCCTTTTCGACGGGTGAGACGTCGTACTCGGCCTCGACCGCTGCCGCGATCAGGTGGCAGAACAGGTAGCGCTGCAGCGGCGCGAGCCCGAGTCTGGCCAGGTGGCCGTAGAGCATGTTGATGGCCAGCCGGTGACCGAGGAACCAGTCGGAGCCGAGCACCTCGCTCTTGTACCGTCCGGTGGCCAGCAGGATCTCGTGGAAGTCGATGGGGTGGAGCTGGCGCATCTCGGGTTCGGGCGCGGCGGCGTCGAGGTCGATCTTCTTGTCGCGGATGAGGGGCGCGGCGATGGCCTTCCTGCGCTCGACGTAGTCGAGCCATTCGCGGACGTGCGGCGGGGTGCGGCCCTCGTCCACCTCGGCCACCCGGCGGCGTACCAGGGCGCGGAGCTGCCGTTCGTGCTCGCGGTACTTGGCCTCGAAGCCGGCGCGCACGCCGTCGCGGTCCACGCAGTAGGAGGCGAAGGCGTCGGCGTGGGAGCGGAAGGACATGTACCCGCGCGAGATCGGCGGCACGCTGGTGTGCGCGAAGGCGATCATCAGGTCGAGGCTGAGCTGGAAGAGCGTCAGCTCGCCCCGGCGGATGGCGGCCAGCGTCCCGAACGCCATCCGGGTGCTCTCGGCGTGGTAGGAGTCGAGCAGGTCCCGCAGAGCAGGGCTGCCGAGAACGTGCAGGCGGTCCTCATACGGTTCGGTCTGGAGGGTGTTGTCCGGATACCACGGCCGCAGCGGGCCGTGATCGCTCTCCCGTACGGCGAGCGCCCGGTGGGCCTGCTCCAGCGCGGCCTCGTCCAGAACCGCCCGGGAGGGGTGTTCGCGCAGGTAGCGGCCGAGCCGGTCGGTGGCCAGCGGCAGGATGTCCGCCTGCCAGGCGTCCTCGGGGGCCTGGAGGTTGAGTCGCAGGTGCGGCCCGCGCCGCCAATGACGTACGAAGTACGGTTGCCGCACCCGCTCCCCCAGTTCCTCCAGCAGCGGTCGCACGGCGTCGAGGATCAGCCCGTCCTGGTCGGTCTGGTAGTAGCGGACCTGGATGCTGTGCCAGGGGGTCGTGAGGTCGTTCACCGGTGCTCCAGTTCGCGGTAGGTGGTGCCGACGAGGTGACGCAGGTGCGACTCCTGCGCGGGCGGCAGGCCGAGCCGGTTGCACAGCAGGTGGACGCAGCGCAGGAGGAGGATCAGCAGGTCGCCGCGCGGCCGGGTGGCGCCGGGGGGCACGAAGGTGGAATGTGCGGGTTCGGGGTTGAATCGGCCGGTGGTCTGGAGGTCCAGGACGCGGTGGCGCAGGGTGTCGATCGAGCGCCACCACGCGCCGAGCGGATCGCGGGCGGAGGGGTGTTCCTCGCCGGTGGCGATGCGGTGACTGCGCAGGAGCTGCGCGGCGAGCGCGGCCCGCTGCCCCGCAGAAGGCCCGGCCCGGCCGGAAAATCCGGCCCGGCCGGAAAATCCGGGCTGGTCGGAAAATCCGGGCTGGTCGGAAGGCGTGGGCTGGTCGGGCGCTTCCATAGGGGCGGACGGACGGTTTCGGGCGGTGGGGAGCGTACGGGCGAGGCGGGCGGGGTCCGGCTCCCAGGCCGCCAGGGCGAGCATCAGGGCGGCGACGGCGAACCCGGCCCTGCGTCCGGGCCCGAGCTCGCCCTCCAGCAGCGCGAGCGCGATCCGGCTGGAGTCGCGGAAGTGCCGCTCGGCGGCCTCGACCCCGTCCGGTCCGCCGTACGTGCCGTACTCGGGGCGATAGGCGATGGCCTCCACGCCGTCGCCGACGCGTATCCGCCGGTCGTAGTGGAGGAGGTGCTCGGCTCTGGCGTACCGTTCGGCCGTGGCGGCGTACTGGCCGGGGTCCCAGGAGGCCGGCGAGGGGTGGGCGGCGAGATGCCGTTCCAGCGCCGCCGTGGCGCGCTCGGCCACCTCCTGCGGGCGGGCGGACGGCAGGAGCCGCAGCCGCAGGTGCGGCCCGCCCTCCCAGTAGCGCAGGAAGAAGTAGCCCGTCAGCAGGCCGTCGGCGGCGAGCGAGCGTACGAGTCCGCCGACCGCCTGCGTGATCAGCCGGTCGGTACCGCCCCGGTGGAAGGCGTGCAGCGAGATCCACGGCTCAGCCATCGCCCACCTCCACCACGTACTCGGTGACGTGGCCGTCGCCCAGCTCGGGCAGCACCTCCTGGAACGCCGTGCAGGCGCCGCTGTCGCCGAGCTGCCGGTCGAAGGCGGCGACCAGGGAGGGGTCGGCCAGGTCCAGGAAGGTCGGTTTGGCCAGCCGTGCCGTACGCATGGGGTCCTGTCCCCATGTGCCCGGGTCCAGGGAGAAGACGAAGCAGCGGGGCGGGATGCCGTACGCGGCGAACCAGCGGGCCAGTGTCAGCAGGTGTTCGGCCTCGGGGTCGCCCGGCCGGCGGCGCGGGACGGCGGGCGTGGCCGCGTACCAGGTGGCGCGGGCCACGACGACCTGGCCCAGCCACGTCCTGGGCCTGCTGACGACCCGTTCGGGCGTGAGCGGCGGCGGCTCGGCGAACAGCGCCCAGGCCGGCACCGCGACGCTGGGCTGGTCGCCGAACAGGTGCAGCAGCAGCCGGGCCGTACGCGGCAGGAACGGCGTGGCGATCAGGCCCGTGTGGCGTGGCAGGACGCGGCGGCCGTCGGTGGCGCGTACCAGCTCAAGCTCCCCGGCGGCGGGATCGTGGCGGACGGCCAGCTCGCCCGGCGTGAGGCGCGCGCCGGGCGGCCGGTCGGAGACCGCGCCCGGGTAGCTCAGCTCGTGGGAGATCGTGGCGGAGCGCAGGTTGACGTTGTGACCGAACAATCCCGTCAGCTCGACCGCGAGGCCGTCGCCGTCGGGTTCGGGGGGATTCGGCTCGTACGACAACCCCGCGACCGCCAGAAGCCGGTGCACCCGGCTGCGCGCGGCGCCGTGACCGGCGGCCACGCTGTTGAGCACCAGCCGCACGGGCCCGTCCCCCGGCAGCACCTGCACGTAGCACGCCAGCGAGCGCACCGGCCGGGCGCTGCCCGGCCGCGCGGACAACCAGCGGGCCAGCGCCTCCGGCTCCTCGCGCAGCACGGTCAGGGTACGGTCCCGGAATCGCCGCAGCTCGACCGCCTCGGGCACGGTGCTCAGGTGCTCTGCCGTCACACCGCCGCGATAGAGCAGGGCGTGCAGCGCCTGGCCCTCGGGGGTGGCGAGCTGCGCGGCCAGCGTACGGTGGAACCGGATGAACGGGACCTGCGCCCCGGCGCCGGACGCCCGTACGAAGAGGTCGGCGGCCAGCAGCCGGATCTCGTTGTCGCGCTGGAAGACCCCCAGCAGCTCGCGGAGCAGGTGAAGGTCGTCCAGCGCCGCCCGCCAGGCCCGTTCCCCCAGGCGCACGGCGGGTGCGACGAAGACGGCGTTGTCGCGGAAGAGGTTCTTGTCCGGGAGGCGCGTGCCGGGCGGGGTCAGGCGGCGCAGCGCGGTGCGAGCCTCGTCCTGGAGGGCCAGCTGCCCGGACAGCCCCGCCGCGCCGGGAGCGCGGGCCACCACCCGCGCGAACGCGGTGAGCGCGTCGGCGGCGGGATGCGGCGCCAGCCCGCGGGCCAGGTCGGCGAGGTGGGCGGCGGACTGGTCGGCGACCGGCGCGAACGTCTCCAGCACCTCCAGCTCGATCAGCCGGGCGAGCGTGTCCGGCGGGACGAGCCGCCGCGCCTCACCGAGCGCGGTCCCGTCGGTCAGCGAGTTCAGGAGCCTACGCAGCGGCGGCGTGGCGCGGACGCTCCGGTAGGCGTCCTCGGTGCGGCTGAGGTACCACAGGCGGTCGCCTTCCCCGGTCAGGCTGGCGTTGGGCCTGACCAGGAAGCGGGCCGCGAGGTCGTCGTCGGTCGCGGCCAGGTCGCCGAGCAGCCTGCGCAGCACCCACAGGTCGGGCTCGGCCGCGCTACGCCAGTTCCCCTCGCCGGTCACGGTGACCGGTTCCGGCCCGGGGTCCCAGCGTCCGAGCCCCATCATGGTGAACGTCGAGTACGGGCTCGTCTTGGCCGCCACCCGCGAGAGGTACCGGCTCAGCCGCAGGTCCAGCCGCCGGGACGGCGCGGCGACGGGAGCGTCGAGCCAGCGCCGCAACATCTCGGCCAGCGACGGGCTCGCCTGGACCAGGCCGTGGGTGAAGACGTCGGCCGAGGCCCATTTACGAAGGTTGCGGTGCCTGTCCTGGCGTTCCTCCTTCAGGAGGGCGGGCAGCGCGGCCCGCTGCCGCTCGTTCTCTCGCGACGTCTCCAGCCACCGCCGGACCCGCCGGTCCAGCTCGGCCGGAAGCTCGGCCGGAAGCTCGGCCGAGCCGGCGAACGCCGCAGGACGACGTCCGTTGTACAGCGCCCGGCGGAGTGCGACCAGGCGGGACCTCGCCCGCCCCGAAGGGACGTCCGCGATGCACGGCTCCAGGGCGAGCGCGAGCGCCCGCCCTTCCGCGGTCAGCCCGTCCTGCCCCTTGAGGATCTCCTGGACGGCCTGCCAGGTACGGCCGCACCGCAGGTCGTCCAGGACGGCCGCGGGCAGGGCGGCGACCCTGACCACCACGATGTCCGAACGCCGACGCCGGATCGCCATACGGATTCCGCTGCTCTGCTAGATGAGCCAGCTCTTGCCTGACGTGCATCCCGAGGCGCCGATCTCGGTGTTGCCCAGTCCCATGGCCACGGCCTCGACGAGCACCTCGGAGCCGGGGAGTTCCACGGTGGCGACGTCCAGCGCGTCCAGGTCAAGGGCTTCTTCGTGCAGGTCCATGCTGCCTGCGTTTCCGAACGGGCGCACTTCGCGCCGCGACACTCTGCCAAGAGATCACGCAAAACGGCATGCGTCCATATTTCATGACATATCGGACTGGGCGGAAGGTCGGTTAATTCCCGACAAAGCGGCTCCCCCAGACTGCGGCCGCAGGTGAGAAGATCGATCATGAACAAGCCTCCGAACGAGATGAGCGAGCGCGAGTACTTCGCCACTGTCAGGCGCCTGCGGGGGATGTTCGTTGCCGGCGGTCGGCTGGAGGGCCTGGAGGGGTTCCTTGATGGTTACGACGGGCACGCCAGACGCCACGGTGGGCCCGGCCTGCAGGGGTGGACGGAATGGCTCGTCGCCCGTCACGGCGGGGCGAGCAGCCTTCACTGGCGAGCACAGGTGCGCCACATCGCCCTGACCACCTGGGACCGCCCGGACCTGCCCGCCGAGCAGGAAGAACTCGTCATCGACACCCTGTTCGACCTCCTCGACGAGTACCTCGCCGAACGCGAGACGGCTTCCACCCCCTGACGGCTCACATCGAGTAGGCGCCGGTGGCGAGGGCGATGAGGCCGACCACGCTCATCAGCAGCGTCGTACCGGGATGCATGGCGATCGAGATGCGGATGTCCTGCTTCTTCCAGGCGAGCCAGACACCCGGGAAGAGGAAGACGAGCTTCGACAGGACCGTCCAAGGGGCCCAGAAGTGGTACACCGAGAAGAAGAAGACACTGAAGAACGGGGCCCACTTGCCGAGCTGCGGAAGTCGGGGCAGCAGGAAACCGCGGAAGTAGTACTCCTCGATCAGGGGCAGGGTGAAACCGGTGAACGGCGCGCAGATGAGCAGCGTGGTGAGCACGAGTTGCGGTGAGTAGCCCTGAAGGTAGGTGGTGCCGTCGGGGCCGGCGCCCTGGTAGTCCACCCAGGTGAAGAACCAGTCGTAGACAAGGTTGTCCAGCGAGGTCAGCGCGAGCGAGACCACGGTCATCCACACCAGGCACGCGGCGCCGAGCCAGAAGACCTTGCCCCGCGAGACGGGCTTGTCGCGATATCGGACGACGCCCTTCATCGTGAACCGGCCGGTCTTCTTCTTGCCCAGCCACAGCAGTAACAGCTGGATCGGGAAGAGCACGATCGCGAGGGCGATGGCCCAGGCCATGAAGATCGGGTATTCCATCGCCCGGACCAAGGGCGCGGCGACGAACGTGTACGCGGCGACGATGAGCGCGCCGGGCACCAGGTGCAGCGCGATGGAGAACGGGACGGAGTGACGGTCCGCGAGGAGTTTCCCGGCGAAGCCTCTCGGCCGGGCGCCTTGGGCGTCGGCCGGGGGTTGCATTGCTGTGTCCATGCCGAGAATCGTGGCCCCGAGACCCGACACGGACCTGACATCACCCTGACACGGCTTCCGGTGCCGTGAAAGCCGCAGGTCACGGCGGGCCGGGTCGCGTCCCCCGCCTAAAACCGGACGCTTCACCGACAGGTGCTCTTGCCCGCGATGCCGCCGTCCGCCCGGAGCTTCGCCAGGCGGTCGGTGGCCTCGTGCGGGGTCAGGTCGGCGCCGCGCCGGTAGGCGGTGGCGTAGCCCGTACGGCCGAGCAGGTCCATGAGCACGTCCGCGAGGCGGCGCAGTTCGGTGTCGCCGTGGTCGAAGGCGCCGCGGATGGCCTGGCTCAGGCCGAGCGCGGTGGCGGCGCCCGCCGGATCGTCCTCCAGGAACAGCAGCCTGGCCAGGAGCTGAGCGGCCGCCGGGGCGTCCATGATCGCCTGTGCCGCCGAGACGGCTCGGGGCAGCAGTTCGCGGGCCCGTACGGCGTCGCCGGCGGTGAGAAGATTGGCCATCCGCGCCGGAAACAGCCGATTGTCGACGGCCTGCGGCGACAGGGGCAGCTTGCGCAGGAGCGTCTCCATCCGGTCGAGCTCCTGATCGGCGCGTACGACCTCTCCGGACCGCCGGTGCCACTCGGCCAGGACGCCGAGCACCTCGATCTCCAGCACCGGCTGGCCACGCGGCCCGGCCGCGCGTCCGGCGGTGTCGATGTCGTGCCGGGCGCCGGTCAGGTCGCCGGCGCGCATACGTTCGGTGGCGAGCCCGAGCCGGGTCGAGACCTCGTCCTGCGAGCCGAGGTCGGTGGCGATGGCGAGGCTGTCCTCATAGGCGGCGATCGCCTGGGCGTGGTCACCGGCGATGGCGTGGATGTGGGCCAGGCCGTACAGCGCCTTCGCCGCCCACCACCGATCGCCCACCTCCTCGAACAGGCGCAGTGCCGTGGTCAGCGCGGTCGCGGAACGCGTCCGGTCACCCCGTTCGCGGTGGCGGATGGCCTCGATCATGAAGGTGCAGGCGGTCGCCCAGCGGTCCGAGCCGCCGCGTACCCGGAGGATCTCCTGGTCGAGCAGGTCGTCCAGCCCTGAGACCGCCGCCATCACCACCACGATCGTCAGCAACATCGGATGGCGGCGCAGCGCGCCCGTACGCGCGCAGTCGTCGATGAGCGCGCGCAGCCGCCCGGGGTCGTCGATCGGCCCGCCCGCGACGCCCACCGCGTGGATCGCGGTGAACGCGGCCCGGTCGTCCGCGGGCAGCGCCGCGCCGAACTCGGCGACCTTGGCGACGTACGCCTCGGCGCGGGCGTCGTAGCGGTGCATGACCCAGTACCAGTAGAGCGGCGCGAGAATCCGGGCGGCGGCCGGGGCGTCGCCGTCGTCGATCGCCGTTCGCAGGGCGAACGTCAGGTTGTCGTACTCGGCCTGGAACAGCCGCAACGACCGCGCCTGCCCGCCCGAGCGCAGCAGCGGTTCGTGTTCCTCTGCGAGGCCGGCGAAGTACCGCGTGAGCCCGCGCAGGACCGCGTCACCCTCCCCTGAGAGCCGGAGCTTCCCCGCCGCGTGGGCCCGGATGGTCTCCAACATCCGGTACGTGTCGCCGTCCCGCTCCACGATGGACTTGTCCACCAGGGAGTCCAGGAGGTAGACGACCTCGTCCGGGGGAAGCGTCCCGTCGGGATCCGCGCAGACGGCCTCGATCACGGCGATGCCCGTACGCGCCGGAAATATCGACATCCGGGCGGCCAAAGTGCGCTCGTGTGCGGTGAGGAGGTCCCAGCTCCATTCGATCACCGCGTGGAGGGTCTGCTGGCGGGGCTGGGCGGTCCGGTTGCCGGTGCTGAGCAGCCGGAACCGGTCGTCCAGCCGCCGGGCGATCCGCTCGGCGCTCATGGTCCGCAGTCGTGCCGCGGCCAGTTCGAGGGCCAGCGGCAGCCCGTCCAGCCGGCGCACGATGTCCACGACCGGCGCCACGGTCGTCCCGTCCAGGACGAAGCCGGGTTGTACGGCTGCCGCCCGATCGAGGAACAGCCGTACCGCGGCCGATGCGGAGGCACGTTCGGGACCGGCGTGGGCCGGTGGGAGGTCGAGCGGCCCCAGGCGGCACAACGTCTCCCCCATGACCTCCAGCGGCTCCCGGCTCGTGGCCAGGACGGTCAGGTCCGGCCGGCGCTCCAGCAGCTGCCCGGCGAACTCCGCGACGGCCGCGGAGATCTGTTCGCAGTTGTCCAGAAGCAGCAGGCCCTCGCCACCGGCGAGCAGGTTGACCACCCGCTCCAGCGGCGTGCCGGCCGGCTGGGCTCCCGCGACGTTGAGCACGCCCAGCACCGCCTCCACCAGCCCGTCGGCCGTGCCCACCGCGGCCAGGGACACGAGCCAGACCCGGCCGCGCCGATGGGCCCGGTACCGGCTCGCCGCCTGCACGGCCAGCCGGGTCTTGCCCACTCCGCCGGGCCCCACGACGGTGACCAGCCGGGACGCCTCCAGCGACCCGGCCAGCAACCTCAGCTCCGCCTCGCGGCTGACGAAGCTGGTGAGCTGGGCCGGCAACCGGCCGCGCACCGCCTGCGGCCGGATCCGTCCCGTCTCGGGCACGTCCAGTTCGCCGCGCAGCACGGCGAGGTGCGTCTCGCGCAACTCCTCGGAGGGGTCGACGCCGAGCTCCTCGGCGAGCGTGTCGCGGACCTGGTCGTACACGGCCAGCGCGTCGGACCGGCGGCCGGCCGCGTGCAGGGCCCGCATCCGCAGCCCGGCCAGCCGCTCCCGCAGCGGACGGGACGCGGCCGCCGCCTCCAGATCGGCCAGGATCCGGCCGTGGTGCCCGAGTCGCAACTCCGCCTCGAAGCGGTCTTCGGCGGCTCCGACACGCAGTTCGTCCAGGCGTGTGCCGGCCGTGCCGGCGAAGGGGATGTCGCGTACGTCGGCCAGCGCGTCCCCGCGCCACAACGCCAGCGCATCGTCCAGCAGCGAGGCCGCCTGCCCCGCGTCACCGGCGGCCAGTTCGCGCCCGCCGCGCCCGGCCAGTTCCTCGAACCGGGCCGCGTCGACGTCCTCGGCGCGCAGCCGCAGGCGGTAACCGCCGGCCACCGTCTCCACGGTTCCGGCCTCGGCCAGGGCCTTGCGCAGCCGGTGGACCAGCGCGTGCAACGCGTTGACGGTGCCCCCGGACGAGTCGTCCCCCCACAGGCCGCCGAGCAGCGAATCGACCGACACCACTTCGTTCCCGGCCAGCGCCAGCCTGGCCAGCAGCGCGCGCACCCTGGTGCCGCCCAGGTCGATCGGCGCGCCATCGTCGGCGTACGCCAGAACCGGGCCCAGCACCTCAATCCGCATGCACGCCAGGCTACCGATCAAGCACGCTCTTACAGCCCGCCGATGCTACTTGGAAGCGGGATATAAGCCGCCTGTCAGAGCCGCCGGACATCGTTCAGGACATCGAACGAACCACCCGGAAGGCAGTGCGATGACAACGTACGAGAACGTGCAGCAGGTGCTCGATCAGACCGTGGCCGAGACCGACATTCCCGGCATCGTCGCCGAGGTCAGGGACGGTGACCGTACCTGGTCCGGCACCGCCGGCGTGGCCGACCTGCGGACCGGCTCCCCGCGCCGGCCGGGCGAGTACTTCCATGCCGGCAGCAGCGGCAAGGCCTTCACCGCCGCCGTACTGCTGACCCTGGAGGCCGAGGGCCGCCTCGGCCTGGACGACACGGTCAACGCCCACCTGCCCGGCGTCCTGGACGTCAACGGCTACGACGGCGACAAGATCACCATCAGGCACCTGCTCAACAACACCAGCGGCCTGTTCCCCACCGGCCTGGCCCCGGAGGTCAGCCACCGCTACGCCACCCGCTCCGGGTTCGACCGGCATCGCTTCGACACCTTCAGCACCGAGGAACTGCTGCGGATCGCGGTGTCCCAGCCACCGGTCGGCGCGCCCGGCGAACGCTTCGAGTACGCCAACGGCGGCTTCCACATCGCCGGCGCGATCATCGAGCAGGTCACCGGCAACAGCTACGCCGACGAGGTCGAACGCAGCGTCACCCGGCCACTCGGCCTGGCCGGCACCCGCGTACGCCCCACCGCCGAGACCGGTTACCCCGACCCGCACCCGCGCGGCTACTCCCACCAGTTCCTCAAGGACGGCGCCGACCCCGCCGCGCTCACCCCGGAGAACTGGCAGTCGCTGATGGAGGAGCCCGGCCTGCCGCCCCTGGACGTCACCGAGTTCAACTCCTCGGCGGGCTACGCGGCCGGCAACGTCGTCTCCACCACGTCCGACATGATCCGCTTCTTCGAGGCGATGACCACCGGAAGCCTGCTGCCGCCCGCCCAGCACCGCCAGATGTGGACCACCGTCTCCACCGAGGGCGGCTACTGGATGCCGCACACCCGCTACGGCCTGGGCCTGTTCGAGTTCGACCAGGGGGCGCCCGGCGGCCGGGCGCTGCGCGGCATCGCCGGCAGCCTGTGGGGCTCCTACTTCTTCGCGGTCGGCACCCCCGACGGCCGGCACACCGTCGCCGTCCACACCAACACCGAATGGAAGTCCTGGGACCTCATGTTCAAGGTCATCGAAGCGGAGTTCGGCATCTCCTTCGGCGCGTGACCCCCGTGGCCGACATCCGTATCAGCGCGACCCCGCGCACCGACACCACCGTCCACGTACAGCCGGTCGATCCGGCCGCCTGTGCGCCTCCCTTGGAAAGCAGGGCGATCGACTCATGACCAGGATTCTCCGTACCGCCGCTTGCCTGCTCGCCGCCGCCGCCATGACCGTGAACGCGTCGCCGGCGGTGGCCGACGACCACGCCGACGACCACGCCGGGGTTCAGCGGGTGCTTGACCAGGCCGTCGCCCGCGACGGCCTGCCCGGCATCCTCGCCGACGTCCGTGACAGCCGCGGGACGTGGTTCGGCACGGCGGGCGTGGCCGACACCGCGACAGGACGCGCACGCCGGCAGCAGGACCGGTTCCGCGTCGGCAGCATCACCAAGACGTTCACCTCGGCCGTGGTGCTGAAGCTCGCGGCCGAGGGCCGGTTGAGTCTGGACGACACCGTGGACAAGTGGCTTCCCGGCGTCGTACGCGGCAACGGCCACGACGGCAGCAGGATCACCATCAGGCGGCTGCTCAACGGGACCAGCGGGATCTTCGCCTACACCCTGGACCAGACGATGATCACCAACTACGCCACGCCCGCCTTCATGGATCACCGTTTCGACGTCGTCCGTCCCGAGAAACTGGTGAAGATCGCCATGACCCACCCGCCGTCCTTCGCCCCCGGCACGGCCTGGGGCTACTCCAACACCAACTACGTGCTCGCCGGAATGATCATCGAGAAGGTCACCGGCAGGTCGTACGCGGAGGAGGTCGCACGGCGGATCACCCGCCCGCTCGGCATGACCGCGACCTACGTGCCGGGCGACGAGGCGAAGCTGCGCGGACCGCACGCACGGCACTACACGAAACTCCAGGTGACCGGGCCCGACGCCAAGGTCCACGACACCACCGACATGAACGCCTCCTGGGCCTGGGCGGCGGGCGGCATGGTCTCCACCACCGGTGACCTGCACACCTTCTACCGGGCCCTGCTGAGCGGCCGGTTGTTGCCGCCCGCTCAGCAGAAGGAGATGTTCACCACCGTCTCGACCGAGGGCGTGCCCTGGATCGACAACACCGCCTACGGCCTCGGCGTCTTCTCCCAGAAGCTGTCCTGCGGGGTGACGGCCTGGGGCAACGGCGGCTTCATCCACGGCTCCTGGACGTACGCGATGGGCACCCGGGACGGCAAGCGCATGCTCGTCACCAACGTCAACGGCGACTGGGCCAACCCGATCAGCATCTTCGCCAAGGAACTGGAGGCGGAGCTGTGCCCGCCCGGCTCCCGGTGAACGCGACCTGACGGCCTCGCCCGCCATCCGATGGCCGAGGTAGAAGAACTTCTACCTGTGATCGGTAAGCAGCCCCATCGTCAGCCCGCAAGGCAACTAAGATCATCGAAGCCATGGATGCATCACTGGAAATCGTGAAGGTCAAGCGGCAACTTCGGCGGATGCGGGTATGCCTGATCAGCGCTGCGGTCCTCACGGGGGCCATCCTGGCCGGCAACGGGGAAGCCGTCGCACAGGGCGGTGGCAAGGCCACGTTCGACGAGATCGAGGTCCAGCGGATCAACGTGGTGGAGCCGGACGGCAAACCACGCATGGTCCTGAGCAACAAGGACAGGTCGCCCGGCGCCGTCGTGAACGGCGTCGACCTGGGCAACGCCGGCACGCGGCCGGGCATGACCTTCTACAACGGCGAAGGGGACGAGGCCGGCGGCCTGGGCACCGACAACGGCGTCAACGCCGGCAAACCGTGGGCGGTCGGCCAACTCTCCTTCGACCAGTACAAGCAGGACCAGACCCTCGTTCTCCGGTACATGGAACAAGAAGGCGTACGAGGCGTCGGCCTGGCCGTCGACGACCGGCCCGAGACGCCCCTGCCGGAGTCCTTCGAGGAGTACAGGAAGATCGAGCAGATGCCCCCTGGCCCGGAGCGGGATCAGGCGATGGCGGCGTACCGGAAGAAGTACCCGAGCCCGCAGCGGGTCTTCATCGGCAAGAACCCGGACAAGTCATCGGCCGTGACGCTCGCCGACGGCAAGGGGGCACCGCGCATCGTGATGCGCGTTGATCAGGACGGGAATCCCCGGATCCAGTTCCTGAACGCCGCGGGCAAGGTCACCCGGACGATCAAGGGCTGATGAAGAACGGCACCACGCTGTGGCAGGCGATCACGGGGAACCCGCTCCGGTTCCTCGGGTCGTCGTGGCCATGGCGGGCGCTCGCCTACCTGGTGACCAGCCTGCCCGCCGGCGGCGCGGCGGTCGCGGTGACCGTGTTCGGGCAGCGGACCGCACTGGTGGTGGCGATGATCACGTTGCTGGTGGTCGTCGCCGTGCTGAGCGGTCCGATCGCCTCCTTGGAACGGTGGCGGTTGAGGCTGATCGATCCGGTGGCGCTCCCCGCGCCGAAGCCGAGAACGACGATCTCCTTCGCGAACCCGGCCGCCCGGCGTGAGATCGGCTACGCGCTGCTGTGGGCGACGATCCTGCCCGTGGTCAACGGCCTGGTCATCGCGCTGGCGGCGTTGACGGTCAGCTCCTACGCCTCGCCCCTCCCGTCCGGTGTGTTTCCGGCCATCGTGGTGGTGCCGGCCGGGGCGGCCGGTTGCGCGTACCTGTTCGCGGTGGTGGCTGCGGCGCAAGGGGCACTGGCACGAAGTCTGCTCGCCGCGCCCCTCGCCGAGCGGGTGATCGAACTGACCCGGTCACGGGCCCGGCTGGTGGACGCCTTCGAGGCCGAACGGCGGCGTATCGAACGGGATCTGCACGACGGCACCCAGCACCAGCTCACCGCCGTGCTCATGCAACTCGGCCTGGCCCAGCTGGACGTACGGGAAGACCCGGAACGTACGGCGAAGGCCATCGGCCTCGCCTACGGCCACACGCAGGCCGCGCTGGACGAACTGCGCCGCGTCATCAGGGGCATCCACCCCGCCGTGCTCACCGACCGGGGGCTCGGGCTCGCCGTCACCGACCTGGCCCGCCACTGCCCCATCCCGGTGACTCTGGATCTCGATCTTCCCCGCCGGCCGCCTGCCGGGGTGGAGGCGGCGGCCTACTTCTGCATCTCGGAAAGCCTGACCAACGGGATCAAACACAGCAAGGCACAGAACATCATGATCACAGCGAGACTGTCGGACCGGCTTCTCGTCCTGGAGGTGCGCGACGACGGCATCGGCGGAGCCGACGCCACGAAGGGAAGTGGGATCAACGGACTGGCCGACCGGATCGGCGTGCTGGAGGGAACCCTCACGCTGAGCAGCCCGCTGGGAGGACCCACGGCGATCCGGGTGGAGCTGCCATGCGGTTGATGATCGCGGAGGATTCGGTGCTCCTGAGGGAGGGGCTGACCGGCATCTTCACCCGGTTCGGCGGCGAGGTGCTCGCCGCCGTCGGCAGCTCCGACGAACTGCTGCACGCCGTCGCCCGCGACCTGCCCGACGTCGTCGTGGTGGACGTACGCATGCCGCCGGGCTTCCACGACGAGGGGCTGCGGGCCGCCATCCGGCTGCGGGGCGAACATCCCCGGCTCGGCATCCTCGTCCTGTCGCAGGTCGTCGAGCCGGCCGCGGCCGGGGAACTGCTGGAGGCCGGCACACGCGGCATCGGCTACCTGCTGAAGGACCGGATCGGCGCGATCAGCCAGTTCGTGGCGGCGGTACGCGAGGTCGCCGCCGGAGGCACGGTCATCGACCCCGACGTCGTCCACCACCTGATGGTCCACCACCGCGCGCACGACCCCCTGGACGCGCTCTCGCCCCGCGAACGCGAGGTCCTCGCACTGGTCGCCGAAGGCCGGTCGAACAGCGCGATCGCCCAACGCCTGTACGTGTCGGAGGCCGCCGTGGCCAAGCACGTCACCAGCGTCTACACCAAGCTGAATCTCGGCCCGGACGCCGACGACCATCGCAGGGTGCTCGCCGCACTGACGTTCCTCCGCTCACGCTGACCCCGGATCCGGGCATGACCGACACCGTCCGGCCTCGCGCGAGCACCGCATCCGCCGCCGACGCGGAGAGAGCCCGGGCCCTTCGTGGTTCAAGAAGGGCCCGGGGGCGGTGCTGGGTGCCCGTTCAGGCGGACGGGGTCGGCCTTACGTAGCTGACCTCGACGTTCAGGTAGGTCCCGACGCCGTAGTCATGGCCGCGGATGGCCAGGAGGTTGCAGCTTTCCATGCCTCTGACGGGAAGGACCACGTTGATCGCGCCCGCGACGCAGCCGCCGCTCTTTACGGCCTGAACGAGGCGGCCGTTGAAGTAGACCCTCGCGTCGTTGTC
Organism: Nonomuraea spiralis; assembly: GCF_014648435.1. Taxonomy (GTDB): domain Bacteria; phylum Actinomycetota; class Actinomycetes; order Streptosporangiales; family Streptosporangiaceae; genus Nonomuraea; species Nonomuraea spiralis. Next base: position 103,054 of record NZ_BMRC01000025.1, read on the forward strand.
GATCGTTCCCTGAATGCGGATTTGTCGTGCGCCGCGCGGGATGTGCACCCAGTGGCGTACCAGGATGTCGGTGTTCACCGCCCAGGGCGTCTTGACGTTGGCGGCCTTGTTCCAGGAGCAGATGCCGTTGGTGGTGCCGAAGCCCTCCTGCCCGCTCGACCAGCCGCTGTCGTCGAAGTTCCGTGCGTAGAAGAGCGGGGCGTCGGACGCCGGCGGCACCTGGAGGTATTTCCAGTCGGTGCTGTTGTAGCCGAGTACGGTGACGACGCTCTGACGTGCCCCGGTCGGGGATGCTGAGGCCGATGCCGGAGCGTACAGGGCCGCGGTGGCCAGCAGCGAGCCCGCCGCCAGGCCGATGAGAAGGAAACGCAACAGTTTCTTGAACATGGCGATCTTCCTCCGTCGGTTGTGCGAAATGTCGATCCCGTCGACGCCGAAACGGACATGTCCATTCATGTCGCGATTCAGTCGCCAAACATCCCGGCCGGAATGCGGTAAATACCAATCAGGATGTTATCGCGCGCAATGAGATTAGGCGATGGCAAAGAATGACCAGAGGGAGGGCTAAGCGCTTTTATAACAAGGGGGAATTTTCCGGAAATTCCGATTATGGGTGCTCTCTCATTCGGAGCCGAGGAACGTCGGTCCAGCTGCAGCTTGAAGAGATCCACCTGGTAAATGTCGCGTGGATAGTCCGGCTCCTCGTCGTTCTCCAGTCGCCTGTGCTGGATCCGTACAGCCCAGGTGGCGTCTCGCCGGCCCACATGTGATGCCACATCGGTTGTGCCGGGGAAGGTTCGCCAGTCCACAGTTCGAGCCGGATGCAGGCGGCGATGTTCACGTGCTTGTCGAAGACCACCGCGTTGCGTCCTGCTCGCGCCCAGCCGTCGAGCCCGGACGGCGACCACTCCTCACCCCAAGGAGCAAGGCAGCGGTGACACTGTCAGATGTCTCGACCGACGTGGGCCGGGCCGGCGTCCGGGGCGCCGTACGGGTTCGGGTGGTCGTGTTGTCGTGGATCTTGGCCCTTCATTTGTGAGCAATGCTCATGTATGGTCGCCGACACTATGAGGAACCGCTGGTTGTCGCCGATCGCCGTCGTGGTGCTGGCCGCCGTCATCGTGCTGGGGGCGGTGTTCGACCCGTCGGGGCTGGCGGCGCCGTACACATGGACCGGTGCCGATCTGCTGCCCGTCGCCGGGCTCTGGCAGGTGGCCGCGCCGGCCGTGTACGTGCCGCTGCTCCTGACGGGCGTCGGAGTGCTGACGTGGGCGGTCGCGCGCGGACGTGCCCCGCTGCGTACGGCGCTGCTGGTGTGGGGCGCGGTCGTGTGGTCGGCGATGGCGGCGAAGCTGGTGATGTCGCTGGCGATGACCTTCGGTGACGTGGTCTACCTCGCGTGGTCGACCGGCTTCACCGGCGTCAAGGCGGCGATCTTCGGCCTGCCGGTGCCGGCCGCCACGTGGCTCGCCCAAGTCCTGCGCCGCCGCTTCGCCCCGCCTCCTCCGGCCACGGCCGACCCGTCCTCCCCAGGGCCGGATGCCGGACCCGCCACCGACTCGGGGCCGGGGTGGGCGGCGGCGGGAGCGGCCGTGGTCCTGGCCGCGTCGGTCGGCGGGGTGTGGTGGGGCGGCTCACCCATCGGGTACGCCATCGGCGACTCCCCGCTGGCCCCGGCGCCCGAGGCGGGACCGCTGGGCTGCCTGGCCGCGGTCACCCTGCTGGGCGTACTGACGTGGGCACTGAACCGCCGGCTCGGTGGCGCCACCTCGCCGCGGGCCGTCGTGGCCGGGCTCTCCGCGCTGGGAGCGGCCGCGACGCTTGGCTTGGTGGAGGTGGCCATCGGGATCCCGGGCGACCTGGCGGGCGGCGACCTGTTCTGGGTCCCGGCGATCATGCTTCGCCTCGCCCCCGCGCTCTCCTTCGGCGCCCTCCTCGCCCTGGCGACCGCAGTGATCGTCGCCCTCCTGCCCGCCACCCAGCCGGTACGGGGAGCCGCCCTCACCCTGCCGCGTACCCGGATGGCGGCCGTCCTGGCCGTGGCGGTGCTCGTCCTGCCGCTCCTGCAACCCGGCACCACGACCGCGCAGCCACCGCGTACCAAGGGGCTGACGCTGTCGGCCGACCGCAGGATCGTCGACGCCGACGGCAACGAGGTGCTGCTGCGCGGCGTGAACGTCAACCAGCTCGAAGACTACTTCCAGAAGCGTCCGGACAAGGCGGTGACGAGACCGCTCACCGAGGCCGACTTCGCCGGCATGGAACGGATGGGTTTCAACGTCGTCCGCCTCGCCCTGTCCTGGTCGGCGCTGGAACCCCGGCCCGGCCAGTACGACCCGGCCTACCTCGCCAGGATCTCCTGGGCCGTCGAGACCGCGGCCCGGCACGGCATGCGTACGGTCATCGACATGCACCAGGACGCCTGGGGGAAGGGCGTCGACGCCGCCCCCGGAACCACCTGCCGGAACGGTTCCCCGATGCACGGCTGGGACGGCGCCCCCACCTGGGCCGACCGCTTCGACGGCGCCCCCAAGTGCGAGTTCACCGGACGTGACATCTCCCCGGCCGTCGCCCGCGCCTTCACCAACCTCTACCAGGACAGGGACGGCATCCAGACCCGCCTGGTCGCCGCCTGGGGCATGCTGGCCGAGCGGTTCGCGAACGAGCCGATGGTCGCCGGGTACGACCTGCTGAACGAGCCGGGCTTCGGCGAGGCCCCGCCGGTCACCTCCGGCGTCCTGCTCGGCCGCTACTACGACCGGGCGATCAAGGCCATCAGGGCGGGCGAGAGGCGCGGCTTCCCGCACCTGGTCTTCTTCGAGCCGTCCGTGCTCTGGTCGGGTCTCGGCTTCGAGGTCCCGGTGCCCAAGGACTTCACCGACGACCGGCTGCTCGTCTTCGCTCCCCACCTCTACAACGAGTCGATCACCATCGACCAGGGCACCGGCGTCACCGTCACGAGCATCGAGCGCGGCTTCGAGCTGGCGAGCCGGGCGGCGGAGTACTACGGCGCCGGGCTCTGGTCGGGAGAGTGGGGGTGGTTCGGCGACCCCGCCTCGGCCCCGATCACGAGATACACCGACCAGGAGGATCGGCACCGCGTCGGTGGCGCGTTCTGGGTCTGGAAGCAGTCGTGCGGCGACGCCCACGCCGGTGCCGAGGATGAGACCGGCGGCAACCTCATGATCGAGGACTGTGCCACCGGGAAGGACCTGCCCCCGCCCGCCGCGTACGTCGCCGAGCTCTCGCGCCCCTACCCCCGTTCCGCCCCCGGCCGGCTGACCGGCCTGACGTCGGACCGGGCGAGCCTCACGGCCCGGGGCGAAGGCAGCGGGTGCGGCCTCGACGTCTGGTTCCCCGGCGACGCGCAACCAGTCGTCCGTGGCACCGGACTCAGGGACGTCGCCGCCCGGCGGGCGCCGGGCGGCTGGCGCGTCACCGCCTGCGCCTCGGGCCCCTACAGCCTGACCACCCACGCATGATCGAGAACGCCCCACGCTCGATCAGATACGTGGGACGCGCAGCCCCGCCGTGAGGATGGTGAACTCGCTGACACGAAGAAGGCGGGCGATCAGTACGTAAAGACTGGCGCCGACGGCGGTCGCGGCGCAGACGACGGCGAACGAACCGCCCAGCCCCACGCCCACAGCCAGGCCGAGCCCCGCGGCGAGGACCGTGGCCACCGACATGCGCCCGTACGAGCTGAGCAGGCGGTGGCCGTCGATGCGGCCGATCCGGCGGCGTAGCAACTGTGCGACGATCACGAAGCCCAGGGCGTACGCGAGGGCCGTGCATGCGGCGAGGGCGACGACCATGTCCCTGCCCGGGACCAGGCGCGCCGCGACCAGGCTGAGGACGAGGAGAGCGGCGGAGACCACCACGCTGATCAGCGCGGGCGTGCGCGTGTCGCCGAGGGCGTAGTAGGCGCGCAGCATGATCTGGTAGCCGGCGAACGGCACCAGCGCCGGTCCGTACGCGGCCAGCACGACGCCGGTGAGGTGGGCCGCGGCGGGAGAGGCGTTCCCGTGCGCGAACAGCAGCACGGCCAGATGCGGCCCCAGCAGCACGAGCGCGGCGGCCACGGGAACCAGGACCACGCCGGCCAGCCGCAGGCCGTGGGACAGGTCGGCGGTCACCTGGGACAGGTCCCGCCGGCTTGCCGCCCGGCTCATGCGGGGCAGCATGCCGGTGATCACGGTCACCGCGATGACCGCGTACGGGAGCTGGAACAAGGTGTACGCGTTGGAGAAGACACCCACCGCCCCCGGCCCGGCCTGCGACACGAGACGGTTGACGACGATCAGCACGACCTGTGCGGCGGTCACCGACACGAGCGTCCATCCGGCCATCGCCATGATCCGGCGTACCGCGATGCCTCGCGGGTCGGCGCGCAGCCGCAGCGGGAGGCCCGCCCGGCGGGTGACGACCGCCAGGACGACCATCTGGGCGCCGACCCCGGCGCTGGTGCCGATCGACAGCAGCAGCATCTGGCCCTGGGGGAGGGTTTCCAGGTGGCCGGTCCCGCCGACCAGCAGGAACATCGCGGCGGTGGCGGTGACCACCACGTTGTTGGCCACCGGGGCCCACATGGGGGTGGCGAACCGGCCACGGACGTTCAGGATCGCGGCGAGGGTCGCGCTGAGGCCGTAGAAGAGGATCTGGGGCAGGAAGATCCGGGTGAAGTCGACGACCAGCGCCCGCTGGGCGGAGCCGAACCCGGGGACGGTCAGGTCCACGATGAGCGGGGCGGCGCTGATCGTCACGATGACGACCGCCGACAGCCCGTAGAACACCAGGGACAGCAACCGCTGGGTGAACAGGTCCTCGTCGACGCCGTCGTCAGCGGTGACCCGGACCAGCAGTGGGACCAGCACACTCGCCGCCGCGCCGCCCATCACCAGCTCGTAGATGCTGTTGGGGAGGACGTTGGCGGCGGTGTACGCGTCGAGCAGTCGCGTTCCCAGGCCGAGAGCGGCGACCAGCGCCAGCGTACGGACGAACCCGGTGATCCGTGACACAAGTGTGGCGATCACCATCGTCCGGCCGGTCCGTGCGGAGCTCGGCTGGTCCGTCATGCCTCTCCTTCTTCGCTGATCAACAGGGTAGCCGTGAAGCGGGAGGTCGCGGTCATATCGCCCCGGGAGCGCCGGGCATGGCGATGCCGAAGATGTCATGCGCCCTGTACGTGGTGAGTTTCCTGGCCTCGCCGGTCCTGATGTTCAGCGCGTAGGCCGTGAAGGTCTCGTACGGCGGCGCGACCGCGTCGTCCGGCGCCGCCGAGGACGGTCTGCAGCGGACGGACGTCGTCAGGGCCGTGACCTCGTCGGCGCTGCGCCACGTGCGCAGGTAGATCTGGCTGACGCCGGGCGACAGGCCACGGATGGGGAGGGTCTTCCGCTTCTTGCCGGTCAGCGGGTCCAGCAGGACGAAGGCCCCCGTCTTGCAGGGTTTCTCCATGGTGCTGAGATCCTCGACAGCCGCCACGGTCCTGCCGTCGGGGGCCAGGGGGCTGAAGACATAGTGCTGCGGCAGGATGACCGCCGTGGAGTCGCCCTGCGAGGTGGACGGCCACAGGTCGGAGATCGTTCGCAGCTGGGAGTTGGGCGAGTACTCCGCGAGGGTGATGGTGGCTCCGTCAGGTGACAGGCCGATGGGGACGTAGCGGGCCGGAAGTTCGCGGACGACCCTGTCCTTCATGTCGAAGAGCAGCGCGGGCTGTTTGAACTCGGGGACCTTGCTGAAGGCCAGGTACCGCCCGTCGTCCGACAACATCAGCCGCGTGATGCTGTACAACCAGGTCTTCGGGGGCAGCTCCATCGACGCCGTGGTCTTCGTGCCCGAATCCAGGTCGCGGACCTGGAAGGTGCCTTCCTTCGCGGCGTAGTACGCGATCCTGCGGCCGTCCCGGCTGATCGCCAGCGGGCTGTCCTGCATGGTGCGGCTCGGCAGCGCCTCCGGCACGCGGTAGGTCTTGCCGCCGCGGGTGACCACGCGCCACTCCCCCTCCTGGCAGCGTGACGAACCCTTCCCACCGCCCGGCCCGCAGTAGGTCTTGTACGCGTGGCTCAGCGGCCCGACCCCGCGCGCGGGCAGGTCGTCCTTGCCCGAGGTGGCCGGAGCGGGCGCCTGGGGCATCAGCCGTACGGCGAGCGTTCCGCCGAGCGCGGTGACCACGACCATGGCGGCCGCGAGGAGCGAGACCGCGGTACGCCGCCGGTGCTCGCGCGTGGCGATCGTACGTTCGGCCAGATCCACCTGTGGTGACTCGGCGGCCAGATCGACGAGGACGTCGCGCAACCAGGTCATCGGTACGTCTCCTCGGTCTCCGAGACCGCGAGCCTCGGCGCGAGGCCGGGAGCCAGCTCGCGCAGCCGGGCCAGAGCGTAATGGGTCTGGCTCTTCACTGTTCCGATCGAGCAGTTCATCAGTTCGGCGGTCTCCCGTTCTGTCCGGTCCTCGTAGTAACGCAGCACGATCACCGCCCGCTGCCGAGGCGGCAGCCCCATGAGGGCGCGGCGCATGACGAGCCGTACGAGGGTGGAGTCCTCGCTCGAGTACGGCCGGTCGGGCGGTTCGGCTGTCGGGAACTCCGCCCTGACCCGGCGCCGGCGCCACGAGATTTGCTGGTTCACCAGCGCCCTGCGCGCGTACGCGTCGGGGCGTTCGACGTCCGATAACCGGGACCAGCGCCGCAGCACCTTCAGCAGGACGCTCTGCAGCAGGTCCTCGGCCTGGTGGGCGTCTCCCGTGAGCAGGTACGCGGTGCGCATCAGCGATTGCTGGTGCGCGGCGACGAACTCACGGAAGCTGTCATTGCGATCCAAGACAACTCCTCTCGCCCGGTACCGACTCCGTGGAGGCGCGGAAGGTTCGATCAGCTCAGGAAAGTCGCCGCAGAGTCGAACCGCGGCTGGTTCGCTTTTCGGCTGTGCCGTTATCGAGTTTTCGCCCATTAAGCCACTTAACGGCCATGGGGGGACAAGGTAATTTGCTCCAATGCCTCAATCACGTGGTAGGCGCAGGCCGGTCGTCGCACGATGGCTGGCCGTCCTCCTCATCGCCGCCGTCATCCCGGCGGGACCGGGCTCATCAACCGCGTACGCGAACTCACAACCCCCCGAGAACGCCGTCATCGTCTGGGACCGCAACGCCCAAACCGCCATCTGGGACGTCGCCGGCCAGCAACCGCAGGTCCAGGCCCGCAGCTTCGCCATGGTGCACGGAGCCGTCTACGACGCGGTGAACGCGATCGCCGGCACCCCCTATCAGCCGTACCTGGTCGCGCCCCGGGCCCGCGGCGGGGAATCGACGGAGGCCGCCGTCGCCACCGCGGCCTTCCGCGTGCTGAATGAACTCTTTCCGGCCCAGCAGACCCGATTGACGACCCAGTACGACGAATACCTGGCCACCATCGCCGACGGCGCCGCGAAACGACGCGGCATCGCCGTGGGCGAGCAGGCGGCGGCCGCGATGATCGCCGCCAGGAAGAACGACGGGGCGTTCGGCGACCAGACCTGGCCCGTCGGCACCCAGCCCGGCCAGTGGCGGCCGACGCCGCCCACGTCCGCCTCGGACGGGGCCTGGGTCGGCGACCTCAAGCCGTTCCTCATCCCGAGCGCGTCCATGTTCCGCACCTCGGGCCCGCCCGCGCTCACCAGCTCCCGCTACACCAAGGACTTCGACGAGCTCAAGCGGATCGGCGCGGCGAACAGCACGGTCAGGACGCAGGACCAGACGCAGGCCGCGATCTGGTGGCACGACCGGCACCTGGCCGAATGGGAGATCAAACGCCAGCTCGCCACGACGCGGCGGCTGAACCCCCTCCAGGCGGCCCGGATGTTCGCCATGGTCGACCTGGCCGAGGCCGACGCCACGACCGCCTGCTACAACGAGAAGGCGGCGTGGACCTTCTGGCGGCCGATCACCGCGATCCGCCTGGCCGACACCGACGGCAACCCCGCCACCGTGGCCGACCCGGACTGGACGCCGCTGCTCGTCACCCCGCCGCACCCCGACTACACCTCCGGGCACACGTGCTTCACGGCGGCCAGCATGTCGGCGCTGACCCACTTCTTCGGCAGGGACGACATCCCCTTCAGCGGCTACAGCGCCGATTCGGGCACCACCAGGACCTTCCGCGGCTTCTCCCAGGCCCTGGCAGAGGTCATCGAGGCCCGCGTGTGGGGCGGCATCCACACCCGCACGGCGGACGTGCAAGGCGCCAAGATCGGCGCCCAGGTCACCGCGTACATGGTCAGGCACTACTTCCGGCCGAGGCGGTAGAGCCGGACCTTCAGGCGACTGACGCGTCCCGCTTCCGGCTGATTCCTCATCAGCCTCACGAGTGACGAGACCGAGCGAAGCACCGGCCACGATGGAGCGGATCTCGCGTACCTCTCTTCACGAGGAGACTGCCTATGGGGAACGGCGCAGAGGGCTCGGACGGGAAGACCGCGGGCGGCTGTGGAGAGGGGGTCCGGTTCCGGGTTCTCGGTCCGTTCGAGATCGTCGGCGCGCGCGGTCCCGTCACGCTCGGGGGGCCGCGGCAGCGTGCCCTCCTCGCCCGGCTGGTGGCCGCGGCCGGGACGGTCGTCTCCACCGACACCCTGATCGAGGACCTGTACCAGGGCAGGCCGCCGATGACCGCGGTGGGCTCGATCCACGTCTACGTGTCGAACCTGCGCCGGGTGCTGGAGCCCTCACGCGCGCCGCGTACGCCGCCCCGGCTGCTGACGGCACGCAGGCCCGGCTATCTCCTCGCCACCACGGACGTCGACGCGCTGCGCTTCGGCGACCTGATCACGGAGGCCGAGCTGCGTCCGCCCGCGGAGGCGCTTCCCCTGCTGGAGGAGGCGCTGCGGCTGTGGCGCGGTGTCCCCTACGGCGAGTTCGCCGACGAGCTGTGGGCCGCCGCCGAGGTCAACCGCCTGGGCGAGCTGCGCCTGAACGCGATCGAGTCCCGCGCCCAGGCGCTGCTGGACGTCGGCCGCCCGCAGCCGGTGATCCACGACCTGGAGCCCGAGACGGCGGCGCACCCGCTGCGGGAGCGGCTGTGGTGGTTGCTCACCCTGGCCCTCTACCGGTCGGGGCGACAGGCCGACGCGCTGGCCACGTTACGCAGGGCGCGGCAGGTCATCGCCGACCAGCTCGGCCTCGATCCCGGGCCCGAGCTGCGGGAACTGGAGAAGGACATCCTCCGGCAGGCACAGTCGATCACCCCTGCGCCCGAACGCGGTCCCGTGCGGCTGTCGCTCGTCCGTCCCGAGGCCGTACCGGCGGGGGCGCGCGGCGGTGAGCAGGCCGCCGAGGGCGCCGGGGCCGGTGAGGTCGTGTCCCCGGAGGCCGTGCACGCCCGGCGCGGGGTGCGGGGGCGGCTGATCGGCCGCGAGCGGGGGCTGGCGGAGTTGAAGGCGCTGCCCGGCTCGATGAACCACAACGGCGTCGTGGTCGCCGCGGTCAGCGGTGAGCCCGGCATCGGCAAGACCCGGTTGTTGCAGGCGTTCCGCGACGACTGCGTGGATCTGGGACATCTGGTGTTGTGGGGCCGCTGCCACGAGGGGGAAGGGGTGCCGCCGCTGTGGCCGTGGCTTCAGGTGTTGCGCGCGCTGGCCGGGACCGTGCCGCCGGCCGAGCGCCAGGCGCTGAGCGGGCTGCTGGACGACGACTGGCCCACCGGCCCGCCCCCGGCGAAGTCGCCCCACCGGAACCAGGCCGTCGCCCGATGGCTCGTCGAGGCCGCGCGGACCCGTCCCCTGGTGATCGTCCTGGACGACCTGCACTGGGCGGACTCCGCCACGCTCGAACTGCTCAGGGACGTCGCCGTGTTGTCCGAGGCGTACGCCGGCGACGCCCCGCTGCTGCTGGTCACCGCCTTCCGCGACGCGGCGCACGACGACAGGACGGTCACTCCCGGTGCCTCCCCCGGCGACGCCTTCAAGCTCTCGGTGGACGAGGTGCTGTACCAGCTCGCCCGTTACGACCTCGTACGCATCCGGCTGAGCGGTCTCGACGCCGCGCAGGTCGGTACGCTCGCCCGGGAGATGGGCGTCCCGGTGGACGGCTCCACGGCCGAGCTGCTGACCCGGCGTACCGGCGGCAACCCGTTCTTCGTGCGCGAGAGCGTCCGGCTGATGGCGCAGGGGCAGGGCCTGGAGGTCGTGCCCGACGCGGTGTCCGATCTGATCCGCTGGCGGCTGGCCATGCTCGGGCCGCGGGCGACGGAGATACTCCAGCTGGCCGCCCTGATCGGCCGGAGCTTCGATCCCGGCCTGGTCGTCGAGGTGTTCCGGGCCTGCTCGTCGTGGCCGGCGCAGACCTACGAGCTGCTCGACTGGGCCGCCCAGGCCGGGCTGATCACCAGCGGGGACGGGGTCATGACCTTCGTCCACGACCTGGTCAGGGAGACGCTGATCGCCGGCGTCCCGCCGCTGCGCAGGGGCGTGCTCCACCGGGGGGTGATGAGGGCCCTGTCGGCCAGGCCGAGCACCGACGTGACCGTCATCGCCCACCACGCCGTGGAGGCGGGGCCGCTGGCGTACCGGGAGACGGCGCACTGGGCCCGCGCGGCGGCCGGGCAGGCGAGCCTGCGCATGGCGCACGAGGAGGCGGCCGCCTGGTGGGGACGGGCCGTCACCGCCCACGGCGCCTGCGACGGCGACCCCGCGCAGCACGTGGAACTCCTGCTGCACCAGGTGCGCGCCCTGCTGGACGCCGGTGACGCGATGGGCGCGCGCGGGCTGCGTGCCCAGGCCCTGCGTGTCGCCCAGCGCGCCGAAGCGGACCCCGCCCTGATCACCCGCGCGCTCACCGCGCTGGACGCGCCCGCCATCTGGACGCTGCGCAACCCGTACGAACCGGTGGAACTGCGGCTGGTCGAGCAGTTCGAGGCCACGCTGCGCGCGCTGCCCGGGACCGACAGCGTCGAGCGCACGCTGCTGCTCGGCGGCCTGGCGCAGGAGCTGTACAACGGCAGCGACGACGACCTCCGCTGTCTGTCCCTGTCGGCCGAGGCCGTCGCGATGGCCCGCAGGATCGCGGACCCGCACCTGCTCATGCGGGCGCTGAACGCGCGCGCGTTGTCCGTGCCGCAGGCGACCCACATCGCCGAGCTCATGGAGATCGCCGAGGAGCTGCACGACCTCGCCGCGCGGACCCGGACGCCGGGCTTCGAACTGCTCGCCCACATGATGGACACCCACTACCGGCTGGAGATGCACGACCTGGCGGGCGCCGACCGGGCGGCCGCCCGCTGCGAGGCGCTGCTCGACGACCTGCAACTGCCGTGGCCGCGCTTCCAGCACACCATGTGGCGGGCCAACCGGCTCACCCTGGCCGGCCGGTTCGCCGAGGCCGACACACTGTACGGCGAAGCCGAACGGCAGGCCAAGCGGATCGGCATGTGGTACGCGGGCGCCGTCGCCGTGAACGGCCGTCTCATGCTGTACTACCAGCGCGGCGCCATGGCCGAGGCCGGCCCGCTCATCGACCTGATCACCGGCATCCACCCCACCGTCGAACACGACGCCCGGGTGCTGGAGCTGTGCGCCCAGGGGCGCGGGAGCCAGGCCGTGGCCCTGGCCGGGCAGGGGTGGCCCGCTCCGCCGATGGACTGGTCGTGGCTGACCATGACCTGCCTCCAGGGCGCGGCCCAGGCCGCCGCCGGCGACGTGGCGGCCTGCTGGACGACGTACGAGAAGCTTCTGCCGTACGCGGGGCGGATCTCCGGGGGGTCGGCGGTGGCCTGCATAGGACCGGTCGATCACTTCCTGGCCGTGCTGGAGTCGGCGCTCGACGCCGCCGGGGCGGGGGCGGGGGCCTGACGGGCCGGGGCCCGTCAGCGTGTTCCGTCGGCGTGTCCCGTCAGCGTGTTCCGTCGGCGTGCCAGCGGCCGACCAGGTCGGCGTACAGGGGTGACCGGTCGATCAGCTCACGGTGGGTGCCGGTCAGCACCGTTGTTCCGTCCATCAGGAGGACCTGGCGCGCTCTGGCGGCCGAGCTGATGCGGTGCGCGATCACCACCAGGGTGCCGGGCCGGGCCGCCAACGCCAGCTCCGCGCGTCGCTCGGCGGCCGGATCGAGATGGCAGCCCGCCTCGTCCAGGATCAGCACGTCGGCGGGCGAGGCGTGGACGCGGGCCAGGGCGACGAGCTGCCGTTCCCCGGCCGACAACGCGGACGGCTCGTCGATCTCCCCGTCCAGGCCGCCCAGCCGCTCGACGAGCGGTCCGGCGCCGACGGCGGCCACGGACGCACGCAGGCGTTCGTCGTCCGGGCTCTCGCCGAGCGGCCACAGGTACGCCACGTTCTCCCGTACCGTCCCGGCGAAGACGTACGCCTCCTGCGGCACCAGCGCGATCCGGTTCCGTACCCAGGCGCCGGGGATCGAGGCCAGGGGTTGTCCGCCGAGCCGCACCCGGCCGCCGGTGGGCGGGAGCAACCCCGTCATCAGCAGGACCAGTGTGGACTTGCCGACGCCGCTGGGCCCGACCACCGCGAGATGCCCGCCTTCGCCGATCGTCAGGTCCAGGTCCCGCACGACCGGCGTGGCCCGCGCGGAATAGGCGAACGTCAGGCGTTCGGCCCGCAGCTCATGACCGACCGGTGCGGCGGCGGCGGCCGGTGCGGCGGCGTGCGCGGGAACCGGGACGGAGACGGTCTCGGCGATCCTCCGGGTGCCGGCCGCGAGCCCGACCCCCCACCCTCCGAGGGTGTCGAGGATCGTGCGCAGCGCCGGTTCCAGGCCGGTGAACAGGTACGTCACCGCCCCCACCACCTCTCCCCCGGTCAACTGGCCCCCCTCGATCAGCGGACGGGACAGCAGGAGCAGGCCCACCAGCGGCGCGTGCGCGCCGAGCAGGACGGCGATCCGCCGTCCCGTGCCCGCCCGGGCGAGCGCGCGGGCCGCCGCGGCCTGCGCGGACACGAGGTCCCGCAACGTGTCCGCGGCCTGGGCCCGCGCCCCGCAGGCGGCGATGTCGCGCAGCCCCGCCACGATGGGCGTGGCCTGCGCGGTCAGCGCCTCCTCGGCGAGCACGAGCGCGCGCTGCCGGGCCGTCAGCGTCGGCATCAGCCTGGCGAACGCGGCCAGCGCCAGCACGAGCGGCCCGAGGGCGACGGCGGCGGCCACCGGTGACAACACGAGCAGCCCCACCAGTGCGGCGATCACCGACACCCCGAGTTCACGGCTGGTACGCAACATCGTGGACACCAGCTTGCGCATGGTCTCGACCTGCCCGGTGAGGCGGCTGAGGGCGGCGGCGTCCGGCGCCTCACCACCCTCGGCCGCGCGGCGGACGGTCGCCCCGGCCACGGCCCGGACCAGTTCGTCCCGCATGGGCTCGATCACCGCGGCGAGATACGGGAACATCAGCCGGGTCGCGAGCGACCTGACGACCATCGTGGCGCCGAGCAGGCCCAGCCAGGCCATGCCGACGCCCGGACGGCCGGCCAGGAATCCGCGGTCCACCGCCGTGGCGACGAGCAGCCCGGTGAGCAGCGCGGGCGCCGCCTCGACGAGCGACCATGCCAGGGCGAGCAGGAGCGGGCGCCGCCGGGCGCGCAACAGGTCCGCCAGGAACCGCCAGGGCCGGTCGGCGTACTGCCGGTCCGGGGTGGCGCCGGTCACCGTGCGGACGTCCATGTGTCCTCCTCGTCCTGTTCCGGGGTGTCGGCGGCCGGGCCGTCGTGCTCGGCGGAGGCGAACAGGGCGCGGTACGCCGGGTCCCGCCAGAGCTCCTGATGGGTGCCGCGGCCGCGTACCCGGCCGGCGTCGAGCCAGATGACCAGGTCGGCCAGGGCGGCCGTGGCCGGGCGGTGCGCGATGACCAGCCGGGTGCGCCCGCGCATGCCCTCGGCCAGGGCGTGGCTCACCCGGGCCTCGGTCGCCGTGTCCAGGCTGGAGGTGGCGTCGTCGAGGACGGTCAGCCGGGCCTGCCGGAGGAACGCCCGTGCCAGTCCGAGCCGCTGCACCTCGCCGCCGGACAGCGGCGCGTCCGCCGCGGGGGTGGCGTACCCGAGGGGCAGGCGGCGGATCACGTCGTCCACGGCCGCGGCCTTCGCGGCGGCGCGCACCGCCTCGGGGGCGACGGCCGGAGCGCCGTAGGAGATCGCCCCGGCGATGTCGCCGCCGAGCAACACCGGGCGTTCGAACGCGTACGCGACGGCGCCGCGCAGCTGCCCGGGATCGACGTCGCGGAGGGGGACACCGTCGAGGAGCACCTGGCCGTCGTCGGGGTCGGTCAACCGGCCGGCCAGCAGCGCGAGCGTCGTCTTGCCCGCGCCGGAGCCGCCGACGACGGCGGTCATGGCCCCGGCGGGTATCTCCAGGTCGATGCCGTCGAGGAGCGGGGTCCGCCCGCGCGTCACCGTCACGCCCCGGAACGAGAGTGTCCCCGGTCCGGGTGGAAGGGGCCGCGCCCCGGCGGCCAGGACGGGCAGGGCGAGAACGTCGTGCACGCGGACCGCCGCCGAGCGGCCGAAGGCCATGCCGAGCAGCGGGTCGATCTGTTCGACGAACACCAGGCCCAGGGCGGTGTAACCGGCCGTGGCGAGGAGCGCGCCCGCCGGCAGCCGGCCCTGCGCGACGCCGAGCCCCGCCACGGCCAGCACGACGACCTCGACGAGCGGCAGGATCAGGGTGATCCGCCATACGCTCCGCGCCTGCGCCCGCCACAGGGCGTGCCCCGCGGCGCTCAGCTCGGGCAGCGGCCGCAGCACACGGGCGATCTCCCGGTCGGCGGTGCCCGCGGCGCGGACCGTCCGGATGCCGGCGAGGGTCTCGGTGAGGCGTGTGGCCAGCCGGCCCTGGGCCCGCTGGTAGTCGCCGTACAGGCCGGAGACCTGGGCGACGAACCCGCGCATGACGACGAGCGCGACGGGGACGCCGCTCAGGAAGGCGACGCCCACCCGCCAGTCGATCGTGAACAGCGCGACCACGCCGCCGGCCGACAGGACGAGCCCGGACACGATCTGCACCAGCGTCGCGGGGACGTAGCCGGTGGTCGCCGTGTTGCCCACGAGCCGGTTGACGAGCTCTCCGGCGGGGAACGTGCCCGCTCCTGCCGCGTCGGTCCGGAGCACGCGGTCGATCGCGCGCAGGCGCAGCAGCCTGGTGGCGGAGGCGACGGACGTGATCCCCGCGATGCCCGAGGCGATGTCGGCGAGCGCGGCGGCCAGGAGCAGGACCGCGAGCTCGGCGTACGCGGCCGTGGAACCCGTGCCGGTGAGGACCGCGTTCACCGCCGTGCCCACCGCCGAGGGCAGGGCGAGGGAGACGGCGATCGAGGCCGCCGCGGCGGCGGCCGTCCCCGCCAGCGGCGCCCACGTGGCCCGGGCCGTCCAGGCGATGAGCCGGTCGCCGTGCCTGTGTCCGGCGTTCATGAGATGTCCCTTCACTCCATCGGGAGCGTTCTCCGGCAGCCGTCGGGGACGGCTCGATGATGTGGGTCGTACGGCGTCGCCGCCGGTGTGTCGGCGCGGTGCCGGCCCCGGGGGGCCGGCACCGCCGTGACGGGTCCTAACGGAAGGTCAGGAACCGGGAGGTCACCTGGTGACGTAGCAGCTGTTGCCCTCGTTCTCGCAGGTGAAGCTGGAGACCTGGCAGGCGGCCAGGCCGGACTCCTCGCGGGCGGGGAGCATGTCCAGCGCGGTGATGTCGAGTTCCATCGGTTTCTCCTTTTTCTCGGTGGGGGCCCGCGGGCGCGGGCCTTCTCGTGCCACCGGTCCGGCACCGGGTGAGGGCGCCGGCCGGCGGGATCATGGGTGCCGCGGGGAGCGGCACTGGAGGAAGGCGACCAGGCGGTCGAGTACGAGGTGGCCGTCCGGTCCGGTCAGCGGGTCGTGCCCCGCGCCGGGCACCTCGACGTACGTGAGCTCGGCCCCGCCGGGACCGGCCCGTGCCAGCCGGTCGCGCAGCCGCCGGGAGTGGCCGACGGGGATGGTCGCGTCCCGTTCTCCGTGGACGACCAGCAGCGGGCCGCGCAGCCGGTCGGCCAGCCGGATCAGGTCGCGCGGCCCGAGGTCGTCGTCCTCGATCTCCGCGCGGCCGCCGAGCCGGTCGAGCATGTTGCGCACCAGCGGGGGCCCGTCGGCGTAGAGCTCCCGCCCGGACAGGAACGGCGCGACGACGGCGGCGCGGGACCACAGGCCCGGTTCCGCGGCGGAGGCGAGCAGCGCGAGGTGTGCGCCGTAGCTCACGCCGTACAACATGGGCGGGGTGGCGTCCGGTCGGCGGGAGTTCGTCAGGGTGCGTCCGAGGTGGAGGACGTCGGCCAGATCCGGTCCGCCCCAGGCGCCGCGGATCGCGTCGCGGTGGACGGGCCCGTACCCGGTGCTGCCGCGCTGGTTGGGAGCGACCACGGCGACGCCTTCGTCGGCCAGCCGCTGGAACAGGGGGTCGTAGGCGAGCCGCCAGGCCGACTCGGGGCCTCCGTGCAGAGCCACCACCACACGTACGGCGGCGGCGGGGTCGCCGTAGACGACGGCCTCGACGGGTCCGGCCGGGCCGTCGAAGCGGCGTGCTCCGGCGTGCGCCCGCCCGGTCCCGCCGCCGTCCGGTCCGGGGACCGTCACCACGTGGGGCGGCAGGCCGGGGGCGGAATGGACCAGCCGCAGCGTGCCCGCGTTCCAGGCGGCCATCGGCAGGATCGTGCCGGTCGCCGGCCCCGCCTCCTGCATGCCGCCCTCCGCCAGGTCGTACAGCAGGGCGTGGGAGCGCACCCCGCTGGTGACCGCCAACGCCAGGCGGCGTCCGGCCGGGTCGACGGCGAGCGGCGTGACGGCGCCCTCGACGGCGTTCAGCTCCTCGGGGAAGGCGGTGGGCGCGTCCGCGTCGCGTCCGCGGATCCCCAGGCGGTGGCCGCCCCGGGTCTCGCGAGCGGTCAGCAGGACGCCTCCTTCGGGGGCGGCGAGCAGCAGGTGCTCGCGCCGTTCCAGGCCGGGGAGCGGGGTCACGGTGCCGTCGGACAGGTCCAGCACGACCGTGCGCGTCCGGGGGCCGGACGGTACGGCCACCGCCAGCAGGCGTCCGGACGCGTCCAGCCAGACGCCCCCGGCCAGCGGGCCCGGCACGTCGGCCACGAGCTCGGGCGGCTCGGCCCGGCCGGACAGCCGCCACACGGCCGTACCGCCCGCCTGGGTCGTACGGAAGGCGAGTGCGGCGGTTCCCGCGCCCCGGCCCGCCACCAGCCTGAGCCCGCCGCCCGGAACGGCGGCCAGGTCGTGGACCGACGAACCCGCGCCGCCCGCCGGGTCCGGGACGACCAGGAGCAGCCGGTGCGTCCCTCCGGTTCCGGCCCGGCTCAGCAGGATGGCGCCGTCGTCCGTCGGGACCGCGGTGCTCGCCGGACTCTCGCCGTCCCAGAGACGCAGGACGCGGGAGCGGGGACGCGCGCCGGTCAGGTCCCACAACTCCGGAGCCAGGGGGCGGCGGCCCTCGGCGGTGAGACACACGGCGTACCGTCCCAGGCCGGAGAACCGGAAGCTCAGCCGGAGCATCGTCCCGGCCACCGTGCCCGTCACCGCGCTCATGACGCCGCCGATGCGGGCACACGCGCCGGGACGTCGGCCGTCCAGGTACGGGGGCCGCCGTGACGCAGCCGCAGCAGGAAGTCCAGTACGCCCGCCAGACCGGTGTTCCAGCCGAAGCTCACCGTGCCGCCGTTCTCGTCCGGCACCACCAGCAGCCCGTCCCGCAACACCGCCCGCGCCTCCAGGCAGGCGGCCAGTTCCGCGGCGTGGGCGCGGTAGTCGCCGTCGCCGAGCAGGTCGGCCATGTCCAGCAGGAACTGCCCGTCGCCGGCCAGGCCGTGGCAGGCGGCGGTCCCCGAGGACAGCCGGGAGGAGCGGACGGCGACCGCGGCGGCCTTCGCGGCCTCCAGGAACGCGGGCTCGCCGGTGGCGGAGTGGAGCCGGACGAGGAAGGTGCCGACCCCGGAGGAGCCGCTGCACCAGTGCGCCATCCGGACCGCGCCGCCGGGGAACTCCGGCCACCAGGCCGCCGCGCCCGCTTGCTGGGCGGCGGCCAGCAGCGTGTGCCCGGCGAGCAGGGCCGTCTCCAGGTACTCGTCGTGTCCCGGAGCGGCGGCGGAGAGCAGGAAGGTCCCGATGCCCGCGACGCCGTGGGCGAAGCCGTAGTGGACGGCGCCGGCCAGTGCCGACGGGAAACGTTCGGGGATGGGCCACAACACGGTGCCGGGAGTACGCTCTGCGCCCGCCACGAGGGCGTCGGCGCACCGCTCCGCCCGCGCCCGGAAGCGTTCCTCGCCCGTGGCCCGCCAGAAGTGCAGCAGGGCCAGGCCCGTACCGGCCAGGCCGTGGCAGACGTCGGGGTTCGGCCATGACCTCGGCAGGTTCAGCGCGAGGTCGGTGCCCGCCTTGAGCAGCACGTCGTCGCCGAGGGCGCGGCCGGCCTCGTACAGTCCCCAGGCGATGCCGGCCCGGCCGAAGTAGAGACCGGGCGAGGGCCTGGCCTCGCTCTCCAGCCGCCGGAGCGTCCAGGCCGCGGCGTCGCGCAGCGCGGCTTCGACGTCGTCCCGTCCGTCCTCGCGGGTGGCCAGGACCGACGCCAGCAGCGCGAGCACACCGGCCGAGCCGTACTGCACGGCGCAGGGGTCGGCGGTCTCGCCGAACCCGGACACGGGCCACAGGCGCCGGGCCTCGGGGTCGCGGTCCATCGACCGAAGCGTGTGCACGATCCCGTCACCGAGCAGACGCTCCTGGTCCGCGACGACCAGGCGACGCACGACACCGCCATCCGTCAGAGGCCGGGGCGTGGTGGCCAGGTCGTCGAGGAAGGTGGCGACGCGCGGAAGGTCCCAGCGTCGGGCCGGGTCCTCGTACATCAGGCCGAGGATCATCGGCTGCAGCGCCAGGGCCACGGCGTCGCCCTCGCTCGCCACCTCGACCAGCCGCCGCACCCGGGCGTCCCACGAGCGGCTCGCGGGCGGTTCGTCGGAGCCGAGCAGCGGCCGGCACTCCGTGGCCAGGTGGAGCACCGTCGCGCCCAGGGCGTACAGGTCCGCCTCGGTCCCCGCGGCCGGACCGTACATGGGCCCGCGTACCTGCTCGGGCGGCGCGTACCCGGCGGTGTACGCCTTGGTGACCGGGGTGCCGGGAACGGCGGCCATCTCCAGGTCGACCAGCCGGCAGGAGCCGTCCGGCCCGACGATGACGTTGTTCGGCGTCAGGTCCCGCAACACGAAGCCCCGCTCGTGCACGGCGCCGACCAGGCCGGCCAGCGCGCGCACCGCGGTCAGCGCCGCGTCCTGCCACCCGTCCGGGTCGGCGGCCTTCGCCTCCCCCGCCCAGTCGGTCAGTACGGTGCCCTCAAGGTGCTCCTGCGCCAGGAACAGGTTGTCCCCCTGCGTGAACAGGCTGACCTTGCGACTAGTGACACCGACCGGCCCGAGCAGATCCAGCATGTACGCCTCGTGGCGGAGCCGGTCACGTTCGTCCTGGCCCTGGAGGGTGGCGCTGATGTGCGGACGCGCCTGCTTGATCACGACCTGGGCGCCGGACAGCCGGTCCTCCGCCAGGAACACCCCGCCCTTGGCGCCGTGCCGGATCGCCTGCCGCACCACGAACCGGCCGTCCAGCACGACGGCCTCCGGCGCGGTGGTCCGTACCGGGGCCTGACCCGACTCGAACGGGCAGACGGCCCATTCCGGCGGGGAGTACCAGGCGTTGCGCCGGTCCACCACGCCGGTGCCGTCGGGGGCGGTCAGCGGCGAACTGTAGAGCCCGTCGTTGTCGAGCACGCTCCGCGCGGAGAACACGCCGTAGCGGTAGTGCACCAGGCTGCCCGGCCGGTAGGCCCGGTCGGACAGGACGGGCGGGCCCGGCAGGCCGTACGTGGCCCGGTGCAGGTCCTCCGCGATCGCCGTCGCCGCCTCGTCGTCCGGGGGATAGACGGTGATGAACTTCCCGACCGACCCCCGCTGGACGTTCCTGGACAACAGACCGGTCAGCTCGTCGAACGTGGCCGCGAACTTGAACGGGCACCGACGCCGCACCAGCACCTCCGCCGCCCGCGCCAGCACGACGGGAGCCGACAGCGGCGTCGCCGAGACGTGCAGCTTCCATCCCTGGTCCCGCGCCCCGGCGTCCTGCGGGGCCACGTACGTCCACGGTGCGCGGTGGCGAACGTCCCACCCGTCCCCGGCGAACCTCTGCAGAACGGCCCTGACCAGGTCCTCCAGTACGTGGAGATCCGCGCTCACACGCTCGTCCACGCCTGTCGTGCTCGTACTCACGCCACAACCTCACGCTTGATCGAACTCAGGACGTTCCCGATGGCCGCCGGTGAACAGCGAACAGGGGCGCGCTCATGGCTCACTGATGGCCTCTTAAGGCGCTCGGCCGAGGGCTACCGGCCGGCTGGAAGGCGGATCATGCGCGGCTCCGTCCCGCGGACGTACGAGGGACGGAGCCGTCCGTGCGTCAGTAGAAGAGACTGAGGGCGAAGCGCGAGCCGGACAGCTCGCACTTGAAGTCCTGGACGATGCCACCACTGGTCAGGGCGGTGAAACCGGCCCGGGTGCACTGATCGCGGTATTGGTAGTACCCCGCCACGTGCCACGACCCTGCCGCCTGCTGCGCGGACGCGGGCACGGCAGAGCCGGCAACGGCGCCAAGAGCGAGCCCACCGGCGACGAGGGCGGCTGTGGTCAGACGTCGAAGTCTCATGTTTCCTCTTCTCCTCAAGGAATGGCGATCGCGCGCCAGGCACGCGACAACGTTCAGCCGCCAAGATGTGCCACAAGACTTGGGAACCACTTAGGAGCCGCCCTTAAGACGCCGCGACCTCCTTAACCCCACCTTTCAGAACGCACACAACCGACAGGTCACCACGCCGGTCATCAGGCCTCCCGAGGCTGCGGTCCCTCAGGGAGCCCAGCGACGAAGACCCCCGTCCCGCACCAAAGGGGCGTCGTCGAGCCGTCGTGGAAGACAAGCGGTCGTGCCGCGATTGCGACGGCGCCCCCACAGCCCTATCGTCACGGCCCATGAAACGCTTATCGATCATCCTGCTCGCCTGCGCCGCCGTCCTGCCCGTGGGCGGTACGGCCAACGCGGCGGCATATCCGGTCAAGAACGCCAAGCTGACCGCCAACCCGCTCTACGACACGGGCACGCTCCCCACCGTCGACTGCGCCGAGCCCCCGGTCAGGCGCGGCGACCGCAAACTGGCCCGCGCCTACCTCGACTCGGTGATCGGCTGCCTGGAATCCGCCTGGCAGTGGCACCTCGACAAGGCGAGCCTGCCCTACAGCAAGATCAAGGTCCGGCACCTGGCCAAGATCCCCAAGAACTACTGCGGCTTCGACATCCCCAAGGACGACTCCCAGGCCCAGTACTGCCCCAAGACCCGCACGCTCGTCTTCCAGATCGGCAAGAACTGGCTGGACGACCCCACCGATCTGTGGCTGTTCGACACCGCCGCCGCCATGTACGCCATGCACGTCCAGAAGCTCACCGGCATCTACGACGCCTACCTGGCGGCCCCCCACCGCAGCGCGGCCGAACAGAACGAGCAGGAACGACGGCAGAGCCTCCAAGCCGAGTGCCTGGGCGGCGCCTTCGTCAAGAGCGCCTGGCCGATGACGGACCGCACCGACAAGGACTGGACCTACTTCCTGAGCCTCGTCCAGGGCGACGGCCCCCACGACAAGCGCACCATCGGCAGCACCGCGTCACTCAAGAAGTGGATCAGCCGCGGCTTCGCCACCGGCGACCCGGCCTCCTGCAACACCTGGACAGCCCCTTCCTCCGCAGTCGCCTGACCCATCCCCAAGGCCCGGGGAACGCCGCCAACCACCGCGCTTCCCCGGACCGGCCCCGTCGTGACCACGCCGTCCCGCAGGCCCCGCCACTGCGCACGGCATTGTCAGGCCTTCTAGCATGTGAGCGGATGAGGACAACTGCCGGGGAGTGGCCATGCAGATAGCGGTCGTCACCTTTGACGGGTTCAACGAGCTGGACAGCTTCATCGCATCCGGCCTGATCAATCGTGCTCGCATGCAAGGTCAGGACGTGACCGCGTACATCACCTCGCCGACACCCACGGTGACCTCGATGAACGGTGTGGAGGTGACCAGCCAGCGACCGCTGGAGTTCGTCTCCGAAGCCGACGTGGTCCTCCTCGGGAGCGGCATCAAGACACGTGATGTCGTGGCCGACGACACGCTGCTGGAGCGTCTGCCGCTCGACCCATCGCGGCAGCTGATCGGCTCGCAGTGCTCCGGTGCTCTGGTGCTCGCGCGCCTCGGCCTGCTCGCCGGACGGCCGGCCTGCACGGACACCATCACGCGGCCTTGGCTTGAGGAGCGCGGGGTGACGGTGCTGGATGCGCCGTTCCACGCGGAGGGCGCGATCGCGACCGCGGGTGGCTGCCTGGCATCGGTTTACCTGGCGGCGTGGGCGCTGCTGCACACGGCCGGTGAGAGGGCCGCTTGGGCCGCGATCGAGTATGCGGCGCCCGTGGGTGAGAAAGAGGAGGTCGTACGGCGGGTCATGTCCACCGTAGGTGTGCGGACGGCGGCACTGCGCTGACGTGAGCTGCCCACCGACGCCGGGCTTGCTCGGCCGTACCCAGTGACGGGTCAGCACGCGAGCACGTCCGGGAAGCCGAACGCCGCGACCAGCGCGGGATCGTGGAACTTGACCACGCGGACGACGCCGCCGGTGGTGGGGGCCAGCACCACGACGCCGTCGGCTCGGAGCGTGCCGTCCACATCCTTGTGGTACACCACGGCGGCGGGCTGGCCGTTGGCGGTGGTCGCGATCATCCGCCAGTCGCCCGGCGCTCCCAGCACGTACGCGTCGAGGACGTGCATGCACATCGCCCGGCCCGCCTGCCAGTCGCGGAACGGCGTCGCCTCCAGCGTGGCGTCCACGCGCAGCACCTGTTCCAGCAGGCGGGCATCGGAGCGCTCGAAGGCCGCGACATAGCCGTCGAGCAGCGCGCGGGCTCGTTGGTCGGTCGGTTCGAGCAGTTCCCCCTGCTCCGGCGTCAATTCGTCCAGGCGGGCACGGGCGCGCTGCAGACCACTCTTGACCGCCGCCGTGGTGGTGCCGAGGATCTCCGCGGTCTCGGCCGCCGAGAAGGCCAGCACCTCGCGCAGGATGAGGATCGCACGCTGGCGGGCGGGCAGGTACTGCAGGCCGGCGATGAGCGCCAGCCGCAGCGACTCGCGTTCGATCACCACTGCGGCCGGATCGTCGGCGGGCGGGGCGATCCATACGTCGGGCAGCGGCTCCAGCCACGAGACCTCGCCCGGCGCGACGGGGCTCGGCGGACGATCGGAGCCGTCGTACGGACCTGTCAGACCTGAGGGCAGCACCCGGATCGGGCGCGGCCGCAACGCTGTCAGACAGACATTGGTGGCGATCTTGTAGAGCCAGGACCGAATCGACGCCCGGCCCTCGAACCCGGAGTAGGACCGCCACGCCCGCAGATAGCTCTCCTGCACCAGGTCCTCGGCGTCGTGCGCCGAGCCGACCATGCGGTAGCAGTGCGCCAACAGCTCCCGGCGGAACCGCTCGGTCTCGGCGGTGAACCGGTCTTGATCGGGTGCCGCCCGCAGATGCGCCGTCACGCCGCGAGCCCGGCCCCGCGAGTGACGTTCGACGGGGTGTCGTACTTCACGATGAACCGCGCCATTCGCTCAGCGGCCGGGGCCACGGTTGCGGGCATCTGTCCGACTCCTGTCATCGGGACCTCCGGTGTGCGTCGTACGAGGCGGCCTGCTCAGGGCAGCAGGGCCAGCTTGCCGACGGTGGCCCTGGCTTCCAGCTCCGTCAGCGCCTTCGGGCCGTCGGCCAGTTCGTACGTGGTGGGCCGGCCGGGGGCGAGCACGCCGGCCGCGATGAGCGCGGACAGCTCACCCATGACCTCGCCGAAGATCTGCGGCGCGGCCTGGATCAGCACGCCGAGGTTGAGGCCGATGACGTGGACCTGGTGCTTGTACACCAGCTCCCAGTTGGTGATCGGGGCCTCGCCGCCCGCCAGACCGTAGACGACGACCCGGCCGGTGACTCGCCTGGCCGCGGCCAGACCGGCGGTGAACGTGGCACCGCCGGCCGACTCCAGGACCACATCGACGCCGTACCCGCCGGTCAGCTCCGCCACCTCGGCGGCGAGGTCGCCGCCGCGGGAGTCCAGGACGTGGTCGGCTCCCAGCGCCAGTACGGTCTCGTGCTTGTCCGGCGAGGCGGTGGCGATGACCGTCGCGCCGTAGTGCTTGGCCATTCTCACCGCAGCCTGGCCGGTCCCGCCCGCCGCGGCTTGGATCAGCACAACGTGCCCGGCGGCGATGCCGCCCAGAGGCTTGAGCGCGGCCAGCGCGGTGGGCCAGTTCACGACCAGGCCCAGCGCCTGCTGTTCCGTCCAGCCCGAAGGCACCGGTACTGCCGCGGCCGCGGGCAGGACCGCGTACTCGGCGAAGGCGCCGTCGGCGACGCCGACGACGCGGGCCCCCGGTCGCGGGCCGGTCACCGCCTCGCCCACCGCGACGACCTCCCCCGCGGCCTCGAAACCCGCCAGGTACGGTGGCCGCGGACCGCCTGCGAACGTGCCGTGGGCCTTCGAGACGTCGGCGAAGTTGACCCCGGCGGCGGTGACGCGGATCAGGACCTCGCCCTGGCCGGGGCTCGGCACCGGCGCGTCGGTGATCAGGCGCATGTCCTGCGGGCCGTTGAGGGAAGTCTGCCGCAGCGCGCGCATGGTCGCCGGGATGCTCATCGGCGGTCCTTTCTCTTTGGCGTACGTGAGAGAGACCGACCGGCTCGTTGCGCGAACCGCGCCTCCCATCATGTAGACCACGGCCACCACCCAAAGGAATCGCCTGCTCCCGAACCGCACGGGCCGGGGCCGGCGCGCAGGTTCCACCGCCCGGACACGAACCCACCGCTGCACGCCGCCCCTACCGTGAACTTCCTGGCCGGCCGTCCCCTTGAGATGCGCGGGCGGACCCCCGCGATCGACGGTTGTCGGCTATCGCCCGGTGTGCCGGAGAATCGCGGCGGAGATAGGAGGAATCACCGGCGGCGGGAACCCGTGCCCCATTCCCTCGATGGGCAGGAACTCACTGCCGGGAATCGCGGCCGCCAGGGCCTCGCCATGGGCGAAGGGCGCCATGGGATCGTCCGACCCGTGAATCACCAGAGTCGGAGCGGTGATCGAGCCGACAAGCCCGGAACGGTCGCGGGAGGCGAAGGCCGCGAGGATGTGGTTCTTCGAGGCGTGGCCCGCATCGGTGGCGTTCTCGATCTCCCGCTCGATGATCGCGCGCGTGGCCACCTCGTCGAACGCCGTCAACTGTCCGGCGAGAATGCGAGCCAGCTTGAGATGCGACTCGACGTGCTCCTCCCGGGTGCTGGGCGGATTGGCGATCTGTTCGGCGTCCCAGGCGGCCAGCCGTGGATCGCGTACCGTGCCCCGGAAGGTGTTGGTCGCGGGGTCGAGGGGCTCGGCGCTCGACATGATGATCGTCAGACTGCGCAGCCGGTCAGCGTGTTCGAGCGCGATCTCCTGGGCGATCATGCCGCCCATCGACGCGCCGACCACGTCCGCCGTGGCTATGCCCAATCCGTCGAGCAGGCCGACCGCGTCCTGGGCGAGCTCGATCATCGTGTACGGGTTGGCCTCGTAGTCGACACAGCCCGACAGCCCGGTGTCCCGGTTGTCGTAGCGGATGACGTACCGGCCTGCCTCCTGGAGAAGCCGGCAGAGCTCATCGGGCCAGGTGGCGCCTCGGGCGCCGAGCCCCATCACGAGCAGCAGCGCGGGATCGGCCGGATCACCGAACGTCTCGCACCACAGACGGATCCCGTTGGCCTCGACTATGCGTTCCATCATGTCCTCCCACAAGACTCTCCTACGGCAAAAAGTATATACACGTTAACTTTTTACTTGATCCAGAGCCGTCACGATCCAGCCGGCACATGCAGGACGGCGAGCATCTGGGCCCGCAGGTGCGCGCTCAGCGCTCGGATGTCATCGCTCAGCCGGGCGGCGAGCACCGCCGTCACCATCCCCATGACGGAGGTGACGGCGATCCGCGCCGCGAGGTCCGACAGCTCCGGCCGTACCTCGATCAGCAGCCCGACCCACTCCTCACGTATCTGCCGCATCTGGCGATTGAGCCGCCGCCGATCCTGCTCCGGCAACCAGAGCAGCTCGGCCTGCATGATCAGCGTCAGACTCCGGTTCTCGACGGAAGACCGGGAGAACCAGTCCACCAGGGCGATCAGCGCCTCCCGCGGATCCCGGTCCCGGTCGGCCAGCGCGGCTTGCGTCCCCTCCTGAAGGCGTTCCAGCGACAACTCGATCAGGGCGAGGAGGATGGCCTGCTTGCCGGGGAAGTGCCGGTAGACCGCGGGCCCGGAGATGCCCACCACGGCCCCGATGTCGTCGATCCCGGTGTCGGCGTAACCTCGCTCCACGAAGAGCCGGGCAGCCTGCAGCAGGATGACGCGCTTGCGCACCCCATGTTTGCGCCCCTGCGAGATGAGGGATTCCAGCTCGTCGGACTCGGCCACGTACACACCTCTCTGAGAAACGGGAACTACGGTTAACATATTGGATAAGGCCCGGCCAGGCACGCCGCGGAGGGCACCCCGTCAGCGCCGACCACCAGCGCCGCCAACGGATGCGCCAATGCACCTACTACGAGCGGTTCGACGACGCCGGCATGTGGGCCCCGAAGGAACGCGGGACGGTGCCGACCGCGGTCGCGCCCTCTCCTCCAGATTCACGCGAGGCCCTGGGGATGATGGAAGAGGTCGTGCGGGTCGTAGCGGGCCTTGACCGCGCGAAGCCGGTGCAGGTGTTCGCCGTAGTAGGCGCGCGCCCAGTCCGGCCGACGCGGCGAGATGTTGTTCTGGTACGACTGCCCGGATGCCCAAGGTCGCAGTTCCTGCCACAAGGAGACGATCCGGTTCCTGGCCTCGATGACGCGGCCGACGCCTGCCGTGGGTGAGACCTCGTTCCAGAACCACATCGCGAAGGGGCAGCCGCGGTGAGCCCACGCCGTGGTGGGGTCCTTGCCCAGAGCGCCACCTTGACGTTCGAGGATCAGGATGGTGTCGGCGCGGCCGGTGAGCCGCCGCGCGAGCAGTGACACGCCGTCCGGCGGCAGCGGCGCCGAGAGCAGATGGTCTTCCTGAAAGGTGTAGACCGGCGCCCGCGAGGCGTCACCGTCAGCCCGCAGCACCTCCCAGAGATACGTGATCGCCTCCGGATAGCCGGACGTGTACGAACCACCGGCAACAGGCTCGCCGAGCGCGGCCACGAGCCGGGCGACGAGCGGGTCGCCCGCCCGAGGTGATCCACACCACCAGGCGATGACCAAGGTCCCGGGTACGCCGCCACGCACGCAGAGCTGGGTGCTCATCGCGTCGGACAGGGTCAGGGACCAGCGCTGCCAGGCGGCGACGGTCTCGGCCACGCGGTCACCGGGCCAGTTGAGCACGAACGTCCGCAGCTCGACGGCGGGGTGGATGTCGAAGGTCAGGGACGTGACGACGCCGAAGGCCCCCGCGCCCGCGCCACGCAGCGCGAAGTACAGATCAGGGTGGACGGAGGGGCCGCAGGTGACGGCACTGCCGTCGGCCAGGACGACGTCGGCCTCCCGCAGGTTGTCCATGGTCAGGCCGTACGCGCGGCCGACCATCCCGATGCCTCCGCCCAGCGTCAGCCCGGCGATGCCGACCTCAGGACATACGCCGACCGGCAGGAGCCTGCCGTGTTCGGCGAGGACCCGGGCGACCTGCCCGCTCCTGCTGCCCGCGCCGATCCGGGCCGTGGCTCCGTCGACGGTGATCGTGTTCAGCGGGGAGACGTCGATGACCAGGCCGGGACCGGTGGAGTAACCAGCGAAGCTGTGGCCACCCGAGCGGGGATGGGGGGTGAGACGGTGGTGGCGGGCGAAGTCGACCGCGAGACGAACGTCGTCGGCCGTCGAGCAGCGCGCGACGGCACGTGGTCGCACCTGGTCGAATCGAGGGTCGGCGATCCCCCGGGCCGTCGCGTAGCCGGGATCGCCGGGAAGGACGACCTCGCCGCGCATCCGCCGGCGCAGGGCCGCCCAGTCCGCCGCGGCCACAGCGAGCCTCATCGCAACTCCTCGGGACGCAATTCTTGCACCCAAAGTAACTAGATGATAACTCTAAGTAAAGGACGCGGATAAACTGCCCTAGATTCCCCCCACCCGGCCGAGCGCCCCGGTTGGAAGCGGCGCGGACGGCGACCGGGCGTCATGATCTAGCCGAAGGATGTGGAGCCCATGTCCCCCGAATCCCCCACCGTCGGTCGCGCCGCGGACGATCCCGGCGCCGGTACGGCGGCCTTCCCGTCACAGGTCCGCCGGCAGGCCGATCCGCCTGAGCTGGTGGTCCAGGACCGCCGCCGCCTGCGCGACGTCCAGTTCTCCGATCAGCACCCCGTCGGCCAGGCCGCGCGCGAGCCCGAGGAGCACGTGAGCCTCGGCGCCGGCCTCGACGCCTGGTTCCGAGGCCGTGGCGGCCACGAGCGCGGCGAGCTCACGATGGACCGTGTCGCCGCCCGCCCGGTACAGCTCGCGTACGTCAGGGTCGGCGACGGCGGTGGCCAGGAACGCGTGTCCGGCGAGCAGGAGCACGGGAGCGCGCGCGCCCAGCTCGACGACGGCGAGCAGTGTGCGCCGCAGTGTGTCGGCCGGGCCGGCGGCGTCCAGCAGCGCCGCGCGGACATGGCGTTCGATCTCCTGCCTGAGCAGGTACGCGCTCGCGCGCAGCAGGTCGGCCTTCGCCGGGAAATAGTGTTGCACGAGCCCCTTGGAGACGCCGGCCTCCTGGGCCACCCGCCCGATGCTCACACCGGCCAGGCCCTCCCGGGCGCCCAGCCTGAGGGCGGCGTGGGCGATCTCGGCCCGCCGCGCCGCGTGGTCCACCTGTTTCGGCACGGCCCGGACTCCCCTCTTTGCGATACGAGTGTATCGTGACATTGATGCGATACGATCGTATCGCGAAAGCCGAGTGGAGGATCCCTTACGTGAACGACCTTGTGGAACCCAACATCGGAGCCGCGTTCCGCGGGCCGCGGCTCGGCCACTTCCGCGACGCGCCCGCCTTCGCGCGCTTCCGGAACGCCTACGACAAGGCCATGGCCGACCTTCCCGAACCCGATCAGACCTGGGACGTGGAGACTCGCTTCGGGACCGTCCGGGTCTATCGCTTCGGCACCGGCGACGGCGTGCCGCTGCTGCTGTTGCCGGGGCGCACCGCGTCCACCCCGATGTGGGAGTCGAACCTGGCCGGCCTGATCACCCAGCGGCCGGTTTACACGGTCGACCTGCTCGGCGAGCCCGGCCTCTCGGTGCAGACCCGGGCGTTCGCGAGCTCGGCCGACCAGGCGAGCTGGCTGGCGGAGCTGTTGGACGGGCTCGGTCTCGACCGGGTGCATCTCGTCGGGGTATCCATCGGAGGGTGGAGCGCCTTTCACCTGGCCCTGCGGGTCCCGGAGAAGATCGCCTCGGTGAGCCTGCTCGATCCCGCCAGCCTTTTCGGCCGGATCACCTGGAAGGTCGTCGTCGTCTCGCTGGGCTCGGTGGTGCCGTTCTTCCCCGAGTCGTGGCGGCGGTGGTTGCTGAGCTGGATCTCCGCCGGGGCCGACGCCTCCGACGACGAACCCGTCGCCAACCTGATATCTGCCGGGATGCGGGACTTCACCGCCTTCCTGCCGCCGCCTACGTACCCCACGGACGAGCAGGTGGCCGGGGTCGGCGCGCCGGTGCTCGCGCTGATCGCCGGACGCAGCATCATCCACAATCCGCGCAAGGCCGCCGCGCGTGCCCGCCGCCTGCTCCCCCGGGGTGTCGTCGAGCTGTGGCCGGACGCCTCCCACGCCATCAACGGGGAGTTCCCCGAGCGCGTCAACAGCCGGATCCTCGCCTTTGCCGACGAGATCGACAGCGCCGACCGCCCCTACGGCACCGGCCGCGCCGGCGACGCGCAGTGACGGGTGCGGCGCCTCAGCCGGACTGCTCGCGCAGTTCCTTGGTGGCCGAGCGGTAGGCCCGGGCGACACCCGTGAGGATGCCCAGCATCAACGGCACCTGGTCCGGCGTGTAGTCCCCGCGGATCTCTCCCAGGTGCCGTTCGGACAGGATGCGGGTGGCGTGGTACTCGGCCATGCCACCTTCCACCAGCTCCACGGTGACCATGCGCCGGTCGCGCTCGCCGCGTACCCGCCGTACATATCCGGCCTTCTCCAGGCGGTCGATGAGCCGGGTCGCGGAGGCGGACGGGAGCCCCAGTTCCTCGGAGATGGCACCTACGGAGAGCGGGCCGCGCATCTCCAGCAGGATGAGGGCGGCCACGTCGACGTGGTGCACGCCGAGCCGGTCGGCGATCGCCTCGATGTGCAGCATGACCGCGATCAGGAACTCGCGGAAGACGTCCTCTTCTGGGTGCTTGTCGGTCACTCGCCCCAATGTACTTCACAGCGATGTATCTTTGAATCGAAGTAACTTCGTTTTGGAGATAAAATGGACGTTGTCGTCATCGGCGCGGGTGTGGGCGGCCTGGCCGTCGCGCGGAGCCTGCTGGCCGCCGGTCACCAGGTGCGGATCTTTGAGCAGGCGCCGGCCCTGCGAACGGGCGGCGCGGGGCTGAGCATCTTCAGCAACGGCGCCGCGGTGCTGCATGATCTCGGGGTCAGCCTTGACGGCGTCGGCGGCCGGTTCGACCGGATCGACGCACTGACGGCGGACGGCCGCCTGCGGCTCAGCTCCGACATGGCCCACGCGGCCGAGCTCTACGGTTTCCCGAACAAGTCGATCTCCCGCCGTCTGCTGCTGGAACGGCTGTCCGAGGGGCTGCCCGACGACCTGATCAGCTACGGCACGGGCTGCCGGACAGTGACCCAGGACTACGACGGGGTCACGGTGACCTTCGACGACGGCTCGACGGTCACAGGGGACCTGCTCGTCGGAGCCGACGGCCACCACTCGGTCGTCCGGCGCGAGTTGTGGGGCGACGTCCCCATCCGTACGGCCACCTTCGGCACCTGGCAGGCCCTGAGCCGGATCGACATCGAGCTCACCCGTACCCACCTCCACCTCATGATCACGGGGAGGGAGGGTGCGTGCGGGATCATCCCCGCCGGGGACGGCAAGCTCCAGTGGTGGTTCGACGTGCGCTGGTCCCCCGGCGAACCGCGGCCCGCCGCGCCGCTGGCCGAGCTGAGGCGCCGCTTCGGCCACTGGGCGTCGCCCGTCCCGGAGTTGCTCGCCCAGGCGTCCGAGGACGATCTCGACTTCTTCGGTCACCACTGGCAGAAGGTGCGCCGGGAGTGGGGCAAGGGCCGCGTCACCCTGCTCGGCGACGCCGCCCACCTCATGCCGCCCACCCTCGGGCAGGGCGCCAACCAGACCCTGGAGGACGTGTGGGTGCTCGGGCGCGAGCTGGCCAAGGGCGGTGACCTGGCGCAACGGCTACGGGCCTACGAGCGGGCCCGCTACCCGCACGTCAACCTGGTGTCCCGGCTGGCCAGGCGCAGCCCCGCCAACTGGCGGATTCCCCCGTTCATCGGCCGGATGTTCCCCGAGACGTCCCAGAGCGGGATGCTCGCCCGCTTCAGCAACCGCCTCACCGCCCTCGCCCACTGAGAGCGGGGCTTCAGGGTCTGCCGAAGGCGAAGCGGAGCATGCCCTTGTCCATGCGGGCCATACCGGGGATCACCCGCATGATCCGGCAGCGGATCCGTTCGCCGGGCGGCATCTTCGCCACCTCGGGAGAGCTGATGAACCGTTGTCGCTCGACGAGCCGCAGGTCGGAGTTCCAGCGCTCCACGTCGTGCGGGTCGTCGAACCCCTCGTTGACCGGAGCTCCGATCGCCTTGATGGCCGGCACGACCTTGCGCATCATCCGGCTGGAGAGTCGGGAGAAGCCCAGCAGGAGGATCTCGCCGCGGTCGAAGTGGGCGGTGATCCGGCGCAGCAACCTGATGAACGTGGGCCTGGTCATCCACGGGTAGAGCCCGTCCATGACCACCACCACCGGCCGATCCGCCGGCAGTGCCTCCAGCCAGCCGTCCTCGTCGAGCGACAGGGCCAGCGGGTGGATGCGGTCGGTCCCGGCGTAGAGCTGCGCGCGTATGGCCATGATGGCGGGCAGGTCCACGTCGTACCAGTCCACGCCGGGTGGCGGGGCGATCCGGTGGCCGCGGCTGTCCAGGCCGCAGCCGAGGTCGAGCACGACCGCATCCGGGTGGCGGTCGATGAACCGGCGCACCCATCGGTCGAAGTGGACGGCTCTGATGCTGACGTTGAGCCGTTCCTTCTCCTCCAGCCGGGGAGTCGGCTGGAGGCGCTGCCAGTCGTAGTCGAGGGCCTGGGCGGCCTTCTCGGCGTACGGGTCGTCCAGGATCGGGTGGTCCGACCTGGCGTCGAGTGCTCGTGCGTGCAAGGTGATGAGGGAGGTCTCTTCGATGCCGGAGAGTCCGGCCGTACTGATGCCTGGCATGCCAACCCCTTTACCGACGTTAGCTTAAATATGACATGTGGCCTTACTTCACGCCATCGGGTTAAGATTTTGAGGGATTACGTGATTTCTGGTTAAGGTGATCAAGTGGATCCGGTACGGTCGATGCGTCGCGGATGGGAGGGAGGGTGCGGATGTCGGGGGCCGAGGAGACGCAGTCGCGCCCGCGGCGCGGCAGGCCGCCGGGGAACCGGCGCGCGCTGATCCTGCGCGAGGCCGCCCGCCTGTTCCACGAGCACGGATTCCACGGGACGAGCATCATCCAGATCGGCGCCGCGGCCGGGGTGAAGGGGCCGACGGTGTACCGGCACTTCCCCGACAAGAACGCCGTACTGGTCGCCCTGATCGAGCAGAGCGCGGAGCGCTCCGAGGCGGAGATCGCCCGGATCGATCGCGAGGGCGGGAGTCCGCGCGAGGTTCTGGAGCGGCTGGTCCACGCCCAGGTCCGCCAGGCCATCGACGACGGCCCGCTGTCCGCGGTCGCCGCCCGCGAAGTGCGCAGCCTGTCCCCCGAGACGAGCGAGCCGCTGCTGCGCCGCGGACGGGCCAACTTCCAGGAGTGGGTGAGCCGAATCGTCGGAGCGCGCCCCGAGCTGACCGCGGACGAGGCGCGGACACTGACGGCGGGCGCTAAATGGCTGATCTTCACCGTCGCCACCGGTCACGCGGGGCTCGACGATCAGCTTTTGTACCGGCTCATCGTCCGTATGACACTCGGGCTGCTCCTGCCGGAGCGCCCGTTCCGGGCCCCGGCGACCGCGGTGACGCGCTCGCCCCTGGCGGGCGGCGACCGGCGCGAGCTGATCATCCGGGAGGCCGCGCGCCTGTTCGTCGAGAAGGGCTACCACGCGACCGGCATGGACGAGATCGGTGAGGCGGTCGGCGTCACCGGGCCGGCGCTCTACCACCACGTCAACGGCAAGGACGAGTTGTTGCTGGCGATACTGCGGGCCGAGGCCGACCGGGCCGAGGCCGAGGTCGCGGAGACGTACCGCGTGGACGGTCCGGCGGGACAACTGCTGGAGGCGCTGGTACGCACGCGGGTGCGCAGGGCGCTCACCGACGCCCACCTCATGGCGGTCGTCGACCGGGAGTCGCACAGCCTGCCGCCGTCGCGGCGGCAGGCTGTGCTTCGCAGTCAGCGGATCAACCGTGAGGAATGGGTGCATCTCATTGCCGAGTCGCGTCCGGACCTGTGCGATGCCGAGGTCCGCGCGATGGTCGACGGAGTCAGGGCCCTCATCTTCGGTCTCGTCACGTCCGGCACGTCACTCGTCGGCGACCGGCTGGAGGCCGTGGCGCTCGACGCGGCGCTCGCCGTGTTGTTTCCGAGGGAGGACGCGGCCGGTTAGAGGGGGTCAGCCACTCCCCGGCGCCGGCCGGCGGGAGCCCCCGCGTACGCGGCTATTGGCGCTTGCAGAGGTCGGCCGGCGGCTTGCCGAGGGCCACCAGGAGGGCGTTCTCGATGAACCGGCTGGTCTCCTTCTTGGCCCCGAGCTGGGACTGCGTCACGGTGCCGGTCACCGCGACCCCCTTCTTGGGCACGTAGACCTGGAACGCGCCGAAGAAGCCGTTGTGCCCGTACGCGGTCTCGCCCGCCACGGTCAGCCGGGCGATGCCCAGCCCGTACGGCGCGCCGGCCTTGACGCTCTGCGGGGTGCTGCGCAACATCGTCCGGAGTGTCGCCGGACGCTTGAAGACCTTGCCCTCGAACAGGCCGCGCATGAACCGGTTGAGATCGGCCCCCGTGGAGACCAGGCCGCCGCCGCCGAACGTGTCGAACGTCGGGTTGAAGTCGTAGGTGTCGCGTTCGCCGATGTAGTTGTGGGCGCGCGGGCCGCGGTGCGGCTCCCACCATTCGAGGTAGGTGCGGTCCATCTTCAGCGGCTGTAGCAACAACGACCGGTACAACCGGTGCAACGGCTTCTTGGCGGCCTTCTCGATGACGAGCCCGGCCAGGACGTAGCCCGTGTCGGAGTAGTGGTACCCCTTGGCGGGGGCGAAGTAGGGCTTGCCCGAACGCAGCGCCCAGTCCACCAGTTCCCGCGGCTTCCAGGTCTTGTCCGGGTGATCGAGCACGTACTGGAACCATTTCTCGTTCTCCACGTAGTCGTACAGACCGGCGGTGTGGTCGAGGAGTTGCCGGACGGTGATCCGGGATCCGTACGGGATGCGCGCGACCAGCTTCCGGTCCAGGTATCGGCCGATGGGGGCGTCCAGGCGCAGGTCGCCGCGTTCGGCGAGCCGGAGGGCGACGGCCGCGGTCATCGTCTTGGTGACGCTGGCCGTCCGGAAGGCGTCGGAGGCGCGCAGGGCGCGTCCGTCCAGCTCGTACACGCCGGCCGCGCCGTCGAAGCGCCGGCCGGGCCCGGTCACGGTGAGGATCGCGCCGGGTACGGGCGGCGTGACGACGCCGTCCAGCAGACAGCGGAGCTGCGCGTTCGTGGTGTCCTGGCCCGCGGCGGGTACGCGTGCCGTCCGGGCGAGGGCCGGTGCGGCGAGGCCGCCGCTGAGCACCACGCCGGCCAGGACGGCGCCGAGCACCCGGGACTTCTGGACACGATGGCTGATTTTTGACCGCATGGCCAGGATTTAATCCAG
Organism: Nonomuraea spiralis; assembly: GCF_014648435.1. GTDB lineage: Bacteria > Actinomycetota > Actinomycetes > Streptosporangiales > Streptosporangiaceae > Nonomuraea > Nonomuraea spiralis. The sequence continues at coordinate 138,174 of NZ_BMRC01000025.1, forward strand.
CTGGTATGAGTGAGACAAGAGGTTCGCGCGGATTCTGCGGTTTCCCACACACCGAGGAGGTGCCGCCATGCCCGACTCCGGCTGGGACGATTCCCTGCTCCCCCGAGAGCGCGAGGTGCTGGCCCTGATGGCCGACGGCTGGTCCAACACCGGCATCGCCGACCAGTTATATGTGTCGCTGAGCGCGGTCGAGAAGCACGTCACCGCGGTGTTCGCCAAGCTCGGGCTGCCCGCGTCGGCGGCCGGCAACCGCCGGGTCCTGGCGGTGCTGCACTACCTCGCGGCGACCGGCCGGACCGGCGAGCGGGCCGGCGAACGACGGCCCTGACCGGGGGTGGGGGAAACCGTACAGTCGCCGGCCGGAGCTTGCCGTACGACGGCCCAGCGGCTTGAATCCTGGCCATGCGGTCAAAAATCGATCAGGTCGGCCAGAACAAGGCCTCGTTCATCGAGGAGGCCCGGCGACGGCAGATCGTGGAGGGCGCCATCTCCACCATCGCCAGCGCCGGGCTGCCACAGGCGTCGCTGGCCCGGATCGCCCAGGACGTCGGCGTCAGCAGAGGCGTGATCTCCTACCATTTCGCCGGCAAGGACGAACTGATCCAGCAGGTCGTCAATGCCCTGTTCGCCGAGACCAACCGGTTCATCAAGGCCCGGGTGGACCGGGCACCGGACGCCCCGCACCGGCTGCGTGCCTTCATCGAGGCCAGCTTCGAGTTCATGGCGGCCAACCGCGCCAACTTCGTCGCGCTGGTGGACATCTGGGGCAGTTTCGGGTCACCGGAGGCCAAACGCCGTTTCAACGCCGACATGTACGACCCGTGCCGCCGCCACCTGGAGGGCATCCTGCGGCGCGGCCAGGAGAACGGCGACTTCCGCGACTTCTCGCCACGTACGCTGGCCGCCACCGTCCAGGGCGCGATCGACGGCGTGATGCTCCAGTGGGTCTTCGACGAGGCGGCCGTCGACCTGGCCGACTGCGCCGCCGAGCTGGCGATGATGTTCGACATGGCCACCCGGCGGCGGGCGTGACCACCGCACCGCCGTCCGGCGGGCGGGCGGCCGGGGACATCGCGGGTGGCCTCGGCGGATTACTCCGGGACCGGGCCGCCGCCCACGGCGACCGGGTGTTGTTCCGCTTCGCCGGCGTCGAGACCACCGTCGCGCAGGTGGAGGAGCGGACCGACCGGCTGGCGAACGTACTGGCCGCGCGCGGCGTACGCCGGGGTGACCGGGTCGCGGTGATGCTGGGCAACGGCGTCGGCTTCCCGGTCGCCTGGCTGGCGATCGCCAAGCTCGGCGCGGTGATCGTCCCGCTGAATCCCGGCTACCGCAGCGCCGACCTGGCCCACGTCGTCAAGGACTCAGGCCCGGTGCTGGCCCTGGCCGGCTCGGCCGCCGCCGCCGAGGCGCTGCTGGCGCTGGACTTCGGCGAGGTCGGGCTGCTCGACCCCGCCGACGCCGGGCCCGCGCCCGAACCCGTCCGGGCCGCCGGCGCCTTCGACGCCGGTGCCGCGCTGGCCGCCGCGTCCGGCGTACGAGACCTGCCCGACGTCGGCTGGGACGACCTCGTCAACCTCCAGTACACCTCGGGCACGACCGGGTTCCCCAAGGGCTGCATGCTCACCCACCGCTACTGGCTGCACCTGGCCGAACTCGCGGCCGACGTCGCCGCCGTCACACCGGCCGACGTGGACCTCACCGCGCAGCCCTTCTACTACATGGATCCGCAGTGGAACACGGTGTTGTGCCTGCTGACCGGCATCCCGCTGGTGATCCTGCCGCGCTTCTCGGCCTCGGGCTTCTGGCCGTCGGTACGCGACCAGGGTGTCACCTTCTTCTATGTCCTCGGCACGATGCCGTTGCTGCTGCTCAAGCAGCCGCCCGACGCCGAACTGGACCGGGCCCACCGCGTACGGCTCGTCCTGTGCTCGGGCATCACGCCCGCCCTGCACGCCACGATCGAGGAACGTTGGGGCGCGCCCTGGCGGGAGGCGTACGGCAGCACCGAGGCGGGGGTCGTGCTGGCCGTCCGGCCCGAGGACACCGCGTGCGTCGGCACCGGCGCGATGGGACGGCCCGTCCCCGGCAAGGAGGCCAGGGTCGTCCAGGAGGACGGATCCGACGCCCCGGACGGCGAGGTCGGCGAGATCGTGGTACGCGGCGAGCCGATGCTGACCGGCTACTGGAACCGGGACGAGCCGCTGCTGCGCGACGGCTGGTATCCCATGGGCGACCTCGGCTACCGGGACACACGCGGCCACTACCACCTGGTCGGGCGGCTCAAGGAGATGATCCGGCGCGGCAGCGAGAACATCGCCGCCGCCGAGGTGGAGGCGGTTCTGGCCGATCACCCGGCCGTGCGCGCCGCCGCCGTGGTCCCGGTGCCCGACGAGCTGTTCGGCGAGGAGGTCAAGGCGTTCGTCCAGGTCGCCGAGCCCGTCGAGCCGCGCGAGCTGGTGGCCTACGTCCGGGCGCGGCTGGCCGACTTCAAGACGCCGAGGTTCGTGGAGTTCGTCGAATCGTTCCCGATGACACCGTCCGAACGCATCGCCAAGCACCTGCTGCCCGCCGTACGGGGTGGCGCCTACGACTCCCGGGAGGACCTCCGATGAGCACCGATCTGCGGGTACGCCGCGCCGGCTCGGCCCTGGTGGTCGCCTTCGACCGGCCCGAGGTGCTCAACGCCTTCCGGCAGCGCACGTACGGCGAGCTGGTCGCCGTACTGGACGAGGCCGCCCGCGACGACACGGTGGGCGCGGTGGTGCTCACCGGCACCGGCCGCGCCTTCTCGGCCGGCACCGACCTGAAGGAGGCCGGCGCGCAGTTGGCCGCGGGGTCCGACGCCGACCTGGTCGAACGGACCGCCGCGCTCCAGGACCTCACCCGCCGCTTCACCGCCCACCCCAAGGTGATCATCTCGGCGGTGAACGGGATCGCGGTCGGCGTCGGCGTGGAGCTGGCCATCGCCAGCGACCTGCGCCTGGCCGGTCACGCCGCCTCGTTCGCGTTCAAGGAGGTGCACCGCGGGCTGTTCCCGAGCAACGGCGTCCTGTACGCGCTGCCCCGCCTGATCGGCCACGGCCGCGCGGTGGACCTGCTGCTGTCGGGCGAGACCGTCGGCGCCGCCGAGGCGTACCGCGCCGGGCTGGTGAGCCGGCTCGTCCCCGACGCCGACCTGCTCGACACGGCGCTGGAGCTGGCCGAACGCATCGCCGCCGCGGCGCCCACCCCGGTACGCCTGATCAAGGAAGCCATGCACCGGGTCTGGGAGCTGGACCTGGAAGAGGTGCTCGACCTGGAGACCGAGGGGCTGCTGGCCTGCCTGCGCGGCCGTGACGTGCTCGAAGGCGTCCGATCCTTCGTCGAACGGCGCCCCGCCGTCTACCGCGGCAACTGACCGCCACGCGGCGGGACGCCGACCGCGCCCGCCGCCCGTACCGCCCCCGCGATCACCCGAGACCCCGGCCCGCCCATGGGCCGGGGTCCGATCTCCCCTATCCCAGAACAGCAGGGAGCCGAACGCCATGACCGGGCACGACAGCGGAGGATCGCTCCGCCGCGGACTCAAAAGACGACACATGACCATGATCGGGCTTGGTGGCGTCATCAGCGCCGGCCTGTTCGTCAGCAGCGGCAAGGTGATCGCCGACACCGGCCCGGCGGCGCTGGTCGCCTACGCCCTGGGCGGACTGATCGTCATCCTGGTGATGCGGATGCTCGGCGAGATGGCCGCCGCCCGGCCCTCGGCGGGTTCGTTCGCGGACTACGCCCGCACCGCCCTCGGCCCACGCGCCGGGTTCCTGGTGGGCTGGTGCTACTGGCTGTTCGCGATCGTCGCGGTCGCGTTCGAGGGCGTGGCGGGGGCCAAGCTGCTGCACTCCCTGTCCGGCGCCGTCCCGGTGTTGCCGACGGCCGTCGCGCTGCTGGCGGCGCTCACCGCCGCCAACCTGGTCTCGGTACGGTTGTTCGGCGAGACCGAGTTCTGGCTGGCCTCGGCCAAGGTCGTGGTGATCGTGGCGTTCCTCGGCGCCGGCGCGCTGTACGTCCTGGGACTGTGGCCGTCCGACGGCGCCGGGGCCGGCCTCGCCGCGCTGACCGGGCACGGCGGATTCGCCCCCAAGGGCTGGGGCGCGGTCCTCACCGCCCTCGTCACGGTGTTGTTCTCCTACTTCGGCGCGGAGATCGTCACCATCGCGGCGGCCGAGTCGGCCGAACCCGCCAAGGAGGTCGCGCGGGCCACCCTGCGGGTGGTGTGGCGGGTGCTGATCTTCTACGTCGGCTCGGTGCTGGTCATCCTGCTGATCGTGCCGTGGAACCGCGTACCGGCCAACGGCACCGACAGCCCGTTCGCCACCGCCATCGCCAGGCTCGGCGTCCCCGGCGCGGCGACCCTGATGACCTGGGTCATCCTGGTCGCGGTCGTGTCGGTGATGAACGCCGCGCTGTACGCCGCCTCGCGCGTCCTCTGCGCGATGGCCGCCCGCGGCGACGCCCCGGCCGCGGCGGCCCAGGTGCGCGCGTCCGGGGTTCCGGGGCCCGCGCTGCTCGGCGGTTCCGTGCTGGCGCTGGCCCTGATGGCCGCCGCGTTCGCGGCCGGCGACGACGCCTTCGACCTGCTGATCAACACCGCCGGGCTGCTGGTGTTGTTGCTCTACGTCTTCGTGGCGCTCAGCCAGTTGCGGTTGCGCCGCCGTATGGAGGCCGAGTCGCCCGAGTTGCTCCGGCTGCGGATGTGGGGTTTCCCCTGGTTGAGCCGGGTCGTGGTGGCGCTGCTCGTTCTGGCGTTCGCCGCTGTGGCCTCCTCCGCCGGGGCGCTCCCGGTCGTCGGCGCGGTCGCGGCGGCCGTCGGCGGCACTCTGGTCGCGTACGAGTTCAGGTCCCGCCGCAAGGAGGCCGCCGAGGCCGTCCACGTGAACAGGCTCTGAGCTTGTTCTTTATCCTCCGGATTGTTGTGCTAAGCGGCGGGTTGATCGTTTCCCGGACAGCAAGACGGCCTTGAGTGATCATGTGCGGTGTCGAGTCGCTACT
>NZ_BMRC01000026.1 GCF_014648435.1 Nonomuraea spiralis
TCGCGGCGCTCTTCCTCACCACCGAGGCCGTCATCGCCGAGAAGCCCGAGAAGACCCCTGCTGCTCCGGCCGGCATGCCCGGCGGCGGCGACATGGACTTCTAGGCTCCGCCTGGTCGCTGACGCATCAGAAGGCGGTCTGGATCTCTCAGGATCCGGCCGCCTTTTGTTGTGTCCGGATCCGATTACGTTTAGTAGATATTGACTACGGAAAGTAACGACATGAAGTGAACGATTCACCTCACAAAGGAGTAGTTACATGAATTCCCGCACCGCGCGCGTTCTCGGGCTCGGCGCAGTCATCCTGGCGGCGGCTGCCGCGATGACGTTGCCCGCCCAGGCCGATGACGATCACGGCTATCTGGACGAGGCCCTGGAATACGTGGACGTGCCCTACTGCACGGGCTACCTGGAGCTGTACGACCGCGACCTCTGCGCCTCACCGTCGAGGTCGACGTCGTCCGACGAGCGCGGGGACCTGTCGGACGCCTTCGAGGGCGCGTCGCCGTACGCGCGTGGGGACCTGTCGTCGGACGCCCCCGGGGACATCACGCTGTCGGACGACGTGGTGCAGGGGAACGGCTGAACCTCGTCGAGGTCGCACCGGGCGTAGGAAACCCGACGCGGCACCACGACGAAGGCGCCCCGTACGCGAGCGGGGCGCCTTCGCCGCGGTGTTGTGCCGGCCTCAGACGCCGAAGTGCGCGATGACGTGGCCGCGGGCCAGCGTGTTGGCGGTGATGTTGAAGCCCACCACGGCCGGGCTCGCGTCGCTGCCGACGCCCAGCTTGTCGACGCCGAGCGCGTGCACGGTGAAGACGTAGCGGTGGGGGTCGCCGGGCGGGGGAGCGGCGCCGCCGTAGTCTTTGGTGCCGTAGTCGTTGCGGGCGTGGACGGCCCCGGCGGGCAGGCCCTTGAAATCGGGGCCGGTGCCCGCGCCCCTCGGGAGCCCGGCGGTGTCGGCGGGCAGGTCGAACAGCACCCAGTGCCAGAAACCGCTGCCCGTGGGGGCGTCGGGGTCGTGGCAGGTGACGGCGTAGCCGCGGGTGCCCTCCGGGGCGCCCGACCAGCGAAGCTGGGGCGAGAGGTTCCCGCCGGTCATCCCCCAGTCGTTGAAGACGTGGAGGTCGTTCAGCCGCTCGCCGTCCTGGATGTCGTCGCTCTCCACCACGAGCGCGGGGACGGAGGGCAGGTGTTCATGCGGAAGCGGTGCGGGCACGGCATCCTCCTAGGTTGACAGCTCCTTCAGGCCATCCTAGGAGTGGCCGTGCCCGCCTTCCTTCAGGCGCCGAGCTGCGCCGGGAGCGGCCTGTCGTGCAGGACCGTGAGCGAGGTGACCGCTCGGGTCAGGACCACGTACAGGCGGGCCAGGCCGCGCGGCTCGGCCTCGACGATGTCGGCCGGCTCGACGACGATCACGTGGTCGTACTCCAGACCCTTGGCGAGGGTGGCGGGCACGATCAGCAGGCGGTGTTCCTGCGTCGCGTCGGGGTCGAGCACTGCGTGCGGGAGGCCGGACAGCGACTCGGAGACCGCCGCCACCATCGCGTCGGGGACGATGACCCCGATCGAGCCCTCCCTGGCCAGGACCTGCCGGGCGGCCTCGGCGACCGTGCCGCCCGCCCGTACGGTGAGCGAGCCCGCGCCGGGACGCAGGGAGCGCGGGGCCGCGAGCTCGGGGGCGATCGAGGGCAGCAGGCGGGCGGCGTAGTCGAGCACCTCGCGCGGCACGCGGAAGCCGAGCGTCAGCTCGGTCACCTCGCCCTCGTCCTGGCCGAGGTGCTTCAGCACGGTCTCCCACGAGCTGGTGGACCACGGCGTGGTGCCCTGGGCCAGGTCGCCGAGCACGGTGGCCGAGCCGTTGCGGCAGCGCCGGCCGAGCGCCCGGAGCTGCATCTCGGACAGGTCCTGGGCCTCGTCCACGACGAGGTGGCCCAGGGACGGGGTGCGTTCCATGAGGTCGCGCAGCTCGTCGAGGAGCGCGGCGTCGGCGGCTGACCATTTGGCGGATTTCCAGCTCCGATATGGCTTCCGCCAAAGCAGCATTTCTTGCTCGTCAGGCGACAAATCGGATTTGGCGGCCTTTAGGAGGAATTCCGGGTCTGACAGAAGTCGGTGGAGGACCTGTTCGGGCGTCAGTTTCGGCCACACCGTTTCGACGAGCTGTTTGACCGGCTTCGACCGGGCAACGGCGTCCTGGACCCGGTCGTCGGGGGACTCGCCGCGCTGCTCCATCCTGACGAGCACCTGGTGGGCCAGGCGCTGGGCCAGCGCCGCCCGCCCCGGGAGGTAGCGGGTGGTGCCGCGCAGGGACGCCACCATCTCGCGCACCTCGTAGTCGGCCACCCGGAAGCGGTAGGCGCCCTTCGTGAACACCAGGCCCTCCTCGGGCTTGACGATGTGCATCCAGAGCGCCCGTTCGAGCACCGGGGCCATCCTGGCGTCGCCCTTGACCGCGGCGACCATCGGGTCCTCCTCGGCGGCGTGCTCGCCGAGCAGCCCGGCCACCGTGGTCTGGTCGACCTTGACCTCGCCCAGCGCGGGCAGGACGGAGGAGATGTAGGACAGGAACGCCCGGTTGGGCCCCACGATCATCACGCCCGACCTGGCCAGCCGCTCGCGGTGGGTGAACAGCAGATAGGCCGCCCGGTGCAGCCCCACGGCGGTCTTCCCGGTGCCGGGCGCACCCTGGACGCACACGGTCTGGGCCAGCGTCGCGCGGACGATCTCGTCCTGGTCGGGCTGGATGGTGGCCACGATGTCGCGCATCGGGCCGGTGCGCGGGCGTTCGATCTCCTCGGTGAGGATCTTCGACGGGCCGACCTCCGAGCCCTCGCCGAGCGGCTCGTCCTCGAACGCGGTCAGCGCGCCGCCGTGGTAGCCGAAGCGGCGGCGGCGTACGACCCTCATGGGGTCGGCGGGGCTGGCCTGGTAGAACGCGCGGGACACCGGCGCGCGCCAGTCGATGACCAGCGGCCTGCTGGTGCCGTCGTGCACGTGGCGGCGGCCGACGTAGATCGTGACGGGCAGGTCGTCGCCCGCCTCACGGTCGAGCCGGCCGAAGAACAGCGGCGTGTCCGGGTGGTCGGCCAGGGCGGCCACGCGCTGGTCCAGCAGCGACTGGAGGATCTGCTGCGAGACCCAGTCGCCGGCCGCGTCGGCCGACAACGACTGGGCGTGGGCCCGCATCGCCTTGAGAGCGGCCCTGGACTCGGCCAGGTGGGTCTGCTCGGCGGCGAGCACGTCAGAGGGTATGTCGGGAGCGAGTTGGTGTGCGGGCATGCGAAAGCGCCTCCCATGGTCGGAAACGGAGGTGGTCAAGGCAGCGAATCGACTAGTTTAACGGCCACCCTCCGGTGGCTCCAAAGCATTTCCCGAGGCGCGGCGGGGTAAGGACGGAAGGTGGCGCGGCTTCGCTTCGGTTTCTCGCCGATCATCCCCACGGTCGCGAGTTTCCTGCTGGCGGCTCTCTGGGGGTTGTCGGTGTTCGCCGGGTGGGGGCTGGAGGCGTTCTGCGCGGGCGGCGAGCCCCCGACGACGTGCTCCCGGCGCCTCAGTACGGTCTCCGCGGTGTCGGGCCTGTTCGCCGTCCTGGCCGTCTGCTCCACGGTGGCCGCCTGGTTGTTCCCCGCCTTCCGGCACGACCCGCGCACGTTCGGCCGGGTCATGGGCGCGGGGGTCGCCTCGTGGGTCGTCGCCGGGGGAGTGCTGTTCCTCGGCGGCCTGCTGGTGCGCTGACGAACCCGGCAAAATCCGTGACTGGTAGTGAACCTGTGAATACCGAAAAAGTCGGGCATTTCAGGTGCGTTTGTCGGATCATGAGGGTATGTCGCAGGCGGCGTGATAGTACGCAGGTGAGGGGGGTGGTTCGATGTCGACGACCCGTGGAGTCTCGTGGACGTGACGTGACGCCGTGCCTGGCCGCTCAGGAACGAGCGGCCGGGCAATCAACCTCGGCCTTCACACCCCGCCGAGCACGTCGTCGGCGTCGATGATCTGGTAGGCGTACCCCTGCTCGGCCAGGAAACGTTGCCGGTGCGCCGCGAACTCCTGGTCGACGGTGTCCCTGCTGACCACCGTGTAGAACCGGGCGCCGCCGCCGTCGGCCTTGGGCCGCAACACCCGCCCGAGCCGCTGGGCCTCCTCCTGCCGCGACCCGAACGTGCCCGACACCTGGATCGCGATGGCCGCCTCGGGCAGGTCGATGGAGAAGTTGGCCACCTTCGACACCACCAGGACCTGGATCTCCTTGTCGCGGAACGCCTGGTAGAGGCGCTCGCGCTCCTTGACCCTGGTCTCGCCCTTGATGACCGGCGCGTTGAGGTGCTCGCCGAGCTCGTCGAGCTGGTCGATGTACTGGCCGATGACCAGCACCTGCTCGCCCAGATGGCGGCGGACGAGCGCCTCGGTCACGTACGTCTTGGACGGCGTGGTCGCGCAGAAGCGGTAGCGCTCCTCGGACTCGGCCATCGCGTACGCCAGCCGCTCCTCGTCGGTCAGCGTGACCCTGACCTCGACGCAGTCGGCGGGCGCGATCCAGCCCTGGTTCTCCATCTCCTTCCAGGGCGCGTCGTAGCGCTTGGGACCGATGAGCGAGAACACGTCGCCCTCGCGGCCGTCCTCGCGCACGAGCGTCGCGGTCAGGCCCACCCGCCGGCGGGCCTGGAGGTCGGCGGTCATCCTGAAGATCGGCGCGGGCAGCAGGTGGACCTCGTCGTAGACGATCAGGCCCCAGTCGCGCGCGTCGAACAGCTCCAGGTGGCTGTAGACGCCCTTCCGCCTGGTGGTCATCACCTGGTACGTGGCGATGGTGACCGGGCGGATCTCCTTCTTGGTGCCGGAGTACTCGCCGATCTCGTCCTCGGTCAGCGAGGTGCGCTTGAGCAGCTCGGTCTTCCACTGGTGGGCGCTGACCGTGTTGGTCACCATGATCAACGTGGTGGCCTGCGCGTGGGCCATGGCCGCCGCGCCCACGATGGTCTTGCCCGCGCCACAGGGCAGCACGACCACGCCGGAGCCGCCGTGCCAGAAGGCGTCGGCCGCCTCGCGCTGGTAGGGGCGCAGCTCCCAGCCGTCCTGCAGCAGCTTGACGGGGTGGTGCTCGCCGTCGACGTAGCCGGCCAGGTCTTCGGCGGGCCAGCCCAGCTTGAGCAGCGCCTGCTTGACGTTGCCGCGGTCGCTCGGGTGCACGATGACAGAGTCGGCGCCGAGGCGCTCGCCCAGCATCGGCTGGATCTTCTTGGACCGCAACACCTCTTCGAGCACCGCGCGGTCCGTCGAGGTCAGGACCAGGCCGTTGACCGGGTCCTTCTCCAGGCGCAGGCGGCCGTAGCGCGCAATGGTCTCGGCGATGTCGACGAGCAGCGCGTGCGGCACCGGGTAGCGGCTGAAGCCGATCAGCGCGTCGACGACCTGCTCGGCGTCATGGCCGGCGGCCCGCGCGTTCCACAGGGCGAGTGGCGTGACGCGGTAGGTGTGGACGTGTTCGGGCGCGCGTTCGAGCTCGGCGAACGGCGCGATCGCCTTGCGGCACGCGTCGGCCTTCTCGTGGTCGACCTCGAGCAGCAGTGTCTTGTCCGACTGGACGATGAGCGGGCCGTCGTTCACGGACATCCCTTCCTACGGTTGACCCTTATCCAACACACACGAGGGCAGGAACAGTCCCGGAACGGGTAATCGATCAGTCGTCAAGGCGGCCGGTGAGCCCCAGGAAGAGGAAGAGCGCGACGTTCAGGACGAGCCCGCAGCCGAACAACACCCAGCTCCAGAGCAGCAGCGAACGCGCGCTGGCCGGCCGCTCCCGGGCCCGCGTCAGCGCGACCGTGGCGAGGATGCCGCCGGGCAGGCCGAACACGTTGCAGCAGGAGGCGAGGGACAGGAAGTTGAGCACGACCGCGACGATGGCGCTGGTCTGCGGGCCCTCGTCGCGCCGCGGCGGCGGGCCGTAGCCGTAGCCGTACTGCGGAGGCGGTTGTTCGCCGTAGGGCGCTCCGTAGGGCAGGTGGGGGTAACCCGCCGGGTCCTCTTGACTCACGCTCACCTCCAGACACGTCAACGTTTATCACGGAATGCAGACGTGGCTGACCCGGTGCGCGCGCCGGGGCCGGATCGCGTGGGGCCCGTCAGAGCCGGCCGCGCAGCGCCTTCCTGTCGAGCTTGAGCACGCTGGTGACCGGGATCGACTCCACGAACCGCACCTCGCGCGGGTACTTCACCCGCCCGACCCGGTCGCGCGCCCACTCGGCCAGCTCCTCGGCGCTCGCCTCGGCCCCCGGCCTGAGCTGCACGAACGCCACGACCTCCTCGCCCACACGCGGATCGGGACGGCCGACGACGCCGGACATGACCACGTCGGGATGCTGGTTGAGGGCGTCCTCGACGTCGCGGGGGAAGACGTTGAAGCCGCCGCGGATGATCAGGTCCTTCTTCCTGTCCACGATGTAGAGATAGCCGTCGTCGTCCACGCAGCCGATGTCGCCGGTGCGCAGCTCGCCGCCGACCAGCGCGGTGCCCTCGGGGTCGGGCTCGTGCTCGCCCCAGTAGCCGAGCATCAGGGAGTCGCCGGCGACGCAGATCTCGCCGACGTCACCGGCCTCCACCGCCTCGCCCTCGGAGTCGCGGACGGTGATCGTGTAGCCGGCCAGCGGCAGGCCGACGCTGCCGGCCCTGCGCCTGCCCGGCGGGTTGAAGGTGGTGACGGCGCTGGTCTCGGTCAGGCCGTAGCCCTCCAGGATCTGTACGCCGGGCATCCGGCGCTCGAACTCCTCCAGCGCCTCGCGGCCCAGCGGCGCCGCGCCGCAGGTGAGGTAGGCCAGGTCGGGGAGCGGGTGGGACTCCAGCGGCTGGGCGAGGAGCATCTGGATCATGGCGGGGACGACGGTGCCGTACTGGACGTGCTGCTCGGCGGCCAGTTTCAGGAACGCCTCCGGTTCGAACCAGCGCATGAGCACGGCTTGTTGCGGCTCGGTCGCGTGCATGCCGGCCACAGTGATGATCAACCCGTACGCATGCGAAAGCGGCACGGGCACAATTGCACGATTTTTCCCGTCTTGGTGGGACATTGTGTAGGCGTCCTTCGCCACCTGCCACAACCCGTGATGGCTCAGCATGACGCCCTTCGCGGCGCCCGTGGTGCCGCCGGTGTACATGAGCGCGGCCAGGTCGCCGGGGTCCCTGCGAACCCGTCCGTGCTCGGCGGCGCTCTCCAGCCCGGCGGTGTCCACGAAGACGGGGACGTCGGCGGCGGCGGCCCGTACGGTCTCCGCGAGCTCGGGCGAGGTGACGACGGCGGACGCGCCGCTGTCGGCCAGGATGTGCCGCAGTTCCTCGACCCCCACCAGGAAGACCACGGGCGTCACCACCGCGCCCGCCGCCCACAACGCCTGGTAGACGATCGGGACCTCGGGAGAGGTCGCCATCATCACGACCACCCGGTCGCCGGGCCTGATCCCCGCCTCGACGAATCCGCCGCACATCCGGCGCGCGCGTTCGGCGAGTGTGTGGCTGCGGTGCCAGACCCCTTCGTAGAACACAGACTCGTGGTCGTCGAAGCGGTTCCAGGACTCCTCGGCCAGCTGGCCCAGCGTTTGCTCGGTCACATGCACAACCTGAGGGGAGTGGCCGCGCGCAGTCAACCCTGCATGTTCCCGCGACTGGTCTTGACTAAGGATTGTGGCTGATGCTCTCATGCCCGGTAAATGACCCTATTTCAACCTAGAGGATCATTCGAGTTTTCGGGTGGCGCGAAGTCGTGTAATGGTTGGAGAACTAAGATCTCGTGCTGCCTGACCGTTCCCTTCGGTTTTGTTACCGGCTCGTCGCCGAGAGCGATGGAGGACATGATCGACATGTGCGCGCCGGCGGCCATTGCCGCGAGCATCGAGAGGAACACCTGGTCAGAACGGCGGCGACCGAGCGACGCACGCTCACTGCATAAGCCGCGGAAACTCGCCGGACAAAAGGTTCCGGCAAAAACATCTTCCGAAGAAAACTTTCCAGTAAGGCCCGAGGTGACTTCGTGACCGACACGCCTGAACCGGGCGCCGCCGACCTCGACGACAAATCGTTCACGGAGAGCATCATCGCCATCACCGAACAGCTCCGGCCCGTGGCCCACCCGGTCACCCGCGACCTCGACCGGCGCGCGGCCGACACCCTGCTGCGCTCCTACCTGGAGCCCGCCGGCTTCCCCGACGCGGTGCGCCGGCTGTCCGTACGCCACCTGCTCGTACTGGTGGGCGAGGAGGACATGGGCCGGCGGCTCGGGGCCATCGCGTTGTTGTCGCGCATGTCGCTGGCCGAGGGCAGGATCACCGTGCTCTCGCCGGCCGGCAGCGCCGCCGACCTGCTGTCCAGGACCGAGTACGGGCCGGGGCGGGCGTACCTGCTGCACGACTGGATCGCCGGGAGCACCGACCGGACCGAGCTGCTCAACCTGGCCCGCAAGCTCGCCGAGCTGGGCTCGTACCTGGTGATCACCAGGAGCGGCGCCCCCTCGCAGGCGGTCGAGGTCGAACAGCCGTGGCGCGCCCCCGACCCCGGTGACCTGTTCGACCTGTACCTGAGCTCGTTCGGCGGTCGCAGCGTCCCGGCCGGGGCCGCCACCGCCCGGGTCCGCGCGCTGGCGCTGCCCACCCCCGCCGAGGTCGTCCGCCTGGCCACCCGTCTGGTACGCGACGACGAGCCGGTCGGCGAGGAGGTGCCGGCCTGGTTCGACACCAAACCGCCGATGCACGAGGTACGCGCGGTGGCGGCGCTGGTGTTCGCGCACGGGTTGCCCGAGCCGGAGTTCGCCCGCCAGCTCGCCGGGTTCGAGCGGATCTGGCAGGCCCACGAGGCCGGACCGCAGCCGACCGGCGCGCCCCACCCCCTGATCGGTGTCCGCGACGGCGACACCGTCTTCCGCGTGCCGCACCACCGTGCCCAGGTGCTCGGCGAACTCGTCGCCCGGTACGGCTTCTGGTTGTGGCAGCCGCTGCGCGAATGGGTGCGCTCGCTGGCCGGTCAGGAGCCCGGCGTACGGCTGGGGGCGGCCGAAGGGGTGGCGCTGCTGGCCGCCTGCTCGCTCAGGGAGGCGCAGCAGGAGTTCCTGGAGGTGTGGGCCCAGGGCGGGCCGGACGAGCGGCTGGCGGCGGGCTGCGCGTTGTCGTACATGTGCGCCGACGACGCCCTCGCCCCCGAGGCGCTGCGGCTCGCGCTCGCCTGGTCGCGGGACCCGGCGGACCCGCGGGCGGTCGCGGCGGCGGTGGCGTTGTGCGGCGGGTTGTCCCTGCGCTACCCGGCCGACGCGGTGAGCCGTCTGTGGCGGCTGGCCGCCGGCCAGGGGCCCGCTGCCGGGGTGGCCGCCCGCGCGCTCACCCTGCTGGCGGCGCAGGCACGCGAGCGCGACGACGAGCACGCCCGTACGATGCGCCGCCTCACCTCGGAACACTGACCGCCCCGGCAGGGCGGAGTCGTCGTCAGAGGCCGGCGACGCCGGTGATGCGGTGGAGGGCGAAGCGGTGGACGGCCGCCCTGGTCTCGTCGTACGCGGTCAGGTAGCCGCCCTCCATCCGGGCCGGCTCCAGGATGCGCGAGGTGGCGTTGCCTTGGGAGTCGAGGTAGCCGATCCACACCCGTACGCCCTGTTTGATGGCATCTTGGAGGGCCGAGATCGTCGCCGTCGCGGGCCCCCGGGGCACCGCACCGCCAGGGGCGTCGACCGGCTCGCGCCGCGCCAGGTGGGCCGCGTCCCCCGCGCGCAGCGCGCGTACGGCCGCCGACGCGACCTCGGGATCGAGCCCGTTGACCGAGGCCACGGCGCGTACGGGCGCCACCCCCTCGGTACGCCTGCTGTCGAGCTGGGAGATGATCACGTCACCGTCGAGCGACTCGGCGACGGGGGCGTACCCCATGGCCCGCAGCGAGTCGACCAGCGCCGCCCTGGACGAGCGCGAGGCGATCACCGTGGGGGCCAGCCGGCGCAGGCGCAGCGCGGCCGAGCGGCGGTCGGCGGTGATCTGGTCGAGCAGCGCCGGATCGTCGCACCGCACGTACGCGCTCGCCGTGCCCACCCGGATCCGCCCGTGGCGCCGGGCCACGTCGGTCACCAGGTAGGACAGCGCCTGCGGCACCGGCGTGGCCGAATGGCGGGCCAGCATCGCCAGCAGCTCCTCGCCGCCGTGCCCGGCGTCGAGGGCACGCCGGATCGAGCTCTCGCCGAACCGGTAGACGGTCGCGCCGCCCTTGGACTCGACGTCGGCGGTGAGCGTCATCCAGCGGTTGAGCTCGCTGGTCAGCGGCCCGGGGGCGACGGCGGTGAGGTCGGCCTGCAACAACACGTGGTCGACGGGCTCGGGCAGCAGCGGCGCGAGCACCCCCGCAGCGTCGCCGCCCTCCAGCAGCGCCCGCCCGTGGCCGGACAGCGCGCCGAGCCCGGTCATGCCGACCTGCTCGGCCTCGCGCAGCGCGAAGTCGGTGAGCTGCTCGCGCAGCGGCCCGCGCCGGCGCGGCTGCTCCCAGGCCAGGCGTTCGAGCACGGAGTCGCGGGCGGGCGCGAGGCCCGGCGCGGCGGCCAGCACGCCGAGCGCGGCCGTGCGCACCCCAGGGGCGGAGGCCCGGCGCAGGTCGGTGTGCAGGGCGTTGAGCGGCCGGTCGCGGTCGTCGCGCTCGCCGACCAGGCCGGGCACGCGGTCCATGTGCAGCCAGGTCGCCGCGAGCGTCACCCAGCGGTCGGCGGTGGCCCTGACCCGCCAGAGGTCGTAGCCGGAGGTGGGCAGCCACTCGCCGTCGACGCCGCCGCCCGCCGCGATCAGCCCCGCCGCGTGCGCCACCTCGACGACCAGCGCCGCCGCCCATTCGGGCAGGTCCAGCTCGGTCGCGGTGCGCTTCATGTCACGTACGCCGAGCCCGCCGGTGCGCAGCACGCCCGGCGGATCGACGCTCCACCGCTCGCACAGCTCCTCCACGGACCTGACGAACGAGAACGCCTGGCCCGCCGCCGTACGGTCGGCCAGTTCGTGGTCGCGCGCGGTCCCGGCGAGGGCGGGCGGCACGGCCAGCAGGTCACGGTGGACGCGCCCGCCGCGCAGGTGGAGACCCACCTCGCGGGGCAGCGTCACGCTCTCCTCGCCGGTGGCCGCGAGCAGCCCGCGCGCCAGCAGCTCCTCGATCGGCGAACGCGCGGAGGCCACGCGCACCTCGCGCCTGGCGTTGGGCACCCGGCCGGTCGGCGGCCCCCACACGAGCTGGTCGAGCGCGCCCCTGGCCTCGGGCGAGACCGCCTCGACCAGGGCCGCCGGGCTGGCCAGCGCGGCGGCCAGCCGCTCCTTGCCGGGCCCGGAGGAGCCGGGGGCGATGTCGTCGGCCATCTCGTCGAGCTGCTCGGGCGGGTGGTGCCGGAACACCTCGACCGCCCGCGGCCCGAGCCCGGCGGGCTCCTCCAGCACTTTGCGCACGCCCGGCCCGAGGTCGAGCGCGTTGTCGGGGCCGAAGACCAGGGCCAGGTCACGCAGCCGGTCGAGGGCCGCGGAGAGCGCGGGCTCGGGGCGGCCCGCCGCCAGCGCCCGTCCGACGAGGCCGCGCAGCGCCGCCTTCGTCACCGGCCCCTCCTGTACGGCCATCGTCTCGACGACCGCCAGCGTGAACCGGTCGAGCCGGTCGAGCACCCTGCCGATCGCCGAAGGGCTGGCGGCGCGTACGGCCAGACCCTCAAGATGCGCGGGCACCGGAGTGATCAACTCGGGGCGCGCGGAGACGAGCGCCCGAAGCTGTTCGTCGGTGCGCCCCCTGATCCACTCCGTGAACTCCATCGTTGCCATGGTATGTCCCCCCTGATCGGGGCAGCATTGCCAGACGTGATAGAGCGCGCGGACCAACTGGTCCTGAACTACGTCAGCAAGGCGGCCGACGCCGCGCACGGCGTGCTCAGGCCCGACCAGCGGCTCGACTTCGCGCGGCGGCTGCGGGCCGGGATCGAGACCGAGCGGCGGGGACACCAGGACCGTACTCAGGGAGCATCCTCGCGAGCCGGCCGCCGTCGCGCTGCTGGTGCCGTTCGGGTTGCCGGCCGTGGCGATCTTCCGGGTGCCGGCGCTGTTCGGCTACGCGGCCGGCGGCGTGCTGGCCGGCGGGCTCCAGGCGGCCGAGCCGAGGCTGGGGAGCAGGCCGACGGCCAGGCGTACCCAGGCGGCGACGAACTGGTCCTTCTCCGCGTGGCCCGGCATCTCGCCCACGGTCTCCTGGAACAGCCGGTAGTGGACCACCGAGCCGCCGAGCACCGCGGCGATGCCCGTCCAGTCGACCTTGGAGTCGGCGTACTCGGGCTGGGCACGGAACCAGGTGGTGATCGCGTCGAACATGGGCTGGAGCAGCCCCTCGCGCACCACCGCGACCAGCTCGGGGAACTGGCTCAGGTCACGGAAGAACACCCGGGTCAGCTCCGACTCCTCCCGGACCTTGGCCAGGCCCGCCCGGCACACGAGCGACAGGCGCTCCTCCAGGCCGGCGGCGGCCTCCAGGGTGTTCAGCTCGGCCAGGCTCTCGGCGACCTGACTCCTCGTACGGGTGGCATGCTCGTTGATCGCGGCCGCCAGCACCTCGTACTTGGACTTGAAGTGCCTGTAGAGCCCTCCCGCGCCGGGAGAGAGCCCTGAGGCGGCCTCGATCTCGGCCACGGACGTGGCGGAGTAGCCACGCTCGGCGAACAGCCGCAGGGCCTCGTCGATGATCCGCTCACGGGTCGATCTGGTCATGTCTATGCAGATACCTCCGCAATGAGAGTAGTCGTTAGGGCGCGGCACGCTTGATGAGGCTCGCCAACGCCGAACCCGCCACGAGCCACACGACCGCGGCCAGCCCGAGGTTGACGAGCGTGGTCCAGCGCGGGTCGGCGAGCTGGAACAGGTTGGCCAGGCCCAGCGACAACCACGTGGCGAGCGACTCGACGAGCTGGTACCAGGCGTTGGCCGGGTTCGCCCGGAAGACCGTGAACAGGGCATACAGCGCCAGGGCCAGCGCGGCCGTCCTGGACGCGACCCGGACCACGTACGCCACGGACGCCACCACGCGCCGCCAGACCGTGACCGGCGTGCCGCCCGGCCGGGCGGGCCGGTGGGGGCGTGGAGCGGCGGCGACGAGCCGATCCTGTGTGCCGGGTGTCCCGGGGGTCTCTGACACGGACACTCCTCTCCGATAAGTAATTCCTTTCTTCCCATTCCCGGAGTCCCGCAACAAGGGTCGTTACCGCCATCGAAGCGGCGTTTGGCATCCTGCACGGGTGAGTACCTCGGTGGGTTTCGACCTGGACATGACATTGGCCGACACACGATCCGGCATCGCGGCTGTTTACGACGAGCTGTCAAGCCGTTTGGGCCTGCCCATCGACAGCGGGCAGATCATCACCCGGCTGGGGCCGCCGTTGGAGTACGAGCTGGCCAACTGGATGCCGGCCGAGGCCATTCCGGCGGCGGCCACGTTGTTCCGGGAGATCTATCCCGCCGTGGGCGTTCCCGTGCACACCGCGATGGCGGGCGCGTACGAGGCCATCGCCGCCGTACGGGCCCGCGGGGGCCGGGTGATCGTGGTGACGGGCAAGAACCCGCGCGACGCCGCGGGAACCGTCGAACTGCTCGGCCTTGAGGTGGACGAAGTGGTCGGATCGGTGTTCGGCGCCGCCAAGGGATCGGCACTCGCGCGCTTCGGCGCGGCGGCTTATGTTGGTGACCATGTCGCCGACATCGAGGCGGCGCGCGCGGGCGGCGCCATGAGCGTGACCGTCGCGACGGGCCCTTACACGGTGGGAGAGCTGCGTGAGCACGGAGCCGATGTGGCGCTCGGCGACCTGACCGAATTCGCGGACTGGTTCGTCGGATGGCGTACGCGCGACGAACTACGGTAATTGCCGGTATTTTCCCGGTCGCCTCGGCGCGCTTCGGGGCATAACCTACATCCATTCATCCTTTTCGACTGTTTGAACGAGGTCCTCCTGTGCCGAGTGGCAAGGTCAAGTGGTACGACGCCGACAAGGGTTTCGGCTTCCTCACCCGCGACGACGGCGGTGAGGTCTTCGTGCATTCCTCCGCGCTTCCCACAAACGCCGGGCCGCTCAAACCAGGCCAGAAGGTGGAGTTCGGCGTGGCCGAGGGACGCAGGGGCCAGCAGGCGCTGTCGGTCAGGATCCTGGAACAGCCGCCGACCCTGGCCAAGACGAAGCCCAAGGGCAAGCGGAAGAAGCCCGACGAGATGGTCGTCATCGTCGAAGACCTGATCAAGCTGCTCGACGGCGTCTCGACCTCGTACCAGCGGGGCAAGCAGCCCGAGGCGGCGCACGCCAAGAAGATCGCCCAGGTGCTCAGGGCCGTCGCGGACGACCTCGACGCCTAACCGTTGGGGTTCGTCAGGGGTTTGGTGTGGTCGGGGGTCTCGGTCCGTTGCTGATCGGGGGCCTCGGCCCGCTGCCTGGCCAGCTTGGCGTTGGCCGCCCGCACCCGTCCCCGCCGGGTGACCAGCAGCCAGCCGAGGGCGCCGGTCAGCACGACCGCCAGCGCGACGAACCCGGCCAGGGCGCTGCGGGTCAGCGACAACACCAGCCCGACCAGGCCGCCGAACACCCAGGCGAGCTGCAACACCGCCTCCACCACCCCGAACGTGGACGAGCGCACCTCCTCGCCGATCTCCCGCTGCACGATCGCGTCGAGGGCGAGCTTGCCCAGCTCCTGTGCGAACGCCGTGACCAGCGAGACCGCCAGCGCGGCCCACAGGCCGAAGAAGACCGCCGCGGCGATCGTGGTCGCGGCCGTCACCGCCAGCGTGACCAGCACGATCACCTGCGGCGCGTTGTTGCGCGTCCAGTTGGCCACCGCGGCGCCGATCAGGCCGCCCAGTCCGGCCGCGAGCGCGAGCAGCCCGATCGTCTTCGGCACGTCGAAGAACGAGAGGCCCGCCACCGGCTGGGCCAGCCACGGCACCGCCTTGTCCTGGACCAGGAAGAGCAGGAAGAACACCAGGAACCCGGAGAAGATCCGGAGCGCCAGGTTGGCCCAGACCGCCTCGGCCACCGCCGGGCCCACCTTGAGCAGGGTGCGCCAGCGCGGCGCCTCGCCCTCCTCCTCCTGGTCGGGCGAGTCGACGTGCCGCGGCAGCCGTACGGCGAGGACGCCGAGCAGCAGGAAGGCCAGCATCGCCACGCGCAGCACCACCGCGCTGCCCAGCCACGCGGTCAGGCCCGCGCCGGCCGACACCGCCGCCCCCGCCGTCACCAGCGTGAACAGCGCCACCCGCGCGTTGGCCGAGACCAGCGTGATGTCGGCGGGCAACACGCTCGGCATGATCGCCGCCCGCGACACGTTGTACGCCTTCGACAACACCAGCACACCCAGCGCGCCGATGAACAACGTCGGCAGGTCGCCCGCCCCCACGCCGGCGGCCATCGCGAAGCAGAGCAGCCCCCGGCCGAACAGCGTGCCCGCCATCACGTACCGGCGGCCCGACCTGAACCGGTCGAGGATCGGCCCCACGAACGGCGCGAGCAGCCCGAACGGCAACATCGTGATGACCAGGTAGAGCGCGACCGACCCGCGCGCCTCGCCGACCGGCACGCCGAAGAACACCGTGCTGGCCAGGGCGACCGTGACGAGGGCGTCGGCGGCGCTGTTGCCCGCCGACAACTCGATCAGCCGGCCGAGCCCGGTACGCCCCGCGCCGCCCGCGTACGTGAGCCGGCGGGTCGCCCTGCCCACCTTGTGAGCGCCCCTGGCGGTGGCGCGGCCCGCGCGGACGGTGCCGTTGGCGCCGGCCCGGCTCGCGCGCACGCCGGCCCGGCCCGCGCCGGCGATGGCGTGCGCCACCCGCCGCGAGATGTCCCGAGCCTGTTCCCAGCCGCCCCCCACGCCTACCAGTCTTACCCGATTCACCCCTGTTCTCAGCCCCGGATCGGTGGTTATGGGCCTGCCCGGTCCGCCCATGGGTGAGAATGAAGTGTGAGCGAACAGCACCTTCAGGCGGAGGCGGTCCGATGAGCCGCACCCGGGCCCGCGTCCCCGCTCCCGACCAGGCCTGTGTCGCCGCAGTCGATCTGGCGCGCGCCGCGGCGCAGGAGCTGGCGCACCCGGGCGAGCCCGGCGAGCACCTCGGCTTCGAGAGCGAGGGCGACCGGATCGTCACCCATTACTTCGCCTGCCTCGACCGGGCCTATCGCGGCTGGCGGTGGGCCATCACGGTCACCCGCGCCTCGCGCGCGAAGAAGGTCACGGTCAGCGAGGCGGTGCTGCTGCCCGGCGCGGGGGCGCTGCTCGCCCCCGAGTGGCTGCCGTGGAGCGAGCGGCTGCGACCGGGTGACCTGGGCGTCGGCGACCTGCTGCCGACCCCCGACGACGACGACAGGCTCGCGCCCGGTTTCACCGAGCTCGACGAAGACGCCGATCGTCAGATGGTTTTCGAGTACGGCCTGGGTCGAGCCCGTGTGCTCTCGGCCATCGGCAGAGACCGGGCTGCCAGACGCTGGCACGCGGGCGAGCACGGGCCGCATACTCCGATCGCACACGCCGCGCCCGCGCAGTGTTCCACCTGCGGGTTCTACTGGCTGCTCTCCGGTGAGCTGCGGCTGTCGTTCGGCGTCTGCACCAACGAGTACGCCCCCGACGACGGCAGGGTCGTCGCCGCCGACCACGGCTGCGGCGCCCACTCGGAGGCGGCCGTGCTGCCCCCGCCGGCCGAACAGGCCATCCCGATCCTCGACGACCTGGGTTACGACCTGATCGAAGAGGAGGAGGGCTCGGCCGACGCATCCGCTGACGTGTCCGCCGACGACGAGCCCGGCCACTCCTGACGAGGCACGAGCGCGGAACGGCGGTTTCGTCGGTCAGGGGGGCTAACCTACCCTGGCCCCTCTTCACTCGACCAGGATCGTGATCGATGACCGACACCTTTGGCACTGACCGGATGCGAGCCGCCGTCCTCTCCGCGTGGACGGCCTCGCCCGCCCGCTTCCGCGAGGACGCCAACGCCGAGGAGGACTTCGCGCTCGGCGGCTACCGCGACCGGCTGATCGTCGAGCTCGCCCAGAACGCCGCGGACGCGGCGCTGCGCGCGGGGGTGCCAGGGGTGTTGCGGCTGACGTTGCGCGGCGACGTGCTGACGGCCGCCAACACCGGCGCCCCGCTCGACGCGACCGGCGTGGAGGGCCTGTCCACGCTGCGCGTGTCGGGCAAGCGCGACGAGATCGGCGCGGCCGGCAGGTTCGGCGTGGGCTTCGCGGCCGTCGTCTCGGTCTGCGACGAGCCGGCCATCGGCTCGCGCGGCGGCGACGCGGTGCGCTGGTCGCGCGCCGAGACCACCGAGCTGGTCGCCGGCGTCCCCGTGCTGGCCGGTGAGCTGGCCGGTCGGGCGGGCCACGTGCCGCTGCTCCGGCTGCCGTTCGAGGCGCCGCCGCTGGAGGTGCCGGAGGGCTTCGACACGCTCGTCCGGCTGCCGCTGCGCGACGCCGCGGCGGTCGACGCCGTACGCGCGATGCTGGCCGAGACCAGTCCGGCGCTGCTGCTCGGCCTGCCCGCGCTGGAGGCCATCGAGATCGACCTCGACGGCGCCACCCGTACGGTCGTGGCCGACGGCTGGCACGTCGTGTCGGAGTCGGGCGAGTTCACCCCCGACGAGGTCGCCAGGCTGTTCGCCGACCGGCCGACCGAGGAACGGGCCCGTCCCTTCTGGTCGCTGCGCTGGGCGGTGCCCGTCACCGGCACCGGCGAGCCCGGCCCGCTGCCCGCCGCCGTGCCGCCCGTCGTGCACGCGCCGACGCCCAGCGACGAGCCGATCGACCTGCCCGCGCTGCTGATCGCGTCCTTCCCGATGGCCACCGACCGGCGGCACGTCGCCAAGGGGCCACTCACCGACTTCCTGGTCGAGCGGGTGGCCGACGCCTACGTCCGGCTGCTGGGCGAGCTGCCGCGCACGTCCAGGCTGCTCGACCTGGTGCCCTCCCTCATGGGCAAGGGCGAGCTCGACGCCCGCGTCCGGCGGGCCGTGCTCGAACGCCTGCCGTCCGCGCCGCTGCTGCCCGCGCTGTCGGCGCCCGCGCCCGCGGTCCAGACCCCCTCCTTCGCCGAGGCCGAGGTCTACGAGCCCGACGCCGAGTGGCAGGTCGAGCATCCGGCGCGGGAGCCGGAAGGTGACGGCTGGGTGGTGGCGGGCCGGGAGGCGGCCGTCGTGGCCGGCGCGACCGCCGAGCTGCTGACCACCGTGGCCGACTTCGTGCCGGGGCTGCTGCCGGCCGGGTGGCCCGCCAGGCATCCCGCCATGGTCGCCCTGGGCGTGCGCCGGGTCGAGCTGGCCGACGTGGTCGACCTGCTGTCCGGCGAGGCCGTGGAGGCGCGCGAGCCGTCCTGGTGGCGTTCCCTGTACGAGGTGCTGCCCGCCGACGACCCCGAGTCGCTGGGCGCGCTGCCGGTGCCGCTGACCGACGGCCGCCTGGTACGCGGCCCGCGCGGCACGCTCATCCTGACCGACGGCGGGGCCGACCTCGACCTCACCCCGCTCGGGCTGCGCATCGTGCATCCGGAGGCGGCCCATCAGGCGCTGCTCAGGCTGGGCGCCGCCGAGGCCACGCCCCGCACGGTGCTCGAAGACCCGCTGACCAAGGCCGCTGTCGCGCAGTCGCTCGACAGCCCCGACCCCGAGCCGGTCGCGCGGGCCGTGTTGTCGCTGGTGGCGGCGTCCGGGCTGGTCGCCGGCGAGGCGCCGTGGCTGGCCGAGCTGGCGCTGCGCGGCGCTGACGGCGAGCTCTACCCGGCCGGTGAGCTGATGCTCGCCGACGGGGCCCTGGCCGGGCTGCTCGCCCCCGACAGCCACCTCGGGGTGGCCGCGCCCGAGCTGGTGGAGACCTACGGGCCGCGGGTGCTCGCGGCGGCGGGCGTGCTCGACGGGTTCGCCGTGGCGCACGACTCCGACGTGCTGCTCGACCAGGACGACTGCGACCACGACCTCGACGGCGAGGACGAATGGCTCGACCACGTGCTCGACCTGCTGCCCGACCTCGCGGTGCCGCCGGTCGTGGCCGAGTTCGCGGCGGTGCGCGACCTTGAGCTGGTGGCCGACTGGGAGGCCGCGCTCACGCTGCTGACCAGGCCGCCGCTGCGGGCCGCGCTGCACCCGCTGCGGGTCGAGGGCGTGGAGGTGCCCTCCTACACCGCGTGGTGGCTGGCCAACCATCCGGTGCTCGGCGGGCGCAAGCCGCTTGAGCTGCGGCTGCCCGGCGCCGACCCGCTCCTGCACGGCCTCTACGCCGACGCGCCGGCCGGGCTCGACGAGGCCGCGCTGTCGATGCTCGGCGTACGCACCACGCTCGCCGAGCTGCTGGCCGCCCACGGCGGTCCAGAGGAGTTGCTGGAGCTGATGGCCGACCCGGCGATCGAGGTCGACCGGGCGCAGCTCCGGGCGTTGTGGATCGCGCTGGCCGCCGTCGACCCGGCCCGGGTCGAGCCGCCCGCGCGGGTGCGCGCGGTGCTCGGTGGCGACATCGTGGTGGCCGCCGCCGAGGACGCGGTGGTGGTCGAGGCGCCCGACCTGCTCCAGCTCGTCACCGACCGGCCGCTGGTGCTGGCCCCGTACGACCTGGCCGAGGCGCTGACGGAGCTGCTCGACCTGCCGCTGGCCGGTGAGCTGGCGACCGGCGAGGTGACCTCGCAGGGCGAGGTGCGCCAGGTGCCGCCGCAGGTGCGCTCGCTGCTGCCGGCGGCTCCCGAGACGTACGTGGAGCACGAGAAGTTGCTGGTCGACGGGGTCGCCTGCACGTGGCGGTTCTTCGAGGGCGCGGTCCACTGCACCGGCGTCGACGGGCTGGCCCGGGGGCTGGCCTGGGCGACGGGCCAGTGGAACGACCGGCTGGCCGTGGCCGCGCTGCTGCGCGACCCGGAGGCGGTGCCGCTGCTGCTGGCCGAGGCCGACCTGTCCTGAGTCCGGCGGGCCGCCCTCTGGCAGGGGCGGCCCCTCGGTCAGGCCGCCGGGCAGGTCGTGGCGGCCGGCACCTTCCCGTTCAGCAGGTACGCGTCCACCGTGCGCGTCACGCACCCGTCCCCGCTCAGGTACGCCCCGTGCCCCTCGCCCTCGTACGTCAGGAGCACGCCGGTCCTGAGCTTGGCGTTGAGCCGGGTCGCCCACTCGTACGGCGTGGCCGGGTCGCCCTTGCCCCCGACGACCACGATGGGCGCCGAACCGGTGGCGTCGATGCGCTTGGCGGCGTCGTCGCCGGGCACGGGCCAGTGGCCGCAGGCGGTGGCGGTGCCGTCCGCGGACAGGATCGGGAAGACCTTCTTGATCCTGTCGTCGATCCGGGCCATGTCGGCGGCGGTCGGGCGTTCGGTGGTGTCGGCGCAGGTGATGGCCTGCATGCTGGTCATCGCGGTGGAGTAGGTGCCGTCGGGGCGGCGTCCGGTGTAGGAGTCGGCCAGGGTGAGCAGGGCGGTGCCGTCGCCCTTGATCCCGGCCGCGGCGGCCTGCTCCAGCACCGGCCAGGCGGCCTTGGCGTACAGCGGGGTGATGACGGCGAGCTGGGCCAGGCCGTACGTGAGCTGCCGGCCGCCGACGTCGAGCGGCTTGCTCTTGAGGCCGTCGAGCAGCTTCTCGACGGCGCCGCGTACGGCGGCCGGGTCCGTGCCGAGGTCGCAGGTCCGCGCCACACAGTCTCGGGCGAACGCGTCGAAGGCGTGGGCGAAGCCGGTCGCCTGGGTGACGGCGCGTTCCTCGTAGGTGACCGTGGGGTCGAAGGCGCCGTCGAGGACGAAGCGGCCGACGTTCGCGGGGAAACGGGTGGCGTAGACGGCGCCGAGGTGGGTGCCGTAGGAGAAGCCGAAGTAGTTGAGCCGCCGGTCGCCGAGGGCGGCCCTGATGCGGTCGAGGTCCTCGGCGGCGTTCACGGTGCCCACGTGGGGCAGGATCTCGCCCGAGTCCTTCTCGCAGGCGGCCGCGAACTTCTTCGACATCGCGTCGCCGTCGGCCCCCGTGGGCGCGGCGAGGAGGGCGTCGAGTTCGCCGCCGCACTTGACGCCCGAGCTGCGTTCGACGCCGCGGGGGTCGAAGCTGACCAGGTCGTAGCGGGTGCCGAGGCTGCCGAACGCCTTGGCGGCCATGGCCAGCGTGTCCACGCCGGACGCCCCCGGCCCGCCGAAGTTGAAGACCAGCGAGCCGAGGGGGTCGCCGGTGGCCTTGACCCGGATCAGCGCCAGGTCGATCTTCCGGCCGCCGGGCTCGTCGTAGTCCAGAGGCACCTGTACGGCCCCGCACTGGATCGCCGCGTCGGCGGGCAGCGGCCGGCCGTCGGGCCCGGTCAGCCCGGTGCACCGGCTCCAGGCGACGCCGCCCTTGCCGGGGCCGGCCTGCTTCGCGGGCTCGCCCGTGGTGCCGCAGCCCGCGAGTACGGCGGCGCCCAGGAGGATCGTCAACACGGCCTTCTTCATGCTGACCAGCCTCGTGGGACGGCGTTCGCCCAGGTAGTGGGGAGAGACATCGGTATCTGATGACTTCGGAGATGTCCGGAAGATGATGAATGTCAACCGCGGTGCGCGCGCCGGACGAACCACATGCCGAACAGGCCGAAGGCGACCCCGGTGGCGCAGGTCCAGATCCACCACGTGTTCTCGGGGGCCGGACGGAAGATCAGCAGAACGATCAGCGCGACGGCCCACAGGGCGGTGCCGACCCCGACGGCGGCCGTGTCGTTGGTCTTGATCGGCTCGGGATCGGGGTGCCACTGCTGCTTCACGGGTCCAGCCTAGCTTCCAATCGGGTCTCGATCCGATTGCGGACACTTTTCCCATTTCACCACTACTGTCACTCTTCGCGCGTGAGTGACATGCGTAACGCAATAGACCGTTTCTTCGCCATCTCTGAACGAGACTCGACGATCTCCCGTGAGGTACGTGGCGGCCTGGCCACGTTCTTCACCATGGCCTACATCGTGGTGCTGAACCCGATCATCATTGCCACCGGCAAGGACATCGACGGTGAGGTCATCGGTGACGGCACGACGCCGCAGGTGGCGCTGGTCGCCGCGGGCACGGCGTTCGTGGCCGGCGTCCTGACGATCATCATGGGCGTCGTCGGCCGGGTGCCGTTCGCCATGGCCGCCGGGCTCGGGCTGAACGCCTTCGTGACCTTCAACATCGCCACGGTGATGAGCTGGGAGGAGGCGATGGGCCTGGTCTTCCTCGAAGGCGTCATCATCGCGATCCTGGTGCTGACCGGGCTGCGCACGGCGGTGTTCCACGCCATCCCGGCCCAGCTCAAGACCGCGATCAGTGTCGGCATCGGCCTGTTCATCGCGCTGATCGGCTTCGTGGACGCCGGGTTCGTGCGCAAGGCCGCGGGCACGCCGCTGGAGCTGGGCATCGGTGGCCAGCTCACCTCGTGGCCCGTTCTCGTGTTCATCGTGGGCCTGCTGGCCACGGCGGCCATGGTGGCGCGGAAGGTGAAGGGCGCGATCCTGATCGGCATCGTCGGCTCGACCGTGCTGGCGATCGTCGTCCAGGCGCTGACCAAGGTGGGCGCGGCCTCGCCGGAGAACGCCGGCGGCTGGCAGCTCAACGTCCCCGCCCTTCCCGCCGCCGACCAGATCTTCGGCTTCCACAACCCGCTCGTGCTGTTCACGGAGTTCGACCCGTTCGGCGCCTTCAGCCGGATCTCCGTGCTGCTGGCCGTGCTGTTCGTGTTCACCCTGCTGATCACCGACTTCTTCGACACGATGGGCACGATCGTCGGCGTCGGCCGCCAGGCCGGGCTGGTCCAGGCCGACGGCACGCTGCCGCGTACCAAGGAGATCCTGCTCGTCGACTCGATCGCCGCGGCGGCCGGCGGCGCCGGTTCGGTCTCCTCGAACACCACCTACATCGAGTCGGCCGCCGGCGTCGGAGAGGGCGCCCGGACCGGCCTGGCCAGCGTGGTCACCGGCGTGCTGTTCCTGGTGGCCATCTTCTTCGCGCCGCTGGTCGCCGTCGTGCCGTACGAGGCCGCCACGCCCGCGCTGGTCGTCGTCGGCTTCCTGATGATGACCGCCATCCGCGACATCGACTGGGACGACTTCGAGATCGCCATCCCGGCGTTCCTCACCATCGTGGTCATGCCGTTCACCTACTCCATCTCGAACGGCATCGGCGCCGGCTTCATCAGCTACGTGCTGATCAAGGTCGTACGGGGCAAGGCGCGCGAGGTCCACCCGCTGCTGTGGGGCGTGACCGCGCTGTTCGTCGTCTACTTCGCCATCGGCCCGATCCGGGCCGCGCTGGGAGTCTGATCTCCGGAAATCAGCAGCCGCCCCGCGCGAGTGGGGCGGCTTCTGGGTATCAAGGAGTGAGACGAACCGACCTAGGGAAATATCTTGCCTTCGCATATAGTTAGCAAAGGTAATGAGACGTGCTAATGAACAACCAGCCCAAGATGGACCTGCGCAGCGACGCGGGCCTGGCCTCAGCCCTGCGCGTGTCGAACGCAAGGCTGACCAGGCGACTCCGGCGTCAGGCGGCGGCGCACTCGCTGACGCCCACCCAGTTCGCGACGCTCGCCGCCGTGGAACGGCATTCCGGGATAACCCCCGGCGAATTGGCCGAGCTAGAGAAGGTGCAGCCGCCCTCGATGACGCGCGTGATCGCCACGCTAGAGGAACGCGGCCTGGTCGCCCGCACCCCGCATCCGACCGACCGGCGCCAGGTGACCGTGACCGTGACCGAGGCCGCCCTGACGTTGCTGAAGGAGGAACGCCGTCGCAAGGAGGCGTGGCTGACACAGCGGCTGAAGGAGCTCTCACCGGAGGAGCGGTCGATCCTGCGGCAGGCGGCGCCGATCCTGGAGAAGCTCAGCAGGATATAGAACCTGAGCAACCCAAGACCGGGATGTTCCGGTCGCTCAAGGTTCGCAATTACCGCATGTTCGCGGCAGGTGGCGCCGTCTCCAACGTCGGCACCTGGCTGCAGCGCACCGCCCAGGACTGGCTGGTGCTCGACCTGACCAAGGGCCCGCACGGCGCGGGAGGCAGCGCGGCGGCCCTCGGCCTGGCGACCGCGCTGCAGTTCCTGCCCATGTTGCTGTTCGGCCTCTTCGGCGGCGTGCTGGCCGACCGCTACCCCAAGCGGCCCATCCTCATCGCCGCCCAGTCGATGATGGCGGTGCTCGCGCTCACCATCGGCGTGCTGACGATGACCGGCACCGCGCAGGTCTGGCACGTGTTCGTGATGGCGTTCCTGCTCGGCATGATCTCCTGCGTGGAGGTGCCGACCAGGCAGGCGTTCGTGGTCGAGATGGTCGGGCGGCAGGACCTGCCCAACGCCATCGCCCTGAACAGCTCCATCTTCAACCTGGCCCGCGTGGTCGGCCCGGCGCTGGCCGGAATCCTGATCTCCGTGCTGGGCGGCACGGGACCGATCTTCCTGATCAACGCGCTCACGTTCGGCGCGGTGATCTCCAGTCTGATCTTCATGCGGAAGTCCGAGCTCAACCTGTCCGAGCCGGTGCCGCGGGCCAAGGGCCAGCTCCGGGAGGGGCTGCGGTACGTCCTGGGGCGGCAGGAACTGCTCATGCCGATCCTGCTGATCGCCTTCGTGTCGATGTTCTCGCAGTCGTTCTCGATGTCGATCGCGCTGATGGCCCGCGAGGAGTTCGGCGCGGGGGCGTCGTCGTTCGGGCTGGCGTCCAGCATGTTCGCGGTGGGCGCGCTGGGCGGCGCGCTGCTCGCGGCGCGGCGGGCCAGGCTCTCGCGCAAGGTGCTCTTCGCCGGGGCGATCGGGTTCGGGCTGTTCCAGGTGCTGACCGGGCTGGCCCCCTTCTACCCCGTCTATCTGCTGCTGCTCATCCCGACCGGGATCGCGTTGATCACCATCAACACGGCCGCGAACGCCAGCGTGCAGATCGCCACGTCCCCCGAGATGCGGGGCCGGGTCATGGGCATCTACATGCTCGTCTTCACCGGCGGAGCGCCCGTCGGGGCGCCGCTGATCGGGTGGTTGTCGGAGCTGGGCGGGCCGCGTACGGGCGTGTTGTTGTCGGGCGTGCTCGTCCTGGTGGGTACGGGGCTCGCGGTGCTGATGACCAGGCTGATCGGCAACCGGATGGCCAGGCCGGCGCTGGCGATGGCATGACCGGGGCGTGATCCAGAACGTGATCCGGGGCGTGATCCGGGGTGCGGCCGGGGACAATCGCTTGACATGAGGCTGTTTGCGGCTGTGGTCCCGCCGGACGAGGTGCTCGACGAGGTCGAGCGGGCCGTGGCGCCGTACGTCGGGCAGGTGCCCGGGTTGCGCTGGCCGGGCCGCCCGACCTGGCACCTCACGCTGGCCTTCTACGGCGAGGTGCCCGAGCGGGCGCTGCCCGACCTGGAGACGCGCCTGGCGCGGGCCGCCCACCGGCACACGGTGCTCGACGTGGCCCTCGCCGGAGCCGGGGCGTTCTCCTCCGCGCGGCGGGCCCGGGTGTTGTGGGCCGGGGTCACGGGCGACCCGCTGACCCGGCTGGCCGACTCGGCCCGCGCGGCCGGCCGCCGCGCGGGGGCCGTGCAGACCGACGAGAAACGGTTCCACCCGCACCTCACGCTGGCCAGGGCCCGGACGGACCTGGACCTGCGGGACCTGGTGGAGTCGCTGGCCGGGTTCGCCGGGACGCCCTGGCAGGCCGAGCGGCTGCAGCTGTTCCGCAGCCACACCGGCCCCCAGGTGAGGTACGAGTCACTCGGAGAATGGGCGCTCGCACCCGTGAAGCGGGACTAGGCTCCAGGGCGTGGACCGTCCTCGCCCCTGGCTGCTGCCCGTCGTGCTCGGCCTGCTGCTCCTGATCGTCGTCCTCGGCGCCCTGCTGACCTGACGCCCGCGTGCGGGATCACCAGGCGTAGTCCTCCGGCGCGGTGCGGTGACCGGGGAAGATCTCGTCGAGCCGGGCCAGAGTGGCCTCGTCCAGGTCGATCTCCAGGGTGTGCATGCTGCCTTCGAGCTGCTCCAGCGTGCGCGGGCCGATGATCGGGGCGGTGACCGCGCGCTGCCTGAGCAACCAGGCCAGCGCCACGTACGCCGGGTCCTCGCCCAGCTCGTCGCAGAGCTTCTCGTACGCCTCGATCTTGTCCCGGTGCTTGTCCAGCTCCCTGACCATGGTGTCGGAGGCCGAACGGCCCTTGTCGATCTTGCGCAGGACGCCGCCGAGCAGGCCGCCGGCCAGCGGGCTCCACGGGATCACGCCGATGCCGTAGTCCTCGCAGGCGGGCAGCACCTCCAGCTCCACCGCGCGGGTGAGCAGGTTGTAGTGGCTCTGCTCGCTGGTCAGCCCGAACGTGCCACGCCGCGCCGCCGTCTCCTGGGCCTTCGCGATGTGCCAGCCGGCGAAGTTGGACGAGCCGACGTAGATGATCTTGCCCTGCTGGCGCAGGATCTCCATGGCCTCCCAGAACTCCTCGAAGGGCGTGTTCCGGTCCACGTGGTGGGCCTGGTAGATGTCGATGTAGTCGGTCTGCATGCGCTTCAGCGAGGCGTCGCAGGCCCTGCGGATGTTCAGCGCCGACAGGCGGCGCTCGTTGGGCCAGTCGCCCATGTCGCCGTAGAGCTTGGTCGCGATTACCGTACGTTCGCGGCGGCCTCCGCCCTGGGCGAACCAGCGGCCCAGGATGTTCTCCGTGACCCCTTCGCCCTTCTTCCAGCCGTAGACGTTCGCGGTGTCGAAGAAGTTGATGCCCAGCTCGTGGGCCTTGTCCATGATCGCGAAGGAGTCTTCCTCCGAGGTCAGCGGGCCGAAGTTCATCGTGCCGAGGCAGAGCGGGCTCACCTGGAGGCCGCTGCGCCCGAGGTTGACATAGTCCATGGGGTCCACACTAAATACCTGGAGCGCGCTCCAGGCCATAGGTTGGAACCATGATCTCCGCGGGGTCGTCGTGATCGTCCTGCTCCGGGCCGCGGTGCCGCTCTTCCTGGCGATGGTCACGGGCATGGTCGGCACGCTGGTCGTCACGTCCGTGCTCGGCAATCACGACACGGTCGCGCTGGCCGCGTTCGCGGTGATGGCCGCGGTGCTCAATCCCGCCAGTGCCGCCGTGCAGGGCGCGTTGCGGGGGCTGGGGCCGTTCGTGGCGCCGTACCGGGACGATCCGGGCGCGGCGGTGCCCGTCGTACGTGACGCGCGCTGGCTCAGCCTGATCACGGGCACGCTGGGGGCGGTCGCGGTGGTCTGCGTGCCCGTACTCGCGCGGGTCAGCGGGGTGCCCGGCGAGGTGGTCGGCGAGCTGGGCCTGCTGCCCTGGTGTCTCGCCGCCTACCTGCTGGTCTTCGCCTCGACCGGCGGCGCGAGCACGATCCTGGTGGCGCTCGGGCGCAGCCGTGCCGTGCTCTGGCCGAGCCTGGTCTTCGGCCTGGTGCTGAGCGCGCTGACCGTGGTGCTGGTGCCGCCGCTCGGCCTCGACGGCGTGGGCGTGGCCTGGGTGGTCGCCGGGGTGACGGCCGCGGGCGTGGCGAGCGTCAACCTGCGCAGGGCGCTCGGGCGGCCGATCGGGCAGGCGCGGCCCCGGGTACCCGAGATCGTCCGCCTGGCCAGGGTCAGCGTGCCGCTGGCGGCGACCGTGCTGATCAAGTTCGGGGTGCTCGGTGTGGTCACGTTCGCCGCGAGCACCACCGGCGCCCGCGACACCGCCGCCCACGCGGTGCTGACCACGCTCACCGGGCTCCTCATGTTGGCCTCCCTGTCCGTGGCGCAGGCGTCGGTGCCCGAGGTGGCCCGCGCCCGGGACGTGGCCGGGGCGCGGCGGGCCAACCGCACCGCCGCGCTGCTCGCCGTCGCCGGCACGCTGGCCGGGGCCCTGGTGCTGCTCCTGCTGGGCGAGCAGGTGCTCGGGCTGTTCACCGGTGACGCGGCCGTACGCGAGCGGGCTCTCGGGCTGCTGCCCCTGATGTTGTTGTCGTCGCTGGCCGACGCCGCGCAGGCCGTGCAGGGCATCGGGCTCACCGCGCTCAAGCGGTCCGGGGCGAGCCTGGCCTACTTCGTCCTCGGCTACGGCGGGCTGCTGGCGGCCGCCGTACCGGTGGCGCGGACGTGGGGCATCACCGGGCTCTGGGTGGCCATGGCGGTGGCCAACATCCTGCTCGTGGTGCTCCAGGGAGCCGGGTTCCACCGCCACAGCGCCCGCGTGGGCGTGGCCGAGGCGGCGGCCTGAGCGTTCCGGGCGGAGTCGTGGGGCATGATGGCGAGGTGGGGGATGTCGTGTTCCGGGTTCTGGCCGCAGTGGCGGCGACTTTCGCGCTGTCCGCGTTGCCGGCGGCTCCGGCGTGGGCGGACGACGACGGGCCGGAGAAGTTGTTCACGTTCAAGGACCGCGACATCACCGAGTCGAGCGGCCTGGCCGTCTCGCCCACCCACGCGAACGTCTACTACACCCACAACGACAGCTCGGCCGCCCCCGTCTTCTACGCGGTCGGCGGCGACGGCCGTACGAAGGCGACCTTCCACCTGCGGGGCGCCCAGGCCCGCGACTGGGAGGCCATGGCCGCGAGCCGCGACCCCGCCACTGGTCAGGGCACACTCTGGTTCGCCGACATCGGCGACAACCTCGACGGCGCCTGGCCCGACGTGTCGATCTACAAGGTGACCGAGCCCCGCACGCTCAAGGACGCCACGCTGCCGGCCACCCGCTACCGATTCCGGTACGCGGGCGGCGGACGCAACGCCGAGGGCATCATGATCAACCCGCGCACCGGCCGCCTGTACGTCGTGTCGAAGGAGTTCTCCGGATCGGTCTACGCCGCGCCCAAGAAGCTCAGCACCACCAAGGTCAACGTGCTGCGCCGGGTCGCGGCGGCCCCGATCATGGCCACGGACGCCGCCTACGCCCCCGACGGCTCCTCCTACGTCATCCGCACGTACTTCTCGGCCACCCTCTTCCGCCCCTCGGGGGAGACGCTGGCCAGGGTCACCATGCCGGAGCTGCGGCAGGCCGAGTCGATCGCCTACACCGCCGACGGCAAGGCGCTGCTGGTCGGCTCGGAGGGCCCGAACAGCCCGGTCTACCGTGTGCCGCTGCCCCAACGGGCCCAGGCCACGCGCACCCCCACGCCGAAGCCCGTCGCCGCCGAGGAGAGCGCGCGCCCGTCCGACACCACCGACGGGGGCGGCCTGTCCGCCAAGGACGTGCTGATCTGGCTGGCCGCGGCGGCGGGGGCGACCGGGGTGATCACCTTCATCGCCCGCCGCACCCGCTGAGCCGGGGTCTCACGGGTTGCGCATGGTGGCGGTGAACATGTCGCCGCGCAGCGCGCGCTCGACCACGTCGATCGAGCGTGACAGGCGCACCAGCCGCGGCCCCTCCTCGCGGTAGGTGTCGAGCACGGCCTCGATGGCGTGCGGCGGCAGATGGCCCTTGAGGTCGACGGCCGCGCCGCGATAACCCGCCCTGGCCGCCTCGACCGCGGACCGCACGTGGTGTCTGGCCATGCGGGCCAGCGCCACCGGGTGGCGCCTGAGCACCTCGTAGGACCGGTAGTCGGGCGGGACCGCGTCGAGCAGCCAGGCCACCGCCGAGGTCTCCCAGTCGGGGACGCTGGGCGGGCGGACCTCGGCGGGCCACTCTGGCGGGACGTACATGGGGCCATCGTACTCATGTTCGATTCTCGGAGGTATGGCGGCAGGGGGGCCTTTACCAGGAAAATCAGGTGTGTGACGGAAAAAATCGGTGTCGTGGGGGCGGGGATCGTCGGGTTGGCCGTGGCGCGCGAGCTCGCCGCCTCCAGGGGCGCGGAGGTGACCGTCCTGGACAAGGAGGCCCGCGTCGGCGCGCACCAGACCGGGCACAATAGCGGCGTCGTGCACGCCGGGATCTACTACCCGCCGGGTTCGCTCAAGGCCAGGTTGTGCCGGGAGGGCGTGGCGCTGCTCAAGGCGTACTGCGCCGAGCACAAGCTGCCCTACCGTGAGGTCGGCAAGCTGGTGGTGGCCAGTACCCGGGCCGAGCGCGCGCCGCTGCGCGCGCTGGCCGAGCGGGCGCGGGCCAACGGCGTGCCGGGCGTCGCCGAGCTGGACGCCCTCGCGCTGCGCGAGATCGAGCCGCACGCGGTCGGCGTCGCGGCGATCCACTCGCCGCACACCGCCATCGCCGACTTCCCCGCCGTCGCCCGCGCGCTCGCGCTCGACGTGGCGGAACTGGGCGGTTCGGTACGCCTGTCGCACCCCGTCAGGGCGATCCGCGAGACGTCGAGGGGCGTCCAGGTGCTGGCGGGCGGCCAGAGGTTCACCTTCGACCGGCTCGTGGTCTGCGGCGGGCTCGGCACGGACGCGGTCGCCAGGATGGCCGGGGCGCCCGGGGACGTACGGATCGTGCCGTTCCGGGGCGAGTACTACGCGCTGGCGGGGGCGGCCAGGGAGCTGGTACGCGGGCTGATCTATCCGGTGCCGGACCCGCGATACCCGTTCCTGGGGGTGCACCTGACCCGGCACATCGACGACGAGGTGCTGGTGGGGCCGAACGCGGTGCTGGCCCTGGCCTACGAAGGCTACACATGGCGAAATATACGAAATTTCGGTCAAATTGTGCGTTGGCCGGGAACGCTTCGCATGGCTCGCACCCACTGGCGTACCGGGATCAAAGAGGTCTACGGCTCTCTCGTCAAGAGTGCCTTCGTCAAGGCCGCCCGCCGCTACGTGCCCGAGCTCACCGCCGTCGACCTCGTCAGGACCGGCGGCGGCGTACGCGCCCAGGCCGTCGCCAGGGACGGCCGGCTGGTCGACGACTTCGTGGTGGACGTCCAGGGCGGCGTCGTCCTGGTCCGCAACGCGCCCTCGCCGGCGGCGACCTCAAGTCTGGCAATTGCCCGGCATATTGCCGGAATTGTTCCAGCACTCTCCCGATGAGGGCATCCTTGGATGTGATGGAATCACGCCTGCTGATCGTCGAGGACGACCCCAACATCCTCGAACTCCTCGCCGCGAGCCTGAGGTTCGCGGGCTTCGACGTGACCACGGCCAAGAGCGGCCTCGACGCCGTCAGCGCCGTGCAACGGCACCGGCCCGACCTCGTCGTGCTCGATGTCATGCTGCCCGACCTGGACGGGTTCGAGATCGTCCGGCGGATGCGGAGCGGCGGGCTGCACACGCCCGTGGTGTTCCTGACCGCCCGCGACGAGACCGAGGACAAGATCCGCGGGCTCACGATCGGCGGCGACGACTACGTCACCAAGCCGTTCAGCCTGGAGGAGGTCGTGGCCAGGATCCACGCGGTGCTCCGGCGTACGAGCGGGGACGCGCAGGCCGCGCCGCCCAGGCTGACCTTCGCCGACATCGAGCTGGACGAGGAGAGCCACGAGGTCTGGCGCGGAGGCAACGCCGTCTCGCTCTCGCCGACCGAGTTCAAGCTGCTGCGCTACTTCATGACGAACGCCGGGCGCGTGTTGTCCAAGCCCCAGATCCTCGACCACGTCTGGGACTACGACTTCAGGGGCGAGGTGGGCATCGTGGAGTCGTACGTCTCCGTGCTGCGCAGGAAGATCGACAACCGTAGCCCCCGGCTCATCCACACCCTGCGGGGCGTCGGATACGTACTGCGCCTGCCGCCGAGCCCCTGATGAGAGCCCTGCCGCTGAGGGTCAAGCTGATCGCGGCGATGCTGGCCCTGCTCGGCTGCGGCATGACCTTCGTCGGCCTGGTCAGCGTCTCGGTGCTGCACGGCTACCTCATGGACCGGGTGGACAGCCAGCTCAACCTGCTCAGCGTGCGCATGCACAAGAAGGTCGTGAGCGACTGGCGCAGGGACCGGGAGACCCCGGACCGCCCGATCCTCATCGAGTCCGACGCGATCGCGCTGGTCAAGGAGCCGGGCGAGCAGTTCGTCCCGATGTTGCGCGACCGCGACGTGGACGTCAAGCCCAAGCCCGTACTGCGTGAGTCACCCGGGACCGACGCCTACACCGCGCCGGCCGTCGGCGGCGACGGCGAGTGGCGGGTGCTGCAGAGCGTCATCCAGCGGCGCACGCTGGTCGTCGCCGTGGACCTGGAGGAGGTGGACGCCATCACCCGGCGGCTCGTGCTGATCGAGCTGCTCGGCGGCGGCGGCATCCTGCTCATCCTGGCGGTGGCGGGCGTCACGATCGTGCGCCGAAGCATGCGTCCGCTCGGCCAGATCGAGCGTACGGCCGAGGCCATCGCGGGCGGCGAGCTGGGCCGCCGGGTGCCGGACGCCGACCCCCGTACCGAGGTGGGCCGCCTGGCCAGGGCGCTCAACGGCATGCTCGCCCAGATCGAGACCGCCTTCGCCGCGCGCTCGGCGTCCGAGGAGGCGGCCCGCCGCTCCGAGGACCGCATGCGCCAGTTCGTCGGCGACGCCTCCCACGAGCTGCGCACCCCGCTGACCTCGATCCGCGGCTTCGCCGAGTACGCCCGCCAGAACCCCGGCGCCGACCCCGCCGAGCTGATGCAGCGCGTGGAGAAGGCCGCGGGACGCATGAGCCTGCTCGTGGACGACCTGCTGCTGCTGGCCAGGGTGGACCAGCAGCGCCCGCTGCGGATGCGCCCGGTCGACATGCTGGCCCTGGTCGCCGACGCCGTGCACGACGCCCGGATCCTCGCGCCCGACCGTACGGTGAAGCTGGATGTGCTCGGCGGCGCGGCCCTCATCGTCTCCGGCGACGAGGTACGCCTGCGGCAGGTCATCAGCAACCTCATGACCAACGCGATCGTCCACACCGAGCCCGGCACCCCCATCGTCGTACGCGCCGGCGCGACCGACGACACGGTCTTCACCGAGGTCGCCGACAGCGGCCCCGGCCTGACCCCCGACCAGGTCGAGCGGGTCTTCGAACGCTTCTACCGCGCCGACTCGGCGCGCAGCCGCCGCCGCTCCTCCGAGGACCGCGGCAGCGGGCTCGGCCTGGCCATCGTGCAGGCGCTCGTCCAGGCCCACGGCGGGACCGTGACGCTGACCAGCTCGCCCGAGGAGGGCTCCACCTTCAGGGTCGAACTCCCACTCGCCTTGGAGTGACCCTTCAGCTAACCCTCAGGTGCCTGCGTCACTCTGGGTGTGTGACGAAACCCGAGCTCCGCGAGGTCCGCGAGGCGCTGATCATGGTGGTGGACGACGAGCCCAGCATCAGGGACCTGCTCTCCGCCAGCCTGCGTTTCTCCGGGTTCGAGGTGCTGACCGCCGCCGACGGGCAGGAGGCCGTCGAGGTCGCCGAACGCGCCGCGCCCGACCTGGTGGTGCTCGACGTCATGCTGCCCGATCTGGACGGGTTCGAGGTGGCCAAGCGCATCGACGCGCCCGTGTTGTTCCTCACGGCCCGTGACGCCACCGAGGACAAGATCGCCGGGCTGCGGGTGGGCGACGACTACGTCACCAAGCCGTTCAGCCTGGAGGAGGTGCAGGCCAGGATCCGGGCGGTGTTGCGGCGTACCAGGACCGAGGGCGCGCCCGCGAGCCGGCTGAAGGTGGCCGACCTGGAGCTGGACGAGGACGCCCGCGAGGTGTGGCGGGCCGGCCGCCAGGTCCGGCTGTCGCCGACGGAGTTCAAGCTGCTGCACTACTTCATGGTCAACGCCGGCCGGGTGTTGTCGAAGGCGCAGATCCTCGACCACGTGTGGAACTACGACTTCGGCGGCGACGCGGGCGTCGTGGAGTCGTACGTCTCCTACCTGCGGCGCAAGGTGGACGACGTCGAACCCCGCCTGATCCACACCCTGCGCAGCGTCGGGTACGTGCTCAGGGAGCCCCCGCCCGCCGGTTAGAGCCCGACTCGCGGTCACGCCCTGTGGACCGTCCCGGGCACTCACCGTAGCGTGGACCTGCGGGCCGCAGGTGTCGAGCGGCGTACCGCGGGAAGCGGGGTTGGCACCTATGGATCTGCTGGGCGCGTTGGAGTCGTTGCGCCGCCCGCTCGATCGCGAGCTGTTCCCGCTGGCGATCGGCGAGGCCGCGGCCGACCGGCGTGCGCTGCGCGAGCTGGCCGGTCAGCTCGACGACTACCTGCTGCCCAGGCTGCGGGCGATCGACGCGCCGCTGCTCGCCGTCGTCGGCGGGTCCACCGGAGCGGGCAAGTCCACGCTGGTCAACTCGCTGGTCGGGGCCGACGTGGCCGAGCCGGGCGTCCTGCGGCCCACCACGCTGGTGCCCACGCTCGTCGTCAATCCGGCCGACCGCGACTGGTTCGTGGGCCAGAACGTGTTGCCCGGCCTGTCCCGCGGCACCGGCGGGCCGGGCGGAGCGGGCGCGCTGCGCGTGGTCGCCTCCGACGCGCTCGGCGCCGGGCTGGCGCTGCTCGACGCGCCCGACATCGACTCGGTGGTGACCGCGAACCGGGAGCTGGCCGCCCAGCTCCTCGCCGCCGCCGACCTGTGGTTGTTCGTCACCACCGCCGCCCGGTACGCCGACGAGGTGCCCTGGAGCTTCCTGCGCTCGGCCCGCGAACGCAGCACGGCCCTCGCCGTCGTCCTCGACCGGATCGCGCCCGAGGCCGTCGAGCCCGTCTCCCGCGACCTCGACCGCCTCCTGGCGGAGAACGGCCTGTCGGGCACCCGGCTGTTCACCGTGCCCGAGGCCGCGCTGCCCGACGAGAAGGCGCGGCTGCCGGAGGAGTCGGTGCGGCCCATCGTCTCCTGGCTCACGGGGCTGGCCGCCGACGCCGCCGAACGCTCCCGGGTCGTACGCCAGACGTTGTCGGGCGCCCTGGACAGCCTGGACACCCGCGTCCCCGCGCTGGCCACGGCCGTCGAGCGCCAGCAGGCCGCCTTCGACGGGCTGCGGACGATCGTGACCGGCGCGTACGCGGGCGGCATGGCCGACTTCGACGAGGGCATGCGCGACGGGTCGCTGCTGCGCGGCGAGGTGCTGGCCCGCTGGCAGGACTTCATCGGCACCGGCGACCTCATGCGTTCCCTGGAGAGCCGGGTGGGATGGCTGCGTGACCGGATCGTCGGCTTCTTCACCGGCCGCGCCCCCGCCGCCGAGCTCAAGGACGCCCTGGAGAGCGGCGTCGAGTCGCTGATCAGGGGCGCGGCCGACGGCGCCGCCGAACGCGCGCTCGAAGGCTGGTCCGCCGCGCCGGGCGGGGGCGGGCTGCTCGACCGGATCGGCGCCGTCGAGGCCGCGCGGCTCGGCCGCGCCTCGCCCGACCTGGGAAAACGGGCTGAGGCCGCGGTGCGCGGCTGGCAGGAGTTCGTCCTCGACCTGGTACGCGAGGAGGGGGCGGAGAAACGCACCACCGCCCGGATCGCCTCGTTCGGGGTGAACGGGGCCGGGCTGCTGCTCATGCTGGCCGTGTTCGCCTCGACCGGCGGGCTGACCGGGATCGAGGTCGGCATCGCGGGCGGCACGAGCGTGTTGTCGCAGAAGCTGCTGGAGGCCGTGTTCGGCGATCAGGCCGTGCGCTCGCTGACCACGCGGGCCCGCGAGGACCTGCGGGAACGCGTACGGGTGCTGCTGGAGGAGGAGGCCGCCCGGTTCACCGCCCGGCTGGAGACCGTCGAACCGCCCCGGGGCACGGCCGACGCCCTGCGCGCCGCGGCCCACGCCGTCCGCGACCGCCGTACCGAACTCCCGACCCCCACCGCGCCCACGGTCGAGTTGCCCGCTCCCGACCTCGGGGAGGAGGCGTGAAGCTGCTGCGCCGCAAGGAGGGGCCCTCGCTCGACTCCCGGCTGGCCGCCCTGCTGGAGGCCGCCGAACTGGGCGAGGGACGCCTGCCCGAGCAGGACGTGTCCGCCGCCCGGTCCGTCGCGGAACGGGCCGGGACCCGCCGCAGCCTCTCGGTGGACCACACCGTGGCCGCCCTGGCGGGCGCGACCGGCAGCGGGAAGTCCTCGTTGTACAACGTCCTGGCCGGGGAGGACCTGGCCGCCGTGGGTGTCACCAGGCCCACGACCTCCACCGCCCAGGCCGCCCTGTGGGACGGGGAGGGAGCCGGCCCGCTGCTGGACTGGCTCGACGTGCCGCTCCGCCACTCCGCACCCGAAGCGCCCGGGATGTCCGGTCTCGTGCTGCTCGACCTGCCCGACCACGACTCCATCCGGCTCTCCCACCGCCTGGAGGTGGACCGCCTGGTCGCGCTGGTCGACCTCCTGATCTGGGTCGTCGACCCCCAGAAGTACGCCGACGCGGCGCTGCACGAGCGCTACCTGCGCCCGCTGGCCGCACACCGCGACGTGATGCTGGTGGTGCTCAACCAGGTGGACCGCCTGCCTCCACAGGCTGTGGACCGCTGCCTGGCCGACCTGCGCCGCCTGCTGGAGGAGGACGGGCTCACGGGCGTGCCCGTGCTGGCGGTCTCGGCCAGGACGGGCGCAGGCGTGCCGGAGCTTCGTTCGATCCTGGCCGACCGGGTCGCCGAACGCGAGTCGTGGGCCGCCCGCCTGGCCGCCGACGTCACGACCGCCGCCGGGCACCTGGCCGTGGACGGCTCGCGTACGGCTCCCGTCAAGCAGGCGGCCGGGCTGGACCGGCGGCTCACGGGCGCGTTGTCGGCCGCCGCCGGGGTGCCGCTCGTCCTGGAGGCCGTGGCCAAGGGGCACCGGCACCGGGCCGTGGTCGCCACCGGCTGGCCGGTGACCCGGTGGTTGCGCAGGTTCCGTCCCGATCCGTTGCGCAGGCTCAGGATCGGGGTGGGGAAGCCGGACAAGGAGATCGTGGGGCGTACGTCCGTGCCGGCGGCGTCGGCCGTACAGCGGGCGCAGGTCGATACGGCGATCAGGGACGTCGGCGAGGCGGCCGCGGTGGACCTGCCCGGCCCGTGGGCGGCGGCGGTGCGGCAGGCGGCGCGCTCGCGCTCCCCGGAGCTGGCCGACGCGGTGGACCGGGCCGTGGGCCGGACCGCCACCGGCGCGACCCGCCGGCCGCGCTGGTGGCGGATGGTGAACGTGCTGCAATGGCTGGTCTTCGCCGCCATGGCGGCGGGCGCCCTGTGGCTGGGCGTGTTGTTCGGGATGGACTACCTGCGCCTGCCGCAGCCGCCGCTCCCGACCGTGGGCGCGGTGCCGTGGCCGACCGTGTTGCTGGCGGGCGGCGCGCTGGCCGGGGTGCTGATCGCGATGTTGTCCCGCCTGGCCGCGTGGGCGGGCGGGCGGCGCCGGGCCAGACGTACGGCACGGGCCCTGCGCGCCGCGATCGGCCAGGTCGGCGAGGAGTACGTGCTCGCCCCGGTGGCGGCCGAACTGGCCCGCTACACCCGCTTCACCGAAGCCGTCACCATCGCCCGCTCCTGACCCACCTCACCGCACCGGCCCGCTCCTGACCCACCTCACCGCGTCCGCCCGCTGTTGGGCTCGCCTTACCGCGCCCGGTCGCGGGTGAGCAGCAGGGCCGCGAGCAGCGCCCCCAGCAGGGCGGACCCCGCGCCCACCAGGAACGGCGCCGACTCCCCGAACCGCTGCCCGGCCACCCCCGCCACCCCCGACCCGGCCGCGGCGCCCATCCCCACGGCCGTGGACAACCACCCGAACGCCTCCCCCTGCGCCCCCGGCGCGAACCGGTCCACCAGCAGCGACGACGTGGTCAGCGCCGGGTTCAGCACCAGCCCGCCGGCGAAGAGCACCATCCAGAACACCGGTAACGACCCGGCCACCGCCAGCGGCGCCAGGACGACCCCGAGCACCAGCATCAATCCCACCAGCCGCGCCCCAGGCGAGGACGCCCACGTACGCGCCCCGTACCCGGCCGCCCCCGCGATGCCGCCCAGCGAGAGCGCCGCCACCAGCAGCCCGGCGGCGGCGGGCACATCCCGGGCCGCGGCCAGCGCGGGCGCCCCCACCTGGAGCGCGCCGATGGTCCCGCCGAGCAGGAACACCACGGCCAGCAACACGAACATCCCGCGGTCCCCGAACACCCGACCGCCCTCCCGTACGGGAGCCGCCCCGCCCACCCGCAGCGCCCGGGAGAAGGCCAGCGTGCCCGCCCCGGTGGCCACCGCCACCACTCCCAGCGCCAGCGAGGACGAGGCCACCGCGATCACCAGCCCGAACAGCAGCGGCCCGACCAGCATGGCCAGCTCCTGCACCAGGTAGACCAGGCTGTAGACGGCGGTGCGACCGGCGTCGGCCGCCCGCCGCCCCCACTCGACGCG
Organism: Nonomuraea spiralis; assembly: GCF_014648435.1. Classification (GTDB taxonomy): domain Bacteria; phylum Actinomycetota; class Actinomycetes; order Streptosporangiales; family Streptosporangiaceae; genus Nonomuraea; species Nonomuraea spiralis. Next base: position 38,012 of record NZ_BMRC01000026.1, read on the forward strand.
CATGCTCACCGAGATCGGCGGCAACCCCGCCCCCGCGACCCCGGCCAGCACCACGTACGCCCACACCGGCCACCCGGCCGCCGCCCCGGCGACCAGCGCGATCAGTGCGGCGACGTGCAGGAACGCCGTCGTCGCGAGCACCGCCCGAGCGCCGCGCCGGTCGATGAGCCGCCCCTGCACGGGCCTGGCCGCACCCGCGCCGACCGAGAACGCCGCCGCGCACGTGCCCGCGAGCGCCAGCGACCCGGTCGCCGCCTGGACGACCAGCACCATTCCCACGGGCGCGACCTGCTGGGTGAGCTGGGACAGAAAGCCGAACACGGCCTGCGGGCCCACGCCGGGCAGCCGAACCAGCGCACGATATGGCACATTCCATCCCATAACCCCACGCTTACCCCAAGATCCCACCCTCGACCCCGCTCACACACGCAGGGCTGCCGAGGTCAGGCGGGGGCGAGGGGGACCGCTTATGTGCGCGGAGGTGCCGAGGTCAGGTGGGGGCGAGGGTGGTGGCCACTGTGCGCAGGGTCGCGAGCAGTGGGCGGAGCAGCGGGTGGGCTTCGGAGCCTCGGCGGGTCGCGGCGAAGACGCGGCGGTCGGGCCCCTGCGTGTGGCGTACCACGACGCCCGGCAGCGCCATGTCCCGAAGCGCGAGCCGAGGTACGAGCGCCACCCCCGCGCCCGCCCCCACCAGCGCCACCACCGCGCGGAAGTCGTCGGAGCAGTGGACGACGTTGGGCGTGAAGCCCACCTGCTGACAGGCGAACGTGATGACGTCATGCACGGGATTGCCCGGGTAGGGACCGATCCAGGTGTCGGCGGCGAGCGACACCAGCGTGGCCGACTCCGCCCCCGGATGCCCCTCGGGCAGGACGAGGTCGAACGGTTCGGCGTAGAGCGGGATGCGCGACAGCCGCTGGTCGGCGACGTCGGGGCCGCCCCGGTACTCGACCGTCACGGCCAGGTCGACCCTGCCGTCGAGCAACATGGCGAGGCTGTGGTCGCCCTCGGCGTCGAGCACCCGGACCTGGAGGCGGGGCGAGGTGGCCCGCAGGACGGCGATGGCGGGGGAGAGCACGGCGCTGATCGCGGTGGCGAAGCAGGCCACGGTCACCTCGCCGGCCTCGCCCGTCGTGTACGCGGCCACCTCGGCCTCGGCGCGTTCGAGCTGGGCCAGCACCTCGTTGGCGTGGCCCAGCATGATCTTGCCCACGGCGGTGAGGTGCACGCCGCGGCCGTCGCGGGTGAACAGCCGGTGGCCCACCTCGTGCTCCAGCGCCACGAGCTGCTGGGAGACCGCCGACGGGGTCAGGTGCAGCGCGGCCGCGGCGGCGGTGACCGTGCCGTGGTCGGCCACCGCCCGCAGGGTCCGCAACCGCCGCGGGTCGATCACGCGCGTCCCTCACCGCGTGAGGCGGCCTCGCTCGCCATCCGCCGCCGCCTTCCCCCGCTCAGGGCGCCTCGCCACCGCCGCTGCTTCAGGCGACGGCACCTTCTCGGGGGAGAATACTCAACCTCGGCGGGCCTGCACGAACGCCGCCACGGCCCGGTCGACGTCCTCGGCCGAGTGGGCGGCCGAGAGCTGCACCCGGATCCGGGCCTGGCCGTGCGGCACGACGGGGTAGGAGAAGCCGACCACGTAGACGCCCAGGCCGAGGAGGCGTTCGGCCATGGCCCCGGCCTCGGCGGCGTCGCCGATCATCACGGGCACGATCGGGTGCTCGCCCGGCAGGATGTCGAACCCGGCCTCGGTCATCGCGCTCCGGAACCGCGCGGTGTTCGCGCGAAGCTGCTCGCGGGCCTCGCTGGAGGTCTCCAGCAGGTCGAGGATGCGCAGCGAGGCGGCGGCGATGACGGGGGCCAGGGAGTTGGAGAACAGGTACGGCCGCGAGCGCTGGCGCAGCAGCTCGCAGATCTCCTTGCGGGCCGCGACGTAACCGCCGCTGGCGCCGCCGAGCGCCTTGCCGAGGGTGCCGGTGATGATGTCGACCCGGTCGGTCACGCCGTGCAGCTCGGGCGTGCCGCGGCCGGTGGGGCCGACGAAGCCGACGGCGTGGGAGTCGTCCACCATGACCATGGCGTCGTACCGGTCGGCCAGGTCGCAGATCTCGCGCAGCGGGGCGAGGTAGCCGTCCATGGAGAAGACGCCGTCGGTGACGATCAGCCGGCGGCGGGCGTCGGACGCCTCCTTGAGCCTGGCCTCCAGCTCGGCCATGTCGCGGTTGGCGTAGCGGAAGCGCTGGGCCTTGGAGAGCCTGATGCCGTCGATGATGCTCGCGTGGTTGAGCGCGTCGGAGATCACCGCGTCCTGGGCGTCGAGCAGGGTCTCGAACACGCCGCCGTTGGCGTCGAAGCACGAGCTGTAGAGGACGGTGTCCTCCATGCCCAGGAAGTCCGAAAGGCGCGACTCCAGCTCCTTGTGCACCTCCTGGGTGCCGCAGATGAACCGTACGGAGGCCATGCCGAAGCCCCAGCGGTCGAGCGCCTGCTTGGCCGCCTCGACCACCTCGGGGTTGTCGGCCAGGCCCAGGTAGTTGTTGGCGCAGAAGTTCAGCACCTCGTGGCCGGCCACGCCGACCTGCGAGCTCTGGGGGGTGGTGATCACCCGCTCGGGCTTGAGCAGCCCGGCCTCGGTGATCTCGTCGAGCGTCGTACGCAGCTGCTCGCGCACGTTCGTGAACATCAAGCGCTCCAATCCAGGATGACCTTGCCCGTACGGCCGCTGGCGGCCGTGTCGAAGGCGGCGTCGAAGTCGTGGTACGGGAACCGGTCCGTGATCACCGGGGAGAGGTCGAGGCCCTTCTCCAGCAGGACGGACATGTTGTACCAGGTCTCGAACATCTCGCGCCCGTATACGCCCTTGATGGTGAGCATCGAGGTCACGACGGTCGCCCAGTCGATCGGGAACTCCTCGGCGGGAAGGCCGAGCATCGCGATCTTCCCTCCGTGCGTCATGTTCGCGATCATGGAGCGCATGGCATCAGGGTTACCCGACATCTCCAGGCCCACGTCGAAGCCCTCGCGCATGCGGAGCTGGCTCATGCCCTCGCCGATCGAGGACCTGGAGATGTTGAGCGCGAGCGAGACGCCGAGCTTGCCGGCCAGGGCGAGGCGTTCGTCGCTGACGTCGGTGATCATCACGTTGCGGGCGCCGACGTGCGCGGCCACGGCCGCCGCCATCAGCCCGATCGGGCCGGCGCCGGTGATCAGCACGTCCTCGCCGACCAGCGGGAACGACAGCGCGGTGTGCACGGCGTTGCCGAACGGGTCGAAGATGGCCGCCACGTCGGGATGAACGGGAACCCGGTGCACCCAGACGTTCGAGGCGGGCAGCGTGACGAACTCGGCGAACGCGCCGTCCCGGTTCACGCCGAGGCCGACCGTGTTACGGCACAGGTGCCGGCGTCCGGCCATGCAGTTGCGGCACTTGCCGCAGACGATGTGGCCTTCGCCGCTCACCAGGTCGCCGACGGAGATGTCCTCCACGCCGGGCGCGACCTCGACCACGTGGCCGCAGAACTCGTGCCCGACGACGAGCGGGAGCTTCAGCGTGTGCCGCGCCCAGTCGTCATATTTGCGGATGTGCAGGTCGGTGCCACAGATGCCGGTACGCAGCACCCGGATCTTCACCTCGCCCGGACCGATCTCGGGCTCCGGCACGTCCACCAGCCAAAGGCCGGGCTCGGCCTTCTGCTTGACCAGCGCTTTCATCGTTCAATTCCCCCTGTTCCGAACCTAACGCACTGTGCCCGCTCCCCTCCGGACCTGTCCATCGAGGGATTCTTAAGTGCCCCCACAGCTCAGCTTCACGCGACAGCGGGACCAGGCACAATTACGAAATAAGCTTGAAGATGACCTGGCAGTCGACTCGGAGGTATTGGTGCGACAGCAGAGCGGCGACGCCTCCCTTCTGCGCAAGCTCAACTCGGCGGCCGTCCTGCGCGTGCTGCGCGGGGCCGACGTGGCCACGCTGTCCGAGCTGGCCAGGGCGGCCCGCGTGTCCAGGCCGACGGCCGAGGTCATCGTCGACGACCTGGTCACCGAGGGCTGGGCCGAGGAGTGCGAGGAGGAGGCCGGCGACCGCCAGCGGGGGCGTCCGGCCAAGCGGTTCAGGTTCCGGGCCTCGTCCGGCCACGTGCTGGGCGTCGGCATCGGCGGGTCCAGCCTGCGCGCGATGGTCGCCGACCTGAACGGCACGATCACGGCCACCCGCCGCGCGCCCAACCACCGTGACATGCCGGCCTCCGAGCGGCTCGACGCGGTCGTCGCGCTGGCCGAGGCCACCGCCGCCCAGGCCGGGCTGGCCCTCGCGGACGTCACCGCCGTCGGCGTGGGCACGACCGGCACGGTCGACGGCTCGGGGCGCGTGGTGAAGAGCATCGCCCTGTCCGACTGGACGGGCCTCGACCTCCAGGGCGAGTTGTCGGCGCGTATCCCGGTGCCGGTCCTCGTCGAGAACGACATGCGCCTCGCCGTCCTGGCCGAGCACTGGCGCGGCGCGGCCCGGGGCCGTGACGACGTCGTCTACCTGTTCACCGGCGACCGCATCGGCATGGGCCTGCTCATCGGCGGGCGGCCGTACCGGGGGGCGCACGCGGCCGGGGGCGAGATCGGCGCCCAGCCGCACAACAACTGGATCGCCTTCCGGCACGTCCTGGAGTACGCGATGGCCGTCGAGCCGGGGGAGCTGCGTTCCAGCCGGCAGAGCGCCGAGTTCGCGATCGCCCGGGCCCGCGCCGGGGACGAGCGGGCGGGCCAGGCGGTCAGGGAGTTCGCCCGCGGCCTGGCGGCCGGCCTGATCACGGTGGTCAACCCGCTCGACCCGGACATGGTGGTCATCGGCGGCAGCCTGTCCTCGGCCGGAGACCTGCTGGTCGAGCCGGTACGCGAGCTGTTCGAGGAGTACTGCCTCTACCCGCCGGAGGTGGTGGCGTCGGGGCTGGGCAGCGAGTGCATCACCCTGGGCGCGGTCCGCTTCGCCCTCGACCAGGCCGATCGCCTGCTTTTTACGTAGACGACTTGGTTAATTAGGTAACCGTTCTGTCACGGCCATGTCGCTGAGCGACATCGATCCAGCAGTCATGCTCAGATCTGATCGCTTTAAGCTAGTTATTTGCATAAATCGGTACTAGCCTCCAGCCATCCCGACCCGACTGGAGGTGAGCGTGTGGCGGCTGTCACCCTGCTTGAGCGGCTGAAGCGCGACTGGACCCTGCTGGCGCTGTGCCTGCCCGGCGTCCTGTACTTCGTGGCCTTCTTCTACGTGCCCCTGCTGGGCAACGTCATCGCGTTCAAGGACTACGCGCCGTTCCTCGGCATCGCGGGCAGCCCCTGGGTGGGCCTGGACAACTTCGTGATGCTGCTGGAGGAGCCCGAGTTCTGGAGCGCGGTCGGCAACACCCTGCAGATCACGGCGCTCCAGCTCGTCCTCTACTTCCCGGCCCCGATCGCGCTCGCGCTCCTGCTGAACTCCCTGATCGGCCATCGCATCAAGCGGTTCATCCAGACCGTCGTCTACCTGCCGCACTTCCTGTCGTGGGTGGTCGTGGTCGCGATGTTCCAGCAGGTCATCGGTGGCGCCGGCACGGTCAGCTCGTTCCTGAACTCGCACGGGATCACCATCGGCAACCTGATGTCGAACGCGGACACGTTCAAGCTGCTCGTGACCGCCCAGGTGATCTGGAAGGACTGCGGCTGGGGCACGATCATCTTCCTGGCCGCGATCACCGCGATCGACATGAGCCAGTACGAGGCCGCCGCGATCGACGGCGCCGACTGGAAGCGCCGCCTGTGGCACGTCACGCTGCCCGGCATCCGCTCGGTCATCCTCATGATGCTCATCCTGCGCCTGGGCGACATCCTGTCCGTCGGCTTCGAGCAGATGGTCCTGCAACGGGAGGCCGTCGGCGCCGGAGCGGCCGAGGTCATCGACACCTACGTCTACTACCACGGCATCCGTGACGGTGACTGGGGCATGAGCACCGCGGCCGGCCTCATGAAGGGCCTCATCGGCGCGGCCCTCATCTACGCGGCGAACAAGCTCGCGCACCGCTTCGGAGAGCAGGGGATCTATCGATGAGGCCGCCGTGGATGGAGCGCCCGACCGTGGCCGGGCGCACGCTCAAGTTCGTCGTGCTGACCACGATCACCGTGGTCGTGTTGTACCCGTTCGGGCTGGCCGTGGGCACGAGCCTGATGGGACGCGCGGAGAGCATCGCCAACGGCGGCAGCTACGTGCTCTGGCCCACGCACCCCACGTTCGAGGCGTACTCGCTGATCCTGTCCGGCGGCGCGGTCACCCGGTCGGTGCTGATCAGCATCGGCATCACGCTCACCGGCACCGCGCTCAGCCTGATCTGCACGGTCTTCCTCGGCTACGCGCTGTCCCGGCGCGGCATGCTCGGCGGCAAGCCGATCCTGCTCATGGTGCTGGCCACGTTCCTGTTCACGCCGGGCATGATCCCGAGCTACCTCATGGTCAAGGAACTCGGGATGATCGACACCTACCAGTCGCTCATCGTCCCGGTGCTGGTCAACGCGTTCAACGTGGTCGTCGTCAGGTCGTTCTTCCAGAACCTGCCCGAGGAGCTGTTCGAGGCCGCCCGCATGGACGGGTGCGGCGAGTTCCGGATGATGTGGCGCATCGCGATCCCGCTGTCCAAGGCGGTGATCGCCGTCGTCGGCCTGTTCTACGCGGTCTCGTACTGGAACACCTTCTTCAACGCGATCCTCTACATCAACGACCAGACCAAGCATCCGATCCAGGTCGTGTTGCGGCAGTTCATCTTCCGCGGCACCTCGGCCACGGGCTCCGACGTCGCGATCGTGCGCGACCTGCCCGCCTCGTCGGTGCAGATGGCGGTGCTCATCATCGCGCTCGTACCGATCCTGCTCGCCTACCCCTTCCTCCAGAAGTACTTCACCAAGGGCGTCCTCACCGGCGCCATCAAGGGCTGAGAACCCGGGAGCACCAAATGTCATCCATCATGTCCCGTCGTGGATTCCTCGGACTCGCGCTCGCCGGCGTCACGGTCGCCGGGCTGTCGGCCTGCGGAGGTGAAGGCGGCGGCGCCGCAGGCGTGAAGAAGGGCGGCGCCGAGCTGTCCAAGAAGCTGGTGCTGCCGACGTACACGGCTGCCAAGATCCCCACGCCCGACCTGCCGATCGACGCGGGCCAGGACCCGGCGTACCTGAAGTACCCGAACGAGCTGGTCAAGTCCGTCGCCGCCGCGCCGGGCGACGGCAAGAAGATCACCTCGCTCACCCAGACCTGGGACGTCGCGCCGCCCGCGCCCGGCCAGAACACCTACCTCCAGGAGCTGGGCAAGGCCCTCGGCTCCGAGTGGAGCATGAACATCGTGGTCGGCGACGGCTACCCCGACAAGTTCAACGCCATCATCGCCAGCGACGACCTGCCCGACCTGGTCTGGTTCCCGCCGAACCAGGGCCTGCAGCGGGTGCCCGAGCTGCTGGAGGCCAAGTTCCACGACCTGACCTCGTACCTGAGCGGCGACGCGATCAAGAAGTATCCGAACCTGGCGAACCTGGGCGACGTGACCTGGAAGTCCGCGGTCACCGACGGGAAGTTGTACGGCGTCGCGGTGGCGTACAGCAGGTTCGGGCAGGTGTTCCTGGTCAACCAGGACTACTGGCAGCCGGTCGGCGGCACGGCGTTCACCGGCGCCGACGACTTCCTGGACAAGGCCAAGCAACTGCTCGACGTGAAGAAGAACAACTACCCGCTCGAACCGTCCTACTACAACCACGTGCACATGTTCAGCCACTGGTACGGCGCCCCCAACACCTGGCGGCTGGCCGGCGGCAAGCTGACCCACCAGTTCGAGACGCCGGAGTACCAGGCCGCGCTGGAGCTCGCGGTCAAGTGCTTCAAGGCGAACCTGTTCTGGCCCGACCCGGCCCTGTCCACCATCAAGGACAAGGTCGCCAACGGCCAGATCGGCGCGTACGTCGAGTCGTTCCCCGGCTTCCTCAACGACGCCAAGACCCAGAAGTACAACCTGGGCGCGATCGTGCCCTTCGCGGCCACGCCGTCGTCCAAGCCCGTCTACAACGCCGGACTGGGCTCGGTCGGCTTCACCTCCATCAGCAAGAAGGTGGACCCCAAGCGCATCGAGACCCTGCTCGGCGTGCTCAACTACCTGACCGCGCCGTTCGGCACGGAGGAGTACCAGCTCGTCAACTTCGGCGTCGAGGGCACCCACTTCACCAAGAAGGACGGCGACCTCGCCTTCACCGACAAGGGCACGGCCGAGGTGCCGACCACGCAGCAGCCGCTCTCGTTCGTGATCGGGTCGCCGTCCGCGCTCTTCCTGCCCGGCCAGCCGGAGCGTACGAAGCTCATCCACGAGTTCGAGACCAAGGTCGCACCGATGCTTCAGGAGCGCGTCACCACCGGCCACTTCTCGGACGCCTACACCCAGAAGAACGGCGAGCTGAGCACCATGGGCAAGGACATGGTCGACGACATCGTGACCGGCCGCAAGTCGATGTCGGACTGGCCGGCGTTCGTCAAGAAGTGGCTGAGCAAGGGCGGCGAGGCGATGCGGGCCGAGTACGAGGCCTCCATCGCCAAGGGCTGACCGATCTACCGTTTGAAAGGACACTTGTGGAAGACCTGCGCATCGGAGTCATCGGCCTGGGGCTGCGGACGAGTCTCGCCGTAGCCGCGAACCGGCCCGGCAAGGGCTCGGTCGTGACCGCGCTGTGCGACTCCGACCCGGCAGCGCTCAAGAAGCAGGCAGGGCGGTTCGAGGCGGAGTTCCTGACCGGGGACTACCGCGAACTGCTCGACCGGCCGGATCTCGACGCGATCGTCGTCAACACCCCCGACGACACGCACGAGCGCCTCGCGATCGACGCACTCCAGGCCGGCAAGGCCGTCTACCTGGAGAAGCCGATGGCCATCACCGTCGAGGGCTGCGACAACATCCTGCGCGCCGCCCGCGACAGCGGCACCCGCCTGTACGTGGGGCACAACATGCGCCACATGGGCGTCGTACGGCTGATGCGCGACATCATCACCAAGGGCGTCATCGGCGAGCCGAAGACCGTCTGGGTGCGCCACTTCGTGTCCTACGGCGGTGACTACTACTTCAAGGACTGGCACGCCGACCGCACCCGTACCACGGGCCTGCTGCTGCAGAAGGCGGCGCACGACCTCGACGTGATCCACTGGCTGGCCGGCGGCTACACCACCCGCGTGAACGCCCTCGGCGACCTGATGCTCTACGGCGACCTGCCGCGCCGCGCGCCCGGGACGCCCCGGCCGGAGGGCTGGTTGCAGGAGTTCGAGTGGCCGCCCACCAAGCGGGAGAACCTGCACCACGTGATCGACGTCGAGGACGTGTCGGTCATGAACATGCGCCTGGACAACGGCGTCATCGCCGCCTACCAGCAGTGCCACTTCAGCCCCGACTACGTGCGCAACTACACGGTCATCGGCACGGAGGGGCGCCTGGAGAACTTCGGCGACGGCCCGGGGGACACGGTCAAGGTGTGGAACACCGGCCCCACCTCCTACCGGGACGACTGCGACATCGCCTACCGGGTGCCGGCCGCGCAGGGCTCGCACGGCGGCGCCGACACGCAGGTCATGGACGAGTTCTGCAGGTTCGTCAGGGACGGCGGCGCGACCGACACCTCACCCGTGGCGGCCAGGATGAGCGTGGCCGCCGGGTACATGGCCACGATGTCGCTGCGCGACGGCGGCATGCCGTACGACGTGCCGCCGCTCGACCCGGAGCTGGCCGCGTACTTCGACAACGGCCAGCGCTGAGCCGCCGCGGGCCGCGCGGGGGAACCCGCGCGGCCCGGCGGGATCAGCGCTCGGCGTCCTTGCGGTCGCGCTCGCGGTCCATGCCCGGGAACGGGGACGGCTCGTCGACGGCCTGGGTGAGCTGGCGCGGGCCCTTGTGGCCCTCGGCGTCCTGCGCGTCGGCGACCGCCTCGGCCGCCGCCTCCGAGGCCGCCGCGATCTCCTTGTCGAGCTCCTCCGACGGCCGCGGCTCCTCCTCGCGGGTGGCGGCCGACTTGGGCAGGGCCTCGGTGAACGCCTTCGAGACGCCCTGGAGCGCCGAGGTGACCTCGCTCGGGATGACCCAGAACGTGTTGCCGCTGCCCTGGGCGAGCTGCGGCAGCACCTGGAGGTATTGGTAGGCCAGCAGCTTGGGGTCGGGGTCGTTGCGGTGGACGGCCTGGAAGACCTGGTCGATGGCGCGCGACTGGCCCTCGGCCTCCAGGATGGCGGCCGAACGCTGGCCCTCGGCACGCAGGATGCGGCTCTGCTTGTCACCCTCGGCGGTGAGGATCTGCGACTGGCGCTGGCCCTCGGCGTTGAGGATCGCGGCCCGCTTGTCGCGCTCGGCCCGCATCTGCTTCTCCATCGCGTCCTTGATGGTCTTGGGCGGGTCGATGGCCTTGACCTCGACGCGGTTGACGCGGATGCCCCACTTGCCGGTGGCCTCGTCGAGCACGCCGCGCAACTGGCTGTTGATGGTGTCGCGCGAGGTGAGCGTCTTCTCCAGGTCCATCGAGCCGATCACGTTACGCATGGTGGTGACCGTGAGCTGCTCTATTGCCTGGATGTAGTTGGCGATCTCGTACGCCGCCGCCCGGGGGTCGGTGACCTGGAAGTACAGGACGTTGTCGATCTCGACGACCAGGTTGTCCTCGGTGATGACCGGCTGCGGGCGGAACGTCACCACCTGTTCGCGCAGGTCGATCATCGGGTAGACGCGGTCGACGTACGGGATGACGAAGTTGAGACCCGGCTTGAGCGTACGGTGGTAGCGGCCGAGCCGCTCCACGTTGCGAGCACGGGCCTGCGGCACGATCCGCACCGCCTTGAGCACGGTGAACGCGGCGAAAAGGATGATCAGCAGTCCGACTATCAGCAACGGGTCCATGTGGTCACTCCCGTGGATACACGAGGGCCGTGGCGCCCTCGATCTCGATGATGTCGACGGTCGCCCCGGCGGGGATCACCAGGGTCTCGTCATATGCGCGTGCTGACCACTCCTCACCCCCGATGCGGACCCGCCCGTCGCGGCCCGTGACCTCCGAGACCACGTACGCGGGCTTGCCGACGAGGGCCTCCACGCCGAAGCGCGGCAACTGAGGCTGCTGGAGGTGGCGGATGGCGAGCGGGCGGAGCACTACCATGCCGGCCGCCGACGACAGGGCGAACACGAGGATCTGCAGAGGAACGGGCAGCCCGATGGCGGCGGTCACGGCGGTCAGGAGAGCGGCCACGCCCAGGAGCCCCAGCGCCGCCGTGAGAGTGAACAGTTCGGCCACGCCGAGGACGACTGCGAGGATTACCCAGATGATCCATTCATCCATGCTCCGGCCCTCCTGAAGGTATAACGGGCCTGTGTACGGGCCTGGTTCCCCCTTACCACCGTAATCCCGGAATCTCGGTCACGGCACCCGTCACCCCCTCTCAGGGGGCGCGCAACGCGCTTCCCAGGAGCCATTTGTCCCACGGGAGCTGCCAGTAACCCCATCCGTTGTCCCATTCCAGCTCGCGGGACGTGCCGGTGATCAGGACGGGGTCGCCGCGCAGCGAACCGGCGTAGAACCAGGTCGCCTGGTCGGGACGGGCGTTGATGCAGCCATGGCTGACGTTTTCCCTGCCCTGTGCCCAGACGTTGTCCTTGGCGTGCACGTATTCGCCGCTGTTGGAGATGCGTACGGCGTGCTCGATCAGCAGGTCGTAGTAGCCGGGGTCGCCCTTGGAACGGCCTGGCGAGATCATGCGGACCGGGTTTCCCTTGTCCATGGTCAGGTGCATGCCGCTGGTCGTGGTGTATTCGCGGGTGGTGGCCATGCCGGCGCTGATGGCCATCTGCTGCACGACCTTGCCGTCGCGGCGCACGACCATCTGGTGTGACCTGGTGTCGACGGTGCTGGTCTGCCTGCGGCCCACGGTGAAGGCGAAGGTGGAGTCGAGGGTGCCGTAGACGCCCGGCGCGGGGTGCACGCCGGCCAGGTGGGCGCTGACCATCACCTGCTGGCCGGAGGCCCAGAACCGCCGGGTGCGGTAGACCACCTGGGTGTCGCTGGTCCACCGCCACGCGCCCTCGGCCGGGGCCTTCGTGGTGACCTCCAGCGCGCGTTCGACGGCCGCCTTGTCCTGGATCGGGCTGTCGAAGTCGAGGACGACCGGCATGCCCACGCCGACGGTCTCGCCGGGCAGCGGCGCGAAGGAGGCCACCCCGAACGTGTGCTCGGCGGCGCGGGTGCGCAGGCGGCCCATGGCGACCGTGGACGGGCCGTTCTCGCCCGCGGCCGTGGCGGTCACCGTGTACTCGGTCGCGGGCTTGAGCGCCCAGTCGGAGCGCCAGGTGGTGTGGGAGGCGTCGAGCCGGCCCGGGACGTGCTCGCCTCCCGCGTAGACCAGGACCTGGGTCAGCCGCCCGCCCTGCGCCGTGATGACCAGGCCCTTGTCGGGACGGGCGTGCTTGGAGTCGAGGGCGGGGGAGACGTGCACGACGGCGGGCGCGCCCGGTGACTCCGAGACGGGACCGCAACCGCAGCAGGCCAGGAGAAAGGCGACACATACGATCGCGGCCCGCCGCATGTCACTCTCCGAGGGCTTTCCGAGGGAAGGGGAGTTCCCAGGGTAGCGGTGAGCGACGGCTTGAGCACCTTGAGTTACCTATACGATTTTTCCGGTCACCTCGCCCAATGTCAGGGTGCCGGCGGTGGCTCGGATCGTCACCGTGTCGCCGTCCTGGAGGAAGGTGCGGGTGTCGCCGCCCGGCAGCTTGATCGGGTCGGCGCCGTTCCAGGTCAGCTCGATGAGCGAGCCGCGTTCGTCGCTCTCGGGGCCGGAGATCGTGCCGCTGGCGAACAGGTCGCCGGTGCGCAGCGAGGCGCCGTTCACGGTCATGTGGGCGAGCATCTGGTCGGGCGTCCAGTACATGCTCGGGTACGGCGGACGCGAGATCACCTCGCCGTTGAGCACGACCTCGACGGCGATGTCCAGCCCCCAGTCGCTCTGCCTGCGCAGGTAGTCGAGCGGCGCCGGGTCCTGCGGACGGCCGGGGATCCTCGGCAGCGCCTCCAGCGGCGTGACCCACGGTGAGACCGAGGTGGCGAACGACTTGCCCAGGAACGGGCCGAGCGGCACGTACTCCCACGCCTGGATGTCGCGCGCGCTCCAGTCGTTGACCAGCGTCACCCCGAACACGTGGTCCTCGAACGCCCCGGCCGGCGAGCCGAGCTCGGACGGCACGCCGACCACGAACCCCAGCTCGGCCTCGATGTCGAGCTTGGCGCACGGCCCGTAGACACCGGCTCTGAGCTGCCCGTGGGGGCGGCGGACCGGCGTGCCCGACACGACGACCGTGCCCGACCTGCCGTGGTAGCCGACGGGCAGGTGACGCCAGTTGGGCAGCAGCGGTTCGGAGTCGGGGCGGAAGATGCGGCCGATGTTGCTCGCGTGGTCCAGCGAGCAGTAGAAGTCGACGTAGTCGGCCACCTCGAACGGCATGTGCAGCCGCACCTGGTCGAGCGGGATCAGGTGGCTCTCGGTGACCGAGGAGTCGCCGGTCAGCTTGTTCTGGATGAGCACCCTGGTGTCGTGCCAGGCCGTACGGCCCCTGGCCATGAACGGGTTGAGCGAGGGGGCGGCGAACACCTCGTCGTGCAGCGCGGCGGCCAGGTCGAGCACCTTGTCGCCGTACCTGACGCCCACTCTCGGCGGCTCGCCCTGGCGGGAGAACACTCCGTAGGGCAGGTTGTCCACTCCCCAGCTCACTGAATCACTCCTAGTGTCCGCAGGTCCTCGATGGGCGTGCTGGTGCTGCACGAGCCGTAGCTGACCAGCAGCCGCCGTGCCCGCTTGGCGGTCTCCTCCGTCACGGCCTCGGCCAGGCGTACCAGGTGGCCGACGTCGGTGGTGCGCAGCACGGGCGCGGGGTCGCGGCCCTCGACCGCCTCGCAGACCGCCAGCAGCAGGTTGAGGAAGCCGTGCCGGTCGACGCCGAGGGTCGGGTCGAAGTGGCGTACCGCGTGGTGCAGTCCGGCCGTGGCCTTGAACGGGATGTCGCCTTCGACGCAGGACCGGATGAACGCCGCCAGGTGCTCCACCGCCGGGAACGCCTCGGCCTTCAGCCCGCCGCAGCGCACCTTCAGCCCCACGCCGTCGGGCACCCCGGTGATCCGCTTCTGCGGCGAGACCTCGACGAACAGCCGTACGTGGGCGGGCAGGTCGAGGCGCCGGGCCAGGTCGGCGACGGACTCGTCGTCGTCGAGCCGGATCTCCACGAAGTCCACCGGCAGGTCGCCGAACTCGGGGAGCTGCGGCGTGTCCACGATCAGCCCGATGCGCCGCGGCCGGTAGGCGTGCGCGCGCAGCCGGTCGAGCCGGCCGGTCGGGCAGAGGAACCGGTGGGTGAGCACGTCGTCGCCGCGCTCCAGGTCGCGCTGGTTGCGGTCCAGCGCCTCGTCCATGTGCAGCGAGGTCGGCGGGAACAGCCCGGCGTCGTCGACCAGTTCGGTGTAGAGGGTCATCGTGCCCAGGTCCATGCGTAGCCGGGATCCTCGCAGGACAGGGCGCCCGGTGCGAGGTCGAGCGGGCGGAAGGTGTCGACCATCACGGCCATCTCGCTCGTGGTGGTGACCCCGCGCGAGACCGCGTCGATCACCGCCTCGACCGCGCCGGGCTGCGGCCCGTGCGTGAAACCGGCCGGGTGCAGCGAGACCGAGCCGACGTCGATGCCCGAGCCCTGGCGCGCGGTGTAGTCGCCGCCCACGTAGAACATGAACTCGTCGGAGTCCACGTTGTGGTGGTTGTACGGGATCGGGATGGCCTCGGGGTGGTAGTCGAGCGGCCGCGGGCAGAACGAGCAGACCACGAACCCGGGCCCTTCGAACGTCTGGTGCACCGGCGGCGGCGCGTGCGTCTTCTTCACGATCGGCTCGAAGTCGTTGATGTTGAAGGCGTACGGATAGAGGTAGCCGTCCCAGCCGACCACGTCGAACGGGTGGTTGCGGTAGACGAGCCTGGTCAGGCCGCCCCGCGTACGGACCAGGACCGGCACCTCCTCGCCCTCGACGAGCAGGGTCTGCGACGGGCCGCGCAGGTCGCGTTCGCAGTACGGCGCGTGCTCCAGGAGCTGCCCGTACTGGGACAGGTAGCGCTTGGGCGGCCTGATGTGCCCGGACGCCTCGATGGCCAGCACGTTGACCTGCCCGTCGGGCACCCAGCGGTGGATCGTGCCGGTCGGGACGACGACGTAGTCGCCCTCGCCGGCCTCGATGACCCCGTACGTGGACTCGAAGCGGACCGAGCCGCGCTGCACGTAGACGCATTCGTCGCCCATGGAGTTGCGGTAGAGCTCGCTGGGCCGGTCGCTGGTCGCGTACGACAACCGGACGTCGCCGTTGCCGGCGAGCAGGATGCGGCCGTTCACCAGGTCACCCGCGCCGGCCAGCTCCTGGGTGCGGAAGTGGCGCGGGGACAGCGGCAGGTTGGGCTCCAGCCGGGTGCCGGACGCAGGCGGCGTGACCGCCTCGGCCTTGATGATCGCGGTGGGCAGGTAGCGGTGGTAGAGCAGCGAGGAGTCCGACGAGAACCCCTCCTCGCCCATCAGCTCCTCGGCGTAGAGGCCGCCGTCCGGCCGCCTGAACTGCGTGTGCCGCTTGCGGGGCACTTCTCCAACGACGCGGTAGTACGGCATCCGCCCTCCATGGTGTCCGATTAACGGACGAATGTGTCCTCTATACGTACCTACCGTCTGCCATCGGTGTGGAGATGTCAACCCAGGGCCGCGCTCAGCTCGGCGGCGGCCGCCACCACGAGCGGTCCCGTCTCCTCCTCCAGCGGTCCGAACGTCACCACCCCCACCGAGGCCTCCAGCCACGGCAGTCCGGTCACGGGCGCGGCGATGCCCCGCGCCCCCTCCTGCAACTGCCCCTCCGTCACGAGGTATTCGTCGCGCCCCTCGCGCAGGGCCAGGATCGCCCGGCCCGCCGCGCCTTTCGCCAGCGGATGGCGCGACCCCTCGCGATAGGCCACGTGCATGTCGGTCCAGGACGGCTCCACCACCGCCACCGCCAGCCCGTCGTCGCCCTCGGCCACCGTCAGGTGCGCGGTCGCCCCCACCTGCTCGGCCAGCCGCCGCAGCGTCGGCACCGCCGCCGCCCGCAACAACGGCTGTACGGCCTGGGCCAGCACGAGCAGCCCGAACCCCAGATGCACCCGCCCTTCGGCGTCCCGGCGGACGAACCCCTCGTTCAGCAGCGTCGTCAGCAGCCGGTAGACCACCGGCCGGCTCAGTGACAACTCGGTGCTCAGCTCGGTCGGGGTGCGCCCGCCCTTGCCGTCGGCGAGCAGGCGGAGCAGGCGGAGCCCGCGTTCGAGGGTCTGGGCGGATTCGGCGGCCATGGCATCGATTATGGAGTGGCGGGCGGCCAGTGAAAGAGCACGGTGAGGGGGTACGTAGGGACGAGAAGCGTCGGGGGGTAATGATGCGGCAAAGGTGGCTGTTCCTGGTTGCCGGGCTGGCCCTGTGCGCCCTGCCGCCGGCCGTGCCGTCGCTCACGACGCCACTCGCGTACATGGCGAGGGAGACCCTTATCGACCCGCCGGCCGACCCGGCGGGCGAGCGGCTGGTCGAGGGCACCTTCTACCTCACCCAGGGCATCTCGGTGAGCCAGTGGCTGCTGCCCGTCGCCAAGGGGGTGACCTTCCGGGCCGGCTACGTCGCCGTGGGGGTCAGGATCGACGCGGGCGGGCACCTGACCGGCACACCCTCGCGCGTGGGCACGTTCATCGCCCCGGTCCGGATCTGCGCCGGGGAGTCGTGCGAGGAGCAGCTCATCACCCTTGTCGTGTTCGGCAACGTGCCGTGGGAGCCGCGCGCGCTGACCTTCCCCGGCCGGGTCGGCGCGACGATCAACGGTGAGATCGGCGTCAACGGCGGCCCGCAGGGCGTGACCCCGACCTTCACCGTGACCGACCACGCCAAGCTGCCCGGGGGCGTGTCGATCGGCCCCGACGGTCACGTGGGCGGGGTGCCCGAGGCGGCCGGCATCTCCGAGGTGCCGGTGCGTATCTGCGTGGCGGGCAACTGCGCGGGCGTCGTGGTGCGGTTGATCATCATTTGAGCCCTTGCGCGGGCGCGGGTTCTGCGGTCACGGTGGTTCCATGAAATCGGTCATTGTGGTCGGAGCCGGGATATGGGGGTCGTCCTTGGCGTTGCGGCTGGCCGAAACCGGCTGGCAGGTGACCCTGGTCGAACAGCACAAACCCGGACACGTACGGCAGGCCAGCGCGGGCGAGACGCGACTCCTGCGCTGCGCGCACGGCGACGACGAGTGGTACGCGCGGCTGGCCTGGGAAGCGCGGGAGGGCTGGCGGCGGCTGGGCGAACGGGCCGGCGAGGAGCTGTTCCTGGAGTCGGGCATGGTGTGGTTCGCGGGCCGGCCGGACGGATGGGAGCACGCCAGCGCCCGGGTGCTGAAGAACCTGGACATCCCCGGCGAGGTGCTCGACCCGGCCGACGGCCGGCGCTTCTTCCCCGACTACCGCGGCGACGACCTGAGCTTCCTGCTCTGGGAGCCGCACGCCGGCGTGCTCAGGGCCAGGCGGGCCACGCAGGTGACCGCCGGGCTGGCCCTCGCGGCCGGCGTACGCCTGGTCAGGGGGCGGGCCGTGCCCGTGCCCGGGGAGAGCGCGGTCGAGGTGGACGGCGAGGTCCGGCGGGCCGACCGGGTCGTGTGGGCGTGCGGGGCCTGGTTGCCGGGCCTGTTCGACGTACCGGTCGCGGTGACCAAGCAGGACACTTTGCACTTCGCGGTGCCCGCCGCGTGGTCGGTCCCCGAGACGCCCGCCTGGGTGGACTACGGTGCCTCCGCCTACGGGCACGGCGACGTGGACGGGGTGGGCATGAAGGCCACGTCCGACGCGGAAGGGGGGCCGTACGAGCCGGAGGGCGGCAGCCGCGTGGTGGACGCCTCCTCCGTCGAGCAGGCCCGGGGCTACCTGCGGCGCAGGTTCCCCTCGCTGGCCGACGCGCCGGTGTTGTTCAGCCAGGTCTGCCAGTACACGCTCACGCCCGACGCCGAATGGATCATCGCCGAGGAGTCGCCCGGCGTGTGGCTGCTCGGCGGCGACTCCGGGCACGGGTTCAAGCACGCCCCCGCCCTGGCCGCGTACGTGGCCGCGATCCTCGACGGCGAGCGCGTGCCCGAGCCGCGCTTCGGGCTCGGCCACGAGCGCGCCGTCGCCCGCGGCCTGCGCACGAGCGGTGATCTCGGGGTAGGGCCGGCCTCACCAGGATTCGGGGGACGGCGGGCGTGATCCGCGCGGTCGCGCGGCGCAGACTTCCCCTGTAACCGAACGAACAGGGAGCCCGCCATGACCACCGCACTCGACCAGAAATCCCGCCGGCCTCAGCCGTCCGGCCCGCCGCCCGTCGTGCACGCCGCCGCACTGCTGTGGTTGTCCGCCGTCGCGGCGGGGGTGTTCGAGACCGTGCTCGCGGTCGGCAGGGAGCTGAGCGAGGGCGCCTCTGTCATCGACCTGCTGCCCGGCGCCGGTCTCCGGGTGGCCGTCTTCACCGCGGCGGTCCTCCTGGCGCTGCGGATGCGCGGGGGCAGCAATTGGGCCAGGCTGACGCTGGCCGTCACGCTCGGCGTGTTCGGCACGTTGTCGCTGGTCGTGGGGCCCGTCCAGTGGCTGCTGCACGGCGGCTCGATCGCGGAGGCCGCGGCCGGGGCCGACGCGGTGGCCTGGCTCTTCACGATCAGCCGCGTCCTGCATCTGACGGCCGTGCTCGGGGCCGTGACGCTGATGTTCCAGCCGAGGGCGAACGCCTGGTTCCGGTCAGCGTGAGACCGGCTCGGGCGCGCGCAGGTTGCGCACCCCGGGCGCGAGCAGCGCGGCGAGCGTGGACAGCACGACGAGGGCGGCGCAGCCGAGCAACGCCCCCTCGGTGCCGAAGACCTTCGCCGCGGGACCGGCCAGCATCAGCCCGATCGGCCCGAACATCAGGGACCCGAGCATGTCGTACGAGCTGACCCGCGACAGCGACTCCGGCGGCACCTCCCGCTGCATCGTCGTCTGCCACAACACGCCGAACACGTCGAAGCACACACCCAGCACGAACGCCCCCGCCACGGTCGCCCACAGCGGCGCGTCCAACCCGAGCAGCAGGTACGGCAGCGCCGTCGGCAGGCAGATCAGCGTCCCGAACAGGATCGGCCTACGCGGACGCAGCCGCAACGACACCAGCACCCCGGCGATCGTCCCCACGGCCTCGCCCGCCAGGAACGCCGACCAGGCCGCCGGACCGCCCAGGCTCTCCTTGGCCAGCAGCGGCCCGAGCACGCCGTGCCCGGCCTGGAGCGCCATCACCAGCACCGAGAACTGGGCGACCACCACCCAGAGCCACTGACGGGAGCTGAACTCCCGCCACCCGTCGCGCAGGTCCGCCAGCACCGAGTGCCGCTCCGCCCGCGCGCGCTCGGCGGAGGTCAGGCGCAGCATCGCGATCAGCACCCCGGCCAGCGCGAACATCGCGCCGCTGACCAGCAGGGCCCACCCGCCGCCGAACAACATCACCGTGCCGCCGCTCAGCACCACCCCGGCCACGCGCGAGGCGTTCGCGCCCAGCCCGAGCAGCACGTTCCCGGCCTGCAGCCGGTCGGCGGGCACGACCTCGGGGATGATGCCGCTCAGCGCCGGGAACATGATCGCGGTGCCCACGCCGGTGGCCGCCGCCGCCACACCCATGGCGGTCAGCGGGGTCCAGCCGGACAACATCATCGCGGCCAGCGCGAAGTAGCCCAGCGCCATGAGCAGCTCGCCGGCCATCATCACCCGCTGCCGCGGCAGCCGGTCCGCGATCACCCCGCCGACCAGCATGAACGCGATCATGGGCAGCGACTGGGCGGTGAGCACCACCGACAACGTCGTGGCGTCCGCGCCCGGCAGGCCGAGCACGCCGAAGGCGAGCGCCACGGGCGCGAAGGCGCTGCCGAGCACGGAGATGGTCCGTGCGGACAGCAGCAGGGCGAACTTGCGGTCGCGGAGCAGCCCAAGATCGTGGAGATAGCTGTGCACTGGGCTGGTCCCCTCGAAAACGGTCAAATCTGCATCATTCTGCCGTCATTCGCGGGGTGCTGTCGTCCCAATATTTGTCATGGCGGTGACAGGAAATGTCGGGAAAAGTGCTGCTTGCTGGCAAGAATCGCGCCGGCTTCTCCCGTAATTTGCTCCCGTGGACGGCGAGGAGGCCAGGCGTGGCTGACACACGGCCGTGCGGGGGACGTCCGGCGGTGAGGGCGCCCTTGTCGGAGTCCGCGGGCCGCCTGGTCCATTGCGGCAGGTGGATGCTGGTGGTGCTGACCCTGGCGGTGGCCGTGCTCGCCGTGCCCCTGGGGGCGGGGCTGTTCGGACGGATGGGTGGCGGCTTCGAGGTCCCGCGCTCCGCCCACTCGTACGACGCGCCCGACGTCGTCGCCCCGTACCGGCGTCCCACGGTGGGCGGCGGGGTGATCGGCTCGCTGGTGTTGCTGGTGGCGAGGTGTCTCGTGAGGGCCGTTCACCGGCGGCCGTCCCGCCGCCCTTCGGTGGCCGAGCGGGATCCGCTTCCGTCCGCCGGTTCAGGGGGAAACGTGCCTGTATTCAAACGCCCCTGCAGTTCCCCGGTGGAGCGGCGGGCCGAGGCGCGTCCCGGCTGGGTGCGGGTGACGCGGGGCCGTACGAGGGTGGTGCGGGCGGACCCCGACGGATCGGGCTGGACCTGGGTGGACGTGGACACGTGAGCACCCCGGCCACTCCTCGTGCGCGGGCCGGCGCGACCCGGCTCCGGGCTGCGCGCCGCGACAGTTTCGCCCGACTGGGACGGCTACCGCGTGTCGAGAGCGGCGTGAGGATCGCCGTGGATCTCATTGAAGGTTGTTGATCGTCCAGATATTGTGCTATCTGCCCACGATCGCCCCCCTTGGGAGTAAAGGCGTCATGCGACTGCGGAAGATCTTCGTCATCGGACTGGCCCTGTCGTTGCTCGGCGTCGGAGTTCCCGCCTGGTCGGAGGACGATCCACGGGGCTGCAACGACCTGATGTCCGGCGACACCCCCGCGTACGTGGTCTGCCGCTGGCTGGCCACCCCCGACGAGGCCGCCGACATCGCCCGGTTCTGGCTGGAGAACGACGGCAAGAACATGATCGACTCGGGCCCGATGCACGAGATCGTGGTGGACTGCACCGAGGCGGGCAACGAGTGCGCGACCGACTCCGAGGGTGACGGCGAGATGCACGACGTCGGCTCCCCGGACGTGGACGGCGCCGAGGACGGCGGCACGCCGGACAACTGCCAGGACGGCCAGAAGTGCTACATCGACCCCGACGAGATCTCGGCCGCCGCCAAGACCGCCGCCGCCGAGAGCCCGGCGGGCCAGGCCGTGAAGAGCGCGGTCCAGGCCGGCCTGCGTACGTGGATCGAGACCGAGCTGGCCGACGACTACAAGGCGGGCAAGCTTGAGGAGGCCGCCAAGAAGGTCGCCGCCCTGGCCGCGCAGCCCGGCGTCGCCGGGATCAGGTTCACCTCGCAGCTCGGCTACAACCAGACCTTCGCCACGGCCGAGGAGCTGGACAAGTTCGTCGCCGAGACCACGACCGCGCTGCGCAAGCTCGTGCCCGGCAAGAAGCTGGCCGCGCACACGGTCGTCCCGCTGTTCGGCTGCGGCGCCAACGACGCCTGCAAGGCCGAGATGACCAAGAAGTACCCGCTGCTGGACCCCGCCCGCATCGGCGCCTGGCTTTCCGCCGGCCAGATCGACCAGCTGACCCTGGACACCGCCCACCTCACCACCGAGTACGCCACCTGGAAGATCGACGCCAAGGAGGCCCAGCGCAACCAGTGGATCCAGGTCCGCGCCCGCGCCTGGGACGCCTACGCGCAGATCGCGGCCGAGGACGCCGGGTTCACCGCGGCCGGCAGCTCCGCGCTCACCGCCGAGCAGGCCACGCAGGCCATCACCGACCGCGTCGCGGCCCCGCTCCAGGCCGACGCCGCCGAGACGGTCGTCCTGTGGAGCCGCTGGCAGGACGCCCAGGGCCAGGTCAACCGCGTGTACGGCGAGAAGTGGGCCGCCAACGCCACCTGGGACCAGCTCAAGAAGCTCGGCACCGTACGCCCGAGGCTGGCCACCGTCTACGACTACAGCAGCCCCGAGACCGACGTCGCCACGGACATCAAGAACCTGTCCGAGGTCTTCGGCCAGGTCTACCTGCACACCGCCTGATCAGGGTTGACCGCCCTCCGCCGGACGGGCCGGGGGCGGTCAGGGCCGGGCGGCGATGAGGGCCTGGCGGGCGCGGAGCACGATCTCCAGCTCGAACCTGATGTCGGGATCGGTGAGCTGGTCGCCGTAGAGCTCTTCGAGCTGCCGCAGCCGGTAGCGCACGGTCTGCGGGTGCACGTGCAGCCGGGCGGCCACCTCCGCGGCGCCCCGGCCGTGCCGTAACCAGGCGAGCAGCGTCTCGGCCAGCCGGTCCTGCTGGGCGGGCCGCAGGTGCGCGAGCGGCGCGAGGCGCACCTCCGCCAGGGAGCCGACCAGTTCCTCGTCCTTGAACACCACGAGCGCGGCCATGTGGTCGGCGCAGCGCAGCAGCCCGCTCGGCAGCACGCCGCGCCGCGACAACTCCAGCGCCTCGCGCGCCCACCTCAGGGACGTCGCCGCCGCGGCCAGCGGTACGGCCGGCCCGATCGCGGCACGCCGCCCGCGCAGCGCGTGGTCGAGCAGCTGAGCCTGCCCCGGCCCGTCCGGATCGGGCACCAGCAGGCAGGGCGCGGGCCGCTCCAGCCCGCCGAGCACGTCGGGCGGCAGCGCGGGCGCCCGGTACGTCCCGTGCTGGTCGTCGAGCGCCACGCCCGCGACGGTCCTGGGCAACCGCCATCCGGCGGCCTTGGCGAGGTCGGCGATGGCTTCGGGGGCGGCGGGCGGCCGGCTCAGCAGCAGGTCGAGCAGGCGGTTGCGGCGGCGTTCGATCTCGCCGGACGCGTGTGCCCTGGCTTCGTCGAAGCCCTCGGCGGCGGCGTCGGCGAGCTGGTCGAGGTAGACGAAGATGGCCTCGCCCAGGTCGTACAGGGACTGCGGGGTCAGGCCGAGCGGGTTGGCGATCTCCGTCAGCCGCCGCCAGCTCACCCGGGCGCCCAGCCGCATCGCCGCCTGCAGCGGCTCCAGATTGCGGCCCTCGGCCGCCTCGCCCTTGCCGATCATGCGGAACGGCTCGGGGTCCCAGGGGGCGCACGGGTTCTCGATACGGTCGAGGAAGCCGTCGATGGCCTCCTCGACCGCCTTCTTCACGACTTTGATGTAGATCTCGTCCGTCGGTCTGGCGTACTCGGGGATCCGGGTCTGGATCTCCTCGATCACCTCGGCCGAGACCTTTCCGATGCCAGCCCTGAGCGTTCTCACGATGTCCGCGGGGAGCCGGGTTTCGCTGATGTCACTCTTGATGGCCATCGTCCCTCCTGTCGCCATTGTGACGTAGGCGACAAGAGCTTGCCTAGCAAGAGCTTGTTCTTGTCATTTCTGGAAGAACGCGCCGAACTCCTCCACGTCAATCAGGCCGTCGCCGTCCTTGTCCAGCTTTCGCACGCCTTCCTGTGCGGCTTCCAAGGTGACGGGCTGGCCGAGCACCTCCATCAGGCGGACGAGTTCGACGGCGGAGATACGGCCGTCCTTGTCGGCGTCGATGAGGTCGAAGGTGAGGGCGTGATCGCTCATTGGGGGTGCCTTTCTGGTGTTACCGGTGCGTCGGGTCAGACCTTAGTGGCGACTTCCCCGAACCTGCCGATGAATTCGGCGGAACATCGAATCGGGACAAAATCCGCCCTCCTCCGCATTCCGGCGGCTCGACAGCCGGTTCATCTGACGAGTACGACGTACAGATGCGTATTCGACAGGCGACCTCGGCCGACGCGGGGGCGATCGCCGAGGTCCACGTACGGTCCTGGCAGGCCGCCTACCGTGGGCTCGTCCCGCAGGACCACCTCGACGGCATGAACGCGGCCGCCCGCCGGCCCGCATGGGAACGATGGCTGGCCCGTACGGCCTGGCCCAGGGAGGGAACCCTCGTGGCCGAGGCCGTCGCCGCGCTGAGCCGGGCGGGTTACCGGCAGGCCGTTCTGTGGGTCCTGGACGCCAACGTGCGCGCCCGGCGGTTCTACGAGGCCGCCGGATGGCACGACGACGGGGTGGTCAAGGACGACGACAGCCGGGGTTTCGTGCTCACCGAGATCCGGTACCGGCGTCCGCTCGACTGACCACACGGACGGGTACGCCGGGTCAGGGCCTCGCGGCGGCCTGCCGGAGGGCGTCGACGAAGGCGGTGACCTGGGGGCGGGCGTCTCCCCGGCGCCAGGCGATGGCGAGTTGTCCCGGGGGGAGGCCGGCCACCGGGCGATAGACCATGCCCGGCCGCTTGTAGAGCGTCGCGTTCCCCTCGGCCACCAGCACGACGCCCAGCCCGCTGATCACCGCCTCGAACACCTCCTCCGGCGTGTTCGCCGTGACGCCGACGACCGGATCGTCGTCCCGCGCGTCCCGGGCGAGCCAGAAGTCGCGCAGCGGGCCGGCGGCCGGGGGCAGCGCGATGAACGGTTCGTCCCGCAGCTCGGCGAACGGGACCTCGGCCAGCTCGGCCAACCGGTGGTCGGCCGGCATCGCCACCCCCCGCCCCTCGGTGACCAGCACGTACGTCTCCAGCCCCGGCGGCACGGGCAGCCAGATGAACGCCACGTCGGAGGACCCGTCGGCGAGGCCGCCGCTGGGGTCGTCCCAGCCCACGAGCCGGAGCGAGACCTCCCACCCCGGCAGGGCCCGGCGGAACAGCCGCAACGCCTCCTGCTGCAACCCCCTGCCGACGGCCGTCTGCATCCCGATGATCAGAGTCCCCGTGGGGGCGGCGGCGCGCGCCGTCTCCACTCCGGCGGCCCAGCGTTCGAGCAGTTCCCGCGCCACGGGCAGCAGCGCCTCGCCCTGCCGGGTCAGCGTCACGCCGCTGGGCACGCGTTCCAGCAGGGCGAACCCGAGCTGTCGCTCCAGCACCCTGAGCTGCTTGGACAGGGCGGGCTGCGAGACGAAGAGCCGCTCGGCGGCGCGCGTCACGTTCAGCTCCTCGGCCACCGCGACGAAGTAGCGGAGCTCCCGCAGGTGCACGTCCATAACCGTTGGTTATAGCAAAGGGTCTTGGACGCCGGCCGCCCCCGGGCGGCACGATCTCCGGCATGAAGACACGTGAGCTCGGAACACTGCAGGTCCCCGCCCTCGGTTTCGGCGCGATGGTGCTCTCTCCCGGTGTGTACGGCGACATCGACGACACCCGTGCGCAGACGGCGTTGCAGGCGGCACTGGACGGCGGCGCCACCCACATCGACACCAGCGACGCCTACGGCCCGGACGGCCACAACGAACGCCTGGTCGGCCGCGCCCTGAAGGGCCGCCGGGACGAGGTCGTGGTGGCCACCAAGTTCGGCCTGGCGATCCCGGACGGCGAGCCGAGCCGGTCGTACCCGGTCGGCTACGCCTTCAACGAACTCCGCGTGAACGCCGACCCCCGCCTGGTCCGCCGCTACGCCGAGCGCAGCCTGCGCAACCTGGACACCGACGTGATCGACCTGTACTACCTGCACTACCCGGACCCGGGCGTCCCGCTGGAGGAGACGGCCGGCGCGATGGCGGACCTCGTGCGCGACGGCCTGGTCAGGCACATCGGCCTGTCGAACGTCACGGCGGACCAGCTCAGGGCCGCCCACGCCGTGCATCCCGTGACGGCCGTGCAGAACGAGTGGTCGATGTGGCGCCCGGTGGACCCCGAACTGCTGGCCACGGCCCGCGAACTGGGTGTCGGCCTGGTCGCCTGGAGCCCCCTCGGCAACGGCTTCCTCACCGGTACGGTGCAGCGGCTGGACGAAGGCGACTTCCGCCACAACGCGCCCCGGTTCTCGGCGGACAACCTGGCGAGCAACAACGACCGCTACGCCCCGATCCGCACCCTGGCCACGAACCTCGGCATCAGCCCCGCCCAACTGGCCCTGTCCTGGCTCCTGCACCAGGACGAGCACGTGGTCGCGATCCCGGGCAGTCGCACGCCTGCCCACATCGAGGAGAACCTGGCAGCCGCCGACCTCGTCCTCCACCCGGACACCCTGAGCAGGATCGACGAGGCGCTGACCAGGTTCGAGGTGACCGGCGGCACCCTCCTCTGAGCGCCTGGGCGCCTCGGTCAGGGGGCGTCGTTGCGTTCGATGAAGACCGTCGGGGCGTTGTTGTCGCGTACCAGGCGGGAGAGCAGGTCGGCGAGGGTGGCGCGTTCGGTCTCGTCCAGCCCCGAGGGCAGCTCGTCGATGCGCCGGCAGGTCTCGGTGTAGAACTCGTCGGCGAGCTTGGCGCCCTGCTCGGTCAGCTTGACCTGGACCGCGCGACGGTCCTTGGGGTTGGGCTCGCGGCGCACCATGCCGCGCTGCGCGGTACGGTCGACCAGCTCGGTGAGGCTGGACTTGGCCAGGCGCAACATCGCGCCCAGCTCGCTCATCCCGTACGGCTGCGCCATCAGCACGCACAGGAGCTGGCCCTGCTGGGAGGTCAGCCCGTACTCGCGGGCGGACTCGGCGTAGACGGCGTTGACCAGGAAGGTCGACCGCACCAGGGCGGGGACGACTCCCAACTGCTCCTCGTGCTTGGCCATAAGATCAGTTTAGCATAAACAGTTCGGCTAGCGAACTATTGTGCGTACGAGCACGCGCTCGGCGGCCCGGTGTTGCCCGAGCCTGCCGTCCGCGCCCGACGCCCGCGCTTGGCGATTAAAAGGGCATTTGTCTCGTTTAGCTGGGTAGCACGGCCGCCATGCGACTGACGTACACCTCTGACCTGTGGTGGAAAAATGCCGTCGTGTACTGCTTGGACGTCGAGACGTTCAAGGACGGTAACGGCGACGGCGTGGGCGACTTCCGCGGTTTGACCCAGCAGATCGACTATCTGGCGGGGCTCGGCGTGACCTGCCTGTGGTTGATGCCGTTCTTCCCCACCCCCAACCGGGACGACGGGTACGACATCACCGACTTCTACAGCATCGACCCCCGCCTGGGGACCTTGGGCGACTTCGTGGAGTTCATGCGGACCGCCCACGACAGGGGCCTGCGGGTGATCGCGGACCTGGTCGTCAACCACACCTCCGACCGGCACCCATGGTTCAAGGAGTCGCGCAGGAGCAAGGACTCGCCGATGCGCGACTGGTACGTCTGGTCCGACAAGCCGGAGCCCGACGACCCCGAGCAGGTGGTCTTCCCCGACAAGGAGAACTCCGTCTGGCAGTACGACAAGGGCAGCGGCCAGTACTACCTGCACAGCTTCTACCGCCACCAGCCGGACCTGAACGTCGGCAACCCCGAGGTCAGGGACGAGATCACCCGCATCCTCGGCTTCTGGATGGAGCTCGGGCTGGCGGGCTTCCGCGTGGACGCCGTCCCGTTCCTCATCGAGAACGTCGACCCCGAGCTGGCCGATCCGCACGAGTTCCTGGCGGACCTGCGGGCGTTCATGACCAGGCGCAAGGGCGGCTCGATCCTGCTGGGCGAGGTCAACCTCCCGTACCGGGACTTATTGCGGTTCTTCGGTGAGGGGCTCGGTGACCAGCTCACCATGTGCTTCGACTTCATCGGCATGCAGAACAGCTGGCTCTCCCTGGCCCGCAACAGCGCCCGTCCCCTGATGAACGCCTTGAAGGATCGTCCCCGTGCTCCCAAGGACTGCCAGTGGGCGATGTTCCTGCGCAACCACGACGAGCTGACCCTCGACAAGCTCACCGAGGAGGAGCGCCAGGAGATCTTCGAGGCGTTCGGCCCCCGTAAGGACATGCAGATCTTCGGCCGCGGCCTGCGCCGGAGGTTGCCGACGATGCTCGGCGGGGACCTGCGGCGCGTCAAGATGGCCTACAGCCTGCTGTTCTCCCTCCCCGGCACCCCCGTGATCTTCTACGGCGAGGAGATCGGCATGGGGGAGAACCTCGACGAGGAGGGGCGGCTGGCGGTCCGCATCCCCATGCAGTGGTCCGAGGACGGCGGCTTCAGCCAGTCTCCCGACACGGTCCGCGAGGTCCCGGAGGGCTCCTTCGCGCCCGACCGGGTGAACGTGGCCGACCAGCGACGGGACACCGACTCGCTGCTGCGCTGGTTCCAGTTGCTCATCGAGCGGTATCGCGAGTGCCCTGAGCTGGCGTGGGGGCAGTACACCGTGCTGGACGCCGGCGACGACGCGATCTTCGTGCACCGCTGCGACGCCGACGGCGCGACGGTCGTGGTCGCCCACAACCTGTGCGACACGGCCAGGGACGTCGAGCTGCGACTGGACGGCCTGGAGCACTGCGACCTCACGGACCTGCTGGTGGACGGCACGCTGAAGGTGTCGGCCGACGGCACGGTCAAGCTCGCGCTGGATCCGCACGGTTGCCGCTGGCTGCGCGCCTCCCCTCCCGAGCTGCCCCCGGAGGACGCCTCGGTCATGTCGCAGTGAAGGCTCAGCGGGCCGGGGGCGGGTAGGCCGACATGGCGAGCTCGGCGACGCTCAGCAGGTCGGCGTAGGGGGCGCCGTCGCGTGACTGCGTGGACATGCCCTGGATCACCGAGGCGAAGTAGGTGGCCAGGGCTCCCGTGTCGGTGCCGGGGGCCAGGCGGCCGGCCGCGACGTCGTCGTCGATCCGTCCCCGCAGCGCCGCCTTGGCCTCCTCCCTGAACCCGCGCAGCAGCTCCTCCACCTCGGCGGACTCTGGCCCGCAGTTCACCGCCGCGCTGATGATCAGGCAGCCGGGCGGGTGGCCCGCGTCCGCGTACTCGGCCGCGGACTCGCGCAGCACGCGCTCGATGGCCTGCCGGCCAGTGGGCTCCTCGGCCAGCGCCCTGGTGGTGAAGGCGCCGTAGGTCTGCTGGTAGCGCCGCACCGCCTCCTCGAACAGCCGCCGTTTGTCGCCGAAGGCCGCGTACAGGCTGGGGGGTTTGATGCCCATGGCGGCGGTCAGCTCGGCGATCGAGGTCGCCTCGTAGCCGTGCCGCCAGAACGCGCGCAGCGCGCTCTCCAGTGCGGTGTCCCTGTCGAAAGCTCGTTGCCTGGCCATGTCCACATTCTATAGCGATCGCTATGTTATTGTTTCTGTATCGATCGCTAAAGAAAGGGTTCGAGCGATGAAGACTGCCCTGGTCACGGGTGCCGGCAGGGGGATCGGCCGCGCCATCGCGCTGCGCCTCGCCAAGGACGGGTTCCGCGTGATCGTCAACTACGCCAGGGACTCGGCGGCGGCCGAGGAGGTCGTGAGGCTGATCGGGGCGAACGCGGTCGCCGTACGGGCGGACCTGGGGGTGCCCGAGGACGTCGCCCGGCTCGCCGAGCGGGTGGCCGACGAGACGGACGTGCTCGACGTGCTGGTCAACAACGCGGGCATCGGCACGTCCAAGCCCCTCGTGCAGGAGACGGAGGAGGGCTACGACCGGCTGTTCGCGGTCAACGTCAAGGGCCTGTTCTTCCTCACCCGGCAGGTGTTGCCGCTCATCCCGGACGGCGGCCGGATCGTCAACATCACCTCCGGCGTGGCCCGCATCGCCTTCCCCGAGGCCATCGCGTACTCGATGACCAAGGGCGCGGTGCAGGTGTTCACGCTGGCCCTGGCCAAGGAGCTGGGCCCGCGCGGCATCACGGTCAACAACGTCGCGCCCGGCATCATCGACACCGACGTCAACGCGGGCTGGCTGCGGGGGAACCCCGAGGCCCTCGCGTACGCGGCGAGCAGGCACGCGCTCAACCGGATCGGCCTGCCCGAGGAGATCGCGAACGTGGTCGCGTTCGCCGCCTCGCCCGAGGCGAGCTTCATCACCGGCACCACCCTCGACGCCACCGGCGGCGGAAACCTCTAGGAGACAGATCATGCCCTCGGTCATCCACGACGGCGGTCACGTGCACTTCAACCGGGCAGGCGGCGGCCCCGGCCTGGTCATGGTGCACGGCACCGGCGGCGACGCCGCCACCAACTACGCCCACCTCGTCCCGAACCTCGCCGACATCCGCACGGTGATCACCCCCGACTACGCGGGCAGTGGCGAGACCGCCGACCCCGGTGGCGACCTCACGCTCGACCTGCTGATCGAACAGGTCGCGGCGACCTTCCCCGAAGACGGCCCGTCCGACCTCGTCGGCTTCTCGCTGGGGGCCGTGGTGGCGGCCGGGCTCGCGGCCCGGTATCCCGAGCTGGTCAGGCGGCTGGTGCTGATCGCGGGCTGGACGCACATCGGCGACCCCCGCCTCCGGCTCGGCCTGCACACCTGGGCGCGCCTGGCGGCCACCGACCCCGAGAGCTACGCGGCGTACGGCCCGCTGGTCGGTTTCAGCCCGGCCTTCGTGAGCGGCCTGGGCGAGGACGGCCTGAAGGCGATGCTGGCCGGCGACCCGCCGCCCGGCACCGTACGCCAGATCGAGCTGGACCTCAGGACCGACATCCGGGACCTGCTGCCCGCGATCACCGCGCCCACACTGGTCATCGGCTGCACGCAGGACCACCTCGTCCCGGTCGAGCACGCCCGCGCCCTGCACGCCGCGCTGCCCGGCAGCCGGTACGCCGAGCTGGACAGCGGCCACGTGGTGTTGCACGAACGTCCCGCGGAGGTGACAGCCCTGATCCGCGATTTCGTAACCAACGAGTAATTTGTCCTGGTTACCCTCCAGGCACATGCAGACCAAGAAGCTCGCCGTCTCCGGGGCCGCGGCGCTGACCGGGCTGGCCCTGGTGGCGCTGCCCGCCCACGCGAACGGGGACAAGAGCGTCACCGTCACCGTGATGGGGACGTCGGACATCCACAGCAACGCCCTCAACTGGGACTACTTCAAGGACGCCGCCTACTCCGACAAGCAGGGCAACACCATCGGCCTGGCGCAGGTGTCGTCGCTGGTCAACAAGGTCAGGGCCGAGCGCGGGGCGGACCACACGCTGCTGTTCGACTCGGGTGACACCATCCAGGGTACGCCGCTGGCGTACTACTACGCCAAGGTCGAGCCGATCACCGAGACCGGCCGGACCCACCCGATGGCCAAGGCCATGAACGCCATCGGCTACGACGCCGTCACCCTGGGGAACCACGAGTTCAACTACGGTCTGCCGCTGCTGGCCACCTGGATCAAGCAGATGCGGGCGCCGGTGCTGGGCGCGAACGCGGTGCAGGCCAAGAGCGGGCTGCCGGCGTACGAGCCGTTCGTGATCAAGACGATGAAGGTCAAGGGCGACAAGCCGATCAAGGTCGGCGTGCTCGGCCTGACCAACCCGGGTGTGGCCATCTGGGACAAGGCGAACGTCGAGGGCAAGCTGCGCTTCACCGACCTGGTCGAGTCGGCCAGAAAGTGGGTGCCGGTCATCCGCGGCCTCGGCGCGGACGTGGTCGTGGTGACCGCGCACGCGGGCGACAGCGGCATGTCCTCCTACGGCACCGACCTGCCGGTGGAGAACGCCTCGGCGCTGGTCGCCGAGCAGGTGCCGGGCATCGACGCCGTGCTGTTCGGCCACGCGCACAACGAGGTCGCCCAGCGCTTTGTGACCAACAAGGTCACCGGGCAGCAGGTGCTGCTCACCGAGCCGGGCAAGTGGGGCCAGCGCCTGTCGCGGCTCGACTTCACCCTCACCAAGCAGCGCGGCAAGTGGGTCGTGACCGGGAAGACCTCCGCCACCCTCAACACCAACACGGTCACGGAGGACCCGAAGATCGTCTCGCTGCTCAAGCCGCAGCACGACACCACGATCGGCTACGTCAACAAGGTCGTCGCCAAGTCGGCCGAGGAGCTGTCGGCGGCCGAGTCGCCGTACAAGGACACGCCGATCCTCGACTACATCCAGCAGGTGCAGACCGAGACCGTGAAGGCGGCCCTGCCGGACAACACGCTGCCGGTGTTGTCCATCGCCGCGCCGTTCAGCCGCACCGCGGTCTTCCCCGCCGGTGACGTGCGCGTCAGGGACGTGGCGGGGCTCTACGTCTACGACAACACGCTGCTGGCGATCAAGCTGACCGGCGCCCAGATCAAGGACTATCTGGAGTACTCGGCCCGGTACTTCAACCAGCTCAACCCGGGCGACCCGGTGGACGTCACCAAGCTGACGAACGCCGCCAACACCCCGGACTACAACTACGACCAGCTCTCGGGCGTGTCGTACGACATCGACGTGGCCAAGCCCGCCGGGCAGCGCATCGCCAACCTCACCTTCGAGGGCGCGCCGATCCCGGCCGGCAAGGAGTTCGTGGTCGCGATCAACAACTACCGCCAGTCGGGCGGCGGTGGCTTCCCGCACGTCACCAACGCTCCCGTGTTGTACAACGCGCAGGTGGAGATCCGTCAGGCGCTGATCGAGTACGCCACCGCCAAGGGCACGATCAACCCCGCCGACTTCGCCTCCGCCAACTGGAAGCTGACCCGCGACGGGGCTCCGCTGTTCTGAGCCGCCGTCCGTGACAGGGCGGGTGCCCGGCCCGGGCGCCCGCCCTGTCACAGGTACGACGGGCCGGTCACCCGGTGCCTGAACGTCCACCACACCCACCCCTGCGAGGCCACCAGCAGCGGGATCAGGACGAGGATCACCGGCACCAGCACCGCCCCCGACGACCCCGGCTCCAGCGGCAGCCGGATCCCGGCCAGCACCCCGACCACCAGCAGCGCGCCGGCCGTCAGCGCGTAGGTGCGGCCCTCGCCCGCTCCGCCGGACAACACCGCGGCCCGCTCCCGCAACGGCCCGCGCAGCCGCAGCGCCGCGAACGCCAGCCCGTGCACCGCGAACAGCGCCGCCACCGCCAGCGCGGCCAGCGACACGAGCGGCCCCTCGATGCCGAGCAGCACCTCGCCGAGCAGCAACCCCCAGCTCAGCGCCAGACCCCAGCTCCCGGCCACGGTCGCGCCGTCCCAGAACGTCTGCCACCGCACACCGGGCACCCGCCCCCGTAACCACAGGCCCATGTCCCTGACCACCCACGACAGCAGCAGCGCGACGACCACCACGTAGTTCCCACTCAGCAGCCGCCCCTCCAGGTCGGGGAAGAGCCCCGCGAGCACCCCGGCCGAGGCCACCAGCCACACCTCGTTGCCGAGGAAGAAGGGCGCGATCGCGGCGATCACCTCGCGCCGCTCGCCCGCCGAACGCCCGAGGTAGGGCAGGGCCATGCCGACCCCGATGTCGGCCCCGCCCAGCACGAGGTAGCCGAGCGCGAAGAAGGCCAGGACGAAGATTTCCATGATCGTTCCTCAGAAGGCGGGGACGGCGGGGGCGGGGGTCTCGACCGGGCTGTCGCCGAGCGCCACCGCGCCCGGCCCGCGTCTGGCCGCCCTGGCCAGCAGCCAGTAGTTGACCCCGATCAGCACCGCGAACACCGAGACGAACGCCGTCACCGACAACCGCATCTGGCCCGCAGTCACCGGCGACATGGCCTCGGACGTCCGCAGCAGCCCGTAGACCACCCAGGGCTGGCGCCCCAGCTCGCGGAAGGTCCACCCGGCGAGCATGGTGACGAACGGCACGGGGATCATCAGCGTCAGCAGCCAGTGCCACGCCCGGAACCCACGTACGACCGGCCGGAAGAGCATCAGCAGCAGGCTCAGCCCCGCCACGATCGTCATCACCACCCAGAGGATCATCATCGTGATCCCGGCCGCCTGCACCCAGCCGGCCGGAGGCAGGTAGTCGCCCGGCCCGTACGCGGCCGTCATCTCCGCCTGTACGGCGGCCAGCCGCTCGGCGCCGCCGCTCCAGGCCGCCGCCTTGGACGGTTGCAGCGTCGCGAACCCGAGCCCGCCGAACGTCACCGTGACGAACGTGGCCGGCAGCGCGAGGCCGACGCCGATGCGCAACGACTTCCTGAACAGGTCGTGTTCGGCCGTGCGCCGGCGCAGGTGGTAGGCGCTCACCCCGGCCATGAAGAACCCGCCGACGATCAGCGCGCCGCCCAGGACGTGGCCGAACGCGACCAGCGCGGCCGGGTTGGCGACCAGCGCCCCGAAGTCGGTGAGCCGCAGCGTGTCGCCGTCGAGGGCGTAGCCGACCGGGTTCTGCAGGAAGCCGTTGGAGATCATGATCCAGAACGCCGAGGCGTAGGCGGTCAGCGTGACGACCCAGATCAGCGCCAGGTGGGCCCAGCGGTTGAGCCGGTTCCAGCCGAAGATCCACAGGCCCAGGAACGTGGACTCGACGAAGAAGGCCACCAGCGTCTCGATGGCCAGCGAGGCGCCGAAGACGTTGCCCGCGTACTCCGTCAGGCCGCTCCACGACAGGCCGAGCTGGAACTCCATGACCAGCCCGGTGACGATGCCCATCGCGTAGTTGATGATGTAGAGCTGGCCCCAGAACCTCGTCATCCGCAGGTGGACGGGGTTGCCGCTGAACGTGGCCCACGTCTGGACGGCGGCCACCAGCGTCGCCAGGCCGAGCGTCAGCGCGACGAAGAGGAAGTGCGCGCCCGCGGTGAGCGCGAACTGCAGCCGGGCGAGGTCGACGGTGTCCATGCCGAAAGCTTGGCGTTACGGGCTGCTCCGCCGCGTCATGCTCCGGTCTGCAATCCGGCGTACAACCCCGGGCCGAAGATCACTAAAGTCGTACGACTCAGGATGTAAGCCAGCCCGGTGTGATCATCCCGGCCTCGTAGGCGATGATCACGAGCTGGGCCCTGTCGCGCACGCCGAGCTTGGTCATGATGCGGCTGACGTGCGTCTTCGCCGTGGCGGGGCTGAGCACGAGCCGGGCGGCGATCTCGTCGTTGGACAGCCCGGCCGCCACCAGGCCCATGACCTCGCGTTCGCGTTCGGTGAGCGCGTTGAGCTCGGGGCCCGGCTCCGGACGCTTGACCCGGCCGGCGAACTCCGCGATCAGCCGCCGCGTCACCGAGGGCGAGATCAGCGCGTCGCCCCTGGACACGACCCGGACCGCGTGGATCAGCTCGGCCGGCTCGGTGTCCTTGACCAGGAACCCGCCCGCGCCGGCGCGCAGCGCGCCGTAGACGTAGTCGTCGAGGTCGAAGGTGGTCAGGATGATGACCTTGACGCCGTCGAGCCGCGGGTCGCCCGCGATGCGCCGGGTGGCCTCCAGGCCGTCGAGCTCGGGCATGCGGATATCCATGAGCACGACGTCGGGCCGGTGCTCGTGGGCTCCAGCCACGGCCGCCGCGCCGGTGGCGGCCTCGCCGACGACCTCGATGTCGTCCTCGTCGGAGAGGATCGACCGGAACCCGGCTCGTACCAGGGTCTGGTCGTCGGCGAGCAGTACGCGGATCATCGTGCTCCGTTCAGTGGCAGGCGGGCGACGACGCGGAAGCCGCCCTCGGGGCGCGGGCCCGCCTCCAGGTCGCCGCCGAGCGCGGTGGCGCGCTCGCGCATGCCCTGGAGGCCGAAACCGCTGCCATCGGTGTACGTGGCGCCCGGGCCGTCATCATCAACCCGGATCATGATATTTCCGGATGAGTTGCTGACCGTGAGCCTGGCCTTCTTCGTACCGGAATGGCGGGCGACGTTCGTCAGCGACTCCCTGATGATGCGGGCGGCGGCCAGGTCGACCTCGGTCGGCAGGGCGTCGAGCGGCCCGGACAGGTCGGTGGCCACCTCCAGCCCCGACGTCGCCACCAGCTCCGGCATCCGCGCCAGGCTGCCCGCGGGCGCGGTCGGCGCGTCCTCGTCCACCTGGCGCAGCACGCCGAGCGTGGTACGCAGCTCGCGCAGCGTCTCCTTGCTGGTCTCCTTGATCGTCCGCAGCGCGGCCTCGGCCTTCTCCGGACGCTTGGCGAGCCCGTGCAGCGCGGCCGACGCCTGCACGTTGATCATGGAGATGTTGTGCCCGAGCACGTCGTGCAGCTCCCTGGCGATGCGCAGCCGCTCCTCGCTCTCGCGCCGCCTGGCTTCCTCCTCCTTGGAGTGCTCGGCGTCCAGTGCGCGCTGCTGCGCCTCCAGCAGGTACGCCCGCCGGTTCCTGGTGACCCCGCCGAACGCGATCGCCGCCACCACCCAGCCGGTGATCGCGCCGAACATGCTGTCGTCCACGTGCCGGACCCCGCGGGCCTCGCCGAATCCCATGGCAAGCAACACCGCGGCCCCGGTCGCGATGGCGGCGACCAGCCTGCCCTGGTCCGCGGCGGTGTAGAGGGCCACCAACACCAGGACGATCAGGGGCCCGTCAAGCCGGGCGAACGGGTAGTAGACCGACACCGACACGACGACCACGATCAGCGACGCGACCGGGAGGCGCCGCCGCAACATCAGCGCGCCGCACGAGACGACCGGCAGCACCACGTCGAGCACGTTGGGGGTCCGGCCACTGGTGAACGCGGCGACCAGCGTGCCGGCCAGCACCACGGCGACCACCACGAGTGACACCGTGGTGCTCGCCGACAACCTGCGCATGTGCTCCATTCTGTATGGTCACGCGGCTGATGGGGTAGTTGGTCGGGATGAGTACAAAGGATGAGCTCCGGCAGGTCGAAGCGGACCTGGACCGGCTGAAGGCGGAGAACCAGGAGGTGCGCGACCAGGTGGGCGACATGGGCGCGACCGACCAGATCGAGATCGCGGCCATGATCGCCCAGGCCGACGAGCAGTCCGAGCTGATCGCCGAGCTCGAACGGCGCCGTGCCGATCTGGAGAGACGGGTCAAGGAAGAGGGGTGAGGCTCAGCGGCGCAGCGCCGCGCCCACCTCGTGCAGGTGGCGCAGGGCCTGGCCGTAGGAGTCGAAGAGCCCGGTCTGCAGGTAGCTGACGCCGACCTCGGCGCAGTAACGCTCGACGATGGGCTGCGCCTTGCGCAGGTTGGGCGCGGGCATGTTCGGGAACAGGTGGTGCTCGATCTGGTAGTTGAGCTGGCCGAGCGCCACGTCGGTGAACAGGCCGCCTCTGACGTTGCGGGAGGTCAGCACCTGCTTGCGGAGGAAGTCCAGCTTGTCGTTCTTGGTCAGGACGGGCATGCCCTTGTGGTTGGGCGCGAACGTCGACCCCAGGTAGAGGCCGAACAGCCCCTGATGGACGATCAGGAACACCAGGGCCTTGCCGAACGGCAGCACGGTGAAGACCGCGCCGAAGTAGAGCACGACGTGCCCGGTCAGCAGCACCAGCTCCATCCACGGCCGCTTGGTCGCGGGCGCGAGCAGCGCCTTGAAGCTGGCCACGTGCAGGTGCCAGGCCTCCAGGGTGAGCAGCGGGAAGAACCAGAACGCCTGGTGCCTGGCGAGGAAGCGGGGCAGGCCGCTGCTGCGCGCCACCTGGTCGGTCGACCAGACGATGACCGCGGGCGAGACGTCGGGGTCGTGGTCCTCGTGGTTGGGGTTGGCGTGGTGGCGGTTGTGCTTGCTGGTCCACCATCCCCAGCCCAGGCCGATGCCGAGGTTGCCCAAAAGCAGCCCGGTCACGTCGCTCGGCCGCCGCGTCCTGAACACCTGCCGGTGGCCCAGGTCGTGGGAGACGAAGCCGATCTGCGCGAAGACCACGGCCAGCGCCACCGCGACGAGGAGTTGCCACCACGAGTCGCCCACCCAGGCGAACAGCGCCCAGCAACCGAGGTACGCGACGACGACGATGCTGAGCCGCACCGCGTAATAAACGGGACGCCGGTCGAGGAGACCGGCGTCCGAGATTCGGCGGGCTAGTCGGGCGAAGTCACTGCCCCGGGTGTCGACCACACTTGG
This sequence comes from Nonomuraea spiralis, assembly GCF_014648435.1. Taxonomy (GTDB): domain Bacteria; phylum Actinomycetota; class Actinomycetes; order Streptosporangiales; family Streptosporangiaceae; genus Nonomuraea; species Nonomuraea spiralis. The sequence goes on from NZ_BMRC01000026.1 coordinate 75,728, forward strand.
ATTGGCCACAGATCTCCTCACATTGCGGTGAAAGTTGCCACAACCCTGGCGTATCCGCCGCGAAACCGGAAGGTGTTCTGTGCTCATCCGGACTGCCGCGAACCAGGGGTTTCGTCGTCGGTTCCGCGGCCCCTTCCCCGACCTTACGTGCGGTGACGGGATGCCGTGCGCAGGACGCTCTCAGGCGAGCAGTCCGAGCGCGTGTCGCTCCGGGGACGGCAGCGCGGCTCCCCTGGTCAGGGCGTCGTGGAAGGCGTCCGGGCCGAGCGCGGACCGGCACCGCCCGTCCAGCGCGGCCAGCAGGGGATCGGCGGAGTCGCCGACGCCGCGCAGCGCGCGGGCCGCGCCGAGCAGTTCGGCCGCCGCCCGGGGCCGCAGGTGCTCGGCCACGCCTTCGAGCACGGTCGCGCGGGCCGTCCGGTCACCGCAGGTCTCCATCAGCTCCAGTGCCGCGCGCAGCGGCGGCCCCGGCTCCGCCACACGGGCCAGCTCGACGTGCATGAACGCCCTGAACTGCACGGGCCCCTCCCCGCTGCCGAGCGACAGCGCCCGGTCGAGCAGCCGGGCCGCCCCCGCCCTGTCGCCGGTACGCCGGGCCAGCTCGGCACGGGCGTGCAGGACCCTGGCCTGGGTCACGGCGTCGTCGGCCCGCAGCGCCGACGACCACGCCTCCTCCAGCGTGGCCGCGGCCCCCTCGTGGTCGCCCGCCCGCGCCCTGAGCTGGCCCAGCCGCAGCAGGAACGTCATCGGGCCGAGCGGCGCGTCCAGCCCCGACAACTCGGCGGCCAGGCGTCCGGGCTCCTCGGCCAGGGCGAGCGCGGCGGCGAAGTCGCCCCGGTTCTCGGCGACCAGCGAGAGCCAGTAGAGCGTGGCCCACTGGCCCCAGCGGTCGCCGGTGCGGCGGAACCCGTCGAGCGCCGGGCCGAGCAGGTCCTCGGCACCGGCCACCGCGCCGTACTCGAACCGGACGATGCCGCCGACCAGCAGCGCGGCCGAGCGCGTCCACGGGTCGGGGGAGTCGCGCAGGCGTTCGACGGTGTGCTCGGTGAGCTCGACGACGTCGCCGGGCGGGCGTTGCGCGCCGCTCATGGCCCAGAAGTTGAGCGCGGCCGGATGGTCGGAGTCGAGCACGGCCGGGGACGGCTCGCCGCCCGTGAGCACCCGGCACAGCCCGTGCGCCAGCTCGCGGCCCGGCGGGGGCACCTCGCCGGTACGGCGCAACACGGCCGCCGCCTGCTCGCTCATCTCCCGCCGCCGCCCGCGCATGATCCACGGCCAGAACCGGGGCAGCACCAGCCTGAGCGGGTCGTCGGAGTGACGCAGGGCGGCGTCGAGGTTGTCCTGCTCGGCGTCCAGCACCTCCAGCCACGCGAGCTGCTCGCCCGTACGCAGGTGGGGCTCGGCGGTCTCGGCCAGCCGCGTGTAGTAGCCGGCGTGGGCCTGCCTGAGGGCGGGCAGGTCGGCGGCGGCGTACTGCCTGATGGTGGCCAGCATCACGTAGCGGTCGCCGGAGACGGAGATGAGCGACTTGTCCACGAGCGAGGCGAGATCGTCAGGGTCGCCGCCGCAGATCTCCGCGACGGCCTCGTACGTCGCGCCGCCGGAGAAGACCGTCAGCCCGCGCAGCAGCTCGCGCTCGCGCGCCGACAACAGGTTCCAGCTCCAGTCGATGACGTCGCGCAGCGTGCGGTGACGCGGCTCCGACGTACGGCCCCCGCGGAAGGCCAGCCGGTCGCCGAGCTGCCGGACCAGTACGGACACCGGCATCGTACGCAGCCGGGCGGCGGCCAGCTCGATCGCCAGCGGGATGCCGTCGAGCTCGCGGCAGATGCGCGCCGCGTCCGCCTCGCCCAGCCCAAGCCCCGGCCTGGCCGCCGCGGCCCGCTCCCTGAGCAGCTCGACGGCCTCGGGCAGCGGCCGCACCGGGTGCAGCGTCTCGCCGGGGACGTCGAGCGGCTCCCTGCTGGTGGCCAGGACGCGCAGCCCGGAGACCTCCGACAGCAGCCACCGCGCGACCACGGCGGCCTCCTCGACGACGTGCTCGCAGTTGTCCAGGACGATGAGGGGCGAGGTGCCGCGCAGCGCACGTACCACGTCGGTCGTTCTCAGCACGCTCTCGACGGCCGCCCGCACCCCGGCGGCGGAGGCCAGCTCGACCAGCCACACTCCGTCCGGCACGTCGAGCGCCGACGCCGCCTCCAGGGCCAGGCGGGTCTTGCCCACGCCGCCGGGGCCGACGAGCGTGACCAGCCGCGCGTCCTGGCCGCCCAGCAGCTCCCGGAGCCTTGCGACGTCGCCGGAACGGCCGACGAAGCTCGTGAGCCGGGCGGGCAGGTTGCCCCGCGGCGCGGGAGCGGGCTCCCGCACCGCCGCCAGATGGGCTTCGCGCAGCTCGGGGCCGGGATCGACGCCCAGTTCCGCGGCGAGATCGGCCCTGATGCGCTCGAAGACCTCCAGCGCCTCGCCCCGCCGCCCACGCGCCACCAGCGCCCGCATGAGCAGGGCATGGAACGGCTCCCGCAGCCGATGCGCCGCGACCAGCCCCTCCAACTCGGCCACCAGCCCCGGCCCGCCGCCCTCGTCCCCTGACACGCCCCCTTGCTCGGCCGCCAGGTCGGCGGCGATCGCGGTGGCGAGGGCCGTGAGGCGCAGTTCCTCCAGCCGGGCCGCGGGCGCGGCGGCGAACTGAAGACCGGCCGCGTCCGCCAGCGCGGGCCCGCGCCAGAGCGCCAGAGCGCCGCGCGGGTCACCGGCCCGTACCAGCCGCTCGAACGCCCACGAGTCCACCTCGGCGGGCGGCACGTCCAGCAGGTAGCCCGCGGGGTGGGAGGAGATCAGCCCGGGGGCCTCCCGGCGGGCCCGCGACACCAGGGACTGCAACGCGGCCGTCGGATGCGCGGGCGGCTCGCCGGGCCACAGGTCGTCGATCAGCCGGTCGGCCGTCACCACCCGGCCGGGGTCGAGCGCCAGCCGCACGAACAGGGCGCGTACGCGGGCGCCGCCGATCTCGGCCCCAGCCACCTGGAGCGGCCCCAGAACCCCGATCCGCATGCCCCTACCGTACGCACCGTACGGACCGGGCAGCGCCCGGCGTCACGGGCAGCGTACGATCATGCCCGCGTACGACAGGTTCCCGCCGAAACCGAACAACAACATCGGCGCGCCCTTCGCCACCTCACCCCGTTCGAGCAGCTTCGACAGGGCGAGCGGCACGCTGGCGGCCGAGGTGTTCCCCGACTCCACCACGTCCCGCGCGACGATCGCGTTGACCGCGCCGAGCCTTCGGGCGACGGGCTCGACGATGCGCAGGTTCGCCTGGTGCAGCACCACGGCGGCCAGCTCCTCCGGTCGGACCCCGCCGCGCTCGCACACCTGCCGCGCGATGCCGGGAAGCCGCGTCGTGGCCCAGCGGTAGACGGTCTGCCCGTCCTGCGCGAACCGGGCGGGTTCGCCCTCGATCCGTACCGCGTCCCCCAGCTCGGGCGCCGAACCCCAGAGGACGGGACCGATCTCCGCCTCGGCGGCGGCGCCGACCACGGCCGCGCCCGCGCCGTCGCCGGTCAGGACGCAGGTGGTCCGGTCGGTCCAGTCGGTGACGGCCGTCATCCGGTCCGCGCCCACGACCAGGGCGTTCGTGGCGGCGCCGGCCCGGATGGCGTGGTCGGCCAGCGCCAGCGCGTGGGTGAAGCCGGAGCAGGAGACGCCGACGTCCATCAGGGCGCCGCCGGGCACGCCCAGCCGGGCGGCGACGCGGGAGGCGACGTTCGGCGCGCGTTCGGTCTGCGTGCAGGTGGCGACGAGGACGAGGTCGACGGCGGCCGGGTCGAGGCCGCTCGCGGCGAGGGCCTTGGCGGCGGCGTGCGTGGCCAGGTCGGTCACGCTCTCGTCGGGACCGGCCACGTGCCTGGTACGGATCCCGACCCGCTGTCTGATCCATTCGTCGCTGGTGTCCACCATGGCGGCCAGCTCGTCGTTGGTCAGGATCGTGGCGGGCTGGTGGTGACCGGTGGCGAGGATGCGGGATCCGTTCATGCGGCCGGACTATAGCAACCGAACGTTCGGACGCTAAAGTGCCCGCATGCGCAAGTCCGCCGCCGAAGCACTCGGCACCCGTACGGCGATCCTGGAGCGCTCGGTCGCCATCGCCTCCGCCGAAGGGCTCGAAGGGCTGACCATCGGCCGGCTGGCCTTCGAGCTGGAGATGAGCAAGTCCGGCGTGATCGGGCACTTCGGGACGAAGGAGGCGTTGCAGCTCGCCGTACTCGGGCGGGCGGGGGAGATCTTCCGCGCCGAGGTCTGGGCGCCCGCGATCCCCGCCGAGCCGGGCCTGCCCAGGCTGCGCGTGCTCTGCGAGGCGTGGATCTCCTACCTCGAACGCGAGGTCTTCCCGGGCGGCTGCTTCTTCGTGGCCGCCTCCCACGAGTTCGACGGGCGCGCGGGAGCCGTCCGGGACGCGGTCGTGTCGCTGTTCGACGCCTGGCGCGGGCGGCTGCGCAAGGAGGCGGGCCGCGCGGCGGACGCGGGCGACCTGCCGCCCGGCACCGACCCCGACCAGCTCGTGTTCGAGCTACTCGGGCTGCTCATGGCGACGAACCACGCCATCCAGCTCCATCGCGACCCGATGGCCCCGGAACGGGCGCGGCGGGCCGTACGGGCCCGGCTGGGCGGCTGAGCGCGCGCGGGCTAGCTCGCCGCGAGGCGGTCGAACAGGTCGAGCGCCGCCTGCCGCACCTCCGCCGGGGACAACCCGTCAAGGGCCTGGCGCGCGTCGGCGATGTCACGCGTCGTGGCCAGCGTGATCGCCACGGACGAGGCCGCGGCACGGTCGATCGATCCCGTCGGGGCGGCGTCGGCCAGCTGCTGGGCGCTCGCGGCTAGGTCGAGGTTGTCTCTCAACGGATCTCCTCGGATGATGTCTGCTCCGTCCATTCCATCACTTTGCGTCGTCCCACATCCATCATTCGTTGAATTCGGGACGTTACGCCCGTAGCGGGTCGTGTCCGACGGACATCAGCTCGCGCCGCGAGTCGTCGTCCGTACGGTCGCCCATGGTCTCGACCAGTTCGATCACCTGGCGCATCACGTCCAGGTCGGTCTTGGTCAGGTCGCCTTTCCGCTTGCTCAGGACGTGCAGCACGCCCCGGCCCAGCTCGTCGATGCCCATGTCGGGGTCGGGCGGGAAGCCCTCCTCGTCCGAGGCCTCGGCCAGCAGGTAGCCGCGCAGCTCCTCGGAGTTCATGTTGACCGCGCGATGGAACTCGTTCCAGAGCGCGTTCGTGTCGAAACCCTCAGTCATATGGGCCGCTTACCCGCCCGGACCTCGCGTTACGCCCCGGGAACGGTCAGCCCCGACTCGTACGCCGCGATCACCGCCTGCACCCGGTCCCGCAGGCCCATTTTGCTCAGCACATTGCTGACGTGCGTCTTCACGGTGTGCTCGCTGACCACCATGGCCTCGGCGATCTCCGCGTTGGACAGCCCGCGCGCGATCAGCTGCAGCGTCTCGCGTTCGCGGGCGGTCAGCGACTCCAGCGTCCGGGCCGGGGCGCCCGCCGCCACGGGCCTGGAGGTGAACTCGGCGATCAGCCTCCTGGTCACGGTCGGAGCCAGCAGCGACTCGCCCGCGGCCACCACGCGCACCGCGCTCACCAGGTCGTCCCGTCGCACGTCCTTCAGCAGGAACCCGCTCGCGCCCGCCCGCAGCGCGTCGAACACGTAGTCGTCCAGGTCGAACGTGGTCAGCATCAGCACCCGGCAGCCGGTCTCGGCGCACACGATCCTGGCCGCCTCGATGCCGTCCATCCTGGGCATGCGGATGTCGAGCAGCAGCACGTCGGGCTCATGGGCCCGTACGGCGGCGACGGCCTCGACCCCGTCGCTCGCCTCGGCCACCACGGAGATGTCGGGCTGGGCGTCGAGGATCATCGCGAACCCGCCCCTGACCAGCTCCTGGTCGTCGGCCACCACGACGCGCACGCTCATCGGCCGGCCCCCAGCGGCAGCCGCGCCGACACCGCGAAGCCGGGGCCGTCCGTGCGCGGGCCGGCGGTCGCGCTGCCGCCGCACGCGGCGGCGCGCTCGCGCACGCCGATCAGCCCGTTGCCGCCCGAGGGCAGCGCCCGGCCGCCGCCGCGGCCGTTGTCCGTGACGTCGATCATCAGGTGGTCGTCCTCCCAGGTGAGCCGGATCTCGGCGTGGTCGGCGCCGGAGTGCTTGACGATGTTGGTGAGTGCTTCCTGCGTGATGCGGTAGGCGGCCACCGCGCTGTCGGGGCCGATCGGGCGCGGCTCGCCCGACTCGGCGAACCGCACGTCGAGGCCCGTTCCGGCCACCTGACCGGCCAGCGCGGGCAGGTCCGCGAGGGTCGGCTGCGGCGCCCGCGGCGCCTCCGGCTCATCCTCCTTCAGTACGCCGAGCATGCGGCGGAGCTGCACCATCGCGTCGCGTCCCGCGGCGGCGATGGCGTCGAAGGCGGCCTCGGCCCTGGCCGGGTTGCTGCGTACGACGACGGGCCCCGCCTCGGCCTGGACCACCATGAGACTCACCGCGTGGGCCAGGATGTCGTGCATGTCCCGGGCGATCCTGGCCCGCTCGCGTTCGGCCGCGCGCTCGGCTTCCAACTGACGCTCCTTCTCCAGCCGGGCCGCCCGCTCGGCCAGTTCGGCGGCGTGGGCGCGGGACGTGGCCGCGGCCCTGCCGATGGCGTACGCGGCGGTGAACAGGGCGACCCCGCGCATCGCGGTCTCCCACGACCCTACGGAGGCCAGGCCGCCGACGAGGGTCGCGACGAGCATGATGATCCGGGGCAGGCGGGGGCTGCAGGCCGCGACCGTGTAGAACGCGACGAGGGCGCCGTACCAGATGGGCTGGCGGGCGACGTTGTCGGACAGGTCGTAGAGCGCGCCCACGAGCAGGCTGATGATCAGCACCGTCACCGGCCACCTGCGCCGCCAGACGATGGGGACCGAGGCGCCGATCGCGACGACGTACCCCCACCAGTCCCACCTGCCGCCGTACGAGTCGAGGCTCGACACCAGCGGCCAGACCTGGACGATGGCGACCAACAGGGCGAGCGCCCCGTCCACCCAGAGGTGGGGGAGCGCTCGGAGCCTGCGACGAAGTAGGTCGATAAGCGTCAGATCGGACACAGGGTCCCATTGTTCCTCACGCATGGACGAGCGTGTGCCGGGCACCGGACTGGGCCTGGCGGCGGGCCAGCGGCCAGAACGCCACCAGCATGATGACGGCGCCGACCGGGATCAGGTCCAGGCTGACGAGGGGGACGACGACGTTGAGCAGGACGAGGACCGGCATCCAGGGCTTGACCTGCCGGCGGACGGCGAGGTGGATCACCAGGGAGAGCTGGGCCAGGTAGAACAGGGCCGGGCCGACGGAGTAGACGACCGGCGACACTCCCGGGACCGCTTGGATCTGCTCCCACAACACTGACATCGCGTCGTGGTCGGCGGACATGAACCCTACGACGATGTCGATCGCGAACTGGGCGAACGCGCACACGATGCCGACCAGTCCGATCACGAGACTGGTGGTGGCGATGCGGTTGCGGTCGAGCATCCGCCACATATCCCGAAATATCACGACGAACAAGATGAGAGCGGCTGAAAAGGCAAGGTGGCCGGTTGTCCAGGCCAGTCCGGGCCCGCGGGTTCCGTCGAAGCCGTCGGCGATCCGGATGAGGCCGTACGCCAGGACGAGCAGCGGGGCGGCGATGAAAGCGCTGCGGGTGTTCATCGGGGGTTCTCCTCAGTGGGTGGGGCGATGCACTTATCCTGCGGTTTTCCGCTCCGGATGTGATCGCCGTGCCGAGCGATCCTCCGCCTCGCTCTCAAGAGGGATGCCGCTCACTCCCTGGGGCGGCCCCGGCCGGTAATCCTTGACAATTGAACTTGTCGGTGAAACCCTCAGCCGCACTACAGCCCGAGGCCGTGACAGGGAGACAGGCATGCCGCACGAGTTCGAGATCCGCCACGAGATCCCGCTGGACGCCGCTCCGGACGTGGTCTGGCGGGCCATCGCGGAGGGGCCGGGCATCGACTCGTGGTTCATGGGCCGTACCGAACTCGAACCGCGCGTGGGCGGCGCGGGCACGCAGACCTTCGGCACCGACGAGGCCACCGAGTCGGTGGTGACCGCCTGGGAGCCCGGCAGACGCCTGGCCCACCGAGGCGTGGAGAACCCCGACGGCACCTTCATGGCCTTCGAGTACCTCCTGGAAGGCCGCGGCTCGGCCGGCACGGTGCTCCGCTTCGTCCACAGCGGCTTCCTCGGCGACGACTGGGAGTCCGAGTACGACGACCTCCAGCGCGGCGACCTCCAGTACCTGTACAAGCTGGCCGTCTACCTCAAGCACTTCCCCGGCAGGATCTCCGCCCACAACCTGTTCCTGGTCGCCCCGAACGCGACGGAGGAACGTTTCTGGGCCGCGCTCGGCGGCGCGCTCGGCCTCGCCGGACGGCCGGTGGCGGGGGAGAAGGTGACGGTCGCGATCGCGGGGCGCGAGCCGGAGCCCGGGGTCGTGGAGTGGGTGACGGACCCCGGCACGTTCGTGGCCGTCCGCACGGACGACGGCCTCTACATGTTCATCCAGGCCCGCGGCGCGGCGGTGGTGGAACATCACGCGTACACGCCGGTGGACGGCGCCGCCCTGGAGGCGGCCTGGAGCGACTGGCTCGCCCTCGCCTTCGCCTGACCCCGCCGCCTTCCCGGCCGTGCCGTTCAGGCGATGCCGGCGGCGAGCTTGGCGACGGCGTCCTCGACGCGCCGCCGCCTGGTCTCCGGCTTCTTCGCGCCCTCGACCAGCAGCACGTACCGCCGCTTGCGTGAGTACGACAGCCCGTCGAAGAACGTCCGGGCGGCCGGGACCAGGTCGAGCGCCTCGGCCAGGTCGGTGGGCACCGTGACCTCCCGGGGCGCGGTGTCCGGCTCGACCTCGACCGCCACCGTGTCTCCGGCCGCCACCCCCGCCTCCTCTCGGTTGGCCGCGCTGAGCGGGATCATGAACCGCCCGTCCATGGGCGCGATGGTGCTGCGGTAGGTGAAGCCGTTCAGGGTGACGGTCACGGCCGGCCGCCGCCCGGCGCCCAGCCCCTCGACCACCTCGGACGGGACCTCCATGCCTGTGGCGGTCTTGCCGTGCAGTTGGATCGTGCAGGTGAACCTCATGCGAAGAACTCCTTCAGTACCGGCGCCAGGGCCTCGGGCTTGACGATGTGGGTCTGTCCGTCGAGCGTGCGGTAGCCGGCCCCGGGCAGGGCCTTCGCCAGCGCGCCGACGGAGTTGCGCATCCACTGCGGGCTCTTGCCGCCGTCGATGACGAGCGCCGGAACGGTCACCGCCGCCCACTCGCCCTCCGGGTACGGCTCGCCCCGCTGGTAGGGGGCGACCAGCGCGGTGTCGTACGGCAGGGTGTGGGCTACGGCCTTGAGCCTGCCCCAGGCGGGCATGAACCGCATCATCGCCACCACGATCGCCGGCAGGTTGACGCCCTCGCGCATGAACAGCCTGACCGCCTCGGCCCGGCGGTCGCCGGCCGCCAGGGCGCCGAGCCGCCGGACGTAGTCGTCGCCGAGCGCCGGGCGGGTGGAGTCCACCACGAACGGCGGCTCGTACAGGGCCAGCCGTTCGACGGGCAGGCCGTTCGCGACCGCGGCCAGGGCCAGGGCGGCGCCGGAGGAGGTGCCGTACAGGCGGACCCGGCCGCCGGCCTCCTCGGCGAGCGCGGCCAGGTCCTCGATCTCCCGCTCCGGCGCGTACGGCGTGGTGTCGCCGCTCTCGCCCCGCCCTCGCCGGTCGTAGGTGTAGACCGTGAAGTCGGGGGCCAGTGCCGTGGCGAGGTCGCCGTTGATGCTGGAGCCCCGGAAGCTGAGCGCGCCGTCCACGAGGATGACCGCCGGGCCCTGGCCTGCGCGTTCGTATGCGATGGGGGTGCCGTCCGCGGATTTGATCATGTTGCTCATGGTGTCCTCCGTTTCGTGATGCCCACCGTATCTGCCGAAAAAAAAATTTGTCAAGGATTATCTTGGGTGGGGATGTACTCATGCGTGCACCTTCGCGCTCTTACCGGGTGGAGTCGTCCCGAGCGCGGGGGACGCTGGGACGGCTCCCGTGTCGCGTGCCGCGATGAGGAGGGGACGGCACGTGCCGTGGACGAGGACGCGCGGTCTGCCAGCCGCCCGCCCGATCCCCGGCACGTGCCGTAAACACGCCCCCGCCCCCGCGCCACCCCGGGCACCCCCGCCCGCGCCGCACCCCCCGCCCGCGCCGGACCGGCACCCCGCCCGGAGCCCGACGGGACACCGTGGATGGGCCCGACGTCACCGAGGCGGCCCGCGCTACGCGGAGACGTCCCTCAACTGCCCGCGCCAGGCCGAGAAGACGTCCCTCACGTGCCCGCGCCAGGCCATGCCGGGCCGAGAAGACGTCCCTCGCGTGTCCGCTGTTACGCCGCCCGCCCGGCGGTCGCCGGGCGCGTCACGCTCCGAACCGGGGCCCCCCACGCCTCAAGCCACCGGAGGAGTGACCGTTCAGGCCGCGTGCCAGGGGCGGGTGGGCTCGGTCTGCTTGGCGGCGTCCGAGACCCGCACCGCGAACGTCGGACGCTCGGCTCCGGGCACCGGCCCGAGGTAGGCGTGGCCGGTCAGGTGGCACCAGGCGGGCAGGTCGACGGGCGCGGCCGGGTCGGTGGCGATCAGGTGGATCACGGCGCCGGGACCGGCGCGCAGCACGTGCCCGCGCAGCTCGATGAGCAGTTGGACGCACATCTTGTCGCCGCCGTCGATCACGAGATCAGGTTCGGGCATGCGTATAGGAAACCACGCACCGCCTCGGGGGACGCCGGGCGGTCCTGGCCGCCGAACGGTAACGGCCCGGACACAACGGGCGGATTATCCCATTACAGGGACCATAATCCTGTTCAAGTGTCGGGGGAGGCGGTGATGAGATGGCTGGGTTCGCCGAGATCGCCGAAGAGGCCAAGCTAGCAGAAGGTTCCGGGAACGACCCCGGGCGCGGCCTCGGAGGGCGCGGCGTCACGTTCGCGCGGATCGCGGCCGTCGTCATGGCGGTGGCGTCCCCGGTTCTCACGATCGCCGCGCTGCTCCTCTACGCCCACCTGCCGGAGGCGTGGACACCCGACAGGACCGCCACGCCCCAGACGGCCGCCGCCCTCACCTTCCCCGCGGTCGGCGCGTTCCTGATCTTCCACCGGCCCCGGCTGAACATGGCCTGGCTGATGGTCGTGGGCGGGATCGCCGCCGCGGTCAGCGACCTGTCGAGCGCGCTGATGTTCCGCCTGGCCGCCGACGGCGACCTGGCGACGGCCGGGTTCATGCGCTACCCCACGCAGGTCGGGTGGGCGGTGTGCGGCCTGGCGCTCACCATGTTGCTGCCGCTCTACTCGCCCGACGGCCGGCTGCCCTCGCCGCGCTGGCGGTGGGTGTTGCTGCTGGGCGCGTCCTCGCTCGGGCTCGACCTGCTCCGTGCGGTGCTCCGGCCCACCCCGCCGCCCGGGAGCTACCCGTATCCGGCCGTCATTCCCAACCCGCTCCAGGTCCGCGCGCTCGGGCCGTACCTGGAAGGCGTCTCCACGGTCGCCTGGACCGGCATCTACGTCTCCATGGCGCTCACGGCGCTCTCCCTGGCGCTGCGGCTGCGGCGGGCCGACCCGGTCGGCAGGCGGCAGATCGGGTGGCCGCTGTTCGCGTTCGCGGGTTATGTCGTGTTCCTGATCATGTCCGCGTTCCTGCCCGGGTTCCTGTGGCCGAGCGTGGTGTGGGCGGCGCTCATCCCGGTCGCCGTCGCGTTCTCGGTGACGCGCTACCGGCTCTACGGCATCGACACGGTGATCAGCCGGGCCTTCGTCGCGGCCGGGCTCGTGGCCGTGGTGAGCGCGGTCTACTTCGGCGCGGGCGCGCTGTCCAGCCTCGTCGTCTCCGGCTACGACGAGATCGCCGGCATCGCCGCCGCGCTGTTCGCCGGCGCGTTCTTCCAGCCACTGCGGCGCGTGTTGCAACGCGCCGTCGACCACCTCCTGTACGGCAGCGTCGGCGACCCCTCCGTGCTGGCCGAACGCCTGACCCAGGCCGTCCGGCGCGGTGACCCGGCCAAGGCGCTGACCTCGGTGGTGAGCGTGCTGCGCGACGGGCTGGCGGTCGAGGGCGTGGCCGTCGAGGTCGCCGACGGCGAGCCGCGCTACGTCGAGAGCGGCCGCGTGGGCCCCGACCCCCGCGAGGTGCCGCTGGTGTGGCACGGCGAGCTCGTCGGCCGCCTGTTCGTCGGCCCGCCCGGCCCGCGCCGCTTCCCGGCCGCGCACAACGAGCGCGTGCTCACCACGCTCACGCCGTACGCCGCCGACGTCGCGCACGCCGTACGCATGGCCGCCGACCTCCAGCGCTCCCGGGAACGCATCCTGACGGCGCGTGAGGAGGAACGCCGCCGCCTGCGCCGCGACCTGCACGACGGGCTCGGCCAGACCCTCTCGGCGATGGCCATGACCATCAACCTGGCCAGGATGAGCCTGAAGAAGTCCCCCGACGCCGCCGACGAACTGCTGCGCGAGCTGCACACCGGCATGGGCGCCGTCACCGACGACATCCGCGAGCTGGTGTACGGCCTGCGCCCGCCCGCGCTCGACGACCTCGGCCTGGCCCGCGCCGTACGGGAGCTGGCCGGGCAGTCCTCCCCGGACACCGAGATCGAGGTGGAGGTCGAGGGCGGCCTGACCGACCTGCCCGCCGCCGTCGAGGTGGCCGTCTACCGGATCGTCCAGGAGGCGCTGACCAACATCCGGCGGCACGCCAGGGCCTCCCGCGCCCGGATCGTGCTCCAGCGGGACTCGATGCTGCGCGTGCTGGTCGCCGACGACGGACGGGGGTTGCCGGCGACGTACAGCGCGGGCGTGGGCCTCGGCTCCATGCGCGAACGGGCGGCCGAGCTCGGCGGCATCTGCGTCGTCAACAGCGAGCCGGGCGGCGGGACGCGCGTCGAGGTCATGCTCCCCCTGAGCCCCGCCGCCGGCCTGGACACGGCAGCCCCCCTGGACCGGGCCGGCTCCGGACCCCGCCCGCACTAGGGCTACCTCCAGGGCGGCGTGGGTCAGCGGCGGCGTCTCTTCTGGGCCCCGGTCGTCTTGCCCGGCTTGCGGGGCTTGCGCGGCCGCCGCCCGCGCTCACCCGGCGGCCGTACGTGCACCCCGCGCCAGCGCTGCAACGCCACGCGCGCGGCCGAGGCCACCCGGGGCGCCGGGTGGTGCTCGATGAGGAAGCGCAACATCGGCGTGGTGTAGGGATGGTCGCTGCAGGTCATCATGCCGAGCATGCTCAGCACGTCGTCGACCTCCAGGTTTCCGGAGAGCTGGAGGATCGACTCGGCCGGCCCGCCGATCTCCATCGCGGCCACGGTCATGTCGGCGTAGACCCAGGCCACGTCCACCGGGGCGGGCGGGAGGCCGTGGTCCTCCTTCTCCCGCGCCCGGATGAGCGCCCCCAGCCGGGGCACCTCGCGCAGCGCGGCGGCGACGTCGAGACCCGGCCGGTCGAGGTCCTCCAGCAGCACGGTCAGCCCGACGGCCCGGCTCAGCGGGCTGACGTCGAGCAGGACCCCGGCGATCTCCTCGGCGGCCCGCGCGGGATCGCGCGCGCCCAGCCACACGCGCACCTCCTCGACACGCTCCTCGTCGCTGTACGTGCGAAGGGCCCGCAGCAGCGTGGGGGCGTCGACCCCGGCCGTGGCGCCGTGGACCGGGATGTCCTGCCCGATGAGGGTCCTGAAGAGGTCGAGCGCGCTCCAGGTGCCGAGCGGTGTCAGCGACACCGACGAGCCCTCGCGCCTGATCAGCCGCAGCTCCGCCAGCTCGTCGGCCGCCTGGTCGGTCAGCTCGGGGATCTCGGCGACCGGCAGGGCGTCGCGATGGCTGAGCAGCATCAGCAGGGTGCTCGTGCCGGGGTCGAGGGCCGCGGGGTCGGCCTCGGGGGCGAACAGCGAGTAGAGGATGTCGCCCCACGTGTCGAGCACCTCGTCGGCGGGCCCCGAGAGCAGGGTCTCGGCCGCGGGGCCGGTCAAGGCGGCCCCGTCGCGTACGTCGACGAGCCGGCTGTCCTCCGCCACGCTCCACATCCGCGCCTGCTCCGGCCGGGGAGCCCCCGCGTCACCGGCGGCGGCGGCCAGGCGCAGCAGGTCGTGGACGATCGGCGTCGCCCGGACCACGGCCGCGAGATCGTCGGCCGGAAGGAGGCGCACGGGGGGCTGCAGGGTCACGAGCGGCAGCAGGTCGGCCTGATGACGAAAAGGGTCCACGGTGGGTAAGGTTACTGTCTCATTGCGTGACGATGCCTGCCCTTTGACCGTACGGACGGCCGGAAAACGCATGGGAATCTGTCGGTGGCCGGTGATAGAAAACGAGTTCGACGTTCACCCGCCCTCGGCCAAGGGGTTTCACCGTGACCACCGGCACTTCGGAGTTCTCCGTCGACGGCCCGCGCTACAACCGGCGCGGCCCGGTCCGCTGGCTCTGGTCCCATCTGCGCCGCCACCCGCTCCCGCTGACCGGCTTCCTCGGCGGCTCGCTGGTGATGGTGGTGCTCAACGCGCTGGTCCCGCAGCTCACCGGCTCGGCCTTCGACGCGGTGCTGGGCGGGCGGGGCGAGCCCGCCGCCGCGCTCGGCCTGGTCGCCCTGGCGCTGCTGGCGATCGTGTCGGCCCGTGGCCTGCTCGACCTCGTCGCCCGGATGAGCAGCGAGGTGCTGGCCAAGCGGCTGGAGCGCGACGCCCGCGACGAGCTCTACGTCGGCCTGCTCGGCAAGAGCCAGACCTTCCACAACCGGCAGCGGGTCGGCGACCTGATGGCGCGGGCGGCCAACGACATCCGCCAGCTCTCCATCATGATCAGCCCGGGGGTCGACCTGATCGTCGACTCCGGGCTCACCGGCCTGGTGCCCCTGGTCTTCATCGCCGCGATCGACCCGCGCCTGCTGCTGGTGCCGGTGGTGTTCGGGGTGCTGTTCGTGATCGCGCTCAGACACTACATGGGCCAGCTCAACCCGGTGGCCACCCGCATGCGCGACGAGTTCGGCGACCTCAACGCCGGGCTGAGCCAGGCGGTGCGCGGCATCGAGGTGATCAAGGTGACCGCGCAGGAGGAGCAGGAACGACGGCGTTTCCGGGCCCTCGCCGGGCTCTACCGCGACTCCTTCGTGCGCAACGGCCTGGTCCAGGCCCGCTACCTGCCCACGCTGCTGTTCGCGTTCGCCATGGCGGGGGCGCTGTGGCACGCGCTCTACCTCCAGGCCGCGGGCGTGCTCACGCTCGGCGACGTGGTGGCGTTCATGGGGCTGATGGGCATGCTCGGCTTCCCGACCCAGATCTCGATCTTCACGTTCTCGCTGGTCCAGATCGGCATCGTGTCCTCGCGCCGGATCCTCGACATCGTCAACGCCGACACCGAGCTGGAGCAGCCGGCCGCCGGGCACGCCGCGCCCATCGGCGGCGAGATCGTCTTCGACGACGTCACGTTCGGCTACGGCGAGGGCGAGCCCGTGCTGCGCGGGGCGACGTTCACCGTGCGGCCGGGGGAGACGGTGGCGATCGTCGGCGAGACCGGGGCGGGCAAGAGCACGCTGACGAAACTGGTGCCCCGGATCTACGACGTCACCTCGGGCCGGATCCTGGTCGACGGCGTCGACGTACGCGAGTGGGACCTCGACTCGCTGCGTTCCCAGATCTCCACGATCGAGCAGGACATCGTGTTGTTCTCCCGTTCGGTGGCCGAGAACATCGCCTTCGGTCTCGGCCAGCGGGCCGACCGCGCGGCCGTGGTCAAGGCCGCCGAGGACGCGCAGGCCGCCGAGTTCGTGGCCGAGCTCGACGACGGCTACGACACCGTCATCGGCGAACGCGGCATCACGTTGTCCGGCGGCCAGCGCCAGCGGCTGGCCATCGCGCGGGCGCTGCTGACCGACCCGGCGATCCTGGTGCTCGACGACTCCACCAGCGCCATCGACTCCGCCACCGAAGACCGCATCCAGCAGGCCATCGGCCGCATCCAGGAGGGTCGCACCACCCTGCTGATCACCCACCGGCTCTCCCAGATCCGCTGGGCCGACAAGGTCCTGCTGCTGCGGCGCGGCGAGGTGGCCGCCTTCGGCACCCACGACGAGCTGATCCGCAGCAGTCCCCTCTACCGGCGCATCTTCGCCCACTACGACGAGGTCCCGGTCGGCGACGGCACGCTCGACGAGCAGGAAAGGGTCCACTGATGGGCTTCATCATGGACGGCCTCGACGCCGAGGACTACGACCGCACCTACACCGACCGCGACCTGCTGCGCCGGATCCTGGCCTACTTCCGGCCGAAGCTGGGCGCGATGCTCCTGGTGGCGACCATGATCGTGCTGGTCTCGGCGGCGCAGGCGGCCCTGCCGCTGCTGGCCAGCGAGGGCGTCGACGCGATCCAGGACGGCACCATCGGCGGCGTCGGCTGGCTCCTCGCCGCGGGGATCCTCCTCGCCGGGGCGCTGAGCTGGGCGTTCAACTTCGTCCGCCAGTGGTACAGCGCGCGGGTCACCGGCGACGTCGTGCTCCGCCTGCGCGAGGACGCCTTCGACGCCGTGCTCGAACGCGACCTGTCCTTCTACGACGAGACCCCCTCGGGCCGGATCGTCAGCCGCGTCACCTCCGACACCGACGACTTCGCCTCGGTCTCGACCCTGACCATGGACCTGATCAGCCAGGTGCTGATGGTGGGCTTCGTCACGGTCCTGCTGTTCCTGCGCAGCGTCGAGCTCGCGCTGCTGACCCTGCTGGTGGCGCCGATCGTGATGGGCCTCGCGCTGGTGTTCCGGCGCATGGCCAGGTCCAGCACGCGCCGCGCCCAGCGTTCGCTGAGCCGCGTCAACGCCAATCTGCAGGAGACCATGGGCGGCATCGCCGTGGCGAAGAACTTCCGCCAGGAGCGGCAGGTCTACGACGAGTTCCGGCCCATCAACGAGCAGAGCTACCGGGTGACGCTGCGGCAGGGCTTCGTCTTCTCGGCCATCTTCCCCCTGCTGTTCCTCGTGGCCGGGCTCGCGACGGTCGCGCTCGTCCAGTTCGGCGGCACGTCGGTGCTCGGCGGCGGCCTGTCGGCCGGTGACTGGTACCTGTTCCTCCAGGGTGTGTCGCTCTTCTGGATGCCGCTGACCTCCATCGCCGCTTTCTGGTCGCAGTTCCAGCAGGGCCTGTCGGCCTCCGAACGGGTCTTCGCCCTGATCGACGCCCCGCCCCGGGTGTCGCAGACCGGCTCGGCCGACCCGGGCCGGCTGGCCGGGCGCATCGAGTTCGACGACCTCACCTTCGGCTACGACGCGGCCAGCCCCGTGCTCCGCCACTTCGACCTGGCCATCGAGGCGGGTGAGACGGTCGCGCTGGTCGGCCACACCGGCGCCGGGAAGTCCACGCTGGGCAAGCTGATCACCCGGTTCTACGAGTTCCAGGAAGGCCGCCTGCTGATCGACGGCCACGACATCCGCTCGCTCGACCTGGGCGCGTACCGGCGGCAGATCGGCGCGGTGCCGCAGGCGCCGTTCCTGTTCAGCGGCACGGTCGCCGACAACATCCGCTACCCGCGGCCCGCGGCGAGCGAGGACGAGGTGCTGGCCGCGGCGGCCGCGGTCGGCGGCGGCGACTGGATCGAGGCGCTGCCCCACGGCCTGGAGACCGACGTCGGCGAGCACGGCCGGGCCCTGTCCATGGGCCAGCGGCAGCTCGTCGCGCTGGCCCGCCTGCTCATCCAGGACCCGGCGATCGTCGTGCTCGACGAGGCGACGGCCAGCGTCGACCCGCTGACCGAGGCCCAGATCCAGGAGGGGCTCGACGTCGTGCTGGCCGGCCGCACCTCGATCGTCATCGCCCACCGGCTGTCCACGATCGAGCACGTCGACCGCATCATCGTGCTCGACCACGGGCGCATCGTCGAGGAGGGCGGCCACGCCGAGCTGCTGGCCCGCGGCGGCCGCTACTGCCAGGTCTACAACACCTATTTCCGCCACCAGTCGCCCAACTACCGCCCCGACACCGGGTTCGTCGCCGTCGGCGAACCCTGACGGCCTCACATCACGAGCCGCTGATGCCTGCTGCTGCGCCACTCCACCATGAGCACGGTGGCGTCGTCCTGGAGCTGCCCGTGCTGGTGCTCCAGGATGGCCTGGATCAGCCGCCGCAGCGTCTCGGGCGCCGACAGGCCGTCGGCCTCGTGCCGGATGATGAAGTCGATGAAGCGCTCCAGCCCGAACAGCTCCCCGTCCGGGCTCTGCGCCTCGATGATCCCGTCGGTGTAGAACAGCAGCCGGTCGCCGGGCTGGAGCTGGTAACGCAGCTCTCCGGTGTTCGGCCGCAGCCCGAAGCCCATCGGCGGGTCCGGTTCGCCGGACAGCGTGGCGACCTGCTGGCCCGCGCGGATGACCAGCGGCGGGTGATGGCCCCGGTTCACCCAGTGCAGCCAGCCGGTGCCCACGTCGAGGGTGGCCAGGATGCCGGTGGCGAACCGGCCGGTGAACTGCTCGGCGATGGCCGCGTCGATCGCCTCGCCGGTGAGGGCGAGATCGGCGCCCTGCCGCCGGTTGTTCCGGGCCGCCCCGACGGCGATGGTGGCCGTCAGCCCGGCGGAGGTGTCGTGGCCCATCGAGTCGAAGACGGACACGTGCAGCTTCCCGCCGTCGACGGCGTAGTCGAAGGCGTCGCCACCCACCGCGTACGCCGGTTCGAGCACGGCGCTGACCACCACCTTGTCGTCGGCGAACGTCCCGGGCGGCAGCAGCGGCACCAGCACCTCGGCCGACAGGGTCATCGGCCGGGCGCGGACCAGCCGCGCGTAGGAGTCGCTGTGCGGGCGCTTGCTGATCAGCAGCACCGCGATCAGCGACGCGAGCTGCTTGGCCCGCCACTCCGCGACCTCGCCGCTCGCCACCACCGTCACCCCGAGCACGCCGACCCGCTCGGTGCCGTCGAGGAGCGGCAGCCACAACCGTCTGACCGTGCCGTCGGGCCCGGTCGGCGCCTGGACGACCTGCGCGTTGCGGAAGGCGAGACCGGCCAGCGTGCCGTCGATCCGCAGCGGCACCAGCAGCTCGCCCGCGACGTCCCGCTGCTCCGGGATCGGGATCAGCAGGTGTTGCTGCAGGTCGGTGACATAGATGACGGTGTCGGAGAAGCCCGCCAGCGCGGCGTGCTCGGCGACCACCTGCGGCAGGTCCTCCATCGCGGTCAGGTGGTTGGCGGCCAGCATGCCGCCCAGCATCAGCTCGCCGTCACTCCGCATCGGCGCCCCCTTCTCACAGGTCTGCCCCGGAACCTGCCCAGATCGAGTGCCCGATTCCTGCCCTGATCGCCCTTGCCGACACCTCGTCGGTAATCAGCCCGCTGCCGGGCGCCTCAGGACGGGCCGGGCTCGCTCCACTCCCGGACGCGCTCCAGCACGTCGGCGAGCAGCCGTGGCGTCGGCGTGATGCGCAACGTCTCGTCGATCTCCCGCTCGGCCCAGTCCCGATGCCGCCGCTCGGCCCCCGCGTCGACCGCCACCCGCGCCTGGACCAGCAGGAAGTTGAGCCGGGACGCGACCAGCATCGAGAAGTCCGCCATCCGCCGCACCCGCCCCGGGCCGCCCGCGCGCACGTACGCCTCGTACATGGCTCGCATCGCGCCGAGGTCCGGGTCGGGGCCGTCGCAGAACCAGTCGAACAGCGCCCGTGCCAGCTCCCGTCCGGGCGCGGCCGGGCCGAGGTTGTCCCAGTCGACGACCATCAGGTCGCCGCCGGGGCCGGTCAGCACGTTCTCCGGGTGCAGGTCGCGATGGCAGACGATCAGCTCGCCCGGATCGGCCGGCGTGACCGCCGCCGACAGCTCGGGCAGCCGGTCCAGCACTTCGGCGAGCCGGCCGTCCCACGCCGCGCCGGTGCCGGTCACCGCGTCCCAGTCGGGTCCGTCGGCGAGGCGGTCGTACCAGGAGGCGGGCGGGCCGCCGTCCGGCTCGCGCGCCGCCGCCGGGGCGCACGTGTGCAGGCGCGCGAGCAACGTCCCCAGTTCGTACGGTGTGCCGGGCGCGGACAGCTCGACCGGCCGCAGGTCGACCCAGTCGTACAGCCGCAACCACACCCCGGTGGGTGCGGTGATCAGGTGCCGCCCGTGACGGTCGGCCCGGTTGCCCGGCAGCCGCACCCCGGCCTCGGCCGCCCGACGCGCGAACGCCAGCTCCGCCTCCAGCAGCGCCTCGGACGGCGGCTCGGCGAAGATCTCCTTGAGCGCGTACCGCGCCGGACCGGCCTCCACCCGCCAGATCTGCCCCAGCGCGCCGCGCGGCCCCGGCGAGATCGTGACGTGCCCGTCCCACCCGAACGCCTCCCGCACGTACGGGATCAGCTCATCCCCGCTCGCCGCCATCCCCGGGCTCCTGCCACCGCGCCGCGTCCTGGTACGCCTTCGTCACCGCCACGATCATGGCCGCCTGCGCGGCGACCACCAGCATCAGCCAGAGGACGCCCCCACCCGCGAAGACGAGCAGGCCCAGCAGCGCGACGACCGTGAACACCCATCCGCCCACCGACCCCGGAAGCCTCAAAACTGGCTCTCCCATACGTACCAGGGGCCTTCGAGGTGCGTGTACGCCGTGTGGGACTCCTCCGGCGGCCGGCCACCGGGGCTCCACGCGAAGCCGTACTGGTCGAGCAGGCCGGTGTCGCTCACCAGGAAGCGTGCCCCGCCCTCCATCCGCCCGATCGCCGTCAGGGGGTACAGGCCCACCCATCGGTCGTCGTACCGGGCGGGCCCGCCCTCCGCCGCGACCGTACGGGCGAACTCCTCCAGCCCCGCCTCCGACAGCGCGAACCGGACACCGAACGGCGCCCCGGTGTACACCAGCGCGCCCACGATCACGCCCATCAGCGGCGCGGCCACCCAGCGGACCCAGTGACGACGCAGCCCGGAACGTCCGTCCGAACGCAGCAGCGTCACCACGAACCGAGCGATCCAGACGACTCCGACGCCGACGGCGAGCGCGAGACCCGCGAGCAGGAGCATGACCGGCCCCCCGCCAGGCATGCTCGTGTGATGCAGCACGATCAGCCCCACCACGGCGACCAGCGGAAGCAGCACCCTGCCGGGCGGGCCGACCAGGGTCTGGGTGAGCGCCGGTAACGGGGGTTGTGCCCCGGTTTTCTCGGACATGCTCGATGTTAGCGCGACGGCCGGTCTCGCCCCGGCTCGCCGTGCTCGGCGGCGGGACGGACGCGCGTCCGTTACAGCAGCTGGGAGCGGTCGAGGGCGGCCCTCTTCCTGACCTCGGAGAGGAAGACCTCCGTGTGGCGGTGGGAGCGTCGCGGGCGGTTGGGTTCGCGGCGGGCCGGGGCGTCGGCGTGCTGCGCGAACGTCAGCCAGCAACTGCGGATGCCGTAGAGCAGGTTCTCCAGCAGGTCGAGGGCGGGACGGGCGGGGTTGAGCGGGGTGATGGGCAGGTAGACGGTGCTGGGCCCGAGGCCGAGTTCGGGATGGTCCGTGCGGGCCTGGGCGATCAGCTCCTCGGCCACGCCGATGCGGTTCTTGGCCTCGGTGACGCCGTAGAGGTGGCCCTCGGCGACGTGGAGCGCGTTGCGGATCATCGGCATGACCGCGTGGCGGGGCGAGGCGCCGCCGCCCATCGCGGAGATGACCTCGGTCAGGCTCTCCTGGGCCGGGGCCTTGATGTTGTCGACCTCGGAGATGGTCTGCATGGGGTGCAGGCCGGTGTGCCGGGCGCTGACGGTCGTGGCGGCGTAGAGCCAGTGGGCCGCCGCGATCGCGGCGGCGGTCGGGTCGATCTTCGTGAACAGCGACTCGGTGCCGAACGGATGCTGGTGCAGCAGGCTGTCGGCCTGGGCGACCTGAAGGGGCGAGGCGTCCTCGCGGCTGAGCATGACGGCCTGCTGGGCGCGGGCGGCCAGATCGCCGAGCTCGGCGTTCTCGATGGCGGCCAGCTCGGCGGTGACGTCGGTGGCGACGCAGGAGGCCAGCCGGGCCTGGTTGATCGTGTGCAGGGTACGGCCCACGCGGTGGGCGACCTCCTCGACCCGGGTGGAGTAGAGGGTGAGCGCGCCGTTGGCCGGCCGGATGGGCGCCATCAGGGCCGGGATGACCGCCGCGAAGGCGTCGCGCTCGGCCTGACGCTGCCAGCCGACGCTGTTCGGCCCGTGCTGGTCGGCGGCGCTGGACGGGTGGGTGTAGCAGCGCCAGCAGGCGTGCGACAGCTCCGTGAGGCTCGTGGCCAGACGGAGGACGTCCGGACTCGACGGCACTTGCTCCGCCACGGTGGTGGCGATGTCGCCGATCCCCGTACCCCAAGTGGCGATGAGCGCGTGGCGGGTGTGGTCGACGGCGAACCGGGTCACGGAGGCTCCTTAAAACGGGGGGTGTGGGGGAGCGTGATGACATGCTCAGGATGCTTGATCGGGCGTTGTCGTGGAGGGCGTTTCGCATTGTTCTCGGTCCCTGATCTGCGGATTTGCCGGGAAATGCGCCAGAAGATTTTTCCGGAAGGCGAACAGGTGACGGGTCGTTGAGCGCAGGAGTGGCCCTATTTCGGGACATGGCTCCTTTGAGGGGATTCAAGTTCGGCGCCGGGCCGGTGGCGTCGGCTCGTACGTGACGCACGGCCACGGACGCCGTCTCCTCCACCCTCGTTCCTCCTGTCTGGACCTGTTTCGGCCCGTCACTTTCGGTGGCCAATATCCGCCGACAGAGAAGAAACTTGGGCGCCGGTGTAAAGGAACACCACCCGGCGCGATCAAGATCATTCCCAGGTGGGCGGGCCGTGTGTCACCGTTTTCTCATCCGTGGGGCGCCCGCTTCCGCGTCCGGTGCGGGGACCCTTTCAAGCTGCGCGAAGGCAGGAATATGTGGACCTAGAAACACAGATCCTCAGGTTGCTGTTGCGTCTGCGGAGGCTCAAGGCAGGCGAGCGTGCCGGTGGCGACGTCACGGCGACGACCGCCGGAATCAGCCAGATGCAGGCCGACATCGCCGACATCCGAGCGGAGATGAGACAGGACTTCGCCGCGCTCGGCGATGAGCTGGCAGCCCTGCGACGACACATGAACGACCACTTCACGTCCAACCGGCCGCGCTGCTGCAAGGAGCCGGCCGCCGGCTGCCCGCAGGAGGCGCCGGCGTACGACCCGAACCCGATCGTGTACTGACCCCGGCGCGAGGCCCGGCCTGAGCCGTCACCGCGCCTCAGGCCGGGCCCGGCGCCCATTGCCTGCCGGCGGTCGTCTCGGGTATACACGGGTAGCCACTATGTGCTTACAACAAGTGGGACCCGGTTCACCCTCCCCCTTCCGGGCCGGCTCCCTACCGACTGCCGGCAAAGGTAGGGGTAAGTGGATGTAGAGGCGGAGATCCTGGACATCAAGCTCCGGATCCAGGCTCTGGAGGCGACGCTGTGCGGCGGCGCCGACTGCTCGGAGGCGGCGCTCGGCATCGCCGAGGCGCGGGCCGACGTCACCGAGTTCCGGACCGCGGTGAGCCAGGGCGTGACGGCCCTGACCGACGAACTGCTCGGCCTGGGCGACGAGTCCGACGAGCACGTCGACGCGGTCCGGTCGAGGATCAGCCGGCGGCTCGACCTCCTCCGCTGCGAGACCCTCGACCTGGCCATCAGGCTCGACCGCCTGCTGGAGACGGACGATTCCTGACCCCCGGCGTCAGCGGCGCCGGCCCTGGGCGAGCAGCGTGCGCATGTTCGCCGGCGGACGGGCGAGCAGGTCGGCGGCGAAGTGCTCCAGGATGTTGAGTATCGTCCCTTCGGGCAGGCCCTGGAGCTCGCGTTCCTTGTGCACGAACGGCCTCAACGAGCGCCACGTCTCGACGTACCGGCGGTGCAGCAGGGTGCTCACGAACCGCCTGTCGATGATGTCGAGGTGGGCCAGGATCGCGTAGAGCTGGAAGAAGTAGCCGATGTCGTAGATCTTCCGCTGGACGTCGTCGTCCAGGCCCGAGATCCCCTTGTCGCTGGGCAGCTTCGGCAGCTCGTCGCGGATGAAGGCGTAGCTGCGGTGGAACTCCAGCGATCTGAACTCCTTGAGCAGGTCGATCAGCGGCTCGACGTGGTTCCCGTGCCGCTGCGCCCTGAACTGGTGGCGGGCGATGCGCGACGAGGCCACCACCGCCGAGATGGAGACGATCACGGCCCCGACATTGATCAGCACTGAGAGGTCCATCAGGCGTCCTCGGTCAGCTCGGTCAGCTCGGTCAGGAAGGTGTGGATCAGGTCGTTGACCACGTCGGGACACTGCAACTGCGGCCAGTGCCCCCGGCAGCGCGGTCTCAGGTCGACCACGGAGATCAACGGGTTCAGCGAACGCAGGACCGCCAGGTCGGTGTCCCGCCGGCTGCGTACGTAGAGCATCGGCACCGGGCACCGCCTGCACAGGTCCGTGGGGTCGAAGCGCAGGATGTCGTGCCACAGCGGCCGTACGACCTGCTCGGGGGTGTGTTCCAGCGACCGGAAGACCTCCGCGCGCCCGTCGCCGCCCGCACCTCCCGGACCCCAGGCGTCGCTCATCGCGGCCAGGAAGTGGCCCCGCCAGTCGCCCGACTCGGACTCGTGCGCCCGTACCTCGTTCACCCGCCTGTCGGCGGCGGTGAGCGCGAAGTTGCTGTCCAGCACCAGGACGCCGGAGACGAGCGCGGGCCGGGTCACGGCGACCAGCGTCGCGATGAGGCCGCCGGCGCTGTGACCGCCGAGGACGACCCCTCGCAGGCCCCGCGCGTCCAGGTCGGCCGCGACCGCGTCCGCCATGGCCCGGACCGAGTACGTCCCGCTCTCCAGCCCCGGAGAGCCGCCGTGGCCGGGCAGGTCGAGACCGAGCAGCCGCAACTCCGGCCGCAGCCCCTCCCACTGCCGGACGAACTGGCCGCGTTCGCATCCCAGTCCGTGCAGCAACACCAGCGGCGGCCGGTCGGCGGCTCCGGGAGGTTCTCGTTCGGTCGCGGCCAGGCGTGGAGGCGGTTTCGCGTCGATGTCCGGCATCGCAGTCGTCCCGGCGGGTCTCAGCAGCGTTGCCCGTTGACGAAGCTGATCGCCGGGCTGTACGTCACCCTCTGGCAGAAGTAGCTGCCGGACGGGATGGTGATCGTCCCGTAGGTGTCGGTGCCCGATCCGGTGCATCCGCTCGCCACGATGACGTAGCCGACCAGGTCGGAGATGAGGATGCGCGATCCGCTGGAGCAGGTGTAGTTGGCGTCCATGGCCATGGCCGGAGCGACGAAGGCCGAGGTCGCCAGGACGGCGGACGCGACGACGGTGACCGTGCGCTTGAGCAGGGAGTTCACGACGTACCTCTTCCCATGGGAGGTGCGGACGCCTCCACCCGTACCCGGCCCCCGTCATGACGGACCTGCCGGCCGGCGTCCGGAAGCGGCCAATGCGGGGGTGGGCGGGTTCTCAGAGAGTTCTTAGGCGCGTTTTATGGCGGTTTTCGGTGTGATTCCTGAATATGGGAGGCATGGACGGCGTGCCGCAGGACGACGGTACGGCCGAGGCTCAAGGGGCTCAGGGGCCTCGGCGGGTCGTGGCCGGGAAGGCTCGGCGCGTTGTCGCCGGGGGTGGGGTGCTGGTCGTCGTGGCGGTGCTGGCGTACTGGCTGGGCGGCGGCAGGGGCGGCGAATTACCCGCGGCCGGGCCGAGCCCGACGCCGACGCCCAGCGCGACGCTCACCGTGCCGGACGTGTTCAAGCGGGTCGGGCCGTCGGTGGTGGTCATCCAGGCCGGGAAGTCGCTCGGCACGGGAGTGATCGCGGCCGAGGACGGGACGATCCTGACCGCGCACCACGTCGTCAAGAGCACGAAGGACATCGACCTCACGTTCGCGGACGGGACCAGGGCGAAGGCCGTCGTCACGGCGTCGAACCCCAAGCGTGACGTCGCCACCCTCAAACCGGTGAAGCTGCCGGAGATCGTCGTCCCGGCGACGCTCGGCGGGGCCGTGGCCGTCGGGGCGCCCGTCGTGGCGATCGGCAACCCGCTGGGCCTGACCTACAGCGTCTCCACCGGCGTCGTGTCGGGCCTGAACCGCCGCGCCGACCGTACCGCCAAGGACGGCGACCTGAACGGGCTGATCCAGTTCGACGCCTCCGTGAATCCGGGCAGTTCCGGCGGGCCCCTGCTGGACGCGCGCGGGCTCGTCGTCGGGATCGTGGTCTCGATCGCCGACCCGGGAGGCGACGAGGCGTTCGCCGGGATCGCTTTCGCGGTGCCGATCGGCGCGGCCCTGGGCGGCGACGACGGCGACGGCCCACCAGGCGACGGACCCCAGCTCTGACCGCGGAAGTGACCGCGGTCGTACCACCTGACCGAAGCGCCGAGAGAAGGGACGTCATGACCTCGACCGAGCCCCCCGCTCACCCGCTCGAACAGGTCCTGTTCGAGGTCAAACGGACGATCGTCGGCCAGGACGTGCTGCTGGAGCGCATGGCCGTGGCGCTGGTCGCCGATGGTCACCTGCTGGTGGAGGGCGTGCCGGGCCTGGCCAAGACGCTCGCGGTGCGCTCACTGGCCGCCGCGATCGACGGAAGCTTCCAGCGAGTCCAGTTCACCCCCGACCTGGTGCCCGCCGACCTCGTGGGCACGCGGGTCTACCACCAGCAGTCAGGCGAGTTCAGGACGGAACTCGGCCCGGTGTTCGCGAACCTGCTGCTGGCCGACGAGATCAACCGTGCCCCCGCCAAGGTGCAGAGCGCGCTGCTGGAGGTGATGCAGGAGCACCAGGTGACGATCGGCCGGGAGACGTTCAAGGTGCCGGAGCCGTTCCTGGTCATGGCGACGGAGAACCCGATCGAGTCGGAGGGCACGTACCCGCTTCCCGAGGCGCAGGTGGACCGGTTCATGATGAAGGTGGTCGTCGACTACCCGACGCAGAGCGAGGAGCAGGCGATCGTCGAACGGGCGCTGCGCCCGCCGGAGCCGCCGCAGCCCACGGTGACGACGGACGACCTGGTCGCGATGCGGGCCCGAGCCCGGCAGGTGTACGTCGACCCGGCGGTCGTCGACTACGCCGTACGCCTGGTCGCCGTGACCCGTTCCCCGGGCACGGCCGGCCTCGGCGAGCTGGAACGGTACGTCACGTACGGGGCGAGCCCGCGCGCGTCCATCGCGCTCGTCACGGGCGCCCGCGCGCTGGCGTTCCTGCGCGGCCGCGAGTACGTCCTGCCGCACGACCTGTCCGAGCTCGCGCTCGACGTGCTGCGCCACCGCCTGGTGTTGTCCTACGAGGCCCTGGCGGACGACGTCGACGCCGACACGATCATCACGAGGGTGCTCGGGGCCGTCCGGGCGCCCGACGTCGTCCTGCGGAACCGCTGAGGAGACATGGCCACCGCCCCCGAGAAACTCCTGCTCCGCCTGGAGTGGAAGGTCGTCCGCCGGCTGGACGGCCGCCTCCAGGGCGCCCACCGTACGGCCCACCGCGGCGCCGGCATCGACTTCACCGGCCTGCGCCCCTACACCGAGGGCGACGACGCCCGGCACATCGACTGGAACGTCACCGCCCGGCTGGACGAGCCCCACCTGCGTGTGTTCACCGAGGACCGCGAGCTGACGGTGTGGCTGGTGCTCGACCGGTCGGCGTCGATGCTGGCCGGCCGGCCGGGGCGCGGCAAGCACGACGTACTGGCCGAGCTGGCGCTCGTCCTGGCCCGGCTGTTCGGGCGCGGCGGCAACCGCGTCGGCGCGCTGCTGTTCGACACCGGGATGTTGCGCGTCGTGCCGCCCGGCACCTCCCGGCGGCACGCGCTGCGGATCGGCGCCGAGCTGGAACGCACCGCGGCGGCGCGTCCCGGCGCCACCACGGACCTGGCGGAGATGCTGGAGGCCGCCGGACGGCTCGCGCGCCGCCGGGCGCTCGTCATCGTGTTGTCGGACTTCATCGGCGACGGCGACTGGGAACGCTCGCTCCAGCGCCTGGCCCGGCGGCACGAGGTCGTCGCCCTGCGCGTCGTGGACCCGGCCGACGACGCGCTGCCCGAGGCCGGGCTGATCGTGGTCGAGGACGCCGAGACCGGCGAGCAGCTCGTCGTCGACTCCACCGACCCGCTGCTCAGGGTGCGTTTCCGGGAGGCCGTGGACGCCCGCGACACCCGGCTCGCGGCGGGCATGCGGCGGGCCGGGGTGCCCGTCCACCGGGTCGGCACCGACCGCGACCTGGCCGAGACGCTCGTCGAGGTCGTCGCCCGGACCCGGGACCGGTCGCCATGACCGAGATCATCGGCGACCGCCTGACTATGTCGTCCCCGCTGCTGCTGGCCGCCGGGCTGCTCGTCACGGCCGCGCTCGCCTGGGCGGCCGTCGTCTCGGCGCGCCGCCGGAGGTCCGCGCTGGTCGCGGCGGGGGTCGTCCTGGCGCGCGGGCGGGGGGCGTACCTCGGGACCGGCCTGACGGTCGCGGGCGTCGGCGTGCTCGCGATCGCCGCCGCGGGGCCCGCGGCCATGGTGCCGGTCCCGCGGACGGCGGGCACGGTCATCCTCGCCGTGGACGTCTCCAACAGCATGGGCGCCGACGACGTCGCGCCCACCCGGCTGGCCGCCGCGCAGCGGGCGGCCCGCGCGTTCGTGGCGGCGCAGCCCGACAGCGTGGACATCGGGGTCGTCGCGTTCGAACGGGGTGCGCTCACCACCGCGCGGCCCGACGCCGACCACTCCGTCGCGCTCAGGGCCATCGACCGGCTGAGGATCACCGGCGGCACCTCGCTCGGGACGGCCATCACGGCCTCGCTGACGGCGATCACCGGCAAGCAGGTGGTCATCGGCCGTGACGGCGCCGCGCCCGACATCGGCTACTGGCCGTCGGCGACGATCGTGATGTTCTCCGACGGGCAGAACCGGGGCGGCGACGTCGAGCAGGCCGCCGCCGTGGCCCAGAAGGCGGGCGTGCACATCCACACCGTCGGGGTCGGCACCGAGGCCGGGGCGACCGTGCAGGTGGACGGCTACCACCTGCAGACCTCGCTGGAGCCGGACACGCTCACCGCGATCGCGCGGGCCACCGGCGGCGCCTACCATCCCGCCTCCGACGCCGCCCGGCTCGACGGCGTCGCCGGCACGATCGACCTGCGGCTCACGGTCTCCGACGAGCCGCTGCCGCTCGCCGGCGGGCTGATCGGGCTGGCCCTCGCGCTGCTCGGGGCCGGAGCGGCGCTCACCGTACTGCGGTCCGGACGGGTGATCTGAATGTCGTTGTCATGGCCGTGGGCGCTGCTGTCCGCCCTGATCATCCCGTTGATCTTCGCGGTCCGCTGGTGGGCGCGTCGCCGCCGCCGGCGGGCCGCCGTCCGCGTCACCTCGATCGCGCTCGTACGGGCCGCGCTTCCCGGACGTACACGCTGGACGCGGCGGATCCCCGTGGCGCTCTTCGTCGCCGGGCTGGCGCTGCTCGCGGTCGGGGCCGCCCGGCCGCAGGCGTCGGTGCCGGTGCCGATGAGGTCGGCGACGATCCTGCTCGCGCTGGACACGTCCGGCTCCATGTGCTCCACGGACGTCGATCCCAACCGCCTCACCGCCGCCAGGAAGGCCGCCGCCGACTTCATCGAGTCGCAGCGCGGCGGCCCGCGCATCGGCCTGGTCACCTTCGCCGGCACCGCGGGCCTGCTCGTACCGCCCACCGACGACACCGACGCGCTGATCGAGGCGCTGGACAACCTCACCGTCGACCGCGGCACCGCGATCGGGCAGGCCATGCTCACCTCGATCGACGCGATCGCCGAGATCGACCCGTCGGTGGCCGCCACCGGCGCCACCCCCACCGCCGCGGACCGGGGATACGCCGGCGCGGCGATCGTCGTGCTCACCGACGGCGCCAACACCCAGGGAGTCGACCCGCTCACGGCCGCCCAGGAGGCGGCGCTGCGCCGCGTACGGGTCTTCACCATCGGCTTCGGCACCACGAACCCGGTCCCGATGGTCTGCGACAACTCGCAGTTCGACGGCCGCGGCTTCAGCGCGTGGGGCGGCGGGTTCGGCGGACGCGGCGGCTTCGACAGGGGCCGCAACCCCCGTGTCATCGACGAGCCCACCCTGAAGGAGATCGCCCGGACGACGGGCGGCTCCTACCACCGCGCCGAGAACGCCGGCCAGCTCCAGACCGCCCTCAACGCCCTGCCGGGCTCCTTCACCGTCATCCGCCAGCGGGTGGACACGGCCGCCGCCTTCGCCGGGGGCGGCGCGCTCCTCGTCGTCACGGCCCTGTCACTGTCCCTCTGGTGGAACCGCCCCCGTACCTGAGTCGTCGGGGTCGGTGCGGTCGGCGAGGCGTTCGCAGCGCTGGCGGGCGGCCTGCGCGGTGCCGAGCCCCAGCCCGAAGGCGATCTCCTGCCAGGTCATGCCGCGTCCCCGGGCCATCCGCAGCAGCCCGGCCTCCAGGGCGTCCAGCTCCCCGCGGACCAGCGGGACGAGACTCAACGCCGCGGTGATGTCGGCGTGGTCCACCTCGGGCTCGCCGTCGTGCGGCGTCGCGGCCCCGCTGAGCAGGAACGACACGAGCCGTACGGCCTCGTGCGGGCCGATCGCGGACGGGTGGGCCTGCCGGGCGCGCTGCTCGTCGGTGGCCGCGTGCCGCTCGGCGATCCGGAACAGGGACGCGTGGACGCGCCGGACACGCGCCTGCTCGGGGTCCGGCGGCGAGAAGGGGTGATCGTCAGCACTCGTGGACATGAGCCCACGATGCCTTGCGGAACGGTCTGATGTCAACGCGACGTTTTGAACAGACTGTTCAAGCCTTGAGTCTCCGTTTGAAGGTTTTCCGTCTCTATCAGGATGGTTTCGCCTTCAGGTTTACACCGAAAGTTCAACGATAGCGTTGAAGGAATGGACATCAAGGAAATCGCCTGGCCACTCGACGGCGCGGGCATCTCGGACTTCCTGCGGTCGCTTCCCGTACGACCGCTGCTGCTCGGCCTCGGCGAGGCCAGGCACTTCGTGGGGGAGCTGGGCGAGCTGCGCAACGAGATCTTCCGGCACCTGGTCGAGCACGAGGGCTACCGGGCCTTCGCCATCGAGAGCGACTGCCTCATGGGCCTCGTCGTGGACGAGTACGTCACGACCGGCACGGGCACCCTCGACGACGTCATGGAACGCGGCTTCAGCCACAACTTCGGCGCCTCCCCGGCCAACCGCGAGCTCGTACGCTGGATGCGCGCGTACAACGAGGAGCACGAGGAGAAGATCCGGTTCTTCGGGTTCGACGGCCCCCTGGAGTATTGGGCGGCGAGCCCGCGCCAGGCGCTCACCGGCCTGCACGCCCTCCTCGGCGGCCCGCTCCGCGACACCGTGGTGACCAGGGAGACCCTCGACACGCTCCTGGGCCAGGACGACCGGTGGGCCGACGAGGCCGCGGCCATGGACCCGTCCCGGTCGATCGGCCGGTCCGCCGAGGCCCAGCGGCTGCGGGTGATCGCCGACGACCTGGCGGCGCTGCTCGACACGCAGACACCGCAGTTGGGCGCACGGGACAGGGAACGGGCCGAACTGTACGCGCGCACCGCCGTCGGCCTGCTCCGCTACCACCACTGGATGGCCGACGACTCCCCGGAACGCTGGACCCGGCTGTCGGCCCTGCGGGACGCCATGATGGCGGCCAACCTCCAGGCCGTCGCCGAGCACGGCCAGGCCCTGGTCTTCTCCGCCAACCTCCACCTGCAGCGTGCCAAGAGCGTCATGCCGCTCGGCGAGCAGCGGCTGGAGTGGTGGAGCGCGGGCGCGATCACCGCCACCCGCCTCGGCGACCGGTACGCCTTCCTGGCCTCCGCCTTCGGCACGGCCGCGGGCGCCACGCCGCCCCCGGACACCGTCGAGGGCATCCTGTCCACGCTCCCGTGGGAACACTCCGTCGTCGACGCCCGCCGCCTGGCCGAGTCCGTCGCTGGGGCCGTCGCCGAGTCCGGCGCCGGGTCCGGTGCCGCGCCCGCCAAGCGGGTCTCCCACGACTTCGCCTATTTCCCGCTGGACCCGGACCAGCTCGCCGGGATCGACGGGATCGTCTTCCTCAAGGAGGTCGGCCCCTGGGGCTGAGCACCGACGTGCCGGGACAGCAAGATGGCCCCTCCCGAGAAGGGAAGGGCCATCAGGTGGACGTGAACTGCTGAAGGAACGGCCTAACGGGAGGAGTCCCACGCCATTTCCATGTCGTCCATCCCCGCGTACGGGTCGTCCATCTCGTAGTCGCGCTCAGGCTCGCGCGTCTCGTAGGAGGGCTGATCCATTTCCTGCCTGATCTGCTCCTCGGGCTCCCAGCCGCGGTCGGGCTCCCAGCCGCGGTCGGGCTTGAAGCTGTGGTCGGGCTTGAACCCGTGGTCGGGCTTGAACCCATGGTCATGCTTGAAGCCGTGGTCGGGCTTGAAGCCGTGGTCGTGACCGTGGCCCGGGTGGTGCGGCTTCTTCCCCGGACGGCAGTGGTGCCTGTTCTTCCCGGGCGGGCAGATGTCGTGCGGCTTCTGCACCACGCGGATCGTGGCCCTCGCCGGGTTGGAGGTCAGGTTTCCTGCCTTCGCCACGGCGGTGTTGGTGATGGTGAAGCGGCAGCCCCGGTGGCAGTCCGGCTTCCCACCCGTACGCGACGGCACGATGAAGGTGCCCGTACAGGTCGTGGACTGGCCCGGCTCCAGGGTCGTGGTCTCGCAGACGATGTTCCGCACGCGGTTGTCGTTGATCCGGAGGTTGTCCGCCGTCTCGTTCGAGTTGTTCCTGACGTCGTAGCGGTAGGTCACCCTGTCCCCGGGCCGGTACACCCGGGAGTCGTCGACGCTCTTCTCCAGTTCGAGCATGCCGCGCTCGTTCTCCACGCGGATGATGGCCTCCGACTGCGGCGACGAGACCTCGGTCGAGTCCCTCCTGCCCCTCGCCACGGCGATGTTGAGCACCGTGCCGCGCTCGGCGTCCTCCTCGGTGACGGTGTAGGTGCCCGTGCAGGTCGTGGACCGGCCCGGCTCCAGCGTCGTGCTCTCGCAGACGACGTTCTCCACCAGGTTGTCGTCGATCCGGAGATCGGTCAGGGTCTGGCCCGAGTTGTTCGTCACGACATAGCGGTAGGTGACCGTGTCGCCGGGCATGTAGATCCGGGAGTCGTCGACGGTCTTGTCCAGGTCGAGCGTCGCGCGCTCGTCCGAGACCTCGATGGTCACCTCCGACGGCGGCGAGGTCACCTCGTTCGAGTCCGCCATGCCCGTGGCGACGGCGGTGTTGGTGACGAAGCCGCGCTCGGCGTCCTCCTCGGTGACCGTGTACGTGCCGCGGCAGATGATCCGGTCCCCGACGTCCAAGGTGCTACGCGGGCAGATCACCTCCTCGACCACGTCGTCCTCGATCGCCAGGTCGGTGATGTTGATGTTGCCGGTGTTGGTCACCACGTACTCGTAGGGCACCTCGGTGCCCACCGGGACCCGGTCCGGAAGGTCGGCGCCCTCGGCCACGCGCTTGGTGAGGTTCAGCTCCGGCCGTTCGACCACCGGGCGGACGACCACGTTGCGAACCAGGTGGACGTCGTTGAACAGACCGGTGGACGCGGCGAACCCGAACTTGTACGTCGCGGGAACCGGCGTCGGCGCGGGCGTGGTCAGCACCTGCTGCATGCCGTTGCCGTCGTTGAAGTCGATCGACACCGTGACCACGGGGTTCGGCGCCGGCGAGATCCGCACGTTGACCCTGCGGCGCGACTCCTCAAGGACCTCCTGCGCCTCCTCCGGGTCGTCCGGCACCGACATGGTCGGGCCCTGGAGCTCGCCCGGCAACGTCGAGGGCCACGGCCCGGTGGTGGTGAAGTTGTCGGTGGTGGCGGTCAGGAAGCAGTAGCCCGCCGTACCGTTGCCGGGCCCGCGCAGGGTCACCATGTTGGGACCCGGAGCCGGGATCCGGAACGCCGTACCGGCCGGCGAACGCTGCGCGCAGGTACGCCCGCGCTGCTCCCAGTCCCCGAAGTAGTTGCCGAGGACGTCCAGGCCGACGCCGAGGTAGCCCTGGTCGACCCCGGGCTCGAACTCGTTGGCCGGGTTGTCGTCGGGCAGCTTCTGCGCGTACCCGAGACTGCCGCCGAACGCGCCGGGGCGGTTCAGCGTGGCCTCGCCGTTGATGAGGAAGAAGGAGATGCCGTCAGCGGGCACCAGCGTGTCGCTGCCGTACTGCCACTGGTCGAAGGTGACGTCCACGCCCTGCTCGGCCGGGATCGCCTCGTTGTACAGTGCGGCGGCCGTCTGGTCCAGATCGGCGCTGGTCAGCTGGAGGTAGCCGAACGGGGCTCCTCCGGTCGGCGGCACGGGACCCGCGGCGTCCGCCGGGCATCCGCCGAGAGGATGGTTGCCCGGACCGGGCGGCGGGGCTGCGGGAGCACCTGTCAGACAGGCCGACCCCACGCCGATGAACTGCGGGATCGCGGTGGCCCCGGTGAAATCCTCATCGACGATCGGCACCGGTTGCGCGGCCGCCGGCTGCGCGGGCTGGAGCGCGACTGCCATCGCGCTCATCAGGAGCATGCTGGATATGGCTGCACGTCGTTTGGGGCCAGGTGTTCTGGTCACCGGCCCCGACAAGCCAGAGCGTATCTTCACGATTACAGAACGTAGCTATGCGCACTTGTGAAGAGCCCGACCGACATAGCAAACGATCAGCCACGAATGTGACCATTCTCTTTACGGGCATACCGGTTTCCTCGATCATTCCGCTCTTTCGAGGGAAAGTCGTGCATCCGGCCCGGCATTTCGCATGATGAAGACGGTCACGCTGCGTGAGTAAGAGACCAGGTCAGCCGGTGAGCTCACCCAGCCGGCGCAGCGCGGTCAGCCCCGGCATGAAGCAGTACTCGCCGCCGCGGGTGACGACGAAACGCGGCAGCCCGGCCAGGCGCCGCCGTACGGGACGCCGGGGGATCGTGAAGTCGCCGGAACCGTCGGCGGCGCCGACGACGGGGTCCCTGGCGTCGCCCGCGCCGAAGAATACGCCGTCGTTCATCCATTGCGACTGGACGAACTCGAACTGCCGCCCGAGATGGGCCCCGACGAAGGTGAACATCAGCCCTCGGTCGGCCCCGTCGTCCTCCAGGACGCCTTCGGGCAGCGGCGGGCCGTACGCCGTCCCGCGCCGGATCATGCGGTGCAGCCGCGGCTCTCCGGCGACCGAGGCGTCACGAGGATTGCCCCGGCGGATGTGGCACCCGCAGGGGGTGGTGAAGCCGGCGGAGTCGTCCCGTTCGTACAGAAAGGTGTTGTTGCGGGTGCGGTCGGCCCCGAGGGTGGGGTCGTCGCGCAGCGGGCTGAGCGCCAGCGGCGCGCCGCTGCGCCAGCGTCCCATGATCTTCGCGGCCAGCAGTTCCTCGTCCTCGGGGCCGGTGGAGTTGTCCTTCAGGTACTGCCGGAACAGGGCCACGCGCTGGTGGAGCTTGCGGAAGACCACGTAGGAGCCGTTGCGGCCGAGCACCTCGGGCCGCGTGGACTGGATGCCGCCGAGTTCGTCGCGGTAGCCGAGCACGAACTCGCCCGCCTTGAGCGGCGTCTCCAACGGGTTGGAACCGGCGGTGCCGCTGCCTTCGACGGCGGGATGGCTGATGCCGTCGCGGTAGCCGAAGGGCTCGGTCTCGGTGGGCAGCGCGTGGCAGTTCTGCCGCCAGACGGCCGTCACGCCCGGCAGGGCTTCGTAGGCGGGTCGGGCACGATCGACCGCGGCCTCCAGCAGCGCACTGTCGGGCGCGAGCGCCACCAGGACCACATGGACGCCGGACGTGCCGAGCGGCGCCTCCCAGTGCTCGGGGCCACTCTCGCCGACGTCCCCCAGCGCCGTGGCCCGTGCGGCCATCCCCTGCCGGAACTCCCAGGCGAAGGTGTCCAGCGACTCCTGAGGAACGCCGAGTGCCCGCAGGCCGTGGTAGGTGAGCGCGATGCTGACCCAGGTCTCGCCCAGCGGGCTCACCGTGTCGGCGGCCGAGGTCACCACCGCGCTCGCCCGCCGCATCAGCTCCCGTCCCTGCTCGCGGTCGTCGATGCGGAACAGGATGTAGGTCGCCGCGTACGGCGTCGGCCGGGGGCTGAGGACGCCACGCTGGATGTCGTGCAGTTCGAGCGTGGACCGCGTCTGCTCGCTCATCGGAACGGCCTCCCCGCCCGCGTTCACGTCATCTCGACGAGGTTGCGCCAGAAAGTGCGCAGGCTCTCGTCGACGCCGAACAGCGAGCTGAAGATCGTGCTGTCGGCCAGGATCACGTCGCCGGCCCGGTCGCCGGCGGGCGGCATCCACAGGAACATGTCGAACTCGGTGTTCCCCGCCTCGGTGAACGGGTTCGGCGGCCTGGACATGTCGATCGACTGCCTGCCGAGCACCTGGACGACGTCCGGATCGTCGGTGGTCACGGCGTAGTGCGGCAGGTGCATGTGGAAGTTGAAGCGGGTCACGCCCCGCAGCCAGCCCTTGGTGTCCAGGTCCGCGGCGATGGACAGCGGGGCGCTCCTGTTGCCGTCCACCACCGCGGGGCGCAGGCCGTAGCGGTTCTCGACCGGTACGCCCAGGCCCGCCATCAGCGACCGGGTGTACCGTCCGAAACGCTGCTGGCGCGGCACCAGCGCGTCGCCGTGGTGGTGGTACTCCAAGTCGCGCACCGTCAGATCGTCCGACGCGCCGACGTCGTGGTGCGGCCCGAGGGCCAGGCAGGTTCCCTCCCGGCGGAGGAAGTCGCGCAGCGCCTCGATCTCCGCGGGGGTCGCGTCCTGCCCGGTGATCATGTGATCCAGGCCCCAGACGAACAGGGTGTCGGTGTCGGCCAGTACGCGTTCGTCCAGCGGCGTGTGGAAACCCGCCTGGTCGACACGCTGGTACACGGGCACCTGATAGCCGGTGGTCTCCTCGACGAACTGCTGGAAAGGGCGCCAGCCCCAGAAGAACAGTTCCAGCCCGCCCGCGATGCCCTGCTGGAAACGCAGCGGATCCGCCCACTGCGGATCCTCGTACGCCGGCCACAGGACCCGGCGTATCTCGGTCATCGTGGAGAACCGGTTGTCCAGTACGGTCACGTCCCGGCCCGCCTCGGCCGGGAAACTCCACGCCACGTAAATGCTCATCCGGCGCCGACCGGCGCGGTACGGGCGCGGTACGTGGTTCTGGTTGTAGGTGCGCGCGGTGGCGGACTCGCTCATCTCATCTCCAAGAGACACCGGTGGACGTCACTGCAACTGGTCGAGCATCTCCGACAACGCGCTCTTGATCCGCAGTGCCTTCTTGACCTCGTCGGCCGTGACGTACGGATACTCGCCGTACTCGATGAAGCTCGGGCAGTGGTGTTCACGGACGAACCTGACGAAGGCGTCCGGGTTGGTCTTCCAGTCCTCGGGAAAGCCCTCAAGGTTCTCGAAGGCCGTGTTCACCCCCGCCCGGGTGAACAGGGCGATGGCGTCCTCGGTGTACTTGTCGAAGTCGGTGTCGAAGATCCCCTGGTACATGAAGCGCGTGTCGTCGTCGAAGAGCACCCAGCGCAGGTAGTGCAGCTTCAGGGGCGCGAGCAGGTCCGGGTCGTCCTCCAGCGCCTTGGCCAGCGTGTGGCCGTAGCCGCGGATCGCGTCGGCCCGGCCGGGTTTGACCTTCGCGATGATCGTGAACCCGTAGCAGGCCGGGCTGCGCGGGTAGACGGGGCCGTACTTGCCCTGTTCCAGGTGGCTGGTCTCCTTGGGGAAGACGGCCGCCTGCGGCTTGATCTCCATGCCGATCCCTCCGTGGCTCTGCTCCGGGGGAAAGGGGAAATCATCCTCTGTGTGACGATCCTCCCACGATGGAGCTTTGTGCGGCAAGTCGCCCGTCACAATCCGTAGATGAGATCTTGACGATGCGTTACCTTCCGGTGTCGCGGATGCCCGGTCCGGGTGTGCCGTCCAGGTAGGCGAGCACCGCGCGGACGCGGCGGTGGCCGGCGTCGTCCGGGGCCAGGCCGAGCTTGGCGAAGATGTTGCCGATGTGCTTGTGGACGGCGTTGTCGGAGATGCGCATCCGTTCGGCGATGGTGGCGTTGTCGTGGCCCTCCGCCATGAGCGCGAGCGACTCCCGTTCGCGGGCGGTGAGGGTGTCCAGGGGGTCGTCGGCGCGGCGGGCGAGCAGCTTGGCGACCACTTCGGGGTCCATGGCGGTGCCGCCGGCCGCGACGCGGCGCAGGGCGTCGACGAACTCGGCGACCCGGCCGATGCGGTCCTTGAGCAGGTAGCCGATGCCGCCGCGGCCGTCGGAGAGCAGCTCGCCGGCGTACTCGCGCTCGACGTACTGGGAGAGCACCAGGACCGGCAGCGCGCCGTGCTCGCGGCGGGCCCGCAGCGCGGCGTGGATCCCCTCGTCGCGGAACGTCGGCGGCAGCCGTACGTCGACGACGGCGATGTCGGGCCGATGCTCGGCGACGGCGAGGAGGAACGCCTCGCCGTCGCCGACCACCGCCGCGACGTCGCAGCCCTTCGCCGCCAGCAGCAACTTCAGGCCATTGGCCAGCAGGACGTTGTCCTCGGCGATCACGACCCGCACGGGACCTCCTGGACGATCATCATGCGCACGGCATCCGGACGGCGAGCGTGGTGGGCCCGCCCGGCGGGCTGTCGAGCCGGACGACGCCGTCGAGGGCGGCGACCCGGCGGCGTATCCCGGGGATCCCGGTGCCGCGCGTCTCGTCGGCGCCGCCCTTGCCGTCGTCGGTGACCTCGATGGTCAGTACGTCGCCGGCACGTTCGATCCGGAGGGCCGCCCGGGTGGCGGCGGCGTGCTTGGTCACGTTCGTCAGCGCCTCGGCGATCACGTAGTAGGCCACCGTCTCCACGGTTGCCGGGAGCGCGCCCAGCCCGGCGAGCTCGATGCGGACCGGCACGCCCGACCGGGCGGCCAGCGTCGTCAGCGCGCCGTCGAGCCCGCGGTCGGCGAGGATCGGCGGGTAGATCGTCTGGAGCACCGTGCGCAGCTCGGCCATCGCCTCCTCGGTCGTCTCGTGCGCCTGGTCGAGCAGCGCCGCGACCGTGTCCGGGTCGTCGGCGAGCGACTCGCGGGCCAGGCCCAGGTGCATGGCGATGGTCACCAGGCGTGCCTGCGTACCGTCGTGCAGATCGCGTTCGATCCGCCGGAGCTCCGCGCCATGGGCGTCGACCACGCCGACCCGGCTCCTGGTCAGTACGTCGACCCGCTCGGTGAGCCGCTCGCGGGCCGACGGCGTGAGCACCGCCAGGCACAACCGCGCGTGGAGGCGAGCCGGCATCGGGAGCACCCACCAGGCCACCGCACCGAGGACGGCGATCTGGACGGAACCCCCGGCCAGCGCGGTCACCCAGTCGTCCACGGGGACGTCGAGGAACGAGAACAGCGTGGGACGCGCGTCGGAGGGAAACGCCCACCACAAGGTCATCGCCACCGCGGCGACCACGATGTTGCCCAGGCAGAGCAGGGCGGCCAGCCCGAGCGGGAACCCGACGGCGACGTGCGCGAGCGCCCAGCCGAGATCCCGCCGCCCGCCCGGCCGCCCTTCGGCCGCGACGCCGAGCAGCCGACCGGCCCGCCGGCGGTGCCAGGCCGCCCAGCCCTGCGCGACCGGCGGCGCGAGCAGCACCGGCAACGCGAACGCCGTCACCACGGCGGTGGCCAGCGTGCCCAGCAGGTAGACCGAGCCGGAGAACGCACGGTCACGCATACGTACCTCCTCACGACGCCGTACGGGGTTCATTATCCGGTGCCGGTCCGGGCCGGAAACTACAGCGGGCTGTACCTGCGTGCCTGCGGCCGGCTGTATCGTGCCGGAGGTCCGGGGCGAAATAGCGTCCCCGACCATGAAACCGACGTATGCCCGCGGACGCCTGGTCCCGGCCCTCGCCCTGATCGCCCTGTCCGTCGCCTTCGCACCCCCGGCCAGGGCGGACGGCGGCCCGCTTCCGGTCGGAGCGGGCGGCGACCCGTCCTCGTCGCTCGACTGGAAGCCCTGTTCCCAGGGTGCCGACGACGCCCTCGGCGGTGAGCTCGACCGGGCGGGCGCGCGGTGCGCGGAGCTCGCCGTCCCGCTCGATCACTCCAGGCCCGGCGGCCGTACGATCACGCTCGCGCTGTCCCGCCTCCCCGCCGCCGACCGCGCCCATCGCATCGGCACCATGGTGCTCAACAGCGGCGGCCCCGGCGAGAGCACGCTGGGCATGCCCCTGCGGACGCGCGCGGCGATGAAGGACGTCGCCACCCGTTACGACCTCATCGGCCTGGACCCGCGCTTCGTCGGACGCAGTACGCCGCTCGACTGCGGCTGGCCCGTCGGCCTGTGGGTCCGTTCGGCCGGGGCGACCCGCGCCCGGTTCGATCATCAGGTGGCGGTGCAGCGTGACCTGGCCGAGCGCTGCGCCCGGCGGCACGCCGACGTGCTGCCGTACGCCAACACGCGCGACACGGCCCGCGACATCGACCTCGTCCGCCGTGCCCTCGGGGAGCGCCGGATCTCCTTCCTCGGCTACTCCTACGGCGGCTACCTGGGCGCGGTCTACACCCAGATGTTCCCCGGCCGTACCGATCGGGTGGTGCTGGACAGCGCGGGCGACCCGGACAAGTGGGGCCCCAGGGCGACGCGGGGCACCGAGGACGAGGCGGAACGCGCGCTGCGCGGCTGGGCGGCCTGGGCCGCCGGACGTCACGGCACCCACGGCCTCGGCGCGACCACCGCCCGCGTGCTCGCCACCGTGGACTCGATCGTCGCCGCCGCGCAGGACCGCCCGCTGCGTGTCGGCCGGTTCGAGGTGGACGACCAGGCGGTGCCGTACCTGCTCTCCGTCGGGTCCGGTGACGACCGTCCCGCGGCCCGCGCGGAGTTCGCGTCCACGGTCCGGACCCTGAACGAGGCCGCCCACGGCCGCCCGGCCGAGCCCGGCGCCGAACTCGCCGGATTCCTCGCGTTCGTCCTGACCAGCGCCGGCTCGCCGTTCGCCGGGCCGACCGCCGCGATCGTCTGCGGCGACCGCGCCGCGCCGCGCGACCCCGACACCTACTGGAACGACGTCCAGCGCAGCCGTGCGCGCCATCCGCTCTTCGGCCCCCTCAAGAACAACATCTGGCCCTGCGCCTTCTGGCCGAACGAGCCGCGCGAGCCCCTCACGCACGTCGCCAACCCCACGCCCGCGCTGATCGTGTCCGCCACCGGCGACACCGCCACCACCTACGAGGGCGGCAAAGCCATGCACCGGGCGCTGACCGGCTCCCGCCTGCTCACCCTGCGCGGCGCCACCGCCCACGGGATCTACGGCGAACACGGCAACGCCTGCGTGGACGCCAAGGTCAACGCCTACCTGGCCACCGGCGCCCTCCCCACCGCCGACGCGACCTGCGTCAGTGATTGACGCGGGACGGGTGAGGCGCCGCGAGGCCCGGCGCGGGCGAGCTGCCCGCCGCCCTTCGCCGCCCTTCGCCGCCCTTCGCTGTTCTGAAGACCGGCGGCGGCATCAGGCCCGTGATGGACCGGGTCCCGCGTCGCCCGGCCGCCCGCAGATCCTGCTCCAGGCCCCGGCTCAGCCTCCGCCCAGGCCCCGGCTCGGGACCTGCTCCAGGCTCGGCTGTTCGGGGGTGATCTGGTGGGTGGCCTGGTGAGTGGCCTGGCCGTGTTGACCCCGCTGGCTATGCCCGCCGTCCTGATCACCGCTCTTGCCCCCGACAGCCTGCACCTGCGCCGCCTGCTGGACGCGGCCCACCCCGTCGAGTGATCGCCCGGCGAGCACCTCACCGACGAGCCCTTTTCCTGAAATATGCCGATATGTCCTCTTTGGGTAGACTTCGCCGCTTGTGGAGATCTACCTGACCCAGGCGAGAATCGCCCTGCTTCTCGCCCCGCTCGCCATCGCGCTGCTGTTGCTGCCCTTCGTCTCCCGCCAGTACGGCCGCTTCGGGCACATCGGACGCTGGTCGGGTTTCGTCACAGCGGCGCTGGTCCTGTACGCCTGCGGCGTGGTGGCCTTCACCCTCTTCCCGCTCCCCGAGGTGACACCGGACTTCTGTGCGACCAGGCAGAGCCTCGCCGCGCCGCGCTGGCAACCCCTGTCGAGCATCCAGGACGTGCTCAGGGAGAACGCGGGACGCGGCCTGCCCGCCGCGCTGTACAGCAGGTCGGTGCTGCAGATCGTGTTCAACGTCGCCCTGTTCGTACCGCTCGGCTTCTTCCTGCGCTACCGGCAGCGGCTGGGCGTGGCCCGAACCCTGACGATCTCCTTCGCCGGTTCCCTGGCGATCGAACTGACCCAGCTCACCGGCCTGTGGGGCCTCTACCCCTGCGCGTACAGGCTGTTCGACCTGGACGACCTGATCATCAACACGGCCGGCGCCGGACTCGGCTGGGCGCTGGCCGGCCCGGCCGCGCGGCTGCTGCCGGGACCATGGCCGAAGCCCCGCCAGGACCTCGCCCCGCCCACCGCCGCCCGGCTGGCGCTCGCCATGCTGCTCGACGGCGTGGTGTGGTTCTTCGCCTCGCCGGTGTTCGGGCTGCTGTTCGTCCAGGCCCACCGGCTCGTCACGGGTGGACCCATGCCGGACGACGCCCTCCTGAGGGACGTCTTGCCCGGCCTGTCGTACGCGATGACCGGGTTGGTCCTCTTCGTGCTCTTCCCGGCGGTGCGCGGGGACGGCGCCACACCGGGCCGCGCGGCCGTACATGTGGCGGTCTGTCACGCGGTGACCGGGCGGCCCGCGCCTGTGCTCGCGCGACTGATCCGCTCGGCGGCGCCGTACCTGGCCGTCGTCGTGGGTTCTGTCGTCGGCGGTGTCGTGCCCGTCCTCGCCCTCCTCCTCGTCCTGGAAGTGGAACGGCGTGGCGTCATAGCGCGCTGGACCGGGACGCGGCTCGTCACCCGGGCCGCCGCCCGCCGGGCGGAAGTCGTGGGGGAGTCGGCCGCCCACACTGTTCAACGAGTGGATCAACTGCCTCCGCGCCCCTGATCCGAGCAGAGCTGCGCGTGCAGGGTCTGGAACGCCCATCGTTCCCAGCGCTCGCCCGGCCAGCCGCGCGTATGCACGAACAGCAGGTACAACTCGGGGCTGAGCAGGCCGTACAGCAGGTCGGCGGCCTCCTCGGCGGACACCTCGGCCCGTGCCCCGGGCTTGCCGACCAGGGCCTTGGCCGCGTCCTGCTGGACGACATAGCGGGGATCGACGTCCTGCGGCCACAACGCGGCCACCTCGGGGTCGCTCGCGACCGCCGCCTCCAGGACCTTGCCGATCGGGGCGACGCGCTCCAGCACCGCGGTCGTGCCGGCGACGTAGGCGCGCAACATGTCCTGGGCGGTGCCGGCGGCCAGCGCCGTCGCGTACCAGGGCCGGTCCATCGTGGCGACCGGTTCGTCGTCGCCCGCGATCGTGACGTCGACCAGTTCCTTGAGCAGGGCGCGTTTGTTGCCGAAGACGAAATAGATCGTCTGCACCGCGACCTCGGCCTTCTCGGCGACGTCCTGGAGGTTCGTCGCGCCGTATCCGTCCTGGACGAACAGCTCCAGCGCCGCCTGGAGGATGCGCCGCCGGGTCTCCTTCGCCTTCTGGGCCCGCTTGTTCGTCCGCTTGACATCGCTCATGGCTAGAGTTTATCTCTAGATTCAGTCGCTAGAAGTCAACTCTAGAGAACGGATCCAGTCATGACGGTCATCAGCGTCACCCGCTTCCACGCCGATCCCGCGGACGCCGAGCAGGTCCAGGCCCGGCACGCCGCCCTCGTCGCCGCCATCAGAGAAACCCGGTCCGGTCTCACCGAGGCCCGCCTCGGCCGGCTGGACGACGAGACGTGGGTCGGCGTCTGGCGCTGGAACTCGGCCGACGACCTGCGGGCGGCCCGCCAGGCCGCGCCCGGCGCCCCCGCGGCCGTCGCGGCGTTCGAGGTCGCCCGCGACGTCACGGCCGAGGACATCGAGATCCTGGCCGAGCTCTGACGGCCTGCCTCGACCCGACCCCGGCCCCGGAACCGTGGGCCGGGGTCCCCCCGAACCGAGGAGACGACATGATCGAAATCGAAGCGCTGACCAAGGTGTACGGCACCGCCCGACCCCCGGCGGTCGACGAGGTGTCCCTGCACGTCCCCGCCGGCTCGGTCTTCGGCTTTCTGGGGCCCAACGGCGCCGGCAAGACCACGACCATCAAGATGCTGGCCGGACTGCTGACCCCCACCTCCGGCCGGGTCCGGCTGGGCGGCTTCGACGTGGCCAGGCAGCGATCGTCCGCGATGGCGCAGTTCGGCGCCGTGCTGGAAGGCTCCCGCAACGTCTACTGGAGCCTGTCGGCCTGGCAGAACCTGATGTACTTCGGCCGGCTCAAGGGCCTGCGCAAGGCCCGGGTCGCCGAGCGCGCCCAGGACCTGCTGACCGACCTGGGCCTGTGGGAACGGCGCCACGACAAGGTCGGCGGCTTCTCCCGGGGCATGCAGCAGAAGGTCGCGATCGCCGTCGCCCTGATCGCCGACCCGCCGATCGT
The DNA here is from genome assembly GCF_014648435.1 of Nonomuraea spiralis. Classification (GTDB taxonomy): domain Bacteria; phylum Actinomycetota; class Actinomycetes; order Streptosporangiales; family Streptosporangiaceae; genus Nonomuraea; species Nonomuraea spiralis. The sequence continues at coordinate 120,193 of NZ_BMRC01000026.1, forward strand.
CCTGCTGGACGAGCCGACGCTCGGCCTGGACGTCGAGGCCACCCGTACCGTCAAGGACTGGATCACCGAGCTGGCCCGCGAGCTCGGCACCACCGTCCTGCTCACCACGCACCAGCTCGACGTGGCCCAGGAGTTGTGCGACCGGGTGGCCGTCATGCGCGGCGGGCGGCTTGTGGCCGACCTGCCCACGCACGAGCTGCTGGCCCGCTTCCGCGAACGTGACAGGTACGAGATCCGCATCGAGGGCACACCCCCACCCGGCCTCGACGCCGTCACCCACGAAGGCGTCACCACGATCGACGTACGGGTGAACGATCCAGGCGAGGTGTACGACGTGGTCGAACGGCTGCGTGCCCAAGGCGTCGTCCTGGAGTCGCTGACGCAGGTGCAGCCCGACCTGGAGGACGTGTTCCTCGCCCTGGTGAGCGAGCCGTCCCATGCGTGAGGTCCTGCGGGCGGAGATCGGCAAGGGCCTGCGCGTCCAGCTCGCCCACCCGGTCGGCCACGTCATCACGCTGCTGATCAGCACCATGATGTACCTCGGCCTGCAGTTCGTCCTCGGCCAGGGCGAGCTGCGCCAGGACCTGCTGCCGCCGACCCTGGTCGCGATCGGCGGCTACTGGTTCCTGCAGTACGCCGGCCTGGTGATGGTGGCCGACCTCGCCGAGGAGAAACGCGCCGGCACCTTCGCCCAGTCCCAGATGAGCCCGGCGCCGCCGTGGCTGCCCATGCTCGGCCGGCTGATCACCGCGTCGGTGTTCGGGCTGGGCGTCGCCGCCGTCGCGGCTCTCGTGCCGATGCTGGCGGCCCGGATCGCGATCCCCTTCCACTGGGCGGCACTCCTGCCCGCCACGCTTCTGCTGATCAACGTACTGGCCTTCACCCTCCTGATGGCCTCCCTCGCCCTGGTCAACCCGATGATCGGCGCCCTGCAGTCGTTGTTCACCTCGCTGGTGCTGCTGCTCAACGGCTCGTTCCTGCCGCTGGACCTGTATCCGGACTGGCTGGCCGCGGCGGCCAGAGTCCTGCCCACGACGCTGGGCATCGAGGCGCTCGCCGAGACGCTGTTCGAGGGCCGTGGCGTGGCCGAGGTCTGGACCGGCGGCTCGCTGCCCTGGCTGCTGGCCCACACCCTCGCCCTCGTCGCCGTCGCGGGCCTGCTGTTCGTACGCAACCACCGACGTGCCCTGGAGTCGTCATGACCTTCGTTCGCGGATTCGCCGCCGAAGCCGGCAAGGGCCTGCTCACCCTGCTCGCCGGATGGCGCGAAGTCCTGCTGGAGATGATCACGTTCCCGCTGTTCTACCTGCTCATCGTGCTGTTCATGGGACGCGGCCAACTCCGTACGGACCTGCTGCTGCCGGTGCTGCTCGGCATGGTGGCGCTGACGTTCATCCACGAGCAGGTCAACCGGGTGTTCTGGGGTTACCTGGGCGACATCCAGTCCGGCGTGCTGGAACAGACCTACCTGACCCCGCTTCCCTCGGCCGCGAGCATCCTCGGACGTCAGGTCGCCGCCGTGATCGCGGCCGTACCCGCCGCGCTGGCCGTCCTGGCCACCGGCGCCACCGCGATCACCCTCCAAGGCGGGCGCCTGCCCGTCGACGCGCAGGTGATCGTGCCGCTGGCCGCCATCGTGCTGGGCACCTGCGGGCTCGCCCTCATCCTGTGCGGCCTGACCTTGGTGTTCAAACGCATCGAGATCATCACCCAGCTGTCCGTGGCCGTCTACGCCATCGCCGGCGGCACCCTGGTGCCCCTGGCCGCCATGCCCGTCCCGATCGCCGACCTCAGCCGCCTGGTCGTCCCCATCGCGCCCGGCATCGAGGCGATGCGCGACATCCTGCTCGGCGGACATTCCCTGGCCGCCCTCCCGACCGGCTGGGGACTCGGCTGGCTGCTGGCCCAGCCGCTGCTCATCACGGTGGCAGGGGTGCTCCTGTTCAACCGCCTGGAGAACATCGCCCGGCACCGAGGCACCCTGGGCCGCCCCTAGGCCGACAAGTCACAGAGTCACACGAGCATCACTCTATGGTCATGTCACTCTATGCATATCTATGACTACGTTATGTGTCGATGGTTGGACCGGCCGTACGAAGTGGATCACCGAGCGCGGCCGGACCCAAGAACGCGACAGAAGGAGAAGGAGCCCCCGCATGAGCATGATCCAGACCGGCGTCCTCGACCTGGACTCCACCAACCCGGTGGCCACCACCGGCGGCGACACCTCCACCTTCACCCAGGTGACCTTTCCCACGCCGTTCCCCGCCGGGTCGCGCGTGGTGGTCCTCCCCTTCGTACAGACCTTCAACGGCCCGGAGACCCCCGGCCTCCGCATCGCGGACGTGACCCCGCACGGCTTCCGAATTCGTATCAACGAGATCCTCGCCGGAGCCGTCAAGAGCGACGGCCACCACACCCGCGAAACCATCGGCTGGCTTGCCACCACCGTGTAACCCCGACCGGGCCCCGCGCACACACTCACAACGCGGGGCCCCACTATGCGCCGAGGCTCAGGACCCATCGCGACACCGTAACGGCCCCGTGCCACGGAGGCGCTTCAGACGGAGCCCGTCGGCGGAGGTCATCTGCAAACCGTCCTCGCACCCGCACCTGAAGGCTCGACCGTACGGAGCCCCGTTCACACTGATTCCGGGGGGCAGGGGGCCGCCGCCTGCGGCTGGCCGCAGGCGATCCTGAAATCACCTTGGTGGCGGACTTCTGCTCTGCATCTACGAACTGCCACGGAACACCCGAAGGGCCTTTCAAGGCCTATGCCAGTATGGGCGCGCGATCTCAGGGCGAGTCGTCAGTGAATGGTGGTGAGGTCGACCGCCGTCGCTTACGTGTCTGCTTCTGCGGGGCCGGGTCCTGATCTGATGGTTCGGGGCGTTCGATGCGGGTGGGGTCGCCGCGTACGAGCTCGTCGTGGACACGCCAGCGGGCGGTCGTGACGGCGCGTTCTGTCACCTGGTCGCCGTGTTCGATGCGTTCGCGCAGCAGACGGATGGCGATGCGGCGGTTGAGGCTGAACTGCCGTTCGGTGTCGACCACGACGACGAACCCCGTGGGCCGGTGGGTCGCCCGTACGGCTGTGCTGGCCTTGTTGCGGTGTTGGCCGCCGGGGCCGCCGGTGCGGCAGGCGACGATGTCGACGTCCGCTTCGGTGAACGTCGTACGCGGGATGTCGACCTGGCACGGTTGGGCGATGACGTACCAGTTCTTCCGGCCGGTCCCGGTCCGGTAGGGGCTGGGGGCCTGCCAGCACAGGGTTCCGGTCCACGAGGCGGCGAACGCCTCGGCGTCGTCCCCCTCGATCCGTACGAGGACCGACCGGTAGGTGCCGGGCCGGTCACCGGGAACGGTGTGGTCCCGATGGGTTTCCAGGTCCTGCCTGGTGGCGTCGCCTTCCAGGCGGCGCAGCAACTGGGCCAGCGCCCAGGCGCACTCCTGCGGGCCGCGTCCGGCCGACAGGAGCAGGTGGACGCTCATGACCGGCCTCGCCCGCGCCGCCGGTTCCTCTCGGATGTCGGCCCGAGGTCGGGTGTCTTGTAGGTGACCAGGGGGATCGTGGTGGCCACGGGCGTGGCCAGGCCGTGGTCGACGAGGTCGGCGATCACTTGCTCGATGCGCTTGTACGCCGTCGGCGCCTCCTCGAAGAGAAGCTGGCGGTCGCCGCACACTACCAGCGACCCCACCGGCGTACGGCGCAACTCCTCGACCGTGTGCTTGGCCCGCCCGCGGCGCAGGGCGTCCGCGCGCGACATCTTGCGGCCCGCGCCGTGCGCCACGGAGTGGCCGGCGTCCGGCCCGGCGTGGGCGGCCACGAGGTAGGACGGGGTGCCGCGGGTACCGGCGATGAGCACGTCGCGGCCGTCACCCGGCGCCGCCCCCTTGCGGTGCAGGTAGACCCCGTCGCGGCGCTCGACCAGGTTGTGGCACTGGTCGAGGATCGGCTCGGCGGGCTCGAACCCCAGCGCGTGGGCGACCCGGGCGGCCAGCAGTCGCCGGTTGAGCGACCCCCACCGTACGGCCTCGTCATGCATCGCCAGGTACGCACCAGGATCAGGGGCGGGACCCGCGCCGTGGACCGCGGTGTGCTCACGCAGGATCCGTTCGCCCAGCCCCCGGGAACCGCTGTGGACGATGAGCACCAGGTCGCCGGCGTCGAGACCGAGGCGGGCGGCGTGGTCCGGGGCGAGGACGGTCCCGATCCGGGCCAGCTCGACGAAGTGGTTGCCCCGGCCGACCGTCCCGAGGCCCTCGACGTGACCCGCGGGGATGTCACCCTTCATGACGGTCCAGGCGGGATCGTCGGCATCTCGTTCAGGATCCAGCGCACGATCGAGATCGGGAAAGCGGGCGGCGAGCTTCTCGGGTACGGCGCGCTTGAGCCTGACGGGGAACACGGCGATCCCGCAACCGATGTCGGAGCCCACCAGGAACGGATACAGGACGGCCGACGTCATGGCGGCGCCGATGGGCGCGCCCTTGCCGGGGTGCAGGTCCGGCATGGCGGCGACGTGCGTCATGCCGTCGAGGGCGGCCACCTGATGGCATTGCGCGACGGCATCGGACTCGATCCAGCTCGTGGGGGAGGCGAACACCGTGACGGTGGCGGCCCCCTCCGCCGGCGTGGACGGCGGCGGGAGTTCCTGGGGGGAGTGACGCTGAGACAAAGACGCTCTCTTCGCTGAAAAGGGGGGTTATGGGCATGCGGGATGACGGCGCGAGCCGGCGCCGTGACATCTCGAAGTGGCGGGGGTGCTGTCCGTCAGAGCCTCATGGACACCACATTCCCGGAGTCCCGCCGTACCAGGCAAACGATTTTCGAGCCGTACGGACCTGCGGGGCCGCGCGGCCACCAGCACGCGCCCTTCGCCACCGACACCTGGCAATCCCCACTGATCCCGCGCAGGCTCCAGCGGCCTGGCGACTGTACTTCTCGAACCTGCCCGGCCCGATCGACCACGTTGCGGTTGACCAGGCCGGGCTCGGCACCGTCGAGGATGCCGTCCTCCTGCCTCTGACAGCCACCATGGAGATCGCTCAGAGGAAGTCAGGGCCCGACCTGGCCGCCGTACCGGAGGCTGGCCACGCCTGTGCGAGGGGATGCGATGGCACGCTCAGCCGGTCGGGAAGTGCAGCCTGAGATGCTCCATCCCGAACACGCGCCGCATCTTCCCCTTGATGAGGACGGGCTGGAGCACGGTGAACACCCGCTCGATCGCGGTCTCGTCATAGTCGTCCAGTGTCGGGGTGGCCCGCAGGAACACCGAGCCGTCAGGCAACTCGTCGACTTCGTCGAAGGCGCCCGTCGCTGCCAGCGCCGCCGGTCCGCCCAGCCGGGCTGCCAGCGTGCCCGCGCACACGGTGACCCAGGAGTAACCGCGCAGTTCGAGCTCGCAGCGCGGGACGGTGACGGCGTCCAGGGCGCCGAGCGCGGTCTCCAAGGGGGTCTCGTCAGTGAGGCAGTCGTCGGTGACGTGGCCGAAGCAGGCCCCGGTGACGGCGGCCCGCCGCTTCAGCGCCTCCGCCCAGCGCTGCTGGGCCTCGGGCGGATGCCGGTCACCGGAACGCGGCACCTGCTCCACCCTGAGTTTGAGCCACGGCTCGGCTTCCCCGGCAGGAGCGGACACGTTGATCCACACGGTGCCGTTCCCGGGGAACCCCCGCTCGTCGAGTGGGGTGACGATGTACTCGACCATCTGGGGGCGTCGTCGGACCGCACGGGCGACCGCGCGCAGGCTCGCCTCGGAGTACGGCATGGTCTTGGAGAACGGGCGGGAGAGCGCGGGTTTGACGCGGAACTGCGCCCACAAGCCGCCCGGCTCCCCGGAGGGGGTGCGGCCCGTCCCGTCGTCGAGGGCGGCGGGGTTCATCCGGGGGGCGCGGGCCAGCAGCGACGCCAGGTCCGGGGCGAAATCGGCCAGCGCGCCCGACAACCAGTCCGATGTCAGGCCGGCGCGGTGGTCGTCCGACTTCGCGCGGACGACGAGTTCGGCCGACAACCTGTTGGAACCGAGCGTCACTGTCCCTCCTTCGGGCCAACCAGCCTAGCGGCCCGCCGGAGGTTCCGGCGGGCCGCGTCATCTCAGTAAGCGAGTCCCGGCGGCTGGTAGAGGCCGAAGCTCAGGATGGACAGGGCGATGCCTCCGAGGATGGCCGCCCCGGTGAGCGTGCCCTGCAACTGCGGCGGCAGGGCAGGCAGGCCCTTGGGCCTGTTCTCCGCGTTACGACGCAGGTCCTCGAGCGTGTAGCCCGGATCGCCGACGTGCGGCATCAAATGCGGTGTCGGGAACGGCAAGGGCTGCGGCTGGGTTTTGGGCGAGACCACGGGCACCTGCTGCGGTCCCCGGCTCTTGGTCACCCAGTATTCGATCACTCCCGAGTTCTTGCCCCACTTGGCGGCGTTGGAGTAGGCGATGACGATCTCGTTGGTCTCCTTGACGTAGTTGGGCACGGGGAGCAGAAGGTCGAAGCCGGGTAGGACACTGCGTCCGCCGGTCTGCTTCGGCAGCGCCTTGAGCGCCTTGATGTAGATCGCGAGTTCGTCCTTGCCTTGGGCGGCGACCGTGGTGCGCTTCACCTCCCACAGGTAGATCGCGTCCTCCGTGATCAGGGCGATGTCGGCCTTGCCGTTGGTGCCGAGCTTCTTGGCACCGGGAATGTGGTACTCCAGCACGATCTTCCCGGACGGGTAGCCGAGCAGCGCCATCCACTTGATCAGCAGAGCCGCCACGTCGACCGCACGGTTGTGCCTTGAGGCGTTGTACTTCCACGGCTTGTCGCCGTCTGCCGTCTTCGCGGCGCGCCGCGGCTTGAGCCCGTCGGGGTCGGACAGCGTGATGGGGTTGTTGGCGGCGTAGCTGTAGGGGTTCGCCCAGTCCGGCGCTTGCAGGCTCAGCACCGGGTCGGTGCTGATGAACTTGGCGATGCCGGGGTCGTAGTAGCGGGCCGACAGGTAGACCAGCCCGGTGGCGTCCTCGGTCTTGCCGAGGAAGCCGCGGTCGGTGAAGGGCAGGGCGTCACCACCGCGCCGACCGCCGAAGGGCAGGTAGCGCTGGCGTACGACGGCGCCGTCGGCGTCGCCGACGGCAAGTTGCTGACTGTTGTTCAGCCCCGCCATCAGCCAGGTGACCGTGCTGCCCGTCCGCAGTGCGACCGTCGTGCCGTCGGCGGTGGCGTAGTACCGCGTGCCGGTCACCTGGCCGCCCGACAGCTTGAGCTCCATGACACCGAGGTAGAGCGTGGCGGCGCCTGGATCGTGCCTGATCAGCCGCTCACCGTCGGCGTCGTAGACCATCGAGGTCTGCTGGCCGTCGATGGTCACCTTGGACAGCTGGCCGAGTTCGTCCCAGTCGAACGTGCCCTGCTTGCCGCCCACCGTCCTGGAGGACAGCCGGCCGGCGTCGTCGTAGGCGTAGGTGTCAGTGCCGCTGGGGCGGCTGATGGAGGTGACCGCGTTCGGTCGCGTCGCACCGGTGCCCGCGGCCGGGTAGGTGTAGGTGGCCGCCTGCCCGTTGCTGGTCAGCGTGGTGAGGTTGCCTGCAGCGTCGTAGGTGTAGCTCTGGTTGTACGGGTCAGGCCCGAGGCCGTCGCCCCCGCCGCCGCAGTCGGCCGCGGTCGTGGTGAAGGCGGCCGACAGACGGAGCAGTCCGTCGTAGGCGAAGCACTCCGACTGGCCCTGCAGGACATCCTGGATGCGGTTGAGCTGGCCGGCGATGTTGTAGCCGAACCTGTCGTCCTGAACGGTCTCGGGCGTTGCCGTGTCGGCCTTGGCCGCGGTGGTCACCCGGCTGAGCCACCCGGTTGTGGCGTCGTGCTCGATCGTGCGCTTGATCTTGCCGGTCGTGCCGAACTGACGCTCGGCGAGCTTCCCGGTCGCCGAGTAGAGGGTGTCCTTGACGTAGGTGAACCCGCCGAGGTCGGAGCTGAGACCCTTGGTCAGACCGTAGTCGGTGTACGTGTAGTCGAGGGTCTCCGCCGGCAGTCCGCCCGCGGCCGGCATGCCCTGCCGGCGCAGGTTCCCCGCCGCGTCGTAGGCCGAGGTGAACACGTAGTCTCCGGCGAGCGCGCCCTCGACCGTGGGGATACTGATCTTGTTGCCGGTGGGGCGGTAGTTGTCGTCGTAGGCGGTGACGCTCTGGGTGTAGGGCTGGCCGCCGACATAGCGGGTGGAGGAGGAGGGCTGGCCCTTGGCGACGGAGTCGTAACTCCACTCGGCGAGCTTGGTGCCCGTACCCGCCTCGCCGCTCCACTGGGTGGTGACCCGGCCCAGGTCGTCGTAGCCGATGGAGATCTTCTGGCCCGTCGCGTCGGTCTTCCACGCGACCCTGCCCGCCAGGTCGTACCCGGTGGTCGTCCGGCCCGCGTCCGGGTCGGCGGCGACGGTCTGCCGCTTGAGCCAGTCGTAGGTGAACGTGCGGACGCTCCCCTTGGCGTCCGTCATCGTCAGCAGGTTGTCGCTGACGTCGTAGGTGTAGACGGTGTCCTGGTGGGAGGAGCCGTCCTTCCACTCCTCGATCTTCGTGGTCCGGTCGAAGACGTCGGTGACGGTGACGGTCTTGCCGCCGACCGGGGGAACCGTTTCGGTCCTGTCCGCACCGGGATAGGCGGTGGTGGTACGGCGTAACTCCTGGGCGAGGTGGTAGGAGATGATCGCGACCGGGCGCTCAAGTCCGTCGTAGAGGGTCTTGGCCCACTGTGCCGCGTTTGTCAGGGTTGGGTTGAGCAGGCCGGAGCCGGGCGCGGCGGTGTTGTGCACCGGCTCGGTCTTGGCCAGCGGCAGGCCCCTGGCGTCGTAGGTGGTGACGACCACGGCCCGGCCACCGGAGGGTGAGGTGGCCTGCGCCTCCCGGGTGCGCCCGAGCCCGTCCTCATAGCTGTACGTGCTCACCATCTGCGCGGACGAGCCCGTACCCGTGAGCAGCCGCTTGAGCGTGGTCCTGATCGGTGCGGTCGGCTGGCTCAGCCCGCCGCTGGAGGGGATGTCGTAGGCCGCGGTCGCCGTCGGAGTCCCTCCCGAGCGCGGCTGGCCGGGGGCCCACATCGCGACGGCGCGGCCGAGGGCGTCGTAGTCGAGCTCGGACTTCTTGCCGTTGGCGTCGACGATCGACACGATCTCGCCGTGCAGGCGTGATGTCGTGGCCATGACCTGCTGGTTGAGCGGGTTCGTGGTGACGACGCCGTTCGAGGGCCAGCCTGTCGTGGGGTTGTAGGCGGTGGTGGTGTGCTTGCCCAGCGGGTCCACCACCTCGGTCTGCCTGCCGTACTCGTCGAAGGACGCCTTGCCCGTCGAGACCGTGTTCGTGTCGGCGTAGGCACGGGTCTCGGTGGCGTTGCCGTCGCTGGGCTTGTTCGTCGCCGGGTCGGTGCCGTTGTCGTACAGGGTGACGGTCTTCCCGACGAGGGTGCCCGCGGCGCAGTCATCGCCCGTGCGCTTCTCGACGACCGACGGGAACCCGATCAACCACTGGCCGCCGTCGGTGTTGCGCGCGTACGAGATGGACGTGCACGAGTTGTCGGTGGACACTCCGTCCTGCCCGTACGAATTGATCTTTATGGGCAGACCGTCGGCGTTGTGCAGTGTCTTGTTGTCGCTGTAGCGCCAGCTTCCGTCGGCCGCCTTCTCCCTGGTGCGCTCGCGCACCCGCAGGACGAAGTACGGGTCCAGCGCGCCCGGGACGTCACCGTTGGCCTTGAGCAGATACTCCCAGCGTGTCGATTCGACCTCGGCGTAGGCCCGCGGGCTGGTCGCGGTCATCTTCCAGGTCTGCCGCTGGAGCGTCTGCCCCATCAGCGGCCAGGCGTCCAGGATGGTCCCGCCGTCGAAGTCGGGGACCAGCGTGCCCATGCCTCGCAGGAACGTCTCGGACGTGACCGTGTAACCGTCGGGGTCAGAGCCTGATCCGGTGATCGTGCGTACCTGGCCGTATCCGCGCCAGTCGGAGGAGGCCGGCTTGAGCCCCGGCTCCGCGTACTCGGTGGGGCCCACCCAGCCCGGGCCGCCCAGGTACTCGTAGGCGTGGGTGATGTCGGGCGAGCCGCCGACCAGGTCACGCTCGACGACCTTGGTGGCCAGGTGCTTGTAGAAGCGGGCCCAGCTCTCGTTGCCCTCGATGCTGTAGTCGACCTGGAAGCAGTCGCCCGTCTTGTCGGCGAAGTAGTCGGTGCCGTCCCGGCCCTTCCCGCCGGAGCAGGGGTCGGCCTGGCCGTACGTGACCTCGATGCGCCCGCCCATGCCGTTGGCGATGCCGCTCACGTGGGGGACCATCCGCCATGACAGCAGGTCGGTCCAGTCCGACATGTCGTCGTAGTCCATGCGGCCGGCCAGCATGGCGGCGTCGAAGTCCACCGGCGGCAACGTGATCGTGGGGCTCGTGGCCAGCCCGGTCTGCTGCGCGGTGTCCAGCCACATGACCGGATCGCGCGGCGGGCCGAAGTCCGTCCTCGTGTAGATCCAGGTCTGGCGCAGGTCCAGCCGTTCGACCGGATCCCATCCGCCGGTCGCGGGGTTGGCCGACTCGGTCGTCACGGAGGTGAGCTTGCGGGTGGAGAAGAAGGCGATCGCGTCGTTGTCGCAGGGCGTCTGGGCGGCGCACTGCAGGTCGGTCGGCACGTCGCCGCCGTCTCTCGCCGCGGTGGTGAAGACCGTCCGGGAGGTCGGCGTCGTACCGGCCAGTTGGGAGTTGTGGCCCCACTCGACCTTGGCCAGCACGCCGCCGCTGTCGTACGGCAGCACCCGGTACAGCTCGTGAGCGCAGGAGGGCAGGCAGAAGTAGTTGGTCTCGCGGGTGTAGGAGTAGTCGAGCACGTTCTCGTTGCGGTCAGTCTCTCTGTCGAGGTTCCAGCGCCACACGCCGGTGCAGGTCGGCGGGATGGCGTCGTTGTAGTACCGGTCGTAGCAGGGCTCGCCGACGTCGTTGCCCACGTACGGGAGCTGCCATTGGGCGTCCTTGCGGTAGCCGAACCTGGAGACCGTGCCGTCCTGACCCGTGACCTGCCAATACGGCTGGCTGTCCGCGCCGCCGGCCAGCTGCTCGATCTTGAACCCCAGCTCGGGGACGGTCTTCCAGCCGCCCGAGGTGTCCTTGACGATGGCGGCGGACCGCCCGCCGACGTTGATGACCAGCTCGGACTGGCTCATGTCGTTGGTCGTGGGGTCGTTGTCGTTGGCGTCGGGCGATTCCCAGCACACCGCCCTGCCGCCCACGCCCATCTCGTCGGCGGTCCAGATCAGCTCGGCCGTTTCCGGATGGTAGAAGTTGTCGACGTAGCAGCGGCGGTACTTGCGCTCGATGAATCCGGCGTTCAGGTCCCAGCCCGCGCCGACCGTACCTGACTGGTTGTTGGTCCAGCGGCCCTGCCCGTCCACCGAAGAGGAGTCGTAGCGGAGGGACAGCTCAGGGCCGTTGCCTGCGGGGGAGGGGGCTTCGGGCAATGGCAGGCTGTAGTCGAAGCCGCCCCCGGAGGTGCCGGCCTGCCAGCTGCCCGACGGCTTGAGGTCGGTTGCGCCGAAGTTGCCGTCCGTGCCTGCGACCCCGGCGGCCAACACGTACACGGAGCCGGTCTGGAACGCCTTCCCGGCCAGCTCGGCTGCCTTGGGACGGCTGCTCGGCGCCACGGTTACGGGAAGGCTCGCCCCGGTGACCGGATCGGCCTGGACCTCGGCGATCAGCTTGCCGGCGGCGAGGTCGTTGTGCGCCGCCACTGGCTGTGGGCGCACGACGCAGTCGCGGGGACGCGGGACGGCCACCGCGCACGCCGGCAGCCTGAGCAGGCCGAGCCTGGTGTCGAAGCTGCCGCCGAAGGCGTCGCGGAAACCCGCGTAGGAGAATTCCGCCTGTATGGTCCCCGCTCCCTCGACGCGGGTCACCCGGGCGGCGATGCCGACGCCGCCGAGCCGGCTGACGGTGTCGGCGGGCAGCGTCTCGACGCGCACCTTGCCCGAGGTCGTCTTCTTCGTCTCGGCCACGGCGATCGGCAGCGCCCCGACCTGGACCGCCTTGCCGGTGAGCACTGCCTCGCCGCGGCCGGGGCGTGGCCAGACGGGATCGGATCGTTTGACTCGCGGCTGATTCTCCTCCGCGCCTTTGGCCGTCTTCGGGACCGGCACCGGGTGTCCCTTGACCGACGGTTCAGCTTCGGGGCCCGACACGGCCGCCGATGCCTCCTGGCCGAACACGAGCGGCACTCTGACATCGAAGGCCACCATGATCAGGGCAACCAGTAACGCGACGGTCGCCCGTTTCCAAGTACGCCAACCCTGCATCCTTACACCTTTCAGGCATGCTGACGCAGGCCCGTTCCAATGGACGGGCCGGCACGTCATAAGGTGGATATAAGGTTCACAGGTGATGTTGAAGAGTTTCGCAGAAGCGGTCAACCCGTAAAGTTGGCGCCATTTCAGGATCGACAGTCCCGGGCGTACGGGAAGGGTCGACATTTGAGCTGATCAACATGTGCGGCGTGCGCTCGGCGGGTCAATCCGTTCTCGTCTGTGATCTATGTCATATTGACGCCATGAGCTCCTTGGGCTGGGCCGCCGCAGTGCTGCGTCCTGCCGCGATGCGTCATCGACCGCGAGAACGGCTTTGGACCGCGACAAAATGGCTGCACAGGGTTTTCGCTGCACGGCACTCAGGGACAGTTCGCGTTTATCTGCTGCGAAAGAAATCGACGTCGCCGGCATTCCTGGCCCGTATGGGCCGGGTGCAGCTCCTCTCCGAATACAGGAGAGCCTTGTCGATAGAGGAGCACTTCCCGCCCGACGGGCTGGAACGGTCAGCCACACCGCGCGGCCCACTTTGTCCGGCCACGCACAATGTCGGTGCCGTCGAACAGCGTGTCGGAGATGCATGCTGGATCTTGGGGACTCGGGGAACTTGATTTAGGGTGCCTAAGTAACCAGTGGGGCACGAGAGGAGATCCCTTGGACATTCTCGTAGCGGTAGATGGCGAGGAACGGTCTGACGAGCTGTACTCGCTGCGTAAGGAGTTCTCCGACGATGTCGAGTTGGCGGGCATCGTGCAGGACCGGATCTCCGGCCCTCCGCCGGACGCCCTCGGTGACATCGCCGATGCGCTGATCATCGCGCTGGCGCCGGGAGGGCTCGTCACCGCCGCTGCCGCCGTGCTCGTGACATGGATCCGTAACCGCAAACGATCGGTGTCCATCACGCTGAAGAGGCCTGACAACGCAGAGCTGCGCTTCCAGGCGGAGACGGTCCGGGCGATCGACGGCGCGAAGGTACGTGAGATCACCGCCGAGTTGGCCAAATGGCTGAACGGGGAAGACGCCGAAGTGCCGGCCGCCGGCCGCGGCCTGGGGCCCGGCGATGGCACAGGACCTTCCTGACGGCGGCGGCTCAAGATCGGGTCTCGGGCGGGCCAGGGTACTCCTCGTAGGTACAGCGACGCACGTCCCAGGCTCGCGACTGCGCGACGAGCAGGCCGTCGCCGATACGTTGATCGCCTTCAGGCATGCGCTGATCGATCGGTGCGGCGTACGCAGGGACGCGTTGGACGTGTGCCTCGACCCGCAGACCCCGGGGGAGTTCGGCCACGCTCTGCAAACCGTCACGGAGGGCGCGGACAGAAGCGACGTCCTGCTGGTCTGCTATGCCGGGCACGGCATGGTGAGCAGCAGCGACGGCCAGCTCTACCTGGCGACACGGGAGAGCGGCGGCGACGGACGGCTGGAGCACACCGCGTGGCCCTACGCCAATCTGCGCCGCTACGTCTTGGAGAGCAGGGCACGAGTCAAGATCGTCATCCTGGACTGCTGCTTTTCCGGAAGGGCGGTCAGTGCCCTCGCCGCAGACCAGGACGAGATCGCCAACGTCGCCGAGATCGCCGGCACGTATGTCCTGACCTCCGCGGGGCGGGACGAGTACGCCTTGGTCCTGCCCGGCGGGCAGCGCACCGCGTTCCTCGGGACCTTGGTGGACCTGTTGAACCATGGAGACCCGGAGGCGGACCGCACCATCACGGTCGCCGCGGCGTACCGGCACCTGGCCCGAATGCTCCCCGCGAAGGGCTGCGCACGGCCCGTCGGCCGCGGGCTGAGCCTCGCCGGAGACCTGGTCCTCGCCCCCAACCGCGCCTGGCGCTCCAAGGGGGCGGTCGCACCACCTCGCCCCGCGGGCACGGAGAGGAGACAGTGCCCCTACCCGGGGCTCGCGGCCTTCTCCGCCGCGAACTCTTCCCTCTTCTTCGGCCGCGAGCAACTGACGGGGAAACTCGTCAAGAAGATCGCCGAGCGCTACGACGAGCCGGCGCCTGTGCTGGTCATGGGCAACTCCGGCTCGGGAAAGACTTCACTGCTGCACGCCGGCGTGCTCCCGGCGATCGGCCACGGAGATCTGGAAATCGCCGGCTCGTCCACATGGCCACGTCTGGCATTCACCCCCACGGCGCGGCCCCTGGCGGCACTCGCGGCGAACATCATGCCACTGATCCACAGGGATCCCGCCGAACTGGAAGATCTCATCCGCGCACGACCGGAGGCTCTGCAGGAGGCACTGAGCCGTACGCCGCCAGGGCGCCGGATCGTGCTGGTGGTCGACCAGTTCGAGGAGCTCTTCACCCAGTGTTCCGACGAGGCGGAGCGGCAGGCGTTCATCCGTGCGCTGCACAGCACGTGGAGCGGGCATGGTGGCGAACCGACCACGCTGGTGGTTCTCGGCGTCCGTGCCGACTTCTTCGGACGGTGTGCTGATCATGGCGAGCTGACTCAGGCAATCAGCAGGCACACGATGGTCGTCGGCCCGATGAAGCCGCAAGAGGTCCGCGACGCGATCGAGCGCCCCGCCGAGCGCGTGGAGTTGTCGCTCGAAGCGGGTTTGACCGAGGTGCTGCTCACCGACCTCGGCGTCCGTCGCGGCGGCGATGAAACTCAGCCCGCCTACGAAGCCGGCCGGCTACCCCTCCTTGCGCACGCGCTGCGGTCCATCTGGCAGCGGCGTGATGGCGACGTCCTCACTGTCGCGGCCTACAGGGAGATCGACGGCATCGGCGGCGCACTCGCCACGTCTGCCGACACCGTTCTGGCCGGACTGGATGAAAAGGGCAGAAGCACGGCGCGTGACTTGCTACTCCGCCTGGTGCGGGTCGGCGAGGGCACCGACGACACGCGACAGCGCGCCTCACCCGGCGAACTCATCGACGGCGCGCCCGAACCGGACGCTGCCCGCAAGGTGCTCCACACCCTGGCGGCCGATGACGCCCGGCTCATCACGCTGGATGGAGACACCGTTCAGATCACCCACGAAGCGCTGTTGCACTCCTGGCCGACGCTGCGCTCCTGGATCGAAGCCGACCGAGCGGACCTGCGCCTCCGGCATCGCCTGGCAAGCGAAGCCAGGGCCTGGGAGCGGAGTGGCCGCAAAGCAGGCGATCTTGCCAAGGCGACGTCGCTGGCCATCCTGCGCGATTGGGCCATCGAACCGGAAGGACTGCGCACGCTCGACGGCGGCACGCGTGAGTTCGCTGAAGCGTCGATCCGACGGGCCAGACGCCGGAGGACGGGGGCCTTCGCCATCTTCTCCGTGTTCCTCCTGCTTTTCGCGGTCACCGTCGTGCAATGGCGGACGGCCGACGAACGCAACAGGATCGCCACAACCAGGAAGTTGACCGCTGAGGCCGAGGTTCGCCGGGACAACGATCCCATTGGCGCGCTTCGCGCGAACCTCGCCGCGTACGGAATGGCGGGGGCCGACGGTCCGGTGCACGACGAAGCCCGCGCCAACCTGACGGCCGCGATCCTGGGTGACTCGCTGGCTCTGCCGTTCCCCGCCCATCGAGGGCCGGTGAACGCGGTGGCGTTCACGCCCGATGGCGGCACGCTCGCGACGGGCGGTAGTGACTCCGCCGTCATCCTGTGGGACATCCACGATCCGCTGATGCCCAGAAAGGCCGCCGTCCTCACCGGCCATGAGGGACCAGTGACGTCTGCGGAATTCGACGCCCGCGGCTCCCTGCTCGTCACCGGCGACGCCAAGGGGCGGGTCGCGTTGTGGAACACGGCAGATCCACGGCGCCCACGGCAGGCAGCGGTCCTGAAGAACATGGGCGCCGTCAACACCGTCGCGCTGAGCCCGCGCGGCGCCGTACTGGCGACGGCCGGGCAGAACACGAAGGCGGTGTTGTGGGACGTCACCGACCCGGGCAAACCACTGCAACTCGCCACCATCGGCGGGCACGACAAGCCGATCTCGTCGATCGCGTTCTCCCCCGACGGCCGCCTGCTGGCCACGGCGAGCGACGACGCCACCGTGAAGTTATGGCAGGTCTCCACGCCGACACGTCCCCATCGGGTCGCCACCATCAAGAAGGCGCTCTTCCTTCCCAAGCGCGTGGCATTCCATCCTGATGGTTACGGTCTAGCCATAACGGGCATCCGCGGTGTCTTCCTTCCTGTCCCCGGTTCCCCTCTGGTCACCCTCTGGGACATCCGCGACAACCGCCGGCCACAGCTCATCAGCGAGTCGGCGGCCCACCAGGGGGCTGTGGACCGGCTGGCCTTCAACCCCACAGGAACCAGAATGGTGACGGCGAGCAGCGGAGATGCCGCCGTCATCCTGTGGAAAGGGACGGAGCAGAAGGCGGTGCTTCAACAGTCGTCCGCAGTCACTGCCCTGCGGTTCAACCCGGACGGGCGCATACTCGCCGTCGGCGGCGAGAACGGAACGATGCGCTTGCGAATCGTGACCAACCCCGCAGCCCCTCGGATGCTGTTCGACGTCTCAGGCGCCGGACCAGCGGTTTTGCATCCGAACGGTTCGATCCTGGCCATGGCGGAGATGGAAACCATCAAGCTGTGGGATCTACGTCAGGACTCCACGCCGAAGCAGATCTCCTCCATCCGCACCGACTCACGCGTGGGCGAACTGACTTTCAGCTCCGACGGGTCAACACTGGTCGTGATGACGGACGGGGATGCCGTCAGAATCATGATGTGGGACGTCCGGATCCCAGCGTCACCGCGCAAGGTAGTCGTCGCGCCGGTCGAAAACATGGTGCAGGCATCGTCATCCGTCGTGTTCCATCCCGGCAAGAAGATGCTTGCAGTGACGGGAAAGGACGGCGCCGTGTCGTTCTGGGATCTACGCGATCCTGCACGCCCGGCCCGCTTGTCCACCTTGTCCGGCGAAACCGAAGGTGCCAGCGCCACCTTGATCTTTGACGAGCATGGCGACTTCTTCGCGGTCGTCAACGACGACCGGCCGCCCTCCCTCTGGGACGTGCGCGACCCGAAAGCTCCCCGTCGGGTCAAATGGGACGGAGCGCCCCCGGCATCCTTTGTCGCATTCAGTAGCGGCGGCCCCAGGCGCCTACTGGCGACAGGCCATGACAACACTGTGACGCTCTGGGACCTGACCACCCAGCCGGCGCCATCACGTACTGCGGTCCTGACCACTGTGAAGGACATTTACCGGCTGACCTTCCACCCGAGCGGAGACCTCCTGATCATCGGGTCGGTAGAGGACCGGCTCATCAGCAAATGGGGTCCACAACCGACTGACGAGGACATCTGGGGACGGGCCGACGCGGCCGAGTTCTGGATCATCACCGATCCGGCGGCACCCCGCCGACTGCCCGCCATGACCGATGAAGAGCCCTTCTATCCGCCGTACACCTTCAGCGCCGACGAGCGCAGGCTCCTCACTGGCTACGGTTACGGTGTGGCGTTGTGGAGCACCGCGGAATTGCAGGACGTTCTCGAGCATCTCCGAGAACGAGGATGCACAGTGGCCGGACGCGGGCTCACCCAAGAGGAGTGGACGCACTATGCGCCCGGGATTCCGTACCAGGAGGACTGTCCGCCGGCGCGGTGATCGCCGTGTGTTCGACATGACGCACGCCCTCCGAGGCGTCAGATGATCTAACTCTGACTCATCTGGAAAGGCCACTGCTGACGTTCTCGACGACAGCGTCCGGGGTGTAACGGAAACCGAATGGAACAACGATAAACAGGCGCGCGCAGGCTCCCGCCGGTTTACGCGCGGGAGGGGGCGGGATGAACGGCAGGCCGGAGGCCGACGGTGTGATAAGCATGCGCGTCGAGCTGAGACCGGATGCGGATGTGGACATCGACCTGCACGACCGTCTCACCCGTGGGCTCCACGGTGAACTGAACGAGCTTGATGTCGAGTGGGTCCGGACGGCGGCCGGCGGCCCGGCACCAGAAGGCGCGAGAAGCGCGGACCCGGTGACGGTGGGCGCACTCCTGGTAGCTTTCAGCGCCTCGGGCGGGGTGTTCACCTCGCTGGTCGGAGTGCTCAAGGACTGGCTGGACCGCCAGTCGGCACGGCACCGGATCGTCCTCACCATCGACGGCGACTCCATCGAACTCGACCGGGTCACGGATGCCGAGCGGCGCGAATTGATCGGGGCCTTCCTCCAACGGCATTCGGGCGAATAGCGAGCGGGCCGCCGGGTCGCGCTCTGAACCTCACCTAGGCCGTGTTTCATAAGGCTTTGAGCCACTGGTTGATCGCGGCGATGATGACGACGGCTTCGTAGCGTACGGCGAGCTTGTCGTAGCGGGTTGCCATGCCA
>NZ_BMRC01000027.1 GCF_014648435.1 Nonomuraea spiralis
ACGGCGACCGCGACTGGGACGGCGACCGCGAGTGGAACGGCGACCGCGACTGGGACGGCGACCGCGAGTGGAACGGCGACCGCGACTGGGACGGCGACCGCGACTGGGACGGCGACCGCGAGTGGAACGGCGACCGCGACCGGGACAACGACCACAACCGGCACGAAGACCACAAGGGCGACGACCACAAGGGCGACGACCACAAGGGGGACGACCACAAGGGGGACGACCACAAGGGGGACGACCGCAGGTGGGACGGCGACCGTAACTGGGATGGCGACCGTAACTGGGACGAGGACCGTGAGTGGGACGGCGACCGTAACTGGGACGAGGACCGCGAGTGGGACGGGCGTCCGCACAGCTTCTACGTCTCTTCGCTGCGGTGCCGCGTCGGCGGCGGCTTCGTCTTCCGCAACTTCCAGAGCCCGACCGACCTCAGCTGCTACGGCGGCCGGTACAACGGCGACTGGGTGACGCGCTACGGCATGTGACGAAAAACAACCTGTTTCACAAGGGCGGGCCCGCTTCACGCGGGACCGCCCTTTTCGTGTTCCCCCTACGGCGTGCACATGGTGAACGCGACGGACCTGGCCCTGGGCGACGGGCCGAGGATCCGGTAGGTGACGGTGTGCCGGCCGCCCGCCGGGGTGACCAGCCTCCTGGAGTGCACGTAGTCGCTGCGGCTGCCGGCCGGGAGGCGGGACGAGCCGCGCTCGACGACCCGGCCGTCGTAGATCCACTGGTAGGAGAAGGGCGCGCCGGGGCGGCTGGCGTCCACGCCCGCGGCGAAGTTCAGCGAGCCGGTGTAGCAGGTGACACCCGCGCTGTTGATTTTCGATGAGCCCTGGACGCGCACGTACGCCAGGGTGAACGAGGCCGCCCGTGTCGCGCTCGGGGTCGGCGTGGGGCCGCCCGTCGTGGAGGTGGCGGAGGGTGTGGACCGTTCCCCTGGGAGGGTGGCGGAGGGGGTGGGGCGCGGGCGGGCCACGCGCTGCCGGGGTGTCCTCGCGGTCCGCGGCTCGGCCGTACCACGCCTGGACGGTCCGGCCGCGGACGTCCGTACGCTCCCGTGGGCGGCGCGCACCTCGGCGTCCGCCTGCCGCTTGCCGGAGTTCCACACCACGACCCCGGCCGCCACGGACACCGTCACCACCCCCGCCACCAGCGCCATCACCGGCAACCGGTGCCCGCTCGCCCACACGGACCGCCCGGTACCGCCGGCGGCGCCCGCCACGCCACCCGCCTTGACGGGGGGAGCCGGATGCGGGGGTACGGCGGCGGGCGGGCCGGGCTGAGGTTCGCCCAGGAGGAGAGGCAGGACGGCGGACATGGGCGGCCGGGCCTGGGGGTCCTTGGCCAGGCAGGCGCGGACGATCGGGCGCAGCGGGTCCGGCAGGTCGCCGAGTTCCGGCTCGCCGCGCAGGACGCGCCCCGCGACCGCGAGCGGGGCGTCGTCGCCGAACGGCGGCCGTCCCGTCGCCGCGAACACCATCACCGACGCCCACGCGAAGACGTCCGCCGCCGCCCCGGCCGGGCCGCCGTCCAGTTGCTCGGGCGCCTTGTACGCCACCGCGCCGCCGTCGGAGGCGTCCGCGGGCCCGGTCCCCGCCCCCGCGCGGCCGAAGCCCGGACCGGTGCCGGCGGCGCCGAACCCGACCAGGCGCGGGCCGTCCCGGCCGAGCAGCACGCTGGAGGGTTTGAGGTCGCCGTGCGTGAGCCCCGCCCGGTGCACCGCGGCCAGTCCCGTCGCGGTGCCGACGGCCAGGTGCCGCAGGTGCCCGCCGCCGATCCGGCCCGCCTCCGCCAGCGACGGCCCTTCCACGTACTCGCTCACGATGTACGACAACCGTCCCCACGCCGCGTCGAGCACCCGCGCGACGCCCTGCGGCTCCACCCGGCGGGCCGCCTCCGTCAGGGCGGCGAACCGGTCGCCGGGCACGATCCCGTGCAGGACCTTGACCGCCACCGGCCGCCCGTCGGGCGCCTGGCCCAGGTAGACGACGCCCTGGCCGCCGGAGGCCAGCCATCCGGTGATCCGGTGGGCTCCCAAGGACGTGGGATCTCCAGGGCGTAAGGGCTCTGCGTTCGGCATGAGGGCGTGGCTCCCTGGAGACAGCGGCGGACCGGATCAAGAACTTTAGCGGGATGATTCCGGATCCGCCGCCCCTGGGTTCACCTCACCATTCGGCGAAGGAACCGTCCTCGTGCCGCCAGATCGGCCCGCGCCACCGGTGCCCGCGCCGGGCCGCGTGTTCCACGGCGGCCTCGTCCACGTCGATGCCGAGGCCGGGCCGGTCGGTGCGGACGGCCCGGCCGCCCTCGAACGTGAGCGGCCCCGGGTCCACGAGGTAGTCGAGCACGTCGTTGCCCCGGTTGTAGTGGATGCCGACGCTCTGCTCCTGGATGAGGAAGTTGGGCACGGCGAAGGCGAGTTGCAGGCTCGCGGCCAGCGCGATCGGGCCGAGCGGGCAGTGCGGGGCCATGGAGACGTCGTAGGTCTCGGCCATGGCGGCGATCCTGCGTACCTCCGAGATGCCGCCCGCGTGGCTGACGTCGGGCTGGGCGACCGCGATGCCGTGCCCGATGACGTCGCGGAAGTCCCAGCGCGAGTACAGGCGCTCGCCGGTGGCCAGCGGGATGGACGTGGCGGCGGCCAGCGCGGCGAGGTTGCGCGAGTGCTCGGGCAGCACCGCCTCCTCCACGAACAGCGGCAGGTACGGCTCCAGCAGCGGCAGCAGCCGCCGCGCCATGGCGGTGGACATGCGCCCGTGGAAGTCCACGACCAGGTCGTTGTCCTCGCCGATCGCCGCGCGTACGGCGGCCACCCGGTCGACCACCTCGCGGGTGCGCGCCGGGGTGTCGATCGCGGTCAGCTCGGCCGAGCCGTTCATCTTGACGGCGGTGAACCCGGCCTCCACCTGCGCCGCGGCCAGCTCGGCGACCTCGGCCGGACGGTCGCCGCCGATCCAGGCGTACATGCGGACCTGCTCGCGCACCGGGCCGCCGAGCAGCGCGTGCACGGGCAGCCCGGCGGCCTTGCCGGCGATGTCCCACAACGCCTGGTCGATGCCCGCGACCGCGCTGGACAACACGGGACCGCCCCGGTAGAAGCCGCCCTTGGTGAGCACCTGCCAGTGGTCCTCGATGCGCAGCGGGTCCTCGCCGACGAGGTGGTCGCTCAGCTCGGCGACCGCCGCCCGGACGGTCTCGGCCCGTCCCTCGACCACCGGCTCGCCCCAGCCGGTGATGCCCTCGTCGGTGCGCACCCGCAGGAACAGCCAGCGCGGGGGGACGAGAAGGGTGTCCATGGACACGATCTTCATGGGCTTCGCTTTCGCTCAGGAGGACGTGGTGGAAACGCTCCACCCGCCGTCGACGTTGAGGCAGGCCCCGGTGATGAACGACGCCTCGGGCGCGGCCAGGAAGGCGACGGCCGCGGCCACCTCCTCGGGGGTGCCGAAGCGGCCCGCGGGCGTCTCGGCGACGGTCGCCGCCCGCTCGGCCGGGCCGATGTCGTCCCAGGCGGGGCTCATGATCGGCCCAGGTACGACGGCGTTGACCCGTACGGCGGGGGCGTACTCGACGGCGAGCTGCCTGGTCAGCGACTGCAGGCCGCCCTTGGCGGCGGCGTAGGGGGCGCAGCCGGGGATGCCGGTCGCCGCGTGCACCGAGGAGGTGATGACGAGCGCTCCCCCGCCCTCGGCCAGCAACGGGCAGAACGTACGGGCGGCCAGGTAGGCCGCCTTCAGCGTGACGTCGATCTGCAGGTCCCCGTCGGACTCGGGCAGTTCGTGGACCGGCCGCGCGGGCACGACCCGGCCGGGGCCGTTGGCGTGCAGCACGTCGAGGCGGCCGAAGCGGGACAACACCTCTTCCTTCAGCCGTGCCCAGCCGGCCGGGGAGGCGACGTCGCAGTGGACGTACGCGCCGCCGATTCCGCCACCCGCGCGCCGCGCTCGTCGGCCACGTCGGCGAGCAGGACGCGGGCGCCCTCGCCGGCCAGCCGGGCGGCGGTGGCCGCGCCGATGCCCGAGGCGGCGCCGGTGACCAGCGCGGCCATGCTTCGAAACGGCCCTTCATGCGACTCCTCTGAGATCGGCTTCCCAATAAATACTATTTTATACTTAATTGTCGAGATTCCTCCCCCATTGGACAGGCGACGCCCCCTCGTATTACGTTAATCATCAGTGTCACTGACGATCAGCGATACTGATGAAAAGGAGTTGAGGGAATGATCCTCATCACGGGCGGGCTCGGCTTCATCGGCACCCACACCGCGCGGGCGCTGCTCGACCTGGGCGAATCCGTCGTGCTCGTCCAGCGCCGGGCCCCCGAGGTGACCGCGCCGCTGGCCGGCCAGGCGGACGGGCGGCTCGTCGTCGAGCAGGCCGACCTCACTGACCGGGCCGCCCTGCTCGGCCTGGGCGACCGGCACAAGATCACCGGAATCGTGCACCTGGCGGGCTCGGTGCCGTGGCCTCCCGGCGCGGACGAACCGGTCGAGGGCGTGCGGAAGTCGGTCGCCGGCCTGCTCAACGTCTTCCACGCCGCCGCCGAGTGGCAGGTGTCGCGGCTCGGCCTGGCCAGCACCATCGGCGTGTACGGCGGCGTCGAGGCCCCGAGCCCGCTGGCCGAGGACCTGCCGCTGCCGATGACGGCCCACCACCCGATCCCCACGTTCAAGAAGATCGGCGAGCTGGTGGCCGGCCATCTGGCCGGGGCCACCGGCCTGGACGTGGTCAACCTCCGCATCGGCGCGATCTGGGGGCCGCTCGGCCACCCGCGCTCGCCGTTCTTCGTCCTGCCGCAGCTCGTGCACGCCGCCGTACGGGGCGAGGTGCCCGACCTGACGTCCCCCGCGTGGGGCGCAAACGCGGAGGACGGCGGCGACCTGTGCTACGTCAAGGACTGCGGGCGGGCGATCGCGTTGCTCCAGGTGGCCGACCGGCTGCGGCACCGTACGTACAACGTCGCCGGGGGGCGGATGACCACCAACGGCGAGGTCGCCGAGGCGATCGGGCGGGCCGTGCCCGGCGCGCGGGTCGAGCTGCGCGAGGGCCGTGACCCCGCCGGCCCTGGCCGCGACCTGCACCTCGACATCACCCGGCTGCGCGAGGACACCGGCTTCGAGCCCGCCTACGACACCGCGTCCGGAATCGCGGACTACGTCTCCTGGCTGCGCGCGGGAAACGCCCGCTGACGACCCCGGCGCGCATGTGCCGCCAGGGGCATGCCCTACGATGAGATCACTCTGAACCTGCGTTTCCCCGGAAGCACGCCGCAGAGCGGGAACGCGACACCCATCGAGGTGCATGGAGGGGCGGCACGTTCCTTTGCCGTTCTCTTCTTTCGGAGGCATCCATGAACGTCGGCCTCGGCCTGCCCATCGCCGACCCCGCCCTTCTGCTCGACTGGGCCGCTCGCGCCGACGCGGGCCCGTTCAGCACGCTGGGCCTGCTCGACCGGCTCGTCTACGACAACCCCGAACCGCTCGTCACCCTCGCCGTACTGGCGGGCGCCACCAGCCGGGTCCGGCTGCAGACCGAGGTGCTGCTGCCGCCGCTGCGTGAGACGGCGCTGCTGGCCAAGCAGGCCGCGACGCTCGACCGGCTGAGCGGCGGCCGGCTGGTGCTCGGCCTCGGCGTGGGCGGCCGCGCCGACGACCACGCCGCCGCCGGGACCGGCCTGCGTACCCGGGGGCGGCGTATGGACGAGCAGCTTCCCGTGTTGCGGCGGCTGTGGTCGGGCGGCCCGTTCAGCGACGAGGCCGGGCCCGTCGGGCCCGCGCCCGCCCGTCCCGGCGGCCCGGAGCTGCTGTTCGGCGGGTTCAAGCCGGTCGCGCTCGAACGCGTCGCCCGGTGGGGCGACGGCTTCCTCGCCGCCGCGCCGCCCGCCTGGGTGGGCCCGCTGTTCGACGCCGTACGCACGTCCTGGAAGGAGCACGGACGCGAGGGCGCGCCGCGCCTGGTCTCCCAGATCACCGTGGCGCTCGGACCGGACGAGGTGATCGAGGACGCCCGCGCCTCCATGGGCGCCTACTACGCGACCTCGGGCGCGTCCGACTACATGTTGTCCGGGCTGCACACCACGCCCGCCGCGATCCGCGACGCCCTCGCCCGGCTCCGGGACCTGGGCGCGGACGAGGTCATGCTCTACTGCTGGGGCCGCGACCCCGGCCAGGCCGACCGGCTGGCCGACCTCGTGTGATCCCGGCGTGGCAGCATGAACGCGACCGCTGACCCCACGAGGAAAGGCCCCCATGAACACCGCGGACCTGTACGACGAGCGCGGCGACGAGCTCGACTCCTGCGACCTGCAACTCCGCCAGTACGGCGGCCGCCGCGCCTTCCACGGCACGATCGCCACCGTACGCTGCCACCAGGACAACGCCCTGCTCAAGGCGATCCTGTCGGAGCCCGGCGAGGGACGGGTCCTGGTGGTGGACGGCGGCGGCTCGCTGCACGCCGCGCTGGTGGGCGACGTCATCGGGGGCGAGGCGGTCGCGGCCGGATGGGCGGGCGTGGTGATCCACGGCGCCGTCCGGGACGTCGTCGCGCTGCGCGAGCTCGACCTCGGCGTCAAGGCGCTCGGCTCGAACCCGCGCAAGGGCGGCAAGACGGGCGCGGGCGAGCGGGATGTGCCGGTGACGTTCGGCGGCGTCACGTTCTCGCCGGGGGCCGAGCTGTTCAGCGACGACGACGGCATCCTCGTCACCCGCGTCCCGGCCTGACCCCCGGTCGCCGACCTGGGCCGGTTCGCCCCGGGCCGTCGGGCTCGGTGCTCTGAGAAACGCGAGAAGGGCGTCCCCCGCAGGGAACGCCCTTCTCACACGTCTTCCTACTTCTTCACCGACACCGTGGCCGTGCTGGCAGCGTCCTTCTGCTGCCACGCACCGGTCTCGAACGGCACCGGAGCAGCCTTCTTACCGACCCCGTCGCCCCACTTGGTGATCACGTACTGGATCTTGATGTGCCCCTCACCCGACACACCATCAACCCCCAGCGTGTCCGGATTGAACCGGCCACCGGTCAGCTCCGCGAACGTCTTGGCGTCCAGATCCAGCATCAC
The DNA here is from genome assembly GCF_014648435.1 of Nonomuraea spiralis. Taxonomy (GTDB): domain Bacteria; phylum Actinomycetota; class Actinomycetes; order Streptosporangiales; family Streptosporangiaceae; genus Nonomuraea; species Nonomuraea spiralis. Next base: position 7,069 of record NZ_BMRC01000027.1, read on the forward strand.
CCCACGACTGGAGGGATCACCAGGACCACGGTCACCCACGAAGAACGGCAGCTTCTTACCCTGATAGACCACATACCCCTCGGTCATCAGCGGCCACGACGGCGAAGCGGCAAGACCCTTCTGCATCGGCTTACCAGCAGCCGGCAGACCCGTGTCACCGGCACGACCCGAGGAGTCGTCCCAGAAATACGACGCGGTAGTGGCCCCGGCCAGCACACCCTGACCGTTCATCTCGGTACTGGTGGTGTCGGCGTTGGCGGAATGGGCCGCGGCGCCGATGGTCAGCGCGGACAGCGCAGCGGCCGAAAGCATGGCGAACGAACGCAGGCGAACAGCAGTCATCAGGCAATCTCCTAGGTGACATCGATCACGAGGGGGCGTGCGCTCACATGACTCAGACAAGACATAAAAGGTCGTAGCCGGGCGCGAAGGCCTCAGGTCGCTACGTGGAGCGCAAACAGATGCGGGTGGTTGACGCGGACGTGATGGTGTCCGGGTCGTTCACCGGCTGGATAGATACAACACTAACCCAAGAAACGGACAAACGCAAACCAAACACCCCAAAACGGGCAATGATCTACCCTTGAACCGCAAACCCCGGGCAAACAGCATCAACCACAGCCAAAGCCCACGGGGTATGACTATGTAAACCACCGGCAACGACCCGGCATTCCCCCCATGACCTGCGCCTTTTCCGGCGCGTCACCGCTCCCTGAAACCGGAGGCCACGCCGACGAGCGAGATCAGGCCCGAGGCGAACTCCATGGCCTCGGCGTGCCCCTCCTCGAACGGCGGCTGGAAGCCCACGCCCTCCCACGTCCGCGTCGAGGAGTTCCACAGGTCGGCGCCGACCTCGAAGTCCCAGCCGTAGATGCCGTGGTCGTACCAGAGCTCGTCGGCGGAGTTGCCGGCCGCCGAGTACAGCACGTCGGTCACCGGTCCCGTCTGCTGCGGCCAGATGACCGTGCCGCGCTCGGCGGCGATGGCCTGCTCGATCGTGCGGGCCGAGCGCATGAAGTACGCCTCCTGGTCGGCCGTGGGCCTGGGCAGCGCGACCCGGCCGTCGAGCTTGTACGCCCCGGGCGGCCACATGAAGTACCCGCCGTAGCTGTGCACGTTCATGGCGAACCTGATGTTGCGGTACTTCTGGGCCAGCCAGACGACGTTGCGGCTCTCCGGCTCGGAGTGCTCGGCCGGTCCGGCGTACGTGCCGCTCTGGCAGTTGGCCGAGGCCCCGAAGTAGCCGTCGGTCAGGGAGCCCACGGCGTAGTTGCGGTTGACGTCCACGCCCCACGTGTTGCGCTGCGCCGGGTCCGACTGCGCGGCCGGGCAGTGGTTGGTCATGTTCTTCCGCTGGCTGTTGAAGTCGTAGAAGCTGTAGTTCGCGCCGTCGGGGTTGACCGTGGGCACGATGAAGATGTCGGTGCGCTGGAGCAGCTTGCGGGTGGCGGGGTCGCGGGCGTAGTTGCGCAGCAGGCGTTCGGCGGCCTCGACGGTGACCAGCGGCGGCACCCATTCCCTGGCGTGCTCCTGGGCGTAGGCCAGCACGCCGGTGCGCGAGCCGTCGCGGTGGACGCCGACGCGCAGGGCCAGCACCCGCATGGGCGCGCGGGAGACGTCGGCGGGCGCCTTGAGGGAGTCGGTGAGCCGGGTGGCGGCGGCCGGGGCCATGACGCCCGCGCCGGGGTCGGTGCGGTAGGCGGCGGCCTTGACGCCCGTGCCCGCCGTGGCGTTGACCGCGGCGACGACCTGGGCGGCGGTGCTCACCGGGGTGCCGGAGCCGTCGGTGGCCAGGCTCACGGTCACCTGCCTGCCGTTCACGCTCACCTGGAGCGGCCGGTCCGGCGCGCCGGGGGCGGCCAACTCGACGGAGACGTCGTTGCCGCCCTCGGAGCCGTAGGCGTCGGAGGTGACCACGATCGCGGCGCCGGGCGGCGTGCCGATCAGGGCCTGGGCGTGGCGGCGGTAGCCGTTGGTGAGATTGGGCAGCTGGATGATGTCGGTGAGCGCCGGGTAGCGGCGGTGCAGCGCCTGGATCCGCTCGTTCAGCTGGGCGGGCGGCATGTACTGGGTGACGAAGTCCTTCTGGTAGCCCGGCGCCTGGCGGTCGGGGCGCTCGCCGTCGGGCCATTCGCGTACGCGGGCCTCCGCCTTGCCACCGGTCGCCGAGGTGACCGTGACGCGCTGCGGCTCGGCCGTCACCGGCGACGGCGTGCTGAACTGGTGGCCCATGTACGCGCCGGCGTCCACGAACGGGACCATCGCGACCTGCCCGGTGACCCCGCGGCGGCCCGTCCAGGTGGCGGTGAGCACGGCCGCCTCGCCCGCGCTGCTGCTGGCCTCGACCGACAGGAAGTACCCGTCGCGGGACTTGTACCAGACGGCCCGTTCGATGACGATCTGGTCCTGCGCGGCGGTGGCGCTCGGCGTCTTCTTGGCGGCGGACGGCGTGCCGGCCGCGAGGCCCACGCCGATCGACTTCAGCCCGGCCAGCGCGCTGGGCGTGAGGACGGCGTCCACCTGGACGCTGCCGTCGGCCTGGGGGCGTACCCGCTCGGTCAGGTCGGCGCCGGAGGCGACCAGGCGCTCCATCGCGGCCTTGTCCGGCACGGAGAGCGTGACCAGCGAGGCGGGCTCCGGATCGCCCGGTCCGGCCACGGCCGGCAATGACGACGGCCCGGAGGCCAGGAACGTCGAGACGACGATCATCAGGATGACGGCGGACGCCCGTGAGCCACGCATCGGTCTCCTCCAAGGATCACCGGTACCTCGATCATTGAAAGCCGACTTGACCGAACGGGCAAGACCCAGTTTCAGCGTTTCGTGAAGGCGGCGGTCTCCCGGATCGCGGCGACGACGAGATCGGGCTGCCAGTACTGCACGTAGTGCTCGGAGGTGGCGGCCACGACGACCCGCCCGCGCGTCGACCGGGCGGCCACCCGCCGGGCCTGGTCGAGGGCGTCCGGCGGCCCGCCGGACGGGATGACGACCACGACCGGCGGCCCGGCCGGCTCCCGCGCCGCGTCGGCGACCTCCCGCGCGCTGTCGAGCGAGGCCCACGCCTCGGCCCTGGCGGCGACCATGCTGCCCGGCCCGTAGACGACGGGGGCGGCGGCGCGGGCCGCGGCGGTGGCGTCGCCGGGCACGAGGAGGTCCCCGGCCAGCCGGAGCAGGCCGATCCTGGCCAGCGCCTGGTTGACGGTGAGCTGGGCGGCCACCAGCGGCCTGGACACCCGCATGGCCGCCGCGGCCCCCTCGTCGGTGGCGTCGACCAGCACCAGGCCGGCCGTCAGGTCCCGGTACCGGGCGGCGAACAGGCGGACGATCTCGCCGCCGTAGGAGTGACCGGCCAGGACGTACGGGCCGGGTTCGCCCGCGGCGGCGAGCAGCGCGCGCAGTTCGGCGGCCGCCCGGCCCGCGGTGCGCGGCCCCGGGCCCTGCTCGCTCCAGGCGTAGCCGGCCCGGTCGTAGGAGCACACCCGCAGCCCGGCGGACAACCGCCGCTGGACGACCTCCCAGCTCGCGCTGGATTCGACCAGGCCCGCTTCGAGCACGACCACCGGGCCGCCGGACCCGGTGCAGCGCAGGTGGAGGCGGTGGCCGCCCACGTCCACCAGGCGGCCGGGCGGCGGAAAACGCGCGGCGTCGCCGCGCCGGGCGGCGGTCTCGTAGCCGAGGCCCGCGCAGGCGGCCACCAGCACCAGGCCCGCGCACCAGGCGAGCAGGCGCCGCGCTTTTCGCATCATGTCCCGAATCTAGGGATCCGGTACGCGGGTTTCCTCGTCCTGGCGGGCGAACGCGGGATGGGAGCAGGGTCCCGGAGGGACGTCCTTCAGCGGAAGGAGGCCGCGCGGCAGGCGAGCTGGAGGGCCAGCCGTTGTTGCGGGTCGTCGAGGTCGGCATGGAGCAGGGTCTCGATGCGGCGCACGTTCCGGCTGACCGCGTTGCGGTGCAGGTGGAGCTCCTCGGCGGCGCGGGCGGGCGAGCCGTTGTGGTCGAGGTAGGCGCGAAGGATGGCCAGGAGGTGGCCGGCCCGCTCACCGCCGAGGTCGAGGATGGGTTGCAGCAGCTCTCTGACGGCGTGCCGGGCGGCGTCGGAGGCGTACCACTCCTCCAGCATCCGGTCCAGGCCGGCCAGGTCGTACGTGACCAGCGGCAGGGGGCTGCGGCGCAGGGCCGTACGCGCCTCGGAGGCGGAGGTGCGCAGGCCGAGCAGTCCCTGGCGGGCGGTGCTCACCCCGCAACGCAGGTCGGCGCCCGCCGGGCGGACCCGTTCGAGCAGGCGGGCGGCGTCGCGTACGGCCTCGCGCAGGCCCGCCCTGCCCTGGTCGCGGCGCTGGCTGCGGACCACGATCAGCGCGTCGCCGGCGATCGCGGCGTTCCAGGCGGCGCCGCCCAGCTCGCGGGCCGCGCGCACGGCCCGCGACGCGGCGGTCTCCAGCAGGGCGTAGCGTTCCTGACCGCCGTCGGACGCGGGGTCGGCGGCGGAAGTGGACGCGGGGTCGGCGGGTTCGAGGCGTAGGACGACGTGCCAGTCGTCGATCGGCAGGCCCAGGGCTCTGGCGCGGGGGGCCAGCTCCTGCGCCTGGTTCTCGGAGGCGACCAGCAGCTCGGTGAGGAGCTGGGCGCGCGAACGTCCGGGCAGCTCGTCGGCGGGGCCCGCGGCGGCGGCCAGCGAGGCGAGCCTGAGCACGATCCCGGCCGCCCGGTCGAGGTGCGTCCCGCCCCGGCCCGGCCCGGCCTCGGAACGTACGGGGCTGGTGGTGAAGGTGGTGCCGTCGGCGTGGACGGTGAGGCCGAGGGCGGCGCCGGCGGCCTCGGCGATGCGTTCGGGCGCGCCGCCCGCGTGCGTCACGGCCTCGGCGGCGCGCGCGGCGCGGACCAGCGCGTCGGCCGCGTCGCCCGCGATGGCCCGGTCGATGGCCACCACGAGTTCGGCCAGGTCGCCCCCGGCCGCCAGCAGCGCGACGCCGCCGCGCTCGGCCAGGGCGGCGGCGCTGCGGTCGACCTCGGTCTCGGCGGTGAGGACGAGTGCCACCGCCCCGGCCGCGGCGGCGTCCCGCAGCGCGACGTCGAGCCGGTACCCGGCCGCCTGCCGCGAGGCCGCGCCCGTCAGGACGAGCACCGACCCCGGCGGCTGCCCCGCGATCCCGCCCAGGTCCTCCACCAGGCGTACGCCCGAGGCCGCCGCCGGCGTGTCCGGACCGGCGAGCGGACGCAGCTCTTCCAGCAGGTACATGCCATCAGTGTGCCATCGGCACACGAAGCCCGCCAAAAAGGTGCTGTGGGAACATCCGGCTTGACCTGCGGCTTCGTAACCTCGGAAGGGTGGACATCGACACCGGGCTGCTGCCCGCCTTCGCCCGCGGCTGCGCCGTGCTCGGCTCGGGCGGCGGCGGTCCCGTGACCATCGCCCGCGCCGCGGCGCTGCAGGCGCTGGAGGACCACGGGCCCGTACGCGTCGTCCAGCCCGCCGAGCTCGACCCCGCGCTGCTGGTGATGCCCGTGGGCACCGCGGGCTCCTCGGCCGTGATGTCCGAGCGCGTCGGCGGCACCGACGAGCCCGTCTACCTGCGCGACAAGATCGAGGAGCTGTACGGCGCCCGCGTCGGCGCGGTGCTGGCCAGCGAGATAGGCGGCGCGAACGGCTGCCTCGCGGTGGCGTGGGCGGCCCGCGTCGGACTGCCGCTGGTGGACGCCGACGGGATGAGCCGGGCCTTCCCCCGTATGGACCAGACGGTGATGCAGTTGCGCGGCATCGCGCCCACCCCGGCCGTGTTGTGCGACGAGCGCGGCCGGACCGTCGTCGTCGACCACGTGACCGGCGGCTGGCTGGAGCGGCTGGTACGCGCCTCGCTGGAGGCGTTCGGCGGCCAGGTCGCGACCAGCGAGTACATCATGCGCGGCGACCAGGTGGCCGCCTCCACCGCGCTCGGTTCGGTCACGCGGGCCGTGCGCCTGGGGACGCGGCTGCCGGACCCGCTGGTCACCGGCAAGGTCGCCGAGACGGCCGGGTCGATCCTGGTCGAAGGGCTCGGCGCCGACCAGGGACGGCTGGTACGGATCCAGGCGGCCAGCGAGTTCGTCGCCGTCGTCGAGGACGGCGTGCCGCTGGCCGTGGTGCCCGACGTGATCGCGATGCTGGACACGCGTACCGGCGAGGTGGTGCAGGCCGAGCAGGTCCGGTACGGGTTGCGGGTCAGCGTGGTGCGCGTCCCCTGCGATCCCGTCTGGCACACGCCTGAGGGGTTGGAGCTGGCGGGGCCGGCCGCGTTCGGTCTCACCGGCCTCACCCCTCCCCCACCGGCACCGGCCACTCCCGTGACGACGGAAAGCCCGGCGGGCACGGGCCTGAGCCCCTCCCCCACCGGTTCCGGCGAGCGGCCGGAGGCCGGGACGTGAGGGCCGGGGTGGACGTCGGGCCGACCAACACCGACGCGGCCGTCGTCGCCGACGACGGGACCGTGCGCGCGACCGTCAAGATCGCCTCGATCCCCGGCGACCCGGTGGCCGGAGTGCGCGCCGCGCTGGAACGCCTGCCCCTGGACGGTGTGCCGACCCAGGTCGCCGTCGGCCTGCGCGGCGCCGCCACCGCCGTGACCAGGCGGTCCGGGCTGCGCCGGGTCGCCGTGCTGCGCATCGCCGGGGTGTCGGCGACCGCCGTGCGCCCGCTGTCCGGCTGGCCGCCGGACCTGCGGGACGCCGTGAACGCGGGCACCGCCGTCGTGGACGGCGGCGGCGGGCTCGACCGCGAGGACCGCACGCCCCTCGACCGCGACGCCGTGGCCCGTTTCGCCGCGAGCGTGGCGGGCGCCGCCCAGGCCGTGGCCGTGGCGGGCCTGTTCTCGCCCCTGGACGGCGAGCAGGAACGCGAGGCCGCCGAGATCGTCAGGGCGGAGCTGGGCGAGGGCGTGCCGATCGCGTTGTCGGCCGACCTCGGCTCGCTCGGCCTGCTGGAACGTGAGAACGCGACCGTGCTGGACGCCGCCCTGTCGGGGTTCGCCGGCGCGGTCTCCGGCGGGCTGGCGGCCGCCCTGGACGGCCTGTGCCCGGGGGCGGCGGCGTTCGTGACCCGCGGCGACGGCACGTTGATGAGCCTGGAGCACCTGGCCCGCCATCCCGGGCTCAGCCTGGGCAGCGGCCCGGCCAGCGTGCTGCGCGGCGCGGGCGCGCTGACCGGGCTCGGCGACGCCGTGGTCGCCGATGTGGGCGCCACACGGGTCCGCGTCGGCGTGCTGGCCGGCGGCTATCCCGAGGAGGCCGTGGGCGGCGCGGACATCGGCGGCGTGCCCGTCGGGCTGCGCATCCCCGGGCTGATCAGGGTGGCCAGGCCGGTGGACCCCGCCGAGCTGGCCGAGGCCGTGGACCGGTTGCAGCCGGGCGCGGGGCTGCTGCCGCTCGTGGTCGTGGGCGGCGGGGCGCACTCCGTACCGGAGGGGCTGCATCCCGAGCACGGGCCCACCGCGGGCGCCATCGGCGCGGCGGTCAGCCCGGTCGGCGGCCAGTACGAGCGCATCGTCCGCCTGCCCGACCGTTCGGCGCTGCCGGCGGCGCTCGAACCCGTGGCCGAGGAGGCCAGGGCGGCGGCCGTGCGCGCCGGGGCCGATCCGCGGCAGGTACGGGTCATCAGCGTGGAGGAGATCCCGCTGGCCTACCTGCCCGGCCCGTTCGTCCGGCTGCGCGCCCGCGCCGCCGGCCCGCCCTCACTCCTGTGAAGGCCCGTCCGCCGGTGAAAGCCCGCCCGTGAAAGACCGTCCGCCCGTGAGCCCCGATTCGTGAGCCCAGCCCCCACCCGTGAGCCCCCGCAAGACCCCCCGAGGTAAAGGAAAACCCACCATGACCGACTCCGACTACCCGCTGGAGCGGGTGCCACAGGCGGCCCGCTACTCCTGGTTCAACGTGGCCGTGCAGCGGTTCGGCCAGCTCTCCGACCTGACGCAGTTCCTGCTGGGCGCCACGCTCGGCGCGGGGTTGTCGTTCTGGGGCGCGTTCTGGGCGTTCACGCTCGGCTCGGTGATCCTGGAGGTGGTCTGCATCTTCGTCGGCATCGCCGGGATGCGCGAGGGCCTGTCCACGTCCCTGCTGGCCCGCTGGACCGGTTTCGGCCGGTACGGCTCCACGATCATCGGCGTGATCATCGCGCTGAGCCTGTTCGGCTGGTTCGGCGTGCAGACCGCGGTCTTCGCCGCGGGCCTGCACTCGATCATGTCCTGGCTGCCGCTGTGGGTGTGGGCCATGATCGCCGGGATCGGCGTGACGCTGCTGGTCGTACGGGGTTTCAAGGCGATGGGGATGACGGCGTTCATCACCGTGCCCGCCTTCCTCGGCCTGGCCGGGTGGGCGATGTGGGTGGAGATCTCCCGGCACGACCTGGGCACGCTGGTGGCCTCGCCACCGTTCGGCGAGCCGATCAGCATCGCGACCGGCGCCACCATCGTGGCCGGGTCGTACATCATCGGCGCGGTGACCACGCCCGACATGACCAGGTTCAACCGCAACACCGGCGACGTGGTCAAGCAGACCCTCGTCGGCATCTCCCTCGGCGAGTACGTCCTCGGCCTGGCCGGCGTGCTCCTGGCCTACGCGGTCAAGTCCTCGGACGTGATCGCGATCATCACCGCCTCCTCGGGCGTGGTCGGCGTCGTCATCCTCATCTCGGCCACCGTGAAGATCAACAACTGGAACCTGTACTCGGCCGCGCTCGGCCTGCTCAACGCCGTCGAGTCGACGATCGGCCGGCGGCTGAACCGGGTCGCCGTCACGGTCGGCATCGGCGTGCTGGGCAGCGTGCTGGCCGCCGCCGGGATCCTGGAGCGGTTCACCGACTTCCTGCTGATCCTCGGCGTCATCACGCCGCCGGTGGCCGGGATCATGGTCGCCGAGTACTTCATCGTGCGCCGCTGGCGCCCGGCGCTGGACGCCTCCCGCGCCACGGGCACGCTGCCCGAGACCGAGCCGACCTGGGTGCCCGCCACGCTGGTCATCTGGACCGCCGCCGCGCTGATCGGCTGGCTCAGCGACCACTACCAGTGGTACGGCATCCCGGCCCTGAACTCCCTGATCCTCGCGGGCGTGGGCTACGTCGTCGCGGGCCGGCTCGGCCTGGTCCGCGGCACCCGCGAGGTCCCCGTCGAGCGGCCCGCGCTCACCGTCTGAGAAGAAAGTCCTCCTTTATGCGTATCGGCATCGACGTGGGCGGCACCAACACCGACGCCGCCCTCATCGGCGACGACGGCCAGGTGCTGGCCACCGTCAAGTCCCCCACCACCGCCGACGTCACGGGCGGCGTCGCCGCGGCCCTGGCCGGCCTGGGCGCGACCCGGGTGTCGGCGGTGATGATCGGCACCACCCACTTCGTCAACGCCCTGGTGGAGGCCGCCCGGCTGGAGCCGGTCGCGGCCGTACGGCTCGGCCTGCCCGCCACGGCCGCGCTGCCGCCACTGGTGGACTGGCCCGACCGGCTGCGCCAGGCCGTCGAGGGCACGGTCCACCTGTGCCGCGGCGGCTGCGAGTACGACGGCGCCCCCATCTCCGAGCCCGACCCGGACGAGCTGCGCGAGGTCGCCGCCGACATCAGGCGGCGCGGCCTGCGCACGGTCGCGATCTCCTCGGTCTTCTCCCCCGTCAGCGACGCCCACGAGCGGCTGGCGGCGGAGATCCTGGCCGCCGAGCTGGGCCCGGACGTGCACCTGTCGCTGTCCTGCGAGATCGGCCGGGTCGGCCTGCTGGCCAGGGAGAACGCCACGATCGTGAACGCGGCCCTGCGCCCGCTGGCCGGCCGTACCGTGGCCGCGTTCAGTGAGGCGCTGCGGGTGGCCGGGATCGACGCGCCGCTGTTCCTGTCCCAGAACGACGGCACGCTGATGGACGTGGACCAGGCCCGCCGCTACCCGGTGGCCACGTTCGCGTCGGGGCCGACGAACTCGATGCGCGGCGCGGCGTACCTGTCGGGGCTGACGGACTGCGCGGTCGTGGACATCGGCGGCACCACCTCCGACGTGGGCATCCTGGTCGGTGGCTTCCCGCGCGAGGCCGCCGGGGAGGCGCTGGTCGCCGAGGTGCGTACCAACTTCCGCATCCCGGACGTGTTGTCGATCGGCATCGGCGGCGGCTCGCTGGTCGCCGAGGACGGCACGACCGGCCCGCGCAGCGTCGGCTACCGGCTGACCGAGGAGGCGCTGGTGTTCGGCGGCGGCACGCTGACCGCCACCGACCTGGCCGTGGCCGCCGGGCTGGCCGACATCGGCGACCGCGCCAAGGTCGCCCACGTCGATCCGCAACGCGCGCTCAAGCTCATCGCCGAGCGTGTCTCGGAGGCGGTCGACCGCATGCGCACCTCGTCCGCGCCGCTGCCCGTCGTGCTGGTCGGCGGCGGCAGCGTGCTCATCGAGGAGCTGCCGGGCTTCGACGACGTACGCCGCCCCGCGCACTTCGAGGTGGCCAACGCGGTCGGCGCGGCCATCGCCCAGGTCGGCGGCGAGGTGGACCGGGTCTTCTCCGGTCCCCGCGAACGCATCCTGGAGGAGGCCAAGAGCGAGGCGATCATCCGTGCCGAGCGCGGCGGCGCCCGCGCGGGCAGCGTGCGGATCGTGGACGTGGAAGAACTGCCGCTCGCCTACCTGCCCGGTGACGCCACCAGGATCAGGGTGAAGGCGGTCGGCGACCTGGACCTGGAGAAGATCGATGCGTGAGATCGGAATCGACCGGCTCGACGACATGGCCCGCGGCGCCGGCATCCTCGGCACCGGCGGCGGCGGCGACCCGTACGTGGGCAAGCTGCTGGCCCGCGAGGCGATCCGCAGGCACGGTCCCGTGCCGCTGGTCGCCATCGACGAGGTGCCCGCGGACGCGACCGTCGTCGCGGTGTCGGGCATGGGGGCGCCGACCGTGCTGCTGGAGAAGCTGCCAGCGGGCACCGAGGAGCTGACCGCGCTGCGCGCCCTGGAGGCGGTGCTCGGCCGTCCGGCCACGCACATCGTGCCCATCGAGGTCGGCGGCGTGAACTCGATGATCCCGATCGCCGCCGCCGCGCAGGCGGGCCTGCCGATCGTGGACGGCGACGCGATGGGCCGCGCCTTCCCCGAGGCGCAGATGGTGTTGCCGACGCTGATCGGCGTGCCGAACACGCCGATGGCGCTGGCCGACGACAAGGGCAACACGCTGGTGCTGGAGACGGTGTCCAACGTGTGGGCCGAGCGCCTGGCCAGGGCGGCGTGCGTGCAGATGGGCTGCCAGGTCTCCTGCGCCGACACCGTCATGCGCGGCGACCAGCTGCGCGACGGGCTCGTGCCGGCCACGCTGACGCTGGCCGAGGACCTGGGCCGGGCCGTACGGCTGGCCCGCGCCGGTCACGCCGACCCGGTGGCGGCGGCCCTGGACGTCCTGGGCGGCCTGAAGTTGTTCACCGGCAAGGTCGTGGACGTGGAACGCCGTACGACCGGCGGCTTCGCCCGCGGCCAGGCCCGCCTGGAGGGCACGGGCACGCTGGAGCTCAGCTTCCAGAACGAGCACCTGCTGGCCCGCCGGGACGGCGAGATCGTGGCCACCACGCCCGACCTGATCTGCGTGCTGGACACCGACTCGGGCGAGCCGGTCACCACCGAGGCCATGCGCTACGGCCTGCGCGTCACGGTCGTCGCCGTGCCCTGCGACCCGCGCTGGACCTCGCCGGGCGGGCTGGAGCTGGCCGGGCCGCGGTACTTCGGCTACGACTGCGACTACCGGCCGCTCGCGACGACCCCGGCGTAGACCCAGCGGCCGTCGAGCCGGACGAACCGGCTGTGCTCGTCGAGCACGCCCGGCACCCGCCGGTTGACGAAGTGGGCGCGGAAGCGCACGGTGCCCTCGGTGTGGACGGGGCTGCCGCCGGTGCTCTCCAGCACCTCCAGCTCCACCCACGCGACCTTCCTGTCGAGGTCGAGGCGGGCCGGGCGGTCGGTGGGGTGCCAGGTGGCCATGAGGTAGGCCTCGTCGCCCACGGCGAACGCGCTGAACCTGGACCGCATGAGCGACTCCGCGGTGGGGGCCGACCCCTCACCGCGGTGGAATCTCCCGCAGCAGTCCGCGTAGGACGCGGGCAGACCGCAGGGGCATGGACGAGGAGGCATGCCCTCCATTGTGCCGCGCCGGAGGCGGGGCGGGGCGCGAAGGTCGTCAGAGCCGGGCGGCCAGCTCGGTCAGCGTCGCGCCGAGCGGGGCGTCGAGCAGGAGCGCGGCGTCGGCGTCGCCGCCGGTCGGGCCCTGGTTGACGATGGCGATGGGCAGGCCGAGCTCGGCGGCCCTGGTGACGAAGCGCAGCCCCGACCTGATCGCCAGCGACGACCCGAGGACGAGCAGCGAGCGCGCCCGGCCCACGAGCGCGAAGCACTCGTCCACGCGCTCTCGGGGCACGTTCTCGCCGAAGAAGATCACGTCGGGTTTGAGCAGCCCGCCGCAGGAGTCGCAGTCGACCACCTGGAACCCGGCGACCTGCGCGTCGGTGAGGGCGGCGTCGCCGTCGGGGTTGATCCGGCCCTCGGCGGCCCAGCGCGGGTTGGCCGCGCTGAGCCGGCATTCCAGCTCGGCGCGCGGGGTGCGTTCGCGGCACGACAGGCAGACGACGCGGTCGAGGCCGCCGTGCAGCTCGATCACCCGGCGGGCGCCGGCGGCCTGGTGGAGGCCGTCGACGTTCTGGGTGACGATGCCGGACAGCAGGCCGCGCCGTTCCAGGCCGGCCACCGCGCGGTGGCCGGCGTTGGGCGCGGCCTGCCCGATCTGCCGCCAGCCGACGTGGCTGCGCGCCCAGTAGCGCCGGCGCGCCTCGGCGCTGCCGGTGAAACGCTGGTACGTCATCGGCTCGGCGCGCCGGGCCCGCCCGCTCGGGCCCCGGTAGTCGGGGATGCCCGACTCGGTGGACAACCCGGCGCCGCTGAGCACCACGACGTCGCCGCCGGCCACCAGTTCGGTCAGCGGCACCATCGCGGGCCCGGTCAGGGGTGCCGTCACGGGCCCGGTCAAGGGCACTGTCGCAGTCTCTCCCACTCCTCCATCATGCCCGGTCAGAGGTAGTTGCTGAGCTCGACCAGGTTCCCGTCGGGGTCGCGCAGGTAGACGCTCCTGATGGGCCCGAGCGCGCCGGTGCGTTCCACCGGGCCCTCGACGAGCGCGACGCCGTGGCCGGCCAGCTCCTCGACGACGGTCTCGATCGGGTCGGCGGTGATCAGGCACAGGTCGGCGCTGCCCGGCGCGGGCCGGGCCGCCTTCGGCTCGAACTCGTGGCCCGCCTGGTGCAGGTTGATCTTGCTCTGGCCGAACGCCAGCGCCCGCCGCCCCGCGCCGAACGTCACCGCCTCCATCCCCAGCACGGTGGTGTAGAAGCGCACCGCGGCCTCGACGTCGGCGACGGTCAGCACCAGGTGGTCCAGGCGGTCGATCCTCATGTGGCCCCTCTTTCCTCGATCGGTTCCCCGTCCCACAACCTGCGCATCTCGGGGCAGGTGCGCAGCAGCTCGCCGAGCGGTCCGCGGCCCGCGACGCGGCCCCGGTCGAGGACGACGATCTGGTCGGCGCGTTCGAGCGCGGCCCGGCGGTGGGAGACCACGAGCAGCGTGGCCGGGCCGTGCCGGGCGATCCGCTCCCACAGCAGGTTCTCGGTCGCGACGTCGAGCGCGGACGACACGTCGTCCACGACGAGCAGGCCGGGGGAGCGTACCAGGGCGCGGGCGGCGGTGGCGCGCTGGACCTGGCCGCCGGACAGGCGTACGCCCCGGGGGCCGACGACGGTCTCCAGGCCGTCCGGCATGGCGGCCAGGTCGTCCTCGAGGGCGGCCAGCTCCAGCGCGCGGGCGACCGCGGCGTCGTCGGCGGGCAGGCCGAGGAGCAGGTTCTCGCGCAGGGTCTCCGAGAACAGGCGGGGGATCTGGCCCGCGTAGGCCGCCCGGCCGGGCACCAGGAACGTGCCGGGGTCGGGCACCGGGCGGCCGTTCCAGGAGATCGTCCCGTCGTCGAGGGGCAGCAGGCCGAGCAGGGCGCGTACGAGCGTGGTCTTGCCCGCCCCGACAGCCCCGGTGACGACGGTGAACGTGCCGCGCGGGAGCGTCAGGTCGACGCCGTGCACGCCGCGCCCGCCTGGATGGCGTACGGTCAGGCCGCGTGCCTCCAGCACCTCCAGCGGCTCACCGGGCGGGGACGGCCGCGTCCCGGACGGCGGCAGCGCGGACGGCGGGGCGGACGGCGGGGCGGACGGCGGGGCGGTGCGGAGGTGGAGGGTGCGGTCGCGGGTCAGGTCGGCGGCGTCCTGGTGCGGGGCGAGCAGCTCGGTCAGCCGCCCGGCCGACACCCCGGCCCTGGGCAGGCGGTACAGGACGGAGCCGATCGTGCGCGGCAGCGCGGTCAGCATGCCGACGTAGCTGGTGAACAGCGCCAGGTCGCCCACGGTGAACTCGCCGCGGTGCATCGCCCCGGCGGCCAGCAGCAGCACGATGCCGACGCCCAGCTCGACCGTGGTGCCCGTGGCGGCCTCCAGCAGGTCGGTGGCCAGGCGGCTGCGTACGGCCGCGTCGCGCCGGCGGCCGTTGAGCGCGCGCAGCCGTTCCAGCGCCGCCCGCTCGGCCCCGGCGGTCTTGACCGTGAGCACGCCGCCGAACAGCTCGCCGACGAAGGCCGTCACGCCCGCGCCGAGCTCGGCGGCCCGCTGGTGCCGCCGCCCGATCACCCGTCCCATGAGCCTGCTCAGCAGGCCGGCGGCGAGCATCGGCACGACCAGCGCCACGGTGACGACGGGATCGATCGACACCATGATCGCCAGCGCCACCCCGCCGAACAGCAGGTTCCCGGCGAGGGGCACCGACTCGTCGGCCAGCTCCACCAGCTCGCGCACGTCGTCGCGCAGCCGGGCCAGCGACTCGCCCGAGGAGCGCGGCAGCCGGGCGGCGACCGGGCCGCGCGCGGTCAGCACCGAGCCCAGCACGTTGGCGCGCAGCAGCGTGGCCGCCGCGTCCCACCAGTAGGAGCCGTAGGCCCAGGCGAACACCAGGACGACGCCGCGGACGAGTTCGACGCCCGCGAAGGCCGCGCACAACCACAACGACTGCCGCAGTGTCGCCGGGCTGTGCCCGCTGATCTGGTCGAAGAGCTGCCGCAGCACGAGCCCGCCGCCGAGCGGGATCACGTGGACCGGCAACCACAACAGGATCTGCAACACGTACAGGCGCACGTCGAAGCCGATCAGGCGGCCGGTCACGGCCAGGGCGCGGCGGGAGCTCATCGGCTCACCCCCGCGGCGTCCAGGAGCCTGCCGAACCTGCTGTGCGGGTCGGCGGCCAGGTCCGTGCGGCGGCCGTACTCGACGAGTTTGCCGCGCTCCAGCACCGCGATCTTGTCGACGTGCGCCAGGGAGGAGAGCCGGTGCGCGATGAGCACGCCGGTACGCCCGTCCAGCAGCCGCCGTACGCCGTCCTCGACGTGGCGTTCGGTGGCCGGGTCGAGCCTGCTGGACGCCTCGTCCAGGATGACCAGGCCGGGGTCGGCCAGGAACGCCCGCGCGAACGCGAGGAGTTGTGCCTCGCCGGCGGACAGCTCGCCGGGTTCGCCGTCGAGCCCGCCGGGCAGGGCCGCCAGCCAGCCGCCCAGGCCCACTCCGTCCAGCACGGCACGCAGGCGGTCGTCGTCGTGACCGGCGCCGGACCGGGTGCTGGACCGGGACTCGGACAGGGTGCCGAACAGGGTGAGGTTGTCGCGGACGCTGCCGGCGAACAGCCGTACGTCCTGGGTGACCACGGCGACCCGGCGGCGCAGCGACTCCGGGTCCGCCTCGCGCAGGTCGAGGCCGCCGATCTCGACCGTGCCGCCGGTCGGGTCGTACAGGCGCAGCAGCAGCTTGGCCAGGGTGGTCTTGCCGCTGCCGGTGCGTCCCACCAGGCCGAGGCGTTCGCCGGGGGCGAGGGTGAGGGTGATGCCGGACAGCGCGGGCTCGCCGTCGTCGGGGTAGGCGAAGCCGACGTCGGCCAGCCGCAGGCCGAGCGCGCCGGCGGCGGGCAGCGGGCGGGGCGCGGCGGGCGCGGGCAGCGCGGGCCGCTCGGCCAGCAGGGCGCCGATGCGGGCGAACCCGGCCAGCGCCCCCTGGAACTGCCTGAGCTGGTCGATCAGCCGCTCGAACGGCGTGCGGATCATCAGCGTGTACTGGAAGAGCAGCACGGCGGTGCCGACGGTGACCGCCCCGGCGTCCAGCAGCCAGGCGGCCAGGCCGAGCATCAGCGCGGTCCCGGCCGCGAACGCCACCCCGGTGGCCGCGAGCAGGCCGCCCGCGATGCGCGAGCCGTACCACTCGGCGCGGAACCAGGATCCGGCGACCTCGTGGAAGCGGCCGACGGCGTGCCGGCCGGCGCCGTTGGCCCGCAGGTCCTCGGCCCCGGCCAGCCGCTCTTCGAGGTGGCCGTACAGCGCCGCGCTCGCCTCCCGCGACCGGGTGGCCGACGGTACGGCGAGCCGCTGCGCCCCGGCCATGCCGAGCCCGGCCGGCACGCAGTACGCCAGCAGCGCCGAGCCGAGCCGCCAGTCGACGGTGAACACGACGGCGAGCACCCCGGCCAGCAACAACAGCCCGGCCACGACGTCGAGCACGAACGCGACGACGAAGTCGGCCACGGCCACCACGTCGCCGTCCACGCGCTCGATCAGCTCGCCGGGTGTGTGGCGGGCGTGGAAGGCCAGGTCGAGGCCGAGCGCGTGGCCGGTCAGGTGTTCGCGCAGGCGGTTGGTGCCGTCCCAGGCCAGGCGGCCGGAGAGCCACGCGGTGACCATGCGGGCGGCCTGCCCGGCGGCGGCCAGGCCGAGGTAGCCGAGCGCGATCAGGATCAGGTGGCGCGGCCCGGCGCCGCCGATCGCGTCGTCGACGAAGCGGCGGGTGATCTGGGGCGCGGCCAGCGGCAGCGCCGTGGCCGCGGCGGTCGCGGCGGTCAGCGCGAGCGCGGTGCGCGGCGCGGGGCGCAGGTGCCGCAGCGCCTGCCTCGCCGGTCTATCTACATGCGGAGACGTCCTGGTGAGCGGAGATATCAAGAAGCGTCATGCCCTCTGAATAGGTGGGATTCCTGTGCTGAAAGGTCATGAACGCTGTTCTCATCGGTGCCGCTCCTCCGGCCGGTGACTGGTGCCGCCGGGAAGTACAACAGCCGCCCGCGCCGCGCCGCAACCGGTTTTCGGCCGCCTACGCGATCTATACGCCGCCTATACACCCGCTGATCACGCTGAGCACCGAACGGCCTTACACCCCCCGCGGAGGTTGGACGGTGTTGAAGAAACCCAGGCGGCTGACTCCCTTACCGCCGCTCGTCGTCCTGTTGCTGACGTCCACGGCACTCGTGCCGATCCCCGCGCGGGCCGCCCCGCCCGCGCCCGTCAAGGCCCAGGCCGCGGTGGCCTGCCCGGACGAGATGCCCACCGAGATCTCCGCCCGCCTGGCCGCCGCGGTCTGCGGCAAGCGGGTCAAGGCGGTCTCGCTCACCTCCGAGACCGACGAGTTCTTCGTCAACCCCGCCGGCACGATCACCCAGGAGCACCGCTACCGCCCGGTCCGGGTCAAGCGGGGCGAGGCGTGGGTGGCCGCCGACTCGACGCTGGCCGCGGCCGGGGACGGCTCGGTCGCTCCGAAGGCCGCCGCGGTGGCGTACAGCTTCTCCGGCGGCGGGGACGGCCCGCTGGTGACCGCGTCCGAGCGCGGCACCCGGCTCACCCTGGGCGCGCCGCTCGGCGCCCTGCCCAAGCCGGTGCTGGACGGCGCCACCGCCACCTACGCCGAGGTGCTGCCGGGCGTGGACCTGGTGCTGACCGCCGACGTGGACGGCTTCGCCGAGAAGCTCGTGGTCAAGACCCGCCAGGCCGCGGCGAACCCGGCGCTGAAGCAGCTGACGTTCGCCACCTCGGTGAAGAAGGGCGAGGCCAGGACCGACAAGCACGGCAACGTCTCCGTCGTGGACGCCGCGGGCGAGCCGGTGTTCGGCTCGGCGGCGCCGGAGATGTGGGACGCCGCCACCGAGTCGGCCATGACCCGCAGCCCGGCCGCCCCGGCGCTGGCCGCCCAGGCGGGCCGGCGGGCCAGGATGGGCGTCCGGCTGTCGGGCCGCGAGCTGCGCGTCACCCCCGACGCCGCCCTGCTGGCCGACCCCGCCACCGTCTACCCGGTGACGATCGACCCGAGCTTCACCTCGGCCAAGTCCGGCTGGACGTACGTGGACTCGGCCTATCCCACCAGCGCGTACTGGAACTCCACGAGCGACGCGACGGCCGGCACCAGCAACGGCGGCGGCTACAAGCGGCGCTCGTTCTTCAACATGGGCCTGTCGGGCCTGGCGGGCAAGCACATCACCGCGGCCACGTTCAACATCAAGGAGACGTGGGCCTGGTCCTGCTCGGCGCGGAACGTCGAACTGCACCGGACGGCGGCCGTCGGCTCGGGCACGACGTGGAACAACCAGCCCGCCTCCAACCTGAACGTCGGCGCCAAGAACGTCGCCTACGGCTGGTCGTCGGCCGGTCAGGGCGGCGCCTCGACCTGCCCGGCGGCCTGGGTCGGCTGGGACGTCACCAGCGCCGTGCAGAGCGTCGTGAGCGCGAACGGCACGTCGGTCACCTTCATGGTCAAGGCCGGGAGCGAGACCGACAACTACTACTGGAAGCGCTTCGCCAACAACCCGAACATCTCGATCACCTACAACTCGCTGCCGGGCACGCCGTCGGCCCTGGCCGTCGCGCCCTGCTCGGTGTGCGCCAGCCCGGCCACGGTGGGCGCGGCGCAGCCGACGCTGTCGGCCAAGGTGAGCGACGCCGACGGGCAGGCGCAGCGGGCCGACTTCGAGGTGTGGACGTCCGACCACGCGACCAAGGTGACCGGCGGTTCGGCAGCGAACGTCGCGAACGGCGCCGCCGCCTCCTGGAAGACGGCCACGGCGCTGGCCGGCGCCTCCTACGCCTGGCGGGTGCGAACCCACGACGGCACCGACTACGGCGCCTGGTCGTCCTGGTTCGCCTTCACCGTGGACGCCACGCCGCCGCCCTCCCCCGAGGTGTCCTCCGGCGACTACCCGGAAGACGCCTGGGCCAAGGGCTCCGGGCAGGCCGGGCAGTTCACCATCACGCCCGCCTCGGCCGACGTGTCGTCGGTGTCGTGGTCCTTCGACGGCGGCACGCAGCAGACCGCCGCCAACTCCGGCGCGCCGCACACGGTGAGCTGGACGCCGCCCGCCGACGGCCCGCACACCCTCAAGGCGTGGGTCAAGGACAAGGCGGGCAACCTGTCGGCCGCCACGACGTACGCCTTCAACGTGGGCGCCTCGGCGGTCACCTCGCCCAAGGACGGGCAGTCCACCGCCCGCCGGACGGTCCTTTCGGCCACGGGCAGCGCGGGGCTGAGCGCGGTCACCTTCTCCTACCGGCGCGGCGAGGCCGACGACTGGCACCAGGTGCCGGCGGCCGACGTACGCGGGAAGGCGGACGGGTCGGCGGTCACCTGGCCGGTGGCGATGAGCGCGGGCGCCTCGCCCGAGCTGGTCTGGGACGCCACGCACTCGCTGGCCGAGGACGGCTCGATCGAGATCAGGGCCGAGTTCGTCACCTCGTCGGGCACGGCCGCCTCCCAGCCGGTGGACCTGATCGTGGACCGGGACGCCGAGGGCGCCTCCACCCAGCCGGTCGGCCCCGGCTCGGTCAACACGCTCACCGGCGACTTCAGGATGGCCGCGACGGACGCGAACGTGTACGGCATCGGCCTGATGCGCTCGTTCTCCTCGCGTGACCCGCGCAAGGGCTCGGCGCTGCCGGGCGTGGCGGCCATCTTCGGCACCGAGTGGACGCCGACCGGGCTCGCCCAGTCGGGTCAGGGCACGTTCGCCCAGCTCCGGGCCACCTCGACCACCTCGGTCGAGCTGAGCGGCGAGGGCTCGACGCTGGCCTTCACCAAGAACGCCGACGGCTCCTACGAGCCGCAGCAGGACGCGGCGAGCCTGAAGCTGACCTTCGACGCCGCGGCCGACCGGTACACGCTGTCGGACACGAGCTCGGCCGAGCGCACGGTGTTCGCCAAGGTGGACGCGGCGGCGCCGATCTATCTGGTGCGGGCGGTCTACCCGGCCAGCGGCAAGGGCAGCACGGCCTTCGTTTGGCAGTCGGTGACCGGCTCCGACGGCAAGGCGCTGGCCCGGCCGGTCAAGATCATCGCGCCGTCGTACACGCAGGCGGACTGCGACGTGGATACGCTGGCGAGCCTGCCGCAGGGCTGCCGCCTGATCAAGCTGGACTACGCCACGACCACGACCGCGGGCGCGCAGCTCGGCGACGTGGCCGGGCAGGTCAAGGCGATCAGCCTGTGGGAGGGCGGCGCGAGCGCGCCGCTCGGCCTGTCGGAGTACCGCTACGACGACCTGGGCCGCCTGCGTGAGCAGTGGAACCCGGCCACGCCGGACATCAGGACGCGCTACGACTACGACCTCGGCGGCCGGGTGAACCGTTACACCCCGCCCGGCGAGCTGCCGTGGACGTTCGCCTACGGCAAGGCGGGCAACGCCGACACGGCCTCCGACGGCATGCTGCTGGCCGTCTCCCGGCCGACGCTGCGGCCCGGCACGCCGAGCGAGACGAACGGCACCGCGGTCACGTCGGTGGTCTACGACGTGCCGATCAGCGGGACCGGGGCGCCGTACACGCTGAGCGGGACGGCCACGGCCACCTGGGGGCAGGGCGACGCCCCGGTGGACGCGACCGCGATCTTCCCGGCCGACCAGGTGCCGGCCAACCACACCGGGCGGGGCGGCCTGGCCGCCTCCGACTACGGCCGCGCCACGCTCACGTACCTGAACGCCTCCGGGCAGACGGTCAACCGGGTGGAGCCCGGCGGCGCGGTCTCGACCAGCCAGTACGACGCGCAGGGCAACACGGTGCTCACGCTGTCGGCGGGCAACCGGGCCCTCGCCCTCGGGCAGACGCCGGACGCGGGCACCGAGCTGGCCCGGCTGGGGCTGCTCAACGCCTCGACCGCCGACCGGGCGCGGGCCCTGGCCGAGGAGTCGGCCTACAGCTCCGACGGGCAGCGCATGGTCTCCGAGCTGGGCCCGCTGCACCTGGTCACGCTGAACGGCGCGCAGGTCGCGGCCAGGAAGCACACGGTCAACACCTTCGACGAGGGCCGGCCGGCCGACGCCAAGGTGTCGAACCTGGCCACGACGGTCGCGGTGGGCGCGTACGTGCCCGGCGCCGCCGCCGACGCCGACGTGCGGACGAACCGGACGTACTACGACTGGAACACCGGCAAGAGCGTCAAGACCGTCGAGGACCCCGGCGGCCTGGCGATCACCAAGACGACCGCGTACGACTCCGACGGCCGGGTGGTCGCCACGACGATGCCGAAGTCGTCCGGCGCCGACGCGGGCACCACGACCAGCGAGTACTACACCGCCGACGGCACCGGGACGTGCGGCGGCAAGGCCGAGTGGGCCGGGCAGCTCTGCCGTACCAAGGCCGGGAGCGGCGTCTCCGACAACGGCACCCGCCCGGCCGAGCTGGTCACCAAGGTGTACGCCTACGAGCCCGGCGGCCGGGTGTCGTCGGTGACCGAGACGGCCAACGGGGTGACCAGGACCACGACCACGACGTACAACCCGGCGGGCGACATCGTGAAGACCGTCGTCGGCGGCGGGGCCGGCACGGTGGTGCCCGAGGTGAGCACCGTCTACGACGCGGCCGGGCGCGCGGTCAGGACCACGGCCTCCAACGGGACCGTGATCACCCGCGAGTACGACGCGCTGGGCCGCCAGACGTCCTACACCGACGCCGACGGCGGCGTGACCAGGGTCGAGTACGACGCCCTCGACCGCATCACCAGGAAGACCGACGGCGCGCCCTCGACGGTCACCTACGCCTACGACGACGTGCGCGGCGCGCTGGCCACCATGACCGACTCGGTGGCCGGGACGTTCACGGCGACGTACAACGTCGACGGCTCGATCACCCACGAGAACCTGCCGGGAGGAGTGTCCTACGACCTGACCAGGGACCCGTCGGGCGCGCCGGCCACGCGCGTCTACCGGACCACGGCCGGGGTGAAGCTGCTGGACGACTCGGTGACCTGGTCGATCCACGGCCAGCAGGTCACCCACAACGGGCTGTCCGCGCAGAAGATCGGCTACGACCGGCTGGGCCGGATCGCCACGGTGGACGACACCGTGAGCGGGATCTGCGCGCGCCGGGCCTACGGCTACGACGCCAACTCCAACAGGACGGGGCTGACGTCGAGCGCCTGCGACGGCTCGGGCGCGGTCACCGAGAACCACGCCTACGACGGCGGCGACCGGCTGGCCGACGCGGGCTACGAGTACGACGCCTACGGCCGTACCACGGGCACGCCGGCCGGGCTGAAGGTGGAGTACTACAACACCGACCTGGTCCGGCAGATGACGTCGGGGACGGTGCGGCAGTCGTACACGCTGGACCCGGAGCTGCGGCGGGACACCACCACGCTGGAGCAGCTCAGCGGCGGCACGTGGAGCCAGACCGGCAGGCGGGTGGAGCACTTCGACGCCGACGACGACACGCCCGCCTGGGTCGTGGAGGGCGGCGCCGTCACCAGGAACGTGCACTCCATCTCCGGCGGCCTGGCCGCGGTCACCTCGGCCACCGGGGACGTGCGGCTGCAGCTGACCAACCTGCACGACGACATCAACGTCGTCTACGCCGGCGGCGTGCCGCTGGCGCTGGACTTCGACGAGTTCGGCAACCCGCGCGCCGGCCAGCCGGCGATGCGGTACGGCTGGCACGGCGCCGCCGAGCGGGCCGCCGACACCCCCGACGGCACGATCCTCATGGGCGTCCGGCTCTACCAGCCCAAGCTGGGACGTTTCCTGCAGACCGACCCGGTGGAGGGCGGCAGCGCCAACGCCTACGACTACGCCAACCAGTCACCGACCTCCAACGCCGACCTGGACGGCAAGAAGTGGTACTGGTGCACCAACTTCTGGCACTTCGCCTTCAACCACTGCGGCGTCAGCTACGCCTACTACCACGGGAGCTGGCGTTACGTGCAGTGGAAGAAGACGCCGGCCGGCTGGTGGGTGCGCGGCGTGTACTACGACTACTGCACCAAGTCCCCCGACAAGCCGCTCGGCTACGACTTCCGGCAGGCGTGCATGATGCACGACTACGGGTACGCCCTGCGAAATATGGGGTATGTCCATAGCAAGTACCAGGTGGACTACATCTTCTACTACGTCCTGTACTGGGGCGTCTGCTCCCACTACTTCTTCAAGGGGACATGTCGCCGCATCGCGTACGCGTACTTCCTTTCGGTGGTCGCCTTCGGCCACCCGTGACCTAGGATGAGCCACCGGCGGGAGCCACCACGAAGGGCTCCCGCCGGTGCCCTTTTCTCCCGGTCCGACCGATGGGTTGACGGAAGTCGGACGTTGATGCACATTGAAGCAGCTTTGATCTTCCTTGTGCACACACGTCCTTGGCGGGAGCGCGATGGAGTTCGCCGTACTTGGGCCGCTTCACGTCTCGGGTGAGCGAGGGCCGCTGCCGCTCGGCGGCGGCAAGCAGCGCATCCTGCTGGCCGAGCTCCTGTGCCGGGCCGGCCGCCCGGTCTCCCCCGCCACGCTCGTCGAGGCCCTGTGGGAGCAGCGCCCGCCGCGCACCGCCGCCGACAACCTCCGCCTGTACGTGCACCAGCTCCGCAGGACACTCGGCCAGGACCGCATCACCCGTACCGACGCCGGGTTCGTGCTGGCCGTGCACCCGGGCGAGCTGGACGCCGAACGCTTCGAGACCCTGGCCGGCCAGGGCGGCTCCGCGCTGTCCCACGGCGACCACGAACGCGCCGCCACGCTGCTGCGGCAGGCGCTGGAGTTGTGGCGCGGGGCCGCGTACGCGGGGCTGAACCTCACCGCCGGGCTCCGCGACCACGCCCGCCGCCTGGAGGAGGAGCGCCTGGCGGCGCTGGAGCACCGGATCGAGGCGGACCTGGCCCGCGGCCTGGACGCCGCGCTGATCGCGGAGCTGACCGAGCTGGTCGCCGAGCACCCGCTGCGCGAGCGCCCGCGCCGCCAGCTCATGCTGGCCCTGGCCAGGTCGGGACGGCAGGCCGAGGCCCTGGCCAGCTACCGCGAGGCCCGCCGGGTGTTCGCCGCCGAGCTGGGCCTCGATCCCGGGGCCGAGCTCAACCGCGTGCACCAGGCCATCCTCACCGGCACCCTCGACCCGGCCCCGGACGGCGCCGGGCCGTCCGTCGCGCGCTCCCCCGCCCAGCTCCCGACCGACATCACCGACTTCACCGGCCGCGACGAGCAGCTCGCTCAGCTCACGGCCCTGCTCGGCGACGAACCCCCGCCGGGGCCCGGCCAGGTACGGGTGTGCGTGATCGCGGGCATGGGCGGCGTCGGCAAGACCACGCTGGCCGTGCACGCCGCCCACCGCATCGCCCGCCGCTACCCCGACGGCCAGCTCCACGCGAACCTGCACGGCGCCGAGGCCAGCCCCGCCGACCCCGGCCAGGTGCTGGCCGCCTTCCTCACCGCGCTCGGCGTGCCGCGCTCCACGCTGCCCGAGGGCACAGACGAGCGGGCCGCGCTGTTCCGCAGCAGCCTGGCCGAGCGGCGCATGCTGATCGTGCTCGACAACGCCGCCTCCGAGCAGCAGGTGCGCCCGCTGCTGCCGGGCACGTCCGGCTGCGCGGTCATCGTCACCAGCAGGGCCAGGCTGAGCGGACTGTCCGGCGCGGCCCTGATCGAGCTGTCGGTGCTGCACCTGCGGCAGGGCGTACGCCTGCTGAGCAGGATCGCCGGCATCGGGCGGGTGGCGGCCGAGCCGGAGGCGGCGGCGGAGATCGTCCGGCTCTCCGACGGCATCCCGCTGGCCGTACGGGTGGCCGGGGCCCGGCTGGTGGCCCGGCCGCACTGGCCGCTGACCCGGCTGGCCGGGCAGCTCAAGGACGAACGGCGGCGGCTCGACCAGTTCGCGACCGGCGACCTGGCGGTCCGGGCCAGCCTGGCACTCAGCTACGTGGGGCTGGAGCCGGCCGCGCGGCGGGCCTTCCGGCTGCTTGGCGCGCTGGAGGTGCCCGACTTCGCCGGGTGGGTGGCGTCCGCGCTGCTCGACCTGCCCGTACCGGCGGGCGAGGAGCTGGTGGAGTCGCTGGTGGACACGCAGCTCGTGCTGATGAGCGGCGTCGATCCGGCCGGGCAGCCGCGCTACCGCTTCCACGACCTGGTCCGCCTGTACGCCCGCGAGCGCGCCGAGCTGGAGGACCGGCCCGAGGCGGTCGCGGCGGCGCTCGGGCGGGCGTTCGGCGGCTGGCTCGCGCTGGCCGAGCAGGCCACCGAACGCGTCCAGGGCAGCTCGTCGGCCATCATCCACGGCTCGGCCCCGCGCTGGAGCCCGCCGGACGGCACGCCGTGGGAGATCCGGCAGGACCCGATGGCCTGGTTCGACACCGAGCGTACGGCGCTGGTCGCGGCGATCCGGCAGGCGTGCGCGCTCGGCCTGGCCGAGGTCGCCTGGGACACCGCCTGCTGCGCCGAGCGTTACTTCGACGTGAGCGGCCTGTTCGACGACTGGCGGGCGCTGCACGAGCGGGTGCTGGCCGCCTGCCTGGCCGCGGGCGACCGGCTCGGCGAGGCGGTGATCAGGCGCGGCCTCATGCACGCCACCACCTGGACCGAGACCGGCGGCGCCATGGCCGCCCAGTACGACGGCGCCGAACGGCTGATCGCCATGTTCACCGAGCTGGGCGAGCGGCGCGGCCTGTCGGACGCGTACGTGCTGCGCGCCTGGGGCGAGGCGGCCAGGGGCGACATGGCGCACGGCCTGCGCTCGGGCCGGATCGCGCTGGACCTGGCCGAACGCAGCGGCCACCAGGGCGGCGAGGCCAGGGCGCACGTGTGCATGGCGGTGGCCTACGGCACCAGGGACATCAAGATGGCCATCGTGCACCTGCTGCGCGGCCTCGACCTGGCCACGAAGCTCGGCAACCCGCGGTTCGAGGCCACGACCCTGCAGTTCCTCGGCCTCGCGCACGCCCACGCCAAGGAGTTCGAGGCCGGGCTGGAGTACATGGTGCGGGCGCTGGCCATCTACCGGCAGATCCGCGACCCGCTGCTGGAGGCGATGGGCCTGGTCGCGCTGGCCAAGCTGTACGCCGGGCACCACGACGCGCGGGCCAGGGCGGTGGCCGAGGCGGCCGAGCTGATGAGCCGTTCCCACCGGCTGGCCCACCATCAGGCCGACGCGCTGTGGGTGCTGGGCGGGGTGGACCTGGCCGAGGGGCGGGTGGCCGAGGCGGTCGCGCACCTGGAGGAGTCGGTGCGGCTGTGGCGTACGCGGGGGTGGCGGGAGTTCCTGGCGGGGGCGCTCGGGAGTCTGGCCGAGGCGTACACGGCGGCGGGGGACCCGGCGGCGGCGGCCGCGGCCCGGCTGGAGGCCGAGACGCTTGCCGGTTCTCCTCAGGCGGGTTGAGTACCTGAGCGCTGTGTCCGGGGCCCGGCCGTGGGCATGCTGGTCGCCAGGACCGCTTGGGGGCGTACCGCGAGGAGTGAGATGTCCTTGAGAAGTGAGATGCCGCTGAGGAGTGAGATGCCGCGTTCCGCCCTGTTGTGGGCCGTGATCCTGATCGCCGCGGGCGTGGCCGCCGTGGCCGTGTGCGTGCTGACCGCGCCCGCGGTCGCCCCCGGCGCGCCGCGGGACATCCTGGACTCCCCCGCGCTCCTGCCGGCCTTCGCCGCGCTGGCGGTCCTGGCCGGGCTGGCCGCCTGGGCCGCCCCGCACCCCTTGTGGGGCGCCGTCGCCGCCGCGCCGTTCTTCGTGTACTTCGCCGCCGGGGTGGCCGGCGAGCTGCGGGAGGGCGGGCAGGGAATGTGGCCGGTCGGCCTGATGTTCCTGATCGGCCTCACGCTGCTGCCGCTGGCCGCCTCGCTCGTCACGTCTCTGGTCGCCAGGTCCCGCTGAGCCCACGCCCACCGTATGGCGTACGGTACGATCGCCTCTCCCGCCTTCCATTTGATGTGAAAAGAAGGGATTCCGTGGCCTTCAGCGCTCAGACGGGCGACGTCCGCGCCCGCTCCTCCGATCACACCGCCGCCGACAGCCACGACGTCATCCAGGTACGCGGCGCCCGCGAGAACAACCTGACCGGCGTCGACCTCGACCTGCCCAAACGCCGCCTCAGCGTGTTCACCGGCGTGTCCGGCTCAGGGAAGTCCTCGCTCGTCTTCGACACGATCGCGGCCGAGTCCAGGCGGCTGATCGACGAGACCTACACCACGTTCGTCCAGAACTTCATGCCGAGCCTCGCCCGTCCCGACGTCGACTCGCTGCGGAACCTGAGCGCGGCGATCATCGTGGACCAGGAGCGGATGGGGGCCAACGCCCGCTCGACCGTGGGCACCGCGACGGACACGTACACGATGTTGCGGATCATGTTCAGCCGGATCGGCTCGCCGCAGGTCGGGCCGCCGTTCGCGTTCAGCTTCAACCGCGCCGAGGGCATGTGCCCCGAGTGCGAGGGGCTCGGCAAGGTCGCCGGCATCGACATCGACGAGCTGGTCGACCGGGACAAGACCCTGAACGAGGGCGCGATCAAGGTCCCCGGCTTCGCGGTCGACACCTGGTACTGGCAGATCATGGCCGGCTCCGGCCTGTACGACCCCGACACCAAACTCCGCGACTTCACCCCCCAGCAATGGGAGGACCTCCTCGACAAGCCCGCCACGAAGATCAAGTACGGCTCCAACAACTTCACCTACGAAGGACTCGTCACCAAGGTCAAGCGGCAGTTCCTGGCCAAGGACCGCGAGTCGATGCAGACGCAGGCGCGGGCCTTCGCCGACCGCGCGCTCAAGCTGACCGGCTGCACCGCCTGCGGCGGCTCCCGGCTGAACGAGGCCGCCCGCTCCTCCCTCATCGCCGGCCGCAACATCGCCGACTGCTCGGCCATGCAGATCAACGACCTGGCCGAGTTCGTCAAGGGCGTCGACGACCCGAGCGTCGGCCCGGTGCTCCAGGGGCTGCGCGACACGCTGGAGTCGCTGGTCGAGATCGGCCTCGGCTACCTGAGCCTGGACCGCGAGTCCGGCACGCTGTCCGGCGGCGAGGCCCAGCGCGTGAAGATGGTGCGCCACCTGACCTCCAGCCTGACCGACGTCACCTACGTCTTCGACGAGCCGACCGCCGGGCTGCACCCGCACGACATCCAGCGGATGAACAACCTGCTGCTCCAGCTCCGCGACAAGGGCAACACCGTGCTCGTGGTCGAGCACAAGCCCGAGGTGATCGAGATCGCCGACCACGTCGTGGACCTCGGCCCCGGCGCGGGCACCGCGGGCGGCCGCGTCTGCTACGCCGGCGACCTCGACGGGCTGCGCGGCTCCGGCACCCTGACCGGCCGCTACCTCGGCCACCGGGCCGCGCTGCGCACCGGCGCCCGCGCGGCCAAGGGCCACCTGGAGGTCCGCGGCGCCACCCTGCACAACCTGCGCGGCGTGGACGTGGACATCCCGCTCGGCGTGCTCACCGTCGTCACCGGCGTGGCCGGCTCGGGCAAGAGCTCCCTCATCCACGGGTACGTCTCCGGCCGCGAGGGCGTCGTGGTCGCCGACCAGTCGCCGATCCGCGGGTCCAGGCGCAGCAACCCGGCCACGTACACGGGCGTGCTCGACCCCATCCGTACGGCGTTCGCCAAGGCCAACGGGGTCAAGCCGGCCCTGTTCAGCGCGAACTCCGAGGGCGCCTGCCCGGCGTGCAAGGGCATCGGCCTGATCTACACCGAGCTGGCGATGATGGCCGACGTGGCGTCGGTGTGCGAGGCGTGCGAAGGCCGGCGGTTCACGCCGGAGGTGCTGACGTACCGGCTGCGCGGCAAGAACATCAGCGAGGTCCTGGAGATGCCGGTGGCCGAGGCGCGCGAGTTCTTCACCACCGGCCAGGCCAGGACGATCCTCGACCGCCTCGACTCGGTCGGCCTGGGCTACCTCGGGCTCGGTCAGCCGCTCACCACGCTGTCGGGCGGCGAGCGCCAGCGGCTCAAGCTGGCCATCCACATGGCCAAGAACGGCACCACGTACGTGCTGGACGAGCCCACCACCGGCCTGCACCTGGCCGACGTGGACCAGTTGCTGGGCCTGCTCGACCGGCTCGTGGACGACGGCAACACCGTCATCGTCATCGAGCACCACCAGGCGGTGATGGCCCACGCCGACTGGATCATCGACCTCGGTCCCGGCGCCGGCCACGACGGCGGCCAGGTGGTGTTCACCGGCACCCCGGAACGGCTCGTCGCCGAGGGAACCTCGCTCACCGCCGTGCACCTGCGGGACTACGTAGGACACGAGGCCCCGTAACGGGCCGGACCTCCCGGGTCACCAGGCTCGGGAGGTCCCCCACCACGGGGGACACCCGCCGCCGGGTCAGACGGCCAGGCGGGCCAGGATGCGGGCGAACTCGGGCGGCGGCGCCACCACGAGCCTGGTCTGCCCTCGCTGCAACACGATGTCGGCCTTGATCAGGGTCAACCGCCCCGCGTGCCACCAGTAGACCTGCGGGCTGAGCCCGCCCGTACGGGCCGCGTGCACCCGCAGCCGCTCGATGGCCCGCACCACGCCGATCCCGTCCACCGGGTGCACCAGCACCGTGTACGGATCCGGCAGCACCGCCAGCACGCCGTCGGCGGGCACCGGGCGGTAGTCGCCGAGCCAGCGCAGATGCGTGGCGGCCGAGGGCCCCCGGCCGGTCAGCCGGGTCACCGGCGTGCCGCCCAGCTCGATGTTCTCGGTCCGCAGCCGTTCCTCGCGCCGGACGTTCGCGACGGCCAGGTCGAGCGCCCGCGCCGTCGGCACGGGCCAGCAGCCGGCCTCCTCGGGCCGTACCAGCCGGGTGCCGATGGTCAGCAGCTCCACCAGGTCGGCGTTGAGGTGCCGGCCCACCACCCGGGTCAGGTCGGCGACCTCGTCGACCGACTCCACCCGGGTGCGCAGCAGGGGGCCGGCCTGGTCGAGGTCGCAGGCGTCGTAGCGTTCGTCGGCGGTGGCAAGGGCGTGCGCGAGGTGCTCGGAGACCAGCACCGGCCAGTCCTCCCTGGCCCGCCGTCCGGCCTCGCGGCGCAGCCCGGTCAGCTTCACGACCATCGCGGTGACCCCGTCGCCGCGCAGGGTCAGGGACGCGCCGTCGCGGGCGAACTCGCACACGAACCCCAGGGAGTCCGCGACGAGGCCGAGCAGGGAGTCGAGGTCGACGTCCTCGATCGGCCGGCGAGGGGGCTCCCGGTCACGCCTGAAGAAACTCACGCCACCGTGTCCCCTCTGCCGGATTCGTCCCTTTGCGTGTCTTCCTACCTTGCCTGCTCACCGTCGCGGAACGGACCAGCCAGTGAGCACGATTCGGTATCGATAACCCCAAGCTCGCCCAGCCACACACTCATCTGTGGTGACCCGTGCCCCACCGGAAGCCCGGCCACCACGGGCACCCCGAGCGGCGCCAGCCGGTCCGCCAGCACCGGGTACGGATCGCCGCAGTCCACCCACGACCCCAGCGCGATCCCCCGTACCCCCGCGAACGCCCCCGCCTGCAACAACTGCGTCAACATGCGGTCGATCCGGTACGGCTCCTCCCCGATGTCCTCCAGCAGCACCAGCTTGCCGTCGAACGAGGGCTGGTGGCGGGTGCCGCACATCGAGGCCAGCAGCGACAGGTTGCCCCCGGTGAGCACGCCCTCGGCCCGTCCGGGCGACAACACCCGGTCGCCCCGCACGATCGTGCTCTCCCCGGCCAGCGCCGCCCGCAGGCTCTCCCACGTCAGCGGCTCGGGGCCCTGCTCGGCGGCCATGAGGTCGCAGGCCGGCATCGGACCGTGCAGCGTCGGCACGCCCAGCTCGATCGCGAAGGCGTTGTGCAGCGCCGTGATGTCGCTGGAGCCGATGAGCACCTTCGGCCGGGCCGCGCGCATGGCGTCCCAGTCGAGCAGGTCGAGCAGCCGGGCCGCGCCGTAGCCGCCCCGGCCGCAGAAGACCACCGAGACGGCCGGGTCGCACCAGGCGGCCTGGAGGTCGGCGGCGCGGGCGGCGTCCTCGCCGGCCAGGTAGTCGAGCCCCTGACGGTCGAGCGCGTGCGTCCCGACCAGCACCTTCAGCCCCAGGGCCGCCAGTCGCTCGACGCCCCGCCCGAGCTGGTCGGCGCGGGGCGGCCCCGACGGCATGACGATCGCGACGGTGTCACCTTGCTGCATCGCTCAACTCCTGGACGCCGGGGAGCGCAGGGCCGCGGTGAGCACCGAAGCCCGGCTTGGCTCGTTCTCCTGCCAAACGGTGTCACACTTGTGGTCCAGTATGCGACTTCCGCCCCACATCCTCGTGGTCAACGGCATCAAGGTCCGCAGGCCCGTCTTCCTGCTCGGCGCCCCGCATTCCGGCGCGGACCTGCTGGCCCGCGCCCTGAAACGGTCGCCCGGCTTCCACGTCACGACGGGCCGCGCGAGCGTGACCCACGTCGTGTACGCCTTCGCCCGCAAACCCACCATCAGCCGTACGTCCGGCGCGGTCCGCGTGCTGCGTGACGCGCTGGCCGAGTCGTGGCAGGTCACCCCGCGTTCGTGCGGCCAGTGCGCCGAGCCGTGCCGGGAGGCGGGCGGCGTGACGGGCAACGGGCCGTGCGTGGCGGCGGACGAGGTGACACGCTTCGGCGACGGCAGCCCCGACCTGCTCTACAGCGCGCCCGTGCTGCTCCAGGCGTTCCCCGACGCCCGGTTCGTCCAGCTCATCAGGGACGGCAGGGACGCCGTCGCCGGCATGCTCGCCGACCCGGCGTGCCTGGCCTGGTTCAAGCCCGCGATGTTGTCCGAGATCACCGAGTTCCCCAACGCCTTCCTCGGCGTCAACAAGGACGAGCACTTCGAGCGCTGGAAGGGCATGCCCACGGCGGGCAAGGCGGCGCTGCGCTGGCGCAGCGCCGTACGGCTGAGCGCCGAGCTGCGCCGCGAGCTGCCCGAGCAGCAGCTTCTCACCGTCCGCTACGAGGACCTGGCGGCCAAGCCGGCCGAGACGGTCTCCGCGCTCACCGGCTTCCTGGAGACGCGCGTGTCCAAGGTCGCGCTGTACGGCGCCCGCGCCCCCGAGGTCGGCGTCTGGCGCTCCCGGCTCAGGCCCGCGGACCTGGAGCTGGTGGAGAAGGTCGCCCGGCAGGAGCTCACCCGGCTGGGCTACCTCCCGACCTGAACTGGGTGCGGTAGAGCTCGGCGTAGTGGCCGTCGTGCTCCAGCAGCTCCTCGTGCCGACCACGCTCGGCCACGCGCCCGTCGTGCACGACCAGGATCTCGTCGGCCTCCCTGATCGTGGACAGCCGGTGGGCGATGACCAGCGACGTACGGCCCAGCAACGCCGTCTTGAGCGCGAGCTGCACCGCCGCCTCGGACTCGGAGTCGAGGTGCGCGGTGGCCTCGTCGAGCACGACCACGCGCGGCGCCTTCAGCAGCAGCCTGGCCAGCGCGAGCCGCTGCTTCTCGCCGCCGGACAGCCGGTAGCCGCGGTCGCCGACGACGGTGTCGAGCCCGTCGGGCAGCCCCTCGACCAGGTCGCCGATCTGCGCGGCCCGCAGCGCCTCCCAGATCTCCTCATCGCTCGCGCCGGGCCTGGCGTAGCGGAGGTTGGCCCCGATCGTGTCGTGGAAGAGGTGGGCGTCCTGCATCACGACGCCCACGGTGTCGCGCAGCGAGTCGAGCGTGGCCTCGCGCACGTCGAGCCCGTTGATCCGGACGGCGCCCGCGTCGACGTCGTAGAGGCGTGAGACCAGGGAGGTGATCGTGGTCTTGCCCGCGCCGGAGTGGCCGACCAGGGCGATCATCTCGCCGGGCCGGGCGGTGAAGGACACACCCTTGAGCACTTCCTGCGAGGGGCCGCCGGAGTCCTGCCGGGCCACCGACTCCAGCGAGGCGAGGGAGACCTCCTCGGCGGACGGGTAGCGGAAGCGCACGTCGTCGAACTCGATGGTGACCGGCCCCTCGGGCACCGGCCGCGCGCCGGGCCGCTGGGCCACCATCGGCCGGAGGTCGAGGATCTCGAAGACGCGGTCGAAGCTGACCAGCGCCGTCATCACGTCCACGTGCACGTTCGACAGGGACGTCAGCGGGCCGTACAGGCGCATCAGGAGGGCGGTGAGGGCCACCAGGGTGCCCAGCTCGAAGACGCCGTCCACGGCCAGCACGCCGCCGATGCCGTAGACCAGCGCGGTGGCCAGGGCGGCGACCAGGCCGAGCGCGACCCGGAACACGGTGCCGTACATGCCGACGGTCACGCCGACGTCGCGGACGCGGGCGGCGCGGGCGGAGTAGGTGGCCGCGTCGTCCTCGGGACGGCCGTAGAGCTTGGCGACCATGGCTCCGGCCACGTTGAAGCGCTCGGTGGTGACCGAGCTCATCTCGGCGTCGAGCTGCATCTGCTCGCGGGTCAGCGCGGACATGCGCCGGCCGACGTACTTGGCGGGCACGACGAAGATCGGCAGCAGCACCAGCGCGACCAGCGTCACCTGCCACGACAGTGCCAGCATCGCGCCCAGCACCAGGACCAGGCTGACCACGTTGGACACCACGGACGACAGCGTGCTGGTCAGCGCCCGCTGGGCGCCGATGACGTCGCTGTTGAGCCTGCTGACCAGCGCGCCGGTCTGCGCCCGCATGAAGAAGGCCACCGGCATGCGCTGCACGTGGTCGAACACCTCGGTGCGCAGGTCGTAGATGAGCCCCTCGCCGATACGCGAAGAGAACCAGCGCTGCGCCAGCGTCAGGGCTGCGTCGAGGACGGCGAGCGCGGCGATGGCCACGGCCAGCCCGATCACGACGCCCGTGCGCCCGGTCAGGATGCCGTCGTCGATGATCGCCTTCATCAGCAGCGGGTTGGCGACCACGATCACCGCCCCCGCCACCACGAGCAGCAGGAACGCCACGATCTTCCTGGTGTGCGGACGCGCGTGCCGGGCTATGCGCCGGACCGTGCCCGGCGCGATGCGCTGCTTGGTCACCGAGTCGTCACGGCGCAGCGACGTCCAGACATGAGGGCCGAAGCCCCCTCCCATCATCGCCATCGGGGGATACCTCCTCCTCCCCCGGAGTCAGCGCCACGAGGACACCGGGCGATTCCACAATCAGCTCACGGCGAACCAGAACACACCAGAACGTACCCTGGCGCCCTTGAGACCCGGCCCCCGACCGGACCTACCGCGAACCGAACAGCGCTTTGATGCGCTTGGCCTGCTCGGCCCCTTCGGCCGCACTCTGCTCCTCCAGGGTGCGCGCCCGCGCCCCCTGGAGGAGGCGCTTCGTCGCCACCGCCGCGTCCCGATTCGTCGACAGCAGCTCCGCGATCTTGTCCTGTACGGCCTTGCCCAGGTCGCCACGGGCGACCACCTGCTCCGCGAGGCCGATGCGCATGGCCTCGTCGGCGTACACGTTCCTGGCGGTCAGGCAGATGTCGATCGCCTTGGCCAGTCCGACCAGCTCCACCAGTGGTTTGGTCCCCGTCAGATCCGGGACCAGGCCCAGTGCGGGCTCTTTCATGCAGAAGGTGACGTCGTCGGCCACGATGCGCAGGTCACAGGCGAGCGCGAGCTGGAACCCCGCGCCGATCGCGTGCCCGTGCACGGCGGCGATGGAGACGATCTCCGGGCGGCGCAGCCACAGGAACCCGTCCTGGGCCTGGCGTACGCGCTGCTCGAAGGTCTCGCCGTCGGTTGTGGCGGCCGAGCTGAACGAGCCTTGTCCGGGCACTCCCTCCGGTGTAAACATCCGTAGGTCGATTCCCGCTGAGAAGGACGGTCCCTCACCTTTCACGACGACGACGCGCACCTGCTCGGGCAGGTTCTCGCCGATGCGAGCCAGTGCCGACCATGTCGCGAACGTCTGTGCGTTGCGCTTTTCCGGCCGGTCCAGCGTGATCGTCGCGATCTCACCGTCCACCTCGTGGCGAAGCCCGATCTCCGCCAGTCTTTCGGCAGAGACGTCCTCCGCGTTCCCCCCGCGCTGTCGCGCCTGTGCTTCCGCCATCGCCTGCTCCCTGTGTCCGGTCGCGCACGGGGTGCGCCACCAAGGCTGACCGTCGCGCCCGAGCTTACAGAATATGATTCTGGCTCGGGCGCGACAGCGGCTGACTAGGGACGGGCGGCTGCGGTCGCACGTTCCGAGGCGGCCGTCAGCGCTTGGACTTGCCTCGAGTCGCCCCGCCGCGCCCGCGCAGAGTCACTCCGGACTCGCTAAGGATGCGGTGGATGAACCCGTAAGACCGACCGGTCGAAGCGGCCAGGGCGCGGATGCTCTCGCCCTGCGCGTAGCGCTTCTTGAGATCGCCGGCCAGTTTTTCCCGGTCGGCCCCGGTGACCCGGGTGCCCTTCTTCAGTGTCTCGGCCACGAGTACCTCCTGTAGTGCCGGACTTCCGCAGCGTTACTCCGCCATGATCAGTCATTTCAGCGGGATCGGCTACCTACTCCACGGGAAAAGATCCGTACCCACTCAAATTAAGATCAGGCAAGTGCCACAAGATCGGAAAATTCGTCGCTCCACGCGTCTTCAGTTCCGTCAGGTAGCAAGATCACCCTATCCGGTGACAAGGCGTCAACGGCACCCTCGTCATGGGTGACGAGGACGATTGCTCCTGAATACGACCTCAGAGCGTTGAGAACCTGCTCGCGGCTGACCGGATCGAGGTTGTTCGTGGGCTCGTCGAGCAGGAGGACATTGGCACTGGAGAGCACCAGGATGGCCAGCGCCAGCCGGGTCTTCTCGCCGCCGGACAGGACTCCGGCGGGCTTGTCGACGTCGTCCCCGGAGAACAGGAACGAGCCGAGGACCTTGCGCAACTCGGTGTCGGTGAACTCCCCGCCCGCCGAACGCATGTTCTCCAGGAGCGTACGAGAAGGGTCGAGGGTCTCGTGCTCCTGGGCGTAATAACCGACCTTCAGGCCGTGGCCGGGCTTGAGGTCGCCGGTGTCGGGGGACTCGATGCCGCCGAGTATGCGCAGCAGCGTGGTCTTGCCCGCGCCGTTGAGGCCGAGGATGACGACCCTGTGACCTCGGTCGATGGCCACGTTGACGTCCGTGAACACCTCCAGGGAGCCGTAGGACTTCGACAGGCCCTCGGCCATGAGCGGGGTACGGCCGCAGGGCAGGGGCTCGGGGAAGCGCAGGCGGGCCACCTTGTCGCTCTGGCGCTCCTCCTCGGTGCCGGCCAGCAGCCGGTGGGCGCGGCGCATCATGTCCTGGGCCGCCTTGGCCTTGGTGGCCTTGGCGCGCATCTTGTCGGCCTGGGCGAGCAGCGCGCCCGCCTGCTTCTCGGCGTTGGCCCGCTCGCGCTTCCTGCGCTTCTCGTCGGTCTCGCGCTGGGCCAGGTAGGCCTTCCAGCCGACGTTGTAGTGGTCGATCACCGAGCGGTTGGCGTCGAGGTGGAGGACCTTGTTGACCGTGGCTTCAAGAAGGCCGACATCGTGACTGATGATCACCAAGCCACCTTGATGAGAGCGCAAAAAATCACGAAGCCACCCGATTGAGTCCGCATCTAGGTGGTTTGTCGGCTCGTCCAGAAGGAGAGTTTCCGCTCCGCTGAAAAGAATTCGCGCCAATTCCACGCGGCGCCGCTGGCCGCCGGAAAGCGTTTGCAACGTCTGCCCGAGGACCCGGTCGGGCAGGCCGAGGCTGGAGGCGATGGAGGCGGCCTCGGACTCGGCCGCGTAACCGCCGAGCACGTGCATCTGGTCCTCGAGCCTGCCGTACTGCCTGACGGCCTTCTCGCGGGTGCGCTCGTCGGCCGAGGACATGCCGGCCTCGGCCTCGCGCAGCTTGCGCAGGACCTCGTCGAGGCCGCGCGCGGACAGGATGCGGTCACGGGCCAGGACCTGAAGGTCGCCCGTACGCGGATCCTGGGGCAGGTAGCCGATGCTGCCGGAGGAGGTGACGGAGCCCATGGCGGGCAGCGCCTCACCCGCGAGCACCTTGGTGAGCGTGGTCTTGCCCGCGCCGTTACGGCCGACCAGACCTATCTTGTCGCCGGGGTTGACCCGGAAGGAGGCGTTCTCGATGAGCAGGCGCGCGCCCGCGCGCAGCTCGATGTCACTGGCGATGATCATGTTGGCGGACACTCCCGAGCTAGGAAACGAGGATTGGGCGTGCGACGCCGGTCAATCGGGAGTATGCATACAGATCAGTGTAGGGCCCCTGTGCCAGGCGCTACCTCTGGTTATGGGGCTCCAGGTGCCCTTCGGGCAGGGCGGGGCGGGTGGTGCGTTCCAGGGCCTCAGAGGCGGTCGCCCGGGAGCGGGGTGGCGGCGTGGGCGGCCATTCCGTCGAGCATGAGGTGCAGATACTTCTCCGGGCGGGCGGCCACCGGGTCGGGCAGCCCGGAGGGGTGGCAGGTGAAGACATTGAGCAGGCTGACGACGTCCTCGCGGGTCACGTCCGTACGCATGCCGCCCTCGGCCTGGGCCCGGCGGACGAGCCCGTCGAGCAGGCCGAGCCAGCGTTCCTTGCTCTCGGCGAACTCCGCCGTGCCCGCGACGGCCTCCTGCGGCACGTGGGCCAGGACGGCGGCCAGCGCGACACGGCCGGGCGCGGCGGCCCACAGGACGAACCCGCGCAGCGCGTTCCAGGCGTCCCGCTCGCCTGCGGTGGCCTCCTCCAGGGCGTCGGCCAGCGACTGGACGTAGTGCTCGCCGAGCGCCGAGATCAGCGCGTCCCGGTCGGGGAAACGGCGGTAGAGCGTGCCGACGCCGACACCCGCCCGGCGCGCCATGAGCTCCATGGGCGCGTTGACCCCGCGCTCGGCCATCACCTGGGCGGCCGCGTCGAGGATCTTGACCAGGTTCCTTCTGGCATCCGCGCGCACCCTGCGACCTCCTAAGTGGACGAACGGTTTCCGCTTAGTGTACCGTCCCGACAAGCGGAGGATGAGATTCCACTTAGGAGGCCATCATGATCGTCATCACCGGCGCGACCGGCTCCATCGGGCGGGCCCTGGTCGCCCGGCTCCACGGCCAGGACGTGCTCGCCGTCTCGCGCAAGCCCGCCGACATGGGCGTACGGCACGCCGTCGGCGACTTCACCAGCCCGGAGACGATCGGCGGGCTGCTGTCCCCCGGCGACCGTCTGTTCCTCAACAGCTCGCCGTTCCCCGGCTGGGCCGGCAGGCTCAACGAGGTGATCGACCGGGCCGCGAAGGCGGGCGTGGCGCAGATCGTCTCGGTGTCGGTACGCGACGCCGCCCCGGGCGCCTCGCTCAGCGCCGGTCCCCACGGCGAGATCGACGAGCACCTGCGGGCCTCGGGCGTGCCGCACGCGATACTCCAGCCGACCGGCTTCATGCAGAACCTCATCGGCGACCTGCGCGGCGGCGACCGCTTCCACGGCGCGTGGGGCGGCGGCGGGATGAACTACATCGACGCCAGGGACATCGCCGCGGTCGCCGCCGCCCTGCTGACCCGTCCGGTGGGGGCGTCGGAGTCGTACCTGCTGACCGGTCCGGAGTCGCCCACGCACGAGGAGATCGCCGCGACGATGACCTCGGTGCTCGGGCGTCCCATCGCCTACGTCGACCTGCCGGTGCCCGAGATGGCCGCGCGGCTGGCCGGACAGGGTGTCCCCGAGCCGTTCGCCACCGAACTGGCCACCGCCCACGCGACCCTGGGCGAGACCGGCTGGGCGGAGATCACCACGACCGTCGAGGAGGTGACCGGCCGCCCGCCGCACACCCTGGCCGACTTCCTCGCCGACCACGCGGCCGCCTTCGCCCCGGCCGGCTGACGGCCTCCTGAGCACGGTCCCGGCGTCAGGACGGATCGACCACGCGCACCCGTACGGCCCGGAACCGGGCGGGCGCGTCACGCAACACCGCGAGCCGCGGGTCGGGCACCACCAGGAACGGCTCGCTCTCCAGCGCGAACACCGGCGCGAGCCGCCGGTCGCCGCGCAGCGCGTCGACCGCCCGCCGGTCGCCGCCGAGCACCACCGCCTCCAGCTCCCCCAGCCGCGGCACGAGCACCCGCACCGCCGTGTCCGCCGCGCTGTCGAACGCCTGGGCCGCCTGCTTCTGCCGCCTCCTGGCGAAACGCTGCTGGGACCACCCGCCGGCCGCGGTACGCCCCTGCACCAGCCGGGACCCGACCTTGGAGTCCACCAGCTCGGCGCCGTGGAACACGCCGGCCGCGTACCCTCCGAGCCGGACCAGCAGGACCCCCACCCGCCGCGCGGCCTGAGCGTGCGTGACCAGCCTGGTCACGTGCGGCGGGCCGGGGGTCATGGGCGGGAACGGCACGTGCAGCTCGGCCAGCGCGCCGTCGGCGGCGGTCAGGCGCACCACGCGGTCGTCGCCGGCGGCCTCGAAGGGCCCGTGACGGCCGGCGAACCCGTCGATCCAGGGATGCACGCGCTCCGGCGGCACCGTGACCCACCGGCCGCCGCCTCTGGCCGGACGCGCGCTCATGCCGGAAGGGTAACCGAACGGCATTCCCCTCACGGTAAGTGGGGAACTATAGCGGAAATGTCGGTGAACTTCGTTTCGAGGGGCTTCTGCCACACCTGTGCCACCCGGATCATCTGAACGTGTCCTCCCTGCTCACCAGCCCCATGGTGGATCTCGACACCGGGGCCGTCATCGCGCAACCCGCGGTCGTCGATCCGACGGGCACTCTCCGGGCGGCCCCGCTGCCCATGGTGCTGGAACTGCCCCTGCATGTGGTGCTCTCGGGCGCCGGGGCGCTGGCACCCCTCCACGAATCCCTCCGCAGAGCCGGCCGGCATCCGCGGGAGGCGATCCTCATGCTCACTGGATCGTGCCAGGAGTCGGAACGCCCCCTGCTGAAGGTCTGCCTCGACGGCCTGCGCACGATCGGCTACCTGCTGGGCTTCGCCGACGTGGGCGCGGGCGGCCCGGCGCTGGACGCCGTCACCGACTCCGCGCCGTACCTGCTCGGGCTGGACGCCGAGCTGGTGAACAGGTTGCCCGGCGACCACCGGGCGGCGGCCGTGGCGCGGGCGGTGGTGACGCTGGCCCGCGGGATCGGCGCGCACGTGCTGGCGCCGGGCGTCGAACGCGAGGCGCAGGTCGCGGTGGCCCGCGGCCTGGGCGTACGCCTGGGCCACGGCCCGCTGCTGGCCCCCGGCCCCGACGGCAAGATCCGGGTGCCGCTCCCGGTGGCCGACGAGTCGCCGGACACGCTGATGCTCGGCCCGCGCGTGCAGGAGATGTTGCTGCCTGCGGTGACGCTGCCCGCCGGGGCGAAGGCGGAGGAGGTCGTGGCGGCGTTCGGGCACGAGCCGACGATCACCAGCGTGATCCTGGTGGACGAGTACCAGCGCCCCAAGGGCAGCCTCGACCGCAGCCGTTTCCTGCTGTCGTTCGCGGCCCGGTACGGCCACGCCCTGCACGGCTCCAAACCCGCCCAGCGCCTGGCCGACCCGCCGCGCACGGTCCCGAGGACGACCCCGGCCATCGCCGCGATGCAGGCCGCCGGCCGGGACGCGGCCCGCGTCTACGACGACCTGGTGGTCACCGACGAGCTCAACCGCTGCCTGGGCATCGTCCGGGTGGCGGACCTGATCCGGCAGATCGCCGCGATCCGTACCTGAGCGGGCGGGCGCGGACCGGCTAGACCCAGCCCTGGGCCTTGGCCCGCCGTACGGCCTCGATGCGGTTGCGCGCGTGCGTCTTGTGGATGGCCGAGGACAGGTAGTTGCGCACCGTGCCCTCCGACAGGTGCAGGCGCCGGGCGATGTCCCCGATCGTGGAGCCGTCGGCGGCGGCGGCCAGCACGTCGCGCTCGCGCGCCGACAGCGGGTTGGGCCCCGCGCTCAGCGCCGCCGCGGCCAGCCCGGGATCGATGACCCGCTCCCC
Organism: Nonomuraea spiralis; assembly: GCF_014648435.1. GTDB lineage: Bacteria > Actinomycetota > Actinomycetes > Streptosporangiales > Streptosporangiaceae > Nonomuraea > Nonomuraea spiralis. Next base: position 47,932 of record NZ_BMRC01000027.1, read on the forward strand.
CGCCTGGACCCGCCGGATGGCCGCCGCCAGCTCCTTGGCAGGGCTGTCCTTGACCAGGAACGCCACCGCCCCGGCCTCCATGGCGGTACGCAGGTAGCCGGGCCGCCCGAACGTGGTCAGGATCATCACCCGGCAGCCCGGCACCTGGCCGGCGATCTCGGCGGCGGCGGTCAGCCCGTCCTTGACCGGCATCTCGATGTCCAGCAGCGCGATGTCGGGGCGCTCGGCGAGCGCGACGGCGACCGCCTCCTGCCCGTCGGCCGCCTCGCCGACGACCTCGATGTCGGGCTCCAGGCCCAGCAGCGAGGCCAGCGCCCCGCGGATCATGCCCTGGTCCTCGGCCAGCATCACCCGGATCATGCCGCCGTCCCCACCCCGGCCGGGACCAGAACCCGCAGCCGGAACCCGCCCTTCGGCGCGCTGCCGGCCTCCATCGTGCCGCCCGCGCCCGCCACCCGTTCGCGCAGGCCGCTGAGCCCGCTGCCGGTTCCCCGCGGCTCGCCGCCGCGTCCGTCGTCCATGATCTCCAGGGTGGCGCGTTCTCCGTCGTACGTCACCTGGATCTCGCAACCGGCGGCCCGCGCGTGCCGGACGACGTTGGTGACGCCCTCGCGCACCGCCCAGCCGAACAGCCCGTCGAGCAGGTCGGGCAGCGGCGTGCCCGACACCCGTACCTCGGCCCGCACGCCCGCCGCCCGCAACACCGACCGGGCGCCGTCGAGCTCCTCCGACAGGCTGCGCTGCCGGTAGCCGGTGACCGCCTCGCGCACCTCCACCAGCGCCTGCCTGGCGACCGACTCGATGTCGCCGATCTCCCGCCGCACCTGCGGCGACCCCTCCGCCAGCCGGCCGGCCAGCTCGCTCTTCAGCACGATCAGCGACAGGCTGTGGCCGAGCAGGTCGTGCAGGTCGCGGGCGATGCGCAGCCGTTCCTCGGTGGCCGCCAGCCGGGCCACCTCGCCCTGCGCCTCGTGCAGCTGCCTCGTCAGCACCCTGCTGTTGCGGATGCTGATGAACAACACGCCCAGCGTGACGACCTGGAGGGCCAGGACGATGACGCCGGGCGCGTCGTCGCCGGTCAGCAGCCCGGCCGTCACCACCACCACCAGGTTCATCGCCACGCCCGCCAGCGCCCAGGTGGGCGGCAGCGTGAAGCCGAAGAGCACCACCGTGTAGACGGGCAGGGTGAGCCAGGCGCCGCCGAACGCGAACGAGCTGACCAGCGCGATCACCGTGGTGACGCCGAGCAGGGGGAAGGTGGCGCGCCCGCGTCTGTCGAAGCTCTTGGCGCTGACCACGGTGGCGATGAAGAAGGCGATGAAGCCGAACAGCGCCGCGCCCGCCCAGACCGCCCGGACGCCCGTGACCTCCCCCGAGACGAGGGAGGCGATCGGGAAGACGAGGTAGACCATGCCGACGGACATCCCGAGCAGGCGCCGCCTGGGGGAGGTCGTACCCTCACCGAAGTGCAGCTTTTCGGCGAAACTCATGCCCGAACAGTAGCCCGCCGGTAGAGGTAGGCGGCAGCCCCGCCCAGGACGACCGCCCACCCGGCCACGACCAGAACGTCCGTCATGGCCACGCCGTCACCTGCGACGATGCTCCAGCCGAGGCTCGCGTAGTGGTAGGAGGGCATGACGTCGGCGACGGTCTTCATGGTGTCGCCGAACATCTCCGGCGGGAACCACAGGCCGCCCGCGATGGCCAGGGCGAACATGCTGATCATCGCGGCCGGCTGCGCGGCGTCGGCCGACAGCAGCGACCCGATGGCCAAACCGAGCGCGATGAACGGGATCGTCCCCAGCCACATGGCCAGCAGCAGCGGCACCCACTGGCCGGCCGGCATCGACACACCCTGCTGGACGACCCCGACGACGGCCACCAGCAGCAGCGAGGGCAGGACGAGCAACATCGCGGTGCCGAGCTTGGTGGCGATGATCATCCAGCTCGGCAGCGGGGTGATCTGGAGCTGGCGCAGCCAGCCCGACTGGCGTTCGGTCGCCCACGGGACCGCCGAGCTCATCATGGACGAGGCCAGCGCCCCGTAGGCGCCCATGGAGACCATCAGCACGACGCTGTACCGCAGGCCGCCCCCGTCGGTCTGCTTGCCGTAGATGTTGGCGTTGATCAGGTAGAGCACGACCGGGAAGATCACGACGAAGACGATGTAGCGCCGGTTGCGCAGCATGCGCAGCGCCTCGGTCTTGGCGTAGAAGAGCATCAGGACTCCCTGGTGAGCGCGAGGAAGGCGTCTTCGAGGTCGGCGCCGGTGAGCTGGAGGCCGCGTACGTCCAGCGTGGTGGCCCGGAACAGGGCGGCCACGGTGGCGTCGGCGTCGGAGGTGTGCAGCGTGGCCCTGCCGGCGGCGACCTCGACGGCGGTGACGCCGGGCAGCCGGTCGAGCCCGGCCGCGGGCTGCTCGCCCAGCGTGAAGCGGACGACCTGCCCGCCCACGCCCGCCTTGATCTCGGCGGCGGTGCCGTCGGCGGCGAGCCTGCCGCGGGCGATGACGATCACCCGGTCGGAGTGCTCGTCGGCCTCCTCCAGGTAGTGGGTGGCGAACAGCACGGTCCTGCCGCCGGCGGCGTAGTCGTGCATGCTGGCCCAGAACCGCAGCCTGGACTCCACGTCCATGGCCGCGGTCGGCTCGTCGAGCAGCAGGATCTTCGGGGCGCCCGCGATGGCCAGGGCGAACCTGACCCGCTGGCTCTGGCCCCCGGACAGCTTGTTCGCGCGCCGCTTGACCAGGTCCGACAGGTCGGCCAGCTTGAGGATCTCCTCCAGCGGCATCGGGTTCGGGTAGAGCCTGCGTACCAGGTCGATGAGCTCCTTGACGGACAGCTCGGGGATGAGGGCGCCGTTCTGGAGCATCGCGCCCATCTCGCCGGCCCGTACCGCCTGGTCGGGCGTACGGCCGTGGATGGTGATCGTGCCGCCGGTCGGACGCAGCAGGCCGAGCAGCATGTTGATCGAGGTGGACTTGCCGGCGCCGTTGGGGCCGAGCAGGGCCACGGTCTTGCCCGGCTCGATGGCGAGCGAGAGGTCGTCGACGGCAAGCACGTCCCCGTAGCGCTTGCTGACCTGGTCGAACACGATGGCGTTCATGTCAGCAAACGCTACGGGGACGGCTTTTCCCCCGTTAGTGCGATCCTTCCGGGGTTGACCGTGACATTTGTCAGAGGCGGCAGGCGTAGATGTCGGTGACCAGGATGGCCCGCGCGCCGATGTCCCAGAGCTGGTCCATCACCTGCTGGTGACCCTTGCGCCGGACCATCGCGCGTACGGCGACCCAGCCCTCGCGGTGGAGCGGCGAGACCGTGGGGCCCTCCATGCCGGGCGTGAGGGCGATGGCCTCCTCGATGCGCTCGGCGCGGATGTCGTAGTCCATCATCACGAAGTCGCGGGCGTGCACGACACCCTGGAACCGGCGGACGAACTGGCCCATGCCCGGCGTCTCCGGCACACTCTGGCGCTTGATCAGCACGCCCTCGGAGCGCATGATCGGGTCGCCGAACACCTCAAGGCCGACGTTGCGCAGCGTGGTGCCGGTCTCCACGACGTCGGCGACCGCGTCGGCCACGCCGAGCCTGATCGCGGTCTCGACCGCGCCGTCGAGCTTGATCACGCGCGCGTCGACGCCCTGGTCGGACAGGTACTTGTCGAGCAGGCCCGCGTAGGAGGTGGCGATGCGCTGCCCGTCGAGGTCTTTGACCGACGACATCGTGCCCGCCCTGGCGGCCAGGCGGAAGGTGGAGCCGCCGAAGCCGAGCGGCATGATCTCCTCGACCGGCGCGCCGGAGTCGATCAGCATGTCGCGGCCGGTGATGCCGAGGTCGAGGGTGCCCTCCCCGACGTAGACGGCGATGTCGCGGGGACGCAGGAAGAACAGCTCACAGCCGTTGTCCTCGTCGACGACGACGAGCTCCTTGCTGTCCCTGCGGGACCGGTAGCCGGCCTCTTTCAGCATGTTCTGGGCGGCTTCGCTGAGCGCGCCCTTGTTCGGTACTGCCAGACGCAGCATGTTGGGGTCTTCTTCCTCACTCATGGTCGACGGGACGCCGGGGCGGGCGCGGACGCGCCCTAGAGATGCTTGTACACCTCGTCGAGCCCGATGCCCTTGGCGATCATGAGCACCTGCACGTGGTAGAGGAGCTGGGAGATCTCCTCCGCCGCCCTGTCGTTCGACTCGTGCTCGGCGGCCATCCAGCTCTCGGCGGCCTCCTCGACGACCTTCTTGCCGATGGCATGCACGCCGGCGTCGAGCGCGGCCACGGTGCCCGAGCCCGCGGGCCTGGTACGCGCCTTGTCTGACAGCTCGGCGAACAGCTCTTCGAAGGTCTTCATGGTCTCTCTCGTCGGTCGGTTGGCGTGCCTGACAAGCCTAGTCTGCGCACGGCGATGACGCCGCCCGTAGTCCGCCACGCGAGACGACGCCCTCATGCCCGCGCCAGGGGCGGCCCTTGATCTCCGGGACGCCGTCCTAGGCTGGTGGTCATGGACCTCGCGACCGTGGGCAAGCTCTGGGACGCCGACCCCGGCTGGCTCAACACCCCTTCGTACGGCCTTCCCCCGCGTACCGCCTTCGAGGAGTTGCAGGCCGTGCTGACCCAGTGGCGGCACGGCAGCAGCGACTGGACGCCCTGGGACGCCTCCGTCGGCCGGTCCCGTACGGCGTTCGCGCACCTGGTCGACGCCGATCCGGCCGACGTGACGATCAGCTCGACCGTGTCGCAGATCATGTCCACGGTGGCGACCGCGCTGCCGCCAGGGTCGCGGGTGCTGGTGCCGGAGATCGAGTTCACCAGCAACCTGTTCCCCTGGGCGGTGGCGGCCGAGGTCGAGACCGTGCCCGCCGAGCGGCTGGCCGACGCCGTGACGGGCCGCGTCGACGCGGTGGCCTTCAGCCTCGTCCAGTCGGCCACCGGGTACGTCACGCCGCTGCACGACGTCGTCGCCGCCGCCCGCGCCCACGACGCGCTGGTCATCGCCGACGGCTCCCAGGCGTGCGGATGGCTGCCGGTGTCGGTGGCCGACGGGATCGACGTGCTGGCGTGTGCCGCGTACAAGTGGCTCATGGCGCCGCGCGGGGCCGCGTTCGGCTACCTGTCGCCCCGGGTGCGCGAACGGATGCGCCCGCTGGCCGCCAACTGGTACGCCGGCGAGGACCCCGGCGGTTCCTTCTACGGCCCGCCGCTGCGCCTGGCCGACGACGCCCGCGCCTTCGACCTGTCACCGGCCTGGTTCTGCTACGTCGGGGCGGCGCCGGCGCTCGAACTGCTCAACGAGATCGGCGTCCAGCGTATCCACGAGCATGATGTCAACCTGGCCAACCGGTTCAGGGCCGGGCTCGGGCTGGAGCCGTCCGACTCGGCGATCGTGTCGGTGGAGGCGCCGGGCGAGCGGCTGGCCGCGGCGGGCATCCGCGCCGCCGTACGCGCGGGCCGCGTCCGGGCGGGCTTCCACGTCTACAACACCCCGGACGACGTCGACCGTGCCCTGAACGCCCTGACGTCCTGACATCCCCCGGAAACGGCGACGCCCGCCGCGCCTCCACGATGGGAGGTGCGGCGGGCGGTCGTCGTTCAGGTGGGGTCAGCGCTCGAAGCGGCGGCCACCGTTGTTGCGGCGGAAGCCGCCGTTGCCGCGCTCCTCGGAGCGGAAGCCGCCGCCGGAGCGGAAGCCGTCGCGGGGGGCGCGCTCGTCGGGACGGGCGCTCCGGTCACGGTCGCCCGAGAACGGACGGCCGCGGTCGGCGCCGAAGCGGCCCCGGTCCTCGGCGCGGAACCCGCCACCGCGCTGGCCGTCACGGAAACCGCCGCCACGCGGTCCCTCGGACCGGAAACCACGGTCGTCCTGACGGACCGGCCGGTCGTCGGAGCGGAACCCACCCCGGTCGTCCTGACGGGAGGGACGCTCGTCGGAGCGGAACCCACCGCGGTCGTCCTGACGGAACGGCCGCTCCTCGGCGGGACGGAACCCACCGCGGTCGTCGGAGGAACGGTAGCCGCCACGCGGACGGTCACCACGCCGGCGGTCGTCGCCGAACGTGCGCGGCTCGGAGGAACGCTGCCCGCCGCCGAACGGCCGCTCGCCCTCGGCGTGCCGGCGCGGACGCCGGTCCTCGCCGCCGGGCTCCTCGTGCCGGCGCGGACGGCGGTCGTCGCCACCGGCGAAGGAACCCTCCTCGTGCCGGCGCGGACGACGCTCACCGTCGAACTCGCGGCGCGGACGACGTCCGCCCCGGCGCTCGGCGCCGCCGTGACCGCCGTCGCGGCGGGGCCGCAGCGGCTTGCGCACGTCGGGCTCCCAGACCGGGATGGCCTCGCCGCTCGGCATCCTGGCCCCGGTCACCTCGGCCAGCCGGGGGTGACCCGGGGTGGCCTTGAGCCGGAACGGGTGGATCCCGGCGCGCCTGGTCAGCGCGTCGGTCGAGCGGCGCTCGTTGGGCAGCACCAGGGTGACGACGGTGCCCTTCTCGCCCGCGCGGGCGGTACGGCCACCGCGGTGCAGGTAGCTCTTGTGGTCCTGCGGCGGGTCGACGTGCAGCACCAGGCTGATGTTGTCGACGTGGATGCCGCGGGCCGCGACGTCGGTGCAGACCAGCACGTTGATCGAGCCCTCGCGGAACTCGGCCAGGATGCGGGTGCGCTGGTTCTGGCGCTTGCCGCCGTGGAGGCCGCCGGACTTGATGCCGACCCGGGCGAGCTGCTTGCACAGCCGGTCGACGCCGTGCTGGGTGCGGACGAAGATGATCGTACGGCCCTCGCGGTTGGCGATCTCGGCCGTGACGTCGAACTTGTCGTCGCGCGTCACCTGCATCACGTGGTGCTCCATGGTGTCGACCGGCGAGGTCGCCGGGGCCACGGAGTGGGTGATCGGGTCCTTGAGGAAGCGACGCACCAGCTTGTCGACGTCGCCGTCGAGGGTGGCCGAGAACAGCAGCCGCTGCCCGTCGGTCGGGGTCTGGGCCAGCAGCTCGGTGACGACGGGGAAGAAGCCGAGGTCGCACATGTGGTCGGCCTCGTCCAGGACGGAGACCTGGACCTGCGACAGCGAGCACTCGCCCTGCCGGATCAGGTCGCCCAGGCGGCCCGGGGTGGCGATCACGACGTCGACGCCACGGCGCAGCGCCTCGATCTGCTTGCCCATGGACATGCCGCCCACGACGACCTTCATCCGCAACCCGAGACCGCGTCCGAGCGGTTCGAGCGCGTCATGCACCTGGAGCGCGAGCTCACGGGTGGGCACAAGGATCATCGCGCGCGGATGGCCCGCGGCGGGCCTCACCCCCGCGATGCGCGCCATGGTCGGCAAACCGAAGGCCAGGGTCTTGCCCGAGCCAGTCTGGCCACGACCAAGGACGTCATGACCGGCCAGCACGTCGGGGATCGTCGCACTCTGGATGGGGAAAGGGCTGTCGATGCCCTGCTTGGCCAGGCCGCTGATGAGCGGCTTGGGGAGGCCGAGCAGTTCGAACTCCGACGGGCCCGCCTCGGGGGCGGTCTCGTCGAACGAGGGCATGACAGAGTCAAGCATGGTCACGAAATTCGTGCCTTTCAGTCGAAGTGGCGCGTCACTTCTGCGAAAGGACGAGCCGGGACATACGGCCTGATGCCGTACACGTTGCAGTACGCCCGCCATATGGGCGGGACTTCACAGGGGGGATACACCGGGGCACCGGCCGCAGGCGGCGCGATGACGCGAGATGAGGCGTCTGGTGTATACCTGGTGCCAACGCCCGGGATGTTATCGGATATTCCCTGGCTGGGTACGGACCTTCCGAACCCCTCCTTGGCACACTGAAACGGCTGACGTCCGAACGCCAGCCGTAACAGCCAGAAAGATCAGACGTTGAAGCCTAGCATACGGAGCTGCTCACGCCCCTCGTCGGTGATTTTGTCCGGGCCCCATGGCGGCAGCCAGACCCAGTTGATCTTCACGTCGGAGACCATGCCGTCGAGCGCCGAGTGGGCCTGGTCCTCGATGACATCGGTCAGCGGGCAGGCCGCGCTGGTCAGCGTCATGTCGATGGTGGCCACCGGCTGACCGCCGTCGGTCGGGTCGAGGTTGAGCCCGTAGATCAGCCCCAGGTCGACGACGTTGATGCCGAGCTCGGGGTCGACGACGTCCTTGAGCGCCTCCATGACCTCCTCGACGGTCGTGTCACCGTCGAAGCCGGTCGGAGTCTCCACTGGCTTGCTCACTGGGCACTCCTCACAACAGCGTCCTTGTAGGCCATCCAGGACAGCAGCGCGCACTTGACACGCGCCGGGAACTTGGCCACGCCCGCGAACGCCACCGCGTCCCCGAGCACTTCCTCGTCGGCCTCGACCTGGCCCCTGCCCTGCATGAGCCGGGTGAACTCGTCGACCACCGACAACGACTCCTCGACCGTCGAGCCGGTGGTCAGCTCGTGCAGCACGGAGGCGGCCGCCTGGCTGATCGAGCAGCCCTGGCCGTCGTAGGAGACGTCCTCGATCTTACCGGCGTCGCCCACCCTGACCCGGAGCGTGATCTCGTCGCCGCACGTCGGGTTCACGTGGTGAACCTCGGCGTCGTACGGCTCGCGCAGCCCCCGCCCCTGCGGGTGCTTGTAGTGTTCCAGGATCAGCTCCTGGTACATCGACTCGCCGATCATGGCTATGCGAACACCTTCTGAACGTGATGGAGGCCGCGCACCAGGGCGTCGATCTCGCCCGTGGTGTTGTACAGGTAGAACGACGCCCGTGTGGTCGCCGGTATTCCGAACCGCAGGTGCAGCGGGCGCGCGCAGTGGTGCCCGACGCGTACGGCCACCCCGAACTGGTCGTCAAGGATCTGCCCCACGTCGTGGGGGTGTATGCCTTCCAGCGTGAACGACAACGTGCCGCCGCGCTGGTCGAGGGAGTCGGGCCCGATGAGGCGCAGCGACGGCACCTCGCGCAGGGCGTCGAGGGCGTAGGCCGTCAGCGAGCGCTCGTGCGCCTCGATGGCCTCCATGCCGACCTCGGTGAGGTAGTCGACCGCCGCGCCCAGGCCGATGGCCTCGACGATGGGCGGCGTGCCCGCCTCGAACTTGTGCGGGATCGGCGCGTACGTCGAGTGGTCCATCCAGACCGCCTCGATCATCTCGCCGCCGCCCAGGAACGGGGGCATGGCCTCCAGCAGCTCGGTACGGCCCCACAACACGCCGATGCCCGAGGGACCGACCATCTTGTGGCCGGTGAAGGCCACGAAGTCGGCGCCCAGCTCGGCCATGTTCACCGGGTGGTGCGGCACGGACTGGGAGGCGTCGAGCATGACGAGCGCGCCGACCTCGTGGGCCCGCGCGGCCACGGCGGCGACCGGGTTGACCGTGCCGAGCACGTTCGACTGGTGGGCAATCGAGACGATCTTGGTGCGCTCGGTGATGACGGCCGGGTCGAAGTCGAGCCGGCCCTCGTCGGTGACGCCGAACCACTTCAGCGTCGCGCCCGTACGCTGCACGAGCAGCTGCCAGGGCACGATGTTGGAGTGGTGCTCCATCTCGGAGATGACGATCTCGTCGCCGGGGCCGAGGGTGAAGCGCGGGTCGGTGTTGGCGGGGTTGCCGAAGGAGTAGGCCACGAGGTTGAGAGCCTCGGAGGCGTTCTTGGTGAAGATCACCTCGTCACGCGAGCCCGCCCCGACGAACGCCGCCACCTTGTCGCGCGCGCTCTCGTACGCCTCGGTCGACTCCGAGCCGAGCACGTGCATGGCCCGCCCGACGTTGCTGTAGTGCAGCGCCAGGTGGTCGCGCATGGTGTCGATGACCTGGTTGGGCTTCTGCGAGGAGTTGCCCGAGTCGAGGTAGACGAGCGGGCGCCCGTCGGGCAGCTCGCGGGAGAAGATCGGGAAGTCCTTCCTGATCTTCTCCACGTCAAAGCTGGTGGAAGTCATGCAGACGCCTTCGTGTACTGCTCGTAGCCCTCGGCCTCGAGCTTGTCGGCCAGCTCCGGCCCGCCCTCCTCGACGATCCTGCCGCCGGCGAAGACGTGCACGAAGTCGGGCTTCACGTACCGCAGGATGCGGGTGTAGTGGGTGATCAGCAGCACGCCGGTCTCGCCCGAGTCGCGGAAGCGGTTGATGCCCTCGGAGACCACGCGCAGCGCGTCGACGTCGAGGCCGGAGTCGGTCTCGTCGAGCACGGCGATCTTCGGCTTGAGGAGTTCGAGCTGAAGGATCTCGTGGCGCTTCTTCTCACCGCCGGAGAAGCCCTCGTTGAGGTTGCGCTGGGCGAAGGCGGCGTCGATGGACAGGGCGTCCATGCCGGCCTTGAGGTCCTTGGCGAACTCGCGCAGCTTGGGCGCCTCGCCGCGGACCGAGGTGACGGCCGAGCGCAGGAAGTTGGACACCGAGACGCCGGGGACCTCGACCGGGTACTGCATGGCGAGGAACAGGCCGGCGCGGGCGCGCTCGTCGACCGACAGCTCCAGCAGGTCGACGCCGTCGAGCAGCACCTGGCCGCCGGTGATCGTGTACTTGGGGTGACCGGCGATCGCGTAGGCGAGCGTCGACTTGCCCGAGCCGTTGGGGCCCATGATGGCGTGCGTCTCGCCGGACTTCACCGTCAGGTTGACGCCGCGCAGGATTTCCTTGTCCTCGACGGCGACCTTGAGGTCACGGATCTCTAGGGTGGACATGTTGTTATGACTCCTTCGAGAGCGAGACGAGGACGTCATCGCCGTCGATCTTGACTGTGTAGACGTTCACGGGCTTGATGGCGGGCGGGCCGGTCGGCTTGCCGGTGCGTACGTCGAAGCACGAGCCGTGCAGCCAGCACTCCAGCGTGCCGTCGTAGACCTCACCCTCGCTGAGCTTGACCTCGGCGTGGGAGCAGACGTCGTGCAGGGCGAAGACGTCGTCGCCCTTGCGCACCAGCGCCACCGGGGTCTCGCCGACCTCGACGCCGATGACACCGCCGTCGGGGATGTCGGTGACCTGGCAGACCTTCTCGAAACTCATCGCGCGAGCTCCGCCTCCACCGCCGACAACACGCGGTCGCGGATCTCCTCGATCTGGATCTTCTCGATGAGCTGGCCGAGGAAGCCCCTGATGACCAGGCGACGGGCCTCGTCGTAGGGGATGCCGCGGGCCTGGAGGTAGAAGATGTGCTCGTCGTCGAGGCGGCCCGAGGCCGAGGCGTGCCCGGCTCCGGCGACCTCGCCGGTGAGGATCTCCAGGTTGGGGACCGAGTCGGCGCGGGCGCCGTCGGTGAGGATGAGGTTGCGGTTGAGCTCGTAGGTGTCGGTGCCCTCGGCCTCGACCCGGATGATCACGTCGCCGATCCAGACGGCGTGCGCGTCCTGGCCCTGCAGCGCGCCGCGGTAGTCGACGTTGCTCTTGCAGTTGGGCTGGGAGTGGTCGACCAGGAGGCGGTGCTCCAGGTGCTGGCCGGCGTCCACGAAGTAGACGCCCGACATGTCGGCGTCGCCGCCGGGCGCGGTGTAGGCCACGCTGGGCGACAGCCGGACCAGGTCGCCGCCGAGCGTCACCACGAAGCTGCGGAAGGTGGCGTCCTTGGCGAGCTGGGCGTGGTGGTGGGAGACGTGGACGGCGTCGTCGTCCCAGTCCTGAAGGCTGACGACCTTGAGGTTGGCGCCGTCGCCGACGACGAACTCGATGTTGTCGGCGTAGACCGCGCTGCCCTTGTGGTCGAGCACGACCACGGCCTCGGCCATCGGCTCCACCTTGACCACGATGTGGCCGTAGGCGGCGCCGTCGCCCTCACCGGTCAGGGTGAGGACGGTCGGCCTGGAGGTGACGGCCTCGCGCGGCACCGTGATCACGGTCGCCTTCTCGAAGCTGTTCCACGCCTGGGCGCTGACCCGGTCGGTGGGCGTGAACGCCTTGCCGACGCGGGCGTCGTCGCGCCCGACCGTCTCCACGACGACCTCGGGCGCGGCCTCGACGTCGAGGCGCACGTGGCCCACGGGCTCGGCCTTGCCGTTGTGCAGGCCCTTCAGGCGGGAGAGCGGCGTGAAACGCCACGACTCCTCGCGCCCGATCGGGACCTCGAAGTCGCCCAGGTCGAAGGACGCCTTCTCGTGCAGGGTCGACAGGGGCTTCTCGTTCAGGCCCATCAGCCGACGGCTCCTTCCATCTGCAGCTCGATCAGCCGGTTGAGCTCGAGCGCGTATTCCATGGGCAGCTCACGGGCGATCGGCTCGACGAAGCCGCGCACGATCATCGCCATCGCCTCGTCCTCGCCGAGCCCGCGGCTCATGAGGTAGAAGAGCTGGTCCTCGCTGACCTTGGAGACCGTGGCCTCGTGGCCCATCGAGACGTCGTCCTCGCGCACGTCGACGTACGGGTAGGTGTCGGAGCGGCTGATCTGGTCGACCAGGAGCGCGTCGCACTTGACGGTGCTGGCGCTGCCGTGGGCGCCCTCCTCGATCTGCACGAGACCGCGGTAGGAGGTGCGGCCGCCGCCGCGCGCCACCGACTTGGAGATGACGCTGGAGCTGGTGTTGGGCGCCAGGTGCACCATCTTGGAGCCGGCGTCCTGGTGCTGGCCCTCGCCGGCGAAGGCGACGCTCAGCGTCTCGCCCTTGGCGTGCTCGCCCATCAGGTAGACGGCCGGGTACTTCATCGTGACCTTGGAGCCGATGTTGCCGTCGATCCACTCCATGGTCGCGCCCTCGTAGGCGACGGCGCGCTTGGTGACCAGGTTGTAGACGTTGTTCGACCAGTTCTGGATGGTCGTGTAACGGCAGCGGGCGTTCTTCTTCACGATGATCTCGACGACGGCGCTGTGCAGCGAGTCGGAGGAGTAGATCGGCGCGGTGCAGCCCTCGACGTAGTGGACGTAGGAGTTCTCGTCCACGATGATCAGGGTCCGCTCGAACTGGCCCATGTTCTCGGTGTTGATCCGGAAGTAGGCCTGCAGCGGGATCTCGACCTCGACGTTCGGCGGCACGTAGATGAACGAGCCACCCGACCACACGGAGGTGTTGAGCGCGGCGAACTTGTTGTCGCCGACCGGGATCACCGAGCCGAAGTACTCCTTGAAGAGCTCCTCGTGCTCCTTCAGGCCCGTGTCGGTGTCGACGAAGATGACGCCCTTCTCCTCAAGGTCCTCACGGATCTTGTGGTAGACGACCTCCGACTCGTACTGGGCCGCGACGCCGGCGATGAGGCGCTGCTTCTCCGCCTCGGGGATGCCGAGCTTGTCGTAGGTGTTCTTGATGTCGGCGGGCAGCTCGTCCCAGGAAGCGGCCTGCTTCTCGGTCGAGCGCACGAAGTACTTGATGTTGTCGAAATCGATGCCGGTGAGGTCGGAGCCCCAGGTGGGCAGCGGCTTCTTGCCGAACAGACGGAGGCCCTTCAGGCGAAGGTCGAGCATCCACTCCGGCTCGTTCTTGAGCGCGGAGATGTCGCGGACGACCTCCTCGGACAGGCCACGCTTGGCCGCCGCGCCCGCGGCATCCGGGTCGGCCCAGCCGAACTTGTAATTCCCGAGGCCTTCCAGCTCCGGGCGGTCGGTGACAGTCACCTTCCGGTCTCCTTGCTCTTGTCTCTGTGTGCGGATTCAGCCAGCGACTTGGGGCTCACGTGCGTCGTGCACACCCCGTCGCCGTGCGCGATCGTGGCCAGGCGCTGCACCGGGGTGCCGAGCAGTTGCGCGAACGCCTCCGTCTCGGCCTCGCAGAGTTGCGGGAACTCCGCGGCCGCGTGAGCCACCGGGCAGTGGTGCTGGCAGAGCTGGTCGCCGCCCGACTTGGCCTTGCTGGCCGAGGCGGCGTATCCCTCTACCGACAGCGCCTGCGCCAGCACCTGTACGCGCTGGTCGGCCGGCACCGTCCGCATGACCGGCTCCAGCCGCCTCAGCAGGCTCGACACCTGCGAGCGGGCGAAGTCGGTCACCGCTTCTCGTCCCATGCGCTCGGCCAGGAAGCGCAGCGCGCTTCCGGCGAGATCGTCATAGGCGTGCTCGAAAGCACTGCGCCCCGCGTCGGTGATGGCGAACAGCTTGGCGGGCCGTCCGCGTCCGCGCTGACCGCGCGGCCTGACCGTGCGAGGCTCTATCATTCCCTCGGCCAGCAACGCGTCGAGGTGCCTGCGCACCGCGGCGGGCGTCAGCCCCAGCCGCTCGCCGAGCGAGGCGGCCGTCACGGGACCATGCTCAAGGATCAGCCTGGCGACACGGGCGCGTGTGCTGCGCTCGCTGCCGGGCTCGATCGTGGGCATGTTTTTCACAACATCAGTGTGCCTTAATTCCTTCCCGCTCCACAAACGAATCGGAGCAGGCCGGCAATGGAATTCCTCACGCAGGTAAGGCTTACCTAACCTTTCGGCGTCCCAGAATCGCGAACACCAGCGCCGAGCAGGCGATGAGCCCGAGCATCACGACGGCCATCGGCAGGGCCGTGCCCTCGCCCGCCAGCCCGACCAGCGGGGCTGCGACGGCGCCCAGCGCGAACTGGAGCACGCCGAGCAACGCCGAGGCGCTGCCGGCGATCTGCGCGGGCTGCCCGGCCAGCGCCAGCGCGCCGGTGCCGGGCAGGACGAGTCCCTGACCCAGCATGATCACGAACAGGCCCGTCACGATGCCGGCCAGGCCGAGCCCGGCGAGCGCGGCGGTCAGCAGCACCCCCGCCCCGACCAGGCCGGTGACGAGCCCGACGACGACCAGGCGGGCGGGCTCCACGCGGCCCGACAGCCGGCCGCCGAGCTGGGCCATCGCGGTCAGGCCGAGCGCGTTGAGCCCGAAGATGAGCGAGTACTGCTGCGGGGTGGCGCCGTACACCTGCTGGAGGACGAACGGCGAGCCGGAGATGTAGGCGAACATCGCCGCGAAGGCCAGCCCGGCGGTGAGCGCGCAGCCCATGAACGAACGGTCGCGCAGGAGCTGCCAGAAGATGCGTACGGTGTGGCCGAGCCCGCCGCTCTCACGCTGCTCGGCGGGCAGCGTCTCGCGCACGCCCGGCAGTACGGCCAGCAGCAGCACGAGCCCGGCCACGCTGAGCGCCACGAACACGCCGCGCCAGGAGGTGAAGGAGAGCAGCTGGGCGCCCGCGATGGGAGCCAGGATCGGAGCCAGGCCGCTGACCAGCATCAGCGTGGCGAAGATGCGGGCGATGGCGGCGCCGTCGTACAGGTCGCGCACGACCGCGCGGACGATGACCAGCGCGGCCCCGCCCAGGACGCCCTGGAGCAGCCGCAGGACGATGAGCACGGGCACCGACGGCGCGAACGCGCACAGCAGCGAGGCCACCATGAACCCGGAGACGCCCACGAGCAAGGGGCCCCTGCGCCCGCGTACGTCGCTGACCGGCCCGGCGACGACCTGGCCGACGGACACGCCGATGAGGCAGGCGGTGAGGGTGAGCTGCACCTGCGCCGGGGCGCTGAGCATCTCCTCGGTGATGGCGGGCAGCGCGGGCAGGTACATGTCGATGGACAGCGGGCCGATCGCCGACAGCGCGCCCAGGATGACCAGGAGCAGCCCCCGGCTCCCCCCGCCCTTGCGCTCGACGGCGGTGGACGTGGCTTCTGCCACGGACATGCGTGAACCCCTCTCCCTCGCAGGCCGATGACCCACGAGGGCCGAGAGATCCAACCGGGATTCGGTCCTCCTAATTCCCGCTTATCAGATATTTCAGGCTGTTTCGTTGAGCTGGATGACGCCGAAGGCCGCGCCCTGCGGATCGATGAGCTGCGCGAACCGGCCGGGAGGGGCCTCGGTCACGCCCACGAGAACGTTCACGCCCACGTCCTCGGCGCTGCGGAGGGCGGCGTCGAGGTCTTCGACCGCGAAGTAGGTCAGCCAGAACGACGGCAGCTCCGCCGGGGCCTGCTCGGGCATCGCCATCATGCCCGCGACGCTCGTCTCGCCCGCCAGCCACTCGGTGTACGGCATGCCGCCCATGTCCGACGTACGGGCGGTCCAGCCGAAGACCTGCGCGTAGAAACGCTCGGCGGCCGGCACGTCGCGCGTGTACAACTCGTTCCAGCAGAACGCGCCCGGCTCGTTGACCAGCTCGGCGCCCGGGTGGGCGGCCGCCTGCCAGCCGCAGGCGAAGGAGCCGTCGGGGGCCTGGAAGACGGTCATGCTGCCCTCGTCGAAGATCTCCATGGGCTCGGCCACGACGGTGCCGCCGGCGTCCTTGACCCGGGCGGCCAGCGCGGCGATGTCGTCGGTGGCGACGTAGGTGTTCCAGAGCGAGACCGGGCGGCCGTTCCTGGCGGGGCCGACGCCCGCGACCTTCTTGCCGTCGTGGAGGAACATCCCGTACCCGCCGGCCTGCGGGTCGTCCACCATGTCGGCCTGCCAGCCGAACAACTCCCCGTAGAACCGGGTCGAGCCGGGGACGTCGGTGCTGGCCAGGTCCACCCAGCACGGGACTCCAGGGTCATATCCACTGCGTCGCGACATGCAACCTCCTCAGACGTGAGGCTCATCGCCGGACTTCCCCCCGTTCTCACGCCTTTCCGGGGAACGGTCCGGTCAAGGGCCGTCCATTTCCGGACAGGGCGCCCGGCAGCCGCCCGCCGGGCCCGTACCTGAGGGGCGGACCGCCCGGCGCAGTCCCTAAACTCGTGGCCATGGATTCCCCAGCCGTCGAGATCGTCGACCTGGTCAAACGCTACGGCGGCAGGACCGCCCTCGACGGCCTCACCCTGCGGGCCGGCCGCGGCGCGGTCACCGCCGTCCTCGGGCCCAACGGCGCGGGCAAGACGTCCACGGTCGAGATCTGCGAGGGGTTCCGCAAGGCCGACTCCGGCACGGTCCGGGTGCTCGGCCTGGCGCCCACACTGCCCGAGCTGCGGCCGCGTGTCGGGGTGATGCTCCAGGCCGGCGGGGTGCCGCCGGCGATGCGCTGCGCCGAGTGGCTGCGCCTGGTCTCCCGCTTCTACGCCCGCCCCCTCGACCCGGACGCGCTGCTGGCCCGGCTCGGGCTGGCCGAGCACGCGCGCACCGCCTACCGGCGGTTGTCGGGCGGGCAGCAGCAGCGGCTCTCGCTGGCCGCGGCCGTGATCGGCCGGCCGGAGCTGGTCTTCCTCGACGAGCCGACGGCGGGTCTCGACCCTCAGGCCCGGCACGCCTGCTGGGAGCTGGTCGGCGAGCTGCGCGGCGCGGGCGTGTCGGTGGTGCTGACCACCCACCACATGGACGAGGCCGAACGGCTGGCCGACCACGTCGTGATCATCGACAGGGGGCGCGTGGTGGCCGAGGGCAGCCCCGCCTCGCTGACCGGGGCCGAGCGGCAGCTCAGGTTCAGGGCCAGGCCGGGGCTCACGCTGGAGGAACTGCTCAACGCGCTCCCGGCGGGCAGCGCGGCCAAGGAGTCGCCCGCCGGCCACTACATCATCGAGGGCCAGGTCGGGCCCGAGTTGCTGGCCACGGTCACGGCCTGGTGCGCGGCCGAGGGCGTCACGGCCGACGACCTGCGCATCGAGCGCCGTACCCTCGAAGACGTCTTCCTCGAACTGACCGGCAGGGAGCTGCGATGACCGCCGCGCTCGACCTCACGCCCGCGCCGGGCGCCGCGCCGTTCCCGCGCATGGTGCTCGCGCAGGCCGGCGCCGAGATCCGCACGATGTTGCGCAACGGCGAGCAGCTCCTGCTCACGCTGATCATCCCGGTGCTGCTGCTGGTGGGCTTCTCGCTGGCGCCGCTGGTCGACGTCGGCGGCGGACGGCGGGTCGACTTCCTCGTGCCGGGCGTGCTCGCGCTTGCCGTCATGTCCACGGCCTTCACCGGGCAGGCCATCGGCACCGGCTTCGAGCGCCGCTACGGCGTGCTGAAGCGGCTGGGCGCGACGCCGCTGTCCAGGGCCGGGCTCATGCTGGCCAAGACGGCCGCGGTGGTGGCCGTGGAGGTCATCCAGGCCGTGGTGATCGTCGGCGTGGGGCTGGCGCTGGGGTGGCGTCCGCACGGGTCGTTCCTGGCCGCGGCGCTGCTGATCGTGCTCGGCACGGCGGCCTTCAGCGGGCTCGGGCTGCTCATGGCCGGCACGTTGCGGGCCGAGGCGACGCTGGCCGGGGCCAACCTGGTCTACCTGGTGCTGCTCGGGGCGGGCGGGGTGGTGTTCCCGCTGTCGAAGTTCCCCGAGGGCGCGCGGCCGTTCCTGGAGCTGCTGCCGATCTCGGCGCTCACCGGCGGGCTGCGTACGGTGCTGGCCCAGGGGGCGGCGCTGCCGGTCGGGCCCGTCCTGGTCCTGGCCGGCTGGGCCGTGGTGACCCTCGCCCTGGTCTCCCGCCTGTTCCGCTGGGAGTGAGCGGCCCAGGTCAGGCGTAGCACCCCGGATGCGGAGAAGTCCTCCGAGGTCAGTACGCTCTGACGACTGCTCAAGCTTCTCCCGAGGTGTTCCCCTTGACCGAATTCGCCCTGGACGATCCCTTCGATCGCCGCCCGGCGCTGCCCGGGCCAGGACGCCTGCTGCGCCAGGCCGCGGACTCGATCCCGCCCTCGTCGCTCGTGCTGCTGGCCATCGTCTCGGTGCAGATCGGCGCCGCGTTCGCCAAGGATCTGTTCGCCACGCTGCCGCCGAGCGCCGTGGTGTTCCTGCGCATCGCGACCGGCGGCCTGATCATGGCGGCGGTGGCCCGGCCCAAGCTGAAGGGGCTGAGCTGGCGCGACTGGGCGGTCGGGGTCGGCTTCGGCGTGACGCTCGCCCTGATGAACCTGTCGTTCTACGAGGCCCTGGCGCGGCTGCCGATGGGCGTCGCGGTGGCGATCGAGTTCCTCGGTCCGCTGGGCGTGGCCGTGGCGGCCTCGCGGCGCCGGCTCGACCTGGTGTGGATCGGCCTGGCGGGGCTCGGCGTGGCGCTGCTGGCGCCCTGGGGCGAGCCGGTGTCGGCGGGCTGGTGGCTCGGCATCGGGTTCGCCCTGGTGGCGGGCGCGGGCTGGGCCGGCTACATCCTGCTGTCGGCGGCGGCCGGTCGGCGTTTCCCCGGCACGACCGGGTTGTCGTTCGCGATGATCGTCTCGGCCGTGGTGATCGCGCCGGTGGGCGTCACGAGCGGCGGGGCCGACCTGTTGCAGCCGCACCTGTTGCTGATCGGGCTGGGGGTCGGGCTGCTGTCGTCGGTGATCCCGTACTCGCTGGAGCTTCAGGCGCTGCGGCGCATGCCCAAGCACGTGTTCGGCATCCTGATGAGCCTGGAGCCGGCCGTGGCGGCGATGGCCGGCGTGCTGCTGCTGGGCGAGGTGCTGCACGTGCAGCAGTGGACGGCGATCGTGTGCATCGTGGCCGCCAGCCTGGGCTCGACCCGGATGACGACCGGGCGGAAGTAGGTGCCGCCGCGCGCCCGTGGGATGGGGTTCTCTCGGGCGCGCGGCGGAGGGCTCGGCGTCAGGTGGGCGGTCGCCGAGCCCGGGAAGGCCAGCGGAGCGGGCTTCCGCGTGACCAGGGCCTGTGCGGCTGAATGTCAGCGTGCCCAAAGATTACCGCAAAACGGACAAATCCTCTAATTTTGGACAGTAAAACCTGTGGTCCGTGTCAGTGTTCGGCCCAGATGCCGCGTACGTGCCCGATGTGCTCGGCCATGAGGTGGGCGACCGCCGCGGCGTCGCCGCTCTTGAGCGCGTCGAGCAGGGCCAGGTGCTCCCTGGCCGAGTCGGTCAGGGAACCGCGCTCGGCGAGCTGGGACAGGCCGTAGAGGCGGGCCCGGTTACGCAGGTCGCGCACCACCTCCACCAGGTGGACGTTGCCGGACAGTGCCAGCAGCTCCAGGTGGAAACGCAGGTCGGCGTCGACGTAGGCGAGCAGGTCGGCGCGGTCGGCGGCCGAGACGATCTCCTGGGCGACCGGGCGCAGCCGTTCGAACTCCTCGGCGCGGGCGCTGTCGGCCAGCCGCGAGACGGTGGGCACCTCGATCAGCTCGCGGATCTGGGTGAGCTCGTCGAGGTCGCGGTCGGACAGCTCGGTCACCCGGAAGCCCTTGTTGCGCACGGCCTCGACCAGGCCCTCCTTGGCCAGGTCGAGCATGGCCTCGCGGACCGGCGTGGCCGAGACACCGAACTGCGCGGCGAGCACGGGCGCGGAGTAGACCACCCCCGGCCGCATCTCGCCGGTGATCAGCGCGGCCCGCAGCGCGTGCGCGACCTGCTCACGCAGGCTCTGCCGCTCCCCCACCATCGGCAGGTCGAGCCGGTCCTCGGCAGCCATCCGCCTTCCCTCCTACATCCACGCCTCGTACGCGGCCGCGGCGACCACCAGGTCCTCCCACGCCATGCCCGTGCTCTTGAACACCCGCGGGCCAGGATCGGTCACCACCCTTCCGGCGATCAGCTCGGCGAGGTTTCCGGCGAGATGACCAGAGGTGATCGTACCGTGGCGGATCGGGATGATCACGTCACCGGCTTCGTCCAGGGCGGCCGCTCTGGCCTCGACGACCAGGGTGGCGCGGGCGACGAGGTCACCGTCGAGCTCGCGGGCCCCGGGCTCGTGCGAGCCGACCGCGACGACGGTGACGCCGTCGCGGGCGAGCTTACCGGGGAACAGCGGTTCTCTGGCGGTGGTGCAGCAGGCGACCAGGTCGGCGGCCCGGATCGCCGCCGCCGTCCCGGGCTCCCCGGCGGTCAGCGCCTCGGCGGTCAGGCCCAGGTCGCGGCAGCGGGCGGCCAGGGCTTCGGCGCGGGCGGAGTCTCGGCCGACGACCGTGACGTGCTCGACGGGCCGTACCTCGCGCAGGGCCAGGACATGGCCCCACGCCTGCGGCCCGCTGCCGAACACCACCAGCCGCCGCGCGTCCGGCTCGGCCAGGTGCGCGACCGCCAGCGCCGAGACCGCGGGCGTGCGCAGGGAGGTGAGCGCGATCCCGTCGAGCGCGGCGAGCGGCGCCAGGGTCTCGCCGTCCAGCAGCAGGTACGTCCCCTGGATCCGGGGCAGCCCGCGCCCGGGGTTGCCGGGCGCCACGCTGACGGCCTTGACCCCGGCGTAGCGGCCGGCGGCGGCCGGCATGAGCAGGAGCTGACCGGCGGGCAGATCCACGCCGGTCCGCGGGGGCGTCAGCTCGGGGTCGAGCCCGGCGCGCAGGGCCTCTTCGAGCAGGCCCACGGCCCGGCCGACCGGCACCAGCCGCTCCAGCGCGGCCCCGTCGAGGTAGGGGAGCGTGCTCATCGCAGCGTGAACCCCGTTCCGATCGGGTCGGCCGGATCGAGCTCGAAGACGTGCCTACCGGTGCGGTAGGCCATGCCCTCGATCTCCGGCACGATCCCCTCGCCGGTCACCCGGGCCACGCGCGCCCTGAAGACGGACCCGACGACGCTCTCGTGGACCAGCGTGCCGCGCAGGCCCGCCTCGTGCAGCAGCGCCATCCGGGCGGCGCTGCCCGAGCCGCACGGCGAGCGGTCCACCTCGCCGTCGGCGAAGACGGTGACGTTGCGCTGGCGGGCATGCCCCTCGTCGTCGTCCGGCAGTTCGTCGTAGAAGATCACGCCGTACACGCCGGACAGGCGGTCGTCGGCCGGGTGCCGGGTGGCGGGGTGGCCCGCCAGGGCGGCCTTGATCCGGCGGGCGTGCTCGACGAGCGCGGTCAGGTGCCGGGGCTCGACGGACAGGCCCAGCGCCCCGGCCGGTACGGAGGCGTAGATCGCGCCGCCGTACGAGAGGTCGACCCGGGTGCCGGCGGCGGCCACGTCCCGGGCCAGCACGTACGACGGGACGCTGACGAACGTCACCGCCTCCACCCGCCCGCCCGAGCAGCGCACCCGGGCCGTGACGCGCCCCGACGGCACGTCCACCACCACGTCGGTCTCCCCGTCGGGATCGGCCTCGACCAGCCCCTCGTGCACCGCGTACGCGCCCAGGGCGATCGTGCCGTGGCCGCAGGCGGTGGAGAAGCCGTCCTTGTGCCAGAACAGCACGCCGAGATGCGCCCCGGCGTCGTCGGGCGGGACCAGGAAGCAGCCGTACATGTCGGCGTGCCCGCGCGGCTCGTGGCACAGCAGCCGCCGGACGTGGTCGGCGTGGCCGGGCGCGTTCTCCCGCCGGGTGAGCACGTCCCGCCCGGGGATCTCGGGCACGCCGCCGGTGACGATCCGGAACGGCTCACCGCCGGTGTGGTAGTCGACAGTACTGATCACGGTTCGAGTCCTTCGGGGAACGGGTCGAGCGGGGGCGTCCGGGAGCCTCCAAGGATACGCCTCTCGGTAATATGTCACATGGCGGATCGCGCTGAGAAGCCTCTGACGGGACCGTCCCACCCGGCCCGTACCATCGATGACGTGAAACCATCCACGGACCGCTCCAACGTCCTCGTCCGCGCCCTGAACACCTTCTGGGCGCCGACCGCGCGCTCGATGCGCGGCTGGGCGCTGGCGTCCGTGGTGGCCAACGCGGGCATCGCGGTGACCGGCGCCGGCGTGCGGGTGACCGGCTCCGGGCTCGGCTGCCCGACCTGGCCGAGGTGCACGCCCGACAGCTTCGTGCCGATCGCCCATCCCGAGATGTCGATGCTGACCATGCTCATCGAGTTCGGCAACCGGCTGCTGACGTTCCTGGTGCTGGCGGTGGGCGCGGCGTGCGTGCTCGCGGCGCTGCGCCTGGTCCCGCGCAGGCGGGTGCTGGTGCGCCTGGCGCTGCTGCAGCCCGCGGGTGTGCTGGCCCAGGCGCTGTGGGGCGGCCTGGTGGTCAGGAGCGCGCTCAGCCCGTTCACGGTCGGCATGCACTTCCTGATCTCCATGGCCCTGATCGCCGCCTGCTGGATGCTCTACGCCCGCGCCGGCGAGGGCGACGGCCCGGCCGTCCGGATCGCCCACCGCGACGTGCGGCGGCTGGGCTACGCACTGCTCGCGGCCACGGCCGTGCTGCTGGTGGCGGGCGTCGTGGTCAGCGGCACCGGCCCGCACTCGGGCGACGCGATCGCCTCCCGCTTCGACTTCGACATCGAGGCCGTGGCCCGGCTGCACGCCGACATCGTCTACCTCGTCGTCGGGCTGACGTTCGCGCTGCTGTTCGCGCTGCACGTGACCGGCGCGCCGCGGGCGGCCGTCCGGGCCGTGCTCGGGTTGTTCGCGGTGGAGCTGGCCCAGGGCGTGCTCGGCTACACCCAGTACTTCCTGGCCGTGCCGGCCGCGCTGGTGCTGCTGCACGTGCTCGGCGCCTCGCTGGTGTGGATCGCCGCGCTGCGGGTGGTCACCTCGCTGCGCACCCGCGACCCGCTGGAGTCCGCCGCCGCCGCCGTTCCCGCGGAAGCGCCCGCCGCCGTCTGATCCCTTGTGTCAGGGTATGGGGTGTGCTGGAACTCCGGGCCCGGAAGGGACTGCTCTCGCGTACGGCGCTGCGGCGCGCGTACCAGGGGCTGGTGCTGGTCAGCGTGCTCGCCCTCGCGCCCATGACGTGGGCCTGGCTCGACAGCTCGCCGCACCGCGTGGTCGCCGACAGCGGCGGCTGGCTGACGCGGGTGCCGCCCGCGCAGGCCGCGCTGGTGCTCGGCGCGGGCCTGTGGCACACGCAGCCCACGCCCATGCTGGCCCGCCGGCTCGACGTCGCCGCCGAGCTCTATCGGGCGGGCAAGGTACGCGCGCTGCTGCTGTCGGGTGACAACAGCCGCAAGGAGTACGACGAGCCCACCGCCATGCGCGACTACCTGCTGCGCCGGGGCGTGCCCGCCGGAGTGATGGTGCTGGACTACGCCGGGTTCGACACCTGGGACTCGTGCGTACGGGCCCGCGAGGTGTTCGGCGCCGAACGGGTCACCGTCGTCACCCAGGTCTTCCACCTGCCGAGGGCCGTGGCGCTGTGCCGGACGGCCGGCCTGGAGACGTTCGGCGTGGGCGACGACTCCACCCGGCAGTGGGCGGCCACCACGTACGTCTACGCCACCAGGGAGCTGCTGGCCACGGCCAAGGCCGTCGCCGACGCGCTCGTGCTGCGCTCCGAGCCGGTCTACCCCGGGCCGCGCGAGGTCTCGCTGACCGCGATCCTGGCTCAGCGGGGCGCGCCGGGCGCGTAGCCGGGCGGCGGCGTGCCCCTGGCCACCGAGCGGGCGTGCACCGGCGGCACCGGGAAGTCGGCGCGGGCCGTGCTCATGCACTCCAGCAGTGCCCGCTGCTCCTCGTGGAAGGCCTGTTCGTCGACCATGTGGCGGGCCGCCCGCTCGTGCAGCAGGCCGAGCTCGGTGGCGGCGAGCTGGTAGTCGCGCATCGCGCGCACCCCGCGCTTGCCGCCGTAGGCCCTGGCCCACTGCCTGGCCTGACGCCGCCGGGCGAACGTGGACAACATGTAGATGTCGGCGGCCCCGACCAGCTTGGTCGGCTCGTACGGCGGCAGGTAGGTCTGGATGAGCGCGACGATGCGCCGCCGGTCCCTGAACACCACGCCGATCAGCACGACGAGCACCACCAGCAGCGCCAGGTAGGCCACCACGAGCCCGGGAAAACCGCCGTAGGAGGCCAGGCCGTTCCACAGGCCGTGCAGGATCATCGCCCCGGACCAGCCGGCCAGCACCAGGAAGGCCCGCTCCGGCCCCTGGCGCTGGGCCGCGTACGCGACGGCCACCCCGATCATCGAGCTGAACAGCGGATGGGCGAACGGCGACAGGACGCCGCGCAGCACCACGGTGACCGCCAGGCTGCTGACGCCGTTGCCGTTGAGCGCCGACAGGTAGTAGCTGACGTTCTCGCTCATGGCGAAGCCGAGGCCGACCATGCTGGCGTAGATGATGCCGTCGGTGGGCCCGTCGAGCTCGGCCCGGCGGAACTTCAGCAGCCCGAGCAGCACCAGGCCCTTCATCGTCTCCTCGACGACGGGCGCGCCGAAGGTGGCCGCCAGGTTGCGCGCGCTGGTGGGCGAGAGCTTGGCGGTGTCGATGAAGTAGTGGAGGTTGAGCGAGTTGATCGCGCCCGCGATCAGCACGGCGATGCCCGCGCCCCACGCGAAGGCGAAGATCAGGTTGCTGCGCGGCTCGGGCTCCATGCGGTCCAGCGCCAGTACGGCGGCCAGCAGCAGCGGCACCGGCGCCAGCGCGAGGACGAGCGCGATGAAGAACTGCACCGGCTCGCCGTTGAGCACGTCGAAGGAGAACGAGACCAGGGCGCAGATGCCGGTGAGGACCAGCCCGGTGATCAACGCGAACGACGGGCGGTCCTTCAACACCCAGCGTGGATCACGGGACGCCATACCGTGACTTTAACGGATCAGAGTGACGGGGTCCGTGCCGGTCTGGGCACTGCCGGTCGAGGTCGGACCCACCGTGACCGGCCCGCCCGACGGTACGGCCGATCGCGAGGCGGTCGTGGGGCAGGTCCGGCGGACGGGAGCACGCTCGGCGACCGCCGGCGCCCTCGGGAACGATCACGTGAACCGGCCGTCTGGGATAGTCACTCGTCACCGTCCGGACATGGGGGGTCGTACGCCCCGGCCGCTTCGCCGTCCCCGGCCGGGAGGCCCGCCGGGTCAGGCCAGCAGCGGGTCGATCGCGACGGCCAGGAAGAGCAGCGCGAGGTAGGCGTTGGACCAGTGGAAGAACCGCATCGGGCGCAGGTCGACGCCGCTCCGGCCGGCGTTGAGCCGGGCCAGCAGGCGGTGGACCTCCCACAGGCAGACCACGCCGAGCACGACCGCGACGACCGGGTAGAACAGCGTGGTGTGCGCCACCGGCCACAGGGCCAGCGAGCACAGCACGGTCGCCCAGGTGTAGGCCACGGACTCCAGGATGACCCGCCGCTCGGTGGCCACCACCGGCAACATCGGCACCTTGGCCGCCGCGTAGTCCTCCTTGTAGCGCATGGCGAGGGTCCAGGTGTGCGGCGGCGTCCAGAAGAACACCACCCCGAACAGCACCAGGGGCGCCCAGTCGAGCCGCTCGGTGATGCCCGCCCAGCCGATCATGACCGGCATGCAGCCCGCGATGCCGCCCCACACGATGTTCTGGGCGGTACGCCGCTTCAGGATCATCGAGTAGACGATCACGTAGAACAGGATCGCCGCGGTGGACAACACAGCGGCCAGCCAATTGGTGGTGACCCACAGGCCAACAGTGGACAAAATCCCCAGAACGATGCCGAAAACCAGCGCGCCCCGCGGCGACACCTGGTGCCTGGCCAGCGGGCGGCGGCGGGTGCGCCGCATCTTCTGGTCGATGTCGCGATCGACGTAGCAGTTGAGCGCGTTGGCGCTGCCCGCCGACAGGGTGCCGAAGACCATGACGGCGATCGACTTCCACAGCGGCGGCAGGCCGCCGGCCGCCAGGAACATCACCGGAAGGGTCGTGATCAGCAGCAGCTCGATGATCCGCGGCTTGGTGAGCGCGACGTAGGCCTTCACGACCATGCCGAACGTGCGCGGCGCCCCGGACTCGGTCGAGGGGGCCGTGGCCTGCCTGTTGGTCAGCACCGTCAAGGCGCTTCCAGCCTGTGCGGAGTCAACGCGTAACCTCTGATTAGAGCGGATCGATGAGTGGCGCCGTGGCGCCTCTGCGAACAACCAAACTGTAGTCGCAGGGGCGGACGGTCCGGCCAATGGGGGGCTTGAGCCATTCATGGACACGCAAGGGTGGAATGGGAATCGATCGCCAGCTCCACTCGGTTAGGGTCCCGTGTGGGCGGGATAGCCAACAGGTACTGCCAAATGACAACTAGATTCCGGAGATCGCGCACTTGAGCACCGAACTCGTGCCAGCCCTTGAATGGACCGACCTCGACAAGAAGGCGGTCGACGTCGTCCGGGCGCTGGCGATGGACGCAGTGGAGAAGGCGGGCTCGGGTCACCCCGGCACCGCCATGAGCCTGGCCCCCGCCGCATACCTGCTGTTCCAGCGCGTGATGCGCCACGACCCGAGCGACCCCAACTGGGCGGGCCGCGACCGGTTCGTGTTGTCGTGCGGCCACACCAGCCTGACGCTCTACATCCAGCTCTACCTGTCGGGCTACGGCCTGACGCTCGACGACCTGAGGCGCCTGCGGCAGTGGGACAGCCTCACCCCCGGCCACCCCGAGCACGGGCACACCGCCGGAGTTGAGACCACCACCGGTCCGCTCGGCCAGGGCCTCGGCAACGCGGTCGGCATGGCGATGGCGGCCCGCCGCGAGCGCGGCCTGTTCGACCCCGAGGCCGAGCGCGGCGCCTCGCCGTTCGACCACCACATCTGGTGCTTCGTCAGCGACGGCGACATCGAGGAGGGCATCAGCCACGAGGCCAGCGCCCTGGCCGGCCACCAGAAGCTGGGCAACCTCGTCGTCCTGTACGACGACAACCACATCTCCATCGAGGACGACACCCTCATCGCCAAGTCCGAGGACGTCGTCAAGCGCTACGAGGCCTACGGCTGGCACACCGAGAGCGTCGACTGGACCGCCGGCGGCGAGTACGAAGAGGACGTCCAGGCCCTGTTCGAGGCCCTTGAGGCGGCCAAGGCCGAGACCGACCGGCCCTCCTTCATCCGGCTGCGCACGATCATCGGCTGGCCGGCGCCCAACAAGAAGAACACCGGCAAGATCCATGGCGCGGCCCTGGGCGAGGCGGAGATCGCCGCGACCAAGGAGATCCTGGGCATGGACCCGGCCAGGACCTTCGACGTGCCGGCCGCGGTGCTCCAGCACGCCCGCGAGGTGGTCGCCCGCGGCCGTACCGATCGTGCCGAGTGGGACAAGGGCTACGCCGAGTGGCGCCTGGCCAACCCCGAGCGCGCCAAGGAGTTCGACCGCATCTCCCACCGCGAGCTGCCCGCCGGCTGGGCCACGGCCCTGCCCGAGTTCGAGACCGGCTCCTCGATGGCCACCCGCAAGGCCAGCGGCGAGGTGCTGGGCGCGCTGGCCCCGGTGCTGCCCGAGCTGTGGGGCGGTTCGGCCGACCTGGCCGAGTCGAACCTGACGACCATGAAGGGCGAGCCGTCCTTCATCCCCGACGAGTACCAGACCAAGGACTTCCCCGGTAACCCCTACGGCCGCACGCTGCACTTCGGCATCCGCGAGCACGCCATGGGCGCCATCCTCAACGGCATCGCCCTGCACGGCGGCACCCGCCCGTACGGCGGCACGTTCCTGGTCTTCTCCGACTACATGCGCCCCGCGGTGCGCCTGGCCGCGCTGATGAAGCTGCCGGTCACCTACGTGTGGACGCACGACTCCATCGGCCTCGGCGAGGACGGCCCCACCCACCAGCCGATCGAGCACCTGTGGGCGCTGCGCGCGATCCCCGGCCTCGACGTCGTCCGCCCGGCCGACGCCAACGAGACCGCCCATGCGTGGAAGACGATCCTGGAGCACACCGACCGTCCCGCCGCCCTGGCTCTGACCAGGCAGAACGTGCCGGTCTACGAGGGCACGAGCGCCGACGGCGTGGCCCGTGGCGGCTACGTGCTGCGCGAGGCCTCCGACGGCCAGCCGCACGTGATCCTCATCGCCACCGGCAGCGAGGTCGAGGTCGCCGTGCAGGGCCGCGAGCTGCTGGAGGCGCAGGGCATCTCCACACGCGTGGTGTCGATGCCGTGTGTCGAGTGGTTCAACGGGCAGGACTCCGCTTACCGGCAGACGGTCCTGCCCTCGGCCATCCGGGCCCGGGTCGCGGTCGAGGCCGGCGTCGCGCTCGGCTGGCACCAGTTCGTCGGCGAGTGCGGCGAAGTGGTCAGCCTGGAGCACTTCGGCGCCTCGGCGCCGTACAGGACGCTGTACGAGCAGTTCGGGCTCACGGCCGAGCGTGTGGCGGCGGCGGCCAAGGCGAGCCTCGCCAAGCTGGGTCAGGACAAGGGCGAGACGACGGGAAACTGAGAAGAAGATGAGCGACAACCTCAACAAGCTGTCCGGCCAGGGCGTTTCCATCTGGCTCGACGACATCAGCCGCGAACGCCTGCGCACGGGCAACCTCGAGCAGCTGATCCGCGAGAAGAACGTCGTCGGGGTCACCTCCAACCCGACGATCTTCGCGGGCGCGCTCAGCAAGGGCGACGCCTACAACGCCCAGCTCCACGACCTGGCCGTGCGCGGCGTCACCGTGGAGGAGGCCGTACGCGCGATCACCACGTACGACATCCGCTGGGCGGCCGACGTGCTGCGCCCGGTCTACGACTCCACCGGCGGCGTCGACGGCCGCGTATCGCTGGAGGTCGACCCGCGTCTGGCCCGCGAGAGCGAGAAGACCGTGGCCGAGGCCAGGGCGCTGTGGTGGATGGTCGACCGGCCCAACCTGTTCATCAAGATCCCGGCCACCCTTGAGGGCCTGCCCGCGATCACGCAGGCGCTCTCGGAGGGCATCAGCGTCAACGTCACGCTGATCTTCTCCCTTGAGCGCTACCGCGCGGTCATGGACGCCTGGCTGGCCGGCCTGGAGGCCGCGCAGGCCAAGGGCCTCGACCTGGCCTCGATCGAGTCGGTGGCCTCGTTCTTCGTCAGCCGCGTCGACACCGAGATCGACAAGCGGCTCGACAAGCTCGGCAAGCCGGAGCTCAAGGGCAAGGCGGGCATCGCCAACGCGCGCCTGGCCTACGCCGCGTACGAGGAGGCCGTCAGCTCCGAGCGCTGGCAGCGCCTGCGCGCGGCGGGCGCCCGCCCGCAGCGCCCGCTGTGGGCCTCGACCGGGGTGAAGAACCCCGACTACTCCGACACCATGTACGTCGACCAGCTCGTCGCCCCCGGCACCGTCAACACGATGCCGGAGAAGACCCTCGACTCCACCGCCGACCACGCCCAGATCACCGGCGACACCGTGCGCCCCTTCTACGAGCAGGCCTGGAACACCATGGCCGCGCTCAAGGACGCCGGCATCGACTACGACGACGTCGTACGCGTCCTGGAGGACGAGGGCGTGGAGAAGTTCGAGGCGTCCTGGAACGAACTGCTCGAAAGCGTCACCAAGAATCTGGTGCCATGATCGAGGTGTCCTACCGCGAGGAGGGGGTGGCCGCGGCCGCCTCCTCCGTCGCGGGGCGCCTCGTCGCCGACGGCGTGCCCGCGCGGCTGGCCGGCGGCGACCCCACGCTGTGGGGTGAGGACGCCGAGGCGGTGGCGGCGGTCCGGCTCGGCTGGCTGACGCTGCCGCGTACCTCCCGCGAGCTCCTTCCCGAGTTGGGCAAGCTCGTGGAGCGGGCCCGTGCCGAGGGCCTGACGAACGTGGTGCTGGTCGGGATGGGCGGCTCGTCGCTGGCTCCCGAGGTGATCTGCCAGACCGCCGACGTACCGCTGACCGTGCTCGACACGACCGACCCGGCGCAGGTCCGCCGGGCCCTGGCCGACCTGCTGGAGTCCACCGTCGTGGTGGTGGCCAGCAAGAGCGGCTCGACCGTCGAGACCGACTGCCACCTGCGCATCTACGAACAGATCTTCACCGAGGCGGGCATCTCGCCCGCCGACCGGATCGTGGTCGTCACCGACCAGGGCTCGCCGCTGGAGCAGCGGGCGATCGACGGCGGCTACCACCTGGTGCTGGCCGTTCCCGACGTGGGGGGCCGCTACTCGGCGCTGTCGGCGTTCGGGCTGGTGCCGAGCGCGCTGGCCGGGGCCGACGTCGAGCGGCTGCTGGACGACGCCGAAGAGGTGTTGCCGCTGCTGTCGCAGGACACCGGCAACCCCGGGCTCGACCTGGGCGCGGCCCTCGGCGGCGCGGCGCTGGCCGGGCGCGACAAGCTGGTGCTCGAAGACCAGCTCTCGGGCATCAACGGGCTGCCCGACTGGATCGAGCAGCTCGTCGCCGAGTCCACCGGCAAGCAGGGCAGGGGCATCCTGCCCGTCGTCAACTCCGACCCCAATCACACCCACGACGAGCTGATCGTCGCGATCGAGTCCGACGACGGCGCCGTGCGCGTCGACGGGCCGCTCGGCGGCCAGTTCCTGGTCTGGGAGTACGCGACCGCCGTGGCCGGGCTGCTGCTGGAGATCGACCCCTTCGACCAGCCCAACGTGGCCGAGTCCAAGGAGAACACCGCGACTCTGCTGGCCCTGCCCGACCTGCCGCTCGGCGCGCCCACGCTGGTCGACGGGCCCGTCGAGATCTACGGCGCGGTCCGGTCGCACGACCTGCCCGGCGTGCTGGCCGAGCTGCTGAAGGCCATCCCGCACGGCGGCTACCTGGCCGTCATGGCCTACCTCGACCGGCTGGCGGCCTTCGACGCGCCGATGCCCGAGGGGGCCGACTTCGAGCAGATGACCGACGCGTGGATGATGGCCGACGCCGCCACTCTGCGCGCCCTGCTCGCCATCCGTACGAACCGGCCGGTGACGTTCGGGTGGGGGCCGCGTTTCCTGCACTCGACCGGCCAGTACCACAAGGGCGGGCCGCAGAACGGCGTGTTCCTGCAGATCACGGGCGCGGTGACCGAGGACGTCCCGGTCCCGGGCCGGCCGTACACGCTGGGGCGGCTCCAGCTCGCGCAGGCGCTGGGCGACCTGGCCTCGCTGGAGACCCGCGGGCGGCCCGCCGTACGCCTGCATTTGACGGACCGCGCGACGGGTGTCGCGCATTTGCTCGCAGCCGCACAGGAGGTTTGAGATGACTGACGAAGCATCTCCTGAGGAGGAGGTCGTCGCGGTGGCGGCGGCCGTGGCGAACACCGCCACGACATTGGAGGTCGCCGAGGCCAACCCCTTGCGCGACCCGCGTGACAAGCGGCTGCCGCGGGTGGCGGGGCCGTGTGTGCTGGTGCTGTTCGGCGTGACGGGCGACCTGGCCAAGCGCAAGCTGCTGCCGGCCATTTACGACCTGGGCAACCGCGGCCTGCTGCCGCCCGGTTTCTCGCTGGTCGGTTTCGCCAGGCGCGACTGGAAGGACCAGGACTTCGCCCAGTTGACGCACGACGCCGTCAAGGCGCACGCGCGTACGCCCTTCCGCGAGGAGGTCTGGAAGCAGATCCTTGAGGGCATCCATTTCGTGCCGGGCGAGTTCTCCGACGACGGGGCCTTCGACGCCCTGGCGATGGCGTTGGCGGAGATCGACCAGACGCGCGGCACGGGCGGAAACTACGCTTTCTACCTGTCTGTGCCGCCCAAGTTCTTCCCCGTGGTCGTCGAGCAGCTCAAGCGCACCGGCCTGTCCGACGCGCCCGAAGGCTCCTGGCGGCGGGTGGTCATCGAGAAGCCGTTCGGCCACGACCTGAAGTCGGCCCACGAGCTGAACGAGATCACCACCTCCGCCTTCCCGGAGAGCTCGATCTTCCGGATCGACCACTACCTGGGCAAGGAGACCGTCCAGAACATCCTGGCGCTGCGCTTCGCCAACAACCTGTACGAGCCCATCTGGAACCGCAGCTTCGTCGACCACGTGCAGATCACCATGGCCGAGGACATCGGTATCGGGGGGCGCGCCGGCTACTACGACGGCATCGGCGCGGCCCGCGACGTGATCCAGAACCACCTGCTCCAGCTCCTCGCGCTGGTCGCCATGGAGGACCCGACCTCCTTCGACGCCTCGGCGCTGCGCCGGGAGAAGGAGAAGGTGCTCAAGGCCGTACGGCTGCCGTCCAACCTGGGGCTCAACACGGCCCGCGGCCAGTACTCGGCCGGGTGGCAGGGCGGCGAGAAGGTCGTCGGCTACCTCCAGGAGGACGGCATCCCCGCCGAGTCGATCACCGAGACGTACGCGGCCATCAAGCTGGAGATCGCCAACCGGCGGTGGGCCGGGGTGCCGTTCTACCTGCGTACCGGCAAGCGGCTGGGCCGCCGGGTCACGGAGGTGGCCGTGGTGTTCCAGCGCGCGCCGCACCTGCCCTTCAGCAAGACCGACACCGAGATCCTGGGGCAGAACGCCCTGGTGATCCGGGTTCAGCCGGACGAGGGCATCACCGTGCGGTTCGGGTCGAAGGTCCCGGGCACCGCCATGGAGGTGCGCGACGTGTCCATGGACTTCGCCTACGGCGAGTCGTTCCTGGAGTCCTCGCCCGAGGCGTACGAACGCCTGCTGCTCGACGTCATGATCGGCGACCCGCCGCTCTTCCCGCACCAGCGTGAGGTCGAGCTGTCCTGGACGATCCTCGACCCGATCGAGGACTTCTGGGCCACGCAGGGACAGCCCGAGGGGTACGAGTCGGGCTCGTGGGGGCCGGAGTCGGCCGACGCGATGATGGCGCGCGACGGCCGCGTGTGGAGGAGACTCTAGTGACCACGTTCATGTTGTCGGACACGACGGCCGGCAAGATCTCGGCGCAGCTCATGCTGCTGCGCCACCAGATGGGCGCGCCCGCCATCGGCATGGTGCTGACCCTGGTGGTGATCTCCGAGGAGCGCCACCAGTACGACGCGCTGCGCGCGGCCACCGAGGCTGCCCGCGAACACCCCTCGCGCATCATCGTGGTGATCAAGCGCGAGGAGGCCGAGCCCAACCGGCTCGACGCCGAACTGCGCATCGGCGAGAACACACCCGGCGAGGTCGTGGTCCTGCGCCTGTACGGCGAGCTCACCCAGCACGCCGACTCCGTGGTCAGCCCGCTGCTGCTGCCCGACACGCCCGTGGTGGCCTGGTGGCCGGGCGCGGCCCCCGACGTGCCGTCCAAGGACGCGATCGGCGCCCTGGCCCAGCGGCGTATCACCGACGCCAAGGGCTTCGAGGACGGCGGCCCCAAGTCGCTGGTGACCCGGGCCAAGGGCTACGCCCCCGGCGACACCGACCTGTCGTGGTCCCGGCTGACGCCGTGGCGCAGCCTGCTGGCCGCCGCGTTCGACCAGCCGGTGGGCAAGGTGCGCAAGGGCGTGGTGGAGGCCAGCCCCGGCCATCCGAGCGCGCCGCTGCTGGCGGCCTGGTTGTCGGAGCGGCTGGGCGCCCCGGTCAAGGTGACCGACTCGGCCGGTCCCGGCCTGACCTGCGTACGGCTCCAGACCACCGACGGCGAACTGTCGGTCACGCGCAGCGACGCACGGCTGGCCACGCTCTCACGTCCCGGCCAGCCCGACCGGAACGTGGCCCTGGCCAGGCGGCACACCTCCGAGCTGATGTCGGAGGAACTGCGCCGGCTGGACAGCGACGAGGTCTACGAGGCCGCCGTCAAGCGGTTCGCCCGTACCTACAAGGGCTGACCGCCCTCCACTCCAGAAAGAAGAGTTGTGAGCGTTCCCAACGTTGTCGTGCACCGCGACGCCGACGTCCTGGCCAAGGCCGTGGCGGCACGCATCATCACGCGCCTGGTCGACGTCCAGTCGGCCAAGGGGTCGGCCTCGATCGTGCTGACCGGCGGCACGGTCGGCATCGCCACGCTGGCCGCCATCGCCGCCACGCCCGCCCGCGACGCCGTCGACTGGCGACGCCTCGACGTCTGGTGGGGCGACGAACGTTTCGTGCCCACCGGCGACAAGGAACGCAACGAGACCGGCGCCCGCCAGGCGCTGCTCGACCACGTGGACCTGGACCCCGACCGGGTCCACGTCATGCGCGGCCCCGACTCGGGCCTGACGGCCGAGGAGTCCGCCGAGGCGTACGCCGCCGAACTGCGCGCCGCGGCCCGCCCCGAGGACCACGGCCCGGTGCCGGCCTTCGACATCATGCTCCTCGGCATGGGCCCCGACGCCCACGTGGCCTCCCTGTTCCCCGGCATGCCCGCCCTGTACGACACCCGCCCGGTCGTCTCCGTCCACGGCTCCCCCAAGCCGCCCCCCACCCGCATCTCCCTGACCCTGCCCGCCATCCAGGCGGCGCGCGAGGTGTGGGTCGTGGCGGCCGGCGAGGAGAAGTCGGGCGCGGTGCGCCTGGCCCTGTCGGACTCGGGCCCGGTCCAGGTCCCGGCCGCGGGCGCCCGCGGCCGAGCCGGCACCCTGTTCCTCCTCGACCGCGCGGCCGCCACCAAGATCCCCCCGGAACTCGGCCGCCTGGCCTCCCCCTGAGGTCAGCGCGGATCGGGGGTGGGCGCGCACCCGAACATCTCACCGAACCGCCGTTCAGCGATCTCCACAAGCTGGACGAGATCGTAGTTCTGGTCCCGTGCGGGGTTCTTCATGACCGTGACGCCGATGAACGGACTCCTTTCCCCGCACCGGAACCAGACGCCCGCGCTGCGGAACGGGTACAGCCGGGCCTCGAAGTCGTGGATCTGCCCCTTGCCCAGTTCGGCCGGCAGGTTGTAGACGTCGGTGTCGCGGGGCAGAAAGCGCACCCCGTGCTCCTTGAGGTAGTCGCGGTCCCAGCGGATCATGTCGCGCCCGACCGTTCTCATGAACCACGAGCTGTACGGCTCCTGCGGCCCGGCGGCCAGGATCTGGCCGAGCGCCCAGCAGCCGGGGGCGGTGAGCCCGCCCATCCCCGGCGCCTCCGTCTCCGCACGGCCGCGCTTGTTCAGCTCGTCCAGGAACCGCGTGCCGAGGCGGGGGGCGCCCTCCTTGGCGGTGGTGGCGTGGGCGAGGGCCGTCGCCAGCATGGACAGCAGCTCCCGGTTCTGGGCGCGCATCCCGCGAGCCGCCTCCGGGCTCTGGTCCAGCGCCTTGCGCACACGGGCCGACAGGTGCACGGGCAGCGTGGTGAGCGCCTGCGGGCCGAGCTTCTCCAGCAGTGCCGTGGCGAAGCGGGGATCGGTCATCCGGTCCTTGAACGCGGCGAGCTTCGTGAGGGTGTCCTTGTCCCCCCTGCCGGCCGCCTCGACCAGTCCGGAGGCCTGCTCGGCCTCGGCGCGCACCCGGGACGGGATCAGCCGCCCCTCGTCGATCCGGACCGCGCCGGGCGGCACCACGGAGCCGGGCACCGGGTGACCGAACACGTCGGTGCGGACCTTCTCGGCCTATTAGGCCAGGTCGCGCCGCCGGTACAGGTCGGGCGCCTGCTCGGTCAGCCAGCGCGCCGCCCGGTCGATCGCGGTGACCCCCGGATGGCTCAGCTGCACCGCCGCCAGGATCGCGCGCACCTGGCTCGCGCAGCCGGCCAGGGCCTTGCCCGCCTCCTGTACGCCCTGCCCGAGCCGGTGCATCTCGCGCGGGTCGAGCGAGGAGGACGTCACAGGTTCCGCCGTTCGTCGAGGGAGTAGCGGGCGGCCTCCTCGCGCAGTCGCTCGATGACCTCCCGCAGCCCGTGCCACACCTCCAGCCGGCGGCGCACGAGCTCCTGGGCGAAGGCGTCGGCGGCCGGGCCCGTCCAGGTGCGCCCGTCCGTCAGCCGGCGCACGGCCTCGTCGAGGCAGTGCCAGTGCTGGTCGGACAGCGCCTGCACGCGGCGCTGGGCGTCCAGCAGGTCCGCCGGAGTAGTCATGTGAACCTCCCACCGACCGTGGTACGCACGACGCGCCCCCTCAGGCTCACTCCGTGTTCCGCGATGCCAGGAGAGTCCCGCCGCGTCATGCCGTTCGGTGAGGACGGCATGAGGACGGCATGACGGACGTGGTGGGGCCGGTCAGGCGAGGGGGGCCAGGGTGTCGATCTCCTTGAGGAGGGACTGTTTGCGGTCGGTGGTGAGGTAGGAGGCGTTGACGGCGTTGCGGGCGAGCTGGGCCAGTTCCGCGGCGCCGAGCCCGAGCACGTGGGCGGCCGCGCGGTACTCGCCGGCCAGGGTGGTGGCGAACATGGGCGGGTCGTCGCTGTTGAGGGTGACGTACAGGCCCTCCTCCAGCATGCGGGGCAGCGGGTGGGCGGCGAGGTCGGGCACCTGGCCGGTGCGGACGTTGGAGGTGGGGCAGACGTCCAGGGGGAGCTGGGTCTCGCGCAGGTGGGCGACCAGGCGGGGGTCGGACAGGCAGTTGATGCCGTGGCCGATGCGTTCGGCGCCGTAGCCCTCGATGACCTCCCACATCGTCTCGGGGCCGCTCATCTCGCCGCCGTGCGGGACGCTGTGCAGTCCGGCGGCGCGCGCGGCGGTGAAGGCGTCGCGGTAGGCGTCGCGGTACTTGGGGCGTTCCTGTTCGATGCCGCCGATCCCGAAACCTACCAATGCGGCGGGAGGTTCCTGGAGGGCGTGCTCGACGGTGATCCGGGCGGCCTCCTCGCCGTACTCGCCGGGGATGTCGAAGATGTACGCCATCTCCACCCCGTGGTCGGCGAGGGAACGCCGGGCGGCCAGGTCGAGGGCCTGTGTCACCTCGCGCATGGGCATGCCGACCATGTGGTGCGCGTACGGGGTGACCTGCAGCTCGGCGTACCGGCCGCCCTGTCCGGCGAGGTCCCTGGCCAGGCCGAGGACGAGGGTGGCGACGTCCTCGGGGTCGCGGACGAGGGCGTTGACGGCCTGGTACACGCGGGCGAAGTGGGGGAAGTCGACGAAGGTGTAGAAGCGGCGCAGTTCCTCCTCCGAGGTCGGGACCTCGCTTCCGGGATGGCGGCGGGACAGCTCCAGCACGGTCTCTACCGAGGCCGAGCCGACCAGGTGTACGTGCAGCTCCACCTTGGGAAGCGCGTCGATGAAGGCGTCGATGGTCATGGCGAAGACCATAAGCCCGAAATTTCCCCACAAAACAGAGAAACGGCCGAAATTTCACGTAAGAATGTCAGAATTCCGCTGAGCGTATGCTGGTGGCCCGTGAGAGACCCGGCGGCCTACGACCGCGGCTTCGCACGGCTCACCTCGTACACCGTCGAGCCGCTGCTGGACGCCCTGGGCCCGCGCCCGCGCAGGCTGCTCGACCTCGGCTGCGGCACGGGCGTCGTCACGGCCGCGGCGCTCGCGCTCGGCGCCGAGGTCACCGCCGTCGACTCCAGCCCCGCCATGCTGGACGTGGTCGCCCGCCGCCACCCCGGCGCCACCGTACGGGGGGCCACCCTGCCCGTCCTGCCCTTCGACGACGGCTCCTTCGACGCCGCGGCGGGCAACTTCGTCATCAACCACGTCACCGACACCCCGGCGACGCTCGCGGAGTTGCACCGCGTGCTGCGTCCCGGCGGCGCGCTCGCGCTGACCTGGTGGACGTCCGAGGAGATGACGGCCACGAACGTCTTCGCCGAGGCGCTGGCGGCGGCGCGGGTCCCGTACGAACCCCCGGCCCGGCCCTTCACCGCGGTGGAGCGGCCCGAGCGGTTCGCCGGGCTGCTGACGGCGGCGGGCTTCGGGGAGGTGGGCGTGCGGACGCTGCGCTGGCGGCACCGGGTCGACCCGGCCGCCTGGTGGACCGGCGTCGTCGAGGCGGCCGGCCCGCGCTTCGAGGTGATCACCCGGCAGCCGCCGGAGACCCTCGCACGGGTACGGGCCTGCTACGACCGCCTGGCCGCCCCGTACGCCGCCGCGGGGTTCCCCGTCTGCGCCCGCCTAGCCCACGGCCTCCGCTGACCAGGCCGTGACCAGCGGCACCAGCACCCCGTCGACCGACCCGGTCACGAACTCGGCGTCGAAGGGCGGCCCGATGAAGATCATGCGATGCCACACCAGGGCCTCGGCGACCCCGAACAGCCGTACGGGATCGACCGCGGCGGACAGCTCGCCGCGCGCCCTGGCCCGCTCGACGAGCGCGCCCACGTCGCCGAGGTTGCGGGCGGGCATGTGGGCGCGCAGCGTGCGGGCCAGCTCCTGGTTGGACACCAGCGTCGAGGACAGCCCGATGACCATCGCGTGTTTGCGTTCGACCGTCTCGCACAGGCCACGGAAGATCGAGACCAGGTCGCCGCGGAGCGAGCCGGTGTCCTCCCCCGGCGGCGCGTCCATGTCGAGCCGCCGGCAGATGACGTCGACCACCAGCTCGGGCTTGCCCGCCCAGCGCCGGTAGATGGTGGCCTTGCTGGCCTTCGCGCGCTTGGCGATCTGGTCGACCGACATGCGGTCGTAGCCCACCTCGGACAACAACTCCATCGTGGCGTCGAGGATGGCCCTGGCGCGGTCAGGGTCGAGTGGGGCCACGGGCACATCCTTCAGCGATAGGCGATCTCCTCGAATCGTACGCCCGTAAGCTGCGTGGACACCTCCCACAACCGCCGGGCGAGCTCCTCGGACCGGGCCGTCTTCGAGGGCGTGAGCAGCTTCAGCTTCGGGCCGACGAACTCGCCGCCGGTGATCTGGGGCGAGGTGGCGGCGTACAGGGAGGTGACGGCGCCGGCGTCCGCCGACTGCAGGAACACGCCCAGGAGGGGCTGTAGGGGCCCCAGCTTGAAGATGTGGGTCGCGGTGGCACCTGGGTGGGTGGCGACGCTGGTCAGGCTCGTACCGGCCGCGTCGGCACGCCGCTGGAGCTCCAGGGCGAACAGCAGGTTGGCGAGCTTGGACCGCCCGTACGCCTTCATCCGGCCGTAGCCGCGTTCCAGTCCGAGGTCGTCGAAGTCGATTCTGCCGATGGCGTGCGCCTCGCTGGAGACCGTCACCACGCGGGGCTTCGGGGCGGCGAGGAGCAGCGGCAGGAGCAGCCCGGTGAGCGCGAAGTGGCCGAGGTGGTTGGTGCCGAACTGCAGCTCCCAGCCGTCCTTGGTCATCCGGCGGGGGATCATGGCGATGCCGGCGTTGTTGACCAGCAGGTCCAGCTTGTCCATCGTGTCGCCGACGGTGGCCGCGAAGCTCCGGACCGAGGACTGGTCGGCCAGGTCGAGGCCGCCGTGCACGACGTCGGCGCCCGGCACGGCCCGCCGGATCTCGGCCACCGCGGCCTCGCCCTTGTCCGCCGAGCGGGTGGCCACGACGACGCGGGCGCCGCGGCGGGCCAGCTCTCGGGCGGTGGGCAGGCCGATTCCGCTGTTGGCGCCGGTCACGATGGCCGTCGTGCCGGCGAGGTCCGGGATGTCGGCTGGCGTCCAGGGGGTCATCGCCCCTCCTTTGGTGTACGAAACCGTTTCGTACACCCTAACTCAGTCGTTGCCGCGCGTGGCGCTCTTCCCTGCGGGTGACCTCAAGTCGCTGGCGGGCCTCCTCCAGCTTCTTGCGCGCCTTGGCGAGTTTGCCTTCCAGCCGGGCGACCCTGTCGGCGCGCTCGTCGTACTCGCGGGTGACCGACTCCAGCGCCCGCGCCCACTCCCGATGGGCCGCCTCGGCCTCCTCCCGTTCCCTGGCCCTCCTGGCCTCCTTCGCCTCGGCCTCCGCCCGTGCCTTCGACTCGGCCTCCGCGTCCGCGGTTTTCCGGGGGGACGACGTTCGCCCGCGCGGCGCGGGACGGGCGGCGGTGACGGGGGCGGGCGCGAAGCCGCTGTAGCTGAGGGGCTTGGCCAGCCGCCCGGCCCGCACCTGGCCGGCGGCGTCGGCGTCCACGACGGCGGCGTCCAGCGTCTGGTCCACCTCCGAGGCGGCCGCCGCCGACAGGCCGCCGCCCTGCCTGGCGAGCCTGGCCACCTTGGCGGTCACCTCGCCCCGCCGCCGGGTCAGCCCGGCCAGCGCGCCGGCGTCCTGCTCCTGCCAGGCCGCGCGCAGCCGTTCCCCCAGGGCGAGCAGTTCGGCCAGCTCCTGCGGGTGCTCGCGGGCCAGCCGGTTGACCGCCCAGGCCGAGACGGTGGGCTTGCGCAGCTTCGCGATCTCGCGCGAGAGCCGTACGTCGCCCGCGTCCTTGGCCGCGCGGACCTCGGCCGCGCGGGCGGCGGTGAACTCCGCCGGCGGGATTGCGTAGAGGCGGCCGGCCACCTCGTCAAGATCCACACAGGACAAATACCCCACACGCCGGGGTTTGTAGCGCATAGTGGAGACAGCCCCAGCCGAACGGAGGCCCCCCGGTGTTCGAGCGCTTCACCGACCGCGCGCGCAGGGTCGT
The DNA here is from genome assembly GCF_014648435.1 of Nonomuraea spiralis. GTDB lineage: Bacteria > Actinomycetota > Actinomycetes > Streptosporangiales > Streptosporangiaceae > Nonomuraea > Nonomuraea spiralis. Next base: position 88,363 of record NZ_BMRC01000027.1, read on the forward strand.
CGTCCTCGCCCAGGAGGAGGCGCGGCTGATGAGCCACGACTACATCGGCACGGAACACATCCTGCTGGGTCTCATCCGCGAGGGTGAGGGGCTGGCCTCGCTGGTGCTCGACGGCTGCGGCGTGGAGCTGGAGGCCGTACGGGTGTTCGTGGAGCGCGAGGTGGGCCGCGGGGCCAGCTCCCCGACCGGGCACATCCCCTTCACCCCGCGCGCCAAGAAGGTGCTGGAGCTGTCCCTGCGCGAGGCCCTGCAACTGCGCCACAACTACATCGGCACCGAGCACATCCTGCTCGGGCTGATCAGGGAGGGCGAGGGCCTCGCCGCGCAGGCCCTGGTGGACATCGGCGCCGACCTGACCGACATCCGCCAGCGCCTGCTCGACCGCGTCGGCCGCGGCGCCAAGGAACGCCCGACGGAGATGTACTTCTCCGGCAGCCCGGTCCTCGGCGAACGGCTCACCCGCATCGAGGAGAGCCTGGAACGCATCGAACGCCACCTGGGCATCAGCCGTCCCGCCGGCAGGCCCGACGGGAGCGAGGGCGAGGAGCGCCCCCGCGAGGAGGGCCTAGGCTGAGGCCAGGGCGCCGACCGGCAGCCGCGCCTCCACGATCGCGGGGTCCTCGGTGTGGCCGAGCGTGGCCCCCAGGGTGGTCAGCAGGCCGCGCATGCGGGCGTTGTCGGCCAGCAGGGTGGCCCTGACCTCGGCGTACCCGAGGTCGCGAGCCTGCCTCACCAGCATCCGGGCCAGCGTCGCGCCCAGGCCGAGCCCCTGCCAGCGGTCCTCGACCAGGAGGGCCAGCTCGGCGACGCCGGGGTCGGGGGTGAACATGAGGTTCGCCATGGCCACGACCTGCCCGTCGTGCCCGGCCACCAGCGAGAAGCCCCTGCCGCGGTCGCAGAGCCGGTCGAACGTGCGCGGCGGCAGCGCGGGCATCGAGGTGAAGTAGCGGAACCTGCGGGCCTCCGGCGAGCAGCGGTCGTGCAGGTCGCGCACGGCCTCGCGGTAGATCGAGGTGAGCGGGCGCACGGTGACCTCGGCGCCGTCGGCCAGCTTCACCGGGCGTTCGGCGGCGCTTCGCGGCGCGGGCTGGGCGAGCCGGGCGAACCCGGCCGCCCGCGCCGCCTCGGTCAGCGTGAACGGCAGCCCGGCGCGGCGCAGCCGGACCGCGCGCCGCTGCGCGACCGGTACGACGAGCAGGGTCGGGTCGGGCAGGTCGCTCACCGGTTCGCCGTAGACCCACCTGGCGTCGTCCGCGCGCAGCAGCTCGGCCAGCAGCTCCGGCAGCCGCCAGGGTGTCGTACGCAGCCGGGAGGCCAGCAGCAGCGCCCTGGTCGGCTCGTCGGTGAGCTCGTGGGCCGTGGCCGGCACCACCTGGACGCGCCGGCCACCGGCGGCCTCCAGCGCCTCGCGCACGGCCTCGGGGCTCGCGGGGATGTCGGCCACGAACTCGTCGACCGTGCCGTCGGCGTCGGACTGGACGCTCAGGCCGAGGATGTTGCCGCCCCTGGCGGCCAGGGCCGAGGCCAGCGAGGCCAGCCGTCCGGGTCGCTCGTCCACCGTGGTCCGGATGCGCAAGAATCCCATACGAAGGAGCATGCCTGGGATGTGTTACACGCCCGCTAACGACGGGTTTCATCACGAATTTCGTCGTGAGATGCGCCACCTAATCCCGATATAGCAGGATATGGGGCCATGAATGCGCGAGTTCCCTTGTCGTCCGGATTCGTCAACGGTGACGTGTCCTTCTGGTACCGGTCGTCGGGGGTGCCGGAGCCCGGCCCGCGGCTCGACGGCGACCTCCAGGCCGACGTGGCGATCGTCGGTGCGGGCTACACGGGACTGTGGACGGCGTACTACCTCAAGAAGGCCCGTCCCTCGCTGCGGGTGGTGCTGCTGGAGCAGGAGTTCGCCGGGTTCGGCGCCTCCGGGCGCAACGGCGGCTGGCTGACGGGCGACCTGGCCGGCTCCCACGAACGGTACGGCGCGGGCGCGCGACGCCTCCAGCGCGAGATGTACGCCTCCATCGACGAGGTCATCGCGGTCTGCGAGACCGAGTCCATCCACTGCGACGTCGTCAAGGGCGGCGTGGTGAACGTGGCCCGTACCCCCGCCCAGGCCAACCGGCTGCGCGCCTCCATGGCCGCGGCCCGCGCGTGGGGCATCGAGGAGGCGGACCTGCGCCTGGCCGACCCCGCGGAGCACGTACGGGTGGCGGGCGCGCTGGCGGCCTCCTGGAGCCCCCACTGTGCCAGGATCCAGCCGGCCAAGCTGGCGCAGGGGCTGGCCAGGGCCGTACGCGACCTCGGCGTCCCCGTCTACGAGCGCACCCCGGTCACCGAGATCGCCCCGGGCCGGGCGGTGACCCCGTACGGGACGGTCACGGCCGCGTACGTGATCCGCGCCACCGAGGGCTTCACCGCCCGCCTGCACGGGCTGCGCCGCCAGTGGCTGCCCATGAACAGCTCGATGATCGTCACCGAGCCGCTCCCCGCCTCCTTCTGGGACGAGGTCGGCTGGCGCGGCGCCGAACTGCTCGGCGACATGGCGCACTACTACATGTACGCCCAGCGCACCGCCGACGACCGCATCGCCTTCGGCGGCAGGGGCCGCCCCTACCTGTACGGCTCCCGCATCGACGCCCGCGGCCGCACCCACGAGTGGACGGTCGAGGCCCTGTGGCGGCTCCTGGTCGACTTCTTCCCCGCGGCCCGTTCCTCCTCGGTCGCGCACGCCTGGTCGGGCGTGCTGGGCGTGCCGCGCGACTGGTGCTCGACCGTGCACGTGGACCGCGCGACCGGCCTCGGCTGGGCCGGCGGGTACACCGGACACGGCGTGACCACGACGAACCTGGCCGGGCGCACGCTGCGTGATCTGATACTCGGGGAGGAGACGGAGCTGACGTCCCTGCCGTGGGTGGGCCGCAGGGTACGGTCCTGGGAGCCCGAGCCGCTGCGCTGGATGGGGGTGCACGCCATGTACCGCCTCTACCGGGTGGCCGACCACCGGGAGCGTTCCATGCCCAGGACGTCGGCCCTGGCCCGTTTCGCCGACCTGATCACCGGCCACTGACGATCTTGGAGAAAGGGAGTACCCCATGAACATCCTCTTCCGCGGGGGAAGCGCCTTCGTCGGCGGCGCCGTACGGCCCGACGCCGTGCTGGTGCGGGACGGGGTGATCGCCGCCGTGGGCCCGGAGGGCGAGCTGTCCCGCAGCGCCCCGGGCCACGACACCGTCGACCTGGACGGCGGCCTGCTGACGCCCGGCTTCATCGACGCGCACATGCACCCGGTGCAGGCCGGCCTCGAACGAGCAAAGTGCGACTTGTCCGAGATCTTCGGCCTAGACGCCTACATAGCCAAGATTTCCGACTACGCCACGAAAAATCCCGAAAAAACGTGGATCGACGGCGGAGGCTGGGACATGTCGGCCTTCCCCAACGGCCTCCCCCACCGTTCCCAGCTCGACTTCCTCGACCGCCCCGCCTACCTGATCCAGCGGGACCACCACGCCGCCTGGGTCAACTCCCGCGCCCTCGACCTGGCCGGCATCACCAAGGAGACCCCCGACCCGGCCGACGGCAGGATCGAGCGCGACGCCGACGGCACCCCGTCCGGCGTCCTGCACGAGGGCGCGATGGACCTCGTCGGCCTGCTGGCCCCCCGCCCCACCGCCGAGGACCAGGCCCGCGCCCTCGCGGAGGCCGAGCGGCACCTGTTCTCCCTGGGCGTCACCGGCTGGCAGGACGCCATCGTGGGCTCGTACGCCGGCTCGGACGACCAGCTTCCCACCTACGTCGAGGCCGCCCGCGCGGGCCGGCTGCGCGCCCGCGTGGTGGGCGCGCTGTGGTGGGACAGGACGCGCGGCGAGGAGCAGATCGAGGACCTGGTCCGCAAGCGGGCCACCGCCGAGGGGCTGGACCGGTTCGCCGCCACCTCGATCAAGATCATGCAGGACGGCATCACGGAGAACTTCACCGCCGCGACGCTGGAGCCGTACTGCCGGTGCGGCGGCACGGGCCTGTCGTACATCGACCCCGGCAAGCTCAAGGGGTACGTGGCCGAGCTGGACCGGCTCGGCTTCCAGGTGCACTTCCACGCCATCGGCGAACGGGCCGTACGCGAGGCTCTGGACAGCTTCGAGGGCACCGACCCGGCCAACCGCCACCACATCGCCCACCTGCAGATCATCGAGCCGTCCGACGTGCCGCGCTTCGCCGCGCTGGGCGTGACGGCCAACCTGCAACCCCTGTGGGCCACCCACCACGCCCAGATGGACGAGCTGACGCTGCCGTTCCTGGGCGAGCCGCGCTCGTCGTGGCAGTACCCCTTCAGGGACCTCCAGGAGCACGGCACCCGGTTCTGCGCGGGCAGCGACTGGCCGGTCTCCGACCCGGACCCGATCCAGGGCATGCACGTGGCGGTGAACCGTACCGAACCGGGCGGTTCGGTGCACGCGGGCTACCCGACGGCGCAGACGCCGTTCCTGCCCGGCCAGCGTCTCGACCTGGCCACCGCCCTGAGCGCGTACACCGAGGGGTCGGCCTGGATCAACCGCTCGCCGGCCGGCGCGATCGAGCCCGGCCGCCCGGCCGACCTGGTCGTGCTCGACCGCGACCCCTTCGAGCTGCCCCCGGCCGACATCTGGACGACGCGGGTGCGCATGACGTTCGTCGACGGCGTGGCGGTGCACGGGCGATGACGCGCGAAGGGCCCCGGTGACCAGCACCGGGGCCCTTCGGACGGCTCGCCTACCAGGGGGACTTGTTGTTGCGCAGGCGCTCCAGTGCCTCCTCGAGGATCGCCTTGCCGTCCTTGTCGCTCCGGCGCTCCTTCACGTAGGCCAGGTGCGTCTTGTACGGCTCGTTCTTGGGCGGGGCAGGCGGTGCCTCCTCGTCCTGTCCGGCTGGGAGGCCGCAACGGGGGCAGTCCCATGTCTCGGGGACCGCCGCGTCGCTGGCGAAACTGGGGCGCGTCTCGTGCATGTTGGCGCACCAGAACGAGACCCGCACTCTCGGAGCTGCCTCGCCGCGCTCGGCCTCCCCCATAGGGCCGGCGCCGACTCGGCTGCCACGGATCGCGTTGCCACTACCCACGGATGAACTCCTCGCTCGATCGCCCCGCGTCGTGACACGGGGGGAGAATCACTGTCACGCGTTAACCAGTTGTCTTACGGCCTCAAGAGCAGGCCGAGCGCGATGATGCAGACGAACCAGACGGTGCCCGTGATGACGGTCAGCCGGTCGAGGTTGCGCTCCACCACCGAGGAACCACCGAAGTTCGACGAGAAGCCACCGCCGAACATGTCAGACAGGCCGCCACCCTTGCCCTTGTGGAGCAGGACGAGCAGGATCATGAGACCGCTCGCCAGGATGAGGGCGATGGAGATTCCGATTTCCACGGTATGCCTGTTCCTTCAGTGCTCTGTTACGCGTGACGATTCAAACTTGCCTCTTGAGGGTACGGCCTGTTGTCAAGTCGCACCCTCAGAACGACTCAGTTAGCCAGGCAATTCGGAGAATCGGCAGATCTTGGCGAACTCCCCGGCATCGATGCTGGCACCGCCCACGAGCGCGCCGTCGACATCGGGTTGAGCCATGATCCCCGCGATATTGCCGGACTTGACCGAGCCACCGTAAAGGATACGGACCGCGGAGGCCACTTCGGGGTCGTAGAGCTCCGCGAGTCTGACCCGCAACGCTCCGCAGACCTCCTGGGCGTCCTCCGGGGTGGCCACCTCGCCCGTGCCGATCGCCCACACGGGCTCGTAGGCCACCACTATCGATTTTGCCTGCTCGGCGCTGATTTTGCGCAGGGCGCCGTCGAGTTGGCCGAGACTGTGCGCGATGTGGCCGCCCTCTTGGCGTACGGCCAGCCCCTCGCCCACGCACAGGATGGGGGTGAGCGAGTGCCGGTAGGCCGCCTGCACCTTGGCGTTGACGAGGTCGTCGTCCTCACCGTGGTACTGGCGCCGCTCGGAGTGGCCGATGACCACGTACGTGCAGCCGAGCTTGGCCAGCATGACGCCCGACACCTCGCCGGTGTAGGCGCCGCCGTCGTACTGGGACAGGTCCTGGGCCCCGTAGACGATGCGCAGCTTGTCACCGTCGACCAGCGTCTGCACGCTGCGCAGGTCGGTGAAGGGCGGCAGCACCGCGACGTCGGTCCGGTCGAAGTCCTTGTCGCTGAGCGCGAAGGCCAGCTTCTGGACCAGGGCGATGGCCTCAAGGTGGTTGAGGTTCATCTTCCAGTTGCCGGCCATGAGCGGCTTGCGCTGGGCCATCTCAGTCCTCCAGAGCCGCGAGTCCGGGCAGGGTCTTGCCTTCAAGGTATTCCAGGCTGGCGCCGCCGCCGGTGGAGATGTGCGAGAAGCCGTCCTCGGGCAGGCCCAGCCTGCGCACGGCGGCCGCGGAGTCGCCGCCGCCGACCACCGTGAAGGCGCCGGAGCCGATCAGCGCCTCGGCCACCGCACGGGTGCCGCCGGAGAACGCGTCGAACTCGAACACGCCCATCGGCCCGTTCCAGAAGACGGTCTTGGCGTCGGCCAGCTTGCTCGCGAACAGCTCGCGCGTCTTCGGCCCGATGTCGAGCCCCTCGCGGTCGGCCGGGATCGCCGTGGCCTCGACCACGTCGTGCTCGGCGTCGGCCGCGAAACCGGTGGCCGCCAGCACGTCGACCGGCAGCACGAGGTCGACGCCCCGCCTGCCGGCCTCGTCGAGGAAGCCGCGCACCTGGTCGAGCTGGTCCTCCTGGAGCAGCGAGCGGCCCACCTCGTGGCCCTGGGCCTTGAGGAAGGTGTAGGCCATGCCGCCGCCGATCAGCAACCGGTCGACCTTGGTCAGCAGGTTGGCGATGACGCCGAGCTTGTCGGAGACCTTCGCCCCGCCGAGGACGACCACGTAGGGACGCTCGGTGTCCTCGGTCAGCCTGCGCAGCACCTCGACCTCGGCCACGATCAGCCCGCCGGCCGCGTGCGGCAGCAGCTTGGGCACGTCGTAGACGCTGGCGTGCTTGCGGTGCACCGCGCCGAACCCGTCGCCGACGTAGAGCTCGGCCAGCGCGGCCAGCTTCTCGGCGAACGCGCCGCGGGCGGCGTCGTCCTTGGACTCCTCGCCCGGCTCGTAGCGCAGGTTCTCCAGCAGGGCGACCTGGCCCTCCTGGAGGGCCTCGACCGTCTCGCGCGCGCTGTCGCCGACCACGTCGGCGGCGAAGGCGACGTCCTGGCCGAGCAGCTCGCCCAGGCGGGCGGCCACCGGCCGGAGCGAGTACTTCGGGTTGACCTGGCCCTTGGGCCTGCCCAGGTGGGCGCAGACGACGACCTTGGCGCCACGTCCGGCCAGCGCCTGGATCGTCGGCACCGACGCGCGGATGCGGCCGTCGTCGGTGATCGTCTCCCCGTCGAGCGGGACGTTGAGGTCGGCGCGCACGAGCACGCGCCGCCCCTTGACGTCGAGATCGTCGAGCGTGCGCATGCTCATGCTCCTGTTCCAGCCTCGGCCCTGACCACGCTCACAGGCCGCGGCCGACCAGCTCGATCAGGTCGGCGAGGCGGTTGGAGTAGCCCCACTCGTTGTCGTACCAGCCGACGACCTTGACCTGGTTGCCGATGACCTTGGTGAGGCCGGCGTCGAAGATGCAGGAGTGGGGGTCGGTGACGATGTCGGAGGAGACGATCTCGTCCTCGGTGTAGCTGAGGATGCCCTTGAGCGGGCCCTCGGCGGCGGCCTTGACCGCGGCGTTGACCTCCTCGACGGTGACCTCGCGGCTGACGTCGACGGTGAGGTCGGTGGCCGAGCCGGTGGGGATCGGCACGCGCATGGCGAAGCCGTCGAGCTTGCCCTTGAGCTCGGGCAGGACCAGGCCGATGGCCTTGGCGGCGCCGGTGGAGGTGGGCACCACGTTGAGGGCGGCGGCGCGGGCGCGGCGCAGGTCCTTGTGCGGGCCGTCCTGGAGGTTCTGGTCCTGGGTGTAGGCGTGGATCGTGGTCATCAGACCCTTCTCGATGGTGAAGGTGTCGTGGATGACCTTCGCCATCGGGGCCAGGCAGTTGGTGGTGCAGGACGCGTTGGAGATGATCGTGTGGCTGGCCGGGTCGTAGTCGCCGTCGTTGACGCCCATCACGACCGTGACGTCCTCGTTCTTGGCGGGCGCGGAGATGATGACCTTCTTGGCGCCGTTCTCGGCGTGCACCCTGGCCTTGTTGGCGTCGGTGAACAGGCCGGTCGACTCCACCACGACGTCGACGCCGAGGTCGCCCCAGGGCAGCTTGGCCGGGTCGCGCTCCGCGAACACCTTGATCGCCTTGCCGTCGACGGTGATCTCGTCGCTGGAGGACTTCACCTCGTACGGCAGGCGGCCCAGGATGCTGTCGTACTTCAGCAGGTGGGCGAGCGTCGCGTTGTCGGTCAGGTCGTTGACCGCGACGATCTCGATGTCCTTGCCGCTGGCGGCGACCGCACGCCAGAAGTTGCGACCGATGCGGCCGAAGCCGTTGACGCCTACGCGGATGCTCACGGAAACCGATCTCCTCGAACAGATGGCGGTTGAATCTCAACCACGAACACTATCGGACCCAAATTGGTTTAGACCACTGCAGGTGCCGCCCTGCGTATCCCCGTTCGGGCGGCGTAATTTGCGAGCTTCGAGTAAAGTGCCCGACTCGTCGGAGTAAATTCGTGCATTCTCTGGGGGCTGAGATGTCACATAAGCGGTCCGGCCTGCTTCCTGGACTGATCGCGGGGCTGGTCGCCATGCTGGTGTGCGCGGCGGGGCTGGGGTTCGCGGTGCTCTTCCAGGACCGGCTGCCGAGGGCCGTGGCCACGCTGGGCAACGGCCACGCGCTGTCGGTCACGCTGTCGCTCCTGATCGCGCTGCTGGTCGCCCTGGCCGTGGGCGCGGCCAGGCCACGCAACCGGGCGCTGCCGGTGGTGGCCGCCCTGTACGCGGCCGCCGCCGTGGCCGGGGGCCAGATCTCGGGCGCTTCCATCATGATCGGCGCCGCCCGGCGCGCACCCGCGTCCGGCACGCACTCCTCCCCCCGGTTCGGTGACATCACGGCCGCCAACGCCGGCGAGGGACTTCCCCACGCCCTGGCGGTCTACCGCGAGCCACTGGCGCAGACGTGGCAGATGTGGTTGTACATCGCGGTGGCGGCCGTGGCCACGCTCCTGCTGGTCACGCTGCGCGTCCTGCGTGTACGCCGGGCCGACCGGGCCGAACCGGCCGCGGAGACGGCGGACGAGCCCGAGCAGGAGTACCGGGCGCCGTTCGAGCCCGCGCAGGCGCCGGCCCAGCAGGCGGGTGGCGGCGACCTGTTCACACCGCGCAAGCCCGCCAAGGACTGACCGCCGCGAGGGGCGCGTGCGCAGCCGTACGGGATGGGGGAGTCCCGGAACGGCGTCGCGCGCGCCCGCACGGCGGCAGGGCGGCTACGGGGCCAGCATGTCGACGGTGAGGTTGGCCTCGGTGTTGGGGATGCCCAGGTCGGAGGCGCGCTTGTCGGCCATCGCCAGCAGCCGCCTGATGCGCCCGGCGATGGCGTCCTTCGTCAGCGGCGGGTCGGCGATCTGCCCCAGCTCCTCCAGCGACGCCTGCTTGTGCTCCACCCGCAGCCGTCCGGCGACCACCAGGTGGTCCGGCGCCTCCTCGCCGAGGATCTCCAGCGCCCGCTGCACCCGCGCGCCCGCCGCGACGGCCGCTCGGGCCGAGCGCCGCAGGTTGGCGTCGTCGAAGTTGGCCAGCCGGTTGGCGGTCGCCCGCACCTCGCGCCGCATCCGGCGCTCCTCCCAGGCCAGCACGCTGTCGTGCGCGCCCAGCCGGGTGAGCAGCGCGCTGATCGCGTCGCCGTCGCGGACCACGACCCGGTCGACGCCGCGCACCTCCCTGGCCTTGGCGTGGATCTTCAGCCGCCGCGCCGAGCCCACCAGCGCGAGCGCCGCCTCGGGCCCCGGGCAGGTGACCTCCAGGGACATCGAACGCCCCGGCTCGGTCAGCGAGCCGTGCGCCAGGAAGGCGCCGCGCCAGGCCGCCTCCGCGTCGCAGGCGGCGCCCGCCACCACCTGCCGGGGCAGGCCGCGCACCGGACGCCCGTGATTGTCGATCAGGCCCGTCTGCCGGGCCAGCGCCTCACCGTCGCGGTAGACGCGCACCACGTAGCGCGAGCCCTTGCGCAGCCCGGCCGGCGCCAGCACGAGCACCTCGGCCTTGTGCCCGAACACCTCGCCGATGTCCTTGATCAGCCGCCGCGCGGTGGCGTTGGTGTCGAGCTCGGCCTCGATCACGATGCGCCCGCCCACCAGGTGCAGGCCGCTGGCGAACCGCAGCAGCGTGGAAACCTCCGCCTTGCGGCAGCACGGCTTCAGCACCGGCAGGCGGCTCAGTTCGTCCTTCACCACACCTGTCATCGCCATAAGCGTTAGTCCTTCCCCCATTCAGACCGGCTCTCGCCAGTCTCTCGCACCTTCGCGCCACGCCGACCAGGATCAACGCTTCTGGAGGAAAATCTCGTCCAGGACGGAGGCAAGACGTCGTGGGTCATGCCGGGGCGAGCCGTCGGCCGCGGCCACGTCGGCCAGGACGAGCCGGGCGCCGAGGGCGGCCGCGGCCTTGTCCAGGGCGTCGAGGTCGTCGACCACGCCGGTGTCGGCGAGCACGACGTCGAAGGCCAGGTCGGGGGCGTGCTGGCGGAGCACCTCCAGGTGTTGCTGGGGGGAGAAGTCGTCGGTCTCGCCGGGCTGGGGGGCCAGGTTGAGCGTGACGAGCCGCCGGGCCCTGCTCTCGTGCAGCGCGCGGGCCAGCTCGGGCACCTTCAGATGTGGCAGCACGCTGGTGAACCACGAACCCGGCCCGAACACGAGCCAGTCGGCCTCCTGCACCGCCGCGACCGCCTCGGGCCGCGCGGGCGGGTCTTCGGGGACCAGGGAGATGGCCTGCACCCGGCCGGGGGTCAGCGCGCAGGCGACCTGCCCGCGCACGGTCGAGGTGACGCCGTCGAGCTCCACCTCGGCCACGATGTCGAGCGGGACCGAGGCCATCGGCAACACCCTGCCGTGCGCGCCGAGCAGCCGGCCGACCCAGTCGAGCCCGGCCACCGGGTCGCCGAGCAGCTCCCACAGCGCCACGATGAGCAGGTTGCCCACGGCGTGGCCGTGCAGGTCGCCCTCACTGCGGAAACGGTGCTGGACGACCTCGCTCCAGGTGATGCCCCACTCGTCGTCGCCACACAGCGCGGCCAGGGCCATCCGCAGGTCGCCGGGCGGCAGCACGCCGAGCTCGCGGCGCAGCCGGCCGCTGGAGCCGCCGTCGTCGGCCACGGTCACCACGGCCGTCAGCCGGTCGGTGACGACCCGTAAGGCCGACAGCGAGGCGTACAGGCCGTGGCCGCCGCCCAGGGCCACCACACGGGGGCCGTTCAGCGGGTGGGGAAGGGCCGCCTCCATACGTTCATGGGTCACTCCCGCCCCACATCCCGGTGACTCACCTGGACCTCCATGCCGCGGTCGCGCAGGCGGGCGGCGACCTGCTCGGCCATGGCCACACTGCGGTGCTTGCCGCCCGTGCAGCCCACCGCCAGGGTCGCGTAGCTCTTGCCCTCGCGGGTGTAGCCGTTGGCCACGACCTGCAGGACCTCCTCGTAGGCGTCGAGGAACTCCTTGGCGCCCGGCTGGCCGAGCACGTAGTCGCTGACCGGCGCGTCGAGGCCGTTCATCGGCCGCAGCTCGGGCACCCAGTGGGGGTTGGGCAGGAAACGGCAGTCGACGACGAGGTCGGCGTCGACCGGCAGGCCGTACTTGAACCCGAACGAGACGACGTTGAGCCGCAGCCCCGGGCGGTCCTCGCCGCCGAAGTAGGCGACGATCTTGTTACGCAGGTCGTGCACGTTGTGGGACGAGGTGTCGATCACCAGGTCGGCGTTGGCCCGCACCTCGCGCAGGATGCCGCGCTCGCGGGTGATGCCGTCGACCAGGCGGCCCTCGCCCTGCAGCGGGTGGGGCCTGCGGACGTTCTCGAACCTGCGCACCAGCTCCTCGTCGCTGGCCTCGAGGAAGACGACCCGTACGCGCACGCCACGGCCCTCCAGCTCCTCGATGGCCGCGTTGAGGTCGGTGGTGAAGGCCAGGCTGCGCACGTCGACGACCGCGGCCACCTTGTCGGCGGCCAGCTTGACCTTGCCCGCCTCCTCGGCCATCGCGAACAGCAGCCCCGGCGGCAGGTTGTCGATGACGAACCAGCCCAGGTCTTCCAGCGCCTTGGCGGCCGTGCTGCGCCCCGCCCCGGACATGCCGGTGACGATGACGAACGCCGGCTCGGTGCTCATGGCCTCACTCCGTTCGCCGACACCTGCGCTCCCTCGCGGGTGTTCACGATGTCTCTCCCTTCAGCGTCGACACGATGACCTCCGCGATGGACGGCCCGATGCCGGGCACCTCGCAGATCTCGGCCGCGCTGGCCTCGCGTAGCTTCTTGACGGAACCGAAGTGCTTGAGCAACGCCTGCCTGCGCGCCGGCCCGAGGCCCGGCACGCTGTCGAGCGCGCTCTCCTTCACCGTCTTGGACCTCTTGGAACGATGGTAGGTGATGGCGAACCTGTGTGCTTCGTCGCGCACGCGTTGCAGCAGGTAGAGACCCTCACTTGAACGAGGCATGATCACCGGCTGGTCGTCTCCGGGCAACCACACCTCCTCCAGCCGCTTGGCCAGGCCGCACACCGCCACGTCGTCGATGCCGAGCTCGTCGAGCGCCCGCTGCGCGGCGGCCGCCTGGGGGCCCGCGCCGTCGACGACGACCAGGTTGGGCGGGTAGGCGAACTTGCGCGGCCTGCCGGTCTCGGGGTCGATGGGGCCGTGGCCGTCGTCGTCCTCGGCGGCCAGCTCGCCGGTGGCCGAACGTTCCTCCAGGTAGCGGCGGAACCGCCGCATGATCACCTCATAGATCGAGGCGACGTCGCCCTCCTTGGTACGGACCGCGAAGCGCCGGTATTCGCTCTTGCGCGCCAGACCGTCCTCGAAGACCACCATGGACGCCACGACGTTCTCGCCCTGAAGGTGGGAGACGTCGTAGCACTCGACGCGCAGCGGCGCCTGGTCGAGGTCGAGCGCGTCGGCGATCTCCTGCAGCGCCTTGCTGCGCGTGGTCAGGTCGCCGGCGCGGCGGATCTTGTGCTGGGCCAGGGACTCCTTGGCGTTGCGCTCGACGGTCTCCATCAGCGACTTCTTGTCGCCGCGCTGCGGCACGCGCACCTCGACCCGGGCCCCGCGCTGCTCGGTCAGCAGCTCGGCCACCGCCTCGGCGTCGGGCGGCAACGCCGGCACGAGCACCTCGCGCGGCATCGACTCGGGGCCGGCCTCGCCGTACATCTGCAGCAGGAACTGCTCGACCAGCTCGCCGGGCGAGTTCTCCTCGACCTTGTCGACCACCCAGCCCCGCTGCCCCCGGATGCGGCCACCGCGTACGTAGAAGACCTGGACGGCGGCCTCCAGCGGGTCTTCGGCCAGCGCGATCACGTCGGCGTCGGTGGCCTCGCCGAGCACCACGGCCTGCTTCTCCAGGGCCCGCTGGAGCGCCTGGATGTCGTCGCGCAGCCGGGCCGCCCGCTCATATTCCTGCTCACCGGCGGCGTCGCGCATGTCCTTCTCGATGCGCTTGATGAAACGGGTGGTGTTGCCCGCCATGAAGTCGCAGAAGTCTTCGGCCAGCTCGCGGTGCTCCTGCGGGGTCACCCGGCCCACGCACGGCGCCGAGCACTTGTCGATGTAGCCGAGCAGGCACGGCCGGCCGATCTGCCCGGCCCGCTTGAACACCCCGGCGCTGCACGTGCGCACCGGGAAGACGCGCAGCAGCAGGTCGACGGTCTCGCGGATGGCCCAGGCGTGCGAGTAGGGGCCGAAGTAGCGGGTGCCCTTGCGCTTGGCGCCCCGCAGGACCTGCACCCGCGGGAAGTCCTCCCCCATCGTCACCGCGAGGTAGGGGTAGGACTTGTCGTCGCGGTACTTGACGTTGAAGCGCGGGTCGAACTCCTTGATCCAGGAGTATTCGAGCTGCAGCGCCTCGACCTCGGTGCCGACGACGGTCCAGTCGACGTCGGCGGCCGTGGTCAGCATCGACTGGGTGCGCGGATGCAGCGCGGAGAAGTCGGCGAAGTAGGAGTTGAGCCGCTGCCGCAGGCTCTTGGCCTTGCCGACGTAGATCACCCGGCCGTGCGCGTCCCTGAACCGGTAGACCCCCGGCGACTCGGGGATCGAACCTGGTCTGGGCCGGAAACTCAAGGGGCTGCCCGCTGCTCTCGCCACGGTCAAAGACTAGTCGGCCCCACCGACAAGCCGGCCCGCCGAGCCTTCCGGCGGCACGACGGGACCACACCGGCCGAGCGGGTCACGCGAGCGTGATCTGGTCGCCCTCCACCTTGATCTGCTGGGCGGCCAGCGGCTTGTCCGCCGGTCCGTCGGCGACCGAGCCGTCGGCGATGTTGAACTTGCTGCCGTGGCACGGGCACACGATCGCGCCGTCGGCCACACTGCCCACCGGGCAGCCCTTGTGCGTGCAGATCGCGCTGAAGGCCTTGAACTCGCCCGCCGTCGGCTGGGTCACCACGACCTTCTGGTCCTTGAAGACCGTGCCGCCGCCGACGGGGATGTCGGCGGTCTTGGCGAGCGCGCCACCGGCCTGCGGGGCGCTGGACTGCGGGCTGCCGGACTGCGGGGCGCTCGACTGGCCGCCCGCGTCGGGGGCCGTGGCGGCCGGTGTCTCGGCGCTCCCGCCGCAGGCGCTGATGGCCAGGGCCAGCCCGCCCGCGCCCACGCCCGCTATCACTGCCCTACGGCTTCGAAGGTCATCTCCCATGCGTCCCACCCAACCGCAGGCAGGTGAGAAATTCATGAGATGGGGATTAGGCGAGTCTGATCTTGCCATCGGCCACGGTGATCTTCTTCTCGGCGAGCGGCTCGCCGGCGGGCCCGTCGGCCACCGAACCGTCCTCGATCTTGAACTTGCTGCCGTGGCAGGGGCAGTTGATGGTCCCGTTCGAGACGGCGGCGACCGTGCAGCCCGCGTGGGTGCAGACCGCCGTGAACGCCTTGAACTCCCCCTCCGCCGGCTGCGTCACCACGACCTTCTGGTCCTTGAAGACCTTGCCGCCGCCGACCTGGATGTCGCCGGTGTCGGCCAGCGCCTTGGGCTTCTTCTTCGCCGCCTTCTTCGTGGGCTCCGACGACGGCTCCTCGGCGGCCGGCGCCTCGTTCGCGGCCGTCGTCGGCGAACCGTAGCTCGCGCACGCCGTCAGAACCGCCGCGAGCCCGGCGCCTCCGGCGCCGAGCATGACCGTCCGGCGCGTCGTTTCCGTCATGGTGCGTCCTCCCAGGTCTCGGTCTCATCTCCAGGTACGGCCGGCGCCCCGGCACCGGTTCAGCCTGAACGAGTCGAATCCCGCGAACCACGCACAATTACCCAGAAGCGATCCGTCCTCAGACCACGACGATGCCGTCGCCCTCGACCTTGACCTGGTAGACGGTCAGCGGCGCGGTCGCCGGCCCCTTGGTGGCCTTGCCGCTGTCGGCGGCGAACTCGCTGCCGTGGCACGCGCACGTGATGACGTTGTCCTTCGGCGTGCCGACCATGCATCCCTTGTGCGTGCAGACCGCGCTGTACGCCTTGTAGACGCCCTGCGTGGGCTGCGTCACCACGATCTTCCACTCGTTCACGAGCTTGCCGCCGCCGACGGGCACGTCCGCGGTCTTGGCGATGACCTTGCCCTTGATCGTCGACACCTGCTGCGCCTTGGCGTCGCCCGCGCCGCACCCGGCCAGCGCCAGCCCGCACGCGGCGACCCCCGCCACGCCGAGCATCTCGCGGCGGCCGAGCCCGCTGTCGTTTTCGGGCATGGCTTCGCCCTGATTCGTTATCGTCATGAATTAGCCGACCCTTCGCGTCTCCGCCGACCCCCAGCAGGTCAGGCCATTACCCGTGCTTCAACTTTATTGGCCCCACCCCTCGGTCCGCCCATCGGGTGACCGCCGCGAGGGCGGGCCGGTCAAGGAGCGGACGGCGATCGGTCAGCACGTGGTATGCCCGCGGTCAGCACGGCGTCCGAGCCTGGGCGCATGACTCTCACCGAGACCCCCGCGCCCGACACGTCCAAGCCGCGCTGGTGGCGCCGCCCGTGGGTGGCTCCGCTCGTGGTGGTGGCGATCGCGTTCGTCGCCTTCTCCCTG
Source organism: Nonomuraea spiralis (assembly GCF_014648435.1). Taxonomy (GTDB): domain Bacteria; phylum Actinomycetota; class Actinomycetes; order Streptosporangiales; family Streptosporangiaceae; genus Nonomuraea; species Nonomuraea spiralis. The sequence continues at coordinate 104,566 of NZ_BMRC01000027.1, forward strand.
CCGCCCTACCTGTCGCTGGACCCGAGCAGGTCCAGGGTGCCGGCCCCCGGCTCCTTCCCACCGCACTTCGCGGTGCTCTCCTTACATGTGATCTTCGGCTCGATCGCGATGATCTCCTGCTGTTTACAGGTCTGGCCGTGGTTCCGCGCCCGCCACCCCCGCGCCCACCGTCTCATCGGCCGCGTGTACGTCTTCGGCGGCTGCCTGCCCGGCGGCCTGCTCGGCCTGGTGGTCAGCCTGGCCACGCCCTTCGGCCCGGTGACCAGGGCCAGCGGCGTGGTGCTGGCCCTGGTGTGGCTGGGCTGCACGGTGGCGGGCTGGCGGATGGCCAGGCAGCGCAGGTTCGTCGATCACCGCAGGTGGATGATCCGCAGCTTCGCCCTGACGATGTCCATCATCACCAACCGTCTGTGGGGCGCGGTGTTCGTGATCGCCCTGTCCCCGCAGCTCGACACGACCTTCCACGGCGACCAGGAACTGCTGGCCGGGACCGTGGGCGCACTGAGCGCCTGGCTGGGCTGGGTGCTGCCGCTGCTGCTGGCCGAGTGGTGGCTGGAGCGCGGCGACGCCGCCAGGCGTCGCCGCCGCGCCCTAGCCGCCGTGTGACTCAGAGCGAGAGGATCTTCCGCAGGAAACGCCCGGTGTGGCTCTCGTTGACCAGAGCCACCTCCTCGGGGATGCCCGCGGCGACCAGCGTGCCGCCGCGGGACCCGCCTTCGGGGCCCATGTCGATGATCCAGTCGGCGGTCTTGATGACGTCGAGGTTGTGCTCGATGACGATCACCGTGTTGCCGCCGTCGACCAGCCGCCCGAGCACCCCGAGCAGCCGGCGGATGTCCTCGAAGTGCAGGCCGGTGGTGGGCTCGTCGAGCACGTAGATCGTCCGGCCGGTCTGGCGGCGCTGCAGCTCGGAGGCGAGCTTGACGCGCTGGGCCTCGCCGCCGGACAGCGTGGTGGCCGGCTGCCCGAGCCGTACGTAGCCCAGGCCGACGTCGTTGAGCGTCTGCAGGTGGCGCTTGATCGCCGGGATCGCCTCGAAGAAGCCCAGCGCCTCCTCGATCGGCATGTCGAGGACCTCGGAGATCGTCTTGCCCTTGTAGTGGACCTCCAGCGTCTCCCGGTTGTAGCGGGCGCCGTGGCAGACCTCGCAGGGGACGTAGACGTCGGGCAGGAAGTTCATCTCGATCTTGATGGTGCCGTCGCCCGCGCACGCCTCGCAGCGCCCGCCCTTGACGTTGAAGCTGAAGCGCCCCGGCTGGTAGCCGCGCACCTTCGCCTCGGCCGTCTGCGCGAACAGCTTGCGCACATGGTCGAACACCCCGGTGTACGTGGCCGGGTTGGAACGCGGCGTACGCCCGATCGGCGACTGGTCGACGTGGACGACCTTGTCCACCTGGTCCATGCCGTTGATGCGGGAGTGGCGCCCCGGCACCGTGCGGGCCCCGTTGAGCTCCTTGGCCAGCGCGTTGTAGAGGATGTCGTTGACCAGCGTCGACTTGCCGGACCCGGACACCCCGGTCACCGCGGTGAACATGCCCAGCGGGAACTCGATGTCGACGCCCTTGAGGTTGTGCTCGCGCGCGCCCTTGACGGTGATCTGCCGCTTCTTGTCGCGCTTGCGGCGCTTGGGCGGGATCGGAATGCTACGGCGGCCCGACAGGTACTGGCCCGTCATGGACTCCTCACTGGCGAGGAGCTCCTGGACGGTGCCGGACACGACGACCTGGCCACCGTGCTCGCCGGCGCCCGGCCCGATGTCGACCACCCAGTCTGCGGCGGCGATGGTGTCCTCGTCGTGCTCGACGACGATCAGCGTGTTGCCCATGTCGCGCAGCCTGATCAGCGTGTCGAGCAGGCGCATGTTGTCACGCTGATGCAGCCCGATGGACGGCTCGTCCAGCACGTAGAGGACGCCGACCAGGCCCGAGCCGATCTGCGTGGCCAGCCGGATGCGCTGCGCCTCGCCGCCGGCGAGGGTGGCCGCGGCGCGGTCCATGGTGAGGTAGTCGAGGCCGACGTCGAGCAGGAAGCCCATGCGGGCGTTGATCTCCTTGACCACCCGCTCGGCGATCTGCATGTCGCGGTCGGACAGCTTGAGCTCGGCCAGGAACTTCGCGCACTCGCCGATGGACATGGCCGCGACCTCGGCGATCGACCGGTCGTCGACCGTGACGGCGAGGGTGACCGGCTTGAGCCTGGCGCCCTTGCAGGCCGGGCACGGGATCTCGCGCATGTAGCCCTCGAAGCGCTCGCGCGTGGCGTCGCTCTCGGCCTCGGCGTGCCGGCGCTGCACCCAGGGGATGACGCCGTCGAAGGTCGTGTAATAGGAGCGCTGGCGGCCGTAGCGGTTGCTGTAGCGGACGTGCACCTGCTCCTCGTGGCCGAACAGCAGCGACTTCTGGGCCTTCTTGGGCAGCCGCTCCCACGGCGTGTCGAGGGTGAACCCGACCGTCAGGCCGAGCGCCTCGATCAGCCTGACGAAGTACTCGCTGGTGTGGCCGCCCGACCACGGGTGCAGCGCGCCGTCGCCGAGCGTGCGCTCGGGGTCGGGCACCACCAGGTCGGGGTCGACCTCCATCTTGGTGCCGAGGCCGGTGCACTCGGGGCAGGCGCCGAATGGCGAGTTGAAGGAGAACGAGCGCGGCTCCAGCTCCTCGAACGACAGGTCGTCGTAGGGGCAGTAGAGGTGCTCGGAGTAGAAGCGCTCACGGCCCGGGTCGTCTTCCGGCAGGTCGACGAACTCCAGCGTGATCGTGCCGCCGGACAGCTGCAACGCGGTCTCGACGGAGTCGGTGAGCCGGCGCCGCGAGGACTCCTTGACCGACAGGCGGTCGACGATGACCTCGATGTCGTGCTTCTCGTACTTCTTCAGCGTCGGCGGTTCCTCCAGCCGCACGACCGTGCCGTCGACCCTGGCCCGCGCGAAGCCCTTGGTCTGCAGCTCGCGGAACAGCTCGGCGTACTCGCCCTTGCGGCCGCGGACGACGGGGGCGAGCACCTGGAAACGGGTGCCCTCCTCCAGGTCCATCACGCGGTCGACGATCTGCTGCGGCATCTGCCGCGCGATCGGACGGCCGCAGGCGGGACAGTGGGGCTTGCCGATGCGCGCCCACAGCAGCCGCAGGTAGTCGTAGACCTCGGTGATGGTGCCGACGGTCGAGCGGGGGTTCTTGCTGGTGGCCTTCTGGTCGATGGACACCGCGGGCGACAGGCCCTCGATGAAGTCGACGTCGGGCTTGTCCATCTGGCCGAGGAACTGGCGGGCGTAGGCCGACAAGGACTCGACGTAGCGCCGCTGCCCCTCAGCGAAGATCGTGTCGAAGGCCAGGCTCGACTTGCCAGAGCCGGACAGGCCGGTGAAGACGATCAGAGAGTCTCGCGGCAGGTCGAGCGAGACGTCCTTGAGGTTGTGTTCTCGTGCACCACGCACGATCAGGCGGTCTGCCACGGCGATCCCGGAGGTCGAAAGGCGGATAGGTCCACGGGGGATGGTAGACGGGGGCACCGACATTTTCGGCGACCCGCTTCCCGGCCCCCGAAAACCGTCCCTCACAGGTTACGGCCATCTCCCGCGTCGGCAGGAGCCCTTTGAAAGTCAACCAGTTGACCTGCTGCTTTATGCCCTGCCCACACGACGGACACCCTAGATAGGGAAATATCAAGACATGACCGTTCTGCCCGCTGTACAGGCCGAACTCGCCGCCGCGACCGACCGACTGCTGGCCACGGCCGCGTCCCTGTCCGACGCCGACGTCGCCGCGCCGTCCCTGCTGCCCGGCTGGACCAGGGGCCATGTGCTGGCCCACGTGGCGGGCAACGCCGCTTCCCATCTCAACCTGCTGACCTGGGCCAGGACGGGGATCGAGACCCCGCAGTACCCCTCACCGGAGGCGCGGAGCGCCGAGATCGAGGCCGCCGCGGCCCGGCCGGCCGCGCGGCACCTGGCCGACCTGGAGGACAGCGCGGCCCGCCTGGCCGCCGCGATCCGCGACCTGCCGTACGAGGCGTGGTCCGCGACGGTCCAGGGCATGCGGCCGCCCCCGCATCCCGCCTGGTACGTCCTGATACGCCGCCTACGCGAAGTCGGCATGCATCACGTGGACCTGGCCACCGGGTACGGCCCCCGCGACTGGCCGGAGACGTTCGTCCGCCGCGAACTGCACGACCTGCGCCTTTCGTGGCCGTACGGCCACGGCACGGTGAGCGAGGTCGTCCTGACGGCCGAGCCGGGGCAAAGGTGGCGCAACCTCGGTCAGGGCCCCGCCGTCCGGGGCGCGCCCGCCGACATGCTGGCCTGGTTGACGGGAAGGTCGGATGGCCGGGGCGTTACCCTGGTGCCCGCGGGGCAGTCGTCGACGCCTGGTGACGGTGGCGCGCTCCTCCCCGAGCCGCCGCCGTGGCTGACGATGCCGGCCCCCGCTGACCTACCCGCGATGCCCCCGAAGGACTATCCATGACCTACACCGGCGACGTCCGGGTCGGCGGCCCCGCCGATGTGCGCGAGCTGCCCGCCCTGACCATCTCCAAGCTGGCGGTCGGCCCTCACGACAACAACGCCTACCTGCTGCGTTCCACCGAGACCGGCGACGAGCTGCTGATCGACGCCGCCGCCGACGCCGACCGGCTGCTGGCGCTCGTGGGCGACCAGCCGCTCGGCGCGATCGTCACCACCCACCAGCACGGCGACCACTGGCAGGCCCTCGAACAGGTCACCAGGGTCACGGGCGCCGAGGTGATCGCCCACCCGCTCGACGCGCCCGCCCTGCCCGTCCCGGCCGGCCGCACGGTCGGCCACGGCGACACGATCTCGCTCGGCCCGGTCAGCCTGGAGGTCATCCACCTGCGCGGCCACACCCCAGGTTCGATCGCCCTGCTCTACGACGGCGGCCCCGACGGCCACCACCTGTTCACCGGCGACTCCCTGTTCCCCGGCGGCGTGGGCAACACCCGCAAGGACCCCGAACGTTTCGAGCGCCTCTACACCGACGTGGTCGAGCGGATCTTCGACCGCCTGCCCGACGACACCTGGGTCTACCCCGGCCACGGCAAGGACACCACGCTCGGCGCCGAGCGTCCCTCACTGCCGGAATGGAAGGCCAGGGGCTGGTAGCTCATCGGCCCGCGGCCAGGGCGATCCCGCCCTGGCCGGTCCGCGCCGCGGCGTGTCCGCACGCGGCCTGGCGACATGAGTCCATCAACACCGAAGATGGACGAAAAATCGCCTAGTTGCCGATCCGCTCGGCTTCCTTGCGCAGCTCCCGCTTGTAGAACAACATGCGCAGCGGGATCGCCGCGACGAGCGCGATCTGCATGCTCGCGCCGATCTTGATCGGCAGGTCGCCACCTTCCGGCCAGGCGACCCAGAACGTGAGGAACGCCACGTTCACCATGATCCACCCGAGGACGACCGCCGCGAGCTGACCCTTCGGCTTGGGGTACTCGATGCGGCTGACCATCAGCCAGGCCACGCCGAGCACCGCGAACAACGCCCAGATGCTCGGCTGGAACAGCAGCACGATCGAGATCACGGTCATGGCGCCCATGGGGATGGGCAGGCCCATGAAGTCGCCGCTCTTGGTCTTGACGCAGGCGAAGCGGGCCAGGCGTACGACACCGGCGACCAGCACGGCCGCGGCGGCGGTGACCACCGCGATGAACGGCACCGAAGGCGGCGCGCCGACACCCCAGATCACGACCATGAACGCGGGCGCGAACCCGAAGCTGATCACGTCGGCCAGGTTGTCCAGCTCGGCGCCCATCGCCGAGGCGCGGAAGCGCCGCGCGACGAGACCGTCGAACAGGTCGCAGGTCGCGCCGATGAGCAGCAGGACGATGGCGGTGGCGAAGTAGCTCGGCGTGGGCGTGAACTTGCCGTCCGCGACCGTGAGCTGCTGGATCGCCGAATAGGCGAGCACGCAGACCGCGAGGAACCCGCAGACCGCGTTGCCCAGCGAGAGCGAGTCGGCGGCGGACAGGCGGAACGCCTTGCCCACGGGACCGCGCGGGTCGTCCTCGCCCGCCTGCCAGCTGCCGGCGTCAGCCGTGGTCAATTCTGGTCACCCCCGCAACCGTCTTCTCGCCCACGGTGACCGCGGGCGAGATGCCTTCGGGAAGGTAGATGTCGACCCGCGAGCCGAACCGGATCAGACCGATGCGCTCAGTCTGCGTCACCTTGGCCCCGGCGCTCAGGTACGGCACGATCCGGCGCGCCACCGCGCCCGCGATCTGCACCATCTCGATGTCACCCAGCGCGGTCTCGAAATGCCACACCACGCGTTCGTTCTGGTCGCTGTCCTTGTTGAACGCCGGCAGGAACCCACCTGCCACATGCTGCACGGAGGTGACATTTCCCGCAAGAGGGGCACGATTGACGTGCACGTTCAGGGGGCTCATGAAGATCGCGACCCGGGTGCGGCCGTCCGGCCAGGGGTCGATGCTCTGCACCACACCGTCGGCCGGCGACAGGATGCGCCCCCGGCCCGGAGTGCGGTCGGGGTCGCGGAAGAACCAGAGCATGCCACCGGTGAGCGCGCCCAGCGGCGCCGCCGCCAGGGCCCAGCGCCGGTCTCGGCGCGTCAGCAGCGCGGTGGCGGCCGCCGCGGCCGCCGTCGGGAGGAGCCACGGGGAGACCCCGCGTGCGAGCCTGACGCGGCTCGGCTTAGCAGAATCGTCTGACACGTACAACCTTTGGTGGTGACTGGACTAGGCGCTTTGCCATGCCGTTACGGAACTCGCAACTATTACACGGCGCAACTACACAAGCAAAGCCCCTCGATAGCCGTTTCGCTAGACCTGCTCCGGGTGCGTTTGCTCGCCCTCGCCGCTCATCATGCGGGCTTTGATCAGGCTCGCCACCGTGGTGATCGCCATGGTGGAGCCGATGACCGTGAGCGACACCCAGATGGGAATTTCGGGTGCCCAGGAGACGCCGCTGGCATGCAACGCCTCCATTATCAGCTTAACCCCGATGAACCCGAGGATGAACGCCAAACCATAGCTGATGTAGACGAGCCGCTGCAGCAACCCACCCAGCAGGAAGTAAAGCTGACGCAGCCCCATCAGGGCAAATGCGTTGGCCGTGAAGACGACGTAGGGGTCTTGGGTGAGCCCGAAGATGGCCGGAATCGAGTCGAGGGCGAACAGCAGATCGGTGGTTCCGATGGCGACCATCACGATCAGCATGGGCGTCACCATGCGGCGGCCGTCGATCTTGACGGTGACCTTGGAGCCGGCGTACCCCTCGGTGGTCGGGAACGCCCTGCGTACCCACCTGAGCAGGACGTTCTCGTTGAACTCCTCTTCCTCGCCCTTGAGGTGCTGCCGGATCAGGTTGACGGCGGTGTAGACGAGGAAGGCGCCGAAGACGTAGAAGAGCCAGCTGAACCGTTCGAGCGCGGCGGCCCCGAGGGCGATGAAGATGCCGCGCATGACCAGCGCGAGCACGATGCCGACGAGCAGCACCTTGTGCTGGTAGGCCCGCGGCACCGCGAACCGGCTCATGATGATGAAGAAGATGAACAGGTTGTCGACGCTCAAGCTGTATTCAGTGATGTACCCGGCGAAGAACTCCCCCGCCTTGTCGGCCCCGAACGTGGCCCACAACCCCACGCCGAACAACGCGGCCAGGGCGACATAGAAGGTGACCCAATATCCGGCCTGCCGCATGGAGAACTCACGGGCTTCACCGCGGTCGACGATCCACAGGTCAAAGGCGAGGACGACCAGCAGACCGCCGATGACGGCGATCCAGGCCCACAAGGGTACGGTCACGGCTCACAACCTCCGGCATGCATGACTCATTGCCGGAGGTCTCTCCCGCCCGCCGAGAACGCGGACCGGCAGCCCCGGGGGCCCCGTGGAGCGGGGCTGCACCGTGATGACGGGGCTGTCGCGAAGGGATACTCCCCTCCCTAACCCACGCAGTATACGCCGACATCTTGACCTATCATCCAATCGATCTTGCGGCCTCGTACACCCCGAGCACGCTCTCCACGGCATCGTCACCGTCCGGCAACTCGCGCCCTCGCCGGGCCGCCGCCTCCGCCATCGTCCGCGCGATCCCGGGCTCGGCGAGCACCTTCCGCAGCGCGCCCCGCATCCCCTCGGCGTCTCCGTACGGGACCAGCGTCCCGGCGTCGCCGACCAGCCACGGGATCCCGCCGACCGCGGAGGCGATCACCGGCTTGCCCGCCATCAGCGCCTCGCTGAGGCTGAGCGGCAGCCCCTCCCACCGGCTGCAGTTGACCACGACGGCGGCGGCCGCGAGCAGGTCGGGGACGTCGTCACGATCCCCTAGGAGCAGCACCGGAAGCTCCCGCTCCCGGATCCGCTCCTGGAGCTCCGTCCGCAGCGGCCCCTCCCCCGCGACGGCGAACAGGGGCGCCGGCGCCTCCCAGGGCCCCGCCGCCACCTCCAGCAGGGTGTCGAACCCCTTCTGCTGGGCCAGCCTGCCGACGGTGAGCACCAGAGGCCGATCTCCCGCCCCCAGTTCCTCCCGGACCTCGTCGGGGGTACGGCGGGCGGGCCGCAACGCGGGCGCGGGCACGACCGCGTCCGCCACCTGTCGAGCTCCCAGGGCGGTCATCCGGTCCCCCAGGTCCGGCGAGACCACCAGCACCCGATCGGCCCGCCGCGCGACCACCCGCTCCAGCACCCCGTAGACGAACCCGACAAATCCACCAGCGGTCAACGCATTGTGCAACGTCACCACCAATCTCCCAGAGCCCGCCCGCCGGCGTCCTGCCCCTCTGAGCGCCAGCCCCGCCAGGGCCCCGGCTCGCAATCCATGGGCGTGCACGACGTCGGCATCCCGCGTGAGCTTCCGGATCGCGAACACCGCCCGCACGTCGTTGAACGGATGCGGCCGATCGGAGACCGGCACCTCGGCGAACGCGGCCCCGGCCTCCCGATAGGAGAACGCCTTCTCCACGCTCCCCGGCCCCACCACGGCCACCTGGTGCCCGCGGCGTACCAGGCCCTCGACCAGCATGCGTACGTGCCGTCCCGTACCACCCGACGTGGTCCCCACCACAAAAGCCACCCGCACGCCCCGCTCCTTCGCCCTCACGAGAACCCCGATCCACACCCGCAGCCCGAACCAGAACCGTAGCCCGATCCCCTCACCGCCACCCCCGAAGCCCGTCGGCCCGACCCGCCGCTCCCCGAGCTCCCGAGACGAGAAGAGACCGAGGAAGCCGGTCATCTTTCGGGCCGTCGAAAGCCGCCACACCCGTCATCACAGAAGAACGAGACCTCCGGGAAAACCACCCGCCCACAGCAGGGCCCTGCGCGGATCAGCCCCCGGGGGCCTGCGCGGATCAGCCACCCCTACGGAGCAGCCCCACCACACCCCTGGCGTCGGCCCGGTCCACCACCGCCACGACAGCCACCCCGACGACCACGGCCACCGCCGCCGCCAGCACCGCCGCCCCCACGTTCGGCCAGATGCCCGAAGCGCCGAGCCAGGACACCACCCTCGCCCCGGCCAGGTACCCCAGCACGCCGCCGCCGACCGCGGCCCCCGAGGCCCTGAGGAGCCCCGCCGCGGCCCCGCTCCCCCGCGCCCGCACCACGGACGCGAGCAGCAGCAACCCACCGGCGGTCATGCCCACGCTCATCCCCAGCGCCATCCCGCCGATCTTCCACTCCAGGGGCAGCACCAGCACGAGGACGGTCTGCGCGACGATGACGACCAGCCACCCAGCCACGGTCCCGGTCGCCGCCGCCCGCCCGAGCCCGGCCGCGTAAAGCACCCGGCTCAGGTGGGCGATGAGCCCGTAGCCGACGATGCCCGGCGCGAACAGCGCGACCGCCAGGGCGAGCTGAGCCGGAGGCACCTGGGTCTTGCCTCCCAGGAACACCACCGCCCCGGGCCCGGACGCCGCCGCCAGCACCCCGGCGGCCAGCCCGCTCACCAGCACCACGGCCCGCGTGGTGCGCGCCGCCAGCGCCGAGAACGCGACCTCGTCACCGGCCTGCGCCGACAGCCGGGGGAACGCGCTGGTGGCGATCGGCACCGCCAGCACCGCGTACGGCACCAGGTAGATCGCCCACGCGTAGTTGTAGACGGTGATGGCCCCGTTGCCGATCGCCTTGTTGGACAGCAGCACCACGACGATCATGGCGGCCTGCTGGGCCAGCAGCGCCGCGACCCCGGCCAGGGCGAGCCTGCGCACCTGCCCGGCCACACCGTCGGGGAAACGTAAGGTGGGCCGCCACCGCAGCCCCAGCCGCGACACGGGCCCGACCACGGTCAGCACGAGCGCGAGCACCCCCAGGCTGGTGCCCACCGACAGGACCAGCTCGGCGGGCCCGGGCACCGTGGCCGGATCGACCCTGCCCAGACTGAGCGGCACGAACAGCAGGTACGCCACGATGACCACGATGCTCGACACCAGCGGCGCGACCGCGGGCCCGGCGAAGCGCTTGTGCGACTGCAACACGCCGTAGAGCACCACGGCCACGCCGTACAGGGGGATCTGGGGGGCGAAGACGACCAGCATCCGCGTGGCGAGGGCGACGACGCTGTCCGTATCGCACCCCTTGACGGCTTCGCCGAAGAACAGCCCGATGATCGGCCCGGCGAACAGCGCGGTGAGCGCCCCCAGCGGCACCAGCACCACGACGACCCACGTCAGCAGCGCCGAACTGATGTGCCCGGTGCGCTCGCGTGAGGCGGCGGACCCGGCGAGCACCGGCACCACCATGCCCGCCAGCGCGCCCCCGACGACCACCTCGAAGACGATGTTGGGGATCTGGTTGGCCGTCATGTAGGCGGTGGACAGGCAGTTGGTGCCGACCGTCTGGGCGAAGGCGTACTGCTTGGCGAAGCCGGCGATGCGCGCCAGCACGGTGAGCGCCCCGATGAGCACGGCGCCACCCGCCACGCCCCGCGCCGTCACACCCCGCACGCGGCCTCCCCCGCCCAGCATCCGGTCACGCCGACATCCTGGCAGGTGCCACCGACAATCGTGCGCGGAGGGTCACACGTGGTCGACGGGACGCCGCCCGAGCATGTCGATGCGGTTGAGCACCGGGTTCGCGGCGATGACCTTGGTGAAGCTGACCTTCTCCGAGGCGGCGGTCAGCGCCGCGACCGTGCCCAGGAGGACGAGCCTGCCCGGCCTGCCGAGCTTGGTGACCGCGGCCAGCCCGAGCAGGGCGCCGAGGGAGTTGGCGCCCGCGTCGCCGAGCATCGCGCGCTCGCCGAGGTCGTCGGGCAGCAGCGCCGCGGCGGCCCCCAGCGGGACGGCGGCCAGGGCGGCGGCCGAGGGCGACGACCGCAGCAGCGAGACGGCCAGCAGCGGCCCGCCGGCCAGCAGCCCGACCTTGATCGCCCGGCCGGGACGCAGGTCGAACAGGTTGGCCAGGTTGGCCGCGCCCGCGATGGCCGCGCCGTTGACCAGCGTGTCGACGGGCCCGTCGGAGACGAGGGCGGCCGCGCCGAGCCCGGTGGCGCCGATGCCGAGGATCTTGACGGCGCCGCTGGTGACCTCGCCGCGGGCCAGGGCCGTCAGGTGGCCTTTGAAGCCCTTGGAGGAGGTGGTGCCGTAGAGGTCGTCGTAGGCGCCGAGGGCGCCCGTGCCGACGCCGGCCAGCGCCGCGGCCAGCCGGGTACGCGGCGTCAGGCCGGGCGTGAGCGCGGCCGCCGCCCCGGCGCCCGCCACGAACGCGGGCCCCTCCAGCAGGGTGATGGGCTCACCGCGGTGGTTCTTGCGCGTCCAGCGCCCGCCGAGGTCGGCCGGCCGGTTGCGGGTGAAGGCGGAGTAGGCGGCGCGGGCGGCGACGGCGCCGATCGCGGCGCCGGCCAGCGCGTAGAGCAGGCCACGGGCCATGTCAGCTCCCAGACTGGGTCGGTGAGGGTGTGGCGGTCTGCAACGCGGGCTGGGTGGTCGAGGCCCCCCTGCCGACGCCGTACTGGCCGACGCGCCCGTTCAGTTGCTCTCGGAGAGAGTAGACGACCACGACCCGGCCCGCGGGCATATCCACGGTATCGACGCTGGACACGCGCTTGGAGACCTCGCCGTCGTCGCGCAGGGCGGTGATGGTTCCGCCGGTGGCGCCGGCGTTGGCTGCGCTGCCGGCCAGCACCGCGCCCTTGCCGCCCGCGTCGAGCCGGTCGGCGACCGAGACGAGCGCGGCCAGCTGGGTCTCGGCCTGCTCGCCCTCGAACGCCCTCTCCGGCGCGAACATCACCGCCAGCGTGGCCCGCTTGGCGGGGTCGCCGTCGGTGCCGATCAGCCCGCCGGTCTCGAACCCGCTGATCACGGCCGCGGTCGCGGCGTTGGGGGTGCCCGCCTGCGCCTGGTCGGGCGTGAGCAGGGTGGACGCGAGCAGCGTGGCGGCCTTGCCCCAGACGGTCGCCGTGGGCGGGAAGACCATGTCGACCGGTTTGAGCTGGTTGACCAGGCCGTCGAGCACGCCGCTGCGGTCGGGGTCGAAGAACTTCTCGGTCAGCGTGACGCGCCCGCTCACCTCGGCGCCCGCCTCCTCCAGCACCTGCTGCTCAGCCTCGCGGAACGTGGTGCTCGACCCCGGCGTCTCGACCAGCAGCACGCGCTGGCCGGTCAGCTCGCCCGCCACCAGCTTCGGCGTCACGCTCGTGACGAAGGCGTCGTTGCCGGCCTCGCGGCCCTGCAGCTGGTCGATCTGCACGCGCAGCTCGTCCTTCGTCTTGGTGAGCTGCGCGGTCAGCTCCTGCGCGGACTTGACCGCGGGATCCTGCAGCAGCGTGGTCCCCAGGACGATCCCGACGGCGAGCGCCAGGAAGATCGCGACGATGGAGACGAGGTGGTAGCGAAAATCGATCACGAGAAGAGTCCGACCAGCCAGAAGATGAATGCGTTCCAGACGTCTTGCAGGCCGTTCAGCCAGGTCTGGCCGAGCGGCGACAGGAAGAGCGCGACCCCCATGGTGATCAGCGCGGTGATCACGAGCAGCAGGAGCTGGGAGGTGGTGATGCGGCTGCGGTAGAGCCTGCTCACGCCCTTGGCGTCGATGAGCTTGCTGCCGATGATCAGCCGGGTCAGGAAGGTGCTGGCCATGCCGGAACGGCCCTTGTCGAGGAACTCCTCAAGGGTGCCGTGGGTGCCGACCGCGACGATCAGCTCGGCGCCCTTGTCGTCGGCCAGGAGCATCGCGATGTCCTCGCTGGTGCCCGTGGCCGGGAAGATGACCGCCTCGCGGCCGAGCTGGTGCACCCGTTCCAGGCCGGGCGCGCGCCCGTCGCGGTAGGCGTGCACGACGAGCTCGGCGCCGCAGGTCAGCGCTTTGGTCGAGACGGAGTCGAAGTCGCCGACGATGACGTCGGGGAGGTAGCCGGCCTCCAGGAGCGCGTCGGCGCCGCCGTCGACGCCGACGAGGACCGGCCGGTATTCCCTGATGTACGGGCGAAGAGTGGCGATGTCTTCCTTGTAGTGATATCCGCGCACCACGATGAGGACGTGTCTGCCCTCCATCGGGGTGCGGATCTCAGGCACGCCGACTCCGTCGATGAGAAGCTTGCCCTCACCGCGGACGTACTCCATCGTGTTGACGGCGAAAGCCTCGATCTGGACGGCCAGCCCGGCGCGGGCCTCGGCCATGGCGGCCTCGACGGCTTCGGTCGTCTGCTCGTCGCCCTTGCCCACGACGTCGTCGTCGAGGTAGATCACGCCCTCGTGGACACGGATGACGTCGCCGTCCTTGACCCGCTCGAACAGCTCGGGATTGGCGTTGTCGACGAACGGCACGCTCGCGTCCAGCAAAATCTGGGGCCCCAGGTTGGGGTAACGGCCGCTGATGCCCGAGGCGACGTTCACCACGGCCGCCGCGCCGCACGCGACGAGCGCCTCCGCGCTGACCCGGTCAACGTCAACATGGTCGATAATCGCGATTTCCCCGGGCTGGAGGCGTTTCGTGAGCCTCTTGGTACGCCGGTCGATTCTCGCCACTGCCGTTACACCGGGAAGGTCCCCGACCTTCCTGCCACGGAGGCCCGGCAACTTGCTCCCCGGAACCTTCATCAAGACCATCCTGCCAGAGGGAAACAGCGCGGAGGCCAAGCACTACACGGCGTGTCCACTATGTCACACCGAATCACCTGTCGGCCGCTGCCAGCCCCAGCAGCTCCTCCGCGTGGGCCCGGCCCAGCTCGGAGTCCTCCAGACCGGCCAGCATGCGGGACAGTTCGCGTACGCGTCCCTCGTGGTTGAGCGTGACGACGCCGCTGCGTACGACGCTGCCGTCGCTCGCCTTCTCGACGACCAGATGCTGGTCGGCGAAGGCGGCGACCTGGGGAAGGTGGGTGACGACTATCACCTGCGCGGTGCGCGCCAGCCTGGCCAGCCGCCGCCCGATCTCGACCGCGGCCTTGCCACCGACCCCCGCGTCGACCTCGTCGAACACGAACGTCGGCACCGGATCGGCACCGGCGAACACGACCTCGATGGCGAGCATGACCCGGCTCAGCTCACCGCCGGAGGCGCCCTTGTTGAGCGGCAGCGGCGGGGCGGCCGGGTGGGCGGCCATCCGCAGCTCCACCTCGTCGACGCCCTCCGGGCCGAACTCGTCGCTTTGGGTGAGCTGGACCACGACCCTGGCGTGGGGCATGGCCAGCGCGGTCAGCTCCTCGGTCACGGCCTGGCCGAACCGCTCGGCGGCGGTCTCGCGCACCTTGGTGAGCTCGGCGGCCAGGGTGGTGAGCTTGGCGGTGAGCTCCTCGTACTCGCGGGTGAGTTCCTCGATGCGCTCGTCGTCGCCTTCGAGCTCGGTCAGGCGGGTGGCCGCCTGCTGGGCCCAGGCCAGCACCCCGGCGCTGTCCTCGGCGTACTTCCTGATCAGGCTGGACAACACGGACCGGCGCTCCTGCACCGCCGCGAGACGGCCCGGATCGGACTCGATGGACTCGGCGTAAGCCGCCAGGTCGGTGGCCACGTCGGAGATGAGGTAGCCGGCCTCGGCGAGCCGGTCGGCCACGCCGGCGAGCTGGGCGTCGTAGTCGCGCACGGCCTCGACGGCCGCGCGGGCCTCGCCGAGCAGCGAGACCACGTCGCGGGCGCCGCCCGCGGCTTCCATCGGGTCGCCGAGCAGCGCGGTGTGGGACGTGGTCGCGGCGCTGCGCAGCGCGTCGGCATGGGAGAGGCGCTCCTCCTCCTCCCGCAGGCCGACGTCCTCGCCCGGCTTGGGGTCGACCTTCTCGATCTCCTCCAGGCCGAACCGCAGCAGGTCGGCCTCCTGAGCGCGTTCTCTGGCCTTGGTGGTCAGCTCGTCGAGCAGCGCCCCCACCTGCTTGTGCCGTTTGTACGCCTGTGAGTACGCCCGCAACGGCTTGACCAGCTCGTTGCCCGCATAGCGGTCGAGCGCGCCGCGCTGCCTGGCGGCCTGCAGCAGCCGCTGCTGGTCCATCTGCCCGTGCACCGCCACCAGGTCGTCGGCCAGGTAGGTCAGCGTGCCGACGGGCACCGTACGGCCCCCGAGCCAGGCCCTGGAGCGGCCCTCGGCCGAGACGGCGCGGGAGATGATCAGCTCGCCGTCCTCGACCTCACCGCCGATGTCCTCGACCTGCTGGGCGACCCGGCCGCCGGACTCGATGACGAGCGTGCCCTCGACGGTCGCCCGGTCGGCTCCCGGACGGATGCGCGAGGGGTCGGCCCGCCCGCCGAACAGCAGCCCGAGCCCCGTGACGACCATCGTCTTACCCGCGCCGGTCTCGCCGGTGACCACGTTGAAGCCCGGCGAAAGCTCGAGAACGGCCTCGTCGATGACGCCGAGCCCCTGGATGCGGACCTCCTCGACCCTTGGTCGCACTGCCCACTCCCGTCACTGCCGTGCCTGATGGCCGGGGTGTCTCCGGTCACTGTTGCCCACGTGATCCTACGCGGTCTGCCCCCCATTCATTCAGGGTCGCACTCTCCCGCGCCATCCCTGAACCGGTAGTTCGAACTTGGCGACCAGCCGGTCGGTGAACGGCGCGCCGGTGGCCTCCACGCCGTGCAGGCGGGCCAGGCGTACCGGCTCGGCGCCCCGGCGAACCTCCACGCGCGAACCCGAGGGCAGCTCGAAACGGCGGCGTCCGTCGCACCACAGGACGCCGCCCGGAGTGTCCGGCAGGATCTCCACGGCCATCGTGGACCGGGGCGAGACCACCAGCGGCCGGGCGAACAGCGCGTGGGCACTGATCGGCACCAGGAGCAGCGCCTCCACCTCCGGCCAGACCACCGGCCCGCCGGCCGAGAACGCGTATGCGGTCGAACCCGTAGGAGTGGCGCATATCACGCCGTCGCAGCCCCACCGGGACAGCGGCCGCCCGTCGATCTCGGCGACCACCTCCAGCATGCGTTCCTGCTTTTCCACGGTGACCTCGTTGAGCGCCCACGTGTCGGCGATCACCCGGCCGTTCTGCCTGGCCAGGACGTCGATCGTCATGCGCTCCTCGACGTCGTAGCGCCCGGCGACCACGCTGTCGACCGCCGAGGCCAGGTCGGCCACCTCGGCCTCTGCCAGGAACCCGACATGCCCGAGATTGACCCCGAGCAGCGGCGTTCCGGCGGGTTTGGCCAGCTCGGCCGAGCGCAGCAGCGAACCGTCGCCGCCGAGCACGATCATGACCTCGGCGTCCTTGGCCGAGCCCGGGTCGTCGCTGGGCACGACCTCCACCCCGCCGCAGCCGATGTCACCGGCCTCGGTGTCCAGGACACGTACGTTGATGCCCGCGTCGACCAGCCGGTTGATGACCAGGCGGGCGCTCTCGACGGCGGCACCCCGCCCGGTGTGGACGGCTACCAGCACGGTCCGGTTCATTGCGGCCCTTCCGCGACGGCACGCTGGATCTCGGCGTCGAGCTCGGCGACGGGCGGCTCACCCTCTCCTTTGCCCAACCAGAGCAGATATTCGACATTTCCGGAAGGGCCGGGCAGCGGGCTCGCGGTCACGCCCCGCACGCTCAGCCCCAGCTCCCGCGCCTTGGCCGCGGCGTCACGCACCGAGCGGGCCCGCAGCTCGGGATCGCGCACCACCCCACCCGCGCCCACAAGCTCCTTGCCCACCTCGAACTGCGGCTTGACCAGCATCACGAAATCGGCCCGCGGCGCGGCGACCTGCGCCAGCGCGGGCAGCACGAGCCGCAGCGAGATGAACGACAGGTCGCCCACGACCAGCGTGGGCGGCTCGCCGACCATCTCGGGGGTCAGGTCGCGGACGTTGACGCGTTCCATCACCGTCACCCGCTCGTCGGTGCGCAGCGACCAGGCGAGCTGACCGTAGCCGACGTCGACGGCGAGCACCTGCGCCGCGCCGCGGCGCAGCAGCACGTCGGTGAAACCCCCCGTGGAGGCACCCGCGTCGAGGCACCTGCGCCCCTCCACCGACAGGCTCTTGAACGCCTCCAGCGCCCCGAGCAGTTTGTGCGCTCCCCGCGAAACGTAGTCGGGCCCGTCGGCCGACTCTGCGACGACGATGGCCGAGGCGGTGTCGACCTGCGTCGCGGGCTTGCGCGCCTGCTGCCCGCCCACGCTGACCCGCCCGTCCTCGATGAGCTGGGCGGCCTGCTCACGCGACCTGGCCAGGCCCCGCCGCACCAGCTCGCTGTCGAGACGAATCCTCCGGCTCACCGCTCGCCCAGCGCCTCGTCGCCCGCACCCGCGAGCGTGGACTCCAGCCCGGCGAAAGCCTCGTCGAAGACCGCCACGTGCTCGTGCACCGGCAGCTCGCCCACACGACCGAGATCGGCCACGATGGCGTCGACCCGCTCGTCACCGGTCTCCTCCGGCAGCTCAGTCATGACTCGACCGTAACGCCTCGGGCGAGCGCCCGGGACCTTGGCAGGCGTGTCACACGTTGAAGCTCATACGGGGGTGCTAGTGATGTGGAACGCTACCGACCGCAAAGGGAAAGAAAGGATGCCCAACATGGCAAGCGTCGAGGAGTGCCGGGCGGCACTCGCCAGGCTCGTCGCCCAGTTCGACGAGATCGGCTCGGAGGATCGTGCCAAACACGTGGTCGAGCGCACGGTCAGCGCCCGGGTGTCCGACCTCGACGTGATCTTCTACGGGCGGCTGCACCACGGGGGGCTCGACCCGTTCACCGAGGATCCGCCCGCGGACGGCAGGCCGGCCGACGTCAAGATCACTATTGTCAGCGACGACCTGATCGCGCTGGTCGACGGCGAGCTGGACCTGGCCCGTGCCCTGCTCGGGGGCCGGGTGAAGATCGACGCGAGCTTCGGCGACCTGCTGCGCCTGCGCAAGCTGATCTGAGGGCCGGACGTCCCGAGCCATTTAATGCCTTCATTAACCATTAGGCGACGAGCGAACACTTGAGCCGGCCACCAACACCGACCGGCTCGCCAAGGCCACCGCCCCTCACGATTCCTCCCGCGTCTGCCCGCCCCCAGAGGGCAGATGATCAGGACGCCGTCCACGCCACGCCGCATGTATGCGCAGGCCCGACGTACGCCGGTACGTGAAGGCCACGATCTGCTGAACGGCAGAAGAGAGCCCGAAGGCGAGACGAGCCGTCTCTCGCATGCTGCCGGCAGCCGACGCTGAAGCCGCACGCCGCCACAGTCGTCGGCCTACTGGCGAAATGGCCGACGAACTACTCCGGAAGTGCTCGGGCGGTGCGAAGAGACCCCTCAACCTGCCCTGCATCGTCTCTCATCACAGCGGCTCCCCGGCAACCTTCACCCGGCACCGCTCATCCACCCCCGAACATCGATGCCCGGAGAACCCTGCCCACAGAGCACCGCCCTGTGGCTTCGCCCGATACCGCAGACAACCCCGAAGCGTTCACTCGACGCCGCAGAGGCCCGGAAGCCTCTACCCGACGCCGCTGACACCCGGAAGCCTTACCCGATGCCGCAGAGGCCCGGAAGCGTTCACCCGATGCCGCCGACGCTCGGAAGCCTTCGCTCGACGCCGCAGACACCCGGCAGCGTTCACCCGATGCGCTCCAGAACCTCCTTGACCGCATCCTCCTCGACCTGCCCCTCTCCCGCGGCCGTCCAGGCGGCGTCGCAGGCCGCGCGCAGCCCGTCGATCCGGGCGCCTTCCCCTTCGAGCCGCAGCACGCCGTCCCGCCACGTGGCCCGCCACCCTCCGCAGGCCCCCTCTCGCACTTCGGGATAGGGCTGGAGCAGCGCGCCGAGGTCCTCGGCGAGGTACGTGGGCCGATGCCGGGATGCGGCGGTCAGCACGTCGAGCGGCGTGGCCACCCCGGTGAGCACCAGCAGGCTCTCCACCCCCGCGTTGGACGCCCCCTCGATGTCAGTGTCCAGCCGATCCCCCACGACCAGCGGCCTCCGAGCACCCGTACGGATCATCGACTCCCGGTGCAACGGCGGGTCCGGCTTGCCCGCGTAAACCGGCTCAACCCCGGTGGCAGCGGCGATGACCCGGACCATCGCCCCGTTTCCCGGCAGTTCGCCCCGCCCGGTCGGCATGGTGCTGTCACCGTTGGACGCCACGAACAACGCCCCCTGCCGTACGGCCAGCGCCCCCTCCGACAGCAGCCCGTACGACAAGCCGGGGGCGATCCCCTGAACCACCGCGACAGGCGACTCGGTCGCGGTGGACACCGGCCTGAGCCCCCGGTCCCGTACGGCCATCCGCAGCCCCGACCCGCCCACGACCAGCACGGCGGCGCCCGGAGCCACCCGCTCGGCGACCAGCCGCGCGGCCGCCTGCGCCGAGGTCACGACATCGGCCGCCGTAGCCGGAACGCCGAGATCCCGCAGGTGGGCGGCGATGGCGGCCGGCGTTCGCGAGGCGTTGTTGGTCACGTACGCGAGCCGTATCCCCTTGCCCTGCGCCTCCTCCAGCGCCTGCCTGGCCCCGGGCACCGCATGACGTCCGAGGTAGACCACGCCGTCAAGGTCGAGCAGCAGGGTGTCATAGCCGTCAATCAGCACAGCGCCTCTTCCCGTTGACTCTCACGCCGCGTGAGACTTTAGCGTCGCGTTCGTACCCCGCCACAGATCGCCCTCGCACCCGAAGGCGGGAAACCTCTTCCTCTGCCGACCGAAAGGACGACCATGTCCGGCAAGCTCAACCTCACAGCCGAGGAACACGCAGAAGTCTTCGGCGACTTCGCCCATGACGCAAACGCGGCGGAGGCCGAGGAACGCTGGGGCGGCACGCAGGCCTGGGCCGAATCCGCGCGCCGCACGTCGTCGTACACGAAGGACGATTGGCAGCGGTACAAGGCGGAAACGTCCGCCCTCTCGGCCCGCCTCTCCGACGCCATGGACGCCGGTATCCCCGCCGACAGCGACCATGCGATGGACCTGGCCGAAGAACACCGCGCCCACATCTCCCGCTGGTTCTACGACTGCACGTACGAGATCCACCGCGGCCTGGCCGACCTGTACGTCTCCGACCCCCGCTTCACCGCCGCCTTCGACCGCACCTCCTCCGGCCTCGCCGCCTACCTACGAACCGCCATCCTCACCAACACCGACCGCCACACCTGACCCTTCTCACCGCAGCCTCTCCCGCAGCACCGCCCCCACGGCCACCTCTCCAGAAGGCACCGAGCTCGAATCCGGCCCCCTCATACAAGACAGGAGAGTAAGAAGGATCCCGACAGCAGCATCCGGCCCTCAGCTCACGTGACAACGACCGCAGACGACCTTCTTCGCGTTCGAGCCATCGGTCATGATCCAGCCGTCACCACCAGCCACCCCTTGCCTCGCATGCGCAATGCCCCCTGAAAAGGACGCGCTCTGGCCCCTGAATGACCGCCCCACCACAACGAACACTTCCGCCACGGCCGGGAACTAGTCCCCCAAGCCCCGAGCGATCGCGACGGTATCCTCCTGAGCATCACGACAACCGACAGCCGCCAACAACGACGGACAGCCCTGTCTCGATCCAAGGCAGTTGTGTCACGGACATCACCTGATCACTCGGCGGCCCTCGCAGACCTTCCCGCGTCACGATCGCCCGGACCGCCAAGCGCCCGCCCCCGGCCTACAACACCTACATCTCCCGACGAGCCCTCAGCGTCGCACGAACACTCTTCAAAGCCGACACATAATGCCGCTCATCCGGCCGCATGGCCACCGCGATGGCAAGCGGCTCCTGAGCCCCTTCCAGATCACCGGTACGCCACAACGACAACCCGAGCCCGAAGTAGGCATAATCCTCAGCCGGGTTCGCATCCACGATCTGCCGAAAGCTGGCCGCGGCCTCCGCGTACTGGCGGGAGTTGAACTGCGCCCGTGCCAGAGCCTCAAGGATGCTGCGCGACTGGGGTTCAGCCGCAGCCGCCCGCTCCAGCAACGCCGCCGCAGCCGCCGGGCTCCCCTCCTTCAGCAGCTTCACACCACGCTGGTACCAGTCGTAAACGCCGCCCCCGGGAGCGCCGCCCAAGGACTCATCGTGACCATTTCCGCCCTGAACCATGCGTGAGGACTCCTTCATCGCTGGACGACGAACCACGCTGCCACGTCGCCGCGGAGGGGCGCGGCAGGGAACGATTGGGGCAACTTCCGGAAGGCGCAAGCATTTATGGGAGCATGCCCGGTATGGGGATTCCTGAACTGCCGGTGCCGGACGGGCTGGTGCTACGGCCCTTCCGAGGCGTACGTTTCGCTGTCGAAGATCCCGCCAAGGTGACCTCCCCACCGTACGACCTGATCAGCGACGCGGACGTCGAATCCCTCCTCGCCTTGCACCCGAACAACGTCGTCCGCCTCATCCTTCCCTGCAACCCCGGAGCGACACCCTCCGCTGACGGCAGCGCCCCCGGTCGCCCAGCCGGAACCCCGCTCAAGCTCGACCACCGGACCGACGTACCACTCGAAGCCCGGTACGCCGAGGCCAGGGACACGCTGAGGGCCTGGCTGGACGCCGGCGTCCTGGTCGCCGACGACACCCCCGCCTTGTACGTGTACGAACAGAGCGGCCCTCACGTCCTTCAGCGCGGCCTGATCGGCGACGTCGGCCTGATCGACCCCACCCAGCGGGTCATCCTTCCCCACGAAGACGTCATGCCCGGCCCCATCGCCGACCGGCTGGCCCTCATGAGCACCACCGAAGCCAACCTCGAACCCATCTTCCTCCTCTACAACGGCGAGCACGGCAGTGCCACCCGCCTGGTGGACGAGGTGGCCGGCAAGCGACCGCCTCTCATCGCGGCCGGAACCGAGGACGGCCTCACCCACCGGCTCTGGGCGATCACCGACCAGGCCGAGATCGCCGCCATCAACGCCGACCTCCGCAACCGCCAAGCCCTCATCGCCGACGGCCACCACCGATACGCGACCTACCGCGTCCTCCAGCGCCAGGAACACGCTGCCCGCCAAGCCCTGCGCGACGGAACCGCCCAGAACGAACCTCTGCGCGAGCCGTCAACCGAGCCCTCGACCTCCCCAGACCAGCACTACAACAAGCCCCCCACGCCGCCGGACGAACCCGCCACCCCCTCAGAACGCCCCGTAAGCCCTTCTCCCAGCCCAGTCACCTCGATCCGCCACGAGCTGACCGAGCACCTGGCTCATCCGTCAGATGAGCCGGCCTCCCCCGACCAGCCCACGGCGAACGCCTCCCGCCAGGCGCTGGGCCCGTGGGACTTCGGCCTGGCCCTGATCGTCGACTCCGCCGCCTACCCTCCGGACCTCAAGGCCATCCACCGCGTGATCCCCGGTCTCCCCCTGACCGAGGCCACAGCCAGAGCCAGGGGCTCGTGGCAGGTCCACGACTACGACGACCTGGCGCAGGGCCTGGAGGCGCTTGAGAACACCGCCGAACCCGCCTTCCTGCTCGCTGGAGAAGGCGGCGCCCACCTGCTCACCGATCCCGACCCGGTGCAGCTCAACCTGGCGATGCCCGATCGACATTCGGACCGCTGGAACTCGCTGAACACCTCCATCCTCACGGAGTTCATCCTGCCGAAGGTGTGGGGCATGAGGGACGACGACCAGGCCGTACGCATCGTCCACCATGACACCGAGGCGGCACTGCGGCTCGCGATCCGTACGGGCGGCACAGCGGTCATCCTCAAGCCGCTGAAGGTCGACGACGTCCTCGCGGTCGCCGCAGGCGGCGAACGAGTGCCCCGCAAGTCCACCTCCTTCGGCCCGAAGCCACGAACCGGCCTCGTCCTACGCACCTTCGCCATCGACTGACCCACACCCCTGACCCACACTTCTGACCCGCACCCCAGCCCCGCTCCCGCCTCCGTCCCGCTCCGCAGCGCCTGCCCGCCCCGCCCTCCCTGCCCTCACAGAGGCGAGCCATCTCACCGGCCCCTCCCCACGCATGCCGCAGCACCCGCGGGGAGGGCCCGAGCGAGTTCACGCCCTCCGTCCTCTGTCAGCGCGGGGACGTGAGCAACCCACCTCGCTCAGGCCCACGTCCCCTGAGACAGCTCAGAACACCCTCGCCGACGACAGCGCCGGCGCCGTGAGCGAACTCACCCCGCCGCAGCCAACTGAGCCACCTTGCGCGGCCCCCGGCTCGGAACCGCCTCCTCGGACGGCTCGGACATGGCGCCCTCGACCGGGGTTACGGTGCTCACCTCCACCTCGTACCGGAAGGTCTTGGCTGCGGCCGGACCGAAGACGCGGCAGCGGAACGCACCCGTGACCTCGATGAAGTCGCGAGGCATGAGACCTCGTACGATCTCCGCCACTTCGGGATCGAAGGTGACGCACGGGATGCTGTCGGTGAGGGCCGGGCCTCGCCTGTGCCTCCGGCGGCGGCGTACGATGACACGCCATTTCGTGGCCGTGTCGCCGCTCGGCATCTCGTATTCCTCGACAGCCGCGGACAGCCGCCCCACCAGCACGACCTCGTTCCGATCCATTGTCGTCCTCCCGTTTGTGTTCCGGTGGAGATCACTCTCTACGATGAGGGGAAGCCCGGATCGATACGAACGTCGTTCTGGGGATGACGGATGTACGCGCGGGAGTGCCTGTGGACAACATCACCGCACTAGGCGGCGACGTCTATGAGATCGACACCAAGATGGCCGGATACTCGGGCATCACCGCCGGCTACCTGATCCTGGGGGACCGGCCGTGCCTGGTGGAGACGGGCACCTCGACTTCGGCGCCTGTCGTACGCGACGCGCTCGCCTCGCTCGGCGTCGGCCCCGACGACCTGGCGACCGTGGTCGTGACCCATATCCACCTGGATCATGCGGGCGGTGTGGGCGACATCGCGAGGTTCTTCCCCTCGGCGCAGGTCGTCGTACATGAGAAGGGTGCGCGCCATCTGGCAGACCCGTCACGTCTCATGGCGAGCGCCCGAATGGTCTGGGGCGACCAGCTCGACACCCTCTTCGGCGAACTGTCCCCCACCGAAGCCGAGCGCATCGTCGCCCTGGGCGACACCGGAGCCATCGACCTGGGCAACGGCCGTACGCTGAGCAGCCACTACTCGCCCGGTCACGCCAAGCACCACGTCGGCCTGATCGATTCCGCCACCGGGGACCTGTACGTCGGCGACGCCGCGGGCGTGTACCTGCCGCAGACCGGCGACCTGCGCCCCGCCACACCGCCGCCGGACTTCGACCTCAAGACGGCACTCGACTCGATCGCACTGTTCAAGGCACTTGGCCCGCAACGGTTGCTGTTCAGCCATTACGGCCCGGTCGGCGCCGTACAGGAGACGCTTGAGCGATCCGCAGAAGAGCTCCGCGTCTGGGTGGATTTCACCCGCCAGGCACACTCAGAGGGCCTGGACCTCGACCACGCGGTCGCGATGGTCGCCGACCGCACCAAGGAACGCTACGTCGCCCTGCAGTCGGACGACGCGACGGCCGAGCAGTTCGAACTGCTGAGTGGCGCGCCTTCCAACGTCGCGGGAATCCTCCACTGGCTCAACCGCGTCGAACGATGACGACCCGCACAACCGACTGACCAGACCCCAGACATGACAAAAGCTCCGCCGCACCCCAAACCAGCAGGGGTACGGCGGAGCAGCAACACCTAGTCGTCCTTCTTCTTCGGCTGGTCCTGAGCGGATTCGTCCGTCTCGTCGTCCAGCACGTCACCGAAGTTCGGCTCGATGAACGCCGGCGTGATCCCCGGAATCTCAGCCTCGGCTTCGGCCTCGGCTTCGGCCTCCGCCGGCTCCTCCTCCTGGACGGCATCCTCGTCCAGCGAATCTTCAGCCTCAGCCGAATCTTCAGCCTCAGCCGGAGCCTCGGCCTCCGTCTGAGGCTCAGGCTCGGCGCTCAGGAGGTCGCCCGCTTCGGCCAGGGCCTCGGCGTCCTCTTCCTCCTCCTCAGCCAGGTTGCCCTCCTCGGCGACGCCGGCGTCGTCGAAATCGTCCTCCTCGTCGAAGTCCTCCTCGACGTCCTCGATGACGGCCCCGGTCAGCTCGGCATACCGCTCGGCAGCTTCCGTCTCGCCGTCCTCGTCGAAGGCCATCGCCCGCGCGAACCAGTCGGTCGCCGCCTCCTGGTGACCGGCGTCGGCCAGCGCGTCCGCATAAGCGAACGCGAGCCGCGCCGACCACGGCTTGGGCTGCGGGTCGCGCAGCTCGGGCAGGCGCTGGAGGGTGATCACGGCCGCGTCCTGCTGGCCGAGGTCACGCCGGGCGCCCGACTCGACGATGGTCAGCTCGATGCGTCCGGCCCGGTCGAGGCGCTCCGCCTCCGGCGAACGTACGAGATCGATGGCCCGCTCCGGACGGCCCAGACCGCGCTCGCAGTCGGCCATGACCGGCAGGTACGCCTCCGACCCTGTCATCCTCCTGGCGGCGCGCAGATCGCTGAGCGCCTCGGAGAAGTGTCCAGCCCGATAGGCGACGATGCCCGCGGCCTCACGTACGACACCGATGCGCGCGGCGAACCGGCGCGCCACCTTGGTGTGTTCGTGCGCCTTGTCGGGATCGTCCTCCTCCAGGGCACGCTCCGCGGCTACCAGGTGCCTGCCGACCAGGTCGGAGAGGTCTCCCGGCAGGGAACGCAGCTCCTCACGTACTTCCTTGTCGAGCTCCTCCGCAGTGATGTCCGGCGCCACCTCGGGCAGCCTCTCGCGCTGCGGAGCCTCGGACTCGCGGTCGTCCCGGCCGTACCTGGCACGGGCGCCCCCGCCCGGACGCTCCCCACGGTCATCACGCGAGAACGGACGCGACTCGCGGTAACCGCCCTCACGACGAGGCCCGTAGGAGTCGTCGCGACGCGGGCCACGGTCGAAGCCCTCCCTGCGCGGACCACGGTCAAAGCCCTCGCGACGCGGGCCACGGTCGTCACGGAAACCGCCCTCTCGGCGCGGTCCCCCCTCGCGACGCGGGCCACGGTCAAAGCCCTCCCTACGAGGACCGCGGTCGAAACCCTCACCGCGCGGGCCCCGGTCGGAGCCTTCCCGGCGCGGACCACGGTCGCCGAAACGGTCGTCACGGCGCTCCCCGTAACCACCGCCCTCGCGACGCGGGCCGCGATCGAAGCCCTCACGGCGCGGACCACGGTCGTCACCTTCACGACGAGGACCGCGATCGAAGCCCTCCCTACGAGGGCCACGGTCAAAGCCCTCACGACGCGGACCACGATCGTCACCCTCGCGACGCGGGCCGCGATCGAAGCCCTCGCGGCGCGGGCCGCGATCGAAGCCCTCGCGGCGCGGCCCGCGATCGAAGCCCTCGCGGCGCGGGCCACGGTCGTCACCTTCACGGCGCGGCCCGCGATCGAAGCCCTCACGACGAGGACCGCGATCGAAGCCTTCCCGACGGGGACCACGGTCGTCACCTTCACGGCGCGGCCCGCGGTCACCGTAACCGCCGCCCTCTCGCCGAGGCCCGCGGTCCTGGTAAGGACGACGCTCGTCACCCTCACGACGGGGGCCACGGTCGAAGCCCTCCCTGCGCGGGCCACGGTCGTACCCTTCGCGGCGCGGCCCGCGGTCACCGTAACCGCCACCCTCACGCCGAGGCCCGCGGTCCTGGTAAGGACGACGCTCGTCACCCTCACGACGCGGCCCGCGGTCGTCACCCTCACGGCGCGGACCACGATCAAAACCTTCTCTACGCGGCCCGCGATCGCCGTACCGGCTCTCGCGACGCTCGCCGTAACCCCCGCCGCCCTCGCGGCGGTCACCGTAGCCGCCCTCACGGCGGTCACCGTAGCCGCCCTCACGGCGCTCGCCGTAACCGCCCTCGCGGCGCGGCCCGCGGTCATCCCGGTCGCGGTAGGGGCGGCCCTCGTCCCGGGAACCACCCTCACGACGCGGCCCGCGCTCGCCGCGCGAGCCCTCTCCGCCTCGGGGCGCACTGTCCTCGCGGTTGTACGGACGCGGCCGGCCCTCGGAACGGAACGGACGATCGCCACCGGAATCACGCCCGCGAGAGCCGTATCCCCCAGTCCTGTCGCCGCCGGAGCGCCTGTCCCCGTAGTCGCCGCGCCCGCGCTGTCCGCCGTCCGATCCGTTATCTCTGTTCACTTCTGGTCCATTTCCTTGGCTCACTCAGCGGACTCACAACGGCGGTCCACCGTGGCTGGTCGCTGCCCGCCCTCGGGCCTTACACGACGAAGGCCACCCGTGGAGGTGGCCCGGTACCCCCAGCCTAGCAAGCCCCCGAACGTTCACGAGCCCACCAGACCTCCACACAAACCTTCCGGCCAGCGAGAACCTGGTCAACAACCTCACCCGCCACCGCACCACTCTCGCCCAAGAATTTGGCACGCGATTTCGCGAACGACTTACCGGGAAGAGCACTTGGCTGCATTTCGAGGAAGACATGATGTTGCACCCTCCGGACGATTGGCCGGCCATTCACGTCGCTAGACGAAACGACAATGCCAAACACACCGAAGCTTGCAAGAGGACGCTCACACCCGAGCGACCGCCAGGCCGCAACTGCCTGAAACGTCTTACCCCTAGGACGCGCACGACCAGCACCGGGAGGGCCGGCATGCCAACGCAAAGAAGGCCCCACACCTAGCCGTGCGGGGCCTTCTTTGAAAGATTGTCCGGCGGTGACCTACTCTCCCACACCCTCCCGAGTGCAGTACCATCGGCGCAGAGAAGCTTAACTTCCGGGTTCGGAATGTAACCGGGTGTTTCCTTCCCGCCATAACCGCCGTAACTCTATGAAACTGTCAAGCGTGTGCCGCTTGCTGTTTCAGAATTGCATAGTGGACGCGGGCAAGAATTTCCTTGGTGTGGCGCAGCTCCGGACCCGGCGAAGAGTAACAGAGCGCAGCACACACCAAAGCAATATGCTTTGTGGTCAAGTCCTCGGCCTATTAGTACCGGTCAGCTCCACACATTACTGTGCTTCCACCTCCGGCCTATCAACCCGGTCGTCTACCGGGAGCCTTACCCACTCACG
>NZ_BMRC01000028.1 GCF_014648435.1 Nonomuraea spiralis
TCGTTGTGTCTTAATTCTTTCAGCCGTTCAAGTCTCTGTCAAATTGACCGGACTTGCTCGACCTGCTGGAATTAAGTCGCGCCCCGCTTCCGGGACAACCCCTCTAACTTACCAGTTCGTTCAGACAGCTTTGTACCGTCCGGGATGAACCAAAAGTAGTGGGATTTGCCGGGTTCTCCGGAGGCTCTTTCGAACCTCTCGGCCGCCCTGCGCGAAGCAACTCTAGCAGTCTCCCGCACCCACTTCGCGCCACACAGGTAATCGTGAGGTCCTCCCCTGGCCACAAGATCTTCAAACCCTGGCCATGTCCCCCTGTACGACACCCGCAGTCAAGCCGTCAGCAAGTCATCCGCAATCGTGCCTCGGTACGAAGGTAGCCACGAGCAGACTGCGCTCTCGGAGGTGTCCGCCATGACCCGCTCGGAGTTCGACGACATCCGTGCCTTCCTCGCCGATCCGGCGACCCATGCGGGAGACCTCCTGCGAGTCGCCCGGACGCTGACCGACGACCTCGAACACGCACGCATACGCGAGGCCGTCCTGCGTACCCATTACCTGCGGTTGCTCACCGCGGCGCGGGCGACGGTGGCGGCGGACATGGCAGGCGCGGCCGACCCGCTCGCGTTCGTCACGCACGAACTGGCCGAGCGCGGCCAGTTGCCCGAGGACGCGGAGGCCGTGCAGCGCATCCTGTCCGACGCCCGTACGGCTGAGGCGCTGCACGCCTGCCTTCAGGAGGAGCAGCAGCAACCGCAGCCGGTCGTGCGGATGCGCGGCATGCGCCTGCGGCGGTGCGTCGGCGCGCACCGGACACTCCCCCGCTGATCCTCCCCCCGCCCTCCGGCTGATGGGGGGCAGGTGTGTCGAGGGTTCGACCTGATGACGACTGTGGCCATACCCGGCCTTGGGCACCCGGCTGTAAGACTGCGCGTATGTGGCAACGGGGGCTGAACTGGTCGGCAATCATCCTGGTCGGGATATTTGGTCTGATGTGGATCGGTGTTGTGATCTATGCGGACCAGACGTCTTCGATGTGGGTGCGCGTCGCTCAGGTGCTCTTCGGGGTCCTGCTGTTCGGGTGGGCCGTGTTGAAGGCGATCGTCATGGTCCGGGATCAGGAGGGCTGAAACCGGTACCCCATGCCGGGTTCGGTCAGCAGGTGCACCGGGTGGGCCGGGTCGCGTTCGAGCTTGCGGCGCAGTTGGGCCATGTACTGGCGCAGGTAGTGGGTCTCCTTGAGGTAGCTGACCCCCCACACCTCGGTCAGCAACTGCCGCTGGCTGATCAGTTTGCCGGGATTGCGAAGCAGGATCTCCAGGAAGTGCCATTCCGTCGGCGTCAGCCGTACCCCGCCTGAGATCGTCTTGCCCGCGAGGTCGATCACGTGGTCGCCCAGCCGCACCGTCGCGGGCTCCTCCTCGTGCTGGTTCGTGCGGCGGGTCACCGCGCGGATGCGGGCCAGCAGCTCGTCGATGCCGAACGGCTTGGTGACGTAGTCGTCGGCGCCGGCGTCGAGCGCGTCCACCTTGTCCATGCTGTCGGTACGCCCCGACAACACGATGATCGGCACCTTCGTCCAACCCCGCAGTCCCTGGATGACCTCCACACCGTCGAGATCGGGCAGGCCCAGGTCGAGGACGACCAGGTCGGGATGCCAGTCGGCGGCCTGGCGCAACGCCGAGGCGCCGTCGGGGGCGACCGCGACCTCGTAGTGCCTGGCCGCCAGGTTGATGCGCAGGGCACGCAGGATCTGGGGCTCATCGTCGACGACGAGCACGCGGGTCACGGGGCCCTCCTCAGCGAGACGGTCATGGTGAGCCCTCCTCCGGGCGTGTCCTCAAGGAGCAGCGTGCCGCCCATCGCCTCGGTGAGACCGCGCGAGAGCGCGAGGCCGAGGCCCACGCCGGTGTGGTTGTCGCGGTCGCCGAGCCGTTGGAAGGGCAGGAACACCCTTTCATGTGCCTCCGGGGGGATTCCTGGGCCCCTGTCCACGATGCGCATCTCGACGTGTTCGCCGTGCCAGCTCGCGGTGACGAGCACCGGCTCGCCGTCGGGGCTGTAGCGGACGGCGTTCGTCATCAGGTTGACCAGGACGCGTTCGAGCAGCGCCGGGTCGGCCTGGAACTCCGGGAGGTCGGCGGGGAGGTCGCCCTCGACGCGGTCGCGCAGTGGGCCGAGGTCGTCGATCGCGCGGGGCAGCACGTCCTCCACGGCGACGGGCCGCAGGGTGACGCCCAGGACGCCGGCCTGGAGGCGGCTCATGTCGAGCAGGTTCGAGACCAGGCGGTTCAGTTTGATCAGGGACTCGTCGGCGGTGGCCAGCAGTTCGGCGCGGTCGTCGGCCGACCAGGCGATGTCGGTGTTGCGCAGGCTCTCCACGGAGGCCATGGCCGAGGCCAGGGGGGTGCGCAGGTCGTGGCCGACGGCGGCGAGCAGCGCGGTGCGCATGCGGTCGGCCTCGGCGAGGGGTTCGGCGCGCTCGGCCGCCTCGCGCAGGCGTTCCTGGCGCAGGGCGACGGCGGCCTCCGCGGCGAACGCCTCCAGAACGCGCCGGTCGCTGGCGTCGAGCACCCGGCCGCGGGTCGCGAGCACGAGCCGGTCGTCGATGGCGACGACGTCGCTGCCGCCATCGGTTGCGCCGGGGCTGGTGATCGGCGGGCCGCCGGACGTGGCGACGATTCGCCACTCACCGGACGGGTCCTCGCGTTCGAGCAGGGTCACGGCGGTCAGCCCGAACGTCTCGCGCAACCGTCCGAGCAGCGAGGCCAGCGCCGACTCCCCGCGCAGTACGTGCCCCGCCAGCGTGGAGAGCACCTCGGCGTCGGCCCTTGAGCGAACCGCCTCCCTGCTGCGCCGGGCGGCGAGGTCCACGACCGTGCTGACCATGGCCGCGACCAGGACGAAGATCGCCAGCGCCAGCACGTTCTCCGGCTCGGAGATGGTCAGGGTGTGGACCGGCGGTGTGAAGAACCAGTTGAGCAGGCCGAACGCCAGCACCGCCGCCGTGAGCGCCGGCCACATCCCGCCCGCCAGCGCGACGCCGACGACCAGCAGCAGGAAGAGCAGGATCTCGCTGGGCAGGCTCAGGTTCAGCGGCGCGATCACGGCGGTGAGCGACGGCATGGCGAGCAGGGTCAGCGCCCAGCCGGACAACCTTCGCGTACGGGTCAGCGCGCCTCCGGACTGCGGCCGGCCGGAGCCTTTCCTGGTGGCCTCGTGCGTGACCATGTGCACGTCGATCGAGCCGGACAGCGCCGTCGTCGTCATGCCCACGCCGCGGCCGAACAGCGGCGCGAGCCGTCCGCGCCGGGAGGCGCCGAGGACGAGCTGGGAGGCATTCACGCCGTGGGCGAACTCGATCAGCGAGCGCGGGATGTCGTCGCCGACGACCTGGTGGTAGGTGCCGCCGAGGTCCTCGACGAGCTTGCGCTGGCGTACCAGGTTGGCGGGGTCGCCCGAGGTGGACAGGCCGTCGGCGCGGGTGACGTGCACGGCGAGGAGGTCGGCGCCCTTGGTCCTGGCGGCGATGCGGGCTGCGCGGCGTACGAGGGTGTCGCCCTCCGGGCCGCCGGTCAGGGCGACGACCACGCGCTCGCGGGCCTCCCAGGTACGCGCGATGTCGTGGTCGGCCCGGTACGCGGTGAGTTGCCGATCCACCCTGTCCGCCACCCAGAGCAGGGCGAGCTCCCGCAGAGCGGACAGGTTGCCGACGCGGAAGTAGTTGGCGAGGGCGGCGTCGACGCGTTCGGGCGGGTAGACGTTGCCGTGGGCGAGGCGGCGGCGCAGGGCCTCGGGTGACATATCGACGAGTTCGAGCCGGTCGGAGCGCCGTACGAAGTCGTCGGGCACGGTCTCGCGCTGCGGCAGGCCGGTGATCTGCTCGACCACGTCGCGCAGGGACTCCAGGTGCTGGATGTTGAGCGTGGAGACGACGTCGATGCCGGCGTCGAGGATGTCCTGGACGTCCTGCCAGCGTTTGGCGTGGCGGGAGCCGGGTGCGTTGGTGTGGGCCAGCTCGTCGATCAGCACGGTCTTGGGGTGGCGGGCGATGATCGCGTCGGCGTCGGGTTCGGTGAAGGTGGCGCCGCGGTGGACGAGAGTGCGTCCCGGCACGACCTCCAGGCCGTCGAGCAGGCGGGCGACCTGGTCGCGGCCGTGGGTCTCGACGTGCCCCACGACCACGTCACGGCCGCGCTCCTTGGCCCGGCGCGCCTCGCCGAGCATGGCGTACGTCTTGCCGACGCCAGGCGCGGCGCCCAGGTACACCCGCAGCCGTCCGCGCGACGTGCTTCCCATTCCTCCAGGTTACGGCTGGTATGGCGGGGCGACTCCCCAACCCCAGTGGGGGACGGGGGCCTCCGGCGGCGGAGTGGCGCCGGGCTGGGAGTTGTGCACGGCCAGGCGGGTGCCCCACTCGATGTAGCCGGCGAACGCGGCCCTGAACTCGGGGTCGTCGGGCAGGCCGACCTCGTCGGCGGCGTCCATGAGGAGGTTCACCCAGCGGCGGCGCTGCGGCTCGCTGATCGCCCTGCCGAGGTGGTGGGCGAGCATGTGGGAATATCCGCCGCGTTCGTGGGTGTAGCGGTCAGGGCCGCCGAAGACCTCGCTGAGCCACATCGCCACGTATTTCGGATGGTCGGGGTCCATGTGGGCGAACAACGGCCCGATCAGGTCGTCCTTGACGACGGTCCGGTAGAACGTCGTGGTGAGTCGTTCGAACGCCTCGGTGCCGCCCGCCCACTCATAGAGGGTCGGAACGTCTTTGTCGGTCATGTAATCATGTAATCAGCACTGACGGCGTACGACAAGGTCGGAGTCCGGCACTTGGGATGGTCTTCTCCGGGAACAACTCCGGAAACGACGAAGTCCCTGGTCGCTGTAGAGCGACCAGGGACTTTGGATTGGTAGCGGGGACAGGATTTGAACCTGCGACCTCTGGGTTATGAGCCCAGCGAGCTACCGAACTGCTCCACCCCGCGTCGGTGTGTCGTTATTAACTATACCGTCTCTCCGGAGTGCTCCGACCCGGCCGGGGATTTCGCGGCGGGCCGGCCAGAGATCCCGGTTCCGGAAAAGCAACGAGGCCCTGGCCGTTGGCCAGGACCTCGGATATTGGTAGCGGGGGCAGGATTTGAACCTGCGACCTCTGGGTTATGAGCCCAGCGAGCTACCGAACTGCTCCACCCCGCGTCGCTGTCTTGCTTCTAAAGACTATCGGCGACGGGCGGTGGGCGCAAACTGAATGGGCTACGTCGTGCCTCCCGGTTGCGAACCCGATGGTGTCGGGGTCGGCGTGGCCGTGGCCGGCGGCGAGGCGGACGGTGAGGCCGACGGGGAGGCCGACGGGGAGGCCGACGGGGAGGCCGAAGGCGACGGGGTCGCGGTCGGCTTCACGTTGGCGCTCTCGATCTGCTTGAGCGCCTCCTCCAGCCGCTTCTGCGCCTTGCCGTACTCGTCCCAGTTCGGGGGGCTGGCCTGGAGGGCCTTCTGGGCGTCCTCGTAGGCCTTCTTGGCGTCGGAGATGGCGGTGTTCAGCGCCGAGGTGTTGGCCTGGTTGGGCGTGGTCTGCTCGGGCTGGGTGTTCGGCTGTTGCTGCTCGCCGCCGAAGACCTGTTCCAGCGCCTGGTCGAGCGTGTCGCCCGAGCCGACCTTGTTGCCGAACGCCACCAGCACCCGCCGCAGGATCGGGTAGGGCTCCTGGCCGGTGCCGGCCTTGGTCTGCACGTAGACGGGCTCGATGTAGATCAGACCGCTCGCGTACGGCAGGGTCAGCAGGTTGCCGTACCTGACGTTGGCCTGGCCGAGGCCGAGGGGGCCCAGCTCACCCGAGAACTTGTTCTGGAAGTTGTTCTGGGCCTGACCGGGGCCGGGGACCGTGGTGTTGGACGGCATGCGCAGGATGCGCAGCTTGCCGTAGTCCTTGCCCACCGTGGAGCCCGCCGCCATGAACGCCGCCAGGTTGGGGCCCTCACGGGGGACGAACGTCGTGGTCAGCGAGAACGACGGCTCGGACTCGTCGGGCATCGTCGCCGTCAGGTAGTACGGCGGCTGCTTGACCGACTGGTTGCCCTGCGAGGGGTCGCTGGGGATGTTCCAGAAGTCCTGGGCGCTGTAGAAGGCGGCCGCGTTGGTGACGTGGTAGCGCGACAACATGTAGCGCTGCACCTTGAACAGGTCTTCCGGGTAGCGGATGTGCGCCTGGAGGTCGGGGCTCATCTCCGCGGCGGGCTTGATCGTGCCGGGGAAGGCGTTGGACCACGTCTTCAGCACCGGGTCGTTGCCGTCCCAGGCGTAGAGCGTGACCGTGCCGTCGTAGGCGTCGACCGTGGCCTTGACGGAGTTGCGGATGTAGTTGATCTCGTCCTGCGGCTGCTGGGCGACCACACGGCGGTCGGTGGCCAGGTCGCGGGTCATGTCCCCGAGGCTCTCGCTCTGCGAGTACGGGTAGGCGTTGGAGGTCGTGTACCCGTCGATGATCCAGGTGATGCGGCCGTCGACGATCGCCGGATAGGGGTTGCCGTCGAGGGTCAGGAACGGCGCGACCTTCTCCACCCGCTCCCGCGGGTTGCGCACGTAGAGGATCTTGGAGTTCTCGTTGACGTCGCCCGACAGCAGGATGTTCATCTCGCCGTACTTGGCGGCGTAGACCAGCCGGTTGAGGGCCGAGCCGATCGGCACGCCGCCCTTGCCGGTGTAGGTCGTGTTCTGCTGGCCGGTCTGGCCGCCGGAGACCGGGTAGTCGAGCTCCTGCGGGGTCTTCGGGTTGCCGCCGGCGATGACGTACTCGCTGGAGCCGGGGTTCTCGCCGAAGTAGACGCGCGGCTCCTTGAGGCCGGTGCTGGCCGCGAGGTCGCCGGTGACCGGCATGTCCTTGCTGTCGTAGGCGGGCAGGCCGCCCGCGTCAACCTCGTTGCCCGGCGCGGCGACGAAGCCGTAGCCGTGGGTGTAGACCAGCGCGCGGTTGATCCAGTTGTTCTGGGGCGCGGGCGGGCCGAGCAGCTCGCGGACGCCCACCACGTGGTCGACCAGCTTGCCGTCCTTGCCGGGATAGCGGTCGACGTCGAGCTGGTCGGGGAAGCCGTAGAAGCCACGGATGCGCTGCGTCTGCTCGAACGTGGACGACACCAGCGCCGGGTCGAGCAGGCGTACGCCGGTCACCGACTCGTCGCCGCCGGCGCTGACCTTGGT
Source organism: Nonomuraea spiralis (assembly GCF_014648435.1). Classification (GTDB taxonomy): domain Bacteria; phylum Actinomycetota; class Actinomycetes; order Streptosporangiales; family Streptosporangiaceae; genus Nonomuraea; species Nonomuraea spiralis. The sequence goes on from NZ_BMRC01000028.1 coordinate 7,189, forward strand.
GGGGTCGGCCTGGGCGTTGTAGTCGATCACTTCGGCGTTCTGCACGTCGTAGGCTGATCGGGTGGATTGGATGTTCCGGTCGATGTAGAGGGCTTCCTTGCCCTGCTGGTTGGGCTTGACCTGGAACTGCTCGACCAGCGCCGGGTAGACGCCGCCGATCAGGATGGCCGAGAGCACGAGCAGGCCGAACGAGACGCCGGGCAGCATGCCGCCGGGGCGTACGACTCCGGCGAAGAACAGCGCGGCGCAGATGAGCGCGATGATCGCGAGGATGTTCTTGGCCGGGAGCACGGCGTTGATGTCGGTGTAGGACGCGCCGTGCACGTAGCCGCGGTCGGAGAAGACCAGACCGAACCGGTCGATGTAGTAGGCGACGGCCTTGAGCAGGACGAACACGCCCAGCAGCACGGAAAGGTGGATCCGCGCGGCTCTGGAGGCGTGCACGCCCGGCGACTGGAGCCGGAATCCGCCGTAGAGGTAGTGGGTGATCGTGGCCAGGACGATCGAGATGATCACGGCGGTGAACAGGAAGTTCAGCACCATCCTGATGAACGGGTAGTCGAACATGAAGAACGAGATGTCGATGCCGAACTGCTCGTCCTTCTTGCCGAAGGCCGCCCCGTTGACGAACTCCAGCCACGTCTTCCACTGCCCGGCGAGCGAGGAGCCGGAGAAGAGCGCGATCAGACCCATGCCGACGATGAAGATCAGCTTGCGGTGGGGGTCGAGCGCCATGCGATAGCGGTCTGCTCCACTGCCGCCGCCGAACACGGCGGGGCCGAACATCGGCCGGGTGCGGAAGGCCAGCAGCATGTTGCCGCCCACGATGCCGACCATGAGCACCGCTCCGACGAGGAACAGCACGATCTCGGTCAGCAGCACCCCGGAGAAGACCGACGTGTAGTTGGTCGCGTCAAACCACAGATAGTCGGTATAAATCCCAGAAAAGAGGAAAAACAGGGCCACAATCGCGACCAGCGCGATGGCCACAGGCAGAAGCAGCCGCGGCCGGCGTGGCAGGCGCATCGCCCTGCCGGCTCCTGGGGTCCGGAAGCTCAAGGCCAACCCCTCGTCGTGATGAAGAAACGGTCCGTGTCTGGCAACTTACACCGCAGCGCCAGCCGTACGGCTAACGCACGGCGCCCGCCGGAAGTTTCATCCGGCCTCACAAGCGGGCACAATGCCCTTTCCGGTGCGCAGCGCGTCGAGCGCGAGCACCGCGTCGTGCAACGTGTCGGCCTTGACCAGCCGCAGGCCCTCGGGCACGGCTTTCATGGCCTCCGCGCAGTTGTCGGCGGGGGTGAGGAAGACGGTCGCGCCCGAGTCGCGGGCCCCCACCATCTTCTGGGCGATGCCGCCGATGGGCCCCACCTGGCCCTCGGTGTCGATGGTGCCGGTGCCGGCGATGCGCTTGCCGCCGGTGATCTCGCCCGGGGTCAGCTTGTCGAGTATGCCGAGCGAGAACATCAGCCCGGCGCTCGGCCCGCCGACGTCGCCCACGTTGATCGTGACGTCGAAGGGGAACTTGAACTTCTCCTGCATGAGCACGCCGACGAGGGGTTTGCCGTCCTTGCTGGCGATCGGCTGCAGGGAGACGTCGAGCTTCTGGCTGCCCCTGGTCACGTTGAAGGTCACGGTCTCGCCCGGCTTGTGGGCCTTGACCGTGTCGCCGACGAACTGGGAGTCGGTGGCCGGCTTGCCGTCGACCGAGTTGATCTGGTCGCCCTTCTGCAGCTTGCCGTCGGCGGGCTTGCCCTGTTCGGTGGACAGGACCGTGACGACCCGCTCATAGGGGATCTTCAGCTCGTTGAGCGCGGCCGCCTTCGCGGAGTCCTGGGAGTTGGTCATCTCGACCGCGTTCTCCTCGTCGACCTTCTTCGCGTCGCGGCCGGGCGGGAAGATGGTCTCCTGCGGGACCACCGCGACGGTCGGGTCGATCCAGCCGCGCAACGCGGTCAGCAGGTCGATCTGGGCGGCCGGGCCGCCCTGGTAGGCCACCGTGACCAGGCTCAGCGCGCCGCTGGTGGGATAGGTCTGCCTGCCGCTGATCGAGATCACCGGCTTCTTGTCGATGTCGCCGATGGTGTTCTCGGTCGGGCCGGGGCTCAGCACGACGTACGGGACCGGCCTGAACGCGCCCACGACGCCCAGCGCGAGCACGAAGAAGCCCGCGAGCAGCAGGGTGAGGACGCGTCGTGACATGGTAGTGAGCTTATTCGCAGGCGCCGACCCACTCGGTCGCGCCATCGGCGAACACCTGGTGTTTCCAGATGGGGACCTGAGCCTTGAGGTCGTCGATCAGCCTGCGCGAGGCCCTGAACGCCTCGTCGCGGTGGGGCGAGGCCACGGCGACGATCACTGCCGTGTCGCCGAGCCCGAGGTCGCCGACCCGGTGGACGGCGGCCATCGCGGTGACCGGGAAGTCGGCCGCGACCTTCTCGGCCACGCGGCGCAGCTCGTCGGCCGCCGACGGGTGGGCGGAGTAGGAGAGCCGGGTCACAGGTTTGCCGTGGTCCTGTTCGCGCACCGTGCCGATGAAGATCGCGGTGCCGCCCGCCGCGTGGTCTCCCACCGCGGCCAGAACCTCGTCCACGGAAAGCGGGGTGTCACGAATGCCAAGCAACCGGATGACGTCCACGGAAAGAGCCTAACCTCACGTTCCTACTGACGACGCTTTTTGCGTACCTGACGGACGATCGCCGCGGTGCCGATGACGGCGACGGTGGCGCCGGCCGCGGTGAGCGTCGCCTCCTTGACCGGCAGCCGCCGGCCGACCACGGTGGTCCGGTTCTCGCGCAGTTCGAGCAGCTGCTGGAAGGCCGCCTCGTTGGTCCACGCGGGCTTCCAGCCTGCCTCGCGCAGCGTCGAGCAGTCGACGACCCACGGGTAGACGACGTAGTGCAGGTCGGTGGCGGGCGCGGGGGTGATGCCGAGCCGGTGGAGACGCTGCGCGGTGCCGAACGTGAGCCCGGCGGGCAGCTCGAACCGGCGGATGCCGGACAGCTCCTCGACCTGCTCCTGCTCCAGCCAGCCGTCGGAGCCCACGGCCACCACTCCGCTGACGGCGCCCTTGGCGGCCAGCTCCAGCGCCGAGATCAGGTCGTCGAGGTGGCAGAACTGCCAATGAGGGCTGCAGCCCTTGACCGTGAGCAGCCTCGGCGACTCGAAGTGCCGGGTGATGACCGTGTCGACGCCCGGCCCGACGACCGCCGCCGGGCGCAGCACCGTGACCTCCAGGCCCGGGTGGCTGCGCAGGGACCTGCGGACCAGCGACTCGATCTCCAGGTAGTCGCCCACGACGCCGGTGTCGGGCTCGGCGGCGACCGGGGAGTCCTCCGGGAGCGGCACCTCGTTGTCGGGCGCGGCGCCGTACACCATGGCGCTGGTGACCAGGATCACCCGCCGCACGCGGGCGGCGGCGCAGGCGGTGAGCACCGTCTGCGCGGCTCTGAGGTTGTACGCGCGCCGCTCCCCCGGGTCGGAGTCGACGGCGTAGTCACCGGCCAGATGGACCAGGACGTCGATGTCGGAGATCCGGTTCGCCAAGAGCGGATCCCGTACGTCGAGCACTCTCCACGTGGCTTCCCGAACGTCGCCGCGCTCCTCGTCGATGGCCACCACTCTGCGGAAATCCGCGGTGGATGCGAGCCTCACGAGCAACTCGCGGCCGATGCCGGAGGCGGCGCCGGTCACGGCGACGACGGGTTGGCGCGGGCGTTTCGAGGTAGGCACCAGGTCCTCACTTTGCACTGATCCGCCGTAGGACGACTAACGTGGCGGATGTGGACTCCTCCATCCTGCACGAGGTAGAGCGGTGACTGACCTGCCAGGTCGCGAAAACGACCCTAACGAGAACCCGTTCGCCATGTTCGGCAACCCTGAGCAGATGGCTCAGGCGATGCGCCAGTTCGCCGACATGTTGTCGGCGCCCCAGGGTTCAGGCCCTGTCAACTGGGACATGGCCAAGAACATCGCACGACACGCCGTGGTCGCCCAAGGCGATCCGAGCGTCATGGAAGGCGAGCGCCGCCAGATCGTCGAGGCGCTGAGCCTGGCCGACCTGTGGCTGAACGAGGCGACGACGCTGCCGAGCGGCGTGTCCAACCCGCAAGCCTGGAGCCGGTCCGAGTGGATCGAGAACACGGTCCCGGTTTGGCGGAAGCTTTGCGAACCGATCGCCGAACGCATGGTCGAGACCATGGGCGGCGCGCTGGGCGGCTCCGGGCTGCCTCCCGAGGCCCAGCAGATGGCCGGGCCGCTGATGGGCATGCTCAAGCAAATGGGCGGCATGATGGTCGGCCAGCAGATCGGCCAGGCGCTCGGCTCGCTGGCCCGCGAGGTGATCGGCACGACCGACATCGGCCTGCCGCTGTCCGACACCGCCGCGCTGCTGCCGGGGGGCATCGCCTCCTTCAGCGAGGGCCTGGAGATCCCCTCCGACGAGATCAGGCTCTACCTGGCGCTGCGCGAGGCCGCACACCACAGGCTGTTCCAGCACGTCCCGTGGCTGCGCTCGCACCTGCTCGGGGCCGTCGAGGAATACGCCAGGGGCATCACCGTGGACACCTCCGCGCTGGAGGAGCAGATCCGCGGCCTCGACATCAACAACCCCGAGGCGATCCAGGAGGCGTTCAGCGGCGGCGCGCTGCTGAAGCCCGAGGAGACCGAGCGGCAGAAGGCCGCCCTGGCCCGCCTGGAGACGATGCTCGCCCTGGTCGAGGGGTGGGTCGCCACCGTGGTCGACCGGGCCGCCGACGGCAAGCTGCCCTCGGCCGTCGCCCTGGCCGAGACCGTACGCAGGCGGCGGGCGACCGGCGGGCCGGCGGAGCTGACGTTCGGCACGCTGGTCGGGCTGGAGCTGCGGCCCCGGCGGCTGCGCGAGGCCGCGGCGTTGTGGCGCGCGCTGGAGAGCGAGCGCGGGGTCGACGGGCGCGACGCCCTGTGGGGCCACCCCGACCTCATGCCGACCGCCGAGGACCTCGACGACCCCGACGCGTTCGTACGCGGCGAGGCGGCCTGGGACATCTCCCACTTCGAGGCCGGGCCCGACAAGACGAACGGCGACACGGACGGCGACCAGGACGGGGACCAGAGCGGCGACCAGGACGGCGGCCGGTGACCCTGCACGACGACGCGGTGGCGGTGCTGTCCTCGTGGACCGCGCCGACTCCCGAGGAGGAGGCGTTGCGCGTCGAGTTCCTCGGGCACCTGCGGGCGTACGACGACGCCATGTGGCGCGCGTGCGCGCCCGGCCACCTGACGGCGACCACGGCGGTGCTCAGCCACGACGGCACTCAGGTGCTGCTCACGCTGCATCCGAAGGCCGGGCAATGGCTGCCCATGGGCGGCCATTGCGAGGACTTCGACGATTCGCTGGAGGCGGTGGCGCTGCGCGAGGCCACCGAGGAGTCCGGGATAGCCGGACTTGAGCTGCTGCCCGGGCCGCTGGCCGTGGACAAGCACGAGGTCTGGTGCCATCCGCCGCGCAGCTGGCACCTCGACGTCGAGTACGCCGCCGTGGCCCCTCCCGGCGCCGAGGCCGTGATGAGCGACGAGTCGCTCGACCTGCGCTGGTTCCCGGTCGACGAGATCCCGGAGTTGTCCGACGAGGCCACGCGCCGGCTGGCCGCACGCGGACGCGCCGCGCTCGGCTCGCGCTCACGTTCGCTGGGCTAGAGTCCTTCGCAACGTTCCAAGGGGGGCCTCGTGGAGACTTCTGCCGTTGGCGGCACGATTGTGACGCCTGGCCGCAAGCCGCGAAAGTTGCCCGGAAACGTCCTGACTTGGCTGGCTGTGACACCCTTCGCGGCCTGGGCCGTGGCCAGGGTGGCCGGGCTGGAACGAGGTTCGCTGCCCACGCAGATCATGACGGCGACGCCGTACGCGGCGGCCGGGTCGCTGGTCCCCCTCCTGATCGCCGCGGTCGGACGCAAGAAGGCCGCCACGGCCGTCGCGCTGCTCACCACGGCCGCGCTCGGGTTCAGCGTCCTGCCCCGCGCGCTGGGCACGGCCGAGGCCACGACCGGCCGGCCGTTCAAGGTCATGACCATCAACATGTTGTTCGGCCGGGCCGACCCACAGGTGATCGTGGACCTGGTCCGCGAGTTCCGGCCCGACGTGCTGAGCACGCAGGAGCTGACCCCGAGCGCCGTGGCCGAGATGGACGCGGCCGGCCTGAAGGAGCTCATGCCCCACCGCATGCTCGAGGACGAATGGGACGCGGGCGGAAGCGGGCTCTACTCCAGGCATCCGCTCCAGCCGCTCTGGGACCTGGTCCCCCCGGTGGGGCACAAGATGCCCGCCGCCATGGTATCGCTGCCCGGCGGCAAGCCGATCGAGTTCGTGGACGTCCACCCCTACCCGCCGCTCGGCTCCGCCGTGGTCAACTGGAACGAGGCGCTGTCCGCGCTGCCCTCCGCCGACCGGGAGACCGTCCGGATCCTCGCCGGCGACTTCAACGCCTCGCTCGACCACGCCTCGCTGCGCAGGCTGCTGTCACGGGGGTACAAGGACGCCGCCGACCAGGTGGGCGCGGGGCTGATCCCCACGTGGCCGGCCAACAAGCGGGTGCCGCCGATCATCACCATCGACCACGTGCTGGTGGACGAGCGGGTGGGGGTCAGGGAGGTCAGCGTGCGCGACGTGCCGGGCACCGATCACCGGGCCGTGCTGGCCGAGCTCACCGTCCCCTGAACGGCGTTCAGCGGGCGGCGATCAGGGCGCGGGTGTTGTCCCAGCCTTCGAGACCGGGGTCGAGGCGTTCGACGTCGCCGAACGTGCGCAGGCGGTGCCAGCCGGGGGTGGTGGCGACCCGGCGCGGGCCCGGGGCCTGGGCGCGGAGCGTGGCGACGACGTCGGGATCATCAAGGTCGGGATCGGCCCAGCCCGGGAGCGGGAGGGAACAGGCCAGCGCCACCGCTCCCCCGCCCTCTGCCGGGCAGACCGTGATCTCGGCCCGGCCCAGCTCCCTGAACAGCTTGCCGACCAGCAGCGGAGGCAGATCGGGCGCGTCGGCGCCGATCACCGCGGCCTGGTCGCCGGGCAGACGGCCGAGCACGGCTCGCAGCGGCTCGCCGGGCTCGATCGTGATGATCTCCGTGCCGGGCCAGACGATCTCTTCCAGGCCGGGTACGGACGTGATCAGCACGGGGGTGACGAGTTCCAAGCCGGCGACCAACTCGTAGGTGTCCTCGGCCACCGCTTCCAGGAACTCCCGCGGGTCGACGCCGGGGGGCGCGGCCTGGGCCATGTGGTCGTGTACCAGGACGGCGACGATGCGCGTCAACATTCCTCCGGTGCCGTGTGGGCCGCCGCGGAGAATCCTTCGAGGAACCCGCGCGCCCGCTCCGCCTTCGGATACTGTTCTACCAGCGCCCAGAACCTGGCCCCGTGGCTCGGCACGATCAGATGTACGAGCTCGTGGATGATGACGTAGTTGATGACCCACTCGGGCAGGCCCTTGAGCCGGGTCGAGATCCTGATCGTGCCGTTCTCAGGGGTGCAGGAGCCCCAGCGGTGCTGCTGGTTGTCGACCCATCGCACGCTCACCGGATCGGGCTCGCCGTCGAGGTACCTCGCCGCCAGTTCCCTCGCCCGTTCGAGCAGGGCTTCGTCGGTCGGCCTTCTCCGTTGTTCCTTGGCGGCCAGCCGGTCGAGCATCCGGCTCACCCATTCATCCGCGTCTTCGCCGCTCAGCCAGGCTGGCAGGAGCACGATCGTCTTGTCGCCGTCGCGGTAGGCGGAGACCGTACGCCGGCGACGAGAACTGCGACGGACCTCGACTGTCTCGGGGGGCACATATGCACGTTAGCCGAGACTGACGAAATTCCACAGAGGGTGGACGTTGTTTCTGCTGGTCAGATGATTAAGAGCCGGTGAATTTGGGCATGCGCCTTTCCCGATGCGCGGCCAGGCCCTCCAGCAGGTCGGACGATGCCATGGTCACGGGCTGGGCCAAGGATTCCCACCTCAGGGCGGCTTCCAGGTCTTGATGCTCTTGGTTCAGGGCAACCTTTGTGAGTCTTGTGGCAACTGGACCCATCTGAGCGATCTTCTGAACGATGGCCGAAACCTCTGGGATGAGGTCATTGTTGGGGAAAGATTGATTTACCAAGCCTTTATCTGCCGCTTCCGTTCCGGTCAGCATGCGACCTGTCAGGAGCATCTCGCGGGCCAGTGACGTGCCGGCTCTTCTGGGCAGCAGGTAGGTGGCCGCCATGCCGGGGTGAAGGCCGAGCCGGGTGAAGGGGGCCAGCAGTTTGGCGTCGTGGGCGGCGTACACGAGGTCGCAGGCCAGCGCCACGCAGAGCCCGGCGCCGACCGCGGGGCCGTTGACGGCGGCGACAGTGGGCACCTCCAGTTCGGCGATCATGAGCCAGGTGCGGTAGAAGGCGAGCATGCGGTCGCGCAGCGGCGGCACGGCCTCGGCACCCCGCTCGCCGATCCACGACAGGTCTCCGCCGGAGGAGAACGCGCTGCCCGCGCCGGTGACGACCACGCAGCGGAGGTCACGGTCGGCGGCCAGGGCGGTCATGGTCTCGCGCCACTCGGCCGTCATGGCGTCGGTCATGGCGTTGCGGAGTTCGGGGCGGTTGAGGGTGAGGACGACGACTCCGTCGTCATTGCGGTCGACCAAGAGCTCGCTCATGCGGCGAAGCGTAACGCCCTCGATGCCTTCCACGGCGGGCTCACGGGGTTGTCCACAGGGTGGCGCACCTCGGCCGGGCGTTGTCCACAGGCGGGGCGGAACGGGCTCGGGATCTTGGTCGGACGTGCGAACCTTCCGGCCATGAGGCCACGTCTGAAGCCAGCCCTCCGGCGAATCCTCCGCGACGAGCACACCCTGCAGTACGGCGTGCACCCCCTCCGGGCGGTCACGCTGACCGGCCTGACCAGATCGGTGCGCCAGTGGATCGAGGGGCTCGACGGCACCCGCGATCTGCGCCGCGTGCTGCGTGACGCGGCGGCCGCCGGTCTCGACGAGCCCTGCGCCCAAGCCCTGCTCGACTACCTCACCACTCGCGGCGCGCTCCACGACGCGGGTCCGTTCCCTGAGCCGTTGCGCGAGCTCTCCCTCGCCGAGAGAGATCGGCTGAAGCCCGACCTCGACGCGCTCGACCTCGCCTCCAACACCCCCGAGGGCGGCGTCGAGCTGCTGCGACGCCGGCGGGAGGCGAAGGTCCGCGTCTACGGGGCCGGTCGCGTCGGCGCCCAGATCGTCGCCCTGCTCGCGGCCGGCGGGGTCGGCGACATCCGGGTGGTCGATCCGGGGCCGGTCCGGCCGGGCGACCTCACTCCGGGCGGCCTGACGTGGGCCGAGCTGGGTCTGTCCCGGGAGGAGGGTGCGGCGGCCGTGGCCAGACGAGTCACCTCACCGCCTCCGAAGAACGCCCCCGTTCCACCTGCACGAACCCGTCGCTCTCCGACCCGCACCCCGCCCCCGCAGAACGCCCGCGCCACCACCGCCCCCTCCGGCGGCACCGGCGCGCGGCCGGTGCGATCGAACGGCTCCTCGCCGCCTGCCGCCGCCGTCCGTGTCCCTCCGGTCGGTCCTGAGCCGCGATCGAGTCGTGAGGAAGAAGGGCCGGAGGTCGTCCCCTCCTCGAACGTCCTGGCCGGGGCTCCTCATCTGGGGGACGGGACCGCGCGCCCCGACCTCGCGATCCTGGCGCCGGTCGGGCCGCTGGACAACGTGCTGGTCAACGAGCTGGCCGACTTCGGCATCCCGCATCTGCTGGTGTCGGCGTTCGAGGGTCACGGGTCCGTCGGCCCGCTGGTGCTTCCGGGGGAGACGGCGTGCCTCCACTGCCTCGACCTGACACGCCGGGATCACGACCCGACCTGGCCCATGGTCACCGCCAGGCTCGGCGGCTATCCCCCCGGCGAGATCGCCTGCGACACGACCCTCGCCACGCTCGTCGCGGCCGAGGCGACCGGCCATGCGCTTGCTCATCTGGAAGGCCGTACGCCCTCTGTGACGAACGGCACATTGGACGTAATGCCTGATTGGTGCTGGAAAACACGCTCGTGGAGCAGCCATCCGCAATGTCGTTGTATGCGAAACAATCCATATTCGCTAACAATGGTCATGTCACCTACCAGCGACTGACGTGCTCAGGGGACGACCATGAAGGGGGGAAGCGGCATCTCGGAAGAGGTTCCGCGCATGAGTGTGAGCGATCTTCCGCGGCGGGCAGTCACCCGTTCTGCCAAGTTGGCCACCCTCCCGCTCGGGTTCGCCGGGCGGGCCGCCCTCGGGCTGGGCAAGCGCATCGGCGGCAAGTCCGCCGAGATCGTGGCCCAGGAGGTTCAGCAGCGTACCGCCGAGCAGATCTTCAAGGTGCTCGGCGAGCTCAAGGGCGGGGCGATGAAGCTCGGGCAGGCACTGTCGATCTTCGAGGCGGCGCTCCCGCCGGAGATCGTCGGCCCCTACCGCGCGACGTTGACCAAGCTGCAGGACGCCGCGCCTCCGCTGCCGGTCGCCACCGTTCACAAGGTGCTCACCGAGCAGCTAGGGGACGACTGGCGCAAACACTTCCTCTCGTTCGACGACCGGCCCACGGCCGCCGCCTCGATCGGCCAGGTGCACAAGGCCGTCTGGCACGACGGGCGCGAGGTGGCCGTCAAGATCCAGTATCCGGGGGCGGGCAAGGCGCTGCTCGGCGACTTCACCCAGCTGGCCCGGCTGGGCAAGATGTTCGGGGCGCTGCTGCCCGGCCTCGACATGAAGTCGCTGCTGGCCGAGCTGCGCGAACGGATCGCCGAGGAGCTCGACTACCTGCGCGAGGCGGAGGCACAACACGCGTTCGCGCTGGAGTTCAACGGCGATCCCGACTTCCACGTCCCCGACGTGGTGGCGGCCAACGAGATGGTGCTGGTCAGCGAGTGGATGGACGGCACTCCGCTGTCGCGTGTCATCACCGAGGGCACCAAGGAGGAACGCGACCACGCGGGGCTGCTGTTCGTCCGGTTCCTGTTCAGCTCGCCCGCCCGGGTCGGCATGTTGCACGCCGACCCGCATCCGGGCAACTTCCGTGTCCTGGCCAACGGCAAGCTCGGGGTGCTCGACTTCGGCGCGGTCAACCGGCTGCCCGGCGGCTACCCGAAGGTCTTCGGGCAGCTCACGCGCATCTTCAACCAGGGCGACATGGACACCGTGATGACCGGTCTCCGCGAAGAGGGTTTCATCCGCCAGGACTTCGACATCGACCCCGACGCCCTGCGAGCCTTCCTCGCCCCGTACGTGGAGCCGACGGCCGTGGAGGAGTTCACCTTCAGCCGCGAGTGGTTGCAGGCCCAGGCCGCCAGCGTCACCGATCTCCGTCCGACGAACGTGGTCCGCCAGCTCAACCTGCCGCCGTCGTACGTGCTCATCCACCGGGTGCACGCGGCGGGCGTCGGCGTCCTGTGCCAATTGGGCACGACGGCTCGTTTCCGTGACGAGGTGATCCGCTGGGTACCGGGCTTCTACGACGACCCGAACGACGAGGCTCTCGCGATCAGGTGATCGGGGATCGGGTGATGGCTTGAAGGGTGGGGCGCGGCTTCGGGCTGCTGACCGCTTGTCCTGGTTCGTGCCATCCGCCCAGTAGGGGGAGGTGTCCGGTGGGGCATCGCCTCGCTGGTCAGGGGCGCTGTTCCTGGATGCGGATCAGATTGCCTGCGGGGTCGCGGAAGGCGCAGTCGCGGACTCCGTACGGTTGGTCCATCGGCTCCTGGACTATCTCGGCGCCGCTGGCCTTCAGTCGTTCGAAGGTGGCGTCGAGGTCCGTGGTGGCGAGGTTCACGCCGGCGAAGGTGCCCTTGGCCATCATCTCGGTGATGGTACGGCGTTCGTCGTCGGTGATGCCGTAGCCGTTGGCGACCGGCGGCTGCAGGACGATGGAGGTGTCCGGCTGGCCGGCGGGGCCCACCGTGAGCCAGCGCATTCCCTTGTATCCGACGTCGTTGCGTACCTCGAAGCCGAGGGCGTCACGGTAGAAGGCCAGGGAGGCTTCCGGATCGGTGTGCGGGAGGAAGCTGGAGTGGATGGTGATGTCCATGGAAGTCACGCTAATTGGGGCTAGGTAAGCGCGGTCTCTCGGTTCCTGATGGGTCTGGTCACCTGTTTCGCCACGCACGACGGCATGCCGGCGGTCGCGCTCGCCGCCCGCTGGCGGTAGACGCTCGGTGGCACGCCGACCAGCTCGGTGAAGCGGGTGCTGAAGCTGCCCAGCGAGGAGCAGCCGACCGCGAAGCAGACTTCGGTGACGCTCATGTCGCCGCGGCGCAGGAGTGTCATGGCGCGTTCGATGCGGCGGGTCATCAGGTAGCCGTACGGGGCCTCGCCGTAGGCCCGGCGGAATTCGCGGCTGAGGTGGCCGGCTGACATGTTCACGCCGCGGGCCAGGGCTTCCACGTCCAGTGGTTGTGCGTAGTCACGGTCGATGCGGTCGCGTACGCGGCGCAGCAGGGCGAGGTCACGCAGGTGCTGCGCTTCGGCGGGTCTGCTGGTCACATGCGCCATCGTACGTCGCCCGGGTGCCGCCCGGCACCGCCGACCACCTGGCTTCCGCAGCGTACGCGGATCGATGCCCCTGCTCCCCGCAGCTCTCTGTACGACGGGACCGCCCGCCGCGGCGCGCCCTTCTCCGCACAGCAGGCGTCACCGCAGCACAGGCGGCAGCACAACGGGCACCGGCGACACGAGCGGCGGACGTATGGCACGCGGGCCAGGGCCTGGGCGACGTGTGCGGTGGGAGGCCGGCTCGCGGTTGGGGCGGCGCCTCGCTCGTGGAGGCAGGCCGGGAGGGTGCCTCGTAGGGGGGATGGCCCAGGAAGGCGCCTCGCAAGGAGGGGCGGGGCTCCTCGCCTGTGAGGGCGCGCCGGGAGGGTGTCTCGCAAGGGAGACGCGGCCCGGGCCGGGGGCCTCGTCCGTGAGGGCGGGGCGGGAGATCGCGGCGGGTTGCCGGGGAAAAGGGAAAAGCCGGGCGCTGGGTGCGCCCGGCTCTTTCTGTCAGGTGGGGATCGGGAGATCCTGCGCCGGCGGCAGGACCTCCCGGGTCACACCTGCCGGCTCAGCGCCTTTCGCAAGCGGTCGTTGGCCCGCTTGACCTCGCGTCGCGCCCGCTGTACGCGGCTGATGCGCAAGATGAGACGCTGCTCCTCCGCCTCGCGGTGGAGAGTTTGTATTCGGTCGTTTACCAAGTCATGAAAAAGATACGGCACGGCCAGGCTCCTGGTGGAATGAGTGCTCATGGGTATTTCGGTTCTCTCTCGCTCGTAGGGTCGGACGATGGTGGTCAGGCAGCGACCGGGTGCTTGCGGGGACGCCCGCGCGGACGCTTGCGGGGAACAACCGTTCCCCTGAGGATCAGTTCGCCGCCCCAGACGCCCCACGGCTCCTCGCGCTCAAGCGCGCGGGCCAGGCAGGCCTGCTGGATCGGGCAGCCGCCGCAGAGAGCCTTGGCGAACTCGACGTCCTCGGGTGACTCTGCGAACCACAGGTCAGGGTCGGTACGACAGGGGATCTTGGCTTCGTCGATCAGGTCCATGATCGTCTTCGCCCCCATCTGCTTCTCCTTTTGATCGATCTTTTTGATCTTGGTCTGGCACCTCGGAGGGGATCGGGGACCGCGGACAAAACAAAGAGGCCGCGGATCCTGTGTGCGGATCCGCGGCCTGGGGGCTGCTATGTGCCGGTCAGGTTATGACCGGAGCATCCCTCCAGGGTTGCGGACCGCACAGTCCACCCTTGGTGAGCTGGTTGGTCGGGACAGCGATACCTGCGCCATAGACAGGAGCGCCTTGCGGAACGGCGACAGCCACGTGGGCTCGCGCACGGAAGGCGGCGGCCTGGATACGGGCAGACTTCTCCCGCCGCAGCTTGGCCGGCCCATCAGCGAGCCTCACCGAGTCACGGCATGCGGAAGCGAGCCACTGCGTGGTCGTCATCTTGATGCTCATCACCGGGGCTCACCTCCACTCATCAGATCGTCGGAAACAGGAGTGTCCGACTCGCTTGTCCATGACCCTAAACCGGGAAGCCGGGAAGGGGCAACATATTTTCTACCTGCGATTTTGTGACACAACTACGCTCAAGCAGCGACAGTCACACAGCGTCTGCGACGGCGCCTGTGACAGCTCACGTGACGGCGTCCGTAGCGGTGCTACTTCGCCACGCGGATCATCGCCTCCTGGACGACGGAGACGACCAGCTCGCCCGACGCGGTGAACATCTCGCCGCGCGCGAGCCCCCGAGCGCCCGCCGACCACGGCGCCTCCTGGGCGTACAGGAGCCAGTCGTCGGCCCTGAACGGGCGGTGGAACCACATCGCGTGGTCCAGGGAGGCGCCGATGACGTTCGAGGCTCCCCAGGCCATCCCGTGGGCCAGCAGGATCGTGTCCACGAGCGTGAAGTCCGACGCGTACGCGGCCAGCACGACGTGCAGCAGCGGGTCGTCGGGCAGGTCGGCGTCGTAGCGGAACCACACGTTGGTCTGGGCGCTGCGCAGCTCGGGGTTCAGGTGCGCCTCCCACGTCAGCGGCGAGACGTAGCGCGCGTCCACGGGTCGCGGGCGCGAGAGCCATTCCCGCAGCTCGGGGTGGTCGCCCAGCACCTCCGACATCCTGTTCTGGAACGTCGGCAGCGTCTCGGGGGCGGGCACGACGGGCGCCACCGACGCCTGGTGCTCCACGCCCTCCTCGAAGATGTGGAACGAGGCCGACATCGTGAAGATCGCCTTGCCGTGCTGGACGGCGACGATCCTGCGCGTGGTGAACGAACGGCCGTCGCGCAGGCGCTCGACGTTGTAGACGATGGGGATCGACGGGTCGCCCGGCCTGATGAAGTAGGCGTGCAGGGAGTGGACGTGCCGGTCCTTGGGGACGGTGCGGCCGGCCGCCACGAGGGCCTGCGCCGCCACCTGGCCGCCGAAGACGCGCTGGATGCGTTCCTCCGGGCTTCTCCCCCGGAAGATGTCCAGCTCGATCTGCTCAAGGTCGAGCAGATCGAGCAGCTCTTTCAGCGCCTCGTTCACAGGGCCCCCTCACAGACGAATATTCCATGGACAAGTCTGACGTGCCACGCTTGTTCCCCCAAACCCGCCCTGCGTTGGCGGAATGCTCCCATCTCGCTGTTTCGCCCGGTGGAGAAGGAACTCACGCGCGCGGGGACCGGCCGTACGTGAGGGATCTCACCCGCGGCACAGGGCCAGGACGGCCTCGCCGTAGCGGTCGACCTTGACCCGGCCGATGCCGGCGATCGACAGCAGCTCCTGTTCGGTGGCCGGCGCACGTTCGGCGATGGCCTGCAGCGTGACGTCGGTGAAGACGACGTACGGCGGGATCTTGGCCTCCTTGGCGGTGGCCGTACGCCAGGACTTGAGGCGTTCGAGCAGGGCCTCGTCGTACTCCGCGGGACAGGTCGCGCAGCGGCCGAGTTTCTGCTCCGTCGCGGCCACCAGCGTCTTGGCGCAGACGCGGCAGCTCACCGGCGCGGCGACCTTGCGGCGCTCGCCGGCCGGGGTCGTCACGCGCGGGGGCGTCGAGGCGCGGCCGGTCAGCCCGTCGAGGAAACGCGAGGGCCGGCGGCCCTTGCGCCCGCCGGGCGCGCGGGCGAGCGCCCAGGACAGCGACAGGTGCTCGCGGGCGCGGGTGACGCCCACGTAGAGCAGGCGGCGTTCCTCCTCGATCTGTTCCGGGGTCTCGGCGTAGATGATCGGCAGCATGCCGTCGGTGAGGCCGACGAGGAACACCGCGTCCCATTCCAGGCCCTTGGCGGCGTGCAGCGAGGCGAGCGTGACGCCCTCCACCGGCGGCGCGTGCTGCTCGGAGGCGCGGCGTTCCAGCTCGGCGACGTACGCGGGCAGGTCGGCGCCCTCGGCGGCCATGTCCTCGGCCAGGTCGGCCAGCGCCTTCAGCGACTCCCACTTCTCCCTCGCCTTGCCGCCGCCGGGCGGGTTGGGGGTCAGGCCGACCCCGGACAGGATGTGGTGCACCTCCGAGGCCAGCGGCTCGCCCGCGGCCGACCGGGCGGCGCCGCGCAGCAGCACGACCGCCTGCCGCACCTCGGGACGCTCGAAGAAGCGCTCGGCGCCGCGCAGCACGTACGGGATCTCGGCCTTGGACAGGGCCTCCTCGTACGACTCCGACTGGGAGTTGACCCGGAACAGCACGGCGATCTCGCGCGAGAGCACGCCCTTGTCCAGCAGCTTCCTGATCGCCCGCGCCACGCCCGCGGCCTCGGCGGGCTCGTCGTCGTAGTCGGAGAAGACCGGGTTGGGGCCGTCGGGGCGCTGGGCGATGAGTTCGAGGCGGTTGGGGGACTTGGACTTGGCGATGACCAGGTTGGCCAGGTTCACGACCTGGGGGGTGGAACGGTAGTCGCGCACCAGTTTGATGACGGCGGCGCTCGGGTGCTCGACCGCGAAGTTGGTGAGGTAGCGGGGGCTCGCGCCGGTGAAGGAGTAGATGGTCTGGTTGGGGTCGCCGACCACGCAGATGTCGTCGCGTCCGCCGAGCCAGGTGTCGAGCAGGAGCTTCTGCAGCGGGTTGACGTCCTGGAACTCGTCCACGACGAAGTAGCGGTACTGCTGGCGGATCTGGGCCGCGACCTCCTGGTGCTCGGTCATCACGGCGGCGGTCAGCTCAAGGATGGTCTCGAAGTCGACCAGGTGGCGTTCGCGCCTGACGCGCTCGTACGCGTCGTAGAGCCGGGCCACCTCCTCCGGGGAGCCAGGTGGGGTGCGGTGGTGCTTGGCGGCGGCGGCCACGTAGTCTTCGGGGCCGATCTGGGAGACCTTGGCCCATTCGACCTCGGCCGCGATGTCCCGCAGCTCGGACCGGTCGGGATTTTTCCGGATCTGGCGGCAGGCTTCGATCAGCACCGGCAACTTCGACTCGATGACCGAAGGGGCCTCGCCGCCGATCACCCGGGGCCAGAAGTAGGTGAGCTGGCGCAGCGCGGCCGCGTGGAACGTACGGGCCTGGACGCCCGGAGCCCCCAGCGCGCGCAACCGCTGCCGCAGTTCCCCCGCCGCCCGCGTGGTGAACGTCACCGCCAGCACGCTGGACGCGTCGACCACCCCGCTGCGCACCGCGTGGGCGATGCGGTGGGTGATCGCCCTGGTCTTGCCCGTGCCCGCGCCCGCGAGCACGCATACGGGGCCGCGCACCGCCTCGGCGACCGCCCGCTGCTCGGGGTCGAGGCCGCTCAGGACGTCATCCACGCTGTTCACCCGATCTTCCTCTCCCACCAAGTGGCGCCGAAGCACTTTATTCTGGCAACATGCGGCCCGACGTATGTTCATAGTCACCGAGATGCAAAGAACTGGTCTCTTCCCCCACAATGGGGCCGACCATGCTGCATGGGGGAAAGGAAGGCCGTGCGAACAGCGGTTTCCGTGAGCGCGCTCGTGCTCGCTGCCGTGGCGCTCACACCCTCTGTCGCGCTCGCGGCCGAGCCGCCGGTCCCCGTGGTGACGAATCCCACAGACCCCGACGGTCTCGGCGGCCTGGCCACGGAGACCCTTTCGTACGGTTCGCAGCAGCACCAGGACATGGACGTCTGGTGGACGCCCGACGGCCAGAAGCGGCCCGGCGTCTTCCTGATCCACGGCGGCTGGTGGTCGGGCGGCGACAAGAAGTACATGAAGGAGATCACCCGCAGCTACGCCGACCTCGGGTACACGGTCTTCAACATCAACTACCGCCTCTCCGGCGCGGCCCCCTGGCCGGCGCAGCGCACCGACGCGCTGACCGCCATCGCCACGGCCCGCAAGCACGCCGACCGGTGGTCCTTCGACGCCGGCAAGTACGTCGTCGTCGGTTTCTCGGCCGGCGGGCACATCGCCGCCTCGGTCGGCACGTACGGCAACGGCATCGCCGGGCTGAAGGGCGTGGTCGGGCTCTCGCCGATCATCTCGCCGCTGCGGGCGTACTCCGACGGCGAGAAGACCGCCAACCTGGACAAGCGCAAGCTGCGCGAGGCCGCCATCCGGCTGGCCGGCGGCTGCGAGCCCAAGGGCAAGTGCTCGCGCATCTGGGCGAGCATGGAGGTCGCCTGGCACGCCAGCGCCAAGGACGCGCCCATGCTGACCGTCCACTCCGAGGACGAGTTCGTGCCGCCGACGCAGAGCCAGTTGCTCAAGCAGATGCTCGGCCAGGTGGGCGTGCCGATGACGATCATGACCGCCCCGGGCACCAACCACAGCGCCCCGCTCTACCGGGAGCCGGGCGTGGCCGAGCGGGTGCAGGCGTGGATCGCCGAGCGAATCGGCTAGTGGCCCTCGGGTAGGGATTAAGCGGGCGCCTCCACGTTGTTGCACCGAGCGCCTGATTTTCCTGACCTTGGAGGGACAACCCGACATGGCGCTCACGGTCTACAGCACTACCTGGTGTGGCCCCTGCAAGCGGCTGAAGTCGCAACTCGCCCGCGAGGGCATCAGCTTCAAAGAGATCGACATCGAGCGCGACCCCGCCGCCGCCGAGTTCGTCATGAGCGTCAACAACGGCAACCAGACCGTGCCGACCGTGGTGATCGAGACCTCCCACGGCCGGATCGTCCGGACCAACCCCTCCGCTCGCGAGGTCAAGGCCCTGCTCGAAGCGGCCTGATCACCAGTCGCCGGTGAGCTCGCCGCCGTACCACGTCTCGATCAGGCGGCGGGCTATCGACACCGGGGGCGGCAGGCGCAGCGTGCCCTCCCGAAGCGCGGCCAGCAGCTCCTCGCGGGAGAACCAGCGTGCCTCGGCGATCTCCTCGGCGTCGGGGATCAGCGTGGTCGTGGTGGCGTCGGCGAAGAAGCCGAGCATGAGGCTGCGCGGGAACGGCCAGGGCTGGCTGCCCAGGTAGCGCGGGTTGACGACGGTGACGCCAACCTCTTCGGCGACCTCGCGGACCACCGCGTACTCAAGGGACTCGCCCGGCTCCACGAACCCCGCCAGGATCGACAACCGTCCCTCCGGCCACTGCGGGCCGCGGGCCAGCAGGCAGCGGTCGTCCTCGTCGCGGACCAGCATGATCACTGCCGGGTCGACACGCGGGAAGTGCTGGCTGGAGTCCTGTGGGCAGACCCGGACGTGGCCGCCGGCGCGCACCTGCGTGCGGGTGCCGCAGCGGGGGCAGAACTCGTGGGAGGCGTGCCAGGCCTCCAGGGCCACCGCGTAGACCAGCAGGCCCGCGTCGCGGTCGCCGAGCAGGCCGCCCACCTGGCGCAGCCCGGCCGGCACCGGACGGCCCTCCGGCGTGTCACGCAGGCTCATCGGCATCGTCACGCGGCCGTTGAGGTCTCCGACCGGCGCGCCGGGCAGCGGCGCGGCCACCGCGAAGTAGGCCGTGCCGTCCTCGACGCCGAGCAGGTAGCGCTCACCCGGCGGCGCCTGCGCGGGCGTGTAGAGCACCGCGTGCACCTCGTCCCCGGACCGCCGCACGAGAGTGTGGCCGTCGTCGATCACCAGCACCCTGGTGTCGGGGTCGGCCCATGCCTTCTCCAGCCAGCGTTCGTCGGTACGCAGCGCCGACGATCTGTCGATGGTCCCCCGTGCCAGGAGCAGTGGGCCGATGAGTTGCTCTTCCGCGGTGTTGTGCACAGGCCGCCCCTTCCCCAAGTCCTTGTCATCCTATGACCTCGTGCTTAGCCGCCGATTACGGTGTCGCGGCGCTACGACTCCGCGGCCGGCACCGCCTCGACGAGCGCGACCAGCCCGTCGGCGTCAAGCAGGTCGACCGGGCGTACGGTCCTGTTGGCGCGTACGTAGTGGAAGGCCGCGCTCACCTTCTCCAGCGGCACCCCCGCCAGGTGCGACCACGCCAGCCGGTACGCGGCGAGCTGCACGGACGCCGTCCTGGCCGCCTTCCCCCTGGGCGGTACGCCGGTCTTCCAGTCGACGACCTCGTAACCGCCGTCGGGCCGCTCGAACACGGCGTCCATCCGCCCGCGCACCAGCCGGTCGGCGATCATGGTCTCGAACGGCACCTCCAGGTCGACCGGCCGCCGGTCGGCCCACTCGCTCTCCTCGAACCGCTCCTGCAGCTCGGCCAGCCGCACGTCGGCCTCCTCCGGCTCGTCCAGCGGGTTGAGCTCGAAGTCGTCGATCAGCCGCTGCTGGTCCCAGCGGCTCTCCAGCCACTTGTGGAACGACGTGCCGCGGCGGGCGAGCGGCGCGGGCTTGCGCGGGACCGGACGGCGGATCCTGCGGGCCAGCTCGCGGGGATCGGTGGCCAGCGTGACCAGCGACGAGACGGTCAGCTTGGACGGCAGCTCGACGGTGGTGGCGGGCCTGCGCCGGTTGAGCTCGCGCTCGCGCAGCAGCAGGTCGGTGTCGCGGTCCCAGGCGCGCAGGCGTTCCTCCTCGAACGAGCGCAGCGGCTCGTCGTCCTCCTCGGCGAGGTTGCCGGCCAGGGCGTCCTCGACCAGCCTGGCCCCGTCGAGCACGGACTCGTAGCGCAGGCCCTCGGGGGTGACCGGCCAGATGGCCTCGGCGGGCTCGGCGAGCAGCGGGTTCGTGGCGCCCTCGGCGACGTCGTCGGCCCAGTGGGACACCCGGTCGGCCTGGTCGCGGATCTCCAGCAGGAACTCCGACGGCTCCAGCGGCTTGGTGGCGGTGCCCCAGCGGTAGCCGGAGGCGATGAGGTGGTAGTGGGCGCGGGTGACCGCCACGTACGCCAGCCGCCGCTCCTCCATCAGGTCGCGCTCGCGGCACTGCTCGTCGAAGGCGGCCAGCTCGTCCTTGCTCAGCCCGCCCAGCCGGGGCAGGTCGGCGGCGTCGCCGCGCAGCGGGTAGGGCAGTTTGCGCGGGTTGTCGGTCCAGCGGCTGTTCATCACCGGCGTGGCGGGGAACACGCTGCCCGTCGCGATCGTGCCCTTGGAGCTGACGAGCTGCGACAGGCCGGGCACGACCACGATCGGCCACTCCAGGCCCTTGGAGGCGTGGACGGTCATCAGCTTGACGCTGTTGCTCTCACCGACCCGGCCCGCCTCCAGCCCGAACTCCTCGCTCTCGGCCGCCTGGAGATAGGCCAGGAACGCGCCCAGCGTCGGATCCTCGGCGTCGCCGGCGAACCTGGACGCCGCGTCGATGAAGGCGTCGAGGTCGGCCCGCGCGGCGAACGCCCCGGCCGTGCCGCTGCGGGCGGCCACCTCGATGTCGAGGCCGAGCCGGCGTTCGACCTCGGTGACCAGGTCGGGCAGCGGCTGGGCGGTGTGGCCGCGCAGGTGGCGCAGCTCCTGGGCGAGCGCGACCAGCCGCGTACGGGCCAGCGGCGAGAACGACTCCAGCCACTCGGCCCGGTCGGGCAGCTCGTCGAGCGCGTCGACCAGGCTGCCCCTCTCCTCGGCCAGGTCGGCGACCACCTGGTCGAGCGGGTCGTCGGCCCGGTGGCTGTCGCTCAGCTCGCGGGCCAGCTCTCTGGCGTACTCCCCCAGCACCCGCAGGTCGGCCGGCCCGATCCGCCAGCGCGGCCCGGCCAGCAGCCTGGCCAGCGCGTCGCCGGCGGTCGCGTCGTAGAGCACGCGCAGGGTCGCCACGATGTCGTTGACCTCGGGCACGGTCAGCAGGCCGCCCAGGCCGACCACCTCGACCGGGATGTCACGGTCTTCCAGCGCCTTGCGCAACGCGGGGAACTGCGAACGTTTGCGGGCCAGGATCGCGACGTCCTGGGGCTGGACGGCGAGCGTCTTCTTGCGCTCCTTCTCGCCCCACGGCAGGCCGTCGGGCGCGCTCTCCTGGCCGAGGATCCGGGCGACGCCGTCGGCGATCCACCTGGCTTCGTCCTCGGCGGTCTCGTGGAAGGCGCAGGTGACGCGGCCCCGGTCGATCCGGTTGGGCCCCGGCACCAGGACGGGGACCTCGCGGGCCTCCATGCGCAGCGGGAGCTGGACGCGGGCGGCGACGTCGAGCACCCGGTCGCCGTTGCGGAAGCTGACGCTGAGCTGGCGGACCGGAGCCTCCTCGCCGGCGCGGGTGCGGAAGTCGCGGGGGAAACGGCGCAGGTTGCCCGCGGAGGCGCCGCGCCAGCCGTAGATGGACTGGCAGGGGTCGCCCACGGCGGTGACCGGATGGCCGCCGCCGTAGAGGGAGCGCAGCAGGACGAGCTGGGCGTGGCTGGTGTCCTGGTATTCGTCGAGCAGGACCACCGAGTACCGCGACCGTTCGATCTCGCCCACTTCCTTGTGGTTGGCGGCGATCCGGGCGGCCAGCGACATCTGGTCGCCGTAGTCGATGACCTCGCGCCGGCGCTTGAGCCGTTCGTACGCCTCCACCAGCGGCAGCAACTGCTCCCTGGCCGTCTGGACGCCGACCGGCTTGCGCTGGGCGACCGTCGTACGGCCGGGCAGCGCGGCCAGCCGGGCCTCCAGCCAGTCGCCCATCCGCCGTACGTCGCCGGGGGTGCGCAGGTGCTCCGACAGCTCGCCGGCGAGTTCGAGCAGGGCGGCCGTGACCGACGGCGGGCCCAGCTCGATCTTGTCCATCGGGCCGTCGTACAGGGCCACCACCCGCGAGGCGAGCTGCCACGACACCGCCGGGGTGACCAGGCGCATGGTGGGTTCGAGCGCCTCACGCAGGGCGTGGTCGGTGACCAGGCGGGCGGCGTAGGCGTGGTAGGTGGAGACGGTCGGCTCGTTGTCGAGCGCGCCCGGCGCGACCAGGCCGGCCTCGGCGAGCCCGGCCAGGCGTTCCCTGACCCGGACGGCCAGCTCGGCGGCGGCCTTGCGGGTGAACGTCAGGCCGAGCACGTTCTCCGGTTTGACCAGGCCGTTGGCCACCAGCCAGACCACGCGGCCGGCCATCGTCTCGCTCTTGCCCGAGCCCGCGCCCGCCATGACGACCATCGGTTCGAGCGGGGCCTCGATGACCGTCGCCTGCTCGCCCGTCGGCGGCAGGATGCCGAGCTTGTCGGCCAGTTCGACCGGGTTCAGCACACCTGGCCCCCGTTGTCGTTGACCGGGCAGCTCGCCCGCGCCGCGCACGTGCGGCAGCCGTCGTTCACCTTGGCCTGGAAGAACGGGCCGGACATGCCCGTCGCGACGGTGTCGACCAGGTCGGCGGCCCAGCCGGGGTTCTTGTCGTCGGCCAGCGCGCCCTGGCTCTGCTCGGTGGCGGCGTTCTTGCCGGCCGCCTTGCCGAGCTGGACCAGCGCGGCGCCGCCGGGCTCGGTCATGCCGTGCCTGGCGAACGCGCCCAGCAGTGCGGCGAGCTGGTAGACGCCGAGCTGCGGATGCCGGTCGAGCTCGCCCGCCTTCGGTTTGGAGCCGCCGGTCTTGAGGTCGATGATCACCGCCCGGCCGTCGTCGTCCCGCTCGACGCGGTCGACCCGGCCCTTGATCTGCACGCCCTCGGTGACCATGGCGACGAACGACTCCTCGATGGCGACCAGCTCGCGCGGGTTGTCCTTCTGCCAGCGCAGGAACTTGCCGATCATCTGCTCGGCGACCTGACGCTGCTTGCGGTTGTACCAGACGCCGCCGAAGTCGAGCTCGTTCCAGACCTGGTCGAGCCGCTCGCCCAGCAGGTCTTCGCTGGGCAGGTCGGTGGCGGCCAGCATGGCGAGGGCGTGGATGACGTTGCCGAGGCCCTGGGCGGTGCTGGTGCCCGCGGCGCCGACCGCCGTCTCCAGCAGCCAGCGCAGGCCGCACTTGGTGAAGCTCTCGACCGCGGACGGGGAGATGTTGACGATGTCGTCCGGCCAGCTCAGCGGGCGGTCGTCGGTGATGGGGGTGAGGGCGTACCAGTCGTTGGGGTGGGCGCCCTGGACCCCGGCGGCGGCCAGGCGGGCGAGCTGCCGCGCGGCACGGTGGCGTACCTTGGCCGGCCTGGTCGGGTCGGTCACCGCGCTGCGGAGGTCGGCGACCAGCGCCGACATGGTCAGCCAGCGCGCCCGGTCGTCGACCGTCGCCGACTCGACCTCGCCCGGCATCAGCTCCGACAGGAACCGGGAGGGCCGCTCGTCGGTGTCCTCGCCGCCCACCGCCGTGACCACCAGCCTGCGCCGGGCCCGGGTGGCGGCGACGTAGAACAGCCTGCGTTCCTCGGCCAGCAGCTTGGAGGCCAGCGACGCGGCGCTCGGCTCGGCCCCCTCGACCACCTCGACCAGGTCGTCGGCGCCCAGCAGCGACCCGCGCAGCCGCAGGTCCGGCCAGACCCCCTCCTGTACGCCCGCCACCACCACGATGTCCCATTCGAGGCCCTTGGAGCGGTGGGCCGTCAGCACCCGCACCGCGTCGCCGTCGGGCGCGCGGTCGGCCAGCGTGTCGCCCGGGATCTCCTGGGCGGCCAGGTTGTCCAGGAACACCTCGGGGCCCGCCTTGGGCATGCGGTCGACGAACTTGGCCGCGTGGTCGAACAGCGCCACCACCGCGTCGAGGTCGCGGTCGGCCTGCGCGCCGCGGATGCCGCCGGACAGGCTCTGGTCGGTCCAGCGCCCGGCCAGGCCGCTGGAGTGCCAGACCGCCCACAGGAGGTCTTCCGCGGTGCCCTCCTGGGCCGCGGCCTCGCGGGCGACGGCGAGCAGCTTGGCGACGCGTTCGGCGGGGAGTGCGACGTGCGGCTCGACGCGGGTGAGCTCCCGCGCGTCCTGGACGGCCGCCACCAGCAGCTCGCCGGACGACCGCGCCTCCCCCGGCCCGCGCCCCGCAGGCTCCTCGTCCGGCTCCCCGGCGGGCGGCGGGTCGTCCTCGGCGGACGTCGCGGCGACGGCCTCGTTCTCGGCGATCTTGAGGGCCCGGCGGAGGCGGCGTACGCCGATCATGTCCGTGCCCCCGAGCGGGCCCGTCAGCAGCTCCTCGGCCACCCCCTCGTCGAGCTGGGCCGGGTCGAGCGCCACCCGCAACATCGTGAGCAGCGGCCGCACCCCCGGCTCCTGGGCGATCGGCACCTCGTCACCGGCGATCATCGTCGGCACCCCGGCGTTGACCAGCGCCCGCCGCAGCAGCGGCACCTGGCGCTTGGCCGAACGCACCAGCACCGCCATGCGGTGCCACGGCACCCCCTCGATCAGGTGGGCGCGCCGGAGCGTGTCGGCGACGATCGCCGCCTCCTGGCTGGTGCTGTCGGCCAGCAGGACCCGCGCGTCGCCGGGGACGGCGTCGGGCAGCGGGACCAGGTCGCGGTGGCCGTGGCGCTGGTCGTGGTCGGGGGCCGGGGCGATCGGCAGGCGGGCGGCGACCCGGCGGGTGGCCTCCAGCAGGTCGGCCCCGCTCCGGCGGCAGACGCGCAGCGCCAGCACCGGCGCCTCCCGCCCGCCGAGCGTCCTGAAGCGCTCGGGGAACTGCATGATCCCGTGGACGTCGGCGCCCCGGAACCCGTAGATCGACTGGTCGGGGTCGCCCACCGCGACCAGGTCGCGCCCGTCGCCGGCGAGCTGGGTGAGCAGGTACTCCTGCGCCGGGTCGGTGTCCTGGTACTCGTCCACGAACACCACGTCGTGCGCGGCCCGCTCGCGTTCGCGCACCTCGGGCCTGGTCAGCAGCGCCGAGGCGGCTCCGATCAGCTCGGCGTAGTCGTAGGTCTCCTCGGGGTCGAGGTCGAACCGGTCCTGGTAGCGCTCGTAGAACCGGCCGGTGGCGATCCAGTCGCTCCTGCCGTGTCGCCGGCCGAGCGCGATCAGCCGCTCGCCGTCGAGGCCGCGCTCGGCGGCCCTGGACAGGAAGTCGCGCACCTCCTCGGCGAACCCGCGGGTCTTGAGCGCCTCGCGCAGCGACTGCGGCCAGTCGAGCGCGCCGTTCTCCAGCTCGCCGTGGAGCAGCCGCCGGATCTCCAGCAACTGCTCGGGGCCGGTCAGCAGGCGCGGCGGCGCCTTGCCCTCCAGCACGGACTCGCGGCGCAGCAGCGCGTAGGCGTAGGAGTGGAAGGTCAGCGCCAGGGGCGAGCGGGTGGTGCGCCGCAGCCGGCCGGTGACGCGCTGACGCAGCTCCTCGGCGGCCTTGCGGCTGAAGGTGAGGATGAGCACCCGCTCGGGGTCGACCCCGCGCCGTTCGATACGCTCGACCACGCTCTCGACGATCGTCGTCGTCTTGCCCGTGCCCGGGCCCGCGAGGACGAGGAGGGGGCCGCTCCGGTGCTCGACCACGGCACGCTGGTGTTCATCCAGCACAGGAGGCCCAACAGGGCTCCCGCTGCCACGCCGCACCAACCGCCAGGTCTGACCACTCACAGCACTAGATTCCACCAGACCACAGGGACAGATCGTGCCGTCTTGCCCGGTCTCCCGTGCGATCCGCCCACCGTATCGAGGCAAATATCCGAATATCGTGCGACACGCCGGGCCGGATGTTCGCCGTCGGCGTTCCGCCGCCCCCAGGAGCGGTAAGGATCAGTACGATTCCCGCCCGTACGGAGAGTGGGCTCCTGTAACGTTGGGTTGATACCCGTGCCTCTGTTGGGGGTTGGTCACATGCGCTGGCAGGTCCACTCCGAAACGTCGCTCTACGCCGACCAGTGGCTGGACATCCGGATCGCGGATGTGGAGCTGCCCGACGGGCGCCATCTCGATCATCGGCTCGTCCGCACCGCGCCGGGTGCGGGCGCCGTCGTCACCGACGACCAGGACAGGGTGCTGCTCATCTGGCGCCACCGCTTCATCACCGACAGCTGGGGCTGGGAGATCCCGATCGGCCAGGTCGACGAGGGCGAGATGCCGATGGTCGCGGCCGCCCGGGAGGTCGAGGAGGAGACCGGATGGCGCCCCGGGCCGCTGCGCCCGCTGCTGTCCATCCAGCCCACCAACGGCTTCACCGACAGCCTCAACCACGTCTACCGCGCCGACTCGGCCACCCACATCGGCCCGCCCACCGACCCGTGGGAGGCCGAGCGGATCGAGTGGGTGCACCTGTCGGGCATCCGGCGCCTGGTCGACGCCGGCGAGATCGTGTGCGGCACGACGCTGTCCGTGCTGCTCTACCTGCTCGTGGAGCGGCCTCCCGCCGCGCCGCGCCCCTTCGGGTACGACCCCGCCAAGCCCTTCCTGCTGTCGGACCTGCCGATCGACCGCTGAGCCCCGCTCGGGAGAGCAGGGCTCAGGAGAACAGGTGGTCGACCACGCGGGCCGTCGCCTTGCCGTCGTCCTTGGGCGCGAACGTGGCGCGGAACGCCTCGTAGCGGTCGGCGTGCGCGGCGGCCACCTCGTCGATGGAACGCAGCGCGTCGATCACCTCCGCCGACGTCGGCAACACCGGACCGGGCGCCTGCTCGGGCAGGTCGATGTACATCCCCCGCTTGGAGGCGTACTTCGCCAGGTCGTAGCCGTAGAAGACGATGGGCTTGCCGGTGGCGGCGAAGTCGAACATGACCGAGGAGTAGTCGGTCACGAGGACGTCCGCGACGAGCAGCAGATCGGCCATGTCCGGATAAGTCGTGACGTCGTGAGCGATGTCGGGGACGGCGGGCATGGCCTGCATCGGGTGGGCGCGTACCAGGATCTCGTGGTCGGCTCCCAGGGCCTCGCGGGCCTTGGCCAGGTCGAGTTTGACCATGGCGTTCTTGCGGTCGTAGTCGCGCCAGGTCGGCGCGTAGAGCACCACCCGCTTGCCCTCGACCAGCCCGAGCCGCTCGCGCACCGCGGCGGCCAGGGTCTCGCGCTCGGGCGAGGCGAGCACGTCGTTCCGCGGCAGGCCGCTCTCCAGGATCTCGCCCTTGTAGCCGAAGGCCCTGCGCAGCACGGTGGTGGCCCACGGCGACTGCGACAGCAGCACGTCCCAGCCGCGCACCTCGGCCGCCTGCCGGTGCCAGATCGGCGGCCGGGGATCACGGGCCATGTGGGGCTGGTCGTTGCCGATGCGCTTGGCCGGGGTGCCGTGCCAGGTCTGCAGCACGACCTGGTCCTCGCGGGCGCGGAACCAGGCGGGCAGGAACGAGTTGGTGACGATGTGGCTGGAGCGGGCCAGCGCGGCGTGGTGCTCGCGGCTGCCCGCGCGCACGGCCCGCGCGCCGCCCGGCGGCACGAACGCGGCGTCCTTGACGACCCAGATGTGCTCGCGGTCGTCGCCCCTGCGCAGCCGTTCCTCGTAGATCGCGCGCACGCTGTCGGCGTAGAGCCGGCCGTCGTTGACGACGTAGACGGTCGCGTCGTGCAGCGGCTCGCTGCGCTGGGCCGGGTAGAAGACGCGGCGCAGCACGTGGGTGCCGGCCACGCCCCGCTCGTCGTTGGGGCGCTCCTCCTCGACCGTGATCACCGGCACGTCGAACCGGGTGGAGATCATCCGGTACGCCCGGCTGTCGACCGTACGCGGCTCCTCGTCGAGCCCCGGCAGGGCGGCGTGGTCCATGCGGAACGGCACGATCTCCCCGGACGGGTGCCGGAAGGACATGTTCCACGTACCCGAGGACAACGGTACGGACTCGCCGAAGCGGTCCATCGACGCGGGCGTCACCCGTACGGAGAAGTCGTCGCCAGAACGCTCCATGGGCAGCGAGTACGACAACCCGGACCGGTGGCGCAGCGTCAGCACCCGGGGGCCCGGCGCGTCGGGGTAGTTGCCGCGCAGGACCAGCGTGGAGCCCTCCCAGACCGCGGAGGTGATGGCCGGCCGGATGCGGTGGGCCGAGACCACGACCCGGTCGCGCCGGTCGCCGAGCACGGTGATCTCCCGGTCGCCCACCGGAGTGCGCGTCTCGACCAGGTCGGCGAGCATGACGGAGGCCGCCGGGTCGCCCTTGGGCTCGACCCACAACCGCCGGCCGTCCTTCTCCTGGAGCAGCGCGGGCACGGCGAGGCCGATCAGTACCTCGGTGCCGCCGCCGGACGGCGTGAAGTCGGCGGCGATGCGGTGGCCGCCCAGCCTCGCGTGACCCTTGGTCACCGTGCGGCCGGGCAGGAAGATCTTGAGTTCGAGGCGCTCGTCCTGGACCGACACGCCGGTGAGCTCGGCCCTGTTGGGCTGGAGCACGATCTGCAGCGCGCGGTCGGACGTCCAGACGGGACGCGCCCACCAGCCGGGCCGCAGCTTGAGCCCGGCGGGCCGCTCGGGACGGCCGATGGCCGAGCCGCGCAGCAGGCCGGTCGCCCGCGCGCCCCGGCTCCAGAAGACGATCTCGGCCCGCCACGTCGTCGCGTCGGGCACGCCCGGACGGTGGCGCAACCGCCGCCGTACGGCGTGGACCACGCCCCGCACGGCCCCGCGCCAGCGCAGCGGCCACGGGCTCAGCTCGGCGGAGAAACCGGACCAGTCGTAGTTGCAGCCGGGCTCGCGCGCCCCGTGGGTGGCCTCGGGGGCGAGCACCCGCTTGGTACGCATGCGGATCGGCGGCAACCAGCGCGGCCCGCGCAGCACCACGGTCGCCCGGTTGAACCGGCGGCTGCGCACCGACAACCCCGCCAGGTAGGCGAAGCCGGTGACGCGCAGCCTGCCGTCGACCCACACGATGTCGTCGATGTGGGTCACCGGCACCAGGTCGGCGCGGCGCAGCCGGTAGAGGTCGGGCGGCAGCTCGTCGCGGAAGGGCAGGTCGGCGTACCAGCTCAGGCCCTTGCGGATGCGCTTGGACGGCTCGGCGGCCGCGGTCACGACCTTGACCAGCGTCTCGCCGTCGACCAGCTCGTCGTCGGGCCGGTGCTCGATCAGGTGGGAGATGACGCGGCGGGCGACGGGCAGGTCACGCTTGACCTCCGCGGCCACGCCGGCCAGATAGGGACGAACCAGGGTGAGCAGCTCGCGGCGCCGCGCCGGGCCGCGCTTGACCGCGAGGTCGATGCGCGAGCCCAGAGGCCCGCTGAGCACCTCGGTGTCGAACGCGGCATCGCGGCCGCCGGGCCCGACGGCACGCATGACGGCCTCAAGAGGCTCGCCACGGTCGCAAAGATCATGGACAGCCTTGAGGCGGTCGGCGACCGCGTCGCCGCTGTGGCTCTGGGCTGTGACGCCGGTGGCCATCGGGGAGGCACCGCCTTTCGGGCCGCCTGTCAGTGTTCTGCCCATGGTAATGGGAGTCACATGTCACAGAATCGCCCCAATGGGGAAACCGCAGGTCAGGCCCCTTACTGAAAATCGGCTGAACGCCCGTCCCAGCGCGCCTGACGCATGTCGGCGCGTTCGCCGCGCAGCGGGGTGCCTTCCTCGCGCCAGTGAGTCAGGCATCGTCGCAGGTGGTCGGGGGCGGCGGCGCTCCCGTCCGCGTGCACGACCCGCCACCAGGGAACGCCGCCGCCCCAGGTGGACATCACCTTGCCCACCTGGCGGGGGCCGCCCTCGCCCAGGTATTCGGCGATGTCGCCGTAGGCCATGACCTTGCCGGGCGGGATGCGCTCGACCAGGTCGAGCACGCGTTCGGCGAAGGGGTTCAGGGGGTCCATGCGGCCGGGCCCGCGTCGATGATCTCGTCGAACTTGCCGATCTCCATCGCGGTGCCGCCGGACAGCACCTCGATCACGCCGTCGCGTACGGCGTAGACCTCGCCGTCCTCGCCCACCAGGCGCGCGCCCAGTGCGGCGGACAGCCGCAGGAGCTGGGCCACCTGCCAGTCGGAGCCGGGCTCGCCGACGACCTGGCCCTGCCAGCGCGCCACCGTGTGCCTGCCGCCGCCGTGTCCGGCCACGATCTCCTCAGATCCGCGCAGCTCGAAACCTGCCGGCGCGATGGCCTTCGCCAGCTCCGCGAAGGCGAGTGGCGATTCACGCACCACCCGCAGCTCGTATCCCATGACGCGCGACCATAGCGGATCTTTACCGTCCACGCGGACGAAGTACGAGCGGTTCATCACGACTTGCGTTGATTGAGAACAATGATCGCCCCGCAGAAGGTCACCAGCGCGACCAGCACACCCCCTCCGTACAGCCACAACCGCCACGGATCGGGCCCGGGACGGGTGGGCACCGGGGAGTCCTCGCCCTGGCCGAAGTGCTCCTTCCCGGACGCGGCCACGCTGCGCTGCTGCCCGGTCAGCCGGTCGGCGGCGTTGAGCGCGGCGGCCGCGTCCACCACGCCGAACCCGGTGTTGTCGTCGTAGCCGGCGGCGGGACGGCCGCGCGCGCTGGAGGCGAGCGCCTGGGCCACCTGCTCGGGCGGCAACTGCGGGTACCGCGACTTGATCAGCGCGGCCACCCCGGCCACGAGCGCGGCGGCCGAGCTGGTGCCGTCGGACAACTCGTAGCCCTTGGGACGCTTGACCACGGGCACCTCCACGCCGGGCGCGCCGACGAGGACGGACAGGTTGTCGCTGCTGAACGTGGCCTTCCTGCCCTGCTTGTCGGTCGCCGCGACGCCGATCACCCCCGAGTACCCGGCCGGGAAACTCCAGAACGAGGTGCCCTTCTCCTTGGCGTACGGCGTCTGGCCGTCGTTGCCCACGGCCGCCACCAGCACGACGCCCTTGCCCAGCGCGTACGACACCGCCTCGCGCTCGGACCTGACCGGGCCGTAGGAGCCGATCGACATGCTGACGACCTGGGCGCCGTGGTTGGCCGCGTACCGCAGGGCGCGGGCCAGCGAGCTCTCGGGCGACTGGATGTCCTGGGGCGGCACCAGGTCGAAATCCGGCTCGTCGTCGGTGGCCAGGGGCAGCGACAGGATGCGTGACTCGGGCGCGACGCCGATCAGCCCGTCGTCCGCGCCGGACCCGGCGATCAGCGCGGCCATGGCGGTGCCGTGGCGGCCGGGCCGCACCTCGCGGGCCACCGCGCCCGAGCTCATGTCAGGCCCGGCCGTCACCCGGCCCTTCAGCTCCCTGATCCCGGTGTCCACCGCGCTGTCCACGACGGCGACCGTGACGCCCTTGCCCTTGGTCACGTTCCACGCCTGCTCGACGTTGAGCGCGTCCAGCACCCATTGTTGCTCGTCCCTGACCGGGGAGGCCGTGGGCCCGAGGAGCACGAGCAGCGTGGCCGTGAGCGCCCGTACGGCGGTCAGCACACGTTCCCCTGCGTGCACGGCGGGACCTTGGGGGGATCCGCCAGGAAGTAGGCGATCTGGTTGCCGATGGACTTGGCCGCCGGCCACAGCTCGCTGTGCAGGATCTCCTCCGGCGGGACGGCGGCCCTGGTGCGCCCGTCGGCGTACCCGGCGGTGGAGAAGACGATGTACGGCCCCGCGCCCACCCAGCCGGTGCGCTGGCGCTGCTCGGTGCCGAACCGTTCGGTCACGGTGCCGGGGAAGGCCACGGGCAGCACGCCCACGCGGTCGTCCTGGCCCAGTTGCTCGCTCGCCGACACCCTGGACTCCTCGTCCTTCAGCACGGCCACGCCGACGGTGATCACGAAGGTGGACGTCTGGTCGACGTACGTGGCGCGCAACATCGTGACGCACCCGTGGCTGTCGAGGAGCCCGGCGACGGAGGCGTCCACGGCCTTGCCGCACGCGGTCTCGGGGGCGATGCCGACCCGCCTGGCGTACTGCTGGGCCCGGTCCAGCCCGAGGTACTTGACCTCTTCCGGGAAGACGCCCGTGGCCGGCCACGCCTGCCAGCGCCGGGCGATCTCCTCCTGCTTGTACGTGTTCTGCTCGGCCGGGGTCAGCGGGCGGGAGCGGGTCTCGTTCAGCAACCCGATCGTGCCCAGCAGCACCACGAGGGCCGAGACGGCCACGACGGCGCCGACCAGCGTGACGAAGATGCGCCGAAAGCGGATGCCCTGCTGGAGCGCGACCATCTCGGCGCGTTCCTTGGCCGCGGCGCGCGTCCGGGAGTTGGCCCCCGGCCAGGCGCGCACGCGGGACCGGCGGCCGGTGGACGCCCCGAGCGGGTTGCTCCGTCCCGGTGTGGCCTCGTCGGCGCGCGGTAGCCCTGAGGTCGACCTACGTGCCTTCACCACCTGGCCTCGTTCCCGCGATCGGTCCCTGTCTCATTCGTCCCCGTTAGGAGGCGGATCATGCGTCTTGTGAGCTGTGGTCCCGCCGTACACGCCTGACCAGGAAGAAGATGACTCCCAGCGACGCGAGCGCCCCGGCAGCCGCCGCGGCGGCGACGGCGGCGTAGACCGTCACGCGCCGGTGGTCCCTCGTGGTGACCCTGATGGGCCCGGCCGGGCCGCCCGCCAGCGGCACGTCGGGGTCCTGGGCCTGCGGGCCGGTCGCGGTCTCGGTGTGCGTGGCCAGGCGGGCGGCCTCGGACAGGGCCCGCGCGGCGTTGACGACGCCGAACCCGGTGCCGGTGTCGTAGCCGCCCGGCGGGCGGTCGTCGGCGCTGTCGGCGAGCGCCTGGACCACCAGCGGCGGCGACATCCGCGGGAACCTGGCCTTGATGAGGGCGGCCACCCCCGAGACGAGCGCGGTGGCCTGCGAGGTGCCCCTGCCGACCCAGTACTCGTCGCCGGGCCCCGCGCCCATGATGTCCACGCCCGGCGCGGCCACCAGCACCGAGGAGTTCCAGTTGGAGAACGTGGCCCGCCGCAGCCGCCGGTCGGTCGCCCCCACCGACACCACGCCGGGGAAGGCGGCCGGGTAGGAGTAGGGCGCGAAGTCCCCGCCGGTCTTCCTGTCGCCGTCGTTGCCGGCCGCGGCCACCAGCACGACGCCCTTGGAGATGGCGTACCGGATGGCCGCCCGTTCCTCCCTGGTGGCGAGTTCCTTGGAGATCGACATGTTGATGACGTCCGCCCCCTCGTCGACCGCGTAGCGAATGCCCCTGGCCACCACGTTCTCGAAGCGTTCGGCCGAGTTGAACTCCCTGAACCCCGGCTCCTCGTCCTCCAGGATGACCCTCACCGACAGTACGCCGGCCTCGGGCGCGACGCCGATGACACCCTTCTTCCCGCCGGGCCCGTGGCCGTGCCCGGCGATCAGCGAGGCCATGTACGTGCCGTGCAGCCGCAGCGGACCGACCCCGGGCGGGTTGGCGCCCTCGGTGAAGTCGCGGCCCACGGTCACCGAGCCGGCCAGGTCGCGGTGGTCCGGATCGACCCCTGAGTCGAGCACGGCCACCGTCACCCCGGCGCCCTTGCTGGTACGCCAGGCCGTGGGCAGGTCGAGCGTCTCGATCACCGCCCGCTGCCCGCCGCGCACGTCGTCGGCGCCACCGGCATCGTCGGCGTGGTCGGCGTGTTCGGCGTGTTCGGCCAGAGCGGGCGCGACGGGCACCACGGGCACGACGGCGAAGAGCAGCGCCCCGGTCAGCGCCGTCGCGGCGCCGCGCCTCAGCATCGCCACTCCTTCGAGGCGCAGTCGGGCATCCGGGGTGTGCTCAGGCCGAGCAGCACCCGTTCGGACAACTCGGTGGCGAAGGCGAAGATGGCCGGCCGGGACTCGCCCGTCGCGGTCGCGGGCCGCCCGTCCACCTGCCCGGCCGTGGTCAGCACCACGTACGGGCCCGCCTGGCGCACCGACCCGGCCTGCCGCATGGGCGACGTGAAACGTTCGGCGACCGTGCCCTGGAAGGCCAGCGGCCGCAGGCCGGGCACGGGCTTGCCGTTGTCGGCGAACACCCCTCTGGCCCGGACGGCGTGCGACTCGTCGGGCAGCGCCACCACGCCCACGGTGACGAGGACCCCGCGCAGCGCGTCGATGTAGGTGGCCCGCAGCACACCCCTGCACCCGGCCTCGCGCAGCGCTTTGGCGGCCTTCGCGTCGACGGTCTCCGCGCCGCAGCCGGTGTGGGGTGAGATGCCGATGCGCTCGGCGCGTTCCTGCCCGCCCTGCTCGGCCGCGTACGGCAGGGCCGCGGGGAAGACGCGTCCGGCGGGCCAGGAACGCCAGCGTTCGGCGACCTCGCGGATGGCGGCCGTGCGCAGCTCGGCCGCGCTGGGACCGCGGGTCAGCTCGGTGCCCGCCGCGCTCCCGGCCACCCCGGCGGCCACCGCGCAGACCAGTGTCAGCGCGGAGGAGACCACCAGGGTGGGCCAGGGGCGGGCGTGGTTCACGACACCGACCTTAAGCGCCTCGGCGGGATGATCCCGGGAAAACGCCTCAGTAGCTGGGCAGGCTCGGGTCCACGGTCTTGACCCAGCTCAGCACCCCGCCGCCGACGTGCACGGCGTCGGAGAAGCCCGCGTTCTTGACGATCGCGAGCGCCTCGGCCGAGCGCGCGCCCGACTTGCAGTGGAGCACGATGCGCCTGTCCTGGGGCAGCTTCTCCAGGGCCGAGCCGTTGAGGAACTCGCCCTTGGGGATCAGCGTGGCGCCCGGGATGGAGACGATCTCGTACTCGTTGATCTCGCGGACGTCGACCACGTAGATGTTGTCGCCCTTGTCCATCATGGACTTGAGCTCCTGCGCGGTGATCGTGGAGCCGCTGGCGGCCTGCGCGGCCTCGTCGGAGATCGCGCCGCAGAACGCCTCGTAGTCCTCGAGCAGCTCGGTGACCGTCGGGTTCTTGCCGCACAGCACGCACTCGGGGTCCTTGCGGACCTTGACGTCCCGGTACTTCATCTCCAGGGCGTCGTAGATCATCAGGCGGCCGACCAGCGGGTCGCCGATGCCCGTCAGGAGCTTGATGGCCTCGTTGACCTGGATCGAGCCGATCGACGCGCACAGCACGCCGAGCACGCCGCCCTCGGCGCACGACGGCACCATGCCGGGAGGCGGGGGCTCGGGGTAGAGGCAGCGGTAGCAGGGCCCGTGCTCGGCCCAGAACACGCTGGCCTGGCCGTCGAAGCGGTAGATCGAACCCCAGACGTACGGCTTGCCGAGCAGCACGGCGGCGTCGTTCACCATGTAGCGGGTGGCGAAGTTGTCCGTGCCGTCGACGATGAGGTCGTAGGCGGAGAAGATCTCCATGACGTTCTCGGTGGTCAGGGTCGCGTTGTGGATCACGACCTCGACCAGCGGGTTGATCTCGCGGACCGACGCCGCGGCGCTCTCGGCCTTCAGCCTGCCCACGTCGGACTGGCCGTGGATGACCTGGCGCTGCAGGTTGGACTCATCGACCACGTCGAAGTCGATGATGCCGAGGGTGCCGACACCCGCCGCCGCCAGGTACAGCAGGGCCGGAGAGCCCAGGCCCCCGGCGCCCACACACAGCACCTTGGCGTTCTTCAGCCGCTTCTGCCCGGCCATCCCGACATCGGGGATGATCAGGTGGCGCGAGTAGCGGCGCACTTCATCTACGGTCAGCTCTGTGGCCGGCTCGACCAGCGGTGGCAACGACACGTTCTACGCTCCCGTTTCAGGGGGTCACATCTCTAGCTGAAACCTACTTCGCGAGTGGGGCATTCCCCAATCTCGTCTCACTGATCAGACGGCGTGCCTCGGCGGCCACCACGCGGGGCATCTCCATCATCGCCACGTGTCCCGCCGTCGGCAGCAGCACGAGCCTGACCTGGCGGAACGTACGGCCCGCCTTCGCCGCCATCGCCGGGCGCACCAGACGGTCGTGCCGGCCGTGGACGATGAGGGTCGGCGCCTCGACCCGGGCCGCCTGGCGCCACAGGTTGTCCTCGCCCCTGCGGAAGTACTCGGCCACGATGCCCCTGGCCGAACCGATCATGGCCGCGCCCGCGTACGGGACGTCGTCGCGCCGGCGCAGCTCCTCGACGGCGTCGGCCAGGCGTACGGGGTGGACGGCGTTCATGTTCGCCCAGACCATGGCGAAGGAGGCGTTGATGCGCTGCTCGGCGGGGAGCAGACGCAGCTTGCCCGCGAACCATTCGCCCACCCTGGGCACGGCGGCGGCGGCCACGCGGACCGGGCCGTACCTCGGCAGCAGGTCGGGCAGGGCGGGTGAGATGAGTGTGAGCGAGCGGACCAGGTCGGGCCGGGCCGCGGCGACCCGTACCGCGACCGCGCCGCCCAGCGAGTTGCCGAACAGGTGGGCCGGGCCGGTGTGCTCCATCAGCTCGACCACCGACCGGGCGTGGTGGGCGACCGTGTAGTCGCCGTCCTCCGGCGCCGGGGAGAAGCCCGCGCCGGGCAGGTCGAGGGCGTGGCCGGTGACGGTGTCCTTGAGCTCGTCCATGAGGTCGGTCCAGTTGGTGGCCGAGCCCGCCAGCCCGTGGACGAACACGGCCTGCTCGCGCGGGCCGTGCGGGGTGGACCGGACGTGCACCGGGCCGATCATGCGTCCTGGCCAGTGAGGGATCGGGTCCGCCGCTGTCATACGTCCTCCTTGTCGCTCGTTCCACGATAACCAGCGCGCCTGGTCGGGGTCTGCATTCCGTACAGACACTGCTTTTATTTGACTTATCAGAGCATCGATGGACATACAGCCCTAAACACGGACGTGAGGGGGGACGTCATGCTCTTCAGCCGCATCGGCGCTGTCGGGCGCATCGGTGCCGTCCGGCGCGTCGCCGCGGGGCTCCTGGCCGCGGCGGTGGTCGCGGCCGGAGGCGGGCTCGCCGCGCCGGGCGCGGCCGCGTCGGTCCTGCGGGCCCCCGCCTGCAAGTACCGGGTGGTGCACGTCAGGACCTGGCTCAACGTACGTGCCGTGCCGCGGGGGCGGATCGTCGACAAGCTCTACCCGGGGGACCATTCGCGGGGAAGCTGCCGGAGGTTCGACGGGTGGCGCAGGTCCCACGGGACCGAGCACGGCCGCCGGGGGTACAGCTTCTCCCACTACCTGAAGAAGTTCCGCCGGCATTAGTCCCCTCGGCAGCCCGCCCCCTCCCCTGGTTCGTCTCTCCGGGGCTCGGCCTGTCCGTTTCCCGAGGTACGGGCTGCGCCGGGCCTCCGTCTGATGGTGGCGAGTCCGACATTTCCGACTATCGCGGCACATAGAGATCTAATGGATCTCATGCCAGCTTAAGTGTGCGGCAAAAGCTGTCCGTCACCGTTTATCAGGGTCAGCACGGGTAAGCATGAGAAGCGGATACAGTGTGCGACTTTCTCGACACTCTCCGTCAACAGAAAGATCGTCGCAGCCACTGAGAATCCATCGGGGAAGCGTAATTCCATTCCCCGAACAATCCCGACGGCAACATCGACTCGCATTTCTCATGCCTGGCGCATCAGTGTGACTCGGCACGCTTTTCGGCGAGCCGTGAATGCACGCATGACCACTGCCTTCCGGCACGTACGGCCATGTCGTCATTCCATGAGAAAAGCAGGGCCGGCGCTGCCGGAACCCGCTGTGATGGGCGGTCCGTCATATGTACATAATCGGACATATCATGGCATTTCATTCGATAGAGCTGTAATGCAAGCAATAAGATTGCTAATGCATAGCAAAATAGGGCCACTCCTGTTTGCTGTAGCTCTGTCTCGGAAATGACTTTTCGTGGATGGCTCATCAGCTAGTCGTTCAAGACCTGGTTCCCGGGTCTCTCGGGAACGTCGAGAACGGGGCAACCAATCCTTTAGGGGGAAACGCAATGCCCAAGCTCAAAAGTGTTATCGCAGGTCTCGCCGTCAGCACCGCGCTGACCGGCGGCGTGGTCAGCCTGGGCGCGACGACCACCGCCAACGCCAGCACCGCGAACAACCTCACCAGCCCGACGACCCTCAGCTGGGGCGACGGAGACGGCCACGGCTGGTGGCACCGTCGTCACCACCGCTGCAACAGGAACCGCCACGGCTGGGGCGGCGGCGGCGGCTTCGGCTGGGGCGGCGGCGGCTGGGGCGGCGGCGGCTGGGGTGGCGGCTGGCGCCGGCACCGCGGCGGCGGCGTCTGCGTCAAGATCTTCAACGAGAACACGAACGACAACACCGACACGAGGACCAACAACGAGCTGCGCGAGGACCGCCGGGCGCGCTTCGACCGCGAGGACTGATCGCGCGGGAATGGTGCCCGTAGTCCATGGATGGTCGCTCTTCACGGCGAAGTGAATCCGACCGGCGAGTACTGGGCTCTCAGGAAGTGACCGCACCCGGACATTGCGGGGCCGCCTGAGTTTCCTTTCTCTTCTGTCACCGCGGCAATTCCCGGTGAAGGCTCCACTGGCATTCTGCCGGTGGGGCCTTCACTGCGTTCCCCCTGAATACGGATCCGCCCCTGAATGCGAAATCCGCCGTTGAATGCGGGATCAGCCCGAATCCCCTCACCCCAATGAGTCCGAAATGTCCGATTATGCACCACGATGCGGCATAGTGTCGGATAAGAGAGGACAATGTCCGTTTGTGGGGCATTCGGTGGGATATATCCCTAGCATGGATGTTCGCTAGCGGGCATCCACGCCGCTCCAAAGAAATTCGGAAGGCTCGGATTTCGCCGGAGCGTCGAGTACGGGGCAATCAATCCTTTTAGGGGGAAACACAATGCCCAAGCTCAAAAGTGTTATCGCAGGGCTCGCCATGGGCACCGCGCTCACCGGCGGTGTGGTCAGCGTAGGCGCGGCGACCACCGCCACCGGGGCCAACGCCGCCAGCGTCACCGGCTCGGCCACCGCGGCCACCCTCGCCGGCTGCTTCCGGGAGACCCGGTGCGGCTGGGGCGGCTGGGGCCGCAACTGGGGCAACCGCTGGGGCGGCGGCTGCCACCGCCGCTGCGGCGGCGGCTGGGGCTGGGGCCGCGGCGGAGGCTGGGGCTGGGGTCGCGGCGGCGGCTGGGGCTGGCGTCGTAACAACGCCCCCCGGGTCCGCGTCGTCATCCACAACTCGAACCACAACAGCAACCACAACAACAACAACGTGCAGCGGCACGACGAGCGCGAGCACCAGGACGACTAGGCGGGAGTCTCACCCCGGGGAGAGCCCGCACAGCGAGAGCTCGCCTGAGAAGTGAGACCACGCCGACACAGTGAAGTGCCCGCATCCGGCCGACCCCGCTCCCGACAGAGCGGGGATCGCCCCCCGGATGCGGGCACTCACCTTGTCTCCAGCCATTCCTGGCCCCTCCGGACGTCGTCCAGGGGCCCTCCCTACGGGATCGCCGCCCGGTCCCGAGACCGTACGGACAAGAAGGTGAAACGAGTGAGTGCCCGCATCCCCTGCCAGGAGCTCGTTCCCGGCGGGAACGAGGATCTGGTGGGATGCGGGCACTCAGTTGCGCGATCGCGGTTCGCGCCCCGGTTCGAGAGCTTCCGGTCAGCTCCAGTCACGCTCGGCGTCGTCAGCGCGCACGTGCTGGCGAGCGTTCTGCGCGATCACGTCGTGGTTCCGGTTGCGGTTGACGATGATGATGCGGATCCTGGGGAGCCGGTGACGACGCCAGTTGTTGCGCCAGCCCCAGCCGCCGCCGCACCACGAGCGACGGAAGCAGCCGGACAGAGTGGTGGTGGTCGCCGCGGCGGTGACGTTGGTGGCGGCTTCGGCGCTGGTGGCCGTGGTCGCCGCACCGAGGGCGATCGCGCCGCCGCTCAGCGCCGTGCTCATGGCGAGGCCGGCGATAACACTTTTGAACTTGGGCATTGCGTTTCCTCCTAAAGGTTTGGATGCCCCGTTTCTCGACGCTTCCGGATTCCCAGGAAACGACGTGGACGGTACGGCTTGCCGTGCCTACCATCCATGACGTTGATATATCCCCTTGAATTACCAGCAAACCGCAATTGTCCACTTTTGCCGGTATACACAGATCCATATGGCGAGTCGCGTAGAAAACGCAAGTGAGGGCTCCCCGGCCGATGCCGATGGAGCCCTCACCAGAATTTCCGAAGAGACGGAGAGAATGAATCCTCCGGCGCGCTGAGCCGAATTCAGACCGTCGCCCGAGCCCGGTACCCGGCGGTCTTGTTCAGCGCGGCACCGCCTTCATGAGGATGACGGTTCCGTCCTCGTCGTCAGCGCCAGTCGTCGTGGTCGTGGTCGTGGTCGTGGTGCCTCGGCCGCACGGTCTCCGTGTCCGTCACCCGGTTACGGTTGAAGTTGCGGTTGTGGATGCTGACCTTCACCCTGCCCACGCGGTTGCCGTTGTTCCGGCGCCAGCCCCAGCCGCCGCCGCCCCAGCCCCAGCCGCCGCCCCAGCCGCCGCCGCAGCGGAGTCGGCGGAAGCAGCCGGCCTGGACACCGGTGGAAGTGGCGGCACCGACAGTGGCGGCGTCGGCGCTGGTCGCGGTGGTCGCCGCACCCAGCGCGATGACACCGCCGCTCATGGCGGTGCTGACGGCGAGGCCTGCGAGAATACTCTTGAGCTTGGGCATTGCGTTTCCCCCTAAAGGATTGGTTGCCCCGTTCTCAACGCTCCCCGGTTGCCAGGGAACTGCCCTTGGACGACCTGTGATGAGCCATCCGTGAAATGTCATTTCCTGGACGCGGGCACGGCAACACAGAACCGCCGCCTTTTTGCTATGCATTAACAGCCTTATTGCTTGCATTAAACAATTATTGACTGATATGCCATGATATGTCCGAATCTATCATGATCGCCGAGAAGGGGGTTGACGAGCACGGTTGGGCCGATCCGGAAGCCCAACTCCCCCCTTGATCGGTCAGGAGTGCCGGTGATCAACCGATTTACACCAGGCAATTAGTGCCGCTTATTGCGATATGAAGATAATGTCCGCTTTATGGCTAATAGCCGTTATGTGCCACCAGCCTGTATACCCCGCGGACCGCAGAAGCGCGGGGACCATGGAGACAGCCGAAACAGGGGGCGGCCGACCAGGGGCAGCCACGTCAGCCATGGCGAACCGCGGTGAACCGCGCCTTTCGCACCGCCTCTGGCCCGAGCAGGAGACACGTTCAATCGACGAGAGCCTGAAGCAGTCCCACAGCGACTCCTGCCGCACGCCGCCGAGCCCGGCCGGCGGCGAGCGCACGTACGTTCAGCCACCCCGACACGCGTGCCCACCGTCATGAGCACGATCTGCTTGACCTCACCCGCAGCCGGTCACAACGCGATCACCTGGGCCGGGATCAGCCCCAGCTCGTGAGCCACAGCCTCCGCGCCGACACGGATCGTGCGAGTCCGAGCCATCTGGGGGATGCCACGCCGCTTCCCGCCATCTCTCTCATGCTGGTGCTCTTCAGCGTTGCCGGATCCTGCCCGGATATCCGTTCCGTCAGCGAAGCACCTACGCCACAGCGTGATCGCCGAAGGGCGGGCGGTCACCACACCGGTCAGGCCCCGGGCCGGCCGCGCATCCTAGGGCTCATCACCGCCTCTATCGTCGTGAACGCCACCTCGGCCCCTTGCGCCCACCGAACCGGTTCTCCTGGCCGAGCAGTTCGTGGCCGAGCCGGTGGCGACCGGCTTATTCGCCGTCGCGATCTCCCCAGCCGCCTGCATGGCCCTCGCTGGGCACCCTCATCGGCCGACACCTCGGGACGCGGGTGAACCTTCGCCGCCGTCATTGTGCTCAGCGCCTCCGCCGTCGGCGGGTTCAGCGCCGTCGCCCTGGGCCGGGTGCTGCATCGGTCCTCGGCCAATCCGCGGCGGCCTGGCGGACGAGCTGCGGGCGGTCGGCTTACGGGGGTGTCCTGCCGCTCATCGCCCTGACCGCCGTCAAGAACGTGAGCGTGGTCACTCTCTTCGGGGCTCATGGTGCAGTCGGCCGTCGACCTCGGCGGCTTCCAGGAGGGCCGAGAAGGCGTTCATGCCCTCGCCAGGCGGTCTGCCGGCCACGTCGGCGGGCGTCATCGCGGTGGAACAGGGCGTACTCGCGGTGGAACAGCGGGGGGCGTACTCGCGGTGGAACAGCGGGGGGGCGTGCGGCGGGCGGGCCGGTCGGTGGGGACCAAGGCTCGGCCACGGTGGTCTGGTTCGCCTTGGGCGTCCTGGTGGTCGCCAGTGGATGCCAGGGCCGGCCCGTGAGAAGGAGTCGGGCCGGTCAGGCGGATTTGCGGGCCTTGCGCTTGGGTGGGGCCTTCTCCTCCTCCTTGGCCTCCTCCTCCTTGGCCTCCTTGGCCTCCTTAGGCTCCTTGGCCTCCTTGGAGGACTTGCCGCCGCCTGTCGCCTTCTTCGGTTTGGCCGGCTCCCCCGTACGTTCCCGCTTCGCGGCCTCGACGCTGGCACGCAGGGCGGCCATGAGGTCCACCGCCGGCCCGGCCTCTTCCTCCTCCGGCGCCGCGATGACCTCCTTGCCCGCCACCTTCGCCTCGATCACCTGCTGCAACGCCTCGCGGTACGTGTCGTGGTACTCGCCCGGGTCGAAGTCCGACTCCATCGTGGTGATCAGCGACTCGGCCATCTTCAACTCCTGGGCCCGGACCTCGATGTCCTCCTCCAGGAAGCCGAAGTCCGGGGTGCGGATCTCGTCCGGCCACAACATGGTCTCCAGGACGAACACCCCGTCCCGTACGCGCAGTGTGGCCAGCGACTCCCGCTGCCGCAGCGCCACCTTGACCACCGCGACCTGCCCAGAGCTCTCCAGGGCGTTGCGCAACAACACGTACGGCTTCGCGCCCTGGGCGTCGGGCTCCAGATAGTACGACTTGGCAAAGTAAATAGGGTCGATCTGCTCAGCAGGGGCGAACTGAAGGACGTCGATCCGCCGCGACGTGCTCAGCGGCAGGTCCTCGAAGTCCTCGTCGGTGAGCACCACCATCTCGCCCGAGGCCAGTTCGTACCCTTTGGCGATATCCGCGTACGGGACCTCCTCGCCGTCGATCGTGCACACGCGCTTGTAGCGGATCCTGCCGCCGTCGTCCCGGTGGACCTGGTGGAAGCTGACGTCCTTCTGCTCGGTGGCCGAGTACAGCTTCACCGGAATCGTGACCAGCCCGAAGGAGATCGCACCCTTCCAGATGCTGCGCATGGGCACTCCAAAGCAGTAGCGGGCTCACCATATGGGCACATACCCGTCATGGGGCAACCAATGCCATACCCGATCGAACCAATGCTGGCCGTACCTGGGGAACTACCGTCCGATCGCGACCGATACGGCCTGGAGGTCAAGTGGGACGGCATCCGGGCCCTCGTGCACTTCGACGGCGGGGTGCGGGTGACGGGACGGCACGGTGTGGAGTACACCCGGCGATATCCCGAGATCTCGGGATTTGGGATCAAGAACGCCGTCATCGACGGCGAGGTCGTGGCGCTGGACGCGCGCGGCAGGCCCAGTTTCGTACGGCTCCAGCACAGGATGCACCTGACCGATCCGGAACCGGCCGTGCTGGAGCTCTACCCCGTCACGTACATGCCCTTCGACCTGCTCTGCCTCGACGGCATGCCGCTGTTCGACCTGTCCTACCGCGACCGCCGCGCCCTCCTCGACGAACTGGACATCGGCGCGCCGCCGTACTTCCCCGGAGACTCCGACCTGCTCGGCGCCACGCGCGAGCAGGGCCTTGAGGGGGTGGTGGCCAAGCGCCTCGACTCCCCCTACCGCCCCGGCGTGCGCTCGCCGTGGTGGATCAAGGTGAAGCACCTCAGTACGAGGGACGTCGTGATCGGCGGCTGGAAACCCGGCAAGGGCCGCAGGGCGGGCGGCGTCGGCTCGCTCGTCATGGGCGTCTTCACCGGTGAAGGGCTGACGTACGTCGGCCACGTGGGAACCGGGTTCACCGACGCCATCCTGGACGACCTCCACCACATGCTGGAGCCGCTGGAGATCCCGCACAGTCCCTTCGCGAACGAGGTTCCGTGGAGGAACCGGTGGGTTAGGCCCGATCTCGTCGGGGAGGTGGCCTACACGATGTGGACCGACGAGCTGCGACTGAGACACCCGGTGTGGCGCGGACTGCGTGCCGACAGGATCCCCGCGGAGGTGACGCTGTGAAGCCGGAGGTGACGTGGTGGAAGCGGAGGTGACGTGATGAAGAAGGTGCCGGTCAGGGTCGACGGGCGCGAGCTGACCCTCAGCAACCTGGACAAGGTGCTCTACCCGGAGATCGGCTTCACCAAGGCCGAGGTCATCGACTACTACAGTCGCGTGGCGCCCGTCCTGCTGCCGCACCTCGCGGGCCGCCCCCTGACCGTCAAGCGTTACCCCAACGGCGTCACCGGCCAGTTCTTCTTCGAGAAGAACGCGCCGGACCACACCCCCGGCTGGATCAGGAAGGTGAACCTGCCCGCCCCCGGCAGCTCCAAGAACCGCGAGAGCATCGACTTCGCCGTCATCGACGCCCTGCCGACGCTCGTCTATTACGCCAACCTCGCCGCGCTGGAGCTGC
The DNA here is from genome assembly GCF_014648435.1 of Nonomuraea spiralis. Taxonomy (GTDB): domain Bacteria; phylum Actinomycetota; class Actinomycetes; order Streptosporangiales; family Streptosporangiaceae; genus Nonomuraea; species Nonomuraea spiralis. Next base: position 51,951 of record NZ_BMRC01000028.1, read on the forward strand.
ACGTGCCGCAGTGGCGCGTGGACGCGGACGGCACGGCGCTGCCGCCCGACACGCTCGTGTTCGACCTGGACCCCGGCGCACCGGCGACCATCGTCGAGTGCTGCCGGGTGGCGCTCATGCTGCGCGAGGCGCTGAAGGACGAAGGGCTCACCGCCCGGCCCAAGACCAGCGGCAACAAGGGCATGCAGCTCTACGCGGACTGGGACTGCCGCGAGGAGCCGTCCGCGTACGCCAAGAGGCTGGCCCAGGTCCTGGAGAAGGAGCATCCCAAGGAGATCGTCAGCGTCATGGCCAAGAAGGCCAGGCCGGGCAAGGTGTTCATCGACTGGAGCCAGAACAACCCGGCCAAGACGACCGTGGCGCCGTACTCGCTGCGGGCCAGGGAGCGGCCGACGGTCTCGACGCCGCTGTCGTGGAAGGAGGTCGAGGACTGTGAACACCCCGATGACCTGGTGTTCACCGCTCCTGACGTACTCGCCCGCGTGGAAGAACACGGCGACCTTTTCGGCCGGGCGTAGTCTGGATCCGTCCACACCAAGAGGGGGACCGAAGATGTCGGAAATGGACACCCGCGGGGGCGAGAGCGTCTACGACGAGGAAGCCGAGGAGGAGGAGTTGTCGCCGGAGACGCCCGAGGCCGACGCCGCCGAGCAGCATCGCGAGATGCGCCAGGACGAGGACAGACCGCGCCATGAGCTGCCGCTCGACGTCGATCCCGCCGACGCCACCGATCAGGACCGCGTCGTCGACTACGACGACGACGACTACCGCTGAGCGCGAGACCCCGGACAGACCGAGACAGACCGAACCCTTATGACGATGACCACCGAGGTGTTGCCTACTCGCACGTAGGATGTCGGCACAGTTCGCTGAGAGACCAGCTGAGAGACCAATGGAGACCCGCGTGACCGCAACCCCGGACGCCAAGCCCCGGGGCACCCGGCTGCCCCGACTGGCCCGCCGCCGGCAACTGCTGAGCGCCGCGCAGGAAGTGTTCGTGGAAAACGGCTACCACGCGGCCGCCATGGACGAGATCGCCGATCGGGCCGGCGTCAGCAAACCGGTCCTCTACCAGCACTTCCCCGGCAAGCTTGAGCTCTACCTCGCGCTGCTCGACCTGCACGTCGACGACATGGTCAACCGGTGCCGCGAGGCCCTGGCCTCCACCCACGAGAACAAACTGCGGGTGCAGGCCACGTTCAGCGCGTTCTTCGACTTCGTCTCCACGCAGGGGGAGGCGTTCCGGCTCGTCTTCGAGTCCGACCTGCGCAACGTCGCGCCGGTGCGCCAGCGGGTGGAGCGGTCGCTGCGCGAGTGCGCGGAGATGGTCAGCGCGGTCATCCAGGAGGACACCGGCTGCACCAGCGACGAGGCCCACCTGCTCGGCGTCGGCCTGGTCGGCATGGCCGAGGTGAGCGCCCGCTACTGGGTCACCACGCAGGGCTCGATCCCCAAGGACGCGGCCGAGCAGCTCATGGCGCGGCTCGCCTGGCGGGGGATCAGCGGTTTTCCGCGTACGGCATAACCCGTTCGCTGGGCGCGATCATTCACCGTGTCCGGGGCTCGGAGCGGCGACGATGGACCTGAGCGCTAGCCCAGTCGACTAGGGAGCCACGATGGAAGTCAAGATCGGCGTACGCTCGGTACACCGCGAACTCATTGTCGAGACCGACCTTTCCGCCGAGCAGGTCGAAGAAGAGATCAGGAACGCGATGTCGGTCGATCGCGGCGTGTTCGCCATCACCGACGTCAAGGGCCGCCGCGTGGTCGTGCCGGTGGCCTCGCTCGGTTTCGTCGAGATCGGCGAGGACGAATCCAGGCCGGTCGGCTTCGGCGGCACCCTCTAGACACCCGCGGCCCACAACGGGGGTACGGCCCACAACCAGCCGTACCCTCACGAGCCCCACAGGCCGTATCCGCCCCACCCGTCACGCACGGCGAGCGGCACCGCAAGGGTGCCCCGGCGACGTCCCGGCGGCATCGGCACAACCCAGGAGAGCACCGCTCAGGAGAGCGCCGCCGAGGGCGGTCAAGGGTGGTCGACGCCGTTCCAAGGCCAACGGGGCTCCGGCTTGGTGAACGTCGATGGCGTACCTGCCCACGTGGCGGCCTAGATGCCGAGCGCGGCCATCCGCTTGTTGTGCGCCTCCGTCAGGGTCGCGAAAAGTCGCGAGATGTCCGAGGTCTCCCCGCCCGCCGTCGCCGACTCCACCAGCAACATCGCCAGCTCCGGCCGCGCCGCCGCCACCTGCTGCCCCTGGCTCAGCGCCTCGCCGACGAGCCGTCGCGCCCACAACGCCAGCCGCCCGCCCGCCGTCGGATCGGCCTCGATCCCGGCCCTGACCCGCTCGACCGCGAACCGCGACCGTGCCTCGTCCACCAGCACCTCGTCCACCAGCTTGCCGATCGACGGCTCCAGGTGCCGGGCGGCCTCCCGGTAGAAGTCGAGCGCGATCCCGTCCCCCACGTACGTCTTGACCAGGGCCTGGAGCCAGTCGGCCGGCCTGGTCTGGGCGTGCCAGGCGTCCAGGGCCGCCACGAACGGCGCCATGGCCTCCCCCGGGTCGGCCCCCAGTTCGGCCAGGCGGTCGCGCAGCAGGCGGAAATGGGCGTACTCGGCCACGGCCAGCTCGCTGAGCGCGGCCCGGTCGGCGAGCGAGGGCGCCAATGTGGTGGCGTCCTCGGTCATCCGGGCGTAGGCGCTGAGTTCCGCGTAAGCTAGAACAGCGAGCAGGTCGACGACTCCAGGAGACTCCTTCATGGGGGCAGCGTACTTCGCGAAATCTTCGGGAACATAAGCGAGCTCGGCCTGCGTTGTGGTATCGAGTACACTGCTCTGTGAAAGTGCGACCGCACTGTGTTAGTTCGGGGGATTCCCCCGATAACCCCCGATTCCCCGGGTGCGCGGTCGCGATGACGCGAGAGGGCTGGCTCTACCGCGAGGACCCACGTAACGGGGGCTGTTTTCCGCCCGTCGGTCCCGGCAGGCCCGCCTTCATTTGAGACTGAGGCAGGCCACGCTGACGACTTTCCGAGACCTCGGAGTCACACCAGAGATCGCCGATGCCCTCGAGACCGAGGGTATCGTCACACCGTTCCCCATCCAGGAGATGGCGCTCCCGCTCGCCCTGAGCGGCCAGGACCTCATCGGCCAGGCGCGCACGGGCACGGGCAAGACCTACGCGTTCGGCATCGCGATGCTCCAGAGCATCGGCAAGCCGCGCAAGAACCGCAAGAAGCCCCGCGGGCTGGTCGTCGTGCCGACCCGTGAGCTGGCCGTACAGGTCAGTGAAGACCTGGTCACCGCGGCCGGCAAGCTCGGCTCCCGAGTCCTGACCGTCTACGGCGGCCGGGCGTACGAGCCGCAGATCGAGGCGCTCAAGGCCGGGGTCGACGTCATCGTCGGCACCCCCGGCCGTCTGCTCGACCTGGTCAAGCAGAAGCACCTCGACCTCAGCCAGGTCACGTCCCTCGTGCTCGACGAGGCCGACCGGATGATGGACCTGGGCTTCCTGCCCGACATCGAGCGGATCTTCAAGCTGATCCCCGCGGAGCGGCAGACGATGTTGTTCTCGGCCACCATGCCGGGCGAGATCGTCACGCTGTCCCGCAAATACCTCAACCGTCCCACCCACGTGCGCGCCGAGATGGAGAGCGGCGAGGGTGAGGCCACCCCGCAGGTGCGGCAGATCGTCTGGCGCGCCCACCGGATGGACAAGATCGAGATCGTCGCCCGGCTGCTCCAGGCCGAGGGCCGCGGGCTCACCATGGTCTTCTGCGAGACCAAGCGGGCCTGCGACATGGTCGCCGAACAGCTCGACACACGCGGCTTCGCGGTCGCGGCCGTCCACGGCGACCTCGGCCAGGGCCAGCGCGAGCAGGCTCTGCGCGCCTTCCGCAACGGCAAGATCGACGTCCTGGTGGCCACAGACGTGGCGGCCCGGGGCATCGACATCGACGACGTCACCCACGTGGTCAACTACGACTGCCCCACGGACGACAAGACGTACGTGCACCGCATCGGCCGTACCGGCCGGGCCGGGCGCACGGGCATCGCGGTCACCTTCGTGGAGTGGGAGGAGCTGACCCGCTGGAAGATGATCAACCAGATGCTCGGGCTCGACTTCGCCGAGCCCGAGGAGACCTACTCCACCTCGCCGCACGTCTTCACCGAGCTGAACATCCCCGAGGGCACCAAGGGCGTCCTGCCGCACGCGAGCCGTTCGCGTGCAGGGCTGTCCGCGGAGCGCATCGAGGACCTCGGTGAGACCGGCCGGGCCAGGAACCGTGGCGGCAACCGCCGCCGCGAGGAGCGCGAAGAGCGCCCGGCCCGCGCCCCGCGCCAGCGTCGCCGCACCCGCGGCGGCAGGGAACTGGCCGAAACCGCACCCGCCGAGACGCCGGAGGTCGAGCTCGTGGCCGCCAAGACGGAGGAGACTCCCGCCATCTTCACGCCCGACGAGATCCAGCCCGTGGCCGCCGAGCCGAAGCGCACGCGCGTCCGCGGCAGGGGGGCCGCTTCGTCGGCCATCGAGCAGGCGCTGGCCGAGACACCGGAGGCCCCGGTGAAGCGGACCCGCACCCGCAAGGCCGACCAGTCGCAGGCCCCGGAGACGCGCTCCCGCGAGGAGGCCGCCGAGGCGCCGGCGAGGAGCCGCGCGACCGAGGCCCCGCCCGCGGAGCCGGTGAGCACCCGCGTGGCCGAGGCCGCGCCGGTGGAGCCGGTCGTGGAGCGCGTGCCGGAGCCGAGCTTCCTGGCCACGCCCCCGCCGCCGGTCCACCGGGAGCCGGAGCGGATCATCCCGCCGAGCCCGTTCGCGGTGATCTTCCAGTCACCCGACCTGGCCTCGGACGACGATGACATCGCGCCGTCCGCGGCGACCGAGCGCAAGCAGCAGCGCCGCCAGGCCCGTGGTGGCGGCGGCGGCAACCGCCGCCGCGCGGGCTAGCACCAGCGGCAGGAAAGGCGCGCACCCCAGTGGGGGTGCGCGCCTTTCCGTCTGTACGGCGGTCTATCCCGGCGTCAGGCGCATGATCGGGCGGGTCGGCGACCTGCGGGCGACCTCCGTGAAGCCCGCGTCCTCGAAGAGCGAGCGCCAGCCGTGGTAGAGCTCGGACGCCTGGAGCCTCCTGCCGGAGTCCGACGGGTACCCCTCGACGACCCGCGCCCCCTGCGCCACCGCGTACGAGACCGCGCCCGCGAGCAGCGCCCCGGCGACGCCCTGGCCGCGTCCGGCGCGGGCCACGTAGAAGCAGGTCACCGACCACACGCCGGTCTCCCCGGGATCGGCGGGCCTGGTGACGGACGAGCGGACGAGCCGTACGTGCTCCTCACGCGGCCCCACGGCGCACCACCCGACAGGTGCCCCGTCCAGGTACGCCAGGACCCCAGGGGCCGTCTCAGGGCCGTCCACGAGCCCCTGGAGGCGGTCACGACGCTCGCCGGGCTCCATGGAACGGAACTCCGCCCCCGTCGTTCTGAACCACATGCACCAACAGCCGGAACAGGCCCCATTGGTCCCGAAGACGGTGAGCACGTCCGCCCACGAGGTCGCCGGCCGGACATCGAGATCACGCATAGCTCACAACTCCCCAGAACTCGCACCAGCGTAGTGGGTTTGCCGGTGTCGAGGCGCTGACCTCTGGGTATTGTTGCCCCACGTGAGTACGCCGCGATTCCTCGACCTGCCACCCGGCGTGACGCCGCAGAAGCTCGAAACGCCCCAGGGTGCGTTCGCGGCTCTGGAGGCGCTTCCGGTCAGCGGAGTGGTCGAGCGCTGGCCCGCCCTCCTGGTCCCCGGCCTGACCGGCAGCAAGGAGGACTTCATCGCGGTCCTGATGACCCTGGCCCAGTCCGGCCGCCGGGTGGTGGCCGTCGACCTGCGTGGCCAGTACGAGACCCCGGGCCCCGACGACCCCGCCGCCTACACGTGCGCGGCCCTCGGGGCCGACGTCGACCTGCTCGCCCAGGCCATCGGCGGCGGCGACCCCGTCCACCTGGTGGGCCATTCGTTCGGCGGCCTGGTCGCGCGCGAGGCCGTGATCGACGGGCGCACGCGGTTCGCCTCGTTCACGCTGATGAGCTCCGGTCCCGCGGGCGTCGAGGGCCGGCGGGCGCGCAACGGCCGGCAGATCATGGAGGAGATCCCCACGCTGGGTCTCGAACACCTCTGGCACCACCGGATGGAGCCCGACGCGCTGGCCGCCGACGTCTCCGACGAGATCCTGGCGTTCCTGCGCAAGCGGCTGCTGACCAACTCCCCCACCGGCCTGGCCTGCATGGCCGAGCAGGTGCTGAGCATGTACGACCGCACCGACGAGCTGCGCCAGATCGAGATCCCCACCCTGGTCCTCTACGGCGAGCACGACGACGGCTGGTCGCCCGAGACACAGTCGGAGACGGCCGCGCGGCTCGGCGCGGAGTGCGTGGTCGTGCCCGGCGCGGTGCATTCGCCCGCCGTGGAGGCGCCGGAGACGACGGCCGCGGCGCTGGTCAGGTTCTGGAACGCGGCCGAGAAGCACTATTTGGACACAAGGTCCAATGCCATGTAATCATTTACTTACTATGACGGACGAAATCGTCGTCCAGGCGCCGCGGAGCGCGACCTGGCAGGTGCATCTCGACCGCTCGATGTGGGTGGGCGGCGTACGCGGCCTCATGCTCCAGGCGTTGCACCCCCTGGCCATGCTCGGCGTCTGGCAGAACTCCACGTTCCAGGACGACCCGTTCGGCCGCCTGCGCCGCACGGCCGACTTCGTGGGCCGGGTGACGTTCGGCAGCCCGGCGGAGGCCGACGAGATCGGCAGGCGGGTGCGCGGCATCCACAAGGCGTTGCGCATCACCGATCCGAGCACCGGCCGCACGCACCGGGTGGACGACCCCGAGCTGCTGCTGTGGGTCCACTGCGCGGAGGTGTCGTCGTACCTGGAGGTGGCCAGGCGCGGCGGGCTCGGGCTGAACGAGCGGCAGGCCGACCGCTACCTGCGCGAGCAGCGCAGGAGCGCCGCTTACGTCGGCCTGCACCCCGAGGACGTCCCCGGCTCGTGCGCCGAGATGGACGCCTACTTCAAGCAGGCCAGGCCCGCCCTGCGGGTGACCGAGGAGGCCGCGGCGACGGTGCGGTTCCTGCTGTGGCCCCGGCTGCCGTACGAGCTGCGCAGGTTGTCGCCGGGCAAACCGGCCTACTTCCCGTTCGGCGCGCTCTGCTACTACACGCTCCCCGAGTGGGCCAGGCGCATGTACGGCGTGCTCCCCGAGGTGCCCGCGGCGACGGTGACCGCGGCGCTGAAGGCGTTCAGGCTGGGCATGAACACGCTGCCCGAGCCGGTGCACGACCGGGCGTTCATGCCGTCCACGCGGGCGATGCTGGCCGGCGCGCGGGCCCGGCTCGGCGCGGCCGGCTACGACGTGAGCAAGGGGCTCAAGGGCCTGACCGATCCCCGTCGCTGGCCGGCGGCTCCGGCCGCCTGACCAGCGGGGCGGGGCGGGTCAGTCGGCGAGGCCGTCCCAGGGGTTGCGTTCGGTGCCGGCCGCCTGGCCCTCGGGACAGTGGCGGCGGAAGTCGCACCACGAGCAGATCGGCCCCGGGCTGGGGGCGAACACCGCGTCGAGCTCGGCGGGCACCTCGGCCGGGCCGACCGTGGGCCGCTCCCCCGCGCCCGGCCGCCGGCCGGAGGACGAGGCGGACCGCTTGGCCGAGGCCGGGGCGCCCATCGTGTCGCGGTAACGTTCGTCGGCCGTGGCGGCCTCGACCGCGATCTCCTCGGCGCGGGTCAGGTGGCGGCCCAGGGACTCGTCCGTGTGGCGCCACTCGACGATCTCGCCGGTCGGCAGGTGGTGCAGCTCGACCGCGCGGCACGGTGTACGCATCATCGTCGAGGCCGCGATCGCGTACGTGGCCAGGGCGAGGGAGGCGCGGGCGTCGTCCTGGGTGAGCGGGCGGCGGCCGGTCTTGTAGTCGACCACGACCAGCTCGTCGCCGCGCCGGTCGAGCCGGTCGATGCGCCCGGACAACGCGATCACCTTGGTGCGCGTGGCGACCGTACGCTCGACGCCGACCGGATCGTCGGCGGGATCCAGGGTCGAGACGTATCCGGACACGAGGTCGCGGGCACGCCCCAGCCACTCGGCCGACTGCGCGGCGTCCCTGAAGCCCTCGGTGATCCACCCGTTCGTGAGCAGGAGGGCAGCCGTCAGCGGCGTGCGCCGCTCGTACGGCTCCCGCCACCACCCGGCCAGCGCGTTGTGCACGCTGGCCCCGACGCTGTTGTGCGCCCAGGCGGGCCCCTTGGAGGGCTGCGGCCGGTCCAGGTAGGTGAACCGGTAGCGGCGGCGGCAGTCGAGCCAGGTGTTCAACCGCGACGGCGTGCACGCGTAGAGCCGCCGCGGCATCCCGTCCAGCGGAAGCTGGTCGTACACCTACTCGTCGCCGGGGCCGAGCTTGATGCCCGAGATCTTGGTGCCGTCGGTCAGCGGACCCTGGTCGGCGTCGCCACCGGCTGCGGGGTCGCGGGTCAGCGAGCCCGACACCCAGTCGTCGAAGTGGGGCTCAAGGTCGCCCACGGTGACCTCGTCGCCGTGGTTGGCCAGCACCCGCGTGTCGGCCGGCAGCGTGAACAGCCGGCCGCCGATCGAGGTGAGCTGGTCGGCCAGCGCCGGGTATTCGCCGCCGAGCTTGCCGGGCCCGTCGGCCTGAAGGGCCTTGCCGGTGAAGACCGCCCCGAGCGCCTCGCAGTAGAGCGAGACCCCGCCGGGGCTGACCCCGGGCGTCTCCATGACGTCGAGCTGGACGTCGGCGACGCCGAAGACGCCGTCGTCCTCCATGTCGATGTCGGGCCAGGTCTCCCGCCAGGTCTCCCGCCACAGCGGCTTGTCCTTGGGGTGCAGGGCGACGATCGCCTCGTCCCTGCTGGCCACCTCGATGGCGGCGCCGACGTGGTCGGGCAGGCCGGCGGTGCAGATGACGGCCAGCACCTCCCGCTCGCCGACCTGTTCGAGGATCTTCTCGGCGTCCCGCGCCGCGTCGATGACGATCACTTCGTCGTCGTCACCGACGATCCAGGTGTTGTTCTCGACCTTGTGCTCGGTGCCGTCGATGTCGACGACGCCCTCGGTCACCACTCGCTCGATACGCGCTGTCACGCTTCCGAACTTTAGCCCGTCTGCATGAGAGCGCGAATCGCGTTGATGATGAGTTGCACCGCGAGGGCGGAGAGCAGCAGTCCGGCGATCCTCGTGACCAGCTCCACGCCGTTCTCCTTGATGACGCGGATGATGGACACCGAGAAGCGCATGAACAGCCACAGCAGGATGTGCACGGCCGCGATGGCCAGCATCAGCGCCGCCAGCCCGTCGGCGCGTCCCTCGGCCTGCTGGGCGAAGACGATGGTCGCCACGATCGCGCCGGGCCCGGCCAGCAGCGGCGTGCCGAGCGGGACGAGGGCGACGTTGACGTTCGAGCGTACGGTGTCGGCGCGCGGCTCGGCCGCGCCGCGCAGCAGTTCCAGGGCCACCAGCAGGAGCAGCAGCCCGCCCGCGATCTGCATGGCGGGCACCTCGACGTGCAGGTACGACAGGATGGCCCGCCCGAACACGGCGAACACCACCACCAGGCAGAACGCCGTCACCGCGGCCTGCCAGGCGATGCGCCTGCGCTCGGCGGTGGTACGGCCGAAGGTGTAGGCGAGGAAGAGCGGGATGACGCCGGGCGGATCCATGATCACGAACATCGTCACGAACGCCTCGACGAAGAACCTGACCCCCGACACCGCTCCCCCAACCGGCCGCCCGGGGGAGGCGAACCTGTGTGCTCAGTCTTCCAGCAGCGGCGAGAACCCGCCGAACGGCACCTCGAAGTCGCGGTCACGGGCGTCCTGGAGGGACAGCTCGGCCATCGCGATCATGCAGCCGGCCTCGGCGGGCCAGGCGATGGTCCACAACCAGTTGCCGAGTGCCTCGCCGGCGTAGACGGCCCGGTCGTCGATGCCTGCCAGGCACCACAGCGCCGTGGGATGCCCCAGCACCTCGATCTTCGCGTTCGGCGGCCCGGAGTCGAACCCCTCGCCCGGGTCGGGCCCGTCGAGCCCGGCGAACGTCGCCCCGAGCCCCACGCCCGGTTCCTCGGAGATGACCAGCAGGTCGGCCGGCCCCTCGATCGGCGAGGGCCCGCTGAGCGCGACGACGCTGGCCCGCGAGCCGGTACGTTCGTCCCCGGCCTCGCCGAACCCGGTCACCGTCCAGCCGGGCGGCAATGGCCACGGCAGCCACACGGGCACCACCGAGCGCTTCCGCATGGCCTCCAGCGACTCACCCGTGGGCGGTCTCGGAGGCTGGTACGGCAGGACGTCGCCGTGCGTATCGCAATGAAACGCACTCGACACGGCGCTCGACCCGTGAAGCGGGCCGAAGCACCTTGGGCAGGTAGGAGCCGCTCTCACAGCTACCCACGGTGCTTCCTCCGGCACGGTCGCGTCAAGACCGGTATCCGTTATCCCGTCGTAATCTTGGCCATGTGCGCGTAAATTGTGTCGGCGCGATCATCTTCGACGCCTCTGACCGGCTCCTTCTCGTCCAGCGGGGCCATCCGCCAGGCATGGGCCTGTGGTCGCTCCCGGGCGGGCGGCTGGAGCCCGGCGAGAGCGACGCGGCGGGCCTGCGTCGGGAGATCCTGGAGGAGACCGGGCTGCGCGTCGAGGTGGGCCGCCTGGCGGGCACGGTGGAGCGTCCCGGGCCGGGCGGCGTCACGTACGTGATCCGCGACTATCTGGCGACCGTCACCGGCGGCGTGCCCGCCGCCGGTGACGACGCGGCCGACCTGCGCTGGTGCGCCACCGCCGAGCTGGCGCTCCTCCCGCTGACCGAGGGGCTGCTCGGCTGCCTGACGGAGTGGGGCGTGCTCACCGGTTCTCCGTGAGGCTGGAGGTCCACAGGATCAGGTGGTCGGTGTCGTACGTCGTGGACCGGCCGAGCGCCACCACCTCCGTGCCGCTGATGGCCACGGCCGTCAGCGCCTGCGTGCCGAGGCCCGAGAGCCGGTCCTTGGTCAGGGTCATGCGGGTCCACGACAGGCCGTCCTGCGAGACCCAGGCCGCGCTGTCGCCCTCGCCGGGGGTGCCGTGCCAGCCGACGGCCACCAGGCCCTGGTCGGCCGCGGCCAGGTCGTGCACGGCCGCCGCCTGGTCGGCGGGCAGCCACGCCGTCGTCCAGCTCTCGCCGTCGTCGTCGGACACGGCCGAGAAGGCGCGGCGCGAGCCGTTCGTCATGGCCGTGCCGATGGCGACGAGCTTGTCGTGGTACGTCGTGACCTGCCGCAGCCCGGCCGAGGTGGAGTCCGGCGGGGTGAGGCGTTTGCGGGCACTCCAGTTCACGCCGTCGTCGGAGAACCAGACCACGCTGCCCTCCCGGTCGGAGCTCCCCGAGCCGCCGACCGCGACGTAGCCGTCCGAGGTCGCGATCACGTCGTGGATCCGTACGCCCGAGCCGCCCTGGGGCAACTTCTTCGACCGGGTGAACTTGCGCAGGTCGGGCGTGAACCACATGGCGGCGGCCGCCGAGCCCGCCTGATCGCGGGACTCGCCGGCCAGCACGTACCCCTTCTTGCCCGCGGCGACCGCGTGGGTGTCCAGGAAGGGCTGGTCGCGGTCGCGGGCCAGGTCGCCGGAGACCGGCACGCGCCGCCAGGTCTCGCCGTCGCCGGAGGTGACGAGCAGGGGGTCGGTGACGGCCATGGTGGTCTGGGTGCTGCCGGCCGCCAGCCAGCCGCGTCCGCCGTGGGCGACGTCCTCCAGGATCTGCCTGCCGGGGCCGCCCAGGCTCATCGACTTCCAGCGTTGCCAGTTCTTGATCGTCCAGAGGCCGGCGTCGCCCGAGGCGGAGCCGACCGCGACGTACCTGCCGCCGTCGGCCGCCAGCCTGGTGGTCTCGCGCGAGACCCTGGTCAGGCCCTCGACCTGGCCGAGCTGGACGCGGGAGGCGTTGCCGCGCGGCGGCGCGCTCATCAGCACGAGCTGGTTGTCCACGTCGGAGGCCGCCCGGTCGCCGCCGGCGAACAGGGTGCCGCCGTCGGAGATCGTGAACCCGCGCAGCGTGGCGCCCGACAGGTCCCCGAGGTCGGCCCGTTTGGCCCAGCCGCGTCCGTCCGTGCTGGTCAGGACCGAGTACTTGCCGAGGGTGGCCTGGCTGATCGCGGCCACGCCGGACGGGTAGGAGATCAGCGACTCCACGCCGGGGCTCTCGCCGCTCAGGCCGCCGATGGAGCCGCACTGCGCCCACTGCGCCCCGGTGGGCGAGCAGTAGACCCGTACGTCGCCGGCGACCGTACGCTGCCTGGTGGGCACCAGGACGAACCGTTTGGGCAGCACGGCCACCGTGCCCGTACGCGGTTCGGCCTCGGGGAGCTGGAAGCCGGTCGCCTGCCAGCGGCGTCCGCCGTCGGCCGAGCGCAGCACCCGCGAGCCGGTCCCGTCGAGCGGGCGGCCGATGGCCACGACCGTGTCGCCCTGGGCGACGACCGCCCTGATCTCCTGGACGTCGAGCCCCTTGGTCTCCACGCGCTCCCAGGCGCGGCCGTCGGCCGAGTGCCAGGCCGCGGGGCCGGAGCCGCCCTCCCCCACCGCGGCGCCGACGGCGACGAAGCCCGACGCCGTCCTGGCGATGTCGTAGACCTGGTCGCCGGGGCGGAACGCGGCCATGCCGGTCGCGTCGACGGTCGTCCAGCTGGAGCCGTCGGTGCTGGTCCACAGGCCACGCTCGCCCGACAGGCCGTCGCCGCCGCTGGCCAGCCAGCGTCCGCCGCCGCCCACCACGCGCTGGACGGTGGGTGTGGAGGCGCCGCTCACCTGGCCGAGCTGCCAGTGCTTGCCGCCGTCGGACGAGAACAGGAAGAGCGGGCGCGGGGTCGGGCTGGTCGTGTCGCTGCCGACGGCGACCACCGCGCGGCCCACGGAGGCCATGTCGTTGAGCTTCTGGTTGGTGCCGACGCCCGCGGCGGGGACGGTGAACAGTTCGTCCCCCGAACGGCCGGTGCCCGCCTCCAGGCGCAGGCCGGTGGGGTCGGCGCCGTTCCACCGCCACACGACGAGCACGCCGGTGGTCACGAGGAGCGCCAGGGCCATGGTGAGGGCGATCGGGGTGATCCTGCTGCCGCGCCGTACGGGGCTGGACCTGCGTACGGCGGCGGGGGCCGGGCCTCTGTGGTGGCGGCCGCCGGAGCCGGCGTTACGCGGCGGGCCCGTCGCGACCAGCAGGTCGGGTCTCGTGGGACGTCCGCCGGGAGGACGTCCGACCCGCCGGACCTCGGGATCCTCCTGCTCGCCCTCGTCCCACTCGGGGACCTCGGAGGTCTCTGGGGTCTTTGGGGTCTTTGGGGTCTTTGGGGTCTTTGGGGTCTTTGGAGGCTCGGCGGTCTCCGGCTCTTCCGCGGCCTCGTCGGCGGGGATCGGGAGGTGGTACGGGGGCTCATGTAAGGGCTGGGCGGGGGCCGTCGCGTCCTGCGGCCCCTCAGGAGCATCCTGGGGGCCTTCGGCGGGAGGGGGTGCGGGCGGCTCCGGGCGGGGTGGGCCGCCGGCCACGAGCTTGTCGGGGCGGTTGACGACGCGCCTGGGGCGGCGGCGGGGCTCGGTCTCCGGCTCGGCCGTCGGCGAGCTGTACGGCCTGCGCCCCTTGGGCGGTTCCTGGGGTGACTCCTCCGGGATCGGGGACGCGAACGGCGGCATGCCCCAAGGGGAGGTCAGGGGTAAGCCCCGGGCCCGATCGTCCGTGGGACCGGGCGGGGAGTGGCGGATCCTGGGCTCCTCGGCAGAGGGAGGCTCCGAGGCGTCCTCAGGACGCGGGTCGTCGTCGTCCGGCGCTCGCCGTGGCGGATCGCTGGGGCCGGAGGCCACGCGCCGCACCTCCTAGTCGAACTCGTCGTACAGGTGGAACTCGTCGAATCGGACTGGTCAACCCGGGTTGCGCGGAAGAGCGGAAGAACGGTGAGCGGACGGTCGCACATTGCGGACCGTTCCACAGATCTTGTCCCACTTTATGCGCCTATTTTGTACCCCGTCCCAGCAAAACGATCACCTCCGTGACGCCCTCGCCTGTCCCACAGGAACCAGACCAACATGCCAAAGCCGGATTGGCGAGACCTCTCTAGCGAGATTTCCCGCACCCCTCGCCTGATTTATCCAGAAATAGTGCTTACTGACCGCTTTTTGGATAGATACAAGACACCAATCGCATACACCCCGAGCTGCACGACCGTCCCCGACAACGCCTGCCACGGGATCGGCGTCTTGCCCTGGTCCAGGGCGTCCTCCAGGCTGCCCGAGGCCGCGCTGAGCCCGAAGGCCAGCATGTTGTTCATGACGTGCAGGGCGATCGGCGCCTCCAGCCCCCCGGTCCGTACGGCCAGCCACCCCATGACGGCGCCGAACGCGAACACGTCGAGCAGCCCCACCCACGAGTAGCCGTGCAGGGACGCGAACAGCAGGGACCCGATGAGGATCGCCCACACCGGATTGCGCACGTGCACGCCGACCGCCTGGACGAACCATCCCCGGAAGATGTACTCCTCGGTCGCCGCCTGGAACGGCACCAGCAACACGATCACCAGCAGGGCGGGCAGGAACCGCGGCCAGCCGACCCACCCGAACAGGTCGGAGTACTCCTCGCCGGACATCGACAGGGCGGCGACCTGCGCGATCTGGCCCAGCAGCAGCGCGAGCACGGCCAGTCCGGCGCAGCGCAGCAACCACGGCCAGCGCAGCCGTCCCGCCACCGACGACAACGTGCCGGGCCTGCGGTGCTGGACGAGCGCGGCCGTACCGAAGACAAGGGGCAGCACGGCCGCGATCGACAGCAGCACCATGACCAGCCCGAACACCGGGTCGCCGAAGATCTGCGCGGGGTCGGACGGCGCGGGCAGGCCGAGGATCAGCTCGACCGCCTTGCCCACGAGCAGCACACCCGTGCCGATGACGAAGAACCCGAGGCCGACGATGATCGTCCCGACGATGGCCCGCCACGGCTCGTTCGCCGGAGTACGGGCGAGATGGTCGAAACGCACCCCATGCGGCGTCGGCAGGAACCAGGACCGTCGCTGCGGCACGGGCGGCGGCGCGTAAGGATAGACGGGCGGCCCGGGCGGCTGGCTGCCATATGGCGGATTCGGTCCAGGGTTCTCCTGCATCCATACATTCTGTCTGCCGGGTGAGCATAAGTTCACAGACGGCCCACCTCTTTGGGCGGATGCTCGGATTCGTACGGGATTCCGACCCTGGGAGCAGTCCATGTCAAGGCTGGGACCTTTCATCACCCTGGCGGCGGGCGCAGTCCTCGCCGCGGGGCTGGGTGTCGCCAGCGTCACCGCGACACCCGCGCCCAAGACCGCGGCCGGTACGACCGCCGCGGTCCCGGCCCCCGAGGAGCCCTCGGCGGCGGAGACCACCGCCACCGCGTCCCCCACTCCGGACAAGACCGAGGCCACGACGATCCCCAAGGCCGACTACGGCGGGTACGTCAAAGGCAACGGCGGCCTGATAGCGATCTCCGTCCGCGACGGCAAGGCCGTCGGCTACTTCTGCGACGGGAAGACCGAAGCCTGGTTCAAGGGCGGCGAGGCCGGCGGCAAGGTCGTGCTGAAGGGCCTCGGCACGGCCCGCGCGACGGCCACGCTCGGCGACGGACGGGCCA
The DNA here is from genome assembly GCF_014648435.1 of Nonomuraea spiralis. Classification (GTDB taxonomy): domain Bacteria; phylum Actinomycetota; class Actinomycetes; order Streptosporangiales; family Streptosporangiaceae; genus Nonomuraea; species Nonomuraea spiralis. Next base: position 67,624 of record NZ_BMRC01000028.1, read on the forward strand.
GGGGCTGGTTGTCCGTCGGCGGCGGGAAGTGGCGCTTCACGGCCCCCGCGGTGGTCCGGCCGTCCGGCCTCTACCGGGCGACCGCGCTGGTCAGGGGCGCGAAGCTGCGGGCCGGCTGGATCCGCGTCCCGCGCCCGGGAGGCGGCTACGACCAGGTCGGCGCCGCGTTCGTGGGCCAGGACCAGGTGCCGATCCCCAAGCTGGACGACGAGCGCCCGGACACCCCGGTCACCGTCGCCGGCACCGCGGTCTCCCCCAAGGACGTCGACGCCTTCATCGAGGAGATGCGATGACCACCCTCCAGCAACCGTCCCGTGGGACGGCGACAGTTCTCCTGCTCCCGCTGCTGGCCGGCGGCCTGGCGGCGCTGGCGCTCGGCGTCTACGGCCGGGCGCACACGCCCACGGGGTTCGCGGTCGGCCCGGCCGGGTTCTCCGCCGCGCTGCCGATGAAGGCGTGGCTGACGACGGGCGCGTTCGTGCTGGCGATCGTCCAGGTGGTCTCGGCGTTGTCGATGTGGGGCAGGCTCGGCGTCGAGATCCCGGACGGCGTGCACCGGTGGTCCGGGCGGCTGGCGTTCCTGCTCACGATCCCCGTCGCCTTCCACTGTCTGTACGCCCTGGGCCTGCAGTACGACGTGCCGCGCGTGCTGGCCCACTCGCTGCTCGGCTGTTTCTTCTACGGCGTGTTCACCGCGAAGATGCTGGCGCTGCCCAAGCGCGACGCGCCGGGCTGGACGCTGCCCGTGCTCGGCGGGCTGGCGTTCACGGCGCTGGTCGGGCTCTGGCTGACCTCGTCGTTCTGGTTCTTCACGGTGGTGGGCGTCAAGGTGTGAAGGACGTCGTCCTGGACAGACCGGCCGCCCTGCCCTTGGCGGCCACGACGAGCGCCATCTTTCGGGAGGCCTCGTCGATCATCTCGTCGCCCAGCATGACCGCGCCGCGCCGTTCGACGGTGGTGTAGTGCTCGTACGCCTCCAGGATCAGCTCGGCGTGGTCGTAGTCCTCCTGGGTGGGCGAGAACACCTCGTTGGCCGCCTCGACCTGCAGCGGGTGCAGCACCCACTTGCCGTCGAACCCGAGCGCTGCGGCCCGGCGGGCGACCCGCCGGTAGCCTTCGACGTCCTTGATCTGGAGGTAGGGGCCGTCGATCACCTGAAGGTCGTGCATCCGGGCGGCCATCAGCAGGCGCATGAGGATGTAGTGGTAGGCGTCGCCCTCGACGTAGCCGGGCGGCTGTTCGCCGACGACGAGGGTACGCATGTTGATCGAGGCCATGAAGTCGGCCGGCCCGAACACCAGGGTCTCCAGCCGCCTCGACGACCCGGCGATGGCGTCGACGTTGACCAGGCCGCGGGCGTTCTCGATCTGCGCCTCGATGCCGATGCGGCCGATCTCGTAGCCCATGGCCTTCTCGATCTGGGTCAGCAGGGTGTCGAGCCAGATGACCTCGGTGGGGTCCTGCACCTTGGGCAGGATCAGGCAGTCGAGGAACTCCCCCGCGCCCTCCACGACCTCGATCACGTCCCGGTACGTCCACATCGTGGTGAGGTCGTTGACCCGGACCGCCCGGGTCCTGCCGGTCCAGTCGCCCTCGCGCAGCGCGGCCACGACGTTCTTGCGGGCCTCGTCCTTGGCCAGGGGCGCGACGGAGTCCTCAAGGTCGAGGAAGACCTCGTCGGCGGGCAGTGTCTGGGCCTTCTCCAGGAAACGCGGGTTGCTGCCCGGCACGGAGAGCACGGAACGACGTGAGCGCATGCGCCCACGCTAACGGCCCGCCCCGCCGCCGCGGCAGCCGTCCCCCGTCTATGGGGGCGATCAGCTGTTCCAGTACCGCTGCTCGCGCCACGGGTCGCCGTGGTTGTGGTACCCGGCCCGTTCCCAGAAGCCGGGCCGGTCGCGGTCGAGCAGGCGCAGGCCCTTGACCCATTTGGCCGACTTCCAGAAGTACAGGTGCGGGACCAGCAGACGGGCCGGGCCGCCGTGTTCGGCGGGCAGCGGGTCGCCGTCGAAGGTGTGGACGATCCACGCCTTGCCGCCGCGCAGGTCCGCGAGCGGCAGGTTGGTCGTGTAACCCCCATGGCAGTACGCCTCCGCGTGCCCGGCGTCGGTGTCCACGTCGTCGAGCAGGACGTCGACCGACACGCCCTGCCAGTCGGTGTCGAACTTGGACCAGCCGGTCACGCAGTGGATGTCGGTGCGCGGGGCGCTCTGCGGCAGGTCCAGCAGCTCGCCCCAGGTCCAGGTACGTTCCCGGCCGGTCTCGGTGACCAGGGTGAACGTCCAGTCGCGGGTGTCCAGGCGCGGCGTCGGGCCCGCGGACAACACGGGGAACCCGGTCGTGAGGTACTGGCCGGGCGGCAGGCGGTCGTCGTGCCCGCCGCGGCCCGTGAACCCCTTCGAGACGACGGGCACGGTCACCGCCCTACCTGGACGGGCGTCTCCAGCAGGCGCAGGCCCGGCATCGTGCCCATCATCCGGCCCGGCGCCTCCACGAGGGTCATGAGCACGTTGTCGCAGTTCGGGCAGCGCAGCACGGTGCCCGGGGCGGGGCCGTACACGGTGGCCTCGGCCAGCGGGCCGTTCATGCCGCACTGCGCGCAGACGCCCTGGGCCGCCGTCATGTCCCTGCCGAAGAACTGGGCCAGCGGGCCCGCCGCGGCGTTGCCGTCCACGGGGTGGTGCATGGTGTCTCTCCTAGCCGTACCGCTCGGTGCGGATGTCGGTGGGCGGGTAGCCCAGGGCGGTGAGTATCTGGGCGACGTGCTCGACGAACGCGGTGGGCCCGCAGACGTAGGCCAGCGGCTCGTGGGCGGGCGGCCAGGCCAGCCGGGCCAGTTGCGAGCGGTCGATGCGGCCCACGGGTTCGGGCCAGTCGGTCGGGGCCGAGCGGGTGTAGACGAAGGTCACCTCGCCGTCGGCGGCCTCCAGCTCGTCCCGGTAGACGACCTGGCCCGGGTCGCGCGCGGAGTAGAGCAGGCGTACCGGGGTGCCGTCACCGAGCCGGGCGCGGTGGCGCAGCATCGACCGCAGCGGTACGACACCCGATCCGCCCGCGACCAGCAGCAACGGCCGCCGTTCCGGAGTCGGCTCCCACACGAAGTAGCCGCCGATCGGGCCGCGCACCTCCACCTGGTCGCCCGGCCCGGCCACGTCCACCAGGTACGGCGACACCTCGCCGCCCTCCACCCTGGCCACGGTGAGCGCGGGCCGCTCGCCGGGCGCGCCGGCCAGCGAGTACGCCCTGGTCGCCTGGTAGCCGTCGTCGGCCGTCAGCCGCACGTCCACATGCTGGCCGGCGCGGTGTCCCGGCCAGCCGGGCACGTCGAGCAGCAGCGTACGCGTCTGGTCGGTCTCGGGGACGACCTCGGCGATCGTGGCCGGCTGCCAGGTCAGTCGTCGTAGTACCGCTGTTCCCGCCATGGGTCCCCGAAGTTGTGATAGCCGGACCGCTCCCAGAAGCCGGGGCGGTCCTCGTCCATGAGCCACAGCTCGTGGATCCACTTGGCGCTCTTCCACAGGTAGTGGGCCGGCACGAGCATCCGTACCGGGCCGCCGTGCTCGGGCGGGATCGGCGCGCCCTCGTAGGCGTAGACCAGCCACGCCTTGCCGTCCACGATCTCCGGGACCGGCAGGTTGGTGGCGTAACCGCCGTAGCTGACGGCCAGCGCGTAACCGGCGGCCCGGTCGGCCCCGGTCAGCAGCCGGTCCAGCGACACGCCCGTCCAGGTGGTGTCGAGCTTGCTCCAGTGGGTGACGCAGTGGATGTCCACGGTGATGTGCTCGGCGGGCAGCGACAGCAGGTCGGGCCACGTCCAGGTGGGCTCCCCCGCGCCGCCCCTGACGGTGAACGACCACCGCTCGGTCCGGATGTGCTGCGTCGCTCCCGCGGTGAGCACCGGGAACCCCTCCGCCAGGTACTGCCCCGGCGGCACCCGCCCGGCCAGCTCGGGCCGCGGACGCCGGAAGTGCTTGCCGGCGAACCCGCGCGAGACGATCCCCATGAACCCGGTTCTCCCCGGCACGGCACCCGGCGGACACCAGAAAAGGGCAAAGTGTTCAGCCGGTGAATCCGTGGGCGTACAGGCGGGCGATCAGGCCGTCGATGCCGCACGGCTGGTTCCAGCCGGGCGAGGAGAAGATCTCGTCCTTGCCTCCGACGGCCCGGCCTCCCGGGTCGTCGGTCACCTCGTGCAGGATCACGCCCTGCGGCGGCGTGGAGTGGACGACCGGACGTCCCTCGACGACCGTGCCGGACGGTCTGGCGTCGTTCATGAACAGCAGCACCCGGGTGCCCGCGGGCACGGCACGGGCGAAGTCGGCCACGCTGTGGACGGGCGTGCCCTCGTCGTCCAGCGCCGCTCCCTGGTAGAAGGCGACGTCCACGACGTCCGTGGCGGCGCCCTTGAGCCGTTTCCCGACCTGGGTGCGCATGAGGACGTACCGGGTACGGTCCCCCGGGATGCCCTCCTCGACCACGGGCCCGGCGATCCAGCCCGTCACGTGGCCGGTGACGACGGTCTTCACCTTCCCGGCGAGCGCCTCGGGCGACGGGGAGGCGGGGTAGTCGTACACGACCTGCCGCAGGACGCGCGTGTCCAGCGGGCCCGTACGGGCGGAGCTCGCGCACGCGGGCGGCGGCTCGGGTCCGGCGACGCCGCACCCCGCGACGAGGACGAGCAGAAGGATGATCGACCGCATACCGGTGAAACGCGCGCGGGCCCCGAGCGGTTCGAGGGTTACAGTCTGATCGTGAGTGACGACAACGCGGCCATCGAGGAGGGCGCCAAGAAGTCCGGCATCCTCTGGCTCACCCTCGACCGCCCGCGCCTGGCCTGGCACGCCTGGCACGACGGCGCGATCTACCTCGTGACCGGCGGCGGCGAGCAACACCTGCCGGGGCTCGACGCGCTCGACCGGGTGCACGTGACGCTGCGCAGCAAGGACAACGGCGCGCGGCTGGTGGAGTTCGACGCCGCGGTCTCGGTCGTCGACCAGGCCGCCGCGCCCGACGCCGTCGCGGTGCTGGCCAAGGAGCGGCTGAACGCCCCCGACAGCGAGCACCTCACCCGGCGCTGGGCCGACGACTCGACCGTCCTGCGCCTCACCCCGGAGCGCTGACCTCCGGGACGAGCGGGCTCACACCTGGGCGGTGACCTCGACGGGCCGGTCCGGGACGGGCTGAGGCCGGCCGCCCGCGGTGGCGGTCTGGGCGAGCAGCGCGCCGCCGAGCACGATCAGCCCGCCGACGATCTGGAACGCCCCCAGCCTCTCGCCGATCAGCGCCCACGCGACCACCGCGCCGCCGATGACCTCCAGCGAGGCGACCGTCGCCCCCACCGCCGCCGACAGCCGCTTCAGCATGTTCATGCTCAGGATGTACGCCAGCGCGGTCGCCACCAGCACCAGCCACAGGTACGCCCCCAGCACCGGCAACGTCGTGCCGCCCTGCGGGGCCACGGAACGGGTGAAGGCGTCCCAGGGGATGTCCCAGGGCCGCGCGAACGGGATCAGCACGACGGCCGAGCCGACCATCCCCCAGGCGACCAGGCCGAGCAGGTCGATGTCCGGGCCGAGGCTGTCGCCCATCAGGAAGTACCCGGCGCAGCACGCCCCGGCCAGCAGCCCGAGCATCAGGCCGAGCGCGTCCAGCCGCATGCCCTGCCACGCCTCGACGACGATCGCGAGGCCGGCGAACGCGACCACCGCGCCGACGTACGCGGCCCTGGCCAGGCGTACCTTGCGGACGAACCGGACCCAGGCCACCACCATCACCGGCGCCATGAACTCCAGCAGCAGCGCGATCCCCACCGGCAGCCGGGTGATCGCGACGAAGTAGAGCGACTGCACACCCGCGACGGCCATCACCGTGTACAACCCCAGGAACGGCAGCCGGGCGCGCGGGATGTACAGCGCCCGGGGTCTCACCACCGCCAGCACCGCGACCAGCAGCAGCCCGGCGCCCGCCATCCGCGTCCAGACGGCCTCGATCGGCGCCAGCCCGGCCGCGATGAGGTACTTGGCCATCGGCCCGGAGAACGCGAAACAACACGACGACACGAATGCCAGTGCGAGCCCCGTCAACCTCATCGCTACCCCTACAGACCAGTAATCAGCGTTTAACGCGTTTGATACTGACATGCCAGGCATCCGGGGCGCAACGGCGTCTCACTGTTAGCCTGACCAACGTGAAGATCTTCGTGGCCCGGCTGGCGGGGACCCCCGTCTTCGACCCCACGGGCGATCAGATCGGCCGGGTCAGGGACGTCGTGGTGGGCCTGCGCATCACCGGGAATCCGCAGGTGCACGGGATGGTCGTCGAGGTGCAGCCGCGCCGCCGGGTGTTCCTCCCGATCACCCGCGTACGCCGCATCGAGGCGGGCGCCCTCGTGTTCACCGGACGGCTCAACATGCGCCGGTTCGAACAGCGCGCCACGGAGACGCTGGTGATCGGCGAGGTGCTCGACCTGTCCGTACGGGTCGGCGACGAGCCCATGACGGTCTACGACGTCGCCATGGAGGAGAGCCTGCCCTCCCGGTGGGAGATCACCAAGGTCGCGCTCTTCAAGGGCCGCCGACGCGAGCCCAGGACGGTGGACTGGGGCGAGGTGTCCGGGTTCGACACCCTGCAGAAGGACCAGGGCGCGGCCGGCCTGATCGCCGCGTTCGAGTCGCTGCGCGCCGCCGACGTGGCCAGCGCGCTGCACGAGCTGCCCAGCAAGCGCCGCATCGAGATCGCCCGCGAGCTCACCGACGACCGCCTGGCCGACGTGCTCGAAGAGCTGCCGCTCGACGACCAGATCGGCATCCTCGGCACCCTCGAACCCGAGCGGGCCGCCGACGTCCTGGAGGAGATGAGCCCCGACGACGCCGCCGACCTGCTGCACGACCTGCCCGAGGAGCAGGCGGCCAGGCTGCTGGCGCTCATGGAGCCCGGCGAGGCGGCCCCGGTGCGGCGGCTGCTGACCTACGCCGACGACACCGCGGGCGGCGTGATGACCAGCGAGCCCGTCATCCTGCCGCCCAACGCGACGGTGGCCGAGGCGCTGGCCCACATCAGGCAGCAGGACCTGCCGCCCGCCGTCGCCGCCCAGGTCTACGTGACCAGGCCGCCCACCGAGACGCCGACGGGCACGTACCTGGGGGTCTCGCACTTCCAGCGGTTGCTGCGCGAGCCGCCCTCGACGCTGCTCGGCCGCGTGCTCGACCCCTCGCTCGACCCGATCAGGCCCGACTTCACCCTTCGCCAGGTCCACGCCTTCCTGGCCAACTACAACCTGGTCGCCGCGCCGGTCGTGGACGAACTGGGCAGACTGGTCGGGGCGGTGACCGTCGACGACGTGCTCGACCACCTGCTTCCCGATGACTGGCGTGAGGGGGACGACCGTGACCACTGAACGACTCGACCAGCCGCGGGCGCTGCGCCGCTCGCTGCGTCCGCACTACGACCCCGAGGCGTTCGGCCGCCTGTCCGAGCGCATCGCCCGCTTCCTCGGCACGGCCCGCTTCATCGTCTACATGACGGTGTTCGTGGCGATCTGGGTGATCTGGAACGTCGCCGCGCCCCCGGCGCTGAAATGGGACCCGTACCCGTTCATCTTCCTCACGCTGATGTTGTCGTTGCAGGCCAGCTACGCCGCGCCGCTCATCCTGCTGGCCCAGAACCGCCAGGACGACAGAGACCGCATCCAGTACGAACAGGACCGCGAGACCGCCGACCGCAACCAGGCCGAGATCGAATACCTCACCCGCGAGATCGCCGGCCTGCGCCTGGCCCTGAACGAGGTCGCCACCCGCGACTACCTGCGCGCCGAGCTCAACCGGCTGCTGGAGGAGCTCAACAAACGTCAGTGACGTCGAGCCTGGCCAGCAACGCCCGCACCTCGCCGATGTCGCCGGCGCCCAGCAGGTCGAGGAACTGGCTCTTGACCCCGCGCAGGTAGGTGGGCGTGGCCTCGGCCAGCCGCTCGGCCCCCGGCTCCGTCAGCACCGCGAACAGCCCGCGGGCGTCATCTGAGCACGCCTCCCGCCCGACCAGCCCGTGGCGCTGCAACCGGTCGATCAGCCTGGTCAGCCCGCTGCGGGAGAGCAGCACGCGGTCGGCCAGGTCGTTCATGCGCAGCCGCCGCCCCGGCGCCTCGGCGAGCCGCGCCAGCACCTCGTACGAGGCCAGCGGCAGGTCGTGGGCCACGAGCAGTTCGGTCTCCAGGCGGCGGGCGATGCGGACCTGGGCCCGCTGCAACGTCCGCCAGACCGCCAGCTCCTCGGCGGTGAGCCCCTCGTCGCGCAGAAGAGTCACGCAGTAACCTTAGACGTTGTTGCACAGACACCTAACAGCGCGGATTAACTCAGCGGCTCCCCTGGTTCATACCATGGAGGGGCATCCTCACTGGCTTTCAGCGCCTGTCACACATAGACGACTAAGGAGGGACGGCACTCCCTCGTGCCGAGACTTCGATGGCACCAACCCAGGAACAGGTGACGGCCGCCCTCGCCACCGTCATCGACCCCGAGATCCGCCGCCCGATCACCGATCTCGACATGGTCAAGAACATCGAGATCGCCCCGGACGGCGCGGTGCGCGTGGGCGTCTATCTCACGGTGTCGGGCTGCCCGATGAAGGACACCATCACCCGCGACGTGAAGACGGCGGTCGCCAAGGTCGGCGGCGTGACGGACGTCCAGGTCGAGCTCGACGTGATGAGCACCGAGCAGCGCAAGACCCTCCAGACCAAGCTGAGGGGCAACCGCGGCCCGGAGAAGGAGATCCCCTTCAACCAGCCCGGCTCGCTGACCCGCGTCTTCGCCGTCGCGAGCGGCAAGGGCGGCGTGGGCAAGTCGTCGGTGACCGTCAACCTGGCCGCCGCCATGGCCTCCAGCGGCCTCAAGGTCGGCATCGTCGACGCCGACATCTACGGTCACAGCATTCCTCGCATGCTGGGCGCCGCCGAGCGTCCCACCAAGGTCGAGGACATGATCATGCCGCCCTCGGCGCATGACATCAAGGTCATCTCGGTCGGCATGTTCAAGCCCGAGGGCAACACGCCGGTCGTCTGGCGCGGGCCGATGCTCGACCGGGCGCTCCACCAGTTCCTGGCCGACGTCTACTGGGGCGACCTCGACGTCCTGCTGCTCGACCTGCCCCCGGGCACCGGCGACATCGCCATCTCGGTGGCCCAGCGGCTCCCGTCGGCGGAGATCCTGGTCGTGACCACGCCCCAGCAGGCCGCCGCCGAGGTGGCCGAGCGGGCCGGTTCGATCGCCGCCCAGACCCACCAGCAGATCGCCGGCGTGATCGAGAACATGTCCTGGCTGCCCTGTCCCCACTGCGACGAGCGCGTCGCCGTGTTCGGCGAGGGCGGCGGCCAGACCGTCGCCGACGCCCTGACCCGTACGCTGGGCGCCCGCGTCCCGCTGCTCGGCCAGGTGCCGATCGACCTGCGTCTGCGCGAGGGCGGCGACGAGGGCAAGCCGCTGGTGCTGACCGACCCCGACTCGCCCGCCGCCGCGGAGCTGCGGAAGATCGCCGCGGGTCTGAGCAAGCGCTCCTCCAGCCTCAAGGGCATGCAGCTCGGCCTCGCGCCCAACCGCTCCTGACCCCTGACGCCGAACGGGCCCGCTCAAGCAAAGCTGAGCGGGCCCGTTTCGCGTCTGCAGGGCGGATCAGGTGGCCTCGGAGTCGTAGGGGGGCAACTCCCCATAGGCCAGCTCCACCGGCGGCTCAGGCGCGTCGTAGGACGACCCCACGGCGGCCGGCTCCAGGTCCTTCGGCCGGCCGTTCCAGTCGTCCTCGATGTCGTCGAGCAGGTGCTTGCGCACGAAGTTCTTCGGGTTGAGGTCGGCGGGGTCGAAGTTCTGGAACTCCGGCCCGAGGCCCGCCCGCAGGTCGTCGCGCGCGTTGTTGGCCATACGCCGCAGGTTGCGCAGGGTCTTGCCCGCCTGCGAGGCGGCCTGCGGCAACTTGTCAGGACCGAAGACCAGGAGCGCGATGACGATCAGCGCTCCGACCTCCATCCACCCGAGTCCGAACACCGTACGCTCCTACCCGCAGTCCACAATCCTCTCCACAGACTAAAGGCTCCAGCCCGTGGCTGAACCGTCTCCCCTGGGTCATATCACTCAGGAGAGATCTCTCAGGACGGAGTGGGCGCGGGCTGCTCGTCGGCGACGATGGTCAGGGTGGCGGTGCGTTCCTGGCCGGCGCGCTGGTACTTGACCGTGAGCTTGGCACCCGGGGCCTTGCTGCGGATCAGGGCGATCAGCTCGTTGCCGTCCTGCAGCGTCAGGCCGTCGACCTCGATGATGACGTCGCCCGCCTTCAGACCGGCCTTGTCGGCGGGGCCGTTGGCGTCCACCGGCTGGCGGCCCTCGGCGGGCTCGGACGCGATGCGCACACCCTGTCCCTTGTAGTCCTTGTCCAGCACGATGCCGATCTTGGGACGCTTGGCCTTGCCCGTGGTGATCAGTTCCTCGGCCACGCGGCGCGTCTGGTTCACCGGGATCGCGAAGCCGAGGCCGATGCTGCCGCTCTGGCTGCCCACCGAACGGCTCAGGGTGGCGATGGCCGAGTTGACCCCGACGACCTCGCCCCTGCCGTTCACCAGCGGGCCGCCGGAGTTGCCGGGGTTGATGGCGGCGTCGGTCTGGATGGCGCTGATGTACGCCGGCTCCTCGGTGGCCGCGCCTGTCTCGTCGCCGGCGATGACCGGACGGTTGAGCGAGCTGACGATGCCGGTGGTCACCGTACCGGTCAGGCCGAGCGGCGAGCCGATGGCGATCACCGGGTCGCCCACCACGACCTGGTCGGAGTTGCCGAGGGTGATCTCGGGCGTGCCGAAGGTCTCCTCGGGCTTGACCACGGCCAGGTCGGAGCCCGGGTCGCGGCCGACGATGCGGGCGGCGGTGGTCTTGCGGTTGTTGAACATGATCCGGATCTCGCCGCCCTTGGCGGCCATGGCGACCACGTGGTTGTTGGTCACCACGTAGCCGTTCTTGATCAGGAATCCGGAGCCGGACGCGCCCTCGGTGTTGGCGCCGTTGCCGACCTCCAGCGAGACCACGCTGGGCAGCACCCGCGCGGCCACGCCGGCCACCGAGTCGGGCGCCCTGTTGGTCGCGCCCGTCGGAACGGGGCCGAGGCTGTAGGAGGGGTCGGTGCCGCTGCTGCCGGTGCGCGTGAGCAGGTACGTGCCGAGGCTGCCGAGCACGGAGGCGACCAGGGCGATGGCCACGGCGATCGCGATCAGGGCGCCGGTGTTGAGGCCGCGCCTGGGCAGCGTGCCCGCGCCGGGCGCGCCGGGCGGCGGTGGCGCCCAGCCCTGGCCCATGCCCATGGCCTGGCGCGGGGGCGGCGGCTGGTGCCCGCCGTAGGCCCCCATGAACGGCGGCGGCTGCGGCGGCCGTGGCCCGGTCTCCGCAGGCCCGAAGGACGGGCTCTCGTACGCCCGCGTGCCCCCTGGACTTTCGAAGAACGGCCCCTCGTAGGCCCGCGTGCCCCCGGGAGTCTCGAAGAACGGCCCCTCGCTCCCCCGCAAGGCGCCGGGGCTCTCGAAGGAGGGCCCCTCATAGGCCCGCGCGCCCCCCTGCGCCCCGGACGGCCCACCGCTCTCGTACGGCGACGGCGACGCCCCCTCGGAACGCCCCACCGGCTCGTACGGCGACGGGCCCGAGGGCTCGGAAGGACCCTGCGGCTGGTACGGCGGCGCGCCAGGCTCGGAGTGGCCCGGCTGCTCGGCGCGGCCGGACGGGTCGCCCCAGGACGCGCCGAACGAGGCGGGCGGGTCGGACCGCCGGTCCGCGTGCTCGCCCGACTCCTCGGCGGGCAGGAATTCCGGCCGCCCCTGTGGCTCGGGGAAGTCCGACGTTGTGCGTCCTTCTCCGGGGCGCGTCTCGTCGGTCATCTACGTCTCACCACTCCTTGCTCGGCCACCGCAATCTTCGCTCTTGCGGCATACGAGGGTCATAAAAGGCTTTGTTTGCGACAAATACCGAACCCAGATCGTATGCCCCTAGCATCGTCGACTACGCCAACCCGAGTATCCCAGGCGAATCCCAGGTTCAGGGCGTGGCGGTCGGCGGCGCGCTGGTGACCGGTGACTGCTGTACCCGCCAGAGCTCGACCGGCGGCGGGGTGTGGGCCCCCGTGCCCGAGACCGCGAAGAAGGTGCCGAGCGCCACGGCGGCGGACACCACGCCCACCGCGACGTACGCGCCGCGCCGCCTACCGCCCCGGCCAGGGCCCGAAGCCCCACCGGTGGCGTCCCTGCGCGGGCGGTTGTCCAGGGGCGCGATGCTGTGGGGCCCAGGAATGGGCACCCCCCCGAACGTACGGGAAGGGAAAGGGCGCTCCCTCGGCGGCAACGGACCACCCGGCTCCGCCATGCGCAGCAGCGACATGGTCAGATCGGCCGGCATCGCCGGGCCGTCGAGCGAACGCAGGCGCGACTTCAGCGCCCGCATCGACTCGACCTCTCGCCGGCAGTCAGCGCAGAAGGTCAGGTGGGCGAGCGCGCGATCGCGCTCGGTGTGGTTCAGCTCTCCGTCGACCAGCGCCGAAACACGTTCTCCAAGATGAGCCATATCAGACTTCCTCCCCACGGATCACGGTCGGGGGGAGTTGGGTAGTACGGGGGGCTCGGTGGTCGAGCGCCTCCCGCAACTGCGCCCGGCCACGGTGAATACGGCTTCGGACCGTACCCAGCTTGACGCCGAGCGTGGCCGCGATCTCCTCGTAAGACAGGCCCTCGATGTCACACAGCACGATCGCGGCCCTGAACTCGGGGGCGAGCGCGTCGAGGGCGGCTTGGATATCGGGCTCGAGGTGGGCGTCGTCGAACGCCTGCGCCGGCGACGGCTCACGGCCGCGCAGCCGCTCGGCGGCGTCGTCGGCCAGTCCCTCGAACCGGATGCGCTGCTTGCGCCGCGCCATGTCGAGGAACAGGTTCGTCGTGATCCGGTGCAGCCACCCCTCGAACGTGCCGGGGGTGTAGCTCGACAGCGACCTGAAGACCCGGACGAAGACCTCCTGCGTGAGGTCCTCGGCATCGTGGACATTGCCGGTAAGCCGGTACGCCAGCCGGTACACACGCGCGGAGTGAGTCCGCACCACTTCCTCCCATGTGGGAGGAGTCCAATCAGACGACACGGGAGTATCCGCCTGGTGGTCGCTTTCGTCCACCAGCACTCCTCTCTCTGGGACCACCGCTACCGCCATAGTGCCTGGTTTCGTCCCTTCGTGCGCACTGCCTGCCTTCCGGACCGGCAAAGCCCGTTTAAACCTGCAACGCCGTCGGCCCCTCCTGAGTTCCCGTGCAGGCGTGTCTCCCCTAGGCTGCGATCGGTGACCAATCGCACGAAAGTGGGGGGAGGAGGCCGATGACCAGTCCGGTGGAGGCCACTCTGGCCTATGCGGAGCAGTTCCATCACGAGGATGAGATCCTGCACGCGGCGCGTCAGCGCGGGCTGGAGATGGGTGCGGTGCCCATCCTTCCCGGGGGCGGGGCGGCGCTCAGTTTCATCGCCACCGTCGTCAACGCCAAGTCGGTCGTCGAGATCGGCACCGGCTGCGGCGTCTCGGGGTTGTGGCTGCTGCGCGGCATGCGCGGCGACGGCACGCTGACCAGCGTCGACGTCGAGCCCGAGCACCAGCGCCTGGCCCGGCACGCGTTCGCCGAGGCGGGTTTCTCCGGCGGGCGGGTGCGGCTGATCTCCGGCCGGGCGCTCGACGTGCTGCCCCGGCTGTCCGACGGCGGCTACGACATGGTCTTCGCCGACGGCGCGAAGCAGGAGTACGCCGACTACCTGGCCGAGGCGGTGCGCCTGCTGCGCGTGGGCGGCGTGGTGGCCTTCGACAACGCGCTGTGGCACGACCGGGTGGCCGACCCCGCGCAACGCGACCCCGACACGGTCTCGCTGCGCGAGCTGGGCAAGCTGGTGCAGGGCGACGACCGGCTGCGCTCAGTGCTCATGCCCCTGGGCGACGGCCTGCTGGCCGCCGTCAAGATCGCTCAGTAGCTCCGCGGGTCAGCCACTCCAGCAGCACGCGTACGCCGAATCCGGTCGCGCCCTTGGTCAGGACGCCCTCGTCGACCGTGCTGCGGCCGACCCCGGCGATGTCGAGGTGCGCCCACGGGCGCTTGCCCGCGAACTCCCGCAGGAACAGCGCCGCCGTGATCGAGCCCGCGCCGTAGCGGGAGCCGCTCTCGACGTTGGCCAGGTCGGCGATCGACGACTCCAGGGCGGGGGCGTAGTCGTCGATCAGCGGCATGCGCCAGAGCCGGTCGTCGCTGCTCTCGCCGGCCGCGACGAGCTCGGCGGCCAGGTCGTCCTCGGAGGCGTAGACGGCGCCGACGTTCCTGCCGAGCGCCACGGAGATGGCCCCGGTGAGGGTGGCGATGTCCACGACCGCGTCGGGGTCGAGCTCGGCGTCGGCGTAGGCCAGGGCGTCGGCCAGCACGAGCCGGCCCTCGGCGTCGGTGTTCAGCACCTCGACCGTACGGCCGCCGTAGTGCCTGATGACGTCGCTGGGACGCTGGGCGGTGCCGGACGGCATGTTCTCGGCGGCGGCGATCAGGCCCGTGACGCGTACGGGGGCGCCGAGTGCGGCCAGCGCGCGCAGGACGGCGATCACCACCGCGCCGCCCGCCATGTCGGTCTTCTGGGTCTTCATGTTCTCGGTCGGCTTGAGCGACAGGCCGCCCGAGTCGAACGTGATGCCCTTGCCCACCAGCACGACGTGCCGGTCGGCCGGTCCGTCGGGGGTGTAGGAGAGCTGGATGAGCCGGGGCGGCCGGGCCGAGCCACGCCCGACGGCCAGGATGCCGCCGAACCCTTCGGCCTGGAGCTGCTCCTCGTCCCACACCCGCACCGGCAGGCCCTGCTCGGCGGCCCGCTCGGCCAGCCAGGCGGGATGCTTGACCGAGGACGGCATGTTGGCCAGGTCGCGGGCCAGCGCGACGGCCCCGGCCACGACCTCGGCCCGCTTCACCTGCTCCTCGTCGGCGCCCGCGAGCACGATCGCCCGCACGCTCTTCCGACCCTCTTTGCCGATCTTGAAGGTGTACGCGGCCAGCAGCGCGGCCTCGGCGAACGCCGCGACGTCACCCTCAGGCGGGACCACGGTCAGCGTGTCGCGCCCCTTGGCCTTGCGCGCCAGCGCCGCGCCGGCCCTGCGCAGCGCCCGCGGCGAACCGTCGCCCACGCCGTAGAGGAACACGCGCCCGATCCCGTCAGCCCGTGCCACCGGGACCTCGACGATCTCGCCCGCCTCCCCCTTGGCCTCGTAGTGGGCCAGCAGGTCGGCGACCGGCAGGTGCAGCTCGACCGCGGGACTGAGGTCGGCGGTGTAGGGCACGGCCAGCAGCTCGGCACCTTCGGGGACCTCGGTGACCACAGAGGTGGTGGTCTCGATGGGCACGGCAATCCCTCCAAACGTCGGCGACCCTGGCGCCGGACTTACGCCAGGGTCGGAGGATCAGGTTGTCTCGGGAGCTCTCAGCCGACGACGTTCTTCAACGCCTCGCCGAGAGCCTTCGCCTCGTCGGCGGAAATCTCCACGACGAGCCGGCCGCCACCTTCGAGAGGGACCCGCATGACTATGCCGCGCCCTTCCTTGGTGACCTCGAGCGGACCATCGCCGGTCCGCGGCTTCATCGCCGCCATGCGTGCATCCCTTCCTGCCTTGGGCTCCCGCGGCCCGCGATTTCCGACCGCCCGAGGGGGTGGTCGGCGCATTCACGTCTTCTGTGATGTCCTATTCTCCCGCATCGAGAGCCCTCATGGGTAACGATCTCCTCCCAGAATGCGTTGTCGAGGCAGGCGATGGCGGCCAAACTGGACTTCGTGCACGCTCGCGCCGCTCTCTTCGATCTGTACGGAGACCACCTGCGTTCGCGCGGTGGACAGGCGACCGTGGCCGCGCTCGTACGGCTCATGAAGCCCCTGGAAATAGCGGCTCCCGCCGTCCGCACGGCGGTCTCGCGGATGGTCCGGCAGGGCTGGCTGCGCCCGCTGCGGCTCCCCCAGGGAGCCGGCTACGGCCTCACCCCGAAGTGTGTCAGGCGCCTTGATGAGGCAGCGCTGAGAATTTACCGATCAGGGACACTCGCCTGGCACGGCCGCTGGCACATGATCGTCTTCGAGCCGGTCAGGGAGCGCCAGCGCAGGGAGCGGATCAGGGCCGACCTCACCTTCCTCGGCTACGCCTGCCTGTCGGAGACGACGTGGATCGGGCCGCGTTCCTCCGCCGAGCTGGACAACCTGCTGGAGAGCGAGGACGTGCGGGCCGACCGGTTCGACGCGGCGCTGGAGGGCGACCCGCGCGAGCTGGTGGCGCGGGCCTGGGATCTGCGGGCCATCGGCGAGGCGTACGAGCACTGGCACACCGAAGCTGTCACGCTGATCAGCACGCTGCCCGAGGACGCGCCGCCCGACCGGGTGTTCGCGACCAGGAGCAGGCTCGTGCACGGTTGGCGCAACTTCCTGTTCCGCGATCCCGGGCTGCCGGCCGAGCTGCTGCCCGCGGGCTGGCCCGGCGAGAAGGCCCGCACGTTCTTCGAGCAGGAGGCCACCAGGCTGCTGCCCGCAGCCGCCGCGTTCGTCGACAGGGAGCTCATGTGATCCGCTACGACATGGCCGACGCCGTCGCCACCCTCACCCTCGACCGGCCCGAGTCGATGAACTCGCTCACGGCCGAACTCAAGGCCGCGCTGCTGAAGGCGGTGGGAAGGGCGGCGGCCGACCCCGAGGTCAGAGCGGTCCTGCTCACCGGCTCGGGCCGGGCCTTCTGCGCGGGCCAGGACCTGCGCGAGCACGCCGACAACCTGGCGGCGGGCCGCGGGCTGGCCAACACCGTGCGCGAGCACTACAACCCCGTCGTCGAGCTGATCGCGACCATGCCCAAGCCGGTCGTGGCGGCGGTCAACGGCGTCGCGGCCGGTGCGGGCGCGGCCCTGGCGTTCGCCTGCGACCTGCGGGTCGCCTCCGACCGGGCCAAGTTCGCGCTGGCGTTCGCGGGCATCGGCCTCGCGCCCGACTCCGGCGCGTCCTGGACGCTCCAGCGGCTGGTCGGCCGAGGCCGGGCCACCGAGCTGATGTTGCTCGGCGAGCCGCTCGACGCGCCCCGGGCGCTCGAACTCGGCCTGGTCACGCGCGTGGTCCCCGCCGACGACCTGCTGAAGACCGCCCACGAGCTGGCCGTACGCCTGGCCGCCGGTCCGACCGCGGCCTACGCCGCCACCAAACGCGCGCTGGCCCACGCCGCCACCCACTCGCTGGCCGACTCCCTCGCGCTGGAGGCCGACCTCCAGGACGCGTGCGTGGCCACCCAGGACCATCAGGACGCCACCCGCGCCTTCCTGGCCAAGGAACGGCCGGTGTTCCGGGGGCGTTGAGCGGCGTGCCGGACTTCGACGCGCTGCGCGCGACCGCGACGACGCTGCTCACGGGCGGCGGGTTCGACGACCCGGCTCGTGCCGCCCCGGTGCGCAGGCTGGGCGGGCGGGCCGCGTCCATGCTGACCGGCATGGCGCCCGGCGGGCTCTGGGACGACCCGCCGCCCGGACAACGCGTGGGCCGGCGGCGCGACGCTGGCGGGCCGGTACGGCGCCGCCTCCATGGAGGTGATCGGCGACGGCGTGCCGACGCGGGCCCGCAAGTCGTGGTTCTGCCTGGACGCGGCCGTGGTCGCCCTGGGCAGCGGCATCCGCGGCTCCGGCGGGCACGCCGTCGAGACCGTGCTGGAGAACCGGGCCACCGAGGCCGAGCCGTTCCTCGCCGACGGGTGGGCGCATCTGGAGGGGACCGGCGGTTACGTGTTCGAGGGCACGCCGCTGAGCCTCACGGAGAGGCGTACGGGCCGGTGGCACGACATCAACTCCGGGGACGACACCGGCGGCGCCCTGGAGCCCGTCTCACGGCCTTACGTGACGATCTGGTACGACCACGGCATCGACCCGGCCGACGCCGCGTACGCGTACGTGCTGCTGCCCGGCGCCTCGCGCGAGCGCACCCGCGCCTTCCACCGGGACCGGCCGGTGGCGGTGCTGGCCAACACGCCGCTGGTGCAGGCAGTACGGGCGGGCGGGCTGTGGGCGGCCACGTTCTGGGCGGCCGGTACGGCCGGCGTGCTGACCGCCGACGCGCCCTGCGTGGCCCTGGTACGGCGGCGCGGCACGCGCATCGACGTCGCCGTGGCCGATCCGGGCAGGACGGTGGAGGTCGTGACGCTGACACTCGGCCTGCCGGCCCACGGCGTGCTGCGGGCCGACGACACCGTCACCGTCACGCCCGGCGCGCGCCCGCGGGTCACCGTCAAGCTGGGCGGGTCGGCCGGGCGTACGCACGTGGCGGCGCTCAGCGGGCCAGGCAGCCCTCGATATGGTCGTTGACCAGGCCGATGGCCTGCATCAGCGCGTACGCGGTGGTCGGGCCGACGAACTTGAACCCGTGTTTCTTCAGCTCCTTGGCCAGGGCCTTGGAACCGGGGGTGATCGCGGGCACGTCGGCCATCGTCCTCGGCACCGGCGCGTCGGGGTCGGCGAAGCGCCACACCAGCTCCGACAGGCCCTCGGGCAGGGCGAGCGCGGCCCTGGCGTTGCCGATCGCGGCCTCGATCTTGGCCCGGTTGCGCACGATCCCGGCGTCGCCGAGCAGCCGTTCGACGTCGTGCTCGGTGTAGTCGGCGACCTTCACGATCGAGAAGCCGTCGAAGGCGGCGCGGAAGTTCTCCCGCTTGCGCAGGATCGTCAGCCACGACAGGCCCGACTGGAACGCCTCCAGCGCCACGCGCTCGAAGACCTCGTCGTCACCCTTGAGCGGACGGCCCCACTCCTCGTCGTGGTAGGTGATGTACATCGGGTCGGCCATGCCCGGCCAGGTGCACCGGATGAGTTCGGTCACGGACGCTCGTCCCCGTCCTTGGCCGGGGTGGCGTGCACGGACTCGTCCTCGGCCTCGGACTTGTCCTCTTCCTTCTTTTCGGGCTCTTCGGTGGCCTTGTCGTCCTCCGGCAGGCGCCACTCCGGCTCCTCGGACGGGTCGCGCAGCTCGGGCTCGGCCTCCCACACCACCGACTCGCCGCTCGACGTGACCGGGTCGCCGGTCTCGGGCAGCTCTCTCGGCGTGGTGGGCGCCTCCGGCTCGTGGTCGGTGCGCAGCCCGGCGCCCGGCGCGGCGTAGATCTCCTGCCGCGCGTGCAGCCTGCTGGACAGCAGCTCCGACACCCGCTGCTCCAGCACGGCGATCCTGGTGTCGCGGGCGCTGATGGCGTTCGCGGCCCGGCGCAGGGTCTCGTCGACGCTCTGCGTGTGGTAGCCGACCAGGTTGACCGGCAGTTGGAGCGCCATGAAGTCGACCGCCGTGAGCTGACCGGCCTCGGGCAGGTCGAGCGGCGGCACGTCGGGCGGGAACTCGGTCAGCTCCCCGCCTCTGCCGAGGGAGACCAGGACCACGCAGGCCAGGATGGCGATCGCGGCGATGGCGAGTATGACCAGCACATTGGCATCGTACTCATATGGCGGAGCACGTTCAGCGATCTACCACAAGTGCGCCCAATCCGGGGCGTGCTGGTCAGCCGGTGGCCTCGCCCAGTTCGGCGATGCTCGGGCGTACGGGCTGGGGACGTGCTTCGAGGTGGGCGAACGCCTCCTCGACCGTGGTCGTCCAGGAGATGGCGTCGAAGACGTCGGCCCGGGTGAAACCCTCGGCGTGCATGCCGGTGACGAGTTTCCTGAGCGGTTCGTACAGGCCCCACGGGTCGAGGATCACCAGGGGGCGGTCGTGGATGCCGAGCACCCGCGCCGTCCAGATCTCGAACAGCTCCTCCAGGGTGCCGATGCCGCCGGGCAGCACGAGGAAGGCGTCGGAGCGGGCGTCCATGACGCCCTTGCGCTCGCGCATCCCGGCGGTGACGATCAGCTCGTCGGAGTCGTTGTCGGCCACCTCGATGTCCACCAGCACCTGCGGGATCACACCGATCGTGAATCCGCCGGCCGCGCGGGCGGCGGCGGTGACCGCGCCCATGCACGAGACCGTGGCGCCGCCGCTCACCAGCGTGTGGCCACGCCTGGCGAGCTCGGCGCCCACCTCCCGGGCCAGGTCTACGTACTTCCTGTCGATGCGGAGGCTGGAGGCGCAGAAGACGCAGATGTTCACGGGCCGACAGCCTATTGGGGCTCGGCGGTCTGGGCGGCGGCGGCCTCCAGCTCCTCCTCCCGCTGCCGGGAGCGGGCCCGGTCGGAGTCGACGATGATCCGCACGGCCTCGTCGGGGTCGTCGGTGACCGAGATCAGGTCGAGGTCCTGGGGGGCGATCTTGCCGGTGCCGAGCAGGGTGCTCTTGATCCAGTCGAGCAGGCCGCTCCAGAACTCCGAGCCCATCAGCACGACCGGGAACGAGGTGACCTTGTGGGTCTGGACCAGCGTCAGCGCCTCGAAGAGCTCGTCGAGCGTGCCGAAGCCGCCGGGGAGCGCGATGAAGCCGCGCGAGTACTTCACGAACATCGTCTTGCGCACGAAGAAGTAGCGGAACTCGATGCCGAGGTCGACGTAGTCGTTCATGCGCTGCTCGAAGGGCAGCTCGATGCCGAGCCCGACCGACACCGCGCCCTCGACCTCGACGGCGCCCCGGTTGGCCGCCTCCATCACGCCGGGACCGCCGCCGGTGATCACCGCGTAGCCGGACTCGGCGAGCGCCCGGCCGAGTCGCCGGCCCATCTGGTACTCGGGGGTGCCCTCGGGGGTGCGGGCCGAGCCGAAGACCGTGATCGCCGCGGGCAGCTCGGCGAGCTGGCCGAACCCCTCCACGAACTCGGCCTGGATGCGCAGCACCCGCCACGGGTCCATGTGCACCCAGTCGGAGGGCCCCTGCCGGTCGAGCAGCCGCTGATCGTGGGTCGAGCTGGGCACGAGACTGCCGCGGACGACCGCCTGCCCCTGACGGCGTTCGGCTCGTTGCTTCTGTTCCATGGTGGTCACGCTAGTCCTCTCCGTACGCGGCCCGACGCGCCGCTTCCGCCCCCGGCCGCTGCCCCCGAGGCACCTGCCTTGAGGATGAACGCCCAGGTCGAAGGCCGGATGAAGCCCTCGAAAAAAACTTGGGAAAAGCAGGGAACCGAATTTCGACCCCCCTGCGTCTAACTGCCGAGGGTGCTGCTCGGGACTGAAAGTGGCTTTCCCCGCCAAATGGCCGGCGAGGAAAGCCACTTTCATATTGTGAGCCAGTCCAGCAGGGCCCGCTCGCTCTCCACGATTTTCGGCAGCGACACGTACTCGCCCTGCTGGTGTGCCAGGTTCGGGTCTCCGGGGCCGTAGTTCACGGCCGGGACGCCGAGCGCGGAGAAGCGGGAGACGTCCGTCCAGCCCAGTTTGGCCCTCGGGGTGCCGCCGACGGCGGCGGTGAAGGCGGCGGCCACGGGATGCGTCAGGCCCGGCCTGGCCCCCGGCGCCGCGTCGAGGAAGCTCACCTCGTAGCCCTCGAACACCTCGCGCACGTGCTGCTCGGCCTGCTCGATCGTCAGGTCGGGGGCGAAGCGGTAGTTGACCGTGACCACGCACTCGTCCGGGATCACGTTGCCGGCCACGCCGCCGCGCACCGCGACCGCGTTGAGCCCTTCGTGGTATTCGAGGCCGTCCACCACCGGCAGGCGTGCCTCGTAGGCGTTCAGCCTGGCCAGCACCGGCTCGATGCCGTGGACGGCGTTGACGCCGAACCACGACCTGGCGCTGTGGGCGCGCTTGCCGGTCACGGTGACGTCGGCGCGCAGGGTGCCCTGGCAGCCGCCCTCGATCACGCCGTCGGTCGGCTCCATCAGCACCGCGAAGTCGGCCGCCAGCCACTCGGGGTGGTCCCTGGCGACCCTGGTCAGGCCGTTGCGCTCGGCCTCGATCTCCTCGCAGTCGTAGAAGACGTACGTCACGTCCCGGTTCGGGGCCGGTACGGTGGCCGCCAGCCGCAGCGCAACCGCCACGCCCGCCTTCATGTCGGAGGTGCCGCAACCGTAGAGCAGGTCGCCCTCCACCCGGCTGGGCAGGTTGGCGGCGACCGGGACCGTGTCGAGGTGGCCCGCGATCAGCACCCGCTCGGCGCGGCCGAGGCCGGTGCGGGCGACGACGGTCTCGCCGGACCGGTCCACCTTCAGGTGCGGCAGCGCGGTGAGCGCCTGCTCGACCGCGTCGGCCAGGGCCTTCTCGCCGCCGCTCACCGACTCGATGTCCACGATCGCGGCGGTCAGCGCGCGTACGTCCTGCGTCAGGTCCAGCATCAGGTGTTCACCCCATGTTCGCGCAGCACCTCGTTGAGTGCCGCCTTGTCGTGCCGCTGCTCCGGCTCCAGGCGCTTGATCACCAGCACGCACGGCAATCCGAACGTGCCCCCGGGGAACTCCTTCTGCCGCGTGCCGCCGACCGCCACGCACCAGTCGGGCACCCTTCCCCGGGCCAGTTCCTCGCCCGTCTGCACGTCGATCACCGGGATCGTGCCGGACAGGATCGTGCCCGCCCCGATCACCGCGCCCCGGCCCACCCGGGCGCCCTCGACGATCATCGAACGACTGCCGATGAACGCGTCGTCCTCCACCACGACCGGCACCGCGCCGGGCGGCTCCAGGACGCCGCCGATGCCCACGCCTCCGGACAGGTGCACGTTCTTGCCGATCTGGGCGCAGGAGCCGACCGTGGCCCATGTGTCGACCATGGTCCCCGAGTCCACGTACGCGCCGATGTTCGTGAACGACGGCATCAGCACCACGCCCGGCGCCAGGTAGGAGCCCCAGCGGGCGATGGCGCCCGGCACCACGCGAACCCCGTCGAAGGAGGTCTTCAGCGGCACCCGGTCGTGGTGCTGGAAGTCGCCCACCTGGGAACGTGCCATTCCCAGCAGCCGGAAGCTGAGCAGGATCGCCCGTTTGGCCCGCTCGTCCACCACGACCTCGCCGCCGACGACACGCGCGACCCGCACCTCGCCCCTGTCCAGCAGGTCGACCGCGCCGACCACCTGGATACGGGCCTCCACGTCGGCCGGGGACAGCTCCGCGCGTCGTTCCCACAGCTCGTCCACCACCGGGGACATCACGTGACTCATGGCCCCGGAGCTTATCCGGCCGGGTAGGTTCTTCAGGGTGCGCCTGCGCTTCTCCCGTGGAGTCATCACCATCGCGATCATCGTCGTGGTCCTCGCCGTCGGTGTCTCCGTGGGGCTCTACCTCCTGCTCAAGCGGGCGAAGCCGCTGGTTCTCCCGGAGGCCTACTGCGCGCTGCGCACGCCCGAGGGCGCCCTGTCCCTCGATCCGGAGCAGGCGCAGATCTCCGCCACGATCGCCGCCGTCGCGGCCCGCCGCCGCCTGCCCGAGCGGGCCGTGGTGATCGCGTACGGCACCGCGTTGCAGGAGTCGAAGCTGCGCAACCTCGCCTGGGGCGACCGCGACTCGGTGGGCGTGTTCCAGCAGCGCGAGTCGCAGGGCTGGGGGCGCAAGAAGCAGCTCATGGACCCGGTCTACGCCACCAACAAGTTCTTCGCCGCGCTGGTCAAGGTCAAGAACTACCGCAAGCTGCCGATGGCCGAGGCCGCCCAGGCGGTGCAGCGCTCGGCGGGCGGTTACGCGTACGCGCAGCACGAGCAGGACGCCAAGATCCTGGCCGCCGCCTTCACCGGCCGCGTCCCGAAGGCCGTCGACTGCTGGTACCCGCCGGGCAAGCAGACGCCCGAGCCGCAGGCCAGGACCGCCGAGGCACGCAAGCAGCTCGCCAGGGCGCTCGGCGACACGACGATCACCACGAAGAAGCGGGGCTGGCTGGTGGCGTCCTGGTCGGTGGCGCATGCGGAGAAGTTCCGCCTGCGCCGTGTCGGCTACAGCGGCGCGACCTGGGTCAACGCGGTCGACGCGGACGGCTGGAAGAAGGCCGGCCAGGCCGGCGACGCGGCGGTCGAGCTGTCGTAGGGGCGGGCGTCAGGTCGCGCGGGTGACGATGGTGATGGAGCCCGGCGGCAGCGGCTGGGCGTAGCTGGCGCTCCAGGTGTGGCCCTGGATGCGTTCGAAGGAGAGCAGGCGCCCGTCGGAGGCGTGGTAGTCGGCGAAGTCGAGCAGCCCGCGCTCGGGAGTGTCGGTCTCGCCCTCGCTCCTGAAGGCGGCGGTGCCCCGCTGGATGGGGAAGAACTCGACGCCTTCCATGATCAGCATGCTCTTCGCCGGGACCATGCCCTGTGCGGGCACCTCGGTCCACAGGAGCACCTCCAGGTGGGACGCCTCACCGGCGGCCCTGCCCTCGCGTACCTCGACCGAGAGCCACAGGCGGCGGCGGGCGACGTCGCGCAGCAGATACTCGATCCACTGCTGGCCCTGCCAGGAGACGAACATCGCGCCGAGCACGCGGTAGGGCGTGCCGTGGACCTCGATCCGGTCGCCGACCTGGATGGTGCGAGGGTCGGCGTAGTCGGTGCCGGCATGCCCGGGAGCGTCGACCGGCGCCGGCAGCGGGGTCTCGACCGGAGCGGTCTCGACCGGCACCGGCGGCGGCGGCGCGCTCGCCCGGCCCCTCCTGTCCTGCCGCATGGTGGCCAGGAACGCCCCCAGCAGCAACAGGACGGTGGCGATGCTCAGCCCGAGTACGACCATGGAGGTCATGCTCATCGATCAGCTCGCTCCACTCGCGGTCTGTCTCGGCAGACGCCTTTATCAATTTGTTCGTGCGTTACGACGGGCGATCCTACTGGAGGCGGCGCACCGCCGCACTGATGCGTTCGTCGGTGGCGGTGACGGCTACGCGGATGTGCCGTTCACCAGCTGATCCGTAGAAGTCTCCCGGCGCGACCAAAATGCCGATTTCGGAGAGTTTACTCACTTGATCCCAGGCGTTCTGCCCGTTCGACGCCCATAGGTACAGACCGGCCGTCGAGTGGTCGATGGTCCACCCGGCCCGCTCCAGCGCGGGACGCAGGACGGCGCGGCGCGCGGAGTACAGCTCGCGCTGGCGTTCGGCGTGCGTGTCGTCGCCGAGCGCGACCGCCATCGCGTCCTGGACCGGCTTCGGCATGATCATGCCGGCGTGCTTGCGCGTCTCCAGCAGCCGCTTGACCAGGACGGGGTCACCCGTCACGAACCCGGCCCGGTAACCGGCCAGGTTGGAGCGCTTGGAGAGCGAGTGGACGGCGAGCAGCCCCTCGTGGGAGCCCCCGCAGACGTCGGGATGGAGGATGGAGACCGGCTGCTCTTCCCAGCCGAGCTCGATGTAGCACTCGTCGGAGGCCACGACCGTGCCGCGCTCGCGGGCCCAGGCGACCACCTTGCGCAGGTGCTCGGCGGGCAGCACGCGGCCCGTCGGGTTGCCCGGGGAGTTGATCCACAGCAGGTCGACGTGTTCGGGACCGACCGACAGGGTGCTGTCGGAGGCGGTCGCGGTCGCGCCGGCCAGCCTGGCGCCCACGTCGTAGGTGGGATAGGCCAGCTCGGGGAAGACCACGCGCCCGGCGCCGAGGTAGGTGGGCAGCCAGGCGACGAACTCCTTGGAGCCGATCAGCGGGAGCACGTCCCGCTGGTCGACGGTGACGCCGTGGCGGCGTCGCAACCAGCCCGCGGCGGCCTCGCGCAGGGCGTTCGTGCCGTGGGTCAGCGGGTAGCCGGGGCTGTCGGCGGCCTGCTTGAGCGCCTGCTGGACGGCCTCGGGCACCGGATCGACGGGCGTGCCGACCGAGAGGTCGACGATGCCGTCGGGATGCGCCAGGGCACGTTCCTTGTACGGTTCGAGGCGGTCCCAGGGGAAGTCGGGCAGCTTGTTCACGGTTCTCCAGGGTCGCTCTTGGCCGAACACGCCTGACGTGGACACGTGCGGACGGGGTCCGTCCGGTGTGGACGGCCCCGGCGCACGTGTCGTACGCGACTCGCTAGTGGTCCTCACCCTGCGGCGGCAGGGCGGCCACCACCGGGTGGTCCTTCTCGATCTTGCCGACCTTCGAGGCGCCTCCGGGCGAGCCGAGGTCCTCGAAGAAGTCCACGTTCGCCTTGTAGAAGTCCTTCCACTGCTCGGGAAGGTCGTCCTCGTAGAAGATGGCCTCGACGGGGCACACAGGCTCGCACGCGCCGCAGTCCACGCACTCGTCGGGGTGGATGTAAAGCATGCGCTCGCCCTCGTAGATGCAATCGACGGGGCACTCCTCGATGCACGCCTTGTCCAGGACGTCCACGCAAGGCTGCGCGATGACGTAGGTCACCTCGAGCTCCTTTTTCTCCGCACCATGGCATGACACTGACCGCGGTTTGCTACGCCCTAGTATTGCCGTGCTTGCCAGCTGGCCGAAACGGAGGGTGGCAAACTCATGGCCGCACGCCTCGTCATCGCCATCACAACTCAGGACATAGGCGCACGGATCACCACTCGAAGACGCGTATCTGAGGGCTTTCGGGACGCCGTCGGAGTGCTCGAAGCCTGGCAGGACGGCGTGTTGCGCGTTCGCAAGCGGGACGGCACCCTGGTGGAGATCGACGAGAAAACGCTGGTCGCGGCCAAGGTCGTTCCGGTCGCGCCTCCTCGACCTCGGCCGATGTAACGGTAAGTATTCATTGTGTGACCGTACGTACCTGCGCCGCCGCAGCAGCCATTCTCGCCAGCGCCGGATGCGGCGCGTCCACTTCCCAGTCCACGTCCGACGAGGCCAAGAGCCTGCCGCCGCTCAACGTCCGGGCCGCCTCACTGAAGCAGGGCTTCGGGACCATGGGCCGCCTCACCGAGGCCGCCAAGCACGAGGGCCAGCTCAACGTGATCGCCCTGCCGCACGACTGGGTGAACTACGGCGAGATCATCGAGACCTTCTCCAACAAGTACGACATCAAGGTCAACGAGCTGGAGCCGAACGCGAGCAGCAAGCGCGAGCTCGACGCCGCCGACCAGCTCAAGCCGGACGTGTTCGATCTCACTCTCGACATGGCCGTGTACGGGGCCGGCGACTTCGCGCCGTACAAGGTGACGGGCTGGCAGGACCTGCCCGACGACGTCAAGGACCCCAAGGGCGCCTGGTACGGCGCGTACGGCAGCTACATGTCGATCGGCTACGACCCGCGCGAGGTCAAGGCCCCGGCCTCCTTCGCCGACCTGCTCAAGCCCGGCTACCGCGTCGCGCTGGACGGCGACCCGCTGCGCTCGGCGGCGGCGTTCGGCGGCGTGATGGCCGCGTCCATGAAGGGCGGCTCCGCGCCGGACGCCAGGCAGGGTGTCGACCTGTTCGCCAAGCTCAAGCAGGCCGGGCAGCTCACCGAGCCGGCCAAGGCCAACGTGATCATCGACTGGGACCACCTGAACGCGTCCCGCAGCGCCGACCACACCGACTCCTGGGAGGTGACGATCCCGCGCGACGCGTCGTTCGGGGGCTATCACGTCCAGGCGATCAGCAAGGCCGCCCCGCACCCGGCCGCCGCGCGGCTGTGGCAGGAGTTCCTGTTCTCCGACGAGGGCCAGAACCTGCTCCAGAAGGGCTACGCCCGCCCGGCGCGCGGCGAGGCCATGCTCATGAAGGGCAAGCTCGACACCGAGCAGGCCGCCCGGTTGCCCAAGGCCGCCGGGCCTCCCGTGCTCATGACGATCCCGCAGACGGACGCCGCGAAGGCGTACCTCAAGCGGGAATGGAGCAAGAGTGTGGGATGAGTCCGTTGTGACTTGATATGTCGTAGGGACGATCAGGCTCTAAAGTGAACGGACAGCACGGCCACGGGGGCCCGATGTCTGACGAATGTGAGCTGATCGTCTTGCGATACGACGCACCGAGCTTGGAGCGGTGGAACAGTCGCGCCTACGACAGCAGTTTCGGGTACGTCTCCACCCAGGGCGCGCCACTGGTCGACCTGCTCGACCCGCAGCCCGGGGAGCGCGTGCTCGACCTCGGGTGCGGCACCGGGGTGCTGACCGCGCAGATCGCCTTCAGGGGCGCGGACGTCCTGGGCATCGACGGCTCGGCCGCCATGATCGAGAAGGCGCTGGCCCAGTACCCGGGCATCGACTTCATCATCGGCGACGGGCACGACTTCACCGTGGTCGACCCGTACGACGCCGTCTTCTCCAACGCGGCCCTGCACTGGATGAGCCGCGATCCCGCCGCCGTGATCGCCAGCGTCCGCGAGGCGCTGAAGCCGGGCGGCCGGTTCGTCGCCGAGATGGGCGGCGCGGGCAACTGCGCGGAGCTGACCGCCGCGATGCTGACCGCCTGGCGCGAGTACGGCCTGCGCGAGCCCGACCTGCCCTGGTACTTCCCCACGCCCGCCGAGTACGCGCGCCGGCTGGAGCGGGAGGGTTTCGTGGTCCGGCTGCTGGAGTACTTCGACCGGCCGACCCCCCTCGACGAGTCTCCCGGCGGGGCCGCCGACTGGGTGCGCATGTTCGCCCCGGCCGTGCTCGAAGGACTGCCGCCGGAGATCGTGGAACCCCTGCTCGGACGGGTCAACGAACTGGCCGCACCCGCGCTGCGCAGGGAGACGGGGTGGATGGCCGACTACGTGCGTCTACGCTTTGCCGCTGTTCGGCGCTGATGCGTAGTGCATGATGCGTAGGGCTGTTTTGCCGGACTATGGTCTGTTCCGTGGGCGGCGAGATGTTGGCTGCACCGCTTCGGCGGCGTGAGGGGCTGGTGAACGGAACGGGATGAACTTCTGCCTGAGCGACCTCGTTCCACCCTTGAGGTGGAGCGACGCGTCGACGATCACGCTACTGACCGGGCAACCGGATCTGCCGGACGCGTGGTGGCGAAGCCTGCCCATGCCGCTGGTGCTCACGGCCATCGGCCCGGAGTCGCTGGGCGAGCTGCTGACGGAGATCACGCTGGAGCAGTGGCCGGCCGCCGCCGTCGGTGACGTCCTGCCGGCGCTGCACGTCCTGGACCCGGACGAGGCCGACGAACCCGCCGTCGCCATCGCGCTCGACCGTGCCGGGTCGTGGGCCGGGCTGCTCTCGCTGACCGGGCGGGAGCTGGTGGACCAGCCGTTCATCCAGGCTCGCCCGGTGCTCAACACGCTGTTCTCGGCCGTTCTCGTACGGCTCGCGCATCCGCACGCGGCTGCCCGGCACGTCGAGGCCCACCACCACGAGGCCGCCGTCCCGGAGCCTCAGGTGTCCGGCGGCGCGGCTTCCGAGCAGGCGGCCGCCGAACCCGTCGCCCCCGAGCCCGCGCACTACGACGCCGAGCCCCAGGAGCCCGCCTCGCAGGACGCCGCTCTTGAGGACGCCTCCCAGGACGCCGCCCTTGAGGACGGCGAGCCTCAGGACGGCGTCTCGCAGGAGGGCGCGTTCCAGGAGGGCGTGGCCGAGGAGGAGTCCGCGGGGCGCGAGGACGAGCCGGTGCTCGACGCTGATGTGGAGCCGATCGTCGAGGAGGGGCTGCCGTCCGAGCCCGACATCGTGCTCGACGCCGCCGACGAGCCCGCGCCCGAGCCCGCCGCCGAGGAGGCGTCCGCGCTGGAGGCCGAGGGTGTCGGCCAGGAGCCGGAGCCCGTGGCCCCCGCGTTCGCGGAGACCCCCGAGGTCGCGGAGGTCGCGGAGGCCGGGGAGCCGACCGCCCCGGACGAGCACGACGAACCCGCCGTACCGGGCGAACCCGTCCACCCCGCCGGCGCCTTCGCGGCGGCCGGGCACGCCTTCGGGGCGGCCAACGCCTTCGAGGCGGCCCAGCAGGCCGAATCCGCCCAAAAGGCCGAGGCGTCCGAGCAGGACGAACCCGCCGAGGCGTCGGAGCCCGCCGAGCAGGAGCACGCCGAGGCCGGTCCGCACGGTGAGCAGGCCGAGCAGTCCGAACAGGACGAGCAGCCTGAGCAGTCCGAGCAGGAGTTGCCTGAGTTGATCGAGGCCGCGTTCGCCGGGCTCGACGACAAGAGCTGGGCCGTGGCGCAGAACCGGATCTTCACCGACGAGCCCTCCGCGATCGACCAGCTCGCCAAGCTGTTCGCCGTCCCCCCGGCCGACATCTCCGCCACCGAGCACGACCTCCGCCTCCGCCTCGACCAGTGGCTGGGCAGCGAGGAGGCCGCGCCGTACCGCGCCCACCTGGACGAGCTGCGCAGGACGCTCGGCCCGGCCGCCCCCAAGGAGCAGCTGATCGGCGCGGCCGACTGGCACGCCACGGAGATCCGCGCGCTGGAGGTCCCGGCCTGGCAGTTCGTGCTGGCGACCATGCCCGCCCAGCCCCGGGCGGCCCAGCCGCCGGCCCAGCCGCCGGCGGAGTTCCAGCAGCCGCACTCGGCGTTCGGGGCGGTGCCGCAGCCGCCCCCGCCGCCACCCGGTCCGCCACCCGGGCCGCCGCAGTTCCAGGCGTTCACGCCGGCCACGCCGGCGCCCGAGGAGGCCAACGGCGGGTCGGAGCAGAACAAGCCGTACCAGCCGCTCAAGGACGTCTCCCAGACCAGGCGCTGCTTCCGCCAGCCGGACGGGCGCTGGTGGTTGCGGATCGACGTGACCGCCGAGCAGCTGGCCGGCGGCGAGTGTGCCCTGCCGACGGGCTTCGCGGCTTACCTGGGCCTCTCGCCGGGCGAGAGCAGGGCGGTCAGGAGCGCCGCGGGCGAGCTGACCATGACCTGGCACGGCAGGCCGGTGCTGGAGTCCATCGAACGCCTGCTCGTGGACGTCGGCGCCAAGGAGGGCGGCCACCTGTTCCTCACCCTGTCGGACGAGGGCGTGCTGCGGGCCCGCCACCTGCCGGTCGCCGCGCAGAACGCCGAGAGCATCACCAAGGCGCTGCGCCTGGTCGGCTACACGGCGCCGGGCGGCACCCGGGACCAGGCGGCCAGGGTGATCGCGACCAGGATCGGCCTGACCGGCCCGGTCGGCCTGCCGGATCTGCTCACCAGGCTCCGCGAACGCGGCGACCGCGACCTGCTCGCCCTCTTGGACTGACCGCCCGTGCCGCGGCTCGCGATCGGCCCTGAGTTTCCCGGGGAACTCGGCGCACTGGCTCAGCCGGTGCGCAGGGACGCCGTGGTCGCGCTGCGCCGGTTCCTGCTGAACGTCTCCGGCGGCCCGCACCCCGAGCGGGTGCGGGGCGGCCGGGACGGCAGGGTCGCCACGTTGCGCCTGGCCGACGGGCATCGCGGCGTGGTGGTGCGACAGCACGACGTCTACTGGCTGCTGTCCGTACGCCCCGACCCGGAAGCCTGGTCGTACGCCCAGCGCCACCGGTACGGCGTCAACCCCGTGCTCGGCGTCGTCGAGGAGTGGGACGCCGAGGCGCTGGAACGGGTCGAGCCCGCATTACGCCGATCGGCCCGCCCGTCGCGGCTGTTCGACCCGATCTGCGACGGCGACCTGCTCGCGCTCGGCATCGACGTGCACGCGCTCCCCCTGGTCAGGCTCATCTCGACCGAGGCCGACGTGGCCGCGCTCGAACCGCTGCTGCCGCCCACCCAGCACACGCCGCTGGCCGTGCTGGCCAGGGGCGGCACGCTGTCGGAGGCGTGGCGCGAGCTGGACGCCTGGCGGGCCAGGGACGACGAGCCCGGCGCGATCGACCCCGACGACCTGCACGCGGCGCTGCTGCGCAGCCCGGACCGCGCGGTGTTCGCCGCCGACAAGGTGGAGCTCGACCGGGTGCTGGGCGCCCCGGACTGGTGCACGTTCCTGCATCCGACGCAGCACCGGCTGGCCAGGGCGGGACGCTACGAGCAGCCGGTGCTGGTCGTGGGCGGCGCGGGCACCGGCAAGTCGGTCATTGCCCTGCACCGGGCGGCCCACCTGGCGGCGCGGGGCAGCGGCCCGGTGTTGCTGGTGACGTTCTCGCAGAGTCTGGCCGAGGAGCTGTCCAACCGCCTGGACGTGCTGATCGCCGACGAGAGCGTACGCAAGCGGGTCGAGGTGGACAACGCCGAACGCCTGGCCGTACGGATCGTGACCGACGCGGAGGGACGCCGTCCGGCCCTGGTCGGCCCGGGGGCCCGGTCGCTGGCCCAGCTCACCGACGAGGCGATCAGGCTGCTGTCGATCACGACCGGCGACCTGCTGGACGACGTGGAGCCGGGACGCAAGCCGTACCGTCACATCGTGGTGGACGAGGCGCAGGACATCAGCCCGGCGCAGTGGCGGCTGCTGAGGGCGGCGGCGCCGCACGCGTACGACGACCTGTTCGTGGTGGGCGACCCGCACCAGCGCGTGACCGACACGCGGGTGGCGCTCGGCGCCGTGGGCATCCCGGCGGCCCGGCACGACCTGCGGATCTCCTACCGGCTGCCGCAGGAGGTCCTGTCCTTCGTGGTCCGGCTGCGCGGCGGCGGCCCGGCGAACGGCCTGGTCAGAGGCGTGGCCGAGATGTACGGCTTCCGCGCCACGCACAACGGCCGGCGTCCGGTGGTCAGGGCGTACGACACGCCCGAGTCGGAGCTGGCCGGCCTGCGCGCCACGGTCGGCGCGTGGCTCGCGGAGGGCGTGCCCGAGGGCGAGATCGCCGTCGGGGCGCGCACTCCCGCGCTGGCTCGCGCCGCCAGAGAGGCGCTGGACGGGCTGGACGTGCGTGTGGCGACCTTCCAGCACCTCAAGGGGCTGGAGTTCGAACGGGTGGCGCTCGTCGGCGTGGCGGAGGGCGTGGTGCCCGGACCGCTGCCCGAGGAGCCCGCCGCGCGGGCTCGGGCGCTGCAACGCGAGCGGAGCATATTGTTCGTCGCCTGTACACGGGCCCGATCCATGCTCTATATCTCGCATTCCGGAAGGGGGAGCCCATTTCTGTCCCCCTGATCACATAGTCTGAACTGCGGATATCTTCCCTTTGCCGGTTGGACCTCAATGAACCTCAGCCTGAGCGACCTCGCGCCACCCCTGCGCTGGACCTCCCCTGGTCAGATCGCGCCGATCGTGGAGGAGCCACAGCTGCCCGAGGCCTGGTGGCAGGCGATCCCCCTCGACCGCGCGTGCGCGATCGTCGGGACGCAGACCGTGGCGG
This sequence comes from Nonomuraea spiralis, assembly GCF_014648435.1. GTDB lineage: Bacteria > Actinomycetota > Actinomycetes > Streptosporangiales > Streptosporangiaceae > Nonomuraea > Nonomuraea spiralis. The sequence goes on from NZ_BMRC01000028.1 coordinate 100,512, forward strand.
GACATCTGGCCGACCTGGCCGTGGCCTGCTGGGGACACCTGCTGCTCGGCGACATCCTTCCGCTGCTGCGTTTCTCCGACCCCGCCGAGGCCGAGCGCACGCCGGAGACGCTGGGCAAGGACGTGGTGCAGAAGCTGTTCGCCGGTGTGTTCGAGCGGCTGCTCGAACCGGCGCCCACCGCCGTACCCGTCCCGGCGCGGCCGGACAAGCCCCTGCCCGAGCTGATCGACGCGGTGTTCGCGGCCCTGGACGAGCGGCAGCGGGCGATCGCCCGCGACCGGCTCTACGCGGCGCAGCGCGCCACGCTCGACGAGCTGGCGCAGCGCTTCTCGGTCACCCGCGAGCGGATCAGGCAGATCGAGCGGGACCTGCGCGACCACGTGGAGGCATGGCTGGGCTCGCCGGAGGCGGCGCCGCTGGCGGCACACGTGTCGTGGCTGCGCGGCAGGCTGGGCTCCGCGGTTCCGGCCGACGACCTCGCGGCCGCCGTCCCGTGGCACCGCGGCGAGCTGCGCACGCTGGGCATCCCCGTGTGGAGGTTCGTGCGTACGCTGCTCAGCGGCTACGAGCAGGCCGACGGCTGGCTGGTCTCCGGCGGGGCCGACGAGCTGAGGGAGAAGACGCGGCAACTGTTCACCGACGGGCCGCGTCCGCTCGACGAGGCGGTGACCATGGTGGCCCAGCTCGGCGTGCGTGAGGACGTCGCCGAGCGGTGGATCCTGGCCGTGCCGCAGCTTCGTGTGCTCGGCCGGCACGTGGTGCCCTGGCCGCGCAGCATCAACGAGAAGGCCGAGGCCGTGCTGGCGGTGGCGGGCACCCCGCTGGCTCCCGAGGAGATCCAGGAACGCATCGGCGAGGACTACAGCCTGGTCGGCATCCGCAACCAGCTCACCGCCGACGAGCGCTTCCGCCGGGTGGACCGGAACAAGTACGGGCTGACCAGGTGGGGCGGCGACGAGTACCTGGGCATCAGGGAGATGATCGCCAGGGAGATCGAGCGGGCCGGCGGCGAGGCCTCGGTCAGCACGATCGTGACCAACCTGACCTCCCGCTACGACGTGAGCGAGAGCTCGGTGCGCGCCTACTCGGGCGGCCCCGGGTTCGAGCGCACGCAGCGGGGCTGGATCAGGGTGGCCGGCACGTCGCCGACCGGCGAGTCGGAGCCGTACCAGCCGCGCAAGGACGTCTCGGAGACGCGGCGCAGCTTCCGCTCCCGCGACGGCCGCTGGTGGCACCGGGTGGACGTCAACGCCGAGCACCTGCGCGGGTCGGGCTCGCCCCTGCCGACCGGGTTCGCCGCCTATCTGGGGATGGCTCCCGGCGGGTCGCTGACCGCCTCGACGCCGTCGGGCGACGTGGTGATCAGCTGGCACAACCAGCCGACCATGGGGTCGATCCGCAACGTGCTGGCCGACTTCAAGGCGAGCGAGGGCGACCACGTGTTCCTGACCGTCTCCGACGGCGGCGAGCTGCTGACCCGCTACCTGCCCGCGGCCGCCGTGGCGATGCCGCCGCTGAACCGGGCCCTCTACCTGATCGGCTACACCGCTCCCGTGCACTCCGAGATGGAGGGGCTGCGGCTGATCGGGGCCCGCATCGGGATGCCCGACACGGCCGCGCGCGAGGAGGTGCTGGCCAGGCTCCGCGAGCGCGGGGACAGGGACATCCTCGGTTTCCTGGGCGGGTGAGAGCTAGGCTCGGGTGATGTTGCGGATCTACGACACTCGGGCCGGGCGGATCGAGGAGTTCCCAGGTGGGCGGGCGGTGCGCGTGTACACGTGCGGGCCGGCCGTCCGCCGCCGGGCCCACGTGGGCGACCTGCGGACGTACGTGTTGTCCGACCTCATCAGGCGGGTCCTGGAGCGGCGGCGGACGCGGGTCGTGGTCTGCCGGAACCTCATCGACGCCGACGCCGGCGGCCCGGACCGCGGTCACGAGGACGCCTTCAGGGACGACTCGGCCGCGCTCAACCTCCGGCCGCCGGAGCACACGCCGCGCGCGGGCGAGCCGGCCGGCCTGACGATCGAGCTGATCGCCAAGCTGGTCGAACGCGGGCACGCGTACGCGGCTCCGGACGGTTCGGTGTACTTCGACGTACGGACGTTCCCGGCGTACGGGGAGATCTCCGGCAAACGTCTGGACGAGCTCGAACCCGCCGATCCGCACGGGCGTTTCCATGCCGACTGGGCCCTGTGGCGGCCCGCCGACGGTGAGCCGGGCCTGGAGGCGCCCTGGGGACGGGGGCTTCCCGGCCCGCACGTCGAGTGCTCGGCCCTGTCGCTGCGTTTCCTCGGCGAGCGCGTCGACCTCCACGTCGGCGCGGCCGACCTGCTCTTCCCGCAGCACGAGGAGGAGCGCGCCCAGTCCGACGCGGCGACCGGCCACGAGGTGGTACGACACTGGGTGCACGGCGGGCGTGTGCTGTTCGACGGGCACGAGATGGCCGGGTCCGCAGGGGATGCGGGGGCCGCGGTGCCGCTGTCCGACGTGGTCGCGGCCGGGCTCGACCCGCTGGCGGTGCGGCTGGCGTTCCTCGAACACCACTACCGGCAGCCGCTCGACCTCACGTGGGACACCCTGCGGGCCGCCGACCGGACGGTCCGGCGGTGGCGGGCGCGGGTGGCCGAGTGGTCGGAGTCGCCCAGCGCGCCCATGGCCTCCTCGTACGCCGAACGCGTCGAGGCGGCCTTCGACGACGACCTGGACACCCCGGCGGCGCTGCGGATCCTGCGGGAGCTGGAGGAGGACGAGTCGGTGGCGCCGGGGTCGAAGTTCGAGACGTTCCTGCACCTGGACCAGGTGCTGGCGCTCGACCTGTCCACGGAGATCGGCAAGCCCCGGGTGCTGCCCGCCGGGGCCGGGGAGCTGCTGGACCGGCGGGCCCGCGCGCGGGAGACGAGCGACTGGGCGGCGGCCGACCGGCTGCGGGACGAGCTCGCGGAGCTGGGGGTCACCGTCACCGACACCCCCGAGGGGCAGAGCTGGGCCCTGTGATCCGGCCCGCGTAGCCGCGGCGATCCTCCACCCTGGCCCTCCGACCACCTGAAAAGGCCGGAGCAGTGAGTCAGGGCTGCCAGACTTGTTCAAGTTCGGCAAGATGGAGGTATCGGTGAGACCCTTTGCGTGGATGCCGTGGCCTTTGCGGTGGTTCGCTCGGGTGTTGACCGTGCTTGTCGCGCTGGCGCTCGTGCTGGCGGGGGTCCTGGTGTACACCGTGCGGAAGTCGTTCCCGCAGGTGGACGGGACGCTGCGGCTGCCGGGCCTGACGGGGAACGTGGAGATTTATCGCGATAAATCGGGAATTCCACACATCTACGCCGACACCGCGGCCGACCTGTTCATGGCGCAGGGCTTCGTCCACGCCCAGGACCGGTTCTTCGAGATGGACTTCCGCCGCCACACCACCGCGGGACGGCTGTCCGAGCTGTTCGGCAAGGCCACGCTCGGCAATGACAAGGCCCTCAGGACCATGGGCTGGCGCAGGGTGGCCGAGCAGGAGCTGCCCGGACTCGACCGGCAGACCCAGGACTTCCTGGCCGCGTACGCCAAGGGTGTGAACGCCTGGCTGGACGCCAACCCCAACGCCTCCGACCGGAGCCTCGAGTACTCGGTGCTCAAGCTGCAGAACGGCGAGTACCGGCCGGAGAAGTGGACCGCGGTCGACTCCGTCGCCTGGCTCAAGGCCATGGCGTGGGACCTGCGCTCCAACATGGAGGACGAGATCGACCGCGCCCTGGCGCTGACCAAGCTGCCCAAGGAGCGCGTCGACCAGCTCTACCCCGGTTACCCGTACGACCGGCACACCCCGATCGTCACCGAGGGCGCGCTCTCCCAGGGCCGCTACGACCAGCGCGCCGAGCCGCAGGTCGGCGGCGTGCGCGCGCTCTCCCAGGCCGCCGCGACGCTGGACGCCGTGCCGAGCACGATGAGCAGCGAGGAACGCGAGGGCATCGGGTCCAACTCGTGGGTGGTCTCCGGACAGCACACCGCGAGCGGCAAGCCGCTGCTCGCCAACGACCCGCACCTGTCGCCGCAGATGCCGTCCGTCTGGTACCAGGCCGGGCTGCACTGCAGGAAGATGTCCCAGCAGTGTCCGTACGACGTCACGGGGTTCACCTTCTCCGGCGTGCCCGGCGTGATCATCGGGCACAACGACAAGATCTCCTGGGGGTTCACCAACCTCGGGCCGGACGTGGCCGACCTCTTCCTGGAGAAGGTGGACGGTGACACGTACCTGTACAAGGGCGAGCAGGTCAAGCTGGAGACCAGGCAGGAGCAGATCAAGGTCGCGGGCGGCGACCCCGTCACCATCACCGTCAAGAGCACCCGGCACGGGCCGCTGATCAACGAGGTGATGGCGGACGCCAAGCCCAGCGGCGAGGCCAACGCCGTGGCTCTCCAGTGGACCGCCCTCACACCGGGCAAGACCGTGGACGCGATCTTCGCGCTCAACAAGGCGGGCAACTGGCCGGAGTTCCGGTCGGCGGCGGCGCTGTTCGAGGTGCCGTCCCAGAACCTGATCTACGCCGACACCACCGGCAAGATCGGCTACCAGGCCCCCGGGCGCATCCCCGTACGGGAGAACGGCGACGGCACCTGGCCGGTTCCGGGCTGGACGGGCGAGTACGACTGGAAGCCCGACTTCATCCCCTACGACCAGCTCCCCACGGTGGAGGACCCGGCGGAAGGGTTCATCGTCACGGCGAACAACGCCGTCATCGACCCCCGCCGCTACAAGCCCCTGCTGACCAAGGACTGGTCCTACGGCTACCGCTCCGAGCGCATCCGCGAGCTCGTCAAGCAGGCGATCGGGAAGGGCAAGATCGACACCGGGACGATGTCGGACATCCAGCAGGACACCTCCAACGGGTTCGCCGCGACGCTGGTGCCCGAGCTGCTGCAGGTGCCCGTGGCCGGGCCCGCCCGCGAGGCGCGCGAGCTGCTGCGCACGTGGGACCACTCCCAGGGTCTCGACTCCGCGCCCGCCGCCTACTTCAACGCGGTCTGGCGGCACCTGCTCATGCTGACGTTCGACGACGACCTGCCCGAACAGGTGTGGCCCGGCGGCGGCGACCGCTGGTACGACGTGGTCGCCGGCCTGCTCTCGACCCCCGAGGACCCCTTCTGGGACGACGTGACCACCAAGGACCTCACCGAGACCCGCGACGACATCCTGCGGCAGGCGATGGCCTCCGCGTACCAGGAGCTGGCGGACATGTTCGGCACGGAGTTCAGGTCCTGGAAGTGGGGGGACCTGCACCGGCTCGAACTGGTCAACGGCACGCTCGGCACCTCGGGCCTGGCGCCGGTGGAGGCGCTGTTCAACCGCGGCCCGTTCGCCGTACCCGGCAACAAGGACGCGGTGAACGCGACCGGCTGGAACGTGCAGAAGGGGTACGGGGTCACCGCGGTGCCGTCGATGCGCATGGTCGTCGACCTGTCGGACCTGGACAAGTCCCGGTGGATCAACCTGACGGGCGCCTCCGGGCACGCCTTCCACGACAACTACTGGGACCAGGCGGAGGCGTGGGCGCGAGGCGACCTGCTGCCCATGAACTCCAACCCCGAGTCCGTCAAGAAGTCCGCCACCCACACCCTCACCCTCACCCCTGACCCGTCCTCTCACCCCGCCCCGTCCCCATAGACCGTCCGGGGGCCGTGCGTCCCCCTGAGGGCTCCTGGGGCGAGGGGCGGCGTACGACCGTGGTTGTAGGCGCGACCCAGCCCGTGGTCCGACGCGCCGGCGGCACCGGCCCTGCCAGCATGGCCGCATGAACCGCCTCTGGTACTCCGTCGGAGCCTTCCTGGTGCTTGTGGGCCTCGTGCACCTGGGCGTGCTCGTCGTGGCCGGCGGCCCGTGGGAGGGCGCCGTGTCGTGGCGCAAGCCGTTCACGTTCGGGGTGTCGTTCGGGCTGAGCGTGCTGACCCTGACCTGGGTGTCCCAGTGGTTACGGCTGCGCGCCCGCGCCTTCGTCCTCGGGGCGTTCACGGTGGCCTCCACGTTCGAGGTGGCCCTGATCACCCTTCAGGCGCGGCGCGGCGTGCCGTCCCACTTCAACATGGAGACCCCCTTCGACACGGCCGTGGCCCGCACGCTGGCCGGTTTCGGCGGCGTGCTCATCGTCATCGCGATCACCATGACGGTCGCCGCCTTCCGGCCGGCCCCCGGCGTCGCGCCGAGCACCCGCCTGGCCGTGCGGGCCGGGTTCGCCACGTTGCTGGCGTCGATGGTCTTCGGCGGCGTCATGATCGCCCGGGGCGTGGTCCAGGTGGTGACGGGCAATCAGCAGCTCGCCTACACGGTGGCCACCGCGCTCAAGCCGGCCCACGCCGTCCTCATGCACGGGGTGCTCCTGCTGCCGGCCCTGTCCTGGCTGCTGTCCCGCACGCTCCCGTCCGAGGCGGCGCGGCTGAGGGCCGTACGCCTGGCGACCTGGGCGTACGTCGCGGTGGCCGCGCTGGTCTCCGCCCTGGCCGTGGCCGGGGTCGCGGTCGTGGGGCCGTCCACGGCGTCGGTCCTGTCGGCCGGGGCGATCTCGGGCCTCGCCATCGCGGCGATCGTCCTGGGCCGGGTCGGACCCCGCCGTGCCCAGGAGAAACATTGAGGTCCGGAAATTGGGTCAGCCGATATGCCGTCGCCTCCGCCACCGTACGGGGGCATGCGGATAGCCGCCGTCGTCGAGGTCGGCCAGGCGCTCGAACACGTTGTACGACGCCTGGTGACCGCACACGACGACCGACACGAGCATGGCCAGCAGGTAGAGCGGGAGCATAGGCAACCCGGCGCAGCAGGCCCACTGGGTGGCGTGCCGTCCTTCGTGCCGGATGAGCCGGTCGTCCAGTGAGTCGTGCCTGGTCAGCACGACGTTCCCCACCGTGAACGCGCCCGCGATCGGGAATCCGTAGCGGTAGCCGAAGGCGAGGATGAGCCCGTCGGGGCCGGGCCGGCGGGCCGCGCCGCCGATGATCGAGATCAGCAGTCCGAACGGGGTGGCGAGGTTCAGATAGTTCACCACCCGCCGGAACCGATAGCGCCTGTTCATGCGTCTCAGTCTTGACCAATCTTGACAAGTCGGAATAATGATCTGCGTCCTGAAATCTCCCACAAGAGCAGGATTATGAGATTTTCCATCCTGGGCGCGCTGCTCGGCACCGTCGCACTGGCAGGAGCCGGCGGGTTCGCGATCACCCAGACATCGGCAACCGATCCCCTACGTTCCACTGACTCTCCCTCCGGCGCGCAGGTGGCGTTACCCGTCGCCGCGCCCCCGACGACGACACCGTCGACGAAGCCCTCGGTCGGGGATTACACCGCGACGACGAAGGTGGTCAAGAAGAAGGGCGTCTCGTACCTGAATGTATCCGTCAAGTACGACGGGGCGGCCCGCTTCACCGTGAAGCAGAAGGTGTGCAGGAGCAAGTCCTGCAAGAGCGCCACCGCGCAGCTCCCCGTCACCACCGGAGCCGGGCAGAGCACGAAGAAGCTGGGCAAGGGCACGTACAAGACGAGAGGCAAGCCGGCCGTCAAGGTCACGCCGCTCCCCTGGCCGACCCGCACGGTGACGGTCTCCCCGACCGCCACGGCGACGCCGGGCGCGACGGCGACCGTGACGACCACGGTGACCGAGCAGGCGACGGTGACCGCGACGGTCCCGGGTCCCACCGTGACCGTTCCCGGTCCGACGGTGACCGTGCCGGGGCCGACGGAGACGGTGACGTTCACCTGTCAGCCCGCCCCGCCGACGGACACCCTCCCGCCTCCTGAGCCGCCGACCGCCACGCCGTCGGTTTCGGTCTCGGACTCCGTCCAGCCCCAGATCACCCCACCGGTGACCGACACCCCGACTCCCACTCCGACCCCCACGCCAACGGACGTCCCGACCGACACGCCCACGAACGTCCCGTCGGACACTCCCACGGGCGTCCCGACCGACGTGCCCACGGACGTACCCACGGACATCCCGACGTGCGCGCCGCCGACGGACGTCCCTTCCGAAACCCCGACCCCGACCCCGACCGCGTCGGACACCGGCGTCCCCACGGACACGCCGCCCCCGTCCGACTCCACCGACACCCCCACCCCGTAGCCGAAACCCACCACCCGCTTCGGGCCAGGCCCTCGACGCCTGGCCCGAAGCGCTGCCGGGGGCCGGGCATGCTTGACCAAGCGGCCGAGGTGCACTCAGCCCACAAGTTGGTTGCGCACGTGCTGTCGGTGGGAGTCCCTGTCGGCGGGAGTCCGCCCAGGGCGCTGTGCCGACGGCGATCGTTGTAGTGGTCGAGCGCCCGGAGCGAGGGCGGCGGCGCGCTCGTCGTTGCCGGTGAACAGCCGGCGGCAGGCCCGCTGGGGTTCAAAGCAGTCGGAACCCGAATCCTGAGACCCGACCGGCGGTGTCATCAACGTCCTGGCTGAATAACACCCAGGTCTGTCAGAGGGTCTTGTAGCGGCCGTCGTGGTAGAGGAGGGGTGCGCCTTCCGCCGGGGTGGCGAGGGCGGTCACCTCGCCCACCACGATCGAGTGGTCACCGCCGTCGTACACCGCCGTCGTAGCGACCTCCACCGTGGCCAGGGCGCCGGTGAACAGCGCGACCCCCGAGTCCCCGCGATGGTGTTCCCACCGGGCCAGTTGCCCGTTCAGCGGACGGCCGCGGTGGGCGAAGAAGCGGGAGGCGTCCTCCATGGAGGCGTGGAGCACCGACACCCCCCACACCCCGGCCTCGACCACGGCGTCGTGGAAGCGGGCCACCTTCTCGGCGCAGAAGAGCACGAGCAGGGGGTCGAGCGACACCGACGTGAAGGAGTTCACGGTCATCGCGTGGTCCACGCCGTCGAGCCGGGTCGTGACGATCGCGACTCCCGTGGCGAAGCGGCCGACGACCTTGCGGTAGTTTCCCGGGTCCACATGCCGCTCTATGGAATGCACGACGTTACTTTATGCCTCTACGTCGGATTCTTTGGAGGAGGGTATCCCCGCAACAACCAAGATCCCCCACCAGACGAGGGCGAAAACATGAACGCCGCCACAAGAGCCAGCAATCCGCCATAGAGGTAGACATACCCCGCCGAACCCTGCGCGATCACTAGATCCCCGGCGCTGAGCTGGAGCGTGAACGGCATCGTCACCAGCAGCCAGCCGAGCCCGGTCGCGAACGCCGCGAGCCTCGTACGCATGAGTTTGCCCGCTCCCAGCGGCACCAGGAACAGCACGAGCACCCACCCGAGCGCGGCCCACGGCACGGCGGTCTGCGGTCCCTGCGCGTGCGTGAACCCGCCCACGACCCCGAGCACGACACCCAGCACGAACAGCATGCCGTACGCCGCCCCTCCCAGCGCCGACTCCGCCTGGCTGCGATGCTCCATGGGCAACGAGGTTAATGGATGCCCGCGAAGAGATCGTTCTCGCGGTTCTGCGGCTCGCCGAGCCCGCCGGCCTCGACGGGCGGTCCGGGCACCGGCTGTCCGGGGACGCCGATGGCCAGGATGAAGTGCTCGACGCCCAGCATCTCCTGGCCGATGTTGTTGGACAGGGCGTACCACGGCCCGGCCACGCTGATCTGGGTGGCGTGGGCGCGCATGGCCTCCCGCTTGTTCCCGACCCAGGGCCGGGCGTCGATCTCGGTGGTGATGTCCTCGTCGGGGCTGCCGAAGGGGATGTCGTCGACGTCCTCCACCAGGTAGCCGGTGTCGGAGTCGCGCAGCGCCTCGGCCGTGCGCCGCATGGCGGACCTGGGCACGGCCGTGTGGTAGAACTTCGCGATCTGCCACGGTTCGTCGTGGCGGGGGCCGGGACGCCCGTCCGGGACGTAGTCGGGCTTGGCGGCCAGCTCGAAGGCACGGCGGGCCACCCGGTGGGCCTGGATGTGGTCGGGATGGCCGTAATAGCCGTTGGCGTCGTACGTCACCAGCACCTGCGGGCGCACCTCGCGGATGACCTTGACCAGCTCGCCGGCCGCCACTTCGAGGTCGGCCTGCCAGAACGCGTTGGGCCGGTCGTTGGTGGCCACGCCCATCATGCCGGAGTCGCGCCAGCGGCCGGGCGTGCCGAGGAAGCGGTGGTCCTCGACGCCGAGCGCCTGGCAGGCGGCCGTGAGCTCGCCGATCCGGTACGGCCCGAGCAGGTCGTCACGGTCGGCCGCCAGGTGGGCGAGGTCGGCGGGGATGACCTCGCCCTCTTCCCCGAGCGTGCAGGTCACCAGCGTGACGTGGGCGCCTTCCGCGACGTATTTGGCCATCGTCGCGCCGGTGCCGATCGACTCGTCGTCCGGGTGGGCGTGCACGAGCAGGAGGCGGCGATCAGTCATAGTCATGAGCGTAACAATGGCTGGATACTGGCAGGATTGAGCCCATGAGTGAGAGCTTCCCGCGACTGTCGGCACGGACCCGCCGGTTCACCCTGGGAGTGCCCAGGGGGTTCACGATCTCCCCTGACGGCGGACGAGTGGTCTTCCTGCGGACCAAGTCGGGCACCGACCCGGTCACCTGCCTGTGGGAGCTCGACACCGAAACCCACGTCGAACGCCTGGTGGTCGACCCCCGCGCCCTCCACGCCGACGAGGAGGACCTGCCTCCGGAGGAGCGCGCGCGGCGCGAGCGCAGCCGTGAGGCCGCGGGCGGCGTGGTGGCCTACGGCGCCGACTCCGCCCTGACCAGGGCCGCCTTCGCCCTGTCCGGCGGGCTCTACGTCGTCGAGCTGGCCAGCGGCGAGACCCGCAGGCTGGAGACGCCGGGCGCGGTGATCGACCCCCGCCTGTCCCCCGACGGCCGGCAGGTGGCCTACGTCACGGGCGGCGCGCTGTACGTCCAGGACCTCGCCTCCGGGCACGGCCTGGTGCTCGCCACGCCGGAGTCGCCGACCGTCACCTACGGCCTGGCCGAGTTCATCGCCGCCGAGGAGATGGACCGGATGCGCGGCTACTGGTGGTCGCCGTCGAGCGACGCGCTGCTGGTCGAGCGGGCCGACGAGGAGCCGGTCGACACCTGGTACATCGCCGACCCGGCCAACCCCTCCCGTCCGGCGAACGCCCAGCGTTACCCGTCGGCCGGCACGCCCAACGCCCGTACGGAGCTGTTCGTGCTGGGGCTCGACGGGTCGCGGGTGGCGGTGCCGTACGCGGAGGAGTACCTGACGACGGCCGCCTGGGACGACCACGCGCTGTCGATCGTGACGCTGACGCGCGACCAGAAGACGATGCGGCTGTTCTCCGTCGATCCGGCGACCGGCGTCTCCACGCTCGTCCGCGAGGACGCCGACCCCGCCTGGGTCGACATCGTGACCGGCGTGCCCGCCCACCTCGACGACGGCTCGCTGGTGTGGGTGGCCACCTCGGAGGGCGGCCACCGGCTGTTCGTCGGCGACCGGGCGGTCACGCCGCCCACGCTCCAGGTCCGGTCGGTGCTCGACGTCGACCACGACAGCGTGTTGTTCAGCGCGAGCGGCGGCGACCCGACCGACATCCACCTGTGGACCTGGGACGGCCACTCGCTGTTGCCGGTCTCGACCCGTTCCGGGGTGTTCTCGGGGCGGATGTCCGGGGGCGTCGGCGTGTTGTCGGAGCAGAGCCTCGACGCCGAGGGCGTCTCGACCACGGTCGTGCGGCGTGACGGCATGGCGGTGGCGATCCCGTCGTACGCCGAGCGTCCCGGGCTCGACCTGCGGGTGTCGCTGGGGCGTTCGGGGCGCCGGGAGCTGGCCACGGCCGTGGTGCTGCCGTCCTGGTACGAGCAGGGTTCGGGCCGGCTGCCGGTCCTGATGGACCCGTACGGCGGCCCGCACGCCCAGCGGGTGCTCAACCGGCGCGGCGCGTTCCTGGAGAGCCAGTGGTTCGCCGAGCAGGGCTTCGCGGTGATCGTGGCCGACGGGCGCGGCACCCCGGGCCGGGGGCCCGACTTCGAGCGGGCGGTGCTGGGCGACCTGGCGACCCCGGCGCTTGAGGACCAGATCGACGCCCTTCAGGGTGTGGCCGAGCAGTACCCGGACGACCTCGACCTGTCGAGGGTGGCGATCCGCGGCTGGTCGTTCGGCGGGTTCCTGGCCGCGCTCGCGGTGCTGCGGCGTCCCGACGTCTTCCACGCGGCCGTGGCGGGCGCGCCGGTGACCGACTGGCGGCTCTACGACACCTGCTACACCGAGCGCTACCTGGGCCACCCGGACGAGCAGCCCGAGGTGTACGACAACTCCTCGCTGTTCGCCGACGCGGCCAAGCTCGAACGCCCGCTGCTGCTGGTCCACGGCCTGGCCGACGACAACGTCGTGGCCGCCCACACGCTGCGCCTGTCCTCGGCCCTGCTCGCGGCCGGCCGCCAGCACAGTGTGCTGCCGCTCTCGGGCGTCACGCACATGACGCCTCAGGAGGTCGTCGCCGAGAACCTGCTCCTGCTCCAGGTCGACTTCCTCAAGAAGTCGCTGGGCTAGGCGGTCCGGAGGGCGTCGAGCAACCTCGACGCCCCCAGGCCGATCAGCACGACCGCCCCCATGACCAGTACGAACACCCACATGGGGGCGCCGAAGTAGGCGAGCAGGCCCTGCGCGATGGCCAGGATCAGCACGCCGAGCACGGTGCCCGCGACGCCGGCGCGCTCGCCGTACGGGCTGGTCCCGCCGAGGAGGACGGCGGCGAGCGCGAACACGGTGGTGTAGAGCCCCTGGCTGCCGGGGGTGGCCGCGCCGAGGCGCATGAGCAGCGCGATGCCGCCCGCGGCGGCGAGCACGCTCGACCCGGCGAGCCCGAGCACCGCGCCGGGCCATCCGCCGCCCAGGTCGGCGCGCACCTCCTGTCGGGTCCACAGCAGGCCGCCGGCGATCGAGATGACCGCGAACACGGCGAACCCCAGCGGGCCGGGGTAGAGCCCCGCGGTCGCGAGGGGGATCGTCCGGCCGTCGAGCAGCGCGGCGGCCACGGCCTCGCACACGACGGCGGCCCCGAGCGAGACGGCCCAGGCCGGGGCCGACAACACCATCGTGAACACGCTCATGACCACGCCCGCGAGCCCGGCCAGCACGAGCGCGAGCAACATCGCCAGCGGCAGCGGCACGCCCGCGGCGGTCGTCGTGAACGCCACGAAGGCGCCGCTCACGGACGCGACGGCACCCACGGCCAGGTTGGGCGTGCCGGTGCGCAGCGACAGGCCGAACCCCATGACGATCAACCCGAGCTGCCCGGTCTGGGCGAGGATGTCGAGGACGAGCTCACTGCGCGTGGTGACGAGTACCAGCGCCAGGCCCAGTACGGCGAGGAGTCCGAGCACGCCTTCCCAGGCGCGCTGCCAGGTGCTCACTCCGACGATGCTGACAGCGCCGGACGATCACCGCAACCCCCAGGGAGCAGGCGACGGCCTAGGGGGTGGCGGCCGGGGTGCCGTGCCAGCTCGCCCACAGGGCCGCGTACGAGCCGCCTTCGGTGACCAGCTCGTCGTGCGAGCCCAGCTCGGTGATCCGTCCGTCCTCCACGACGGCCACCCGGTCGGCGTCGTGCGCGGTGTAGAGCCGGTGGGCGATGGCGATCACCGTACGACCCTCCAGGACGGCCGCCAGCGAGCGTTCCAGGTGGCGGGCGGCCCGCGGGTCGATCAGCGAGGTGGCCTCGTCGAGCACCAGCGTGTGCGGGTCGGCGAGGACCAGCCGGGCCAGGGCGAGCTGCTGGGCCTGGGCGGGCGGCACGGCGGTGCCGCCGGACCCGACCTCGGTCTCCAGGCCGTCGGGCAGCGCCTCCACCCAGTCGAGGGCGGCGACCGCGGCCAGCGCGTCGCGCACCGCCGCGTCGTCCGCGTCGGGGCGGGCGATCAGCAGGTTGTCGCGGACGGTGCCCTTGAAGACGTGGTGCTCCTGGGTGACCAGCGCCACGTGCCCGCGCAGGTCGTCGAGCGGCAGCTCCACCAGCGGCACGCCGCCCACGCTGACCTCGCCCGTACGCGGCCCGTGGATGCCCGCCAGCAGCCGTCCGAGCGTGGACTTGCCGGCCCCGGACGGGCCGACCATGGCCAGCCGTTCGCCCTGCGCGACGGTCAGGGACACGCCGTGCAGCACGTCGCGGCCCTCGCGGTAGGCGTAGCGCACGTCGTCGGCCTTCAGCAGCTCGCCGGCCGGACGGGCGGCGGAGGGCTCACGGTCGTCGGGCACGTTGGCCACGCCGAGCAGCCGCGCCATGGCGGCGCCGCCCACCTGGAGCTCGTCGATCCACATGAGGAAGCGGTCGAGCGGGTCGATGAGCTGCTGGGCGTAGACCAGGGCGGCGGTGACCTGCTGGACCGTCACCCAGTCGTTGGTGTAGAACAGGCCGCCGACCAGGAGCGTCGAGACCACGGGGATCACGTAGCCCAGCTCGACCGCGGGGAACCACAGGGTACGCAGGCCGAGGGTGTAGCGCTCGGCGGCGTAGGAGCGGCGGATGTCGCCGTCGGTGCGTTCGCGGCGGCGTTCCTGAAGGCGCAGCGCCTCCACGGCTCTGGCGCCCTCGACGGTCTCGGCCAGCCCTTCGGTCATGTCGGCGTACGCGGCGTTCTCGCGCAGGTAGCCGTCGCGCGCCCGCTTCAGGTACCAGCGGGTGGCGAACCAGATCAGCGGGCCGGCGACCAGCATCGGCAACATGAGCTGCGGGCTGACCAGCACCAGCGCGCCCATCGTGATCACGAAGGTGACCAGCGCGATCAGCGTCTCCGGCACGGCGTGCCGCACGGTCCTGGACAGCGAGTCGACGTCGCGCGACGTCCTGGTGATCAGGTCGCCCGCGCCGGCCCGTTCGACCGTGGACAGCGGCAGGCCGAGCACCCGGTCGACGAACTCCTCGCGCAGCTCGGCCAGCACCTTCTCGCCCAGCCTGGCCGAGGCCAGCACGGCGAAGCGGATGAGCAGTCCTTGCAGGAAGAGGAACGCGCCGATGACGACGGCCACGAGCAGGCCGTCGACGTCGCCGCCGTCCTGGACGGTCTGGACCAGGCTGCCGAGCTGCCAGGGCACGACGAGCCCGGCGACGGCGGCCAGGCCGTGCAGGGCCAGGGCGACGGTGAGCTGACGCGGGTACTTCAGCGTCAGGCGGCGCGCGTACGCGCGGACCTGTTTCCGGTCGGCGACCGGCAGGATCTCGCGGGCCATGGTCAGTCCTCCTCTCGGGTCACGGTGGCGGCGTATCGGGGGGCGGCGGCCAGCAGGTGCCGGTGTGTCCCCTCGGCCAGCACCCGGCCGTCCTCCACGTAGATCACGTGGTCGGCCCGGTCGAGCACCAGCGGGCTGGTCGTGCAGATCATGGTGGTCCGGCCCGCGCGCGCCTTGGCCAGCCGCTCGGCGATGCGGGCCTCGCTGTGGGCGTCGACGGCGCTGGTGGGCTCGACCAGGATGAGCACCTCGGGATCGGTGAGCAGGGCCCGCGCCAGGCGCAGCCGCTGCTGCTGGCCGCCCGAGAACTCTCGTCCGGCCTCGGAGACCAGGGCGTCGAGGCCGTCGGGCAGCGCCTCGACGATGTCCTCGGCGCAGGCGGTGTGCAGGGCCGCGCGCACCTCCTCGTCGGAGGCGGCGTCGCGGACGTCGAGCTCGTTCCTGAGCCTGCCGGTGAACAGGCGGGCGTCGTTGCCGGCGACCAGGATGCGGGAGCGGATCTCGTCCATGGGCAGGGTGGCCAGCTCGACGGCGCCGAACGTGACGTCGCCGGAGGCGTAGCGGCCGAGCCGGTCGGCGATGGCGGCGGCCTCCTCCGGGGCGCCCGCCGCGACGGCGGTGAGCGTGCCCGGCTGGAGGGTGACGCCGCTGTAGGAGTCGCGCAGCACGCCGCCGCCGCTGGTCTCGGCGCCGCCGGTGACCTCGGGCTCGATCGACAGGATGCGGATCACGCGGCGGGCCGCGACGTGGCCCTTGGTGAGCTTGTCAGCGGCCTCCGTCAAGGTGCGCAGCGGGCCGATCAGGAACGCCGCGTAACCGTAGAGGGCGACGAGGTCGCCGGTGCTGATCTCGCCGCCGACCGCGAACGTGGCGCCGACGCCGGTGACGACCGCGATGAGCAGGCCGGGCAGCAGGATCTGGGCGCCTTCGAGCAGCGACTCGACCCGGGCCACGCCGACCCCGGCATGGCGGACCCGCTGGGACTCCTCGCCGTAACGGGCGGCGAACACCTGCTCGCCGCCGATGCCGCGCAGCACCCGAAGGCCCGCCACGATGTCGGCGGCCCTGGTGGACAGCTCGCCGGTCAGCTCGCGCTGGTGTTTCTGCCGCCGGTGCAGCGGCCTGAGCAGCGGCGAGACGGCGACCGCCATGAGCGGCACGCCGAACAGCACGAGCAGCCCGAGCGGGACCGAGGTCGTCAGCAGGATCACGGTGACCGCGACGATCGCCACGACCGAGCCGGTGCCGCGCAGCAGGATGTCCATGGAGCTGCCGATGTGGGCGATGTCGGAGTTGCCGACGCTGACGACCTCGCCGGTCGAGACCTTCTTGGGCAGCGTCGCCCCGAGCCTGGCGGCCTGCCGCGCGGTCACCTGCACGGTGCGGTACGCCGCCGACAACCAGTTGAAGACCGCCATCCGGTGACGCATGATCCCGGTGAACGCCTGCAGCAACCCCAGCCCGAGCAGGATCGACGCCCAGGTCAGCAACGCCCCGGTGTCCTTGGCGGTGACGGCGTCGATGCCCTTGCCGAGCACCGCGGGCACGAGCGCCTGGACCAGCCACCAGAGCGTGGCGAAGCCGATGCCGGCCAGCAGGGAGCGGGCCTGGCGCCGCGCGTTCCACCACAGGTAGCGGAGCGGGCTGCGGATGTCGGGCAGGCCGGGATCGGCCTCAGGTAGGGAACGCATGGCCTGACAAGGTTGACAACCCATCCCCCTGCCCGGCAAACCGTTTTTCGTTCCGCTAACGGCTGGGCACGTGCCTGAAGGTGCGCGCGGTGTAGAACAACGTGACCAGCGCGGTCAGCGCGAGCAGCATGTATCCCACCGTGTACGACCCGGTCGCGCCGTAGACGGCCCCCATCACGAGCGGCGGGAAGTACCCGCCCAGCCCGCCGGCGGCGCCCACGAGGCCGGTCACCGTCCCCACCTTCGACGCCTCGACCAGCTGGGCCACCAGGGCGAACACCCCGCCCGTGCCGAGGCCGAGGAAGAAGGCGATGAGTACGAAACACGCCCCGGCGGGCACCTCGGCGGGCGGCTTGAACGCCAGCGCGACCGCCATCACGACGGTTCCGGCCAGTGAGATGAGCATCACCTTGACCGGCCCGATCCGGTCGGACAACGTGCCGCCGATCGGCCGGGCGGCGACGGCGGCGATCGAGAACCCGGCCGTGCGCAGCCCGGCGCCGGTCTGGGCGAAGTGGTAGACGTTCTGGAGCAGGGTCGGCAGGTACGTCGAGAACGCCACGAAGCCGCCGAAGGTGACGGCGTACAGGAAGGCGCACTGCCAGGTGGCACTGATCTTCACCGCCTCGCGCATCCGGGGCAGGGCCGGGGCGGTGGCGGGCGACCACTCGGGCGAGTCGCGGCTGCCGCCGATCATGATCACGCCCATCAGGGCCAGCACCGCGGCCATGAGCAGGTGTGTCGGGAACCGGCCGAAGTCCTCGACCAGGCGCGGGGTGAAGAACGCCGACAACGCGGTCCCGCCCATGCCGGCGCCGAACACGCCGGTGGCGAAGCCTCTGCGGGCGGGCTCGTACCAGGCGTTGACGAACGGGATGCCGACGGCGAACGACGTGCCGGGGATGCCCAGCAGGAAGCCCCAGAACAGCAGCCATCCGTACGACTCCGACCAGCCCACGAACAACACGGGCACGATCGACACGAAGCAGATGACGGCGAACATGCGCCGCCCGCCGAGCCGGTCGGCCAGCACGCCCACCGGGATCCGGCCGAGCGAGCCGACCAGCACCGGGATCGCGACCAGCAGCGAGGTCTGTGTCGGGGACAGGTGCAGTGCCCTGCTGTAACTGCCCGACAGGGGCCCGATGAGGTTCCAGGCCCAGAACGTCACGGCGAAGGCCGCCGTGGCCAGCGCCAGGTTCCGCACCTGACCTTTACGAAGCACAGACATACACTCTGTGTAACAGAGGGTCACCTTCTGTGATGAAGTGGGGGTATGAGCGCCGAGGACGTCCTGCTGAAGACCGGCCGGTTCCTCCGCAGATCGACCACCAGCGGCGATCTGCGGACTCTCTTCCTCAAGGGGGGCACCGAAGGCGACACCTTCTACCGGGACCGGTGGAGCCACGACAAGGTCGTCCGCTCCACCCACGGCGTGAACTGCACGGGCTCGTGCTCGTGGAAGGTCTACGTCAAGGACGGGATCATCACCTGGGAGACGCAGGAGACCGACTACCCGAGCGTGGGCCCCGACCGGCCCGAGTACGAGCCGCGCGGTTGCCCGCGAGGGGCGGCCTTCTCCTGGTACACCTACTCGCCCACCCGGATCCGCTATCCGTACGCGCGGGGTGTGCTGGTGCGGCTCTACCTGGAGGCCAGGGAGCGGCTGGGCGACCCGGTGGCCGCCTGGGCCGAGGTCACCACCGACCCGGACAAACGGGTGGCCTACCAGAGCGCCCGCGGCAAGGGCGGCCTCGTCCGCGTCACCTGGGACCTGGCCGTCGAGATGATCGCCGCCGCGCACGTGCACACCATCCAGGCGTACGGGCCCGACCGCGTGGCCGGGTTCTCCCCCATCCCGGCGATGTCGATGGTCTCCCACGCCGTCGGCTCCCGGTTCGTGTCGCTGATCGGCGGCACGATGCTCTCCTTCTACGACTGGTACGCCGACCTGCCCGTGGCCTCGCCCCAGGTGTTCGGCGACCAGACCGACGTCCCGGAGTCGGCCGACTGGTGGGACGCCGCGTACCTGATGATGTGGGGCTCCAACGTCCCGGTCACCCGGACACCGGACGCCCATTGGATGGCCGAGGCGCGCTACCGGGGTCAGAAGGTCGTGGTGGTCTCCCCGGACTACAGCGACGCGGCCAAGTTCGCCGACGAGTTCCTGAGCGTGCGGCCGGGCACGGACGGCGCGCTGGCCATGGCCATGGGGCACGTGCTGCTGTCGGAGTTCTTCGTCGAGCGCCAGGTCCCCTACTTCACCGACTACGTCAAGCGCTTCACCGACCTGCCCTTCCTGGTCACGCTGCGCGAGCACGAGGACGCGTACGTGCCGGACAAGTTCCTCACGGCCAAGGACCTGGGCTCGGCGGAGGAGGCGGCCGAGTGGAAGACCGTGCTCATGGCGGAGTCCGGCGAACCCGTGGTCCCGAACGGCTCGGTCGGCTTCCGCTGGACCGACTCCGGCGAGGGCCGCTGGAACCTCGACCTGGACACCGACCCGAGACTCACCCTGTACGGCGGCGAGTCCGCGCAGGTCCTGCTGCCCCGCTTCGACGGCGAGGGGACCCTGCGCAGGGGCGTGCCGGTGGCGCGGGCCGGCGGACACCTGGTGACGACGGTGTTCGACCTGCTGCTCGCCCAGTACGGCGTGTCCAGGCCGGGCCTGCCGGGCCTCTGGCCGACCGGGTACGACGACGCGGCGCAGCCGTACACGCCCGGCTGGCAGGAGCCGGTGACCGGCGTCCCGGCCGAGCGGGTGGTCAAGATCACCCGGGAGTTCGCCAGGACGGCCGAGACCTCGCGCGGCCGATGCATGATCATCATGGGCGCGGGCGCCACGCAGTGGTTCCACGGGGACACGATCTACCGGGCGTTCCTGTCGTTGTTGTTGCTGACCGGCTGCCAGGGGCGCAACGGCGGCGGCTGGGCCCATTACGTGGGTCAGGAGAAGTGCCGCCCGCAGAGCGGCTGGGCGCTGCTGGCCGGGGCGCTCGACTGGTCGCGGCCGCCCCGGCAGGTGCCCGGCACGCCCTACTGGTACCTGCACACCGACCAGTGGCGCTACGACCGGTTCGACGCGGGCGCGCTGACCACGCCGCTCGGCCCCGGGGCCTTCCGCGGCAGGCACACGGTCGACCTGGTGGCCGAGTCCGTACGCAACGGCTGGATGCCGATGTCGCCGGCCTTCGACCGCAACCCGCTGGAGCTGGGCGAGCACGAGGATCCGGTGGCGTACACGCTGGAGGAGCTGCGCCAGGGACGGCTCCGGCACGCCGTGGACGCCCCTGACGACCCGGTCAACTGGCCGCGCGTGCTGACCCTGTGGCGCTCGAACCTGCTCGGCTCGTCGGCCAAGGGCAACGAGTACTTCCTGCACCACCTGCTCGGCGCCGGCTCCAACCTGGAGCAGCCCGACGAGCGGGCGCCGAGGGGCAAGCTGGACCTGCTGCTCACGCTCGACTTCCGGATGACCTCCTCGACGGTCTTCTCCGACATCGTGTTGCCGGCCGCCACCTGGTACGAGAAGTACGACCTGTCCTCCACCGACATGCACCCGTTCGTGCACGCGTTCAACCCGGCCATCTCGCCACCCTGGGAGACCCGGACGGACTTCGCCGCCTTCCACGCCATCGCCAGGGCCTTCAGCGCGCTGGCCAAGGAGCGGCTGGGGGTGCGCAAGGACGTCGTCGTGGTCCCGTACCAGCACGACACGCCGGGCGAGACCGGGCAGCCGGGCGGGCGCGCGTCCGGCACGCACGAGCCGACGCTCAAGGTGGTGGAGCGCGACTACGGCGCGGTCGCGGAGAAGCTGGCCGCGCTCGGCCCGCTCACGGAGAAGCTGGGCCTCCAGGTCAAGGGCGTCACGTTCATGCCGGACGAGGAGGTCGCCTGGCTGGGCCAGCGCTGTGGCCTGGTACCGCGCGGCGTGGCCAAGGGCCGTCCCGAGCTGGACACCGACGCCAAGGCGTGCGAGACGATCCTCGCGCTGTCGGGGGTGAGCAACGGCCGGCTGGCCGCCCAGGGCTTCCGCCAGCTCGCCCGGCGCACCGGGGGCAACTTCGACGACCTCGTGGACGAGGGCCACCGCATCGTCTTCGCCGACACCCAGGCCCGGCCCACGCACGTCGCCGCCAGCCCGGAGTGGTCCGGCAAGGAGGCGCACGACCGCCGTTACTCCCCCTTCACGATCAACGTCGAGAACGGCAAACCCTGGCACACCCTCACCGGCCGCCAGCACTTCTTCCTCGACCACGACTGGATGCACGAGTACGGCGAGGCCCTGCCGGTCTACCGCCCGCCGCTGGACATGGCCGAGCTCTTCGGCGAGAGCGCGACCCTGCGCTACCTGACCCCGCACTCCAAGTGGTCGATCCACTCCGAGTACCAGGACAACCTGCTCATGTTGTCGCTGTCGCGCGGCGGCCCGACCATCTGGATGTCCACCGAGGACGCGGCCAGGCTCGGCATCGCCGACAACGACTGGATCGAGGCGGTCAACCGTAACGGCGTCGTCGTGGCCAGGGCCATCGTGTCCCACCGGATGCCGAAGGGCACGGTCTACATGTTCCACGCCCAGGACCGGCTGATCGACGTGCCGAAGTCGGAGGCGACCGGCCGCCGCGGTGGCATCCACAACGCGCTGACCAGAGTCCTGATCAAGCCCACGCACATGATCGGGGGCTACGCCCAGCTCTCGTACGCCTTCAACTACTTCGGCCCCACGGGCAACCAGCGGGACGAGGTCACCACCATTCGCCGCAGGTCGCAGGAGGTGCGCTACTGATGAAGATCATGGCTCAGATCGCCATGGTGATGAACCTGGACAAGTGCATCGGATGTCACACCTGTTCCGTCACCTGCAAACAGACCTGGACCAACCGTCCCGGCGTCGAGTACGTCTGGTTCAACAACGTCGAGACCCGCCCCGGCCAGGGCTACCCCCGGCGGTACGAGGACCAGGAGCGCTGGCAGGGCGGCTGGACCCTCGACCGCAAGGGCCGGCTGACGCCGCGCGCCGGAGGCCGGTTCCGCAAGCTGCTGAACATCTTCGCCAACCCGCTCATGCCCTCCATCCAGGACTACTACGAGCCCTGGACCTACGACTACGAGAACCTCACCCGCGCGCCGCTGTCCGACGACGTCCCGGTCGCGCCGCCCAGGTCGCTGATCAGCGACGAGCCGATGAAGATCCGCTGGAGCGCGAACTGGGACGACAACCTGGGCGGCGACCCGTCCCCCGACCCGGTGCTGGGGAAGTTGTCGGAGCAGGTCAAGCTGGAGTTCGAGCAGGCGTACATGTTCTACCTGCCGCGCATCTGCGAACACTGCCTCAACCCGTCGTGCGTGGCCTCCTGCCCGTCCGGGGCCATGTACAAGCGGGCCGAGGACGGGATCGTCCTGGTGGACCAGGACCGTTGCCGGGGCTGGCGGATGTGCGTGACGGGGTGCCCGTACAAGAAGGTGTACTTCAACCACCGGACCGGCAAGGCCGAGAAGTGCACGTTCTGCTACCCGCGGGTCGAGGTGGGGTTGCCGACCGTGTGCTCGGAGACCTGCGTGGGCCGCCTGCGCTACCTCGGGGTGCTGCTCTACGACGCCGACCGGGTCACCGAGGCCGCCTCGGTGGAGAACGAGCGCGACCTGTACGAGGCCCAGCTCGGCGTCTTCGTCGATCCCGACGACCCGGCCGTGGCCACCGCGGGGTTGCCCGCCGAGTGGGTCGAGGCGGCCCGCAGGTCCCCCGTCTACGACCTGATCATGAAATATCGCATCGCGCTGCCTCTGCACCCGGAGTACCGCACGCTGCCGATGGTCTGGTACGTCCCGCCGCTCTCCCCCGTCGTGGACGCCCTGTCGAACACCGGGCACGACGGCGAGGACGCCGGCAACCTGTTCGCCGCCATCGAGTCGCTGCGCATCCCGGTGGAGTACCTGGCCGAGCTGTTCACGGCGGGCGATCCCGTACCGGTGACGGCGGCGCTGCGGCGGCTGGCCGCGATGCGCTCGTACATGCGGGGGGTCAACCTGGGCGAGGAGCCCGTCCTGCCGGACACCGGCCTGGACGAGGACGAGATCAAGGCCATGTACCGCCTGCTGGCCCTGGCCAAGTACGAAGACCGGTACGTGATCCCGACCGCGTACGGCAACACGCCCGGCGTGGTCGAGGAGGCCGGGTGCAGCCTCGACTACTACGGCGGCCCCGGCATGCAGGCGCCCTTCGGCGAGGCGTCGGGCAAGCCGCTCCCGGTCTCCGTCGAGAGCTTCCACGGGCTCAAGGACCGCCAGACCAACGACGAGATCACCCGCGACCGGGTGAACCTCCTCAACTGGGACGGCCGGGGCGCCCCGGCCGGACTCTTCCCCCCGAAGAAGGGGAAATCATGAACAAGGCCGTGATCTGGCAGGCCGCCGCACACCTGCTCGCCTATCCCGACGAACGTTTCCACCGCCGCCTCCCGCTGATCAGGGAGGCCGCCGAGCCGCACTTCGCGGCGTTCCTGACGCGGATCGCGGACCTGGAGGCGGGCGACCTGGCCGCCCACTACGTCGAGACGTTCGACCTGCACCGGCGCTGCTGCCTCTACCTGACCTACTACACCGACGGCGACACCCGCCGGCGCGGAGCGTCCCTGGCCGCGCTCAAGCAGCGCTACCGCGCGGCCGGCTGGGAGCCGCTGGAGGACGAACTGCCCGACTTCCTGCCGGTCGTGCTGGAGTTCGCGGCGCTCGACCCGGCCGGCGTGGCGCTGCTGAAGGAGCACCGGAGCGGCCTTGAGCTGCTGCTGACCGCCCTGACCGAGATGGGGTCGCCGTACGCGGAGGTGATCGCCGTGGTGTGCGCGGCCCTGCCGCCGCTCACCGCCGCCGAACGCGCCGCGGCGCACCGCCTGGCCGCCGCGGGGCCGCCGGCCGAGACCGTGGGAGGGTACCTGTGAGCTGGGGCGAGAGCATGCTCTGGGTGGTCGCGCCGTACGTCACCCTGGTGATCTTCATCGGCGGCCTGATCTGGCGGTACAAGTACGACAAGTTCGGCTGGACCACCCGGTCCTCGCAGCTCTACGAGAGCCCGCTGCTCCGGGTGGCCAGTCCGGTGTTCCACTACGGCCTGATCTTCGTGATCATCGGGCACGTGACCGGCCTGCTCATCCCGCTCTCCTGGACGGACGCGATCGGCGTGTCGAACGAGACCTACCACGCCAACGCCCTGATCTGGGGCGGCCTGGCCGGGGTGGCCACGCTGGTGGCGCTGGCCCTGCTGATCTACCGCCGCCGTACGAACGGGCCCGTCTTCCTGGCCACGACGAAGAACGACAAGACCATGTACGTGGTGCTGGCCGCGGCGATCATCGCGGGCGTGGTGACGACGGTCGCGGGGGTCGTGCCGAGCGAGGTGAGCTACCGGACGACGGTCGCCCCCTGGTTCCGCGGCATCTTCGCCCTCAGCCCGGACGCCACCGCGATGGGCCACGCGAGCATCCTTTACAAGGTGCACACCGTGATCGGGATGGCATTGTTCGTGCTTTTCCCGTTCAGCCGCCTCGTGCACGCGCTTTCGGCACCGATCCCCTATTTGTTCCGCCCTTACATCGTGTATCGGGCCCGGTCCCGATAGCGCGCCGCGCCACCCGGAAGGGGTGCCGGTGCGCCAGAATCGTTGGCTGTGGAGCACGGGTACACCAACAGCACGGTCGGCGACGGCGCTCTGGTCGTGAAGTGTTACCAGGGCCCGGAGGCCGCGTTCAGGCTGGGCACGGAGAGCAGATACCTGCGCCGCCTGCGGGGGCGGCTCCCGGTCCCGCGCGTGCACCAGATCACCGCCACGAGCCTGACGACCCGCTTCGTGGCCGGCGCCCACGGCCAGGACCTGCTCGACGCAGGCCGGGCCGCCGAGGTGCTGGCCGAGTGCGGCAGGGTGCTGGCCCGCATCCACCGTCTCGGCATCGTGCACGGCGACTACGGCCCCCAGAACCTGCTGTTCGACCCCGCCACGTTCGAGACGACCGCGATCCTCGACTGGGAGTGGGCCCACCCGGGCCGGCCGGTCGAGGACCTCGCCTGGTGCGAGTGGATCGTCCGCGTCCACCATCCCGAGCACGTGCCCCTGCTGCCGCGCTTCTTCGACGCCTACGGCGGCCCGGTGCCCGCCTGGGCCGAGCGGCACGACTCCATGGTGGCCCGCTGCCGCGACCTGCTCGACTTCTGCGGCCGGTGGGAGGCGGGCGGGGGCGGCGAGAAGTTGTGGCGCGAACGCCTCGACCTCACGGCCTCCTGGACCGCCTGACACAACCCTCCTGCGGGGTCCGAGCCCCGGACGCGAGGCTCGGACGTCCTTCGGGCGGGATCAGCCGCAGTGGCTCCAGCCGCTGGTCCACACGTACGGCGACTCGTCCCAGGCGCCGCCCCACTTGACGCAGGTGTTGCTCGCGGACAGGATCACCGGTCCGGCGTACGACTTGAACTCACCGGCGTCGGTCTTGGTCGCGCCGCCCTGCACGCTCAGCGTCGCCCGCATCCACCGCGTGTACGGCGTCTGGTTGACCGTCACCACACAGTTCTTGCCGGTGCCGGAGTTGTAGGACAGGTAGATCGTGCCCAGCGCGGTGCTGCCGGACTTGAACGGGTGGGAGTCGATGACGCGGAACCCCGACCCGCACACGCCCGCCGGGTCCACGGCGGCGGTCGTGGCCTGGGCGGGCAGGGCGCTCGCCAGACCGCAGGCGAGCACACCCGCGGCGAAGAACGTCTTGGTGATCGTGCGCATGTTCGTCCTTACTGTCGCTCTTGAACGTGCGTCAGCTTCGCGCAGCGAGTGATCAAGAAAGCGAACAGCAGGCGAACAACACCTAAATGCGATTTCGGCTCCCCCGATATCCACGGCCTTCCGGCTCGGCGGGAGGACCGCCCGGGGTCGCGGTTCGCCGCAGGTCACGCGGGCGTCCCGGAGTGCCCGGCCGGGTCCGTACGAGGGCTTCTCCGGCGTCGCGGCGAGTCAGGTGATCTTGACCACAGCAGCCTCGCGGTCGGCGACCCGCGACGGTTCCCGCGGGACAGGCGCCCTGCTTTGGGGCAGGATCCCATCCATGGTTTCGGTACTGCAGAATGTCGCGATCGACTGCGCGGACCCGTACGAGCTGGCCCGCTTCTGGAGCGAGGTGACCGGCTGTCCCGTCCACCCGGAGGACGGCCCTGGAGACGAGGAGACGCGGGTGATGTTGCGGGAGGGCCCGATCCTGCACTTCAACAAGGTGCCGGAGCCGAAGGCGGTCAAGAACCGGGTGCACCTGTGCCTGCGCCCCGACTCCACCCGCGACGAGGAGGTGGACCGCCTGCTGCACCTGGGCGCCACCCTGGTCGCCGACCTCCGCGAACCGGACGGGACGGGCTGGACGATCCTCGCCGACCCCGAGGGCAACGAGTTCTGCGTGCTGCGCAGCGCCTCCGACCGCGCCGGAACGGCTCCCCACCCCTGACGTGCGTCTTTGAGACGGAAATGACGGACGGGAGAATGTATTGGTACCGAATGATATGCGGCATAAATCGCGCATTCGATAAAATGAGTGGGAATTCCTCCCTGGGTGCAGCCAGACTGATCACGAACCAGTGAGGAGATCACACCCATGCCGAACCAGCCCGCACCGAACCTGCTGTCGTGGGCCAGCGAGATCGACGAAGGCGCGATCATGCAGGCCGCACGCACCGCCCGCCTGCCGTTCGTCTCCGGCCACGTCGCTCTCATGCCCGACGCGCACGTGGGAATCGGCGCGACGGTCGGCTCGGTCATTCCCACGGAGAACGCCATCATCCCCGCCGCCGTCGGCGTGGACATCGGCTGCGGAATGGTGGCCACCGAGACGACGCTCACGGCCGCGGACCTCCCCGACACCCTCGCCGCCCTGATGCCGATGGTGGAGCGCCGCATCCCCGCCGGCGTCGGCAAGGGCCACGACGACCCGTCGATCGACCGTACGCTGAGCGACCTCGGGGTCCCGTACACCGACCTCAACCCGAAGCAGACGAAGAAGGTGGCCGAGCAGTTCGGCACCCTCGGCTCCGGCAACCACTTCGTCGAGGTCTGCCTCGACGAGCGCGACCACGTCTGGACGGTGCTGCACTCGGGTTCGCGCGGCATCGGCAACCAGCTCGCCCAGATGCACATCACGGGCGCGAAGAAGCTGATGAGGAAGCAGGCCGTCGGCCTGGAGGATCCGGACCTCGCCTACCTCGTGCAGAGCACGCCGGAGTTCACCGCCTACATCGAGGACATGTTGTGGGCCCAGCACTACGCGATGGCCTCGCGGGCCCGGATGGACAAGGTCCTGATCGACGCCCTGTTCAAGGTCGTCGGCAAGGGTCAGCGTGTCCGTACGATCAACTGCCACCACAACTTCACCCAGCAGGAGACCCATTACGGCAAGTCGCTCTGGATCACCCGTAAGGGGGCCATCAAGGCCGACACCGGCGACGAAGGCGTGATCCCGGGCTCGATGGGCACCCGCTCGTACATCGTGCGCGGCCGGGGGAACCCGGAGTCGTACAACTCCTGCTCCCACGGCGCCGGACGCCGGATGTCACGGACCAAGGCCAAGCGGGAGCTGTCGGTCCGCTCGCTGACCGAGGCGATGAGCGGCCGCACCTGGAACGCGGATCGCGCCGCCGCCCTGGTGGACGAGCACCCGGACGCGTACAAGCCGATCGACCAGGTGATGGCCGACCAGAAGGACCTGGTCGAGGTGCAGCACACCTTGCGCCAGATCTTCAACTACAAGGGCTGACCTCCGGCCACCGGGAACGTCCCGCCTGCGGCGGTAGCGTGATCGTATGGATGAGGATGAACAGCTTTCGCACGCTTCGTCGTTCGGCACGGCGGCGGTCGCGTACGCCGAGCACCGGCCCGACTACGCGCGGGCGGCGGTGCGCTGGGCGCTTGAGGCCGCGCCCGGCCCGCGCGTGCTCGACCTCGGCGCCGGGACCGGCAAGCTGACCGCCACGCTGGCCGAGCTGGGCGCCGAGGTCGTCGCGGTCGAGCCCGACCCGGCGATGCTGGCCGAGCTGCGCCGTTCGCTGCCGGGTGTCCGTGCCCTGGCGGGCAGTGCCGAGGCGATCCCGCTGCCGGACGGGTCCGTCGACGCCGTGGTGGCCGGCAACGCCATGCACTGGTTCGACATGGCCGTCGCGGGGCCCGAGATCGCCCGCGTCCTCGCCCCCGGCGGCGTCCTGGCCGGTTTGTGGAACCTCATGGACGACCGGGTCGAGTGGGTCGCCGGGCTCGCGCGGGTCAGCGGGAGCGCGGCCGTCGGCCCGCGGGACACGCCCGCGAGCTGGCGGGCCGAGACGGCCGCCATGCACCTTCCGAGGCCCGGCGGGGACGCCCGGTCCGGCTCGCCCGAGCCCGGCGTGGACGCCCGGTTCGGCTCGCCCGAGCGCGGCGTGGGCGCCCGGTTCGGCTCGCCGGAGCAGGCCGAGTTCCCGCACGGGCAGCGCCGTACCGCCGACTCGCTCGTCGCGACCATCGCGACGCGCGCCGGGATGCTCGTCATGCCGGACCGGGAGCGGGAGGCCACGCTGGGCCGGATCCGCGCGTTCCTGGCGAGCGGGCCGGAGACCGCCCATGGGGAGTTCACCCTGCCGATGCTGACCGGCGTGCTGCGCGTCCGGCGCCTGTGACGGGCCACCCGGCCCCGGCGGCGGCCCCCACCCGCTGGTCCACCAGGCGCTCCCTTGCCCCGCGACTGACCGGGCGGCCCGCAGCCGTACGGAGCTTCGTCACCGCTTGGGGCTGACGTCCGTCCAGCCGGCCTCCAGGAGCGCCTCGGAGCTCCACACCGTGCCCGGCTCCAGGCCCGCCTGCGCGCCGCGCGGCTCGACCACGACGCTCTCCCTGCCCAGCGCCTGCCCGGTCGTCTCGTCGAAGATCAGGCGGCTCTCCCGCAGGCCGGTCTTGGCGTCGCCCTCCTCGATGGCCGCGGCGGTGCCGGTGCGGCCCTCGGCGTCGGTGACGTCCTGGACGACCTTCACGGAGTCGAGCCCGGCCAGCATGCGGAACGCCGCACCGCGCACCTGCGGCGTCACCGGCATGTCGACGATCAGCCCGACGCTGACCGCGAACAGCCAGGCGTCGGAGGACATCTTCACGCTGGACGACTCGGTCGAATGCCCGTCATAGGAGTCGAGCAGCCACTTCTTCAGCTTCCCCGGCTCGTCCGGCAGGCCGCGCAGGTCCTTCATCGTGACGTTCCGGCCGAGCCAGAACACCTTGTCGCCGTCCACCAGCGGGCTGTGGCCCGTGACGGGCTCGCGGGAGGCCGTCGACAGGCTCATCGGGGCCAGCTTCTTCCCCGGCACGATCACGTCGATCTTCGTGGGCGAGCCCGCCTGCTCCCAGGCCGCCCGGTCGGCCTCGCCGGCGGGCCGGGCGCCGAGCGTCTGCTCGCGGCTCCACTGGTCGCCGCCGGTCGCGCGGGGCGTCCATGCCTCGATCCGCTGCCGGTCCTCGACCAGGTACCCGCCCTTCACGGCGGGGTAGACGTGCCTGCTCACCGCCGTGGTGTGCCACCAGTCACCGGTACGGTCGGGCTGCCGGCCGGCCTTCTCCGCGGCGGCCAGGAGCACGTCCCTGGCCGACAGCGTGACCTTGCGCGGCGTCGCGGACACGCTCGGCCCGGCCAGCGGCGCCTGCCGCTGCGGCGGGGGCGCGGTGTTGCCCGCCACCACGACGGCCACGGCGGTCGCCCCGGCCGCGAGGGCCGCGAGCCCCAGCACCGGCCGTACGGCCTTGCGCCGGCGGCGCGTCCGCCGCGGGACCGCCATGGCTTGTGCCAGCTCGGCGGCCCTGGTGCGCTCGTCCACCGGCCGGTCGCCGAGGTGCGCGGGCCGGGCGGCCCGGAGTTCGTCGATCGGGTTCATGACCACTCCTCGCTGAGGTTGCGCACGTAGGTACGGGACGGTTCGGGAGACTCCATGGCGTGCGCGAGCCGCTTGCGGGCCCGGTGCAGCCGTACGCGGAAGGTCGCCGTCGAGCAGCCGACGACCCGGGCGCCCTCCTTGGGCGACAAACCGTGCCAGGCGACCAGCATCAGCACCTCCCGGTCGTCCTCGTTCAGGGCGGCCAGGGCCCGCAGCACGCCCATGCGCTCGGTCACCTGCTCGGCCACGTCCGTGCGGCCGTCCTCCTCGGTCCATGAGCCCAGCTCGGCGGCCAGCGCGTCCCTGCGGGCCTGTGAGCGGGCGTCGTCCCGCAGGAGATTACGCGCCACCCCGAGCAGCCACGGCAGCGGCGGCTCGGGCACGTCGTCCAGCCGCCGCCACGCGACGGCGAACGTCTCGCTCACCACCTCGTCGGCCACCTGCCGGCCCGCACGACTGACCACGTAGGCCCACACCCGTTGTCGGCATTCGTCGTACATGCCGGTGAAACGGCGGGAATCATCCGTCACCGCGCAGCCCCTTCGTCCCTGGTGCGTTCTTTCTGACACCGGGAAGTGGTCCGAGCGCCCCTGTTGTTACAGCTCGTTCGGAAATCATCAGATGTCGTGCGAGCCGACCGTACGCAGAAGCCCCGCCCCGGTGCGTCTTGGGTTCTAGGGTTCGTTGCAACACCCCAGCTCTGGGGATGCGATGGACTTCGAGATCCGCAAGGTGCGCAAGGCGCAGGGGCCGAAGAAGCTCCGGGCCG
>NZ_BMRC01000029.1 GCF_014648435.1 Nonomuraea spiralis
CGCCGAATATGAACGTCGACACGTAATCAAGAGCATTCAGGAAGACGGCTATGCTGCCGCGTAGCCGAAAGCCTTGACGTGTCTACCGAGCCGGGGCAACTCCACATCCGACTACTCCGGCCCCTCGTCGGGTTCAGGTGCTGGCAGCCGGGTGCCCGCGTTGGCGACAATGTCGTCGAGTTTCGCCCCTGCAAGACGGGTGTCACTGAGGTCGACGTCACGCAGATCAGCCTTGCTCAGGTCAGCCCCGCGCAAGTCCGCTCCGCGTAGGACAGCTTCACGCATCCGAGCCCCCTGTAGGTGTGCCCCCGCAAGCCGAGCCTCAGCCAAATTCGCTCTTTCGAGATTCGCTTGCCGGAGATCGGCGTCTGTCAGATCGGCGCCGCGAAGTGAGATTCGCCTGAGCCATGCACGATTCAAAGTCGCATGACGCAAACTGGTATGGTCCAGGTTTCCGCTCAGTTGGATGCGTCGCAGATCGACTCGGGACAGGTATCTGTCGCCGCCGTCAGCATGGTCAGGCAGACGGGCGAGAATGTGCATGGCAATCTGCACGTCTGGAGCACGGCTCGACAGCCATGGAAGGGCATCATCGATTTCGTCTGGATGGAGCGGCCCGTTCGGCGCGCCCACGGGCCAGGCAGCGTGTCCTCGGACATAGGCCCCCAGGATCGTAGCCACTGTGGGGCGGTCGGCATAGGAGTTCTTGGCGATGCGCTCCAGCGCATGCAACCCGCCCAAACGGATGTCCACGGTGTCACTGCCGAGGTGTTCGATCGCGCGACTGAAACGATCGGTGAGATGCCCTTCCCTCGCCACGCGCACCTGCTGCCACGCGGCGATGACACCGGCCATCACGAACAGGGCGCCGAA
The DNA here is from genome assembly GCF_014648435.1 of Nonomuraea spiralis. Classification (GTDB taxonomy): domain Bacteria; phylum Actinomycetota; class Actinomycetes; order Streptosporangiales; family Streptosporangiaceae; genus Nonomuraea; species Nonomuraea spiralis. Next base: position 874 of record NZ_BMRC01000029.1, read on the forward strand.
AGCCTGCAGCAGTTGCCCACGCAGAGTGCTCTGGAGCCCAGCCTGCGCTTGTTGCAACTGGATCCGTGCTTCGACACTTGGAACCGCGTGCAGTTCGCCGGGCGGCAACGGCGGATAGATCAGATGAGGCAAATACAGTACGACGGCGAGCAGAAGCAATGCTACGCCCGCAAGGATGCTGGCAAGGGCCCACAGCGGAATGCGTCTCGACAAGCTGACTCCCCTGGCTCAGCCAGTGCAATAGGGGACGAACTTCAGCGTGTCAGGGAGCAACCGCAATGGCCATACCAAGCGTGGCAGCGGTACAGTAGTGTGCGCCTGCCGATAATTATATCCATCCAGGTCGTGGCCCTGCGAGGGCTTTGTGTGAAGTACGCGAGCTCCGGTCTCTCAGGAGACGGAAGCGCGTACGGCAGGATGATCGGCTGTGCTCCTTCGCCTGGCCTACCTGACCGTCACGAACGCTTTCGCCGCGCTGCGGTTGCTGCCCATGGGCGATCGAGACAAGGATGTGGAGATCCTCGCCCTACGTCACCAGATCACCGTCCTTGAACGCCACCTCAGCGCCGACACCCAGGTGAGATTCGCACCCGAGGACCGAGCCTTCCTGGCCGCGCTCCTGACCTCGCTGCCCCGGGAGGTCCAGAGTCGGCTGCGGCTGCTCATCCAACCGGATACTGTGCTGCGCTGGCACCGCGATCTGACGAGACGGCGTCATACCCGTACCTGCCGGCCGAAGAGACGTGGGCGCCCGCCCACGGTCCACTCCATCCGCGTTCTTATCCTGCGTCTGGTTCGGGAGAACCCGAGCTGGGGCTATCTGCGGGTGCATGGTGAACTCACCACGCTCGGCATCAAGGTCGCGCCGTCCACGGTGTGGGAGATCCTCAAGCAGGAAGCTCTCGATCCGGCGCCCGGGCGGGCCTCCACCACATGGGCCGACTTCCTGCCTCGCAAGCCGACGCCCTGCCGGCCGCCGATCTCATCGAAACCATCACCCTCAACGGGCAGCGCCAGTACATCCGGGCGGTGATCGAGTACGCCGCCAGGCGGGTCCGTGTGCTCGGCACCACCGCGCGCCCGAGCGCGAGCTGGGCCATCCAGGCAATCAGGAATCTCGTGATGGACCTGCACGATGCGGACTGCCGGGCGCGCCTTCTGCTCCGCGATCGGGATGGGAAGTTCCCAGCCCTCATGGACGAGATTCTCGCCGAGGCCGGCATCAAGACGGTGCTCACCGAGATCCGGATGCTGCGGATGAACTTCATCATGGAGCGGTGGGTGCAGTCGTGTCGCAACGAGCTTTTCGACCGCTGCCTCGTTTGGAACGAACACCACCTGCGGCACGCCCTGGGCGAGTACGAACACTTCTAGAACCAGCACCAGCACATCAAGCGCTGAACCAAGCAGCCCCGCTGCGCACCGTTCCCGATCCGATCACGGCCCCAGAGCGAATCATCGACCTGAACGTACGCGGACGAGACCGGCTCGGCGGCGTCCTCCACGAGTACTCATAAGCGGCTTGAACTGCATGGATGGAATTTCGGCAGGCGCAGAGTCCTGCATCGCGTTTCTTGAGCCACGTGCACGATAGCCCAAAGGGATCACTTGGTCGGGACAGACCGATAAAGCTGCTGATCGCCCTGGAGCTCCAGGACGTTACAGCAATTTATATCCTATTTATGGTGATCTATCTCATATTGCTAATTGATCTTGACTGAAGGTAAAGCTTGTTTGCCATTCCACACTCAACGGATTGCGAGTGTTAGTGAACAAGTTAGTCAGCTCGGCGAGGCTGAGCGGGAAACCGCCCAAGCGCCTCGCCGTTGCCACGATGCTGACGATGGCAGCATCGCTACTGGTGGCAGGAACTACGGTAGCGTCGGCTGATCCTGAACCTGCTCCGACCGCGACCCCCGCTCCTCCGTCGATGACGACCTTCCCCAAGCCGGAGGATCCCGACGCGCCGCTGCGGGCGGCGGTGGCCCAGGCGCGCACGTCCGGGCAGCCGGTGCCGGTGGAGGCGGCCTTCACCGAGTCCGCCCGCGTGTGGGCCTATCCCGACGGGCACCTGACCACCCATGCCTACGACGGGCCGGTGCAGCTCAAACAGGCCGATGGCGGCTGGGGCCGGATCGACACGAGCCTGGTGGAGCGGGACGGCGTGCTGAAGCCGAAGCTGGCCAAGGCTGACGTGAGCTTCTCCCTGGGGGGCGACGGCCCGTTCGCCTCACTGGCGCGTGACGGGAAACAGCGGGTCGCCCTGTCCTGGGGCGCGCCGCTGCCACGCCCGCAGATCACCGGCGACAAGGCCCGGTACGCCGACGCCGCCGGGCCCGGCGCCGATCTCGTGGCCACGGCCCTGCCCACCGGGTTCCGGCACGACGTCGTCCTGCGCGAGCGGCCCGCGAAGCCTGTGGAGTTCCGGCTGCCGGTGGAGACCGACGGCTTGACGCTCTCGATGTCGAAGGGGGGCGGGCTGGCGCTGAAGAACAGCAAGGGCAAGACCGCCCTGTCGGCTCCGGCTCCCCGGATGTGGGACGCCGCCGCGGCCGACACCGCCGACGACCAGCCGGGCCGCGAGGCCAAGGTCAGGACGAGCGTGGAGACCAAGGACGGCCGGACCGTCCTGGTGCTGAAGCCGGACCCGGCCTGGCTGGCCGACCCGGCCACCCGGTACCCGGTGACCGTTGATCCCACCACCACTCTGGGCGTCACCCAAGAGGTGGGGATCATGTCCCCGAACTCGCAGATCGCGCCGGGCAGGGTCGGCCGCCAGAACTACCGGTACTGCACCGGGACGTGGCCCAACCAGACCTGCGCCGACAGGTCGGAGACGCTGCGGGCGTTGATGGCCTTCGACACCACGTCGATCGCCAACCGGAACGTGCTCAAGGCCACCATGCAGCTGACCCTGCGGGCCAACGCCAGCTCCTGCCTGGTCAACTACCAGTCGATCTTCGCGCACCGGATCACCGAAGCCTGGGTGGCCGACGACACGTTCTGGAGCAGGCAGCCCGCCACCACCCCCGACGGACGCTCCTCGATCAATCCGTGCATCCAGCCGCAGACCGCCGGGGCGGTGTGGAGCTGGGACATGACCGCGATGGCTCAGGCCTGGGCCGGCGGCACCCCCAACCACGGGCTGATGCTGCAACTGGGCACCGAGACCACCCCCGCCTCCAACGTCAGCGAGAACTTCGACTTCTGGCCTCAGGCCTACAACCAGAACGTGCCCAGGCTGAGCGTGGACTGGGTGCTGCCGCCGGAGATCCCGACTGTGGCCGCCGAGTCCATCGACTCTTTGAGCGGCAATGACGCCATCGCCCGCTCCACGGCGGTGAAGGTCACCTACAAGTCCAGCGTGCCCGAGGCCACCCCGCTCGACTACACCGTCAGCGTCAACGACTCCACCATGGCCCCGCCCCCCGCGCAGCTTCCCACCGGCGAGGCCGCCTACTGGAAGCTGGACGAGGCTTCCGGAGCCGCCGCGGCCGACGCCTCCGGCCACAACCTGAACGCCACCCTGACCGGCAACTACAGCCGCGTCCCCGGGCAGGTGGGCCAGGCTCTCAAGCTGTCCGGCGGAACCGGCGCCACCGCCGGGCCGGTGCTCAACACCGATCAGAGCTACACGGTGACGGCCTGGGTCAAGCTGGAGGACAGCGCCGCCGACCAGGTGGTCTTCTCCCAGCAGGGCGTCAACCAGCCCGCCTTCACCCTGGCCTACGCCCGCTCGACGGTTCCCGAGGTCGATCAGCGGTGGGTCCTCACCATGGTCACCCAGGACATCCCCGATCGGATCTACGAACAGTGGGCGGTCTCCAAGAACATCGCCCGGGTCGGCCGATGGAGCCATGTGGCCGTCCAGTACGACCAGACCGCTCACAAGATCCGCCTGTTCGTCGACGGCGAGCTGGCCGACGAACGCGATCACACCGCGAACTGGAACGCCCGCGGCGCCTTCCAGTTCGGCAAGGGGCAGATCGCCGGTGACCACACCCCCTTCACCGGCGCGATCGACGACGTCCACGCCTACCAGAGGGTCCTGTCGCCGGCCGACCTGCGCACGATGGTCACCGCTCCGGGCACGACGACGAACAACGGCGTGCCCGCCGGTCAGACCCCCGAGAGGATCTTCTCGCTGGACAATCCGGCCAGCTTCAAGTTCGTGGTCAAGGCGTGCCGGACCGGGGTGACGCCGCCGTCGTGCAACGAGAGCCCGGCCTACCGCATCACCTCCGACGCGGCGACGCTGCCCACCGACACCGAGACCGGCATGGCCGACCCCACCCAGCCGATCCTCTCCGGCATGGTCAACCGCCCCTCCGGCGGCCCAGTAACCGCCAAGTACTACCTGTACGACAACGCCGGAACCCCGGTCGGCTCGGCTCCGCTTGGAATTCGGAACGCCAACGGCGGCGAACGCGCCTCGTTCCAGATTCCCGCCAATACGGTCCAGCCCGGCACCATTTACAAATGGCAGATGGTGGCCTGCGCCGTCGGTCAGGGTGGCATGACCACGCCCACACCGACACCGACACCCACACCGACGCCAACGCCCACGCCGCTTCCACAAGGGCTCGTGGCGGCCTACGGCATGAACGAAGGCACCGGGACGAGCGTCGGCGACATCTCGGGCAGGAATAACGCCGGCACCGTCCAGAACGCCACCTGGACCGCCGGCAAGTTCGGCCAGGCGCTGTCCTTCAACGGCACGTCCAGCAAGGTCTCCATCCCGAACAGCGCCAACCTTGTGCTGCCGCAGGGCATGACCATGTCCGCGTGGATCAACCCGACCAGCCTGAGCGGTTGGCGCAGCGTCGCCTTCAAGGACTACACCTCCGGCGTCGGCTACGGCCTGTACGCCTCCAACGGCCTGACCCCCAGCAGTTGGCTGCGTTCCGGCGGCGTCCACCAGCAGGTCGACGGCACGGCGGCGCTGCCGACCGGCACCTGGTCCCACCTGGCGGTCACCCACGACGGCACCACCGCCCGCCTGTACGTCAACGGGCAACAGGTCGCGCAGAAGCCGGTCGGAACCCTCGAAGATTCCGGCGGCGCCCTGCAGATCGGCGCCAACACCAACTGGGGCGAGTACTTCAGCGGCGCGATCGACGAACTGCGCGTCTACAACCGCGCCCAAACCGCCGCCGAAATCACCACCGATATGAACACGCCCCTCAGCGGCGCTACTGCCCTAGCTGCCGCGCCTGGTTCAACGGCAACCTCTGCCACGGCCGTAACCACGTCAGAGGGATCAGGTATCGAGGAAGTCTGCACGTCCAAGACCACCCCCGTCTCCTTCACCACGCCCGGCACAGCCCCGGAGCCTCCGGCGGAGGACGTCCGGCATCTGATGCTGGGCAAGGACAACTTCGTCATCAAGACCGCAAAAACCGACCCCACCGCGTGCGACGGGGCACCCTGTCTGCTGACCGACGCCACCACCTTGCAGGTCGGTGGCACAGGCGCCGACAAGGTAGCCAGCGTGATCGGTCTCCGACTGGATGAGGTCCCCGACGGGGCGGTCTTCACTGAAGCGCTACTCAATCTCGGAACACCCGCTTGCTCAGGCGGGACATGCGTTCCCGAGACAGTTGTGAAGATTGCCGCGCTGAAGAACCCGGTGACTGGAACGACCAAGGGATCGGACTTGGCCGCCGACGTCGATCCAGAACAGGTCTACGATTTCCCTATCGAAGCACCGAAGGGAGACATATCCGGCAGTGCCACAATGTGGTACCTGATCACCTCCACCCGCGAGGAGATGATCGATCTCGGCAGTGCGGCTGCGGCTGAGCAGATATCGCTGGCCCTCACGTATCTAATGCCTGGCCCACCAAGCAAAGTGCTCAATCTGAACGCGCAGGGTGGGGACGCAGGCGCCATCGCCAGCTGGGGTATCCCAGAAGCCACCGGCGGTTTGGTACTGCTCGACGGGTACGACGTGGAGGTGCTCGACGGTGGAGGAAGCTCGATCAAGACACTCGAGGTAAAGGACCCCTGGGTAGCCATCACAGGCTTGGCCAATGGGATCACGTACACGGTGCGGGTTCGTGCTAAGACCGCTATCGGCGCTGGCAACTGGGAAGCCACGAGCTTCTCCACAAAGGCACTCCCCCCGCCCAACACCACTGGTGCGAGTGGGTCCTGTATTCCACCACTCGATGGCCGAGCAGCAGCTCCGCGAGGCGCCACACGGGCCACGGTCGGCGAGTCCGCCACGCAGGAGTACCTTGACAGAGTCAAGCACTTCATCCAGGCCCAAGATGCGGTCCTGGAAGGGCGTGCTGCCACGATCTGGGACGCGCCCGGTGTGGAGCCGACTTCGCCCAGCACTGCCAGCCTCTCTCTGCTGAACGCGGCGCTCCTCTCGCAACGAGAGGTGATGGCCCAGAACGGAGAGAGTCGCAGCGGTTCTACCGTCACCTTGGACAACGCGGTGGTCTATCCGGGCCGCGATGGGTCGGTGTACGTCACCGCCAAGGTGGATCGCACATGGACCGTCAGCACCACATCTTCAAGTACGGCAATGCCAACAGCCCGAGTCGGCCGCACAAAAGCGACAGCCGCAGGCGGCACGGTCGAGGGTATCCCTCCCACCATCACGATCTTCGTGCTCGGTCCCTACTGCGGTGTCAAAACCATTGATGTCCCACTGGACTCCTACCAGGACCAGAGCGATCAGATCGACCCAGTGGGCAACGACGGCGGCTGCGCGAGCGCAGCGAATAGTGCCGCGGACGCAGCGACGACGAGGGCCCAGCTTCTTGACGACAGCCCGTGCGACGCAGGACAAGTCGGCTCAAATAGCCGTGGATGTGTGATAACTCATCCAGGCGGAAAGTCCGACCTCACCTTCGCGTCGCCGGGAGACACGTACCGCATCTGGGAAAACGACGTGGTCCCTGAGAACGGGGACGGCGTCGTAGTAAAGACCAAATTGCAGTGTGAAGTCAAAAACCTTCTACCGGGTGCCAAAGGCTGGTACTGGACGACCAGAACAACCGCGATCTGGAGGCCCACCGAGAAAAGGGGGAGCCTCGGCCCTAAAATGCAGTGGAAACTGGACTCTCTACATAACCAGGTCTTCCTCACCTCCGCCAACAAGACATACGGAGTCGCCTACAACACGAACGGGACAATCAACTGGGCAAAATCCTCCAAGTTCGCCAAAGTCCTTCTTTTGGACAAGACGCCGGGCGGCAAGAACAACGGTCCCGGTGCCGTCGTCAAGGCATCGAGCAAGTCATGCTTCAGGTGGGAGAAGGAAAGCTCTACCTATGAGGCGCATTTAACGGTCGGCGGCACCTTCGGAGCGCCCGACGGCAAGCTCACCGGGGAGTTCAACGTCGGGGGAGAATGGGCCAAGATTCTCACCGGAACAGCGGATAAAGACTGCGGCGATTTCAACCCGACGCGGCGACTGGAACGAAAGGCGATCTTCGACGACTACAGCGAGGATGCAGCGCTGGGTGGACAGTGCTGGGCGGCCGAGGGCTATGAGAAGTGTCGAATTCTGACCTACAGCCAGGTCCTCGGCAGCTCTATGGACATCGACTACAACTTCACCCAGACGGTGAACAAGGTTACGAAGAATGTTCATTACCAGTATCCAACCATGCGACAATCCATGGGAATTCGGCTTCGCCGAACGTTCCGGATGCATGTAATCGACTGCGACCCCGCGGGAAGCAAATGCTACTATAGCTATCCTGAGTGGGTGACGGTCGAAGATGTATGTACTACCTCGACCGTAAGGCCGGCATATAAGATCTAGATCTCCGGAAACCTAGAACAAGCAATGGTCCAGCGGAATGACTGCAACGGAGTTCTGCTGGGCCATTGCGGCCTGCCTTACCTGGTTTGACCTGAAATAAAAGGGAGGTCGACTTGAACCGCTGCCTGCTGATATCGATTTCGGTGTTGGTTGTTGGAACTTGCGCAGCATGGTTGGGTTGGCGTTCTTTGGCGCAACGACAGGAGTGGGACAACAGTATCGGGAACGAGCGAATCCGATACGTTCTACTGAACGCGCTCAGCGCAGCAAACCCCGACATCCGTGTCACATTCGACCAGCTAGCACAGGATGGCCGCACCATATCTGAAGACGTCGGAGAAGATGGCATCATCGAAGTCGTGCTCGACTCGCGACACCTGCGGCGCAATGAGAGTTACCCGCAACATGATGCCATCCGCTTGCGGCAAGGCGGGCTCTTGGGAACACCTTCGATAGCCGGCGGACGGCTCAGCGGAGCACTGCAATGGTTTGCCGGTGGCAGGGATGAGACTCTCCCAAGTCGAGCTGATCTCAAGCACACACTGTCCAGGCTGAGCCGTACTGGCGTGCTACTGCAGGCAGTGGTAAAGCTGAAGCATCCACTCCTCGAAAAGAGTCTTCCAACCACCCCGCCCATACCGCAGCCCCTCGATGTTGAAGCCGTTCTCCTCTCTCCGGGCGCACCTGGACAGAAGCCGATTGCTTGGGATGTCAACAACTGCGAATACAGGCTCCCATCCGGACCTTGTACGCAGGGGTTAGCCGCCCAGTTTCAAGCATGGGTGCAATCTCTCAGACGCGAGGATGCGCAACCGCTGGAGCGAATCGGCCTCAATTATGACGAACTCCAATTGCGCGCCCGGGAGTCGAAGGCATACGGGTTCATCGCAGAATCGACGCCGGAGGTGCTGGCGTGGCTCATACAGCAGCCAGAGGTGGCGCGACTCGAACTCACCGACATTGGCTTCCTCCGCTCTTCTTGATTGACCTCATTTCATCCTCCGGCGGCTTGGGCAAGGCGGTGGTTCTCAAGAACGACGATGGCCTTGCAGAGGTGGCTGGCCTTGCTGGGACTGCAGCGTAGCTCGCGGAGGATCTTCCAGCTCTTCAGCTGGGCATTCGCATGTTCCCCCCGGTCCGCGGAGCCCGGCGTGGGAGCGGTTGGCCTGCTTCTGCGACTCGGGCTTGTTCCGGCCCTTGTGCGGGGTGATCGCCGGGCCCTCGGCTCCTTGGTAGGCCTTGTCGGCCAGGGTGATGATCCCGGCCTGCTGCAAGGCGCGCTGGATGCCCCAGATGCGGGCTGCGCTCAGGTCGTGGGCTTTGCCGAGCTACGTGGTGTTTGCCGGAGAAGTAGGGCCGGTCGACCTTGATTCAGTCGGTGTGGATCAGTGTGCCGTCCAGCACCAGGTAGTGCAGGCCATCCCGCGTGGCCTCGCGAAGGGCCTGCCCGAGTTTGGGTAGGCGCGCCGACAGCAGCCTCACCGTCGCCTCTACGTACCTGAAGGGTGTCAATACTCCAGTCACAGTCGTGAGCTGCTGGTTTGTCTCGGCTTCCTGGTCGGAGCAGTGGCCTGGGTCAGGCATGCTCGAGGCTCGTGACGCTCCGTCTCTTCTACACGATCTTCTGCCGCATCGTGGGTTGGCTGACGCTGCTGGCCCGTAGCGACGCGTCCAAGAACATGGAGGTCCTCTCCTGCGGCACGAGGTCACCGTGCTGCGCCGCCAGGTCCACCGTCCAAGGCTGTCATGGGCGGCGCGATCGGCGAGGTCTCCGGTGTCCGGGTCGGCGACATCGACACCAGAACCTGGACGTGGACGGCGCGCCGGCAGACCACACCGAGTCCGGGCGGGCTGGCCGACAAGGGGACCAAGGGCAAACGAGCCCGCAAGGTGCCGATCATCGCCGAGATCCGGGGCCTGGTCTCCAACCGGCTCGCAGCCGTCGACACTGATGATCCTGAGGCTCGGCTGTTCACCGGGCCACGGGGCGGTCGCATCAGCACCGCGGTCCTCCGCGACGCCACGCATTGGGACGAGGTCGTCACCCAGCTCGGCTACGAACATCTTCGCCGTCACGATCTTCGCCACACCGGACTGACGTGGATGGCCGACGCCGGGGTCCCCGTCCATGTCCTTCGCAAGATCGCCGGCCACGGCTCTCTGACGACTACACAGCGCTACCTTCATCCAGACCTCAGCGCCATCGCCGAGGCCGGGAATGCGCTCAGCGCGCACATGGCGGCGACGTGGTCCCCAAGTGGTCCCCAGCTGCGAGTTGCCTAGAAAATCGCTCTCAAGATCGCGACACGAGAAAAGGCCGATTGACCTGGGCTTATGCCCAAGTCGATCGGCCTTTCGCAACCGTCGGGACGACAGGATTTGAACCTGCGACCCCTTGACCCCCAGTCAAGTGCGCTACCAAGCTGCGCTACGTCCCGGTTGTGTCGGCCGCCCCCTGCGGGGCGGGACGTCATAACCTTAGCGCACATCGGAGGTAGGCGCGTACACGGAAAGCGGGAGCGGAGGGCGTGGTGGGGCGGAGGCCGAGCGTTGATCGGGCGGAGCTGGCGCGGCTGGTGGCCGACGGGATGAGTGTGCAGGAGCTGGCCGGTCATTTCGGGGTTTCGGAGTCGGGAGTGCTTCAGGCCAAGCGGGCCGCGGGGCTGGCCAAGCCGATGCTGGACCACAGCGTGGCCGTACCGTGGAAGCTGGCGCGTGAGCACGCGCAGTCGGGGCCGGCGACCAACCTGCGCAACCTGTCGGCGGCGGCGCAGGGGAAGCCGCCGGCGGCCGAACGGTTGAACACGGCTCTGCGGTGGGCTCAGCGGCTCGTGGACGCGGGGCTCGACGTACGGTACGACGCGGCCGAGGGGTTCAGTGAGGTCCCGGCGCCACCTGCGGGCTCACACGTCGCGACGGTGCTGGAGGCCGCCAGGAAAGGGCTTGCAGCTCACTGAGTACGCGAGTTTCGACAACCCTGATCGTGGGCAGTCGCAGGTCTCGTTACAGAGACCGGAGGCGAACATCAATGACCACCTTCATCTGGGTGGCCGTCGTCGTGGTCGCGGTGGTGGCGCTCGCCGCAGTGGGCTTTGTCGTGCTACAGCAGCAACGCCGCAGCCGTCTCCGCGAACGTTTCGGCCCTGAGTACGAACGTGCGGTGGCCGAGAGTGACAACCGGCGCGAGGCCGAGCGGGATCTCATCGCCCGCGAGCAGCGCCATTCCGAGCTCGACATCCGGCCGTTGCCGGAGGAGACGCGCGACACCTACGCCAACCGGTGGACCGAGGTCCAGGAGCGTTTCGTCGACGCGCCCGGGTTCGCGGTGACCGAGGCGGACCAGCTCGTCACCTCCGTCATGGCGGAACGGGGTTACCCCACGGACGACTTCGAGCAGCGACTGTCCGATCTGTCGGTCGGGCACGCGGCCACTCTCGACCACTACAGGAAGGCCCACGAGATCAGCGGGCGGGCGGCCAGGAAGGAAGCCTCGACCGAGGAGCTCCGGCAGGCCATGGTGCACTACCGCGCGTTGTTCGAGGAACTGCTGCACGAGACCACGCGAGGGCGGTGAACGTAGATGCGCAACAGCAGAAGCGAGGACGAGCTCAAGGTCCCATCGCAGCGGTCGGACGAGACGCGCGGGGACGAGGACAAGGATCTCGTCGACGAGACCGGTGGCGGGTACGAGGACCGGGATCCGAGGGCGCGCGACCCGAGAGTGCGTGAGGAGGCGGGTTCCGGACAGGTCCGGCACGATGACGGCCGGTTCGGCCCGGAAGACCGCACGGGCAGCACGGCTGGCGCAGGTGACACGGCCGGCACAGCTGGCACGGGCGATTACGAGGGCACGCGCCATGACGAAGGCGCGACCCAAAGCGAGGCCGCGCCCCAAAGCGAGGGCTCGGTCCATGGCGAGGGCCTGGCCCACGGCGAAGGCGGGGGCCGTAGTGAGGGCCTGGGCGAGGGTGCGGGCCGTGGTGCGTTCGGGCGGCGTGACGAGATCGCCCACGCCCCGGCGACCCACGGGTACGCTTCCACGGCGCCCGGTGAGGACGACGACGAGCCGCCCTACAAGGACCCCTACGCGAGCACCGGCCCCGCCGGCGACCTGCCGGCCGACCCGGAACGCGACAACCCCTTGGGACGCGGTGCCGACCGGGACCGCGACCCCGATCCGGCCCACACCGGCATCCCCGCCGACGAGGCGCCCGGATACGAGACCTCCCGGGACACGCTGCCCGGAACCACACCCCACCCCGGCGAACACCCCGAAGACAAACTGGTGCACAGCGGACGGTCCACCGACGACCAGTCTCACGGCGGATGGGCAACCGGCGAACAGCCCTACGGCGGACGGACCGCCGACGAAGACCCCCACGATGGACTGGCCGATGGCGGACCGGCCGACGACGGGCTGGCTCACAACGAGCCGACGGAAGGCGTGCCAACGGAAGGTGGGCCAACGGATCACCGGCCGACGGATGGCAGGCTGACGGATGGCAGGCTGACGGATGGCGGGCTGACGGATGGCGGGCTGACGGATGGTGGGCGGTCTGGTGAAAAGGGTCCCGCCGACGACGTCCCCTCTCATGCGGCCCCTCTGGAGGTCGGCCTGTTCGACCAGGATCCGGCCCAGGTGCAGGCCCGCTGGCGCGACCTGCAGGCGTCCTTCGTCGACGACCCCGCCGAGGCGATCCAGCACGCCGACGGCCTGGTGGGCGAGGTGGTGGAGTCGCTCACCAACTCCCTGACCTCCCGTACCGACGCCCTGCGCGAACGCTGGAAGGACGTGGACTCCCCCGACACCGAGGACCTGCGGCAGGCGTTCCGCGACTACCGGAACGTCCTGGAGCGGCTGCTCGCGCTGTCCACGCACGGTTCGTCCCAGGAAACGAGGAGGTGATCTAGATGCTCGCAATCGTCGCTGCGATCATCTTCGGGCTGGGTTTCCTGCTCGACCTGGTGAACGTGAAGATCCCCGGCGGGTTCTCCGGCATGACGTTCGTGCTGCTCGGGCTGACCCTGCTGGCCCTGCACCAGGCGGGGGTCGGTACGGCGGGCATCCGCTCCGGCTACAGCAACTGGCGCGGACGGTCCCGCCGCTAGGAGAGGCAAGCCCAGAGGCGGCAGCCCCACAGGTGGAGCGGGAACGACGGGTAGAACGAGAACGACGATCGGGCGGGAGGCCGCCAGGCCTCCCGCCCGATCCGCCAATCCACCGATCCGCCGATCCGCCGCAGCAGGCCGCGATAAGCCCCAGATACGCCTCGGAAACGCCCCGATACGCGCACCACCGTCCCCCGGTAAGCACGCAACACCTGGAGCCGGCCATCCCAAGCACCAGAACGGACCAAACATCCACCAAAAGCCCAGAGCGAACAGCTCAGCTCTTGCCGGGGAACCGCATGATCACTGTGCTCCCCCCGCTCCCCACCCGCAACGTGAAATCGGAGGAGAGCAGCCGCGCCACCCACAACCCCATGCCCCCCACCGCCCCCGGCAGGGGACCCGGCTTCCAGGCGCCCTCGTCGTGCACCTCGACCACCAGGTCCCCGTCCACCGTCCAGGTCCGCAGGGCCCCCCGGCCGGCCCCGTGCGTGACCGCGTTGGTCGCCACCTCGTTGACCGCGATGACGAAGTCGCCGACGGCCTCCTCCGGCATGCCGGTGGCGCGGGCCTCGTCCTCGGCGAACTGCCGCACCTCCGGCAGATCCGGCAGGCGGAAGCGCAGCTCCTTCACGGGCACGCCGGGTGGCGGGCTCGTGTAGCCCGACTGAGGCTCTACGTCCTCGTTCACCCGGCGACTCGCCTTTCTCTCACTGACCGATTTTTCTCACTGACCGACCAGCAGCTCACTGCGGAGCTGGTCGAGTACCTTACGAAGAATCCGTGACACGTGCATCTGCGAGATGCCGAACTCGGCGGCGATCTCGGCCTGCGTCATGTTGCCGAAGAAGCGCAGCAGCAGGATGTGCTTCTCGCGGCTGGGAAGCGCGTCGATGAGCGGTTTGACGGCCTCGCGGTCGACCATGGTGCTCAGTGTGTCGTCGTCCTCGGGGATGACGTCGCCGAGCGAGGCCGCGTCGTCGTCGGTGCCGAGCGGCGCGTCGAGCGACAGCGTGCTGTACGCGGCCGAGGCGTCGAGGGTGAGCAGGACGTCTTCCTCCGAGATGTTCATCTTCGCCGCGAGCTCGGCCACGGTCGGCGACCGGCCGAGGTCCTGGCTGAGGTCCGCGACGAGCCTGTTGAGCTCGGACCGGCGCTCCTGGTAGAGGCGCGGCACCCGGATGGCCCAGGTGCGGTCGCGGAAGTGCCGCTTGACCTCACCGGTCATCGTGACGACCGCGTAGCCCCTGAAGGCGTGGCCGAGAGTCGGGTCGAAGCCGTTGACGGCCTTCATCAGGCCGACGTACGCGGCCTGGAGGAGGTCCTCCAGGGGTTCGCCCCGGTAGCGGTAGCGCCTCGCGATCTCCATGGCCAGCGGCCGGTGCATCTCCACGATGCGCTCGCGCAGCCGTTCCCTGTGGTTGTCGGGTGTGCCTTCCCTGGCCATCTCGGCCAGGAGATCTTCCGCTGACATCTCCTCGAGGACGTATTCCTGCACAGCCATCGCTGCTCCTCATATGGGTCGCAGGGCGGCCTCCGCCAGCAGGAAAAGCCCAGGCAGAGGCACGCCTCGCTCTACTCTCGAGACGAAAGCCCTCTGCTGGACTTCGGATCCAGTGTCCCCCCTGCCACGGGAAGTATTCCTCGGTCGCGTGGTGACAGTAGGGTTGCTCCGTGACAATGCCCGAAAACGGCGAAGGGCCCGTGGCCGCCCTGAGCCTGACGTCGTCGACCGTCGGCGAGATCACGGTCGTCAAGGTCGACGGCGTGCTCGACGCCACGACGCGTGAGCAGTTCGCCGACTACCTGTCGCTGGCCGGAGCCGATCTGATACTCGATCTGGCCGGGGTCACGTTCATGGATTCGCGCGCGCTCGGGCTGATCGTCCATCACTGGCAGACGAGCCTGGCCTCGAGCGCGAAGTTCGCGCTGGTCGGCGTGGAGTACTCGAAGTCGAAGGTGATGTGGATCACCGGGCTGGCCCAGCGCCTGCCGCTGTATGACACGCTCGACGACGCGCTGGCCGCCATCGGCTGAGGAATGCGGCCCGGGGGCGGGGCTCACACAAGGGCCCACGCCCGGCGTCAGGGGCGACGCGTCGACTTGCGCTGGTGTTCCTCGACGAGGAGTCTGGCCAGATCGGCCACCTTGACCTGATGGTGCTGCGAGATCCTGCGCAGCTCCTCGAAGGCGGCCTCGGCGGTGCACCCGCTGGTCTGCATGATGATGCCCTTGGCCTGGTCGATGACCGAGCGCCCGGCCAGGGCCTCCTGGAGCTGGGCGGCGTCGGTGCGTACCTCCTCGAACTCCCACATGTTCGCCACGGCCACCCCGACCTGCTCGGTCAGCATCTCGGTCAGCGAATGGGCGGCCTGCGGGGAGAAGGCACCCGGCCGTACCGAGTAAAGTCCGACGATGAGTCGCGCGGGCGCCACCTCGATGGGCACGACCAGCACCGAGCGCACCCCCCAGCGGGTCGCCAGTGCGTCGTAGCGGGGCCAGCGGTTGTCGCTCAGCACGTCGCTCACGCTGGCGCGGGCGCCGGTGTTCCGAGCTTCGACGGAGGGGCCCTCTCCGAGCTCGCGCTCGCCCTCGACGAGCATGATCAGCTCGCTGTGCGAGCCGGAGACCAGCACCCGCTGGTCGCGCCAGTGTTCGGCCGAGCCGCCCGAGCAACCGGGCACCCCGGCCGCCAGCGCGGTGGTCAGGCCGCGCAACACGCTCTCCGTGGAGGTGTCCTCGCCCAGCCGCCCCAGCGCCGCCAGGTCTCGGGCGAGCCCGGGAGTGATCATCGCCGTCGATTCCATAGCAAGAAGCCCCTACCCCTTATGGCTACCGTTATCCCCGGTGGCGTAGCGTCAAAGGATGACCATGCCGGACCTCGAACACGCTCTGGACGCGCTGGCTGGACGCGTGTCGTCCTTGCGTGAGGCGAGGACGGCCTACCCTACCGACCTCGCGCCCACGCTCGACGCCGCCCTGGCCGAACTGGACACCGCCGCCGAGTTGCTCGCCGAGGCGCGCGAGGCGTTGAGCAAGGCGCCCAAGCGCGCCTCCGGCAAGAAGGACGGCACGCAGCGGGAGCTGAAGCTGCTGCGCCAGGTGTTCCGGGCCTTCCCGGTGCCGGTCATCGTGCTCGACGGCGGCGGGGTGGTCCGGCGGATCAACCCGGAGACCTCCCGGGTGCTCGGCAGCCCCGACGGCTACCTGGTCGGGCGGTCGTTCCCGCTGCTGGTGGACGTCTCCAGGCGGGCGGCGTTCCGTTCGCACCTGAACTCGGTGTTGCAGACCGGGCAGCCGTCGGCGTTCGAGACGCGGCTGGCGCACCAGGGCCGGACGCACACCGTGCAGCTCGCGCTGACGCGGGTGACGATGCCGGGCGAGCCGCAGCAGATGGTGGCGGCCGTGGCGCTGCCCACCGAGGTGCAGCTGCCCGAGCCGGGGGCGCGGCGGCCCGAGCAGTCCGACGGGGCGCTGCTGCTGGCGGCGTCCAGGCGGCAGGACCTGCTGGCCAAGATCGGGGCGCTGCTGCTGGACGAGGAGGCGCTGCTGCGGCCGGTGGCGTTGCCGCGGACCACGCGGCTGCTGGCGGCCGAGTGGGCCGACTGGGTGATCGCCGACATGGTGCGTGACGGGCTGCCGCGGCGTTCGGTGGTGGTGGCGCCCAAGAACCATCCGCTGGGCGAGCTGGTGCGCCAGGTGGAGTCGGCCGACCCGGCCGGCAGCCAGGTGGTGGTGCAGGTGCTGGAGCGCGGCTCGGGCGTGGTGCACGAGATGGTCGACGACGAGTCGCTGCTCGGCTACTGCGCCGACGGGCCGCTGCTGACCGTGATGGGCGCGGGCTCGCTGCTGTCGGTGCCGATCGGCCACTCCGACGGGGTGCTCACGCTGGTCCGTACGCACGACCGGCCGCCGTTCTCGCTGGCCGACCTCGGTGTGCTCCAGGACGTGGGGATGCAGCTCGGCCTGGCCGTACGCGCCCAGTCGAGCTTCCAGAGCCGCTCGCGGGCCGCCGACGCGCTGTCGGCCAGCGTGGCCCCGCGCAACCTGCCCGACGTGCCCGGCTACGAGGCGTCGGCCGTCTACCATCCGGGCTCATCGGTGGGCGCGGAGTTCTACGACGTGTTCCCGGTCGCGGGCGGCTGGGGGTTCGCGCTGGGCGGCGCGGCGGGCAAGGGCGAGGAGGCGGCCTCGGTCAGCGCCATGGTGCGCGGCGGGCTGCGGGTGCTCAGCACCTGGGAGTCCCATCCCGACCTGGTGATGCGCAAGGTCAACCAGGCCCTGGTCGCACAGGGCACGGGCATGTTCGTGATGGCCGTGGCGGGGTTCGTCAAGGGCCGTACGATCCTGTTGTCCTCGGCCGGCCACCATCCGGCGGCGTTGTTGCAGCCCGACGGCAACGTGCGCTTCGCGGCGGGCGGCGGCGTGCCGCTCGGCATCTCCCCCGAGGCCGAGACGGATGTGCAGGAGCTGACGGTCTCCGTCGGGGAGACGCTGGTGCTCTACTCCGAGGGCCTGATCTCCTCCAGGAACGACTCCGGCGAGCCGTACGGCGAGGAGCGGCTGGCCGACGTGCTGGGACGCTGCGCGGGGCAGTCCCCGGCCACCGTGGTCAAGGCGGTGGAGGCCGACCGGCACGCCTTCTCCGGCGGCCAGGTGTGGGACGAGATCGTGGTTCTCGCCCTCCGAGGTGTCTGATCTGCGGGGGTTTGCGAACCAGTCAATCATGGGTATTGTCGTTCCGTAGAACAACGTGCCTAAGACGCAGGCACACCTTGAAGGCTTTTCCACGCTGAGGTGTGCCATGAATATTGCGATCGTCGCGTCCGTCAAGGGAAACCAGCATCACCGTATCCTCGCCGTAGCGCGCGAGCTGGGACGCGAGCACCACGTCACCATCTACTCCCGCCGTGACGACGCCGAGGGCAAGCCCAAGACGCGGGTGGCCCCGGGTGTCACTCTGGAGCAGATCGACGTGGGCCCGGCCAAGAGCCTGACGCCCGACGACGTCGTGCCGTACCTCAACGACGTCGGCGAGCACCTCATGAAGCGGTGGAACCAGGAGCGGCCGGACGTGATCCACGCTCACTCGTGGACCGGCGGGCTCGTCGCGGTGGCGGGCGCCAAGGGGTTGGACGTGCCGGTCATGCAGACCTTCCACACCGTGGACGCCACGCACCAGAAGCTGGAGCGGGCGCTCGGGCGCAGGGCCAAGGCGGTCATCGCCGGCTCGGGCGACGAGGAGTCGGCGCTGATCAGGCTGGGCGTGCCGCGCGGCAACATCGCCATCGTGCCGTACGGGGTGGACACCGAGCGGTTCCAGCGGCGTGGCGCGATCGCCACCAAGGGCACCCGCAAGCGGCTGCTGCACGTGGGCCCGCTGTCGCCCGAGCGCGGGGCGTACACGGCGGTGCGGGCGTTGCAGGGGTTGACCGACGTGGAACTGGTCATCGCGGGCGGCCCCGAGCCCGAGGACCTGGACCAGGACCGGGACGCGCGCCGGCTGCGGGCGCTGGCCGAGCAACTCGGCGTCGCCGACCGGGTGACGCTGCTCGGGCAGGTCAAGCGGGCCTCGGTGCCGAAGCTGATGCGCAGCGCCGACGCCGTGGTCTCGGTGCCGCGCGAGGCCGTGACGGGGATCGTCGCGCTGGAGGCCATGGCCTGCGGCGTACCGGTGATCGCCTCGTCCGTGGGCGCCCACCTCGACTCCGTGATCGACGGCGTGACCGGCCTGCTGGTCCCGCCGGACCGGCCGGCCCGCACCGCGCGGCTGGCCCGTGAGGTTCTGTGCGACCCGACGCTGCGCACCGCGCTCGGGTACGCCGGCGCCGACCGAGCGCGTTCGCGCTACTCCTGGGAGCGCGTCAGCCAGGAGCTGGTCCGCGTGTACGAGTCGGCCTGCGCCTGACACAGGCGGCGAGGGGCGGGCGGCGTGGGGCCGCCCGCCTTTCGGCGTTCCAAGGGTTCCAAGGGCCCATGCCATCGATCCAGGGGGCTCTTGTCGCCGTTTCGGGGGCCCTTGTTACCGGAGTGACGTCTTTGCTTCGATGGTCGGCATGTCTACACGCGGTTCGATCCTGGCGGCGGCGGCGCTCCTCACGGCCCTCGCCCTCCCCCAGAGCGCACAGGCGGAGACGTGGGGCACGCCCGTCCTCGTCGAGAACTTCGACGGTTCCTCCGTCGACACGAGCAGATGGATGGTCTACCACTCGCCGGACGCGGAGCGGAACCCCCGTACGGGGAAGGCCGCGACGGTCGCCGGCGGGATGCTGCGCCTCAAGGGCGGCCGGTACGGCGGCAAGGACCTGTCCGGCGGCGTGGCCACCAGGCTCGCCCAGCGGTACGGCCGGTGGGAGGTCAGGTTCAGGGCCGAGGCGGGCAACGGGTACACGCCGGTGGCGTTGTTGTGGCCGACCGCGCAGGGCGAGGGCGATGGCTACGCCGAGGTCGACTTCGCCGAGATCGTCGACCCGCGGCGGCAGGGCGGCGGCATCTTCGTGCACGGCGGGCGCGGGCGCGCGCAGCGGCAGCTCCGGGCCGACTTCACCCGCTGGCACACGGTCGCGGTGGACCGGCTGCCCGGCAGGCTGACGTTCTGGCTGGACGGCCGGAAGGTGTGGGACTACCGGGGCGCGTACGTGCCGGACGGCGGCAAGATGGGCCTCGCGCTGCAGAACGACGTGGTCTGCGAGCCGCGCTGCCGCGACTCCTCCACCCCGGCGACGGTGTCGATGTACGTGGACTGGGTGAAGGTCTACCGGCTGTCCTGAGGCAGCAGCCTGGCCGCCTTCAGCCCGAGGTGCACGGTCAGCCGGTCGTCGCCGTCGGACAGGTCGCGGTGCAGGAGGCGTTCGGCCTTGCCCAGGCGGTAGTACAGGGTCTGGCGGTGGATGCCCAGCTCGGCGGCCGTCTTCTGGGCGTGGCCGCCGAGGTCGAGGTAGGCCTCAAGGGTCTGGGCCAGCTCGGGGTCCAGCGCGCCGGTCTCGGCGGCCAGCTCGTGCAGGTCGGAGCGGCCGAGCCGGGCCAGCAGGCGGTGGACGCCGAGGTCCGGCCAGCGGGCGATGGGGGCGTGCCGGGGAAAGTGCTCGGCGATGCGCAGCGCCTGGCGGGCCTCGCGCCAGCTCTGCCAGGCGTCGGCCGGGTCGTTCCTGGGTGCGCCGATGCCGGCGGCGGTGCCGTACGCGCTCTGGAGGGTCTGGGCGACCTCCCCGGCCAGGTGGGCGGGGGCGAGCAGGGCGACGGGCGAGCCGGTACGGGCCAGCACGCCGCGCGGCAGCGTCCAGAGGGCGGCCACCCGCTCGCTCGACTCGCGTACGGCGACGGCGGTGACCGGGCCGGGCACCTCGATGGAGGCCGCGGCGCGTTCCTCGGGGTCGGCGGAGAACAGGGCGAGCAGGCCGCGTCCGAGGTCCTGGCGGCTCCTGGCCTCCTGGGCGAGCGCGGCGGCGGCCCTGGCGACCAGCGGCGCGACGCCGCGCAGGGCGTCGTCGGCGAGGCTGCCGGAGTCGAGCAGCCACAGGTAGCCGTAGGTGACCTCGCCGTGCCGCAGCGGCCAGCAGACCCGGGCCAGCACCTTGAGCTCGGCGTCGGCCGGGATCCGGACCGGGCCGCCGGCCCTGGCGATGCCGTAGCGTTCGAAGTAGTCGCGCACCTCGCCGGTGGCGCGCCGGCGCAGGATGGACTCCTGGCGGACCGTGTCGATGTCGCCGTGCTGGGCGCCGTAGGCGAGCAGGCGGAACGAGCGGTCCTCCAGCGTCGCGGACGCCCCCAGCGTGGCGGCGATCTCGTCGACGATCTCCTGAAGGTCTGAGGTGTTGTGCATTTGTATGACAGCCTGCCACATCGCTCGTTACGCGCGTTCATGGCCCCTTCTGACCTGGGGTTTCTAGAATTGAGGCATGTTGGGTCAACTGCTCCTTGCCGCCTCCGGCAGCGGCGTCGTACGCCGCTCCGTGTCAGGCTTCCCGCTCACCCGTAAGGTGGTGGACCGGTTCGTCGCGGGCGAGAGCGTCCAGGAGGCCCGCAACGCCATCGAACGGCTGCGGGACGCGAACCTGGCCGTGACCGTCGACCACCTCGGCGAGGAGACGCGCGACGCGCAGGCCGCCGAGACCGTGGCGCAGGCGTACGTGACGCTGCTGGAGGCGCTCAAGCCGCTGCAGCTCGGCCGCCGGGGCGAGGTGTCGGTGAAGCTGTCGGCCGTCGGCCAGCGGCTCGACGACGGGATGGCCCTGGAGCACGCCCGCGAGATCTGCGCCGCCGCCGCGGCCAACGGCTCGACCGTGACGCTCGACATGGAGGACCACACCACCGTCGACTCGACGCTGGGCATCCTGCGCAAGCTGCGCGAGGACTACCCCACGACCGGCGTGGCCATCCAGGCGTACCTGTTCCGCAGCGAGGACGACTGCCGCGACCTGGCCCACGAGGGGTCACGGGTACGACTGGTCAAGGGCGCCTACCGCGAGCCCGCCTCGGTCGCGCACCAGGGCAAGCAGGCCGTGGACAAGGCGTACGTGCGATGCCTGCGCATCCTCATGGCGGGGAAGGGTTACCCCATGGTGGCGACGCACGACGACCGGCTGATCTCGATCACCGAACTGCTCGCCGACCGCTTCGGGCGGACGCTCGGCGACCACGAGTTCCAGATGCTCTACGGGATCCGGACCGACCGGCAGGAGGCCCTCGCCGGGGCCGGCCACACGGTCCGCGTCTACGTCCCCTACGGCGACGACTGGTACGGCTACTTCATGCGCCGGCTGGCCGAGCGCCCCGCCAACGTCGCCTTCTTCCTTCGTGCCCTTGGGGGTAAGTAAATGGATGCCATCAGCAACGTCCCGGTCCCCGCGAACGAGCCCGTACTCGGCTACGCGCCGGGCAGCGCCGAGCGTTCGGCACTGGAGGACCGCCTCAAGGAGCTGTCCGGCTCCGCCATCGACCTGACCATGACCATCGACGGCGAGCAGCGGCTCGGCGGCGGCGCGCCCATCGACGTGGTGCAGCCGCACAACCATGCCTCCGTCCTGGGCCGTACCAACGACGCTACGGCTCAGGACGTGCAGGACGCGATCGACAGTGCCCTGCGGGCGGCGCCCGCCTGGCGGGCGCTGTCCTTCGACGAGCGGGCCGCGGTCTTCCTCAAGGCCGCCGACCTGCTGGCCGGGCCGTGGCGGCAGACGCTGAACGCCGCCACCGTGCTGGGCCAGTCGAAGTCGGCGCAGCAGGCGGAGATCGACGCGGCCTGCGAGCTGATCGACTTCCTGCGCTTCAACGTGACGTACGCCCGCCAGCTCTACGCCGACCAGCCGATCTCGTCGCCGGGCGTGTGGAACAGGATGGAGTACCGGCCCCTTGAGGGGTTCGTGCTGGCGATCACGCCGTTCAACTTCACCGCCATCGCCGGAAATTTGCCGACTTCTGCCGCTTTGATGGGGAATGTCGTCGTCTGGAAGCCGTCCCCGACCCAGCAGTTCGCCGCGCACTTCACGATGCGGCTGCTGGAGGCGGCCGGGCTGCCTCCCGGCGTGATCAACCTGGTCACCGGCAACGGGCAGGCCATCTCCGAGGTGGCGCTGACGCACCCGGCCCTCGCCGGCATCCACTTCACCGGCTCCACCCCGACCTTCCAGCACCTGTGGGGCACGGTCGGCGCCAACATCGCCTCCTACCACGGCTACCCGCGCCTGGTGGGCGAGACCGGCGGCAAGGACTTCGTGCTGGCCCACCCGTCGGCCGACCCGGCGGTGCTGACGACCGCGCTGGTCAGGGGCGCCTTCGAGTACCAGGGCCAGAAGTGCTCGGCGGCCTCGCGGGCGTACGTGCCGCGTTCGGTCTGGAACCGGATGCGTGACGACTTCGTGGGCGTGGCCGAGTCGCTGACCGTGGGCGACGTGGCTGCCGACCTGTCGACGTTCATGGGCGCGGTCATCGACGAGCGGGCCTTCGGCAAGCACAAGGAGGCCATCGACCGGGCGCGGGCGGCCTCGAACATCGACGTGCTCACCGGCTCGTACGACTCCAGCGTCGGCTACTTCGTCAAGCCGACCGTCCTGGAGTGCGCCGACCCGACCGACGAGATCTTCGTCAAGGAGTACTTCGGGCCGATCCTCGGCGTGCACGTCTACGAGGACCGCGACTTCGACACGGTGCTCGCCCAGATGGAGGGCATCGCGCCGTACGCGCTGACCGGGTCGATCATCGCCCAGGACCGGTACGCCATCGCCTCGGCCGCGGAGCGGCTGCGCTTCGCGGCGGGCAACTTCTACGTCAACGACAAGCCGACGGGCGCGGTCGTGGGCCAGCAGCCGTTCGGCGGCGCGCGGGCCTCGGGCACCAACGACAAGGCCGGCTCGATCTTCAACCTGATCCGCTGGGTGAACGCCCGCACGATCAAGGAGACGTTCGTCCCGCCGACCGACCACCGCTACCCGCACATGGGCTGACGCCCTCCAGAGCAACGGCCGGCACCCTGGTACGGGGTGCCGGCCGTTTCCAATTCCCGGACCGGCCATGGCGTAATGTGCAAGGTTTGTGTCATTGACGCCGTCGCGGGGCCGCGACCAGCATGAAGACATGCGTCGGCGGATCGTGATCGTCGTCTTCCCGGGCTTCCAGTTGCTGGACATGGCCGGGCCGGCCGACGTGTTCTCGACCGCCGACCTGATCGCGCGGGGGCGCGGCTACCGGGTCGAGGTGGCCGCCGTGCAGGCGGGGGCGGTGAGCGCGCACAACGGGCTCGCCGTCGTGGCGGGGGCGCTGGGCGAGGTGACCGGGTCGATCGACACGCTCCTGGTCGCCGGCGGGCTGTCGGTGCCCCGGCAGTTGGAGGATCGCGCGCTGGTCGAGGCCATCTCCGGCCTGGCGGCGCGGGCCGACCGGGTGGCCTCGGTCTGCAACGGGGCGTTCCTGCTGGCCGAGGCCGGGCTGCTGGGCCGGCGCAGGGCCACGACCCACTGGCTGGCCGCCGACGACCTGCGCAGGCGCTACGCCGACGTCGAAGTGGACCCCGACCCCCTCTACATCGAGGACGGCAACGTGTGGACCTCGGCGGGCGTGCTGTCCGGCGTGGACCTCGCGCTCGCGCTGGTGGCCAGGGACCACGGCCACGAGCTGGCCCGCGACGTGGCCCGCGGGCTCGTCGTCTACCTGCACAGGCCGGGCGGGCAGAGCCAGTTCAGCGCGCCGATGCGGGCCATGACGCCGCGCAGCCTGCCGCTGCGGGAACTCCAGGGCTACATCGACGCCAACCCGGCCGCCGACCTGAGCGTGCCCGCGCTCGCCCGGCGCGTCGGGATGAGCGAACGCCACTTCTCCCGCGTCTTCACCGAGCAGACCGGCCTGTCCCCCGGCCGGTACGTCGAACGCAGCCGCGCCGACGCCGCCAGACGCCTCCTGGAGGTCACCGGGCACCCGCTGGAGACGGTGGCCAGGGAGTCGGGGCTCGGCACGCCGGAGAGCCTCTACCGCGTCTTCCGCCGTCACTGGCGGGTCTCGCCGGGCGAGCACCGCCGCAGATTCCAGTCGAAGGAGAAATGACACCATGCACGTGGCCATTCCGCTCTATCCCCGCTTCACCGCGCTCGACGCGGTCGGTCCCTACACCGTGCTGGCGTTCGCGCCCGGCGTGACGGTGACGTTCGTGGCCGGGCAGGCGGGGCCGGTGCTCGACGACCGGGGCAGCCTGTCGATCGCCGCCACGGCCTCCTACGCCGACCTGCCCCGTCCCGACGTGGTCGTCGTGCCCGGCGGGCCCGGCACCCTCGAAGCCCTGTCCGACCAGGCGTTGCTGGGCTGGCTGCGCGAGGCCCACGAGCACACGCGGTGGACGACGTCGGTGTGCAGCGGCTCGTACCTGCTGGGGGCGGCCGGGGTGCTCAAGGGCCTGCGCGCGACCAGCCACTGGGCGGTGCTGGACGGCCTGGGCGACTTCGGGGCCGAGCCGGTGAGCGAGCGCGTCGTCGTCGAGGGCAAGGTCGTGACGGCAGCCGGGGTCTCGGCGGGGATCGACATGGCCCTGACCCTGCTGGCCCAGGTGAACGACGCCGAGACGGCGCAGGCGGTGCAGCTCGCGATCGAGTACGACCCGCGCCCGCCGTTCGACGCCGGCTCGCCCGCCAAGGCGCCCGAGGGCACCGCCGAGCGCGCCCTGACCCTGATCTCCTGACCCTGATCTCCTGACCGGCCGCCGGAGGCCCGGGGAGAGCCCTAGGCCGGGTCCTCCGGCCGGTCGCCGGTGGCCCCGAGCGGCAGGACGTCGAAGTGCACGACGACGTGCCCGCCACCGGCGGGCACGTCCCTGCCGTCCGACAACTTCCGGTAGTGGTCCAGCACCTCCAGCACCTGTTCGCTCAGAGCGGTCGCCTCGGCCGAGGTGAGCCGCAGGGACCGGCGGGCGAACAGGCCGGCCCGCACCCATTCCTCGGGCGCCCGCCCCAACGCCTCGCGCCAGCGGGTCAGCTCCGCGCCGCGCTGCCGGACCAGGTCGTCCATCAGGAAGTCCAGGGCGTCGGCCGCCTCCGGGTCCCTCCCCGAGTCCTCCTCCGACGGCGCGTAGCTGAAGCCGCCGGGCGTGATACGCCAGTACTTCTCCTTGCCCCGGCCCAGCTCGGGCGCGATCTCGATCATGCCGTGCCGGGCCAGCTCCCGCAGGTGGTAGCTGGTCGCGCCGGTGTTCTGCCCGAGCAGGCCGGCCAGCCCGGTGGCCGTGGACGGGCCGTGCTCGTCGAGCAGCTCGTAGATGCGCAGCCGCAGGGGGTGCGCGAACGACTTCAACGCGTTCGCGTCGAGGGCCCGCGCGGAAAAGCTCTTGCCTTCGCTCACTGTGCAAGCCTATCTTTGCAAAGGAATCTATGCACACTTTTCCTTACACACTATCGGAGTGAGTCGTGACACGTCTGGGCCGGGCCTTCGGGTTCCTGTGGTCCTCCACCGCGCTGTCGAACCTCGCCGACGGCGTCCTGAGGGTCGGCGCGCCCCTGCTGGCCGTGTCCATGACGCGCTCCCCCACGCTGGTGTCGCTGGCCGGGGCCGCCGCGACCGCGCCGTGGCTGCTGTTCGCGCTGCACGCGGGGGCGGTCGCCGACCGGGCCGACCGCCGCCGGGTCATGGCGCTGGCCAACGCGGTCCGTACGGCGGTGCTGGCGATGGGGACGCTGCTGGCCGCCACGGGCCTGCTGAACCTGTGGGTGCTGCTCGCGGTGGTGTTCGCGGCCGGTGTGAGCGAGGTCTTCGCCGACCTCTCGGCGCAGTCCGTCCTGCCCATGACCGTCTCGCGGGAGGACCTGACCCGGGCCAACGGCCGGATCGTCAGCGTCCAGACCATCGGCAACGACTTCGTCGGCGGCCCGGTGGCCGGGCTGCTCGCCGCCCTGCTGCCCGCCGCCCTCTTCGGCGCCCCCGCCCTCCTGTACGGCGCCGCCGCCCTGCTCCTGACCGGCATGCGCGGCTCGTACCGCGCCGCCCCGGCCGGGCCGCGCCGCCGGTTGCGCGCCGACATCGGCGAGGCGCTGCGCTACCTGTGGTCCCACCGGTTCCTGCGCAGTCTGGCGCTCTCGGCCGGCCTGCTGAACGTGTCCAGCGCGGCCTACTTCGCCGTCTTCGTCCTGTGGGCCGTCGGCGACGGGTCGCGCATGGGCCTGGAACCGAGCGGTTACGGCCTGATGATGACCGCGTTCGCGGCGGGTGCGGTGCTCGGCTCGCCGCTGACCGGACCGGCCACGCGGCTGCTCGGCGAGCAGGCCGTGCTGGTGGGGGCGTGGCTGACGAGCAGCCTGCTGCTGCTCGTCCCCCTGCTGGTGCCCTCGCCGTGGGCGCTGTACCCGGTCGCCGTGGTGTGGGGCCTCACGGGGGCGGCGGCCAACGTACTGGTCGTCTCGGTACGGCAGCGCGTGATCCCCGGCGAACTGCTGGGACGGGTGAACTCGGCCTACCGGCTGGTCGGCATGGGCGGCATGCCGCTGGGGGCGGCGCTCGGCGGCGTGGCGGGCGAGTTCTTCGGGCTGGCGGCCGTCCTGGCCGGGGCCGCGGGGCTGGGCCTGGTGGCGGTGGGGCTGGTGTGGCGCGCCATGCCGGGGCGAATTTCTGCGGCGCTGACCAGCACACCTACACTTTCCGACATATCCAGATCACCTTAGGCACCCAATGTCGCGTGCGGAGATGACATGATTATCCCCGAGCTTGAGGGGATGGTATGCGGGAGATCGGCGGACGGTACCTCCTGAACGAGGAGGCCGGTCGTGGGGGTATGGGAGTCGTCTGGCGGGCGTTCGATCGGCTCCTCCACCGAGAGGTGGCGTTGAAGGAGCTGACTCTGGCCGGTGAGGCCGAGATGGTGCGCCGCCGGGTGCTGCGTGAGGCCAGGATGGCCGCCGGGCTGACGCACCCCAACATCGTCACGGTCCACGACCTGATGGAAGTGGGCGGCAAGCTCTGGATCGTGATGGAGTACCTTCACGGGCTCTCACTCCACCAGCTGCTCTCCCAGGTGGGCACACTGCCCGCGCAGTCGGTGGCCGCGATCGGGCAGCACCTGCTCGCCGCGCTGCGCACCGCGCACAAGGCCGGCGTGCTCCATCGTGACGTCAAGCCCGCGAACGTGATGCTGACCGGCGACCGCGTGGTGCTGACCGACTTCGGCATCGCCACCGCCGAGGGCGACATCCGCATGACGACCTCGCGGCGGCTGCGCGGCACACCCGCGTTCATGGCCCCGGAGCGGCTGCACGGCGGGCCGGCCAGCAAGGAGGCCGACATGTGGTCCTTCGGCGCGACCCTCTACAGCGCCGTCGAGGGCCAGCCGCCCTACCCCGGCCAGGACGCGGCCACGGTGCTCGGCATGGCCCGCAGCGGCCCGTATCCGCCGCCGCGGCGGGCCGGGGTGATGCGTCCCCTGATCGAGGGGCTGCTCCACCATGACCCCGTACGCCGCTACACGCCCGAGCAGACGGCGGGCCTGCTGGCCGGCATGCGCGCCAGCGCCTACCAGGCCGCCATCTGAGCCCGGGGGCGCGGGCTCACTCCTTCGCGGCGCGGGCCTCGGCCTCGGCGGCGTCCATGGCGGCCGCCTCCTCGGGGGTGGGCGCGGTGCCTCCCAGGTGCGCGGGCTGCCACCACACGCCCGGCGGGACCTCCGGGTAGGTGCGCTGCGCCCGGTCGACCAGCTCCGACAGGCGTACGTGCAGGTCGGTGGTGTGCTGGTTGACGTCCTCGCCCCGCTTGGGGTGGAACGGCTCGCCCACCAGGATGGTGATCGGCACGTGCCGCTGGGTGAGCTGCTTGGGCCGGCCCTTGGTCCACATCCGCTGGCTGCCCCACAGGGCGACCGGGATGACCGGCACGTTGGTGGCCTGGGCCATGCGGATGGCGCCGTTCTTGATCTCCTTGACGGTGAAGGAGCGGCTGATCGTGGCCTCGGCGAAGACGCCCACCACCTCACCGGCCTTCAGCTTGCGCAGCGCGGTGGCGTACGAGCCGGCGCCGGCCCCCCGGTCGACCGGGATGTGGTGCATGCCGCGCATGAGCGGCCCGGAGACGCGGTGGTCGAAGACGTCCTGCTTGGCCATGAACCGCACCAGCCGCTTCGACGGCAGCGCGGCGAACCCGGCGAAGATGAAGTCGAGATAGCTGATGTGATTGCTCACCAGCACCGCGCCCCCGGTCCGCGGCACGTGCTCGGTGCCCTCCATGTGGAAGCGGTAGTCGAGCACGCGAAAGAGGGTCCGCGCGGCGGCGATCACCGGCGGGTACACAATCTCAGCCATGACCAGAAGGTAGCCTACTCGGACCGGTCGGACGGTCGTCAGCGGCCTCGTCCGGCCGCCGGATCGCCGGTTCTCCCCGCGGTGCTTGCTCTCGCGCGAGAACGGGCAGATGTTCTCACCATGAAGAAGCTCATCAATACCGCGGAGTCCGCCGTCGAGGACGCACTGGGCGGGATGGCCGCGGCCCACCCCGCGCTGCGGGTCCAGGACCGCGTGGTCTACCGGGCCGGCGGGCCGCGTCCCGGCAAGGTGGGGCTGGTGTCGGGCGGCGGCTCGGGCCACGAGCCCCTGCACGCCGGGTTCGTCGGGTACGGCATGCTGGACGCCGCCTGCCCCGGCGAGATCTTCACCTCGCCCGTGCCCGACCAGATCATCGAGGCCACCCGGGCCGTCGACGGCGGCGCCGGCGTGCTGCACATCGTCAAGAACTACACCGGCGACGTGCTGAACTTCGAGATGGCCGCCGAGCTGGCCGAGGACAACGACGTGGTCAGCGTGCTGGTCGACGACGACGTGGCCGTCCAGAACTCCCTCTACACGGCCGGGCGGCGCGGCACGGGCGCGACGGTGTTCGTGGAGAAGATCGCGGGCGCGCTGGCCGAGGAGGGCGCGCCGCTGACCGAGGTGGCCAGGGTGGCCGGCGAGGTGAACGAACGCAGCCGGTCCTTCGGCATCGCGCTGACCTCGTGCACGACGCCCTCGGCCGGCAAGCCG
This sequence comes from Nonomuraea spiralis, assembly GCF_014648435.1. Classification (GTDB taxonomy): domain Bacteria; phylum Actinomycetota; class Actinomycetes; order Streptosporangiales; family Streptosporangiaceae; genus Nonomuraea; species Nonomuraea spiralis. The sequence goes on from NZ_BMRC01000029.1 coordinate 30,238, forward strand.
ACGTTCGACCTGCCCGACACGGACGTGGAGCTGGGCATCGGCATCCACGGCGAGCCGGGCCGCACGCGGGTGCCGATGGCCTCGGCCCGCGAGCTGGCCGCCGTCGCCATGGAGGCCCTGCACAGCGACCTGGCGCTCCAGGGCGACCTGCTGGTCATGGTGAACGGCATGGGCGGCACCCCGCTCATGGAGCTGTACGTGTTGTTCGCGGAGGTGGCGGCGTTCGTGAAGGGCAAGGACGCCCGGGTGGCCCGCTCGCTCGTGGGCAACTACGTGACGAGCCTGGACATGCAGGGCTTCTCGGTCACCGTGTGCCGGCTCGACGACACACTCACCCGGTTGTGGGACGCGCCGGTCGAGACACCGGCGCTGCGCTGGGGCCGGTGATGGACACCGGCCTCTTCGTGGCCTGGCTCGACGAGGCGGCCAGGCTGGTACGCCGCGACCGCGAGCGGCTGACCGAGCTCGACGCGGCCATCGGCGACGCCGACCACGGCGCGAACCTCGACCGCGGCTTCACCGAGGTCGCCAAGGCCCTGGCCGACCGGCCGCCGGGCTCGCCCGCGCAGGTGCTGACCGAGGCGGGCACGACCCTCATCCGCCGCGTCGGCGGCGCCTCCGGCCCGCTGTACGGCTCGATGTTCCGCCAGATGGGCCGGACGCTGGAGTCCCCGGTGACGTTGTTCCACTTCGAGGCGGCGTTCGAGGCCGGGGTGGTCGCGCTGGAGCGGCTGGGCAAGGCGGCGGTGGGCGACAAGACCATGGTGGACGCGCTGGTCCCCGCCTCGCGGGCGCTGGCCCTGGCCGTACGGGACGGCATCGGAGCCCTGGAGGCGTTCGAACGGGCCGCGGCGGCGGCGGCCGAGGGCGCGCGGGACACGATCCCGCTCCAGGCCCGCAAGGGCCGGGCCAGCTACCTGGGCGAACGCAGCATGGGACACGAGGACCCGGGCGCGGCCTCGACCGCCCTGATCATGGAAGCCCTGGCGACGGCGGCCCGGGCGGAGGGCTGATGGTCGGGGTGGTGCTGGTCTCGCACAGTGCCGGGCTGGCGGCCGAGACGGCGGCGCTGGCGCGCGGGATCGCCGGCGAGCCCGTGCCGGTGGCGGCGGCCGGCGGCACCGCGGACGGCGGCCTCGGCACCAGTTTCGATCTCGTGGAGCAGGCGATCCGGTCCGTGGACCGGGGCGACGGCGTGCTGATCATCCCCGATCTGGGCAGCTCGGTGCTGACCGCCCGGCTGCTGGAGGAGGCGGGGCGGGTGATGATCGCGGACGTGCCGTTCGTGGAGGGGGCGGTGGCGGCGTGCGTGGCGGCGTGCGTGGGCGGGTCGCTGGCGGAGGTGCTGGCCGCCGCCGAGGAGGCCCGCACCTACCGCAAGCTCTGACCGCACCACCCTGCACCCCGCGCCCACGGTCCGCGCAGGCCGGTCTGCCCCCGTGCCCGGCCGTTCAGTGGCCCTTGAACGCCTCCTCCAGCCACCAGGAGCCGCGTTCGCCGGTGATCTTGGCGTGCACCAGCAGCGGGCGGTCCCGGGGCCCCTTGAGCCATTCGGCCACACCGGCGAGGTCGGCGCGGTCCGTGACGGTCACGGCGGCGAACCCGTGGCCCCTGGCGATCGCGGCCAGGTCGGCGGGCGGGAACCGGACGGTGTCGAGCGGGAACCCGTGCGGCCCGAAGTGGTGCACCTCCGCGCCGTACGCCTCGTCGTCGTAGACCACGACCACCATGGGCAGGCCCAGCCGGACGACGGTCTCCAGCTCGGCCAGACCCATGAACGCGCCGCCGTCGCCCAGGGCGGCCACGGGCAGCCGGTCGGGCCGGGCCAGCGCGGCGCCGATCGCGGTCGCCAGGCCGAGCCCGATCGACTGGAACGCCTGGGTGAAGCAGAACCCGCCCTCGTCCGGCACGTCGAGGAACATCGAGGGATATCCCATGAAGTTGCCGGAATCGACGGACACGACACGCTCGATTGGGAGCAGGTCGTCCAGGTCGATGGTGAGCGTCCTCGGGTCGATCCGGCCGGCGCCGCTCTCGTCCCGGTACGGCACCGCCCGCCAGCGTCCCTCGGCCCGGACGCGCGCGGCCAGCTCGGCCGACCGGTAGCCCGGCGTGCCGTCGTCCGGCCCGGTCAGGGCCGCCGCCACGGCGCGGACGTCGCCGATCACCCCCAGGTCGACCGGCACGTAGGCGCCGACGGCCGCCGGGTCGAGGTCGACCTGGGCCACCTTCGCCCCCGGCGGGACCAGCGAGCCGTGGCGGGTCGTCCACATGTTCAACGCGCAGCCCCAGCCGACGACCAGGTCCGCGCCGCGGATCAGCTCGGCGGCCAGCGGGGTGGCGAAGCCGCCGCTCACGTCGAGGTCCCACGGGCTGCCGCGGAACAGGCCCTTGGCGACGGCCGAGGTGGCCAGCAGGGCGCCGGTGCGGTCGGCCAGCGCCTCCAGCTCGCGCCGGGCGTGCCGGGCGCCGCGCCCCGCGATGAACACCGGCCGCCGCGCGGCGGCCAGCAGCCGTCCCAGCTCCGCCGTCCCGCCGACCACCCCGGACGGACCGCCGGACCGCTCGGCGTCGCCGACGGCGGAGACGGGGACGGGGGCGTTCGACGGCATGGACTGCACGTCGAGGGGGAGGTTGAGCAGGACCGTACGGCGATCCCGCGCGGCCACCCGGAACGCTTCGAGGGCCCGCTCCCCCGCCCGCCCGGCGTCAGTGACGCGCATGGGCACCGCGCCCACCGCCGTGGCCAGGGCCTCCTGGTCGATGTGGAAGTTGGAGCGCGTGTCGGTCGCCTCGCCGGCCAGCACGACCATCGGCGTACGGCTCTTGGCCGCCTCGGTGAGGCCGGTCATCGCGTTGGTGAGCCCCGGCCCCTGGTGCACCGTGACGACGCCGACCTCGCCGCTCATCCGGGCGTAGGCGTCGGCCATGGTCGCCGCCCCGCCCTCGTGCCGGGCCGCGACGAAGCGTACGCCGTGCTCGACCAGCGCGTTCGTGACGTGGAAGTTGCCGCTGCCGACCACCCCGAACGCCGTACGGACGCCTTGGGCGGCCAGCACCCGGCCGACCGCCGCCGCGGCCGTCTCCGTAACGGTCAACGCTCCACCAGGGCCAGGACCCGGACGGGGCTGCCGGAGCCGCCCACGATGGGCAGCGGCGGCGCGACCACGACGGCGCCGGTCACGGGCAGGCGGTCGAGGTTGCGGAGCTGGGTCAGGCCGTACTTGCCGGCGCCGAGCAGGAAGGAGTGGCACGGGAAGGGCGGGTCGAAGGAGTGGGCGGCGCCGGCGTCGGTGCCGACGGTCTCCACGCCGATCCCGAGGATCGGGGTCTCGGCGGCCAGCCAGGAGGCGCACTCGGCCGAGATGCCGGGCGTGTGCGGGCCGGTCTCGTCGGCGTTCAGGAACGCGGCCTGGTCGGCCGAGCGGGCGTCCCAGCCCGTACGGTAGAGCAGCCAGCCGCCCTCGGGCAGCGGGCCGTTGGCGCGTTCCCACTCCTTGACGTGGTCGATCTGGAGGAGGAAGTCGGGGTCCTTGGACGCCTCGGCGGCCAGGTCGAGCACGACCGCGGGGGCGATCAGGCTGCGTACGGGCACCTGGGAGACGTCCTGGCCGTCGCGGGCGGTGACCCAGTGGACGGGGGCGTCGAAGTGGGTGCCGGTGTGCTCGCCGGTGTGGATGTCGTTCCAGTACCAGGCCGGGCCGCGGTCGTCGTAGCGGCTGATCTCCTCCAGCCGGAACGGGATGGTGTTGCCGAACGGCTCGGGCAACTGGAGGACCGGCGTCTCCGGCGCGAGGGGCGCGGTGAGGTCGATCACCTCGATCGCGCCGCTGCGCACACTGTCCACGAAGCTCTGCAACACCGACATGTCATCCTCCTTGGTGGGGCTGAGCGCATCCTCCTCCTGTCGAGCTCACCTGTGCAAACATCATCATCCCTTCAGCCCGCTGAAGCTCATGGTGGCCACGAAGTGCCGCTGCGCCAGCACGAACGCGGCCACCAGTGGCAGCACGGCGACCACGTTCCCGGCCATGAGCGCCGACCACTCGGTGTGCCGGGCACCGGCGAACGTGGCCAGGCCCATCTGGAGGGTGTAGACGTCCTCGGAGGAGATCGCGATCAGCGGCCAGAGCAGGTCGTTCCAGGCGCCGAGCAGCGTGAACACCACCAGCGTGGCCAGCGCGGGACGGGCCAGCGGCAGCACGACGCGGAAGAACACCCCGAGGCGGGAGCAGCCGTCGATGACGGCGGCCTCCTCCAGCTCGCGCGGCAGCGACAGGAAGAACTGCCGCATGAGGAACACGCCGAACGCCGAGGCCAGCCACGGCACGACCGCCGCGCCCAGGGTGTCGATCAGCCCGAGGTTCCGGAACAGCAGGAACGTCGGGATCATGAGCACCTGGGCGGGGATCATGATGGTGGCCATGAGCGCCCCGAACGCCAGGGCACGGCCGCGGAAGGGGATGCGGGCGAAGCCGTACCCGGCCAGGGAGCACAGCACCACGTGCCCGGCCACGGCGCCGAAGGCGACCAGGACGGTGTTGGCCAGCCAGCGCGGGTAGTCGTCCTCGGTGAAGATGCGGGTGAAGCCGCCCAGGGTGAAGTGCTCGGGCCACAGCTTGGGCGGGTAGCTGTTGATGTCGGCGTCCGGCATGAACGCGGTCAGTGTCATCCAGACCAGCGGCGCGGCGAACAGCAGCGCGAGCGGCATCAGGAACAGGTGCGCGAGGTGAGGCCGTCTCACTTCGTCCCCCTCCACAGGGTCAGGCCGGACACGGCGAGCGTGACGGCGAACAGGACGTAGGCGATGGCCGCGCCGTACCCGGAATGGAAGAGCTGGAAGGCCTGGCGGTAGAGGTAGAAGACGATGACGGTGGTGGAGTCGAGCGGCTGGCCCTTGGTGGTGGTGTAGACGAGGTCGAACAGTTGCAGCGCGGTGATGGTCTGCCAGATCAGCAGGAACACCGTGGCGGGCCGCAGTTGCGGGAGCACGACGTGCCGCAGCACGTGGCGCTGGGCGCCGCCGTCCACGCGGGCGGCCTCGGTCAGCTCGCGCGGGATGTCCTGAAGCGCGGCGAGGTAGACGACGGCGGGCATGCCGACCCCGCCCCACAATGAGATCAGTACGAGGGTGAGCATCGCCTGGTCGAGATCCTGGAGGAAGCCCATCGCGGGCAGGCCGAGCGCCTTGAGCCCGGCGTTGACGATGCCGAAGTCGGGGTCGAAGACGAAGTTGGCCAGGATGCCGGTGGCCGCGGCCGAGACCACGTACGGGACGAAGAAGCAGGTGCGGTAGAAGCCGATGAGCCGGATCTTCAGGTTGAGCGCCAGCGCCAGGCCCAGCCCGAGGACCACCGAGCCCGGCACGAACAACACGGTGTAGACCAGCGTGTGCCCGGCGGCGGCGCGCAGGTCGGCGTCGCCCAGCAGGTCGCGGTAGTTCTGCAGGCCGACGTAGTCGCCGCCGGTGAGCAGGTCGCCGTCGCGCAGCGACAGCAGCAGCGCCCACGCCGCCGGGAACAGGCTCAGCCCCACGATCACGACCGTGGCGGGCAGCACGAACCCCCACCCGGTCAGCTCGGGCAGCAGGCGCCGCCGCCCCGCCCGCCGCGCGCCGCGCCCGGCCAGGGCCGCCGCGGTCATCGTGCGCGCTCCAGCACCCGGTCGGCCTCGGCCGCCGCCTCGGTCAGGGCCTGCGGTACGGGTGTCCCGCCCACCAGCGCCCGGCTGATGGCGTCGCCGACCTTCTCGGAGAACTCCGGGTACACCGGGACAGCCGGCCTGGCCTGCTTGGCGTTGTCCAGGTTGGCGGTGAAGACGTCCATGTCGGGGAAGTCCTTGACGAAGGTGTCGTAGGCGGGCAGCGCGGTGGTGGCCTTGCGGATCGGCAGGTTGCCCAGGCCGAGGGTCCACCGGGCGTCCTGCTCGGGACGGGTGAGCCAGGTGAGGAAGTCGGCGGCGGCCTTGGCGCGGCGGGAGCCGTTGTCGAAGACGACCCAGTTGTCCGGCCCGGCGATGGTCTCGTGGTTGCTGTCGTAGCCGGGCAGCACCTGGACGCCGTAGTCGACCTTGTGGTCGATGACGTCGAGCAGCGCGAACGGCCCCGAGACGATCATGCCGATCTTGCCGCTCTGGAACAGCGGCAGGAACTTCTCACCATTTTGATCGAGATATACGGACTTGTCCTGGCGGGCCATCGCACTCCACAGATCGAGCGCCTTGGCCGCCTGCGGCGTGTCGAACGCCGACTTCCTGCCGTCCGGAGTCAGGATCGCGCCGCCCTGCTGCCAGATCATGGGCCAGAACCGCCACACGGTGTCCTCGCCCCCGGTGACCGGGTACGCGGTGCCGTACACGCCGTCCTTCGTCAGCCTGCGGGCCGCGTCGCGGAAGTCGTCCCAGGTCCAGTCCTTGCCGGGGTAGGGCACTCCGGCCGCGTCGAACAGCTTCTTGTTGTAGATGACGGCCAGGTTGTCCACCACGGCCGGGATGCCGACGACCTTGCCGTCCACCTCCGACACGGCCCGCTCGGAGGGCCAGAAGTCGTCCCAGCCGAAGCCGGGGGCCTTCACGGTGGCGGTCAGGTCGTACACCTTGGGGTTCTTGGCCAGGTGCGGCATCCAGGTGCCGTACATGTAGGCGATGTCGGGCGCCTTGCCCCCGGCCAGCACGGCCTGCACCTTCTGCAGCATGTCGTCGACGTTCGTGGTGCCGACCGCGGGCACGATCCGTACGCCGGGGTGGGCCTTGTTGTAGTCGGCGGCCAGTTGCTCGATGGTCTTGGCCTGCGTCTCGACCTGGCCGTGCCACCAGGTGATCTCGACCGGGCCGTCCCCCTGCCCGCCGGGGTCCGAGCCGCAGCCGGTGAGCAGCCCCGCGGCCAGAGCCGCCACCAGGACCGCCCGCCTCACGACCGGCTCCTCAGCGACTCGGGCAGCAGGTCTCCGTGCGCCTTCAGCAGCGCCCCGCACAACTCGTCGATCTGGTCGACGGTCAGCGTGGCGGCCGTGTTCGGGTCGGCCATCATGGCGTGCCGTACGTGCTCGGGGCGGCCCTCGACCGCGGCGCGCACGGTCAGCTCGTTGACGTTGACGTAGGCCCGGTTGAGTGCGGCGCACTGGGCGGGCAGGTCGCCGACGGCGACCGGCCGCACGCCGAGGGCGTCGGCGACGACGGGCACCTCGACCACGCACCCGGCGGGCAGGTTCCCGATCAGGCCGTGGTTGGGCACGTTGCCGTAGACGGTGCGGCCGGTGCCGGTCGTGATGCTGTGGATGATCTGCGGGGCGTATTCCATGGTCCCCTCCGCGGTGATCGGCCGGCCCGCCCTGAGCGCGTCGCGGGTGGCCTCGTAGGTGCGTACGTTCTCCTCGCTGATGCCGACGTAGGCGCCCACGGGGATGCGCAGCCGCTCGATCTCGGCGTCGTCGTGCAGGTACCAGGGCACGTACTCGGCCGAGTGCTCGCTGGTCTCGGTCGGGTAGTGGCCGAGCCTGCGGTACATGTCCACGCGCACCCGGCGCAACATGCCGGGGTCGGCCGCGATGACCTCGTCCAGGCGCGGGTACAGGCTCCGGCCGCCGGACTCGAAGCGCAGCAGCCACGACTGGTGGTTCACCCCCGCCGCCAGGTACGTCACCTCCTCGTACGGCACCCCCACCAGCTCGGCCAGGTCGTGGGCGGTCCAGTAGATCGAGTGGCACAGGCCGACGACGTTGCGCACCGGGGTGGCCGCCGACAGGTACCAGACGTTCATGGCCATCGGGTTGGTGTAGTTGAGCAGCCAGGCGTCCGGGCAGACCTCGGCCATGGCTTGGGCGATGCGGTCGAGCGCGGGGAAGGTGCGCAGGGCGCGGAAGATGCCGCCCACGCCGATGGTGTCGGCGATCGTCTGGCGCAGTCCGTAGCGGGCGGGCAGCTCGAAGTCGACGCGGGTGGCGTCGATCATGCCGACCTGGATCATGTTGATCGCGAAGTCGGCGTCCTCCAGCGAGCGCCGCAGGTCCAGGTGGGCGGAGACGGTGATGTCCGGGCGGTCGCCGACGATGGCGCGGGCGGCGGCCTCGGCGGTCTCCAGGCGTTCGGGGTGGATGTCGTGCAGGGCCACCTCGAAGGGGCCGAGGTCGGTGAAGCCGACCAGGTCGGCCAGCAGGCCCTGGGTGAACTCGACGCTTCCCGCGCCGAGGAAGGTGATCTTCATAGTTCCTTCCAGGTGGGTTGGGCGGCGGTGCCGCCGGCCGCGCGGGTGGACAGCGAACCGCAGGTCACGGCCACGTCCAGGCATTCGCGCAGGCTCATCCCGCGCAGCCTGGCGGCCAGGAAGCCGGCGTTGAAGCTGTCGCCCGCGCCGACGGTGTCCACGGGCTCGACGGGGACGGCCGGGGCCCGCGTCACCAGGCCGGACTCCCAGGCCAGCGCGCCGTTCGCGCCGTCCTTGACGACGACGGCCGGGCCGAGGGCGCCCAGCCGCGCGGCGGCGGCCTCCAGGCGCTCCCCGCGGACGCCGGACAGGCGGGCCGCGACCGCCCTGGCCTCGTCGGCGTTGGGCAGGAACACGTCGGTCTCGGCGAGCACGGCGGCGAGGCCGTCCCAGCGGCCGTCCGGGTCGTCGTTGGTGTCCAGCGACGTCGTCACGCCCGCCGCGCGCAGCTCCCCCAGCAGCGCGGGCAGCCCGGCGGCCAGACCCGGCTGCAGGAAGTACGACGACACGTGCACATGCCGGGCCAGCCCGCGCGGCACGTCGGCGGCGGTCAGGTACGGCAGGCAGCCCGGCGAGGTGAGGATGGCCCGGTCCGTGCCGTCGGCGAGCACCACGGTCATGGCCGTGGGCCGGGGGTCGGTCACGCAGTGGGAGACGTCGACGCCGCGCCCGGCCAGCTCGCCGAGCACGAAACGCCCCGCCGCGTCGGCGCCCACGCGGCCGGCGAAGGCGGTGCGCAGGCCGAGCCGGGCCGCGCCGCAGGCGGTGATCGCGGCGGAGCCGCCGAGGACCAGGTCGCCGCCCGCGACGAGCCGTTCGCGCTGGCCGTACTCCAGCTCGCGCGGCGCGCCGGCCAGCACCACGTCGGGATTGGCGTCGCCGACGACCAGGAGGTCGAACTCAGCGGCCACGGCGGGACGTCCGGCTGGGGGCGGATGGGGTTGGGAACAGAGGTGGACGCATGGTCACTCCTCACGAACGAAGGGTTCGGGATTCGTGGCGATGCGCGCTGTTCCACACTCTCCGTGCCGCGTCCTTGCCAGGGGCGCGGGAGTGGCGTGGCCCATAGACCGTAGGACGATCACGCCAGCACGCTGGGGCGTGCCTCCTTCCGTTGCCGCATAGAATTGCGCGTTCCTGCTCTTATGTCCAGAGTTTGCGGCAGGAAAGTGTCACGCTTTGGTCCACTGTGCGCATCCGGCTGTCTGGAACGCCTTGTCACCGGGCTCGATGGTGACGCTCGCCGGGCCGGTCGGGGCGCCAGCGTTGATCACGGAGCCGATGTCGGGGGACGTGCTGTTCAGCCGGGCCCAGAAGCAGTTCGTGGAGCCCTGGACGGGACCGGTCGTACGGTAGGTGCCGGGCTGGATGTCCACGCCCACGACGAACGTGCGCATCCCGGCGGCCGGCCCGGTCTGCGCGACCCCCGGCTGCGTCTGCCCGGTCGTGGGCCCGGTCTGGGTGGGGCCGTTCTGGGTGGGCCCGGTCTGCGCGGGGCCCGGCTGGGTGGCGGGCGCGGACGGCACGGAGGAGGCCGAAGGCACGGACGACGCGGAGGGGACGGGCTCGCCGGAGGGCGGGCCGGTGCCCTCGACCGTCACCGTGACCCTGGGCGCGGGCTCGGCCGACGACTCCCCGGCGCCGAACCCGACGAAGACGCCGAGCATGAATCCCAGCACCGCGGCCAGTCCGGACACGAGCAGGATGATCGTCGGACTGCTCGTCGCCCGAGGAACCTCAGGGGGGCCGTACATCACGGACCCAAGGGTGCCATCCCTGTCAACGTGCCTGTCAACGGTGGAGGTAGTCGACGAGCGAGGCCTTCTCGGTCTCCAGCTCCTCGATCGCGCTCTTGACCACGTCACCGATGCTGACGATGCCGACCAGGCGGCCGTTCTCGACGACCGGCATGTGGCGGAATCGGTGGGTGGTCATCGTACGGCGCAGCTCGTCGACGTTGTCGCCGGGCCCGGCCGTGCGGACCTCGGTCGTCATGATCGAGGAGACCGGCGCGTCGAGGATCTCGGCGCCCCGGTCGTGCAACCGGCGCACGACGTCGCGCTCGGAGACGATCCCCTGGATGGTCGTGCCGTCGGTGGAGACGACGACCGCGCCGATGTTGTGGTCGGAGAGCTTGCCGAGCAGTTCCCGCACGGTCGCCTCAGGCGCCAGCGTGGTCACGGCACTTCCCTTGCCGCGCAGGATCGTCCCGATGAGCATGTGCATCACCTCTGCTCCCAATGTCCCCGGACGGGACTCGGCTTATGCCCGCTCCCACAGGCAAACAACCAAGTGGGGACGCCGTCAAGCGGTCACGTAGGCTGACTTGCCGCATCCCCGAGGACGAGGAACCGACCGATGACCGAGCAGCTCAACACCGGAAGCCACGACCTGCCCATCACTCCGGAGCTGGCCGCGTTCATGCGCACGGGCTGGGCCGACACCCGGCGCACCGGAGTGACCGCGCTGCCGATCGCCCCGTGGGCGGCGCGGCGGCGGGCGGCGCTGGCCGCGCGTTTCCCCGGCGAGCGCCTGGTGATCCCGGCGGGCACGCTGAAGGTGCGCAGCAACGACAGCGACTACCGGTTCCGTCCGCACAGCGCGTACTCCTACCTGACGGGCGCGGGCGAGCCGGGCGACGTGCTCGTGGTCGAGCCGTCCGGGCAGGCCGTCCTGTACGTGCGCCCGCGTTCGCCGCGCGAGGACGGCGAGGAGTTCTACCGCGACCGCCGCTACGGCGAGTTCTGGGTGGGCCGCAGGCCCGACCTGGCCGAGGCGTCCGAGTTGTACCAGATCGAGTGCGCGCACATCCGCGACCTGAGCCTGTCGGGCCCGGCCCTGGTGCTGCGCGGCGTCGACGCCTCCGTCGACGAGCGGGTGCCCGCGGGCGGCCGCGACGCCGAGCTTGAGGTGTTCCTGTCGGAGATGCGGCTGATCAAGGACGAGTGGGAGGTCGGCGAGCTGCAGTCGGCCGTGGACGCCACCGTGCGCGGCTTCGAGGACGTCGCGCGCGCCCTTCCCACTGCGCTCGGCCACCCGCGCGGCGAGCGCTACCTGGAGGGCGTGTTCGGGCTGCGCTCGCGGCTGGAGGGCAACGCGGTCGGCTACGACAGCATCGTCGCCTCCGGCGCCCACGCCTGCGTGCTCCACTGGATCCGCAACGACGGCGCGCTCGCCGAGGGCGACCTGCTGCTCCTCGACGCCGGTGTCGAGACCGACACCCTCTACACCGCCGACGTGACCCGTACGCTCCCGTTGTCGGGCCGGTTCACCGGCGCGCAGCGGCAGGCGTACGAGCTGGTCCTGGCGGCGCAGGACGCCGGCATCGCGGCGCTGAAGCCCGGCGCGAGCTTCCGTGACTTCCACCTGGCGGCCATGCGGGTCATCTGCGAGGGCCTGAACGACTGGGGCCTGCTGAAGGACTCCCCCGACGCGCTCATGGAGTCCGGCCTGTACCGGCGCTACACGTTGTGCAGCAGCGGCCACATGCTCGGCCTCGACGTGCACGACTGCGCGAGGTCGCGGGCCGAGGTCTACCTCGACGGCGTGCTGGAGGAGGGTCACGTCCTCACGGTCGAGCCGGGCCTGTACTTCCAGCCCGACGACCTGACGCTGCCCGCCGAGCTGCGCGGCATGGGCATCCGCATCGAGGACGACCTGGTCGTCACCGCCGAGGGCGCGACCCTGATGTCGTCGGCGCTCCCCCGCCACCCCGACGAGATCGAGTCCTGGATGAACGCCCTCTCGTAACGGCCCGGTCACGTTTCGTGCATGCCTGACAAGGAGTGACCTGGGTCTCATACCTTTTGCTCAAATTCCCGGCAAAGCATCGACTACTAGACAACCCGTCAGTAAGGTGACTGATCCGTAGGCGGAGGTGGTCGTGGCGGGTACACGGGTGCGGGCAGGCCGCTGATGGCCCTGTCCGGGTACGTCGGACGCAAGGCCGGGTCCCTCCTGGGTCAGGTGGGCGACCTGTTCGTCATCGTCCTGGAGGGCTTACGCCGGACCTGGGACGTCAGGAACTGGTGGTGGGAGTTCGTCGACCAGTGCTGGTTCCTGGCCAGGGTCACCAGCGTGCCCGTGCTGCTCGTCTCCCTGCCGCTGGGCGCCACCGTGGCCTTGCAGGTGGGCGAGCTGGCCTGGCAGCTCGGCGCCGGCTCGGCCACCGGCAGCGCCGTCTTCGTCGGCCTCATCCGCGAGGTGGCGCCCCTGGCCGGCGCGCTGCTGATCGCCGGGGCCGGCGGCAGCGCGATGACCTCCGACATCGGCGCCCGGCACATCCGCGACGAGCTGAGCGCCATGGAGGTCATGGCGGTCAACCCCATCCACCGCCTGGTCACGCCACGCATGTGCTGCCCAGGAACAAGGGGGTCGTCCCGGACGTCGCCAAGAAGGCCGCCGACCGGCTGGAGGACTTCCGCCTGCTGTGGGAGCCGCCGCGATGAGGAACCGCGTCCATCTGAACCTCGGCTTCTTCGTCCTGCTGGGCGTCGTCATGACGATCTGGGCGTTCAGCACGATCATCAAGCTCGACGCGATCGAGCGGCCGTACCGGGTGTCGGCCGAGTTCGCCTCCTCCCCCGGACTCGTACGCGGCTTCGACGTGGCCTACCTGGGCGTACGGGTCGGCCGGATCGGGGACGTGCGGCTGGCGCCCGGGAAGATCGTCGTCGGGCTCGACATCGACAGGGAGATCAGGCTGCCCAAGGGCGGCACGGCCGAGGTGCGCCGCAAGTCCGCGGTCGGGGAGCCGTACGTGGAGCTCTCGCCGCCCGCCACCGGCGTCACCGGGGCCACGCTCGCAGCCGGCGACACCATCCCGCTGGGCAGGACCGCCGTGCCGCTGGACTACCGCAAGCTGTTCGAGGGCGTGGGCAAACTGCTGGACGCCGTACCGCCCGGGGACGCCAGGACGATCACCCACGAGCTGGCGACGGCCCTGGACGGGCGGGCCCCGGCGATCAGGGACGTCATCGAGGACGCCCACGACCTGACCGGCACACTGGCCGACGACTCCCAGGCTCTGGAGGACCTGTCGGTGCAGCTCACCCGGCTCACCCACACGCTGGCGGGCCGCAAGGACGCGCTGGCCTCGGGCATCACGGACCTGAGCGCGGTCACGGGCTCGCTGCGCGCCTCGCGTACCGACCTGAACGCCTTCCTCGACCAGGGCCCGGGCGTGTTCGCGCAGCTCGACGCGGCGATCAGGAAGTCCAGGCCGGGCCTTTCGTGCCTGCTGACGGCGGCCGGGCTGCCGCACCGCCCGGTCTTCTCCGCCGAGACCGCGAAGAACGTGCACCACCTGCTGAGCATGGTCCCCACCGCGCTGAGCCTGGCCGGCGACATCAGCGAACGGCGGGGCGACACGGTGTACGGCAAGGCGTCGTTCGTCTTCAGCGTGCCCGGCGGGCCGACGCCGGCCGAGGAGTACGCGGGGGCCCTCGGGCCGCCTCGGGTGCCCCGGCTCACGACCTGCCCCCGGCACGCGCCGGCCGACACCTCCAGGGCCGCCCGGGACACCGGGCCGCATCCGGACGCCGCCGCCCGGCCCACCGGCGGGCCCACCGGCGAACCCACGGGCGGGCCGCAACGCGAGGGCTCTCCGGAGAAGGAGACCGTCCCGTCCCCGTCGTCGTCCGCTGGCGTGGCCGTCGCCGGGGGCGCGTCCCGTACCCGATCGAACACCACGCCGCTGATTGCCGCGATCTTCCTCGCCGTCGTGGCGGCCGGTGGCATCGTGGGCTGGATCGCGGCGGGCCGGGCGGCCCGCCGCCGTGAGGAGTCGCCATGACCGCCGACCAGGACCTCGCCGAGACCCCCGGGCCCGAGTCCGCCACCGAGCAGGACGCCGTTGAGCAGGACACCGCCGAACAGGCCTCTGCTCCGGAGGAGGTGGCGGCGGGCGGGTGGTTCACGCAGGCGCGGGTGTTCGGGGCGCTGGCCGCGATGCTGGCGGCGGCCGTCGCGGCCACGGCGGTGCTGCAGTGGATCGACGCCTCCCGGGCCCGCGACGCGCTGGCCAGGCTGGAGAACGAGCGTGCCCTGCGCCTGGAGGTCTCCGGCGCCGCGAGCGCCTTCAGCCAGGCCCTGCTCAGCTACGACTACCAGGACCTCCAGAGCACCCGCACGGCCCTGTCCGCCCAGGCCACGGGCGACTTCCAGGCCACCTACGACGCGGCGTTCGGCGGCGCGATGTCCCAGGTGATCGTCAAGCTCAAGGCCGTCTCGCAGGCCAAGGTCCGTGAGGTCTACCTGGCCGACGCGGACGAGGCCACCGCGCACGCCATCGTCGTGGTCGACCAGCAGGTGAACACCGCGCAGGCGATTCGCTCGGTCAAGGATTCGCACCTTAAGATCACACTTGTGAAGCAGAAGGGTTCCTGGAAGGTCCAGGACGTGACCGTGCTCGGCGCGGCCTCGGAGGACCAGTACAACCTCGACGACCCCGCGGCGAAGAAGAAGGACTGACGATCGTCCCCCTGGCGATGGGCGGCCGCCCCGAAGAGGTGCGCGCGCCCGAGACGTGGCTGACCGAGGTGGAGCGGGAGCGGGCCGACCGGTTCGTCTTCCCCGCCGACCGCGCCTGTTTCGTCGCGGCCCACCTGCTCGTACGCCTGTGCGCCGCCGCCGTGCTCGGCCTCCCGCCGGACGGCCTGACCCTGCTGCAACGCTGCGAGGTGCACGGCCCCGGCCATGGCAGGCCGTACCTGCCCGAGGCCCCCGAGCTGGGCGTGAGCTTCAGCCACACCCGCGGCTACGTGTGCGCGGCGGCCGGCCCCGGCCGGGTCGGCGTGGACGCCGAGCACGTGCCGCCGGGCCCGCTGAACGAGGCGCTGGCCGACCACGCGCTCACCCCCGCAGAACGTGCCCTGGTCACCGGCAACGACGACCTGATCCGCCACTGGACCCGCAAGGAGGCCCTGGTCAAGCGCGGCGAGCTGACGCTCGACGAGCTGCGCTCGGGCGGCTCCGACCTGGCGGGCCGCCACCTGCTGGAGTGGCGCGCCGACCCGGACGTCATGGTCGCGGTGATCACCGACTCGGCCGCCCGGCGGGTGCCGGTGCCCCCGGCGGCCTGACGGCTAGCTCCGCCGCGTGGGCGTCGGGTCGAGGAAGACCAGGTTGACGCCCGGGAAACGGTCGCGCAGCCGCCGGTCGACCTCGTCGCAGGCGATCTCCACGCCCGCCGCGCCGGCCTCGTCACAGAAGTCGATCTTCGCGGCGACCATGATCGAGCCCGGCCCGATCATCATCGTCAGCAGCTCGACCACCTCCTCCACCTCGGGCTGGGCCAGCAGCACCGCGCGGATGCCGGTCTCGACCTGCCGGGGGGCGGCCTGGCCGATCAGCAGCGACAGGTTCGACTGGATCAGGATGAGCGCGACGACCAGCAGGAGCAGCCCGATCGCGACCGACGCGGCGCCGTCCCACAGGGCCGAACCGGACCACTGGGAGCCGAGCAGGCCGATCGCCGCGATCACCAGGCCCACCAGCGCGGCGGCGTCCTCGAACAACACGGCCTTCAGCGCGGTGTCGGAGGTGATCCGCACCAGGCGCAGCGGCCGGATCCTGTGCCTGCCGGCCGCGGCGCGCAACTGCGAGAGCGCCTTGCTCAGCGAGACGCCCTCGATCACGAACGAGACCGCCAGCACGACGTAGGACGGGGTGAGGTTGCCCAGCTCCTCGCCGTGGCTGATCTCGTGCACCCCGTGGGTGACGGAGAAACCGGCGCCGCCGACCAGCGTCGCGACCGCCGCCATCATCGCCCAGAAGAACCCGGCCTTGCCGTAGCCGAAGGGGTGGCGCTCGTCGGGCGGTTTGCCCGATCGGCGTACCGAGACCAGCAACAGCAGCTCGGTCACCGTGTCGGCGGCCGAGTGGGCCGCCTCCGACAACATCGCGGCCGATCCGCCGATCAGCCCGGCGACGAGCTTGGCCAGGGCGATGGTCAGGTTCGCCGCGCCCGCGACCAGCACGGTGGCCAGGCTGTCCCCCGACTTCTCCTCCACCAGATCACTCTACGGGGGGCACGCCCGGCAGCCCCCCGCAGGTAGTCGCATCGCCGCGGTCGTGCGCTAGATTGGGGATCATGAGCGCGCCCCGCTGGCTTTCCCCCACCGAACAGCGTGCCTGGCGTACGCATCTCGCGCTGCACAAGCTGCTCATGCACCGCCTCGATCGCGAGTTGCAGGAGCATCAGCTCTCGCTGAACGACTACGAGATCCTGGTCAACCTCTCCGAGAGCCAGGAGCGGCGGATGCGGATGAGCGACCTGGCCGACGCCACGATCCAGTCGCGCAGCAGGTTGTCGCACCAGATCTCCCGCATGGAGGCCAAAGGCCTGGTCACCAGGGAGGACTGCCGCGACGACCGGCGCGGCACGTTCGCCGTCCTGACCGACGAGGGCTGGGAGACGATCCAGCGGGTGGCGCCCGACCACGTCGCCGGCGTGCGCGAGCACTTCGTCGACCGGCTCACCGACGACCAGATGGAGGCGCTGGAGCAGGCGTTCGAACCGATCGTCGAGCATCTGAAGAAGCTGCGCTGACACCCAACCGATATGGCGGGCGCCGCGCGGCGTTCCCGGGCGGTCGCTACGATCCGCTCATGCTCCGAAAGCTGCTGATCGTTGTCGTGCTCGCGCTGATGTCGGCCTGCTCCGCCGGGGGCGGCGGCGGTGACGAGCTTCCCGCCGGGCCCGACCTGATGAAGAAGGCGTCGGAGGCCATGAAGGCCGTCAAGTCGGCCGGCTTCTCGATCGCCACCGAAGGCAAGCCCAACGTACCGCTCAAGAAGGCCGACGGCAGGCTCACCTCGGGAGGCGACGCCGACGGCACGATCACGCTGGAGGTGCTGGGCACCCTCCAGGAGATCACCTTCGCGGTGATCGGCGACACGGTGCACTTCAAGGGGCCGACCGGCGGGTTCCAGACGATGACCAGGCAGCAGCTCGCCCAGTTCTACGACCCCTCGGTGATCCTCAGCCCGGCCAAGGGCATCGCGCAACTGCTCGCCTCGGCCACCGATCCCCAGGTGGAGGCGTTGGAGGACGGCTCGTACCGGGTGGCGACGACGTTCTCCGGGCAGGTCGTGGGGCAGATCGTCCCGGGCGTCACGCAGGGCGTGAACGGCAAGGTCTGGATCGACAAGGCCACCGCCAGGCTCACCAAGGCCAGCCTGCCGCTGCAGAACGGCACGGTGACGGTGACGTTCAGCGACTACGACGCGCCGGTCACGATCACGCCGCCCACCTCCGGGTGAGCCGGATGACCTCGCCGGACCGCGCCCGCCGGGTCGCGCTCGGCGCGGGCGGCGCGGTGGTGCTGCTGGCCGCGCTCGACGCGTACGTGGTCGTGACGGTGCTGATGGACATCGCCCATGACGTGGGCGTGCCGCAGAACCACCTGGAGCGCGTCACGCCGGTCGTCACCGGGTTCCTGCTCGGGTACGTCGCCGCGATGCCGCTGCTCGGCCAGCTCTCCGACCGCTACGGCCGCCGGCCGCTGATCCACGCCTGCCTGGCGGCGTTCGCGCTCGGCTCGGTGCTGACCGCGCTGGCGGCCGGTGAGGCGATGGTGGTGTCGGGCCGTACGGTGCAGGGCGTGGCGGGCGGGGCGCTGCTGCCGATCACGATGGCGCTGATCGGCGACCTGTGGGACACCCGCGACCGCCCGCTCGCGCTGGGCGCGGTGGGTGCGGCCCAGGAGCTGGGCAGCGCCCTCGGCCCCCTGTACGGCGGCGTGCTGGCGCTGATCCCCCCGGTCGCCGTGGCGGGGGTGGAGCTGGGCGGCTGGCACGCCATCTTCTGGGTCAACGTGCCGCTGGCCGCCCTGGCCGCCGTCGCCGTGCAGCGTACGGTCCCGTCCCGGCCGCCCGCCGCGCGGGCCCGCGTCGACGTCGTCGGCGGCGCCCTGCTGGCCCTGGCGCTCGCCCTCCTGGTCGTCGGCCTCTATAACCCCGACCCCGCCACGACCGTGCTCCCGCCGTGGGGCCCGCCGGTGATCGCGGGCGGCGCGGTGGCGGCCGCCGTCTTCGTCTGGTGGGAGATCCGCTCCCCCGTCCGCCTGCTCGACCTGTCGGCGGCCCGCAAGGGGCCGCTGCTGGCGACGCTGGCCGTGAGCTTCCTGACGGGGGCCGCGCTGCTGGTGACGATGGTGTTCGTGCAGTTCGCCGCGCAGACGCTGCTGGACGAGGACGCCCTGGGCGCGGCGCTGGTCCTGGCCAGGTTCCTCGGCGCGCTGGCCGTCGGCGCGCTGCTCGGCGGCGTGCTGGCCCGGCGGGCCGGCGAACGCGCGGTGGCGGTGCCCGGCCTGCTGATCGCGGCGGCCGGCTACTGGCTGATGAGCCGCTGGCCGCTCGACCTGGCCGGGGCGGGCCTGGCCGTGGACGCCGACCTGGTCGTCGCGGGCCTCGGTCTCGGGCTGGTGATCGCGCCGGTCTCGTCGGCGGTGCTGCGGGTGAGCCCGGCCGCCCAGCACGGCGTGGCCTCGGCGGCGGTCGTGGTGGCCAGGATGATGGGCATGCTCATCGGCGTGGCGGGCGTGTCGGCGTGGGGGTTCCACCGGTTCCAGTCGCTGACCGCCCATCTGGACACGCCGCTGCCGTTCGGCGTCGACGCGCAGACCTACCAGCGGCGGCTGGCCGACTACCTGGCCAAGGTGGACGCCGCCCTCCATGTCGAGTACACCGAGATGTTCCTGCTCACGGCGTTCGTCTGCCTGCTGGGGGCGGCCGTGGCGCTGCTCATGCCGCGCCGCGCGGAGGCGGCGTCCGCTCTCGTGGGCGCCGCCCCCGGCGAGGAGCCCGGCCCGGTCTCCTAGGCCGGGCGTCCGGTCAGGGCGACAGGCGGTGCAGGTCGCGCGGGAAGGCGGTGGCCTGGCGGATGTTGGCGGCGCCGGTCAGCCGGGCCGTCCAGCGTTCCAGGCCGAGCGCGAACCCGCCGTGCGGCGGCATCCCGTACCGGAACGCCTGGAGGTAACCCTCGTACGGCTCCACGTCCCCGTCCAGGGCCCGTACGTAGTCCTCGTACCGGTGCAGCCGCTGGCCGCCGGTCACCAGCTCCAGGCCCCTGAACAGCAGGTCGAACCCGTTGGAGTAACCCGGCCTGGCCGGGTCGGGATGGGTGTAGAACGGCCGCTTGGACATCGGGTAGCCGGTGACGAACAGGAACTCCGACCCGTGCTCGCGCCGCGCCCACTCCGACAACCACCGTTCCTGGGCCGGTGACAGGTCGGGCTCGTCCTCGCCGGTCAGCCGCTGGGCCTCGGTGAAGTGCACGGCCGGGATCTCGTCCGGCACTGCGGGCAGCACGGTCCCGGTCGCCTCGACGGCGGCCCCGGCGCGGCGGCGTACGGACTCGACCATGCCCGCCACGACCTCGCGCAGCACGGCCATCACGTCCCGGTGGTCGGCGACGAAACCCAGCTCGGCGTCGAGGCTGGTGTACTGGGCCAGGTGCCGTACGGTGTCGTGCGGCTCGGCGCGGAAGACCGGCCCGACCTCGTAGACCCGTTCGAACACCCCGACCATCGTCTGCTTGTAGAACTGCGGCGACTGCGCGAGGTAGGCGCGCCGGCCGAAGTAGTCGATGCCGAAGACGTTCGCGCCCGACTCGGTGGCCGAGGCCACGATCTTGGGCGTGTGGATCTCGGTGAACCCGAGCCCGTCGAGGGTCTCCCGGAACCCGGCCACGCTCGCCGCCGAGATCTCCAGCGGCGCCCGCAGCAGCGGGTGCCGCAGCGCGACGGGGGCGTGGTCGAGGATCGTCGGCAGGCTCGCCGCCACGACCGGGCGGTAGAGGTCGAACGGCGGCGCCTTGTCGGGCTCGGCCAGGACCTCGATCTCCGGCCCGGTCAGCTCGACCCCACCCGGTGCCTGCCCGGCCGGGGTCACGGTGCCGGTGACCCGGACCACGCTCTCCTCGGCCGGCAGTTCCCCGGACGCGCTCACCACCTGCGCCAGCCCGGAACGGTCGCGTACGACCAGGAAGGACACGGATTTCAGGTGCCGGCGGCGATGGACCCAGCCGGCGATCGTCACTCGTTGACCGGCGTGCTCAGCGAGCGCCGCCGACAGGACACGAGAGATCATCACAGCTCCTCTGCAGGAAGTGCATGACCCCTTGGGAGTGCGGGGGAGAAGGGAGCTCCCGGTGCCACCGCACTTTCACCGCCCGCGAGGGGCGGCCTCCACGACCCGATGACGGGGGTCAGGCCGGCGGGGCATTTCCTCCCCGCACTCGGGAGTGTCTTCACCAGCGGACACGGGACCGCCTTCGCAGCATCCGGCGGCTCTCTGGGCCCGTGCGGCCCGCTGGTTACTCGTCTCCGTCCACGTGTTGCCGCCGATCATACGGCAACACCGTTACTTGTCCTTCTTGGGCCGCTTCTCCCGGATCTTCATCGTGACGTCGATCGGCGATCCGGCGAACCCGAACTCCTCGCGGATGCGCCGTTCGATGAAGCGCCGGTAGGTGTCCTCCAGCCAGCCGGAGGTGAACAACACGAACTTCGGCGGCTCGACGGACGCCTGGGTGGCGAACAGGATCTTCGGCTGCTTGCCGCCCCGCACCGGCGGCGGCGTGGCGTGCACCAGCTCGGTCAGGAACGCGTTGAGCCGCGCCGTCGGCACCCGGGTGGACCAGGAGTCGAGCGCCTTCTCCAGCGCGGGCACCAGCCGGTCCATGTGGCGGCCGGTCTTGGCGGAGATGTTGACCCGCAGCGCCCACGGGGTGCGTACGAGCTGCCGGTCGATCTCCTTCTCCAGGTAGTAGCGGCGGTCCTCGTCGACGAGGTCCCACTTGTTGAACGCCACCACCATGGCCCGACCGGACTCGATCACCAGGCCGATGATCCGCAGGTCCTGCTCGGTGAGCGGCTCGCTGGCGTCGATCAGCACGATCGCCACCTCCGTGCGCTCCAGGGCGGCGCGGGTGCGCATGGCCGCGTAGAAGTCGGCGCCCTGCAGCTCGCGGTCGCGCCGCCGGATGCCGGCGGTGTCGACGAACCGCCAGGTGCGCCCGCCCAGCTCGATCAGCTCGTCGACCGGGTCGCGGGTGGTGCCGGCCATCGGGTCGACCAGCACCCGCTCCTCCCCCGCCAGCTGGTTGAGCAGCGAGGACTTGCCCACGTTGGGCTTGCCGAGCAGCGCCACGCGGGCCGGGCCGCGCTCGGCGCCGAAGGTCATCTGCGGCGTCTCGGGCAGCGCGTCGAGCACCACGTCGAGCAGGTCGCCGCTGGAGCGGCCGTGCAGCGCGGAGACCGGGTAGGGCTCGCCCAGCCCGAGCGCCCACAGCGCGGCCGCCTCCATCTCCAGCTGCTGGTTGTCGACCTTGTTGGCGGCCAGGATCACCGGCTTGCCCGACTGGCGCAGCACCGAGCCCACGATCTCGTCGGCATCGGTCGCGCCGACCGTGGCGTCGACCACGAACACGATCACGTCGGCCAGCTCGACGGCCACCTGGGCCTGCTCGGCGATGCGCAGGTTCATGCCGGTGGCGTCAGGGTCCCAGCCGCCGGTGTCGACCACGGTGAAACGGCGGCCGCGCCAGTTGGCGTCGTAGGTGACGCGGTCGCGGGTGACTCCCGGCACGTCCTCCACGACCGCCTCGCGGCGGCCGATGATGCGGTTGACCAGCGTGGACTTGCCCACGTTGGGGCGGCCCACGATGGCGACCACCGGCAGTGGCGTGGTGTCACCGTGCTCGGCGACTTCCAGCTCGTCGAGGCCGGCCTCGACCCAATCCCCCGTTGACACGATCATTCATCCTTACGTGAGTACCGCACCTGGGCTCAGGTGCGCTCCTTGACCAGTCTCAGCACCTCCGCGATGACCTCTTCGAGGTTGAGCGCGGTGGTGTCGAGCTCGACGGCGCCATCCGCCATCGAGAGTGGGTCCGTCTTACGTGTTGAGTCCAGGGTGTCACGCCTGGCCATGTCGGCCTGCTGCGCCTCCACCGTGGAGCCGGTCAGCTCCGCGCTGCGGCGGCGGGCACGGGCCTCGGCGCTGGCCGTCAGGTAGACCTTGACGGCGGCGTCGGGGCAGACGACCGAGCCGATGTCGCGGCCCTCGACCACGATGTCACCGGCGCCGGCGAGCTCCCGCTGGAGCGCGACCAGGCGCGCGCGCACCTCGGGGACGGCGGCGACGGCGGAGACCGCGCCGGTCACCTCGGCCTCCCTGATCGGCCCGCCCACGTCGACGCCGTCGACCTGGATCGTGGGGCCCTCGGGGTCGGTGCCGGAGACGATGGACGGCTCGCCGGAACGGGCTGCGATCGCGGCGGGGTCGGCCAGGTCGACGCCCTGCTGGAGCATCCACCACGTCATCGCCCGGTACATCGCCCCGGTGTCGAGGTAACGCAGGCCCAGCGCACGGGCGACCCCGCGCGACACGCTCGACTTGCCCGACCCCGAAGGACCGTCCATGGCGACGACCAGACCGGACACGGCCTCTCCCTCTTCACGTGTGTTTCCCCAACCTGAAGAGGCTACCGCGTCCGGTCAGTCCGCGATCCAGCTCCCGTGGAAGCCGAGCGGGACCCGGGCGGGCAGGTGCACGGTGGCGACCGGCTCGCCGGTGAAGTCCTGGGCCGACAGGATCACCAGGTCGGCCGCTCCCCTGGCCGGGTCGTTGACGTAGGTCAGCAGGTATCCGTCGTCCTCGGCCGCGCCGGAGGGCACGAACACCGGCTCCCCCACGTACGCCCCCCGCCCGAACCGCCGCGACTCCTGCGTGCCGCGCTCCAGGTCGTGCTTGATGAGCGTGTTGTCGAACGCCTCGTCGGGCAGGTCCTCCAGCTCGGTTCCGGCCGGGTAGATCACGTCGTGGAGGTCGGCGGCGGCCGAGGTGTACCCGTACCGGTACGGGCTGCCGGTGCGGCGCTCGTCGATGCGGGGGAACTCCTGGGGGCGGTCGTCCAGCCGGGTGGTGGTGACCCGGCCGGCGGCGGGGTCGACGCGCCAGCGGTCGAGCGTGGGCGCGCCGCCCAGGTCGAGCCGGGCGTCCACGAACCGCTTGGGGTAGCGGACCACGTCGACCACGACGTCGTCGCCGTCGTCGTAGGCGTTGAGCGTGTGGAAGACCCAGCACGGGTCCACCTCGACCCAGCGCACGTCGCCGGTCTCGCGCGAGAGCAGGCCGAGCCGGGCGGCGCGGGCGTCGTCCCACGCGTACGGGAGCGGCGCGCCGCGCTCGGCGTGGGCCATGCTGAGCGTGACCGGCAGGTCGTAGATCACGACGTACCGGCGGGTCAGGGCGAAGTCGTGCAGCATCGGGCGGTCGGCGACGGGGATGTCCCTGACCTGCGCCACCACGCCCTTGGGGTCGATCACGATGTGCTGGTGGTGGTCCCAGCCGGCGAAGTAGGCCATCGCGTGCAGCTCGCCGGTGACCGGGTCGAGGTGGGTGTGGGCGGCGTACCCGCCGGGCAGGCCGCCGACGAAGTCGCACGCGCCGACCGTGTCGAGCTCGTAGCTCAGCTCGTACGGCAGCCCGCCCGCCTCGACGGTCGCGAACGTGCGCCCGGCGATGCCGATGACGTGCGTGTTGGCGGCGAAGTCCATGCCCTCGTGCACCGGCCCCGGCCTCGGCTCCTCGCCCAGCCGCCGGGCGACCTCGGCGTTGCGCACCCACCGGTTGCGGTACCACTCGGCCCGCCCGCCGCGCAGCCGCACGCCGTGGACCATGCCCTGGCCCATGAACAGGTGGGTGGCGGCGGGGTCGTCGAGGCTGAGCGGGTTGGGGCCGTTGCGCAGGTAGCGGCCGTCGAGCTCGGCCGGGATGCGGCCGGTGACCTCCAGGTCGAAGGCCGTGATCTCCTCCGTCGCGGGTGCGAAGCCGTTGCGGTAGGGGCTGGTGGTCATCGTGCGCTTCCTCTCAGGTCAGGAACGGCGTGAGCACGGAGGTGCAGAGCAGCCGGTAGCGCCGCCCCGCCTCGGCCCGGTCGAAGAAGCCGGAGATCTCCAGGCTCACCGCGCCGTGGATGGCCATCCACAACACGTCGGCCAGCTCCCCGGCGGGCGTGCCGCGCAGCCGCCCGGCCTCCAGGGCGGCGGCCACGGCGTCGACCAGGATGTCGAACGTCCGCCGCCCGGTCGTGACCGCCTCGGGGGCCGGCTCGAACCCGTGCATGGCGTTCTGGAACATGACCCGGTAGTAGTCGGGCTCGTCCAGCGCGTACTCGCGGTAGGCCTCCAGGCCGGCGTGCAGCGCGTCGATCGGGTCGTCCTGGGCGGGGACGGCCAGCAGCCGCTGTTCCAGCCGGGCGAACCCCTCCAGCCAGAGCGCCTCGCTGAGCCCGTCCTTGCCGCCGAAGAGGGTGTAGATCACCTTCGTGGAGCAGCCGACCTCGCCGGAGATGCGCCGTACGGTCAGCGCCGCCGGGCCGTCGGCGATGAGCAGGTGTTTGGCGGCGTCGAGGATGGCCGACCTGACCACGCTCTGGCCTTCCTGCTGGGCTTGCCGGTACGCGGTGACCGCCATGTGAGTAACACCGTTTCTTGTAGGTAACGCTGTTACCGTCTTTTCTACGCCTCCCCCCGCCCGCCGTCAACGCCCTTCAGAGGACTAAGGGGGGCCGCGCGGGTTAGAGGTCGGGCGTGACGGAGACGAGCCGAGCGCGGGTCACGGTCGTGGTGGCCGCCAGGGACCGGGTCCGTACGCTGGCCCGGTCGCTCCCCCGCCACCCGCGGCCGGTCATCCTCGTCGACAACGGCTCATCCGACGGGACCGCCGGGTTCGTCCGCAAGCACTTCCCCGACGTCCAGGTGGTCGAGGCGGGCGCCGACCTCGGCGCGCCCGCCCGCAACCTCGGCGTACGCCTGGCCGGGACCCCGTACGTGGCCTTCGCCGACGACGACTCCTGGTGGGCGCCCGGGGCGCTGGACCGGGCGGCCGACGTGCTGGACGCCCATCCCCGCCTGGCGGTGCTGGGCGCGCGCGTGCTGGTGGGGCCCGAGGAGCGGCCGGACCCGGTGTCGGAGGCGATGCGGGACTCGCCGCTCGGCGTCGAGGACGGCCTGCCGGGGCCGAGCGTGCTGAGCTTCCTGGCCCGCGGGGCCGTGGTGCGCAGGGAGGCGTTCCTGGAGGCGGGCGGCTTCGACGACGTGCTCTTCTTCTACGGCGAGGAGGAGCGCCTGGCCGTGGACCTGGCCGCGCGCGGCTGGGGACTGGCCTACGTGGACGACGTCGTGGCCCACCACCGTCCCGCCGCGGTCCGCGACCCGCGCGGCGGACAGGCGCTGGCCGCGCGCGACGCCGTGCTCACGGCCGTGCTGCGCCGTCCGTGGCCGGTGGTGGCGCGCCGGTCCCTGCGGGCGCTGCTGGGCGGTCCAGGGGGCCGTGAGGGGCTGCGCACCGCCGTACGGAGTCTGCCCCGGGCCCTGGCCGCCCGGCGCGGCCTCCCGCCCGCCGTCGAACGAGCCCGCCGCAGGCTGGACCGCGCCCCGCCGTGATCAGGGGGCGGACGGCGGTGCGGTCAGGGGACCTGCCAGCCGCGTTCGAGCAGGGCGTCGGCCAGTGGCGAGGCCGCGTCCGGCTGCACCCACAGCTCGGCGATGCCCAGCGGCAGCCCCGGCGCGTGCTCCAGCCGCACGTCCTCGACGTTGACCCCGACCTCGTCGCACACCTGGAACAGCCGCGCGAGCTGCCCGGGACGGTCGCCGATGACGACCTGGACGACCACATAGGCGGGCGCGGGACCGCCGTGCTTGCCCGGGATGCGCCCGTGCCCGGCGACGCCGCGCTTGAGAAGCTGGGTGAGGTCGCCGGACGCGGTGCCGTCGCCCCCGGCCAGGGAGCGCAGCGCCGTCGCGGCCTCGGCCAGGTCGCGCGAGACGGCCTCCAGCACCTCGGCGACCGGGTCCGCGTTGCCCTCAAGGATGCCCAGCCAGAGCCCGGGGTCGCCGCCCGCGATGCGGGTCACGTCGCGCACTCCCTGCCCGGCCAGGCCGAGCGCGACGTCGGTGGCGTCGGCCAGGCGGGCCGCCACCGCCGAGGCGGCGACGTGGGGGGCGTGCGAGACGACGGCGACCGCGCGGTCGTGCTCCTCCGCGCCCACCTCGACGGGGTTGGCGCCGCACAACTCGATCAGCTCCAGCACCGCCGCCCTGGCCTCGGAGAGTGCCTCGCCGGTCGGGCACAACGCCCACGGCCGTCCGAGGAACAGGTCGGCCCTGGCCGCCCCCGGCCCGGACTTCTCCCGCCCGGCCAGCGGGTGGGAGGCGACGTAGGTGGTCAGGTCGCAGCCGAGCCGCTCGGCCTGGCGGATGGGCTCGGCCTTGACGCTGGCCACGTCGGTGTAGAACCGGGCCACGCCGCGCTTCTGCAGCTCCAGCAGCTCCTCGGCGACGTGCGCCGGGGGCACCGCGATGACCGCGAGGTCGACGTCCCCGGCGGGCAGCAGCTCCGGCTGCCACTCCTCGCCCGCGCCCAGCTCCCTGGCCAGGCGTACGGCGGCCGCCTCGCGGTCGGCGAGCAGCACGCGTACGCCGCGCTTGCGCAGCGCCAGAGCCGCCGAGGTGCCGATGAGACCGGTTCCGACGACGAGCACGGTACGGAGTTCCGAGGCCATTTCGATGTCCTGATTTATCGGGCTATTGAAGCAGGAAGTGGTACGCCTACTGGGCGATGTCCTGACGCAGGGCCACCGCGCCCCGCAGATACACGTGCTGCATCTCCGCCCGCGGCCGGTCGGTCTCCACGTGGGCCATCAGGCGCACCACCCGGGGCAGCGCGCCCGGCACGTCGATCTCGGTGCAGCAGATCAGCGGCACCTCGTGGAAACCCAGCTTGCGCGCGGCGAGCGCGGGGAACTCGGCGGTCAGGTCGGGCGTGGCGGTGAACAGCACGCTGATCACGTCGTCCGTGGTCAGGGAGTTGCGGTCCATGATCGCCTGGACCAGCTCGGTCGTCCCCTGGATGATCGAGTCGCGGTCGCCGGCATCCAGCTGGATCGCCCCGCGGATAGCCCGCACCATGCGCTTCGTCCCCTTCCCTAGCGGGAGAGCCCGTGCGGAGATGCGCACGGGCTCCTGCGTACCGGCCAGATTACAGCTTCACGGCCGCGTAAAGCTCGCCGACCTCCTTCAAGGACAGCGCGCGGACCGTGCCGGCCTTGGTACGTCCCAGCTTCACCGGACCGAACTCGATCCTGGCCAGGTCGATCACCCGGTGACCGGCCTCCTCCAGCATCCGCCGTACGACGTGCTTGCGGCCCTCGTGCAGCACCACCTCGACCAGCGCCTGCTGGCCGTGCTCCTGCACGATGGCGAAGCTGTCGGCCCTGGCGATGCCGTCCTCCAGCTCGATGCCCTGCTTGAGCCTGCGGCCCAGGTCGCGCGGGATCGGGCCGGGCACCTTGGCCCAGTACTTCTTCTGCACCCCGTAGCTCGGGTGCGTCAGCCTGTTGGCCAGCTCGCCGTCGTTGGTGAGCAGCAGCAGGCCCTCGGTCTCGGTGTCGAGCCGGCCGACGTGGAACAGGCGCGGCGCCAGCTCCTCGACGTAGTCGGCCAGGCACGGGCGGCCCTGCGGGTCGTCCATGGTGGACACGACGCCGATCGGCTTGTTGAGGGCGTAGTAGACCAGGTCGGGGGCGGTGGGGATCCGCTTGCCGTCCACGTGGATGACCTGGGTGGCGGGGTCGACCTTGGCGCCGAACCTGCGTACCACCTGGCCGTTGACCGTGACGCGGCCGTCGCCGATCATCTCCTCGCAGGCGCGCCTGCTGGCCACGCCCGCCTGGGCCAGCACCTTCTGCAGGCGCACGCCGTCGGGGACCTCGGTGGTGTCGCGCTCGTCGGTGTAGTCGTCGGCGTAGAAGTCACGGTCGCGCAGGGGCTGACGGTTGGCCTTCACCCGCTTGGCCTGGGGGCTGCCGTAGCCGGCCTCCCGCCGTCCGCCGCCGAGCGTCTGCACGTCGTCCCGCCTGGGGGTACGCGGCTGCTGCGTACGGGGGGTGTCCTCGCGCCGGCCGAACCGGGCACGGGTGGCGCCTGCGCCGCCCGTGCGCGGACCGTCGTCCCTGCGCCCACTGCGATCGGCCCGGAACCCGCCACGCTCCTGACGCTCGCCGCCGAACCCGCCACGCTCCTGACGCCCGCCGCCGCCGTAGCCGCCGCGCTCCGGACGCTCGGCCCGGAAGCCGCCGCGCTCCGGACGGCCGCCGTCGCCGCCCCGGGTGGGACGCGCGCCGCCACGGGAGCCGGCGTACCCGCCGCGCTCACCACGCCGCTCGCCTCCGTAACCACCACGGCCACCGGAGGCCGCGCCACGGTCACCGGAGAACCCACCGCGGTCACCACCGGAGAACCCACCGCGGTCACCACCGGAGAACCCGCCACGGTCGCCGCCGGAGTAACCACCACGGTCACCACCGGAGAACCCGCCACGGTCACCGCGCCGCTCGCCGCCGCCATAGCCGCCGCGCTCGCCGCGCCGGTCGCTGCCATAGCCGCCGCGCTCGTCGGAGCGGGAAGCGCCGCGGAAGCCGTCACCACGCGGCCGGTCACCGCCCTCACGACGGGGA
This sequence comes from Nonomuraea spiralis, assembly GCF_014648435.1. Taxonomy (GTDB): domain Bacteria; phylum Actinomycetota; class Actinomycetes; order Streptosporangiales; family Streptosporangiaceae; genus Nonomuraea; species Nonomuraea spiralis. Next base: position 58,965 of record NZ_BMRC01000029.1, read on the forward strand.
CGCTCGAAACGGTCGCCACCCTCACGGCGCGGGCGGTCGAAGCTGTCGCCACCCTCACGGCGGGGACGGTCGAAACGGTCGCCGCGCGGGGCGCGGTCGTCGCGGAAGCCGCCGCCACGGGACGCACCGGCCCCGCGGTCGTCGCGCGCCGGACGGTCATCGCGTGCCGGGCGGTCATCGCGTGCCGGGCGGTCGAAGCGGTCGCCGCCGCGGGAACCCCCGCCGAAGCCCTGGCCGCCGCGGTCGTCGCGGTCGCCGGGACGGCCGTAGCGGGCACGTGCTCCGCCGCGGTCGGCACGAAGGGAGTCACGGCGGGCGTCGCCGCGGAACGCGTCCCTGCCGGAACTGCCCGAGCCGCCGGAACTGCCCGAGCCGCCCGAATTGCCGTAGTTGCCGGAACCGCCGAAGCCGTCGCGGCGGTTGTCGTCGGAGCGGAAGGCGGGACGCCCGCCGCGGCCGGAGCCGCCGGTGCGTCCACGACCGCGTCCATCACCGGACGGGGTGCTGCGCCTGTTGATCACTTTGTTGTCTCCTCGAGGTTTTCCACGTCGTCGGGGAGGAAGGGAGCGAGCTCGGGAAGCTCGCTGAGGTCCCGCAGTCCCAGACGTTCCAGGAAGTATGAGCTTGTCCGGTAGAGCACTGCCTGGCTCTCCGGGTCGGTGCCGGCCTCTTCGACCAGCCCCCTGGCGACGAGCGTCCGCATGACGCCGTCGCTGTTGACGCCGCGTACGGCGGCGACCCGGGCGCGGCTCACCGGTTGCCGGTAGGCCACGACCGCGAGTGTCTCCAGCGCGGCCTGGGTGAGCCGCGTCTGCTGGCCGTCGCGTACGAACCTCTCGACCAGCGGTGCGCAGTCGGCCCGCGTGTAGAAACGCCAGCCACCCGCGACTTCCCGCAGATCAAAACCCCGTCCGGCGACGGTATATTCCGCCGCCAGCCCCCTGAGTGCCGCCGAGACCTCATGAGTCGGCCGTTCCAGCACCTGGGCCAGCGTGATCTCGGCGACGGGCTCGTCCACGACCATCAGGATCGCCTCCAGCGCCGCGCCCAGCTCCGGCCCGGCGGGCTCGGCCGCTTCCTCCCGCTCGGGCTCCCGCTCGGGCTCCGGCTCGGCGACCGACGCAGCCCCGGCGACCGGCTCCGGCTCGGCGACCGGCGCAGGCCCGGCGACCGGCTCGGGGGCCGGGGCGGGCTCGCGGGCCGGGGCGTCGTCCAGGGCCGTGGCGGGCTGCGGGGGCGAGGCCGGGAGGCTGGGGGGCAGCGTGGGGGCCTCCTCCGGGGAGGCGGGCTGAACGAGGGAGCCCGGGAGGGTCATCCAGGCGGGCAGCGGAGACCCTGAGTCCGGGGACTTGCGGGGGCCGGGCAGGGGGTTGGGGTTGTCAGTCATTCGATGGTCTCTCCGCGGATTCCTCGTAGTCGTCCCCCACCGCGACGTCGCCGTCGTCGGCGCCCGTCCAGGTCACGTGGAGCTCTCCCAGCGCCTCGATCTGGTCGAACGTCACCGCCGACTCCCTGAACAGCTCCAGCACGGCCAGGAAGCGGGCGATGACCTCGAAGGTGCCCTCGCAGTCGGCCACCAGCGCGCGGAAGGTCGCCCGGCGCAGCCGCCGCAGGTGCATGACCAGGATCGCCGCCTGCTCCTTGACGCTGGCCAGGGGCTGGTAGATGTGCCCGACGCTGACGGTGGGCGGGAGTTTCGGGGTGAACGCCTTGGCCGCGATGCGGGCGAGTTGCTCGGGCCCGATCCCGAGGATGAGCTCGGGCAGGAGGTTGGCGAACTGCGGCTCCAGCGACACCGTACGGGGGAAACGCAGCGACTCATCCGCCATCCGCCCCGCGAAGACCTTCGCCACCTCCTTGTACGCCTTGTACTGCAGCAGCCGCGCGAACAGCAGGTCTCGGGCCTCCAGGAGCGCGAGGTCCTCTTCGTCCTCCACCTCGCCCGAGGGCAGCAGCCGGGCCGCCTTCAGGTCGAGCAGCGTGGCCGCGACCAGCAGGAAGTGGCTGGTCTGGTCGAGGTCCCACTCGGGACCCCGGGAGCGGAGGTAGGCGATGAACTCGTCGGTGACCTTGGAGAGCGAGACCTCGGTGATGTCGAGCTTGTGCTTGGCGATCAGGCCGAGGAGCAGGTCGAAGGGGCCCTCGAAGACGTCCAGGTGAACCTGGAAGCCCTGGGAAGGCTCGGTCTGCTCTGCGGTCACCTGGCCATTGTCGCAGGCGCCGGCCAGCGCGAGAGCACCTCGCGGGCCAGCTCGCGGTAGGCGTTGGCGCCGAGGGACGACGGGTCGAAGGTGGTGATCGGCTCGCCGGCGACGGTGGCGTCGGGGAAGCGGACCGTACGGTTGATCACGGTGTGGAAGACCTTGTCGCCGAACGCCTCCACGACGCGGGCCAGCACCTCGCGGCCGTGCAGGGTACGGGCGTCGTACATGGTGGCGAGCAGGCCCTCGATCTCGAGGTCTTCGTTGAGCCGCTCCTGGACCTTGGAGATGGTGTCCATGAGCAGCGCGACGCCGCGCAGCGCGAAGAACTCGCACTCCAGCGGCACCATGACGCCGTGGGCGCAGGTCAGCGCGTTGATGGTGAGCAGGCCGAGCGACGGCTGACAGTCGATGAGGCAGACGTCGTAGTGCGGCAACAGCGGCTTGATGACGCGGCCGAGCACCTGCTCGCGGGCGACCTCGGTGACGAGCTGGACTTCGGCCGCCGACAGGTCGATGTTGCTGGGCAGCAGGTCGAGGCCCTCGACGCCGGTCTCCAGCAGGACGTCCTCGGCGGTGACGCCGCGGTCCATCAGCAGGTTGTAGACGGTCAGGTCGAGCTGGAGCGGGTTGATGCCAAGGCCGACCGACAGCGCGCCCTGCGGGTCGAAGTCGACCAGCAGCACCTTCAGCCCGCACTCGACCAGCGCCGCGCCCAGGTTGATGGTGGTGGTCGTCTTGCCGACGCCGCCCTTCTGGTTGACCATCGCGACCACTCGCGCCGGCCCGTGCACCTGCGGCGGGACCGGTTCAGGGAACACCGGCCGCGGGCGCTGCGTGGGGCCCAGGTTGACGCCGTTGGAAGGCGCGTTGGTCTTGGTGTCACCCCAGGGGTTGTCGGGGGTCCCATGGGTCGAACCCTTGGTCGTCACAGTCACCAGCTCGAACCTCCCTGACGATCCCGAACCGGACCGTCCGGACGGACACTATGGCGTCACCACTAAACGCGGCAAGGCGGCACGCCGGGGCACCGCGCACGCGCACAAGACTATAGATCACTGCCGGGCACGCGGGTGCGCCGCGGCGTAGACCTCGCGGAGTTTGTCGACCGTGACCAGGGTGTAGACCTGCGTGGTCGTGACGGAGGCATGACCGAGCAACTCCTGGACCACCCTAACGTCCGCACCTCCGTCGAGCAGGTGGGTCGCGAAGGAATGTCGGAGAACGTGTGGACTTATCCCCGCGAGTCCGGCGCGTTCGGCGGCGGCCTGGAGCACTTCCCAGGCTCCCTGCCTGGTCAGCCGGCCACCACGGGCGTTGAGGAAGACCCCCGGCGTGCCGCGTCCGTGGGCGAGCAGGCCGGGCCTGGCGCGGACGAGGTAGGCGTCGAGGGCCGAGCGCGCGTAGCGGCCGAGAGGGACGACACGCGTACGGCCGCCCTTGCCGCGCAGGCGCACCTGGTCGGGTTCGAGGTCGTCGACGGCCAGGCCGACGGCCTCGGAGATACGGGCGCCGGTGCCGTACAGGACCTCCAGCAGGGCTCGGTTGCGCAGGGTGAGGGGGGCGCCGTCGGGGCCGGAGGCGGCGATGAGGCGTTCGACCTCGTCCACGGTGATCGCCTTGGGGAGCCTGCGGAGCTGGCGCGGCGGGCGTACCTCGTGGGCGGGGTCGTGGGCCGTGACGCCTTCGCGCAGGGCGAAGCGGTGCAGCCCGCGTACAGCCGAGACCGCCCGCGCGGCCGAGCTGGCCACGAGGGCGGGGTGTTCCCGGTCGCCCTCGCGCAGCGCGGCGAGGAAGGCCTGTACGTCGGCCTCCCCCACCTCGTCGAGCTTCAGCCGCCCCCGCGCCTGGAGATGTTCGAAGTATCGCCGCAGGTCACGACGGTAGGACGCGAGCGTGTTGGCAGCCAGACCTCGTTCCACCGCCAGATGGGCGAGGTAGCTGGAGAGCACCGCCTCCACCACATGGTCCTTCCGTCACGCCTCCGGGGCGTCGGCGGGGCGCAACTGGGCGAACCCCTCAACCGATGCCGCATATGCGGCGAGGATACCGGCCACGGCCGGGGAATTGTGGATCATTCCCATCAGCGCCTTCTCGACCGCGTCGGGCAGGGGCACCCATTCGACCGGCATGTCGATCTCCTCGTGCCGGTGGACGAAGGTGTTCTCCTCGTCGGGGATCCTGCTCAGGCCGCGGGCGAGGAAGACCCTGATCCGCTCGTCGGTCATGCCGGGAGAGGAGCGCAGGTCGACCAGGGTGTGCCAGGTCTCGGCGCGGTAGCCGGACTCCTCGGCGAGCTCGCGGGCCGCGGTGGCGGCGAGCGGTTCGCCCGCCACGTCGCGCAGACCGGCCGGCAGCTCCCACATGAGCCGCCGGGTCGGGTGGCGGTACTGCCTGATCATCAGGACGCGGTCACGGTCGTCGAGGGCCAGCACGGCGACCGAGCCGGGATGCACGACGTAGTCGCGGTCGGCGACCTCGTCGTGGGGCATCCTGACCGTGTCGGTGACAACCTTGATCACGTAGCCCTGGAAGTGTTCCTTGGACGCGACGACGTCCCACGCCTCGGGCGTGTCTCTGATCATGGTCGCACTCGCTTCCGGTCCTCCGTGGTTACGCAAGCTACCGCCTCCGGACCGAGGCTCGCCGCTCCGGGAACGTTCACTTGCCGACCTTAGTGCTCACGCGGCTGTCCGCGTAGGCGAGGGCGGCGCCGATCAGGCCCTTGAACATCGGGTTGGCGCGGGTGGGGCGGGAGCGGAACTCGGGGTGGGCCTGCGTGCCGATGAAGAACGGGTGCACGTCCACGGGAAGCTCGGTGTACTCCACCAGGCGGCCGTCGGGCGACAGGCCGGAGAAGACCAGGCCGACGTTCTCCAGGCGCTCGCGGTAGGCGTTGTTGACCTCGTACCTGTGGCGGTGGCGCTCGTCGGCCTTGGCCTTGCCGCCGTAGAGCTGCCTGGCCAGCGTGCCCTCGCCGAGCTTGGCGGTGTAGCTGCCGAGCCGCATGGTGCCGCCCATGTCGCGCTCGCCGGCGACGACGTCCTCCTGGTCGGCCATGGTGGAGATGACCGCGTGCTTGGTGTCGGGGTCGAACTCGGCGGAGTTGGCGTCCTCGACGCCGGCCATGTTGCGGGCGGCCTCGATGACCATGCCCTGCATGCCGAGGCAGATGCCGAGCAGCGGGATCTTGCCCTCGCGGGCGTGCCGGATGGCGCCGATCTTGCCCTCGATGCCGCGCACGCCGAACCCGCCGGGGATCAGCACGCCGTCGACGCCGTCGAGCTCGCGCTCGGCGCCCTCGGGGGTCTCGCAGTCGTCGCTCTTGACCCAGCGGATGTTGACCCGCGCGTCGTTGGCGAACCCGCCGGCGCGCAGCGCCTCGGTGACCGACAGGTACGCGTCGGGCAGGTCGATGTACTTGCCGACCAGCGCGATCGTGACCTCCTTGGCCGGACGGTGGACGCGGCGCAGGAGCTGCTCCCACTCCTTCCAGTCGACGTCACGGAAGGGCAGGCCGAGGCGGCGCACGACGTAGGCGTCGAGGCCCTCGGCGTGGAGCACCTTGGGGATGTCGTAGATGGAGGCGGCGTCGACGGCGGAGACGACGGCGTCCTCGTCGACGTCGCACATGAGACTGATCTTGCGCTTGATCGCCGTCTGCACGGGCCGGTCCGAGCGCAGGACGATCGCGTCGGGCTGGATGCCGATGCTGCGCAGCGCGGCCACGCTGTGCTGGGTGGGCTTGGTCTTCAGCTCGCCGGACGGGCCGATGTAGGGCAGCAGCGACACGTGCAGGAAGAAGACGTTGTCGCGGCCGACCTCGTGCCTGATCTGGCGGACGGCCTCCAGGAACGGCAGCGACTCGATGTCGCCGACCGTGCCGCCGACCTCGGTGATCACGATGTCGACGTCGGGACCGGCCATGCCGCGGATGCGGTCCTTGATCTCGTTGGTGATGTGCGGGATGACCTGGACGGTGTCGCCCAGGTATTCGCCCCGCCGTTCCTTGGCGATGACGTTGGAGTAGATCTGCCCGGTGGTGACGTTGGCCGAGCCGTGCAGGTCGGTGTCGAGGAAACGCTCGTAGTGGCCGACGTCGAGGTCGGTCTCGGCGCCGTCGTCGGTGACGAACACCTCTCCGTGCTGGAACGGGTTCATCGTGCCGGGGTCGACGTTGAGGTAAGGGTCGAGCTTCTGCATGGTGACCCTCAGACCGCGACCCTTGAGCAGGCGGCCGAGGCTGGAGGCCGTGAGCCCCTTGCCGAGACTGGAGGCGACACCGCCGGTGACGAACAGATGCTTGGTTTGCGATGCGCTGCGCAAAGGGGCTCCCGTGGCTCGAGGTGTGGCCGAAGTGTCCACGGGCTCTCAGGATATCAAACAACGCCCCTCACATGCCCGAACGACATGACCTAGCGGTAACTTTGGTCCCTATGTCACTCGTACGGCGGGCCATGGGCACGCTGATTCACCGTGCCTACGCGGCGATCCGCTCCGCCGGGGCGATCTCCCCGGCCTCCACCGCGGGATTTCGATTCCGCCGGATCGGCGACGGAGTGAGCATCGCCTTCCCACCCGGGGCGATCTTCGGCGAGCAGTGGATCGAGATCGGCGACCACACGCTGATCGGCGAACGGGTGTCCATCTCCTGCGGCATGTGGCCCGGCGTCGATCTCGGCCCCGGGTCGATCCTGCGGATCGGCGGCTCGTGCTCGATCGGCCGGGGCTCGCACATCGTGGCCCACCAGTCGATCGACATCGGCGAGCACGTCTTCACCGGCCCGTACGTCTACATCACCGACCAGAACCACGTCTACGACGACCCCGAGACGCCGATCGGCAGGCAGTGGCCGCGTAACAGCCCGGTCTCGATCGGGGCGGGCTCGTGGCTCGGCACGGGGGCGATCATCCTGCCGGGCACGGTGCTGGGACGGCAGTGCGTGGTGGCGGCGGGCGCGGTGGTGCGCGGCGAGTTCCCCGACCACAGCGTGGTCGCAGGCGTGCCCGCCAAGCGCATCCGCGGGTACACGCCCGAGCTGGGCTGGCACGCTCCCGGCGGCCCCCCGGAGTCGGCCGCCGGGATCGCCCTGGCGCTCGACGGGCAGACCGGCCCGTCCTGAGAACGGGATGGACCGAACAAGCTTCTGGAGGTTAGCGTCGGTGCATGCGGACCGCCATCTGTGAGCGCCTGGGCGTCGAGTTCCCGTTGTTCGCCTTCAGCCACTGCCGCGACGTGGTGGCCGCGGTCACGAACGCGGGCGGGTTCGGGGTGCTGGGGGCCGTCGCGTACTCGCCGGAGCGGCTCGACGCCGAGCTGACGTGGATCGACGAACGGGTGGGCGGGCGGCCGTACGGGGTGGACGTGCTGGTCCCGGGCCGGATCGACGCCTCGGCGCTGGACCTGCGGGCCCATCTGCTGGACTTCGTACCCGACCGCCACCGCGACTTCGTCACCCACCTGCTGGCCAAGTACGGCGTGAACGCGCCGCCGCAACCGCTGACCGCCGTGGCCGACGAGTTCGGCAGGCGGGTGACCGGCCCGGGGGCAACCGCGCTGATCGACGTGGCGCTCCAGCACCCGATCGGGCTCATCGCCAGCGCGCTCGGCCCGCCGCCGCCGGAGATGGTCGCCGAGGCCAGGGAGGCGGGCGTGCCGGTGGCGGCGCTGGTCGGCACCGTCGAGCACGCCCGCAGGCAGGTGGCCGCGGGCGCGGACATCGTCGTGGCCCAGGGCACCGAGGCGGGCGGGCACACCGGCGAGATCTCCACGATGGTGCTCGTCCCGCAGGTGGTGGACGCGGTCGCGCCGGTGCCGGTGCTGGCCGCGGGCGGCATCGCCTCCGGGCGGCAGATGGCCGCGGCCATGGCGCTCGGGGCCGAGGGCGTGTGGTGCGGCTCGGTGTGGCTGACGACCGAGGAGGCGGAGACGTCCCCGGCGCTGCGGCGCAAGCTGCTGGCCGCCTCGTCGCTGGACACCGTGCGGTCCAGGTCCCGTACGGGCAAGCCGGCGCGGCAGCTCAGGTCGGCCTGGACCGAGGAGTGGGACTCCGGCCAGGAGAGCCCGGGGCCGCTGGGCATGCCGCTGCAACTGCTGCTGGCCGAGGGCGCGATGGCCCGCATCGGCGTGGCGGCCGACCGCGGCGACGCCGGGGCCCTGGAGCTGGTCAGCTATTACGTGGGGCAGGTGGTGGGCCAGCTCGACCGGGTCAGGCCGGCCCGTGACGTGGTGTACGAGATGATCAGCGAGTTCGCCGCCGCCGTCGAGCGCCTGAACGGCCTCACCTCCTCCTGACCGGCCCGGTCACGGCGTCCACCCGCCCACGGGTTACCATGCGCGTGTGGTCGGGACACCGCCTGAGCTGGAGCGTGGCACCGGAGTTCCCGCGCACACGCAGATCGAGAAGTGGTTGCTGGAGGCCATCTCCTCCGGCGAGATGACCCCGGGCGACCGCCTGCCCGGCGAACGGGAGCTGGCCGCGCGCCTCGGCGTGAGCCGGATGACCCTGCGCCAGGCTCTGGCCACCCTCGAACACGACGGCGTGCTGATCAGGCTCCCCGGCAGGTCGGGCGGCGCGTTCGTGGCCGAGCCGCGCATCGAGTGCGACCTGACCGGCCTGGCCGGCTTCACCGAGCAGATGCGCCGGGCCCACCTGCGGGCCGAGGCGAGGATCCTGACGGCCGCCACCGTGCCCGCGTCCGCCGCGGTGGCCGCCGCGCTCGGGGCCGCGCCGGGCGAGCCGGTGCACGAGGTGGCCCGGGTGCGCTCGGCGGGCCGTTCGCCGGTGGCGCTCGAACGTTCCTTCTTCCCCGCCCTGCCCGGGTTCCTCGGCGAGGATCTCGGCGGCTCCCTCTACGCCCTGCTCGCCACCCGCTACGACCTGGAGCCGCGGACCGCCGTCGAGCACCTCGACCCCGTGATCGCCGGTCCGGAGGAGGCCGCCGAACTGGGCATCGCGGCGGGCGCGCCGCTCATGCGGATCGAGCGCACGGCCTACGCCGCCGACGGCACCCCGGTCGAGTACGCCCGCGACCTGTTCCGCCCCGACCGCGTACGCCTGTCGGTGCGCAGCGGCGTCACCGCACCCGCGAGCCCGCCGGGTCGTACCGCGGCTCCCTGACGACGACGCCCGGCACCCACTCCCCCTCGACCTCGACCTCGACCGCCGCCCCCGGCCCGACCGGCAGGTACGCGTACGCGATCGACTCCTTGACCGTGTAGCCGTAGCCGCCGGAGGTGACGCGGGCCACGACCTGCCCGTCCACCCGTACGGGCTCGTTGCCGAGGGCGACCGCCCGGGGGTCGGACAGGACGAGGCAGCGCAGGCGGCGGGCCGGGTCGGGGTCGAGGGCGTCCCGGCCGAGGAAGTCCTTGCCGGGCTTGACGCAGAACCCGAGCCCGGCCTCGTACGGCGTCGTCTCGGGGCCGATGTCGGCCCCCCACACCCGGTAGCCCTTCTCCAGCCGCAGGCTGTCGATGGCCCGGTAGCCGCCCGCGGCCAGGCCGTGCGGCTCGCCGGCCCGCCACAGCGTCTCCCACAGCGCGCGGCCGTACTCGCTGGAGCAGTACAGCTCCCAGCCCGCCTCCCCCACGAACGTCACCCGCAGCGCCAGCGCGGGCACGTCGCCCACAGTGAGCTCGCGCGCCGACATGAACGGGAAGTCCAGCGGGTCCGGGGTCAGCCCGGACAGGATGTCGCGGGCCTTCGGGCCCCACAGGGCGAAGCAGGCGTACTGGCCGGTGACGTCGGCGATCCGGGCGGCCGACCCGGTGAGCGCGGCCTGCCTGCGCAGCCAGGCGAGGTCGCGGGAGCCGGACGCGGTGCCGGTGACGATCAGGAACTCCTGCTCGCCGCGCCTGGTGACGGTGAAGTCGCACTCGATGCCGCCGCGCCGGTTCAGCGCCTGGGTGTAGGTGACGGCGCCCACCTGGCGGGCGACGCGGTTGTCGCACACCCACTCCAGCAGGTCGGCGGCGCCGGGCCCGGTGACCTCGATCTTGGCGAACGAGCTCTCGTCGAACAGCCCGGCCGCGGTGCGCGTGGCGCGGTGCTCGGCTCCCACGGCGGGCGACCACAGCCGTCCGGCCCAGCCGCGGGGGCGTTCGTCCTCGTCCGCGGGGGCGGCGGAGTAGTGGTTGACCCGTTCCCAGCCCGCCTTCTCGCCGAAGACGGCGCCGTGGGCGGCGTGCCAGGCGTAGGCGGGCGAGACCCGCAGCGGGCGCCCGGCCGCGCGCTCGTGACCCGGGTAGCGGATGTCGTAGTACGTCTCGTAGTTCTCGACCGAGCGCTTGACCGTGTACGACGGCGACCGGTACCGGCGGCCGAAGCGGCGGACGTCCATGTGGTGGACGTCCATGCCGGGCTCGCCCTCGACGATCCACTCGGCCATGACCTTCCCGATGCCGCCCGCGCCCGCGATGCCGTGGGCGCAGAACCCGGCCGCCACGAAGAACCCGCCCACCTCGGTCTCCCCCAGGCAGAACTCGTTGTCCGGGGTGAACGCCTCCGGCCCGTTGATCAGCTTGCGGATGCCGACGTCGGCCGTCGCGGGCACCCTGATCCTGGAGTTGGCGGAGATCTCCTCGAACCGGGGCCAGTCCTCGGGCAGCAGCTTGCCGTTGAAGCCGGCCGGCACGGCGTCGTAGGAGGTCTCGGAGGCGGTCCAGGGGGCGCAGGTGCGCTCGTAGCCGCCCATGACCAGGCCGCGCACCTCCTGCCGGTAGTAGACGAGCAGGTCGGGGTCGCGCAGCGTGGGCAGGACGGGGTGGTCGTGGCAGGCGTCGGTGACGACGTACTGGTGGGACATCGGCACGATCGGGATGCGCACGCCGGCCATGCGGCCGATCTCGGCGGCGAACATGCCGCCGCAGTTGACCACGACCTCGCAGGCGATGTCCCCCTGGTCGGTCCGTACGCCGGTGACGCGCCCGCGTTCGACGTCGATGCCGAGCACGCGCGTACGGGTGCGCACCCGTACGCCGCCCTCGCGGGCCCGGGTCGCCAGCGCGTAACAGAGCATCGAGGGGTCGATCTGGCCGTCGGTCGGCAGGTACGCCGCCCCCACCACCCCCGCCGGGTCCATCAGCGGGAACAAATCCACCGCCTCGGCGACCGAGATCTCCTCCAGCGGCAGCCCGAACGTCCTGGCCCAGCCGATCTGGCGGCGGATCTCGGCCATCCGCTCCGGCGTCGAGGCCAGCTTGATCCCGCCGCACTCGGTCCACCCGGCGTCGAGGGTGCGGTAGAGCTCGACGGAGTACTGGTTCATCCGGGTCAGCGTGGGGTCGGAGCGGAGCTGGCCGACCAGGCCCGCCGAGTGGAAGGTGGAGCCGCTGGTGAGCTCGTCCCGCTCCAGCAGGACGACGTCGCGTTCGCCGAGCCGGGTGAGGTGGTAGGCGACGGACGCGCCGCCCACCCCGCCGCCGATGATCACGATGCGGGCCGAGTCGCTCATGGTCGCGAGGCTAACCTCCGTACCGTAAAAGGTCTAGACCGTTTAGGACGGCGGAGCTAGCATCGACCATGGCTCTCGCCCAGGTTCTCGACCGCATCCCGCTGCTGTCCGGCCTGCCGCGCTCCGTCGAGGAGCTGCCCGGCGGAATGACCAACCGCAACTACAAGGTCACCACCCCCGACGGGGCCTACGTCGTACGGGTGACCGCCAGCGACGGCGCCCTGCTGCGCATCGACAAGGACGCCGAGCACGCCGACTCGATCGCCGCCGCGCGGGCCGGGGTGGGGGCGCCGGTGCACGGCTACCTGCCGGACGCGGGCGTGCTGGTGATCGGGTTCCTGCCGGGCCGGACGTTCACCGAGGCCGATCTGTGGGAGCCGGCGAACCTGCCGAGGGTGGCGGAGGTCTGCCGGCGGCTGCACGCGGGGCCGCGTTTCGTCCGGGACTTCGACATGTTCGAGGTGCAGCGGGGGTATCTGCGGATCGTCCAGGAGCGAGGTTTCCGACTTCCGGCGAAATATCTGGATTTCATGCCCGCCGCCGCAGAAATCAGGAAATGTCTGGCGGTGCGCGCCGAGCCCACCGTCCCCTGCCACAACGATCTTCTCCCCGGCAACATCGTCGACCGCGGCGACCGCCTCCACCTCATCGACTACGAGTACGCCGGCAACAACGACCCCTGCTTCGAGCTCGGCAACCTCTGGAGCGAGGCCGACCTCCCACCCGGCCACCTGGACGAACTCGTCACCGCCTACTACGGCCGCCGCCTGCGCCACAAGATCGCCCGCGCCCGCCTGCTCGGCCTCATGTCCAAGTACGGCTGGACCCTGTGGGCCTCCATCCAGGACGGCGCGAACGACACGATCGACTTCGACTTCTGGTCCTGGGGCATGGAGAAGTACGAGCGTGCGGCGGCCGAGTTCACCCGGCCGGGCCTGGCCCGCGTGATGGAGGCCGCGGCGGGGGCAGACTAGGGGGATGTTCGCCGCGCTGACCGGTCTCGGGCTCTCCACCGCCGCCGGCCTGAACGCCTACATCCCGCTCCTGGTCGTGGGCGTGCTGGCCAACTTCACCGACAGGGTGAAGCTGCCCGACGGCTACTCCTGGCTGTCCAACTGGGGCGTGCTGGCGATCATCGCGGTGCTGCTGCTCGCCGAGATCGTCCTGGACAAGGTGCCGGCCGTCGACAGCGTCAACGACGCCGTCCAGACCGTGGTGCGCCCGGCCTCGGGCGGCGTGGTCTTCTCCGCCACCAACGCCGCCGCCGAGATCGACCACTCGACCTGGATGACCGCGAACCCGTGGGCCGGCTGGCTGCTGGGCATCGCGATGGCGCTGGCCGTGCACACACTGAAGGCGACGGCCCGCCCGGTGATCAACGCCGGCACGGCGGGGGTCGGCGCGCCCGTCGTGAGCACCGCCGAGGACGCCGGCTCGCTCGGCATGAGCCTGATCGCGGTGTTCCTGCCGCTGCTGGTGATCGTCGTACTGCTGCTGCTCGTCCTGCTGGCCTGGTGGACGATCAGGCGCGTACGCCGCCTGCGCGCCCGGCGCAGGATCCGGCGAAATCCACCGCCAGGCTGAGTACGCCTCACCCTGCGGGCTGATCCGCTCCCCCGCCCCGCGCTCCTACGGTGATCTCCCATGAAGCGAGTCATCATCACGGGGGGAGTCGCTGCTCTCGGCCTGGCCGCGTCGGTCGCGCCCGTCCCGGCGTCAGCGTCCGCGCAGGCGAGCGTCACGGTCGTCGCCTCCAAGCTCGACGGCCCGCGCGGCCTGACCTTCGGCCCCGACGGCGCTCTCTACGTCGCCGAGTCCGGTTCCGGCGGGAAGATCAAGTGCGCGACCGTGCCCGCCGAGCCGGGCGGCGAGGCGAGCAAGGTCTGCCTCGGCCTCACCGGGAAGATCTCCAAGCTGGCCGACGGCAAGCTGACCACCGTGATCAAGGACCTGCCCTCGACCGCTTCCGACGGGCTCGGCACCGGCCCGCACGACGTGGCCTTCGCCGCGGACGGCTCCATGCTGGTGCCCATCGGCTTGGGCGGCGACGGCAAGCTGCGGGCCAAGCTCGGCCCGAAGGGCAGGACCCTGGGGACGCTGCTGAAGATCAAGGACGGCACGTCGTCCGTCATGGGCGACCTGCTCGCGTTCGAGGTCAAGCACAACCCCGACAAGAAGGACAAGGGCAGCACGATCGACTCGTATCCGTTCGCGGTCGTGCCGACCCCACAGGGCGGCGCGCTGGTCACGGACGTGGGCGCCAACGACGTGCTCCAGGTCAGCGCGTCGGGCAAGGTGACGCTGCGGGCGGTGTTCCACGCGCGCAAGGTCGCGGCGCCGGCCATGCTGAAGCTGCCCAAGGGCAGCAAGGTGCCGATGCAGTCGGTGCCCATGGGCATCGCGGCCGCCCCCGACGGCTCCTATTACGTGGCCGAGCACGCCGGGTTCCCGCAGCCCGAAGGGGTGGCCAGGGTGTTCAGGCTGGCCGGCAAGAAGGCGGAGACCGCCGTCAAGGGCTTCACGACCGCGGTGGACGTCGCCTTCGACGGCTCGGGACGGCTGCTCGTGCTCGGCTCGGTCGGCCCGGTGCCCTCCGACCACCAGCCGCGTACGTCGCTCTACCGCATCGAGGCCGACGGCAAGCGCACCGAACTGCTCAAGCCGGGCACGCTCACCGTGCCGCTGGGCATGGCGGTCGCCACCGACGGTTCGGTCTACGTGTCGAACAAGGGTTTCACCCCCGGCAAGGGCGAGATCGTCCGGGTGGAGCTGCCCTCATAGACGTGTGAGCGCCATGGCCCCCAACCCCCTGTGCGCGCTCACACGAAGGGCCCGGCAGCAGCGTCCGCGCTGCCGGGCCCTTCATCATGTCCTCTTCTCCGGCCCCTTCAGCGCGCCCTCAGCCAGCCCTCCAGCAGGCGCACGAACTCCGCCGGGCGCTCCTCGTGCAGCCGGTGGCCGGAGCCCTCCCAGCACACGACCTTCGAGCCCGGCTGCTTGAGCAGCCCCTCCTCCCAGGCCGCGCGCCCGGGATCGGCCCAGATCGACAACGCCGGACAACCCCTGCGGGCCAGGTGGTCGTCGCTGGCCGGTCGCACGCCGATGGCCCCGGGCGCGGTGAACATGGCCTCGAACGCCTCGGCCAGCACGTGCGGTGGCATGCCGTACAGGCGGCGTTTGTGCCAGCGTCTGATGACGGCGGGGGTCGCGGAGGTGGTGCACCACCTGTCGATCTCCTCGGCGACGGCGTGCGCGTGCTCGCCGCGCAGGCCCGCGATCATCTCGGGGAAGCTCCCGGCGAGGTCCTGGCCCATGCCGTAGCCGGGGTCGAGGGTGACGAGCGCCCGTACGCGCCCCGGGTGCTCGACCGCGAGGATGGAGACGACCTGGCCGCCCATCGAGTGGCCCACCGCGATCACCTCGGGGACGTCGAGGCGGTCGAGCAGCACGTTCAGGTCCTCGGCCATCGCCCGCGGGGTGTTGCCGGTCTCCGGGACCGAGGAGTAGCCGTGGCCGCGCAGGTCCACGGTGATGACGCGGTGGCGGGCGGCGAGGGCGTCGATGTGCCAGGACCACTGGTGGGAGTCGGCGCCCCAGCCGTGCACGAGCAGCAGCGGCGGGTCGTCCGGGCCGCCGCCGGAGCCGTCGTCGGTGTAGAAGAGCCTGATGGTTGGCGAAATTTCGGCGTGTGGCATGAAATTTCCCTTTATTTGGGCGCTATTTGAGGGCGCGGATGGCGGCGCACACGCGGTCCATGGCGTCGCCGGCCGCGGGCAGGATCGGGCCCGTGCCGAAGAAGCCGTGGAACAGGCCCTCGTACCGGATGCTCTCGGTCTCGACGCCGGAGTGGCGCAGGTGGCGGGCGTACGCCTCGCCCTCGTCGCGCAGGGGGTCGTGCCCGGCCGTGATCACCAGCGCCGGCGGCAGCCCGCGCACGTCCGCGCCCAGAGGCGAGCCGTACGGCTCCCCGCGCCGCCCTTCGTCGGGCTGGTAGCAGTCCCAGAACCACCGCATGTGCGCCGTGGTCAGGAAATATCCCTCGCCGTTCTGGTCGTACGAGGGCCAGTGGCGGGTGGCGTCCGTGGCGGGGTAGACCAGCACCTGCAGCACGATCGGCGGCCCGCCCTCCTCCCGCGCCCGCAGGCAGGTGACGGTGGCCAGGTTGCCGCCCGCGCTGTCGCCCGCCACCACCAGCGCCCCCGGATCGGCGCCGAGCGCGTCCGCGTGCTCGGCGGCCCAGCGCGTGACGGCGAGGGCGTCCTCGACGGCGGCCGGGTAGGGGTGCTCGGGCGCGAGCCGGTAGTCGGCGGCGACCACGACCGCCCCGGCCCCCGCGCAGATCTGGCGGCAGACGCCGTCATGGCTGTCCAGCGACCCCAGCGTGAACCCGCCGCCGTGGAAGTACACGACCAGGGGCCGCGCTGCCGTCCCCGCCGGTGTGTCGTCCGCGGGCCCGGTCTCCGGCGGCCAGTAGACGCGTACGGGCACGCCCGCGGCGTCGCGCTCCTCGACCCGGTCCAGGGGCAGCGGCTCGGGAGCCGGGACCGAGGCCAGCACCCGCCGCGCCTCGACCGGGTCCCACGGCCCCTGCCCCTTGGGGAAGAACTCGCTCATCAGGTCGATGACCGCGCGGGTCGGCTCGTCAACGGCCATCTCCGGCCCCCTTCTCCTCCGGCGCGGCCGCGGCCCGGCCCGGTGGCGGGCCGAGCAGCGCGGTCTCGCCCGCCGTCCAGCCGCCGTCGATCGCCAGTTCGGCGCCCGTGACGTACGAGGCCGCGTCGGACAGCAGGAACACGATGGCCTCGGCGACCTCCTCGGGCTCGCCCCACCGCCCGGCGGCGGCCAGCGGGAACGTGCCCTCGCCGGAGACCGCTCCGAACGCGGTCGTCATCGGGGTGACGATCATCCCGGGATGCACCGAGTTCACCCTGATCCGGTCGCGGGCGAACTCCAGCGCCGCGATCTTGGTCAGGCCGCGTACGCCCCACTTGGACGCACCGTACCCGCCTGTGCCGGGCAGCGCGGTCAGCCCCGCGACCGAGGAGAGGTTCACCACGGCGCCGCCGCCGGACGCCCGCATGGCGGCCACCACGGACTTGAGCCCAAGGAACACACCGACCAGGTTCACCCGGAGCACCCGCTCGAAGTCGTCCAGCGATTGCTGTTCGATGGTGTGCGCGGTGGCGATGCCCGCGTTGTTCACGAGGCCGTCGAGCCGCCCGTACGCCTCCACGGCCGCGGCCACCACGGTGTCCCATTGCCCGGGATCCGTCACGTCGTGGGGGACGAACGTGCCGCCGACCTCCTTCGCGGTGGCCGTTCCCTCCTCGGTGAGCACGTCGGTCAGCACGACCCGGGCGCCGCCCGCCGCGCACCTGCGTGCCGTGGCCGCCCCCATCCCCCTGGCACCGCCCGTGATGATCACTACCTTGCCGTCGAGCACGCGTACCCCTCATCCGAGACGACCGAACATGAGCACTGAAACACGTGCCCGCGTCCCCGATCAAGAGCTTGCTCGGCCCACTCGGCGGAACCCGCGATCCCCGCCGGGCGTTGAACCCCTCGCCCGTCGAACTATCCTTCTAGACAACGAATCCACGGGAGGTGGCGGAGATCAGCGAGTTCCTTGTCATCGTGCTGGCCGTCCTGGCGTTCCTCCTGCTGCTGACCGGCGTGGGCGTCTACCTGCTGGTCAAGCTGGGCAAGAAGGCCGCCAAGAAGGCCCGGCAGGCCACCACCCGGCTGACCACGCACGTCAACGCCATGGGCACCGGCGACGCGGCCGAGGTCGAACGCCTCCGGCTCGACCTGCGCCGCGAGGTTGCCCTCACCCGCCAGGCCGTCGAGCAGGCCCAGCAGCGCGGGTGGGGTCTCGGCGACCTGCCCCGGCTCATAGCCGACCTGTCGGCCCAGGCCGACGTGCACGACGGCCAGCTCGGCATGTACGCCCAGCAGCGCCGCGTGTCGCCGTACATCGACCATGCCGCCCTCGACCAGCTGCGCGGGCACCAGGCCAAGCTGACCGCCATGTGCGCCCGCATCCGCGCCGACCTCCTGGGCGACCAGATGCACCACACGTCGTCGGGCATCGACGACCTGCACGCGCGGACGGAGCTGGAGATCGAGGCCCGCCGCCGCCCGCCGGACCCGCTGGACCAGATCGACGAGCTCTACCGCCGCTCGATGCAACAGCGCAACGACCACTCCTGACCGACCCCTGAGCCGGCCAAGCGCCCGCCCCCGGCCGCCGGCGGCCACCCAGCCCCCGACCACGTTCGCCGCCGCCCCGGGGCATCGCCGGCCCGGTCACCTGGACACGACTGTCACCCGGGCCAACCGCGAGCGCCACGACAAGGCCGTTTGTGGTTCTCCCGCAAGCGGCGCCCCGGTCAGGTGATTCGGATATGCCACTACGCGAACAGAGCTACCTCGTGCTGCTGGCCCTTTCCGACGGCCCACTGCACGGTTACGGCGTGATCAAAGCCGTACGCGAGCTGTCGGAGGACCGTGTACGCCTCGGGGCGGGCACTCTCTATGGCGCGCTTGACCGCCTCACCGAAGCGGGGCTCGCCCGTGTGGTCGGCGAAGAGGTCGTGGACGGCCGGCACCGCCTCGGCGCACGACTCCAGCCCGGGAGGTGATCATGGATGCCTACGAACGCCACTGCCGGCTCCTCGCGCGGGCCTACCCGCTCCGATATCGGCAGACGCGGGGCGAGGAGCTGATCGGCACGCTGCTGGACCTGGCCAAGCCGCAGCAAACCAGGCCGACCCTGCGTGACTCACTCGACGTCGTACATGGCGGTATCGCCCTGCGCCTGCGCGAACGCCCGCCGCTGGGGCACTGGGCGCTGTATCGCCTGTTCCACAAGCGCCTGCCCTACACCTATCGCTGGTGGGCACGCGACGACTTGCTCGGTTCGCGCTACCTGGCGCGGCAGTGCGCGACGTGGCTGCTCGCGACATCACCCCTATGGGCCTTCATCGGTTTCATGCCCATCGAACTGGTCCACACGGTGATCCTCTCGACACTCATCCGCATGCTCGGCTTCCTCCCGCAGCGGTCCCTGCGCCTCTGCCAGCTGAGGAGACACGAATTCAACCTGGACCTGCAGGGCAACTCGCCATAGGTGGCCGGAGAGTCGGCGGCGCCGACGTTGACGGCACGTGTATGCGGCCATTTGCTGAACAGGCTGGTCGACACCGACCGGCGCCGTGTTGTCTACCGGCGCCCTTTCCGACAACTTCGCCCGGAAGGGACAACGTCGGTCTGGCCCTTGGGCAGGAGCGTGCCGGCCGAGGACGTGCGTCATGCGGTGTGGGCGGAGGCTCGCTTGGCGGTGTCCCGCCGGGTGATGGCCTCGGCCACCTGCTCGATGGCGGCACGCAACATGGCGCCGTAGGCGTCCTGGGGAAGGTTGGGGGCATGTTCCTTGGCCGCGTCAATGTGTTCGGTGGCGGCGTCGAACGACGCCAGCCGGCGGTAGTTGTCGGCAAGGTTGAGGTGCAGAGACGGGTAGAAGCCCGCGACGTGAAGACCGGCATGATGCTCCTGGACGCGCTGCTCGGTCACGGCGTCGGCGGCGTCCAAGGCCCGGATGTCCCAGGCCAGGGCCGTGGCGGGGTCGTCGTAGAGGTCTGCCAGGTAGTGGGCGAGGGTGCAGCGGTGCAGCGGGTCGCCGGTGACACCGATCACGGACCAGAGGTCCAGGAGCTTTCGGCGAGCGGAGGCGGTGTCGCCGGTCTGTCCTTCTGCGACGGCCTGGCCGATGGCTGCCATGGTCGGGTCGGGGCTGATGGAGGCGTCGGTCATGGAAGTAGGTGTCCTCTGTCTCAGGCGGAATGGTCGGGTTCGATGGGCATGGCCAACGTGGTGAGGTCGCCGCGGTCGGCTGAGCGGATCGTGACGGGCTGGTCGGGTCCTCGCAGGTCGAGCAGTACGTCGGAGCCGATGGCGGTGCTGACGGCCGGATAGAGCGTGGTCAGCTCGAAGGAGATCTGGAGATTGCGGCCCGTCACGGTGGCCGGTAGCGGGTGGTCGGGGCTCCGGCCATCGGTCCTCAGAACGTTCAAGCCGTGATCGGTCACGCGCAGCGAGATCCGCGCGCCCGGATGCTCTTCGAGAGCTCGCAGGAGGAGATCCTTCGTGGCCATCACGCGGGTCGTGACCTCGGACAACGACGCGAGCATCAGCCGGTGGTCGGGGAACTCCTCCGTCAGCAGCCGACAGTGCCGGTCCGCCCGGTCCGCCATGCGCAGCCAGATTCCGTACGGCGTCGCTTCGACTCGCACCAGCGCGCTACGGCGCAGCTCGGCGACTGCGGCTCGCAGTTCGTCACCGTCGACCGTGGCCGCCCAGGCCGCGGCCGCCGGTTCGGCGGGGACCAGGGTCCGGGTCGAGAGACGGTAGCGGTCGGTCGCGGTCAGTGTGACGGATTCATGGGTCGCCTCCACGCGCAGCCCTCGTAGTACGGGCATCCACGGATCGCATGCGGTCGCGGTCAGAACCTGCTCGATCGCGTCAGCCAGCACGGGGCCCTTCAGCGCGGCAACCCGCAGACCTGGTGCGGACGCGAGCGACGCCTTGATCAGGGCTGCCTTCTGCTGTACCGCCACCGCGTCCCCGAGAACCATCGTGACGTGCTCGTCGATCAGCCGGGACGCTTCATCGGGCTCGGCGTCGAGGACCGCCTCGACAACGGTGAGTGGCATGGCGATCTCGCGGAGCTGACGAAGCTCGCGCGCCCGGGCCACCTGGTCGGCGCTGTAGTAGCGGTAGCCCGAGACGGGGTCGACCTTGGCGGGCGGAAGCAGGCCGGAGTCGGCGTAGAACCGCAAAGCGCTCGAGGTCAGACCGCTATGTTGGGCGAAGACCCCGATCGGCATCAACTCAGAGTTCGGCACCCGGCCATCATCGAGCTTCAACCAACTCGAAGGTCAACGCGGGCTGGTGTGCCCTGCCTCGGCGGCGGTCGCCCTCTCCGGCCACGGAATTCCACGGCATGGCGCGCAGCCGGTAGAGCGCGGGATCGAAAGCGGGCGCGTGGCCCCTTCGACCCCTTGGCCTTACGGCGGGCCTCCTGGGGCCGGATGCGTCTTGGTGGTCAGCCCGCCACGCGAGCGCCCCGGCGCGTGAGCCCGAGCAACAGCGGAGTCCGCGTTGGTGGTGCGCAGGCCATCGCTGGACCTCACTTCGGCTGCGGCCCCGTTGACCCGCAAGGTTTGGTCCGTGCGTTCAGTCGCAACAAGACGTGCGCCCAGCCCTAACACGTGACGCGGTCGATCATGCGAGAGTTGAGGCGAAAGTTCACCTCTTCTCCCGACGCTCGGAGAACTTCTCAGCCATCTGGAAGCGCAGTCCCGGCATCGCTGGGATCACCCTCGCTCGACGCTCATCACAGCCCGGAGCGTAGATCGCGGCGTAACCACTGACATCCATCCGGCGTGCCGATCGCCCGCCACGAGTGGACCGCCACCCCATGCGCGTGGCTCCCCATCTCAGCCGTCTCCGCCTCAACTCGCAGATCAAGGCTGTCCTGACAGCGCCCATCGACATGGGCTGTTCACGAATCGAAGGAGATGAACATGACAACCGTCAAAACCAAGATCGCCGCTCTGAGCTTGGCGTTCACCACGGCCGCAGCCGTGGCCGGAGTCATCGGGGCCGGTCCCGCGTCGGCCGGTTCCGCATCGGCCCTGGACCAGTGTTCGGACCGCGGCTGGGCCAATGTGGGCCTGCTGGACAGAGGGTGGTCGGGCAACACCGGATGGGCGATCATCATGTACTGCGGCTGGGAATTCAACAGGGGATTCACCATCGACGTGAAGAGCGGGCCCGACCCGGCGTGCGTGTACCTCGATCACGGCGAAATGGCCCTACTGAGCTGGAACGACGGTTCCTACCGCGGCATCAAGTACTGCTGAGCGGCTTTCCGTCCCCGTGAGCCCTCTCCGACCTCGCAGCGCTGGTCGGCGTGGTCGCAGGAGGCCGGGTTGAGGTGAGGCTCCCGCTAAGACGGGCGCGGCCGGTCGGGTCGCCCCGGACGTCTCAGTCCGGAGCGACCCGACCGGTACCGCCGACACTTTCGCCCTGCTCAGCTGATGTGGCCTTGTTCTGAAGCCATCTCACCGTTCCTGGGAGCACCGCCGTGAACGCTGAGCACCCCAAGCGTCGGCTCGCCGTCCAGCGCCTCGTACGGGTGTCAAACGCCGGCTGCCGGGCCCATCGCGAAGCGCGCCGGCAGGTGGCCGATCACGAGCGGCAACACGATCCCGGCTCCGAAGCGACCAGCGCGAGCAGGATCGGGGAACGGCGCTCCTCACGCCGTTCCAGCCCCTGAACCGTCGAGCGGCGACCCACCGTGGCCAGGAACCGGCGCCGCTCGCGTGGGCCGCGCCGGCAGGTGCTCGACACTCTGAGTGGTCAACGCCCCTGTGGCAGAGCGGGCCATACCTGCTGACCGCACCAACGTGCACAGTTGTACGGCCAGTCCCGAGCGCGCTTCCGGCCCCGACCCGGCGCATCCAAGAACGCGTGCTCGCACGAGGTCGGCGTGAAGTACTTGATCAACTCCTCGCGCCCGATGTCTGGGAACGACCGATACCGCGCCTGCCGCAGCAGCCGGACCATCGAAACCAACCGGTCGGCGCGCAATGGAGAGCCTGACGGCAATACACGACACAGGATGTCGTAATTCGTTGGGAGGCTTAACGGGTTCAGGCGCGCGAGCAGTTCCCGCGGGAGCCCGCACCCCGGCGGTCGGTCACTGCCAGGTCCGGATATCCGCGCATGCCCGCTGCTGCGGTCCTGGCCGTTCGCAATTCACCACGAAGGAGCGTCAGATGGGGTCCCAACTCAACCCGTGCCTCGCTTTCAACGGGAACGCCCGGCAGGCGATGGAGTTCTACCGCGACGTCTTGGGCGGAGAGCTGGAGATGGGCACGTACGCCGAGTTCGGCTCGCCGGACGCACCCGCCGACAAGATCATGCACGCCACGCTCCGCACCCCGGACGGCTACACGCTGATGGGCTGGGACGTACGGGAAGAGATGACCCACACCCCGGGCAACAACGCTGCGATCTTCCTCGGCGGCGACGACGTCCAACTCCGGGGCTACTTCGAGAGGCTGTCCGTCGGCGGCACCGTGACGTTGCCCTTGGAGAAGCAGTCGTGGGGGGACGAGGCCGGCTCGCTCGTGGACCGGTTCGGGATCACCTGGATGGTCGACATCACCCACCAGCAGTCCTGATCGACCACGGACCCGAACCGGTGATGGACGAGTTGGATGCCGGGCCGCACCAGCTCGGGCAGCACCACTTCCGCGCAAAGTTCCTGCTCCGTGGCCGGGACCGTGCGGTGGTCGACCTGCGCGGCATCACAACCGTCCGCGGACAGGCCGAGGAGCGGGCCGAGCACCGGCCGGCAGCTGCGCCGCCGCCTTGAGCGATACGAGCCGGCGTGATGATGCTCAGGGCGTAGGTCAGCGGGATATCTCGATGGTGGACCGCCAGCTCGTCTGATCATCGAGATGGTTGAGCATGTAGTGCGCGAGATCGGCACGTGACAGGGTACGCGGGCGTGGCAGGTGCTGGTTGGCGGCTGTCCGGTACTCGCGGGTGAGCTCGCCGTCGGTCAGCTTCGGCGGTCGGACGATGGTCCAGTCCAGGTCGCTGGTGGTGACTATGTCCTCCATCTTGGTCATATCGGTGTAGAGGTGGCGGTACAGCGGCCGGACCACACCGCCGATCAGCAGTCGCCGGCTCAGTGGTGCGGTCGGGGGCAGGCTGAGACTGGCTGAGGTGACGCAGGTCAGTCGGCGCACTCCGCTGTCCCGCATGGCCGCGATGATGCCGGTCATACCTTGCGAGTAGACGGTCGTGGGACGTCGATCGGCGCTTCCGAGGCACGACAGCACCGCGTCGTGGCCGGCGAGCACCCGGCGCCAGCCATGAGGTTCCAGCACATTGCCCGACAGGATCGTCAGGCGGGCATGGCCGGGGATCGATTCGGGGGTACGTGCTACGGCGGTGACGCGGTGGCCGGAGCCGAGTGCCTGGTCGAGCAACCGCGCGCCGAGGCCACCGCTCGCGCCGAAGACGAACAGCCTCACGACGTGACCTGGCGGCGGCGCGTCACGGCGAGGATCACCGCGATGGCGAGGACCGCGCAAGTGACGGCGGCCATGAACAGCTGGCCGTGCAAGCCGAGAACGAACTGGGTTTCGTCCTTGAATTCCGGGTCGTACGTGGCTGTGCCGGGGAACAGCAGCGCGGGGAACATGCCGGCCCACGGTACGGCCACGATGCCTGCCGACCACAGCAGGCGGGAGTGCGTGTCCCCATGGCGGCGGACCAGCAAGAGCAGGGCGAGCAGTCCGAGAGCCAGCGACGTGACGATGTACTGCGCGTCGTGGAACTTGGCGTGTGGGGGCCAGGCCGGGTTGTACATGTGCTCGTGGGCCGTGTCATGGAGGACCAGGTCGAACAGGAGCGCCCCCAGGGCGGTCTCGACCGCCACCAGGGCGATGAGAACGCGCGGCAGGGCCCAGTGTCGCTTCGATGTCGTCACGCTTACCTCTCACGATGATTGGAGACGTGCCATGAGTGTAGTGACTACATTGACGTTGTCGATACACGAATAGAGTCACACTATTTATGTATCGACCGCCGCAAGAGCTCGTACGCTTGGCCCATGAGCGAGATGACGAGTCGGCGGGACCGCAAGAAGCACCAGACGCGGCAGGCCATCGGCGAGGCAGCGATGCGGCTCTTCCTCGCGCGGGGATTCGACGCCGTCACCATCGCCGATGTGGCCAGGGAGGCCGACATGGCGGTCCAGACGGTCTTCAACCACTTCCCGACGAAGGAGGACCTCTTCTTCCAGGAGCGCGACAGCTTTGTGGCAGCACCGAGCGCGGCCATCAGGAGCCGGCGAGACGACGAATCGATCGCACAGGCTCTGGCCCGCGGCTACCTGCGGCTGCTCAGCGACTATCACGTCGCCGGCCTGCTCGTGCAGAGCGTCGAGTACCAGCGGACCATGGACGCCAGCCCTGCACTGCGCGGCAGGGAACTGGAGTTGCGCCGGGAGCGAGAAGAACTTCTCGCCGCCACCTTGGCCGAGGACATGCCGCCGCAGGAAGATCCGCTACGCCCGAGGTTGGTGGCGGCACTCGCATCGGCCATCGACCGGGTGCTGGACGGGGAGTTCCGGCACCGACTGCTCGCGGGGGAGGGCACCAGCGAGGTCCGGGCCTCGCTGACGCCTTTGGTCGAAGAACTGTTCGGCACCATCGAGGCCGCCTGCCGGCACCTGGATGAACCCCGGGTCGAGAATCTTCGCCGCACGCTCCGCGACCCTGCGCGCCGATCACCCGCCTGAGCCCAACCTTCAAGATCATTTCGGTTGAGATCGACTCGCGGTATCTGTCGGCGATCGTGAACCAGTTGCGTGCCCAGGGTGTGCCGGTCAAGGACGAGGACGTGGCGCGGCTGCCCCCGCTGGGCGACGCCCACCTCGACTGCCTGGGCCGCCACACGATCGCCTCCGCGGCCCCGACGGAGGGCCTGCGGCCGTTCCGAGCGGCCGCGTTGCCCGAGGCCAAAGCACTACCAGATCTTTCTCCGGGTGATTTTCGACGTGGAGAAGCAGGAGTGCCATCTCGATCTGGCGGTCTTGGGCAGCGTCGTTCAGGGCGTATGGTCGGTGGACCATCAGGCTCGTCACTAGAGTGGGATTCGCTGCAGGACCTCCCCCTTGGCGCCGGTGAAGACGAGTTTCCGCACGTCGGCTCCGGAGGGATACTCCACGGCCCACACCCCGAGCCCCGCTCCGACACCTCGTGTGAGGTTCCCCGGCAGCTTTCTCCCGTCCTTTGTGACAGCCGTCATCCCGTGAACGACGTCCTTCGACACACCGAGCCAGACGTCTACACCGCGAAGCCTGCCCTGCCTGCGGGCGAACTCGTCGGCGGCGAGTGGCGGAAATCCGGAGCAGGAGCTACCGTTCGGCCCGCTCTCGCAAAGGACGGGCCCTTTCTTGCGGGGCGCGTCGCTCAGCCACATGACAAGCGGTGGCACGGAGGCGATCTTTCCCTTGGGGGGATACTTCTTCTTCAGTTCCGCGAATCCCTTGTAGGTGGGCCGTGGCGTGGCTGTGGCGGACGGCTTGGCCGTAGCGGCCGGCGCGGCGGGCACAGCGACGGCGTCCCGCTGCCCCGGCCACGGGCCGACCGTCCAGGCCGCGACGACGGCCGCGACCGTCCCCGCCGCCGTGATCGCGGCGACGGCCGCACGACGACGTCTGCGCATGGCGCGTCCTGCCGCAATGGCATGGTTCACGTCCACGGCGGTAGGCGGCTGCTCCTCGCGCGCCAACGAGTCGAACACCTGCTTGCCATCCATCAGCATTCCTCCGCACGTGCTAGACGGGATTCCGGCTCGCCGAGCATCGCGCGTAAGGTGGCGAGGCCGCGGGCGGTCTGGCTCTTGACGGTTCCGCTGGAGCAGCCCAACATGTGGGCGGTCTGCTCCACACTCAGATCGCAATGAAAACGCAGGACGAGAGTGGCGCGCTGGCGCGGAGGGACGGCGGTGAGGGCGCGATGGATATCCATTGCCATGTCCCGGTCGCCGCCTTCGAGCAGCCGGTCGGACACCGCGGACGTCAGTCGTACCCGCGAGAACCAGCCCCTTCGCTGTTCGGCGAGGAAGACCCGGATCAGCATCACCCGTACGTAGGCGTCGAGGTCGTCGGCCGCCCGCGCCTTTCGCCATTTGACGTAGAGCCGGGTTATCGCTGTCTGTACCAGGTCGTCCGCGCGGTGCCAGTCCTGGCACAACGCGTAAGCGATCTTCCGCAACCAGGACAGCCGGCCCCTCACATAGGCGCTGTACTCCTCATCGAGGCTCATGGGGCTCCCAGATAGATGGCTTCACATCAGAGGAGATGCCGCCAGGCCGGACATGGGTTGCATGGAACGGGGTCGGCTACGGAGTTTCCTCTCCAGATGATTCCGTACCACCAAGATCGGTATCGAAGGCGTGATCCGACAACTGAACGTGGGCACCGACAGTGACCTTGTCGGCGTGCTCCGGCCGCGTGCCGGTCTTCTCGGAGGCGCGGACGTTCTTCAACAAGAACGCACCCCATCCCCGTCTGCTGAGCCAGGAGGCACCGGTGGGGATGGATCGTCCTCGCGCTGTTGGAGGAATTTCTGGTGGCAGGCACTGTTGCGGGACGGGGCGGTCGTCGTCAGTGCGGTGCCGTCGGCGACCCGCATCGGCATGGGCACAGCCCTCCTGCCATGCACATGTCTCTACTCAGAGCGACGGACCAGCAAGAAGACGCTCACCCTTCGAGGAACGCAGCAGCAAATCAGGCCCGGCCCCACCCCTCGTAGATCAGCGCGGCCAGCTCCGCCTCAGTGACGCCCCTCCTGACCAGCGCCTTGGTGGCCTGGGCCTGGGCAGTCGTCGGCAGCCGGCCCTCGATCAGCACCGGCAGCGACAGCCGGCGCACCAGCACCTCCGAGGCCGAGATCCCGTACGGGCGGCGCGTCACGGCCACGTTGACCCGCAGCGCGTGCTCGTTGCCGGGCGGGACCCCGGGACGGTCGATCTCGACGGCCGAGTAGCGGAACCCGTTGGCCAGGTCGCAGGGGGCACATCCGGCCGGGCCGCGGCTCAGCCTGCCGCCGCACTCGGCGCACGTCAGGCGGTCGTAGGCGGCGTCCACCACCCGCCAGGGGTGCCGGTCGGGCTCGTCCACCACCATGCGGGCGATGAGCCGTTCGTCCTGCGGCTCCACGTCGCCGAACTCCTGGCGCAGGAAGGCGTGCCAGCCCTCCTCGACCAGCTCGTCCACCAGGCCGGCGCAGCGCTCGCAGTCCGGCGCGCCGGCGGGCTCCCAGTGTCCGCACATCTCGCATCGCCGCATGTCCGCACCGTACAAGGTGGTCAGATCGGGTCGCACGGCAATTTTCGGGCCACCGCTTATTCGGTTGCGGGGGTCGTGCCGGGCGCGGCATACTCGGCCGCGTTGATCGCAGCGACGCGAAGGGAGGCTGAGACCGTGACGACCGTTGCCCGCGTGCCGTTTTCCGCGCCCTCAGACCTTCCCACCAGGCGTTCGCTGACCTGATCCGCTCGGCGAGCCGGTGGGCCTCAAACCTGGAGACATCCCACCGTGCCCAAGCACTCGCAACACCGCAGCCGTGGCAAGTTCGCGCTCGACGCCGACGACATCGAATGGCTCGAAAGCACCCCTGAGACCGATGACGGCCCGCCCGAGGGCGACCGCTGGTCCACCTGGGACCAGAGCACGCCCACCGAGAAGGGCCCGAAGCCGTACCCCGACTGGCTGGTCACCGAGCTGGCCGCCGTCGACACCGAGCACGGCCTGCTCAAGACCGGCAAAGAGGCCGACGTCCACCTGATCTCGCGAGGGGTGCCCGGCACCGACCGGGTCTGCCTTCTGGCCGCCAAGCGCTACCGCTCGTCCGAGCACCGCCTGTTCCACCGGGACTCCGGCTACCTGGAGGGCCGCAGGGCCCGCGAGAGCCGGATGAACCGGGCCATGGCCAACCGCACCGCCTTCGGCAAGCAGGTGATCGCCGCGCAGTGGGCCGTCGCCGAGTTCGAGGCGCTCTGCCGGCTCTGGGAGCTGGGGGTGCCGGTGCCGTACCCGGTGCAGATCGTGGGGACGGAGATCCTTCAGGAGTTCGTCGGCACCCCCGACGGGTACGCCGCCCCGCGCCTGGCCCAGGTCTCCGACGGCCTCGACGACCTGTGGAAGCAGCTCGTGGAGGCCATGGTGACCTTGGCCGGGGAGGGGCTGGCGCACGGGGACCTGTCGCCGTACAACCTGCTGGTGCACGAAGGGCGGCTGGTGATCATCGACCTGCCGCAGATCGTGGACGTGATCGCCCACCCGGCGGGCCCGTCGTTCCTGGACCGGGACGCCCGCAACGTGGCCACCTGGTTCGCCGCCAAGGGCGTGGCCGCCGCGGACCCGGACACGCTCGCCGACCTCCTCCGCAAGGAGTCCGGCAGGACATGACCACGCGCGACCTAGGGGCGGGGGCCAGGCACCGAGCGCCCGCGCGGGGCCGTACCGCTAGCGGAGCGCGTGGACCAGCCGGAGCTGCGTCTCCCCCACGTCCGCCGGGGTCCGGGTGTCGAGGAGTACGCGTACCGCGCCCACCCACACGAACGCCGAGCCGAGCAGGTGGGCGAGGATGACGACCTCGGCGAGGTCCGTCGCGACCTGCGTCAGGCCGACGAGCCCCTGGGCGAGGAGCGCGACGAGGAACAGCGTCGTACGCCGGTGCGCGGCCGAGCGCGGGTCGCGCCGCGTCCGGAGCCACAAGGCGACGGCGAGGCCGAAGGCGAGGGTGGCGGCGGCCCCGTGCAGCCAGGTCATCACCGTCCAGTTGAACGGCATGCGCGGCACGTCGGAGGAGTCGCCCGCGTGCGGTCCGGTGCCGGTGACGATCGTGCCGAACACGACCAGCACCGCCACGGTGGCGAGCAACGCGACCGGCAGGCGGCCCACCGGCGCGGCGAGAGGCCGTGCGGGACGGTCGAGCAGCCGGGTCTTGTGCCAGACGACCGTGGTGGCGGTCAGGAACAACATGGCGGCCAGGAAGTGCGCGGCGACGAGGTACGGGCTCAGCCGAGCCCACACGGTGAGCCCGCCGACGACCGCGTTCAGGATGACGATCCAGAACTGCACCCACCCCCACCGCGTCAGCGCGGGCACGGAGCGGCGCTGCAACCGGGAGACGACGATGAGCCAGCCGACGGCGACGCACACGACCCCGGACAACACCCGGTTGGAGAACTCGATCGCGCCGTGCACCCCCAGCTCGGGAGTGGCGGCGAAACCGTTGTCGGAGCAGCGCGGCCATCCGTCGCAGCCCAGCCCGGACCCGGTCAGCCGGACGACGCCGCCGGTCACGATGATCATCAGGCTGGTCGCCAGCGCCGCGCTCGCGGCCAGCCGCAGGGCGCCGCGCTCGAAGCCGACCCGGGCGGCCAGCCACTGGAAGGGAGTCGTCATGAGGGAAGAGCTCTCTCTGCTGCTCAACGAACCGCCGCACACCGGCGCAGACCACAAAAAACGCGATCAAGACTTTACTCTACAACCCGTAGAGCTCCCACCCCACCTCGGTCACCTCGCCTCGTAGGTGGGAAGGCCACTCCCCGGCAGCCAGCGCGATCGAGGCGAGAAGGGCCATCCCCCGGCGGCTGGCCGCGACCGAGGCGGAGGTCGCGGGTGCTGGGGTTGCCACGCGGCTCAGGGTCAGACCCAGCAGTCGCGAGCCGGCCGCGAGGCAGCCGCGGACCAACCGCGGCTGCCCATGGTCAGGTAGGTGCCCACCTCCGACCGCCGGCCAGGCGGGTGGCCGCCTCCGACCGTCCGTCGGTCGGAGGCGGCCAACTCCCCTTGCTCAGCTAGTGGCGTTCTTCTTGGTGACTGTGCCGG
Organism: Nonomuraea spiralis; assembly: GCF_014648435.1. Taxonomy (GTDB): domain Bacteria; phylum Actinomycetota; class Actinomycetes; order Streptosporangiales; family Streptosporangiaceae; genus Nonomuraea; species Nonomuraea spiralis. The sequence goes on from NZ_BMRC01000029.1 coordinate 89,109, forward strand.
TGGCGGCGTCGACCATCACCTCGTGCTTGGTCCCGTCCGGGGTCACCACGTCGGCTTCCCAGACGCCCTTGCCGTTCTCGGTGCCGAGCTTGAGCTCGGTGACATGCCCCTCGGGCACGGCGGCTACGATCTTGTCGGCTGCCTGCACGTAGTCGAGCTTGGCGGCTGCGACGAGATCACGACGCTTGGCCTTGACCTGCGCGTCCTCCTGCTTGGCTGTCGGGCCCTTGACGACCTTGCCGGACTGCACGTCCATCTCGTGTTCGGTGCCGTCCGAGCCGACGACCTTGACCTCCCAGAGCTTGCCGTTCTGCTCGCTCTCGATGGATACGAGCTTGGAACCGGGCACCGCGTCCAGGGCGACCTTCGCGGCCTCCTTGAGCTGTCCGGCCCCCGGCATCATGGTCGAGCTGCCCGGCGACGGGGACATGGTCCCTGTGGCCGGCGGGCTTCCCATACTGGGAGCCGGTGACGGTTCGACGGCGAACTGGTCGAGCTGCCGAACGGCGCCGCCGCAGCCGGCGGCCAGCACCGCCGCACCGACCAGCGCCCCGATGATCGACTTGTTCATACCAGGACCGCTGCCCCAGGAACCCACCTTCATTCCCGCAGGTCAGCAGCCCCGCCCCCACGGACGGCAAACCCGAACACGGCAAGCGCCCAGCCCCGGCGACACACGCGGCAAACCGGAACGCCACCCGAACACGCAAGCGACGAGCCCGGCCCCCGCAGACCACAAGCCCGGCCCCACGCGCCCGCACCCCTACGAACACATTCCGTATTCCAATGCACGCAATCTGTGACCAAGGTCGGCTCTGAGCGGCTATCCAAGAATCGGTGAACAGTGAGCCGCAGCGTGAGTTGACCTCTGCGCTTCGGCCGGCTCGGACGACGTAAGGCGCGACGGTCGGCGCTAGCGGGTCCCGAACAAGGCCTGGATCTGTTCGGCCCCGCCGCGTTGGAGCCATGCCTGGAAGTTCAGCAGGCCAGGGTGGCGTTCGCGCAGTGCCGCGATGTCGGCTCGCCACAGACCGCGCTCGTCAGCGAAAGCACGCTTCGCCTCCTGACCCAGTCCGATGCCGTCGATGGAGACCTGCCGGTAGGTGATCTCGCGCCCGAGGCTGCGACTGATGAGTTCCACAGTCCGTTCGGGGGTCAGCTCATCGCCGGCGATCTCGACCGCCTGTCCGACGTACTCCTGCGGGCGGGTGAAAGCGAGGCAGGCCAAGGCGCCGATGTCGGTGGCGGCGATGAGCTGCACCGGCGTCTCCGGGGCGAACAAGTGCGTGAGCTCGCCGTCGACGATGCCGCCGAGAGGCAGTCCGGGAATGGCGTGGTTCTCCATGAATCGGACCGGCCGCAGGAACGTCGCGGGCAGGCCGAGCGCCCGTATGTGCTGCTCGATCTGCCATTTGCTCTCCCAGTAGGGGATGCCGGTGCCTCGGTCGGCCCCGCCGACCGAGGCGAACACGAAGTGGGAGACGCCGGCTGCCGCCGCGACGTCGGCGAGATCACGGCCACGGCGGATCTCGCGTTCGACGTCGTCGTCGTCGGGCGTGACGCCGAAGACGCCGTGGGCGCCGGCGGCGGCCGCCGCGAGTGAGCCGGGGTCGTCGAGGTTCCCGGCGTACAGTTCGGCGCCTTGGGCTCTCAGCGTCCGGGCGGCTGGGGAGTCCGGGTCGCGGACGAGGGCGCGTACCGGCCGGCCTGCGGCCAGAAGATGGGCGGCGGTGGCGCCGCCTTGGCGTCCGGTCGCACCGGTCACGAGGATGGGCCTGTCGGCAGTGTTCACCAGGGACCTTTCGAGGCGGAGTAAACTGAGACTGTCTCAAGAAATATATTGAGACAGTCTCAACTTGGCAATCCGGGAGCGCTTCATGACGACCGCCGATCCGCCGCCACAGCGCAGGATGCGCGCTGACGCGCGCCGCAACTACGAACGTCTGCTCGCCGAAGCGGCCACGATCTTCGCTGAACAGGGCGTCGAAGCCTCACTGGAGGAGATCGCCCGGCGCGCCGGAGTGGCGAACGGAACTCTCTACAGCCACTTCCCCACCCGGCAGGCTCTTCTGGAGGCGTTGCTGCGCGACCGCATGCGAACGTTGTCCGACACAGCCCGCGATCTCCTCGATCACCCGTCCGCGGACGAGGCGTTGACCATCTGGGCGCGAGCGGCGATGGCGCACACCACGGTCTATCGAGGGCTGGCGACCTCGCTGATGCGCAGCATCGAGGATGAGACCTCGCAACTGCATGCCGCCTGCCAAGCGGTGCTCACCGCCGGCGAGCAGCTCCTCGATCGCGCGCAGGCCGCCGGAACCTTGTGCGCCGATGTCACCGCCTCAGACCTTTACGCCCTGATCAACGCGGCCGCCTGGGCAGGGGAACAGACCTCGCCCGCACAGGGCGAGCGCCTGCTGTCCTTCGGCATCGACGGGATGCGCCCCGCAACCGACGCTTGAGGAGGATCGGAACGGTAAGGACACCGCCTGGTGTCGGCCGGTAGGGGCGTTGGAGAGACGAAAGGCCGGGCTCGGGGCTGGAGCCGAGGTTGGGAGGGTGTGCTTTCACCAGCCGTCGGCTCCTGCTCCTTTTGCTGCTACTTCACGCCTGCCTCGCGCATGTCGCGGAGTTCGCGCTTGAGCTCCTTGATCTCGTCACGCAGTCGCGCGGCCACCTCGAACTGCAGGTCGGCGGCCGACTGGTGCATCTGCTCGGTCAGCGACTCGATCAGCGACTCCATCTGCGCCCGCGGCATCTCGCCGGCGATGGCCTTGGCGTGCTGGCCGGCCTGGCGGGCGGCGAAGCCGGGCACCGGGGCCTTGCCGCGCGACTGCTGGCGGCCGCCGCCGAGCAGCTTGTCGGTGTCGGCGTCCTCGCGCTGGAGGGAGTCGAGGATGTCGGCGATCTTCTTGCGCAGCGGCTGGGGGTCGATGCCGTTGGCCTCGTTGTAGGCCGTCTGCTTGGCCCGGCGCCGGTTGGTCTCGTCGATGGCCCGCTCCATCGACGGCGTGATCTTGTCGGCGTACATGTGGACCTGGCCCGACACATTACGGGCGGCACGGCCGATCGTCTGGATCAGGGAGGTCTCCGAACGCAGGAAGCCCTCCTTGTCGGCGTCGAGGATGGCCACCAGCGACACCTCGGGCAGGTCGAGGCCCTCGCGCAGCAGGTTGATGCCGACCAGTACGTCGAACTCGCCCACGCGCAGCTCGCGCAGCAGCTCGATGCGGCGCAGGGTGTCGACCTCGCTGTGGAGGTAGCGGACCCGGATGCCGAGCTCGAGGAGATAGTCGGTCAGGTCTTCGGACATCTTCTTGGTCAGCGTCGTGACCAGGACACGCTCGTCGCGGTCGGCCCGCTCGCGGATCTCGTGGACCAGGTCGTCGATCTGCCCCTTGGTGGGCTTGACGACGATCTCGGGGTCGACCAGGCCCGTGGGCCGGATGACCTGCTCGACGACGTCGCCCTTGACCCGCCCCAGCTCGTACGGCCCCGGCGTGGCCGACAGGTAGACCGTCTGCCCGATGCGCTCCAGGAACTCCTCCCACTTCAGCGGCCGGTTGTCCAGCGCGGACGGCAGCCGGAACCCGTGGTCGACCAGCGTGCGCTTGCGCGAGGCGTCGCCTTCGTACATGGCGCCGATCTGCGGGACGGTCTGGTGGGACTCGTCGAGGACCAGCAGGAAGTCTTCGGGGAAGTAGTCGAGCAGCGTGTTGGGCGCGGTGCCGGCGGCGCGGCCGTCGAGGTGGCGGGAGTAGTTCTCGATGCCGGAGCAGGTGCCGATCTGGCGCATCATCTCGATGTCGTACGTCGTGCGCATGCGCAACCGCTGGGCCTCCAGCAGCTTGCCCTGCCGCTCCAGCTCCGACAGCCGGGCGGCCAGCTCGGCCTCGATGCCGGCCACGGCCGCCGCCATGCGCTCCTCACCGGCGATGTAGTGGGAGGCGGGGAAGATGTAGAGCTCGTCGTCCTCGGTGATGACCTCGCCGGTCAGCGGGTGCATGGTGGCGAGCTTCTCGATCTCGTCGCCGAACATCTCGATGCGCACGGCCAGCTCTTCGTACTTCGGGATGATCTCGATCGTGTCGCCGCGCACCCGGAACGTGCCCCGGGTGAAGGCCAGGTCGTTGCGCGTGTACTGCATGTCGACCAGGCGGCGCAGGAGCTGGTCGCGGTCGACCTCCATGCCGACGCGCAGCCTGGCCATGCGGTCGACGTATTCCTGCGGGGTGCCCAGGCCGTAGATGCACGAGACGGAGGCGACGACGATGGTGTCGCGGCGGGTGAGCAGCGAGTTGGTGGCCGAGTGGCGCAGCCGCTCGACCTCGTCGTTGATCGAGGAGTCCTTCTCGATGTACGTGTCGCTCTGCGGCACGTACGCCTCAGGCTGGTAGTAGTCGTAGTAGGAGACGAAATACTCGACCGCGTTGTTGGGCAGCATCTCGCGCAGCTCGTTGGCGAACTGGGCGGCGAGCGTCTTGTTGGGCTGCATGACCAGCGCGGGCCGTTGCAGCCGCTCGATCAGCCAGGCGATCGAGGCCGTCTTGCCGGTGCCTGTCGCGCCGAGCAGGACGCTGTCCTTCTCACCGGCCTGGACGCGGCGCTCCAGCTCGGCGATGGCCGTGGGCTGGTCGCCTGATGGAGTCATCTCGGTGACGACCTCGAAGGGCGCCACCTTCCGCTGCAAATCTGTGACCGGACGCATGCTGCCACTGTAGGCGGCGCCACCGACAGAAACCGTCAGGCCGTACGCTCCCCGATGCGGGGGAACGGGCTGGTGGAGAAGACCACCTCGACCGGCAGTTCGAAGTACGCGGCCAACCGCAACGCCAGGTAAAGGCTCGGGCTGTACTCGCCCCGCTCCAAATAGCCGACGGTCTGGTAGTGGACGCCCAGGGCGTCGGCGAGCTGCCTGCGGGTGATCCCGCGTTCGGCGCGCAGCAGCGCGATGCGGTTGTAGACGGTCTCGCTCATCGCCTCCCATCCTCCCAGCCGCCGCCCCCACGCGGACGAGTCCCGGCCGGCGGCGTGCGTCGCTGCGTTCAGTGATCGCCGATGTAGCAGGTCTGCTCTGTCGATAGCACGTCTACTACGGGACGTACTAGACATATGACGACACATTGCAAGCGAACAGTAAGTCACACCCGATACGGTCGGATTCGCCTGTAGCGGAAAAGGAAGGTTCGATGTCACGACCCCGAGAGGCACTGATCCAGGCAGGTCAGGGCATAGCCCAAGCGGTCGCTCAAGGAGGTGACGTGCGGCAGGCGATGAGCCAGGCCATGGGACAGGTCGCCGACCAGGCGGGCCAGTTCGGCGGCCAGCTCACCGGCCAGGCCCCCGGCTTCGCGCTCAACCCGCACGACTTCGCCGCCGCCCGAGACGGAGGCGCCTCCGTCGGCACGCAGATCGAGGCCAGGTCCGCCTCGCTGAACGAGGCCGGCGAGATCGTCAACCGCAGCTTCGCCGAGAACGGCATGCACGTCATCTCCCCGGTGGTGATCCCCAAGGGCGGCACCGCCAAGGTGGTCATCCCGCTGGGCGTCCTCGTGGTGCTCGGCCTGATCGGCGCCCTGGGCGGCATCGTCCCAGGGTCGGCGATCTTCTTCGGCCCCCACTACTGGGTGGTGCTGGTCCTGGCCGCCGCGTTCCTGTGGTGGCGCAGGAGCGTGGTGATGGTGCCCGAGGGCTGCAAGGCGCTGATCACCAAGTTCGGCAAGCTGGTGCACATCGCCGACCCGGGCCGGGTGACGCTGTTCAACCCGTGGAAGCGGGTCAGCTACATCGTCAACACCACGCGCGAGTACCCGTTCAACGCCCCGATCAGGGAGGCGCCGACCCAGCAGGGCGTCAAGGCCAGCGTCGACCTGTTCCTGCAGTTCAGGATCGAGAACCCGGCCGAGTTCATCTTCGTGCTCGGCTCGGTCAGCGGCTTCCAGTCCAAGCTGCAGAACGCCATCAGCGAGGTCACCCGCTCCCTGATCTACGCCCAGCGGGCCGAGGACATCTACGACCTGGTGGGCGAGAGCACCCTCGGCATGCTGGAGAGCCTGAACCAGCAGTTCCTGCCGGCCGTACGGCTCACCGACGTGAACATCACCCACGCCGAGCCGTCCAGCCAGGAGTACCGGATGGACCTGGCCGCCCCCGAGATGGTCCGGGTGGCCAAGGAGGCCTACACCTACGAGTACGAGCTCCAGCTCCGCAAGGAGCAGAACGAGGGCGACCTGGTCAAGGAGCTGGCCGGGCTGCAGGAGACGCTGAGCGCGATCCAGGCCGAGATCGCCGGATACCAGGCCCGGATGGACACCGCGCTCGAACGCGCCAGCCACCAGGCCACCGCCCAGGCCAGGCAGCGCCTGGTCGAGGCCGAGTCCACGGCGAACGCCAACGCCGCGCTCCTGGAGGCCCAGGCCCTGGACATCCGGGCGCTGTCGGCCGCCGAGGCCCCCGAGATCCTCGACTACCGCTTCCAGCAGGACCTGCTGACCAAGCTGGAGTCGGTGGCCACCCGGCTGCCGCAGGTGGTTCAGGTGGGCGAGCAGACCGACATCGACTTCCTGGCCCTGGCCCAGCAGCTCGTGGGCGGCAAGGGCGCGGCGCTGTTCTCCGCCGAGGACATGGCCGCCATCCGCGGCCGGCTCGACGAGATCGCCGCCCGCGTCAGCAGCCGCGAGGACGAGATCGCGGCCCTGCTGAAGAAGGCCGCCGCCGACGTGACCGAGCCGCAGGCGACGCCCGAGCCGGACCACGACCTGGAACGCACGGTCGAGCGCCTGCTGCCCGGCAACCGTAGTGAGGATGAGGTCCGATGAGCCGCGAGTTCTCGAAGATCAAGGAGTCGCTGGCCTCCTGGTCCGACATCCGCCAGCTCCTGCGCGGCGGCGAGCAGGGCCAGCTCGTGCCGGTCGTGATCCCCAAGGACCGGCGCGGCTTCGCCTGGATGGCGCTGGTCTTCCTGGGCCTGTACTTCGCCGGCATGGCCGCGCTCACCGACCTGACCCTGGTCGCCGCGCTGGCCGCGCTGTTCTTCCTGTTCGTGGCCCTGGTCACGATGTGGCGCAAGGCGATCATCGAGATCGAGGAGGGCACGACCGGCGTACGCAGCCGCTGGGGCGCGATCACCGGCACGCTCCCGCCGGGCCGCCACTACCTGTGGCTGCCGTGGGACCGGGTGGACGCGGTCGTCGACACCTCCACCGAGATCCCGTACTCGGCGCCGATCTCGGCCTGCCCGACGGCCGAGAACGTGCCGCTGAAGTCGATCGAGTTCTTCCTGAAGTTCCGCATCGTGGACCCGGTGGCGTTCGTCCGGACGATCGGCGCGGGCAACTTCGACCTCGTGCTCTCCAGCGCCGTGCAGGACGCGATCAGGCAGCGCAGCCGCCGCGTCAACACCGAGCGTGCCTACGACCTGCGCGGCTCCGACGTCGGCGACATGCAGGAGGCGCTCAACCGCCAGCTCGGCCGGTACGGCGTGCGTATCACCGGCGCCAACATCCCCGACGTCCAGCTGCCCGACCAGTACCAGCAGCACCTGGCCACCCGCGAGAAGGTCGCCAAGGAGCTGTCGGCCTACGAGCGCGAGTGGGAGCTGACCCGCAAGCGCCGCATCGACACGCTGCTCATGGAGATCGAGCGTTCCAAGAAGACCCGCGACGCCCGCGTGGTCGAGGTCAAGGCCGCCCACAACACCGCGCGCAAGAACGTGGCGCGCATGCTGGAGGAGCAGGAGACCGAAGCCCAGCGCGTGACGTGGGAGATCGAGGCACGCGGCAGGGCCGACCTGACCGCCGCCGAGAACGAGGCCAAGGCCCTGCGCAGGCTGGCCGAGTCGTACCGTGACAACCGGGCCGTGCTCCAGTACGAGCTGGCCCGCAAGCGCCTGGACGTGGGCGCCAAACTCGCCGAGAACGCCCCCCAGCCCCTGATCGTACGGACCCAGCAGGGCCAGGCCGACTCGGCTCTGTCCACCCTCATCCTGGCCCAGCTGCTCCCCCGCATCTCGGGCCAGGGAACCGTCGCCGGCAACGGCCAGACCCCCACCGCATAGGAGAGACCCCATGGTGTTCCGCAAATTGATGGCCGCCTTCGGCGCGGGCGTCGAGGTCGACACGGTCCTGGCCGGCGCGGGCGTGCGCCCCGGCGAGCCGCTGCGCGGCGTCGTGCACTTCCGCGGCGGCGGCTCCGACTACAAGGTCGAGGGCATCTACATCGACCTGACCGCCGTGGTGGAGGTCGAGAGCGGCGACAACGAGTACAAGACGACCTACAGCTTCCTGCGCCAGCAGGTGGCCGGGACGTTCCAGCTTGCCTCGGGCGCCCAGCACCAGCAGCCGTTCGAGATCATGATGCCGTGGGAGACGCCGATCAGCGCGATCGGCGGGCACCCGCTGCACGGCATGCGGCTCGGCGTGCAGACGGAGCTGGCCCTCGCGGGCGCGATCGACAAGGGCGACCTCGACCCGCTGTTCGTCAGCCCGCTGCCGGCCCAGGAGCACGTCATCGCCGCCCTCGACCGCATGGGCTTCCACTTCAAGAAGGCCGACCTGGAGCGCGGCACGCTGTACGGCTCGACGATGCCGTTCTTCCAGGAGATCGAGTACTACGCGGGCGGCCAGTGGCGGCGGCACTTCAACGAGCTGGAGCTGACGTTCATCGCCGGGCCGCGGCAGATGGACGTCATCCTGGAGGCCGACAAGCGCGGCGGTTTCCTGACCTCCAGCCACGACTCCTACAACCGCTTCACCGTGCGCTACGACGACCACCCGGGCCAGGCCGAGCAGGCGTTGCAGCACGGCCTGGAGCAGATGGCGCGCCGCCGGGGCTGGTTCTAGGGTTCCGGCAGGCGGCCCCTGGGCCGGGTGGAACCCCGGCTCAGGGGCCAGGGACGCGGTACATGCGCTCGGTCCAGGCCCGGTAGCGCCAGGTGTGCCCGACGCGGTAGTCGTGGCCGAGGTAGACGCCGAAGACCCGGCGCTTCAGCTCGCGCAGCGCCCCCACGACGTTGGGGGCCCAGCCGGTCATCGGGTAGCCGCGGTAGGAGACCACGCGCAGCCGCAGCCCGCGGGCGGCGGCCAGGGCGAAGCGCGCCGAGGCCACGTGGTCGGGGTGGTCGCACAGGCCGCGCCGCCGGGGCGGCTCGGGGTCGAGCGTACGCAGCACCGTTGGACGGAACCGGGCATAAAGGGCACTCAGCATGGCGACGACATCGCCCTTGGCCACACAACGCCCCTCAGGCCCGGACACACCTCCCTCAGCGGGCACACCTTCCTGGCCGGGCACGCCTGCCTGGCCGAAGCGCCGTACGCAGGAGCGGCCCTCCCACAACCTGGTCAGGGCGTCGCGGCCGCCGTCGGCGCGCGGGTCGCCGCCGTCGGGCAGCCCGGCGAAGGCGAGCCTGATCGCCGGCCGGTCGGCCAGCTCCTCCAGACGTACGGGGACGCCGCCCGCCGTGATCGTCCGGGTCCGCCAGACGTTGCGCGCCCCGGCCAGGAAGGCGTACGCGGCCCGCAGGCCCTCCGAGCGGTCGTGGGCGTAGGCGACCGGGTCGCGGTCGTCGTCCCAGCCGGCCTGGCCCTCGCCCGCGGTCAGGTAGACGGTCACCGTGGGGCGGTCCTGCTGGACGGCGCCGTACAGGTCGGGGCTCATGAACAGCAGGTCGTCGTCCGGATGGGCCACGACCTGCACGAACTGCTCCCACAGCGACGGCCGGTCGGCCACCGTCCGCGCCGCGGCGGGCACCGCGGGACACGCCAGCACGGCCACCAGCACCAGCGCCAGCGCCGCCGCCGAGAACACCCTGATCCCCTTCATCCCCACCCCCGTGCGTTCCAGTATCGAACCTGGTCAGGTCCCGGTCCTGAGCTGCCAGGGGGAGATGTCATGTCATTCCCGGGTAGGAGATACCTCCTTCCCGTGAGCTGGAAGTAGCATGCCGACGGTCGTTACGATGACCTAGGGGATTGACTGATCGTCGAACGGCGGGGCGAACGATGGCACGGTTCACGGCGGCGCTGAAGCGGGTCGCTCCTTGGGCGGCCCAGAACGCCGACGGCGCCATCGCGCTGTTACTGGCCGTGGTGATCGGCGTCCTCGGCATCATGCCGGACAAGATCGTGCCCACCGACGTGCAGACCCAGCTCGTCAACGCGGCGACGCTGGTCATCATGGCTCTGGTGGCCACCGCCCTACTGCGCGACCGGGTGCGCCAGGCCCCGGTCGAGGAGACCATCACCTCCGGCGCGCTGGCCCAGCTGCCCGTACGGCTGTCGCGGCTGGAGGAGATCGAGGCGCTGGTCCACGGCACCCGCAAGGCCCTCGACGCGCTCCAGCTCGTCAGGGTGCTGGGCAGCAAGCAGGAGATCGCCCAGATGCACGCCGAGGCGCGCAAGGACACCACCCGGTGGAGCTTCAAGGGCGGCACCGGCACCTACCTGCGCGCGGTCACGCTGCCCGAGTGCGTGGCCGCCGCCCGCCGGGAGAAGCGGCACCTCGTGGTCCGGGTCGAGGTGATCGACCCGTCCAACGTCGAGGTGTGCGAGACGTACGCCCACTACCGGCGTTCCCTGTCGGACTCCCCCGACGCGACCGGCGAGACGTGGACGACCGACCGGGTCAGGAAGGAGTCGTACGCGACGATCCTGGCCGCGTTCTGGTACCGCCAGCGCTACGGCCTGCTCGACATCGAGGTCGGCCTGTCGGCGTCGATGACGACGTTCCGCTGGGACCTGTCGGCCACCCGGCTGATCATGACGGTCGAGGACCCCAACCGGGCGATGACCGCGCTGGCCGGCACGTTCTACTACGAGAACTGCGACACCGAGCTGCGGCTCAGCTTCGAGCAGGCGCGGCGGGTGCCGATGGACATGTACAAGAAGGCGCCGCTCAGCGACGAGCCCACGATCGAGGAGGTCCAGGACCTGTTCGGGCGTATCGGGGTGCCTCTTCCCAAGGCCTACGACGGCCGCGACGTCGTCGACATCGCGCGCAAGGCCCTGCGCGCCGTCGATCCGTACGGCGAGACCCGTCCCGGGGCCCTCCGACGACACGTAACGTGAGTAGGGCTCATGAGCTACCGGTCGGTCTACCAGCGGGTCCGCGACGGCCAGGCCAGGTCGTGGGCGCTCGGGGTGCTGACGGGGGCCGCGCGCCCCAAGGCCGTACGCCATCCGCTCGGGTTCGTCTGCCTGCCGCTGGAGCGTGAGGGCGGCGAGGGGGTATGCCTCCACCTGTGGTCCGACTCGCTCAAGCACGCCGAGAGCACCACCTCGCAGATCCACTGCCACAGCTGGGACCTGGTCAGCCACGTGCTCTACGGCCAGGTGCGCAACGTGCACGCGGTGGTCACCGACGCGGGCCCCGACGCCACGCACCGGGTGTTCGAGGTGGTCAGCGGCGCGGACGGCGACCGGATCTCACCCACCGGCCGCACCGTGCGGCACGCGACCGGGCTGGTGGAGCTGTTCGGGCCGGGCGACACCTACACGCTGTCGGCCGACCGTTTCCACAGCAGCGTGGTGCCGGAGGGCGGGGAGGCGGCCACGATCGCGCTCGGACGCGGCCGGCCCGGCAGCCGCGACCTGTCGCTGGGCCCGCTCGGAGGGGGCGGCCACCACGTGCCCAGGGAGCACCTGAACGCCGAGGAGACGGCGCTGGCCGTCCGCCTGATCACCGCCCGCCTGACCTGAGGGGTGCCCGATGGACCTGGATCACGCTCGCTCTGTGGCCGTGGAGGCCGCACAGGCCGCCGGGGCGCTGCTCGCGGCGGGCACCCGCGGGGCCGTCGGCATCCGGGCCAAGGGCGACGCCGGGGACGTGGTCACCGATCTCGACCTGGCCTCGGAGAAGCTGCTGGTCGAGCGCATCCTGACGGCCTTCCCCACGCACGCGATCGTGGCCGAGGAGGCGGGCCTGATCGGCACGGCGGGCGGCGAGTGGACGTGGCTGGTCGACCCGCTCGACGGCACCAACAACGTGGCCATCGGGCTGCCCACGTACGTGGTGGGGGTGGCGCTGTGCCAGGGCGGGCGTCCGATGCTGGGCGTGGTGCACGATCCGGTGACGGCCCAGACGTGGTCGGCCATCCGGGGGCGGGGCGCGGTGGCGTCCACGGGGGCGCGGCTGGCGCCGCCGTACACGGCCAGTCCGCATGGCCCGCTGCTGGCCTGGACCCAGGGTTACGCCGTGACCAGGGACGACGCCACCGTACTGGCGTTGAAGGCGGCGCTGGAGCTCGGCGCGCGGCGGGTGCTGCAGCTGTGGGCGCCGTTGTTGTCGTGGGCGATGCTGGCCCGCGGCGACATCGACGGCATCGTCGGCTACCGGGCCGAGGCGGTCGACCTGCCCGCCGGGGCGCTGCTGGCCCAGGAGGCCGGGATCGAGATCAGGGCGCTCGACGGCGGGCCGTTCGAGGAGAGCATCGACGGCTCGGCCGAGGACCGCAGCTTCGTGGCCGCCCACCCGCGCGCGCTCCCCGGGCTGCTCTCGCTCCTGCCCGGCTGAGCCGCGACCGTCAGCCGAACGTCACCAGGGCCCAGACCGTGGCCAGCAGGCCGGTGACGGCCAGGCCGGTGCCGGTGAGCAGAAAGCGGCGGAGCGGGACCCTGACGTCGTGGCGGCGGCACGACTCGAACCACAGGAGCGTGGCCAGCGAGGCCCAGGGCGTGATCACCGGGCCCACGTTCGTGCCGGCCAGCAGGGCCAGCAGGCGGTCCTGGTCGGCCGCCGGGATGACCCCCTCGATGGCCTGGTAGGCGGGCAGGTTGTTGATCGCGTTGGACAGGCCCGCGCCGACCGCGGCCGTGCGGTAGGGGTCGCCCTCCGTGCCGATCATCCACGTCATCAGCGCGTCGAGCCCGTGGGCGCTGAGCGTGGGGACGACCAGGAACAGGCCGGTCACGAAGACGACGAGCTGCCAGGGGAGCAGGCTCCAGGTCAGCCGGGCCCGGTCGCGTACCAGGAAGGCCGCCACGACCAGCAGGGCCGCGGCGGTGGCGGCGATCGCCACGTGCGCCTTGAGCAGCAGCATGACGATGAACAACACGCAGCCCACCGAGGCGGCGCCGAACAGCACCCGGTCGGCCACCGGCTCCAGCACCGGCGGCGTGTAACGCAGGTCGCGGCGCTCGCCGCGGCGCCAGAAGAACACCCACAGGAACACCATCGTCACCGCGATCGAGGCGAGCTGCGGGGCCCACATGCGGGCGGCGAACTCCTGGGCGTCGAGGCCGAGCTTGTTCATGCTGAGCAGGTTGGTGAGGTTGGAGACCGGCAGCAGCAGGCTCGCGGTGTTGGCCAGCCAGATGGTGGTCATCGCCAGCGGCAGGGCGGCGATGCGGGCCCGGGGCGCCAGGGCCAGCATGACGGGGGTGAGCAGGACGGCGGTGGTGTCGAGGTTCAGAAATATCGTGACAAATGACGCGAAGGCCGTACAAAGAAAGAAGAGCGCGGTGTAGTTACCGCGCCCGAGCACCGCCATCCTGGCCGCGATGGCGTCGAAGACCTGCGCCTCCTTGGTCAGCTCGGCCAGCACGATGATGGCGACCAGGAAGATCAGCAGGGGGCCGATGTCACCGAGGCTCTCGACGGCGTCGCGCCACGGCAGCAGACCGGTCGCCACGAAGACCAGACCGAGAGCAAGCAGCCCGATCCTGATCAGATCGAGCACGCCGAGACGCCGCCACACTCGACGATGATCGCACACTGACTCCAAAAGGCCGATTCCACGGTGGATACTGAGCAGATGGCACGTGACGGCAGGCCGACCGAGATCTTCGTCAGCTACTCCCCCGCCGACACCGCCTGGGCGACCTGGATCGCCTGGGAGCTGGAGGCCGCGGGTTTCCGCACCATGATCCAGGCGTGGGACTTCGTGCCGGGGACCAACTTCATCGACTTCATGGACCGCGGGGTCAGCGAGGCGCAGCTCGTCGTGGCCGTGCTCTCGCGCAACTACCTGACCTCCCGCTACGGCCGCATGGAGTGGCAGGCGGCGATGCGCGCCGACCCCGACAACCCCTCCAACAAGCTCGTCACGATCCGGCTGGAGGACGTCCAGCTCGAAGGGCTGCTGTCCACGATCACCTGGGTCGACCTGCTCGGCGTCACCGACTCGGGGCAGGCCAGGGCGCTGCTGCTGGGCCGGGTCAAGGAGGCCATGGCCGGACGGGCCAAGCCGGAGGCCGCCCCCGCCTTCCCCACCGGGCGCACGGTCGCGCCCCCGGCCCCGACGCTGCCCCCGCCCGGCGACCTGGCCAGGGCCCGCCGCACCCCGGTCACGGCCCCCAAGTTCCCGCCCGCGGGCGGCGACGGCCGGGGCCGCGAGTCGGTCAACGTCCTGCACATCGGCGGGCCGCGGTTCGGCAGGGCGCTGCCCGACCCCGGCGAGCCGTTCACGCCTGAGGACATGCAGGCCCGCATCTGGGCCGACCTGACCGCCATGTACGACCGCGGCATGCCGCGCCCCGACCTCATGGTGGTGAGCGGCGACCTGACCGAGTCCGGCACCCTCGGGCAGTTCGGACAGGCCACGCAGTTCGTCACCGACCTGCGGCTGCTGATCGGGCTGGAGCCCCACCGGCTGGTGCTGCTGCCCGGCCCGCGCGACGTCACCAAGGCCGCGGCCAGCGCGTACTTCATGACCTGCGAGGCCGACGACGTGAGCCCGCAGCCCCCCTACTGGCCCAAGTGGCGGCATTTCGCCGGCCTGTTCCGCGAGGTCTACCAGGGCCTGGACGACCGGGTGTTCGACGGCGGCCAGCCGTGGACCCTGTTCGAGGTGCCCGACCTGAAGGTGGTCGTGGCCGGGCTCAACTCCACGATGGCGATGAGCCACCTGGAGCGCGACGCCTACGCGCAGCTGGGCGAGGCGCAGGCCGCGTGGTTCGCCGAGCGGCTGCGCCCCTACGAGGAGAGCGCCTGGCTGCGGCTGGGCGCGATCGGCCATCCGCCGGCCGCGCTGCGCGACGCGCCCACGTTCGACCGGCTGCTCACCCACCGGCTCAACCTGCTCTTCCACGGGTCCGGCGCCGGTGACGCGACCGAGCCCAGGCCCGGCTTCGCCGCCGTCGTGGCCCCGCGTTCCGGCCGCCACCAGGTGGTCGAGATCACGCCCGACGGCATGCGCACCTGGACGCCCGACGCCGACAAGCCCGTACGCGCCCGGCACGGCTGGCGGGCGGTCCGGGCCACGTTCACCGGCGAGAGCCCCGACGCCCCGCCGCCCGCCCCCAAGCCGGAGGAACGCGAGCCGAGCCCCGTCGAGCTGCTGCTCGACCGCATCACCGAGGTGTGCGAGGCCCGGCACGAGCGGGCCAGGATCCGCCGGTTCCCCGACCACCTGGTGGTCACCCACCCCGAGGACGGGTTCGTCCGCCAGCTCATGATCGGCGCGCACGTCGGCGAGCTGGCCGAGGCCGCCGCGACGGATTTCGCCCGCCGCGCGCACGCCGCCGACCTGGCCGCCGAGCTGGTCTACCAGGGCCCGCCGGCCCCGCGCGCGCTCCGCGACGACCTCATGCGCAAGGGTGTGCGGATCCGCAGCTTCACCGAGTTCCAGGGCCTGCTCGACCTGTCGGGGTACGTCGCCGAGCAGACGACCAGGCTCACCGGCGACCGCCGTTACCCGCCCGGCCTGTACGTCCCCCAGCGCTACCGCGAGCTCGACCGGCCCGGCAACCAGATCAGGCAGGGCCTGACCGACGAGCTGATGCGGCTGCTGGCCACCGACCACGGCCGGTTCCTGCTGATGCTCGGCGACTTCGGCCACGGCAAGACGTTCGCGCTGCGCGAGCTGGCCAGGCGCATCCCGATCGAGCTGCCGCACCTGACGCCGATCTTCATCGAGCTGCGTGCCCTCGACAAGGCGCACTCGGTCGACGCCCTGGTCGCCGCGCACCTGGCCGGGCACGGCGAGGAGTTCATCGACCTGAAGGCGTTCCGCTACCTGCTCCGGCAGGGCCGGATCGTGTTGCTGTTCGACGGGTTCGACGAGCTGGTCACCCGGCTGACCTACGACCGGGCGGCCGATCACCTGGCCACCCTGCTCGCCGCCGCCGAGGACAAGGCCAAGATCGTGGTGGCCAGCCGTACGCAGCACTTCAAGTCGCACAGCCAGGTGCTCACCTCGCTCGGCGAGATGGTGGGCGTGCTGCCGCAGCGCCGGGTGCTCAGCGTCGAGGACTTCACGCACGACCAGATCCGCTCCTACCTGGCCAACAGGTTCGACGACGGCGTCGAGGCCGGCGCGCGCATGTCGCTCATGGCCGAGATCAAGGACCTGCTCGCGCTGGCCCAGAACCCGCGCATGCTCAGCTTCATCGCCGACCTCGACGCCGACCGCCTGCGTACGGTCGCCGGCGCCCAGCACACCCTCAGCCCCGCCCTGCTGTACGAGGAGATCCTCAGCAGCTGGCTGTCCTTCGAGGAACGGCGGGCCCGGGTCCCCGGCTCCCCGGGGGCGCTGACCATCGGCGAGCTGTGGCGGGTGGTGACCGCGCTGGCGC
Organism: Nonomuraea spiralis; assembly: GCF_014648435.1. Lineage (GTDB taxonomy): Bacteria > Actinomycetota > Actinomycetes > Streptosporangiales > Streptosporangiaceae > Nonomuraea > Nonomuraea spiralis. The sequence continues at coordinate 105,617 of NZ_BMRC01000029.1, forward strand.
TGCGCCTGTGGGACAGCGGCGAGACCCTGCTCGGCGTGGACGAGCTGACCGAGATCGGCGAGACCCTGACCGACCTGGCCTCGGGCCAGCTCTCCCCCGCCCACGCCGCGCACGCGATGGGCTCGGGCAGCCTGCTGGTACGCACCGAGGAGGGCATGTTCGGGTTCATCCACGCCTCGGTGATGGAATGGCTCATCGCCCGGCACATCGCCGCCACCCTGGACAACCCGCTCCCGCTGGCCCGGCGGCCGCTGTCGGCGCTGACGGTGGAGTTCCTGTGCGACCTGGCCGACGTACGGGCCCTGCGTGCCTGGGTGGCCGACCCGCCCGCCGACGACGTGTCCAGGGCGAACGCGGTCAAGATCTCGGCCAGGCTGCGTACCCCTGCCAAGGCCGACCTGCGCGGCGCGAACCTCAAGGGCGAGGACCTGTCGGCGCGCGACCTCCAGGAGGTCGACCTGACCGGCGCCGACCTGTCGGAGGCCACCCTCGTCGCCACCGACCTGTCCAGGGCGGTCCTGCGCGACGCCAGCCTCGCGGGCGCCAGGCTCGACGGCGCCCGCCTGACCGGCGCCGACCTGACCGGCGCAGACCTGTCGGGAGCGCGCCTGGCCCAGGTCGACCTGAGCGACGTCGCGGTCGAGGGCGCCCGCTGGCACCGGGCCTCCCTGATCAACGTGACCGGCACGCTGCCCCACCTGCCCGGCGCGGCGGTGGTGCCGGGCCAGCCGGTGGAGGTGGAGTTCGCGCCCGCCGGGATCGGCGTCCCGTACGGCTACCACTTCCAGACCTCCCGCCTGCCCGAGCCCATCGCCTACAGCCCCGACGGCTCGACCGTGGCGATCGGCAACGAGGACGGCGGTGTGCTGCTGTGCGCCGGCGGCTCGCCCGTACGCACCCTCCAGGGCCACCACGGCCGCGTCTACGCCGTCACCTTCGCCGGCGACCTGCTGGCCACCGGCGCCAGCGACGGAACGGTCCTGCTCTGGGACACGCTCACCGGCCGCCGCCTGCGTACCCTGACCGGCCACCCCGACGGCGTGTGGCCGGTGCGCCTGAGCGCCTCCGGCGACCTGGTGGCCGCGGGCGGCGGCGACGGCGTCGTACGGGTGTGGGAGACCGCGAGCGGGCGGCTCGTGCACGAGCTGCCGGGCCACCGCGCGCCGGTCTACACCGCCTCCTTCGGCCGCTCGCAGCTCGTGACCGGCGACTCCGCGGGCGTCGTACGGGTGTGGGACCTGTCCACCGGCGAGCCGGCGGGCACGCTCGACGGCCACCGCGGCAGCGTCTACCGGGCCGTGCACAGCCCTGACGGCACCCTGCTGGCCACCGGCGACGAGGCGGGCACGATCCGGCTCTGGGACACCGCGACCTGGTCGCCCCTGCACGTGCTGACCGGCCACGCCGGCAGCGTCTACTGCCTCACCTTCTCCCCCGACGGCTCGATGCTGGCCAGCGGCGACACGGCCGGCAGCGTACGGCTGTGGGAGGCGATCGGCGAGCCGCTCGGCGTCCACACCGCCCACACCGCGGCCGTCTACCAGGTGGCCTTCAGCCCCGACGGCCGTACGGTGGCCAGCGGCGACTCCGGTGGCACGGTCCGGCTGCAGCCGGTGGGTGGCGGGAAGCGCATCGAGCTGGCGGGGCACCGCAGCTCGGTCTGGCCGTTCGCGTTCCGTCCCGACGGCCAGCAACTCGCCACCAGCAGCAACGACGGCACCGTCCGCCTGTGGGACCCCTCCACCGGGCAGTGCCAGCGGGTGCTGCGCGGCCACGGCAGGCGGATCTCGTCCGTACGCTTCAGCGCCGACGGCTCGATGCTGGCCACCAGCGGCAACGACGGCGTCGTCCGCGTGTGGGAGCCGCGCACCGGGCGGCGGCTGCGGGAGTTCACCGGCACCGCCGACCGGCTGATCTCCGCCCTGTTCTCCCCGGCAGGCCCGGTGCTGGCCACCTCCAGCAACGACGGCGGCGTGCACTTCTGGAACGCCACGACCGGCGACTACGAGCGCGAGCTCAACGCCGAGACCGACCACGTCTGGGCCGAGGCGTTCAGCCCCGACGGCGACATGCTGGCCACGGCCAACGACGACGACAGCGTCAAGATCTGGTACCGCCCGACCGGCCGCATGGCCGTCGACCTGGTCGACCACCGGGGCCGGGTGCGCTCGATCGCCTTCAGCCCCGACGGCGACTACGTGGCCACCGGCTGCGACGACAAACTCGTCCGCCTGTGGCACGTCGCCTCCGGCGGCCGGGTGGCGACGCTGGAGGGCCACACCGACCGGGTGTACTCGGTGGCCTTCTCCCCCGACGGCCGCTACCTGGCCAGCGCCGGCAACGACGGCCGCGCGATGATCTGGGAGCTGCGCCCGGGCCAGCCCTGGCAGCCGCGCCTGGCGCACACGCTCGACCGGCACGACGGCCGGCTGTGGAGCCTGGCCTTCGACGCCACGGGCCGCCACCTGGCCACCGGGGGCGACGACCTGATCGTACGGGTGTGGGAGACCGAGACCGGGCGGCTGCTGCACACCCTTCCCGGCCACGCGCGCCGGGTGTGGTCGGTGGCCTACAGCCCCACGTCCGACCTGCTGGCCAGCGCGGGCGACGACGGCGTGGTGATTCTCTGGGAGGACGGCGAGCGACGGGCGACGCTGCTCGGGCTGCCCGAGGGGTGGGCCGCCCTGACGCCCGACGGCCGCTACAAGGTGCACGGCGAGCCGGGCGGGCAGTTCTGGCACGTCATCGGGATGTCACGGTTCGAGCTGGGCGAGCTCGACCCGTATCTGCCGGGGGTGCGTCAGGTGCCGCTCGACTCGCCGTTCTGAGTGCTGACCTCGCCCGACATCGGGCGGCCGAGCAGGCCGCTCGCCACGGTCTCGACGTACGGGGCCAGGTCGGCGGCCTCGGCGGCGGCCAGCGCCGGGGTGCCGACGACCGAGCGCAGGATGCCGATGCCGACCAGCCAGGCGCTGAGCAGCTCGGCCCGCAGCCCGGCGTCGGCGCCCTCGGCCAGGTCCTCCAGGGCGCGGACGTAGGTGGCGCACACCTCTTCGCGGATGCGCTGCCTGGTGTCGTCGTGGGCCGACGAGCGCAGCATGGCGAGCAGGGGGTGCTCGCCGCCGTAGGTGCTCCAGTCGTGGAAGACGACCTCGCGCGCCATGCGGGCGACCAGTTCCTCCGGCGGGCCCGCCAGCAGGTCGGGGCCGCCGGGCGCGGTCGCCGTGGCCTCGTCGAACAGCTGCTTCTTGGAGCCGAAGTAGCGGAAGATCAAGGTGGCGTCCACGCCCGCGTCGCGGGCGACGTCGCGCACGCTGGTCGCGTCGTAGCCCTCGCGGGCGAAGCGCAGCCTGGCCGTCTCCAGCAGGCGGGCGCGGGTGGCCTCCCGGTCCCTCTTCGGCACGGTTCCTCCCCAGTCATCGATCGTTGACATCGTAGTGGACGGGTGTGCTAGCGCCGCTCAAGTCAGCGTTCGATGACTTAAGGGGCGAAATATGCGGACTTATGTCGTGGCGGGTGGCACTTCCGGCATGGGGCGAGGGCTTGCCCTGCACCACCTGCGGGTCGGCGACCGGGTGACGGTCGTGGGCAGCGATCCCGGGCGCGGGCAGCGGTTCCTCGACGACGCGGCCCGGCTCGGCGCCGCCTCGCGGGCGGCGTTCGTCCAGGCCGACCTGACCTCGGTCGCGGCGAACCGGCGGGTGATCGACGAGATCGGCGCCCGGTACGACGCCCTCGACGGCCTGGTGCTCACCGCGCTGCGCCACTTCCCCCGGCGCACCGAGACCCCCGACGGCTTCGAGGCCACCTTCGCCCTCTACTACGTCAGCCGCTTCCTGCTCAGCCACGGCCTGACGGACCTGCTGGAGCGCGGCGGCTCACCGATGATCGTGAGCATCTGCGGCGTCGGGATCACCAAGGGCCGCCTCCACTGGGACGACCTCACCCTCAAGGACGGCTACAGCGGCCTCAAGGCCATGCTCCAGGCCGGCCGCGCCACCGACCTGCTCGGCGTCGCGTACGCCGCCGCCCACCCCGGCGGACGCACCCGCTTCCTGCTCCACCACCCCGGCTTCACCGACAGCGGCACCGGCTCACTCACCCAGCCCACCAGGACGATCGTCAGACTGCTGGCCAGGCTCCTCGCCCAGCCCGTGGAACGCAGTATCCAACCGATCATCGAGCTCATGGCCGACCCGCCGCCGGGCCGCCTGCTCGCCTACGACCGCCGCACCCCCGTGGACCCGTCGCTGCCGACCCTCGACCCCGAAGCCGCCCGCCGCCTGTACGAGCTGACCCGCCACCTGCTCTGACTACCCCCGGGCGGCGCGGCGGACGAGCTCGTCCCAGACCTCCTCGACCCGGGCCTCCAGGTCGTCGAGCGACCCCTCGTTGAGGATCACCAGGTCGGCGGCGGCCAGGCGTTCGTCCCGGCCCGCCTGGGCGGCGATGCGGGCCCTGGCGTCGGCCCCGGACATGCCCCGATGGTCGGCCAGTCGCCGGATGCGCACCTCGTCGGCCGCGTCGACGACGATCACCACGTCGTACATGGGGGCCAGCTTGTTCTCCACCAGCAGCGGCACGTCGTAGACCAGGATCGCGTCGTCGGCGGCCTGCCCCTGCAACTCGGCCACCCGCTCCCCCACCAGCGGATGCACGATCGCGTTGAGCGCGGCCAGCCGCTCGGCGTCGGCGAAGACCACCGACCCCAGCTTCTCCCTGTCCAGCGAGCCGTCGGGACGCAGCACGCCCTCCCCGAACGCGGCCACCACGCGGGCCAGCCCCACGGTGCCGGGCTCTACCACCTCACGCGCGATCCTGTCGGCGTCGATCACCACGGCGCCCCTGGCCGACAACCGCCTGGACACCTCGCTCTTGCCCGATCCGATGCCGCCGGTGAGCCCAATCTTCAGCACCGGGAAAGACTACCCATCTCGGCGTGACCGGTCATCCCAGGCGCGTTCACACCCCGGGAAGGGTGCGGCGCAGGTGGATCAGGGTCAGGTGGTCGTCCATGCGCTCGCGGCGGGTCTCCCGGTAGCCGAGCCGCCGGTAGAGCCGCAGGTTGCCCTCCGACAGGTGGCCGGTGAACAGGTCGAACGCCTCCGCCTGCGGCACCTGCTCGTGCAGGGCTTCGAGCAGGGCCGTGCCGAGCCCCTGGCCCTGCCGGTCGGGGGCCACCACGAGCCGCCCGACCAGGCAGGTGGTGCCGGCCACCTGCCCGCGTACGGCGCCGACGATCCGGCCCGCCTCGACGGCCTTGAGCACGACGGCCGCCTCGACGGCCTTGCGCATCTGCTCCAGCGACTCCACGAGCGGGGGGATGAAGGGGTCGCCGTAGAGCTGGGCCTCGCTCACGTACGCCGCCCGCTGCAGGGTGAGGATCTCGCCCGCGTCCGACGCCACCGCCCGTTCGACCGTCACGCCAGCACCCTACCGGCTGCCCCCGCCGCGGTTGCTCCCAACCGGCCCACCCCGCCGGCTCACCTCACCGGTCACCCCGCCGATCACGCTGCCGGCTCACCTCACCGGTCACCCTGCCAGCTCGCCCTGGCAGAACGTGCCGGCCTTCGGCAGCACACCGTTGACCAGGTAGTCGTGCACCTTCCTCCGCAGGCACGCCGCCCGCAGCCGGCTCACGCCCTGCGCCAGGTACGCGCCCTGCCCGTCACCGTGCCACAGGACCCGCGCACCGGGGAGCTGCCCGGCCGCCCAGGCCGCGGACGGCGTACGGCTGTCCAGCCGTCCCATCCCGACCAGCGCGGAGGGCGTCCTGAGCCCGGCCGCGACCGGGTGCGGCGGCCAGCCCGGCGACCGCGCGGCCCCCAGGCACCTGCCGGCCTCCACCCGCCCGCTCAACCACCCCACCCGCGGCGCCACTTTCCGCAACCGCGCCTCAACCCCCAGAAACCACCGATAACCAGGCACGGCCAACCCAAAGTCATGACACCACCGAACCCCCTCCACCGTCCCCACCTCCCCACCCAGGCCCTCCCACTCCGACCCAAAGGCCACCTCCCCACCCGCAGCCCCCCACACAGAGCCAGAAACCGCCTCCCCACCCCCGGACGCCTCCGCAGGTCCGGAAGCTGCATCCCCGCTTTCTGGCACCCGCGCAAGGCCAGGAACCGCCTTCCCCCTCCCAGGCACCCGCATAGGGCCGGAAGCCGCCTCCCCACCCCC
>NZ_BMRC01000030.1 GCF_014648435.1 Nonomuraea spiralis
TCGCCCAAGGACACGTACGTACGCCAAGGCCTGATCGAAGGGCAGGGCGGCCTGCGCTACACGACCTACACCCGCACGTACGCGGGGCTGCCCGTCCACGGCGGCGACTTTGTCGTGGTCAGCACCGCCGACGGCGAGGTCCTGAGCACGTCTGTCTCCCAGGACAGCGCCCTGGACGTGGCCACCACACCCAGGCTCGGCGCCGCCGACGCGGTGCGGGTGGCCAGGAGCCAGCTGCCCGAGGTCTTCTCGGTCACCACGCCCAGGCTGGTGGTCATGGCCCAAGGACGCGGCCGGCTGGCCTACGAGGTGGTCGTGCACGGCACCGTCGGAGGCAGGCAGAGCAAGCTGCACGTCTTCGTCGACGCGCTGACCGGCGCGGTCGCCTTGAAGTCCGACGAGGTCAGGGCGGGGGTGGGCAACAGCTACTACAACGGCAACCCGGTCACCATCGGCACCACCGGTACCGGCACCTCCTTCTCCATGGTGGACCCCGTACGGCGGGGCGTGCGCTGCGGCGGCCAGAACGGCTCGGCCTACACCGGGACCGACGACAACTGGGGCAACGGCTCCGGCACCAATTTCGAGACGGCCTGCGTCGACGTGCTCTACGCGATCGACACCGAGTGGGACATGCTCAAGACCTGGCTGGGACGCGACGGCTTCAACGGCGTCGGCGACGGCTACCCCGCCCGCGTCGGCCTGAACGACGTCAACGCCTATTGGACCGGCTCCTACGTCGCCTTCGGCCACACTTCCGACAACCAGCGCCAGCTCACCTCGATGGACGTCGTGGCGCACGAGTACGGCCACATCGTCTTCGCCACCACGCCCGGACTCGACATCGGCGACAACGAGAAGGCCATACTCAACGAGTCCACCGGCGACATCTTCGGCGCGCTGACCGAGCAGTACGCCAACCAGCCCGCCGCTTTCGACCCGCCCGACTACACCGTCGGCGAGGAGAACAACATCGTTGGAAGCGGCCCGCTCCGCTACATGTACAAGCCGTCGCTGATCCCCGGTGACCCCGACTGCTTCAGCAGCGCGGTGCCGCCGATGTTTCCCCAGATCGGGGCCGGGGTCCAGAACCACTGGTTCTACCTCCTGGCCGAGGGCACCAACCCGACCAACGGCCAGCCGCCCAGCCCGACCTGCAACTACTCCACCATCGTCGGGATCGGCGCGCGCAAGGCCGGCCAGATCTACATGGGCACGCTGCTGCGCAAGACCACCAGTTGGTCGCACACCGCGGCCCGCCGAGCCTCGATGCAGGCGGCCCTGGTTCTGTTCCCCGGGTCGTGCCTGGAGTACAACACGGTCAAAGCCGCCTGGAACGCCGTCCGCGTGCCTGCCCACGGCGGCGAGCCGTACACATGCGAGTTCTCGGTCGACGTCGCCCCCGCTGCGGCGACCGTACAGCCTGGCCGGCAGGTGAGCGTCACCGTCACCAGCGCCACCGTCTCGGGCGCTCCGCAGCAGATCGCGCTGCAGGCCAAGGGGCTTCCGGCGGGCATGACGGCCTCTTTCAGCCCGGCGAGCATCACCACCGGCGCCACCTCCACGCTGACGTTCACGGTCGGCGCGAGCACCGTGCCCGGAACCTATGCGATCACGGTGCTGGGCGACGGCGTCGCCCTCGACCACACAGCCACCCTCACCTTGACCGTGGCTCCATAAGCCGATGACCCCGCCGCCAGGGTTCCACCGGACACCCTGGCGGCGGCGTACGCCTCGCCCTCGTCCCGCAGCACGTCGGCCCCGGCATTGATGACGAGGGCCGGCGTCAGCCCGGCGCTCAGGACGCTTGGTCGAGTCGCACCGATGGACGAGGTGGGAAGGCGGTGAGCTCGTCATGCGGCTTGTGTTTCCGCAGGCAGTGGAACAGGCAGCCGAGCATCCGGTTGAAGGTGTTGCGCGGCGCTGAAGTACCGGTCGCCTCCGGCGCGGCGGGGGCAGCGCTGGTTGTGCTCGCCGCCGTACGACTTCTATGGCCTCCGCTTCGCCCGGCCCCGGCCCGGTCGCGGCACTGAGTGAAGATCGGCTGCCTCCAGGCCCCAAAGCCCCAGGCCAAGCTGCTGCAGAGTGCGGTTCTTGCTCAGTCTTCGGCCCGAGCGACACGTTCCCGTCGCGGTTGGCCGGCCACGCCACCGGGGTGCATTTCCGGATGAGGCACTCCCCGCAACGAGCCGAATTCGAGGCACGATGGGGCGGGCCATGCTGGACTGGTTTGTCGCGATGGGGCAGGAGCGGCCGGCGGGGCGATCGTCGAAGGTGTCGCGCTGTGGGGGAAGCTGAACGCCTGGCAGGAAGATCGTCAGCTGGTTCGCGCCTCCGGCAAGGGCGAACTGCCGGGGCTGCTCGACTATATCGACGTGTATCCGGACACGATGGTGGCGCTGACCCGCGTCGTCATCGGGGCCGTGGCCGGCGTGCTGCTGCGCGACCAGCTGACCGGTTGGATGGCCACGGTCATCGTCGGCGCCTCCGGCCCAGCCCTGCTGAGGCGGTTCGGTACGGCGCGAAGCGCTACTGCGCGGCGACCAGCGTCCGGTGGCGCCGGCGGCCTACGGGCGGCAGCAGCGTCACCTCGGCACCGACGCCGGCCACGAGCGCGGTCAGGGAGTGGGCGTCAAACGCCCTTCAGAACACGATCAAGTGCCGCCCGGCCCGCAGGTCCCCAGTTCGGTTTCCCGCCGGGTAGGCCCCGATCTCCGTTCTGCCCCATGAGCATCAGGAAAAGGCTCTTCATGGCGGCCAGTCCGCGGGCGCGCCGGATCGCCGCCTCGTCCGCGTACGCGTACGCCTCGAAGAACCGTCCGGCCGCGCCCGCGGGGAGCAGCACCCACGCGGCGGCGAGGTCCCACGCCGGATCACCGGCGAACAGGGCACCGAAATCGATCACGCCCGAGAGCGTCCCGTCCGAGACGACGACATTCGCGGGATGAAGGTCGCCGTGCACCCACACCGGCGGGCCCTCCCACTCAGGAGCCGCGACGGCATCGGCCCACACGGCCCGGACAGCGCCGACATCACCGACGGCGTCAGGGTCAATGGCCTGCAAGAACCGTTCGAAGCCACTCGTGCACCTCTTGGGATGAGCGCCGAGGTCCGGACTGCCCGGGGCCTCGGCGGGCGCCTCCACATGAAGCGCCCGGAGGAAGCCCGCCAGCGTGTCGGCCGCGTGGACGCCACGGCTGATCGAGCCGTGGTCCAGCGGCTCGCCGGGAACCCACGTCATCACGGTCCAATGCTTGGGGAAACGCTCGGACGGTTCGCCGAACCGCACCGGGGTCGGCACCGGAAGCGGCAGACGCGGGGCCAGCACCGGCAGCCACCGCCGCTCCTTGAGCTGGAGCTCCGGGGTGGGGTCCATACGCTGCATGCGCACGGCCAATTCGTCCCCGAGGCGCCACATCTGGTTGCCCCAGCCGCCCGCCACCTCGCGGACAGCCAGCCCTGCAAGGTCTGGATGTTGCTCCTGCAGCAAGTCGCGGACCAGTTCTACGGTGATCTCGAGCTCGGTGTCCGACATGCGAAGGTACAGTACCGAGTCGGCAGGCGGAGCGGCTCTCGCATCCCGGAACATCCCACTGTATCTGTCGGCTGCGGTCGACCGGCTGCGCGCTGAAGGCGATCCGGTCAAGGACGAGACGCCGCCCGGCTGTCCCCGCTCGGCCGCACCCACCTCAACCTCCTGGACCTCCGGGTTCGCGGGCCACGACAAGCGTGCCCGGTCCCGATGTCTTCCCCGCATGCCCGGTGCGAGGGCCGGCGCGGTGGAGCGCTGACGACGCCCGCGGTCACGGCGCGCGGTCGGCTAACGCGGCGTGACCAGGCGGGCCTCGTAGGCGGCGATGACGAGCTGGGCGCGGTCGCGGGCGTTGAGCTTGGCCAGCAGACGGCCGATATGCGTCTTCACGGTCCCGGGACTCACCTGGAGCTGCACGCTGAGCTCGGCGTTGGACAGCCCGTGGGCGACGAGGGTGAGCACCTCGCGCTCCCGGTCCGTCAACGTGTCGAGCCCGTGAAACGGCTGCCGGACCGGCCGCCGTACGAACTCCGCGATCAGTCGGGTGGTGACGGTCGGCGCGAGCAGCGTCTCACCCGACGCCACCACTCGGATCGCCTTCAGGAGGTCGTCCGGAGGCGCGTCCTTGAGCAGGAATCCGCTGGCACCCGCCCGCAGCGCGGAATATACGTACTCATCGAGGTCGAACGTGGTCAGGATGAGCACCCGAGTGTCCCCGGCGATCTGCCCGGCCGCGGTGATGCCGTCCATCTCGGGCATTCTGACGTCCATGAGCACCACGTCGGGTGACTTCGTACGCGTGAGCGCCACCGCCTCCCGCCCGTCGCCCGCCTCCCCGACCACGGTGAGATCGTCCTCCGAGTCGATCAGCAAGCGGAAACTGCCGCGCAGGAGCGCCTGATCGTCGGCGATGAGCACCCGGATCACGAGCCTCCCCCTGCCACACCCACCCCGACCGGGCCCGGCGCGGTCCCCGCACGCCCTGTCCGGACCCGCTGACTCCGCTTCCTGCGGCTCACACTCGTGATCTTCGTCATCGCGTCCATCATGACCGATCTGCGGCTACCACTCGCACCACGTCGACGCTCTGCCGGAACGTCAACCGTCCGTACCACTGCGGCGCCCTGTCGAACGGCCTGCCGTTCGCGCACGCCCGCGCTTCGCCGGAACGTGTCCGGGACCTCCTCTCCCTCCGTCGAGAAGGGGGGAACTCCCAGGCGGATCAAGGGATCTCCCATGACGCGTGCACGCCGAACCCTCTTCCTGGCAGCGGGCCGGCCTCGAAGGTGCCGCCGTACAGCAGGGCCCGTTCGCGCATTCCCGCCAGCCCGTGCCCACCCGACCGCCCCGGTAGCACCCGCCGCCCAGGCCCGTCATCGACGACGGAGATCCGTAACCTCCCGTCGGCGACCGACACGCCGGCCTGGCAGTGGGCGGGAGCGGCGTGCTTGACGACGTTGGTGATCGCTTCCTGGAGGATGCGGTGAACGGCCGGTGCCATGCTGTCGGGCACGGTTCCGATCACCGACAGATCGACCTGCACGCCGGCCTCCGCCGCGCGCTGCACCAAGGACGGCAGGTCGGCGAGCCGGGGGAGCGGTGTGCTGTCGGGCACGCTGCCGGGTGCGCGCAGCACGCCGAGAAGATGGCGCATCTCCGTGAGCGAGCCGCGCCCGATCTCCTCAATGGCCCGCAACGCTTTGCGCCCTTCCTCCGGATGCTTGTCCAGGACCTTGGCCGCCACCCCCGCCTTGACAGTGATCACGCTCATCGAATGGGCGACGACGTCGTGCAGCTCACGCGCGATCCGCAGGCGTTCGTCGGCCGCCGCCTGCTCGGCCTGCCTCCTGACCTCGCGGGCGGCGAACTCGCGGCGGGTACGCGCCGCCGTGCCCAGACTCCAGCTCGCTGCGAGGGCCAGCCAGGCCGCACCGAGGATGAAGACGGGGTCGGGCCAGCCGTTCGAATGGTGTGCCGGGCCCAACATCGAGACCAGCAGAGAGCCTCCGTTGACGAGCAGACCCGACAACAGGGCGATCGCCGATCGCCACACCGGGCGGCCGGTCGCCACCGGGTAGATGGCCAGGGCCACCACCACGGTCGGCATCAGCCGGTTGGCCTGTACCGAGAGCACGGCGATGCCGATCAGGAGCGCACCGTAGTAGGCGGGCTCCGGCCATGCCCGCCGCACCGCCACAGGCACCGCGAGCAGCCAGCAGAGCGCCATGGTCACAGCGTTCGTGGCCAGCTCCGGTGGACTCGCTGTGGACGCCAGCGCGAGCAGCACCGCGACCACGGTGTCGGCCAGGATGAGCAGCCAGGGCGGAAGCCGCCGGGCGAGCAGATTCACATCCCGACGTTATCGAGGAACGGCCGGAGGCGAATCGGAGCACGGGCCGTCGGACCAGGGTCGTACTCCGCCCGCGTATGCCCGTACCGTACGACCCTGGTCCGATCCCAAAGATCGGATCCGGCTCCGATGTAGGGGTCCACCGGTCTACAGCATCGTTGCCGCCATGAACCGACGCACACTCATCGCCCTGTGCCTGGCGGCCTGTCTCGCCGTGCCGCTCGGTGGCATCGCGCTGGCCTCGGCGCAGGCCCACGACCTCGCGTGGAAGGACTGTGGTGATGGCCTGCGATGCGCCGAGCTGGTCGTTCCCGTGGACTGGGCCGACCCGGACGGGCCCAGAACCTCGGTGCACGTGGCCAAACTGCCCGCGACGGGCAAGAGCATCGGGCCTCTGATCATCAACTTCGGAGGGCCCGGCACCAGCACGTCGATGCTCAGGCGGAAAAACCAGGCCGACGCTCAGCCGGAGCTGCCGGGCCTGCTCGATGAGTTGCAGAGGAGCTTCGACGTCATCGCCATCGATCCGCGCGGCCTGTCTGAGCCCGCGAGCAGCAAGAGAGTGAGCTGCGCGGAGCCCGAGCCCTCCGCCTTCGGACTGCTCCTGGCCAGGACGAAGCAGGATTGGGACACCCATGCCGCCAAGAACGTGGCCCATCAGGCGAGCTGCCGCAAAGCGGCCAAATCGGTCTGGCGTGGGATGACGGCGTGGAACGTGGCGCACGACATCGACGCCCTGCGCGCCACACTCGGCCAGGACGAGCTCATTTACGCGGGCAACTCCTACGGGACCGTCTACGCCCAGGCGTATCTGGAGCTGTTCCCGCAGCGGGTCGGCCGCATGTACTTCGACGGCACCGCCGATCACACCCAGCAGGAGTTCGAGCCCTGGATACGCAACTACGCGCGCACGCAGGAGCGCCATCTCACCCGCTTCCGCGACTGGTGCGCCCGCCGCACCGACTGCGCCCTCCGAGGCACGGACGCCGGCAAGGCATGGGATGAGCTCGTTGCCAGGGTGCGCCGCGCGCCACTGCCGGCGTCGGCCGGACGGACGGTGCACGAGGGGCAGCTGTACGCCGGCGCGATCAAAGGCATGAATCCGGCACTCTGGCCCCAGCTCGCCACCGCCATCCGCAAGGCCCTCGACGGCGACGCCGGCGACTTCCTGCAACAACTGCTCCCGGACGAGGGTGGCACGTCCGTGAGCCAAGACTCCTTGTGCAACGACTTCATGCCGAAGCTGCCGACGTACGAGGAGTTCCAGGGCATCGAGGCCAGACTTCGGGAGATCGCGCCGAGGTTCGGTTGGCTTGAGGGACGCTTCGAGCTCGGGCGGTGCTGGGGGCGGAGCGGCGGGGCGTTCTGGGCGCCGCACCCGTTACGCGTGAAGGACGCCCCGCCGATCCTCTTCGCGATCGGGGAGCTCGACAACAACACCAACTATCTCGGGCAGGCGCACGTGGCCGAGCAGATCCCGTCCGCGCGCGTCCTGTGGCACGGCGACGGCCATGCGTCGTGGGCGAGGAACAACTGCCAGCGGCGGCACGTCAACGCCTACCTGACCTCGGGGGAATTGCCCGCGCCGGGCACGCGCTGCCCGGCCGAGATCATCCAGAAGGTGGGGAAATGATCGAGGTCACAGAACTGACGAAGCTGTACGGCTCCACCCGTGCGGTGTCCGGGCTCACGTTCGACGTCAAACCCGGACAGGTCACCGGCTTCCTCGGGCACAACGGCGCCGGCAAGTCCACCACCATGCGCATGATCCTCGGCCTCCACATGCCCACGTCGGGCCAGGCGTTGATCAACGGCGTCCGCAAACACGACCTGCGCGACCCCATGCGAGAGGTCGGCGCCATGCTCAACGCGGCCGAGGTGCAGGGCGGGCGCAGCGCGTTCGCTCACCTCTTGGCGCTGGCGTACGCGGGCGGGATCGGGCGCCGCAGGGTCGTGGAGGTGCTGGAGGAGGTCGGCCTGGCCGGCGCGGCACGCAAGCGGATCGCCGGGTTCTCCCAGGGGATGCGCCAGCGCCTCGGCCTCGCGGCGGCACTGCTCGGCGACCCGGGCGTGCTCATTCTGGACGAGCCGGTCAACGGCCTCGATCCCGACGGGATCCGCTGGCTCAGGACACTGCTCAGATCCCTGGCGGCCGAGGGGCGTACCGTCCTGCTGTCGAGCCACCTGATGACCGAGATGTCCCTCACCGCCGACCGGCTCGTCATCATCGGCCGGGGCCGACTGATCGAGGACACCACGACGGCGGACCTGCTGGCCCGCTTCCACAGCGGCGTGCTGGTCCGATCGCCCCACGCGGCCCGCCTGTCCAGGGCGCTCATGGCGGCCGGCGCAACCATACGCCCCGCTCAGGACGCCGACGCAGGTGAGGAGCCGGTGCCCGCTCGGCCCGCGGCGGCTGGAGCCGATACGAGCCCAGTGCGGGACGCGCGGGCCGAAGAGGAATTGCTGGTGACCGGCCTGACCACAGCCGTCATCGGCGACATCGCCCTGGCGAACGGCTGTGCCGTTCACGAACTGGCGTCGCGCCGGACATCACTGGAGGAAGCCTTCATGGAGATCACTCAATGATCGACGTCGTCGCATCGGAATGGCTCAAGCTACGCTCGCTCCGAGCCGCCTATTACGTCCTGGCCTCCATGCTCTCGGCTCTTGCGCTCACGGGCTTCGCCGCGTACTCGATCTCGCGCAACTTCGACATCAACGGCCCCGCCGGCGATCCCGTCGGCACGGGCCTCAGCCTCAGCGCCGACATTCCGCCTGTGCTGTTCGGCATGCTGGGCATGTTCGCCATCTCCGGCGAGTACGCCACCGGCATGATCAGACTCACGCTGACCACGATCCGGAGCCGGTGGACGCTCCTCGTGGCCAAGGCCGCTGTGGTGTCCGCCGTGGCCGTCGTCGCGGGCCAGGTGCTGGCGTTCGCCATCTACTTCACCGCACAGGCGGTGGTGGCCGGGCGTCCGATCGGCGCCTCGTTGGCCGAACATGCGGCTCTGACCGAGGTGTTGACCACCGGCGCCGGCTCAGCCGTCGCCGCGGTGATGGGGCTGAGCCTGGCCACGGTCCTGCGGTCGACACCGGGCGCGCTCATCGCGCTGGTCGTCCTCCCGCTGTCCCCGACCGTGCTCGAGCGCTTCCTCCCGGCTCCGTGGAACGACTGGATCAGCTCCTTGACGATTCCGTCGCTGGCCAGGCAACTGGCCGCCGTACCCGACGCCGGAGCTTTCGGTCCCTCAACGGCCGCCGTCATCCTGGTGGGCTACGTCGTGGTGTCCCTCCTGTCGGCAACCCTGGCGATCAACCACCGCGACGCCTGACCGGACCCTACGGCGATGGAGTGGAACGGCGATCACGTTCATGGTGGGAACGAGTGTGACGCGCTACCGCGCCGTCTTCTCCGGCCCTGGTGGAGCCCAGGGCGGTAACCGCCAGCGGCAAGAGGGTGAGTGGGCGCCACGGCCCACGATGACGGGCGTCATCGTGGGCCGGCGAGACCGACCTGCGCCGATCGGTCCTGCGCATTCCGAGAGTTTCGGAGACCTCTAGTTCAGGCCTCCGATGAGTGTGGGATCCTGAACCACGCAGCCTCTGTTCTTCACGTCTATGAATTCCTCGTACCTATGATTCCCATCCGGACCTCCCGGGGCCTGGCGGACGGCGACCTTCCGATCTGTATGGCATGTGTAGCCATGGGTCGCGCTCACGGAATGGACTGCGTCCTTCACCTTGAACGAGAACTTGACCTTGCCGCGCATGACGTGACCCAGTGCATCGATTTCGCAGTCATTGAGATACTTCTCCAGGCATTTCATCCAGATCTCGGCCCGGCCGGCCTTGTCGGCCACCACGGTCGGATTATGGTTGTCCCAGTTGTTCTCCGCCCGCTCGATGCACGCCCATGCGCGCATCTCCATCGGCCTGACCGTGTAATCCTTGATCATGTACGACTTCTTGAACGCCTTGATCAATTCCTTGGTGAAGATCGGAACCTTCTGATTCTTGCCCCAGGCGGCCGGGTTTCCCGGGAAGACGTACATGAAGTTCTCGAAGCGATCCATGTCCCAGTACTTCAACAGGCCGGTGTTGATGGGATTGAAAACCGGCGGCCACCTGGAGTGGACCGACGACATGATGAACCAGTGTTTTCTGCCCAGACTTTGAATCACCTCACAGTAGGTGTACACAAACGCAGGCGGCTGGCAGTATTTCAGCGATTTCCCGGAGAGGGCAGCGATGGCGGGGGGACGCCGCCTCCGCTGGGCGGCGTGTTGGACTCCTCGGTGACGATTCCGCCTGGATCGACGAACCCGGCGCAGGGATCGCGCCCATCACTCGAGTTCTCGTACCTCGGCAGCAGAACCTCGACGAGTGTCAGGCCGCCGCAGCGGTAGAAGACCATGATGGTGAGGGTCGCATCGCTCCCGTCGACGGTTCCCGATTGGCTGATGCCGGCTTGTGCCGGTCCCCGTACTCGTGGCGCCGGCTGTCGTTTCCGTCCAGGTTCGTTTCACCGTGGTCGTGATACGGACAGAACCGTCCGGCATGGCCTCGACCATGCTGCCGGTCAGCTGCGGGTAGGCGTCCGGCTCGCCAGCCACCGGCCGGTACAGCTTCACCTTGTTGATCCGCTTGATACGCGGGCAGCAGGTCGAAGTTCAGCAGCCTCGTGATGCCAAACCCGATTTCCGACTGGTCATGCGAGTCCGTGTAGTTGGCCTCGACATCCATCGTGGTGCCGTGCCGCATCGCGCCCTCGATCATCGCGGCGACCTTGGAGGCGGTGCCGTTGACCAGCGGGAGTGGATGGCCAGGGACTTCTTCTCCACGTGCCAGTAGATGAGCAGCCCACGGCCGCCGTAGCGCGAGTGCCACTCAGTGAACAGGTTCTGGCCGTAGGCGCGCACGTACGTGGAGTCAATGGCGACCGCAGTCGAGCCCTGGCCCCACAGCTCGGCGCTGCGGCCGGCGAAGGTGGCGTTTGCGATCTGGACGGCGATGGCGCGGGCGGCCTCCGCCGACAGATACCGGCGCCGCACGTAGCGCAGTTCGTTCTCGGTGTGGCCGTGGGCGCCGGCCGCCACGGCCTTGATCCCGGTGTTCGTGTTCCACTCGGCCAGGCGCCGCCAGCAGGTCATGCCCGAGCCGTAACCCAGCTCCTGCGGCAGGTGTTCCCAAGCGATGCCGGTATGCAGCACGAACAAGATGCCCTGCAAGGCCAGCCGGTCATCCAGCCGCTTGCGCCCTGGATGGCGGAAACGCCGCTGACGCTGGGGCAACAGCGGCTCGTCACTGACCTCCCACGGCTTCGGCTTGGCCACCCGTGCTCCTCTCTCGGCGACAGCGAGAGATCAAAGCACAACAAAGATCATTCTGTTAGGACCTCTTAACCGCGGGCGGGGCGGCGGCGCAGCTGGTAGGAGTAGGCCAGGGCGAGCAATATCGGGCCCCACAGCGCCGTTGGGGTGATGGACACCATCGCCAGCGCCTGCCACCAGCCATTCTCGTACGCAATGCTGTCGGAGACGCCGACCCAGGAGAGCACCATCCAGACCGAGACCGCGGTCAAGAGCAGCCCACCGGCCGTGGCAGGGACGACCGCTGCCATGGGCGGCACACGTCTGCCGCCGATGACCGGGATCCAGTTCGGGACCACCTCGCCCCAGCCGCGCACCAGACCGATGCTGAGCAGCGCCGCCAACTCGGTGAGCACGCTGAGCCCGAAGACATAGGGGATGCTTATCCACAACGGTGACACAGGCGCGTCGTTGAGCTGGCCCATGTCGAAGTGAAAGGCAAACGGCAACCTCCACAGGCACGTGGGGAGCAGCAGCCAGGGAAGCGCGTAGGCGATACGGAGCGCCCAGCGTGGGGCAGGTTGTGCGGTGTCGCTGGTGGCCGGGGCCGCATGCAAGAGTTTCATCGCCATGCCTGTACCTTCTACCGGCCTCGAGGACGATTGATCACCTGTGAGGGTGAATCGCCTCCCTCGCGCGAGCTAGTTACGGCTTCGGCTTGGCCACCCGTGCTCCTCTCTCGGCCACAGCGAGAGATCGAAGCACGACAAAGATCATTCTGTTAGGACCGCTAAGAGTGCGTCAAGCGAGCTAATTCCCCTTTCGTCGTTGCGGTTGGTTGGATGAGGTCTGCTGGTCGGTCAGCCGCCGTTCGGCCTACGGGCGCGGCTGGCGCGGACACCGGACCGCTCGTGAGCAGGTTCTCTGCGTATACCGCGACTGAGCTGGTCACGGTCGGCCCGGTGCCCGCGGCGGCGGGCTTCACGACGTAGGGCTTTACACGGACACCTACTGTCGAAGGTCCTGTCGAAGGTCGGTCGTCGCGGGACCGGCTGGGACGGCGGGGGTTCGAGGCCATGTCCAGGCGGAGCGCAGGATGAAGGCCAGGAGCAGCACCTCGATTCCGATGGAGAGGCCGTAGAAGGGGGCCCACTCCCAGGACTCCCCGACCGCGTTGAACACCGAGTAGGGGATGTAGAGCGATGCAACGACGAGGTTCGTGGCGCGGTTCACCCGGGCGGGCAGCGTCATGGAGATCATCACCATCAGGGCCGGGATCGCCACGGACGCGAGCATCAAGGTCAACAACGTCGGGCTGATGTCGAACTCAAAGACGACGCCGGCGCGGAGGTTGTCGATGACGCCGGGCTTGTGGAGGTGGAAGTAGTCGACGTAGATGTAGAGGAACATGAAGCTGGTCCATGCGGCGGCGAGCTTGGTGTGCACGGGGACCGGCGGGTTGTCGAGCAGGTTCGGGGTTCTCGTTCGGATGGTCATCGGTTCTTCTTTCGAGAGGAGCGGTCCCTCCGCCGGGCTGGCGGCAGGGATGTACCGAGGCCGCGCCCATCTGGACGAGCACATCGCCTCGACCGGGCAGCGGTAGCCCGGACCTCGGACGACTCGAGCGCTGAGGGCAGGCCGTAACGGTGCTGGTCGGCGGCCCGCATCGTCGTCGCCCCGGCCGGACTCGCTCCCGGCACCAGGCGTGCTCCGGCACTCGATCGCTGTTCGATTCCCACAGAAGCCTCCTCGCGTTCGAGCTACGCCTCCGGCTGGTTCGTACACCGTACTTCGTACACCGTACTACGGACGTACGCTGTACCATGACCGTGCGCTGGACGATTGTCAAGCCGCTCGAGCGAGCGAGAGGAGACCCGTGTCTGCGAGGGAACAACGCCAGGTGACGTCAGACGCGGCGCTGAGCAAGCAACGGGTGGTGGTCGAGGCGGTCCGGCTCGCCGACCGCGAGGGGGTCGACGGGCTGAGCATGCGCCGGCTGGCCGGCGCGCTCGGCGCGGGCGCGATGTCGCTCTACTACTACGTAGCGAGCAAGGAAGAGTTGCTGGACGCCATGATCGACGTCGTGTTCGAGGAGATCGAGCTCCCGCCTGAAGAGACCGACTGGCAGTCAGCGATGCGACGTCGGGCGGTATCCACCCGACAGGTTCTCGCACGCCACCCGTGGGCGATCGGCCTGATGGAGTCGCGGACATCTCCGGGGCCCGCGAACCTCCGCCACCGCGAAGCGGTCACCGCCTGCCTGCGGAGGGCCGGCTTCCCGGTCTTGATGGCGACGCACGCCAACTGGTTGCTCGACAGCTATGTATACGGTTTCGCCCTGCAGGAAGCCAGCCTGCCGTTCGACACCCCCGATGAGTTCGCGGACATGGCCGAGGACGTCTTCCTGCCCCAGCTTCCTCCTGACGAGTTCCCCTACCTCAACGAGTCCGCCGCGGTGCTCGCCGCTGCCGGCTACGACCCGGCGGAGGAGTTCAGCTTCGGCCTCGACCTCGTCCTAGCCGCCCTCGAGCCCCTGAGAGTGCCTACGTGAGCCTCCATCCGTGATGTCGTTATGTGATCGTGTGGATTTGTAGTGTTACCGCCAGTCTGCGGGTCCAGTTGTGCTGGGATGGCGCGGTGACTGAGCGCAGGCCGTACCCGAGCGACTTGACCGACGCTCAGTGGGCGTTGATCGAACCGGTCCTCATGGCATGGAGGGCCGCGCACCCCTCGGTCAGCGGCCACGAAGGCAACTATGCGCTGCGGGAGATCGTCAACGCGATCCGCTATCAGGGACGAATCGGCGTCCAATGGGACTATCTCCCGCACGATCTGCCGCCCAAGAGCGCGACGTACTACTACTTCGCCAAATGGCGCGACGACGGCACCGACAAGACGATCCATGACCGGCTGCGCTGGCATCTGCGCGAGTAGAAGGGCCGATCAGCCGACCCGAGCCTGGTCGTACTGGACACCCAAAGCGTCCACGTCGCGGCTGGCGGGCCTTTCCCCTTGAACGTGGACACCTCGGAGACTGGATCTTGAGGTCCAGAGGAAGAGATGTCCCTGATGGTGATGAAGAACTACCCGCCTGAGTTCAAGGCCGACGCGGTGGCGTTGGTGCTGTCGAGGCCGGACCGGACGATCACGTCGATCGCGCGGGATCTGGGAGTCAGCCGCCAGACGCTGCGGGTGTGGGTACATGCCGCGCAGGCGCGGGGTGAAGGTGGGCAACGAGCGGCCGGCGGTGCCGCTGCCCGTCAGGACCCATCAGCCGGGCACGTACCCTCCAACGACGTGTTGGAAGAAGAGAACAAGCAGCTCAGGGCCCGGATTCGAGAGCTGGAGCAGGAGCAGGACATCCTGCGTAAGGCGGCCAAGCTTTTCGCGGGCGAGACGAACTGGTGAACCGCTTTCAGTTCGTCGAGGATCATAAGGCGCTCTACGGCGTGAGGCGGTTGTGCCGGGTGCTGCAGGTGTCGCGCTCGGGCTTCTACCGATGGTTGAAGGGCGCCGCGGCGCGGCCGGCCCGCCACCAGGCCGATGAGCAGTTGGCTGCACGGATGCGGTGGATCCACGCCGAGTATGACGGTACCTACGGCTCGCCCCGGATGATGACCGAGTTGCGCACGGTCGGGATGAGGGTCAGCCACAAGCGGGTGGAGCGGGTGATGCGCGAGCACGGCATCGCCGGGCTACGGCTGCGTAAGAGGGTCCGCACCACGATTCCCGAGCCGGACGCCGCGCCGGTGCCGGACCTGCTCCAGCGCGACTTCACCGCCGAGCGGCCCAACACCCGCTATGTCGGGGACATCACCTACCTGCGGGTGGGCGGCGGCCGGTTCCTCTACCTGGCCACGGTCGTGGATCTGTGTTCGCGTCGGCTGGTGGGCTGGTCGATCGCCGATCACATGCGCACCGAGCTCGTCGTCGACGCGCTCCAAGCTGCGGCACACACTCGCGGCGGCCGCCTGGACGGGGTGGTGTTTCACAGCGACAAACGGGGCGCAGTACTGCTCGCGGGAGTTCGCGCGGGCCTGTCGCCGGTTCGGTGTCATCCGCTCGCGCGGTGCGGTCGGCACCAGCGCCTACAACGCGGCGGCCGAGTCCTTCAACGCGAGTCTGAAGCGCGAGACGCTGAAGGGCGCGCCCGGCCGGCCCGACGCCCGCACCGCCCGCGCCGCCCGCCTGGCCGTGTTCGGCTGGATCACCCGCTACAACACGGTTCGGCGGCAGTCCCGGCTCGGCCAGCTCAGCCCGATCGCCTACGAGAAGACGGCAGATGGCCTGAAGTCTGTCGCTTGAAATCGGTGTCCACGTTTTTGGGGGAAGCCCCTCATGGACGGGGTCAGGTGACGGATTGCGCCACCAAAGCCATGGCCTGCCGCATGGCGTTCCGTACCTCGCTGGGTCCGTCGCCGCGCTGCAGCGCGGTCAGTGCGGATGCGCTGATCGCGCCCACCATCGCGCCGACCAGGGCGGAGGCGGTGATCGTGTCGAGTCTGTCGGGGAATGCCCGCTGCAGAGCCTGGGCCAGTTCGGCCTGCGCAGCGAGGTATCGCTGCAGCAGCCGGGCCTGTAGCGCCGGCACCGAGGCCGCCAGCCGTGCCCGCAGTGCCGCGAGCCCGCTGGGGAGGTCGCTGTCCCAGGTATCGGCGATCATCTGGTCCATCGCCCGCACCAGCACCTCGGACAGCCGTTCCCCGGCGCGGCGCTCGGCGATCGCCTGCAGCGCCAGATCGACGCGTACGTCGGCATTGGCCAGAAGCACATCCTCCCTGGTCTGGAAGTGGAGGAAGAAGGTGCGGGGGGACACCTCCGCGGCGTCGGCGATCTCGGCCACCGTCACGTGGTCGTAGCCCTTGTCCTCGAACAGGCGCACCGCCGCTTCGATCAGTGCCTGCCGGGTGCGCTGCTTCTTGCGCTCTCGTAGTCCGTGTTTCTCCGCCACGCAGAGCAGTTTATTACATCTTCTGAATTAATGCATACTGTGAATCACTACATAGACTGCAGTCAGTGAAGGGAGATCATTCATGGGAAGCCTGGACGGACGAGTCGTCCTCATCACCGGAGCAGGGCGCGGCATCGGGCGGGAAGAGGCGCTGTTCTTCGCCGCCGAAGGCGCCAAGGTCGTTGTCAACGACCCCGGCGTCGCCATCGACGGCACGGGCGGCGACGCCGGCGTAGCCGCGAAGGTCGTCGAAGAGATCACTGCCCACGGCGGACAGGCCGTGGCCAACACCGACAGCGTCACCGACTGGGACGGCGCCCGCCGCATGGTGGAGACGGCTCTGGAGTCCTTCGGCGACCTGCACGTCGTGGTCAACAACGCGACCATCGAACGGAACATGGGCCTGACCGACCTGTCGGCGGAGGACTTCGACGACGTCGTGGCCGTCAAGCTGAAGGGCACCTTCGCGGTAACGCACTGGGCGGCCCGCCACTGGCGCGACCGGTATCAGGCAGGGGTCCACGCCGACCGCGCCGTGGTCAACACCTCCTCCGGCTCCGGGCTGCTCAACCCGCTGCCCGCGCAGGTCTCTTATGCGGCAGGCAACGCCGGGGTCGCGGCACTGACCACCGTGGCCGCCCTCGAACTCGGCCGGTACGGCGTACGGGTCAACTGCATCTCGCCCTCGATGGCCCGGACCCGCCTCACTCTCGCCGTTCCAGGCATGAGCGAGGAACCGCCGGCGGGCCGGTTCGACCCACTGCACCCGGCCGCCTGCGCACCTGTTGCCGCCTACCTGGCCGGCGCAGCCTGCCCGCTCACCGGCCAGGTGCTGTCGGTACGAGGCGGAACGGTCACGGTCAATCATGGCTGGTCCCTCGGCGGCCACATCCACAAAGACGGGCTGTGGAGCGTGGAGGAACTCGCCGAAAAGGTGAAGGAGCTGCCGATGGACGACCCGTTCGACAAGCTCGCCCAGGCCCTGTCCGGTGCACTCGGTGCCGTCGGACGCGACCAACTCCAGGAGATGATCAACGCCCTGCTTGACCAGGGAGTCCACTCCGACGCGGCCTCCGCATGACGCGATGAACCACGTCCCGGACCGCGTGCTCAGTCACGCGGTCCGGGGACGGATGGGGGTCTGTTTCATGGGTGACCGCCTGTGAGATGCATCCGTTCTCTGCGATCTCGCAATCTAGGCACTCCGATCACCGCAGGTCGGAGGCACCTTTCTCCATTGACGATCCTCAGGATGAAATTCCGGCTGAACAGGCGAGGCTCGTTGTGCTTCCCCGTCCTCAGGCACAGATCGTCAGCGAGCAGCGCAGCCTGGGCCTCCTCACGCTGCTTGCTCAGTGCCCGGTACAAGGTGGATTTGGCGATGCCGAACCCGGCGGCGACGTCCTCAGCTTTGATACCTGAGGCGATCATCGCGGCGGCGGCCGCGCGCTGCTGGGCGGTCATCTTGGGCGGTCGCCCGGTGGGCAGGTCGCGGGCTTCCTTGGCCTCCCTGGCGCCGGCCGCCCGTTCCAGCATGTGGATCCGCTCCATCTGCTGGACGGCGGCGTCGATGTCGCGAGCCCCGGCGGCGCGCCGCAGAGTGGCGAGGTCGCGTTCGAGGTCGCCGTGGCTGCGCCGGATCAGCGGCCAGACGGTCGCCGACGGCGCCGCGGCGAGCTCACCCGGCGGAGACAGGCAGGTCGTGGAAGGGGGCGCAACTCGGAGCCGACATCAGCGCGAGTGAAGGCGTAGCGGCAAGGAAGTTGATGTGCTCGTACTGGATCTCGGACCAGTGCACGGCCTGGTTGCGCGTCTCGTCGCCGAACGGAAGCGAAACCACCGTTGAGGCAGGGTGGAGCAGCATTGAGGGGTGGAGCTTCTCCCCTTCTGACTTCGCTGAGACGGCGACGGTGCATGACTTCGAATCCGTCGTCAACGCTTCTGTGGAGTGTGATCTTGGCGATCTCATCGCAGCAGTCGCGCAGAACCGGGACTCATTCGCCCTCGACGCGAGTAGTTGATCCATGGATCTTGACGATCGTCCGAGCCCTCCCCGCAGGGGTTATCGCTGAATGCGGGCGGTCAGGCCGTCGTGATGGTGGATCATGACTGGTGTGAACGGGAACGGCGGAGAACCGGGTGTTGACCTTCTCCGTTTGGCGGTGGCGCCCGCATCCAGTAGGCCAGGCAGCGAATCATTCCAGCTGCAGGTCTACGTCAACGGAGCGGAGATGACCTCCGCCGGGGCGGGGCTGGGGATGGATCCGTACGACGTCCTGGTCCCGGCCGATCGACTGCTGACCGATTCCCGGCCGCACACTGTCGCGATCGCTCGCTGCGGCGCATGCGGCGTCTACGACTGCGGGGGCACGGACGTCACCATCACCCGTGATGGGGACCTGGTGCGCTGGGAATGGTCGAGAGAGGTGCCCACGGACCGAGGCGCCTGCTTCTCGGCCACTCAGTACGAGCTGGAGGTCGCGCGGGTCGCCGCGGATCATTCGTGGGAGACCCCGATGCGCACCGCGGGGCGGCTGGTCCTGACCAGCATTGACCATGCCCGACTGCTGACTTACGGCCTCAGCGCCAAGAGAGCCGTCTCCCGAGATCCTGATCTGTTCGAGGTCTGGCTTGAAATCGAGGATGACTACCAGATCTTCGTCGCCACTCCCTGGCGCGGCCGTAGCCCGACCGAACTGGCGCGCGAGGTCTGCGCGATTCTGGCGCGTCCTCCTCATGAGTGGCCCGCCACTTGGTATTCCGTCAAGGGCTGGGTGACTACGCCGCCGAACATTGCAGGGCTGTCCTGGGAACGCGAGCAGCTCTGACGTCGCAGCGGCTACCAGCCCCCGAAGGATCGTCCCACATAGAACCCAGCTGCGAGCCCGGGATGATTAGACGGGAAGGTACGCGCGTCGCGCGAGAAACCCCAGGTCGCTGGCTGATCATCGTACAATTGGCGTGCAATTAGACAGGGTGACGATGGTGCAATCACGGTCACTCACGACCGGCCAGCCGGCCAGCTCAGAGCCACGATGAGCTGTGATCCTTGCAGTTCCCAAGCTGACAGGACGCGTTTTACTCGCATCCTCATGCCACCACCGCGTGAACTTCCCCCGAACGTCGAGCGTGTCCGTGACATGCGAGACTTCGCCGCCTACTTGGAGGTCATGGCGGACGGCTTCGCTGCCGATCGCGCCGAGTACGAACGGCATGTCGTGAGGGGAAGCGGTTCGTCGGAGGCCACTGGAGCAGCTCTACGCCGAGGTCAGTGGCATGACTGTCCCGTCTCTCGTATCGCCCTCTCAATGCCTGACTGACGCCGGTACGTCGGCGCGCCGGAAACGTGGACCCGGCACCCCCGACAACCGGCCATGGCGAGTGGTCTCGGCAAGCATCGCCGGCCAAGCAGGGCTGAGGCCTGCACGGGCCTCAGCCCTTGACCGCGCCGCTGGTCAGGCCACCGACAATGAAGCGCTGCAAGAACTGGAACAACACGAGCACAGGCAGCGCCCCGACCAGCGCGCCGGCGGCGAACAGCCCCCAGTTCTGGCCGAGTTTGTCGGAGACGAGCTGGTACAGGCCGACGGCGAGCGTCTGCTGGTCGGGGTCGGTCAGGACCAGCCCAGCGATCACGAAGTCGTTGAGCGTCGCCACGAAGGAGAACAGTCCGACGACCACCAGGATCGGGGCGACCAGCGGCAGCAGCACACGGAAGAACACCTGCGCGTGCGAGGCGCCGTCGATCTGGGCGGATTCGTCCAGCTCCCTGGGGACGGTGTCGAAGAAGCCCTTCATCAGGTACGTGTTCACGCCCAGCGCCCCGCCCAGGTACACCATGACCAGGCCGAGCCTGCTGCCGAGGCCGATGGCGGGAAAGACGTCCTTGAGCGCCGACAGCAGCAGGAAGATCGCGACGTAGGCCAGGAGTTGCGGGAAGAGCTGGACGAAGACCAGTACGAGCAGCCCGGCCCTGCGTCCGGTGAAGGTGAACCTGGAAAAGGCGTAGGCGGCGCACGCGCCGAGGAAGACCGCCCCGGCGGCCGTCGTCAGGCCGATGATCATGGAGTTGGCGAACCAGCTCGGAAAGGGGTGCAACGGGTCGGTGAAGAGCGCCAGGTAGTGCGCCGGGGTCGGCTCGGTGAACAGGTCGTTCGAGCCGGTCAGCGTGCCGCTCGGGTTGGTCGAGGCGGCGAGGACGAACAGCAGCGGGAACAGCGCCACGGCGACCGCCGCCACGCCGACGGCGTGACGCCACCCGTACCTGAGGAACCAGCGGCCCATGTCAGCTCCCCTCCAGCCGGCGCGCCCTGCGGAACCCGGCGAGCGAGATCGCCGCGATGACGGCGAAGATGAGGATGGACACCGCGCAGGCCAGGCCGTAGTTCCTGGCGCTCCCGCCGAAGGCGAGCTTGTAGACCAGCGAGATGAGCAGGTCGGTGGAGCCGATGTCGACCGGTGAGGACGCGTCCCTGGGGCCGCCGCCGGTGAGCATGTAGATCACGTTGAAGTTGTTGAAGGTGAAGGCGAAGGTGGCCACGAGTACGGGCGCGGTCGCGGCCAGCAGCATCGGCAGCTTGACGTGGCGCAGCACCCGCCAGGGGTTCGCGCCGTCGAGCTGCGCGGCCTCGGTGAGCGCGGGCGGGATGGCCTTCAGCGCGCCGGTGCAGATGAGGAACATGTAGGGGAAGCCGATCCAGACGTTGACGGCGAGCACGCTGAGCTTGGCCAGCCAGGGGTCGGTGAGCCACGGCACGTGCCCGCCGCCGAGCAGGACGGCGTTGACGAAACCGTGGTCGGAGTTGAGCAGCCCCTGCCAGAGGATGGCCGCCATGAAGGCGGGGAAGGCATAGGGAAACACGATCAGGGAGCGGTAGGCCCGGTGCCCGCGCAGTCCCGGCCGGTCCAGCACCAGCGCGAGGCCCAGCCCGAGGGCGAACATCAGCCCGACCGACAGCCCGGCGAAGGCGAAGGTCCAGCCGAGCACGCCGAGGAACGGGCCCCTGATGCCAGGATCGGTGAGGACCGTGCGGAAGTTCTCCAGTCCGACGAACACCTTCCAGCCGGGACTGAGCGCCCTCCCGTCGGGCGCCACGAACCGGCCGTGGCCGTCGTCACGATAGACAGTGCCGGTGGGGTCGGTGACGGTGCCCGCGCGTTCGTCGTAGCGACGCGTCGAACGGTAGGTCGCCGCCGTCACGGCGTCCGAGGTGCGCAGGCTGCCCTGGCCCGGCACCGGCACGCGCAGCGCGGTGATCTCCGCCTGCCGGGCCACGACCTCGGCGTACGTCAGCGGCCGCCACCCGTCCGCGTCCGCCCCCGGGATCAGCGGCCGCGTGGCGGAGCCCACCCTGCCGCTCACCAGGAAGCCCAGCTCGCCGCCCCGCTCGACGATCCGGACCTGCTGGACGGGCGACCCCGGCACCCTGACCTCGCTGGCGGCCAGGATCGCGGCCACCGCGTCCTGTTTGGTGCCGTTGTGGCCGTCGCCGTAGTTGGTGAAGGCCGCGTAGCCGGTGTAGAGGACGACGTACACCTGGTAAAGGAGCAGCAGGACCACGCCCGGCGCGAGGTACTTTGCGGGGACGCGCCGTTTGCCGAGGTAGATGACGTTGATCGCGAGCGTGCCCGCCAGCATCGCGGCGAACGCCCACCACGAGCGCTGACCGGCGAGCGCCACCAGCCCGTAGACCGCGAACGCGTCCACCACGCTCAGCACCAGCGGCTTCACGTACCTGATCATCGGTCAGTTCGCGATCTTCGCTCGGATGCGGTCGGCGGCGTCCCTGGTCAGCTTCGCCGGATCGCCGTCCCCGGTGATGATCGCCAGTTGCGACAGGCCCCAGTCGCCCCAGACCGCGTCCATGGCCGGGACGTTGGGCGCGGGGCTGCCGGCCAGCGCGGCCTCGGTGAATCCGGTCAGCACCAGGTCGCCGCGCAGCTCCTCGCGTACGGAGGTCAGGGCCGGCGGCCGGCCACCCGCCGCGTACAGCTCGCGTTGCGCGTCGGGGGTGGCCAGGAAGTTGAGCAGGAAGTCGTTGGCCAGGATCGGGTTGGCCGACTTGGCGCTGACGTAGAAGCCCTGCACGCCGACGAACGGCCGGGCGGGCTGATCGCCCGCCGGGGGCACCGGTTCGACGGAGAAGGCCAGGCCGGACCTGGCCAGCGCGGGCGCGTCCCACGGCCCGGTGACCAGGTACGGGGTGCGGCCCTCGCGGAAGGCGTCGGTGGCGATCTCGCCGCTCAGCGATGTGGAGATCACCTTGGCTTCGGCCAGCCGGCGCAGGTAGGCGGCGAACGTCAGCCCGCCCTTGTCGTCGATCCCCAGCTTGCCGCCGTCGAACACGCTGGAGCCGAAGGAGGTCTGCAGCGGGTAGAGGTGGTAGGGCGAGCCTGCCTTGGGGTCGACGGGCAGCCCGACAGGGAAGTCCGCCTTGCCGTCGCGGACCAGCTTCTGGCCGTCGGCGACCAGCTCGCCGAACGTCTGCGGCCGTTTCGGCGCGAGCTTGGTGTTCCGCAGCAACGCCACGCTCTCGATCGCGTACGGCAGGCCGTACGTCTGGCCTTCGTAGCGCATGGCGTCGAGCGCGAGCTTCGGGAAGGCCGATGCGGTGGCGCCGAGGTCGATCGGGGCGACGACGCCGTTCTGGACGAGCTTGCCGAGCCAGTCGTGCGGCCCGGCGATCAGGTCCGGGCCCTGGCCGCTGGGCGCCTGGGAGATGAAGTCGTCGCGGAGGCCGCCCATGCTCTTCTGCACGATCTTGACCTGGACGCCTCTTGCCTTCTGGAAGGCTACAGCCAGGTCCTGCAGCGGCCTGGCGCGGCTGTCGTCAGCCCAGACGGTGAGGACCGCTGCGGCATTCGCGGCGGGGGTGGGGGTCGCGGGGGTGGCGGTGGCGCAACCGGCGGCCAGCAGGGCCAGGCCGGTCACAGCCAAGATGGTCGTGCGCATGTGGGTGCTCCTCATGAGCCGTCGGTGCCTTGGTGCGGGTCGTGCTGTGCGGCGGGGTCGCTCCAGCCGCAAACGTGGACGACCAGGCGGCGGTCGCGGTCGTGCCTGAGCGGTTCACCGACGGGCAGGCCGTCGGAGTTCAGCCCATCGCATCGCCAGCCCCTGCCGACCGAGCCGTTGAGCCCGAGCCCCCGGGGCAGCCGCCAGACGCCGTGGTGCATGCCGGGCGCGATCCTGGTGGTGACCAGGCCGGAAAAGTAGACGGTGTCGCCTTCTGGGGTGCCGGCGGGGGTGATGACCGTGACGTCGAGCGTCGCGGTGGGCTCGCCGTCCACGACGGACAGCTCGCGTTCGACGGTCAGGCCGCCCGTCGTGGCACGCACCCGCGCGAGGCCGGGCGCGGTGGGAGTCAGCAGGGCGGCGCCTGTCGGCTCGAGCAGGGGCTCGGGATCCCAGGAGAGGCCGACGTCGAGCGCGGAGTACGCGCAGCCGTCGGCCCGCAGCGCGAGCGGTGCGACGTCCACGGCCTGGCCGACCGCGGCCACCTCGGCGTCCCCGTCGTCGGGGGCGAAAGCGGCCAGCTCGACCGGCGGTCCCTCCGTCCCGAACAGGTGCAGCAGCGCGCTGGCCGCCCGTGTCGCCCACGCGCTCTCGTGATGCGGAGCCGCCGGGTCATGCCGGTAGCGCAGCTCGGCGTCCGGGCGGTAGCCGAGCCCGATGAGCTGCTCGGCCAGTTCCCGGGCGTGGTGGACGGTGATGAGGCCCTCCATCCCGCCGATGTCCAGCCACACCCGGCGCGGCCCCCGTTCGGTGAAACGCCGGTAGACGGGCGTCTCCTCCAGCGTCTGCGGGTCGACGAACACCAGGAACGGCGACATGATCGCCGCCAGCCCGAACACCTCGGGCCGCCGGAAGGCCAGGTGGTAGCTGACCAGGCCGCCCATCGACGAGCCCATGACCGCCGTGCGCTCGGCCGCGCCGGTCACCGCGTACCGCGAGCGGATCAGCGGCATCAACTCGTCGATCAGGAAGTCCTCGTAGGACCGCCCGGCGAGCCTGCCGTGCGGGTCGCGGGGGTAGGGCGCGACGTGGGAGTACTCCGCGCCGCGAGCGTCGCCCGCGTTGGACACCCCGACCGCGACCAGCGGCGGCAGCGTCCCGGCGGTGATCAACGTGTCCAGCGTCTCGTCCAGGCGCCAGCTCGGCTCCAGCCCGGCCGCCGCGAACACGTGCTGCCCGTCGTGCAGGTACACCACCGGGTAGGGGCCATCCGCGGGGTCGTAGCCGGGCGGCAGGTAGACGAAGACGTCACGCGCGTTCCCGAGTGCGGCGGAGTGGACGCCGCGCAGAATGTCGATCACGCTTCGAGCTCCCAGACGTGGAAGGCGGGCCCGTCGGCGGGCATGGGCGATCCCGGCCGTAGGTCGGGGCCGCCGGTGAGGCTGGCTCCGGCCGCGGGGGCGCGGAACGGTTCGTGCGCGGCCCTGCTGATCTGGACGAGCAGTGTCTGCCCCGGCGCGGCCCGCTCGTAGACGAGGGTGTCGGCGTCGGCGTGCAGCCAGCGCATGCCGCCTGTGCGCAGGGCCTCGTGCGAGCGGCGCAGCCCCACCAGGTCGCGGTAGAGCCGGTGGGTGCCGTGGTCCCAGCGGGCTGTGTCCCAGGGGAAGGGACGGCGGCCGTCCTCCAGATGCACCCCCTCGACCCCGACCTCGTCACCAGCGAAGATCATCGGCAGACCCGGCAGCGTGAGCAGCAGCGCGGCGCCCAGATGCTGGTGCTCGCGCCCGGCAATCGAGCGGAACCTGGCCGTGTCGTGCGAGTCGAGCAACGTCAGATTGTGGATATAGGCCCGCCACGGGACGAGCGCGGCGTAGCGGCGCATCACCTCCGCCACGTCCGCGCCGCCGTACTGCGGGATCGGGCCGGGCACGCCCCAGAACTCCGTGGAGCGTTCCCGCGCCAGCCATGACCAGACGGGCCGGGCGAAACCGGCGTAGGACATCGTGCCGTGCCAGCCGGTGCCGCGCAGTGAGCCGGAGGCGTCGAACTGGTGCTCTGCCAGCAGCAGCGCGTCGCCCACTGTGGCTCGCGTCAGCCTGGCGACCTGGTCGTTCAGCTCGACCCCGCCGTGGCGGCCCGCCGATTGGGCGACGTCCACCCGCCAGCCGTCCAGGCCGAACTCGTGCAGGTAGCGGGCGATCACCGAGCCCGGCCCGTCGTAGAGGCGGCGGCGTAGTGTGGCGGAGCGGTGATCGAACTTGGGCAGCGTCCTGACGCCGGCGAAGGTGGCGTAGTCGGGCCCGTCCACGTAGTAGAAGTCCTCGCGTACAGGACTGCCCTCGGCGAACCACTCGTGGCCGTCGCCCGAGTGGTTGAGCGTGATGTCGCCGATGACGCGCATGCCGCGGGCGTGGGCCGCGGCGGTCAGCGCGCGCAGCGCCTCGTCGCCGCCGAGCAGCGGGTCCACCCTGTCGAAGGTGGTCGCGTCGTAGCGGTGGTTGGAACGGGCGGGGAAGAACGGCGTCAGATACAGCAGGTTCGCACCCAGGTCGGCGATGTGGTCGAGGCGGTCGGCCACGCCCCACAGGTCTCCGCCGTAGATCTGCTGCAACGCGCCGTCCCTGCCCCAGGGGATCGGATCGTCCCAGTCAGCCCGCCGTACCCACGCGGGGTCGGGCCCATGGTCCCTGCCTGAGCGGGCGAAACGGTCGGGGAAGATCTGGTAGATGACCGAGTCGGCGGCCCACGCGGGCGGGGGCGGATAGGCGGTCAGCATGAAGTCGGTGGTGTCCGGCACGTCCAGCGGCGACAGTCCAGCAGCGGTCAGCCACAGCGAGCCGGTCGCGGTCCGCAGCAGGAAACGGTAGCCGCACTCCGGGTTCACCATCTCGACCGTGGCACGCCACCAGACCTCGGAACCGGTCACCCGGTCGGCCGTCGCCTCGGCGAACCGGGGCTCGCCGTCCGGCGTGGTACGCACGTGGACCTGCCGCACGTCCAGGTCGAGCG
This sequence comes from Nonomuraea spiralis, assembly GCF_014648435.1. Classification (GTDB taxonomy): domain Bacteria; phylum Actinomycetota; class Actinomycetes; order Streptosporangiales; family Streptosporangiaceae; genus Nonomuraea; species Nonomuraea spiralis. The sequence continues at coordinate 26,110 of NZ_BMRC01000030.1, forward strand.
AGGTGCGCACGAACACCTGAACGCGATCACCGAGTGACGGCGACGAATCACTGACGTACAGCGGCGACCCGTCGTGGTGCGCCCGGGTGTTGCAGAGTGTTCTTCGATGCCCCATGCTGTTAATGCTCCAAAATGCGCTGTTCACCTGGTCAGATGTGTCGCGAGCTTAGGAGCCGCGAAAACAGCGCCGCAACACTTCGAAACATGTTTCACCGGATTCTCGAAGGGTCCCCCCATGCCTCGACCATCCGTGCGGACGATCGCCACCCGTGTGGGAGTCAGCGCCGCGACGGTCAGCAGGGTGCTCAACGGCCGGCCCGGCGTCTCGGAGGAACTGCGGGCCAAGGTCCTGCGGGGCATGCGGGAACACGGCCTGATCGCGCCCGCAGCTGAGCCGTTCGTCGGCATCATCGTCCCCGAGTTGGACAATCCGGTCTTCCCACTGCTGGCAGGCGCCATCGAGGCCAAGCTCGGCGGCCACGGCGTCACCGCGCTGATCGGCAGCTCCACCGCCAAGGGCCCGACCGAGCTCGACTACATCTCCGCCCTGGTGCGGCGGGGCATCCAGGGCCTGGTCCTCATCTCGGGACGACACGCCAACCCGGCCGCCGACCATAGCTTCTACTGGCAGCTCCACCAACAGCGCATCCCCATGGTGCTGGTAGGCGGCCAGGTGCCCGACCTACCGGTCTCCACGGTCACCACCGACGAGGCGGCGGGCGCGGCGATGGCGGTGGCACACCTGCGCGAACTCGGCCATGAGCGGATCGGGCTGGCCGGCGGGCAGGGCTATCTGCGGCCCTCGCAGAACCGGCTGACAGGCTGGCGGCGGGAAATGCGACGCTCGTTCGGCTCGGTGGACGACACGCTGCATGTCGAGTCGGACTACTCGCTGACCGGCGGTCACGCGGCCGCCCGGCGGCTGCTGGCAGCCGGGGCGACGGCACTGATCGCAGGGAGCGACCTGATGGCGCTGGGTGCGGTCGCGGCCGTCCGCGAGGCCGGGCTGGCGGTGCCGGGCGAGGTGTCAGTCGTCGGATACGACGACTCCTACCTGGCCGTGCACGGCGACCCGGCGCTGACGACCGTACAGCAACCGGTGGAGGCGATGGCGGCTGCGGTGGCGACGGCGATGTGGCAGTCGCTGCAGGGATATCACGCCCCACACGTGGATCACGTTTTCGCGCCCCGCCTGGTGGTCAGATCCTCGACGGGCAAAGCCCGCGACCTATAAGCCCGCGACCTGGGAGCCTGCAGCGGCCCGCAGCGACTCTGAAGGTGGCAAGGCGGGGCCACGTACTCTTTCGACTGGTGACCGCTCCCCGCTCGGGGAGAGGTCACGACGCCCTCTCACGTCCACGGGATTGCGACTGCTGCACGGTCCTCGTTCCAAGCGACGCGGATTCTTCTGCCGCGCCGAGACACTGACTGTTACCTCGAGCGAAACGTCTCAGGCATGCATGGATTCTGGGAAGACGACCTTGCGGAGCAGGAGCACGGCGAAGGGTTCTTCACTGTGCTCGAACGCATGGTGTCGCGGCCGGTGCTGTATCTGGCTGTATCCGATGGATGAACCCGAAGCGGCCCTGTCGTTCCAGTCCTGTCTACGCCTGGTCGCGCTCATGGACCTCGTTGCAGGAGAGGGCGGGCAGATCATCGAGCCGAGCGAGGACGGCATTCATCCGCCAGAGGGGGAGAGACCTCACTGGTTGACCACCGGCGGCGCTTCCTCGCCGAGCCGGCCTCTACCTGCACGCGCTGGACACTGGCTGATACAGGAACGGACGCATCCGGGCGACCTGCCTATCCAGAAGCTCGGGACCGGGCACACAAGGGACCATGACTGCCCGGCCGCCGAAGTTGGCGTCAGGTCCGGGTGATGGTGGTGAAGTGTCGAAGTAGCGGCAGCGCTGCTCGGTCCTGGGGATGCGGGCGAACAACGACGCGCCGGGATGACAAACTGGCGGCACACCACGGCCTGCAACTCTTCTTTCGGCACGCGCTGCAGCCACATCTCGGTCGGCCCCAGCGCGTCGATGTCACCCCGCAGGGCCAGGCGCTCCTCGAACTTGCCCAGCGACGTCCGTCGCAAGGGTGTGGATGCCTGTTCTGATGCGCTCGGGGGTCATCCCCGGAACGGTCAGGAGATGGTCGATGACGTCGGCGCGTAGGGCCGTGAACACGGCGTAGGCGAGGTACTCGGCGTCGATGTAGGGGGCGGTCGCGGCGAGTCGGCGGGTCAGCTCCGCGATCCAGAAGCGGCTGGCGTCGTTGCCGTAGTAGGCGTCTGGTCCGAGGTACTCGAAGGCCCGGATGAGGGCCTGGTTGCGCCATACGAGGTCGAGCAGCGCTTCGAGGGGCCTCGGTGCAGCAATGCACCGGTGCTACCCGGCGAGTGGAGGGCCTTTCCGGCCGAATCCACGCCCTGTTGTTGCAACAGTAGGGGGGCGCGTTGGTCGGAATGACCATGCGCTGAGCTCACCTTTAAGGCAACTGAAAGATCCTTTCCTAACGTGGCCGGCATGAGATTCAGCCCAGTCCTGGCGGCCATCGCCGCCGCCATGCTTCTCGCCCCCTCCCCTGCCATGGCCACGGCCAAGGCCGCGGCCCCTGCCGCCACCGAGGAGTCCGACCGCGAGATCGTCTTAGCTCAACTCGACTACACGACCGGGCTGTCGGTGACCTTCACCGACAGCGTCCCGTCCGACGAGGTCGGGATGGTCCAGACCGGACCGATCGATCGCGCCCCCCTCATCGTCCCTGACGACGAGGACACCCTCCTGGAGACCTACCTGGAGATCACCCCGCCCGACGTCGCGGTCCCGCGGCGTCTCGTCGAGGACCACGGCGCCGACCTGCCCGCCGACCTGCAGCGACGCAGGATCACCAGCGAGCCGGTCACGGCGGGCGGCCTGACCGCCCCGGCGAGCGCGGTCCGCTCCGGCACGTCGGCCTGCACCTGGTCGATCTTCGGCTGGACGCAATGGCACGACGACGGCATGCCCGGCCTGCCGGCCAAGGCGTACAGCACGTTCGACTTCGGCGGCTTCAAGCAGAAGATCGCCGAGAGCTACGTCGCCAACTGCACCCCGCCGAGCTCGACGAGCAACCTCTGGGCCCGGCACCGGATCTACTACCGGAACGGCCTCGGCAACTTCGTGAAGCACTTCGAGGGCATCGTGCCGCCGGGGCACTACTCGGCCGTGCTGAAGAAGGGCCTGATCAAGCGGCACCGCGCGGTCTCCTACGACGACAACTGGAACGCCGACCCGGCCTGCTTCAACTGCGTCTACTCCCGTGAGGGCCGGTTCCGCAGCTAGAAGCTCGGCGGCCGCTTCGCGCGCAGCGCGCGAGAAGCGGCCGCCCGCACGTCAGGCACGGAGAACCCGGGGAACGGGAGAGTCCGGCGCGATAACGCGACCTTTGAGTGTTTCCGCGGGTCACCGTGACCATCTGCACCATGATCCATTTCACCGCTCATGGCTGTCCTCTCGTTCCTCGACCCCGAGATCGGCGCGGTCCGCCTTCACCGCGAGATGTCACCCAGCAGGACGGCTCCTCGGTCGGCAGACACGACGTCCTCGCACTGGTCGCCCAGCGCGCCACGGAGGGCTGGGGGAGCGAGGCCCGGCAGATCACCTCTCTCCTGTTCGACGGCCTGCGTCATGGCGCCCAGGCCCGTCGTTCCTCGCCTCGGGGGTCGTCGAGCTGAGTCCACTCGGCGTCGATGCGCATCGTGGCCCGGCGTTCGGCGTCGTAGGGGTCCCAGCCGGGGTTTCCGGTGGTGGCGAACTGTACCCAGGTCCGGTGCATGCGGTCGGCGAGGTCCGCGGGCGGCTCGTCGGAGCCGAGCAGGGCGGCGGGCCCGCGCAGGCCGGGCAGGTTCGTGCGGTCGAAGACGAACGGCAGCTCGACCGCGTGGGTGGCGCCGAGCTGACCGTCCAGGGCGTTGGAGCGCCAGGCGAACTCGTAGGCGTAGGTGGCGCGGGGGTTCGCGGCGGTCAGGGCCCAGGTCCCCGCGCCGAACAGCGCGTCGCCCATGATGGCCGAGCGCAGCTCGGCGGAGGACGCCTCGGGGCGTGACTTGCGGTACGTCTCGACGAGCCGCGCCGGGTCCCGGTGCGAGCGCGCCGCCGCGTCCTCGACGTCCGCGTCCGTCGAGGTGGCGTACTTGTCCACCGGGACCAGGTACAGGTTCCCCTCCTCGGTGTTGGTGCCGATCAGGAGGTCGACGTGGGCGGCGACGGAGTCGGCGGGCTGGGTGTCGAGGACGAGGCTGAACGGGCTGAGCCCGATCAGCGGGTCGCGGTGGGTCCCGGTTCGCAGGTCGAGGCCCGCCAGCCCGGAGGCGGCCTCGACCAGGCGCTCGTCGCCGACGCCTGCGAAGGCGTCCGCGTGCGGCTCGATGCCCAGGGCCTCGGCCGCCGCCCCGGTGACGCGGGCCGCCTGCTCGGTGGTGAACGCGCCCAGGCCGCTGCCGCTCTGGACGATCGCCCGGCGGAACAGGCCCGAGGAGTCGGTGAGCGCGCCGCCGACGATGGTCGCCCCGGCCGACTGGCCGAAGAGGGTGACGTTGTACGGGTCGCCGCCGAAGGCGGCGATGTTCTCCTGCACCCAGCGCAGCGCGGCGAGGACGTCGAGCAGGCCCCGGTTGGCGGGCGCGCCGGGGATGTCGAGGAACCCGGCGATGCCGAGCCGGTAGTTCAGCGTGACCAGGACGACGCCGTCGCGGGCGAAGGCCGAGCCGTCGTACATCGCGGACCGCGTCGAGCCGGCGACGAATCCGCCGCCGTGCACGAACACCATGACGGGCAGCCCGCCACCGCCGGGCGTCCAGACGTCGACCGTGAGGTAGTCGTCCCCACGACTCCAGCCGGTGCCGAAATACGGGGACATGTCCACGTTGCCGAGCTTGCGCTCAGACTGGGGCGCGTTGGGGCCCGGTGCGGTGGCGTCCCGTACGCCGTCCCACGGCTCGTGCGGCCGGGGCGGCGCGAACCGGCCGGCGCCGCGCGGCGGCGCGGCGTAGGGGATGGCGCGGAAAGCGGTGGCCGCGCCCTGGCGCACGCCGCGGACGGCCCCCCGCGTCGTGGTCACCATGGGGTAGTGGCTCATCCTGGGTCTCAGCTCCGCTCGGTGTACGGGTCGAAGGGCGCCCAGCCCTTGACGGCGAACGTGTCCCCCTCGCGGGCCACCTCCACGGCGCCGTGGCCGCCGAGGTGGGCCGGGATCACCAGGGCGCCGTTGTCGGCCGCCCAGCCCAGCACCTCGCGGCGGGTGGCACGCGCACCTGCGGGGTCCTCGCAGAAGCAACTGTTGGAGTCCGGCTCGACGATCTGCACCGGGCTGTGCAGCATGTCACCGACGAACACCGCGCGATCCGACCCGGAGGTGAGGGTCAGCATGCTGGAGCCGGGGGTGTGCCCGGGGGCCGCGTCCAGGCGCAGATCGGCGTCGATCTGGTGGCTTTTCTCCCACAGCAGCGTCTGCCCGGCCTTGTGCACGGGGGCAACGCTGTCCTCGAAAACGTTCTGGTTTCCCCGGCCGAGTCGCGGCTGATGGCCGTTCTCGGGATTCCAGAAGTCGAAGTCATCCTTCGGCATCACATAGGTGGCGTTCGGGAAAGTGGGCACCCAGTTCCGGCCGTCCAGACAGGTGTTCCAGCCGACGTGATCGATGTGCAGATGAGTGTTGATCACGATGTCCACGTCCTCCGGCGCGACGCCGGCGCGGGCGAGGTTCGCCAGGAAATCCGTTTCCAGTCGGCTCCAGACCGGCGCGTACGGCCGCTCCTTGTGATTTCCCACCCCGGTGTCGACCAGAATGGTTTTCCCCTCGCTACGCAGCAGCCACGTCTGGATCGCGGAATTCACCATGTTCGTCGAGGCGTCCAGGAAATGCGGTGTCAGCCAGGGTTCCCACACCTCTTCCGGGCTTTCGGGGAAAAACGTGCCGGGCGTCATGTCGACGGAGCCGAAATATTCCCGGACCCGGGTGACGGTGACCTGGCCGAGCGTGATGGTGTCCATGGGGCTTCCTTGAGAATGAGGCGGTTCTCCGGAACCGTACGAGCGAGCCGGGCACGCGCGGTATCCGTCACGTGACTGCATCCGCGCGGCCAGTAGCCTGGGCGTGATCGAATGGAGACCCGTGAACGAGCTGATCGGCCGTGACGCGGAGCTGGCACGCCTTGCTCAGGCCGAGCCGGTTCTGCTGCTGGTCGGTGACGTGGGCACGGGCAAGAGTGCGCTGCTGGAGCACGCGGCCCGGCAGGCGACGGCCGGCGGCGCTCGCGTCCTGCGTGCCGAGGGCAGCGAGTCGGAGTCCAGCCTGGCCTTCTCCGGCCTGCACCAACTGCTGCGGCCCGTGCCGGACGAGGTGGACGGGCTGCCGGACAGGCAGCGGGCGGCGCTGCGGGACGCGTTCGGCGCGGGATCGGCCGCGCCGGATCCCATGCTGATCGGGGTCGCCGTCCTGAGCCTGCTGTCGGCGCTGGGCGAGCATCGTCCCGTGCTGGTGGCGCTGGACGACGCGCAGTGGTTCGATCGGGCCTCCCTGGACGCGCTGTCGTTCGCCGCCAGACGGCTGGCGGGCGAGCCGGTCACGATGCTGATCGGCGTGCGCGGCGGTGATCACCTGCCGGGGTTCGGCCGTCACGCGCCGGCGCTCGCGCTGGGGCCGCTCGACAGGCCCGCCGCCAACCGGCTCCTCGACCTGCAGCCGGACAGCCCCACCGGCCACACCAGGACGCGGATCCTCGACCAGGCGGGCGGCAACCCGCTGGCCCTGGTCGAACTGACGAGGGCGGCCACCACGGCGACACGGCTGCCGGATGCCGGTCCGCTCCCGCTCACCGACCGTCTGGAGCGGATCTTCGCCGCTCGCCTCGACGGCCTCCCCGCCGCCACCACGCGGGCCCTGCTGCTCCTGGCCGCCACCGACAGCGCCGAACCCGCCGGGCCGCCACACGCGGGGGACGCGGTCTGGCTGCCCGCCGAACGGGCCGGGCTGGTCCGCCGGAACGGCCTGGACGTGCGGTTCCGCCACCCGCTGGCCCGGTCCGCCGTGTACCACGCCGCCTCACTGGACGACCGGCGCGAGGCCCATCTCGCGCTGGCCGCGATGCTGCGGGACGAACCGGACCGCCGGGCCTGGCATCTGGCCGCCGCGAGCCCCGGTCCCGACGCGGCCGTGTCGGCGGAGCTGGAACGGACCGCCACCCGGGCCCGCCGGCGCGGCGGCCACGCGGCGGCGGCCAAGGCCCTGCAACGCGCCGCCGAACTCGCACCCCGACGCGAGGACAGCGCCCGGCTGCTGGTCGAAGCCGCATCGGCGGCCGTGTTCACCGGCGACCTCGCCTGGGTCACGAAGCTGACCGCCGAGGCACGCGCACGTACGGACGACGCGACCCTGCTCGCCTCCGCCACCGTGCAGGCCGGTCGGCTGGCGGTCCTGACCGGACGCCACACCGCGGTCTTCGCCGGCCTGGCCGACGCCGCCGAGGAACTGTCGGTCCCCCAGCCCGCCGCCGCGCTCGATCTGCTGACCGGCGCCGCCGTTGTCCGCTTCTACTCCGGCCTGGATTCCCAGCGGCGCCGCATCCAGGATCTGCTGCGGCGTCTCCCCGAGGACACCACGCAAGCCTGGGTGAGGGCCGTGTCGGACCCGTTCGCCGGCCGGGCGGAACTCCTGCGCCTGCTCCCGAAGCTGACCGCCGAAGCACGGGCCAAGCCTGAACGTCTCACCGCCGTCGGGATCATGGCGTGGCTGCTGGACGAGACCCCGCAGGCCGTCAACGCCTTCGACGAGGCCGTACACCGCTGGGAGCTGCAGGGCCCGCTGCCGGAGGGCCTGGGCGGCGCGATCGCCTGGGCCCAGGTCGAACGCGGCAGGTGGGGGCAGGCCCGCGAGTCCTGCGCCCGGACCATCGAGGCCGGCCGGGCGGCGGGCCTCGACCACGCCGTGGCCTGCGCGATCGCCGTGGACGCCACCGTGCTGGCGTTCCAGGGCGACGCGGCGACGGCCCGCGCGCAGGCCGAGGAGGCGCTCACCCTGGTCGATCCGCTGGAGAGCCGCTCGGTTCGCGTGTACGCCCGCCGCGCGCTCGGCGCCGCGGCCGTCGCGGAGGGCGCCTTCGGGATCGCGTACGACCAGCTCCGCATGGCTTTCACCGCCGACGGCGCCCCCGTGCACTACCACGCCTCCTACCCGGCCCTGGCGGATCTGGCCGCCGCCGCGGTGCGCTGCGACCGCCGTACGGAAGCCGCAGCGATCATCGAGCGTACGGCGGCCGACCTGGCGGGCAACGCCTCACCCCGGCTGCGCGCCCTGATCAGCCGGGCTCGTGGCCTGCTGGCCGACCCCGGGGACGCCGAACCGCACTTCCGGGCGGCCCTGGCGGACCCGGTGCTGGAGCACTGGCCGTTCGAACGCGCCCAAACCCTGCTCGACCTCGCCGAATGGCTGCGCCGCCGGCGTCGCGTCGCGGAGGCGCGCGGGCCGCTCACCGAGGCACTGGAGACGTTCCTGCGGCTGGGGGCACGCCCGTGGATCGAGCGCGCCCGCGTCGAATCACGCGCCGCCGGCCTCGACGTCACGGCCACGGCCCCCGACGCGCTCGCCGAACTCTCCCCGCAACAGCAGCAGATCGTCTGGCTCGCCGCCGGCGGCCTGACCAACCGCGAGATCGGCGAGAAGCTCTTCCTCTCCCCGCGCACGGTCGGCTCCCACCTCTACCGCAGCTTCCCCAAGCTGGGCATCACCGCCCGCTCCCAGCTCCGCGACCTCATCGAGGACAGCGCCTCGTCAACTGAGTGACGCCAGCACCCGCTCCCGGTCGGCCAGCGTGCGCTCGTGCAGGGGGACGGCCCGGCCCAGATCGCCACCACCGTCCTTACCTGGGCTACACCGCCCTCACCACCCTGCGGTGCCTGGCCCCCGGCGGCGTCACCAGCCCAAACGGCAGCGCGTCGGCGCGCCTGGCCAGCGCGTCCTCCGCGATCGCGAACCGGTCCTCCCATGACCCGGCGGTCCGCAACCGCTCCTGGAGGCGTACGGACTCCCGCCCCCAGAGGTCGTCGAGCGAGACCACTGTGCCGCCCAACTCAGCGGACGCGCCCAGGGCGGCGTGCGCGACCATCGGCGGCAACCGGATCTGGAGGCATTCCATCCGGCTGGTCGGGCCGCATCCCCGTACCTGCCGGGGCGCGAGGCCGGCGACGACGCGTCCGTGCTGCCGCGAGCCGCGGTCGTCCTGGATGACGAACGGCTCGTCGCCGAGGTCGAGGAGCAGGCTGACCGCGGGGTGGGGGACGAGGGTGAGGTCGCGGAACTCGTGGTCCCGGTCGCTGAACCCCGCCATCATGACCCCGGGCAGGCGGCCGGGCCGCCCCCTGGGAACTCCTGTTCGGGCTCCACGATGACGGACGGCGTGCTCACGAGTGGGCTTGACCTCAAGCCCGCCTGAGGTTGCATAGTCGGCCGCATGGAGAGCTTTGAGATCGGTGTGATCCTGCCCGGCGTCGGCGAGCAGCGCAAGAGGGACCTCGACCTGCGGGAGGCCGCCCGGCACGCGGAGGACGCGGGGTTGGACGGCGTCTGGCACGGTGATCACCTGGCCATCGGCGGGCCGACCCTGGACGCGTCGATCGCGCTGGCCACCGCCGCCGCCGTCACGTCGAGGATCAGGATCGGCGCAAGCGTGTTCGTCCCGGCGATCCGGCCGCTGGCCTGGGCGGCCAAGCAGATCGCGAGCCTGCAACACGTGTCCGGCGGCAGGCTGGTGGTGGGCGTCGGCTCGGGCGGCGGGCCGGGGCAGTGGGCGGCCGCCGGGGTGGCGTACGGGCGGCGCGGACGCCGTACGGACACCGCGCTGGAACTGCTCCCCGAGCTGCTGGCCGGGAAGGAGACCCGGCTGCCGGACGAGCCGGGGCAGCCGTCGGTCACGTTGTCCCCGGTCGCGGCCATGCCGCCCGTGTGGGTCGGCAACGCGTCGGAGGCGGCGATCCGGCGGGCGGCGCGGCTGGGCGACGGCTGGTTCCCCTCGCTGATCTCCTCGCGGGAGGTCGCCGAGGGAAGGGGACGGCTGGCCGAGCTGGCCGGGCAGGCAGGCCGTCCCGTTCCGGTCGTCGCCATCGGTTGCGCCGCCGCGCTGGGAGCCGGGCCCGACGTCCCGTCCCGGGCGCAGGTGGCGTCCGGGATCAGTGCCGGGTACGGCCGTCCGCTTGAGGACGTCCTGCCGATCCCCCTCACCGGCCACCCCGAGGAGGCCGCCGGACGACTGAACGACTACCGCGAGGCCGGGGCGAGCCACGCGGTCGTCGGGATCTCCGGCGGCGACTGGCGGCGGCAGGTGGACCTCCTGGCGGAGGCGCGAACCCTCCTGCGCGGGTGACGTCCGGACGAACCGCGCCGCGGCGTCATGGGCCGGCTCGACGGGACGACGCCGGGGTCCGCGCGGCGCGCATCGCCGCCCGCGGCGCGTCGTGGTGGCGGTCGAGAATCTCCCGGATCTGCGGCGCGTCGCCACTCGCAGTGGCGTGGGTGTTGGTGACCAGGGCGTCGAGCACCGGCCGTGACTGCCGCTCCAGGTAGCGGTCCAGCGCGGCGGCCTGCAGTTGGGCCTTGCCGCCGAAGGTCGCGTACAGGCTGGAACGGCTGACCCCGGTCGCCTGGACGACCCCGGCGATGCCGGTGACCTCGGCCTCGCGCTGCCAGAACAGACGCACTACCTGGTCGAGGCTCCGGCACAATCTCACCCAGGGTCCTTCGCACACCGGGGCAGGTGTCCGGGCAGGATGGCGTACTCGGTGAAGTGGCCGCAGGCGGTGAAGCCGAGGCGGCGGTAGACGGGCTCGCCGTCGGCGGAGGCCTGCAGCACTGCGGTCTCGTAGCCCGCGTCGCGGGCGGCGTGCAGGGTGGCCAGGGTGATGGCGCCGCCGTAACCGCGGCGACGTGCGGTGGCGAGAGTGGCGATGTTGTAGATCCCGGCGACGCCCGCGTACAGAAAGACCTCGGCCGAGCAGACGGGACGCTCGTCGACATATCCGACCAGATACCGGGCGGGACAGTCGGCGGTGAGCGACCAGGGCGCGGTGTCGGCGAAGAACCGGCGCACGGTGGCGGCGGGCGGGTTCCAGTTGGCAGCCAGAACCATGGCGTAGTCGGCGAGCTGGGTGGGGGTGGTCGCCAGGCGGATGTCCAGGCCGTCGGCGTGCGCTTCAGGGAGGGGCGCGCGCAGGTCCTTCCACATGCCCGTCTCGGTCTCCGACGCTTCGAGCCCCGCGGCCTTGAGGTGCTCGGCAAGGTCGGCCGGGGTCGAGGCCGGGCCCACCCACCAGGAGAACGGGCGGCCGGTGGCGGCCAGGGCGCGGACGGTTTCCGCGATGCGGGCCTGGACGGTGTCCGGGGCGAAGCGGGCCGCCGCGACGATGTTGAAGGTGTCGTCGCCCAGGCCGCTGTCGGCGATCAGCAGGTCGCCGGTCTCGGTGACGGACGCGCCTTCCAGGTTCCGGTGCAGGTGGCAGGCGTGCTCGGCGAGATTCTGCTCCATCGCGAGCATGAGCCCGGACTCATCGATCGACGGATTCGTGTCCACGACGATCATTCCAGCATGCCCGGGGACGTGGAGCGCCGCCGACCGGGCCGAGCACGCGGTCACTGTCGTCAGTTGTCGGAGGTGGCGAAACGGGGTTCCGGACAATCTCACGGACGCCCAGGATGAGAGCCGTCAGCCCATTGGCCTGCGAAATCGTCAGGCTGTGCGGCGCGGATGAGCCCCGTGAAAGGAATAACCGACATGATCAAAACGCTTCTTCGGGCTGGAGCGGCGATGCTTGCCTCGGCGGCGTTCGCCGCGTTCGCTGTCCCAGCACAAGCGACCGACGTATCCGCCGTGGAGACGGCAGGGACGTGCGACTACTCCGGCTGCGGAGGGATCGTCTGGAACTTCGGGTCGAGCAAGTACGTCACCGTCGCCAATTGCTGGCAAGCGGGCTCGACCACGTACTACGGAGAGAAGCCGCCATGCGTAACAAACGGCTACCAGTCGAGCATGCGCAACGCCATGTGGTGGCTGGCCAGAGGCGAGGCCACAGATGACCTTCCGTACTACTACGACACCGATGCCTTCAAGGTCGACGCGGGCTGTGTCATGAAGTACATCAAGGACGGTTACAACTACACGCGCGACCGCAGGGGGTTGAGCTCCATGTGGGAGAAGATCAGCGACTCCACCAGCGTCCGGGTGGACAGCTACACCTGCTAGATCAGCCCTGCGGGCGAGCGCGAGTGCTGTCTCCTGCGCCGCGCCTCCGTCCCGGAGCCCGGGTCGGCTGGTATTGGGGTGTTTTGTTGCTATGGTCGCGCGCATGCGATCGAGTTACCTCGCCTGGGACGAGGCGGTTGACCTGTTCGAGCGGCGCGGCCTGCCGAAGGAGACGTACCAGAACCTGTACGAGGAGGAGTACATCCTCGTGCCCGGCCCCGCCGCGGTGACCGGCGAACTCCCGCTCGACGAGCACGGGCGCACGCCGTGGCGGGAGGACACCCCCGAGGCGGCGACCGGCTACATCATCGACGGCGACCTGGTCGTCGACGGGAACGTCACCGACGTGGACGACGGCTCCGCCGCGCTGATCGTCCTGGGGAACCTGCGGACGAGGAACATCTACCTGGCCGGCGACGCCAAGCTGATCGTGCACGGCCACGTGACGTCCGAGACGTTCGTCGGCGACTGGACCGACAAGCTGGTGATGATCCACGGGGACCTGCGCACCACCGTCTCGATCTTCTGGAGAGAGTTCTGCCCTGACCTGGTCGCCGGCACCCTCCACGGCCGGATCCTCGCGCCGGCCTACCTCGACCTGTCCGACGTCCCTGTCGGCGCTCTGGCCGACCCGTCACCGCTTGCCCCTCTCGGCGAGCTTCTCGTGCCCGAGCTGCTGATCAGCGGCGCCCCCGGCCCCGACGACCTCGCCGAGATCGGCATCCGCGGCGACGCCCTCCGCGACCGCCTGCTGTCCGGTCTCCCTCTTACGAACGCAGCATCCGCCCCGGACGCCGATCGCGCATGACGGGCGTTTCCGCCACACCGGCGTTGTCGGACGCCTTGAGGCGCAGCCCGAGCTCACCCGCGATCATCAGGGCGTAGTGGCCCGCCACTGCCTTCTGCCCCTCCTGGTTGGGACGCCCTGTCCGCTGCCTGCTGTTGAACCTGTCACCTCCCGCGGCGAGGGCGCCCGGCAGGGGGCGTTCAGGAGTGGACGGCGCGGATCTCCGTCACGGTGAACGCGTCGACGATGTGCCGGTTCTGCACCAGGAACCCCACCACTCCCGCCACCGCCTCCACGCCCAGGGCGGCTCTCACCCGTGCGCTCAGAAGGTAGACCAGGGGCGTCGACGGCTGGGTCAGTGTGAGCCCGCGGTCGTGGCGGTGCACGTCCTGCAGTGCCCTGATGGGGATCGGCCGCTCGGTGGTGAACCACGCCGCGACCTCCCATTGCGGATGCGCCGGATCGGCGTCGGCACAGGCGTGGTAGCAGGCGACGCAGCCATGGCCGGCATGCCGCCCATGCGGGCAGGTCCATTGGGCGACCTCGGCCGGGCTCTGGTCGTGGGCGCTCAGGACGGCCGCTTCGGTGACGCGCCGGCGCGCCGGCCGTGACCGGTCCTCCGGCGGAGAGGCAAAGTCGCTGCTGATGATCGGATCCCTTCCCGGCTGCATCCCAACATGTCGGAGCCTAGCGGCGGCGGCCTGTGGACTTCCTGGCACAGGTCGTGCAGCGGCGGTTCCACGACGGCGTCGAACCGCCGTCGTCGTCCGCGCCGGAGCCGCCGCTGCCCTTGCCGCCGCGTGGGCGCGCCCTGAACCACGCGGAGCAGCCCGCCTGGTACTGAGGCATGCGGTGCCGTACGAACGGCGACAAGGGTCAGGTGGCCAGGCCGTCCTCTCTCAGCCGGACCGCGAGTTCCAGCTTCGTGTACGCCGGGCGCCCAGCCTTCCGGTACTTCTCCTTGACACGTTCCAGGTAGTTCTTGGCGGTTCCCGGCCGCACTCCGGCGCTGCGCGCCGCCGCGGCGAGCGTCATTCCGGAGGCGTAGGCGAGCAGCACCGCGTGCTCCTGAGGGGACAGGACGGGACGGGCGCAATCCCGCCCGGTCGTGTGGCCCGCCGCAGGGCCGGGCGGGCAGGCCGTCTTCTCCTCGGCCAGCTCCCTGACCTTGGACAGCAGGGTCTCCAGCCTGTGGTTCTTGGTGAGGTATCCGCCGGCTCCCGCCTCGATCATCCGCCTGGCCAGGTTGCCGCCGGGCATCGCGCTGACCACGAGCACCAGCCGCCGCCGCAGGACCAGCGCGCATACGTTCTCGACCGGGTCGGAGCCGTCGGCGAGCCGCGCCTCGAGCAGCACCACGTCGGCCGGGGACGGCTCGGTCCTGAGCAGCTCGGCGACGGAGGCGGCCCATCCGGTCAGCCGTACGTCGGGAACGTGCGCAAGCCAGGCGGCCAGCCCGTCGATGAGCATCTGGTCATCATCTACCGCAGAAACGGTGATCACGCCTGTCTATCTCATATCCCCTATCTGTCGTCAAGTGCGCAGTTATGAGGCCTATCAGGCGTTGCGTCAACCCCGAATCATGGTGCCAGATTCGAGAAGGGAGCGAACATGACCGTCACCCTCGAGAGGGCCGAGGAGATCATCGCCGCCTGGAGGGCGGGCGACGACCCGGACAGCCCGGCAGGCCCGCTGATGCCCGGTATGTACGTCGAGTCGGAGATCACCATGACAGGGCCGGGCGGCTCCGGCAGATGCGGGACCGCCTGCTCGGGTTCCAGAACCTATCAGTGCTGCTGAGCAGGGGCGGAGCGCATGGCCGGTGAGTTCGACTCTCCGCTGGACCCGCTGATCGGACCCGCACTGACCGACCTCGGGGCCCGGCTGCGCGCACTTACCGGTCTTGCGCCGGCCGAGCGCAGCGCCGTCCTGTCAGGCGCTGCGCTGTCCGTCGAGGAGGAGGTCCGCCGCAAGATCACCAGGGTGCTGGTGCTGGAGGTGAACGCCGCCCGCTTGTCCGGGCGCCTGACCGCCGCCGACCCCGCCGCCCGCTGGCGGGAGTGGCAGCGAAGTGTGGCGCAACCGGCATTCTGGAACGATCTGGCGGTGCTCTACCCCGGCATGATGCCGAGGCTCACGACGATCATCCGCAATCGATGCGCCGCCGCGTTCCGCCTGGCCGAACGCTTCGCCGAGGACCGCGCGATGCTGGTCTCCCTTCGAGGAGCGCCGTCGGGCGAGCTCGACCGCGTCGAGTTCGGCGCCGGCGACAGCCACCGGGGCGGGCAGACGGTCGTCGTGCTGCACGGCGGGGACGGACGGGTGGTCTACAAGCCGCGTTCGCTGGCGGTGGACGCGGCACTTGCCGACCTGCTCACGCACCTCGGCGTCCCGACCATGCGGGTGCCCGCCGTCGTGACCAGGCAGGGGTACGGCTGGGCCGAGCACATCGGGCACCGCCACTGCGTCAACGCCGAGGAACTGGGCGCGTTCTACCGCGGCATGGGCCACTGGCTGGCGCTCATGCGCCTGCTCGGCGGCAACGACCTGCACGCCGAGAACCTCATCGCCGCCGGGCCGCACCCCGTGGTCGTCGACTGCGAGAGCCTGTTCGCCCCGCACGCCAAGGCCCGTCCCTCGGGGTACGGCCAGGCCTTCGACATGGCAGTGGAGCTGGTCAACAGCTCGGTGCTGGGCATCGGGCTGCTCCCGGGACGAGGGGTGGCCCTGGGCTGGCGAGGCGTGGACATGTCGGCGGCGGGCGCGCTGCCCGGCCAGCAGCCGCAGATCGAGCTGCCGGTGGTCCTCGACGCGGGCACCGACAGTCCCAGGATGGGCACCGAGCGGGTGACGCTGCCGCCGGCGGCCAACCATCCCAGCCCGGAGCCGGTGCTCGGCCGGTACTGGGACCTGATCATCGCCGGCCTCGACGAGCTAGACGACCGCCTGACCGAGCTGGACCGGTCGGGCAAGCTGGAGCCGCTGCTGACGCCGTTCGCCGACTGTCCCGTCCGCGCGGTGCTGCGCTCCACCGAGTCGTACGCCGAGCTGGCGCGCATGCTGTGGCATCCGGCCGCGCTCCACGACGAGGCGGACGCCCGCGCGAAGGCCGCCCGGCTGCTGGCGAAGATGTCGGAGAACGTCCCCGGGGCTCCCGGCGACGCCGCGATCATCGCCGCGGAGGTGGACGAGCTGTGCCACGGTGACATCCCGATGTTCGACACCACGCCGCGCGTCGGCATGCTCCGCGGCCCCGCCGACACCAGGTGCGGCCCGGAGAACGATCTGGTCGCCGGTGCGGTGGCCCGCTGGCGGGAGCGCGACCACGGCCTGGACCGCGCGGTGGCTCAGGCGGCTCTGGTCAGCGCGTACCTCAACGAGGGCTGGATGCCGGACCTCGAACGGCTCCCGCCCGGCCTCGTCCGTACCGAACGGCTGGAGCCCAGGCGGCGCGCGGCGGCCGCCGGCATCCTGCGCGAGGTCCTGGACAGCGCCGTGCGCGGTGCGGACGGCACGGTCACGTGGATCACCCCCGTGCTCGACCTCACCGGCTGGGCCGTGCAGCCGCTGTCGCTCGACCTGTACGGCGGAGCCCACGGCCTGGCGATCCTGCTGAGCGCCTACATCCGGGAAGCCGCGGACGGCAGGGCCGAGCCGATCGCGGAACTGGACGGGCTCCTGGAAGCGGTCCTGCGCACGATCCGCGCCATGGAGGATCGTGACGCCGCCAGGCGGCGGGAAGGGATACGCCTGCGGCCGGAGCCTCCCGGCGCCTACCTCGGGATCGCCTCGCAGGTGTGGAGCTGGCTGCTGCTGCGCTCCCTGGGCGCCGTCGGGGAGGAAGCGCTCCAACGCGCCCGCGTGCTGGCCGGACTGCTGCCGGACTCGATCGACGCCGACGACAGCTACGACCTGCTGTCAGGGATGGCGGGGGCGATCGTTCCCCTGCTCCGGCTGAGCCGGGAGACCGGGGAGGCGCGCTGGGCCGCGCTGTCCCGTTCGATCGGGGAACGCCTCGCGGAGCTGGCCGAGCACCGTTCCGGCGGCATGTGCTGGCCCAGCACCCGCTTCCCGCAGGGGCTCGGCGGGCTGGCTCACGGCGCGACAGGCATCGGCTGGGCCCTCGCTCGCCTCGCCGACGCGACCGGCGGCCCCGAGGGGACGAGGGAGCTGGCCGAGGCCGCCTTCGCCTACGAGGACACCCTCTACGACGCCGAGCAGCGCGGCTGGCTGGACCTTCGCAACGACGGCTTCGCCGCCAAGGCGTGGTGCCACGGCGCGGGCGGGATCGGGCTCGTCGCCGCCGACCGGCTGGCCCGCGAGGGCGGCACCCTGTGGCGCGACAGGCTGGCGCGCGCCGCCGCCTCCTGCTGGGCCGACGGGATCGGCTGGAACCACACGCTCTGCCACGGCGATCTCGGCTGCTGGGAGACGATCGAGCAGGCCCGGGCCGCCGGCGTCGCACCGGTCGAGCGGGACCGGCTGGACGCCGTCATCCTGGGCAGCCTGGAGACCAACGGCCCGGTCAGCGGCCTGGCCAGGGACGCCTTCGCGCCGGGCCTGCTGCCCGGCCTGGGCGGAGTGTCCTACCAGTTGCTCCGCATGCACCCCGAGTGCGCACTGCCGTCCGTGCTGCTGCCGGACCTGGCGTGAGCCCCGTGGACGAGAAGGCGGACGAGGAGCTCGTCACGCCCTACTGGCACCTCGACCAGCCGGACGGATCCCGCCGCACGCCGCGGCAACTGCTGGCGGTCACCGTGCCGGTGCTGCGGCTCATCTGGCGGAGCGGGCGCCGGTCCGCGATCGCCATCCTCGTCCTTCAGCTCGCCTCGGGCGCCGCGACGGCCGCCGGGTTGCTGACGAGCGTGGCCGTGCTGGACGACTTGCTCGCGTCAGGCGCCGCGCCCGACCGGCTCGTGGCGGCGGCCCCCGGCCTGGCGTTGGTCGCCGGGATCCTGGCGCTGCGCGCGGCGGCCGAAGCCGCGGTGGAGCTGGCCAGGGCGCGGCTGGAACCGGCGCTGCGCCGGGCCGCCGAGGAACGGCTGTTCGCCGCCGCCCTGGACGTGCAGCTCGCCGACTTCGACGACGCCGACTTCTACGACGGCCTGCACCGGGCCCGCGACCGCGGGTTGTTCCACCTCGACCGCGCGGTCGGCAACACGATCGACCTGCTCGGCGCCGTCTGCGGAGTGACGGCCGCGGTGGCCGGGCTGGCCGTCCTGCACCCCCTGCTGGTGCCGCTGCTCGTGGCCGGCATGATCCCGGAGGCCTGGGCGGTGCTGACGGTCGCGCGGCGCGGGTACGCCGGCATGCGGAGCATGGTCACGCTGAACCGCCGGGTGCAGATGCTCGCCGAGCTGTCCACCGAGCGGGAACCGGCGGCCGAGCTGCGCGCCTGCCAGGCCGAGCCGTACGTGCTGGCCGAGTACCGCCAGGTGGCGGACGTGCTGAAGGAGAGGGAGACCCAGGTCGGGGTGTCCATGGCGCGGGGCAGGACCGCGGGCCGCGCGCTGGCCGGCCTCGCCCTGGCCGGGGTGCTGGCCGTACTCGGTCTGATGTTGCACGCCGGCTGGATCGCGCCGGCCGCGGCGGGCACCGCGGTGATCGCCGTCAGGGTGGCCGCCGCGGCGCTGCGGCAGCTCACCCAGGCCGCCAACCAGCTGTTCGAACAGTCCCTGTACGTGGCCGACTACCAGGACTTCCTCACCGACGCCGACGCCAGGAAACGACCGGCGTCCGGCGTACCGGTCCCGCGTTCCCCGGAGTGCGTCACCCTGCGCGGCGTGGGCTTCGCCTACCCCGGCAGGCGGACTCCCGCGCTGCGCGACATCGACCTGACCATCCGCGCCGGGCAGACGATCGCGCTGGTCGGCGAGAACGGTTCGGGCAAGACCACACTGGCCAGGCTCCTCGCCGGGCTCTACCGGCCGACCAGCGGAACCATGCGATGGGACGGGATCGACACCGCCCTCCTGGACCCGCGTGCCCTGGCCGACCGGGTCGTGCTGGTCCCGCAGCACCCGGTCCGCTGGCCGCACGACGCCCGGACCAACGTCCGCATCGGCCGCCACGACCGCCCGGACCCGGAAGACCACGCCCTGCGCGAGGCCGCCTCGCTCGCCGCAGCCGAGGACGTCGTCGCGGGCATGCCCGCGGGATGGCACACCCTGCTGTCCAAACACTTCAAGGGCGGCCACGAACTGTCGGCGGGCCAGTGGCAACGCCTGGCCGTGGCCCGCGGGTTGTTCCGGGACGGCGCCCTGCTGATCTGGGACGAGCCGACCGCACCGCTGGACGCCAAGGCGGAGTACGCCGTCTACGAGACCCTCCGCGCGATCGCTGGAGAACGGACCATCCTGCTCATCACGCACCGGCTGACCAGCGTACGCCATGCCGATCGCATCTACCTGCTGCACCAGGGGCGCGTGGCCGAGGAGGGCGTCCACGAGGAACTGCTGGCGCTGCGGGGACGCTACGCCGAGCTGTACGCGTTGCAGACCGGAAAGCCGGCACGTCGATGACCGGCCCACGCATGATCCGTCCGGGCGAGCCCGGCTACCAGGCCAGGCGCAAGCCCTTCCTCGGCACGCTCACCGAGAAGCTGCCCGCCGCCGTGGCCTGCTGCGCCTCCGAGGCGGACGTGGTCGGCGTCCTTGAGCTCGTCCGCGCCCGCGGCATGCCGTTCGCCCTGCGCGGCGGTGGTCACAGCTTCGCCGAGCACTCCTCCACGACCGGCCTGCTCGTCGATCTCAGCGCGGCGAACGAGATCGAGGTCGGCGCGGAGAGCGTGCGGGTGGGCCCCGGCGTGCGGATCGGTGAGCTGGCCCGGCGCCTGGCCGAGCACGGGCGCATGGTGCCCTGCGGCTGGTGCCCGGCGGTCGGCGTCACCGGAGCGGTCCTGGGCGGTGGATACGGAGTGTTCAGCCGTCTGTACGGGCTCGGCGCCGACCACCTGCTCGCGGCGCGGGTGATCCTGGCCGACGGGTCGCGCGTCGAGGCGGACGACGATCTGCTGTGGGCGCTGCGCGGGGCCGGTGGCGGCAACTTCGGCGTGGTCACCCGGATGACGCTGCGTACCCACCCCATCGTGCCGGTCACCGCTGTTCAGGCCGTCTGCGACTTCGAGCGGGCCGCCGACCTCATCGACGCCTGGCAGCGGTGGGCGCCCGAAGCGCCGGACGAGGTCAACCTGGAGATCGCCGTCATCTCCGGGGACGAGCCGGACGAGCCACCGCAGGCCGTCCTCTTCGGCGTCGTCGTCGGCACCGAGGAGCGGGCCGCCGAGGTCGTCGACGCGCTCGCGCCGCCGGGCCGCCTGCGGCTCACCCGGCTGGAGGGCGCGGCGGCCGCCTGCCACCACTCCTACGCCGACGGCGGGGAGGGCGCCGTCACCGAGCTGCCGTACGGCGAGCGGCCCGGGCTGCGCCTGAACAAGTCGGGCTTCTTCGACGGCCTCCTGCCGCGTACGGCCGTCGAGGACCTGCTGGACCGGCTGGTCGCCGACCGGGTGCGCGGCGAGATCCGGGACCTGGAGTTCGTGCCGTGGGCGGGCGCCATCGGCCGCCCGGCCTCCGACGCGACCGCGTTCGTCCACCGCGGCCCGCGATTCATGCTCAAGCAGGCCGTCCAGGTCGGTTTCCGCGCCCGCGACGAGCGGCGGCGGGAGGCGCACGCGTGGTTGCGCGAGTCGTGGGAACGGGTGTCGCCCTGGTCGTCCGGCGGGGTCTACCCCAACTACCCGGACGCCGACCTGGAGGACTGGGCCCGGGCCTACTACGGCGACAACCTCCCGCGCCTGCGCGAGATCAAGGCCGCCTACGACCCCACCGGCCTGTTCCGCTCCGCCCAGTCGCTGCGCTGACAGCCGGGGACGTCCCCGCCTCGGGCGCGCGGCGGATTCGGCCCGTGACGGTGTGGCGCCGGCCCCCGTCTCCCGCTCACCGGGTCACCACTGGCCGGTGGTGAGAGGGCGGAGCCGCCAGCTCTGGTGGACGGCGCCCGTCCACTCCTGGGCCTCCGGCCAAAGCGACCCGATGTCGAGTTTCGCGCTCAGGCGGGGCTGCGCTCCCAGATCAAACCCCGTGACACAAAGTGCGGCACGGACAGCCGCTTCAGCCCGTGGTCGGCTCGTCGTCGGGCGGCGCCGACCGGACGATGTTGGTGGCCTTGGCGTGCTCCCACGCGCGGGCCTCCAACTGCTCGACCCACAGCACGCGTGCCGGCTCCTGCCCGGGGTTCTCCCACGCGAACGGGGTGTGTGAGGTCAGAATGATCGAGTCGCCCTCCACCAGGACGATCTCCTCGGCTTCTGGCAGCGTGAACCGCAACCGGCCGGCCAGGACGAAGACGAACGACTCTCCGGGGCGGGCGTAGGCACCGTGACTGGCCTCACCGGGCGGCACGGTGAGCAGCGACGACTCCATCCGGTATCCGGGCAGCGTGAGCTCCTCCCACACCACGCCACCGGCGAACAGGCCACGAGCACGCTCGTCCCGGCGTACGACCGTCGTGCCGCGGGCGCGGAACGTGGCGAGCGCGCTCGGCGGCACCAGCAAGGCGTCCGCGATGCGCATGATGAGCTGGGTGGAGACGCCGGTGTCGCCGCGCTCGACCGCGCCGAGGTGGGCGGGGGAGACTCCGACCATTTCCGCGAGCTGTTTGAGAGTGAGCCCGCTGGCTCGTCTGGCGTTACGGATGGACCTGTTGTCCCAGCGGCGTTTGCCGCCCGCGGCGGCGGACTCCTGGGCCAGGGACGTACGGATCGCCGCGGGATTCCAGCCTTGGCTGCGGCGCAGGTCGGCGATCCGCAACGCCCGCGCCAGATGCTCGTCGGTGTAGCGCCGCTGCCCGCCGCCGCTGCGGTCGGGAACCAGCAGCCCCTGGGATTCCCACACCCGCAACGTCTGCGGGCTCACGCCGACCGCCGCGGCGACCTCCCCGATCGTGCGGTACGTCATGGATCGCGAGTTTAGCGGGACGTCGGGCTCCAACCCTCGACAAACCTCCAATTCTTTTGTAGCTTTCCCTCACCGTTTCCGGACGCTCTGTCGTGGAGATGCCCTTGAGCAGCGACGTTTCCCCCTCCCTCCATGCCCGCTCCGTCTCCAAGCCCGTACGACTCCTCGGCAAGATCGAGGCCCGATCGATCGACTACATCCCGCCGTCCGAACGCCGGGGAAGGGCCTGGCACCAGGCGCCGTTCTGGTTCACCGGCCAACTCGTGGTCTCCACGGTCATCGTCGGCTTCATCGGGCCCGCTCAGGGCCTCTCGGTGGGCTTGTCGATCACGGCCTGCACGTTGGGTGCTCTGGCCGGGGCATTTCTCATGGCCTTTCACGCCAACCAGGGCCCGACCATGGGCCTGCCGCAGATGGTCCAGTCCAGGGCGCAGTTCGGTGTCAAGGGCGCCGCCCTGCCGATGCTCGGCGCGATCTTCCTTTATGTCGGGCTGAGCGTGTTCGGCGTCGTACTCGGCGGCCAGGCGATCTCGATGGTGCTACCGGGCCCTCCGCTCATGTGGGGAGCGTGTGTGGTGGTGCTCGCGTCTCTGCTGGCCGTCGTCGGTCACGACCTGCTCCACGCCGTGCTGCGGTGGTTGTCGTACCTGGTGGCGCCGGTCTTCGTCGTACTGACCGTGCTGGCCCTGGTCCACCTCGACCCGCAACCGGCCAGTGGGGACACGAACACGCCGGCCGCGATGCTGGTCCAGTTCGTCGCCGCCGCGGGATACCTGCTGGGATACGCGGTCTACGTCTCCGACTACTCGCGCTACCTGCCGGCGTCCACGTCCTCCAGGGCGGTCATCGGCTGGACCTACCTGGGCGCCGCGGCGTCCGCGATCTGGCTGATGTCGCTGGGCTCGTTCATCGCCTCGTCCGTGCCGGTCGCCGACGCGCTGCCGAATCTGCAGGACGTCGGCGACCGGCTGTTCCCCGGGTTCGGCACGTTCGCGTTGGTGATCACCCTGGTGCCGAGCGCGATCGCCCTGATGGGCGTCAACCTGTACGGCACGATGTTGTCCGGGGTGAGCATCGCGGCGGGCTTCCGCCCGATCGCCCTGTCGGTGCGGGCCCGGGTGATCGGGATCGTGGCCGGCGGCGCGTGCGCCTTCCTGGTCGCGCTGGCGATGCCGGAAGCCTATCTCGGAGCCTTCAACGACTTCGTCACGATGGTGCTGTACCTGCTGGTGCCCTGGTCCGCGGTGAACCTCGTCGACTACTACTGGGTACGGCGCGGCCGCTACGCGATCACCGCGCTGTTCGACCAGAACGGCGTCTACGGCCGATGGGGCGTCGCCGGGCTGGTCGCCTACGGGCTCGGCTTCGCGGCGATGATCCCCTTCATGTCCACCGGCTTCTTCACCGGCCCCGCGGTACCCGCGCTCGGCGGCGCGGACATCGCCTTCGCCGTGGGACTGCTCGTCTCCGGCGGGGCCTACCTGGTGGCCAACCGGGGTTTTCACCCGTCGAGCGAGCAGCCCGCCATCCTGGCCAGCCTGCGGCTGCTCGGCGAGAGCGCGGACGGCATCGAGCGGCGAACCGTCGACACCGCGACGGGACCCCTGTCCGTGCTGACGCGCCGCGGCGACGAGGGGACGGAGCCGGTCGTGTTCCTGCACCCGGCCAACCTCTCCGCCCGCTGCTGGCGCATGGTGACCGGACGGCTGCCGGCGGACCAGGGCTGGATCGCGCTCGACCTGCGCGGTCACGGGGAGTCGACCCGATCAGGGACGTACAGCGTCCAGAGCTGGGCCGAGGACTGCGCGTACGTCCTGTCCGCGCTCGGCGTACGGACGGCACACCTGGTCGGCGGGTCGGCGAGCGCAGCCGTCGCGGTCGAGCTGGCCGCGAGGCGCCCGGACCTGGTCGCCTCCGTCGTCACGGTCGGCGGCGGCTTCCGCCCCGTCGACCCCGAGGAGGGCGGCCTGATCGAGGAGATCGTCGCGCTCGGCCCCGAAGGGGCGCTCAGCCGCCACGCCGCGGCCGAGGCGGTGGCCGTACCCGAGGCCGCGCAGGAGGCGGTCGCCGACCTCAGCCACAACGACGCCGCCACGACGATCGCCATCTGGCGGGCGGCGGCGGCCACCGACGCCGAGCGGGCGGGGGAGCGGCTGCGCTGCCCCGCACTGGTCGTCGTGGGCGAGCTCGACCGCACGTGTCCGCCGGAGGAGTCCGCCTGGTTCGCCCAGGCCGTCGGAGCACGCCTGGAGATCCTGCGGGGGATCGGCCACCTGCCGATGTACGAGGCCCCTGAGGACCTGGCGTTGCTGCTGACCGAACACCTGCGGAGGTTCTCATGAGAACGATCTATCGCGGCGCGGCCGTCCACGACGGCACCGGAGCGCCGCCCGTGACAGGCGACCTCGTGGTCGCCGACGGGTGGATCGAGCCCGCGGGGCAGGTCGAGCCCGCCGCGACCGTCGTGGACGTGTCGGGGCGCAGCATCATCCCCGGCCTGATCGACTGTCACACCCACGTGACGTTGCCGACCCTCGATCCGGTGCGGCTGATGAACACCCCGCTCTCCCACCGCTTCCTGGAGACGGGACGCACGCTCGCCACGACACTGGACCTCGGCATCACCACCGTGCGCGACGCGGGCGGAGCCGACGCGGGGATCGCGCAGGCGGTCGCCGACGGTGTCGTCCGCGGCCCGAGGGTGCGGACGGCGATCGCGATGATCTCCCCGACCGGCGGCCACGCCGACCCCTGGCGGCTGTCCGGGATCGACGCGCACCGGCTGTTCCCGCTCTACCCGGGCATGCCGGACGCCGTGGCGGACGGGCCGGTCGGGCTGCGCCGCGTGGTCCGCGAGATCGTCAGAGCGGGCGCCGACGTCGTCAAGGTCGCGGTCTCCGGCGGGATCAGCTCACCCCGTGACGACCCCAGGCACTGCCAGCTCCGCCAGGACGAGCTCAGCGCCCTGGTCGAGGAGGCGGGCGCGGCGGGCCTGCGGGTGATGGCGCACGCCCACGGGCCGGCGGCGATCATCGCGGCGGTCAAGGCCGGGGTCGCCTCGATCGAGCACGGTGTGTTCATCGACGAGGAGAGCATCGCCCTGATGGTCGAGCACGGCACGTTCCTGGTGCCCACGCTGACAGCGGCACGGGCGTTCCTGAACGTCGCCTCGGCCGATCCGGACAGCCTGGCCCAGGCGAAGGAGGCCGTCGCGGTGCACGAGGGCAACCTTCGCCGTGCGCTCGCGGCGGGGGTGCGGGTGGCGATGGGGTCGGACTCCGGGTTCTCCCCGCACGGCCGCAACCTCGATGAGCTGGAGGCGCTGGCCTCGGCCGGTCTCGATCGGGGCCAGGTGCTGCGCAGTGCGACGTCGGCCGCGGCCGAACTGCTCGGTGCCCACGACGAGATCGGCACACTGCGGCCCGGCATGCGGGCCGACTTCTGCATCGTGACCGGAAACCCGCTCGACTTCGCTGGGCTGGCCGACCGCATCGAGGCGGTCTACCGGGACGGCGTTCTGGTCGGCGGCACTGCGTTCAACAAGAAGGTGGAGGAAGAGAGATGACGGACAGCGACGTCCAGTACATGACCCGCACCGCCTCGGCCGACGACATCGACGAGATCCTGCGGCTGAACCGGGAATGGTGGGAGTCCAACATCGGCTACGACATCCCCCGCATGACGGAGGTGTTCCCCTCGCCCGGCGAGGAGTACCTGATGTTCAACTTCAACGGCCACCCCTATTTCAACATGCGGGAGAAGGTCGCGCTCTGGAGCTACTACCGTGCGCGTGAGGACTTCGTCGGCACGCCCGACGTACGCGTCATGCGACTGGAGGTGCGCGGCGACACCGCGTGGCTGGCCTGTGAGGCCAGGATCGACGAGATCGCGCTGGACGACGGTGGGCACGCTCCCGACACGAGGAACACGCTGCTGGTGCGCGCCACCGAGATCTACCACCGCGACGACGGCGACGGACGCCCCCGGTGGCGGATGTGGCACACCCACATCAGCCCGCTCCCGCCGGCGGACGAGCCCCGGCCGGGATTCGACGACACCATGCAGGAGCGCGGCCTCGGCTGGGTGCCGTGGCAGCCGCTCCCCGAGCGGGAGGCGTGATGACCCGCACCGACCGTCCCGCGCTCGGCCTCGTGCTCGGCAGCTCGCAGTCGCCCGGAGACATCCTGACGGCCGCCGCCGCGGCCGAGCGCGCCGGTCTGGACGAGCTCTGGCTCGGCGAGGACTACTTCTACACCGGGGCCTTCGCCACCGCCGCCACGCTCCTGGCCACCACGCGGTTGCCGGTCGGCGTCGGCATCGTCCCGGCCACCACCCGTCACCCGGCGGTGACCGCGATGGAGATCGCCACTTTGGCCGGCCTGCACCCGGGACGAGTACGCGCGGGGATCGGCCTCGGCGTGCCCGATTGGCTGGACGCGATGGAACTGCGTCCCCGCTCTCCGCTCGGCGCGGTGCGGGACACCCTGCGCGGGCTGCGCACCCTTCTCCGCGGAGATCCGCTCAGCGGCGAATTCGCCTCGTTCACCGCGCACGACATCACGCTCGAACACCCTCCGGTGACGCCGCCACCGCTGTACGCGGGGGTGGGCGGCCCGAAGGCGCTGCGACTGTCCGCGGCCGAGGCGGACGGCACCGTGCTGTCGGTGCTGGCAGGCCCTGACTACGTACGGTGGGCATGCGAGCAACTGGCGGCCGGGGGCGCCGACGCCGGTCACCGTGTCGTGGTCTACGCCCTGTGCATGGTGGACGACGACCGTGACGCCGCCCGGGCCGCCCTGCGCGAGCTGTTCGGGTTGTACCTGCTCAGCGGCCCCCGCAACCCGATGTCGGAGGTGCAGGGCCTCGCCGACCAGGCCGAGACGCTCGCGGCACGAGGAATCGAGGCCGCGATCCCCGACATCCCCGACGAGTGGATCGATCGGCTGGCCGTCGTGGGCACGCCAGGCGACTGCGCACGCCGCCTGGCCGACCTCGCCGAGGCGGGAGCCGACGCCGTCGCGCTCGCCTTCCCGCCCGACCAGCCGATCGACAGGATCGTCGGCCGACTGTCCGCGGACGTGATCCCGCTGCTCGGCACGATGGCGGGTGCGCGATGACCTTCTCCGTCGTCGCCCGCGACGAGCGTACGGGACGGCTCGGCATCGCCGTGGCCTCACACTTCCTCGGCGTCGGCCGGCTCGCGCCCTGGGCCAGGCCCGGAGTGGGCGCGGTGGCCACCCAGGCGTTCGTCGACCCGGCCTACGGCCCGCGCGGCCTGGACCTGCTCGCCGAGGGGTACTCAGCCCAGAGCGCGCTGGACCGGCTGCTCGCGGCCGATCCCGATCAGGGCCAGCGCCAGGTGGCGCTGGTCGATGCCGCGGGCGCGGTCGCCGTCCACACCGGGCGGCACTGCTACGCCGAGGCGGAGCACCGGATCGGGCCCGGCGTGGTGGCGCAGGGCAACATGCTGGGCGCCCCCGGCATCCCGCACTCCATGGTCCAGGCCTTCCTCGACGCGCGGGGAGACTTCGCCGCCCGGCTGCTCGCCGCCCTGCGGACCGGCGAGCGGGCCGGCGGGGACGCCAGGGGGCGGCAGTCGGCGAGCCTGTACATCGTGGCTGCGCACCGGGCCGACCCGGCCGTCGCCGGGGTGGAGGTCGATCTCCGGGTCGACGACCACGACGATCCGCTGGCGGAGCTCGGCAGGCTGCTGGATCTGCATCGCGCCTACGCCGACATCGGCGTCATCTTCGCGCCCGGCGTGGTCAGCGGTGACCGGGTGCCGGAGGACGGCGACGTGGCAGCGGCTCTCGCCGCTCTGTCACGCGCGGCCGGGCTGCTGCCCGGGCATGCGGAGCCGCTCATGTGGTCCGCCATCGTGCTCGCCCGCGCCGGTCGGCTCGCCGAGGCGGCCGAGGCGAGAGCGAGCGCGCTGGTCGTCAACCCCGATCTCGGCGGCTTCTTCGACCGGCTCCGTGAACAGGGCGTCGTCACCACCGCCTGAGGACGTTCGTGCTGCTCTCCTGGCACATGCCGCCAGGTGTGTGCCAGGCCGGGGGCGGGAGGTGGCCGAGTCCACGACCGATCTTCGGCGGGAGCGCCAAGAGTCGAGCCGTACGAG
Organism: Nonomuraea spiralis; assembly: GCF_014648435.1. Lineage (GTDB taxonomy): Bacteria > Actinomycetota > Actinomycetes > Streptosporangiales > Streptosporangiaceae > Nonomuraea > Nonomuraea spiralis. Next base: position 54,240 of record NZ_BMRC01000030.1, read on the forward strand.
TGGGATGACCTGGTACCCCGGCAACCACTACATGACCGACAAGGCCACCTACCGCTTCTCGGTGACGGTGCCGAGCATCCGGGTGGCGGTCGCCGATGGCCGGCTACCTCGCGACCGTCACCGTCGGAAAGTTCAAGCCGACCGACACCAAGATCGGAAAGTACCGGACCATCGTCGCCGTCGACCCCAAGCCGGCCAACGAAGCGGCGAACCTCGCCGAGCGCCATGACAACCGTGGCGCGATGACCCTCCACGTCCTGCGGAGCAAAGTGGGCGACACGGCGTTCTTCCAGATCCTCCGCACGTGGACGGCGGAGCACAAGTACGGCAACGCCGACACTCCTGCCTTCATCGCCCTGTCGGAGCGGATCTCTGGCCATGACTTGTTCGACTTCTTCGCAGACTGGCTGTTCAAGCCCGGCAAACCAGCTTTGTGATCCTAGGTGTACGGCTTGCGCCTCCCGTTTCCCGCGCAAGCCGTACCGGCATCCAACGCCCGCGGCGGCTACGGCTCGATCACGTCGCGACCCGGGGGCGCCTGCCATCAGCGCATGACCCGGCCGGCCGTCATCACCAGCTTCAGGTGCTTCTCCGGCCGGGCCGGCACGGTGATGTCCTGCAGCGGATCGCCCTCCACCATCAGGATGTCGGCGTAGGCGCCGGGCGTGATCTCGCCGATGCGGCCCGACAGCCCGACGAGGCGCGCGGCACACCGGATTCCTCGTCCTGACCCACGTGCTGAGCGCCGCCCGCGCCCAGGAGGTCCTGGCCCTCGACGTCGACGAACTCGATCTGCGCAACCGCCGTGCCCGGGTACGGCGCACAGGCGGCGCCGTCGACGTCGTCGTCCGGCAGACCGCCACCGCCCGGCTACTGCCCCGCCTGCTGGACGGCCGCCGCGGCGGACCGTCTTCCTCACCGGCCGTCCCGCCCGCGTCGAACTCCCGCCCGGCGACCTCGACCCAGGCTCGGACCGGGGCCCGGCTGTCCTACCGGCGCGCCGCCGAACTGTTCGAGACCGCCACCACCGACATCAGGGGTGCCATCGGAATACGGCGGAATCGGGCCGCGGGCGTGATTGCTGACCATTAGGTCTTTGCGTTCCGGCTGCTTGGCGATGGTTCCTGGAGGTTGGATGGCGTCGATCGATCGGACGGCGTACCCGAGGCTCACCTGGGGCGGTTGCGCGCAGGTCAGGCCTTACTGCGCTGGATTTACGACTGAAACCACGATGACCGCGGTTCGCGACACACCTGCGGGCCCGCCGGACATGACCTGGGTATGAACGTCACCGACACCGGGCCGCCGCGCAGCCAGCGCTTCGCCCACCTCTACGAGCAGACGTATGCCGCGTTGCTGCGGTTCGTCGAGCGTCGCGTCCACCCCTCCCACGCCGAGGACGTGGTCGCCGACGTGTTCCTCGTCGCCTGGCGGCGCCTGGACGACGTGCCGCGTGCGGCGGACGAGGCGCGCGCCTGGCTGTTCGGCGTGGCGCACCGCACTCTCCGCAACGGGCTGCGGGCCGACCAGCGGCGGCAGGCGCTCACCGTCCGCATCGCCGACAGCCAGCTGACCGGCGCCGCGGCGGCCGGGCTGGACCCCGAACTGGTGGCACGCCGGCTCGACCTCGTTCAGGCGTGGCGGCGGCTCAGCCCGCGCCACCAGGAGACGCTCGCCTTGGCCGTGTGGGACGGCCTCACCGCCCCACAGGCCGCGCGGGTGCTCGACATCACCCCCGTCGCGTTCCGGCTCAGGCTCGCCCGTGCCCGGCGTGCCCTGCGCCACCACGCCGACGCCGCCCCCGCCACTACGACCCAGCCCGTGGCGACCGCCACCGTGGACTCCCGGAGCATGCGATGAACGACACCCTCGACCACGCCCTGCGCGGCCTCGACCCGGCCGTCACCCCCGCTGACCTGGACACCGGCACCGACCCCAAGGCTCGGGCCTTGCTGGCCAGGGTGATGGCCGCCGACCCCATGGGGGCGCCCGCACCGACGATCAGCAGCCCTCGCGTACTCACCGCCAGGCGTCTCACCGTCGCCGGCGCAGGAGTGGCCGCCGGCGTCGCGGCAGCGCTGCTGCTGCCCGGCGTGTTCGGCGGCGGCTCAGCGATGGCAGCGTGGACCGCGACGCCGCACACGGTGAGCGGTGACCGGGCCATCGACGCCCAGGAGAAGTGCCTCGACAATGCCCAGGACACCGCCAAGCGCACAACCGGGCGCGACCTCGGCTTCCGGCCCGTGGTGACCGAGGGCCGGGGGCCATGGACGCTCGTCTACGTCAACGACGGCAGCAGCCACCTGGCCGAGATCACCTGCCTGCTCCGCGACGGTGACCTCGTCGGCGCGCATGGCAGCGCGCCGGGGCCCGGCGCACAACCGCTTCCACCGGTTCCCGCGGGGTCGGCGCGGGCCGTCCTCGGCTCGGTCCTGAGCACGAGCGAGGAGAGCGTGCGTACCGTGACCGGCAGAGTCGGTGCCGACGTGGTGGGCCTGGAGCTCTCCACGGAGGCGAAAGGCGACGTGACCGCGACCGTCACCGGCGGCTACTTCGCGGCCTGGTGGCCGGACGCACCGACGACGGAGGAGCGCGAGAACGCCTCACTTCGTGGCGGCGTCAAGAGCGTCACGGCGATCCTCCAGGACGGGTCGCGGCACAGCGTCCCCCTCGAGGAGCTCACCGGCCTGACGAGCACGCAGCTGAACACACCGGCCACGGGCGGCTCCGCGCGCGACTGACCTGGCCGCCCGCGGCGGCGCCGGGCCTCACGGTCCGGCGCCGCGAAGCCACCGGCGCTGTGCTGCCCGGCAAGAAGAACGAGCGTCACCGGAATGCGGCAGAAACGGGCCGCAAGGCCGCGAAGCCGTATGAATCCAGTTGTGGCGGGACTCATGCGCCTGGTGGGGTATCTGCATGGACGGTGCTACTGAGCAGGTACAACGCGCGAGGACAGGAAAAGACAGCACGATCACGCGGCAACCGGCTCCATGGCACAAGCCGGCGGTGCTCGGGGCCCTGATGCTGGCCGCCCTCACCTTCAACACCGCGGAGAACCTGCCGGTCGGCCTTTTGGAGCTCATCTCCGACGACCTTCGGGTGTCCCTGTCAGCGGTTGGCCTTCTGGTCACTGGTTACGGCGTGACGGTGGCCGTCGCATCCGTGCCGATTACCCACGTCGTGCGGGCCGTGCCCCGACGTCATGTGCTTACGGGACTGCTTGCCGCGCTCGTGGTGTCCAGTCTCGTTGCCGCGCTGGCCCCCTCTTACTGGCTGCTCCTCGGGGCGCGGCTGCTTACCGCGTTCGCCCAGGCGCTGTTCTGGGCCGTGATGGGGCCGGTCGCGGTGGGTCTGTTCGCGCCCGAGGTCCGGGGGCGTGTGGTCGGAGCGCTATCCGTGGCCGGTTCGCTCGCCCTTGTGCTTGGTGTTCCCGCTGGGACGTGGCTGGGCCGGCAGAGCACCTGGCAGGTGCCCATCGCCATGCTGGCGGCGCTGGGGCTGGTCTCTCTGGTGACGATCGCCGTTCTGCTGCCGACTTCGCGTCCGGAAGAAGAGCCCGCCGCCTACGCGACCGGCCCCGACGTGCGGCGGTTCGGGACGGTGCTGGCGGCCGGAGCCTTGTCCGCCGCCGGGGCGTTCACGGGATACACCTACATCGTGACGTTCCTGGGCGACGTGAGCGGGTTCTCCCCCCACGCGGTCAGCGCCCTGTTCGTGGTTTTCGGTGTCGCGTGCCTGGCCGGGGTGAGCATCACCGGGGTGTTCCTGGACCGCTTTCCGCAGTCCGCGTTGGCCACCGCCGTGGCCACGCAGGCGGTGGGCATGCTCGGCCTGTACGCGTTCGGCGCTCACCCGGTGGCGGCGGTGGTGTTCCTTGCGCTGATGGGCGGCGCACTCGGCCCGGTGTTCATGGCCACGCAGAACGCGATGCTGCACTGTGCGCCGGGCCGCACGGACATCGCCTTCGCGGCGAACTCCGGTGCTTACAACGCCGGGATCGCGGCGGGTGCCGCACTTGGGGGACTGGTCCTGTCGCTCGCCGATGTACGGAGCGCATTCCTCGCCGGCGGGCTGCTGACCGTCGGGTCCTGCGCGGTCCTACTCGGCGGGCATCTGCTGCGTGGGCGCCGCCGTCCAGAACGCTCAACACGTCGATGAGGGACGCCGACAGGCGGGAACAGGATCCGCGGGTGGGGCAGCTGCTGATCGGACTCAGCTTGGCCGGCCCGGCCAGGCCGGTGTTGACCTCGGTCCGGTCCCGCGTGGCCGGGTCCGTGCTTGGCTAATGGAGTCCAAGGTCAGGTGGGCCGGCCTCAGCAGCCTCCGGCGCAGCCGCCCCACCTCGACACCGGTTCGCGCGGCGAGCCTACGCACGACGGCCGTGCGGCCGGACCCGGCCGCCGGTTGGAGGAGATCTGCGACGATCTCGTCGCGCGCAGACGACACCGAACCCCCCACCAGGATGCGTGGGCGACCGCAGTCCACGGCCATACCGGACGAGCGGGCCACGCCGCTCGGCTCCTCGCCCGCCTCCACGACACCATGCGCGCCTGGGCCCGGACCAGCCTGCTCAGGCAGACACAGGGGCCAGAGGCCGGCCTGCTCCCGCCGCAACCGCAACTACCGCGGGAGCGTCGCCCTTCCGTGGGACAGATGTCGCTCCGCGCATCGGCCTGCGTCCGTGCGCCGGCGTCACGTTCGAGACGGTGGCTCGCCTGCCCATCGCCACATTGGGCCTGGAACCGCCGGGTGATGATCTCCGGATTGCCGCATCCGTTCAGGGCTCCCGAGCCCGCCGAATGGTCGGCGCCCGCGCAGGCGATCGCGTCCGTGGTGCTCGGGCTGCCGGAAGCCGGCCCCGAGGTGGGATGGACCGACGAACATGAGCGCTCGGTCGCGGCCGCTCTGCGAAGCGGGCGGTGGGCGGCGAGCTGACAGCCGCCGCGCGGGGGCCTGGCCGGGACGGGCGTGTGATCGGTGGTTGTCGCCGGTCAGACTGCCGGGTACCACGGCGACCTGACCGGCTCGGCTTGACGGCGGGGTCAGCCGATGCGGCGCTTCTCGTACTCGTCGATGGCCTTGCCCAGCTTCGCCAGGCGCTCAGTGAACCAGACGTTCTCCGCGCCTGTCGCGGGACGGTTCGGGTCGACGTACTGGTAGCCGAGGTTGGAGAACAGGGCGACGACGTAGGTGCGGCCGCCCTTGCCGGGCAGGGCCTTCACGATCCCCGCGTCGGCGCCGGAGTTGTTCACCCAGCCGTTCTTGTGGGCGTAGGTCACCTCGGCCTTCTGGTCGCACGGTCGCACGTCGCGGCCGTAGGAGATGCCCTGGCCGGGAATCGTCACGGTGCCGTCGGCGCCGAGCCACCGCGAGGGCGTGAGCTGCGGGATGCCGGGGGAGGGATAGTCCGCGCCGCACCAGTTGGTGGTGGAGAGGGTGACGTTCATGCCCTGCTCGGCCAGCCTGCTCCTGAAGAACGTGCGGGAGGCGTCGCTCAGGACGTCGGCCGTGACCGCGGTGCCGCCCGGAGTCTTCCACAAGGTGCCCGCCCCGCCGTTGACCAGTGTCAGCAGCTTCGCGGTGTCGAGCGACGTCATGGTGACGGGGTTGCCCCATCGCGCGCCGTTGTCGGGGTTGGTGTTCTTGAGCTGGAGCGTCTCCAGGCCGAGGTCCTGGAAGGTCTGGTTGAGGCCGTTCACCGCGCCCTTGTCGTGCAGCAGCTTGACCATGGCGCAGGCGGAGGCGTTGGACGACCAGGTGAGCGCAGAGTCGAGGAAGTTGCGGACCGTGTCGCTGCGGGCGGGGCCGCACAACGAGCTGACCGTGACCGGCTGGTAGGCGTAGGTGTCGTCGAGCGAGATCTGGCCCGCGTCCACCAATCGCAGCACCCCGAAGCCCACCATCAGCTTCAGGACGGAGGCGGGGTAGGGGCTCATGAAGTCGATGGGGGCGTTCTCGCGGCCCGGCAGGATGTCGATGCTGCCTTGGCCGCGGTTGGCGTACCAGCCGGCGTCGTCCCACTGCCGCCAGCGGACGGCCGAAGTGCGCAGCTTGTCGTCCATCGGGACGATCTTGCCCTCCGGGTACTGCGGGCTCATCAGCACGGTGCCGGAGGACAGGGGGCGGCCGAGCCTGTCCAGCTCGATGACGGTCAGGTCGATCTGGGGCTGCTGCGTGATCGGCGCGGCGGCCGCGGTGGCCGCGCGCAGGTCCGCCTTCTGCGGGACTTGCTTCGCCTCCTTGGCGGCGCCCTCCCGCCGCAGTGCGTCCAGGTCGGTCGCACTCGTCGGCGGGCTGGTGTCCAGGACCTGCTCGAACCGCTGACGGCCGAGCGCCTGTTGCAGGAAGTACGCCAGCGCGCTTCCGGAACCGTTGTCCGCCTCCGCATTCGCAGGGTTCGGCACGACGAGGCCGCCCAGCAGCACGGCTGTGGTGGCGAGCCCGGACAGGACACGCCTCGGACGACTTGTTGATCTAGTCAGAATCACTAGATCACCTTAGTCAGAAATGATCTCTGTTATCTGGCAGTTATGAAAGATTTCACAATAAGTCACGACTCGTGATCATCCGATCGCAGGCGGGCGATGCCATCGGGCCTGCCGGCCCGCACCTCCGAACCACCACCCGCGCCCTCCCGGACACCGCATCCACACCGCATCCACACCGCAAGGAACGCCCAGCGCGATCCGCACCAGGCAGCGCCCGGCAGTGGTCGGGCCGGACGATCAAGGAGCACCGCCGGCAGATCCGGACGGCGTTCGGGACATGGCCGGCGACGGAGGCCGATGAGGTGCGATGGACCCGGTGACCGGCTGAGGAGATCTGCCCGAGGATGTGGAGTCTCCGCCCCGGGGCAGGTGGAGCGAGTGGTGGAGGCGGCGCTGCGCCGGTTCGAGAGCGCGTTCGTCCGGCAGGCGGTGACGGCGCCGGGGCCCGGGATCTGCGGGGATGTGCTCGCCTCGCTGTCGCTGACCGACCCGGTCGAACGCCATCTGGACGCCAAGCTGCTGGCGCTGGACGCGGCGTGGAAGCAGATGGCCGGCCGTTCCGAAGAAGCCGGTGACGACGCCTTGGTGCGGGTGGTCACCCCGGCCGACGGGCACGCCCGGTTGTCGGTGGAAAAGCTCGGCGCGCTCGGCGAGAGCGCGTCGCTGACGTGGCTGCGCGCGGCCTGCCAGGCGATGTTGCCCCGCATCGACCTACCCGAGCTGCTGCTGGAGGTGTACTCCTGGACCGGGTTTCTGGACGCTTACGTACATCCGGCCGACATCTCCACCCGCATGCACGAGCTGTCGATGAGCGCGCGGGCGCGAACCGCTTCGTCGGTACGGGCGAAGCCGGTGAAGCCTTCGCGGAGGAAGCGCGGCGTCCGATGAATCAGGATGCAACCGGCGAGCGACCTTCGGGATAGAGGAAGTAGTCAAGCACCCCGAACACGGAGGAGTCGCTCATGAAGGGACGCACCGCACCATGCCTACGGCGAGAGCGGTGAGTCGCCCCGCGGAGAAGCTCGACGATTCGCAGATCGTCGCCGCCTCTTTGGAAGACCCGGAGAAATTCGGCGAGCTGTTCCGCCGCCACTCGCCGCGACTGCACGCCTATGTCAAGCGTCGCCTCGGGCGCGCTCTGGCCGATGACGTGGTGGCGGAGGCCTTCGCTACCGCGTTCCGCCAGCGGGAGCGGTACGACGGGCAGGCGGAGTTCACGGCGTGGCTCTGGGGGATCGCCGGCAATCTGATCGCCAAGCACTATCGGCAGGAGACTCGGATGTATCGGGCCTTCGCCCGAACGGGGGTGGACCCCGCGGAGGACGGCGTCGCCGAGTTGGTCAGCGATCGCGTGGCCGCCGCGGCGCACGCCCCTCGGCTGACCAAGGCACTGGCCTCGCTCGGCTCCCAGGACCGCGACGTCGTTCTGCTGCTGGCCTGGGGCGAACTGTCGTATGCCGAGATCGCAGCGATCTTGGATCTACCCCTCGGCACCGTCAAGGCCAAGATTCACCGGGCTCGGATGAAGCTCCGCAAAGCCCTCCCCGAGGAGAAGAACGATGGATGAACTCGACGCGCTGCGGCAGATGCGGACGGCACTCGCGCGTGAGGAGAGCCCGGACGAGCTCGCCCTGCGTACCGACTGGCGCCGGTCCGCCGCTCGGCCACGCGCCCGTCGCGCCTTCCGGGTGCCGCTGGTGAGCATCGTGGCGACGGCCGCCCTGGCCGCGGGGACCGTGGTCGCCGTCTCGCTGGCCTCGGACGGGGATCAGGTCGCTCCCGGCGGCGTAAGCCCTCGGATGCCGGGAAACGCCCTGCTGGTGGCCGCCACCAACGTGCAGAAGGGGCCGACCGGCACGTACTGGCACACCACCCGCATCGCCGGAAAGATCTACGCGGTCGGCGAGAGCGCGGCCGGGCACTACAAGTTCGAGTCGAGGATGCGGTACGACGACTGGACCGACCGCAGCGGGAAGGGGTGCCTCGCCCACGAGGACCTGCCCGCCCGCCCGTGGACGGACGGCGACAGGCAGAAGTGGGTGGCGGCGGGTGCCCCCAAGACGGTGCGGGTCGCGACCGAGGATGGGCCGGGTTATCTGTTCACGGAAAGCGTGAAGAGGAAGCAGACGTGCCGCAGCGTCGGCGATCGGGGCTTCTTCGGCATGACACCGCGGCAGCTGGCCGAGCTGCCGGCCCAGCCCGAGCAGTTGAAGGATGCCCTGTTGGATATCGAGGGCAATTGGGAGGCATATGCCCCGAAGGTCACGAAGCAGCCGATACGGGCGCTTCGGGGTGACCGGCGCGTCCGGGCGCTGAGCGATGTGGCCGGAAAACTGCTGGCTGAAGCGATCGTGCCGCCGGAAGTCCGGGCGGCCGCGTTCCGGATGCTCGCCACGCTGCCCGGCGTCAAGGCCGGGGGCGAGACGACCGATCCGCTGGGCCGCAGCGGAGTGGTGATCTCCCTGCCCCTGGAGACCACGATCCCCCTTGGTCTCTTCAGCGCCCCCAAGCAGCTTGGCACGTACCGGCGCCAGTGGATCATCGATCCCGGCAAGGGGACGCTCCTGGCCGTGCGGGACCTCGTGGCGACGCCTCCGCACGGCTCGCGGGAGCTTCCCCCCGGGGACGATGGCAAGCCTCGTCGCCTGACGGTCGGTGATCAGCCTGATCGGTTCCACAAGCCGGGGGAGGTCTCCGGGTACGAGACGTACGAGGTCGCCGAGTGGACCGACACGGCGCCGGACTTCTGACGTTCACCCTCTCGTACGCGATGGCCTGACCCGCCAAGGCCCGAGGTGTGTGACCGTCCCTGCTCTGGTGGGGTGACGGTGGGCGCGCCTGGGGCATGCCATGAGATGTCCCGATCACGGCAGGTAGACGCCAGGAGCGGCAGCGGGCCTTGGACTTCCAGCCGCCCTGACCTCAGCCTTGAAGCTCTCTAAGGGCACAGCGCGGAGGTCAGCAGGGTCATGGCCGCCTGATGAGGGTCGCCGGAGAACGGGGTGATCGACAATGTGACCTGCCGCGAACCGTCGGCCGAGTTGAACGCCACCGTGAGGTAGCCCGGGGCGCCGCCGCCGTGGCCGTACGCAGTGCCGCAGGGAAGGGGCGCCAGCTCCAGCCCGAGCCCGTACCCCTCGGTCGTGCCGGGATCCTTCATCTCCTTCAGCAGACCAGGGCGGAGCAGCTTGCCCTGGAACAGGGCGCGGTAGAACCGGTTGATGTCCCCGGTGGTGGAGATGATCTCGCCCGCCGCATTGGCCATCGTGGGATTGAACCGTGTGACGTCAACGGGGACGACCCTGCCACCCTTGGTGACCGGCACATAGGCGTGGGCGTGCGGGCCGTACACCTCCGGTGAGGCTCCCGGCACGCGGGTGTGCCGCAGGCCGAGCGGCCGCAGGATCCGCTCCCTGATCTCTGTCGCGTACGGCCTGCCGGTGACCTTCTCGATCAGCATGCCGAGCACGATGTAGTTGGTGTTGGAGTACCTGTACTCGGACCCGGGTGGGAAGTCGCGCGGGAGCTTTTCCGCTCTTTCCACCAGTTCGCGTGCCGACCAGGTGCGGTAGCGCTCCTTGGGAATGCCCGCCTCGTCCATCATGCCCGTCGAGTACTCGGGAAGGCCGCTGGTGTTCTGGAGGAGGTGCCTGATCGTGATGTCGGCGCCCTTGTCCACGAGCTTCGGCAGCCACTGCTCCACACTGTCGGACAGGTGCAGCTTTCCCTCTCCCACCAGTTGAAGCACCGCGGTCGCCGTGAACGACTTGGTCACGCTCCCGGCCCGGAAGCGCCCGTCCACCGGGGCCGGCTGGGCATTGTCCATCTTCGCCCTGCCGCTGGCGGCTCGCCAGGTCCTGTCCCCGTCGCGAACCTCGGCGATCGCGGCGACCGCACCGCCTGCGACGACCTTGTCCAGCATCGCCTGCAAACCCGGCCGACCGCTCGGGCTCGCGTCTGCCGCCGCGGTGGCGGTCACGGCGGGCGTTGCCGACAACGACACGGTCAAGCACGCCACGACGGCCGCGCTGGTGCGTCTTCCCTTCACGTTGCTCCTCCGATTCGCGGAGTCCGGCTCTCGGTCTCCGCCGTACCAAGATCCGGCACGAGAGGGCGGTACGGCGTCGGAGTTGTCCCCTACGGAAACCCTGATTCCACACGGGCGATTTCCGACTTGGGAAGGACGCCGAGGTTGGCCTTCTGGCCAACCTCGGCCTTTGACTACGCAATCGGCGCGCCACGCCTGCTCGGCTCACCGGCATCGCCGACGGCATCCGATGGGCACGCGACGACTTCCACAACCCGCTGATCGCCCTGGGGCTCACGAGGTGAGAACTCCTTCAGCCCTGGGGTGATCTCGGGGTCGTCGCCGCAGACCTCGCGGGTGCGGGTGTGGCCAGCCATCGCGGCCCCGCCTGCCACGGGCACGGCATTCATCGCCGTCGGCGCGCGGGCAGGCGTGACGCGGGGAGCGCCGTACCGGCACTTCATGGGCAAGGACAGCCTGCTGGATGCCGTCGCGACCGAGAGCTGGGAACGCCGGGACCAGCCGTATGGGTACCAGTTGTTGTTCAAGCGGCTCGGGCACGGTCCGGGAGAGCGCGGCGAAGGGCTCGACCGCGTCATGCGCCGGCTCTGCGGACCGGAGGGCGACGTTCCCGCAGCGCCGCGCCCAGCGCGCTGCCGCCGATCCAGTGGTGTGATGGCGGCCGGTCAAGGCGAGGCCAGCGCCTCTGTCGGGGCCAGATGGCCGGCACGGATGGCGGGGTAGAGCCCAGCCAGGCCGCCGACCAGCAGGGTGGCGACCAGACCGCCTACCAGTGCCCAGATGGGGATCACCATCGGGAGGGCCTGAACGGTCGCGTACACACCGGTCACCGCGGTGCCCAGGAACAGGCCGCCGAGACCGCCGAGACCGGACAGCAGCAGCGCCTCGGCCAGGAACTGGAGGAGGATCTGCCCCTGCGTGGCGCCCAGTGACCGCCGCAGCCCGATCTCGGCCTTGCGTTCCAGGACCGAGATGACCATGGTGTTGGCCACGCCCACACCCCCGACGACCAGGGCGACCGCGCCGAGGCCGAGCAGCAGGCCGGTCAGGGCCCGGTCTGTCGCCTGGCGGGCGGCGAGCGCGTCGGACGGCCTGGACGCGTTCACCTCGCCGGGCACCTGAGGTTTGGCGGTGGCGGCCAGCACGGCGCGCACCGCTTCCACGGCCGAGTCCTCGGTGCGGGTGTAGATCGTGGTCGGATGCCCGTCGAACGACAGGTACCGTGCGGCAGCGGGCCAGCCGATCAGCGCGGAGGAGTCCAACTCCGGCGCGAGCGGTGCCGCGTCCAGCATCCCGATGACGGTGAACCAGTGTCCACTCAGGTACACCTGCCGTCCCAGTGTCGTGACGCCCAGCCGTTCGGCCGCCGTCGAGCCCAGCACGACGGCCGGGTACCTCGCCGTCGCGCCGTTGAGCCAGGTGCCTCGCGCCACAGCCGCCCCGACGAGATCGGGGACGGTCAGCTCTGTGGCGACGACGGCGATGCCGCCGCTCTCGGCCGCGGGGATCCGATCGTTGCGGTACACGTGCGCGTCGGGCAGCAGCGCGGTAGCGGCGGCACCCGTCACCGGGCGGATCCTGCGGATCATGGCCGCCGCCTCCCGCGGCAGCTGCGCCTGCTTGCCGAACACGGTCTGACCCGGCGCGACTGTGAGCAGGTTGGTGCCGAGCCTGGCCAGGGTCCGGTCCAGCTCGGCTCGGCTGGAGGCGGAGATCCCGACGACCGACACCATCGCGGCGATCCCGATGGCGACGCCGAGGGCCGACAGGAGGGCTCGCAGCGGCCGGGTGCGCAGCCCGGCCCCGCCCACCCTGATCACGTCCCTGGCCGACAGCGTCGTCATGGCAGCACCCGCCCGTCCCGCATGCGCACCTGCCTGGGCAGGGCGTGCGCGATCTCCAAGTCGTGTGTGATCACCACGATCGTGGTCCCTGACGCGTTCAGCTCTCGTAGCAGCACGAGCACGCCCGCGCCTGCCACCGAGTCGAGGTTGCCCGTCGGCTCGTCGGCCAGCAGCAAGACAGGCCTGCGCACGGCCGCCCGTGCGATGGCCACGCGCTGCCGCTCGCCGCCGGACAGTTCGTGCGGCCGGTGCCGTACGCGATGGCCGAGCCCCACCTGGTCGAGCGCCTCCAGCGCCCGGGCGCGCCGCTGCCCGAGCGGCACCCCTGCGTACAGCAGTCCGTCGGCCACGTTGTCCAGCGCCGACGCGCCTGTGGTCAGGTGGAACTGCTGGAACACGAACCCGATCCTGGTGGCCCGCAGCTCCGACAGGGCGTGGTCCGGCAGCGTGCCCACGTCCTGGCCGTCGAGGTGCACCCGGCCACTGGTGGGCCGGTCCAAGGTGCCGAGGATGTGCAACATGGTGGACTTTCCCGACCCGGACGGCCCGACGATGGCCAGCAGCTCGCCCTTCTCGACCTCCAGCGAGACGTCATCCAGCGCGATGACACCACCGGGGTAGGCCTTGGTGACGCCCTCGAGCCGCGCGATCATGTCGGCATCCCCACCTTCAGGCCGGCGGTTAGTCCCTGTCCCGACACCTCGACACGCCCGCCGGCGAAGAGCCCCGTCCGGACCGGAACGATCCGGCCGTCGGCGAGTTCGACGCCGTACCCGCCCTCGGACAGCGCCAGGAGCGCCGCGACCGGCACCGTGAGAACGTCTTTGCGCACCTCGGAGACGAGCGTCACATCGACCGCCGCCCGATCGAAGCCCACGGCTCCGATCGCCACGGTCAGCTCGACCTTCGTGGTCGTGCCTCCCTGATCGGAATTGACCACGAACTGCGCCGTGGCGACCTTTCCCTGAACCTGTTCGCCGGCCGGTGTCTTGACCGTCGCCGTCGCGCCGATCCTGGCCAGCCGATACTCCGTCTCATCCAGCCGTACGGTGACCAAATGCGCGCTCCCGGTAACGGTGAGGAGTGGAGAGCCCGGACGGACAAGCGTCCCAGGCCCTGCCGTCTGGTCGTTGACGCGGACGGCGCCCGGCTGGAAGACAACCCGGCCGAACTCGACCACGCCTGTCTGCTTGACACCGAGGTCCTTCTGCCACCTGCGTACGGCCCGCGTGCTCTCCCTGCTGAACACGTCGTCGACGGTGAAACCGCGATAGCCGAGTTCACGCAGGTTCTCTTCCAACTGCCGGACATCGGCCCCTCGCGCGCCGGGCCGCAGCGTTCGGTAGCCGGGCACCTTGCCGTACAAGAGCACGGTGGGGATCTGGTCGACCTTGAACAGCACGCCACCGCGCCGGACCGTCGAGCCGATGGCTGGGAGCGCGGTGACCGTGCCGGGAGTGGCCGCGGCGAGCGGGCGCTCCCGGCCGTAGCCCACGATCCCCGTAGCCGTCGTGGTGTCGGCCAGGTCCTGCTTGGTGATCTCGGCGAGAGCGGCGGGCACGGCGTCGTGGGTGACCGGTTCGTCTCCGCGCCCGCCGAACACGATTACCGCGGTGGTGGCGCAGACCGCCGCGAGGATCAGCGACCCGGCCGCGAGCCGGCCGGTCATGCCGCGCGGCACCTTTCCATGGCGGCCTTGAACTTCGGGTCGTCAGGGCCGGCTCCGAGGGCGCCGACGTCCAGCTTGAGCCTTCCGCTGGGGTCGGGGTCGGGGAACGTGGGGTACCCGTTCTCGCGCATGCACCTGGCCTGCTTGCGCGCGCTGTCGAGATCTTGCGGACTCGGCTTGCCTCCCCGGCCGCCGGGCAGGAGGCCACCGCATTTGGCCATCGCGGCGTCCATCTTCTTCTTCTCGGCGATGTCGCTGCTGACCTCGAAGCGGCCGTTGGTCGGGTCCTTGATGTCGACGCCCTCACCTCGCATGCACCGGGCGAAGGCCAGCTCGGCGTCGCCGGCGGCCGAAGGGCTCGCGGCCGCGCTCGCCGTGGCGCCGCTCGCGGTGGCGACCCTGGTCTCGGGTTGGGCGCCGCAGGCGGTAAGGACGAGGCCCATGGCGAGGAGCCTGATCAGCGTCTTCGTCTTCATGGCCCGGAGTTCATCGCAGAGCCGATTACCGTGGCGTTAGCGCGAACGTTAACGGTGGCGATACACCCAACCGGATAGAACTCCTGAGCGTGCGTGTTCTGATCGTTGAGGACGAACCGGTGCTGGCCGACGGCATCGCCGAGTGGCTGCGTCGCGACGCGCTGGCCGTTGACGTGGTCAACGACGGCGGCTCGGCGCTCGAGCGGCTCGGAGTGAACGACTACGACGTGGTCATCCTTGACCGTGATCTGCCCGCCGTCCATGGCGACGACGTGTGCCGATCGATCGTGGAATCGGCCACACGAACCCGCGTTCTCATGCTGACCGCTGCTGCGGCCGTACGGGATCGGGTGGCGGGCCTCCAACTCGGCGCCGACGACTACCTGCCCAAGCCGTTCGCGCTGGCCGAGTTGTCGGCCAGAGTACAGGCGCTGCTGCGGCGCACCGGGCCCGCCACGCCTCCGGTCCTCAGCCGCCGTGGCATTCGGATGGATCTGGCCAGGCGGGAGGTCTACCGCGATGGGCGTTACGTCGCGCTGTCGCGCAAGGAGTTCGCCGTTCTCGCCGAGTTGCTGCGCGCCGACGGGGCGGTGGTGTCGGCCGAGGACCTGCTGGAGCGGGCCTGGGATGAACACACCGACCCGTTCACCGGCGTCGTGCGGGTGACCATTCTGAAGCTGCGCCGCAAGCTGGAGGTCCCCGTGATCGACACCATTCCCGGCTCCGGGTACCGGATCGCATGAAGAAGCTCACGATCAGGGCCAGGCTGACCCTGGTGTACGCGGCGTTCTTCCTGGTGGGCGGAGTGGTGCTGCTCGGCGTCACGACCCTGCTGGTGTCCCAGCAGGTGCCATCGGCCATCAGCGGCAAGCACATCCTGTCGTCCACGCCATCTGAACCGCCGATGGACGAGGGACGGCAGATGTTGAGCGAACGGATCCGTACGGCGACCACCACCTCCCTGATATCGCAGGGCGCGATGGGGTTGCTGCTGGTCGGCGCAGCCTCGGTCGGGTTCGGCTGGCTGGTGGCGGGCCACGCGCTGCAGCCCCTGCACCGCGTCACCGAGACCGCGCGGCGGCTGGCCGGGGGCGCGGGGCGGGGACTGCACGAACGGATCGTCATGAACGGCCCGCAAGACGAGGTACGCGACCTGGCCGACGCCTTCAACCTGATGGTGGAGCAACTGGACGCGGCCTTCGACGGACAGCGCAGGCTGGTCGCCAACGCCTCTCACGAATTGCGCACCCCGCTGGCCATGAACAGGATGCTGGTGGAGCTAGCGGTCAGCAGGCAGGGTGCCTCGGAGGACTGCATCCAGCTCGGCACGTCGTTGCAGACCGTCAACGAACGGCACGAACGGCTGATCGACGGCCTGCTCACGCTGGCCGACTCCGAGCACGGCATCACCGAGCGCACCCCCGTCGACCTGGCCGACATCGCCGGCCACGTGTGCGACCAGCGCGGCGTGCCCTGCGACGGCGCGGCCGCCGCGATCACCAGAGGCGATCCGATCCTGCTCGAACGGCTGGTCCAGAACCTGATCGAGAACGCCGTCGAGCACAACGTGCCCTCCGGGCTCGTCTGCGTGAGCACGAAGACCGTCGGCGAGGACGCGGTGCTGACCGTGGCCAACTCGGGGCCCATCGTGCCGCACTACGAGATCGAGTCGCTGTTCCAGCCGTTCCGGCGTCTCAACCGCGAGCGTACCGGCGGTGGGAGGGGGTTCGGCCTCGGACTGTCCATCGTGCGCTCCATCGCCCGCGGTCACGGCGGCTCGGTAACGGCCGTGCCTCGCCATGGCGGCGGCCTGGTGGTAACCGTGCGGTTGCCGGGCCCGGGCACCGCCTCGCCGCGAGAGGCCGTGTGACGCACTCGGCCGGCTGAGCTACCCAAGTGCCTGACCTGCGGGAACACCGCAGATGGCGGCTGGTGGGGCCGACTTGCGCTTCCAGAGCTCTGTGCCGTGCTCGGTGTCGTCGGGCGGCGGGAAACGGCGGCGGGAAACGGCGGCGGGCGATGTCGGCGGCGATGAGGACAAGTTGCACACCGCATGGTGAACAGACCAGAGGACCGGGCCCGTGCTGCATGCACCCCGTAGATGGCGGCATCTACCTCTCAACGGCCATCCACGGGACGTTCGAGTCCCGATTCGCCACCTCCCCGGCGCCGACCTCTTCGCACACCTACGAGCAAGGCTCCGGCCAACGCGGCGGCCACCCCGATGGCCAGCCAGCCGGGTGATCCGCCGGTGATGGGCCGGCAGTCGGCGACGCACAAGATGGGATCGATTCGTACCACGTCGGCACCCTGGAGGATCCACAGCAGACCCAACAGGATGAGGAGTGTCCCGCCGGCGTTCCTGGCGCCCCTGCGCCACCTCACTGGACGTGCGGGGGAGGGGCGGGGCATCTCGTCTCCTTCGGCTATGCTGAAACTCTTCAGGAAGCTTTATAAGGTTAGGTTATAAGGTGGCCGAACAATCTACAACCGATGAGCCGCTCCTGTTGCAGCTCATCGGGCAGACGTTCAACCTGATCCTCGACGGGCTGCTCCGCCACCTGGTCGAGAACGGGTGCAAGGATCTACGTCCCACTCACTACCTGAACGTGTTCCGGCTGATGGACTGCGGCGGCACCCGGCCCACCACACTGGCCCGCAGAGCCGGGATGACCCCGCAAGCGATGAGCGAACTCGTGGGTCACCTGGAACAACACGGCTACGTGCGACGCGTTCCCGATCCGGCCGATGGCCGAGGCAGGGTTGTCATCTTCGCCGACCGGGGCACCCGGGCCGCCGAGATCAGCGCCGCCTACTTCGCCGGGCTGGAGGCCCGCTGGGCCGGCATCGTCGGGGCCGACGGTATCCAGGGCATCAAGTCCACCCTCACGCAGATCCTCGCCGACCTGTCGGCCGACAACACCGCAGCAGAGGGCAGTGTCTGAGCAATTACGCCGGGACGATCCGCGTACCCGCTTCGCCTGAGATCAGCGGAGCGGACGTCCGCGCGGCGATCTGTCCGATCCAGAGTCGGCGGGTAGCTGTTCGACCGCGAGGAAGATCGGGCTGAGCAGGGTAATACGCGGCCCCGTCCACGTCGCTCCTGACAGTCTCCCGGGCGCCTCCCACGGATGGCGCCCCGTAAGCGCGGCCTGCCGGCTGTTCAGCCGGCAGCGGTGCCTGCCCCCTGCTGAAACCAGGCCAGCACCTTGGGCAGCGAGAGCCTGAGCGAGGTCAGGTGGTTCACGCCGCCGACATCCATGAGAGACGCATCGACGTGCCGCGCCCGTAGGTCCTTCAGGCAGCTCTCGGAGTTGGCGAGAACCACGTCGCGGTCGCCGGTGGCGGCGAAAAGCCGCACCGACGCACCGGGCCGCAGGTCGCGGCACGTGGTGTCGTTGCGCCTGATCGCCTTCAACAGCCGGCCCGTAGGCTTGCCGAGCTTGCCGAGATAGGCCGGGGTGAGAAGCTCGTCCACCGTGGACGGCAGAGCGGCCGCGATGGTGCCCAGGTCATGGCTCCCGTCGAGCAGGTCCGTCACTTTCGCGTCGTACGGCGGGCGGAACGCCTCGGACGGTTCGTCGTAGACGTCGTAGACGCGGTCCATCGAGGTCAGCCAGTACGCGAGATAGAACGCCGCCGATCGGCCGTCGAGCCTGCCGTCGACCGCGGCGGGAAATTCTGCGTGCTCGATGTCGAACGGGCCGCTGATCGGCGCGATCGCCGACACGTCCAGGTCCCGGTCCTTCTGCAGGGCCGCGCCGAGGGCCATGGCGGCGTGGCCACCCTGGGAGAAGCCGGTCACCATGATCCGCTTGTCGAACGTGACCTGCTGCTGCCCGGCGAGCCTCCGGGCGGCCTTGAGGAGGTCGATGGAGGCGCCGGCCTCGGTGGCGGTATGCATGTACGGGTGCGCGCCCGGCCCTTCGCCCAGGCCGAGATAGTCGGCCGCGGCCGCGGCGAAGCCGTGCGTGGCGAAGTAGACCGGCAGATAGCGGCCTTCCCCCGTGGACGCCACCGAGGGTGCCTCCCGCCTGTCGGCCATTGTGCCGTGGCTGTAGCTGACGACGCGAAGCTCATGGGCGGGGGTCTGGGGCAGGACGAGTGAACCGGTCGCCGTGGTGGGCCCGCCGTTCGCGTCAACGGTGCGGTAGCTGACCCGGTAGACGTCGACGCCCTTGGCGTTCTCGATCGCGGGAAAGCCCGCCTTGCCGAGGAACGCGTTGACTTCGCTGCCTGTCATGCGGCTCACCCGCTCGGCCTTCACCAGGGCGCCTCTTGCGGGAGTCGCGGTCGCGGCGGTCGCCGTCACAGGCGCAATGGCCAGGAGCGCGGCGCAGGTGAGAGCCGCGATGCGGGGGAATTTCTTGATCACGGGAGCACGCTATTCTCCTGCGCGGGCTCGCCCCAAGCAGGACGTCCCCCGCATAGTGGTAGGGCCAGCCCCACCGTGCGAGCAGAAAGGAAGGCGTAAACCGATACGTCAGGTGGAACGTGCACCACCGGCCAAGTCAGCGGATTGTCATCACTCCACTACTGACCATCTCTTCTGGATGTCGCTTCACGGACGGCGCTCCCCAAACGGCGCACCCATCCCTGGCAGGCAAGCAGTGACCGGTAAGCCTGGCACACGGGAGCCGGAACACCGCCCGACAGGCGTTCCTGCACACCTTCGTCGCCGGGGACGTCACACTCCACGCGTATCGCATCGGACAGGCCGGCGCCGCCCGCCCCGGGCGCGGGATTCCCTGGCTGTGTGGCTGGAGGCAGGCTTCGAACAACTCACGCGACCGGGCAGGAGGTGCGCGCACGACGTGCTACGTGATGCTCGTCCACCTGCCCATCGACCGGACCGCCGATCGCGTGCGTGACGCCCTGGTGGAGACCATGGCCACGCTGCCCGCCCATCTCAAGCGCTCGCTGACCTGGGACCAGGGCAGCGAGACGGGCCGTCCGAACGTCATCACGGCACGCCGCGCCCTACATGGGTGTCTGGTGGAGGAGGACGACCCGCCAGCCCTCGGAGGTCCGGCGATAGACCGTCGACGCATGCCATGAGGACGTCTCATCGCCGCTGGTGCTTGTCAGCTTGTAGGTGACCACGGCTCCTGCGTCGCCGAGCGGTTTGACCACAACATCGTGTGCCCGGTTGCGCCGGTCCGGGTTCCCGCTTCCCTTGACGTACATGTCGAGAACCTGCTGCCTGGACACGATGCCGAAATGCCCCATGGCTACGAAGTCATCGGCGCAGTACTCCTCGAAAAACCTCTCGTCAAAGGCGGCGTCCGCGTCCAGCATCCGCTGCTCGAGTTCTACCAGGGTCACTTCGATGCCGCTCATCCAGCCAACTCCTTGTTGTGGGGTGTGCGGCCCACGCTGTCAGCTGTACCTGACGTCCTCTGGCAGGTACAGCCGGCGATCCTGAAATCTCTGACGAAAGCACTTTGGGCATGACGGGGTGTTGCTTCCCGGAGTGGACCGGTCGCCGGTTCCACTGGAAGTCATCCGATTGCTCCTCGACCACGATTCCATGCAGATGACCGTCCGCTACACCAAGATCACCGACCAGACCGTCCGGCGTCGCCGGGAGAAGGCGACCAAGGTCAGCGGGCGTCCCTTGACCTTGACGGGCCACTCGCCCAGGCGCGATGGGCCAAGACCCGTTCCGCCACGGCGGCGAGGGCCAGGCCCGGGTCGCGGAGACGAACCAGCAGGTGCTCGCCAACCTGGACCGCATGATCAGCGAGATCGAGAAGGACGAGGCCGAAGAAGCCGATGCGAGCTGACAACACCCATCACATCGTCGACGCTGCCCGGCGCCGAGCCGAGTGGACCCGCCAGCGGGCCATCGCCGCGCTGCGCCGCATAGACGCCGTCGGCCGGCACGTCACCTTCGACGCCGTCGCCCGGCAGGCCAAGGTGTCTCGATCATGGCTCTACACCCAGGACGACCTGCGCGCCGAGATCGAGCACTCCGCCGACGACACCCGGCTGCGTCCTCGCTGCTTCCGCCTCGGCGTCGGCGCGCCTCCGATCCGTCGTTGCTGCGCCGACTGGAGGCTGCCGCGGTTCGTATTCGCCCATCGGTGACCGGGGCTGTGTCACAGCCGACCGCCGCGAGCAGGCGCGGGTCGACAACGACGCCTCGTGGAGCCGGGTACGCACCTGACCGCCGGACGGCTGCCGCCTGCTGTCTGTGGCGGGTGGAACTCCGTGCCCGCACTGCGCGTCTTCCATCGCCTTTGGGGGCTTTGCCCCACGGGTTTCCCATTCAGCCACCTGGACGTGAAGATGCCGTTTGTCGAGGTCAAGGCCCCGCAGTTCCCCTAGAGCGTCTCGGAGGGCATCTTGCTCAACTGGCGTAAGAGGCCTGGTCAGGAAGTTGAACTGAACGACATCCTGGTCGACATTGAGACCGATAAGTTCATTCTCGAGTTCCCCACGCCGGCCACCGGGGTCCTGGCGGGGATCATCAAGAATGAGGGTGACCACGTCAGCTCAGAGGAGCTGATCGCGATCATCGAAAGGCGTGATGGACCAGGCGCTCCCGCTTCTGCCCACGAGGCATAGGCTGCCCCGGTCAGCCCGCCGCCGGCTCGGTGAGGCGGGCTTCGAGGTCGGCGAGCACGCGCTGAGCCAGCACGGACGAACTTCCCGCGCCGAGCCCGGCCGAGCCCACCGAACGCCAGTGGATGCGGCGGGCCGGGTCGTGACGCCTTCGGGGCCTGGGGCCAGTTCGGCCGTTCCATCTCATGGGATGTGATCGATGAATTAGGCTCCTCCTGCTCTACGGGGATCGGGCTGCCGGGGACGCGGGTGCCCATCGGCCTCGATCGCCACCTGGGGGAGAGCCGAAGGCACACCAGAGCGGCATCGCCCCTTGTCGTCGCCGAAGGGTGGTTGAACATGGGACGTCAGCTCACGGTGGCCCTGGCGTGGTCATCGCCTGCCCCACACCGCGCGGATCACTTCGGCCGTGGCTCGCAGGACACGTGCGCGATCGGCCGAGGCGCATCCCCGGATGGCCACCCAAACCATGAGTACGGCGGTCGTGGCCACGCACACCAGGCTGATGACCGGCACCAGCACCCACAGCGCAGAGTTCATCGACGTGTCCCTCCCGTGATCGGCAGCCGGAGGATCGGCTGCGGTGGGTGTCAGTACACCGTGCGAGCAGCCGGCGTCCAACGATTGCCGGAGCGGCCGGATGGAGGGCCTTCCGGCCCAGGTCAGCCTGCCTACCGGCGCCCGTCCGACCGGACGGGCCGGACGGGCCGGACGGGCCGGACGCGCTGGACGGGCCGGACGCGCTGGACGGGCGCCCGCTCCGGACGGGCGCCCGCTCCGGAGAGCTGCGCGCATGACCGGTGACGCCGATCTGCCCGCCACGCGAGCGGTGTTGCGAGATGCGTTGAAGGAGCTGGAGGAGGCGGCCCGCGAGTGCACACCCAGGCTGCGGCGCCGTGACCTGATCGACCGGGCCAACGAGCTGCTCAGCACGCGGCAGGCGACGGCCAGACTGACTCCGCAGACGGTCAGCGACTGGTTCCGCAAGGGCAGCACCGCTCAGGACTTCGTGCCGTTGTGGACGCTGGTCCGCGTGCTGCTGGAGCACGCCGGCAGCCCGCCCGTCTACGACCTGAGGCACGCCTGGTGGCACAACCAGCATGAGCTGTGGAAGAAGCGCTGGGAGCAGGCCCGCGCGGCCGGCGCTCAGGACGGACGATCGAGTCGTGGCCCGGCGGCGGGCGAGACGTGCCCGTATCCGGGGCTGCACTCGTTCAAAGGGGAGGAGGCCGAGTGGTTCTTCGGGCGGGAGGCACTGGTCAGCAGCGTCATGGACCGGCTCGAACTGTGCCTTGCCGACCGCAGCCCGCTGGCCGTCGTCGCGCCCTCCGGAGCTGGCAAATCGTCGCTGCTGCATGCCGGCGTGCTTCCGGCGCTGGCCAACGGCCAACTGCCTGGCTCCCGGCATTGGCCGCAGCTGCTGCTCACCCCCACGGCTGATCCGCTCGCAGCGCTCGCCGGGAAGCTCGGCACACTGATCGGGGCCGACGAGGCGCTGCTCACAGCGACGCTGGAGGACCGTCCCGACGGGCTGGGCGCTCTGATCCGCGAGCGGCTCGGACTCCCGCCTGACGGCAGGGTCGTCCTGGTTGTCGATCAACTGGAGGAGCTGTTCACGCTGTGCCAGGACGAGTCCGCACAGCGCCGATTCGTGACCGCGCTCGCCGGCCTGACCGCGACGGCGGCACACATGCCCCCGCCCAGCGCCGAACCGCCCGTCGCGCTGGCTCTCTACGGTTTGCGCGCGGACTTCTACGGCTCCTGCGCCGACTTCGCCCATCTTCGCGACGCGCTGGCGAAGCATCAGGTTTTCATCGGTGCGATGACCGACGACGAGGTGCGCAGGGCCGTCACCGAACCGGCCCGGCGAAGCGGCCTGTCGCTCGCCCCGGGCCTGGTCGACATCATCCTGCACGATCTGCGCGGCGCGGCCGGACCGCACGGAGGCACCTACAAGGCCGAACGGTTGCCGCTGCTCGCGCACGCGTTGCGGGTGACGTGGCTGAACCGCAGAGGCAACGCCCTGACTTTGGACGGCTACCGCGCCTCCGGCGGCATCGACGGCGCGGTCGCCACCACCGCGGAGAACGAGTTCGGGAAGCTGACGACGCCGTCCGCCCAGCAGGCGGCTCGGGCGTTGTTCCTCGGTCTGGTCAGGATCGGCGAGAACGGCGAGGTCACCAGCCGCCGCCGTACCCATGAAGACCTGTTGCTGGCCGCCGCCGACCCGCGGACCGCCGGGGAAGCCGCCGAGCACTTCACCCGCGCCCGGCTGCTCACCCAAGGGGTGGAGCGGGAGGACGCCTCGGTCACCGTCGAAATCACTCACGAAGCACTGCTGTGGGCCTGGCCACGGCTGCGCGACGACTGGATCGGGCAGGGCGCGAGGGGGGCGAGTGCCCTGATTCGCCAGGAAGCGGAAGACGCGGCCGTTGCCTGGGAGCGTAGCCGGCGCAAAGACGTATCGGCCCTGTACGGGGGCGGCAGGCTGGAGCTGGCCCGCAGTTGGGCGGCGGGCCTGAGTCGCGCGGAGGTCAGCCCGCTCGTCAGGGCGTTCATCGCCGCTTCCCAGCGGCACGAGCGGCACAAGCGGCGGATCCGGAACGCGGTGGTGACCACGGTATGCGTGCTGGGGCTGCTGGCCTCGGGGTTGGCCGTATTCGCGCTGGACAAGCAGGGTGCCGCCGTCGCGGAGCGTGACAACGCGATCTTCGAACGGGTCACGGCGGAGGCCGACCGCCAGCGCGAGACCAATGGAGCGCTTGCCGCACAGCTCGACCTGGCCGCGTATCGGATGCGGCCGACGCCCGCACTACGTACCCGGCTGATGACGGAGGCGGGGGCCGTGCAGTCCACAACGCTGCCGGGACACTACCCGAATTCCCCTGTGGTCGCCTTCGGTCCGGACGGCACCCTCGCCACAGGCTCCAGCCGGCTGCGGCTCTGGGACGTGTCGGACTGGACTCGTCCGGCCCCCCTGACCTCCGAGCTCAGCGCTGGAGATCGAGTCGCCGTGCAGCAGCTCGCCTACAGCCCGCGAGGCGGCCTGCTGGCCCGCGGCGGTTCGGACGGCACCATTCGGCTCCTGGACGTCTCCGATGCCAGACACCCGGTGGCGCTGTCAGCTCCGGTGACCGTGTCGAAGGGCATGGTGGTGAGCCTGAAGTTCAGCGCCGATGGCCGGACCTTGGCCCTCGGTACCAGATCAGAGGCCCCCGGCACCACGACGAGCACCGTGCAACTGTGGGACGTCGCGGATCCGCGACGTCCCCGGCGACTGAGTACCGTGCTGTCCCGGCAGCGTGAAGGCGTCTCGTCCGTCGCGTTCAGCCCGGACGGGACCACCCTCGCCGTCACCGGGGGCACCGGTCCTGGGGTTGACCGCAGGCTGCTGACCCGGCTGTGGGACGTGTCGGATCCAGCCCGTCCCACCCCGCTG
This sequence comes from Nonomuraea spiralis, assembly GCF_014648435.1. Lineage (GTDB taxonomy): Bacteria > Actinomycetota > Actinomycetes > Streptosporangiales > Streptosporangiaceae > Nonomuraea > Nonomuraea spiralis. The sequence goes on from NZ_BMRC01000030.1 coordinate 78,771, forward strand.
GGCGGCGAGCTGGGCGGGCACACAGGCGTCGTTCACCAAGTGGTGTTCGCCCCCGGGGGACAGATGATGGCCACCGCCGGGGGCGACAACAGGGTGCTGGTCTGGGACATCGTGGACCGCAAGCGGCCGAGGGTGAGCGACACCCTCTTCCTGTCCACGACTGTGAGCGCGGTCGCCTTCAGCCCGGACGGGCATGTGCTGGCCACCGGGGACAACTCCGGGAGCATCTACCTCTGGAACACCGGCGCCCCGGCCCATGTCAGAACGCTCGGCCCCCCGCTTCCAGGGCACGCCAGCGTTGTCAGCAGCCTGGCCTTCGACTCCACGGGACGCACCCTTGCCAGCGGCAGTGGCGACGGCACGATACGGCTGTGGCGATCGCCCCCGACACTGGCCGTCACGGGCGGCGGCCTGTCCGTCAACTCGCTGGCGATCACGGGCGACGGCCGCCTGCTCGCCGTGGCCTCCGGGTTCCACGTCACGCTCTGGGACGTCTCCGACCCGGGCCGCCTGATCCCGCTCGGCGCGCTCCCGTCGCCCCCCTACATCGTGGACGCGGTGGCCTTCAGAAACGGCAGGTCAGGTACGTCCGAGAAGACCATCTTGGCCACTGGTGACCGTGGAGGCGCCGTACGGCTGTGGGATGTCTCCGCACCCGCCCGTCCGGTGGATCTCGGTAAGGCACCGGCCGGGCAGCTCGCGTCGATCTCCGCGCTGGCCTTCGACGCCACGGGGCACACCCTGGCCGCGGCCTCGATGAATCTCCAAGGCGGCTACTCCGGCGCACTGCGCGCCTGGGACGTGACGGACCCGGCCCACCCCACAGCGCTCGGCGGTGAGCTGCGCGGACAGTCACTGCCGATCAAGGGCATGGCGGCCGCACCCCGGGGACCGTACCTCTACAGCAGCGAAGTGTTCGGCACGATCCACGTCTGGCGGACGGGCGACGGAGCCGTTCCCGTGCAGGCCGGCCATGTCGCCACCAATGCGCTACTCATGTCGCTTGACGTCAGCACCCGTTCGCTGCTGGCTGCCGGCGGCGCGGACAACACGGTCCGGTTGTGGGACCTGTCGCGGCCGGACTCCCCGAAGGTCGTCGGGACGCCGCTGCCCGCCGGCGGCGTGGTCTCCAGTGTGAGCTTTTCTCCGGACGGCAGGCTGCTCGCCAGCGGCGCGGTCGGCCAGATCCGGCTGTGGGACACCTCCACCCCCACGTCCACCTCCGCTCACGGACTCCCGGTCACCGGCCACAACGGCTCGGTCAACGCCATGGTGTTCAGCCCACGCGGAACCCTGCTCATCAGCGGCGGCCAGGACGGCACCGTACGACTCTGGCAGACCGACCCGGAGCGTGCCTTCGCGATCCTGTGCGCGTCGACACGTCACGCCATGACACCCGATCTATGGAAGAAGTACGTGTCACCCGCCCTTGCCTACCACCCGCCGTGCAGCAAGTGATCGGTCGGCCTGTTCGCGGCGCCGGCGGCCGGGCAGCAGAGCAGCTGGTGCGGCGGCGGCCAGCGCGAAACCGAACGCCCATCAGAAGGCTCCTCGAAACCCGGTGTTCCACTGCAAGGTGGTGGCGAGAACGGCGGTGCCGAAAGGAGGTCAGCCCGGCCCGGCCACTGTATGGCCCGACCATCGCTGACGACGGTGGAGGGGCGGGCCGTACTGGAGCAACTGCGCCCGGGCAAGTCCGACAGGTGATCAGGCGCGTGGAACCTCCACGGCTCGTTCGTTCGTCCGCCCAGAAGGTGGCCTTGTCCGTAGTTTGGTGTTGATCACGTGGAGGGCGCAGGGATCGGCGGTGTTGCGGTGGGAGTGCTGTCGGGACGGTATGAGCTGCTGGAGCCGTTGGGGCGCGGCGGTATGGGGGTGGTGTACCGGGCGCGTGACCGGGAGCTGGAACGGATCGTGGCGGTCAAGGTGCTGCCCGCGCAGATGCTGCGCGATGAGGACTTCCGGGCCCGGTTCCGCCGGGAGGCGCGGGCGGCGGCGGGCTTGTCGCATCCCAACATCGCGACCGTCTATGACATCGGAGAGGACACCGAGGGTGCGGAACCGGTTCCGTATCTCGTGATGGAGCTGGTGGAGGGCGGGACACTGGCCGACCTGCTGCGCCAGACGCCACCGACCCCGGACGAGGCCGGGCGGATCGTGGCGGCCGTCCTGGAGGCGTTGGAGCACAGCCACGAACGGGAGATCGTGCACCGCGACATCAAACCCGCCAACATCATGGTCCACCGCGCAGGCGGCCGGGTGCGGGTGAAGGTGATGGACTTCGGGATCGCCAAGCTCATGTCGGAGACGGCCACCCGGCTGACCGCCACCGGAACGCGGATCGGCACCCCGTCCTACATGTCGCCCGAACAGGCCGACGGCAAGCCCACCGACGCCCGCTCTGACCTGTACTCCACCGGATGCGTGTTGTACGAGATGCTCACCGGCCGGCCGCCTTTCCCCGGGGGCTCACCCGCTGTCGTGCTCTTCCAGCACATCCACAAGACCCCGCCGCCGCCTTCACAGCTGAACCCGGCCCTGGCCTCCTTCTGGGACCGGATACTGGCGACCGCGCTGGCCAAAGACCCTCAAGAACGCCACCAGGACGCCATCGCGATGCGGCAGGCCATCGAAACCAACTCAGCGGCTCCCCACCTCCCAGGTGCCGCTGACGGCCCGGCCCCCGCGTTCGGACCTCCCACCCGGCTTGACAGCCCCACGCTCGCCGAAACGACATCTCCGGCACCGACTCCCCACGCGCCCGACCCTCCGGGACGCGGGGCGCAGGCCGTGCCCGGATCGGCAACCGACGGCCACGTCGTCGCCGCTCCGCGCCGGGTCCTGACCCGCCGCCGCCTGTTCACCGGTCTGGGCGCCGCAGGACTGGCCGTCGCCCTGCCGGTCGCCTACTACGCCTTGAGCCGCGGGGACACCGCCACTCTTCTCGGCGAGCCCCTCACTGGCCACAACGGCGGGGTCGGCTCGGTGGCGTTCAGCCCGGACGGCAAGATCCTGGCCGTCGGCAGCGGCGACAACACCGTACGGTTGTGGGACGTGGCCACCCGTGCCCTCCTCGGCCGGCCCCTCACCGGCCACGACGGAGGGGTCTCCGCGGTGGTGTTCGGCCCGGACGGCAAGATCCTGGCCAGCGGCAGCTACGACAACACCGTGCGGTTGTGGGACGTGGCCACCAACGCCTCGATCGGCGACCCCCTCACGCATCACGGCCCGCCCGGCCCGGTCTCCGCGGTGGCGTTCAGCCCCGACGGCAGGACCCTGGCCACCGGCGGCAGCGACCAGACCGTACGACTGTGGGACGTCGCCACCCGCAACCCCGTCGGCCGCCCCCTCACGGGCCACGACAATGCGATGGACGCGATCTCCGTGGTGGCGTTCAGCCCGGACGGCAAGATCCTGGTCGCCGACGATGGCGACACCGTACGGTTGTGGGACGTCGCCACCCACACCTCCCTCGGCCGTCCCCTCACCGGCCACGCCGACTGGGTCGGCTCGGTGGCGTTCAGCCCCGACGGCAGGACCCTGGCCACCGGCAGCGGCGACGACACCGTACGACTGTGGGACGTGGCCACCCGCAGCCCCATCGGCCGCCCTCTCACGGGCCACAACGACGATGTCTCCGTGGTGGCGTTCAGCCCCGACGGCAAGACCCTGGCCACCGGCAGCTACGGCGACACCGTGCGGTTGTGGGACGTGGCCACCCGCACCACCGTCGGCCGTCCTCTCACCGGCCACGCCGACAGCGTCGGCTCGGTGGCGTTCAGCCCGGACCGCAAGATCCTGGCCAGCGGCGGCAGGGATGGCACCGTGCGGTTGTGGCAACTATGAAGTGGGGTCCTGCCGGAACTTGTCCTTGGCGCCGAGGGCGTCGGCGCCTTGCTTGAGCTTGGGCCAGTAGGGCTCGCGGGCGGCGATCAGCTGGGTGAGCTGCTCGGGCGGGGTGCGGATGGTCCGGTCGTCTCGGTGACGCTGTGCCCGCGTGCCCGACGGGATCGGCGATGGTCTCGATGGGCACGCCTTGGTCACTCAGGATGAAGACGAACGAGTGGCGCAGTTCTCGGGGTCTACAGGCGGTCGGCCCGCCATGCGTAGATGGCGAACTTTGTGTGCTTTGAACCCCACTTCCGTCGCTGGGGGCCAGGACTGAACCCCACCATGACCACCGCCCTCCCGCAGCAGTCCTCTGGTCCTAATCCGTACGCGCACCCAGGGAAACGATGAGGTCGCGCATCTCGTCGCGGTAGACCGCGCTGGGGTCGTGGACGAGGGGCCGGATGTGGCCGTAGATCTCCAGTGCCATGAGCCCGTGCATCCGGCCCCACACCCTCAGCGTCATCGCGACGGCCGCCGGTGGCAGGTCGGGAAAGTCCGCCCGGACATGGGTGACAAAGTCCGGGTCGAAGTCAGCCCAGTCGTAGGCGTGGTCGGTGCTTTGGCGTACCGGGGCTGTCGGCCAGGCTGCGGCGACGAGGCCGACCAGGCCGTTGCAGGCGCGCGCCTCGGCGTGCTTGCCCGGGCCGTCGCCGGGCGGGCGGTAGCCGGGCACCGGGTCGCCGTAGATCAGCCGGAAGCCTTCAGGGTTGGCCAACGCCCAGTCGCGCATGGCCAGTGCCCAGGCCAGGATCCGGGCGCCGGGATCGGTCGGCGGTACCGCGTCACGGGCGGCCTCGGCGGCGTCGACGGCGGAGGTGTAGACGTCGCCGATGAGCGTGGTGATCAGGTCGTCGCGGGTGGCGAAGTAGCTGTAGATCGCTCCGGCCGTCATGCCCATCTCGCGGGCGATGGCGCGCAGGGTGATGGCGTCCGGGCCCCCGTCGGTCATGAGTTCCATGGCGATCGCCTTGATCTCGGCGCTGGTCTGGGCGCGCAGCCGGTCGCGACGGCTCGTCGTGTGGTCGCTCACACTTGACAGTCTACAACGTTGCCATATTATGCGACGTGTTCCTTTTGAACGCCGTGTAGTAATTGGCTGATGTGTACCCCCAAAGGAGTCGGCACGTGAGCACGACCGACGTGATCCTCGCCTACCTCGACATCTGGAACGAGCGGGACGACACCGCCCGGATGACGCTGATGAAGTCCGTCCTCACCGAGGACTCGCTCTACGTCGCCCCCGACAACGCGGGCCTGCGCGGGCACGCCGAGCTGTCGGAGGTGATCGGCCGCATGCGTGCGCAGGTCGGCGAGGCGAAGTTCGCCCTCGGCGCCGTGATGGGCGCCCACCACGGCCGCGCGCTCTTCACATGGAGACTCGGCACGGTCGCCACCGGCTACGACGTGGTCGAGTTCGCCGACGGCCGCATCCGCAGCATCGTCGGGTTCTTCGTCTGATGTGCTCGCGGCCTGGCTGTGCCGTACGAACCCATCCAAACGCGGCCGATGTCGCATGAAACCCACAGGAGCATCCATGTCCCCTATTTCCGCCTCAAAGTCACCGGTCACCGTTGTCGGCCTGGGCCTGATGGGCCATGCGCTGGCCGCGGCCTTCCTGGCGAGCGGTCACCCGACCACCGTTTGGAATCGTTCGGCGGCCAAGGCCGGCGATCTCGTCGCCGGCGGCGCCACCCTGGCCGGCTCGATCAAGAGCGCCGTCGAGGCCAGCCCGCTCGTCGTGGTCTGTGTCTCGGACTATGACGCCGTGCGCGCGTTGCTCGACCCGGTCGCCTCCTCGCTGGCCGGCCGTACCCTCGTCAACCTGACCACGGCCAGTTCCACCCAGGCCCGTGAAACCGCCGGATGGGCGGCCAGGATCGGCAGCGCTTACCTCGACGGGGCGATCCTCGCCCTGCCCCAGGCCATCGGCACCGCGCAGGCCACGGTGTTGTACGCGGGCCCGAAGGCCGCCTTCGAGGAGCACGAGGCCACTCTGCGGGCGCTCGGCGAGAGCGGGGCGATGTACCTCGATGAGGACCACGGCCTGTCCGCCCTGTACGACATGTCGGTCCTGAGCATCATGTGGGGTGTCCTGAACGGCTTCCTGCAGGGCGCCGCGCTACTGGGCACCGCGAACGTCAAGGCCTCGACCTTCGCGGCCCTGGCCACCACCGCGATCAACGTGACGACCGATTACGTGAGCGCGTACGCACAGCAGATCGACGAGGGCGCCTACCCGGCCGCGGATGCCACCATCGCCGTTCACGCGGGTGGGATGGAGCATCTTGTCCAGGAGAGTGAGGAGTTGGGGGTCAATGCCGAGGTGCCGAAGCTCTTTCTGGAACTGGCCACGCGCGCGGCAGCGGGTGGCCGGGCCGGCGACAGCTACGCGGCGTTGATCGAACAGTTCCGCGCCCCCGCCGGGCACACCGACGACGGGTTGAGCGAGATGCAAGCAGAAGCGGCCAAATAGTCGATCATGTTCGTAACCTCGGAAGCGGACTGGCACTTTCGGAGTCCTGGAGCGCGGAATCTCGGAAACACGGCCCGCAGACCACCTGCGAGTGGGGCATCTCGGAAGTTCGGCCGGCCCTCGTTTCGAGACAGGAAGCTCCTCGGTCAAGGCGATCAGATCGGCGGCGGTCGGGTAGCCGGGAGGAATCTCACCAGACGGCTCCAGCGCTGCCCACTGCTCGTCGGTGAGGTCGTGCCGCCTCGTCACCGCTACGCCGGCCACAAGGTCTCCGGTATTTGGCTCTTCTTCGTCGTTGAACCAACTACCGGAGGCCTCGTCGATCACCCACGACCGCTACGCCGCGCCCCTCATCACCTTTGGAAACACGGCCTGGCTGCACAGGCCGGGTCCGCTTGGATGCTGGAGGCGTCCGAGACCGACCCAGCCGGTCCGACGGCCCCTGTGGCGTCGGACCGGACCGGTTCCGCCGGATCACCGGCGGATGCGGACTACCCCCAGCACGGACTCTGGTCGGCGTTGACCCAGTCGATCTTGGTGACGGTCACGGGCAAGGGGTAGGTCTCGTGTCCCGCGCCGACGTCACCGTCCTCGGCGCGGTGAACGCACATCGACCCGCTCTGGCCGGCCGAATTGACGTACGAGACCACGACGTGGTCCTCGGTGGCGGGCCAGCCGTAGTTGAAGAAGGATCGGACCTTCTTGTACGGGCTGAAGAGCACCCCGGGGGCCGACCAGTCTTCGCCCCGGCCGATGCCGATCTTCGTCGCTTCGGAGATGACCTCTGTCGAATACATGCAGAAATCTCCCCGCCCGCAGCCGTACAGGCGATCGGGAAGGCTTGCCGCGCTCGCAGGTGACGCGAACGCCAGCCCTGCCAGAGACATGGCGGCGACAGCAGCCGGGATGAATCTTCTCAGCATGAGATCTCCTCGTTAGTTGCCTGAGCGAGCCCAAAGGCCGTGAAACGCCTGCCCGCCGAGCAGGTGGCGGCAGGCAGGGGCCCAGTCTTGGTGGCTGATGGATTGTCTGGAAGCCGGAATCGCCACCCAGACAAAACTCTGCTCGTGGGACTGGTGGTCAGAGCCAGTTCATCGCGCCGGGCCCGGACTCCTCACCCTGTTCCGGCCTGAGCGGGAACACGCAGCTCAGCGCCCCTGAGTGTCGTCCACTTGCTCACGGTTGTTGTCTCGTCCACGCCATGGAGACGCCGTGTCCGATCTTGTGCAGATACGGGACGCCGAACTGGCCCTGCACGGGCTCGCCCCTGACGACGTGCCGACGCTGCTCGACTCCCGGGCGGCTTGAAAGTAGAGCCACTCAGCGAGCAACGCGACCTGGGGGAACGTGCCCCGGGGCGTTGTCGAAGCCGTCAGGTCCTGGGTTGCGGGCTCAGGCCTGCCACCGCGAGCCGGAACAGCCGCTCCGCCCGGGCGGCGGGATCGGGATGGTGCTCAGTCGCGAGGACGATGCCGACGATCAGCGCGATCAGGTCGGCGACGGTGACGCCTTCCGCCACCACGCCCTCTCGTACGGCGCGGCGCAGCAGCGGATCGCCCGCCTTTTCCATCATCGCCGAGCAGGTGCTCTCATGCACCGAGCCAGGCTCTGCCCCGTCGTAGGACAGGGCCGCCGTCAGCCCTCGAGCCGTGACGCAGTAGGCGAGGACGTCGTCAAGCCAGCTGAGAAGGGCCACGCGGCTGTCGCCCTCGCCCGCGAACTCGTTCGCGCGGGCACACAAGGACTCGACCCGCTGGTGGGAGACCGCTTCCAGCAGCGTGCGTCGGGTGGGGAAGTGGCGTCGCACCGTGGCCGAGCCCATCCCCGCCACGCGCGCGATCTGCTCCAGGGAGGCTCCGGCGCCGTGCGTGGCGACCTCCTCCTCGGCCACGGCGAGGATGCGCGCGTAGTTGCGCCGGGCGTCCGCGCGCTGGCGGTCGGGCATGGTGTCATCTCCGGTGTTGCTATGTGGCGGGGCCCGCCGTATCGTACCGCAGAGAAAACGGCGGGCCCCGCCGTTTATTGCCCGAGGGAGTCTGATGTCCGCACCATCCGCGCCCGTCCTGGTCATCGGCGCCACCGGCAGGCAAGGCGGGGCCACCGCCCGCGCCCTGCGAGCGGCCGGCGTCCCCGTCCGCGCCCTGGTCCGCGACCCGGCCACCGACCGGGCCCGAGCCGTTGAAGCGCTCGGCGCCGAACTCGTCACCGGTGACCTCCACGACCGCGAATCGGTGATCCGGGCCGCCCAGGACGCCCGCGCCGTCTTCTCTGTGCAGATGGCCCCTCTGACCGCCCGCGGCTTCGACTTCGACGATGAGGTGGCCCAGGCCGTCAACCTCATCGAAGGCGCGAAGGCCGCAGGAGTGGCGCAGTTCGTGCAAACATCCACCAGCGGCGCCGGCCGCCACACCGAGACTCCCGGGCAGGAGGCGGTGGCGGCCTCTCTGAACGCCAAGGCCGCGATCGAGGAGCGCGTCCGCACGGCGGGCTTTCCCCACTGGACGATCCTCAAGCCGGCCTTCTTCATGGACAACTTCCTGCCGTCCATGGCGTTCCTGTTCCCGCGAGGCGTCGTGGGCGGCCTGGTGAGCGTGATAAAGCCGCAAACCGGCCTGTCCCTCGTGGCGACCGACGACATCGGCAGGGCGGTCGCCGCGGCCATTGCCAAGCCGGAGCGCTTCGATGGGGTCGAACTGGAGCTGGCGAGCGACTATCTGCCGATGACGGAGATCGCCGGAATCCTCTCCCGCGCGCTGGGCACGCCCCTGTCCGCGCCGGACATGACCGAGGAGCAGGCACTCGCCGCCGGCATGCCGGCGATGGGCAGCTCGCACGAGTGGCTGAACGTGGCCGGCCAGCCGGCCCGGCCCCAGTACGCCAGGGACCTCGGCCTCCCGCTGACCAGCTTCGAGGAATGGGCGCGGCAGCACCTGCGACCCGCCGCATGACGAACTGATCGACAGCCGAGAGCCTGCGCATCCCGGACTCGCCCGAATGCCCGGAGCCCCTGGTCACTGTCAGCTGCTTTGCGGCAGGTGGCACGGACCCGAGCGGAGGCCGATCGGATCGGGCGGGCGATCACGATCGTGTTCGCCCTCTGATCCCTTCGCGTCGATCGGTGCGATACGAGCTCCAGGCCGCCCCCGCGGCGACGAGCACCACGATGCTGATCAGGGCCAGCGACAGCGTCGCGGAGTCTCGCCCGGACAACTCCATCATGTTCCGGAGGGTTTCGCCGGCGCCGTGGAAGGCGAAAGCGGTCGCGCCACAACCGAAGACGAGCCCGGCGACACCGGCGACAGCGGTCACGGTCCTGCCGGCGTTCGTCGGCAGGAACCGCGCGAGACCGGCGCACAGCAAGCCGGTGAGAACGACGTCGGCCACGGCGACGATCATTAAGGCGACGCCGAGCACGTCGTCGTCCCCGTAGCGCTCGAAGTGCTCCCATGTTCCGCCGGCGTCGGGGAGTCCCGCGACGCCGAGCGCCGTCATACCCGCCACCGCTGTCATGGTCACGATCAGCGCTGCGGCACCTGAGCGCTCCCGCTTCTCCGGCCGGGCTGGGAGGATCTTGGTGTCGCGCCGCACGCGGACTGTGGTCGCGGGCTGCTCACGTGCCATGGCCAGCGCTTCGTCGACCGTCGGCCGGCGGCTCGGGTCCTTGTCCAGCAGCCGGGTGATGAGCTGTGTGAGCGGTCCGGTTCGTCGCGGCGCCGGGGCCTCGTCCAGCAGTACCGCGGCCAAGGTCGCTTCCTGGGTGGCGCGGCGGAACGGTGAGACGCCCTCCACCGCCTGGTAGAGGGTCACACCGAGGGAGAACAGATCCCCGGCGGGCAGGTCGTCGCCGCCGCGCAACCGCTCGGGCGCCATGTACTCCGCCGAGCCGATGAACATCCCGGTGGCGGTCAGTGCGGAGTCGGTGTGGTGGATCGCCGTCCCGAAGTCCGTGAGCAGGACCTTCCCGTTCTCGGCGAGCATGACGTTGGCCGGTTTGATGTCGCGGTGCACGACACCTTCCCGGTGTGCCGCGCCGATCGACGTCAGCAGGGACTCGGCGACTTCGACGGCCCTGCCCGCCGGAAGAGGTCCGTGCTCCTCGACGTACTCGCTCAGCGAGCAACCGTCGATCAGTTCCATGACGATCCAGGGAAGGCCGTCGTCGATGACGACGTCGTGGATGGCGACGATGCCGTCGTGCCTGCGCAACCGGGCGGCATTGCGTGCCTCGCGCGTGGCGCGTGCCAGGCGCTCGGCCCGTTCGGTTTCCGGAATCCACGGCGGCAGCCGTAGTTCCTTGATCGCGACGTCCACGTCGAGGGTCTCGTCACGGGCCCGCCAGACCCGGCCGAAGCCACCGGACCCCAGTTCGTCCGCGAGCCGGTATCGCCCGCCGACCACGTCACCGGCCAGCCTCGAAGTCATGCCGCGTCTCCTGCCATCGCCCTGGCGCGAACAGATGATCAGGGTACAAGCCGTCGTCATCGGTGCATGCCCGTTTGGTTCACCATGCCTTGCCGCAACGGGAGTCGCATGTCACGGCCCTGCCGGCGGGCCGGGAAGCGCCGGACGAGGAAATCGGGTCGAAGCGGGCCGCACCGTGTCCGTTGACGGGAGGCGGTCCGGATCTCTAGTCTCCACTTAATCCGGCAGATTGATTTAATCGCTGCCTTGATCGCGTCCACGTCCCCGCCGCTCGCGAAGGAGAACCCGTGACCGCAGTCAGCCGGCCGAACGTTCCTCCCACCGTCTCCCGACGTGCCGTCCTGGCGGGTGCCGGTCTCGGCATGGCCACCGCCGCGCTCGGGCTCCCCGGGCCGGCGCGGCCCGCCGATGCCGCCGTCACGCCCACACCGCTGGGGTCGCTGCTCGGGACCAACCACGCCGGCACCGCCGGTCCCGGGATCGGCGCCCTGGCGGGCATGTCGTGGGATCGCGCCGACGTCCTGTGGGCCGCCGTCGAACCCACCCAGGGGACGTACGACGACAGCGCCGTCCACACGTTCGGCTCCCGGTTCGCCGCCGCCGCGGCCAACGGCGTGACCCTGCTCCCGGTGCTGGCGTACTCCGCGCCGTGGGCCGCTCGGACGACCGCGTACGGCTGGTCGCACTGGGACGTGCGGTACGAGGTCGGCGCCGCCCAGGCCGCCGTCGGCTCGGGCTGGCAGCGCCGGGTGACCCGGACCCGGATCAGCACCGGCGAGGTCCTCCAGGACGAGGTCGTCGTGCTGCCCAAGGACAGGACCCCGCCGGCGGACCCGGCGAGGTGGAGCGCGTTCGTCGACCACGTGGTGGGGATCCTGCGCGGCACCTACGGGGTCGAGCACTTCCAGGTCTGGAACGAGGCGTACTGGTCGGCGGGGTTCTGGTACGGCAGCCCGTACGAGTACATCGACCAGATCCACAAGCCGGCGTCCACGGCGATCCGCAGCCACGGCGGCAAGGTCGTCTACGGCGGCTGGCCCTCGGTGGCGGCGATCGCCCGCTTCACCGCGCTGCTGACCGAGACGAGCGCGTGGTCCAGCATCGACGTGCTCGACGTGCACTACTACAAGCCGTCCGACCTGGAGTCGCTGCGGGTCGCGTGCGTCGCCGCGCTGGGGTCGTCGCTGCCGATCTGGCAGACCGAGATCGGCTACTCGACCAGCCCGGCGGCGGCCGCCCTGGTCTATCCCGGACTCCTGCACTGGGCGATCACGCGCGGCCTCGCGCAGCGGCCGGACGGCTTCAAGCTGCTGTGGTACGCGTGGCAGGCGCCTGCCTCGGCGTCGGCGGCCGACGCCGGCCGCTACCTCCGCAAGGCCGACGGGACGCCGACCTCGCACGGCGTCTGCCTCGGCGCCCTCGCGGACCTCTTCGACGGCGTGGTGCCCGAGACCTACGACACCCACACCAACGACGCCGGGCTGACGACGGCCCGGGACTGGGCCGCCGGTTCGGTCGAGGGCTTCCTGGTCGGCGGCGACAAGATCGTCATCGCCGTCCACACCCCGGCCGGGTGGGCGGGCACGGACGTGACGTTCACCCTGGCGTCGCTGCCGTCCACGGCCGTCGCGGCCCGGGTGGACCTGACCGGTCAGCGTACGCCGCTGGCCCTCACCGGCAACGCGGTCACCGTCGGGCTGGCCGACCCGTCCGGGTCGGCCGCCGCCTCCTACAACGCCGCTTCGACCATCCGCACCTGCTATCTCGAGGTCTCCCTGTGACACTCTCCCGCCGTACCTTCCTCCGCGGCGTCGGCGTCTCCGCCACCGCCGCCCTGCTCCCCGCGGTCACGGCCCAGTGGGCCGCCGCCGAGCCGCGGTCCACCCTGCTGACCCGGGCCCAGCTCACAGCGGTGCTCGGACGGGGCGCGCACCTCCCGCTGGTGAGACTCGCCACGGCCGGGGACCTCACCGGTGCCTTCGGCGCCCACCTGCCGAGCCGCGACGACCAGGTGTCGATCACCGGGTGGGCCGGCGCCGACGACCTGTCGGCCGACCTCGCGCTCGGCTACGACGCCGAACGGCTGTACGTCGCGGCGACGGTGACCGACAACGTCCACCATCCGATCGGCGGCACCAACCAGTGGCAGGGCGACGGCCTCCAGGTCGCGTTCGGCGACGGCGGCGGCGGATACGGCCCGGAGTACGGCCTCGCGCTGCTCGACGGCGGTCCCGAGGTCTACCGGTTCAGCGACGGCGCGGTCACCTCGCCGGTCGCCGACGTCACCCTGACCGCCCGGCGCGACGGGACGAAGACGCACTACCTGGCGGCGTTCCCGTGGGCCTCGACCGGCGTCGACGCGCCCGCCCCGGGCGGCTCGGTGCTGTTCAACGCGATCGTCAACGACAACGACGGCGCGAACCGGCGGGGCTGGATCCAGTGGCGTCCAGGCATCGCCACCGGCAAGTCCGCCCAGGAGTTCGTCCGGCTGGCGGCCCTGCCCGAGTCGGGGGCGTGCCAGGCATGGATCACCCTCGACGAGGACCAGGTCGAGGCGGGGTCCACGATCGAGGCGGCGATCTTCGTCCTGAACTGGGACGATTCCGACCGCCGCGTCGAGGTGACCGGCCCCGACGGCGCCACCACCCCCGCGACGATCCCGGCTCGCACCACTCTCCAGCTCACGATCCCGATCACCGCGACGACCGCGGGCGAGCTCGCGATCACCGCCTCGGTGAAGGACCTGACCGGCGGCGCCACCACCGATCTGGCGGCGACCGGCCGGGTGACGATGTCAGCGGAGGCGATCGCGCGGGACCTCGCCGGGATCGCCGCCTCCGTCAAGACGGCCGGGGACCTGCTGGCGCAGTGCGAGGACCGGGGGATCCCCACCCACTACGAACGCGTCGACGCGACCACCTTGGAGAAGTTCACCGGCTACACCCGCGACGACGTCGCGGCAGGTCAGAGGTGGCGCGCCACCTACAACACGGTCACCATGACGGCGATGGCCGACCACCTCCTCACCCGCCTGCGCTCCCTGGCCGCCGGGAAGGCGGAGGGGACGCGGGTGCCGCGCTACGTCACCGGGCCGATCGGCCGCGACGACTGGATGTTCACCGGTACGGTCTCCGACGGCGGGAAGACCCGGAAGGGCCGGCCGGTCGTGTTCAGCGGCCCGATGGGCTGGGCCGAGGTGGTCGGCGACATCCCCAAGCTGGCCGATCTCGGCTTCAACGCCTGCGCACTCGAAATGGGGCCGCAGAGCGCGATCGTCCCGCCGGACGCGATCCCGGGCTGGGGCACCACGGGCGTCGGCGAGGCGGCGGTGACCTTCGCCCGCGACGCGTCGGTCGCGCACGGCTCCGCCGCCTCCCTGCGCGTGTCGTTCGCCGGTCCGCGCAAGCCGAACAACTACCGCCAGTTCTCCCAGCTGCTGACGGTGGAGCCCGGTGTCGCCTACCGGGTCCGCGCGTGGATCAAGGGGCAGGACGTCACCCTTCGCGCGGTGTCGATCCCCACCGCCACCTGGGCCACCCGCTACTACCCGCCGGAGGGCACCTACGACTGGCAGCAGGTCGAGTTCACCCTCACCCCCGGCAACGTGTCGTCCTACCGCTTCTCGATCATCTGCGAGGGCCAGGTCGGGGCGCTGTGGATCGACGACCTGACCATCACGCGCGCCGACGGGACGGGTCCGGAGAACATCGCGGGCAACGGCGGGTTCGACGAAGCCGTGACGGTCGCGGCGAGCGGCGAGTACGCGGTGTCGCCGTACGAGATCGACCGGGGCCCGGTGCGCTGGCTCGCGGCGGCGGCCGAGGCGAACGTCGCCCTGAGCCTGCTGCTCGCGCCGCAGTACTTCCCGGCCTTCCTGACGGCCAGGCATCCCGAGCTCAAGCTGGCCGAGGGGTACGACGTCCACCACCCGCTGGCGCGTGAGGTGATCGAGGCGTTCCTGCGCACGATCATCCCCAGGATCGCGAAGTCGCCCGCGCTGCACAGCCTGATCCTCAGCAACGAGCCCCGCTACGTCGACACGGCGAGCCCGTCGACCAGGCTCGGCTGGGCGCGGTTCCTCACCGGGCGGTACCGCGACATCGCCGCGCTCAACAAGGTCTACGGCACCGCGCACCGGACCTTCGACGAGGTGCCCGCCCCCGGTGTGCGGGCGGTCGAGCCGACGGTGCAGTGCCACGACTGGATCACCTTCAACACCGAGGCGTTCGCCTCGTGGCACGCGTGGATGGCCGAGGTGGTCCACAACATCGCCCCCGGCGTCCCGGTGCACTCCAAGATGGTGGGCAGCACCCTGAAGGACCGCAACTACCTGCTGTGGGGGCCCGATCCCGAGCAGTGGGCGGCCTTCTCCCAGCTGTCGGGCAACGACGCGTCGAACTACCCGGGACAGGGCGTCGACGGCTTCCTGGGCAAGTTCGCGTTCTACGACCTCCAGGCGGGCATCGCCCGGACGCCGGTGTTCGATTCCGAGGACCATGTGATCCCCGACCGCAGTACGTCGTACTCGAAGGTGGAGGCGGCCCACGTCGCGGCGGACCTGTGGCAGGGCGCCCTGCACGGCCGTTCCGCCACCACCTTCTGGGTGTGGGCGCGGACCACCGAGGCGGCGTCCACGCTGGCGGGCAGCATGCTGCACCGGCCGGACGTGATCGCCGCGGCCGGCCGGACCAGCCTGGACCTGAACCGGTTCGCCGCCGAGGTGGCCCTGCTGCAGGGCGCCGGGTCCGGCGTCGGCATCGTGTACTCGCGCACCTCGTCGGTGTACTCCGTGCGGCACCTGGCCGCGGTGCGCGAGGTGTACAAGGCCCTGACGATGAATGGGATCCCGGTGCACTTCGTCACCGAGTCCGGCCTGTCGCGGCGGCAGGTCTCCGACGAGGTGAAGATGCTGATCGCGCCCGGGGTGACGCATCTGCCGGCCGCCTGCCTGCGGGGCCTGCGGGACCTGGGCCGGGAGGTCCGGCTCGTCGTCGCGGGCGCCGATGCCCTGGCGCGCGACGAACGGAACCAGGCCCTTCCGGCCGGTGAGCGCGCGCAGGTGCTCAGGAAGGCGACCGTCCTGCCGGACGACGGCCCGGCCGGCATCGGGGCCGCCGTGCTCGGCCTGGCGCGGCGGAGCCGGCTCGACGTGGTGACGCTGGAGCGTACGGCCGGCGGCACGCCGACGACCGTCGAATGGCGGCCCGTGCACGACGGCGGGCGCTGTCTGGTCGGGGCGACGAACTACGGCACGCAGGCCGAGGTGGTGACGATCAGGCTCCACGGTCGCGGACCGGCCGAACTCCGCGACCTGCTCACCGGGGAACGACTCGACCGGTCGCGGACCGAGCTCGCCCCGCTGACGCCCCGCCTGCTGATGCTCCGGTAGAACGGGAGTTCCTCTCTCGTGACGCCTGTTTTTCCATTCACCGGATTGAAGGAACCCAACGTGTTGTGGACCGTGAAGTCGCCCGAGGGCGCGGTGGAGCTCGACGTCTCGCTGGACGACCGGGGCCGGATCTTCTACGACGTACGGCGGCACGGCGTCGTGCTCCTCCAGCGGTCCAGGCTCGGCGTCGAGCGGCAGGACGCGTCGTTCCACAACGGGCTCACGCTGGTGGCCGAGCCGGTGGCGGCGGCCCGGGACGAGAGCTACCCCGCCGCGCACGGCAAACGTTCCGTGCTGCGTGAGCGGTCCACGACGGCGACGCTCTCGGTGCGCGGACGCAACGGCGCGCGCCTCGACCTGGACTTCCGCGTGCTGGACGACGCCGTCGCGTTCCGCTACCGCTTCCCCGAGGGCTCCGGCACGGCCACGGTCACCAGGGAGCTGACGACCTTCGCCTTCGCGGCCGACGGCCGGGCCTGGGCACAGCCGACCTCGCCCTCCGACGGCGGCGGCCCCGCGCACGAGAACCTCTACACCGACGGCGTGCCCATCGGCACCCCGACCGGCGCGCGCTCGTACGACCTGCCGGCCACGTTCGAGGTGAACGGGCAGTGGCTGCTCGTCTCCGAGGCCGGGCTCGACGAGACCTTCCACGGCACCCGGCTGGCCCCCGTCCCGGCCGGCCGGGAGTACGGCGTTCTGGGCCCCGATCCGGAGGAGGGCCTCGGGCACGGCGACGCCCTGGCCACGTCGGCGTTGCCGTGGACGCTACCGTGGCGGTTCGTCGCGATCGCCGACACCGCGGCCGAGCTGGTCGAGTCCACGATCGTCTGGCACTTGGCCGAGCCCTCCACGATCACCGACACCTCGTGGATCAGGCCGGGACGCGTCTCGTGGAGCTGGTGGTCGGAGAACGCCAGCCCGCGCGACCTGGACGCGCTGCGGCGGTTCGTGGACCTCGCGGGCGAGATGGGCTGGGAGTACTCGCTGGTCGACGCGAACTGGACGGTCCACTCGGAGCAGGAGATCCGCGACCTGGTCCGCTACGCCGCCGAACGGGACGTGCGGCTGTTCCTCTGGTACAACTCCGCCGGGCCGAACAACGCCTCGACCGAGGGGCCGCGCGACCTCATGCACCTGCCCGAGGCGCGGCGGGCGGAGCTGGCCAGGATCGCGGGCTGGGGGATCGCCGGGATCAAGGTCGACTTCTTCCACTCCGACAAGCAGGCCGGGATCGCGCACTACCTCGGCATCCTGCGGGACGCGGCCGAGGCGCGGCTGATGGTCAACTTCCACGGCAGCACCGTCCCGCGCGGCTGGGAGCGGACGTGGCCGCACCTGATGACGCTGGAGGCCGTACGCGGGGCCGAGTGGTACCTGTTCGGGCCGTCGTTCGCGGAGGAGGCCGTGTGGCACAACACCGTGCTCCCGTTCACCCGCAACGTGATCGGCCCGATGGACTACACGCCGGTCACCTTCGGCGACGCGCTGAGGCCCCGCAGGACCACGGCGGCGCACGAGCTGGCGCTCGCGATGGTCTACGAGTCGGGGTTGCTGCACTTCGCGGACTCGCCCGAGTCCTACCGGGCGCAGGCGGCGGAGGTGCGTGAGGTGCTGCGGGCCGTGCCGGCCGCCTGGGACGACACGGTCGGGCTGGCGGGGGAGCCGGGTGACCACGTCGTGCTGGCCCGCCGTACGGGAGGGACCTGGTGGCTGGCGGGCATCAACGGCCCGGTCGCGCGCCCGGCGGTCACCCTCGGCCTCGGGCGCCTCGGGCCGCTGAGCGGCACCTGGCGCCTGGTCGCCGACGGTGCGGCCCGTGACGAGGTGGCGGTCTCCGACGTCGCGGCGGGCGAGGCGTTCCGGGTGCCCGCCATGCCCCCGGGCGGCGGCTTCGTCGCCCGCCTGCTCCCGAGGTAAGGGCCAGGGCGGACGAGAAGCGTTCGCCTGCTCCCCGAGCGGGGCTACGGGCGGGCCGAGAAGCGTTCGTCGAGGATCAGGCAGGCGGCGCCGATCGCCGCGACGTCGGCGCCCAACCCGGTCCCGACGACGCCGAGGTCGTGGATCGAGCGCATCACGAACCGCTCGGCCACCGCCGACCTGAGCAGCGGCAGGTAGTGGTGGGCGGCCGGAGCCCAGGCGGGCCCGCCGCACACCACGAGCTCGGTGTCGAGCAGGTTGCCGATGGTGAGGATCGCGCGGGCGAGCCGCCGCGCTGACCGGTGCAGGATCTCCACCGCGCGCGCATCGCCGTCGTCGGCCGCCCGGCACAGCGCGCCGAGCCGCCTGACCGCCTGGACGAGCTGCCCGTCCTCCGGAGTGGCGGGCAGGACGCCCGCGGCGACGGCCTCCTGGATGAGGAACAGCGGCGAGCAGGCGGTGCCCAGGCAGCCGCGCTGCCCGCACTCGCAGGGCGGCCCGTCGGCGTCGACGATCAGGTGTCCGATGTCGCCGGCGTTGCTGGACCGGCCGCGTACGACGATGTCGCCGCTGACCAGCCCCACCCCGACGCCGGTGCCCAGGTAGAGGAAGGCGAAGTCGCTGTTGCCCGTCGCGCTGCCGGCCCAGCGTTCGGCCACCGCGGCGGCGGTGACGTCCTTGTCGAGCACGATGGGCAGCCCGGTGGCCCGGTGCAGCCGGTCGACGAGCTCGACGCGGTGCCAGCCGGGCAGGTGGGGCGGGTCGACCATGGCCCCGCCCGCGATGTCGAGGGGGCCGGGCGCCGCGATGCCGAGGCCGAGCACCCGCTCGCGCTCGATGCCGGATCCGGCGAGCAGGACGTCGAGGGCCGAGGCCATGCCGGTCATGATGGCGTCGGCGTCCTGGGGGCTGGAGGTCTGCCTGCTGAAGTGGGCCACGAGGTTGCCGCCGAGGTCGAGCAGCACGTACGTGATCGTGGCCGGGTCGATGTGCACGCCGAGCGCGTAGCGGCTGGCCGGGACCAGCTCAAGGGTGCGGCGGGGCCGGCCGAACCCGGTCGTGGACGTGCCGGTCTCCGCGATGAGCCCCTGGTCGAGCAGCCGCTGGCAGACGTCCGACACGGTCTGCGCGGCGAGGCCCGTCTCGACGACCAGCTCCGCCCGAGAGCTGCCGGTCCGCGCGCGCCTGATGGCGTCGAGGACGACGGAGTCGTTGAAGTCGGCGACGTGCTCCAGGTTGGAGCCGCGCCGGAGCCCGGAGGATCGGGCAGGTGGCCCGCCCTCGCGCTTGGCTGCCTTCCCGACCGTGGTGGACTCCCGCCTGGCTGCTGCCACTGGTCCCCGTTCCCCTCGTCCATCGTCGCGCCCTGCGCCTACCTTAGCCAACCCGTCGTTGACTTATTCAAGACGTCGGAAATATTGTAGATCCGCTTTGCTTGATACGACCCAGAAAGTCGGCATTCATGATGCAGCTCGCACACGCCGCCGATGTCACCGTGGTCGGCGGCGGCCTGGCCGGTGTCACGGCCGCCGTGAGCGCCGCGCGCAACGGCGCGAAGGTGGCCCTGATCAACAACAGGGGAGTGCTGGGCGGCAACTCCAGCAGTGAGATCCGGGTGTGGGTGGTGGGCGCCACCGCGCACGGAGCGCAGAAGTTCGCCCGCGAGACCGGCCTGATGGGCGAGCTGTTCGCGGAGAACCAGTGGCGCAACCCGGAGGGCAACCCGATCCTGTGGGACCACGTCGTGCTCGACCTGGTACGCGCCGAACCGAACATCACCCTCTTCCTCAACACCGAGGTCCGCGAGGTCGAGGCCGACGGCGAGGAGGAGGGCCGGGTGATCCGCTCGGTCACCGGCTGGCAGTCCGGCTCGGAGAAGCTGATCCGGTTCGAGTCGCCGATCTTCCTCGACTGCACCGGAGACGGCCTGGTCGGCCTGCTCGCCGGCGCCAGGTTCGCCACCGGCAGGGAGGACCGCAGCGCGTACGGCGAGGAGTGGGCCCCCGAGGTGGCCGACGACGACATGCTCGGCAGCACGATCCTCTTCTACACCAAGGACACCGGCCGCCCGGTACGTTTCGTCCCACCCGGCATCACCAAGGACATCGAGGCGTTCGACCTGCCGCTGCGCCGCCACATCGACCCCGGCATGAACGGCTGCGACTACTGGTGGATCGAGTGGGGCGGCGAGCTCGACGCGGTCGCCGACAACGAGCGCATCCGCGACGAGCTGTGGGGCATCGTCTTCGGCATCTGGGACCACATCAAGAACTCCGGCCGCTTCGAGGCCGACAACCTGACGCTGGAGTGGGTGGGCAGCCTGCCGGGCAAGCGCGAGTACCGCCGCTTCCTCGGCGACCACGTCCTGACCCAGCAGGACATCACCGGCCAGACCCGCTTCCCCGACACGGTCGGCTTCGGCGGCTGGTCCATCGACCTGCACCCGCCCGGCGGCATCTACGCCGACGACAGCCCCTCCAAGCACCTGTTCGGCCCCGGCCTGTACGACATCCCGTTCCGCTGTCTGTACTCCGCCAACGTGCGCAACCTGCTGCTGGCCGGCCGTGACATCTCCGCCAGCCACGTCGCCTTCGGCAGCACCCGAGTGATGGCCACCTGCGCCGTCGTGGGAGAGGCCGCGGGCGCGGGGGCCGCGCTCGCCGTACGCAGGGGCGTGACGCCGCGCGAGATCGCTGCCTCGCACATGGACGAGTTGCAGTCGATGCTCCTGCGGCAGGACGCCTCCCTGCTGGGCGTGCCCTGGCAGGACCCGTCCGACCTGGCGCTCAAGGCCACGGTGACGGCGTCGTCCACGCTCACCCGGCTGGCGGGCGACGGGGGAGAGGAGCCGGAACCGTTCCCGATCGGCGAGGCCGACTTCGGGCTGCTGCTGCCCGCCGACCCGCGGATCGACGTCGTGCGGATCGGCGTCGACGCCGCCCGCGCCACCACCGCGACGGTCGAGCTGTGGGGCACCGGCGGCGGGCTGAACCACATCCCCGTGGAACCGTTCGCCCGGCGCGAGGTCCTGGTCGAGGCCGGGCGCGGCCTGCTGGAGGCCCGCTTCGACGACGTGCTCTCCGGCGGGGGCGAGGTGGTCGTGGTCGTCCGGCGCAACGCCGACCTCGCCGTCCTCGTCGGCCCGGACCGCCCGCCGTACGGCGTCCTCGGGCTGCTCAGCAGGGAACCGGCGCTCGACACCGGCAAGCCGCAGAGCAACGCGTGGTCGGCCTTCGAGCTGCGCAGGCGCACGCCGTGCTTCGAGGTCGAACCCGCGACCGCCGCCTACCGGCCTGAGCAGGTCGCGGGCGGGCCGGCCAGGCCGTACGACGGGCCCAACCTGTGGGCCTCGGAGGGCGGCGGCGAGCAGCACGTCGAGCTGCGCTGGAGCGAGGAGCGGACGATCGGCCGGGTGGAGCTGATCTTCAACGACGACGTCGACGAGGACCTGATCAACCTGCACCACCACCGCACGCCGTACCTCGTCATGCCGGAGCTGGTGAAGGACTACCGGATCGAGGTGGAGCGTACGGGCGGCTGGGAGACGGCCGTGTCCGTCACCGGCAACCGGACGCGGCGCCGGGTCCACGTGCTTGACCCCGCCACGCGCGCGGGCGCCCTGCGGGTCGTCGTCACGGCGACCAACGGCGACGAACGAACCATGATCGTCGCCGTGCGGGTCTTCGAGAACTGACTTCGGAAAGAGTGCATCGTGCATGACAACCGTTTGATCGTCGAGGGACGGCTGGCGCGTTTCGTCCAGCAGTTCCTGCCCGCCGCCCTCTACCGGGAACGGCGGCCCCTCGCCGTCGAGGCGTGGGACGTGCCGGGCGAGCCGGTGCCCCCACCGGTGGCGTTCGCGGCCGGCTACCGGCCGGTCACGCTGCCGCACCGGTGGGGCGCCCCCTGGGGCACGACCTGGTTCCACGTGACCGGCCGGGTGCCGGAGGAGATCCCCCCGGGCACCCGGCTGGAGCTCGTCGTCGACCTGGGCTTCTCCGGGCCGCGTCCCGGGTTCCAGGCCGAGGGGCTCGCGTACCTGCCCGACGGCTCGCTCATCAAGGCCGTGGCGCCGCGTAGCTCCCACCTGCCGTGGGACCCGGCCCAGCCGTCCATCGACCTGTACGTGGAGGCGGCGGCGAACCCGGAACTCGCCGGCGAGAACACCTACGAGCCGACCACCTTGGGCGACCGCGCGACGGCGGGCAGCGGGCCGCTCTACACGGCCAGGTCGTTCGACGTGGCGCTGCTGGACGTCGGGGTGTGGGAGCTGGCGCAGGACATCTGGACGCTGGACGGGCTGATGCGCGAGCTGAGCCCGGAGTCGGCGCGACGGTGGGAGATCCTGCGCGCGCTGGAGCGGATGCTCGACGCCGTCGACCCTGCCGCCGTCTCGGCCACCGCGGCGGCCGGACGCGCGGCGCTGGCCGGGGTACTGGCCAGCCCGGCCGCGGCCAGCAGCCACCGGATCGTCGCCGTCGGCCACGCGCACATCGACTCGGCCTGGTTGTGGCCGGTGCGCGAGACGATCCGCAAGTGCGCGCGCACGTTCGCCAGCGCGGTGACGCTCATGGACGAGCACCCCGAGTACCGCTTCGCCTGCTCCTCCGCCCAGCAGCTCGCCTGGGTGAAGCAGTACTACCCGGCGCTGTTCGAGCGCATCAGGAAGAAGGTGGCCACCGGGCAGTTCATCCCGGTCGGCGGCATGTGGGTCGAACCCGACATCAACATGCCCGGCGGCGAGTCGCTGGCCCGCCAGTTCCTGTACGGCAAGCAGTTCTTCCTCCAGGAGTTCGGCGTGGACACCCTGGAGGCGTGGGTGCCGGACACGTTCGGCTACTCGGCCGCGCTGCCGCAGATCATCGCCGCCTCCGGCAGCCGCTGGTTCCTCACCCAGAAGATCTCCTGGAACCAGGTCAACCAGATCCCGCACAGCACCTTCCTGTGGGAGGGCATCGACGGCACCCGGATCTTCACCCACTTCCCGCCCGCCGACACCTACATCTCCGAGCTGTCCGGCGCCGAACTCGCCCACGCCGCGCGCAGCTACAAGGAGAAGGGCGCGGCCGGGACCTCGCTCGTGCCGTTCGGCTGGGGCGACGGCGGCGGCGGCCCGACCCGCGAGATGCTCGCCGCCGCCGAGCGGCTCCGATCACTGGAAGGCTCGCCGGCGGTGACCATCGACTCGCCGCAGGCCTTCTTCGAGCAGGCCGAGGCCGAGTACGAGAACCCGCCGGTGTGGTCGGGCGAGCTCTACCTCGAACTGCACCGCGGGGCCCTGACCAGCCAGCATCTCACCAAGCAGGGCAACCGCCGCAACGAGCACCTGCTGCGCGAGGCCGAGCTGTGGGCCACGACCGCCGCCGTCCGCGAGGGGGCCGCCTACCCCTACGACGAGCTGACCGACATCTGGCACACCGTGCTGCTGCAGCAGTTCCACGACGTGCTGCCCGGCACCTCGATCGCCTGGGTGCACCGCGAGGTCGAGCAGAACAACGCCGACGTCCAGGAGAGGCTGCGCCGCGTCATCGACGACAGCGTGCGGGTCCTCGCCGGGGACGGTGACCTGGAGCTCGCCACGGACGGGCTCGGCATCCAGGCGCGCGCCGAGCACCCGGCGGGCGTCTCCCTCACCGAGGACGACGCCAGATTCGTGCTCGACAACGGCCTCGTCCGGGCCGTGATCGACCGCCGGGGCCACCTGGTGTCGCTGCGCGACGCCGGCAGCGGCCGCGAGGCGATCGCGCCGGGAGCGGCGGGCCACCGGCTGGTGCTGCACCGGGACGTCCCCAACGAGTGGGACGCCTGGGACATCGACGAGCACTACCGCCGCGTCGCCCGCGACGTCGACGAGGTCGAGAGCCTGGAGACCGGCGACGGGGAAGTCGTCGTCACCCGCCGCTTCGGCGACTCGACGATCAGGCAGACGCTCCGGCTGCTCCCCGGATCCGCCGCACTCGACCTGGCCTGCGAGGTCGACTGGCACGAGCGCCACACCCTGCTCAAGCTCGTCTTCCCCCTGGACGTGCACGCCGACAGGTTCGCCGCCGAGACCCAGTTCGGCCACGTGTACCGGCCCACCCACACCAACACCTCCTGGGACGCCGCCCGCTTCGAGGTGTGCGCGCACCGCTGGATCCACGTCGGCGAACCCGGGTACGGCGTGGCCATCGCCAACGAGTCGACGTACGGCCACGACGTGGCGCGGCACACCCGCCAGGACGGCGGCACGACCACGACGGTCGGCCTGTCCATGCTGCGCGGGCCGATGTTCCCCGATCCCGGATCCGACCTCGGCAGGCACACGCTCGCCTACTCGATCAGGCCGAACGCCGGCATCCGCGAGGCCGTCGCCGAGGGGTACCGCGCGAACCTGCCCGCGCGTGCCGTGCGCGGGGCGCGGGAGGTCGAGCCGCTGGTACGGGTCTCGCACCCGGCCGTGATCGTGGAGGCGGTCAAGCTCGCCGAAGACCGCAGCGGCGACGTCATCGTCCGCCTGTACGAGTCGGAGGGGACCAGGGCGCCCGTACGCGTCGAGTGCGTCGGGGACGCGCGCTTCGTGGACCTGATCGAACGCGACGTCGAGCCGCCCGCGGGTGCCGAGTTCGAGCCGGGGGCCGTGTCGCTGACGCTGCGCCCGTTCCAGCTGGTCACCCTGCGCTTCACAGCAACTGGTCGATGAACTCCAGGAGGGTGGCGAGGTCGGGGGCGGCCTGACCGCCCGCGGTCGTGCGGCCGACGACGAGCTTCGGCGTGAAGTCGGCCGCCGTGCCCGGCGCGATCAAGTGTCGCGCCGCCGCGTCGCCGAGCGCGGGCAGGTTGGGGTCGATGGTCGTCAGGAACCCCGACCTGCGCTGTGGCGGGTCCATCGAGAAGTGGTCGTGGCCGACCAGCGCGACGTCCTCCGGGATCCGCCGGCCGTGGGCGCGCAGGCCGACGTAGGCGCCGTAGGCGATGAAGTCGTTGGCGCAGAAGATCGCGTCGACCTCGGTGCCCGCCTCGATCAGCCGGTTGACGGCCTGGAGACCCCACGCCTTCGACCAGTCGCCGTAGATCGGCTCCACCGCATGCCCGGCGGCGGCGAGGGTCTCCACGAACCCGCGCGTGCGCAGCTCGGCGCCCCGCTCGCTGCCCTCCGCGATGTGCGCGATCTTCGTCCTGCCGAGTGACAGCAGGTGCTCGGCGGCCAGCCGCCCCGCGCCGCGGTCGTCGGGCAGGAACGAGACGTCGGCCGGGTCGTCGGACTCGCAGAAGGCGTAGGCGACGGGACAGGACAGCCGGCCGGAGACGGACGGGTAGAGGCCCGACGGCCCCGACCCGATGACCAGCACGGCGTCGACGTGGCGGGCCTCAAGGTCGCGGACGAACCGGGAGCGCCGCTGGTCGCTCTCGGCCGCGTCGCACACGAGCGTGGCCAGCCCGGCCGCGGCCAGCCTGCGCTCGGCGCCGCGCAGCACCATGCTGCTGAAGATCTCCGAGGCGTCCTCGATGATGATCCCGACCAGCTCGCTCCGCCCCCTGGCGAAGGACTTGGCCAGGGCGTTGGGCCGGAAGTCGAGGCGTTCCACGGCGTCGTGGATGCGCCTGCGGGTCTCCTCGGAGGCGCGTCCGGTGTTGTTGAGCACCTTCGACACCAGCGACACCGACACCCCGGCGGCCGCGGCGACGTCCGCGAGGGTAGCGGCCTTGCGCGCCATCAGTTCCTTCCCTCCCGGTGACAACGGGTTACATCCACATTTCTCCGGACGCTTGACAAAGTAGCAGGATCAGCAAGACCATGGCGATGGTCAACCGGTTGACCATCGCCATGAATCCGCCGGCACGCCACTGCTGCCCGCGTGAGCCCCCCGCGGTCACGACACCGCCCGAGCTCGATCGCCACCATGCCCGCAAAGAGGGATTCGTCATGCTTTATCACAAAAACTGGCGGCTCGCCGGTATCGCGATGACCGGCATCATAGCTCTCACCGCCTGTTCGTCCGGACGTCCCGATGCCGGGGCGGACCCGGACGCCAAGGTGACGATCCACGTCGGCAACATGCCCACCAAGGACAACGCCGACAATCTCGCCCTGTTCAACAAGCAGGTCGCGGCCTTCCAGAAGCTCCACCCGAACATCACCGTGGTGGGCGAGGAGACCAAGTTCGACCCGCAGACGTTCGCCGCCCTCGTCGCCGGTGGCTCGATGCCCACCACGATGCAGGTGCCGTACACCAACATCCAGCAGCTCGCCCTCAACGGCCAGGTACGCGACATCACCGACCTCGTCAAGGGCGACGCGGTGCTCTCCAAGCTCAACCCGGCCGTCGCCAAGCAGACGCAGAACGCGCAAGGCCGCACCTTCGGCGTCGTCTCGGCCGCGTACACGATGGCCTTCATCTACAACAGGGCGCTGTACGAGAAGGCGGGCCTCGACCCCGACGCCCCGCCGAAGACCTGGGACGAGGTGCGCGCCAACGCCAGGGCGATCAGCAAGTCGAGCGACGCGGCCGGCTTCACGATCGCGACCACGACGAACTCCGGCGGCTGGATCCTCACCACGATGGCCTACGCCAACGGCAGCGCCATCCAGCAGCGCGAGGGCGACACCATCACGTCCACGATCGACGCGGCCGGCGTGAAGGACGCGCTGACCCTCCTGCACGACGTCCGGTGGACCGACCAGGCGGCGGGCAAGAACTTCCTGCTGAGCCAGGACGACATGCGCAACTCCATCGCCGCCGGGCGGATCGGGCAGACCGTCCTCGGCGCCGACCTCTACCGCGACCTCGTCGGCAACCGCGACATGCCCGGCGACGACCTGGGCATCGCACCGCTCCCGCAGTCGGCCACCGGCATCGGCACGCTGGGCGGCGGCGACATCGCCGTCGTCAGCCCCAAGGCCGCCCCGACCGAGGCGGCCGCCGCGCTGGAGTGGGTGAAGTTCCGGTACCTGAACCGCTTCCTCGACCAGCAGGCCGCGGTCGAGTGGGCCGAGACGTCCAAGGCGGGCGGCCTGCCCGTGGGGGCCCCCGAGGTGCCGCTGTTCTCGCCGGAGATCTACGACCGCTACCTGACCTGGGTCTCCGACTACGTCAACGTCAAGCGGGACAACTACCGGGCCTACTTCGACAGCCTGGGCAAGCTGCCCATACTCGGCGAGCCGCCCGTGGCCGCGCAGGAGACGTACGCGCTCCTCGACGCCGTCACCCAGCAGGTCCTCACCAAGCAGGACGCCGACATCCCGGCGGCGCTCACCCAGGCCCGGACGGACGCGCAGGCGCTGATCGATGCCGCCGCTCAGTAGGTGGGCCCAGCGCGGTGGCCTCGGGAAACTCCTGTTCACCGCGCCCATGCTCATCGTGTTCGGGCTGTTCTCGTGGTGGCCGATCCTGCGCAGCCTGGTCCTCAGCTTCCAGCGCACCAACCTGGTCACCGACCCGACCTGGGTCGGGCTGCGCAACTTCAGCAGGGTGCTCGCCGACCCGCTGCTCGCCACCGCGGCCTGGAACACCGTGTGGTTCACCGCGCTGGCCCTGGTCGTCGGCTTCCCCGTGCCGGTGCTGCTCGCCGTGTTCATCGGGGAGCTGCGCCGGACCAGGACGATCGCCAGCGTGCTCGTCTACGTGCCGATCATCATCCCGCCGGTCGTGGCGGTGCTGCTGTGGAAGCAGCTCTACGATCCGAGCGAGTACGGCCTGCTCAACACCGTGGCGGGCTGGGCCGGGCTGGGCCCGTTCCCCTGGTTGCAGAGCGCCGAGACGGCGATGCCCAGCATCGTCGTGCAGGCGACGTGGGCGGGCTTCGGCACGACGACGATCATCTACGTCGCCGCGCTGATGTCGGTGCCGCCCGAGCTCTACGAGGCGGCCGAGCTCGACGGCGCCGGGGTGCTGCGCCGGGTGTGGCACATCACGCTGCCGCAGCTGCGCCCGGTCATCCTGCTCATGCTGATCCTCCAGGTGATCGGCACGTTCCAGGTGTTCACCGAGCCCTACGTCATGACCGGCGGCGGGCCGGACAACAGCACGGTCACGCTGCTCATGCTGATCTTCAAGTACGCCTTCGTCGCCGGCGACTTCGGCAAGGCGACGGCGCTGAGCCTGATGCTCGCCGTCTTCCTCACCGCCCTGTCCGCGGTGTACCTGCGCGCCACGAGGGGGTGGAAGCGTTCATGAACGAGCGTGGCATCCTGTCCACCGGCGAACGCCGCAGGCCGGCGACCCGCGTGGTGTTCACCGGGCTGATCGTGGCCGTGCTCGCCTGCCTCGCGGTCGTCGCGGCCGGGCCGATCCTCTGGCTGGCCAAGTCGGCGGTGTCGACCTCGCAGGACATCCTGCGCGACCCGTTCGGCTGGTGGCCGAGCGGGATCCGGTGGGACAACCTCGCCAGGGCGTGGAACGGCATGGACATCGGCCGGGCCCTGGCCAACACGGTCTGGATCGCGGCCGGCAACTGGTTCTTCGGCCTGCTGGTCGCGCTGACCGGCGGCTACTCCCTCGCCATCCTGCGTCCGAGGTACGCCGGGGTCGTCTCGGCCGCGGTGATGGCCACCCTGTTCATCCCGGGGGTCGTCTCCCTCGTGTCGCTGTACCTGACCGTGATCGACGTGCCGGGCATCGGGGCCAACCTGATCGACAGCTACTGGGCCGTGTGGCTGCCCGCCGCCGCGCACGCCTTCAACGTGCTGCTGGTGAAGAACTTCTTCGCCGAGTTGCCGAAGGAGGTCTTCGAGGCGGCCAAGGTCGACGGGGCCAACTCCTTCGAGGTGTTCCGGCGCATCGTGCTGCCGATGTCGCGGCCGATCATCGCCGTCGTCTCGCTGCTCACGCTGGTGTCGGCCTGGAAGGAGTTCCTGTGGCCGCTCCTGGTGCTGCCCTCGCCCGATCTGCAGCCGCTGTCCGTCGTCCTCTACAAGATCTCGGCCACCGCGGAGACCAGCACGCTCATCGCCGCCATGTTCATCGCGGTGATCCTCCCGCTGGTCTTCTTCCTGCTGTTCCAGAAGCAGTTCCTCCGGAGCGCCGGCCGAGCCGGCGCGGTCAAGGGGTGACCCGATGAAAACACTGTCCGCGCTCCTCCTCCTCACCACCGTGTTAGCCGCCCCCAAGCTTCCCTACTCCAACACCTTCGATCCGTGGAGCATCAGCAGGAGCGGCTCGGCCGAGATCGCCTTCACCGCCACCGCCCAGGGCCACACCGGGTCCGCGGTACGCATCGTCAACCAGACTCCGAGCAGCCCGAACACCTACGGGCAGCTCGCCCAGACCGTGCCGGTCAAGCCGGGCACGCTCTACCGGTTCACCGCCTGGGTGGCCTCGGAAGGGCTGTCGAAGACGGCCGCGCTGCAGGCGGTGCTGAGCCCGGACAGCAGCCAGCGCTTCAACTTCCCGATGGGCGCCTACGACTGGCGCCAGGTGTCGTGGACCTACACCACCCTCGCCACCCAGACCAGCTTCTCCCTCCGCATCGTCTCCCAGGACGTGACCCCCGGCGTACGGCTGGACGACCTGACCATGACCGAGGACGGCGCCGCGCAGAACCTGCTGGCCAACCCCGGCTTCGAGGAACACTCCACCTACTTCGGGGTCATGAACGACTCCCTGCTCTTCGACCCCGGCACGGCCGCGCTGGAACTGTTCACCGACGCCCGGGACCCGGCCCCCGCCGCCTGGGCCGTCCAGGACGCGCGGGGGACGCAGGTCGCCGCAGGCACGGCCGCCTTCACCGACGGGAGCAGCGTGGTGAACCTCGCCTCGCTGCCCAACGGCTTCTACACCTTCACCTCGGGCACGCTGAGCACGAGCTTCGGCGTCGTGCCGCCGATGCCCGCCGCCGCGGCCGACTCGCCGTTCGGGGTCGGGCTGCACGGGTACGAGCAGGAGCTCATCGACGGCATCGCGCGCATCGGCTACACCCACTCGCGCAACGACGTGGGCTGGTCCGCGGTCGAGAAGCAGGCGGGCGTCTACACCTTCGACCGCTACGACGCCGGATTCGCCGCCCTGCACGCCGCCGGGATCGAGCCGCTGCCGATCTCGGCCTACCGCAACCCGCTCTACGACGCCAACCGTACGCCCAGCTCGCCCGAGGGCCTGGCCGCCTACGGACGCTTCACGGCCGCCGTCAACCAGCACTTCGCGAGCTACACCCGGGCGACCGAGGTCTACAACGAGTTCAACATCAACTTCAACGACGGCCTGTGCGGCCGGACGCCCGCCTGCTACGCCCAGCTCCTCCAGGCGGCCGCCGCGGTCAAGCCGCAAGGAGCGCGGCTGGTGGGCCCGGCGATCTCCGGCGCCTCGGCCGACTACGTGCGCCAGGTGCTCGAACAGGGCGGCGCGGCGGCGGTGGACGCGGTGTCCGTCCACCCCTACCGCCACCCCACGCCGCCCGAAGGCATGGACACGCAGATGGCGTCGCTGAGCCAGACCATCGACGCCGCCGCCGGCCGCTCGCTCCCGCTGTGGCTCACCGAGTACGGCTGGCCGACCCACACCGCGGGTGGCACGACCGACGCCATGCAGGCCGACTACCTGGTGCGCTCGGCGGTGCTCTCCCTGGCCGGCGGCGCCGACCGCCTCTACTGGTACGACGCCCGCGACGACGGCACCGATCCGAACAACCAGGAGCACAACTTCGGCGTCTTCGAGGTCCGGCGCGCGACCGCCCGCTACGCCGCCGAGCCCAAGCCCGCGGCGGTCGCGCAGGCGGTGATGGCGGCCGAACTCGCCGGGCGCACCATCACCCAGCGGGACACCCTGGACGCGACGACGTACTCCTTCCCGTTCAAGGACGGCGCGGGCGACCTCGACCGCGTCATGTGGGCCTCGGACGGCCCGAGGACCGTGACGCTGCGCACCGCCCAGCCGCTCACCCTCACCGACCAGTACGGCGTGCGCACCACCCTGACCCCGCACGCCGGAGCCGTCCAGGTGACCCTGACCGAGCACCCGGTCTACGTCCGCGGCCGGGTCGACTCCCTCGTCCTCGACCCCGCGCCCGCGATCACGCTGAAGACGTCGCCGACCGTCGCCGACGGCGAGAGCATCGAGGTGCGCGCGGTCGTCGACCGCACCGGCCGCAACTGCCGCGCCGTCCCCGCCAAGGTCACGATCACCCTGGACGGGCGGCGCCACGACGTCAAGGTCAAGGGTTGCGGCACCGCCGAGACCGTCTTCGACCTCCCCGCCCCCGCGGGCGGCAAGGCGAGCTGGGTCACCGGCTGGGCCGCGACCGGGAACGAGAAGGTGGCGCGGCTGGCGACACCGACGATCAGGATCACCACCCCCGTCGTCGCCGCCGTGGGGGTCGACCTCGTCCGTGACGGCGGCTACCGGGCGCAGGCGTCCGTCTCGCTGGCCAACACCTCCCGCGCGACCCCGGTGACCCTCGACGGCCTCACCTGGACCCTCGGCAAAGAATCGGGCACGATCGCCGACACCACCACGCTGCAGCCCGGCAAGCAGGTCGCGCACACCATCCCGCTCCCGTCGCTGCGCGTGTGGGAGCAGGGCTACCTGGAGGTGTCCATCGGGCTGCGCGGCCGTGACGCCCTCCGGCTGCGGCAGTCGGTCGGCGCGGGACCCATCGAGCCCGACACCGCCACCACGGTCGCGCCGATCGACCTGGCGGCCGACGCGACCTGGTTCCGCTACACCGCCGACTGGGGCGGGGCCGCCGACCTCGGCGGTCCCGTCCGGATCACCCAGACCCCGACGGGGCTGCGCGTGCAGGCGACGGTCCAGGACGACGTGTTCACCCAGAAGAACCCGGCGGGCAACCTGTACAACGGCGACTCCATCCAGCTCTCCCTCTCGCCCGCGCCGCCCGGCGCCTCCACGGAACGGACCGAGATCGGCCTGGCGCTGACACCCGACGGACCGGCCGCCTACACCTTCGCCGCCTTCGGCATCGCGATCACCGGCCCGACCCCGGCGGACCGGCTCACGGTGACCAGGACGGGCACCACCACGACCTACGACGTCGTCCTGCCCTGGCAGAGCCTCGGACTCAACGGCCCGCCGGCCGGGGTGTTCGCGCTGTCCCTGCTGGTCAACGACGATGACGGGCCCGGCAGGAAGGGCTATCTGGAGTGGTCGTCCGGCATCGGCCACACCAAGGACACCGGCCGGCACTTCCCCGTACGACTCACCAGCGGGCTGAAGGGGCCGTCCGGCTCCTGAGGCCCGCCCCTTCCTCCGCGAGGGCCGGGGATGACGACGAGGTGATCGATCACTTCGTCGTCGCCCGGCGCGCGGGCGTGTCGCACCAGACGGTCTCCCGGTACTTCAGGAAGAACGAGACCCTGAGACCGGCGACCCGCTCCAAGATCGACCTGGTCGTCCAGGAGCTCAACTACCGGCCGAACCTCGTCGCGCGTTCCATGCGCACGCGGCACACGAACCGGCTGGCGGTCACCCTGCCCGCCTCCGACCACCTGTGGCCGGCGCGCATGCTGGAACCTCCACGAGGGCGGCGGGCCCCTCGGACGCCGGGGGCGGGCCGTTCGCTGTCATGATCGAGGGGCGCCGGGGTGCGCACAATCTCTTCGGCCAGGCACCGAACAGTTCCGCAGTCAACCG
>NZ_BMRC01000031.1:0-108710 GCF_014648435.1 Nonomuraea spiralis
CGCCGCCGCCACTCCGCGAACGGCCAGCTCAGCCCCGCCGAATATGAACGTCGACACGTAATCAAGAGCATTCAGGAAGACGGCTATGCTGCCGCGTAGCCGAACGCCTTGACGTGTCTACCGAGCCGGGGCAACTCCAGTTGGCCCGTCTTACGCCGCCAGTGGACGGTGTGATCTCTGATCACATCCCACCGAGTGTTCAGCGGGCGCTCAAGCGGCTTGGGGATGTCGCAGTTGCCGTGTTCGCCGCGGACTGGCAGTTGATTTGGTGGAATCTCAGTTGGGCCGCATTGCTGGGCGATCCTTCTTCGTCGCCGTTGCAGCTGCGCAACTTCGCCCGTGATCGGTTTCCGGTGGATACGGGTCCGGCCCGTCTCGCGTTGTGGCCTGTGGCTGAAACGGACCGGGATTCGACCGATGTCGCCGTTGTGTCCGATCTGCGACGCGCCACCGGTCGCTTTCCTCATGATGCACTACTTGCGCGGCTGGTTGATGAACTGCGCGCCGGGAATGAGCGGTTCGCCGAGCTTTGGGCGATCGGTACGGTGGCCGCTCATCGTGAGGATCACAAGACGATCGAGCATCCTGCGGTGGGGGCGATCAGGGTGGATTGTGATGTTCTGATCGACGGTGACTCGGAGTGCAAGATTGTGATCATGAGCACGGTGCCTGGCAGCGCGGACGAGACCAAGCTCCGGCGCGCTGCGATCGCCGGTCCTCCGGTCGTCACGAACAGCTTGGTTGCACGCGGATGGGCGACCTTTCGGGGCGTTCCGTAGAGTCTGCGCCTCTGGATTCCGGAGAGCGCTGTTGCATTGAGGCGATCATTGCTGCGTTGTGCAGGCCTTTGACCGAGCGGATGTGCCTAGGCGGGGTGTTCTTCCTCTTACCTGGGTCAGGTTATTTCCTCCGACAAGCGGGGCGGACGCGGACGTCACGGGAAAAGCGCCAATCGATGGGTGAAGAAAAGCACTCCTGGGATGGTCATCGGCGATCGCCGAAGGCATTGGCTCCTTGCGAATATGTGCTGGCGGCAGGTGGGACCTGGCCGATGGAGAGGCCGGGCTCCCTTTCGACTAGCGGTAAGGGGTAGAGGTACGTGAACATTGAGGTGGAGATCCTTGATCTGCAGCTCCGGATCCAGGCGCTCGAGGCCCGGTCGTGCTCGGAGAGCAGCAACGCGTTGTTGGCTGGGATCGCTACTGTCAGGGCTGACGTCGCCGATGTTCACTCGGAGGTCGGTCAGGACCTCGAGATCCTCAACTTCGAGATCGCACGCCTTCGGTGGACCCTTGACGAGAACTGCAGGTCCAGCCTGGCGGAGGTGCTGAGGAGGCTCGATGAGCTTCAGTTCCAGCTGGTTGATCTGGGGCTCAGACTTGATCGCCTATTGGCGAAGGACGACTTGTAGGACGGGGCTGAGCCTTCGGTGTTTGCCGGGGGCTCTTGTTCGTACGGGTGGAGGTCACCGAACGGCGGAGGGTGGGCTTCAGACGTGCGGTAGGTGAGATGTGTTCGGGTCACTGGTGTTGGTTGTTCGTTGGCATGGGCATGCGATTCTGGAAATGGTGACGGCCATCCCGTATTCCTTCTAGGGCCTTGTCCGAGAACGAAGGAGGCTACGTGATGGCCGCGATGAACAGTGTTCCGTCTGCGGGATGGCATGCAAAGCCATTTTGGAACTGTGGCTCCTACTTGTCTCAGCCCAGGAGCGGGTCCTGCCGACTTTCGCGTTTTAGGCCATTCATTGCACCTTGCGAGGGCATGTTGGCGCATTGGTTAGAGACAGCCGGTTTGAGTGAAGCTTGAAGGCGGGCGGCAGGATGGTCCATAAGTCCCTACAGCGACCAGGCGATGTGGTCTGCGGAACGGGCTCTGGTCAGCGCTGTTGAGCCGCATCCGGTGGGGTCGGACTGGTCGGACTTCGGTGCGCTCTGGATGTGCGAGGAGGCTGACTGGGTGGATTGCGAGGTGCGGCACGGCAGTTTCTGCGGATATGTGGGAGTCGGCGGGACAGATGGCAAGGCGTGACTGCCGTGGCGCAGGCCCTGGGTTTCGCGGGCCTCGTTGAGACGCGTGAGGGTCGGCGTTGCGGCAGAGTTCTCTGCCGTAGGAGCGGCTTCATGACATGGCAAGGCTGGGGTGCAGGAGCGATTGTGATCGCGATCTGAGGTGCGAGTCGTGCGGTGGCTGCGCTGGTGGCTGTGGAGCGGGGGCAGCACGCTGCCGGTCGCGTGTAAGAGCCGTTCGAGCCGCGCTGGAATGGGTGGCGGCTGCCCTGGGGAGCAGGGTCAGTACCTGTGGATCGGTTGGGTGTGCTGAGTCAGTGAAGCTGTCCGGTTTCGTGTAGGTGATCGAAGATGATCTGGTCGACTGGGGACACGCGGTCGCGGTCGGCGTAGCTCAGCCAGGCGATCTCCTCGATCTCGTTACTGGGCGTCGGTACTCCGTGATGGTCGGCGGTGTAGCAGGTCATCTGTACGGTGATGCCCTCGGCGTGGCCGTGTGCTTGGGCCTGGTAGGTGCCGACGTGGGTGGCGGTTGTGGGGACGATGGTGATGGAGAGTTCCTCGTCGATCTCGCGGATGAGGGTGTCTAGGTCGGTTTCGCCGGATTCGCGTTTGCCGCCGGGGATGTAGTAGGCGTTCTTGCCTCGTGATCGGGTGCTGAGAATCTTGCCGTTGTCCAGGTGGATCCAGGCGATCTTGTCGATGGTGCTGTTCATCGTGTGCTCCTGTTATCGGGGTGGAGGGATGAGGTACGCGGCCAGGTCGTGGGGATGTTGGAGGGGTTCGTCGTTGGTGAAGGCCGTGCCGGCGCGGACGAGGGCGATCGGTGGGGTCCGTTGACCGCGCGCGAGCGGGCTTGGGTGGATGCAATCAGCGGCAGGTCATGGCCAGTCTGGCAGCGTGGGCTCCTCTTTGCGGCCATCGGTGCGCATGCCGGTCAGCACCGGTCGGCAGAGCCTGTGCCTCTGCAAGCGGAAGTTGACGTGGATGCCGTGCGAAGGATGCCGTCGCACGCAGGTAGACGGCGTCGACGCCGGGCAGATCGCGTCCGGTCAAGGATTGTTGCTCGGCTTTCGCTGCTCGGTGGGCTTGGTGAGGGCCGGTGCCGACAGTCCGGTGTTGGAGCCGAGGAACTGGTCGCGTGCCGGCAAGCACGAAGGTCGCCGGCAGATGGCTCCTGCAGATGACAGCCGAGGCTGCATGTCGCTGATCGGTGCAGTGCGGCGGGCGCGGGCGGCCAGGATCGTCGGGGAGAGGCACTGGCGTTCGCTGGTGGGCTCGTCGATGCGTTTGTCGTTGGCAGGCAGGGCCATCGCCTCGATCGCGCTGGTGGGAGGATCTTGCGCGGCTGGTGGCGCAGTTGCGCAAGACCAGGCCGTTCTCGCGCGCTCATTGGCGGAGAAGGCGATGTAGGCGTCGACCTTGACCCGCTCCTGCGGATGCCCTCACCGATGGTTCGGTCGATCAAGGCCGGTGAGGTGGAGCCGTTGTGGTTGTCAGCGTCGACTTGGGCACCGGTACGCGGCACGGGTGTGCCCAACGTCGGCCTCATCGGATGATCTGGTGAGGTTCACGCTTCCCGGCAGATCCACGGGTTTCGATCGCCGCTTGCTCTGGCAGCGGTTCGGTCGAGCCCTGCTCTTCGCCTACATGGCTGGCCGGGGGTTTCCGTGCGCAGGGTCGACGTCTTTCGTTCGCTCCGAGGATGTGGGAGGCGGCGCGGTTGGATGGGCCCGGTCGCCGAGTCTCTTCGCGGCGAACGCGTGCGGCAATGATGTCGTCTTGGCTGGCTGGGTCTCTGTCAGTTGGGCGTCGTAGTTGGCGGACCTCGCGGCCTGGGGTGCGGTGGGTGTTGTGCTGGTTGATCCGTTTCGTGGTGGCGGTCTTTGACGTCGCCCTGTTGTTGGTCGGCCGAGGCAAGCACGGAGCGTGGGCCTGGGCAGCTGTTCGGCGCAGCGAATGAAGAGGTGGTTGGCGCGAGGTGCCGGGTCGTCCAGAATTCGGGTCGGGCGCGGCGCCAGGTGGCCGGGTTGTGGGCGTCCAGTGGCTGGTTGTTGGTCGCCGGTTGGCGGGCGCGCGAGAGTGGACGTTGGTGAGCAAGGCTGCTCAGACGGGATCGGACCAGGTGTGGGACGTCGGTCTGGTCGGACGCCTGTAGGCGGTTCGAGGTGGCGAGGTTGTGCTACACCTCGGGGGTGTGGTGTCGCGGTCGCTGGGCCTGGCGGTGCGGCAGGTGGATTGTCGGGGGGCGTCGCTAGGTTGGGTTCAGGCGGGGCGAGGTGGGGTTCGGGCTGTCGGGTTGCTGGTGCTGTTGGGAGAGGTGTTCGTGTGCGGGCTCGCCGGGGGCGGTTACAGGACGTCGCCGGTTAGCAGGGCGGTCCACATCAGCAGTGCCCTGGGCTGGGGCATTCGTAGGCTTTCGTCCATGTACGGGGTTCTGTGGGTTCGGCGGGTTCTACGGAGGAAGCCTTGGCCGCCGGCATGGCAGAGCTCGTAGAACGTGTGCAGGCATTCGCAGGTGTAGGCCTGGACTCGGATGCGTTCCCGTGCTGAGCGCATGGGATACCAGAGGATCGGGGTGCAGGTAGGGCGGGGCTCTGGGAGGTGGATGCCGGGGCAGCGGTCGCACTCTTGGAGGGATTTGGCCATGGTCTGAATATACGTCTGGTTGTATCCGCTCGTCTATGCGGTAAGAGCGCTCTGCCTGAGCAGGCAGGAGGATATGGGAGGGCTCGTACCCGTTCGTCTATCTTGCCGGTGTGCTGGACTACGACGGGGACACCCACATCTACGTGCAGATCGCGGAGATCCTTCGGCGGCGGGTCGCTGGGCTCGCCTCGGGGCATCCTGTGCCGAGCGAAGCCGAGATTCAGAACGAGTTCGGGGTCGCGCGGACGACAGCCCGTCGGGCCATTCACGTGTTGCGCGAGGAAGGGCTCATCTACACGGTTCAGGGCGAGGGGACGTTCGTCGGCGTTCCTGATGAAGCGCCGCGTACGCAGCGGAAAGTGCCGCTCTATCGGCAGATCGCGTCGGATGTTGCGGAGCAGATCAAGGCGGGGCAGTTCCCGCCCAAGCGGCCGATTCCGGGTGAGACGGCGTTGGTGCAGCGGTACGACGTGGCGCGGGAGACGGTGCGGCGGGCGATGGCGTTGTTGCGGGATCAGGGGTGGATCTACACCGTGCCGCAGCGTGGGAGTTACGTGTCGCCGGAAGAGTCGTGGCCCCAGGATTGAGGTTCGCTGAACTGCTTGTATCTAGACGTCTAAGGTATGAGCATGCTCGAGCGAGACGGGCCTGTGCCGATCTATGTGCAGATTGCCGAGATGATTCAGGGTCAGATTCTGCGAGGTGAGCTGCGGGCTGGGGAGGCGGTGCTGAGTGAGCTGGCCATGGAGGCCGAGTTCGGCGTGGCGCGGTCGACCGTCAGGAATGTGATGCGTGAGCTGCGCAGGAGGCAGCTTGTGCACACGGTCGGGGGTAAGGGGACGTTCGTGGGGGGTGTGGCGAGCGCGGCGGGCACGGTGGTCGCGGCGGCCGCGGGGAGTTCGGGGTCCGAGCACTTGCCCGGGTCCGGCGGCGGAGACGGCAACGGGGACGGTGACAGGGCCAGCGACACGGCCGGGGCTGGGTGACTGCGGCGTGGGTTGCTGGTCATAGGTCGCGTTGACGCCTGGGGTGAGAGCGGCCCGTGCGGGGTGGGTTCGGTCGGGTCGCCTCGGGTGAGATGGCGGCGAGGAGTGGGACCGTGGGGTCCCCTTGGTACGGGTGCCGCGACGGACGAGGCGCACGCGAACGGTACGCGGATCGTGGAAGGGCGCTGGACGGGGTGCTCACGAGTACGCGGATCGCGGAAAGGCATCAGGCGGGGAGCTCGCAGGTTCACGAATCGCGGAAAGGCGCCAGGTGGGGGGCTCACAGGTACGCGGATCGCGGAAAGGCGCCCAGTAGGGGGCTCGCAAGTGCGCGGATCAAGGAAAGGCGCCGGGTGCGGGCTCACGGGAGCGCAGGTGTTGTGGGTGTTCTGCGGGGCCTGAGGGTGCGTGGGCGTTGGCGGGGCAGGTGGCGGTCGTGAGCGTGGGCTGGAGGGGTCACGGAGGTAGGAGGCGGTAGTGGAGGCAGACGATTGGGGAGGCGTCGGTCACCTCGTAACCCTGGGTGGACCAGTAGCGGCGGTGGGTTTCTCGCCAGTCTTCGATCGAGGTGTACCCTTCGCCCTCCGCTTCGGCGAACTCCCACGTGACCTCGGCGAACGGCACCAGTTCCACTGAGGTGATCTCGATGGTGGCGGCCTTCTCGCCGGCGTCGTTCACGAGGATCAGGTGCTCGCCGACGTGTTCGACCTCCTCGCCTTCGGTCTCGTAGTCGAGGGGCAGGAGGCCGGCGGTGGCGGTCTTCGCGCCGGAGAGGGTCAGGTCGGTGAGCCAGGTGCGTATCTTGCCGGGTGTGCCGAGGGCGAGGACTCTGCGTCCGTCGATGCGGGGCCACATGGTCACATCCTAGAAGACGGGGATGATCTCCTCGGGGTCGATGACGTTCACCTCGACGCCTTCCAGGTCCAGTTCGGGAATGGCGGGGAAGGCGATGCCCCAGCGCTCGACTATCGCGCGTACCTTGGCCATGGCCACGCGCCAGTTCTCCTTCT
The DNA here is from genome assembly GCF_014648435.1 of Nonomuraea spiralis. GTDB lineage: Bacteria > Actinomycetota > Actinomycetes > Streptosporangiales > Streptosporangiaceae > Nonomuraea > Nonomuraea spiralis. The sequence continues at coordinate 6,655 of NZ_BMRC01000031.1, forward strand.
GCTCCTCGTACGAGAGCACGCCGAGGCCGGCGTCCCTGGCGTGGTCCATGAGGACGCGGTGATTGTCGAGGAAGTACGGCGGGAGTTCCCAGAAGCCTTCGGGCGGCTCCCAGAGAATCATGCTGAGGAAGACGAAACCGGCCCGGAGCTGGCGGGTGATGAGGCTGCGGGTGTCGTCGGTCAGGCCGGGCCATTCGTTCTCGAGAATGGTCATGCAGATTTGCAGGTGGCGGGACTCGTCGAGGCCGATGCGCTGGAACATCTCGCCGAAGACCGGATGCCGGGTGCCCGTGGCCATGCCCCTGAACAGCGTGGACGCCGCCATCTCGCCCATCATGAAACTGGTGAACAGGACCGGGAGCGAGTATCTCCCGACGGCGCTGGTGTAGCCGGTCCAGTAGCGGCCGCCGTTGTGGTAGAGCCAGCCGATGTTGTTGTGGGCGGCCCTTTCCAGATCGTCTTCGGGGGTCCAGTCGAGGGGGCCGCCGGGCCACAGCCGGGCGATGGTGCGCTGGCAGCACTCCTCGTGGTTCATCTCGTCGCGGGTGATGGAGAAGAAACACTTCCGGACCGGGTCTTCTTCGTGTTTCTCGAAGGCCTGGATGGTGGCGCGGGCGAAGACCGCCGGGCCCGAGGCGTCGAAGTTGGCGAGGACGGCGAACCAGTACATGATGCCCAGGCGCTGTTCGCGGGTGAAGTCCTCCGGGTTCAGGCCGTCCCAGGGGAGGTCGGCCGGGTTCCAGAGTTTGCGCTTGGACTTCTCGTAGATGGCCGCGAGTTTCTCGGTCTCCACGTGCCATTCCATCGGATAGATGTTGGGCTGCGGGATCTCCGGCGCGGGCCAGAAGCCGCCTTCCGGGATCGTGAGGTCCGCCATGGTTGTGACACCTCCTCTCCCATCCTGCGTGGCGGCGTAACGCCATGCAAGCATCGCCGCGGTCCGGTGCGCCGGGGCCGTCCCCTACGTACGGGTGCGCTGGGTGACGGCGACGCAGGCCAGGACGACGAGCGCGGCGGCGACGGTGGCCGGGCCGAAGCGTTCGCCCATCAGGAACCAGGCCCAGACGAGGGTCAGCAGCGGCTGGGCCAGCTGAGTCTGGCCGGCTCTGGCGATGCCGCCCCTGGCCAGGCCCACGTACCAGGGGATGAAGCCGAGGAACATCGAGATCAGCGCCACGTACGCGAAGCCGCCGAGTGAGGGGGCGGTGGGCGTGATGGGGGTGGTCAGCGCCAGGACCGCGGTGATCACGGCGGTCAGGGGGAGGGAGAGGACGAGGGTACGGCTGATCACCTGCCAGCCGGGGGTCGTCCTGGTCAGGCGGCCGCCTTCGGTGTAGCCGAGGGCGGCTGACAGGAGGGCGCCGACAAGGAGGATGTCCGGCCAGGCCGCGCCGGCCTGGCCTCGGGTGAGGGTGAAGGCGGTGATGGCGGCGGCGCCGGCGGCGCAGGCGGCCCAGAACAGCGGGCGTGGGCGTTCGCCTGCTCGTACGACGGCGCAGGCGGCGGTGGCGGCGGGGAGCAGGGCGATGACGACGGCGGCGTGGGAGGTGCTGGCGCCCAGGTTCAGGGCCAGGCCGCTGAAGACGGGGAAGCCGAAGACGACGCCGAGTGAGATGACGGCGTAGGAGGGCCATTGGTGGCGTGGTGGGAGGAGGGGGAGGCGGGCGGCTTTGAGGCAGATCAGGGCGATGATGCCGGCCAGGGCGGCGCGGCCGATGGCGACCAGCCAGGGGTCGAAGCCCTGCATCGCGTAGACGGTGCCGGGGAAGCTGCCGGAGAAGGCCAGGACGCCCAGGAAGGCGAGCATCGTCCCTTGGCGGGCGCGAGCGGCTGCGCCGCCGTCGGCTCCTTGCGCGGGGGCGGTGGCTGACGAAGCGCCGCGCGGGGTGCCGGTCCTGCTCGGCGTCCGGGCCGCCTCGGGGCTGCGCCGTGAGGTGTCGGAAGTGAGGCTGGGGCCCTCAGGGGTGCGGTGCGAGGAGGCCGGAGTAACGCTGGGGCCCTCAGCGGTGCGGTGCGAGGAGGCCGCAGTAACGGTGGGGTCCTCGGGAGTGCGACGCGAAGAGGCCGGAGTAACGCTGGGGCCCTCAGGAGTGCGGCGCGAAGAGGCCGGAGTAACGCTGGGGTCCTCAGGGGTGCGGTGCGAGGAGGTGGGAGCAACCCCGAGGCCCTCGGGGGTGTGGCGCAAGGGGGCGGTGGCGGGGTCGTTGGGGGCCTGGTGAGGGGTGGTGGGGGGATTGGATGCGGCGTGGGAAGAGGTGGGGTGGTGCGGAGGGGTGGGTGGGGGCGCTACTTGGGGGTGATGGGTAGCGCTATTGTGGTCTTTCATGGTCAACGATAGCAGTATCGCCCAGATTGCTGCGATGTTGCGGGAAGCGGCCGATCGTCTCGGTCCCGGTGCGCGGCTGCCGTCCAGTCGGGAGATCATGCGGCGGCACAACGTCAGCCCCGTGACGGTCTCGCGGGCCATCGGTCAGCTCGCCGCAGAGGGTCGGGTGGTGTCGCGTCCGGGCAGCGGCGCGTTCGTGGCGGCGCGGCAGCCGGTACGCGGTCAGGACCCGGTGGACCTGTCCTGGCAGACGGTCGCGCTCGGCGACCGGGTGGTGGACGACGGCCCGGTGGCGGCGCTGCTGGCCCGTCCGCCCGAGGAGGCGGTGCCGCTGACCGGCGGCTACCTACATCCGGGGCTGCGGCCGGACCGGCAGCTCGCGGCGGCCGCCGCGCGGGCCGTACGAAGGCCGGACGCCTGGGCGGTGCCGCCGCTCACCGGGCTGCGGGAGCTGCGGAGCTGGTTCGCCCGGCAGGCCGGCGGGGACGTGACGGCGGCGGACGCGCTGATCGTCAGCGGCGGCCAGGCGGCGCTCACGCACGCGTTCAGGGCGCTGGCGGCCCCCGGTACGCCGGTGCTGGTCGAGACGCCCACCTACCCGGGGGCGCTGGCGGCGGCCAAGGCGGCGGGGTTGCGGGCGACGGCCGTGCCGATGGACCGGGACGGCGTACGGCCCGAGCTGCTGGCCGAGGCGTTCGCCGTCACCGGCGCGCGGGTGTTCTTCTGCCAGCCCACCCTGCACAACCCGACGGGCGCGACGTTGTCCCCGGACCGGCGCGCGCAGGTTCTGGAGGTGGCGAGGGCGGCGGGGGCGTTCGTGATCGAGGACGACTACGCCCGCTACCTGGCCCCCGGCGCGCCCCCGTCGCTGGCCTCCATGGACGCTCACGGCACGGTCGTCAACGTGGGCTCGCTGACCAAGATCCTCTCCCCCAGCCTGCGGGTGGCGGCCGTCGTCGCCCGCGGGCCCGCCGCGCACCGGCTGCGGGCCAGCCAGCTCGTCGAGTCGTTCTTCGTGGCCAGGCCGCTGCAGGAGACGGCGCTGGAGTTCGTGGGCTCGGCGGCCTGGAGCAGGCATCTGAACGCCGTCCACGCCGAGATCCTCACCAGGCGGGACGCGCTCGCGGCGGCACTGGCGGCCCGCATGCCCGCGGCCGAGGTGCACCTGCTGCCGATCGGCGGCCTGCACCTGTGGCTCCGGCTGCCCGCCGAGGTGGACGAGAACACGCTGGTCGAGACGGCCAGGCGGCTCGGGACGCTGGTGAGCCCCGGGCGGATGTACTACCCGTCTGAGCCGCCGGGCCCGCGGATCAGGGTGACCCACATGGCCGCCGCCGACCTGCCGGAGCTGGCCGAGGGGGTGCGCAGGCTCGCCGAGGCGCTGGAGCGCTGCCTGCTCTCACAGGTCCCGTGATCGGACTGGCATCACAGGTCCCGTGATCAGACTGGCATCACAGGTCCCATGATCGGATGCCCGATAGAGTGTCGGGCATGCCGTTCTCCGCGGAGCTCGTACGCGACTTCGTGAACACCTACGACGTCGAGGCCGATGCGGACGAGCTGTCCTCCCCCACCGAGCTGGCGTTGTGGCTGCGTGACCGGGGTCTGAGCGGTCCGGGCGACCGGGCGGGCGACGACGACCTGCTCACCGCCCTGGCCCTGCGCGAGGGCCTGCGGGCCGCGCTCAGGCGCGAACGGGCCGACCTGCCCGCCCTCCCGCTCACGGTGGGCGTGGGCGGCGACGGCCTGCCGGAGCTCGTCCCGGCGGGCGAGGGTGTGCGGGCCGGGTTGTCCGCGATCGCCGCCGCGTCGGTCGGCGCGTCCTGGGATCGGCTCAAGGTGTGCGCGGAGGGAACGTGTCAGCGGGCGTTCATCGACTCGTCCAGGAATCGTTCGCGCTCGTGGTGTTCGATGCGGGTATGCGGTAACCGCACCAAGACACGCGCATACCGGGCGCGGAAGCGGGGTTCGCGTCGTCTCCAAGGGTCAAACACCGATACGGTGTAACTCGTGCCTTGTGGCACGAACGGCAGGCGAAGGAGCGGGCCGAGATGGCAGACGTAGGCGTCCGGGCGGCCCGGCGCGAGGATGTTCTCCAGGTTGCGAATACTCAGATCCGCGCCTGGCGCTACGGCTATCGGGAGTTCCTCCCGGAGGGCCCACTCGAGCAGATGACGGGCCCGGCGGCCGAGAAGATGTGGCTGCGCCAGTGGGACGAGGCGATCGTCGCCCCGCCCGGCCCCACGCACCGGGTGCTGGTCGCGGTGGAGACCATCCTCGACACCGAGGGTTTCCCGGCGCTCGGCGCGGGCGGCAGCGCGGCGCTGACGACCCCGCGCGGCGGCGAGCGCGTGGTGGGGCTGGCCTCGCACGCCCCCGCCGAGGATCCCGACCTGGATCCCAGCAGGGTCGCCGAGATGCTGACGCTGCTGGTCGACCCTGACTTCGTCCGTCGCGGCCACGGCAGCCGCCTGCTCAACGCCACCGTCGACTACCTGCGCGAGGACGGCTTCCGCCAGATCGTCACCTGGGTGTTCGCCGACAACTACGCGGTGCTCGGCTTCCTGGAGTCGGCCGGCTGGGGAGAGGACATGGCCGAACGTGTCCTCGACATGGGCCGTCCGATCCGCATGGTCAGGCTCACCACGGATATCAGCTAGAGGTTCGACAGCATGGCTACCCCCGGTCAGTGGATCGCGGGCGCGCGCCCGCGCACCCTTCCCAACGCCGTAGTCCCCGTCATGGTCGGCACGGGCGTGGCGGTCGGCGACGGCGGATTCGTCTGGTGGCGCGCGGTCCTGGCGCTGCTCGTGGCGCTGTCGTTGCAGATCGGCGTCAACTACGCCAACGACTACAGCGACGGCATCCGCGGCACCGACGACCAGCGGGTCGGCCCGATGCGGCTCGTGGGCTCGCGGGCGGCCACGCCCCGGCAGGTCCTGACGGCGGCGCTGGGCTGCTTCGCGGTCGCGGCGGTGCTCGGGCTCGTTCTGGTGGTCGTGACGCGGGCGTGGTGGATCCTGCTGGTGGGGGTCGCGTGCATCGGCGCGGCCTGGTTCTACACCGGCGGCAAGCGGCCCTACGGTTACCGCGGGCTCGGTGAACTGGCCGTCTTCGTGTTCTTCGGCGTGGTCCCGGTGATGGGCACCGCGTACGTGCAGACCGAGCAGCTGAGCTGGACCGCCTTCCTCGCCTCGATCCCGGTGGGCCTGCTGTCGTGCTCGATGCTGGTGGTCAACAACCTGCGCGACGTCCAGACGGACAGCACGTCGGGCAAGCGCACGCTGGCGGTGCGGCTGGGCGCCGAGCGTACCCGGGCGCTGTACGTGTCGTGCCAGGTGGTGCCGTTCGTGGTGGCGCTGGCGATGATCGCGGTCACGCCGTGGGCGGCGCTCGCGGCGCTGGCCGCGCCGCTCGCGGTCACGCCGATCAGGACCGTGCTGGGCAAGGCCGTCGGGCCGGCGCTGATCGCGGTGCTGCAGCAGACGGGCAAGCTCCAGATGGCGTACGGCCTGCTGTTCGCGGTCGGCTTGGCGATCACTTTGTAGCCGGGTACAACTGGCTCTCGTACGCTCGTATGTCTGGATAAATCACCAGGTCACCCCCCTACGGTTCACTGTGTGCGCACGCACGAGCGACCCTCAGGAGGGGCAATGGAACAACGCGGGATCGAACTGGTCTCGGCCGGCGAAAGGTACGGCCGCCCGCGTGACCTGCTTTTCCTCTGGTCGGGGACGACGATGGGCATCTTCACCCTCGTCTACGGCATCACGATCGTGGCGGCCTTCCAGCTCAGCTTCACGCAGGCGGTCATCGCGATCGTCATCGGCAACCTGCTGGCGTTCCCGCTGGTCGGCCTGACCAGCTTGCAGGGCCCGGCGACCGGCACCTCCACCATGGCGGTCTCCAGGGCCGCGTACGGCCCCAAGGGCGCGCGCGTCCTCAGCTTCTTCGGCTGGCTGAACATGGTCGGCTTCGAGGCCGGCGGCATGGTGCTGATCACGTTCGCGGCGTTGTCGCTGCTGGAGCAGGCGGGGGTGAGCGACCAGGGGCTCGGGCTCAAGGTCGTGGTCATCCTGGTGGCCGCGGCCATCCAGCTCGTGTTGCCGCTGATCGGGCACGCCGCGGTGATGAAGGCGCAGAAGTACTTCACCTGGGTGTTCGTGGTGCTGTTCGGCGTGATGGCGATCCTGATCGCGCCCAAGGTTGAGCTCGGGGGCGGCGGCGGTTCCGCGGACTTCGCGACGTTCACGATGGCGATCGCGATGATCATGTCGGCGGGCGGGCTGTCGTGGGGGCCGCTGGGCGGTGACTACTCCCGCTACCTGCCGGCGAACTCCTCCAAGAAGGCGGTCTTCGGCTACGCGGCCCTCGGCGGGTTCGTCCCGTACGTGCTGCTGATGACGCTCGGGGCGGCCGTGGCGACCGTGGTCAAGGACAACACCGACCCGATCTCGGGGCTGCCGGGCGCGCTGCCCGGCTGGTTCGTGGTGCCGTACCTGCTGCTGGCGATCGTGTCGCTGTTCGCGGTCAACACCACCGACCTGTACTCGTCGGGGCTGAACCTCCAGGCGGCCGGGATCAAGGTCAAGCGCTGGGTGGCGGTCGTGGGCGACCTCGTGCTGTGCGTGATCATCACGTTCGTGGCGGTCACCTCGAACAACTTCAACACCATGCTCAACAACTTCCTCTCGCTGCTGATCATCTGGCTGGCGCCCTGGGCGGGGGTCTACATCACCGACTGGCTGCGCCGGAGGGGCCGCTACGACGCCGAGGCGCTGTTCGACGAGCGGGCGCCCGGCCAGATCCGGTGGCCGGCCCTCGTCGCGCAGGCCCTGGGCATGGTGGCGGCGGCCCTGTGGATCAACTCGGCCGTCTTCGTCGGGCCGCTGTCGGCGGCGACCGGCGGCAGCGACTTCAGCATCTTCGCGGGCTTCCTGGTGGCGGGGGCGGCGTACGCGCTGCTCGTGCCGCGGCCCGCCGTACGGACTGTGGAGGCATGATGGACCGCGACCTGCTGGACGTGGCGTACGGGCGCCGGCCCGCCGACCGGATCATCACGGGCGGCACGCTCGTCAACGTGCTGACCGGCGAGCTCTACCCGGCCGAGATCGGCATCGTGGGCGGCCGGATCGCCGCCGTCGAGCCGGTGCTGGAGCGCGGCCCGGACACCGAGATCATCGACGCCCGGGGCGGTTACCTGGTGCCGGGCCTGATCGACGGTCACCTGCATATCGAGTGCAGCAAGCTGTCGGTCACCAGCTTCGCCGACCTGGTGGTGCCGTTCGGCACGACGAGCGTGGTGTCGGGGCTGGACCAGATCCTCGTGGCCGAGGGACTGCCGGGCGTACGGCGTTTCCTGGACGAGTCGGCGGCGACCGGCATGCGAATCTGGTGGGGTGCACCCGCGAAGGCGCCCTACACCGTGCCGGAGTCGACCGTCGGTCATCCGTTCGGTCCGGCTGAGCACAGGATCGCCCAGGAATGGCCGGAATGTGTGGGCATCTGGGAGACCGTCCAGGAGATGGTGGAACACTCCGACCCCGCCGTCCTGGAGGCCCTCGACCTGGCGCGGGAGCGGCGACTGCCGGTGTTCGGCTGCGCGCCGCTGTCCGACCCGCGCCGGATCAGCGGCCTGGCCGCGGCCGGCGTACGGCTGGACCACGAGTCGTACTCGCACGAGGAGATGCTGGAGAAGCTGCGCCGCGGCATGTACGGCATCATCCGCGAGTCGTCCGTCGCCCACTTCCTCGACGAGAACATCAAGGCCGTGGCCACGGCCGGCGCCCGCAGGCTGGCGTTCTGCACCGACGACGTGCACGCGGCCGACGTGCTGGCCGGCGGCCACATGGACAAGCTGGTCCGGATGGCGGTCGCGGCCGGGGTCGACCCGGTGACGGCGATCCAGATGGCCACCGTCAACTGCGCGGAGATGTACCGCATCGACCACCTGGTCGGCAGCCTCTCCCCCGGCCGGTTCGCGGACGTGCTGATCGTGGACTCGCTGGAGGACTTCCGGGTCCGCGAGGTGATCGCCAACGGCGTGCCCGCCGCCAGGGACGGGCAGATGGTCACGCCGACGCCGGCTCCCGAGCGCGGCCCGGTCCGGCCCTTCCCGATCAGCCCGGTCACCGCGGACGACCTGGTGCTGCGCGCCGAGGGCGCCGAGGCGACCGTACTGACCCTCGGGTTCACCGAGCAGGTCTTCGTCCGCAAGAGGCGCGACGTGACGCTGCCCGTGGTGAACGGCGTCGTGGAGCCGTCCGTGGAGCAGGACGCGCTGCTCGTCACGGTCGTCGAGCGGTACGGCAAGACCGGCAACAAGCCGGTCGCCATGGTCAGCGGCATGGGCCTGCGGGCCGGCGCGATCGCCACCAGCGCGGCCCCCGACGACAACAACATCATCTGCGTGGGCGCCTCCCGCGAGGACATGGCGCTGGCCGTCAACACCGTCGCCGAGCAGGGCGGCGGCCAGGCCGTCGTGGTGGACGGCGAGGTGCGGGCGCTGCTGCCGCTGCCGGTCGGCGGCATCGTCTCCGACCTGCCCGCCGCCGAGATGGCCGTGCTGGAGGAGCGGCTCGACGACCTGGCCCGCGAGCTGGGCTGCACGCTGCCCGCGCCGCTTATGTACCTGTTCTTCCTGTCGATCACCGCGATCCCCGACTACGCCGTCACCGACCTCGGACTGATCGACTGCGTACGGCTCACGGTCGTCGACCCGATCCTCACGGAGGTTTGATCATGAAGGACTTCATCGCCGGGCTGCCCAAGTGCGAGCTGCACCTGCACATCGAGGGCACGCTTGAGCCGGAGCTCAAGTTCGCCCTGGCCGAGCGGAACGGCCTCGCGCTGCCCTACGCCTCGGTCGAGGAGATGCGGGACGCCTACTCCTTCGACGACCTGCCCTCCTTCCTCAAGGTCTACTACGAGGGCATGCAGGTGCTGCGCACCGAGCCCGACTTCTACGACCTGGCCATGGCCTACCTGCGCAAGGCCGCCGAGCAGAACGTGCGCTACGCCGAGATCTTCTTCGACCCGCAGGCGCACACCTCGCGCGGGGTGCCGTTCGACGTGGTGATCCGCGGGCTGCGGCGGGCGCTGATCGACGCCGACCGGCAGCTCGGCGTACGGGCCCAGCTCATCATGTGCTTCCTGCGCGATTTCCAGGCCGAGTACGCGATGGCGACGCTGCTGGAGTCGCTGCCGTACAAGGAGTGGATCGTCGGCATCGGGCTGGACTCCGACGAGAAGGGCAACCCGCCGGCCAAGTTCGCCGCGGTGTACGAGCGGGCCCGGCAGGAGGGCTACCTGCTGACCATGCACTGCGACGTCGACCAGGACAACTCGATCGAGCACATCCGCCAGGCGATCGAGGAGATCGGCGTCGACCGCGTCGACCACGGCGTCAACATCCTGGAGGACCAGCGGCTGGTCGACCTGGTGCTGGCCCGCGGCATCGGCCTGACCTGCTGCCCGATCTCCAACGGGTACGTCACCGACTCCATGAAGGCCGAGGGCATCCGCAAGCTCATGGAGCTCGGCGTCCGCGTGACGATCAACTCCGACGACCCGGCGTACTTCGCGGGGTACGTGGCCGAGAACCTCGCGGCGCTGCAGGACGAGCTGCAGCTCACCCGGGAGGAGCTGGCCCAGCTTGAGCGCAACGCGTTCGAGATCACCTGGCTGCCGCGGCACCTGAAGGACGCCTACCTGGCCGAGGTCGACGCCTACCTCGCGTGACCTGATCCGGCGGGGGACCGGCTCGGCCCCCCGCCTAAAGGCCAACCGGCATAATCGCCGCATGCCCTCTTTTCTCGCCCATGACGGAACCGAGCTGGCCTTCCACGTGAAGGGCACGGGCGCGCCGCTGGTGTGCGTACCGGGCGGCCCGGGGCGCGCCTCCCGCTACCTGGGCGACCTCGGTGGGCTCCCCCGGCGGCTGATCCTGCTGGACGGCAGGGGCAGCGGCGACTCGGCGATCCCGGCGGACGCGGAGACGTACCGGTGGGACCGGCAGGCCGCCGACGTCGAGGCGCTGCGGGAACATCTGGGGCTGGAGCGGATGGACCTGCTGGCCCACTCGGCCGGCGCGAACGTGGCCGTCCGGTACGCCGGCCTCCATCCCGGCCGCCTCGGATCCCTGTGCCTCGTCGCGCCCTCGCCGGTCGCCGTGGGCTTCGTACCGACCGAGGACGACTGGCGGGCCGGGCTGGAGCTGCGCGAGGACGAACCCTGGTACGAGTCCGCCCTGGCCGAGTTCCAGTCGGGCGACGGGCTGGAGGGGCACCGCTTCCTCTACGGCCCCTGGACCGAGCACGCCAGGGCGCACGCGGCGGGCGCCGAGGACGAGTGCGCCGAGGCAGCGGGCGACGGCTTCTACGCGCCTTCCCCGGTGACGCCGGAGGAGGTCAGGGCCGGGCTGGCCGCCCTGGACGCGCCCGTGCTGCTGCTGACGGGCGACATGGACGCCCACCCCTGCCGCCTGTACGCGCGGCCCTTCGCCGGCCTGTTCCGCGACGCGACGCCGGTGACGATGCCCGGCGCCGGGCACTTCCCGTGGGTGGACGACCCGGGCGCGTTCGTCCGGGTCGTGGCGGATTTCCTGGACCGGCGGGGTTAACCCGCAGGGCATGATGGGGGTGGACCCTCGGAACAGGAAGGACTCACCACGTGCGGCAGGAACTCGCGGTGACCAACGGGCAGGCCGCCGGGGTGCGGGGCGCGCTGGCCGGCAACCTGCGGCGCACGCGGCTGACCCGGGGGCTCAGCGTCCGCGAGCTGGCCGAGCTGACCGGGGTGAGCAAGGCGCTGATCTCGCAGATCGAGCGCGGGGTGGCCAATCCGACGATCGAGGTGCTGACGCGGCTGGCGGGGGCGCTGGAGCTCACGTTCGCCGAGCTGACCCGTACTCATCTGGCCGCGCCCGAGGTGCTGCGCAGGGGCGAGGGCATGCCGATGGCCGTGGGCGACACGACCGTGCGCAGCCTGTTCGCCGCGGCCGACCGGCGGCGGTTCGAGCTGGCCGAGGGCGACCTGCCGCCGATGACGCGCAGCGCCAAGAGCGCCCACGGCCACGGGTCGGTGGAGCACGCCTACGTGGTGTCGGGCGAGGTGACGGTGGAGAGCGACACGTGGTCGGTGCGGCTGGGCGAGGGTGACGCGGTGCGGTTCGGCGCCGAGGTCGACCACGTCTACGCGACCGGCGAGCGCGGTTGCCGGGTGCTGACGCTGATCTCCTACGACTGAGGCCGGGCCGCCGCTCAGCCGGGCCAGCGGCTGGTGCCGTCGGGCACGCTGGCCAGCAGCTCGCGGGTGTAGGGGTGGGCGGGGGCGTCCAGCACCTGGTCCACGTCGCCGGTCTCGACGCATTCGCCGGCCCTCAGCACGTACAGGCGGTCGGCCAGCTGGCGGACCACGGCCAGGTCGTGGGTGATGAACAGCAGGCCCATGCCCAGGCGTTCCCTGAGCCCGGCGAGCAGGGTGAGCACCTGCGCCTGCACGGACACGTCGAGGGCGGAGACGGGCTCGTCGCAGACCAGCAGCCGGGGCTCGCCGGCCACGGCCCGCGCGATGGCCACGCGCTGCCGTTCGCCGCCGGACAGGCCGGCCGGGCGCTTGCGGGCGAGCGCGGGGTCGAGGCCCACCAGGCGCAGCAGCGCACCGACGTCCGTGGGGCGTCCCTCGGCCGCGAGCGCCTCCTTGAGCGTCGCCCCGACGGTACGCGCCGGGTTGAGCGTCGAGTACGGATCCTGGAAGATCATCTGCGCCGAGCGACGGGCCTGACGCACCGCCTGGCGGGACATCCGGGTGTAGTCGGAGCAGTCGAGGCCGTCGAGGGTGATGACGCCCGCGTCGGGGCGTTCCAGGCCGGTCACGCAGCGGGCCAGCGTGGTCTTGCCCGATCCGGACTCGCCGACGACGGCCACGACCTCGCCCGGGGCCACGGTCAGGTCCACGCCCGCCAGGGCCGGCCGCGACCCGCCCGCGTACGTCTTGCGCAGCCCCGTGACCTCCAGCAGGGGCGCGACGGCGGCCCGCGGCGGCGACGGCACACCCGGCGGGGGCGGCGGCGCCTCGGGCAGCGCGGCGGCCCGTACGCACGCCGACAGGCGCTCCCCGGCTACGGCGACCAGCTCCGGGACGCCCGCGCGGCACTCCTCCACCGCGTACGCGCACCGGTCGGCGAAGCCGCAGCGCCCGGCCACCGCGTCATGGGCCGGGACCGAGCCCGGCACGGACGGGATGACCGACAACCGCCGGTCGGCGGGCGGCTCGGCGGCCAGCAGCGCCCGCGTGTACGGATGCCGCTGCTCCTCCCGCAGCTCGGCGGCCCGTCCCACTTCCATGACCCGGCCCGCGTACATGACGACGACCCGGTCGCACATCGAGAACGCCAGCCGCAGGTCGTGCGTGATGAGCAGGAACGTCATGTCCCGTTCGCGCTGGATACGCCGGATGAGGGCCAGAACCTCGCGCTGCGTGGTGGCGTCGAGCGCGGTGGTCGGCTCGTCGGCCACCAGGATCCGCGGCGCGGCGGCCAGCGCGCAGGCCAGGCCCACCCGCTGCCGCATGCCCCCGGAGAGCTGGAACGGGTACCTGCCCGCCACCTCGCCCGGCAGCCCCACCTCGGCCAGCAGCCCCGGCACCTCGCGCTTCGGGTCGGCGCCCTCGGGCAGTCCGTCGGCGATCTGCTTCCCGGCCTTGCGCAGGGGGTTGAGCAGCGTGAACGGGTCCTGCATGAGCAGCGAGACCGTGCCGCCGCGCTGCCGCCGCATGACCTTGGGGTCGTCGTCGACGCGCCGGCCGTCGATCTCGACGTGCCCGGTGGACTCCAGCCCGGCGGGCAGCAGCCCGAGCAGCGCCCTGACGGTCAGCGACTTGCCCGACCCGGACTCGCCCACGATCGCCACCGACTCCCCGGCGGCCATCTCGAAGGACACCTGTGACAGCAGCGTACGGCCGGTGCCCGGCTGCCGTACGGTCAGGTCCGCCACCCGCAACATGGTCACCGGGCCCTCCGCTCGAAGCGTTCGTGCAGCCAGTCGCCCACCAGGTTGAGCGCGGCGGCGGTGACGATCACGGCCAGGCCGGGCGCGATGACCGCCCACGGGTTGGCCAGGAGCTGGGTGCGGTTGTCGGCCAGCGTGCGCCCCCAGTCGGGCGAGCCGGCGGGCACGCCCAGGCCGAGGAACGACAACGACGACAGCGACACCAGCGCGTAGGCGAAGTTGAGGAAGGCCGAGGCCAGGCTGACGGGGGCGATGTTCGGCCAGATGTGCCGGGTCATGATGCGCCAGGACGACAGGTTCTTCAGCAGGGCGGCCTCGACGTAGGGCCGGTGCCGCTGCTCCAGGACCGCGCCGCGCACCACCCGCGTGTCGGTGGGCGAGAACAACACGACCAGCACGGCTACGGCCAGGCCGTAGCCGCCGCCGAGCACGCCCGCCACGACGATGGCGACCAGCAGCGCGGGCAGCGAGAACATCAGGTCGGCCCAGCGCATGACCAGGGTGTCCGCCCAGCCGCCGAAGTAGCCGGCGGCCAGGCCGAGCAGGTTGCCGACCAGCATGGACCCGGCGGCCACGGCGAACGCCCCCGGAACGGCGGTGCGCGCCCCGGCGACGAGCAGGCTCAGCACGTCGCGGCCCAGGTCGTCGGTGCCGAGCGGGTGGCCGGGGCCCGGCCCGGAGATGCCGGTCATCAGGTCCTGGGCGGTGGCGCCGGGGACCAGCCAGGGGGCGAAGGCGGCGGCGACCACGACGACCGCGAGCACGGCCAGCGCCAGCGGCACGGCGACGGGGAACCGGCGGGTCACGACGCACCCCCGCCCAGCCGTACGCGGGGATCGGCCACCGAGTAGGCGACGTCCACCAGCAGGTTGACGGCGGCGATCAGCAGGGTCAGCAGCAGCGCGAGCGCCTGCACCACCGGCACGTCCTTGAACGTGACCGAGTCGACCAGCAGCGACCCCAGCCCCGGCAGCGCGAACGTGACCTCGACCAGCACGGTCCCGGCCAGCATGCCGGTGACGACGAGCCCGGCCGCGGTCAGCACGGGCACCAGCGAGTTGCGCATGGCGTAACCGAGCACGACGGGCGCGCTCAGCCCGCGGGCACGGGCGAAGACGACGTAGTCCTGGTCGAGCTCGCGTACGAGCGCGGCCCTGCTGAACCGGAGGAGCATCCCGGCCGCCCCGGCCGCCAGCGCGACGGCGGGCAGCGTCAGGTGCCACAACTCACCGGCGAACCCCTCCCCCGTGCCGTAGACGGGGAACCAGCCGAGCCCGAGCGCGAACACCACGAGCAACAGCAGGCCGACCGCGAACGGCGGCGCGCTCAGCCCCACCACCCCGGCGGTCACCACCAGGCGGTCGCTCGCCCGGCCCTTGCGCAGCGCGCCGAGCACACCGAGCGGGAGACCGGCGAGCGCGGCCAGGAGCGTGCCGTAGGCGGTCAGGACGAGCGTGCGCGGCAGGCGTTCCCCGAGCATGGCGCCGACGGGCTGGCCGGTCCTGATGGAGACGCCGAGGTCGCCGCGGAGCACGCCGCCGAGCCAGCGCAGGTACTGCACGGCGACGGGGTCGTCGAGGTGGTAGCGGGCCCTGAGGGCGGCGATCGTGGAGGCGGTGGCCGGACGGGTGCCGAGCAGGGTCTGCTGGATGTCTCCGGGGGCCAGGTAGAGCAGGCCGAACACGCCCGCCGACAGCAGCAGCACGACGGCGGCGGTGCCCGCGGACCTGCGCAGCAGGAACCCGGCCCAGCCCATCACAACACCCCGCCCCCGGTCAGCCAGCCGATCACGCGCTCCGCCGCGTCCCTGCGGTGGGCGGGCTCGACCAGCTCGTGACCCTCCCGAGGGTAGACGACGAGCTGAGTGCTCACACCGGCCGCCGACCAGGCACGATAGAGCTGTTCCGCCTGTCCGGGTGGCGTGGTGCGGTCACGTTCGCCGTGCAGGATCAGGGTCGGGGTCTCGACCTCGGCGGCGTGGTAGACCGGCGAGCGGGCGGCCAGGTCCTCGCGTCCCTCGGGGGTGGCCGGGTCGGCCCCGGCGTGGTAGAGCGGGTCGAAGCCGCCTGCGAGGTTGCTGGCGGTGGAGAAGCTCAGCCAGTCGCTGACGCCGGACATGACGACGGCGGCGCGGAAGCGGTTCGTACGGGTGACGGCCCAGGCGGTCAGGAAGCCGCCGTAGCTCAGTCCCATGACGGCCGTACGGCCGGGGTCGGCGACGCCGGCGGCGATCAGGTGGTCCACGCCGGCGAGCACGTCGTCCAGGTCCGCCTCGCCGAACCGGCCGATGACCGCGCGGGCGTAGTCCTGGCCGCGTCCGCTGCTGCCCCTGGGGTTGGGCAGCAGGACGGCCGCGCCGGCGTGCGCGAGCGGCACGGCGAGCTGGTTGGACTCGGCGGGCGCGAACGAACTGGACCACAACCAGGTGGGCCCCCCGTGCACGACGACAACCAGCGGCCGAGGCCCACCGCCGCCCTCCGACGTCAGCCGCTCGGGACCGTTGCCATCCTCCGACGTCAGCCGCTCGGGACCGCCACCGCCCTCCGGTGTCGTGAGGAGGAGGCCGGTGATCGGGAGGCCGTCGCGGCCCGTCCAGGTGATCTCCTCCTGGTGGACGGCGAGCCCGGCCAGCCCGGCGTTGAGGGCGGTGACCTGGCGCCAGCCGCCGTCCGCGAGGGAGGCCACGGCGACCTCCGGGGGCAGCTCGGGGCTCTCCCAGCAGGCCGCGGCCACCCGGCCGGCACGGTCCACGGACAACGAGGGCTGGCCGTCGCGCCCGCCCAGCGTGCCCCGGGCCGTCCAGCGGCTCAGCACACGACCGTCGGCGCCGAGCACGCCGCCGTGCACGCCGGTGCCCGACCAGCCGGTGAACCACAGGGTCTCGTCGTCCAGCCAGCCGAGGTCGGTGACGTCGTCCAGCTCGCCCAGGTACGCGACCTCCCCCGTGACCAGGTCGGCGCGCAACACGCGGCCCGAGACGATCGACAACCCCTCGACCACCACGGCCGCCCGCCCGCCCGGGGCCAGCCGGGGCCGGCTGAGCTGCCAGGACGTGCGGTGCAGCGTACGCACCTCGCCGCCGTCGACCAGGTCCAGCCGCGGCCGGTAGTACCCGGCGGGCGTCTCGTCCTCGGAGGTCACCGCGAGGGCGCGGCGTCCGCGCCAGTCGGCGTCCCACACGGTCAGGCCGGGCAGGGCGAGCTCGTGCGGCCGGTCGTCGCCGATCTCGAACCAGGCCAGGCGGCGCAGCCGCGCGCCCGGCGTGAGGACGAAGGGGTCGGCCGGGTCATGGACACGCAGGCCCAGGTGGCTGCCGTCGCGTTCGCTGCCGGGGTCGGCCAGCCGTACCAGGACGGTGCCGTCCTCGCCGGGGATCAGGTCCTCGATCTCGCCGTCCACGCGGGCCCGCCACCCGTCCACCGCCAGCTCGCCGGGGGCCGTCGCGCGCAGCAGCCGCCCGTCGGGGAGCCATCGGACCAGGCCGTGGCAGTCGCCCGCGGCCGTCACGCCGCCGTCCAGCGTGACGACGTGCGCGACGCCGTCGATCACGCAGGCGACGCGGTCGCCGTCCGGGTGCAGGGACACCGACTCGGGGTATCGCATCCCGGCCAGCGCCTCGTGCACGTCGATGGGGTTCGTCATCAGCGCGCGGCCACCTTCGTCGCCCACGGGCCGACGAAGAAGTAGGGGCCGAAGCCGTCGGCGGCGACCGCCTTGCCGAACGCGGTGGCCGCCTCGCCCCACCACAGCGGCTGGTACGGCACGTCCGCCGCGGCCTTGACCAGCGCCTGGCCGAGCAGCTTGCCCCGGGCGGCGTCGTCGGTGCCCGCCTTGGCCTTGTCCAGCAGGCCGGTCACCTCGGCGTTGTCGTACTCGGCGATGTTGGTGCCGTTCTCGCCGGTGGCGCCGCCGTGCAGGAGCTGCTGGATGTACTCGGCGGGGTCGCCGGTGGTGGCGAAGTACCAGCCGAGGTAGATGCCGGAGCCGTGCTTGCCGAGGTCGGCGATCCACTGTTCGAGCGGCACCTCCTTGACCTCCAGCGTGATGCCGATGGTCTTGAGGTTCTCGGCCAGGGTGAGCGCCGCCCGGCCGAGCTGCGGGCCGCTGCTCGGGTACGTGAGCGTGTCGGAGAACCCCTGCGGCGTGGCCGACTTCGCCAGCTCGGCCTTGGCCTGGGCCAGGTCGAAGCCGTACTGGGGGATGGACGCGTACAGGGCGTCGACCTCTGCCTGGTCCAGCACGCCGCCCCACTGGGCCGGGTCGGGGATGGTGGCGGCGACCTTGCCGTGGCCGCGCAGGACGCTCCTGACGACGCCCTCCCGGTCCACGGCGTGGGCGACGGCCCGGCGCACGTGCACGTCGTCCCAGGGCTTCTTGGCGGTGTTGAAGGCCAGTGTGACCAGCGAACGGTCGCCGGCGGTCAGCACCTGCGCGCCGGGCACGGCCTTCCACTGGTCGATCTGCTCGGCGGGCACGTTGAGCGCGACGTCCACGGAGTCGCCGCGCATGGCCAGCAGCCGCGTCGACTCCTCGGGGATGAAGTCGATCCTGATCTGCCGGAAGGCCGGCTTCCCGCCCCGGTAGGCGTCGTTGCGCTCCAGCGTGACGTGCGAGTCGGGGGCGAACTCGGCCACCTTGTACGGCCCCGTCCCCAGCAGCTTGCCCTCCGGCGTGCCGATGCGCTCGCCGGTGGCCTTGATGAACGCGGCGCTGGTCACCAGCAGCGTGCCGGGCGTGGGCACCCAGGCGAAGGAGGCGTCGGGGCTCTTGAGCTTGATGGTCACCTCGGCGTCGCCGGTCGCCTCGATCGTGTCCACGTTGGCGTAGGCGTAGGCGAAGGCGGTGGTCGAGCCCTTCTTGGCGTGCAGGTTCAGGCTGGCGACCACGTCCGCGGCGGTCAGCGGGCTGCCGTCGGAGAACGTCACGCCGGAGCGCAGCTTGTAGACGTAGGTGGTGGCGTCCTTCCTGGTCCACGACTCGGCCAGGGACGGCTGGAGGCTGCCGTCCGGACCCACGCCGACCAGGGACTCCTGCACCAGGAGGGCGACGACGTAGTTCATGATGCCCGCCTCCTTGGCCGCGTCCAGCGACCCGATGGAGGAGGGCAGCGCGACCCGCAGGACGTCCAGGCTCTTCTTGGCGCCCGTCCCCTCGGGCTCGGCCGATCCGCACGCCGACAGCAGGCCGGGCAGTACGGCGAGCGCGCCCGCGAAGGCGGCAGACCGCAGGACAGAACGCCGGGAAACAGGCAGATCGGCCACCGGGGGACCCTACTTTCACACGACCGGTTAACCCGCCTAGCTGCAGTGTCTACCGGTAAACTCCAGTTGGCACACGAGAGTATTCGCTGCCTGCGCCAGCGGTCAAACCCACTCATCGAATCGGAAATACATGATCACGGTCTACAGCGCCCCCTGGTGCGGTTACTGCCACCGGCTCAAGGCGCAACTGTCCCGCGCCGGCATCCCGTACACGGAGATCGACGTGGACGAGACGCCCGGCGCCGTCGACTTCATCGCCGAGCTGAACGGCGGCTCCTGGCTCATCCCCACCGTGCTGTTCCCGGACGGCTCCGCCCTGGTCAACCCCAGCGTCGAGCAGGTACGGACCCGCCTCAGCGCATCCTGAGCGCCAGCATGAAGTCGACCCGCTCGTCCCAGGAGTTCAGCGACCTGCCGGTCAGCTCCTCGATCCGCCGAACCCGGTAGCGCAGCGTGTTGACGTGCACGTGCAGGCGCTCTGCCGTGGCCGTCCAGGAGCCCGACTCCTCCAGGTACGCCTGCAACGTCTCCAGCAGGTCCGTCTGGTTGGCCGCGTCGTACGACTCCAGCCGCCCCAGCAGCCGCGCCCGGAACGCCCGCCGCAGCTCCCCGGGGATGGCAGCCAGCAGCGTGCGGTGGGAGCTGACGTCGTCGCCGGTGACCACGCTGACCCGCTCGCCGCCCAGCGCGGCCAGCGTGAGCGCGTGCCTGGCCTCCTCGATGAGGCTGCTCAGCGCCGCCGGGCCGGTCGTCACGCTGCTCACCCCGAGCGTGATGCGGCCCTCGCCGAGCCCGGCCTCCAGGGTCCGCGCGCCCCTGAGCACGTGGTTCGTCAGCTCCTCGGCCGTGTTGCCGGCCAGCGGGACGAGCGCGAGGGCCTCGGCCGGACCGGTGGCCGTGACGATGCCGGGCGCGAGCGGCCGCAGCAGCTCGTCCAGCACCGGCACGGCGACCTCCCCGTCGCCGCCGAGCCGCGCCGACAGGGCCACGGCCACCAGGCCGTGCTCGGTCTCCACGTGCAGCGTGTGCAGGCGCGAGACCACGCCGGGCAGCGCCGCGTCGCCCGACTCCAGCAGCGTCAGGAGCTGGTCGAGCACCCGCCGCTCGATCCGCTGCGCCGCCTCCAGCCGCGAACGTTCCAGCGCCACGAGCGCGGCCAGCTCGACGATCAGGTCCTCGTTCTCGCCCTGCACCTGCTCGCCCGCGTAGGCCAGGAACCAGTTGGCGATGCGGTGGGAGGCCCCCTTGCCGACCGGGAAGACCGACAACACCGTCCCGTCCTCCTGCGTCACCATGCCCGGCAGGAAACGCGCGGTGAGGAACGTGTGCGCCAGCCGCAGCCGGGCCGCCACGCCTAGCGGCTGGGAGCCGACGATCACCCGGCCGGTCGGCGAGAGCACCCAGCAGGGCACGTCGAGCTCGCCGGCCACCGCCGTGACGAGCTTGGTGAGGCTGCCGCCGTCGACCAGGGTGCTGGCCAGGCGCCTGCGGGCGGCGTACGCGGGCCGCGGCGGCGTCGTGCCCAGCTCGACGATCAGGGCCCGCAACACGTGCTCGGTGACCTGGCTGAACGGCACGTCCACCGGCAGCGTGAGCAGCGGCAGCCCGGCCTCGGCGCAGGCGTCGATGAGGTCGGCCGGCGGCACCTTGAGCGCGGTGCCCGCGACCAGCGCCGCCACGTCCCCGAGGCTCCGCACGAAGTCGCGGGAGGAGGCCGGGCCGGTGTGCCAGGTCAGCTCCGTGAGCACCAGCTCGCCCGTCTTGACGAACATGGCCGGGTCGGGCAGGTCGGTCGTGGCGACACCGCGTACGCGCCGGTCGAGCAGGTCGTGCCCGGTCAGCACCTTCAGCGCGAGCTGGTCGGCCTGGAGGAGGTCCCTCAGCCGCATGGCCAGCCCTCCTGGCGCCAGGCCGCGTCCCAGAACATCCACTCGTAGCGGGCCGTGGTGAGCGCGCGGTCGAGCAGCCGGTGCCGTTCCTCGCCGTCAGGTACGAGCCCGTCGAGCAGGTCGAGCACGCCGGCCACGGTCTCCTGGTAGCCCTCGCCGCCGTAGGTGTCGATCCACCAGGCGTACAGCGGGTCGGGCGAGGAACGGCCGAGCAGCGTCTCGCCGACCCGGGCGTAGATCCAGTAGCAGGGCACGATCGCGCCCAGGGCCTCGGGGAACGTCCCCAGCGAGCACGTACGCACCAGGTACGAGGTGTAGCCGACCGTGGTGGGCCCGGCGGGCGTCTTGCGCGCGTCGGCCTCGTCCAGCCCGAACGCGGCCAGCAGCTCCACCACGAGACTGTGCTCGACCTCGACGGTCATGGCGGCGTCCCCCGCGAAACGCTGCACACCGGACGGCTCGGGCGAACGCGCCGCACACGCTGCCAGCGCCCTGGCGTAGTCGGGCAGGAAGTGCGCCTCCTGCACCACGTAGTGGCGGAACGCCTCCCGGGGCAACGACCCGTCGGTCAGCCCGGACAGGAACGGGTGGGCCAGGATCTGGTCGTACACACCGCCGACGACCTGCCACAACTCATCACGAAACCGGCTCACCCGTTCAGGCTATCGGCGCATCACGACCCGCGGCGCCACCTCGATGCCCAGCTCGCGCTCGTGTTCCACCAGCCTGCGCAGCTCCGGGCCCCACTCCGTCTCCGGCATCACCGCGAAGCCGTGCCGCTCGTACCAGGGGGCGTTCCACGGCACGTCCCTGAACGTCGTCAGCGTGACCGCCGGCGCGCCCACGGCCCGCGCGTGGTCGGCCACCGCCTCGACCAGCCGCCCGCCGATGCCCTGCCGCATGTTGTCGGGATGCACGGCGAGCTGGTCGAGGTGCAGGTTGCCGTCCACGTGACCGATCAGCGCGAACCCGGCCGGCGGATCGCCCTCGACGAGCACCGAGGCCGGGTCGTCCACCTCCTCGACCATGGTCGTGCCCGGCGGGAAGACGATGCCGACCTGCTCGAACAGCTTGTCGGCGGCCAGTTCCACGGAGATCAGCCCGGGAAGCTCGTCCGGGTCAGCCCATCGCACCATGGCGACACGGTCTCATGTTTCGGGCGGACCACGCCGCTGGTATTAGTGTTGATGATCGTAGGCCCGGCTGTGCGGAGCCGGGACCCTCTCCTCACGGCGTGCCCATGCCCCGTGTCCTCATGGGTCATGGGCACGTCGTGCAGCGGTCACAGGTCGAGCAGGGGCTCCAGGCCCACGGTGAGGCCGGGCAGCTCGCGCACCCGGCGCACGCCCAGCAGCACGCCCGGCGTGAACGCCGACCTGCTCATCGTGTCGTGCCGGATGGTGAGGATCTCGCCGTCGCCGCCGAGCAGCACCTCCTGGTGGGCGATCAGCCCGGCCAGGCGCACCGCGTGCACGTGCACACCGCCGACGTCCGCGCCGCGCGCGCCGTCGAGGGCGGTGCTGGTGGCGTCGGGCATCCCGCCGAGCCCGGCCTTCCCGCGCGCCTCGGCCACCAGCTCAGCCGTACGGCGGGCGGTGCCCGAAGGGGCGTCGGCCTTGTTCGGGTGGTGCAGCTCGATGATCTCGACGGACTCGAAGTGGCGGGCCGCCTGCTGCGCGAAGTGCATCATGAGCACGGCCGCGATGCCGAAGTTGGGAGCGATCAGGCAGTTGACGCCCGGCGACCGCTCCAGCCACCCGCGTACGGTCTCCAGCCGCCCGGCGTCGAAGCCGGTGGTGCCCACCACCGGGTGCACGCCATGGGCGATGGCCCATTCCAGGTTGCCCATGACCACGTCGGGATGGGTGAAGTCGACCACCACCTCGGCGCCTTCGAGCCCCTCGACGGGATCGTCCTTGTCGAGCGCGGCCACCAACTCCAGGTCGTCCGCCGCCTCGACCGCCTTGCACACTTCGACGCCCACACGACCGCGCGCGCCCAGCACCCCAACCCTGATCACACGCCCAACCCTATTACGCCCGCCTCCCTTGGGACGAGCCAGGTGGGAGAGACACTCGGCGAGCGCTCCCCCACCCGAAAGGACGTCAGGCGATGGCCTCGGAGAAGTCCTTGTCCCCGTACGGCCCGATGACGGCCAGCGTGAGCGGCCGGCTGAGGACGTCGCGGGCGACCTCCCCGATCTCGTCGGGGGTGACCGCCTCGATCCGGGCCAGCACTTCGTCCACCGACATGAGCTCTTCGTACACCAGCTCGTTCTTCCCGATCCGCGACATGCGCGACCCGGTGTCCTCCAGGCCGAGCACGAGCCCGCCCCGCATCTGGCCCTTGCCGCGCATGATCTCGTCCGCGCTGAGCCCTTCGGCCACCACGCGCGTCACCTCGTCCCGGCAGATCTTGAGCACGTCGTCGATCTTCGAGGGCAGGCAGCCCACGTAGATCCCGAACTGCCCGGTGTCGGCGTAGGCCGAGGTGTAGCTGTAGGCGGAGTAGGCCAGGCCGCGCTTCTCCCTGATCTCCTGGAAGAGCCGGGAGGACATGCCGCCCCCCAGCGCGGCGTTGAGCACGCCGAGCGCGAACCTGCGGTCGTCGGTCCTGGACATGCCGGTCGTGCCGAGCACCAGGTTGGCCTGCTCGGTCGGCCGGTCCAGCACCCTGACCCCGGAACGGGTCTCGGCGCCGGGCCCGCTGGTGCGCGGCGGGGCGAACTCGTAGGCCCCCTCCAGCGCGCCCGCCCGCTCGTACGCGCGGGCGACCAGCTCGACGACCTCCTCGTGCCGCACGTTCCCCGCCACCGAGACCACGGTGGTACGCGGCCGGTAGTAGCGGTGGTAGTACTCCGCGATGCGCTCGCGGCCCAGGGCGTTGATCGACTCGACCGTGCCCAGGATGGGCCGGCCGATCGGCGAGTCGCCGTAGAGCGCGGCCGCGAACTGCTCGTGCACCACGTCGGACGGGTCGTCGTCGTGCATGGCGATCTCTTCCAGGATCACCCCGCGCTCGGACTCGACGTCCTCCTCCGTGATCAGCGAGCTGGTCACCACATCGGCGAGGACGTCCACCGCGACCGGCAGGTCCTCGTCGAGGACCCGCGCGTAGTAGCAGGTGTACTCCTTGGCGGTGAAGGCGTTGATCTCGCCGCCGATGCCCTCGATGGAGGCCGAGATCTCCATCGCGTCCCGCGTGGGCGTGCCCTTGAACAGCAGGTGTTCGAGGAAGTGGGTGGCCCCCATGTGCTCGGGGGCCTCGTCACGCGACCCGATGCCGACCCACATGCCGACCGCGACGCTGCGCACGGTCGGCATGGTCTCGGTCACCACACGCAGGCCGCCCGGCAGGACGGTACGCCTGACGACTCCGGCTCCGTCCTTGCCGGGGTGCAGCGTGGTGGTCGTCACGAGGCCTCCTCCTGCGTCGGTGGTGCCGAGATTTGTGGTTGACCCGCTCACGAGTTGCGGTCGTCCCCCTCGTTGGGGCGGGTGGCGCGCACGCGGGTGCGGGTGCGGCGCGGCCGCTCCGACTTCTCCTCCGCGGCCGCGGTCTCGGCCTCGGGCGCGGCGCCCTCGCCTTCGCCCTCGTCGGCGCCGGAGGCGGCCTTGGCCTCCTTCTCGGCGGCCTCCTTCTCGATGACCTCGACGGGCACGAGGGAGAGCTTGCCCCGGCCGTCGATCTCGGCGATCTCGACCTGGATCTTCTCGCCGACGCTCATGACGTCCTCGACGTTCTCGATGCGCTTGCCGCCGTGCAGCTTGCGGATCTGGGAGACGTGCAGCAGGCCGTCCTTGCCGGGCATGAGCGAGATGAACGCGCCGAAGGCCGCGATCTTGACGACCGTGCCCAGGTAACGCTCGCCGACCTCGGGCATGTGCGGGTTCGCGATGCCGTTGATCGCCGTACGGGCGGCCTCGGCCGAGGGCCCGTCGGTGGCGCCGATGTAGATCGTGCCGTCGTCCTCGATGGTGATCTCGGCGCCCGTGTCGTCCTGGATCTGGTTGATCATCTTGCCCTTCGGGCCGATGACTTCGCCGATCTTGTCCACCGGGACCTTGATCGTGATGATGCGCGGCGCGGTCGGGTTCATCTCCGCCGGGGAGTCGATCGCCTCCTGCATCACGTCGAGGATCGCCAGACGGGCGCCCTTGGCCTGCTTCAGCGCGCCGGCCAGCACGGAGGCGGGGATGCCGTCGAGCTTGGTGTCGAGCTGGAGGGCGGTGATGACGTCCTTGGTGCCGGCGACCTTGAAGTCCATGTCGCCCATGGCGTCCTCGGCGCCGAGGATGTCGGTCAGCGTGACGTAGTTGCCGCCCTCGCTGATCAGGCCCATCGCGATGCCGGCGACCATCTCCCGAAGCGGCACACCGGCGTCCAGCAGCGCCATGGTGGAGGCGCAGACCGAGCCCATCGAGGTCGAGCCGTTGGAGCCGAGGGCCTCGGAGACCTGGCGGATGGCGTACGGGAACTCCTCGCGCGAGGGCAGCACGGGGATCAGCGCCCGCTCGGCCAGCGCGCCGTGACCGATCTCGCGGCGCTTGGGCGAGCCCACGCGGCCCGTCTCACCGGTGGAGTACGGCGGGAAGTTGTAGTTGTGCATGTAGCGCTTGGTCCGCTCAGGGTTGAGCGTGTCGATGTTCTGCTCCATGCGCAGCATGTTCAGCGTGGTGATGCCCAGGATCTGGGTCTCGCCGCGCTCGAACAGGGACGAGCCGTGCACCCGCGGAACCACGTGGACCTCGGCCGACAGGGCGCGGATGTCCTTGGTGCCACGGCCGTCGATGCGGACGCCCTCGTTGACGACCCGCTCACGCATGAGCTTCTTCGTCACCGAGCGGAACGCGGCGGAGATCTCCTTCTCGCGCCCCTCGAACTCGGGCAGCAGCCGCTCGGCGGCCAGCGCCTTGACCTTGTCGAGCTCGGTCTCGCGCTCCTGCTTGCCGGCGATGGTCAGCGCGGCGGCCAGCTCGGTCTTGATCGCGGCCTCGACCGCGTTGTAGACGTCGTCCTGGTAGTCGAGGAAGACCGGGTACTCGGCGGTCTCCTTGGCGGCCACCTGGGCGATGCGGGACTGGGCCTCGCACAGCACCTTGATGAACGGCTTGGCGGCCTCAAGACCCTGGGCGACGGTCTCCTCCGTCGGGCCCACGGCGCCCTCGGCGACCAGCTTGAGCGTGTCCTTGGTGGACTCGGCCTCGACCATCATGATCGCGACGTCGCCGTCGTCGAGCAGGCGGCCCGCCACGACCATGTCGAACGTGGCCCGCTCCAGCTCGGGGTGCGTGGGGAAGGCCACCCACTGGCCCTCGATCAGCGCGACGCGCACGCCGCCGATCGGGCCGGAGAACGGCAGCCCGGCGAGCTGCGTCGACAGCGAGGCGGCGTTGATGGCGACCACGTCGTAGAGGTGCTCGGGGTTGAGCGCCATGACCGTGGCCACGACCTGGATCTCGTTGCGCAGCCCCTTGACGAACGACGGGCGCAGCGGCCGGTCGATCAGGCGGCAGGTCAGGATCGCGTCCTCGGACGGACGACCCTCACGGCGGAAGAACGAGCCGGGGATGCGGCCCGCGGCGTACATGCGCTCCTCGACGTCGACCGTGAGCGGGAAGAAGTCGAAGTTCTCCTTGGGAGCCTTGGACGCGGTGGTGGCGGAAAGCACCATCGTGTCGTTGTCGAGATAGGCGACGGCCGAACCGGCCGCCTGACGCGCGAGCCGGCCGGTCTCGAACCGGACCGTGCGCGTGCCGAACGAGCCGTTGTCAATGACGGCTTCAGCGGTGTGGACACCCTCCACGGGGGACCTCCTTGTGGTCGGTCACCCGCGCCCTCTTTTCTCACCGGCACCCTCGTGCGTATGAGGAAACCCGCTCGTCAGGCCGCCGCCCATCCGTCGTGCCAGGTCGGCACCGCGGTGGCGGTCCATCAGCGGTCTCCCCATAGTAGGTGCAGCGCCGGTCTTCGATCGAAGCGCCCGGTCATTCGTACCGGAAGCCACTACCGAGGACCGGCCCGCAGGCGTCGCGGGTCGCATGGTGCTGAATCGGACGCGGGGGCTGTGTGTCTCGGATATTCAGTTGTACGCCGACGGCACGGCGGTTCTCCGCCGCGACGCGCCGGTCGCCTGGGCTCCTACCCACATGGGCGAGCCCATATGAGAAGGGAGCGGCGTCCCGCGCCGCTCCCTTTCCATGTTATCGGCGCAGACCGAGCCGCTCGATGAGCGAACGGTAACGCTGGATGTCGACCTTCTGCAGGTACTTCAGCAGACGACGCCGGCGACCGACGAGCAGAAGCAGGCCACGACGGCTGTGGTGGTCGTGCTTGTGCGTCTTCAGGTGCTCGGTGAGCTCGCTGATGCGCTTGCTGAGCAGCGCGATCTGCACCTCGGGCGAACCGGTGTCGCCCTCGGCCGTCGCGTACTCACTGATGATGGTCTTCTTGGCAGCGGTGTCGAGGGACACGGCTCTCCTTCGAACTACGGACACGCGCGAATGAGATGAAAGTGCGAACGACCGTGCGTGCCTACAGTCGCCGCGTGAAGGCCGTCATGGGCAGCGCAGCAGCGCCACCGTTACAGAGCCGACATGCAAGGTTACCATCGGAGTCAAGTGTTCCGCGCACACGACAACCGCGCCCGCCCTCCGCTGTCCTTCGTCGTCAGGACGTGATGCGCCGGGCGGCGTCGACGTCGGCGTGGATCTGGTCGATCAGCTCCTCGATCGACTCGAAGCGCGTGTTGCCCCGCAGCCGGGCGGCGAACTCCACCGCCACGTGCACCCCGTAGAGCTCCAGGTCGTCGCGGTCGAGCGCGTACGCCTCCACTGTACGCGGCACGCCCTCGAACGTCGGATTCGTCCCCACCGAGATCGCCGCCGGCCACCGCTCGCCCTCGTACGGCGCCGGCAGGTTGGCCACCGGGACACACTCCAGCCACCCCGCGTAGACCCCGTCGGCCGGGATGGCGGTCTGCTGCGGGGTCTCGACGTTGGCGGTCGGGAAGCCGAGCTGCCGCCCCCGCTGGTAACCGCGTACGACCACGCCCTCCACGCGGTGGGGCCGGCCCAGCTCGGCGGCGGCCCCCTCCACGTCGCCGGCGACGATCAGCCGGCGGGCGGAGGTCGAGGAGACGCCGTCCAGCATGGGCACCACCTCGACCTCGAAGTCGTACTTGTCGCCCAGCGTGCGCAGGGCCTCGGCGTCACCGGAGGCGTGGTGCCCGAACGTGAAATCGGCCCCCACCACGACCACCGCGGCCCCGAGGCGCTCGCTCAGCACTCCCTGGGCGAAGTCGTCGGGGCTCATCCTCGACACGTCGAGCGTGAACTCCACCACCTCGACGTCGTCGATCCCCAGCCCGGTCAGCAGCTCGGCACGCCGCTTGAGCGTGGTCAGCCGCGCCCTGCGGGTGCCCGGCAGCACCACCTCGTCGGGATGCGGCTCGAACGTGACCGCCACGCCGCGCAGCCCCCGTTCACGGGCGAGCGCGACCGTGCGCTCGACCACCTTCCGATGCCCGCGATGGACCCCGTCGTACACGCCGATGGTCACCACAGACCTTCTCGAACCCCGCACGCTAGGCCCCATTCGCTCGTGGCGGATCAATCCTAGACAAGCCTGCCATGTGTCTCCCGTTCACCTCCAATCGAGGGGCGGAGCGCCGGATTCCCGCAAGTAGGATGAGCCATCATGCCTCGATACGCGCTGCTGATCCTGCCCGCCTTCAACCGGGTCTACGGCGAGAGCTCGCCCCGCCTGACCCTGGCCGAGCTGGCCGTCTTCAGCGACCACGCCATCGAGAACACCGTGCTGAGCAGCGCGGAGACCACCATCGGCGGGGTCCCGTACATCACGTTCGAGACCGAGCGGCCGCTCGACGGGCCCGACGTCGCGCTGCTGTCCAACCTCTCCTCCGTCTACGCGGTCTTCGGCGTCGAGGGCGACCTGCTCCGCCCGCTGGCCATGCGCCCGCTCGACCGCCTGAGCAGCGACCTGCTCACCATCCAGAAGTACGCCGGCAAGACCAACGAACACTTCACCAAGCTGCTGCTCAACGTGACCGTGCTCGCCTCCGACCGGGCCCTGTCCGACAAGCTGTCCGTGTTCGACCCGATGTGCGGTCGCGGCACCACCCTCAACCAGGCCCTCATGTACGGCTACGACGCCTACGGCCTCGACGTCGACGGCAAGGACTTCGAGGCGTACACCGTTTTCATCAAGACCTGGCTGCGCAACAAGCGGCTCAAGCACACCGCCGAGACCGTGCCGGTGCGACGTGACCGGGCCCTGGTCGGGCGGCGGCTCAACGTCACGTTCGGGCTGTCCAAGGAGGCCGTCAAGGCGGGCGACGTCCAGCAGCTCGCCGTGGTCAACGCCGACACCCTCAAGAGCCGCGAGTTCTTCAGGCCCCGCACGTTCGACGTCGTCGTGACCGACGCCCCCTACGGCGTGCAACACGGCAGCAAGGGCGGCGGCGGCCTGTCCCGCAGCCCGCTGGAGCTGCTGCGGCAGGCGGTGCCGGTCTGGGCCGAGCTGCTGCGCCCCGGCGGCGCGATGGGCATCTCCTGGAACACCTACGGCGGCAAGAGCGCCGAGCTGGCCACGATCCTCACCGGCGCCGGCCTGGAGGTCATGGACTACCCCGACTTCGAGCACTGGGTCGACCAGGCGATCGTCCGCGACATCCTGGTAGCCCGCAAACCCGCCTGACGCCGCGAAGCCGCCCAGCCTTGCGGACCCTTGCGGACCCGCCTGAGCGGCGGGCCCGGCCGGTTCAGCCGACGAAGACGGCGAGCGGCTTGGCCACCCGGTCCTGCTCCTCCACCAGCGCCAGCAGCTCCCCCTCGGGCCCGAACACGCCGATCGGCCCCGGGCCGAGCCCGGCCGCGGGCAGCCGGCCGCCGTGGCCGATCACGCGCGCCTCCTCGGCGGTCACGTCCCTGCGCGGGAACGCCGCCGCCACCGCCGCGCCGATCGGCAGCACCACGCACTCCTCGGCGAGCTGGTCGACGGTCCTGGCCAGCGACAGGTCGTACGGGCCGACCCGGGTCCGGCGCAGGCGTGTCAGGTGGCCGCCGACGCCCAGCGCGGCCCCCAGGTCGCGGGCCAGCGCCCGGATGTAGGTGCCGCTGGAACACGTCACGACCGCGTCGACGTCCACGACGTCCCCGGCGGGCCTGACATCGAGCACGTCGAAGCCGTACACGGTCACGGGCCGGGCCACGAGCGCGACCTCCTCGCCCGCGCGCGCCATCTTGTACGCCCGCTGACCGTTGACCTTGATGGCGCTGACCTGCGGCGGGACCTGCATGATGGCCCCGGTGAGCGCCTCGACGCCCTTGTGCACCTCGGCCGCGCCCACCTCCGCCGCGGACGCCGTGGCCGTGGTCTCGCCCTCGGCGTCGTCGGTGTTGGTGGACACGCCCAGCCGGATCGTGGCCTCGTAGACCTTCTCGGTCAGCGCCAGGTGCCCGAGCAGCCTGGTCGCCTTCTCCACGCCGACCACCAGCACGCCCGTGGCCATCGGGTCGAGCGTGCCCGCGTGCCCGACGCGTCGGGTGCCCGCGATGCGTCGCATCCGGGCCACCACGTCGTGCGAGGTCCACTCGCCCTGCTTGTCGACGATGATCAGACCGCTCTCGGCCATCCAGCCTTCCCCAGCTCTCGTCTGAACTTGGCCATGGTCTCCTCGACGCTGTCGTAGGAGGTGAACCCGGCCGCGTTGTGATGTCCGCCGCCGCCCAGCGCGGCGCACACGGCCGCCACGTCGACCGCGCCCTTGGACCTGGTCGACACCTGCCAGTCGCCGTGGTCGTCCTCCTTGAGCACGACCGCGATCTCGGCCTCGTCGGTACGCCGCACGATGTCGATCATGCCCTCGACCTCCGTGTACGGCAGCCCGTACGCCGCCCGGTCGACCCGCGGCACGTACGTCCAGACCAGCGAGCCCTCAAGCTGCACCCGGTCGAGCGCCCTGGCCAGCACCTTGAGATAGCCGAACGGCGAACGGTCCCACAACTCGCGGGCGATCTCCTCGGTGTGCAGTCCCGTGAACAACAACCTGGACGCCATCCGGTGCACGGCCGACGTGGTCGAGGAGTAGCGGAAGGAACCCGTGTCGGTCACCAGGCCGGTGTACAGGCAGGTGGCGATGTCCCGGTCGAGGCTGCCGCCGAGCCGGTAGATCAGCTGCTCGGCCAGCATGGCCGTGGCGGCCGCGTGCGGGTCGATGAGGCTGTGCGTGCCGAACCCGGCGTTGGACGGGTGGTGGTCGATCACGATGACCTCCTCCGCCCTGGCCGCGTTGGGGCTGAGCAGGCCCAGCCGCTCGAACGTGGAGGAGTCGAAGGTGATCATCAGCGCCGGCGCCTCGGGGTAGTCGGCCGGCGGGCACAACATCTCCTGCCCCGGCAGGAACCTCAGGATCCGCGGGACCACGAAGTACTCGTCGCCGAAGGAGGCCACGACCCGCTTGCCGATCGAGCGCAGCACGTAACCGACGGCCAGCATCGAGCCGAGCGCGTCGCCGTCGGGCGACACGTGACAGGCCAGGGCGACCTCGTCGACCTGGTCGATGAGCTGGATCGCGCGCTCCCAGGCGGCCTTGGGGATCCCCAAGGTCTCGACCTCGGGGATGCACGGCTCCGGTGAGTGCTGCTCGGCTCGGGCCACGTGGGACGTCACTCCTGGTCGTCCTCACCCTCATCGGGCTTCTTGTAAGGATCGGCCTCTCCGGCGTAGGCCGCGCCCTCGGCCTTGCGCGCCACCTCGGCGTCCCGCGCCCTGGCGGCGTTGATCAGGTCGTGGAGCTGGCGGGCACTGTCGGGCAGCGGGTCATGCCGGAACGTCAGCGTCGGGGTGAAACGCACGCCGGTCTGGCGGCCCACCTCGGCGCGGATGATGCCTTTGGCGCTCTCAAGGGCGGCCGCGCTGTCGGACCGCTCGGCGTCGGAGCCGAACACCGTGTAGAAGACCGTCGCCTCACGCAGGTCAGCGGTGATGCGCGTGTCAGTCACGGTGACGAAGCCCAGGCGCGGGTCCTTGATCCGGCGCTCCAGCATCTCGGCGACGATCTGCTGGATGCGGTCGGCGAGCTTGCGCGCTCGTGCGGCATCCACCATGTTCGCTCCCCCTCACGCACGACCTGGCCGTGCAGTCGTTCAATCTTCGTCGTTGTAGAGGCGCTGTCTGGCTGACAGCAGCTCGATGTCAGGGCGGAAAGCCACCATTCGCTCGCAGGCGTCCATCACCTCTTTGCAGTTACCCGCAGAGGCGGAGACCACCGCGACGCCCACCTCGCACCTGCGATGCAGGTCAAGATGGCCGGTCTCGGCCACCGCGATGGACGGATAACGTCGCTGCAGCTCGGCGATCAGAGGCCGGACGACAGAGCGCTTCTGCTTCAGCGAACGCACGTCGCCGAGCAGGATGTCCAGGGTCAGAGAACCCACATACATCGTTTGAGACCACCGCTTGGCCTGGTGGGGTGGAAGCACGACCGGCCTGCTGCGGTGGAGAGGAGGCCCGGGCGTGCGAGTGGCGCCCGGCGGAGGTTCCGCCGGGCGCCCGGCCGCGGGTCAGACCCGCGGCTTCTCCCGCATCTCGAACGTCTCGATCGTGTCGTCGATCCGGATGTCGTTGTAGCCGACACCGATACCGCACTCGAAGCCCTCGCGGACCTCGGTGGCGTCATCCTTGAAGCGACGCAGGGACGAGACGGTCAGGTTGTCGGCGATGACGACGCCATCGCGGATGATCCTGGCCTTGCTGTTGCGGACGATCGTGCCGGAGCGGACCAGCGTACCGGCGACGTTGCCGATCTTCGGCACCTTGAAGACCTCGCGGACTTCGGCGGTGCCCATCTGGACCTCTTCGAACTCGGGCTTGAGCATGCCCTTGAGCGCCGCTTCGATCTCCTCGATCGCCTGGTAGATGACCGAGTAGTAGCGGATGTCGACGCCCTCGCGCTCGGCCAGGTCGCGCGCCCGGGGCTCAGGCCGGACGTTGAAGCCGATGATGACCGCGTTGTCGTCGGCGACGGCCAGGTTGACGTCGTACTCGGTGATGGCGCCGACCGCGCGGTGCAGGACACGGAGCCTGACCTCGTCGCCGACGTCGATCTTGAGCAGGGCGTCTTCCAGGGCCTCCACCGAACCGGACACGTCACCCTTGATGATGAGCTTGAGCTCGTCGACGCGACCCTTCTCAAGGTCGCTGAACAGCTCTTCGAGGGTGCGGCGACGGCTCGACTTCGCCATGTCGGCGCTGCGCTTGCGCGCCGCGCGCTGCTGGGCGATCTGGCGGGCCATCCGGTCGTCGGTGACGACGATGAAGTTGTCACCAGCGCTCGGCACGGCCGTCAGACCCATGACCAGGACCGGACGCGACGGCGTGGCCTCCTCGACCGGGTCGCCGTTGTCGTCGAGCATCGCGCGGACGCGGCCGAAGGCCTCGCCACACACGATCGAGTCACCCACGCGCAGCGTGCCGCGCTGGACCAGGACGGTCGCGACGGGGCCGCGGCCCTTGTCGAGGTGAGCCTCGATCGCGATGCCCTGGGCGTCCATCGTCGGGTTGGCCCGCAGGTCGAGCTCGGCGTCGGCGGTGAGCAGGATGGCCTCGAGGAGGTTGTCGATGCCCGTGCCGTTCTTCGCCGAGATGTCGACGAAGAGGGTCGAGCCGCCGTACTCCTCGGCGACCAGGCCGTACTCGGTGAGCTGGGCGCGGACCTTGTTGGGGTCGGCACCCTCCTTGTCGACCTTGTTCACCGCGACCACGATCGGCACGTCGGCCGCCTGGGCGTGGTTGAGCGCCTCGATCGTCTGCGGCTTCACACCGTCGTCGGCCGCGACCACCAGTACCGCGATGTCGGTGGACTTGGCGCCTCGGGCACGCATGGCGGTGAACGCCTCGTGACCCGGGGTGTCGATGAAGGTGATCTTCCGGTCTTCGCCCTCGTGCACCGCGGGGACCTGGTAAGCACCGATGTGCTGGGTGATGCCACCGGCCTCGCGCGCCACCACGTTGGTCTTGCGGATGGCGTCGAGCAGCTTGGTCTTACCGTGGTCGACGTGACCCATGACGGTCACGACCGGCGGACGCGCGGCCAGGTCGGCCTCGTCGCCCTCGTCCTCGCCGAACTCGATGTCGAAGGCCTCGAGAAGCTCGCGGTCCTCCTCCTCCGGGCTGACGACCTGGATGTTGTAGTCGAGCTCGGCGCCGAGGAGCTGCAACGTCTCCTCGTTGACCGACTGGGTCGCGGTCACCATCTCGCCGAGGTGCAGCATGATCTGCACGAGCGAGGCGGGGTTCGCGCCGATGCGGTCGGCGAAGTCGGACAGCGACGCGCCGCGCGGCAGGCGGATCGTCGCGCCGTTGCCGCGAGCGACCTGCACACCGCCGATCGCCGGCGCCGACATGTTGTCGAACTCCTGGCGCCTCTGACGCTTGCTCTTACGACCACGCGCGGGACGGCCGCCGGGACGCCCGAACGCGCCCGCCGTGCCACCGCCGCGACCACGGCCGCCACCACCGGGACGACCGGCGAAACCGCCGCCGCCACCACCGGGACCACCGGTGCCGGTACGGGGACCCGCGCCGCCACCACCGGGACGACCGGCGAAACCGCCGCCGCCGCCACCGGGACGACCGCCGCCGCCGCCGGGACGACCGCCGCCGCCACCGCCGCCGCCAGGACGACCGCCACCGCCACCACCGGGACGCGGGCCACCGCCCGGACCGGCAGGACGACCCTGCGGCATCATCATCGGGTTGGGACGCGGACCACCGGGACGGGGACCGCCCGCGCCGGGACCCGGACGCGGACCGGCCGCACCGGGCGGACCGGGACGCGGACCCGCGGGACGCGGACCGGCCTCGCCGCCGCCACCGGGACGCGGCGGACGGGGCATCGCACCGTCACGCGGCGGACCGTCACGACGCTCACGCTGACCGGGGCCGCCACCGTCGCGGTTGCCGCCGGGACGCGGCGGACGGGACTGACCCATGCCGCTGGCGTTGGACGAGAACGGGTTGTTGCCCGGACGCGGGCCGCGCGGACCCGGCTTGGGACCGGGACCGGGACGCGGGCCGCCACCGGCGGGCGCACCCGGACGCGGGGCCTGCTGGCCGCCACCGCCACCGCCACCGGAAGGCTGCCCGGGACGCGGCGCCGGACCGGGCTTGGGACCCGGACGGGCGGCGGGACCCGGACGCGGCCCCGGAGCCGGACGGGTGGGCGCGCCGGAACCGGCCGCGCTCTCGAAGCGGGCCTGCGGAGCCCCGGAGGTCTCGCCGCGCGCAGCCTCGGGCTGCTGCTGCGGCTGATGGGGCATCGGCACCGGCGGACGCGGCTGACCGCCGCCCGCGGGGCCGGGACGCGGACCGGGCCTCGGACCCGGGCCTGGACGCGGAGTAGTCGGGGTCGGCGCCTCCGCGGCGCCGTTGCCGGCCTGGTGTTCGGCCGGACGGGGCGCAGCCTTCGGCGGCTGCGGCCTGTTGGACGACGAACCGCCGCCCCTGGAGGGCCCACCCTTCGATGCGCCCAGAGCTTCGGTGAGCCTGCGGACCACCGGCGCCTCGATGGTCGAGGACGCCGAACGGACGAACTCCCCCATCTCTTGGAGCTTGGCCATGACGACCTTGCTCTCTACGCCGAACTCCTTAGCGAGCTCGTATACCCGGACCTTCGCCACTGCACTCCCTTACTCGGCCCGGGAGGCTGGCTGTGCCGTCCGGACCGTCGTTAACTTGACGTCTTCATCGCCGCGTGCTCATCAGGCGCTCATAGCAATCTGACTCCGCCCATCAACTCGGCGTCCTACATGACATTTCGTGATTCCCCCTCCAGGTGTGCCCGCACATGCGAGACGTCAAGCGGCCCCGGCACGCGGAACGCGCGCGGGAACGCTCGGCGCCGCTCGGCGAGCTCCAGACAACTCAAGGACGGATGCAGCGATGCACCGCGGCCGGAAAGCCGTCCTCGCAGATCAGGGACCAAATGGTCCTCGATCAACACCAGGCGGAGCAGCTCGGACTTAGCCGTGCGAACCCTGCAGCCCACACAGGTGCGCTGTGGAGCTGCGTGGCCACCATATTCCAGCTTACCGTGTTGACGCATCTACGGAACCGGCGGCATCCTCGGCTTGTGTGTCAGGCCGGATGTCAATCCGCCATCCGGTGAGCCTGGCGGCAAGCCGGGCATTCTGCCCTTCCTTACCGATGGCCAGCGAGAGCTGGTAGTCGGGCACCGTCACCCTTGCGACCCGTCCTTCGAGATCGAGAACCTCGACATGGGAAACACGCGCCGGTGACAGCGCATTCCCCACGAACTCCCCGGGGTCCTCGGACCAGTCGATGATGTCGATCTTCTCGCCGTGCAGCTCGGTCATGACGTTGCGGACCCGCGAGCCCATCGGGCCGATGCAGGCGCCCTTGGCGTTGACGCCCGGCTTGCGCGACCTGACCGCGATCTTCGTACGGTGGCCGGCCTCGCGGGCCACGGCGGCGATCTCGACGGTGCCGTCGGCGATCTCGGGCACCTCCAGCGCGAAGAGCTTCTTGACCAGGCCCGGGTGGGTGCGCGACAGCGTCACCGACGGCCCCTTGTGGCCCTTCTTCACCTGCACCACGTACGCGCGGATGCGCTCGCCGTGGATGTAGTCCTCGCCGGGGACCTGCTCGGCGTGCGGCAGGATGGCCTCGATCTTGCCGAGGTCGACCAGCACCACGCGCGGGTCCTTGCCCTGCTGGATCACGCCGGAGACCAGCTCGCCCTCGCGGCTGGCGAACTCGCCGAAGTTGATCTCGTCCTCGGCGTCGCGGAGCTGCTGGAGGATGACCTGCTTGGCGGTGGTCGCGGCGATCCTGCTGAAGTTGCCAGGAGTGTCGTCGAACTCCCTGACGACGTCGCCCTCGTCGTCGAGCTCGGCGGCCCAGATCGTGACGTGGCCGCTGCCGCGGTCGAGCTCGGCCCGTGCCTTGGGCGCCGCGCCCTCGGTGCGGATGTAGGCGATCAGCAGCGCGTCCTCGATCGCCTTGACGACCAGGTCGAAGGAGATGTCCTTCTCCCGCTCCAGGCTGCGCAGGACGCTCATGTCGATGTCCACGAGGCTTCCCCCTTAGCCTTCGTCGCCGTCGACGTCGTCGGTGTCGTCGATCCGGCGGAACTCCACCTGTACCCGTCCACGGGTCAGGTCCTGGTAATCGATCCGGCGCGCGGAGCCCTCGACGTCGAGGTCGACGCCGCTCTCGTCCGCCGCCAGGATGCGGCCCTCGACCACGGTGCCGTCTCTCAGCTCGGCCTTCACCAGCCGCTTGGCGGCACGGCGCCAGTGGCGCGGCTCGGTGAGCGGGCGGTCGACGCCCGGCGAGGAGACCTCAAGCGTGTAGGCGGCCTGTCCCATCGCGTCGTCGTCGTCGAGCGCGGTGGAGACGGCCTGGCTCACGTCGGCGATGTCGTCGAGGCTCACACCGCCGTCACGATCGACGATCACACGCAGCAACCGCCTCTTGCCCGCCTGGGTGACCGTGACGTCCTCCAGATCGAGGCCCTCCGCGGCGACCACAGGCTCCAGGAGCTTCATCAGGTGGTCGCGGGGTGATGCGCTGCCCATATCGACCTCCCTATTGTCATGTCTCAGCCGGGCGGACCTCGCCACTGGCTCTCCGCCGTCTGGCTGCGCAGCCAGCGACGACAGTTGACACCCTATCCGTACGGAGGCACGGAAAGAGCGCCACTCGTCGCGGTCGAGTGGCGGAGCGTCGCCTGACGGCGTTCCCGGGCACCAGCCCGTACGATGCTATCTGCGCCAGCAGTCACCTGGAGCCGTCACCGGCGGCTCCCCGGTCGCTGGGGTCCGTCGTCGCCCGGTCCGCATCCACCGGAGGTCCAAGCCCGTGCGCCCGCGTCACCTCTCCAGGCGAGCCGTGCTGGCGGGCGCGGCGGCCGCCCTGACCGCCTGCAGCGCCTCGGGCCCGGCGAAGCCCCCGGTTCCCGTGCCCGACTCGCCCGAGACCGTGCTGCTGCGGCAGGTGATCGCCGACAAGGAACGTACGGTCGCCCTCTACTCGGCGCTGATCGCGGACGGCGCCGACGTCCTTGAGCCGTTCCGCGCCCGTCACCAGGCCCACCTGGCCGAGCTGCGCAAATACCTGCCCGCGGGCGCGCCGCCGACGACGCCCGCCGGGTCCGCGACGCCCTCCGGGTCGCCCTCGGCCACGCCGTCGAAGTCGCCCAAGCCCTCGCTGTCGCGGCTGCGCGACCTGGAGAGCCGGGCCGCGGCGCGGCGGCCGCGGCAGCTGGCCGTCCTGTCGCCCGGTGTGGCCCAGCTCGTCGCCAGCATCGGGGCCTGCGAGGCGGTCCACGCCGTGTCGCTGCCGAAATCGTTGTGAACGGGGTTGTGGTGGACGGGGACGACATCGACAGGCTGCGCAAGGCCCTGGCCGCCGAGCACGCCGCCGTGTTCGCCTACGGGCTGCTGGGGGCGCGTACGACGGGCGCGCTGCGGGACCGGGCCACCGCGGCGTACGACGCCCACCGGGCCCGCCGCGACCAGCTCCGCGGCCTGATCACCAGCCGCGGGGCCAAGCCCAGCGAGTCGGAGGCGTCCTACGCGCTGCCGTACGTGCCCTCCGGCTCCGCGCAGGCCGCCAAGCTGGCGGCGCGGGTGGAGAACGGGATCACGGCCGCCTACCTGGAGCTGGCCGCCGCGCGGGACGCCACGCTGCGCAGGTACGCCGCCCAGGCGATGCAGGAGTCGGCGACCCGCGCCTACGCCTTCCAGCCGTCGCCGCCCCCGGCCTTCCCCGGCATGCCGGTGAGCAGCCCGCCCCCGGCACCGCCCGCCATCACCCCCGGCGGCTGACGCCGCTCAGGGGCTCGGGGCGGGCGGCGGCCGGTCAGCGGCAGGCGGCCAGGATGCGGGCGGCCGCGTCGGCGAGCGGGATCTCCTCCTTGACGCCGGTCACGCGGTCGCGCAGCTCGATGACGCCCTGCGACAGGCCGCGCCCGATCACCACGATCGTGGGCAGCCCCAGCAGCTCGGCGTCCTTGAACTTGACGCCCGGCGAGACCTGGGCGCGGTCGTCGACGAGCACCCGCAGCCCCTGCGACTCCAGCTCGGCGGCCAGCTCAAGGGCGGCCTCGATCTGGTTCTCCTTGCCGGTGCCGACGATGTGCACGTCGGCGGGCGCGATCTCGCGCGGCCACACCAGGCCGAGCTGGTCGTGGGCCTGCTCGGCGATGACGGCCACGGCCCGGGAGACCCCGACGCCGTAGGAGCCCATGGTGATGCGGATCGGCTTGCCGTCGGGGCCGAGGGCGTCGAGGCCGGCGGCGTCGGCGTACTTGCGGCCGAGCTGGAAGATGTGGCCGATCTCGATGCCGCGGTCGATGGACAGCGAGGAGCCGCAGCGGGGGCACGGGTCGCCGGCGCGCACCTCGGCGGCCTCGATCGTGCCATCGGGGACGAAGTCGCGCCCGGCGACCACGTCGACGGCGTGCTTGCCGGGCTCGTTGGCGCCGGTCACCCAGGAGGTGCCGGTCACGACGCGGGGGTCGACGAGGTAGCGGATGCCGAGCTCGCGCAGGATCTGCGGGCCGATGTAGCCGCGTACGAGACCGGGGTGGGCGGCGAAGTCGGCGGCCTCGAAGATGGCGGGCTCGCCGGGCGTCAGGGAGGCCTCCAGGCGCTTGAGGTCGACCTCGCGGTCGCCGGGCACGCCGACGATCAGCGTCTCGACCTTGTCGGAGCCGGGGGTGGTGATCTTGACGACGACGTTCTTCAGGGTGTCGGCGGCGGTGACGGACAGGCCGTGGCGCTCGTTGACGTAGGACACCAGGGACTCGATGGTCGGGGTGTCGGGCGTGTCGAGCACCCGCATCGCCGCGGCCTCCGCCAGGTCGCGGACGGGCGGCGCGGTGGTGGTGACGGCCTCGGCGTTGGCCGCGTAGCCGCAGGAGTGGCAGGCCACGAACGTGTCCTCGCCGGTGGGCGTCGGCGCCAGGAACTCCTCCGAGGCCGAGCCGCCCATCGCGCCCGAGGTGGCGAACACGATCTTGTACTCGATGCCGAGCCGCTCGAACGTGCGGATGTAGGTCTCGCGGTGCTGCTCGTAGGAGCGCTTGAGACCGTCGTCGTCGAGGTCGAAGGAGTAGGAGTCCTTCATGAGGAACTCGCGGCCGCGCAGGATGCCGGCCCTGGGCCTGGCCTCGTCGCGGTACTTGGTCTGGATCTGGTAGAGCGTGACCGGATAGTCCTTGTACGAGGAGTATTCGCCCTTGACCATGTCGGTGAAGAGCTCCTCGTGCGTGGGACCGAGGAGGTAGTCGGCGCCCTTGCGGTCCTGGAGCCGGAACAGGGTGTCGCCGTATTCGGTCCAGCGGCCGGTGGCCTCGTAGTACTCGCGGGGCAGCAGGGCGGGGAAGAGCACCTCCTGGCCGCCCATCCGGTTCATCTCCTCGCGGACGACCCTGGTGACGTTCTCCAGCACCAGCTTGCCGAGGGGCAGCCACGAGTAGATGCCGGGAGCCACGCGGCGGACGTAGCCGGCGCGGACGAGGAGCTTGTGGCTCGGCACTTCCGCGTCTGCCGGGTCGTCCCGCAGGGTGCGAAGAAACAACGACGACATGCGCAGCAACACGGCTACTCCTTGGTCGGGCCTGGATGTGAAGAACTACAGGCTATCGACTCAGGGAGCCCCGCCGCGCGGCGTTATCCGGTGCGGTCAGACGGAGATCGGGAGCCAGCCGCCCACGAAGACGGCCAGGCAGACGGTGAACAGGCCCGCGAAGACGGCCGAGAACGTCAGCGCGCGCACGCGGGCGCGCCGGTTGTGGCGCAGCACCACGACCAGCAGGACGGCCAGCACCCCGACCACCGTGGCCGGGCCGGGCCAGAACGCCTGCTCGGTGTCGATGAAGCCGGGGGTCGCGCGGTCGACGACGTCCGCGATCAGCAGCGCGCCGATCGAGCCCGCGGCCAGGTCGCCCCAGGCGTCCCTCCTGCGGGTGACGTAGGCGAGCAGGCCGAGGCCGACGAGCAGGGCGAGCGTCCAGTTCAGCCCGGCGGCGCCGCCGCCGATGATGTCGAAGCCGTCCACGCCGCGCAGCGCGCTCGCGCCCATGGCCGCCACCAGCGTGGACACCGTCGCCAGGAACGTGGTCAGCAGCGCCCAGCCGAACCCCGACGCGGTGGCGCCCACGACCAGCGAGAGGGTCAGGTAGGCGTACGGGTCGTAGAGCTGGCCGAGCCAGGACGGGCCCTTGCCGGCGGTGAGCATGCCGATCAGGCCGACGGCCAGTCCCGCGAGGAAGGCCGTCAGCACGTGACGTTCGATGCGTCGCTGACGCCGGTCGTACTCGGCGAAGTCGGCGTACTCGATGGCGGTGTCGTTCATCTTCATTCCCTGGTCAATCCCTCCCCCGGAGATGTCTAGGGATGACCACATCCAGATTATGTATCCATCCCAAAAAGGCAAATTTCGGTCATCCCTATCTAAGGCAAGCAATCGCTTGGTTTACGATGCTCCGGTGACACTCTCCGAGGAGCTCGGCGCCGTCGTCCGTGCCTATCTCTCCGACCGGCCGGAAGCGACGTGGCGGGCGTTCGCGCGCGACGTCGGCGTGGCGGGCCTGCTCGTGCCCGAGCGGTACGGCGGCGCCGGATGCGGCCCGGCCGAGACGGCGGCCGTCGCCGAGGAACTGGGACGGGCGCTGTCACCCCACCCGTTCCTCCAGTCGGCCGTCATGGCGGTCGCGGCGCTCATGGCCGACGGGGACGACGAGGCGCGGGCGCGGTTGCTGCCGGAGCTGGCCTCGGGGGCGACGACGGCGACCGTCGTGCTGCCGGGCGACGGGGACCTGCGGCTGGAGGGCGACCGGCTCTCGGGGGTGGTGCCGTACGCGCTGGCGGGCGAGGTCGTGCTCGCCTACGCCGGTGCGGAGCTGGTGGAGGCCGTGCCGGCGCGGCGGACGGCGTACCCGACCGTGGACGAGACCCGGCCGCTGGTCTCGCTCGCCTTCGACCGCGCGCCCGTACGGCGGCTGGGCCCCGGCGCGTCGTGGACCCGCGTACGGGACCTCGCGATCGCGGCGCTGGCCGCCGAGCAGGTGGGCGGGGCGGCGCGCTGCCTGGAGATGGCGGTCGGGCACGCGCGGTCGCGGCGGCAGTTCGGCCGGCCGATCGGCTCCTTCCAGGCGATCAAGCACAAACTGGCCGACGTGCTGCTGCTGGTGGAGTCGGCCCGGTCGGCGGCGCGGGCGGCGGGCGGGTCGGAGGTGTTCGCGGCCGTGGCGGGGTCGTACTGCACGGAGGCGTATCTGACGGCGGCGGGCGAGAACATCCAGGTGCACGGCGGGATCGGGGTGACCTGGGAGCACCCGGCGCACCGGTATCTCAAGCGGGCCGCGTCGGACGCGCAGCTCTTCGGCCCGCCGCAGGCGCACCGCGCCCGCCTCGCGCCGCACGTGCTCGGCGAGGTGTGACGGCGGCTCAGCCGCCGAGCAGTTCCTCCCACGGATGGCGGGTGTTGGTGCGGCGGGTGGTGTCGAGCGCCTCGGCCAGGCGCCACAACCCGGGACGCGCGCGCACGCGGGCCCGGCCCATGGGATCGACCGCGCGCAGCTCGAACCGCACCCCCATCACCTCCAGCACGGCCGAGGCCGCGTCACCGGGACCCGCGACCGCGAGCGAGGAGTCGTCGGGGCCGGGGCCCGGGTCGGGCATCTTCCCGGCGAGCAGCGCGGCCACCTCCGAGGCGTACGGCCCGTCGCGCCACTCGATGTGCCAGCTCCGGTCGGCGCCGCGCCACCACGTCAGGTCGCGGCACCACTCGATGAAGTCCGCCTCGGTCGCGAGGGCGGCCATCACCCGGCCGAACGCCTCGTAACCGAGCGCGTCGGCGAGCGAGGGATCGTCGTCGCCACGGTCGGGGACCGTGCCGTCCTTCGGCCGCCGCAGCGCGTGCTTTCGCCTCACGGTCATCCACTCTGATCGGACGCGCGCCCTTCCCGCAAGACTTCGGCCCTGATAGTCTCTACCAAGCGAGCGCTTGGTTCACTACTTTCGCCGGAGGCGCGATGACGTCCCTACGGATCAGCCTGGGGTATGAACTGGAGGTCCGCGGCCGCACCCGCGAGGTCGAGCGACAGGCGTTCGAGAACGTGATCGAGCAGGTCGTCCTCGGCGATCGGCTGGGGTTCGACACGGCCTGGTTCGTCGAGCACCACTTCACCAGGGGTTTCTCCCACTCCTCCGCCCCCGATCTGGTCCTCGCGGCCATCTCGCAGCGCACCGGG
Organism: Nonomuraea spiralis; assembly: GCF_014648435.1. GTDB lineage: Bacteria > Actinomycetota > Actinomycetes > Streptosporangiales > Streptosporangiaceae > Nonomuraea > Nonomuraea spiralis. The sequence goes on from NZ_BMRC01000031.1 coordinate 49,446, forward strand.
CGCATCCACCTCGGGCTCGGCGTGGTGCTGCTGCCGTTCCAGTCGCCCATCCGCACCGCCGAGCGCGTCGCCACGCTCGACGTGCTGAGCGGCGGCCGCGTCGAGTTCGGCACGGGACGCGGCGCCTCACCCCTGGAGTACCAGGCGTTCCAGCGGCCGTTCGAGAAGTCGCGGCAGATCTGGGAGGACTCGCTGGAGGCCACCCTGGCCATCTGGAACGCCGACGGCGAGCCGGTCAGCAGGTCGAACGAGTTCTTCGAGATCCCCGACGTGGCCGTCTACCCGCGGCCGGCCCAGCGGCCGCATCCGCCCGTATGGGTGGCCTCGACCTCGCTGGAGGGTTACCTGGCCGCCGCCCGGCACGGCTACAACCTGCTGGGCATGACGATGCTCAAGGGCATCGACGACGTGGCCGCCGACATCGCCCGGTACCGGGAATGCCTGGCCGAGAACGGCTTCGACCCCGACTCCCGGCGCGTGGCGCTGATGATCCCCTGGTTCGCCGCCCCCACCCGCGACGAGGCCAACGCCACCGCCGCCGACGCCGTCCTGTGGTACATCCGCCGCCAGGTCAACCTGGTCACCCCGCCCGACTACTACGACGCCCGCCACGCCACCCACCGCGTACTCGGCCAGCTGGCCGCCGGGATGCCGCCGGAGGAGGCCATGGCCACGCTGCGCGAGCATCTGATGGTCGTGGTGGACGACGTGGAGGGCTCGCGCAAGGCCCTGGCCAGGATCGCCGAGGCGGGCGCCACGGACCTGATCATCCAGGCGCAGGTCGGCGGGCTGGCCCACGAGAAGGTGTGCGAGTCGATGACCCTGTTCATGAACGAGGTGGCCCGTTGACGGCCGCCCGCTGGCTGACCCGCGACGACCTGGCCGCGGCCGGACGTTCCGCCGGAGGGCTCCTGCTCGTGGCGCCCGACGTGTCCAGCGTGTTCCCGATGGGCCCCGAGGACGCCGCCGCCGCGACCGGGCTCACCGGGGCGGCGCTGCGCGCGGCCGGCGTCGGCGGGCACGACCGGGTCGTGGTGGCGCTCGCCGAGCCGGCGGGCGCGCTGTGGGCCGCCGCAGCGGCGGACGTGGCCGGGGCCGCCGCCGCGGTGGGACCGCGCGGCCGCCTGCGCCTGCACCACGCGCTGACCGCGCTCGGCGCGACCACGCTGGTCAGCACCCCGACGGGCGCGATGGACCTGCTGGCCCGCCTGCACCTGGAGTTCCTGCTCGACCCGCTCGACCTCGGGCTCGACCACATCGTCCTGACCGGCGAGATCGCCTCCAAGCGCACGATGGGACACCTCGCCGACGAGTTCGGCTGCGCGGTCACGGAGGTGCTCGCCAGCCCGTTCGGCGGCGGCGCCCTCGCCTACAGGACCGCCGAGGACGCGCCGCTCACCCCTCTCACGGACGGCGTGCTGGGGCTGGCCTCGCTGACCAAGGACGACCTGGCCGATCCGGCCGACCCGGCGGCCGAGCTGGTCATCACGCCGTCCGGGCACTCGACGCTGGGCGACGCCGTGCTCAGGACGGGCATGGTGACCAGGCCCGGCGGGTCCGGCATCCCCGCGCCCGCGCACACGGTCGGCGACCACGTGCTGGTCAGGGGCGTGTGGCTGGCGTTGCCGCGGATCGAGAAGGCGCTGTCGAAGATCGACGGCGTGACCGGCTGGGAGTTGTCGATCACCCGCCAGGGCACTCTGGACGCCGCCGCGCTGACCGTGTCGTTCGGCCGGGAGAGCCTGGTCAGGAACCCCATGTGGCGGTCGCGCATCGAGCAGGCGGTACGGGCGCTGACCCCGGTCTCGATCGACGTGGGGGTCGCCCAGGACGTCCTGGAGACCCCCTCGCCCGGCACCGTGGACGACCGGCGCGGCCACCACCTCGGCCGGGACAGGTCCCTCGTCACCTAGCGCGACGGAGTAGCCGATGGCATCGATGCCCGACTGGGGAACCCTCCCCCGCATGCTGCGCGACCAGGCCGAACGCCACCCCGACGCCACGGCGGTCGTCGAGGGCGGCGCCCGGGTCACGATGTCGGAGCTGCGGTCGCGGGCCGCCGAGGTCGCCCGGGGGCTGATCGCCCTCGGCGTCGAGCCCGGCGACCGGGTGGCGATCTGGGGCTCGAACTCGGCGTCCTGGGTACGGCACGCGCTCGGTGTCTGGGACGCCGGCGCCGTCCTCGTGCCGCTGTCGGCCCGGTACAAGGGCATCGAGGCCGCCCAGCTGATCGCCAGGACCGGGGTGAAGGTCGTGATCGTCGGCGATCCGCCGCTCGCCCGCCTGCTGCCGCCCCTGGACGACGGCGTCACCGTACGCGCGGCCGGCGGCCTGGACCCGGCCGGGGTCACCGTACGGGCGGGCGAGGAACGGGCGCTCGCCGTCGGGCCGGACGACCTGTGCGAGATCATGTCCACGTCCGGCACCACGGGGACGCCCAAGGGCGTGATGCTCGACCACGCCCAGGTCCTGCGCGGCTACTGGGACTGGTCGGAGATCGTCACGCTGGACGAGCACGACCGCTATCCGGTGATCGCGCCGTTCAACCACGGGTTCGGGCTGAACGCCGGGCTCGTCGCCTGCCTGATGCGCCGGGCCACGATGGTGCCGATCCCGGTCTTCTCCCCGGACGCCCTGATGTCGCTGATCTCCACCGAGAAGGTGACGATCCTGGCCGGGCCGCCCACCCTGTTCGCCCGGATCCTGGACGAGCTGGACCGCGCCGACCGGGACGTCTCCTCGCTGCGGGTGGCCATCTGCGGCGCCGCCTCCGTACCGGCCGCGCTGATCACCCGGCTGGTCGAACGGGTCGGCCTGGAACGGATGATCAACGCGTACGGGCTGATGGAGGGCACGGTGGTCTCCATGACCAGGGCCGGCGACCCCATCGAGGTGATCGCGAACACCACCGGCAGGGCCGTGCCGGGCATCGAGGTCAAGATCGTGGACGACGACGGCAAGGAGGTCGCCCCCGGCCTGCGCGGCGAGATCCTGCAACGCGGCTACGGCGTGATGCGCGGCTACTGGGACGAGCCCGCCAGGACCGCCGAGGTGGTCGACGCCGACGGCTGGCTGCACACCGGCGACGTCGGCGTGCTGGACGAGGCGGGCAACCTCGCCATCGTGGACAGGAAGAAGGAGCTCTACATCGTCAACGGCTTCAACGTCTCCCCCGCCGAGGTCGAGTCGCTCCTGCTGCGCGAGGGCTCGCTGGCCCAGGCCGCGGTGGTCGGCGTGCCCGACGCCGTCTCCGGGGAGTCCGGGGTGGCGTACGTGGTCCCCCGGCCGGGCGCGCAGGTCACCGCCGGGACGCTGCTCTCCTGGGCGAAGGCCAACATGTCCAACTACAAGGTGCCCAAACGGGTAGAAGTGGTCGAAGCGCTGCCCGTCAACGTCAACGGCAAGATCGACAAGCTGGCCCTGCGTGCCCGGGCGGCGACCGGATAAGGGGTTCCGGCGTGTTCAGGGGCTGTCAGGGGCGCCCTCGTGAGCGAGAATCGCGAGCGGACGGTATTCGCGGAAGACGGGTTCATCCGCGAGGGCGACCGGGGATACATCGATGACACGGGCCGGTTGCACCTCTTGGGACGCGTACTCCGCGTCGCACCTTCACCGGCATGAGGAGGCAGCGTGGCGTTGCACGTGGCGGTCATCGGGTCGGGCCCCGCCGGGATCTACACGGCCGAGGCGCTGGTCAAACAGTCGGTCGAGCCCGTCCAGGTCGACGTGCTCGAACGGCTGCCCACGCCGTACGGGCTGGTCAGGTACGGAGTGGCGCCCGACCACACGTCGATCAAGTCGATCGCGAACTACCTGCGCAGGGTCCTGGAGCTGCCCCAGGTGCGTTTCCTCGGCGGCATCACCCTGGGCGACCACGTCTCCGTCGAGGACCTGCTGCGGGTCTACGACGCGGTCGTCTACTGCACCGGCGCGATGGTCGACCGGCGGCTCGGCATCCCCGGCGAGGACCTGCCGGGCAGCGTGGCGGCGACCGACTTCGTCAACTGGTACTGCGGCCATCCCGACGTCGATCCCGGCCGCTTCACCCTCGACAGCTCGGAGGTCGCGGTGATCGGCGTCGGCAACGTGGCCGTCGACGTCGTCCGCGTGCTGGCCAAGACCGCCGAGGAGCTGCGGCACACCGACGTGCCCCACGACGTGCTGGAACGCCTGAGCCAGAGCCAGGTCAAGGCCATCCACATGGTCGGGCGGCGCGGGCCCGAGCACGCCAAGTTCACCCTGAAGGAGCTGCGCGAGCTGGGCGAGCTGGCCAACGCCGACGTCTGCGTGCGCCCGGACGAGTCGGCCGTACTCGGCGCCGACTTCCCGCGCCAGGTCCAGGGCAACATCAAGGTCCTGCAGTCGTGGGCCGGTCGCGAGCCCGTCGGCCGGCCGCGCCGCCTCGACGTGCGCTTCTGGTTGCGGCCGGTGGAGATCCTGGGCGCCGAGCGGGTCGAGGGTCTCCGGCTCGAACGTACCCGCCTGTCGGAGGAGGGCCGCGTCGTCGGCACCGGCGAGTACGAGACGCTGCCCGTCGGCATGGTGCTGCGCTCGGTCGGCTACCAGAGCGTCCCGCTGCCGGGTGTGCCGTTCTCCGAGCGGACCATGACCGTGCCCAACGAGGCCGGCCGGGTGCGCCCGCGCGAGTACGTGGCGGGCTGGCTCAAGCGCGGCCCGACCGGCGTCATCGGCACCAACAAGTCCGACGCCGCCGAGACGGTCCGCACGCTGCTGGCCGACCTGGACGGGGAGGCCCTGGAGGGCGGCGAGCGCGTGTCGCGGCCGTCCGTCGAGTCGCTGCTGGCCGAGCGGGGCGTGCGGCCGGTGACGTACGGCGACTGGCTGGCCATCGAGCGGGCCGAGAGCGAGCTGGCCACGTCGCTCGGCCGCGGCGAACGCGTCAAGCTGGTCGGCGTCGACACCATGCTCCGCGCCTGCGCCCACCGGGAATGAGCCCGTACGTGAACGACGAGACCGTGCCCGGCTTCGCCGAGGTCCACGCGGTCCAGCAGGCCCGCTACCCCATGACCGAGCCGGACCGGCAGCCCGTCCACACCGTCTACGTGCCCGCCGACCGGTTCTCCGCCTCGACCGTCGCCGAGTGGGGCGGGCAGGCGTCCTCCCTGGCCAAGGCCCATCTGGAGGCGTTCGCGCCCGGCGTGCACGAGCGGGTGCTCGCCAAGCTGGCCCGCGAGCCGATCGAGGACCTGCGGATCGACTTCGAGGACGGCTACGGCGTGCGCCCGTACGAGGAGGAGGACGGCCACGCCGGACGGGCGGCGCGGGCCGTGGCCGACCTGCACGCCGCCGGGACCCTGCCGCGCCGGTGGGGGCTGCGGGTGAAGTCGTTCGCCGACGGCGACCCCGGACGTTCGGTGCGCACGCTCGGCGCTTTCCTGACCGGGGTGCTCGACCACGCCGGCGAGCTGCCCGCCGGTTTCACGGTGACCTTCCCGAAAGTGCTGATGGAGGAGTACCTCGGCATGTTCGCGGGGGTGCTCGAACGGCTGGAGGCGCGGCTCGGCCTGCCGCGGCTGCGCTTCGAGATGCAGGTGGAGGCCCCGCAGACGCTGCACTTCCTGCGGGCCGAGCTGGCCGGGGCGTTCGGCGGACGGCTGTCCGCGGCGCACTTCGGCGTGTTCGACTACACCGCCGCCATCGGCCTGCCGCCGCACGAGCAGCGGCTCGACCATCCGGCCTGCGACCACGCCAGGCACGTGATGCAGACGGCGTTCGCGGGCACGGGCGTGGAGCTGTCCGACGGCTCGCTGGCCGCCGCGCCCGCCTCCGACCGGGCCGAGGACGTACACGCCCTGTGGGGCCGGCACGCCCGGCTGGTCGGCCACTCCCTGGCCCACGGCTTCTACCAGGGCTGGGACATGCATCCCGCCCACCTGGTGAGCAGGTTCGCCACCGTCCACGCCTTCCATCTGGCCCGCTACGACTCCTACCGCGAGCGCGTACGGGCCTGGGAGGAGCGGCGGGCGGCCGGGGAGGGCGTCATGGACGAGCCGGCCACCATCAGGACGCTGGCGGCCGCCCTCCGCCGCGCCGACGCGGCCCTGTGATCCGTTCCTGCGGGGCTCAGTCGCGCTCGACCAGCGAACGCCACTGCCGGACCAGCCGCCAGTCGACCGGGTCCGACCAGGTCGGCCGTACGGCCGAGCCCACGTGGAAGGCGCGGATGCCGTAGTCGAGCAGGTCCGGCACGTGGACGGGCTTGAGGCCGCCGCCCGCCAGGACGATCGAGCCGTCGCCCGCCTCGGCGCGGGACTTCAGCGTCGGCATCCCGGCGCCGACGCCCTGCGGGGAGCCGGAGGTGAGCACGGTGGCCAGGTTGGGCAGCAGCCGCACGGCCCGCCAGGACGCCTGTACGTCGGCCGCGTGGTCGACGGCGCGGTGGAAGGTCCACGGGAGCGGTGAGACGGCGTGGATGAGCGCCTCGGTGGCCGCCAGATCGACCACGCCCGCGCCGTCCAGGAAGCCGAAGACGAACCCGGCCGCGCCCGCCTGGGCGAGCTCCTTGGCGTCGCGGCGCAGCCGGTCCAGGACGTCGGGGCCGGCGGTGAAGTTCGCCTCGCAGCGCAACATCACCATCTGGGGCAGGGGGCACTCCGCGGCGATCGCGGCGACCGTCTCCGGAGCGGGGGTGAGCCCGTCGGCCGCCATGTCGGCGACGACCTCAAGGCGGTCGGCGCCGCCCTGCTCGGCGGCAACGGCGTCGCGCACGTTGAGCGCGATCACCTCAAGGAGGGATCCGGTCATGGAGGAGAGGTTATATGGTGCTCTGTCCTTTTGCGCCGGAAACGCACACGCCCTCGGCGCCCCGAGGCCGCCCATTGCGGTACGATCTTGGACCACCCGACTGACTGAAGGCTCGGTGCCCGCGGTGAACTGCCGCCTGTCGTGAGGCGGCATGACCGCCGGCCGGACCCGGCTCCGCTCGGGCCGGATCCGGCCAGAGGGGTTCGCTAGGCGCTGATCAGCTCCGCGACCGTCAGGTCACGGAAGGCCGTCGTGGACAGATCACGCGACGGCCGCTGGAACAGGGCCCCGGACGAGCGGTGCGGCAGGTCCACGGTGCGGACGTGCCGGAAGCCGCGGGTGCGGTAGTACTCCTGCAGCCGCGGGTTGGCCTTGGCGCAGTCGAGCCGGAGCCAGGGCAGCCCGGAGGCGTGGGCCGCGGTGCAGGCCCAGTCGAGGAGCGCGTCGCCGAGTCCGCTGCCGGACCAGGGCCGGGCCACGGCCAGCTTGTGGACGTAGAGCGCGGCGCCCGGGTTGTCGGCGGGCGTCCAGAACTCGGGGTCGGCGTTGTCGTCGAGGGCGATCGTGGCCACGGGCGGGGCCTGGACGTCGGGGTCGAGATAGCGGAGCTCGTCGTCGAGCAGGTACAGGACCCGCTCCTCGATGAGCGGCTCGATCCGCTCGGGGCCGAATCCCTGCCGCGGCCACTGCCGCACTCCCTGCGTGTAGAGCCACTCGGCGGTGTCCGCGAGAAGCCTGAGTACGCCGGGAAGGTCCGCGGCCTCCGCGCGCCGGAGTGCGAGCGGGTGAAGGAGGGTGTTTGTGTGCATAATACAGCCCTTCGATGCGTAGGGTGCCCATGCCAACACTCAGCGTGATGACGCAATGTCGCGCAGGGGCGTAATGGGTCCTCAACCCGATATATATGGATAAATGGCGATTTAGGGGAGTATGCACGACTCCCCTAGGCCAGCGAGGCGGCTTTCTCGCTGCGCCCGGCCGGCGGGATCACCCCTTCAACCGAGCCCGTCAGCGGCGACGATCGAGCTCGTATCTGATCAGATGTTTGTCGGCGGGCAGCACCGACACAGCGACACGCACTGGCATGTCGGCCCCGTCGTATCCGACTCGGACGTACACCATGACTGGTGTGCCGAGTTCGAGCTGGAGACGCTCGGCCTCCTCCTGGTTGGGCATGCGGGCCCAGATGTCGTCCACGACGCGTATCTGCGCGTGGCCCAGTTCTTCCAGAACCCGGTTCGCCCCTCGCGCGATGTCTCCGGGCCTGGCGATCTCGGAATCGGCTACCAGATCACGGGGAAAGTAGGAGTCATTGGTGTTGTACGGCTGGCCGTCCACGAACCGCAGGCGGCGACGTACGACCGCCAGCTCTCCATCCGCCAACTCCAGCCTGCTGGCGATCTCCTCGACGGGAGAAACCGTCAGAACTTCAATGTACTGGCTCGGAGCCCGGCCTTCCTGCGCAACGGCGTAGGCGAAGGCCTCCTTCAGTTCCCCGGTGGGTTGCGGCTCCAGCTCGCGCTGCGGGTAGATCAGCAGCGGTCTGCGGTCCCGGACCACCGTTCCGCGCCGCGGCGTGCGCGTGACCAGCCCCTCGTTCACGAGTTCCCCGAGAGCCAGCCTGACGGTGTTCCTGCTCACCCCGTGGTCTTCCATGAGCTGTGCCTCGGTCGGCAGCTGCGCCCCGGGGCCGAGAACACCCGAGTAGATGGCTCGACGCAACTCCGAAGCCACCTGCTGATACAGCACCGACCTTGCCACTTTCACCCCTTTTGTTCCAACAATTTAGACGATCTGGTTCTAGCAGGCCACAACCCCTTGACCGAAGCCCCTCGACCGGCCCATCATCCATTCGTTGGTACAAATCCATCTAAAGGCCGGTGAGGGGGTGGAGGCCAATGTCGCCGGTCCGCACGGACACGCCGTTCCTGCCCTGGCGGGACCCTCGCGAAGCAACACGTTTACTGCGTTACGTGTTGCCTTGCCGGCGGTCCACCCACACGTACCAGAGCAGTGGCGGTGGAATGCCCGTGCTCTCGGTGTCGACTGAACTGACCGTGTGGTGCAAAGACGGATCCTTTGTCTGGAACGAGGAGGGTGGCGCCCCCGTCACGCACCCCATTGATGACCCTGTCGGTTCAGCCCGACGCATCGCCGCACGTCGCCGGCGGCACGTGCCTTCGCACACCCCCACCGACTCCGTGCGCGAACCCGCGGCCTAGGACTCCATCCCTCGCCGGAGTCCTGGCGTCGCCGCTCACGGGGCAGGAAGCGCGTCCTGGCGGGTCCCCCACGCCCGCCAGGACGCGTCTTCCTCCGAGGGACCTGCTCGCCGCCGTACCGCCCCCGCCGCCGGAGGACTGCGCGCCGTCCGGCTCCGGCCCGGACCCACGGCAGGAGTCAGCGGTCGTGACGCCGGGGTCACGTCTGTCGCCGAGTCGCTGCCGCACACGTCTGCCGTCAAGTCCGGGTCGCCTCCAGTGTTGACGCCTCAGCTTCATCATCAACCCTCGCGACCCAACCTGGGGGCACCTTCCGGAATGGTGGGACTGGTGGGAATTACCGGTACCAATCCACTGCCCGGATGAAGATCGATCAGCGGGAGGATGTGCGCTCGGGCGAATGGACATCCAGATCACCGCTCAGGGGCTCCCAGTCGAGCAGGGTCAGCCGGTCGTCGATCCGGGTGCGGACCCCTCGTACACGCTGGCCGGGCTCGGGCTCGGGGGCCGCGCCGCGCCAGTTCCCGTGCAGCAGGCAGCCGGGGACCGCGTCCAGCCGCACCATCACGACGACGTACGGCTCCCGCGCGCCCGGCAGGAACGGCTGGTGGTTGACGATCCAGCTCTCGACCACGCCCTCGGCCGGCACCGGCGTCCAGCGCCAGGACTCGCCCCGGCAGGACGGGCAGAAGGCCCGCGACGGGAAGCGCGCGGTCCCGCAGTTGTCGCAGCGCTGCACCGCGAACCCCTCCCGGGCCAGGCGCTCCCACCACTCGGCGGAGTCCCGGTCGGGCTCGGGACGGGGACCGTGGGCCATGGGTCACGACCTTCTGAGGATCAGGGCGGAGGTGGCGGGCAGGATGTAGCCGGGCTGGGCGGTCGAGAGCGCCACCTCGGCGCCGGGCACCTGCCGCTCCCCCGCCTCACCCCTGAGCTGGGCGACCGCCTCGGCGATGTGGTTGACGCCGTGCACGTACCCCTCGGACAGGAATCCTCCGTGGGTGTTCACGGGCAGCTCGCCGTCCATGGCCGTGGCCCCCGAGTCCACGTACGGGCCGCCCTCGCCCTTGGCGCAGAAGCCGTAGTCCTCCAGCTGCACGATGACCGAGTACGTGAAGCAGTCGTAGATCTCGGCCACGTCCACGTCGCGGGGACCGAGGCCGGCCTGGGCGTACAGGCGCGGGGCCAGGGCCGCGGCCGCGGTCACGGTGGGGTCGGCGGGAGCCGTGCCGGACAGGTGGGACGTGCCGCCGCCCCAGGCCGCCGCGGAGATCAGGACGGGGTGACGGCGCAGGTCGCGGGCGCGTTCGGCGGTGGTGACGACGACCGCGCAGGCGCCGTCGGTCTCCAGGCAGCAGTCGAGCAGGCGGAAGGGCTCGGCGATCCACCTGGCGGCCAGGTAGTCGTCCAGCGTGATCGGGGTACGCATGAGCGCCCGCGGGTTCTTGGCCGCGTTGGCGCGCTGGGTGACCGCCAGCCGGCCGAAGTGCTCCTCCTTGGTGCCGTACCTGAGCATGTGGGCGCGGGCGTACATGGCGTACTGCTGCGGCGGGGCGACGTAACCGTACGGGGCCTGGTACTGGACCTCCGGGCTGACCGGGACGCCGCGTCCGGTGCCGCCCATGCGGAACTCGGAGCGGGCGTTTATCGCGCGGTAGCAGACGACGGTCTCGGCCATCCCCGTGGCCACGGCCAGGGCGGCCTGGCCGACGACGGCGTGCGAGACGCTGCCGCCGCCGAACTGGTCCAGGTGCCAGGCCAGGTCGGGCAGGCCCAGGGCGGGGGCCACCAGGGAGGGCGGTGCCGAGTCGCCGACGCGGTGGGTGGCCAGGCCGTCCACGGCGTCCGGGGGGAGGCCGGCGTCGTCCAGGGCGGCCAGGACGGCGCGGCAGGCCAGGGTGAGGGTGCTGACGCCCGAGTTCTTGGTGAAGGGGGTGTAGCCGACTCCCGCGATGGCGGTCACGTCCCGGAAATCAAGCAAGCGCTTGGGCACGTACGTCACGCTAGGCCCTCCCTTTCCCCAAGTCAATCGCCGTACGAACCCGCCCCGGGCCGTCGCGCGGCGATACCCCTCACGACGTACGGGTTGACACGGTTTTCGGAATGGACCTACTGTCCAAGCAAGCGCTTGGTATGATGGGCGCAGTCGGTGACGAGGAGGCGGACCCCATGAGCACACACGCTGCCCGGCTCATCGCGCCGGACGGCTGTCGCGGCCTTCCGACGCCCCTTCAGCGCAGCAGGACTCGCAACGGAGCCACCATGCCGACCGGCCCCTCACAGCCCAGCGGGAACGGCCACCTCGACAGCCGCCGGTTCCGCCAGGTCCTCGGCAGGTTCGCGACCGGCGTCGTGGCGATCACCGCCCTCGACCCGGCGAACGACCAGCCCTGCGGCCTGGCGGCCAACTCCTTCACCTCGGTCTCGCTCGACCCCCCGCTGGTGGCCTTCTGCGTCGCCCACACCAGCACGAGCTGGCCCCGGGTGCGCGGCGCGAAGGTCGTCACGGTGAACGTGCTGGCCGAGCACCAGCGATCGGTCTGCGCGCAGATGGCGGCCAAGGGCGGCGACAAGTTCGCCGGGCTGAGCTGGACCGGCTCCCCCGGCGGCAACCCGGTGCTCGAAGGCGCGCTGGCCTGGCTCGACTGCGTGGTCGAGGCCGAGCACCCGGCGGGCGACCACGTGATCATCGTGGCCCGGGTGCTGCAGCTCGACACGCACGCCGACGGCGGCCCGCTGGTGTTCTTCCAGGGCGGCTACGGGGGCTTTGTTGAGCCTGCGTGAGCAGGCCCGCGCCTGGCTGGAGGAGAACCTGTCCGGCGCGTACGCGCGGGCCCGCGGCCTCGGCGGCCCCGGCAGGGAGCACGAGGGGCACGACCTGCGCGTGGCCTGGGAACGCCACCTCGGCAAGGCGGGCTGGACCTGCCTGAGCTGGCCCGAACGGTACGGCGGCCGCGCCGCCTCCCTCGACGACCAGGTCGCCTTCTACGAGGAGTACGCCAGGGCCGCCGCCCCGGCCAGGGTCGGCCTCATCGGCGAGGGCCTGATCGGCCCGACCATCCTGGAGTTCGGCACCGACGAGCAGAAGGAGCGTTTCCTCCCCCCGATCCAGCGCGGCGAGGAACTGTGGTGCCAGGGCTACTCCGAGCCCGAGGCCGGTTCCGACCTGGCGAACGTCCAGACCAGGGCGCGGCTGGAGGGCGGCGAATGGGTGATCACCGGGCAGAAGGTGTGGACGTCGCTGGCTCACCTCGCCGACTGGTGTTTCGTCCTGTGCCGTACCGAGGAGGGCTCGCAGCGGCATCGCGGGCTGTCGTACCTGCTGGTGCCCATGCGGCAGCCGGGCGTCACCGTACGTCCGATCCGGCAGCTCACCGGCACCTCCGAGTTCAACGAGGTGTTCTTCGACGGCGCGCGCACGGCCGCCGGCGCCCTGCTCGGGGCGCCCGGCGACGGCTGGCGGGTGGCCATGGCCACGCTGGGCCACGAGCGCGGCGCCTCCACGCTCGGCCAGCAGATCGGGTTCCGGCGGGAGCTGGCCGAGGTGATCGCGACCGCCCGGCGCACCGGGGCGGCGCAGGATCCCGTCCTGCGCGACCGGCTCGTGCGGTCGTGGCTGGAGCTGGAGATCATGCGGCTGAACGCCCTGCGGATGTTGCGCCCGGACCCGGGCCCGGAGGTGTCGATCGCCAAGCTCTACTGGTCGGAGTGGCACCGGCGGCTCGGCGAGCTGGCCCAGGAGGTGCAGGGAAAGGCCGGCCTGGTGGCGGACGGCGGCCTGAACGACCTGCAGCGCTTGTATTTGTTCAGCCGGGCGGACACGATCTATGCCGGGTCCAGTGAGATCCAGCGGAACATCATCGCCGAGCGCACTCTGGGACTTCCCCGCTGATTGGAGCACGGATGGCACCGCCCTATCCGAGGTCGCACGGTCTGCTCGACGGCAAGGTCACGCTGGTGACCGCCGCGGCGGGCGCGGGCATCGGCTACGCCACGGCCAGGCGCTGCGCCGAGGAGGGGGCGACGATCGTCCTGTCCGACCGGCACGAGCGCCGCCTGGCCGAAGCGGCCGACGCCCTGACGGAGCTGACCGGCGTCAAGCCGCTGGCGGTGCCGTGCGACGTGACGTCGGAGCCGCAGGTGCTGGCCCTGTTCGACGCGGTGGTCGAGGCGCACGGCCGGCTCGACGTGGTGGTCAACAACGCCGGCCTCGGCGGTACGGCCCCGCTGGCCGAGATGACCGACGAGCAGTGGCACGCGGTCCTCGACGTCACCCTCAACGGCACCATGCGCTGCACCAGGGCCGCGGTCCGGCACATGATCGGCCAGGGCTCCGGCGTGATCGTGAACAACGCCTCGGTGGTCGGCTGGCGGGCCCAGCGCGGGCAGGCGCACTACGCGGCGGCCAAGGCCGGGGTGATGGCGTTGACGAGGTGCGTCGCGCTGGAGGTCGCCGAGCACGGCGTACGGGTCAACGCGGTCGCGCCGTCACTCGCCGTGCATCCGTTCCTGGCGAAGGTGACGAGCGAGGAGCTGCTCGCGGAGCTGGCCGCCAAGGAGGCGTTCGGGCGGTCGGCCGAGCCGTGGGAGGTGGCCAACGTGATCGTCTTCCTGGCGAGTGACTACTCTTCGTACATGACGGGGGAAACCGTGTCGGTCTCCTCGCAACATCCCTGACCTGGCCCTGTCAGGGGAAGTTCGGGGTAGGCGAGCGGGTCGGCGGGGCGCTACGGTCCGCGTATGGGCACACGCTCCTCCTTCCTGCTCGACGTCCTGATCACCGAGTTCGGCGAGTCGATCAAGCGGGATCCCGCCGCCTTCCGGCGCAAGTTCCGCAAGATGGCGGCCTCCCCCTTCGCCTTCTACCGGGGCAGCGCCAGCCTGTTCTACGCCGACCTCACGGGCGACTTCGCCGACGAGTCCTACCTCGACGAGCCCACCGGCCGGGTGTGGATCCACGGCGACCTGCACGCGGAGAACTTCGGCACCTACATGAACGCCTCCGGGGTGCTGGTCTTCAACGTCAACGACTTCGACGAGGCCTACGTCGGCCCCTACGTCTGGGACCTCAAGCGTTTCGCCGCCAGCGTGGCGCTGATCGGCTACGCCAAGGCGCTGTCGGACGAGACGATCGGCGTGCTGGTGGGCGAGTTCGCGCGGGCGTACCTGGCCGAGCTGCACGGCATCGCGACCGGCGGCGACGACGCCATCGGCTCACTCACCCTGGACACCACCGGGGGCGTGCTGCACCGGGTGCTGCAGACGGCGCGGCTCAGCACGCGCGTGGCGATGCTCGACGTGGAGACCGTGATCGACGACTACGAGCGGCGCTTCGCCATGATGGACGGGCGCGAGGAGGTCGACGCGGCGACCAGGCAGGCCGTGCTCGCCGCGTTCGAGGACTACCTGGGGACGCTGCCCACGCCGTCCAACCCGGTCGAGCACGTGGTCAAGGACGTGGCGCTGCGCAAGGGCGTGGGGATCGGGTCGGCTGGGCTGCCGTCGTACAACCTGCTGCTGGAGGGGCGTTCGCAGGCGCTGGAGAACGACGTCATCCTCTACATGAAGCAGGCCCAGGCGCCGGCCGTGGCCCGCTACGTCGCCAACGAGAAGGCGGCCTCCTACTTCCTGCACCAGGGCCACCGCACGGCGGAGTCGCAGCGGGCGCTCCAGGCGTACGCCGATCCCTGGCTCGGCTACACGACGCTCGGCGGGGTGGGCCAGCTCGTGGCCGAGGTGTCGCCGTACTCGGCCGACCTCGCCTGGGACGACGTCAACGAGCCCGACGAGCTGCGGTCCATCGTGCGCGACCTCGGGCGGGCGGTGGCGCGCATGCACTCCGTGGCCGACGACGAGTCCAGCCACGACCTGGTGGACTTCTCGACGGAGGAGGCCATCGTCGCGGTCATCGACGGCGACCAGGCCGGATTCATTGGCATGTTGGTGGATTTCGCCCACCGTTATGGGGCACAGGCTCGGGAAGACCATCAACGGTTCGTCGACCTGTTCAGGAACGGTCGCCTGCCCGGCGTGTGAGCCCTCGCGGCGGCCGCGGAGGAGCATCGTGCGTCATCTCATTGGGCTGCTGCTGGGGACCGAGGAGGACTGGCCGGCGGCGTTCGAGACCGTGTTACGCCGGTTGGGGCCGATCAAGGGGGTGGGCGGGTTCGACGTCGAGCGCATCACGATCGAGCCGTTCGACCTGCGCGCCGGGCCACGCCACGAGCTGGTGATCGACCGGCTGGCGTACTGGTACTACCACCCTCGCGAGTGGCTCAAGAAGATCGCCATGATGGACGACGTCTACCTGCTGAACAGCCCGTTCACGTTCCAGTCCATGGAGAAGCACGCGGCCTACTGCGCGATGATGCGGCTGGGCCTGAAGGTGCCGGAGACGGTGCTGGTGCCGTACAAGAACCCGGTGGACAACGCCCGTTACGCCTACACCTCCGAGCGTTACAACCGGGCCTTCGACCTCGACGCGGTCGCCGAGGGCATCGGCTACCCGTTGTTCATGAAGCCGTACGACGGTGGGGCCTGGCGGGGTGTCTCCCGGGTGCGCGACCGCGACGAGCTGCACCGCGCCTACGACCAGAGCGGCGAGATGCTCATGCATCTCCAGCAGTCCGTCGAGGGGTACGACGCCTTCGCCAGGTCGTTGTCGATCGGCGCGGAGACCATGGTCATGCGCTTCCGCCCCGACGAGCCGATGCACGACCGGTACGCCGTGGACCACGAGTTCCTCTCGCCGTCCGTGGGCGAGGAGGTCGTCACCGTCGGACGGCTGGTGAACGCGTTCTTCCGCTGGGAGTTCAACTCCTGCGAGACCCTGGTCAAGGGCACGGACGTGCACCCGATCGACTACGCCAACGCCTGCCCCGACGTGGCGCTGACCAGCCTGCACTACTACTTCCCCTGGGCGATCAAGGCACTGGTGAAGTGGAGCGTGTTCTGCGTGGCCACCCGCCGCCGTCCGCGCATAGACCTGGAGACGCACGACTACTTCGCCGTCACCGGCGACTACGGCGAGCGGCTGGCCCAGTACCGCAAGCTGGCCGACCGGTACTTCGAGGTCGACCGGTACGAGGAGTTCTGCCGCACCCACCTGGGACACATCGACGAGGTCGTCCAGGAGTGGGTCGCCGGGCCGGACTTCGACCGGCTGCTGGTGGGGACGGTGGCGGCGACGTACCCGGCCGCCGAGCGCGAGCGGTTCACCGAGCACTTCCGCGGGCTGCTGCGGCTGTGGGTGAAGGACCAGAACTGCTAGTAACCGACCAGTCGGTATGGCATGCTTCCGGACCATGACTCTGTTCTCGGTGGAAGGCAAGACGGTCGTCGTCACCGGAGGTTCGCGCGGCATCGGCCGCATGATCGCCGCCGGGTTCGTGGAGGCGGGCGCGACCGTCGTCATCTCGGCGCGCAAGACGGCGGAGGTCGAGAAGACCGCCGCCGAGCTCGGGTGCTCGGCCGTGCAGGCCGACCTGTCCACGCGGGAGGGGGTCGACACGCTGGTCTCGGCCGTCGGCGGCCCGCTGCACGTGCTGGTCAACAACGCCGGGGCGACCTGGGGCGCGCCCCTGGAGGAGTATCCGGAGCACGCCTTCGACAAGCTCTGGGACATCAACGTCAAGGGCGTGTTCTACCTGACCCAGAAGTTCCTGCCGCACCTGCGGGAGGCGGCCGGCGCCGACGACCCGGCCCGGGTGATCAACGTCGGCTCGATCGACGGCATCAGGGTGCCCGCCCTGGAGAGCTATGCCTACTCCTCCACCAAGGCCGCGGTGCACATGCTGACCCGGCATCTGGCCAGGCAACTGGCCAAGGAGCACATCACGGTCAACGCCATCGCCCCCGGCCCGTTCGAGTCGAAGATGATGGCGTTCGCCCTGGACGACCCCGCCACCCGCGCGGCCATCGCCTCGAACGTGCCCCTCGGCCGGATCGGCCGGCCCGACGACATGGCGGGCGCGGCCATCTTCCTGGCCTCGCGGGCGGGGGCGTACCTGACGGGCACGGTCATCCCGGTGGACGGCGGGATCTCCTGCTGATCAGACCAGCTCGGTCAGGGCCCTGGCCAGGTTCGCCGCGGCGTCCGGCGCGTAACGCAGGAACAGGTACGGCTCGGTCAGTTCCAGCTCGATGACCACCGGCGTGCCGTCGGACAGCCGGACCAGGTCGATCCTGGCGTAGAGAAGGGCGTGGGGAATGGCTGCGAGCACCTTCTCGGCCAGGTCGACCTGGTCCGGGGCCGGGGTGCGGAGCTCGGCCCGCGCGTTGTGGTCGAAGGTCGCGCCCGGCGCGAGCATCGGATGGCGCCGGACGGCGTGGCTGAAGCGGCGGTTGAAGTACAGCAGGGAGGTCTCGCCCTCCGACTCCACCATGTCGAGGTAGGGCTGCACCATCGGCTGCCGTCCCGCGGCCTGGAGCGCGGCGGCCAGCTCCGCGGCCTTGTCGCGGTCGGTGGTCCTGGTCGTGTCGCGGGCCCCGGCGGAGATCGCGGGCTTGACGACGTATTCCGGCCAGTCGGGCAGGTCGTGGGCGGACCAGTGTGTCGGCACGGTCGGCACGCCCAGGTCCCTGAGGTAGGTCTTGTCGGTGTTGCTCTCGAGGACGGCGACCGGGTTGAGCAGCCGGGTGACGGACTCCACGCCGCGCGCCCAGGTCAGGAACTCCTCGCGCCGGTCGATGTAGTCCCACACCGATCGCACGACCACGGCGTCGTAGGCGCTCCAGTCGGCCGCGGGGTCGTCCCAGCGGACGGCGCGGCCCTCGATGCCGTTCGCCTGCCAGTGGGAGAGCGCGAGGTCACGCTCGTCGTCCTGGCCGGTCGCGTCGTCAAACGTCACATATGCACATTTAGCCACGCAGGGATGTTAATACGGGGCGAGTTACGCCTTTCCGACCAGGCCCGAACGGGGGCGCCCTCTCCGCGCCGGAGGGCGCCCCCGGGTCCGGCTAGGAGTCGACGCTGGTGTAGGCGTCGCTGCCGTCGGTGGCGGTCACGGCGTTGCCGTTGACGTTGTTGACGCTCGTGGTGTCGCTGCCGCTCACGTTGACGTTCACGACGTTGCCGAAGTTGTTGCCCGACTGGGAGGTGTCGTGGTTGGAGCTGGAGTTGCCCGCGTTGGTGTCGGCGTAGGCGGGGGCGGACAGCAGCGTGAGAGCGGCCGCGGCGGCGACGGCGCCGGTGGTCACGCAGAGCTTCTTCATCATTCGATGTCCCTTCCTTGGAGCTGTACGGGCGTCAGTAGAAGATGTAGGTCACCGCTATGCCGCCGTCGGTGGCGGTGGTCGCGATGCCGTTGGTGTTGTTGACGTTGGCCGAGTCCCAGCCACTCCGAATGGCCGAAGTGACGTCGCCGAAGTTGTTTCCGGCCTGGGACGAGTCGCTGTTGCTGCTCCAGTTGTCGAGCCAGGTGTCAGCGTGAGCGGGAACGGCCATGAGTGCGGCGCCGGCGACCGCTGCCAGCACGGCACCTGCGGCGCACAGCTTTTTGATCACTTCTGCTCCTTCACCGGTGAGGAAGCCCTTCGGGACGGCGGGAGCCAGGGCCCTGGGCACGCCGCCGCCCCCTTTTTGACCTTCTGTGACCCATTGGGACCAAGGTCAATGCGACTATATAACTCTGCGTTGCCTATCGGTAGCGAAGAGTGATCAGAACATTGTTCGAGCCATACGCTGACATGAGATGGCAGCGACCCGGCCCTAGGGTCCGGGCATGATCTACGAGCTGCGGCGGTACACCCTTCACCCCGGACGGCGGGACACGCTGATCACGCTGTTCGAGCGCGAGTTCGTCGAGCCGCAGGAGGCGGCCGGAATGCGGGTCGCCGGCACCTTCCGCGACCCCGGCGCACCCGACACCTTCACCTGGCTGCGGTCCTTCCCGGACATGGAGACCCGGCGTACGGCACTGGAGTCCTTCTACGACGGCCCGGTCTGGCGGGCCCACCGCGACGCCGCCAACGCCACGATGATCGACTCCGACGACGTGCTCCTGCTGCGCCCGGCGGCCGGGCCGCCACTCCCCTCCTGGGACCGGCCGCCCGTCGGCGCCGCCGAACCCCCCGCCGCCCTGTATGTCGCGACGATCTGCCACGTCGAGGACGGCTTCGCCGGATTCTTCGCCCGGCAGGTCGCACCGGCGCTGGCCGAGGCCGGGGCGCCGCCGGTCGGCTGGCTGAAGAGCGAGCACGCCGAGAACACCTTCCCCCGCCTGCCCGTACGCACGGGTAAGACGGTGTTCGTGTGGTTCACCCGTTTCGCCCGGCCCGAGGACGAGCGCGAGGTGGACCTGTCCCTGCTGGAGGCCCGGCTCACCGCCCCGCCGGTACGCCTCCGCCTGCGTCCCACCGCCCGGTCGTCGATGCGCTGAGGCGTTCTTTCCAACCTCCGGGGCCGCCGTGGAGTTGATTCTCTACATGGACCGCTACGAGGGGTTCCATGAGTTCGTCCGGAGCCGCCAGCAGTCGCTGATGCGGACCGCGTACCTGCTCACCGGGGACCCCCATCTCGCCGAGGACCTGTTGCAGACGGTCCTGACCCGTGTCGCCGCGCACTGGGGCAAGCTCGCCAAGGGCGGCAACCCCGAGGCGTACGCCCGCCGGGCCCTGGTCAACCAGACCATCTCCTGGCGCAGGCGCCGGCGGCCCGAGCTGCCCGCCGCCGAACTGCCGGAGACCGGCGGGCACGCCCACGACGAGGCCACCGTACGCCGCCTGGCCCTGCTCGGCGCGCTGGCCCGGCTCACGCCCAAGCAGCGGGCGGTGATCGTGCTGCGCTTCTACGAGGACCGCACCGAGCACGAGACCGCGCGGCTCATGGGCGTCTCGCTCGGCACGGTCAAGAGCCAGACGCACTACGCGCTGTCCAAGCTGCGCGCGCTCACCCCTGTGGAGGTGTACCGATGAAGTCGCTGAGCGAGGACCTGCGCGCGCTGGCGGAGCAGGCGCCCGACGTCGACCTTGGGGCGCGGGCCGTCCGCGGCGCCCGGCGCAGGCGGGCGACCCGGCTGGCGGTGGCGGCCGCGGCGGCGGTCTGCGTGATCGCGGGCGGCGGCGCGACGCTCCTCTGGCAGGAACGGGCTCCCGCGCTCGTGCTCCCCCCGCCGGAGACCACCGTGCTCCCGCTGCCCGCGAAGGGCGTCGCGCCGGTCGAGCAGTTCTACCGGACGATCTGCCGGGACACCGGCCCCACGTGCGCCTGGCGGCTGGTGACCCGGGACGGGGCCACGTACGAGCTGGCCGACGGGCCGCGGGACGGGCCCGTCGAGGCGACGCCCGACGGGCGCAGGATCGCCTACTACAGCCCGGGACGGCACGCGGTCGTCGTCCGCGACCTGGCCGGCGGCCAGGTGTGGACGTCGCCGCTCAAGCAGCAGGAACGGGAGTTCGACAGCGAGTTCGCGCTGCGGCTCGCACCCGGCGGCCTGCGCTTCGCCGTGTCGGGCCGGACGTCGAACAAGCTGGTGGACCTCAAGCGCGGCACGGCGACCGACCTGCCCAAGGGGTGGTGGCCGGTGAGCGTGTCGGACGGGACCGGCCCCGTCGTGATGGCCAAGTCGTCGGACGACACCACCTCGGTACGGGTGCTCGGCCACGACCCCGTCACGGTCACGCCGTCCACCTACGACTTCAGCGCCCTGGCCCCGGACGGGCACACGATGGCCCGGGTGAGCGCGACCCTCGACCGCGACCGTACGCCCATGGTGCGGCACGACGGCACGCTCGTCGTCTTCGACGTCCTGGGGGACGTCGAGCGCCGGATCAAGCCGTCGGGGCTGGCCGCCGGGCTGCTGCCGGCCAAGCTCGGCGGCTGGTTGTCAGCGCGGGAGGTGACGATGCTGACCGTTTCCGGCGACGCCCGCCAGGACGCCGTGGTGTACGCCGTGGACGTGGTCTCGTCGCGGGCCAGGGAGCTGTTCACGCTCAGGGACGACGGGCGGTTCTCCGTCCCCGGCCTGGTCCGCTAGCGCGCCGGGGAGCGGGTCAGGGGGCCGCGCCGTAGACGGGCCCGGGGGCGGGCGCGGCCTCCAGGAGCCCGGCGACCGCCGCGCCCACCTCCTCCGGGGACCAGCGGGCGCCGCGGTCCACGCCGGGGCCGTGGCGCCAGCCGGTGGCCAGGGAGATCGTGCCGCCCTCGACCTCGAACACCCGGCCCGTCACGTGCCCGGAGTGCGCCGAGCCGAGCCAGACGACGAGGGGGGCGATGTTCGCCGGGTCCATGGGGTCGAAGCCGGACTCCGGCCTGGCCATGGTCGCGGCGAACACCTCCTCGGTCATCCGGGTGCGGGCGGCCGGGGCGATGGCGTTGACCGTGACGCCGTAGCGGGCCAGCTCGGCGGCGGCGACCTGGGTGAGCGCGGCGATCCCGGACTTGGCCGCCGAGTAGCCGGCCTGGCCGACGCTGCCGAGCAGGCCGGCGCCCGACGAGGTGTTGATCACCCGGCCCGACACCTCCTCGCCTGCCTTCGACCGCTCCCGCCAGTGGGCCGCCGCGTGCCGCAGCGGCAGGAAGTGGCCCTTGAGGTGGACGCGGATCACGTCGTCCCAGTCCTGCTCGGTCATCGAGACCAGCATGCGGTCGCGCAGGAAGCCGGCGTTGTTCACCAGCGTGTCCAGCCGGCCGTACGCGCTGACGGCGGTCTTGACCAGCCGGGCGGCGCCCGCCCAGTCGGACACGTCGTCGCAGTTGGCCACCGCCTGTCCGCCGAGCGCCTCGATCTCCGCGACGACCTCCTGGGCGGGGCCGGGGGACGCGCCGCCGCCGTCGCGGGAGGTGCCGAGGTCGTTCACCACCACGCGGGCGCCCTGTCTGGCGAACTCCAGGGCGTGCTGTCTGCCGATGCCGCGTCCGGCGCCCGTCACGATCACCACGCGGCCAGTGCAAATACCCACGAGACCTCCCAAGGGGATCATGAACAGATATCAGGAAATATCGTCGGAAGCTAGGAATTGCCAGGCGGGGATCTCGCCGCCGCCGTCCACCCGTACCTCGGCGCCGGTCACGTAGCCGGGGGCGGCCAGCCACAGGCAGGCCGCGGCCACGTCGGCGGGGGTCGCGGGGCGGCCGGCGGGGATGGTCGCGTCCGCCCGCCCGTGGCCGGTGTACCGCTCGGCCGCCGTGGTGCCGGCCAGGCCGACGACGACCGAGTTGACTCTGACCTCGGGGGCCCACTCGGCGGCCAGGCAGCGGGCCAGGTGGTGCAGGCCCGCCTTGGCGGCGCCGTACGCGGACGTGCCCGGCGAGGGACGGGCCCCGCTGACGCTGCCGATCATCACGATCGCGCCCCGGGCGGCGGCCAGCAGCGGATGGGCGGCCTGGGACACCAGCAAGGGGGCGGTCAGGTTCAGCTCGATGACGCGGGCGTGCAGGCGCGGCGAGGTGCCCGAGACGGGGGCGGGCGGTGAACCCCCGGCGTTGTTGACCACCACGTCGAGCCGGTCGAACCCGGCCACCAGCCGTTCGACGTCCGCCGGCACACGCACGTCGGCCTGGACGAAGCGCAGGCCGTCCAGCGGGCCCGGGTCCGTCCTGGCGCAGACCGTCACCTCCGCGCCGGCGGCGCGGAAGGCCCCGGCGATGCCCGCGCCGATGCCCTGGGTTCCGCCCGTCACCAGCACGGACCTGCCCGCGTAGTCGTAAGAGACCGTCACGGGTGCTACCGTACCAAGCAAGCGTTAGGTGCGACCAGGGAGCGCGATGGGGATCACACTGCGGGACGGGCCGGTCGCCGAGGTCGTGGTGGACGTGCCGCCGGTGAACGCGTTGACCGTACGGGGCTGGGCGGAGCTGGCGGCGGCGGTACGGGCGGCCGGGCGCGACCCCGCGACCAGGGTGGTGGTGCTGCGCGCCGAGGGACGCGGGTTCAACGCCGGCGTCGACATCAAGGAGATGCGGGCCGACCCCGGGCACACGGCGCTGGTCGGGGCGAACCGGCAGTGTTTCGAGGCGTTCGCCGCCGTCTACGAGTGCGAGGTGCCGGTGATCGCCGCGGTGCACGGCCACTGCCTGGGCGGCGGGGTCGGCCTGGCGGGCAACGCGGACGTGGTGGTGGCCAGCGAGGACGCCTACTTCGGGCTGCCCGAGGTGGACCGCGGGGCGTTGGGCGCGGCCACGCACCTGGCCCGGCTGGTGCCCCAGCACCTCATGCGGGCGATGGTCTACACGTGCAGGAACGTCACGGCGGCCGAGCTGCACGCGTTCGGGTCGGTGCTGGAGGTGGTGCCGCGCGACAAGCTGCGGGAGGCGGCGATGGAGGTGGCCGGGCAGATCGCGGCCAAGGACCCGTACGTGATCCGCCGCGCCAAGGAGTCGCTGAACGGCATCGACCCCGTGGACGTCAGGCGCAGTTACCGCTTCGAGCAGGGCTTCACCTTCGAGCTGAACCTCATGGGCATGGGCGACGAGCACAGGGAGCGGTTCCGATGAGCAAGGTGATGTCCGTCGAGGAGGTCGCGGCCTCGGTGGAGAGCGGGATGACGGTCGGGATCGGCGGCTGGGGCTCGCGGCGCAAGCCCATGGCCCTGGTGGGCGGCCTGCTGCGGTCACCCGTACGCGATCTGACGATCGTCTCCTACGGCGGCCCGGACGTCGGCATGTTGTGCGCGGCGGGGAAGGTGCGCAAGGTCGTGGCGCCGTTCGTGACGCTCGACTCCATCCCCCTCGAACCGCACTTCCGGGCGGCCCGGCAGGCGGGCGGGATCGAGTTCGCCGAGTACGACGAGGGCATGTTCATGTTCGGGCTGCTGGCGGCGGCGCACCGGCTGCCGTTCCTGCCGACGCGGGCGGGGCTCGGGTCCGGCGTGCTGCGGGTCAACCCGGACCTGCGTACGGTGCGCTCGCCGTACGGGGACGGGGAGGAGCTGGTCGCGGTGCCCGCCCTGACCATGGACGTGGCGCTGGTGCACCTGAACCGGGCCGACGCCCGCGGGAACGCCCAGTACCTGGGCCCCGACCCGTACTTCGACGACCTGTACGCCAAGGCGGCCGGGCGCTGCTACGTGTCGTGCGAGCGGCTGGTGGACACCGCTGGCCTGCTCAAGGAGGGGCCGGTGCAGTCGCTGCTGATCAGCAGGTCGATGGTGGCCGGCGTGGTCGAGGCGCCCGGCGGGGCGGGGTTCACCTCGTGCGAGCCGGACTACGGGCGCGACGAGGAACGGCAACGGCGCTACGCGGAGGGCGGCCTCGATGAGCAGGGCTGATGTTTGTGTGCTGGCGTGTGCGGAGGCGTTCAGGGGGGACGGGGAGATCCTGGCGGCCGGGATCGGCGGCGCGGTCACGGTGCTGGCCGCGCGGCTGGCGCGGCTGACGTTCGAGCCCGATCTGCTCACCCACGACGGCGTCTGCCTGCTCACCGGCGACGTACCCGCGCTGGGGGCCGCGCCCGGGGTGGTGGAGGGCTGGCTGCCGTTCCGCGAGCACCTGTGGCTGGTGCTGAACGGCCGCCGGCACGTCATGCTGGGGGCCAGCCAGATCGACCGGCACGGCAACAGCAACATCTCCTGCATCGGCGACTGGGCGCGGCCCAAGGCGCAGCTTCTCGGGGTGCGCGGCGCGCCGGGGAACACGCGGTGCGACCCCACGAGCTACTGGATCCCGCGGCACTCGCGGCGGGTGTTCGTGCCCGAGGTGGACATGGTGAGCGGGCTCGGCACCGACCGCGGCGCGTACGAGTTGCGGCGGGTGGTGACGAACCTGGCGGTGCTCGACTTCGCCACCGCCGACGGCTCGATGCGCCTGGTGTCCACGCATCCTGGCGTGAGCGTGGCCGACGTGGTCGCGGCCACCGGATTCGACCTCGTCATCCCGCCGGACGTGCCCACGACGCGGGAGCCGGACGCCGGGGAGCTGGCCGTACTGGACCGCCTCGATCCGGGTCGCGCGCGCGAGCGCGAGGTGGCCGCGTGAGGACCGCCCTGACCGAGCTCATCGGCTGCCGCCATCCGATCGTCCAGACGGGCATGGGGTACGTCGCGGGCGCCCGGCTGGCCGCGGCCGTCTCGGCGGCGGGCGGGCTGGGCGTGATCGGGGCGGCCACCATGTCGGTGCCCGAGATGACGGCGGCCGTCAGGCGGGTCAAGGAGCGCACGCAGGCGCCGTTCGGGGTCAACATCCGTTCGGACGCCGACGACGCGGCCGAGCGGGTGGAGGTGCTGATCAGGGAGGGTGTGCGGGTGGCGTCGTTCGCCCAGGCGCCGCGGCGGGAGCTGATCGGCCGGCTCAAGGACGCGGGGGTGGTGACCGTACCGTCGGTGGGGGCGCGCCGGCACGCCGAGAAGGTGGCCGCGTGGGGTGTGGACGCGGTGATCGTGCAGGGCGGCGAGGGCGGCGGGCACACCGGCCCGCTGGCCACCACCCTGCTGTTGCCGCAGGTGGTGGACGCGGTGGACATCCCGGTGATCGCGGCGGGCGGCTTCTTCGACGGGCGTGGGCTGGTGGCCGCGCTGGCCTACGGCGCGTGCGGGATCGCCATGGGCACCCGCTTCCTGCTGACCCGCGACTCCCCGGTGCCCGGCCAGGTCAAGGACGTCTACCTGGCGGCCCGCGAGACGGTCGTGACGACCAGGGTGGACGGCGTGCCGCACCGCGTGCTCAGCACGCCGTTCGTGGCCTCGCTCGAACGGTCGCGGCTGCTGCGCGCGGTGCTGAACGGCGCCCGGTTCAAACGGCTGTCCGGCCTGTCGTGGGGCGCGATGGTCCGCGAGGGACGCCGGATGCGGCGCGGCCGGGAGCTGACCTGGGCGCAGGTGCTCCAGGCGGCCAATACGCCGGTGCTGCTCAGGGCGGCGATGGTGGACGGGCGGCCGGACCTCGGGGTGATGGCCGCCGGTCAGGCCGTGGGCGTGATCGGCGACCTGCCCTCGTGCGCGGAGCTGATCGACCGGGTGCTGGCCGAGGCCGAGGACGTGCTCAAGCGCCTGACCTGACTCACAGGACGGTGATGCCCCGGGCGGCGAGGATGGCACTGGCCTGGGCCTGGTTGATGACCGCGCCGGCGAACGCGCGCAGCTTGGCGTCGTCGGGCTGCCCGAGGTCGGCGCCACGCAGGTCGGCCTTGGTGAACGTGGTGTTGAGCAGCCGCGTGCCGATGAGCCGGCAGTCGCTGAAGGTGGCCTCGGTGAAGTCGCAGCCCGACAGGTCGGCGTCGTCGAAGCGCACGCCCTCGATGAACTCGCCGCGCAGGGAGCAACCGCCGAGGTTGGCCAGCGTCAGGTTGCAGCGCGCCACCTTGAAGCCGGTGCCGCGCGAGGCCGTCAGCGCGGCGCCGATCATGCGGCAGCCGCTGAAGGAGACGTCGGTCAGCAGCGCGCCGCCGAACTGGGCCGAGGACAGGTCGACGTCGGTGAACGTCACGTCGATCAGGTCGGCGTCGTTGAACCTCGGGCGCATGCCGCCGCCGCCCTTGAAGACCGCGCCGTCCAGGTCGGCCTTGCGGAAGTCGGCGCCGTCGAGCACACAGGACTCGAACAGGGCGCCGGCCAGCGCGGCTCCGGACAGGTCGGCCTCGGTCAGGTCGCAGCCGCGGAAGACGTGCGGCTCGTCGCCCTGGAGGACGGGGCGGCTGTGGGAGAGGTCTTCGCCGTCGAGGGTCACGGTGTCACAGCGTACCGGTGAGCACCTCCGCCGCGGCCTGGCCGCAGACCCGCGCCGACCCGTACGTGGCGATGTGCACGGCGCCGAGGTCGGAGCGGGCGGGCAGGCCCATCTCCACCACGACGGCGTCCGGACGGGCGCTGAGCAGGTGCCGCAGCGCCTCGCCCTGCCAGTCGTAGCGGTGGGCGTCGCGGACCACGATCACCAGTGGC
This sequence comes from Nonomuraea spiralis, assembly GCF_014648435.1. Taxonomy (GTDB): domain Bacteria; phylum Actinomycetota; class Actinomycetes; order Streptosporangiales; family Streptosporangiaceae; genus Nonomuraea; species Nonomuraea spiralis. The sequence continues at coordinate 76,244 of NZ_BMRC01000031.1, forward strand.
CGCTTGGCCGCCTCGCCGATCAGCCGCTCCAGCCGGGCCCCGGTCGTCTCCCCGGCCACGAGCCTGGTGACGGCGGTGCCGGGCAGCAGCCGGCCGAGCGGTTCGCCGACGCCCCACGGGGTGCCCTTGTCGATGGCCAGGTTCATCTCGGGGGCCAGCTCGACCACGTGCGCCGCCCCGGTCAGCGGCAACACCGACGCCGTCGACCTGCGGGTGACACGTACGGCCCGGCGGGCGGCGGCGAGCCCGATGTAGCCGTCCTCCGGTACGGGGCTGCCCGAGGAGGTGGTCCAGGCGGCCAGCTCGCGGACCCGGCGTGCGGCGTCGGCCAGTCTCTCCTCGGGCAGCAGTCCTTCGGTCACGGCGGCGGCGATGGCGTCGCGTACCTCGACGGCGGTGGCCTCGTCGGCCCGCTCGCCGCCCACGCAGATCGCGTCGGCCCCCGCGGCTATGGCGCGGGCGGAGGCGCCCCCGATCCCGTACGCCCCCGACACCGCGGCCATTTCGATGCCGTCCGTGATGATCATTCCCTGGAAGCCCAGTTCCTCGCGCAGCAGGCCCGTGAGGACCTTCGGGCTGAGCGTGGCGGGCAGCTCGGCGTCGTAGGAGGGCACGAGCAGGTGGCCGGTCATGATCGACCGGACCCCCTCCTTGATCGCCTCCCTGAAGGGGAAGAGCGCCTCCTCGATGCCCGCGTCGGCCACCACGGGCACGCCGTGATGGGAGTCGACGATGGTGTCCCCGTGACCGGGGAAGTGCTTGGCGCAGGCGGCCACCCCGGCCGACTGCAGGCCGCGGACGAACGCCCTGGTGTGCCGGGCCACCAACGCCGGGTCCGCGCCGAAGGCCCGCAGGCCGATGACCGGGTTGTCCGGGTTGGAGTTCACGTCGGCCGAAGGGGCGAAGTCGATGGTGATGCCCGCACTGGCCAGCTCGCCACCCAGGTCCCTGGCCAGGGCCTCGGTCAGGCCGACGTCGTCCACGACGCCGAGCGCGTACCCGCCGGGTCGGCTGCTGCCGGTGCTCACCTCCAGCCGGGTGACCTCGCCGGACTCCTCGTCGGTGCCGACCAGCACCGCGGGGTTCTCCGCGCGCAGCGCGGCGGTGAGCCGGGCCACCTGGGCGGGGTCGGCGATGTTGCGGGAGAACAGCACCACGCCCGCCAGTCCCTCGCCTAGTCGGCGGCGTATCCAGTCCGGAGGCGTCCGTCCGACGAAACCTGGGAGTAACACTGCGTCGGCGAGGCGAAGAAGGTCACCGCTCATGGGCATGACCCGAAATCTAATAGGAAAGTTTCCTATTTGCTAGAGGCATTTTCTGATGTCAGCCCGCTTTCTTCCGGGATTAACTCCATCGCCACTCCGGACGACCTTCCCCGCCATTCCGTGAAAGCCCGCGGCCGGGCCGGTCAGCCGAGGCGCTCGATGACGGTGACGTTCGCCTGCCCGCCGCCCTCGCACATGGTCTGCAGGCCGTACCGGCCGCCGGTGCGCTCCAGTTCGTGCAGCAGCTTCACGGTCAGGACCGCGCCGGTCGCGCCGAGCGGGTGGCCGAGCGCGATCGCGCCGCCGTTGGGGTTCACCCGGGCGGGGTCGGCGCCGGTCTCCTTGATCCAGGCCAGTACGACCGGCGCGAACGCCTCGTTGATCTCGATCGCGTCGAAGTCGTCGATGGCCATGCCGGTCCTGCCCAGGGCGTGGGCCGTGGCGGGGATGGGCGCGGAGAGCATCATGATCGGGTCCGCGCCGCGCACCGACAGGTGGTGCACGCGGGCGCGCGGGGTCAGGCCGTGGTCGCGTACGGCCCTGGGCGAGGCGACCAGCAGCGCCGCCGCGCCGTCGGAGATCTGGGACGCCAGCGCCGCCGTGAGCCTGCCCCCCTCGGTCAGCGGCCGGAGCGCGGCCATTTTCTCCGGCGTGGTGTCCCGGCGCGGCGTCTCGTCGTCGGCGACGCCCTCGTACGGGACGATCTCGCGCCGGAAGTGCCCGGCGTCCACGGCCCGCAGGGCGCGGCGGTGCGACTCGTAGGCATAACGTTCCATGTCCTCGCGTGACAGGTCCCAGGCCGCCGCCATCTGCTCGGCGCCGGCGAACTGGGAGACCTCCGCGGTGCCGTACCGCGCGGCCCAGCCCTTCGACCCGGCGAACGGGTTCTCGTGCCCGAGCGGCCGGCCCGCCAGCATGGCCGAGGAGATCGGGATCATGCTCATGTTCTGCACGCCGCCCGCGACCACCAGGTCACCGGTGCCCGACAACACGGCCTGGGCGGCGAAGTGCAGGGCCTGCTGCGAGGAGCCGCACTGGCGGTCGACCGTGACGCCCGGCACCTCCTCGGGCAGCCCGGCGGCCAGCCAGCAGGTACGCGCGACGTCACCGGCCTGCGGCCCGATCGTGTCCACGCAGCCGAAGATCACGTCCTCCACGGCGGAGGGGTCGGCGCCCGTGCGATCCATCAGCTCACGCAGCACGTGGGCGCCGAGATCGGCGGGATGGGCCCCGGACAGTCCGCCGTTCCTGCGCCCGACCGGGGTGCGGACGGCGCCGACGATGTACGCCTCATTCATTCTCGCATCGTAGCAAGCGCTTGGTCGCCTCGTAACGCCGCAATGAGCTGGGCCGGTTGCGTGAACAAGCGATTGTCCGATGGCTCATAATGGAAACGTGACCACGCGAAAGAACTCCGGCACCGCCACCTCACCGGCGAAGCGCCAGCGCGCCACCTCCTCGGGGGCGGCGTCAGAGCGACGCGACCACCTCGTCAAACTCGCCGCGGAGCTCTTCGCGCGCAAGGGTTTCCAGGCCACGACCGTACGCGAGATCGCCGACGAGGCGGGCATTCTCTCCGGAAGTCTCTACCACCACTTCGACTCCAAGGAGACGATCGTCGACGAGGTGCTGTCCACCTTCCTCGACGACCTCATCGCCCGCTACCGCGCCGCCGTCGACAACAACTCCGACGCCCGCACGGTGTTGTCGGAGATGGTCCGCATCGGCTTCGGCACGCTGGAGCCCCACCGCGCCGCGATCACCGTCATGCAGAACGACTGGAACTACCTGCGCCAGTTCGAGCGCTTCAACTACCTCGTCAAGGCCGAGGACGAGGTCGAGCAGATCTGGGTGGCCCAGATCAAGGCGGGCCAGGCCGCCGGGCTGTTCCGGGCCGACGTCGACCCCAAGCTGACCTACCGGATGATCCGCGACACCATCTGGGTGGCGGTGCGCTGGTTCCGTCCCGGGGGCAGGCTCAACACCTCCGCCCTGGCCGAGCACTACATCACCGTGCTGTTCGACGGGCTCGCCACCGGTGAGCGCACGACCCAGCGCCAGGGATGAGCCTCGGCAAGGCGGTGCGGCTGGCACTGCAGGAGGCGGCCGAGCCGGACAAGGCCGAGCCGATGCGCGCGTACATGAAGTCGGAGATGCCCTTCCTCGGCGTGCAGGCGGTGCCGCGGCGGGCCGCGCTCCGGCGGGTGTTCGCCGGCCACCGCATCGACTCCGCGCCCGAGTGGCGGCGCGCGGTGCTCTCGCTGTGGCGCGAGGCCGAATACCGCGAGGAGCGTTACGCCGCCGTCGAGCTGTCCGGATATCACTTCTACCGCGACTTCCAGACCCTCTACACCGTGCCGATGTACGAGGAGATGGTCGTCACGGGCGCGTGGTGGGACCTGGTCGACGAGCTGGCCACCCACCGCGTGGGCGGCCTGCTGACCGCCTACCCCGACTCCATGCGCCCGCTGATGCTGGAATGGGCGGCCGACGCCGACCTGTGGAAGCGCCGCACGGCCATCCTGTGCCAGAACCGCTTCAAGTCCCGTACGGACACCGCCCTGCTCTACGCCTGCATCGAGCCGAGCCTGTCCGACAACGACTTCTTCGCCCGCAAGGCCATCGGCTGGGCCTTACGCGAATACGCCAAGACCAACCCGGACGAGGTAGTGCGTTACGTACGCGCCAAGGGCATCTCGGGCCTGAGCCGCCGCGAGGCGCTGAAGAACCTGCCCGTCGGCTAGCGTCCTCATCTCGTCCACAGCGCGTCCTGCACGGCCTGCACCAGGGCCATCAGCTCCGGCGTCACCCGTTCCCGCGCCCAGGCCAGCGCGTACGTGATGCGCAGCTCCCCCGCCTCCAGCGGCACGAACCGGACGTCCTCCCGCCGGACGGCCCGGACCAGGAGCTGCGGGATCGGCAGCAGCCCGGCCCCGGCGGCGACCAGGTCGAGCGCGGCGGAGAAGTCGTCGTCGGCGACCATCCGCGCGCGCCCCGGCAGCCCCACCCAGGCCCGGCCGCCCGGCGTCAGCACCACCTGGCCGCCCAGATCGTCCGCCGTGACCCGGCCGCGCCCGGCCAGCCGGTGCCCGAGCGGCACGGCCAGATGGTCGACGGTGACGTGGAAGCGGGCCGCCGTGACGAACCGCGCGGGCGCCGGGGTGGCCAGGATCGCGGCCGAGACCTCGCCGCCGTCCAGCGCCTGCGCCGCGGCGCTCCGGCCGGCCACCACCAGTTCCACGCCGATGGCCGGAGCGCGTCCCGCCAGCCTTCTCGCGATGCGCGCGGCGAGCGTGCCCACCAGTGGTGGATAAGCCAGGTGAATAGTAGGGCGGGCCAGTCTGGCGGCCTCGGCGGTGAACGCCTGCGCCGATTCGAGCGCCTGCCGGGCGTACGGGAGCAGGCCCTTGCCCTCGGCCGTGAGCCGTACCTCGCGGGCGCTGCGCTCGAAGAGCCTGACCCCGGTGGCACGTTCGAGCCTGGTGATGGCCTGGCTGACGGCGGGCTGCGACATGCCCAGGTCGGCGGCGGCGGCCGAGAAGCCGAGCCGTTCGGCGACCCTGACGAAGCAGTGGATCTCTTTGAGCATAAGCAGCACTTATCGATGATGCACGACGTCGGCCGCGCTGGACAGGATTCCGGCATCTGACCGACGTGATCGAGGAGCTGAGATGTCGCCATTCCCCACGTCCACGGTGCTCGGGTACCCGAGGATCGGGCCGCGCCGGGAGCTCAAGCGGGCGCTGGAGTCGTACTGGGACGGGCGCTCCGGCCGGGCGGAGCTGGAGCGGGCGGGCGCGGAGATCAGGGAGCGGACCTGGCGCCGGCTGGCCGAGCTGGGCCTCGAAGGGCTGCCGTCCAACACCTTCTCCCTGTACGACCACGTGCTGGACACGGCCGTGCTGCTGGGCGCGGTGCCGGAGCGCTACCGGGCGGCCGAGGACCCCTACTTCGCGATGGCCAGGGGCACCGACGGCCTGGCGCCGCTGCGGATGACGAAGTGGTTCGACACCAACTACCACTACATCGTGCCGGAGATCGGCCCGGAGACCGTGTTCAAGCTGGACGCCTCCAAGCCGCTCGCCGAGGTGCGCGAGGCCCGCGCCCTGGGCTACGAGACGCGGCCCGTCGTGGTCGGGCCGGTGACGTTCCTGCTGCTGGCCGGGGCGCCCGAGCGGCTGGACGACGTGCTCGGCTGCTACGAGGAGCTGCTCGCGGCGCTGGCCGCCGAGGGCGTCGCGTGGGTGCAGCTCGACGAGCCGGCGCTGGTCGGCGACCGTACGCCGGAGGAGCTGGAGGCCGTCCGCGGCGCCTACGACCGGCTCGGGTCGGTGACCGCGCGTCCCGGGCTGTTCGTGGCCTCCTACTTCGGAGACCTCGGCCCGGCGCTGCCGGTGCTGGCCGCCACGCCCGTGGAGGCGATCGGCGTGGACCTCGTACGCGGCGGCGGCGTGCCCGACCTGCCGGGCAAGACCGTGGTCGCGGGTGTGGTGTCGGGCCGCGACGTGTGGCGCACCGCGCCGGAGCGCGCCCTGGCCGCCCTGGGCGCCGTACGCGCCGGCCGGGTGACGGTGAGCACGTCGTGCTCACTGCTGCACGTGCCCTACGACGTGGACGCCGAGCCCGACCTCGACCCCGGGCTGCGGGCGCGGCTGGCGTTCGCCGAGCAGAAGGTGGCCGAGGTGGTCGCGCTGGCCCGGTCGGACTTCCAGGGCCCGGTCCCCGCCGCGCCCTCGGTGCCGCTGACCTCGCCGGCGGCGCCGGAGGAACGTGCCCCGTACGCCGTGCGGGCCGCCGCCCAGGCCGCGCACCTGGGCCTGCCCCCGCTGCCGATCACCACCATCGGCTCGTTCCCGCAGACCGGCGAGCTGCGCGCGGCGCGGGCCGCCGTGGCGAACGGCACGCTGTCCGAGGACGACTACGAGCGGCGCGTCGAGGCCGAGATCGAACGGGTCGTCAGGGTGCAGGAACGCCTCGGCCTGGACGTGCTCGTGCACGGCGAGCCCGAGCGCAACGACATGGTGCAGTACTTCGCCGAGCACCTCGACGGGTTCGCGGTCACCAGGAACGGCTGGGTGCAGTCGTACGGGTCGCGCTGCACCCGCCCGCCGATCCTGCACGGCGACGTCAGCCGTCCCGGGCCCATCACCGTGCGCTGGGCCTCCTACGCGCAGTCGCTCACGGACAAGCCGGTCAAGGGCATGCTCACCGGGCCGGTGACGATCGTGGCCTGGTCGTTCGTCCGCGACGACCTGCCGCTGCGCGACGTCGTGTTCCAGGTCGCGGACGCGGTACGCGAGGAGGTGCGCGACCTGGAGGCCGCCGGACTGTCGATCATCCAGGTGGACGAGCCCGCGCTGCGCGAGCTGCTGCCGCTGCGGCGGGCCGCGCAGGCCGACTACCTGGAGTGGGCGGTGGCGGCCTACCGCCGGGCCACCTCGGGGGCGGCCGACCGGACCCAGATCCACACCCACCTGTGCTATTCGGACGCCGACCAGATCCTGGCCGCCATCGACGGCCTGGACGCCGACGTCACCACGATCGAGTCGGCCCGCTCGGGGGCGCGCATCCTGGGCGCGGTGAGCGCGTTCGGCCGCGGCCTCGGACCCGGCGTGTACGACATCCACTCCCCCCGTGTCCCGGGCGCCGACGAGGTCGAGGACCTGCTGCGCAGGACGCTGGAGGCGCTGCCTGCCGAACGGGTCTGGGTCAACCCCGACTGCGGGCTCAAGACGCGTACGTACGAGCAGGTGGAGTCCTCGCTCGCGCACGTCGTCGAGGCCACCCGGCGGCTGCGGGCCGAGCTTCAGGCGTAGAGCGCGGTGAACTCCTCGACCGTCATGCCGAACAGGACCTCGTCGTCGTAACGGCCGGCGGCGAAGCGGCTCCTGCGCCGGCGGCCTTCCTCGACGAAGCCCAGCCGCCGGTGCAGGGCCAGCGACGGCTCGTTGGAGCTGTAGACCCACGCCTCGGCCTTCTGGAAGCGGCGCTCGGCGAACATGTACCGCAGCAGCAGGACGATCGCCTCGCCGGCGTAGCCCTTGCGGTGGTGGGGCGTGCCGATGGAGATGCCGTAGGCGAACGTGCCGTGCATACGTTCCACGTCGTGGGTGTTGATCATGCCGACCGGCCGGCCGTCGTCCGCGGCGGCGACCACGAGACGCACCTGGTCCATGTCGGACTCCTGCTCGGCCAGCTCGGTGGCCCACTTCTTCGCCTCGGCGGCCGAGCGGGGCGGGTGCAGCCGCCAGCCGTTCCTGACCGCGTCGGAGTCCTCCTCGAAACCGAGGAACGCCTCCCAGTCCTCCGGTTCGATGGCTCTCAGGCGTACACGCTCGCCCACCCACACAGACGTCATGCCGTGGAGCAAACCAGACCCCACCCCTCCCCCGCGAACCCTTTTCCCGGCCTCACCCGCGTCCGTATCTGGCCTCGGCCCGCCAGAAGTACCAGAGCCCGAGGAGCAGTCCGGCGAGCGCCCAGAACGCGCAGCTCAGCCATACGACAGGACGCGGGTTGTAGGCGTGGATCAGGATGTCGCGCATGAACTCGATGGTGGAGGCGGCGGGATTGAGATACATGACGTCCGCCACCCACTGGGGCAGCCCGACCCCTCCGACAGGCTTGCCGGTGGCCGGGTCCGGATAGCCCACGATCTTGTACTGGATGGAGAAGAAGACCCCGGAGGCGTACAACCAGGTCCGCAGGACGAACGGCAGGAGCTGGTTCACGTCGCGCAGCGAGGCACCCACGCGCGCCAGGACCAGGCTCAGACCGGTGTTGAACATCGTCTGCAGGAGCAGGGCGACCGGGATCATCAGCCAGAACCAGGTGGGGAACTCCCCCATGACGACCACCAGGACGAGCAGCACACCCATGGAGACGGCCGCCTGCCGCAGTTCCTGGAGGGTGTACGCCAAGGGCAGCGCGGCGCGGGGGAAATGCAGGGCGCGGATGAGCGAGAGGTTCCCCGAGACGGACTTGGCCCCCGCGGAGGCCGACCGCTGGCTGAAGGTGAAGACGAACATGCCCGTGACGAGGAACGCCGGATAGTTCTCGATATGGTCGTGTCCGCCCAGGACGAGGCCGAACATGACCCAGTAGATGCCGGCGTTCAGCAGCGGCGTCAGCACCTGCCAGAGTTGCCCGAGCGCGGAGGCGGAGTATTTCGAGGCGGTGCGGGAGGTCGCGTAGACCAGGATGAAGTGGCGGCGTTCCCATAATCGGCGGAGGTAGACGTGCATGTCCGGCCGGACCATGGATCGCCGCAGCCCATGACGGCTCGCGAGAGCGGCAAGCGAGTCCTGCTCAGGCGCAGATGACATCGGCGTCTCCTCACGGCCTGCCGCGTCGGGGGACTGGGAGAGAGTCTAGGTTCCGACCCCGCGAAACGGCGCTCCCTCCGCACGTCCGCGCAGACGCGCCGCCATGACCGAAGGGCGTGCGGCCGGGCCGGGCGGTCGGCTCTCCCCGGAGCAGCGGTTCATCTCGGATGAATGCGACCTCTGGAGCCCGCTCTCGGCCTGGAGGTTCCCGGCCAGTTCCGCCGGCGTCGCCCCGCAGCGGACATTGGAGAGCCCGCTGTCACTGGGTACGAGGATGGCGCGGATCGCGACCCAGCCACCGGCCATGTCGGTGATCTGCCACCCGGGGAACCTGCCGAGCAATTGCTGCACGGTCAGGTTCATGACCGCGCTCCCACTGTCGGCGCGGAACGCTCGTACGATCCGCGCAGCTCCGCGTAGCGCAAGGCGATCCGCCGCGCGGCCCGTGACGGCTCGACGGCGGGATCGCGGGCGTACAACACCCGCTTGCGCCGGTCGTCCCAGCCCGCTCGCCACCGGTACCACTCGCCGTCGCACCAGATCACCAGCCCGGCCCACACCGCCACCAGGGCGAGGCCGTACCCGATGTGGGTGTCCGCCTGGACGCCGTGTTCCTCTCGGAGGACCGTGCGCAGGAGCTCCGCGGACGGTCCGGGTCGGGTTTCCTTGCCGTTGCCAGGTACGGCGATAACCTTGTCCTGCATCGTTGACGCCCCAAAGCTCTCGATGCTCAGCCCCCTGCCGTCGGGTGGTGTTGCACCACCATGTGTCCCGTAGGCAGGGGGCTACTCCAGGCCCCACTTTAGGGGGGCTAAAGTGCGCCGAATGTCGGTCGCTGAGGAGGCGGCACACGAATGGACTTGAAGACGCTGAGAGAAGTCGCGCAGGTCAGTGATCCTGTGGAACGAGCCCGCGTCCTCAGCCGACTCATGACCGAGGAACAGGGGCTGGTGACCGAGGCGGCCAAGATGCGGCGGCAGGCCATCGCCGAGGCGCGGGAGTCCGGCATGAGCCTGGAGGAGATCGCCGGGCGGCTGGGCGTCTCACCGGGTCGCATCTCACAGATGCGGAAGGGGCCAACGGCTCGTGCGCCGGAGGGGCCCGCCTCGTCCGCCCCTCGGGTGCTGGTGCAGCGTGCGTTGCCGACCGAACCGGCGGTTCGGGGCTCGAAATCGCTCTTCCTGGCCGAAGCGGAACGGCAGGGCCTCAAGGCCGATCGCCGGATGTTGTACGTCGGGCTGGAGCCCGCCAGTGAGCATGTGGCGGCGTGCCTGCGTGTCGAACCTGGGGTCGAGATCGTGGCCCGGCGCAAGGTGATGAGCGCGAACGACGTACCGGTGCGTATCGCGACGAGCTACTTCCGAGCGGATCTGTTCGGCGACACCAGGATCGCCGAGCCGGAGTTCGTGAAGCCGTCGTTGCAGTCGGCGTTGACCGCCCTGGGTTACACGTTCGGCCACGCCGAGGAGAACCTGGCCGCCCGGCAACCGACCGCCTTCGAGCGTGAGACGTTGGAGCTTGAGCCGGGTGAGTGGGTGGTCCAGGTGTTGCGCGCCAGCTACTCGACCGAGGACACACCGATTCATGTCCTTGAGACGATCTGCGCCGCGAATCGGCACATCTTCCCCATCGGCCAGGTCTCGGGATACGACGAGTTCTGAGCGACCATCGCGCCGGACGGCTGTGGACTCCCGGCGACAGCGAGGACCGCAACCCCGGACGGTGTGCCGGATTCGGCCTACCTGGCTGGTTTCACCATCGCCTCGGTCATGCCTTGGCTCTGGCAGAGCCAAGGCAGGACGGCTCTCCAGCCCAAGCGCCGGTAGCACGATCCGATCCGGCTGTGGTTCGCCCGGGGAGCAAGATTGGCGCCGTCGACCAGAGACATCTGGCATCCGGCCTCGAGAACCACCACCGTTGTACGTGGCCCAGGACAGGACACCAGCCGGGCAGCCGATGACCCGTCGCCGGCGAGCGGGCGGGCACCGCGCCATGGCGCCGGGAGGCGCGGGGGTTGCGCCGCAAGGCGCCTCAAGAAGAACCGCCTGAGCCCCCGAGGCGTGAGGCGCCCCCACGGCGAAGACCCTTGGCCCCAGAGTCCCCCTACTTGAGGGCTCCGGAGGTCAGGCCGGACTGGATCTGGCGTTGGAAGACCGTGTAGACGACCAGCATCGGCAAAATGGCCAGGGTGAGCGCGGCGAACAGGGCCGACCAGTCCTGGTCGTACCCTGCAGCCGTGGAAATGTCCGCGATCCCCTGAGTGAGCACCCATTTGTCTCGATCCTGGAGCAACACCAGCGGAAGCTGGTACTGGTTCCACTGCCCGAGCACGTTGAAGATCGTGATGCTGATGATGCCCGGCTTGGCCATCGGCAACATGATCTGGAAGAAGACCCGGGTGTGCGACGCGCCGTCCACCATGGCCGCCTCCCCCACCGCCGTCGGCAGCGTACGGAAGAACGCGGTCAGGAAGAACACCGTGAACGGCATCGAGTACGCGATGTAGACCAGCACCAGCCCCGCGTGCGTGTTCAACCCGATGTACGGCCCCACCAGCGGCACGGCCCCCATGTTCTGCACGACGAAGAACAGCGGCGTCAGCTTCAGGTAGACGGGGAAGGCCAGCCCGGACACGAACAGGAAGTAGATCGGCCGGTTGGCGCGGAAGGGATAACGCGCCAGCACGTACGCGGCCATCGAGCCGAGCAGCATCGTCCCGGACACGCTGAAGGCGACCACGATGACGCTGTTGAGCATGTACTGCCCGATGTGCGCCTGTTCCCAGGCCCGGGCGAAGTTGTCCCAGTTGAGCTTGGCCGGCAGGCCCCACGCCTCGCCGAAGATCTCGTCCTCGCTCTTCACCGAGGCCAGGAAGGTCCACAGGATCGGCACCACCACGAGCACCGTCCACACCAGGAGCGCGACGTGGGACAGCGCGGCCATCGGCCCGAGCCGCCGCCGGCGCTCCTGGCGGGCCAGTTTGCGGGAGTTCGCCACCGTCCACGAGGTCGTCGTTGTCATCTAGTACTCGATTCGTTCGCGGCGCGACAGGCGCAGCGAGAGGATGGCGAAGCCGACGGTGAAGAAGAACATCATGACGCCCAGCGCCGAGGCGTACCCGAAGCGGAAGTACTGGAAGGCGTTGCGGTAGATCTCGGCGGCCATGACGGTGGTCGACCAGTCGGGTCCGCCGTGCTGGTCGGTCATCACCCACACGATCGCGAACGCGTCGAGCGCCAGGATGCCGAGGTAGACCCAGGCCACCTGGATCGTGTCCCACAGCAGCGGCAGCGTGATGCGGAAGAACAGGCTGAACCGGCTCGCACCGTCGATCTGCGCCGCCTCGAACATGTCACGCGGGATGGAGGCCAGCCCCGCCGAGAACAGCACGACGTAGAAGCCGACCGCCTGCCAGACCAGTACGCCGAGCACCGACCAGAAGGCGACGTCCGGGTCCGACAGGAAGCCGACCGGCTTGGCGCCGAGCGCGATCAGCGGCCCGTTCAGCATGCCGCTGCCGTCGGGCCGGAACACCTGCTGGAACAGCACCCCCACCACGGCCACGGCCAGGACCTGCGGGAAGAAGAACACCACACGGTAGAACTTCGAGCCCGCGATGCCCGAGGAGCCCTTGCGCCCGCCCACGTTGAGCAGGAAGGCGAAGAACAGCGCGATCACGATCGTGAGCAGCGGCAGCAGGACGAGCAGCAGGCCGTTGTGGGTGACGGCCTTCCAGAAGATGCCGTCCTTGAACAGCCGGACGAAGTTGTCCAGCCCGACGAAGCCGGGCGTCGCCGTCACACCGCGCCAGTCGGTCATCGCGATCCGGAACGCCTGGAGCAGCGGCGAGATGACGTAGACGAGGTAGAGGATCACCGGGGCTGCCAGGAACGCGGTGATGAACAGCCCGCGGCGATACCTGTTGAACAACATCAGCGCTTGTACTTCTTGATGGAGGAGTCGTTCTTGATCTCGTCGGCCTTCTTCTGCAGGCGCTCCAGGTACTTCTCCGGGGTCAGGCCGCCGGACATCAGCTCGCCGGTGGCCGCGATGCCCTCGTCCTTGAGCTGGCCGTACCAGGTGTTCCAGCGGTAGTAGAGGGTGTTGGCGCCCGCGTCGGCGACGGCCTTGGAGGCGCTGGTGACGCCGGGCGAGATCGTACGGCCCTCGGTCGCGCCCTTGACCGCGGTCACCGTCTTGACCATCTCGCTGAAGTCGCCGGCCGCCTTCTTCGACAACATGCCGCGCAGGTACTCGATGCCCGCCTGCGGGTTGGGGCTCTTGGCCGAGACCATGAAGTTCTCGCCGGGCTGGGTGTGCAGGGTGCCGTACGGCATCTTGTCCGAGCCGGTGACGTCGGGGATCGGGAACATGCCGTACTCGAAGTCGGGCGGGGTGGTGCTCTTCTGCTCGTTCTCCAGCCACGACCCGGACGGCAGCATGGCCACCTTGTACTTGTTCTGGGCCGTCTGGGTCTGCACGTGGTCGAGGCCGGTCGTGCCCTCCATGAGGTACTTGGCGCCCACCTCGGCCCAGGCCGTGGCGGCCGTCTTCATGGCCTCGGTGGTCCAGGCGCCGTCCTCCAGGTTGTCGATGTTGACCAGCACCTCGTTGCCGCCGATCTTGGCGGCCATGGTCAGCAGCGGCTCGTACAGGTACTGCGGGAACTTGCCCGCGTACGTGAAGGGCGCCATCTTGCCGGACTTCTTGATCGTCTCGCAGAGCTTGGTGAACTCGTCCCAGGTCTTGGGGATCTCCCAGCCGTTCTCCCTGAACACCTTCTGTGAGTACCAGATGCCGTGGATGTAGTTCACGTAACCCAGCACGCTGAACTTGCCGTCGTAGGTGCCGATCTCGATGACCGACGGGTCGATCGTGTCCCTGACCTTGACGGCGGGGTCGTCCCAGCTCGGCGCGTCGAGCAGCGCGGTGAGGTCCTGGAGCTGGCCGTCCTGGGACAGGGCGCCGAAGTCCATGAAGTTGGCGCCGGAGTTGTCGATCACCTCGGGCGGGTTGCCGCCGGCGAAGCGCGGCTGGAGGACCTTGGTGATCTCCTTGGTCGCGTTGTGCTTGATCTCGCTCTTCGGGTACTTCGTCGTGAACAGGGGCTCGTGGATGGTCTTGGCGTAGTCCTGGCCGAACCCGCCGTCGAAGATCCACACCTCCAGCGGCTTGCCGTCCGCGACGCCGAACGGGTTGGCCGCGCTGGTCGCCACCGGCGCGGAGGACGCGGTGGCCGTGGGCTTGGCGACGGGGGTGGCACAGGCGGCCAGCGCCCCGGCCACGGGCACGAGGGCCGCCCCGCGCAGGAGTTCACGCCGGCTGATATGGGGGGTGTCAGGCATTGATGGCTCCTAAATTTTCATGATCCTCGTCGGATGCGCCCTGCGTAGCGGCTCTCCAGTGCCTTGTTGTGCTCGTCGCCGCCGGTCACGTTGACCGACAGGTAGATGGGGGGCCGCTCGCCCAGGGCGACGAGCTCCTCCACCGCCTCGGTGACCACCATCTGCGCGAGCAGCGCCGAGGTGACCGTGGAGACCGCGCCGTACGTGCCGCCGTCCGGCAGGTCGAGGACGGCGTCCCCGTACGGGGAGCCGTTGTCGAGCACGACGTCGGCCAGGTCCATGAGCTTGTCGCCCGAGGGGTGGCGCGAGGTCATGCGGGTGCTGTGCGCGACCGACGTGATCGCGACGAGCGGGTGGCCGCGCTCCTTGACCAGCCTGGCCAGCTCGACGACCGTGCCGTTCACGCCCGAGCTGGAGACCAGGACGAACACGTCCTGCGGCTCGACGGGGGCCAGGTCGTAGATCTCGTGGGCGACGGCCGGGTCGCGTTCGAGCTCGGGGGTGAGCACGCTCGGCGGCCGGCCGCCGAACAGGACGAGGTCGCGCGGCGAGAGGCGGTTGCTGGGCACGAGGCCGCCGGCCCGCCCGGCGATCTCCATGGCGATGGCCTCGGAGTGCCCCGACCCGAACGCGTTGACCACCCCGCCGGCCCGCAGCGCGGCCACGATCAGCGCGGCGGCCCGGCGCACCGGCCCGGCCTGGCTCTCGGCGACCTGCGCGGCGAGCGCGAGCACCTTGGTTGCGTACGTCATTCAGCCTCTTTCCACCCGGTGGCTCTCCACGGCGCTGATCGTGAGCTCGAACGCCTCGTTGGTGCGCTCGTAGGTGCGCTGCGCGACGGCCACGTAGACGGCGTCGAGCACGAAGAGCTGCGAGTGCACGGCCGCCAGCCCGCCCAGCCTGAACGTGGTCTCCCTGCTGGCCGTCGTCAGCACCAGGTCGGCCAGCTCGGCCAGCGGCGAGCGGGCGAAGGAGGTGACCGCGACCGTGGTGGCGCCGTGGCTGCCCGCCTCGGCCAGCGCCTCCATGACCTCGCGGGTACGGCCCCGATGGCTGATGCCGATGGCGATGTCGTCCGCGCCGAGCAGCGCCGCCTCCGACAGGGCCACGTGCGCGTCGCCCGCGCTCCAGCCGGGTACGCCGATGCGGCGCAGCCTGCCTTCGAGCATGGTGGCTACGTTCCCGCTGGTGGAGACGCCTATCAGGAGCACCCGGCGGGCTCTGACGATGGCGTCGGCGACCTGGGCGACGACCGCGAGGTCGAGCTGTGCGGCGGTGTCCTGGATGAGCCTGGCGTCGGCGGCGGCCATCACCTCGATGGCCGAGTCGAGCGGGTCGTCCGGGCCGATCTCGTGGCCGACGCCCGCGCCCCAGCCGGCCTGCGCGGCCCTGCCGGTCTCCGTGGCGAGGGCGACCCGCAGCTCGGCGTAGCCGGAGAAGCCGAAGGCCCGGCAGAACCTGGTCACGGTGGCGGGCGAGCTGCCCGCCCGCTCGGCCAGCGCGATGATGGTCGACCGCGCGGCCTCGGCGGGGTCACCGAGGATCACCTCGCCGACCCTGCGCAACGCCTCCGGCAAACCGGGCAGTTCCGTTTCGACGCGCCCGAGCGCTCCTGAAGTCACGAATATTCCTTCCGAATACCCGGCCTTCTGGCGAAAATTATTCTTGCTTCTCGGTCGCGTCAACCCCCAGAATTTGACCGTGACGAAATCGCTGGTGGTCGGTGTAGACGCGGGTGCCACCTCGACCCGCGTGTCCGTCCACACCCTCGACGGGACCCGGGTGGGCTACGCGCGGGCCGGTGCGGGGAATCCCTCGGCCCACGGTCTGGACAAGGCCGTCGCGGCGATCGGGACGGCGCTCGGCCACGCGCTGGGGTCATATGACGGCGGCCAGGTCGTGGCCTCGCTGGCCGGGGTCGCGGGCCAGGTCGAGACGCTGGTCCCCGAGCTGGCCCGGGTGTGGGCCGCGCACGGCGTCCAGGACGGGCCCCGCATCGAACGCGACGTGGCCGTGGCGTACGCCGCCGGCACGCCCGAGCCCGACGGCTCGCTGCTGCTGTCGGGCACCGGCGCGGTCGCGGCCAGGGTCACCGGCCACCGCATCCACACGATCGCCGACGGGCTGGGCTGGCTGCTGGGCGACGAGGGCTCGGGCTTCTGGATCGGCCGCGCCGCCGCCAAGGCCGTGGTCGCCTCCCTCGACCAGGGCGCGACGTACGCGCCGGGAAGCCTGACCGCGCTCGTGGTGGAGCACTTCCTGGGCGAGGAGCGGCCCGGGTCGCCGCGCGCGGTCGCCGACCGGCTCGTACGCCTGGCGCAGGCCGATCACATGCGGCTCGCCGCCCTGTCCGCCCTGGTCAGCGAGGCGGCCGAGGCCGGCGACCCGATGGCGCTCAAGGTCGCGGACGAGGCCGCCGACCGCCTGGTGGCCACCCTGCGCCGGGTGCACGTCGCGGGGGACGTCGTGCTGGCCGGCAGCGTGCTGACCAGCGAGGGGCCGGTGCGCCGGGCCGTGCTGACGCGGCTGGCCGGCGAGCGCGTGACGACGGCCCGCGACGCGGCGGGCGCGGCAGCCTGGCTGGCGGCCAGGGAGGCGCTGCCCGGCGACGACGGCCGGGCCTCGCACGCCGCCTTCACCGAGAGCCCTTCGGCGTTCACCGAGAGCCCTTCAGCGTTCACGGACGGCCCTTCGGGAGGGCTCACCGGGTGAGCAGGGCCGCGCTGCCGTAGCTGCCGCCGAAGCCCGTCACCAGGGCCGTCTCCCGCCCGGCACGCAGTTCCCGCACCGCCTGGGCCACGTTGTTGAGCCCGTGCACGTACCCCTCGGACAGCAGGCCGCCGTGCGGGTTGACCCAGGCGTGCCGCCGTTCCAGCAGGTACGCCCCCAGGTCCGCCCGCGCCGCCAGCCCGAAGTCCTCCAGTTGCCTGGGCACCAGCCACGAGTAGGCGTCGTAGAGCAGCGCCGCCTCGACGTCCGAGGGCCGCATGCCGGAGGCCGCCCACAACATGGGCGCGACGTACGCCGAGAAGACCGCGGTCACGTCGGGCGAGCGGTCCATCGACGAGCACCCCGGCCCGCCCCCGCGGACGACCGCCCGGATGCGTGGCCCGTCCAGGACGCCGCTCACCACCAGCGCGCACGCGCCGTCGGTCTCCTGGCAGCAGTCGGCGGTACGCAGAGGCGTGCAGACGTACGGTTTGTCCAGGTAGGCGGCCAGTTCCAGCGGCTCGCGGCGCAGGGCCCGGGGGTTGGTCGCGGCGTTCGACCTGGACTGGGCGACCACGGCGTGCAGGTGTTCGGCGGTCAGGCCGGTGTCGTGCAGGTAGCGGGTGGCGGCCATGGCGAACAGCGGGATCGGGCCGGCCAGGCCGTAGGTGTGGTGTTCCAGGGGGCCGGTGGAGGCGGTGTTCATGCGCGTGCCGGAACGCCCGTTGAGCGCCCGGAAGACCAGGACGTTGCGGGCCAGGCCGGCGTGGACCAGCATCGCCGCGTCCCCTAGCACGGACGCCGCCTGCGTCCCGCCGCCGGCGATGTCGTTGTGCCAGCGCAGCCGCTCGACGCCCAGCGCGCGGGCGACCTGGACGACCGGCGCCGAGTCGTTCATGTGGTAGCTGAGCAGCCCGTCCACCTCGCCCGGCGCGATGCCCGCGTCCGCGCACGCGGCCCGGCACGCCTGCGCCGCCAGCTCCAGCTCGGTACGCCCCGACCGCCTGCTCAGGGTGGTCATCCCGATCCCGGCCACGGCCGCGCACCCGGCGAAGGACTGCATGCCCGCCCCCTTCCAGGTCCGGTCGGCGATCACGGTAACCCGGCGAACCACCGAAAGACAAGCGCTTGCTTGGCGAACCACGCCGAGGGCCCCGGGCTCCGATATCGTGCCGCGTCGTGATCCCGACGGAATCGAGGACGAGCATGCTGAAGGTCCCCGGCGCCCGCCTCCACTACGAGCTGCGCGGCACCGGCCCGCTCCTGCTGGTCGTCGCGGGCGGCGACGGCGACGCGCGGGCGAACGCGGCCCTCGCCGACGGGCTGGCCGACCGCTACACCGTGCTCACCTACGACCGGCGCGGCCTGTCCGCCAGCACGATCGACGACCCCGCGCAGCCGATCACCCTCGCCACCCACGCCGAGGACGTCCACCACCTGCTGGCCGCGCTAACCACCGAGCCCGCCCGCGTCTACGGCAGCAGCATCGGCGCGCTGATCGCCCTGGAACACCTCGCCCGCCACCCCGGCCAGGTACGCCTGCTGGTCGCCCACGAGCCGCCCGCCGTCCAGGTGCTCCCCGAGGCCGAACGGGCGGCGGCCGACGCGGCGCAGCGCGAGGTGGAGGAGACGTTCGCGGCGGAGGGGACGTTCGCCGCGCTGGCCAAGTTCCTGGTCGTCGCGGGCATCGACCCCGCCGACCGCGAGGAGGACGTCGTCCTGCCCCGTCCGAGCCGGGAGCGGCAGGCCAACCTGGAGTTCTTCCTGACCCACGACGCCCCCGCCGTGCGCCGCCACCGGCTGGACCTGGACGCGCTCAGGTCCGCCGCCGGCCGCGTCGTGCCCGCCGTGGGGGTGAACAGCGGGCCGATCATGCCGTACCGTTGCGGGGTGCTGCTGGCGGCGGAGCTGGGGGTTCCGTACGCCGGGTTTCCGGGTGGCCACAACGGCGGCGTTCTGCGGCCGAAGGGCTTTTCCGCCCGCCTGCGCGAAGTCCTGACCAGCGAGAAGGCATAAACCGTGACTCGATGTCTTCACGGAGGCTGTCCCGTCTTGTAATACGGAGATGCGCTCATCCGATAGCCCATCATCATCACCCCGAGGTGAGAGATGGATCTACGCTACGTCAGGTACGCGATGGCGATCGCGCGCGCCGGCAGCCTGCGCCGGGCCGCGGCCGCGCTGCACATCGCGCAGCCCACGCTGTCGGAACAGCTCAGGGCGCTGGAGAAGGAGGTCGGCGTCGAGCTGTTCAGCCGCTCGTCCAGCGGCGTACGCCTCACCGAGGCCGGCGAGGCGTTCCTGGCCCGTGCCACGGTCGCGCTCGACGCGTACGAGCGGGCCGTGACCGCCGCCAGGAGCAAGGGACGCACGGCCCGGCTGGGCGTGGCCGACGGGCTGGCCGACGTGGCCGCCCGCCTGCTGTGCCAGCTCCAGAACGTGCCGGTGCGGATCGCGCCGATGAGCACGGCCGAGCAGATGATCTCCATCGCCGACGGCACGCTCCAGGCCGGCCTCGGCTACGCTCCCGGCTCGCTGCCCAGGGGCGTGGCCCGCATGCTCGTCCACCGCTTCCCCGTACGCGCGTTGCTCCCCCGCGACCACCCCCTGGCCGCGCACGAGACGTTGTCGCTGGCGGACCTGGCGGCCGAGCCGCTGATCATGCCGGAGTCCGACGCGGTCGCCGGGGCCCGGCGGTTCCTGGAGGGGTTCGTCCGGCATCGCCTGCATCCCCGGCTCGGCCCGGCCGCCGCCACCCATGACCTGGTCATCGACATGGTGGGCGCGGGAGTCGGCTACACCCTGTGCGTGCACGAGGGCATCACCGTCCCGGACGAGCTCGCGTTCGTGCCGATCAAGGAGGACGTGCCGCCGCTGGAGGTGGTCTTCCTCTGGAACCGGCAGGCCGACGTCCAGGAGGTGGTGAGCGCGGCCCGCCATGTCGCCCGCTCTGGATAGCGCTATTATCTATCGATGCGCATCTCAGAACTGAGCGCCCGTTCGGGTGTCGCCATCCCCACGATCAAGTACTACCTCCGTGAGGGCATGCTGCACCAAGGCGAGCAGACCGCCGCGACCCGCGCCGAGTACGACGACTCCCACCTGCGCAGGCTCCGCCTGATCCGGGCCCTCCTGGAGGTGGGCAGGCTCCCCGTGGCCGCCATCAAGACGGTCATCGCCGCCGTCGAGGACGAGACGCTCCCCATGCACCACATGCTGGGGATCGCGCACTACGCGCTCGGCCCGGTCGTCGAGCCCGAGCAGGACGAGGAGTGGCGGACCGCGCGGGCCGAGGTGGACCACCTGCTCGGCGAGCTCGGCTGGACCGTCGCCGAGGACGCCCCCACCCGCGACGAACTGGCCCAGACGCTGGTCCGGATGCGCCAGCTCGGCCTGCACGTGGACCTCGCGCCGTACGTCGAGGCCGTCGGGAAGCTGGTGACCGAGGTCGAGATGGACACCATCCCCTTCGACGGGCCGCGCGACGCGGCGGTGGAGGCCCTGGTGCTCGGCACGGTGTTGTACGGCAAGGCGTTCGACACGCTGCGCCGGATGGCCCAGGAGTCGGAGTCGGCCCGCCGGCTGGGGCCGCGCTAGCGGTCAGAGCAGGCCGTTCCCGCGCAGGATCTGGACCGCCCGCACGGTGGCCGCCCCCCGCCATTCGAGCGCGCCGGCGGGCGAGATCCGGGCGTAGTCCACGACCCAGCCGCCGTCGTCCTGCTGCGTCCCGGCCAGCCGTTCGAGGTCCGCGGCGATCACCTCGGGCGCGAACAGCTCACGCGCCGGCCGCCCCGGGTACGGCGCGAAGTCGAGGGGGTGCAGCCGCTCCTCCTCGGTGCCGCCCTCCACGGGTACCCGCCCGTCGTCCGGGATGTCGGCCGCCAGCCGCCTGAGCAGCCCGGCGGCCTCGGGGTGCGTGTCGTGGACGGCGTCCAGGAAGCGCACGGCGAAGGAGAGCACGTACGCGTGCGGCCGTTCCTCCAGCGCTTCGATCGCGTCGAGGCAGTAACGGGTGGCCCGCTCCAGCCACGGGTGCGCGGCCACGGCCGGGTCGTGGGCGGCCACGCCGAGGGCCGCCGCCGCGGAGATGGCCGTGATCTGGAGGGACGAGGTGGTCGTGGCCGCGCCCGCCCACCAGGGCGCGGTGCCGTCGGCCAGGGAGAGCGGCAGCGCGAACGGCAACCCGCCGTCGGGCAGCGTGACCGACTCCAACCAGTCGCACAGCGCGACGGCCTGCGGCGCGGTCTCGGGGGCGATCTCCTCCAGCACCTCGAAGGCGTGCAGCGCCGCGCCCGGCTGGCTCTCCGGCGCGCGCAGGTCGGGCTCCAGGCCCCAGCCGTAACCGCCGTCGGGGTTGCGGTAGGCGTCGAGGGCGTCGAGCACCGGGGCCGGGCCGGTCTCCCCCAGGAGCAGGTGGAAGCGGCGCCGGTCCAGGATCCGGGCGTGCGTGGCCATGAAGCCGGCGACCGCCTGAAGGTTCACGTTCATGTGGCCATCGTGCCCGGACGGCGGCCGTCAGGTCTTGTACGGATCGGACGCCCTCAGCCGGTGACGCCCACCGGCCGTTTCAGCAGCCACAACGCGGCCCGCTGGAGCAGCGTGCGATGGATCTCGTTGTCATAGGACCTGGTGTCGTGCCCCAGCGCGTCGTAGACCACCCGGCCGCGGCGCACCGGACGCGCCCAGACGAGCGGCTGGCCGTGGGAGGAGGCCAGCGGCCGTACGTCCGGCAGCACGTCGAGGTCGCTGTAGACCTCGTCCACCACGTCGAAGTCGCGCAGGCCCTCCACGATCGGGTGCGCGTCGCCGTGCACCCGCACGCCGGTCCAGCCGAGGGGCGGATGGGAGGACTTGAGCCAGCTCCAGCGCCCGCCGAGGACGCGCGGCCAGCCCTGCCAGTCGTCGAAGCAGATGGCGGCCGTGTGCATGCACAGCAGGCCGCCACCCCGGTCGAGGTGGTCGAGGAGCGTGGTGCGGGCCTGTGCGGGCAGCTCGAAGCGCCGCCCGTCGCGCAGACCGGCGAAGCGGTCCTGGCCCATCTGCCAGCGCAGCGCGTTGACGGTGATGAGCTGCACCTCCGGCGCCTCGCCCAGCGCGCCCGCGATGTCCTCGGTGATCTCGGACTCGACGCCCACCTCGGCCAGCACGTCGGCGAGCACGGCCGACGTGGCGGCGAAGTCGTGGAAGAGTCCTCCTGACAGGATCAGATTTCTCGCCACGCCTCCAGCTCATCACGCCTCCCATGACATTGCCAAGCGCCGACCGGCGACCCCGGCACGCGGGCCCCCCGGCTGAGGAGGCATGATGCCGGACGTGGACTTCGAGGAATATCGGCCGATGTTGCTGGGCCTGGCCTACCGCCTGCTCGGCAGCATGTGGGACGCCGAGGACGTCGTTCAGGAGGCGTGGCTGCGGTGGGAGGGCACGGACCGCAGCGCGGTCAGGGAGCCGCGGGCGTTCCTGCTGACCGTGGTCTCGCGCCTGGCCCTCGACCAGCTCCGCTCGGCCCGGGTCAGGCGGGAGGCGTACACCGGGCCGTGGTTGCCCGAGCCGGTCGCGACGGGCGACGCGGGGCCGCTGGACACGGCCGAGCTGCGCGACACCATGTCGTACGCGACCCTGCACATGATGGAGCGGCTGTCGCCGCCCGAGCGGGCGGTGTTCGTGCTCAGGGAGGCGTTCGAGCTGCCGTACGACCAGATCGCCGAGATCGTCGGCTCGTCGGTGGCCAACGCCCGGCAGATGCACCACCGGGCCTCGACCCGGCTGTCGCAGGGCCGCGACAGGTTCAGCCCGACGAACGAGGACCACACCAGGCTGCTGACGAAGTTCATGGAGGCGGCGGGCGGCGGCGACCTCGACGCGCTGACCGACCTGCTGCACGAGGACGTCGTCCTGTGGAACGACGGCGGCGGCAAGGTCAGGGCCGCCCTGCGCCCGATCTTCGGCCGGCGCAAGGTG
The DNA here is from genome assembly GCF_014648435.1 of Nonomuraea spiralis. Lineage (GTDB taxonomy): Bacteria > Actinomycetota > Actinomycetes > Streptosporangiales > Streptosporangiaceae > Nonomuraea > Nonomuraea spiralis. The sequence continues at coordinate 98,849 of NZ_BMRC01000031.1, forward strand.
AGCGGCTTCATCGGCGGCCTGATCTCCCGCTACGACTTCAGCCAGGCGCGCCTCGTCGAGGTCAACGGCCGTCCGGCGCTGTGGACGCGCGTGGGGGGCCACGACCAGCTCATCGCCCTCGACGTGCGCGACGGCCGGATCCAGGAGCTCTACGGCTTGTCCAATCCGGACAAGCTGGCCCGGGTGCGGCCGAGTTGATCGGCCCGTCACTATAGTCGCCTTATGGATCTCGGCATCTCGGGCAAGGTCGCCCTGGTCACCGGTGGCAGCGCGGGCATCGGCCTGGCCGCCGCCAAGAGCCTCGCGCGCGAGGGCTGCGACGTGTGCGTCAGCGCCCGCGACCCCGAACGGCTCGCGGACGCCGTGGTGGAGCTGCAGCAGTTCGGCGGCGTGGTGCACGCCGTACTGGCCGACGTGGAGGACCCGACCGCGGCTCAGCGCGTGGTCGAGGAGACCCGCGACGTGCTCGGCCCGGTCGACATCCTGGTGGCCAACGCGGGCGGCCCTCCCACGGGCCGCTCCGACGAGGTCGACCTCAAGGACTGGGACGTCGCGGTGCAGCGCAACCTGCTCGGCACGGTCCGGCTGATCCAGGCGGTGCTGCCCGAGATGCGCTCACGCGGCTGGGGCCGGGTCGTCACCGTCACCAGCTCGTCGGTCCGCGAGGCGATCGACGGGCTCGCGCTGTCCAACGCCATGCGCCCGGCCGTCGCCGGGATCGTGCGCACGCTGGCCCGCGAGGTGGGCGGCGACGGCGTGCTGGTCAACAACGTGCTGCCGGGGCCGATCGACACCGAGCGACTGCGCGGGATGTCCGGCGGCGACGACGTCGTGGCGGCGCGCGGCCGGGCCGTGCCCGTCGGGCGCGTCGGTCAGGCCGAGGAGGTCGGGGACGTGATCGCGTTCCTGGCCAGCGAGCGGGCCTCGTACGTGAACGGGGTCTCGATGCTGGTCGACGGCGGCCACAGCCGGGTCATCGCCTGAGCACGGCGGCGACGACGCCGGCCGCCCAGTCCTCGTCCTTGTCGGGCGGGTCGACGAAGTAGGACAGGTTGGCCCGGTGGTAGCAGGCGCCCATCAGCAGGGAGGCCGCCGCGCCGGGATCGAGGCCCGGGTCGGTGCGGCCCGCGCGCCGCTCGGCGGCCAGGATCTCGGCCAGCGACAGGATCGGCATGTGGGGGCCGGTGTTCGTGGTGGCCAGCATGTGCCTGAACCTGGCCAGCAGCGAGGGGTCGGCCAGCATGCCGGAGGCGATCGTGGCGGCCCTGGTGTAGAACTCCAGCGCGGCCAGGACGAACCGGGTCAGGTCGGCCGCCAGGTCGCCCTGACCGGCGGCCAGCCGCAGCCGGGCCAGCGCGGGGGCGAGCGCGGGCATACGTTCGAGCAGCACCGCGAGGAAGAGGGCTTCCTTGCCGTCGAAGTGCTTGTAGAGCAGGGCCTCGGAGCAGCCGGCCGCCCGTGCGATGCGCTTGGTTGTCGCGCCGGAGATGCCGAACTCGCGAATGGCCTGCTCGGCGGCGTCGACGATGCGCTCGCGGGTGCTCATCGGACCATGATATGAGCGAGTGCTTCCACACCCGTGCGTGCATGACATCCTTCCCTTAGGGACCATTGGGGAGAAGGTAGGGGAATGGACAAGCCGGTCATCGTGACGGTCGACGACGATCCGGGGGTGTCCCGGGCGGTGGCCCGTGACCTCCGGCGCCGGTACGGCCAGGAGTACAGGATTGTCCGCGCCGAGACGGCCCACGACGGCATCGAGGCGGTCAAGGAGATGCGGCTGCGCGGGGACGAGGTGGCGGCGATCCTGGCCGACTACCGGATGCCCCAGATGAACGGCGTGCAGTTCCTGGAGGCCGCCATGGACATGTATCCGTACGCGCGCCGGGTGTTGCTGACCGCCTATGCCGACACCGACGCCGCGATCCAGGCGATCAACGTGGTCGACCTCGACCACTATCTGCTCAAGCCGTGGGACCCGCCGGACGAGAAGTTCTACCCGGTGATCGACGGCCAGCTCGACGCCTGGATGCGGACCGACCGTACGGCTCGTCCTGAGTTGCGCGTGGTGGGCGACCGGTGGTCGGCGCGTTCCTACCAGGTACGTGACTTCCTGGCCCGCAACCATGTGCCGTACCAGTGGATGCTGGCCGAGGACCCCGAGGGCGCGCAGCTGGTGAAGGCCGCGGGCGAGGGTTGTCACCTGCCGCTGGTCGTCACCGAGGACGGCACCACGCTGGAGTCCCCCGACCACGCCACGCTGGCCACGGCCGTCGGCCTGTCCACCACGCCGGCCACCGACTTCTACGACCTGATCGTGGTCGGCGGCGGGCCCGCGGGCCTCGGCGCGGCGGTCTACGGCGCCTCGGAGGGCCTGAAGACGGTGCTGGTCGAGGCGCACGCCTCGGGCGGCCAGGCCGGCCAGAGCTCCAGGATCGAGAACTACCTGGGCTTCCCCGACGGCGTGTCCGGGCAGCAGCTCGCCGACCGGGCCCGCCGGCAGGCGCTGAAGTTCGGGGCCGAGCTGCTGAGCGCGCGCAAGGTCACCCATCTGGAGCCGCGCGGCCAGGCGCGGGTGATCGGGTTCAAGGACGGCGGGGAGATCGCCGCCCACGCGGTCATCCTGGCCACCGGCGTCACCTACCGCCGGCTGGAGGCGCCCGGCCTCGACGAGTTCGTCGGCAGGGGCGTCTTCTACGGCGCCGCGCTGACCGAGGCGCCCGCGTGCAAGGACAACGAGGTCTACATCGTCGGCGCGGCCAATTCGGCGGGGCAGGCGGCCGTCTACCTGGCGGGATTCGCGAGCAAGGTCCATTTGTTGGTGAGGAGTGATGGTTTGGAGAAGTCCATGTCCCACTACCTCATCGAGCAGATCCACGCGCTCGGCAACATCGAGGTCCACCTCCTGACCGAGGTCGTCGCCGGCGCCGGTGACAGCCACCTCGAACGCATCACGTTGTCGACCAAGGGCGAGGAGCGCACGGTCGACGCCCAGTACCTGTTCGTGTTCATCGGGGCCGAGCCGTACACGTCGTGGCTGGGCGAGACGATCGAGCGGGACGCGAAGGGGTTCGTGCTGACCGGGCCCGACCTGGTGCAGGGCGGGCGGCGGCCGCGCAACTGGACGCTGCGCCGCGAGCCCTACTACCTGGAGACCAACGTGCCGGGCGTGATGGCCGCCGGAGACGTACGGGCCGAGTCGATCAAGAGGGTGGCCTCGGCCGTCGGTGAGGGCGCGATGGCCGTCGCGCTGGTGCATCGTTACCTGGAGAAGCAATGACCGAGACCGCCGTCGACATCGACGAACTACGCAAGCTCTTCCTGTTCGAGCGGCTGACCGACGAGCAGCTCACCAAACTCGCCACCAGCGGCCGGGTACGCGCCTTCGCCCAGGACGAGGACATCGTCCGGCAGGGCGAGCCGGCCGAGTGCTTCGCCGTGCTGCTGGAGGGCGAGGTGCAGATGATCAACGAGACGGTCAGCGCCGGCACCGTCGCCATGCCGCGCGCCTCCCAGCCGGGCGTCTACGGCGGCGCCACCTCGGCGTACCTGGGCGACCGGGCGCCGGAGACGTACCAGCACACGTTGCGCGCGACCGCGCCCTCGCGGATCTTCCTGCTGCCGGCCAAGAAGTTCGCCTACATCGTGGCCGAGTGGTTCCCGATGGCGATGCACCTGCTCGACGGCATGATGTCGGGCGGGCGCATGCAGCGGGAGATCATCGACCGGCGGCAGCGGCTGACCGCGCTCGGCACGATCACGGCCGGGCTCACGCACGAGCTCAACAACCCGGCCGCGGCGGCCGTGCGCGCGGTGAGCGAGCTGCGCTCGCTGATCAAGGCGTCCCGCATCCAGCTCGCCCAGCTCGCCGAGGACGGCATCCCGCCGGAGAAGCTGCGCACGCTGATCGAGGCGCAGGAGGCGTGCACGAGCAACCTGGGCAACCAGCCGCAGCGCTCGCCGCTGGAGATCTCCGACGCCGAGGACGAGCTGGGCGACGCGCTTGAGGAGGTCGGCGTCGAGGACGCGTGGGAGCTGGCCCCCGCGCTGGTCAACGCCGGGTTCAGCGCCGAGTACCTGCAGAAGATCCGCGGCAAGGTGGGCGAGGAGCACACCCCGGCCGCGCTCCACTGGCTGGCCGAGGCCATCGAGATCTCGCAGATGCTGAACGAGGTCACCGAGGCCACCGAGCGCATCACTTCGCTGATCCGCTCGGCCAAGCAGTACTCGCAGATGGACCGCGCGCCGTTCCAGATGATCGACGTGCACGACCTGCTCGACAGCACGATCGCCATCTTCCGCGGCAAGATCGCGCCGGGCGTCAGCGTGGTCACCGACTACGACCGCACGCTGCCGCTCATCCCCTGCTACGCCGGCGAGCTCAACCAGGTGTGGACGAACCTCATCCACAACGCGCTCGACGCCATGGGCGACGAGGGCACCCTGACCGTACGCACGGCCCACGACGAGGACGAGGCCATCATCGAGATCGGCGACACCGGCCCCGGCGTGCCCGACGCGATCAAGGACCGGATCTTCGAGCCGTTCTTCACCACCAAGAGCGTCGGTGAGGGCACCGGCCTCGGCCTGGACATCTCCTACCGCATCGTGGCCGGACGGCACGGCGGCGAGATCAAGGTGCGTTCGGTGCCGGGCGAGACGTGGTTCGAGGTACGCCTCCCGCTGCGCGAGCCGGTCGCACAGCAGTGAGCCCCGCGGCGCGGGTCACCAGACGTGGTCCCGCGCCGCGTCGAGTGCCGTCAGCACGGCTCCCTGCAACACCGCGTTGCCCTCGACCCGGGTGGCCCTGACCTCGGTGGGCGCGGGCGACAGGTCCCGCAGCCGGGCGGCGACCTGCTCGGCCAGTTCGTCGCCGCCCTCGTGGCCCACGGCCCCGCCGAGCACCACCAGGCCGGGGTCGAGCAGGGTGACGAAGGCGAAGGCGCCCTTGGCGACCCGGCGCACCCACTCCTCGCGCCGGGTCTCGGCCTGGAGCAGCAGGCAGAGCGCCGTGCCCTCCACCTCCAGGAAGCCGATCTCCCCCGCCCCGCCGGACGCGCCGCGGCGCAGCCGTCCGCCGAGGACGACCGCGGCGCCGAGGCCGTCGTCCAGCCAGAGCAGTACGAAGTCGTCGCTGCCCTGGGCCGCGCCGGTACGCAGTTCGGCCACGGCGGCCAGATTGACCTCGTTCTCCAGGACGACCGGCACGCCCAGCCGCTCGCGTACGGCGCTCACCAGGCCGGGCCGCCACCCGGGCACGTCGTTGGCCACCGTCAGCTCGCCGTCCTTGGGCTTGACCAGGCCGGGCGCGCCGATGACCACGTTGTCGAGCGGGCGGCCCGCGGCGGCCTCGGCGACCGCCGCCTCGATCAGGCCGACCAGGTCGCCGGCGATCTCGCGGACAGCCGAGCCGACCACGCGGCCGGTCAGGTCGGCGACCGTGACGTGGATCGCGGTGCGCCGCAGGTCGACCCCGGCCACGTGGGCCCGGCCGGCGACCAGCGCGTAGAGGCGGGCGTTGGGGCCGCGGCGGTCCTCGCCGCATTCGCCTGCCTCCTCGATGAGGCCGCCGCCCTTGAGCCGTTCGATCAGGTCGGAGACGGTGGGCCGGGACAGGCCGGTCAGCTCGCGCAACTGCGGGGCGGTCAGCGGACCGTGCTCCAGCAGCAGGTCGAGGGCGAGCCGATCGTTGATCGCACGGGCCATGGACGGGGTCGCGGTCTTCACGCCGCCCATAATAGTCAGGAAGCCTCCCTGATAGGTCTTTTCATCAGGAAGGTTGCCTGATAGTTTCCCGCTCATGAATCATCACCGCGCCATCGCGGCCGTCTTCGCCGCGCACGGCGCCGTCGCCGGCAGCCTGGCCACCCGGATCCCGTGGATCCAGGAGCACGTCCACCTCAGCGCGGGCCTGCTCGGGTTCGCGCTGCTCTGCCCGTCGATCGGGGCGTTCGTCGGGATGCCGCTGGCCAGCCGGCTGGCCCACCGGTACGGCAGCCGGGCCAGCACGCGCCTGCTGCTCGCGTTGTGGTGCGCCGGCCTCGCCCTGCCCGCGCTCGCCCCCGCCCCCGTGTGGCTGTTCGCCACCTTCCTGCTGTACGGCGCGACGGCGGGCATGTGCGACGTCGTCATGAACGCCCACGGCGTCACGCTCGAACGACACCTGAACAAGCCGATCATCTCCGGCCTGCACGGCATGTGGGCCGTCGGGAGCCTGGCGGCGGGCGGCCTCGGCACCCTGGCCGCGCAGGCGGGCGTCGACGCCCGCCTGCACCTCGGGGCCGTCGCGGCCACGCTGATGGTCCTGGGCGCGATCGCCGGGCGCGGCCTGCTGCCCGACGGCCCGCAGGCCGCCGACGCGCCCGCGCCGCGCCGGTTCGCGCTGCCCGGGCGCGGCATCCTGGCCATCGGGCTGGTCGGCTTCTGCGGCACGTTCGCCGAGGGGGCCAGCTCGAACTGGGCGGCGGTCTACCTCACCAACGTGGCCGACGCCGGGCCCGGGGTCGCCGCCGCCGGATACACGATCTTCATGCTCTGCATGGCCGGGGCCCGGCTCGCGGGCGACCGGGTGGTACGGGTGACCGGTCCCGCGCGGGCGGTGCGGACCGGCGGGCTCGTGGCGGTCGCGGGCGGCGTGCTGGTGGTCCTGGCCCGTACGCCGGCGCTGGGCATCACCGGGTTCGCGCTGGTCGGGCTGGGAGTGGCGATCATCGTACCGCTGGTGTTCGCGGCGGCGGGGCGGGCGGGGCGTACGCCGGGCGAGGGGGTCGCGGGGGTCGCGACGATCACGTACCTGTCGGGGCTGACCGCACCGGCGGTGACCGGATGGGTGGCCGACAGCGTGTCGTACCCGGCGGCGTTCGCGCTGATCACGGGGATCCTGGTGGCGCTCACCCTGCTCGCGCCGGTGTTGCGGCAGCGCGAGACCGCGCCCGAGAGGGTCCTGGAGCGGCATCCGGCGTGATACGCTCCCAAGCGAGCGCTTGGTTTATCAGCTGAGAGGCCGCCGCATGAAGTTCTCGACCTTCCACCTCTTCCACCGCTTCGACGGGCAGAGCTTCAAGGACGTCTACGACTACCATCTGGAGCTCATCGAGCTGGCCGAGGAGCTGGGCTTCAACGGGGTACGGCTGGCCGAGCACCACTTCCGCGACTACGGCGTCGTGCCCAACCTGTTCACCATGCTCGCCCACGCCGCCGCCCGCACCTCCCGGATCAGGCTCGGCACCGGCATCGTGGTGTTGCCGCTGCACAACCCGATCCACGTGGCCGAGGAGGCCGCGCAGGTGGACGTGCTCTCCGGCGGGCGGCTCGACCTGGGCATCGGCCGGGGTTACCAGAGCTACGAGTTCGAGGGCTTCGGCATCGACCTGGCCGAGGCGCGGGACCGGTTCAACGAGGCGCTGGAGGTGATCCTCGGGCTGTGGACGCGGGAGTCGTACCAGCATGAGGGGAAGTTCTACCGGACCGGCGCGGAGGTCTCGCTCGCGCCGCGCCCGCTCCAGACCCCCCATCCGCCGCTGCACGTGGCCGCCGTCTCCCCCGAGACCGTCACCATGTACGCCGAGCGCGGCCTGCCCGTCCTGGCCGATCCCGCGGCCACGTTCCGCAAGGTCGTCAAGGCGGCCGAGACCTGGCGGGAGACGGCCGCGCGGGCCGGCCACCCGGCGGGCGCGGACCTCGTGGTGGCCCGCAGCGTGTACGTCGCCCCCACCCTGGAACGGGCCCGCGAGGACCAGGCCAGGTTCGAGGCGTCGTTCGACCGCTCGCGCATCTTCAACGAGCGCAGCGCCCCCATCGACCCGAGGACCGGCAAGGCCGCCCAGGGTTTCGAGTACTACCAGGACCGCTACCTCAAGGGCGGCTCGGTCTCGCCGGACTTCCGCTGGGAGCAACTGGAGGTCATCGGCGACCCCGCCCGGGTCATCGAGCAGATCTCGTTGCTCAGGGACGCCGGCTTCACCGATCTCCTGTGCGACTTCGGCAGCACCAGGCCCATGCCGCTGGAGGACATGAAGCAGGTCATGCGTTTCTTCGCCGCCGAGGTCATGCCGGCCTTCGCCCCCGCAGGAGGATGACGATGATCCACAGCCTGACCCTGTCCGACGTCCTCGCCGACCACGCCCGCAGCCGCCCCCAGGTCACCGCCGTGGTGGACGGGGACGTGCGGCTCACCTACCCCGAGCTCGACGCCCGCGTGACGCGGCTGGCCGACGCCCTGGCCGGACGCGGGGTGGCCGCCGGTGACCGGGTGATGTGGCTCGGCCAGAACTCGTACGCGGTGCTGGAGCTGCTGCTGGCCTGCTCCCGCCTGGGCGCGGTCCTGTGCCCGGCCAACTGGCGGCAGTCACGGGACGAGCTGCGCTTCGTCCTGTCCGACCTGGCGCCCAGGGTCGTCGTCTGGGAGCCCTCCGACCAGGCCGCCGAACTGGCGGACGAGGCGACGTGGGTCCGCGCGGGCGGCGCGTACGAGGAGCTGGTCGCGGGTGGCTCGCCGAGGGAGTTCCCGCAGGTGGACGATGCCGAGCCGGTGCTCGCGCTCTACACCGCCGCCTTCGCCGGCCGGCCCTGCGCCGCCCTGCTCAGCAGCGCGGCCCTGGTCGCCCACAGCGCCACGCTGCTCGTCGTACGGCAGATGGAACCGGGCTTCACCTTCCTCAACGACGGGCCGCTCTTCCACGTCGGGACGATGATGTTCTGCCTGGCCACCCTCCAGATCGGCGGCACGAACGTGTTCACGCCCGCCTTCGACGCCGAGGAGGTCTGCCGGCTGGTCGACGCCGAACGGGTGACGCAGGCGTTCCTGTTCGGGCCGATGATCGACGCGGTCGCGGCGGCGAACGCGGGCGGCAAGTACGACCTGTCCTCGCTGCGCTTCGTCGCCCACTCCGCCGAGTGGGACGACATGATCACCGTGGACGACTCGCCCTGGTGCCGCTCGAAGATGGGCGGGTACGGGCAGACCGAGGTGGGCGGCATGCTCACCTTCCTCGGGCTGGCCGAGGGCGGGGCGGGGTTCGCGGGACGGCCGTCGCCGCTGGTCCAGGTGCGCATCCTGGATCCGGAGGGCGTGGAGGTGCCGGCGGGCGAGGTGGGCGAGATCTGCGCAAGGGGCAAGACCCTCTTTTCCGGATATTTCGCCCGGCCCGACTTAAATGAGGTGAAGTCGCGGTACGGCTGGCATCACACCGGCGACCTCGGCCGCCGCGAACCCGACGGCACCATCACCTTCATCGGCCCCCGCCTCCGCATGATCAAGTCGGGCGCCGAGAACGTCTACCCCGCCGAGGTCGAGCGGGCGCTCAAGACCCACCCGGCCGTCGCGGACGCGGCGGTGATCGGCGTGCCCGACCCCTCCTGGCACCAGGCGGTCAAGGCCGTGGTGGTGCTCAGGCCGGACGCCGCCGCTTCGGCGGAGGACCTGGTCGCGCACGTCAGAGGGGAGCTGGCGGCGTACAAGAGGCCGCGTGAGGTGGTGTTCGCCGACGCCATCCCGAAGCAGGGCTTCACCCCCGACTACGACGCCCTCGACGCCGCGTACGGCGGCGGCAACTACCCGGGCGCCTGAGCTACCAGAATTGTCGGCAGTGCTCCGGGCTTCAGCCCGGGGGTGAAGCCGACCGTCCCGCGTAGCGGGGCACGAGCAGCCGATTCGCCGCCAGGCGGACCGGCGTCCACCCGCTCAGACGGGCCGGTTCTGCTGCTCGATGTACTGGCGCAGGACACTGATCGGCGCGCCGCCCACCGAACCGGCGAAATAGGATCCCGACCACAGCTTGTTCGCCCGGTAGTAGTGGGCGGCCAGTTCGGGGAACTCCTGTCGCATCCGCCGCGAGGACACACCTTTGAGGCTGTTGACCAG
>NZ_BMRC01000031.1:108720-109869 GCF_014648435.1 Nonomuraea spiralis
TAGGGCGATCTTGGGTGGGAAGTTGACCAGCAGGTGGACATGGTTGTTCTCGCCGTTGAACTCGGCCAGGCCGGTCTCGAAGTCGGCGCAGACGGCCCGCATGATCTCTTCCAGGCGGGTCAGGTGCGCGTCGGTGAACACCCGATGCCGGAACTTCGTCACGAAGACCAAATGGGCGTGGAGCACGAAAACACAGTGCCTGCCTGTTCTGATATCGCTGTAATCGGCCATAACCCAACCGTATGATGATCGGGTGCAGTTGCGGTACAACTACCGGATCGACCCGACCCCCACCCAGCGGATCGCGCTGGGCCGGGCGTTCGGGTGCGCCCGGACGGTGTTCAACGATGCACTGCGTATGCGCAACGACGCCCATGAGAACGGGTTCCCGTTCGTGAGCGACGCTGAGCTGTCGCGCCAGGTCATCACCGAGGCGAAGAAACGCCCCGATCGGGCGTGGCTGGGCACGGTGTCAGCCGTGGTGTTGCAGCAGGCGCTCGCCGACTGCGCGACGGCGTTCCGGAACTTCTTCGCATCGGTGTCAGGCAAGCGCAGGGGCCCGAAACTCGCCCCGCCCCGGTTCCGATCCCGCAAGGACAACCGGCAGGCGATCCGGTTCACCAGGAATGCCCGGTTCAAGGTGAGCCAGAACGGGAAACTCGTCCTGCCGAAGATCGGCGAGGTCGCGGTGCGCTGGTCACGGGGCCTGCCTGCCGACCCGTCCTCGGTCACGGTCATCAAGGACGCGGCGGGCCGATACTTCGCCAGCTTCGTGGTCGAGGTCACCGTGCAACCACTGCCCGCCGTCGAAGCCGAGACCGGGATCGACCTCGGGCTCGGGCACTTCGCCGTCCTACCGGACGGAACGAAGATCAACTCTCCCCGCTTCCTGCGCCGGGCGGAGAAACGGCTGAAGAAAGCCCAACGCGCCCTGTCTCGGAAAGGGAAGGGCAGCAAGAACCGCGACAAGGCCCGGCACAAGATCGCCCGGGCGCACGCACGGGTCGCCGACACCCGCCGCGAGTTCCACCACCAGCTCTCCACACAGATCATCCGCGAGAACCAAGCGGTGTTCGTGGAGGACCTGGCGGTGAGCGGGCTGGCGCGCACGAGGCTGGCCAAGAGTGTGCACGATGCCGGGTGGTCGGC
>NZ_BMRC01000032.1 GCF_014648435.1 Nonomuraea spiralis
GATGCCGCAGTTCTGCCACTCCGGCGCGTGGTCACCGCCGACCGGCGGGGCCTGCGGGTAGCTGACCGCCTTGTCGGTGTGAACGCGGCTGCTCACGTTGATCGCCTGGACCTCGTCCAGGGACCGGCCGGCCCGGTCGGCCAGCACGAACGCCGTGCCCGCCGCGGCCACCCCGGCCGCCACCACCACCGAGGCGCTGATCATGACGACCCGGCGCCGGCGCTCCGCGCGCCGCTGCTCGGCCTGCAGCGCGGAGAGCCGCTCCTTGAGCGTGCCCTCGGCGTTCTTGCCCATCCGCCTACCTCCGACCACGTGCTTCTCGCGTACGTAACTTCTACAGCACGTAGAATATGGGAGCCATAAGTACGCGTCCCATCAGCGATCGGCCGCCGCGACCTCCCGGTACAGGTAGCCGGTCGCGATCGCGGTGATCTCGCCTTCCAGATCCGCGGCTTGCACGGGATCGCCGCTGAACCGGTGGACGAGCGACTCGATCATGGCGATCACGAACCGCGCCCGGCGTTCGGGATCGCCCGGCGACAGGTCCGGGTCGGCGCGCAGCAGCCGCGTCACGGCGGCCACCGCCTCGCCCTCGACCTGCCGGAAGCGGGCGAGCAACTCCTGCGGCCGCGGCGCCTGCTCGAACAGCACCTGGTGCAGCCGGGGATCCTCGGCGTGCATGCGCACCAGCGCCCGGGTCAGCTCCGGCACCCACCGGCTCGCCGGCCGCGGCTCGGCCAGCACCTCGGCGATCCGGTCCGTCGTCCCGGACGCGTAGCCGTGCCGGCTGAAAACGCGAGCTGAGGAATTCCTCATATTCTAGCCGCTCCTTCACCAAACCCCCGGGAGGTATCCCATGACGATGTCCGACGCCCGCCCGACGACCCCGCCCGTCCTCGCGGTCCTGCCGTTCCTGCTGCCGTACGGCGTCTACGTCCTGCACACCGTCGAGGAGCTGCCGGGCTTCGCCGACTGGGCCACCCGGCACTTCGGGCCGGAGACCACGAGCAACTTCGTCTTGTACCACGTCCCGCTGATGTTGCTGGTGCTGGTCTGCTCCTGGCTGGCCATCCGCCAGGAACGGCACGGGGCCTGGGTGGTGCTGGCCACCGCCTTCCAGTGGCAGTTCGCCGTCAACGCGCTGTTCCACCTGAGCACGTGGATCATCCTCGGCGAGTACTCGCCGGGCGCGGTCACCGCCGCCGTGGTGTCCCTCCCGGCCACCGCCTGCTACCTGGTGTGGTTACGGCGCACCGACCGGGTCAGCCCGCGCCAGATCGCCCTGGCCCTGGTCATCGGCACCCTCATCGCGGCCGCCGCGATCGGCTTCCTGTTCCTGTGAGGCCCGCGCGGCTTCCTGTGCCGCCCACGCGGCCGGCTCGGCGGCACATGCCTAGAGCGTGACGCACACCACCGGCGCGACCAGCACCGCCAGCGGCCCGCTCAGTTGCAGGACGGCCGCCGCGTAGACCACCGCCGGCACCCATCCGGGCCGGCCGCGACCGTCGAGCAGGCGCTGCAACCGCTCCACCACACCGGCGTCGGCCAGGGCGAACGTGCCGCTCGCCGCCGGGCCGGTGCCGCCGGCCGCCATGCGGACCAGGGCGCGGGCCAGCGGCAGCTCCCCGTGCGCCCGGCAGGCGTGGTCGTCGGCGATCATCTCCAGCAGCACGGCCACCGCCTGCCGCGCCGTACGGGCCGAGGGCAGCCAGGAGAACGCGTGCGACAGCGCCACGAAGGGCAACATCGCCAGGTGATGCCGCCCGCGCGCGTGGGCCCGCTCGTGCCGCAGGACGGCCTCCAGCTCGGCCGGGGTCAGCGTGTCGAGCGTGCCCTTGCTCAGCACGATGCGCCGCCGCCGGCCCGGTACGCAGTAGGCCAGTTGCCCGTCCACAGGCAACACGAAGGCGTCGTACGCCGGAAGGTGGTCGGCCACCAGGTCGATCAGCAGCCGTTGCCGACGCCGTTCCTGGACGGTCCGCCTGACGACGCGCGCTGTGTGGACGGTCAGCCAGCTCAGCAGGCCCACCGACCAGGCCAGCGCCAGCAGGTGCACCGGGCCGAGACCGTCCAGCCCGTGGCCGCCGGCGATCTGGCGTACGAGGGTGTGCATGCCGTGCGGGAACACCGCGGCCAGCGGCGCGACGGCGGCCACCAGCCCGAGGCCGACCGCCCCCAGCCCGGCCCCCAGCCCGATGGCCTGCCACAGGACGAGCGCCGCGCGTGGGCAGCGGTGTGCCCACGACGCTCCGGCCAGCGCGCGGGCGGCGCGGTCGCCCAGCGTCAGCGGCAGCAGGGCCACGCCCGCGGCGACGAACCAGGCGATCACCGCGTGGATCCGCTCTGCCCCTCCAGCGCCTCGCGCAGGGCGGCGGCCACCTCGGGCGTCACCGTGCCGACGAACCGCTGCACGGCCGCGACCACGTCGCCCGCCTCGTCGAGCGCCGCCCGCATGGTCTCGGCGACGAGCACGTCCTTGCTCGCGGTCGCCTTGTACAGGTGGGCCCGGCCGACGCGCTCGCGGGAGACCATGCCCTTGTTCGTCAGGCGCATCAGCACGGTCAGCACCGTCGTGACGGCGGGACGGGACGGCAGACCGGCCGCCAGATCGTGCGCGAACACGCCCTGTGGCTGCCGCCACAGAGCTTCCATGATCGACCGTTCGAGGTTGCCGAGCTGCATCTCACCCTCCTCGCGCCTTCTACCCCAGGTAGAAGGCTACTGCCTGCGGACGCGGGCTCGGCAACCGTCAGGAGCGGGCCTCGCTGCCCCTGGACATCTACGGCGTCATGGCCGACATGAGCCTGCCGGAGCTACACCGGCAGTCTGGTGCGGCGCTGGGTGACGTACGGCGCCGGCATCTACCTGTTGACCCTGGGGGTGAGCCCGGCCATCAGGGCCGGCATCGGCATCTCCCCGCAGAGCAGCCTCACCCGCACGATGACCCTGGTGTTCCCCTCGGTCAGCCAGGGGACGTTCAACTTCGTCCTCGAACTCCTGATGCTGGGGCTGACGTATCTCGTCCTGCCGAGGGACTTCAAGCTCAGGAACTTCCTGGCGCTGATCCCGGCCCTGGTCCTGGCCACGTTCCTCGACCTGAACCTGATGCTGACGAGCTGGATCGTGCTCGACGCGGACGTCGCCAAGTTCCTCCTCCTGGTGCTCGCGGACGCGACCCTGGCGTTCGGCCTGTTCCTGATGATCCGCGCCAATCTGGTGCTCATGCCGATCGACATGTTCGTCAACACGGTCTTCAGGCGGACGGGCTGCAAGTGGGGCAACATCAAGACGGTCTTCGACTGCACGCCGCTGGTCGTCTCGGCGGCGATCGGCCTGATCTTCCTCGGCGCCCCGAACTTCATCCGTGAGGGCACCATCATCAACGGCATCCTCGTCGGGCAGTACATCAAGCTGTACTTCTTCCTGTTCAAGAAGTTCTCCCGGAGCTGACGCTCATCCGCCGGCGGCGGGCCGCGCGAGACGTTCCAGGACCGGCCGGCGGCGGTGGCCGGGGATCCGGCAGGCGTCCATCGCGCGGCCTAGCAGCGCGCGGTCGAACCCGTGCGCGCCCAGGTGGGCGATGAGCGGATCGGACCGGTCCGGCCGGTCCCGCAGGAGTTCCGTGGCCAGCCGGAGCTCCAGCCGGACCGCCGGCACCTGGTGGGAGCCGCAGGCGATCAGCACGTGATGCCGCCACGGCCCGGCGCCGACGCATTCCAGGGCGTCGGAGTCGGTCTGCCGCTCGACGGTGCTGAGCTCCACCTCGACCCCGTTCACCACGTACCTGGTGAAGAACTGGGCGGATGCGGGCATCCATGACGCGGCATGCGGGCACGGGAACGACGACAGCGCCGCGGCGAAGGCCCGCAGATCGTCCCGGTCGGCCAGCAGGATGTCGATGTCCCCGGCGGGCAGCGGCACGCCCTGGAGGAGCGCGGCGGCCGTGCCGCACACCCGGTAGGGCACGCGGGTGCCGGCGGCTTCGAGCGCGTCGAGCGTCATGGCCAGTGTGGCGGTCGCGTCCGCCCGGTCGAGTGATCTGGTGTCGTGGCCCATGCCGGTCAACATAGTGATCGCGCGGGCGCTCGCGTCAGGGGTCGGGGAGAGCCGGATCCGGCGCTAGTCCTTGTCCCGTTCGTGCAGGAACTGGGCGATGGAGACCCAGGAGTCGGCGAGGCGTTCGAGCCGTTCCATGAGCGCCAGGTCCGTGATCGTCTCCGCGTTGTAGAGGAGACGGGCGGCGTTCGCGATGGCGATGTCCACCGTGGTGGTGACGTCTGGCTGGTTCACCGTGTGTTCCGTCCGTCTTGCTGCTCGGGGGTGGCCGGCGGCTTGGCGCGGCATGAGGAGCATAGGCCACGGTCACGCCGGGTGTCCTCCCGGTTTCGGCTCCCCCTCGTCTGTACGGACCCGCGGCCGGCCGTCCGTCCGGCGGCTCTCATAACGTTTTCCCGGCCACTTACCAAGAAGGGATGTAATCGACGAAGGGAGCACGGCCGGTGCGTCTCAGACAGGCGGGCATCGCTACGGACACGGACGCCTTCGAAGCGTTCTACCGACGCCATGTCGACGCGGTCACCTCGTTCCTCGCGCGCCGGGTCGACGACCCGCACACGGTCGCCGACCTGGTGGCCGAGGTGTTCGTCGCGGTGCTCGACTCCGCCCACACCTACCGGCCCGGCCGCGGCAGCGAGATCGCCTGGCTGTACGGCGTGGCCCGCAACGCCCTCTCGGCAGAGCGGCGGCGGGCGTTCAAGGAGACGAGACTGGCCGGTCGGGTCGGCGGACGAAGACCGCTCGACTCCGACGACATGACCGACCTCGTGGCCAGGATCGATGCCGAGAACCTGGCCAGACGGGCCTTCCTGGCCATGGCCGGACTGCCCGACGGTGATCGCGCGATGCTCGAACTGGTCGTCATCGACCAGCTCACGATCGGCGAGGCGGCCACCGCCCTGGGCATCCGGCAGGGAGCCGCCCGCGCCAGGTTACATCGCGCCCGCCACGCGCTCAGAGACACACCGGAGATGGCTCCCTTCGTCCTGGAAGGAATCCGATGAACTTCAGGGAGAACGTGCTGATGGAACTCAAGGCCGAGATCGAGGCCCGCAACGGGGTGCGACGCCGTACCAGGCGGCGGCTGTTCATGGGAGCGGCGGTGGCCGCCGTCGCGGCCGCGGCGGCCGTCGTCACGCCGTTCCTCAACGGCTCGGACGCCCCGGCGTACGCGGTCACCAAGAACACCGACGGCACGATCACGTTGAAGATCAACGAGCTCAGGGACCCCGTCCAGGTGGAGAAGGACCTGGCGGCGGCCGGCCTGGCCGCGGACGTCTCGTACCTCAAGCCCGGCACCCGCTGCGCCCCCGACCGCGGGATCACCGACTCCGGCCCCACCTTCACCAAGGAAGAGCTTGAGAGCAAGGACCCCGCGGTCCACAAGCGGATCAGGGAGGCGATCGAGAACTCCCCCAACGCGAAGGCGCTCCAGATGCGCGACGGCCAGGTCCGGATCAACCCGCGGCACATCAAGCCGGGTCAGACCGCCGTCATGGAGTTCATCGAGAACGGCGACCGGACCTCGGGGCCGGAGCAGCCCAGGGCCCTGTGGGAGTTCGGCGGATACCTGGTCAACGGGCCGGCCAAGCCCTGCAAGGTCGTGGACGACCCGTCCTGGGACAAGCTTCCCGACCCCAAGGAGCACCCCGAGGCGTACCCGCCGGCCGGTAGCTGAGCGATCGTGACGCCGTGACCGCCATACCGCGGATGGCGGTCACGGGCCCGGGACGGCGGGCTGAAGGGGAACGAAAGCGTATCCATAGCGGCGTCGCCTAGCGTCGTGACGGTCGCCGCGCGGTAGCCGGGGCGGCTGAACCGCCGGCCCGGGGCGGTGGACGGGGGTGCGGACGGGATGGCCGGCCACTGGGGCGCCGGCTTCTCCGAGGTGCCGAAGGACGCCGGCGACGGCTCGGCCCGGCGGCCCCTCGGTGCGCTGCGGCCCGGGGGTCCGCCGGGGGCGGTCAGGTCTCCCAGTCGAGAGTGCGGCTCACCGCGCGTTTCCAGCCCGCGTACCCCTTCTCGCGCTGCTCGTCGTTCCACTCCGGTTCCCAGCGCCGGTCCTCGGCCCAGTTGGCGCGCAGTGCGTCGGTGTCCTTCCAGTAGCCGACGGCCAGCCCGGCGGCGTACGCGGCGCCGAGCGCGGTGGTCTCGGCCACCACGGGACGGCTGACAGGCACGCCCAGGATGTCCGACTGGAGCTGCATGCACAGGTTGTTCGAGGTGACGCCGCCGTCGACCTTCAGCACGTCCAGCACCACTCCGGAGTCCTGCTGCATGGCCTCCACGACGTCCCTGCTCTGGTAGCAGATGGCCTCCAGCGTGGCCCGCGCGAGATGGGCATCCCGGTTGTAGCGGGACAGGCCGACGATCGCGCCGCGCGCGTCCGGCCGCCAGTACGGCGCGAACAACCCCGAGAACGCCGGGACGAAGTAGACCCCGCCGTTGTCGGCCACCTGCCTGGCCAGGTCCTCGCTCTGGGCGGAGGTGCGGATGATGTGCAATTGGTCGCGCAGCCACTGCACGGCCGACCCGGTCACGGCGATCGAGCCCTCCAGCGCGAACACGGCCGGCTGGCCGGCGAACTTGTAGGCGACGGTGGTGAGCAGGCCGCGCTCGGAGCGTACGAGCTCGGTGCCGGTGTTGAGGAGCATGAAGTTGCCGGTGCCGTAGGTGTTCTTGGCCTCGCCCGGCGAGAAGCAGACCTGGCCGACGGTGGCCGCCTGCTGGTCCCCGAGGATCCCGGTGATGGGCACCTCGCCGCCGAAGGGGCCGTACGCGGTGGTGCTGCCGTACGAGGGCGGCTCCGAGGACGGGCGGATCTCCGGCAACATCTCGCGCGGGATGCCGAAGAAGGACAGCAGTTCGTCGTCCCACTCCAGCGTCTCCAGGTCCATGAGCATCGTGCGGCTGGCGTTGGTCACGTCGGTGATGTGCACGCCGCCGCGCGCGCCGCCGGTGAGGTTCCACAGGGTCCAGGTGTCGGTGTTGCCGAAGACGGCCTCGCCGCGCCCGGCCGCCTGGCGTACGCCGTCGACGTTCTCCAGGATCCACTGGATCTTGCCGCCCGAGAAGTACGCGTCCGGCCGCAGGCCCGTCTTCCTGCGGATGACCTCGCCGCGGCCGTCCCGCTCGAGCTGGGCGGCGATCTTGTTGCTCCTGGTGTCCTGCCACACGATCGCGTTGCAGTACGGGCGGCCGGTGCGCGGGTTCCACACGACCGTGGTCTCGCGCTGGTTGGTGATGCCCACGGCGGCCAGGTCGGTGTCGTGCAGGCCGGTGCGCTGGAGCGCGGTCTCGATCACCGCCGAGGTCCTGGTCGAGATCTCGATCGGGTTGTGCTCCACCCAGCCCGCCCTGGGGAGGATCTGCTCGTGTTCGAGCTGGAACTTGCACACTTCCAGGCCGTTGTGGTTGAAGATCATGAAACGGGTGCTGGTGGTGCCCTGGTCGACGGCCCCCACGAAATCGGGCATGGTCGTTCTCCTCCGTTCGGGTCAGACGCGGCCCGCGTCCTCGATGTCGGGCTCGGGCTCGGGGAGGAACCGGGCGATCATCAGCTGGTAGAGCCCGGCGCCGGTCAGGCCGCCGATCAGGGGGCCGATGACGGGCACCCAGAAGTACAGGTCTCCGTACTGGTCCCGCCAGGCGCCGGAGTAGCCGGTCAGGAAGCTGGCCAGGCGCGGCCCGAAGTCGCGGGCGGGGTTGATCGCGTAGCCGGCGTCGGCGCCCCAGGCCATGCCGATGGCGACGATGAGCAGGCCGATGACCACCGGGCTGAGGTTGGCGCTGGGCGCGAGGTTGTGCGAGTCGGACAGGGCGTACAGGACGAACATCAGGATGGCGGTGCCGATGATCTGGTCGCGGAACCCGCCCCACATGCCCACCGGCAGCGTGCCGTTGCCGGGCAGGGTGGAGAAGACGATCTGGGTCTTCAGGGTGTGCTCGGGGTCCGTCATGTTCAAGACCTCGGTGTAGTTCCAGCGCACCAGCAGCGCACCGACGAACGCCCCCGCCGTCTGCGCCAGCGAGTACGGCACCACCTTTGCCCACGGGAACCCGCGGAAGGTCGCGAACGCCAGCGTGACGGCCGGGTTGAGGTGCGCGCCGGTGATCCGGCCCGCGACGTAGACGCCGAGCGCGACGCCGATGCCCCACGCCCAGGCGATGCTGTCGTGGTCGCCGACGCCGGCCGCGACCACCTGCGCGACCACGCCCACTCCGAACAGGATGAGCACCATCGTCCCGGCGAACTCGGCGATGAGCTCGCCGGTCAGTTCCAGCCGTTTGAGACGTTCGACCACTGCTGCCCCCGCTTTCGTGGTGTCGGCGTTGTGTGCCATTCCCCGAACCGGGAAACGTATACGGATCGTGAGCGTTTGCACACAAAGTGTTTTCGGGGGACGAATGAACATGACCGGGGCGATGGACGCCAGGAATCGGCAGGCCGCCATCGACCGGCTGGCCGGGCAGTCCTTCGACGTACTCGTGATCGGCGGCGGCGTGACCGGGGCGGGCGCCGCGCTCGACGCCGCCTCCCGCGGGCTGCGCGTCGCGCTCGTGGAGAGCCGCGACCTGGCGGCCGGCACGTCGAGCAGGTCCAGCAAGCTGATCCACGGTGGGCTGCGCTACCTGGAGCAGTTCGACTTCAAGCTGGTCCGCGAGGCGTTGAAGGAGCGCGACCTGCTGGTCTCGCGGCTGGCGCCGCACCTGGTCAAGCCGGTCACGTTCCTGTATCCGCTGCAGCACGGGCTCATCGAGCGGCCGTACGTGGGGGCCGGGCTGACGCTGTACGACACGCTGGAGGGCATGCGCCGTCCGATGCCGCGGCACCGGTACCTGTCGGTCAAGGAGTCACGCCGGATGGCCCCCGGGCTCCGCGCCGACGCGGTGTCCGGCAGCATGATCTACTTCGACGCGCAGGTGGACGACGCCCGTTTCACCCTCGCACTGGCCCGTACGGCCGTCGCGCACGGCGCCGTGGTCGCGACCCGGGCGCGGGTCACCGAGATGCTGCGCGACCAGGGCAGCGAACGGGTCGTCGGCGCGCGCGTGCACGACGAGGAGACCGGCCGCGACCTCGACGTCAAGGCCGACTCCGTGGTGGTGTGCGCGGGCGTGTGGACCGACCCGGTCAACGCGCTGCCCGGCTCCGCCCCGGCCGGGTTCAAGGTCAGGATGTCGAAGGGCGTGCACGTCATGGTGCCGGGCGAGGCCATCGCCTCCTCGACCGGCATGATCATCCCGACCGAGAAGAGCGTTCTGTTCATCATCCCGTGGACGCGGCGGCGCTGGATCGTCGGCACCACCGACACCGACTACGAGGGCGACCGGGAGGAGCCGGTGGCCACCGGCGAGGACATCGACTACATCCTCGGCCACGCCAACGCGGTGCTGGCCCGGCCGCTGACCCGCGACGACGTGGTGGGCGTCTACGTGGGGCTGCGCCCGCTGGTGGCGGCCGACGAGAGCTCGGCGACCACCAAGCTGTCCCGCGAGCACGTCGTGGACGTGCCGATGCCGGGACTGGCCACGATCGCCGGGGGCAAGTTCACCACGTACCGGGTCATGGCCAAGGACGTGATCGACGCCGCGCTGGAGGGCTTCGACGTGCCGGAGTCGGTCACCGACCGGCTGCCGCTGATCGGCGCGGACGGGCTGCCGGCGGTGAAGGCGTCCGTACGGCGCCTGGTCCAGGACCACGACGTGGACGCCGACGTCGTGAACCATCTCGTCCACCGCTACGGCACGCTCGCGCTGGAGGTGCTGGCCCTGGTCGACGAGGACCACTCGCTCGGCGAGCCGCTGGTGGAGGGGTGCCCGTGGGTCAAGGCCGAGGTCGTGTACGCCGTCACGCACGAGGGCGCCCTGCACGCCGAGGACGTCCTGTCGCGGCGGACCCGGATGCTGATCGAGGCGATCCCGCCCGCGCTCGACGCGGCCCCCGTGGTGGCGCGGCTGATGGCGGGGCTGCTCGGCTGGGACGAGGGCCGCGTTGAGGCGGAGGTGGCCCGCTGCCGGACCCTGATCGAGGCCGAGCTCAAGGCGCTGGCCGAGGCCACGGCCCCGCGCGAGGAGGCCGTCGCCGCGTCCTGACGGCCACTCGCCGCAGGTCAGTGCTGGAGGATGGTCAGCGACGGTTCGGGGGTGACCGTCAGGCGGGCCCGCCCGCCGATCGGGAACGTGGCCAGCGGGTGGGTGTGGCCGACGTCCACGTTGGCCAGGACGGGCACGCCGCCGAGCGCCGGCTGGTCGGCGACGATCCGCTCCAGCAGGGCCCGGGTCATGCGGCTGGCCTGCTGGAACCGTCCGATCACCAGCCCGCGCACACCCTCCGCGCCCGGGAGCTGGAGCAGCGAGGTGAGGTTACGGGCGAAGGTCGCCGGATGCGACTCCAGGTCGTCCTCGACGATCAGCAGCGCACCGTCGAGCGAGGGCATGTACGGCGTGCCCTGCAACAGGTTGAGCGTGCACAGGTTGCCGCCGACGACGTGCCCCTCGGCCGCGCCGGGCCGCAGCGCCCACCACCCGTCACCGGGGATCGGCTCACGCTTGTCCTGGTCGAGGAACCACAGGTCGTCGGTCCAGTACGCGGCCGCCGACAACTCGACCGGCGCGGTGCCGAACAACACCGAGGTGAACCACTCCAGGGTCTGCTCGAAGTGGTCCCGCATCCCGAACGTCGACCAGTGGGGCCCCGAGTACGTGACCAGCCCGGCGCGGGCGAGGGCCGCGTTCTGCAGGGCGGTGATGTCGGAGTAGCCGCACAGGATCTTCGGGTTGGCCCGGATCAGCTCCCAGTCCAGGTACGGCAGGAGCTGGTTGCAGTTGTAGCCGCCGATGACCGTCAGGACCGCCGCCACGGACGGATCGGCGAAGGCGTCGTGCAGGTCGGCGACCCGGGAGGCGATGGGGCTGGAGTCGAAGGCGTCCCGTTCGTCCACGTGGCGGCCGTAGGTGAGGGTCAGGCCGAGGTCGGCGAAGCGGGCGTCGATGAGGGCGGTGTGGTCGTGCTCCACGACCATCGCGCGCGAGCAGGCCGGCGCGACCACGCGGACGGTGTCGCCCGCCCTGAGCTTCGGAGGGAAGATCACATCCATCTAGCGAAGCATAGGCGAGCCGGCCTCCGCCTCCTGCCACACCTCGAACGAGGCCAGGTCGGCGCCGTCGCCGCAGACCGGGCACCCGTCCGGGTCGCGCGGCCACTGCGACATGACCTCCAGCTCCCCGGTCTCGAAGTGCACGTCGAGCTGCCTGCCGAGGGCGATCGGCTCGGCATGGCCGGTGACCAGCCGGACCGCCTCGCCGCTGATCAGCGACGCGACCAGGGCGATGTGCGGGGCGAACGCGATGGTCACCCGGCCGTGCTCGACCCGCAGCGCCCCGGCGAGCTGCGACAGGTAGCTCGGGTCGGCCCGCGAGTAGTACAGGTGCAGGCAGTCCATGCACCCCGTCCGGTGCGGCCGGACCGAGAACAACCGCCCCCGGGTGACGAACGAGCCCCCGCAGACGTACGGCACGCCCTCCTTGACGCAGCCCGCGTTCACCCGCCGCTGGGCGACGAACGGCGGCTCGTCGATCGCGCAGATCGCCACGTCGGCGCCCCGGACGAGCTGGGCGACGTCCGCGGCCGACTCGATCCTGCGCTGCACGGCGGTGAACTCGACGTCGGGGTTCACCTCCTTGGCCACCCGCGCGGCGACGGCGGTCTTGTACGAGCCGAGGTCGCTCTCCCGGTAGAGGAACTGCCGGTTCAGGTTGCCCAGCTCGACCCGGTCGTAGTCCACGGCCGTGATCCTGCCGAAGCCGGCCGCGAGCAGCATGGGCAGGATGTAGGAGCCGCCGCCGCCCAGCCCGAACAGCACGCAGTGCGCCACGCGCAGCCTGTCCTGCGGCTGCTCGCGGGCGGCGGACAGGCCGGCGTAGTGGCTGAAGTAGTTGACGTTGCCCTGGTAGCGGCCCTCGTCGTAGGGGGTGGGGCGGGCGTACTCAAGGAAGCCGCGCCCGTCCAGGTCGCGTACGGCGGTGAGCACGTCGTCCACGCCGATGCCCGGGTGCGCCCGGCCGACCTCCTCGGCGACCTCGCCGAGCGGCCGGGTGCCGTCGAGCGCCTCGACGAGGGTCCAGAGTTGCCCGTACGGGTCGGTGAAGTCCACGGTGACGCCGGCCTGGGCGCCGATGCGGAAACGTGTGCCGTCCAGGCGGTACACGGGGTAAATGGGCTTGACGCGAATGTGTCTGTCCAGAGAGATGGTCATCGTCGTTCGTCCTTGTTCGCCGTCGGTTCGGAAATGGCCGGACGGGCATCCGGGGGGCGGCCGTTCCCCCCGGATGCCCGGAAACTGTCTGCCGCTCAACGCGGGTCTACCGTCGGACTCAGAAAACGATCCAGCTCACCTCGACCGGCGCGTCAGTGCCCAGGTCGCTCATCTCGTACGTCATGTGATTCACCTCCCTTCGCGAATGCCCGGACCGGCCCGGAGACGAGGCCGGCCACACCCGCCGCGGCCACGAGCACGGCCCCGAGGAGGAACACCGTCCTCGGTCCGGCCGCGGAAGCCATGAGTCCCGCGAGCAGCGCGCCCACGGGGAAGATCCCGAACGAGGCCACCAGCAGCGCCCCGGACACCCGCCCGCGGACCGCCGCGGGCAGCGTGGTGTGCACGACGGTGATCAGCAGCACGTTGCCCGCCGCGTTGGCCGCGCCCGCGCCGAGGAAGAGCGCCGCGGGCCACACCTGGCCCCCGACCAGGCCGACCGCGCCGAGCAGCGCGGCCTGCGGCAACATCAGCAGGACCGCCGCGCGCACCGGGTTACGCGGGGCGCGCAGTACGCCCGCCGCGACGCTGCCCGCGAGCGCGCCGAGCCCGAAGGCGCCCAGCACGATCCCGTACGCGGTGGAGAACGTCGCCGGCGCGCTCTCGTGCAGCAGCGCAGGCAGCCCGACCTCCAGGATCCCGGCGAACCCGAGATTGCCGACGGCGGCCACCGTCAGGATGACCCTGAACAGCGGGAACCCGCGTACGACGGCCCACATCCCGGCTCCGCTGCGGCCCTGCTCCCGGCGTGCCAGGTCCGGGCGCGGGCGGACGAACCAGAGGGTCGCGACCGACACCACGAAGGAGGCCGCGTCCACGGCGAGCGCGGGCCCCGGGCCCAGCCGGGCGACGAACACGCCCGCGACCACCGGCCCGGTCAGCGCGACGGCCTGCGCGGTCGCGTAGTTGCGGCTGTTGGCCGTCTGGACCCGCGACTCCTCGACGACGTCGGGGATGACGGCGAAGTTCGCCGGCAGGAAGGCGCCCCCGGCCAGGCCGAGCACCGCCGTGGCCGCGCCCAGCGCCCACAGCCGGTCCTCGCCGTTCCAGGCGAGGGCGCACAGCAGGCCGGCGGCCGGGGCACGGACGACGTCGGCCGCCAGCATGACCGGCCTGGGCGTCCAGCGGTCCGCGACCGGGCCGCCGAGCAGCAGGCCGAGCAGCCGGAAGACGCCGTAGACCGTCAGCACCGTTCCCAGGGCCGCGCTGCCGTGCCGCGGCAACACGATTCCCGGAAGGGCGACGACGAAGAACTGGTCGCCGAAACCGGAGAATCCCTGCCCGGCGACGAGCAAGGCCAAGGAGGACACCGGGGAACGGCGCCGCCCGCTGCCGCGCTCGGCGGGAATCGAGTACTTCGACGACTGGCTCACGAAATGTAGGGCGTTCCATCATGTTCCGGGGCCGTTCCACCGACTGTCACGGGATCGGCCCTTTGGGGTGCGCGGACGTCCGGGCGGCGCGCCGGATGTGGGGAACTCCGGGGTGAGGTCCGTCCTGGCGCCTAGGGTGTTTGCCATGGTCAAGTGGCTTGTACTCCTGCTGGCTTGCGCGTTGACCGGGTGCGCCGGTCCCGTCGGGACGGCCGGGCGCACGTCCTCGCCGGCCCCGCCGGCCGCGTCCGGGCCGGCGAGCACGGCGCCCGAAGGCGCGGGCGCCGCCGGGGCCCCGGACAGCGCCGCCGAGGCCCCGGACAGCGCCGACGGCGACCGGTTCAGCGCGTGCGCGGACGCGCGGTGCGAGGTCAGTCTCGCGGCGGGCGACGTGCTGCGGTTCGGGCGGCGCTACGGGATCTCCCGGTTCGCCGTCGAAAGCGTCCGGGGCGACAAGGTCACGTGGGAGGCGAACTTCACCTCCGGCGGGAACATGAGCACCCAGGGCGAGCAGGGCGGCTCGTCCAGCTGCCGGTTCGACGGCTCCCGTGGCTGCTCGGGATACATCCGGGGTGTCACCACGCTCACCCTGAACGACGTCATCCTGCGTTTCCTGTCCTTCGACGAAGGTCGCGCCGTCGTACGGGTGACGCCGAAACAATGAGCGCCGGGCGGCGTGCCCACGATGCGGCCCGATCGCGCTGACCGGCCTCGGCCTGCACCAGGCGACCGGGGACGAGCTCTACGACTCGCCGGGCAGCGTGCTGATCGGGATCCTGCTGGTCGCGATGCAGGCCATGTCCGCGGTCGAGGAAGGGCGGGGGCGGGGGACGCGGGCGGGTGGGTGCGGGTCCTGGAGCATCGCCCTGATCTCCTGGCCGATCGTGTCCATGGCGGCGCTCAGGTCGCGCAGCAGCCGGTCGGCCACGGCCGGGTCGGTGCGCAGGCCGGAGGTGGCCCGGTCGACCGTCCCGGCCAGGTCGCGCAGGGCCGTGCCGAGCCCTTCGTGCAGGTCGCGGTGGAGGCGGCGGCGTTCCTCGTCGCGGATGGCCAGCACCCGTTCCCTGGTACGGCGCAGGTCGGCGGCCACCGCCACGGCGTGGGCGGCGTCGGCGACGTACGGGGTGATCGCGTCGAGCGTCCGCGGGTCGGCGGGCGGGCCGATCAGCAGGCGGCCCACCGTACGACCGTGCCACGTCAGCGGTACGTCGTGGACCGCCGTACGCGGATCGCCCGCGGTGATCCGGGAGCCGGCCACCTCCACGGCGACGCCGTCGGCCGGCAGGCCCTCGCGTACCAGCTCGACCACGGCGGCCAGCGCGGCCTGCGGGCCGGTCGAGGAGATGGCCTCCTGAAGGCGCCGCCCCAGCGCCTCCGGCCCGCCGGCCGGGCGCCATCCCCGTACACAGGCGCCGTACAGGCGGGCGAGCAGGCGGCGCACCCGTGCCGGCGTGGTGGGGGTGCTCACGGCAGTTGCCGGAGGCCGGCCACCGTCGCGAGCACGACCAGCGCGGCGCCGAGCCCGAGCCAGACCCAGCGCCGCCGGGAGTCGCGGGTCATCGCCAGCGCCCCGGCGCCCAGGCCGAGCGCCAGCAGGTAGAGCGCGTGCCAGGCGGGCGACCCGAAGATGAACCCCACACCCTCCAGGTACGGCGGCGGCCCCCAGAGGGCGAACTCGACGTAGAAACCCAGCAGGGTCAGCGACGAGTCCACCGGCTCCACGACCCGGCTGACCGTGACCAGTACGAGCATCACCAGGACCGGCGCCCCCGGCCAGGGCAGCCATCGGGCCACGGCCACCCCCAGCAGGCAGGCGCCGAGCACGCACAACGGCCCCGCGCCGATCTCATAGACGCTCGGGAACCGCTCCAGCTCCACGTCCGCGAGCGTGTAGACGCCTGCCAGGATCGCCTGGACCGCGCAGGCCAGCAGGAACGGCCCCAGCCCGGCCAGGCAGGAGGCCGCCGTGCGCAGTTCGCGGCCGACGGGCGTGGCGGCCAGCATCTCGTCCGCGCCCGCACGCCTGGAGGCCGAGGCGGTGAGCGCCGCCGCGAAGAAGACCGGCACTCCCCAGGGGAGCACGAGCCCGTTGGTGAGCGCGCTGTAGGCGGGTCGCGGCGCCCATTCCAGGGTGGCGAGGGTGAGCAGGTACAGGGCGAGCCCTGTGATCGCGAGCGGGTGCAGCATCAGCCGCAGGGCCTCGGCCGCCGCGAGCGCGCGCAGCGGCCGTACGGAGGCGCCGCCCTCCAGCGTCTCCGGTTCCAGGGCATCGGGGTCGTGCGACGTCCGGGGGGCGAGGCTCATGGGGTCGGCTCCGTGAGGTGGTCGGCGAGCAGCAGCAGGTATCCGTCCTCCACGGTCGGGTCCGCGGGACGGGCGGTCTCCGGTACGGGGCCGACGCCGCGGTACAGCCCGTCGCCGGTACGCCGCGCGAGCCCGCCGGCCTTCTCCGGCGACACCCAGACCCGCCCCTCGGCCAGCGCCCGCAGCTCCCCCGGCGTGCCCGCGAACGCGCACCGGCCCGCCTTCAGCACGGCGACCCGGTCGCAGAGGGCGGCGACGTCCTCGGTCTGGTGGGTGGACAACACGACCGTCCGGTCCTGTCCGAGGCGGGCGATCAGCTCGCCGAACGACAACCGCTGCTCCGGGTCCAGCCCGGCGGCCGGCTCGTCGAGCAGGATCAGCTCCGGCTCGCCGAGCAGGGCCTGGGCGATGCCGAGCCGCCGCCGCATGCCGCCCGACAGGGTGCGTACGCGCCTGCCGCCGACGGCGGTGAGCCCGACCTCCTCGATCACCCGGCGCACCTCGTCGTGCCTGGAGCGGCGGTGTGTCATCTCCTTCAGGATCGCGACGTAGTCGACGAACTCGAAGACGGTGAAGCCGCGCTGGAAGCCCGGCTCCTGCGGCAGGTAGCCGAGCCGCCGCCGGATCTCCAGCCGGTCGGCGCCCGGGTCGCGGCCGAGCAGCCGCAGCTCGCCGCCGTCGGGCGCGAGGACGGTCGCGAGGACCCGGATCAGCGTGCTCTTGCCCGCGCCGTTCGGGCCGAGCAGGCCGGTGACCCCCTTGCCCGCGGTGAGGGTGAGCCCGTCCAGGGCCCGGCTGCGGCCGTAGGTCTTCACCAGGCCGACTGCCTCGATCATGAGAACTCCCTGCGGCGGACGGCGAGCAGGACGACGGACACGACGGTGACGGCCAGATATCCGGCCTGTCCGGCGGAGCCGAACATGACCAGGTCCGGCGCGCGCACGTTGGTGGCGACGACCGCGGCCACCCAGGGCACGGTCACCGCGACGGCGCAGCGGCGCGGGTCGTACCGGCTGGACAGCGCCAGCGTCAGCGAGGTGAGGGCGAGCGAGGGCAGCAACCACGCGGCCGCCGTCCAGCCGCCGCCGGGCAGGCTCAGGCCGGCCGCCAGCGCCAGCACCGACGAGGACGCCAGCACGGCGGCGGCCCGCATCAACATCAGCCGGAACATGGAGTACGGCGCGGCCAGCCCGATCTCGTAGGCCGGATCGCCGTCCCGCCCGAAGGCCACGGCGACCCCGGCCACCGGCACGATCGGGGCCAGCGTGAGGAACGTCAGCAGCCCCCACCGGGTCGTCTCCCCCGAGGCCAGCGCGGCGAAGAACAGCGCCACTGCGCTGGCCGCCAACCACGGAAGCCGCAGCGAGGCGGCGGCGCCCAGCAGCCGCGCCGTGGACTCGGGCACGCCGAGCGTCCGCAGCAGCCGTTCGACCGGGCGGGGGGCGGGCGCGTCCACGGTGTCGGCGATCTCATCCCAGACCCGGTCCAGGCGGGCCTTCGGGACCTGCGCGGCCAGCAGGGCGCGGCACCGCGCGCAGGCGAGCAGGTGGGCCTCGACGGAGGCGGCCGGCGTCGCGGGCAGCTCGCCCACGGCGTACGCGGCGGCCATGCCGTCGTCCATGTGCCAGGTGCTCACGCCAGTTCCTCCCTCAGCAGCGCGCGGGCGCGCATCATCCGGGTCTTGACCGTCCCCACCGGGATGCCGAGCAGCCGTCCGGCCTCGCGGGTGGTCAGTCCGTCCAGCACGGTCGCCTGCACCACGGCGCGCAGCTCCGGGGAGAGCTGGTTCAGCGCCCGGCCGAGCTCGCCGTACTCGATGCCGAGCAGCACCTGCTCCTCGGCGGAGACCATGACCTGCTCGTGGGCGGGCAGCACCGCCGCGGGGCGGCGGCGCAGGTGGTCCAGCAGGCGGCGCACGCCGATCCCCCAGATCCAGGCGGCGACCTCGCCGCGCCCCTTCCACGTGCGCGCGGTACGCCAGACCGCGACGAAGGTGTCCTGGACCGCCTCGTCCACCACGGCGGGGTCGGCGCAGCGGCGGGTGAGCCGGAGGATCAGCCAGGGCGCGTGCCGGGCATAGAGGACTTCCAGCGCACGCCGGTCGCCGGCGCCGACGGCCTCCAGCAACCGGGCGTCCTGCCACGTCTCGTGCTCGCTCACGGGAGCCCGTTCATCGGTGTCATGCCTCTCTGTCGCATCCTTTCGCTCCGGCGGTTCACGAACCGGGATGCGCGTTTCACCCGACAAGGGGGATATGAGAGGAAAAGTACTGGCGGCGCTGACCACTATGGCCCTCGCGGCGGCCCTGGTCTCGTGCTCGGGGGGCACCCCGCTCGACGCGCCGCCCGGCACGGGCAAGGTCATCGTGGACGCCGACATGGGCGAGCTGAACGACGACGCCCAGGCTCTGTTCCTGCTGGCCGCCGCGGAACAGGTGGACCTGCTCGGCGTCACCACGGTGGGCGGCAACACCTGGCCGGAGGAGGGCACCGCGTACGCGCTGCGCCAGCTTGAGCTGATCGGCAGGGCCGACGTCCCGGTGGTGACCGGCGAGACGAACGTGCCGGCGTCCCGGGCGGGTTACGTCGGCGCCCTGGAACGGCCCCGGCCGGCGTCCCCCCGCGCCCTGGCCACCCCGCCGCACGGCGGTTACGCGGCCGGCGGGCCGACGCCGGGCGGCGCCGCCGACTTCATCGCCGGGCAGGTGAGCCGCCATCCCGGCGAGGTGACCGTGTTCGCGCTCGGCCCGGCGACCAACCTCGCCCGCGTCGTACGCGACCACCCCGAGGCGGTCCCCCTGATCAAGGAGGTCGTGTACCTCGGGGCCGCCGACGAGAACACGGAGTTCAACCGCTGGTTCGACCCGGCGGCCTCGGCGGCCGCGTTCGCCGCGCCGTTCCCGCGCCGGCTGGTCGTGACGCTGGAGGCGGCCGACCGGATCGGCATGGACCGCGAGACCTACGAGCGGGTGGTCGCCGGCCCCGCGACACCGGTCCGCACGCTCTTCAAGGAGCTCCAGGGCCCGCTGTTCGCGAAGGACGCCGGGCACCGGCTGCCCGTCTGGGACGCCGTGGCCGCGGCGGCCTTCCTCGACCCCGGCGTCGTCGCGGACGCCGACGGCCGCACCGTACGCGAGGTGGACCAGGACCGGTTCTGGGACCTCTACGCCGGGCTGCTCACTCCTCCGGGAAGTGGCAGCTCACCTGCCGCCCCCGCACCGGCGTGAGCACCGGCGCCTCGGTACGGCACAACGCCTGCGCCTTCGGGCAACGGGGATGGAAGGTGCAGCCGGGCGGCGGCGCGAGCGGGCTGGGCGGGTCGCCGAGCAGGACGATACGCTCCCGCGCGGCCTCCACCTCGGGATCGGGCACCGGCACGGCCGACAGGAGCGTACGCGTGTAGGGGTGCGCGGGGTCGGAGTAGACAGTGGCCGAGGAGCCGGTCTCCACGATCCGGCCCAGGTACATGACGGCGACCGTCTCGCACATGTGCCGCACCACCGACAGGTCGTGCGCGATGAACAGGTAACCGAGCCCGAGGTCGGCCCGCAGGTCGGCGAGCAGGTTGACGATCTGGGCCTGGATGGACACGTCCAGTGCCGAGACCGGCTCGTCGCAGACGATCAGGCTCGGGCGGGAGGCGAGGGCACGGGCGATGCCGATCCGCTGCGCCTGGCCGCCGGAGAACTCGTGGGGGTAGCGGTCGGCGTGCTCGGCGTCCAGGCCGACGAGCCTGAGCAGCTCGACGACGCCGTCCCGGTCCACGGTCCGGCGCGGCCCGGCGACGATCTGCCGCACGGTGTGGCGCGGATTGAGCGACGCGAACGGGTCCTGGAAGATCATCTGTAGCCGGCCGCGCATCGGGAGCAGGGCCCGCGGGCCCAGGTGGGTGATGTCCTGGCCGTCGAAGGTGACGGTCCCGCCGGTGGGTTCGAGCAGCCGGACGATCATGCGTCCCGTGGTGGACTTGCCGCAGCCCGACTCGCCGACCAGCCCGAGGGCCTGGCCTTCCGGCACGTCGAAGCTCACGCCGTCCACCGCCCGGACCCCGTGCCCGCGGCGTCCGGGGAAGGTCATCCGCAGGTCCCGTACGGAGAGCATCAGTGGTCGGCTCCTTCCAGATGGCACGCGACCCGGTGGGGATCGCCCGCGAGCGGTGGGCGCGTGGTCGCGCACGTGTCCAGGGCGGCGGGGCAGCGCGGATGGAACCGGCACCCCGGCGGCGGCGCGAGCAGCGAGGGCGGCGCCCCGGCGATCGCCCTCAGCCGGGTACGGCCCGGGTCCGCCCCCGGCACCGAGTCCAGCAGCGCCCGCGTGTACGGATGCAGCGGCCGTTTGAAGATCTCCCTGGCCGGCGCGTGCTCCACGGTGCGGCCGCCGTACATGACCAGGACGTCGTCGGCCATCCGCGCCACCACACCCAGGTCGTGGGTGATCAGGACCACCGCGAGCCCCCGCTCGCGCTGGATGCGCGCGATCAGGTCGAGGATCTGCGCCTGGACGGTCACGTCGAGCGCGGTCGTCGGCTCGTCGGCGATGAGCACGCCCGGTTCGCAGGCCAGCGCCATCGCGATCATCACCCGCTGCCGCATGCCGCCGGAGAAGCGGTGCGGGTGTTCCCCGGCGCGCCGCCGCGGCTCCGGGATGCCCACCTCCGCCAGCATCTCCACCGCCCGCTCGCGCGCCACCCGCCTGCTGGTACGCCGGTGCAGCCGGTACGCCTCGGCGATCTGCTCCCCCACCGTGAAGAAAGGATGCAACGACGACAGCGGATCCTGGAAGATCATCGACACCGCGCTGCCGCGCAGCCGGCGCAGCCGTTCGGCCGGGGCGCCGACGAGCTCTTCCCCGTCGAGCTCGATCGACCCCGCGACCGTGGCCCGGCGGTGCAGCCCCAGCAGCGACAGCGCGGTCACGGACTTGCCCGACCCGGACTCGCCGACGACGCCCAGCGTCCGCCCCCGCTGCACGCCGAACGACACGCCGTCCACGATCCGGACGTCGCCGAAGCTCACGGACAGGTCGCGTACGGAAAGGATCACGAGTACCTCACCCTGGGGTCGATGACCGCGTAGACCAGGTCCACGAGCAGGTTGGCCAGCACGATGAAGAAGGCCGCGAGCAGCGTCGTGCCGAGGATCACCGGCTGGTCGGACTTGACGATGCCGTCGTAGGCCAGCCGGCCGATGCCGGGCAGGCCGTACACGGTCTCGGTGATCATCGCGCCGGCGAGCAGGCCGCCGAGGTCCATGCCGAAGACGGTGACGACCGGGGTCATGGCCGCGCGCATGCCGTGCTTGGCGACGACCGTCCGCTCGTGCAGGCCCTTCGCGCGGGCCGTCCTGATGTACGGCTCGGCCATCGTCTCGATCATCTGTGCCCGGGTGAGCCGGGCGTACATGGCGGCGTAGAGGGCGGCCAGCGTCACCCAGGGCAGGATCAGGTTGCCGGCCCAGGCGGCGGGGTCGTCGGTGAGCGGCACGTACGCGGGGTACGGCAGCAGCCCGGTCACCCGTACCACCAGCAGGAGCAGCACCATCGCCACGAAGTAGACCGGCAGGGACGCGCTGGTCAGCGTGGCGATCATCAGCGTCCGGTCCAGGACGCTCCCCCGGCGCAGCGCCGAGACCACCCCGACCGTGACGCCCACGGCCAGCCACAACAACGCCGCGCCGATCGCCAGGGACGTGCTGGCGCCGAGCCGGTCGATCAGCAGGTCCCAGACCGGCAACGCGTTCTGGTAGGAGAAGCCGAGGCAGGGCACGTGGCAGCCGGGGCGGCCCGCGACGATGCCCACGACGTAGCCGCCGAACTGCTCCCACAACGGCCGGTCCAGGCCCATCTGCGCGCGCACCTCGGCGACCCGCTCGGGCGTGCAGGTCTTGCCGCACGCCTGGACGGCCGGGTCGGACGGCAGCACGTAGAAGATCACGAAGGTCACCGCGCAGATCACCAGCAGCACGCCGGCGACCGCGAGGGCCCGCCTGACCAGGTACAACGTCACTGCGCCGCCCCCTTGGGGTCGATGGCGTCGCGCAGGGCGTCGCCGAGGAGGGTGAAGGCGAGCACGGTCAGGAACAGGCAGGTGCCGGGGATGAGCAGGTACATGGGGTCGACCTCGTACCAGAGCATCGCCTCCTGGATCATCTGCCCCCACGACGCGGTCGGCGGGCGCACCCCGACGCCGAGGAACGACAGCGCCGCCTCGGTGCCGATGTTGGCGGGCACCGCGAGGGTGGCGTACACGAGGATCGGCGCGGTGATGTTGGGCATGATCTCGCGGAAGACGATGACGCCGTTCAGCGCGCCGCCGACCCGGGCGGCGTCCACGTACTCGCGGTGTTTGACGGAGATCGCCTGCCCGCGCACGATCCGCCCGATGTACGGCCAGCCGAACCCGCCCATCACGCACACGAGCAGGACCATGCGGTCGCCGTCCGGCAGGACCGAGATGAGGGCGATCATGAAGATCAGGCTCGGGAACGACATGAGCAGGTCCATGGTCCGGCTGATCACCGCGTCCGCCCAGCCGCCGAGGTAGCCGGCCAGCAGGCCGAACACGGTGCCGAGCAGCACCGACACCAGAGTCGCCAGGGTGGAGATGAGCAGCGAGACGCGGGCGCCGTACACGATGCGGCTGAACACGTCGCGGCCGTTGACCGGCTCGACGCCGAGCCAGTGCTCGCCGCTGACGCCGCCCAGCACGCCCTTGGGCACGCCCGCCAGCTCCTGGTCGATCGCGGCCGGGTCGAAGGCGTCCGGCGGCCAGCCGTTCACCTTCGTCAGCAGCGGCGCGGCGAGCGCGACCAGCACCAGGACCGTCACCACGACCAGCCCGAACCGGGCGGCCGCGCCGCCCAGCAGGCGCTTCCTGACCAGCCGGGCGGGCGGGCTCGCGGCGACGACCGTCGCCGTCATGTCCGGATCCGCCGGTATCCGGGGTAGCCGTTGCTCACTTCTGCTTCACCTCCAGCACGGCGAAGTCGAGCTGCCCGGACCAGACGGGATGGCCGACCGCGCCGGCGATGTCCTTGCCGACCAGGATCGGCTTGCGGTCCCACGCGTACGGCACCGCGGGCGAGGACTGCATGATCTGCCGGTCGAGGTCGATCCAGGCGGTCTCGGCGGCCTTCGGGTCGCTCATGGCCTGGATCTCGTCGATGCGCTTCTGCACGGCCTCGTCCTTGAACTGCCAGACGTTGCCCGAGTTGCCCTTCTCGACGATCGTGCGCCCGTCGAACAACAGCGGCAGGAACGTCGCCCCGGACGGGTAGTCGGGGCACCAGCCGTAGGTGAACAGGTCGGGCGTCTTGGCGGTGTCGCCGACGGTGTCGTAGTAGACCGAGGGATCGACGGGGGTGAGCACGACCTCGATGCCGGCCCGCTTCAGCGACGCCTGCACGGCCTCGCCGAGCGCCTTGTCGCCGGTCGAGATCGTCATCTTGACGTTCAGCCCCTTGCCGCCCAGCAGGGCCTTGGCCTTCTCGACGTCCCCACCGGGCGGGAGCCGGAACACGTCCTGTGCCGTGCCGCCCGACAGGGCCGGCGGCAGGTAGGAGGTGGCGATCGAGGTCATGGCCGGGCCGCCCGCGGCGGTCTGGAGTGCCTGCTTGTCCAGGGCGAAGTGCACCGCCTGCCGGGCCTTCGGGTCGTCGAAGGGCGGCTTGGAGGTGTTGAATCCGATCATGTCGGTGCACCCCGACATGGCGTTGACCAGGCGCGACTTGACGTCGGGGCGCGGCAGGATCTTGGCCAGGCTGGCGGCGCTGACGTCGGTGTAGGAGATCGAGGAGGCGTCCTCGCCCCTGCTCTCGATGAGCCGGTCGTCGATCACGCCCTGCCGCAGGCCCTGCTTGACCACGATGCGGTCGGGCGCGGCCTTGCGCACCTGGTCGGTGGCCGCCGACCAGTGCGGGTTGCGTACCAGGACCATCTCCTTGCCCCGGTCGTACCGCTCGATCTTGTACGGCCCCGAGGAGAAGGGCCGGTTGTCGTACTGCGCCCCGGCCTCCTTCGCGGCCGGCACGGGCGCGAACGTCGGCAGCGTCACCGTGTAGGAGAACTCGGCGACCGGCCGCTTGAGCCGGAAGACGATCGTCCGGTCGTCGGGGGTCTCGATCGAGTCCAGGTGCTCGCCCTTCAGCGGCCCCTTGTAGTCGGCGGCATCGGCCAGGTAGAGCTGGGCGTAGTTGGGGCCGCCGGGCAGTTCGGGGGCGAAGGAACGCTCCACGTTGTACTTGATGTCCTTCGAGACGACGGGGGTGCCGTCCTCGTACTTGACGCCCTCCTTGAGGGTGAAGGTCCACACCTTGCCCCCGTCGGAGGGGGTGCCCAGGTCGGTGGCCAGATCCGGGACGATCTCGTGGCTGCCTGCCTTGAAGGTGGTGAGGGTGCGGTAGATCAGCCGGATGCCGAAGTCCATCTGGGGCATCGTCCAGTTGCGGGCCGGGTCCAGGTGGGAGAAGTCCTGGTTGGACAGGATCGTCAGGGTCCCGCCCCCGGCCGCCGCCGGTGCGGCGGCCTTGCCGCCGCCGCCGCAGGCCGCCACGCCGAGCAGGAGCCCCGCAGTCAACACGTTACGGAGAGTCACGGATCACTCCAGTGAGGTGAGGAGTCCCGGACCGGGACCGGCGGGAGGGGGCTCGCCGGTCCCGGCACCCGGGGGGGTCTAGTACTCGGTCTTGACGGTCGCGCCGGAGAAGGCCTGCGCGGCGTGGAGGCTGATGTAGTTGTAACCGGCGGGCGGGTTGTTGATCACCAGGGTCTCGGCGTTGCCCGACGCGGTGGAGCGCTGGGTGTAGGCCGAGGTGGTGGCCCAGCTCGCGGCGTTGTAGTAGAGGTCGGCGTTCCCGGTGCCGCCGGAGGCGGTGATGGTCAGCCGGGCCGTGCCCGCGGGCAGGTAGATGTAGAAGTAGGCGTAGTTGCCCTGGGTGGCCGACACGTTGCTGCGCTTGCAGTTCTTGTCGAGGACGCGGGTGTCGGAGGCGGTGCACTCCGGCGTCGAGCCGCCGCCGGTCGACACCGTGACCTGCCGGCTGGCCGTCGCGCCGGCGCCGCCGTTGTCGGTGACCGTCAGCGTGACCGTGTACGTGCCCTGCGCCGCGTAGGTGTGCGACGGGTTGGCCGTGGTGGAGGTGGCGCCGTCACCGAAGTCCCAGCGGCGGGAGGCGATGGTGCCGTCGGAGTCGGTGGAGGTGTCGGTGAAGGCGGCCGTGAGGCCGCTGGTCGTGGAGGTGAAGGCCGCGGTCGGCGTCTGGTTGCCGCCCCCGCCGCCCGAGCAGGCCCCGGCCGCGCAGGCGGTGAGCCAGGTGTTCCAGTCGGAGTCGTACCGGCTGCCGATGGTGCTGGTCAGGAAGGTCCTGGCGGTGCTCCACGCGCCGGTCCGGTACGAGCCCAGCAGCGTCGCCACGTCGGCCGCGTGCTTCTCGAACATGTAGCGGACGGCCAGGTAGCCCCACCGGTAGATGCGGGTGGTGTCGTGGTCGTAGGTCGTGTTCCACAGCGTGCTGAGGGCGTACGTGCGCTTGCCGGCCTCGGTGATCGCGGCGTCGTAGACGACCTTGCGGTAGGAGTAGGAGACGTACTCGGCGAAGCCCTCGATCCACCAGATGGTCGGCGTGCTCACCCCGGCGTTGAAGTCGCCGTACATGTCGAAGCGGCCGTCGAGGTAGTGGGTGTACTCGTGGTTGAGGTTCCAGATCTGGAAGTCGGGGCGCAGCCACTCGGCCTCGTAGGCGATGAACCTGGGCTGGTTGCCGGCGGCGGCGGGGTTGCCCTCCAGGTACATGCCGCCGTTGTTGGTGTCGATGCCGAACATGGCGCCGGCATAGGTCTGGTAGTCGGTGCTGGAGTCGAAGACCACCACTTCGAGGGTGGTGTTGTTGTCGCCCGAGACCGGGCCGGTGTCCTTGACCAGGTTGTGGAAGAAGGCGTCCTGGTTGGCCAGGCTGGAGCAGGAGGCGGCGAGCTGGGCGGCCGTGACGTCCTGGGCGCGGATCCTGATGCTGGCGCTGCAGGTGTGGGTGATCGGCAGCACGCTGGCCGCCAGGCGGTTCGCCAGGTCGCAGGTGCCGTAGTAGGAGCAGTTGGCCTTGTCGTAGGAGTCGGTCATCTCGGCCACGCCCACCCACAGCGGCGCGGTGGCGCCGGTCATGGCGCTGCGGCCGAGCAGGCTCTTGGCCAGCGGCCGGACGGTGGCCTGCAGCGCCGCGTGCTGGAGGAAGCGGCCCAGCTCGCGCCCTGCGTTGGAGGCGAGGTAGGAGCGGTCGGTGCCGAGCAGGTTCAGGTGGTTGGTGGCGAAGGAGTTGAGGCTGTCGAGGACGCTGCGGTCGGACTGCACGGCGCTGACGAAGGCGGGCACCTGGTGGCCGCGGAACAGCACGGTGTAGACGTTGTTGACCGCGTTGAGCATCCACCACGACGCGTCGTAGGAGCTGTTGTAGCCGTCGAGCAGGCGCTTGACCACGTACAGGTAGCGGTCGTTCTGCTCGGCGCTGTCGATGAGGGTGACGGCCTCCGACAGCACCTCACCGTTGGCGTCGCTGACGGTCCAGGCGCGGGAGCTGCCGAAGAAGGCGTCCAGGCCGGACCGGATCGCGGTGGTGAGCGCCTGGCCGTACGTGCCGACGTCGCCGGAGTAGTACCAGTGGACGTAGTAGCCGGCGCGCAGGTAGAGGACCAGTTGCGCCGTTCCGGTGGTGTTGTCGCCGGGGTAGCTCGCGGAGTTGTCGCGCAGCGCGTAGGCGACGCTGGACATCTGCGCCTCACGGAAGGCGTAGTAGGCGTCCGTGCCGGTCAGGTTGAACAGGGTGTTGACGCAGTCGGTCGTGCTGGACTTGATCTGCTGGACGAGCGCGCTGCCGGTGCGGCTGGTGAAGTCGGAGACGTTGCAGGCGGCCGCCGCCGCGGCGACGCCCTTCCGCGCCGACGGCCTGGCGTGCTCCTGCTGGGTGGCTGGTTCGTCGTAGTCGCGGCGCAGGGCGTCCTTGGCCGCGGGTTGCGGCGCCCGGTCACGGGTGTCGAGTGCCGTCTTGCGTACGTGGGGCGCGTCGTCGTCGGTCACCCTCGTGAGCGAGGGGGCCGGCGGGGGTTCGGCCGCCGCGTTCGCCGCCGTGGCGGCGAAGGGCGACAGGAGGGTGAGGGCGGCCAGCGGGGCGATCAACCGCCAGCCTGGTAGGACCTTGCGCACTAGAACCTCCGGGGGGTATCCGCATGGATGCGAGGTCGGGTATGAGTGTGCGGTCGTTCCGGAGGGCGTGGTCATACGGCGCCGCATAAGTGTTGCCTATGGAGCATCCCGAATACGTCGCCAACAGCCATCACATGTCACATAATTCTGGGCTATGGACCTGGATCTCCGGCATCTCCGAATGGTCTGTACGATCGCCGAGGCGGGCAGCGTCACCAAGGCGGCGGCACGCCTCGGGCTGTCCCAACCGGCGATCACGACCCAGCTCCGCAAGATCGAGGAGATGGTGGGCGGCGACCTGTTCACCCGCAGCCGGAACGGCGTCGAACCCACCCCGCTCGGCCGCCAGGTCATCGCCCGCGCGCGGATCGTCCTGTCGGAGATCGACTCGCTCTTCGGCGACCTGCACGACGCCAACCCGGCCGTCTCCGGCCTCCGGCTCGGATGCAGCCATCTGGCCTGCGTGGCCAGCGTCGTGGACCGGGTCGGCGAGGCGTTACCCGGCCGGTCGATCTCCCTGCGCATCGAGCCGTCCAGCGCGCAGCTCGCCGACGCGCTCACCCACGGCCAGCTCGACGCCGCGCTCATGGGCATGATCGAGGGGTTCGACATCACCCTCACGCCGCCGGTGGTCACCCGCACGCTGGTGCCCAGGTATCCCATCTTCGTGGCCATGGCGGCCGGCCACCCGCTGGCCGAGCACCCCGAGGTGCACCTGTCCGACCTGCGGAACGAGCGCTGGATCAGCCCGCCCGGCGCCGACGACGGCTCACTCGCCGCCCTGCGCGCCGCCTGCCGGGCGGCCGGCTTCGAGCCGGACGTGCGCTACGACGCCCCCAGCGGGGCCGGCCGCCCGCTGGTCGCCGCCGGGCTCGGCGTACGCCTGGTCGATCCGACCTGGCCGGTGCCCGAGGGCACCGCCGTACGGCCGCTGGCGGGCGAGCCGCAGGTCGGGCACCTGGTCATGGCCTGGCGCAGGGACCTGATCGGCCTCGACGCGGCGGCGGCCATCTACCGCGGGCTCGCCGCCGCCTTCGAGGATCACATCGATGACAACCCCATCTTCCGCCAGTGGTGGGACGCGCACCCGGGCACCCATCCCCTCCGCTGACGGGTGCTTCAGCGCGCCAGCCGCAGGGTGACCAGCTCGAACGGCCGCAGCGTCACCCGGATCGACCGGCCGGGCCGCTCGGGCTCGGCCAGCGGGCGTTCCAGCAGGTCGGTCACGGTCACCGAGCTGACGGGGAAGCCGGCCGTGAGCGTGGCCGCGGCCCGGCCGCCGCGCGACTCGTGGAAGCGCACGACCACGTCGCCGCTGCCGTCGTCGGCCAGCTTGACCGCGGTGATCACGACCGCGTCGTCGTCCACCGTGACCAGCGGGGCCACCTCGGCGCCGCCGGTCAGCACGCGCTCGGGCAGGTTGACGAACCAGCCCTCGCGCACCGCGTCGCCGATCGTCGCCCCGGGCAGCAGGGCGTGCCGGAACGTGTGCCTGCCCTGGTCGGTCTCGGGATCGGGGAAGCGGGGCGCGCGCAGCAACGACACCCGCAGGGTCGTGGTGGTGCCGCCGTCCTCGCGTACGGCACGGGTCACGTCGTGGCCGTACGTGGAGTCGTTGACCACGGCCACGCCCCAGCCCGGCTCGTCCAGGTGCACGAACTTGTGGTTGCACGCCTCGAACTTGGCCGCCTCCCAGCTCGTGTTGGTGTGGGTGGGGCGGTAGGCGTGGCCGTACTGGCTCTCGGAGGCGTAGCGCTCGGCGCGTACGTCGAGGGGGAAGGCCAGCTTGAGGAACTTCTCCGTCTCGTGCCAGTCGACCTCGGTGGCGATGTCGACGCGCCGCTCCGCCAGGGAGATCACCTGCGTGACGGACGAACGCCCGAAGGAACGGGTGACGCGGACCGAACCGGGCTCCGCGCCGGCCGTCACCTCGTCGGCGGCGGTGAGGTCCACGACCGTGTTGCGGTAGAACTCGTCCACGTCCCAGGCGTCCCACATGTTCGGGAAGTCCTGGTGGAGCTGGAGCAGGTTGGCTTCCTGGCCGGGCGGCAGGGTCTCGCGCCCGGCCCCGAGGTCGTAGGCGGAGACGATCAGGCCGCGCCCGTCGACCTGCACCCGCAGCAGGCCGTTGTCCAGCACGTAGCCGCCGCCCTCGCGGGGTTCCCTGCTCGTCGCGGCCCCCGGTACGGCCGGGCCCGCGCCGCCGGCGGGCACGCCGTTGCGGGCGTGCGGGGAGGCGTTGAAGACCAGCTCCCGGGAGCCGTCCCCGGCCAGGGCCCGCTGGGCGTCGGCGATCAGGCCGGTCAGCTCGTCGGCCAGCGCCGCGTAGGTGTTCCTGGCCTCGCGGTGCACCCACGCGATCGACGAGCCGGGCAGGATGTCGTGGAACTGGTGCAGCAACACCGTCTTCCAGATGCGGTCGAGCCGCTCGTACGGGTAGGGCGCGCCCGCGCGTACGGCGGCCGTGGCGGCCCACAACTCGGCCTCGCGCAGCAACGACTCGCTGCGCCGGTTGCCCTGCTTGGTCTTGGCCTGGCTGGTGAGCGTGGCCCGGTGCAGCTCCAGGTAGAGCTCGCCGACCCAGACCGGCGGGCTGGGGTACTCGGCCTCGGCCTTGGCGAAGAAGTCGGCCGGGGTCTCCCAGGTGACGGTGGCCGAGCCCTCCAGGTCGCGCAGCCGGGCGGCCTTGGCCACCATCTCGCGGGTGGTGCCGCCGCCGCCGTCGCCCCACCCGGTGGGGGCTAGCGAGTGGCGGGCGACGCCCTTGTCCTTGAAGTTGCGGGCGGCGTGCGCGATCTCCCTGCCGTTCATCGAGCAGTTGTAGGTGTCCACCGGCGGGAAGTGGGTGAACACCCGCGTCCCGTCGATGCCCTCCCACAGGAACGTGTGGTGCGGGAACGTGTTCGTCCGGCTCCAGGAGATCTTCTGCGTGAGCAGCCGCTTCGAGCCCGCCGCCTTGATGATCTGCGGCAGCCCGGCCGCGAAGCCGAACGTGTCCGGCAGCCACACCTCCTCGTTGTCGACGCCGAACTCCTCGATGAAGAAGCGTTTGCCGTGCACGAACTGCCGGGCCATGGCCTCGGAGCCGGGCATGTTCGTGTCGGACTCCACCCACATGCCACCGGCCGGTACGAACCGCCCGGCCGCCACCACCTTGGTCACCTTGGCCCACACCTCGGGCCGGTGCTCCTTGATCCACGCCCACTGCTGGGCCTGCGACATGGCGAACACGAACTCCGGCTCGTCGGCCAGCAGCGCCGTCATGTTGGCCGCCGTACGGGCGACCTTGCGGACGGTCTCGCGCAGCGGCCAGAGCCAGGCCGAGTCGATGTGGGCGTGGCCGACGGCGCTGATCCGGTGGGCCGAGGGCACGGCGGGCGCGGACAGCACGCCGGTCAGCACGGCGCGGGCCGCCCCGGCGGTGGCGTTGACGTCCTGGAGGTCGATCGTGTCCAGGGCGCGGTCGATCGCCCGCGTCAGCTCCGAGCGGCGGCCGCTGTCGGCGGGCAGCTCGTGCATCAGCTCCCCGGCCACCTCCAGGTCGAGGATCAGGTTCCAGACCGTCTCGTCGAAGACGGCCAGGTCCATGCGCACCAGCCGGTACTGCGGCTCGCTGCCCGCGGTCTCCTTGTCGCCCAGCGGGGTGGGCACGAACGGCTTGTAGCCGAGCACGACCGGGTTGGAGGCCGCCTCGATCCGCAGCTCGACCTCCTCCCCGCCGGCCACCGGCGAGCCGACGCGCACCCACTGGTTACGCGGGTTGAGCCCCTTCACGGGTGTGCCGTC
Source organism: Nonomuraea spiralis (assembly GCF_014648435.1). GTDB lineage: Bacteria > Actinomycetota > Actinomycetes > Streptosporangiales > Streptosporangiaceae > Nonomuraea > Nonomuraea spiralis. The sequence goes on from NZ_BMRC01000032.1 coordinate 31,025, forward strand.
GGGCAGGTAGACCAGGCCCTCGCACTGGAAGCCCGGCATGTTCTCGTCGAAGCCGAGGTCGAGCACCGCCTCGACGGTCCGGCCCGCCCATTCCTGCGGGACCGTGCCGGTGACCGTGAACCAGCTCGTGCCCCACGGCGCGCCCCACGCGGCGCCGGCCGCGATCGGCTCGGCGGGCGCGGTCAGCCCTTCGGCGACGGGTACGGGCTCGCCCGGCGCGTGCCAGACACGTACGTCCATCGGCACGGACTCGGGGTAGACGGCCGGGCGCAGGCGTTCGTCCAGCACGCGCTTGAGACGGGCTTCGACCAGTGTGCGGTCGTCATGCATCGGAGAGCTCCCTAGAGGTGGGGGTCAACCCTTGATCGCGCCTTCCGCGACGCCCTTGAAGAAGAAGCGCTGGAGGGACGCGAACACGATCACGATCGGCAGGAAGGAGATCATCGTGCCCGCCGCGATCAGGCGGGGGTTCGCCGTGAACGTGCCGTTGAGGTACTGCAGGCCCACGGTCAGCGTGTAGTGGTCGGGGTCGTTGAGCACGATGAGTGGCCACAGGAAGTCGTCCCAAGCACCGATGAACGCGAAGATCGTGATCACACTCAGCATGCCACGGACGTTCGGAAGTCCGATATGGCGCAACCGCTGCCATGCGGTCGCCCCGTCGATGATCGCGGCCTCGTCCATCTCGGGCGGGATCGAGCTGAACGCGACCCGCATCAGCAACACGTTCAGCATGCCGATCGCGCCGGGCAGCGCCACGCCCGGCAGCGTGTCGGCCAGGCCCAGGTCGCGGACGATCACGTACTTGGACACGATCGTCACCTCCTCCGGCAACACCAGTGTGGCCAGGAACGCGCCCAGCAGCAGCTTGGCGCCCCGGAAGCGCAGCTTGGCCAGCGCGTAACCGGCCAGGGTGGCGCCGATCGCGTTGCCGGTGACCACGATGGCCGCCACGACCACGGAGTTGGCCGCGTACGACCAGACCGGGATCGTGCGGGCGACCTCCACGAAGTTGTCCAGCGTGGGCCGCTCGGGCAGGAACGTCGGCGTGCTGGTGTAGATGTCCTCGCTGAGGCTCTTCAGCGACGTGGACAGCTGCCACAGGAACGGCGAGATCGTGATCGCCAGCACCAGCAGGAGCAGCGTGTACCGCAGCGCCCGCTCGCCCGGCGAGACCGTGTTGAACGAGCCCCCGCCCCGGCGGCGGCGGTGGGCCGGATCGGTCCGTGCCACGTCAGGCCGCCTTCCTGTCGAGCCGCAGCAGCAGGAGCATCGGGCCGATGGTGATCACCAGCAGCACGATGCTCAGCGCGGAGGCGTAGCCGAGGTGGCCGGAGAAGCCGCGGCTGTACATCTGGATCAGCATGACCACCGACATGTCGCGCCCGCCGGGGCCGCCGGTGCCGTTGGACAGCACGTACAGCTCGGAGAACACGCGCAGCGCCGACACCGACACCAGCACCGAGACCAGCAACATGGTGTTGCGCACGCCGGGGACCGTGACGCTCCAGAACCTGCGGATCGCGCTCGCGCCGTCCACGGCGGCCGCCTCGTGCAGCTCGCGCCGGACGTTCCCGAGGGCCGACAGGTAGATGATCATGTAGTAGCCGAGGCCCTTCCACACGGTCAGGCTGATCGCGCTGAACAGCAGCAGCCACCGGTCGGTCAGGAACGGCACCGGCGCCGCGATCACGCCCAGCCACTGCGCGAAGCCGTTGACCAGGCCCCGGTCGTCCAGCAGCCAGCCCCAGATCAGCGCCACCACCACGGCCGAGGCCACCACCGGGGTGTAGAAGGCGGTGCGGAAGAACATGATCCCCGGCAGCCGCTTCTCCACGAGGATCGCGATCAGCAGCGGCAGCATGGTCAGCAGCGGCAGGCAGACCAGCATGAACACGACGCTGTTGACCAGCGCGTCCACGAGCTGGTCGTCGTTCAGCACCCGTTCGGCGTTGGCCAGGCCGGTGAAGTGCCCGCCGCCGAGCGGCTTGGCGTTCGTGAACGACAACACGACCGTGTTGATCGAGGGCCAGACGTTGAACGCCACCAGCCAGACGGCGGCGGGCAGCACCAGCAGCCACGGCGTGAACCAGCGGCGGTGGGTCATCCGGTGCTCAGCTCTTGAGCAGTTCGTTGCACTTCGCCACCGACTTGTCCAGCGCCTCCTTGGACTCGGTCTCGCCGCTGATCGCCGCCGCGAACTGCTGCCTGACGTACTTGCTCATGGCCTCGGTGACCTCGTACGGCTGCAACACCTTGGCCTTGGCCAGCGAGGTGAACGCGGTGACCTTGGCGTCGCCGGAGTTCGTGCCGTCGCTCTTGCTGAAGAACGGGTCGGCGGCCGACGCCTTGGTGCTGGGGAAGATGTTGACCAGGTGGGCGAAGGCGGCCTGGTTCTCGGCGTTGGTCACCCAGCGGGCCAGGGCCAGCGCGGCGGGCAGGTTCGCGGTCTTCCTGGAGACCGACAGGCCCTGGACGTACAGCGGGGGCACGTCCCACACCGGCGAGGAGACCACCTTGGGGGCCAGCGTCGGGTTGTCGGTGGCCAGGCTCGTGATGTAGTTGCCGCCACCGGTGGTCCAGGCGACCGTGCCCTCGTTGAACAGCTTGGCGTTGCCCGAGTACGTGTCGGTCAGCACGTCGCGCGGCAGCAGGCCCGCCTTGAACGCCTCCCGGTAGCGGTCGAGCACGGCGACGGCCTCGGGGGTGTTGAAGACGAAGCTCTGGCCGTCGTCGGAGAGGATCTTGACGCCCTCCTGCGTGAGGTCGCCCAGCTCGGGGCGGCGGCTCATCAGGTAGACCTTGCCGCCGGACTTCTCCTTGACGGTCCTGGCCTGCGCGATCAGCTCGTCCAGGCCGGTCGGGGGCTTGGCGGGGTCGAGGCCGTACTTCTTGAGCAGTTCGGAGTTCCAGTAGTTGACGTCGGTGTTGAGGTACCAGGGGTAGCCGTAGACGCCGGTGTGGCCGGAGAAGCGGTAGGCGTCGACGCCGCCGGGGACGTACTCGGCGGCCAGGTCGGCGTCCGCCTGGCCCACGTCGAGTAACAGGCCCTGTTTGACCAGGGGCAGCGCGAAGTCCGGCGGCAGGTTGGTGACGTCGGGCAGAGTTCCGCCGGCCGCCTGGCTCAGCACCTTCTCGGAGTAGCCCTCGCCCGGCTGGTCGAGCCATTCGACCTCGACGCCGGGGTACTTCTTCTCGAAGGCGTCGATGACGCCCTGGACGTAGTCGGTGAACTTGGGCTTCAGCGCCCAGGTCTGCAGGCTCACCTTGCCCTTCACCTCGCCGGTCAGGCTCGCGCTGGGCACGGCCCGGCCTTGGTCCGGACCCTGCTCCGCGCCGCCGAGCCCGCAGCTCGTGACGATCATCGTGGTGGCCACGGCCAGTCCTGCCCAGTACCTTCGCATGAAGCACTCCTTCTGGGAACTAAACCGCTCTAGTTGCGGGACTATCCACCGGGCTACACTGCGGTGTCAATAGTTGAGACGAACTCGTGAGGAGCCACCGTGGGCCGACCGACGATCGCCGACATCGCCGAACGGGTCGGGGTGTCCAAGGGCGCGGTGTCGTTCGCACTCAACGGCCGTCCCGGCGTCAGCGAGGCGACCAGGGCCCGCATCCTCCAGGCCGCCAAGGAGATGAACTGGCGGCCGCACAGCGCGGCCAGGGCGCTCGGCGGCTCCAGGGCGGAGGCGGTGGGCCTGGTGATCGCCAGACCGGCCAGCACGCTGGGCGTGGAGCCGTTCTTCGCCCAGCTCCTGTCGGGGCTCCAGGCCCGCCTGTCGGCCCAGTCGGTGGCCATGCACCTGCTGGTGGTCGAGGACGTCGAGGCCGAGATCGAGGTCTACCGCGAGTGGGCCTCGGCCCATCGGGTCGACGGGTTCATCATGGTCGACCCGCAGGTCCGCGACCCGCGCATCGACGCGCTCCAGGAGCTGGAGGTGCCGGCCGTGGTGCTCGGCGGGCCGGGCCGGCACGGCTCGCTGTCGAGTGTGTGGGCCGACGACCGGGAGGCGATGTTGTCGGTGGTCGACTACCTGGCCGCGCTCGGCCACCGGCGTGTGGCGCACGTGGCCGGGCTGCCGCGCTTCCGGCACACGCAGCGGCGGATGCGGGCGCTGCGCGACTCCGTGCGCAGGCTGGGGCTGGTCGAGGCGGTGTCGGTGCCGACCGACTTCAGCGACGCCGAGGGCGCCGCCGCGACCAGGGCGCTGCTGTCGCGCGGGCGGCGGCCCACCGCGATCGTCTACGACAGCGACGTGATGGCGCTGGCCGGGCTGGGGGTGGCCGGGGAGATGGGGGTGCGCGTGCCGGACGAGCTGTCCATCGTGGCCTTCGACGACTCGGTGCTGACCCGGGTCACGCATCCGGCGATCACGTCGTTGTCGCGGGACACGTTCGCGCTGGGCGGGCAGGTGGCCGAGGTGCTGCTGGAGCTGATCGCCGACCCGGGGCGGCCGCGCGACCTGAAGACCGCCACGCCGCGCCTGGTCGTCCGCGAGAGCACCGCGCCGCCGTCCCGCGACGCCTGACCGCGTCCCGGGCGGGCCGCGGCGCCCTCCTTGGAGCGGTGTCTTGGCAAGCTGACTAAACCGATTTAGGGTGCGGGGAGATCGAATCGACTCCTCGGAGGACGTGTGCCCTTCCCCTTGCGTTTCGGCGCCAACTACGTGCCCGCGGAGGGCTGGTTCTACAGCTGGCTCGATTTCTCGGCCGACGCGGCCCGCCGCGACCTGGCGGACCTGGCCGGGATCGGCCTCGACCACATCCGGATATTTCCGGTTTGGCCGTGGATTCAGCCCAACCGCGCGCTCATCCGGCAGCGTGGCGTCGACGACGTGCTCGCCCTCATCGACATCGCCGCGGAGTTCGGCCTGGACGTCTGCGTCGACCTGCTCCAAGGCCACCTGTCCAGCTTCGACTTCCTGCCCTCCTGGGTGCTCACCTGGCACCGGCGCAGCCTGTTCACCGACCGCGACGTCCGCGACGGCCTGGCCGCGTACGTCGACCGTCTCGCCCGCGAGGTCGCCACCCGCGACAACGTGTTCGCCGTGACGCTGGGCAACGAGGTCGACAACCTCTTCCCGGCCAACGGGACCACCCCGGACGCGTCCTCGGCGTGGGCCGCCGAGCTGGTCGAGGTGGCCCGTGCCGCCGCCCCCCGCCTGCTCGTCCTGCACTCCCTCTACGACGCCGCCTGGTACGACCCCGGCCACCCCTTCCACCCGGCCGACACCGTCGGCCTCGGCGACCTGACCACCGTGCACTCGTGGGTGTTCAACGGCGTGTCCGCCCTCGACGGCCCGCTCGGCCCGGCGACCGTCTCCCACGCCGACTACCTGGTCGAGCTGGCCGCCGCCACCAGCGCCGACCCGGCCCGCCCGGTGTGGCTCCAGGAGGTCGGCGCACCCGCCCCGGACGTGCCGGCCGCCGACGCGCCCGCGTTCGTCCGCGGCATGCTCGACCTGGTCACCGCCAACCCGGCGCTGTACGGCGTCACGTGGTGGTGCTCGCACGACCTCGACCGCTCGCTGGCCGACTTCCCCGAACGCGAGTACGACCTCGGCCTGTTCACCGTCGACCACCGGATCAAGCCGGCCACTCGGGAGCTGGCCGCCGTGATCGCCGAGCACCGCCGTACCGGCGGGGCCCGGCAGGGGGACGGCCCCGGACGCAGGCCCGCGCTCGTCTGCGAGGCCGACCTCGCGGCCGAGCCCGGACGGCGCGGCGAGGTCGCGCCGGGCAGCCCCTTCCACGCCGAGTGGGTACGGCTGCGCCGGTCCGGGCCCGTGGCCATCGTCACCAAGGCCCGCAGCGCGGACACCGCGCATCTCGAAGCTCGGGGGATCGACACCGTCCTGACCCAGGCATGAGACAAGGAGCTCAGATGCCACGCAGGCTGTTATCCACCTTGTGCGCGGCGGCCTCATTGGCCGCGGCGCTGGTCGCGGGCCCGGCACAGGCCGCCGCGGCGCCGGGCGGCCAGCCGTACGCCTCCTACTGGTACCCGGACACCATCCTGTCCTGGGACCCGGCCACCGACCCCGACGCCCGGTTCAACCGCTCCCGGGTGCCGCTGCGGCCCCGGATCCAGGACCCGGCGCTGAAGGCCAACACGAACGCCCGCGCCGGCGAGGGCCGCATCGCCTCGCTGGTGTCGTTCGGCCCGACCTCGAACAACCCGTCGCAGGGCTCGTCCGACCCGAACTACTACGCCTTCGGCTATTGGCAGTACGTCGACACGCTGGTCTTCTGGGGCGGCTCGGCGGGCGAGGGCCTGATCCTGGCCCCCAACCCCACGGTGATCGACGCCGCCCACCGCAACGGCGTCAAGGTGTACGGGACGGTCTTCTTCCCGCCCACCGCCTACGGCGGCCAGATCCAGTGGGTGCGCGACTTCGTCCGGAAGTCCGGCTCCTCGTACGTGGTGGCCGACAAGCTCGTCCAGGTGGCCCAGCACTACGGTTTCGACGGCTGGTTCGTCAACCAGGAGACCGCGGGCGGCGACGCGGCCCTGGCCACCGAGCTGCGGTCGCTGATGAAGTACGCGAGGGCCAAGGGCCCGGTCGAGTTCATGTGGTACGACGCCATGACCGAGAGCGGCTCGGTCTCCTGGCAGAACGCCCTGACCACGGCCAACGACGCCTTCCTGGCCGACCCGGCCAAGGTGTCCGACTCGATGTTCCTGAACTTCGGCTGGTCGGCGGGCGGCCTGGTCTCCTCCCGCGACCGGGCCAGGTCGCTCGGCCGCAGTGGGTACGAGCTGTACTCGGGCATCGACACCGAGGCGAACGGCTACGGGACGGGCGTGTCGTGGGACGCGCTGTTCCCCGCCGGGCAACCGCACGTCACCTCGCTCGGCCTCTACCGCCCGGAATGGACGTGGAAGTCCTCCTCCGGCCGGGACGACTTCCGCGCCAAGGACGCCCGTTACTGGGTCGGCGCCAACGGCGACCCGTCGAACACCTCGACGTCGTCCTCGTGGAAGGGCCTGGCCACGTACGTCGCGGAGTCCAGCGCGATCACCGCGAAGCCCTTCGTGACCGGGTTCAACGCGGGACAGGGCGACTTCTACAACGAGGGCGGCGTACGGGTCGGCACCGGCGGCTGGAACAACCTCTCGCTCCAGGACGTGCCGCCCACCTACCAGTGGCTGGTCTCGTCCGCCGGGACCAGGCTCACGCCCTCGATCGACTTCGGCGACGCGTACGAGGGCGGGTCGTCGCTGCGCCTGCGGGGCCGCCTGGACTCCGTCAACACCGTGCGGCTCTACCAGACGAAGTTGCCGGTGGCCGCCGACACCAAGCTGTCGGTCGTGTTCAAGGCCCCGGCGGCGGGCGCGACGAACCTGCGGGCGGCCGTCGCCTTCACCGACGCGCCCACCACGTTCACCACGTTCGACCTGGGCTCGGCCGCGGGCGCCGGGTGGGAGCGCCGGACGCTCGACCTGTCCGCGCACGCCGGGAAGACGATCGCCCAGCTCGGTCTCCAGACCACCGGCGACAAGGACGCCTACGACATCCGCGTCGGCCAGCTCGCCGTGTACGACGGCGCGGTGGACGTGCCGCCCGCGCCCACCGGCGTGACCGTGCTCGGCTCGACTGACGTGTCGGCCGCCCGCAAGTCGCTGCGCCTGTCCTGGACGGGCTCCGGACAGGTGCACCACTACGCCGTCTACCGCCGCAACCCCGACGGGACGCGTACGTACCTGGGCGGCACGCCCAACGACTCCTACTTCGTCCCGCAGCTCGACCGGGTGGGCGCCGAGACCTCGACCACGATCGACGTCGAGGCGGTCTCCCCCGAGCACGGCCGCTCCCCCGCCGCCTCCACCACGGTCACCTGGGGCGGCGGCGGCCCCGGCGAGAGCAACCTGGCGCTCGGCCGGCCCGCCACCGCCTCCGGCCAGTGCAACGCGGACGAGGGCCCGGCCAAGGCCGTCAACGGCACCGTGAACGGCGGCAACACCGACAAATGGTGCGCCCTGACCAGCACGAAGTGGCTGGAGGTGGACCTCGGCTCGGCGAAACAGCTCACCCGGTTCGTGGTCAAGCACGCCCAGGCCGGCGGCGAGCAGGCGAGCTGGAACACCCGTGACTTCACCGTCCAGGTCCGCTCGTCCGCCTCGGACCCGTGGACGACGGCGGTCACGGTCACCGGCAACACCGCCGGGACCAGTACGCACCCGGTCACCGCGACCACCCGGTACGTGCGGTTGAACATCACCAGGCCCACGCAGGACTCCGACCCCGCGGCCCGGATCTACGAGTTCGAGGTCTGGGGCTCCTGACCGGAGCCGAGGTGCCGGCCCGCCTGCCCGGGCCGGCACCTCAATCCGCCGTCCGCAGCGGGAAGTGGCAGGCCACCTGGTGCGCGCCGCCCGCCAGCGGCGGTTCGGTCTCGCAGATCTCCTGGGCGAGCGGGCAGCGTGTCCTGAAGCGGCAGCCCGTGGGCGGGTTCTGCGCGCTGGGCAGCTCGCCCTTGATGGCCACGCTCGTACGCGGGGCCACGCCGGGCTCGGCGGACGGCACGGCCTCGATCAGCGCCTGCGTGTACGGGTGCCGGGCGGCCCTGACGACGTCGCGGGCGGGCCCGACCTCGACGAGCTTGCCCAGGTACATGACGCCGATCCGGTCGGACATGTAGTCCACGACGGACAGGTCGTGGCTGATGAACACGTACGACAGGCCCAGCTCGCGCTGGAGGTCCCGCATCAGGTTGAGCACCTGGGCCTGGATCGAGACGTCGAGCGCGCTGACCGGCTCGTCGCAGACGATCAGCCGCGGCTCCAGGGCCAGCGACCTGGCCAGCCCGATGCGCTGGAGCTGGCCGCCGGAGAACTCGTGCGGGTACCGGTCGAGCACCCGTCGGGGCAGTCCCACCTGGTCCAGCAGGGTGCCGATGCGGGAACGGCGGGCGGCCCGGTCGCCGGCCTGCTGGATCTCCAGGGGTTCGGCCAGGATGGAGTCGACGCGCATGCGGGGGTTCATGGCCGCGTAGCTGTCCTGGAACATGAGCTGGACCCGCCGGTGCATGCGGCGGCGGGCACGCCGGTCGAGCGTGGCGATGTCGGCGCCGTCCACCACGATCTGCCCGGCGGTCGGCTCCTCCAGTCCGACGATCAGCCGGCCCACTGTCGACTTGCCGCAGCCCGACTCGCCCACGAGCCCGAAGGTCTCGCCGGGGAGCACGTCGAAGCCGACCCCGGCGACGGCGCTCACCTGCGGGGCCTTGCGGCCCAGGGAGCCCGCGCCGTCGTAGTTCTTGACCAGGTCGCGCACGGACAGGATCGGCGTGGCCCCCGCCTGCGGCCCGGACCGGTCCGCGACCGGCGCGGCGGCCTCGGCCCGCGCCCGGGGCTGGAGCACCGGGTGCAGGCAGGCGTGCTGGTGCTCGCCGGCCGACAGGGTGACGTCGGTCGTACGGCACTCCTCGGTGGCGAAGCGGCAGCGGGGGGCGAACCGGCATCCGGTCATCGGCCGGGACAGGTCCGGCGGCAGGCCGGGGATGCTGTAGAGCGCGCCGCCGCCGTGGTCTGCCGCGCCGGGCAGCGACTCCATCAGGGCCTCGGTGTAGCGGTGGCGCGGCTGCCGGAACAGCTCGGCGGTGGTGGTGGCCTCCACGACGCGGCCGGCGTACATGACGGCGACCCGGTCGGCGCGGCTGGCGATCACGCCCAGGTCGTGGGTGACCAGGATGACCGCCATCCGGAACTCCTCGCGCAGGTCGTCGATGAGTTCGAGGATCTGGCGCTGGGTGGTGACGTCGAGCGCGGTGGTCGGCTCGTCGGCGATGAGCAGCCGGGGCGAGCAGACCAGGGCCATGGCGATGACGACCCGCTGGCGCATGCCGCCGGAGAGCTGGTGCGGGTAGGAGTCGGCGATCTTGTCGGGACGCGGCATCCCCACCCGCCGCAGGATCTCGATCGCCCGCTCGCGCGCCTCCGCCTTGCCGACGCCCTGGTGGATCCGGAGCGGCTCGGCGACCTGGGCGCCGATGCGCATCGTGGGGTTGAGCGAGGTGAGCGGGTCCTGGAACACCATGCCCATCTCGACGCCGCGGATCCTGCGCATCTCGGCGGGCGGCAGGGACAGCAGGTCGCGGTCCTCGAACAGGATCTCGCCGCCGACGACGGAGCCGCCGGACGGCAGCAGGCCCATGATCGACAGGGCGGTCATGGTCTTGCCGCTGCCCGACTCGCCCACGATGCCGAGCGTCTCGCCCTGCCGTACCTCCAGGTTGACGTGGTCGAGGGCGTGCACGACGCCGTGGCGCAGCGGGATGTCGGTGCTGACGTCGCGCAGGCGCAGCAAAGGGCTCATGTTCCGTTCCTCCTAGCGCCGCCGGAGGCGGACCTCGAAGACGTCCCTCAGCCCGTCGCCGATGAAGTTGAAGGCGAGGACGATGAGGATGATGGCGATCCCGGGCGGGTACAGCAGCCACCAGTAGCCGCTGTAGGTGTTGGCGAGGCCGTCGGAGAGCATCCCGCCCCAGTTCGCCGCGGGTGGCGGCACGCCGAGGCCGAGGAAGGACAGGTACGCGACGTACAGGATGGCGTCGGCGACCTGGAACGTGGCGTTGACGATCACGGTCCCGATGGCGTTGGGGATGATGTGCCGCCGTACGGCCCTGCCGCCGGTGCCGCCCATGGAGCGCATGGCGTGGACGTACTCGCGCGAGCGCAGGGTCAGGGCCTCGCCGCGGACCAGCCGGGCCGGGCCCAGCCAGGCGAACGCGCCGATGATGAGGATGAGCATCGGCACGGTCGGCGTGACGATGGTCGCCATCAGCATGAACAGGAACAACGACGGGATCGACATCATCGCGTCGACGACGCGCATCATGGCCGCGTCCACCCAGCCGCTGGTGAAGCCGGCGATGGCGCCCCAGATCGTGCCCACGATCGTGGCGAGCACGCCGGCGGCCAGTCCGACCACGATGGACGTCTGCCCGCCGAGCAGGAGGCGGCCGAGCTGGTCGTAGCCGACGCCGTCGGTGCCCAGCGGGTGCCCGGGAGTGCCGGGGGCCAGGTAGACCGAGGCGAGGTCGGTGTGCACCTGGTCGGTCCGGTAGAACAGCGGGCCGAGGAAGCACAGACCGCCCAGCACCACGAAGATGACCAGGCCGACCAGGGCGAGGCGGTTCTCGGCGAAGACCGTCAGCGCCTGGCGCCACTGGCCGCGTACGGGCGCCTCGTCGGCGGGGACCGGCGTGCCGGCCGCCTCGGCGTTGGCGGCGGTCATGAGCGGGCCGCCGTCCTGAGCCGTACGCGGGGGTCCACGGCGGCGTACAGCAGGTCGGCGAGCAGGGCGCCGAGCACGGTCGCGACCGCGATGATCAGGGTGACGCCGAACAGGATCGGGAAGTCCCGCTTCAGCGCCGCCTGCCAGAAGAGCTGGCCCATGCCGGGGTAGTTGAACAGGGCCTCGACGACCAGGGCGCCGCTGAACAGCGCGGGCAGGTACATCCCGAGCAGGGTGATGACCGGGAACAGGCCGTTGCGCAGCGTGTGCCGGGCGACGACGCGCGCCTCCGACAACCCCTTGCTGCGGGCGGTGCGCACGTAGTTCTCGTTGAGGTTGTCGACCATCGAGGAGCGTACGTACCGCGAGTAGACGGCGACGGTCACGATGGCGAGCGTGATGGTGGGCAGGACGAGCCCGGCCGGGTCGGCGAGCACCTCGCCCAGGGTGAACCCCTGTGAGGCCTCGGGCGGCAGGACCGGCCAGACCTGCGAGAAGAGAATGATCATCATGAGACCCATGAAGAAGATCGGCGTGGCGTAGGCCAGCAGCGACAGGGTGGTGATCGTGTAGTCGGGCCACCTGTTGCGCCGCATCGCCTGGACGACGCCGAGCGGGATGGCGACGACGACGGCCAGCATCGTCGAGAACAACGACAACACCATGGTCTTGGGCAGCCGCTGGCCGATGGCCTCGGCGACCGACTGGTTGAGCTGGAAGGAGTAGCCGAGGTCGCCGCGCAGGAGGCGGCCGATGTACATGGCGTACTGCTGGATCCAGGGCCGGTCGTAGCCCATCTCGTGGTCGAACGCCGCGAGCTGCGCCAGCGTCGCGTCCTTGCCGAGGGTGGCCCGCGCCGCGCCGCCCGGCAGGAGATGCAGGATGACGAAGGTGATCATCGTGACCAGCACGACGATGATCAGGGCCTGGCCCAAGCGGGTGATCAGATACCGGGCCACGCGGGGCCCCTCCTTGTTCCGGGGATTCCGGCGGCCCCCGCACGGGCCGCCGGAGTCGGGGACGGTCTCAGCTCTTCCAGGACCAGTCCTGGAAGAACATGTTGTTCATCGGGTCCTGCGTCACGCCTTGGAGCCCGGAGTTGTACGCCGAGATCTGGTAGACGGGGTTCGGCATCCACAACACCGGCAGGTCCTGGGCCAGACGGTCGTTGTACGCCTTCAGCGTCGCCTCGTCGTCGGAGAACTGGGTGGCCTCGATGAGCTTGTCGGACTCGGCGTCGCTGTAGCTGCCCAGGTTGACCGGGGCGCCGGTGGCGAACAGCCGCTCGCCGCTGGGGAAGGCCGGGTAGTACCAGCTGCCCTGCGAGCCGAAGTACGACATGTCCCACGAGCACTCGGAGTCGGATGACTTGCACGCCGGGGTGACCGCGACCGAGTCCGGCACCTCCTTGATGGTGAGCTGGATGCCCAGCTTGGCCATCTGCGACTTGATCTCGGCGAACATCTTGGTCGTCGCGGAGAAACCGGTCTGGCTGGTGACGGTGAAGGCCAGCTTCGCGCCGGACTTGATGCCCTCACCGCACTGGTCGGCGCCGGTGCCCGGCTTCTGGCAGGTCGTCTCGCCGTCGGGGGTCACCTGCCAGCCGTGGCTCTCCAGGAGCTGCTTGGCCTTGGCCGGGTCGAAGGGGTACGCGCAGCCTTCGCTGGATCCGTTCGTGCCGGGCTTGGCCGGGACGGGACCGCAGGTCGGGGCGGCCATGCCGGACCAGATGGCCTTGCTGATGGTCGGCTGGTCGATGAGCGACTGCAGGGCCTGGCGCAGGTAGAGCTGCTTGAACAGGGGGCCCGAGGCGGGGTTGTTGAAGTTCAGCTGGAGGTAGGTGATGGACCAGCCGTACCAGGGGGCGATCTGGTAGCCCTTCGACTCCAGGTACTTCTGCTGCGACAGGTTGGCCGGCGGCACGTAGCCGTAGTCGATCTGGCCCGCGCGCAGCACGTTGAACTCGGCGTCGTCGCTGGTGAAGGGGCGCAGCGTGACCGTCTTGAGCTTCGGCTTGTCGGAGCCGGAGTAGTTCGGGCGGGCGGTGAGGACGACCTCGCCGTTCGGCACGTACTTCTCCAGCTTCCACGGGCCGCTGTTGACCTGCCACAGCTCGTTGGTCGCGTACGTCTTGGGGTCCTTCGACGCGGCGGTGAGGAAGTCGAAGACCTTCTTGGCGCCCTCGGGCGTGGTGTCGAGGTCGCTCACCTTGCCCGTGGCCGAGTCCTTGTCCCAGACGTGCTGGGGCAGCGGCACGATGCGGTTGAGCTGGTTGCCGACGAACCATCCGGTGTTGTACGTCTTCGTGGTCGTCAGGGAGAAGGTCTTGTCGTCCTTCACCTTGAACTCGGCGATGTTGTCCGGGAAGCCGCCTTCGCGGTAGGACGCCCACTTGTCCTTGTTCGCGGTGACGAGGTTCCACCAGAACTGGATGTCACGGGTGGTGACGGGCTTGCCGTCGGACCACGTGTTGTCCTTCAGGGTGATCGTCAGCGTCTTGCCGCCGTCGCTCACCTCGGGCGGTCCGGCCATCGAGCGCTCGGGGTCGATGTTGTACTTCGCCGTGCCGTCCAGCAGGTACTCGTAGACGTGGCGGTACTGGGCGGAGCCGAAGATGACGTTCTCGCCCTGGGTGAAGCCGGGTGCCGAGATCGGCAGGATCCAGTTCGGGGTCCTGAGGGCGACGGTCACGCCGTCCTTGCTCTGGCCCCCGCTCTGGGCGCCTTTCTGCGCGCCGCCGGCGGACCCGCTGCACGCGGTCAGCGCGAGCCCGAGGGCCAGCACGCCCGCCAGGGCGCCGGTGCCGCGGAGCCCGCGCCGGTGGAATCTGCTCCCCATGGGATCTCCTCGGTTGACGTCGCACGGCGCCCTGCGCTTACCGGGGGGCCTGGTGCGTTCAATGCGGAGAATGTATAGATGGTCCTGCACGAAGTCAACGGAAATAATTCGCTTTGTTCGCTTACTTCTTTCGGTTTAGAGTCGAAGTCGCCGGTGCCTCATGATGGGGCTCTGTTGCGACGACGGGCCTGCCGGGGAACCGGCCTGAAGGAGGAGCGGCATGCCGGAGCCATCGAGTCCCGCCAACCTGCGTGAGCAGGCACTCAGCCTCTTGGCGAGTGGCGCGGCGACCTCGCGCGCCGACCTGGTCGAGACCCTTCAGGTCGCACCCTCGACCGTCTCCAGCGTGGTCCGGCGGCTGCTGGAGGAGGGCACCATCCTGGAGGAGGGCGTGGGCCGCTCCACCGGCGGGCGGCGCCCGCGCATCCTGCGCCTGCGCGATGTCCAGGGCGCGTTCGCGGTGTCGGAGCTGGGTGCCCAGCACGCGCGCGTCGGCCTGTGCACGCCCGACGGCCGGCTGCTGGCCGTACGGGAGATCGCCACCGACATAGCGGACGGGCCCAGCCAGGTCTTCGACGCCATCGGGCAGGCGTACGAGCAGCTCATCATAACCAAGGCCCCTGGTCAGCCGCTGCTCGGCATCGGCGTCGCGCTGCCCGGCCCGGTCGAGTACCCGCACGGCCGGCTGATCGGCCCGGCCCGGATGCCCGGCTGGAGCGGCTTCGACGCCCAGACCCACCTCAGAGAACGTTTCGGTGTGCCCGCGGTCGTCGACAACGACGCCAAGGCCGCCGCCCTCGGCGAGTACGTCACCCGCGGCCGCGACACCAGCGACATGATCTACGTCAAGGCCGGCACCGGCATCGGCGGCTGCCTGGTCAGCGGCGGCCAGATCTACCGCGGCGGCCGCGGGCTCAGCGGCGACGTCACCCACGTGCGCGTGGCCGACAGCGGCGAGCGCGAGTGCTCCTGCGGCAGCCGCGGCTGCCTGGAGACCGCGGCCAGCGGCGCCGCGCTGGTCCGCCAGCTCAAGGACCGCGGCCTGCGGGTGAGCACCCCGCGCGACGTCATCGCCGCCACCGTCGACGCCGAGCCGTCCGTCGTGACCCTGGTCCGCCACGCCGGCGGCCTGCTCGGGGTCGCCCTGTCCGGCCTGGTCAACTTCCTCAACCCCGACGCCGTCGTCATCGGCGGCGCGCTGTCCAGCCTCGACGTCTACGTGGCCGCCGCCCGGAGCATGCTCTACAAGCGCTGCCTGCCGTCCATGACCCAGTCACTGTCCATCGAGGCCAGCGCCGCCGGCCCGGACGCGGCCCTGATCGGCCTCGGACATCTCGTGCGCGCCTCGGCCGACGTCCGTCCTTCCTAGGCAAGGAGTCCCCCGCCCGTGTCCCGTCCCCTCCGCGTCGCCGTCGGCGGCGTGCACATCGAGTCCAGCACCTTCTCCCCGCACCTGAGCACCGCCGCCGACTTCGAGGTCACCCGCGGTGAGGCCCTGCTGGCGCGGTACGACTGGCTCGCCGAGCCGTGGGCGGCCGACGTCGAGTGGATCCCGCTCGTCCACGCCCGCGCCCTGCCCGGCGGGGCCGTGGCCAGGGAGACGTACGACGCCTGGGCCGCGGAGATCGCCGCCGGGCTGGCCACGGCGGGCCCGGTGGACGGTGTCCTGCTCGACATCCACGGCGCGATGAGCGTGGTCGGGCTGGAGGACGCCGAGGGCGACCTGGTCACCGTCGTCCGCTCGGTGACCGGCGGGGCGCCGTACGTCTCCGCGGCGATGGACCTGCACGGCAACGTCTCCCACCGTTTCTTCGACGGCTGCGACCTGCTCACGTGTTACCGCACCGCGCCGCACGTCGACGTCTGGGAGACCCGCGAGCGCGCGGCCCGCAACCTGGTCGAGGCCCTGCGCCGGGGGCAGCGCCCGCACAAGGCCCTCGTGCACGTGCCGATCCTGCTGCCCGGCGAGATGACCAGCACCCGCGTCGAGCCCGCCAAGAGCCTCTACGCCCGCGTGCCCGAGATCGAGGCCAGGGACGGCGTCATCGACGCGGCCATCTGGATCGGCTTCGCCTGGGCCGACGAGCCCCGCTGCCAGGGCGCGGTCGTCGCCACCGGCACCGACGCCGCCGCCACGGCCGAGGCAGCCCGCGAACTGGGCGAACGCTTCTGGGCGGCCCGCGACGCGTTCACCTTCGTCGCGCCCACCGGCTCGATGGACGAATGCCTCGACGAGGCGCTGACCGCGGTCAAGGACCCGGCCCGGCGCCCGTTCTTCATCAGCGACTCGGGCGACAACCCGGGCGCGGGCGGCGCCGACGACGTCACCTTCGCCCTCGAACGTATGCTGGCCCGCCCCGAGATCGCCGGCGGCTCGGTCCGCGCGGTGTACGCCTCGCTCGTCGATCCCGAGGCCGTGGCCCAGGTCGCCGGCCTCGCGCCCGGTTCGCCGGTCAGCCTGCGCGTCGGCGGCCGGATCGACGCCCGTGAGCCGGGGCCGCTGCCGATCGAGGGCGTGCTGGAGGCGGTCGCCGACGATCCCGACGGCGGCCGGTGCGTCAGCGTGCGGGTGGGCGGTCTGAGCGTGTTCGTCACCTCCCGCCGCATGCAGTACCGCGAGCTGGCCTCCTACGCCCGGCTGGGCGTCACCGTGGACGCGGTCGACCTGGTGACCGTCAAGATCGGCTATCTTGAGCCCGAGCTGTTCGACGCGGCGGGCGACTGGCTGCTCGCGCTGACGCCGGGCGGGGTCGACCAGGACCTGCAACGCCTGCCGTACGAGCGGCTGGCCCGGCCGGTCTTCCCCCTCGACCGCGACTTCGAGGCCGACCTGACCGTGGTCACCTCACCGTAGGCGCGGCCGTCCCGTACGCCTGCGGCGGGCTTGGAAGAGCACTCCCAGTCGGCTCCAAGCCAGGAACAAGAGGGCTGACTCATCATTTCCGCCTGTGAGCGGATATTTCAGGAAGAGGCTGATGAGGGTCGCCGCGGGTGCGGCGGTCGTCGCGGCGGTCATGCTGCCGGCGTTGCCGGCAGCCGCCGACGACTCCCCCGACGAGCGGCCCGACGTCCCGGTCGGCACCTGGCTGGCGGCACGTACGCAGCCCGCGGTGCAGCTGACCAGCTTCACCTACACGGCGACGGTGTCCGTACCGTCCAACACGATCAACGAGGTGGCCTACAACCAGATCGTCCAGGAGGCCGTCACCGCCGTGCAGTCCGGCAAGATCTCCTCGGACGAGCGCAGCATCGGCAAGTGGGTCTTCCAGCAGATCGCGGCCAACGTGGACACCTACGTGTCCTCGACCACCCCGATGCGTACGGTCGAGGCCGAGGTCGGCGGCATGTGCACCGGCTGGTGGGTCACCCCCGACGGGTACATGGTCACCGGGGCGCACTGCGTCCAGATCGGCGAGACCGAGCTGAGCCAGCTGTTCGCGCAGCAGGCGCTGGCCAAGTTCAACAAGAAGGACGCCAAGGAGATCATCAGCGGCCTGGGCGACCTCAGGAACGACGAGGAGATCGTCAAGCTCGCCCAGCAGATCTACGTCACGTTCAACTCGACCCACATGCAGCTCAGCAATCTCAAGCAGAGCCTGTCGGTCATGCAGAGCCTGCCGGGCGGCGGCGTGGACAAGACGGCCAAGGCGGTCCCGGCCGAGCTGGTGTCGGTGGGCGAGAGCTACCCGGGCAAGGACTTCGCGCTGCTCAAGGTCAACGGCCAGCAGAACCTGCCGACCGTGCCGCTCGGCGACGACGCCGACGTGCGGACCGGTGACACGCTCTACATCAGCGGCTTCCCCGGCCTGGTCACCAACACGCCGTTCTTCAGCCTGGAGTCGAAGCTGGAGCCGGCGCTGACCGAGGGGCCGTACAACGCCAAGCGCACCACGCAGACGGGCGTGCCGTACATCCAGACGCAGGCGCCGTCGTACCACGGCAACTCGGGCGGACCGGTGTTCAGCAAGGACGGCAAGGTCATCGGCATGCTGATCGCGGGCACGGTGAGCGAGGGCGGCGAGGCCTCGGAGAGCGAGAGCTTCGTGCTGCCGGTGGGCATCATCAAGGAGAAGCTCGGCGAGAAGAACGTCAAGCCCGCCCAGGCCGTCACGACGACCCGGTACAACGAGGCGCTCAACGACTACTTCCGGCGTTACTACTCCGCCGCGCTGCCGAAGTTCCGTGAGGTCCAGGCGCTGTTCCCGAACCACCCGTACGTCGCCAAGTACATCAGCGAGTCCCAGCAGGCGATCTCCGCGGGCAAGGACGAGACGCCCAAGCCGATCCTGATGTGGGTGCTGATCGGCGGTGGCGTGCTGCTGCTCCTCGTGCTCGCCGCGGTGCTGGTCAAGGTCCTGCGCGGGCGGCGGACCCGGCCCCCGGCGATCATCTCGCCCCAGCCCGGGTACGGCGCGGTGCAGCCGCCCCCGTGGCAGCAGCTCCCCGCGGGTCAGGCCCAGCTCTCGCCGCCGGTCCAGCCGGCCCATGGCGCGTACGGGCACAGCGGCCCCGACGGCTACGGCTCCGACGGCTACGGGCCCGGCGGGTACGGGGCGGGCGGTTACGCCGCGGGCCCGTACGGATCGGCGCCGGACGCGCAGTTCCAGCAGCCCCCGCACCCGCAGCAGGGCGGCGACCAGACCCGGGCCGTGCGCTACGGCCAGTTCGCCCCGCCCTCGGACCCCAGGTCCGGACAGGTCGCGGACCTGGAACGGCAGGTAGCCGACCTCCAGCGCCGGCTCGGCGACCAGCCCCCGAACTCCTGACCGGGCCCGCGTGAGCCCAGGTCCCGCCAGACACGACAGGATGCGCGGCCCCGGAACCCCGACGGCGGGTTCCGGGGCCACGCCATGTACCCGGCCGGTCCGGGCCGCGGCGCCCGTCGCGGCCTACGATGACCTCGTGGACGTGCTGAGCAGCCGCGTGCTCCTGCGGCCGAGCGACCCCGTACGCAGCCGCCGCTTCTACGCCGACACGCTCGGCCTGGCGGTCTACCGCGAGTTCGGCCCGGAGGACGATCCGGGCGTGGTGTACTTCCTCGGCCAGGGATTCCTTGAGGTCGCCGGGCGCTCCGACGCCCCCGCGACCGGCGGCACGCTGTCGATCTGGTTGCAGGTGCGCGACGTCGGGCGCGAGGAGGAGCGCCTGCGGCAGGCCGGCGTCACGGTGTTGCGGGAGCCGCGGCTCGAACCGTGGGGCCTGATCGAGATGTGGATCGCCGATCCCGACGGCCACCGCATCGTCCTGGTGGAGGTGCCGTCCGGCCATCCGCTGCGCCGCGACCCGCGGTGAGGGCCTCGCGTTTGCGTCCGGCGCGAAGCGTGTGCTAATGTTGGTCACGTTGCAGTTGTGGTACCCATAAAAGACTTTGTGCGCACCTGAAAGGGCTGGATCTTCAGGTGCGTTTTTGTTTTCCGGTCATCTCCGGGGTGGGCTCATCGCGGCGACACGGGAATCCGCGCGGTGCGGATTCCGTCTCTGCACGTCATCTGAAGGAGAACCGATATGGCAACCGGTACCGTGAAGTGGTTCAACTCCGAAAAGGGCTTCGGCTTCATCGCCCAGGACGGCGGCGGCGCCGACGTCTTCGCCCACTACTCCAACATCGTCTCCAACGGTGGCTACCGTGAGCTGACCGAGGGCCAGAAGGTGGCCTTCGACGTCGTCCAGGGCCAGAAGGGCCCGCAGGCGGAGAACATCGTTCCCGCCTGACGCCACGCAGCCCGCATCTGGGCCCGCACCTCTCCGGGGTGCGGGCCCAGACTGCTTTCCGGGCCCCTTGGTCGGGTATGGACCGATCAGCCCCGCACGGTTATGTTGCGAGAGCGTCAAGCATGTTGTCAGACGGACGCCGAGGAGCACCAAAAGACATCGTCTGAGAGGACCCTCGCATGTGCGGCATCGCCGGATGGGTCGACTTCGACCGCGACCTGACCACCGAACGGGCCACCGCCCTCGCCATGACCGAGACCATGAGCTGCCGGGGCCCCGACGACCAGGGCCTCCACCTCGACCGGCACGCCGCGCTCGGCAACCGCAGGCTCGCCGTCATCGACGTCGAGGGCGGCCACATGCCGATGGAGGCCGAGGGCCTGGCCGTCATCACCTACAGCGGCGAGGTCTACAACTTCGGGGAGCTGCGCGCCGAGCTGGCCGCCAAGGGCCACCGCTTCCGTACGAGGGGCGACACCGAGGTCGTGCTGCGCGGCTACCTGGAATGGGGAGAGGGCCTCGCCGACCGGATCAACGGCATGTACGCCTTCGCGATCTGGGACGAGCGCGAGCAGGAGCTGCTGCTCATCCGCGACCGTATGGGCATCAAGCCCCTCTTCTACTACCCCCTGCCCAACGGCGTGCTGTTCGGCTCCGAGCCCAAGGCGATCCTGGCCAACCCGCTGGCCCCGCCCGTGGTCGGCCTCGACGGCCTGCGCCGGCTCCTCAGCCTGGGCAGCCTGCGGCAACGCTCGATCTACAAGGGCCTGTTCGAGCTGCCGCCCGGCCATCTGCTGCGGGTGGGCCGGCACGGCACGCGGCTGCGCCGCTACTGGGCGCTGGAGGGCCGCGAGCACACCGACGACCTCGACACGACCGTGGGCACGGTACGCGAGCTGCTCGACGACATCGTCGGCCGGCAACTGGTCTCCGACGTACCGATCTGCACCCTGTTGTCCGGCGGCCTCGACTCCAGCATCGTCACCGCGCTGGCCAGGACGCACGGCCCGATCCGCTCCTTCGCCGTCGACTACGCCGGTTACGCCGAGAACTTCCAGGCCGACGAGAACCGCGGCGACCCCGACCGGCCGTTCGTGCGGATGCTGGCCGACCATGTCGGCTCCGAGCACACCGACATCGTCCTCGGGCCGGAGGAGCTGGCCGACCCGAAGCTGCGGGCCGCCGTCGTCCGCGCGTGGGACGCGCCGGGCTTCGTCGGCGACCTGAACACCTCCCTCTACATGCTGTTCCGCGCCATCCGCGAGCATTCGACCGTGGCGCTGTCGGGCGAGTCCGCCGACGAGGTGTTCGGCGGGTACGCCTGGTTCCACCTGCCGGAGACGGTCAACGCCGACACGTTCCCGTGGCTGGCCATGGTGATGCGCGAGCAGCAGCCGACCGACATCCTGGACAAGTCGCTGGTCCGGCGGCTCGACCTGGACGACTTCACCGCCGACGGCTACCGTACGGCGCTGGCCGAGGTGCCCCACGTGGACGGCCAGGACGCCCGCGAGCGGCGCATGCGCGAGATCTGTCACCTGCACCTCACCCGCTTCCTGCCCTACCTGCTCGACCGCAAGGACCGGATGAGCATGGCCGTCGGCCTGGAGGTACGCGTGCCGTTCTGCGACCACCGGCTGGTCGAGTACGTGTTCAACACCCCGTGGTCGATGAAGACGTTCGACGGCAGGGAGAAGAGCCTGCTGCGCGCGGCCGGGGCCGACCTGCTGCCCGAGCCGATCGTGCGGCGGGTCAAGGCGCCGTACCCGGTGACCCAGGACGTCGGCTATGAGGAGGCGCTGCGCGCGGCGCTGCGTGAGGTGGCCGCCGACCGCGACGCCCCGGTCCTGCCGCTGCTCGACCCCGAGGCCGTCCGCGCCGCGACCTCGGGGTCGTCCGACAAGATGACGACCACGATGACCAGGTACGGCCTGGAGCTGGCGCTGGATCTGAACGTCTGGCTGACCTCCTGCGGCGTGCGCCTGGAGGTGTAGCGGGCAGACTGGGCGGATGACGTCCAGTGATCATCTGCCGGCCACGCCGTTCGAGGAACAGTTGTGGGCGGCCCGCGAGGACGGGCACGACGCCCTGTGCCTGGGCCTGCTCCGCGACGCCGACCTGGCGTTGCCGATCACCGCCGCCGCGGCGGCCGGAACCGAGCCGCCCACCTGGGCGACGGCCGCCGACTCCGCCCGTACGTGGGTGGTGGCGTTCACCTCGGTCGAGGCGATGCGGCTGGCGACCGGCGGCGCCGCCACCCACTGCCGGATCGTCTCGCCCGCCGAGCTGGCGGCCGGGTGGCCGGACCCGCGTTGGGGGCTGGCGATCAATCCGGGGCTGGGGGCCTCCTTCCTGCTGGAGCCGGGGACGGTGGCCAGGCTGGCGGTGCCCACGCTCGTCCAGGACCTGCTGCTCGCGCCCGGGTCGGGGGTGCCGGTGGTGCAGAAGCTGCTGTCGCCGTCCGACGTCGGCGACCTCCTGGCGGCGGCCGAACCGCGCGTCTCCGGCTACTGCCACCACGCCCTCGACGTCTCGCACATCGCCACGCCCGCCGTGCTCGCCGACGCGCTGGGACAGCCCGGCATGCTGACCGAGAGCGGCTCGCTGAACATCCTGCGCTGGCATCCCGTCGGCCTCGACCTCTACCGCACCCCGTACGGCGGGCGCGACGAGGACGGCCGGGACGCGGTGGCGGGCTGGGTGGTCGAGGAGCCGCCGTTCGTCGGCATGGGCCTGGTGCCCAACGTCGACCAGGTCATCCGCGAGTACAAGGTGTACGGGGTCGGCCTGCCGCACGGCGCGGAGATCTGGGAGCTCACCGTCGACGGCACCGAGCACCGGCGCGCGCTCTACCACGGCGACCTGCGGCGATGGCTGCTGATCGGCCGGAGGGCGGCGGCATGACCTGGCACTTCTACCGCGCCCGCTGGCAGGGCGCCGACTACGTGGCCAGCCCCGAGCCGCACGCCCTGGAGCTGTGGGTACGCCTGCGCCTCACCGAGCCGGCCGACGGCTTCGAGGAGGCCGAGCCCGGCTGCCACGTGCGCACGGTGCCGGTGACCGAGGTCGAGTCCCTCCAGTTCGTGACCACGGAGTGCACGTGGCGGGGGGAGTCGTTCCAGGTGCACGACGAGCGCGACGCCCTTCTCCTGCTCGAATACCTGGGCGGGTCCGCGCCCGCGGCGCTCGCGCTGGGGCTGGAACGCGTCGAGCGGGGTGTGTACCGGGCGTGGGTCCCGCGGGCGGAGGTGGCCGACCTACGCGAGCAAGTTGTGCCAATAAATCCGACACATAGCCATTTTTGATGATTGGCTCTTGTCTCCTGTTGTTCATGTGACAGAAACTGGCCTGATAGGTGCACGTGACGTAAGAGACATGCGGCGTGGGTTTGGCGGGGGTGTCATGGATTCTCCTGACGTGGCGGGGATGCGGGCGTATGCCGATGAGCTGCGGGACATGTTCCGCCACATCGAGGACGCGGGTGTGGAGGTGCACGCGCTGGCCAAGGCCGTCCAGGTCACCGAGACCTCTCGGGACGGCCTGGTGTCGGTGACGGTCGGCTCCCGCGGCGAGCTGATCCGGCTCGACATCGACCCGCGCATCTACCGGCGCCCCGACGCCCGCCACCTGGCCGACAGCATCGCCGAGACCGCCCAGCGGGCCACCGAGCGCGCGCAGGAGCGCGTCGCCGAGATCTTCGAGCCGATCATCCCGCGCGAGGACTTCCAGGCGCACCTGGACGGCGACCTCGAAACCATCATGGCCCGGCTCGCCGAGCGCATGGGAGGCAGCCGATGAAGCCCTGGAACGGCACCCAGATCATCAAGCCCGTCGTGGACTCGGGCATCTCCCAGTGGACCACCATGGCCGAGGACTGGGAGACGCAGTCGGAGCGGCTGATCGCTGCGGTCGTCGAGGCGCTGGCCGCCGCTCCTTGGGGCGGCGGCGCCGAGGGCGAGGCGTTCAGGAACAGCCACCTCCAGGGAGACGGCCCGAACCGCATGCTCAACCAGTGCGTCGACCTCTCCAGGCAGATCACCGACGCGTGCGGCAGGCTGCGCGCGAGCATCGACAACACCCTGGGCACGGACGCCGACATCGAGAGCGATCTCAAGGCGCGGGAGGCCAAGGCGCGGGAGGCCAGGGCGTGACGCACAGCGGTACCGGGCCTCAGGGGACCACCGCTCAGGAATCGTCGGGGCAGACGTCGGCGGAGCCTGCGGTCCAGATCGACCGGGACGTCCAGCCGGTCTGGGAGACCGAGGTGCTGCCCGACTGGGTGTCCAACTGGCTGCTCCCGATGTTGTCGGCCGGGCAGAAATGGCCCGGCGCGAGCGAGAGCGGGATGTCCAAGCTGGCCCTGGCGTACGGGGACCTCGCCGTCGGGGTGGTCGGCACCGCGCCGCGCGCCGGCGGGGCCGTACGCGCGGTGGCGACCGGCTGGTCCTCCCCCGCCAGCGCCGACTTCGTCTCCCGCGCCAAGTTCCTGTACGGCCACGAGGCCGGCATGGCGGGCGTGGCCGGGAACTCGGAGTCGTTCAAGAGCCAGGCGCACAACTTCGCGGTCGAGACCCAGTACTCCAAGATCTCCGTCAACGTGGCCTTCTGGATCACGGTCGTCGCCATCGCCATCGCGCTCCTCGTCGCCTTCTTCACCGCCGGGTCCTCCACGGCGCTCATCGGCCCGTACGCGGCCGCGGCCCGCGCGGCGATCAGCCGGATCCTGGTCAGGCTCGCCATGGTCGGCGCCCGGCAGCTCGGGGTCAGCCGGCTGGCCAGGGTGACCACGCTCAGCGGCGCCACCGGGCGCGGCGTCATCACCAGGCTGCTCGGCTCCTCGATCGGCCGCGAGCTGATCGAGGAGATCGGCGAAGAGTTCTTCATCGACGCCGCCACCCAGTACCAGCAGATCCAGATGGGCACCAGGAAGGACTGGGACTGGAAGAAGTCCCGGGCGGCGATCATCGGCGCCGGCAGCGGCGCGCTCGCCGGCACCGCGCTGGCCGGGCCCATGTCCAACGTCACCCGGCACATGCCGGGCTTCCCCGGCCGCGCGATGACCACCGGCCTGACCAACACGATCGCCTCCCCGTTCGGCAGCGTCATCGCCAACCGCGTGGTGTACGGCGAGTGGGAGAACCCGTTCACGGTCGACTCCATCATGGGCGGCTTCATGGGCGGCGCCGGGCGTACCGGGTCGATCAGCCCGTTCAACCCCGAGGTGTACACGACACTGGCCAACCCGGTCACCGCCCTGGCCTCGGCGTACGACACCGCGGCCCGTACCGACGCCGCCCGTGCGGGAGGCGGCGACCCCGGCGCCGGAGGCGGCAACCCGCCGGGCGGCGGCCCGGCCCCTGCGGGCGGCGGTCCCGTCCCCGGCGGTACGGTGCACACCGGCGCGCCGGCCCCCAACCAGAACGACGACGTCAGGCGCGGCGCCCCGCCCTCGTCCGCCACCGACCCGGACGCGACCCCGCGCCGTGGCTCCAACTCGCGCGACAACCGGCAGGACGACACCAACCGGGAGCCCCGGGCCGACAACACGAACGACAACACGGACGACACGGCGGACGACAACGACACCACGCCGCAGACCCCCGACCAGCAGTCGAGGGGGAACCGCACCCCGCAGAACGCCCCCGACCCGACCCAGGACGACTCCCAGGCCCCCGACCCGGCCCAGAACGACTCCCAGCAGGACGACTCCCAGCAGGACACGGGGGACAAACAGCCGTCGGGCAACCGCACCGCGGCCCCCGATGCCCAGACCACCGCGGACGACTCCAACCGGCCCGCCACCCCGGACACGACGGACGACACCGCCGGCCCCGACATCTCCCAGTCCCAGGACGACCAGCAGAACCCCCAGCAGGACGACCAGCAGGACCCGCAACAGACCCCCCAGCAGGACCCGCAACAGACCCCCCAGCAGACCGCCCAGCAGGACACGCAGCAGGACAACCGTCCCGGGCCGGCCCCGGCGCAGCAGGCGGACGGTCCCGCCACCCAGTCGGCCGCCGCCCCCGACGACGCGCCGCCCACGCCCGTCCCCGTGATCGTGCGGGCGCGTACCGCGCTGATGGACTCGCTCACCGTCGACTTCCCCGGCGCGGTCGTCGGCCCGAACGGCGACCTCCTCATCCCCACCGCCGACGGCGGCGTACGGGTGATCCGCGCCGCCACCATGAGGCGCGTACGCTCCGCCCTGGACGCCCGCGCCGAGCAGGTCACCGACGCCGACGAGCTGCAGGCCGAGGCCACCGCGCTGGTGATGCTGGCCGCGCAGATGGAGGAGACCCGGCAACCCGCCACGAGCAGGCCGGGCACGGTCACGTCGAGGCCGGTCCCGGGCACCAGGTACGTCGCCGACGCCCGTCCGGGCACCCAGTTGCAGCCCGAGGAGGTCCACACCGGGGCCGACGCGGTGCGCCCGCACCACTTCCAGGGCCAGGGCGTCGTCTCGGTCACCTGGTCGGCCGACGGCACCACGCTCATCGTCCGCACCCAGAACAACGGCACCCACTACTTCCGCCCGGTCGTCGGCAACATGACCGAAGGTCTCATGGGCGAGACCGAGCTTTCGAGGAACAACAGCGAGCGCCGCCCCCACGTCGTGCACTTCGCGCCCGGCATGGACCCGAGCCAGGTGTCCCGGGTCTGGCTGCACGAGATCACCGACACCCTGCAGAAGACGCAGGAGACCGGTACGGGCAGGCGGCGCGGCTTCCTGCGCCGCAGGCAGACGACCAGCGAGCCCACCCAGGACATGTGCGCGCAGGCCCAGCTCAACGAGCTGGCGTTCATGGCCGAGCAGTGGCGTCAGGCGAGGACTCCGCAGGAGCAGCGCCTCCTCGCGCTCGACATCGACGGCGTGTCCCGCCAGCTCGCCGAGCGCGGCCACACCCCGCCGCTGCCGCCCTGGGCCCCGGCGCAGGCGTCCCGGCCGACCCAGGCGGCGCCGTTGCCGAACGCGCTCCCGACGCAGGAGGAGCTGCCGGGCGTCATCGACGCGCTCAAGCGGGCCGAGCAGGCGCTCAAGGATCAGGTCGCGGCGAAGCGCAAGACCGCCGAGGAGGCCGGCGAAGCGGCGGCCAAGTCTCGGATCGAGGCGCGCAAGGCGGACCGCCAGCTCGACCAGGGCCACGAGGAGCGGGCCCGCAAGGCGCGGCAGGAGACCCGCAACCATCGCGCCACCCAGCAACGGCACACCAGGATCGCCGACGCGTACGAGGCCGCGCTGCAGGAGGCGACGCGGGCGCGGCAGGAGTACGAGCAGTTGCTCATGGCGAGGAGGCAGATCGGCCGCCCCCAGGCGCGCGGCGAGGTCAGCATCGAATTCACCGTCGCCAGGCTGGCCGCCCAGGCCACGCAGCACCACGCCGCCTACCTCCAGGCGCTGGCCGAGGCGCTGCCGCAGGAGATCAGCCTGGCCGGGGCCCAGCCGACGGGCCGGCTGGCCCACCTGTCCGCCCTCACCACCGCCGTCAACACCATGCTGAAGAACAACGGCGTCCAGCAGTCGTTCACCGCCAACGAGCTGGAGCAGGCCATCCGGGCCGACTTCCACAAGGCCGTCTCCCCCGACGGCCTCGTCCTCCAGGTGGGGCAGCACGGCAAGGCGGCCGAGGTACGGATCAAGCTGTCGCTCGCCGACCTGGTCGAGGTGATCGATCCGGCCATCAAGGGGTCGGAGATGATGGTGGGCCTGTTCTTCCAGGCCGCCCGTACCGCCTCGGCCGGCCAGGCGGGCAGCTTCGGCCTGTCGATGGGCTTCGACACCACCGTCCTGGCGAAGTTGTTGCCGGAGGACAACGTGCTCAGGACGTTCGGCGAGCTGTTCGGCGTCGGCCTCGGCGCCAGCCTCGGGCGCAACTGGTCGACGGGCGGCGGGGCCGGCATGTACGCCCAGGGCGGCTCGGTCTCGGACAACCGGAGCGAGTCGCTGCTGTTCGACGCCGCCGCCACCTGGACGGTCGATATCCGTACCGGCCAGGACAAGAACTGGCGCGGCACCACCGTCGTCGACACCGGAGCGCCGGGCGACCCGGCCGGCCAGCGGTTGTGGTTCTCGCACTCCGTCACCGACCAGCCGGCGCGCAAGCTGGCCAAGATCCCCGGGCGCATGCGGGGCGCCGAGATGCCGAACGTCATCGTCCAGAGCATGAGCAACCTGGAGGACGCGCTCGACCTGCTCGCCACGGCGCTCGGCGGCGACTACGCCGAGGTCGGCACCGCGCCCCGGGACGCGCTGCGCTCGTACGTCACGCAGGAGCTGCCCCACCGCCTGCGGACCGCCGTGAACGGCGGTCTGGAGCGCGTCTTCACCAGGGACGGCAAGCCGCACGCCCGGGTGCGCGCCGAGAGCCGGGTCGTGCTGGTGGCCTCCACGCCGGTGGGCGGCGCGACCTCCGAGGAGTGGGAGGAGGAGGTGCTCGTCGACTTCGTCGGAACGCCGGGGGGCGCCTCGACGGGCGGCTCACTGGAGGGCAATGTCTCGGCCGGGTTCAAGCATCCCGCGCTCGACGGCGTGGACCTCGGCGAATACGAACCCTCGATCGGCCCCAAGGTCAGGGGGGCGAGGCCGTCGTCACGGTCGTACTCGGCCACCGCCAACAAGCAGGCGATCCATCCGAGCGTGCACCGCAAGACCAGCCCCAAGCAGAGCTACCGGCTCATGGTGGTGACGACCTTCACGGTCGAGGTGGTCGGCAAGCCCCCCGTCACCCTGAAGCCCGTGCTCAGCGAGGTGTTCGCGGACATGCGGGAGTCGGCCGCCTACCGGTTCGGGCTGCCCGTGGACAGCGAGGCGCTGGTCTACAAGAACGGCCAGCCGGTCACCGACGCCAAAGGCAACCACGTCCTGCGCGGCGACCCGAGCACCGACCCGCCTCCCGGCCGCAAGCCGGAGCTGCCCGAATGGCTCGGCGACGGGCCGGGGCAGATGCGCGGCGCGGGCCCGGCGCTGGTGCAGGAGATCGAAGGGCTGGACAAGATCCGGCAGGACGTACTGAAGGAGCTCGCCGAACGCGGGATCATCCCGAAGACCGTGAACGGCGTGCCGCAGTACTCCTCCAACGACCTCACCCGCGCCAGCCAGATCCTCAACGAGCAGGAGGTCATGGAGCAACTGTCGGAGCACCGGATCCGCTCCGCCTACGACACCCTGGCCCAGGACGGCATCGTGCTCGACCTGACGCTGCAGGGTCTCAACTCCGCCCCCGAGCACTACATGCTGCGCCTGTCGCTGAAGCAGGACTTCAACCAGTGGAGCTATGTCGGCCACACCGACGCGCAGACGGTGGTCAACCTCGACATCGGCTCCGACACCTCCGCCCGCGCCATCGGCAAGTCCAGGACGTACAGCGGCGGCGCGTCGGTCAGCGAGAGCGACGGCCCGAACGAGGGCCAGGACGGCCTCAGCCACGACGCCGGCGTGAACGGCGGCGGCAACCGGACCCGTTCGGTGGGCTCCAGCGCGGGCGGCACGGTCAACGTCGTGACGCTGCAGGAGAGCAACGGCCCGGTCGCGATCTTCTCGCTGTCCCACGACATGACCGTCGACCTGCTGCACAACGGCACGACGACGGAGATCTCCAGCCACAGGGGCTCGGCCCAGCTCGTGTTCGCCGCCGACCTGCTCCCCTCGACGAAGCCGACGCCGCCCGCGCGGCTCGGCCGGATGTCCCCGAAGCTCCGGGCCAAGGCTCGGCTGCTGCACATGGACGTGGGCCAGGCACTGGACGCGGCCCGCCGGGTGTTGCCGCGCGGCATGACCGCCGACTCGGTGGCCTTCCAGCACCTCATGTCGTTCCTGAGCGTGCGCAACCTGGTCGCCCATCCCAAGCTGCTGAACAGGCCGCTGACCACGGACGTCGCGGTCCGGCCCGAGCACGGGACGACGCGCTCGTCGTTGTCGGTGTCCGGCGAGGTCGGCGAGACCGAGGTGCTGGGGGTCGTCGACCAGGTCACGGGCGAGATCCTGTTCGGGCTCGGCAGCGCCGGGATCTCGTGGGGCGGCTCGTCCGGACTGTCGACCGGCGCGTCGGTGAGCGGCTCCGACCTCGACGGCGGCGGCACGTCCAGCGACGGCGTCTCGGTCACGCCGTTCTCCCGGTCCGGCGGCACGTCCGAGTCCAGCTCGATCCTCGACATCTGGGGCAGCGAAGAGCTGACGATCGAGTTCGGCCGCCAGTACATCCTGCGCAGCACCGTCGATCTCACCCTCACCGGCTCCGAGAGCTCCGAGAACGGGTTGCCGACCGGCGAGCGGATCCCGG
The DNA here is from genome assembly GCF_014648435.1 of Nonomuraea spiralis. Classification (GTDB taxonomy): domain Bacteria; phylum Actinomycetota; class Actinomycetes; order Streptosporangiales; family Streptosporangiaceae; genus Nonomuraea; species Nonomuraea spiralis. Next base: position 61,095 of record NZ_BMRC01000032.1, read on the forward strand.
TCACCAGTCCCTCGACGACGTCCACGACCGGCACCGCGCTGTTCACGATCTCCGAGTTCGACGCGCTGCTGATGTACGCGGAAGGCGACCTCGACCTGCCCTCCCACCTGGTCGCGGACGCGGTCGAACGGTTCCTCAACGGCAGCCTGACCCTCGACAGGAGCCTCGCGGTCCCGCTGCTCCAGCGCTACGTCCTGGACATGGCCCAGTCGGGGACCACCAACGAGTACACCGACCGCCACACCCCGCAGGCCCTGCTGCCCAAGATCAAGGAGGTGACCGGGCTCTACACCCCCGCCGCCGGGAGCCCGCAGCAACAGCTCGACCTGGCCCTGGGCCACGCCGCCGACCAGCTCGAACGCTCCAGGGACGTGGTGCTCGCGCCCCCGTACGACCGGACGGTCGGCGCCAGCTCGTCCGAGTCGCTGAGCCTGACGGACGAGAACGGCAACCCGGTCGACATCATCGACGCGGTCAGGAGCGCGGTGCAGGACGCCGTGCCGGGCGCGCTGGACGGGAGCCCGACCCTCGGCGAAGAGCTGAACGTCGACTTCTCCAGCGACGCCGCGCTGATCCACGTCGTCGACATGTGGTCCAGCCGCGGCTTCGAGCGGAGCTACCACGTCCAGCAGGGCCCGGAGATGACGCAGGCCGAGGAGGTGACGGTCAGGGTACGCCTCGAACCCGTCGGCAATTCGCGCCGGGCCAGGTTCCTCAGCAGGACCTCGCAGTCCGGGGTCATCGGCCAGCACTACCGGTACACCGATCTGTCGCATTCGGAGTCGTACAACGGGTCCTACTCCGTGGGCCTCGACCAGAGCGCGAACGGCCAGGGCGACGGCCAGGGCAGCGGCCTGTCCACCGACCGTGGACGCGGCTACTCCGGCTCCACCAACCACCAGGGCACCCGGCTCCAGCGGATCGGCCTGTTCCTCGGGCTGACCCGGGTGGAGCAGCAGATGAAGCTGGTCATCGAGGTCGAGCGCAGGCCCGTACGCGCGGGCAAGGCCCCGGACGACGGCAAGGTGATCGCCGGTGTCAGGGCGGCGGCCAACGCGCTCCGGGGCAGGCCGCGCACCGCGCCGCCGGTCACCTACGACGCCACGCTGGTGCGGCGCATCCCGACCGGCATGACCAGGCCCGCGGCCGAGGACCCGGGGCCGGTCGTCATGGCCGCCGACCCCCGGCAGGCCGAGCTGCTGCCCGGCTACTACACGCAGGCGTTGTGGGAGGACCCGAACAGGCCCAGCCTGAGCGAGGTCATCACCAACCAGCTCACCAAGATGCTGGGCGCCGCGGCGGTCCAGGAACGCCGTCCCGAGCTGGTCAGGCGGCTCTCGGTGTCGGGCCTGCTCACCGCCTTCGAGCGGATGACGGGCCCCTTGGGCGAGCCGATCGTCAGGGTGTCCAGGCAGAAGTTCAAGGACCAGGGCGTGACGGTCACGGTGCACGCCCGCACGTCCGACCTGACCATCGTGGCCGGCCCGTACGACGGCGAGAAGGGCCAGGTGGACCGTAAGGCCGACGCCCAGAACGTGACGGTCTCCCGCGGGCGGACGACCCCGGTGGGCTGGGGCGGCAACATGTCAGACGGGGTGTCCGGGCTCAACGGCGGCGTCCGGGGCGGGGAGCAGACGTCCGACAGCGTCAGCGACCACCACGGCGCCCGCCGCGAACGCAGCATGTTCGAGAAGGGCAAGCTGTACACGGTCCGCCTCCGGGTGGACTACGACGTCGACTACCAGTACGTCGCCCGGCTGCGCGACGGCAACGAGCATCCGGTCGGCGACCCCGTCCACATGCCGAACGCGTCGAGCGGCGAGGTGGACGTGATCATGTTCGGCGAGGAGATCGAGGAACTGCGCGCCCGCATGGAGTCGAACGTGCGCCTCGCGCCGCCGAGTCCCGGTGGGCCGGCGCCCGCGACGTACACGTTCGTGCCCGACTCCGCGAATCAGGGGCCGATCCAGACCCTCCAGGAGGCCCGCCTGGCCGCCCGCGAGCGCGGCGAGGTGACCCAGGTGGCGGTGTGGGAGCCGGACGGCGTCCACCGCTTCCGCGCGATGCCCGACGGCACGCTGTACAGCGAGACGCCCGACGGCGGCTTCGCCGACGCGTTCGCGAGCCTGGCCCCCGAACTCCTGGACGCGGCCCAGGACGTCGGCCTCGACCTGCGCGACCTGTTCATGAACTCCGGCACGCCCGGCACCTTCACCGACCAGGTCCAGGCCGCGCTGAAGGCCCTCGACGCCCTTCCCGCGCCCGCCGCACCGGCCTGGCCCGCCCCCGCGACCGATACCGGCGGGCAGCCGGCCCCGGTGGGCGGCAGCGTGGCGCAGGGCGTGACGCCGGCCGCCGGGATGCCGTCGCCCGCGATCGAGAACACGCCGTTCAGCAGGTCGGCCCGTCCCGAGGGCGTGCCCGACCTGACCATGGACGAGCTGCACGAGCAGCCCGTCTCCGCCGTCGATCTCGGCGGCACCGCCGCCCACGTCGGCTGGACCGGCGAGAACGAGCTGACCCTCCAGTTGCCGGGCGTGCCCGACCAGCACGTACGCGTGCTGATCGAGGACCCGGGCCAGGGCCTGAACGCGCTCACCGAGCCGCGCGCGGGCACCCCCGAGGACCCGCACCTGCTGCGGATCTCGGGTCGCGTGCACCCCGACCTGGTCTCGTCGATCCTGGTCCACGACCTCTCGCACGTCGCCCAGACGGCGACCGCGACGGCGGCCGGCATGCCGCAGGGCGTGATCAGGACGTCCCCGAACGGCGAGCACACCGAGGGCACCGACCTCTGCCTGCTCCCCCGCCTGGACGAGCACACCCACCTGTCCGGCAAGTGGCACGCCGCCACGGACCCGGCCACGCGGGAGCACCTGGCGGCGGCGATCGACGCCCTCGCCGAGGACATCCGGCAGCGCGGCCACACCCCGCCGCCCCCGCCCTGGGGCACCGGCCCCCGGGCGCCGGCCGCACCGGCCGCGCAGGAGCCGCAGAGCCGGATCGCCCGCCTGCTCAACGGCGGCTCGGCCACCGGCCTGGACACCTCGCCCCACGGCCTCGGCAAGCTGGCCGGGATCGCCGGCGTCTCCGCCGTGACCCCGGCCGCCGGCGCCGCGGCGAACCCGGCGGCCCCGCCCGTCGGTCCGGCCGACACGTTCACGGTGACGACCCCCGAGGGTTCCTTCACGCTGACCCTGGCCGAGGCCGCCCCTGGCGCCACCGAGGTGACCGCCGAGCCGGCCGCCCCGGGCAACCTGACGCTGCGGGTGCCCGCGGCCGACGGCCCGCGCGCCATGACCGCCGTCGCCGAGCACGTGGCGGCCCACGCCGCCGCCCTTCCCGGCCGCCCGGGAGCGGCCCGGTCCTCCGACACCGGTCAGAACCGGCCCGCGCCGGCCGAGGCGGCGGCGCTGGCGCGGCTGCGCGGCCTGGCGCTGGCGGTCGACGACGCCGGCCCCTTGAGGTCGCGGGCCGAACGGGCGGCGCTGCAGGCGGAGGCCCGCCGCCTGGGCCTGACCGGCGACCAGCAGGGCGCGCCCTCCAAGCTGGTGGAGCTGGCCCGCACGGGCGACCTCACCCCCGAACAGGTGACGGCCATCCGCGGCCACGCCACGCTCCCCGAGATGGCCGCCGCCGGAGCCATCGGGCGGGCCGCCGCCCTCATGGGCGCCCGCGTCCACCCGCACGGCCCCGGTCTCCTGGACATCGTGCTGCCCGGCCGCGCGCCCATCACCGTCGAGGTACGGCGGCCCGGCTCCGGCCCGGCCGACCCGGCCGTGCTGACCTACGAGGTGGACCCCGCCCGTACGGTCGGCGCGAACGAGCGGGCCGCCGCCGCGACGGCCGCCGCCGCCGTGGCCCGCGCGCTGGGCCTGTCGCCCGCCGACGGCCAGGAGCTGGCCGAGCTGCAGGAGGCGGTACGCCAGGTCCGTGCGGCCACCGACAGGCAGCGCCCCGGCCGGCTGGGCGTGCTGTACGACCTGGTCACCGAGGCCCGTCCGGAGGTGTTGCGGATGCTGCCCGACCAGGTGGCCGCCCAACTCGCCACGCTGGCCGAGGGCCGACGCCCCCGCGACCTGCCGGCGAGGCTCGACCGCCTGCGCACGTTGGCGAACGCGACCGGCTGGCACCTTCCCGAACCCGAGTGCGTGTGCCCGCCGGACGGCCCGTGCGCGTGCGGCCTGCGCCGGGACGGAGCCGAGCCGGTGACGCTGCCGACCGGCCCTGAGGCGGTGGCGGTGTGACGTGCCCGGCCGTACGGTCGGGCATCATGGGACTCCCGAGGAGAGGACGGCAATGGCTTTCGCGGTGGCCCGTACGAGGGACGAGGCCCATCTCTACTTCGACCTGCACCCCTGCGAGTGCGGGTCGGCCGACACGACCTGGCGCAACGGGCTGGTCGATGTCGAGGGTGAGCTGGTCAACCGCTATTTCGGCGAGTGCGAGGAGTGCGGCACGCCGCGGGAGTTCCTGTTCGGGCTGCCTGAGCGTCCCGTGCTGCCCGACGGGTTCCCGACGTTCGGCGGCGCGGAGCCGTCGGAGCTGCTCGACGCGGGCGAGTGGTTGTGGGTGGCCGACCTGACGGCGGGCGACGTGCCGGTGCACGACCGGGCCGAGGCCCTGCGCGCGCTCAGGATCGCCGCGGCGGCGGTGGAGGAGGTCGTCAAGTTCGTGCCCGCGGGCGCGGACGCGGTGCCCGGCGACGGGTTCTGGTCCGAACGCGGGCAGGGGATGCACGCCACCGAGACGGGCAGGTTCCAGCTCGACCGGCTGCTGGTCGTCCGTGACACCTACCAGCGACTGGCGGCCGACTATGCCTGAACACGGTCTGGGCCGCTCGCTCGTCGAGGCGTACGTCTACATCGACCTGGTGGCGTACGACGGCATGCCGGGCGCCTCCCGCGGCGCCACGGTGGCGCAGGACGACGAGGGCCTGCGGGTGCGCCTCGGCGACGTGGAGGTCCTGGTCCCCTACGAGGACGAGAGCGCGGCCAGGGAGACCGGCGTGACGTTCGGCACCGGCCTGTCCGAGCTGCTCGACCCCGGCCAATGGGTGCTGATCGCCACCACGTACGCCAGCCGCGCCCTGGAGGAGGGCCTGTTCTACGCGGTGGGCCCGGCCGACCCGGCGCGCTTCGACAGTGTCGCGACCGGCTGGCGCTTCGCCGCCGACGCCGTGGCCGAGGCGCTGAAGTTCTTCCCGCCGGGAGCCGCCGAGCTGCCGCCCGACGTGTTCTGGAGCGGCCTCGGCAGAGCGGTGCGCGAGGACGAGCCCGAGCGTCTGACCAGGGCGAAACTGGAGAACGACCTGGCCTTCTACCGTCAAAGCCTGGACGACTTCCAGCGTCTGCACGCCAGACCCTGACGGCCAGAGTGCGCCTTCCGGAGGGTAAGGCTCTCATTACTGATTGGCTACTCTACTTTTAGTAGCGCAATAACTACTTTCGGTAATGTCCTCCTGCTCTCCTTCAGGGAAGAGGCGCGCCATGCCCGAGTACGCCGCGGCCTCGCGGCTTCCGACAGGTCCCACCGGCCTGGGAACCTCCGCGCTCCACCTGCCGGTCCCCGGGCCGCCCCCGGGACCGCCGCCCGCGCCCCGGCAGCTCCTCGCCCCCATCCCCTACGTCGAGCGCGAGTGGGGCGACGGTTCCTACCCGCCCCTCTACTGCCCCGAGACGGTCCGCGACGATCCGGCGCTCGGCGCCGAGGTCGACCGGCGGCTCGTGGCGTGGGCCGAGAAGGTGGGCCTGCACGCCGGGCGGATGGACGAGTTCGCCGCCACCGGGTTCGGCCGGCTGGCGATGCTCTCCCACCCCGACAGCGACGACCCCGACCTGCTGCTGGTCGCCGCGCAGATGAACACCGCCTGGTGGGCGGCCGACGACTACTACGCCGACGAGACCGACCTCGGCGCGACCCCCACCGAGCTGCCGCCCCGCCTCGCGCTCGTCATGTCGGCGATGGACCCGCCCCCGCCCGCCGGCGTCTACACCGAGCGGCTCGAAGAGGCGATCGAGGCCGACCCCGTGCTCGTCTCCCTGCGCTCGGCCACCGACCACCTGTCCCGCCACGCCACCCCGTCCCAGGTCATGCGGGCCTGCAACACCACCTTCCAGATGTACGTGAGCTGGACCGCCTACGCCGCCTGGCGCTACCTGGAGACACCGCCGCCCGTCTGGCGTTACCTCGCGGCCCGGCAACACGACAGCTTCTACACCTCCATGACCCTCATCGACGTCGTCGCCGCGTACGAGCTGACCGCCAACCTGTTCTACGAGCGGCGTTTCCACACCGCGCTCATGCAGGCCGGCACCGCCAGCGTCATCGTCAACGACATCCACTCCGCCGAGAAGGAGGCGGCCGACGAGCTGCCCGACTCCAACGTGGTCCTGCTCATCGCGGACGAGGAGAAGTGCTCCATCCGCGAGGCCACCGAGCGCGCCGTCGTGTTGCACAACGACTTCGTCAAAGGCTTCGAGACCAGCCAGCGCGAGCTCGCCGCAGTCCCGTCCGCGGAGCTGCAGCGATTCCTGCGCGGCGCCCAGGGCTGGATGGCCGGCTGCCTCGAATGGCACGGCACCAGCAGCCGCTACCACTCATGACGACCGGCCGCCCCCGGCCGGAAAGGAGCTCTACCGCGTGACCGTCAACACCCAGTCCCCCGTCCTCACCAGCCACTACCAGCACTCCGTCGCCAGCTACTGGAACACCGAGAAGAACCCGGTCAACCTGCGGCTCGGCGACGTCGACGGCCTGTATCACCACCACTACGGCATCGGCGAGGTGAACTGGACGGTACTCGACGGCCCCGAGGAGACCCGCGAGGAACGCGTCGTCAAGGAGCTCCACCGCCTGGAGACCGCCCAGGCCGACCTGCTGATCAGCCACCTCGGCCCGCTCGAACCCCACCAGCGGGCGCTCGACGCCGGCTCGGGCCGCGGCGGCACCAGCCTCCTGGTCAACATGCGCCACGGCTGCGAGGTCGACGGCGTGTCCATCTCCGAGTCGCAGGTCGCCTTCGCCAACGAGCAGGCCAAGAAGCGCGGCGTCGACGACAAGGTGCGCTTCCACTTCCGCAACATGCTGGAGACCGGCTTCGAGACCGGATCGTTCCAGGCGAGCTGGAACAACGAGAGCACCATGTACGTCGAGCTGTCCCTGCTGTTCGCCGAGCACTCCCGGCTGCTGCGCCGCGGCGGCCGGTACGTGTGCGTCACGGGCTGCTACAACGACGCCTACGGCCTGCCGTCCCGGGCGGTCAGCCAGATCAACGCCCACTACATCTGCGACATCCACCCCCGCAGCACGTACTTCGAGCAGATGGCGGCCAACCGTCTCGTCCCGGTCAGCGTCGTCGATCTCACGCCGGCCACGATCCCCTACTGGGAGCTGCGGGCGCGTACCCATCTCGCCACGGGCATCGAGCAGTCCTTCCTCGACGCGTACAAGAACGGCAGCTTCCAGTACCTGCTCATCGCGGCCGACCGCGTCTGATTCACTTCGCCGTCGCGGCGGCCAGTTCCCACGGGTCGTGGGCCGAGAAGACGCTCACCTGGTCGCCGTGGTCGCGTACGAGCTCCCGTAGCCGGGCCTGGGTGCCGAGCCGCAGGTCGTGATGGACCTCCGAGCGGGTCTGCACGACGTCCATCAGCGGGTGGGGGTGCGGGTCCGGCTGGAGCTCCCGATGGTAGTAGTAGGCGTCGCCGCAGTGCAGGAGCCAGTGTTCTCCTTCCCTGACGGCGACGCCGGTGTGTCCGGCGGTGTGCCCGCCGAGCGGGACCAGCCTGATGTCCTCAGGCAGGCCGTCGAGCTCGATCGAGGTGAAGCCGAACCAGTCGTCGTTCGGCTGCTGCGGCGTGTAGGTGACCCAGTCGGGGCCGTGCGCCCAGTGGGCCGGGCGGTAACGGGAGCTCGGCGGCCCGGCCAGCGCGGCCTCAAGCTCGGCGGCCAGCAGATGCACCCGCGCGCCGGGGAAGTCCGGCAGGCCGCCGCTGTGGTCGACGTCGAGGTGGGTGACGATGACGTGCCGGACGTCCGCCGGCCGGTATCCCAGCCGGGCGATCTGGCGCACCGCCGTCTCCTCCTCGGCGAGCGCGGGTTCGACGAATCGCACCCAGTCGGCGTCGAGCGTGCCGGCCGGGTCGCGTACGTCGCCGAGCCCGAGCCCGGTCTCGATCAGCACCAGGCCGTCGGCCGGGGTCTCCACCAGCAGGCAGTGGTTCACCGCGGGGGCGGCGGGCGGGCCGTCGTAGGTGGCTTCGATCGTCCGTACGGAACCGCAGTTCAGGTGGTGAATTCTCATGACCACGATGATGCGACTTGAACTGTGGTTCAAGTCAACTCTCAGCCGCCCGCCATCAGGTCGCCGAATGCGCGGGCGGCCGGGCCCGAGGTGAACAGCCGGTCGAACCGCGCCCTGGCCAGCCGCCGGCGGAACGGCCCGGCCAGCGTCTCGTCACCGGCCTCGTGGGTCATCTCGGTCATCCAGCGGGAGAACTCCTGGTGGTTCCACACCCGTTCGAGGCAGGTGGCGGAGTAGGCGGCCAGCGGCTCCTCGTCCCCGTCGCGTACGGCGGCCCGCAGCGCGTGGGCCAGCACGTCGGCGTCGGCGACCGCCAGGTTCATGCCCTTGCCGCCCATGGGGGTGATGATGTGGGCGGCGTCGCCGACGAGGAAGAGCCGGCCGTAGTGCATGGGATCGACGACATGGCTGCGCATCTCGACGAACACCTTCTCGCCGATCGGGCCGCCGGGCAGGTCGCCGTCGGCCAGGCGCAGCCGCAACTGGGTCCAGATCCGCTCGTCGGGCCAGTCGGCGGCGGTGTCGGCGGGGGCGCACTGGAGGTAGAAGCGGCTGGCCCGGGGGCCGCGCGGGAAGTGGGCGGCGAACCCGTGGGTGGTGATCGCCATGAGCGGGTAGCGCGGCGGCGGGGCGTCGGCGAGGATCGTCAGCCAGCCGATGCCGTGGTCGTAGGAGTAGGTGGTCAGGGCGTGCTCGGGCACGCTGACGCGGCTGACGCCGTGGTGGCCGTCGCAGCCGGCGACGTAGGAGCAGGCGATCTCGTGGGTGATCCCGTCAGCATCGCGGTACGTGACCGTCGGCGACGGCCCCCCGACGCCGCGCGGGGTCACCTCGGCCGCCTCGAACCGCAGGTCGCCGCCGGTTTCCACGTAGTGCGCGAGCAGCCTGCCGACGAGCACCTGCTGCGGCACGAGACGGCCCAGCCTGCCCTCGGTGAGCGTGGGGACGTCGAGGAAACGCTGCTCGCCGTCGACGCGGAACTCGACCTTGGTCTCCTGCGGCATGCCCGCCAGGACGACGTCGGCCAGGCCCCACGACTCGAAGACGCCGGCGCCGCGGTGGTCGAGGATCCCGGCGCGCTGGCGCTGCTCGACGTACGGGCGGCTCTGCCGTTCCAGCACCACGCATCCGACGCCGGCCTGCCGGAGCAGGTTGGCCAGGGTCAGGCCGGCCGGACCGGCTCCGATGACGACGACCTCGGTGCTCTCTCGCCTGCTGGTCTCCACAGACATGGCGGCCCTTTCGGCTCGGTGACGCGCGGTGGTACCCGGCCAGGATGATCACGATGATAACCCGCGCTCTCACCACCGGACCGGGAGACTGAGCACCCCGTGGACGTCGGTGCCGGCGCGTACCGGCACCTCCTCGGGCGGGACGGCCAGGCGCAGGCCGGGGAACCGGGTGACGAGCGCGGGGAAGGCCGCGCGCATCTCCACCCGGGCGAGCTGCTGGCCGAGGCACTGATGGATCCCGTGGCCGAAGGCCAGGTGGCCGGCGGCATCGCGGCGCAGGTCGAGGCGGTCGGGGTCGGCGTACTTGCGGGGGTCGCGGTTGGCGGCCTGGATCGACACGACGACCGACTCGCCCGCCCTGATCAGGTGGCCGCCCAGCTCGACGTCTTCCAGGGCGGCGCGTACGCCGGTGTGGGCGATGGACAGGTGACGCAGCAGCTCCTCGACGGCCTGCCCGGCCAGGCCCGGGTCGGCGCGCAGGGCGGCGAGCTGGGCGGGGTCGCTCAGCAGCGCGTACGTGCCGAGCGCGAGCATGTTGGCGGTGGTGTCGAGCCCGGCGGCGAGTAGGAAGGCGCCGATCCCGGCCAGTTCCCCGTCGGTGAGGTCGCCGGTGATCAAGTCGCTGAGCAGGTCGTCGGTTGGCGCGACGCGCTTGGCCTGGACCAGGCCGTGGATGTAGCCCTGCAGCTCGGAGTAGGCGTCCATCTGCTCCTGCTCGTCGGCGTCCACGCCGGTCAGCGCCGCGGCGTGGCGCTGGAAGGCGTCGCGGTCGGCGTACGGGACGCCGAGCAGTTCGCAGATCATCAGCGCCGGGACGGGCTGGGCGAAGGACCGTACCAGGTCGGCGGGTGGGCCGAGGCGTTCCATGGCGTCCAGGTGGTCGGCGGTGATCTGCTCCGCCCGTTCGGTGAGCTGGTTCATCCTGCGGACGGTGAACCTGCCGGTGAGCAGCTTGCGGTAGCGGGTGTGCTCTGGGGCGTCGATGCCGGTGAGGTCGCCGGGCGGGGCGGTCATGAGCGGGCCCAGCACGGCCGTCGGGTGGTGCAGCAGCTCGTAGCGGGAGCTGAACCGCCGGTCCGACAGCACGGCCCTGACCTCCGCGTGGCCGGTCACCAGCCAGCCCCGGTGTCCGTCGGGGAAGGCCAGCCGGGTGACGGGTGCCTGCTCGCGCAGCTCCGCCAGGCCCTCGGGCGGGTCGAAGGGGCAGCCGGCCGGGCGGGTGACGGGAAGGGTGACGGGGGTGTCGTTCATGGTGGTTCCCTTTCTCAGTGGGTGACGGTGAGGGACGGTTCCTGCTTCCGGCCGCCGCGCATGACGACCAGGGCCAGGACGGCGGCCGCGACCACCCCGGCCGTGCTGATCGCGAAGGCGGAGGACATGGCTGCGGTGAAGGCTTCGCGGGCGGAGTCGGCGAGAGTGGCGTCGCCGAGGGCGAGCGCGTCACCGATCGAGCGCCGGGCCGCCTCGGGCGCGCTCGCGGGCATGGCCCCGGTGTAGGCGCCGGCCAGGACGCTGCCGAGGACGGCGACGCCGAGCGCCGCGCCGGCCTGCTGGATGGTGTCGTTGAGCGCGGAGCCGACGCCGGCGTGCTCGGGCGGGATGGTGCCCATCAGCGCGGAGATGGCCGCCGGCATCGCCAGGCCGCCGCCGGAGCCCAGCAGGAACAGCGCCGTGCCGGTGAGGAGGATGCCGCTGCCGGGCGAGACGGCTGCCAGCAGGCCGAAGCCGGCGGCGATGACGAGGAGCCCGGTGACGATCAGGGGCCGGTTGCCGAGCCGGGTGCCGAGACCCGCGCCCACGCCGTTGAAGATCAGCGAGGCGACCGCCATGGGCAGGAAGGCGAGGCCGGCCTCGGTCGGCGTGTAGCCGAGCACGAACTGCAGGTACTGGGTGAGCACGAGCAGCAGCCCGCCGTTGCCGATCTGGACGAGCGTCAGGGAGAAACTGCCGCCGCTGAACGTACGGTTGCGGAACAGGGCGAGCGGGACCATCGGGTGCGGCGTGCGCAGCTCCCAGACCACGAAGGCGGCCAGGGCGAGCACGGTCACGGCCAGGGCCGGCCAGGACACGCCGTGCGGCAGCTCGATGATCGTCCACACCAGGGCCGACATGCCGGTCGCCGACAGGATCGCGCCCAGCGGGTCCGGCCTGGTCCAGGGGCCCTTGGACTCGGGCATCAGCAGGAAGGAGGCGACGATCGCGAGCAGCACGACCGGCACGTTGATCAGGAACACCGCGCCCCACCAGAACCAGGCGATCAGCGCGCCGCCCAGCACCGGGCCGCCGACCAGGCCGAGCATGGCGACCGCGCTCCAGGCGGCCATCGCCTTGCGGCGTTCGGCCTCGTCGAACACGGTGATCAGGATCGACAGCGTGCTCGGCATGATCAGCGCGCCGCCGACGCCCATCACGGAACGGGCCAGCACGAGCTGGGCCGGATCGCCCGCGTAGGCGGCCAGCAGGGAGGCGGCCCCGAAGAGCGCCAGGCCGATGACCATCACGCGGCGCCGGCCGTACCGGTCGGACAGGCTGCCCGCGGTCAGCAGCAGGGCGGCGAAGATCAGGATGTAGCTGTCGAGGATCCACTGGATGTCCTGGGCGTCGGCGCCCAGGTCCGCCGCCAGGGGCGGGATCGCCACCGTCAGCACCATGTTGTCGACGACCAGCACCAGCGTGCTGAGGCACAGCACCACCAGGATCAACCAGCGGCGTGTCATTGGGTTCTTCCCTTCGCTCGCGTACGACGTTCTCTAGACGCGCACACTGTACGCATGCGAGAGAGATGTACGCAAGATGGGTGTTCGCGGATGCGTACAGTGTGCGCGGTGCGTTAGTCTGGGGGCATGCCAGCGTCGAAGCCGCCCGTCCCCTCGGTCTGGATCCGTCAGCGCGTGCAGCGGGAGCGTCCGGCGCTGAGCCTCGACCGGATCGTGTCCGAGGCCGTCCGGCTGCTCGACGAAGAGGGGCTGGAGGCGCTGAGCATGCGCAGCCTCGGCACCCGGCTGGACGCGGGCGCGACCTCGCTCTACCGCCACGTCGCCAACAAGGACGAGCTGATCGAGCTGGTCGTCGACGAGGTCTACGGCGAGCTGCGCGTCCCCTCCGCCGAGGAGGCGGCCGGCTGGCGCGACGGGCTGGCCACGTCCGCCCGGAGCCTGCGCGCGGTGATCCTGCGCCACCCCTGGCTGGCCTCCGTGCTCGGCCAGGCCGGGCTCACCAACCTGGGGCCCAACGTGATGCGCCGCTCGGAGGACCTGCTGGCCCTGGTCCACGGGGCCGGGTTCGCCCCCGGGGAGGCCGACCAGGCGGTCAACACCCTGCTCGCGTACGTGATCGGCATGACGGTCAGCGAGGCGGCGTACCTGTCGATGCTGGCCCGCAACGGCCAGACCGAGCAGGAATGGCTGGACACCGTGCGCTCGACCGCCGAGCAGGCGATGGAGGAGCATCCGCGGATGCGGGCGGAGTACGCCGTCAAGGGCTACGGCGACCCGCGGCGCGCCCGCGAGGAGGACTTCACCTACGGCCTCGACCGGGTGCTCGACGGCCTGGAGGCCCGGGCCGCCTCATCGGCCGCCTGACCCCGTCAGGCCATGCCGGCGTGAGAGCCTCGGCGTCATGGAAATCTGGATCAACCCCGACTGCTCCAAGTGCCGCTCGGCCCTGTCGATCCTCGACGCCGAGGCGGCCGACTACACGGTCCGCCGCTACCTGGACGACCCGCCGTCGCCGGACGAGCTGCGGGCCGTCCTCGCCAGGCTCGGGCTGGAGCCGTGGGACATCACGCGTACGGGCGAGCCGATCGCGGCCGAGCTGGGCCTCGGCTCCTGGCCGCGCGACCCGCAGGCCCGCGAGCGCTGGATCGACGCGCTGGCCGCGCACCCGATCCTGATCCAGCGGCCGATCATCACCGCCGACGACGGTCACGCCGTGATCGGGCGCACCGAGCAGGCCGTACGGGACACGCTGCCCGGGTGAGCGCGGCCCGCCTGCCGTTCACCTTCCCGACGCCTGCCGCTCCGCGGGTGCTCACCGGGGCGATCTATCGTCCGGGTGCCCCAGCAGGCGTATGAGGAGCAGGCGATGTTCAGGCGCAGACCCGTCACCGCACTCACCACGGCCGTCCTCGTCTTCGCGGCCATGACGTTCCCCGAGGTGGCCGCGCAGGCCGCCACCTCCACGTTCCAGCCCGTCGCCGACACGTACGTGGACGGCAGCGTGACCGGCACCAACTACGGCACCTCAGGGCAGCTCGGCGTGGACAACTCCCCGGCCAAGCGCATGTTCCTGAGGTTCACCGTGTCCGGGGTCTCCGGGCCGGTCGGCTCGGCCAAACTCCGCGTGCACACCGACGACGTGAGCGGCGCCGAGAGCGACAACGGCGGCCTGTTCCGCGCCGTGAGCAGCACCACGTGGTCCGAGACCGGCACGACCTGGAACAACCAGCCCGCGATCGACGGCGCCACCCTGGGCTCGCTCGGCGCCGTCTCGGCCGGCGCCTGGTACGAGATCGACGTGACCTCGTACGTCACAGGCAACGGCACGTACAGCATCGCGGTCACCTCGGCCAGCACCGACGGCGCGGACTACGACGCCCGCGAGAGCGGGACGGCCACCGCGCCGCAGCTCGTCGTGACCTCCGGCAGCACGCCGCCGCCCACCGGCGACGTGCTGGTCGGCGCGGGCGACATCGCCGACTCGGGGGCCGGCGACACCGCCACCGCCGCGCTGCTGGACGGCATCCCCGGCACGATCTTCACGCTCGGCGACAACGTCTACGACAACGGCACCGCGGCCGAGTTCTCCACCTACTACGGGCCGACCTGGGGCCGCCACAAGGCCCGGACCCGTCCGGTGCCCGGCAACCACGACTACAACACCTCCGGCGCGAGCGGCTACTACGGCTACTTCGGCTCGTCGGCGGGCGACCCGAGCAAGGGCTACTACTCCTACGACCTCGGATCGAGCTGGCACGTGATCGTGCTCAACTCCAACTGCTCGGTCGTGAGCTGCTCCTCGACCTCGGCCCAGGTCACCTGGCTGAAGGCCGACCTGGCCGCCGGCGGCAGGCCGTGCACGGTCGCCATGTGGCACCACCCGCGTTACACCTCCGGCGCCAACCACGCCCCGAACAGCTCGGTCGCGCCGTTCGTCCAGGCCCTGTACGACGCCGGCGCCGACCTGATCCTGACCGGCCACAACCACCAGTACGAGCGTTTCGCCCCGATCAACCCGGCCAACCAGCTCGACACGGCCAGAGGCATCCGGCACTTCGTGGTCGGCACCGGCGGCGCGAGCCACTACGGCTTCGGCACGATCCTGGCCAACAGCGAGGTGCGCAACAGCGACACCTACGGCGTGCTCAAGCTGACGCTGAGCGCGAGCAGCTACACCTGGCAGTTCGTGCCCGAAGCGGGCAGGACGTTCGCCGACAGCGGCACCACGAACTGCCACTGACATGTACCTGGCCTCTCTCGACAGGGGAAGGGTCGCCGGGGGCCGGGTCGGCGCGACGGTGCTCGCGCTCGGCTCGGTCAGCCTGATCACCGACGTGTCGTCCGAGATGGTGACCGCGATCCTGCCGCTGTACCTCGTCGCCGGGCTGCAGTTCAGCCCGGCGGCGTACGGTGTGATCGACGGCGTCCACACCGGCGCGACCGTGCTGCTGCGGCTGGCCGGCGGGTACGTCGCCGACCGGGTCGCCCGGCTCAAGGCCGTGGCCGGGCTGGGCTACCTGATCTCGGCGCTGGCCAAGCTCGGGCTGCTCGCGGCCGGGGCGTCCGGGCCGCTGATCGGGCTGGCGATCACGGTGGACCGGGCGGGCAAGGGCCTGCGTACGGCGCCGCGCGACGCGCTGATCACGCTGGCCACCCCGCCCGAACGGCTCGGCCGCGCCTTCGGCGTGCACCGGGCCATGGACGCGACCGGGGCCTTCCTCGGCCCGCTGGCCACGCTCGGCGTGCTGGCGGTGACCGGGCAGGCGTACGGGCCGGTCTTCATGACGAGCTTCTGCGTGGGCCTGCTCGGCGTGCTGGTCCTGGTGCTGTTCGTACCGGCCGACCGGACGCCTGCGGTCCCGCGGGCGGCGCGGCCGGAGGGGGTGAGCCTGCGGGCGGCGGCCCGGCTCGGACGGCGGCGGCTGCTGCCGGCCGCGTGCCTGCTGGGCCTGGTGACCGTCGGGGACGGTTTCGTCTACCTCGTGCTCCAGCGCCGCACCGAGCTGGGCGTCGGCTGGTTCCCGCTGCTGGCGGTCGGCACCAGCCTGGTCTACCTGGCGCTGGCCGCGCCGCTCGGCAGGCTCGCCGACCGCGTGGGCCGCCCGCGCGTCGTGCTCGCCGGTCTGGGCTGCCTGGCCGCCGTGTACGTGTTGTTGTGGAGCCCGCTCGGCGGCCTGCCGCTCGTCCTGCTCGTGCCGGCGCTCTACGGCGCCTTCTACGCGGCGACCGACGGCGTGCTCATGGCGGTGGCCGGCACGGTCTTCCCGGCCGGGCTGCGGGCCACCGGGATCGCGCTGGTGCAGAGCGGTCAGGCGGTGGCGTACCTGGGGTCGTCGGTGCTGTTCGGGCTCGCCTGGCAGCAGTGGGGCGCCGGTACGGCGTGCCTGGCCGCCGCGGCGGCGGCCCTGCTCGCCCTGCCCCTGATCGGAAGGGCATTGAGATGAGGACGCTCGGACTGCGCGGACGGCTGCTCGTCACGGCGCTCGCGGCGGTGTTGCTCGCGGCGTCCGCGACCGGGTACGCGCTGCTCGGCGAGGACCCGCCCGCGCCCGTCAGGTCGGCCCCGGTCGCCGACCCCGCGCTGATGGTGCTCACCAACGGCCGCCTGTCCACGGTGTCGGCCGCCGATCCGGGAGGGCCGCGCCAGGTGACGGACACGGCCTGCGACCGGGTGTTCGCGGCGGCCGGGACCGTGGCGTGCCTGCGACCGGTCGGCGCGCTCAGCGCCACCGGCCTGGTCGTCATGGACGACCGCCTGCGCACCCGCAGGACGGTCCCGCTCACCGGCTTCCCCAACCGGCTGCGGGTGTCGGCGGGCGGCCGCATGGTCGCCTGGACGATGTTCGTCGACGGCCACTCCTACGCGACGACCGGCTTCTCGACCAGGGCCGGGATGCTCGACACGCGGACGGGCGAGGTCGTGGACACGCTGGAGGACTTCGCGGTCGTCCGGGACGGGCGGCCGTACCGGGGGGCGGACGTGAACTTCTGGGGGATCACCTTCGCCGCCGACGAACGCCGCTTCTACGCCACCATGTCCACCGGCGGTCACCGGTACCTGGTCGAGGGCGACGCCGGGGCGCGGACCGTACGGACCGTGCGCGACAACGTGGAGTGCCCCTCGCTGTCCCCGGACGGCACCAGGATCGCCTACAAGTCGGCGGTGGACGGCGACCCGGCCAAGGGCTGGCGGCTGTCGGTGCTCGACCTGGCCTCCGGCCGCGTCACGCCGCTGGCCGAGCGGCGCAGCGTGGACGACCAGGCCGTCTGGCTCGACGAGCGTACGGTCGCGTACGCGCTGCAGACGCCCGACGGAACGAACGACACCTGGTCGGTCCCGGCGGACGGCGGCGGCGCGCCACGCCTGCTGGTCCCGGGCGCGAACTCCCCCGCGCCGCTTCCGGGTACCCCTCAGGCCGTCCGGAGCGCCGCGGCTCTTGAACTGGAGTGAACTCCAGGTCCTAGAGTCGCTGAATGACCATGCGCTACCGCATACTCGGCGGCACCGGCATCGAGGTGAGCGTCCACTGCCTCGGCGCGATGATGTTCGGTTACGTCGGCAACCCCGACCACGACGACTGCGTACGCATCATCCACGCGGCCCTCGACCAGGGCGTCAACTTCGTGGACACGGCGGACATGTACTCCGCAGGCGAGTCCGAGGAGATCGTCGGCAAGGCGTTGAAGGGGCGCCGCGACGACGTCGTACTGGCCACGAAGGTGCACTTCAGGATGGGTGAGGGGCCGAACAGGAGCGGCAACTCCCGGCTGTGGATCATGAAGGAGGTCGAGCAGAGCCTGCGGCGGCTCGGCACCGACTGGATCGACCTGTACCAGATCCACCGGCCCGACCACACGACCGACATCGAGGAGACGTTGTCGGCGCTGACCGACCTCGTGCGCCAGGGCAAGATCCGGGCGTTCGGCTGCTCGTCGTTCCCGACGGCGGAGATCGCGCAGGCTCAGCACGTCTCCGAGCGGCGGGCGCTGCACCGCTTCAGGACCGAGCAGCCGCCGTACTCGCTGCTCGCCCGCGGTGTCGAGAAGGACCTGCTGCCCTTGTGCCGTCAGTACGGCATGGGCGTCCTGACCTGGGGCCCGCTCGCCTCGGGTTTCCTGACCGGCCGCTACCGCAAGGGCGGCGCCATCGACCTGACCACCGGCCGGGCCGCGATCACGCCCCACCGCTTCGACCCGTCGATCCCGGAGAACGCCGCCAAGCTCGACGTCGTCGAGAAGCTGGTCGAGCTCGCCGGCGATCTCGGCTGCACGCTCCCCCAGCTCGCCGTGGCCTTCGTCGCGGCGCACCCGGCGGTCACCTCGGTGATCACCGGGCCGCGCACGATGGAACAGCTCGACGACCTGCTCAAGGGCGCCTCACTCACGCTCGACGACGCCGCGCTCGACCGGATCGACGAGATCGTGCCGCCGGGGACCGACCTGTATCAGCCGAACGTGTGGCAACCGCAGGCGCTGGTCGATCCGGCCCTGCGCCGCCGTCCGCTCGCCGAGCGCGCCGCGGCCGGCTAGGTCCACAGGCTGTGGACGACGGCGGCCACGCGCCGGCCCTGCTCGCGGCCGGCGTGGGCCGTCGGTGACCGTACGGAGGGGTCGAGCGGGTTGGGGCCCATGGCCGCGACGGCTCCTTCGTCCGGGCTGACGATCTCGACCGCGGAGCCCTGCCCGCGCAGCTGGGCCACCTCCTGTTCGAGCGACGGCCAGGGGGAGGCCGGCGCGCCCGGCGGTTGCGGCGACACCACCAGGACCCGCTCGAAGCCCGCGGCCAGGTCCGCGTTGTCGCTGGAACGCACGCCGCCGTCGACGTAGCGGCGGCCCTCGATGGTGACCGGCGGCCAGATCCCCGGCACGGCACAACTGGCGGCCACCGCGTCCACGATGTCCACGCCGGACGCGCCGTCGAACAGGCGCGGCTCGCCGGTCTCCGCGTCCACCGCGACCAGTACGAGGGGGCGTACCGGCCAGCCGGCCTCCGGCAGGCGCGAGGCCACGGCCGCCCGCCGCTCCGCCTCGGCGACCGTGGGGGCCTTCAGCGCCCAGGCGCCGATGCGGCGGCGCAGCTCGGCATGGTCCCGGGCGCCCGCCAGGATCTCCTGGAGGGCGCCCGGGAAGGAGGCCACGTCGAACACCGCGGGGATCTCCCTGGCCTGCGACGCGGGATCGACCTGCCGCTGGAACAGCTCCTCGGTGGTCAGGCCGCTGCGCGCCTGAGCGCCGACCGCCGATCCGGCCGAGGTGCCCACGATCAGGTCGGCGTCCCGTACGTCGACGCCCTCGTCGGCCAGCCCGGCCAGCACGCCGGTCGCCCAGGCGATGCCGGCCACGCCGCCGCCGCCGATCACCAGGGCCCGCCCGCGGTCAGAAGCTTCAATTCTGTCCATGAGGCTCATTTTCTCCCCATCAGCGACAAAGCGCGCGTCCCAGCAGGCATGCGCCGCCCTCAGCCGGCGAGGAAGTCGGCCGCGTGGTCGCGCGCCCACGAGCGGAACGTGCGCGCGGGCCGTCCCAGCAGCTCCTCGACGGTGCCGGTCACCCGTTCCGGGGTGTGCGTGAACGACTCCCACGCCCTGAGCCTGGCCTCGACGAACGCCGGGTTTCCCCAGGCGGCCGTCAACTGCTCGCGGGCGATCTCCGGCGGCAGGTCCTCCCAGCGCACCTCGCGGCCGATCGCCTCGCCGATCGTCCGCGCCAGCTCCTCCTGGGGGATCGACTCGGGGCCGGTGATCACGTATTTGGCGCCGTCGTGGCCGGGGGTGGTCAGCACGTGGGCGGCCACGTCCGCGATGTCCCGCTCGTGGATCACCGACCGGGCGCCCTTGCCGTACGGCAGGCGTACCACTCCGGTCCGGATCTGCGGGGCCCAGGCCAGGGTGTTGGTCGCGAAGTCGATGGCCCGGACGAACGTCCACCGCGTCCCGGACTTCCTGATCAGCCGTTCGATCTCCTGGTGGTAGATCGTGGCCGGCTCGCCGTCTGCCAGGTCGGCCACGTCCGCCGACAGGTACGCCACCCGTTCGGCCCGCTCGGCCACCGTCGTCACCACACGGGGATCGACGGGGATGCCGGGCCACATCAGGTACACCCGGTCCACACCACGCAAAGCCTGCTCGACGGTGTCGAAGGAGGCCAGGTCGCCGCGTACGGGCTCGACCCCCTCGGGGAGCACCGCCCTGGCCGGGTCGCGGACCAGCGCCCGTACCTCGTGTCCCGCCTCCGCCAGGGAAGAAACGACATGTCTGCCCACGTTGCCGGTCGCGCCGGTCACCAGAATTCCACTCATGGGGGGAGCTTAGACCTCAATCGCAGTGTAGGTCTATTCATTGAACCTTCTCCTCCGGGTGATTGTCCCTTCGATCCGGGTAGCGGGGGTCACGGTGATCGCGCTTCAAGGGATGCGAGGGGCCCGGCTCCCAGCCGGGCCCTTCCGCTGTTCCGGCGCTTCCGGCTGATCCCTGACCGCTGTTTCACCGGCCTCACATCCGATTCACAAGCGGTCCTCAGACAAACCTCATGCACGCCCGGCATCGTCACGGGTATGCCTCCGACCAGTCCGACCGCCGCCCCGGCCCTCACGTCCCGACCCGCGCGCGGCTCGTACGCCGTCCTCGTCGTGGACGAGCCCCCGCTCGGCGAGCACCTCTCCCGTGCGGCGGGCCGCTGGGACGTGCGCTGCCTGCGCGGCGGCGAGGCGGTCAAGGCGGTACGGGGGTTCCGTCCCGACGCGATCGTCCTGGATGTCACGCGCGGCGGCCGGCTCCTGCCCCGGCTGCGGGCCGTGCTGCCCGGCGTGCCGATCCTCTTCCTGACCGCGCTGGACTCCCTGCGCGACCGGCCGGCCGGGCTGCGCGCGGGCGCCGACGACTACGTGACCAGGCCGTTCAGCGTGGACGAGGTCGTGATCAGGCTGCGCGGCCTGCTGCGCGACGCGGGTGCCGCGCTCGCCGTCGGCGACCTCACCCTGGACCAGGAGACCCACGAGGTACGGCGGGCCGGCCAGGAGATCAGGCTGACCCCGACCGAGTTCGAGCTGCTGCGGCTCCTCATGCGCCATCCCGGGCGGGCGCTCAGCAAGGCGCAGATCCTCGACCGCGTGTGGGCCTACGACTTCGCCGGCCAGGGCAACATCGTCGAGCTGTACATCTCCTACCTGCGCCGGAAGATCGACGCGGACCGCCGTCCGATGATCCACACCCTGCGCGGCGTCGGCTACGTGCTCAGACCGGCCGCGTGACGACCGGCCCGCTAGATCTCATCTAGCGGGCCGTCTAGCGCCTCCTGGGTGAGCGCCCGCAACGGGCGGCACTGCGAGGGAGGCGGACGATGACCAGCAATGACGACACCGTCGGTGGACACTCCGTGCCGCTCCGCCTCGCGGTGATCATCGGAAGCACCCGCGTCGGGCGGGTGGGCGAGAAGGTGGCGAGCTGGTTCGCCGGCCGGGCGCGCGCCCGGCCCGACCTCGCGGTCGACGTCCTCGACCTGGCCGACTACGCCTTCCCCGGCTGCTACCCCGAGCAGAGCACCCCCGCGATGCGCAGCTTCACGGCGGCGATCGGCGAGGCCGACGCCTTCGCCGTCGTCACCCCCGAGTACAACCGCAGCTTCCCGGCCTCGCTCAAGCAGGCGATCGACTACGCCTACGACGAGTGGCAGGCCAAACCGGTCGGCTTCGTGGCCTACGGCTCGGGGTCCTCCGGCCTCTACGCGGTCGAGCAGCTCCGCACGGTCTTCTCCGCCCTGCACGTCGTGACGATGCGCGACTGCGTCGGCCTCGACCTGCTCGGCGCGGACGTCGGCGGCGGCGAGCCGTACGACACCGACGACCGCGTGCGCGCGGTCGCGGCCCTGCTCGACCAGCTCACCTGGTGGGGCCGGGCGTTGCGCGACGCCCGGCGTGCCCAGCCCTACTGCTCATGAGAGGAACACCCATGCCCGACCTGGCGATTCAGACCTCCGGCCTGGTCAAGGTCTTCGGCGACAACCGCGCCGTGGACGGCCTCGACCTGGAGGTGCCCGCCGGCACCGTCTACGGCGTGCTCGGCCCCAACGGCGCCGGCAAGACCACCGCCGTGCGCATGCTGGCCACCCTGCTCAGACCTGACGGCGGCGAGGCCACCGTCTTCGGGCACGACGTGGTGCGCGAGGCCGACACCGTGCGCGGCCGCGTCAGCCTGACCGGCCAGTACGCCTCCGTGGACGAGGAGATGACCGGCGCCGAGAACCTGATCCTGCTCGGCCGCCTCCTCGGCCACCGCAAGCCGGCCGCCAGGGAGCGGGCGGCGCAACTCCTGGAGGCGTTCGGGCTGAGCGAGGCCGCGGGGCGGCAGGTCAAGACGTACTCGGGGGGCATGCGGCGGCGCATCGACATCGCCGCCAGCATCCTCAACACCCCTGACCTGCTCTTCCTCGACGAACCGACGACCGGCCTCGACCCGCGCAGCCGCAACCAGGTCTGGGACATCGTGCGCATCGTCGTCGCCCACGGCACCACCGTGCTGCTCACCACCCAATACCTGGAGGAGGCCGACCGCCTGGCCGGCCGCATCGCGGTCATCGACCACGGCAAGGTCATCGCCGAGGGCACACCGGGCGAGCTGAAGTCGTCGGTCGGCTCGGGCTCGGTCCACGTACGGCTGCGCGACCCCGGCACCCGCCCCGAGGCCGAACGGCTGCTGGCCGCGACCCTCGACGCGCCCGTCTACCTGGACGCCGACCCGGTGTCGCTCACCGCCCGCATCACCGGCCACGGCCGCGAGGCCGCCGCCGCCGAGCAGGCCTCGCGCGCGCTCGCTCGCCTGGCCGAGGCCGGGATCGTCGTCGACGACTTCTCCCTCGGCCAGCCCAGCCTGGACGAGGTCTTCCTCGCCCTCACCGACCACCCCGCCACCGAGCCCGCGACCGACCAGGAGGCCGCAGCATGAGCACCACGACCGAGACCGCGACGACCTACTCCCCCGCCGCCGACGTGCTCGGCACCGTCCTGGCCCCCGGGGCGAAGCCGCCTCGTCCGAGCGCGTGGTCGGCGTCGGTCACGTTCGGCTGGCGGGCCATCCTGAAGATCAAGCACGTGCCCGAGCAGCTCTTCGACGTGACCGCGTTCCCGCTCATGATGACGTTGATGTTCACGTACCTGTTCGGTGGCGCGCTGGCCGGCTCACCGACCGACTACCTGCAGTTCCTGCTTCCCGGCATCATGGTCAGCAGCGTCGTGATGATCACCATGTACACCGGGGTCGAGGTCAACAAGGACATCGAGAAGGGCGTCTTCGACCGGTTCCGCACCCTGCCGATCTGGCGTCCCTCGACCATGGTGGGCTACCTGCTCGGCGACATCCTCCGCTACACCATGGCCTCGACGGTCATCCTCGCCGTGGGCCTGGTCCTGGGCTTCCGTCCGCAGGGCGGGGTCACGGGCGTACTGGCCGGGATCGTGTTGCTGCTCGGGTTCTCCTTCGCCTTTTCCTGGGTGTGGACGATGTTCGGCCTGCTCATGCGGAGCGAGAAGTCGGTGATGGGGGTCAGCATGCTGGTCCTGTTCCCCCTGACCTTCCTGAGCAACGTCTACGTCGACCCGGCGACGATGCCCGGCTGGCTGCAGGTGTTCGTCAACGTCAACCCGATCACCCGCCTGGTGGCCGCCGTCCGCTCCCTGATGGCGGGCACCCCGGACGTGGGCGAGCTGACCTGGGTCCTGGTCTCCTCGGTCGTCCTCATCGCCGTCTTCGGCACCCTGACCATGCGCCTCTACAACCGCAAGTGACCCCGACCTGCGACCCACCCCCGCGGAGCGGACGCGAAGAAGGCCCCGGCCCTTCGCGTCCGCTCCGCTCGTGTGCGGGCCTTCGCCGGGTCAGCAGAAGTGCTGGGCGCGGGTGGCGAACTCGGTGGTGGAGAGGAGGACGTCGTGACCGTGCGGCTCCGGCTCCCGGTACTCCGTGATGATCACGCGCCCCGGCCGGACGTTCTTCCTGCTCTCCCCGGTGAAGACCACGTCATAGAGGCGTACGTTCCGCTTCGCGTCGTACGCGGCCGTCCGCACCACGCGAAGACCAGGGTCAGCCTGCCCTCGGCGTTGACCGTGACTCCGGTCATGCCCCCGGAGCTCGGGGTGGTCGGGAACGGCAGGCATCCGGTCGCGGCGGCGAGTGCGAGGACGGCGAGCACCCTCCGCACCGCGCGGCTCCCGATCGCCCCACGGGTTCGTTACGAGGTGTGCCGGTCCGGGTGTTCGTCGTCGACGCATCTGCACGGTACGGCCATCAGGGTGCCGGCCGCCCGGTCCACGTGCATCACCCGTCCCGCGCCCAGGCAGATGCGGCAGCCGAGCACGTCGGCGATCCAGTTGTCCTGCCACACCTGGTGCTTCCAGCCCGGAGGCGGGCTGTCCGGCGGCTCGCCGTGCGCGGCGGCCTCGTTCCGGCTGCTGACGTGGCCCAGGCCGGCGCAGAACCGGCAGGCGAAGAACAGGTCGCCGAATCGCAGGCCGCGACGGCCCTGGCAGTCGGGGCAGGTGATGCGATCGCTCACTTTCGCCCCGTCCCGCCGCGCGACTCGTACGACGTCCACGCGGCCCGCCGTTCGCGGTCGCCGTTCCGGTGGATGCGTTCGCCGTCGGCGCCCGTGCGGGTGACGCAGAGGGGGGCCTCGTTCTGGTCGTCGTCCTTGGCCATGCCCGGGACGGTACGCCGATCACGGATGGTATGTCTCTAGCCTGCGCAGAGTGATGAGTGTCTCCTGTGTTGCCAGACGCCGGAGCCGGGTCACAGGCGCCAGGTGATGGCCTCGGTGGGCTGGTAGCGGCAGGCGGCGCCGGTGGAGACGGTGGCGCGGAGGTGGGCGGCCAGCTCGGGGTGGGTCTGGGTGAGTTTGCGGAGGGTGTCGCGGATCCTGGCCGTCACCGTCTTGCGGGCGCGTTCGGCTTCGTCGCCGAGGCGTCGGGAGCGGCCTCCCAGGCCGGCGGCGGTGCGCAGTTCATCCAGCAGGGCGGCTCGTTCGCGGTCGTAGTCGGCCGCGCGGTCGTCGTCGCCGCGTTCGGTCGCACGGTCGATCTCCTCGTCGAGGAGGGACAGGCGGTGGCGGTAACGCGCCTTGGCCTCCTCGTCCAGCACGGCGTCGCCGCCCATCTGGCGGGCGGCCAGCACCACGTCGCCGCCCTCGGGGGCGAGCAGGTGTACGGCGGGGATGTCGGCGCCGGGGTGGCTGAGCAGGTTGTGGAGGTCGCGCAGGCCCTTGGCGTCGGGCATGTGGGCCACCCGGCCGGCGAACCCGAGGGTCCAGACCTCGCCGTCCTTCCGGAAATCGCCTGACATCGGACCGCCCTCATGCGCTGTGCCACCTCTCGCGTCGCCCTGCCCGGACGGCTTTCCGGGGCCGCGGGCCGGGGGCGAGAGGCGTACAGAGGGCGGCCCGAGGCGGCCGGCCACGGCGGCGTCGCGACCCCCGGCAGCGGCACCGCCATCGGGGCGGGCAGCCTCGTCGGCCTCAGGACCGTCACCAGGTGCGGCGGAGAGGGTTTGGCGGTCGGTGGACGGCTGCGGGAGGGAGTCGAGGACGTGGAGCATGCCCAGTTCGGTCGCCTCGCGGCGGACCTCCGCCAGCAGGGAGGCGGCCCGGCCGTGATCGCCGGGGGCGGCGCGGCCCAGGAGGGCCTCGGCCAGGTGGGCGCGGGCCAGGACCGACCACGGGCGGGCACGCATGCGGTCGGCCGACCGGTACGCCTGCGTGAACCCCTCGACCGCCTCCTCCCACCGGCCCTCGGCCAGGTCGAGCAGCGCGATCCACAGGTCGTAAGGCCCGCTGATGTCCCACCCGTAGTAGGACACCACCCACAGCCCCCGGTACGGCAGCAGCGCGGCCCGCGCCCGCCCGGCCAGCTCCGGGTCACGGGTGGCGGCGGCCAGCTCGGCCTGGAAGCGCAACCACAGCGGCTCGGTCATGCGCTCGGCCGGCTCGCCGGACTCGTGGTGGCGCAGCGCGGTGCCGACGTCGCCCGCCTGGAGGGCGGTCAGCGCCTCCAGCAGGCCCCGGTCGGGGTGGCTGCTGGACCTGAGCCTGCGCAGGACGTCTTCCTGCTCCTCCACCTTGCCCTGGAGCCAGAAGATCGCCCAGCGGTGGTGTTCGAGCATGACGTCGAAGTCCTGGTGGGTGCGGTCGAGCGACAGCCCGGCCATCAGCTCCTCGGCCTCGGCGAAGCGGCCGCCGAGCGCGGCGACGATGCTGGCGTCGACGGACGTGGTCAGGTTGAGGTGGGCGTCGTCGGTGTCGCGGCCCCTGGCGGCGTAGTCGTGGAACTGGGCGAGGTAGCGCGGGTCGCCCTCCTCGATCATGGCCACCCAGCGCAGGGCGGACGCGTAGTGTTCGAGGTCGTGGTCGGAGGTGCGCCGGGCGACGTCGAGCAGCTCGCCGGTCAGGGCCACGCGCTCGCCCGCGGTGCCGGGGCCCCAGATGATGTCGTGGTGGACCCACAGGCTGAAGGTCAGGGCGTCGTCGTCGCCGCCCTTGCGGGCTTGGGCGGCGAGGTGGAAGACCAGGTCGCTGGCCAGGCGGTCGTCGGGTACTGGATGGCCGACGAGCTCGCGGTGGGCCCGGCGCAGCCGGGCGAGTGACTTCTCCTGGCCGTACTGGGAGCGGAAGACCAGCGCGACGCGGGCGCTCAGCTCGGGGTCGTCGAGGCCGGCGGCGAGCGAGCCGGCCTCCTCGAAGAGGCCGCGCGCCTCGTCGGGCGCGCCGCGGTGGCGCAGCTCCCGGCCGAGCTCCAGGCAGATCAGCGCGCGGCGGCGGGGGCCGGCCGCGGCGCTCACCTCGTAAGCGCGGCGCAGATGGCCGAGCTCCTCCTCGCTGGCGAGGCGGCCGCGGGCGGCGCGGGCGGCGGCGTGGAGGAGGTCGATCGCGCGCTCGGGGGCGACGCGGTCGCCGGCGAGGTAGGCGTGTCCGGCCAGGTCGCTCGGCAACACCCGGCGGGCCAGGTCAGGGGTGCCGTCGAGGGCGCGCACCACGGCGGCGTGCAGGTCGCGTACGTCGGCGACGGCGTCGTAGAGGGTCTCGCGGACGAGGTCGTGGGCGAAGGCGAACCGGCCGCCGCCCTTGGTCACCACCAGTTTGGCGATCACGGCGAGCTCAAGGAGGCGATCGACGTGCGCGACGGGGGCGGCGACGGTGGCGGCCAGCACCTGGCGGTGGAACTCGCGCCCGAGCACGGCCGCGGCGGGCAGCAGCTCCGACACCGGACGCGGCAGCAGGGACAGGCGGCGCAGCAGCGCGTCGCGGACGCCGGGCGCGACGGCCGTGGCCGAGCCGCCGCTGCGCCACAACCGGGCCGTCTGCTCGACGAAGAACGGGTTTCCGCCCGTACGCACGTGGACCTCGGCCACCAGGTCGGCGGGCGGGTCGTGGCCGGCGGTGCGGGCCATGAGGGCGCCGACGCCGGCCTGGTCGAGGCCGGTGAGCGTGATGGAGGTGGCCTTGGCGACCAGCGGCGACAGCAGGTCGCGCAGCGGGTGGTCGACCGGCTCGACCTCGGCGTCGCGGTAGGTGCCGATGAGCAGCAGGCGCTCGAACCAGGTCTGCCGGGCCGCGAACTCCAGCAGCCTGAGCGAGGCGGGGTCGGCCGCGTGGAGGTCGTCGATGACGATCACGAGCGGGTGGTGCTGCGTGAGGGCGACCAGGGCGGTGGTGACCGCGTCGTAGATCTGGAACGCGGACACGGACTCGGCGTCGGCGGCGGTGACCTCAAGGTGGGGCTGGGTGGCCGCCGTCTCGCCGAGGAGAGTGGCCAGGCTGCCCCCGGCCGCCCGCTCGGCCTCGGCCCACGCCTCGGGGGCGGCCGAGCGGCGCAGGGCGCGCAGGACCTGGACCCACGGCCAGTAGCCGGGGGCGCTGCCGGAGTCCCAGCAGGCGCCGCCGACCACGAGCGCGCCCCTGCGCCTGGCCTCGGCGGCGGCGCTGGTGACGAGCGTGGTCTTGCCGATGCCGGCCTCGCCGGTGACGAGGACGAGCCCGCCGTGGCTCTCGATCACCCTCGAGATCTCGGCACGGAGCAGCGCGGCGGGGTGATCCCTGCCGATCAGCTCGTGTGGCGTCGCTTCGCTGGGCATGACACTCGCACGTTATCCGCCGCCACCGACAAATCGTGTGACGCGCCGCTACCAGGCGACCTCCATGGCGGTCAGGCCGTAGACGACGTTGTAGGAGCGGAACTCCGGGGTGGCGTCGGTCACGCGCAGGCCGGGGAAACGTTCGAAGAGCGCGGGGAAGGCGATCTTCATCTCCATCCGGGCGAGCGGCGCGCCGAGGCAGTGGTGGACGCCGTGGCCGAAGGCGACGTGGCCGGGGGCGCCGCGGGTGATGTCGAGGGTGTCGGGGTCGTCGATGAAGCCGGGGTCGCGGTTGGCGGCGGGCAGCGAGCACAACACCATCTCGCCCGCGCCGATGGTCCGGCCGCCCAGCTCGACCTCGGTGGTGGTGTACTTGATGGTGCCCGAGTGGACGATGCTGAGCCAGCGCAGCAGCTCCTCCACCGTCGCGTCGATGCGCTCGGGCTCCTTGCGCAGGAGTTCGAGCTGTTCGGGGTTGCGCAGCAGGGCGAGCGTGCCGAGCGAGAGCATGTTGGAGGTCGTCTCGTGCCCGGCGAGCAGCAGCAGGTTGCCGATGCCGACGAGCTCGCTGGTGGTCAGGTCGTCGCCGTGCTCGCGTATGAGCATGCCGAGCAGGTCCTCGCCCGGGTCGGTGCGCATGCGGGTGACCAGCTCGCGCATGTACGCCCGCGACTCGAAGTTGGCCGCGATCCGCTCCTCGACCGGCAGCGCCAGGTTCAGCATGCGCCCCGTACGGCTCTGGAAGTCGGCCCGGTCCTCGTACGGGACGCCGAGCAGCTCGCAGATCACCAGCGACGGGATCGGCAGCGCGAACGACGACACCAGGTCGGCCGGGGAGCCCGCGGCCTCCATGGCGTCGAGGTGCTCGTCGACGATGTCCCTGATACGGGGTTCCAGCCGCCTCATACGCCGGATCGTGAACTCGGGCGTCAGCATCCTGCGCAGCCGCGTGTGCTCGGGCGGGTCCTGGCCGAGGAGGTTGCCCGCGCGCAACTCGGCGAGCTGCTCCTCGGTCAGCTCGGGTGCGCCCGGCATGCGCGCGGCGCCCTGCCTGGCGAGCTTGAACCGTTCGGCGTCGCCCAGGACCTCTCGGACGTCGGCGTACCGGGTCACCATCCAGGCCTCCAGGCCGAGGAGGACGTCGATGCGCTTGACGCGTTCCTGGTCGCGCACCTCGCCCAGCTCGGGGGCCGGGTTGAACTCCACCCGCCGCATGTGCAGCGGCACCGCCGAGGACTCAGTCATGAAACGACGGTAACAAGTCCGGGGGCCGTCCTCTAGATCGTTCCCGATCGGTGATCAAGCCGATGGTTTCGGGCAGCTTGACGTGGGAGGCGCGGCGCTTGGAGTATGCCCATGATCAACGTGAGAAATGGGAGCAAACGTGCGCCAGACCGACATACCGGTGTTGATCTCCGGAGGCGGGCCCGTGGGGCTGGCGACGGCCGTGGAGCTGGCCCATCACGGGGTGCGCAGCATGGTGGTCGAGCCGCGCGAGAGCGTGTCGTGGCTGCGTCCGCGCGCCAAGACCACGTCGGCGCGATCCATGGAGCTGCTGCGCAGGTGGGGGCTGGCCGAGACGCTGCGTGCCCGTTCGCCGCTCGCGGTCTCCTGGTCGGACGCGGCGGTGTTCACGACCGGCCTGCTCGGCCGCGAGATCACCAGGATCGGCGGCTGCTTCGGCCTCGACCTGACCGGCTCCGACCTGGCCGCCGAACCGGGCCAGCAGGTGCCGCAGCCGATCGTCGAGGAGGTGCTGCGGGAGGCCGCCGGTGACGCGCTGCTCACCGGCTGGCGGGTGGCCGGCCTGCGCGAGGACGCCGACGGCGTCACCGTGGACCTGACCTCCGCCGCGGGCGACACCCGCGAGGTACGCGCCGCCTACGTCGTGGGCTGCGACGGCGCCCGCAGCGTGACGCGCGAGGCCATCGGCGCCCGCTACGAGGGCAGGCAGGACGCCAGGCCCAACTTCAACGTCGTCTTCCGCGCGCCCGGCCTGGCCGACCGCGTCCCGCACGGCCCGGCCGTGCACTACTGGGTGCTGAACCCGGCCCAGCCCGGCATGCTCGGCCGCCTCGACCTGGAGGACCTGTGGTGGTGCATCGCCCAGGGCGTCCCGGCGGCGGGCACCGACCCCGTACGCCTGGTGCGCAACCTGGTCGGGGCCGACGTCGAGGTCGAGATCCTGGCCACCGACCCGTGGACGGCGCGCATGTTGCTGGCCGACCGGTACGCCGGCGGCCGGGTGTTCCTGGCGGGCGACGCCGCGCACCAGAACCCGCCCTACGGCGGCCACGGCTTCAACACCGGCATCGGGGACGCGGTCAACATCGGCTGGAAGCTGGCCGCCGTACTGAGCGGATGGGCGCCGGCGTCCTTGCTGACCAGCTATGAGGCCGAACGCCGGCCGGTCGCGGCGGCCACGATCGAGGCGGCCGCGGCCAACATGGCCACGCTCGCCCCCGAGCTGGCCGATCCCGCGCTGATGGGGTCGGAGCCGGAGTTCGAGCGGGTGCGCCCGGCGGTGGCCGAGGCGGTGCGGCGGACCAAGGACAGCGAGTTCCACAGCCTGGACCTGGTGCTCGGGTACACCTACGACGGGTCGCCGGTGGTGGCCGGCGGGTGCGGTGAGCGGCTGCCGCACCGGTGGCTGGCTCCCGGCGAGTCGCTCTACGACCGGCTCGGGCCCGCGTTCAGCCTGGTGGGCGACCTGTCGTCACCGGAGGCGAAGGTGCTGGTGGAGCGGGCGGCCGAGCTCGGCGTGCCGCTGCGCGAGGTGGACCTGCCGGACGCGCCGGGGACGCTGGCGCTGGTACGGCCCGACCAGCACGTCGCCTGGCGCTCGTCGGCGCCCGGGGACGCGGCCCACGCCCTGGACCTGGCGGTCGGCCGCCCGTCCTGAACCCGGGCTCCGGGGCGGTCTAGGCTGGGCGCATGCGTGCAGTGGTGATCGGGGCGAGCGGGCACATCGGCACCTACCTGGTCCCGCGCCTGGTGGACGCGGGACACGACGTGGTCGCGGTCAGCCGGGGCAAACGGGAGCCGTACACACCGCACGGCGCGTGGGGGCGGGTCACCACCGTGGTCGCCGACCGGGAGGCCGAGGAGGCCGAGGGCACGTTCGGACGGCGGATCGCCGAGCTGGAGGCCGACGTCGTCGTCGACCTCATCTGCTTCACCGAGGCGAGCGCCCGCCACCTGGCCGGCGCGCTGGCCGGGCGGGTCCGGCAGTTCCTCCACTGCGGCACGATCTGGGTGCACGGCCCGAGCACCCGCGTCCCGACGACCGAGGACCGCCCGAAACGCCCCATCGGCGAGTACGGCCGCCAGAAGGCCGCCATCGAGGCGTACCTGCTCGATCTTGCCGCGCGTACGGGATTTCCCGCCACGGTGGTCCATCCCGGGCACATCACCGGCCCCGGCTGGATCCCGGTCAATCCGGCGGGCAACCTCGACCCGGCCGTCTTCCAGGCGCTGGCCGACGGCGCGGAGGTACGCCTGCCCAACCTGGGCATGGAGACCGTCCAGCACGTCCACGCCGACGACGTCGCCCGGCTGTTCGTGGACGCGCTGAACAACCCGGCCGCCGCCAGGGGCGAGAGTTTCCACTCGGTGGCCGTCACCGCTCTGACGCTGCGCGGTTACGCCGAGGCGGTGGCGGGCTGGTTCGGCAGGGAGGCGCGGTTGTCGTACCTGCCGTGGGAGCAGTGGCGGGAGACGGTGTCGGAGCGGGATGCCCGCGTCACCCACGACCACATCGCGCACAGCCCCCACTGCAGCATGGAGAAGGCCGGACGCCTGCTCGGCCACCACCCCCGGCACACCTCGCTGGAGGCGATCTCGGAGGCGGTCGACTGGCTGTTCAGGGCGGGCACGCTCAGCGGGCCTCGTTGACGCGGCGGTCCCGCACTCTGACCTGGGGTTACGATGAGCGGGAGCGCGGCGGGCCGTCCACGGGCAGCGTCGGCGGGCTCTCGCTACCGTCTCAAATGACGAAACGTTTCATCTTATAAGATAAGACTGTTCTAGAGTCACCCGCCATGACACCTTGGGAGACGGCCGCGGTCCTCGCGGCCGGCATCGCCGCCGGGGGCATCAACGCCGTCGTCGGATCCGGATCGCTGATCACGTTCCCGACGCTGCTGGCCGTCGGGCTGCCGCCGGTCACGGCCAACGTCTCGAACAACATCGGCCTCGTGCCCGGCGGCGTGACCGGCGTCATCGGCTACCGCGCCGAGCTCAGTGGTCAGCGCGGCCGGCTGCTCCGCCTGGCCTCGGCCTCCGCGCTGGGCTCGCTGATCGGTGGGCTGCTGCTGCTCAACCTGCCCGAGCGTACGTTCACCGGGGTCGTCACGGTGCTGATCGGGTTGTCCTGCGTACTGGTCGTGGCCCAGCCCAGGATCAGCCGGCTGCTGGCCAGCCGCCCGCGCACGGCGCACGGCGGCCCCTGGTTGTGGCTGGGCGTGCTGGCCGCCGGCGCGTACGGCGGTTACTTCGGCGCGGCGCAGGGCGTGCTGCTCATCGGCCTGCTCGGCATCTTCCTCGACGAGGAGCTGCAGCGCGTCAACGCCGCCAAGAACGTGCTCTCGCTCGTGGTCAACTTCACCGCCGCCGTCCTGTACACGCTGGTCGCCGACGTCGACTGGTGGGCCGTACTGCTGGTGGCGCTCGGCTCGACGATCGGCGGGTTCCTCGGCGCCCGGGTGGGCCGCAAGCTGCCCGCGCCGGTGTTGCGCGGGGCGGTCGTCTGCATCGGCGTCGCGGCGATCGTCAAGCTCCTCGCCGCCTAGCGGTCACGGGCGCCACCTGGCCGGATCTAACCGGCCATCCCCACGAAGAACGCGACCGGGACCAGCGCGAACGTGAGGGCGAGCGCCCACCAGCGGGGCGCGGGTCCCGTACGAAGCGCGGCGACGCCCATGGGCACGAGGGCGACGGCGAGTCCGGCCAGCGCGACCAGCGCGATCGGGTCGCTGCTGCCCTTGAGCACGCCGAGCGGCAGCCCGGCGGCCAGGGCCAGCGCGACGCACCTGGCCACGCCGAGCGGCCCGGCCCCGAAGGCCCTGGCCCGGAAGGCCCCGACGGCGAGCACGACCCAGCCGCCCATGATGCACACGTTGACCGCCTTGAACACGTGGAACGCCCCATACGTGGCGGCGACGACCCGCTGGGCCTCCTCCGGTCCGAGCGCGTCCACGAGCTGGAAGGCCAGATGGCTCACCCCGGCGTGGAACACCCTGCCGAACAGTCCCAGCATCGCCAGCACCACACCCCACCTGGCCAGGGCCGGACGCACGGCGCCGATCACACGGCCGAGCGCGGTCACGGCGGGCCACAACAACACGACGCCGGCGGCGTACAGGCTGTAGGAGAGCACCATGCGGCCGGGGTCGGCGGCGTAGGCGGCGAGCTGGCCGGGGAAGAAGTCGTCCGCGCCGGAGCGGGCGAGGACCCCGGCGAGCAGCAGTGCCGGGCCGAGCACCAGCCCGGCGCCCTCCGTCCAGCGCCCGGGGACGGTGATGTGCGTGATCGTCATGCCTGCCATTCAAGTGACGGGCGCGTCCGGGCACATTGGCGCAGGCGCGAGAGCCCGTACTACACCTGGCACCACCTCCCTTCCGCGGGCATGAAAGTTTCAGGCGTTCCCGCAGGTCAGGACGGGTGAGCGAGGCCCTCTCATTGACGTGCCCGACGCGGCGTCCGAGCATGACGCCGCGTTCCCCCTCCTCGAAAGGGCACTTCATGCAGACCTCGAAGGCGGCGCTGACCGCCCTGGCCGCGGTGGTGGCCGGAGCGGCTGTCGCTGTCGCGCTGACCACCACCCCGGCGGGCGCGGCGACCGGCACAGGGACCGGCTACCTGCACACCAGCGGCAACAAGATCCTCGACAGCACGGGGGCGACCGTCCGGCTGACCGGGATCAACTGGTTCGGCATGGAGACCGACAACAGGACCTTCCACGGCCTGTGGTCGAGCAATCCCTGGAAGAGCCAGGTCGACAAGATGGCCTCGCTGGGCTACAACACGCTGCGGGTGCCGTACTCGAACGACGCGCTCAAGCCGGGCGCCACCGCCACCGGCGTCAACGACTACGTCAACCCCGACCTGGTCGGCCTGTCCCCCATGCAGATCCTCGACAAGGTCGTGGACTACGCGGGGAGCAAGGGGATGCGCATCATCCTCGACCGCCACCGTCCGACCGCGGCCGGTCAGTCCCCCCTCTGGTACGTCAGCGCCACGCCGGAGAGCACCTGGATCAACGACTGGAAGTCCCTCGCCCAGCACTACGCGAACAACCCCACGGTCATCGGCGCCGACCTGCACAACGAGCCGCACGCCGAGGGCACCAACCCCGCCGCGACCGGCGCCTGCTGGGGCTGCGGCGACCAGACCCGCGACTGGCGCCTCGCGGCCGAGCGGGCCGGGAACGCGGTCCTGGGCGTCAACCCCAACTGGCTGATCTTCGTCGAGGGCGTGAGCTGCCCGAGCGGCGGACTGTCCAACATCTGGGACAACGATCCCAGCAACGACGAGGACTGCGGCTGGTGGGGCGGCAACCTGTCGAAGGCGGGCCAGTACCCGGTGCGGCTCGACGTGGCCAACCGCCTGGTCTACTCCCCGCACGAGTACGCCACCTCGGTCTATCACCAGACCTGGTTCGACGCCCCCGACTACCCGGCGAACATGCCCGCCATCTGGGACAAGTACTGGGGCTACCTGTACCGGCAGAACATCGCGCCGATCATGCTGGGCGAGTTCGGCACCACGCTGGCCTCGAACGTCGACAAGATCTGGCTCCAGGAGCTGATGAAGTACATGGGGACCGGGGTGAACGGCATGTCGTTCACGTACTGGTCGTGGAACCCGAACTCGGGTGACACCGGTGGCATCGCCAATGACGACTGGACCACGATCAACCAGGCCAAGCAGGACATTCTGCAGCCGTATCTGATCCCGCCGGCCGGGGGTGGGGGCAATCCCACCGCGTCGCCGACGCCCACGGTGAACCCGCCGGGGCAGTGCACGGTCACGTACAAGCAGACCAACGCCTGGCAGGGCGGCTTCCAGGGCGAGGTGACGGTGAAGAACACCGGCACCGGCACGATCGGCAACTGGACCGCGGTCTGGACGCTGCCCTCGGGGGTCACCCTGAACAACGCCTGGAACGCGGTGGTGACGGTCTCGGGCACGACGTGGACCGCCAAGGGGCCCGACTGGGCCAGGAACCTGGCGCCGGGGGCATCGGTCGCGATCGGCTTCACCGCCAACGGCCCGGCCGCCACCCCCACCAACCCCACCTGCTCCTGAGCCCCTCACCGTCGCCCGCCACCACCCCCCGGTGGCGGGCGACGCCGGGACGTGCCGGGGACGGTCAGGTGAAGGGGTGGGAGATCTCGTTGAGCATTTCGGTCATGACGGCCTGGAGCGAGCGGGACTGGCGTTCCTCCACCCACAGGTGTGAGCCGAGGCGCAGCGCCGTGAGGAAGGCGGCCGCCATCACCTGGGGACGCACCGGGCTCTCGCGCTCGGAGATCGCCTGGGCCAGGTCGCGTTCCAGCGCCGCGTGGTTGGCGAGTTGCCGGGCGAGCAGCGACGGGTGCCGCTTGGCCAGGCGGGCGCGTACGGCCCACTCCCGCGCCGGCTCGCCCACCTCCGCGAACACGTCGTCGATCGCCCCGCACAACGCCTGCCAGGCCGAACGGCCGGCCGGCTGGGCGCGCACCTTCTCGACCAGGTCGCGGATGCGCTGCTCCTCGCCGTAGAGGACGGCGTCCTCCTTGCCGGCGAAGTAGTTGGAGAACGTGCGGCGCGAGATGTTGGCCGCGTCGGCGATGGTCTCGACCGTGACGGCGTCGAGCCCGTGCTCGCCGACCAACCGCATCGCCGCCTCGTGCACGGCCTGCCGCGTCTCGGCCTTCTTGCGCTCGCGCAGCCCGCCGGTGCTGTCCATGATGCGTTCAGCCTACAGTCCGGGAATATATGCTCAATGCGCAAACTTTCCCATTGGGCATTGTTTCTCGACGCAGAGGAGACCGCGCGTGAGCGCACCGACGGCACCGGCCGCACCACCAGGCCAGATGAGCCACCGGCAGATCATGGAGGCCCTGAGCGGGCTGCTGCTCGTCCTGTTCGTGGCAATGATCAGCGGCACGATCGTCTCGGTCGCGCTGCCGCAGATCATCGGCGCGCTCAACGGCACGCAGTCGCAGTACACCTGGGTGATCACCGCCTCGTTGCTGGCGTCCACGGCCTCCACCCCGATCTGGGGCAAGCTGGCCGACCTGTTCAGCAAGAAGCTCCTGTTGCAGATCTCTATCGTGATCTTCATGGTCAGCTCGGTGGCCTGCGGCTTCGCCCAGGACACCGCCCAGCTCATCGCCTTCCGCGCCCTCCAGGGCCTCGGCATGGGCGCGTTGCAGGTGCTGGTCCAGGTGATCATCGCGGCGATGATCAGCCCGAAGGACCGGGGCAAGTACAACGGCTACCTCGGCGGCGTCATGGCCGTCGCGACCGTGGCCGGGCCGCTGCTCGGCGGCCTGATCGCCGACACCTCCTGGCTCGGCTGGCGCTGGTGCTTCTTCGTGGCGGCGCCGTTCACCGTGATCGCCTTCTTCCTGCTGCAGAAGACCCTGCGGGTGACCCACGTACGGCGCGAGGGCGTCAAGGTCGACTACGTCGGCGCCACGCTGATCGCGCTCGGCGTGAGCGTGCTGCTCATCTGGGTGACCTTCGTGGGCAACTCCTTCGACTGGCTGTCCTGGCAGACCGCCGTGATGGTGCTCGGCGGCGTCGCCGTCCTGGCGATCGCGACCTGGGTGGAGACCGTGGTCAGGGAACCGGTCGTGCCGCTGCACGTCATCCGCCGCCGTACCCCGGCGCTGGCCATCCTGGCGAGCCTCGCGGTGGGCATGGCGATGTTCGGCGGCTCGGTCTTCCTCGGCCAGTACTTCCAGATCGGCCGCGGCTACAGCCCGACCGAGGCGGGGCTGCTGACGATCCCGATGATGCTCGGCGTGCTGCTGTCCTCGGCGATCTCCGGGCGCATGGTGTCGCGGAGCGGGAACGTCAAGCCGTACATCGTGACCGGGGCGATCGTGCTGACCGTCGGGTTCCTGGTGTTGTCCACGATGGACCACGAGACCTCGCTCGTGCTCATCGCCGCCGCGATGGTCCTGGTCGGCGCGGGGGTCGGCATGTCGATGCAGAACCTCGTCCTCGCGATCCAGAACACCGTGCCGCTGCGCGAGCTGGGCGCGGCCAGCGGGGCCGTCACGTTCTTCCGCTCGCTGGGCGGCACGGTGGGCGTGTCGGTGCTCGGCGCGGTGCTGGCCAACCGGGTCGCGACCGGCATCACCGAAGGGCTGGCCAAGGCGGGCATCGACCCGGCCAAGGCGGCGGCCGGCGGCAAGAGCACGCTCAACATCGCGGCGCTGCCCGAGCCGTTCAAGGGCATCGTCCGGGCCGCGTACGGCGACGCCACCGGGCACATCTTCCTCATCTCCGCGGGCATCGCGGTGGTCGGCGTGATCGCCACCCTGTTCCTCAAGCCGACCAAGCTGCGTGACAGCGTGGACCTGGCCGAACCCGCTCCGGCGAACGACGACAAGGCGCCCGTGGCCCCCTGACGGGCCCGGCCGTGCAGGGCATGGCGGCCGGAGGCGCCGGGGCCCATACTGTGGTCATCGGCGCCACCGGGAGCCGGGCCCGGCCGGAAACCAGAGGGTTGACCCGCGCTGACCCGTGGTGGATAACAGTATTCCGACAGGGGGAGTAAACCTGCACTGTTACGGAGACCCCGATGACAAGCCTGGCTTCTCCTGGGTTGGTCGGGCGTGACGCACAGTTACGCTCGCTCACCGACGCCATCACCGGACCACCGGCCGTCATCCTCGTGCAGGGCGAGGCGGGCATCGGGAAGACCCGGCTGGTCAGGGCCGCGCTCGACCTCCTGCCCGACGGCGACCGCACGGTCCTGATCGGCCACTGCCACCAGATCCGCGAGCCGTTCCCGTACGGCCCGGTGTTCGACGCGCTGCGCCACATCGGCGGCGCGCTGCCGGAGACCGGCGCGCTCAACCCGGTCACCGGCGCCCTGCGCGGCTATCTGCCGGAGCTGGCCGGGCATTTGCCGCCCGCGCCGTCGCCGCCGCCTCTGGACGACCCGCGCGCCGAGCGCCACCGCCTGTTCCGCGGGGTGCACGCGCTGCTGGACGCGGCGGGGCCCGCGGTGCTGGTGATCGAGGACCTCCATTGGGCCGACGACGGCACCCGCGACCTGCTGCGCTTCCTCACCGACCAACCGCCTGCCGGACTGGCGCTGGTGGTGACGTTCCGCAGGGAGGGGCTGCCGGTGCCGGGGCTGCCGTTCGGGCACGCGTACCGGCGGCCGCCGGGGGTGCGCAGCGAGGTGATCTCGCTGACGCCGCTCGACGTCGAAGGGGTGCGCAGCCTGACCGGGGCCCTGCTCGGACGTTCGGCGCTGACCTCCGACTTCGTCACGAAGCTGCGCGACCGCACGGCGGGGGTGCCGTTCGTGATCGAGGAGGTGGTGCGCTCGTTGCTCGACGACGAGGGCCAGTTACTCGGCGGCGAGGAGGAGCCGGAGGTCCTGGAACGCATGGCGGTGCCGCTGCTGCTGCGCGAGGCGATGGCCGAGCAGCTCACCGGCCTCTCGCCGGCCGCGCTGCACGCGGTGCACGCCGCCGCCGTGCTGGGGCTGCCCGCCGACGAGCAGCTCATCGCCGCCGTCTCCGGCCACCCCCTGGGCGACGGGCTGAGCCAGGCGCTGAAGGCCGGCGTACTGCTCGAACACCAGGACAGCCAGTACGGTTTCCGCCACGCCCTCGCCCAGCAGGCCGTCTACGACGCGATCCCCGGCCCCGACCGGCGGCTCACCCACCAGCGGGCGGTGACCGCGCTGTCCGCGCTCGACCCGCCGCCGCTCGTCCAGCTCGCCCACCACGCCAGGCGGGCCGGGGAC
This sequence comes from Nonomuraea spiralis, assembly GCF_014648435.1. Classification (GTDB taxonomy): domain Bacteria; phylum Actinomycetota; class Actinomycetes; order Streptosporangiales; family Streptosporangiaceae; genus Nonomuraea; species Nonomuraea spiralis. Next base: position 99,941 of record NZ_BMRC01000032.1, read on the forward strand.
TTCGACTCCTGGCAGCGCCACGGCTCGGCGGCGGCCGACCACGCCGCCGCCATCGGCGACATCCCGCTCGCGGTCGAGGTGCTGGCCGGCATGCTGGCCGACCCGAAGCTCCCGCAGGACGCGCGCGGCCCGCTCGCGCTGCGGCTCAGCCGGGTCGCCGCGATCGGGCTGTCCTACCGGCGGGTCGTACGGTCGCTGCGCCACCTGCTGGCCGAGGACTTCCTGTCCCGCCAGGTACGCGGCGAGGCCCGGCTCAACCTGGGCGTGTTGCTGTCCAACCAGGCGGGCGTGGTCGCCGCGGGCCGCCAGGAGATCCTGCTCGCCCTCCCCGACCTCCAGGACCGGCCGAGCCTGGCCGCCCGCGGTCTGGCGCTGCTGGCGATGCCGGCGTGGGGCGGCGAGCCGCTGGCCACGCACGAGGAGTGGATGAACCAGGCGGAGAAGCTGCTGGCCACGGTCGAGGACCAGGACCCCGAGCTGACCGCCGCCGTGCACGCCAACAAGATCAGCCTGGCCATGATGCTGGGCTCGCCGGACGCGTTCGAACTGGCCGCGACGCTGCCCGCGAACGACCCGTCGGCGGCCGTGCGCAGGCAGGTGGCGCGCGGCTACTCCAACCTGTTCGACGCGGCCATCGCGCTCGGGCACTACGCGGCGGCCGAACGCTTCGCCGACCAGAGCAGGCGCATCGCCGAGGAGACGGGCGCGCTCTATCCGGTGTTCCTGGTGGAGATGTCGTCGATCAGGCTCGCCCTGCTGACCGGCCGCTGGGAGGGGCTGCGGGAACGGGCCGTCGCGGCGGTCGAGATGACGCCCGAGGCGCCGCTGCTGGCGGTGGACGCCCGGCTCGCGCTCGGCATGCTGGCCCTGGCCAGGGGTGAGTGGGAGGAGGCCGCCGAGCACCTGGTGGCGGCGGGGGTCAACGACGTGGAGTCGGGGTTCCTGCCGGTCACCGCCGTGGCCTCGGGCGGCCTGATCGAGCTGCACCTGACCCGCGACTCGCCGCACGAGGCGCTGGCCGAGGCCGAGCGGGGAGTGGCCAGGCTGCGGCGCAAGGGCATGTGGGTGTGGGGCGACCAGCTCGTGCCGCCGGCCGTGGCGGCGCTGCTCAAGGCCGGGCGGGCGGAGGACGCCGCCGAGCTGGTGGCCGAGTTCGCGGCGGGCATCGAGGGCAGGGACGCGCCGTCCGCGCACGCGGGGCTCGACGTGGCGACGGGCGCGCTGGCCCTGGACCGGGGCGCGTACGAGGAGGCGGCCAGGTGTTTCGCCAGAGCGCGGGCGGCGTACGAGGCGATGCCCCGGCCGTACAGCGTGGCGCGGACGGCCGAGTCCGAGGCGGCGGCGCGGTTGTCGATGGGCGACCGGGCGCGGGCCGCCGACCTGATCGCGGACGCCTGCGAACGGTACGCCGGTCTGGGCGCGACCCACGACGCCGCCCGCTGCCGCCACCTGCTGCGCGAGATCGGGCCGGGCAGCGCGCCGCGCAGGGGCAGGAAGGGCCGCAGCGGGGTGTTGTCGCCGCGGGAGGCCGAGGTGGCCAGGCTGGTCGCGCTGGGCCGGACGAACCGGGAGATCGCCGAGGTGCTGTTCCTGTCGCGGCGGACGGTGGACACGCACGTCGCGCGGGTGCTGCAGAAACTCGGTGTACGCACCCGCAACGACGTGAAGGAGCCCCGGCCGGATGACCGGCCGGGGCCCCCTGCTTCGGAGTCCGACGGTTAGACCGTGATGCTCCAGGAGTCCAGGAAGCCGGTGTCACCGGCGTAGACGTCCTCGATGTCGAGCGTCCAGGTTCCGGCGGCCTGCTGGCTGACCGGGACCGAGAAGGTCCTGGTGCCGTACTGCGTGCAGGTGGTGCCGCCGTAGGCGTCGACCACGTACCAGGTGCCGTTCGGGCCGCGGAGCCAGATGTCCAGGTCCTCGGCGCAGGTGTGGCTGATCGTGATGGAGACCTTGACCGGGGAGGCCGCGGTGCCCGTCGCGGTGGAGGTGATCGAGCTCTGGGTGTTGGAGTAGTCACTGATCTGGTAGTCGGTGTCGTTCGTGAACGTCCGGCCACCCGAGGTGCCCTGGACGGTCAGCGCGTACGACGTGGTGTGCGTCGCGGTCTCACCCGTGCCGGTCACGGTGACCGTGTAGGCACCCGCCGGGGTGGTGGGCGAGGTCGCGATCGACAGGGTGGACGAGCCGCCCGACGTGATGCTGGCCGGGCTGAACGAGGCCGTGGCGCCGGTCGGCAGGCCGCTCGCGGACAGGTTCACCGTCTGGGCGGTCCCGTTCGTGGTGGTCGAGCCGATGGTCGTCGTGGCGGTGGAGCCGGCCTGCACCGTGCCGGAGCCGGGGTTGGCCGAGAGCGAGAAGTCACGCGGCTGCGTGGTCCCGCCGACCGCCTGCTTCCAGATGGCGTACGCCGCGGCGTCGGCCGCCCGGTCGAGGACGGTGTCGTTGATGTTGGAGGTGGTGTCGCAGGAGGAGTGGTAGCAGGAGTCGTAGGCCCGGTTGGCCGTGCCGCCCCACTTGGTCGCCTGCGCCGAGGTCTTGATGGCGCTCGCGCCCGCCGCCACGCCCGAGCTGGCGATGCCCGCGTTGCGGAAGGAGGCGTCGTCGGAGCGGTTGGCGCCCTCGGTGTTCTCCTCCGGCTGCAGGTTCAGCTTGTCGTAGAACTCCTTCAGGAAGGACGCGCCCGTGGTGGTGATGTTGTTGATGAAGTAGCCACCGTTGGTCGAGCCGACCATGTCGTAGTTGTAGTAGACCTTGATCTTCGACCGGTCGGCCGAGCTGAGGGAGGCGACGTAGGCCTCGGAGCCGTTCAGGCCCTGCTCCTCGTCGGTCCACCAGCCGAACCGCACGTGCTTGGTGAGCGTGGGGTTCTTCTGGGCCAGGGTCAGCGCGACCTCGAGAAGGGTGGCCGAGCCGGAGCCGTTGTCGTTGATGCCCGGTCCCGCGGACACGCTGTCCAGGTGGGCGCCGGACATGATGACCTGGTTGGCGTCGCCGCCGGGCCAGTCGGCGATCAGGTTGGGGCCGGCGCCGCTGGTGCAGTAGGAGACGCTGCAGGTCTGGCGGGTCACGGTGTACCCGGCCGCCTGGAGCTTCTGCTCGACGTAGGAGACCGACTGCAGGTAGCCGTTGCCGGTGGACCTGCGGTTGCCGCCGTTCGCGGTGGCGATGCTCTGGAACTGCGACAGGTGCGTCTTGACGTTCGCGACGCTGACGTCAGGCGGGTCCTGGTTGCCGGGGCCGCCGGTGCCGACCGTCAGGGTGTACGTCGCGGTGTGCGTGGTCGAGCCGGTGCCCGTGACGGTGATCTGGTAGGTGCCCTGCGCCGTGGAGGCGCCGACCGACAGCGTCAACGCCGAGGAGTTGCCGGAGGTCACCGAGGCGGGGTTGAAGCTCGCGGTGGTGCCGCTGGGCAGTCCAGTGGCGGTCAGGTTGACGGTCTGGGCGCTGCCCGAGGTGGTCTGGGTGTTGACCGTGGTGGAGGCGGTGCCGCCCGGCTGGGCGCTGCCGGAGGAGGAGCTGAG
>NZ_BMRC01000033.1 GCF_014648435.1 Nonomuraea spiralis
GAACTTCGAGGGGCTCCTGGATACGCGCGAAAGAAACGCGACGGGGACCAGCGGGTACGGCGGAGGCGTTGCGCGAGGCTGCCAACAGATGTCCTTCCGAGGGCTCGCGGCGGACTGACTACACGCACGCCAGACAACCTCGCAACGTGAGCAAGCATCACGGGTCGTCAAAGGGCAGCGCAAAGGGGCAGTGTAGCCGAACGGCACACGCCTGTCCACTTCACTCTCGCTGCATGCTCCACGTTGGTCGCAGCATCGCCCGTTCAGGCGGAAACGTCAAGCCCGCAAGCCCGACTTTTAGCCGACTAGGGGCCCGGACGCTGGGTTTTCTCCCCTGTGTGATCGGACGCCTACCGCCAGGCCCAAGACGATACCCGCGATCGTGGGCGGTTAACGCTCCGTCACCCCGGGGGTCGAACCCATGCCGACGACCGGTGTAGCTGTGACTGGAGTACCCCTATCAAGGGCTGCACCAAACCCGATTTTTGGTAACAATTGAAGGAAGCGGCGCGCCCGGCGGCTCAGGCCGTTCCCAGCAGCGTGGACAGCCCCGCCACCAGCCAGCGCCCGTCTTGCCGGACCATGACGAACCGGGCGCGGTTCTGGGTGACCTGTTGCTGGGGCCTGTCCTGGTTCGGCACTACTTTTACCGTAACCATGTTCACGAACAACAGGACCTCGACCTTGTCGGGCGTGGCGCGCTCGACGCCGGCGTCCACCACGGCCGCCGTACGGACGGTCTTCTCGGCCTTGGCCTTGGACACCAGCGACGTCGTGAGCTCCTTGTAGTGCCTGGTCAGCTCACCCGTCGTGTACGCCCCCGCCCTGGCCAGGTCGGCCTCGACCGAGCGGTAGTCGTAGGAGAACATGTCGGGGGCGACCTGCCTGGCCGTCGCCATGGCCTCGGCCGCGGCGCCGTCGGCCCCCTTGAGCTCGCGCAGGTCGAACCACATCGTGGGCACCAGCACGCCCGCGACGACCACGAGGACGCCGAGCAGGACGACCGTGACGGTTCTCACACCACCTGCACCACCTTCGACACCAGCCAGACGCCGCCGACCTTGGTCACGTCCATCGTCCAGCGGTAGAAGCGCTCCTGGGGCGGGCTCTTGGAGCCGTCCCAGCGGATCTCGGCGTCGGCCACCACCAGCACCTTCGCCGTGCCGCCGGACATCGACACCAGGCCGGTGGCGCGCAGCACGCCGTGCTGGACGACCTTGTTGGCGACCGTGGTGCTCTTGAGCTTGCCCGCGATGGCCTCGTAACCGGTCCTGGCCCCGGCCGTACAGGTGTCGAGGATGCGGCGCACGTCGGCGTCGACGGTCTTGTAGTCGAGCGAGACCAGGTTCTTGGCGTGGGTGCCGGCCGCGAGCAGCGCGGCCTGCCTGTCGTCGGCCGCGGCCTGCGCGTCACGGGCCTGGAACGAGATCCACACACCCGTGGCGACGAGCACCGCCAGCGCCACGCTGAGCGCGGCGACGAGGATGCGGGCCGGCCGCGCGGGAAGTCCCCCCACCTGTGCTCACCCCTTCCGGCCGGTCGCCGGATCATAACCCGCCAGCCACTCCCCGAGCCCCGGAATCGACGGAGGCGGTTGGGGAGCCGGTGCGTTGCGCGCGCCGCGCACCCCGGTCGCGCTGCCGCGCGGTTCCTTGCAGAACGCCCCGGGATCGACCGGCCGCGGGCTGACGTCGTGGGGGTCGCGCCTGCGTACGCGCTCGTAGCCGCGGGTGCACGGCCTCGGCACGTTGAGGTCGAGGTCGAGGCCGAAGTGCACGCCGTCGCGGTCCACCACCGAGAACGCGCCCGCCACGGCGGCCGGGTAGCCGATCAGGAGCTGGCGCAGGGCGGTGACCCTGGAGCCGGCCGTCCGGCCGCCGATCACGAGGTGGGTCAGCAGTGGACGCAGGTCGGGCGCGACGCCGTTCAGCAGGCGTTCGACGGACCCAGCCGCGCGTGGCGTACGGCCGATGACGTGCGCGAGGTCGCCGCGCCCCCTCTTGAGCGAATCGGTCAGGCTCGCCAAATCTCCCGCGAATGCCCTCAGATGGCCCCCAGAGGCCCGCTGAGCGTCGAGCACGGTCTCCCCGTCGCGCAACACCGCGACGGTCTCGGGAAGCACGCTCTCGGCCTGTCCGAGCAGCCGCTCGCCCGCGTCGGCCAGCCGCCGCAGGTACGGGCCGTTGCCCCCGAGCCCCTTCCCCAGCTCGGTCACCACCGTCTCCAGGTCACGCGGGTCGACCGAGGACAGCAGCCGGTCGGTGTCACCGAGGAACTGGGTCGTCGCGACCGGCAGCCGGGTCTGCCCGCGCCCGATCACGTCCCCCTCCCGCAGGTACGGCCGCGCGCCCCCGGCGGGCCGCAGGTCGAGGTACTGCTCCCCCACCCCCGACCGGTTGGCCACCACGGCCAGCAGCCCGCGGGCCTGGACCGGGGTGCCCGCCCCGAGCCTGAGCACCGCCCGCGCGCCGTCGCCCGCCACGGCCAGCGACTCCACCCGCCCGATCGGCACCCCCCGGTAGGTCACCTCGGAGCCGTCGAACAGCCCGCCCGCGTCGGCCAGCTCGACCGTGACCCGGTAGGCGGGGTCGAACAGGTCGGCGCCCACACGCGCGTACCTGACCAGCGTGTACGCCACCGCCACCACCCCGATCAGCACGAACGCCAGCAGCCGGGCGGTCATCGCGCACCGCCCAGCAGGTTGCGCAGCGCGGTGGAGGGCGAGGCGTCGACGGTCAGGTCGGTGTTGCCGTAGTCGCCGCGCAGCATGGTCGAGGCCGACCCGGGGAACGGGAACGTGATCGCCGTCGCCAGGCCGTCCGCGACGCTGTCGCGTGCCCGGTCGAGGTTGAGCAGGAGCTCGCGCAGGTGGCGGAGGTTGGCGAGGGTGTCGGCGTGGGAGCGTTCGACGACCCGGGTGGCGGTGCGGCCGAGGCGGTCGAGGGCGGCGAGCATGGCGGTCAGGTCCGTGCGCTGGCCCTTGAGCAGGGTGACGGCCGGGCCGATCTCGGTGGCGGTGGTCCTGATCGTGGCACGCTGGGCGGCGAGGGTGGCGGTGAGGTCGTCCAGTTCGTCGATCAGCCGGACGATCTGCCTCTTCGAGCCGTCGAGCCCGGCGGCGAACGCGCCGAGCCTGCGCAGCAGGTCCTTCAGCCGGGCCGAGCGGCCGTCCAGCACGTCGCCGAGTTCGTGGTTGAGCGTGGCGACCTGGTCGAGGCCGCCGCCGTCCACCAGCAGCGAGGCGGCCGACAACACCTCCTCGACCTCGGCGGTCGTGCTGGTACGGGCCACCGGGATCGGCCCGCTCAACCGCCCGCGCCCGGCGGGCACCAGCCTGACGAACTTCTCCCCCAGCAGGCTCGTCTGCGAGATCGCCGCCGTCGTACGGTCGGGCAGGGCGACGTCGCCGCGCACCTGGCAGACCACGTCGGCCCGCCAGTCGCGGCCCAGCTCCACGCCGGTGACCTCGCCCACGGTGACGTCGTCGACCTTGCACGCCGAGCGCGGCACGAGGTCGAGCGCGTCGGCGAACTGGATGGTCACCGGGTAGGGCCGATCGCCCAGGTCGGCGCCGCCGGGCAGCGGCAGCGAGGCCACCCCCTCGAAGCCGCAGCCGGCCGCGGTCAGCAGCACGAGCACCAGGACGAGCGGACGTCTCATCGGGCGGGTCCTTCGGGCAGGGGGTCCGGCGGCCGGATCGAGACGGGCAGCGGAACCAGGTTCTGGATGATCGTGTCGAACCAGCGGCCGTTGCCGGTCACGTCGGCGAGCTGCCGGGCGAACGGCCCGAGCAGGGCCAGCGACCGGTCGAGGCTCTCCTCCTGCCGCCGCAGCACGGCCACGAAGGAGCGCAGCCGTTCGAGGGTGGGCCTCAGCGTGGTCCGGTTGTCGGCGACCAGGCCGTCGATCTCCCCGGCCAGCACGACCGTGTTGACCAGCAGGCCGTGGACGACCGCGCGGCGGGCGGAGACCTCGCGCAGCAGCAGGTCGCCGTCGGTGATCAGGCCGTGCAGGTCGGCGTTCCTGCGGGCGAGCAGGCCGGTGACGGTACGGGCGTGGCCGACCAGGTCGTGGAGGCGGTCGTCGCGGGCGGCGACGGTACGCGAGAGCCTGCCGAGGCCGCGCAGGGACGCCTTGATCTCCGCCGAGGAGCCCTCCATCGTCTGCGACAACACGGTCATGGCCTGGGCCAGGGCCCGCTCGTCGACGCTGCCCGCGGCCTTGCCCAGGTCGGCGACGGCGGGGGCGACCTCGTAGGGGACGCTCGTGCGCGACAGCGGGATCTGGCCCTGGAGCCGGCCTGGGCCGTCGGGGACGAGCATCACGACGTGGGCGCCGAGCAGGGTCTTGATCCGGATGTCCGCCCTGGTCAGCGAGCCGAGCCGGACGTCGTCGGCCACCCGCAGGCCGACCCGTACGTGATCGCCTTCGAGGTCGACGCCGACGACCTCCCCGACCTTGACCCCGGCGATCATCACGTCGTCGTGCTCGCGCAGGCCCGCCGAGTCGGCGAACGCGGCCGAGTACGTGCCCCCGCGTGGCAGGCTCGCGACGCCCAGGGCCGCCACGACCAGCGCCAGGGCCACGATGACGCCGCCGATGCCCAGCGGCACGGGGTCGCGTCTCCTGAAGGGGGTCAGTGGCATCGCGGGCTCCCGTTGACGATCTTCGGGGTGCGTACGCCGCCGCTCCTGACCGTGAGGGAGCAGAGGTAGAAGTTGAACCAGGACCCGTAGGAGGTGACCCGGACGAGCTGCCCGAGGCGGCCGGGGGCGCGCTTGAGGGTGTCCTCGACCAGGGCGCTCCTGGCGTCGAGCGCCTTGAGCAGGCCGCCGGCGTGCCGGACGCTCGCGCGCAGGTCGGGTCTGGCCTGGCCGAGGAGGTCGCCGGTGACGGCGGTGAGGCGGTCGAGCGTGGCCAGGGAGTCGCCGATGGCCTCGCGGTCGCCGGCCAGGCCGCCGATCAGGGCGCGCAGGTCGATCAGCAGGCGGTCGTAGTCGTGCTCGCGGCCGGCGATCTCGCCGAGCACCGCGCCGAGGTTCGTGATCACCCGGCCGATCACGGCGTCGCGGTCGGCGAGCGTGCCGGTGAGCGAGGCGATGTGGCCGAGCAGGGCCTCGACCGTGCCGCCCTCGCCCTGGAGCACCTGGACGATCTGCCAGCTCAGCCTGTTGACGTCTTGGGGGCGGATGGCGTTGAGCAGCGGCCTGAAGCCGTTGAACAGGGCCGTGACGTCGAGCGCCGGGCGGGTGGCGGTGATGCGGGCGCCGGGTGGGAGCAGGCCGGGGCCGCCCGGGCCGGTGGAGAGGGTCAGGTAGCGGTCACCCATGAGGTTGCGCCAGCGGATCGCGGCCACGACCGCGCGGGGCAGGGCGGTGGTCCGCCGTACGGAGAAGGCGACCTCCGCCTGCGTGCCCGCCAGCGTCACGGTCTCGACGCGGCCCACCTGCACCCCGGCGATGCGGACCTCGTCGCCCTCGCGCAGCCCCGAGGCGTCGGCGAACAGGGCGTGGTAGACGACGGCGGCGGTGAACCGGGCGCCCGAGATCGTGATCGCGAGGGTGGCCACGCACAGGGTGGTGACGAGGGCGAAGGCGGCCAGCTTGAGCGCCGGCCCGAGCGTGGTCATCGCAGCATCAGCCTCGCCAGGTCCGTGGTGCCGTCGTCGAAGCGCACCCCCGGGAAGGGCACGGGCGGGTGGTCGGGCAGGCCGTAGCAGGCCGGGCCTCTGCGGTCGGCGTACCGCGGGGTGTCCTTGCCCGGTTCGTACGGACGCGCCGGTCGGACGATCTCCAGCACCGCCTTCGCGCTCCCGTGGCCGAAGGTGTCGTCGAGGATCGGACGCAGGCGTACGAGCCCGCGCAGGACGCACGGGATGACCGGCGCGTGGTACGCGGTGACGTCGAGGACGGGCCGGATGACGTGCTGGAGGCCGACGAGGCCGGGCTCGTTCGCGGTGAGCAGGCGGTCGGCGGCGGTGGCGGCCCCGGTGACGGCGTCGGCGGCCGGGGCCGGGGGGACGGCGGTGAGGGTGCGGCTGATCGCGGCGGTGTTCGCGAGGGTGCGCAAGAGGTCGGGGGCGGCCTGGCCATACTGGTCGGCGACGTCGGCAAGCTTGGCGATGTCCCGCTTTATCGTCGGAAGGTAGGGCTGGAGGCGTTTGAGGTAGGCGTCGGTTCTGTCCAGAGTTCTGCCGAGGCGGGCCCCACGGCCGTCCAGGGCGGTGGCCAGGGCGTTCAGGGCGGCGTTCAGGCGTTCGGGATGGACGGCGCGCAGGTGGGTCAGCAGGCGGTCGAGGATCTGGGTGATCTCGACGGCCGTGGCCGACGACCTGAGCACGTCGCCGTCGCGCAGCGGGCCGCGTGGCGACCTGGGCGGGATCAGGGCGACGTACTTCTCGCCGAACAACGTCTTGGCCCGCAGCTCGACGGTGGAGGCGCGGTCCACGTCCTGGTCGAGGGCCAGGGTGACGCGGGCGCCGCGCTCGGCGGGCGCCAGGTCGGCCACCTCGCCGACCACGACGCCGTTGACCTTGACGTCGGCCCGGCGGTCGAGCTGGAGCCCGGCGGCCGGCAGCAGCAGCGTGACGTGCCGGGCGGTGGAGAACGCCTTCGTGTAGACGGCCAGCGTCAGGGCCGTGAACGCGGTGATGATCGCCAGCAGCGCGACGCCGTGTCTCATCCGGCCAGCCTCACCGTCGTCGTGGTGCCCCAGATGGCCAGGCCGAGCAGCACGTTCGCGAGGTTGACCGTGACCAGCACCGCGCGTACGGCCCGCCCGACCGCCACCCCGACCCCGGCAGGCCCGCCGGTGGCGTGGAAGCCGTAGTAGCAGTGGATGAGGATCACCAGGACGGCGAAGACCATCGCCTTGCCGAACGACCACAACACGTCGTAGGGCGACAGGAACAGGTCGAAGTAGTGGTCGTAGGTGCCCGTGGACTGGTCGTGGAGCACGGTGACGATCAGGCGGGTGGCGACGTAGGAGGCGAGCAGGCCGAGCACGTAGAGGGGCATGACGGCGGCGAAGCCGGCGATCAGCCGCGTGCCGACCAGGAACGGCACCGACGGGACCGCCATGACCTCCAGCGCGTCGACCTCCTCGCTGATCCGCATCGCGCCGAGCTGCGCGGTGAACCCGGCGCCGACGGTGGCCGACAGGCCGATCGCGGCCACCAGCGGCGCGATCTCGCGGGTGTTGACATAGCTGGACAGGAAGCCGGTGAAGGCCGAGCCGCCGATCTGGTCGAGCCCGGTGTAGCCCTGCAGGCCGACCTCGGTGCCGGTGAAGAAGGTCATGAAGGCGACGATCGTCATCGTGCCGCCGATCACCGCCAGGCCGCCGCTGCCCAGCCCGACCTCGGCCAGCAGCCTGAACACCTCCCGGCGGTAGCGCGCGGCGGCCGGTACGGCCCTGATCGCACGGGCGTAGAACTCGCCCTGCCGGTTGAGCGTCCTCATGACAACACCAGCTCGTTGTAGACCGCACTGATCAGGAAGTTCTCGGCGAACAGCACCATGGCCGCGAACACCACGGTCTGGTTGACCGCCTCCCCCACGCCCTTGGGCCCGCCCGCCGCGCTCAGCCCCTTGTACGCGGCGATCAACCCCGTCGTCGCCCCGAACACCAGCGCCTTGCCCTCCGACACCCACAAATCGGAGACCTCGGCCAGGGCGTTGAACGACTGCAGGTACGCCCCGGGCGACCCGCCCTGGGCGACCACGTTGAACAGGTAGCCGGCGATCAGGCCGACCGTGGTGACCAGGCCGTTGAGCAGCGGCGCGACCAGCGCGCACGCGGCGACCCTGGGCACGACGAGCCGGTGGAGGGGGTCGATCGCGAGCACCTCCATGGCGTCGATCTCGTCCCTGATCCGGCGGGCGCCGAGGTCGGCGCAGATCGCGCTGCCCGCCGCGCCCGCGATCATCAGGGCCGTCACCACCGGGCCCGCCTCGCGCACGATGCCGAGCACGGCGGTGGCCCCGGTGAAGGACTGGGCGCCGAACTGGCGGATGAGGTTGCCGGTCTGCATGGCGAGCACGGCGCCGAAAGGGATGGCGACCAGAGCGGTCGGCAGCGCGCTGACGCTGACGATGAACCACGCCTGCCGGACCAGCTCCCGCACCTGGAAGGGCCGCCGCCCGGCCGCTCTCGCGGTGTCGAGCGACATGGCGACGAACCGCCCGATCTCCGCGATCACCATGAGAGTGCACTCAACTGCGGAGAGCGACGGTCGATGACCGCAAAGAAGGACTTCCCGGTGGGATTCATGATCTATTTGGCGCCGTTCAGGTGGGCGTCGATCAGCCGGGGATACTCCTCCAGCCAGTCGCGGCCGAGTTCGTCCACGAACGAGCCCTGCGGCGGGATCACCCCGTTGGCGGCCAGCCACCGGCCGGGCGGCTGCTGGGACCGGCGGATCGTGTTGCCGCTCGGCATGAGCTGCGGCGGGATCGGCGGCAGCCCGCCGGGGTCGTGGCCCATCTGCGCCTCGGCCTCCAGCTCGGAGACGTCCTTCTCCTCCGACATGCCGATCGGGCCGTGGCGCCGGGCGTTGAGGAACTGCCGCACCACCGGCTCGTCGCTGGACAACAACATCTCGCGCGGCCCGAACATGACCAGCTCGCGGCGGAACAGCAGCCCGATGTTGTCCGGGACCGTGCGGGCGGTGTTGATGTCGTGGGTGACGATCAGGAACGTGGCCTCGATGTCGGCGTTGATGTCGACGATCGTCTGGTTGAGGAAGGCGGTGCGGACCGGGTCGAGGCCGGAGTCGGGCTCGTCGAACAGGATGATCTCGGGATCGAGCACCAGCGCCCTGGCCAGCCCGGCGCGCTTGCGCATGCCGCCGGAGATCTCTCCGGGCAGCTTGCCCTCGGCGCCGACCAGGCCGACCAGGTCGATCTTCGCCATCACGATCCGGCGGATCTCGGCCTCGGTCTTCTTGGTGTGCTCGCGCAGCGGGAAGGCGATGTTGTCGTAGAGGTTGAGCGAGCCGAACAGGGCGCCGTCCTGGAACAGCACGCCGAACAGCCGCCGCAGTTCGTAGAGCTTGCGCTCGCCGCAGTGGGCCAGGTCGTGGCCGTCGATCCAGATGTGGCCGCGGTCGGGCCGCAGCAGGCCGACCAGCGTCTTGAGGAAGACCGACTTGCCGGTGCCCGAGGGGCCGAGCAGCACCGAGATCTCGCCCGCGGGCAGCGTGAGCGAGACATCCTCCCAGACGACCTGCCGACCGAACGACTTGGTCAACCCGTCGACCACGACCTCGACGCCCACTGGCCACCTTCCCGATCACATTCCCGATCACAGGGAGTACTCAGGGGATAACGTGCCGCACACTTTACTTCCAGAACGCCCTCACGGTAGCGGCGATCCGGGGAATTGGAACCCGTTCCAATAACTTGTTACCCGCCGGTTATGAGACTTCGGGTCCAGTAAGGGCGCGCAGGCTCGGGCGCAGCACCCGGGCGATCTCCTCCGGCGGCACGTCGCGCAGCTCGGGCAGGTCGAGCAGCTGGTGGCCGACCGTCACGCCGAGCATGATCGCGGTCATCAGGGCCGCGCGCAGGCGGGCGTCGTCGCCGGGGATCGACGCGGCGAGCCCGTCGATCTGGCGGCCCAGCGCCTCGCGGGCCGACGCGCCCGCCTCGGGGTGGGTGAGCATCGAACGCATCATCGCCAGCGAGCCCTGGGGCAGCTCGCCCATCTTCACGTTGAGCGTGTCGAGCAGGTGCTCGACCAGCTCCTCGGCGCTCACGACGGCGTCGAGGGCGGGGACCGCGCGTACGGCGTGCCGGAAGAGCTCCTGCTTGCTGCCGAAGTACTGCATGACGAGGGCGGGATCGACCTCGGCGGCCCTGGCGACGGCCCTGATGGTCGCGCGCTCGTAGCCCACTTCCGCGAACAGGGCCCTGGCCGCGTCGAGGATCCTCCCCTCGGTCCTGCGCCGCCGCTCGGCACGGGGAAGCACTCGCTCGCTCACGCACCGACTCTACCCGTGTTGACCGTTCGTCCCAGTTCGCTCTACGCTCGTTGAGTCAACAACCGTTGAGTGAATGCGAGGCCGTCATCATGACCGTCGAGGAGATCGTGGGCGCCTTCCAGGGCGCGATGTTGCACAAGTCGGCCGACGAACTGGCCGACCTGTACGCCGAGGACGGGCTGCACGAGTTCCCGTTCGGCGGGCTGCCGCCGTACGAGGGGCGGGAGGCGGTCCGCGCGGGGTACCGGGCGGCCTGGGGTGCCTCCCCCGCCGTGCCGCGGGAGGTGGAACGGGTCGCGCTGCACCGTACGGACGATCCCGAGGTCGTGGTCGTGGAGCAGAACGCGCACGTCCAGGTGGGCGATCGGCCGATCACCGTCCCCGGCCTGCTGATGTTGCGGATCAGGGACGGCAGGATCGTCCACTGCAAGGACTTCATGGACTCCAGCGCCATCGCCAAGGTCCGGGAAGCCGCACTCAGCTCCGGGCTCGGCTCCGGGCTCAGCTCCGGGTGAGGTCGAAGACGGTGACGCCGCCGACCGTCGTAGCGGTGAAGGTCTCCCGCACCCAGGCCGCGATCCGGGCGGCCTCGCCGCTGCCGCCGCCCCGGCCGCCGAAGCCGTCCATGCCGGTGCCGATGAAGTAGTGGATGCTCTTCCCGGCCACGTACTGCTTGAACTGCTCCAGCGTGGGCGCGGGGTCCGTGCCGTTGAAGCCGCCGACGGCCATCACCGGCAGGCCGGTGGCGAGCTGGTAGCCGGCCGCGTTGTTCGAGCCGACGGTCGCCGCGGCCCACGTGGAGGAGCCGTTCCTGAGCAGGGTGGTCAACTCGGCGGGCGGCGTTCGCGCATCGAGCAGGCCGCCCGCCCCGCCGCGACCGCCGGGCGGCCGGAAGGCGGCCCGGCCGCCGTCGCCGCCGGGTCGCCCGGCTCGGCCCGGCCCACCGCCGGGCGGTCCGCCGAAACCGCCGCCAGTGGCGGGACCCGCCGTCGGGATCGCCCCGGTGTGCGGGGTCGCGGCGGTCTCCACCGCGTACGCCGCCGGCCCCGCCAGGCACGCCGCCACGGCGACCACCCCCACGAGGACCCGGCGCGTGAACAACATCCCCAGCACCGCGCCCAGCCCCGCGACCAGGACGACCGTCCCCAGCCACCCGTTCCAGTCCGCGGTACGCGACAACAACACGTACGCCCACACCACCGTCACCGCCACGACCATGGCGAGCAGCCGATGCGCCCCCCGCTCCCAGGCCACGGCCGCCCCCATCCCCACCAGCACGGCGACGGCCGGAGCCAGGGCGACGGTGTAGTAGGCGTGGAAGATCCCCTGCATCAGGCTGAACACCAGCCCGGTCACGACCAGCCAGCTCCCCCACACCCACACCGCGGCCCGCACCGGATCGGTCCGCGGCGCCCGCCGGGTGAGCCAGGTGACGGCGACGAGCAGCGCCAGCGCCGCGGGCAGCAGCCAGGAGATCTGCCCGCCCGCCTCGGTGTCGAACAGGCGCAACCATCCGGCCTGCTGGTTCAGGTTCCCGAGACCGCCGTAGTCGTCCCCGTTCAGCCGCCCGAGGCCGTTGTAGCCGAGCGCCAGCTCCAGCACGCTGTCGGTCTGCGAGCCGCCGATGTAGGGCCGTTCGGACGCGGGCACCAACGCCACCGCCATCAACCACCACCCGGCGGCCACCACCATCGCCGTCCCCGCCAGCGCGAGCTGCCACACCCGACGCCACAAAGCACCCGGCGCGGTCACCAGGTAGACCAGCACGAACCCCGGAACCACCAGGAACGCCTGCATCATCTTGACCAGGAACGCGAACCCGATCACCGCCCCCGCCCCCATGAGCCAGCGCGTCGAACCGCGTTCCCGGGCCCGCGTCACGCAGTACCCGGCGACGGTCAGCGACAACACCAGCAGGGCGTCGGGGTTGTTGAAGCGGAACATCAGCACCGCGACCGGCGTGACCGCCATCGCCGCCCCGGCCAGCAGCGCCGCCCAGACGGGGAACAGCCGGCGGACGGTCGCGTACACCATGGCCACCGCGCCGACGCCCATGAGCGCCTGGGGCACGAGGACGGCCCAGGAGTTCAGGCCGAAGATCCGTACGCTGAGCTCCATGGGCCAGAGCGAGGCGGGGGTCTTGTCGACGGTGATCGCGTTGGCGGCGTCGGACGACCCGAAGAAGAACGCCTTCCAGCTCTGGCTCCCGGCCTGTACGGCCGCCGAATAGAAGGAGTTGGCCCACCCCGACGCCCCGAGCCCCCACACGTAGAGGACTCCGGCGCCGACGAGCAGCGCGGCCAACGCCGCACGGGATTTCGTTTCGCTCACCACACCCGCACGCTAGGCACGCCCTTTGGCCGGGCGATGAGACGCGGATGAGAATCCGGTGAGGCGTCCCCGGACATGCGAAAAGAGGCGGTCACACCCGGCACCAGGGTGTGTCCGCCTCTTTCGAAGAGCTGTGTGTGAAGTGGGAAGTTACTTCACGGTCACGGTGGCGCCGGCGCCCTCGAGGGCAGCCTTGGCCTTCTCCGCCTGCTCCTTGTTGACCTTGCCGTCGAAGACCGGCTTGGGAGCGCCGTCCACCAGGTCCTTGGCCTCCTTGAGGCCCAGGGACGTGAGGGCGCGGATCTCCTTGATGACCTGGATCTTCTTGTCGCCGGCGGCCTCGAGGATGACGTCGAACTCGTCCTGCTCCTCAACGGCGGCGGCCTCGCCACCGCCACCGGCGGCGGGGGCGGCGGCGACCGCGACGGGGGCGGCGGCCTTGACGTCGAAGACCTCTTCGAAGTTCTTCACGAACTCGGACAGCTCGAGGAGGGTCATCTCCTTGAACGCGTCGAGCAGCTCGTCGGTGCTGAGCTTCGCCATGATGCTTTTCCTTACGTTTAGGACTTGCAGAAAACTAGGAACGGGACCGCGGAAGTTGCGGCAACCCCCGTGTTACTCGCCCGCTTCTTCGCGCTTGACACGAAGGGCGTCGGCCAGCTGAGCCATCTGCGTGGGCAGCGCGGCGAAAACCGCGGCGGCAGCGCTCTGCTTCGCCTTGAGAGCACCGGCGAGCTTCGCGAGGAGGACCTCGCGGGACTCGAGGTCGGCGAGCTTGGTGATCTCGGTGGCGTCGAGCGTCTTACCGTCGAGCACACCACCCTTGATCACCAGAAGGGGATTGGCCTTGGCGAAGTCACGCAGACCCTTGGCCGCCTCGACAACGTCGCCGTTGACGAAGGCGATCGCGGTCGGGCCCGTGAGCAGGTCGTCGGGGAACGACAGACCGGCTTCGTTGGCCGCAATCTTGGTCAGGGTGTTCTTCGCCACGGCGAACTTCGCATTCTCACCAAGAGCAACGCGCAGCTGCTTGAGCTGAGCGACGGTGAGACCGCGGTACTCGGTCAGAACGGCGGCGCTGCTGCCTTCGAACTCGCTCTTGAGCTCGGCAACGGCTGTCGCCTTATCCGCCCTCGCCATGGGCCTCCTTCCAGGTGTGCCGCCGGCGAAGGCCCCTGGAAATGAGAACAGCCCCGGGCGCAGGGGCGCACGGGGCTCACATATGGAACTGCACCATATGGGAAACTCGCATCACACCTGCGCGGGCCGTCCACAGAACGTGGATCCTTCGGTCGCCAGGACTGATGCACCTGACGACGACCGGCGGTCTTCGGCAACGACCAGCGTACGTGCTGGCCGCCGAGTTTCCAAATCGGTTCTCAGTTGACGGTCGACTTGGGCAGCTCCCCGACCTGGTCGGCGGGCGGGACCTCGACGTTCACGGGCTCGTTGAAGTTCTTGAAGAGCAGCGTGGCGTCCAGCGTCGCGCCCTCCTTGGAGCCGTTCAGGGTGAGCTTGCGGGGCAGGCTGTCGCCGGCCACCCAGACGTCGAACTTGACGTCCTTGAGCTCGGCCAGGTTCGTACGGGCCTGCTCCTGCTTGTCGGCGGGGAGCTGGGTGACGGCCGCGTCCACGGGGAACGTGCCGCTGTAGTGGGTGGTGTCCTCGCCGTTGACGCTCTCGGTGCCGGCCTGCTTCACGTCCTTCGACGCGGTGACCAGCTTGGTCACGCTGGCCAGGTCGAACTGCTGGATCTGGCCGAGGTACTGGTTGACCTGGCCCTGGTTGCCCACCTCGGCGAGCGGGACCTTGATCCACGGCTTGGTGGCGCCGAGGAGCTCCTTGAGCGCCTCAACCTTCACGTACACGGTGTCGTCCTGGAGGATGGCGCGTACGCCACCCGGCAGGTTACGGCCGCCCATGTCCACGGTGTCGAGGGTCAGGTCCACGGCGAGCTGGGGCTTGCTCTGGTAGAGCATGCGTCCCTGCACCTTGCCGTTGCCCTCTTGGGGGTGCGTCACGTTCGCGACTGCGTCCACTGTGTAGCTGGTGACCTCTGCGGTCTTCTGCGCGGCCTGCGCGAGCACCTCTGAGGCGGCCAGGTTGACCTGGATGGGCTGCGCGTTCGTACCACACCCGGCGACCGCGGCCGCGATGAGAGCAGCTCCGGCCGCGGCGGTGGCGAGACTATTCCTGCGCTTCAGCATGTTATGACCCTACGTTTGGCTTGTCCCATCGTGGCGACTTCCCCGCACAATTAGGGGAAAACCCAGGGTTCTCCCCCACAGGGCGTGCACGTTTTCTCCACAACCCCTGCCCCCTGGCCGAGTGGTCAGACGGGCCGGAAAAGCACGAAGGCCCCGCCTGAGAACAGACGGGACCTTCGAAAACCCGGGAACCGCTACGCGTCGAGCTCGGCGGTCAGGCCACGGGTGAGGTTGGGGTCGACGGGGACGCCGGGGCCCATGGTGGTGGAGAAGGTGACCTTCTTCAGGTAACGGCCCTTGGCCGCCGACGGCTTGAGACGCAGCACCTCGTCAAGGGCGGCGGCGTAGTTCTCGATGAGCTGACGCTCGGGGAACGACGTCTTGCCGATGATGAAGTGCAGGTTGGCCTGCCGGTCGGTGCGGAACTCGATCTTGCCGCCCTTGATCTCGGTCACGGCCTTGGCGACGTCGGGCGTCACGGTGCCGGTCTTGGGGTTGGGCATGAGGCCACGCGGGCCGAGCACGCGGCCCAGGCGGCCGACCTTGCCCATGAGGTCAGGGGTGGCGACCACGGCGTCGAACTCGTTGAGCCGGTTGCCCTTGGCGATCTCGTCGATCAGCTCGTCGGCGCCGACGATGTCGGCGCCCGCCTCGCGGGCTGCCTCGGCACGGTCACCGGTCGCGAAGACCAGGACCCGGGCGGTCTTACCGGTGCCGTGCGGGAGGTTGACCGTGCCGCGCACGATCTGGTCGGCCTTGCGAGGGTCGACGCCCAGCCGCAGCGCCACTTCCACGGTGGCGTCGAACTTGGTGGTCGACGTCTCCTTGGCCAGCTTGGCGGCGTCGGCGGGCGTGTAGAGCTTGTCGCGGTCGACCTTGCCGGCCGCGTCCTTGTGCGCCTTGCTGCGCTTCATGTCTGTCTCCTTGTGGTACGCGGGCCGGGACCCGGCCCTCCCACGGATCTTGGGAAAAGTCTTAGTCGGCGATCGTGATGCCCATCGACCGGGCGGTGCCGGCGATGATCTTCTCTGCAGCCTCGACGTCGTTGGCGTTGAGGTCGGGCATCTTGGTCTCGGCGATGCTGCGCAGCTGCTCGCGCGTCAGCCTGCCGACCTTGTCCTTGTGGGGGACGGCGCTGCCCTTGTCGAGACCCAGGGCCTTCTTGATCAGCTCGGGCGCCGGGGGCGTCTTCGTGATGAAGGTGAAGCTGCGGTCTTCGAAAATGGTGATCTCAACGGGGATGATGTTGCCCCGCTGGGACTCCGTCGCAGCGTTGTACTGCTTGACGAAGTCCATGATGTTGACGCCGTGGGGACCGAGGGCGGTACCGACCGGCGGAGCGGGCGTGGCCTGGCCAGCGGGGAGCTGGACCTTGACGAGCGCCGCGATCTTCTTCTTCGGAGGCATGAGTCCTTCTCCGGGTCCTGATCGTGATGCCGTCCGGACGCGGATGCGCCCGGACATGTCGGAAGGCCACCCTTCGCGAAAGGCGGCCGACCGAACGTCTAAGTGTAGGTGATCGTCTTAGATCTTCGAGACCTGGTTGAACGAGAGCTCGACCGGGGTCTCACGACCGAAGATCGAGACGAGCACCTTGAGCTTCTGCGACTCGGGGCTGATCTCGCTGACCGAGGCGGGCAGGGTGGCGAAGGGACCGTCCATGACCGTGACGGACTCGCCGATCTCGAACTCGACCGTGGGACCGCTGGCCGCCTTGGTGGTGGCCTTCTTGGCCTCCTCGGTCGGCTCGGGTGCCAGCAGCTTGGCGACCTCGTCGAGGCTGAGCGGGCTCGGCTTGTTGGACAGGCCGACGAAACCGGTCACGCCGGGCGTGTTACGCACGGCGGCCCAGGACTCGTCCGTCAGCTCCATGCGCACCAGGACGTAGCCGGGCAGCACGCGCTCCTTGACCGGGACCTTCTTGCCGCTCTTGAACTCCTGGACGGTGTGCGTGGGCACCTCGACCTGGTAGATGTAGTCCTCCATGTTGAGCGACACGTTGCGGCTCTCGATGTTGGACTTCACGCGGTTCTCGTAGCCGGCGTAGGAGTGGATCACATACCACTCGCCAGGGAGCCCGCGCAGCGAGCTCTTGAACTCCTCGACCGGGTCGACGTCGGGCAGGATCTCGGCTTCCGCCTCGGCGGGAGCCTCCTCACCTTCTTCGACCTCGTCGGTCTCGTCGGCCTCCTGGAGAGCCGCCTCGACGCCTTCGTCGCGAGCCTCACCCAGCTCGTCGCCCAATTCGTCGGTGGTCTCTCCCAGCTCGTCGTCGCCCCGCTCGTCGCGGTGCTCCTCAGCCGGAACAGAAGACTCGGACACGTGACCTTTCCTCTTTCCTCGAATCGAATGGCGTCGCCGTCAGCCGACACCACACGGCGTCGAGCTTGGCGGGCTCACTCCCCGCCGAAGACGCGGAGGACGGCCCAGCCGAGAGCGGCGTCGAGCCCATACACGATCGCCACCATGATCAGAACGAATACCAGAACGACCGTGGTGTAGGTGATGAGATCCTTGCGTGTCGGCCAGATGACCTTGCGAAGCTCGTTGACGACCTGCCGATAGAAAAGGGCAGGTGAAGTGCGCGTCTTCTTCTCGCCACTGGGCTTGCCTGCGGTCTCGCCGCGCGTGTCGATCGCCACAGTCCTCACCTGAATCTGTCGTATCCAACGCAGTTCTGCGGCGCGCTTACACGCCATTTGCGCGGACCGCACTCGCAGGGCACGAGGGACTCGAACCCCCAACCGCCGGTTTTGGAGACCGGTGCGCTACCAATTGCGCCAGTGCCCTATGTCGTCAACCACACTACCCTGATTGACTCACTGCCTGGACCGAACCGCTCGCCGACATGCGGCGGAAGGACCAGGCGAAAGCATACGGGGGATTGCCCGGTACGTCGAACCCAAACCTGATCGCCCAGGTCACGCGCGCGTGGGAGCATGGTGAGCATGTCCACGCGACCCCGTATCTCCGCAAGAATCTCCGCGATTTCCGAGTCCGCCACGCTCGCGGTGGACGCCAAGGCGAAGGCGATGAAGGCGGCCGGTCGGCCCGTCATCGGCTTCGGCGCGGGTGAGCCCGACTTCCCGACGCCCGGCTACATCGTCGAGGCCGCGGTCGAGGCGGCGCGCGACCCGCGCAACCACAAGTACACGCCGGCGGGCGGGCTCCCCGAGCTCAAGCAGGCCATCGCCGCCAAGACGCGGCGCGACTCCGGCTACTCGGTAGAGCCGTCCCAGGTGCTCGTCACCAACGGCGGCAAGCAGGCCGTCTACGAGGCGTTCGCGACGCTGCTCGACCCGGGCGACGAGGTGCTGGTCGTCGCCCCCTACTGGACGACGTACCCCGAGGCGATCAAGCTGGCCGGGGGCGTGCAGGTCGACGTCGTGACCGACGAGTCCACGGGCTACCTGGCGAGCGTCGAGCAGCTTGAGGCGGCCCGCACCGAGCGTACGAAGGTGCTGCTGTTCGTCTCGCCGTCCAACCCGACGGGCGCGGTCTACTCGCGTGAGGAGACCGTGGCGATCGGCCGGTGGGCGGCCGAGCACGGCCTGTGGGTCGTCACCGACGAGATCTATGAGCACCTGGTCTACGGCGGCACCGAGTTCACCAGCATCGCCACGGCCGTGCCCGAGCTCGGCGACCGGGTCGTGATCCTCAACGGCGTGGCCAAGACGTACGCGATGACCGGCTGGCGGGTGGGCTGGCTGATCGGGCCGTCCGACGTGGTCAAGGCGGCGACCAACCTGCAGTCGCACGCCACCTCCAACGTGGCCAACGTGTCCCAGATCGCTGCGCTGGCCGCCGTCTCCGGCGACCTGTCGGCCGTGGCCGAGATGCGTACGGCCTTCGACCGGCGCCGCCAGACCATGGTCCGGATGCTCAACGAGATCCCGGGCGTGTTCTGCCCGGAGCCGAAGGGGGCGTTCTACGCGTATCCGTCGGTCAAGGAGCTGGTGGGCAAGGAGCTGCGCGGGCGGCGTCCGGGGTCGTCGGCCGAGCTGGCCGAGCTGATCCTGGAGGAGGCCGAGGTGGCGGTCGTGCCGGGC
This sequence comes from Nonomuraea spiralis, assembly GCF_014648435.1. Lineage (GTDB taxonomy): Bacteria > Actinomycetota > Actinomycetes > Streptosporangiales > Streptosporangiaceae > Nonomuraea > Nonomuraea spiralis. The sequence continues at coordinate 18,570 of NZ_BMRC01000033.1, forward strand.
GAGGCGTTCGGCACGCCGGGCTACTTCCGGCTGTCCTACGCCCTCGGGGACGACGACCTGGTCGAGGGCGTCAGCCGCTTGGCCAAGCTGCTGTCCGAGGCCCACTGAACGGCGGGCGGCCTGCCCTCAGGAGGCGCCCTGTCTGATCGCGGCGGCCGTCTGGCGGAGCTGGGCGGTCAGGCCGGGCGTGGCGGCGAGGTAGACGGCCGTGCCGGGGCTCTCCAGCCACATGAAGTTGCGCAGGCCGCCGCGGGTCGTCCAGCGCAGCGCGGGTTTGCCGCGGTAGGCGGTCAGGGTCGACCTGGCCACCAGCGTGGCGAACTGCTCGGCCGTCCGCACCCCGCACACCACGCCCGCCCGCAGTTGCTCGCCGTCGTCGTCGTGCCAGGTCACGCCCTTCACCGTGAGCCGTCTGGCGAGCGAGCCGAGGCGGCCGAAGGTGCCCGAGCGGGCCAGGGGCGGTGGCGGGGCGGGGATCTTCAGCCTGGACGATCCGCAGGCCAGGGTGACCGGCGCCGCCGTCACTCGTTCGCGCGGCGGGGGCGGGGTGACCGCGGGCGCAGGGGTGTCGTCGCCGCACCCGCCCACGCCCGCGGCCAGCGCGAACGTGAGGAACACCGCTGCCGGGCGCCGCATCGTCCCCCCATGACTCGTGGGATCAACCAGAGAAAAGGCTCTTAGTCTCCTACAGGAGCGCGGGCCGAGGCGGCAATAGCCAGCAGTTCGCCGCCGAGCGAATCGCTCACCCGGACCCACGCGCCCGTTCCCGGGCGTTCCAGCCAGGCGATCACCTTGCCGCCGCGCGGATGCCGGCCGACGACCGCGGGCCTGCCGCGCACGGTGGTCTCGCGGGCGTCCAGCACGGTGATCCGCGCGCGGTAGGCGTCCCAGTCCGCGGCCACCGTACCGTGTTCGACCTCTACCTCGACGTATCGGCCGGAGGTGCCGTACCTGGCCCAGCCGCCCTCGACGCCGGTTTCCGGCGCGACCGCTCCCCCGCCGCTGCGTTCGAGGCCGCGCGGCAGGTAGGTGAGCCAGAAGTCGTCGGAGACGACCGCGAGCAGGGGCTCGGGTGGCGCGGCGGCCGCCGCGGCCGGGCGGCTCGTACCGGGCGTCACCTTCAGGGGCGGCGCCGGCACGTACGACGAACCAGCCGAAGGCGGGTGTGGACGCCCGAAACCCGACTGGAACAGGGTGTAAATGGCGAGAGCGGTCACCGCGAACGCCAGTCCGGCGAGCAGCGCGCGCCAGCCCTGCCGTTCGGCGCGTCCCTCAAGGATCATGGACGGTTGATCCCCCGATCGGCCCGATCTCTACCGTGCCTTCGACGCCTCCGTCCGCCTTCCCCCGACACGCGACCCCGGACCTGCGGCGAGTGGCAAAATATGGAAATGCACCGGCCCCTGCACACGCTTCCCAAGGCCCATCTCCACCTGCACTTCACCGGCTCCATGCGACACTCAACACTGATCGAGCTGGCCAGGGAGCAGGGGCTGCACCTGCCCGACGCGCTGGAGCAGGACTGGCCGCCGCGATTGCGGGCCACCGACGAGCGCGGGTGGTTCAGGTTCCAGCGGCTCTACGACATCGCCAGGTCCGTGCTGAGCCGTCCCGAGCACGTCTACCGGTTGTTGCGCGAGACGGCCGAGGACGAGGCGGCGGCCGGTTCCCGGTGGCTGGAGATCCAGGTGGACCCGTCGGGGTTCGCCTCGCGGTTCGGAGGGCTCACGGCCACGCTGGAGCTGATGCTCGACGCGGCGCGGCAGGCCGCCGAGCACGCCGGGGTGGAGATGCCGGTGATCGTGGCGGCCAACAGGACCCGGCATCCGCTCGACGCGAACACCCTGGCCAGGCTCGCCACCCAGTACGCCGGCAAGGGCGTGGTGGGCTTCGGCCTGTCCAACGACGAACGGCGCGGCGAGGCACGCGACTTCGAGCGGGCCTTCCGCATCGCCAAACGCGGCGGGCTGCTGGCCGTGCCCCACGGCGGTGAGCTGCTCGGGCCGCGCAGCGTGGCGCAGTGCATCGACGACCTGGACGCCGACCGGGTCGGCCACGGCGTACGCGCGGCCGAGGACCCGTGGCTGATGCAGCGGCTGGCCGACCGGCAGATCTGCTGCGAGGTGTGCCCGACGTCCAACGTGGGCCTGGGCGTGGCCGAGCGGGCGGCGGACGTGCCGCTGCGGCGGCTGTTCGACGCCGGGGTGCCGATCGCGCTGGGCGCCGACGACCCGCTGCTGTTCGGCACGCGGCTGCTGCGCCAGTACGAGCTGGCCAGGGAGGTCTACGGCTTCTCCGACGCCGAGATCGCCGAGCTGGCCCGGCAGTCGATCCGCTCCTCCACGGCGTCCGATCCGGCGCGCAAGGAGCTGCTCAAGGGCGTGGACGACTGGCTGACCGGCTCAGCGGAGTGACTCGGCGATCTGGATGGCGCGTTCCTTGGTGCCGGCGCCTTCGAGGCGGTAGGTGATCGTGTCGCGCTGCCAGATGAGGGTGGGGGCCGCCTGGCGCAGGGGGATCGGGCTGCCGTCCGTGCGCTGGATGTAGCCGAGCGGGTGCGCGCCGGGGATCCACCAGCCCTGGGCCTGGTTCACCTGGACGTACTCGGGCCAGGGCGGGCCGAGCTTCTTGAAGAAGAAGGGGTCGACGCCGCCCTGGAACTGGTCGAGCCGGACGCCGCCGGGCCAGAACAGCGACACGACGCGACCCTGGTCGGCGACGGTGGCGTGGTCGGGGGCGCCCAGCTCGGCCGGCGTGCCGACCTTGAACCTCACCAGGGAGGGCAGGTCGCCGGGGGCCACGGTGTGCTCGCCTGGGAGGTTCGCGGTGGTCCGTACCGGGGTGGGGGAACTCTCGCCGAGTTCCAGTTCGATCCCGGCGAAGCGGAGTACGCGGGCGACGGCGACGCGGCCCTGGGGGGTGGCGGCGGTGACGGCGACGACCGCGATCACGACGGCCGCCACGATCTTCCACCTGGCCCGCCGGGCACGCCGCACGTCCTTGCGCCGCCCGGGCGCCGGGAGGCGGATGACGTTCTCGTCCTCCGGGGACGGCGTCTCCAGGCGGGCGCGTACGGCGGCGGCGACGTCGGCCGGGGGCGGTGACGGCAGGTCGAGCAGGCCGCCGAGGGCGGTCAGTTCGGTCTCCAGGTCGTCGAAGGGGTCATGCGAGCTCACCGCCCACCTCCTCCCTCAGCCGGGCCAGCCCCCGGTGGGTGCTGGACTTGACGGTACCGACCGGCCGGCCGAGCACCTCGGCCGTCTCCGCTTCCGACAGTTGCAGGAAGTACCGGCAGACGACCGCCTGGCGTTCCCGTTCGGGCAGGCCGCGTACGGCCTCCAGCAGGCGGGCGCGCCGGTCGGTGGCCACGGCCGCGCCCTCCGGGTCGTCGGGGGGCCTGGTGTCGGGGGCGGCGGTGAGGCGTACGGCCAGGTCGGACCTGCGCCCGCGGGCCCGGGTCAGGTTGTGTGTCTCGTTGGCCACGATCCGCAACAACCACGGACGGAAAGGCGCGCCCCTGCGGAACCCGGACAGATGGCGGAAAGCCTTGACGAACGCCTCCTGCACCACGTCCTCGGCCTCGTCGCCCGCGCCGAGCATGGCGGCGGTGCGGTGGGCGAGCACGCTGTACCTGGCGACCAGGACCTCATAGGCACCCAGATCGCCGTCGAGCGAGCGGGCGATCGCCTCGTCGTCGTCCATGGTGTGACAGATTCCATCGCATCCGGGCGGGCGCGGGGAAGGGCGTTTCACGCATCAGGTCATCCTGAGGGGCATTAGACTCGTGCAATCCGTCTGCCCCTCAAAGGAACGGGACTATGTCTTCTGGGTATGACCGTGTAGTGCAACCGGCGGCCGGTGACGAGGCCCTGGAGAACCACCTGGGTGGGGACGAGGCCAAGAACTATCGGCAGTACGAGTTCGACATGGTCGCCCCGCACGTCGGCCGTTCGATGCTGGAGATCGGCTCCGGGCTGGGCCACTTCGCCGAGCAGTTCCTGCCGCGGCTCGACCGCCTGGTCGTCAGCGACTTCGACCCCTACTGCGTCGAGCAGCTCGGCAAGCGCTTCGAGGGCCGCGACGACATCGACGTCCTGCAGTTCGGCCTGCCGACCGACATCCCGCTGAAGGACAAGGTCGACACCGTCGTCATGATGAACGTGCTGGAGCACATCGAGGACGACGCCGAGGCGCTGCGCTCGCTGGCCCGCGTCACGCTGCCCGGCGGCCGGATCATCATCTGGGTGCCCGGCTACATGCAGCTTTATGGAGACTTCGACCGCAAGGTCGGCCACGTCCAGCGCTACACGCCCAAGACCCTGCGCGCCACGGTGGCCAAGGCGGGGCTCGACGTCGACGTGCTCAAGCCGATCAACTTCCTGGGCGGCATCGCCTGGTGGGCGGCGGTCCGGCGGGGCGGCGTGGGCTACCCCGACCCGCGCCTGGTCAAGATCTACGACCGCACGGTGGTGCCCGCCACGCGGCTGATCGAGCGGTTCATCCGTCCGCCGTTCGGCCAGACGGTGTTCTGCGTCGCCCGCGTGCCGCAGAAGTGAGCCCGCAGAAATGAGCCCGGCCGCCACCCGGTGGGTTGGTGGCGGCCGGACGTTTTCTACTTGATCGAGCCGGCGGTCAGTCCGCCGACGACCTTCCGCTCGATCAGCGCGAACAGGACGATCACCGGGATGGTGGCGATCACCGAGCCCGCGAAGAGGTTCTGCCAGTCCACCTGGTACTGGCCGATGAACGAGTTCAGCGCGACGGTGAGCGGCTGGTTGGCCGGGGTCGTGGTCAGCGTCAGGGCGACCACGAACTCGTTCCACGCCGCGATGAAGGTGAAGATCAGTGCGGTGATCACGCCCGGCATGGCCAGCGGCAGCGTGATCCGGAACAACGCGCCGAAGCGGCCGTTGCCGTCGATGAAGGCGGCCTCCTCCAGCTCACGCGGGATCGAGGCGAAGTACGCGTTCAGGATCCACACCGCGAAGGCCAGGTTGAACCCGCCGTTGACCAGGATCAGCGACCAGGTCGAGTCCACCAGCCCGAACTGGAAGAACTCGCGGTAGATGCCGACGAGCATGGCCGTGGGCTGGAACATCTGGGTGATCAGCACCAGGATCAGGAACGCCGTACGCCCCCGGAAGTTGTGCCGGGCCGAGTAGTACGCGGCGGGCAGGGCCACGAGCAGCACCAGGATCGTCGAGCCGCCCGCGACCTTGAGCGTCACCCACAGGTTCCCGGCCAGTCCGCTGGTCCAGAAGTTGCCGAGGTTCGACCACACCCACTCGTCGGGCCAGAACGACACCTCGCGCAGCGACTCCTGCGACCGCAGTGAGGTCAGCAGCATGACCAGGTAGGGGAACAGGAAGACGAACGCGACGATGTACGCGGCGCCCGCCACGATCACGGTCTTGATCTTGGGCATACGGCGCGGCGGGCGCCCCCGGTGGCCGGCGTGGTGGCGCGGCCCTGCCTTGGACATGGTCTGCACGGCCATCACGCCACCTCCTTGTTCCAGCGCGACACCTTGAGGAAGATCGCGGTCAGCACGATCACCATGCCGAAGTTGACGACGGACATGGCGGCCGACTCACCGATGTTCGAGCCCTTGAGGATGAACATGAGGATGGTCGAGGTGGCCGTCGAGTAGCCCGGCTGGCCGTGGGTCATCGCCCAGATGATCGGGAAGCTGTTGAAGACGTTCATCACGTTGATCAGGGCGGCGACGGTGAGCGCGGGGCGCAGCAGCGGCAGCGTGATCGACCAGTACGTCCGGAACTTGGTGGCGCCGTCCATCTTGGCCGCCTCGTACACGTCGGCGGGGATGGTCGCGAGCCCGGCCAGCAGCGCGTACGTGGTGAACGGCACCGAGACGAAGACCGCCACGAACACCAGCCACGGCATCGCGCTGGAGGCGTCCCCGAGCTGGTCGGCCGAGGCGCCGCCCATCGCGTCGATGAACCCCAGCTTCAGCCTGATCTGGTTGATCACGCCGACCTCGGGGTCGAGCATCCACTTGAAGATGATCGCCGTCATCAGGACCGAGGCCGCCCAGGGCGCGATCAGTGCCCACCGGGCGATCTTGCGGCCGGGGAAGCGCTGGTTGAACAGTTGGGCGAGGGCCAGCGAGATCAGCACGGTGAGCGCGACGACCGCGACCACCCAGATCACGCTGCGGACCATGATGTCGGCGAAGTCCTTCTCGCCGAACAGCTTCGTGTAGTTGTCCGGGAAGTTGTTGCCCTGGACCACTCCGAACCGGCTGATCTTGAGGAACGACGACCGGATCATCTCGATCACGGGCCAGAGCACGACCAGCGCGATCAGCACCACGGCCGGCCCGATCCAGGCCAGTGGTTCGAAGACGCGCAACCTTCTCATGAGGAACCTTCCATGACGGTGGAGCCGGCGCGGGGGCGCGACCCGCGCGCCGGCTCCACAGACACCCGCTGGATCAGCTGGCTTCGGCGGTCTTCTGCAGCTCGCCGAGGACCTTGGCCGGGTCGTCCTTGACGGCGCCGCCGATGGTCTGCTTGATCGCCGGGTTCACCTCGGCCCACTTCGGGTCCTGGAACGGGTAGAAGCTGGCGTTGGGCAGCCCGTCGAGGAACGGCTTGAGCTTCTCGTCACCGGACAGCTTCTGGATGCCGCCGTTGGTGACGGGCAGCAGCTTGTAGGTGTCGGAGATCTTCTGCGCGGCGTTGCCGGTGTAGAAGAAGTCGAAGAACTTCTTGATCTCGGCGGCGTGGCCGTTCTTGTTGAACGCCATGATCCAGTCCATGACGCCGAGCGTGGTGTCGAGCGGGGCGGACTTGCCGGGGATCGCCGCGACGCCGTAGTTCTTCAGGCCGGCCGCGTCGAAGATCGGGATGGACATGGGTCCGCCGTTGACCATGCCGACCTTGCCCGCGCCGAAGTCCTCCCAGACCGTCTTGCGGTCCTTGGTGCCCGGGTTGGGGGTGGTGAGACCGGCGTCGACCAGGCCCTTCATGTACGTGAAGGTCTCGACGTTCTGCGGAGAGTTGATCGCCCACTTGCCGGAGGCGTCCTTGTAGCCGCCGCCGTTGCCCAGCATCCACAGGAACGACTCGCCCTGCGCCTCTTCCTGGCCCAGCGGCAGGCCGAACGGCTGGCTCACGCCGGCCTTCTTCAGCTTCTCGGCGTCGGCCTTGAGCTCGTCCCAGGTCTTGGGCGGCTCGGCGATGCCGGCCTTGGCGAACAGGTCCTTGTTGTAGAACAGCGCGCGGGCGGAGGAGACGAACGGGATGCCGTACGCGGTGCCGTCCACCTTGCCGAAGTCGGCGAACTTCTGCAGCATGTCGCCGGACACGTTCGGGGACAGGACCTCGTCGGTCTTGTAGAGCAGGCCGTCCTTGACGAAGCCGGAGTAGTCACCGGTCTGCAGGATGTCGGGCACCTGGCCGTTCTGGACCATGGTGGCGACCTGCTTGTCGATGTCGTTCCAGTTGATGACCTGGACGTCGACCTTGATGTTGGGGTTGGCGGCCTGGAACTCGTCCACGACGCCCTTCCAGAACGTCTCGCCAGAGTTCGGCTTGCCGGGGCCGTCGCCGTAGTCGGCGGCGACCATCTTGAGGGTGACCTGGCCCCCGCCCGAGGCCTGGGTGTTGTTCCCACCGCCACCCGAGCCGCCGTCGGAGCCGCAGCTGGACAGGACCAGCATCGTGGCAAGGCCGAGAGCGGCGCCGCCCGCAAGCTTCATGTTCACTGGTGATACCGCCTTCTCGTCGGACGGGCCGCTGGTCCGTACCAGCCACCTGACCCCGTCCAAGGGATGAGGGGTGCGAGAGCCGGAGCTCAACGCGTTTGCGCCAGAGTAAGCCTGCGTTCAGCAGCCGGTCTATACCGGTGGGTATCGGTTTGAAAACACTCAGGGCAGAAAAAGCTCACAACCGGTCTAGACCGGGCGTCACAGGATCTTTCTCCGCACGTTCTCGTCGCCGTCCGGTGTTCCGATCCACGGACCCTCGATGGACGGGTCGAGGATGCCCTCCTCCAGGAAGTCGTAGCGGCCGTCGAGCACGTACCGGGCCAGGCGGACGTCCTCTTCGTCGCTGTTGTCCCAGAGCTCGTCGAACAGCGTCCGGATGCGGCGGCGGGCCTGGTGGCAGAAGGTGTCGGCCACCTCGTACGGCCTGCGCCCGAGGTCGTCGGCGTCCTCCTCGGCCTTCAGGCAGACGGCCGTCATGGCGAACAGCTCGGCCCCGATGTCGACGACGCGGCCGAGGAAGGACTGCTTGTGCTCCAGCCTCCCCTGCCAGCGGGACATGCCGTAGAAGGTGGACCTGGCCAGCTTCCTGCTGGTCCGCTCCACGAAGCGCAGGTGCTGGGCCAGCGGGCCGAAGGCGGTGTAGCCGCCGGGCAGGTTGCCCGTACCGGCCACCAGGGTCGGCAGCCACTTGGCGTAGAAGCGGCTCGCCCGTCCGAGCGCGTGGGCGCGTTCCTGGCGGGAGGCGTCGGGGTTGATCAGCTCGCCGGCCGCGGCCAGGTGCGCGTCCACGGCCTCGCGGGTGATCATCAGGTGCATGATCTCCGAGGAGCCCTCGAAGATGCGGTTGATCCGGGAGTCGCGCAACATCTGCTCGGCGGGCACGCCGCGCTCACCGCGGGCGGCCAGCGACTCCGCGGTCTCGTAGCCGCGGCCGCCCCTCATCTGGACCAGTTCGTCGAGCACTTTGTAGGACAGCTCGGTGGCGTACAGCTTGGCGAGCGCGGCCTCGATCCTGATGTCGTTGCGCTGGTCGTCGGCCAGGCGGGCGGTGAGCTCGCTGACCGCCTCCAGCGCGTACGCCGAGGCCGCGATGAAGGCGATCTTCGTGGCCACGGCCTCGTGCCGGCCCACCTTGCGCCCCCACTGCTCACGCGCGTTGCCCCACTCGCGAGCGATCTTCACGGCCCACTTGGCGTTGCCCGCGCAGGTGGCCGGGAGGGACAGGCGGCCGGTGTTGAGCGTGGTGAGCGCGATCCGCAGCCCTTGTCCCTCCTTGCCGATCAGGTTCCTGGCGGGCACTCTGACCTGGGAGAACTCGGTGACGCCGTTCTCGATGCCGCGCAGGCCCATGAAGCTGTTGCGCCGCCTGACCGTGATGCCCGGACTGTCTCCCTCGACCACGAACGCGCTGATCTTCTTGCCGGTCCTGGCCATGACCACGAGCAGGTCGGCGACGACGCCGTTCGTCGTCCACAGCTTGACGCCGTCCAGCACGTAGTCGTCGCCGTCGCGTACGGCGGTCGTGGACAGCCGCGCGGGGTCGGACCCGACGTCGGGCTCGGTGAGCAGGAAGGCCGAGATCTCACCGGCCGCGCACCGGGGCAGGAACTCCCGTTTCTGCTCCTCGGTGCCGAACTGCTTGAGCGGCTGCGGCACGCCGATCGACTGGTGGGCCGACAGCAGCGTGGCCAGCGCCGGGCAGTAGGAGCCGACCAGGGCGAGGGTGCGGCAGTAGTACAGGTAGGGCAGGCCGAGGCCGCCGTACTCCGTGCCGATCGTGATGCCGAACGCCCCGAGGCCCGCCAGCCCCTTGACCACCTCGTCGGGCACCTGGGCGGTGCGCTCGATCAGGGCGGGGTCGACGTGGGACTCCAGGTAGTGCCGCACCGCGCGGACGAACTCCTCGCCCCGCTCGACGGCCTCGGCCGGCAGTGTGGGCGCGGGATGCACCAGGTCCAGGCGGAGATCGCCGAGGAACAACTGCTTGGCGAAGCTCGGGCGCGTCCATTCCCGCTCCCTGGCCTGCTCGCCGACCTGCCTGCTCTCCGCGTACTTGGTCTGCTCGGCGTACTTGGTCTGCTCGCTCATGGCACCTCCCGACGGTGCGCCGTCAATGTGTTGTGAGTACTGCCCGCCTGACGGCCTTCAGCACCCCGAGCGCGGCACCCGGCGGCAATGCGGGGCCATCGCCGCGCGATTGTTCCGTCATGGCCGGCCGGACAGCCCGTTCGTTCGGCTCTAACCTGGTCCTCCCGAACAGTCGACCGGCCAAGAGCAGGAGGTCCGTACCATGGACGAGCTTGACGCGGCGATCGTCCGCCTTCTCCAGACGGACGCGCGGCAGTCCAACCGGGAGCTGGCCCGCCGGCTCGGCATCGCCCCCTCGACCTGCCTGGAACGGGTCAGGGCGCTCACCCGGCGCGGCGTCATCCGCGGCTACCACGCCGACATCGACCCCGCCGCGCTCAACCGTGGCACGCAGGCGATGGTCTCGGTCCAGGTCCGCCCGCTCAGCCGGGCCGTGATCAACGCCTTCAAGCAGTCGGCCGCCGAGCTGCCCGAGGTGCTGAGCGTGTTCGTACTGGCCGGTGGCGACGACTTCCTGCTGCACGTGGCCGTCCAGGACCTCGACCACCTCCACTCCTTCCTGCTCGACCGGCTCAGCAAACGCAAGGAGATCGTCGGCTTCCGCACCTCGGTGATCTTCCAGCAGGTGCACGACGCCGTGCCGGAACGCCTGCCGTCCCCGTCGGACACCTGACTTTCGTCAGGGGCGGTTCTGGACGGTCGGCAGATCCGGCGGCGGGGCCGGTCTCCGTAGGTTTGCCGTCATGAGCTTGAAGATCGCCCTTGCGGGCCTGGCCACGGCACTGACCCTCACCCCGGCCCCGGCCCTCGCCTCGACCCCGACCGGACCGACCCCCGCAGCTGTCGACGCCTACCTGCGCGCGGCGCTGGAGGCGACCGGCGTGCCCGGTCTGTCCGTCGTGGTGACCAAGGGCGACAAGGTCGTGCACGCCGCCGGGTACGGCCACGACTCCGAAGGACGCGCGATCACCGCGACCACGCCGATGCGGGTGGCCTCGGTGAGCAAGTCGTTCACCGCGATGGCCGTCATGACCCTGGTGGAGCAGGGCAAGATCGCGCTGGACGAGCCGGTTGCCCGGCAGCTTCCCGGCTTCAGGATGGCCGACCCGCGCCACGCCGCGATCACCGTCCGCCAGTTGCTGAACCAGACCTCCGGCCTGGCCGACTCCTCGCTCGACATGGGCGTGGTGCAGTCGGCCACCTCCCTCGCCGACTACACCGCCCGGCTGGCCACCGGCCGGCTGGCCGCCGACCAGGGCACCCGGTACGCGTACTGCAACGTCAACTACAACCTGGCCGCCAGGCTGGTCGAGACCGCGAGCGGCAAGCCCTTCGAGGTCTACATGAAGGAGCGCGTCTTCGGCCCGCTCGGCATGACGACCAGCGCCCTGAGCGCCCAGACCGTCAGGCCCGCGGACGGATACGTCTCGGTCTACGGCATGTGGCGGCCCCGGCCGGAGGCGTCCGGATTCCTGGACGGCAGCGGCTCGGGCGGGGTCATCACCTCGGCCGCCGACCTGGGCAAATGGCTGATCGCCCAGAACGGCGGCGGTCCTCCCCTGGTCAAGCCGCGCAGCCTGGAGACCATGCACGCGCCGGTCGGCGCCAACGACTACGGCATGGGCTGGGGCCTGGAACGCGAGTCCGGCCTGCTCGTGCACTCGGGCAACCTGTTCACCTACAACGCCGTCGAGGCCCTGTCCCCGAAGACCGGTTACGGCTTCGCCGTCGTCACGAACGGCGCCGCGCTCTACGAGCCCACCTACGACATCATGCGGGGCCTGGTCGCGATGAGCGAGGGCCGGACGCCGGAGGTCCCGGGCGGCGACCGGCAGCTCTACGAGCTTGTGCTGGGCCTGATCGCGCTGGCGGCAGCGGGCCTCGGAGTGATGGGCGTGCTGCGTGCCCGGCGGTGGGCATCCCGGCGTTCGGGACGGCCGTGGTGGCGGATCGCGTTGCGCGTGACGCCGGTGCTGCTGCCCGCCCTGCTGTTCGTGTTCTATCCGGACTGGGTCTCCTTCCTGATGAACGGCCGGGCCGTGACGTGGGACCAGCTCACCTACTTCGCCGCGCCACTGTCGATCACCCTCCTGGTCGCGGCGCTCGCCGGGGTCTTGACGGCGGCCACCCGAATTTGTGTACTGTGTAAGCTTACAAGGTACACAAATTCGGGGAGAGGCGCATGACCACCGTCGCGATCATCGTTCCGCTCGTCTGGCTCGCGTGGCTCGCCGTCGTCGACTGGGTGCCGCTGTTCCCGCTCAACGACCTCCACAGCGGGAACGCCAAGGGCCGCCTCCTGGCCGCCGCGATCAACTATCCGTTCCCGCTGCTGATCGCGGGTGGCGTCGCGGTGCACCGGACGTGGTCGCTCGTGGCCGCGACCGTCCTGTGCGTCCTGGTCGTCGCCGGGCACGTCCGGAGCTGGTGGCTGCCCTACTTCGGCCCCGCCACGCCGGAGCAGCGCGAGCTCTACCTGCGCGAGTACAGCCGTACCTGGAAGGTCCTGCCGACCGCGGGCCGCGGCGTGGTCATCGACGTCCAGCACATGGTGGTGGGGGTGCTGTCCCTGCTCATGCTGGCGGCCACGATCGTCGTTACGCTGACCGCATGACTCAGGCACCCAGGCGGGCGGGGCGGCCTCCCGTGCTCACCGTCGAGCGCATCGTGGCCGCGGCCGTCGGCATCCTCGACGCCGAGGGGCCCGACGCGCTGACCATGCGCCGCCTGGGCGCCGACCTCGGGGTCGCGGCCATGTCGCTCTACCGCCACGTGCCCAACCGGGACGCGCTCGTGGCCAAGGTCGTCGACCACCTGTTCGCCGAGGCCATGGCCGGCTACACACCGCAGGCCGACTGGCCGCGCGCGCTGGCCGGGTTCGCCACGGCCTACCGCCGCTTCCTGCTCGCCCACCCGCGCGCCGTCCCGCTGCTGGCCACCCACCCCGTCGACGTACGGCTGGGCACGGAACTGCTCACCGGCCTCCTCGCCCGCTTCGAGGCGGCCGGAGTGCCCGCCGCAGACACCGTCAACGCGGTGCAGTCCGTGGCCGTCTACGTGCTCGGCCACACCCTGGCCCAGGTCGGCTCCACCGCCGAGACCCACGACCAGGACGCCCTGCGCTTCTACGACCAGTGGTTCGAGGCGGGTCTGGGGGCCATGGTGTCGGGGTTCGAACGGCAGCTCGCGACGGCGGATTAATTCGGTTGCCCGGCATCGAGGGCAGGCCGTAGCTTGATGCACATGCGCCTTTACCTGTGACAGCAGCCACTTCAGCCCATCGTCCGACAGACGCGGCAGCGCTGTGCTCGTCGACGCCCGGCCCTTCGGGAGCCGCGTCCTGAGCTTGTGTAAAGGAGCTTCGCATGCGAGTTCGCTCAGCCAAGAAGAAGACCACGCCCGTACCACCCCGGCAACTGCCCAAGATGCCGCAGCGGCCGGTCGTGTCGCCCCGGCGGATCATCCCGCCCAAGGGCCGCTAGACAACTACCGGGATGGTAGTTAGCGAGCGCCGCCTCCCCTCTTACGCCCGGGAGGCGGCGCTCACCCTTTCCGGCTCCTAGAGCCGCTCGATGATGGTGACGTTGGCCTGGCCGCCGCCCTCGCACATCGTCTGGAGGCCGTAGCGGCCGCCGGTGCGCTCCAGCTCGTGCAGGAGCTTGGTCATCAGGATCGCTCCCGTGCCGCCCAGCGGGTGGCCGAGCGCGATGGCGCCGCCGTTGGGGTTGACCTTGGCCGGGTCGGCGTCCAGCTCCTTGATCCAGGCCAGCGGCACCGGGGCGAACGCCTCGTTGATCTCCACGACGTCGATCTCGTCGATCGACATCCCGGCCTTCTTCAGCGCCCGCCGCGTCGCCGGGATCGGCGCGGTCAGCATGTAGACCGGGTCGTCGCCCATGAGCGCGAGCTGGTGGATGCGGGCCCGCGGGGTCAGCCCGTGGTCGCGTACGGCCTGCTCGGAGGCGATCAGCACGGCGCCGGAGCCGTCGGAGATCTGCGAGGAGGTGGCCGCGGTGATCCGGCCGCCCTCCTTCAGGGTCTTGAGGCCGGCCATCTTCTCCAGCGTCGTGTCGGGGCGCGGGCCCTCGTCGTCCTCGACGCCGTTGACCGGGGCGATCTGGTCCTTGAAGTAGCCGTTGGCGACGGCCTTGGCGGCCCGCTGGTGGGACTCGTAGGCGAACTGCTCCAGCACGTCACGCTGGAGATCCCACTTCTCGCACATCAGCTCCGCGCCGCGGAACTGCGAGATCTCCTGCTTGCCGTAGCGCTCGACCCACATGTCGCCGAACGGGAACGGCATGCCCTTCTCCAGCGCGGCGGTGATCGACGCGCCCATCGGGACGATGCTCATCGACTCCACACCCGCGGCCACAACCAGGTCCTGGGTGCCCGACAACACGCCCTGGGCGGCGAAGTGGATGGACTGCTGGGATGAGCCGCACTGCCGGTCGATCGTGACACCGGCCGTCGTCTCGGGCAGGCCCGCCGACAACCAGGCGTTCCGCGCGATGTCCATGCTCTGGGGGCCGAACTGCATGACGCAGCCCATGATGACGTCCTCGACCGCCACCGGGTCGACGCCGGTACGGTCGATGAGCGCCTTCAGCGTGTGGGCGGCCAGGTCGGTGGGATGGACGGTGCAAAGCCCGCCCTTCTTCTTGCCGACCGGGGTACGGACCGCTCCGACGATGTACGCCTCTGCCACAGTGCCTCCTGGAAACCGAGCATTATTCGGTTATTGGGAAGAGACTACAACAGAATGACGTTCTGCGGCTCGTCACTCGGGCGGCAGAAGCTCCTGCGCGGCGTCCACCCTGAACCGCCACTGGTCCACGACCAGGCCGTTCAGCGATTCTGCCAGCTCCAGCGCCAGCGTTCCCAGCTTGACGGGCTCGTCCCCGCGCAGTTCGATCGCGGTCAGCTCGGTGGCGAACGGCAGCAGCTCCCGTACCGCCGGCGGCTGCCCCTTCTGCGGGACCAGCGCGGCCCGGATGTCGCCCGACGTGTACGTGAACTCGTCCTCCCCCGGCTCCAGCAGGGGCGCCAGGTCCTCGGCGGACGGGCGTACCGGGAGGATGACGGCGGGACCACCCTCCTCGTCGTCGGCGGGATCGCTCACCTCGCCCCGGCACACCGCGAGCCCCTTGAGCCGGAAGGCCAGCCCCTCGGCCAGGTAGCGGTCGAAGAAGTCGAACGGCAGCGGGCCCTCGGCGGTGACCCGGCAGGCCCACGCCTTCTCCAGTACCCCGCCGGTCAGCTCGGCCTCGGCCTCGACCGGCGCGTACACCCGCACGTCGGTCGCCACGATGTCGTCGCCCTCCCGCCGGGCGTCGGGATCGGCCAGCCGGACGATCCGCAACAGCTCGGCGGCCTCCGGTTTGGCGGGCAATGCCGCCGTCGGGCCAGTACGCAGTCTCCGCTTCGCCATCCAGCCCATGCCCGCCTCCGGAAAATCAGCTTCGATAGGAGCTCGTCATCGTCGCGTAGACGATGATGTTGTCGTTGTAGTGCCCGATGGTGCGGTCATAGGCCCCACCGCAGGTGATGAGGTGGAGCTGGGCGTTCTCCCGGCTTCCGTAGACGCGCTCGGTCGGGAACGTCTTCTTGCTGGCCTGCTCCACGCCGCCGACCGTGAACACGGCGGTCGTCTTGTCCTGGCGCCTGACCTCGATGGTGTCGCCGTTCTTGAGCTCGCCGAGGCGGCTGAACACGGCGCTGCGCGTCCGGGTGTCCTTGTGCCCGAGCAGCACCGCGGGGCCCGCCTCGCCCGGGGTGGACATGTTGCGGTACCACCCGGCCAGGTTGGGATTGTCGGACGGCGGCACCTCGATCGTCCCGTCCTTGGCCAGTCCCACGGACTTGATCGGCGCGTTGATCCCGAGCCGCTTGACCAGGATCCGCACAGGCGTCGAAGGCAACATCGCCGGCGCCGGCGTGATCTGCGGCAGCGGCGGCGGCTGGTCGGGCGGGGCCTGGAACAACGCCTGCTGCGGCTGCCCCGACGCCTGCGTCTGGACCGCCACGGGCAGGGCGTCCCTGTCCATGCCGTACTCCTCGGGCGACTGGAGCACGATCAGCATGCCGGCCACGACCGTCACGACCCCGGCGATGGCCGCGCCGATCAGGACGGTCCTGAGCGCGGTGCTCCCCTTGTCCGCCGGTGGCGGCCCGCCGTAGGGATACTGCCCGGCCACGCCGCTCAGCCCCTGGTCGCGGTACGCCGGCGCAGCACCAGCCCACCCGCCGCGGCGGCCGCGATCAGGGCCGTACCGGTGAGGATGAACAGCCGCCCGTCGGGCCCCGCGTCACCTCCCAGACCGGTGTCAGCGCCCGCCTTGGGAGTCTTGGACTTGTTGGGCGGCGTGACGGTCACGGTGGCGGTGCTGGTCTTGGTCGGCTTGGGGGTGGGCGTCGGCGTGGGGGTCGGCGTCGGGGTGGGCGTGGGCGTGGGGGTCGTCCCCGTACCGGCCGCCACGGTGAAGCTGAAGGTCTTGAGCCCGGTCGTGGGCGCCTCGCACTTGATCGCAGGGGCGCTCGAGGAGGTGCCTAGAGCCAGATCCCCCGCCGTCAGTTGCACGTTGCCCGCGACCGTGGGCTTGATCTTGATGGTGACGCTAGGAAGCGTCGTGATGTCCTGACCGGCTACAGCGCCGGTGAGGGCCATTTCGCCTGTGGCGGTGGCGGGCGTGCCTCCGCCGGTCGCCTTGATGGTGGCGAAGAGCTTGCTGCTCACGGGGAACCCAGTGGGCGCGGTGAGCGGGTCGTTCGTATTCTCGATGATGCCTGTCCAGGTGATGGAGGCATCCTCATTGGCCTTGGCATTGGTGGGCGTCGTCATCGCGACTTTGATGTCGACAGTGGCGGGGTACAGGGAGTCTGTCCCGCTGGGCAGCTTGCAGTTGTAGGAGACCACGTCGGTCCCGGTACCACCGCCGCCGCCGGTCTGGACCGGGATCGAGATGCTGGCGGGGGTGGTCGACCCGTAGGTGCAGGTCGTCGTGTCCTGTCCGATCTTGATGCTCAGCAACGGCGTCGTCCCGGTCGCCGTCGCGAGCGGCGTCAGGACGAGGTTGCCGCCCGTCGTCGCGGTGACGCTGACGGACGCCGACATCTTCGGAGGCGTGTACGTCGTGTTGGCCGAGACCACCGTGGTGGTTCCCGTGCCGGTGCCCTTGAGCGGGGTGGGCGTCCCCCCGGTCACCGTGAGGTCGCCGCCGCTGGTGGTGACGGCCTCACCGGCGGTCAGAGCCCTGTTCACCTGGATCGCCGGGAACGTCCACTCGATCGTCGTCGACTTGGCCGGTTCCACCGACGCCGGAGGCGTGATCGTCACGATCACCGGGCCGTTCTGCAGAGCGCCGCCCGTGCAGTTGTAGGTGATCTTGAGGGGATCCACCATCGCCGCATGCGCGGGCGCGGCCAGACCGACCATCGAGCCGGCGAAGACGGCGAGCGTGCCTGTCAATCCCAAGGCGGATGTCTTCTGGGCGAGGCGGCGCCACGCCTGGGACGTAAGCACGGGTCCATCTCCGTTTCAGCGCAGTGTCAACAGTCGTGCCAGAATTCCAGCCAATGGTCACGGTTCGGTGTAGATCCTACGAACTGTCCCTGTCAACTTCCCGTAAAACGCAAAATCTGCCTCAGAAACCCCATCAGCCCTTCTTCTTCGACAACGTCGCGTACACCACGATGTTGTCGGTGTAACTGTGCGCCTCCTTGTTGAAGACGCCGCCACACGTGATGAGCCTGAGCTGGGAGTCCTTGGTGTTGCCGTACACCCGGGACGTCGGGAACGACGACTTGCTGACCTGCTCGATCCCGCTCACCGTGAACCGGGTGACCTTCCCGTCCGACCGGTACACGTAGATCTGGTCGCCCTTCGCCAGCTCGCGCAGGCGGTCGAAGACGGCCGGGCCCTTACGGGTGCTCACGTGGCCGTTGATGACCGCGGGCCCGAGCTCGCCCGGCACCGGCGAGAAGCGGTACCAGCCGGTCTGGTTCGGCCGGGTAAGCGGCGGGGTGCCCAGGTTGCCCTTGATGTCCACGGTGACCGCGCCGATGGGGGCGTTCACCTTGATCTTGGGGATCTTGATCCGGCTCGGCCTGGCCTTGGCCTTGGCGGCCTTGGTCTTGGCCTTGGGGATCGGCGGCACGGTCGGCGCGGCGGCCAGCGGCGCGGGCGCGTCCGGCCGGGCCGGGGTCAGCGTCGCGCCCTTGCCGCCCGGCCCGACGGTCGCGGGCAGCACGAACGCGCCGGCGTTCTCGATCTGCACGGTCGTCGGCTGGTCGGCGGCGGCCAGCGTGCCGGAGCCGTCGTCCACCTTGGGGGCCACGGAGAGCAGGCCCACCATGATCGCGCCGACGCCGGCCAGCGAGCCGGCGATCAGCAACCCGGGCGTCGCCCGCTGCATCGGAGTCTTCTGCTCGGCCATCACTTCGTTCCTCCCGCGTGCGCGGCCCTGCGCCGGCGCAGCGCGAGCCCGCCGCCCGCACTGCCCATGAGCAGCATCACCCCACTGGCCATCAGCCCGTACGGCTGGTCCGGCGCATCCGGCGCCTCACCGGTGTCCACCCCGCCCTTGGGCACCTTGGCCACCTGCGCCCTGGCGTACGTGGTCGCCGTCGGGCCGGTCGCGGTGGGCGTGCTCGTGCTGGTGCTCGTCCCGGTGACCGCCGGTACGACGATCACGTGCCCGAGTCCGCTGGACGGGGTGGGGCGGTTGTGGTTGCGCGTGGGGGTGCTGGTCGCCGTGGACGTGTTGGTGGGGGTGTTCGTCGGCGTGTTGGTCGGCGTGTTGGTCGGCGTGTTCGTCGGCGTGTTGGTGGGGGTCTGCGTGGTCGTCGGTCCCGACTTGTCCCGTACGGTCACCGTCACCGAGACCGGCCCGCCGACCAGCTTGCACTTCGCGCCGTGGTACCCGGTCGGGATCTTGGAGGTGTTCGTGGACACCTTGAACGCGTCCAGCCAGGCCGGCTTGGACGTGGCGTTCACGATCCTGATCGTGTGCTTGCCGTACTTGAGTTCCGGCGACTTCCAGAGCGTGTAACCGCCGTCGAGGTCGTCGTTGACGGGCAGGTCGTCGTCGGAGCGCGAGGGGTCCACCGTGGCCCGCTTGCTGCCGTCGATGTAGACGTCAACGGGACCGGCGTCCTTGTCGTGCGGCCCGATGTACTCCACGCCCGTGCCCGTGAAGCTCAGCTCGGCCCAGGCGCCGAGGTCATTGGTCTCGTGCAGGTCGTTGTGCACGTGGTTCTCGGAGCCGGGACGGTCGTCGATCGAGGCCCAGCCCGGACCGTAGTTGATCTTCATGTCGGTCGGGTTGTCGGTCTCGTTGCCGTCGTTGGCCACGACCGTGCCGTCCGGCGGGGTGAAGTCGAGGTCGATGTCCTTCGGCTTGACCGTGATGGTCCCGACCTTGTCGATCAGGCCGGGGTCGTTCAGCGACTCGGGGAGCGACAGGTAGTCGTCCGGGCGGAGCTTGCCCGCCTGCTCGACGGAGCCCTTCGGCTGCAGGATGCCCTGCCAGCTGCTGGTCAGCTCGACGTTGCCGGTGGCGTGCACGTTGGCGCCCGGGGCGAAGTAGCCGGGCGACTGGAGCCGTCCGTCGTCGGCGTAGTCCAGCTTCCAGGTGAAGTTGAGCGGGTCGCCGACCACCAGGTCGGTGGCGAAGGTGAGATGGGTGCTCAGACGTACCGGCCCGTGCCTGACGATGCTGTCCGTCCCGGACGGTACGCATTCGTACTGCACGTCCAGGTCGGCCGGCGCCGCCGAGGCCGGGACAGCGGGCAATGCCACCACCCCGATGGCCGCCACCGATGCGATCGACGCGGCGAGCAAGGACTTGCGCCACCGACTCACGGGACACTCCGATCATCACAAATAGACCGAGGGTAGATCTTAGAGTCGAAAACACCCGCAACGCAGGCGGAAACCCTCAACTTCCAGCACTTGTGATGAAGCCGTGTCCCCCGCCGCCTCCTCCACCGGGAATGCGGGTATACCTCCGGGTAACAGAATCGTATTCTGTCGTGCACGACACCTGCTTGGAGGCGAACGATGCAGCGAGACCTCTTCGACGAGGAGCACCTGCTCTTCCGGGAAACCGTGCGCGAGTTCATGGCCCGCGAGGTCGTGCCGCATCACGGCCAGTGGGAGAAGGACGGCATCGTCCCCCGCGAGGTCTGGAAGAAGGCCGGCGAGCTCGGCATGTTCGGCTTCGGCGTCCCCGAGGAGTACGGCGGCGCCGGCATCACCGACTTCCGCTACAACGCGGTGATCGTCGAGGAGATCACCAGGAGCGGCGCCTCCGGCCTGGGATTCTCCCTGCACAACGACGTCATGGCCCCGTACGTCGTGGAGCTCACCGACGAGGAGCAGAAGCAGCGCTGGCTGCCCGGCTTCGCGAGCGGCGAGATCATCACCGCCATCGCGATGACCGAGCCCGGCGCCGGCAGCGACCTCCAGGGCGTCCGGACCACCGCCGTACGCGAGGGCGACCACTACGTCGTCAACGGCCAGAAGACGTTCATCACCAACGGCATCAACGCCGACCTCGTGGTCGTGGTGGCCAAGACCGATCCCGACGCGGGCGCCAGGGGCACGACGCTCATCGTGGTCGAACGCGGCATGGAAGGCTTCAACCGCGGCCGGAACCTGGACAAGGTCGGCATGAAGGCCCAGGACACAGCCGAGCTGTTCTTCGAGAACGTCCGCGTGCCCGCGGCCAACCGCCTCGGCCCGAACGAGGGCGAGGGCTTCTACCAGCTCATGAACAACCTGCCCCAGGAACGCCTGTCGATCGCCGTGGCGGCAGTGGCCGCGGCGGAGGCGGTGCTGGAGCAGACCATCGAGTACTGCAGGACCCGCCAGGCGTTCGGCCGCAACCTCGGCTCGTTCCAGAACACCCGGTTCGTCCTGGCGGAGCTGGCCACCGAGACCGAGATCGCCCGCCACTACGTGGACAAGTGCATCCTGGCACTCAACGCGCGGCAACTCACCGTCGTGGACGCGGCCAAGGCCAAATGGTGGACCACCGAGCTGCAGAACAAGGTCATCGACCGCTGCCTCCAGCTCCACGGCGGCTACGGCTACATGATGGAGTACCCGGTCGCGAAGGCGTGGCTGGACGGCCGCGTACAGACGATCTACGGCGGCACCACCGAGATCATGAAGGAGATCATCGGCCGGTCCTTCGATTTCTGACGCGAGCCGCGCGCCCGGCCGGGCCGCGCCGCATACTGTCAGCATGGACGGCGGCCTGATCCTGCTCGTTTTCCTGGCGTTGTTGTTCGCCTGGTTGCTCAACCGTGTGCGCAGGGCGTTCCGGCTCGGCCCGGTCGGCTACGCGGGCGTGATGATCGTGTTCGTCATCGCCATGCTGCTCGTCTGGGGTCAGACGATGCGCTGACGCCCCAGCTGCCGGCTCATCCCGGCATCTCCTGTACGAACCTGGTCAGCAGCCGCGCGAACTCGGCCCGCTCGGCCGCCGACCAGCCGGCCGTCGCCGTCGCGAAGGCCGCCTGCCTGGCCTGACGGGCCTGCGCGAGCGCCGCGACGCCGTCCTCAGTCAGCACCAGCCACGCCCGCCGGCCGTCGGCCTGGTCGGCCTCACGTCGCACCAGGCCCGCCGTCACGGCGGCCGCCACGAGCCGGCTGGCCCGCGGCTGGTCGACGCTCAACGCCTCGGCCACCGCCGACACGGTGACCTGCCCGCCGGCGCCCTCGATCACGTCGAGCACCTCGTACTCGGGGCCCGTCGCGCCCTGCTGCCGGGCCAGCGCCCGCCTGCTCTGCCTGCGCCTGATGGCGACCATCGCCCGCTCGATCGCGGCAATTTCCTTGTCTTCATACATATAGTTGTTATTATACATGCATGGACAGACCTATCGGATATTGGGTGAAGCACCTCGACAACCTGCTGGATGACGCCATGGGTCAGGCCCTGGCCGCGTACGGCACCTCGCGGCGGGACTGGCAGTTGCTGAGCGCCGCGGCCCGCGACGGGAGCGCCGCCATGCTGGCGCCCTTCGACGGCGTGGAGGAGGCCGTACAGAGCTTGACGTCGAAGGGATGGCTCGCGGACGGGCGGCTGACCGACGAGGGCCGGGCCGCCCACGCCGCCGTCTCCGAGCACGTCATGCACTTCAGACGGCGGATCACCGAGGGCGTGAGCCCGCAGGAGTACCTGGCCACCGTCGACGTGCTGCGCCGCATGGCGGCCAACGCCGAACGCTAGGCCCGCCGGCTCGCCTCCAGGACGACCCGGGCCACCAGCTCGGGATCGTCGCTCATCGGCACGTGCCCGCACCCCTTGAGCAGTTTGACCCGCTGACCCGACCACCGCGCCGCGCGTACGGCCTGGCGGACCGGCAGCAGCCGGTCGCGCTCGCCCCACGCGATCGTGATCGGCGCCTTCGGCGGCGCGGGCGGCATCAGCCCGCCGAACGACTCCAGCGTCTCGTCGAAGCCGGCCGCCCCCGCCAGCGCCTGAGTGGCCGCGACGAGCCCGGCGGGGTCGAGCCGCCCCGGACGGGCGACCAGGATCCCGCTGGACACCGCGCGCATGAACGGGCTCTCGGCCGCCCAGGCCGCCTGCTCGGGCGACATCGCCCGCGCCGAGCCCCGCAGCGCCTTCAGCATCGACTGGCAGTAGAGCAGCTCGGAACGCGACCAGAAGCCGGCCGGCGACAACGCGGTGGCCGTACGGACCATGCCGCGCGAGGCGAGTTCGAGCGCGATGTAACCGCCGAGCGAGTTGCCCGCGACGTGCGGCTCGCGGATGCCCAGCAGCGCGCAGAACGACTCGACCGCGTCCGCCAGCGACTCGGCGGTGTACGGGATGCCTGCGGGCAACCTCGGCGACACGCCGAACCCGGGCAGATCAACCGCGATCACCGTGTGCTCGGCGGCCAGGCGGTCCATCACCGGCAACCATGCCTGCCAGTGGTGTCCGATGCCGTGGATGAGGATCAGCGGCTCGCCGGTGCCCCGGCGTTCGAAGGCCAGCTCCATGCGGCCCAGTGAACCACTCACCTGCTCCGGGTGGGAATCTCGAACCAGACCGCTTTGCCTTCCCTGGTGGGACGCGATCCCCAGCGCTTGGCGAGCTGGTCGACCAGGTAGAGGCCGCGCCCGCCCTCGTCGTTCTCCCCCGCGCTGCGGATGCGGGGCAGGCGCAGGTCCTGGTCGAACACCTCGACCCAGACCGACTCCTCGCCCCGGCGCAGCCGCAGCGTGAACTCCTTGTCGCCGACCGGCTCCTCCTCGAAGCCCGGCATGTCCCAGGAGTCCTCGAACGGCAGCGGCGGCCCCTCGACGACCAGCTCCCTGCGCGGGGAGTTGGCGGTGGAGGCGTGGAGCACCACGTTGGTGACGACCTCGGAGACGAGCAGACAGGCCAGCTCGGCCCGCTCCTCAGGGACGTTCCAGCCGGAGAACGCCTCGGAGGCCATGCGGCGCGCCTCCCCCACCATGATCGGCTGGGCCGGGAAGGTGCGCTCCTCGACGTCGAGGTCGACGTCGCTGGAACGGACGACCAGGATCGCCATGTCGTCGTCGATCTCGCCGGGCACCGCCACCGTGGCGGCGTCGGCTATGCGCTCGACGTCGGCGTCGGCCATCTTGGCGAGCTTCTCGCACAACACGCCGAGCGTCTCCTCCTCGCTCGGCATCTGCCCGTCGCGGCCCGGACGGCGGTCGACCAGGCCGTCGGTGTAGAGCAGCAGCGCCGCGCCCGGCGGGAGCGTGCGGGTCTCCTCCTTGTAGACCAGGTCGGCGTGCAGGCCCTTGGCCCGTACGCCGAGCGGCTGGCCGACCTCCTCGATGTCCATCTCCAGGCACTGGCCGTCGACCACCAGCAGCGGCGGCGCGTGCCCGGCGTTGGCGAAGGAGAGCTGGCGGGACCAGGCGTCGTAGACGAGGTACTGGCAGGTGACGATGGGCGGGATGCTGACGTCGGCGCCGTTGTCGTCCTGCTCGGGGGTGGCGATGATCCTGGTCCACTCGTCGAGCCTGGCCAGGATGTCGGCGGGCGACTTGTCGTCCTGCGCGAACGCGCGCAGCGCGGCCCTGAGCTGGCCCATGATGGCCGCGGCCTTGGCGCCCCTGCCCTCGACGTCGCCGATCACGATGCCGACCCGGCCGGCCGACAGCGGGATCACGTCGTACCAGTCGCCGCCCACCTGGGTCTGGATGCCCTGGCCGTGGGAGGCAAGGGGGGCCGCCGGGTAGTAGCGCACCGCGATGTCGAGGCCGTCGAGCTGGGGCAGCGCCCTCGGCAGCAGGTGCTTCTGGAACGACTCGGCCGTGTGACGCTCCTCCTCGAACAGCAGCGCGTTGTCGATCGCGAGGGCCACGCGGGTGGCGATGGCGCCCACGAAGTCGCGGTCGAAGGCGTCGTAGTGGGGGCTGCGCCGGTCGGTCAGGTTGGACAGGCCGAGGTACATCAGGCCCAGCGTCTCGCCGCGTACCAGCAGGGGGGCGACGATGGCCGAGGTCATGCCGATCTCGCTGGCCAGGCGGGCGCTGCCCTCGTGGGGCATCGGGTAGCTGGTGGTGGAGAAGTCCTCGACGAGGATGGTCTCCTGGCGGCGCAGCGCGGTGTCGGCGTAGTGGCCGGAGGGATAGCGGATCTCCGCGCCCACCGGCTTCCACGTGCCCGCCGGCGGGGTCCACCCCTGTACGTGCTCCGAGACCCGGCGGACCAGCCGGTCGCCCTCCATGAGCTCGATGAAGCAGTGGTCGGCGAACTGCGGCACGAGCATCTCGGCCACCCTCTTGAGCGTCTCCTCGACGTAGAGGGAGCCGGCCAGCCGCTCGCCGATGCGTTCGAGCAGGCCGAAGCGGTCCTTCTCGCGCTCGTTGCTGCGCAGGGCCTCGCGGGCCAGGATGACGATGCCGGTGACCGAGCCTGACGGGTGTCGCAGCGGCACGGCCTGGGCGCGGACGTAGACGATCGTGCCGTCGCCGCGCCTGACGTCGAACGTGCCCTCCCACACGCCGCCCTTGAGCACGTGTTTGGCCAGCTCGACCGCCTGCGGGTGATCCTTGTCCATGATCCCGAGGGACAGGACGGACGCCTCACGCGCCGGCGACTTGCCGGGACGGCCGAACAGCTGCTCGGCGAAGGGATTCCAGTAGAGGAGATTGCTGAAGCGGTCTGTCACGACCACTGCCATTTCGGCATGGTCCAAAACGGACCCGGCACCAAGGTGATCAGCCGTTTCTTGTGACAGATCCCCCCATCGCTTCATCCGGAGACCACTCCTTGGGGTGGCTTGTGCGCACAGCAGACCACGGGCGCTCCTGCAACAGTCTTGGCCAGGGGAGAGTGGAGGGCCTCCCAAGAGGGATTCAACCAAGTAGCTGCGCGCGCGTCAGCGCTTGGAGACAAATACGTGCGCGGCAACGTCACGCGGAAGCTCCGCGGGAGTGTCGTTCGCGTCACCGTCACCTGTCACCCGCACACCGTCGTCGCTCGCCGCGAGCGTCACCTCGCGTCCGGGTTGTATCCCAACTTGCTTGAGTTTAAGCATCACAGCAGGATCGCTTTGCACTTGTTCGCTGATCCGGCGCACGACGACCGGAATGTCCCGCGGCCCGGCGGCCTCCGACATCGAGGTCAGGACGTTGGACGCGCCCTCGGCCGCCTCCTGCGCCCCCAGCTCGGCCAGCCCGGGGATGGGGTTGCCGTGGGGGCAGACCGTGGGGTTGTCGAGCAGCGTCACCAGGCGCGACTCCACCGACTCGGACATGACGTGCTCCCACCGGCACGCCTCGATGTGCACCTCTTCCCAGGGAAGGCCGATGACCTGGGTGAGCAGGCATTCGGCCAGGCGGTGCTTGCGCATCACGCGCGTGGCCAGCGTACGGCCCAGGTCGGTCATCGACAGATGCCGGTCGCCCTCGACGCGGACGAGGCCGTCGCGTTCCATGCGGGCGACGGTCTGGCTCACGGTGGGGCCGCTCTGCTGGAGGCGCTCCGCGATGCGGGCGCGAAGGGGGACGATGCCCTCCTCTTCGAGCTCGTAAATCGTGCGGAGATACATCTCCGTCGTGTCGATCAGGCCGTGTGCGGTCAAGGCTCCTCCCAACTGAAATGCTACGCCGGTCGCGGCGGGGACTGAGCCCGTGTGCTCCGGGCACAGAAGTCACAGGAACCCTATTGGGAGAACGACCGACGATGGTTAAGGACGGCAACAACGGTGCGGCCGAGTTCCTTCCCGACCGGCGCGACCTCGGCTCGCCGCGGAGCGCGGCGGCCCGCTGCGAGGGCTGCGACCTCTACGCCGCCGCCACCCAGACGGTGTTCGGCGAGGGGCCGGAGCAGGCTCGATTCATGTTGGTGGGCGAGCAGCCCGGTGACCGGGAGGACCGCGAAGGGCATCCGTTCGTCGGACCGGCGGGGCGCGTACTGGATCGGGGGCTGGAGGAGGCGGGTATCGAACGGGACGCGGTTTATTTGACAAACGCTGTCAAACACTTCTCGTTCATTCCCCGGGGGAAGAGGCGAATTCACCAGAGGCCGACGGTCGCCGAGATCGAGGCGTGCCGGCCGTGGCTCGGCGCCGAGCTGGCGCTGGTGCGGCCCAAGGTCGTCGTGGTGCTCGGCGCGACGGCGGCCAGGTCGCTGCTGGGGCGGGAGTTCCGGCTGACGCGGCACAGGGGCGAGCCGGTGCCGCTCGGCGACGCGCTCGCGGTGGCCACGATCCATCCCTCGGCCGTGCTGCGCGCGCCCGACAGCGACGCGGCCTACGCGGGCTTCGTCTCCGACCTCAAGGCGGCCACGCGGGTGTCGGAGCGGTAGTTGCGGAAGCCGGCCACCGACAGGCCGACGATCAGCACGGTGACCGCGCACGCCAGGCCGCCGCCCACCCATGCGCCGGTCAGCCCGAACGCGGTCGCGGTCGCCCCGGCGCGCAGGTCGCCGAGCCGCGGCCCGCCCGCCACGACCACCATGAACACGCCCTGCATCCGCCCGCGCATCTCGTCGGGCGCGTAGAGCTGGAGGATCGACTGCCGCCACACCGAGGAGATCACGTCGGCCACGCCGCCGACCGCCATGAACACCACGACCAGCCACAACTCGTGCACGAGCCCCGCCGCCGCAACGGCCAGCCCCCACCCGGCGATGGCCAGTACGAGCGCCACGCCCTGCCGCGAGATCCGGCCCACCCAGCCGGAGAACAGGGCTCCGGCCACCGAGCCGATGGCCATGGCGGAGGTCGCCCAGCCGAGCGCGGTCATCGAGCCGCCGAACCGGTCGGCTGCCAGCTCGGGAAAGAGGGCGCGCGGCATGGCGAACACCATCGCGATGATGTCCACGACGAACGACATCAGCAGCACCGGGCTCCTGGCGATGAAGCTGAGGCCCTCCCAGACCATCCGGGCACCTGGACGGGCCACCTCGCCCAGCGGGGGCAGGGCGGGCAGTCTGAGCGCCGCGTAGAGGCCGCCCGTGAACAGCAGGGCGTCCACCGCGTACGCGGCGGCGTAGTTGGGGGCGCCCCCGCCGGAGGCCAGCAGGACGCCGCCGATCATCGGGCCGGCGACCGCGCCGAGGCTGTAGACCAGCGAGTTGAGCGCGTTGGCCGCGGGCACCAGCTCGGGGTCCAGGAGGCGGGGGATGATCGCGCCCCTGGTCGGACCGGTGATCGCGAACCCGGTGGCGTTGACCGCGGTCGCCACGAAGATCAGGTACACGTTGTCCAGCCCGAGCAGGGCCTGCGCCAGGATGAACAGGGTGGACGCCCAGGCGACGAGCGAGCCCGCAACGAGGAGCCGGCGCCGGTCGACGGCGTCGGCGACGGCCCCGCCCCAGAGCCCGAAGACCAGCAGCGGGATCAGGTTGGCCATGCCGAGCAGGCCGACCCAGAGCGAGGAGTGGGTCAGGTCGTAGACCTGCTGGCCGACCGCGACGACGGTGACGGCGACGCCGACGTTGGAGACGGCCTGGCCGGACCAGATCCGCCGGTACGCGGGCACGGCCAGCGGCCGGGTGTCCACAAGATGACGTTTGACCAGGTCCCCGAATGCCACCTAAGGCAATTTAAGGGGCAAGTCTCTCCAAGGCCCAACCGGGTCGGGTGCGCCGATAACGCAGCCTGTCGTGCATCCGGTCAAGTTGTCCCTGCCAGAACTCCACCTCGACCGGGGTGACCCGGAAGCCTCCCCAGAAGTCGGGCACCGGCGGATCTTCCGGCCAGCGGGCGGCCAGTTCCTCGTAGCGGTCGTCCAGTTCCTCCCGCGAGCGTACGACCGCCGACTGGCGCGAGGCCCAGGCGCCGATGCGGGAGCCGTACGGGCGGGATTCGTAGTACTCGGCCGACTCCTCGTGGGAGATGCGCGCGACCGTGCCCTCGATGCGGATCTGGCGGCGGATGGCGTGCCAGGGGAACAGCAGCGAGGCTCGGGCGTTCTCGGCCAGGTCGCGGCCCTTGCGGGACTCGTAGTTGGTGTAGAAGACGAAGCCGCGTTCGTCGTACCCCTTGAGCAGGACGGTCCTGGCGCTCGGGCGGCCTCCGGCGGAGGCCGTGGCGAGCACCATGGCGTTGGGTTCGGGCAGGCCGGATTCGAGCGCCTCCTGGAACCAGACGGTGAACTGCGCGATGGGGTCGGACGCGAGGTCGGTTTCGAGCAACGGCTCGCCCTCGTACGTTCGGCGTAGCCCCGCCAGCAGGGGCGGGCGCGGGGTGGCATCCACGAGAAGGTATTCTTGCGCGCTCATGTGGCAGATCCCACAGAAGGCTCCCTACCAGCGGGTTTGGCGTTTCGGCGGGTCCCGAGACCGACCATGAGCTGGGAGGGGGTTAAATTGACCCGCCGGTATCTCGACATCAAGGCATTGCCGTTACATGGCAAGAAAGGGAGGCGGCCGAGCATGTCCGACTTCAAACCCGGCCTCGAAGGCGTCGTGGCTTTCGAGACCGAGATCGCGGAACCGGACAAAGAAGGGGGCGCCCTTCGATACCGGGGCGTCGACATCGAAGAGCTGGTCGGCCGTGTCCCGTTCGGGCACGTTTGGGGCCTGCTGGTCGACAACAAGTTCCAGCCGGGCCTGCCCCCGGCGGAGCCGTACCCCATCCCTGTCCACTCCGGTGACATCCGTGTAGACGTGCAGAGCGCGCTGGCCATGCTGGCTCCGGCCTATGGCTTCAAGCCCCTGCTCGACATCAGTGACGAGGAGGCTCGCGACCAGCTCGCGCGTGCCTCCGTGATGGCCCTCTCCTTCGTCGCGCAGTCCGCGCGCGGCCTCGGCCTGCCGATGGTGCCGCAGAGCCGGGTCGACGAGGCGAAGACCATCGTCGAACGCTTCATGGTCCGCTGGCGCGGTGAGCCTGACCCCAAGCATGTCAAGGCCATCGACGCTTACTGGACCTCCGCCGCCGAGCACGGCATGAACGCGTCCACGTTCACCGCCCGCGTCATCGCCTCCACCGGCGCCGACGTGGCCGCGGCGCTCTCCGGCGCCGTCGGCGCGATGTCGGGTCCGCTGCACGGCGGCGCCCCCGCCCGGGTGCTCCACATGATCGAAGGCGTGGAGCAGCTCGGCGACGCGAAGAAGTACGTGCAGAGCGAGCTCGACAAGGGCAACAGGCTCATGGGCTTCGGTCACCGCGTCTACCGCGCGGAGGACCCGCGTGCCCGGGTGCTGCGCCGTACCGCCAAGGAGCTCGACGCGCCTCGCTACGAGGTCGCGGCGGCGCTGGAGCAGGCCGCCCTTGAGGAACTGCACGCCCGCAAGCCCGACCGGGTGCTCGCCACGAACGTCGAGTACTGGGCGGCCGTGGTGCTGGACTTCGCCGAGGTGCCCTCGCACATGTTCACCTCGATGTTCACCTGCGCCCGTACGGCCGGATGGGCCGCGCACATCCTGGAGCAGAAGCTCACGGGAAGGCTGGTGCGGCCGAGCGCCAACTACATCGGCCCGACGTCGCGCCCACTCAGCGACGTCCCCGGCGCCTCCGAGGTCGTCGGCACCATCTGACACGTTTTGACCGTGTTACGCACGGCCCGCCCGTCCACGGGCGGGCCGTTCTGCGTCTCATTCGGCGGACCCGCGCGACGTCACCCGGACGGCCTCAGTACGCTGGGCACGTGGCTGACATCGTGATTCCCGCTGACATCAAGCCCGCCGACGGCCGCTTCGGCTGCGGGCCCTCGAAGGTGCGCACCGAGCAACTGGCCGCGCTGGCCGCCTCCGGAGCGAGCCTCATGGGCACCTCCCACCGCCAGAAGCCGGTCAAGAACCTCGTCGGCCGCGTGCGTTCCGGGCTCGCCGACCTGTTCTCGCTGCCCGAGGGCTACCAGGTCGTGCTGGGCAACGGCGGCACCACCGCGTTCTGGGACATCGCCGCCTTCGGGCTGATCAGGGAGAAGTCCCAGCACCTGTCGTTCGGCGAGTTCTCCTCGAAGTTCGCCGCCGTCGCCAAGAAGGCGCCCTGGCTGGGCGACCCGAGCGTGATCAAGTCCGACGTCGGCACCCACCCCGTCGCGGTCGCCGAGGACGGCGTAGACGTCTACGCGCTCACCCACAACGAGACCTCGACCGGCGTCGCCATGCCGATCTCCCGCGTGGGCGGCGACGACGCGCTGGTGCTGGTCGACGCCACCTCCGGCGCGGGCGGCCTGCCGGTCGACATCGCCGAGACCGACGTCTACTACTTCGCCCCGCAGAAGAGCTTCGCCTCCGACGGCGGCCTGTGGATCGCGATCATGTCGCCGCGCGCCCTGGCCAGGGTCGAGGAGATCGCCGCCTCCGGCCGGTACGTGCCCGAGTTCTTCAGCCTGCCGATCGCGGTCGACAACTCCGGCAAGGACCAGACCTACAACACGCCGGCCGTGGCCACGCTGTTCCTGCTGGCCGACCAGCTCGACTGGATGAACGGCAACGGCGGCCTGGCCTGGACCACCGCCCGCACGGCCGAGTCCAGCCAGCGCCTGTACACCTGGGCCGAGAAGTCCTCCTACGCCACGCCGTTCGCCGCCCCGCAGTTCCGTTCGCAGGTGGTCGGCACGATCGACTTCAACGACGACGTCGACGCCGCCGAGGTGGCCAAGGTGCTGCGCGCCAACGGCATCGTCGACACCGAGCCCTACCGCAAGCTGGGCCGCAACCAGCTCCGCGTCGCGATGTTCCCGGCCATCGAGCCGTCCGACGTCGAGGCGCTGACCATCTGCGTCGACCACGTGGTCGAGCGCCTCTAGCGCCCTCCGCGCCGGCCCGTCCGGCGCGTCAGCTCGTCCAGGAGGGCCAGCGCGTCCTCCTCCTCGACGCTCTGCGCGAACCTCGTCAGCACCGGCAGCCTGTCGGTGCTGACGGCGAGCGCCTCCAGCATGAGGTGGGTGACATGTTCCGCCCGGGAGCGGGCGGCGGCGTAGCGGAAGGCGTTGCGCGAGGGCGTACGCACGAGCAGGCCCTTCTTGACCAGCCGCTCGGCGACGGTCTGCACGGTCGTGTAGGCGAGGTCGCGCTCCTCGTTGAGCCTTTCCAGAAGCTCCCTGACGCGCATGGCCCTGCCGGCATCCCACAACACGTTCATGATCGCGCGTTCCAGGGATCCCAGGTTCGCCAACTCACCAGTCCTTCGGCTCGAACAGTAGGAAACATTCTTGCCTGAACAGCCCCAGATCGGCCAGGGGCGGACGCTGCCCCGGAGCCTCGGCTACCTCATGTTCGCCAGCCGCTGGCTGCAGGTCCCGCTCTATCTGGGCCTCATCGTGGCCCAGGCGGTGTACGTCTGGCAGTTCATGACCGAGTTGTGGCACCTGATCGACAGCGCCGTCCTCAACCCGTCGGCGAGCAGCGGGACGTCGGCCGAGGTCGTGGTCATGCTCACGGTCCTGGCGCTGATCGACGTCGTGATGATCTCCAACCTGCTGATCATGGTGATCATCGGCGGCTACGAGACGTTCGTCTCGCGCATCAACCTCAACGGCCATCCGGACGAGCCGGAGTGGCTCTCGCACGTCAACGCGAACGTGCTGAAGGTCAAGCTGGCCACGGCCATCGTGGGCATCTCGTCGGTGCACCTGCTGCAGACGTTCATCCGGGCCCGTGACGTGCCCAACGACAAGATCATGTGGCAGACGATCATCCATCTGGCGTTCGTGGCCTCGGCGATCGGCCTGGCGCTCATCGACCGCATGCTCTCCGGCTCGCCGGCCGAGCACACCAAGCCGCACCTGTAGGGCTCAGAACCGTACGGGCAGCTCTTTCCTGCGCCGCAGCACCCACGCGGCCACCACGCCGCCCAGGAGCCCGAACAGGTGGCCCTGCCAGGAGATGCCCTGCTGGTTGGGCAGCAGGCCCCACAGGATCGAGTAGTAGGCCACGCCGACGCCGATGCCGATCAGGATGTCCACCAGGCGGCGGTCGAACAGCCCCCGGGCCAGTACGAAGCCGAAGTAGCCGAAGACCAGGCCGCTCGCGCCGATCGTGATCACGCCGGGACTGGACACCCACGTGCCGACGCCGCCGATCACGACGATCAGCAGGGTGGCCCAGAGGAACTTGCGGATGTCGCGCACCGCCGCCAGGAAACCGAGCACCAGCAGCGGCAGCGAGTTGGCCATGAGGTGGCCGAAGCCGCCGTGCAGGAACGGCGCGAAGAAGATGCCCACCAGGCCGTCGGGGTCCCAGCCCGCGATGCCGTACGAGTCGAGCGCGCCGTCCATCACGTAGTCGACGCCTTCCAGCACCCACATCAGGGCGAGCATGGATCCCAGGATGACGATCGCCTTGATCGCGCTCGACAGGAAGGTGCCGGCGCCGCGCTTGGCCGACTCGAACCTGGAACCGGATTGGTCGCTCATGCGCTCTCCTGGTGGTCGTCTCCTCTTTTTACCGTACGCAGGAAAGGTCGCGCACGCGCGTTGACGGGGCCCCTCCCGGACGTCCGGAAGGGGCCGGAGCGTGGGAGGGCGCTACTCGCCCTTCCACTGGGGGGCGCGCTTCTCGGCGAAGGCCGCCGCGCCCTCCATCGCGTCCTTGGAGCCGAACACCGGGTTGATGATCGCGCCCTGCCGCTTGAACATCTCCTCCAGGGGCCAGTCCTGCGACTCGATGATCACTTTCTTGGTCGCGGCGAGCGCCAGGGGGGCGTTGGCGGCGATCTTGCGAGCCAGCTCCAGCGCGCCCTCCAAGGCCGCCCCCGGCTCGGTGATCCGGTTGACCAGGCCCAGCTCGTACAGGCGGGCGGCCGGGTAGTGGTCGCCGGTCAGGGCGATCTCCATGGCCACGTGGTACGGGATCCGCCGCGGCAGCCGCATGATCCCGCCCGCGCCCGCCACCAGCCCGCGCTTGGGCTCGGGCAGCCCGAACGTGGACTCCGACGAGGCCACGATGACGTCACAGGACAGGGCCAGCTCGAAGCCGCCCGCCAGCGCGTACCCCTCGACGGCGGCCACCAGCGGCTTCTTGGGCGGCGCCTCGGCGATGCCGCCGAAACCGCGCCCCTCGACCACGGGAAAGTCGCCGGACAGGAACCCCTTGAGGTCCATGCCCGCGCAGAACGTGCCCCCGGCGCCGGTCAGCACGTACGCCGAGATCTCGGCGCGGGCGTCGAAGGTGTCCAGCGCCTCCGCGATCCCCCGGGCCACCGCCCCGTTGATCGCGTTGCGCGCCTTCGGCCGGTTGATCGTGATGATCGCGACGTTTCCGGACTCCTCGACGAGCACTTCGTCAGACACGAGACCTCACTTGGGCTGGAAGCGGATGCCGCCGTCGAAGCGCACGACCTCGGCGTTCATGTAGTCGTTCTGGACGAGCGAGTGGACCAGGTGGGCGAACTCGTCGGCCCGGCCCATGCGCTTGGGGAAGACCACCGGGGCCACGAGCTTGGCCTTGAACTCCTCGGCGTTGCCGGAGAAGCCGTAGATGGGGGTGTCGATGATGCCCGGGCAGATCGTGTTCACGCGTACGCCGATCGCGGCCAGGTCGCGGGCCGCGGGCACCGTCATGCCCACGATGCCGCCCTTGGAGGCCGAGTAGGCGAGCTGGCCGGTCTGGCCCTCCAGGGCGGCCACGGAGGCGGTGTTGATCACGACGCCGCGCTGGCCGTCGGCGTCGACCGGCTCGGTCGCGGCGATGGCGGCGGCGGCGATGCGCATGAGGTTGAACGTGCCGATCAGGTTGACCTCGATCACCTTGCGGTACGTGGCCGGGTTGTGCGGCTTGCCCTCCCGGTTGACCGTACGTTCGGCCCAGCCGATGCCCGCGCTGTTGACCACGACGCGCAGCGGCTTGCCCGTGGCCACGGCCGCGTCGACGGCCGCCTGCACCTGATCGTCGTCCGACACGTCCGTCTTGACGAACACGCCGCCGAGCTCGTCGGCGACGGCCTTGCCGCGCTCCTCGTTGAGGTCGGCGATGACCACGGTGGCGCCCGCTCGGGCGAGCTCACGGGCCGTGGCCTCACCGAGGCCGCTGGCACCGCCGGAGATGATTGCTGCAGATCCGTTGACGTCCATATCCCGGACCCTAACGCGCCAACCGAATGAAGTTCTACTCGGGGCGGGTTAAATCTCCCCCACAGCGCTGTCGACGTCGGAGTACACCTTGATCCGCCGGTCGAGCCCCGTGGTCCGCAGGATGCGCGCCACGGGCGCCTGGGGCGCGGCCAGGGACACCCCACCGCCCTCTCCGGTGGCCAGCCGCCAGGCCTCGATCAGCACTGAAAGACCGCTGGAGTCCATGAACGACAGCTGCTGCAGGTCGAGCACGAGCCTGGCGCTGTCCTGTTTGATGGCGTCGCGTACCTCGTCGCGGAGGAACGGTGCGGTGAACAGATCGAGCTCCCCCTCAACGGCCACCACCACGGCGTCACCCAGGGCGTGTCGCGCAAGCCGCAGCTTCATTTGGCCCCTCCTCGATGAGCCACTGTACTTCGACATCCCCGGATAGCGGGCATGCACAAACTACGAAGAGCCGGATGCATGTGGACCAGACCGGACTAATCGCATCACCCGGTGGGGACGGCGAAGCCGTACGGGAGTTCCAGGCGGTGTCTGGCCAGCAGGTCCGTGTCGGTCAGCAGGTCTCGTGTGGGGCCGTCGGCGGCGATCACGCCTCCCGAAAGGATCAGCGAACGCTCGCACAACTCCAGCGCGTACGGCAGGTCGTGGGTGACCATGAGCACCGTCACGTCCAGCGAACGCAGGATCTCGGCCAGCTCCCTGCGGGCGGCCGGGTCGAGGTTGGAGGAGGGCTCGTCGAGCACCAGGATCTCCGGCTCCATCGCCAGCACCGTGGCCACCGCCACCCTGCGCCGCTGCCCGAACGACAGGTGGTGCGGCGGCCGGTCGGCGGCCTCCAGCATGCCGACCCGGTCGAGCGCGGTCCGGACCACGCGGTCCAGCTCCTCGCCCCCGAGCCCCGCGTTGGCCGGGCCGAAGGCCACGTCGTCCCTGACCGTGGGCATGAAGAGCTGGTCGTCGGGGTCCTGGAAGACCAGGCCGACACGCTGCCGGACCTCTTTGAGGGTGTCCTTGCGCACCGGGACGCCGCCCACGGCCACGCTGCCGTGCCCGGCGGTCAGGATGCCGTTGAGGTGCATGACGAGGGTGGTCTTGCCGGCGCCGTTGGGGCCGAGCAGGGCCACCCGCTCGCCGCGGCCGATCGACAGGTTCACGCCGAACAAGGCCTGCGTGCCGTCGGGGTAGGCGTAGGCCAGCTCGCTGACCTCCAGAGAGTTCACCATGAGAGTCCCAATACCGCGAGTGCCACGACGGGCAGGGCGAGCGCGGCCCCCCACTGCCCGACAGATGCCGAAATATCTTGAATCATCGGCATCCGTCCGGAGTATCCGCGGCTCAACATCGCCAGATGCACCCGCTCACCCCGCTCGTACGAACGGATGAACAGCGCCCCGGCCGAACGTGCGATCACCGGGATCTGCCGGAAGTTGCGCGCCTCGAACCCGCGCGACTCCCGCGCCACCCGCATCCGCCGCATCTCCCCCACGATCACGTCCATGTACCTGAGCATGAACATGGCGATCTGCACCAGCAGGCTGGGCAGCCGCAGCCGCTGCGCCCCGGCGAGGATGACCCGCGGCTCTGTGGTGGCCGCGAGCAGGATCGAGGCGATCACGCCGAGCGTGGCCTTGACCAGGATGTTCCAGGCCGCCCAAAGGCCCTGAACGCTCAGCGAGACCCCCAGCACCGTCGTGCGCTCCCCCATCCCGATCACCGGGATCAGGAACGCGAACAACACGAACGGCAACTCGATCACCATCCGCCGAAGCACGTGCCCGAACGGCACCCGCGCGGCCACCGCGACGCCCCCGAGCAGCACCGCGTAGACCGCGAACGCCCAGAAACGCTCCCGCGGCGTGGCCACCACGACGACGGCGAAGGCGAAGACGGCGAGCAGCTTGCACTGCGGCGGCAGCCGGTGGACCGGAGAGTCGCCCGGCAGGTAGAGATCGTGCCGATGCCCCGCGCCCACCTTCACTCACCGTCCTTCACTGATCAGACCTGCACGCTCGTACGGCTCCGCGCGGCGAACGCCACGCCCCCGGCGATGAGCAGCACGAGCCCGACGCCGACGATCCCGGCCACGCCGACCGGGATTCCGCCCACATCACCGTAGTCGGCCAGCGCCCACGACCCGAACGCGTGGTCGGCCGCCTGGCCGCTGAAGCCCTTGTTCTCGGCCACGGCCTCCAGCCCGTCGGGGTCGGAGGCGGCGAAGAAGGACACGATCCCGGCCAGCACCAGCGTCAGCCCGACCCCGCCCAGCAGGAACGGCTTGAGCGCGCGCGGCCTGGCGACCGGCGCCTCCTCGCCCACGGTCGTGGTGTCGCCCCCGGCTCCCTTGAGCACCAGCGGCTTGGCCAGCCCGCGGGCGCCGTACACCAGGTCGGGACGTACGGCCAGGACTGCGGCGACGGTGGTGGCGGTGATCAGCGCCTCGCCGATGCCGATCAGCACGTGCACGCCGCCCATGGCCGCGGCCACCGCCGAGACCTCGATCGGCGCGGTGCCGCCGACCCAGAACAACAGCGAGAACACCAGCGCCGAGGCCGGCACCGAGATCAGCGCCCCCAGGAACGCCCCGAGCGTCACCCCGCCCTTGCCCTTGACCAGCGCGCTGACCAGCCGGAAGACCCCCCAGCCGACCAGCACGGTGACGATGCCCATGATCGTGATGTTGACGCCCAGCGCGGTCAGTCCGCCGTCGGCGAAGAACACCGCCTGCACCAGGAGCACCACGGCCATGCAGAGCACCCCTGTGTAGGGGCCGACGAGTATCGCCGCCAGCGCGCCGCCCAGCAGGTGGCCGCTGGTCCCCGCCGCGACGGGGAAGTTCAGCATCTGGACCGCGAAGATGAAGGCCGCCACGAGCCCCGCCATGGGCGCGGTCCGGTCGTCCAGCTCGCGCCGGGCGCCCCTCAGGCAGACCGCGACGCCGGCGGCCGCCACCGCCCCGGCGGAGACGGATGTAGCTGCGTTGAAGAAGCCATCGGGTACGTGCACGGCAAGCGCCTCCAGAAGGACGGACAAACCCTCCTCACTTTAAGGCATCGTCTTGCACCTGCACATAGATGGCAATTACGCCAGAATCCTCTTAACGATCGACCGCGGCGTCAGCCGCTGCACGACCGTGCTCAGCCGCCCCTTGCCCGAGGTCGCGTACGGCCGCACACTGCGCAGCAGCGCCGCGCCCATCCACTTGAGCGGCCCGGCGACCGTCTCCGGGTCGGTCTCGATCCTCAACCGCACCGGCGGCCCGCCCAGGTCGAGCTCCAGATAGGCGTCCCAGGTGCCCGGCGGGAACCGGCCCAGCGGCAGCCTGGCGGCGAACCCGCCCCCGGGCAGCGGCGACACACGCTCGGCGCGCTCGCGGCCCGTCTCCCGCTCGCGCCAGACGATCCGCCGGACCGCCTCGCACTCGGGAACCGTCCCGACCACGCTGACCTCGCCGTCCACGAGGAACCGGTAGCCGAGCGACCACCGGGTCCTGATCAGCCGGACCGTGCCCGGCACGGCGACGAGGTGCCCGCCGACGTCGATGCTCAGGTTGCCGTTGTCCCTGGTGAAGTACGGCAACGTCACGACGCCGCCGATCAGGCGGGGCAGCGGCCTGGTGACGCCGTTCTCGCGGTCGGCGCCCAGCCTGCCGTGGCGGATGACGCCCTCCAGCTCGACCGCGACCCGCAGGTCCCACACCCCGGAGGCGAGCGAGGCGGCGTCCACGCGCGCGGTGAACTCCGCGCCGTGCCGCTCGGCAGGCAGGATCAGCTCGCTGCGCGGGTCGTTGCGGGCGCGCAGCACCAGGGCCACGCCGTCGTCCCGCCTGATGCCCTCCAGCCCGGCCGTGCCGGTCACGACCAGGTGGTCGCCGTCCCAGCGCAGCGCGGTCAGCCGCCGCCGTACGGTGGCGCCCTCGATACGGGCCAGCCGGACCAGGCGTTCGACGTCGCCGAGCGAGGCCACCCGCTGCTTGTCGATGGTGTTGAGCCGGGCCAGCACGCCGGGGGTCAGCCACTCGTCGCACAGGTCCGCGACCTCCTGCGCGATCTCCTTGCGGCGCACCTCGTCGCTCTCCAGGAGCACCGTGCCGAGCTGGGTGAAGGCGTCGAGCCTGAAGTGCCGGCGCAGCAGGTGGTCGCGCAGCGGGCCGGGCTCGACGTGCCGGGCCATGAGGCGGATGGGCCGCCGGATCATGGACAGCCAGGCGACCGGGTCCCTGCTGCCATCCTGCTGCATGATGCTGCTGCCGTCGGGTCTGGAGACCAGGTGGTAGCAGTCGTAGTCGGCGACCACGGAGATCACGCCGGCGTGGCAGTAGGCGTGCGCGGTGAACATGATGTCCTCGCCGACGAGCATGTCCTCGGCGAAACGGATGCCGTGCCGCTCGACCATGTCCCGCCGGAACAGCTTGAAGCAGCTCAGGCTGTTGTAGACGTTGCTGTCGGCGAGGGTCAGACGTTCGGCGTTGTGCTGGAACATCGAGGCGGGGGCCCGGCGGCCGTGGCCGACGATCTTGCCCAGCACGATGTCGGAGCCGTTCCTGTCGGCCATGGCGACCATGCGGGCCAGCGCCTCTGGGCCGAGGTGGTCGTCGGCGTCGCAGAAGAAGACGTACCGGCCGGTGGCGTGGTCGAGGCCGACGTTGCGCGGGCGGCCGGCGCCGCCGGAGCCGGCGATGTGGATCACCCTGACGGTGGACGGGTGGTAGGCGGCGTACAGGTCGAGGAGTTCGGAGCCGCCGTCGGTGGAGCCGTCGTCCACGACGATGATCTCCTTCTTCACCCGCTGCACGAGCGCCGAGGTGAGGCACCTGTCCAGATAGGGACGGCAGTTGTGCACCGGGATGACGACGCTGACGTCGACCGTCTCGCCGCTGTTCCCCGCCACCGACATCGCCACCACTGTCGTCACCTCAGAGTCACGTTGCGCCGCCATCCGGTTTCAGTATGTGACGAACGCGCGCCGCCGTGGGGGCCGATCGGCGGTCTTCGTCGGCATCCAATTCTCGACCCAGGCGATTCGTTGCATTCCTCGGATAGGCCGCGCACACGGCTGCAATCAGCACATTCAGCAGGGACCGAATGAGTTTCAGTGGAAAATCTTCGACCCGCCAGAGGAAGAAAACTCTCCGCCGGGAGCAGGGACCTACTCCGCCGGGCCTTGACGTGATCCTCCGGCGAGGTACAGACGTCTACAGTTAGGCAACCTTGACCGGGAAGGTGGCGGGAATGGGATCGAATCTTCGCTGGCACTGGGCGGGCGGCACGGCCATGAGCAAGTCCGAGTTCACTCGTTCCTCAGTACGTCTGGCGGAGCTCTTCCAGTGCTCGGCGATGCTGCGACGTACGCGGATGCGGGCGGAGGAGATCGTCGACGAGGCACGTTCGCTGCTGGTCGAGGCGGAGTCCGCGGAGATCGCCGACCCCGACCGCATCGAACGGCTGCGCGGCCAACTGGAGGAGGCCCGAGCCTCGTACTCGAAGGTTCTGACCGCATATGTCACGCTTTGCCGAAGGATCAACGAGGAGCGGCAGGAGATTCTGGCGATGCAGATGGAGATGGAGTTGAACCGCAATTCCGGATTGCCGGGAGTTGCCTGATGATTTGTCTGGGATAATTCCGTACTTCCGGGCCGGAATGGCGTTTGGCCATCCCGGTCCGCGGGGCCGGCCCTGAGAACGTTTCAGATGGATGTGAACCTCTGTGACATCTGAGACGTCACTTGTTCAGGGAGGCCCACCATGCGCGTCCTTGACGGTCTGGCGGCGCCGGACCTGGAGGAGCTCGACCTGGAGCTGATCCTGGTCCTGGCGCTGCACCACGAGGCAGAACGGCTGGCCGCTCCACGCGAAGCGGCGCGACAGCCCGCCGCCGAATGAACGGGCTCCAGCTCCCCGGCCCCGCCGGGGAGCTGGAGCAGGGGGACCGCGGCGTAGGATCTCGGATCATGCTGCGCTGCGCCGTCCTCGACGACTACCAGGGTGTGGCCCTCGGGCTGGCCGACTGGTCGCGGGTCCGTGCCACGAGCTTCCGCGCCCACTTCACCGGCCACGACGAGCTGGTGGCGGCCCTCGCCGACTTCGAGATCGTGGTTGTCATGCGGGAGCGCACGCCGTTCACGGCGGAGGTGTTCGAGCGGCTGCCCCGGCTGCGCCTGCTGATCACCACGGGCATGCGCAACGCCTCCGTCGACCTCGACGCCGCCCGCGCCCGCGGCGTCACGGTGTGCGGCACGGGCAGCGCCTCGACCCCGCCGGCCGAGCTGACCTGGGCGCTCATCCTCGGCCTGGCCCGCCACCTGCTGCCCGAGGCCGCGGCGATGCGCTCCGACGGCCCGTGGCAGAGCACGGTCGGCATGGACCTGCACGGCAGCACGCTCGGGCTGCTCGGCCTCGGCAAGATCGGGTCGCAGATGGCCCGCATCGGGCAGGCGTTCGGCATGAACGTGATCGCCTGGAGCCGGCACCTCACCCGGGCCCGTACCGACGAGCTGGGCGTGCGGCTGGCCACCAAGGAGGAGTTGTTCGCCGAGTCCGACGTCGTCTCCGTCCACCTGGTGCTGGGCGAGCGTACCCGCGGGCTGGTCGGCCGGCGCGAGTTGTCGTTGATGCGGCCCAGCGCCTACCTGGTCAACACCTCGCGGGCGGCCATCGTCGACCAGGACGCCCTGGCGGCGGCGCTGCGCGAGGGGCTGATCGCCGGAGCCGGGCTCGACGTGTTCGAGACCGAGCCCCTGCCCGCCGGGCACGAGCTGCGCAGGCTGCCCAACGTGCTGGCCACCCCTCATCTCGGGTACGTCACCGGCGGCAACTACGAGACGTACTTCCGGGACGCCGTGCAGGACATCGACGCCTACCTCGACGGCACGCCGATCCGGGTGCTGACCTGACTCACTCCGTTCGCGTCCTGGCGCGGAAGGCCGCGGTCTTGACGCGGTTCTGGCAGGCCGTGGAGCAGAACCGGCGGGTGCCGTTGCGGGAGACGTCCACGTAGACGCGGTCGCAGTGAGGGGCAGTGCAGACGCCGAGGCGGTCGGCGAACTCGCTGCCGAGCACGATCGCGAGCCCGGTCGAGCAGCTCGCCGCCCAGTCGGCCGCCAGCGAGCCGCCGGGGCCGTGGAAGTGCAGGTGCCACGGCTCGCCGTCGTGGCGTTCGAGCATCGGCCTGGCCCTGCTCTCCTCCAGCAGCGCGTTGGTCGCCAGCGCGGCGGCGTCGGCGTCGCCGTCGGCCACCCCGCGGAACACCTCGCGCAGCCGGGCCGCCACCTCGGCCAGCTCGGCGGCTTCCTGCTCGGCGAGGTCGCGATGGTTGGGGTAGACGCTGTCCAGCGCCTCCGAGGCGGCCGCGACGAGGTCGGCCGGAACGGGGAACTCGCGTCCCCGCCGCTCGCCCGGCGTGAGCGCGTTGACCAGCGCCACCGCGACCCGGACGATCAAATCCGTGTGACTGTTGTAATCCACTTGACCAGTTACACCTTCGCGCTCTATGTTGTGACTGCCCAAATCATAGATGACAGTTACAGGGAGATCGTGGTGCTCACTCACGAAATCGCGCTGGAATGGATCGATCGTTGGGACCGCCAGCAGGAGGGTTACCTCCCCGACCGGGAGGCCCGTTTCACCGCGCTGATCGACGCTGTCGAGGCCCTGGGGCGT
The DNA here is from genome assembly GCF_014648435.1 of Nonomuraea spiralis. Taxonomy (GTDB): domain Bacteria; phylum Actinomycetota; class Actinomycetes; order Streptosporangiales; family Streptosporangiaceae; genus Nonomuraea; species Nonomuraea spiralis. Next base: position 60,520 of record NZ_BMRC01000033.1, read on the forward strand.
CCCGATCCCGTGGTCATCGACCTGGGGTGCGGGCCCGGGTCGCTGTCCGCCCGGCTGCTCGAACGCCTTCCCGGCGCCACGGTGATCGCCGTCGACGCCGACCCGCTGCTGCTGGCGCTCGGGCGCGCGGCCTACCCCGGGCTGCGATTCGTCTCCGCCGACCTGCGCACCGGCGGGTGGACGCGGGCGCTCGGCCTCGACCGTCCCGCCGACGCCGCCGTCAGCACGACCGCGCTGCACTGGATCTCACCGGAGGAGCTTCAGGAGACGTACGCGGAGCTTGCCGGCGTGCTGCGCCCCGGCGGGGTGCTGCTCAACGGCGACCACATGGACTCCTCCTCCCCCGCCCTGGCCCGGCTGGAGCACGCGGTGCACCAGCGCGAGACCGACCGGGTCTTCGCCGACCGCCGCCCCGAGGACTGGCGCGCCTGGTGGGAGGCCATCGCCGCCGACCCCGCCTTCGCCGACCTCAACGAGGAGCGCACCACGGCCGGCGCGTCCCACAACGGTTCCGAGTCCCACCTGGTCGAGCACCACGTCGGCGCGCTGACCAAGGCCGGATTCGGCGAGATCGGCACGTTGTGGCAGCGGGGGAACAACCGGCTGCTGTGCGCCGTACGGGGCTGAGCCCGCGCCATCTGCCGGGCGCGCGCAGGCGAGACATGGTTTCCTGTACGTCATGGACGAGTCGCAAGTCGTGCGCTACTTGGACAGATTCGGAGCGTCCCGGCCGGTGCCGCCGGATGTCCACGGTCTCCGAAACCTGCAGCTCGCGCACCTGAAGGCGGTGCCGTTCGAGAACCTGAGCATCCACCTCGGCGAGCCGATCTCCCTCGAACCGGACGCGCTGTTCGACAAGCTGGTCACCCGCCGCCGCGGCGGCTTCTGTTACGAGCAGAACGGCCTGTTCGCCGCGCTGCTGACCGCCCTCGGCTACCGGGTGACGCTGCTGGCGGCCCGCGTGTTCGGGGGCGGCCGGCCAGGGCCGCTGTTCGACCACCTCGCGCTCCGCGTCGACCTCGACGAGCCGTGGCTGGTGGACGTCGGCTTCGGCGACTTCGCCGACGAACCGCTGCGGCTCAGGGAGCGCGGCGAGCAGAAGGACCCGGTGGGCGTGTTCCGGATCGTCCCCGCTCCCGGTGACCAGGGCGACCTCGACGTGCTGTACAACGGGGAGCCCGGGTACCGGCTGACCGCGAGGCCGTACGAGCTGGCCGACTTCGTACCGACCTGCTGGTGGCAGTCCACCTCGCCGGACTCCCACTTCACCCGGTCGCCGGTGTGCTCGATCCGTACGGCGGAGGGGCGTACGACGATCAGCGGGCGCAAACTGATCGTCACCCGCCAGGGCGAACGCGCCGAACGCATCCTGAACGAGAACGAACTGCTGCAGGCGTACCGCGAACACTTCGGCGTAACCCTCGACCGCCCACCCGCCGCAGGCGCCTGACCCCACGGCCGCGCCGCGTAGGAGTCCGCGTACGGCATCGGCATGTCGCCCCGAGGCTCTCGCTAGGCGGCGAACACGTTGGCCAAGAATCCGATCGCCCCGAACACCACGGCCACGATCACCGCCCAGACCACCGTAAGGCCGAGGAGGGAGAGTACGAAGGCGTGACCTCCTACGACCACCGCCGTGGCAAGGAAGGATCCGACGTCCGAGACGAGATTTTCCCAGGACATGAAAACGAACACTCCGGCGACGAGACCACTCAATATGGTCAGCACCACGATCCCGGTCACACCCCAGAAACCCGATGAGGACGAGCCGGCCTCGTCCGGGTCCTGGCCGGGCGTATTCCGAACATACTGAGTGACCGTCACCGCGGGAGTCGCCGTCGAATTCCCGGAGGCGACATCCTTGTCGTGCTGAAGGGCGAGGACGGCGACCACCACGCCGACAATCGCGACGACGAGGGCCAGGACAGCAGCGGCCTCGGCGTAGACAGTCAGCCGTCGGGGTCTAGCGGGTTCGTCCGCCATGCATGTCCTCACAACGGGGAGAGCGACTCAGGGCTAACACTCTAACGAGACACCTGTCGGAGTCGTCACCCACAAGTGACAGAACAGCCCCTCGAATCACGAAGCGACTCCCTTCGCGTTCAGGCCCAGAATTCTGGGCACCCAAACGGCCTTACTTGGGACGCATGCTGGAGGCCGCCCTGATCAGCGAACTGGATTCAGTAGTCGGCGTCCCTCGCCCGAGCCACGCAGCCGAGCATCGAACGCACGCCAGGCGAACCATCGTCTGTGAGCCACGATGATTTCTGCGGCGTCCGGCAGTCGTACTGTCGAACCCGCCACCAAGGATGACTCCCGATGCGCAGCGTGACCTATTCGATGAACATCTCACTCGACGGCCACATCGCCGGCCCGGACGGCGACTTCAACTGGACGGAGCCCGACGAGGAGGTCTTCCGCTCCCACATCGACGAGATCCGGAAGGTCGGCGTCTACCTGCTGGGACGACGCCTGTACGAGACGATGTTGTACTGGGAGACCGCCGACCAGGATCCATCGCTCAACGACGCGAGGCTCGAGTGGGCCGCACTCTGGACGCGCCTCCCCAAGGTGGTCTTCTCCACCGCCCTGTCGGCGGTGCAGGGCAACGCCCGCCTGGCCTCCGGCGGCCTGGCGGAGGAGATCAAGCGGCTGCGTGCCGAGCCGGCGAACGGCAACATCGCGATCGGCGGCGCGCCCCTCGCCGTCGAGGCAGCCGCATCAGATCTGATCGACGAGTACGTGACCAGGATCTACCCGGTACTGGTCGGCGGCGGCATGCCGTTCTTCCCCCATCACGAACGCCGGGTGAATCTCGAACTGGCCGAGTCCCGCACCTTCAACGCACAAGTCGTCCACCTCCGCCACCGCGTTAGGCGCCAGCCCCAGGGACACCCGAGACCTCACCGCCACACAGAGGTCCAAAAGGCCTCTTCCGAATCCCGAGAGGGGACCGGCGGTGACAGCCATCCATGACCGTCCAGAACAGCTGTCGGCACCGGCGACAACAAGATCGTGCCGTGAGGTTGTCAGCCTCTACCCTGGGCGAGTGCCTTTCCGAGAGCTCCCGAACCCTGACTTACCCGAGCTGTCGGCATTGTGGTGGTCGCGCTGGCCGGACAGCCCCCCGATCGCTCACCAGCTTCACTGCGATCGGGACCGCTGGGTGCGCTTTCACAGCCTGCCGGAATCCAAGCGGTACGCCGACACCGCCGCCGAGTACCAGATCCTGCTCGGCCGCCACAACACCGTGCTCACGGAGCTGTTCGCCGACCACCTCGTCCACATCGTGACCATGAGCTTCGTCCCCGATGAAGGCGTCGAGGTGTTCTCCCCCACCGATCCGCACGCCCTCAACCCTGGCTCACGCCCATGGACCAGGCTCCGCGAGGACGACGACGACGATCCCGGCGGGACCATGCACCTACACGTCAGCGAGCGACGCTGGAAGCCAGGAAGCGTGGATCCCCTGCTGCTGGCGGTCGCCGACGACGAGTGTGCCGGCGTCATCATCATGGACATCGACCTGCGACGCCTCTACCACCCCTACGACGGCGGCGCCGACGTCATCCTGGCCAGCCCACAAGAACGAGACGCCCTGAAGACCGCGCACACCGACTGGCTCTCCACACACCCCCTCGGACTCTGATCCCACCACTTGCAGGGGGAAGCCAGTCATAAGGCCCTGCGATCGTCCACCTGGTCAAGCGGTCGCCGGTCACTGGCACAACATGCTGCTGCCAGGCATGACCTGGCCCCCGACTCAAGTCCGCGCGCTCCTACAAGAGCATCGCCTGTACGCCTTCACCGGGGCGGCGCGGCGGAGGCGGGCTTCACCAGTTGTCGAGTTCAACCGCATCCGGGTAGATCTCACCGATCCTCCCCGCAACGTCCGGCCTCGCCGTCTGGACATCCCACGAACCGCTGTCGAAGGCTCGAAGGCGAACATCAGCTGTCAATGAGCCGGCCCTGCGCCCCTCCGCCTCTCCATCCACAAGCTGTGGCTCAGACTCGAACAGCTGGAGAACCTGGTCCGTCGCCAGCCACACGTCTCCGGGTATCTCGATCTCGGGAATCATCCAGTCGATCGTCAGTCGCCACTCGTAGGTCTCGATCAGGGGCCCAAGAGACATGAGCAACCCTTGGAGACCCAAGCAACGGCCGTCACGCCACATGGCGAACGTGAGCATCCGAGTCGCTGCCACCGGGACTCCCGTCGTCGAAAGATCACGTTGCTGCACAACCCTGCCGCACAGAGATCAGAAAGCCCCTCCGAGATCATCCCGAAGGGCCTTTGAGCTGCAGAGCCGACGATGAGAACGAACCCCTGACCTCCTGATTACAAGGCCCCCAAACGATCTTCAGAATCGTCCGTTCTGCTGGTCGCCAAGGGCCTGGCCGTTCAGATCTGTCAGTCCAGTTTATGATCGTCCATTCGGATGGCTCCCAAGGTGGCTCCCAGCAAGGCCAAGAAACCACCTCGCCGACCCGGCCATGCCTTGGCGAGCACCTGGGTGCCCGAGACGGACGAATCGTCTGTCAATCGTCGATCCAGAGGTACCACTGGCCGTCGAAGTGGCGGTAGTAGCCTGGCGCGTCGATGTCCGGCTCGCCATTCGGACTCCAGGCGAAGCCGTAACTTCCGAAGAAACCCGTGTCCTCGATCATGAAGCCGAAGGCCCGGCGGGATCCTTCAAGGTACTCGACGGGATACAGGCCGATCCAATTTCGCTTCCCCGGCGGCGTCCCCTCCGACACCGTCTTCGCGAAGTGGTCGAGGCTGCTGCGTGACAACTCGAAACGCATCCTGAACGGCGCACCGACGTAGACCAGAGAGCCGACCAACGCCACGACCAGGGGCGGCACGGCCCAGAACATCCAGTTACGACGCAATGCGACTAGCCTTGCCCGCCTGACAAGGGCGACACCGAGCACGATCAACCAGGTGACGCCAAACAACAGCCAACCGACACCGACGAGCATGAGCCACATGAAATGCCACCCGGGAACACTCGTCGCATAAATCGTTCCGAGCCCCAGCAATACGGCGAACGTCGCCCAGTCCCCGCCGCCGACGTTCGTGGGAGCACGCTGGCGAGACGCATCAGGAAGATCGCTGGTTGTGTCCACCGCGCGATCTTAACTTTCGCTGGTGGCGATTCCGCCGGGCTGATGTGTACCTATTGTGCAGAAATCCCCGATCGCTATTGGAGTTTCGTTCACGGCACTCATGCGCACTCCTGCGGCCGGGAGCGTGATCGCGACGCTGGCCGACGACAGGTTACAAGCTCACCGTGGCCCAAAATGGGGACCCTGTGGCAGGGCATGTTGGCCCATGTGATCGAGATGCTGGCGTGGCCGAGAACTTCGGACACGACGTGCAGCGGCGTGCCTAAGGACGTCTACGGCCACCTGCTGGAGGACGACCGGCGCGCGACCACGGAAGCCATCTCCAGCGCTCTCCTGGGCGAACAGACCCCGGTGGCTCCCAAAGGCACCGAAGACACCGGTTGAAGGTCGGAAAGCAGAAGGCCCCTGACGGCGTAATGCCTGCTCAGGGGCCTTTCGCTTGCAGAGCCGACGAGGGGAATCGAACCCCTGACCTTCTGTTTACAAGGGCAGGGCAAGCGCCTGGTGGATCACGCTCAGGGGTATCCGAGCAGCAGGGTCAGTCCGTCTTCATGTGATCAGGTAAGTCGGCGTTGCTGTACGGGTTGCTGTACAGCAACCGTCACCCGTCGGCGTCTTCAGGAGGGGCGGGCTGCTGAACGTAGGTGCCCTTGCCATGAACGCTCCGGATCAGGCCGCGCTCGCGTAGCTCCTTCATCGCACGGCGAACGGTCATTCTGGCTATGCCGTACTGCTCCGCAAGGTCCAGTTCCGAAGGAAGCCGCTGCCCAGACTGAACCATCGTGGTCAACGCACTAGCGAGGGTAGACGAGCGAGTGCGTCGCCTCAAGCCAGTCAGCGGCGATGTCCGTCCCCGTGATCCGGCCGATCAGCGTCAGGACGGAGCTGATGCTCTCGCCCTCGTCCACGCGATCCTCGATGACGTCGCCGCCGCTGGTCTGGAAGCGCAGCCCTTCCATGAGGTGGTCGAGCGCGTGCGGATCGCTCCCGTGCACGGGGTCGGGCCAGGTGGGCTGGAAGGCGACAACCACCTCCCCGTCCTTCAGATACTTGAAATGGTCATGGCCGCCCATATCCATGCTGAAGCAGAGCGCCTCCCGCCCGCCCGCGGTCAACGGCAGCAGGAAGTCGTCGTCGGTCGGCCCCGGAATGATGCAGGTCCACTCTCCGGCCTCGCCCACCCAGGTGGGCCCGCCTTCCTCACTGTTGTCGAGCAATTCGTTCAGGTGGCTCGGCGTGCTGGTGACGAGGTCCAGGGAGAATGCCTCGGCGACGGCGTCGCGATCCATTCCTTTGACCCAGAGGGCGCTGAATCCCAGCGTCCAGAGGTCCATCTCGTCATCGAGTCCCTCGGTGAAGATGGTTGAGATTAGGAGATCGTGCAGGTGCGTCGGCGACTGCATGCTCACCTTCTGATGGTGGAGGAGCCGGGAGAGGGCGAGGCCCTCTCCCGGCTATGACGTTATGACGGTGGTGCGCCGTTGCGGATTCTGACCCAGAAGGCATTGGACGGCCAGTTGCCCGCGCCGCCTTCGAGCTGGCCAGAGGTGAAGACGCGGTAGCGGGCGTAGAAAGCCGCCAGGTCGCGTCCTGCGGCTTGGTTGTGGTCGGTGCTCACCTGACGAAGTGAGGCGTTGAAGGTGGGCGTCCAGACGTTGTTGATGAGCTGGCCTTCGACACCGATCGCCTGGTTGGTGGAGGCGAACGGACACTCGTCGCACTGCTTGCCCGGGCCAGCCCCGGGGAGGTTCGGGCAGTACCAGGTCATCTGCGTGCGGTTCTTCGAGTTGAGGAGAGGGCCGTCGGGTGCGCGCCCGTTTCTCGCCCGTCTGGTCAGGGGCGGTCTGGGTATCACGTCATAGTTGCCGGGGAAGCTCTTGGTGATCGGATTGCCGTTCCGGTCCAGCTTTGGATCGGTCGCCTGCGGGTTTTGGAAGGCGTCCCTGATGTGCCTTGCTACCTCACTACGGAACGGGTCGTCCGCGTACATGGTGTAGACGCGGTCCGCACCCAGAATTCGACACCCGCCGGAGTAGCCGATCCAGTCGTTTCCGGGCTGCCCATTGGCCTTGGGCACCGGATAGGAGAGGCGGATGCTGTCGCAGCGGGCGACGAACGGGAAGTCGCCCTTCGGGCGGGTGGGGATCTGCTCGGTTCCGAGGTGGTGCCAGAGCTTGAACGGCTCCGGATCGAGGAAGTCGACGCTCACGCCGGGGTAGAGCTTGGGTCGCAGGGTGCAGTTGCCCCACCTGGTGCCCTCGGATCGGAAGATCCAGGCGGTCCGGCCGTTGCCGCTTCGCTTGAAGTCCCCGATGGGAGCGACCCGCTTCCCGCCTGCAGGGCCCTTGATCTGGTTGCAGTCGGCGTTGTCGGAGCCCACGGCCTCCACTCTGACTGTGATGTTGCGCCCGTCGAGCATGTTCGTCTGGTTGCAGTTGGAGTCCATGACGATGAGCTCAGTGATGTCGATCCAGATGCTGATGTCCCAGGCCTGCAGTTCGCGGTCATTCTCCCCGTGGACGACCGGCTCGCCCTTCTTGGTGCCGAGGTTGGTGTACATGATGACGTTGACCGTCATCCTGACGCCTTCGGACTTCGGGCACTCTGACGTCGGGATCCCGGTGAGCTGGTCGACTTCCCAGTCGCCCCATCCGGCGATCCGGCTGTAGCAACCGGTGTAGGGCCGCAGGACAGTCCATCCGAATCCATGCCAGGGGCGCGGTGACTTGCGCCGCTCCGCGTTGCAGTCCGCGGGGCTCATGCGCTGGTAGTCGAACGGGCCGCTGGTGTTCGGGTCCGAGGTCAGGGCCACTCCGGTTCGCACGGCGGCCGGAGCGACGCTGGAGACGGCGATGGTCAGGGCGTGCCAGGTGGTCCAGGCGCCGTTGACGCCAGCTGCGGTGGCGCGGGCGCGCCAGCGGACTTTCCAGCCGTTGGTTAGCTTGCCCGAGGGGATGGCGACGCCGGTGTAGTTACCGGAGGGGACGGCGGTGGTGCTGGTTCCCGTCCAGATGGCTCCGCTGCCTTGGCCGGGTGCGGCCGGGTCGTGTTCGACTTCGACGGTCATGGTTACGGAGCCGACAAGGGGAATCGAACCCCTGACCTTCTGTTTACAAGGGACTTCGAGAATGTCCACAGGCGTCCGCCGCCGTCACGGACACCTGCTCAGAGCCCTTCCTGGAGCGTTCCCAGTCCAGAAGTATCCGGGGTTGTCCAGAGCGGTTGTTAGCATCCGCGTTAGCACGATCATCAACCTCCGCGCCGCGCCATCAGATCACGCGTCAAAGCAAGGTCTCCGGCCGAAGTACCTCACTGCGCAGGATGCGATGGATCTCGCCGACATCGGCATTATGGTTCGTCTGACGTCGCAGTTCCTTGCGTACGGCGTCTGTCACCACGTCGGAGAGAAGCACCTGAGCCAGGGACTTCGGGGACGTTGCCGCGCGAGCCCTCCACAGATCATCGATCAAGCGGCGCTTGAACGCCTCCTTGGTCAAGTAAAAGAGTGCGTCCGTCTTGACGCTCAAGCTGGCGTCACTGAGCAGGTCCACTTCGAGAGCTAGGTCGATCACCACGGGGAGGCCGGCGGTCATGTGGTACGCCTGCCACACTTGCCCGTTGGACAGGACCATCCATTCAACGCCCTCGTTCACGGCGTACATCTGCACCTGCCGGAGGTGCTTGACGTTGAGCTTCTGGCTGCAACGTTTCACCTCTATGAAGGCGATCAGCTGCTTGTCGATGCGGATACCGTAGTCAGCGAATTCACCCTTGACCTGGTACTCCGTAGTGAGATCGTCATATTTGTCGTAGCCGAGTCCTGCGCACAGGAAGTCGGTGATAAGCAGACGCGTGTCCCCCTCGTTGGCATCACGCGCTATAAGATCGGTTAGCGGCTTGGAGTAGCGCCGTATCGCTGCTCGAACGCGGTCCCGCGCTTCTGCCTCCCACTTCGGAACTGCTCGCGCCCCCACCGGCTTCCTCGCTGGGGAGCTTACGGCTTCCCTGGAGACCTCGCTCTGCTCGTTACCGACGATCGCCTGTGCGGCCTGCTCGCTCATGGCATCCACCTGCGCATCTAGTAGGGACAAGGCAGGCTAGGCCATTTGGAAGATCAACGCCTTATCTCGTTAGGATCGATGCAAAAACGACTCCCACTGCGCCACTCTGGCCACATTGCCAAATGCATATATGGCACAAATCTCCTTAAACACCACTCCGCCGACTAGCTAGGCTCGAATTCCAGACGATCGACTTCCGAACCTAAATAGATAAATGGGACTGTCCGTTTTCATTCGGCCAGCGCCTGCCCAGCCGAGCGAGGCCATCAGGCACACGTGGACGGCAGCCGAAGCGTGTCCCTGTGCGGGACGTTGTTGTCAGCCCCGCTGTCACTCTGGCGCTTCGCCTGCCTCAAGCCTCCCTAGATCCATCAGCACACAGGCCAAGTTGTTTCGGCTGACCAACGTATCCGGGTGCTGGTCGCCCAAGAGTCGGCGGCGTGCCTCCAGCGCCGCCCGGTGTTCAGCCTCGGCCTCCTCCAACCGCCCGAGATCGGCCAGCACACAGCCCAGATTGGTCCGACTGTGCTGGACGTCGGGGTGTTGATCGCCCAGTACGCGACGGCGTGCCTCCAGCACGGCACGGTGTTCGGCCTCGGCCTCCTCCAACCGCCCGAGATCGGCCAACACGCGAGCCAGGTTGTTCCGGCTGGTCAACGTGCGCGGATTGTCCTCATCCAGTACGCGGCGGCGTGCCTCCAGCACGGCACGGTGTTCGGCCTCGGCCTCCTCCAACCGCCCGAGATCGGCCAGCACACGGCCCAGATTGTTCCGACTGATCAACGTATCCGGGTGCTGGTCACCCAGGAGCCGGCGGCGCGCCTCCAGCACCGTGCGCTGTTCAGCCTCGGCCTCCTCCAACCGCCCGAGATCGGCCAACACACGGGCCAGGTTGTTCCAACTGATCAACGTGTCGGGGTGCTGGTCACCAAGAAGCTGGCGACGGGCCTCCAGCACGGTCCGGTTCTCGGCCTCAGCCTCCTCCAACCTGCCCAGCCCCCGCAGTACAAGTGTCAGGTTGTTCCGACTGATCAACGTGTCGAGGTGCTGGTTACCCAGGAACTGGCGGCGCGCCTCCAGCACCGTCCGGTTCACGGCCTCGGCCTCCTCCAATCGCCCCAACCCCCAAAGGACAAGTGCCAGGCTGTCACGGCTGGCCAAAGTGTCGGGGTGCTGGTCACCCAGGAGCCGGCGGCGCGCCTCCAGCACCGTCCGGTGTTCGGCCTCAGCCTCCTTCAACCGCCCCAACCCCCAAAGGACAAGTGCCAGGCTGTCACGGCTCGTCAAGGTATCCGGATGTTCCGCACCGAGCATCGCAGTGCGCCACGTAAGAGCTTTCCGCCATGCCGCTTCGGCAAGCAGGTAACGACCTTGGCGGCTGGCAGTCGAGGCAATCCCTTCAACGTCGACCACGAGTTGGGCGCGGTTGAGAGCGGTTCGAACAACAGGTTCGGAGACTTGCGCCAGAGGCCCCTCGCCCTGCTGCACGGCGTCGACGAGATAGTCGAAGACCGTCACAGCACCGTCGGTATCGGGTGAAGGCGAGAGCAAGGCTGTTGTGGCCCGTCGGGGACGGGTGGCCCATTCCCACGCGTCGGCGTCGAGTTCAGGACGGAGTCGATGGCCGCCTCTGGCATCGAGATAGATGCCGTGCAGCTCTTCGAGTAATTTCCGAGGTAGAGGACTGGTATATCCCGCACGGCGGCAGTCGATGGCCGCAGCGACCAGGGCAGCACCTCTCGGGTTGACGCCCACGTCCCAAGCGTTGTCGTAGTCCCGCTTCAGCTCCGGTCCAGACGCAAGGTACTCCGCGACACCGAACTCTTCAGCGTGCTCCAATGCCGATGAGATCCGCGGGTCTGAGCATCGGGCAAGTCCACGCGCCAACTCTGTCAGGGTGAACATGCGGGCAAGCCGGAACTCGTCGGCCTGCTCCAAAGCCTCTCGTATCTCCCGCCCGATCAGCCGAGTGGCATCCTCACCATCGGAGGACGCGCTTGTCAGCCGGACCTGTTCAGCACTGCGTAGGGTCGCGAGGATGACACGGTGATGGCCGCTTCCGCCGCTGATCCGTGCGATGTGCTCACGAGTCAACCCGCCGGTACCGAGATAGTGTTCAAGGTCCGATAGCCATAGCACGGCTTGTTTGACTCGTAGCGTGCGTTCGATGGCGGCCGGCAGTGCAGTCCGGTCATGCGGTGCGATCAAGAGGTGATCAGGAAGAGACGCCCGCATGGCCTCGAAAGCGGTTCGGGACTTGCCTGCGGCGGAGTCCCCAACCAGCAGGACGAACCCACCCGAGGCGAGCCGCTGGCATAGCTCGACGTCGACATCACGGGGCACGTACGCAGGTGCCTGCGCGTTCTGAGCGGCACTATCACCGAGCACGATCGCCGGATGAACACCGAGCTTGATTGGCTCATCGATCTGCGACACCCTAGGCAGCCGGCCACTGGGCAGCACCAGACAACCATCTTGAAGCATGAACTCGGCCTCGTCGCGGCGAGTCGCAATCCGCTTGTGGCGGTCCTGCCAGACACCAGATACCGCCACCGCGACGGCGCCCACCGCAGCCGCCGTGCCAAGCAGCCACGGATTTGCCACCTTAAAGGCCACGAGGACCACTGATGCTGTCCCCATGACCGCCGAGACCAGCACAGCGACTACTACCCGACGTTCCCGCCACCGGCCATCGCCCATGATCTCGCCTCTCGCCCGTGACCGGAGATTCGCACACGACAAGGGCGATGAAAAGCGGCACTTGCCTGTTGGGTTCAAACCGTTCGACGGCAGCAGCGGAACCCCCGGTGGGCTGGGTTCCGGCGAAGATAGGCCAATGCCGACCTTCCGCTTTTCAGGTGTGGCTATCACCCTGTTCCCCCTCTGCTACCAGGAGCCAGCCGACCGTCCGGGGTGCCTTTCGTGTGGGCTTGGTGGCCGACGTTGCCGTCAGCGTTGCCGTCACGGATCCCACCGGTGCCCGATGGCAAGGACCGACGGAGTCGGTCCGCGGCAGCCGATCGCCCCGGCCCATACGGGGAATGCCGGAGTCAGCAATCGTCACGGCCTCAGCCGAACACTTCATTACAAGGAGTAATCGCCTCGTCCACAACCGTCCACGGACGACAGGGGCGCCTGTTCAGGAGGGACGTCGTCGCCTCCGGGACCCCATCCCCGTCCACGGTCGTCCAGGGCTGTTGCTAGCAGCGGCGTTAGCGAGGAGATCGGCAGTCATCATGCGTCCCAACGGGGATCAGTCGCGATCCCGCTGCCCAGTGGACCCGGACCGCAGGGTCACCAGGCCCGAGCAGGCGAGGTCGACCGGAAGCCGCGTGGCGGCATGAAGCACCCGCCTTAGGATAGCGATCGCGCATCTAATGATGCTGTCGTTTTGACCTGCTACCTGGCATGCTCAGATCTTCAATACGTAGGACAGATCACTTCGCAACGCGGCGATGTCGGGGTGGTCGGGGCCGTAGGCGGCTTCAGTGATGGCCAGCGCTCGTTCAAACAGTGGCACTGCCTCGCTCCGGCGCCCCAAAGCACCGAGGCCGTTGGCGAGGTTGCCCAGCCCGATGGCGACGCTGGGGTGGTCGGGGCCGTAGGCCGCCTCAGCGATGGCCAGCGCTCGTTCAAACAAGGGCACTGCCTCGCTCCGGCGCCCCAAAGCATAGAAGCTGCTGGCGAGGTTGCCCAGCCGGATGGCGAGGTCGGGGTGGTCAGGGCCGTAGGCGGCCTCAGTGATAGCCAGCGCTCGCTGTTCCAACGGCACCGCCTCGCTCAGACGCCCCAAAGCGTGGAGGCTGTTGGCGAGGTTGCCCAGCCGGATGGCGACGCTGGGGTGGTCAGGGCCGTAGGCGGCCTCAGTGATGGCCAGCGCTCGTTGTTTTAACGGCACCGCCTCGCTCAGACGCCCCAAAGCGTGGAAGCTGCTGGCGAGGTTGCCCAGCCGGATGGCGACGCTGGGGTGGTCAGGGCCGTAGGCGGCCTCAGTGATAGCCAGCGCTCGCTGTTCCAACGGCACCGCCTCGCCCGGAAGCCCCAAAACGTGGAGGCCGTTGGCGAGGTTGCCCAGCCCGATGGCGAGGTCGGGGTGATCGGGACCGTAGGCGGCCTCAGTGATAGCCACTGCTCGTTCAAACAGTGGCACTGCCTCGCCCGGGCGTCCCAAAGCGTGGAGGCTGTTGGCGAGGTTGCCCAGCCGGATGGCGAGGTCGGGGTGATCGGGACCGTAGGCGGCCTCAGTGATAGCCAGCGCTCGCTGTTCCAACGGCACCGCCTCGCCCGGACGCCCCAAAGCGTGGAGGCCGCTGGCGAGGTTGCCAAGCAAGGTGGCGATGGTGGGGTGGTCAGGGCCGTAGGCGGCCTCAGTGATAGCCAGCGCTCGCTGTTCCAACGGCACCGCCTCGCCCGGACGCCCCAAAGCGCGGAAGCTGTTGGCGAGGTTGCCCAGCAAGGTGGCGACGGTGGGGTGGTCGGGGCCGTAGGCGGCCTCAGTGATAGCCAGCGCCCGGTTGGCGAGGTCATAGGCTCGCTGATGCTGGCCCTGCGTCGCGGTAAAAACGGTGGCCTGGTTGAGGATGCTGCCGAGTTCTGGGGGCTCGGTCCCATGCAGGTGGCAGGAGGTCAATGCGCCGATGTGGGGCATCAGATCGCGCCAGACAGGCCAGCCGCTGACGTTGGAGTCCGGATCGGGCGGTAGCGCCTGCCGTATCCAGGTGAGGGCGGTGTGGCGGGCGGCGTGCTGACGGGGGTCGTCGTAGTCCAGGCCATGACGGATCACGGATTGGAACAGCCGGTGCATGCTGATCGTCTCGGTGTCGTCCACCCCGGACCGAGTGATCATGCTGTAGGAGGCCAGCACCCCCAACGCCTCGTCCCACCCCTCCTCATCACTCTCCTGGCCCTCAGCCTCGTAATCGTCGGGCGAGAGTTCGCCGAGCAGGAGGCGTGGGACGTCGTCGGGGGCGTAGCAGGTCAGCACCCGCAGCAGGTGTTCACTGGCCAGGCCGTGGCGGCGGTCGTGATCTTGCAATGCTCTCAAATGGTGGTGCCACAGCCTGGCCATGATTCGCTCGGCGTCACCGCCCTGCGGGAACCGCGCGTGCGTCCGCGCGGGTTCCTCACGCAACTGCCGTAGGTAGCGGGCGGGGCTGCAGCGTTGCTGACGCATGTAGGCCGACGCCTGCTCCAGAGCCAGCGGCAGATACCCCAGCTCGGCCGCGATGGCCTCCAGGTCGGCCATCTGGCCGGCGCCGAGCGGCTGGGACTGCCCGATGATCGCGCGCATCAGATCCAGCGCGGGTGCACTATCCAGCACCGGCAGGGCCAGGGGGGCCAGCCCCGGCCAGTAGACGTCCCGCCGGGTGGTGACCACCAGATGCCCGGCCGACAACCGATCCAGGCACACCCGCACGTCGTCGGGATCTTCGACGTTGTCCAGCACCACCAGCCAGCCAGGATGGGCCTGCAGCCAATCCAACGCCCAGACGGCCGCCTGCTCGACGTCACCCACCAATCCGACTGGGGGGTGGATCGCCGCCGCCAGGGCGGCCAAGCCCTGCTGCAGGTTCTGCGGGGAATCAGCCGTGATCCACCACGCCACCGGGTACCGGTCCCGGTAGGTGTGGGCGTACTGGCGGACCAGCTCGGACTTGCCCACCCCGCCCATGCCGTACAGCACCTGGCGCACCACCACCGGAGCACCCTCGCCGGTCAGCAGAGCCCGCAGCCGCTCCAGTTCCTGGTCACGACCGACGAACTGCCAGGCCCGCGGCGCCTCCAGACGGCGCACCGGCTCCTGCGGCTGAACTTGCACCTGCCGGGCGGCCAGCAGACTGCCCGGCTCCAGACGGGGCGCGTAGATCGGCGAGTGGTCTCCGGTGCTGACCGGTGCTGTGATGTCCCGCCCGGCCGCCACTGCCCGCTGCCCTGCAGCGGAAACCGCAGTTTCCGGTTCCGGTTGTGGTGGGGTGTCGGGCATATCAGGCCTGGGTGATGGGAGAGTGATCACCCGTGGTGACCGGGCCAGTGATGTCCCGCCCGGCCGCTACCGCTCCCTGTCCCGAGGCGGTGACCGTGGTGGTGCCGGTGCGGCCGGTGGCGGCCTCAGCCTGCTCCAGCAGGGTCCGCACCTGTGCGGCCAGCTCCGGATCGGCCGTCAGGAGTCTGCCGATCTGCACCCGCAACACCGCCTGCAGATCGGTGTTGTCCGGGTCGGCGGCCAACTCCGCCACCGCCTCGGGCACCTCCTCCTCAGCGGCGGTCACGCCGAAGATGCGCTGCAGAATTGTGCGTCCCCACCCGACTGTGGCGTCGGCGGCCTGTTCATTGGCTTTGGCCAGCACCGCGCCGCCGTAGGCGCCGACCGCCGCCGTGACATACGGCGACAGTTCCTGGGCCACGCTCACCAGATCCCCGCTCATACCCGTCCAGCCTCTCCCCAGGAGAAACGACGACCCCTGGCAGTGTGCCCATAGCACCCCTCGCCATGAACGACTCTAACCCGCCACGCCCCGGCCAAAACGCGCAAAACGACAACTCCGATCTACCCTGCGTTATCCGGTGGCAAGGCCCGACGAAGGAGGGCCGCGGCAGCCGATCGCCCCAACCGACTACGACCAGTGCCGAAGTGAGCGATCGTCACGGCCGTCACTGCGACGACCCCGGCAAGGAGCCTTCTTGTCTCGCGGCCTGCCGCCTGGTGATCACGAGCGCGTGGGTGGTCGCGGGCCGCGACCGGCCGAAGAGCCGCAGCGCGGGACTGTAAAAACAACGGCTCTGGTCCACTTTCGGTGGTGACGGAGTGTGAGGGTTCGTGTCGGTCCATGGCTGTCTCGGAGTGCTGTGTCAGCGTGACGCAGGTGTGACGTAGAAGATCTTGCGAGGCTGGTGTTCCCTCAACTGGCCGGCCTGGCCATCGGCAGTGTTCAACTCAGAGCAAGGGCGATCGTGGTGCATGTTGCCTCCAGGGACGCGCCGGTGGCGTGTCCCGGCTGTGGGGCGGCCGGGCGGGTGCACGGCTATGTGGATCGTCAGCTGGCTGACCTTCCGGTTGGCGGGCAGCGAGTGCTGGTGCGGCTGCGGTTGCGGCGGCTGAGGTGCCCGACGGTCGGGTGTGAGCGGCAGACGTTCCGAGAGCCGCTGCCCGGGCTGGCCGAGCCGTATCAGCGCCGCACGATCGCCTTGACCACGCAGGTGGGGGCAGTGGTGCGGGAACTGGCCGGGCGGGCGGGATCGCGCCTGCTGGCCATGCTGGGAGTCAGGATGTCGCGGCAGAGCGCCGTCCGTTCGTTGCTGCGCCTGCCCCTGCCGGCTCGTCCGGCGCCGGAGGTGATCGGGGTGGACGACTTCGCGCTCCGTAAACGACACCGCTACGCCACCGTGATCATCGACGCGATGACGCGGGAACGGATCGATGTGCTCGCCGATCGTCAGGCCGACACCTTGCAGGCGTGGCTGCGTGCCCACCCCGGGGTGCGGATGGTGTGCCGGGACAGCAGCGGCGCCTATGCCGAGGCGATCCGTCGCGCCCTGCCGAACGCAGTGCAGATCGGTGATCGCTGGCATATCTGGCACAACCTGGCCGAAGCCGTGGTCAAGGAGGTCGCCGCGCACTCGATCTGCTGGGGCAAGACCGGCCCGCCGCCGAAAGAAGGGGTACGGTCCGCCACCACACGCGAGCGCTGGCAGCAGGTTCATGCCCTGCTCAATCAGGGTGTCGGTCTGCTGGAATGCGCCCGCCGTCTCGGCCTGGCGCTCAACACCGTCAAGCGCTACGCCCGGGTCAGCCAACCCGAACGGCTGGTACGCGTGCCGAAATACCGGCCCACGCTCGTCGACCCGTTCCGCGACCATCTGCGTGAACGCCGGGCCGACGATCCCGCCGTCCCGGTCCAGCAACTCCTCGCCGAGATCAAGAAACTCGGCTATATCGGCAGCCAGAACCTGCTCTACCGCTACATCAACCAAGGCCGCGTCGAATGCGACCGGCCCGCGATCTCACCCAAGCGTCTGGCCGGCCTTCTTCTCACCGAACCGAGCAAGCTCATCGGCCACCACGCCGAGCGACTGGATGCCACCATCAACGCCTGCCACGAGATGACCATGCTCGCGACATTCGTCCGGGACTTCGCCGCTCTCCTCGATCCCAAGCAGGGCAACGACCAGCGACTGACCGCCTGGATCGGACAAGCGCGGCAGGTCGACCTGCCTCACCTGCACGCCTTCACCCGCGGGCTGGACTACGACCGGGCCGCCGTCAACGCCGCCCTCACCCTCCCGTTCCACAACGGCGGCACCGAAGGCGTCAACACCAAAACGAAAATGATCAAGAGGCAGATGTACGGGCGAGCCAGCTTCGCGCTCCTTCGCCATCGCATCCTGCTCGGCTAACCACTTTCCGTCACCACCGAAAGTGGGCCAGAGCCGTTATCTAGACAGTCCCTATCTGCCCTTACCGACTACATCACCCGCCTGACCAGGAAGGAGGTCGCCGTATGACCAAGACCCTCATCGGCACGCCGGACGAGCAGCCGCGCAAAAGGAAGGCACCCAGACTGCGCGACGGCGTCATGAAGCGCGGCAACACCTGGTCGTACGTCATCCGCGTCAAGGACCCTGAGACCGGCGAGAGCAAGCCGCGCTGGGTGAGCGGCTTCGCCACTGAGGACGACGCCAAGGCCGCTCGCGACGAAGCCAGGGTGAGGGCACGGCGCGGCGAGTACATCGATCGGAACGCGATCACGGTCGCCGCATACCTCGCCGAATGGATCGAAGGGCACGCCGTCGAGATCAAGCCGCACACCCTCAAGGGCTACCGCGACATGATCCGCCTCTACATCACACCTCGAATCGGCACGGTCCGCTTGCAAGCACTACGCCCCTCAGCGATCACCAAGTTCTACCGGGACCTGCTGACGAGCGGGGGCAAGAAGGGCGGCCCACTGGCGGCGAACACCGTCAAGCACGTCCACACGGTGCTCCGTAAGGCCCTCACGGACGCCGTACTCGTGGACGAACTACTTCCCAACAACCCCGCCGAACGCGCCAAGCTCCCGCGCGTCCAGGCCACGGAACCGGGCATGATCTGGACCCCTGCCCAG
The DNA here is from genome assembly GCF_014648435.1 of Nonomuraea spiralis. Classification (GTDB taxonomy): domain Bacteria; phylum Actinomycetota; class Actinomycetes; order Streptosporangiales; family Streptosporangiaceae; genus Nonomuraea; species Nonomuraea spiralis. The sequence goes on from NZ_BMRC01000033.1 coordinate 78,815, forward strand.
CTCCGCGCCTTCCTCGGCACCACACAAGAGCATCGCCTGTACGCCTTCTTCCACCTGGCCGCCTACACCGGCGCGCGACGCGGGGAGCTGCTCAACCTCCGTTGGACAGACGTCGACCTGGACAAGCCGCAGATCCACATCACCGGCACGGCGGCAGTGATCGACCGCCAGCGGGTCGAAGGCACCACCAAGAGCGGACGTTCCCGCGTGGTGTCCCTCGACCTCGGCACAGTCAAGGTCCTCAAGGCCCACCGCGCCCGCCAGGACGAGGAACGCCTCCGCCTCGGCGAATCCTGGAAGGGCGGCGGCGCATACGTCTTCACCACCGGCTGGGGAGATCCGCTGTTCCCTGACACACCCAGCTCCTTGATGCCCAAGCTCATCAAGACCCACAACGTACAGAACCCGAAAGCCCAACTCCCGCACGCCCGTCTGCACGATCTCCGCCACATCCACGCCACGACCCTGCTCCTGGCCGGCGTCCCCGTCCACGTCGTGGCGGCCCGCCTTGGCCACGCTGATCCCGCCATCACGCTCCGGGTTTACGCGCACGTCATCACCGAGCAAGCGGCGACCGCCGCAGACGTCTTCGCCGAAGCACTCAGAAGCACGGCCTGATGTCACGTACAGAGATGGCTCTCCATCTTCGGGAGGGCCCTCTTTCTATGGTTCGGGCCATTCAGCAAGGATCTCGATGCCGATCACACGCCCATCGGAATCGAGATCCAAGTTGACCATCGCTTCATCCATCGTGACCGTCCTCGCAACCCCACCCTGAGCGATAGGACCTCGCAGGTAGACGTACGCGGCTCCGGCCTCAGGGTCGTAGGTCCATGTCCCCGGGTGCTCTTCCAGAGCCATGAGATCTCCTGTTAGCAAGAGTGTTAGCAAGATCGCGACATTGTCCTGACAAACAAGGAAGCCCCTGACGGCATAACGCCTGTTCAGGGGCTTCCTGTTGCAGAGCCGACGAGGGGAATCGAACCCCTGACCTTCTGTTTACAAGACAGATGCTCTGCCGATTGAGCTACGTCGGCACGGCCTACCAGTGTAGACGCTAGAGCCGCCTGTGACGAGCGACCTCGTACAACGCCACACCAGCCGCCACTCCCGCGTTGAGCGACTCCGCCGCCGCCTGCATCGGGATGCGGACGACCAGGTCGCACTGTTCCCGCACCAGCCGCCCGAGTCCCTTCCCCTCGGAGCCGACCACGATCACGAGCGGCTCGGCGAGGAGGTCGGCGTCACCGATGTCGATCTTTCCGGCGCCGTCCAGGCCGACGATGAAAAGTCCGGCTTCGCGGTATTCACGGAGGGCGGCCGTCAGGTTGGAGGCGCGGGCGACGCGGAGTGTGGCGAGGGTGCCGGCCGAGGTCTTCCACGCACCGCCGGTCACCCCGGCCGAACGGCGGGACGGGATGAGCAGGCCGTGGGCGCCGAAGGCCGTGGCGGAACGGGCGATGGCGCCCAGGTTGCGCGGGTCGGTGACCGAGTCGAGCGCCACGATCAGCGGCACCTCGGCCGCGTCCTGGGCCAGCTCCACCAGCTCGGACGGGTGAGCGTAGTCATAGGCCGGGATCTGGAGCGCGATGCCCTGGTGGACGACGCCCTCGGTCATCCGGTCGAGCTTCTCGCGGGTGACTTCGAGCAGCGCGATGCCGCGCTCGGCCGCGATCTTGATGGAGTCGCGTACGCGGTCGTCGTTCTCGACGCGCTGGGCGACATAGAGGGCGTTGGCGGGCACGCCGGCCTGCAACGCCTCCAGCACCGGGTTACGGCCGCCGATGTATTCGGGGGCGTCCTCGGAACGCTTCTGCCTGGCCGCGCCCGCGGCCGGACGGCGCGTGCCGCCGCGATCCTCCCTGGCGATGCGCTCGGTCCTGGCCTTGTCCTTGTACCAGTGGCGCATCTCGGCAGGCGGCGTCGCGCCCCTGCCCTCGAGCGACCGGCGCTTCTGGCCCCCGGTGCCCTTGGCCGGGCCCTTCTTCTTCGCGGGCCTGCCCGATGCCCTACCGCCTGCTGCCATGCCATCAAGGGTATCGGCCCGCCGACCCACCCGATCCCGCGGGAACGGCTCACCGCGACGCGCGTCCCGCGGCAAAGGCCGGAAATCTCCCTTGGCCACCGGCGAGGGGAGCTATCGTCCTGGGCCATGACTGAGTCCGCCTACCTCCACGCCACCCGGACGGCCTACGACACCGTCGCCGCCGACTACGCCGAACTGCTCAGGCACGAACTGGACACCAAGCCGTTCGACCGCGCCATGCTGGCGGCCTTCGCCGAGCACGTGCAGGGGCCGGACGCCGGAGAGGTGGCCGATCTCGGCTGCGGTCCGGGGCGCATCACCGCCCATCTGCGTTCCCTCGGGGTGAACGTCTTCGGCGTCGACCTGTCCCCGAAGATGGTCGAGGTGGCCCGCGAGACCCACCCGGACCTGCGGTTCGAGGAGGGTTCGATGACCGCTCTCGACCTGGCGGACGGCTCGCTGTCCGGCGCCGTCGCCTGGTACTCGACCGTGCACACCCCGCCGGAGCTGTTGCCGACGGTGTTCGCCGAGATCCACCGGGTGCTCGCCCCGGGCGGCCATCTGCTGATCGCGTTCAAGGTCGGCGACGAACGCCGCCACCTCAGCCAGGGTTACGGCCACGAGCTCTCGCTCGACGTCTACTGGACGCCCCCCGAGCACGTCGCCGACCTCCTGAGCAAGGCCGGACTCGTCCTGGACGCCCAGCTCATCCGCGAGCCCGACGAGAGCGAGAGGCCCCGCTCAGGCCCTCAGGCCTTCTTCCTGGCCCACAGGCCCCACGCCTGAGGGAAACCGGGGCCGTCCCACTGACAGTGGATGTCAGCGATCGCGGGTAGCGTGCCAGCCGTCCTCCTGCCACGCGCACGCCGAAGGAGCAGTCACGTGATCCTGGAAATCCGCACCTACCGCCTCAAGCCGGGCACCCGCGAGGACTTCGTCCGGATCATGCGTGAGGAGTCTCTTCCGCTGCTGGCCAAGGCCGGCATCGACGTGGTGGCCCACGGCGCCTCCCTCGTGGACGAGGACGGCCACGAGGAGGCGTACCTCATCCGGGCCTTCCCCTCCAGGGAGGCCCGCGACGAGCAGGAGGACGCGTTCTACGGCAGCGCGGAATGGTTGCGGGGCCCGCGCGAGGGCATCGTCTCGCGCATCGACGGCTACCACACGATCGTGATCGAGGCGGGCGACGACGCTGTCAGGGCCCTGCGCCGCCAGCCGGACCGGAACGACGGCGGGCGCGGAAGCGGCCCGCCGTCGGAACCGGCGGCGATGATCAGCGGGACAGCTCCCAGCGTGCCCCGTGGGGCGTGTCCTCGACCGTGATGCCCGCCTCCGTGAGCTGGTCGCGGATCGCGTCGGCCGCCGCGTAGTCCTTACGGGCCCGCGCGGCCTTGCGCTGCTCCAGAGCCACCGCCACCAGCGCGTCGACCACCGGCGACAGGTCGGAGCCGGCTCCACGCCACTGCGGCGAACGGGGGTCGAGGCCGAGCACGTCGAGCATGTTCTGGGTCTCGGCCAGGAGGCGCGCGATGGCCTCCTTGTCGCCCCGCGCCAGCGCCACGTTGCCCTCGCGCACCACCTCGTGCACGACGGCGAGCGCCTGCGGGGTGCCGAGGTCGTCGTCGAGCGCGTCGGCGAACGCCTGCGGAAGGGGCGCGTCGGCGTCGACGTCGTGGATCACCTCGGCGGCGCGGGTGACGAAGCCCTCGATGCGCTGGTAGGCCGCCGCCGCCTCCAGCAGCGCCTCCTCGGAGTAGTCGATCGAGGAACGGTAGTGCGGCGCGGCCAGGTAGTAGCGCAGCTCCACCGGCCGGACCTTCTGCACCATGTCGGGGATCAGCAGCGAGTTGCCGAGCGACTTGCTCATCTTCTCGGCGCCGATCTTGAGCATGCCGTTGTGCATCCAGTAGCGCGCGAAGCCGTCGCCGGCCGCCTGCGACTGGGCGATCTCGTTCTCGTGGTGCGGGAAGATCAGGTCGATGCCGCCGCCGTGGATGTCGAACGTCGGCCCGAGGTACTTCGTGGCCATCGCCGAGCACTCCAGGTGCCAGCCGGGACGGCCGAGCCCCCACGGCGTGGGCCAGGTGGGCTCGCCCGGCTTGGCGCCCTTCCACAGCGCGAAGTCGCGCGGGTCGCGCTTGCACGTCTCGTCGTCGGTGTCGGCCGCGGCCCGCATGTTCTCCAGCTTCTGGTTGGAGAGCTTGCCGTAGTGGTCGGCGTAGGACTGGACGCTGAAGTAGACGTCGCCGCCCGAGGCGTAGGCATGGCCGCGCTCGATCAGCCGCTCCATGAGCGTGATCATCTCGGGCACGTGGCCGGTCGCCCTCGGCTCGACGGTGGGCGGCAGGCAGCCGAGCGTGTCGTACGCCCAGGTAAAGGCCCGCTGGTTGCGCTCGGCGATCACGAACCAGGACACGGCCTCCTCGGCCGACACCCGGATGATCTTGTCGTCGATGTCGGTGACGTTGCGGCAGAACGTCACGTCGTATCCGGAACGCGCGAGCCAGCGCCTGAGCACGTCGAAGTTCACGCCCGAGCGGATGTGCCCGATGTGCGGAGGAGCCTGCACGGTCGCCCCACACAGGTAAATCGACGCCCGGCCGGCTTCGACCGGAACGAATTCACGGATGGCGCGCGTGCTGGTGTCGTAGATGTGCAGGCTCACGAAGGCAAGGCTAACGCCTCGGAGGCCCTCGTAGGCCGATTACTCAGCCTCGTACCGTGACCTTGTCCGGACGAATTCGGATGATCAGGCGCTCGGTGCCCGGCTTGTCCTGCCACGGCTGGCCCCGGTACTTCTGGGACAGTTCCTCGATCAGCTCGCCCTCCGGGTCCTCCTCGACCTCCACCCGGCCGCGTACCTCGACATAGCGGTAGGGGTTGTCCGGGTCGATGACCAGCAGACTCGTACGCGGGTCGCGGTCGAAGTTGCGCGGCTTCACGCGGCCCCTGACGGTCGAGAACAGCACCTCGTCGCCGTCCGTGCGCACCCACACGACGGTCGACTGCGGGCTGCCGTCGGGGTTGATACTGGTCACCGTCGCATAGTTCGGGGCGTCCAGGAGTCTGCGTGCTTCTTCCGGCAGCTCGGGCATGTGTCTCCCTTGATCGGTCTTGATTGCCATTCTTCTGTAGGCTCGAAGGCGCCATGGACGTGACTCCCCCCTCTACGCTCCGTCGCCTGGGCATCGCCCTGGCGGGGCTCGCGGTGGCCGCTCTGACCGGAGCCGCCTGCGCGCTGTCCTTCGACGATCTGCGTGCGCTGGCCATCACCGGCGAGGCCCGCCAGGATCTCGCCTTCCTCTACCCGGCCGCGTTCGACGCGCTGCTCGTGGTCGCGCTGCTCGGCGTGCTGCTGCTGCGCCCCGCCCGGCGCCTGGTGCGGGCGCAGGCGGCGACCGTGCTGGTCCTGCTCATCGTGGCCGCCGCGGCGGCGAACGTGGCGACGGCGCTGCGGTTCACCTTCGACGCGCGCCAGGTGGCCGTGGGCGTGGCTCTGGCGCCCTGGGTCATGCTGGCCGTGGCCCTGTGGCTCTGGCTGCTGCTGATCAAGCACGTACAGGCTCACCGGGGTGCGGCGCGGGAGGAGGAGGACGACGACATCGTGCCCTTCCACCCGGGCCGGGCGGCCGGCACGCCGCCTCCGCTCGTGACGGAGGCGCCCACGCCCGTACTGGAGCCCACGCCGCTGGTCGGGCCCACGGCCGCCCCGGAGACGCCGCCGGTCTCGACCGGGGTGTCCGAGTGGGCCGTACGACAGGAGCCCGACGCGGCCCCGACACGCGCGTTAGCCCCCGCCGCCGAACCCGAGCCAGAACCCGAGCCTGAGCCCGAACCCCAGCCGGAGCCGGAACCCGAGCCCGAACCGGCCCCCGAACCGGAACCGGAACCCGAACCCGTGCCGCTGAGGCGGCCGGTCCGATGGGGTGACCGGGTCAAGCCGACCGACGTCCTGGTGCACCCCCGCATCGACACACGCGACGTCGACACCCAGCCCGTCCCGGTCGTCGAGGACGTACGCGTCGCCCGTCCCGACCCCGCCCACGGCCCCGAAGCGGCCGACGACGAGCCTTACAAGGCTGACGAGCCTCGGGCGCACGAACGTGTCTCTGAGGACACCGTGCCCCACCCGGTGATCCACGAGGAGGCTCCGGCCCCGTCCGGCCGTCTGCGCAGCACTCCGCGCCCGCCGGAGCCCGAGGAATGAGCCACCACCACACGCGATGAGCACACGAGAGGCCCGTCCGGGACATCCCGGACGGGCCGTTTCGTGTAATCCCGTCTAGACCCTGGAACCGCGGCGCAGGCCGGCGACCAGGCCGACACCTACGACGGCCAGGACGACCTGCATCACCAGCTCGATCCAGTCGATACCGGGGGTCGTCTCGACGCCGAGCACCTGCGCGATGACCGTGCCCAGCAGAGCGGCAACGATGCCGACGACGATGGTGAGGATCCACCCGATGGCCTGCCTGCCGGGAAGCAGCAGGCGACCGATTGCGCCGATGACGGCGCCAATCACAATGGCGCCAAGGATGGACTGAATGGTCATGACACGAAACCTCCCCGTGAGGGTGAGCCGTTCACTCTCACGGGGAGCTTCGCTACCCGATCGCCGACGATTATGCGCCGGTGTTTCGAATGACCAGGTCAGGTCGTGGTTCGCCGGGCGTCTCCACCGCGTCCGCCGCGTCCCGCGCCCCACTTCGTCACAAGGAGCACGCCGACCACGGCCAGCACGAGCTGAAGTATGTGTTCCAGCCAGTCGATGCCCTTGGTGTCGGCCCATCCGAACGCCTGCGCGATCAGCGTTCCGATCAACGCGGCCACGATGCCGACGATGAGGGTCAGGCCGATGGACATGTTCTGCCTGCCAGGCACTATCAGCCGGGCCAGCGCACCGACGATGGCGCCGATGACCACTGCAGACACAATCGCGCCGATCATGTGTAGCTCCCCCCGAAGACGTTCACATGTCTCAGGAGGGGACATACCCGACACCTCGGGAAACTACCCCCTGAAGGCGGCGATCCGTACCGCGCCAGTGACGAACCGCCGCCCCCCACAGCTGGCGGGTTCGGCGACGACCCGCCGGGACACCCTCACGCATCCCATACATATGACGCGTAATGCCTAGGAAAGGTTGACCACGACGGCCGTGGCGACGGCGGCGATCCCCTCGCCGCGCCCGGTGAGCCCGAGCCCGTCCGTGGTGGTGGCGGAGACGCTCACAGGCGCCCCCACGGCGCCGCTGAGCGCCAGTTCGGCCTCGGCGCGCCGAGGAGCCATCTTGGGACGGTTACCGATCACCTGGACGGCCACGTTGCCGATCTCGAAGCCCGCCGCGCGCACCTGGCGGGCGGTCTCCTCCAGCAGTGTGGCCCCGGAAGCACCCGCCCAACGCGGGTCGGACGTACCGAACAGCCCGCCCAGATCGCCCAGGCCGGCCGCGGACAACAACGCGTCGCAGGCCGCGTGGGCGGCGACGTCGCCGTCGGAATGGCCGTCGAGCCCCGTCTCGTCAGGCCAGCGCAGGCCGGCGAGGCTGAGCTCACGCCCTGAACCAGCCGAAGCGAACGGGTGGACGTCGACTCCGACGCCCACCCGTGGAAGATTCGTGTTCAGGAGTTGAGAACCTCGTCGAGCAGGGCCTCAGCCTTGTCCTCATTGGTCTTCTCGGCGAGGGCGAGCTCGCTCACGAGGATCTGACGAGCCTTGGCGAGCATGCGCTTCTCACCCGCCGACAGGCCGCGCTCGCGGTCGCGACGCCACAGGTCGCGGACCACCTCCGCAACCTTGTTCACATCGCCGGACGCGAGCTTCTCCAGATTGGCCTTGTAACGGCGCGACCAGTTGGTCGGCTCTTCCGTGTGCGGCATCCGAAGAACATCGAAAACCCGCTCAAGGCCTTCCTGGCCGACGACGTCGCGCACCCCGACGAGTTCCGCGTTTTCTGCTGGCACCTGGACGGTAAGGTCGCCCTTGTCGACCTTGAGCACCAGGTAGGTCTTTTCCTCACCCTTGATGGATCGCGTCGTGATTGCTTCGATCCGAGCAGCCCCATGGTGGGGGTAGACGACAGTGTCGCCGACCTGGAAAGTCATGTGACAAGTACCCCTTCCGCTGTACTCCAGGGTACCACGCATCCACAGCCTCCCGGAACAGTGAAATCCTCATAACTGCAGGTCAAAGCCGCATATTGGGGCTTGACAAGCTGTGGACAGTATGAATCGCATTTCCGGACATAGCGAATGACCTGCGGGGGTGCGGATATGACCATGGATTCAGGTGGATATGGTAGGCGCTGCCCAACACCCATGCGCCATACCCGCGCAAGACCAAGGAGAACCCGCACGTGACCAGCCGTCGCTGGATTGTCGTAGCCGCCGCGTTCTTGGCAGCCCCCGTGCTGGCGGGCTGCGGGGCGGGAATCGACGCCAACACCAACAAGCCGTACGCACCGAACGAGGCGGTCGCGCTCATCGACCAGGGTGCTTATGGCACGCGCGGCATTCACATCCCGCAGGCGTTCATCCTCGGACCCGACTCCGGCGCCCAGCTCGCCTGGCGTGGCTCGGCCCCGATCTACCTCAACATCCTCAACACCGCGGGCGCGCCGGACACCCTCCAGGCCGTCTCCGCGGGCTCGGTCGCGTCCGTGAAGGTGACCGCGCCGATCCAGCTTCCCCCGAACCAGCTCGTGAACACCGGCAAGCCGCAGCCGCAGCTGATGCTTGAGAGCATCTCCACAAGCCTCAGAGGCGGCGAGAGCATCCGGCTGGACCTCCAGTTCGCCAACGCCGGGACAGTGTCCCTGAACGTGCCTGTGGTCACGCGCAGCCGTGAGTTCAAGGACTACCCCCCGGCCCCTAACGCCACCCCGGCTCCCACACCCTCGGCGACCGCCACGTCCGAGGCCACCGAAGAGACCCACTGACGACATGAAAAACCCTTGTTCTGGTACGAACCCACGTACCAGAACAAGGGTTGGTCACTCCTCGGCGGCGTCGAACTTGTAGCCCAGGCCCCGTACGGTGAGGATGCAGCGCGGGTTGGACGGGTCGGCCTCGATCTTCGCGCGCAGCCGCTTGACGTGCACGTCGAGGGTCTTGGTGTCGCCCACGTAGTCGGCGCCCCAGACGCGGTCGATGAGCTGGCCGCGGGTCAGCACCCGGCCGGCGTTGCGCAGCAGCACCTCCAGGAGCTCGAACTCCTTCAGCGGCAGCTGCACCTGCTCGCCGCGCACCGCGACGACGTGCCGGTCGACGTCCATGCGCACCGGGCCGACGGCCAGGATCGCCGTCTCCAGCTCCTCCACCACGTCGCCCTGACGGCGCAGCACCGCGCGGATGCGCGCCACCAGCTCCCGCGAGGAGAACGGCTTGGTCACGTAGTCGTCGGCGCCCAGCTCCAGGCCCACGACCTTGTCGATCTCGCTGTCCTTGGCGGTCAGCATGATGACCGGCACCTTCGAGCGCTGCCGCAGCGAGCGGCACACCTCGGTGCCCGGCAGACCGGGCAGCATCAGGTCGAGCAGTACGAGGTCGGCGCCGTTGCGGTCGAACGTGTCGAGCGCCTCGGGCCCGGTCGCCGCGACCGACACCTCGAAGCCCTCCTTGCGCAGCATGTAGGACAAGGCGTCGGAGAAGGACTCCTCATCCTCAACCACTAGAACTCTGGTCATTTTGCGGCCTCCAGGGGAATCGAGGGTGGTACTGCCACCGCCGTCCCGCCGAAGGCGGGCAGACGGAGGGTGAAGGTGGAGCCGGAGCCTTCCTTGCTCCAGACGGACACCTCGCCCGCGTGGGCCGCGGCGACGTGCTTGACGATGGCCAGGCCGAGCCCGGTGCCTCCGGTCGCCCGTGACCTGGCCGCGTCGACGCGGAAGAAGCGTTCGAAGATGCGCTCCAGAGACTCCTCGGGGATGCCGATGCCCTGGTCGCTGACGCTGATCTCGACGGAGTCGCCGGCCGGTCTGACGCTGACCACGACCCGCGTGTGCTCGGGGCTGTAGGCGACGGCGTTGTCGATGAGGTTGCGCAGGGCGGTGACGAGCAGCTCGTCGTCGCCCCAGATGCGCAGCCCCTCGGTGCCGCCGGTGACCAGCGTGATGTCCTTGGCCACCGCCTTGGTGTTGCAGTGGTCGATGGCGTCGTGGACGGCCTCGTCGATGGCCACCTGGCCCGGGGTGGGTATGGGCTCGGCGCCCTGGATCCTGCTCAGCGTGATCAAGTCCTGGACGAGGTAGGTGAGCCGGGCCGCCTCGTGCTGCATGCGCCCGGCGAAGCGGGTGACCGCGTCGGGGTCGTCGGCGGCGTCCTGGATGGTCTCGGCGAGCAGGCTCAGCGCGCCCACCGGGGTCTTCAGCTCGTGGCTGACGTTGGCGACGAAGTCGCGGCGTACGGCCTCGACCCGGCGTCGTTCTGTCTGGTCCTCGGCCAGCACCAGCACCTGGCCGTAGGAGCCGAGGGGGGCCACGCGGACGGCGAAGTTCGTCGTCTCCTGGCCGAACTTGTGACCGGCGACGTCGATCTCGCTCTCGCGGATCTCGCCGTCGCGGCGTACCTGTCTTGCCAGTGCGAGCAGCTCAGCGGCCATCAGCCTGTCGCCCTTGACCAGCCCGAACGCGCGTGCGGCCGAGCTGGCGCGCAGCACGCGGTCGTGCGCGTCGAGCACGACGGCGGACGAGGGGAGCACGGCGAGCACGGAGGCCACGCCCTGGGGCAGCGCCGCTCCGGTCTCGACGCCGTCGGCTGGATCGGTCCTCTTCGGAGCCTCGATCTGATTCCTGTAGAACAGGACCGCCAGGGCTCCCACGACGAACCCGGCCAGGGCCGCGAAGCTCATGGCCATCTCACTCATGCCTTCGATGTTAGGTGGCGAAGTCCAAGGGACAGACCTCTCACCTGCGGATGAACGGCCCTTTCCTGGAAAGTTCATCTCGCAGTAGAGGTTCGTTCATCAAGCGGCACGTACGGTGACGACATGCGCGACGCGTACCATGAAGAACTTGATCTCCTGACCGGCAAGCTCGTCGAGATGACGAGGCTTGTCCGCTCGGCCATCTCCCGTGCCACCACGGCCCTCCTCGACGCCGACCTCCAGCTCGCCGAGAGCGTCATCTCGCGCGACCAGGAAGTGAACGCCACGTTCGCCGACATCGAGTCGTCGATCTTCGAGCTGATGGCCAGGCAGCAGCCGGTCGCGGTGGACCTGCGAATGGTCATCACGGCGCTGCGCATGGGCACCGACCTTGAACGCATGGGCGACCTCGCCGTCCACGTGGCCAAGGTGGCCCGGCTGCGGCACCCCGACTCGGCGATTCCCCCGGAGACGCGCTCGACCATCGTCGAAATGGGGCAGATCGCCGAGAACCTGGTCACCAAGGCCGGCAGCTGCGTGGCCTCCAGGGACGTGGAGTCGGCGCTTGAGCTGGAGCAGGACGACGACGCCATGGACCGGCTGCACCGGCGGCTGTTCCGCAACATCCTGGCCAAGGACTGGCAGCACGGCGTGGAGCCGGCGATCGACATCACCCTGATCGGGCGCTACTACGAGCGGTACGCCGACCACGCGGTACGGGTCGCGGGGGACGTCGTCTACCTGGTGACGGGCACCCGCCCCAGCTGACGGTCCCGTACGGACACCGGCACACACTCCGCCTCTCGGACGCGGGCTCTCCCATCCCGGGACGGCCCGCGCCACTACCTCCTCCGGACGTTCCTGGTGCCCCAGAATGCCCGGCAGGCGAGGCAATTCGGCTGGACGAACCCCAGCAATGCCCTACAGACGCCTGCACAGCGTCCCGTCTCCTGGCCAAAAGCGGATGCGGTCCGGTCTCCGCCTGTGGCAGGCTCCGCCGGTGAATCGTGAACAGATCTCCAGGCTCGCCCATGCGGATCATCCGATCGCGGCCCCGCTCGACGACGAATCGGTGCGCCGCCTTCTGGAACGCGGGCTCCCCCAAGGTGACTCGCGCGTGCTCGACCTCGGCTGCGGCGGCGGGGAATGGCTGCTGCGGGCGCTGGGCGCGTACCCGAAACTGCGGGCCGAAGGGGTGGACGTCGCCGAGGGCGCGCTGGCGCGGGCTCGCGAGAGCGCGGCGGCGCGCGGCGTCGGCGACCGCCTCGTCCTCCACGGCGAGGACGCCGCGGAGTTCACCTCGCCGCACGCGTTCGACCTGGTGATGAGTGTCGGGGCGACGCACGCGTTCGGCGGCCTGCTGCCCACGCTCGCGGCCGCGCGCGAGCACCTGGCTCCCGGCGGGCGTGTCCTGGTCGGCGACGGTTTCTGGGCCCAGAAGCCGTCACCCGAGGCGGTGGAGATGCTCGGCGAGCTGACCGACCTGCCGGCCATGATGGACCGCGTCACCGCCGACGGCTGGACGCCGGTGTACGGGCACATCAGCACCCGCCAGGAGCTCGACGACTACGAATGGGCCTGGACGGGGTCACTGGCCTCGTGGGCTCTGGACAACCCCGACGATCCAGACCATTGCACTGCGCTCACGACGGCCCACACCCATCGCGTCGAGTGGCTGCGCGTCTACCGGGACGTCTTCGGGTTCGTCACCATGATCCTGCGCCCGACGTCCGAATGACGGCGTGTCCCGGCCGGTTACGTCCCGAGATCGCCCGTCTGGTTCCGGCACACGTGCCGCCCCGCTAATTCGCCCCAGACAGCGGCGGCACGGGCGTACGGCCCCCTGGCGGTCTCCTCGTAGGCCCCTTGCCCGGTGACGCGCCGTACGAAGAACTGCGCCGCTTCGAAGCACAGGACGTACTCCTCGCAGCAGGACGCCTCGACCACGCGCAGGAGCCCGCGCGGGACGTGGGGCTCCCATGAAGGCAGGGCGGTGCAGTTCACCTGGAGTTCCAGCTTTGCCGGCGAAAGGAAGGGGCAGGAGCGCTCAGTCCCGGCAGATGTGCTCACATTCCATGCAGCATAGGCATCACAGCCCAGAACGGCCCACATATTGCGGTGTCCGGTATCGGTAAACGCTGCCCGGCGAAAAGGGAGGCGAGGGGACCGGGAGTCCCCCCGCACCGGCGGGCGAAGCCCCTACGGCTTCAGCGGCCCTGGTTGGCGACTGCCTCGATGGCGGCCTTGGCGGCTTCCGGGTCGAGATAGCGGCCGCCCCGCACCCGCGGCCTGAAGTCGGCGTCCAGGTCGTACACCAGCGGGATGCCCGTCGGGATGTTCAGGCCGGCGATGTCCTCGTCGCCGATGCCGTCGAGGTGCTTGACCAGGGCCCTCAGGGAGTTGCCGTGGGCGGTCACCAGGACCGTGCGGCCCGCGGCCAGGTCGGGGACGATCTCGTCGTACCAGTAGGGCAGCATGCGCTCGACGACGTCCTTCAGGCACTCCGTGCGCGGCATGAGCTCCGGCGGGAGCAGGGCGTAGCGGGGGTCGCCGACCTGGGAGTATTCGTCGTCGTCCGCGATGGGCGGCGGCGGCACGTCGTACGAGCGGCGCCAGAGCATGAACTGCTCGTCGCCGAACTCCTCGCGCGTCTGGGCCTTGTTCTTGCCCTGGAGGGCGCCGTAGTGGCGTTCGTTGAGCCGCCAGCTCCGCCGGACCGGGAGCCAGAGCAGGTCGGCCTCGCCCAGGGCGAGCTGGGCCGTCTGGATCGCCCGGGTCATGAGGCTGGTGTGCAGGACGTCGGGGCGCACCCCGGCCTCCTGGAGGAGCCGGCCGCCGCGGCGCGCCTCGTCCTCGCCCTTGGCCGACAGGCTGACGTCCACCCAACCGGTGAACAGGCCCTTCGCGTTCCAGTCGCTCTCACCATGCCGTAGCAGCACCAAAGTCGCCATGCGGCCAATCCTATGGCCGCCGTGCCGGGCGCCTGGAGGTCACTGCCCTGGGTCGGCGAAACGAGCGAAAGCCTGGAGGTTTGCCAGGGATTCGCCGCGTTTGGCGCGCCACTCCCACTCCCGCCTGATGGAGGAGGCGAAGCCCAGCTCCAGCGCCCGGTCGAACCAGTCGTCCGCGTACGTCAGCACGCAGCCGAGCAGGCGGTCGACCTCCTCCTCCGTGACGGCGGCCAGCGGCACCCGGCCGACCAGGTAGACGTCGCCCACCGGGTCGAGGGAGAAGTGCACGCCGTACATGCCGCCGTTCTTGCCGAGGATCCAGCGGTAGAACTCCTCGTGGTTCTCGTCCGGCTGCCGGCAGAAGAACGCCTCGACGTGCAGCACCCGCTCGCCGACGATCAGCCAGGTCATGGTGGCGAGCTTGTGCTGTCCGGGCAGTTTGACGAGGAACGCCCCGGGCCGCGGCTCGTCGTAGGAGACGTCCGCGGCCTTGAGCGCGGCTTCGACGACATCACGCATGGGACCCAGCTTAGGAGTGCGTGACGTACCGGTCAGAAGTTGAGCGCGACGGGCACCTTGTGCAGGTTCGCGACCGCGCCTGCGTACACCTCCATGAGATGCCCGGCGGTGGCCTGCCAGCCGAAGGCGGCCGCGTGGGTGCGGGCGCCCCGCGACAACCCGTCGCGCCAGCCGGGAGCGGTGACGAAGCGGCGCAGGACGCGGGCCCAGTCGGCGGGATCGTGGCCGTCCACCAGCACGCCGGAGACGCCGTCGCGGACGGCGGTGCGCAACCCGCCGACCGCCGCGGCGGCGACGGGTGTGCCACACGCCTGGGACTCCAGGGCGACGAGACCGAACGATTCGCTGTACGAGGGCACGACGGTCACGTCCGCCGCCCGGTACCAGTCTGCCAGTTCCTCCTGCGGAGCCGGCGGCACGAGCCGGACGACGTCGGAGATGCCCAGTTCGGCGGCCAGTTCCGTGAGGATGGACGGCCGGGCGAGCCCGTTGCCCGACGGACCGCCGACGCAGGCCACGACCAGCCGGCCGCGCAGCGACGGATCGTCGATCAGCATGCGGGAGGCGGCGCGCAGCAGCACGTCGGGGGCCTTGAGCGGCTGGATGCGGCCCACGAACAGCAGGACGTGCGCGTCCTGCGGCAGGCCCAGCCGATGCCGGGCGGCGCCCTGTGAGCTGGGCTGGAAGACGGTGAGGTTGACGCCGGGGTTCACGACCGCGACGCGCTGCTCGGCGGCGCCGTACAGGTCGATGAGCTCGCGGGCCTCGTCGGCGGTGTTGGCCACGAGGCGGTCGGCGATCTCCACGACCTGCTCCTCGCCCACCACGCGGGCCTGGGGCTCCGGCTTGTCGTCCTGGGCCAGCAGCAGGTTCTTGACCTTGGCCATGGTGTGCATGGTGTGCACGAGCGGCACACCCCAGCGTTCCTTGGCCAGCCAGCCGACCTGCCCGGACAGCCAGTAGTGGGAGTGGATGACGTCGTAGCGGCCGGCGTCGTACATGGCCTCGGTGCGCAGCACCTCGGACAGGAAGGCGCACATCTGCCCCGGCAGGTCGGCGCGGTCCATCTCCTCGTACGGCCCGGCCGTCAGGTGACGCACCAGGACGCCGGGGGCGAGTTCGGCCACGGGCGGCTGGTCGCGGGCGGTGGCCCTGGTGAAGATCTCCACCTCCACGCCGAGTTGGGCCAGTCTCCTGGCGGACTCGACGATGTACACGTTCATGCCACCGGCGTCGCCCGTACCGGGCTGGTCCAGTGGCGATGTGTGCATGCTGATGGTCGCGACCCGGCTGACCCGTCGTCGCCTCACTCGACACCACCTCCAAGCGGAGTACAACGATCCAGATTTTTTCGACATTCCCGGTCGCAGGTCACAGTGCGGGGCCCTGGCAGGATGAGGGCCATGCAGAGAACGGCAGTGGTGACCGGGGCGAGCGGCGGGATCGGTGAGGCGACCGCGCGGCGGCTCGCCGCCGAAGGTTACGCGGTGGTGGCGGGCGCCCGGCGCCGCGACCGGCTGGACGAGCTGGCCGAGCAGGTGCCCTCGATCAGGCCGGTGACGCTCGACGTGACCTCTCAGGAGTCGGTTGACGCGCTGGTGAGCACGCTCGACCGTTGTGACGTGCTGGTCAACAACGCCGGTGGCGCGCTCGGCGTGGAATCGGTCGCGGACGGCCTTCTGGACGACTGGCAGCAGATGTACGACACCAACGTGCTCGGCTCCCTACGCATGTCCCAGGCGCTGATCCCCAAACTCGTGGAGTCCGGCGACGGCGTCCTGGTCATGCTGACCTCGACCGCGGCCTTCGTCTCGTACGAGGGCGGCGCCGGCTACTGCGCGGCCAAGCACGCCCAGTCCTCGATGGCCGAGACGCTCCGCCTGGAGCTGGTCGGGCAGCCGGTCCGGATCGTCGAGATCGCGCCGGGCATGGTCCGCAGCGAGGGCTTCGCGGTCACCCGCTTCCGCGGGGACGAGTCGGCCGCCGCCCGCGTGTACGAAGGCGTGCCCGACCCGCTGACCTCCGAGGACGTGGCCGACGCGATCGCCTGGAGCGTGACGCGCCCGTCCCACGTGAACATCGACCGCCTGGTGATCAGGCCGCGCGCCCAGGCCGCCCAGCACAAGGTGCACCGCGTCAGCGGAGGCTGAGCCGGATGGCCAAACCGGTCGGCGCGATCACGCGCGGCACGACCTGGCACAACCGGCTGCGCCGGGTCGACCGCTGGACGGCCGCCGTGCACGGCCCGGCGTTGCGCGCAGCCGTCCGTCCCCTCGTCGTCGACCTCGGCTACGGCGCCTCGCACACGACCACGCTGGAGCTGTTCGAACGGCTGCGCGCGGTCGCGCCCGGCGTCGAGGTCGTGGGCATCGAGATCGACCCGGCCAGGGTGGCGCTGGCCAAGCCGTACGAGCGGGAGGGGCTGAGCTTCGTACTCGGCGGCTTCGAGCTGCCCGTCCCGCGCCCGCCGACGCTGGTCCGCGCCTTCAACGTGCTGCGCCAGTACGGCGAGGAGGATGCCTGGCACTACTGGGACGTGTTGTGCGGCAAGCTGGCCCCGGGAGGCGTGCTGGTCGAGGGCACCTCCTCCGAGACCGGACGGCGGGCGGTCTGGGTGGGCCTGTCCCCCGGCGGCCCGCGCACGCTCACGTTCTCCGCCCGTTTCGGCGACTTCGAGCGGCCTTCCGACCTGGCCGACCGCCTGCCGAAGACCCTCATCCACCGGAACGTGCCGGGTGAGCGCATCCATGCGTTCCTGCGCGACTTCGACCACGCGTGGGCGGTCAGCGCCCCCTTTGGGGTGCACGGGATGCGGCAGCGCTGGCTGGCGTCCGTACGGCTGCTGGCCGCGCGCTGGCCGGTGGCCGCGCACCCGCCGCTCGGCGGCCCGGCCAGGTGGCGGCTCGGCGAGCTGACCCTGCCCTGGTCGGCGGTGGACCCGCACTAGGCTCGGCGGCGGATCCGCGCTAGATCGCTGATGTGAAATTCGGTGATCGGCTGCGAGCGTGACGAAGGGCGTCCATGGTCGGTGTGTGAAGACTGACCTAGACGCCCTTCTGATCGCACTCT
>NZ_BMRC01000034.1:0-85623 GCF_014648435.1 Nonomuraea spiralis
CTCCGGTGTTTCGTTCTTCTTGGTCGTTGAACCAACTACCGGAGACCTCTTCGTTCAACGATCACCGACACGCCTCACACGTGATCTTTCGAAACACGGCCTAGTCGCGCGCAGCACGGTCGATGGCCTCCATCAGGTAGCGGCGGGTGGGTTCGTGTAGGTCGGGGCCGGGTTCGCTGAGGCCGAGCAGGCGCGCGGCCCACCAGCCGTCCACGGCCAGCCGTACGGCGGTCGCCGCCGCCGGGTCGATGCCGTCGTCGGCCAGCCGGGCCTGCCAGGCCGCGAACCGCGCGCGCAGCGGCTCCAGCCCGGCCGGATCGACCAGCACGCCGGCCAGGAGCGCGGCGGTGACCCGGTCGGCGGGTGCGGAGGCGGCGTGCCGCTCGGGGATCGTGGCCCGTACGTACGCGCGCAGGAAGTCGCCCGGCCGCCCGCCCGCCGTCGCCAGCGCCTGGTCGAAGGCGTCGGTCAGCCGCGCGACCATGGCGCCGACCAGGGCCTGCTTGGTCGGGAAGTGGTAGAACAGGCCGCCCTTGGAGATGCCCGCGCGCCGGGCGACCGCCTCCAGCGTCAGCGACTCCGCCCCTTCCGTGAGCAGCACGTCGGCGGCGGCGTCGAGCAGCCGGTCCTTGGAACTGGGTCGTGGCATGCCCGAAACTATACCGGCCAACCGGTACAGTTTCGATGCGACCCGACAGACGCATAAACCTCATCGAACCCCGGACCCCCAACCCCCGGACGATCGGAGTGAGGCCATGGATCACGTCGCCCAGTTCCACCGGGAGGTCCGGGCGTTCGAGGCCGCCGCGCGGCGGGCGATCGCGCCGGGCGGCACGCCCCTCGTGCCGTCCTGTCCCGGCTGGTCGGTCGCCGACCTGATCATCCACCTGGGCGCGGTGCACCGGCACGTCGACGCGGTCATCAGGGACCGCCTCCCCGGGCTGCCCGACCCCACCGACCTCGCCGTCCTCGGCCTGCCGGCGGACATCAGCGACTGGCCGCATCCCGACCACGCCCCCAACACCGGGCCGGTGCCCGCGGCCGTGCTCGACTGGTTCGCCGAGGGCGCGGCCCGGCTGGCGGCCACGTTCTCCGCCGGCGACCCGGACGCCCCCGCCTGGACCTGGTCGAAGGAGCAGACCGTGGGGTTCTGGCAGCGTATGCAGGCCATCGAGGCGGCCGTGCACCGCTGGGACGCCGAGAACGCGCTCGGCACCGCAGGTCCGATCGAGGCCGCGTTCGCCGCCGACGCCGTCACCCAGGTCTTCGAGGTGATGGCCCCCGCCCGCCGATCCTGGACGCAGGCCCCGCCCGGCACCGGCGAGCGCTACCTGTTCCGCCGGACGGACGGGCCAGGAGCATGGGCGGTCCACTTCGACGGCGACACCGTCCGCCTCGGCGGAGCTTCCGAGGCTCACGTCGAGCTCGCCGGCACGGCCTCCGACCTGCTGCTTCACCTGTGGCGGCGAGTGCCCGCCGACCGGCTCGACGTACGCGGCGACCGGGCCCTGCTCGACCGCTACTTCACGCTCGTACCGCCGGTCTGACCGCTCCGGCGCGGCGGGAAGCGGCTCTCAGGGCTCCCTGTGGAGGCGCTCGACCACCACCCCACCCGGGTGCAGCGGCAGGCGGCGGCCCGCCATGCGATGCAGGGACAGCCGGACGAGAACCGGGTCTTCCAGCTCCGGCCAGGGCGCGCCGGTCAGCCGTTCCAGCCGCCCGGCCTCCGCCGGATCGCGTACGACCTCGCCGACGCCGGTCAGCAGCACGCTCCAGCCCGTACGCATGGCCGGCTCCATGTCGTCGACCTCGAACGCCATCGGCACGCCACCCTCGATCGCCTCCAGGATCGGCCCCGGCGGGATCCGGAACACGACGGTGTCGGCGTCGAGCGTGAAGTTCACCGGCAGGACGACGAGCGTGCCGTCCGGCCGCGCCCACGCCACCCGGCCCACGGGCACCATGGACAGCAGCGTCAGGCACTCCTCGCGATCCATCACCCGGATGGCCCCCGCCTCCATGCCACCCATCGTCTCACCTGGGCGAACGCCGCCCATCGGCGGGCTCGCGGGCGATGGCGAGCATCGAGTCCAGCGCCTGCCGCGAGGCCGCGAGACGGCTGATCTCCAGGTTGATACGGGTGCGTTCGCGGCTCAGGTTGTCCATCATCTCGGGGCACGACGAGGGCACCACGACCTCGCCGTCGTCGTGCACGCAGTGCAACACCCGGGTGATGACCGACGTGGGCAGACCGGCTTCGAGCAGGGCGCGGATGTGGCGCACCTCCGAGACGTCCGTCTCGGCGTACTCGCGGTAGCCGTTCGGCAGGCGCAGCGGTCTGAGCAAGCCCTGGTCCTCGTAGTAACGCAGCAGCCTGCGGCTCACTCCCGTCTGCCGGGCGAGATCGCCGATTCGCATGGAAGCCTCCGGTTGACCTTCACATGGATGTGACCCTTTAACGTGTCCATTGTCGCCAATACAGATGGGAGATGACGGTGTCGGGTGTAGTGATCATCGGAGTGGGCCCGGGGATCGGGCAGGCGGTGGCGCGCCGGTTCGCCGCCGAGGGGCTGCCGGTCGGCCTGATCGCGCGGAGCACGACGAGCGTGGACGCCGCCGTGACCGCCCTGTCCACGTACGGAGTGCCGGTCGCCACCGCGCTCGCCGACAGCACGGACGAGGACGCGCTGCGCGCCGCGCTCGACAAGACGGCGGCCGAGCTGGGCCCGCCGGACGCCGTGGTCTACAACGCCGCGATCATCCAGGCCGACCGGCCCGGCGAGCTGCCCGCGCGGGCCCAGCTCGACGCGTACGCGGTCAACGTCGTCGGGGCGCTCACCGCCGCCGCCCACGTGGCACCGGGGATGGCCCGGCGCGGCCGCGGCACGTTCATCGTCACCGGCGGCATGCCGCACCCGAAGCCGAGCTACGTGAGCCTGTCCCTGGGCAAGGCCGGCGTACGGACCCTGGTGACCCTGCTCGACCAGGAGTACGGCGCGGACGGCGTGCACGTGGCCAGCGTGACCGTCGCCGGCGCGGTCGCCCCCGGCACCGCCTTCGACCCGGACGACATCGCCGAGCACTACTGGCGCCTGCACACCCAGCCGCGCGACCGCTGGGAGCACGAGGCCCGGCACCTCGGCACCTGACCGGCCACCCGCACACTCACCAGGCGACGACCGCCGACCGGCCGTCCCGTGGTTGCGTGCTGCCGATGTCGATCGGCGCCGACGTGGCGGAGCCGTCGGCGAGATCGACCCGGTAGGCACGCCAGTCGTGCGTGTAGAGGAGGTGGCGACCGCTCCCGTCCACGCTGAGGCGCAGGTCCGCCCGCGCGCCCGCCGGCACCGCGGTCCGCGCCACCCGCTCCGGCTCCCCGCCGTCGACGGACAGCCGGTTCACGTCGTGACCAGCCGTGTAGAGCAGCGCGCGGCCGTCGGGTGTGAAGGCGATCGACCGCGGCAGCGGCACCTCCGTGGACGACCTGAGCAGCCGCGACGCCTTCCGCAGGTCGGACCCTCCGGCCGCCAGGTCGAGCAGGCCGATCCCCCAGCCGATCCCCACCGTGGCCAGGCTCCGCCCGTCCGGCGCCCAGGCCACGTCCATGAGTTTGCCGAAGGTGGTCCAGTCGCGGCGGCGGCCGGTGGCGACGTCGAGGACGGTCACCTTGGTCCCGCCCTCGCCGAGGTCGCAGGCGTAGGCGAGCCTGGTGCCGTCGTGGCTCAGCGCCAGCGCCACCACCTGCTCGGGCTCGGGCTCGGCCTCGGGCACGAGCCGCGGCTCACCCGGCTGCCCGTTCTCCTCCAGCCGGACGAGGAAGAACCGGAAGGACTTCCCCAGGGTCCCGCCGGCCAGGGCGAACGTACGGTTGTCCGGCGCGGCGGCGACGAACTCCCAGCCGGAGGGCCCTCCCTTCGGCCTCGGCACGGGCGCCACGAACGCACCGGTCGCGGCGTCGTTCACGACGGGCGGCAACTGCGCGGGCGCCCCGCTCGCGGAGGGGCTCTGCCCGGGCGGGAAGGGGCCGGGGGCGACGTACGGCGCCCCCACGGTGACGAAGAAGCGCGGGGAACCGGACGCCGGCAGGGGTGCGCCCGTCGCCATGGGCTCGGCCAGCGACGTGACCGGAACCACCACCGGCATGAGCGGCGCCGTCGCGCTCGGGGCTGGCCGCGACGGGACCGGCGTCGGCGACCCCGTGGCCACGCGGGGCGTGCCCGGCGCCAGGCTGGACGAAGGGGGCACGCCCGGGTCGTTCACCAGTGACACCCGCTCGGCCGCCGGATCGGCACACCCCCGGCCAGCACGAGCACGACCAGCCCCGCTAAGACCGCCTCCGTACGGGAACGCATGCCCCGATCGTGCCACAACGCCCCCTCCGTACGGGAGACACGCCCCGATCACGCCACGGCGGCCCCTACCCTGCGGGCGGGGCTGAGGGCGGGGCGGCGGGCGGGGCTGCGGGCGGGGCGGCGGCGATCGCGACGCGGTTCCAGGCGTTGATGGCGGCGATCGTCCACAGCAGGTGGGCCAGCCGGGTCTCGTCGAAGTGCTCGCCGGCCGCGGCGAACACCTCCTCCGGCACCCCCGCCTCCTCGATCCTGGTCATCGACTCGGTCAGCGCCAGCGCCGCGCGTTCGGGCCCGGTGAACAGCGGGCTGTCCCGCCAGAGGGCGAGCGTGCGCAGGCGGGCCTCGTCCTCACCCGCCTCCAGGGCGGCCCTGGTGTGCAGGCCGAGGCAGAGCGCGCAGCCGTTGAGCTGCGAGGCACGTACGCGGACCAGCTCGGCGAGCCCGGGATCCAGCTCCCGGCTCGCGGCGGCGTCGAACCGGGCCATCGCGGAGTGCACGCCGGGCGCGGCGCCATGGAGATCGATGCGCATCACGCCACCTCCAGCGGACGGCGGCCCTGCACGGAGTAGACCACGCACGAGGCGGCGCGGAAACCCGGGTGGGCCATCAGCGCCCGTACGTCGGCGAGCTGCCGGTCGGTCATGCCCTCCTCGGCGAACCGGTCACGCAGTTGCCGCGTGTGGTGGGCGACCAGCCGCGCACCGGGCGAGCACGCGTCCCACAGCTCGACCCTGGGCCGTGGGTCGACGTCGGTCAGCCCGGCCCGCCGCATCGCCGCCGCCGCGTTCCGTCCCCAGGCCACGTCGACGCCGGCGCGCGTCATCACCCGGATCTTCGCCCGCATGAACGTCTCGTACAGCTCGGCCGCGCCGGGGTCGGGCATCAGCAACCCGGGTCCGTACGTGATGTCGAACTCGTCGAGCTGCAACACCCCGCCCGGCCTGAGCGCGCGGACGAGCCGGTCGAGCACGGCCAGCCGCTCCGGCAGGAGCAGCAACACCAGCCGCGCGTGGACCACGTCGAAAGCGGCCTCCGGCAGCGGGTCGCGGACGAGGTCGTGCCGGATCACCTCCAGCCCGGGTGCGACGGGCTCGAAGGCGGGCTCGATGTCGGTGGCCAGCACACTCCCGGCCGCCCCGACCCGCCGGGCCAGCCACTCCGCCACGCTGCCGCCGCCCGCGCCCACCTCCAGGCACCGCATGCCGGGGCCGACACCGGCTTCGGCCAGGCGTTCGAGGGTCATCGGGTCGTAGGCCAGCTCCAGGCAGCGGTGTTGCTCCGCCACATGGTCACGGCGGTCGCCGAACACGTACGCGGTCCGGCTCATCGGCTGCTCCTCATCGGCGTACGCGGGACGGGCACCGCCGACCGGGCGGCCATGCGGGCCAGGGTGGCCGCGCAGACCTTGCCGGTCGGGCCGAGCGGGAGTTCGGGCAGCCAGAGGAAGCGTTCGGGGAGTTTGCGCCGGTCCAGGCCGCGTTCCTCGCGCAGGTACACGATCAGCTCGGCGGGGGACGGCGGACTGACGCCCGCTCTCGTGGACACGCAGGCGCACATCCGCTCCCCCATGTCGTCGTCCGGGACCGGGACGCAGAAGGCGTCGGCGACGTCGGGATGGGTGCTGAGCTCGCGTTCGACCTCGGCCGGAGAGATGCTGAGCCCGCCGCGGATCACCACGCGCTTGATCCGGTCGAGGACCCAGAGCGTGCCGTCGGGGTCGAGGCGGCCCAGGTCCCCGGTGCGCACCCAGCCGCCGGGGGCGCGGTAGCGGTCGTCCAGGTCGGGGGCGGCGACGTAGCACAGCGGGGTCATCGGGCCCAGCGCCCAGATCTCGCCCGCCTCGCCGGGCGGCAGCGCGTGCCCGTCGGCGTCCCTGACGGTGATCTCGGCCACGGCGGGATCGGGGGTTCCGGCCAGCCCGGGGGCCCACTGGCCGGGGGTGCGGCCGGTGTGGCAGTTGACGCCGTCGGTGGAGCCGTACACGTTGACGAGCGGCACGCCGAAGCGGCGGGCGCACGCCTGCCTGGCCTCGCCCTGCAGGGGCTGGGCGCTGGTGACGACCCGGCGCAACGACGACAGGTCGGCCTCGGTCTCCGCGTCGGCCATGCGGCGCAACATCGTCGGTACGCCGTACAGGTGGGTGGGGCGGTGGCGTTCCACGGCGCGCAGGGCGTCGGCGGCGTCGAAGCGCGAGCGCAGGACGAGGGTGCCGCCGTGGCGGGCCAGCAGGACGGAGGTCCCGCAGGAGCCGTACGAGGAGGCCAGGGAGACCAGCAGCAGGTTGCGCGTGGGCCCGTCCTCACCCAGTACGGCCCGCAGGTAGGCGCCCCGGCCGCCGGCCATGGCGTTGTGGGAGTAGGCGACCATCTTCGGCTCGGACTCGGTGCCGGACGACAGCAGGATCCGGGCCGGCCACTCGGCGGGCGGGCACGCGGGCCGCCACCCGCGTACGTCCTGATCGTCCACCTCGTCGAGCGAGCGCGTGCCCGGCGTGGGGGCGCCGAACGTCCACGTCTCCTCCACGTACGGCAGCCCTGCCCGCAGCCCCATGGCCAGCTCGGGAACGGTGATCAACGCGGCCGCCCTGGACCGGTTCAGCAGCCCGGTGACGTCACGCCGCCCCCGCGTGTGCGGGATGGGCAGGGCCACCGCGCCGACGGCGGCGACCGCCAGCTCGGCCACGACCGCGTCGCGCCCGTTGGGCAGCAGGACGGCGACGATGTCGGCCGGCCCGCGCCCGGCGGCGGTCAGGGCGGCGGCGGCCCGGCGTACGCGGGCGTCCAGCGCGGCGAAGTCGAGCGAGCCGGTCTCGTCGGCGACCGCCTCCCGCTCCGGCGTCCGCCGGACGTGCTCGCTGAACAGGCTGTACAGGTCCAGATCGGGGCACAGGCCGCGCGCGGTCCACTCCGCGCGCAGGCTTCTGGGCACGCGGTCGGCCAGGACGATCCCGTTGGCGGACGTCCAGGGCAGGGGGTCTGTACGCATCTAAGGGGCCTCCTCGGGGTGAGCTGCTGGGGCGAACGTCCAGGGGGCACGGCTGTAGACGGCGTGGGGAGTGTGGTCGAGCACGTCGGCGAAGGCGGGATCGTGGGCCATGACCGCCAGATCCGTGACGGTCACGGCATTCAGCGGGCCGGTGGCGGCCGGGGCGGCCGTCGCGCGCAGGAGGCGGGCCGCGTCGATGAGCGCCGTCTCGGCGCGTACGCCGGTGCCGGTACGGGCGCGGGCCACCAGGGCGGCGACGACGGCCTCGGCGCTGATGAGCGCGCCCAGCACATCGGTCAGCGTCATCAGCGACGGCGCCGCCACCTCGCCCGGCCCTGCCAGCAGCGCCGCCACCCCGCTGTACGCCTGCACCAGGTAGTCGGTGCCCATCGGCTGCGGCGGGGGCAGCGCCTCCGCCCATCCCCCGGCCTGCGCGTACACCAGGGACGGCCGGACGGGCGCGAGGTCGTCGTGGTCCAGCCCGTACGCGCCGGCCCGGCCGGGCGGCCAGTTGTGCAGGAACACGTGCGCATCGGCGACCAGGCGCAGCGCGGCCCGCCGTCCCGCCCCGGACTTGAGGTCCGCTTCGAGGGCGCGTTTGCCCCGGTTGAGCGCGAGGAAGCGGGCCGAGGTCGGCCCCGCCATGGGCGGCACCCCGCGCAGCGGATCCCCGCCGGGCGGCTCCAGCCGTACGACGTCGGCGCCGAGCAGCCCGAGTACGTGCCCGGCGAGCGGCCCCTGAACCCGGTTGGTGGACTCCACGACGAGCAGCCCGGCCAGCGGGCGGCGGACGTCCCGGGCGAGCGGCGGCAGGGCCGGCCCGGCGACGCCGCTCAGCCCGCGCAACCGCCACGGGGAGGCGGGAGCGGGCACGAGCGGCGCGTCGGCGGCCCGTACGGGAAGAACGCTCACCCCGCACTCCGCACCGGCGGCCACCACGTCCGGGAACCGCACGGCGGCGGCCACGTCCACCAGCTCGGACGGCAACACGCAGGTCGCGGTCGCGAACCGCTGCTGGAACGCCGGCCAGCCGACCGCCACGGCCCTCGGCCCGGCCCCCAGAACGGCCCAGAACCTCAGCCAGCGTTCCGCCTCGAACGTCTCGACCTCGAACCACACCCCGTCCGCGGACCGGAACGGCGGCCTCCCGTGCCCCTCGCGCGCGGCGCGGGGGAAGGGCGGGTCGGAGCGTTCGCCGGTGGCGACGGCGAGGTACTGGGTGAGCGCGAGCAGCGCCGCCTGCGCGACCGACGTACGCACGGCCAGGGCGGTCCCGCCGCGCAGCAGCGCGAGCAGCGCCGCCGTGAGCGCCTGGGCGGTGAGCACCCCCGCGCACACCGACGCGTAGTCCAGCCGCAGCGCGCGCGGCCCGCCGGACGCCCGCCCGTGCACGTGGGCGATCCCGCAGGCCGCCTGTACGTCACGCTCGTTCGCCATCGGCAGGCCCACCGGCCCCGACCAGGAGATCCCGCACTCCGGCAGCGCCTCCCCCGGCCCGCCGAACGGCGCCGCCACGACCCCCAGCCACCCGGCGGGCGCCCCGGCGGGCGGCGGCGTGCCGTCGGCCCCGACCTCGCACCCCAGCGCGCGCAGCCGCTCGACGGCCACCCGCAACGCGAGCGAGCCCCCGCGCGTCCGCACGACCACCCCCGCCAGCGGCCGATCGACGATCGCACGCGCGCCCACGCTCTCGGCGGCGACCCACGACCCCGCCGTCACGTCCATCGCCCGGTCCCGTACGTGTCCGGGACCTCGCCCAGGAGTTCGCGCAGCGCCGTCCTGCGGACCTTGCCCGTGCCGGTGCGGGGCACCTGCTCCCAGGTCAGCACGACGGGATCGGCCAGCTCGGGCAGGTCGGCCACGGCCCGCCGCCAGGCGTCCTGGTCCAGCCCGCCGTCCTCGGTGACCACGACCGGCACCGAGGGCCGCCCGGGCACGCCGAGGATCACGCACTCCAGCACCCCGGGCAGCCGGTCGTCGATCACGTCCTCCAGTTCGACGCAGCTCGCGCCGGGGATCGTGTCGGTCTCCCGGTCCACGAACCGCACCCGCCCGGTACGGCTCAGCGCGCCCACGTCCCCGGTGTGCCACCACTGCCCGAGCCGCTTGCCGAGCCACCGTTCCTGCTCCCCGACGTACCCCAGGCACAACGCCTTGGTACGGCACACCACCAGCCCGCTCGCCCCCCGGCGCACCGGACGCAACGTCTCGCGGTCGACCACCCGCAACCGGGTGCGCGTGGGCACCGGACGCCCGAGGTCGCGGGTCGTGGGATGCCGTTCGTCGCCGTCGGCCATGGCCTTGCGGGTGAGCAGGCGGAAGGTCAGCGGCCCGGTCTCGCTCTGCCCCCAGCCCTGCATCCACACCGGCCGCCGATGCCGGGTGGCGCCCAGGAACGTACGAACGGTGGGCGGGTGCATGGCGTCGAACGTGCTGATGAACAGGCGTACCCGCTCGAACGGGTTGCCCTCGCCGAGCGCCCGGCGCTGCCATCGCACGTACGTGGCGGGCAGCGCTTCCAAAGTCGTGGGCCGGTGGCGGGCCAGGAACGGGCCGGCCTCGTCCCAGCCTGGGGCCGAGACCGCGAGCAGCTTGGCGGGGCCCAGCCACAACACGCTCGCGGTCCAGGCCAGGGCCCGCCCGTGCGCGAAGGAGATGGCGCTGCCCACGACGTCGTCCGGACGGCTGCCCAGCAGCGGCCACCGGTGTGCCTCGAACCCGGCCAGGCGGCGCAGCAGCGTACGGGTGGAGTGCACGACGAGCTTGGGCACGCCGGTCGTCCCCGAGGTGTGCACGACGGCCAGCGGGTCGTCCGGGGCGGGCCGGTGCACCGGCGGCGCGGCCCAGCCGCGTACGTCGTCCAGGGACAGCAGGCCGTCGGCCGTGCCGTCGATGACCAGCGTACGCGGGGCCTGCCAGGCCAGGTCGGCGACGGCGGCGAGGGCCTTGTCGGTGACGAGGAGCGCCGGCTCCAGCCGTTTGAGCAGGATCTCCAGCACGTCGGGCGCCAGGTGCGCGGACAGCGAGGCGGGCACCGCCCCGATGCGCGCGGCGGCGCAGGACAGCAGCACGTAGTCCCAGTGGTTGCGCTTGACGATGGCGACCCGGTCGCCGCGGCGCACCCCGGCGGCGGCCAGCCAGCCGGCGGCCTCCCCGACCAGATCCGCCAAGTCCGAAATTTCGAGATCGGTTCCAAGATGGGGGGCGATGTCCAGGGGGCGGCTCATGTGCACGCCGGTGCTGCGGTCGCGCTCGGCGAGGTCGTCGAACAGGGTGCCCAGGTCGATGGGTCGGTTGAAGAAGGCCATCAGCTCTCTCTCCATGCGGGTGGGTCTAGGTGAGGCGGGCGAGCACCCGTGCCGCCGTCCGCTCCGCGGCGGCGACCGCGCCTTCGCTGCACGGCCGCAGCGCGACCCAGTCGCCGGCGTACTCGACCGCCGAGCCCGGCCGGCCCTCGAACGCGGCCCGCAACGCCAGGGCGCGCGGCGTCGCCTCCGGCAGCCCGTACGGGAACCGGTGCACGTGGAAGCGGGCGACCCGGGAGGCCAGCCCGGGGACGAACCGCTCGGCCCGTCCGACGAGCTGGTCGGCCACCTTCTCGTCGCGCTCGCCCATGAGCGTGGCGGTGCCGTACGGCGAGGTGACGAGCGAGATCAGCCCGCGTCCGGCGGGAGCGCGGCCGGGATGCTTACGGTGGTCGGCGGTGATCACGTTGAGCACGGGATCCTCGGTCGCCGGGACGAGCGTGGCGAAACCGCGCCAACCTGCCGCCGCCGGCCGGTTGAGCACCAGGCTGAGCCGCAACATGGGCGCGTACGTGCACGCCTCCAGGTACGCGCGCTCGTCCGGCGGGGCGCCGGGGTGCAGCCGGGCCGCCACGGGCGCGGGAACGGCCAGGACCGCCGCCCGCGCGGTCACGCTCCCCCGTGGCGACTCCAGCCGCACCCCTCCCGGGCACGTGACCACCCCGGTCACCTCGTGCCCGGTGACCACGTCGAGCCCGACGGCGAGGGCACGGGCCAGGGAGTCCATGCCGTCGCGGTAGGTGTGCCAGGTGTTCGTGCTCCCGGCGGTCGTCAGGTGCTCGGCGAACACGGCCGCGGCCGAGCGGCGCGGGTCCCAGCCGAAGAACCCGGCGACCAGCGGCTCGACGAGAAACTCGCGCAGGTCGGGATGGTACTTGCCGACCAGGTCGGCGACGGTGGTGGCGGGGCCGGGGCGGCGGCGGGCCAGGCGGAGCCGCAGGCGTACCAGGTCGAGCCGGGCGCGCGGCGGCAGGCCCGCGCCGGTGAGCAGCCCGAGCGGGCGGCCGACATGCGGGTGGACCCGTCCGTCGCGCCAGACGCCGAGGGCGTCACGCACTCTCGGGACGGCGTCGGCGTCCAGGCCGAGCGCCCTGATGAGCCGCCAGGTGGCCGGGTAGCCGGCCGCGGACGGCAACATCTCGGCGCCGGTGTCGATCAGGCAGCCCCGCGCCCGCAGGGTGCGCATGCGCCCGCCCACGGCCTCGTCCGACTCCAGGACGCGCACCGTGAGCCCGGCCCGGTCCAGCGCGTACGCGGTCGCGAGGCCCGCCGGTCCGGCCCCCACCACCGCGACGTCCACGTTCATGCGAGGACCAGGTTCGACAGGATCAGCACGGTGACGGTGACACGATGGGTGCGGATCGCCACGCGCCGGGCCCTCAGGACGTCACCGCGTACGAAACCGATCACGAGCTGGGCCACGCGCAGCGCGACGAGCGGCACGAGCACGCCGAGGAACCACCAGGGCGCGACCCCGGCGGCCACGGCCCCCAGGACGAGCAGGCTCTCAGCCGCGCTCACCGCGGTGACGAAGGCGGCGTTGACCCGCGGGGACGTCCGCGCCGCCACGGTGAACCGCCCGGCCTTCCGGTCCCCCAGGGCGTCGTTGGTGTTGGAGTAGAGCCCGAAGATCATCGGCCCGAGCCCGAACAACACCGCCTGCACCGCCACGAACCCGCTCGCCTGCCCCGTCAGCAGCCCGTACGGCACCAGCACCCACCCCACGCCGAGCCCGACGAGGAACAGCTCCTGAAACCCCCGATAGCTGAGCTTGAGCCCCCACGAGTACTGCACGGCCGCGACCACGCACGCCGCCGCCGACACGACCACCCACACGGGCGTGTACGGCGCGGCGGCCACGACCGCGGCCCAGAGAACCACGCTGGCCACGGTCGCCGCCCAGGCGAAACGCAGCGCCTGCGGCTCGGTGAGCGTGCCGGCGACCAGCGGTTTACGGGCGAGTCTGCGCCGGGCGGCGTCGGAGGAGTAGTTGGCCGCGTCGCTGCCGTCGCGGTGACCGGTGATGTCGTCGAACCCGACCATCGCCGCCACCACGGCCGCCTCGGCGATGAGCACCGCGAGGAGCATCCCGACCGGGTACGGCTGCCACCGCGCGGCCGGCGTCAGCAGCGACCACACCAGCGGCAGGCCCAGGTAGTAGTCGTAGATGTCGAGCTTGGCGAGCCGTGCGTAGGGCCCGAGGCCGCGGCTGACCACCTGGTCGGTCATGGGTCCTCCTGCGGGGAGCTGTGGGCGAACGCGCAGACCGTGTCGGCGATCCGTTCGACCTCGACGTCGGCGAGCTGCGGGTAGAGCGGCAGCGACAGGGTGCGCCGGGCGGCCGACTCGGCCACCGGCCAGGTCGCGCCGGGGGGTGCGTACCGGGCGAAGGCGGGCTGGGCGGGCAGCGGGCGCGGGTAGTAGACGTGGGTGGCGATGTCGTGGGCGGCCAGGTGTGCCGCCAGCGCGTCACGCTGCTCGGTGAGCACGGTGTAGACGTAGTGGAACCGCCCGTCCCCCCCTACGGGCGGTGCCACGATCCCGCGTTCTGTCAGGGGCGCGAAACGGCGGGAGAAGTAGGAGGCGATCTCGGCCCGGCGCGACAGGCGGTCGTCCAGCCCGGCGAGCCGGTGGAGCTGGAAGGCCGCCATCACCTCGTCGAAGCGGCTGTTGTAGCCGACGCGGTGGTGGTGGAAGCGCTGTGTGCCGTCCTGGCCGTGGTTGCGCAGCATGCGTACGTGCGCCGCGAGCGCCGGGTCGTCGGTGATCACCACCCCGCCCTCCCCCGGCATCCCGAACGTCTTGACCTGCACGAACGAGTAGACGCCCGCGTCCCCCCAGCGCCCGGCGGGCCGCCCACCGAGAGTGCCGCCCTGGGCGAGCGCGGAGTCCTCGACCAGCCACAGCCCTAACCGGTCGGCCAGCTCGCGAAAGCGCGGCATGTCGGCCATCAGGGAGAACATGTGAGCCGGCATCACCGCCTTGGTACGCACGGTGACCAGCGACTCGGCGGCGGCCGGATCGGCGGTCATCGTGACCGGGTCGATGTCGGCGAAGACCGGCCGCGCCCCGGCGCCGACGACGGTGGCGGCCAGCGGGGCGCAGCCGAAGGCGGGCACGACGACCTCGTCGCCGGGGCCCACGCCCATGGCGGCGAGCACGAGGGTGAGCGCCGACGTGCCGCTGGAACAGGCCACGACGTCGGCCGCGCCGAGCCGCCGCCGCAGCTCGTGCTCGAAGCGCGCGGTGTGCTCGCCGAGGATGAACTTCTGGTCGTCGCAGGTGCCGACGGCGTAGACGGTCTTCAGCAGCGCCGCCCGGTCGTGCCCAAACAGGTCGGCGGCGAAGAAGGGCACGCGGGTCATCCCGGCCGCCCCCGGTAGAAGCCGGCGACCTCGTCGCACACCCGGTCGGCGTCGGCGTCGGACAGGTCGGGGTAGAGCGGCAGGGCCAGCGCCCGCGCGCAGGCCGCCTCGGCCCTCGGGAAGTCGCCCCGCGCGTGGCCCAGATGGGAGAAGCACGGCTGCAGGTGCAGCGGGACGGGGTAGTAGATCTCGGTGCCGATGCCCCTCGCGGCCAGGTGGGCCGCCAGGGCGTCGCGGGACTCGACCTCGACGAGGTAGACGTAGCAGACCCGGTTGCCGCCCGGGTGCGGCGGCACCGCGCCCGGCACGGCCAGCACGCCGGGCACCTCGCGCAGCCGCGCGTCGTAGCGGGTGGCCAGCTCGGAGCGGCGGGCGATGCCGGCGTCGAGCCCGGCCAGCTTGGCCAGCAGGACGGCGGCCTGGAGGTCGTCCATCTTGCTGTTGCAGCCGGACAGGACCGTGGGGTTGGCGATGCCGGGGAAGTGGTCGAGGGTGCGCCCGGCGCGACCGTGGTGGCGCAGCGCCCGCGCGGTCTCGGCGATGTCGTCGTCGTCGGTGAGCAGCGCCCCGGCGTCGCCGATCGCGCCGAGGGTCTTGGAGGGGAAGAACGACAACACGCCGCCCGCGCCGACGAGCCCGGCGTGTGTGCCGTCCAGGCGCATGCCGATGGCCTCGGCGCTGTCCTCCAGCACGGTCAGGCCACGCCGCCGGGCGACCTCGCACACGCCCCGCAGGTCGGCCAGCCGGTCGAACAGGTGGGCCGGCATGACCATCCTCGTACGCTCCCCCGCCACGGAGTCGACGGAGGCCGGGTCGATGCCGTGACCGCGTTCCTCGATGTCGGCGAAGACCGGCACGCCGCCGGCCAGCACGACGGAGCTGGCGGTGGCGATGAAGCTGTAGGCGGGCACCACGACCTCGTCGCCGGGACGCAGACCGGCCGCGCGCAGCAGCAGCACCAGCGCGTCGGTCCCGGAGTTGACGCCGACGACGTGCGTCGCGCCGGTCCACAGGGCTAGCCGGCGTTCCAGCTCGGCGACCTTCGCGCCGTGGGAGAACTTGCCGCGGTCGAGCACGTCCACGCAGCCCGCGCGGATCTCCTTCCACAGCTCGTCGAACGTCGCGGCCTGGGAGAAGAAGGGGATGGGAGCGGCGGCGCCGGCTGGCGATCCCCCGGGAGGAAAGAGGGTTTTCTCCAAGGTTCCCGTCCTGGTGCGGTGGTGGGGGCGGGGCCGCCCGGGGATGCGGCCCCGGACGGCCCCTTTCGGGCGGAGCCGCCCGGGGAACATGCCCCGGACGGCCCTCTCGGCAGAGCCGCCCCGGAGATCGCGGCTCTGGGCGGCCCTTCGGCCTGCTCTGCCTAGATCACCGGCCGAGCAGTGGAATGTCGTTCTTGCCGAGGTGGTAGTCGCGGACCGCGTCGACCAGCTCGGAGACGGATAGTCTGCCGGTGCCGTCGGTGTCCATCTGGCGGAACGCCTCGTCGGCGACGCCGCTGTCGAGCCCGATGGCGGCGAACCACTTCGCCATCTCGGAGGCGTCGACCTCACCGTCGCCGTCGCGGTCGAGTACGTTGACGATTGCCTGGATGGTCGGCCGTACGACCTGGCCGAACCCGGCGTCGCCCCTGCTGATGATCTCCCGCTCGGCGGCGCGGACGAACTGCTCCTGGTTCAGTCTCGACGCGCCCGCGGCCCCCGCCAGGTGGTCGAACATGGCCAGGTACGCCTGCTTGAGATCCTGCGCCTTGGGTGTGCCCTGCACGCCCAGGCCCTCGATGATGCCGTCGGCCTCGTGCTCGAAGTCGGAGCGCTCGATCGCCCCGGAGCCGTCGTTGTCCCAGAGCCGGAAGCGCTCTTCCAGCCGGCTGGTCGTCTTGGTGCCCGCAGCCATTGTCGTTCCTTTCATGACACGCGCCCGCCCACCGTCATCGGGATCACCGGGGGGATGGACGCGACCTCTCAAGCGGGGCTCGAAGGCAAGAGCTCCCACTACTGTGCGCAATCAACAGGTTACCCTGTGTGACTATTGGTAAACCAGAGGTCACGGTAGGTAATCGAAACTCCTTCACAGGAGGGGCCAGCGGAAGACCTGGGCCCCGCCCTCCTCGGGTCCCTCGGGGAGGCTCTGGCTGAACACCAGCGGCTCGCCCGGCATCAGCCCCAGCTCCCGTCCGGTGGCGGCGGGGTCGGCGTGGATCAGCACGTTGTAGTGGTTGGGCAGGTGGCAGCCGTCGAAGCCGAGCAGCACCCCGACCCGCCGCCCGCCGATCCACACCTCGTCGCCGCGGTCGAGCACGCCGGCCGCGACGATCTCGGCGAAGCCCAGGAAGGCGACCCGGTCGATCCGGGCGCCCGCGTCGATCTCGGTGTGGTCGGTGGCCACCAGCTCGTGCACCTCGCCCGCGCGTACGCACCGGCTGGCGTGCGGTTCCAGCCGCATGCCGCGGTCCTCCCTGCGGTGCACCAGCACCTTCAGCAGCGTCCCGGTGACCGCGGTCTTGGGGCCGTCCTCGTCGGGGTTCACGCGGCCCCCTGTCCGGCGCCGGTCTTCTCCAGGCGGTAGACGTCCTCGACGAAACGCAGGGCGGGCAGGCCGCCCTCACCGTCGGGGGTGCCGTAGCGCACGCATCGTTCGTACGCGGCCAGCACCCCTTCGTACTCGTGCCACAGGGAGTTCTTGAAGCCGGCGTGGCCGGCCAGCATGTCGGCGTACAGGGTGCGGCCGCCCGTCAGGCGCACCTCCAGGTCCTTGCGTTCGCCCGGGTAGGACCAGTCGAGCAGGATCCGCGCGCGGACCGCGCCGGCGCGCAGCTCGATGTCCGCCTGCCGGTCGGCCCCCGTGGCGTCCCGGTCGACGTGCGCGGAGACGACGTCCGCCGGGCCGAGCAACATCTCGACCAGGTCGAACGCGTTGGGCCCGTTGTCGGCGACGCAGCCGCCGCCGCAGCGCCGGGCGTCGAGGTACCAGGAGTCGCCGCCCGCGTGCTCCTCGATGCGTTCCAGGTAACGTACGGTCAGCTCTTCGACGCGGGCGCCCGCGCACGCGGCGCGCAGCCGCCCGACGGCGGAGTTGTAGCGCCGGTGGAAGGCGGTGAACAGCGGCACACCGAGGTTCCCGGCCAGTTCCGCGAGCCGCCTGCCCTGGGCGACGTCGAGGGCGAGCGGCTTTTCCACGCAGACCGGGATCCGCCGTTCCAGGGCGTCGGCGCAGACGCGGGCGTGCAGGTCGTTGGGGACGGTGACCACGACGGCGTCGGGCCGTTCCTCGTCGAGCAGCCGCAGGTGGTCGTGGTAGCCGGGGACGCGGTGCCCCTCCAGGGCGCGCGGGTCGGTGTCGCAGACCGCGGCCAGCCGCAACCCGGGCGAGCTGTGCAGGGCCGCCAGGTAGAAACGCGAGATCACGCCGAGGCCGATGACCGCGACGCGCAGCCGGGCGCTCACCGCTCCACCACCGGGGCGGGGGCGTCGAGTCCGGTGGCCGCGGCGAGGGAGGTCAGCTCGGCGTACAGGTCGGCGCCGAGGGGGACGCCCGCGCGCCGGCGCTTCTCGGCCCGGCGATGCTCGTGCCAGCCGGGATAGCGCACCGGCAGGGCGGGGTCGGTGGGCGGGCAGCCGAGCAGCGCGCCGAACAGCGTGGCCGCGTCGCCGTCCACGCCCTCGCGCAGCGCGCCGGGCGCGAGGGCCAGGGCGAAGAAGCCGATGTCGTCGTCGCGCCCGTTCGGGCCGCCGTCGCCGTCGTACGCGTCGGGGTGGGCGCCGAGCCCCGCGCCCGGCACCAGCGCGGCCAGCACCTCGACCGCCAGCCCCAGCCCGAAGCCCTTGTACTGCCCGGCCGCGCCGCCGAGCCAGAGCAGGTGCGCCCGCCCCTCGTCGAAGGCCGCGGCGTCGGTCACGGGAGCGCCGTCGTCGCCGGCCAGCACCCCTTGGGGCAACTCGGCGCCCTGCCGGGCGGCCTGCCTGACCCTGCCGGTGGGCGCGGCGGTGGTGCTCATGTCCAGCACGAACGGCGGGTGCTCGCCCGCGGGGGCAGCGACGCTGATCGGGTTGGTGCCGAGCATCGCCACCGCGCCGCCCGGCGGTCTGGCGATGCGCTGGCGGCCGCAGTTGCTCGCGACGACGCCGACCATGCCGTGCCCGACCGCCCGCAGCGCGTGGTGGCCGGCGCAGCCGAGGTGGGTGCCCCCGCGTACGGAGACCAGGCCCACGCCGTACGTCGCGGCGCGGGCGGCGGCGATCTCCATGGCCAGACCGGCGGCCCACAGACCGAGCGCGCGGTTGGCGTCGAGCAGCACGGCCGCGCCGAGGTCAGCGAGCACGCGCGGCTCGGCCAGCGGATCGACCCGCCCCTCGTCGAACAGCGGCAGGTAGAGCCGGGTCAGGTTGACCAGCCCGTGCGAGGTCATGCCGACGAGGTCGCCATAGCACAGCGCGCCGGCGGCCTCGCGGGCACGCTCGGGGGCCAGGCCGCGGGTGGTGAACACGGCGGCGACGAAGTCCAGCAGGTCGTCGTGGCGCACCCGTACGGCCGCCCGCGCCGGCTCGGACTTCGGGAACAGCGGGTACGCGGGCGGCGACGCCGTCGCGGGTGAGGCAGTGGAGTTCATGTTCCTCGTCCAATCCTGTCGTCGGTGAAGGCGATCATCAGCCGGGCCACGGCGGCGGCGAACCCGGCGAGTTCGGCGGCCCGCGCGAACTCCCCTTCGGCATGGGCGTTGTTGGCGGCCAGGTCACCCGGCCCCAGGACGACCGTGCAGGCGCCCTCGACGCCCGCCATCCAGATGGCGTCGCAGGTGAACGCCGGTTCGCCGGTGGGCCAGGGCGGGATCCCGGCCCGGTCGCGCAGGAGCGCGTGCCCCCACGTGTCGCGGTCGTCGAGCACGGGCAGGCCGCGCTTGCGCCACTCCAGCCGGGTGACGGACCTGGCGTCGCGGGCGGTCCTGGCGAACAACGCCGTGTCACCGAAGGCCGCCTCGAACGCCGTGAGCCCGTCGTCCAGCGCCCGTGCCAGGTCCCGTTCCAGGCGGCGCCCGGTGTCCCGCGTGGCGTAGGGCAGGTTGAGCAGGAGGGAGCCGCGGCCGTAGACCTGGTTGTGGCGGGTGCCGGTGTGCAGGCCGGCCACGCACACGGTGTCGGGGTCGAGGGCCCTGGCCAGGTGCTGGGCCAGGAAACCGAGCAACACCGTGGCGTTGTGGCCGGCCGCCGGGCGGTCGTCCACGGCGTGCTCGCCGTCCACCGTGATCCGGGCGGTCGCGGCGGCCGTGCTGCGCGGCAGGAACCGTACGCCGGTGGGCTCGCAGAAGACGTTGAGCCGGCCGACGTAGCCGCGCTCGACGAGCGGCCGGGTGCCGAGCACGCCCATCGCGCCGCCCTCCTCGCCCGCGACGGCCTGGATCAGCACGCCGACCTCGCGCCCGATGGCCGGCCGGCACGCGCGCGCCGCCCGCAGCCCGGCCAGCAGCGCGACCGCCGGGCCCTTGGCGTCGATCGCGCCGCGGCCGTGGAAGCGCTCGCCGTCGAAGCCCGCCGGTCCGCCGCCCGCGACGGTGTCGAGATGCACGTTGAACATCACCGTGCGCGCGGCGGGCAGGCCGGGGCCCAGCCGCAGCACCAGGCTCGGCTGTCCGTCGAGGAATCCGGGCAGGTCGAGGGCTTCCCGTACGGGCGCGGGCACGTCGGGACGGTGAAGCTCGGCCGGGCGTACCGAGGTGTGCCGCACGGTGCGGAAGCCGAGCGGCGCGGCGGCCCGCGCGTACGCCTCCTGGGCCTCGCGCAACCGTGGCGGCGGTCCGGCCGGGCCGGTCTCCAGCGGGCCCGCCGTGGGCAGCCGCAGCAGCCTCAGCAGCAGGTCGCGCTCCGCCGCGTCGAGAGGCACGGCGTCAACGTCCATCGACCTGCCCCACCAGCCGTTCCAGCGCTCTCCCGTACCGGACGAACGCGGCCTGGTCGCCGCGGCCGGGATCGCCGAGGTGGGGGCGCAGCCGCAGGTGCGGCTCGATGGACAGGGCGCCGGCGTATCCGTGGGCGGCCAGCAGCCGCAGGCACTCCGCGACGCCCGCCCGGCCCTCGCCGGGCAGCACGTAGACGATCTCGCCGCCGGGGCCGGTGACCGCGTCCTTGACGTGGACGTGCGCGACGTACGGGACGACCTCGCGCAACATCGGGGCGGCCGGGTAGCCGTGGGCGACGCCGTTGCCGATGTCGAACAGCAGCCGCAGCGCCGGGCTGCCGATCCCGGTCACCAGGTCGAGCATGCGGTCGGCGCGGTCGCCCGCCCAGCCGGCGCAGTTCTCGTGCACCAGCAGCAGGCCCGCGTCCTCGGCCCGGCGGGCCAGCTCGCGCAGCCGGTCGCGGACCCGCCGCCCCCACTCGGGCTCGGCCAGGCCGCCGGAGGGGAAGGACATGATCCGCACCAGCCGTGTGCCGAGCGCCGGGCAGCGGCGCGCCAGCACGTCCAGCTCGGCGAGGTCGAGTGCGAAGTCGCCGGTCGCCGGGCGCGACCAGTCGCCGATCTTCGAGGCCACCGCGACGACCTCGACCCGGGCCGCCCGCAACCGCGCGGCCGCGCGCAGGAACGCCCTCTCGCCCAGGCGGGCGACCGGCACGCCGTCGATCGTGCGCAGCTCCAGCCGGTTCCAGCCCAGCTCCCCCACGGCCGCGAGCTGGCCGTCGAGGTCGGGGGCGGCCTCGTCGCCTATTCCGGCCAGCTCAAGAGGTGGTGTCTGCACGCGGCGCCTCCTCCCGCCCGGGCTCGTGCGCCGCGCACAGGTCCT
Organism: Nonomuraea spiralis; assembly: GCF_014648435.1. Lineage (GTDB taxonomy): Bacteria > Actinomycetota > Actinomycetes > Streptosporangiales > Streptosporangiaceae > Nonomuraea > Nonomuraea spiralis. Next base: position 20,780 of record NZ_BMRC01000034.1, read on the forward strand.
TGGCCTCGGTGAGCAGCCGTACGGCGTCCACCTGGACGGGCAGCGCGCCGGGCGAGCAGCGGGCACGGGCGTAGCGCCGGTAGGCGGCCAGCAGGAAGGCGGGCAGGGCGTCGTCGGCGAACACCGAACGCCGCTCGCCCTCGGCCGTCGCCACCCGGAGCTGGGCGGTGTGGTCGGCGTCGCTGCACGGGTAGTGGCCGGTGAGCGTGCCCCGCTCGAAGTGGAGGGTGATGCGCCGCTCCCGTACGGGCGAGGTCAGGTCGGAGTCGATCTCCGTGTGCACGCCGGAGTAGTGGTCGAGCCGGAGCCTGGCGCGGCCGAGCCGGGGCAGCCGGAGGCGTTCGGTGACCATGTCCTCCCAGGACGCGCCGGAGATCCGGGCGCCGCCGGCCAGGCTGAGCACCACGGCGAGCGCGTGGGGCACCTCGATGTCGAAGGCCGTGGCCGCGTCGGGACGGGCCGCGCTGCGGGTGAACCTGGGCTTGTTCTGCACGACCCGGATCTGCCGCAGCGGGCCGTACTCCTCGGCGTGCATCGCCGCGCGCAGGCGGCCGGTCAGCGTGCTGTCGAGCCAGTGGGTGGCGACGGTGAGGTCGAGGCCCCAGCGCCGGCGTACGCGGGCCACGGCCGCCAGCCCGACCAGGTCGAGCGCGAGCGGCTTCTCCACGATGAACTTGCGGTAGCCGAGCGGCGCCAGCCGGGCCAGCATGCCCGCCCGGACGTGCGGCGGGGTGCACAGGTGCACGACGGTCCGGTCGGGCGGGGCGAGCGTGGCGGCCTCCTCGGGCGACCCGGCCGTCACGGCTCCGCGTACGCCGCCGGGTGGCAGGAGCGGGTCGAGGACGACGACCGGGTCGGGCGCCAGCAGCCCGGGGGCCGCGGCGCGCACCTTGGCCAGGGACGGCAGATGCAGCCCTGCGCCGGACCTGCCCATCCCGACGATGAATGCGTGCAACATGCTGTCGAGCGCCTCTACTCCGTCGCGTTCTCGGCTTTCCGGCCCGCACATTTCCCCGCCGGACGGACGACCTCATTGGCGCTTCATTGTCGAATAACTTACCGTGACATGTCAATTACTTTAAGTTACAGAACACGTCCCGACCAGGCTCGCTACCGGGACATGAGGTCGCGGAGCGCCCCGGCGATCTCGGCGGGCGCCTCCTCTGCCATGAAGTGGCCGCAGGTGACCGTTCCGTGCCGCAGGTCGGGGGCCCAGGCCCGCCATAGCGCGGCGGCGTCGAAGCCCAGGGCGGCGCCCCAGTCCTGCTGGAGCACGGTTACCGGCATGCGCAGCCGGTTGCCCGCCGCCAGGTCGGCGCGGTCGTGCTCTACGTCGATCCCGGCCGAGGCGCGGCAGTCGGCCACGATCGACGGCACGGCGGCGCGGCAGGCGTCCAGGTACGCGGCCCGTACCTCGGCCGGGATGGCGGCGGGGTCGTTGGTCCACAGGTCGAGGAAGTAGCCGAAGAAGGCGTCCGCGCTCGCGCCGATCAGCTGCTCGGGCAGGCCGGGCGGCTGGGCCATGAGGTAGAGGTGGAAGCCGACGGCGGCGGTGGTGCCGCGCATGGCGTCCCACATGTCCAGGGTCGGCAGCACGTCCAGGCAGGCCAGGTGGGTGACCGCCGCCGGGTGGTCGAGCCCGGCGCGGAAGGCGACCAGGGCGCCGCGGTCGTGCCCGGCCAGGGCGAAGCGCTCGTGCCCCAGCGCCCCGGCCAGGGCCACGACGTCGGCGGCCATGGTCCGCTTGGAGTAGACGGACGGGCTCGTCTCGGCCGGTTTGTCGCTGGCGCCGTAGCCGCGCAGGTCGGGGCAGATCACGGTGTGGTCGGCCGCGAGGTCGGCGGCGACGTGCCGCCACATCAGGTGGGTCTGCGGGAAGCCGTGCAGCAGGACGATCGGGCTGCCCGAGCCCCCGACGGCCGCGTTGAGCGTCACGCCGTCGGCGACGGGGACGCGGTGCTGGTCGAATCCGGGGATGGTCATGAGGTGCCCTCCTTACGTGGGTGTGCGAATCGCCTTCCAGCGTGCCGGGGGCGGATGAGCATCCGGTGAGCAGGAAGGATGGGGGACGTGTTCGGGGTACTGGGGCCGGTGGCGGCCTGGAACGACGAGGGTGAGCCGATCCCGCTGAAGGGGCCGCGGCACCGTGCCGTGCTGGCCCGCCTGATCGTCGCCCGGCGCCGGGTCGTCCCGGTGACGCGCCTGGTGGCGGACCTGTGGGACGATCCGCCGCCCGACGCGGTGGGGGCGGTGCGCACGTTCGTGGCCGCCCTGCGCCGGGCCCTTGAGCCCGGCCGCCCGCCGCGTGCCCCGGCGCGGCTGCTGGTCACCGAGGGCCCCGGCTACGCCCTGCGCGCCGCCCCCGACGCCGTCGACGCCTGGCGTTTCGAGCAGGCCGTCACCGGCGGGCCGCCGGAACCGGCCCGGCTGGAGGAGGCGCTCGGCTGGTGGCGCGGTCCCGCGTACGCCGAGTTCGCCGACGAGGGCTGGGCGCGGGCCGAACGTGCCCGCCTGACCGAGCTGCGGCTGCACGCCGTCGAACTGCGGGCCGAGGCGCGACTGGCGCTGGGCCGGGCCGCGGAGACCGTGCCCGACCTGGACTCGCACGTCGCCGAGCACCCCTGGCGCGAGGACGCCTGGCGGCTGCTGGCCCTCGCCCTGTACCGGACCGGCCGCCAGGGGGACGCGCTCGCGGTGCTGCGCCGGGCGCGGGCGCTCCTCGTCGAGCAGCTCGGCGTGGACCCCGGGCCCCGGCTGCGCCGCCTGGAGTCGGACATCCTCCGCCAGGACCGCGGGCTCGCCGCCCCCGCCGACGCCACGGCCCGGGTGTGGGCGCAGGCGGCCGAGGCGTACGACCGTACGGTGGGGGCCGGGGCGCGGGCGCGGCTGGAGTCGACGGTCGGCCTGCTGCGCAACCTCGCGGTGACCGGGGGCGGCGGCCTGGAGGCGGCCCGGGATCACCGCATCGCGGCCGTCGCGGCGGCCGAGGAGCTGGGCGACCCGGAGCTGACCGCCCGCGTGATCGGCGCCTACGACGTGCCGGCGATCTGGACCAGGTCGGACGACCCCGAGCAGGCGGCCCGGCTCGCCGCCGCCGCTGAACGCACCCTGGCCGCCCTTCCGCCCGACGGTCCCGAGGCGGCGCGGGCGCGGCTGCTGGCCACGATCGCCGTCGAGTCGCGCGGCGCCCGGTCGTCCCGGGGGCGGGAGGCCGCGGCGGAGGCCGAGCGGATCGCCCGGCGTCTCGACGACCCCGCGCTGCTGGCGTTCGCGCTCAACGGGGTGTTCATGCAGGCGTTCGAACGGGCGGGGCTGGCGGCGTACCGGGACGGGATCGGGGCGGAGCTGGTGGCGTTGTCGTCCCGGCACGGGCTGGTCACCTTCGAGGTGCTCGGGCACCTGATCCGCCTTCAGGCGCGCGGCGCGCTCGGCGACTTCGAGGCCGCCGACGGGCACGCGTCCGCCGCCGACCGCCTGGCCGGACGGAACGAGTTGCCGCTGGTCAGCGTGTTCACCGACTGGTACCGAGTGTTGCGGGCGGCCGCCTGCGGCGGGGGCACGGCGGCGGAGGAGGAGGCGGCGTACCGGACGGTCGCGGCCCGGCTGGACGACGTCGGCATGCCCGGTCTGCGGGGCGGGCTGCTGCCGCTCGCCCTGCTGTCCGTACGGGTGCGGCACGGGCTGCTCGCGCCGGTCGAGGCGGATTGGGGGCCGTACGAGCCTTGGGCCCGGCCGCTCGTACTGCTGGCCGAGGAACGCGGGGCGGAGGCCGCCGACGCGCTCCACGGGATCCCGAACCCGCCCCCCGACCTGCTGTTCGAGGCCATGTGGTGCCTGACCGCGCGGGCCGCCGTCGCGGTCGGCGACGGCGTGACGGCGGCCCGCGCCCGGCGTGCGCTCGAACCTGCGGCGGCGGAGCTGGCGGGGGCGGGCAGCGGACTGATCACGCTGGGCCCGGTCGCGGGCTTCCTCGCCGAGCTCGGGACCTGATCGGACTGCCCGGGACCTGACGGGACTGCTCGGGACCTGATCGGACTGCCCGGGACCTGATCGGATTGTCGGTGGGCGCCTGTTGAATGGGGCGCATGACGGCGGACGCGGGCAGGCGTGGGATGTTCTGGGACATGCTGGCGGGCAAGGCGCCGCCACCGCCCGCGGCGGCGCTGCTCGGCTGGGAGCTCGTCGCGGTCGATCCGGAGGCGGGCACGATCGAGGTGGCGTTCGCGGCGGGCGAGCAGTTCACCAACCCGGTCGGCGTGATCCAGGGCGGCTTCCTGGCCGCGATGCTCGACGACACTTTGGGGCCCGCGCTGGTGGCGACGCTGCCGGAGGACCGGTTCGCGCCGACCCTCGACCTCCACGTGCAGTTCCTGCGGCCCGCGCGGCCCGGCCGGCTCGTCGGGCGGGGGCGGGTGGTCAGGCGCGGCAAGGACGTGTGCTTCCTCGCGGGCGAACTCCTCGACCCCGAGGGCGGGCTCGTGGCCACGGCGACCGCGACCGTCATCGTCCGGGCCGTCGGCCGGTGAGCCGGGTTACGGCAGGGCGTCGATGACGGCGTCGCGCCAGTCGTAGTTGGCCCACATGCCGCCGTTGACGGCCGCGAGCTCGTCGTCGTCGAGCTCGCGGGCGCCGGTTCCGAAGTCGTTCATGTCGGGTGTCCCCCTCTTTCTCGTGGTGAGATGTGCTCACTCAAGGTCGCAGGAGGCACTCGGCGACGTCTTGCTGATCTCCAGGGGCGGGCGGCGTACGGACTCGGGGGTCACTGAACGAGCAGCGAGGCGACGCCGAAGAGCCCGAGCGCGGCGCCGATGGTGAGGACCCGGGTGCGGACGGAGACGTGCGGCATGGTCACCCAGGCCGCCGCCGGATAGGCGATCAGGCCGCTGAACAGGACGAGCGCGAGGCCGGCGCCGACGTCGGCCGACATGATCACCAGGGCCGCCTGCCAGATCGCCACCAGGTACGCGGCGGCGGCCAGGGCGATCTGCCACGACGGGCGCAGATCTCCGGATAATTCCTGTCGATGGGCCCGTCCGGCGGGCTTCGGGGGCTTGGGCTGCCGGGGGCTTTGGTGGGCTTTTGGTGGGGTCAGAGGATGTTCCAGGTCAGTTCGCCGGCTACTGCCTTGGGTTTCCAGTAGCCGATGGTGCCGTCGTTCTCCAGGGCGTCGGCGGTCGTCTTCAGGAGGGCGTAGTAGGAGCGGATGCGGAGGTCGCCGGGCGTGAAGTTCATGATGTCCTCGTTGTCGGTCTCGCCGACGTCGTGGCGTACCGAGTCGATCACGAGGTGGTTGCCGGAGCCGTCGTAGCCGACGGGGATCATGCGGCCGTCCCACCAGTCCGTACGCGGGTCGCCGTTCTCCACCTCGTCGATGTCGTCGCTCTCGCACAGGTCACGCCAGGTGTCCCGGATCCCCCGTACGTCCTCGTCCAGGTAGCCCAGGAAACCGAAGGCCCAGGGGGCGTCGGACATGACGGTTCCGTTGTGCCGCAGCAGCGAGGCCCGCAGGTCGTCGGGGAACGACAGGCCCATCTGGGCCTCGGCCACCGCGATGGTCGTGGCCTTGCCCGGTCTGCCGAGCGTGCGGTAGCTCTTGGGGGCGTTGGACTTCAGCCACGTCTCGATGCGCCGCCATTGCCGGTTGACCGCCCGGGTCACCTTCGCGTCGATCTTCCGTACGCGCGGCTCGGCCCTTCGGGGGTGGCAGTCGGCGTCGGACGCCGCCGTCCGCGGGACGAGCGGCGTCTGCTGCGGTTCGGTGACCTCGCCCGTCTCGACCGGCATCGGCTCGGTGTCCGGTGCCCAGCCGACGCCCAGTCCCCACTCGCCGACAGTGTCCGATTGGATGTCCGAGTCGGCGCCCGATTCGACGTCCGCCACGCAGCGGACGGCGGCGTCGGGGTAGATCCGCGCACAGTTCTCCAGTCCCAGCTCGGTCAGGTAGTCCCCGCCCTTGGAGAACACCGCCGCCTCCAGGACCTGCGTACCTCCCGCCAGCACGGCGAGCGCGAGCCCCGCCACGGCCCACCGGCGTCGGCGGCGGGTGGCGGAGTCGTTCGGCCTCAGCCATCGGCGGAGGGCGGCGGGGGCGTCGGCGAAGGTCGCTGAGTGGGTGGTGTAGCGCTCGATGTCCCGTGCCGTCGGTGTTCCGAGGATCGGGGTGGGGGGCCACGGCGCCGCGTGCCCGGCCGCGCCGCCCGCCGCCCCGGCGTCCCGGCCCGAGGCCGACCGGTCCCGATCCCGCTCCGAAGCCGGCCGGTCCCGGTCCAGAGGCGGCCGGGCTCGTTCGGGGGGTGTGGGCTGTCGTGAGCGGCGAGCGAGCAGGATCGTCGCGGCCACCGCCGTCGCGGCCACCGCCGCCGAGAGGGCCCACCATAAGTGTCGAGAGGGGATCATCCGCCGCACCTGCGGCAGAGTACCGAACTAGGCCGACATCTCCTGGCGAATCACGCCAAGAGGGGCGGCACGGGTTGTGCCGCCCAGGTCAGAGCCAGTGCCAGGTGATCCGCGCCTCGCGGGCGGCGTCGGCCAGCCACTGTTCGAAGGCGGCCGCGCCGGCGGCCTCGATCGTGGCGTCGTCCGTCACGGCCTCCTGCCGGTCGAGGACCCGGCCGGTCAGGAAACCACCCTCGTACGGCACCGGGCCGGCCGACCCGCCGGCCGGAACCTCCCGCAGCGGTACGGGCAGCTCGCCGGCCCAGGTCCGGGCTCTCGTGAGCCGCAGGTCCCACCGGTCACCGAGGGAGCCGTCGAGCTCCGCGGCCTCGATCGGCTCGTCCGACAGCGCCCACATGGCCCGTACCTGGGCGAACCGGTCACGATGGCCGTCCAGGTACGCGGGGGCCAGCTCGGCGCGCTTCCTCGCGCGGAACCGCTGGTCCTTGGCGGTCAGGGTCATGTGGTCGTGGAACGCCTCGGCGCTCATGCCCATCCGTTCCAGCCACTCCAGCATCGCCGCCTGGCTGGTGAGGCCGCGCCGCCTGCGGAAGCCGTCCGCGGCGGCCTGGATCTCCGCCAGCCCGATGTCCTCACGCTCGGCGGCGTTCCGCAGGACGCAGAACCGGACCAGCTCCTCCTGCGGCGACAACCCGGGACGCGTGAGCGAACGCAGCATGAGCATCGCCTCGGACACCGAGACGTGCGTCCCGTCCACGGTCAGCACATAACCGGCGGCCCAGTGGGTCGAATGGTCGACCAGCCAGGACGTGCCGTCGTCGCCCTGCACGCCGAGCATGATGGTGCCGCCCGACGGGTCGTCGATCAGCAGGTCGTAGTCGACGACCGGCGATCCAGGACGCGGACTGGTCACGAGCTGCGCTTCGAGCAGCGGATGCGCTTCGGCCCAGGCGGCGGCGGTGCGGTGGGCCGCCTCCACGGCCGTACGCCGGCGGGTGAGCCCGCGCAGCAGGTTGACGCCGCTTTCGAGGGCCGGGCCGAGGGAGAGTTGAGTCATTGCGCGTCCGTTTCTTCGGCTTCTTCGGCCGTGAGCCAGTCGGCGATGGCGTCGCTGATGGGCAGGCCGGTCAGCTCTTCGATCCAGGCCCACTGGCCGTTGGGGTTGATCTCGAGAAACACGTACTCACCGTCGGGGGTGAGGATGAGGTCGATCGCCCCGAACGAGACGCCGAGCGCGGCGACCAGGTCCGCGCAGCGGGTGGCGACGTCGTCGGGCAGGCGGTGCACGCTGTGGCGGGCGCGGGCGAAGTCGTAGTGGCGCCAGTCGTCGCGGGTGCGCGGCGAGTCCTGCGAGGCGATCTCTGCGGTGAACACCTGCCGTCCGACCACGGTGACCCGCAGTTCGACCGCCTTGGCGACGTACGGCTGGAGGATGACCGGCTCGTGCGCCAGCAGGCTCCGGCCCGCGAGGGCCCGCCGGTCCACCACGGTCGTGTAGACGGCGTGCGTGCCGCCGTCGATCTCGAACGGGGTGTGTTCCATCGCCTTCGCGATCAGCCGCCCGCCCGCGCGTTCGTAGGCGGGCACCAGCTCGGCCGGGTCGTTGGTGATCACGGTCCGCGGTACGGCGAAGCCCAGCCGCCGGGCCAGCGCCAGGTGGACCAGCTTGTTGTGCGCCCTGCGCAACACCGGCCGGCGGGCCGGCAGCCAGCGCGCGTCCAGCAGGTCCCAGAAGCCGTCCATGAACCACTCCGAGAGCTCTTCCACGCGCTCCCGCTGGTCGGCGGCCGTGACGTTCTCGGCGGCACGCGGGCGGCCGGGACGCCGGGTCCAGACGGCCGTCGTGGTGGAGAGGTCGAAGACCTGTCCATCCCTGGTCAGGAACAGTTCGTCCCCGTCGGCCCCGAAGCGCGCGGTCAGCCGGGCGGCGGACGGGTAGTCGCCCGGATCCCACCACAGGGCGTCCGCGCCCCGGGCCTTCAGCTTGGGCAGGACCATCTCCACGGTCGCGTCGCCGGGCTCGCTCAGAATCAGTAGCACGTGTCCCCCCAGCCGCGTGGGAGGGAACCAGACGTTCCCTCCCACGCGACGGCGATCTTCGTCAGCGGATCGTCTTCAGTAGATCGTCTTCAGCTGGTCGTCTCTAGTAGTCGGAGACCCAGTCGGTGGGCGGGTTGCCGTTCGTGCCGTAGCAGCGCTGCATCCGCATGCCACCCGAGACGAGGCCGAGGTCGACCTCGTCGATCACCGCCAGTTCGTCATTGAGATCGTCCAGACTCACGATCTTCTTGCTCATGGCCTTTACCTCCCTTCAACGTGAGCTGCGAGCCCCCCGGCTCGCGGGCGTGCGAACACGCCCTCAGCTCGGGACAAAGCTCACCATTCGCCATTTGAAAGTGACTTGGAGGTGGCTTGAGTGACTTGAGAGGCGGGTGAGGCGACCCTTCGGTTCGCCCACCCCACGGCGGGTCAGGCGCGGGCCGGCTCCGCGTTCAGGGCCACGCGGACGACCTCGCGGGCCAGCAGGCGGGCGGGGTCCACCACGGGGACCGGGACCTGGGCCGGGTCCAGGGCGAGCACCACCTCGGTGCACGCGGCCACCACGCGCCCCGCGCCCCGCGCGGCCAGCGAACGGGCCTGCGCGGCCAGCGCCTCCCCGTGCTCACGGCCGGCGCGGCCGCTCTTGACGGCGGCGATGGCGGCCATGACCTCGTGCTGGCCGGGCTCGTCCGGCTCGAACGGGGTGATGCCGTGGCGGCGCAGCGCGGGGCCGTACAGGTCGGCGCGCAGCGTCCCGGTGGTGGCCAGCAGCCCGGCGGCGCGGACGCCGTCGGCGGCGAGGGCGGCGGCGGTGACCTCGACGATGCTCACCAGCTCGAGCCCGGCCTCCTCGGCGAGGGAGGGGACGAAGGCGTGCGCGGTGTTGCACGGCACCGCCAGCACCTCGCACCCGGACCGCCGCAGCTCCCCGATGCCGCGCCGCAGGTGCGGGGTCGGGTCCTCGCCACGTCCGAGCAGGCTCATCGACCGGTCGGGGACACGCGGATCGCCCCAGATCACGACCGGGACGTGCTCCTGGTCGCTGGAGGCCGCGGTCTCCTCGACGAGTTTGCCGTAGAAGTCGACGGTGGCGGCCGGGCCCATGCCGCCCAGCACGCCGACCATCCTGGCCCGGCCGAGCGGGATCATCGGTGATCTTCCTTTCGGGTGACGTCGGTTCGGCTCAGGATCGCGGTATAGGGTGTCCCGACCGCCAGAACGCAGCAATCAGACATTCGAGGAGCAGCCATGCAGGATTCCGGCGTGGAGCCGCCGCCGCTGCTGGCCGAGTCCGACCTCGAACTCATCGACGCGCTCCAGATCAGCCCGCGGGCGAGCTGGGTGGAGGTCGGGGCGGCCGTCGGGGCCGACCCGGTGACGGCGGCGCGGCGCTGGCAGCGGCTCACGAGCACCGGCGAGGCGTGGACCACGGTCGCGCTCGGCCCCCGGCAGATGCACGCGCTGAGCATGGCGTTCCTGGAGATCGACTGCGCGGCGGGCGCGGCGGCCGAGGTGGCGGCGACGCTGGCGCGCGAGCGGCACCTCATCACCGTGCAGCACGTCGCCGCCGGGCACGACCTGTTCGTGATCGCCGTGGCCCCCTCGATGGCCGCCCTGGCCGACCACGTGCTCACCGCGCTGCCGCGGGTGCCGGGAGTGGCCAAGGTACGCACCCACGTCGCCACGCGCGTGTTCGAGGCGTCGTGCCGGTGGCGGCTGCGGGTGTTGCCGCCGCGTACGGCCCACGCGCTGGCCAGGCGGCCGGGCGTGCCGGAGTCGACCAGGGAGATGGACGAGATCGACCGGCGGTTGTTCACCGCCCTGCTGCCCGACGGCCGCGCCCCCTACGCCGAGCTGGCCAGGGCGGTGGGCACGTCAGAGCGTACGGTGCAGCGCCGGCTGACCAGGCTGGTGGCCACCGGCGACCTCGACTTCCGCTGCGACCTGGCGCGTTCGCACGCGGGCTGGCACTCGGCCGCGCTGCTGTGGTTGCGGATGCCGGACGCGCTGCTGGAGGAGACCGGCCGCGCGCTGCTCGGCTGGCCGGAGACGCGTACGTGCGCGGCGCTGGCCGGGCCGCGCAACATGCTGCTCACCGTGGGCCTGCACGGCGTGGCCGACCTGCATCCGCTGGTGGTACGGCTGGAGGAACGTTTCCCGCACGTGAGCGTGGCCGACCGGCAGATCGTCCTGCGCCAGTCGAAGTTGTACGGCCGGCTGCTCGACCCGTACGGCCGCTGTGCCGAGGTCGTCCCGGTGGACCCGTGGAGCCTGCCGCGGGCCGCCTGATCAGCGTGGCCGGACAGCGGCCCGGCGGCTGATCAGCGTGGACAGCGGCTCGGCGCCTGATCAGCGTGGCTCGGGGATCGTGCCGCCGCGGGACTCCCTGCACAGTCCGGCGCGCAGCACGGCGGCCTCGCTCGTGCCGACGAGTTGCAGGTCGCCGACGGCCAGGGCGGGCAGGCCGAGCGCCGACACCGTCGCGGTGATCCGGCCGGTCTCGCCGCGCACCGCCGCCTCGTCGCAGCCGGTCCGGGGCGCGGGACCGCCGAGCGTCGGCATGACCAGCAGGTCGATCCCGGTCGTGGCCGCCGCGAAGTCGTCCCGGAGCGACGCCAGCCGTTCGACGGCCCGCCGGTACTCCTCGTGGCCGATCCCGCCCGCCGCCTCCAGCTTGGCGCGTACGCCGGGGCTGTAGCGCGCGGCGCAGGCAGGGAACGTGCCCTCGTGCGTGCGGCGTGCCTGCGCCCCCACGATCGTCCAGTACGGTTCCAGCACCTCGGCGGGCAGGGCGGCCTCCCGCAGCCGCGCGCCCAGCTCGGCGAAGTCGTCCGCCTGGGCGCATCCCTCCACGACCCCCACGACCAGCCCGGCCAGCGAGTCCGGCGGCCCGACGACCTCGCCGGTCAGCGCCTGCCAGACGCGGGCGCAGTCGGCGACCGAGGCGGTCATCGGGCCGACCACGTCGAAGGCCGGCGCGAGCCCCGCCACCTCGGCGGCGGGTACGGCCCCCGAGCGCGGGCGCAGTCCCACCACGCCGCAGCAGGCCGCGGGCATGCGCACCGAGCCTCCGGTGTCGGTGCCGAGTCCGAACCTGGCGATCCCGGCCGCGATCGCGGCGGCGGTGCCGCCGCTCGAACCGCCGGGGGTCAGGTGCGGGTGGCGCGGGTTGCCCACGTCGCCCCAGTGCGGGTTCTCGCTGGTCACGCCCCAGGCGAACTCGTGCTGGTTGGCCTTGCCGACCAGGAGTGCCCCGGCCTCGTCCAGCAGTTCGACGCAGCGGGCGTCGGCCAGGGCCGGTTCGGCGCCGTACAGGGAGGAGCCGCGGGTGGTGGGCAGGCCGGCCACGTCGATCATGTCCTTGACCACGTACGTCCAGTCGCGCAGCGGGCCGTCCGGCGTGGGACGGGCCGCGCGCCCGAGCCGGTCGAGCACGGGCTCGGGCCCGGCCTCGATGAGGATGTGGTGCCCGCTGTGGAGGCGGATGGCCTCGGCGGACTGGGCGATCGCCGCCTCGCGTTCCACGGTGGAAGAGCTCCTTAGCCTTGCGCGGGCACGGCGACGCCAGGTGGTCGCGGCCCGGGGGTGATCCGGCACATGCTGGCAGATCGGTCGTGGCCGCGTCGAGAGGGCGTTCAGACGGTGAGCGCGTCCAGCAGCCATTGGAGGCGGGCGCTCTCTCGGTCGGGGTGGACCAGCGTGAAGATGCTGCGGCTGATGTTCAGCCATGGTACGTCGACCACCACGACGTCCTCGCCATGGCCGCGCAGGGCCAGGTCGGGGATGAGGGCAGCGCCCAGGCCCGCGCCGATCAGCGACAGCGTGATCTTGAAGTCGTCGGAGTGGCAGACCACGCGCGGGTGCAGGCGCCAGTGCGCGAACAGGGCCTCGAAGAGCGTGGCGTCGCTGCTGGCCGGGTGGTGCATGATCCACGGCAGGTCGACGAGCTGCTCGGCCCGGTACGGCGACAGGTCGGGCCAGAGCCGGGGCAGGACGAGCCGGTAGCGGTCCTCGGCGATCCACCGCCTGGACAACACCGACGGCCACGACAACCCGGTGTTGCCCACCTGGTAGACCACGGCGGCGTCCATGTCGCCGCCGCTGCCCAGACGCGAGATGAGCTGGGAGGACTCGGCGACCGACAGCCGGATCCCGGCCCGGTCCTCCGGTTCCATGTCCCGCATCACGCCGGCCAGCACGTCGGTGAAGCTGGGGAACAGGCCGAGGCGGATCTGCGGCTCGCTGTTGCGGTGGACCGCCTGGACGGTGGCCACCATGCGCTCGATGTCGGCGAGCACCGTCTCGGACTGCCTGGCCAGCACCTCCGCCGCGCTGGTCGGCAGCACGCTGTGGGCGAAGCGGTCGAACAGCCGCACGCCGGTCTCGCGCTCCAGCGCGGCCATCTGCTGGGAGACGGCCGAGGAGGTGTAACCGAGCCGATTGGCGGCCGCCGCGAACGACCCCAGACGAACCACCTCACGCAGCGTACGCAGATGTTCTGGCTTGAGCATAAGCTTTCCTTGTTCTCAGCGGCGCTAAATGTCGTGTTTATATCGCTTCCTACTTCTTTTCGCCACTTCTACAGTGAGCCGCACCACCCCACCCGAACCCCTGAGAGATCCATGACATGCGCGTATATCGCAACGCCGCCATCCGCACCGGCACCAACGGCGCCCCCGCCGCCCAGGCCATGGCCGTGGACGGCGAGCTGATCGTCGCCGTCGGCACCGAGGCCGAGGTGCGCGAGGCGGCGGGCGCGGGAGCCGAGCTGGTGGACCTCGACGGTGCCGCCGTCCTGCCCGGCCTCTACGACGCCCACATCCACACGGCCCAGTACGCCCAGAGCCTCGGCGCGGTCGACCTGCGCGACGTGCGCTCCCTGGACGAGGCCCTGGCCAAGGTGGCCGATCACGCGGCCAAGCTGCGGCCGGGCGCGTGGCTGTTCGGCGGCCGGTGGAACAGCAACATCTGGAACCCGCCCGTCCAGCCCGACCGCAAGGCCCTCGACTCGGTCTGCCCCGACCTGCCCGTGGCGCTGCCCAACGTCGACGGCCACACCGTCTGGGCCAACTCCGCCGCGCTGCGGATGGCCGGGATCGACGCCTCCACCCCCGACCCGGTGGGTGGCGAGATCGTCAGGGACGCGTACGGAGAGCCCACCGGCATCCTGCGCGAGTCCGCGTCGTACCCGCTGCGCGCTCTCATGGTCTCCGGCGACCTGCGCGACCTACTGCGCGCCGGTCAGGAGGAGCTGCTGGCGTTCGGGCTGACCAGCGTGCACGACATCGACGGCGAGGACTGCCGGGCCGCCTACCTGGAGCTGCGCGACGCCGGCGAGCTGAAGATCCGCGTGCACAAGGCGATCCCCACGGTCGCCCTGGAGGCCGCCATCGCCGAGGGCCGCCGTACCGGCCAGGGCGACGACTGGGTCCGCACCGGGCCGGTCAAGGTGTTCAGCGACGGCGCGCTCGGCTCGCACACCTGCCACATGCACGAGTCGTTCGCCGGTGAACACGACAACACCGGCATCGCGGTCACCCCGTACGAAGACCTCGTACGCATCTTCAGCACGGCGGCGGCGGCCGGCATCGCGGTCGCCACGCACGCCATCGGCGACCGCGCCAACCGGCTGGTCCTCGACGCCTACGAGGCGATCGGCACCACGTCCGGCCTGCGGCACCGCATCGAGCACGCCCAGCACCTGCGTCCCCAGGACCTGACCAGGATGGCCAGGCTCGGCGTCGTCGCCTCGATGCAGCCGGTGCACTGCACCACCGACATCGCCCTGGTCGACTCGCTGCTGGCCGGGCACGACCTGGCCTCCTACGCCTGGCGCGGCATGCTGAACGCCGGCGTCGCGCTGGCCTTCGGCTCCGACGCGCCGGTGGAGAGCCCCGACCCGTGGGCCGCCCTGTACGCCGCGGTCACCCGTACCCGGCAGGACGGCACGCCCGCCGGCGGCTGGCAGCCCGAGCAGCGGCTGAGCATGGCCGAGGCGATCACCGCGCACACCCTCGGCGCCGCGTACGCGGCCGGCGAGCAGGACCGCAAGGGCGTTCTCGCGCCCGGCATGCTGGCCGACTTCATCGCCGTGGACACAGACCCCTACCTGGAACCGCCTCAGGCGGTGCTGCGCACCCAGGTTCTCACCACCGTCGTCGGCGGCGAAGTCCGCTGGCAGCGACCCTGAAGGAGCACCCCCTGTGAAGATCCGCACCATCACCGCCCTGGCCGCCGGCGCCCTGCTGGCCGCCACCACGGCCTGCGGCGCCCAGTCCCTGGACGGCGGCGCCGCGGCCCCCGCGGACGGCGAGACCGCGGCGGTCACGCTCGACCAGGCTCCCACCGAGGAGAAGGCCGCCGACGTGATCAACGCCATCACCCCGGACAAGGACCTGGCCGCCAAGGCGCCGGCCCGCCTGAAGTCGCAGGGGCTGAAGGTCGTCACGTCCGTCGGCTACCCGCCCATGGAGGTGTACGCGAGCGACGGCAAGACGGCCATCGGCTTCGACCCCGCCCTGGCCAGGGCCATCGCCAGGAAGCTCGGCGCCAAGGTGACCATCGCCGACGAGGAGTTCAACTCCCAGATCCCCGGCGTGCTCACCGGCCGCTACGACTTCGTCATCTCCTCGATGAGCGACACGCCGGAACGGCAGACGCAGGTCACGTTCGTCGACTACGTGCAGGCCGGCGCCGGCATGCTGATCAAGAAGGGCAACCCGGCCAAGATCTCCGGCCCGGCCGACCTGTGCGGCAAGACGGTCTCCGTCGTCGACAACGGCTCGTCCATGGAGCTGGCCGAGAAGTACGACGCCGACTGCAAGAAGGACGGCAAGCCGGCCGTCAACGTCCTGAAGTTCCCCGGCGACCAGGAGGCCCTGATCCAGGTCACCGGCGGCCGGGCCCAGGCCACCATCACCGACTACGTGGTGGCCGCCAGCAAGGCCGCCGACCCCAAGCTGGAGGTCGAGGCGCTGTCCCTGGACGGGACCGAGAGCCCGTGGGGAATCGGCATGAAGCCGGACGACAAGCAGCTCATCGACTCGGTGAAGGGCGCCCTGGACTCCCTCATCGCCAGCGGCGAGTACGCCAATCTGCTCAAGGCGTGGAACCTGGACAAGCTGGCCGTCCAGTCCGCAGTGATCAACGGCGGTAAGTGACCATGCGCACGGAGCCCTTCACCGGGCCCTCCGGAGAGCACATCCCGGTCGCCAGGACGCGGCACTGGGGCCGCCTGCTGGCCGCGGTCGTCGTGACGGCGATCGCCGGCTGGCTGGTCTACCTGGTCGTGGTGAACCCGCGCCTCAACTGGGGCAAGGTGGCCGAGTACCTGTTCAACGACCGCATCCTCGCCGGGATCTGGGTCACCATCGAGATCTCGGTGCTGGCGACCGTGCTGGGTCTGGTGCTGGGCGTCGTCGTGGCGATCATGCGGTTGTCGCACAACCCGGTGCTCAGCGGGCTGGCCACGCTCTACATCTGGTTCTTCCGCGGCACGCCGGTGCTGGTGCAGCTCATCTTCTGGTACAACCTGGCCTTCCTGTTCCCCGAGCTGGTGCTCAAGGTCCCGTTCACCATGATCGGCGTCAAGTGGGACACGAACCTGGTCATGACCGGTTTCACCTCGGCCATGCTGGGGCTCGGGCTGAACCTGGCGGCGTACTTCGCCGAGACCGTACGCGCCGGGATCCAGGCCGTCGACCACGGCCAGACCGAGGCCGCGTACGCGCTGGGCATGACCCCGGCCAAGCGGATGCGCGTGATCGTGTTGCCGCAGGCGCTGCGCATCATCATCCCGCCCACCGGCAACGAGTTCATCTCCATGCTGAAGACCACCTCGCTGGTCTACGTGGTGGCCGGGCACGACCTGATGACCAACGCCAGCCAGATCTACAAGGCCAACAACCTGATCATGGAGCTGCTCATCGTGGCAAGCCTCTGGTACATGCTCATGACCGCCGTCGCCACCTTCCTTCAGGGCAGGCTGGAACGCCGGTTCGGCTCCGAGGCCGTACGGCTGGTCCGCGGCGGCGGGCTGGCCGCCAGGATCCTGCCCAAGGCGGCGGCGTGAGCCCCGTCGTGCACGCCACGGGCGTGCGCATGGGCTACGGCGACACGCAGGTGCTCAACGGCGTGGACTTCACCGTCGCCCCCGGCGAGGTGAGCTGCGTCATCGGACCGTCGGGGTCGGGCAAGTCGACGTTCCTGCGCTGCGTCAACGGGCTGGAGCAGGTGCTCGGCGGCAGCCTGCGGGTGCTCGACGAGGAGGTCGGGCACAGCCTGCGCGAGGGCCGCTACCGGCCGTGGACGCCCAAGGAGTTCGCCGTCTTCCGCCGCCGGATCGGCATGGTGTTCCAGCGGTTCAACCTGTTCGCCCACCAGAGCGCGCTGGAGAACGTGGCCTGCGCCCCCGTCCACGTCCTCGGCGTGTCGGCGGAGCGGGCCCGTACGACGGCGATGGAGCACCTGGAGCGCGTGGGCCTGGCCGCGCACGCGCACAAGCGGCCCCACCAGCTCTCCGGTGGCCAGCAGCAGCGGGTCGCCATCGCCAGGGCGCTGGCGATGAGCCCGGAGCTGATGTTGTTCGACGAGCCCACGTCCGCGCTGGACCCCGAGCTGGTGGACGAGGTGCTGGAGGTCATGCGCGGCCTGGCCGCCGACGGCATGACGATGGTCGTGGTCACCCACGAGATCGCCTTCGCCAGGGAGGTCGGCGACCGGCTGGCCTTCTTCGCCGACGGGGTCGTGGTCGAGAGCGGCCCACCGGCCGAGCTCCTGGCCAACCCCGGCCACGAGCGCACCAGGGCGTTCCTGTCCAGCGTCCTGAGCCCGGAGAACCGCTCCTGACGACCTCCGTCCGCGAGGCCCCCGGCAGCCCCACCCCCGGCCGCCGGGCCTCCGCTCACCGGAACGCGCGCTGAACCGTACGAACCCGGCCGGAGCGGGGGTCCAGGACGACCGTCCGCCCGCCCCACGCCCCCCGGTCGTCCCCCGGGCGGTCGTCCAGGCGTACGTGTGAGGGGTCGATCCAGGTCACCACGGGCAAGCCGTCGTCGTGCTCGGTGCTGAAGCTCTCCGTCAAAGGCCATTCGCGGGTCAGCAGGCCGTCGTTCCTGCGGACCACGAGCGTCCAGTCGGGGACGATCCAATCGTCGTACAGGACCCGCACCTCCAGCCCGCTGCCGGCCGGGCCGGGGATGACGGTGTGCGTCCGTGTGCCGTTCACGGCGCCGGCCAGGCCCACCGTCGCCCAGATCATCACGAGCGCGACGGCGGGCCCGCGCAGGCCGCCGCCGAACGCGAGCGCCCCGGAGACGACGACCAGGCTCACCGCCACGGCGCCCAGCAGGACCGGATGGTCGAAGACCGCGTAATGCCCGAACGAGCCCGCCAGGGCGACCGCCACCACGACCGCGGCCAGGGCGAGGAGCCCGGCGGCGGCCCGCCCACGCGAACGCGGGCTCACGCGAACCTGACCTCCAGCCTGATGCGCTGGTTGGTGCCGCTCTGCTCGAAGTCGGCGGTGACCTGCGAGGCGAAGGCCGCGCTGCCGGTCAGCTTGATCTGCAACGGGTAGACCTGGCCGCTGGTGGCCGAGCGGTAGGTCGCGCTGATCCGGTACCGCCCCAAGGGCACGTCGACCACCGCCCAGCCGCTGTCGGTGTAGACCGGTTTGCGACCGGAGACGACCTTGCCCTTGCTGCCGTCGATCAGCGGGCCGACCGGGGTCATCGTCAGCCGTACGTTGTCCTGGTCGACGTTCTCGGGCAGGTTCTCGAACCAGAGGTTCGTGGCGACCAGGCCGCCGTAGTAGCGGCCGTCGGCGCCCGGCCGCCTGCCGGTGACGCGCCAGGTGAAGTTCCGTACGCCGCCGGCGCTCGCCCGGAAGGAGGCGGTCGAGGAGGGCTCAAGGTCGAAGGTGTACTGCTTGCCGTGGAACTGCCGCGTCACCGAGGCGCTGACCACCCAGGACGACGGCTCGCGCGGCAGTCGCGACCGGTAGACGCCGTCGCGGTCGCTGAGCAGCACGATGTCGCTGTTGTAGTAGCGCCGGTCCTTCACCACGACCTTGGCGCCCTCGACCGGTTGGCCCGCCGAGTTCACCACCCTGCCCTGCACGACGTAACCCGCCGCGGCGGCGCTCAGGTCGGCCGCGTCGGCGGTGCCCGGCGCGCAGCCGAGCAACGCGCTCAGGGCGAGCGTCGCCCCCGTCCTGCCCAGGACCCAGCGGGTCCTCGTCTCGTTCACGCCCATCTTCTCCCCGTCCCCGGACTCCGCTGCCCTGACTGGCCAGAAAGGCATCACCCTGACGCCGGGACCTTGGAATCGGCTGGAAACCACTGGAGACGGACGGTCAAAGCGGGCACTTTCCCCACAAAGAGCCTCAGCTTCAGTGGAAGGAGATCGTGTGAAATCGTCGATGACTTAGGGAGAAAGAGCCCGTCGCGGCGGGCTCGCTGTCGTGACGGGTCCGAGGAGCAGCCTGAGGCAGGGCGAGACCGGGGCGGTGTGGCGCAGTGCCCCCTACCCGCCGCCGCTCGGGGGAGCGTACGCGTCCCGGGGCGGCCCGCGGCCGTGATCCAGGTAGGTTGGCCGACCATGGACGACTTCCGACGCCCGTTCCGCCCCCGCCCGCCGAAGCCCCGCGCCTCCCGTGACCGTACGCTCGCCGGCCTCGTGCTGGTGGGCGCGGCCCTCGCCGGGGTGGGCGGATGCGGCGGCGCGGCCGCCTCAGGAACGACGGGTGACGCCTCCGGGACCCTCAGTCCGACGTCCGCCGCGCCGCCGACGGCGAGCACCCCCGCCTCCTCCGGCCGTACGTTGCCCGCCCCCGGCGCGCCGCTCCCCACCGACCCGGCGCGCCTGGCGGCCTCCCTCCGCGAGACGACCACCGCCCTGAACGCCGCCATCGACCGCTGGCGTCCGGCCAAGGCGGCCCCGCCGCAGGACGTCCAGCTCCTGGCCCTCTACCAGCAGCGCCTCTACCGCCATGCCGCCCGCAACCGCGCCCTGGCCGACCGTGCCTTCGCCCGCCTGCCGGCCGCCCTCGCCGCCCAGGCCAAGGACAACGTCGCCGCCCTGCGCGAACTGCTCGCGCTGACCCGCCCGATCAAGCCGTCCGCCGTGTTCAAGGTCCAGCCGGCCCGTCCGGCCGCCGAGCTGCTGGGCCACTTCAAGCGGGCCGAGCGCCGTTTCGGGGTGAAATGGGAGGTGCTGGCGGCGGTGATGTTCGCCGAGACCAAGTTCGGCCGGGTACGCGCCGACAGCCACGCCGGAGCCCAGGGGCCCATGCAGTTCATGCCGGCGACCTGGCGGGCGTACGGGCTGGGCGGCGACGTCCAGGATCCCCGGGACGCCGTCATGGGGGCGGCCAACTACCTCCACGCCTCCGGCGCGCCCCGCGACTACCGGCGGGCCCTGCACGCCTACAACCCGTCGCAGGCGTACGTGGACGCGGTCCTCCTGCACGCCCGCCAGATCGAACGCGACCCGCGCGCCTACTACGCCTACTACAACTGGCAGGTCTTCGTCCTCACCACGGCGGGCGAACGCCGCCTGACCGGCCCGAAGTAGCCCGTACGGCCCCCGCTGCCCCGGCCACGAGCAGGACGGCGACCGCGACGACGACCCGTACGAGACCGTCGGCGGAGGTGGGCGCGGCGAAGTAGACGCTCCCGAGCCCGGCGACGCCGGTCACCCCGGCGAGCACCGGGCCGGTGGAGTTCAGCGCCGAGATCGCCGACGCCAGCCGCGGCTCGACCAGCGAGGTGATCCGCGCGATCAGCGGGCTGTACCCGGCGGCGTGCCCGGCTCCGGCCAGGAGCAGCAGCGGCACGGACACGACCGGCTGCCACCGGTCCCGGCAGAGGAGCACCAGCAGGCACGCCCCGGCCGCGAAGGCGATCGGGCCCGCGATCGGCAGGACCCGCTGCAACCGCAGCGGATATCGGGTCCAGGTCAGGCTGAGCGCGCCGAACCCCAGGGCGTACGGGACGAACGCCAGCCCCGCCTCCAGCGGCGAACGGCCGAGCGCGGTCTGGAGGTGCAGGGTGAGGGTCAGCAGGAAGACGGTGTAGCAGCCCATGACGGTCCAGCAGGCCGCGAGTCCGGGCTTCACGCCGTTCGGCCGTACCGAGGCCAGGTCCAGCAGCGGATGCGGCGCCCGGGTCTCGTGACGGACGAACGCCGCCGCCAGCGCGACCCCGCACGCCAGCGAGATCCACACCCAGAGGGGCCAGCCGAGGTCGCGGCCGAAGATGAGCGGGACCGTGATCGCGGCCATGGCGGCGGTCAGGATCGCCACCCCACCCGGGTCGAGGCGCGCCCGGCCGTCCACGCGGGAGACCGGCAGCAGGCGCGGGCCC
This sequence comes from Nonomuraea spiralis, assembly GCF_014648435.1. GTDB lineage: Bacteria > Actinomycetota > Actinomycetes > Streptosporangiales > Streptosporangiaceae > Nonomuraea > Nonomuraea spiralis. The sequence continues at coordinate 41,581 of NZ_BMRC01000034.1, forward strand.
ACGGCCAGCGAGATCACGCCGATCGGGATGTTGATCAGGAAGACGGGCCGCCAGGACAGCCCGAACAGGTCGGCGCTGACGACCAGCCCGCCGACGACCTGGCCCAGCGCGACCCCCAGAGCGAGCACCATGCTGTAGAGGCCGATCGCCCGGCGGCGTGCCGTGCCCTCCCAGTGCGTCTGGATGAGCGAGAAGATCTGCGGGGTGAGCAGCGCCGCCCCCATGGCCTGCGCGACGCGCGCGCCCACCAGCACGGTGACGTCGGGGGCCAGTCCGCACAGCAGCGACGCGCCGGTGAACCAGCCCAGCCCGATCAGGAACGCCCGTCGTTGCCCGACGACGTCGCCGAGGCGCGCGCAGGTGACGAGGAGCACGCCGACGGTCAGGAGATAGCCCGACACGATGAGTTGGATCGCCGTGCCGCCGGCGTGCAGGTCGGCGCGCATGGTCTCGGCGGCCACCGACACGATCGAGCCGTCCATGGAGGCCATGACCTGACCGGTGAGCAGTACGGCGAGCATCGGGGCGCGGCGCACACCCGTAGGCGGAGGAACGAGAGCGATCACGCCCCCACCCTCGGCCACCGGCACCCGCCGGGTCTTGAAGAAGTTTGCGCGCGACGGCCCCCGGCTCACGCGGTTGATGTGGAGATCACGCAGAAGTCTGTGTCGGCGGGCATCGAATAGGATCAACGTCACAGAGGAGGTGGCGTGGCGACGCGACGAGAGCAGACCAGCAACGAGAGCCGCGAGCTGATCCTCAACGCGGCGGCCGAGTTGTTCGCCGAGAAGGGCTACCGGCAGACGACCTTCATCGACGTGGCGAACCGCTCCGGCATCAGCCGGGGGTCGATCCCGTGGCATTTCGGCAGCAAGGAGGGCCTGCTGCTGGCCGTGCTCGAACGTTCGGTGGCGATGGTCCGCGACAACCTCGCCGCGGCCCCGCAGGCCGGCGAACCGGACTTCGAGCAGATCGACCTGGGCGTGGGCGCGCTGCTCGCCCTCCCGACCACCAAGTTGTTCGTCACGCTCCTGGTCGAGGCGCTGGAGCCCGGCTCGCCCATCCGCGACCGCTACGTAGAGATCCACAACACGCTGCGCGACCACTGCCGGAGCTGGCTGGAACGCCTGCCGCTGCCGCCGGACCTGCCGGTCGAGTCGTTGTCCGTCGCGATCGTCGGCGCCGGCATCGGCATCCACCAGCAGTGGCTGCTCGCGCCCGACCGGGTCGACGCCGCCCAGGCTCTGGCCGCGCTGCGCACCCTGGTCGCCGGCATCCTGCCCGCCGGTGGCACCGGGGGCGCGGTACGCCGCTGACCGCCGGATCGGCCTACCAGGCCGGGGCGTACTCCGGGAGGGGACGGGCGTTCCTGCCCTGGACCCGGCGTTCCACCGCGCCGACGGCCTTCATCAGCGGCAGGCGTACCAGGGCGTCTCGGACACACCGCCCGCCCTCGGTCCTGGGCACCATGAGCCGGACGTTCGGGCCGATCTGCTGCTTCTTCTCGACCAGCGGGCGGTGGACGGCGTCGTACCGGGCGAAGGCGATCCGGTGGTCACCGCCGGCGGCGGCGAGCTCCCCCGCCAGCCGGTACGCCCCGACCAGGGCCAGCTCCGCCCCCGCGCCCGAGGCCGGGGAGGCGCACCAGGCGGCGTCGCCGACGAGCACGACCCGGCCCTTCGACCACGAGTCCATGTGCACCTGGCCCAGGGCGTCGAAGTAGAAGTCGGGGTCGGCCAGGGCCGAGTCGAGCAGCTCCCGGGTACGCCAGGACGTCTCGCCCCCGAAGACCCGGCTCACCAGCCGCTTGTGCTCGGCGACGTCCCGGTGGTCGTAGTCCAGCGGCGCCGAGCGGAAGATGAAGTACGCCTTGGCCTGGGCGTGGTTGCCCGACCGGTAGATCCCGGCCATGCGGCCCGGCGTGTTGAACATCGTGACCCAGCGGTCCTCCCCGAGCGCGGCGTCGGCGTCGGCGAAGGCGAAGTAGTGGTCCTTGTGCTGGACGAACTCCTCCTCCGGCCCGAAGGCCAGCCGCCGTACGTGGGAGTGCATGCCGTCGGCGCCGACGACCAGGTCGAAGGTGCGGGCGGGCGCGTGCTCGAAGGTGACCCGCACGCCGTCGTCGTCCTGCTCCAGCTCGCGGATCGAGTCCCCGGACACGATCTCCGCGTCGGCCGCCTCGCCCAGCAGCGCCACCAGGTCGCCGCGCATGATCTCCACCGAGCGCGGGTCCCTGATGTCGACGCGGGCGACGGGCCGGTCCGCGGCGTCGACGAACTTCATGCCGTGCACGTCGGTGGCCAGCGCGCGCACCCGCGGCATGATGCCCATCCGCTCGGCCACCTCGACGGCGTTGTCACGTACGTCCACCCCGTTGCCGCCGCCGCGCGGGCGCGGAGCACGTTCGACGACGGTGGGCCGGAAGCCGTACCGGGTCAGCCAGTGAGCCAGGGTCAGCCCGGCGATGCTCGCGCCGGAGATCAGGATCCGCTCGTTCATGGGGGCTCCTCGCGCTACAGTTAACTGAAATAACCGTTCCAGTTAAGTATGTGGAAGGGGCATTCCACTTGTCAACGCCCGCCGAGCCCAGGCGCCGCGCCGACGCCGTACGCAATCGCCGGCTCGCCCTCGACGCCGCCATGACGCTGCTGGCCGAGCCAGGCGCGGCCCTCACCGTCGAGGCCATCGCCAGGCGGGCGGGCCTGGGCGCCGCGACCGTCGTACGCGCGTTCGGCGGCAAGGACGCCCTGCTGGACGCCGCCGTGTCCCGCCTGCTCGAACCCGTCGTCCGGCGTGCCCGCGACCTGCTCGCCGAGACCACGCCGTACCGGGCGCTGCACACCTTCCTGCGCGAGCTGATCGCCTTCCAGAGCGCCCACCACGCCGTCAACGACCAGCTGAACGGCCTGGACCTGCCCGCCACCACCGCGCTGCGCGCCGACCTGGTCGCGGCCGTCGAGGAGATGACCGAGGGCGCGCGGCGCGCGGGCGCGATCCGTACCGACCTCGACCCCGCCGTCGTCACGACGCTCATCGGGCAGACCGCCCTGGCCGTCGCGCGCGCCCACCCGCCGTCGCAGGCCCTCACGGACGCCTACCTCACCGTCCTGCTGGACGGCCTGCGCCCCGCCCCCTGACTCCCGCGGGAATGTCCATACGGTCGATCTCCATCGTCCATATGGCCGATCAAGGCCGACCGCCCGGAACCCTAGCGTCGGTGCCGACAACATCAGACAAGGGGGCTCTCTGTGCGGGTACGAAAGATCGCCACGGCCGTCGCCACGGGCGCGACTCTGCTGGCGGGGATGGCGGTCACCGGCCAGGCGTCGGCGAGCGTCACGGGTGACGCCGGGACCGACGCCCGGTTCCACCGTCAGACGATCGACTGGCACGGCTGCCGGACCGGACCGGACGACGAGACCGGCGCGGCGCTGGACAAGGCGGGCGCGCAGTGCGCCGAGGTCACCGTCCCGCTGGACTACCGCAGGCCGCGGGGACGGACGATCTCGGTGGCGATCTCACGGGTCAAGGCGACCGACCCCGGAAGGCGCAGGGGCGTCCTGCTGATCAATCCCGGCGGTCCGGGCGGGAGCGGGCTGCCTCGGGTGCTCCTCGGCCGGCTCATGCCCGCCGTCGCTGCCCGCTACGACCTGATCGGCATGGATCCGCGGTTCGTGGGCCGCAGCACGCCGATCCGCTGCCGGTGGACGACCGACACCCCGACCCGGTCGGCCGGCCCGACCCGCCGTACCTTCGACGAGAGCGTGGCCCTCATGAGGGAACTGGCGGCCGGGTGCGCCCAGGGCGATCGGGGCCTGCTGCCGTACGCCTCCACCCGCAACACCGCCCGCGACATGGACGTCATCCGGGCCGCCCTCGGCGAGTCCAGGCTGTCCTACCTCGGCTACTCCTACGGCACCTACCTGGGCGCCGTCTACACGCAGATGTTCGGCGCCCGGGCCGACCGGGTCGTGCTGGACAGCGCGGTCGACCCGGACGTCTACGGCCCTGATCTACTGTCCAGGAACGCCCCGGCGATCACCGCCGCGCTGAGGCACTGGGCCTCGTGGGCCGCCGCCCGCGACAAGGAGTACGGCCTGGGCGCCACCGAGGCCGAGGTCCTGGCCACCGTGGAAGGCGTCGACCGGGCCGCCGCCGAGCGCCCGCTGCGGGTGGGCGCGTACCGGATCGGCGCCCAGCACGTGCCCTACCTGCTGTTCATCCGTCTGTACGACGACCGCGAGGAGGCGTACGCCGGCCTCGCCGCCGAGGTGCGGCTGCTGGCCGACGCGGCCCGCGGCGACGCGGTCACCGTCCCTGCGTCGCTGAAGGAGACCCTCGACGGGCTGTTCACCGGCTCGGGGCCGGCCGAGGACCGGGCGGGCACCCCGATCCTCTGCGCCGACCGGGCCACCTCCCGGGACCCGGAGAGGTACTTCCGCGACATCCAGGCCCACCGGGCCGACGAGCCGCTGTTCGGGCCGATGACCCGCAACCTGAGCCCGTGCGCCTTCTGGCCGGTCACACCGGTGGAGGCGCCCACCACGATCGGCAACGACGCCCCGATGCTGATCGTCGCCGCCGACGGCGACCCCGTCACCCCCTACGCCGGCCAGCGGGCCATGCACCGGGCGCTGACCGGCTCCCGCCTGGTCACCCTGCGCGGCGCCTTCCGCCACGGCGCCTACCTCGCGGCGGGCGACACCTGCGTCGACACCACCGTCGGCCGGTACCTGGTGGACGGCGTCCTGCCCGGCGGCGACACCGCCTGCGACAAGGCCGGCGCCCCGCGCCGGTGAGCCAACCTCACGAGGTCTGGACGGTCCTCGCCGCGGCGGCCATCTCCGCCAGGACGTCGTCGAGCGGCGTGGCCGCCACGCCGAGCACGTCGACGGTCGAGGACGCGTCGAGGACGTTCGGCCGGTCGTACAGGTACAACATCTCGGGGAACTCGGCCATGACGGAGTCGGTACGCCCGATCTCCTCAAGTTCGCGCAGGAACATATGGGCCAGCCGCGGAGCGGGCGCCTGGGCCGACTCGGCGAGCCGGTGGGCGAGCTCGCGTACCGGGAGGTCGCTGGTCGAGGGCACGTGCCAGGCCCGTCCCCAGGACTCCTCGTGGCCCGCGGCGGCGATGAGCGTACGGGCCGTGTCCACGGTGTAGGACCAGCTGTGCGGCGCGTCCAGGTCGCCCGGGTAGGAGACGGGCGCGCCCACCGACTCCCTGCGCCGGCACATCTCGCACCGGACCGGCCTCACGCCGACCGCCTACCGGGCGGCCTTCACCCGGGGGAACACCCCCGGGTGAGCGGCCGTTCCGCGCGAGACCGGGCCGCCGGTCATCGCGCGGAACGTCCCGGTCAGGGGCGGTCGTTCCTGATGAGCCTGGCGGTCATGGGCAGGCACGGCGGGGTCTGGAATACGACGCCGTCGAGAAAGTTGCCGATCGCCGGGTTGCCTCCGGCGGCCGACACCGACTCGAAGGCGAAGCGGGTGACGGTCTGCCCGGCGGGGACGACGTAGGTGCCGGTGTAGTGGCCCCAGGCGGTGTTGCCGTCGGAGAGGTCGGGCGAGCCGGCCCCGTCGGGGTTCTGGGGGGCCGTGGCGCCCGGGGTGCCGATGAGCACCCGCATCACGTCGGTCCCGGCCCGGCCGCGGTGGTAGAGCGACCAGGTCATCACGGTGCCGGGGACGGTGGGGACGTCCTGGTAGAGCGTGGAGACCTCGCTGGCGTTGAGCTCGGCGAACTGCTGGCCGTCGGCCGCCGGGACCCCGCTCGTGCTGTTCCAGAACTCCAGCTTGCGGTCGGAGGCGGTGGTGTGCCAGCCGACGGCGGGGTTGGTGGAGGCGTCGGGGATGTCCCAGTCGTAGCGGGCCACGGGAGGCGCCTCGAAACTGCCGTTGACCAGGTTGACGGGCTCGCGGGTGCACTCGACGGTGACGGTGACCGTCGCGGTGCTGGTGCCGCAGGCGGTCTCGATCGTGTACGTGAAGGTGTCGGTGCCGGCGCGGCCCTTGTCCGGGGTGTAGATCAGCTTGTCGCCGGAGACGGTGACCGTGCCGTTGGCGGGCTGGGCGACCCCGCTGATCACCGGCGCCGTCCCGGTGTCGTTGGCCAGGACGGGCACCGTGACGGGCGTGTCCTGGGTGGTGGTGGCGGTGTCGTCGACGGCGTTGGTGGGCAAGATGGAGTTCCCGCTGACGATCTGAATGGGCGGGGCCGCGGTGTTGTTGCCGAGCTGGCCCGGGAACGCGACGACGCTGCTGATGCCGCTCGGCCGGATGGTCATGGCGCGCCCGACGGTGCCCTGCTTCACCCGGAACGTGATGACCTTGGGCGCGGGGTCGGTCTTGTTGCCGGTCGAGGGGATCGTCAGGGTGTTGCCGCTGATGTTGCCGGCCCCCGACTGGGCGACGACGTCGGCGTTGGCCACCAGCGACGACACGTCCCAGGTGGTGGTGTAGGTGCGTACCAGCAGCGGCCACTGCGCCGTGCGGTGGGTCATGGTGAGGGTGAAGGTGCTGCCCGGCGCGATCTGACCGCCCCACAGGGGCGGGGAGGTGACGACGGAGATCGTCCCGTGGCCGAGGCGCATGCCGAGGGCGTTCTTCCAGTAGTACTCGACCGGGTAGTCGGCCTGTCCCTGGCGGACGCAGGGCGCGCTACTGGCGTGGTGCACGCGCGTGCGTACGCCGTCGTGCGCGGCGGAGGTCGCGGGAGCTGCCGTGACCAGGGAGAACGTGAGCATCGCGGCGACGGTTCCCGTCGCCGCGACGATGGCTCGGCGCGTACGGCGACGCGCGGGGGGTGCGGTGGGCTTCAACACGCATCCTTACTGTAAGTGGATGGCAAATAACTATCCGTAACAGCGAGGTGTGCGCAAGCGATCGCCCGCATCCGGCGCGACCGCGGCACCACCGGTCCCTACGGGCCGGGGTGCCGCGGCGCGGGCCTACCTTTCCCTGCGGACGCTACGGGCGAGCTCCGCGGTGAGAGCGGCCAGGGCCGTGAGCCCGGTGGTGTGGTCGGGGGCGTCGAGGAGGGTCTTGACGAGGGCCGTGCCGACGATCACGCCGTCGGCGAACCCGGCGAGCTCGGCGGCCCGGTCGGGCCCCGACACGCCGATCCCCACGCAGACGGGCAGCCCGGTGACCGCCCTGGTACGCCCGACCAGCCCGGCCGCGGCCGAGTCGACCGTGTCGCGGGTGCCCGTGACACCCATGAGGGCGGCCGCGTAGACGAACCCGGTGGTGGCGGCGGTGATGCGCGCGAGCCGTTCGTCCGTGGTGCTGGGGGCGACGACGAAGACGGTGGCCAGGCCGTGTGCGGCGGCCTGTTCGCGCCAGGCCGCCGACTCTTGGACGGGCAGGTCGGGCAGGATGCAACCGGCGCCACCGGCCGCGGCGAGCTCGGCGGCGAACCGTTCGACGCCGTACCGGGCGACGGGATTCCAGTACGTCATGACCAGGATGGGTTTGCCCGTCGCGGCATGGGCCCGTTCGACGGTCCGGATGACGTCGGCGATCTTCAGGCCGCCGCGCAGGGCGATGTCGTCGGCGGTCTGGATGACGGGACCGTCCAGGACGGGGTCGCTGTGCGGCAGTCCGATCTCAAGGATGTCGGCCCCGGACCGCAGGACGGTGACGGCCGCCTCGATGCCGGCCTCGACCGTGGGGAACCCCGCGGGGAGGTAGGCGACGAGGGCGGCCCGGTCCTCGGCACTGACGCGGGCGAAGGTGTCGGCCAGCAGGTGGACGGCGCCGCTCATCGTGACTCCTCGTCGTACAGGTCGAAGTAGCGGGCGGCGGTGTCCATGTCCTTGTCGCCGCGGCCGGAGAGGTTGACCAGGATCAGGGCGTCCGGTCCGAGCCGGCGGCCGAGCCGGAGGGCTCCGGCCAGGGCGTGGGCGCTCTCGATGGCCGGGATGACGCCTTCCGTACGGGTCAGCAGCAGGAACGCCTGCATGGCCTCGTCGTCGGTGACGGGCAGGTATTCGGCGCGGCCGAGGTCGTGCAGGTGGGCGTGCTCGGGGCCGATGCCGGGATAGTCGAGTCCGGCGGAGATGGAGTGGGGTTCGGTGATCTGGCCTTCTTCGTCCTGCAGAACGAAGGAGCGGGAGCCGTGCAGGATGCCGGGTTCGCCGCCGGACAGGGTGGCGGCGTGCTTGCCCGTCCCGATGCCGTGCCCGGCGGCTTCGCAGCCGATGAGCCGTACGCCGGCGTCCGGGAGGAAGGCGTGGAACAGGCCCAGGGCGTTGGATCCCCCGCCGACGCAGGCGACGGCGGCGTCGGGCAGGCGGCCGGTGCGTTCCAGTGTCTGGCGGCGGGCCTCGACGCCGATGACGCGCTGGAAGTCGCGGACCATCGCCGGGAAGGGGTGCGGGCCCGCGGCGGTGCCGAACAGGTAGTGGGTGGTCCCGGTGTTGGCGACCCAGTCGCGGAACGCCTCGTTGATGGCGTCCTTGAGGGTACGGGCGCCCGTGGTGACGGGAATGATCTGCGCGCCGAGCATCCGCATACGGGCGACGTTGGGTGCCTGGCGCCGCATGTCGACCTCACCCATGTAGATGACGCATTCGAGGCCGAACAGGGCGCACGCGGTGGCGGTGGCGACACCGTGCGAACCGGCGCCCGTCTCGGCGATCACGCGCGTCTTGCCCATGCGCCGGGTGAGGAGGGCCTGGCCAAGCGCGTTCGTGATCTTGTGCGAGCCGGTGTGGTTGAGGTCTTCTCGTTTGAGCAGCACCCGGGCGTCACCGGCGTGCCGGGCGAATCGCGGCACTTCGGTGAGCGGGGTCGGCCGGCCGGTGTAGTGGGCGAGCAGGGTCCCGAGTTCGTCGATGAACCGGGGGTCCACGCCGGCCTGGGCGTATGCGGCGGCTACCTCGTCCACGGCCGCGACGAGGGCCTCGGGGATGAAGGCGCCGCCGTACGCGCCGAAGTAGCCTTCGGGGTCGGGCGCGTGGCCCCGAGGGGCCGGGATGAAGTGTTGGGTGGGCATGCGACAGCTCCTGCGCCGGGGGCGGGCGCCCCGGGCGTCCGGCTAGTGGTGGTCAGGGTCGCGTCTGCCGCGCAACCGGCCGGGCCGCCCTCCCGCGCTCCTTCTGTCCGGACGACGGCGCGCGTCCGGACGGCCTGAGGCCGATCGTGGGACGGTGCCGGAGAACGCCCGGGCACAGAGGCGGAAACGTGAGCTGTTGCTAGAGGCCCTGTGCCGTACGCGGCGCGCGAAGCCATCGCATGCCGTTGACCTGACCGGGGTCGGAGCCGATCGTGTAGCGGACCCGCCGACCGTGGACCCGCCGCGCGGGCGCCCGGCAGCCACGCGGGCGGCACCCGGCGGCGAGGCGAGCGGAGATCGGCATGTCCCCGACCATACCTCCTCCCGTCCGGATCCCGCCACGCCCCCCGGAGAGGGCGTGGCTTCCGGAACGCGTCCGGACGGGTTGTCAGGCGCGGAAGCTGCCGGACATGGGCGGGACGTGTGAGCCGTGACCGGGCCGGACGGTGACGACCGCCCTCATGCACATGGGGTCGCCGTACAACGTGACGTCGCCGTCGGTCTGGTTGTTCAGCGTGTGCGCGGCCAGGGGCAGCTTGGTGCAGCGGGTGGGGTTGTCGTAGACGTCCAGCGGCTGGAACTCGGTCGAGAAGACGACCACCTGGCCCGTGGCGGCCTGTGCGGGGAGGGCGGCGGCCGTCAGCGTGACGGCCATGCCCACGATGAGCAGGGCGGCGGCGGAGCTGGGACGAGATCGCATGCGGTACTCCTGAAGTCGGCTGGAACTCGTGGGCTCAGGGCACGATCACGTGGAAGGGCAGGTCGGCGTTGGCGCCGTTGTTGCCGCCGGCGACGAAGACGTGGCGGTCGGCACTGCCGCAGGCGGTGGTGTCGGCGTCGACGAACACGGTCGAGTTCCAAGGCGCGCCCCAGCGCTTGGTGGCGACCGGCACGCTGCGCGCGGCGTCGTAGTCGGAGTCGAGCTCGATGCAGTACTGGCCGGTGGAGAGCTTCCGGACGCCGGTGACCCCCTTCGAACGGACCACGCTGCCATTGGCGTTGACGACGGCGGCGGCACGGACGCCGGGGCCCTGGGCGCCGCCCAGGGCGGCATAGGCGGCGACGGCCCCGCCCATGCCGAGGACGCCGGTCGCGAGGCCGGCCAGCACCACAGTGGTCATCTTGCGCATACGAATGCCTCCTGATCGCATCGGGGGGAACGGGCGGCCGAGCGGGCTCACCGCCCGTCGAACGCCGATTACCGAAAGTAGCGATCAGTTACTCAGTGTAGCTATAGCGCCGAAGTAAGGCCGACGCTCCGAAAAGGTGGCACCGAACTAACACCCCGAGACAGGAGGGGCGTCGGGCGGCTACGCGGGATCACCGTCCCGGTAGAAGCTCAGACCGGCGTGTTCCGGGTCGGTGTAGACCTTCACCGTCCCGTCGGGATACGCCGCGAACGGCAGGACGACACCGTCCGGACACGGGTGCAGGAACATCAGCGTCGGACCGACGACGACGAACGACCGGGCCAGCGGCGTGGCGCGCTCGGTGCCGTGCTCGGCGCGCCACTCCCTGACGCGGTCGGCGGCGCCGGGCTGGGCGGCGACGTTCTCCACCTTGCCGATCAGGTCCTCGATGGCCGGCGGGTCCAGGATCTCGATCTGCAGGTACGGCTGCTCTCCCACGCGGTGCTCCTTGGCTCGTTCGACGGAGATGACGGTCAGCTCCGGACGGCCGCGAAGGCCGGGCAGGCACCGGGGTCCTTCGTGGACCGCGATGAGCACTGATCCGTCGTTCACACCCCCGGGATGAGCTGCGATTTCATGACGTGCGTACCCGTGCGTACCTTGCCAAAACGACGCGCGCTGCCGCTCGGCGGCTCATGCCGCCGACGTGGTCCGGACGGCGGGCCGGTCACTCGGGGCGGCGAGGTCGTGCGCGGTACGGGCCATCCAGATCATGATCAGGACGCTTGAGACCACACCGAGCGCCTCGACGGCCCACCCGTCGTCCGCGAACGGCAATGCCGCCAGCATCAGCAGGATCGGCACCACCAGGGCGGCGATGCCGTACGCGACGGTCGCCGTACCCCAGCGGTCGTCGTCCCACTGGGCGCGCAGGACCAGTGCCGTCCAGGCCAGTCCGGCCAGGCCGCAGATCAGCTCCACCCCGTCCGGGACCGTCCAGCCGGCGAGGTCGAGCACGCCGATGACGGTGAATCCGCCGTACCCCAGCACGCCCGCGCCCCGCATGTACTGCCGGTCGCGGCCCAGCACCCGCATGAACAGCAGGACGACCACGCACATCACCGCGGAGTCGAGCACGGTCGTGTCCGCCGGGATCCACGGCTCGGTGACGTGGAGCAGCCAGGTCGTGGCCGTCGCGGCGTAGAGCGCCACGCGCAACCGCCGGGTGTCCCGGTCCTGCTCAGGCGGCGGCCCCGCCAGCGGCCCGCGCAGGACCTGCCAGATCCCCCACGCCCACGACAGCCCGGCCAGGACCAGGAGGAGCAGGTTCAGCCCGGTCGCCGCGACGCCTTCGCTCACGGTCGTGAACAGCGTTGGCCACCACAGCGGGCCGAGGTCCCCGGAGATCAGGGTGACGAGGAGGGCGGCGGTCAGCGCGGCACCGTACAGGCCGGTGACGAGCAGGGCGGGCAGGGCCGAACGGTGACGACGTGACACGGACGCTTCCTGAGGTTCGAGGGGGATGGGAACGATTTTTGGGACTCAGGGGCCGTCGGTCCAGATGTACCAATGGCCGGTGAAGTGTTCGTAGCTTCCTTCTGCGGGGTCCGGCGCCCGACCCGGGCTGTAGGCGAAGCCGTAGCTCTTCCAGTCCAGCGTGAGCGATGTGACCATGAACCGCGCTCCCCCGTGGATCTTCTCCACCTCGCCCACCCGGTACAGGCCCCACCATCGATGGCTGCCGTAGTCGCTGCGCACCGACCGGGCGTACCGCTCCATGCTCGGCTCCGACAGGGCGAAACGTGCATGAAGGGGCGCATCGACCGCGACCAGCAGCACGGTCCCCAACACCAGGGCAAGCGGGACGAACCTCCAGGACGACCCCGCCCACCGGCCCGACAGCCACGCCCAGGCGACGGCCAGCACCAGCCAGTACAGCGCCAACCCCAATGCCCAGACGGACAGGCCGGGAGCGCTCGCCTCGAAGAGCGTCAGGAGCGAGGCGAGTCCGACGGCTCCGCTGAAGGACAGCGCGAGGGGCTGGCGAGTCAGGCGCATGTGGCGATCTTGCCCGATATCCGGATCAGGCGCCTTGACGATGCACGGATTGCGGCGGCCGGCGTCAGAACATCCCCAGCAGGATGGGGGCGGCGTTCATGGCGCCGTGGACCACGAGGATGGGCCACATCTGCCGGTACCGGCTCCACAGGTAGCCGAGGAACAGCCCCTGCACGCCCTGGTTGGCGAATGCCGAGGCGAGATCCGCGGGAAGGTTCCCCGTGCCCTGGATGCCGATGTGCCAGGCCGCCCAGAGCAGGGAGGCCAGCACGATGGCGGGCCAGGGGCCGAGGACGCGCTCCCATCGGGTCTGCAGCCAGCGCCGGTAGAAGACCTCTTCGAGCAGGCTGTTGACGAGGAACACCACGACGACGGTGACCAGGAGCGTGACGGGATCGACGGTCGCGGCGTAGTCGCTGGGCGGCTCGGCCAGCGGGCCCGCGAAGGTGAGAGCCAGCCAGAGTGCGACCGGCGCGATGGGGCCGTAGTGACGCCAGGCCGCGGGCCGTTCGTGGAAGAGGTCCCGAGCTGCGGAATCGCGCCGCGACAACCAGAACAGCAGTACGGGCACGGCGAGCAGCAGGCCGAGTTTCAGCAGCGTGTGGGCCGGTTCGCCGCCGCCCGCCAACCGTAGCGCCATGGCGAAGACCACGGCCGCCCCCAGGAGGACGACGGCCTGGAGGCGAACCCCACGGCCTGGCGGTGTGGCGTCGACAGGAGTCGTCCTGGGCGGCAGCAGCCGGATGAGCACCAGCCCGGCGAGGGCCGGGATCCAGCGGTGCCACATGGGGATGGTGCCGGCGTGATCGGCCGAGTAGCGGATGTCGGTGGCGCCGTTCAGTACCAGCCACAGTACCGATGCGGCGATCAGGGCCAGGCCGGCGAGCAGGACGCTCAGACCTAAGGCTGGACTACCTGGTTTATTTCGCACGCTTGTACTGTATAGGAAACCGTACAGGTGTGCTGTAATAACCCTCATGCCCAAAGTCGTGGACCATGAGCAGCGGCGCGAGGAACTGGTCCGGGTCGTGTGGGAGATCATCAGCCGGGAGGGGATCGAAGGGGCCACGGTCCGCAGGGTCGCCGAAGCGGCGGGCATCTCGGTCGGCGGACTGCGCCACTACTTCGACAATCAGCGCGGCCTGCTCAGCTTCGCGGCCGAGGCGGTCGCCAGAAGTGTCACCAAACGCATCATCGGCCACCTCGACGCGGAGCTGTCGGGCATGCGGCGTGCCCAGCTCATCCTCGAAGAGATGCTTCCGCTCGACGACGACCGCCGCGTCGAGGTGGACGTATGGCTGGCGTGCCTGGTGCGTTCGCGTATGGATGAGTCGATGGCGGAGCAACGCCGCGCGGGCTGGGCGGGCGAACGCCACATCTGCCGCCTGGCGGTCGCCTTCCGCCACGGCCTGCCGCTCCCCACCCGTATAGGGCAGGAGTTCGGCGACGCCGGGCTGGAGGGACAGGCCATGCGACTGCACGTGTTCATGGACGGCCTGACGCTTCAGACAGCGGCCTACCCGCACAACTTCACGCCCCAAGCCGTACGCCGGATGGTCCACGAAGAGCTGTGCCGCCTCGGCGAGCCGTCCGCCGAGTGACTGCGGCACAGTCCTTGGTGTGCGGCGGCGAGGTCTGCGCCGAGGGGCGCCGTGCTGTCGGCGGTGACGAAGCAGGACGAGCCCGGCCGCGATCGTCAGAAGGCCGGGACACAGCAGCGCCCGTACCGGGAAGCGGGCCATCAGCGGGCTCACCGCCCGTACGCCGTCTGCCTGTACGTTCCGGGTCCGGCGTGGCTGTGGGTGAGTACGACGGCGCACTCCGCCGGTTTCGCTCCTCTGCCGCAGGCCGGCGAGGTCTACCGGCGTGCCCTGGCGGCCGGGGTGCCGCAGGCCGAGGACGAACGGCTCTACGGCAGAGCCTTGGCGGCGGACATCGACCTCACCGCCCTGGAGCCCCATACGCCACGCCTTCCGTGACGGGTGGGACGACGAACGCGCGTACGTCAGGTCCAGGTCGCCGATTCCGGGTCGATGCCGCGATCGCGGGCATTGGCGTCGATGACGTCGCGGAGCCAGACGGCCAGACCTGGCTCGATCGCGTCGTAGTACGCCGTGAATCCGGGATCGGCGGCGAGCATCCTCCCCATGCAGACGTGCATGGAAAGGCTGCAGTCGAAGTACGCGTCGATGGAGGCCCTGTGCCGTTCCGCCAGGGCGTTGGCTCCGGCACTGCCCGGCCTGACCCCGGCGCGCTTGGCTGCCGCCAGGTCCTGCTCAAGCGTCTCGACGTTGTGGGCGACCTGCCGCCAGTCCTCGGGGGTCATGCCGGCGGCGCGCTCGGCGTACTGGGCCCATTGGGCCGTCTCGCCCCACCGGTCACGTGCGCCCGCTGCCAGTGACGGCTTCCAGCGCTGCCCGAAGATCTCGACCTGTTCCTCCGCGGAGAGCAGAATGCCGGCGCGGGCGGCTTCGATCATGCGATCGACCGCGTCGACCATCGACTGCAGGCGGGAGATGCGATCGAGGAGCTGGGCCCGCTGTTGCCTCAGCGGTACGGTCACGTCGACCGTCGGAGCATCGAGAAGTTCACCGATGTCGTCGAGCGGCAGACCGAGCTCTCGGTAGATGAGCACCCGGTGGATACGTGCGACGTCGGCCGCGGAGTAGAGCCGGTACCCCCCGGCGGTCCGCCCCGACGGCCGGACGAGCCCGATCGCGTCCCAATGGTGGAGGGTGCGGACGGTGACCCCCACGTGCGACGCCACGGCCCCGACGGTCAGTCCGCCGGGCTCCGCGGCATCGTCCATCGCGGTGCTGGTCACGCCGTCGAGTCTTACATGCACGTCTGACCTAGGCGGTTTCACCCCCCTGCGGGAGCAGGTAGCCGTTCTCTTCGAGGTGGCGTGCCTCTGCGCTGTCGGGGTCGAAGGGACGGGCGGCGGTCATGATCACGCGGGCGTTCTCCGGCGTGATCACTTCCAGTTCCACGGTGTTCCACGGAGTCTTCCGCGGTCCCGTCGTACATCCGGGCACCAGCGCGGTGCACGCCCGCGCGATCTCGTCGACCTGGCTCAGCACGCAACTGAAGCCGATGCTCACCGTCGCGAGGGCCGGCAGGGCATCGACCGGGACGAGCAGAGCGTCCTGGAACGCCCACCGTCGAACATGCGTGACCTGGCCCGGTACCGTGAACAGGTCGACGAAGCCGAGCCCTTGGGTCCAGAAGTTCACGGACTCGGTCAGGTCCGGCGTCGGCACGGTGACGAACATCGGCATCCCGTAGATGCCGCGGTAGATCTCAGGTGGCGTCGCGTCGGGCCCGGGCGGAGGGACAGGGCTGATCTCGAATGCCGGGTAGTAGTCGGTCATGCGTTCAGCGTGCTGCCTGACGCGACGTAAGGGTCAAATCCGTTCCGGCGCAGGCCGCGGCGGCCCGGGTGACGCCGGGAGCCTAAGATCGACGGTCGAGCACTGATCCGAGAAGGCAGGAGGCCGAGGGTGGCGCCGACCGACGCGTTCGCGGAGGCCGACTGGCAGGCACATCGCCCCGCCGTCTTCGGGGCGGCCTACCGGATCCTCGGCAGCGTGGCCGAGGCCGAGGACGTGGTGCAGGAAGTCTGGTTGCGCGCCGCCGCCGCCGACCTGTCCGAGGTACGTGATCTGCGGGCCTGGCTGGTGACCCTGGCCGCGCGGGGGTCGTACAACGTGCTCAAGTCGGCGCGTGTCCGGCGGGAGTCCTACGTCGGCCCCTGGTTGCCCGAACCGCTGCTGACCGGGCCCGACGCCGCCGCTCAGGTGCTCATGGACGAGTCGGTGAGCACCGCGATGCTGGTGGTCATGGAGACGCTCTCCCCGGCCGAGCGCGTCGCGCTGGTGCTGCACGACGTCTTCGACTTCCCGTTCGACCGGATCGCCGAGGTGCTCGGCAGCACACCCGCCGCCGGCCGCAAGCTCGCCTCCCGCGCGCGGGCGCGGGTCGCCGCGGTCAAGGAACGCCCTCGGGCGTCCAGGGCCGAGACCGAACGCCTGCTCAAGGCGTTCAAGGCGGCCGCCGACGCGGGGAACCTGGCCGAGCTCGTCGAACTGCTGCACCCCGAGGCCGTCTATGTCGCCGACGGCGGCGGCAAGGTGACCGCCGCGCGCAGGCCGGTCCAGGGCGCCGCGCCGATCGCCCTGCTGGCGGTCAGGCAGATCGAGATCAGGCGTCCCGACGCGTTCCAGATCATCGAGGTGAACGGTCAGCCGGCCCTGGCGACGTACCGCGGTGGCCGACTGGTCTGGCTCGACACCCTGGAGATCGCCGACGGGCGGATCACGACCTGGCGGCGACTGGCCAATCCGGAGAAGTTCGCGCACATCGGTCACACCTGAGCCCGCTGTCTTGTCTCCCTGCCGCCCCCTGATCCCCAGGGGAGGCTGAGAGGACGAACCAATGGCACACGTTGTGATCATCGGAGGCGGTTTCGCGGGCGTGTGGAGCGCCGCGGGCGCGGCGCTGGCACGCGAGCGGGCGGCCGGGGGCAAGGACCTGCGCATCACGCTCATCGCGCCGAACGACCACCTGGTACTGCGCCCACGCCTGTACGAGCCGGAACCCGACCTGGCCAAGGTGGAACTGCGCAGAATCCTCGGGCCGATCGGCGTCAGGCACCTGCGGGCCTCGGTGAGCACGATCGACACCGACCGCCGCACGGTGGTGGCCGACGGCGAGGAGATCGGCTACGACCGCCTGGTGCTGGCGGCCGGCAGCCGGCTCGTCCGGCCACACGACCTGCCCGGCGCCGAACGGCTCTTCGACATCGACACCCTTGACGGAGCCCGGCGGCTCACCGACCATC
Source organism: Nonomuraea spiralis (assembly GCF_014648435.1). GTDB lineage: Bacteria > Actinomycetota > Actinomycetes > Streptosporangiales > Streptosporangiaceae > Nonomuraea > Nonomuraea spiralis. The sequence continues at coordinate 58,670 of NZ_BMRC01000034.1, forward strand.
TGCGCGACCGCGAGGACTACACGGCTGTGGTCGTCGGCGCCGGGTTCACCGGTCTGGAGGCGGCGACCGCGCTGGCCGCCCGGGGTCGGGTGCTGCTGGTGGACCGGTCGCAGGTGCTCGCGAACCAGCTCGGCCCGGGCCCGCGTGCGGAGATCGAAGCCGCACTGGACAAGCTGGGCGTCGAACACCGGCTCGGCACGACGGTGACCGAGGTCGGTGAAGGGCACGCCGTCCTGTCCGACGGCACCAAGGTCGAGGCGGACGCGGTGGTCTGGTCGGTGGGGATGCGGGCCAGCGAGCTCACCCGGCAGATCTGCGACGAGCTCGACCACCTCGGCCGGATACCGGTGGATCGGTGGCTGCGTGCCCTTCCCGAGGTGTTCGTCGCCGGGGACACCGCCGCGGCGGCGTTCGACGCCGAGCACACGGTCATGCAGGCGTGCCAGCACGCCACCCCGCTCGGCAAGGTCGCCGGGCACAACGCCGCGGCCGACCTGCTCGGCGTGCCGCTGCGCGAGTTCACCCCTGGTCCGTACGTCACCTGCCTGGACCTGGGCGACGCCGGCGGGATCTTCACCCGGGGCTGGGACCGGAGGGTGATGGCCACGGGCCCTGAGGGCAAGGAGATCAAGATACGGATCAACCAGGCGATCCACCCGCCGGTCGACGACGCGGAGAAGATCCTCGCCGCCGCCGACCGCGTCCACATCGAACTGCCCTTCTTCCCCCGCGACGACGAGCAGCCCGTCCCCTGACCTCCGTCCTCCTCCGGGGCGCGGCGGCCCACCGGCCGCCGCGCACGTCAGTCGCCGGGCACGATCCTGCTGGGCAGCTTCGGGCGTGCGTCCGTCCAGCCGGATGCGGTCAGAGCGGTCCACGAGGTGAGCGTTCCCGTACGGTCGGGAGATCGTTCCTGTACGGCCAGCAGCCGGCCTGAGGACTCCTCGATGATGATCTGCCTGGTCCCGTCGAGTTCGATGCCGTTCCCCGCCCGGCCCAGGGGATCGGTGATGGTCCCGATGTTCTTGACGCTCGTCAGACCCGCGAGCATGCGGTAGAGCGCGGCGCGTAGCTGAGGAGTCGTCGGCAGTTCGGAGAGCAGGCTGGTGGCCTGGGTGTAGAGAAGCTCCTCGGTGGCCGGGTAACCACCTCGCCAAGCCCGCCCTTGCAGAACTTCCTTCAGCCGCACCGGGTCCGCCGGCAAGCCCATGACCTGTTCGATCGTGACGTGTACGGGACCGACCGCAGGATAGGAGACTTCGGGATTCTGCTGGTCGTCCAGCCGGAAGGCGAACGGCGGTCGCGGCGCCATGCCGCCGATGCCGGGAACGCCTGGTCCCTCACAGGCGCCGAGCCGGTACGCCCCCTGTTCTCGCCAGATCACCTCATCGGCCGGGGAAAGGGGCTTGCCTGACTGAGCGGTGACCAGGCCCCAGCTCGGCTCCCGCGCCGACTTGGCCATCCAGACCTCATGCGTACATGTCACCCGATATCTGACCAGCTTGGGTGTCATACCCGTGGGTGCGCGCCCTTCCGCTCCCACTGCCATGCTCTGGCCGGAACTGTGCCAGTAGCGGCCCGTCGCCGCGCCGGCGGTCTCGATCCGATCCGCGGCGGCAAGCAGGACCGTACGGGCGGATACGGGTTGAGACGTCGTGGGCCCGATGTCCGTGCTCCGCGTCAGCGTGACCGTCACGACCGTGGCGGCCGTCGCGACGGCGGCGATGCGAATGGCGGTCATGATGTTCGATCTCGGCCGTGACGACCTGCCGGCCGGCCTGGTTCGCGGCTCGTCGCCGGCCTTGCCCAGCAGGTCGTCGCCGGCCTTGCTCAGCAGGTCGTCGGCGGAAAGGCGGGATCCGCGATCCAACGAGTCCGGGCGGGCCATGGCGAGCAGTCGCATCGTGTCGGGCTTGCGGCTCATCGAAGTTTCCCTCCGGGGACGATCACGGGCTTGGGAGACGGGCTGGTACCTGCGGTGTCGATCGCCGATTGCAGCCGGCGGCGTGCACGATGCAGCCGGACGAAGAAGGTGGCCTTCGTACAGCCCAGCACCTCGGCCGCTTCCACGGCGGACAGGCCGTGCCACGTGGTGAGAGTCAGGATCTCCTTGTCGCCGTCGGACAGGGTGGCGAGCGCGCGGAGAACGGTGAGTCGTTCGGTGGCGTGTTCACCCACGTCGGCGACGGCCTTCTCCACCCACGTGCGCAGGTCGGCCTCCAAAGACGCACGACGGGCGTCCTGCCGGAAGTTGTCACGCAGGATGTTCCGGGCGACGCGGAAGAGCCACTGCAACTGCGCGTGGTCGGGGATGTCGTCAAGTCGTCGCCAGGCGACGAGGAAGGTCTCGCTGACCACTTCCTCCGCGAGCTGGTGTCCGGCTCGAGTCACCGCATAGCCGTACACCCGCGCTTGGTGGGTGTTGTAGAGCGCGGTGAAGCGCTCGTGGGGGTTGGGCAAGCCGGTTCCTTCGGTCGGGGACGCGCATTGTTCATGGAACATGTGGTCCCGACGAAGGCTTTCTTACATCTCGATCTCGCCTTTTCTACGAGCCGGGTGGTTCGACTTCCGGACATGGGAGAAGGGCCTCTGGATTGCTCCGAGCCCCTTCTCGCTTGCGTCTTCCCGGTGAGGTTTTCACAAGGAGTTCACTCCTGCGGCAGAGGATGGGGAGCACGGGGCGAGGGCGGTGGCCAACCAGCTCATTGACGGCGGTCACGCGTATGCCGGCGGCCCCGTGAGGCTTGCCTTCCTGCGGGTCATCGACAGCGTGCCAGGACTCATGCCGATTCTGGCCGCCGGATGAGTCGTGGAGTCACGACAGCTCTGATCATCTCCGATCCGGTCCGGGATCCCGAGGTGATCTGAAGCTGCCACCCTGATGCCATGGTTCGCACATCACTGATCGCATGCTGCTTGGCCATCTCGCTCGCCGGCTGCGCAGCTACCTCGGTGCCGGTGGCGTCATCCGAGTCCGCTCAGCCGGAACCCGCCGCCGCCCCAAAAACTCCACTGCAGCAGAGCACCATTCCCGGCACGCAACGGTTTTACGCCACCGAGTTACGACCCGGCGACTGCATCGAACCCCTTCCCCAGACGTCCCTGGTGACCGTCGTCCCCTGCCGCGTGCCGCACTCGGCCGAGTTCGCCACCACGTACGTCCTCCCCCAGGGGCCGTATCCGGGTGCGGACATGACGCGACTCGCGGAGAACGGATGTCTCCCCAGAATGCGCATCAAAAAGTCGAAAAGGGATGAGATCGGCATCGCGTGGCTTGGGCCGGCCTTTGAGGACTGGCCTCGTTACCGGACCGTGTACTGCCTGGCCGTACCCATGGACGGAAAGAAGACAACGGGACGGCTGGTCGAGTAACCACCGGTGTGCGTGCCCGCGCGCAGGGAGTTGCCTGCCGCCGTCTGGTCGAACCTCTGCCCTTACAACCCGCTCAGCCCTCGTCCCAATACGAGTACGGGGCGACCGACACCCCTTCGACGATGTCGTTGGCCGAGGGGTCCGCCACGACCTTGCACGGCTCAATGGGCCCGGTCGTCAGTCGTCCACTGAACTGCCAGGCAACCCCGGGACTCTCTACCGTGGGCGTGACCGGATTCTCCATGACCTCGATCATCGCGATCTGGCCCGGCTTGATGTGGCGGGGGTAGATGGTGATGCCATCTTGCGGGCGAATTGCCTGGTAAGAGATCGACTTCTGCAGTCTCTCCCGAAGCTTGGCCTGCGCGGCGGCATCACCGCTCGACAGCTCCTCCTTGGTCAAGCCGAAGTCGTCGCCCTTGAGGGAGGGGGCCCGGCTGTTCCCGCAGCGCTTGCCGAGAGGCAGGTAGATGATGTCAGCCGGCACACCCCAATCTGCCAGTTCCTTCTCGAGATGCTCGGGGTCCCGGAAATCGTAGATCTTGAGGTTGATCGACCCGTCCTGGTTCTTCGTCAGTGCGTACGCCGGCTTGGCGGAACCGAGCAAGGAAGGCACGGCCACGCCCACCGCGACGGCCGCCGCCACAGCTGCGCCCATCGCGAGCCGCCGCCCGCTCAGGAGCGGCCGTTCCAGCCGGGTGTGCCGACCGAACGGAAGCAGCCTCCTCCAGCGCCGATCGCGCGGTGCCGCAGTCGTCTCCTGGGCGAGCCGGAGGCGTTGCCGAGCCAGGGAGTGGGGCGGCTCATGTTCCAGTTCCTTGATGAGCGTCTTCAATTCATCCATGATCTTGCGCCTCCAACGGGTTGACTCCATCCAGGGTGTGGCGGACCTTGCGCCGGGCCCGATTGAGCCGCGACTTGACCGTGCCGACCGGGATGCCGAGCGCGCGGGCCGCTTCCTCGTACGTCATGTCGCTCCAGGCGACCAGGAGCAGGACGTCCCGGTCGCCTCGCGACAGCAGCGCGAGCGCGTTCAGCAGGACCGTCCGCGACCCTTGGGCGGTCAGATCACGAGTGATCGCCTCTTCCGGTCCCTCGACGGGCTGGGCTGGCCTCTGCCGCTCCAGCGCGCGGTAGCGGCTGACCTCGGTCCGGCGGTGGCCGGTGATGAGCTTGGTCGCGATGCCCAGCAACCAGGGCCGGGCATCGCGATAGGAGATGTACCTGTAGAGCGTCGCGGCGTAGCGGTCGAACAGGGCGGCGAATTGCTCCGGATCATCGAGGGAACTTGTGATGATCTCGGAGTCCACCACCAGCGGTGACGTATCTGTCACCATAGATGATCTATTTTCGGCACTGGACCCCCTTCGGATGTCATCTGTGTCTTGTCACAAGAGGCTCGAGTGTTCACGGGCATCCGCGCTTCCAGGGTTCAGCGTGCTGCGTCGGGCACGCGGACCGTCATGTACCGATGCGCCTGTTCCAGCCAGCGGACAGCCGTTGGTGCTGAGAACGATCATCAACTGCAGAAGTGTGAAAGAAGACAGGTTCTTGAGCCCGAGCAACCTTCAGTTCTTCCGGCGGCGTAAGGACGGGTGACTGTCGCCTGAGGAAGGACCGTACATGGCGGATAGATCGGAGTACGACGCGTTCGTCGAGGCGTCATGGCACCGGCTGCTCCGCACCGCCTATCTGCTCGCCCGTGACTGGGGAGCGGCCGAGGACCTGGTGCAGACGGCGCTGCTGAAGGCGTGGCAGGCCTGGCCGCGCCTGGGCGACGAGCGTGAGGCGTACGTACGCAAGATCATTGTGAACCTGCACGTCTCCTGGTGGCGGCGCCGCTGGAGACGGGCCGAGCTGACCAGCGAGTCGCCGCCCGACCAGGCGCAGGCGGCCGACCACATGGGACAGGCCGACGATCGCGAACTGGTCTGGCAGGCGCTCGGCCGCTTGCCTGCCCGGCAACGGGCCGTCGTCGTGCTGCGGTTCTTCGAGGACCTGACCGAGGTCCAGACCGCTTCGACGCTCGGCTGCAGCGTCGGGACGGTCAAGAGCCAGGCAAGCAGAGCGCTGGCCAAGCTTCGGGTGGACGAGTCATTCGCGTACGACAGGAGGGGGTAGCGCCATGCATATCGACCAGGGAGAACTCCGCGACCTGCTGGTCGAGCGCAGCAGCCCTGCGCTCGACCGCCCGATCCCGTGGCACTCACTGCGGGCCAGGACGCGCGGCGCGCGGCGGCGCCGGTTGTCGGCCGTCGCTGTCGCTGTCACTTTCGCCGTCGCGGTCGTCACCGTGGGAACGATTGTCAGCCTGCGCGGGCCGGAGCAAGTCAATCAGCCGACCACCGCGACAGTGACCGAGAAGTTCCCGATCCAGTACAAGGAGTCCGACGGCACTGTCTACCGCAGGCTCGCGACTGCGGCCTTCGACCCGTCACGCGAGGAATCGACGACATTCCAGGTGAAGGTGAGCGGCAAGCCGGTGGCCATCCTGCCTGACTGCCCGCATCCCAAAGCGGGGCCACCGCGTGTCAGCCTGCGGGTGCCGGGCCTGAACAAGGACTTCACGCTGTCACTGATGAACTCGTGCGAGCAGGGCAAAGCGGTCGACACGCAGCTCTTCCCCGCCGGGACTCGGACGGTGAGATTCTCCGTCACGGCCTACCCTGGGATGACGCTTCCGGGGAAATGGCGGTTCGGCGTGTACGAGTGGACGCCGCCGGCCACGATGAGGACCGCCTCGCCTCCGGTCGAGCCGCTCGCGAAGATCGGGGAGGACCTCAGCCTGGTCGCCAAGGGCAGCGCCACCTGGCCCGGCACCCGTGAGGTGACACTCACCGTGCCGAACAGGGGCCACGGCCTGGCCATCGTCACCTACTGCGGGGACGGCCTCGCCGAGCGGCTCAGCCGGAAGCTGTGGGTGAACGGGCGCCTGGAGGACTTCGGCCACTGCTCCTTCCCGCCGCCCGGGGCCGGGTCCCTCCACCTGGGCAAACGGCCGCTCAGTGAGAAGACGACAACGGTCAGGGTCCGGCTGGAGACGTCCATCCCCGAGTACCTGCGGCGCCCCGGAACGCTGACAGTGGCCGTTTATGACGGCGACCTATGACAGTGCGTGATCGTGCCACGCGGTAACCGGCTCAGGGGCATGGTCGGCACCAGCGTCCTCAGGCGGTGACGGTGGTGGCGAGGCTGCCAGGGCGAGAAGATGCCTACCGGACGACGCGACTGCAGTCACCGGCGCAATAGATGTGTGCACGAGCTACCAGTTGAAGCTCGACGGTCACGAACTTTAGGGCGATGATCACGGGCAATCCGCAACCAAAGGCCCAGCGAATGACGACGGCTTCCGTCGAGTGCCTTCTCTGCTTGATCACGGCGCCATCGAAGCCGGCCGGTATGCGCCCGATGCGTAGGGCTATGAAGGTGGCTCCGAGAGCCATGTGTCGGTCGGCTTGAGAACCACTTGCTGATCAACTGCCTTGGAATGTCATTGAAAAGAGAGCCATGCCCGTGGGTCTGGGACATGGCTCTCGTGACGCTGTGTGTGTTGTCGGCGTACACCTCCCGCTGCGGAGGCGAGTACGCGTATGTTCGACCAGGTTCAGCGGAGTTCCGGGCGTTCTGCCGTTTCGCCCAGACGAAGGAGCAGGTGCGCCCAGCCATCGCTGGTCTCCTCTTCGAGTACGGTCGGCAGACCACTGTGGCGCAGGGTGACCTCGGTGCCATCACCGTCCGGGGTCAGGGTGACTTCGACTCGGGATGCCTCTGGTGCCATGTCGGGCGCTCCCGGTGTGGCCTCCCAGCCGAAGGTGAAGACGAGACGTTCGTACGGCACGAGCTCCACGAACCGTCCGCGCATCACCGGGCGTGGGCCCTCGTGCATCGCAACCTGCAAGGCGCCGCCGGGGCGGGCGTCCAGCTCGGCCGTTCCCCACCATCGCGCCAGGCGTGCCGGGTCGGTGAAGAACCGCCAGACCGTCTCGGGACGCGCACGGATGTGCAACGTCTGCTCAATCGTCCTGCTCACAACGATCCCTTCACGTCCTGGTCACCAGTGTGCGCGTGTTCTTCTCGCTCGGCTTCGTGCTGGAGGCGGCTGAGCGAGGTGGACCACATCGTCTCCAGGAACGTCACCGCCTCGGCCAGCCCCTCCGGGCGTAGCCGATAGAAGCGGCGATTGCCTGCGCGGCGGACGTCTACGAGGCGGGCCGCTGTCAGCGTTCGCAGATGCTGGGATACCGCGGGGCGACTCATCTCGGGAAAGCGCTCGGCGATCTCGCCTGCCGATACCTCGCGATCCCGCACCAGGACGAGGATGGCGCGGCGGGTCGGGTCCGCCACAGCGCGAAGCGCGTCGTCCATGGGCCACCGCCTTCGTTTGCGCACTGCCGGGACAGCATGTAAGTGTTTAAGCAACATCTTACACTCTATCGATGACGAGGATTCACTATGTCAGGAGACGACACCCGTGCCCCGCGATCGGAGAACCAGCGCCTGAATGCGCTGGTTGGCCGTTGGCGTTCACAGGGGCGTACAGCGGCCACCGCGATCGACCCGACGATCCGCATCGCCGGGTCGGACACCTACGAGTGGCTGGCGGGCGAGCACTTCCTCATTCACCGTGTGGACGTGCGCATGAACGAGGAGCACGTCGAGGTCATCGAGATGATCGGGCCCTACGATCCAGCGAGCCGGACCTACCCCATGCGCTCCTTCGACAATCACGGCAACTTCGTCACCATGCGGGCAAGCGTCGACGACGAGGGTGTCTGGACGTTCGCCGGTGAGACGGAGCGGGCGACGCTGGTGATCGCCGAAGACGGCGACTCCATGACGGCCGAATGGGAGCGCACTGACAACGGCTCAAACTGGCGGCACTGGATGGACATGAGCTTCACGAGGGCTTCCAGCCCCAGCACCATCCCTCGCCGCTGAATCCCTCGCAGGTCAGAAGCCTCACCGTCGAACTCGCCTCGCCGTTCCTGGCAGAGACACCACAACACCATCATGCTCCGCGCCTTTGCCCATGGAGGTGTACGCCGACAAGCGTGGTCAGCGGGCTTGTTCGGCTCTGGCTCGGGTCTGGGCACGACGGTAGGAGTCGGTGCCGGCCTCGATGATGTTGCCGGCGAAGGTGAGCCGGTCGACGATCGCGGCCCAGAGGCGCGGGTCGGTAAAGGTGCGGGTCCAGCCGGAGAAGGACTCGTTGCTGGCAATGGCGAGACTGTTCTTCTCTTCGCGTTCGGTGAGGACCTGGAAGACTGGTCTCTCCATCGACGAGATCGCCAAGCTGTGCGGCCATGCCAGCACCACCGTGACCGAGATCGTCTACCGCCACCAGATCCGGCCTGTCATTCAGACTGGCACGCTGGCCATGGACCGAATCTTCGACGGCAGGGATGCTAGCCCTGCAACATGTCACTCAGAAGCTCACAAAGGCCCTCTCGGATCATCCGAAAGGGCCTTTGACTTGGGTGGAGATGAGGGGATTCGAACCCCTGACCCCTTCGATGCGAACGAAGTGCGCTACCGGACTGCGCTACATCCCCAAGGACTCGACCAGATTAGCAAACTCCCAGGGGTCCTCGCGCCACCCTTTCAGTCCCCCACCGCTCGCCTGGGCGGTTCGGCGTACTGGTCGAAGAGAACGTCGACATGCATGGCGGCCAGGTCGATGACCTCGGCCTCCACCTCCGCCGCCGCCCGGCGCCGCTCGCGCGCCCGGCGTTGCCGCTCGGCGCGCGCCTGAAGGGCCCTCTGGCGGCGCTCCCGATCCACCTGTACGGCAATCCGCAGAAAAGCCATATACCCCAGCATGACCACCACAGAGGGCGCTACGCCCCACCACGGGATCATCTCGACCGCCGCGGTGACCACCGAGGCCAGCACCAGCAACGCGGTGAAGAACAACAGCCTCCGGCGGCGCGCTACGATGATCGCTCTGCGCCGCAGCCGGAATTGCCGGACATCGACCTTCTCGACCTCGGAAGCGTCCTCGTCGCCGTCGGCGGCGTCGAGGTTGTCCAGGTCGGGCAGCGCGTGCTCGCCCGTGTAGTGCTCTTCGAGCTCGGCCAGCTCCTGGAGGTTCGTCTTGTCCCGCCGCAACCACATCGGAATCAGGACGCACAGCCACATCACGACGATGGCGACATAGAGGAAGGCGCTGCTCACGACCACCTCCGGACAGCACGAAAGCGCGTACGTGCTCGTCGCGCCTTCATTGTGCTCACGTCACGCACCGTAAGACCGTGTGTCACTGATTGACGAGCATTCGGTGCGGTGTGTCGCGAGATCGTCAAACCTCTTCGACTGGAGATCCGCCGTGAGCGGCCGACTCACGGGCGCGCCGCCACTGTACGAGCAGGCCGCCGGGGACGTCCTCGACGGTCAGCGCGTAGCAGATGTGGTCACGCCAGGCCCCGTCGATGTGGAGTTGGCGACGCCGAATGCCCTCTTCCCTGAACCCGAGCTTCTCCACCACCCTACGGCTGGCCTGGTTCTCAGGACGGATGTTCGCTTCTAGCCGATGCAATCCGGTGGTGAAAAAGCAATGATCGACGGCCAGGGCGAGTGCGGTGGGGATGATGGCCCGCCCGGCCAGCGCGCCGTCCACCCAGTAACCGACCTGGGCAGAACGGGCAGACCCCCACACGATGGCCCCCACGGTCAGCTGCCCCGCGAACCGGCCGTCGTAGGTGACCACCCACGGCAGCGCCAGCCCCTGTCTCGCCTCGCGGCGCAGGGTGCCCACCATGGAGATGTACGGCCCGAGGCCCGTTCTGAACAGCGGGGTCTCGGGGTTGCTCGGTTCCCAGGGACGCAGCCAGTCGGCGTTGCGCAACCTGGTCTCGCGCCAAACGCGTACGTCGCTCAGCCGCAGCGGCCGGAGGCCTACCGGGCCTTCGTTCAGGGTCGCCGGCCAGCCACGAAGTCGATCCACACCTCTCATCATCCCCCTATCGGGCTCGATGTCGCCACGGATCTCGATCGGCAGAACGAAACCCTGGTCAGCGAGGGTGATCGCCGCCCCTGATCTGCTCGACCGCGTGCCGCAGGACGGGAGCGAGCACGGCCACCCCATCCCGGACGCCACCGGACGAGCCGGGCAGGTTCACGATCAGCGTGTCCCCCGCCTGGCCGGCCAGCCCTCGGGACAGAACCGACGTAGGCACCTTGTCGCGATTAGCCAGGCGAATGGCCTCCGCTATGCCAGGAATTTCCCTGGTGATCACTCGGGCGGTCATCTCCGGCGTCAGGTCGAGGGGGGTGAGCCCGGTGCCGCCGGTGGTCACGATCACGTCGTAACCCTGCGCGACGCCGTCCCGCAACGCCGCTTCGACCGCCTCGCCGTCGGGCACCACCAGGGGGCCCGAGACCTCGCAGCCGGCGTCGGACGCCAGCAGTTCCACCAGCAACGGCCCCGATTTATCGGCATAAATCCCAGCGGAAGCGCGGTTCGACACGGTCACCACAAGTGCCCGGATCACGTGGCTTCCCGGGTCCACAGACCGGTCTTCCCGCCCACCTTCTCCTCCACCCGGATGTCGGTGATCACAGCGGCCGGATCGACCGCCTTCACCATGTCGACCAGCGCCAGCGCGGCCACGGAGACGGCGGTCAGCGCCTCCATCTCCACCCCGGTACGGTCGGCCGTCTTCGTCCGGCAGGTGATCGCCACCCCCCAGTCCTCGACGTCGAGCACGACCTTCACGCCGTGCAACGCGATCGGGTGGCAGAGCGGGACCAGGTCGGGCGTACGCTTCGCCCCCATGATCCCGGCGATCCGCGCCACCCCCAGCGCGTCGCCCTTGGGCACCTCGCCGGACCGCAGCAGCGCCACGACCTCGGCCGACAACAACACCCGTCCGGTCGCCGTCGCCGTACGGGCCGAGACGTCCTTGGCCGAGACGTCGACCATGCGCGCCGCGCCGGTCTCGTCGATGTGCGTGAGTTCGCTCACAGCCGGATCACCTCCACGCTCGACCCACCGGGGACCTCGGTCACGTCCTCGGGCACCACGATCAGCGCGTTCGCCGAGGCCAGGGCGGCGAGCTGGTGGGAGCCCTGTCCGTGGACCGGCGAGACCGTGCCGTCGGAGGCCAGCACGCCGCGCAGGTACGAGCGCCTGCCCGCGGGCGAGCGCAGCGACCCGGTGACGTAGGCGGTCACCGTGCGTGACGTGTCGGTCGGCAGGCCGCGCATCTTGTCGAGCGCGGGACGTACGAACAGCATGAACGACACGAAGGAGGACACCGGGTTGCCCGGCAGGGCGAAGATCGGCACCCGGTCGTCGCCCAGCACGCCGAAGCCCTGGGGCATGCCGGGCTGCATCGCGACCTTCTCGAACCTGACCGTGCCGAGCGGCGCCAGCGCCTCCTTGACGGGCTCGTACGCCCCCATGGAGACCCCGCCGCTGGTGATGATCGCGTCGGCGCGCATCAGGTGGGTGTCGAGCTGGTCGAGCAGTACGGCGGGATCGTCGCCGACGGACCCCGCGCGGAACCCCTCGGCGCCGGCCTCGCGCACCGCGGCCGTCAGGGTGTAGCTGTTGGAGTCCCAGATCTGCCCGCGGGCCAGCGGCGCCCCAGGCTCGACCAGCTCGGCGCCGGTCGAGATGACGACGACACGCGGCTGCGGACGCACCCAGACGCGCCGCCGCCCCACACCGGCGATGATCCCGAGCTGGGCCGGTCCGATCACCGTGCCGGCCTTGAGCACCACCTCGCCCGCCTGGACGTCTTCACCTGCCCGGCGAATCGCGTTACCCACCGGCACATCACGATTTATCTGGACGGAGACCGTGCCCCCATCCGTCCACTCCACCGGGACGACGGAGTCCGCCCCGGCGGGCATGGGCGCCCCGGTCATGATCCGTACGGAATGCCCCGGGCCCACGGCCCGCAGCTCGTCGGAGCCGGCGGCCACGTCGTCGATCACCGGCAGGGTGCCCGGGACGTCCTCGGCCCTGACCGCGTAGCCGTCCATCGCGGAGTTGTCGAAGGGCGGCAGCGGCACCGGCGAGGACACGTCCTCGGCCAGCGTCGTGCCGAGCGCCCGCTCAAGCTCCAGCTCCAGCGGCGCGAGCGGACGCACAGTGGCCAGGATGTCGGCCAGATGCGCGTCAACCGATCTCATCGAGGAACTCCCGTAGCCATGGGACGAACTCCGGCGCGAGATCCTCACGATCCGCGGCGAACTTCACGACCGTCCGCAGATAGTCGAGCTTGTCGCCGGTGTCGTACCGCCGCCCGCGGAACAGCACGCCGTGGACCGGCCCGCCCTCCTCGGTACCGCGGCCGGCCAGCGTGCGCAGCGCGTCGGTGAGCTGGATCTCGTTGCCGCGCCCCGGCGGCGTGCTCTCCAGAACCTCGAAAACGGCGGGATCGAGCACGTATCGCCCGATGACTGCCCATGTGGACGGCGCCTCGTCCACCGGCGGCTTCTCCACCAGGTCGGTCACGCGCACGACGTCGTCCTCGACGGTGCCGGCGATGGTGGCGACGCCGTAGAGCGAGACCTGCTCCCTGGGCACCTCCATCAGCGCGACCACACTGCCCCCGAACGTGTCACGGACCTCGATCATGCGCTTGAGCAGGGCGTCGCGATAGTCGATCAGGTCGTCACCGAGCAGGCACGCGAACGGGTGGTCGCCGACGTGCTGCTTGGCGCACAGCACCGCGTGCCCCAGCCCCTTCGGCTCACCCTGCCGCACGTAGTGCAGCGTGGCGAGCGAGGCGGGCTCGCGGACCTGGGACAACCGTTGCTCGTCGCCCTTGGCCTCCAGGGCCTCTTCCAGCTCGAACGCGCGGTCGAAGTGGTCTTCGATGGACCGCTTGTTCTTGCCGGTGACCATGAGGACGTCGAGGAGCCCGGCGGAGGCCGCCTCCTCGACGACATACTGGATCGCGGGCTTGTCGACGATGGGCAACATCTCCTTGGGTGTCGCCTTGGTCGCCGGGAGGAACCGGGTGCCCAGACCCGCGGCGGGCACGACGGCTTTCGTCACAGGGTCGAAGTCAGCCATGAGTAGACCCTAGTGGAGGTACCTGTGGACAAGCTGAACCTGCGTCGCCAACTACTCGCGGCGCGTACCGCTCTGTCCCCCGAACAACTGCGGGCAAACGCCACCAAAGTCCGCGAGGCGCTGCTCGAACAGCCGTGGGTCCAGATGGCCGGTCTGGTGGCCTGCTACTGGTCGGCGGGGTCGGAGCCGGAGACGCACGGTCTCGTGTTCGCTCTCTGGAAACATGGCGCGACGGTGATCCTTCCGGTGCTCAAAGAGGACAATGATCTGGATTGGGCGGTCTATGACGGCCCGGACACACTCGCCCCTGGCCGCTTCGGCATCATGGAACCCGTCGACACCCGCCGCGGCGTCGACGCCGTCCGCACGGCCGCGCTGGTGATCGTGCCCGCCCTCGCGGTCGACCGGACCTCGGGGGTGCGCCTCGGACGCGGCGGCGGTTCGTACGACCGCGCGCTGGCCAGGGTGGGGCCGAACGTCCCCACGGTGGCCCTGCTGCACGGCGGCGAGCTGATCGACGGTGTGCCGGCCGAACCGCACGACCTCCGGGTCCGTTTTGCGATGACGCCCGAGGGACTCACTAGGCTTATGTGACCGAAGAGACGGGAGGGAGCCGGATGACGCTTGATGTCTGGCTCCTGATCGGTGCCGGGATCGTCATCGCGGCCATCGCGTCCGTACGTGTCGCGCATCGCAGCGGTCTGCCCAGTCTTCTCCTCTTCCTGGGGCTCGGTCTGATTCTGGGCGCTTCGGGGTTCGGCGCGAAGCTCGAAAGCCCGCAGGCCGTCCAGCAGATCGGCCTGACCGCGCTGGCGGTGATCCTGGCCGAGGGCGGTCTGACCACGACCTGGTCGCACATCCGCAAATCGGTGCCGCTCGCCCTGATCCTGGCCACCGTGGGCGTGACGGTCAGCATCGTGGTCGTAGCGCTGGCCGTCCAGGGGCTGCTCGGCATGGATCCGACCGCGGCGCTGGTCCTGGGCGCCGTCCTGGCCTCGACGGACGCGGCCGCCGTCTTCTCCGTGTTGCGACGATTGCCGCTCCCGACCCGGTTGGCGGGCGTACTGGAGGCCGAGTCCGGGTTCAACGACGCGCCCACGGTCATCGCCGTCGTCCTGCTCAGCGGGGCCTCGCAACGGCCGGCGTCCGTGGGAACGTTCCTGCTCGAAACCGCGATCGAGCTGGTCATCGGCGCGGCCGTGGGCCTGGCGGTCGGCCCGGCGGGCGCGTACGCGCTGCGCCGCGTCGCGCTCCCGGCCTCGGGCCTCTACCCGATCGCCGTGCTCGCCCTCACCTTCGTCTCGTACGGCGGCGCGGTGCTGCTCCACGGCTCGGGATTCCTGGCCGTCTACCTGACAGCCCTCATCCTCGGCAACTCGCGCCTGCCGCACCGGGCCGCGACCAGGGGGTTCGCGGAGGGCGCGGCCTGGCTGGCGCAGATCGGGCTCTTCGTCATGCTGGGCCTCCTGGCCACGCCCAAAGAGCTGCCGTCGGCCATCGTGCCGGGCGTGATCGCCGGGTCCGTGCTGGTGATGGTGGCCCGCCCGCTGTCGGTGCTGGCCAGCTCCACGGTGGCCCGGGTGTTGCGGCTGGACCGGGTGAGCTGGCGGGATCAGGCGTTCCTGTCGTGGGCCGGACTGCGCGGCGCGATCCCCATCGTGCTGGCGACCATCCCGTGGGCGTCCGGCGTGGAGGGGTCGAAGGAGATCTTCAATCAGGTCTTCGTGATCGTGATCGTCTTCACGCTGCTGCAGGGGCCGACGCTGCCGTACGCCGCCCGGGTGCTCGGGGTTGGCGCGCCTGGCGAGGCGCACGACCTGGAGGTGGAGTCCGCGCCCTTGGAGGAGCTCAAGGCGGACCTGTTGCAGGTCAAGGTGCCCGTCGGGTCGCTCCTGCACGGCGTGGAGATCTTCGAGCTCCGCCTGCCCGCCGGAGCCGCCGTCACGCTGGTGGTCCGCGACGGCAGATCGTTCGTCCCGGACAACAGCACCCGCGTCCGCGCCGACGACCAGTTGCTGCTGGTCACCACGGCTGCCTGCCGTGACCAGGTCGAACGCCGCCTGCGCGCCGTGAGCCGCAGCGGCAAGCTGGCCGGTTGGTACGGCGAGCGGGGGTTGGAATAGGTGTTTGGCCCAATCGGTTAGCATTAGCAGTCGCATCGCTCGAGTGCCAGAACGTGTAAGGAGGAGCGCGTGCCGACCTACCAGTACGCCTGCAACGACTGCGGTGAGCAGCTCGAAGTCGTGCAGAAGTTCACCGACGATGCGCTGACGGTGTGCCCCAACTGCCAGGGCAACCTGCGGAAGGTGTTCTCCGCCGTCGGCATCGTGTTCAAGGGTTCGGGCTTCTACCGCACGGACAACCGTTCGTCCTCGACCTCCGCCTCTTCGACCACCCCGTCGAAGTCGGCCGAGAGCAAGTCGAGCGAGAGCAAGTCGAGTGAGTCCTCGTCGTCGTCCACCCCGGCGCCGGCGCCCGCTGCGGCTTCCAACTAGGCACGTCACCCCGCCCGCACGGGCGGGGACTTCACGGAGGCCGGTCGGCGTACGCGCCGAGCAGTTCCGGCGCGACGCGATCGACGAGCCGTTTCAGTTGTGGATCGGGACCCCAGTCGGCCACCAGCCTGCTCAGCCCCTCGCGTGAGCAGCGCACCAGCCCCAGGGCCGCCCGGTCCCCCTTCGGCGTGAGCCGCAGCCGCTCGCCGTCCTCAGAACGCTCCACCAGCCCCTCGTCCACCAGCCGGTCGACGTGGGGCTTTCCGCGTGCTCTGCTGACCTTGGCACGCTCGGCCAGCTCACCGGCCCCGACCCAGCCCTTGCCGTTGAGCCTGGCGAGCACCCACACGCCTTGTGGCGGGATGCCGCTCAGCCCGGCCAGCGCGCCGAGCCGTTCGTAGTAGCCCTTGCGCAGGTCGGCGTCGGCGAGCCGCATGAGCCCGCGCTCGACCTCCGCCAGCGACGACCGTTCGGTGGCCGTGGCGCCCAGCCCCTCGCCCAGGTCGGATGCCTTGGTGGTCTCCCTGAGCCGCGTCTGCGGGATGAACCAGCTCAGCGCGAACGCCCCCAGCATCACCGGCGCCGACACCCGGAAGACGGTGGCGATCGCGTCGGCGTACACATGGAGGAACTGAGCGGTCAGCGCGGGCGGCAGCCGCCGGATGACGGTCGGGTCCCGCTGAACCTGGGCCGGGTCGAACCCCGGCGGCAGCCGGACCCTGGCGAGCACCTGGCGCAGGTCGTCGTTGAGCGTGCCGGTGAACACCGACCCCAGCGTGGCGACCCCGAACGCCCCTCCGATCGAACGGAAGAACGTCGCCCCGGACGTGGCCACACCCAGGTCCTTGAAGTCGACGGCGTTCTGCACGACGACCACCAGCACCTGCATGGTCATCCCCAGCCCGATGCCGAGCACCAGCAGGCACGCGCCCATGGCGAGCAGGCTGCTGTGCTCGGTGAGCCCGGACAGCAGGAACAGCCCGACCGTCGCCACGGCCGTGCCCACGATGGGCAGGAACCGGTACTTCCCGGTCTTGGAGATGATCAGCCCGCTGTTGACCGACATGGCGAGCATCCCGACCATCATCGGCAGCAGGTGCACCCCGGACAACGTCGAGCTCACCCCGTGCACGACCTGCAGGAACAGCGGCAGGTACGTGAGCGCCCCGAACATCGCGAACCCCACCACGAACCCCACAGCGGACGACATCGCGAACGCCCGCACCCCGAACAGCTCCAGGGGCAGCACCGGCTCGGCGGCCCGCCGCTCGACCGCGATCCACGCCACGACCAGCCCAGCCGCGGCCAGCGCCAGGCCGACGATGACCGGGCTCGCCCAGGGATAGGTGGTGCCGCCCCAGGTCGCGATGAGCACCAGGCACGAGGTCGCGCTGCCCAGCAGCACCACCCCCGCGTAGTCGATGCGATGTCTGGTGCCGGTGTCGTCGCGCGGCAGCGCGGACGCGATCACGACCAGCGCGATCGCGCCCAGGGGCAGGTTGATGTAGAACACCCAGTGCCAGGACAGATGGTCGACGAACAGCCCGCCGAGCAGCGGCCCGACGATGCTGCTGACGGCGAAGACGGCACCGAAGAAGCCCTGGTAGCGCCCGCGTTCGCGGGCCGAGACCACGTCGCCCACGATCGCCTGGGTGAGCACCATCAGCCCGCCGCCGCCCAGCCCCTGGAGCGACCGGAAGCCGATCAGCTCCCCCATGTTCCGGCTCAGCCCGCACAGGGCCGATCCGAGGAGGAAGATGATGATCGCGGCGATGAAGAGCCTTTTGCGGCCGTACTGGTCGCCCAGTTTGCCCCACAGCGGCGTGGAGACGGTCGAGGCGAGCATGTAGCCGGTCACGACCCATGAGAGCTGCTCCAGCCCGCCGAGGTCGCTCACGATCGTCGGCAGGGCCGTGGAGACGATGGTCTGGTCGAGCGAGGCCAGCAGCAGACCGAGCATCAGCGCGATGATGATGAGGCCGAGCCCTTTCTGCCGCATGCAGCGATCCTACTCTTCGTACTGGTGTGCGTACGCTCCGCGTTCGAGTTATCCACAGAACGGCGTTCGGCGTTCTCGTGGCCTCCGGCCGCCCGGCTAATCTCGGCGCCATGGTCACTCGCGCAGACATCGGCGTCCTCGGCGGTTCGGGCTTCTACTCCCTCCTCGACGACGCGGAGGAGATCCAGCTCTCCACCCCGTACGGGCCCCCCAGCGACGTCGTCACCGTCGGCCGCATCGGCTCGCGTTCGGTGGCGTTCATCCCCCGCCACGGCCGGGACCACCGCTTCCCGCCCCACCGCATCCCCTACCGCGCCAACCTGTGGGCGCTGCGCTCGCTCGGCGTGCGCCAGGTGCTCGCCCCGAGCGCCGTGGGTTCACTCAAGCTGGCGTACGGTCCGGGCGCCATCGTCGTGCCCGACCAGATCGTCGACCGCACCTCGGGCCGGCCGCAGACGTACTACGACGACCCGGGGGCCGTCCACGTCTCCTTCGCCGATCCCTACTGCCCGTCGGGCAGAGCCGCCGCCGTGGCCACGGCCCGCTCCACCGGCTGGGACGACGTGGTCGACGGCGGCACTCTGGTGGTCATCGAGGGCCCCCGCTTCTCCAGCCGGGCCGAGTCCCAGTGGTTCGCGGCCAACGGCTGGTCGATCGTGGGCATGACCGGCTACCCCGAGTCGGTGCTGGCCCGCGAGCTGGCCCTGTGCTACACCTCGCTCTCCCTGGTGACCGACCACGACGCCGGGGTCGAGGCCGGCCAGGGCGTGACCCACGACGAGGTGCTGGAGTTCTTCGCCCGCAACGTCACCCGCATGCGCACACTGGTCGCCGAGACCGTCAAGGCCCTGCCCGCCGATCCCACGTGCCCCTGCGGCTCGGCCCTCGACGGCATCAAGCTGCCCTTCGAGCTGCCGTGAACAGGCAGCCCGCCTGGCTGCGCCCGTGGGCCCGGCGCCGCCGCCTGATCGCGGCGGCCCTGGCCGCGCTCGGCGTCCTGTCGGCTTTTGTCGCCATCCGTCCAGCGGCCGGTCCCGAGGTCCTCGTGGCCGCCCGCGACCTCTCCCCCGGCCCGCTGCGCCCGGGCGACCTGCGCCCGGTCCCGCTCGCCCATCCGCCCGACGGGGCCGTCCGCTCGTACGCGGCGGGCCGCTACCTCGCCGGCCCCATGCGGCGCGGCGAACCCCTGACCGACGCCCGCCTGCTCCACTCCTTGACCCTGCCGCCGGGCACGGTCGCCGCCCCGGTGCGCATCGCCGACCCCGACGCCGTCGCCCTCATCTCCCCGGGTTCCACCATCGGCGTCCTGGCGGCCTGGGAGGGCGGCCAGCCGGCCCGGCTCATCGCCGACGACATCCGGGTGATCACCGTCCCCCGGCCCGCCGACGACACGCGTACGGGCGGCGCGCTGGTGGTCCTGGCGGCCACCCCGTACCAGGCGGCGCAGCTGGCGGGCGCCCAGCTCTCGGGCCGCCTCTCCATCACCCTCAAGTTTTAACGCTGAGTAATCATTCGGCTACGATTCTCGGCCATGAACGGATTCAAGAAGTTCCTCATGCAGGGGAACGTCCTCGACCTGGCCGTGGCCGTGGTCATCGGGGCGGCCTTCAACTCGATCGTGCAGTCGTTCGTCGCCGACATCCTGACCCCGCTGATCTCGGCCTTCGGCGGCCTGCCCGACTTCTCCTCGCTGAAGGTCACCGTCGGCAGGTCCCACTTCATGTACGGCAACTTCCTCAACGCGGTGATCTCGTTCCTGATGATCGCGGCGGTGGTGTATTTCCTGGTCGTCAAGCCGTACACGCATTTCAAGGACCGTGCCGCGGCCAAGGTCGAGGCGACGACCCGCGACTGCCCCGAATGCCTGTCGGAGATCCCGAAGGCCGCCTCCCGCTGCGCCTTCTGCAGCGCCGAGGTGGTGCCGGCCTAGAGCAGTGAGTCGATCTTCGGGTCGTACTCCCAGTGCCACGGTTCGAACGGACTGCTGTAGGCCCAGGCGGGATGGAACCAGCCGTACCTCTTGGAGTTGTTCTCCATCCACACGAACTCAGCGGACCGGAACCTCTCCACCCCGCCGCACAGGTCGACAGCGAGCCCGAGGCCGTGGTTGCTGCGCCCCGGCACGGCCGCGAACCCCGGCCGCCGGTAGTAGACGGACTGCTGCTCGGCCAGGCTCCGGTAGGCGTCCGTCACGCACATCGCCTTGCCGAACCGCTTCCGGTAGGCCTCGTTGAGGCTGACGAAGGCGATCGTGGCGTCCGCCCGCAGGCTGAACCCCTTCTGCTGGAGCGGGCAGAGCATGCTCTTGGGGATGAGCCCGTTGGGGTAGCTGTTGGCCGTGGCGGCCTGGAGCGGATTGCAGCCCAGCGCCGCCCGTCCGACCTTGTCGATCTTGATGCCGAGCTTCACCAGCGCCGCGGTGAGCGACTTGACGATCTTGTCCGACCGCTGCCTGAGCGTGTCGATCTCGGCGGCCATCTGGGCCTCGGCCAGCAGGTTGCCCGCCCGCAACTCCTGCGACTCGGCGGCCAGCCGTTCGGCCTCCTTGTAGAGGGTGCTGGTCTGCTGCACGGCCTGCTGCCGTACCGCGACCATCTGGGTCGCGTCGCTGAGCGCCCGCAGCGTGCCGACCCCCGCGTCACCCGACAGGAACGGCACCACGCCGTCCGCCCCGACGGGCTGCTCGTAGAGCAGCTCGGCGAGCTCCGAGACCGGCTGCCGGATCACCGCGAGCCGCCGCTCCAGATCCTGCAGCCCGGTCAGCTTGGCCTTGAGTTCCTTCTCAGAGGCCGCGATCGTGGCACGCCGCTTCTCCAGGGCCTTGGTGGCGTCCTCAAGCTCCTTGGCCGATCGTTCGGCCTCCTTGCGCAGCTCCGACAGGTTCGTCGGATCCCGCCGTTCCACCTGGGTTCGCGTCTGCTGAGTTCCCGCGTGCGCCTGCGCCGCTGATGGCACGAAGAGGGAAGCCATCGCCATGACGACCGCGATCAGACCCGCTGATCGAGGGGATGGCACGTTCGACTCCTCCGTTTGCACACTCGTTACCCGGGTCAGGCACGCACGTTACTACAGCCCCCAGAGTGTCCGGACCGAACTCCGAAGAGCTGCTATGAGACAAAAAGCGCACTATGTACGGCTCCCCCCTCACCACCAGCCACGTCCCTCTCCCCTCCGCCCCCGAACGGCCCTGCACCTTCGCAGCTCCACCCCACCTCGGGCCTGTTCCGCAGGGCCGTGGGACCTGCGCCGGAGCGGATCCAGGCACCGCCCGAGCCTTCACCGGCGGCTTCGACGTACACGTCCCTGTCGGCACACCGACGGCCATCCCACCGGCTTCTCAACCGACCTGTCGACCTGAAGCTCCATCGATCCGGCCGGCCTCGACGCGCTTCCCTCTACCGCTTTGTGCGGCATCCTGCTGCCATTCTTACGAGGCATTGCGCCTACCGCGCGGCCTACCTCATCCATGCCCGTACACGGACGCCGCGGGCCGGATCTCCCACGGGGCCTCCATACCGTTGACGCTTGCTCAGGGTCACCGTCGGCAGCGCCACGGCCACCTGGTCCTCGACCGTCCAGACGACACCGATGTCGGCACATCTCTCCGCTTCCCGGCCGGACCTACCGTCGCCTGCAGCACCCCACGTTCGCCCCCACGGCGATCTCTACCGTTCCAGAACGCCCCAAGCACCTCCGCGCGGGCCCTACATCTCCATTCAGACCATCTCGCCTGCTGGCCGGAGCCTTACTGACCCTGACGGAGGAACTGCCTGAAGCACGGAGAATCCCGCCGTCCCGCGACAAGGACGCCAAGACGCATCCCACCGCCCAGCCCTCCCCACAGAAGAGGAGAGGACCCTGCCCTGCCGCCGGCCTCGCCTGCCAGCGGCCTCACAACCGGGGCAACCAGCCATCGCCCGTCTCCCGAACCACTTCCTCGCGTTCCCGGCACAGGTCCCACAGCCAGGTGTCCTCCCATTCACCCGCACACCCGGCCGAGGGCGGCGGAGGCTGCGCAGGCGTGTACAGCTCATCCTCAGCCACAGGAACCGGATCAGGCTCAGGCTCGGGCGCCTCCGGCCGCACCTCCGGTGTCTCCGACGTGTTGGAGACCGTCCGTACACGCGCCGGAACCACCCCTTCGTACCGCCGATCAGGATGCGCGGGCGCAGGCAGCAGAACCGGCTCGAACGCCAGCCACACCGCCCTCCTCCCCTCCATCCCCACCGGCGCCCCAACCGCCTCGAACCCCCGCATCTCCCCCGCCAGCAGTCCGCCGGCAAGAATCGCAGGAGCCAGCAACGCCCCGAACAACACGACGGGCCGCCTACGAGCTTGAGTGGATCGCCTCCTGGTCACAGGCAGACGCTATCCATGCACGAAGCGCAAGAATCTGACCGCTTGTCATGCCTTTACCGCAGCTCAGAGCACCCATAACCAACCTCACCAAACTCACCCCGGCCCGGAGGTCCACGCACTGTCCAACTTTCGCTAGGCTTACGAGAGTCCGCCTCCGTAGCTCAGGGGATAGAGCACCGCTCTCCTAAAGCGGGTGCCGCAGGTTCGAATCCTGCCGGGGGCACTCACCTAGATCGGTATTTATGGCCACTGACCTGCGGTTTCACAACCGCAGGTCTTTTGTTTTGTGGACCTTGATAGGCAGTCGACGGTGTCCGCGTGCAGCCGTAAGACCATGATCAGGGGATATGCTCGGGATGATCTTGAAGGCGTTTCCCCAGTTCAGGCCCCAATTTGCCGCCATCTCGACCTCCGGTACCCGCTACAACCGCCCGGACACTGGACCAACGCCACGGATGATCGTGCCAAATACCTGCCTAACCCCTACTGGATGTGCAGCTCACTCGCCGAGCACGCGTCCCCACGCCGGGGACAACCGTGGCCACCAGAGCCCAGCTGGCTGCGATCAGCCCATATGAGAGCCACGGTGTTCACTCCTGCGGCGTGAACACCAACGCTCCTCGCTCGCCAGAGGAGACTCACCGCAATCTCGACGCTGCCCCGGCAGGTCTGGCTCTCCCTTAGTTCCGGCTCGGTCGAAGGGCGCGTCAACCGCTCGCGTCATCTGTGGACTCTGATGCCAAGCCGGGCCACGCTGGCCCACGGCTTGTCGGCAGATATCGACTGGCTGGTTCCGTGATGAACCTGAACGATCGCTATCGTGATGGGCATCTCCGGCTTCGAGCCAACCTTTCTCGTCGGGCTCGAAGCCATCTGCGAGGAACATGGACCTGGCCTGGCCGCGCTTGGTGGCCGGCGTCTGACGGGGTTCGCGCTCGTGCGCTTCGTCGAGGACGGGGACTGGTTCGCCGACTGCCCCGTCATCCTGCACTTCGACGGCATCCAGGCGGAGATCTGCCACTGGAAGCTCGATGAGCTATCGATCGGCTGGAACACCATCGACACCACGGCCGCGATCAGCGGCTGGGAATACCTTGAGCAGATGCCAGCCTGGTCCGACACCGACGAGCGCCTCCAGCCGTTCGTCGGCCAGGAACTCCGCGAGGTTGCTCTGCTTGAGTGGTGGCCATCATCACGTCACGACCTGGCGGACGGCACCCTCGCTGTGGAGTTCATCTTCGACACCGGTCGTTTCCACATCGCCAACGCTCTTGATGAGAACAGCATCGATATCGGCGAAGCTCATGCGAATTTCGTGCGACATCGGCTGGGCCGGTGCACGCAACCCAACTAGAGATCAGCCTCCAGTTGATCTCCTTGATCGGTAACGGGGCACCTCAGCCGGGGCGCTGATCTGCCAGGACGGAAGCCAGCGACGGTGGGAACGTCGGCGAACCGGCCGAGCAGCCGTTCCACGGCTGCCTTGCCGTTGCAAACCGCGGGTCGGCCTCGCCCTGCCGCGCCGGCGCGACGCCGACCGAGCGCGTTGAAGAAGCGCTCACGGGATCTGTCCGGCAGGCGCAACCCGTACGCCTTCAACGGCCTCACCCCAGGACCACCGATCCAGCCAGAATCGTCGACCTGAAGGTACGCCGACGAGACCGGCTCGGCGGAGCCCTCCACGAATACTCACATGCCGCTTGAGCTGCGTAGATGACGTTTTCGGCAGGCGCAATGTGCCAAGAACTGCAGGTCACCGTATGAATCGAGCATTCGAGCCCTACACCGGATCGGGGCACCTTGACCAGGGCCGCGAGCGGCCGGCAAGGTGAGCGGCCAGTAAATGGATGGCGGACCATGACGGCCTGTCCATACACTCGGCCTCATGTCTGTGCCCCGAATTTCCTAGCCAGGACACCCGGTTCCACGCCACCCGTGTGTCCTCTAGCAAATCCGGAGTGCAGTCCCATGCTTACCCTACGTGGCGTCGATGTCCGTGCGGGCGCCCATCTCCTGCTGTCCGGCGTCACCGCCCACGTCGCCCCCGGCGACCGCGTCGGCCTGGTCGGCCGTAACGGCGCCGGCAAAACGACCCTCTTGAAGACCCTTGCCGGAGTGCTCCCGCCTGCGGCCGGCGAGATCGTCCGTACCGGCCCCGTCGGCTACCTGCCGCAGGACCCGGCCGCCGCCGACCCGGCCGTCACCGTCCTCGACCGTGTCCTGTCCGTCCGCGGCCTCGACCAGGCGGTCCGCGACCTGCGGGCCGCCGAGTCCGACCTGGCCGAGCGCGGCGACGAGCGGGCCATGGCCCGCTACGTCCGGGTTGAGGCCGAGTTCCAGGCCCGCGGCGGGTATGCGGCTGAGGGCGAGGCCGCCCGCGTCGCCGCCGGGCTCGGCCTGCCCGACCGGGTGCTGAACCGGCCGGTGGGCGACTTGTCAGGCGGGCAGCGCCGCCGCGTGGAACTTGCCCGGGTGCTGTTCGCCGAGCCCGGCGTCCTGCTGCTCGACGAGCCGACGAACCATCTCGACGGCGACTCCATAGCCTGGCTGCGCTCTTTCCTGGCCGGGCATTCCGGAGGCCTGGTCCTCATCACCCATGACACCGGACTGCTGGCCGACGTGGTCAACCGCGTCTGGCACGTTGAGCATGGCGCCCTGGAGACGCGCAACACCGGCTGGCACGCCTACCTCGCCGACCGCGAGGCCGACGACCGTCGCAGGACGCGCCTGCGGTTCACCGCAGAGCGCAAGGCCGCAGCGCTTCATGCCCAGGCCGGCCGCATGCGCTCCAACGTGGCCACTGCGACCCGGGCCAGGGACATGGCCCGGCGCGCGGACCGCATGCTCGCCCAGACTCCCCCGCCCCGCGTCGCCGAGAAGGTCGCCCGCATCCGGCTGCCCGAGCCCGCGCCCAGCGGCCGCACGCCACTCGGCGCAATCAGCCTGGCCAAGTCGTACGGCGGGCGGCCGGTGCTGGCGGGGGTGGACCTGGCCGTCGACCGGGGCAGCCGGCTCGTGGTCCTGGGGCTCAACGGCGCGGGCAAGACCACGCTGCTCAGGCTGCTGGCCGGGTACGAGCGGCCCGACTCGGGACGGGTCGTGCACGGACACGGGCTGCGGCTGGGCTACTTCGCCCAGGAGCACGACACGCTCGACCCAGCGCACACGGTCGGGCGGCACCTGGCCAGCGCCGCCCCGCACCTGAGCGACGGCGAGGCCCGGACGGTGCTGGGGTCGTTCTTGTTCAGCGGCGACGACGTGGACAAGCCCGTCCGGGTGCTGTCGGGCGGGGAGAAGACCCGGCTGGCGCTGGCCGGGCTGGTCAGCTCCCAGGCCAACGTACTGCTGCTGGACGAGCCGACCAACAACCTCGACCCGGCCTCCAAGGCCGAAGTGCTGGCGGCAGTGGCCGCGTACCGGGGCGCCGTAGTGATGGTCACGCACGACCAGGAGGCCGTCGCAGCGCTTCGGCCGGACCGAGTGCTGCTGCTGCCCGACGGGGTCGAAGACCTGTGGAACGACGGCTACGCCGATTTGATCGCCCTGGCCTGATCACGCCGGCTCCTCGGTCACGGTTTCGATCGCCATCCTAGGCACCTCGGCTGTGAAGGCGCCGTCCCGCCAGTACGCGAGCGGGCGGGGCGGCGGTTTCCTGTGGGTGCCGAATATTGTGCCTCCTCATGCGACCTGGGCGTACTCCATGCAGGAGGCCGCCGAGCTGGTCTCGACGGGTGACCTTGATGTCGGCGTCGACTGGATCGGGCAGCGCCCGCAGCCAGCCCGCAAGAGAGCCACTGCGTCGCTCCTCTTGGGTTGAACGCCAACTGCAGGCCCAGATTGACAATAGGAAGCAGCAGATCAAGGGCATAGATCGCGGCGTTTGATTATGTTCGCGACAACGGACCGCGTTTGCTCGCCAGCTTCGACCGCGATCTTGGGCCTGGAGTCGGGTCCGTTGTTTGTGAGAGCTGACCGCACTCACCGGCCCGAGGTCATCCGCACCGAGGAGGGGCGGGCGGCGGCGCAGTGTCGGCGGCCATCCGGATCTGGCCGCTGGCGGCAATGAAGAAGGCGCTATGACCATCACAGAGTGTGACCAGATTGGCTAGCCGACGCGCTGCCACACTGCCCCGATCGCCGAATCCGGCGTCGGTTGAGGCGCAGACCCCTGATGTTGGTCCCCGAGCGCGGATCCGCAGTTATGGGCGGCGGGCGGCGCTGACGATCAGCTTTGGGTAGTGCGGGGATCCCGCTGGACGGGGATCTCAGTCGATCGGCTCGCGATGCACCCACTCGACGAGATCGTCGGACGCGAGCGCCCGCACGCGCGCGGCGTACCGGGCGAGGTCGGCGTCGTCGAGAAGGTCGCGCCACTGGCCGCTCGTGCCGCGGCTGAAGAACGCGGCGGGATCGATCCAGTGCTCCGGACCGCCGGCGGGGACGGTCGTGTCGGCCCTGCTGCGCATCGACTCGAACGTCGCCGCCTGGACCAGGCGGGGCCATCGATGCTCGTCGACGTCGATGCCGAGGCGCGCGGCCATCTGCCGCATCTGCCCCTCCAGGTCGGCCTTTAGGTCGTCGTAGTGCAAGTACACGACGTCGAGATCGTCGGCGGCGTCCCGGAACGTCTGCAGGTGCTCTACAGTGCGCCGCAGCGACGACCCGACCTGCGTCGATGGCGTCTCGTCGTCGACCCACTGCC
>NZ_BMRC01000034.1:85633-85963 GCF_014648435.1 Nonomuraea spiralis
CGCCGCAATGGTCCGAGCTCGATACCGTCGATCGCGGCCGCCCGTTTGCGCTGGCTGAGGAACGCGCCGATGTCGGTGTTGTCGATATGGCGGTCGATCGACAGCCCCACGTCGCGCGGGTCCCGCCCGACGCAGATGTACGTGACCGTCGGATCGCTGGGTATCCCGTCGAGCGGCGTGTGGGTCTTGATGAACCGGCGGTGCGTCTGGGCTTCCAGGTCCGCGGACACGTCTGTGCGGGCGCGAGTCACCATGTCGATCCACGGCGAGAGCGTGTCCAACGGGAGCGGGAGCTCCGGTTCCTGCAGTATGAGCAGGGCGCAGATCATC
>NZ_BMRC01000035.1 GCF_014648435.1 Nonomuraea spiralis
TCTGCCTCCGGCCTTCGACGACTTCTCCCGAAAGGCCCGGAAACGCCACCGCCGACGTCCCGGAAATCCGCAATCGTCCGAATTATTTCTCTGAGATCACCTCAATGTGCCGGGGGTCTGTGCCCGTATGAAATGGAAATCTTTTGCCTCCTCGCGGTGGCCGCCCGATCGGGAAGGGGGGATCACCAGGAGCATGAAGGACGGCCTGGCACCGATCGATCGCCGTCGGCGTGCGCGTTCGGAGCGACGGCCCGCACCCGGGTGCGTCGCAGGCCACGTCGCCAGAAGAAAGAAAGCCGAATGAGCAACCTCATCGCGATCTCCTATCCGGACGTCGCCACCGCCGTCGCCGTACGGGATCGTCTTTCCGGCCTGCAACGGGAGAATCTGATCACGATGGAGGACGTGGCCGTCGTCGAACGCCGGTCCGACGGCACGATCACGCTGCACCAGAGCAGCGGTACGACCGGCATGGAGGCGGCCGGCGGAGCGATGACCGACGCCGGTGTCGACGACGCGTTCATGAGTGAACTCGCCGGCGCGCTGGAACCCGGCACCGCCGCGCTGTTCGTCCTGGTCGTGCGGAGCATTCCGGACAAGGTCGTTCCGGAGATCCAGTCGTACGGCGGGCATGTCATCCAGACCTCGCTCAGCCGCGAGGAGGAGGCGCAACTGTGCGAGTTGTTGGAGGGGGCCGGCGCCCGCTGAACGGGATGCGTTCTGATGCGGTCACGGCTCGGCGGCGCGCGCCCGTCCTGCCGCGAGGGTGACTTCTGAGGACTTTCCATCCATGCCCCGTCTGGCCATCACCAAGAGAGGCCGCCATGGGAAAGGTGCCCGACCCGGCCGACGGTCCTCGGCCGCCGACCGACGGTCCCCGGCCGCCGACCGACGGTCCCTGGTCACCGGCCGATGGTTCCCGGCCGTCGGCCGACGGCGAGCACAGGGACTACGCCGGTGCCGTCTATGGATCTCTGCTGGCCGCCTCCGTGGTGGCCGGTGCCGCGACGCTCGGCAGGTTCCCGCGGCTGGAGATGATCATTTTGCTGCTGGGGACCAGTGTCGTGTTCTGGGCAGCTCACGTGCACGCCCGCCTGTTCGGCGCCCGTACGGTCTTCAAGGTCACGAGCGTGGCCGAGGTGCGCAAGGCCTGCGCGGAGGAATGGCCGATCGTCACGGCGGCCGTTCCGCCGGCCATCGCCGTGGCCGTCGGCCCGCTGCTGGGTCTCGACCCTCATGGCACCCTTTGGCTGGCGCTCGCGGTCGCGGTGGTGGGGCAGGTCGGCTGGGCGGCCGCGGCGGCCGTGGAGATCGGCGCCTCCCTGCGGGTGGTCCTGGTCACGAGCCTGGTCAACCTGCTGCTCGGGCTGGTCATCGTGGTGCTGAAGGCCGCGTTCCAGCATTGACGGAATCTGACGGAATCATTCGCCTTCGCCGGGAGGGCCACTGTGAGTCCGGGAGGGCTGCTGTGAGCGTCGAGACGGCCGCTGTGAGTGCCGA
Source organism: Nonomuraea spiralis (assembly GCF_014648435.1). GTDB lineage: Bacteria > Actinomycetota > Actinomycetes > Streptosporangiales > Streptosporangiaceae > Nonomuraea > Nonomuraea spiralis. The sequence continues at coordinate 1,501 of NZ_BMRC01000035.1, forward strand.
GACGGCCGCTGTGAGCGTCGAGACGGCTGGGCGGCCACGTCGGTGGTGGGGCTGTAGGCGCACTTCCGTTTCGCGGCTGATGCGGTTTCTGATCGAGGTGGCCATGTGCGGGTGGGTGACGTACCGCGGAGGTGTCGCCCTTTACAGGACGGGTGGCCTTCTTCGGCGTGCCGGTGATCGAGCTTCAGGAACGCGACGGCGGGGTGAGCCGTGACCCGCTCCCTCTCGAAGAGCCCTCTGACCCCGTTGGCCCTCGCCCAGTTCATCTGCAGCTTCGCCGGCTCGAACATGAACGTGATGATCAACGACATCGGTGAGGACCTGGACACCACGGTGGAGGGCGTCCAGAGCACGATCACGTTGTTCCTGTTGATCATGGCGGTGCTCATGATCCCTTGCAGCAAGCTGACCGACCGCTGGGGCCGCAAGAGGTGTTTCCTCGCAGGGCTCACCCTGTACGCGATCGGCGCTCTGACCAGCGCGCTCTCGCCGAGCCTGGCCGTGCTGATCCTGGGCAACTCGATCTTCGAGGGGGTCGGGACAGCCTTGCTGATCCCGCCCGTCTACATTCTCGCGACGATGGCGTTCGACGACTTCCAGGCGCGTGCGCGGGCCTTCGGCGTGATCAGCGGACTGGGTGGTGTCGGAGCGGCGGCGGGCCCGCTGATCGGCGGATTCATCGCGACGGCGATCGACTGGCGGGCCGCGTTCGTCTTCCAGGCGGTGGTCGTCATGGTGATCGTCTTCCTCAGCCGCCGGATCGACGACCCGGTGGCGCCGGATCCGACCCGTCCGTTCGACGGCGCCGGGGCGGTCCTGTCGGCGGTCGGCATGTTCTTCGTGGTGTTCGGGATTCTCCAGGCCGGCAGCGACGCCGTACTGATGACGGCGTTCCTCGTCGCCGGAGCCGGCTTCCTGACCTGGTTCTTCCTGCACATCCGCGCCCGGGAACGTGCAGGGAAGGAGCCGCTGCTCAGGATGGCGCTGTTCCGGAACCGCACCTCCAATCTGGGGCTCATCACCCAGAACATGCAGTGGCTGATCCTCATGGGGACGTCCTTCGTCGTCGCGGTCTTCCTCCAGAAGGTCCGCGGGTACAACGCGATCGAGACGGGGGTCATCTTCACCGCGGCGACCGCGGGAATCCTGGTGACGTCGCTGGCGGCCGAGCGGCTCACCGGCAGGCACTCCCAGAGAAGCCTGATCTCCGCGGGGTTCATCATGACCGCGGCGGGGATCGGCGTCCTGCTCACCCTGGTCAAGGCGTCGTCGAGGGTCGTCGCCTTCGCGCCGGGGCTGCTGCTGATCGGCTTGGGCGTGGGCGTGATGCTGACCCCGTCGGTCAACGTCGTACAGTCCAGCTTCCCCGAGGAACAACAGGGTGAGATATCCGGATTGTCGCGCAGCATCTCCAATCTCGGCTCATCGTTCGGCACGGCGATCGCGGGCACGATCCTGATCTCCGGACTGGCCGAGGGAAACCGGGCCTACGCCCTCGCCATGATCGCTCTGGCCATCTTCGCCCTGGTGGGCCTGGCCGCCGCCGTACGGCTCCCCGCCACCCCGGACCGGGACGAAAGGTGAGACCTACCGCGTGTTCGTCTCGGCGCGGTCGAGTTGCTCGTCGAGGGCGATGGCCGCGGCGATGAGCGCCAGGTGCGTGAACGCCTGCGGGAAGTTGCCGAGCTGCTCGCCCGACGGGCCGATCTCCTCGGCGAACAGGCCGACGTGGTTGGCGTACGTGAGCATCTTGTCGAAGGCGTAACGGGCCTGCTGCAACCGTCCGGCGCGGGCCAGGGCCTCGACGTAGAGGAAACTGCACAGGTTGAACGTTCCCTCCGACCCGCGCAGCCCGTCGGGGGAGGCCTCGGGGTCGTACCGGTAAACGAGGCTGTCGCTGACCAGCTCCTTGTCGATGGCGTCCAGGGTGCTCAGCCAGGCCGGGTCGCGCGGGGAGATGAACCCGACGCGGGGCATGAGCAGCAGCGAGGCGTCCAGCACGTCGGTGCTGTAGTGCTGGACGAACGCCTGCCGCTGGGCGCTCCAGCCGCGGTCGATGATCTGGTTGAAGACGGCGTCGCGCGCCCCCATCCACCGGACGAGGTCGGCGGGACGGGAGTAGGCGGTGGCCATCCGGATGCCGCGGTCGAAGGCGACCCAGGTCATCAGACGGCTGTAGGTGAAGTCCTGGCGTCCGCCCCGGGTCTCCCAGATGCCTTCGTCAGGACGGTCCCAGGTGTCGGCCAGCCAGTCCAGCAACTCGGCGAAGGACCGCCAGCCGCGGATGCCGCCGATCTCCTGGGCCTGAGCCAGGGCGTCGGCCGCTTCACCGTAGATGTCGAGCTGGAGCTGGTCGGCGGCGGCGTTGCCGGCACGTACCGGCCGGGAGCCCTGGTATCCCTCCAGGTGGTCGAGGATCTCCTCGCTCAGGTGCGGGTCTCCGTCGATCCGGTACATGATCTGCAGCGGCTCACCCGAGGCGCGGCTCGCGGTGAGACGTTCACGCAGCCACGTACGGAAGGCCTGGGCCTCCTCGACGAAGCCGAGGTCGATCAGCGCTCGGACGGACAGCGAGGCGTCGCGGACCCAGGTGTAGCGGTAGTCCCAGTTGCGCTCGCCGCCGATCTGCTCCGGCAGTCCCATGGTGGCGGCGGCGATCGGGGCGCCGGTGGGCGCGTACGTGAGGAGCTTGAGGGTGATCGCCGAACGGTTCACGCTGTCGTTCCAGCGGCCGCGGTATCGGGACGTACGCAGCCAACCGTGCCAGAAGATGCGGCAGGCTTCGAAGCTGTCGCGTACCTCGTCGGGGGTCAGATGCGGCGTCGGCAGGCCGCCGTCGCTGTCGCTGGTCAGGACGACCGCGGCTGTCTCGCCGGCCTGGAGCGTGAAGTCGGCGAGGAGGTCCTCGCCGTCCGGGCGCAGGTCGAGGGGGCCGACGGCCTGAAGGTGGAGGTCCGTGCCGGGGCCCTGGAAGACCGCCGTCCCGTCGTCGTGGAGGACGAGCGTGTGCGGCGCCCGTCCGTAGTCGAAGCGCGGACGGCAGGTGAAGACGAAGGGCAGGCTCCCGCGTACGACCCGGGCGAGCCGTACGAGGCGGTGGCGGCCGGACGGCGTGGCGGAGGTGTCCGGTTCCATGAAGTCGGCGACCTCGCCCACCCCGCCGGGAGCCATGAAACGGGTGACGAGGATGGCGGTGTCCGGCAGGTAGAGCTGGCGGACGACCGCCCCCTCGATCCGGTCCACGTCGGCGGCCAACCGGCAGTGCCCCCCGCGCCGGCTGTCGAGGATGGAGGCGAAGAGGCTCGGGGAGTCGAATCGGGGCGTGCACCACCAGTCGATGGTGCCGTTGCCGGAGACGAGCGCGGCGGTCTGCAGGTCTCCGATCATGCCGTGGTCCGCGATCTGCGGGTAGCCGTTCATCGATTCCTCCGTTGTTCGCCGGACATGCCGAGCGACTGCCTCCGGTGGGCCGGCCGAGTGGCCGTCACCGAGGGGACGGAGCAGTCTTTTCAGGCTAACTCCTGGCATAGTGCGACGTCATCTGGGGTGACGACCGCGCCTCCCGTGGTTGGCTGGTGCGGTGCGTGACTACCGCTCGTGGGGGGCTGCGATAAGGCGGCTGATGCCGGGTTCGTCCCGAGAGAGGTCTGCGGGGCTGGGGGCGTACGAGCCCATGAGCTTGCGGGCGTACGAGCCCGCGAGCTTGCGATCGGGCGCCCGGCCCGCGCACGCCCTCTGGCGTGCGCCTCGACGGCGGCGGCGGGCGGTGGTGCCTGGTGGGTCCGGGGGTGTTCGGTCGTGGTCGCGTGGCGTCGTCGCCGGGATGACGGTGGCGGCGCTGCTCCTCGCCGGTGGGTGCGGCCAGGGGGAGCGGGAGGAGCGGGCGGCGCCGGGGCTCGGGTGGTCCGAGTGCGGTGACGGGTTCGAGTGCGCGAGGTTGCGGGTGCCGCTCGACCATGGGGAGCCCGACGGTGAGCAGCTTGAGCTCGCCGTCGTCCGGCTGCCCGCGAGCGGGCAGCGCATCGGCTCGCTGGTGCTGAACCCCGGCGGGCCCGGGGTGTCCGGGGTCGAGTACGCCAGAGCCGCCCGGCTCGTCGTGAGTGAGAGGGTACGGGAGCGGTTCGACGTCGTGGGGTTCGATCCGCGCGGAGTGGGACAATCGGCGCCGGTCAGGTGCCTCGACGACGCGCGGCTGGACGCGTTCGTGGCCATGGACACCACGCCCGACACCGCCGCGGAGCGGGCAGAGCTGGAGTCCGTGGCACGGGAGTTCGCGGCGGGCTGCCAGAAGCACGCCGGACGGCTGCTGCCCCACATGGGGACCGCCGACGTGGCCCGCGACCTCGACCTGCTGCGCCAAGCCCTGGGCGACCCGAAGCTGACCTACCTCGGCAAGTCGTACGGCACCTTCCTTGGGGCCGTCTACGCCGACCTGTTCCCCGGCAAGGTACGTGCCCTCGTGCTGGACGGCGCCCTCGATCCGGCCATCTCGCGGGTGCGGGGCAACGCGGAGCAGGCGGCGGCGTTCGAGGAGGCGCTGCGCGCGTACGTCGAGGACTGCCTGGGAAGCCGGGAATGCCCGTTCACCAGCCGCGACGCCGACGGGGCGCTGGACGAGCTGGCGACCCTGCTCCGCGGCGCCGACACCCGGCCCCTGGGCGGCGGCGGACGGCCGCTCACCGAGGCGCTGGCCACGCTGGGAACGCTGACGCCTCTCTACGACCGCGCCTCCTGGCCCGAACTCACCGAGGCGCTGCGCCGGGCCCTGAACGGCGACGGCTCGCTCCTCCTCCGCAACGCCGACCAGCTCGCGGGCCGGCTGGACGACGGCACGTACTCCAACCAGCTGGCGGCCAACCTGGCCGTCAACTGCGTCGACGGTCCGTACCCGGCGAGCGCGGCCGCCTTCGCGGCGGAGGCGGCGGAGGCGTCCAGGAAGGCGCCCAGGTTCGGGCCGTACATCATGTGGTCGTCCCTTCCGTGTGCCTTCTGGCCGGTTCGGCCGACTCTCTCGCCGCGTCCCCTCGCCGCCGCCGGTGCTCCGCCGATCCTGGTCGTCGGTACGAGACGCGACCCGGCGACGCCGTACGGGTGGGCCCGGGCGTTGGCCGGGGAACTGCGGTCCGGCGTGCTGCTCGGCTACGACGGCGACGGGCACACCGCGTACGCGGGCGGCTCACCGTGCGTGGACGACGCGGTGGACCGATACCTCGTGGAGGAGGTGGTGCCGAGAGATGGCGTGATCTGTCCGGGCATCCGGTGATCGGGAGGAGCAAGAACCCCTCGATCTCCTGTAGACTCCTTGAAGCCGTACGGCACGCCGCCTTAGCTCAGTCGGCCAGAGCACTTCACTCGTAATGAAGGGGTCTCGGGTTCGAATCCCGAAGGCGGCTCCATCGCAGAAGCCCCCCGCGTGATCGCGGGGGGCTTCTGGGTGTCTAAGTGGGTGACCAAGCCTCCCGATCTCATGTCTTGAAGATCCGATCCATGGCCGCCGCGCCCTCCTGGAGTACGGGGCGGATCTGCTTGCGGCAGACCAGCTCGGTTACCGCCGTGCTGCTGTGGCCGGCCAGCCGGGAGATCTCCTCCAAGGGGATGCCTTGGTCTGAGAGCAGGGACACGAAGCTGTGCCACAGCTCTCGGGGCGTCCACTTGTCGGGGTCGAGGTCGGTCTTGGCGATGACCGCGCGGAAGGCGCGCCGCACGTTATGGGAGTCGAGAGGTGTGCCCACGGTCGAGGCGAACACGAGCCCGTGTTCCATCCACCGCTTGCCCGCCGCTTCCTTGTCCGCCTCCTGCTGAGCCCTCTGCGCTTTGAGCGCTTCCACGCAGCGCTGTGGGAGCGCCGGTGAGCAGGGCCAGCACCATTCATGCGGGTCCCTTCGGCGGCCCGAGCACGGCTTCTGCCTGAGCCGGCGTGAGCGCCTTGGACGGACGGCCCTCCTTGCCGCGCGGGACTTAGCAGAGGTCCACCACGTCGGGGCAACCTCGATCCTGTCCTCGCCAGCAGAGGACGGTTTGACCTCGTGTATCGGGAGGAGACGTCGCGCCACAGAGGGTTCGCTGTTCGTCGTGGCGTAGTGACGCACGGTGGCCTGAACGCGTGTCAAGACGGTGAGGATGTTGCCAAGTCGCCCTGTTATGGCGTCCTTTAATGTCCTTGTCACGCTCCAATGCTGACGTTTGGATCTAGGGGGTGTTCTTCCGCAGTGCGCTGTAAGCGGCACGTTCCGGATGCGTCACCCGTGTCGCCGCCTGTCCTGCCTTACACGGTCCTCTCGTCGTGGGCAGGTCATCGGACTGCGCCGTCCTCCGAGAAAAGGAGCCATGACTTTGACCATGCTGACTTACACCCTCCTCACCGACCCGGCGCCTCTGGAGGCGTCACAGGCCGGGCGGTCCCTGTCCAAGGGAAAGGTGTATCTGGTCGTCACCAACAACCACAAGAATGTGGACTGGCTCAGGATCGAGGTAACGGTGCCCGCCGGCAACGGAGACGGCGACCTCACCCCTAATATCGGCGAGATCATGCCCAAGGGCACGTATACCCACACCCACCTGAACGACAAGGTGCTCAGTCCGCGGATCGTCCGGCCGGTGACATTCCAGCGATGGCAGGACACCAACACCTTCCGGGCCACCCCTCCGGATGGTGCCGGCAACTTCTCCCCCGGCGACTACATGGTGCTGGCACTGGAGAACATCACTGTCGCCGAGGCTGCCGGGCTGGCCGTGCTGCTGGTGGAGGAGATCAGACCAACGGGGATGGGGTTTGAATCCAGCTTCGCGTCGGTGCCGCTGATGAAGGCCGCCCCGAAGGAGATCCCGGCGCCGCGCGACTTCCGCCCGGACAAGGCCATGCTGGACGTCGGAGACCCCCTCACGCTGAGCTGGGAGGGGTCCGCCGACTTCGACTACAAGATCCGGTTCCCCGGCGGGGATGTGCCCATCCCCCCGGGCGCGCGTACCTGGTCCCCGGACGCCGCGCCGAAGCGGGCCACCACCTACACCCTCGTCGCCGTTTCCCGCACCACGCCCCAGCAGGAACACTTCCTCACCACGACCGTTCAGGTGCGCCATCCCGCCCTGGAAACGCTCACTGCCACTACCGGCATCGACACACCCTGGGTCCAGGGGACGACGGACGCGACCAAGGGGCGCGTCACCTTCACCGACGCAGGGGTGGCGATCTTCGACAAGTCTGCCGGTCAGGGGACCGTGACGGCCGGCAGGGCCAGCGTTCGCGGTGTGAACACCGAATGGGTGCAGGGGAGAAGCGCCGGCGACGGATGGATCACCTTCCCCGTAGAAGGGCTCAAAGTCCACCGGAAGGACGACAGTCACCTGACACATCTGGACGTCGGTTACGCGACCCACGACATCGTGAAAACCAGAATCGTGCGGGGACTGAATGACGATGACGGATGGATCAGCTTCCGCGCGGAGGGGCTGAACATCCGCCGGGGGCGTGGCACGGAACGGGGAACTCTGTTCGCCGCCAATACTGAACTGAAGGAATGAGCCCCAACGGGGTCCACTCATAGGGCATCAAGGAGTGGCGGCGCCGTGCGTCGCCACCCGGCCATAAGCCTGGGCCCACCAGGCACGGCCTGGGAAGGGTCGGGTCGGCGAAGCCGCGGGGCCGGGGTTCGAATCCCCGAGGCGGCTCCCAGCTCGCGCCACTGCCGTCGAACGGATCTGAGTCCACCCGTCGGGCACCCACCCGTTGACCAAGGACATCGATGAACTGGTGGACGAGCTGCTTGGGGGGATCCGGGCGACCGATAACCGGTTGAGGGCGCGCCGTAGCCGTTTGTCGGCAACCTTGAAGGGGTGACGACTCCCCCTTCCTCATCTCCTCGCCCCTCTCCTCCGCATGGTCGTCTCCGCAGACGTCGAGTGGTGACGGTGATGGCGGTGGCCGTCTCGGTCACGATGTTGGCCGCCGGGCTGGTCGGGTTCTTCGCCGACCTGCTGTGGGCGTCCGCAGACGTGCTGGACGCGTTGGACAAGCGGGCCAGCGTGATCAGCATGTTCGTCGGCATCGCCGGCCTGCTCGTTGCCGGAGCGGCCCTGCTGGCCCAGCTACGTCCCCCGGCTCCCACCTTGCCCCGTCTGCCTCCGACCCCCTTGGACGAAACGGCCGGGACGCAACCCCCGCTCGACGCCCGAACGACCGGTCTCGCAGGGGTGCCGGCGGTCGCGGGGCAATCCGCCCGGCAGGCCCTGCCATCGGTGTCCGACGTGCCTGCCGATGGCGTCATCGGCCTGCCTCGCCGGCAATCGATGGTGTTCGTCGGCCGCGGCGACGAGTTGGAGGCGCTGGGGCAGGCGTTGAAGGACAGACCCGGGGTGATCACCCAGGCGGTGATAGGACTGGGTGGCATCGGCAAGAGCGAGCTGGCCCTGCACTATGCCACCCGTCACCGCGACGCGTACCGGCTGGTGTGGTGGATCGACGCCGAAGGACCGGACAACATCCAGACGGGGCTGGCCGGGTTGTGCCGGGCCCTGTGCGCGGCGACTGCGGCGACCGCCGCCGCCCAAGTCCCCACCGAGGAGGCCGTCGCTTGGGCACTGGCGTGGCTGGGCGCGCACTCTGACTGGCTGGTGGTGTGGGACAACGTCGAAGACATCGAAGATGTACAGCCATATTTGGGCCGGCTGCACACCGGGCATGTCCTGATCACGAGTCGGCGCGACGTCGGCTGGCAGGAGGTGGCGACCGTGCTGACTTTGGGCATTCTGCCGCGGGCCGAGGCGGTCAGGCTGTTGTTGGAGATGATTGGCAGTCCGGCTGCGGAGGATGAGAGGCTCGCCGCGGAACTGGCCGAGGAACTGGGGGATCTGCCGCTGGCGCTCAAGCAGGCCGGTGCCTACATCGTCGCAAGCCCCGGCATGGACCTGGCCCGTTACCTGCGCCTGCTGCACACCACCCCCCAGCGGGTCCTGGCCGCCGATTCCGGTCGGCGGCGGGACGCCGACCAGGTCGTCGCCCGCACGTGGGCCGTGACCACTGCCCGGATCGCAGAGACCGATCCGCCGGCGATGCGGCTGCTGCGGCTGCTGGCCTGCTACGCGCCTGACCACCTGCCCTGCCAGGTGCTGTACGGATTGGCGGACACCGACGAGGTGGCCGTCGCCGAGGCGCTGGGGGTGCTGGCCTCGTACAGCATGATCAGCCGATCGGTGGACGGTCAGGAGCTGAGCATCCACCGGCTGGTCCAAGCCGTCACCTGGGCCGAACTGTCCGACGACGAGCGCGCCAGGGTTCGCGCCACCGCAGCCGGACTGCTGGAGGCGGCGTTGCCCGCCGATCCGGAGGCCATCTCCTCCTGGCCGCTCTACGCTCGCCTGCTGCCACATGCCCGCGCCGTCCTGGCCCCCGAGTCACCCGCCATGGCCATCTTCATCGCCTACCTGACCGTCAACGGCGACTGGCACACCGCCCGGACCGTGCAACAGCAGCGCGTGACCGCTTTGCAGGACGAACTGGGCCTCGAACACCTGGACACCTTGACCGCCCGCACCAGGCTCGCCTTTTTCACCGCATGGGGAGGTGAACCGGCAGCGGCACGGGACCAGATCACAGCGCTGCTGCCGGTGATGGAACGAGCGTTGGGCCCGGAGCACCCGGACACGTTGAAAACCCGCGATGACCTCGCTCGCTGGACGGGGAGGGCGGGAGACACGGTCACGGCACGGGACCAGATCACAGCGCTGGTGCCGGTGATGGAACGAACGCTGGGCCCGGAGCACCCGGACACGTTGAGGGCCCGTGCCAACCTCGCCCACTGGACGGGGACGGCGGGGGACGCGGCTGCGGCGCGAGACCAGTTCGCCGTCCTGGCGTCGGTACGCGAGCAGGTCTTGGGCCCGGAGCACCCCGCCACGGTGGCCGATCACGGCGATCTCGCCTATTGGACCGGGGAAGCAGGGGATGCGACCGCGGCAAGGGAGCAACTCACGACCCTGCTCCCCGTGCTGGACCGGGTACGGGGTCCTGAGCACCCGTACACGTTGATCTACCGGGGTTTCCTGGCTGACTTCACAGGAGAGGCGGGGGACGCGGTCGTCGCACGAGATCAGCTCGCGGCGCTGCTTCCGGTGCGTGAGCGGGTCTCCGGCGTGGAGCACCCCGCCACCCTGACCGTTCGCAGCGATCTCGCCCACTGGACAGGGGTGGCGGGGGATTCCGGCGCGGCACGCGACCAGCTCGCGGTGCTGCTTCCGGTGCTGAACCGCGTGTTGGGCCCCGAGCACTTGGACACCGTGAAGGCCCGCACCAGATTCGCCTCCTGGACGGGCAAGGCCGAAGAACATTCCTGAAGCATCAGGCCCTTCGAGGCGCCGAACAGGCCGCGTACTGTTCGTCCAGCGACCGCGTCGCCCGAGCGTGCTGCCAGGGTCAGTTCGAGCGCTCGACGCAGATCTGGTCCAGGATGTCGACGCCGTCGGGGATCTGCTTGAGCGCCTTGTAGGGGATGGCCGTCGCGGCGGCGCGGAGTGACTTCGCGGCGTTCGGCGTCGCGCTGACCACAAGGATCTGGAACACCTTGTGGGCGTCTCCCGCCGCACCTATGGACGGGATCTTGATGGTCCAGTTGCCGTTCGGGCTCTGGGGATTCGCCACCGAGCCGGCGTACAGGCTGTTGTCGGAGGGCTGGGTGATCTCCCAGAGAACCGAGCCGTAGGCCATCTTCGCGGTTCCCGAGAAGGCGAACTCCTTGCCCTTCTTCACTGTGGCGCAGGCGCCGTCTTTGATCAGCGGTTGGGTGATGGCCGCCGTACTGATGTTCCGGTCTTCCCGTTCGTTGGCCATGCGGGCCTCGTTGGCTGACCATATGGCGGAGCCCGCGCTGATGATGGTGCACACCAGGATCAAGGCCATGTTCAACGACGTGAACCTGCCGGTCGCCTGATTCTGCCCCTCTCCGGCGCGTGACGGATCCGGGTCGCCGGCAGCACGATCGAATCCGGCCCACGTCCTCAAACGGCGCATCAATCGGACGGTTCGCTGCCGGGCGTCAGCCGGTGATTTCGTCCCTGCCATATTGGCCCCCTACAGGTACACAATCGGCTGCTTTCGAAATGGTCTTCGTGCAGTCGCATTACGGTCTTTGCTCTCAGCATGGTTCGGGGCGTTCGTCACGAACGATAAGGCCGACATCATGCCGTGCGCGATCCCCATTGCGCAGCGGGTGGCCGATTTACGCAAGCAGTTGGGCGCCTATGTGCCGGTTATCTGGCCGACCGCAGAGTTTCGAAGGGGTGGACTCCGTACTTCTTGCTGTAGGCGGTGGCGAATCTCCCCATATGGGTGAAACCCCAGCGATGCGCTACTTCGGTGACGCTGGTGCGGGACGGCTCTGACGCGACAAGATCCGCGTGTACGCGTTCCAGGCGCAGGTCTCGCAGGTAGGCCATCGGTGACACGTCGACGTGCGTGTGGAATGCCACTTGGAGCGTACGGATGCTGACGCCCGCGATTTCGGCGAGCCCTGCGGCGGTGAACGGAGTCTCCGGTGAGGCCCGCATCGCTTCGATGGCCCGTTTGAGCGCCGGAGGCCGGCACGGTGATCGAGGGCTGAGCAGTTCCTCCCGGTAGCGGTGATCTGCCGATGCCAGCAAGTGGGTGAGCATGCTGTGCCAGAGCGGGGCGCTGATGATCTCCTGCCTCGTCAGGGGATCCTTGTGCCCGATCTGCCCGGCGAGCATGGACGCCAGGTCCCGCAGAACTCGCCCGTAGCCGTGGGTCAGGTCCATCGAGGGGGCGAGATCGATCGGTGAGCGAATGGGCCTTTGCAGGAGGCGCTCCAGTTCCGCCTCCAGTGCGGCACGTCTGATCTTGATGCACAGGATGCGGCTGCGTGCGCTCCAGCGGCTCAGTTGCACATCCCCGGTCGGCCCGTACAACACGGCCCGGTTGGGGGTTGCCGTGATCTCATTTCCCAAATTCCGGGAGCTCAGGTAACCCGACAGCGGAATGTTGATGTGATAGAAATCGCGCAGCTCGGCGAAGTCCATCTTGATGTCCGCGTCGAACCGACAGTCTCCGATCAGGATCGGCCCGAGCTGCATGGCGTCTATCGACATCCTGAATTGATCGGCTCCGCGAAGAATATCCATGCGAAGCGGATAGTACGTCTGGGTGCCCTGCTCGCTGGCCTCGTCAGGGTCGAGGGTGCGAGTGCTGAATCGCCAAGGCAGCGATGGGACTGCCGGGGCATCCGAGTTCGCCATGCTGCCGCCATGACACTAGGGCCACTGATCAATTCAAAATGCTAACATGTGCGCCGCATTCGCACTCTTCGATGTGAGGACGAAAAGGTCACTGTGCTCGGAGATGTGCATGTGCGGATCGTCGGTCGGTGGCGGCGGCGCGATCAGTCCATGGGCATGTACGCCCACACCCGCATCCCGGTCGGCTGCCATGGCGTACGGGCGTGCTTTTCCGAGGGGTAGGCGACTGTATACGGAAGGTGATTGATCGACCACGGTGAGTTGCGACATGGTGCTCTAGCCCCGATCATCTCACCCGGAGGGTCCCATGCTGCTTGTTCACCGCCTTCTGTCCGGAGCCGTCCTCGTCGCCACCGTCAGCGCGGGGCTCGCGCTGCCTGCCGCGGCCTCCGCGCCGCGTCCGATGTGCCTCGACGTCACCAACAACCGCGGCAACGGCATCGACCTCTACCAGTGGGAGTGCCAGAGCAACAACGACAACCAGAAGTTCGTGATCGACGCGGGTCAGATCAAGATCAAGGACACGCTCGGGTCGGCGCGGCCGATGTGTGTGGACGTCACGAACGATCGGGGCAACGGCGTCAGGATTTATCAGTGGGAATGCCAGAGCAACAACGACAACCAGAGGTTCGTGATCGACGCGGGTCAGATCAAGATCAAGGACACGCTCGGGTCGGCGCGGCCGATGTGTGTGGACGTCACGAACAATCGGGGCAACGGGGTCAAGATTTATCAGTGGGAGTGCCAGGGCGGTAACAACAACCAGAAGTTCGTGATCGACGCCGGGCAGATCAAGATCAAGGACACTCTGGTCTGAGCAAAGAGGGTCGGTGACGGGGGCCGGGTCCGAGGTGTCGGGCCCGGCCCCCGTTCGTGTCTCCAGGATCCAGGTCCGGTGGGGTGGGTCAGGGGGTGAAGTCGTGGATCAGTTCGATGAAGTCGGCCGGGCGTTCGGAGCCGGAGACGTGGCCGGTGTCCAGCTCGACGTACGTGCTGCCGGGGATGGCGGCGTGGATCGCGCGGGCGTTCTCCACCGGGACCAGCGCGTCGCGGGTGGCGCCGACGACCAGCGTGGGGGCCTGGACGCGGGGCAGCAGGTGGCGGATGTCCACGCGGCGGTCGAGGTCGATCTGGCGCAGGCGGTTGGGGTTCGGCTGGAAGTACGTGCCGAGTTGCTCAAGCTCGTCCGGGGTGAGGGAGTTGAGGTGGCGGCGGCTGAAGCCGGTCAGCATGGCGAAGCGGGCGAACGCGTCCGGGGTCCGCGCCAGGCTCAGCCAGACGTCCAGGGCGGTGCGCAGGTAGGCGTCCTCGCCGTCGGCCCAGCCTGAGATGGGGATCAGGCGGCGGACCAGTTCGGGGCGGGTGGCGGCGAGCGACAACACGACCACCGCGCCCAGAGAGAAGCCCACCAGGTCCACCGGCGCCTTCCCGGAGTCCTCGATGACGGCCGCGAGCTGCCGGGTCAGGTCCTCGATGGTCAGCGGGCCGCCGTCGTCCTCGGCCAGGTCGCTGCCGCCGAGGTCGGGCAGGATCACGGTGTTGCGGCCGGTGAAGTGCCCGGTCGTGTCGTCCCAGGTCGTGGATCCCGGTCCGGTGCCGTGCACGAGCACCAGGCCGGGGCCGTCGCCGGCGGTTCGGTAGGCGACGCGGGTTCCGGAGACGGTGAGGTGTCGTGTCATGAGCGTCACCGTGCCAGGCCGGGTGGCTGATGAGGAGCGGACCGGATTCCCTAGGACAAGCAGTCCTAGAGTGCGAAATTTCGGGATATTGCAGTATGGGGGCCATGAATCGTGAGGAGCTCGCCGATTTCCTGCGCCGCTCCCGGGAGCGGCTGCTGCCCGGCGAAGTAGGGCTGCCCTCCGGGCCGCGCCGCCGTACGCCTGGACTGCGGCGCGAGGAGGTCGCCCTGCTCGCGGGCATGTCGGCCGACTACCTGATGCGGCTGGAGCAGGCACGCAGCCCGCAGCCTTCCACACAACTGCTGGGGGCGCTGGCACGGGCGCTGCGGCTGACCCGCGACGAACGCGACCACCTCCATCTGCTCGCCGGGCACCGGCCCCCGGCCGGGCCGCGCGCGGGCGAGCACGTCAAGCCGGGCCTGCTCTACCTGCTCGACCGCTTGGAAGGCACGCCCGCGCAACTGCTGAGCGACCTGGGCGACGTACTGGCGCAGAACGCGATGGCCGAGGCGCTGTTCGGCTGCCACTGCACGGTCGAGGAGCCCGACCGCAACATCGTCTGGCGCTGGTTCACCGACCCGTTCAGGCGGGCGGCGTACCCGGAGGAGGAGCACGCCGAGCACGCCCGCGTGCATGTGGCCGACCTGCGCGCGGCGGTGGCCCGCCGCGGCGACGACGAGCCGGCCCGCGCGCTCGTCGAGCGGCTGCGGCGGGCCAGCCCCGGGTTCGCCGCGCTGTGGGAACGCCACGAGGTCGCGGTACGCCGCAGCAGCCGCATGCGCGTGCTGCACCCGGCCATCGGCGCCATGGAGTTCGACTACGAGGTGCTGCTCGCGCCGGCCGAGGACCAGCGGCTGCTGATCTTCACGCCGCCGCCGGGGTCGAAGACGTTCGAGGCGCTGGAGTTGCTGCGGGTGGTCGGGCCGGAGACCGCGCACCGCAGCCACCGATAGGTGTCAGCGGCCACGTCAGGACGGTGACGGTCCGGCGTCAGGGCGGTCGGCGATGGTTGGTCACATCACCGGTTCCGCTCCTTGCGGACCGAATGCCCGCAAGGCCCTGAAAGGCATTTGAATCATGACGAACGACAGCGTTTCCGTGGACAACAAGGCCGTTGCCGAGCAGGACCGTCCGGAGCTGCAGAAGATCATCCAGGAGATCGTGCACGCCGGTTTCGTCGGGGTGCAGTTGCGGGTGAACGACGAGCGCGGCGAGTGGGTCGGCAGCGCAGGGGTGCGTGAGCTGGGCGGGAGCGACGAGCCGCCGACGGACGGGCGGTTCCGGGTGGGCAGCGTCACCAAGACCTTCACCGCGGCCCTCGCCCTGCGGCTCGTGGCCGACGGCGTGATCGGGCTGGACGACGTGGTGGCCGACCGCCTGACCGAGTTCGGCCTGGACCCGCGGATCACCGTGCGCATGCTGCTCCAGCACACCAGCGGCGTGTTCAACTTCACCGGTGAGTACTTCGAGGACGGTACGGTCGTGCCGGGCATCGTCTGGTCGGGCAAGGAATGGGTGGACAACCGGTTCAGGACCTACCTGCCGGAGGAGCTGGTACGGCTCGCGCTCTCCAAGCCCGCCCGCTTCGAGCCCGGTACGGACTGGAGCTACTCCAACACCAACTACGTGCTGGTCAAGCTGCTGATCGAGAAGGTCACCGGCCATTCGCTGGCCGACGAGATGCAGCGCCGCGTCCTGGGGCCGCTCGGGTTGTCGGACACCGTCGTGCCGGGCACCTCGACCGACATCGCCGGGCCGCACGCCCACGCCTACTACCGCTACGAGGAGGCCGGCCAGGAGCGGACGGTCGACGTCACCCGCCAGAACCCGTCCTGGATCTCCACCGGCGGCGACATGATCTCCTCGACCCGGGACCTCCACACGTTCCTCTCCGCGCTGCTCGGCGGCCGGCTCCTGCCCGCCCCGCTGCTGGCCGAGATGCTCGACGCGCACCCCAAGGTCGGCTACGGCCTGGGCGTGTTCGTGCAGGACGCCGACCCCGAGCTCGGCACGATCATCACCCACAACGGCGGCATCTCGGGCTCCGCGGCGCTGCTGTACGGCACCCCCGACGGCACCACCACCCTGACCGCCTCGCTGACGTACGTGGACGACGCCGCGATGTCCCAGGCCGAGGCGTTCCAGAAGGTCACGCAGGACCTGGTCAAGGCGGTGTTCGGCGACGGCCGCGGCCGGTAGGCGGCGGCGGGCCGCCCCGGCGCTCCGGTGATCGATTGTCCGGTTGCGGACACGGGGCTGGACCTCCCTGGCACCAGGCGTATTCCTGGAGGGTCGAGTGCCTCTGAGTCGGAGGATCGGAGGACCGGCGGCAGCACAAGAGCTCCTTTGAGGGGGACCCGTGGCCAGGGGCGAATACCTACCGGATTACGAGAAGCTGTTCGACGTCGAGCTGGACTACAAGCAAGAGGACGAGGCCCGGACGGTGTACTCGCCGGGCGCCTATCTCACCGATCTGCTGGGGCTCATGGAGAGCGTCTTCCAGCAACCGTCCCTGCTCGCCCAGGACCGCCGGCCCGATCTGAAGAAGATCCTGCTCGACGCCGAGAACACGTTCACGGAATCGCCGTACCTCGACGTCGTCGTCGAGGTGCTGGAGAAGCTCGTCGGGCAGGATCCGTACGAGCTGATGCTCGGGCTGACCTTCCCGTTCTCGATGCCGTTCTCGCTGGGCGAGGAGCGGTTCAGGAACCACCTGGGCCGGCTGAGGCTGGGCCCGGACGAGCTCTACCGGCTCTTCGCCCCGGACGCCGACGCCGGCACGGTGGCCCGGCTGTACCTCGGCCTGTCCCGCGAGGACGTCACCAACGCCACGACGGCCGCGACCAGCGAGACGCAGATCAAGGGCCTGTACGGGCTGGCCGAGCGGGAGCGGCTGAACGTGCTGGAGAACGTCGAGCGGTTCCGGCGGGCCGCCGGGGTGACCGCGCTGGAGCTGCGCGAACTGCTCGTGCAGGCGGAGGATCCGGACCGGCCGCCGGCGAAGTTCTTCGTCAACCTCGGCGGCGACCCGGTGACGATGTCCGAGGACGGCGTCACGCTGGGGACCATGGCCGGGGGCAAGCCGGGGCCGGTCCCGCCGTACTGGTTCGACCGGGTCAGCAGGCTCGTACGGCTGGCCCGCCGGACCGGGTTGAGCACCACCGACCTCGACCGCGTGCTGACCGTCTGCTGCGGCGGCACCCTGAACGCGGCCGCGCTGCGGACCCTCGCGGTGGTCGTCCACCTGACCCGCGGCTACGACCTGACCGTGGACGGCGTGTGCGGGCTGGTCGTGCCCATCAGGCCGGCCGACTTCGAGGACCTGCCGCCGGTCTCCGGCGACCTCCTGGCCGCCCACAACAAGGAGTACAGGCGCAGGCTGGCACGTTCCATCGAGACGGCCGAGAGCGACATCGTCGAGGTCGTCCGCCGCTACCGGGAACGTTACAACGCCCTTGAGCCGAGCCCGTTCGACCGGGGGGAGATCGGGTTGGCCGCGATCGCGCTGCTCCAGCGCGCGGGCCGGTTCGTCTCGACGCTCGGGATCTCCGTCGGCGAGCTGTTCGACCTGATGGAGATCCTGGAGAGCGATCCGTCGGTGTCGCGGTACTCCACGTTCTCCGTCCTGGGCGGGGTCGAGGCGGGCACCGGGGACTGCTACCGGATCCTGGAGGGGGCGGACCCGGGCTCCAGCCTGTGGCTGGCGCAGACGTTGCGGGCCGTGGCGAGCTGGACGCAGGCCGCCGGGTTCGACACCCGGGAGCTGGTCGAGATCCTGGGCGGCCGGTCGGCCACCCGTGACGACGCGGACCAGGTCGCCGTGCTGGAGAGCCTCAACCAGCGTTTCGAGACGGTCGCCCGCGCGCCCGGCATGTTCGCCGGTGAGCGGTTCGGGGAGCGGGCGGCCCAGGTCGTGCACGACATCGTGGGCAGCCACGAGCACGGGGTCGTCTCGGCGCGGGACGACCGGCTGCTCCGGCTCGACCCGGCGCAGGCCGCCGCGGCGGCGTACGACGCGGTGACCGGGCTCGGGATGATCGTCGCCGACGACTTCGCCGGGCTCGGGCTCGGCGAGCGCATGGCCGGGAAGATCTACGCCCAGCTCGTCTTCTGCGGGCGGCTGCGGGCCGACGGCCGGCTCGTCACCGAGGGCATGCCGGTGAGCGATCACGGGCTGCGGCTGGAGCGGGACTTCGAGTCGTTCAGGGAGCCGCTGTTCAAGCTGATCAACAGCGTGTCGAACGGCACGTCGTCGTTCTACCCGTCGGACCTGGCCACGCTCGGCGGCCTGACCGAGGAGCAGCAGGCCGAGCTGTACGACAACCTGATCTACCACGGCTACGTCGACACCGACGGAGCGGTCACCTCGCCCGGCTTCTTCGCCGACGAGGAGAACGTGGGCCACCTCCTGGTGAACGCCGGCCTGACCGACGTCGCCCCGGCCGTCCTGGACGAGTTGCGCGCCCGGATCGAGCAGTTCCGGCGGGAGCCGCTCGCGCTCGACCCGGAGATCTTCGCCGAGCGCCGGCTGAACGCCCCCAGGCTGGCCGAGAGCCTGCGTTTCAACGGCTACCTCGACGCGAACGGGAACTACCTGGACAAGGTGGCGCTGTCCGCGCTCACGGTCGGCGACTTCGCGCTCGCGATGGAGTTCTACCCGCACCGGCGCTTCATCCTCGACGCGATGAAGCAGCAGATCGCGGTGCTGGAGGAGGAGCTGCACACCTTCACCGCCGACGACTTCACGCCGGTCGCCGACGAGGCGGTCGCGCAGCGGGTGATGGACGCGCTCGACGGCGTCTACCTGAGCGGCGGCCGGGTGGTGGCCGGTCTGGACGACCTGACGCTGGGCGACGGGTTCACCGCGGCGGAGACGTCCGTGGTGGCGGGCCGGATCGCCGAGTGCGTACGGGACGAGCAGCCGTACCGGCTGGACATGGAGGCGCTCGGGGAGCTCGGGTTCGACGAGGACGAGCGGACGCGGGTGGCCGCGATGCTCGTCGCGGCCGGGCACCTCGACGGCGCGCTCGCGGTGCGCCGCGAGGCCCTCGACTACTTCCGCAACGTCGGGAACGCGCTGGAGTTCGCCCTGCCCGGCCTGGAGGACTTCGCCAAGGACGTCTTCTTCCTGCTGCACCCGGTGGCGGTGCGGATCGCGGAGGCGGTCGGCGAGATCACCGGCGCGCTGGAGAGCGGCGCGCGGGCGCAGGAGACGGCGCTGACCTCGGTGCTCGCCGACGGGTTCGGCGTGCCGCAGGCGACGGTCGCGGCCATCTGCGCCGGGGTGGCGGGCAGCCTGCCCGAGGCGCTGGACGTGCTGGTCCCGCCCGTCCTCGTGGCGGGGGACGAGAGCGGCGAGATCACCGCCGTGCCCGCGGACCCGCACCTGCGGGCCGCCTACCGGCGCGTACGGCGCTTCGCGGCGCTGGCCGGCAAGCTCGGCATGGACCCCACGGAGGTCGCGGTCGCGTTCCAGGACCAGGACCTGACCGGCAAGTACCCCGAGCCGCTGGCGCTGCCGCCGAACGTCGAGACCGTCGACGCCGTGCTCAGGAGCGGTGACGGGAACATCTACCTGTTCGCCCCCGGCGGCTACTGGGTGTACTCGGGGGCCACGTACGCGCTGGCCGACCCGCGGCCGAAGTCGCTGATCGACCTGTCGCCCAGGTTCGCCGGGCTGACCGGCGTGGACGCCGCGTTCGCGCACCCCGGCGGCGCCGAATGGATCGTCGGCCGCGGTCTCGACGGCGCCTCGCACCTGTACGTCAAGGAGCCCGGCAGCATCCGCTGGGCCCCGCGCGACCAGGTGTGGGGCAAGGTCAGGAACAACTTCGACGCCCCGAAGCGGATCGACAGCGCGTACGTGGACGAGGACGGCAGGACCTACCTGTTCTGCGGCGACCAGTACGTGCGCTACTCGGGCTCCGACTACTCCGCCGTGGACGAGGGCTACCCGCGCGGCGTCGGCGAGTGGTGGCAGGCGGAGGGCCACGACGCGCCGCTGCCCCCGGCGTTCGGCGCCTCGCTGGACGCGGCCTTCCAGGACGTGGACGGCCGTACGCATCTGTTCACCGGCGGACGTTACCTGGACGTGGGCCGGGGCGAGCTGCCGGTCTCCGCCCGCTGGGGACGCGTCCGCAACACCTTCGACGGCGCCGAGCGCCTGGACAGCGCGTTCGTCGCCCGGGACGGCCGGGCCTACCTGCTGCGCGGCAACCAGACGGTCGCCTACTCCGACAGCCTGGAGAACGACGGCGTACGGGTGGACGACGGTTACCCGCTGCGGATCGAGTCCCGTTTCCCCGGCCTGCCCGGCGAGTTCGAGACCGGGATCGAGGCGGCCTTCACCGACTCCGGCGGGCTCGTCCACCTGTTCAAGGACGGCTGGACGATCGCCGCGGGCGAGTCCGGCGTGGGCCTGCCCGAGCCGACCGCCGACCGCTGGGGGCGGGTCGCCGAGGTGCTGCCCGGCGGGGTGGTGGACGCGGCTCTGGCCGGGCTGGACGGGCGCACGTACCTGTTCAGCGGCGAGCGGTACATCAGGTACTCCGGCGCCGACTACTCGGTCGTGGACCTGGGCTACCCGCGCCGCATCGCCGGCGACTGGGGCGGGCTGCGCCGGGTGAACGCCTCCTTCGTCCTGGACGGCAAGACGTACCTGTTCGGGGTCGGCGGGCGGCTGTTCGACCTGCCTCTGGCGCAGGCGCCCGAGCTGGACGCGGGCCGGTTGTCGCCCGCGCTGCGCCGCCGGTTCCTGGAGCACGGCCTGTCCTTCGCCGAGGGCGCCAGGGTGCGCGGCGCCTCCCCGGAGTGGCACGTGAGCACCGAGCAGGGCGTCGAGGTCACCCTCAGGAGCGACCCGCTCCAGATCGAGGTGCACGCGGACGGCGGCGACTTCTACGTCCGCTACGCCACCAGGGACTACACCACGCCCGACGCCGGCTATCCCAAGCCGGTCTCCGACAACTGGTGGAACCTGCCGGCCACGCTGGTGGCCGATCCGGACTTCACGGTGATCGACGCCGTGTTCACCGGGGCGGACGGGCAGACGTACCTGTTCTCCGGTGAGCGGTTCGTCGTGTTCGACAGCAGGCACCGCTGGTGGTCGGAGCCCCGTACGCTCGCCGGGCACTGGGACAGCCTGCCGTTCAGGCAGGTGGACGCGGCCTTCGTCGGCAAGGACGGCCGCACGTACGTCTTCTCCGGCGGCCGGTACGCGCGCTACTCGACCGGCGACTACACCGAGATCGACGACCGCTACCCCGCCGACGTACGGGCGTTCTGGGGCAACGTGGTCAGCCGGATCGCCAGGACGGGCCGGGTGGACGCCGCCCTGGTCATGGACGCGACCGAACTCGTCGACGGCGCCGAGGTGACCAGCCGGTACACCTACCTGTTCTCCGGCGACCAGTACGTCCGCTACCTGGGCGACGACCTCACCCACGTCCAGGACGGCTACCCCCAGGCCCTGTCCGCGCTCTCCCGGGAGCCGAGGCTGGCGCACCTGGACGTCAGGCTGGACGCCGTGGACGCGGCCTTCGCCGATCGCCGCAACGTCTACCTGTTCCGCGGCACGAGCTGCCACGTCGTCTCCGACACCCTCCACCGCCGTTACGACGACCTGGCGATCGACGGCGTGACCTGCGCCTTCGTCGAGGACGGCGCGGTGCTCACGCAGGACGCCGGCGGCTGGAGCAGGCGCCCGGCGCTCGAAGGGCCGCCGGTCGCCCCGGCGCGGGTCAGGCCGCGGTTGTTGCGGGCGGTGCCGGAGGAGTTCAGGACGGGGCTCGACGCGGTGCTGAGCGGCGCGGACGGGAACACGTACCTGTTCAAGGGGGCGTCGTGCTTCAACACACGGCTGAACAGGGACTATCCGCTCACGGAGGAGTGGGGACGCCCCCGTAACACGATTTATCAGGACAACGCGGTGGATGCGGCGTTCGTTGGGCGGGACGGGAAGACGTACCTGTTCAGCGGCGACCAGTTCGTCGTCTACACCGACGTCGACTCCACCATCGACGGCGAGCCGCGCCCGGTCGCCGACCACTGGGGCGGCCTGGACAACGTCGTGCTCGCCTACGTACGGGCCGGGAAGACCTACCTGTTCGAACGGCCGGACGGCGACGGCAACCTGCGCCACGTCGTCTACTCGGGCGCCGACTACACCCGGCCCGACGACGGCTACCCGGCGCCGGCCGACGAGAGCTTCTGGGACGTGCCCGAGTCCTACCGTGTGCCCGGCCGCACCAGGCCGGACGCGGTGCTGTTCGAGGGTGACACCATGCTCCTGCTGTTCGGCGAGCGCTGCGTGCGGTTCGACGAGACGACCCGCGAATGGTCCTACCCGCGGCCGTCGGAGCGGATCTGGCGCGGGTTCGGCCGCGGCCTGGAGCCCGGCGACGCCCTGCGCACGGCCTTCACCGCGCCGGACGGGTCCACGTACTTCTTCTTCGCCGAGCAGTACGCCAGGTTCGCCGACCGGGCCTTCGGGCCGCTCGCCGCCATCCGCGAGCGGTGGGGCAGGTCGCCCAACCCGTTCGTCGCCGACGGCGCCGGCGCCCGCGTGGACGCCGCCTTCGTGCACAGGGGCGAGACGACGTACCTGTTCTCGGGCGACCACTATGTCCGTTACACCGGCTCGGAGTACCGCTACGTCGACCCGGGCTACCCGAAGAAGATCATCGGCAACCTGCGGCACGAGGAGGCGTTCGCCAACCTGCCCGAGTCGTTCGACGACGCCATGCAGGACCGGGCCGGGTCGCGGATGATCGACGCCGTCGTCGCCAACGACCGCACGGTCTACGTCCTCGCCGGCGGCTCCTGCCACGTCGTCTCCCGCGCGGCGACCGGTGTCGTGGACCTGGCCGCGCTCGGCCGGGTCAGGAACACCATCACAGAACGGGAGAAGGTGGACGCGACCCTGGTCAAGGGCCCGCACACGTACCTGTTCTCCGGCGACCAGTACGTGCGCTACACCGGCACCGAGTACGAGTTCGCCGACGACGGCCACCCGCGCACGATCGAGGCCATGCCGCCGTACGAGCTGGGTGTCCAGTCCTGGCCCGAGGCGTTCGCGGACGGTCTCGACGCGGCCTTCCGTACGGCGGGCGGCACGACGTACCTGTTCAAGGGCACGCAGTACCTGCGCGCCGACGGCACGTCCGCGGCCCGGCCGATCACCGACCAGTGGGGCAAGGTGCGCAACGCCTTCACCGAGGGCGCGGCCGTGGACGCCGCCTTCGCCGCGCCCACCGGCGAGCTGTACGCCTTCAGGTCCGGCCAGTACGTGCGCTACCGTCCGGGCGAGCTGGAGTACGTCGAGCAGGGCTACCCGCGTACGGTCAAGGACGACTGGGGCGACCTGCCCGGCCGCTTCGAGACCGGCCCCGACGGCGCGTTCGTCTTCGAGGGCCGCACCTACCTGTGCCAGGGCCCGGAGTACGTGCGCTACTCCGGCGGCTACCACGCCGTGGACCGCACCTTCCCCCAGCGCTTCGCCCACCGCTGGTCCGACACGGCCGAGTACCGGCTGAGCGACGTGCACACGATCACCAGGTTCGTCGACCTCGTCCGGGCGCGGCCCGACGGGCTGGCCGCGTTCCTGCTGGACGGCCCGGCCTCGGTCGAGGACCCGTACCGGTACCTGGCCGACCTGTTCGGCTGGGACCTCGACGAGGTCAGGTGGGCCAGGCGCAACGCGGCGCTGCTCACGCCCGTCACCTCCGAGGAGGACCGCTTCGAGGTCGAGTTCCTGCTCCGGCTGGTGGACCTGTTCGTGGTCACCGACCGGCTGGGCGGCGCGCCGTCCACGCTGTACGCCGACGTCTGGCGGAACGCGTTCGGCGGCGACCTCGACGCGGCCTGCACGGCCCTGTACGGCCTCATCGAGCGCCTGCACGCCCCGGAGGAGTGGACGGCGCTGTCGGCGACGATCCACGACGAGATCAACGTGCTCAAGCGCGACGCGCTGGTCGCGGCCGCGGTCGGCGCCGGCGTCCCGCAGGAGCTCTACGACCGTTTCCTGATCGACGTGGAGATGGGCGGCGAGGGCCGCACCTCGCGGGTGCGCGAGGCCATCGCGGCGGCGCAGCTCTATCTGCACCGCTACCTGCTCGACCTGGAGCCGGTCACCCTCCACGACGGCGACGAGCCGGACGGGCTCAGGCAGCGGGTGAAGACCTGGTGGGCCTGGATGCGGAACTACCGCGTCTGGGAGGCCAACAGGAAGGTCTTCCTCTACCCGGAGAACTACCTGCGCCCCGAGCTGCGGACGGCGAAGACCCCGGCCTTCGAGGCCCTGGAGGATGACCTGCTTCAGGGCGAGATCACGAGGGACAAGGTCGAGCAGGCGTACAAGCGTTACCTCGACGAGTACACCGAGGTCTCCAGGCTCGCCATCGCCGGCGGCTACGTCTACGCCGAGGACGGCGCGGACGAGGGTGTGCGGCGGCTGGTCATGTTCGGCAGGACCAGGACCGAGCCGCGGCGCTACTACTGCCGCGAGGCCGAGTTCAGGGACGGCGCGAAGTTGTCGGCCACCTGGGAGCCGTGGCTCAAGGCCGACGTGCAGATCGAGTCCGAGCGGGTGTACCCGGTGCACGCGTTCGGCCGGGTGTTCGTGTTCTGGCCGGTCGTCGAGACGGTCGCGCCGGAGGACCCGTCCGGGACGAAGATCACCGCCACCCGTACCGGCGACACCGACACCCAGGAGGTCACCGCGCCGCCGCCGGCGCACCGGGTGCGGATCTCCTACTCCTTCCGCAACCTCAACCACGAGTGGGTGGCCGCGCAGGTGCTCCCCGTGGAGGAGCGGCGGGACGCGCCGATCAGCGACGTGCGCCTGTACGTCCAGGCGTCGGCCACCGTGCCCGGCGAGGGCGCCGGCGCGCACGACTCGATCGTGATCACCTGCTTCTACAAGGTGGACGGCGAGGAGGACCACTCCTCCTTCGCGCTCACCCCCGAGCTGTACGCCGTCCGTGCCGAGGGCGTGCCCGAGCCGCTGCGCGCGACCAGGCTGAAGCAGATCTTCGACGATCCGATCGAAGAGTCCAAGGTCGTGCGGTTCACGATGCCGGCGCACGAAGAGCTTGAGATCGGCGCGTGGCTGAGCGTGGACCACAAGGGCGGCAGCTTCCTGTGCCGTCCGGTCAGCCCGCCCGGCGGCAAGGACAAACTCCTGTCACTCAGTACGAACACCGACAGGCTGCCCACCGGCTGGAACCCGATCGACGCCGCGGTGGAGCTGCCCGGCGGAACCCGGTACTTCTTCAACAACGCGGGCCGCTTCTACGTCGAGCTCGCCACGGACCGCCCCGACGCCACCCGCCTGAGCCGGCTGCCGATCGCCGGCCAGTGGGGGCACGTGCCCACCCCGCTGTACCAGTCGGGTGTCGTGGACGCGGTGCTGGTACGCGGCGGGCAGACGTACCTGTTCGCCGGTCCGGAGTACTACCGCTACTCGGGCTCGCCGTTCGGGCTGCTCGACGAGGGCTACCCGAAGCAGCTCGCGACCAACGAGGAACGCCTGCCCAAGTGGCCCAAGGTGGACGCGGCCGGGTCGCTGCCCGGCGACAAGGAGTACTTCTTCTCGCGCGAGCTCGGCTACGTCGACTCCGACTCGCTCGACGCGCCGCGCAAACTCCCCTGGACGCTGCCCGGCGGGGCCAAGGTGGACACGATCCTGCTGCGGGACAAGGTGTTCGTCTTCTCCGGCGACCAGTACTTCCGCTTCTCCCTCGACGGCGGCCTGGACAAGGGCTACCCGCGTCCCCTGGCCAAGAACACCGACGGCCTGCCGCAGTCCGGCCGGGTCGGCGCCGCCTTCGTGTACGGCGACGGCGCCTACTTCTTCGACAACACGACCAGGACGTACGTCTCCATCACCTCGAAGGACCGCAAGGAGTACGTCCAGAGCGACCCGTCGCCGACCAGGAACCTGGGCAGGGCCGGGACGCTGGTCTCCCGGCAGGGCGTGGACGCGGCCTACGTCGCCGACGGCCGGCTGTACCTCGCCAAGGGCGCGGAGTACGTGCGCTACACGCTGACCGGCGACACGATCCCCGACCTGGTCGACCGCGGCTACCCCAAGCCCATGGGCCAGACCGTCCGGGCCGTGTTCACCCGCGCCGGCAGCCGGTACGCCTTCTCCGGCACCGACTACGCCGTCCTGGAGGACGGGCAGGAGCTGGGCGGCCACCTGGTCTTCTCCCCGGTCGCCGGCAACTGGGGCGGGCTGCCCGACGACTGGGCGACCCGGCTGACCGGCGTCCTGGACAGCAAGAACCTCTTCCTGTTCCTCGGCGCCGAGTACGTCAAGTACGCCCCGGAACGCCCCTACGAGGTCGCCTCGCTGCCGCACGAGATCATCCGGCTGACGTCGAGCACGGCGTACCGGCTGAACAAGGCGCTGCTGACCGGCGGCGTGGCCGAGCTGCTCGCGCCGCGTACGCAGGAGATCGACGAGCTGCCCGCCTTCAGCGAGACCGACTCCGGGCCGACCACGATCAAGGTGGGCCCGCAGGTGGTCAAGCAGGGTTATCCGACCAGCTCGCACCTCGACTTCCAGAGCGGCAACGGCATCTACTACTGGGAGGTCTTCTTCCACGCCACCGTGCTCATCGCCCAGGCGCTCAACAACGCCCAGCGCTTCGACGAGGCCCGCACCTGGTACGAGTACGTCTTCGACCCCACCCAGCCGAGGTACTGGCGTTTCCTGCCGTTCCTGTCGGTGGACGTCAAGGCGCTGGTCACCGGCTGCCGCGACGACCTGCGCGAGATCGGTACGGAGGCCGACAAGGTCGCCGGGCTGCTCAACCCGATCCTGCGCGCGCTGGAGGCGCTGGCCTCGGCGTACCAGGTCCACGACCTGTCCACGGACGAGGAGGGCTACCTGGCCGGGCTCGCCTCCGACGGGCTGAAGGAGGTCCAGGGCGCGCTCGCCGACACGGTGGTCCCGGCACGGGCCCGCCGCGCGCTGGACGGCCTGGGGGAGAAGGTCGCCATGATCGGCCGGCTGCGCCGCCAGTACGACCTGGTGGGTGACTGGGACACGATGATCCGGACGTACATGGACGATCCGTTCGACCCGCACGCCATCGCGGACCTGCGCCCGTCGGCCCACCGCCGCGCGGTCGTGATGGCCTACGTCGACAACCTGCTCGACTGGGGCGACATGCTCTTCCGCCAGTACACGGGAGAGAGTCTGGACGAGGCCAGGATGCTCTACATCTTCGCCCACGACCTGCTCGGCCCGCGGCCGGAGAACCTCGGGCCGCGGGCGCTGACCCCGGCGCGCAGCTACGAGCAGCTGACCGCGGGCGGCGCGCCCGCGCCGTCCAGGAACGGCGCCATCGCCGAGCTGACCGCGGGCGGCGCGCTGCTGAAGGGGGCCGGCGAGGTGCACGGCAGCATCGACAACCCCTACTTCCACATCCCGGGCAACAGCGTGTTCCTCGACTACTGGACCCGGGTCGAGGACCGGCTGCGCAAGATCAGGGCCTCGCTCGACATCATGGGCATCAGCCGTCCGGTGCCGCTGTTCGAGCCGCCCGCCGACGTGATGGCACTGGTCAGAGGGGTGGCCGGGGGCGCTTCGCCGGACCAGCTCGCCCTGGCCGCCGCCGTGCCGGTGCCGCACTACCGCTTCGCCTTCACCTTCCGCAAGGCGCAGGAGCTGGTGGACAAGCTGCGGCAGTTCGCCGGCGACCTGCTCAGCGTGCTGGAGCGGCACGACGCCGAGGAACTGGCGCTGCTGCAGAACAGGCAGGAGGGCACGATCCTCGGGCTCAACCGCGCGATCAAGGAGGCGCAGGTCCAGATCGCCACCGAGGGCCTTCTGGAGCTCCAGGTGAGCAGGAAGAGCGCCGAGGAACGGGTGCGCTACTACGAGGGGCTGATCGCCGCCGGGATGTCCCCACTCCAGCAGGCCCAGATCGAGGTCATGACGGGGGCCGCGGTCGCCCACTTCGTGGGGGCCGGGCTCAAGGTCGGCGCGGCGGTCGCCGCCGCCCTGCCGCAGATCCTGATCGGCCCATTCATCATCGGCACCGAGGAGGGCGGCATCCAGGTATCGGACGCGCTCAACACCGGCGCCGACATCGCGACGACCACGGCCGAGGGGCTCAGCGTGCTCGGCGAGCTGTTCGGCGTACGGGCCGAGCAGGAGCGCATGGCCCAGGACTGGGCCTTCCAGCTCGCCATCTCCCGGAGCGACGTGGCGCAGCTCGGCCACCAGGTGGCGGGTGCGGAGCTCCAGGTCAAGGTCGCCCAGCGGGAGCTGGAGGTGCTCAAGCAGGAGATCGCCAACCAGGAGGCGGTCGGGGCGTTCATGACGAGCAAGTTCGCCAACGCCCAGCTCTACCAGTGGATGTCGGGGCGGCTGTCCGGGATGTACTTCCAGTCGTACAACCTGGCGTACGAGATGGCACGGGCCGCGCAACGGGCCTTCCAGTACGAGCGTGGCATCCCGGAGGGCGAGGCCGACTACATCCGGCCGACGTACTGGGAGAGCCGGCGCAACGGGCTGCTGGCGGGCGAGAGCCTGTCGGTCGACCTGGAACGGCTCGGCCAGGCGTACGTCGAGAGCGACGCGCGCGGTCTGGAGATCACCAAGAAGGTGTCGCTGCTGGCCCTCGACCCGCTGGCCGCGCTGAACCTGCGTACCACCGGGCGGTGCGAGTTCGCGCTCACCGAGCCGCTGTTCGACCGCGACTTCCCCGGGCACTACCGGCGGCGGATCAGGACGTTGTCGGTCACGTTCGAGGGGCCGGAGGGGCCGATCGGGCTGAACGCCACGCTCACGCAGCTCGACAGCAAGATCGTGCTCAGTGCCGATCCCAAGGCGGTCAAGTACCTGATCGACCCGAAGGGGCCGATGCCGTCCACGCTGCGGGCCAACTGGCGGGCCGGGCAGCAGATCGCGCTGTCGGACCTGGAGGAGTACAAGGACAACAACGGCCTGTTCGAGCTGCGCTTCGACGACGACCGCTACCTGCCCTTCGAGGGCACGGGCGCGGTGTCCCGGTGGCGGCTGGAGCTGCCCGCCGGCGGCGCGCCCGCCCTCAGGGACGTCGTGATCACCGTCAAGTACGCCGCCGAGCAGGGTGGCGAGCTGTTCGCCAACGCGGTGAAGGGCATGCTCAAGCCGTACCCGGCGGCCCGGTTCTTCGACGTCGCCACCGTGTTCCCCGACCAGTGGACGGCCTTCGCGGAGGGCGCCGAGGACGTCCTGACGTTGCCGTTCACGACCGGGATGTTCCCGGGCATGATCGGGCGGCAGATCACGGGCGTCTACGCGGCGTACGCGCCGGGGACGTCGGCGCGGCTGCTGCTCAACGGGGACCGGCGGCTGGCGCTCAACGACGGCAAGCTCCTGTCCACACCGGGCCTGCTGGTGGGCGGCGCCGGGTGGCCGCTCGCCGTGGAGGGCGACCGGGCGACGCTCACCGGCGTCGGCCTGATCCTGACCTACCGCGCCGGCGTCCGGTGATCCACGCCAGCCGGGACCGCTGACCCGAACGAGGAGGTGCACGCCTTCATCAACGACCAGGCCCGCGTGAGCGGCGGCTCGCTCCACGGCCGCCGCCTCAACGAGCTTTCCGAACGCTTGACAGGGGCCCTTGCGCGCCATGGCGAAATCGTCTAACTCTTAGGAAGGTTTCCTTTTTAATGGAAGGCGCGCAGAGTGGCCGCAACCCCCCGATCCAGCGCCCTGAAGCTCGTCCTGGCGGCCCTCGGCCTCCTGCTGGCCGCCGCCTGCGGGACGGCCGGGGCCCAGGCCCCTCCCGTGAACGCCCAGGACGTGATGTTCGTGCAGATGATGGTCCAGCACCACCGGCAGGGCATCGAGATCGCCAAACTGGGCACCGAGCGGGCGACCGATGAGCAGCTCAAGATCCTCGTCGCCGCCGTGGCCAGCACGCAGCAGGACGAGGTCGAGATGATGCTGCGCTGGTTGTACTCCTGGGAGCAGCCGCTCACGGCCGCGTCCGGCTCGCACGACCACCACGGCGGCATGCCGGAGACCGACCGCAAGCAGATCCGGGCGCTGAAGAAGTCGAAGTCCTTCGAACGCGACCTGATGACCCTGCTGATCGCGCACCAGGGCGACGCGATCAAGATGGCCGACACCGAGGTGACCGCCGGGGCCGATCCGGCGGTCAAGGAGTGGGCGGCGCAGGTCCAGGCGTCCAGGAAGGCGCAGATCGACCTGATGAAGGACCTGCTCAAGCGCTGAGCGGAGAAATCGCCGGGCGTCGTAGACGCGCGTCGGAATAAGTGATTAGATCACTTGATATGTCCGAGGTTGCGCGGCCGACGCTTTCCGACGCTCTGACCGAGCGCATGCTGGAGCTCATCCGTACCGGGGGGCACCGGCCGGGCGACAGGCTGCCCTCGACCAGGGAGCTCTCCCAGCGTTTCGCCGTCACCACCCCGACGCTGCGCGAAGCGTTGCGCAGGCTGGAGGCCACCGGGGCCATCGAGCTGCGGCACGGCTCGGGCATCTACGTCGGCGCCGACATCGAGCGGCTCGTGCTGCCCAACCCCAACATGCGCGAGATGCACGCCGCCCAGCTCCTCGAACTGCTCGGCGCGCGGATCGTGATCGAGCCGCCGCTGGCCGCCATGGCCGCCGAACGCGCCGAGGGCCCGGAGCTGGCCGCGCTCAAGCGGGTGCTCGACGAGGCCGGCCGCCACCTGCGCGGCGAGGACGCCGAGCTGCACGAGGCCAACATGTCCTTCCACCGGGCCACCGCGCGGATGGCGGGCAACAGCGTGCTGGACGAGGTCGTCGACTCGCTGCTCACCGTCCACGGGCCCGAGCAGCGGGAGATCCTGCAGATCTTCGACGACCGGCGCCGCGACTACGAGGAGCACCTGGCCATCCTGGAGGCCATCGAAGCGCGCGACGCCGCCGAGGCACAGGCACGTATGCGGGCCCATCTGGTCGACGTGAAGACCGTCATCGAGCAGAGGTTGCCCCCCAGATAAAGCAAGTCCCCCCGAAAGAGCAAGGAGGCCGGCCATGTTCCGGTCACGTGTGGCCACGCTCGGCGTGGCGGCGCTGGTCCTGACCGCCTGCGGCGGAAACAGCGCCGAGGCGCCGAAGAAGAAGACCGAACTGACGCTCTACAACGACAAGGGCGCCTGGACCAAATACTTCGACGAGATGGGCGCCCTGTCCAAGCAGCAGATCGGCCTGGGCATGAAGCCGACGGGATACACCGACTCCGCGCAGTACCAGGCCTTCATCAAGGCGTCGTTCCGCACGAACGTGAAGCCCGACCTGTTCACCTGGCAGACCGGGGGGATGCTGGAGGAGATCGTCAAGCAGAAGCAGGTGGCCGACACCACGGCCGTCTGGCAGGAGGCGATCAAGGCGGGCGACCTGTCACAGGACCTCGCCTCTTATTACACGATCGGCGGCAAGCAGTACTGCGTGCCGATGAACGTCGCCTACTGGGGCATGTTCTACAACAAGAAGATCTTCGACAAGTACGGCCTCAAGCCCCCGCAGACGTGGGACGAGCTGGTGCAGGCCGCCGAGACCCTGAAGAAGAACGGCGTCAAAGCCTTCTACCACACCAGCGTGCTGTTCTCCTTCGTCTGGTTCGAGCAGCTCATGGCCGGCTCCGACCCCGACCTGTACGACCGCCTGTCCACGGGCAAGGCCAAGTACACCGACCCCGGCGTGGTCCAGGTGATGGAGAAGTGGAAGTCGCTCATCGACGCCGGATACTTCATCAACCCGGGTGACAAGACCGACCCCGGCGACGTGCTGAAGAACGGCAAGGCGGCGATGGTCTCCTTCGGCACCTGGTTCAACACCAGCATGACGCAGCGCGACCTGAAGTCCGGCACCGACTACGGATTCTTCGTCATCCCCAACGTCAACCCGTCGCTGCCGAAGACGTCGATGATCTTCGAGAGCGGCCCGCTGTGCTCGCTCGCCAAGGCGGACGACCCCGACTCCAGCATGAAGTACCTCAAGTGGTGGACCACCGCCGACGCCCAGAAGAAGTGGGCCTCCACCAGGGGTGACGTGAGCGCCAACCCCAAGGTCGAGATCGCCGACGAAGCGCTCGGCGCCGTCACCAAGGACGCGGGCGGCGGCACGTACCGGCTGGTCAACCGGTACTTCGAGGCGACGCCGCCGCCGGTGCTGACCGCCGCGCTCGACGGCTTCGGCAAGTTCGTCACCGAGCCCGGCACGTACAAGGAAGTGCTGGACAGCATCCAGAAGGCCGCCGACGAGTACTGGAGCACCCACCAGTGAGCGAGGGAGAGCCGGCGCGCGGAGTGAGGTCATGAGCACGCGGGCGCCGATGCTCGGGCGTTTCAGGCACGGCTATGTGGCGCCCGCGGCCGTGCTGGTCGCGGGGCTGCTGTACGCGCCGTTCCTGTGGACGGCCTACCTGAGCCTCACCCGGTACGACGGCCTGGAGTCGCCGGCGTGGGTCGGCGTGCACAACTTCGCCAAGTTGTTCGACGACCCCGCGCTGCTCACCTCGACCCGCAACACGCTCATCTGGGTGGCCGGCACGATGGTGTTGCCGGTCGGCCTCGGACTGCTGGTCGCGGTGTTGTCCTACGACATCAGGGGCGGCGCCTGGTACCGGGTGCCGTTCATGTTGCCGTACGCGCTGAGCGGCGCGGGCCTCGCCATGGTGTGGAGCCCGGTGCTCTCCCACGACGGGATCGCGAACCGGCTGCTCGGCGTGGACACCGCGTTCCTCCAGGTCGCGCCGCACAACACGCTGGCCATGCTGCTGGTGTGGACCTGGCAGCAACTCGGCGTGAACACGCTGCTGTTCGTCGTGGGCCTGCAGTCCATCCCCAAGGAGCCGATCGAGGCCGCCCGGCTGGACGGCGCGTCCGGCTGGCGGCTGTTCCGGCACGTGATCTGGCCGCTGATGCGCCCGCTGACGGCGGTCGTGGTCGGGCTGGCGCTGGTGGCGAGCCTGAAGACGTTCGACATCGTGTGGGTGCTGACGGCGGGCGGCCCGGGGCGCAACTCCGAGACGCTGGCGGTGACCATGTACCGGGACACGTTCGTGGCCAGTGACTACGGCTACGGCTCGGCGGTCGCGGTGATGCTGACCGTGGTCACCGGGCTGGCCTCCTACCTCTACCTGAGGAGGCAGGTGCGATGATCCGGCGGATCGTGCTGATCGTGCTCGGGCTGATCTGGCTCGGGCCGACGTACCTGCTCGTCGTCAACGCCTCAAGGCCGGCCGCCTCGTACGACCCGGGCAGCGCCTGGGTGCCGTCCGGCGACTTCGCGCTGCTGGAGAACTTCACCCGCGCCCTGGACAGCGCCAACCTGACCGACAGCCTGGCCAGCACCGCCCTGTACGCGGTCGTCTCGCCGCTGCTCGGCGTGGTCATCGGCGCACTGGCCGGCTACACGATCGTGGTGCTGCGGCTGCGCCACGGGTTCTGGTGGTTCCTGCTGATCTTCGGCGGGACCGTGTTCCCGTCGCAGATGTTGCTCGTGCCGCTCTTCGTCGGCTTCAGCGACGCCGGCCTGTACGACACCAGGATCGGCATGATCCTCATCTACACCGGGATCAACGTGCCGCTGGCCGCGTTCGTGTTGCGCAACTTCTACACCGGCGTCGCGTTCTCGATCTTCGAGGCGGCCCGCATGGACGGCGCGTCCACGTGGCGCATCTTCTGGCGCGTCTACCTGCCGATCTCGCTCAGCGCGCTGACGGCGGTGTTCATCCTTGAGTTCACCTTCATCTGGAACGACCTCATCTTCGGCCTGACGCTGACGCAGACCGAGAGCGTGCGGCCGGTCATGACCGCACTGGCGGGGCTGATGACCGACGTCTACGCCGGCACCCCGGTCCCCGTCGGCCTGGCGGCGGGCCTGGTGGTCTCGTTGCCGACGGTCGTGTTGTTCCTGGCAACCCAGCGCCTCTTCGCACGGGGCCTGTCCCTAGGGAGTGTTTGAATGACGAGCCGGTTGCTGCAGCGGAGCCTGGGTAGCCCCGACTACGACGGGATCAGGCAGGCGCTGCGCAACGACACCTCGACACCGGTGATCAGTGCGCGCGGGCTGGAGGTGCGGGTCGCGGTGTTGCCGCTGTTCACGCACGACGGCCGCCAGGCGGTCAGGGTGTCGAGCACGCAGCCCCTGACCCACGTGCTGGTGGGCGTGGACAGCGCCTCGGGCACGGACGTGACGCTGCTGGTGCCCGAGGTGGACGCGCCGCGCACGCTCACCCTGGAGTGCCGCGACGACGCGGGCGTGGTCGGCAGCGCGCAGGTCACGGTCACGCCGCAGCGCAAGTGGAGCGTGTTCGTCGTGCACCACTCGCACCTCGACATCGGCTACACCGACCCGCAGGGCACGGTGCTCCGCCACCACCTCGACTACCTCGACGCGGCGCTGCGGCTGGCCGAGGAGACCGCCTCCTGGCCCGACGACGCCAAGTTCAGGTGGACGGTCGAGTCCTCGATGCCCGCGCTCAAATGGCTCGACGCCCGGCCCGCCGAGCAGGTCGAGTCGTTCGCCGCGCTGGCCAGGGCGGGCGTGATCGAGGTGACCGCGCTGCCGTTCCAGCTGCACACCGAGGCGTGCTCGACCGAGGAGCTCTACCGCCAGCTCCGCTTCACCGGTCAGCTCAAGGACCGGTACGGCTTCGCCACCAGGTCGGCCATGCACACCGACGTGCCGGGCGCGGTCGTCGGCCTGGTGGACGCGCTGAACGCCTCCGGCGTGCGCTACCTCGCCGCCGCGCACAACTGGGCCGGGCGGTCGGTGCCGTACCTGCACGGGGGCGACAAGCTGACCAGGCCGTTCCGGTGGCGGGCGCCGAGCGGGAACGAGCTGCTGGTGTGGTTCACCGACACGCCGCACGGGATGGCGTACATGGAGGGCAACACGGTCGGGCTGACCGACTCCTACGAGCTGGCCGACGACCTGCTGCCGCGCTACCTGTCGGCGCTGGCCACGCGCGGTTACCCGTACGGGCCGGGGACGTTCGGCTGGCAGGGGCCGGACGCGCCGCGCGAGCCGTACGAGCTGGACGTGCTGCACCTGCGCGTGCAGGGCGCGCACGCCGACAACGCCGGGCCGTCGATCGTGCCGGCCTCGATCGCCCGCCAGTGGAACGAGACGTGGGCCTGGCCGCGCCTGCGCTCGGCGGTCAACAGCGACTTCTTCGAGCACGTCGAGGAGCGCTACCACGACCGGCTGGCGGTGCACGAGGGCGACTGGACCGACTGGTGGGCCGACGGGCTCGGCTCGGGCGCGCGCCCGCTCGGCTACGTACGCCGCGCGCAGTCGGCCCTGCGCGTCGCCGAGACCCTGCACACGATCGCCGGCACCGATGCCACGGCCCAGATCGACGAGGCGTACGACAAGGTCGCCCTGTTCAACGAGCACACGTGGGGCGCGGCCAACCCGTGGGAGGACGCCGAGGAGGCGGGCGACTCCGGCGGCCTGCAGTGGACCCGCAAGTCCTCGGGCGCCTACCAGGCCCAGGACGACGCCTCCGACCTGATGCACGCCGCGACCCGCCGCTTCGCCGCCGCCCTGTCCGAACCGGAGCCGGGCACGCGGCCGGGCTCGGGTGTGGAAGGCGGCGCCCTGGCCGCCTTCGCCGTCTTCAACCCCGGCACCCGGGCGCGGACCGACGTGGTACGCGCGTTCCTGCCGCGCGACGTGGTGGCCATGGACGTGCCGATCGCGCTGGTGGACGCGCGGACCGGCGAGAGCGTGCCGCACCACGAGGAGATCGTGGACCCCGGCGACTGGCCGACCCGCCCGATCGGCCGGCACATCCAGGCGGTCGTGGCCGACGTCCCCGGCTACGGCTACGCGCGGCTCGACGTCGTCCCCGCGCGGAGTCAGGCCCCCGAACCGGTCGAACCGGACACGGGCGGCGTGATCGAGAACGAGTTCTACCGGGTCGCCTACGACGTGCGCGAGGGCTACATCAGCTCGATCTTCGACAAGTCCGCCGGCCGCGAGCTGGTCAACGGCGACGCCGCAGCCGGCTTCGGCCAGTACGTCTATGACCGCTACGCCACCGCCCCGCACTTCAACCACCTGTCGGGGCACGTCGGCGCGCACGACCGGACGCTGCTCGGCGACCGGGCCGTCGCCCGCAACGCGACGATCGTCAAGGCCCAGCGCACGGAGGTCGGCGAGAAGCTGGTGGTCGAGCTCCAGGGCAAGGGCGTCGACTGGCTGCGCACCACGATCGAGCTGCACCGGGGCGTCCCCAGGCTCGACCTGACCTACCAGCTCGCCAAGCAGGGCACCCCGGCCAAGGAGGCGGTGTTCCTGGCCTTCCCGTTCGCCACGGGCCCGGCCACGGGCTGGGAGCTGACCGGCGGCGTCGGCGGGCCGGACGTGCCGCGCGTGCCGGGCTCGGCCGAGTACATGTTGCCGATCAGGCACTGGATCGCCTTCGAGGACCCCGAGCTGACCGTCGCCTGGGCCACCCTGGAAGCGCCGCTGGTGCAGCTCGGCACCATCCACATGCCGTACGCGCCGTTCCCGCCCACACTCGACCAGGAGGACGGCACGGTCTACTCCTGGGCGCTCAACAACATCTGGGACACCAACTTCCCGGCTCAGCAGCAGGGCGAGACGACCTTCCGCTACGCCGTCACGTCGGCGGCGGGCGTCAAGGGCAGCAGGCTGGGCGCGGCGGCGGCCTCGGGACTGACCGAGCCGTTCGTCGGCGCACTGGTCACCGACGGCCCGCCGGCCTCCGAGACCTACGCCTCGGTGGACCACCCCGACGTGCTGATCACCTCGATCGGCCGGGTGGACGGGGAGCAGGTGGTACGGCTCCAGTCGCTGGCCGCCGAGCCGGTGACGGCGATGGTCACGGTCCCGGGGCGGGAACCGGTCGAGGTACGGCTGCCGGCCTGCGGCGTCGCCGTCGTTGGGGGGAAGCGCGCGTGAAGATCGTCGACATCCGGGCCACGACGGTCGCCGTCCCACTGGAGGCGCCGCTGCGGCACAGCAACGGCGCCCACTGGGGGCGGTTCGTCCGCACGATCGTCGAGGTCGAGGCGGACAACGGGCTGATCGGCCTGGGGGAGATGGGTGGCGGGGGCGAGAGCGCGGAGTCGGCCTTCCGCGCGCTCGTCCCGTACCTGAAGGGCCACAATCCGTTCGAGCTGGAGGCGTTGCGCTTCAAGATCGCCAACCCGACCGCCTCGCTCTACAACAACCGCACCCAGCTCCTCGCCGCCGTCGAGTTCGCCTGCCTCGACCTGGTCGGGCAGCACCTCGGCGTGCCCGCCCACGACCTGCTGGGCGGGCGGCTGCGGGACGCCGTCCCGTTCGCCTCGTACCTGTTCTTCCGGTACGCCGCCGACGGCCACCCGGAGATCCGCACCCCCGGCCAGCTCGTCGAGCACGCCGCCCGGCTCAAGGAGGAGCACGGGTTCACCGTGCACAAGCTCAAGGGCGGCGTGTTCCCCCCGGACTACGAGCTGGAGTGCTACCGGGCCCTGGCCGAGGCGTTCCCCGGCGACCGGCTCAGGTACGACCCCAACGCCGTGTTGTCGGTGGCCGAGGGGCTGCGGTTCGGCCGGGCCATCGAGGAGCTGAACAACGACTACCTGGAGGACCCCGTCTGGGGGCTGGAGGGGCTCAGGGCCGTTCGGGAGCAGGTCAGGGTGCCCCTCGCCACCAACACGGTGGTCGTCAACTTCGAGCAGCTCGCCTCCAACGTGTTGCGCAGGGCCGCCGACGTGGTGCTGCTCGACACGACGTTCTGGGGCGGGATCAGGCCGTGCGTGCGGGCGGCGGGCGTGTGCGACACGTTCCAGGTCGGGGTGGCCGTCCACTCCTCGGGCGAACTGGGCATCCAGCTCGCGACCATGTTGCACCTCGGCGCGGTGCTGCCCAACCTCACCTACGCCGCCGACGCCCACTACCACCAGTTGCGCGACGACGTGATCGAGGGCGGCAAGCTACCGTACGCGGGCGGCGCCATCGCCGTGCCCTCGGGCCCCGGGCTCGGGGTACGCCTCGACCGGGACCGCATGGCCCGCTACGCCGAGCTGTACCGGGAGACCGGCGGCTACCCCTACGACCGCGACCCCGGCCGCCCCGGCTGGTACGCCACCGTGCCGAACGAGCGCTTCGCCGACCCCGCGATCTCGGTGGACGTTGCTCCATAATTGGCCGCTATGTCCGAAGAAGCGCAGACGACCCCGCCCGCCGACAACCTCGTCACCACCCGGCACACCCTGCCCACCGGCCAGGGGTACACCGCGACCACCGGAACCATGGTGGTGCGCGAGGAGGTGTTCACGGACGGGGCGTTCGGCGGCCACCGCCCGAAGGCCGAGGTGTTCCTCACCTCCTACACGCTCGACGACGCCGACCCGCTGACCAGACCGGTCACGTTCGCCTTCAACGGCGGCCCCGGGTCGTCGAGCGTGTGGCTGCACCTCGGCATCCTCGGGCCGCGCCGGGTCGTGATGGGGGACGCGGGCGGGCTCCTGCCTCCCCCGTACGCGCTCGCCGACAACGACGAGACCCTGCTCAAGGTGAGCGACCTGGTCGTCATCGACCCGATGTCCACCGGCTACTCGCGGGCGGCCGAGGGGGAGAAGGCCGAGCCGTACCACGGGTTCAGCGGCGACCTGGAGTCGGTCGGCGAGGTGATCCGGCTCTGGACGACCAGGAACGCGCGGTGGATGTCGCCGAAATTCCTGGCCGGCGAGTCGTACGGCACGGTCAGGGCGGCCGGGCTGGCCGACCACCTCCAGTCGCGGTACGGCATGTACCTCAACGGCGTGATGCTGATCTCCTCGGTGCTCGACTACGCGACCGTGGAGTTCAACGAGGGCAACGACCTGGCCTACGCCCTCTATCTACCGACATATGCCGCCATCGCGCACTATCACGGGCTGCATGGCGACCGGCCGCTCGCCGACGTGCTGCGCGAGGCCGAGGAGTACGCCGCCCGCGACTACCCCTGGGCCCTGGCCCGCGGCAACCGCCTGACCCCCGCCGAGCGCGCCACCGCGGTCTCCAGGGTCGCCGCGCTGTCCGGCCTGTCCGAGGGCTACGTCGACCGCGTGGACCTGCGCATCGAGCACATCCGCTTCTTCACCGAGCTGCTGCGCGAGCGCCGCCTTACCGTCGGCAGGCTCGACGGCCGCTTCACCGGCTGGGACCCCGACAGCGGGCGCGAGCACTTCACCGCCGACCCGAGCATGAACGCCATCACCGGCCCCTACAGCGCCGCGCTCAACCACTACCTGCGGACCGAGCTGGGCTACGCCAACGACCTGCCGTACGAGATCCTCACCTCGCGGGTGCACCCGTGGTCGTACAAGGAGTTCGAGGGCGCGCACGTCATCGTGACCGACCGGCTCGGCGCCGCCATGCGGACCAACCCGCACCTGCGCGTGCACGTGGCCTGCGGCTACCACGACGGCGCCACGCCCTACTACGCCGCCGAGCACGCCTTCGCCCACCTGCCCGTGCCCGCCGAGCTGGCGGCCAACGTCGAGTTCAAGTACTACGAGGCCGGCCACATGATGTACGTGCACGAGCCCAGCAGGCTGAGCCAGTCAGCCGACCTGGCGGCCTTCGTGCTCGGACAGCAGGCTTGAGGCGCGTGCCAGCCGCTCCCGCAGGCTCGCCGCCAGCGCGTCGAAGCGGTCGCGGTTGTCCCGGATGATCGCCCGCTGAAGCTCGGCGTCGGCCGTGAACCAGGCGGCGACCAGGCCCGACGACCACTTGCAGGTCGTGTCGGCGACGGCCGTCTGCTTCTCCTCCTCGCTCACACGCGGCTTCTCCAGGTCCCAGCGCGAGTCGGCGATGGCCGCCTCGGGATCCGGGTAGGAGTGCCCGGCCTGGGTCATGCACGACTGCCAGCGCCTGGTCGCCGCGGTCACGCCGCCGTGCTTGGCGGCCTGCTCCAGCGTGAGCGAGTCCTGGAGGCCCAGCCAGGGCCAGTCGGCCTTGCGGGTGCCGCTCTCCAGGGCGGAGGAGGCACGGTCGAGGCAACCGCGGTCGGCCGCGGTGCCGTACAGGCGGTGGCGGGTGTGCTTGGGCAGTTTGTTGATCCAGGAACCGCTGGTGTCCGGGGACGGCGGCCTGGCCAGGTGGTAGCCGTACCGCTGGGCGGCGGCGGTGTCCACGACGCCGTAGCGGCGGGAGTTGCCCGGGTCGATCGCGGCCAGGTCGGCGGCGTTCTCGGCGGGTGGGGTGACGGTGAGGCCGCGGCGGCTCATGCACCGTACGACCAGGTGGTTGTGGGCGTTGCCCAGGACGGCCTGCTGCTCGGGAGTCGGCTTGTAGGCGTCGAACGGCAACACGAGCTGCGACACCGAGGTCACGCCCGCCGGGGGCCGTTCGCGTACGGGCTCGGCGGTGGCGCAGGCCGCGACGGACAGCAGCAGCGCGCCCGCGAGGAGCCCACGACAGCCGGTTTCCGGCGGCCAAGCCCGGAAACCGGCACTCCCGTTATTTCTCAGCGGCACCAGATGTCGATCGAGCTGGTGCGGTTGTTGCCGATGGCGTTGTTCACCAGGTAACCGTCGTTGGAGTTGTGGGTGAAGGTGCTGTGGGCACCGGTGTACTCGGCGTGCTGCCAGAGGGTGGTGCTGCAGCCGACGCGGTTCCTGACCGAGCTGGTCTCGTTGTCCATGCTGTGCCAGGTGTTGCTGAAGTCCCAGTTCAGCCAGTTGTTGTCGGCCAGGTCGGAGTCGTCGGCCGTGAAGTCGCGCCAGTGGTCGCTCTGGCCTCGGTTGTAGTCGAAACCGGCGTACAGGCAGACGCGGCCGCCGTAACAGGTCGAACGCGGGCTGGCCTCCGCGGCGGCAGCCGGGACGACCACGGTGAACAGCGCGGCCGCGGCGACGATGGCGGCGGCCTTCTTGGTGAGCCTCACAGGTCTCTCCTAGATCGGTGAGTCGTTTCGGAACCCGTTCAGCGTGTTGGGAGGGGGCTCGGGACCCACCCTCATGAGACACGCAGAGAACCTGGTTACCAGGCTCACCACCTGGCACTTCGTCGCATTGACGCAACGCTTGCCAGGATTGGGCGGCGACTGGGGACTTACTCGACCTAGTCGGGGAGCGCCGCCGGGTTTCGGGCCAGCAGACCCCCGTCCACGCGGTGCTCGGCCCCGGTGATGAACGACGAGCGCGGCCCCGCCAGGAACGCCACCAGCTCGGCCACCTCCTCCGGACGGCCCACGCGGCCCAGCGGATGGGCCTTGCCCCACTGCTCGACCTGCTCCTCCTGCGACAACTCGCCCCGCCACAGGTCGGCCGCCCAGCGCAGCATGGGGGTGTCCACCGAGCCGGGGCAGACCACGTTGACCCTGATCCCGTCGGCCGCGTGGTCGAGAGCCATGGCCCTGGTCAGGCCGTTCAGCGCGGCCTTGCTCGCGGTGTAGGCGGCCACCTGCGCCTGCGAGGAGAACGCCTGCACCGACGACATGACCACGATCGAGCCGCCGCCGCGCTCCCTGAGCCTCGGCACGGCCGCCTTGCAGGTGAGGTAGACGCCCTTGAGGTTGATGTCCATGACCTCGTCCCACACCTCCTCGGGGGTGTCCTCGACCGTGCCGTAGCGCTGCACGCCGGCGCAGGTGACGACGATGTCGAGGCCGCCGTACCTGGTCACGGCCAGGTCCACGAGGTCGCGCAGGTCGCCGGCCCGGCGTACGTCGGCGACGACGCCGGTCACGTGCTCGCTGTCGAGCGCCGCGTCCTCGTCCACGCCGCAGAACACCACGTTCGCGCCGCCGTCGGCCAGCCGGTCGACCACC
Organism: Nonomuraea spiralis; assembly: GCF_014648435.1. Taxonomy (GTDB): domain Bacteria; phylum Actinomycetota; class Actinomycetes; order Streptosporangiales; family Streptosporangiaceae; genus Nonomuraea; species Nonomuraea spiralis. Next base: position 43,196 of record NZ_BMRC01000035.1, read on the forward strand.
GCCCGGCCGATGCCCATGGACCCGCCGGTGACCAGCGCCACCTTCCCGGAAAACTCACTCACGCCAGCACCTCCGCGCGCCAACTCAACACCTTCGTCTCGTGCGGTCCGAGCGACAGGGCGCTCCCGTTGTCCACGGCGGCGGCCAGGCCGTCGGTCGGCATGCCGGCGAACGGTTCGAGCCCCAGCGTGTAGGCCCGGCCCCACCAGGGGTAACCGGTGGACGCGCCGAGCTCCTGCCACATCCACAGGTAGGGGAGGAGCGCCGCATCCCACTCCACCCGCATACCGATATCCCCCGAAATTTCGTACCAACCCTCGGTGAATCCTGTGAGGTAGACGATGTCGCTCGGCCCGCCCCGCTCCGGCACCACGCTCAGATCCGTCTCCCCGCCCCCGTCGGCGGGCACCACCGGCCACCGCCACGGCCCGCCGGGCCGCACCCGGCGCCCTGCCGGGTTGATCGGGCCCGCGTGCGGGATCACCCTGACCCCCTCGGGCAGCCGGATCCGCGCCCCGGCCCGCAGGAACGGCAGCCCGTAGACGATGTGCTGCCCCCACATGGCGTGCAGCGTGAGGTCCGACTCGTTGGTCGCCCGCCCTTCGACCTCCAGCGCGGCCGTCCCAGAGCGGAGCCTGAACACCTTCTCCACCCGGTACGGCAACCGCCGCGTCCGTACGCCGAGCCGCACCGCGACCTCCTCCTCGGAGTCGGCCACGACCTCGCACGACCACGGCAGCCCGGCGACCTCGCCGTGCTGGGCGAGGCGGGCGCCCCGGTACTCGCTGGGCGCGCCGCCGTTGGGGAAGGCCTCCTGCCAGCCGCCCTCGTAGTGGTCGACGAACTGGGCGACGTCGTCGGCCGCGCCGTGACGGTGGTCGCGCGGATCCCGCAGGCCCTGCGGCGAGAGCCAGACGAAGTCGGTGTCGGTGGGTTTGTGGAGGAACTCCACCACGTCCCCGCCCTTGTCCGGCACGACGGTCACGCGCAACCGCTCGTTCTCCAGCGTGACCGCCCGCAGCCCGTCGAGGGTGAGGTGCCGCAGGCGCGCCGCCCAGTTACGCCTCACTCGAACGTCACATCCAGGAACCTTGGCCGGTAGATGGACACGTCGCGGTAGTGGTCGGTGTTGACGAAGCTGTTGACGTTGTAGGAGACCACCAGGCCGTTCCCGGCGACGTCGGGGTGGGCGTGGGCGTTGTAGGTGAAGACGTTCCCGCTGGTCTCGGGGGTGGTGTAGACGTGCTGCTTGCCGGTGAAGGGGCCGGTGGGCGAGCAGGAGGAGTAGGCCACGATGTTGGGGCTGAGCGCTTCGGTCGTGTCATGCGTGATCAGGACATATCCGGATCCGACCCGGGAGACGCTGTACTCGTTCGCCACCCCGCCCATGATCCGGGCCGAGTCCTTCTCGTCCGGCGACCAGGAGCCGTCGGCCGTACGGAACTCCCAGGCGCCCAGCAGGCTCTGGCCCCTGACCCGGGCGAGGTGCATGTACTTGGTCGCGCCCAGGTCCTCGACGCCGTACACGTAGGTGTAGCCGCCGTCCTTCAGGATGCCGGAGGCCCAGGAGACGCCGTGGCCCGAGGGCAGGTCGTGCACGCTGATCGGCTGGTCGAGCCGGCCGGGTGCGAACCTGGCCACCACGTTGCGGTGCCAGCGCCAGTCCCACGCGCCGGTGCCGAACCGCTCGTACTCCTGGTACGTCACCTCGACGACGCCGCCCGCCAGCGTGGCGTCCCCGGCCCAGAACCAGTGTTTGTCGTCCCGGGGCGGCATCACGGCCTCGGGCTTGGCGGCCGTGCCGTCGTGGACCGTGGACAGCCGCCCGTTCCGCTCGACGGCGAAGGAGTTGTTCAGGAAGACGGTCGTGCCGCCCTCCTCGACGACGGGCGGCCTGGACCCGTCGGGGTTGACCCGGCCGAGGAAGGTGTCGGAGAACACCCACAACTCGCGGCCGTTCGGCAGCCGCAGCGAGTAGGTGCCGTCGGCTCCCGTCCAGTCGTCCAGGCGGCTGTTGTCGTCGCCGTACGAGGTGAACAGGCTGGTCAGCCGGGCGTCGACGGAAGCGCCGCGTACGGTGGGCGCGCACGCCGAGACCGGACCGGACGGCTGCTGCGTCGCGCCGATCGACGGCGGCACGGGCTTGGGCGGCGCGGCCCACGCCTGCTGCGGAACGGCGATCAGGCCGAGCACCGCGACGGCGAGGGGGGCGAGGGAGGAGCGGAATCGCGTCATCACCGGTTCCTAAGGGGCTGGGGAGTCCCTACAGTTCTAGTCATTAGATCACTTACTGTCTAGAGTCCGGAGATCGCCGGGCCGAAAACCGGGTGCCGACCACGGAAGACGGCCGGTAACCTGCCCGGATGGGCCACGTTGAAGTAGGACATCTGACGTACGTGCTGCCCGACGGCAGGCCCCTGCTCAACGACGTCTCCTTCCGGATCGGCGACGGTGTCAAGGCGGCGCTCGTCGGGCCCAACGGCGCGGGCAAGACCACCCTCATGCGCCTGGTCGCCGGTGACCTGGAGCCTGTCGAGGGCGCCGTGACCAGCTCCGGCGGGCTGGGCGTGATGCGCCAGTTCATCGGCAGCGTGCGCGACGGCAGCAACGTCCGCGACCTGCTGCTCGGCGTCGCCCCGCCGGCCGTGCGGCAGGCGGCCGAGCGGCTCGACGCGGCCGAGCTGGTGATGATGGAGCGCGACGACGAGAAGACGCAGATGCGCTACGCGCAGGCCATCAGCGACTACACCGACGCCGGCGGCTACGAGATCGAGGTGCTCTGGGACACCTGCACGGTCGCCGCCCTCGGCGTCCCGTACGACCGGGTGAAGTACCGCGACGTGGCCACCCTGTCCGGCGGCGAGCAGAAGCGGCTCGTCCTGGAGGCGCTGCTGCGCGGCCCCGACCAGACCCTGCTGCTCGACGAGCCCGACAACTACCTCGACGTGCCCGGCAAGGAGTGGCTGGAGCAGCAGCTCAGGGAGACGTCCAAGACCGTGTTGCTGGTCAGCCACGACCGTCAGCTCCTCGCCAACGCCGCCGACCGCATCGTCACGGTCGAGTCCGGCAACATCTGGATCCACGGCGACGGCTTCGCCACCTACGGCGAGGCCCGCAAGGCCCGCAACGAGCGGCTCGACGAGCTGCGCAGGCGCTGGGACGAAGAGCACGCCAAGCTCAAGGCCCTGGTCAACATGCTGAAGAACAAGGCCAGGTACAACGACGGCATGGCCGCCCCGTACCACGCGGCCCAGACGCGGCTGCGCAGGTTCGTCGAGGCGGGCCCGCCCGAGCAGGCCCCCGGCGACCAGAACATCAAGATGCGGCTGCGCGGCGGCCGCACCGGCAAGCGCGCGGTCATCTGCGAGGGCCTGGAGCTGACCGGCCTCATGCGCCCGTTCGACCTGGAGATCTGGTACGGCGAGCGCGTCGCCGTCCTCGGCTCCAACGGCTCGGGCAAGTCCCACTTCCTGCGCCTGCTGGCCGGCGAGCCCGTCACGCACGCGGGCGTGGCCAGGCTCGGCGCACGCGTGGTGCCTGGGCACTTCGCCCAGACCCACGCCCGCCCCGAGCTGCTCGGCCGCACTCCGGTAGAGATCGTGATGAACGAGCACGCCAAGCTCAAGAACGAGGCCATGAAGACGCTGGCCCGCTACGAGCTGGCCGGGCTGATCGCCGAGCAGCGGTTCGACACGTTGTCCGGCGGCCAGCAGGCCCGGCTGCAGATCCTGCTGCTGGAGTTGTCGGGCGCCACGCTGCTCCTGCTCGACGAGCCGACCGACAACCTCGACCTGGCCAGCGCCGAGGCGCTCCAGGTGGGCCTCGACGCGTTCGACGGCACGGTCATGGCGGTCACCCACGACCGCTGGTTCGCCGCCGACTTCGACCGTTTCCTGGTCTTCGGCTCCGACGGCACGGTCTACGAGTCGCCCGAGCCGGTGTGGGACGAGACCAGGGTCGTCCGCCGCCGTTAAAGAGTTGGTACGCCCGGCGCGTGTCATCTGCCAGCCGTGCCCATGCACGGGTTATCACGGCAAAGTGATCCCGCGTAGCCGAACCGTCAGCCTCCTCGCACTCGGGGCGATCTGCCTCGCCAGTTGTTCAAGTGAGGACCAGCCAGCCCAATCGCTCAAGCCGCTCGTTCTCAAGGAGCAGGTCTCGAACATCGCCAAGTCCGCCGACGGTTACGCCGTCAACTGGGCGGGCGTGCTCAGCAACGCCAACCCGTGGCACTTCGGCGAGCACGTGGTGGCCACCATCGTGGGCCGCGACGCCGCCGGCACCGAGGTGGTGCGCATGGACCAGCCGCTCGACGCCGTGCCGCCGGGCGGCTCCCTGGCCTTCACCGGCCAGGCGTCGGCCGCCGAGAAACCGGTCAAGGTGACCATCCAGTACCGTCCGGCGCAGTGGCGGTCGGCCGCGCGCATCCCGTCGGCGTTCCAGTCGTTCCCGATCACGCGCGTCCAGACAATGCGCCAAAAAGACGGCTCCTACCTTATTACTGGATATGTCGGGAATCCGTATCAATTGCCGGCGAGCAGCCTCGTCGTGAACGCGTTGCTGCGCGACTCGGCAGGCAAACTCCTCGGCGGCGGCAGCACCTTCGTGGACGACGTGAAGGCCGGCAGCCCGCCCCGGTTCATCCTCACCGTGGCCGGACTGCCCAAGGACATCAAGGTCACCAAGACCGACGTCACCGCGAGGACCTGGGGTTCGACCGGCCGCCCGTACGAGGATCTGGCGATGGGCGGCGCGATCCCGATGCACACGATCAAGCCCACCACCGAGCCGTTCGCGGTGGACCGGGGGAGCGAGGCGATGGCCGGAGTAAAGCAATAATCGGTATTAGTCATGATAAGGGTTGGTGAATTCGCGGGGTCGCGGTAGACAAGCGGCGGAACCGGTAGAACTACTAGTTACCGATCCATTACCTTCGGTTACATGAATGACCGCGTCCTGGTGGAGGCGCTCCGCACCCGTGACCCGGGAGCCCTCGCCGCGCTCTACGACACCCACGCGGAGAGCGTCTACCGCTACTGCTGGTCCCTCCTCCTCGACACCGAGAGCGCGCAGGTGGCGCTGCGCGACACGCTGATCGCCGCCGAGGCGCACGCGGGCGCGCTGACCCAGCCCGACAGGTTCCGGGTCTGGCTGCTCGCCCTCGCCCGGCTCGAATGCCTGCGCCGCAGGATGGCCGCGCCGCCCGGCGCCGACGAGGCCCTGGCCGAGGCGCCGCCACCGGACGACCCGGCCGACGCCGACCTGCGGATCATGGCCTGGAACGCCGTCGTCAGCCTGCCCGTCGCCGACCGCGAGGTGCTGGAGCTGGCGACCGGCCACGAGCTCCCCACCGCCGACCTGGCCCAGGTGCTCGCGATCCCGCCGCGCCAGGTCGAACAGGCCCAGGCGCAGGCCCGCGAGCGCCTGACCGACGCGATCACCGCCGAGATCCTGGCGCGCAAAGGCCCCTACGACTGCCCCCGCCGCGCCCGGATCCTCGCCGGCTTCTCCGGCGACCTCACCAGAGAGATGCGCGAGGCCCTGGTCAGGCACGTCGCCCGCTGCGAGGTCTGCGCCCCCCACCGCGACCGCCAGGTCTCGGCCGCCAAGGTCTACCGGCTGCTGCCCGCCGCCGCGCTCCCCGACGCGCTGCGCATCAGGGTCATGAGCTGCTTCGTCGACCCTGAGCTGCTGCCCTACCGCCGTTACGTCGCCAGGCGTACGGCCTCCCTGGACGCCGCCGGGTTTCCCGTTCCCACGCAGAAGGCGGCTCGAAGGTGGCCTCAGGCGGTGGCGGGCGCGCTGGCGGCGGTCGCGACCGTGGTGGCGATAGCGGTGATCTTCAACCAGTTCGGCAAGGACAACGGCGGTCTCGCCGGGGTGGCGACCGCGGCGTTCCCCGCCACGGGTGAGCCGCCCGGCATCAGACTGCCCTGGCAGCCCGACCCCCAGGACGTGTCGTTGACCGTAGAGCCCATCCTCGACAGCGCCGCCCCCGAGCCGTTCGGCCTGCTCGGCTCGGCGACGCCCGTGCCGCCGGCCCTGCTCGTGCCCGCGCACGTGACCGCGCACGTCACCACGCCGCCCGGCGAGCCCACCGCCCCCGAGCCCGCCGAGCCGCAGCCGACGCCCCCCGACGGCCCGACCCAGGTCGAGCCCCCCGGTCCGACGTACGGCGAGCCCGGCCGGCCGACGCACGGGGAGCCCGGTCATCCGCCGCACGGCGAGCCGGGCCGTCCGCCCCACGGCGAGCCGGGAACGCGTCCTCCCAGCCGCACGCCGCCCGTGCCCACCCCGACCCCGACCCCCACCGAGACGCCCGCGCCGACCACCACGCCCTCCGAGACGGCGACCCCCGCGCCCACGCACCCTCCCACGCGCACCCCCACCGAGGAGCCCGTCACGCCGGTCGAGAGCGGCTGAGCGGGCCGTGGAGGCGTTCGAGGTGCGCCAGGACCCGCACTTAGGCTGCCGGGTCTGCCCGCTGCCCGTCCCGCGGAGGGTGGCCGAGCTGGTGCCGAGAGGTCACCGCGTCGACTGGCCGACCTGGCTCGACCATGGCCCGCGCATGCTGCGCCACGTGCTCGACCTGTGCCGCCTGCGCACCGCGCGCGGCCTGGCCGTCCTGTCGTGGCTGGCCGGGGGCCCGCAGCCGGACGAGCTCGACTGGCTCTGGGACGCCCGCCGCCTGACCGGCCCCCGCCAGGAACGCATGTACGGCGCCGCAGCCGCCGTTCCCGATCCCGTGCTCGGCCTGGTGACGGCCAACTGGACCTGGGTGCTCGACACCTGCCACGGCGGCCGGGTCACCGCCGCCTACCTGGCGGGCACCGCGTACCCGGGTGACGGGCACGCGGCCGCCGACGCCACGATGACCCTGTTCCAGACCTACGACCGGCATCCCGAGGCCAGGCCGGCCATCGCGGCGGCGTGGGCCACGGGCCGGGTGACCGCCGACTGGTGCAAGGCGGCCGAGTTGCACGCCGCGTACGGCGGCCGGCCGCCCGTTTTCACGTACCCGAGAGCCGCGCGTCCGGCGGTCGCCGGCATCCGTCCGTGGATCGAACGCCTGTTCCGCCTGCGCTGACTACGTTACGTGAGCGCACGCGCGGGAACTGTGTGCATAGAGTAACCATCTGTTTTCAGGGGGACTTATGCGCTCAATTCGGGCCGGACTCCTGGCGTGCGCCCTGCTTTTCACCTTGTGTCCGCCGGTGGCGGCCGACCCCGTGCCGTCGGCCAGGGACGTGAAGAAGGCGCGCGAGACCGCCCGCCACCGGTCGAAGGAGCTGGGGGTGGCCAGTGCCGGGCTGGCGGTGGCCCAGTCCCGGCTGGACGAGCTGGCGGCCGGCGTGGAACGGCAGGTGGAGGCGTACAACGGCGAGCTGGTCCGGCTCCGGGTGGCCGAACAGGCGTACGCGCAGGCCAAGGAGCGGCAGACGGCGGCCGGCGCCGAGGCCGAGCGGGCCCGGCAGGCCGTCGCCCTGCTCGCGGCGGAGAGCTATGGCGGCATGACGGCCGTGGACCCCATGGTCGGCATGCTCATCGACGAAGGCGGCACGGACGGCTTCCTGCACCGGGCGAGCGTGCTCGACCACCTTGGCGACGAGCGGTCTGAGATCCTGCGCAGGATGCGCGACGCCCAGGAGGTGGCCACCATCCTGGGCAAGCAGGCACAGAACGCCTACGACACCCAGCAGGCGGCCTCGGAGCGCGCCCGGCGGGCGAAGCTCGCCGCGGAGGCGGCAGTGGCCCGGCAGCGCCGCGAGACGCGGACCCTGCGCCTGGAACGGAAGGAACTGCAACAGCGGGTGAACGCCGCCCGCAGCCGAGCCGAGCTGCTGGCCAGGCGGCGGACGGTGGCACTGTCCGCGGCCGGCCTCGCGGCGGGCTCGGCGGGCGGCAACCTGGCCGCCAACTGGGCGCTGACCCAGCTCGGCAAGCCGTACGTGTGGGCCGCCGCCGGCCCCGACACCTACGACTGCTCCGGACTCGTGATGCGTGCCTGGGAACAGGTGGGCGTGCGCCTCGACCACTGGACCGGGACCCAGTGGACCTCCGGCCCGCACGTGCCGCTGGACCAGCTGCGCCGCGGCGACCTGCTGTTCTTCGGCCGGATCACCGACGACCCCGGGACGATCCACCACGTCGGCATCTACGTCGGCCAGGGCCAGATGGTGCACGCGCCGCAGACCGGCGACGTCGTGCGGGTGGCCTCGATCTGGAGAGGGGACCTGGTGGGCGCCACCAGGCCCCAGTGAGGATCAGTGGTGGTGACCCGCGTCCTTGGCCCGCTGGAACGAGCGCTCGATCTCGGCCTCGGCCTCGATGCGGCCGACCCAGTTGGCGCCCTCGACGGACTTGCCGGGCTCAAGGTCCTTGTAGACCTCGAAGAAGTGCTGGATCTCCAGCCGGTCGAACTCCGACACGTGGTGGATGTCCTGGATGTGGTGCATCCGGGGGTCGGTCGAGGGGACGCACAGGACCTTGTCGTCGCCGCCCTTCTCGTCGGTCATCCGGAACATGCCGACCGCGCGGCAGGTGATGTAGCACCCCGGGAACGTCGGCTCCTGGAGCAGCACCAGCGCGTCGAGCGGGTCGCCGTCCTCGCCGAGCGTGTGCTCGATGAAGCCGTAGTCGGCGGGGTACTGCGTGGAGGTGAACAGGAGCCGGTCCAGCCTGATCTTCCCGGTCTCATGGTCCACTTCGTACTTGTTCCGTTGCCCCTTGGGAATCTCAACGACAACGTCGAACTCCACCGCGGTTCCTCCGCTCAAGGCCCCCGGGAAGTCCCGGCTGGGCGTTAATGTCTCGTAGGCGAACACCAGGAGAGAGGTCAGGCGACGTGGCGCGGCACGAGCGTACGGTGATGCTGGCCACTCTCGCCGTGCTCCAGATCGTCACGATCGTCATCGGCGTTTACGCCATGACCAGCGACTTCAACCTGGGAGCGCTGACGAGGCAGCCGTCACCGATCGGGCCGACGGCGTCTCCTCGGGGAATCCCCCCCGCCCCCGTGGTCACCTCGGGGCCTGTGCTGGCCCAGCTTTCGGCGACGTCAGGAGACGGACCTCTCCCGACTAAGAGTACTTTGACGCGCCAGCTCACCGACGCGCTGGGTGACAAAGCGCTCGGCGGCCGGGTCGGCGCGGTCGTGCTCGACGCCGCGACCGGCGGCCAGATCTTCGCCTCCAACCCCGACGTGGGCATCACCCCCGCCTCCACGAACAAGGTCGTCACGACCACCGCGGCGCTCGCCTCGCTCGGCCCCGACACCCGCTTCTCCACCCGCGTCGTCCAGGGCCGCGCGCCCGGCGCGATCGTCCTGGTGGGCGGCGGCGACCCGCTGCTCGCCGGGCCGACGGCGAAGCCCGGCTACCCCAAGCAGGCCTCCCTCGCCACCCTGGCCGCCCGCACCGCCGCCACGCTGAAGGCGAAGGGCGTCAGGAAGGTCACGCTCTCCTACGACGACAGCCTGTTCACCGGGCCGGCCATCGCGCCCGGCTGGAAGCCGAACTACGTGCCCGACGGCGAGGCGGCCCCCGTCCACGCCCTGGCCATCGACGAGGGACGCCAGCGCCCCGGCGCCCGGCCCCGCGTGGCCGACCCGGCCGTGACCGCCGCCGCCGCCTTCGCCCGGCTCCTCCCCAAGTACGGCGTCACCGTCTCCAAGGACATCCGCCAGGAGAAGGCCGCGGCGGGCGCCGCCGAGCTGGGCAAGGTCGACTCCGCCCCCCTGTACGCCCTGGTCGAGCACACCCTGACCCACAGCGACAACGACATGGCCGAGGCCCTGGCCAGGCACGTCGCCATCAAGGAGGGCAAGGAGGCGTCGTTCGCGGGGGCGGCGGAGGCCGTGCTCGCGGTGATGCGGCGGCTCGGCGTGACGAAGGGCGTCGCCGTCGCCGACGGCAGCGGCCTGTCCATCCGCAACCGGGTCAGCGCCGACGCCATGGCCAGGGTCATCGCCATCGCCAGCTCCGCCCAGCACCCCGAGCTGCGGGCCGTCGACTCGGGCATGCCGATCGCCGGCTTCTCCGGCACGCTCGGCAACGGCCGGCGCTTCACCCGCGCCGACAGCAGGGGCCAGGTCGGCCTCGTACGCGCCAAGACCGGCACGCTCAACAACGTCAACACCCTGGCCGGCCTCGCCACCACCAAGGACGGCCGGCTGGTCACCTTCGCCTTCCTGGCCGACGACGTGCCGGTGAACGCCGAACCCGTGCTCGACAGGCTCGCCGCGATCGTCGCGCGATCCTGAACGCCGCTTCTTCGCAGGCGTGACGAGAACAACGTACGGTGGACGGTATGCAGGTGATCGACTGGGATCTGGCCGTCACGACCGGCACGCGCCTGGTGCGCCCCGGTCCTCAGGTGAGCAAGGAGGAGGCCAGGCAGGCCGTCACCGAGCTCCGCACGCTGTCACGTGAGGCCGAGGGCCACGTGCGCGAGTTCACCAAGATCCACACCGAGACCGCGCCGCAGCCCGCGACCATCGTCGACCGGCCCGGCTGGATCAAGGCCAACGTCGAGGGTTTCCGCGTGGTCCTCGAACCGCTGACCCAGCGCATGGGCAGCGGCGCCAACCCGCCGCCCGCCATCGTCACCGCCGTGGGCTCCCGCATCACCGGCGTGGAGGTCGGGGCCGTACTCGCCTTCCTCGCCTCCCGGGTGCTCGGCCAGTACGAGCTGTTCCTGCCGCCCGACCCGACGGGCCAGGAGGCGACCGGCAGGCTGACGCTCGTCGCGCCCAACATCGTCCACGCCGAGCGCGAGATGAACGTCGTGCCCCGCGACTTCCGGCTGTGGGTGTGCCTGCACGAGGAGACCCACCGCGTGCAGTTCACGGGCGTGACCTGGCTGCGCGAGTACGTCCGGTCGCAGATGACGGAGTTCCTGCTCGCCTCCGACCTCGACCTCCCCACGCTGCTCGACCGCCTGCGCAACGCCGCCGACACGGTGGCCGACGTGGTCAGGGGCGGCGAGGGCAACCTGATCGACGCCATCCAGACGCCCGCCCAGAAGGAGATCCTCGACCGTCTGACGGCCGTGATGACCCTGGTCGAGGGCCACGGCGACTTCGTCATGGACGCCGTGGGCCCGTCGGTGGTCCCGACCGTCTCGGAGATCCGCGCCAAGTTCGCCCAGCGCCGCGAGGGCGGCTCCCGGCTCGACCGCACGGTGCGGCGCCTGCTGGGCATCGAGGTCAAGATGAAGCAGTACGCCGAGGGGGCGGCGTTCGTCCGCACGGTGGTCGACCGCGTGGGCATGGACGGCTTCAACAAGGTCTGGACCTCCCCGGAGACCCTGCCCACGACCGCCGAGATCGCCGACCCGGACGCCTGGGTCCACCGCGTCATCGGCACCCCCGCCCTCCCCGCCTGACCTCGTTCCTCTTCCGAAGGCCCCGCGCGCCGGGCCCGTCGCCGCGTGCGGCGGGGCCCGGCGGCCGGGACAATGGTCCTCGTGGGTCCCCATCCAGCCGTAGCCGACGTGCGCAGGGCCGTGCGCGAGGCGCTGGCCGACCTCGGCGGCACCGGCGCGCTGGTCCTGGCCGCCTGCAGCGGCGGCGCCGACTCCCTGGCCTTGGCGGCGGCCCTCGCCTTCGTCGCCCCCCGTGCCGGCCTGCGCGCGGGCCTGGTCACGGTCGACCACCAGCTCCAGCCCGGCTCGGCCGAGCGGGCCCGGCAGGTCGCCGAGCTGGCCGCCTCCATGGGCCTGGCCCCCTCCGAGGTGCTCACCGTCACCGTGGGCACCGAAGGCGGCCCGGAAGCCGCCGCCCGCGAGGCCAGGTACACCGCTCTGGCCGAGGCGGCCGACCGGCTCCAGGCCGCCGCCGTCCTCCTCGGGCACACCCGCGACGACCAGGCCGAGACCGTGCTCCTGGGCCTGGCCAGGGGGAGCGGGCTGCGGTCGATCTCCGGCATGGCCCCGCGGGCGGGCCGCTACCGCCGTCCCTTCCTCGACCTGCCCAGGGCCACGACGGTCGCCGCCTGCCGGGCGATGTCCCTCCACCCCTGGGACGACCCCCACAACGACGACCCCCGCTACACCCGCGTCCGCGTCAGGAAGCGGATCCTGCCGATGCTCGACGAAGAACTCGGCCCGGGGGTCGCCGAAGCGCTCGCGAGGACGGCCAGAATGGCCCGGGAGGACGCCGACGCCCTCGATCAGTGGGCCGAATCGGCGTTCCCGAATTGCGCTCTAAGCGATATCGCCGAGTCCGTCATCCTGTCCGTACCGGAGTTGGAGAAACTGCCCGACGCCGTGCGGCGCAGGGTGCTGCGGCGCGCGGCCATCGCGGCCGGAACGCCCTCCGGGGCGCTTTCGGCCACCCATGTGCTTGCGGTGGATCGGCTGGTCACACAATGGCACGGGCAGAAGGCGGTCGATCTGCCCGGAGGTCTGTCCGCAGTTCGGCGGTATGGCACCCTGATACTCGCCATCAGTCCCATCGTTTAAGGAACCACAGGTGGACGCTGCCGACATGGGCACAGACCTGGAGAAGGTCCTCATCCCCGAGGACGAGCTCCAGGCCAAGATCAAAGAGCTTGCCGGGCGCATCGACGAGGACTACGCGGGCAAGGACGTCCTGCTCGTGGGCGTGCTGAAGGGCGCGGTCATGGTGATGGCCGACCTGGCCAGGGCGCTGCACGTGCCCGTTCAGATGGACTGGATGGCGGTGTCGTCCTACGGCGCGGGCACCAAGTCGTCCGGCGTCGTACGGGTGCTGAAGGACCTCGACACCGACATCTTGAACCGCCACGTCCTGATCGTCGAGGACATCATCGACTCCGGTCTCACTCTCCACTGGCTGCTGGAAAACCTGAAGTCGCGCAATCCGGCCTCGCTGGAGATCTGCGCCGCGCTGCGCAAGCCGGACGCGGTGAAGGTGCCGATGGACGTGAAATACGTCGGGTTCGACATTCCCAACGAGTTCGTCATCGGCTACGGGCTCGACTACGCGGAGCGCTACCGGAATTTGCCGTTCATCGGAACGCTCGCCCCGCACGTTTATAAGTAGTAATCCTGGCCATGGCCGGGAACATCGCGCAACGTGACGTACGTTGATAGGGCAAGACCGGTGTAGTGGGCGGGTCCCTCCGCGCGCCGTGCCGGTGTACCTTCAGACTCCGGAAGGGTGACCGCGTGTCCCCTTCGGGTAGTCAGAAGTCGCGGTGTCGGATGCCGCGGCCCCGGGCCAGCCCGGGGTTCCAGGCCATGGTCAGGAAGGGACGGGCCCGCAAGGGGTTCCGCATCGGATGGATCTCAAGCGATTTACACGTGGGCCACTGCTGTGGATCCTGGGCATCGTCGTGCTGCTCCTGCTCGTCACTCAGCTCTGGAGCGGCGGGGGCAATTTCAAGCAGGCCGACACGTCCACGGTTCTCCAGCAGATTCGCGCCGGCAATTTCACCAGCGCCAAAGTGGTCGACAAGGACAACCGGGTCGAGCTCACCCTCATCAAGCCGGTCGTCGTCAGGCCGGGCGACGCCCCGGCGAAGCTGATCCAGTCCAACTGGGTCAGCGGCTACGGCGCGAAGCTGACCGACGAGCTGCAGGCCCAGGTCGACGCCAACAAGACGAAGAGCTTCACCACCGAGGTGCCCCAGGAGAACTTCCTGCTCAGCATCCTGGTGAGCTTCCTGCCGATCGTCATCATCGTGCTGATCTTCCTGTTCATCATGAACCAGATGCAGGGCGGCGGCTCCCGGGTGATGAACTTCGGCAAGTCGAAGGCCAAGCTCATCACCAAGGACACCCCGAAGACGACGTTCGCCGATGTCGCCGGCGCTGACGAGGCCATCGAGGAGCTCCAGGAGATCAAGGAGTTCTTGCAGGCCCCGGCCAAGTTCCAGGCGATCGGCGCCAAGATCCCCAAGGGCGTGCTGCTCTACGGCCCGCCCGGCACCGGCAAGACCCTGCTGGCCCGCGCGGTCGCGGGTGAGGCCGGCGTGCCCTTCTACTCGATCTCCGGTTCCGACTTCGTCGAGATGTTCGTCGGTGTCGGCGCCTCGCGTGTGCGTGACCTGTTCGAGCAGGCCAAGGCCAACGCCCCCGCGATCATCTTCATCGACGAGATCGACGCCGTCGGCCGCCACCGCGGCGCCGGCCTGGGCGGCGGTCACGACGAGCGCGAGCAGACCCTCAACCAGCTGCTCGTCGAGATGGACGGCTTCGACGTCAAGGGCGGCGTGATCCTCATCGCCGCGACCAACCGGCCGGACATCCTCGACCCGGCGCTGCTGCGTCCCGGCCGTTTCGACCGGCAGGTCACGGTCGACCGCCCCGACCTGGAGGGCCGCAAGGGCATCCTCAAGGTCCACGGTCGTGGCAAGCCGTTCGCGCCCGACGTCGACCTCGACGTCATCGCGCGCCGCACCCCCGGGTTCACCGGCGCCGACCTGGCCAACGTGATCAACGAGGCGGCCCTGCTCACCGCGCGGGCCGACCAGAAGCTGATCACGATGGACGTCCTTGAGGAGTCGATCGACCGTGTCATGGCAGGGCCCGAGCGCAAGTCGCGGGTCATGTCCGACAAGGAGAAGAAGATGATCGCCTATCACGAAGGCGGTCACGCTCTGGTGGCGCACGCGCTGCCCAACTCCGACCCGGTCCACAAGATCACCATCCTGTCCCGCGGCCGCGCCCTCGGTTACACGATGACGCTGCCGATGGAGGACAAGTTCCTGGCCACCAGGTCCGAGATGATGGACCAGCTCGCGATGCTGCTCGGCGGCCGCGCGGCGGAGGAGCTCGTCTTCCACGAGCCCACCACCGGCGCCTCCAACGACATCGAGAAGGCCACGGCGGTCGCCCGCCGCATGGTGACCGAGTACGGCATGAGCGAGCAGCTCGGCGCCCGTAAGTTCGGCAGCGGCCAGGCCGAGGTCTTCCTCGGCCGCGAGATGGGCCACGAGCGCGACTACTCCGAGAAGATCGCCTCCTCCATCGACGAGGAGGTCCGCCGGATGATCGAGACGGCGCACGACCAGGCCTGGGACATCCTGGTCGAGTACCGCGACGTGCTCGACAACCTGGTGCTGGAGCTCATGGAGAAGGAGACGCTCTCCCGCGAGCAGGTCCTCCAGATCTTCGCTCCGGTGATCGTCAAGGAACACCGGCCCTCCTACGCGGGCTACGGCAAGCGGCTCCCGTCCGACCGCCCGCCGATCCTGACCCCGAAGGAGCAGTCGGGCAACGGCTCGCTCACCTCGGGCCACCAGGACGCCCTCCCGGCCGGGGACAGTGCGTGACGCAGCACGAGGTAGACCTTGGGCGGATCGAGAAGGCCGTACGCGAGATCCTCTACGGCATCGGCGAGGATCCCGACCGTGACGGCCTGATCGAGACGCCCGCCCGGGTCGCCCGCGCGATGGCCGAGCAGTTCTCCGGCCTCGGTCAGGCGCCCGAGGACGTCCTCAACAAGGTCTTCGACGTCGATCACGACGAGATGGTGCTGGTCAGGGACATCGAGGTCTACTCGACCTGCGAGCACCATCTCGTGCCCTTCCACGGCGTGGCCCACGTGGGCTACATCCCCAACGAGCGGGGCCAGGTGACCGGGCTGTCGAAGCTGGCCCGGCTGGTCGACGTCTTCGCCCGCCGTCCGCAGGTGCAGGAGCGCATGACCTCGCAGATCGCCGACGCCCTCATGCGGGTGCTGGAGCCGCGCGGGGTCATCGTGGTCGTCGAGGCCGAACACCTGTGCATGACGATGCGCGGCGTACGCAAGCCGGGGGCCAAGACGGTCACGTCGGCGGTCCGCGGCGACTTCCGTACCAGCGACAAGACCCGTTCCGAGGCGATGGCGCTCATCCTCGGCAGGTGACGATCGTTATCCACAACTGGGGACCCGAGATGTCGGCAGGTGTGGGGGAACGCCTAGGCTTGCCCCATGACTAGCGTGCCCATCAACGTGCCGGGAGGTACGGAGCGGTGCCTCGTCATGGGTGTGGTCAATGTGACGCCCGACTCCTTCTCCGACGGCGGCCAGTGGTTCGACGAGGAGGCCGCCGTCCAGCACGGGCTCGACCTGGTGCGGGAGGGGGCCGACATCGTCGATGTGGGCGGTGAGTCCACCCGTCCCGGCGCCGCCCGGGTGTCGCTGGAGGAGGAGCTGGCCAGGGTCGTCCCCGTGATCCGGGCGCTCGACGCCGAGGGTGTGGCGGTGAGCGTCGACACGATGCGCGCCGAGGTGGCCAGGGCCGCGGTCGAGGCGGGCGCCAAGCTCGTCAACGACGTGAGCGGCGGGCTGGCCGACCCGGACATGCCGCGCGTGGTCGCCGCGACGGGGATTCCCTACGTGGTGATGCACTGGCGCGGCCACAGCCATGACATGGACAGCCGTGCCGTCTACGCCGACGTCGTGACAGAGGTGCGCGAGGAGCTGAGCAAGCGGGTCGATCTGGTGCTGGCCGAGGGAGTGTCCCCGGAGCAGATCGTGCTCGACCCCGGTCTCGGGTTCGCCAAGCACGCCGAGCACAACTGGGCGCTGCTGGCCGGCATCCCGGAGCTCGCCGAGCTGGGCTACCCGCTGCTGATCGGGGCCTCGCGCAAGCGGTTCCTCGGGCGGCTGCTGGCAGGTCCCGACGGCGCCCCCCGCCCGTTCAGCCGGAGCGACGACGCCACCCTGGCGGTGACCGCGCTGGCGGCACAGGCGGGGGCCTGGTGCGTGCGCGTGCACGAGGTAGGTCCCAATGCCGATGCCGTGCGCGTGGCGGCCGCATGGAAGAGAGCCGGAGCAGGCACATGAGCGTCGACACTGCCGCTATTGAGACGGTCAACGAGGAGTTCTACACCGCGATCGAGAGTGCCGATCTCGACAAGATGACCGAGATCTGGGCCGAGGACTCCGCCGACGACCAGGTGAGCTGCGTACATCCGGGCTGGACGTTGCTGACGGGCCGGTCCGAGGTGCTGCGGTCGTGGGCGCTGATCATGGCCAACACCACCTACATCCAGTTCGTGCTGACCGACGTCAACACGACCGTGCTGGGCGACGTGGCCGTGCTCACCTGCGTGGAGAACATCCTCACCGCGGGCGAGGAGGGTGAGTCCAGCTTCGCCGCGGGCAAGGTGGTGGCGAGCAACGTCTACATCCGCACCTCACAGGGCTGGCGGTTGTGGATGCACCACGGCTCCCCGGTGCTCCAGGGAGACGACGACGAGGACGAGGAGGGCGAGCTTGAGGTCTGACCGCATCGCTCTCAAGGGCCTGCGGGCCAGGGGACGGCACGGCGTGCTGCCCGCCGAGCGGGAGCTCGGGCAGGAGTTCGTGGTCGACGCGACGTTGTTCCTCGACACCGCCCCGGCGGCGGCCGGCGACGACCTCACCAAGACGGTCCACTACGGCGAGCTGGCCCAGGCGCTGGCCGAGGTGGTCGAGGGCGAGCCGGTCGAGCTGATCGAGACGCTGGCGCAGCGGCTGGCCGACGTCTGCCTGGCCAGTGAGCTGGTCCACAAGGTCGAGGTGAGTGTGCACAAACCGGCGGCGCCGATCCCGCTGCCGTTCGACGATGTGATCGTGACGATCGAGAGGAGCCGCGCATGAAGGCCGTCCTCGCTCTCGGCAGCAATCTGGGCGAGCGCTTCCAGACGTTGCAGGGAGCCATCGACACGCTGTTCGACGCCCCGGGCCTGGAGTTCGTCAAGGTGTCCCCGGTCTACGAGACCGACCCCGTCGGCGGACCGGGCGGGCAGGAGCCGTACCTCAACGCGGTCGTCGTGGCCGAGACCGAGTTGCCGCCCCGCACGCTGCTGGAGCGGGCGCTCGGCGTGGAGAACGCCTACGGACGCGTACGCGAGGAGCGGTGGGGGCCGCGTACGCTCGACATCGACCTGATCGTCGTCGGCGAGGACACCTGCGACGACGCCGAGCTGACGTTGCCCCATCCGCGGGCCCACGAGCGGGCCTTCGTGCTGGTGCCCTGGTCGGTGATCGACCCCGAGGCCACGGTGCCGGGCCGGGGCCGCATCGCCGACCTGCTGGCCGGGCTCGACCGGCGGGGCGTGCGCCTGCGTGAGGACCTGAAGCTGCAGAGGCCCGATTGAGGCCGACGCACCCCGGCCGCCTGGCCGCTCTCCTCGTCGTCGTCGCCCTCGTCGTGTGGGCGGCGGTCCGGCACTTCTACTCCGAGCTGCCCATCATGCCGTGGACGGCGATCCCGACCGTGTTGCTGCTGGCCCTCGGCGAGGGTTACAGCGGATGGGTGACCAAGGCCAGGATCGCCAGGAAGCCGGACACCAAGCCGGTCGAACCGCTGGCGGTGGCCCGGCTGGCGGCGCTGGCCAAGGCATCGGCGTACGTGGGGGCGGTGTTCGCCGGGATGTTCGCCGGGTTCGCCGCGTACACGCTGCAGATCTTCGACCGGGAGACGCCGCGCTCGGAGTTCTTCGTGGCGGCCGGGTCGTTCGTGGCCTGCGTGGTGCTCGTCTGCGCGGCCCTCTACCTCGAACACTGCTGCCGCATCCCCAAGGACTCCGACGAGCGCAAGACCGACTAGCGCGGCTCCCCGGCCTCGCGCGTGCGCCCGGCCGGGGCCCGGCGGCGGCCGAAGAGGTAGATGACCGGAAGGGTGCAGATCAGGGGGCCGATGATGGCGATCGGCCGCTCCAGCCACCACTTCAGGTCCGGCGGGATCTTGGTGCCGAGGCTGCCGAACAGCCACCACGACAGCCCTAAGGCGATCGCCATGCCGGTCGTGTGGAAGAGGAACAGCGGCAGGGCGTAACGGTTGATGAAGGAGTTCGCACGGGCCCAGCGGGGACGTTCGAGCACCCGTTCCATGGCCGGGCGCAGCACCTCCACCAGGCCGATCTGGAAGATCAGCAGGGCGACGATGACGAACGTGGGCGGGGCCATGTTCGACCACTTGTCCCCGGGCACGCCGACCATCGAGCCCGGGTAGATGCCCGAGTAGACCAGCCCGAACAGGGCGAACAGGCCCGTCCACAGGATGCCGATGTCGTACCGCCTGGGCAGGATGACGATCCGGTCGTAGAAGAAGCCCGCCTGGTGGGCCAGGCCCCAGACGATGATCATGTTCAGCCAGCCGGCCCACTCGTAGCCGTAGCGGAAGCGCACCACGTCCACGACCAGGGCCGAGCCGCCGAGCCAGATGAGGGCCAGCACGTCGTAGCGTCTGTGCAGCCACAGGGCCACCGGCAGCAGCGCGATCAGCACCAGGTAGACGCCGAGGAACCACAGCGGGCTGAGTACGAGCAGCACCACCCGCCACATCCACTCCACGCCGAACGCCCAGGTCACGACCGCGCCGACGGAGATCCACACGCCGCACAGGAACAACGCCGGCAGGGCCAGCGCCCGGATGCGCCGCCAGACGAACGCCCCGATGCCCACGCCGCGCGCCTGCGCCCGGTTCCAGGACAGCAGGTGCACGTGACCGCCGACGTAGAAGAACAGCGGCAACACCTGCAGCAGCCAGGTCAGGATCCACAACCCCGAGGTGAAGCCGAGCGGGCTGGTGGGCTCGGGCCCGGTGGGCTTCCACTCCAGGATCGTGAACGCCCAGTGCCAGACCACCACCACGATGAGGCTGAGAGCGCGGAGCCAGTCGACGTACTTGTCGCGTTGGGGAGTGCTCACTTGTCGATGTCACCCACGACGAAGAACATCGAGCCGAGGATGGCGATCATGTCGGCCACCAGGTTGCCGGGCAGCAGCTCGCGCAGCACCTGGACGTTGCCGAAGGAGGCCGAGCGCAGCTTGAGCCGCCACGGCGTCTTGTCGCCCTTGGAGACCAGGTAGTAGCCGTTGATGCCGAGCGGGTTCTCGGTCCACGCGTACGTGTGGCCCTCGGGCACCTTGAGCACCTTCGGCAACCGCTGGTTGATCGGCCCGGGAGGCAGCTCGCGCAGCCGCTCGACGCAGGCTTCGGCGAGGTCGAGCGAGACCTTGAGCTGCGCGAACAGCACCTCGAACCGGGAATGGCAGTCGCCCGCCTCCCGGGTGACGACCTCGACGGGCAACTCGCCGTAGGCCAGGTACGGATCGTCGCGCCGCAGGTCGAGGTCGACCCCCGAGGCGCGGGCGATGGGCCCGCTGACGCCGTACTGGAGGATCTGCTCGCGGGTCAGCACGCCGACCCCCTTGGTACGGGCGAGGAAGATCTCGTTGTTCAGGATGAGGCCCTCGATGTCGGGCACCCGGCGGCGGGTCTCGGCGACGGCCTGCGCGACCCGGTCGAGCCAGCCGAGCGGCAGGTCCTCCTTGAGGCCGCCGACCCGGTTGAACATGTAGTGCATGCGCCCGCCGGAGATCTCCTCCATGACGGCCTGGATGCGTTCGCGCTCGTTGAAGGCGTAGAAGACGGGGGTGATCGCGCCGAGTTCGAGGGGGTAGGAGCCGAGGAACATCAGGTGGTTGAGCATGCGGTTGAGCTCGGCCAGCAGTGTACGGGCCCACACGGCCCTGACCGGCGGTTCCATGCCGAGCAGCCGTTCGGCGGCCAGCACGACGCCCAGCTCGTTGGCGAACCCCGACAGCCAGTCGTGCCGGTTGGCGAGCATGATGATCTGCCGGTAGTCGCGGACCTCGAACAACTTCTCCGCGCCCCTGTGCATGTAGCCGATGATCGGCTCGGCCGCCGCGATGCGCTCGCCGTCGAGGGTCAGCCGGAGCCTGAGCACGCCGTGCGTGGAGGGGTGTTGGGGACCGATGTTGAGGATCATGTCCTCGGTCGCCAGCTCCTTCGCGCCCGCGCCGATCCCGACCACGCGTTCCGTCATAGGGCCCATGCTGCCACCGTCCCGCGAGGTGGGCCAGCGTGGGGGATGGTCAAGGAATCGTATGGCAACGCATCCCGAAGCCAGACATGGGGATCAATACCGGAAACGGGGGGAGAAAGCACTGTGAAGAGAGTTCTGTTTGATGTGGCCGCCCTGATCTCCAGGGTGGTGCTCGGTGTGATCTTCGTGGCGCACGGCTGGCAGAAGTGGCAGGGCGGGCTGGGTGCCGCGGCGGCGGAGTTCCGGGAGATGGGCGTGCCGATGCCCGGGTTGTCCGCGGGGTTCGCCGCCATCGTGGAGTTGATCGGCGGTGTCCTGCTGATCCTCGGCCTCTTGGTACGTCCGGTGGCGTTGCTGCTGCTCATTGACATGATCGGCGCGATCGTCTTCGTGCACATAGGACGCGGGGTGTTGTCGCAGAACGGCGGCTGGGAGCTGCCGGGCGCCCTGGGCGCGCTCGCCCTGATGCTCGCCGCGCTGGGCGGCGGCCGGATCGGCCTCGACGGCATCGTCAACACGATGTTCCGGCGCCGCAGGGAACGCCGGATCGCCGAGGACGACCTCGCCGCGCACCGGCCGGTCCGGCGCGCCGAGCCGACGACCGTCGTC
This sequence comes from Nonomuraea spiralis, assembly GCF_014648435.1. Lineage (GTDB taxonomy): Bacteria > Actinomycetota > Actinomycetes > Streptosporangiales > Streptosporangiaceae > Nonomuraea > Nonomuraea spiralis. The sequence goes on from NZ_BMRC01000035.1 coordinate 64,556, forward strand.
ACCGAGGAGCCCACGACGCAGCCCATGAGGGAGCCCACGACGCAGGTGCGGCCCGCGGGCGGCCCCACGACGCCGGCCAGGCCCGAGGGGGAGGCCGAGCAGCCCAACGTGCCGAGGCAGCCGGGCGCGCCGCGGCCCGGCCACCTCAACGACGAGGACATGAGGGACATCGACGCCCTGGTCTCGGACGAGCCGACCCATCCGAAGCCGCCCAACCGCTGACGACCGACCCGGGCAAAAGCCCTCCGACCGCTGAGGTCAGCGGCCGACCAGGTCGCGCAGGGCCTCGATCAGGCGGTCGACGTGCTCCTGCGTGCTGCCGATGCCGATCGAGGCCCGCACCGCCGACGCGGTGCCGTCCTCGCAGCCGCCGTCCGCCGTGCCCAGCAGGTGGCGGACGAACGGGTGCGCGCAGAACTTCCCGTCACGCACGCCGATGCCGTACTCGCCGGACAGCGCCTCGGCCACCTCCCGGGCCGAGTAGCCGTCCACCACGAACGACACGATCCCCACCCGCGGGTGGTCCTCGCCCCACAGCGACAGCTCGTGCACCCCCTCGATCGAGGCCAGGCCGGCGCGCAGGCGGGCGATCAGGCGCTCCTCCTCGCATACCAGCTCGGTCCAGCCGGTGGCGGTGAGCGCGTCGCAGGCGGCGGCCAGGGCGATGGCGCCCAGCACGTTGGGGGTGCCCGCCTCGTGGCGGGGCTCGGGGTCGTCGTGCCATTCGGTGGTCTCGCCCACCGAGCGCACCGCGCCGCCGCCCTTGAGGTACGGCTCGCCCTCGGCCAGCCAGTCACGCCGTCCGATCAGCACGCCGGCGCCGAAGGGCGCGTACAGCTTGTGGCCGGAGAAGGCCACGTAGTCCAGGTCGAGCGCGGTCAGGTTGAGCCTGCGGTGCGGTACGAGCTGGGCGGCGTCCACCAGGATCCGGGCGCCGTGCCGGTGGGCGATGTGGGCGAGGGCGGCGATCGGCCACAACTCGCCGGTGACGTTCGAGGCGGCGGTGACCACGAGCAGCTTGGGGCCCTCGATCCCGGCCAGTGCCTCGTCGGCGGCGCGGACGGCCTCGCCGGGGAAGGCGGGGGGCGCGAGGCGTACGGACCGCTCCCAGGGCAGCAGCGAGGCGTGGTGCTCGGAGTCGAAGACGACCACGGTCGTGCCCTCGGGCAGGCAGCGGGCCAGCAGGTTGGTGGCGTCGGTGGTGTTGCGGGTGAAGATGACGGCGTCGTCCGGGCGGGCGCCGACGAAGGCCCTGACCGTGTGGCGGGACTGCTCATACCGGGCGGTGGTGAGCTGGGAGGCGTAGCCCGCGCCGCGGTGGACGCTGGAGTAGGCCGGGAGCGCGGCGGCGACGGCGGCGCTGACCGGCTCAAGACAAGGGGCGCTGGCGGCGTAGTCGAGGTTGGCGTAGCTGACCAGGCGGCCGCCCTTGACCGGGACCTCCAGGTCGGCGCCGAGCACGGCGGGGATCAGCCGTCCCGAGGGGGCGGAGGTGGCGGCGGGGGCCTCGACGGCCTGGGCGGGCACCGAGTTGAAGATCGTCAGCGTGGACATGGCACGGCTCCTCACGGGGTCGGTCGGACCCCTGGGAACAGCCACGGAGCCCGCGCTTGCCCGCCACACCTCGTGACGGACCAGGTCTTCACCCGGGGCACCCCGCCGCGGACGCGAGGGTTGCCGGCCAGCTAGCCGGGGCTTGTCGCTGGCACTCATGACCTACGACCGCACTATAACCGACACCCGGGCATCATTCGCAAGCCCAGCAGGTCAGCACGTCTCATAAGATGAAATAGTGCGCTTTGATCCCTGGAATCCGGATTTCGTCGCCGACCCTTACCCGGCTTACGACGAGCTGAGGCGCGAGGCGCCCGTCCACTACTTCGAGCCGTCCAACCAGTGGCTGATCTCCCGGCACGCCGACGTGAACGCGCTGCTCAGGGACCGGCGACTGGGCCGCGACTACACCCACGTCGCCACCCACGAGGAGTTCGGCCGGCAGCCCGAGCCGGAGTTCCAGGAGCCCTTCTGGCGCGTCAGCAGGAACGGCATGCTGGAGGTCGAGCCGCCGGACCACACGAGGCTGCGCCGGCTGGTGTCCAAGGCGTTCACGCCGCGCATGGTCGAGTCGCTGCGCCCCCGCGTACGGGCCATCGCCGAGGGCCTGATCGACGCGTACGTCGAGAAGGGCGGCGGCGACCTGATCGCCGAGGTCGCCGAGCCGCTGCCGGTCACCGTCATCGCCGAGATGCTCGGCGTCCCCGAGCAGGACCGCCACCTGCTGCGCCCGTGGTCGGCCGACATGTGCGGCATGTACGAGCTCAACCCCGACCTGGACACCCAGCACAAGGCGGTGCGCGCGGCCGAGGAGTTCGAGTCCTACCTCAAGGACCTGGCCCGCGAGCGCGTGGCCAACCCCGGCGACGACCTGGTCAGCGCCCTGGCCGCGATCCCCGAGCTGACCCCGGACGAGCTGGCCGGCACCTGCGTCCTGCTGCTCAACGCGGGCCACGAGGCCACGGTCAACGTCACCGGCAACGGCTGGCGGGCCCTGCTCAAGAACCCCGGCGAGCTGGCCCGCCTGCGCTCCGACCGTTCGCTGCTGCCGACCGCCATCGAGGAGCTGCTGCGCCACGACACCCCGCTCCAGCTCTTCGAACGCTGGGTGCTGGAGGACATCGAGGTCGACGGCGTGCGGATCCCGCGCGGCTCGGAGGTCGCCTGCCTGTTCGGCTCGGCCAACCGGGACCCCGAGGTGTTCGAGGACCCGGACCGGCTCGACCTGGGCCGGCCGGACAACCCGCACATCTCCTTCGGCGCGGGCATCCACTTCTGCCTGGGCGCGCCGCTGGCCAGGATCGAGCTGACGGAGTCGTTCAACGCGCTGCTGGACCGCGTGGGGACGATCGAGCTGCGCTCGGAGCCGGTCTACAAGCCCGGGTTCGTCATCCGCGGCCTGCACTCGCTCGACCTCGACGTCACCGGCTCTGGCTGAGCCACCCGAACCCGCCGAGCCCGGCCGGATCGATCAGCTCCGCCTCCTCCGAGGCCCTCGACAGAGCACGTACGTAGGCGCGCGGATCGGTGTGCGCCAGGTCGACCGGCGGGCGGGTGCCGGTGAGGCCCAGCGTCCGCAACACGTTGCGCTGTGTGGACAAGGTTGTGGATATCGCGCCGGCCCGCCGCCCGGCCTCGGCGCACGCGTCGAGGGCGACGTGGGCGGTGATGTCGCAGGTCCCGTCGGGGATCGGGGTGACGACCGAGCCGTCGCGGTAACCGGTCAGCGTGCCGCAGAGCGGTCGGTTATCCACAGGGTGTGCATAATCCACGGCTATCGCCCGGCCGCGGGCGAGGCGTACCAGAACGGAGGCCCAGGCGTCGTCGCGGGGGCGGCCGATCTCGGCGCGGGTGCCCACGTGGGGCAGCGGCCACCAGCGGTCGAGCCATTCGCGGTCGGCGGGCCGCAGCGGGCCGCCGAGGCGCTCCTCGCCGGTCCGGGTGTTGACCATGACCAGGCGGGGGCCGCCGGAGGTCTGCTCGGCCACGTCGAGCGGGATGTTGTCGAGCCACTCGTTGGCGATGGCCAGGCCGGTGATGCTGGTGGGCAGCGTGCGGCTCCACTCCACCTGCTCGGGCAGGCCGGCGGGCCTGGCGGACAGGTCGACGCAGGTGACCCGGAGCCGGTCGCGCAGGTCGGGCCCGGCCGCCGCGAGCACGCGGCCGACCAGCACGCCCTCGCCTGAGCCGATGTCGACCAGGTCGAGCGGGTCGGGGGCGCCGAGCTCGGAGTCCACCTCCGTCAGCAGGGCCAGGACCGCCTCCGCGAACGCGGCCGAGGCTCCGACCGAGGTGCGGAAGTGGCCCGAGGGGCGTTCGCGGAGGTAGAAGCCCTCCTCGCCGTAGAGCGCGCGTTCGGTCGCGGCGCGCCAGGTGAGCCACATGCAGGGACTATCTCACGATTCAACGTGACGACACGCAGAGTCAATGATTGACTACTCTTGGTCGTTACATTGCGCTAACGTTTACGCACTGTCACAGAGCGACTGCGTTTCGCCCATCCGCGGTAAGCGGCGAGCCGGATCGCTCCACCAAAAGCATTGCGGCCTCGACGGCCGCATACTGAGAGGAGCCCCCCCGTGAAGAAGACTCTGGTCATGGCAGGTGCCATCGCCCTGCTGGCCCTGGCCGCCCCCGCGTACGCCGACGACGTCACCCACGGCAACAACGGCATCCTGACCGGCAGCCCGATCCACCTCCCCATCACCGCCGTCGTGCCCGTCTGCGGCAACAACATCGGCATCCAGGCGGTGCCGATCAACGGCTGCCAGGGGAGCCCGAACACCGCGGTCTACAGCCGCTGAGGCAGGAAGAGCCCGGACCGCTCGCGCGCGGTCCGGGCTCTGATCCCGGCCGGTCAGTCGGCGGATGACCGGCCGGCGCACCTCCAAGAGGTCGCATCCAGGCGGGCGTCGGGTTGTCAGGACTCGGCGCCCGCTGTCATGCGTGGACCCCTCTCCTCATCTCTTTCGACAGGGGGTGCACCATTCGTATGCCCCTGTCGCATTTGTCGTTAACTCAACGCGCGGCAAAGCGGCGGTCACGCCGGAACGCCTGGTGACTGCGACCGTCCCGCCGCCGGTTACGCTGGTCGGCAGTGCCATCACGGTCGACAGGGGTGAGACGTCATGGACGCAGCTGATCGCCCGGCACGGCTGACTGTCGGCGTGCTCGGGGCGGGCAAGGTCGGCTCCGCGCTCGGCGCCGCGCTGACCCAGGCCGGACACCGGATCGTGGCCGCGAGCGGGGTGTCCGACAGGTCGCGGAGATGGGCCGCCGACCGGCTCGGGGTCGACCTGGCGCGGCCCGACGAGGTGGTGGCCGCCGCGCAGCTCATCCTGCTGACCGTCCCCGACGACGCCCTGCCCGACCTCGTCGCCGGGCTGGCCGGTACGGGCGCCGAGCTCCAGGGCAAGCTGCTCGTCCACACCAGCGGCGCCTACGGCCTGTCGGTGCTCGACCCCGCCGCGAAGGCGGGCGCGCTGCCGCTCGCGCTCCACCCGGTCATGACGTTCACCGGCCGGGACGACGACCTCAACAAGATCACCGGCATCTCGTTCGGCGTGACCGCGCCCGACATGCTGCGTCCCGTCGCCGAGGCCCTGGTGATCGAGATGGGCGGCGAGCCGGTCTGGATCGCCGAGAGCGACCGCGCCCTCTACCACGCGGCCCTGGCCAACGCCGCCAACCACATGGTCACGCTCATCGCCGAGTCCGAGGAGCTGCTGGGGCGCATCGGCGTCGAGCACCCGGGCCGGATGCTGGGCCCGCTGCTGGGGGCGGCGCTGGACAACGTGCTGCGGCTGGGCATCGCCGGTCTGACCGGGCCGGTCGTCCGGGGCGACGCCGGTACGGTGCGCAAACACGTCGACGCGCTGATCCTGGCCGCTCCCGAGGCCGCCGACGCCTACATCGCGCTGGCCCGGCTCACCGCCGACCGGGCGCTGGCCGCCGGGCTGCTCAAACCGGAGGAGGCGGAGCGGCTGCTCGACGCGCTTGGGGGCAATATATGGACCTGACCGTCGGGTGTGGAGGGCAACAATGGATCTGATCGTGGCCGGCAACCGGGACGACCTGGCCAAGGCTCGGGGCACGGGCACAGTGGCCCTGGTCCCGACCATGGGCGCGCTCCACGACGGTCATCGGTCGCTGATCAGGGCCGCGCGTGCCCGTGCCGACCAGGTCGTGGTCAGCATCTTCGTCAACCCTCTGCAATTTGCGCCAAACGAGGATTTTTCGCGCTATCCCCGTACGTTTGATGCCGACCTTGAGGTGTGCCGGGCCGAGGGGGCCGGCGTCGTGTTCGCGCCGTCGGCCGTGGACATGTACCGCCCCGACCGCCAGGTGAGCGTCTGCTCCGGCGAGATGGGCACGATCGTCGAGGGCGCCTCCAGGCCGGGCCACTTCGACGGCGTGCTGACGGTGGTGCTCAAGCTGTTCAACCTGGTACACCCCGACCTGGCGATCTTCGGCCAGAAGGACGCCCAGCAGCTCGCCGTGATCCGCCGCATGGTGGCCGACCTCGACCTGCCGATCGAGATCGTCGGGGCCCCTACCGTACGCGAGCCCGACGGGCTGGCCCTGTCCAGCCGCAACCGCTACCTGTCGGCCGGCGAACGCACGGTCGCGCTGGCCCTGTCGCGTGCCCTGCGGGCGGGCGCCGCCGAGCTGACCCCGTCCGCGATCCGGGCCACCGCGCGGGCCGTGCTCGACGCGGCCGGGCCCGACCTCGACCTCGACTACCTGGCGCTGGTCGATCCGGCGACGTTCAAGGAGGTCGGCGACTCCTACGCGGGCTCGGCCGTCCTCGCCGTGGCGGCCAGGGTGGGCACCACCCGGTTGATCGACAACGTCGTCCTGAGCCTGCGTCCCTGATCCGTACGGCCCCCGGGGCATGTCCACGCTGCGCCAGGCGTTATCGTCATAGTGACGAAATCGCCTCAGTGAGGAGACCCCCATGAGTGCACCGGCGATTCCCCTGCGTCTGACGGCCCCCGAGCCCGGGTGGACCGTAGAGGCGGACGTGGTCGTCGTCGGCTCCGGCGTCGCGGGCCTGACCGTGGCCCTGCGCCATGCCGAGCTGGACCCCACGGCCAAGGTCCTGGTCGTGACCAAGGACGTGCTGTCCGCCGGCTCGACCAAGTGGGCCCAAGGGGGCATCGCGGCCGTGCTCGACCCGCGTGACACCCCCGAGGAGCACCTGAGTGACACGCTGGTCGCCGGGGTCGGGCTGTGCGACACCAAGGCCGTACGGACGCTGGTGACCGAGGGGCCCGGCGCGCTGCGGCGGCTCATGGCGCGCGGCGCCCGGTTCGACCGCAATCCCAACGGGGAGCTCCAGCTCACCAGAGAAGGCGGCCACCGGCGCCGCCGGATCGTGCACGCCGGCGGCGACGCCACGGGCGCGGAGGTGCAGCGGGCGCTGGTCGAGGCGGTGCGCGCCGGGTCGATCGAGGTGATCGAGCACGCGCTGGTGCTCGACCTGCTCAAGGACGCCCAGGGGCGCGCCAGGGGAGTGACTCTGCACGTCATGGGCGAGGGCGCGCGCGACGGCGTCGGCGCGGTCCGGGCGCGGGCGGTGGTGCTGGCCACCGGCGGCATGGGCCAGGTCTACGCCGCGACGACCAACCCGGTCGTGTCCACCGGCGACGGCGTGGCGCTCGCGCTGCGGGCCGGGGCGGTCGTGCGCGACCTCGAATTCGTCCAGTTCCACCCCACTGTGCTGTGGCTGGGCGAGGGCTCGACCGGCCAGCAGCCGCTGATCTCCGAGGCGGTCAGGGGCGAGGGCGCCTTCCTGGTCGACCACGAGAACAACAGGTTCATGCAGGGGGTGCACGAACTGGCCGACCTGGCGCCGCGCGACGTCGTGGCCAAGGCGATCACCAAGACGATGCTCGAGACCGGCCGTGACCACGTCTTCCTCGACGGCCGCCACTTCGGCAGGGTGAAGTGGGAGAGCCGTTTCCCCACCATCTACGCCGTCTGCCGCGAGCACGGCATCGACCCGGTCACCGAGCCGATCCCGGTCTCCCCGGCCGCCCACTACGCCAGCGGCGGCGTACACACCGACCTGTCCGGCCGTACCTCGATCGAGGGCCTGTACGCGTGCGGCGAGGTCGCCTGCACCGGCGTGCACGGCGCGAACCGGCTGGCCTCCAACTCCCTCCTTGAGGGCCTGGTCTTCGCCGAGCGCATCGCCGAGGACATTCACCGCACGCGCCCCGAGCCGGGCGAGCCGGTTCCGGCGCGGGTCGCGACGGGCCTGGTGGACCCCAGGGTCAGGCCCAGGCTCCAGGCGCACATGAGCGCCGGCGCCGGGGTGCTGCGCAGCCGCGCGTCGCTGCAGGCCACGTCGAAGGCGCTGCGCGACGCGCTCTGGACGCCCGTCGCGGTGCCGGCCTGCACCGAGTCCTGGGAGGCGGCCAATCTGCTCACCGTCGGCGCCGTCCTGACGGGTGTGGCGGCGGCAAGGCTGGAGACGCGCGGCTCCCATTGGCGTGAGGACCACGAGAACCGGGACGACAATGAGTGGCTGGGCCACCTGGATGTGACCCTGACCGAGGAGGGCCTTCGCATGACGTACACCCCGCACGGCGAGGCGATGCCGCCGCGCCTGGCCCAGGAACTGGCCGCCGCCGGGCTCGACCCGGCCGAGGTCGACGCGCTGATCGACCGCGCGCTCGCCGAGGACCTCCAGGAGGCGGGCGACGTGACGAGCCTGGCCACGATCCCGTCCGGGCAGCGTTCGACCGCCGACGTGGTGGCCCGCAGGGACGGCGTCGTGGCCGGGCTGGCCGTGGCCGAGGCGGTCTTCGCCCGGCTGTGCGGCGGGCGGGCCGAGCGGCGGGCCAAGGACGGCGAGCGGGTCGCGGCCGGCGACGTGCTGATGACGGTCGAGGGCCCGACGCGGGCCGTGCTGACCGCCGAGCGCACCGCGCTCAACCTGCTCACGCACCTGTCCGGGGTCGCCACGCTGACCGCCGGCTGGGTGGCCGCGATCGAGGGCACGCGGGCGCGGGTGCGCGACAGCCGCAAGACCCTGCCGGGTCTGCGGGCCCTGGAGAAGTACGCTGTGCGCTGCGGCGGCGGCGTCAACCACCGGATGTCGTTGTCGGACGCGGCCCTGATCAAGGACAACCACGTCGTGGCGGCCGGCGGCGTGGCCGAGGCGTTCCGCGCGGTCAGGGAGCGTTATCCCGACCTGCCGATCGAGGTCGAGATCGACCGGCTCGACCAGCTCGGGCCGGTGCTGGACGAGGGCGCCGCGGAGATCCTCCTGGACAACTTCACGGTCGAGGACACCGTACATGCCGTACAAATCGTGAAAAGTCGGGCGAAAAACAGGGTTGCGCTTGAAGCGAGTGGGGGATTGACCTTGGAATCGGCTCGTGATGTGGCTGAAACTGGCGTTGACTACCTTGCGGTGGGAGCGCTCACCCACTCGGCGCCGGCCCTGGACATCGCACTGGATTTGCGGGGGTAATTGATGCTGCTCACGATCGACGTCGGCAACACGCACACGGTGTTGGGGCTGTTCGAGGGCGAGGACGTCATCGAGCATTGGAGGCTGGCCACGGACTCCCGCCGCACCGCCGACGAGATCGCCGTCGTGCTCCAGGGGCTGCTGGCCCAGTCACCGCTGCTCAAGGGCGCCGACGTCAGCGGCATCGCGATCTGCTCGACCGTGCCGAGTGTGCTCAACGAGATGCGGGAGATGTGCCGCCGCTACTACGGCGACGTCACGGCCGTGATCGTGGAGCCCGGCGTGCGCACGGGTGTGCCGGTCCGCATGGACAACCCGAAGGAGGTCGGCAGCGACCGCATCGTGAACGCCCTGGCCGCCATCGACCAGTACGGCGGCCCGTGCATCATCGTCGACTTCGGCACCGCCACCTCCTTCGACGCCGTCTCGGCCAAGGGCGAGTACGTCGGGGCGGTCACCGCCCCCGGCATCGAGATCTCGGTCGACGCCCTGGCCGCCGCCGGCGCACAGTTGCACAAGGTGGAGCTGGTCAGGCCGCGTTCGGTGATCGCCAAGAACACGGTCGAGGCGTTGCAGGCCGGCATCATCTACGGCTTCGCCGGCCAGGTCGACGGCATCGTCGAGCGTATGGCGGCCGAGCTGGCCGACGACCCCGACGAGGTGACCGTCGTGGCGACCGGCGGGCACGCGGCGCTGGTGGTCGGCGAGTCGCGTTCGATCGACGTGCACGAGCCGTGGCTGACCCTCATCGGCCTGCGCCTGATTTATCACCGAAACACCGCTTAGAACGTGACAACCGGTAGAACGTGACAAGCGGCCCCCCGCTCGGGATGGGGGGCCGCTCGCCGGTCGTGGTGTCACCTGCCGGGATCACTCGTCCTCGGCCGTGTAGAGGTAGCTCCAGGGGCCGCACTTCGTGGCGAAGCTGCCCTGCTCGGAGACCTGGCAGACCTTGGCCCGCAGGGTGAAGACGTCGTTCTCCTCGAAGTGGAACTTCTTGTAGCCGGGGAAGCCGCAGTACTTCTTGGTGTAGACCGTGGACCAGTCGCCCTCGGAGTCCTCGGCCTGGAACTTCACGTACCCGCACTTGCCGCCCTCGTCGTAGTCACGGTCGTCCAGGTCGTAGAGCCTGCCGCTGACGTGGACCTCGTTGGACTCGTCGTCGTCCCACTCGACGCTCACCTGGCCCTGAGCCTTGGCCAGGTGGTACTTGGCGTACACCGGGCCCCAGGAGCCGGAGTAGTCGTCGAAGTCGGCCGTGCTGGCGCTGGCGGCCGTAGGAAGCGACAGGGCCACGGCGCTGGTGGCGGCGATGGCGAGGATGCCCGTCGCGATCTTCCTGATCATGATGTCTCCCGGAGCTCACCTCGGGCCGGCTCCCTGCCGGCTACCCCCTGAGCTCGTGAGTCATTGGTACAAAAGGGTCCTTGCAGCGCCCCTGCAGGGAACCGTCACGAGCGCTTGCAGTTCGCCGTATCCCCTACGCTTTGTTGTTGTGAGCGAGGAACTTCCAGAGCAGATGCGCATCCGGAGGGAAAAGCTCGACCGCCTCCGCAGCGAGGGCGTCGACCCTTACCCGGTGAACTTCCCACGTACGGCGACCAACGCCGAGGTCAGGGAGAAACACCAGGGCCTGGAGCCCGACACCGCCACCGGCGAGACGGTCGCGGTCGTGGGGCGCGTCATGCTCAACCGCGTGGGCGGCAAGCTCTGCTTCGCCACGCTCCGCGACGGCGGCGACGACCTCCAGGTCATGATCTCGCTCGACAAGGTCGGCGAGGAGTCCCTGGCCTCCTGGAAGCGCGACGTCGACCTCGGCGACCACGTCGGCGTGATCGGCGAGGTCATCACCTCGCGCCGCGGCGAGCTGTCGATCCTTGCCGACAGCTGGCAGATCACCGCCAAGTGCCTGCGCCCGCTGCCGGAGAAGCACGTCGGGCTCACCGACCCCGAGGCGCGGGTGCGCCAGCGCTACGTCGACCTCATCGTCAACGACGAGGCCAGGAAGATGGCCCGGGTGCGCAGCGCGACCGTGCGCGCGGTGCGCGACTTCTGGCACGAGGAGGGCTACCTCGAGGTCGAGACCCCGATGTTGCAGCCCATCCACGGCGGCGCGACGGCCCGGCCGTTCAAGACCCACATCAATGCCTACGACATGGAGCTCTACCTTCGCATCGCGATCGAGCTCTACCTCAAGCGGCTGGTGGTCGGCGGCATCGAGAAGGTCTTCGAGATCAACCGCAACTTCCGCAACGAGGGCGCCGACTCCACGCACAACCCCGAGTTCACCATGCTCGAGGCCTACGGCACCTACCTCGACTACAACGACATCGCCGACCTGACGCAGCGCATGTACCAGAAGGCCGTCATGGCCGCCCTGGACACGTCCGTGGTCGTGCACGACGGTGTCGAGATCGACCTCGGGATGGAGAAGTGGCCCCGGGTCAGGCTCTACGACCTGGTGTCCGACGCGGTCGGCGAGGAGATCACGACCGAGACCACCCTTGAGGAGCTGCGGAGGATCGCCGACCGCCGCGAGGTCCACTGGGACCCGAAGTGGGGCTCGGGCAAGCTCGTCCAGGAGCTCTTCGAGGCGCTGGTCGAGCACACCCTCGTCCAGCCGACGTTCGTCATGGACTACCCGCTGGAGACCTCGCCGCTGGCCCGCCTCCACCGCGACAACCCGCTGCTCACCGAGAAGTGGGACCTGATCGGGTTCGGCACTGAGCTCGGCACCGGCTACTCCGAGCTCAACGACCCGATCGACCAGCGCCACCGGCTGGTGGAGCAGTCGCTGCTGGCCGCGGGCGGCGACCTGGAGGCCATGCAGCTCGACGAGGACTTCCTCCAGGCCCTTGAGTACGCGATGCCGCCCACGGGTGGCATGGGCGCCGGCATCGACCGGATGATCATGGCCTTCACGGGCAGGAACATCCGCGAGACCATCCTGTTCCCGCTGGTCAAGCCCACTCACTGAGCCGCCGCCCGCCGCCCCGCGTCCGACACGCGGGGCGGTCAGGGCAGCAACACCAGACGGCCGCGCAGCCTGCCCTCCGCCTGGCGCGCGTGGGCCTCGGCGACCTGGTCCAGCCCGTACGTCTCGGCCACCCGCAACGTCAGCCGGCCGGCCTCGACCAGGCGTACCAGCTCCGCCAGCTGGTAGGCGTCCGAGCGGAAGAAGACGGTGGCCACGTCGGTCCCGCGCAGCGCCACCGGCGCGACCCCGGCCGACAACGCCACGAACGCCCCGCCGTCCCGTACGGCGTCGAGCGCGGGCAGGCCCAGCACCGCCGCGTCCACGACGGCGTCCACGCCACCGGGGACCAGTGCGCGTACGGCCTCGGCCAGTTCCTCCTGGCGGGGGACGAACCATTCCGCCCCGAAGTCCCGTACCAGCTTCTCGTCCGCGGCACCGGCGGTGGCCACGACCCGGATGCCGCGCTCGGCGGCCAGCTCGACCAGGTAGCCGCCGACGGCTCCCGCCGCGCCTGTGACCAGCAGCGTGCCGCCCGGGCCGACGCCGGTCCGGTCGAGGGCCTGCCAGGCGGTGAGCCCGTTGAGCGGCAACGTGGCGGCCTGGGCGGCGCTCACGTTCCTGGGGGCGCGGGCCACGGCCGAGGCGTCCAGCACGACGTACTCGGCCTGCGCCTTGTACGGCAGCTCCAGCCGCGCGCACAGCCCCACGACCTCCTCGCCCACGCCGAAGGTCGTCCCCGGGCCCACCTGGTCCACGGTCCCCGCCACGTCGAAGCCGATCCCGTACGAGTCCCGCTTCCTGGCCAGCCCGTACGTGACCAGCGCCCCGGCGGCCACGGCCAGGTCGAAGGGGTTCACCCCGGCCGCCGCCACTTTGATCCGTACCTGGCCGGGCCCGGCCTCCGGCACCGGGGCCGTCACCAGGAGGGGGGCGCCGGAACCGCCGATGATCGCACGCATGTTCGTCATGGCCGTGACCCTAGGAGGGGTTACTCTCTCCTGGTAAGAAGGCACCTGAAGGTGCGTAACATACGGCGAGGAGCGAGACCCGGTGGCGACGACGACGGCGGCGCAGCGGCGTGACCAGGCCAGGCTGGCCTTCGACGCCTACTTCGCCGAATGCCCCTCCAGGAAGCTGCTCGACCGCCTCAGCGACAAATGGGTCACGCTGGTGCTCAGCGCGCTGGCCCGCGGCGAGTGCCGCTACAGCGACCTGGCCAGGCGCATCGCGGGCGTCAGCCAGAAGATGCTCACGCAGACCCTGCGCGGCCTCGAACGCGACGGCCTGGTGGCGCGCCGGGTCACGCCGCAGGTGCCGGTGCGGGTCGACTACGCGCTCACCCCGCTGGGCGAGAGCCTGATGCCGCTGGTGGCCGCCATCAAGAGCTGGGCCGAGGAGTACATCGAGGACGTCGAGGCCGCCCGCGAACGTTACGACGCTACCGCCTGAGCCGTACCGGCAGCCGGGCGAGGCCGCGCAGCACCACGTTCTCCTTGTACGGCGGGTCCGGATCGGCGGCCTCCATCTTGGGCGCCGCCGCGGCCAGCGCGGACAGCGCGATCTCGCCCTCCATCCTGGCCAGCGTCGCCCCCAGGCAGAAGTGCGCGCCGAGCCCGAAGGCGAGGTGCCGCCCCGGCTCGCGGCCGGGGTCGAACCGGTCGGGATCGGGGAACGCGGCCGGGTCGCGATTGGCCGCGCCGATCGGGACGAGCACGGCCGAGCCCGCGGGCACCGGCCACCCACCCAGCTCCCTGTCCTCCAGCGCGATCCTGGAGGTGAGCTGGACCGGCGGGTCGAAGCGCAACACCTCCTCGACCACCTCCCTCGGCCGCTCGGCGGCGCGGTGCAGCAGGCCGTGCCGCAGCAGGTTCAGCACGCCGTTGGCGATGAGGTTGACGGTGGTCTCGTGGCCGGCCACGAGCAGCAGCACGCAGGTCGCCAGCAACTCGGCCTCGGTGAGCTCCTCGACGTGTGCGAGGGCGCTCAGGAGGTCCTCGCCGGGACGCTCGCGCCTGAGCGCGATGAGGCCGCGGAAGTAGTCGCGGAACTCGATCCTGGAACGGTCCGTTTCCGATCTGAGGGCGTCTGTCAGCACCGGGTCAAGTCCGCGGGCAAGTGCCTCGCTCCACCCGCGGAAGCGGTCGTGGTCCTCGGGCGGCACCCCGAGCATCTCGCTGATCACCTTCACCGGCAGCGGGTAGGCGAAGCCGGAAATCAGGTCCGCCTCCTCCGGCAGACGCCCGATCAGGTCGGCGGTGATCGCCTCGATCCGGGGCCGGAGGCGTTCGATCATGCGGGGGGTGAACGCGCGGCTGACCAGTGCACGCAACCGGGTGTGATCGGGCGGGTCCATGAGCAGGAATGACCTTCCCGGCTGACCAGGCTCTTCGCCGGCCGGCGCGGACGTTCCGTGACCGAACCCCGGATCGCGCAGCACGGCCGCGCACAGTTCATATGTGGTGACGACGAGCAGCCCGCCGCGCGTTTCGAAGATCGGTCCGGCGGCTCGAAGCTCGCGATATCGGTCGTACGGATCGCGCACAAATTGCGGATCCGAGGGATCAAAACCCAAGAGATCGGTAGCGTTCATCGACTGTGGGCCCGGCTTTCCGAAAAGATCGTTTGGACCGTGCATAGTGGGCCGTGACGTGCCGACATATGGCGAGTACGTCACATATAAGCGATCATGTCAATAGCACTGGTCAAGGGCGGCCATTGTCACGCTTGACGACCTTTCCAGGATGCGTTTACCTTCACCGAGACGAGCGGCTTTGCTCCGACTGAAAGGTCCGAGTTCTGCTGTTGGGGGGAGGGCTCCCGGTGGATGTGCTCACTGAAGGCGTAGAGCTGAGCCATGCGGATTTGGCGTTACTGGCCGAGCTGGCCAGAGGAGTTACCGTCGACCGGGTCGGCAGACGGCTGGATATCAGCGGAAGGACCGTGCGCCGGAGACTGAGGTGCATCTGCGACCGGATCGGCGTGGCCACGGCGATCGAGGCTGTGGCCTGGGCGGCGCGCCGCCAGCTCATCTAGCGGCTTCATCGGGCAACGCGCCGGGCCACGGGCCCGGCGCGTTCCGTGATGCGAACACCCCGCTCGGTTCGCGTCGCGAACGTCCGTCCGGTCAGTCCGCGATGCGGACGGCGCCGGCGAACGGCCGCCTTCCCATCGGGGCGACCCGGACGACGTCGCCCGTCTGCGGGGCGTGGACCATCATGCCGCCGCCGATGTAGATGCCGACGTGGTGCAGGTCGGTGTAGAAGAAGACCAGGTCGCCAGGACGTAGCTGGTCACGCGAGACGTGCGTGCCGGCTGTCCACTGGTCGCCGGTGTAGTGGGGGAGCGAGATGCCCACACGCTGGTACGCGGCCATCACCAGGCCGGAGCAGTCGTAGGAGCTGGGCCCTTCGGCGCCCCACACGTACGGCTTGAGCTGCTGGGTGAGGGCCCACTTGGCGGCCTGGGCGGCCTTGCCGCTGCCGATGACCGGCAGGTTGACCCGTACGGCGCGCGAGCCCGGGCGGCCGGCCTCGCCGATGGCCCGCCGGTAGAGGTTGCCCTCGACCTTGGAGACCAGCTTGGTGATCTTCGAGCGCTTGCTCTCCAGGTCGCTGACGATCTTCTGGACCTCGGCGATGCGGGTCTTGGCGCCGGCCCTGGCCCGCTCGGCGGTCTCCATGGCCTGGGCGAGCTGGTTGACCTCCTCGCCCTGCTGCTGCTCCAGCGCGTACGTGGTCGCGGCCCGGTCGAGGAAGGTCTCGGGGTCGTCGGACTGGGCGAAGGCGAGGGCCCGGTCCAGGCCGCCGGTGATGTAGGCGTTCTGGGCGAGCTGCGTGGCCTTGGCGCGCTTGGCGGCCAGGTCGGACTCGCTGTTGGCCAGCGTCTTCTGGGCGGAGTCGTTGGCCTTCTGGGCGGCCTTGAGTCGTTCGCGCTGACCGTTGTAGTCCTCGGACAGCGTCTCGATCTCCTCGTGCAGCTTCTCCACCTTGTCGGCGAGCTCGGAGAGCGGCGGCTTCGGGTCGGCGGCCGCAGAACCGACGGGGACGGCGAACAGGAGCGCGGCGACGGAGACGCCGATGACGCCGAGGCGACGGGAGCGCCTGGCCTGTTCCCGGGGGCGGGCGTGTCTGCCCGCCGGCTTCCCCTCACGGTCGAGCGTGCGCTTCACCAACCAAGCCCCTCTCATCGACGCCGGCCGGGTTAGCTGACGGGTTCGGGCCGGAGCAGCCCTACCGAGATGATCGGATTCACCCCAAGTGGTGGCGCGAGGTGCTCGCCACCGATGGTTCCCCGGCTTCCCTCGCGGGAATTGGGCGTGTCTTTCCGCGCGCATTACGCGGAGAACATCGTCGCTGGACACTAATGCACTCCGGGTTCGCGCTCAACCGGAACTGCCGACTCTGTAGAGGTTTCACAACTGAAGGGTCACAAGGTGGTCTCGTGAGTAGCCGTACGGAAGCGGGCTTCTGCCCTGTTTGTCCAAAATTCTGGAGGTCGAGGACTGGAGGAAAGCTCCAAGTCAGACCGTGTTTGCGTGACCACGAGATGTGATGAGATGCCCGAGACGTGGGATTTAGGGCCGAGCCGTAATGAGATCTGTACCCTGGATAGCCATGGAGCAGGTGGCCGAAGTGGCAGTCCCCGAGACCGCGGTCGTGGTCCGGCGCGCGCGCACGCCCGACGTGCGCGCGGTCAGGCGTCTCGTGGACACCTACGCGGGCGCGGGGCCGCGGCTCCTGGAGAAGGCCACGGTCACGCTGTACGAGGACGTCCAGGAGTTCTGGGTGGCCGAGAGGGGTGGGGAGGTCGTCGGCTGCGGCGCGCTCCACGTTCTCTGGGAGGATCTCGCCGAGGTTCGTACCGTGGCCGTCGATCCGGCGTGCCGGGGAGCGGGGGTCGGGCACCGGATCGTCTCGGCGCTCGTCCGGCAGGCGAAGGATCTGGGGCTGCGGCGTGTATTCTGTCTGACTTTTGAGGTCGACTTCTTCGCGAGGCACGGTTTCCGCCCCATCCAGGGCACACCGGTCTCACCCGAGGTCTACGCCGAGTTGCTGGCCTCGTACGACGAGGGTGTGGCGGAGTTCCTCGACCTGGAACACGTCAAGCCGAACACCCTTGGCAACACCCGCATGCTGCTGCATCTGACATCGGGTGACGCGGACCTTGACCACATGGAAAGGTGATTGTTGATACCTATGTCGATACGTTGGGCAGCACAGGCATGTGTCCTGACACGTGCCACATGCGCACTCGAAGCGAGGTGACACGGTGAGCACCGGACAGCCGCCGTATCCACAGGACGATTCCGGGGAGAACCCCTCGGAGTACGGGCAGTACCAAGGGCGTCGCCCCGGTGAGCCCGACCCGGACGTCACTGTGGTCGGCTACCGGGCGGACGACGCCTACGGCCAGCCCCAATACGGACAGCAGCAACAAGGCTACGGCCAGCAACCCCAATACGGTCAGCAACCCCAGCACGGCCAGCAGCAGGGCTACGGCCAGCAACCCCAGTACGGCCAGCAGGCCGCCTCGGGTCAGCAGGGCTACGGTCAGCAGCAGGGCTATGGGCAGGACGCCCAGTACGGTCAGCAGCAGGGTTACGGTCAGCAGCCGCAGTCCTCCGGCCAGCAGTACTCCCAGCCCGGCTACGGCCAGCAGGACCAGTACGGCCAGCAGGCCGCCTCGGGTCAGCAGGGTTACGGCCAGCAGCAGGGCTACGACCAGGGTTACGGCCAGCAGGGCCAGGCCCAGCAGCAGCAGTACGGCCAGCAGGGTTACGGCCAGCAGCCCTCCTCCGGCCAGCAGCAGGGCTATGGGCAGGACGCCCAGTACGGTCAGCAGCAGGGTTACGGTCAGCAGCCGCAGTCCTCCGGCCAGCAGTACTCCCAGCCCGGCTACGGCCA
>NZ_BMRC01000036.1 GCF_014648435.1 Nonomuraea spiralis
CAGCATCGGAATGCACAGCCCCGTCACGTTCGAGGGCCTCTACAGGCCGTCAGACACCGTGGAGTGACCTCACCTCAGGTGTCCGTGCTACAGGGGGAAGCTCAAACTGTGCGTCGGCTTGCTAGTCGCCGGTTCCCCTCAGCCTTGCTGCCATGTCCAAATACTCCGCCACTTTCGGGTATTCGGCCTGAAGCCGTTGTTCGTCCTTCAGCAGCGCGGTGAGTTCATCCCATCGTCGTGATGTCATGGTCAGCTTGGCCATGGTGCGAGTTTCTCGCACTACACGCGCCCATGCCCCGCTTCGCGGGGTGTTGCCTGACTGTGCGGCCCCGCCGGGAGGCTGGGGCCGCACTGCATTCGTCAGACGCGGGTCGAGGGGCTGTAGCCGTGGTAGCGGATGGTGTTGTTGAGGAACGCCCACACATGGGACCTGACCAGCGTGCCCACGGGGATGTTCGCGTAGCAGGTCGTCGAGTAGGTGTCCTTCGCCGTGCACGCGATGACCTGGACCCACTCGCCGCGGTAGTACTTCTCAATGCTGCCGCTGATGCGCCAGTTGCCGAGGTCGGTGAAGTCCTGGACCTTCAGGTACGTCCGCCCGCCGCTCGGGCCGAGGTGGGCCTCGCCGTACACGCTTCCGCCGCCCACGGTGACGGCGACCACGTAACCTGTCGCGGCTGACGCCTGCGCCGGGGCGCTGGTCAGAGACAGGGCAAGGACAGACGCCGCGAGGGCGGGGAGCAGTTTCTTGATCTTCATGGAGGAATCATCCAGGGGTAACTGCCCATATGTCCATGGGTGGGCGGTTAGTCCGGGGCGAGGTCCATCCTGAGGAACTCAGTGGTACTCATCAACTTCGGCGGGCGGGAACTGTGAGCATTACGCGCCTGAGAGCGCCTATCACGAGACCAATTTGGCTTTGACGTCAGGACATAGCATCTCTAAACAGGCTTCTATGGCCGTTTCGGCGGCCCGGCATCCCCTGATCATTCGCTGGCTTGCTCTCGTGGCAGATCCGCCCCTGACAGAGCGCGAAGCGTGCCTGAGTGACCAAATGCGTGACAACGGCCAGAGCTGAACATGGACGTCGGTGGACGGTGGTAGACGACCAGGCCCAGTGAAGCCCCCCATGCCTGGATCGCGACACGTCAGGCTCTGCCGGTCGGGACGCGAGTGACCTGACGCGATCGGACTCGTGGAGATCGTCGGAATGCCTGCCGGCTACGAGCTTCCCGAGATCGGTGCCGTGGTCGAAGGCATCACCGAGTTCGCCGGGGCCTCGGCTGTGGCATTGCGTCTGACCAGGGATCCGGTGCTGAATGGCCCGAAGCAATGACAAAATGCGCAAGGCCGAATTAACCCCAGAGGCAACGTGAGGGGGAGGCGTGGAGCTGCGCGACATTGAGATCTTTCTGGCGCTGGCCGAAGAGCTCCACTTCGCCCGTACGGCCGATCGGCTGCACGTCACCCCGGCCCGGATCACCAAGGCGATTCAGAAACAGGAACGCCAGATCGGCGCCCAGCTTTCGAACGCACCCCGCGGTCGGGTATGCCTGACGCCACTCGGCCAGCAGCTCTACCGGGAGCTCAGCGCCGGGTACTGCCAGATCACGGACGGGATCGCGTCCGTGTCGGCCGCAGCCCGCGGTGTCTCGGGGACCTTGCGGCTCGGTTCCATGGGGGCGCGGAGGCGTCGATGGAGGAGGTCTTCCAGGCTTTCCGTACGCCTTCCGGGCGCCCGATCCCCCGGGGGCCCATGGTCTACAGCTGGGAGGACATCCTCAAGGTCGTCGGCGCTGGTCAGGGTGTGATCGCCACGGTGGAGGAGGTCACCCGCTTCTACCCATGACCCGACCTCGCCTACGTGCCCATCCGGGACGCCCCGCCGGTCTCCTGGGCATTCGCCTGGCGTACCGCGGCGGAGAACGACCTCATCCGCCGCTTCGCCGAGGCGGCCCGTGATGATGCCGAGTGTGAATCCGTCCCTGAGGTATGAGAGCGGGGGGCGGCTGTCGGGCTGGCCCCGCGGGGTGACCGGGTTCGTGGGTTCGTGTCCGCTGGTTCGACGGGCATGGGTCAGGCGGGCCAGCGGCCGGTGGTCTTGGCGCTCTCGATCGCGGCGTGGCCCGCCGGGCGCATCCGGCCGGCGGCCGTCAGCGCCTCGGCCTTGGCGACGTTGATCCTGGACCACGGGCTCTGGCGGGTGCGGGGCGAGTAGCGCTGCAGGTAGTAGTCGCCGTCGTATGCCCTGCGGTGGCTGTCGATCCAGCCGTGGCACAGTGCCTCGTCCAGGGCCTCGTCGAGGGTGACGGTGGTCGCGTTGCCGTTCTTCTTGGCGATCTTCAGCCAGACGTCGCGGGCGGATTCGTGGTGCTCGGTGAGCCATGCCTTCCAAGCGGCGGCGTCGTCCAGGATCAGGGTGTCGTCGGTCATCGTGGTCAGCCCTTCCGGCCCGCGAGGACGTTCATGTAGTGGTCGTTGATCATGATGCCGAGGATGTTGCCGAACGGGTCGCGTACCGAGGCGGTGACGAACCCGGGGCCGCGCTCGGTCGGCTTGTCGAACGGGCTGGCCCCCATCTCCAGCAGCCGTTCCCAGGTCGCCTCCAGGTCGTCGACGGCCCAGTAGGCGATCGCTCCGCCGTCCTCGGCGCTCCAGCCCTCCGGGGCGAAGCGCGCGTCGATGATGCCGAGCTCGTGCTGGTAGTCGCCGACGCGGAACTCCACGTAGACCGGGTCGCCCTGCTCGGGGCGCTGGAAGTAGGCCCCCATGCCGAGGAACTCGGCGTACCAGTCGCGGGCGGCGGCGACGTCCTGGGCGTAGAAGCTGATGGTGGTGAGTCCGCGGAGCATGTCTTTCGGCCTTTCGGTCGGTGGCTTGTGAGATCGATACTTCCAGGCAAAGTGCTCATCGAATGAGCACTTTTTGTGGCATCGTCGACATGTGAGAGCGGATCGTCTGGTGGCCGTCCTGCTGCTGATGCAGTCGCGCGGCCGGGTGACGGCGGCGGAGATCGCCGCCGAGATGGAGATTTCGGTCGCCACGGCCCGTCGTGACCTGGAGGCCCTGTCGGCCGCGGGCATCCCGGTGTACCCGCAGGCCGGGCGCGGTGGTGGCTGGGCGCTGCTCGGCGGTGCCCGTACTGACCTGTCGGGGCTCAAGGCGTCCGAGGCCAGGGCGCTGTTCCTGCTGCTCGGTCCGGCCGCTGCGATCGCGCCGGAGGCCAAGGCGGCGCTGCGCAAGCTCGTACGCGCCCTGCCGGCGACGTTCCGGCAGGAGGCCGAGGCGGCGGCGGACGCGGTCGTGGTCGATCCGGCGCGGTGGGGTGAGCACCGCCGTACGCGGCCCGTGTTCGTCGACCTGCTGGAGGACGCGGTGGTCCGGCGCCGGAAGGTCCGCCTCACCTACTCCGGACGGGAGCGCGTCGTCGCGCCGTACGGTCTCGTCGACAAGGACGACACCTGGTACCTGATCGCCGGAACCCCCGACGGACAGCGGACCTTCCGCGTCGACCGGGTCGACGACGTCGAGGTCATGGAGGAGCCGGCCGCGCGTCCGGCGCGCTTCGACCTGGCGGCGGCCTGGGACGAGGTCGTCATCGCGATGGAGGCGCGGCGTGCGACGACCACCGCCACCGCGACCGTCGAGGCCCGCTACCTGCCCGTCCTGCGCGACCGCTTCGGCCGCCACTGCGAGGTGATCCCCCAAGGCGGGCAGGGCGGGCAGGGCGAGCCCGGCGAGCGGGTTCGTGTCGCGCTCACCGCGCCGACCGCGCGGGACATCGCCCGCCAGCTCGCGGGCTGGGGCGATCTCGTCGTCGTGGAAGGGCCGCAGAGCGTCCGGGACGAGCTCACGAAGCTGGCCGTCCAGATCACCACCTTGTACGACCGCCAGAACCAGTAGCCCGTGAGGCGTTCGGGGCGATGACCGGAATCGGGCGGCAGGTCCGGTGCGCCGCGGGTCAGGAGTCCGGGTCCCACCAGCCGCGGGTCAGGAGTCCGGGTCCCACCAGCCGCGGCGGGCCGCGAGGAGGCCGGCCTGGAAGCGGGTACGGGCGCCGAGCCGGTCCATCAGCTCGCTGACCCTCCGATGTACGGTCCGCAGGCTCACCCCGAGCTGACGCGCGACCGACTCGTCCTTGAGCCCGGCCGCGAGCAGCGCGAACAGCTCGGGATCCGGCATGTCGGCCGGGCGGGAGTCCGCGTCGGAGATCGGCAGCGGCAGCGCCGACCGCCACAGGACCTCGAACAGGGTGACCAGCGCGTCGAGCAGCGACGAGGAGTGCACGATGACCGCGCTGTCCGAGTGGGCGGACGCGTCGGCGCTGAGCGGCAGGATGGCGGTCCTGCGGTCGGCGATGGCCAGCTTCATGGGCACTTCGGGGCTGACCCTGGCCTGCTCTCCGGCCGCCGCCGACTCCTGCGCGAGGCGCAGCTTGCCGGGGATCTCCAGGGCCGAGGCGTCGTAGATGCCGCGTACCAGGATGCCGTGCGCGAGACGTTCCATCTCGGGGGCGTTCTGCTGGGAGGGATCCTGCGCGTACGGCGGCCGGTCGAGCACCAGAAGTTCCTCGGTCGCCGTCTGCTGCAACTGCGTGAACCGCTGCACCACGGCCGCCTGTCCCTGCACGACCTCGACCAGTTCCTCGGGGGCCAGGTGCTCCGTTCGCGGTGTCTCGGCCAGCAGCGCGAGGGCGGCCAGCCTGGCCTGGGCCAGTCCCTCCTCGCGGCGGGAGATGAGGGCGGCCACCGCCACGTCGGGCCTGGTGGGGACGTACCGGATCGGGCGGCCGGCCATGCGGCTGACCAGGCCGAGCGACTCAAGCCGGGTGCACGCCCGGCGCAGGGCCACGGCGGTGCGGCCGGTGTGCGCGGCCAGTTCGGGCAGTGTCGCGCGCGGCCGGCGCAGCAGGTCGCGGTAGATCTGCTCGTCCTCGGCGTCGACGCCGACTGCCGCTAATGCGTTGTCCTCCGGTTTCATGATCAAACAGTGTGTCAGATACCTGCATTGGCGTATATCTGCCGCCCGGCAGACCTAGCCTGAGCATCGCGCTCACCGATAGGAACGAACCCGTAAGGCAATACCTGTCGGGGAGGCAGTCTTGAAGAAGGCGTTCACCATCGGACTTGCGACCGCGTTGACGGTCCTGTCGGCCGCCACGCCCGCCGTAGCGAGGGACCAGCCCTCCGGCGACGGTTTCGACGGCTCCGGTTGGAGCCGGCCGTCCTGTGAGACGGTCGCCGGTGACGGTTCGATGACGTACGGATGGAACGACGGCAAGAAGATCGCGCCCACCACCAAGCCGGTACGGCCGGTCGTCTACACCACCGGTCTCGTCGCGCTGGACCGGCCGAACCAGTTGCTGGCCATGTCCAACAGGCAGCTCCAGGCCTCGAACGACGCGGGCTGCACCTGGACCGTGGTCGACGAGGTGAAGGGCAATTACATCGAGCTGGTCGCGGCTCAGGGCGGCAAGGCCTATGCCTGGGACCGTGACGGCAACCTCTCGCTGGCCACGCCCGAGGGCGCCACGCCGCTCACCGGGCCGGGCGGCGACCTGATCGGGCTCGGCGTGGACCGGGGCAACGGCGACCGCCTGCGTACGTCCGACCTCGAAGGCCAGCTGCACGAGTCGCAGGACGGCGGGCGCACGTGGCAGCCCGTCGGGGTGCCGGCCTGGACGCCGAGCAAGACCCGTATGTCCTACACCGCGGTGTTCGACCCGCGCGACCTGGACCACGTGGTGCTGGGCGCCTCGGACATCGGCGCCCGCGTCACCTTCGACGGCGGCCGCACCTGGACCTCGGCCGCGGGGCTGACCGACAACGGCGACAAGGTCAGCGTGTTCACCGCCGCGGTCTCCCCGGCGGCCGGGAACGTCGTCTGGGCGATGGGGCTCAACCTGACGGAGCTGGAGGCCGGCGTGCCGTCCGGCGGCCGGCACATCTACCGTTCGGACGACGGCGGCAGGAAGTTCACCCCGGTCGTGGACCAGGACCAGGCGATCACCATTCCCAACGGGCCGCTGCTCGCCCCGCACCCGAAGAACTCGGACGTCCTCTACTTCGACTTCGGGACCGGATGGTCGGGGATCGGTACGGACATCTACAAGTACGACTTCCGTAAGAACCGCGTCATCATCAACCACAACCCCTACGACCGGGTGCCGTCCATCGCCTTCAACCCCGCGCACCCGAACGTGATGTACCTGGGCGTGGCCGAAGAGGTCTAGCGGTCACCGTCCCGTCGGCCGGTCGTCCGCGTGGCGCGAGCTCCCGTGAAGTGCGGAGCCGGGCCCGCGGACGGCTCGCGGCCGAGAGCCCGCCCCGCTCCGCTCGGGGCGGGCTTTTTTGCATCCGCCGCCGTGGTCCCGGCCTCAGAACGGGCTGACCTCAGAAAGCGGCCGGTTTCAGAAGGGACCGGCCCCAGAAAGGATCGGCCTCAGAAGGGACCGGCCCCAGAAAGGATGGCCCCAGAAAGGATCGGCCTCAGAAGGGGCCGGATTCCGGGTAGCCGGCCTTGATGACGGCCTTGCGGGTCTTCGTGTCGAGTTTCTTCTCGTTGATGACCTTGCCGGCCGCCGGTACGGCGATTTTCGCACTGGTTCCCCAGCCCGAATACCTGGTGTCGGTGTGGAAGGCCATTGTGTCGTAGGCCGTGCTGTCGTCGTCCGGGCTGGTCGTGCTGTCGACGACCGTACGGGTGAGCAGGTTGTTCTTGTCGAAGTACAGGTGAAACTCGACGTCGCCCGAGCCGACGGACTTGTCGTGCCGGAATTCGGCCAGTGTGGCGGTGCCCTGATATTCGCCGGTGGTCACTTCGGACGACTTGCCGAGCATGAACTTCAGATCCGCCGGCGTGATGGCCGACCCGAAGAGCGGGTTTCTGCGCTCACTGGTCCGCGACCCGATCCAGGAACGACCGGACGGCAGAGCCTTGGCGATGCCGGCGTTGGTCACGTAGGCGTTCTTGCCCTCGGCGACGACCCGGTAGGGAGGGTTGTCCCCCTTAGGGCGGGAGGACATGCGGACACGGAAGTCGGCCGCCGCCACGCCGCCCTTGCCGAAAGCCAGGGTGCCGGTCATGGAGGTGTTCACCTTCACCTGCATCGCCTGGTCGTTGACGGTGAAATCCAGGGTGATGCTGCTTAATTCGTTGATCTTCACACCTTTGCCGGGGAGCAGCTGGGCCTTCAGGGCTTTCACCGGATCCGCCGGAGCGGCCTGCACGGAAGTCGCGGACGCCGCCTGAGCCGGTACGGCCACCGCGCACACGACCGAGGCCGTCGCCGCGAGACCTGCGAAGAAGAGCTTCATCAGTTTCCTTACTCGGGAAGATACAGCCGGGAAAAGAGTAGGAGCCTGATGCCGACGGGATAGGGGAAATCTCGTAACGATCCGATGCAGGCCGGTAATCGCGGGCGACGGATAAGTGCTCGTGCGTGCTTTCGTATTTACGTTCAGTGGTGGAAGAGGGCGTTGAGTTCGCCGAAGTCCATGGAGTCGTCCAGGGTTTCGAGGGTTCCGGTGCCGAGCAGTTCGGCGGCGGCTCTGCGGGCGGCGGTGTAGGCGGTCTGGGCCAGGGCGGTGCCGAGGCTGATGCGGCGTACTCCGGCTCGGGCCAGCTCGGGGACGGTCGGGCCGCCGGCGACGGCCATCGCGTTGACCGGGAGCGGGGACTCGGCGCAGAGGGTGCTGAGTGTGTCCAGGTCGAGGAGGCCGGGGACGAAGATGCCGTCGGCTCCCGCCTCGGCATAGGCGGCCGTACGTGCGAGCACCTCGTCCAGCCGGGCCTCGGACGGGCCGACGGCGAACAGGTAGACGTCGGTGCGGGCGTTCACGAACAGTTCCGGCAGACCGGCCGCGGCTGCGGCGTCCCTGGCGGCGCGCAGTCTGGCGCTCTGCTCGGCGAGGTCGAACAGCGGGCCGCCGACGGCCCGGGAGTCCTCCAGGTTGACGCCCACGGCGCCGGCCTCGGCCACCGCGCGGACGGTCGCGGCGACGTCCTCGGGAGTGGGGCCGTAGCCGCCCTCAACGTCGACCGTCACCGGCAGGTCGACCGCGTTCACGATGCGCCGGGCGGCCCGCGTCATCTCGTCCCGGTCGAGGTGCTGCCCGTCGCCGCGGCCCAGCGACCAGGACACGCCGCCGCTGGTCGTGGCGATCGCCGTGGCGCCGGCGGCGGCGATCACCGCCGCGCTGGCGGCGTCCCAGGCATTGGGCAGGACCAGTACGGAATCGTCGCTGAGCGAGCGGAACAGACGGGCCTTTTCCGTCACCGCGGCCTCGGCGGCGGGGAAGTTGTCCACAGACATGTGCGTGACCGCCTTCGGGTTGTTCTGGTTCGGGCATCCTGGCTCGCGGACGCCTGCTCCGGGGATGTTGCCGGGCGGGAAACGCAGGCGTCCACTGATTAAGCTCATACCGAATCGTCTGGAGGTGGCATGAAGACGCGGCTGGCCTTTTCGGTGAACGATCTGGCCGAGACCCGGTTCGCCGTCTCACCCATGTGGGAGGTCGTCACCAGCCGGAGGGTGCTGGCGGGCGCCACGGTGCCGGATCCCCATCGCGGGTGGGCCGAGCAGGTGCGGCCCCGGCTCGCGGCGGCGGGGCTCGATCGCGGCTGGCTGGCCGAGATGATCCCGTCCGCCGGGCATCTTCCCGATTTCCTCAACCCGACGACCACGTCCCACGAGCTGCCCGACGAGCTGGCCGCCGTCGAGGCCACCGACCCCGAACAGGTACGGCGGGACCTCGACCTCCTGGCCGCCGATTCGGACGGCCGGCTGTCGCCCCGGTTGCGGAGTCTGCGTCGCAACCCCCAGGCGCACCTGCCGCGGATCGTCGCGGAGATCGAGGCCTACTGGCAGCTCGCGATCGCGCCGTACTGGGCGCGGATCCGTTCGGTGCTGGAGGCGGACGTCTTCCACCGGGGCCGTCAGGTGGCCGAGCACGGCACGGCCCGGACGCTCGGCCGGCTCCACGACACCGTGCGCTGGGACGGCGGCGCTCTTCACCTGGTCGAGCGACACTGTCCCATCACCAGGATCGAGACCGGCGCGGGGTTGCTCCTGGTGCCGTCGGTCTTCGCGTGGCCGCGGGTGCTGACCCGGTCCGTACCGTCCGAACCGCCGCAGCTCGCCTATCCGGCCCGGGGCATCGGCACGTTGTGGGAGTCCCGCGGGCACGCGCCCATGGACGCGCTCGCCGCCGTGATCGGCCGGTCCCGGGCGCTGCTCCTGGCCGAACTGGACACGCCCGCCTCGACGACCGAGCTGGCCCAGCGGTCGGGGCTCTCCGCGGCGGGCGTCTCGCAACATCTCACCGCGTTGAGGGCGGCCGGGCTGACCAGTACGCACCGCGCGGGCCGTACGGTGTTCTACGCCCGTACCGGCCTCGCCGACGCGCTGCTCACGGCGCAGGCGCAGGTCTGAGCGGCCGGTGTGGTGGCGGTGGGACGAGGTTGACGGCGCACCGGGTTCCGGGCCGGGGCGCTGACCTTCCTCGTCCGGATCTTTCCTGACTATTGTGATGCCCATTGTTCGACGGGGGAGGGCGGGCGATGGACGCGGGCGGGTCCGAGGCGTTCCTGGGCAGCCGGTACGTGCTGCTCGACGAGATCGGCGCCGGGGCGATGGGGACCGTCTGGCGCGCGCGGCACCGGGAGACCGGGGAGACCGTGGCGGTGAAGATGTTGCGCAGCAATCTCACCGGTGACCAGGATCTGGTGCTGCGGTTCGTACAGGAACGCAACGTGCTGCGTACCCTCACCCATCCCAACATCGTCACGATGCGCGACTTCGTCATCGAGGGCGAGCGGCTCGCCCTGGTGATGGACCTCGTCGAGGGCGGAGACCTGCGCGGCCTGCTCCGGCGGCACGGCACGCTCCCGCCGGCGACGGCCGCCGAGCTGATGGCCCAGGTCGCCGACGCGCTGGCGGCGGCGCACGCGGTGGGGGTCGTGCACCGCGACGTCAAGCCGGGGAACGTCCTGATCGACGGGCCCACGGGGCAGGTGCGGCTGACGGACTTCGGGGTGGCCCGGATCGTGCTCGGCCCCGGGCTGACTCAGACCACCTCGATCATCGGCACGCCCACGTACCTGTCGCCGGAGGTGGCCGACGGCGGCGCCCCGACCCCGGCCGTCGACGTGTACGCCGCCGGGTTGATCCTCTACGAGTTGCTGGCCGGGCGTCCGCCGTTCGTCGGCGACCATCCGATGGCCCTGCTGCGGCAGCACGCGATGGCCATGCCCCGGCGGTTGCCCGGGATGCCTGACGCGTTGTGGGCCCTGGTCGTGGCCTGTACCGCGAAGGATCCGGCCGGGCGTCCCGCGGCGGGGCAGGTGGCGGCGGCCTTACGGGAGGCGGTGCCGTCGCTCAGGGGGCTGGCCGCCTTGCCGCCGGTCGCCAAGGGGGAGGCGCCGGCGGCCACCTCGGAGCCGCTGCCCGCGCGGCCCGTACCAGCGGGTGGGGCGCAGGGTCCGGCTTCTCCCGATGCGAGGCTCCCGTCCGGCGCGGGACCGGCTCCCGGTGACGGCGGGCCCCGCGCGGAGGCGGGGACGGTTCCCGGCGCGGGTGGGGCCTTGGGAGAGCGTGGTGCGGGGCCTGGTACGGGTGGAGGGCCCGGCCGTGCGGGGGCGGTGGCGTCGGGGCGAGGTGGACGGGATGGGCGGGGGCGTCGGAGAACGGTCGTCGTCGCGAGTACCGCCGCGGCCGTCGTGCTCACCGCGGTCGCGGTGGCCGTCGTGGCGCCGTGGCGCACACCGGATGCCGGCGCCGTGAACGACGCGGCCGGGTTGCCCGCGGCCAAGCCGGTCGAGGTGGCCGGGACGGCGACACCCGTGACACCCGTGACGCCCGTTCCGTCCGCCAGTGAGGGGGAGGCGCTCAAGTCCTCGCCGAAGAAGACGTCGAAGCCGTCGAAGGAGCCGACCCGGACCCCGGAGCCGGCCGTCTCGAAACGGTCGACGCCGCCGAGCGCGACGGCGAAACCCTCGACAGGACGTACCGCCGACCCGAGTCGATCGCCCACCGGCCGCAAGACGGAGACGCCGCACACCGTGGACCCGGGGACGGACAAGCAGACCGCTCCGCCGCGGAGTTCGGAGCCGGTCTGGAAGTGCCGTTCGTGGATCTCCACGGGCAACGGCACCGGGACCGAGATGTCGCCCTGCATGGCCATGGTGGGGGACGTCTTCTACCTGATGGGCCGGATCAGAGGGGCGAGTTCGGTGCGGTCGGACGTGCACGTACAGCTTTTCGACACCGACGCCGACCGGAACGTCTCCCAGCCCTTCGTCTGCTCGGGGATGTCGCCGCGGAAGGACGGGGAGGTCGCCACGTGCGGCCCGTTCACCACCACGGCGCCGCACACGCAGACCAAGCACGACGTGCGCCAGCGGTGGCGACGGGCGGGCGCACCGGCGTTCGGCGGCGGCGCGGAAAGCCCCTGGATCCTCTGGTGACCCCCGCCCTGACCGCCCGCCCCTGACCGCCCGCCCCACCCCGGCCCCTGACGGGCCACCCAGATGGCGGCCCGGGGCGGAGGGGGCGTTCGGCGCGGGGGCGGTGTGTAGGGGCCGTCGGGGGAGGACGGCCCCCTGCGTTAGTTCCTGGTTGTGCAGGTTGTGCCGTTCAGGGTGAAGGTGGTGGGGAGCAGGTTGGGGCCGGTGTAGTTGGCGACGAAGCCGATCGTGGCCGACGCGCCCGTCGCCAGCGTGCCGTTGCCGGGTTCGTTCACGGCCTTGACGTTCGAGCCGGTCTGGGTCCAGACGGCGCTCCAGCCGCTGCCCAGGCTCTGCCACGGACGCGGCCAGGCGAAGTTCAGGGTCCAGCCGTTGAGCGGGGCGCCGTTGTTGGTGATCTCGACGGCGCCGACGTACCCGCTGGCCCAGTCGGTCTGGTCGGTGAAGCGGACGGCGCACGAGCTGGTGGCGGGGGTGCCGGTGGTGAAGGTCAGGGGCGGCGAGGCCCAGGAGACGCCGCCGCCGCTGTCGCGGGCGATCACGTTCATGGTGTAGGCGGTGCCGGGCCTGAGGTTGCCCACCGTGTACGACGTGCCGGCGCTCTCGCCCAGTTGCTCGCTGACGGCGCCGTTCTGGCGGTGGAGCTCGTACTTGACGATGGGACGCGCGCCGGGGGCGGCGGCGGGCCAGGAGACGGTGGCGGACCTGTCGGTCACGTTCGAGGCCACGGGCCTTCCGGGCGCGCCCGGAAGGCCCGTCTGTGCCGCGGCGGGGTGCAGGACGACGGTGGTCAGCGACAGCGGCGGGAGCGTCTGGCCGGTGGCGGTGCCGGTGGTCGCGGTGGTGATGGCGGTCGCGCCGTTGGTGTGGGTCAGTACGGTCGGCGCGCCCGCGGCCGGCGTGAAGCCCGCGTAGTCGACGGCGACCGGGTACGACGTGTCCGACGAGGTGTTGATCAGCATGACGGCCAGGTCGCCGTCCGGCCGCCGGACGGCGTGGGCGCTCACCTTGGGCTGGTCGGTCGCGGCCCTGACGAACTGGTCCCCGGGACGGGCGAACCTGCTGACCATCTGCAACGCGTGGTACGGCGCGAACGGCGTGTTCAGCGGCGGCTCGCAGACGTTGCCGCCGGAGTCGCAGACCCCGCTGGACAGCAGGCCGAAGTCGCCGTAGTCGGTGTGTCCCTCGACCTGGGTGACGTTGCCGATGCCGTTGTGCACGTTCCACCAGTCGACGGTGAACACGCCGCCGGCCAGCAGGCTCGCGTAGGCGTCGGCGGCGGCCAGGGCGCCGGGCTGGGTGTTCGTGCCGTTGCTGCTGGAGCCGGTGTTGAACTCGGTCATCGCGAGACCGATCCGGTCGGAGCCGGGCCCGGCGTACGCGGCGATCTGCTGCCGGGTGAGCTGGAGCATGTCGGGGATCTGCCCGGCCTTGTCCAAGGCGCCGGGGTACCAGTGGAGGATGACGAAGTCGATCTTCGGTCCGGCCAGGGACAGGACGACCTTGTTCCAGCTCCCGTCGTCGCCTTCGGCGGTGATGGCGTCGGGCCAGTTGGCAGGGGTGGTCAGCACCGCGCCGATCTTGATGGTCGGGTCGGCCGCCTTCATGGCGTCGGCGTACGCGACGACGTTGCGCGCGTACTCGGCCGGGCTCTTGTCGGCGTGGTCGTCGGCCTCCCAGGCGCTGCCGTAGTGGCCGTTGCCGTAGTTCTCGTTGCCGATCTCCCAGTACTTGACGCCGTAGCCCTTGGTGACGTTGGCGTGCCGGACCCAGGCCGCGGCCTCCTCGGCGGTGCCGGTGCCGTAGTTGGCGGTCACCATGGCCTGCGCGCCGGTCCGCCGTACGCCGCGCATGAAGGTGTCGAAGTCGGTGTCGGGCGCGACGTACCCGCCAGGGGCGGTGTGGGTGGCCCAGTGGTAGATGTCGGAGTAGGAGCCGCCGGGGTAGCGCAGCAGCTTGACGCCCGCGTCCTTGAGCAGGTCGGCGGTCTGGTCGGTGCCCAGGTTCGAGTCCCAGATGGCATGGTTGGAACCGATGCCGGTCTCGGGGGCGGTGGCCAGGGCGGCGCGGGCGTTGACGGTCACCGCGACGGGGGTGACGTCGGCGGCGTGCGCCGGGGGAGCGATCAGCGCGGTCAGGGTCAGCAGGGCCGCGCACGCGGCCCGGGGCAGGATCTTGCCAGGCATCGGAGGTACCTCGCCGTGGGTAGCGGTATGACTCGACGCCCCCTCCTGACCAGGAGGCAAGCATGATCATGCGGCGTGCCGTCCGGCCCGTCAACCGGCGCTGAAACTTTCATCCGGCCGGGCCCGCTAGGCGGGCTTGAGCAGGCCCTTGTCGTACGCCGCCGCGACGGCCGCCGCCCGGTCCTTGACCTCCAGCTTGGCGAAGACGTGCAGCAGGTGCGTCTTCACGGTGGCCTCCGTGATGAACAGCCTCCTGGCCACCTCGCGGTTGGTCGCACCGCGCGCGATGAGCCCGAGCACTTCGAGCTCGCGTGGGCTCAGCGGGCTCAGCGCGCGCTGCTCCGGCGGTTGCGCGCGGCGTGTCAGCGCCCCGGCCACGGCCGGCGACAGGACGGTCTCGCCGCGGGCCGCCGCCAGCACGGCCTGCCGCAGCTCGGCGCGCGGCGTGTCCTTGAGCAGGTAGCCGGTGGCGCCCTGCTCGATCGCGGGCACCACGTCGGCGTCGTCGCCGAAGGTGGTCAGCACGAGCACGTACGAGCCGGGGCACTGCTCGCGCAGCCGGCGGATGAGCTCGGCGCCGCTCGGCCCCGGCATGCGCAGGTCGAGGAGCACGACGTCGGGGCCGGTGCGCAGGGCCACCGCGAGCGCCTCGGCGCCGTCGGCCGCCTCGCCGACCACCTCGAAGCCGTCGGTCTCGAAGATCCCGCGCAGCCCGTCGCGGACGACGGGGTGGTCGTCGACGATGATCAGGCGTACCGGCATGGCTCACGTTCCCGGGTCGGCGGGGATGGCCGGAACGGTAGCGGAGATCCCCGTACCCTGGCCAGGGGCGCTCTCGACGGCGAGGTCGCCGGCCAGGCGGGTGACCCGCTGCCGCATCGCCATCAGGCCGAACCCGCCTTCGGGGCCGGCGCCGCCTTCCGAGCCGGTGGTGAAACCGGACCCGTCGTCACGTACGTCGAGTGCCACCACGTCCTCCATGTACGACAGCGTGAGCCCCACCCGCGCGGCCCGCGCGTGCTTGGCGACGTTGGCCAGCGCCTCCTGTGCCACCCGCAGCAGCGTGTTCTCCACCTCGGCGTGCAGCGGCCGGGCGTCGCCCGTGATCGACACCGAGGCCGGCACCCCCGAGGCCCGCGACCAGGCCGCCGCCACCTCCGACAGCGCGCTCCCGAGTTGCGCCGCCGCCAGCGGCGCCGGGCGCAGCGCCTGCACGGAACGGCGGGCCTCGGTCAGGCTCTCCCTGGCCAGCTCACGTACGGTCGCCAGCCGCGCGCGCACCGCCGGTACGTCGTCGGCGGCCTCGTCGGCGGCCTCCACCTGGGTGAGGATGCCGGTCAGCCCTTGGGCCACGGTGTCGTGGATCTCCCTGGCCATCCGCTGCCGCTCGCCGAGCACGCCCGCCTCGCGGGCCTGGACCAGGAGCCGGGCCTGAAGGTCGGCGTTCTCCTGCGCGAGCGCGGCCAGCCTGGCGCTCTTCTCCTTGAGCTGGGCGTTCTGCTCGGAGACGGTCTGGAAGACGAACCCGGTCATGGACGCGACCAGCACCCCGACCACGACCGAGGCCAGCAGCTCGACCGGGGTGCGACCGGCCGGAGGACGGGCGGCGACCAGCGTCCCGACCGTCACCGCCACCCCCGCGTACGCCCACAACCCCGGCAGCAGCGCGAAGCACTGGACGAACACCCCGACCCCGGTCACGGTGAACACCGTGTCGATCCGCACCAGCGCCGCGACCACCGCCAGCAGCACCACGAAGTAGCCGGCCACCACCCACGCCCGCGCGGTCCAGCCGGGCCGGCGGTCCACCGCGAACCAGTGCCAGCCCGCCGCGAACAGGGCCAGGGCCAGCACCTCCACCCGCCACGTCCGCAGCAGCGAGAACAGCGCGGGCAACAACACCAGCAGGTACGGCAGCGCCGCCGTGACCCGGTCCCACCGGCTCACCACCGCAGGGCCTTCACCGCGACGCCGCCCGCGACGGCGCCGACCGCCAGCATGATCCCGAGGGCGAGCGGCGGCAGCGTGCCGGTCGACCACCCGTCGCGGATGGCCTGGACCACGGGCGCCATGGGCGTCAGGTCGCCGATCGCCCGCATCGAGCCCGACATGCTCTCGCGCGGGATCATCGCCCCGGACAGGAACACCATCGGGAAGAACAGCGCGAGCCCGATCACCGTCGCCGCCCGGCCGCTGGGGGCCAGCGCGCCCAGGAGCAGTCCGACGGCGCCGAGGCTGAGCGCGCCGAGCAACCAGGCCAGGAGCACGCCGGGGAGGCTCGCGGGCGCGCTCAGCCCGCAGCCGGCCACACCGAGGACGATCAGCAGCACGCTCCCGAGCACGGCCAGCAACATGTGCGCGGCCCACTGGGCGCCGCACAACATGAACGGCGTGGCCGGGGTGGCCCGCAGCCGCTTGAGCACCCGGCGTTCCCGGTACTGGGCCAGCGTGGCGGGCAGGACGACCAGCCCGGCCAGCCCGACGACGAAGACGGTCAGCATCGGCACGGTGGCGTCGACGAGCCGGACGCCACCCGGCAGCGGCCGGTCGCCGCCGCGCAGCTTGACCCAGAGCATGACGAGCGGGAAGGCCAGTGCGAAGTAGGCCGACATCGGGTCGCGCAACCCCAGCCTGAGCTCGACGGCGATGACGCGGGAGAAACCCTTCATGTTTCGCGTGAAACCGTTCATGCCCGCGCCCTCCCGGTCAGTGTGAAGTAGGCCTCGTCCAGGGAGGTGGCCCGCGCCGCGCCGATGAGCTCGCGGGGGCTGCCCTCGGCCACGACCCGGCCGCGGTCGATGATCGCGATGCGGTCGCACAAAGCCTCGGCCTCGTCCATGAAGTGGGTGACCAGGACGACGGTCACCCCGCGGTCGCGCATGGCCCGGATCAGGCCCCAGGTGGTGCGGCGGGCGTCGGGGTCGAGGCCGGTGGTCAGCTCGTCGAGCAGGACCACCTCCGGGTTGCCGACCAGCGCCAGCGCGATGAACAATCGCTGCTTCCAGCCGCCGGACAGGCCGCCGAAGCGGCTGTCCTTCCGCTCGGTCAGACCCCATTCGTCCATGATGGTCCGCCAGTCGGCCGGATGGTCGTACAGGGAGGCGTAGAGCCGCAGGGCCTCGCCGACCTTGATGCCGTCGGGGAGTGCGGCCTCCTGTAACTGGGCGCCGACGCGCTGCAGCAGCGCGCGCCGGTCGCCCTGCGGGTCGAGGCCCAGTACGCGCACCCTGCCGCCGTCGGGACGCCGCAGCCCGGACACACACTCCACGACCGTCGTCTTCCCCGCGCCGTTGGGCCCGGCGAGCCCGAAGATCTCGCCGCGTGCCACGGTCAGGGAGACGCCGTCGAGCGCCCGGTTGTTCTTGTAGGTCTTGCGCAGGTCGTCGATCTCGATGACTGTCATGATCTGAGGATCACGGCAGAGCGGCGCCCGCGATATCCACCGATCGGTGGATGGATCCCCCCGGGTACGGGCGCCGCCCGAAGCGTCACTTCGACAGGTAGAGAACCTTCCAGGTGCCCGCGTACAGGCAGTTCAGGGACGGCTTGGAGCCCCGGCCCTCGGCGCAGACCTTGAGCTCGACCTGGTAGACGTCGTGGGACTCGAAGGAGAACTTCTTGGTCGAGCCGAAGGAGCAGTTCCGGACGCTGCGCTCCTTGAAGGGCAGGTTGCTCCCGTCGCGGTAGGTGATCCGGAACACCGCCCAGCCGCAGGCCGAGTCCTTGCGGGTGCGGTCGGTCAGCTTGCCGGTGATCCGTACCGAGCCGGCGGTGGGCAGGTCGGCGTGGTCCTCGCCGGTCGCGGTCAGCGAGCCCACCGCCTTGGCGGCCTGCCCGGGGGCGTAGTAGGGGCCCCAGGAAGCGGCCGAGGCCGCCTGGGCGGGGGAGGAGACGAGCGCGACGAGGGCGGCGGCGGCGACACCGGTCAGTACGGCCGCGGTACGGGAGGTGGTCATCGAGGGGTTCCTTCCTCTCTGGCGATGACCAGAACTGTGCATTGGACCGATTTCAACCGCCTTGCGAGCCCGCTTGCAAACTAGTTGTACTTGTACTGCCGCGTAGCGACCCGATGGGTGCCGTTGTAGACCGAGGCGCGGAACATGCTTATCGTCTGGTCGCCGTGCTCGGCCTTGCCGCAGGTGTTGAGGCCGGCGAGCTGGTGGATCTCGTACCGGGCGGTCGGGTCGCCGGCCACGAAGTACTCGGCGCGCGCCTGGTACTCGTCGGCCCTGGTGTCGCAGGCGAAGACGTACGTGCCGCGCTCGCGGAAGCACAGGCTGGCCCCGCCCCCGGTGTACGTGCACAACGTCGAACGGGCCCGCGCGCCGGCCGGCGTGACGCGGGTGTCGCGCTTGACGGGGTATTTGGTGAGGTTGCGGACGGTCTTCCAGCGGCCCACCCGGACGCGGTGGTTGCCTTCGTACACGGCGGCCCGGAAGGTCACGGTCCGGCCGATCTCGCGGTTGCCGCGGATCTCGCCCTTGCCGCCGAGGTTGTGGATGACGTACTTGGTGCCGAGGTATTCGTTCAGGTGGTACTCGACGACGGCGTGCAGCTTGTCGTTGCGGGTGTCCTCGATCCAGATCCCCGGCCGGTCGCTGCCGTCCGGGCCCACGCACGCCTCGGCGCCCTTGACGCGCATGCAGGTGGGCTCGGCGGTGGCGGCGACGGCCGCGGGCGTGACGGCGGCGGGCGGAGCCGGCACCGGCTCCGTGACGGCGGCGGCCTGGCGGGTCTCGCCCTGAGCCACGGCCCCTTCTGTGGTGAGCACGGCGGCCGCCAGCACGACCATGGTCACGAGTTTCCGACCTAAAGCCACTTCGGTCTCTCCAGTCTCGGGGGTCACACACCCGGGTGGTGCATGAGTGTGACGCGAAAAATGTCGGAGTAGTTCAGAAATATGCAAGATGAGGTTGGCGGCCGTTCATCGGTAGGGTGGCCGGATGGTTGCCCGGATACGGTTTGGGCTCGACGAGGCGGCCTTGGAGCCGTACGTGAAGAGGGCCGCAGATGCGTGACGAGCGGCTGCGGGAGATCGCCGGGCGGCTGGCCGGAGTGTCCGGGGTGGTGGCCGTCGTCCTCGGCGGAAGCCGGGCGCGCGGCACCCACCGGCCCGATTCCGACTACGACCTCGGCCTGTACTACCGGGGCCCGCTCGCCGTCGGCGACCTGCGCGCGCTGGCCCTGGAGATGACGGGCGAGCCGACCGAGGTGACCGAGCCCGGCGGCTGGGGCCCGTGGGTCGACGGCGGCGGCTGGCTCACCGTGGACGGCCGGCGGGTCGACTGGATCTACCGCGACCTCGACCGCGTCCACCGCGTCTGGCACGACTGCCGCGCCGGACGCTACGAGATCGGCATCCAGCCGGGCCACCCGCTGGGCTTCTACTCCCACGCCTACGCCGGCGAGGTGGCGCTGTGCAAGGTGCTGGCCGACGGCTCCGGCGAGCTGGCGGCCCTGCGCGCCGAGACCGCCGAATACCCGCCCGCGTTGCGCGAGGCGCTGGTCCAGGGCCTGTGGGAGGCCGGCTTCTCGCTCATGACCGCCGGGTACGGCGCCGTCGGCGAGGACCCCGTCTACGCGGCCGGCGCGCTGTTCCGCGCGATCGGCGTCGCCTGCCACGCCCTGCACGCGGCCGACGGAGCCTGGCTGATCAACGAGAAGGGCATGGTCGCCGCCACCGGCCGGCTGCCCTCGGCGCCGGACGGGTTCGCCGAACGGGCCCAGGCGCTGCTCGCGTCCGTCGGCGGCACCCGGGAGGAGATCACCCGTACGGTGGCCGCCGCCGAACGGCTCCTGGCCGACGTACGGGCGGTCTGCGGCGGTTGATCAGGCGGCTGATCAGGCGTTCTCCTTGGCCCTGGCGGGGGCCAGGGAGGTCAGCAGGAGGAGCAGCGCGCTCTGGGCGAGCATGCCGGGCGCGAGCGGCGGGGCCGGGCCGACCGACTTGGTCAGCGCGTACCACCATTGGGTGAGGGGCGAGAGGGTTTCCCAGGTGTCGGCGTAGCGCGGGTCGAAGGCGCCCATGTCGTGGTTGGCCGCGATGTGCGCGTACACGCCGTAGGCGGAGGCCAGCAGCACGACCAGTGCGATCCCGCGGACCGTCTTGAGCGTGAGCCGGGAGGCGTCCAGGGCGAGCAGCACGAGCGCGGCCGCCAGTGCCAGCAGCGCCACCCAGGGGATGAACTGCTGCCAGGTCTGCCAGTGGCGTTCGAAGGCCAGCTCCAGGGCGGCGCCCAGGATGCCCAGCGCGACCAGCGCGAAGAGCCCCAGGCGTACCGTGACGGCGCTGAACCGTGCGGTGCGGTTTTGCGCGTTCGTTGAAGGCACGGGCACCACGCTGTGCCCGCGGTCTCAGAGACACCTCAGGAATATATGAAACTTCAATGAGAATCCCGGGCGGGCACGGCAGAAGGCTTGACGCTCATCGCGATCCGGACTTACGGGATCATAGGGGGCGTGAGCGTAGTCGCAGTCGTCTTCTCGGTGCTCGCCCTGGTCCTGAACGGGCTGATGGCGGGCGTGTTCTTCGCCTTCTCCACCTCGGTGATGCCCGGCCTGGACGCGGTGGGGGAGGAGGCCGCGGCGGCGGCCATGCGCAGCGCCAACAGGAAGATCCTGAACCCGGCGTTCCTGTCGACGTTCACGCTGGCGCCCGTGGCCTCGCTGCTCGCCGGTGTGTTCCTGCTGGTCGCCGGGGCCACCGGGCCCGCGGTCCTCGCGTTCGCGGCGGCCGTGGCCTACATCCTCGGCTCGTTCGTCGTCACGGCCGCGATCAACGTGCCGATGAACAACGCCCTCGACGCGGGCGAGCTGGCCTGGAGCGCGTACGCGCCACGCTGGACCCGCTGGAACACCCTGCGCGGATGGGCCTCGGCGCTGGCCGTGGCGCTGCTGGGCGTGGCCCTGTACGTCTGGAACTGACGAGGCCGGACCGGCCGGATGCATCCCGATGGACGGGCACCGGG
This sequence comes from Nonomuraea spiralis, assembly GCF_014648435.1. GTDB lineage: Bacteria > Actinomycetota > Actinomycetes > Streptosporangiales > Streptosporangiaceae > Nonomuraea > Nonomuraea spiralis. The sequence goes on from NZ_BMRC01000036.1 coordinate 20,621, forward strand.
ATGCGCATCCCGCGGCGGATCACATGTTGATCATGTGGCCCGCGAGGCCGTGGATCGCCTCCTTGACCGCTTCGCCGAGCGTCGGGTGCGCGTGCACGTTGCGCGCGACCTCGTGCACGGTGAGATCCCACTGCTGGGCCAGCGTGAGCTCGGGCAGCAGCTCGGTGACCTCGGGGCCGATCAGGTGGGCGCCGAGCAGCTCGCCGTGCGTGTTGTCACTGACGATCTTGACGAACCCGGCCGTGTCGCCCAGGCCGTGCGCCTTGCCGTTGGCCGTGAACGGGAACTTGGCCACCTTGACGTCGTAGCCCAGGTCGCGGGCCTGCGCCTCGGTGTAGCCGAAGCTGGCCACCTGCGGCTGGCAGTACGTGGCCCGCGGGATCATCACGTAGTCGAGCTCCATCGTCTCGGCGTTGCCGATGGTCTCGGCGGCGATGATGCCCATCGACTCGGCGGCGTGGGCCAGCATGAGCTTGGCCGTGACGTCACCGATCGCGAAGATGTTCGGCACGTTCGTCCGGCAGCGGCCGTCGACGGCGATCGCGCCGCGCTCGGTGAGCTGCACGCCGGTCTTCTCCAGGCCGTAGCCGTCGACGCGCGGCTGGAACCCGATGGCCTGCATGACCTTGTCGGCCTCAAGCACCTGGGTCTGGCCGTCGCGGGTGACGGTGACCTTGACCGAGGCGCCGGTGTCCTCGATGCCGTTCACGCGGGTCGAGGTCAGCACCTCGATGCCGAGCCGCTTGTAACGCTTGGCCAGCTCGGCCGAGACCTCTTCGTCCTCCAGCGGCACGACCCGGTCGAGGAACTCCACGATCGTCACCTTGACGCCGTAGTTGTGCAGCACGTAGGCGAACTCCACGCCGATGGCGCCCGCGCCCGCGATGATGATGCTGCGCGGCAGGTCCTCCGTGAGGATCTGCTCCTCGTACGTCACCACCCGCTCCGAAAGCTGCGTGCCCGGGATGAGCCTGGTGGTGGCCCCGGCCGCGATGATGCAGTGGGAGAAAGTGATCGTCTCGCCGTTCACCTGGAGGGTGTTGGCGTCGAGGAACGTGCCGCGCCCGTCGTACTCGGTGATGGCGTTCTTCTTCATCAGGTAGTGAACGCCCTTGACCCGGCCGTCGGCCACCTTGCGGCTGCGCTGGAAGGCCGCGCCGTAGTCGAAGGTGACCTCACCGCTGATCCCGAACGTCTTCGCCTCGTTGTGGAAGATGTGGGCCAGCTCGGCATTGCGCAGCAGCGCCTTGGACGGGATGCAGCCCACGTTCAGGCAGACGCCACCCCAGTACTTCTCCTCGACGACCGCGGTACGCAGCCCGAGCTGGGCGGCACGGACGGCGGCCGTATATCCTCCGGGACCCGCGCCGAGAACGACGACGTCATAGTGAGTGCTCATGACTCGGACCATACCGCCCACCCCAAGCCACCCTTGACGCTAGACCTCCACCTTGTACGACAGCGTCAGCTCGTCGGCCGGAACCCCGCGGATCCCCCAGTTCACCTTGGGCATCTCGATGATCGTGATCTCCACGTCCTCGGGGTCGAGATCCGACTTCTCGTAGATCGCCCGGATCAGCGCGCGCTTGGCGTCGTCACTGCGTCCCGTGAAGCACACGACTTCGACGATCAGGTAGTTCTCGCTCCGCCCGGGGCAGACGAAATCGTCGGCGTCCAGCAGCAGGAACCGGTGGAACCGCTTCTCCTCGGGCACGCCCCACGCGCTCACCAGGCACGACTGCAGCAGATCGGAGATCTCCCGCTGCCGTCCGCCCCACACGTCGCGTCGTCCGTAAATCTTCACTTGTGCCATGTCGGCAATATAGAGGGCGTGATTCGCGTACTTCTCGCCGACGACGAGGCCATGATCCGGGCCGGGGTCAAGGCGATCCTCGACTCCGACCCGTCCCTGGAGGTGGTCGCCGAGGCCGGCGACGGCCGGCAGGCCGTCGATCTGGCCCTCGCCCACCGCCCTGACGTCGCATTGCTCGACATCCGCATGCCGCGGCTCGACGGCCTGGCCGCGGCGGCCGAGCTGCGCCGCGTGGCGCCCGCCACGGCCGTGGTGATGTTGACCACGTTCGGCGAGGACGACTACATCGCCAGGGCGTTGGAGGTCGGGGCGAGCGGGTTCCTGCTCAAGTCCGGCGACCCGCGCGAGCTGATCGCCGGGATCCACGCGGTCGCCGACGGGGCGGCGTACCTGTCGCCCAAGGTGGCCCAGCGGGTGATCGCCCGGCTCGCGGGCGGCCGGATGAGCCGTGAGGCCCAGGCCCGTGACCGCGTCGCCGGGCTCACCGACCGCGAGCGCGAGGTCCTCGCCCTGCTCGGCGCGGGTCTGTCCAACGCGGAGATCGCCCGGCGGCTGCACATCGTGGAGGGCACGGTGAAGGCGTACGTGAGCACGATCCTGACCCGGCTCGACGTGCGCAACCGCGTCCAGGCCGCGATCATCGCCCACGAGGCCGGGTTGGTAGCCTGACCCGTGATGTATCGCCTTGTGTTCACGCAGGTCTTGCGGCGTTTCGACGCCGAGGCCGTGCACCGTCTCACCGTCAGTGGCCTCGCCGTGCTCGCCCGGCTGCCCCTGCTCAAGCGGCTGCTCCACCGAGCGTTCGCCCCGCACGACCCGGTCCTGCGGGTGACCGCGTTCGGCGTGCACTTCCCCGGTCCGTTCGGCCTGGCCGCCGGGTTCGACAAGGACGCCGCCTGCGCCGAGGCGGTCGCCGCGCTCGGCTTCGGCCACGTCGAGGTCGGCACCGTCACCGCGCACGCCCAGCCCGGCAACCCGCGCCCGCGCCTGTTCCGGCTGGTGGGGGAGCGGGCGGTGATCAACCGGATGGGCTTCAACAACGACGGCGCCCGCGCCGCCGCCCGCCGGCTGCGCCGAACCCGCGGGGTGCCCGTCGTGGTCGGGGTGAACATCGGCAAGACCAAGGTGGTGCCCGAGGCGGAGGCGGTGGCCGACTACGTCGCCGCCGCCAGGGAACTGGCCCCGCTGGCCGACTACCTGGTGGTCAACGTCAGCTCGCCCAACACGCCCGGCCTGCGCAACCTCCAGGCGGTCGAGCTGCTGCGCCCGCTGCTGACCGCGGTCAAGGAGGTCGCCGACGCGACGCCGCGCCGTACGCCGCTGCTGGTGAAGATCGCCCCAGACCTGGCCGACGAGGACGTCGACGCCGTCGCCGAGCTGGCCGTGGAGCTGGGCCTCGACGGCATCATCGCGACCAACACCACCATCAGGCACGGCGGCGAGACCGGCGGCCTGTCCGGTCGCCCGCTCAAGCGGCGCTCGCTGGAGGTGCTGCGCCGGCTGCGCGCCAAGGTCGGCGACCGCCTCACCCTGGTCTCCGTGGGCGGCGTCGAGGACGTCGACGACGTCTGGGAGCGCCTGCTGGCCGGAGCCACCCTGGTCCAGGGCTACACCGGCTGGATCTACGGCGGCCCGCTGTGGGCCTCCCGCATCCACCGCCAGCTCGCCCGCCGCGTACGCCGCCACGGCCTGTCCTCCGTCACCGAGGCGATCGGCCGCACGGCGTAGGGGCTCCCCCTATCGTGGGACGCATGATCAATCCCCCGGTGAAACTCACCGATGACGTCGTCATGCGGGCGATAGCCAAGTCCGACGCGCACGCGCTGGCCGACGCCTACCAGCGCAACCGCGACTTCCTGCGCCCCTGGGAGCCCCGCCGGCCGGACGACTTCTTCACCGCCGCCGGCCAGGCCGCACGCCTCGAAAGACTGGCCGTGGACCGTGCGGCCGGGTTCGTGATGCCGTGGGTGCTCATGGACGGCGACCGGCTGGTCGGCCGGATGAACCTGAACAGCATCATCCGGGGCGCCGCCCAGAGCGCGTCGCTGGGCTATTGGGTGGACGCCGAGTACAACGGGCGGGGCCTGGCCACCAAGGCCGTGCTGGAGGCGTGCCGGGCCGCCGACGAGGATTTCGCCCTCCACCGGGTCGAGGCGGGCACCCTCCTGCACAACACGACCTCGCAGGCGGTCCTGCGCAGGACGGGCTTCGAGGAGTACGGCATGGCCCCCCGCGCCATCTGCATCGACGGCGAATGGCAGGACCACACGCTGTTCCAGCGAATCCTCAACGACCGTCCCGCGCCGATGTGACCGGCGGTCAGACGCTCGGCCGGGTCGACTCCGCGTCGTGCGTCATGCCGTCGATCCGCGCCATCACGTCGGTGACCTTCACCCCGCTCGGCCGGTGCGGACGCCGCCGCTGCCACGGACGCGGACCCGCCGGCGGCCGGTACTCCACGCCCATCGCGTCCAGCCGCCCGAGGTGCTCGCGCAGCCGCTCGTCGAACCCGTCGCCGCCCGAGCCGGCCCACGCCACCTCGGCCAGCGCGCACGAGCGCGGCCACAGCCGGTAGTCGACCGTCCGCGGGTCGGGCACGCGCTCGGTCCAGAGCTGCGCCTGCACGCCCATCACGCGGGCCCGCTCCTCCTCCGTCCAGTCGGCCGGGGCCGGGTCGAACGCGGCCACGTCCGCCATCGTGGTGGTGTCGCCGATGGCCATCGGCTCGTCGGCCGAGGCCGCCTCGGCGTAGTCGAAGTAGAGCGGGAACACCGGCGTGGCCACCACGTCGTGCCCCGCCGCGGCGGCCCGCCGTCCCACGCCCATGCCGCGCCACGGCATGACCACGGTGTCCTGGCGCAGCCCGCCGGCGACGAACGCCTCGTCCCACACCACCGTACGGGCGCCGCGCTCGGCGAGGGCGTCGGCCAGCGCGCGCAGGAACCACGCCTGGAGGTCCGGGCTCGTGGCCAGCCCCAGCGAGTCGCGGTAGGCCGTGATCTCCGCCGACTGCGCCCAGTGGTCCAGCACGACCTCGTCCCCGCCGATGTGGAAGAAGGGCACCTCGCCCAGCGCCCCGATGATCTCGTCGAAGACCGTGGTCAGGAACTCGATCGTCGGCGGCAGCGGCGACAGGATCGCCGGCGAGATGCCCCACCGGTCGAGCACGTCGTAGCGCTCGCCGGTCGCGCCGAGCTCGGGGTAGGCGGCCAGGATCGCCGAGGCGTGCCCCGGCACGTCGATCTCGGGCACCACCGTGACGAACCTGGACCGCGCGTACGCCCCGATCTCGGCCAGGTCGTCCAGCGAGTAGTAGCCGCCGTGCGGGATGTCCTCGTACGCCTCCGGCTCCCGGTAGTAGTTGACGGCCGTCCGCGGCCGGTGCGATGAGACCTCCTGCAACAGCGGGTACGCCTTGCTCTCCACCCGCCACCCCTGGTCGTCCACCAGGTGGAGGTGCAGCCGGTTCAGCTTGTGCGCGGCCATCAGGTCGATCAGCCGGAGCACCTCCCGCTTGGTGGAGAAATGCCGCGCAACGTCGAGGTGCAGCCCGCGCCAGGCGAACCGCGGAGAGTCCTCGATCCGCACCCCGGGCACCCGCCACGACGCCCTGTCCGAGAAGCGGTAGGAGGCGTCCGGCAACAACTGGTGCAACGACTGCGCCGCGTAGAACGCGCCCGCCGCCCCGCCGGCGACGATCTCGACGCCGCGCGACCCGGTGGTCAGCCGGTAGGACTCCTCGCCGAGCGCGGGATCCTGGCGTACCTCGATCTCGCCGGAGTCTCCCGGGCGCAGGTCGAGAAGGGGGAGTGCGCGACGTACCGCGTCCGCGAAGGGACCGGCGACGGTCGCGCCCGAGGCCAGCTCGAAGGAGCCGGAAAGATCACTGAGCAGCTCTGGGCGAGGAATCATGCTTCGAGATAGTGCTGCAATCCGTTCGAGAGCGCCAATGCGATCCGCTGCCTGAACTTCGGGTCCTGGAACTTCGCCGCGTCGATGGCGTTGCGCATGTTGCCGCACTCGACGAGGACCTTCGGCACGGTCGAGAGGTTGAGCCCGCCGATGTCGTTACGGAAGTCCAGTGCCTTGCTGCCGATGTAGTTGGAGTAGGGGATGCCGGTGCCCTTGAGGTAGGCGTCGCGTACGTCGATCCCCAGCTTGGTCGAGGCGCCCACGACCTTGTCGACCGGCCCGTTGATCTTCTTCGGGATGATCACGTGGAACCCCCGGTTCGAGGGGTTGTCCGAGCCGTCGCCGTGGACCGAGATCGCGACGTCGGCATGGGCCTTGTTGCCGATCGCGGCCCGCTTGTCGATGCACGGGCCGACGCTGTCGTTGTTCGACCTGGTCAGCTTGACGGTCGCGCCGCGCTGCTTGAGGATCTTCACCATGCGGTTGGAGACGTCCCAGGTGAAGGCGGCCTCGCTGTAACCGCTCTTCGTGGCCGTGCCGGTCGTGTCGCAGGCCTTCATCTGGGTCAGCACGTTGACCTTGCGGTTGATCTCGTCCGGATGGCGGTAGTTGCCGCCGTTGTGCCCGGGGTCGATGACGATGACCTTGCCGGCGAGCGGTTTGGCCCCGGGCGGCGCCTGCTGCGCCGTGGCCGTCTCCGTCGGCCCGTCCTGGACGGACGCCTTGCCGGGCCCCTGGGCGGAGGAGGCGGCCTGACCTGCCGCGGCGCCACCGGGCTCGGTGCCGCCGCACGCGGAGGCGATCAGGCCGCAGACGGCGAGGACGGTGGCTGGTAGAGCACGCATGCGCTCCAACTTACGTGAAGCCACGCGTTCAGGCCGGTATGACCAGGAATCCTGCGCGTCGGTCGTCGCCTCACCAGACGTGCTCGCCGACCTCCTGCCTTTCCAGCAGGGCGGCCAGCTCCCGCGCGTCCTCGGCGTCGAGGCCGAGGACGACGCGGGGGCGGCCCCACGGGTGGTCGAGGGAGTGCGCCACGTAGCTGGCGACGGACTCGGCGCCGACGTCGGTGCCCCGCCCCCTGCCCGCCCGCCAGTGCCCCCAGGCGCGTTCGAGCTCGGCCGCCGCGCGCTGGGCGCAGGACACCAGTTCTGGATCACGCATGACTGTCCCCCGGATCAGATCGTGACCGAACCAGATTCGGCCACAATTAGCATGACCCTGTCGAGTAAACCGCCGTGCGGCGACGCTGCCGTACGGCTTGACCCAGGCTTTGGGCGGGCTTGCCGACGAGAGACCTGCACATTGGCCCGCCGTGCCATTGCGGCGCCCGACGAAGGCCCGCAACGGCAGCGCAACCGGCAGATTTCCCCTCAGGCAGGTCCCGTGCTGCTTTCCCCTCAGGCGGGTCCCGTGCTGCGACGCACGATCAGTTCGGGCTGGATCTCGCGCAGCCGGGCGCCCTTGGCCGGCTCGCCGATCCTGTCGCTCAGCAGCGCCGCCGCCGACCTGCCCATGGCGCGGCGCGGCTGGTCGACCGAGGTGAGCGAGATGTGTCTGGAGGCCGACAGGTGTGTGTTGTCGTAGCCGACCACGGACAGGTCGTCCGGCACCCGCAGCCCCAGCTCGGCCGCGGCCGCCAGCACACCCAGCGCGACCTCGTCGTTCGCCGCGAACACGGCCGTCGGCCGCGGGTCGCGGGTCAGCAGCGCGATCGCCGCCTCCCGGCCGCTCTCCTCGCTCGCGTCCGCGGCCTCGACCATGATGTACGGCGCCAGCGAATGCCGCCGCATCGCCACGAGGTACCCCTCGCAGCGCGAGGACCGGGGGCCCTCGATGTGCGCGATCCGCTTGTGCCCGAGGTTCACCAGGTGGTCGATGGCCAGACGGGCGCCGAGCTGGTCGTCGTCGACCACGATGTCGACGCCGTCGAGCTCGATGTCACGTTCCCCTACGACGACGGTCGGGGTGTAGGCGGTCGCCTCGATCAGCGTCTCGCTGGTCGGTGCGATGCCTAAGAGCACCAGCCCGTCGACCCGCAGCTCCAGGAAGGCCTCGACGGCCTCGTCCTCGAACGCCGGGTCCCACTGGCTGTTCCCGATCAGCATGCGCAGCCCGTCGCCGTGCAGGCTCTCCTGCAGGCCGTCCAGGAACTCGGCGTAGAACGGGTTGTGCAGATCGGCGACGAGCGCGCCGACCAGATGCGTACGACCTTCCACCAGGCTGCGCGCGACCGCGTTCGGCCGGTAGCCGAGCTCGCGTGCCGCCTGGAGTACTGCCTGCCGCCGATGCTCACTCACGTGCGGGGATCCGCGCAGCACGAGTGAGACCAGCGACTTGGAGACGCCGGCTCGCTCGGCGACGTTGCGGATGGTGGGTCGTGGCCGAGGCAATGGATCTACCTCGCGGAGCTCGGCGATGGTTGAAGTGTTGACGGGCGGTCCTGACATGTGTCTCCCCCGCGATGCGGATATGGGCACCTGTCTCACCAAACGATCGAGCAAGCCGCAGGGTACGGCTTCGGGTTAGGGAAGCCTGATATTGACCCATTCGCCACACGTCCGCTATTGGGCACGGCGTCGGATACTGTGCTGGTGTGACACCCGGGAAGTCAGCCGAGACGGCACGCCCCGCACGCCGAAGGCTGAGTGTGGACCGCCGTCGCGAAGAGCTCATGGCGGCTGCGCTGGAGCTGTTCAGCACCCGTGACGCCGAGGACGTCTCGATCGACGACGTCGCCTCGGCGGCCGGCGCCTCACGGGCGCTCGTCTACCACTACTTCGGCGGCAAGCAGGAGCTCTACGTGGCGGCGCTGAAGAGCGCGGCCGAGCAACTGGAGTCGCGGCTGCGGCCGACCGGGGGCGGCAGGCCGCTCGACGAGCTGGCCGCGGGCCTCGGGCGTTACTTCGACTTCGTCGAGGAGCACGCCGCCGGCTTCGCCGCGCTGCTGCGCGGGGGGCCCGCCAACCGGGCGGGCGAGGTGGGGGAGATCGTCGACGGCGTGCGCCGGAGGCTGTTCCGCCTCATCCAGAAGCAGATGCGCGTCGACGAGCCGAGCCCGGTGTTGCGCACCACGCTGCGCTCGTGGATCGCCTCCGTGGAGACGGCCGGTCTCGACTGGCTGGAACACCGCGACGTCGAGCGGCCGACGCTGGAGAAGATGCTCGTCGATCACATGGTGGCGCTGCTGGGCGTCGCCGCCGCCTACGACGGCGACGTCGGCCGGCTGCTCGAACTTCTCACCAGGGAGCAGCTGGCGTAGCGGGGGAAGAGTGGCGCCGGGCGGGCGACGCCAACTTCCCCGTGCGACGTCACGTCGGTGGACCGGGCAAGCGTACCTGGTCCACCCTCAACCCCCCTGAGGTTCGTGACGACCCTCTCGACTACTCGGAACGCTGCTGCGGAATGCCCGCCAGCAGTGCGCGAACCTCGGTCTCCCGGTAACGCCGATGACCACCGAGGGTACGAATCGACGTCAACTTGCCCGCCTTGGCCCACCGCGTAACGGTCTTGGGGTCGACCCTGAACATGGTCGCGACCTCAGCGGGCGTGAGCAGCGGCTCGGCCTCGGGTGTACGAGCTGACATTTGTGCGGCCTCTCCTCCGTGTGGACCGGCTTAGCGATCCTGTGACTGCTTTTGCGCGTGTCACGGATGTCCCCCTATGGCACAGAGCGTGCGGCTTTTCTGAGCCATATGCGGCATCACCCGATGTGACCATACCGCCACGCAGAGCGATTGGCGAGCCCTTCTTTGACCCAACTGCCCGCCCCCGTGGCGATGTCACGCTCGGTGATTCTAGCGACACGGTTCGTGGTATCGCAGTGAAAACGGCAAACTACTCAGTTCGCAGAAGAGAGCAGCCGGGAGACGTGACCTACTCATGCAGGTCAGACGGTTGTTTTGGGGCTCAGTTGGCAGATTCCAGCTGTTGCATTGACTTCCACCGAAGGATGACGCGCTGGTACATGGCATAGGCAAGTTCTTCTTGACCCGTGTCCAGACCGGTCAAAGCGGCCGAAAGCTCAGCAACCGACTGGTCGGCCTGCAAGGCGTCGTCGTTCATCAGGTGGACCAGGCCGCCGTAGTCGAGTTCCACCAGCGAGTGCGGGTGGAACTCCTCCAGCCACCGCGCGATGTCCTCCACGTCGAAGTTGGACGACACGTCGCCGAGATGCCTGCGCAGCACGTTGAGGGCGCGGGCGGCCCGCCTCCTGGCCTGTGCCATGGAGGTGACGTAGATGAGGTTACGGCCCGTAGTGGTCGTCACGTCCTGTCCCGGGGTGGAGGAGCCGAGCACCAGCCAGCGCTCGTTCCCATCAAACGGCACGAACCACGATGGCGGCACATGCCACGCCGTGGTGCGAATGTGCGTACGCAAGGCGGACGAACCGGCCTGCCGCTTGAACCGGTCGAAGTCGTCGGCCGTCTGCTCCGCGATGGCTTTCGGCACGAGCCGGTCCATCAGCTTCACCGGAGTGGCGCCACGAAGCCGTGAGAACGCCAGCCACGAGCGCAACCGGGTCTGCCAAGGGCAAACGTACAAACGGTCCTCAACACGCCGCAGATAGGCGTTGGGGCTCTCCTGAGCGGGAACGGGCTGAGGGGGCATGCCGAGCAGTCGCATGACCGACTCGCCGTGCTCCGCATTGAGCGCGTTCGCCCGGCGCGGACGGTCGCGTGAGTCGGCGTAGTCGGCCCACAGCTTGCGCTCGGACTCGGCGAACGCGGTCAGTGGCTCATAGACGCGGAGGTAGGCGGCATAGGGCAGCACGGAGGCATCGTGTCACGAAGAGCACCTGCGTGCACCGTTGAGGCTTACTACTCTGAGAGTGATCTCCGCCGCAAAGAAGCGGTGGACCGGACAGGGAGTCACTACCGTGACCGACGTCTTCGGCACGTCCCACAAGGACGTCCACGAGCAGGTCGTCTTCTGCGCCGACGAGCAGAGCGGCCTGCGTGCCATCATCGCCGTCCACAACACGGCACTCGGGCCCGCGCTGGGCGGCACCAGGTTCTACCCGTACGAGAACGAGCAGGCGGCCCTGGCCGACGTGCTCAACCTGGCCAGGGGCATGTCCTACAAGAACGCGCTGGCCGGGCTCGACCTCGGCGGCGGCAAGGCCGTCATCATCGGCGACCCGGCGCGGCTCAAGAGCGAGGCGCTGCTGCGCGCCTACGGCAGGTTCGTCGAGTCGCTCGGCGGGCGCTACATCACCGCCTGCGACGTCGGCACCTACAGCGAGGACATGGACATCGTCGCGCGGGAGTCCCGCCACGTCACCGGCCGCACCCTGGCCCACGGCGGCGCCGGCGACTCCTCCGTCCTCACCTCGTTCGGCGTCTTCCAGGGCATGCGAGCCTCGGCCGAACGCGTGTTCGGCACCCCGTCGCTGCACGGCCGGCGGGTCGGTGTCGAGGGGGTCGGGAAGGTGGGCCACCGCCTGGTCGACCTGCTGCGCGAGGACGGCGCCGAGGTGGTGATCTGCGACGTCGACCCGAGGGCGATCGAACGGGTGCGCCAGAAGCATCCGGAGGTCGAGGTGGTCGCCGACGCCCAGGCGCTCACGACGTCCGACATCGACGTCTTCGCGCCCTGCGCGCTGGGCGGCGCGCTCGACGACACCACGGTGGCCGGTCTGCGGGCCAGGATCGTGTGCGGCGCGGCCAACAACCAGCTCGCGCACCCCGGGGTCGAGAAGCAACTGGCCGACCGAGGGATCCTGTACGCGCCCGACTACGTGGTGAACTCCGGCGGCGTCATCCAGGTCGCCGACGAGATCGAGAGGTTCAGTATGGAACGCGCCAGGGCGAAGGCGGCCCAGATCTACGACACGACTCTGAAGATCTTCGGGATCGCGTCCGACGAGGGCGTTCCGCCGGCCGCGGCAGCGGATAGGCTAGCCGAGCGCAGAATGTCGGAAGTCGGGCGTATAAGGGCCATTTGGCTGGGCCACTGACGCCCCACGCCCATACGACGTACCGAGCTGGGCACAAAACAGGTACGGTAATAGGCGAACGATAGGCTGACGTCCAAAGTCAGGCGGCGTCAGTGTGTGGTGCGTTAGCGACGAGGGGTCGGGGACGACCCCACACGAGGGGGTCGAGCCAATGGGGCGCGGCCGAGCAAAGGCCAAGCAGGTCAAGGTTGCTCGCCAGCTGAAGTACAACAGCGGTGGCACGGATCTTGACCGTCTTCGCGACGAACTCGGGGTCGGCGACTCCAGCAATGACGACGCCGACGACCTCAACGATGAGCTGGCGGATCGCTATGCCGATTACGCCGATGACTATGGCTCCGGAGACGACGACGACGGCCGTCCATCCGGCCGCCGATAGCCGTTCTTCAGAGTGACGTGGCCGAGGGTCCGGCGTTCTGCCGGATCCTCGTTCATGATCGTCGGGCCCCACGGGCAACCGTGGGGCTTTCGTCACGCTTGCGTGCGGTCGAGGAAGTCCGCGATCAGCGGTGCGATCTCGGGGAGTTTGTCCTCAAGCGCGAAGTGCCCGGTGTCGAGCACGTGCAGCTCGGCGTCCGGCAGGTCCCGCAGGTAGGCGTGCGCGCCCGCCTCCGGGAAGAAGGCGTCCTCGCGTCCCCACACGATCAGCGTGGGCGGCCGGTGGTCGCGCAGCCATGCCTGCCAGCCGGCGTAGAGCGCGAGGTTGGAGCGGTAGTCCAGCGCGAGCGCGAGCTGGGCCTCCTGGCGTCCGGGCAGGTCGAGGAAGTGCTGGTCGAGGGTCCATCCGTCGGGTGCGACCGCTGAGACGTCCGACGCGCCGCCCTCGTACTGGCCGCGGGTGACGGGCAGGGTGAACAGGTCGCCCAGGTTCTCCGCCGGGGCGTGGATCGTGGTGCGCGCCAGGTCGGACAGGCCCTCGTCGTAGGCGTTGGCGTTCTGCACGATCAGGCCGGAGATCCATTCGGGGTGCCTGGTGGCCAGGCGGAAGCCGACCGGGCCGCCGAAGTCGAAGGCGTACCAGGCGAACCGCTCAAGGCCGATCCGCTGCACGAAACCCTCGACCACGTCGGCGAGGCGGTCGAAGGAGTAGACGAAGTCGTCAGGTGCCTGGGTGTGGCCGAAACCGGGGTAGTCCGGCGCGATCAGGCGGTAGCGGGTGCCGCCCAGGGCGTCCATCAGGCGCCGGTACTGGTGCGAGGCCGAGGGGAAGCCGTGCAGCAGCAGTACGGGCAAACCGTCCCGGGGGCCGGCCTCCCGGTAGAACACCTGTACGCCGTCGACGTCCACGAAACCGTGGCGGATCTGCGGGATCTCCATACCTAACGCCCCTCTCGCTCGGTGATGCATTAGTTATAGCGAGCATGTTTCTAACGGGTCAAGTAGGCGATGTAGCATTAGAGCCATGGAGCTCCTGATCGGCGAGCCGCTCGCGCTGGACCTGGTGAACACCCGTACCCGTGACTTCGACGCCCTCGACACGCCCGAGGGGTTCGGGATCTGGCTCGATCGTCAGGCGGGGCGGCTGACCCCGTCCGAAGGGCCGTTCACGGCGGACGATCTCGGCGCGGTGCGCGACCTGCGGGCGCACGTGGAGGCGGCGGTCGGCGCGGTGCGCCGGGGCGAGGGGCCGTCCCTGGAGACGGTCGAGGCGATCAACGTGGCGATGCGCGCCGCGCCCGCGTACGCGCATCTGGACGTCGTGGGCGACGCCCTGACCAAGGGCGCGCGCAGGGACGGCGACCGGCGGGCCCGGCTGCTCGCCCAGCTCGCCGAGGCCGCGGCCGACCTGCTCACCGATCCGGCGGCGGGCCGGATCCGGGCCTGCGAGGGCCCGGGATGCCGGATGATCTTCCTGCCCGCGCATCCCCGGCGCCGCTGGTGCTCGCCCGAGCTGTGCGGCAACCGGGTGCGCGTGGCCCGCCACTACCGGCGGCACAAGCCGGAGTGAACGCGGGTCAGCGGTAGCGGGCCTGGCCCGAGCCCGCGACGATCTCGCCCAGCACCCAGGCGTCGAGCCCGCGCCCGCCGAGCACCCGGACGGCCTCGTCGGCCGCCTCGGGAGCCACCACGGCCGCCATGCCCACACCCAGGTTGAACGTACGGTCCATGTCCTTCTGGGCGATCTGCCCGTGTCCGGCGAGCACGCCGAAGATCGCGGGAGGGGTCCAGGAGGACCGGTCGAGCAGCGCGTCGAGGTGGCCGGGGAGCGACCGCGACAGGTTGGCCTCCAGCCCGCCGCCCGTGATGTGCGAGAACGCGTGCACCTCGGTCTTCCGGGCCAGTTCGAGGCAGTCGAGCGAATAGATGCGGGTCGGCTCCAGCAGCTCCTCGCCGAGCGGGCGGCCCAGCTCGGGCAGCACCGCGTCGAGCGACAACGACGCCTCACGCAGTACGTGACGCACCAGCGAGTAGCCGTTGGAGTGGACGCCGGAGGAGGCGAGCCCGAGGACGACGTCGCCCTCCCTGACCCGGTCGGGGCCCAGCATGGCGTCGGCCTCGACCACGCCGGTGCCGGCGCCGGCCAGGTCGTACTCGTCGGGGCCCATGGCGCCGGGGTGCTCGGCGGTCTCGCCGCCGACCAGCGCCGCCCCGGCCAGGCGGCACCCCTCGGCCACGCCGCCGACGATCTCGGCGACGCGCTCGGGCACGACCTTGCCCACGGCGATGTAGTCGGTCATGAACAGCGGCTCGGCCCCGCAGACCACCAGGTCGTCGAGGACCATGCCGACCAGGTCGATGCCGATCGTGTCGTGCTTGCCGTAGCGCTGGGCGATCATGACCTTCGTGCCCACGCCGTCGGTGGAGGAGGCCAGCAGCGGACGCCGGTAACGCAGCAGCGCCGAGGCGTCGAAGAGCCCGGCGAAGCCGCTGGCGTCGTCGACCACCTCGGGCCGGCGGGCCCGCGCCACCTTGTCCTTCATCAGGGTGACGGCGCGCTCGCCCGCCTCGATGTCGACGCCGGCGGCCTCGTATGTGCTCACGCTTTGCTCTCCAACACGAACTTGCCCACGTTGTCCTGGTCGATCGGGATCGGGTACGAGCCGTCGAAGCAGGCTCGGCACAGGCGCTCGGCGGGGATGGTGGTGGCCTTGGTCAGGCCCTCCAGGGAGATGTACCCCAGCGAGTCGGCGCCCAGCGAGGCCCGGATCTCCTCGACCGACAGCGAACCGGCGATCAGCTCGGCCCTGGTCGCGAAGTCGATGCCGTAGAAGCAGGGCCAGCTCACGGGCGGCGAGGAGATGCGTACGTGCACCTCGCGCGCCCCCGCCTCGCGCAACATCTTCACGATCGCGCGCTGGGTGTTGCCGCGCACGATCGAGTCGTCGACGACCACCAGGCGCTTGCCCTCGACGACCTCGCGCAGCGGGTTGAGCTTGAGCCGGATGCCCAGCTGGCGGATGGTCTGCGAGGGCTGGATGAACGTGCGGCCCACGTAGGAGTTCTTCACCAGGCCCTGGCCGTAGGGGATGCCGCTCTCCTCAGCGTAGCCGACGGCGGCCGGGGTGCCGGACTCGGGCGTGGGGATGACCAGGTCGGCCTCGACCGGGTGCTCGCGGGCCAGCACGCGGCCGACCTCGACCCGGGTGACCTGCACGCCGCGGCCCGCGATCGTGGTGTCGGGGCGGGCGAGGTAGACGTACTCGAACAGGCAGCCCTTGGGCTCGGCCAGCGCGAAGCGGCGCGACCTGACGCCGTCCTCGTCGATGGTGAGCAGCTCGCCGGGCTCGATCTCGCGGACGAACGTGGCGCCCACGATGTCGAGCGCCGCCGTCTCCGAGGCCACCACCCAGCCGCGCTCCAGGCGGCCCAGCACCAGCGGGCGGATGCCCTGCGGGTCGCGGGCCGCGTAGAGGGTCGTCTCGTCCATGAAGACCAGCGAGTAGGCGCCCTTGACCTGCGGCAGCAGCTCGGCGGCCGACTCCTCGATGGACCGCGTGCGGTCCTGGGCCAGCAGCGAGGTGAGGACCTCGGTGTCGGTGGTCGCCCTGGTGGAGCCGGGGGCCAGGCGCTCGGCCAGCTCCGGCGTGTTGATCAGGTTGCCGTTGTGCGCGAGCGCGAGCCCGCCGACCTCGGTGGAGCTGAGGGTCGGCTGGGCGTTCTCCCACACGCTGGAACCGGTGGTGGAGTAACGGCAGTGGCCGATGGCCAGGTGGCCGCGGAGGGTGCCGAGCACCGACTCGTCGAAGACCTGGGCCACCAGGCCCATGTCCTTGTAGACGAGGATGCGGCTGCCCTCGCTGACCGCGATGCCCGCGGACTCCTGGCCGCGGTGCTGCAACGCGTACAGCCCGTAGTAGGTGAGTTTGGAAACTTCCTCGCCTGGAGCCCATACGCCGAAGACGCCACAGGCGTCTTTGGGTGCGCGGTCGTGGGGGTCCAGGTCATGGCCGAGCCGGCCGTCGCCCTTCAGCACATGCCTCAGTTTAGGTTGAGAGCTTCCGTGCTTGCACACCCGGGTGCGACATCTGCTGATGTGAGGGCATCTGCCTGGTGTTGGACGGCGGTCAGCGGGGCATCGCGCGTACGAGGCGGGTGAGCAGGTCGCGTTCGGTGTCGTTCAGGCCGCGCTGGAGTTGTTCGTCCGTTCTCGTCCAGATCTCCTCGACCGGCTCGCGCAGCGCCTTTCCGGCCTCGGTCAGGTGGACGCGGGCCACGCGGGGGCGTTCGGGGTCGGGGGAGCGGTAGACGAGGCCGGAACGTTCTAGGCGCTGGAGGGTCTTGGTGACGGTGGGCGGCTCGACGCCCAGCCGGGAGATCAGCTCGCCCTGGGTGAGGCCGTCCTGCCGCCAGAGCTGGTTGAGCAGCAGCTCCTGGCCCACGTGCAGGCCCAGCGGCACCAGGGCGGCGGCCATTCGGTTGCGGTGGGCCTTCACGACCTTGATCAGGGCGTACGTCAGGGTCTCGTCCAGCATGCACTCATCTTGCCCAGCGCCTGCCGCTTTGGCGCATGGTGACCCAAGGATGGCGGCCGTCTTACCGTGTCGTGCGCTTTTGCCGATGCCCTCCGCGAAAAGGTGAAGTATCCGGCATGCATACCCGTCGGGAGACGCAGACGTGACCACACCTGGGGACCCCAACGAGCCCCGCGAGGGGCAGGACCCGTACCGCGAAGGCCAGGACCGAGAGGGCCGGCCCGAGCAGACGCCGCCGCAGCACACGCCCGAATGGTGGCGGGAGGGCGCGGCTGAGGAAGATCGGCCGGCGAGCGGCGCAGAGCCTCCGGAGGGCGGGCCGCACGAAGCTAGACCGCACGAAGCTAGACCGCACGTAGCTGGACCGTACGAGGGCGGGCCGTACGAAGGCGGGCCCACGAGCGGTGAGTGGAGTCCGGAGCAGTGGGCCGTCGGTGGCCCGCCCGGCGCGGGGCCCACCGGCGGAGGGGAGACCCCGGAGGAGTGGACCACGCCCGACCACGAGCCCGGCCACGAGAGCGCGCCTGGGCGCGAGAGCGCGCCGCACGGCAGCCACGCCCGCCCGCCGGAGCCCGGAGGCGCTGAGCCTGGCGCTCAGGCCGGTGCTCGGCATGCTGAGGGGGGCGGGGAGCGTCCGTCTGAGCGGGCTGAGGGTGAAGGGGCTCCCGGGGCCGCCGGGGGTGGGCGGGACGAGAATGAGTGGATCTTCGAGGAGCGTGGGGGTGGCGAGCGGGAGGGCGAGGAGCCGATCGCGCCCGTGCCGCCCGTGGTGCCGCCGCCCGACGTGCCGCCGACGCACGAGCCCAGGCCGGCGGGCCAGCCTGACCACCCGGACCTGCCCACCTCCCCCGAGACTCCGAGTCCGACCGAGGGTGACGCCGGGACGCGGAGGCCGTTCGGGGGGGATGCCGAGGCGACGCAGGTCTATCCGCGGCCTGGGGCGACGCCGTCCTACCCGGGCTGGGGTACGCAGCCCGACGAGGAGCCGGGGCGGCCCGCGCCGTCCCGTTACGAGTACGGCGACGTGCCCACCTTCGAGCCCCCGGTCACCGGCACCCACGCCGCCGCCGCGGGACCGCAGGAGCCGGGCGCCGGGCCGGGAGGGACACCGTCGGAGACGCCCCGCGGAGAGGCGGCCGGATCAGGCGTGCCGGGCCCGGGAGGCACCGCCGGAACAGGCGCGCCCAGCGGGGGTGCGACCGGTGCGGGCGGGCCTGGGGCGCCGTACGGGGGAGAGGCGTCGTACGGGGGGACGGGCGCGGCCGGCGGGCATTACGAGGGCCCGGCGGGATCGTACGAGGGAGGCCGCGAGCCGTCCGCCCCCGGCGCCACCCCGTCAGTGCCCGGCACCACCCCGTCCAGTCCCTACGGCGGTCCGCCCGGCTACGGCCCCCCTGGAGGCCCCCCATACGGCCAGTACGGCCCCTACGGCACCCAGCCGCCCACACCCCCGGGCAGCGGCCTGGCCACCGCCTCACTGGTGCTGGGCGTGGCCAGCCCGTTCCTGGTGTTCGTCTGCTTCACCGGCGTGCTCACGGCCATCCTGTCGATCGTCTTCGGCTGCGTGGCCCTGGCCAAGCACGTGGGCAAGGGCCGCGCCATCGCCGGGATCGTGATCAGCGTGCTCTCGCTGGTGTTGTTCGCGATCGTCGCGATCTGGTTCTGGAAGGTGGTCAAGGAGTGTGGCGAGCTTCCTGGCCAGCTTGCCGACCAGTGCTTCGAGAGCAAGTTCCCCTGGATGAGCAGGGGTCACTAGAGCGGCAGGTGGGCTGACAGGTCGGCGCGGGAACCGCTCGCCGCGACCGAGCCCCTGGCCATGGCCTCGTCCCAGGTCAGCCGGCCGAGCGCCAGCTCCATCCAGGTACGGGCGTCGGTCTCCACCACGTTCGGCGGCGTGCCGCGGGTGTGTCGGGGGCCGGGTATGGCCTGGACGGCCGCGTACGGCGGCACGCGCACCTCGACCGTGCGGCCGGGCGCCGCGGCGGCCAGTTTCTCCAGCAGGTGGCGCACCGCCTGCCTGGCCGCGTCGCGCTCGGGGACGAGCCCGCGGTCGTAGGCGGTCAGCACCGCCGCGACCAGGGCGTCGGGCAGGGCCGAGGCCGGGCCGTCGTAGGGCGGCTCGTCGAGGGCGACGAGCTGGCCGTCGAGGGCCGCGCGCAACTTCTCCGGGTCCATCTTGCGTGGTGGCACGGGCCCATTGTCTCGCGGGAAGCGTTCACCGGGACGGAGGTCGTCGTTCACCTGGGGTTTCGCCGGTGACCGTAACGTCCCCGCCGTACAACTGCGCATAAATCTGGAGGACCTGTGGCGAACCCCGAGGCGGGACGGCTGCTGCCGCTGCTTTCCACCCCGCACAAAGGCGGCCGATCCGCGCTGACCTGTCAGTTCCGCTGCGGGAACGCGTGCGCGCACGACGTGGCCAACACGACAGGCAACGCCTATTTCGGCGACGTGGTGAAGGAGGCGCTGTCGCGCCGCGGCGTGCTGCGCGCGGGCGCGCTCGGCGCGCTGGCGGCGGGCGTGGGCGTGGCGGGCGCGGTGCCGGCCTTCGCCGACGAGCCCCTGGCCCAGCCTGAGGCCGCCGCCGCGCCGCTCGACGAGGGTTTCCACGGCCGCGGCGGGATCGCCTTCACCCCCGTGCCGCCCAACAAGGACGACGCGCTGCGCATCCCCGACGGCTACGCCTCCTCCGTGGTCGTGCGCTGGGGTGACCCGGTGCTGCCCGACGCGCCGGCCTTCGACTTCGACAACCAGACGGCCGACGCCCAGAACAAGCAGTTCGGCTACAACTGCGATTACGTGACGTTCTTCCCGATGGGCAACAACCGCGGCCTGCTCTGGGTGAACCACGAGTACACCGACGAGAACCTGATGTTCCGCGGGTACACCGGCGGCGCGGCCGCGACCGAGGAGCAGATCAGGATCGCGCTGGCCGCGCACGGCGGCTCCGTCGTGGAGATCGAGCGGGTGCGCGGCACCGGCGAGTGGAAGCTGACCACCAAGGGCCGCCGCCGCTACAACCGGCGCGTCACCGCCCAGACGCCGATGCGTTTCAGCGGCCCGGCCGCCGGTCACGCCCTGCTCAGGACGGCCGCCGACCCCAAGGGCCTGGCGCCGGTCGGCATGCTGAACAACTGCTCGGGCGGCTTCACCCCGTGGGGCACGGTCCTGACCGCCGAGGAGAACTTCGACCAGTACTTCGTCAACGGCGACAAGGTGCCCGAGGCGCAGCGGCCGTACATCTCCCGGTACACGATCACGACCGGCACCCCGGCGAGCAGCCGCCGGTTCGACCGGATCGAGGAGCGCTTCGACCTGGCCAAGCACCCGAACGAGGCCAACAGGTTCGGGTGGATCGTGGAGATCGACCCGTTCGACCCCGACTCGACGCCGATCAAGCGCACCGCGCTCGGCAGGTTCAAGCACGAGGCCGCCAACACCACCCTGGCCAGGGACGGCCGCCTGGTCGTCTACATGGGTGACGACTCGCGCTTCGAGTACATCTACAAGTTCGTCTCCAAGAACCGGTACATCCCTGGCTTCGACCGGCACAACCGCACGTTGCTGGACGAGGGCACCCTGTACGTCGCCAAGTTCACCGGCGACAGCCCGGCCGCCGAGATCGACGGGTCGGGCAGGCTGCCCGCCGACGGGCAGTTCGACGGCTCGGGCCAGTGGATCCCGCTGGTGTCGGGCGACAGGTCGTACGTGGACGGCATGACCGCCGCCGAGGTGCTGGTCTACACCCGTACCGCGGCGGACAAGGTCGGCGCGACCAAGATGGACCGTCCCGAGGACATGGAGCGCAACCCGGTCACCGGCGGCGTCTACGTGGCCCTGACCAACAACTCCAACCGCACCGCCGCCCAGGTGGACGAGGCCAACCCGCGCCCGTCCAACAAGCACGGCCACATCCTGGAGGTGACCGAGCGGCGCGACGACGCCGGCGAGACCACCTTCGCCTGGTCGCTCCCGCTCGTCTGCGGCGACCCGAACGACCCCACGACCTACTTCGCGGGCTTCGACAAGAGCAAGGTCTCGCCGATCTCGTGCCCGGACAACGTGACGTTCGACGCCGACGGCAACCTGTGGATCTCCACCGACGGCAACCAGCTCGGCAGCAACGACGGCCTGTTCGTCATGCCGGTACGCGGCTCCGACCGCGGCCACCTGCGGCAGTTCCTCACGGTCCCGCTCGGCGCGGAGACCTGCGGCCCGCTGGTCACCGCGGACCAGAAGAGCGTGTTCGTGGCCGTGCAGCACCCCGGTGAGATCGACGGCGCGACCCCGGACAGCCCGGCCAGCCGGTGGCCCGACGGCGACCAGCCGCGCCCGTCGGTGGCGGTGGTCTGGCACGGCAGGGGCAGGAAGATCGGCAGTTGACCTCAAGTTAACTTGAGGAAATAGTCTCCATGCCATGAGCATGGAAGTGACCGCCTGGCATCAGCTTTATTCGATGAACAACCGTCCTGAGCGTCGCCCGCTGAACCGGGCGACGCTCCGGCGTATCGGCGCGTTCGCCCGCCCGCACCGCCGCAGGATCACGCTGTTCCTGCTGCTCAGCGTGGTGCTGGCGGGCTTGGCCGTGGTGTCGCCGCTGCTCGCGGGGCGGGTGGTCGACGCGATCTTCAACAGTGAGCCGTTCGGCGTGGTGGCCTGGGTCGCGCTGCTGATCGCCGGCCTGGCCCTCGCCGAGGCCGGGCTCGGCCTGGTGAACCGCTGGCAGTCGGCCACCATCGGCGAAGGACTGATCCTCGACCTGCGTACGGCCGTCTTCGACCACGTGCAGCGGATGCCGGTCGCGTTCTTCATGCGGACACGTACCGGGGCGCTGGTGAGCCGGTTGAACAACGACGTGATCGGGGCGCAGCGGGCCTTCACCGACACCCTGTCCAGCGTGGCGGGCAACCTGGTGCAGCTCGTGCTGACGCTCACCGTGATGATCGGCATCTCGTGGCAGATCACGCTGCTCGCGCTGCTGCTCCTGCCGGTCTTCGTCCTGCCCGCGCGCCGGATGGGCGTCCGGATCGCGCGGCTGCGGCGCGAGGCCGCCGACCACAACGCCGCCATGGGCACCCAGATGACCGAGCGGTTCTCCGCGCCGGGCGCGACGCTGGTGAAGCTGTTCGGCCGGCCGGCCCGCGAGTCGGCCGAGTTCTCCGCGCGGGCGCGGCGGGTGCGCGACATCGGCGTGCGTTCGGCCATGAACCAGTCGGTGTTCGTCACGGCACTGACCCTGGTCTCGGCGCTCGCCCTGGCCCTGGTCTACGGCCTCGGCGGTTTCTACGCCCTGCGCGACCAGCTCGAACCCGGCGCGGTCGTGTCGCTGGCCCTCTTGCTGACCCGCCTGTACGCGCCCCTGACGGCCCTCGCCAGCGCCCGCGTGGACGTGATGAGCGCCCTGGTCAGCTTCGAGCGCGTCTTCGAGGTGCTCGACCTCAAGCCGCTCATCCAGGAGCGCCCTGACGCCCGCGAGGCGCCCGAGGGCCCGGTCGCGGTCGAGTTCGACGACGTGCGCTTCGCCTACCCCTCGGCCGACAAGGTGTCGCTGGCCTCGCTGGAGGAGGTCGCCACGCTGGACTCGCGGGGCGGCGAGGAGGTGCTGCACGGCGTCTCGTTCACGGCCCTGCCGGGCCAGATGGTGGCGCTGGTGGGCTCGTCGGGCGCGGGCAAGTCCACGATCGCCCAGCTCCTGCCCAGACTGTACGACGTCGACTCCGGCGCGGTCCGCCTCGGCGGCGTGGACGTACGGGACCTGAGCTTCGACGCGATCCGCGACACCCTCGGCATGGTCACCCAGGACGGCCACCTCTTCCACGACACGATCAGGGAGAACCTGCTGCTGGCCAGGCCGGAGGCGAGCGAGGAGGAGATCTGGGACGCCCTGACCAGGGCCAGGTTGCGGACGCTGGTCGAGTCGCTGGCCGACGGGCTCGACACGGTGGTCGGCGAGCGCGGCTACCGGCTGTCCGGCGGCGAGCGCCAGCGCCTGACGATCGCCCGGCTCCTGCTGGCCAGGCCGCGCGTGGTGATCCTGGACGAGGCCACCGCCGCGCTCGACTCCACCTCGGAGGCGGCCGTGCAGGCGGCGCTGGGGGAGGCGCTGGAGGGCAGGACCGCCGTGGTGATCGCGCACCGGCTGTCCACCGTACGGGCGGCCGACCAGATCCTGGTGATCGAGGACGGCCGCGTGGCCGAGCGGGGCACGCACGCCGAGTTGCTGGCCCTGGGCGGGCGCTACGAGGAGCTGTACCGCACTCAGTTCGACGAGCCCACGGTGGAGGCGGTGGAGGCGGTGGCCTGAGGGTCGTCCTGCTCGGGCAGGCTCCGGGCCGGGCGCAGGGCGTACAGGCTGAGCGGGATGGCCGCCAGCACGATCACCGCGGCGATCACCAGCGTGAACTGGTAGGCGTCGAGGAAGGCGACCAGCGGGGGCTGGTCGCTCCCGCTCTGGCTGGAGCTCAGGATCGCGCCGAGCACGGTGATGCCGAGCAGGCCGAACACCTCGCGCGAGACGTTCAGCACGCCTGAGGCCACGCCGGTCCGCTCCTTGGGCAGGCCGCCGAGGATCGCCGAGGTCAGCGGCACCAGCATGCCGCCGCCGAGGCCGTAGAGCAGGAACCAGGGCGCGACGTCGGCGTAGTCGCCGTCGGCCCCGACGCCGGAGATCAGGTAGATCGCCGCGCCCATGAGCGCCATGCCGAGCGCCACC
This sequence comes from Nonomuraea spiralis, assembly GCF_014648435.1. Classification (GTDB taxonomy): domain Bacteria; phylum Actinomycetota; class Actinomycetes; order Streptosporangiales; family Streptosporangiaceae; genus Nonomuraea; species Nonomuraea spiralis. The sequence continues at coordinate 43,930 of NZ_BMRC01000036.1, forward strand.
GTCGGGCCGGTGCCGAGCCGCGCGGAGATCCGCTGCGACAGGATGGCGACGACCGCCATGACCAGGGCCATCGGTACGAACGCCAGGCCGGCCTGCGTGGGGGAGAAGCCGAGCACGTTCTGCAGCCACAGGGCGCTGAAGAAGTAGATGCCGAACACGCCGAACGACCAGATGCCCATGGTGAGCGCGCCGCCGCTGAACACGCGGGAGCGGAAGAGCGACAGGTCGATCATCGGGCTCTCGGCCCGCGTCTCGACCAGCGCGAAGGCAAGTGCGGCCGCCGCCGCGAGGCCGAACGCGGCCAGGATCTCGGCCGACGCCCATCCGGCGCGGTCGCCCTCGATGAGCGCGTACGTGAGGGAGACCAGCGCGAGCGCCGAGGTGGCCAGGCCGGGCAGGTCGAGCCGGTGCCGCAGGCGGGTGAACGCGGGCCGGACCGCCCAGAACGCCAGGCCGAAGGTGGCGATCCCGATCGGCACGTTGATCAGGTAGATCCAGCCCCAGTGCAGGTTCTCGCTGATGAAACCGCCGGTCGCCGGGCCGAGCGCCATGGACAACGCGCCGGACGCGCTCCAGATGCCCACGGCCCTGCCGCGCTCGCCGGGGTCGGGGAAGAGCTGGCTGATCAGGGTGAGTGACGTGGGCGTGAGCAGCGCGGCCCCCACGCCCTGGACGGCCCGCGCCGCGATCAGCATGCCGCCCGAGGTGGCCAGTCCGGCGGCCAGCGAGGCCACGGTGAAGACGGCGAGCCCGGCCAGGAACACCCGGCGGGCCCCGAACAGGTCCGCGAGCCGGCCGCCGACCAGCATGAGCCCGGCGAAGACCAGGATGTACGAGCTCACGATCCACTCCAGCCCGGAGATCGTCAGCCCGAGCTCCCGCTGGATCGTCGGCAGTGCGACATTGCCCACGTTGTTGTCGAGATAAGTCATGAAAGTGCCCAGTGTCACGGCACCCAGCGCCCACCATCGCATGCCACAGCCTCCTATACGCCGTACTTGTACGTCGTACAGTTCAACTTGTACGACGTATAGTTGTCAACCGTGATGGGAAAACTGACCGCGCAGGCCATCGCCGAGCGGGCTCTGGAGATCGGCGACGGCGAAGGGCTCGACGCCGTGACGATCCGGCGGCTCGCGACCGACCTGGGCGTGACGCCGATGGCCCTCTACTGGCACTTCAAGAACAAGGACCAGCTCCTGGTCGGCATGGCCGACCACCTGATCGGCGGCTTCGTGCCCGAGCCGGCCGACGAGCGGCCCTGGCAGGAGCAGTTGCGCGACCTGACCCAGGGCCTCATCAGGACCCTGCGCACCCATCCCTGCGCCAAGAACGTGATCGAGCAGATCGACCCCATCTCCGTCCCGAACTTCCTGGTCGTCTGGGACAAGGCGCTGGGCCTGACCCGTACGGCCGGGTTCGACGTCGAGGAGAGCTGCCTGATCACCAAGTACCTGCTCCAGAGCGCCCTGGCCATCGCCGACGCGCCCGTCCATCACCTGGCCGGCCATACCGGCGAGGAGATCGCGGAGATCGTCAGGGTCAAGCGGGTCGGTCTCCAGTCGTTGTCCGCCGAGAAGTACCCGTACCTGGTGGAGATGGCCTCGCCGCTGGTCGCGGGGGCCGACCCGGCCTTCTACGACTCCTTCGGCGTCGATCTCGTGCTGCGCGGCATCGAGGCGCTGGCCGCCTCCCGTTAAAGTCTGGATCATGCCCTTCGAGCTGGTATGTGAGATCGAACCTCCCACCAAGCCCGACCTCAAGCGCGTACGCCACCAGATCGGCACGCTCAGCCAGGTCGCCCATTCCTTCCTCATCCCCGACAACCACATCGGCCGGGCCACCGTGTCGAGCGTGGCCGTGGCGCACGAGGTCGAGGCGATGGGCGGGCGCAGCATCGCCTGTCTCAACTCGCGCGACCGCAACCTGCTCGGCTTCCACCGCGACCTGCTGACGGCGGCGGCCTACGGCGTCGGCCGGTTCCTGTTCGTCTACGGCGACAAGCCCGCGAGCGGCAACCGTACGGGCGATCTGACGGTCCGTACGATGATCGAGGAGGCCAGGGGCTTCTCGGCGGACTTCCGCGTCGGCGCGGCGGCCGGGCTGCGCCCGCTGCCCGCCTGGAAGCGCGCGGCCGACTTCCTGTTCTCGCAGGTCAGCTTCTCGGTCGAGGCGCAGGTGCGCTGGCGTGAGGCCAACCCGGTCGACGTGCCGGTCTACGCCGGCGTCATGGTGCTGGCCAGCGAGCGCCACGCCCGTACGCTGGCCGCCGCCATCCCCGACATCGCGCTGCCCGCCGACCTGGTCGAGCGGGTGGCCGCCGACCGCATGGCGGGGGTCGAGGCCGCCTGCGAGCAGGTGTTCGCGCTGCGCGACTCGGGCGCGTTCGACGGCGTGCACCTCATCCCGGTCACCCGCTACCGCGACGTGGAGTCGAGGCTCGCCGGAGCCCTCTGAGACCTCGCGAGCGCGGCCAGCACCGCGCCGGTCAGCGCCACGGCGAACAACACCGCGTACGCCCGCTGGAAGCCGTCCATGAGCTGCCCGACGGCGACCGGGGAGAGCGTGGACAGCGTGCCCGCGTACACCTGGGCGCGCAGCGCCGGGCCCACCGAGCTGGTCACGACGCTGAGCGACAGGCCCACGCTGATCACGATGCCGACGTTCATGATCATGACTCGGAAGCCGTTGACCACGCCCAGGCTGCCGCTCGGCAGCGCGGCCATGACCTGGGTGGTGTTGCCGGTCAGGAACGTCCCGCTGCCGCACCCGGCCACGAACAGGGCGATCCCGGTCACCCAGTACGGCGTCGCCGGATCGGCCGTCAGCATCAGCGTGCCCAGCCCGAGCGCGCTCATCACCGCGCCGCCGATCGACAACCCGTACGGCGAGACCCGGGGCCCGAGCAGGCCCGCGATCGGCGAGGCCAGGCCGATGCCCACCGGCACGGGCAGCACGCTCAGCCCGGCCGAGAACGCGTCCAGCCCGCGCGCCGCCTGGAAGTAGAGCGCGACCACCAGGATCAGCGCGGAACGGGCGAGCGCGTTGCAGAACGAGGCCAGGTTCGCGTAGGCCAGCAGCCGGCCGCCGAACAGCCGCAGGTCCAGCACCGGGTTCGGCGCCCGCCGCTCGGCCAGCATGATCAGCGGCACCAGCAGCACGAAGAGCGCCGCCCCGGCCAGGACGACCGGGCTGGTCAGCCCGCCGGACCCGGCCTCGTTGACGGCCAGCAACACGGCCGACAGCGCGGCGAACACCAGCACGTTGCCGAGCGCGTCCACCGGTTCCTTCGGGCGCTTCGGCATCTTCCGTAAGATCACCGCGCCCCAGCCGAGCGCGATCAGCCCGGCGGGCACGTTCACCCAGAAGATCCACTGCCAGCCGGCGGTCTCGGCGATCAGGCCGCCGAGCGTCGGACCGGCGAGCTGGGCCACCGACAGCGTGCCGATGTAGACGCCCATGCCCTGGCTGAGCCGTTCGGGCGGGAACGCGTCGGTGATGATCACGGTGCCGTTGGCCAGGATCATCGCCGAGCCGATCGCCTGCACGACGCGCATCCCGACCAGGAACCAGACGTTCGGCGACAACCCGGCCAGCAGCGAGGCCACGGTGAACAGGGCGAAGCCCGCCAGATACACCTCGCGCCTGCCGAGCAGGTCGGCGATCCGGCCGAAGAACACCAGGCTCGCCGTGTTGACCAGCAGGAACGCCAGCAGGATCCATCCCGACTGCGTCGCGTCGGCGTGGAAGTGCCGGACCACGGTCGGCAGGGCGACGTTGAGCGTGCTGCCCGCGATGCCGATGAGGACGAGGCCCAGGCTGGTGACCGAGCACACGCGCCAGGCGTACCGCATGGAGGTGCCGGTTTCGGGGGTGACCGCGACCATGACTCCCACTATGACGTACGTCGTACGTCCGTTTTGCGCCAAGGGTCACCTGGCTCGCTTGCGTAACCCTTCGACGTCGTGGATGACCACCCGCCGCCGCCCGGTCTCGATGAGCCCGCGGTCACGCAGGGTGCGCAGAGCCTTGCTGACCGCCTCGCGCGAGGAGCCGGTCCAGCCGGCCAGCTCGTCCTGGCTGAGCGGCAGGGCCACGCGCACGCCGGTGGTGGTCTGCTCGCCGTACCGGTCGGCCAGTTCGAGTAGCCGGGTCGCCACCCGGCCGGTCGTGTCGAACGCGCCGTACTCGACGCGCTTGCGGTCCGCGTCGCGCAGCCGGCCGACGACGAGCTGCATGAGCAGGACGGCGATGCGGCCGTGCGCGGCCAGGAAACTGCTGAAGTCGCGGACCACGAAACCCTGGACGGGCTCCAGCGCGGTCACCGTGGCCGAACGCGGCGAGCCGTCCACGGCCGACATGTCGCCCAGCAGCGCCCCGGGGCCGCGTACCGCGAGGACGACCTCGGTGCCGCTGCTCGTGTGCGAGGACACCTTGACCCTGCCGTGCGTCAGCACGAGCACCCAGTCGGCCGTGTCGCCCTCGGTGATCACCGTCGTGCCGCGGTCCCAGCGCCGCGGGCGTCCGGCGGCTCGCAGCGCCTCGATCTCCTCGGCGGTGAGCATGGAAAGGAACTCGCCGGGCTCAGGATCCATGCGCCGATTATGTACGTACGGGCACGGCCCTTCTATGGCATTCCGGCCTTCTACGGCATCCCGGTCAGAACGTACGCGGCCACGGGCTCTTCCTTGCCCTTCAGGCTGAGCCGTCCAAGGGCGTTCACCGAGGCCCCGCCGCCCAGTTGCCTGAGCGTCGTCTCGCCGATCACCACGGTCCCCGGCTCGGCCAGCGCCTGGAGCCTGGCGGCCACGTTCACGCAGTCGCCCATCGCGTTGAAGCCGCGCAACTCGGGGCTGCCGATGTTGCCGACCAGGGCCGGGCCGGTGTTGACGCCCACCCGGAAGGTCGGCCACTCCACGTCGTCCACGCGCTTCCAGGCCATCTCCTCGGCCACCTCGGCGGCGGCCCGCTGCATCTCCAGCGCGGCCCGGCAGGCCGCCCTGGCGTGGCCCGCCTGCGTGGCCGGCGCGTTGAACAGGGCCAGCATCGCGTCCCCGACGAACTGCACGATCGTGCCGCCGTTGTTCAGCACGCAGGGGACCGCGGCCGTGTGGTAGCGGTTCAGCATCTCGACGATCTCGCCGGGCGTGACCTTCTCGGAGAACGAGGTGAAGCCCTTGAGGTCGGCGAAGAGCGCGGTCAGCTCCTTCAGCTCGCCGCCCAGTTCGGCCCGCGCGGGGTCGGCGAGCAGGGCGTTGGCCACGTCGGGCGACATGTACTGCCGGAAGAGCGTGTCCAGCTCCTGGTAGAGGCGGGCGTTCTCCAGCGAGATGGACAACTGGCCGGCGAGGGTGGCGGCCAGCGCCTCGTCGTGGCCGGTGCGGCCCACCGGAACCTCCAGCACGCCGGCCAGATGGCCTCTGACGGTGAGCGGGTAGGCGAGCAGGTGGTCGCGGCGGATCGGCGTGCCGCCGTCGAACTCGTACGCGCGGGAGCCGATCTGGGTCCTGCCCTCCGACACCAGCGCGATCTTGACGTCCCCGTACGCCTGCCGTACCCGGTCGAGCGCCGTGGCGAGCAGTTCGCCCTCCGGCAGGCCCACCCGCGTCTGCGCGCTCACCGCCACCAGGGCGGCCAGCCGTTCCGACAGCTCCCGCTCGTGGGCCAGCGCCTCGCCGGCCCGGTCGAGCACGGCGACCTGGCTCTCGTTCAGCCGGAACTTGCCCGACAGCCGGGTCGCGGCCAGCGGCTCGCCCCTTCGTACGTGCTCGACCAGCTCCTCCAGCGCCTGGTCGTAGTCCTGCTGGATACGCGCGACGGTCGCCGCCAGCGTCACCGAGTCGAACAGCCCGGCGCTCGACCCCTCCCGCCTGAACTGCAGGTAGGCGCTGTAGGCCACGAACACGAAGGCGAGGGTGAGCAGCACGTGCCACTCCCACCACGACAGGTGCCAGTTGAGCTGCGACATCCCGGCGATCATCGCCTCGGCCAGCAGCGCGTACGCGGTGATCAGGCTGACCAGCATGGCCGAGGGGCGGCGGCGGTGGAGCAGGAACATCATCACGCCGGCCGCGCCGTACAGCAGGACGCCGGGGATCGAGGCCGGGCCCAGCCAGCCCACCGGCGCGACCGGCGGCGGCTCGCTGAGCGCGGTCAGCTCGGGCACCAGCGAGACCAGCCCCCACAGCAGCATGAAGCCGAGCAACATCGCCCGGACGAAGTGCTGGGAGTCCAGGACGCCCTTGGCGGCCCGCTCGCCCAGCGGCAGGGCCGAGGCGAACGCGAACACCGAGGCGATCGTGAGACCCACCTGCTGCCCCAGGTCGAACCCCAGCGAGCCGGTCGGCAGGATGATCCCCGGCGTGGCCAGGCCGTGCAGGAGGAAGAAGCCCGCGCTGCTCAGGAACACCATCGACACCAGGAACAGGCGGGCGTCCCGACGGCGGCGGGCGGCCTCGGTGATCATCGCGCCGAGCGCCACGTTGATCCCGGCCACCGTGAGGATCATCCAGAAGTGGCTCGCGTTGTGCTGCCAGACGACGTTGAGGTGCTGCTGCCCGAGCAGCAACCAGAGCCCCAGCAGGGGGAGGGCGAGGTGGATGCCCCAGACCACGCCTCGGACAGGCTGCGTGGCCGGCGGCAGGTAGGGGCTGGACACAGACCGATTATGCACGCGGGACCGCCGCCGCCAATGCGTCCTTTTACCCACTGCTCCCACGACAGCCGGTCAATCTGGTCAGTAACCCTCCGCTTCGTGACAAATACGTTATGTAGTTCTTGCCAACCTTTGGAACGGTTGAAACGTGATCCTCATGCACAACATGAGCATCACTTGTCCCTGGAAGGAAAGCCGTGGGTATCAAGGTTCGCGGTGGGCGCACGCTCACCCTCGCCACTGTCGGAGCGCTCGCCGCCTCGCTCCTCGCTGTCGGTGGCGTGGCCACCGCCTCGTCGGCTGCGAGCGAGGTGTACGCCTGCGTGCACAAGAAGACGCGCTACGTCCGCATCGTCAACCCGACCACGCCGTGCCGCAAGACCGAAGAGCGCGTGGTGATCGGCGGCAGCACGACGCAGCTGAACGGTGGCACGTCCGGCCCCAAGGGTGACACGGGCGCTCCCGGCAAGCCCGGCGCTCAGGGCCCGCAGGGCCCCAAGGGCGACACCGGCGCGGTGGGCCCCCAGGGCAAGCAGGGCTTCCCCGGCAAGAACGGCCAGGACGGCAAGAACGGCCTCCCGGGCAAGGACGGCGAGCGCGGCCCGCAGGGCCCCCAGGGCCCGAAGGGCGACGACGGCAAGGACGGCCTCCCCGGCAAGAACGGCCAGGACGGTCAGGACGGCAAGCAGGGCCTCCCCGGCAAGGACGGCAAGGACGGCCTCCCGGGCAAGGACGGCAAGGACGGCAAGAACGGCCTTCCGGGCAAGGACGGCAAGGACGGCGAGCGCGGCCCGGCGGGCCCCCAGGGCCCGCAGGGCCCCAAGGGTGAGCCCGGCAAGGACGGCGGCGGCGCCGCCTACGCCACCTACACCAACGACGCCTCCATCACCGGGCTCGGCTCGGTGACCGCCACCTGCGACAAGGGCGGCTCGCCCACCGGCGGCGGCTTCTCCTTCGGCACCCTGAAGAACGCCGTCGTCATGGGCAGCTACCCCGGCGCCTCCGGCTGGACGGTCACCGTGGCCAAGGACGACAACGGCGGCGGCAACAACCTCACCGCCGAGACCCAGACCCACGGTGGCGGCAACAACGGCACCAGCGTCTCCGGCAAGGTCTACGTCGTCTGCATCAAGAAGGTCTGACGACGCTGAAAGGGCCGGTGCGGGGCGACCCCGCACCGGCCCTTCTCGTTGAGCCTCAGCCGAACAGCGTTGAGCCTCAGCCGAACAGTGCGGGCAGCGTCGCCGCGTGCGTCTCGCGGATCTCCTCGACCGGCACCTCGAACACGTCCTCGACCACCAGCGACTCCCCGCCGGTGACCCCGAGCCCGTAGCAGGGCACCTCGTGGCGCCCGCACAGCGCCGCGAACTCCTCGAACGCCTCAGGCCGCACCACGACCAGCGCCCGCCCCGCCGACTCGCTGAACAGGTCGGTGAACGCGTCGCCGCTCAGCGCGACCGTGGCCCCGATCCCGCGCGCGAGGCACGACTCGGCCAGCGCCACGGCGAGCCCGCCGTCGGACAGGTCGTGCGAGCCCTCCAGCAGCCCCTGGGCCGCCGCCTCCACCAGCACGGTCGCCAGCGCCTGCTCGGCCTCCAGGTCCGCGTGCGGCGGCAGGCCGCCCAGGTGGCGGTGCGCCACGTGCGCCCACTCCGAGCCGCCGAACTCCGCGCCGGTGTCGCCGAGCAGCACCACCCGCAGCCCCTCGGCGGTGAACCCGGACGGCACCCGCTTGGCCACGTCGTCGATGACGCCGAGCACGCCCACGACCGGCGTGGGGTGGATGGCCGTCGAGCCCGTCTGGTTGTAGAAGGAGACGTTCCCGCCGGTCACCGGCACGCCGAGGGTGCGGCAGGCGTCGGCGAGACCGCGTACGGCCTCGGCGAACTGCCACATGACCTCGGGGTCCTCGGGCGAGCCGAAGTTGAGGCAGTTGGTGACGGCGAGCGGCTTGGCGCCGGTCACGGCCACGTTCCGGTACGCCTCGGCCAGCGCCAGCTGCGCCCCCGCGTACGGGTCGAGCTTGGCGTAACGGCCGTTGCCGTCGGTGGACAGCGCGATGCCCCTGGTCGTCGGCTCGGCCCCGGCCATGACCTCGGAGATGCGCACCATCCCGGCGTCGGCCGGCTGGGCCAGCACGGTGTTGGCACGGACGTACCGGTCGTACTGGGAGGTCACCCACTCCTTGGAGGCCAGGTTGGGCGAGGCGAGGAGCTGCAGCAGGGTGGCCCGCAGGTCGTCGGGGCGCGCCAGCCGGTCGGGGGTGTCGGCGTTGAGCGCGGCCTGACCGGACGGCTCGTGGTAGGGACGCTCGTAGACCGGGCCCTCGTCGGCGGCGGTGCCCGGCGGGATGTCCACGATGACCTCGCCGTCCCACGTCATGACGAGGCGGCCGGTGTCGGTGACCTCGCCGATGACGGTGGCCGGAACATCCCACTTGGCGCAGATCGCCATGAACGCCGGGATGTCGTCCGGCCGCACGACGGCCATCATCCGCTCCTGGGACTCGCTCATCAGGATCTCCTCAGGCCGGAGCGAGGAGTCGCGGAGCGGGACCAGGTTGAGGTCGACCTTCATGCCGCCGGTGCCCTTGGCGGCCAGCTCGGTGGTGGCGCAGGAGACGCCGGCCGCGCCGAGGTCCTGGATGCCGACGACGACGTCGGCCGCGTAGAGCTCCAGGCAGCACTCGATGAGCAGCTTCTCCATGAACGGGTCGCCCACCTGCACGGCGGGCCGCTTGGCCTGCGACTCGTCCTCGAACGTCGCCGAGGCCAGCACGGACGCTCCGCCGATGCCGTCGGGGCCCGTGGACGCGCCGAACAACACGACCTGGTTGCCCGGCCCCGGCGCGGTGGCCAGCTTGATCTGGTCCTTGCGCAGCAGGCCGACGCAGAGCGCGTTGACCAGCGGGTTGCCGATGTAGCAGGGGTCGAAGACGACCTCGCCGCCGATGTTGGGCAGGCCCAGGCAGTTGCCGTAGTGGCTGATGCCCTCGACCACGCCGGGCAGCACCCGCCGCGTGTCGACGGCGTCGGCGCCGCCGAAGCGCAGCGCGTCCATGACGGCGATCGGGCGGGCGCCCATCGACATGATGTCGCGTACGATCCCGCCGACGCCGGTGGCCGCGCCCTGGTGCGGCTCGACGTAGGACGGGTGGTTGTGCGACTCGATCTTGAACGTGGCCGCCCAGCCGTCGCCGATGTCGACGACGCCCGCGTTCTCGCCCATGCCCACGAGCAGCGCCTCGGACTTGGGCGCCTTGGTGGCGAACTGCCTCAGATGCACCTTGGACGACTTGTACGAGCAGTGCTCGGACCACATGACGCTGTAGATGGCCAGCTCGGAGCCGGTGGGACGGCGGCCCAGGATCTCTTTGACCCGGTCGTACTCGTCCTGCTTCATCCCCAGCTCGGCGAAGGGCATCGGCTCGTCGGGGGTGTCGGCGGCCCGCTTGACGCTGTCGGTGCTCATGCGTTCACCAGATTCTTCAAAATGGACGTGAAGAAGCCGAGCCCGTCGGTGCTCGGCGCGCCGACCAGCTGCTCGACGGCGTGCTCGGGGTGCGGCATGAGGCCGACCACGTTGCCCGCCTCGTTACGGATGCCGGCGATGTCGTTGAGCGAGCCGTTGGGGTTGCCGCCGGCGTAGCGCACGACGACGTGGCCGCCGGACTCCAGCGCCGCCAGCGTGTCCTCGGACGCGACGTAGCGGCCCTCGCCGTGCTTGACCGGCAACACGATCTCCTGGCCCCGCTCGAAGGAGTTGGTCCAGGCGGTGGCGGGCTGCTCGATCGTGACCCGCTGGTCGCGGCAGACGTAGTGGAGCGAGGCGTTGCGGGTGAGCGCGCCGGGCAGCAGGTGGGCCTCGCAGAGGATCTGGAAGCCGTTGCAGGTGCCGATGACCGGCAGACCGGCCTTGGCGGCCGGGATGAGCTCGTCCATCAGCGGGGCGAACCTGGAGATGGCGCCGCAACGCAGATAGTCGCCGTAGGAGAAGCCGCCGGGCAGGAACACGGCGTCGACTCCCTTCAGGTCGTGGTCGGCGTGCCACAGCGGGACCGCCTGCGCGCCCACGAGGCGCACGGCTCTGGCGGCGTCCTGGTCGTCGAGAGTTCCTGGAAACGTGACTACGCCCACACGGGCAGCGCTCATGACAGTCGTCCCCTCCGAGGAATGCGCACGCGCGTGCCACCGTCTCTTTGGGGGCGGACGGCGGTCTACGGCGGTGTAGTCAGATTATCGGGTGCGCGGCTGTGTTCCGGGCAGCGGGTCAGACCGCGGCCAGCTCGCGGTGACGGGCACCCTCGGCCTCGTCGTCCCAGGCGAGCATCTTGCGCAGGTGGACCGTCGTGCCACGGCCGGGTGTCGTGCCGAAGGAGATCTCGTCCACCACGGAGCGCATGATCAGCAGGCCGCGGCCGTTCTCGGTGTCGGGCGGAGGGAAGTGCAGCGGCATCGAAGGAAGACCGTCGCCGCTGTCGGCCACGCGCACGTCGCAGCGACCGTAGCCGATGGCCGCCGACACCTCGTAACGGTTGGCGGGACCGCCGTGCCGCACCGCGTTGGAGCACGCCTCGGAGACGGCGAGCAGCATGTCGGCGATGCACGTCTCGCTCACGTTGAGTGAACGCATCGCGTCGCCCAGCACTCGCCTGACCATCGGAATGCCGATAGCATCCCGAGGCAGCGCCAACGAGAACTCAATATCCACCGGACTCCTCCGGGCTCCGGAATGTCACCTGGAGTAGGTTTCCCTGTGAAATCGGGGCTAACCGCAAAATCACGTTGTTGTTATTTAGTGTTGGCACGCCCGTGGCATTGTGGCATGGCCGAACGCGACTTTAACCCACCAGGGGTAAAACCAGGCATCAAATGTGCCTTCTACCCCTCAACCCGGACGCTGTAGTCCTCGATCACAGTGTTGGCCAGGAGTGTCTCGGCCATCTTGCGCACCTCTTCGAGCGCCGCCTCGTCGGCCGGGCCCTCCAGTTCGATCTCGAACCGCTTGCCCTGACGGACAGCCGAGACGCCGGAGAAGCCGAGCCTGGGCAGCGCCCTGGCGATGGCCTGGCCCTGCGGGTCGAGGATCTCGGGCTTCAGCATGACGTCTACGATGACGCGCGCCACTGCGTTCCTCCTGGGTGGAGTGGGTGCTTGGGAAAGCAAGCCTACCGGCGTGTGTGGCAGTCAGGACAACGGGAACGGGGAGGACATGGGGCTTGCGCGGAGGGTTGTGATGTCTGCCACGATGTCCCCAAACGCGTATGAACCACCATCACATGGTTCACACGCACACACGGCTGGCCTCAGGTGGCGACCCCATCGACACCGGCCCCGATCGCACAGGAGCGGCACGTGACAGTCGACGCCTCTCGTGGTGCCGAAGCACCCCCTGAGCTCGTGCAGTTGCTCACGCCCGAAGGAGAACGGGTCGAGCATCCCGACTACGACATAGACCTGACGCCCGACGAGGTCCGCTCGCTCTACCGCGACCTGGTTCTCGTCCGGCGCATCGACCTGGAGGCCGTGGCCCTGCAGCGCCAGGGCGAACTGGGCATCTGGGCCTCGCTGCTGGGCCAGGAGGCCGCCCAGATCGGCTCCGGCCGGGCCCTCACCGACTCCGACATGGCCTTCCCGACCTACCGCGAGCACGGCGTCGCCTGGTGTCGCGACGTCGACCCGGTGAAGCTGCTCGGCCTGTTCAGGGGCGTCAACCACGGCGGCTGGGACCCCGAGGAGCACAACTTCCACCTTTACACGATCGTGATCGGCAGCCAGACCCTGCACGCGGTCGGCTACGCCATGGGCATCCAGCGCGACGACGCGACGGCCGCCACGATCGCCTACTTCGGCGATGGCGCCACCTCCCAGGGCGACGTGAACGAGGCGTTCATCTGGGCCAGCGTGTTCAACGCGCCGATCGTCTTCTTCTGCCAGAACAACCAGTGGGCCATCTCCGAGCCGCTGGAGAAGCAGAGCCGCATCCCCCTCTACCGCCGGGCCTCGGGCTTCGGCTTCCCGGGGATCAGGGTCGACGGCAACGACGTGTTCGCCTGCCTGGCGGTGACCAAGAAGGCGCTCGAAGCCGCTCGTACGGGCCAGGGGCCGACGCTGATCGAGGCGTTCACGTACCGGATGGGCGCCCACACCACGACCGACGACCCGACCCGCTACCGGGTGGCCAGCGAGCTGGAGGCGTGGAAGCTCAAGGACCCGATCGAGCGGGTCAAGTCGTACCTGTTCCGCAACGAGCTGGCCGACCAGGCCTTCTTCGACTCCGTGACCGCCGAGGCCGACCAGCTCGGCGCCGACCTGCGCAGGCGGTGCCTGGCGATGCCCGACCCCGAGCCGCTCGATATCTTCGACCACGTCTACCGCGAGCCCCACGCGCTCATCGACGGGGAGCGGGCGCAGTTCGCCGCCTACTTGGAGGGCTTTGAGAAATGACGGTTTTGAGCCTGTCCAAGGCGCTCAACGAAGGCATGCGCCGAGCCATGGAGGACGACCCCAAGGTCCTCATCATGGGCGAGGACGTCGGCAAGCTCGGCGGCGTGTTCCGTGTCACCGACGGCCTGCAGAAGGACTTCGGCGAGGACCGTGTCATCGACACGCCGCTCGCCGAGTCCGGCATCATCGGCACCGCGATCGGCCTCGCGCTGCGCGGCTACCGGCCGGTGTGCGAGATCCAGTTCGACGGGTTCGTCTTCCCGGCGGCCGACCAGATCATCACCCAGCTCGCCAAGATGCCGATGCGCTCGCTCGGCGCGATCAAGCTGCCCGTCGTCGTACGCATCCCGTGCGGCGGCGGCATCGGCGCGGTCGAGCACCACAGCGAGTCGCCGGAGGCGTACTTCACGCACACGGCAGGCCTGCGCGTGGTGGCCTGCTCCAACCCGGCCGACGCCTACACCATGATCCAGCAGGCCATCCGCAGCGACGACCCGGTCATCTTCTTCGAGCCCAAGCGGCGCTACTGGGAGAAGGACGACATCGACACGGCCTCGACCGACTGGTGGATGCCGTTCGACAAGGCCAGGGTCGTACGGCCCGGGTCCGACGTCACGCTGCTGGCCTACGGGCCCATGGTCAAGACCTGCCTGGAGGCCGCCACGGCCGCCGAGGACGACGGGCGCTCGCTGGAGGTGATCGACCTGCGTTCGCTCAACCCGCTGGACGAGCCGCTGGTCATGGAGTCCGTACGCAGGACCGGCCGGGCGATCGTGGTCCACGAGGCGCCCGTCTACAGCGGCTTCGGCGCCGAACTGGCGGCCAGGATCACCGAGCGGTGCTTCTACCACCTGGAGTCGCCGGTGTTGCGGGTCGGCGGATTCTCCACCCCCTACCCGCCGTCGAAGCTCGAAGAGCACTACCTGCCCGACCTGGACCGGGTGCTCGACGCCGTCGACCGCGCCTTCGGGTTCTGAAAGGGGGACGTGTTTCCATGCGACGCGAGTTCAAGCTTCCCGACGTCGGGGAGGGCCTGACCGAGGCCGAGATCGTCCGCTGGCACGTCCGGCCGGGCGACGAGGTCAAGGTCAACCAGATCGTGGTAGAGATCGAGACGGCCAAGTCCATCGTCGAGCTGCCGATCCCGTGGGACGGCGTGGTCGCGGGGGTGTTGGTCGAGGAGGGCGTCACGGTCGACGTCGGCACGCCGATCGTCTCCGTGGACACGGGCGGCGAGGCGGGCGGCGCCGACGAGGGTCTTCAGGCGCTGGCCGACGACATGGTCCCCAAGCCGCCGGCGGAGGGTGCCGTGGAGCCGGGCGCGCACGGCAGCCCGGCGCCCAAGGAGGAGCGGCAGGCGGTCCTGGTCGGCTACGGCGTCAAGACCGGCGCCTCCAAGCGCCGCCCCCGCAAGCAGCAGCCGCCCTCCATCGCGGCCGCCCCTGTCGCCAACCCCTCCCGCGTGGAGGTGACCGGCCGGCAGCCCGCGGTGTCCCCGCCGCAGCCCGCCCCGGCACCGGTCGTCAGGGCCGCGGAGACAGCCCCCACCGCGCCCACCCCCACCGCGCCAGCCCCCGCCGGGGCTGCCGGGCGGGTGGCCGTGCTGGCCAAGCCGCCGGTACGCAAGCTGGCCAAGGACCTCGGCGTCGACCTCACGACCCTCACCGGCACCGGCCCGCAGGGTTCCATCACCCGCGACGACGTGCACGCCGCCGCCGAGGGCACCCAGGCGGCGCCCGCGCCGCAGGCCCAGCCGCAGCAACAGCGGCGGGAGGAACGCGTCCCGGTCAAGGGCGTGCGCAAGATGACCGCGCAGGCGATGGTGGCCAGCGCCTTCACGGCCCCCCACGTCACCGAGTTCCTCCAGGTGGACGTCACGGAGACCATGGAGGCGGTCCGGCGCCTGCGCATCCTGCCCGACTTCGCCGAGGTCAAGGTCTCCCCGCTGCTCCTGGTCTGCAAGGCCGTGCTGACAGCGGTCAGGCGCTACCCGATGATCAACTCCGCCTGGGACGAGGCCGCCCAGGAGATCGTGGTCAAGCACTACGTGAACCTGGGCATCGCCGCCGCCACCCCGCGCGGTCTGGTGGTGCCGAACATCAAGGACGCCCAGGCCCTCCCGCTCCCCGAGCTGGCCGGGCAGCTGGGCGCCTTGGCGGAGACGGCCAGGGCGGGCCGTACCCAGCCGGCCGAGATGGCGGGCGGCACGATCACGATCACCAACGTGGGCGTGTTCGGCATCGACGCCGGCACCCCGATCCTCAACCCGGGCGAGTCGGCCATCCTGGCCTTCGGCCAGGTCAGGGACATGCCGTGGGTGGTCGACGGCGAGCTGGCCGTACGCAAGGTGACCACCCTCGCGCTGAGCTTCGACCACCGGATCGTCGACGGCGAGCTGGGTTCGATGTTCCTGCGCGACGTCGGCGCCATGCTGGAGGACCCGCTCCGCATGCTGGCCTGGGGCTAGATCCAGACGGTGACCGCCGGGAGGACCCCTCTCCCGGCGATCACCGCAGGCTCGGCCGGGACGCCTTCTTGTCCCGCGCGCGGGGCCCGTACGACTCCAGCCACACGGGCGCGCCCACGACATGAGAGACCGCGGCGGGCCAGTCTGATACACCGTCCTCGTAGATCGGCGAGGCCCGCAGCAGCCGCGCCGTACGGTCCGGCTCGGCGAACGTGACGGGCCGGTCGTAACGCACGCACATGCGGGAGACGTCCGCGTCCAGGTGGGTGAGGGCCAGGCCGTCCACGCCGCCCGCCGCCTCGGCCGCGTACCGGTGGGCGACCGCGTCGAAGTGCCCGAGCCGGAACGCGCCCTGCCACGGCCCGGTCGTGTTGTGCGGCTCGGGCAGCTCCAGGGCGGGATCCTCGGTCACCAGGGGGCCGGGGCCGTGCCGGGTGGTGTAGGTCCGCAACACCCCGAGTCGTGCCGCCCCGGCGCCGTCCAGCAGCTCCAGCGCGTTGGCGAAGGTCGTCGTGCTCCACGTCGTGTACGGGTCGAACCCCCACCGCTCGTCCAGCAGCACCCCCTGAGCCCCCTCGAACACGACCGGCCCCCTCCTGACCAGCCCGTTCGTGTACGACGAGTCCACCAGCCGTACCCGCTCGGCGAACGCCCGGTAGACGGCCACGCAGTCCGCCACCGGCGGCCCGCCGACCCCCAGCGCCTCCCGCAGCACGGTCAGCTTGCGCGTCAGCTCGCGCGGCGCGTCCCCGGCCCGCGGCGCGAGCTCGCCGTGCTCCAGCCGGTACGCCATCGTCTCCCCGACGCCCATCCCGCACGACCCGTGCCGCGCCGCGCCGCGCGCCAGCTCCCGCCTCCGCCCGGCCTCCACGTGGTACGGCGTCGCCAGCAGGCAGTCGCGGTCCACCGTGAGCAGCCCGAAGGGGTCGGGCACGCCGAGCCGCGCCAGATGTTCCGCCTCGGCCGACAACGCCAGCGGATCAACCACCACGAACCTCGACAGATGCGTACGAACCCCTCGGAACGTCCCCGCCCCGAACTGCGCGAACGTGTGGTGCCGCCCGTCGTCCAGGACGACGTTGTGCCCGGCCTGCGCACCCCCGTTGAAGCGGACCACCGCGTGGACGGGCAGCGTGGCGCACGCCCAGTCCACGACGGTGCCCTTGCCGGCGTCGCCGTACCCGAGGTCGACGACGACGAGGTGCTCGTTCACGGCCGCAGCCCGTCCAGCGGGTCGCCGGTGACCACCGTGCCGCGGTCGAGCCTGGCCAGTGCCCGCGACACCGACGCCCCGGCCGTCGAGCCCAGCTCGGCCAGGTCCTCCAGACCCTCGTCGAGGCCGATCGCGTCCTCGCCGAGCCCGACGGTCAGCGCGATCGTCTCGCACACGGCGTCGAGGTCGTCCAGCTCCAGCACGTTCTGGCCGAGCAGGTCGCGCCAGGAGTCCAGCACCTCGGGGTCTCCGGCGTAGCTGGCCCCCTGGGGGAGGATGAAGTAGACGTCGTACTTGCGGGTCAGCTCGGCCATGATGTCGGCCACCCCGATCGGCGCGGCCAGGCGGTCGCCGACGAGGTCCTTGACCTGGCTCCTGGACACCCGCGGGTAGGGCATCTCGTCGCCGATGACGAACAGGTAGCCGCGCCTGCCGCGCTTCTCGTGGCAGTCGATCGAGGTGTGCCTGGCCATGAAGTACAGGGCCAGCTCGTAGGACTCGCGCTTCTGGCCGCCGCCCCCGCCCTCCAGCAGGATCAGGCCGAGCTGGTCGTCCATGCGGTTGTCGGACTCGAACTGGCCGACCTGGAGCGGCGCCCGGTCGCAGGTGGCGTCGCCGATCGCGCCGAACATGATCTGCGGGTCGGTGGCGTACCCCTTGCGCAGCAGCAGCCCGAGCAGGTCGGGCAGGCGGGTCTGCAGCGCGCGGGGGACCGACCGCATCGAGCCGGTCACGTCGAAGAGCACGGCGACGGCCAGCGAGTCGGGGTGCTCGGCCGAGTCGCGGCTCTCCCGCGTCACGCCGAAGGGGTCGAGGTCGGGGTGGACCCGCCGGGCGCCGCCGTCGTTGTAGGCGAAGGCGCTGGCGCCGGTGGCCGCGCGGTAGCGCGCGGCGGAGTCGTAGACGTTCGTGGACCAGATTCCGCTGCCCATGGCAGCCTCCCTCAAAGGTGGAGCGGACGGTACGTGCGGGGCCCGTACAGGTCGTCGAGCAGCTCGTCGAGCTCACGCAGCAACTCCCACGCGCCCGACGGCGGGCGCAGCAGGCAGCCGCGGACGAAGGCGCGCATCCGGCGCGGGCACGCGCCCATCAGGTGATCGACGCACCCGGTCAGGCCGGCGATGTCGGCGCGCTCGTCGAGCCGGTCGCCGTGGCACCAGTCGACGAGCACGAGCCCGTGGTCAAGGGGATGGACGAGGACGTGGCGGGGGAGCACGGCGCCGTGCGCGACGCCGGCCCGGTGGGCGAGCCCGGCGGCCACGAGCAGGCGCCGCCAGATCCAGGCCACGTCCCGGGGATCGAGGCCGGTGCCGACGTGTTCGAGGGTGACGAACCCGGCGGGCGCCCGGCTGATCACGTTCGCCTGCCGGACCACGCCGCCGCCGCGGTAGCGGAAGCTCGCGACGAGGCGGGGGACGTACGGCAGGAAGCGCGGATCGCCCTCGGCCGCGATCCGGCGCAGCGCGGCGGCCTCGCGGACCAGCAGCCGGCCGGCGGCCGGATCGCGGGCCACCTTGAGCAGCGAGTCCCGTTCGGCGCCGCGCCCGGCCGGGTAGAGCACGGCCGTGCCGCCCTTGTGCAGCGGCGGCCCGACCAGGAAGTCGCCGACCCGCTGCCCCCGGCGGTAGGTCTCCCAGAGCGCGACCAGCCGCTTGAACGCCTCCTCCCCGCCCGGCGCGAGATCGGGGTGCAGGGCCCTGGCCAGCCGCCGGTAGACGCGGGCGGGTGAGTCGCCCGCGAAGAGCTCCTGGGCCGACCGCGCCCCGTCGACGATCGCCGCCGCCCGCGCCGGGTTCACCGCACCTCCTCCTCCCGCGAGGGCCGCAGCAGCGCGGGGTGGAGCAGCCGGGCGTCGCCCGCGCGGTAGAGCTTGGCGCGCGGGCCGCCCCTGGGGCCGCCGGTCTCGGTGGTCTGGCCGGTGCTCTCGACGAACCCCGGGACGGACAGGATCTTCCGGTGGAAGTTGCCCGCGTGCAGCGGGGTGCCCCACACGGTCTCGTAGATCAGCCGCAGGTCGGAGACGGTGAACTCGGCGCCGGCGAAGGCCGTGGCCAGCGGCGTGTACTCCAGCTTCGACCGGGCCCGCTCGACGCCGTCGGCCAGGATGCGGGCGTGGTCGAAGGCCAGCGGCGGCACGTCGTCGACCGGGTGCCACACGGCCGCCGCGGCGTCCGTACCGGCCTGGGGGTCGGGCAGGTCGGGGGCGAAGGCGAGGTAGGAGATCGACACCACCCGCATCCGCGGGTCGCGCCCGGGGCCGCCGTAGCTGGCGAGCTGCTCGATGTGCGCCGGCCTCGTGGCCACGCCGGTCTCCTCGGCCAGCTCGCGCACCGCCGCCTCGGCCAGGTCCTCGTCCGGCCTGATGAAGCCGCCGGGCAGCGCCCAACGGCCCGCGTACGGCTCCACGCCCCGCTCGACGATCAGGACGTGCAGCCGCCGGTCGCGTACGGTCAGCGCCACCACGTCCACGGTGACCGCGACCGGCGCGTAGAGCCGTGGGTTGTAACCGGCCAGGAACTCTTCCATCCCGCAGTCCTTCTCAATCCGAGTAAATCTCTATCTGAGAATAACTCGGAAGACGCGGGGATGTCGATAGGGTTGCCGCATGATTCGTCACATCGTGTTGTTCACCTGGGCCGACGACGCCACCGACGAGCAGAAGGCCACGGTCGCGGCCGAGCTGGGCAAGCTGCCGGGAGTGATCCCGGAGCTAAGGGCGTACACGGTGGGGCCCGACGCGGGCATCAACGAAGGCAACCACGAGTTCGCCGTGGTCGCCGACTTCGACAGCGTGGACGACTACCTCGTCTACCGCGACCACCCGCGCCACCAAGCCGTGATCGCCGAGCACATCAAGCCCATCGTGGCGGCCCGCGCCGCCGTGCAGCTCAGCCTCTAGATCTCCGGCGGGTTGTTCTCGCGGTGCATCAGCCGGTCCTCGGAGGTGCGCCCCCGCCGGGGCGCGAGCACGATGCTGAGCACGATGCCGACGCCTCCGACGATCATGAAGATGATGCCGACGATGTCCATGTGCACGCTCTGGCCGAACACGTCCGGTTCGATGGCGAACCGCAGGATGGCGCCGAGCGTGAGGAAGAAGATGCTGACCCCGACACCCATGACGACCTCCAGGCAAAGACGAAGTACGCCCACGGTCATACCCGGGTATCGGTGATCACACCCTCACGGCGTCAGGCGAGACAGGACAATGGCCGCCCGCCGTTGTAGGCGATCATGTCCTGGATCGCCGCGGACACGTCGATCGGCGCGCCGGGCGGGCGTCCGTCCAGCTCGGCGTAGGCCCGGTGCAGGTTGCCCACGACGCGTTCGCGGTCGAGCAGCCCGCCCCATTCGCCGAGGTCGGTCTCCAGCGCCGCCTCCAGCGGCGTCAGCCCCGCCGCCCGGCCGCGCCGGGCGGTCTCCTGCACGAACCGCAGGTAGCCCTCGACGTGGTCGTAGACCTCCGGGCCGCACACCTCGCCGTGCCCGGGGACGATCGTCTGCGCGCCCAGCCCCCGCAACGTGTCCAGCGCCGCGATCGCCCCGGCCACCGACCCCATCAGCACGAACGGCGTGCCGCCGTTGAACACCAGGTCGCCCGGGAACAACACCCGCCGCTCCGGGATCCAGACGATCGAGTCGTTGGTCGTGTGCGCGGCCGGCCCGACGTGCCGCACCTCGCAGCGCAGCTCGTCGGAGTAGAGGGTGACCCCCTCCGTGTACGTCAGGAACGGCGGCGCGACCTCCGTCGTCCCCCACACCACCTCCGCCGACCACGCCCCCCGGTACGACGGGACGCCCTCGGCCAGGATCTGGGCGCGTACGCCCTCGTGCCCGACGATCGTGGCCTCCGGGAACAGCCAGTTGCCGAAGGTGTGGTCGCCGTGGTGATGGGTGTTGACCAGCGTGGTGATCGGCCGGCCACTGACCTTGCCGACCGTCTCCCGCAGGTCACGGGTACGGCGCTCGGTCGAGCAGGCGTCCACGCAGATCACGCCGCGCCGGCCGGCCAGGAACCCGGTGTTGTTGATCCACCAGCTCCCGTCGGGCTGGACGTAGGCGTAGACGCCCTCGGAGACCTCTTCGACGCGCGGCGGGGGCAGGGGGTGGTCATGAGGTGAGGAGCTCATGCCGGGAACCTAACAGGGACGCCCGCCCCCGGAGCGGGAACGGGCGTCACGGGTGAAGCGGGCTCAGAAGGCCTCTTCGGGAAGCTCCATGAGGTCCTGGCCGGTGGCGGCGAGGACACGCCGCTCGGCCGACAGCCTCGGCAGCACGGTCGTGGCGAAGAACGACGCCGCGCCCACCTTGCCCTGGTAGAACGGGTCCTCGCCCTCGGCCAGCCGGGCCAGGGCCACCTCGGCCTGGCGTAGCAGCAGCCAGCCGATCACCAGGTCGCCCAGGGAGAGCAGGAACCGGGTGCTGTTCAGCCCGACCTTGTAGACCTCCTCCGGCTTCTCCAGCGAGCCGAGTGCCCAGCCGGCCATGGTGTCGCCCATGGCCTTGACCTCGACGGCGGCCTCGGCGAGCAGCTTGCGCTCCTCCTTGAGCCGGCCGTTGCCCGCCTCGGAGGCGGCGAACTCGTTGATCTCGGCGAGCAGCGCGCCGACCGCGGCGCCCTGGTTGCGCAGGATCTTTCTGAAGAACAGGTCGAGGCCCTGGATCGCGGTCGTGCCCTCGTACAGGGAGTCGATCTTGGCGTCGCGGATGTACTGCTCGATCGGGTAGTCCTGGAGGTAGCCGGAGCCGCCGAGCGTCTGCAGCGAGCGGGCCAGCAGCTCGTACGACCGCTCGGAGCCGACGCCCTTGACGAGGGGCAGCAGCAGGTCGTTCATGGCGTGCGCGTGCCGGTCGTCCGGGTCGATGAGGATCGTGTCCTGGAACGTGGCCGTGTAGAGGACCAGGGCCCGCATGCCCTCCGCGTACGCCTTCTGGAGCATCAGCTCGCGGCGCACGTCGGGGTGGTGGGTGATGGTCACCCGGGGCGCGCCCTTGTCGGCCATCTTGGTCAGGTCCGAGCCCTGGTAGCGGGACTTGGCGTAGTCGAGGGCGTTCAGGTAGCCGGTGGAGAGCGTGGCGATGGCCTTGGTGCCGACCATCATGCGGGCGTGCTCGATCACCATGAACATCTGCTTGATGCCCTCGTGCACGTCGCCGACCAGCCAGCCGATCGCCGGGTGCTTGTCGCCGAAGGTGAGCTCGCAGGTCGTGGAGACCTTCAGGCCCATCTTCTTCTCGACGTTGGTGACGTAGACGCCGTTGCGCTCGCCCAGCTCGCCGCTCTCCAGGTCCACGTGGAACTTGGGCACCAGGAACATCGACAGGCCCTTGGTGCCGGGGCCGTGCCCCTCGGGGCGGGCCAGGACCAGGTGGAAGATGTTGTCGGACATGTCGTGCTCGGCGCTGGTGATGAAACGCTTGACGCCCTCGATGTGCCAGGTGCCGTCGGCCTGCTGCACGGCCTTGGCCCGGCCGGCGCCGACGTCCGAGCCCGCGTCCGGCTCGGTGAGCACCATCGTGGCGCCCCAGTTGTTCTCGATCGCCAGCTCGGCGAAGCGCTTCTGCTCCGGCGTGCCGACGTTCCACAGGGTGTAGGCGAAGTTGGGGCCCGCGGCGTACATGTACAGGGCCGGGTTCGAGCCGAGCACCATCTCGGCGGTCGCCCAGGCGAGGCTGCGGGGGATGCCGGGGCCGCCCAGCTCGACGGGCAGGTCGAGGTGCGCCCAGCCGCCGTCCACCAGCGCCTTGAACGACTTCTTGAAGCCGGCCGGCACCGTCACCGTGCTCGTCTCGGGGTCGAACACCGGCGGATTGCGGTCGCCCTCCTCGAAGGAGTCGGCGAGCACGCCGGTCGCCAGCCTGTTGACCTCGTCCAGGATGCTCCGCGCGACGTCCTCGTCGACTTCGGCGAAGGGCCCGGTGCCGAGGATCTCGCGTCGACCGAACACCTCGAAGAGGTTGAATTCCAGGTCACGCACGTTGCTCTTGTAATGGCCCATGGGTGCAGATCTCCTTGAACCGAGGTCTTCATGTACTGGCGAGTAACCTTACCCGCAATGCTACCCGCGGGTAACCATGGCCATGCATGGCATGCTCGACTCCATGGACGCCGAAGAACTCGCCGCCAGGTGGCGGGAACGCCTGGAATCCTGGGCCATCCCCGAGTGGATCCTGGCCAAGGCCCCGGCTGATCCGTGGAGCCATTCGCCGGCCAGGTTCGCGGCCCGTACCGACCGGGCGCTGGCCGAGTCCGACGACGGCCCCACCATGACCCGGCTCGCCGAGGCGCTGCCCGACAAGGGCACGCTCCTCGACGTCGGCTCGGGCCCCGGCGCCGCGTCACTGCCGCTGCGCGAGCGCATCGGCCATCTGTACGCGGTCGACACCTCGGCGCCCATGCTGGAGGGCCTGACGGCCAGGGCGATGAACCTGGGCGTGCCAGTCACCGCCGTCGAGGGACGCTGGCCCGACGTGGGCGACCAGGTGCCGCAGGTCGACGTGTCCGTCGCCGCCCACGTGGTCTACAACGTGCCCGACCTGGCGGAGTTCCTGGTGGCGCTCGACCGCCACACCCGCGGCCGGGTGGTGCTCGAACTCCCGCACCGCCACCCCATGAGCTGGATGACGCCGCTCTGGCAACACTTCCACGGCGTCGACCGCCCGGTCCGGCCCATCGCCGAAGATTGCGTCGCGCTGGCCGCGGCGCTGGGCTTCCGGGTGCGCGTGGAGGAGCGGGAAGCGCCCCTGGAACGATTCAGCTCGGTCGAGGAACTGGCCGAGAGCGCCTGCCGCCGGGTGTGCCTCGATCCGTCCAGGGTGGCGGAGGTGGCCGAGACGGCCGTCGAACTGGGCATGTGGCCGGTGCCCCGCGACCGCTGGGTCACGGTCTGGTGGGAATGATCCGGTTTCCTGGGTCGTTTTACGACATGAGCTGACCGCTCCCGGACGAGACGCGCCGTACCCGGACACGCCAAGACGACGCACGTACCTGTACGTCTCGTCCTTTGGAGTGTCGATCATGGCGTGGATCCTCATCGTGCTGGCCGGCCTGTTCGAGGTGGTCATGGCGCTGTCCCTCAAGCTCAGCAACGGCCTCAGCAACCTGTGGTGGACCCTGTCGTTCCTGGCCACGGCCGCGCTGAGCTTCGGCCTGCTCGCCTACGCGCTCAAGTCCCTGGAGGTCGGCACCGCGTACGCCGTCTGGACCGGCATCGGGGCCGTCGGCACCGCGATCCTCGGCATGGTCGCCATGGGCGACGACGTGTCGCCGCTGCGTCTGACCTCGATCGCGCTCATCCTGGCCGGTGTCGTGGGGCTCAACCTCGCTGGTGGACACTAGTGCGATGATTGAGATTCACGCCCTTACCGTTGACGCCGCCGACCCCTTTGAGATCGCGAGCTGGTGGAGCCGGGCCACCGGGTGGCCGCTGGGCGAGGGTGACGAGCCGGGTGCCGACGAGGTCATGCTGCGTACGCCTCAGGACCCGTTCCTGCTGTTCATCCGCGTGCCCGAGGGCAAGACCGGCAAGAACCGGGTGCACTTCGACGTCAACGGCACCGATGGCAGGACGCGCAACGAGGAGGTCGAGCGGCTGCTGGGCCTCGGCGCGACCATCTTCCAGGACCAGCGCAAGCCCGACGGCACGGGCTGGGTGACCATGCTCGACCCCGAGGGGAACGAGTTCTGCGTGTGCAGGAGCGAGGCCGAGAGGGCCTTGCCGGAATGATGTTCTGTCGGTGAAGCTGGCCCCATGAGCGTGAGGGCCGTCGTCTGCACCGGGTACGGCAAGCCGGTCGAGGTCGTCGAGCTGCCGGATCCCGTTCCCGGGCCCGATCAGGTGGTCGTCGAGGTCGAGGCGGCCGGGGTCAACTTCGTCGACGGGCTGATGGTGCGCGGCGGCTACCAGATCAGGCCGCCATTGCCCTTCACACCCGGCTACGAGGTGGCGGGGCGGCTGGCCGACGGCCGCAGGGTCGTGGCGATCACCGGGCTGGGCGGCTTCGCGACGCGGGTGCTGGTGCACCGGGCGCAGGCCGTACCTCTGCCCGAGGGTTTCGACATGCTCGCGGCGGCCACGTTCCCGCAGAGCTACTGCACCGCCATGTACGCGCTCAGGGAGCGCGGCCGGCTGCTTCCCGGCGAGCGGGTGCTCGTGCTCGGGGCGGGCGGCGGCGTGGGACTGGCCGTGGTCCAGGTCGCCAAGGCACTCGGCGCCGTCGTACTGGCGGCGGCGTCCACCGGCGAGAAGAGGGAGCGCGCCCGGCGGGCGGGAGCCGACGACGCGATCGGCTACGACGGGCTGAAGGAAGCGGCCAGGTCGTGGGGCGTGGACGTGGCGGTCGACCCGGTCGGCGGCGAGCTGTCCGAACAGGCCCTTCGCGGGCTGCGCGAGGGCGGGCGGCTCCTGGTCGTCGGCTTCGCCTCGGGCGGCATCGCGAGGCTGCCCGCCAACCAGGTGCTGCTGCGTAACCGGGCGGTCGTGGGCGTGGACTGGGGCGCGTGGTCGATGGGCCACGCGGTGGAGAACCGGGTCATGCTCGAAGGTCTGCTGGCGATGCCGGGCATCGTCCCGGCGGCGCCGGAGGTCAGGCCGCTGGCGGAGGCGGGCCGGGCCATGGACGACCTGCTGGAGCGACGGGTCACTGGGAAGATCGTGCTCGTCCCTTCATCGTGACGGTCAGGATCGCGGCGATCAGGTAGACCAGCGCGCCGTGCCACATCGCCTGCACGGCCGAGCCGAACACGCCCTCGCCGTCGAGCACGAGCTGCACCGGGTAGTCGAGCACCGCGGTGATGGCGGCGGGCAGGAGCGCGAACTTCCAGGGGTGCCGCAGCGACCAGAGCCTGGCCTGGCGGGTGACGCGGTCGCCCTCGTTCGGCTTTGCGACCGAGCCGATCGCGGCGATCAGCGCGAACAGGCTGATGCCGAGCCCGAGGGCCCACACCAGGTCGCCGTCGCCGGTGAGCGCGCCCATCCCGAAGCTGGCGGCCGACACCACGGCGCCGCCGATGGCGGCGGTCTTCCAAGGGGCGCCCCGCAGGGCCGCCGCAGACAGTGAGACTTCATCGCGCCTACTGATTTCGTTCATGTCCTCATGGTGCCGCCGCGGGCCCCCTGGGGGCATCGGGGACGGACCCTGACCTGTCCCTGACATGATTCCCATATGAGGGAAATCGCCATTGTGCAGTTGGGACCGGACGAAGGGGAGCGGCTGAAGGAGGTCCGGCTGCGGGCGCTCCAGGAGTCGCCGGACGCGTTCGGCTCCTCGTACGCGCGGGAGGTCGGGTTCTCCGCCGAGGACTGGGCCGAAAGGCTGAAAAATCCGGATTCGCGGTGGTGGGTGGCCACGAGCGACGGCCTGGGTGACGTGGGCCTGGTGTGCATGCTTCTGGAGGAGACCGGCGCCCACCTGCTGTCCATGTGGGTCGCCCCCGAGGCCAGGGGCCGCGGGCTCGCCTCCCGGCTGGTCGACCGGTCCGTGGAGTGGGCCCGCTCGTCCGGCGCGGAGCAGGTGCAGCTCTGGGCCGTCGACCGGAACCACGCCGCCCGCGCCCTCTACGGCGCCAAGGGTTTCACCCCCAGCGGCAAGGTCATGGCCCTGCCCTCCAACCCGGCCCTGATGGAGACCAACTACGTGTTGTCCCTGCTGTTCCGCCAGGCCCGCAAGGAGGACGTGCCGGCCATCGTGTCGATGCTGGCCGACGACCCGCTCGGCGCCACCCGCGAGGGCGCCCCCGACGACACCCGCTACCTGATGGCCTTCGACCGCATCGAGGCCAACCCGTACGACGAGCTGATCGTGGCCGAACAGGAGGGCGAGGTGGTGGGCACGATGCAGCTCACGTACCTGGCCGGGTTGTCGCGGCTGGGCGCGGAGCGGTGCCAGATCGAGGCGGTCAGGGTGGCGGCCTCGACGCGCGGCCAGGGGCTGGGCGGGAAGATGATCCAGTGGGCCGTCGACCGGGCGCGGGCCAGGGGCTGCGCCGTCGTTCAGCTCACCTCCGACAAGTCACGCGCCGACGCCCACCGCTTCTACGCCGCGCTCGGCTTCACCGCTTCCCACGAGGGCTACAAACTCTCCCTGACCTGAGCCGCCCCCAGGGGCGTCCCCAACGGGCCTTCAGGGGCCTTCGCCGAGCTGGGCCAGCATCCAGCGGCACCAGTCGGCGCGGTGGCGCTCGTAGCTCAGCCCGCAGCGCAGCGTGGCGTAGCCGCCGAACCCCGGGTCGCCGAAGGCCGGCTGCCCGCCGAAGGACGCCTCCTGCCGCTCGTAGTCGGCCAGCCGCGCCTCGTGCGTGGCGAGCTGGTCGGCGAACAGCCGCCTGACCAGCTCCGGCTCGGCCACCCAGGCCGCGTACGTCTTCAGCACCAGCTCATCGCGCTCCGGCCGCTCGCGCGGCGGCTCGGTGACCCATTCCCGCAGCGCCGCCAGCCCCTCGGCGGTCAGGTGGTAGACCTTCTTGTCCTGCGGCCCGGGCCCGTGCGCGCTCTCGAACCCGACCAGCCCGCCCGCCCGCAGCTTCTGCAGCTCGGCGTGGATCTGGCTGTGCCCGGCCGTCCAGAAGTAGCCGACGGGCCGCCGCATGGACGCCGCGAGGTCGTATCCGGTGCGCTCGCCGCGCGCCAGCACGGCCAGGATCGCGTATCCGAGCGTTGAGGTCATGGTGGGTCCAAGGATATGGTGCTTGCGGCACTATGTCAGTTCAGACATAGTCTGAAGGAGGGCGCGGCGGCCATGCGGAAGATCGTCGGATGGATGACACTCCTCACTCTGGGGCTGACCGGCTGCGGGGGCGCGGTCCGCACCACGGCCGCCGACGTCCCCACCACAACCACCACAACCGCGACGGCCGCCGGGGTCCCGAGCCCCGACCCGACCCCCACCCCGAGCGCGCCGCCCACCGGCCCCAACGTCTCCGGCTGCTTCACCGAGCAGGACGGCAAGATCTTCACCCACGTCCGCGGCCTGCCCGGCGTGATCACGGGCAAGGGCCCGGTCGGCGTGGTGATCACCTACGAGCGCCGCGGCAGCGTGTGCGCCTGGCGCCCGCTCTCGGACCGCCTGGTCGCCGCCGGCTACCGCGTCCTGCTCTACGCCAGGGACGCCGGCCTCCTGCCCGAGGACGGCGCCGTCGCCATGGGCCGGCGCCTGGCCAAGGAGAAGGGCGTCGAGCGCGTGTTCCTGGTCGGCGGCTCGATCGGCGCCACCGCCTCGGTCCCGGCGGCGGAGCAGCTCGCCGGGAAATCGGCGGGCAAGCCGGGCGTGAAGGTGGCCGGCGTGGTCGCCCTGTCAGGCGAGATCGACGAGGGCGACGCCGCCGCGCTCACCGTGCCGCTGCTGCAGATCGGCTCCGAGCACGACTCCTACGGCGGCGCCCGGTCGCTGCGCGCCGCCGAGACGGCCGCGGCCAAGGCCCCCGACAACCAGGCGCTGATCATCCCCGGCGAGTCGCTGCACGCCTCGGCCCTGTTCGGCAGCCCTCACGCCGCCAAGGTGCTCGACGCCGTCGTGGCGTTCATGGACCGGCACAAGGGCTGACCTCGACCAGGTTGTCGTGGAAGGCGGGCCCCCGGCCCATGTCGCCGTCCCGCTCGGCCACGACCGCGTTCGCGTTCGCGCCGCCGGGGCTCAGCTTCGGCCAGCGGCCCTTGGGCGTCGCCACCACGCCGGGCGCGACCCGGTCGCTGATCTCCACGTCGGCCAGGAACTCACCGCCGTCGTTGTGCACCCGTACGCGCTGCCCGCCCACCAGCCCGCGGGCCGCCGCGTCGGCCGGGTTCACCAGCACCGCGGGCTCCTTGGCCCGCCGCCGCAGCTCGGGATTGTTGCCGAAGATCGTGTTCAGGAACGTGTGCGCGGCCGGCGTGACCAGCGTCAACGGGTACGCCGCCCGCGACGCGACAGCCGTGTGCGACGGCACGTACGCCTTCCCCGAGGGCGGGAAGCGCAGCCGCCCGGACGGCGTGGGGAAGCCCTCGGCGAACGGCGTGAACGGCTTGGGATAGTTCATCCGCACCCACCCCTCCTTGCGCAGCCGGTCCAGCGTCACGCCTTCGAGCGACGGATGCCCGCTCGCCAGCAGCGACTCGGCCAGCTCCAGGTCGGAGTCGTACAGGGAGGGCTCGGTCAGGCCCATGTGCGCGGCCAGCCGGCGGAAGGTCTCGGTCGTGGACAGGCACTCGCCGGGCGGCCGTACGGCGGGCTCGTTCCACAGCAGGTACATGTGGCCGTACCCGGCGTGCAGGTCCATGTGCTCGGTCTGCATGGTCGCCGGCAGCACGATGTCGGCGTAGTCCACGGTGTCGGTCGGGAACTGCTCCATGACGACCGTGAACAGGTCCTCGCGGGCGAGCTGCCGCCTGATCGCGTTGGCGTCGGGGGTCGAGCCGAGCGGGTTGGCGGCGTACACCCAGAGGCATTTGACGTCGTCGAGCTGCGAGCCGAGCTTGGTCATGACCAGCGTGCGCACCGGCTTGGCCAGCAGGTCGTCGCGCCTGTCGACGTTCACCCGCACGTGACCGCTCGTCGAGTACGCCACGCCGCCGCCCGGGTGCCGCCAGTCGCCGGTCACGCCGGGGATCGCGGCGATCGTCCGCATCGCCGTGCCGCCGCCCGCGTGCCGCTGGATGCCCATGGTGGCGCGGATCGCGGTCGGCCGGGTGTGGGCCAGGCGCATCCCCAGGCTGTGGACGTCCTCGGCGGGGATGCCGGTGATCTCCGCCACCCGCTCCACCGGGTACTCCAGGATCTCCTTACGGAAGTCCTCCCAGCCCTCGGTGTGCTCGGCCAGGAACTCCTCGTCCTGGGCGTTCTCGGCGAGCACGACGTTCAGCAGCCCGAGCGCGAGCGCCGCGTCCGTGCCCGGCCTGATCGCCAGGTGCTGGTCGGCCTGGTCGGCGGTCCTGGTGCGGATGGGGTCGATGGCGACCACGTACGCGCCGTCCGCCCTGGCGTCCTGGATGAACTTCCACAGGTGGTGGCCGCTGGTCAGCGTGTTCGTGCCCCAGAGCAGGATCAGCCTGGCCTGGGCGAAGTTCTCCGGGTCCATGCCGCCCGCGGTGCCGTTGGCCTTCATCAGCCCGCTGCTGCCGGCCGCCGAGCAGATGTTCAGCCAGTGCTTGGACGCCCCCAGCACGTTCCAGAACCGGCGGCCCGCCACGCCCTCGCAGCCCTGGAGGTAACCCAGCGACCCCGTCCCCAGGTACGGCCAGATCGCCTCGCCGCCGTGCTCGTCCACGATGCCGCGCAGGCGCGTCGAGATCTCGTCGAGCGCCTCGTCCCAGGTGATCCGCTCGAACTGCCCCGACCCCTTCGGCCCGGTACGCCGCATCGGATACAGGATGCGGTCGTCCGCCTGCGTGTGCTCCAGGTACCGGTTGACCTTCACGCACAACGCGCCGCGGGTGTAGGGATGGTCGGGATTGCCGCGCATCTTGACCGCCTGCCCGTCCCGTACGGTGACGACCCACGAACAGGTGTCCGGGCAGTCAAGCGGACATGCCCCCAAAACCCTAATTTCGCCCGACATGCGCCCCAGCCTACGTCCCGGCCCACCCGTGACGGGCGACCCGCCCCCGCGACACCGCCGGTCCGACCTCGTGGAAGAACGCAAAGGTGAACGGGGGGAGTTCCACCGTGTAGCCTGCCTCGCGCAGCCTGGCCGCGACGTACTCGGCCGACGCGTCGTGACCGGGCCGCCCGGCCGCGCGGTTTCCCCCGTGCGCGCCGGCGACGGAATCGAAATCCCGGAAACAACCGGGCGTCGGGGGCGACGAGGGCCGGCGGCGGCATCGCGAGAGTGCACATGCCATGAACACCCCAAGGCTTCATGGTGTGCACACGCGGGCAGGTCAATGCTGGCCGGGTCTTCACCCGGTGCGCTCACCGGGACGACGAACGAGGACACTGGAGATCAGAGATCGTACGGTCCGGCCGGGAAGGTGCAGAATCACTGTCGGTGGCCGAAATCAGGGAACGAGATGATGACACGGCGGACCTCGCGGAGGGGGATCCAGCCGTGGCCGAGTCACGCGCCGACGGCGGCGTCTACGTAGTAGAGCCGCTCCTTCCCCAGCGCCTGCGGCGTCCCTCCGACCTGCTGCGGTTCTTCGCGACGCTGATGGTGCTCGGGGCGGTGATCCTGCTCGCCCTCGTCGCCAAGCAGACGCTCAACGGGCTGGAGCAGGACGTCAAGGTGGGCGCCGAGATGGTGCCGCTGCTCAGCCGGGTGGCCGCCTTCATCGGCAGCGCGGCCGTGCTCATCGTGCCCGCCGCGTTCGCCGTCGAGCGGGTCTTCCACCGCGACGGCCTGCGCGTCGCGGAAGGGCTGATCGCGGCCATCATCGGCATGGCCGGGTCGTTCCTGCTCGGGCAGTGGATCGAGGCGAGCAGCCTGACCGACCTGCGCATCCTGCTCACCGGCGACCGCGAGATCGAGCCGCTGAACACGCTGCTCACCTCGGTGATCGCCTACACCACCGCGGTCCGCATCGCCCGCCGCCCCACGTGGCGCATGCTCATGTGGACCTCGATCGCCCTCTACATCCTCACCTACTTCTCCGGCCGGCAGATCACCCTGCCGAGCGCCATCGTGACCGTCCTGGTCGGCATGGCCATCGGCTACGCCACCCTCTACGGCGTCGGCAGCCCCAACACCCGCCCGCCCGGCAGCGCCGTGGTCGCCGCGCTGCGCAAGCTGTCGTTCTCGCCGGTCTCCGCCCGCCGCATCGAGGACGACCACCAGGGCAGCCGCCGCTACGCCATCGGCCTCGTCGACGGCACCAGCCTCGACGTCACCGTCCTCGACCGCGACCGCCAGGTGGCCGGGCTGCCGTACCGGCTGTGGCGGCGGATCAGGCTCCACTCCGAGACCAGGCGCAGGGCCATCCGCTCCCTGCGGGCCGAGCTGGAACGCGAGGCCCTCATGGCGTACGCCGCCCAGGCCGCCGGCGCCAGCACGCCGCGCCTGCTCGGCACCAGCGAGATCGGCACCGAGGCCGCCCTGCTCGCCTACGAGCACATCGAGACCCGCCCGCTCGACGAGGTGCCCGACGCCGAGATCGACGACGCCCTGCTCGCCCAGATCTGGGAGCAGGTCGAGCTGCTGCAGATCCAGCGGCTCGCCCACCGGCGCCTCACCGGCGACAGCATCCACCTCGACCGCGCGGGCCGGGTCGTGCTGACCGACGCCCGCAGCGGCGAGATCGCCGCCGGCGACCTGCTGCTCCGGCTCGACATCGCCCAGTTGCTCACCTATCTGGCGCTGCGCGTCGGCCCCGAGCGCTCGGTGCGGGCCGCCGCCGCCGTGATGGGCCCCGACGCGCTCGCCGCCGCCATGCCGCTGCTCCAGCGCATCGCCCTGACCAGGGAGACCCGCGCGGCCCTGTCCAAGGCCAAGAACGTGCTCACCGGCCTGCGCGACCACATCGTCGCGCTCAAACCCCAGGGCAAGGTCGAAGAGGTACGCCTGGAGCGCTTCCGGCCGCGCACCCTGATCACGATCATCGCCAGCACGGTCGCCGCCTACGTCGTGCTCTCCCAGCTCAGCAAGGTCGACCTCTACAAGGTGGCCACCACCGCCAACTGGGCCTGGTCCGGCCTGGCGCTGATCGCCTCGTTCTGCAGCTTCGTCGCCGCCGCCCTGATGTTGCGCGGCTTCGTGCCCGAACGCCTGCCGCTCTGGCGTACCGTCCTGGTGCAGTTCGCCTCGTCGTTCGTCAAGCTGGTCGCGCCCGCCGCGGTCGGCGGCGTCGCGATCAACACCCGCTACCTGCAAAAACGCGGCATCTCACCGGCGCTCGCGGTGGCCAGCGTGGGCGCCTCGCAGCTCATCATGCTGGTCTTCCACATCGCCCTGCTGCTGCTGTTCGCCTACATCACCGGCTCCGCCGCCGCCACCTCCTTCACCCCCTCGCGCGGCCTGGTCGTGGCGATGCTCGCCATCGCGCTGCTGGTCGCGGTGGTGCTCGGCGTGCCGCCGCTGCGCCGCATCGTGACCGTACGGATGCGCACGCTGTTCTCGAACGTGTTGCCCCGGCTGCTCGACGTGCTTCAGTCGCCGGCCAAGATGATCGAGGCCAGCGTCGGCACGCTCATGATCACCATCGCGTTCGTGGCCTGCCTCGACGCCTGCGTCGCGGCGTTCGGCGGTCAGCTGAGCTTCACCGCCGTCGCCGTCGTCTACCTCACCGCCAACGCCATCGGCTCGGCCGCGCCCACGCCCGGCGGCCTCGGCGCGGTCGAGTACGCGCTGACCCTGGGCCTCGTGGCCGCCGGCCTCGAGTGGGACCTGGCCGCCTCGGCCGTGCTGCTGTTCCGGCTGCTCACGTTCTGGCTGCCGGTGCTGCCCGGCTGGGCGGCCTTCACCTACCTCCAGCGGCACGAGGCCCTGTGACCGGCCGCTGATCAGCGAGCCGACGCGACCGGGCCGGTGATCTTGTCGATCGCCTCCAGCTCGTCCTCGGTGAACACCGGGCCGTCCACGCACGCCACGTTGTCCTCAAGCTGCCCGACGCTGCTCGCCCCGATCAGCACGCTCGTCACCCGCGGGTCCCGCAGCGTCCACGACAGAGCCATCTGGGCCAGCGTCTGACCCCGGCTCCTGGCGATCTCGTCGAGGTCGCGCGCCAGGTCCCGGTCGATCTGGTCGGCGTTCAGGAACCGGCTCGTCGCCGCCCGCGAGTCCGTGGGCACGCCCTCCAGATAGCGGTCGGTCAGCAGCCCCTGCGCCAGCGGCGAGTACACGATGCAGCCCATACCCGCCTCCTCCAGCACGTCGAGCAGCCCGTCGTCCTCGATCCACCGGTTGATCATCGAGTACGACGGCTGGTGGATGAGCAGCGGCGTGCCCAGCTCGCGCATGATCCGCGCGGCCTGCGCGGTCTGCTCGGCCGAGTAGTTGGAGATGCCCGCGTAGAGCGCCTTGCCCGAGCGCACGGCCCGGTCCAGCGCCCCCATGGTCTCCTCCAGCGGCGTGTCCGGGTCGGGACGGTGGCTGTAGAACACGTCCACGTACTCCAGGCCCATACGGTCGAGCGACTGGTCGAGGCTGGCCAGCAGATACTTGCGCGACCCCCACTCCCCGTACGGCCCCGGCCACATGTCGTACCCGGCCTTGGTGGAGATGACCAGCTCGTCCCGGTACGCCGCGAAGTCCTCCCGGAAGATCCGCCCGAAGTTCCGCTCCGCCGACCCGTACGGCACCCCGTAGTTGTTGGCCAGGTCGAAATGCGTCACCCCGAGGTCGAACGCCCGCCGCAACACCGCCCGCGAGTTCTCGACCGGCCGGTCGTCGCCGAAGTTGTGCCACAACCCCAGCGACACCGCGGGCAGCCTCAGCCCGCTGCGCCCGCTCCGGTTGTACGGCTGGCGTCCGTAACGCCCCTCGTCGGCCAGGAAGGTCATGCCGTGCCCCTCTCGATGATCCAGGACAGCGCGAACGCCTCCTCACGCCAGGCGTCGTACCGCCCGCTGCGCCCGCCGTGCCCCGCGCCCATCTCCGTCTTGAGCAGGAACGGCCCGCCGGACGCGATCGCGCGCAGCCGCGCGATCCACTTGGCCGGCTCGTGGTACAGAACGCGCGTGTCGTTCAGGCTGGTGATCGCCAGAATCGGCGGGTACACCCTGCCGTCCACGTTCTCGTACGGCGAATAGCTCTTCATGTAGGCGTAGATGTCCGCGTTGTGCAGCGGGTCGCCCCACTCGTCCCATTCGATCACCGTCAGCGGCAACGACGGGTCGAGGATCGTGTTGAGCGCGTCCACGAACGGCACCTCGGCCACCACACCCGCGAACTCCTCGGGAGCCAGGTTCGTCACCGCGCCCATCAGCAGCCCGCCCGCCGAACCGCCGCGCGCGACGACCCGCCCGCTCCAGCCGCTCGCCTTCAGGTGCCTGGCCACGTCCACGAAGTCGGTGAACGTGTTCCGCTTCGTGGTCGTCTTGCCGTTCTCGTACCAGTGGCGGCCCATCTCGCCGCCGCCCCTGACGTGCGCGATGGCGAAGACGAACCCGCGATCCAGCAACGACAGCCGGGGAACCGAGAAACCCGGGTCGATGGAGGTCTCGTAGCTGCCGTAGCCGTACAGCAGGGTCGGCGCCGGCGTCGAGGTGTTCTTGCGCTTGACGATCGAGATCGGCACGCGGGTGCCGTCCTCGGCCGTCGCCCACTCGCGGAACTGCTCGTAGTCGCCCGGGTCGTAGCCGCCGAGCACCGGACGCTGCTTGAGCAGGATCAGCTCGTGCGAGTCCAGCTCGTAGTCGTACACGCTGGGCGGCGTCACCATGCTCGTGTACGCCAGCCTGAGCCGCCTCGTGGTGAACTCCGGGTTGCCCGCCGGGCCGACGTCGTACAGGGGCTCGGGGAAGTCGATCTCGTACGCGTTCCGCTCGGCCGCCTCGACACGCTCACGCCAGTCCGCGCCGGCCGCCGGGTAGGGCAGCACCCGCAGCCCGGTCAGCCCGTCGCGGCGGAAGTGCACGACGACGTGGTCGGAGAACGCGTCGATCTCCAGGAGCCTCGTGTCCTCGCGGTGCTCGATCAGCGGGGTCCACGCGCCGGGATCGTCGAGGGGGGCCGTGGCCAGCTCGAAGTTCTCGGCGTTCTCGTTGTGCAGGACGTAGAAGAAGTCGCCCGCGTGCTCGACGCCGTACTCCACGCCGGTCGTCCTCGGCCTGACGAGCCGGAACTCGCCGGCGGGGTCGGCCGCGTCGAGGATGCGCACCTCGCTCGTGATCTTGCTGCCCACACCCAGCACGAGGTACCGCTCGCTGCGGGTCAGCCCGATGCCCACCCAGAAGCGCTCGTCGGTCTCCTCGTAGACCAGCACGTCCTCTTCGGTGCCGAGGGTGTGCCGGTAGACCTGGTAGGGCCGCCAGGCGTCGTCCACGCGCGTGTAGAAGAACGCCGAGCCGTCCGCCGACCAGGCGCCGCCGTAGAAGATGTCCTTGATCTCGTCGGCCAGCACCTCACCCGTCTCAAGGTTCCTGAACCTCAGCGTGAAGCGCTCGTCGCCCTTGAAATCGGTCGAATAGGCCAGCATCGTGCCGTCGGGCGTGACGGCGCTGGTGCCCACGGAGAAGAACGCGCTGTCGCCCGCGAGCTCGTTGCCGTCCAGGACGACCTGCTCGCGCTCAAGGCGCTCGCCCGGGGTGATCTGCGGGGGCGCGTCGCTGTCCGCCGGCACCCGGCAGGACACCGCGTACTGCTTCCCCTCTTCGGTACGCGTGAAGTACCACCAAGCGCCCTTACGGCTGGGCACCGACAGGTCGGTCTCCTGCGTGCGTCCCTTGATCTCCTGGAAGACCTGCTCCTGGAGCTCGGTGAGATGCGCGGTGTGCTCCTTGAGAAAGTCGTTCTCGGCCTCCAGGTACGCCGTTGTGTCCGGGTCGTCCTTGTTGCTGAGCCAGGCGTACTCGTCGATGACCGTGTCGCCGTGATGCGTGCGCTCAGTCGGGACCTTCTTCGCCTCTGGCGGCGGAATGCTGCTCACGGGGGGAGTCTATGTTCGGCCGTGATCGTTCTGTTGCCGGGCGACCTGGCGAACGCGTCTCGAGCGGTCGGGAGCGCTGCTAATCTTTAGGAGCCGACGAGGTGCGGCGCAACCCACTCCCTTCACTCCGGTGATATTGGTGTGTTGCGGACGCAGGCGTCGACAATCCCTTCTGGCTCGCAGGTCTGAAGATCGGTTCGCTAACCGAGCGACAGGCTGGTAAGTTAGAGGGGTTGTCCCGGAAGCGGGGCGCGACTTAATTCCAGCAGGTCGAGCAAGTCCGGTCAATTTGACAGAGACTTGAACGGCTGAAAGAATTAAGACACAACGAAAGAACGCAAGACGAAATGAACGCCTCTGAGCGAGGATCCGGGAACGGGTTCTGGTGAGGAAGTACGCGTCCGTTTCTTGAGAACTCAACAGTGTGTTTAAAAGCCAGTGCATGAAAACCATGCAT
>NZ_BMRC01000037.1 GCF_014648435.1 Nonomuraea spiralis
TCGCCCTCAACGCCGTGATCTGGCACAACTGGAACACCGGCGCACCCGTCAAACGATCACTGACCGCCTACGACCATTAACCCAAATTCACATCAGTGATCTAGCCCGCTGCGGGTAAGTTGGGCCGGGTGCCGACCGCCGCGACCCCCGAGACGACCATGCCCGGCGCGCCCTCCAGGCTCGCCTGGCTCGACGCGCTGCGCGGCATCGGCGCGCTCGCGGTGGTCGCCGAGCACCTGCTGCCGTGGTTCCTGCCCGCGCTGCGGCCCTTCTGGTTCAGCCTCGGCGTCTACGGCATCCTGGTGTTCTTCCTGGTCAGCGGGTACATCATCCCGACCTCCCTGGAACGCCACGGCGACGTGCGGGCCTTTTGGACCAGCCGCTTCTTCCGCCTCTACCCGCTCTACCTGGCCGTGATCGCGCTGGTCCTGGCCGCGTCCTGGTGGGTGCCGGTGCGCGAGGGCGTGCCGCGCGACGGGAGCGCGGTCGCGGCGCACGCGACCATGCTGCTCGACGTCGTGAGCGTGGGCGGCGTGGCCGACACGATGTGGACGCTGTCGTACGAGATGGTGTTCTACCTCCTGGTCACCGCGCTGTTCGTGATCAAGGCGCACGAGCGCAGCGGGCTGGTCTCCGTGTTGTTCGCCGGGGCGTCCGTCGTGGTCGGGCTGGTGGTGTCGGGCGCGGTGCTGCGCGGCGGATGGCTCGCGTACGTGTCGTGCGCGGTGTTCGCGGCCGGGCTGGCCTGCGTGGTCGGCGGCTGGTTCCGCAGGACCGCCGCGTGCGTGCTCGGCCTGATGGCGCTGGCGCTGCTGCTGCTCAGCAGCCGGGTGCCGTGGCTGGGCGCGGCCGTCGTCGCGGTGATGTTCGCGGGCACGGCGATCCACCGGTGGGAGCGCGGGCGCGGCGGGCTGTGGCCGGTCGCGGTGACCGCGGCGCTGGTGGCCGTGGCTCCCCTCTGGGCGATCGAGAGCGGCTGGTGGTGGGTCGAGCCCGACGTGTGGCTGACCACGATCGCGCTGGCGGCGGCGACGTTCGCGGGCGCGATGGCGTTGCGCGGGCGGCGGCTGCCCGCCGTGCTCACCTGGCTGGGGCTGATCAGCTACTCGCTCTACCTGGTGCACCATCCGCTGCTGAAGTACTTCGTCGAGGTCACGGGCGACCTGCGGTTGTCGCCGCTGCCGTACCAGCTCGTGATGGCCGTGCTGGCCCTGGCGCTGATCCTCGGGATCAGCGCCCTCGCCTACCGCTACGTCGAACGCCCGATGCAGACGCTCGGCCGGCGCCTGTCCCGGCGCGGCGCCGGGGTGGGCGCCCAGGGCGCCGGACATGACGGGGTCCTCGATGGCGGCCTGGCCGGGGCGGTCTCCAGTACGGGCGACGGATCGGGGCACACCGCGTAGGTCTGCACGATCTGGTCATCGGGCTCGTACCGCCGGCTCGTGAAGCGCAAGATGGTGTGCGGGTCATCGGCACGGACCCCGCTGAGCCGGGAACCGCCGCGGTCGCCGGCGGGTGAGAGAAGGGCCGAGGTCATGCCGGGTGCGCTGGTGCTCATGGGGTCGGGGGAGACGAGCCCGACCATGGTCGAGGTCCACCGGGCGGTCGCGCGCGGACTGCGTCCCGGAGCCCGCGCCGTGCTGCTCGACACCCCCTACGCCTTCCAGGAGAACGCCGCCGACATCTCCGCCCGTGCCCGCCGCTACTTCGCCCGCAGCGTCGGCCTGGAGGTCGAGGTGGCCACCGGGGTCACGGGGGCCGACTGGGTGTTCTCAGGGCCGGGCAGCCCCACGTACGCGCTGGACCGGTGGGCCGCCTCGGGCGTGGCCGGCGACCTGCGCGCCCGCGTACGTTCCCGGCAGGGGGTGACGGTGCTCACCTCGGCCGC
This sequence comes from Nonomuraea spiralis, assembly GCF_014648435.1. Classification (GTDB taxonomy): domain Bacteria; phylum Actinomycetota; class Actinomycetes; order Streptosporangiales; family Streptosporangiaceae; genus Nonomuraea; species Nonomuraea spiralis. The sequence continues at coordinate 1,889 of NZ_BMRC01000037.1, forward strand.
CGCCTGCACCGCGGGCCTGGCCACCGTGCCCGTGTACGAGATCTACAAGGTCGGCGCCGAACCCCACTGGCGCGAGGGCGTCGACCTGCTGGAGACGCTGGGCCTGCGGGCCGTGCTGATCCCGCACTACGACAACGCCGAGGGCGGCACCCACGACACCCGCTACTGCTACCTGGGCGAGCGGCGGCTGGCACGGATGGAGCGGGAGCTGCCGTCGGACACCGCCGTCCTGGGGCTCGACGAGCACACCGCGCTGATCGTCGACCTGGAGTCCGAGGAGGTGTGCGTGGCGGGGCGCGGCGGCCTGACCGTACGGCGGCCGGGTTCGGTGACCGTCCTGCCCGCGGGCACCCGTACGTCCCTGGCCGCGGTCCGCGACCTGGCCGAGGGCGGGACGCCAGGAGCCGTTCCGCCGCCGGGCGTGGCCGGGCCCCCGGAGGACACGGTCACGCTGGAGGAGACGACCCGGTCGTGCGAGGAGCTGTTCAAGGCCGCCGTGGCCGGGCCGGACCTGGTGGCGGCGGCGCAGCTCGTGCTCGACCTGGAAGCCGAGATCGTCAAGTGGGCGGCCGACACCGAGGAGGACTCCGGCGGGGTCGACCAGGCCCGGGAGCTGATGCGGCTGCTGATCGCCCGGCTGGGCGAGGCCGCCGCCACCGCCCCCCTGCACCCCCTGGTCGAACCGCTCCTCGACCTGCGCGCCGAACTGCGCGGATCTGGACGGTACGAGACGGCGGACGCGTTACGGGCGGCGATGGCGCGCGGCGGCGTCCTCGTGGAGGACACCCCGGACGGCCCCCGCTGGAGCCCGGCTCCCCAGACGGGCTGCATACCGGGGCGGCGCGGGTAAAGACACGGTAATGTGCTCTCGTCACTCGACGTGCTCGCCCGGCTACACTTGGCCCTTGATGGCAGGCGTGCGAGACTCGATCCATGGAAGGCGATGAGGCGATGAGTGCTCTGCCGGATGAGGGATGGCTGGTCGCCCACCCGCCTCCGCGCCGGGTGCGGCTCTTCTCCCTGCCGCCCTCCAAGGATGGATACACCGTCGATGACTGGCTCAAGCTTCCCGAGACCGGGGAGCGGATCGAGTTGATCGACGGGAGTTTCGTGGTGAGTCCCATGGCCGCCTACGATCACGCGCTCTGCGCCGGAAGACTGCGCGACCTGCTCCTCGCGGCGGCGCCCGAGGAGTTCGAGGTGATCGAGTCGGGAAACCTCCGCGTCGGGGACGACGGGCTGGTTCCCGATGTGCTGGTGGGATTCGCCGAGGCCATTCTGGAAGGGCAGGTCGCGCTCTTCGCGGCCGACGTCGTCTGCGTGGCCGAGGTGGTCAGCCCTGGCAAGGGCAACCGCGAGCGTGACTACACGATCAAGCCGCCCAAGTACGCGGCCGCCGGCATTCCGGTGTTCATCCGCGTGGAGCTCGAAGGCGACGACACGCCGCGTGTCGAGGTCTTCAATCTCGGCAGGCAGGGTTACGAGCTGGTGGCCGAGGCCAAGGCGGGAGACCTGCTGGAGATCGCCGAGCCTTTCCCCGTGGCCTTCGATCCGGCGGTCCTGGCCGGGCGCCGCCGAGTCTCCTAGAAGGTGCGGGCGATGCGGCGGGCGTCTTCGTCGGCCTGCTTGCGCTCGGTGTCGTACGAGCCCGTGAGCGTGGGGTGGTGGCGGATCTCCTGGACGTCGCCGATGCCCGTCCAGCGCAGCCAGTCGTTGAAGAAGGTCGACTGGAAGTCGCTGCCGAACTCCGGGCCGAGACCCGGCCCCCACACCGCGCTGGTGTAGACGACGGCGGCGCGCTTGCCGGTCAGCAGGGGCCGGTAGCCCGTCTCCGGGTGCACGTCGAAGATCATCGCCGGCTGGCTGACGACGTCGATGAACTGCTTGAGCTTGTACGGCACGCTCGCGTTCCACATGGGCACGCTGAACAGGTAGCGGTCGTAGGAATCGAACCGCTCGAACGTCCTGACGGCCGCGGCCCACGCTTCGGCCTCCTCGCCCTCGGGCGTGCCGCCGCCGAACACCGTCATCTTGGCGCGGGCGGCGGCGGGGCCGAACTCCGGCAGGGTGCCGTCCCAGAGGTCGAACCTGTCTACGGTGTGGGTGGGGTGGGTGGCGACGTACTCCTCGACGAACGTCTCGGCGATGGCGGTCGAGATGGATTCCGTGCCGCGGGGGGAGGCGGAGATGTGCAGCAACCTGGACATGACGCGAGCCTTTCTGGACTATGGTCCGTTTAACGTCGCCAACAATACGGACTGCGGTCCACTTGGTCAAGGTCGCGCGAGGGCATGGTGGGGCGCGGTGGGGTGTGCGGGGCCTCCGGGGCGATGGCGTGGTCGGCGACTGTGCCGCCGTACGCGAATTGTGGCGAACGGCGGGGTTCGGTCAATACGTCAGCGGCGGGGTGGGTCGATGCGGGTGCCGTCCAGGGTGAAGATCATGAGGCGGGAGAGGTCCACCGCGACCTTCGCGGCGTCGCCCGCGCGCCACATCGGCCGGTTCCCCAGCCGGACGATCAGGTCGGAGCGGCGGTGGAAGCCGCTGCCCACGTTCTGGCCGACCTGCTCCTGTTCCTCCCGCTCCTCGTTCCGCTGGGAGAAGAGGCGGCGCACCATCCCGGTCAGTCCGCCCGCGCCGTTGCGCTCGCCGTTCATGCGGGCGCGCGGGTCCGGGGGTTCGGGCACCGGTACGGCCGGCATGCCGCACTCCAGGTAGGCCAGCCACTCGTGCCCGTGGTACTCCAGCGCCCGTACCCGCCCGTAGAACGACGGCCCCTCGTACGACTCCGGCACCGGCGCCAGCCCGTCCGGACGCATGCCGACCAGCACCTGCCCGCCCGTGTGCTGAGAGATCGCGTACGCCCTGGGATCGCTCCAGGGCATCGTGAGCCGGTGCGGGCCGAAGTCGAGCATGACATACTGGTTCTGCGGCGTTCTGACACCGGCCGCCAACAGGTTCAACTGCTGAGAGTTGAGGAAGGCCGCCACGAACGCCGTCGCTGGATCGTTGTAAATCTGGGCCGGAGTGCCGACGTCCTGCAGGACGCCGCGATTCAAGATCGCGATCCGGTCGGCCAGGGTGAGCGCCTCGACCTGGTCGTGCGTGACGTAGATCGTGGTCACCCCGAGTGACCTGACCAAGGCGCTGATCTCCATGCGGAGTTCGGTGCGCATGCCGGCGTCGAGGTTCGACAGCGGCTCGTCCATGAGGAAGAGCTTCGGCTGCCGGACGATCGCCCGGCCCATCGCCACGCGCTGCCGCTGGCCGCCCGACAGTGTGCCGGGGCGGCGGTCGAGCGTCTCGTCGATGTGCAGCACCTTGGACAGCTCGGTGACGCGGTCGCGCACCATCGCCGGGTCCGACTTGGCGATCTCCAGAGGGAAGGCGATGTTCCCGCGTACGGTCCGGTGCGGGTAGAGCGCACCGTTCTGGAACACCATGGCCACGTCGCGGTCGCGCGGTGGCAGGTGGTTGGCGAGCTGGCCGTCCAGCCAGAGATCACCTTCGGTGATCTCCTCCAGGCCGGCGATCATCCGCAACAACGTGGACTTGCCGCAACCGGAAGGCCCGAGGAGGACGAGGAACTCGCCATCCTCGGCCTGAAGGCTCAGCCGGTCGACTGCCAGGTAGTCGCCCGGATACACCTTGGTCACTTTGTCGAGAACGACCGAGCTCATGGGCCCACACCTTGCACGCGTGTCACCTGTGACGAGGCTGATTGATGAGGTAGTACATCGCGCCTTAACGCCGCATGTCCACCCTTGACATAAAGAATCTCTCCCGCAGGTGTTTCGGCCAGGGGTTTTAGGCGGCCGAATACCCATAAATCCGGATACGAGGTGCATGGAAGGGCTTGCGTAAACTTGCGGCAAGGGCTTTCATGGTGCGGGAACTCGGGGGGAAATCCATGAACAAGTGGTGGCGTGACGCCGTGATCTACCAGGTCTACGTGCGCAGCTTCGCCGACGGCAACGGCGACGGCGTAGGCGACCTGATCGGCGTCCGCGATCGCCTGCCGTACCTGGTGGAGCTCGGGGTGGACGCCGTCTGGCTGACGCCCTTCTACACCTCTCCGATGGCCGACTTCGGCTACGACGTGGCCGACTACCGGGACGTCGACCCGCTGTTCGGTTCCCTGGCCGACGCCAAGGCGCTCATCGACGAGGCGCACGGCCACGGCCTGCGCGTCATCGTGGACGTCGTACCGAACCACACCTCCTCGGCGCACGCGTGGTTCCAGGCCGCGCTGCGCGGCGAGCGACGCGATCGCTACATCTTCCGCGACCAGCCCAACGACTGGGAGTCCATCTTCGGCGGCCCCGCCTGGACCCAGGTCGAGGACGGGCAGTGGTACCTGCACCTGTTCGACCCCGCCCAGCCGGACCTCAACTGGGACGACCACGAGGTGCGCGGCGAGTTCGAGTCGATCCTGCGGTTCTGGCTCGACCTGGGCGTGGACGGCTTCCGCGTCGACGTGGCGCACGGCATGGTCAAACCGCGCGACCTGCCCGACATCGGCCATCCGAACCAGACCAGGATGATCGGCCGGGAGCCGGTGCCGTACTTCGACAACGACGGCGTGCACGAGATCCACCGGGCGTGGCGGCGCGTGCTCGACTCCTACCCTGGCGAGCGCATCGGCGTGGCCGAGGCGTGGGCGCCCACCGCCGAGCGCCTGGCCATGTACGTACGGCCCGACGAGCTCCACCAGGCCTTCAACTTCCACTACCTGTTCACCCCGTGGGACGCCGCCGCGCTGCGCGAGGTGATCGACTCCTCGCTCGCCACAGCCGGGTCGGTGGGCGCGCCCACCACCTGGGTGTTGTCGAACCACGACGTCAAGCGGCACGTCACCCGCTACGGCAGCCTGGCCAGAGCCCGCGCCGCCGCGCTGCTGACGCTCGCGCTCCCCGGCTCGGCCTACGTCTACCAGGGCGAGGAGCTGGGCCTTCCCGAGGTGCTCGACCTCCCGGAGGAGGTGTGCCAGGACCCGCAGCGGCTGCGCGACCCCGACAGCGGGCGCGACGGCTGCCGCGTGCCGCTGCCCTGGACCCGCGAGCTCGGCTGGCGCGACCCGTGGTTGCCGATCCCGGCGAGCTGGGCCGACCTCAGCGTCCAGGCCCAGGACGGCGCCACGGGCTCGACCCTGGAGCTCTACCGCGCCGCGCTGCGCCTGCGCCGCACCCTGGAAGGCGACCTGGTCTGGCACGACTCGCCCGAGGGCACGCTGGTCTTCTCCCGCGGCGACGTGCTGTGCACCGTCAACCTGACCGGCGCCCCCGTCGACTTCGGCGTAGAGGGAGAGCCGCTGCTCGCCTCGGATGTCCCCGGAGCAGCCGATTCGGCCGCGTGGTGGAAAGTAAAGTGTGTTCCATGAACGGTCACGCTCGCCTAGCCGACATCGCCGCCCAGGCCGGGGTGAGTGAGGCCACGGTCAGCCGGGTGCTCAACGGCAAACCCGGGGTCTCGGCCGGCACCCGCCAGGCGGTGATGGCGGCCCTCGACCTCATGGGCTACGAGCGGCCGCCCCGGCTCCGGCAGCGCAGCAACGGGCTCATCGGGCTGGTGACGCCCGAGCTGGACAACCCGATCTTCCCCGCGTTCGCGCAGGCCATCGAGAAGGCGCTGACCCAGCACGGCTACACGCCCGTGTTGTGCACCCAGCTCCCCGGCGGCGCGCCCGAGGACGAGTTCACCGAGCTGCTGGTCGACCGTGGCGTGAGCGGCATCGTCTTCGTCTCCGGCCTGCACGCCGACACCACCGCCCGGATGGACCGCTACACCCGCCTGACCGACCGCGGCCTGCCGATCGTGCTGGTCGACGGCTACAGCGAGCACATCGACGCGCCCTTCATCTCGCCCGACGACCGCCTCGCGGCCCGGCTGGCCGTGCAGCACCTGGTCGACCTCGGCCACGAACGTGTCGGGCTCGCGCTCGGGCCGCGCAGGTTCGTCCCGGTGATCAGGAAGATCGAGGGCTACAAGCAGGCCATGGCCCACCTGCTCGGCGCCACCGACGTGGACGATCTGATCTCCCACTCGCTGTTCTCGGTCGAGGGCGGGCAGGCGGCCGCCGCGCAGCTCCTCGCCCGCGGGTGCACGGGGATCGTGTGCGCGAGCGACCTCATGGCGCTGGGGGCGATCCGGGCGTGCCGGCAGATGGGGCTCGCGGTACCGGGCGACGTGTCGGTGGTCGGGTTCGACGACTCGCCGCTGATCGCGTTCACCGACCCGCCGCTGACCACCGTGCGCAAACCGATCGGGGCGATGGCGTCCGCCGCCGTGCAGACGCTGCTGGAGGAGATCAACGGCGCGCCGGCCAAGCACGTCGAGCTGATCTTCCAGCCGGAGCTCGTCGTCCGCGGTTCCACGGGCTCCGGGCCACTGGTGAACCGCTGATCCGCCGGTTCGTCCTCGAAGGGTTGATCGAACGTTGCTGCGTGACGTGCTGGTCCTCGGCGGCGCCGGGGTGGACACCACGGTGTACGTGCCGACATTGCCGCTGCCGTACCGGGACACCTACCACGTGCCTCCCGTCGTCGACCGCATCGGCAACACAGGAGCCGGAGTCGCCCTCGGCTGCCGGGCGCTGGGCCTCGACGTGGCGTTCGCCGACCTCATCGGCGACGACCCGCAGGGCGCGCTGATCAGGCACGCGCTGCGCGACGTCGACTGCAGGTGGGGGACGGCCGAGGCGGGCACCCGGCGCAGCGTCCTGCTCGTCGGGCCCGACGGGCGCCGTACGTCCCTCCACGACCCCAAGGTCACCCCGGGGGAGCGCCTGCCCCGTGAGCTGTACGCCGGCCTGCGCGCCAGGCACGTCCACATCTCGATCATGGACTTCTGCCGCCACGTCTACCCAGACCTCGACGGCGTACCCATCTCCACCGACCTGCACGACTGGGACGGCGTCGCCGACTACCAGAAGGACTTCGCCTACCGCTCCGACCTGGTCTTCCTCTCGGCCGCCGCCCTGCCGGACCCGGCCGCCACGATGCGCGACATCCTGGACAGAGGGCGCGCCCACACGGTCGTCTGCACCCGGGGCGCGGACGGCTGCCTCGTCCTGACCCGCGACTCGCCGGCCGTACAGGTCTTTCCCGCCGTACCTCTGCCCGGGGCGGTGGCCGACAGCAACGGCGCGGGCGACGCCTTCGTCTCCGGCTTCCTGTACGGCACCTTGAACGGTTATCCGCTGTCCGAACGCGTCAGACTGGGCGCCATCGCCGGTGCCCACGCCTGCACGGTCGAGGGCACCCACGAATCCCCCATCCCAGAAGACCTCCTCCTCACCCGGGCATCCGGGCAACCTCGGTGAGCGTCTGGCCGTACGAGGTGGGCCCCGTTCACCGAACGACACCGGCCATCGGCTCGCCACGGGAGAGGCGGGGGTCGTTTCCGTCCCCGCGTTTTGGTGGGGCCAGAGGCCGAAGCCCGGACCTGCACGCCGAAGCTCGGACCGTATGCCACTGTCCGATCCGTGTGCCGCGCTTGGCCGTGCACCGTAGCTCGGGTCCTGTGCCGGACGCCCGGCTGGGCACCGGAGCTCGGGCCGAACCTTGAGCCGGGGCCCGCACCGAGCACGGCCCCTGGCCTTGAACGTCGGGCGCGGCCATGGACGTCGGGCGTGGCCTTGAACGTCGGGCGTGGCCATGGACGTCGGGTGCGGCCTTGGACGTCGGGCCCTGTGCCGAAGGCGGGGCCGCGTGTTTGAAACTCGGGTCGGATGTCGAACACCGACTCGCGGTCCGCCCACAACCTGGTTCGAGGTCCATAATCCGAGACGTGGCCCACAGTTTGGGACGTGGTCGAACGGCCAGCCTGTGCGGCGAGTGGCCTGGGCGATGGGCGTTTACGGCCCGCCCTCGAGGTCCGGCCGGTCGTCAGCCGCAGGGGAACGTGGCCTCGTCCACCTGGCCGGTGCTCCACACTGCCCTGAAGGTGCTCGACGTGCTGCCATGGCAGGTGTAGATGGCCGTGACGATCCCGACGCCGTTGCCCCCGCTGAAGACCTGCGTGTCGTTACGGAAGATCTTGACGAACAGCTGGTGATCCTCGGTCTCGGGGACACACTCACCCTGGGCGATCACCCGTGCGGGCGCCGCGGTCGTGAACGTCAGGTCATGAACGGCGAACCCGCACTTGACCCCCACCGCCGAGCCCGCAGCCTGAGCAGGTACCCCCTGACCGGCGACGACCAGCCCCATCGCCCCGGCAGCGGCCAGCACAAGAGCCGCCGCACGGCGCCGTTCACGACCTGATCGACGTTCTGACATAAGCGTTCCTTCCATCGTGCGAACCGGAACCGACACCTCGCCGGCGCCACCTGGAAGGCGTTCCAAATCGTTCCACCCCGTGCCGAGCCCCGCCCCCCGCACGAACGCACACCACCCTGAGCCCAGACCCACAGCCAAGCACCCACAGCCCAGAACCACAGCACTCAGCCACCCACCACCAGTGCGGCCCCGACCCCTGGACACCGGCCCGGCGTGAGCACTGCTCCGCTTGGGAACTGCTCCGCTTGGGCACTGGCCCGCTTGGGCACTGGCCCGGCTCGGGCGCCGACACAGCTTGGGTACTCAGCTTGAGCACGGACCCGGCTTGAGCGTCGGCTTAGCTTTCGGCACTGGCTGGGTTCGGCACCGGCAACGGCCTCCACGCCGGTCGAGGCACAGCTCCAGCACGGGCCCGCGTGCGGCCACGGCATGACACCGGTTCACGCCCAGGCCCGCGCCCCAGGCCCGCGCCCCAGGCCCTCGTCCCTCAGCCCAAGTCCAAGCCGGACCCCAAGCTCATGCCGGGCCCCAAGCCCAAACCCCGGCCGGGCATGGCCTTGTGCGGCTCGGCGTGGCCTCGGGTACGGCCCTGGGGCGACTGCCTGGCGTGACAGCGTCTCCGAACACCTGCACAGACTCGGGCAAAGGCCCCTTCTTCGCCTCAACCCATGCAGTGAGCTGTCAGCTCACCTCCTTGCGGATCACCCGGACGCTTCCCGCCACCAGAGGAGCGACGATCCACACCGTCACCGACACCGCGAGCCGGGCGGCGTCACCTCCGGTCAGCTGCCCGTTCAGCAGCGGATCGGTGGTGTGGTTCAGGTCGAGCCATCCGGCCAGAGCCGCCCCCGTGTCCCCGAGTTGCGCGACGGCGCTCCACACCACCGAGTTCGACAGGCAGATCACGATCGCGGCCGGAGCGTTCAGCAGCAGCATGCCCATGCCCAGCCCCTCCGCCGCGGTGAGCGCCGTCGTCACGGCCAGCCCCAGAACGGCTCCCGGCGAGACCTCCCAAACGGCAGGAACATCGCGGACCGCACTCGACACCGCCGTCACGGGAAGCGCCACCAGCAGCGCGACCAGCGGCGCCGCCAAGGCCACGACCAGCGGCGGAAGACACTTGGCCACCAGTACGCGACCACGCCGAGGCTCCAGCGCGAACGTGGTCAACGCCGTACGCTGACTCCACTCGCCGGTCATCGTGAGGATCGCGAGCACGGGCAGCAAGGTTCCGTACCCGAGCCCGGCCGTGCCCGCCAGGAGGCTCAGGTGCGGCTCCGCAGCCGTGGCGCGCCCCGCGATCGCCACGACGGACAACGCGAGCATGATCGCGGCGATGGCCCGCCCACTCCGCGTGTCGACGAGCTTGCGCGCCTCCACGACCAGCACCCTGCGAAAGGGAACGGCACTCATCCCCGCCCCCCATCCGCGGAGCCGGCCGTCGCCCGCCCACTCGGCGTGGCAGCGGCCGTCGCCTGCCCACTGCCTCCAGCACTGTCCGTGGCGAGACCTCGGCGTGCAGCGGTGCCCGTGGTGTGAGCCCGGTCTGCGGCGGTGGTCAGGGTCAGGAAGGCCTGTTCCAGGCTCCCGTGCCGGGCGAGCTCGGCGATCGTCCCCTGGGCCAGCACCTGGCCGTGGCCGATCACCACGATGTGGTCGGCGACCAGTTCCACCTCGTGCAGCAGGTGGGAGCTGAGCAGCACCGCGCACCCCGCCCCGGCCAGCTCACGCAGCAGGCCGCGCAGCCACTGGATGCCCTGAGGATCGAGCCCGTTGGCGGGCTCGTCGAGCACGAGCACCTCGGGACGTCCGAGCAGCGCATGGCCGATGCCGAGCCGCTGCCGCATCCCCAGCGAGTACCGGCCGACGACCCGCTTGCTCTCCTTGCCGGTCAGGCCGACCAGGTCGAGCACCTCGGCGACGCGCGACCTGGGCAGGCCGAGCATGATCGCGCCGAGCGTCAGGACCTCGCGCCCGGTGCGGCCGGGATGCTGGGCGGTGGCGTCGAGCAGCGTGCCGACGCGGAACGCCGGGCGGTCCAGCTCGGCGTAGGGCCGGCCGAGTACGGTGGCCGACCCCGACGTCGGCCGCGACAGCCCCGCCAGGACGCGCAGCGCCGTCGACTTGCCCGCCCCGTTGGGGCCCAGGAACCCGGTGACGCTCCCGGCCGCAACGGTGAAGGACACGTCATCGAGCGCCTTCACGTCTTTGTAGACCTTGGTGAGATGGCTGAATTCGATCACGGGTCAAGTCCATCGGTCACCTGGGCTGCCCGGCATCGGATCGGCGGCCACACCGATGGCGACCCAGGTCTACAAGGCTGTCGACCCTGGTCGATATGGTCGCCTTTGTGCGATTCCCTAAGGTGGGAGCCGTGCATGACCTCATCGAGCATCCACCGGACAGGGCGGGGCCCGCGCTGCGTTACCTGGTCGCCGCCGTGCCGGTGCTGCTCAGTGGCCTGCTGCTGATCGCGCGTACCGACCCGCCGCCGACGCCGCTGCTGATCGACCTGGGCATCGGGGTGCTCGCGCTGCCCCTCCTGTTGTTGCGGCACCGCCTGCCGTGGCAGCTCGCGCTGGTCACCGCCGTGCTGACCGCGGTCTCGCTCGCCGCCGTGGGGGTCGCCGCGGTCGCGTACGCGTCCCTGTGCGTACGCGGGCGATGGCGGCAGGTGGCACCGGTCGCGGTCGTGTTCTGGCTGAGCCAGGTGGTGTACTCCCGGTGGCAGGGCACGGTGGCGTACATGGTGCTGTACGGCGCCGTCACCGCCCTCGCCGTCGGCGCGCTGACCGTCTTCGCGCTGTACGTGCGCGGGCGCCGCGAGCTGGCCGCCGCCCGCAGGGCCGCTGAACTGGCCGAGCAGCGTCAGCGGGTACGGCAGGCCAGGCTGGGCGAACGCCTGAAGATCGCCCAGGAGATGCACGACGTGCTGGCCCACCGGATCTCGCTGCTGGCGATGCTCGCCGGCGGGCTGGCCCACCGCAGGGACCTGCCGGCCGCGGAGACGCGGGAGGTCGCGCTCGCCATCCAGGAGAACGCGCACCAGTCGCTCACCGAACTGCGCGCCGTGCTGGGCACGCTCCGCCACGACGGCGACGGCACCGAGCCGCCCCAGCCGACCCTCGCCCACCTGGACGCGCTGTTCGAGGAGGTACGCGCCGCCGGGCAGCGCGTAGAGGTGGACGACACCATCGACGGACGCGAACGACTGCCCGCACGGACGGGGCGGCACGCGTACCGCATCGTGCAGGAGGCGCTGACCAACGCGCGCAAGCACGCGCCCGGCACGCGGGTGACGGCCGAACTCACCGGAGGGCCGGGCGACGGGCTGCGCATCCGGGTGAGCAACCCCGCCCCCTACGGGACGTCGCCGGGCCCGGGCGGCCGGCTGGGCCTGGTCGGCCTGGCCGAACGCACCCGGATGGCCGGCGGCGCGATCAGTCACGAGCTTCATGACGGGCGCTTCGTGCTCGACGCCCGCCTGCCGTGGGAGGCCTGACATGATCCGCGTCGTGATCGTGGACGACGACCCGATGGTACGCACCGGCCTGCGGCTCATCCTCGGCGGCGAACCCGACCTGGACCTCGTCGGCGAGGCCGGGGACGGGCGTGAGGCCATGCGGGTGATTCGCGAGCTGCGTCCGGATGTGGTGCTGATGGACATCAGGATGCCCGTCCAGGACGGGCTGGCGACCACGGAGCTGCTGCTGTCCAGGCCGGACCCGCCACGGGTGCTGGTGCTCACCACGTTCGACGCTGACGACCTGGTGCTGCGCGCGCTGCGGCTGGGCGCCGGCGGGTTCCTGCTCAAGGACACGCCGCCGGCGAAGATGATCGAGGCGGTGCGCGCCGTCGCGAACGGCGAGCCGGTGCTCTCGCCGAGCGTCACACACCAGGTGATCGCCGCGGCCACCGGTGGGCACGACCCGGACGCGCGACGGGACCTGGCCCGCCTCACCGAACGCGAGCGCGAGGTCGCGATCGAGCTGGCCCGCGGCAGCTCGAACGCCGAGATCGCCGAACGCCTCTACGTGAGCGTGGCCACCGTCAAGGCGAACATCACCCGCATCTTCGCCAAACTGGGCACGGACAACCGGGTTCTCGTCGCCATGAAGGTGCGCGATGCCGGACTGCTGTGAAGTCCCGCTAGATTTCAAGACAAAAGCCATTGATTGTGAGGGAAGAGTGTCGGACGAACGCGGCCCGCAGGCCACGAGTCGAAGAGCGCGGCCCTTTGGGCGCATGTTCGCGCTGGCCATAGTGGTCCTCCTCGTGGATCAGGCGTCGAAGTTCTGGGCGGTCTCGGCGCTCTCCGACGGCACGGAGATCACCGTGATCCCGCGGCTGCTCCAGCTGCGGCTGCTGCTGAACCCCGGTGCCGCGTTCTCGATGGGCGAGGGGGTGACCTGGGTGTTCACCCTGGCGGCGGCCGCGGCGGTCGCCGGCATCCTCTACGCCGCGCGTCGGCTGCGCTCGGCGGCCTGGGCCGTCGTGCTGGGCGCGCTGCTCGGCGGGGCCACCTCCCATCTGCTCGACCGCCTCTTCCGTCCGCCCGCCTTCGCCCAGGGGCATGTGGTGGACTTCATCGACTACGGCGGGTTGTTCGTCGGCAACGTCGCCGACATCGCCCTCACCGGCGGATGTGCCGTCCTGTTCCTGCTCAGCATCCGCGGCATCCCTCTCGGAGACACCCCCGACGAGGGACGCCCTGCCTCGGCGGAGAACCCTGCCTGACCGTTGTGGGGCCCCGGCTTCCCTGAGCGGCGTCGTCACGGTCGAGGGGTGACGTGCCAGATCGTGTTCCCGGCGTCGTCGGCGACCAATAAACGGCCGTTCTTGCCCGTGATCACGCCTACCGGCCGGCCGTACGTGGTGCTCTCGTCCGGGGCGGGCTTGAAGCCGGTGAGGAAGTCCTGGGGCTTGCCGCTGGGCATGCCGTCCTTGAAGGGCACGTAGACCACCTTGTAGCCCACAGGATCGCCCCGGTTCCATGAGCCGTGTTCGGTGATGAAGGCTCCTCCCCGGTAGCGCTCGGGGAACGCGGGGCTCTCGGCGAAGGTCAGGCCGAGAGGAGCCGTGTGGGCGCCCAGGGCGTAGTCGGGCCGCAGGGCGCGGGCCACCAGGTCGGGGCGCTGTGGCTGGACCCGGTCGTCGACGTGGCGCCCCCAATAACTCCAGGGCCAGCCGTAGAAGTCGCCGGGGCGTACGCGCGTGAGGTAGTCGGGGGAGGCGTCGTCGCCCAGGAGGTCGCGTTCGTTGACGACTGTCCAGAGCGTCTTGGAGTGGGGTTCGATGCCCAGACCGTTGGGGTTTCTGAGGCCGGAGGCCAGAATGCGTTCTCCGCTGCCGTCGGGGTTGATCTCCAGGACGGCGGCCCGTCGTCGCTCTGCCTCCATTCCGTACTCGCCCACGTTGCTGGACGAGCCGACCGTGACGTAGAGCTTGGTGCCGTCCGCGGAGGCGAAGAGGTTGCGGGTCCAGTGGTTGTTGTAGCCGCCGGCCGGCAGGTCGAGGATCTTCTTCCCAGTGCCGGTGACGCGGGTTTCGCCCAGCTTGTACGGAAAACGCCAGACGCCGTCCGTGCCGGCGACGTAGAAGGCCGCCTCGGTGCCGTTCGCGGCCGACGGCCCCAGCGTGTACGGCGGTGACGCCGCCAGCAGGGCCATGCCGAACGGCTGGTTGAGGTTCTCCAGGAACACGCTGCGGAAGTCGGCCACGCCGTCACCGTCGGTGTCGCGCAGCAGCGTGATCCGGTTGGCGCTGCGTTCGGTGGTCGAGCCGTCGTTGCGGCGCAGCCAGTAGAACAACTGCATGATCGGGGACCCGGGATCCTTGGGCAGGGTGGCCGACTCGGCCACGAGCACGTCGCCGTTGGGCAGCTCGTAGAGCCAGCGCGGATGCTCCAGCTCGCCGGCGAACCGGGTGACCGCGAACCCGTCGGGCGCGGTCGGCGCCTTGCCGGAGGGCCAGCCCACGACGTCCGGGGCGTTGACCTTGGGAATGGGGAACGTCTCGCGCTCCCCGAGCTGGGGTTCTGCGCCCAGCTGCGTGGCAGTCTGCGGAGCGCCGCCCCGGTTCACGGCGTAGACGGCGCCGGCCGCCGCGAGGGCCACCAGGAGCAGGAGCAGGAGCAAAGCCCGGAGCAGGATCCGGGGGCCCGCGCGGCGCGGCGTGGTCGCGGGCGCGGTCAGATCGGAGGTCGTAGACACCGGCTGGTCTCCCCGTGAACGGTTGACGATTGTCGGACGAGTGGATGGCACGCGAGAAGGGCAGCCAAGAATCGCTCTCCTCTCGGATAAGCTGTCCCGAGTTAACGGCCGTTAGATTTCTAACATGTGTTAAGCGCGAGGTCAACGTTGGTGCTCACCCGTCACAAGATCCTGGAAGCCGGGCTGGAGGTCCTCGAGAAGGACGGCGCCCACGGAATCAGCATGCGTAAGCTGGCCAAACGTCTCGATGTGACGGCGACGGCGATCTACCACTACTTCGACGGACGCGAGTCCCTGCTCGAAGCCATCGTCGACGAGGTGTGCAGCAAGATCGTCTCGCAGGCTCCCCGTGAAGGTGGATGGAGGGAACAGCTCCGCGGGCTCATGATCTCCATGGTCAGTCAGTCGCTGGAGCACCCCCGGGCCTCGGTCTGGTCCATCACCACCTATGCGCGGCGCGCGCCGGTGATGAGCCTCCAGGAGGCCATCTTCGGGATCCTGCTGGAGGCGGGATTCCCTCCTGACCGGGCCGATCACGTGAAGGGGGCGGTGCTGCGCGTGTGCGTCGGGCACCTCGTCCTGCACGAGGCCGCGGCCAGGGACTGGGCCGAGCTTCCCGCCGACAAGTATCCGCACTTCCACGCGGTCGAGGCCGCGCGGCTGCAGGCCGACCAGGTCGAACACTTCAAGTTCGCGCTGGACGCGGTGCTCGCCGGATTGCCCGAACCGGACCAGGGTGACGACCCTACTGCCTGACCGTCTGCGAAGCCCCCGGCTCGTCGCGGAGCGTGACCGCCTCTGCGCTCTCGGATATTACTCTGGTGGCTTCCGCGCGGGTTAACGGGTGTTAGAGTTCTGCTCGGCTCCGCGTCCAGCCGGGCGGAGTCAGGGGGCGGAAGGGGGCATGGCGATGGCCGAGGGGTTCCCGTCGGGGTGGGACACGCCAGGTGGTTCGGGGCGCGGGCGCGGGGTAAGGCACCCGTTGGCGCGGACGCCGCCCAGGAACGCCTTCGAGGTGCAGCGTGACCGAGAGCAGCAGCGGATTAACGACCGCCGAGCACAAGGCCCAGGTGCGCAAGGCGGCGACGGCCAGCGTGGTCGGCACCGCCATCGAGTGGTACGACTTCTTCCTCTACAACACCGCCGCCGCCGTGGTCTTCGCCGAGGTCTTCTTCCCGAAGTCCACGCCGTACGCGGGGACGCTGGCGGCCTTCGCGACCAACGCCGTGGGGTTCGCGGCCCGGCCGGTGGGTGCGGCGATCTTCGGTCACTGGGGCGACCGCATCGGCAGGAAGGCGACGCTCATCGTCACCCTGCTGACGATGGGCGTGGCCAGCGCGCTCATCGGCGTGCTGCCGGGCACCGGGAGCATCGGCATCGCCGCGCCGATCATCCTGGTGGTCCTGCGCGTCCTGCAGGGCATCGCGGTGGGCGGCGAGTGGAGCGGGTCGGTGCTGCTGTCGATGGAGTGGGGCGACCAGCGCCGGCGCGGGCTGATGGCGAGCTGGCCGCAGGTGGGCGTGCCCATCGGGCTGATCCTCGGCACCGGCGCGATGTCGCTGCTGGCCGCCACGACCGGCGACACGTTCAAGGACTGGGGCTGGCGGGTGCCGTTCCTGGCCAGTCTGGTGCTGGTGGCGGTCGGGCTGTGGGTGCGGCTGAAGGTGCTGGAGACCCCGATGTTCGCGCGGGTGCTGGAACGGCGGCAGGTGGCGCGGCTCCCGGTCGTCGAGGTGCTGCGCAAACACCCGAAGGAAGTGGTGCTCAGCGCGTTGCTGCGGGTGTCGGAGCAGATGCCGTTCTACCTCTACACGACGTTCGCGATCACGTACGGCACCCAGCAGCTCGGCCTGCCCCGGACGGTTGCGCTGTCGGCGGTGACGTGCGCGGCGGCGGTGGAGCTCGTCGCGATCCCGTTCTTCGGGCACCTCAGCGACCGCGTCGGGCGCAGGCTCGTCTACGCGGTCGGCGCCGCGCTGCTGGCGGTGGTGGCGTTCCCGTACTTCGCCCTGCTCAACACCGGCATCGTGCTTGTGGTCTTCCTCACGATCATGATCACCCAGATCCAGCACGCCATGGAGTACGGCCCGCAGGCCTCGCTCATCGCCGAGAGCTTCCCGACCCCGCTCCGGTACGGCGGTGCGGGCCTCGGGTATCAGCTCGCCTCGATCATCGCCGGTGGTCCGGCGCCGTTGGTCGCGACGTGGCTGCTGCACGACTACGGCTGGCAGGCCATCGCGATCTTCATGGTCGGCGCAGCGGTGGTCGGGTTCGTGGCCACGCTCGCCCTGCCGGACCGCTCCAAGATCGATATTTCGCTGCATTCCGCCTACAAGACGACCTGATCGCCATTTCTCTTGTCTTTCATGATTTGATAGCACCATTGAGCCGGTCTGGAACGACAGGAGATGGGTAAGCCGTGAGCGTCGTGGTGTGCGGTGAGGCGATGCTGCTGATGCTGGCCGAGCCCGGCATCCCGCTGGAGCGGGCCACCGTTTTTCGCCGCTCGATCGCCGGCGCGGAGTCGAACGTGGCCGCCGGCCTGGCCAGGCTCGGCCACGACGTGCGCTGGCTGGGCCGAGTGGGGGCCGACCCCGCGGGCAGGGCGGTCCTGTCCATGCTCCGGGCCGAAGGCGTCGACACCCGGCACGCCGTCGTCGACCCGGACGCGCCGACCGGGCTGCTGGTTCGTGACAGTCACCCCTTTCGGGCCATCGACGTGCAGTATCACCGTGCGGGGTCGGCCGCCTCGAGGCTGACGCCCGACGAGGTAGCGCCTGAGATGGTGAGCGGTGCGAAGATCGTCCACGTGACGGGGATCACCCCGATGTTGTCCGATTCCGCGCATCAAGCGACCTTGCGGCTGCTGGAGCTGGCAGGACAGACCGGGGCGCTGGTCTCCATCGACCCGAACGTCCGCCTCAAGCTGGGCACGCCCGGGGCGTGGCGCGAGCGGGTCGTGCCGCTGCTGGCCAGGGCGGATGTGGTGCTGGCCGGGGAGGACGAGCTTGACCTGCTCCAGGTGGATCCCGCAGTGCTGCCCGGGCTGACCGTGGTCAAGCACCGCGACAAGTCGGCCACATGCGCGGGATTGCGACAGGACGCGTTCCCGGTGCCGGTGACCGATCCCGTAGGGGCGGGGGACGGGTTCGCCGCCGGGTTCCTGTCGGGGATGTTGCGGGGTGAGCCGTACGAGGTGTGCCTGCGTGAGGGGGCGGGCGTGGCGGCGCTCGTCGTCCAGTGTGCGGCCGACACCGACGGGCTGCCGGACCGGGCGGGCCTGGACCGCGCGCTGGCTGCCTTCACCGAGCCCACCGAGACAGTCCATCGATAGCGGGCGATCAGCCAGAGATGTCATGCCGCCATGAGCGAAACCGCCGCAGACGGTCGCCGGTAACCACGAATCTGTCGAAGTCGGTCCACGACGAAACGCGAGCCCGCTGGAGGCGGTTTGTCACGCGGAGTGAGTCTGCCCATGTCGGCTGCCTTGATGAGCGAGCGCGTCGAAGGCGGGCCGGCGAGGAGCGAGGAGCGAAGAGCTCGGCGGAGGCCGTCGGATCGAAGAGCGCGCACGTGGAAGACGAGCCAACGATAAGCCTGCATACCCGATGAAAGCGGCCCGTTGGAAGTGGATGCATGGGGAAGATGGTTCGTCGGCGAGTCGGCCGGCCCGGTTGAGGAGGTCCGTTCGGAGAGGCATGCGGAGACGGTTCGCCGCCGCTGGCGGGCCCGTTCGCGGGTGAATCCGAGGCGAAGCCGTTCGGTGATGAGACAAGACCGCAGAAAGGAAGTCATGTACCGCTGGGAGATCGTCCAGGCCGTCACGCAGCAGCGTGTGTTCGGCATCGTCAGGGCCGCCGCGCCCGAGGCGGCGCTGGCGGCGGCCGAGGCCGTGCTGGACGCCGGGCTGCACGCCGTCGAGGTCGCGCTCACCACGCCCCGCGCCCTCAGCGCCGTGGCCAGGCTCACCGAGCAGCGTCCCGACGCCCTGGTCGGCGTCGGGACGGTGCTCGACGCGGCCGCCGCCAGGGCCGCCGTGGAGGCTGGCGCCCGCTTCCTGGTCTCGCCCAGCCTGCACCCCGAGGTGATCCGCGCCGGACACCGTTACGGCGTGCCGGTCTTCCCCGGCGTGGCCACTCCGACCGAGATCGTACGGGCCCTGGAGGAGGGCGCGGACGCGGTCAAGATCTTCCCGGCGTCGGCCGTGTCACCGTCCTGGCTGCGGGACGTGCGGGCGGCGCTGCCGCAGGCGCCGGTGATCCCCACCGGTGGCGTGAGCGTCGAGGACGCGCCCGAGTGGATCGCGGCCGGTGCCGTGGCCTGCGGCATGGGCTCCGCGCTGACCTCGGGCGGGCCGCGTGCCGCGGGTGAACGGGTGGCCGCGTTGCTGGCCGGGCTGGCGCGGGCCCGATGAGCGTGGAGGCGCTGCGGGGCCTGCACGGGCAGGTCGTCGACGCGGTCGGCAGGTCGCTCGCGGCGGGGGAGATCCGGGCCGGCCAGGTGCTGCGCCTGGAGGACGTCCAGGAGCGGTACGGGGTGTCCAGGACCGTCGCGCGCGAGGCCGTCCGCGTGCTGGAGTCGAAACGGGTGGTCACCAGCCGCCCTCGGGTCGGCGTCACCGTACGGCCGATGAGCGCCTGGAATCTTTATGATCCCCAGGTGATCCGCTGGCGGCTGGCCTCGCCCGGACGTGAGGCCCAGCTGCGTGAGCTGGCCGAGCTGCGCGCCGCCGTCGAGCCCGCCGCCGCCGCGCTGGCCGCGGCCAGGCAGGACCCCCGTGTCCGGGACGAGCTGGCCGCCCACGCCCGTGCCATGGACACCGCGGCGCGGGCAGGTGACCACCGGGCCTACGTCACGGCCGACGCCGCCTTCCACCGGGTGTTGCTGACCGCGTCGGGCAACGGCATGTTCGCGCAGCTCGCCGAGGTGACCGAGGTGCTGCTCGAAGCCAGGCGGGAGCTGCTGCTCCTGCCCGAACGCCTGGAGACCACCGCCATCGGACGCCATCACGAGATCGCCGAGGCGGTAGCCGCCGGGCGTCCGGACGAAGCCGCGCAGGCCGCCGCGGACATCGTCGGACGCGCCCGTGCCGAGGTCGAGCAGATCCTGGAAGACAGCCGAGTCCGCGTCACGGAGGTTCCCCGATGAGCGTCGCCGTCCACGTCGGGCCCGAACCGGTGCCCGTGCTGATCGACGCCGTACGGCGATCGGGCGGCAGCGTCGTGCCCCTGGAGGAGGCCGAGGCGATCGTCTACTACGGGCGCGGCGGGCCCGAGGAGCTGCGATCCATGATCCACGACGGTATCCGCTGGGTGCAGTTGCCCGCGGCGGGCGTCGAGCGGTACGCCGAGGCCGGGGTGATCACCGACGAGCCGGTCTTCACCGCCGCCACCGGCTCCTACGGCGTACCCGTTGCCGAGCACGCGCTGGCGCTCATGCTGGCCGCGGCCCGCAACCTGCCGCAGCTGGCGAGGGCCAGGGAGTGGGGGCGGAACGAGTCGAGGGAGTTCGCCGGCTCGACGGTCGCGATCATCGGCAGCGGGGGCATCGGCCGGGCGCTCATCAGGATGCTGGAGCCGTTCGGCTGCCAGGTGGTCGCGGTCACCGACAGCGGCCGGGCGCCCGGTGCGCAGCGCATCCTTCCGCGTGCCCGGTATCGGGAGGCGTTGCCGGAGGCCGCGTACGTCGTCCTCGCGGCGGCCACCACGCCGAGCACCAGGGGCATGATGGGCGCCCACGAGTTCGACCTGATGCGTACGGACGCCTGGCTGGTCAACATCGCCCGAGGTGCGCTCGTCGTCACCGACGACCTGGTGGCTGCCTTGCGTACGGGCCGGATCGGTGGTGCGGCGCTGGACGTCACCGATCCTGAGCCGCTGCCGCCGGGGCATCCGCTGTGGCACATGGACAACGTCCTGATCACCCCGCACACCGCGAACCCGCCGTCGTCCTACTGGCGTGGCCTGGCCGAACGGGTGGCCGCGAACGTACGCCACTTCGGCGATGGCGCCTCGCTGGAAGGTGTGGTCTCACCGGAGCAGGGGTTCTGATCGGTGGGGCGGGCGATGGCGGTGACGTTCGCCCCGGCGGTGGGGCGGCCGTGGAGCATGGGTGGCGGTGGTGCACGGGTGGTGACGTTCGGCCTCGGCGGTGAAGCACGGGTGGCCGTGTAGCACGGGTGGTGACGTTCGGCCCCGGGCGGTGGAGCACGGGGGGCGATGGTGCATGGGTGGTGACGTTCGGCCCCGGGCGGTGGTGCACGGGTGAGGGGGGAGCCTCGGGGTGGGGAGTCTCGGGTGGTGGGTGGTGTTAGCTCAGGGCTAGGCGGGCGCCGGGGCTCAGGTCTGAGTCGTGTACTTCGAGTCCGGCCGGTTCGATGCTTCTCGGCAGGTCGAACACCAGCGTGCCCGTGAAGGACTGGCTGGGGGCGATGCGGGTCGAGGTGATCTCCGCGCCGCCCTTGTCCAGGAGCTTGTTCCCGCCGTGCAGTGCCTCGTCCTTGTCGATCAGCTTCTGCTGGCCGGGGTAGAGAACGCGGGCCTCCTGGCCGACGTTGTTCACCTTGACCATGACCTGGCAACTGCGGTGGGTGGCTGACTTTGCGGCTCTGGGGCACTTTGTGTCGGTTACCGCGAACGTCAGCGTCCCGTCCTTCACCGGGCCTTCCTCGCCGATCGTGGATGAGCGGAAGATCCAGGCCAGCGTGGCCAGCACCACCACGAGGAGCACGATCGCGATCACCAGCGCGGTCACGCAGCCGGTGAAGGTGCTGCGCCTGCGGCGCGGAGGGACGTACCCGGGCAGGGGACCCTGGCCCGTCGTGTGCGGGGGCAGCGGGCCCTGACCGGTGGTCTGGTGATGGGAGAGCGGGCTCTGACCGGTTGCCTGGTGGTGGGGGAGCGGGATGTTCCCGGTCCTGTCCACGGGGGGCGGCATCAGCGGCGGGCGCGGCCCTGGGCGCTCAGCCGGGGCGGGCATCTGCGGCGCGCGCGGCCCTGGGCGCTCGGCGGGCGCGGGCATGGGCGGGCGCGGGCCGGTGCTCTCGGCCGCGGAGGGCGCGTGCGGAGGGCGTGCTCCCGTGTGGTCGGCCGCGGAGGGCGCGTGCGGAGGGCGTGCTCCCGTGTGGTCGGCCGCGGAAGGCGTGTGGGGCGGGCGCACTCCGGTGTGGTCGGACGTGGAGGGCGGCTGCGGTGGGCGTGGGCCGGCGTGGTCTGCCTGGGAGGGCATGGGGGGGCGGGGGCCTGTGCGTTCGACCGGGGACGGCGTCGCGCGTGATCCCGGGTGGTCCGCGGGTGCGGGCATGGGCGGGCGCGGGCCGGTGCTCTCGGCCGCGGAGGGCGCGTGCGGAGGGCGTGCTCCCGTGTGGTCGGCCGCAGAGGGCGTGTGAGGCGGGCGTGCTCCCGTGGGCTCGGGCGCGGACGGCATCGGCGGCATCTGCGCCTGGTGCGGCCGTTCGGCCGACGGGGGCATCGGGGGGCGGGGGCCGGTGCGTTCGGCCGGGGGCGTCATGTGGTGCAGCGGCGGGAACTCCGACGGGTTCCACGCGTTGGTCAGGTGCTTGCTGGCGGCGAGTTGCGCCGCGGGCTCGTCGGCCGCCCCCACCAGCTCCAGCAGGAGCTGCTTGGCCGCCGGGCGGCGTGCCGGGTCGGGGTGGATGGCCGCGGCGACCAGCCGGTCCAGCGGCGCGGGCAGCCCGCGCAGGTCCGGCGGCGCGGTACGGGCCCGCGCCGCCATCACGTACGCGTCCCCCTCCCCGAAGGGGTGCCCGCCGAGCCCCGCGTACGCGATCAGCGAACCCCAGGCGAACACGTCGCCCGCCGGGCTGGTACGCCCCTCGAAGACCTGCTCGGGAGCGATCCATCCGGGCGTGCCCATCACCATGCCGGCGTTCGTGTGCCGGGACTCGACGTGCGTCGAGCGGGCCAGCCCGAAGTCGATCACCCGCGGCCCGGCCAGCGTCAGCATCACGTTGGCGGGCTTGAGGTCGCGGTGCACCAGCCCCGCGGCGTGGATGGCGGTCAGCGCCGCCGCCACGCCCACGGCCGCCGAGTGCAGCACCGACGACGACAGGGCGCCGTGCTCGATCAGGTGGTCTTCCAGCGAGATGCCGTCGATGTACTCGGTGACCAGGTAGAGAACCCCGCGGTCCTCGCCGTGGTCGAGCACCCGCGCGGTGCAGAACGAGGCCACCTTGCGCGCGTTGGACACCTCTTCGTGGAAGCGCGCCCGGTAGACCGGGTCGGCCGTGAAGTCACGCCTGATGGCCTTGAGCGCGACCTTCACCCTGTCCGCGCCCCTGGCGAGGTAGACGGTGCCCATGCCCCCCGAGCCGAGCCGGCTGACCAACTCGTAGGGGCCGATTTCCGGCGGATCCTCAGGCTTCAGCGGAGTGCCTGCCGAGCGCCCCACGGTCGCCGTCCTCTCGCCGTCGTCATCCCGTCGCAAACCGAACCGTTTCCTCCGCCGGTACGCAATTTTCCACCCCAGACTCTAACGGAGAAGCCGCGGCCCGGTGGCGACGAAGACCGTTCAGCTCTGGGCCGGACGCCGCTTCAGCGGCCGCATCGTCACCCGCAGGCGGGCGGCGTTGAGCGTCTGGGGCAGCGGGCGGTGCGGCGACAGCGGCCGGCCGGACGCCTTCGGGCGGGCCGAGGCCAGGATGCCGCCCAGGAAGGCGGTGCCGACGGCGAGCATGAGGTGCACGCCGTCGCAGCGTGGCAGGGCCCACCATTCGTCGGCGGCGGTGCCGTCGAGCCAGATCTCGGGGGCGAAGGAGTCGGCGTACGGCAGGCGCGCGCTGCGCTGGTGCGGGGCGAACGGGAGGAGCACGTGGGTGCCGGCGGGCACCGGGACGCCGTACCAGTCGGTCTCCTCGGTGCTGATCCGGGACAGGGCCGGGACCGGCGGCCACAGGCGCAGGCCCTCGCGCAGGCAGGCGCGCAGGTAGTCGGAGTCGGCGCGGGCGCACTTGCGCTGGGCGGGGTAGGTGGCCAGCAGCGCGAGGGTGCGCATGAGGCTCGCGGCGGTCACGCTGAAGCCCATGAGCCAGAAGGCGGCCTGCCGCAGGCCGCGCGCCTCCGGGCCGCTGGTCCGGGCGAGCAGTCCGGCGAGGGTGCCGGGCTCGGCGCGGCGCAGGTGGTCGAGGATGCGGGCGTCGTAGCGGCCGGACAGGATCTCCTGGCGGCGTCTGGCGCGGCCCCTTCCCGCGCGCCTGACCTGGGCGAGCAGTGTGCTCAGCTCCTCGTCGCCGGCCGCGCCGGCGCCGTAGACGCATCGCCGCGCCACCCGCTGCCAGCACGCCTCCAGCCTGGCGTAGTCGACGACGCCCTCGGTCAGCGCCGCCGCCTCCTCCCGCGCCACCTCGGTGAACGCCGGTCGCAGTACGTCGCAGGGCAGCCCGGCGGCCCGCTCGCGCACGGCGGGGACGAAGGCGGGCTCGGACAACACGCGTTCGGCGTCCCGCTGGGACAACACCACCAGGGCCGTGCGGCGCGGGCCGCGGACCAGCACGGGACGGCCGCCGTACCGGATCTGCAGGCCGGTCAGCAGGGAGCGGGAGCGCAGCAGGTCGAGTCCGGGCCTCGCGTGCGGCGTGCCCGGGGGCAGCAGGGCGGCGGTCAGGCGCAGGCTCTCCAGCACGGTGGCCCTGGGCAGGCCTCTAGGCACGCGTGCCCTCTCCGGGGCCGGTCGGCGCCCGCGTGCCCGGGGTCGTCCGAGCCTGACCTCGGCGGGCCGCGGGCGCCGCCTCGGTGGCCGGGACGGCGGCCGGAGCGGGAAGGAAGTCCATGGGCTCATGCGATCGCCCGTCCGCCGGTCGCGCAAGCGGGGGTCTCGGTGGGCGGAACGTTTTCGGGCCGCGCCTTATGGAGCGTTCCAAGGGCCGGAACGCCTCAGGCCGCCACGAGCGCGGCCGTGATCGCCTGGGCGGCGCCGCGTACCGTGAGGCCGAGCCGGGCCAGCGGCGCCGATGTGGCCGGGGCCGCCACCCCCACCGACATGCACACGCCGCCGCCGGGGCCGAAGACCGGGGCGGCCACGCACGACACGCCCTCGGTGTACTCCTCCTGCGCGTACGCCACGCCGTACCGGCGGACCTGGGCCAGTTCCCGCTCCAGCGCGGCCTGGCCGGTGATCGTACGGCGGGTCAGGCGTTCGAAGCCGCCGCGGCCGAGCAGTTCCTCGCGCAGGCCTGGGTCGAAGGCCAGCAGCGCCTTGCCGGTCGCCGTGCAGTGCAGCGGCGCGAGGTCCGTGCCGTCGGAGCGGGAGCGTACGCGGTCGTGGTCGTACAGGCGCTCGACGTAGCGGGCCTCCAGCCCGGCGGGCACGGCCAGGTTGACCGTCTGCCGGGTGGTCTCCTGAAGGCACAGCAGGTACGGCAGCACCACCCGCCGCGAGCCCGGGATGCGGCCGCGGGCGATGCCCGCCATCGTCTCCAGCTGCCTGCCCGGCAGGTAGCCGGTGCCCACGCGGCGGACCAGTTCGCGCGCGCACAGTACGCCGAGGATCCGGTGGGCGGTCGACTTGGGCAGGCCCGTGCTCCGGCAGAGCTGGGCCAGGCTGACCGGCCGGGGCGCCGCGCTCAGCGCGAGAAGGATGTCGATGCCCCGCTCCAGGCTCCCCGGCGTCGTCACCGGACGCGCGAGGTCTTCCTTACGGGCCGTTTCCAGCGGCATGGTGGTCCCTTTCGCTCTCCGAGGAGCGGATGGGGCTTCCCGGGGCTGCGGCTTGACAACCCTTGCCCTACCCCGCCGCCGCGCGTCCGAATACCCGGTTCGGCGCGGGCTGATGATCTCCGCGTACACGGAAACGGCCACTTCGGCGGGGGTTTTGCGCATATATTCGGAATTATGGGCGCAAGTGCCCGCTCACCACCGTCCACCCCCGCCGGCACGGAGGAGCGTCACCACCGAGGGAACGTGTGCCTGGGTGCGACAGCCGTCCACGAGTACCGCCGCACGCGGTCCCCGGCCGCCGAGTGCGGGAAGGCCAGGGGTGAGGGCGCGAAGGCCAGGGACGAAGGCGCGAAGGCGAAGGCCAGGGACGAAGGCGCGAAGGCGAAGGCCAGGGACGAAGGCGCGAAGCCCGTCGTCCCTGGCCGGTCTTCGGGGTTATCGGCGCAGGGCGGCCGCGTCGGCGGCGAGCTTCTCCACGCGGGCCCAGTCGCCCGTGGCCAGTGCGTCGGCGGGGGTGAGCCAGCTTCCGCCCACGCAGCCCACGTTGGGCAGCGCCAGGTAGTCGGCGGCGCTCTCGGCCCGGATGCCGCCGGTCGGGCAGAAACGTACGTCCGGCAGCGGCCCGGCCAGCGACTTCAGGTACGGCACGCCGCCCGCCGCCTCGGCCGGGAAGAACTTCAGCTCCTTGATCCCCCGCTCGGCCAGCGCCATCACCTCCGAAACGGTGGCGGCCCCCGGCAGGTACGGCACCCCGCTCGCCTCCAGCGCCTCGACCAGCGACAACGTCGTGCCCGGCGACACCAGGAACCGGGACCCGGCAGCCACGGCCGCCGAGATGTCGGCCGTGGTACGGATCGTGCCCGCCCCGACCGTGGCCCCCGGCACCTCCGAGGCGATCCGCTCGATCGCGCCGAGCGCGGCCGGCGTGCGCAGCGTCACCTCGATGACGGGCAGCCCGCCCGCGACCAGCGCCTCGGCCATCGGCACGGCGGTCGCCACGTCGTCGATCACCACGACGGGGATCACGGGGGCCAGGTCGAGCAAGCTCATGAGAGTCTTCTCCTCATCGGCCGGGGTTCACGGCCGATCTAGTGATGATCAGGTTGTGCGTCAGCCCACGAGCTCGGTGGTGGCCCGCTGGCGCAGCCAGGCGGCCGCGCCGGTGAGCGCCGGCTGGGGCGCGACGATCAGGGTGGTGGCGATCGCCTCCAGGTAGCGGGGCATGTCAGGGTTGCCGACGAACCGGGCACGGAAGCCGCTGGCCCGTACGCGTTCCACGATACGGGGCAGCACGCCGCCGCCCAGATAGACCCCGCCCCTGGCGCCCAGGGTGAGCGCGACGTTCCCGGCGAAGCCGCCCAGCATCTCGCAGAACACCTCGACGGTCTCCGCACAGAGCGAGTCGTCCAGCCGGGCCACGATGTCGGAGGCGGTCAGGTCGGGCGCGGCCACGCCGTTGACCTGGGCCAGCGCCCGGTGCAGGCGTACGAGGCCGGGGCCGGACAGCAGGTGCTCGGCCACCACGTGCGTCAGGCCCCCGGCCTGCAGCACCCGTACGATCTCCTGCTCCCGCCGGTCGATCACCGGCACCGTGACGTGCCCGCCCTCGCCCGGGATCGGCGTCCAGCCCCGGTCGGTGGGCACGAGCCCGCCCACGCCGAGCCCGGTCCCCGGCCCCAGCACCGCCTTGACGCCGTGGGAGGGTTCGGGCCCGCCCAGGGAGACCAGGTCGCCGCCCTCCAGGTGGGGCAGCGACACGGCCAGCGCCTCGAAGTCGTTGAGCAGCACCGCGTACGGGATGCCCAGGTCGCGTACGGACCCGGCCCACGCCGAGTTCGTCAGCCGGTAGCGGTCGCCGTCGATCGGCCCGGCCAGCGCGAGGCAGGCCGCGCCAGGTCGCGCCCCGCCCGCGTGCTCGGCGAGGTAGGCGTCCACGGCGTCGGGCAGGGTGGCGTAGGCGGAGCCGGCCAGCACCGCGACGTTCGAGGGCCGGGCCTGCGGCGAGGTGACCAGCCCGAACCGGGCGTTGGTCCCCCCGATGTCGGCGACCAGCCAGGGAAGGTCAAAGGCACTCATCGCACACCTCCGGTGCTCCGGGCGAGGCCAAGATCGCACGCCGTCACCGGAAGAATGCCACGAACCCTCACCGGGGCAGTCCGGTGGCCCGGCTGCCCACCGGCGTGCCCGTCTCCAGGTGGGAGGCGCCCGCCTCGGTGGGGAAGCCCAGCCCGGGACCGTGGTGGGGCGACTCGGCGCCGCTCACCCCGAAGATCCCGGCGCCCTGCTCGGCGTGCCCGGCCATGCGGCGGAACGCGGCGAACAGCTCACGTCCCGTGCCGACCCACTCCGCGTCGCTCAGCGGCCGGCCCTCGGGCGTGCGGCGGCCCAGCTCCTCGGCGGGCACCAGCAGCTCCAGCGTCCCGGCGGCCGAGTCGAGTCTGATCACGTCGCCGTCGCGGACGAGCGCGATCGGCCCGCCGTCGGCGGCCTCGGGGGACAGGTGGATGGCCGCGGGCACCTTGCCCGAGGCGCCCGACATGCGGCCGTCGGTGACGATCGCCACCCGCTGTCCGCGGTCGAGCAGCACGGCCAGCGGCGGCGTGAGCTTGTGCAGCTCGGGCATGCCGTTGGCGCTGGGGCCCTGGTAGCGGATGACGGCCACGAAGTCCTGGCCGTCGAGTTCGCCGGCCTCGAAGGCGCGCAGCAGGTCGAGCTGGTCGTCGAAGACCTTGGCCGGGGCCTCGATCACCAGGTGCTCGGCCTTGACCGCCGAGACCTTGCTGACGGCCCGGCCGAGGTTGCCCTCGAGCATGTGGATGCCGCCGTCGGCCGAGAACGGCTCGGCGACCGGGCGCAGCACGCCGAGGTCGGAGCTGCCGCCCGTGACCGGCGCCCAGGTCAGCGTGCCGTCCGTCAGCGTCGGCGCCTCGCGGTAGCGGTCCAGGCCGGGCCCGGCGACGGTCAGCACGTCGCCGTGCAGCAGGCCCTCGTCCAGCAGGTCGCCGATGAGCACCTGCATGCCGCCGGCGTCGCGGAAGTGGTTCACGTCCGCCTGGCCGTTGGGGTAGATCTTGGTCAGCGACGGCACGACGCGCGACAGGCAGGCCAGGTCGTCCCAGGTCAGCACGAGGCCCGCGGCGGCGGCCATGGCGACCAGGTGCAGCGTGTGGTTGGTGGAGCCGCCGGTGGCCAGCAGCGCGACGCACGCGTTCACGATCGACTTCTCGTCTACCAGCTCGCCGATCGGCGTGTACTCCGGGCCGTGCGCGGTGATCTCCACGGCGCGGCGGCCGGTCGCCTCGGTGAGGGCGTGGCGCAGCTCGGTGTGCGGGTTGACGAAGGTCGAGCCGGGCAGGTGCAGGCCCATGACCTCCATCAGCGCCTGGTTGGAGTTGGCGGTGCCGTAGAAGGTGCAGGTGCCGGGGGAGTGGTAGGACTCGGCCTCGGCGTCCAGCAGCTCGGCCCGTCCGACCTTGCCCTCGGCGAAGAGCTGCCGGGTACGCGCCTTGACCTTGTTCGGCAGCCCGGACGTCATCGGCCCGGCCGGGACGAAGATCGCCGGCAGGTGCCCGAAGTGCAGCGCGCCGATGAACAGGCCCGGCACGATCTTGTCGCAGACGCCCAGCAGCAGCGTCGCGTCGAACATGTCGTGCGACAGCGCGACGGCGGTCGCCATGGCGATCACGTCGCGGCTGTAGAGGGACAGCTCCATGCCCGCGCGGCCCTGCGTGATGCCGTCGCACATCGCGGGCACGCCGCCGGCGACCTGCGCCACGCCGCCCGCCCTGCGCACCGCCGCCTTCAGCTCCGGCGGGTAGGTCTCGTACGGCTGGTGGGCGGAGAGCATGTCGTTGTAGCTGGTCACGATGGCCACGCCGGGCTTGGCCGAGCCGCGCAGCGACGGCTTGTCCTCCTCGGGCGCGGCCGCGAAGCCGTGCGCCAGGTTCGCGCAGCCCAGGTGGGCCCGCGCCGGTCCCTTGGCCCGCGCCGCCTCGCCGTCGCGCCGGATCCGCGCCAGATAGGCGGTACGGCTGGCCGCGCTGCGCTCGGCGATCCGATCGGTGATCTCCTGGATGACGGAATTCACAGGTCTTCCTCCTCGTGCCAGGCGCGACCGCTGCGGCCGAGCAGTTCGTGTGCCCCGGCGGGGCCGGTGGTGCCCGCGGGGTAGGGCTCGGGCAGGTCGGCGGAGGACTCCCAGGCCGCCAGGATCGGATCGATCCAGCGCCAGGCCGCCTCCACCTCGTCACGCCGCATGAACAGCGTCGGGTTGCCCGCCAGTACGTCGGTCAGCAGCCGCTCGTACGCCTCCGGCACCCGCGCCGTGAACGTCTTGCCGAAGCTCAGCGACAGCGGCACCGGCTTCAGCATCACCTCGCCCGCGCCCGGCTCCTTGGCCATGATGTGCAGTTCGATGCCCTCCTCGGGCTGCAGCCGCAGCACCAGGCGGTTCGGCGTGCCGCCGGGGAAGATGGAGTGCGGCACGTCCTTGAACTGCACCACGATCTCCGACCGCCGGTACGGCATGCGCTTGCCGGTACGCAGGTAGAACGGCACTCCCGCCCACCGCCAGTTCTTGATCTCCGCGCGGATCGCGGTGAACGTCTCCACCCGCCGCGAAGCCTCGGTCGTCGGCGTGGAGGCGGGCTCGTCCAGGTAGGACGGCATGCCGTCGGCCTCGGTGTACTGGCCGCGCACGGTGAAACGGTCCACCTCGGTCCCGACGATCGGCCGCAGCGACTGCAGCACCTTGACCTTCTCGTCGCGGATGGACTCGCGGTCGTTGCGGGCCGGCGGCTCCATCGCGGTCAGCGTGAGGAGCTGGAGCAGGTGGTTCTGCACCATGTCGCGCAGCGCGCCCGCGTGGTCGTAGTAGCCGCGCCGGCCCGGCGTGCCGACGGTCTCGGCGGCGGTGATCTGGACGTGGTCGATCCACAACGAGTTCCAGATCGGTTCGAGGAAGGCGTTGGCGAAGCGCAGCACCAGCAGGTTCTGCACCGTCTCCTTGCCCAGGTAGTGGTCGATGCGGAAGATCTGGCGCTCGTCGAAGATGGCGCCGACCTCGTCGTTGATCCGCTGCGCGCTGGGCAGGTCGCGGCCGAGCGGCTTCTCCAGCACCACCCGCGAGAGCGGCGTGACCAGGCCGGCCTCCTCCAGCTCGCGGCAGAAGGGGCCGAACGTCATCGGCGGGCTGGCCAGGTAGAACACCCGGTCGCGCTGCTCGTGACCGGCCAGCAGCCTGGTCAGCGCGCCCCAGCCGGACTTGTCCTCGCCGCCGACGTCCACCGACACGTGGTGCAGGCGGCCGAGGAAGCGCTGCCACATGGCGGGGTCGTCCACGGGGACCTGGTCGCGTACCTCGGCGTCCACCTTGCCGCGGAAGTCGGCGTCGGTCAGCCCGCCCCGGGACATGGCGATGACGCGCGTCTCCGGGGACAGCCGGCCGTCCCTGTCGCTGTGGTAGAGCGCCGGGATCAGCTTGCGCATGGACAGGTCGCCGGTGCCGCCGAAGACGACGAGATCTGCGGTATGGGCAGGGCCGGCAGTCGAGAGGGGGGACAAAACGAAGCTCCGTTGATCTACCAAGAAGGACAGAACGGACACTAACGAGAGTTCGGGTCGTACACAAGCGGAGTTTTGGCATCTGAGATGAAAAAGTCTTCACTTTCCATTACCGAAGCCCATGTGATTCACTTGGCCGATGCCTCGACGTACCACCGCGACCCTCGCCACGAGTGGCGAGGTGCTCCGCCTCATCCGCACGGGAGAGGCCGTCACGCGCGCCGACCTCGGCCGGGTGACCGGCCTGTCGCGCCCGGCGGTGCAGTTGCGTGTCGGCGAGCTGCTCGAACGCGGCCTGGTCGTCGAGCGCACCGACGCCCCCTCCACCGGCGGCCGCCCGCCGGTCCGGCTGGAGTTCAACTCCGGCGGCGGCGTCGTCCTGGTGGCCGCGCTCGGCGCGAGCCGCACCAGGGTCGCGGTCTGCGACCTGGCCGGGCGCGAGCTGGCCGGCCAGGACTTCTTCATCGACGTCGAGCTGGGCCCCGACGCCGTGCTCCCGCTGCTCATGGACACCTGGGACGACCTGCTCGGCGACCGCCCCCGCTCCCTGATCAAGGGCGTGGGCATGGGCGTGCCCGCCACGGTCGAGTTCGCCCAGGGCCGTACGGAGAGCGCCAGGGTGATGGCCTCGTGGACCGGCGTGGTCATCCCGCCCGTCATCCGCGAGCGTTTCCCCGTACCGGTGCTCGTGGACAACGACGTCAACGTGCTGGCCATCGGCGAGCACCGCGGCGCCTACCCCGACCTCGACGACCTGATGTTCGTGAAGGTCTCCACCCGGATCGGCGCGGGCGTGATCGCCGGCGGCGAGATCCTGCGCGGCGCGATGGGCGCGGCCGGCGAGATCGGCCACATCCCGGTGCTCGACGGCGGCGGCGTGTTGTGCCGCTGCGGCAACACCGACTGCGTCGACTCCGTCGCCAGCGGCACCGCGCTGCTGCGCGACCTGCGCGAGGCGGGTAAGGACGTCAGGACCATCGCCGACGTGACCGCGCTGGTACGCGCCGGCGACGCCGAGACGATGGCGACGGTTCGCACGGCCGGCCGCAGGATCGGCGAGGTGCTGGCCGGGGCGGTCAACATCCTCAACCCGTCGGTCGTGGTGCTCGGCGGCGACGTGGCCGAGGCGTTCGGCCCGCTGGTGTCGAGCATCCGCGAGGTCGTCTACCGCCGCTCGACCGCCCTGGCGACCCGGCGGCTGCGCATCGAGCCGAGCCGGCTCGGCGCGGGGGCGGGCATCAGCGGCTGCGCGGTCATGGTGCTCGACCACGTGCTCTCGCCGGAGGCGGTGGACGAGACGATGACGGTCTCGACGCTGCGCCGCGAGCGCGGCCTGGCCGCCTCCAGCTAGAGGTCCCAGCGGGGTTCGGCGCTCTCCCGCACCACCCCGTCCGCGCCGAAGACCAGGTGACGGTCCAGGTCGTCGGCGAACCAGCGGTCGTGCGTGACCGCCAGCACCGTCCCCTCGAAGCCGTCCAGGCCCTCCTGCAGCGCCTGCGCGCTGGCCAGGTCGAGGTTGTCGGTCGGCTCGTCGAGCAGCAGCAGCGTCGCGCCGGACAACTCCAGCAGCAGGATCTGCAGCCGGGCCTGCTGGCCGCCGGACAACGTCTCGAACCTCTGGCCGCCGGCCGGCGCCAGCTCGTAGCGGGCCAGCGCCGCCATGGCCTCGTTCCTGGTCAGTGCGTACGTCTGCGTCACCAGCTCGGCGATCGGCCGTCCGCGCAGGTCGGGCCGCAGGTGGGTCTGGGCGAAGTGGCCGGGGACGACGCGGGCGCCCAGCCGCGCCACGCCGGTGTGCGCGACCGGCTCACCGGCCAGCAGGCGCAGGAAGTGGCTCTTGCCGGTGCCGTTCAGGCCGAGCACGCCGACCCGCTCGCCGTAGGCGAGCTGCGCGGAGAAGGGCCGTACCAGCCCGGTCAGTTCCAGGTCCTCGCACGTCACGGCCCGTTTCCCGGTACGCCCCCCGCGCAGCCGCATCCGGACGTTCTGCTCCTTCGGCGGGCGGCTCGGCGGCCCCTCGCGCTCGAACCGCTCCAGCCTGGAGACCGCCGACCGGTACGCCCCCGCCAGCGCGTCGTTGTTGGCCGAGCGCTGTCGCAGCACGTGCACGAGCCGGCGCAGCCTGGCCCGCTCGTCCTCCCAGCGCCGCCGCCGTTCCTCCAGTCGCTCGCCGCGCCGCCTGCGGGCCTCGGCGTAGCCGGCGAAGCCGCCGCCGTGCACCCACACCTCGCGCCCCTCCACGGTGACCACGCGGTCGGCCGCCTCGGCCAGCAGCCGCCGGTCGTGCGAGACCAGCAGCACGGTCTTGGCCGACCCCCTGACCGCCCGCTCCAGCCATTGCTTGGCCGGCACGTCCAGGTAGTTGTCCGGCTCGTCGAGCAGCAGGATCTCGTCCGGGCCGCGCAGCAGCGCCGCCAGCATCAGCCGCTTCTGCTCCCCGCCGGACAACGTCGCCAGGCTGCGGGCCGCGACCCGCTCGTACGGCAGCCCGAGCGCCTCGGTCGCGCACGCGTCCCACACGACCTCCAGCTCGTAGCCGCCCGCGTCGGCGAAGTCGGAGACGGCTTGGGCGTAGGCGAGCTGCCGCGGCTCGTCGTCGCACGCCCTGATCTCCGACTCTGCGCGGTCCAGCTCGGCGGCGGCCTCCCGCACCCGTGCGGGCGCGACGCCCAGCAGCAGGTCACGCACGCTCCCCGTGCCCAGGAACTGCCGCATCACCCCGACGCCGCCGCCGGTGGAGATCCGCCCGTCGTCGGGCCGCAGATCGCCCGCGATCAGTCGCAACAGCGTCGTCTTGCCCGCGCCGTTGGGGCCGACGAGCGCCGCCTTGGCGCCCTCGCCCACCTTGAACGACGCCTCCAGCAACAACGGCCGCCCGTCGGGCAGCAGGTACGTCACGCCGCTCACCTCGATATGACCCATGTTCCATTACTAGACCATCGATCCGGTTCGCGTACAACGTATTATCCGTGTCGTGGACAACGTATGGGTGCGCCCCCGCAAGGACGCCAAGCCCAGGCTGACGCTCGACCGGATCGTCGCCGAGGCGCTCGCGCTGCTCGACGAGGAGGGCGTGGGCAAGCTGACCATGCGCCACCTGGCCGAACGCCTCGACACCGGCTCGACCACCCTCTACTGGCACGTCCGTACCAAGGAGGACGTCCTGGACCTGGCGCTCGACGCCGTCTTCGGCGAGGTCCCGCTGCCCGGGGACCGCGACGACTGGCGGACGGCCGCGCGCGACCTGATGCGCGGCTGGCGCGCCGCACTGCTGCGCCACCCCTGGTCGGCCACCATCCTCGACCGCCCGCTCATGGGCCCCAACGCCCTGGACCGTACCGAGTTCCTCTATCGGACGTTGTCCGGGGCGGGCCTCGACGGCCCTCGGGCCGCCTACAGCCTGTCCAACTACGTCATGGGCTCGGTCATCATGCAGGTCACCTGGCAGCGCCGCGACGGGCTCGACGCCGGGGCGTTCCTGCGCGAGCGGGCCGCCCGCTACCCGGCGCTGGCCGAGCACGGCCTCGGCCACGACTGGGACGCCACCTTCGACACCGGCCTCGCCTACCTCCTGCACGGAATGGCCCGCGAGACCGGCCACCCCTGACCAGCCGAAAGACCGGCCCCGGTTGCCGGGGCCGGTCTTTCAGGGCCGGTCTTTCAGGGCCGGTCTTTCAGGGCCGGTCTTTCAGGGCCGGTCTTTCGGGGGCGGTCAGAAGTCGGCGCGCGCCTGGCGGGGCAGCAGCAGCCCGGCCGCGAACGTCAGGGCGATCATCCCGGCCGCCACCCACAGCGCCGCCTCCGCGCCGCCGGACCCGAAGGAGACCGACCCCAGCAGAGCCACTCCCAGCGCCGCGCCGACCTGCTGCAACGCGGTGAGCGCACCCGAGGCCGACCCGGTCTCGCCCGGCTCGACGGCGGCCATCACGATCCCGAAGTAGGGGCTCATGATCAGTCCGCTGCCCAGTCCGGTCACCGCCAGCGCGGGGGCGAGCTGCCACGGGGTGACGCCGGGCCCGGCGATCGCGATGACGAGCAGCACGCCGGTCGCCATGACGACCGCGCCCGACAGCAGCACGCGCCGGCCGTACCGGGCCGTGGCCTGCGCGATGCCCATGCCCGCGATCATGCCGAGCGACGAGGGCACCCCGGTCAGGGCCGACTTGAGCGGCGAGAAGCCGAGCTCGAGCTGGGTGTAGAGCCCGACCACGAACAGGACCCCCGCGAAGGCCGCGAAGTAGACCGTACCGGTCGCCATCCCGGCCACGAACGCCCGCTTGGCGAACAGGCTCGGCGCCACCAGCGGGTCGCCACCGCGCGCGGCCTTCCTGCGCTCGTAGGCGCCGAAGATCACGAACACCGCGCCGGAGGCGGCCAGCATCGCGTACGTCCAGGCGGGCCAGCCGTACTCGCCGCCCTGCACGAGCGGGAAGACGGCCAGCACGGTGCCCAGGGAGGCAAGCGCCGCGCCGGGCAGGTCGAGCCGTACGCCGCCGGCCGGACGGTTCCGCGGCAGGAGGCGTAGGGCGGCGAGCGCGGTCCCGACGCCGATCGGCAGGTTGATCAGGAAGATCAGCCGCCAGTCGAAGCTGGTCAGCACACCCGCCAGGATCGGCCCGCCCACCGCCGACAACCCCATGACCGGCCCGAACAGCCCGAACGCCGTCTGCAACTCCTTGGGCGGGAACAT
Source organism: Nonomuraea spiralis (assembly GCF_014648435.1). Classification (GTDB taxonomy): domain Bacteria; phylum Actinomycetota; class Actinomycetes; order Streptosporangiales; family Streptosporangiaceae; genus Nonomuraea; species Nonomuraea spiralis. The sequence goes on from NZ_BMRC01000037.1 coordinate 37,305, forward strand.
CTCCTTCATCAGCCCCATGCCCTGCGGGATCATCGCCGCCCCGAACAACCCCTGTACGACCCGGGCCGCGATCACGGTCTCGGGCGAGAACGCGACCGCGCACAGCAGCGAGCCGATCGTGAACCCGGTGATCCCGATGAGGAACATGCGCCTGCGCCCGACGATGTCGCCGAGCCGCCCGCCGGTCAGCAGCCCCGCCGTCATGGCCAGCGTGTACGCCGCGCCGAGCCACTGGATGAGCGACGTGCCGCCGCCGAGGTCGGACCGCATGGTGGGCCCGGCGACGGTGGTGACGGTGGCGTCGAGGAGCTCCATGACGGACCCGGCGAGGACGACCGCGAGCGCGGCCCAGCGGCGACGGTACGGCTGCTCGGCGGGCGACGTGTCCGCGGGACGGATGTCGAGGGCGGTCATCTCTGGCCTCCAGGATCGGAACGGTTTGCTCTGTTCCACAATAACAGAACGGAACGCTTCATTCCACATTGAAGGCCGGGAGATGCCGAGCCGGTGCAAGGGTGTGCGCCCTCGGGAGGCGGAGGGATGTGGCGACGCCGAGAGAGCGGCTCGAAAGGCGCGCATTGGGGCACTTCGGAAGGTGGGGCCTGCGGGCTTGTCGCGGAGGAGGCTCGGCGGCGCGGCCGTGCGCGCATGGCGGGCTGCGATCGGTCAGGCGCGTAGGGCGGGCGGCGGGACCGGTCGGGCGAGGAGCGGGCCGGTGGCGGGACCGGTCGGGGGCGTGGGGCGGCGGGTCAGCGGGGGCCGTGGGTCTTGGAGGGGTGGCGGCCTGGGGGTGTGCCGTGCGGGTGGGTGGGGGTGTTCGTCGGTGCGGAGGTGTTCGGCGGAGGCGTCGTGGGACGCGGGGTGGAGCCGCGCGAGGGGGAGGGCGACGGCGGGTTGGCGGGGGAGGTGGCGGCGGTGCCGGGGGTGGTCGAGCCCGGTCGGCGCGTCTCCCGTTCGGCGCCCGGGCGGACCGCGGCGGGCTTGGAGTCGGACGCGGAGGGCCCTGTGCCTGCCACGGTACGGCCCGTGCCGGTCGCCGTGGGTCTCGTGCCGGTCGCGGTCCGGCCCGTACGGGTCCTGGCGGGGTCAGGGACGCCGGAGGAGGTGACGGCGGCCGGCTCCGACGACTTCGCCACGACGGGACCGGAGTCGACGGCCGCCGGATTCGGCTCGCTGGACGTCCACCGCCCCCCGTGCGGCCAGTCCACGGGATCGAGGCCGGGCGAGTTGAACGCGTCGCCCATCAACGCCCCCGCCGTGGCCAGCATGAGCGTGCCCGCCAGCACCCCGGCGGTCATCAGCGCACGCCCGCGCCGCGCGTTCGCCCCGGGCTTGGGGGAGGCGGGCGTGGCCGTTGCTCGATGGGATCCGCTCACGTCCTCCGATCGTAGTGACCTGTGGGCATGGGTCAGCCAGTAGTGGACGGCTGACCGGAAAACACGCAGTCAATCGTGATCAACACCCGCACAGCAGGCCGCGCAGCGCCGTCTCCAGGCACAGGCCCGAGCGGGCGGGGACCGGCCACGGGAAGCGCACCAGCGAGTCGTCCACGCGCACGGTCGCGCCGTACCGGTCGAGCTCCCACAACCACACCTCGCCGGGGTCCTCGCCGAGCTGCCTGGCCACACCCGCGGTGAGCTGCGGCCGGTGGGACTCGTTGACGTGCGCGACAACCCGTTCGGCCGTCTCGGTCAGCGGGTCGGGGGTCGCGCCGAGGTAGTCGTCGGCGTCGAGCATGCCCGACTCCTGGCCGGTCAGGTAGACGACCTGGGCCACGTCCAGGCGCAGCAGGCGGGGGGCGTCCGGCCGGCCGTACCGCTCCAAAGCCTCGAACAGGCCCTCGTCGGCGCACTGCGCCGCCACCGCCACCGCCGCCGAGCGGGCCTGCGACTCCGGTACGGCCTCCGCCCAGCCCTGCACCTCGATCATCGCCCGCGGGTGCGTCACCGTGCCGAGCCGGCGCATGGCGGTCAGGTTCACCGCGACCACCGCGTCCTCGCGCAGTCCGTGCAGCGGCTCGCCGGGGTGCACCAGCAACACCGGACGGCCCCCCTCGTCCACGCCACCACGGGCGGGGGAGTGGCCGCCGTCCACCGTGAGCTTGGCCAGCGTCGAGGTCGAGGCGAGAGTACGGATCCGCTCGGCGAGGGGCAACATTGAGATCACATCCACTGGTAGGTTAGCCTTACCTAAGTAAGGATTACCTAACCACACCGAGGTGAACGTGCGCTACACCGGCCCGAAGGTGCGACTGTCGCGTCGCGCGGGCGTCCCGCTGACCAGGAAAGCCGTCCGCTACTTCGAGCAGCGCCCCTACCCGCCGGGCGAGCACGGCCGCAAGACCAACCGCCGCAACACCGGCGACTACGGGCTGCGGCTGCTGGAGAAGCAGAAGCTGCGCTGGTACTACGACGTGTCGGAGCGGCAGCTGCGCCGCTACTGGGACCTGGCGGTGCGCAAGCCGGGCGCCTCGGGCGCCGAGCTGGTCACGATCCTGGAGACCCGCCTCGCCTCCCTGGTGCTGCGGGCCGGCTTCGCCCCGTCGATCTACGCGGCCCGGCAGTACATCAGCCACGGCCACATCGCCGTGGACGGCCGCAAGGTGGACATCCCCAGCTACCTGGTCAAGCCTGGCCAGATCATCACCGTACGGGAGCGCTCGCGGCGTATGCAGCCCTTCGTGGCCGCCGCCGAGGGTGTGCACGCCGACGAACGCCTCGCGCCCTACCTGTCGGCCGACCATGCCGACCTGCGTTTCACCCTCGTCTCCAGGCCCGAGCGCGAGCAGATCGCCGTCCCCGTGGACGAGCAGCTCGTGGTGGAGTTCTACTCGCGCTAGCCGCGACCTGACCTCGCACTTCGCCATGACCGCCGGTCACGGCCCCGGCGGCCGTGACCGGCGAGCGGCGCGGGGTCAGCCGGAGACGCCTTGCCGGCGTAGCTCGGCGACCTCGCGGCGCAGGGCGCTCAGCTCGTCCAGGATGCGCTGGGTGTGTACGGTGTTGTCCTGCTCCAGCGCGGCCCGTTCCTCGGCCGACTCCTCGTCCATGGCGCTCACCACGACCGCCATGAACAGGTTCAGCACGACGAACGTGCACACCAGGATGAAGATGGTGAAGAAGATCCAGGCGGTGGGGTGGGCGGTCATGACCTCGCGGGCGATGTTGCCCCAGTCGTCGCCCGTCATCGTCTGGTAGAGGGTGAACAGCGAGGTCGGCAGACTGCCGAAGCGTTCGGGGGAGGCGCCGCCGTACAGCTTGGTGGCCATGACGGCGGCGACGTACAACACCAGGGAGAGCAACAGGACGATCGAGCTCATCCCGGGCAGCGCGCGCAGCAGCGCCGAGACCACCCGCCGCAGGCTCGGCACCACCGACAGCAGGCGCAGGGCCCGCAGGATGCGCAGCGAGCGCAGCACCGACAGTCCGCCCGTCGCCGGGACCAGGGCGATGCCCACGATCGCGGTGTCGAACAGGTTCCATGGGTCGCGTACGAACGCCGAGCGCTCGACGTAGATCTTGGCCGCCAGCTCGGCCACGAAGATGTAGAGGGCGATGTGGTCGATCGCGACGAGCACGTGGCCGAACTCGCCGACGACGGCGGGGACGGTCTCCAGGCCGAGGGTGGCCGCGTTGACCAGGATGACGCCGACGATGAAGCGCTGGAAACGCCGGTCGGCGAGGAGGGCATGGACGCGTTCACGCACGGGGGCAGGCTCCTAATGATCGGTCATGTGCCGTTCCATGATGCAGCAACATGATCAAGGAGTTGCCTGTGGTATAAATCCCACCTGATAGTCACAGGGGCGAGGGGGCGCAAGGGGCATGTCGTATCCGAACTATGGTCCGTCCTATTACGGACCGCCGCCCCAGACCCACCCCAACGGCACCACCATCCTCGTGCTCGGCATCCTGAGCCTGGTCGTCTGCGGCATCCTCGGCCCCTTCGCCTGGTCGATGGGCAACAAGGCGCTCAAGGAGATCGACGGCAGCGGCTACCCCTACGACAACCGCAGCGCGGTGCAGGCCGGCCGGATCTGCGGCATGATCGCCACGATCCTGCTAATCATCGGAGCCGGGTTCATGGTCCTCGGCCTCGGGGCCGGCATCCTGTCGGCCATCTTCTCCAGCAACTAGCGGCCGTACGCAGTAGCCGCCGATGCCCGACTCCAGCAGGTCGAAGGCCGCCGCGGCCTGAGCCTCCAGGTCGGGCGCGATCGTCTCCCAGCCCTCGCCGGCCAGCATCCGGGTCACCGCGTGGCCGGTGAGCACCCTGGTCGTGTTGAGGATCTGCGTGGCCACGACCTGCGGCGTCAGGTCGTCGGGGTCGGCGTCGAGCTCGTCGGCCAGCACTTCGGCCAGCGCCCGCTCCCGCGCGACGTGGAGTTCGCGCAGCTTGGCGACCAGTGACGGGCTCTCGTTCACGATGCGGGCGAAGATGTCGCCGCCCGCGTTGAGCCCGTAGCGCCAGTGGCGTGACTCCACGGCCTCCATGAAGTCGCGGCGGAAGGCACGTACGACGCTCTCGCCGGGCCGGCGCCCCCGCACCACCTGCTGCGGCAGGTCGGTCACCAGCTCCTGCCGGTCGGCGAACAGGTCTTCCTTCGTCGGGAAGTAGTTGAAGACCGTGTTGACCGACACGTCGGCGGCCCGCGCGATCTCCGCCACGGTCACGTTGTCGAACCCACGCGTCATGAACAGCCCCATCGCCATGTCCGCGATGCGCTGCCTGGTCTCGCGCTTCTTGCGCTCCCGCAGCCCCTCTTCCATACGGCCCATGATACCCAATTTGCAGTGACCCCAAAATTGTGGTTACCCTAATTTTGGAGGCGATCACATGATGAGAACCGCAGGTCTGACCAAGACCTTCGAAGGCGGCGTGGAGGCCGTCAAAGGCGTGGACATCTCCGTGGAGGCCGGCGAGATCGTCGGCTTCCTCGGGCCCAACGGCGCCGGCAAGAGCACGACCATGCGCATGCTGACGACCCTGCTGCGCCCCACGTCGGGCACCGCCACCGTGGCGGGCCACGATCTGCTGGGCGACCCGCGCGAGGTGCGCCGCCGCATCGGCTACGTCTCGCAGGGCGGCGGCGTCAACCTGATGGCGCCGCTCGCCGACGACCTGGAGCTTCAGGGCATGTTGTACGGCCTGAGCCGCCCCGCGGCCAGATCCCGCTACCACGAGGTCCTGGCCCGGCTCGACCTGGCCGGGCTGGAGGAACGCGTGGGCGGCGCGCTGTCGGGCGGCCAGCGCCGCCGCTTCGACATCGCCTTCGCCCTGCTGCACGACCCGCGCCTGCTCTTCCTGGACGAGCCGACCACCGGCCTCGACCCGCAGAGCCGGGCCAACCTGTGGGAGCACATCCGCTCCCTGCGCGACGAGCACGGCGTGACGATCTTCCTGACCACCCACTACCTGGACGAGGCCGACGCCCTGTGCGACCGGCTGCTGATCATCGACGACGGCCGGATCGTGGCCGAGGGCACGCCCGCGCAGCTCAAGGGCGGCCGCACGCTCGACGAGGCGTTCCTCGACATCACCGGCAGGTCGCTGCGCGAGGAGGCGGGCGTCTGATGCTGCGCGATACCTGGGTGCTGTTCCGCCATTCGCTGCGCGCCACCCTGCGGCAGAAGCTCGGCATCGTCTTCGGCGCCGTCCAGCCGCTGCTGTTCCTGGTGCTGTTCGGGCCGATCTTCACCACGTTCGGCACGTGGGAGGTGCTGGTGCCGGGCCTGATCATCCAGCTCGGCCTGATGAGCATGGGGCTGGCCGGGTTCGGGGTGGTCTTCGACAGGCGCTTCGGCGTGCTGGAGCGGCTGCGCGTCACCCCGGCCAGCCGCCTGGCGCTGCTGCTCGGGCGGGTGCTCGGCAACGCCGTGACGATGGCCGTCCAGACGCTGATGTTGCTCGCCGCCGGGTTCGCGTTCGGGCTGCGGGTGCCGCCCGCAGGGCTCGTGGCCGGGTTCGTGCTGGTCGTGGTGCTGGGGGCGAGTCTGGCCGCGCTGTCGTACGCCGTCGCGCTGACCATGAACGAGCAGCTCTTCGCCCCCGTGATGTCGACGGTGGTGATCCCGCTGGTGTTGTTGTCGGGTTCGTTCCTGCCGATGTCGATGGCGCCCGGCTGGCTGGACGCCCTGTCCCGCCTCAGCCCCTTCAGGTACGTGCTGGAGGCGCTGCGCGACCTGTTCGCCGGCCACTACGCCACGGGCACGGTCGGGCTCGGCGTGGCCGTGACGGTCGTCTTCGCCGCGTTCTCCCTGGCCGTCGGGACCCGCGTGTTCAACCGGGCGACCGCGTGAGCGGGCCGCGCCGCGGCGGCCCGCCCGCCCGCGGCTAGGACGCGTTCCTGGCCCGCCGGTGCAGCGCGGCCAGGATGCCGGCCGGGTCCACCGTCCCGTAGCCGTAGTCGTAGTCGAAGCCCACCTCGCTGCGGTCCTCGGCGGTGCGCCGCAGCAGCGCGCGCAACTGCGCCGGCGACAGCTTGGCGGCCGGCCACCGGGTACGCACCGCGGCCACCAGCCCGGCCGCCACCGGCGTGGCCGCGGACGTGCCCGTGTCCGGCTCGCCCTCCCCGAACGCCCGCGACCCCGAGAAATGCGTGTACGCGCAGACGTCGGGTTTGCGCGCGGTCAGCCGGCCGGGCCCCTGCGAGGAGTAGCCCACCCGTTCGCCGTTGACGTCGACCGCGCCGATCGACAGGGCCTTGGGATGGGAGTTGGCGCCCCCGATGGGCCGGTTGGGGAAGGCGCACCGGCCGTCGGGGCACTCCTTGCCGCAGTTGCCCGCCGCGAACAACACGTCCGCGCCCGCCCGGTCGAGACTGGCCACCACCAGGTTGAACGGGTGGGCCGCGTTGTCGGAGTAGTTGCCGGGATGCCCCACGGGGAAGTCCCACTCGGGGGAGAACGACCCCCACGAGTTGCTCACCACCAGCGCCCTGGAGGCGGCCGGCTGGGCCTCCAGCACCGTGCGCAGGTGGGTGAAGGCGGCCACGGCGTCCGACAGCAGCCCGTCCAGGGCCGAGCCGCCCGGCCGGGCCGACAGCAGCACGGGGATGTCGATCAGGGACGCCTGCGGCGCGGCGATGAGCGCGTCGAAGGCGCACATCGTCCCGTGGTCGACCTCGAACTGGCCGGCCCGGCCCGTCACGCCGGAGGGGTTCCAGCTGCGCTCGGCGTCCATCGTGACGCCGCGGCCGAGCTGCCTGGCCACGTGGGCGGCGTTGACGCCGGTGTCGAGCACGGCCAGCGCCACCCCGGAGCCGTCGAGCCCTTCCGCGTGCAGCCCGGCGATGTTGAGCAGGCGTTCGACGTCGTGCCAGTCGCCCACCGGCCGATCGCCGCCGCAGGTCAGGCTCGACTCGATCACCGGGTCGGCGAACACGCCGACGACGTCGGGCCGCAGCGTGAGCAGCAGCGTGACCCGCGAGGTCAGGTCGTCGTCGGAGATCGTGCCGCGGACGAGCACGGAGGCGTCCTCGGCGGCGAGCGAGAAGTCGAGGGGCTGATGGAGGGAGAGCGGATCGCCGCCGGCCACGGGGACCGGCCTCGGCACGGCGACCGGTGTGAAGGCCGTGTCGAGTTCGACGCCGGGCAGACCGTCGGCGACGTCGGCCGTGGTGGCGACCTGGCCGGGGTCGGCGACGGCCGCGACCAGATCGGGGGAGGGGCGAAGCTGGATCAGGACCCGCATATGTCACCACCGAAGGTGTGGGGAGAAAAACGAACCTTCCAACATTCCTGCATCCGTCAGGGCTCGTCCAGTGCATTGCGGGGGTTGTGACCTGCGATAACACCTCAAAACTGGCGAAGCGGACCAATATTGTTTCCGGGGCGTCAGACTTCCTTGTCTTAGGTCTGTTCACTACGGTGATGCACCATGACGCTCCAGGCGCAGACGCCGGTTTCCGACGGGGAAAGACAACACTGGCTGGCGGTCCGGCCGAGGCTCGTCCTCGCCAGTGCCTTCATGCTCTTCCTCGAACTGGCGCTCATCCGGTGGACAGGCTCGAACATCGTTCATCTGAGCTATTTCACGAATTTTGTTCTGCTGGGTTCTTTCCTCGGAATCGGGCTCGGATTCCTGCGCGTCGGACGCTCGCGCCGCCAGCCCTATTACTCGCCGGTCGTGCTGCTCGTCCTGGTGGCCGTCGTCCTGGCCTTCCCGGTGACCGTCGACCGCAACACCGAGGGCGTCCTGTACTGGACGAGCCTGTCCACCGTCGGGCCGCCCGCCTGGCTCATCCTGCCGGTGATCTTCATCGCCGCGGCGGCGGTGCTCATGGGGCCCGCCGAGCTGGTCGGACGCTGCTTCCCCGAGCTGCCGCGCCTGGAGGCCTACCGCTACGACCTGATCGGCAGCCTCAGCGGCATCGCCGCGTTCACGGCGCTGTCGTTCCTGTCGGCGCCGCCGGTGTTCTGGGGCCTGGTCGCGGCCCTGTGCTACGGCCTGCTGCTGGTGCCCCGGCCCCGCACGCTCTACGTGGGCCTGGTGACCGTGCCCTCGCTCCTGGTCGTCGGCCTGCTGCTGTCCGAGACGCTGACGGCGGGCGCCCTCTGGTCGCCCTACTACAAGGTGACCTACAAGGCGATGCAGATGCTCGGCGTGCCGGTCACCGACATCGCCGTCAACGGCATCCCGCACCAGCAGGCCGTGCCCGCCTACGCCCGGCTGCAGTGGGAACGCCAGTACGGGCTGCCGTACGAGCGCACCACCAGGCCGCCCAAGGACGTGCTGATCGTGGGCGCGGGCAGCGGCACCGACGTGGCCATCGCGCTGTCCAAGGGCGCCCAGCACGTCGACGCCGTCGAGATCGACCCCAAGCTGCGCGAGCTGGGCGGCTCGGTGCACCCCGACAAGCCCTACTCCGACCCGCGCGTCACCACCCACATCACCGACGGCCGCGCCTTCCTGGAACGCAGCGGCGACCGCTACGACCTGATCCTGTTCGCCCTGCCCGACTCGCTCACCCTCGTGTCCGGAGCCAGCTCGCTGCGCCTGGAGAGCTACCTGTTCACCGAGGAGGCCATGAAGGCCGCCCGCGACCACTTGCGGCCCGGCGGCACGTTCTCGATGTACAACTACTACCGGGAGAGCTGGCTGGTCGACCGCCTGGCCTCGACCATGCAGGCGGCCTTCGGCCACAAGCCCTGCGTCGACGTGGTCAGCACCGCGGGCCAGCAGGCCGTCATCACCGCGGGCCTGAGCGCCTCGGCCCAGCGCTGCGCGAGCGAGTGGCCCGGCGCCGCCGCCGGCACCCCGGCCCCCGCCGACGACGACCGTCCCTTCCTCTACCTGAAGGACCGGACGATCCCGCCGATCTACATCATCACCCTCGGCCTGATCCTCATCGTCAGTCTGCTGGCCGTGCGCGTCGTCGCGGGCCCGTACGCGCGCATGCGCCCCTACACCGACCTGTTCCTGCTCGGAGTGGCGTTCCTGCTGCTGGAGACCAAGAGCGTGACGGGGTTCGCGCTGCTGTTCGGCACCACGTGGGTGGTCAACGCGATCGTCTTCGCCGGGGTGCTGGTCGCCGTGCTGGCCGCCGTCGAGGTGACCCGCCGGTTCCGTACGCCGCCGCTGCCCGTCATGTACGGCGTGCTGCTGGCCGGTCTGCTGCTGGCCTGGCTCGTGCCGAACGCGTGGCTGCTGTCGCTGCCGGTGCCCCTGCGGGCCGTGGCGGCGGTGACGGTGGCGTTCCTGCCGATCTTCGCCGCGAACGTGGTCTTCGCCAAACGTTTCTCCGACACCGCCGACGCCACCACGTCCTTCGGCGCCAACCTGCTCGGCGCGATGGTCGGCGGCTGCCTGGAATACCTGGCGCTGGTGATCGGCTACAAGGGCCTGCTCATCGTCGCCGCGCTGCTCTACCTGGGCGCGCTCGCGTTCATGCCGCGGAAATCCGCGCTCGTGTGACAAATGGAAATGACTTCCGGCGGGCTTCTGTAATGCCTTGACCGATGGTCAGGATGAATTGTCGGCGACGCGGGTTGATTTGTCGTCGCGGGCGAGGTGAGCTAGAGACGTCGTCGAATCCGGAAAATGATCGAACGTTATTCAGAAAGGAGGGCGCCGCGATCGGGGGTCACATCCGGTAACCCACGAGAAAAGGTGACAGTCATGGCGACACCAGGGGCAGCCAGGATCGACGTCGAGCGCGTACTGGAGCAGGAGCGCGAGCCCGTGCCCCCCGGCCGGGCGGAGCAGGTCGCCGGAGCGCTCCCGGCCGGAGTGTTCTTCACCCAGGCCGAGCCCGCGGGCGCCGGGCCGGGCCGCGAGCCCGACGCGCGGTGGGAGCTCACCTCCGCCTGGCGCCACAAGGGACGGTTCGCCTCGGGAACGGCCGCCGTCCACCTCGCCGCGGGACACCGCGCCCTCGTCCAGCCCATGATCTTCGCGGACGGCTTCGGCCACGGGCCGAGCGACCTGGCCGGGTTGTGGAACCGGCTCGACGCGCCCTACCCGCCGCACGGCGACCGCCTGCTCAGCAGGCTCCTCGCCCAGGGGATCGACGTCGTGCTGCTCGGCTTCGCCGCCCGCCACACCCACATCCAGGCCAACGCCGGGGTTGCGGCGAGATGCGTGCACCGCGCGATCTCCGAGCGGCTCGGCGCCGCGCCGCTGATCGTCGGCGGCCTCGGCGCGGGCGGGCTGGTGACCCGCTACGCGCTGGCGGAGATGGAACGCCGCCGCGAGGACCACCAGACCATGACCTACCTGTCCTACGACTGCCCGCACAACGGCGCCTGGATCCCGCTGATCCTGCAACAACTGGCCTACTTCGCCGAACAGCTCGCGCCGGCCGCCCCCGGCCGCCCGGGACAGGCGGACCTGATCAGGAGCCCGGCCGCCCAGCAACTGCTGTGGGGCTGGGTCGGCGACGGCCGCTACTCGGGGCCGGTCGCCACCGCCAGCCCGCTGCGCCTGGAGTTCATCGGGGACCTGCGCGCCGCCGGCTGGTTCCCCGCCCGGCCGCGCAAGCTCGGGGTGTCGAACGGCGCCGCCGACGGCACCGGAAGGAACGTTCCGCCCGACGCCCTGGCCTTCGAGTGGAGCGCCCTGGACGGGCTGGCCGGCGCCATCGTACGCACCCAGCCCGACTTCGGGACCAACCGGCGCCTGGGCGGCATGAGAGCCGTGCCCATCTGGGCGAGCACCAGCTACACCAGCGACGTCGCGCCCTTCGACGGGGCGCCCGGCGGCACGCTGGCCTCCTACGGCATGGTCGCCGACGCGTTCGGCGCGCAGATCGCGGGCCGGTTCCGGTCGGCGTGCTTCGTCCCCTCCGTGAGCGCCGTCGCGCTCCAGTACGACCCCGTGGACTGGACCGTGGACCTCTACACCGACATCACCGCCCTGTCGCCGGAGCAGAGCGAGCTGGACGACTACCAGTGCGACTCCGACAACTCCGAGCACGGCACCGTCACCGGCACGCTCGCCGACTGGATCCTCACCCACCTGTCGAAGTGACCCGGCCCGGCAGACCGCCGGTCGGGACCACTCGGCGGGACCGTCAGAGGCCGCACAGCTCCGACAGGGACTTGGCGCCGCCCTTCTGGGTGTTGCGGGTCGGGGTCTCCGTCGGCGTACCGGCAGCCTGCGTCTGGCTGCGCGTGGCGGACGGCGAGGCCGTCGGGGAGCTTGAGGAGCCAGGGGAGGCGGTCACGTTGGCGGTCTGGGCCTGGCGCGAGGAACGGTCGGAGTCGGCGATGGCCTTCCTCGTGGCCACCCGGATCTTGGCCCAGTCGGGCCGGCCCGAGTAGAAGTCCGGCGGCACGAACTGCAGGCTGGTGATCTTGGCGTCCTTGACCTTGAGCGCCAGGTCCGCCAGCGGCTTGACCAGCGGACGCGGGATGTTCGTCTGGGCCAGCCGCTTGGCCGCGCCCGCGATCTTGTTGAAGTTCGTCAGGATCACGCCGGGCGTGGCCTGCTGGGCGAAGGCGCCGATGACGCAGCGCTGGCGGCCCATGCGGGAGAAGTCGTCGCTGTCGACGCGGGAGCGGCCGTACCACAGGGCCTGCTCGCCCGACAGCTTGCGGTAGCCCGCCTTGATCGTGCCGGCGGTGCCGAAGTGGCCGCCCCACCTGATGTCCTGCTCGACCCGGATCTTCAGGCCGCCGATGGCGTCGACGAGGGCCGCGAAGCCGTACATGTTGATCAGGGCGTAGTAGTCGATCTTGAGGTTCAGGGTGTAGCCGATGGCGTCCATCAGGGCCCGCGGGCCGCGGTTCTTGCCGCCCATGAGCTGCGGGTTGTCGTTGGCGTACTGCCAGACCTCGTTGAGCAGGCCGCCGTTGGGCAGCTCGGCCATGTAGCCGTTGGGGAAGTGGTTGTGCAGCGGCGAGGACGGCGGGAAGCGCACGTGCTGCAGGTTGCGCGGGAGGCTGAACAGGACCGTGTTGCCGGTCCTGGTGTCCACGCTGGCCACCGTCATGCTGTCGGTGCGCACGCCGACGCGGTTGCCCGCCGCGTCGCCGCCGACCAGCAGGAAGTTCACCCGGGTCTTGCCGTCCCAGGGGTCTTCGGGGTTCTTGACCTGGACGGGGTTCTCCGGGTCCGGCTGCGACGGGAAGATCGCGTTGACCGCCTCCCGGCCGGCCAGGACGTTGTTGGCCGCCAGCGCGAACGGCGACATGACGGCCACGCACAGCACGCCCACGGCGATCCCGGTGACCACCTGGCCCTGCTGGTTCAGCTTGTTGGGGCCCAGCGTCACGTACGAGGTGACGATCACGGCGAACCAGGCCAGCGCGCACGAGGCCGTGATGATGATGACCGTCAGCAGCGCGCCGTCCTCGGCGAGCGCCGTCACGTTCTCCGTGCTCCGCGTCAGGCCGAAGGCCAGGGCCGCGAGCAGCAGCACCGCGTACACGCCGATCATGATCAGCCCGGTACGGCGGCGCCCGGCCCGCAGATGCGCGGCGCCGGGCACGAGGGCTGACAGGGCCGTCCAGCCGAGGATCGAGGCGGTCGTCAGTGGTCTGGCGAAGCGCGGCGCGGCGGACGAGCCCTTGCGCGGACGTGGAGAACGCCGTTTGGCCCCTCCGGGCACGGGGGCCGCCCCATCGCGCTTGCTCACACCGGCTCCTTCACATGCCTACCAGGCAAAAAATGACGTTAGCCCCATGTCGGGCACAAGATTGCCAGGATTCTAGCCCCCATACCTGGACATCCGAGACAACTCTTCAACATGAGATGAACGCCACGTGTCCCTCAGGAGGTCGTTGAGGAGGGCGCCATCCACGTATTGCACTGGTATGTCTTGTCTCTCTCCCAGCCCTGGCGGAACCAGCGATTGTTGTTGGCTGGAGTTCCGTGGTCGCGCGGATAGCCGGGATAGTCGCCCACCTGTGCGTAGAACCAGAACAGTCGCGAGCGCATCGACGACGAGACCGGGTAGGTGGAGGCGACCGAGCGCATCCACATGCCGCCGAGGCAGGTGGCCTGAAGCTCCAGCTTGCGGCTCAGCCCCAGCTTGCCGCTCTGGCTGGAGGAGGCCAGCGTGCCCTGCCACCAGGAGTCCATCACGCCGCTGATGTTCTGGACGTGGTGGCCGTACTCGTGGGCCATCATGCTGATGATGCCGCCGTGCCAGGAGATGATCTGGCCGTAGCCGCGCGCGTTCCCGTTGCCCTTGGCCATGGCCGAGGTGGAGCCGTAGATCGTGTTGTTGCGCGGGCAGTAGTACGGCACCATGCTCCCGGCCGACGGGTAGTCGCCGCACGCGCCCCGGCCGCGCCCGGCCGCGATGGCGTAGCCCGGCGGGCTGAACGCGATGCCCTGCCGTTGCAGGATCGGCCCCCACGCCTTGTCCATGCACCGGCCGGTTTTCAGGATCAGCGCCTTGAGCTGGCTGTGGCTGAAGACGTTGGCGTTCCCGGCCCGGCAGTTCAGCCGGGGGAGCGTGCCCGCCCTGTAGAGGGTGTTGTTCTTCAGGCTGGTGTTGAGCGTGACCTGCTTGGGCGGCGTGACCGTCTCCTGCGTGGGCCGCTGCGTGGGCCGCTCACTGGGCTGCCGCGTCGGCTGCTCGGTGGGCTGCTCAGTGGGCTGCTCGGCGGTGGGTTCATCGGACGGCTCCCGCGTGGGGACGTCCCGCGTCGGCTCGTGGGTGGGGAACGGGTCCTCGGTCCGCGACTCGTACGACGGGATCGCCATCGGCGTGGTCGTGTCCGTCCGCGAGGCCGACTTGAGCATCGCGGCCCCGATGACGATCAGCACGAACAGCGCGGCCAGCGAGCCGAACACGGTCCCGAGGACGCCGGCGACCCCCATGCCGGACTTCTTCCTCGGCTGCTGCGGCCACTGCCGCGTCGGCATGGGCGGCTGCGGCGGCGGAGGGGGCGGGGGAGGCGGCGGCTGGTAGTGCTGCCCGTACGGGGGCTGCGGATACTGGGGGCCGGGCGGCGGGTAACCCTGCTGCGGGGCCGGGTAGCCCTGCGGGGGCGCCGCGGGCGGCGGTGGGTAGGGCTGGGAGCCGTGCGGCGGGTAAGGCTGAGAGCCGGGCGGCGGCCCCGGGGGCGGCCCCTGGGGTGGACGCTGCGGCGGCGGCGGAGCCTGCGGGTAGGGGTGACCACCCTGTGGTTGCGGCTGCCGGTGGCCCGGCGGCGGCCAGGGCAACGAGGGAGGCCGTTGTGGCTGCCCTGGCCCTTGTGGTGGGGGTGGATATTGCCCGTTTGCTGTCACCGTGTCTCCCCGTTAACCCGCTTGTCTGCAATGCACGGCTTTGCGGCAGACCCCAAAGGATCTTTGCCAAATTTGGGGCAAAAGCATACTGATTTATCACCCGTCACGGATGTAGCGGTACTCGGTCACGCTCTGAAATCAATCGAGGTGATCTCCGCTATCTCCCGGTCCCGGAGCGGGGCGGTGTCCTAGCTTCTTTGGCATGAACCTCCAGCAGCTCCGCTATGTGGTCGCGACTGCGGAGCACCGCACCATGACCGACGCGGCCAGGTCGCTCTACATCGCGCAGCCTGCGCTGTCCCGCGCGATCCGCGATCTTGAGCGGGAGCTCGGCATGACGCTCTTCGCCCGCTCGGGCCGCGGCGTGGTGGTCACCGCGCAGGGCCGCCGCGTGGTCAAGCTGGCGAGGGAGGCACTCGACGCCGTGCACGAGATCGAGGGCCTGGCCAACCACGCCGGCGTCACGGAGGCCGAGCTGCGCATCGCCTCCACCCCGAGTCTCGAACCCGGACTCGCGGGGCGGCTGCTCCCTGCCTACGCGGCCGAGCACCCAGGTGTACGCGTGCACATCGTCCGCTGCGACGGCCGTGACGGCGTCGTCAGCGCCATCCGGGATCAGCGGGCCGACCTCGGGCTCACCGATCTGCCCGTGCCCACCGACCTCATCACCCACCCGCTCGAACGCCAGGAGATCGTGCTGATCTCCCCGCCCGGGCTGACCCTGCCCAACCCCGTCCCCATGGGCAAGCTGCACGGCATGCGCCTGGCCCTGCCCGCCCGCGGCAGCGCGCGGCGCAGGGAGCTCGACGCCATGTTCGGCAAGTACGCCGTCACCCCGGTCGTTGTCCTGGAGACCGACGAGCGCAACGGCTGGCTCAGCGCCGTCCGCGCCGGACAGGCCTCACTGCTGTGGTACCGCGGCATGGCCGACCAGGCCGCCAGGGCCGGCCTGGTGGTGCGCTCGCTCGAACCCGCCGTGCGGCGCGTCATCGCCGTCGTGCACGCCCGGCGCCGCCTGCCCCTCATCGCCCAGGACTTCCTGTCCACCGCGGAGAAGGGCACGGCCGCCTGACCAGGAACGTTCCATGATCCCCCGTCGTCCCCGTCCCCACCGCAGCCCGCCCGGCGCCCCCAACGCGTCGCGCGGGCCGAGCACCCCGGAGGCGCCCGCCTAGCGGGACACCGGAAGGCGGACCACGGCGCGCAGGCCAGGCGCCGCGTCCGCGAGCACCACCGTCCCCCCGTGGGCGCGCACGGTCTCCCGTACGATCGCCAGCCCCAGCCCGGCCCCGCCCTCGTCCCTGCTGCGGCCGGAGTCCAGCCGGGTGAACCGGTTGAACACCCGCTCCCGATCCTGCTCGGGGATGCCGGGCCCGTCGTCGGTCACCGTCAGCACCCCGTCGGCGGTCAGCGCCACCTCGACCTTCGAGGAGGTGTGCCGGACGGCGTTGTCCATCAGGTTCGTCAGCACCCGGCTCAGGTCGAGGGCGTCCCCGCGCACCACCACGGGGTCGCAGGCGGTCAGCCGGGCCTCGCCGTAGCGTTCGGTGACCTGGCGTACCACCTCGTCCAGGTTGACCGGCTCGTCGCGGGCCGGCACGCCGCCGCGCTCGTCCAGGCGGGCCAGCGCGAGCAGGTCCTCGGCCAGCCTGGACAGCCGCAGGGCGTCCTCCAGCACGCCCTCGGCGGTCTCCGTCCAGTCCTGGCCCTCCGGATGGCCGAGCGCCACCTCCAGCTGGAGCCGGATGCTGGCCAGCGGGCTGCGCAGCTCGTGGGCGGCGTCGGAGACCAGCGCGCGCTGGCGCTGCTCGGCCTCCTCCAGCCTGGCCAGCATGCCGTTGAGCGTGGTGGCCAGGGCGTGGACCTCGTCGCGCGACTGCGGCACCGGAAGCCGCCGGGACCTGGCCGTGTGCGTGATGTCGGCCGCGACCCGGCGCAGCGAGGAGATCGGCCGCAGCGTCCTGCCGATCATGAGCCAGCTCGCCACCGCCAGCAGCACGACCAGCGCGGGCGTGCCGACCAGCAGGACCCGGCCGGCGACGCCCAGACTGGTCTGGATCTCCCCGATCGGCCTGGCCGCCAGCACCGTCTGACCGTGGTCGGCGCTGAGCACGACCACACGCAGCGGCCCCGGGATCGCGTACGGCCGCCCGTCCAGGAACGCCGCCCGCCCGTCCCGCAGCACCCTGGCCCTGGCCGCCGCGTCCAGCAGCGGTACGAGCCTGTCGGTGCCGTACGTGACGTGCGTGATCCGCCCGCTGCGGTCGAGCACCTGGACGATCGTGCCGTCGTGCGTGGTGATCGGGCTGGACAGCGTCCCGGCGTCGGCCGCCACGCGTACGCTCTGGGCCTGCTGCCTCGTGGACGCGTCGACGGTGTCGATCAGAGCCCGGTCGAGAACCGACAACAACACCGAGGCCGACAGCGCCAGGGCCAGCGCCAGCACGGCCGCGGCCGCCGCCGTCAGCCGGAACCGCAGCCCCTGCCGCCGCCACCACGCCAGCGGGGTGTCAGCCACCGTCGCCCGCCAGCCGGTAGCCCGCGCCGCGCACGGTCTGCAGCGCGTTCCTGCCGAACGGGGCGTCGACCTTGCGCCGCAGGTAGCCGACGTAGACCTCGACCACGTTCGGGTCGGTGTCGAAGGTGTCCCACACGTGTTCCAGGATCTCCGACTTCGACACCACCTCGTCCCGGCGGCGCATCAGGAACTCCAGCAGCGCGAACTCCCTCGGCGTCAGCTCCACCGGCCGCTCGCCCCGCTGCACCTTGCGCCGGGCCGGGTCGAGGGTCAGGTCGCCGGCCGCCAGCACCGACGGCCGCCGCCCGGCGTCGCGCCGCAGCAGGGCCCGGAGCCTGGCCACCAGCACCACGTACGAGAAGGGCTTGGTCAGGTAGTCGTCGGCGCCGAGGTCGAGGCCGTCGGCCATGTCGTACTCGCCGTCCTTGGCCGACAGCATGAGGATCGGCACCCAGTTCTCCTCCGCGCGCAACTGCTTGCACACGTTGTAGCCCGACAACCTCGGCAACATGATGTCCAGCACGACGACGTCGTAGTCGCCCTGCCGGGCCGCGTGCAGCCCCTCCTCGCCGTCGTGGGCGAGGTCCACGGCGAAGCCCTCGGCCTGCAGCCCGCGCTGGAGCGCCGCCGCCATCCGCCGCTCGTCCTCGACGACCAGTACTCTCATGTGCTGATTCTCCCGTCCCTGACCTGAGACGCCGCTGAGAAGGCTGAGAGGCGTCTCAGACAGTCTCAGGCCCGCCACAGGATGCATGACGCAGGCTCTGGTCATCGACATACCGTTAAGGAGTGAGATGCGCAGAGGCACGTTCGTGAGGTGGGGAGTGCCGATCGCGGCGGCGGCCGTGATCGGCGGCGCGATCGGAGCCGGCCCGGTCATCGCCGCGGTGAGCGGCGAGCCCGTCCTGCCCGAGCGTTCGGCCCAGCAGTTGCTGGCCGACGCCGTGGCGGCGACGAGCGACAAGGGCGGCCTGCCGCCCATGTCCGGCACGGTGCAGCAGACGGCTTCGCTCGGCCTGCCGGCACTGCCCCAGACCGGGGGTGAGTCGCCGCTCAGCCTGCTGTCCGGCTCGCACGAGATCAAGGTCTGGTACGGCGGCGCCGACAGGTTCAGGGTGGCCATGCCGAGCCAGTTGAGCGAGACCAACCTGATCGTCAACGGCGACCACGGCTGGTACTGGCAGAGTGCCGACAACACCGCGACGAAGCTGACGGTCAAGCCCGGCACAAGCCTGGAACACCAGCGGCCCACCCCGCCGCCGGTCCAGCTCACGCCGGCGCAGGCGGCCCAGCGGCTGCTGGCCACGGCCGGCAAGGACACCGCGGTCCGTGTGATCAACACCGCCGAGGTGGCCGGACGCCCGGTCTACCAGCTCGTCCTGGCGCCCAAGGACGAGGGCTCGCTGGTGCAGGAGGTGCGCCTGGCCCTCGACGGCGAGACGTACGTCCCGCTCCAGGTCCAGGTCTACGCCAAGGGCTCGGCCGAACCGGCGTTCCAGGTGGGCTTCACCCAGGTGACGTTCACGCCCCCGGCGCCTGAGAACTTCGACTTCACCCCGCCCGCGGGCGCCAAGGTGGAGGAGAAGGACCTCAGCGAGCTGGGTGGCGCCGAGCAGGCCGAGCAGCACGCCGAGCAGGCCGAGAAGGTCGCGGCGCGGGCCAGGGTCGTCGGCGACGGCTGGACGACCGTGGCGGTCCTGCCGTTCAAGCCGGAGGACCTCAAGGCCGGCGGCGGCTCGCCGTCCACCGACGGCGGCTCGCAGGCCGGCGTGGGCGCGCTGGCCGACACCGTGCTCAAGACGGCCACCCCGGTGAGCGGCACGTGGGGCTCGGGCCGGCTGATCAGGACCAAGCTCGTCACCGTCCTGCTGACCGACGACGGCCGTCTGCTGGTCGGCGCGGTCACCCCGGAGGAGATCACCCAGGCGGCGGGCGTCAAGTGACCGCAGTCGCGCAGGAAGCGGGGGCGCCCTTCGGGGCGGCCCCGCCCTCCGGGGAGCACGCCATCGTCACGCGCGGCCTGACCAAGCGCTTCCGCGGCGGCCAGGTGGCCGTGGACGCGCTCGACCTGACCGTGCCGCGCGGCTCGGTCTACGGCTTCCTCGGGCCCAACGGCTCGGGCAAGACCACGACCATCCGCATGATGCTGGGCCTGATCGCGCCGACCGAGGGCGAGTACTCCCTGCTCGGGCTGCCGTTGCCGCGGGCGCTGCCGCGGGTGGGGGCGGTGGTGGAGGGGCCGGCGTTCTACCCGTACCTGTCGGGGGAGGCGAACCTGATGCGCTTCGACGCCGCCGACCCCACCTCCGTACGCGCCACCGCCCGGAAGCGGATCGCCGACGCGCTCGACCGGGTGGGCCTGTCGGCCGCGGCCGGCAAGCGCTACCGCAACTACTCGCTCGGCATGCGCCAGCGCCTGGCCATCGCCGGCGCCCTGCTCGGCCCGCGCGAACTGCTCATCCTGGACGAGCCGACCAACGGGCTCGACCCGCAGGGCACCCGCGAGGTACGCGCGCTGGTCAAGGACATCGCCGCCGGCGGCACCACCGTCTTCGTCTCCTCGCACCTGCTGGCCGAGGTCGAGCAGATGTGTACACATGCCGCGATCATGCGTACCGGCCGGCTGGTCGCCGAGGGCACCATCGCCTCGCTGAACGGCGGCCTGGCCACGCGGGTCAGGGTCGAGACGCCCGACGTGGCCGACGCCGCCCGGGTGCTCGGCACGCTGGGCCTGGCCGACGTGCGGTCCGGCGGCGCCGACGTGACGGCCGAGCTGGGCGGCCACGCGCCGGAGCGGATCAACGCCGCGCTGGTCGGCGCGGGGGTCGCCGTACGCGGGCTGGCCGTGCTGCGGCCCAGCCTGGAGGACGTGTTCGTCGGACTGACGGGGGAGGGCTTCGATGTCGACGGCTGAAACCTCGACGCCGCACACCGGAACACGCGACACCGGAACACGCGACACCGGAACACGCGTCAGCGGGGCGGGGGAGGCGCGGGGCGGGGGGCGTACGCCCGGGCTGGTGCCCGTGGCCGAGACGCTGCGCACCGCCGAACGCCGCCCGCCGGACCCGGACCGTGGCGGGCCACAGCCGGACGCGGCGGAGCACGGGACCGGGGACGCGCGTGGGGCCGGGCGGGCGAGATGGGCGTTCTGGCGGTTGCTGGGCTCGGAGCTGGGCCTGACGTTCCGCCGCCCGCGCAACCTGATCATGCTGGCCGTGCTCGCCTGCGTGCCGGCCGTCATCGGCATCGCCCTGCGCGCGTTCGGGGGCGGCGATGACGACGGGATGAGTGGGTTCGTGCAGCGGATGGCGGGCAACAGCCTCATGCTGACGTTCGTCTCGTTCTCGGTGCTCGTGCTGCTGCTGATGCCGGTCGCCGTCAGCGTCGTCGCGGGCGACTCGGTGGCCGGGGAGGCGGGCGGCGGCACGCTGCGCTACCTGCTGGCCGCCCCCGCGGGACGCACCCGCCTGCTGGCCGTCAAATACCTCAACGCGGTCGTCTACGCCTACGCCGTCACGGCCGTGGTGGCGCTGTCGGCGCTGGTCACCGGGCTGATCCTGTTCCCGGCCGGCCCGGTGACGCTGCTGTCGGGCACGACGATCTCGATGGGCGAGGGCCTGCTGCGCATCCTCATCGCCGTCGGCTACGTCGGGGCGGGCATGGCGGCGCTGGCCGCCGTCGCGCTGGCGTTGTCGACGTTCACGGAGGTGTCCATCGGGGCCGTGGCCGCCACGCTCGTGCTGGTGATCGTCAGCCAGGTGTTGCGGGCCTTCCCCGAGCTGAGCGCGGTGACGCCGTACCTGCTGCCGACCAGGTTCACGAACTTCGACGCGGTGCTGCGCAGCCCGATCGACCTGCCGGCACTGTGGGACGGGCTGCTGGCCTTCGGCGCCTACATCGTGTTGTTCTGCTCGATCGCGTGGGCGCGCTTCTCCGGCAAGGACATCACGTCCTGACGGGAGGCGCACCCCCGGCCGGGCGAGTGGCCCGGCCGGGGATGCCGCGTCGCCGGGGTCAGGCCGTACGGCGGCGCAGGCCCAGGGCCCCGACCACGACGCCGATGATCCCGACGACCAGTCCGGCGCCGCCCAGCAGGCGGGCCGTGCCGTCGGAGACGGACTCGGCCGCCGCGACCGGCGCGACCGACGGGCCCGTGGCGGCGACCGGCGCGGCCGACGCGCCGGCCGCGGAGTGCTCGTCGGCGCCGGAGGCGGGGACGAGCTTCAGCGTGGGTACGGGGTGCTCGGCCTCGGTGCCGTCCGACTTGGGCGCGTCGGCCCACTTGACCACCTCACCGCCCGAGTACGTCTGCTCCGTCGGGAACGTCAGCGAGTCCACGTCCTTGGGCAACTGGCCCATGGACACCTCGAACTCCTGGAACTCGCCCGGGTTGATCTTGCCGCCCGACCACACGACCGTGGTGACGGCCTCCTCCAGGTCGCCGTACTCGGTCTTGACCGGCTTGGGCAGCTTGCCCTCGGTGACCTTGACCTCCCAGCCGGGCACGGGCTTCACCGACACGAACGCCAGCGGATGGTCGGCGGGGAAGCTGACCTGGACCTTGGTGGTCGAGGCGTTGTCGCGCTCGTTGGGCACCCGGAACGCGACCTTAGTGAACCCGCCCTGCTCGGCGGTGCCGGGGGTGATGCTGACGTGGGCCAGCGCGGGCAGGGCCAGGCCGGCGGTGAGAGCGGTGGCGGCGGCGAGCACGGTCGCCGCACGACGGATGAAGGACATGACGGATCTCCACTTCAGGATGACGGGGGTCTTACGGGTGTCAGCAGGTCAGGCGGGAAGTGGAGGACCACGCCTGGCCACCCGGTGCCGGAACCCCGGCGCGAGGGGGACCACCCTGGTGTGCACGACCGGCACGCCCGGCCGTACGGCGGGAACGACCCCGAGCAGCGGCGGCATGAGCCGCAGGCCCAGCCGGCGCAGCAGTGACCACAGCGCGACCTCGCCGCGCGACAGCCACCAGCCGGTCATCAGGGTCGCCACGAGGTGGGCGAGCAACATGCCCGCGTTGACGGCCAGGCCCTGGCCGTGGCCGTGCTCGAAGACGTAGGAGGAGGCGCTGCCGCCCGCGAACAACTCGTGCAGGCCGAACTGCGCCGCCCCGAGCACGACGTTGATCGTCGCCGCCGAACGTTCCCTGCCGGACAGCGCCAGCCCCAGACCGGAGACCGCCACGAGGCCCAGCGCCGCCGCCAGCGGCTCCGGCCGCCCGCCGCCGCCCACCACGTGGGCGAGCGCAGCGAGGGTCACGCAGACGGCGGCGAAGGCGGCCGTCCGCGCGAGCCGGAGGGGAAGTCGCGCACGCATGTGTGCCACATGGTCTCACGGGGCACGGTCGCACGAGACCCCTAGTTCCAAGCGAGCCAATGCCTGGTCCAAAAATGGCATTTGTCGCTAGGGTCGTGCCGAGCACGTTGACATTTGAGGTGAGAAACGTTGCGGCACTTAGCGGGATTGCTCATCGGCGTCGTGGTCACGGCGGCCGTCCTAGGGGGTGGCGGATGGGCCGTGCAGCAGGCCCTCACCGCCGCGGCGACGACCCCGCCGCCCGACCCCCAGAAGTTGTGGATCGCCCTCGGTTCCATGGCCGCCATCGGCCTGGTCGTCGGCCTCGTGGTGGCGGGCCGGATCTCGCCGCTGGCCACGTTCGTGCCCTCGATGGTGTTGCTGGCCTGGACGGTCGTCTACGCGCTCGACACCGGCAGGGCGCTGTCCCTGATCCCGGCCGAGGCGTCGGTGAACCAGATCGTCAGGGACGCCGGCGCGGGCGACAAGTTCCTGCTCACGACGGGTGTGCTGGCCCTGCTCGGCGTGGTCCTGTTCATCCCCGTGCTGATGCCCTCGCGCTGGTCGCGCCCGCACGACGACGATGACGACGAGTACGAGAGCACGCCGGAGGGCAGCTACTACTGACTGCCGGTGTAGAGCCGGGTCACGACGTCCTCGATGGTGGCCTGGTCCGGCGCGGTGGCCATGAGCTCGGTCAGCGTCCCGTCGAAGGTGAGCCGGCCGTGGTCGATCAGCATGATCCGGCGGCACAGGCGCTCGATGTCGCCGAGATCGTGCGTGGTCAGCAGCACGGTCGTGCCGCGTTCGGCGTTCTGCCGCTGGAGGAAGCCGCGGATGCTGGCCTTGCTGACCACGTCGAGGCCGATCGTCGGCTCGTCGAGCACCAGCACATCGGGCGCGTGCAGCAGCGCCGCCGCCAGGTCGCCGCGCATGCGCTGGCCCAGGCTGAGCTGGCGCACCGGCGTGCCCAGGAAGGCGCCCAGGTCGAGGGTCTCGGTCAGCTCGGCCAGCCGGACCCGGAAGGTTCCACGATCTACTTTGTAAAGGTGTCGGATCAGTTCGAAGCTGTCCTTGAGCGGCAGGTCCCACCACAGGGTCGTCCGCTGCCCGAACACCACGCCGATCCGCCGGGCCAGCGTGGTGCGCCGGCGCGAGGGGTCGAGCCCGGCCACCCGTACCGAGCCGGAGGTGGGGGTGAGGATGCCGCACAACATCTTGATCGTGGTGGACTTGCCCGCGCCGTTGGGCCCGAGGTAGCCGACGAACTCGCCCGCCGGCACGCTGAACGACAGGTCGCGCACGGCGTGCACGACGGTGCGCCTGACCTTGAACGAGCGTCCCGCCCGCAGCAGCTCGATCATTCCTAACTCCCCGTGGATCGGTAGTGCCTGATTCCCTGCCGCCAGGCCAGC
Organism: Nonomuraea spiralis; assembly: GCF_014648435.1. Classification (GTDB taxonomy): domain Bacteria; phylum Actinomycetota; class Actinomycetes; order Streptosporangiales; family Streptosporangiaceae; genus Nonomuraea; species Nonomuraea spiralis. The sequence continues at coordinate 61,224 of NZ_BMRC01000037.1, forward strand.
CCGGCCGCCAGGGCGAGGACCAGCGCGGCGGCGGGTCCGAGGAAGCGCATGAAGCCGGGCGTGCCGAACGGGTCGTCCCGGCCCAGGACGTACAGGCCGGGCTGCCAGTTGACGAAGGCCAGGGGCAGCGCGTACGTGACGCCGCGGACCAGGTCGCGGGCGTAGATGCTGAGGGGGTACTGGCTGAGCTGGTGGGTGCCGTAGGTGAAGGCGTTGACCACCTCCGGCGCGTCGGTCAGTGCGAACTGCACGGCGCCGGCGAGTGTCCACAGGGCCGTGAAGATGACGATGCCGGTGGCGACCATGACCGGGATCATCCAGGCCCGCCGCCAGTCGACGCCGAGCACGGCCACGGCGTAGGCGAGGACGGCGACGGCCTGCGCGATGCGGCCGAGCCTGGTGGGGACGAAGCGGTCGGTGGCGATCTGGATCCAGGCGGCCGCCGGGCGGACGAGGAAGGTGTCGAGCGTGCCGGCCTTGATGTGCTGGCTGACGCGGTCGAGGTTGCCGACGAAGGTGTCGCAGACGGAGAAGGAGACGCTGGCCGCGCCGTAGAGGAACAGGACATCCTCGCGGGTGAAGCCGGCCAGGGTGGTGGTGTTGGCGAAGACGACGAGGATGGCCGCGAGGTCCATCGCGCCGGTGATCACGCCGAACACGACCATCAGGGCGAAGGAGGCGCGGTAGGCGGCAGCGGCGCGGGTCCAGGTCCAGGCCAGCAGGAAGTACGTCCTACCCACCCTGGATCACCACCTTGTGGCGGACGGCGCGGGTGGCGAGCAGGCCGAGCGCGAACAACGTCGCCGCCCAGAACGCCTGGAGGGCGAGCGTCTGCCCGACGGGGGCCTTGCCGAGGTAGAGGTCGGTGGGCGCCTGGACCATGGCGGCCCAGGGCAGGGCCCTGACCACCTCGCCCAACTGGCCGGGGAACAGGTGGAGGGGGAGCATCATCCCGCTGAGGAAGGTCGTCAGGACCAGGGACACGACGGCCACGCCGCGGTCGTCGGCGAGCCAGCAGACCGACAGGGCGACGAGGTAGCGCCAGCCGAAGCTGATCAGCACGCCGATGAGGAAGCCGGCCAGGACCGCCGCCCACTGCGCGGGGGAGGCGGGCGTGGTGACGCCGAACAGGGCCGCGCCGAGCAGCAGCGGCGGGATGCCGCGCACCAGGAACAGGTACGCGGCCCGGCCCAGGTCCTCGGCGAGCGACCAGAGCTGGAGCGAGGCGGGGCGGACGAGGTCGAGCGCGATGTCGCCGCTGCGGATGCGTTCGGGGATGGCCAAGCCGCCGCCGAACAACATCATCGGGCCGATGAAGGCCTGGGTGACGAAGCAGAAGGTGACGGCGTCGGTGACGTCGTAGCCGGCCAGGCCGGGGCGGGCCTGCCACAGGGCGATGAGGACGTAGGCGCGCAGGATGCCGAACACGCTGTTGGTGAACGCGCCGGCGAGCGCGGCCCAGACGTAGACGGCGTGTTTGCGGAAGCCGTACCGGACGAGCCGGGCGTAGAGGGGAATGGTGGGGCACCTCCGTTCAGTGAGGGCGCGGTGACCGGCCGTGTCCGGACCCGTGCGCGGGTCTGCCGACGGAGTCTGGAATTATCCGCTGAGGGGTCAGCGGTCCGCAACGCGATAAACGAAGCGCAGGCCCGACCAGGTGGCGTCGATCGCGGCGACCTTGTTGTCGACCAGTCCGGCGTCCAGGCCGTAGGCGCGTACGACGCCGTCCGACAGGTCGGTGGGGATCCTGGCGGCGCGTTTGGGCCAGCAGACCCACAGGCCGCCGTTCCGGACGAGTGTGGCCTTGGCCTGGGGGAACGTACTGTGGAGGGTGGCCATGTCGGGGCAGAAGAGCAGGATCACGTCGTAGGGGCCGCCGCCCGGCTCGCGGTGCACGTCCGCGCCGGGTTCGCCGAGGTCGAGGGTGGCGGGGGCGCCGAGGGCCAGAACCTGGTGTCCCGGCTTGACGCCGAGTTTACGAGGGAGCGGCGTCCCTGAATATCCCGCCATATTCCCCACCGTCCCACATAGCCGAAATATCCGCGTAAGGGATGAGATCCTTACTGGCCGGTAGAACGAGGTTGTTACGGGAAGAATGGGGGTGGAGGACCGTGATGCACATCGACATGGACGTGTCGCCCGACTACCCCTTGAGCTGGCAGGCCAGGGCCCTGACCTCGGTCATGCGCGGCACGCTGAAACCGGCCTCCACAGTGCTGATGCGCCATCCGCTGGCCCTGGTCGGCGCCGCCCGCCTGGGCGAGCTGGCCCGCCTGATGCCGCTGCACCTCCCCGACCACGCCGTCGTCGTACCGGCCGGACTGACGGGCTGCGGCGGCGAGTGGATCCGCGCCGGTGAGGGCCTGGACGAGCACAAGGCGCTGCTGTACTTCCACGGCGGCGGCTACTTCTCGTGCTCGCCGCGTACCCACCGGCCCATCACCTGGCGGCTGTCGGTCGTGGCCCGCCGGCCGGTCCTCGCGCTGGACTACCGGCAGGGGCCGGTGAACCCGCTGGCCGACTCCCTGGCCGACGCGCTGGACGCGTACGAATGCCTGATGCGGCGCGGGCACGCGCCCGAGGACATCATCATCGCCGGGGACTCGGCGGGCGGCCATCTGACGCTGGCCACGCTGCTGGCGCTGCGCGACCGCGGCCTGAGGCCGCCGGCCGCGGCGATCTGCCTGTCGCCGTGGGCGGACCTGACCGACATCCCGCGCCGGGCCAACCGCTGGCAGGACCCGATGTTGCCGGCGAGCCGGGTGCGCTGGCTGGCCCGCCACTGGACCTGCGGGCTCGATCCGCGGGACCCGCTCGTCTCGCCCGTGCTCGGCGACTTCACCGGCCTGCCGCCGCTGATGATCGTCACCGGCTCCACGGAGGTGTTGCGGGACGAGGCCCGTCAGGTGGCCGAGCGGGCGCGCCTCGCGGGCGTGCCGGTGCGGTACGAGGAGTGGCGGCGGATGCCGCACGCCTTCCCGATCCTGGCCGACGTCCTGCCGGAGGCGCGGCTGGCCTTCCGGCACATGGCGGCGTTCCTTAAGGCGGTGGAAGCCCGTGCGGCGGCCCGCGGGGATACGGCGGCGGCCTGACTGGGGCGGGTATGTCGGGGTAGTTTGTGCTGATATATCGCGGCTTGGGGTTGCGCGCTCAGGGGAACGTCCAGGCGTTGCGGTGGCCCCGCCCGTCAATCCCGCTGTAAGGTTAGGTATACCTAACTAACATATGGGGGCTGAAGTGATGGCTGACAAGCCCAGGGATCATCATCGAGGCGTCGTCCTGCGGACCGAGCGGCTCTCCCCGCACATGATCCGCATCGTGGTCGGCGGCGACGGCCTGCGCGACTTCGCCTGTCGCGGCCTCACCGATCATTACGTGAAACTCGTCTTCCCCCACGAGGGCGTGGACTACCCCGAGCCGTTCAGCGTCAAGCACGTACGCGAGACCATGCCGCGCGAGTTCTGGCCGCGCCTGCGCACCTACACCGTACGCGCCTGGGACCCCGACGCCCTTGAGCTGACCCTCGACTTCGTCCACCACGGCGACAAGGGCCTGGCCGGGCCCTGGGCCGCGGCGGCCAGGCCGGGCGACGTCGTGCTCATGCTGGGCCCCGGCGGCGGCTACGCGCCCGACCCCGAGGCGGGCTGGCACCTGATGGTGGGCGACGAGAGCGCCCTGCCGGCGATCGCCGCCTCCCTGGAGGCACTGCCCGACAACGCCCTGGCCCACGTCCTGATGGAGGTGGACGGCCCCGAGGACGAGCAGAAGCTCGGCACCGCGGCCGACGCGCGGATCACGTGGGTGTACCGGGGCGCCCGTCCGGTCGGCCAGGCGCTGGTCGAGGCGGTGCGCGCGCTGGAGTTCCCGGAGGGGGACGTGCAGGCGTTCGTGCACGGCGAGGCCGGCTTCGTCAAGGAACTGCGTCGCCACCTGCGGCTGGAGCGGGGCATCCCGATGGACCGGCTGTCCATCTCCGGCTACTGGCGGATCGGCGCGGACGACGAGGCCTGGCGGGCGGTCAAGAACGACTGGAACCGCGAGGTCGAGGCCGACGAGGCCCGCGCGCTGGCCTCCTGACCCTCACCGAACCCCGCCAACCACAAGAAGCCACTTCAGAACGTTCCATCACAGCTCTTACTAACCCTCCGGACACGAACTCCTCACCTTCGATACCCCTTACGCAAGACGTGCGGAAAGGGCCCCCGGATGCCGCCACAGTGTGCCTTGCCGTGTCCCGGACAGGAGAGGCGAGGCCCGGATGGCGCGTGGTGCGAGCGGCATGCCGCCTGGCGTGCGACCGCTGACGGTGGGCGACCCGGTCGTCATCGGCCGGCACCTTCTCCTCGGCCGCCTGGGGTCGGGCGGGATGGGAGTGGTGTACCTGGCCGAACACCCGCGAGGGGGCCTGGTCGCGCTCAAGACACCGCAGGCGGTGCATCTCAACGATGCCACGTTGCGGGCGCGTTTCGCCGAGGAAGTGGCCTTTTCCCGCAGATTGGTGCCCTTCTGCACCGCCGCCGTGGTCGAGGACGGCACCGACGAGGATCGCCCGTACCTGGTCACCGAGTACATCCCGGGCCCCGCGCTCTCGCGGGTGGTCATGGCCGGGGGGCCGCTCACGCCCGACCTCGCCTACGGCGTCGCACTCGGGGTGGCCGCCGCACTCGTCGCGGTGCACGAGGCCGGTCTGGTACACCGCGACCTCAAGCCCGGCAACGTGTTGCTGTCGGCCAAGGGGCCCCGCGTCATCGACTTCGGCATCGCCCGCGACGTGGACACCCTGGCCGCCCACACCCAGGCCGGGCAGGTCATGGGCAGCCCCGGCTGGGTGGCGCCCGAACGGCTGACCGGCGGCCCGGACCTGCCGGCCTCGGACGTGTTCGCCTGGGGCTGCCTGGTGGCCTTCGCCGCGAGCGGGCACCACCCGTTCGGCGGCGGCGAGGCCGACGTGCTGACCCGGCGCATCCTGTTCGACCCGCCGCGCCTCGACGGCGTGCCCGCCCTGCTGCGCCCGGCCGTGGAGGCCGCGCTGGCCAAGGACCCCGCCTCCCGTCCCCGGGCGGCCGACCTGCTGCGGGCGCTGCTGGCAGCGGGCGGCGTGGGCGATCCGTGGGACCTGCGCCAGGCGGTCGCCGACGTGCTGGACGGGAGCTGGACGGAGGTGCCGTACCCGGCGGGCGGCGGCCGACCCGCCACCCCGGCCGGGGAGCCGTCCGGGCCCAGGCACGGGAGCAGGCGCGGGAGCAGAGCCAAGGCCGGGGCGCACCTGGCGCACGCCGGTTTCGCCGCGCTGGCCACGGTCTCCATCGCGGCCGTCACCGTGATCGCGGCCTTGGGCGGGGATGCCCTCAGCCAGGGCGGCGGTTCGCCGCCGCCCGCCGAGCCCGCGATCGTACGTCCGCACGTCAGCGGCCATCCCACGGCGACCCCGGCCGGCGACCGGCCGCCCGCGCACGTGGCGCGCCCGGCGAGCGTGCCCACGGCGACGGTGTCCGTCACGCGCGCCCGTACGCCGGCCGGCCGTTTCACCTTCCTCGACCCGGGCCCCGACCGGCGGCGTGACGACCCCCGCCCCTCCAGCACCTCCGGGCCCGGCAACCCGGGCGGCGAGGAGCCCGGCCCGTGCGCGCGCCCGGCCGCTCGGCGCCGCGGCGGCGACCGGCCGGGCGGCCGCGACTGCCCCCGGCCCTCGGGATCGATCAGTACGATCCCCCAGGACGGCCCCGGCGAGTCGCCCGAGCCCACCGTCCCGTCCCCCTCCACGCCCACGGCCACCGGAACGTCGTGACCGGCCATGCCTCATGATCGAGGTGAGCGGGGGACGCGCGTCGCCTCCCCCGCACCCGAGAGCGAGGCCGTTCATGAGCTACTACGACATAGAGGGCAACCCCATCAGCCCTGCGCGGGCGCAGGAGCTGCTGGCCGATCGCGCGGGGCGTACGATCGGCGACGACCGCGTCGGCACCGCCGCCGGAACGTTCCGCGTCCGCACCCTGCACATGGTGCTCGACCAGGCCGACGGCGGGACTGTGCCGCTGCTGTTCGAGTCGACCGTGCGCCTGGCGCCGCCGGGCGCGGGGCCCCGGGCCCGGGGCCGGGAGGTGCTGAGCCTCCACTGGTCCACCAGGCAGCAGGCCGAGGACGCGCACGCCCAGCTCGTCCGCGACATCACCGAGCAGCAGGACCTGCCGTCGTGGGCCCGCGAGGGCGCCTGACGCGCGACCGACGTGAAAGGGGGCCGCGCCGGGCTGGGGGAGCCGGCGCGGCCCTTCGCCGGGGGAACCATCCCATGCCCTGGAGGTGGCCGGCGAGATCGGGGGATCAGTGGTGGAACTGCTCCTCTTCGGTGGAGCCCTTGAGCGCGGTCGTCGAGGAGTCGGGCGCGACGGCCGTGCTGACCAGGTCGAAGTAGCCGGTGCCGACCTCGCGCTGATGCCGGGTCGCGGTGTAGCCGCGGGACTCGGCGGCGAACTCGGCCTCCTGGAGCTCGACGTACGCCGTCATGCCGTCGGCGGCGTACCCCTGGGCGAGGTCGAACATCGAGTAGTTCAGCGAGTGGAACCCGGCCAGCGTGATGAACTGGAACTTGTACCCCATGTGGCCCAGTTCGCGCTGGAACTTGGCGATCGTGGAGTCGTCCAGGTGCTTCTTCCAGTTGAACGACGGTGAGCAGTTGTAGGCGAGCATCTGGTCCGGGTAGCGGGCCTTGATCGCCTCGGCGAACTCGCGGGCGACGTCCAGGTCGGGCGTGCCGGTCTCCATCCACAGCAGGTCGGAGTACGGGGCGTAGGCCAGGCCGCGGGCGATGCAGGAGTCCACGCCGTTGCGTACCCGGTAGAAGCCCTCGGCGGTGCGGTCGCCGGTGGTGAAGGCCTGGTCGCGCGGGTCCACGTCACTGGTCAGGAGCGTCGCGGCCTGTGCGTCGGTCCGCGCGACGATCAGTGAGGGGACGCCGCAAACGTCGGCGGCCAGCCGCGCGGCGTTGAGCGTCTTGATGTGCTGGCCGGTCGGGATGAGCACCTTGCCGCCCAGGTGGCCGCACTTCTTCTCGGAGGCGAGCTGGTCCTCCCAGTGCACGCCCGCGGCGCCGGCCGCGATCATGCCCTTCATCAGCTCGAACGCGTTCAGCACGCCGCCGAACCCGGCCTCGGCGTCGGCCACGATCGGCGCGAGCCAGTGCGGCGCGTCCGCCACGCCCTCCGACCAGGTGATCTGGTCGGCGCGCAGCAGCGCGTTGTTGATGCGGCGCACGACGGCGGGCACGGAGTTGGCCGGGTAGAGGCTCTGGTCCGGGTACGTCTGGCCGCCGAGGTTGGCGTCCGCGGCCACCTGCCAGCCGGACAGGTAGATCGCCTTCAGGCCGGCCTTCACCTGCTGGACCGCCTGGTTGCCGGTCAGCGCGCCGAGGGCGTGGACGTAGTCCTCGGTCCGCAGCAGGTCCCACAGGCGCTGCGCGCCGAGGCGGGCCAGCGTGTGCTCCTCCTGGACGCTGCCGCGCAACCGGATCACGTCCTCGGCGCCGTAGGTGCGCTCGACGCCCTCCCAGCGAGGGTCGTTGTCCCACTCGTCCTGCAGCTGCTCAGCAGCTCCCTTGAGGCGATCGTTCATCGTTCGCTCCTTTGTCGTCCCCTGGGGCTCACGCCGATCATCTGCCCTGAGAGCCTGCGTCAATAGAGGCTCCAGGAGAGAAGAACGCTCGAAGTTTCCGTCATGTGTATTACCGACGGGTATTCAGATGAGAAGAAATCGCGAGTTTTCCCGTTGGACTAGACCAATCCCAGCAGCGAACGGAAGGCGGCAGCCGTGCCCCCGCCCGGTAGGCCCTGAACGTCCAAAGGCTAGAAAATAGGCCGAATTTCTGTCTAAGATGCCTGCATGGCGTCCCTGCTAGGCGAAGAACCGCTGTCTTTGACGCAGGAGCTCGATCTGATCGCGTTCGGCCAGCGCCTTCGCCACCTGCGTAAACAGCGCGGCCTCACCCTGTCGGACCTGGGCTCGCGTGTCAGCAGGGCGCCCAGTCAGCTGTCGCTGCTGGAGAACGGCAAGCGCGAGCCCAAACTCTCGCTGCTCAAGTCCCTGGCGACCGCGCTGGGCGTCCCCGTCGAGGAGCTGCTGCGCCGCCAGCCGCCCAACCGGCGGGCCCAGCTTGAGATCGCGCTCGAAGAGGCACAGCGTGACCCCATCTACGCCGGGCTCGGCCTGCCCCGGCTCAAGGTCTCCGCGCGTGTGCCCAACGACGTGCTCGAACACCTGCTCGGCCTCTACGGCGAGCTGCGCGCCCGGCAGGCACGCGGCACCGCCACGCCCGAGGAGGCCAGGGCCGCCAACGCCGAGCTGCGGCGCAGGCAGCGCGAGGTGGGCAACTACTTCCCCGACATCGAGAAGGCCGCCGCCGAGGCCCTCGACACCGTCGGCTACCGCACCGGCGCCCTGTCCCAGAGCATGATCCAGGGCCTGGTCACACACTTCGGCTACACCGTCCACACCGCCCAGGACCTGCCGCGTTCGGTGCGTTCCATCACCGACCTGCGCAACCGGCGCATCTACGTCAAGCACGAGCAGCTCGGCATGCACACCCCGCGCACGATCCTGCTCCAGACGCTCGGCCACCTCGCCCTCGGCCACGGCAAGCCGCGCGACTTCGCCGACTTCCTGCGACAGCGCACCGAGGCCAACTACTTCGCCGCCGCCGTGCTCGTGCCCGAGCGGGCCGCCGCGCTCTACCTCCAGGAGGCCAAGGCCGCGCGGGCGTTGTCGGTGGAGGACCTGCGGGACGTGTTCGCGGTCTCGTACGAGATGGCCGCCCACCGCTTCACCAACCTCGCCACCCATCACCTGGGCCTCGTCTGCCACTTCGTGCGCAACGACGCCGGGGGCACCATCTACAAGGCGTACGAGAACGACGGCATCGTCTTCCCCGCCGACGAGCAGGGGGCCATCGAGGGGCAGCGGATGTGCCTGCAGTGGTCGGGGCGGCAGGTGTTCGCCTCGCCCGACCGTTTCTCGGTGTTCTACCAGTATTCCGACTCGCCCACCGGCACCTATTTCTGCGTGGCCCACGTCGATCCGTCGCGGGAACGGGACTTCGCGATCACACTGGGGGTGCCGTACCGGGAGTCGCGCTGGTTTCGGGGGCGGGAGACCACCAACCGCACCAAATCCGGCTGCCCCAGCGGCGACTGCTGCCGCCGTCCGCCCGCTGAGCTGGCCGAACGCTGGGAGGGGTACGCCTGGCCCTCCGCGCGCGCCAACTCGCACATCCTGGCCGCCCTGCCGCCCGGGTCGTTCCCGGGTGTGGACGAGGCCGACGTCTATACCTTCCTGGAGCGCCACGCGACCACCGCATAAGCTGATATGTGGGGGAACGGGGGAGGTGTCGCACATGCTGCCTGATGTGCGGAAATGGTGGCATCGCCGAACCTCGTGCGCCGCGGACTGGCCGCTGTCCGACCTGCTGGCGGCCAAGGGGGACACCACGGTGAGTGTGGTGCTCCCGGCCCGCGACGAGCGCGAGACCGTGGGCGAGATCGTCCAGGTGATCCGGCGCGAGCTCGACGGCGTCGTGGACGAGATCGTGGTCATCGATTCATGCTCGGAGGACGACACCGCGCGCGTCGCGGCACAAGCCGGCGCCGCCGTGCACGCACAGACAGACATCCTGCCCGAACTCGCGCCGATGGAGGGCAAGGGCGAGGCACTGTGGAAGTCGCTGGCGGTCACCTCCGGTGACGTGGTGGCCTTCGCCGACGCCGACATCAGGCACTTCCGCGCCTCACTCGTCGCCGGATTGCTCGGCCCGCTGCTCACCGACCCCACGGTCGTCTACGCCAAGGGCTGCTACGACCGTCCGCTGAACGGCGCCCCGACCGGCGGGGGCCGCGTCACCGAACTGGTCGCCCGCCCACTGATCAACCTGCACTGGCCCGAACTGGCCGGTTTCATGCAACCGCTCGCCGGCGAGTACGCCGGCCGCCGCTCGGCCCTGGAACGCGTGCCGTTCCTCACCGGGTACGGCGTGGAGCTCGGGCTGCTCATCGACCTGCTGGACCTGGCCGGGCTCGACGCCCTGGCCCAGGTGGACCTGGGGTCGCGCGAGCACGCTCCGCAGTCGACGGAGGCGCTCGGCGGGATGGCGGCCCAGATCATGCTGGCCGCCTGGTCCCGGCTGCAACGTCAGGGCAAGATCGAGGCCCGGCATGTGCCCTCGGTGGAGCTGGCCCAGTTCCGCCGCTGCGAGGGCGGCCACGACGTACTGACCCGCCAGGTGGGCATCGACGAACGCCCACCCATGCTCACCCTGACCACACCCACCTGACCCGCTCGCGGGAGCACCTCGGGGCCTCGTACCCGCCTGAGCGGCTCGTGCGAGCCGCCTCAGGGGGGGAGAGCGGCCCCGAGTCCTTCTGCGCCGGGGGTGTTCGTGGATTCCTACTTGAGGGCGGCCGCCACGAAGGTGCTGAGCTGGTCGCGTATGGCGTCGTGGTCGTCGGCGTCGTCGCCGAGGATGATCCGCCCGAGCTGCGGCATCATCGACGGGAACAGGGCCAGCCCGGTCAGCATGAACAGCGTGCGCGCCGTCGCCTTGGACGGCTCCTCGCCACTCCCCTCCGCCAGGGAGGCCGCCTTGCGCGCACAACGCTCCACCCGGGCCTCCTGGCCGGGCAGCAGCTCCTGGCCCCGGTAGTTGAGCGCCTCCCACATCAGCAGGCGCACCAGGTCGGGGTGCCGCCGGTAGTAGTCGGTCAGCCGGGCCACGTAGTCGACGGGATCGGCGCCGGGCAGGGCGATCTGCGACGTCAGGTCGTCGAGCGCCTCGTTGATGACGGCGTCGAACAACTTCTCCTTGTTGCCGAAATGCCCGTAGATGCGCTCTTTGTTGACGCCCGCGCGCTCGGCGATGCGATCCACGCGCGCGCCCGCCACGCCGTACGCGGCGAACTCCTCGCGGGCGGCTTCCAGCAGGGCGGCCCGGGTGGCGGCGGTCGAGACCTTGGGTGACATGCCTCCATCATGCCACGAACAACTGGTTGGTTGTAATCCAACTAAACAGTTGACGTCCAACTGGTTGGTTGGCTACCGTCCTCTGCCATGGCACTCACGCTTCCTCGTACGGCAGCCGCCCCCGCGGCCCGTACCGATTACGCCCGCTTCGGCCGCACCCTGTTGGCGTTCACCCTCACCGCGGTCCTGTGCAGCGGCCAGCTGTACATCGTGATCCCCCTGCTGCACGACATGGCCACCGGCTGGCACGCCTCGCCCGGCGACCTGACCTGGCTCGTCACCGCGTTCGGCGTCGGCTACGGCCTGGGCTTCCTGGTGTTCGGCCCGCTGTCGGACCGCTACGGCCGCCGCCGCCTGCTGATGATCGGCCTGCCTCTTGCCGCCTTGACCAGCGCGTTGGTGGCGTTGAGCCCGAACCCCGAGGTGGCTCTCGCGTTGCGCGTCCTGCAAGGGGTGGCCGTGGCGATGTTCCCGCCCGCCGGCATGGCCTACCTCGTCGAGCGGCTTGAGCTGCGGCGCCGGGTGGTCGCCATCGCCGCGGTGACCGGGGCGTTCCTCGCCTCGGCCGTGTTGTTGCAGGTCGCGGCCCAGGTGCTGGTCGAGTCGATCGGCTGGCGGGGATTGTTCCTGCTGTCGGCCGCCGGGTTCGCCCTGGCCTGGCTCGGCCTGCGCGCCGTCATGCTGCCCGACCTGCCGCGCCAGGCGAGCGGATCGTTGTTGTCGGCCTACCGCGCGGTGCCCGGCCTGCTGTTCGACCGGGTGCTCGCGCTGCGCTATCTCGCCACGGTCATGCTGATGGCCGGGTTCGTCGCCGTCTACACCGGTTTGCAGATATACGGCGGCACGTCCCCCGCCGACCTGCTCACGCTGCGCGCCTCCGGGTTGCCCTCGATCGTGCTGATGCCCGTGCTCATGCCGTGGCTGGCCCGGATTCCCGCCACGGCCAGGGCCGCCTCGTTCCTGGCCGTGGGCGCGCTCGCCCTCGCCGCCGTCGCCCTCACCGGAGCCGCCTCCCTCGGCCTGGTGCTCCTGCTGGCCGTCTACGTCGCCGCCATCACCGGCGGCCTCCCCAGCATGAACGAGGCCATCTCCGCCCAGGCCGGACCCGCCCGCGGCACGGCCCTGGCCCTGTTCTCCTTCGCCCTCGCCGTCGGCGGCAGCGTCGGCCCGCAACTGGCGGCCGTGTTCGGCGGTTTCACCCCGCTGGTGTACGCCCTGGCGATCGGCATGAGCCTGGCGTCCCTGGCCGTCCTCGCCTCGACCCGCCGCGCCACCACGCCCACTCCCTGATGCCCCACCTGGGGCGGTCAGCGGAGTGTGACCAGGCCGCCGAGGGACAGGTCGGGACGCTCGACCCGTACGTCGGGCAACAACCAGGACGTGTCCAGCGCCACCGTGTCGTTGAGGGCCCTGCCCAGCGGGTTGAGCGCGCTGAGCAGGGGGTCGCAGCCGGTGTTCATGGAGTGGGCGAGCGAGCACAGCCACATCGCGACGTCGTCGGTCTGGCCGTTGAGGTTGAACCTGGCCCTGAAGGTCGCGCTCGCGGGGTCGTAGGCGTTGTTCGCGTTGTTCAGGGCGAGCGGCGCCGCGTCGAGGAACGTACCGATGGATTCGCGCTGGCGTACCAGCAGGTCGGTGATGTGGGCCAGATCGCGGGTGTTGGCGGTGATCTCGCCTCGGTTGTCCTCGACGAAGTCCGCGACCTGCGTGAGCGTGGAGGACAACTCCTTCAGCACCGCCCGCAGCTCCTCGCGTTCGCCGTTGAGCTGGGCCGACACGCCCGCCAGGTCCTTCATGAACGCCCGGACGCGGGCGTCGTCACGGGCCATCGCACCCGTGACGGTCGCGAGGTCGCGGACCGTCCGGGCCAGGTCGTCGCCGTCGCCCGCCAGCGCGGAGGCCGCGTCGGACAGACCGCGGACGGTGGCGCCCACGGTCTCGCCCTGACCGCCGAACGCGCTCGCCGACACCCGCAGCAGCCGCGCCAGCGCACCACGCTCGGCGGCGGGCGCGTCCGCGCCGTCGGGGGCAGGGCGCCCGGGAGGGGCGAGGGCGGTGGCGAGCTGGTCGTAACCGCGTAACGCCTCGTCGATCTCGACCGCCGAGCGGGTCCGGCGCAGCGTCCCGCCGTCCGGGAGCGCCGGGCCTCCCCGGTACGGCGGCGTGAGCTGCAGGAACCGGTCGGCGATCAACGACCGGGCGACGATGACCGCCTGGGCGTCGGCCGGGATCTTCCGCCCGGCGTCGACGGCCAGCTCCACCAGGACCTCGCCGCCCACCGGCCGGACCGAGGTCACCCGGCCGACCCGCACCCCGAGCACCCGTACGTCCGAGCCTGGATACAGCCCCACGGCGGCGTCGAAGGAGGCGTGGAGACGGGTGGTGGCGACCGGCCTGAACAGCAGATACGCGCCCGCCACCACGAGGGCGGCAAGGAGTGCGGCGAGTCGGCGGTTCATCGGCCTTCCTGAGGAGAAGGTGGGCGTACGGTGACCGGAACCTTACCGTGAGTTGCCGAACTCCCGCACCTTCCGGCCACGTTCTACCAACCGGTAACGTGTTACCAACGGTAACGCTTGACGAATGGCCAGGGAGTGGACGCGATGACCGGCTTCTGTCCGGAGCTCAGTGACGACGTGATCGAGGTGCGCGACTGGGTGCACGCGTTCGCCCGCGACGTGATCCGCCCGGCGGGCGCGGAATGGGACGAACGCGAGGAAACGCCCTGGCCCATCCTCCAGGAAGCCGCCAAGGTCGGCCTGTATTCGCTGGACTTCTTCGCCACCCAATGGTTCGAACAGAGCGGCCTGGCCCTGCCGGTGGCGTTCGAGGAGATCTTCTGGGGGGACGCCGGCATCGGCCTGTCCATCGTCGGCACCGGCCTGGCCGCCGCCGCGCTGTCCGCCAACGGCACGCCCGAGCAGATGGGGGAGTGGCTGCCCCAGATGTTCGGCACGGAGAACGACGTCAAGCTCGGCGCCTTCTGCGCCTCCGAGCCCGACGCAGGCTCCGACATCGGCGCGATCCGCACGCGCGCCGTCCACGACAACGGCGACTGGGTGCTGAACGGCGTCAAGACCTGGGCCACGAACGGCGGCATCGCCGACGTCCACGTGGTCGTGGCCTCGGTGGACCCGTCCCTGGGCACGCGCGGCCAGGCGTCGTTCGTCATCCCGCCCGGCACACCCGGCCTGTCCATGGGGCAGAAGTTCCGCAAGCACGGCATCCGCGCCTCGCACACCGCCGAGGTGGTCCTGGAGGACGTACGCGTGCCGGGCTCGTGCCTGCTGGGCGGCAAGGAGAAGCTGGATGCCCGCCTGGCCAGGGTCCGCAACGGCGAACGCGCCGGCGAGCAGGCCGCGATGCGCACGTTCGAGACCACCCGCCCGTCGGTCGCCGCCATGGCGGTGGGCATTGCCCGCGCGGGCTTCGAGTACGCCAGGGACTACGCGCGCGAACGCGAGCAGTTCGGCCGAAAGATCGGCGACAACCAGGCCATCGCGTTCCTGCTCGCCGACATGGCCACCCGCGTCGACGTCGCCCGCCTGCTGACCTGGCGGGCCGCCTGGATGGCCCGGAACGGCCGGCCGTTCGAGCAGGCCGAGGGCTCGATGTCGAAGCTGGTGGCGGGCGAGACGGCGGTGTGGGTGACCGAACAGGCGATCCAGATCCTCGGCGGAGCCGGATACACCAGAGAGCACCCCGTCGAACGTTTCCACCGGGACGCCAAGATTTATACGATCTTCGAGGGCACGAGCGAGATCCAGCGGCTGATCATCGGCCGCGCCGTCACCGGCCTCCCGGTCCGCTGACGTCCTGAAGTGACCGGTCCGCCGGAGCCGCAGAGCCGGCGGGCCCGCGCGATCGTCAGCGCGGGCACGCCGCTCCGATGCCGTTGTCGCGAGCCGGGAACGGTTTCCCGGGCCGCGGGTGGGCGGTTATCTGACGAGCTGAAAGATGAACGGCGCGACCAGCCCTATCAGGGCGAGGGCCTCGGTGAGGACGAAGCCGAGGAAGATGTTCTGGCGGATCAGGGGATACGCCTCCGGCTGGCGGGCGATGGCCTGCACGCCCTGACCGAAGATGATGCCGACGCCGATGCCGGGACCGATTGCAGCGAGACCGTAACCAATGGCGGTGATGTTGCCGGATACTTCAGCGAGTACTTGCATTGCGCCGCCTTTCTGGAAACCGATGAAGCTGAGAAACCGCGGTTACTCGTATTCCAGCCGGTGAATGCGGCGAAAGAAATGCTTGATTGCTCTAATTTGTGCGTCAATTGCTCGTTGATCAACGCACTAGACAAATCGATCAAGATGCTCTCCTCTTCCTGGGGCGGGGAACTCCCGTATCGCCGCCTGTGGCGATTTCCGGCGCGGATGGTGGCCTGCTGGGCTTCGAGGTCGTGCCGGAGTTCGTCCATCAGGGCGGTCGCTTCCGGGAAGGAATGATTGACGGCCTGGATGCGGTGGCGGGGTCTTCCCGGGCGGCCTTGACCCCGGTGCTTTTCCATGAGGGACGCGTGCCGCCGATATCGCGGAAATCGGTATGGTGACCCGGCTCAGGCCGGTGGTGGTGCCGATTGTCGCGTAATTCACCGCGACCGGCGCGCCGATGCCGCTGACCGCGATGCCTGCGAAGGTCACCCAAAGGGTTCGGCCGTTCATGTGTCCATTGCGGCGCCGTTACCGGCGGTTATGGACAAGACTGTGCGCCCGCCGTTCCTGACGACGGGCGCACAAATCATTGGGGGTAGCGGGTCAGCCGGTTGTTCTGCCCTCGATGGTGGCCTTGGTGGTGGTCGTGGGGGCGGTCCGGGTCCTGGCGGCAGCCGGGCGGGCGGTGTCGGGGCCCGGGAGGTCGCGGCTGTAGGCGTACACGACGGCCGCCGTGGCGATCGCGCCGGTGTTCAGCGCGAGTGCCTTGTCGTTGATGTTGGCGACGGTGTCGCACGCCTGGTGGTAGCAGGGGTCGTACGGCTGTCCGGCGGTGCCGCCGAAGATCGCGGCCTCCTCAGGAGTCTTGATGCCCTCCGCGCCGGTGAACACCCCGCCCGAGGGGATCCCGGCCTCGATGAACGGGCCGTAGTCGGAGCGGCCGTCGAAGTCGGTGCCGTTGTGTCCCTGGTGGAGGAGGTCGAAGTACTTCTCGTAGAGCTTCTCGATCTCGTCGGATCCGGGCGGGCCCGCGGGGGCGCCGACGCCGTCGGAGTCGTCGCCGTCGTAGATCTTGAAGGCGTAGTTGGTGGAGCCGAGCATGTCGTAGTCGAGGAAGAGCTTGATCTTGGAGAGCTCGGCGGCGGGCAGGGTGTCCACGTAGTGGATGGAGCCGAGCAGGCCCAGTTCCTCGGCACTCCACCAGGCGAAGCGCAGCCGGTTGCGGGTCGGGATCTTGCCCAGGGCCTCGGCGACGGCGAGCGTGGCGGCGGTGCCGGAGCCGTCGTCGTTGATGCCCGGCCCGGCCGGTACGGAGTCGAGGTGGGCGCCGGACATGACCACCTTGTTCGGGTCGCCCCACTTGGAGTCGGCGATGACGTTGTACGTCGTGCGGATGTCGCTGATCGTGTCGGTCTTCAGGTGCACCACGCCGCCGGTCGCGGCCAGTTCCTGGCCGACGGCGAAGCTGGTGCCCACCACGGGGATGGTGACCGGGGTGCCGAGGTTGCCGAGCAGCGTCGCGGTACGCCCCGGCTGCCCCTCGTTGAAGATGACGGCCGCCACGGCCCCGGCCGCCTTGGCGTTCTGCGCCTTGACCACGAAGTCGCAGGTGCCGCGCTGCAGCAGCGCGATGTTGCCCGGCGTGAACCCGGCGAAGTCGGCGGCCTCGCACCCGGAGTTGGACGTACTGGGTGTCGGCCCGGGAGGAAGGACGAGATCGACGCTCTGCAGCGTCGCGGTGACCTCGCCGGGCCCGGAGTACGTCATGGTGTCGAACTCGCCCACGGAGGAGCCGTCGGGCGGGGTCGGGGTGAAGACCCGCGGGTTGGGCGAGACGCGCTCCATCAGCGCGGTCGACTTCTCCTCGAAGTAGGCGATGTCGAACGGCTGGAGGGTGACGTTGTAGCCGGCCTTCTTGAGCCTGCCGACGACGTAGTCGCGCGAGGCCAGGTGGCCGCTGGTGCCGGCGGCGCGGTTGCCGTGGTTGGCGTCGGCGATGCTCTGCAACGCCTGTAGGTGTTTCTTCACCGCCGGTGCGGTGACGGAGTCGATCAGCTTCCTCTCGGCCGGGCCAGGCGCGGGTTCCGCCTGGGCCGCGGCCGGTAGGAGAGCCAGGGGCAGGGACAGTGCCGCGGCCGTCGCGAGGACGCGGAAGGTGCCTCTGCGCAGGGTGATGCGCATACGAGCTCCTCGAACTGAGATGAACAGATGTTTTCCCCGATTCAGCGGCCCAGGAGAATACATAAGCCGACAGATCCACCCAGGGGAAGAATGAGGGTCGTCCGATATCGGACAAAAGCGCACCGGGTACGGGCCCGTTACCAGCCCAGCTCGTCGCAGCCCTGATGGTCGACCGGCTCGACCTGCAGCGTGGCGTGGGCGATGTGGTGGCGCTGCCGCAGCAGCTCCCTGGCCCGGTCCAGGACGGCGTGGTTGTCGCCGGGCTCTTCGGTGACCAGGTGCGCGGTGGCCACGTTCATGCCGGAGGTGAGCGTCCACAGGTGCAGGTCGTGCACGTTCCGTACGCCCTCGATGGCGGCCAGGTCGGCGGCCACGGCGGCGGCGTCGACGCCCTCGGGCACGTGTTGCCCCAGGACGGCGAAGACCTGACGTCCCAGGGAGACGGCGCGGACGGCGACGAAGATGCCGATGGCCAGGGCGACGACGGTGTCCCAGAACGCCTGCCCGGTCGTCGAGACCAGCCAGCCGGCCACGATGACGCCGACCGAGCCGGCGGTGTCGGCCACGACCTCCAGGTAGGCGCCCTTGACGTTCAGGCTCTCGCTCGCGCCCGAACGCAGCAGCAGCAGGGCGATGAGGTTGACCACCAGGCCGATGGCGCCGACGACGAGCATCGGGCCGGAGGAGACCTCGGCGGTGCCGCCGATGCGGCCGATGGCCTCGGTGACGACGTAGAGCGCGACGCCGAGCATGAGGACGACGGCCAGCAGCGAGGCGAACACCTCGGCCCGGTAGGAGCCGTAGCTGCGCCGTCCGGTGGTGTCGGGGCGGCCGGCGATCCGGGTGGCGACCAGGGCCGCGCCGAGCGTGACGACGTCGGCGGCCATGTGGCCGGCGTCCGACATCAGGGCCAGCGAGCCGGAGATCAGCCCGTAGGCCAGCTCGACCAGGAAGAAGGAGCCGATCAGGGCGAAGGAGACCGCCAGCCGCCAGCGGTGGCGGGCTCCGGCGTGCCCGTGTCCGTGTCCGGCGCCCATCACGATCTCCCGTCGCGTTCGGGGTGGATGGCCTCGGTGTGCTCGGTGTGGGCCAGCGCCAGGTCCAGCAACATCCGTACGTGCGGGTCCTCCAGCCGGTAGTAGGCCA
>NZ_BMRC01000038.1 GCF_014648435.1 Nonomuraea spiralis
GTGTGGAGCTGACCGGTACTAATAGGCCGAGGACTTGACCTCAAAGCTTTCTTGCTCGCGTCCACTAGGCAATTCTGAGACAGCAAACGGCGTTGTTCGTTTGACAGTTTCATAGGGTTACGGCGGTTATGGCGGGAAGGAAACACCCGGTTACATTCCGAACCCGGAAGTTAAGCTTCTCTGCGCCGATGGTACTGCACTCGGGAGGGTGTGGGAGAGTAGGTCACCGCCGGACAATCTTTTGGGAAGGGCTCCGACTTCGGTCGGGGCCCTTTCTGCGTTTACGGGGAATTCTGTGGCGGTGTGCTGCGATGAGGTGCCACACGCGAACAGGGTCGTTGCCAGTGGCCGAGGCGGCCTTCGCTCTGCTCCGCCCTCGACCGTCCGGCGGCCGATGGCCGAGGGGCCGGTGGCGGGTAGCACGTACTGCGCGGCACTCTGAGGCCCTCGGCGACGCCGGGGGTGCCGAACGTTCTGGCCCTGAGGGGGCGGTGCTCTGCTGTGGGTGTTGGGCGAGGTCAGGGTTGGTCATGGACCTTCCAATCTCGCTAGGATACTCAACGTAATCGCGTCACTCTGTATGGGTGACCGCTTCTCCCCCTTCCAAGCAGTCAGCGCGCCGTAGTCGCCGGCTACTGGTGTGGACGTTCACGTCGATCTCCGTCGGGTTGGTGGCCGCGGGGGTCGTGGGGATCTTCGCTGAGCCGTTACAGCTGGAGCTTCTGGACAAGCGGGCCAGCGTCGTCAGCATGTTCGTGGGTGTGGCGGGGTTGTTCATCGCGGGGGTCGGGCTGTGGGCGCAGCTGCGGGCCGCGGTGGTGGCTTCCGATGACGGTGATCCTGCCGGGGGTGCCGGGCGGGCCGGGGGCGGTTCGGGGCAGGTGGGCGCTGGTCACGGCGGTTCGGGGCCGGCGGATGCGCGTCGGGGTGGTGCCGGTGGCGGTGGTTCCGGGGAAAGTGGGGCCGGGCGCGGTGGTCTGGTTCCGCCGGGGGCTGCTGAGGGCGCCAAAGCGGATGGGGGTGGGGGGCAGGCGTCCGGGACGGCCGTCAGTGGCGACAGGTCCACGGCGGTGACCGGGGGGCATGTCGAGGTCATCGGTGATGTGCATCTGCCGTCTCGGCCGCGGGTGGCGACGCGGCCGGTGCAGCTCGCGCCGCGGCCACCGCAACTGGTGGGACGCGACGAGACCGTGGCGGAGCTGCGGGAGCGGCTGCTGGGGAGCGACGTACGGCCGGCGGTGGTGGCCGTGCACGGGCTCGGCGGCGTCGGCAAGACCAGCCTGACGCTGGAGTACGCCTACCGCCTCCAGCAGGAGTACGACCTCGTCTGGCAGTTGCCGGCGGCCGAACCGGCGGTGTTGTCGGCGGCGTTCGCCCGGCTGGCGGCGCTCATGGGCTTACGGGAGCTGGGCGCGGACGCGGCGGACCCGGTCGACCAGGTGCATGCCGCGCTGGCGGCGCGTACGGACCCGTGGTTGTTGATCTTTGACAACGTGCCGGAGGCCGAGGCGTTGTTGCCGTTCCTGCCTCCGGTGGGGCCCGGGCATGTGCTGGTCACGAGTCGTTCCGGGCGGTGGCCGCGGGATCAGGGGCTGGAGCTGCCGGTGCTCGATCTGGTGAGCGCGGCGCGGCTGCTGCTGTCGAGTTCGGGGCAGGACGACGAGGTGGCGGCGGCCGACGTGGTGTCGGAGCTCGGGGCGTTGCCGCTGGCGCTGGAGCAGGCCGCGGCCTACATGTCGGAGACCGGGCTGGCGCTGTCGGAGTACCTGGATCTGCTGCATCATCAGCGGGCCGAGTTGCTCGCGCAGGGGCAG
This sequence comes from Nonomuraea spiralis, assembly GCF_014648435.1. Classification (GTDB taxonomy): domain Bacteria; phylum Actinomycetota; class Actinomycetes; order Streptosporangiales; family Streptosporangiaceae; genus Nonomuraea; species Nonomuraea spiralis. Next base: position 1,815 of record NZ_BMRC01000038.1, read on the forward strand.
GCGTGGGGGTATCGGGAGCGGGTGGCGTCCACCTGGCAGTTCGCGTTCGAGCGGCTGGCCAGGACGAGTCCGCAGGCCATCGCGCTGCTGCGGCTGCTGTCCTGCTACGCGCACGAGGCGATTCCGTCCCATCTGTTGTTGTCGCCGTTGGAGCGGTGGGCGCCGCGCGAGCTGTTCCGGGCGGACGTGCAGCGGCGGCGGGCCTACGGGCGCATTCCCGGGCCGCCGGCGCGGTTGCTGCGTGACGTGCATCCGAGCGTGCTGGTGATGATGCGGGCGCTGCCGCGTGACACGCTCAGGATCAACGCGGCGTTGACCGCGTTGCGGCGGCACAGCCTCATCGGGCCGCCCGTGGACGGCGCGGTCACGGTGCACCGGCTGGTGCAGGCCGTCACGCTCGACCAGCTCTCGCGGCGGGTGCAGCGTCGTTGGCGAGAGGTGGCGGCGGTGCTGGTGGAGGCCGTGCTGCCGGACGATCCGGGGCAGAAGGCACGCTGGCCACGGTACGCGAGGTTGCTGCCGCACATCCGGACGGTGCTCGGCCCGACCTCGCCCGGCATGGACAAGACGGCCCGGTATCTGGGGGCGAGTGGCGATTACCGTACGGCGAGGTCGTTGTTTCAGGAGATCGCCGCCGCGCTCGCGGCGGCGCTGGGCCCGGAGGAGGGGGCCACGCTGACGGCCCGGCACGAGCTGGCGCTCTGGACGGGCGAGGCGGGCGATCCGACGGCGGCCCGCGACCAGTATGTAGCGTTGCTGCCTGTCTATGAACGGGTGCTCGGTCCCAGACACCCGCACACCCTGACAACCCGGCACAACCTCGCCCAGTGGACAGGCCGGGCGGGCGATCCGGTGGCGGCCCGCGACCAGTACGCGGCCCTGATCCCCATACGGCGCTGGGTGTCGGGCCCCGAGCATCCGGACACGCTGACCACGCAGGCCAACCTCGCCCAGTGGACCGGCCAGGCGGGGGACGCGGCCGCGGCCCGCGACCAGTACGCGACGTTGCTTCCGGTACGTGAGCGGGTGCTCGGGGCCGGGCATCCGGCGACGGTCACCACGCGGGAACAGCTTGCCCACTGGACGGCCCGTGCCCGCCCTTAAGGGGCGAGGGACCGCCGCAAGGGCCGGTCCGGGGAGCCGGGGCGCGAGGGGGCGAGCCTGCCCCTCGCGCCCCGGCCGCTACTGGGGAAGGACGAGGAGGGCGTCGCCGACGCCGCGCTCCACGCCGTCCGAGGGCCGGTTGACCAGCTTGTTCGACACCACCATCGCGGAGGAGCCGCCGCCGTCCAGGTTGATGGCCTGGACCGCGCCGAGCCAGCGCATGAACTGGGCGGCTTCGTGGAAGTTCGCGCCGATGGTCACGCCGGGCTGGCGGCCGTCGATGGTGGCCAGGATGAGGCTGCCGTTCCTGGTGACGCCGAGCAGGGTGCGCGGGTGGCGGCGGAGGATCATGTTCACGGAGTCGTGGCCGTCGCGCTTGGCGGTGATCTTCACGCGGCCGTTGCGCACCAGGCCGACGCCGCCCGCGATCACGTTCAGGTCGGGGGTCAGCTTGAGGGCTTTCCTGGTACGCAGGTCGGTGACCTTCGTGTCGATCTTGACCGTCCAGCCTTCCCAGGCGTGCTCGTCGAGCCATTCGGCGGACGTGCCCTGGCCGTGCAGGACGCGGGTGCCCTTGGCGATGGCAGCGCCGCTGGTGCGCACGGCGACCGCCTTGCCGTTGGCGTCGAGGACGATGTCGGTGCCGCCGGCGGGGGTCTTGGCGCCGTACTCCTCGGTGTAGAGGACGGCCTCGTCGGTGGCGGCGGCGCGGTTGACGCCGTTGAGGACGAGCTTGTCGCCGTCCTGGGAGATCGCGGTGACGTCGGTCTTCAGCTCGGTGATGCGGGCGGTACGGCCCTGGAGCACGACGGCCGAGCGGCCCGGTACGGCCTCGCTGAGCAGCCGGCCGGCGACCACGGAGGCGCCGACGGGCTCGCCGCGCAGGTTCTTGGCGGTGTGGATGTTGAAGAAGCCGCCGTTGACGCCGACCACCGCGTTGCGCGCCTTGGCCATCGAGGAGACCGTCTCGCGCTTGGCGACGCTGGTGCCGAGCGAGGCGGCGTACGAGCCGCGGAACGTCCCGGCGTCGATCATGACGACCTTGGCGTCCCAGGGGCCGGTGGTCTTCAGGCCGTCGTCGCCGAGGTAGTCGACCTTGACCTTCAGGCCCGCGTCCTTGAGCGTCTTGGCGGTCTCGTCGGCCTTCGCCTTGTCCTTGAAGGACCACAGGCCCACGCGGACCATGTAGACCGTCTGGGAGGGGGCGTCGGCCACGCTGGGCCGGATCACCTTCTGCAGGCTGGGCGCCTCCCCGGCCGCCTCGACCTCGGCGACCTTGGCCTGGGCGGTCTCCAGCGCGCCGTAGTCGCGGCCGCTCGGCATCAGCACGGTCACCGTGTAGCCGTCGGTGGAGCTGCCGGCCTTCACGTCGTACAGGTCGATGCCCTGCGTCACGGCGGTCAGCGTCTTGGTGGCGGCAGGCTGGGCGCCCAGCGGGAAGTTGGCCGACGGGAACTTCACCGCGAGCCGGCCCGCCGAGGCGGGCAGTGTGGTGATGACCGTGAGCGTGGCGGCTATGGCCAGGCCGCCGGCGAGGGTGCGTCGCGACATGAACTCTCCAGAGGGCGGAAAAGGGACCGAACTATCCTGGCGAGATCAAGGTCCCGAAGTCAGCCGAACGCGCCAAACGGCTCAAGAGGTTACGAGATTGACACCCATCTCAGATGATATTGAGTTATGACACGTACTCGCGTGCGGAGGTCTCCCCGCTGCCGGGGGAGATGCGGACGGTGATGGGGTTCTAGGCGGACTGCCGGGACTGGTACACCTTGCGCAGCGTCTCGTGCACGATCCACGTCGTACGCGCGCCCTCGGCCAGCAGGCAGACGTCTCCCGGGCCGACCTCGATCGTGGTGCCGCCCTCGACGGCGATCGTGGCGCGGCCGGACAGCACCACGAAGATCTCGTCGGTCTCGACGTCGGTGACGACGCCGGGCGTGATCTCCCAGATGCCCCGGCCGCCGCCGAGCTCCAGCGACGACGTGGCGGGGTCGCCGGCGACGATCTGCTCGGGGGCGAGCTCGTCGGGGGTCAGCCGTACGTCGTGCACGGGCACGGAGAACGCGCCCGCGGCCGCGATCATGCGGCCGAGGTCTTCGAGGTCGGGCATCAGGACATCGGACATGTTGCTCATTTCACCAGGTCGGCGAGGCGGGCGCCGTCGATTGCGCGGGCTGTGAAGCCGTTCGCGCCGGTCATCGTACCGGCGGCGACCATCGCGTTGACGATGGCCTCCTCCGTTGCCTCGATCGCGGCGTGGTAGAGCGGGTCGAGGCGGGCGTCGGCCAGCACCTTGACCTCGAACACGCCGGGGCCGCCGGCGTCCACGGCGTTGGAGGGCAGGCCGCGGTTGCCGGTGGCGAAGCAGATGAAGCCGTCGCCGCTGGAGCTCTCGCCCGCGCCGCCCGTCCTGGCCACGCCGAGGCCGGCGCGCTGGGCCAGCTTGCGGCACTGGTGGGGCAGCAGCGGCGCGTCGGTGGCGACCACGGCGATGATCGACCCCGCGCCCTCGGGGCCGCCGGGTACGGGCACGTCGTCCATGACGATCGGGCGGCCGTTGACGGTGAGCCGGTCGCGGCGGCCGTGGTTGGCCTGGACGAGCACGCCGACCGTGTAGCCCCCGGCCACGCGGGACGCGGTGCCGATGCCGCCCTTGAAGCCGTGGCAGATCATCCCGGTGCCGCCGCCGACCGAGCCTTCGGGCACCGGGCCGGACGAGGCGTCGTGGTAGGCGCGTTCGACATGCTCGGGGCGTACGTGCTGGGCGTCGATGTCGTTGAGCAGGCCGTCCCAGGTCTCGGCCACGACCGGCAGCGACCAGGCGCCCGCGCCCCGGCCGCCGATCTCCAGGGAAACCAGCGCGTCGCGTACCACGCCGACGGAGAACGTGTTGGTCAGGCCGATCGGCGAGTGCAACTGCCCGAAGTCGGTCAGGTAGGGCAGGCCGGTCATCTCGCCGTTGCCGTTGAGCCAGTGGTGGCCGGCGTAGACGGGGGAATCGTAGGCCGACCCCGGGCCGGGACGTACGACGGTGACGCCCGTACGGGCGGTGCCCTCGGTGAGCGTGGTGTGGCCGACGAGGACGCCGGGCACGTCGGTGATCGCGTTCAGCGGACCGGGGGTGCCGGCGCCGACGACGATCCCGTGATCGCGAGCTCTCAACGGTTCTCCCTGCGGAAGGATTCCAGCGCCAGCAGCGCGACGTGCAGTGACAGGCACGACTCGACGTCGTCGAGGTCGGTGTCGAGGATGCGTTCGAGGCGGCGCAGGCGGTCGTAGAAGGCGGGCCTGGACAGGTGGGCCTTCTGCGCGGCCACGGCCTTGTTGCGGCCGGCGTCGAGGTAGGTGCGCAGGATCCGGGTCAGGTCGCCGCCGCGCTGGGCGTCGTGGGCCAGCAGCGGGCCCAGCTCGCGTTCGGCGAACGTCTGCAGCCGGGCGTCGTCGCGCAGCAGGTGGAGCAGGCCACGCAGGCGCAGGTCGGGCAGGCGGTAGAAGGCACGGCCGTCCGGCTGGCGGACGGCCACGTCCGCGACCTGCTCGGCTTCGAGGAAGCTGCGCCGTACGTCGCGGATGGACTCCACCACCGACCCCGCGGCCAGCACGAACGCCGAGCCGGGCCGCCACAGCACGCGCAGCCGCTCGGCGAGCGCGGTGAGGGCGGGCTCGGCGTGGGTGCGCGGCGGGAGCGGCAGCAGGACGCCGATCCGTTCCTGGTCGAGCGCGCCGACCAGGGCGGGCAGGCGGGCGTCGCGGCACGCGGCGGCGGTGGCCTCGGCCAGCTCGCCGAGCTGTGCCTGGCCGTCGAGCGCTTGGTCGGCGGGTTCGGTCGGGCGGATGACGACGCTGATCAGCTTGCGTCCGGTCAGCGGCACGCCGACGGCGCGGGCGCGGGCCGCGGCCTCGTCGGGGTCGGCGTAGGCGTGGGTGAGGATGCCGGTGATGATCGTGCCGTGGGCCTGGCGTTCCAGGGACTCCTGGTGGCGTTCGAGCAGGCGGCCGAGGGCGAGCGTGGTGGCGGCGCGTTCGGCCAGCACCATCTCACGCGGTGTCGGTGGGGTCTCGCAGAGCAGGATGAGCCGTCCCCAGTCCTGGCCGCGCGCGCCCACGGTGGTGACCAGCCAGCCCGAGGCCGGGTCGTACGCCGTGCGCTCGGCCGGCGCCACGCCCCGCGACCTGCTCTCCCACCCGGCCAGCAGCGCGCCCGCGTCGCGCCCGGCGGACTCGCAGGCCAGCACCTGGTGGGCCAGGTTCTCCAGCAGCACCGGGCGGCCGGACAGCCGGGCGACCTGGGCGAGCACCTCGGCCGGCGAGGCGCCCTCGACCGACAGCTCGGTGAAGACCTCGTGCAGCTGTTCGGAGGCGCGCAGCTCCTCAAGCTGGATGTCGATGATCCGGGCGTGCACGGACTCGGTGATCTGCACGAACGGCGTCTCGCGGGCCAGCACGATGACCGGCAGGCCGTGTTCCTCGGCCGACTTGACCACCGCCGGCGGCAGCTCGCTCAGGAACCTGCGGCCGAGCTCGACGATCAGCCCGGAGGCGCCGACGGAGGCGAGCTCGCCGATGTAGTCGGCGAGCTTCTCCGGGTCGTCGGGCAGCGCGACGCCCGTGGTGAGCACCAGCTCGCCGCCGCGCAGCAGGTGGGCGATGTCGGCGATCTCGCCGACGTGCACCCACCGCACCTTGCTGTCGAGCCGGTCGGCGCCCGCGACCACGCGCGGGCTGCCCCGGCGTACGGTCTCCAGGGCGAGGACGTCGGCGATGGTGGGCAGCACGGGCCGAGCCTAGCCGATCAGGCTGTAAAAACGGTCATACGACCATATACACACTGTCACAGGTTGAACTCCTCCTCGCGGTACTCGCCCTGAGGTTCGCGCACCCGCAGCTCCACCCGCCGGATCTTGCCGGAGATCGTCTTCGGCAGGTCGGCGAACTCCAGCCGCCGCACCCGCTTGTACGGCGCCAGTTCCCTGCGGCAGTGCTCGAAGATCGACCGCGCGGTGTCGGCGCCGGCCTCGTACCCGGGCGCGAGCATCACGTACGCCTTCGGCACGGACAGGCGTACCGGGTCGGGGGCGGGCACGACGGCCGCCTCGGCCACGGCCGGGTGCTCCAGCAGCACGCTCTCCAGCTCGAACGGCGAGATGCGGTAGTCGGAGGCCTTGAAGACGTCGTCGGTCCGGCCGACGTAGGTGATGTAGCCGTCCTGGTCGCGGGTGGCGACGTCGCCCGTGTGGTAGAAACCGTCGCGCATGGCCTCGCCGGTGCCGCCGACGTACCCGGCCATGAGGCCCAGGGGGCGCGGGTCGAGCGGCAGGCAGATCTCCCCGTCGTCGCCGGGCTCGCCGGAGATGGGGTCGACGAGCACGATGTCGTAGCCGGGCAGCGGGCGTCCCATCGATCCGGGCTTGACCGGCTCGTCCGGTACGTTGCCGATCTGGGCGGTGGTCTCGGTCTGGCCGTATCCGTCGCGGATGGTGATGCCCCACGCCTTGGCGACCTGGTCGATGATCTCGGGGTTGAGCGGCTCGCCCGCGGCCACGGCGGTGCGCAGCGGCAGCTTCCAGGCCGCCAGGTCCTCCTGGATGAGCATGCGCCAGACGGTCGGCGGCGCGCAGAACGTGGTGACGCGCTCGTCGCGCAGCACCTCCAGCAGGGCTCGGGCGGAGAAGCGTTCGTAGTTGTGGATGAGCACGGTCGCGCCGGCGTTCCAGGGGGCGAACACGTTGCTCCAGGCGTGCTTGGCCCAGCCGGGCGAGGAGACGTTGAGGTGCACGTCGCCGGGGCGCAGGCCGATCCAGAACATGGTGGACAGGTGGCCGGCCGGGTAGGAGGCGTGAGTGTGCTCGACCAGCTTGGGCTGGGAGGTCGTGCCGGAGGTGAAGTAGAGCAGCAGGGTGTCCTGCGCCCTGGTGGGGGCGTCGGGGGTGAAGTGCTCGTCCGACTCGTACGCCTCGTGGTAGGGCAGCCAGCCGTACGCGTCGCCGACCGCGATCCTCGTGAACTCGCCGGCCCCGAACTTGCCCGCGTCGGCGGCGTTGGCGATCACGTGGGCCACTCCGCCGCGTTCGAGGCGTTCGCCGATGTCCTTGGCCGTCAGCAGGGTCGTGGCCGGGATGATCACCGCCCCGAGTTTCATGGCCGCCAGCAGGGACTCCCACAGCTCGGTCTGGTTGCCCAGCATGAGCAGGACGCGGTCGCCCCGGCGTACGCCCTGCTCGTGCAGCCAGTTGGCGACCCGGTTGGAACGGGCGGACAGCTCGGCGAAGGTGTAGGAGACCCGGCCGCCGGGACTGACGATGGTCAGGGCCGCGGCCTGCGGCGTCTCGGCGGCCAGCACACCGTCGAACCAGTCGAGCGCCCAGTTGAACTCCTCGGCCCGCGGCCAGCGGAAGTCGCGGCGGGCCGTGGCGTAGTCGGCGTTCAGGAGAAGGTCGCGGGCGGCGCGGAAATCGCTCATGCCACGGATCCTGCTACGTCACCAGCCGCCGCTCAAGGCCGTCGAGCACCGACACGAGCCCGAAGTCGAACGCCGTGGCGCGGACGACCGCCGGATCCTCGTACGCCTCCATGGCCAGGCTCTCCAGCATGTCGGGGAAGTCGGCCGCGGCCTTGGCGACCAGGCCGCGCATCTCCTCGGCGTCGTAGTCGTAGTCGCCGACGGTGACGTCCCAGGCGATCTCGGGGAGGGTCATGCCGTAGACGAAGGCGGTGACGGCGGCCACGGCGTAGTCGACGTCGAGGCCGCGGAAGCCGGCCGCCTTGAACACCTTGCGCATCCGGTCGGAGGCCGTCAGGGCATGGGGGCCGAGCGCGGGCACGTGGCCGAGCAGACTGGCCGACCAGGGGTGGCGCAGCATGACAGCGCGCATGCTGTAGGCCCAGGAGGAGGAGGCGTCGCGCCAGCCCACCTCGTGGGCGTCGGGGACGGTCATCTCGGCCCAGATCTGGTCGTAGGCGAGTTCGAGCAGTTCGTCCTTGTTGGCGACGTACCAGTAGAGGCTGGTGGCGCCGGCGCTCAGCTTCGCGCCGAGCTTGCGCATGCTCAGACCGGTCAGGCCCTCCTCGTCGAGCAACTCCATCGCCGCCCTGACGATCTCCTCGCGGCTGCGGGCCGGGGTGGCGGCCTTGCGGGGCTCGCGGAACCAGACGGAGGTGAACTGCTTGCCGGTCATGCCTCAAGGATAAATGCTCTCGCACAGTGTGCGAGAGTTGTCGTACGCTGTGCGGGTGACCTCGAACACTGTACGAGACCCCCGACGCTGGTGGGTCCTTGTCGTTCTCTGCCTGTCCTTGCTGGTGCTGACCGTGGACGGCACCGTGCTGAACCTGGCGATCCCGTCCCTGATCGAGGAGCTGGGCGCGACCCCGTCCGACATCCAGTGGATCCTGGACGCCTACGTGCTGGTCTTCGCCGGGTTGCTGCTGACCGCCGGCAGCCTGTCCGACCGGTACGGCCGCCGCCGCTTCCTCGTCATCGGCCTGGCCTTCTTCGGCGGCGCGTCGCTGCTGGCCGTGCTGGCCGCCGAGCCCTGGCAGGTGATCGGCGCGCGGGCGCTGATGGGGGTCGGCGGCTCGATCCTGATGCCCTCGACGCTCTCCATCCTGATGACCGTCTTCGAGGAGGACGAGCGGCGCAAGGCCATGGCCATCTGGGGAAGCGTGGCGATGCTCGGCGTGATCGCCGGGCCGACGCTGGGCGGTTTCCTGCTGGAGCACTACTGGTGGGGCTCGGTCTTCCTGCTCAACATCCCGATCGCGGTGCTGGCCATCGTGGCCGCCTTCGTCCTGATGCCCGAGACCCGCAGCACCGGACGCAAGGTCGACCCGGTGGGCGTGGTGCTCTCGATCGTGGGCCTGACCTCGGCCGTCTACGTGATCATCGAACGGGAGTGGAACATCGCCTTCATCGCGCTGGCGGTGGTGTCGCTGGCCGCGTTCGTGATCTGGGAGCGGCGGGCCGAGCACCCGATGTTGCCGCTGCAACTGTTCAGGAACCGCAACTTCAGCGGCGCGTCCTTCTCGATCCTGCTGATGTCGTTCGGCGCGGGCGCCGTGATGCTGATGCTGACCCAGTACCTGCAGTTCGTGCTGGGCTACGGTGAGCTCCAGGCCGGTCTGGCCATGCTGCCCCAGGCGGCGGCGGCCGTCATCTTCAACGGCGTCGGCGCGGCGCTGGGCAAGAAGGTGTCCAACCGGGTGCTGATCTCGGCCGGACTGGTGGTCATGTCCGTCGGTTTCGTGGTGATGGCGCTCACCACCGGCTACCTGCCGCTCATGGGCGGGCTGGTGCTGATGGGCGCGGGGGCCGGCCTGGCCGGGCCGTCCGCCTACGCCTCGCTGATGGGGGCGATCCCCCTGGAGCACGCCGGCGTCGGATCCGCGCTCAACGACACCGTGCAGCAGGTGGGGCTGGCCATGAGCATCGCCGTGCTCGGCAGTGTGCTGGCCGGCGTCTACACCTCGGAGATGCCGCTCGACGCGCCCGCGGCGGCCCGCGAGTCGATCGGCGTCGCGGAGCGGCTCGGGCTCGGCGAGGTGGCCGACCAGGCCTTCACCACGGCCGTGCACTTCGGGTCGTGGGTCGGGGCCGGGTTCAGTGTCGCCGCCGCGCTGCTCGCGCTGGTCGTGCTGCGCCCGGCCGCCCCCGTCGCGGCCGCTCCCGAGCTCGCCGAGGTCTAGCGGACGCGGGGCTCACGCATGCTCTCCAGGCTGTCGAGCTTGTGCACGCGCTCGTCGTGGCCGATCTGCCGGAGCAGGTCGGCCACCGAGCGGTAGCGGCCGTACTCGTCGGCGTACGTGCCGGGGTCGGGGACGAAGTCCAGGTCCGGGTTCTCGGCCACGAACGTCATGTACTCGTGCTCGGCGTGGTCCTCGAACTCGGCGTTGAGCCGGTAGCTCCAGTCCGGCCGGACCAGGAACAACATCCACGACACGTGGTAGTAGAAGAACGCGATCAGCCAGGGCGCCGCCTTGTGCAGCAGCAGGCTCTGACGCTGCCCGGCGCGCTGCACGAGGTCCTGCACGATCAGCAGGTGCCACTGCTCGTTGTCCTGGTCGGCACGGGCCTCCACGATGCGCTCGAAGACCCTCCTGGCCAGGGCCGAGCGGCCCGCGTGCCGGTGGACGGCCCAGTAGCCCATCCGCTCCCACGCCTGGTACGGCACCCGGGCGATGATCTCCAGCATGGCGAACTTCGTGTACGAGCCCTTCTTGCCGTACAGGAGGTCGACGGGCTTGAACATCATCCGCGCCAGCAGGCTGTAGTTCATGCGCGGTGTGTCGAGGGTGTCCTGCTGGGCGCGGCGGAGCTGGTCGCGGTCGAGCTTGGGCGGCCCGGCGGGCGCCTCGGGGCGATGGTCGATGGTGACGGTCATGTCGGTCTCCTCGGTTCGTCGATGATCCGATGGTGGCCGAGCGGGCCCCGCCGGGTCGTCGCCCGTGAGTGGTCAATCGCCGTGCCTCTGGGGGCGTACCGAGGGTCCGGCGCGTACGCCGCCAGGCGCACGGGAGATCCCCTAGGGGGAGGACTTACAGCTTGTAAGGTGATTTGACCGTGTTCCGACAGCCTGCCGCTGGGAGGATGAGCAGGAGAACGGGATACTCGGTACCATGTCGGAGCTACTCGCGCGCCACCGGGCGGTCATGCCCAACTGGCTGGCCCTCAACTACAACGAGCCCATCGAGATCGTCAGCGGCAAGGGCAACCGCGTCATCGACGCCGACGGCAAGAGTTACCTCGACTTCTTCGCCGGGATCCTGACGAACATGATCGGGTACGACGTGCCCGAGGTGCGCGACGCCGTCGAGCGCCAGCTCTCGACCGGCGTGGTCCACACCAGCACCGTCTACCTGCTGCGCGGCCAGGTCGAGCTGGCCGAGAAGATCGCGCGGCTCTCCGGCATCCCCGACGCCAAGGTGTTCTTCACCAACTCCGGGACGGAGGCCAACGAGACCGCCCTCCTCCTCGCGACGTACGCCCGAAAGACCGACCAGGTCCTCGCCATGCGCCAGAGCTACCACGGGCGCAGCTTCGGCGCGGTCAGCGTCACCTCCAACCGGGCCTGGAAGAACAACTCGCTGTCCCCGCTCAACGTGCACTTCCTGCACGGCGCCGACCGGCACCTCACCCAGTTCAAGGGCCTGTCCGACGCCGACTACATCAAGGCGTGCGTGGACGACCTGCGCCACGTGCTGGCCACCTCGGTCTCCAACGACGTGGCGGCGCTGATCGCCGAGCCGATCCAGGGCGTGGGCGGGTTCACGATGGCCCCCGACGGCCTGTTCGCCGCGTACAAGGAGGTCTTGGACGAGCAGGGCATCTACCTCATCTCAGACGAGGTGCAGACGGGCTGGGGCCGTACGGGCAGCGCGTTCTTCGGCATCCAGAACCACGGCGTCACCCCCGACATGATCACCTTCGCCAAGGGCCTGGGCAACGGCTTCGCGGTCGGCGGCATCGTGGCCCGCGGCGACCTGATGGACGGCCCGCACGCCGTGGGCCTGTCCACGTTCGGCGGCAACCCCATCTCCATGGCCGCCGCGAACGCCACCCTCGACTACGTGCTCGACCACGACCTCCAGGCCAACGCGGCGCGGACCGGCGACATCATCATCGGCGGCCTCAGGAAGGCGGCCGAGCGCCTGCCCATCGTCAAGGACGTACGCGGCAAGGGCCTGATGTTCGCCGTAGAGCTGGAGAGCCCGGCCCAGGCCGTCCGCTTCATGGAGGAGACCAAGAAGGCGGGCCTGCTCGCGGGCAAGGGCGGCCTGTACGGCACCGCCATCCGCATGGCCCCGCCCCTCACCCTCACGGTCGAGGAGGCCACCGAGGGACTCGGCATCATCGTCAACGCACTCGAAGTCATCAACGCAGAGGCAGCAGCTCAGTGAAGTCGGTCAAGCATTGGATCAACGGCGCCCTGACGGACGGGGGTGGCCGGACCGCGGAGATCTTCAACCCGGCCACCGGCGAGGTCAGCGGGCACGTCGCGCTGGCGTCGGCGGCCGACGTGGACGCGGCGGTGGCGGCCGCGGCGGCGGCGTTCCCGGCCTGGCGCGACGCCTCGCTGGTCAAGCGGGCGCAGGTGCTGTTCCGTTTCCGTGAGCTGATGGACGCCCATCGGGACGAGCTGGCCGCGCTGATCTCGGCCGAGCACGGCAAGGTGCACGCCGACGCGCTGGGGGAGGTGGCGCGCGGGCTGGAGGTGGTGGAGTTCGCGTGCGGGATCCCGCATCTGCTCAAGGGCGGGTTCTCCGAAGGGGTCTCCTCACGGGTGGACTCGTACTCGATGCGGCAGCCGCTCGGGGTGGTGGCGGGGATCACGCCGTTCAACTTCCCGGCGATGGTGCCGATGTGGATGTTCCCGGTGGCGATCGCGTGCGGGAACGCGTTCGTGCTGAAGCCTTCGGAGCGGGACCCGTCGGCGTCCCTGCTGATGGCCCGGCTGTGGCAGGAGGCGGGGTTGCCGGACGGCGTGTTCAGCGTCGTGCAGGGCGACAAGGTGGCCGTGGACCGGCTGCTGGAGCATCCGGACGTGGCCGCGGTCTCGTTCGTGGGGTCGACGCCGATCGCGCGGTACGTGTACGAGACCGGCGCCGCGCACGGCAAGCGGGTGCAGGCGCTGGGCGGGGCGAAGAACCACATGCTGGTGCTGCCGGACGCGGATCTGGACCTGGTGGCCGACGCCGCGGTGTCGGCCGGGTTCGGGTCGGCGGGTGAGCGGTGCATGGCGATCTCGGTGGTGCTGGCGGTGGACCCGGTCGGGGACGAGCTGGTACGCAAGATCGTCGAGCGGGTGGAACGGCTCGTGGTCGGTCCCGGCGACGATCCCCGCTCGGAGATGGGACCGCTGGTCACCCAGGCCCACCGCGACAAGGTCGCCTCCTACCTCGACCTCGGTGTCGAGGAGGGCGCCAAGCTGGTGGTGGACGGCCGGGAGACGGCGGTGCTCGGCGGCCGGGGCTCGGGGTTCTGGCTGGGGCCGACGGTGCTGGACCACGTGCCGGTGGGATCGCGGACGCACACCGAGGAGATCTTCGGCCCGGTGTTGTCGGTGGTGCGGGTGTCCTCCTACGAGGAGGGCCTGCGGGTGATCAACGAGGGCGTGTACGGCAACGGCACGGCCATCTTCACCAACGACGGGGGCGCCGCGCGGCGTTTCCAGCACGAGGTGGAGGTCGGGATGGTCGGGATCAACGTGCCGATCCCGGTGCCGATGGCGTTCTACAGCTTCGGCGGGTGGAAGTCGTCGTTGTTCGGCGACACGCATGTGCACGGCAGTGAGGGCGTGCACTTCTACACGCGGGGGAAGGTGGTGACCTCGCGCTGGCTGGATCCCTCGCACGGCGGCGTGAACCTCGGCTTCCCCACGAACGGGTAACTCGTCCTCACGGCCGGGAGGGACCGGCGTCCCTCCCGGTCCCGTCCCCGGTAAGCTCCAGCACACCGGACAAGGGGGGACATCGTGAAACGCCGTCGCACATCCGCCATGGCGCTGGCCGTGGCGGCGCTGGTCACCGGCACGGGCGCGACGTCCCCGACCCCCAAGGCGACGCCGTCCCCCACGCCCACGGCCACCCAGAGCGACGGCACGCTGCAGATCCTCACCTACCGCGGCTACGCCGAGTACGGCGGCGTCAGCCCCAAGGCCAACTGGGTCGGCTCCTTCGAGAAGGAGACCGGCTGCCGCATCGCCCGGCTCGACACCGTGCGCACCGCCGAGGAGATGGCCGCCAAGGTCGGCGAGCGCCCCTACGACGTGATCTCGGCCGGCCCGGTGCTGGCCGGCGACCTGATCGCGCGTAAGCAGGTGCAGCCGGTCGACCCGGCCAAGGTGGCCGGCTACGACGACCTCGACGAGCGCTTCCGCGAGATGGGTGAGGTGTCCGGCAAGGTCTACGGAGTGCCGTATTTGTGGGGTTACCACGAGTTCGTCTACGACGCGGCCAAGGTCAAGGGCGCGAGCCTGGATCGGGCGTTCGCCTCCGACCGGGTCGCGTTGCGCGACAGCCCGATGACGATCGCCGACGCCGCGCTGACCGACAACACGGTCAAGGACCCGTACGAGCTGAGCCGGGCGCAGTTCGACCGGGCCGTGGCGCTGCTCGGGCAGCACAAGGACCGCACCTACTGGAAGAAGCCGATCGACCTGGTCAAGGGCTTCGCCACCGGGTCGCTGGATTACGCGCAGGCCACACCGTACTATCGCCTGCTGCTGGAGAAGGCCGGGAAACCGGTCAAGGCGGTTGCCGCCAAGAAGACCACCGGCTGGCTCGACTCCTGGATGCTCGGCGCCAACCTGCCCGACACCACCTGCGCCTACCGCTGGCTGACCTGGATGACCTCGGCCGACGCCCAGCGTGACGCCGCCTCCTGGGTGGGCCTCGCCCCGGCCAACGACAAGGCGTGCAAGGGCCGGGGCAAGTCGATCTGCGACGTCTACGGGGTCGGCGACGCCAAGCGGCTGGCCCGCGTCGCCTTCGCCGTCCGCCCGCCGGGGGATTGCCGCGGCGAGGACGGGGAATGCACTGATTACGCCGTCTGGGCCAAACAGTGGGACGCGCTTGCCGGATAGGTGAGATCGCAGCCCCCCGCTTGACCCCATCGCGGGCGCGCTCTTCCCCCGGGTGCGCCTGCCGAGACGCCCCGGGCCTTCCCCCCGTCCCGGGGCGTCTCGCTGTTCTCCGGAGCTTCTTCCTGCATGTTCTCGGCCCAAAAATTCGACTGAATGACCAGTCAGTGAGTATGGTCTCTTCATGAGAATCATGCTCGTCGGCGCCGGAGGCGTCGGCTCCGCCGTTGTCCCCATCGCCGCCCGCCGACATTTCTTTGAACACATCGTGGTGGCCGACTCCCAACAGAGCCGGGCGGCCCGCGCGGTCGCCGCCGTGGACGACCCGCGGTTCACCGCCATCCAGCTCGACGCCTCCGACCGGGACCAGGTCGCCGCGGCGCTCCGGGAGCACCGCTGTGACGTGTTGTTCAACGCGGTCGACCCGCGCTTCACCATGCCGCTGTTCGAGGCCGCGCTGGAGGCCGGGGCCCACTACCTGGACATGGCGATGTCGTTGTCCAAGCCGCATCCGCGCGAGCCGTACCGCAAGCCCGGGGTGAAGCTCGGCGACCGGCAGTTCGAGCGCGACGGCGAGTGGCGCGGCGCGGGCCGGCTCGCGCTGGTCGGGATGGGCGTCGAGCCGGGGCTCGCCGACGTGTTCGCCCGCTACGCCGCCGACCACCTGTTCGAGGAGATCGACGAGATCGGCATCCGGGACGGCGCCAACCTCGTGGTGGACGGCTACGACTTCGCGCCCACGTTCTCCATCTGGACCACGATCGAGGAGTGCCTGAACCCGCCCGTCGTCTGGGAGGACGGCCAGTGGCGCACCACCGAGCCGTTCAGCGAGCCGGAGGTGTTCGACTTCCCCGACGGCATCGGGCCCGTGGAGTGCGTGAACGTCGAGCACGAGGAGGTGCTGCTGGTCCCGAGGTGGATCCCGGCCCGGCGGGTGACGTTCAAGTACGGGCTCGGCGAGGAGTTCATCGGCGTGCTCAAGACGCTGCGCAAGCTGGGCCTCGACAGCGCCGACAAGATCAGGGTGGGCGGCGCGGAGGTGGCGCCGCGCGACATGGTGGCCGCGAGCCTGCCCGACCCGGCGACGCTGGGCGCCCGCATGCGCGGCAAGACCTGCGCGGGCACGTGGGTCAAGGGCACCGGCAAGGACGGCTCGCCGCGCGAGGTGTACCTGTACCACGTGGTGGACAACGAGTGGTCGATGCGGGAGTACGGCTCCCAGGCCGTCGTGTGGCAGACGGCGATCCACCCGGTCGTCGCGCTGGAGCTGGTCGCGACCGGGGTGTGGAAGGGCGAGGGCGTGCTCGGCCCCGAGGCGTTCGACGCGGTGCCGTTCCTCGACCTGCTGCGCGAGTACGGCTCGCCGTGGGGCCTGCGCGAGGCCGCGGCGGCGGCCTGACGGCCGGGCATCGGCTGACGGCCGGGGGCCGCGGCTAGCGGCTCGGGAAGGCCACCACGGTCGCCATGGGAGCGGGCAGGAGCGCCTCGGCGCATTCGGTGCAGGCGAGCACGGAGGAGTTGTCGGGCAGCTTGCCGACGCGGACCCGGGGCCGCGGCCACCGCTTGTGACAGACCACGCAGGCGTCGCCGTCGCGCTGGGCCAGGCTCAGGCCCTCAGGGTCGAACGTCAACATACTCCGTGCCGTTCTGGTGGGACCCCAGTTCATCACGCTCCCAGCTGCCATCGCCCCTCCGCATGTCCGGATCCGTTATAACCCTGACCGAGGCCGTGATCGTCTAGCTGAGCGTCAAGCCAGGGTGAATTCTCTACCCGAGTGACATCTGTTACACACACAAAATCGGGCATCCAGCCGCAAGCTGGATGCCCGATTTTTCGGTCTTTGCTACAGAGCGGAGATGGCCTTCTCCAAGATCCCCAGGCCCTCCTCAAGCAGGTGCTCGGGCATGACGAGCGGGGGCAGGAAACGCAGCACGTTGCCGTACGTGCCGGCGGTCAGGACCACCAGGCCCTCGGCGTGGCATCGCTTGACGATCTCCTGGACGGCGGCCGGGTCGGGGTTCTTCGTCCCGGGCTCGACCAGCTCGATCGCGATCATCGCGCCGCGCCCGCGCACGTCGCCGATCACCGGGAACCGCTCCTGGAGCGCCCGGAGGCGGGGGAGCATGATCTCGCCGATGCGGCGGGCCTTGGCGACCAGGTCCTCCGACTCGATCGTCTCCAGGACGCCGAGCGCGGCCTCGCAGGCCAGCGGGTTGCCGCCGTACGTGCCGCCCAGGCCGCCGACGTGCACCATGTCCATCAGGTCGGCGCGGCCGGTCACGGCGGCCAGCGGCAGGCCGCCCGCGATGCCCTTGGCGGTGCAGATGATGTCGGGCACGACGCCCTCGTCCTCGCAGGCGAACAGGTCACCGGTGCGCGCGAACCCGGTCTGGACCTCGTCGGCCACGAACACGATGCCGTTCGCCCGGCAGAACTCGGCGATCCTCGGCAGGAAACCCCGCGCCGGGACGATGAAGCCGCCCTCGCCGGCGATCGGCTCGATCACCACGGCGGCCACGTTCTCGGCGCCGACCTGCTTGTTGATCTGGTCGATGGCCTGCGCGGCGGCCTCCTCCGCGCAGTTCTCCGCGCCCGTCGGCCAGCGGAACGGGTAGGCCAGCGGCACCCGGTACACCTCGGGCGCGTACGGGCCGAAGCCCTGCTTGTACGGCATGTTCTTGGCGGTCATGGTCATCGAGAGCAGCGTGCGGCCGTGGTAGCCGTGGTCGAACACCACGACGGCCTGCCTGCTGGTGGCGCTGCGGGCGACCTTAACCGCGTTCTCGACGGCCTCGGCGCCCGAGTTCACCAGGAACGTACGCTTCTCGTGGTCGCCGGGGGTCAGCTCGTTGAGCTTCTCGCAGACCTGCACGTACGACTCGTACGGGGTGACCATGAAACAGGTGTGCGTGAAGTCGGCCACCTGCTTCTGGACGCGCTCGACGACCTTCGGCGCGGAGTTGCCCACGTTGGTCACGGCGATGCCGGAGCCGAAGTCGATCAGAGAGTTCCCGTCGGCGTCCTGCACGATGCCGCCGCCGGCGCGGGTGACGAAAACCGGCAGCGTGGTGCCGATGCCGGACGGGACGGCGGCCTGCTTGCGGGCCAGCAGCTCCTGCGACTTGGGGCCTGGGATCGCGGTCACGAGGCGCCGCTCCTGGGGAATGCTCATGTGCTCGACGCTACGTCGGCCTCCCACCTGCGCCGATACGTCGATATGGCACACTGGGGGTGCTCGCCTTTGCCGGAATGGACAAACTCGTATGGCACCTTCGCTGCGCACCGTGGTGCGACGGATGGGTTTGCGTCCGCTGGCCGGCGCGGCGGCCCCCGACGCGCTCGACGTGGCGGTGCGCTGGGTGGCGGTCAGCGAGCTGGAGGACCCGACCCCGTTCCTGGAGGGGGCGGAGCTGCTGCTGACGACGGGCATCCGCCTCGAAGGCGACCTGACTGGATATGTCGCCCGGCTGGTGGGCCGTGGGGTGGCCGGGCTCGGCTTCGGCGTCGGGCTCTCCCACGAGCACGTGCCCGACGCCCTGGTCCGGGCTGCCGACGCGGCCGGGCTGCCGCTGTTCGAGGTGCCGCGCGAGACGCCGTTCATCGCGATCGGCAAGGTGGTCAGCGAGTTGCTGGCGGCCGAGCAGTACGACGAGATCACCCGGGCCTTCGCCGCGCAGGGACGGCTCACGCGGGCGGCGCTGCGGCCGGAGGGCATGCACGCGGTCATCGACCGGGTGGCCAAGGAGATCGACGGCTGGGCCGCCCTGCTCGACGAGACGGGCGAGGTCCGCCATGCCACCCGGGGCGCGGACGTGCCGGTGGTGGCGGCCGAACTGCGCCGCCTGCGCTCCGGCGGCCGCGGTGGTCCCGGTGGTCCTGAGGGTCCCGGTGGTCCCGGGCGGCCTCAGCCCGAGGCGGCCGGCGACGGTGAGCGTCCGCAGGCCGGTGCCCAGCCCGGGGAACGGGCTCGCGGGGGTGCGCAGGCGGGGGAGCGGGCTCGCGGGGCTGTGCAGGCGGGGGAGCGGGCCCGTGGGGGTGCGCAGGCGGGGGAGCGCATGCCGGCCAGCCTCTCGTTGTCCGGGCCCGGTGAGCACATCGTGATCCAGCCGCTCGGCGGCGGTCCCCGGCCGCGCGGCTTCTTCGCGGTCGGCGCCCGCAGGCCCTTCTCGCCGGTGACCCACACGGTGATCAACGCCGCCGGCTCGCTGCTCACGCTCGCCATGGAGCAGGGCAGGGCCCAGCGGGAGGCCGGGCGGCTGCTGCGTTCGGCCGTCCTTGAGCTGCTGCTCGGCGGGGCCGTGGAGCAGGCGCGCACGGTGGTCGGGCCGCTCGGCGCCCGGCTGCCCGGCGAGCCGCTGGTGGTCCTGGCGGCGGGCGCGGGAGCGCTGGAGACCCTGGAACCCCACGGCTTCACGGCGCTGCTCGACAACGGCGACCAGGGTGCTGGCCAAGGCGAGGGTGGGCCGGTGGTTGTCTGTCTGGTGGCAGAGGCGCAGGCGGAGAAGGTGGCGCGGGAGGTGGAGGGGGCGGTCGGTCTCAGCTCACCCTGCCGGTACGACGGCCTGCGCTCCGGGCTCGACCAGGCCCGCCGCGCGCTGGCCCGCAGCGACGGCGGCCCGGTGCGCTTCGCCGACCTGGCCGGACAGGGCCTGCTCGAACTGCTGGACGCCGACGCCCTGCGCGCGTTCTCCGGCGCGCTGCTGGCCCCCCTGACCGCCTACGGCTCCCGCGCCGACCTCATCGAGTCGTTGCGCGCCTACCTCGACAGCAACGGCCACTGGGACGCCGCCGCCCAGCGCCTCGGCATCCACCGGCACACCCTGCGCTACCGCATGCGCCGCGTCGCCGAACTCCTCGGCCGCGACCTCGACGACCCGGGCGTGCGCGCCGAACTCTGGCTCGCCCTGGAGGCGGCCCGCCGCTGACCCGGGCGCCGGCCCGGGTACGGTCAGCGGCCGGGAGCGGACGGCAGGCTGTCCTTGTCCACCAGGTAGCAGCAGATCGTGGCCAGCGTGACCGCCTCGTACGTGCGATCGTCCCGCAGGTGGCCGGCCCGTTCGAGGCTGATCGCGCCCTGCGCGGCGGCCCACAGCGCGTCGGCGATCTTGCGCGGCTGGGTCGGCACGAGGTAACCGGCCGAGATGCAGTCGGCGATCACCCGGTCGAGGATGTTCAGCGCGGCGCGGGCGAGGGTCCTGGCCCGTTCGCTGGGCTCGAAGCCGGGGATGGCCCGTTCGAACATCAGGCTGTAGTAACCCGGCTCGGTCAGGCACGCCTGGCGGTAGGCGGGGCCGAGCGCGGTCAGGTACTCCAGGGGGTTGCGCCGCTGCGGGACCGCCTCCAGAAACCGGCGGAAACGCTCGAAACCCTCCAGGTACAACGCCTCGGCCAGGCCCTCCCGGTTGCCGAACATCGTGTAGATGACCGTCGTGGTGCAGCCGGCCTCGGCCGCGATCCGGCGCATGGTCAGGCTGTCGGGCCCCTCGCTCCGGAGCAGGTTGACGGCCACGTCGAGCAGGCGGGAGCGGAGTTCGTCGTGAGTGGCGCGTTCGCCGAGCAGGTAGGCGCCCTGAAGACCCAGCGGCGTCGAGGTCATGCGACCTCCCCAGCGACCAAGGAGCTCTCCCCAGCGACCAAGGAGCTCAGCGTCCTTGTGACCTCACGCTGTTCGGTCACGGGGCCCACGCCTTTCTGAGTCGGGGGCCCACCGCGCTGGAGACCCGCACCCGATGACTTAGCCATGGCGGAGATCGCTCAAACCACTCCGCATGGTAAACATCCCGAATTGGGTCTACTTCCGTTACATCATGGGTATACACCAGAGCTTGTACTTAACGGTGAGCGCTCATGGGAGTCTTGTGCACCGTGGTGTAAATCCCCGGTCTCCCGCTTGGCATAACGTCGTGGGTATGGACGTGCGTACCTTCTGGCTTGCCGGCCGGCCCGCCACCGGCGAAACCGATCTCACCGTGACCAATCCCCATGACGGTCGTGCGGTCGGCCGGTACTCCGTACCGACCGATGCCCAGGTCGAGGAGGCCGTCGCGGCCGCGCACGCGGTCTCGCGCGAGGCCGCCGCGCTGCCCGTGCACGTACGTGCCGAGGCCCTGGCCCACGTCTCGCGCCGGCTGGCCGAGCGGGCCGACGAGATCGCCCACCTGATCACCGCCGAGAACGGCAAGCCGATCTTCTGGGCCCGCGGCGAGGTCAACCGGGCCGTCTCCACGTTCCGCTTCGCCGCCGAGGAGGCCCGCCGCTGGTCGGGCCAGGCGCAGCGGCTCGACACCGAGCCGGCCGCCGCGGGCCGCCTCGCCTACGTCTCCCGCGTGCCCAAGGGGCCGGTGCTGGCGATCACCCCGTTCAACTTCCCGCTGAACCTGGTCGCCCACAAGGTCGCGCCCGCCATCGCCGTCGGCGCCCCGATCATCGTCAAGCCCGCCCCCGCCACGCCGCTGTCCTCGCTGGTCCTCGGCGAGATCCTGGCCGAGACCGACCTGCCCGCGGGCATGTTCTCGGTGCTGCCCGTCCAGAACGAGCGCGCCGCCGCCCTCGTGGACGACCCCCGCCTGCCCGTGGTCTCCTTCACCGGCTCCGCGCCCGTCGGCTACTCCATCGCCGACCAGGTGCCGCGCAAGCACGTGACCTTGGAGCTGGGCGGCAACGCGGCGGCCGTCGTGCTCGCCGACGCCGACCTCGACTGGGCCGCGCAGCGCGTCGCCCTGTTCTCCAACTACCAGGCCGGTCAGAGCTGCATCGCCGTCCAGCGGGTGATCGTCGAGCAGCCGGTCTACGACGCGTTCGTCGAGCGGCTGCTGCCGGCCGTGGCCGGGCTCGTGACGGGTGACCCCGCCGACGAGAAGACGCAGGTGGGGCCGCTGGTGTCGGAGGCCGCCGCCGAGCGCGTCGAGCAGTGGGTCAAGGAGGCGGTCGCCGGCGGCGCCCGCGTCCTGGCCGGGGGCACCCGCGAGGGCGCCACGGTCGCGCCGACGGTGCTGGCCGACGTCCCGCACGACGCCAAGGTGGCCTGCGAAGAGGTCTTCGGCCCGGTCATGATCCTCCAGCCGGCCGCCTCGATCGACGAGGCGTACGCGATGGTGAACGACTCCAAGTACGGCCTTCAGGCCGGCGTGTTCACCCGTTCCCTCGACGCCGCGTTCCGGGCCAACCGGGAGCTGGAGGTCGGCGGCGTGATCATCGGTGACGTGCCGTCGTACCGGGCCGACCAGATGCCGTACGGCGGGGTGAAGGACTCCGGCATCGGCCGCGAGGGTGTGCACTCGGCCATGGAGGACCTGACCTACGAGAAGGTCATGGTGCTGACCGGCCTGTCGCTCTGAAACCCGGGAACCCCCGGGCCAGGAGGGCACGGGGGTTCCGTGAAACGCCGTGGCGGGCCGCCGGGCGCCGGTCTCAGGCGCGTTCGGCGGTCGCGTAGACCGCCTTGGCGGCCTCGCCGAAGTACGGGCCGTACATGGTGTGCTGGTCGTCGCTGTACTTGAAGCTGCTCAGCGACGTGATCGTGCCGCGTCCGGTCATCGGGTCGAAGTCGGACATCCAGGGGCCGCCGCTCGACCCGGCCGTCATGGCGCAGCCGAGCCCCTGGTCGTGCGTCTGCTTGTACGGATCGTCGCGCAGCCGCCCCGCGCAGTAGACCAGCCGGTCGCCGTCGTAGGGCGGGTCGGCCGGGTAGCCGAAGCCGTAGGTCTGGCCGCCGCGCCGGGCGTTGAAGGCGATGTCCTGGGTGCCCACCACGTCGGCGACGTGCCGGCCGCCCGAGGTGGTCAGGGCGACCATGCCCACGTCGTGGTTGTCGTCGGCGGAACGCGACCAGGGCGCGGCGACGAACATGCGGCGGGCCGCGTACTGGCCGTAGGGCTGCTCGCCGCCCCTGCCGTAGCCGGGGACGAACGTCCAGTTCTCGGCCCATTCGCCCTGGCCGTCCTTGACGCAGTGGCCGGCGGTGACGACGAGGTCCTTGCTGGCGCTGCTGACCGTGCTGGCCGAGCAGACGAAGTCGGCGCCCGCCAGCGTCAGGAACACCCGGCCGGTGGTCCTGGTCACGGCCCCGCCGGTGCTCCAGCGCGAGCCGATCGTGCTGGCCTGCGGCCTGGACGACGCCTGATGCCGGCGGCCCAGGTTGATCTCGGTGTGGCCACCGGACACGTCCGGCCTCGCCTGTACGCCGCCGTGCCGGGTCATGCCGCTGAGCAGGTCGCCGGTGACGGGGTCGAGCAGGCCGCGGCCGTCGGTCACGGTGTCGAGCAGGCCGATGGGAAGGGCCGCCGCCATGCGCTGCGGGGTCCAGTAGCCGAGCACGCGCCGCTGCTCGGCGTCGCCGCGGGCGGCCTCGTGCTCGACCACCAAGGCCTCCCGGGCCGCGGAGTGCTGCACGGCGGCGGGACGATCAACCTGCTGCTGGCCTGGGACCGCGCCGAGGATCGTCGGTCCCATCAACCCCGCGATCAGCGGAGCGGCCGCGAGCAGGGGGTTGCTCAGAGTCATGGCCCCCGAGTGTGCACCACGAGATGTGTTCTTGTGGCTACTTTCCGTAAATTGATCAGACTGCGTTGGTGTTTTGCGCGGCTTGGTAGACGGCCTGGGCTTCGTTTCCGAAATATGGGCCGAACATCCAGTTGAGGGCGAAGTTGTATGTGAAACTGTTGACGGAATTCTGCGTGCCGAGACCGGTCGACTCGTTGAGGTTCGGCATCCAGGCGCCGCCGCTCGCGCCGCCCATCTTGACGCAGTGGCCGGCGGTCAGCACCACGCTCTTGTTCGCGCTGGTCACCGCCGAGCCCGAGCACGAGGCGCCGCGCCCCTGATAGGTGAAGAAGACACGGCCGGTGGTCCGTACGACGGCGCCGCCGCCGTTCCAGGGGGCGCCGGAGCTCGCGGCCGCCCGGGACTGCCGTCCGCCGCTCCGGCCGCCCGTGGGCGGGGCCTGCCATGGGGTGCCAGCGACGGGTTCGCCGGGTTCGGCCGCTGCGCCGCGGGGTCGGGGAGCGGGGCGAGGCCCCCGGCGGCCAGGGCGAGGAGGGGGAGCAGGGCAAATCTGCGGTGCATTACGTAACCTCCCGAAACCGGATCCGGGGTTGGAAGGTAGCCGCACGATTATCGGGATTTCTCAAGAAATGCGCATTCCGATATAGCGATATTCAGGCATAAATGGCTTGCATTATCTCGCGTCACATAAGAAGCGAGATCGGGCTCTTGGGCCCCTCACGTGCCCGGCAGCCCCCGGCAGCGGGGACAATGGACGGGTGCATGCAAAGACCCTCCGCTCCGTCGTCGTGCTCGGCTCCACCGGCTCGGTCGGCACTCAGGCCCTCGACGTCATCGCCGCCAACCCTGGCGGGTTCAAGGTCGCCGGGCTCGCGGCCGGGGGCGGCCGGGTCGACGTGCTGGCCGCGCAGGCGGCCGCGTTCGACGTGGAGGTCGTCGCGGTGGCCGACGCCGCCGCCGTCCCGGCGCTGAAGGAGGCGCTGGCCGCGCGCGGGGCGTCCCCCGTCGTGCTGGGCGGCCACGAGGGCGTCGCCGAGGTCGCGGCCTGGCAGTGCGACACCGTGCTCAACGCCATCACCGGCGCCCTGGGCCTGACCTCGACGCTGGTCGCGCTGGAGGCGGGCCGCGCACTCGCGCTGGCCAACAAGGAGTCCCTGATCATCGGCGGGCCGCTGGTCAAGCGGCTGGCCAGGCCGGGCCAGATCCTCCCGGTCGACTCCGAGCACTCGGCGCTGCAACAGTGCCTGTGGGCCGCCGGCCCCGGCGGTTACGACCCGTCCGGCGTCCGGCAGCTCGTGATCACCGCCAGCGGCGGCCCGTTCAGGGGCATGAAGCGCGAGGAGATGGCCGACGTCACGCCCGAGATGGCGCTGGCCCACCCCACCTGGTCCATGGGCCCCGTCATCACCATCAACTCCGCCACCCTGGTCAACAAGGGGCTTGAGGTCATCGAGGCCCACCTGCTGTTCGACCTCGGCTTCGACCGTATCGAGGTGGTGGTCCACCCGCAGTCCGTGATCCACTCCATGGTCGAGTACGTCGACGGCTCCACCATCGCCCAGGCCAGCCCGCCCGACATGCGCCTGCCGATCGCGCTCGCGCTGGCCCACCCGGCCCGCGTGCCGGGCGCGGCCAGGCCCGTCGACTGGACCAAGGCCCACACCTGGACCTTCGAGCCGCTCGACGACACCGCCTTCCCGGCCGTCGCGCTGGCCAGGCACGTCGGCGCCGAGGGCGGCACCGCGCCCGCCGTCTACAACGCCGCCAACGAGACCTGCGTCGAGGCGTTCAGCAGGGGCGGCCTGCGCTTCCCCGCGATCGTCGACACCGTCGCCAAGGTCGTCGAGGAGCACCGCGTCACCCCGGCCTCCAGCGTGGAGGAGGTGCTGGCCGCCGACGCCTGGGCCCGGGCACGTGCGGCCGAACTCACAGCCGGGCAGTCCTTCTAGCTACCTAGACTGGGTAGCGTCGTCACACCTAAGGGTAGAAATGTCTTCTGTAGCACTTGGCATCCCGACGGTCCGCCCCAAGCCGCTCGCCGAACGCCGGCACTCCCGCCAGATCATGGTCGGCAGCGTTCCCGTGGGCGGCGACGCGCCCGTCTCCGTCCAGTCGATGACGACGACGGTCACCGCCGACATCAACGCGACGTTGCAGCAGATCGCCGAGCTGACCGCGTCCGGCTGCCAGATCGTGCGCGTGGCCGTCCCGTCGCAGGACGACGCGGACGCGCTGCCGATCATCGCGAAGAAGTCGCAGATCCCGGTCATCGCCGACATCCACTTCCAGCCGAAGTACGTGTTCGCGGCCATCGAGGCAGGCTGCGCGGCGGTCCGCGTCAACCCCGGCAACATCAAGAAGTTCGACGACAAGGTGGGCGAGATCGCCAGGGCGGCCGCCGACCATGGCGTGCCGATCAGGATCGGCGTCAACGCCGGCTCGCTCGACCCCCGCCTGCTCCAGAAGTACGGCAAGGCCACGCCCGAGGCGCTGGTGGAGTCCGCGCTGTGGGAGTGCTCACTGTTCGAGGAGCACGGGTTCAGGGACATCAAGATCTCGGTCAAGCACAACGACCCGGTCGTGATGATCAACGCCTACCGGCTGCTCGCCGCCAAGTGCGACTACCCGCTCCACCTCGGCGTCACCGAGGCCGGCCCCGCCTTCCAGGGCACGGTCAAGTCGGCCGTGGCGTTCGGCGCGCTGCTGGCCGAGGGCATCGGCGACACCATCCGCGTCTCGCTGTCCGCGCCTCCGGTCGAGGAGGTCAAGGTCGGCGCCCAGATCCTGGAGTCACTGGGGTTGCGCGAGCGGGGGCTGGAGATCGTCTCCTGCCCGTCGTGCGGCCGGGCCCAGGTAGACGTCTACACGCTGGCCGAGCAGGTCCAGGCGGGCCTGGAGGGGCTCAAGGTCCCGCTGCGGGTGGCCGTCATGGGCTGCGTGGTCAACGGCCCCGGTGAGGCCCGGGAGGCCGACCTCGGCGTCGCGTCCGGCAACGGCAAGGGCCAGATCTTCGTCAAGGGCGAGGTCATCAAGACCGTGCCCGAGTCGCAGATCGTCGAGACGCTGATCGAGGAGGCGCTGCGGCTGGCCGACGAGATGGGCGTCGAGGTCGACCTCGACGACGACGACGTCTCCGGCCCGCAGGTGACCGTGGGCTGAGTGCCCCGACGGCCCGGTCACCCGTAGCAATGGGCCCATTACAAAGTGGCAAGTGTTTCCCCATACCCAGAGTCATGACCCGGTTGCTCGCGGGAGCATCGCAGGGCCATGACATGGGGGAGGGGCTGGGTGAAGCGGGTATTCAGTGTTGCCGTCGGCATCGCGGTGCTGGTCGCCGGGGTGGTCAGCGCGGACGGTGTGGCGTCGGCCGGCAGGGGCGTGGCTCTGGGGGCGCAGGAGGTGGACTGGGGGCCCTGCCAGGCGAAGGAGGGCAAGACGCTCCCGGCGAACCTGGAGTGCGCCACCGTACGCGTGCCGCTCGACTACCACGACCCCTGGGGGCAGTCGATCAAGCTGGCGATCAACCGCATCAAGGCCAAGGTGTCCAGGGACGGCAACCATCTCGGCACGCTGCTGATCAATCCGGGCGGGCCGGGGGCCTCGGGCCGGGACCTGACCGAGTTCGTCTCGAACGGGTTGCCGAACCGGCTGGGTGAACGCTACGACGTCGTCGGGTTCGACCCGCGCGGGGTCGGCGGCAGCGAGCCGTCCCTCCACTGCGTGGACCCCGGCACCTACTACCGCGCGCCGCGGCCGGACGCGGTGCCGCACTCGGCGGCCGACGAGACCAGGCTCCTGGCCAGGGCGAACGAGTACGCCGCAAGCTGCGGTGACTTCTGGGCCTGGATGTTGCCCCACCTGACGACCGAGAACTCGGCCAGGGACATGGACACCATCAGGGCGGCGCTGGGCGAGGAGAAGATCAGCTACCTGGGCTACTCGTACGGCACCTACCTCGGCGCCGTCTACGCGACCCTGTTCCCGCAGCGGGTCAGACGGCTCGTCATGGACAGCACGGTCGACCCCGGAGGCGTCTGGTACCGGTCGAACCTGGGCCAGGACGTCGCCTTCGAACGCCGCCACCGCGCCTTCCTGGCCTGGACGGCCCGCCACAACGACGTCTACCGGCTGGGCGGCACGCTGAAGCAGACCTCGTTCGCCTACTACGCCATGCGCGACCGCCTGCGCACCCGCGCGGCCGGCGGCGTGGTCGGGCCGAGCGAGCTCGACGACACCTTCACCCTGGCCGGGTACACCGACCGGGTGTGGCCGGAGTTCGCGCGGGCCTGGTCCGCCTACGTCCGCAAGGGCGACGTGAAGCCGCTGGTCGACTCCTACAACCGGCGCGGCAAGAACGACGCCGACGACGAGAACGGCTACGCCGTCTACCTCGGCGTGCAGTGCCGCGACGCGGCCTGGCCGCGCGACTGGACCAGGTGGCGGACCGACATGACCGCGCTGCACCGCCGGGCGCCGTTCCTGACCTGGCCGAACGCCTGGTTCAACGCGCCCTGCGCGTTCTGGAGGGTGAGGGGCGGGACGCCGGTCGCGGTGCACGCCTCGCCGAAGTTGCCGCCGGTCCTGATGTTGCAGTCGCGCGACGACGCGGCGACGCCGTTGCGGGGGGCGCTGGCCATGCACCGGAGATTCCCGCGGGCGGGCATGGTGATCGACGAGGGCGGCAACCACGGCGTGTCGCTGGCCGGCAACCGGTGCGTGGACGGCTACCTCGCGGCGTACCTGGCCGACGGCACGCTTCCGGCGCGGACCGTGTCCTGCGCGGCCCTTCCGGACCCGAGTCCGGCCGCCCACATGGCGTCAGGAGGCGTGCCGGGTCACGATCGGCTCACCGACGTGCTCACCCGTTGAGCTAATCGGGGGTCGTTCGCGTAGTCTGACCATGTGATGCTGCGTACATCGGCGTCGCGCGTGCTCGACGACAGCGACCGGGACGAAGTTCTCGCCCTGCTTGACTGCGATCCGGTCGCCAACGTCTTCGTCTCCTCCCGGGTGCGGGCCGTCGGACTCAACCCGGCGCGTCTCGGCGGGCAGATGTGGGGGTTCGGGCCGCGCGGCGGGCTCGTGTCGCTCTGTTACGCCGGAGCCAACATGGTGCCGGTCAACGCCGGCCCCGAGGCCGTGCACGCCTTCGCGGACCGTGCGCGCAAGCAGGGGCGCAGGTGCTCGTCCATCGTGGGGCCGGTCGAGGCGGTGTCCCTGCTGTGGGAGCGGCTGGAGCCGCACTGGGGCAGGGCGCGCGCCATCCGGTGGGCGCAGCCGGTCATGGCGACCTCCGCCAAGCCGCCCGTACCGGCCGATCCGCTGGTGCGTCGGGTGCGGCCGGAGGAGTTCGAGATCGTGTTGCCGGCGTGCGTGGCGATGTTCACCGAGGAGGTGGGCGTCTCGCCCAATCTCGGCGACGGAGGCGCGCTCTACCGCACCCGGGTGGCCGAGCTGATCCGCATCGGCCGCTCCTACGCGCGCATCGACGACGGCCGGGTGGTGTTCAAGGCGGAGGTCGGGGCGGTCACGCCACAGGCCTGCCAGATCCAGGGTGTGTGGGTGGCCCCCGAGCTGCGCGGCAAGGGCCACGCGGTGGCGGGCATGGCGGCGGTCGTGGAGGCGGCGATGAGCTGCTTCGCCCCCGTGGTGTCGCTCTACGTCAACGACTTCAACCATTCGGCGCGGGCCGTCTACCGCAAGGTGGGGTTCCGCGAGGTCGACACCTTCATGTCCGTGTTGTTCTAGCGGAGCGCCGTCCCGCCCGCGCGGACGGGCGGCGGGCGTGCGGTCAGAGGCGTACCAGCTTGTCGAAGAGCCGGGCCAGCTCGGTGTCGGGGTCGGCGGTGAGCCCCGCGTGCACCGGGCCGGTCTGGACGATCGTGCTGCGCGGCGCGGTCAGCCAGCGGAACCGGCCGCCCAGCGGCTCGGCGGCGAGAGGGCCCGGCCGGTCGCCGCAGGCCAGCTCGTACGCGCTGAGCGCGTTGCGCACCCCGTCGACGTCGGCACCCGGGTCGAGGGCGCGCAGGCGGGCGGGGTCGAGCTGGACGCGGGCACACAGGTAGTCGCGCGGCTGGCAGTAGAGCAACACGCCGGCGTTGATCAGCTCGCCGCGCTCGACCTTGGGCATGACGCGGATCACCGCGTACTCGTAGACGTCTCTGGTCACCGGCTGCCTCCCCGCCAGAACTGGCCGACCGACCCGGGCCCGGACGTGCCGCGATCCTTCGCCGGGCCGCGTTTCAGCCACTCGCGCGGCCCGTGCGCGCGCCGCAGCAGATGGTCGGCGTAAGCCTCGCGCACGGCCCCCGCCGAGTCGAACCCCGGCTCGTCGTCGAGCCATTCGTCCGGCACCAGGGCCGTCACCTCGTCGAGCAGCTCGCGGGTGATCCGCCCGGCCAGGTCGTCGCCCGCGCCCTCCACGTCGGGCGCGAACGGCGCGAGCACGTGGTCGCCGGCGTCGAACACGCGCTGCGGGTCGGCCGTGCGCCAGTTGTGGTGGAACCACAGGGCCGCGCCGTGGTCGATGAGCCAGGTGTCGCGGTGCCAGACCAGGAGGTTGGGGTTGCGCCAGCTCCGGTCGACGTTGTGGATCAGGCCGTCGAACCACACCACCCTGGAGGCGAACACCGGGTCGGGGATCCAGCCGAGCGGGTCGAACCCGAGCGCGCCGGGCAGGAAGTCGATCGCCAGGTTGAGGCCGGTGCTGGCCTTGAGCAGGTCTTGGACCTCCTCGTCGGGCTCCCGGATGCCCAGCTGCGGGTCGAGGTCGATGAGCTTGAGCTCGGGGGTGCGCAGCCCGAGCCGGCGGCCCAGCTCGGCGGCGATGATCTCCGCGACGAGCACACGACGGCCCTGGCCCGCCTCGCGGAACTTCACGACGTACGTGCCGAGGTCATCGGCCTCGACGACTCCGGGCAGCGACCCGCCCTCCCGCAGCGGGGTCACATATCGGGTGGCTGCGATCTTTTCCAGCACGGCACGAGGCTATCGTCCTCGCGACCCCGTTCCGTAACCCCGGCCCGGTTCAGCCCGCCGGGGGACGGCCGGGGCGGGCGAAGGGGGCGAAGGGCTGCCGCAACGAGGCTTCGACGGCGGTGAACGCGTAGTCGAGCATGGCGCGTTCGTAGGCCGACTTCGCCTCGGCGAGCGGGCGGCCCTCGGCGGCGGCCGCGGCCAGGCGCGCGGTCAGGGTGTGGGCGTCGCGCAGCGCGACGTTCGCGCCCTCGCCGCGTCCCGGGCTCATGCTGTGGACGGCGTCGCCGAGCAGGGTCACCGCTGGCTCGTCCCAGGGGCGTACGCGTCTGGCCGAGTGGGTGCGGACCAGGAACGTCGCCTCGGGGTCGGCCTGCTCGACGATCCGGCGTACACCCTCGTGCCAGCCGGCGACCGTGGCGAGGGCGAGCCGGTGCAGGTCGGCGGGCGTGGTGTGCTCGGGCTGGGGGCCCGGGGCGGTCAGCGTCCAGGAGAAGTAGCCGGGGACGTCGGTCAGCTCCAGGCCGGGGGCGTGGCGGGCGGCGGCCTCGTCCACGGGGGTGAAGGGGCGGCAGGTGGCGACGGACAGAGCGGTGTGGTCGCCGGCGGTGACGCGGTTGAAGCTGTCGACCAGGTCCGGGGGTGTGGCGGCCAGCAGGGCGGGGGTGAGGTCGGTCCGGCCGTACAGGGCCCAGTCGAGCCGGTCCACGACGGCTTCGGGGAGGAGCTGGGCGCGTACGCGGGAGGCGACGCCGTCCGCGCCGGCCAGCAGGTCGCCGTCGGTCGTGGAGCCGTCGGCGAAGCGGGCGCGGACGGCCGCGCCGGGCAGCGGTTCGTACCGGGTGAACTCGGTGCCGAAGCGTACGTCGAGGCCGGACAGGAGGATCTCGCGCAGGGTGAGCCTGTTGACGCCGAGGCCGTCCACGCCGGGGAGCTGCGGAGGGATGTCCTTGGAGAATTTGGGGACCAGGCGGGTGTCCATGAAGGTCATGCGGGTGGCCGGGCGGATGGAGGTGGCCACGGCCAGGTCGTGGAGGTGTGCGGGCAGGCACGCCCGCAGCGCCCGCGCGCCGGTCTCCTTGAGGCTGATGCGGTAGCCCTGGGGGCGGTGGCCGGGCGAGGGGTCGCGTTCGAACACGGTGACCTCGAAGCCGGCCTGGCGCAGGCCCTGGGCCAGGGATAACCCGCCGATGCCGCCTCCCACGACGATGATGTGAGCAGAAGTGTCCATGGGTTCGACGATAAGTGATAGCTGTCGCGACAGTAAATGCCTTTGCCAGCTATTCTGGGGGCGTGACCGACGATGGTGTGCCGACGTCCCCGTTCGAGCTGGTGCTGGGCGGCGGGTCGCTGCTCGTGCAGGTGGGGCGGGAGCTCAACACCGAGACCGAACGGCGGCTGGCCCCGCTCGGGCTCACCGCGCAGCAGGCGGCGCTGCTGCTGCACGCCGCGCGCGGGCAGAGCACGCCCGGCGTGCTGAAGGGCCGGCTCGGCACGGACACGGCGGGGATGACCCGGCTGCTGGACCGGCTGGAGGCCAAGGGGCTGCTGCGGCGGGTCCGGCGGGCCGAGGACCGGCGTTCGGTGGTGATCGAGCTGACGGACGAGGGGATGGCGCTGGTGCCCCGCCTGCCGCCGATCTTCGGCGGGGTCAGCCGCCAGGTCTTCTCGGGCTTCTCGGAGGAGGAGATCGGGCAGGTCACGGGCATGCTGCGGCGGATCATGGCCAACCTGACGGAGGGCGGCGCCGCCCCGCCCACGGGGTGAACGCCCGCCACCCCGCCCCCGGCCTCGGCGGCCGGGGGCGTGGGCCTGGGTCAGAGTTTGGCGATGATCTCTTCGGCGAAGCGTTCCATGGTGGCGATCTTGAGGTCGAGGGTGTCCTCGCCGTACCGGGCCTTCTCCTCGGGGGTGGCCAGCCACCAGGGCGCGGCGAGGGTGGCGGTCACGCCCTTGGCGGCGAAGCGGCGGTAGGTCTCGGCGTCCGGCAGCACGGCCAGCGGCGCGACGATGTCGAACGGGCCCGTCCTGCCGTTCTCGTCGAGGTGGCGGCGGAGCGTGTCGAGCACCGGGTCGAGCTGCTCCTCGGTGTAGATGCGGTTGCCGAGCCAGCCGTCGCCGAAACGGGCGGCGCGGCGCAGGGCCGCCTCGCTGTCGCCGCCCACGTAGACGGGTACGGGCCCGGCCGGGGTCGGGGAGATGGACAGGGGCGGCAGGCCGTCCAGGGTGACCGTCTCGCCGGACCACAGGGCGCGCAGCTCGGGCAACATCCGGTCGAGGCGGCGGCCCCGGGTGTGGAAGTCCTGGCCGGTGCCGACGAACTCCTCCTCGCACCAGCCCACCCCGACCCCGAACGTCACCCGTTCCCGCGACAGCACGGCCGCCGTGGAGACCAGCTTGGCCACGGTGAACAGATCGCGGGCCGGGGCGATGTAGACGTTCGGCGAGAAGCGCAGCGTCGTGGTCACCGCGGCCATCGCGCCGATCGTCACCCACACGTCGGGCCAGTGCGTCTCGGCGGTCCAGCGGGGCGCGCCCGACCGCGAGTACGGGTACCGCGAGGCGAAGTCGGCGTAGAAGAGGTGGTCCGACAGCGTGAAGGTGTCGAAGCCGCAGCGTTCGGCCGCCCGCGCCAGCTCCACGTACTGGTCCGCCGGGACGAACGAGGCCCCCAGCCACATCTTCATCGGAACTCCGGGGCGACCTTGGTGGCGAACAGCTCCAGGTTGCGCTTGACCGTGTCCAGCGGGAGCACGCCCTGCTGCCCCTGCATGTACAGGCCGAACCACTCCAGGTCCGGCATCCGGTCGAGCATGCGCTGGATGCCGCGCTTGACGTCGTCGGGCGTGCCGAACAGCGCCATCTCCACGTCGTTCATGCGCTTGGCGTCGCCCTTCTCGGGGGAGATGGGCTTGTGCTTCTCGTCCTCCTTCTTGCGCAGCACCTCCAGGTAGCCGAACGGGCCGAAGAAGGCGGCGAAGTCCTTGGGGATGCTGCGCCCGAAGGTGTTGATCGCCTCCTCGGTGGTGTCCGCGATGCCGACGATCTTGAGGATGCCGGTGTGCTCGCCGAGCTTGTAGTCGCGGCCCTGCCTGGCCGACTCCTCCTGGTAGAGCTTGGCCTTGGCGGCGTGGTCGTCGGGGTTGGGGGTGAACATCCACGGCAGGATGTCCTCCTGCGCGGCCCTGATGACCGAACGGTCGGAGATCGTGAACGGCTGCCACAACTCCGGATGCGGATTCTGGTACGGCCGCGGGCAGACGGAGACGGCCTGGATCTTCCCGTCGTCGGACACCTCGCCGGGGGCCCCGAAGGTCTTGGTCCATTCCATCGCGGGCCAGCCCTCGATACCGTCGTAGGGGTACGGCACCTCGTAGTCCAGCACGTCGGACTTGTAGCGGAGGGTCTCCTGCGTCCACGCCATCTTCATGATCTTCAGCACCTCGCCGAAGACGTCGAAGTTCCGGGTGTCCGAGGCCGAGCCGTCGGACCGGGCGGCGGCCGCCTGCCAGCGCTGGCCGAGGACGTTCATCCAGCGGTTCTGGTAGCCGCGGGCCACGCCCAGCCGCAGGCGGCCCTTGCTGAACTGGTCGAGCAGCGCCACGTCCTCGGCGGCCCTGATCGGGTCCCAGGCGGGCAGCACCATGCCGAGCGGGGCGAGCAGGATGCGCTCGGTCCGCGCGGCGAGGTCGGTGAGGAACATCAGCGGATTGACCGAGAACTCCATCCCCTCCGAGTGGAAGTGATGCTCGGTCATCATCAGCGCGTCGAACCCGATCTGGTCGGCGTGGACGGCTATCTCCCGCACCTCGTGCAGCAGCCGCTGATACGACTCGGTGTCGCGTCCGATGGGACGCCGTGCCTTGGCGTTCTCCTCGGCCGCGTATCCAGAGCCTGGAATCTGCGGGTTCAGGAAGATAGAGAACTTCACCGGGAACCTCTTTCCGCGGACGTCGCCTTGCAAGCTACCC
The DNA here is from genome assembly GCF_014648435.1 of Nonomuraea spiralis. Classification (GTDB taxonomy): domain Bacteria; phylum Actinomycetota; class Actinomycetes; order Streptosporangiales; family Streptosporangiaceae; genus Nonomuraea; species Nonomuraea spiralis. Next base: position 35,942 of record NZ_BMRC01000038.1, read on the forward strand.
TGGAAATCTTAGCCGAGCAATCGCTTGGTTGACATGAGGAGTGCGTATGAGGCTGGGTGTCACGATGTTCGCCACGGATCTGGCCATGCCCGTCCAGGACCTCGCGGCGGCGGCCGAGGAGCGCGGGTTCGACTCGCTCTACCTGCCCGAGCACACCCACATCCCGGTCAGCCGCCGCACGCCGCCCGCCGGAGGGCAGGCCGAGCTGCCCGAGGAGTACAAACGCACGCTCGACCCGCTGGTCGCGCTCTCCTTCGCCGCCGCCGCCACCCGGCGGCTGCGCCTCGGCACCGGCATCCTGCTGGCCGCCCAGCGCGACCCGATCGTGACCGCCAAGGCCCTCGCCACCCTCGACCACCTGTCGGGCGGGCGCGTGGTGGTCGGCGTCGGATTCGGCTGGAACGTCGAGGAGATCGAGAACCACGGCGTGCCGTACGGGCGGCGGCGCGCGGTCGCCCGGCGCAACGTGCTGGCCATGCGGGCCTTCTGGCGGGACGAGGTGGCCTCCGCCGAAGGACTCGAACCGTCCTGGTCGTGGCCCAAACCCGCGCACGACCTGCCCGTCTACCTCGGCGGCGCCGCCGGGCCCAAGCTGTTCGCCCACATCGCCGAGTACGGCGACGGCTGGCTGCCGATCGGCGGCAAGGGCGTCAAGGACGCGCTGCCCGCGCTGCGCGAGGCGTGCGAGAAGGCCGGGCGGCCGGAGGCTGCCAGGGTGATCCCGTTCGGGACGCGGCCCACCAGGGAGAAGCTGGACCACCTCGCCGGGCTCGGCGTCGAGGAGGCGGTGGCCACCCTGCCGAGCGGGCCCGCGGACGTCGTGCTGCCCGTCCTCGACGAGTACGCCGCCCTTCTGGAGGCGATGTCATAATGGCGGCCTATGTCCGAGCTTCGTGCTGATGACCCGCGACGGCTGGGGGACTACCAGCTCACGCGCAGGCTCGGACAGGGCGGCCAGGGCGTCGTCTTCCTCGGCCACTCGGCGTCCGGGGCGCAGGTCGCGGTCAAGCTGCTGCACGCGAGCCTGTCGAAGGATCCCGTCGTACGGCGCAGGTTCCTCGGCGAGGCCGAGGCGGTGCGCCGGGTCGCGGCCTTCTGCACCGCCCAGCTCCTCGACGCCGACCTCGACGGCGACCGGCCCTACCTGGTCAGCGAGTACGTCGAAGGCCCCTCGCTGGGCGAGCACGTGGTCGAAAAGGGGCCGCGACGCGGTGGCTCGCTCGACCGGCTGGCCATCGGCACCGCCACCGCCCTGGGCGCGATCCACCGGGCGGGGGTCGTGCACCGCGACCTCAAGCCGGGCAACGTGCTGCTCAGCCTCGACGGGCCGCGGGTGATCGACTTCGGGGTGTCCCGGCTGATGGACGCCGCCGCCACGACCACCAGGTCGCCCATCGGCACCCCGGCGTACCTGTCGCCCGAACGTATCAACGGGGAGGCGGCCGGGCCGCCCGCCGACATGTGGGCGTGGGGGCTGACCGTGGCGTACACGGCCGGGGGGCAGCACGCGTACATGGCGGACACGTACCAGGAGATCCTGGCGCGGATCCTGTACGGCAGGCCCGACCTGCGCGGGTTGTCGGGGCGGTTGCGGGAGATCGTGGAGGCGTGCCTGGCCCCTGATCCGCGCGACCGGCCGGACGCCGAGGCGGTGCTGCGCGCACTGCTCGGGCAGGACGCCGTCACGGGCGACCCCCTCCCCTCTGGAGCCCTCGCCGCCACCACCCCCTCCCGGCCCCCCACCACGGAACCCCTCGACACCCCGACCGTCACCTACGAGCGCGCGCCTGGAACCACCCCGGCGACCACCCCCGGAACGACGCCCGGAACGACGCCTGGGAAGGCGTCCGGGGAGACGCCCGGGAAGGCGCCCGCGACCACGCCGGCGGCCGGTGGGGCCCGGCGGGTGAAGGCGTGGCAGGTGGTGGTCGCGGTCGCCGGGATCGCGATGGGGGCGGCCGGGTTCGTGTTCTGGTTGCGCGGAGCCCAAGGGCCGGGCCTGGACGGCACCTGGAAGGGAGCGGCCGAGCAGAACGTCACCCCGACGTCCGCCACCACCGGCCCACCCGCCACGTCCGCCGATCACACCCTGGACGGCACCTGGACGGGCTCCGCCGAGCACCCCTCCGCCCAGCGGGTCTTCCCGGTCGAGCTGCGCCTGCGCCCCGGCGGGTCGAGCATGCGCTGGGGCGCCGACCTGCACTGTTCCGGACGGCTCACCCCCACCAGGAGCGCCGTCGTGTACGTCCTCGACCAGGTCGAGGGCAAAGCCTGCCACCCGGGTACGGTCCGGATCGTCCCCTCGGACGACCCCAACCAGATCCTCGTCAAGGTCACCCGCTCAGGCGCCGACACCGTCTCTTACACGGGCAAGGTGTCCCGGACCTCCTGACCGGCTGTGTCACGGTCAGGCGGCGATTGCGGTGCGCACGGTTGACTGAACGCGGGCCGTTGCTTTCAGTGGAGAGCAAGTAGGGGTGGCGGCGAGGGGAGGCGCCCCGTGCCAACGGCGCAGCCGCTCAGAACGGGGGACCCGCACAGACTCGGCGACTACGAGCTCGCCGGACGGCTGGGCGAGGGCGGCCAGGGCGCGGTGTTCCTCGGTTCGAGGGGTGGGGAGAGGTACGCGGTCAAGCTGCTGCACGGGCCCGTCGGGGACGAACGCGGGGCGTTCCTGCGGGAGGTGGAGCTGGCCAAGCATGTTGCGCGGTTCTGCACGGCCCAGGTGATCGACGCCGGGTTCGACGAGGGCCGGCCGTACATCGTGAGCGAGTACGTCGACGGGCCCTCGTTGCACCGGGAGGTCTCGCTGACCGGGCCGCGCCACGGCGGCGCGCTGGAGCGGCTGGCGGTCGGCACCGCGACCGCGCTGGCCGCGATCCACCGGGCGGGCATCGTGCACCGGGACTTCAAGCCGCAGAACGTGTTGCTCGGCCCCGACGGGCCGCGGGTGATCGATTTCGGCCTGGCCAGGGCGCTGGACGCGGCGGCCACGGTGACGAACAGGGGGGTCGGCACTCCGGCGTACATGGCTCCCGAGCAGATCACCGCCTCTGCCGTGACCGGGGCGGCCGACGTGTTCTCCTGGGGCGCGACGATGTGCTTCGCGGCCAACGCGAGCGCGCCGTTCGGGCAGGACTCGGTGGCGCCGGTGCTGCACCGCATCCTGACCGCGCCGCCGGAGCTGGGACGTCTGGACGGGCGGCTGCGGGTGCTGGTCGCCGCCTGCCTGGACAAGGACGTCAGGAACCGGCCGACCAGCAGGGAACTGCTGTTCGCGCTGCTGGGCGACTCGAACGAGACCCCCGCCGAAACACCGGGGCCGCCGCCGGGTTCGGTGCCGGGCCTGCCGTCGGGTCCGCCGTCGGGTTCGGCGTACGGGTACGTGCCGCTGGTGCCCGGGCAGCGGCCGTCCGTGCCGCTGGCCGAGCCGGAGGCGACCGGCGCGGCCGATGCCTACCGCCTGCGCTCCCGGACGGGCCGCGCTCCCGACGGCCCCACCTCGAGCACCCCGGGCACTCCGACCGCCCCGGGCATGTCGGGCGGGATGGGGGCGTCGGGCGGGGGGAGGGGGCGGCGGGCTGGGTGGGGGCGCGCTGAGTGGGTGCGGGCGGGGTGGGTGCGGGCGGTCGTGGCGGTGTGCGCGGCCCTGGCCGTGACCGGGGTCGTGCTGCTCACCGTGATCGTGCCCGCGGTCTCCGGCGGCCACCGTTCCGGCCAGGCGGCGGGGGCGTTGCCGTCCGCGCCGTCCAGGTTGTCCTCGTCGTCAGCGTTGTCCCCGTCGAGCTCGTCCCCGGCGCGCCCGGCGGCGTCCGCCTCCTCGCGGCCGGTGGGCAGGCCGTCGGAGCGGGAGCGCGTACCGACCGCCGAGCCTCCCTCGGCGCGGCCGGTGACGACGGTCGCGGTGCCGTCGCTGACGGGTCTGGACCGGGCCGACGCGGCCAAGGCCGTCAAGCGCGCCGGGCTGACGGTCGGCGTGGTCACCGAGTCCGACTCGCCGCAGGCGATCGGCCAGGTGCTCGGCAGCACCCCGGCGGCCGGCACGGTGGTGGACCGGGGGAGCGCGGTCGCGCTGCGGGTGTCGGCGGGGGTGGTGGTGCCGTCCGTCGCCGGGCGGCAGCGCAAGGCCGCCGAGGCGGCGCTCGCCGCCGCCGGGCTGGAGGCCGGCGCGGTCACCCGCGCCTGCTCCGACCAGCCGGACGGCCAGGTCCTCGCCACCCGGCCCGAGGCCGGCGCCCGGGTGTCCGGCGGCGCCGCGGTGGCGCTCACCCTGGCCCGCCAGGGCGTCGAGGTGCCGTCCGTCGTGGGACTGTCCCGCGCCGACGGCAGGGCCGACCTGGTCGCGGCCGGGTTCACGGTACGGGCCCGCACCCAGGTCGTGGACGACGACTCCAAGGCGGACACCGTACTGAGCCAGAGCCTCGCCCCCGGGACCTGCGCCGGGTCCGGCGACGTGGTCGTGATCACGGTTGGCGTCGCCGCCCAGTCGGGCGGCCCCGAGGAGCCCACGCAGACCCCGACCGGCCCCGCCACCGACCCCACGGCGGGGCCGTAGCCCCTCGGCCGCCCGTCAGGGGGCGGGGAGTGGGACGGTTTCGCCGGTCAGGCGGGAGTGTTCGGCGGCCCAGGCGATGAGGTGGCTGTGCAGGCTCTCGGCGGGCGAGGAGAGGATCGGGGAGCGGTCGCCGGTCTCGACCGCGGCCAGGAACGCCGCCACCAGGCCCTCGTCGCCCCCGCCGTGCCCGCCTCCCGCCGTCCCGTCGCCCGGCGGCCGGGTGTCCAGGGTCTCGGAACGGCCGGTGACGAAGTCGTGCACGGTCAGGTGGACGCCGTCGCCGTCGATCGAGCCGCGGGTTCCGAAGATCCGGGTCTGCCGGTGCCCGGACGGGGTGAAGGCGGTCATGGTGAACGAGGCCGTCGCCCCGCCGTCGAACTCCAGGTTCACGACCTGGTGGTCGACCACGTCGTTGTCGCAGGCGTACACGCACCTGCCGTACGGGCCGGTGCGCAGGGCCTCCAGGACACCCTGTTCGGAGACGTCGTCGGTGAGCACCGACAGCGGCCAGACGTCCTGACCGGCGAGCGGCAGGTAGATGCGCGCGGCCGAGTACGGGCAGCCGGGCTCCACCGCGCAGTCGAGGCACCGGTCGGCGGCCCCGGCGGGCCGGTTCTCGGGACGGAAGTGGTGGAGGCCGCCGAAGGAGGAGACGCGGGTGACCCGCCGGCCCGTCAGGTGCACCAGCCAGTCGAGATCGTGGCACGACTTGGCCAGCAACATGAACGTGGACTCGTCGGCCCTGCGCCAGTTGCCCCGCACGTACGAGTGGGCTTGGTGCCACCAGCCGACCGGCTCCAGGTGTTGCACGCTGACGACCTCGCCGACGCGCCCCGCGTCCAGCAGCTCCTTCAGAGCCCTCGTGTACGGCGTGTACCGCAGCACGTGGCACACCGCGAACACCGCCCCGGAACGTTCGGCGGCGGCCACGATGGCCCGGCAGTCGTCCTCGGTGACCGCCATCGGCTTCTCCAGCAGGATGTGGTAGCCCAGTTCGGCCAGGCGCAGCGCGGGCTCGACGTGCTCGCGGTCCTGGGTGGCGATGACGACCGCGTCCGCCTGGCGGGGCAGGGCGGCCAGCTCCCGCCAGTCCGCGTAGCCGGTCGCGCCGGGGAAACGCGCGCGGCGGCCGTCCAGCGGGAAGATCCGCTAGAACGCCGGCGCGGACTCCAGCATGACCGCGACGACCTGCTCCTCGGGCAGGTCCATGGTCTTGACCACGCCCCACTGCAACGCCCCGAGCAGGGCCCAGCACCTGATCCTGGCCTCGGGCCCCGGGTCCGCGCCCGCGAGCTTGGCGAAGATCTCGTCCCGGAACGTGCCGACGACCGCGCGTTCGGAGTCGGGCGGCACGGTGTCGTCGGCCGCCAGGTCCTCCATGAACAGGCGGATCACCGCGCGGTGCCGTACCGCGAAGACGACCAGGGCCTCGACGAACGCCTTCCGGTCGGGGAAGCCGGTGTCGAGCAGTGTGATCATCTCGGCGGCGGCGGGGGAGAGCAGTTCGGAGGCCAGGCGGTCCTTGGGGTGGAAGTGGTAGGCGACGGCGGTCTTGGTCAGCCCGACGGCGGCGGCGATGTCGGCCAGCGAGGTGCCCGCGTAGCCGCGCTCGGCGAACAGCTCGCGCGCGGCCGCCAGGATCCGGGAGCGGGTGTCGTCGGGTGTGGTCATCGTCTCATTTCCCACGGGATCCGGAATTTCCGTTGTTCCCCGTTTTATCGTAGTCCTGTACGACCGTACAGGACGGCCGTCGGGCAGGGGCGAGGACGATGACGCGGTTTCTTGGACTGCTGGGTGGCTGGTGCGCGCGGCACGGGCGGATCGTACTGGCGTTATGGGTGGTCCTGGCCGCCGGCCTGATGGGCGGCAGCCTCGCGCTCGGCCGTCCGGTCAGCAACGACGCCTCCATCCCGGGCACCGACGCGCAACGCGCGCACGACCTCATGAAGGAGGGCTTCGGCCCCGGCTACGCCACCGGCGGAACCGTGCAGCTGCTCCTGTACTCCCCGGACGGCAAGCTCACCGAGGAGCCGCGCAAGCAGGCCGTCGAGCGCTCGGTCGCCGCGATGCGCACGATGCCGCACGTCGTGCAGGTGGACACGCCCTTCCGCAAGGGCGGCATCGCCTCGAACCTGCAGATCGGCGTGATCACCGTCAAGATGCAGGGCAACGACCCCGACAAGGCGGGCGAGACCACGCAGGCTCTGGCCGACGCCGCGGCCCCCGCCAGGGACGCCGGGCTGGAAGTGGTGGCCGCCGACGACTCCAACCCGGCCAGCAAGGAGATCAAGACCGGGCCGAGCGAGGTCATCGGGGTGATCTGCGCGCTGCTCGTGCTGGTCTTCGCGTTCGGGACGCTGGTGGCCGCGATGGTGCCGATCTTCGCCGCGCTGGTCAGCGTCGCGACCGGGCTCGGCGTGATCGGCCTGCTCGGGTACGTCGTGGACATGCCCAAGCAGGCCGGGATCATGTCCACGATGATCGGGCTCGGCGTCGGCATCGACTACGCGCTGTTCCTGTTGTCGCGGCACCGCAAGCTGCTGGCCGACGGAGTGCCGGTGGTGGAGTCCGTACGCCGGACGGTGGCCAGCTCGGGCGGGGCCGTCGTGTTCGCCGGCGGCACGGTGATCATCGCGTTGAGCGCGCTGATGCTGGCCGGGTTCCCGCTGCTGAGCACGCTCGGCTGGGTGACCGGCATCTCCGTCGTCTTCGCCGTGCTCACCTCGGTCACGCTCGTGCCCGCCCTGCTCGGGCTGCTCGGCCATCGCGTCAACGCGCTCAGGATTCCGCTGGTGCGCGGGCGTTCGTCCACCCGAGGCGGGGGCTCCGGCTGGGCCGGGCTCGGCGCGTGGGTGGCCCGCAGGCCGTGGCGGGTGCTGATCGGCAGCGTCCTCGTGCTCGCCGCGCTGGCCGCGCCCGCGCTGGCGCTGAAGCTGGGGCCCCTGGACGAGGGGTACGCGGCCAAGGACTCGCCGGGGCGGCGGGCGTACGAGCTGATGGCCACGGCCTTCGGGCCCGGCAGCAACGGCCCGCTGATCGTGGTCGCCGAGCTGCCGGAGAAGGTGTCCGGCGCCGGGGACGCGACCGTGAAGCGGATCGCGGACGAGGTCGCCGGCATCGACGGGGTCGCCCACGTGTCCGACCCGAAGGTCAACTCCTCCGGCCGCTCGGTCCTGCTCCAGACGATCAGCGACTACGCGCCGAGCGACCCGCAGGCGGCCGAGGTGGTCAGGCGGGTCAGGGACGTCTCGATCCCGGGCGTCCAGGTGCACGTCGGCGGCAAGGTGGCCGGCCTGACCGACGCCGGCGACCGCATGGCGGAACGCACCCCGCTGGTCATCGGCGTGGTCGTGCTGCTGAGCGCCCTGCTCCTGCTGCTCGCCTTCCGCGCGCCCGTCGTCGCGGTCAAGGCCGCGGTGATGAACCTGGTGTCCCTGGGGGCCGCGTTCGGCGCGCTGGCGCTGGTGTTCTCGATCGGCCTCGGCAGCGGCCTGGTCGGCATGGACGCCCCGGCGGACTCCTCCTACCTCCAGACACTGTTCTTCTCGGTACCGATCGAGAGTTACGTGCCGCTGATGTTGTTCGCGGTGTTGTTCGGCCTGTCGATGGACTACGAGGTGTTCCTGCTGACCGCGGTGCGGCAGGCCCACGTCCGGCACGGCGACAACAGCCGGGCGGTGGCCGAGGGGCTCGGCTCGACCGGACGGGTCATCACCTCGGCCGCTCTGATCATGGTCGCGGTGTTCGTGGCGTTCATCGCCTATCCGGACGCGATGGTCAAGACGTTCGGCGTGGGGCTGGCCGTGGCCATCGCGGTGGACGCGACCGTCATCCGCGGGTTCCTCGTACCGGCCACGATGGTGTTGCTCGGGCGGGCCAACTGGTGGTGCCCGCGCTGGCTGGACCGCCTGCTGCCGAACCTGTCGGTCGAGGGGCACGAGGAGGAGGACCCGGCTCCCCGGGCAGGGCGCGCGCAGGAGCCGGTGGGCGCCGGTCGCTAGGGTGCCGGATTCCGTGACGCGGCCGTCGCGGGGTCGGTCGGGGTCAGTCGGGGTCGTCGACGTGGCAGGCCGGGACCCAGCCGACGACCCCGGTGGCCGCGTCGGTGCCGTGGTGCCACAGGGTGCTGTCGTACAGGTCGTCGCACTGGTACCGCTCGTGTTCCTCCGAGTAGTCGGAGTCGAAGCCGTCGCCGGGGCGGCCCACGCCCACCTGGGCCGCGCCGCCCTTGGGCTCGCTCCAGATCGCCACCTCCGGGCTGCGGAAGTCGTAGCGGTAGCGGGCCTCGGCGGGGCCGGCGCCGCCCATGGTCAGGGCCGCGAGCAGGCCGGCCGCGACGGCTCCCCGCGCGAGGGTGCGCTCACTGTGGGCTTTCACCCGCTCACAGTACGCGCTCAGGCGAGCCCGCGCCCGGAGCGCCGCCAGCCGATCAGGCCGCCGTCCAGCGGGCGGGCGTCGAAGCCGCGTTCGCGCAGCAGGCGTACGGCCTCGGGCGAGACCACGCAGTACGGTCCGCCGCAGTAGGCCACGATCCGGGCGTCGGCCGGCAGCTCGTCCAGGTGGTGCTCCAGCTCCTCCAGGGGCACCGAGACCGCGCCCGGCACGTGCCCCTTCGCGTACGCGGACGCCGCCCGTACGTCGATGATCACCGTGTCGGGGTCGGCGAGCCTTTCGGCCAGCTCGTCCGCCGTGACGCCGGCCAGGTCGCCCAGCCGCTCCTGTACGGCCCCGCGCAGGTCGGACAGCCGGTCGTGGGCGAAGTGCTGGAGGGTGCCCAGGAAACGCGAGACCTGCTCGTCGGCCAGCCGGTAGCGCACCCGCGTGCCGTCCCTGCTGCTGGTGACCAGGTGGGCCGCGCGCAGGTGCTGGAGCTGGGCCGAGGTGTTCTTGAGCGGTACGCCCGCCGCCTCGGCCAGCTCCTCGACCGTACGCTCGCTCTGGTCGAGCACGTCGAGCAGCCGCAGCCGCACCGGGTTGGACAGCGCCTTGCCGATGCGGGCCAGGTGCCGGTAGATCGGCTCCTCCGGGAACTCCGGCATCAGGCCGGGTACTGGTCGTGGCGCAGCCAGAGCTCGGTCCACTCCTCGGGGCTGAGCTCCCGGCCGGTGACGGAGATCTCGGCCAGCTCCTCGAAGTACGCCTCGCGCGGCGCGCCGGGCGTGAAGAGGATCAACATCGAGGCCGGTTCGCCCGACTCGTTGCGGAAGGCGTGGATGCCGCCCTCCGGCAGGTGCAGGAAGTCGCCCGGCCGGCCGTCGGTCCACTTGATCCCGTCGTAGAGGCGCACGGTGCCCGACAACACGTAGAACGACTCGGTGATCGTGCGGTGGAAGTGCGGGGCCGGGCCGCTGGGGCGCGGGCCCATCTCCCACCGGTACAGGCCGAAGGCGCCGTTCGTCGAGCCGCCCGTGCCCAGGTAGTGGACGTTGGTGCCGCTCTTCATCGCCAGGTCGGGGGCGGCGTCGGCCAGGCGCAGGGTGCCGTTGGTCGTGCCGGATTCGGCCAGGTAGCGCTGCTCGGGGTACGACATGGGGAAATCCTCCAATATTCCAAAGAAAGTTAGAATATAGGAAGATCGGCCCGAGTGCGTCCTCAGAACGTGATGACCGTGCGGGCGACCGTGCCCTGGCGTACGTGGGCGACGGCCTCGTTGATCCGGTCGAGGGGCAGGCGTTCGGTGATCAGGCCGTCGAGGTCGAGCCGGCCGCGCAGGTACTGGGCGGCCAGCATGGGCAGGTCGCGGTGGGGCGCGGCGTCGCCGCCCTGGGTGCCCATGAGGCGGCGGGAGGAGAACAGCAGGCCGGTGTCCAGCTCCATCGGGTGGCCCTGGGGCGGGCTGCCGACCATGACCGTGGTCCCGCCCGGCTGGGTGGCGGCGAACGCCCGCGCCAGCACGCCGGGCACGCCGGTCGCGTCGAAGGCGTAGTCGACGCCGCCGCGGACCAGCGCGCCCACCTGGCGGGGCAGGTCGCCGGCGGTGAGCAGGTGGGTGGCGCCGAAGCGTTCGGCCAGCTTGAGCTTCTGCTCGGCCACGTCCGCGGCGATGATCGTGGTCGCGCCGGCCAGCACCGCGCCCTGGATGACGTTGAGTCCCACGCCGCCGCAGCCCACCACCAGGACCGAGGCGCCCGGCGGCACCTCGGCCACGTTCAGGACCGCGCCCACGCCGGTGATCACGCCGCAGGCCAGCAGGCACATGGCGTCGAAGGGGGCGTCCTTGGCGATCTTCACGCACATGGCCTCGGTGACCACCGCGTACTCGGCGAAGGAGCCGATGCCGATGAAACGGCGGGTCTCCCGGCCGTCCAGGGTGATCCGGGGCGGGCCGCCCATGATGGTCGGCAGCCGCAGCGGGCCCGAGCACAGGTGGAAGCGGCCCGAGCCGCAGTGGCGGCAGTGTCCGCAGGGGCCGCTCATGGCGATGATGACGTGGTCGTCCGGCCTGACGGTGGTGACGCCCGCGCCGACGCTCTCCACGACGCCCGCGCTCTCGTGCCCGAGGATGAACGGCGGCGCGGCCACCACCGGGCTCTTGCCGTCGATGGCCTTGAGGTCGGAGCCGCACACGCCCGACGCCCTGATCCGGACGCGCACCTCGCCGGGCCCGGGGTCGTCGATCTCCACGTCGCGGATCTCCATGGGCTCGTGGAACCCGGTCAGCACGGCCGCGCGCATCAGCATGCGCCCACGCTAGCCCGGGGCGCCGCTTGCGAGCAAGCGGTTGCTCGGGAGCCCGTTGACACCCCTTCCCGGCAAATCTACGCTCAGCGAAACCAAGCGAGCGCTAGGCCGAATCGCGAGGGAGAACAACATGGTACGGCGGGGCGCGGCGGCGCTCACCCTGACGCTGCTCGTCACCGGCTGCGCGGCCCAGCAGACCGGTACGGCCCAGTCGGGCACGGGAGTGACGGACACCACGATCAAGATCGGCGGCGTGCTGACCAAGACCAGCGCCAGCGGCTACTCGACCAGGGACGCCGAGATCGGCGCGAAGGCCAGGTTCGAACGCGCCAACGCCGAGGGCGGCGTCCACGGCCGCAGGATCGACTTCATCGGCGCCGAGGACGACGCCCAGGACGCGGCCAAGGGCGACGCCGCGGCCAAGAAGCTCGTGCAGAAGGACCAGGTGTTCGCCCTGGTGCCGGTGCACGCCCCGAACTTCGGCGGCGCGGCCTTCCTCGAACAGCAGGGCGTGCCCTGGTTCGGCTGGGCCACCGGGCCGCAGTGGTGCGGCACCAGGACCGGGTTCGGCTACAACGGCTGCCTGGCGCCCAAACAGGGTGCGGGCTCCCAGACGTGGTGGGGCAGGCAGATGGCCGACCTGCTCGGCGGCGCCGAGGGCAGGAGCGTCTACGTCCAGACCAGCGACTCCAGCGGCAGCAAGTACGGCGGCACCACTATCTCCCAGTCGTTCACCGCCGCCGGATTCAGGCTGGCCGGCGTGAACTCCGGCCTCCCGGCCGCCGCCCCGCCCCCCGACTGGCTCCCGTACGTCAACAAGATCATGACCTCGGACGGCGGCAAGGCTCCCGACGTCGTCGTGTCGGTGATCGCGGGCACCAAGTTCAACGTCGGCCTGTACTCGGCGCTCAAGCGGGCCGGTTACAAGGGCGTGCTCACCGACGCCACCAGCTACGACGTGGCCATCCTCAAGGACCAGGCCAGTGCGCAGGCGCTCGAAGGCGTGATCGCCGCGCCCATGTTCGAGCCGTTCGAGTCGCCCGCGCCCGAGATCGCCCAGCTCAAGAAGGACGTGGAGAAGGTCGCCCCCGGCACCGCGCTCACCCAGCACCTGGCGATCGGCTACTGGGCCGCCGACATCTTCCTCGACGTGCTCCGGCGCACCGGCAAGGACCTGACCAGGGAGAAGTTCCTGGCCACGGCCAATGGCGACTACCTGTACGAGAACCCCGGGTTCGGCCGCATCCGCTACCCGAGGGACCACAGCGAGCCGAACGGCTGCGGCGCCCTGGTCAAGCTGGCGGGCGGCGCCTTCCAGGTGGCCAGGCGGATGGCCTGCTTCGACAACGTGCCGCTGAAATGATCCTCCAGTACGTGCTCAGCGGCCTGGTCACCGGGGCCGTCTTCGCGATCATGGGCTCCGGCCTGACCCTGTCGTACGCGGCGACCGGGGTGTTCAACTTCGCCCACGGCGCCGTCGCCTTCCTGGCCGCCCTGCTGTTCCACGAACTCGTCGCCGCCGCCGGGCTGCCCGCGTGGCTGTCGGCGCTGGTGGCGGCCGGGTTGTTCGCGCCCGCGCTCGGCTTCCTGCTGCACCGGGCCATGTTCCGCGGGCTCGCCCAGGCGGGGGAGACCGCGCAGATCGTCGCCACGATCGGGCTCACCATCGCGCTGCCCGCGATCGGCCTGCTGGTCGTGGACCTGGCCGGGCTGCCCGGCGCGGACGCCACCTCGCTGCCGCGCGGCGTCGGCCCGCACCCGGCGCTCGGGTTCGACCTGCTCGGGGTGCGGCTGGACAGCGACCAGCTCATCACCTTCGCCGTCTCGGCCGTCGCGGCGGCGGGGTTGTGGGCGTTCATGCGGCACACGCCGTACGGGCTGCGCATGCGGGCCTCCGTGGACCGCCGCCGGCTGGCCACGCTGCGGGGCATCGACGTGGACGCCACCTCGGCGCTGGCCTGGATGCTCGGGTCCGGGCTCGCCGGGCTGGCCGGAGTGCTGGCGGTGCCGGTGCTCGGGCTGGACGCGACGGCGTACACGGTGCTGCTGTTCGCCTCGGCGACGGCGGCGGTGTTCGGACGGCTGCGCTCGATCCCCTGGACGTTCGCGGCCGGGCTCGCGCTCGGGGTCGTGCAGAACCTGGTCGCCGGGTACACCGACTTCCTGGAGGAGGTCACCGGGTTGCGGACCGCCGTACCGGTGATCCTGCTGTTCGCCGGGCTGGTGTTGCTGAACCGGTCGCGGGAGCGGGTGGCGGGCAGCGCCGCCGAGGACGTCCCGCCGCCCGACCGGCTGGCCGGGGTGCCCGTCTGGCGCAGGCGGCTGCCGTGGGCGGCGGGCCTGGTCGTGCTGGCGGCCTTCGCGCTGCTCGGGCCGCAGTACTACGTGGGCGTCGCGGCCCAGGGGCTGGTGCTCGCGCTGATCTTCTGCTCGTTCGTGGTGGTGACCGGGATCGGCGGCATGGTGAACCTGGCGCAGGCCGCCTTCGCCGCCATGGCGGCCCTGACCTGCGGGTGGGCCTTCGCCTCCGGGTTGCCGTTCGCTCTGGCGATCCTGCTGGGGGTGCTCGCCGCGGGGGCGGTCGGCCTGGTGGTGGCGCTGCCCGCGCTGCGGCTGGGCGGGCGGGTGCTGACGCTGGCCACGCTGGCCCTGGCGCTGCTGGCCGACCAGGTGTTGTTCCAGGTGGACGCCTTCAGCAACGGGACGATCGGGTGGACGCTGCCCGCGCTCGGGCTCGGCTTCGCCGACACCTCCGACCCGCGGGTGCGGGTGGCCGTGCTGCTGGCCCTGATCGGGCTGGTGGCGCTGCTGGTACGCAATCTGGAGCGGTCGGCGTCCGGGCGGGCCGTCCTCGCCGTACGGTCCGCGCCCGCGGCGGCCGTCACCTCCGGGTTGTCGGCGCCGCGCGCCAAGATCGTGTTGTTCGTGCTGGCGTCGGGTATCGCGGGGCTCGGCGGGGTGTTCTTCGCGATCTCCAAGGGGTCGATCACCGCCACCGATCTGCCCGCGTTCTCCGGGTTCGTGTGGCTGGCCGTGGTGGTGCTGCAGGGCGTGCGCCGGATCGGCGGGGCGGTGCTCGGCGGGCTGGTCGCGGTGGCCGTGCCGGAGCTGCTGGCGACCTGGGGGGTGTCCGCGCACGTCGGGTCGATCCTGTTCGGGGCCGGCGGCATGATCCTGGCCCGGCATCCGGACGGCGTGCTCGCCCAGTTCGCCGAGGCCCGGCACCGCCGTCGCGCCGCCGCCGTCGCGCCGGTCGCGCCGGTCCCGTCGGTCGTGGCGGACGTCCGCGCCGCCGTGCCCCGGCGGGCCGCGCCGGGCGGGGGCGGCTCGCCGCTGTTCGTGCTGGAGGACGTCGTGGCCGGCTACGCCGACTGCACCGTGCTGCGCGGGGTGACGCTGGAGGTGCGGCCCGGCGAGGTGGTGGCGCTGCTCGGCGCGAACGGCGCGGGCAAGTCCACCACATGCGCCGTCGCCGCCGGCGACCTGCCCGCGACCGGCGGACGCGTCCTGCTCGACGGCGTGGACGTCACCGCCTGGCCCGCGCACCGGCGGGCCCGCGCCGGCGTCCTGCTGGCCCCCGAGGGCCGGGGCGTGTTCCCGGGGCTCACCGTGGAGGAGAACCTGCGTACCTGGCTGGCGGATCCCGGGCCGGTCTACGACCGCCTGCCGCAGCTCGCGGCCCGCCGTACGGTGGCGGCGGGCGCGTTGTCGGGCGGCGAGCAGCAGCTCCTCACGCTGGCCCCGGCCCTGGTGCGCCCGCCGCGCGTGCTGATCGCCGACGAGCCGTCGCTCGGCCTCGCGCCCCTCGTGGTACGGCAGGTGTTCGACGTCTTCGCCGAGCTGCGCGACCGGGGCGTGGCGTTGCTGCTGGTCGAGGAGAAGGCCACCGAGGCGCTGGCCGTCGCCGACCGGGTCGCGTTCATGCGGCTGGGCGGCGTCACCTGGACGGGCCCGCGTTCGGAGGTGGACGGCGACCGGCTGACCGCCGCCTACCTGGGGGTGAGGTGAATGCTCGCGGTGGAGGGCGTGTCCGTGGCCTTCGGCGGGGTCAGGGCGCTGGACGGGGTGACGTTCGAGGCCGGGCCGGGCCAGGTCTGCGGCGTGATCGGCCCGAACGGCGCGGGCAAGACCACGCTGTTCGACGTCGTGTCCGGGCTGCGCAGACCGGTCGCGGGCCGGGTCAGGCTGGCCGGGCGGGACGTGACCGGCATGCCGGCGCTCCGGCGGGCCAGGGCCGGGGTGCGCAGGACGTTCCAGCGCACCCAGGTCTTCGGCCGGCTCACCGTGGCCCAGAACGTGCTGGCCGCGCTCGACTGGCACGGCGGTGGCGGCGGGCTGGCCGCCGACCTGGCCGGTTGGCCGGGCCGGCGGCGGATCGAGCGCGAACGCGGCACGCGCGTGGCGGAGGTGCTCGACCTGTGCGGGCTCACCCCGCTGCGCGACGCGTACGCCGCCGCGCTGCCGGTCGGGCAGCGCCGCCTGGTCGAGCTGGCTCGGGCGCTCGCCGACCGCCCGAGACTCCTGCTGCTGGACGAGCCCACCTCCGGCCTGGACGCCGCCCAGACCGCCCGGCTCGCCGAGGTCGTCAGGGCCCTGGACACGACCGTGCTGCTGGTCGAGCACGACATGAGGTTCGTCATGGAGATCTGCGACCGGATCGTCGTGCTGGACCTCGGCCGGGTGATCGCGTCCGGGACGCCCGCGCAGGTGCGCGACGATCCGGTGGTGCGGGCCGCGTACCTAGGCTGAGTGCCGCTCGGTGAAGGACAGGACGCGGCGCCAGGCGTCCTGGCAGACCCCGTCCCACTCCTTGAACGAGCGGTCGAAGAAGGAGTGGGGCGCGCCCTCGTAGACGTGGGTCTCGTGCTCGGTGCCCACCCGGTCGAGCGCCGCGGTGTAGGCGTCGAACTCCTCGGGGCTCGACACCGTGTCCGCGCCGCCCCTGAGCAGCAGCAGCGGCGCGCCCGGCCCGGTCGTGGGCTCGTCGATGAAGCGCAGCGCGCCGTAGAAGCCGATGCTCCCGGCCAGGCCGTTGCCCTCGGCGCCCTGGCGCCACGACAGCGCGCCGCCCATGCAGAAGCCCACCGTGAACACCGGGCCGTCACCGGCCAGCTCGGCGGTGGCCGCCGCCGCGTCGGCCTGCACCTGGTCGAGCTTGAGCTGGTTGACGTGGGGCGGGTAGTCGAAGTCGTCGCCGCGGTCGCCGCTCTCCTCGGTACGGCCGAAGTAGTCGATCGCGATCGTACGGAACCCCGCCTCGGCGAAGCGCATCGCGAGGTCGCGGTAGAACGGGTGCAGGCCGCGCACGTCCGGCATGATCACCACACCGCGGCCGTTCGGCTCGGCCGGGTCGGCCCGGTAGGCCATGAACCGGGTGCCGTCGGCGGAGGTCAGGGTGATCTGCTCGTGCGTGGCCACCTCGCCCTGGATCGGCGGGGCGGGCGGTCGGCTGTCGGTGGAATGACACATGTGCCCAGCATGCCCCAAGGTGATCGTCCACCATCTGATTTCGCCCTCAGTACGGCGGCGCCGCCCGGAACGCCTCCAGCAGGTGGGCCCGTACCCGTGCCACGGCCGTCCTGGCCAGCGCCCCCGACCGTACGGCCAGGTAGCCGGTGTTGATCGGCGGCTCCGCCGGTTCGGCCAGCACGACCAGCGTGCCCTCGGCCAGGTCACGCCGGCACAGGTACGCGGGCAGGACCGAGACGCCCGTCCCGGCCCGTACCGCGCTCAGCACGCCGCGCAGGTCGGGGATGACGACCTGCGCGGCCATCGACGGCCGCCGCCCGAAGACGGTCCGCCAGTAGCGGCGCACGATGGGCAGGTCCTCGGCGTAGGCCACCATCGGGACCGCGGCCAGCTCCTTGGGCCCGACCCGGCCCGGCGGCAGCGTGGCGGCCAGGGACGGCGCCGCGACCAGGACGAACTCCTCGTCGTACACCGGGTCCGCCCGCACGCCGCGCACCCGGGGCCGGATCGTGGACAACACCAGGTCGAGCCGTCCGGCCGCGAGGTCGGCCAGCAGGTCGTCGGCCAGGCCGAGGGTGGTGCGCAGCCGCAGCCCGTCCCGTACGAGCGGGGCGAGCATCGGCATCACCACCTCGCACAGGAACTCGGCCGGGCCGCCCAGGTGCACGGCCTCGTCCGAGGGCAGCTCCGACCCGGCCACCTCGTCCAGCGCGTCGAGGGCGGGGGCGATCCGGCGGGCCAGCTCGTCGGCCGCGGGGGTGGGCGCG
Source organism: Nonomuraea spiralis (assembly GCF_014648435.1). Classification (GTDB taxonomy): domain Bacteria; phylum Actinomycetota; class Actinomycetes; order Streptosporangiales; family Streptosporangiaceae; genus Nonomuraea; species Nonomuraea spiralis. The sequence goes on from NZ_BMRC01000038.1 coordinate 53,414, forward strand.
ACACCGCGTGGCAGCCGGTCGAACAGCGGCCGGTCGAGCGTCGCCTCCAGCGTCTTGACCTGGGCGGTCACCGCGGGCTGTGACAGGCCGAGCGTCTGCGCGGCGGCCGTGATGGAGCCGGTGCGGTGGACGGCGAGGAAGGTCCGCAGCAGGTCCAACGAGAGTGGCGACATATCACTATTCTGATGGCATGACTGATATTTCGCTATTTGTGGCTGATGGCGGCGCGCGGCGATCCTGGACGTATGAGCAAGCGCATTCTGATCGTGCTGACCAGCCATGACGACCTCGGCGGCGTGGAACGTACCGGATATTACGTGCCCGAGGCGGCCCACCCCTGGGAGATCTTCACCAAGGCGGGCTTCGAGGTGGACGTCGCCAGCGTCGCGGGCGGTGAGCCGCCGCGTGACGGCTACGACCCGGACGACCACGTCCAGGCCGCCTTCCTCGCCGCCGGCCTGCACCGCGACACCGCCCGCCTGGCCGGTGTGGACGCCTCCGCCTACGACGCCGTCCTGTACGCCGGCGGCCACGGCACCATGTGGGACTTCCCCGGCGACCCCGACGTCGCCCGCGTCGGCCGGGAGATCTACGAGCGCGGCGGCGTGGTGGCGGCCGTCTGCCACGGCCCCTCGGCGCTGGTCGGCCTGACCCTGTCGGACGGCTCTCACCTGGTGGACGGCAAGCGGGTGGCCGCGTTCACCAACAGCGAGGAGACCGCACGGGGAGTGGCGGAGGTGGTGCCGTTCCTGCTGGCCGACGCGCTGACCGAGCGGGGCGCCCGGCACGAGCCCGCCCCGAACTGGCAGGCCCACGTCGTGGTGGACGGCCGCCTGGTCACCGGCCAGAACCCGGCCAGCGCCGCCCCCCTGGCCGAACGGGTGGTCGGCCTGCTCGCCTGACCTCGCCGGACGGCGGGCGCGGTACGCGCAACGGCAGCCGGATGGCGGTTGCCGCACCCGCGCGCGGGAGCCGACGATCGAGGGGTACGGCAGGCCACACCCCGTGGAAGGAAGTCCGCATGGCGTTCCACCCCAATCTCGATCCGGAGCTGCGTACCGCGCTCGAACTCGCGCCGTTCCCGGCCTTCGACGTGACGGCACTGTCACCGGAGGGTCTGGCCGGGCAGCGGGCGCAGATGAACGCGATGCTGGCCGCGGCGCCGCCCGCCGAGACCGACGTCCTGATCGAGAACCGCCACGTCCCCGGCCCCGACGGCGAGCCGGACGTACGGGTCCGGATCTACCGTCCGGCCGAGGGGGGAACCGGCGGGCCCGGCCTCTACTGGATACACGGCGGCGGCATGATCTTCGGCGTGCCCGAGGTCGACGAGGCCGTGATGATCGACTACGTCGAGCGGCTCGGCGTGGTGGTGGTCTCCGTCGACTACCGCCTGGCGCCCGACCACCCGCATCCCGCGCCGGTCGAGGACTGCTACGCGGGCCTGGTGTGGACCGCCAAGAACGCGGAGGAACTGGGCATCGACCCCACCAGGCTGGCCGTCGGCGGGGCCAGCGCGGGTGGCGGGCTGGCCGCCGCGACCGTGTTGCTCGCCCGCGACCGGGGCGGGCCCGAGGTGGTCTTCCAGCTCCTGATCTGCCCGATGCTCGACGACCGCAACAACACGCCGTCGAGCCGGGAGTTCACCGAGGCCGTCGTCTGGGACCGGGCCGCGAACCTCTTCGGCTGGTCCGCCCTGCTCGGCGACCGGGCGGGCGGCGCGGACGTCCCGCCGTACGCGGCGCCCTCGCGGGCCGAGGACCTGTCGGGGTTGCCGCCCGCGTTCATCGACGTGGGCGAGCTGGAGGTGTTCAGGGACGAGGACATCGACTACGCCCAGCGGCTCTTGCGCGCCGGGGTGTCCACCGAGTTCCACCTCTACCCCGGGGCCTTCCACGGGTTCGACATCATGGTGCCGGACACCGCGCTGAGCAGGCGGGCGCGGGAGGGCCGGCTGGCCGCGCTCAGGCGGGCGTACCGGTTGTAGCGTTCGCGAGCAGGCGTACCAGGGCGAGGGCGAGGTGCGCGCGCAGGCGGCCGGCGGGGCCGGCGAGGGAGAAGCCGAGCACCGACTCCGCCCGCGCGATGCGGCCGGCCATCGAGCTGTGGTGCAGGTGCACCTCGGCGGCGGCGGCGCGTACGGACCCGGCCGCGCACAGCGCGCGGACCGCGAGCAGGTGATCCTCGCCCAGCCTGGCCATCGTCCGCACGTCGGCCAGCTCCGCGACGGCCGTGCCGGGCAGGTCGGCGAACAGCGCGAGGGCCCCGAGGTCGGTCCAGCGCACCACCCGGTCGTGCGGGCCGGTGAAACGCAGCGCGGTGCGGGCCTTGGCCCACGACTCGGCGGCGTGCGAACCGGGCAGCTCGGGGCCGATGCCCACGCGCGAGCCCTCGGGCAGCTCGCCGTCCAAGGTGGTGGCCACGAGTACGGCCTGGGTGTCGCCGATCCTGGCGGCGCGTACACGATGGCCCATGGCCCGCAGCCCGCCCGCGGCCGGATCATGGGGGAGCCCCTGGGGCGGGGTGTGGGGGAGGTTCGGGGGCGGGACGTGGGGGGAGGCGAAGGCCAGGGCCTGGAGCGGGGCGGACGGGGCGAACCCGAGCAGCCGCAGCGCCCGCGCCCGCTCCGCCTCGCCGGTCTCGGCCGAGAGCACCAGCTCGACCAGCGCCGGGTCCTGACCCTCGCGGGCCTGCGCGGCGGCGCGCTCCAAGGTCAGCTCGGCCGCCGCGGCGAACCGTTCGAGCACGATCTCGTCGAGGCCGTGCGCGGCGCCCTCGCGTTCCATCCACACGCTGCCCAGCCCGCCGCTCAGCTCCCTGACCTGCGACACCCCGACCTCGGGCGGGGCGGGCCGGCCGTCGGGCGCGACCCTGACGCGTTTGCCTGCGGCGGCGTCGAACAGGCCGGCCGGACACTGCGCCAGCCGCGCGGTGGCCGCGAGCAGCACCGGCACGGTCACGTGATCGCGCACCAGCGAGTCGAAGTAGGCGATGACCCGGACCGCGCTCTCGGCGTCGGCGTCGAGCGTGGACAGCCGGAGCAGAAGACCCTGCACGCCCTTCACAATAGGCGCGCGGGCGGCGGCCTGGCCAGGCGACCAAGCGTGCGCTAGGTTGGTTTCGTGGATCTCGACTTCTCCCCGGCCGAGCTGGACTTCCGCGCCGAGGTTCGCGACTGGCTGGCCGCCCACGTGCCGGAACGGCTCCCGCCCATGGACGGCCCCGAGGGCTTCGAGGCGCACCGCGCCTGGGAGGCGCTGCTGGCCGGCGAGCGGCTGTCGGTCGTCTCCTGGCCCCGCGAGTACGGCGGCCGCGGCGCGTCCCTGATCGAATGGCTGATCTTCGAGGAGGAGTACTGGGCCGCCGGAGCCCCCGCCCGCGTCAGCCAGAACGGCATCTTCCTCCTCGCCCCGAGCCTCATGCGGTTCGGCACCCCCGAGCAGCGGCGGCGCTGGCTGCCCCGGATGGCGGCGGCCGAGGACGTCTGGGCGCAGGCGTGGTCCGAACCCGAGGCCGGCAGCGACCTCGCCGCGCTCACCGCCCGCGCCGAACGCGCCGACGGCGGCTGGCGCCTGTACGGCCACAAGACCTGGAGCTCCCGGGCCGCCCACGCCTCCCACGGCTTCGGCCTCTTCCGCACCTCCGGCGCGCGGCACAAGGGCCTGACGTACTTCCTGTTCCCCCTGGACGAGGTCGCCGTACGGCCGATCGCGCAGCTCGACGGCCTGCCCGGGTTCGCCGAGCTGCACTTCGACGGCGTGTTCGCGGACGACTCCATGGTGCTCGGCGAACCCGGCGACGGCTGGCGGATCGCGATGGCCACCACCTCCTCCGAACGCGGCCTGACCCTGCGCAGCCCCGGCCGCTTCCTGGCCACCGCCGACCGGCTCGTCGAGCTTGCCAGGGACGCCGACCCCGCCCTCGCCGACCAGGTCGCGCGCTGCTGGACGGCGGCCGAGGCGTACCGGCTGCACACCTTCGCCACCGCCCGCCGGATCATGGCCGGGGCCGAGATCGGGGCCGCGGCCAGCATGGGCAAGGTCTTCTGGTCGGAGCTGGACCTGCGCATGCACGAGCTGGCCATGGAACTGCTCGGCGACCGCGCCGGCGGCACGGACTGGCTGGACGGCTTCCTGTTCTCGCTGGCCGGGCCCATCTACGCGGGCACGAACGAGATCCAGCGCAACATCATCGCCGAGCGTGTCCTGGGCCTGCCCCGCTGAGTCCTCTGGAGTCGCCCTCATGCACTTCGCCTTCACCGACGAGCAACTCGCCCTGGGCGCGACCGTACGCGACGTGCTGCGGGCGCACTGCCCGCCCGGCGCGCTGCGGACCGAACGCCGTCCCGCCTGGGACCAGCTCGCCGAGCTGGGCTTCTTCGGGTTGCTCCTGCCGCCGGAGCTGGACGGGCTCGGGCTCGGCCTGACCGACGTGCTGCCCGCCGTCGAGGAGACCGGGCGGGCGTGCCTGCCGGGGCCGGTCGTGCAGACCGCCGTGGCGGCGGCGTTCCTGGTGCCGCGCGTCCCCAAGCTCGCCTCGGGGGCCGTGTGCGTGGGCGTGTTGTTGCCGGGGGAGACGTACGCGGCCGACGCCGATCTCGCCGACGTGCTCGTCGTGGCGCGTACCGGGAGTGCGGCCCGGGTGTTTCCCGGGCACGCGGCGCGGCTCGCGGCCAGGCCGGGGGTGGACCCGTGCCGGCCGCTGTTCGACGTCGCCGTGGAACCGTCCGGCCAGGACGACCTCGCGGCGCCCGGCGCGGACCGGGTCGCGCTCGCGGCGCGGGCCGTCACGGTCGCGACCGCCGCCCAGCTCGTCGGGGTCGCGCGGGAGCTGCTCGCGGTCTCGGTGTCGTACGCGCGGGTCAGGAGGCAGTTCGGGGCGGCGATCGGGTCCTTCCAGGCCGTCCGGCACAAGCTCGCCGACGTGGCGGTGGCCGTCGAGTTCGCCGCGCCGCTGGTGCACCGGGCGGCGCTGTCCGTGGACCGGTCCGCGCCCACCGCCGAGCGGGACGTCAGCGCCGCCAAGGCCGCGGCCGGCGAGGCGGCGACGCTGGCCGCCCGGGTCGCGCTCCAGACCCACGGGGCGATCGGCTACACCGAGGAGCTGGACCTGCGGTTCTGGCTCGCGCGCGCCTGGTCGCTGTTGGCCGCGTACGGCGGCGCCGCCCTCCACCGCGAACGCGTGCGCGCCTCCCTGCTCGGCGGCGACCTGCGGAGGAACCCGTGAAGTACGGCGTCCCGCTCGGCCTGCTGCACCCGGACGCCTGGAAGGACGTGGCCGTGGCCGCCGACGAGCTGGGGTTCGAGTCGGTGTGGCTGCCCGAGCACCTGGTGTTCGCCACCGACCTGTCGCTCGCGGTCTACCCGGGGACCGAGGATCCCGGCATCAAGCCGACGACGCCGCTGTTCGACGCCCCGGCCTACCTGTGCTGGCTGGCCGGGCTCACCACCCGCGTCCGGCTCGGCACCGCCGTGTACCTGCCGGCCCTGCGCCACCCGTTCGTCGTGGCCCGCGCGTTCGCCACCCTGGACGTGCTCTCCGGCGGGCGGGCCGTCTGCGGGGTCGGCGCCGGCTGGTACCAGGGGGAGTGGACGGCGGCCGGGCTGCCCTTCGAGACCCGCGGCGCCCGGCTGGACGAGGCCATCGAGGTGATCAGGCGGCTCTGGACCGAACCCGTCGTCGCGCACTCAGGGCGGTTCTACCGGTTTCCCGAGGTCGCCTTCGAGCCCAAGCCCGTACAGGGGCGGCTGCCGGTGCTGGCCGGCGGGGAGTCGGCCGCGGCGCTGCGCCGGGCGGCCCGGCTGTGCGACGGGTGGATCAGCATGCCGCACACGATCGAGTCGATCAGGCCGCAGGTGGCGCGGCTGGGGGCGGGGGTGCCGGTCACCGCCCACGCGTACGCGCTGGCCTCTCCCCGGGAGGTGGCCGACTGGGTGGAGCTGGGGGTGGAACGGCTCATCGTCCGCCCATGGACGCGCAGCCGCGACGCGGTCACCCGCCTGGCCGCCTTCGCCGCGGAGTACGGGGTGGGCTGACGGCGGTGGTGTCCGCCAGGTCAGGCCGGTCGGCGTCCCCAGTCGGGTGTGGTGAGGATTTCGCGGGTGCGGTGGCGGCGGCCCCTGAGGGGGGCGTCCTGGACGAAGGTCTCGACGGTGACCGTCTGCGCGGTGGCGGTCGTGGCGCGCCGGTGGCGGCGGCCGCGCGGGGCGAGGTCGTCCCAGAAGGGCGTGGGCTCGGGGAGGTACGGGTCGGTGGGTGCCTCGGGGCGGCGCCGACGGCCCCGGTAGGTCGCCCCGATCCCGGACGCCTCGGCGGAACGCGGCGTCGCCCGCGTACGAGGGGCGGGGGAGAAGGCGCTGAAGCTGCTGGACGCCGGGGGAAGCGAGATCGGGACCAGCGGGCCGGTGTCGAAGGTGGGCTCGAAGGGCGCGGTGCCGGGCGCGGGCCGGAACGCCGCGCTGTCCAACCGCCGCGGCGGCGCCATCGGATCACTGAACGCCTCGAACCCCTCCTCGGAGAGGTTGGCGGCGACCTCGAAGCCGGGCGCCGGGACGGCCTCATGGAGGTTGGCGGCGGTGCGGCGGAGGGGGGCCGGGTGGGGGTGCTCGGGGTGTGCCTTCGAGGGGCGGCGGCGGGCGCCTGCGGCGTGGGAGCCTCGCCTGCGACGTGAGCCGGGCGCGGGGACCGCGCCGCCGGTACGACGGCCCTCTCCGGAGCCTCCGCCCGAGAGGCCGGGCTCCAAGGAGATGACACCCAAGGCGTCGCGCACCCTGAGTTCGCCCGCCGAAGTGGTGCCCACGCCGGTGGTGAGGCCCGCGGTGGTGTCCGCTGTGGTGTCCGCTGTGATGTCCGTGCCGATGGTGAGGCCCGCGACGGTGGGGGTCGGGGCGGGCGCGGTTGTCGCGGTTCTCAAGCGGGCCGGGGGTGGGGTGAGCTTCAGGGAGGCGTTGGCGGGGCGAAGGCGGGATTGGCGGGTCTTGGCGAGGGCGAGGAGGGCCAGGGCGGCGATCAGGGCCGAGCCGACCAGCGTCGGCGAGCCGATCGTGGACAGCGAGCCGGACGAGGAGGCGTCCACGAGGGTGGGGAGGGGCTCGGCGGTGGCGGCCGTGGTGTCGGCGGTCGTCGCCTTCGCGTGCTTGGACTTCTGCCCCGACCGCCCGGCCGCCGCCGTCGGTACGGGCGCCGTCTCGGGGGAGGCGGCAGGCGAGGGTACGGCGGGAGACCCGGAAGGCGAGGTCGCCGTGGCCTTGGCGGGCCGCTCGGCGGTGTGCTTCGGACGGGCGGCCAGCGGGGCCGAGGCCGGACGTTCCTGCTCGACGTGCGGGATCAGGGAGCTGAGGGAGTCCTCGGGGAGTTGGAGCGTTCCGACGTCGGTGCCGGGCCTGGCGGGCATCGCCGCCTGCTCGTCGGCCCGCTTCTGGGCCGCCTCCTCCTCCAGGCGGGCCTTGATGCGCTCGGGGTAGCCGTAGCCGACGACCTTGCCGGTGTCACGTTCCTTGCGCTTGGCGACGCCGCCGTCGATGTTGCCCTCGATGGTGAGGATCTTGTCGCCCCGGACCGCGGTGACGATGCCGACGTGGTCGATGCCGTCGATCTCGCCGGACCCGCTCCAGTCGTAGAAGACGAAAGCGCCTGGCTTGGGCGTCTTGCCCCAGGCACCCTGTGCCTTGAACCATTCGGCGTGCCGTACGGTCCAGGCGAACTGCCCGATCCATTCCTGGTAGCCGAGCTTGTGCGCGGCCCAGGAGAGGTACATGTCACACCAGGGTGCGGCGGAGTAGTCGGCGTCGAACTCGACGGTCTTGCCGTACCAGTCGCCGAACTTGGTGTACGCGCCGGCCTTCTCGGAGTAGCCCAGCTGGCTTTCGAGCAGGTCGATGTACTTCTGCATCTCTGGCGTCATGGAAGTATGGGGGAACCTTCCGGGCAAGATCCGGATTTATCCACGCATACCGGGGTACGGCGGGGTACCCCGGGATACATGCGACAAAGCCGGAGACCTGTTGTCTTCCGTGCTGAGCGAGGTTACCGCTTCGTGACCAAGGTCAAGCACACCCCAAGAGAGGGCAAAGACACCACCAGGCGCATAATCCCAGTTCAGCCCTGCCGCCAGGACTGTCTAGAACAGGCGATTTAAGAAGAAAAGAGCCGAGTGCGGCATCAACCGGCTCGAACGCCATCGTGGCACCGCCACCCGGTACGACAGACCCGCAGGCTCAGGCGGCGGGGACGCTGGCGACGAGCCCGCCGTCCACGACCAGGTCCTGCCCGGTGATGTAGGCGGCCTCGTCAGAGGCCAGGAACGCCACCGCCGCCGCGACGTTGTCGGCGTGACCGATGGCGCCGAGCGGTACCTGGGCCGAGTTGTGCGCCGCGCTCTCCGGGTCGGGGTTGGCGTCGCGGTACATCTCGGTGTCGATGTAACCCGGGCTGACCGAGTTGACCCTGATGCCGCGCGGCGCGAGGTCGGCGCCCAGTGTCCGGGCGAGGTTGTGGACGGCTGCCTTGCTGGCGGAGTACACGGAGGCGACGGACAGCCCGCGATACAGCGTCCAGGACGCGTTGATGACGATCGCGCTGCCGTCCCGCATCAGCGGCAGCGCCTTCTGGACGGTGAAGAAGACGCCCTTGAAGTTGACGCCGACGGTGTGGTCGAACTCCGCCTCGGTGATCTCGGCGCTCGGCTTGAACACGCCCACGCCGGCGTTCGCGAAGACCGCGTCCAGGCCGCCGCGCCAGGTTTCGATCCGCCGCATCAGAAGGTCGAGGTCCGCCGGGGAGGCGACGTCGGCTCGAACCGCGAGCACCCGGCCCGAGCCGGACTCCGGCAGGGCGTCCGTCAAGCGGGCGGCCGCGGTGTCGAGACGGACCTGGTCGCGTCCGCTGATGACGACGTACGCGCCTTCGTCCAGGAGCCGCTGCGCCGTGGCGAAGCCCATGCCACTGGCACCGCCGGTGATCAAAACTGTCTTGTTCAGGAATCGGTTCATGCGGCAATCCTCAAGCGGATCGTCCGTTTCCTACAGTTCCGGCCGAACCTAGGTCTGGCACCACCACCTTCAGGCGCTCGCCATCAGCTCGGACAGCCGCGCCCCGGTGGCGGTGCCCGGCTGCGGCGTGTGCAGCATCAGCCGGTGTCCTGGCCGGTCGGGCAACGACAGTGACCGGTACTCGAAGACCAGCTCACCGGTCTCCGGTGTGTGGACGACCTTGACGCCCTCGGTCGCTTCGCCGATCGGATGCTCGGCCCAGATCTCGGCGAAGGAAGGACTCGCGGCGCACATGTCGGCGGCCAGCCTGCCGAATTCCGGGTCGTCCGGGTAGCGGGCCGCGTCGGCGCGGAACTGGCCGACGATCGCCCGGGCCGCGTCCTCCCAGTGGGACAGCGAGGAGCGGAAGCGGGCGTTGGTGAAGAAGCTCACCAGGCAGTTGTGGTCGCGGTCCGAGTAGCCGAACACCAGGTGCGCGGCGCGGTTGACGGCGACCAGGTTCCAGTGCCGGTCGAGGATGTAGGCCGGGGACGGGAGCCAGCCGTCGATCAGCCGCCGCAACTCCGCCGAGACCGGCCGGTCCGACGGCTCGGCCTGGGGCGGGTTGAGCCCGGCGAGCAGGTACAGATGATCGCGCTCCGCCGTGTCGAAACGCAGCACCCGCGCGACGGCGTCCAAGACCCCGGCCGAGACGTGGATCTCCCGCCCCTGCTCCAGCCAGGTGTACCAGGACACCCCTACCCCCGCTAGCACCGCCACCTCCTCGCGCCGCAGCCCCTTGGCGCGACGGCCGGAGCCGGCGGGCATGCCGACGTCGTACGGAGTCAGCCTGGCCCTGCGCGACCTCAGGAACTCGCGGATCTCGGCACTGCGCCGTTGCCGGGCCTCTACCGGAAGTCGGGAAATATCCACTCGCCCATCGTAGGAGCCTCTGACCGGCCCCTTCGTCCTGCCGACGCTCTGACGGCGGAGTCGCCGGATGTGGCATCCGTGTCCGGCCACGACACGCCGTTGATCAACACTTCGCGGCAGACCTCAGTAGCCCGCGCCCGTCAGCAGGCCCCCGTCCACGGTGAACTCGCTGCCGGTGCAGTAGCTGGCCCGGTCCGAGGCCAGGAACGCCACCACGTGCGAGACCTCCACCGGCTTGGCGAACCGTTTGATCACCATCGACTTCACGAACGCCTCCACGTCCACCTCGGCCATCAGGTCCGGGTTCACCGCCATCGCCGTGTTGATCGCCCCGGGATGCACCGAGTTCACCCGGATCTTGAACCGGGCCAGCTCCCGCGCGGCCGACTTCGTCAGCCCCCGGACGGCGAACTTCGACGCCGCGTACGCCGACAACCCCTCCGCCCCGACGAAGCCCTCGATCGAGGAGATGTTCACGATCGCGCCGCGCCCGGCCGCCTTCATGGGGTCGATCACCGACTTGACCCCGAGCCAGGTGCCCTTGAGGTTCACGTCGATCACCCGGTCGAAGTCCTCGGGTTCCATGTCCTGGATGCGGCCGTAGGTGAGGATGCCGGCGTTGTTCACCAGGACGTCGAGCCGTCCGTGCAGTTCCGTGGCCGTGTCCACGGCCCGCCGCCACTCGGCGGGGCTGCGTACGTCGTGGCGCACGTACGCGGCGCCGGTCTCGGCCGCCAGCGCCTTGCCCTCCTCCTCCAGCACGTCGCCGAAGACCACCCGCGCGCCCTCTTCGAGGAACAGCCGCACGTGCGACTCTCCCATGCCTCTGGCCCCGCCCGTGATCAGCGCGACCTTGCCGTCAAGCAGTCCCACGTCGACCTCCTGCCGCGACGGCCACCGCGGCCGCCTCCATGGTGCGGTAGACGGGGATGCCCGCCGCCGCCGCGATCCGCCTTACCTCGTCCTCGACGCCCGGGGGCGCGCACTCGCCGTTCCTGGTGACCAGTGTGATCCTGACGCGCGGCAGCGCCTCCTGCGCGCCGGCCAGAGCCCGCGCGTAGGCGTACAGGGGCTCGGCCGCGTCGCCGTAGGTGAAGAAGCTCTGGACGTTCACATGGGCGACCACGTCCCCGTACGGCCGCCGCCGGACGACCGCCTCGATCACCTCCGGCACCAGCCCGGGACGCCCGCGCGGCCCCACCGGCACCTCCAGCGGGTTCCCGGGGACGGCGGCGCCGAGCCCGTCGAGCACGCCCTCCGGCAGCGGGTCGAGCCGCACCCCCGCCCGGTCGAACGCGTCGGCCGCCAGCACGCCCGCGCCCCCGCTCGGCCCGATCACCAGCACCCCGTCGCCGTCCGTCACCCGCGAGCCGTGCGCCTGGAAGAAGGCCAGCACGCCGATCAGGTCGTCCTGCGAGGACACCAGCGCCGTCCCCGTCTGGGCCGCGACCGCCTCCCACACCCGCAGGTCGCCGACCAGACCGCCGGTGTGCGAGAGCGCCGCCCGCCGCCCCTGCGAGCTGCGCCCGCCGACCAGCAGCGCCACCGGGAGCCCGGCCGCGCCCAGCGCCTCGTACAGCTCCCGGCCGCCGCGCGGGTCCTCCAGGTAGAGCCCGACGGCCCGGGTCTCGGTGTCGCGGGCCAGCCAGGACAGCAGTTCGGCGGGGGTCACGTCAGCCGAGTTCCCCACGGTGACGACCCGGCTGAACGCGAGGCCGCGCCGCTCCCCGACCTTGATCACCTCGCCCGCGAGCCCGCCGCTCTGGGAGATCAGCGCGACCGAGCCCGCCGGCCCGACCCCGCCGCCGACGAACGTCTGCCGCCCGCGCGGGCAGTACACGCCCATGCAGTTGGGCCCGACCAGCCGCGTGCCCGCCGCGCGCGCGGCCTCGGCCAGCCCGCGTTCCAGGTCCGTACGCCCCGCCTCGCCGAACCCGCCGCTCATCACCTGCACGTACGGGATGCCCGACGCCTGCCGGACCACCTCCGCGCACCGGTCGGCGGGCACCGCCACCAGCGCGTAGTCCACCTCGGCGGCGGCCAGCGACGGTACGGCGGGCACCCCCGCCACCTCGGCCGCCGTCGGGTGCACGGCCACGAGCGGGACGCCGGCGGCCCGGTAGAAGTCGAGGAACATGTTCCCGAAGTTCGGCCTGGTGGCGGAGGCGCCGACGACGGCCACCGCGCGGGGCTCGAAGAGCGGCAGGAAGTCCGCCGGCTCGCGGGGGACGGACGGGCGCGGCGTGGCCGGGCCCGGCAGGTGGCGGGCGTCCACGGCGGTCACGCCCGAAGGGGTGGCGATGACCGGGTTCAGCTCGAACTCGCCCAGTTCCAGCCGTTCCCACAGCCCGCCGGGGCCGCCGACCGTCATGAGCAGCTTGACCACGGCGTCCAGGTCCACGGGCGGCCGGCCGCGGTGGCCGTGCAGGAGGGCCGAGCCGCGCAGCGAGTCCAGCATGAGCCGCGCGTCCCGTTCGGAGATCGGGCAGAGCCGCAGCGCCGTGTCGCGCATCGCCTCCGTCCAGATGCCGCCCAGCCCGGCCAGCAGCACCGGGCCGAACCCCGGATCGCCGACCAGCCCCACGATCAGCTCCACGCCCGCGGGCGCCTGCTCCTCGACGAGGAACCCCTCGACGAGAAACCCGTCGAGCCGGGCCCGCATCTCCGCGGCCGCCGCCGCCAGCTCGTCCGCCCGCAGCCCGAGCCGTACGGCCCCGGCGTCCGATTTGTGCACCAGCCCCGGACCGAACGCCTTCAACACCAACGGCTCGGCCAGCCCCCGCGCCACCGCGAAGTCCGATTCGCGCACCACCACCCCGCGTGGCACCGGCACGCCGGCCGCCGCGACCATCGCCTTGACCTCGTGCTCGCGGAGGGCGGCACGAACCTCGCCGCCGCTCACCCGAGCAGGTGCCCGTGCTGCTCGCGGATCTGCCGGCGCAGCAGCTTGCCCGGCCCGCCGGAGGCGTCCTGGGAGTGCGGCAGCTCGCCGGTCACCACGATGTGGTCGGGGCGCTGGTGCGCGGGCAGCGTGTCGGCCAGGGCGAGCGACAGCTTGGCGGCCTCCAGCGAATGCCCGGCCCGCGGTACGACCGCCAGCAGCACCCGCTGCTCGTCCGCCCCCTCGGGGACGCCCACCGCGCCGGCCTCGGCCACGCCGTCCAGGGCGGAGACGGCCTCCTCGATCGTGGCGGGTTGCGTCCAGCGGCCGTGTTTGAGAATGGCGTCCTCGCGGCGGCCGAGGACACGCAGCACGCCGTCGGCCGACAACGTCCCGAGGTCGCCGCCCACGTACCAGTCGCCGCGCAGGACACCCGAGTCGTCCGTCCCGTCGTAGCCCGCCATGCGGTGGGGCCCGGCCAGGTTGATCTCGCCGACCGCGCCGACCACGGGGGCGCCGGACGGGTCGGTGATCCGTACGGCGTTGCCCGTACGGGCCCGGCCGGAGGAGCCGAGCGGCGTCGAGCCGTCGTCCACCCGGCCCATGCACGTGTACGGCGCCTCGGTCTGCCCGTAGTACGAGTACACCCCGGCCCCGGGCAGCCTGCCCTTGATCCGTTCCAGCATCGTCGCGGTCAGCGGCTCGCCGCCCAGCATGATCACCTGGATCGACGACAGGTCCACGCCCTCGTGTTCGGACGACCCCAGCAGCGCCGCGTAGAACGACGGGATCTGCGACACGTGCGTGACCCGTTCGCGCGGCACCACGCGCAGGAAGTTCGCCGGCCCCCAGTCCTGCTCCAGCACCAGGCGCATGCCCGCGTACAGGGCGGGGCCGACGATGGCCGGGAAGCCGATGCCCCAGATGATCGCGCCGGTGCCGAACACCGAGCCGGGGCCGCGCGGCACGTCCAGCCAGATCTGGGCCGTCGCCAGGGAGGAGGCGTGAGTGTGCACGACGGCCTTGGGCAGGCCGGTCGTGCCCGAGGTGTAGTAGAGGGCCAGCGGGTCGTCGTGGAAGCCGGCCAGCGGGGGTTCCTCGTCCGGGCCGTCGGCCAGCTCCCCGGCGTCGATCCAGGTGGTGACGTCCGGGAGCGAGTCCCTGATCCGGCCGACGACGTCGGCGACCGTGGAGTCGTACACGAAGGCCGTGCATCCGGAGGCGGCCACCACCGCCCGCAGCGTCTCGACCGGCCAGTACGGGTTCAGCGCCGCCGTCACCGCCCCGATCTTGGCCTGCGCGAGGTAGACCTCGGCGACCCGCAGCGTCTCGTTGAGCAGCGCCGCCACCCGCTGCCCCGGGGTGATCCCGGCCGCGAGCAGGGCGTTCGCGCGGCGGTTGACGACCCGGTTCAGCTCGTCGTAGGTGAAACCGCGCTCGCCGCAGTACGTCAGCGCCACCCGGTCGGGCGTGCGCAGCGCTCCCGCGGTCAGGATCGCGTGGCCGTAGTTGCCGTAGGGTGATCGCGCCATGGGGGTGCCTCCAGGTCAGAGGGGCGAGTAGAGCACGAACGTGTTTCCTGAGGGGTCGCGCAACACGGCCCGCCTCTCGTGCGGCCCGTCCTCGGGCGCGCGCACCACCTCGGCCCCCCGCGCCGCCATCTCCCGCACCGCCGCCGCCACGTCGTCCACCTTGTACGACGGCGCCGCCGACGCGGTGACATGCTCCCCGGGACCGGCCAGCGCCACGGTGACGCCGCCGCCGTCCAGCGCGGCGAACCTGTCGCCGTCCCTGAACTTCACCGGCAGCCCGTAGAAGGCGATCGCCTCGTCCAGGTCGGCGACGGGGATGAGCACGTTGCCGAGCTTCACACGGGCCTCCAATGCGGTAGATCGTCCACGAACGTCACCCGCACCGGCATCCCGACGCGGACCTCCTCCGGCGCGCACCCCACCACGTGCCCGAACGCGCGCACACCCTCGTCCAGGTCCACCCACGCCGGCACGTACGGCTCCCGCCCCCGGTAGCCGGGCGCGAACGACCGGTGCACGACGGTGAACGTGTGCACCGTGCCCGTGCCCGCGGCGGGCTCGACGGCGTGCTCGCCGCCGCCGCACGACGGGCACGACGGCTCGGGCAGCCAGGCGCGGCGGCCGCAGGACACACAGCGCCGGATCACCAGCTCGCCGCGCGGCCCGGGGGCGCCGGTGGGGGAGGTGTCACCGCTCATCGCTGCCAAGCTAGCGCACGCTTGGTTACCGGACAAGGTCCCCGTCCCCGCTAGTAGCCCTCGACCAGGCCGCCGTGCTCCGCCGTGGGCTCGTCCGTGGCATCCGGAAGGGCGCCCTCGCCGGAGTAGCCAGGTGCGGGGGGCGTCGCGTCCGAGGTGGGACGCGCGACGGGCGCGCCGGTCGCCGTGGGCGTCGCCCCCGAGGCGGTGGCCGAGGGGGTGGCCGAGGGGGCCTGGGACGGCGTGGGCGTGGCCGACGGCGAGGGGCACGCGGGCCCGTCCACCGCGACCTCGCTGACCTGCGGCCCGTTGACCGCCGCCGGCTCGGTCATGACGACGATCCCGAGGTAGGCCCGCGTCCCGCAGCCCACGCTCCCGGGGTCTTGCCGCACGCCGCTGGTGTAGGCGGTGCTGCCGCGCAGGGTGCGGGTCTCCCGCCGTACGGTGCTGACCGGGCCGCCGTCGAGCCGCCGGGTGTAGGCGATGCTCAGCCGCACCGGCCCCGTGCCGTCCGCGGACACCCTGATCGCGCCCGCCGAACCGCTCCACCGGGCGATGCTGGCCTCCCGCACCGAGGGCGGCGGCACCGCGCTCCCGCTCTGCGCCCACGTCGGCACCGGCGCCCCGGTGGACACCGGCGGCACGGGCGGCGCGCTGGTGGACACGGGCGGTGTGGTCGGGCGCGCGCTGCCGCGGGCGGAGACGGGCACGCTCCTCCTGGGGGTCGGCGTGTGCGCGTCGACCGGCGCGGGGTTCAGCTCGCCCGACGGCTTCGGCTGCGGCATCAGGATCGTGCCCGCCCCCGGCGACCACCGCCCGCCGGAGAGCACGAGGGCGATCGCCACCGCGACCACCGTCGCGCCCGCCACCCACAGGTGCGGCGGCAGCGCGGGCAGCCTGACCGCCCGCCCGCGGCTCCCGGCCGAGGCCCGCCTCCCCTGCTCGGTCCTGGCCGCCAGCGGGAAGCGCAGCGCGAGCAGCGTGGCCAGCTCGGCGAGCCGGCGGCGGCCCCGCTGCTCCCAGTCCGGTCCGTACGCGGCGACCGCGTCCTCCTCCAGCTCGGCCGCGAACTGCCGGGCCGAGGCGTACCTGAGCGCCGGGTCCTTGGCCAGCCCGCGCCTGAGCAGGTCGCGCAGGGCGTCCGGGACCACCTCCAGCGGCACCGGCTCCATCAGGTGCAGGTCACGCAGCGCCAGGACGTCCTGCTCGCCGTCCGTGCCCTCCTTGTACGCCCGGTACGGCGGCCGCCCCCTGACCGCCTCGAACAACACGCAGGCCGCCGCGTACAGGTCGGCCGGCGGCCCCGCCCGTCCCTGCGTCCACAACTCGGGCGACATGTACGCCGGGCTCCCCGCGGGCACCCCCGGCTCCTCGGCGTGCACGACCACGCCGAAGTCGGCCAGCTTGCCGGTGCCGTCCGCCTGGACCAGGACGTTCTCCGGCTTGACGTCCCGGTGCGGCACGCCCTTCTCGTGCGCGGCGGCCAGGGCGGCCAGGATGCCCTTGAGCAGTACGAGGGCCGCCTCCGGCGAGGTCCGGCCGTGCTCGGCCAGCAGCGTGCGCAGCGACACGCCGTCCACGAGCTCCATGACGAGGGCGGCCCTGGCCGGGGTCTCGACGTACTCGTAGAGGCGGACGACGCCGGGGTCGTCGAGCTCGACGAGGCGGTGGGTGTCGGCCCTGAAGCGCTCCATGAACTCGGCGTCCCTGCGCAGGGTGGCGTTCAGGTACTTGATCGCCACGTAGGCGCCGGTGGACTGGTAGGTGGCGAGGAACACGCGGCCGGTACGGCCCGCGCCGAGCTGGCGAACTTCACGGTAACCAGGGACCAAGTCCAACCCCCATCAGGCATGCCGTCGTGCATTCGACGGTCTCACCCGGGGTGTGGGTTGTCACGTCTGGAGAAATTTCGCCTCATGTGGTGATGGGTGGGGCTGTGGGGGGCGGTGTTATGCTGGGCTTGCCCAAGCAAGCGCTCGGCTAAGTAATGGAGGGTGCGGGTGGAGCGGCCGGCCGTACTGGTGATGGAGATGCAGCGAGGGGTCGTCGGCGATCTCACGAAATTTCCAGAATTGGTGGCGGCCTGCACCCGCCACGACGTCGTCCCCAACGCCGCCCGCGTCCTGAACGCGGCCAGGGCGGCCGGGCTCCCCGTGATCCACTGCACCGCCGCCTTCCGGCCCGACCGGGCGGGCTCCCACACCGGCAACTGCCCGTTCATCGTCTCCCTGCTCAAGGACCCCGAGCACATGCTGGAGGGCACCCCCGCCGTGGAGGTGCTGCCCGAGCTGCGCGAGGACGGCGACCTGGAGAGCCGGCGGCACCACGGGTTCTCGCCGTTCACCGGCACCTCGCTCGACATGACGCTGCGCTCCCTCGGGGTCACGTCCGTGGTCGCGATGGGGGTCTCGCTCAACGTGGGCATCCCGGGGCTGGCGCTGGAGGCGGTCAACCTGGGCTACCGGGTCACGGTGGTGAAGGACGCCGTGGCCGGCATCCCGGAGGACTACGCGAAGGCCGTCCTGCGCAACACGATCGGCCTGCTCGCCACCCGCGTCGCCGCGGCCGACCTCGCCGGGACGTGGACATGATGGACGGCCTGCGCCTCGACGGCCGCGCCGCCGTCGTGACCGGGGGAGCCGGCGCCATCGGCACGGCGATCGCCGCCGACCTGGCCGCGCTCGGCGCCCGCGTGACCGTCGCCGACGTGGACCTGCCGAACGCCCGCCGTACGGCCGCCGCCCTGCCCGGCGCGCGGGCGCTGCCCGTGGACCTGGCCTCGCCCGCCTCCGTCGAGGCGTTCTGCGCCGAGGCGGGGCCCGTGGACGTGCTCGTGCACAACGCCGGGGTGTCGGTCGTGGGGCCGTTCACGGCGAGCGACCCGGCCGACTGGGACCTCATGTGGCAGGTCAATCTGCGCGGGCCGATGCTCATGACCAAGCTGCTCCTGCCCGGGATGACGGCCAGGGGGTGGGGGCGGCTGGTGTTCGTCTCCTCCGACGGGGCCAGGGCCGGGTCGGGCGGCGAGGGGGCGTACGCGGCCACCAAGGCGGCCCTGTTCGGCCTGGCCAAGACGCTGGCCCGCGAGGCCGCCAAGGGCGGGGTGACCTCGAACGTGGTCTGCCCGGGGCCGACCGACACGCCCATGCTGCGCCGGGTGTCCGAGGCCGAGCCGGGACTCGTGGACAAGATCGCCCGGGGCATCCCGCTGCGCCGCCTCGGCACGCCCGCCGACGTGGCGGGGCTGATCGCGTACCTGTGCACCGACCGGGCCGCCTACATCACCGGGCAGACGCTGTCGGTGAGCGGCGGCGTGACCATGCAGTGACGCGCGGGTCACAGGGAGCGGTGGACCGCCTCGACGAGGCGCAGGCCGCGCAGGTTGCCGGTGAGGCTGTCGGCCATCCTGTTCATCACGTACCCGAAGGCCAGCCGGCGGTCGGGGTCGCCCATGCCGAGCGAGCCGCCCATGCCCGAGTGGCCGAACGCGGTCTTCGACGGCATCGGGAAGGTGAACGAGGGACGCATGTAGCCGAGACCGAACGTGGTGTCCATGAACAACACGCGGTCGGGGCCGCTGACGCGGGGGCGCAGGGCGTCCTGGAGGGTCGCGGAGGCCAGGACGTCGCCGCCGACCAGCGCGCGGTAGAACCCGGCCAGTCCCTTGGCGGTGGTGACGACCCCGGCGGCGGGCCAGCCGGCGCGCAGGATCACCGGGTTGTTCGCGCCGCCTTCCAGCAGGCGGATGGCGGGGTTGCCGAGCGCCCGGTTCATCAGGCTGCCGGGGTCGAGCACCGCCCTGCTCATCTCGGCCAACAGGTCCCGCCCCCCGCCCGCCGGGCTGTCCGCGTTCCCGGGAGCCGGGGTCTCGGGGGCCGCGTTCTGGGGGGCCGGGCGGGAGGGGGCCTTGAGGCGGGCGGCGCGGGCGATCACGTCGTCGGGGGCCCCGACCCAGAGGTCCAGCCCCAGAGGCCCGGCGATCTCCGCGGCCACCAGCTCGCCCACCGATTTGCCCGTGACCCGCCGCACCACCTCCCCGACCAGGAAGCCGTACGTCAGCGCGTGGTACCCGTGCGCCGTCCCCGGCTCCCACAGAGGCGTCTGACCGGCGAGCCGGGCGGCGATGGCCGGCTGGTCCTCGAACTCCGTCACGGGCACCGGCGTCTCGATCACCGGCAGCCCGCAGGAGTGCGTCAGCACGTGCTCGACCGTGACCCTCTGCTTGCCCCCGGCGGTGAACTCCGGCCACACGTCCGCGACCGGCGCCGCCACGTCCACCAGCCCGCGCTCGGCCAGCCGCAGCAGCACGGTGGCCGCGACGGCCTTCGTGCACGAGTACGCGAAGGCCGGGGTGTCCGCCTCCCAGGGGCGGCCCGTGTGCCGGTCGGCGACGCCGTCCCACAGGTCCACGACCAGCTCGCCGTCCTGGTAGACGGCGACGGCCGCGCCCAGCTCCTCGCCCTCGGCGAAGTTCCGTTCGAACGCCTCGCGCACGCGGGAGAACCGGGGATCGCAGTACATCAGACCTCCGCAGGAAAGGAAGCGCTTACTTGGTGCACGAGCCTAACAACTGGGGACGATTCGGCCCAGACGATCAGCGCGGAACCCTCAACCTGCTCACCCCCGCCCTGGTCCTGGAGGCCCTGCGCAGCGCCGTCACCGGCGAGGTGCTGAGCCTGGCCATGCCGATCAGGGGCGCCACCTCCTCGGCCGCCCCCACGACGGTCCCCCACCTGCGGGGCCGCCCGCTGCCGCAACATTTCATGTCCGTGGACGGCGGCGACTACGCCGCGGGCGCCCGGCCCGTCGGCGACGGCCTGCGCGTGGCAGACGACGCCCTGCTCGTCACCCACCACGGCACCACCACCCACATGGACGCGCTGTGTCACATGTGGACCGGCGACGAGCTCTACAACGGCCACCCGGCCGCCCGCGTCCGCTCCTACGGCGCGACCAGGTGCGGGATCGAGCACGTGGGCGGCGTGGTGGCCAGGGGCGTGCTGTTCGACGTGCCCCGGCACCTCGGGCTCGACCACCTGCCCGCCGACTTCCGGATCCCGGCCGGGCTCCTGCGCGAGATCGCCACGCCGCGCCCGGGGGACGTCGCGGTGATCCGTACGGGATGGCCGCTGGCGTGGGAGCGCTCGCGGGAGGAGTACTGGGCGGGCCAGCCGGGCCTGTCGGCGGAGGCGGGCGCCTGGCTGGCCGGGCTGGACGTGTCGGCGGTGGCCTCGGACAACGCGGCCATCGGCGGACTGAACGCCCACCAGCTCGCCGACGAGCCCGCGGCCGACGACCTGCACCTCATCCTGCTCCACCGGCACGGGATCCACCTGATCGAGATGCTCTGGCTCGAAGAGCTGGGCGCGGCCGGCCGTACGGAGTTCGTGTTCGTGGCCGCGCCGCTGCGCATCGAGGGCGGCACCGGCAGCCCGGTCACCCCGCTCGCCGTCCTGTGAACGGGCCGGTCACCAGGTGACGGGCAGGCTCCTGACGCCGTAGACGGCGGCGTCGTGCTTGACCGGGACCTCGGTGGCCGGCACGGCCAGCCGCAGGCCGGGGAACCGCTCGAACAGCGCCCGGTAGCCGATGCGCAACTCGATCCTGGCGAGCTGCTGGCCGAGGCACTGATGCACGCCGTGCCCGAAGGCCAGGTGGCGGCGGGCCTCCGGGCGGCCGGGCAGCAAGCGGTCGGGGTCGGCGTACACGGCCGGGTCGCGGTTGATCACGGGCAGGGACAGGGCCACGGTCTCGCCCGCCCTGACCGTCACGCCCGCCACCTCCACGTCCTCCAGGGCGGCTCTGGAGGGCGCGCCGAGATGCAGGATCGACAACCAGCGCAGCAGCTCCTCGACCGCCCCCTCCTCGTACGCGCACCCGCGCTCCAGCAGCGCGAACACGCCCAGGGCGAGCATGTTGGCCGTGGTCTCGTGCCCGGCGACGAGCAGGATCACCCCGAGGTTGGCCAGCTCCTCGTCCGACAGCTCGCCGGTCAGGCCGCTGAGCAGGTCGTCGTCCGGCTTCGCGCGTTTGCCTCGGACCAGGTCCCGGAGGTAGGCGATCAGCTCGGCCAGCGCCCCCGCGCCCCCGTCGCCGAAGGTGACGAGCCGCGCGCTGAGCTCCTGGAACAGTCCGTGGTCGGCGTACGGGACGCCGAGCAGCTCGCAGATGACCAGCGAGGGGATCGGCAGCGCGTACGCCGTCACCAGGTCGGCCGGCGGCCCGGCGGCGGCCATGGCGTCGAGGTGGTCGGCGGCGATGCGCTCGATCCGCGCTTCGAGCAGGCGCATCCTGCGCAGCGTGAACTGCCCGGTGAGCAGGCGCCGGTAGCGGGTGTGCTCCGGCGGGTCGGTGGCGGCGAAGAAGCCCGGCGGTGCCGCCCTGCCCGGCCCGCCGGCGGGTACGGCGTGGACGGCCGCGTGCTTGAGCTCCTGCCTGGCGCTGAACCGGGGATCGCCCAGCACCGCGCGGGCGGCCTCGGCGGTGGTGGCCAGCCAGCCGAGATGGCCGTCGGCGAACTCCAGGCGGCTCATCGCCGGAAGGCCGGCCAGCCCGGCCGGAGGGTCGAAGGGGCATTCCGCGGGGCGTTCGGTGGGAAGTCGCATAATTGTGAGAGTAGACTCTCAAATAAGAGCTGTATAGCGATTCAAAGTGATCTCCGATGAGTGGACGTGCGCGGCGGCAGCCCGGAGAATGCGGTGGCATGAGCGAGCGACCGGCCCAGGGCCTGCGCGAACGGAAGAAGGCCAGGACCAGGGCGCTGATCCAGAAGGCGGCCCTGCGGCTGTTCCGCGAGCAGGGATACGCGCAGACGACCGTCGAGCAGGTCGCTGAGGCGGCGGAGGTCGCGCCCAGCACCGTCTTCCGCTATTTCCCGACGAAGGAGGACCTGGTGCTGGTCGACCAGTTCCCGCCCTTCCTGGAGGCGCTCAGGGCCGTGCCCGCCGGCGTCGGGCCCGTCCAGGCCGTGCGCGCGGCCATGCGGGCGGTGAACGACGCTCAGACGCGGGAGGAGATCGCCGACGGCATGGAACGGGAGATGCTCATGCTCACCGTTCCCGAGTTGTGGGCGGCCGGCCTGGAGAACGTCACCGGCGTGCTGAGGACGCTTCGGGAGGAGCTCGCCGCGCGCGAGGGCCGCAGCGTGGACGACCCCGAGATCAGGAACGTCACCGGGGCCGTCACGGGCGTGATGGTGGCCCTGTGGTTCGAGTGGACGCGGAACCCGGCCATGGACGGCCCCGCCGAGCTGGACAAGGCGCTCGCGCACCTGGAGGCCGGGCTCCCGCTTTGACGCGCTCTCCGGGCTGAAGCCCGAAGATTCTGGCCTGTGCCGCCCCTTCACGCGGCGGCACTGCCGTGGCTTCCTGCTTCGCGGGACTGTGCCATCTCGAAGGATGGTCTGACCGGCCCTCCACAGGCGTTTAGCCTGTCCGCCCGTCCGGCGGCCAGGATGTTGATCGCAGCGTTGATGTCGCGGTCGTGAACCACGCCACACACGCAGGTCCATTCGCGGACCTGCAGAGGCATCGCCTCGGTTACGGCTCCACATACTGAACACAGCTTGGAGGATGGAAACCATCGGCTGACTTTGGCGAATGTCCTGCCG
>NZ_BMRC01000039.1 GCF_014648435.1 Nonomuraea spiralis
CATCGGAATGCACAGCCCCGTCACGTTCGAGGGCCTCTACAGGCCGTCAGACACCGTGGAGTGACCTCACCTCAGGTGTCCGTGCTACAGGGGGAAGCTCATAGTGGGTTGAGGCGGGCCTTGAGCAGGCAGAACTCATTGCCTTCGGGGTCGACCAGGACGTGCCACTGCTCCTGTCCTGTCTGACCGATGTCGGCCGGGCGAGCACCGAGCTTCAGAAGGCGTTCGAGCTCGGCGTCCTGATCGCGGTCGGTGGCGTTGACATCGATGTGCAGGCGGGATTTCCTCTTCTCCGGCTCATCGCTGCGACTGAGGATGATCGTCGGCTGCGGACCGCCGAACCCTTCGCGCGGCCCGATCTCCAGCGTGCCGTCGTCCTCGCGATCGAGCACGACGAAGTCCAGGACCTCGCACCAGAACCGCGCCAGCACCTCAGGGTCGCGGCAATCGAGCACGAGCTCACTGATACGACATGCCATTAACGAAACCTACTCTCAGCCTGGGAACTGCAGGGGAGGCCACACGCGAACCTCATGGCTCCCAGCAGCGAAAACAATCCCGCGACCGTACCAAACGAGGCCAGCACGGGCGAAATAGTTTCAGGGCCGCCCTGTCCGAGCAGCCGGGCAAGGCCGTTGGCCATGCAGTCGGGAAGCTGACTTTGGCACGACCTAGGTCCAGCTCAGAGCGGAGTGCTGCTATGGGTTTGGGTTCCCGTTCGGTCCCGTCCACCGCGACGGTTCGCATGAGACAAGATCCGGAACATGCGCGGAACGACCTTGCCGCAGTCGAGAGGACCGAGCAATCACGCGCAGGTTAGCGCGTCCTTGGTCCGCGAAAGGGCGATCCACTTCTAATCCGATGCTCCCTGTGCGTGCGACTGGGGTTGCAGTCTGGGTTGCAGTTCAGGATGAGCCATAGCCGCTCAGGCTAGACCGCGCATGCCCGTTGACCTGCATTGAACTGTCTGGAACCATGATCGGCCGAGCTTTAATCCGTAGGGTCAGAGTTCGGGAGCCGTCACAATCGATGGTGTGGACCTGGACTCCTCGCTGTTGAAGGCCGCTCAGTTCTGCTCCCCTCACATCCGAACCGAGGTCGGTGCCGGCGTCTCCGATGCGCTGGAGTACCTGGAACACGGCGAATGGGAGATGGCCCTTCTTTTGCTGGAGGAGCTCGGCGACGCGCGCCCCCAGCCGCCCGAGTTCTGGGGTCTGCTGGCTGATGCAGCCCGGGTGATGTGGCTTGAGTGGTATGTCACCTGGTATGAGTGGCGGTGCGGCGAGGCCCGGAACGGTGTTCTCCGGGCTGAGCTCTGCCTCTTGCCTACGGAGGGGGGAGGCCGCAAGGTGCCGATACTTCCCGGTAAAGGGCTTCGACCCATGTGGGATGTCGGACGGCGCACGCCTGAGGGTGAGCTGTCGGTCAGTATCGCCTTCCTCTGGGTGGAGGGTCGTACTCCGCTGGAACCGGGAGAGTGTGCACCTGTGCGACTTGTTCCCTTGACCCCTGAACACTGGCGACACGTCAAACCGAGGGACGTGATCACTATGCACGAGATGCGACTGCTCAGCGGAACAGCCCGCATCATCGAGGTAATGCCGCCCGTGGTGACTGGTCCCTAGTTGCAGTTCTAGTTGTAATCCAGCACCGTCCCACGCCGTTCCAGGCGAACCAGCCGCGTTCGTAGGTCCGGGTTGAACCGATCAGGACGGGCAAGATCCGAGCTGCTAATGCGGTTTGGCCCATGCTTTGACCCCGCCGTAGAGGTGCGGGCCTCCCGATCGCCTGACTATGGCTGATCGCCGTAGGGTGTTTGGGGGCGATCGACGGTCCAGGGCTTCGTCCCTCAGCCCCGGCCCACCGGGTATCAGGCGCAGGTCGGATTGAGAACTTGGGCTTCCGCAACGCCTCTGCAGCTTGGCCCGGAAGCCCTGCGCTCCTGGTCAGTTAGCTGAGGAATCACCTGTGACAGGTGCCCGTGACTTCTGGAGCCTAATCTCGGCGTGTAGATTCCCGGCCAGCTCCTCCAAGGTCTCTCCGCAACGCACGTTGGAGAGACCACTGACCTTAGGCAGGAAGTTGACTCGCATGGCGACCCAGCCTCCGGGCATATCGGTGATCTGCCAGCCGGGGAATCTGTTGAGCACTTGCTGCACGGTCAGGGGCACGGCTGTGCTCCGGCGATCAGTGATGAGAGCGGATGCGACATGCGCAGTTGCGTGTAGCGAAAGGCGACGCGGTGGGCGGCGCGGGCCGGCTGGGTGAAGGGGTGGCCTGCGTAGATCGGTCGGTGTCTGCTTGGGTTCCAGCCGGTGCGCCACCAGTACATGCCGTCCGCACACCAAACGATCAGGCCGACCCAGACCGACACCATGGGCGTGCCGTAGTCGTGATGGACGTCGGCAGTGATTCCCTCGTCCGCAAGGGCGGCGGCCAGTTGTTGTGCGGCGGCCAAGGGGTGAGGCGGTAGTTCGTTCATGTACTGAGCGTTGCCGTGATGAAACCGCAGGTGAACGGCCTTGTCCTGCTGGTGGTACGGGTATTCCCGTCACGAATATCGGTACGGCCGAGGGCGGCGGCTTAACCTAGCGTTGTGCCCCAGATACCGCCGCAGTTCTGGTCCGGGCCAGTCGTGGCCGCCGCTCTCGCCGAGTGCGATCTACCAACCATTCTCGAAGAGGTGCGGCGGGCGCACGGTTGGACGCAGGGCCAGCTCGCTGAGGCGGTCGGCTACTCCCAGAGTTGGGTGTCCAAGGTGTTGCGTGGTCGTCAGCCGCTCACTGTGGATCAGGTCCGGGAGATATCCATCCAGATCGGGATGCCGCTTCATTTGCTCCGATTCGGAGCCCGAGGGGATGACGATCCGACGAAGCGCAGAGATTTCGGCAAGGCACTAGCGTTGACCGCGCTGGCGGGGGTGGCCCTGCCCAAGCGTCCCGATGTGGACGAGACGACTGCTGCCGCGCTGACCAGCATCACCGGCGCTCAGCGTCGGTTGGAGGCCGTCACGCCTGCGCGCGAACTCGCCAGGCCGGCTGTGGCACAGGTCGATCTCGCGAGCCGCGTTCTCGGCCGCGCGGCGCGGTCTCCGCATGCTGACGAGATCCGGGCCGGTCTGAGCGAGGCGGCGGGCTTCGCGGCCTGGGTGCATGCCGACATGCAGGACACCGGTTCGGCGCGGCTCTACTACCGTCGCGCCGTCGACAGTGCACGACAGGCCAACCATGCGCTGCTGGCGGCATACATGATCGGAAGTCTGGCCGCGTTCGAGATCGACGCCGACGATCCGCTGATCGGACTGAATCTCCTGACGCGGGCGCGGCGGGAGATCGGTGAGCGGCCACCGGCAATCGCTCGGGCGTGGCTGTCGAGTCTCGAAGCGCTCGGCCATGCGACCGCGCGGGACGAGGCGGCAGCGCTTCAGGCGTTGAGTGCGGCTGAGGCGGCGGTACAAGCTGGTGAGCGGGCCGCCGCGCCGCCTTGGCCATGGGTGTTCCCGTTCGATCACGCCAAGCTGGCGGGGTATCGGGCCTTGGTGATGGTACGGCTCAAGCGGCCGGTTGAAGCCGTTGCCGCGTTCAACGAGTCGCTTGCGTCGGCCCAGCCCGGTGCGAAGCAGCGGGGTGTGCTCATGACCGAGGTGGCGACGGCTGAGGCCATGTCGGGGCGCTATGACGAGGCGCTGTATCTGGCGTCCAATGCGCTTACGGTGGCGACGACGTACGGCTCCGAGCGTGTCCTGCACCGGGTCAAGAACTTCCGGCGATCGTATGCCGGGCCGTCGTCCGGTGCTCTGCGCTCGTTCGACGAGCGTCTTCACGCCACTCTGATCTAGGGGGATCATGGTTCGCATCGCTGTGTCCGGTCATCGGGGCTTGCCGGAGGAGACCGCCGTACTGATCGACGGGGCGGTACGTGAGGCGCTTGCCGAGTACGGTCCTGAAGTCGCCGGGTTGTCCTGTCTGGCGGACGGGGCTGATCAGATTTTCGCCCGTGCGGTACTCGACCTCGGTGGTGCGTTGGAAGCCGTGATCCCTGCCAAGGAGTATCGGGACGGGCTGCCGGGCGAGTGCCAGGCTGCGTACGACGAGTTGCTGGGCCGGGCGGTCCGAACTCACAGGCTGGACTTTGTGGAGTCCACCGCGGAGTCGCACATGACTGCCAGCGCGCGGATGCTGGAGGACGCCGATGTGTTGTTCGCCGTCTGGGACGGGCAGCCGGCCCGAGGTTATGGCGGGACTGCTGACGTGGTGGCCGAGGCGCGGCGGCGGGAGGTGCCCGTACAGGTGATCTGGCCCGATGGGGCCCGGCGAGATTAGGAGCCTCTAGAGGCTAGGTGCCTGGTCAGGCGGCTAATGAGCCTCTAGGTATGCCTCTAGACCTAGAGGTGATCTCTCTAGGTCTAGAGGCGCAGGGTTCTATCGGTTCTCGCCTGCTTGCTGTCGTGCGATCTTGCGAGCGGTGGCGATCCGTTGGCGTGCTACCTCGGCCCAGAAAGCCTCTCCGTGGCGGTGGCCGCTCCCGGCATAGTGCCATTCGCCCACCGTCACGGTCTTCTCCGGATCGGGAGGCGGAGTGCCCGTGATCAGCCGGGCTTGCTCGGCACGGAAGTCGGCGCGGGCCTGTCGAATGTCCCCGAGTCTGATCGAGTAGTGGCGGGACTTGGTGGAGAAGTGTCCCCGGTAGCCGAGCATGTGCGCCCACTGTCGCAGGAGCAGGGTTCGGTAGGGCTGGAGCTCGGCGAGGCTGAAGCAGGTGTAGATCATGCGGCGGGCGTGCTCGGTGACCTTCAGACCGGCGATCTGTCCGGCATGCCGAATCGGACGGTCTACGGTGCCTGCGGACTCGGCTCCCTTGGTGGCGTACTTGGCCACGTACGCGGCGACTCGCTGATCGCTCAGTCCGCCCAGCTCGGCTGAGACGTAGACCGGTCGTACGTCGAGCTGATCGCCCCACCGGACAGGCGAGGGCGGTCCGTCCTCTATTTGGACCGCGACCTGACTGGCGGTCCGGCGTATGGCCTGGTCGAGCAGATCGATCGTGATGTGGTTTGGAGGGTGGTCAGCGGGTCCGTCCGGTAGAGACGACGTACTGCATGCTCTCAGATCCTGCACCACCGCAACGGTTCGATACCGCGACGCGATCTCCACAGGATCGGCCCTACGTCCGCACCACCCGCTCAGACTTCCAGGCTAAGAATCGACCTGGAATGATCAGGCTCGGATGAACCTACCCAAGGACACTTATGGCTACCAAGCTCCTCGCGTTCGTCGCCTTCTTACTGATCGGCTCAGGCGTACTTGCCGGCCTGATGCCTGTTACTTCAGAAGGTGAGACATGTGGTTCTGCATTCGTTATTGCCTCTCTTCCTGATTATCAAACGGATGAAACTCGTGACTTGGCAGTAGAAAGGATGGATTATAGGAACGGATGTAAGGATGTCCGGAATCTTGTTCAGATTCCCGCCACTGTCTTGATTGCCGCAGGGGCAACCACCTTGATTGCTGCCTTCTTCTCGCGGAGAACAGTCTCTATAGCGAGAAAGTGACGACCCTCTGTCGCGCTCCTGTCATCACGAGCAGCAGCAAAGTGCAGCAGTCGTTGACACGTGACAACGGCTGTGAGCGATCGCCTCCGACTGGCTCGACCAAGTATGCCTGACCGACCGCTCGGGCCGGGTTGCCGCGCTGCCTCACAGATGCAGCTCTCACAATCGCCCTGGCCGTGGATCGGCGTCTACTTCCCGCTTTATGGAGAGAAGGAGATCCGGTACGTGCTGGATCTCATCGATGAGAAGAAGTCCGTCATGATGCACGACGCCATCGGGGTCCTGTCTCGCCGCCGCGCGTACGGCTGCCTGATCCAGGTAGATCTCGCCGGCTCCTGCCGTCTGACGCACGATCGCCTGGGCCAGTGTGCTCTTGCCGACCTGCCGGGCGCCATTGATCACCACTACACGGGTGTCGGTGAGGGCTTCCATCGCCATGGCCTCGGCGCGACGAGGGAAGAGCGTGAGTTCATCTGTGTCCTCGGTGCGGAGAATACTCCGCACCGACATGCCCTGATGGCAGATTTGCCGCACATCTCTTGGCGGATCTGCCGCATCTGTAGTGGCTGATCTGCCGAGCAGCGGCCCGGCCTCTCGGCCAGGAGGGGGAGGGTGGAACGAAGTGCCCAAATGTCGCTTCAACCTCCACGGAGGCACTGTCAAGAGTGCCGTCCGCTTCAGTCTTACACCACAGGACACGCCGGAGCCGTCCAGAGGGCGGTCCCCGTGGTGAGCGCCCGAGTGGGAGGCATCGGGCCTGGAGGCCCTGCGCTCCGGGTCGAGTTGCCATCGAATTGCCTGCCTACCGGTGGTTGCCGTGATTGTCGGTGCCTGATTTCGGCCTGTAGGTGCCCGGCCAGCTTCTCCTGCGGCTCTCGTGGATCGACTCTGATCAGAACGTATTCTGACGTAGACTCGTGGCGTGAGCACTAGCCATGTCGACGCGGTGACCTTCTCAGACTTGTCAAGAAATCCGCGAGCGGTCGCTGAGCGTGCGGCACGCCTTGGACGCGTACGCGTCACGCATCGGGATGCGCCGGACTTCTACTTGACTGCGGCGGACCGTGTAGAGGAACGCGAACGGACGCTGGCCACCGCTTCCCGGCTGTTTCTTGCCTTGATCAAGCACGATCCCACCGCGCGTGCGCTGGTCATTGCCATGCCAGAGGTCTTCCCTTGGGTTCGCCACCTGTCTTCGGACGAACTGCGTGCCTTCACTCTGGAACTGGTCGAAGCGCTCTCCGACGCGGCCGAGTTGGATGTCGATGCCACCACCCAGGAGGTCATCGCCGGCTGGCGAGCCACCGCCAGGATCAAGGCCGACCCTGCGCATTTCGCCGAGGCCAGCAAGCCTACGAGCGGTGACTTCGGGCAGGTCCAGGTTTCGCCATGAGCCCGAAGCGCGGAGATCGAGTCACGGTGCCACCGCCGGATGACGAGTGGGAGATCCGGTTTGGCACCAGCGACGCGGTCAGGGGTTGGGAGGAACTGTGCCGTCATGCCTTGGTCAATGCGCGCCGATGCTTCGAGGTGCTGCGGGCCGATCCCCGCTCGCGCTCCAGCCATGACCGGCAACATCGCCTACGCGGCGATCTTGCGACCCATCGTCACAACGGCAGGGACTTGGAGCAGTGGGAATTCGAGGTCACCAGCGGTGGGCGTGTGCGCTACGCCATTGATGATGTTGCTCGTACTGTCTGGGTGATCTATGCATCGCCTCGACACCCCAAGGACACTGAATAGCCGAACCACTGCTGCATGAAACCAGGTGCTACCACCAGCAATACCTGCACGAAAGCCTCAACGCGTACTGCGGCACCGGTGTGGCCTGTCCGGTGGGCCTGACCTCCGGCGAGGCGTAGAGCTGCGGAGATAGCTAGATCCTGGACCCTGATCGCCCAGTACGTCTGGTGTCGATCACGGGCCAAGCCCTCGACCGTCTGGATCTGATGTCTCAGTACCAGCCCGCTGAGGACACCGCAGACCCAAGCTTGCCGGGTTGCACTTATGGAAGATCAAGGCGGCGGCGCGGCGCCGTACCCCCGGCTCTCCGTCCGGGCGTGCGGCCTGGGGTCGGTCGCGGCCGGTGCGGGGCTCGTCTTTGTCTGTGGCTGGGGGCGATCGACGGCAAGGTGGCTGATCGTCGGCTACATGGTCCGCGTCCCCTTGGGGCGGGACGGCGGCAGCAGCCCGAAAACCGTCGTTGCCGCCTGCTACTTTCTCGGTTCATGAACCAGGAGACGTGGACGATCGACGATCACCTTGAAGGCAAGCCCGACACGTCGGTGGCCCTGTACCACGAGTTCGTCAGGCTGGTTGAGGCATGCGGAGCCTTCACGTATGCGGTGTCCAAGAGCATGATCACCGTCAAGGGGACACGTCGAGGATTCGCTGGAGCAAAGCCGGACGCGCGGGGGCTTCGTGGGTACTTCGACATCCAGCGCACGATCAGCGACGACACTCGCATCACCAGCGTGGCTCCGTACACGAAGCGGCTGTACGTTCACGCCTTCCGGATCTCTGATCTCGCCGAGCTTGATGAGGAATTCGCCGGCTGGCTCCGCGAGGCGTACGAAGTGGGTCAAGGCGGACACCTGGGAGCTTCACGAGAAGGCGAGTCCTGACGCGAGGTGTGAAGTCCCTGGTCATCAGCTGATCGTCGCGCAGTTGGCGTTCAACTGGACAGAGGGAACGAGGGGTCACGTGGCCGGGGTCGATGTGGCCAGGGTCTCCGCGCGGAGCACGTCCTCGGCCGAGCGGCGCAGGAGGCGTACCCCCACCAGGACCAGCGGCGCGTAGCAGGCCAGGGCCACCACAGCACCCACGAACGCGGGCAGCGTCGCGGCCGCCACGAACGGCAGCAGGATCACCGGCACCGTCCACCAACCGACCACTCCCGCTCGGGCGAGCCCGGCCAGAAGCAGCGGGAGCATGGCGACGCCGCACAGGATTCCGGTGAGCCGCCACACGGCGAGGGTCGGGTCGGCCGTGACGGTGTCGAACACCTTCACCGCGTCGGCGAGCGGCACCGCGTTCGGCATGACGGTGGTGAACCAGTCGGACAGCAGCATGCCGGACATCTGGATGGCGCCGAACATGGACAGTGCCACGCCGGTCGCCGTCAGGCTCCGGCCCCTCCGGCCGCGCAGCAGCGTCAGGCTCGCCGGTACGCCGAGCGCGATGAGCACCCAGGCGTAGTGGAGCAGGTTCGCCGACAGCAGCGACAGCCCGTGGTCGGCGGCCAACGAGGCCAGATACCCTGCGGATGAGTCGTCCGCCTGCGGCGGCGAGGTGAGCATGCCGCCGAACATCAGGACGGGGGCGAGTACGAGCGCGACGCCTGCGAGGCGGCGCAGCGGAGCGGAGGCGGCGGACGTGGCGTCCATGGGGTGTCCTTTCGGATGTCTCTTGAGCTGCCGTAACGCTATGAGCGCGCACCAGCCGGCCGGATCGGCCTAGCGGGCCGTCCGAGATGCGATTCCGAGTCACTCGATCGGCCGCAGGGTCCTCTCCGGGTACGACCCGCGACCCTCTGCCGTCCTTCCCGGGTCTGATCCGCGGGTCGAACCCCTTCGTTACCGTCGGTGTGCCGACGACGAGGGGAGTGAGCGTGGGCACACCATGGAGCCGCCGGAGATGGCTGCTCGCGGGCGCCGTGGCGGGTGTGTTGTTCGCCGTCCTCGCGTCGATCGAGGTGTACGGCGACCCGCGCGGCGCCGACGACCGGCTCGCCGTCGTCGGGCTCAGCCTCGTGTTGGCGCTCTGCTTCCCGCTCGCGGCGCGTCATCCGATCGTCGCGATGTCCGTGGCGATGTTGTCGTTCCCGTACGCGATGCTGACCGGTGCGGAAGGAGTGGGCGGGGCCCAGCTCATCGCCGAGCTGGTGCTCGTGGTTCATGCGGCTTACCGGACCGAACCTCGTCGTTCCCTCGCCGCGTCGGCGTGTGCCGCCGTGGTTCCGGCGGTCGCGCTCGTCTGGGGTGGCGAGGGGGTTTGGGAGTTCGTCTTCTTCGGCGCGTTGGTGGGGGCCGCCTGGGTTCTCGGTACGTTGTTGCGGCGGGAGCAGTCGCGCTCTCGCCAGCTGGCCGCGCTCGCCGCGGAGCTGGCCGCCGAGCGGGAGGCGCGGGCGCGGGCGGCGGTGGCCGAGGAGCGTGCCCGCATCTCGCGTGAGCTGCACGACGCGGTGGCGCACACGGTCAGCGTGATGACCATGCAGGCCGGGGTGGTACGGCGCCGGTTGGCCGACCGGCCGGTCGAACACGACGCGCTGACGCAGGTGGAGGAGCTCGGCCGGCGTTCCGTCACCGAGTTGCGCCAGGTGGTCGCCCTCCTGCGTCCTGACGAGGCCGACCGGCTGGCGCCGCCTCCGTCTCTGCGGAGGATCGACGACCTCGTGCAGGAGGTACGTTCGGCCGGGCTTCAGGCCACGTCCACGGTGTCCGGTACGCCGTTCTCGGTGCCGCTGGGTGTCGACATGTCCGCGTACCGGATCGTGCAGGAGGCGTTGACGAACGTGTTGCGTCACGCGGAGGCGGCGGCCGCGACGGTGACCGTGACGTACGAACCGGCCGGAGTCAGCGTACGGATCGTGGACGACGGGCGGGGCACCACCGCGCCCGGTCCGGGGCCGGGCGGCGGGCACGGCCTGGTGGGGATGCGCGAACGGGTGGGCATGTTCGGCGGGGAGTTGCGGGCCGGGCCGCGTGCCGAGGGCGGCTTCGAGGTGTACGCGCGTTTCCCGCTCGCAGAGGGGACACGATGATCCGGGTGCTGCTGGCCGACGACGAGGCGATCATGCGGGCCGGGCTGCGCATGCTGATCTCCGACGAGCCGGACATGGACGTCGTCGGGGAGGCGGCCGACGGCAACGAGGCGGTGCGGATGGCCGCCGAGATCGGGCCCGACGTGGTGCTCATGGACGCCCGCATGCCGGGCCTCGACGGCATCTCGGCCGCCCGCGCGCTCGCCGGGACGCATCCCGAGATCAAGGTGCTGGTGCTGACCACGTTCGACGAGGAGGCCATCGTGGACGGGGCGCTGCGCGCCGGGGTCGCGGGCTTCCTGCTCAAGGTGTCACCTCCCGAGCAGCTGCTGGAGGCGCTGCGCGAGGTGGCGGCCGGGCGCGGTCTGCTCGATCCGGCGGTGGTCCCGTCGGTGATCGGCAGGTACACGCGGGCACCGGAGCCGCAGCCCCGGCACCCGGCGCTGGACCGGCTCACCGGCCGGGAGGCCGAGGTGTTCGCCCTCGTCGGCAGGGGGTTGTCGAACTCGGAGATCGCCGCTCGGCTCTACCTCGGGGAGACCACGGTGAAGACGCATCTGGGCAGGGTGCTGGACAAACTCGGGCTGCGCGACCGGTCACAGGCCATCGCGTTCGCGTACGAGAGCGGACTCATCCGTCCAGGTGAGGACTGAGAATCGCATTCCTGTGCATGGGGCACGCAGGTACGCGCTCGTAGGAGACGGGCTCGGTCTTACGTCGGGCGAGGCGTAGATCCAGCTGGGTGAAGGGGTGCCCTGTGTAGATCGGTCGGTCTCCGCGTGGGTTCCAACCGGCGCCACCAGTACGTGCCCTAGCCGTGATGGACATGTGTCGTTCTGTCCGATCTCTCGAATCGTAGAAGTCGCCGGCGGCTTCGCTTGCGGATATTGCGTTTGTTGCGGATACTTCGAAGAAGGGGGTGTCGGCATGGCAGATGTGCAGGCCAAGCGAGTTCGGCCCGGGAGTATCGATGCCGAGGTGGCAGGTCGCGCCGTACGTCGGATCAAGGATTACCTCATGCGGTATCCCGAGCAGCCGACCATCCGGGTCGCCGGTGAGCACGGAGGCGAGGATCCGCTGATCCTGCCTCGTGAAGCCGTGAGCCTGCTCGCCTTCGTTCTCGCCCAAGCAGCCGAAGGGCGCGGAGTCACGGTCATTCCGTCGCATGCTGAGCTGACGACGCAGCAGGCGGCGGACATGTTGAACGTGTCACGTCCCTATGTGATCAAGCTTCTGGAGGCGGGAGAGATCCCCTTCCGGTTGATCGGGAAGCACCGACGAATCACATATGAAGATCTCCAGGAATACCAGCGTCGCGACGACGCCAAGCGCCGGACGGCTGCTGACCAGCTCGCTGCGCTGGGGCAAGAGCTGGACATCTGAGCGATGGCATACGTAGTGGTCTATGACGCGAACGTGCTCTACGGCAACACGCTGCGTGACCTGCTCATTCGGCTTGCCATGACGGGGCGGGTGCAAGCCAAGTGGACCAACGGAATCCTCGATGAGATGCAGCGCAACCTTGCCGCAAACCGTCCCGACATTCCCGCGGAGAAGCTCAACAAGCTCCGCAGCCTGATGAACCTGGCCGTCCGAGACTGCCTTGTCGAAGGGCACGAGCCGCTGATCGAAGGGTTGAAGCTGCCCGATCCGGACGACCGGCATGTGCTGGCTGCAGCGATCAAGGTAGGCGCTCAGGTCATCGTCGCGTCGAATCTGAAGGACTTCCCCGCTGAACACCTGGCTGCATGGGATGTCGAGGTGAAATCACCCGACGACTTCGTACTGGACCTGATCGCCCTGGACGGAAGGGTCGTATGGGCTTGCGTGCAGCAGATCGCGGACTCGCGGATCAGCCCGCCCGAGACTGTCGATGATGTGCTCGACGCATTGGAGGCTGCGGGCCTCGTCGAGGCGGTAGCCGCTCTTCGAGCGGGCTGAGGTCCTGCCGAGGTCTCCACACGCCGACGCGTCCGTCTCATCGTCCACATGCGCCTGACCACGGTATCGATCAGCCGAGCAGAGTGATTGCTCTGCCTGGAAACGCGGCAGGTTGGGGCTGCTGCCCCGCATTGCGGCTGGGAGCGTCATCGAATGGCTGGCCTTCCGTAGGCGTAGTGCGGGGTTCTGCGGGAGACGGCAGGCAGCGTTCTGCTGTCCGGTCGGTTGTGGAACGTGCCGCCCTCACGCCACATCGCGAGGAGCCTTTCGCTCATGCTGGAGACACTGCCCATTCAGGGACGCCGCCGACCAGATCTACAAGAAGGTCCTTCTGGAGATCGACCGTCTGGCTGCCCGCTACCCGAACGCGCGGATCGCGGTGACGACGTGGTCACGCTGCCGTTCGGCGACGGGGAGCATCCGCCGGTCGCGGTGGCCGTCGCAGGGGCCGTTCTCGGGGTGGTCACGCTGGTCGGCGTCGTTCTCGCCTGGCGTGGGAGCCGGGCCGGGGTGGTCGCCGTGATCGTCTCCAGGCTCCTGCCGGGGTTGAGCGCCGTTCCCGCGTTCTTCGCCGACGGGGTTCCCGGGGAGGCGGTGGCGGTGGCCGGGGTCGGCGTGGTGCTCACGCTCGGCTGCGTCGTGCTGGTCGCGCCGGCGCTGCGGTCCCGGGGCTGAATCCGGGTGCCCTCGTCTGAGGGTCGTGTGCGGGCGGCTTGGAGCCCGTCCAGCGTTCGCCCGTGGCATGCGGGCCGTACTTCGAGGTACTTCGAGGAGAACCAGTGGAAATATCCGTAGCGCGCATCCGCAGCGTTCCGCTCGCTCTGGCGTTGTTCGCCGCGCCCTGGGGGTTCGTCGTCGCCAACGGCGCGTACGCGTGGGCCACCCGCGCCGGAGGCGGCGACGACATCGGCGCGGAGGCGCTCGCGCTGGCCTCGGCCCCCCGGCCGCTGCTGCTAGGCCTGGCCCTGTTACGCAGCCACGTGGTCCCGCTCGGGGCGGCCGCCGCGGTCCTCGCCTGGCCTCCGCTTCACGTGATCGGGCTGGTCGCGGGGAGCGAATGGTTCGAGGTCGCGGGCGCCGTACTGCAGGCGGCCGGCCTGGCGATCGTCGGCATCCGCCTGCTGAACGCCCCTCGGTGACTCTTGCGAGGGAAGTGTGGCGGGCCAGGGGGTGTGTCCCGTAAGTGGATCTTGGTGGGCTGCTTGCTTTACTTCGGAGGTAATCGCCTCGGTGCGCCCGTGCTGACAGGATTGATGATCTTCTTGTCGGACGACGCCAACCAGGACGGAAGGTCAGCCATGTCCATGACCGCACCCACCGACACGCGTACGGTGGTTGAGGAGTTGCTGCGCAGGATCGGCGAGGGCGACCCCGAACGCATCGCCGAACTGTACGCCGAGCAGGGCGACTGGAAGCTTGACTGGCCGGAGGTCGAACATGGCCGTACTGCCACGCCGTGGATCCGGCACCGGTCCACCCGGGCCGACGCGGCCGCCCACTATCGCGAGATCGCCGATCACCACGTGCCGGAACTGGTGGCGACCGAGGTCGAGCGCCTTCTCGTCGACGGAAGCGACGCGGTCGTGCTCGGCGAGATCCGTCAGACCGCCCGGTCCACCGGACGTTCCTATCGGGCGCGGTTCGCCCTGCATCTCACCGTCGAGGACGGCCTTGTCACCCGGCACCACGTCTACGAGGACAGCCTGGCCGTCGCCCAGGCGTTCGAGGCGGAGAAGTGAAAACCTCCAGGTCGATCGCGTAGCCGTGGCCCGGCGCCGTCCGCCGGATTTCCGCGAACCAAGTTCACTGCGCGCCCTCGATCGCCTGGGTGAAGCGGGTGAGGAGGGCTTGGAGGGAGGCGCGTTCCTCGGGGGTGAAGGCGGCGGCGATCCGGCGTTCGATGATGACGGCGGCCTCGTCCGCCACCCGTAGCGCCTCGCGGCCCGCGTCCGTGAGGTGGGTCTCCAGCATCGTGCGGTGCCACTGGTGGGGGGAACGTTCGATCAGGCCGTGTTCCAGCAGGTTCTTCAGTACGACGTTCATGGCCTGCGGCGTGACCAGGCACTCCCTGGCCAGGGCGGCGGCGGAGATGCCGGGGTTGGCGTGGAGGGCGAGCAGGGCGGCGTACTGGGGGACGGTCACCCCGGCGGCCTTCACGGCCGCGTGTTTGGCCGCCATGAGTCGCTGCTCGGCGCGCTTCACGGCGAGGCCGAGCCGTTCCTCCGGGGGCATGTCCATGCAGGGAGCCTACAAGTCGTCCCACTCTAAAAACACTTATATGTATCAAAGCTTTGATACTGTGCCGCCATGTCTGTGATTCCCGAGAGCCACCTCGACCTGCTGACCCGTCCCTTGTACGCCCATCTGGCCACGTTGATGCCCGACGGCACCCCGCAGGTGACGCCGGTCTGGACGGTCTGGGACGGCGAGTTCCTGCGCTTCACCACCACGACCGACCGCCAGAAGGGCCGCAACGCGAGCGCCCGCCCGTACGTGGCCATCTCGATCAACGACCCCGACCGGCCGTATCGCTATCTGGAGGTGCGCGGGACCGTCGAACGCGTCGAGCCCGACCCCCAGGGCGACGGCTTCGACCTGCTGGCCAGACGGTACGGCCTGGAGTACGACCGGCCGGTCGGCGACGCCGAGCGCCGGGTCGTCATCGTGGTACGGCCCACGCGCTGCACCAGCCAGTGACGGCGGGCCGGGCGCTCAGGAACTCGGCCGGGCGCGCATGTGCATGCGTTCCCCCTGCCGCCCGAACAGGTTGAGCACCTCCACGGGATGGTCGCCCGCCGGGCCGAACCAGTGGGGCAGGTGGGTGTCGAACTCGGCGGCCTCGCCCGGCCCCATGACCAGGTCGTGGTCGGCCACCACGAGACGGACGCGGCCGGAGAGCACGTACATCCACTCGTAGCCTTCGTGGGTGACCGGCTGCGGCTGGTTCTGGTCGGCGGGGATGATCGACTTCCACGCCTGCAGAGGGCCCGGGTGGGCGGTCAGGGGCAGCACGGTCCGCCCGTTGCGGACCACCGGCTTGAGGCGGATGCGCGGGTCGCCGACCTCCGGCGCGCCGACCAGCTCGTCCAGCGGCACCTGGTGCGCCTCCGCGATCGGCAGCAGCAGCTCCAGGCTGGGGCGGCGCTGGCCCGACTCCAGCCGGGAGAGCGTGCTCTTGGAGATGCCGGTGGCCTCGGCCAGGGCCGCGAGGGTCACGCCACGCTGGGTGCGGACCCGTCTGAGGCGGGCGCCGACCTGAGCCAGCGTGATGTCTATCCGGGATTGCTGCTCCATGGGTCCATTTCACCTCCGCTGTTCCAGAAATGGCAACAGAAGTTGTCATCCTGGCCCGACCGGACGCACCATCGGGGCCGGAGGTGATCGTCATGATCAAGGCGATGAACAGCGAAAACGCCGAGTACGACGTGGTGGTGGTCGGCGCGGGAGCGGCCGGGCTGAACGCCGCCCTGCTTCTCGGACGCGCGCGGCGCAAGGTGCTCGTGGTCGACGCGGGCGGGCCGCGCAACGCCCCGGCCGCGCACATGCACGGCTTCCTGTCCCGCGACGGCCTGCCGCCGTCGACCCTGCTGGAGCTCGGACGGGCCGAGATCGCCCGGTACGGCGTGCGTCTCGTCCGCGGGCGCGTGGAGGAGATCGAGCACGGCTTCTCCGTACGGCTGGAGGGCGGCCCGGTGATCGGCACCCGCCGCGTCCTGGTCGCCACCGGCCTGTACGACGAGCTGCCCGCCATCCCCGGCGTACGCGAGCAGTGGGGCAAGGACGTGCTGCACTGCCCCTACTGCCACGGCTACGAGGTCGCCGACCAGCCGCTCGCGGTGCTCGGCACGCATCCGGGCGCGGTGCACCAGGCTCTGCTCCTGCGGCAGTGGAGCGACGACGTCGTGTTCCTCCCGCACACCCTCGACCTCACCGCCGAGGACCGCGAACGCCTGGACGCCCGTGGCCTGCGCGTCGTCGAGGGGAAGATCGACCATCTCGTCGTCGAGGAAGGGCGGCTGCGCGGCGTCGAACTGGCCGACGGGCGGGTGCTCCCGAGGGCCGCGGTGTTCCTGTTCCCGCGTATGGTGCCGCACGACCAGCTCCTCACCCGGCTGGGCTGCGCCAAGGACGACTCCGGCCTGGTCGGCACCGACCGCACCGGACGTACGAGCGTGCCGGGCGTCTGGGCGGCCGGGAACGTCGTGGACCCGCGCGCCCAGGTCGTCACGGCGGCCGGGATGGGCTCGTCCGCCGCGTTCGCCCTCAACGCCGACCTGCTGGACGAGGACGTACGGACCGCCGTCGAACGCCACCGCGCCGCTTCCGCCCCGACTCGCTAGCCCCACACACGCAAGGAGACTTCGACATGCCCGCGCATGCTCCGGGCTCGGTGCGCAGCGTCACCGAGCAGACCTTCGCAGAACACGTCGTCCAGGCGGAACGGCCGGTCCTGGTTCAGTTCTGGGCGACTTGGTGTCGTCCGTGCCAGATGGTCACCCCCGTCGTGGAGAGCCTGGCCGCCGACCGCGCCGGCGAGGTGGACGTCGTCAAGGTCGATCTGGACGAAGAGCCCGGCCTGGCCACCCGGCACGGCGTCACCGCAGTCCCCGCCTTCGTCGTGTACGCCGGCGGCAACCCCGTCGGCTCGTGGACGGGCGCGGCTCCCCGGCACGTACTGGACCAATACCTCGACGCGGCCCTGCGCGCGGCGGGGGCGGGCCGGTGAGCGCCGAGGCCGCGGCGGCCCCACGGGCGGCGGCCGCCCGCGGCAGGCTGCCTCTGGGCGTCTACCTGCTGTCCTTCAGCCTGTTCTCGATGGGCAGCGCCGAGTTCCTGCTCGCCGGGGTCCTGCCGGCCGTCGCCGCGGACCTGCGGATCACGTTGTCCTCGGCCGGTGGGCTGATCTCGGCGTTCGCGGCGGGGGTGGTCATCGGCGGGCCGCCGCTGGCCATCATGACCCTGCGCTGGCCGCGGCGGACCACGCTGGTGGCCGCCCAGGCGGCCTTCGCCGCCTGCGTGGCGGTCGGCATGCTCACCGACAGTTACCCGGTGCTCCTGGTCACCCGCTTTCTCTGCGGCCTGGCGTACGCGGGGTTCTGGGCGGTCGCCGCGGTCACCGCGATCGGCCTGGTCCCGGCGGACCGTACGGCCCGCGCGTCCGGCGTGGTCGTCAGCGGGCTGAGCCTGGCGATGATCGCCGGCGGGCCGGCCGGGGCGATGATCAGTTACTTCACCGGATGGCGTGGCGGGTTCTGGGCGGTGACCGCCCTCACCGTGGCGGGCGCCGTGCTGACGCTCGTCGCGCTGCCCGCCGCCGGCGGTCCCGTCCGGGCGAGCGTGCGCAGCGAACTGCGCACGATGCGACGGCCGCAACTCTGGGTGGTGTACGCCGTCACCCTGCTGAGCACCGCCGCCTACATGATCTCCTACAACTACCTGGCGGCGTTCCTGACCGACGTCACCGGTGTGCCCGGGGTCTGGGTGCCGGTGATCCTGACCCTGTTCGGGGTCGGGGCGTTCGCCGGGCTGTCGGTCGGGGGCCGGATCGCCGACCGGCTGCCCACGCACGCGCTGCTGGCCGGGGCGCTGGGGATCGCGGTCTGTTCCGTCCTGCTCGCCGTGCTCGCACGGCACGCGCCGGCCGTCGTACCGCTGGTGTTGCTGCTCGGGGTCGCCGGGTTCGTGCTCAACCCGGCAATCTACGGGCGCGTGTTCGCCATCGCGTCCGGGGCGCCGACGCTGGCCGGGGCCACCACCGTCTCGGCCTTCCAGCTGGGCATCAGCCTCGTCCCCGTACTGGCCGCCGCCGCGCTGGACGCCGGGGCGGGGCTCACCGCCGTACCGTGGATCGGCGCGGGACTGGCCGCGGCCACACTCGTCCCCATCCTCCTGGACCGCGCGATGTCACGACGAAAGACCAGCCGCACATAGGGCTCCGGACGGGTTCTCCGCAGGGGTGCCGGGCCAAAAGTGCGAATAAGAGGACGAAAGTTTATTGAGGCGATGATTGCCCGGATTCGACTTCCCGACCTCGCAACTCCGTCCACCCCTGTGCGATTATCGCACTATGAAGGAGCCGGGAGAGTGGCTGGACATCGGCGAGCGTGTACGTGAGTGCCGCATGGCAGCCGACATGTCCCAGGAAGAGCTGGCATCTGAGCTGAAGCTCGACCGGACGATGATCGCGAAGATCGAAAGAGGCGTTCGCCGGGTTGACGCCCTCGAACTCGCCAGATTGTCGGCGGTTCTCCAGGTTCCCCTGAGTTATTTCCTCGATCCGCCACCTCTGGTCGTGTCCCGGCGTACGGAACTGGCTGACGACACGGTCACCGACGCCTCACGTCAATCCCATCGATTGGCGGTCGCGCTCTCCACTTGGCTGGCGGATATCAGGCAGCTCGTGGGCACAGGAGTGTTCACTCCGCCTGCGATCGAGCGCTGTCCGGAACCGGTTCAGGACGCATCGAGCGCCCGCCGTGCGGCTCTTTGGGTGCGCGAGTGCTCGGGGCACGGCCTGGAGCCCATCGATTCCCTCATGAGCGTGTGTGAAAAGCTCGGGCAGCTGGTCGCGGTGGTCGAGGTGCCCGGCGAAGGCGCTTCCCTGGTCGAGGACGACGTGGCCGTGGCGGTCGTCGGCAAACACGGCGATCCCGGCCGCCGCCGAGCGACCGCGGCTCACGAGCTGGGACACCTGATCGTCGGAGACGAGTACTCCACCGACATAGGCGTCCATGCCTCTCGTGACGACAGGGAAGCGATCATCGACGCGTTCGCCGCGGAACTGCTGCTACCGGCCGAAGCCTTTCACCGTGGGGTTCGTACCGGTGAAGGGGCGAGGCGTGAGCATCTGGTGATTCTCGCGGCACGGTACAGGACCTCCTGGTCTTTGACCGTGCGGCAGGCGGTGGAAGCCGGAGCCATCGCCAGAGGCGTCGCGAAAGACATGCGCCGGAGAAACCCGACCAGAGCGGAGTTGATGGAAGCGGTCGGGTGGGCGCCGCAGCCGGATCTGGAAACGGTTCGAGTGCC
Source organism: Nonomuraea spiralis (assembly GCF_014648435.1). Taxonomy (GTDB): domain Bacteria; phylum Actinomycetota; class Actinomycetes; order Streptosporangiales; family Streptosporangiaceae; genus Nonomuraea; species Nonomuraea spiralis. Next base: position 19,284 of record NZ_BMRC01000039.1, read on the forward strand.
TCCGAGTTTCGCGCACGCGGTGCTGGAATCGTTCAAGAGGTCGCTCATCACGGGGTCCCGTGCGGTCGAACTCATGCGCGGTCAGATCGTGGCAGCTGACCTGCCGGTGCGCGACGATGCGGATTGCGAGCTGTGAGCGACGTCGGCCCGAACCCCGTCCTGGTGTTCGACGCGATGTGCCTGAACCACTTCGCTCGCGCCGAGCGTCTGGACGTGCTGCGCGATCTCCTGGCCGGCACGGTGTGCCTGACGACTCATGTGGTCCGGGAAGAGATACGCGCGGGGGTGGAGGCCTATCCGCTCCTCCATGCGGTGCTGGATGCGGACTGGCTGGGTCTGGCGCGGCTCGACTCCCTTGACGAGATCAGGTGTTTCGCGAAGTGGGCGCAGCGCATCGGCTCCTCGGGGCGCAATCTGGGTGAGGCCAGTGTGTTCTCCGCGGCCGAGCTGTCGCGGGGGATCGCCGTCACCGACGACCGTGAGGCGGTGGCCGTCGGAAGGGCGCACGGCCTGGAGGTGCACGGCACCGTGTGGTTGCTCGCGCGGGCGAGCCAGGACGGGAAGCTCAACGAGGTGGCCGCGGGAAACATCGTGGATGCTCTGATCGCCACGGGAATGCGGCTGCCGTGCAGCGGCTCGACCTTCGGGCCGTACGTTCGGCGCCACGGCTGCCCCTGAATCGGTGTGGCGGAGGTCACATCGGCTTCATGTCACGGACGGGTGGGGTGCTTCCATCACGTGGTCGTACGCATCGAACGAAAGGTACGGCGATGACCACGCAGCACGAAACCGGCACAACTCCCCACCACATCCTGATCCTGGGCGCGGGGTACGCGGGCATGGCCGCGGCGATCCAGCTCGCGGCGCGGACCAAGGGGCGTGCGGACGTGCGGGTGACCCTGGTCAACCCGCGGGAGCGGTTCACCGAGCGGCTGCGGCTGCACGTCGCGGCGACCGGGCAGCAGGTCGCCGAGCTCAGCATTCCCGAGCTGCTGGAGGGCACCGGCGCGCGGTTCGTACGCGGCTGGGTCACGGCCGTGGACGCGGACGCGCGGACCGTACGGATCGACGACGACCGGGTCCTGCACTACGACACCCTGGTGTACGGGCTGGGCAGCGTGGCCGACACGGTGACGGTGCCAGGCGTAGAGGAGCACGCGTACACGCTGGACGGCGTCCAGGACGCCGAGGCGCTGGCCGACCGGCTGGCCCGGCTGGCCCGCCAGGGCCGGGGCACGGTCGTCGTCGGCGGCAGCGGCCTGACCGGCGTCGAATCGGCCGCCGAGATCGCCGAGCGTCATCCCGAGCTCGACGTCGTGCTGCTGGGCCGGCAGGAGCCCGGCGCGGCCATGGCCGCCAGGCCGAGGGCGTACCTGCGGGCCGCGCTCGCGCGGCTGGGCGTCCAGGTGCGCGGCGGGGCCGAGGTGGTGAAGGTGCTGCCCGGCTCGGTCGAGCTGGCGGGCGGGGAGAGTGTGCCCGCCGACGTCGTCCTGTGGACGAGCGGCACGCGGGTGTCGCCGCTGGCGGCCGCCGCCGGTCTGACCGTCGACGAGCGCGGCCGTATCGTCACCGACGCCGCCCTGCGGTCGGTGTCGCACCCGGACGTGTACGCCCTCGGCGACGCCGCCGCGATCCGCCAGGGCTACGGCGTCATGCACGGCACCTGCCAGGGCGGCATGCCGACCGGCGTGCACGCCGCGCTGTCGATCCTGCGCGTGCTGGCCGGCAAGGAGCCCAGGCCGTTCCGCTTCGGCTACTACCACACCCCGGTCAGCCTGGGACGGAACGACGGCGTCGTGCAGTTCACCCACCCCGACGACAGCCCCCGCAGGGTGTATCTCACGGGCCGGTTGGCCGCACGGTATAAGGAGACGGTGACCGCCTCCCCGTGGCCGACCTACGGCCGTATGAAGAAGATGCCCGCCTCGGGCGCGTTCTGGCCGCGCGGCGGCCGGTTCACCCGCGTGGGGGCGGCGGGATGAGCAGTCCGTACTCCGAGCGGGACCAGCAGGTCTTCAACCAGCATCGCAACCTGCTGTTCTCGGTTGCCTACCGCGTCCTCGGCACCGCGGCCGACGCCGAGGACGCGGTCCAGGACGCCTGGATCAAGTGGTCGGCCGACGACCGTTCGCAGGTGGCCGATCCCAAGGCGTATCTGGCGCGGATCGTGTCGAACCTGGCGTTGGAACGGCTGCGCTCGGCCCGGTACCAGCGCGAGACGTACGTCGGGCCGTGGTTGCCGGAGCCCATCCTGACCAGCGGCGACACCGCCGACGACGTCACGGCCGCCGATTCGGTCTCGACCGCGATGCTGGTGGTCCTGGAGACCCTGAGCCCGCTCGAACGGGCGGTGTTCGTGCTGAAGGAGGTCTTCGGCTTCAGCCACGCCGAGATCGCCGAGGCGGTGGAACGTTCCGAGGCCGCGGTGCGGCAGGCCGCCCATCGCGCGCGGGAGCACGTACAGGCCCGGCGGCCGCGCTTCCCGGCGGACCCGTCGCGGCAGCGCGACGTCACGCGGCGCTTCCTCGCCGCCGCGACCGGCGGCGACATCAACACCCTGATGGAACTGCTGTCCCCCGACGTCACCCTGTGGACCGACGGGGGCGGGAAGGTACGTCAGGCCCTGCGTCCGGTCGTGGGCGCGCAGACGGTGGCCGCGTGGTTCGCCGCGATCGGCACGGTCACCTACCAGGGCGTCGAGCCCGCCCACATGAGGGCCGAGCCGGCCGAGATCAACGGCGGCCCCGGCCTGGTGTTCAGCGGCCACGGGCGCGTCGTCGCCACCGTGACCTTCGACTTCGACGCCGAGGGACGCATCACCGCCGTCCACAACGTCGCCAACCCGGACAAGCTCCGCGCCGTCGCCACCGGAACCGCCCGCGATGTCACACCCTGACCACGGCACGGTCACTCGTAGACGGGCGCGGCCAGTTCCCAGATGCTGATGGGGCGGACGGTCCCCAGGGCGGCGAGCAACCGCTTCTCCGGCACGTCCCCGCTGCCGATCTCCATCATGGCGTCCCCGAAGGCGGCGAACATGGAGCTGCCGTACTCGGTGCGCAAGGCCCAGACGTCCTGCGACACCTCCACGCAGGTCTCGTCGTTCTGGAGGTCGAGCTTGTCCTCGCAGGCCTGTTCCGGGGTCATGGTCCCCTGCCGGATCCCGAACAGGATGTCGGCGCCGGGGCGCTGGTACTGGAGGAAGAGCTCCGGGCCGTCGACGGTCGTCTCGGTCAGCCGGAATCCGGGCAGGTCAGGCGCGACGTGCGGGATGTCCCGGTCGGCCATGGCCTGCTCCTGGGCGGCGAGCGCGATCACCTCCTGGTTCGACCACGCCGCCAGGAACAGGGACGCGGCCACGCCGACCGCCGAGACGCGCAGGGGTGTGGCGGCCGGCATGGCCAGCCCGGCTCCCAGGGCGTAGCTGCACGCTCCGGCGGTCATGACGATCAGGCCGAGGCGCCAGTCGCCGAAGCCGACGAGGGCGGAGACGGGCGCGGTCATGGTCAGGCCGGCGTACAGCGTGATGACGGCGAACTGGCCCAGCAGCGACACGAGCCACCAGTTGCGCAGCATGGCGTACCAGGAGAGCAGCATCCCCAGGGGCAGGGGCGCGAACAACATCAGCACCAGGTTGGCCGCGTCGTTCTGCGGCCCGCGCAGGACGATGACCACCTGTGCCAGGCCCACCACGGCCCCCACGAGCGCGGCCCGGATCAACGCGTTCATGCCCGATCATGGACGACCCTCGCCCGTCCCTGTCAAGAGCGGTCGCGGGTCAGCAGATCGTGACAGGAGCCACGCCCGGGGCGTACTGGTCCCAGCGCTGGGCGCTCAGCCGCACGCCCGCGGCCCTGGCGCACACCCGGGACGCCAGCAGGCCGCCGTCGACCGGCACGTCCCCGCCGGTCCCCGCGTCGAGCAGGACGTGCAGGCCGGGACCGTCGAACCGCAGGTCAACGGGCCGCTCGCCGCCCTCGGACAGATACAGCGGCTGCGCGCCGCCCACCCGGGTCCTGGTGGGGACGTCCCAGAACATCAGACCGGCGTCGGTCACGGCGGCCACGGTCGCGCCGTCGGGGGAGACGGCGAGAGAGCCCACGCCCTTGCCCGTCTCGAAGCGGCCGATCAGCCGGGTCAGCCCGCCGTCCCAGATCCGGACGATGCCGTCGAAGTCCGCGACGGCGGCCAGGGACGGGCCGAAGGCGACCGTGCTCACCTCGCGCAGGGCGTCGGGCAGCGGCAGCGGCCGGGCCGTGGCGACGTCCACCAAGGAGGGGGGATCGCCGGTGACGACGAGGCGGCGGCCGTCCGGGGTGAAGACGAGCGGCACGCCTGAGTTCTCGACGCCGGGTACGGTCCTGGCGGTCCCGGCGACCGTGTCCCACAGCAGCAGTCCGCGCCGGCCCTCGTCGTACGCGGCCAGCCCGGCGGCGAGCACACGGCCGTCGGGCCCGAAGCTCAGGTCGGTGACAGAGAAGCCGGAGGTCGTGAGCTTGGCGCGCTTCGCCCCGGTGGCGACGTCCCAGAGCTGGATCTCGCGGGGACGTTCGCTCGACGACGTGGCGAGGACGCGGCCCGTCCGGTCCATGGTGAACCGGGTGGTGAAGTCGGTCGGCTCCAACCGTCCGGCCCGTACCGTACGGAAGAGCCGTCCGTCGGGACGCCACACCATGACCCGGCCGCCGCCCGCGTCCGAGAGCAGGTAGCGGCCGTCGCCCGCATGGACGGGCGACAGAGGCACGTCGTCGCCGGTCGGCCGGTTCTCGCGGTAGCGGGTCAGGTCGAGCGAGGTCACGGTGCCGTCCGAGGAGAGCAGTCGCAGCACGCGCCCGTCCCGGCTGAACCGCGGGAAGTGCTCGACGAGCTGCTGGCCGCGGGTGTCGTAGGTCAGCAGGCGGCGGCCGTCGACGGCGGACAGCGTGAGCCGCCGGTTCGACAGGACGGCGATCATCGTGTGATCGGGGCTGAAGGCGGCGATGTCCATCCCGGTGGGCTTCAGCGTGCCGACCTGCTCGCCGGTCGCGGACCTGCGCACCCGCACGCGGGTGACGTCGCTGATCGCCACGAGGGAGCCGTCGTCGCTGAAGACGGCGTGGGTCATGGTCTTCAGCCAGGGGGCGGCACGTTCGCGCGTGACCGGGTTCCAGCCTTCGGCATGCATGCGGTTCTGGTCGTCCATGGTGGTGAGCAGGGCCAGGCGGCCGTCAGGGCTCACCGCCTCGGCGTCGCCGGAGGGCGTCCTGACCGGGGTCTTCGTGGTCAGGTCGAGCTGGGTGCCGCTCTCGTTGGGCAGGCTCAGGAACCTGCCGTCCGGGCTGAAGTCCATCTCGGCCGCCACCACGGCGTCCCAGGAGTCGTCCTTCCCGCTCGTCCAGGTCTGCCCGGTGGTCAGGTCCCTGATCGTCAGATGGTCGGCGTACTGCAGGGCCAGCCTGCCGCCGTCAGGGCTCAGTGCGATCCCTTCGGGGCGCGGCTCCAGACCGGACACGGACCGGACCTGTTCGCGTGTGTCCACGCGCCAGACGGCGGCCGTCGTCCCGTCCGTACCGGCGAGGAGGCTGCCGTCGTGGTTGAGCGCGTACCGGCCGGCCGGCCGCTCGGGCGGCACGAAGACCTCGTTCTCCACCTGCGTCAACGCGCCGTACATCGCGCCGCGCGCGGCCACGGTGGGCGCGACGCGGTAGGCCGCCACCGCCAGCAGCATGCCCTCCTTCGGATCGGTACGCCGCAACGCCACCGCCTGCGCGGCCAGCGATTCCGACAGCGCCCGGTCACGCTGGCCGCTCACGAGCCGCCGTTGCTGGTCGGCCAGGACCGAGGCGGTGACCGCCACGCCGAGCAGGACGACGAGGACGCCGGTGAACCACCGCCGCCGCAGCCTGCGCCGGCTCGCCAGCCGCACCCCGCCCGCCACGTACGCCCGTTCCACGGGTGTCAGGGTGAGCAGCCGCGGGCGGGCGCCCGTCCAGTCGCGCAGCGATTCCAGCAGGCTGCCGTGCGGCAGATCGGCGTCCTGCCGGCCGCCCGCGTCCCACTCCCAGGCGTCCTCGGCCAGCCGGCGATGCGTCGGGAGCCCGTCGCGCTCGGCCGCGTACCAGCCGCGCAGCCGCGGCCACGCCTTGACCAGGGCCGGATGGGCCAGACGTACCCACTCCCCGGTCACGGAGAGCAGGCCGGAGAACGCGGCGACCGCGGCTTGCGGCAACTCGCCGGCCGGCGCGCGGCGCAGTGTCTCCCGCCCTTCGTCGTCGATCGCCACCAGCCGCAGCAGCATCCCCGGCACGAGATCCCTGATCTCGGGGGAGAGCTCCTGGTAGAGGCGCTCGGCCCGCTCTCCCAGGGCCGGGTCGGGGTCGGCGTGCGGCGGCGCGATCCCGCCTCCCTCCCGCGACCCCTCGCTCAGCAGCGCGACGTTCCCGTTCCCGCCGATCAGCGCGAGCAGCAGCTCGCGCGCCGTCGGCCGCTCGGCGGGTGTCTTGGCCAGGGCCGCGGCCACCAGCGGGCGCAGCGGATCGGCCAGCGCACCGAGATCGGGCTGCGCGGACAACACCCGCTGCATGTGGGCGTAGGGGTTGTCGTTCCCGGCGCGGAACGGGTCGTGGCCGGTCGCCGCGAACAGGATGACCGCGCCCCAGGCGAACAGGTCGGCGGAGGTCTCGGCGCGTCCTCCGCTGATGACCTCGGGCGCCATGTACGTCGGCGTGCCGGCGGCCGACGTCGTGGAGGTGAGCGTCATCTCCGTGGCCCTGGCGATGCCGAAGTCGATCACTCTCGGGCCGTCCGGGCCGAGCAGCACGTTGTCGGGTTTGAGATCCCGGTGCACGACCCCCGCCTCGTGGATCGCGGCGAGCGCGGTGGCCACGGCGATGGCCAGCCGGTAGAGGGCGTCCCCGGAGAACGCGCCCGACTCCCGTACCGCGCGCCTGAGGCTGGGGCCCTCGACGTACTCGCTGACGATGTACGGCCGTTCGCCGTCCAGGCGGGCGCCGAGGATCTTGGCGGTGCAGAAGGAGGCGACCCGCTGGGCCACGGCGACCTCCTTGGCCCACCGGCCGCGCAGGTCTCCCGATCGCAGCACCTTGAGCGCGACCCTGGTGCCGGCGGCGTCGTACGCCTCGTAGACCACGCCCTGCCCGCCGCTGCCCAGCCGTCCCGCCAGCCAGTAGTCGGCTATTCGCTGCGGATCGTCCGGTAAGAGTTCCTCCATACGCCTTTGGATGCTTGATCAGTCGAGGTGGTTCGGCCGCGAGAACCAGCGCCAGGACGGCGGCAGGAGCAGCAGGACGACGACCAGCCCTGGGCCGAGGCTCACGAAGAGCGCCCGTCCCAGGTCGAGGCCGGAGTCGAGCACGTTGATCACGAGGGGCGCTCCGACGAGGAGCAGTTCCAGGGCCACGGTCGCCCAGCGCACCCTGGGCGCGCGGGTGTCGAAACGGCCCAGCAGCCGGCCGGTCAGCCAGACGAGCGCCGCCTCGGGCAGGAGCAGCAGGGCTAGGACGACCGCGCCATCGGCCACCGCCATGGCCCCCAGGAAGGCCAGACCCACGAGGCCGAACGCCACCTGCAACGTCATGACGAACCTGGCGGCCCGTACGACGAAGGGCATCGGCTTGGTCCGTACCGTCCCCGTCATAGGACACATGATGACGGAGCGGACGTCCGGCGGGACAGAGAAACCTCGCGTGAATCGTGCCTTTCGATCAGGCGACGATCGTCCGTCCCGGCGGGCCTCAGGTGGACAGGGGCAGGCGCGCAAAGGATATTTGACGGGAATGGGAGGATCTATCACATGGATGCGCGTCTGGACCATCTCGTCTGCTGGGTTTCCGACCAACTCGCCGCCCTCCACTTCTACGAGCAGGTGGTCGGCCTTCCGGGAGTCCGGGGGGAGGAGTTCCGCGAGGGGAAGGCGGGGTTCCCGAGCGTACGGATCTCAGCCGAGACGATCATCGATCTGATGGCGCAGGACGTGTCGAACGGCGTGGAGGAGGGGACGGGCGTGACCGGCAGCGCCGGGCACCAGATCAACCACTTCTGCCTGTCCGTGAGCCGCGAGGACTTCGACGCCCTCCAGGTCCGCCTGAAGGACCACGGGACCGCGATCACCGGCACCGGCTCCAACTCCTTCGGCGCCCAGGGCATCGCCCCCGAGACCATCTACTTCCCCGACCTCGACGGCAACGTCATCGAGGTGCGCTACTACCGCTGACCGGGCGGGATTGTCGGTCGGGTTTGGTAGACAGTCGGCATGGGTGTGAGCGTCGACGAGTTCCTCGACCTGGTGCGCGGGTTGCCGGAGGTGACCGAGCACCCCAGCGCGGAGTGGGTCGGTTTCAAGGTCCGCGGCAAGGGCTTCGGCTACCTGTGGGAGAAGACCGAGACCGTCGGCGTCAAGGCCACCGTCGAGGAGCAGCTCGCGATGGTGGCCGAGCGGCCCGACGTGTTCGAGGTGCAGTTCACAGCGGGGCGCTTCGGGTGGGTGGTGGTCCACCTCGACAAGATCGACCACGACGAGCTGTTCGAGCTGATGGCCGAGGCGTGGTGCCTGACCGCGCCCCGGCAGCTGGTCACCGCCTTCGAGGCGGCACACCAGATCGGCCCGTCGTGAGCCGGCGGTAATCTCGGGCAGCGTGACCTCCATCGACATCCGGCTGCGCGAGTGGCACGAGGACGACGCGCCGGCCGTGCTGGGCGCGTTCCAGACGCCTGACCTGCGCAGACAGGCGCCCTTCCCCGTCGTCACGCTCAAGGACGCCGTGGGCTGGATCGCGGCCTGGACGGGTGTCGGCCACGCGTTCGCCGTGGTGGCCGAGGGCGGCACGGTGGTGGGGAACGTGGCGGTGGCCGGGATCGACGTGCACGACAACGGGTGGGTGTCCTACTGGGTGTTGCCCGCGTACCGGGGGCGGGGAGTCGCCACGGCGGCCACCGAGAAGCTGGCGCGGTGGGCGTTCGACGAGCGCGGGCTCTTCCGGCTGGAGCTGGGGCACCGCACGGACAACCCGGCGTCGTGCCGGGTGGCGACCAAGGCGGGGTTCCGGCCCGAGGGCGTCGAGCGCGGCAAGCTCTGCTACGAGGGCGTCCGCCACGACGTCGAACGCCACGCCCGCCTGGCGACCGACTGACGCGGGGCGCGTGCGGTGACTGGGCGTGTGCGGTGACTGGGCGTGTGCGGCTGGAGGCGGGTGCGGACCGGCGCGTGCGGACCCGGGGCGGGCGTGCGGTGATCGGGCTGCCTGGTCACGGGGTGGCGGGGTGAACTAATCTTGCCCGCGTGGACAGCGAGAGCCGGGCCGCGGCCGGGCTGCTGGCGGCCCTGAGCAGAGCGGCCGAGATCCTCGCCGGCTTACGCCACCCCTTCGTGCGCAACACCCCCTTCACCTACTTCGTCCCGCCGTCGGGCGTGTGCACCGGCGCCGCGTTCGTCCTGCCCGACGGCCGCGAGGTGCGCTTCGAGCTCTCCCTCACCACCTCCGACAGCGCCTTCCACGTGGAGGGCGGGATCACCGCCGAGGGCGAGCCGCTGCTGGAGCTCCCGCGCCGCAGCCTGCCGAGTGTGCACGACGCGCTCGCCGTCCTGGACGACTACATGGGCGACCTCGCCGCCCCCGCTGACCGCATGCTGGACGGACTGCTGGACGAAATTGTCTAATTGTCTGACAATGTAGCCATGAAGAAGGGACCTCTCGCCGTCGTGGGCGCCTCCGCGCTCTGGGGCACGGCGGGCACCGCCGGACTGCTCGTCTCGGCCGACTCGGTCGCCCTGGCCGCCGCGCGGCTGGTCATCGGCGGCGCGGTGCTCGGGGTGTGCGCCGGGGCCGGGCTCAGGCGGGCGTTGCGGCCGGGGTTGCTGCTGGCCGCCCTGGCGGTGGCGGCGTACCAGTTGTGCTTCTTCGCGGCGGTCGGGCGCACCGGGGTGGCCATCGGCACGGTGGTCGCGATCGGCAGCGGGCCGGTGTTCACGGGCGTGTTGTCGTGGGCGCTGCACGGGCGGCGGCCGAGCGGGCGGTGGGCGCTGGCGACCACGGCGGCGGTCTGCGGGTGCGCGGCGCTGATCGTCGGCGGCGGCGCGCAGGCGGGCGGGCAGATGGTGTCGGGCGTGCTGTTCGCGCTGCTCGGCGGGCTGCTCTACGCCTTCTACGCGGTCTCGGCGGCCAGGGCCATCGAGACCGGGTCCGAGTCCGGCGCCGTGATGGGGGTGCTGTTCGGCGGCGCCGCCGTCGTCATGCTGCCGGTGCTGCTGATCAACGGGGTGGGGTGGCTGGGGGAGCCGCGCGGGCTGCTCGCCGTGCTCTACCTGGGGATCGGCACCACCGCGCTGTCCTACTTCCTGTACGGGCGCGGCCTGCGTACGACCCCCGTCGCCACGGCCGCGACGCTGGCCCTGACCGAGCCGGCCGTCGCCGCGCTGCTCGGCCTGCTGGTGCTGGGCGAGCGGCTGGCCCCGCTGTCCGTCGCCGGGCTCGTGATGCTGGTGCTCAGCCTGGTGGCGGTGGCCGTGCCCGAACGCGTACGGGAAACGGCACTAGCATCACAGCCGTGATGTTGCCCCTCAAACCCGTCTCCACCGTCGGTGCGCTCGCCGACGCCCTGCGCAGCAGGGTGCTCTCCGGCGAGATCACGCCGGGGACGCCGCTGCCCGAGCAGGAGATCGCCGCGTCGTACGGCGTGGCCAGGCCGACCGTGCGCGAGGCGCTGGCCGCCCTGGTGCACGAGGGACTGCTCAGGCGGGAGCGCAACCGCAGTGCCTATGTCCCCGAGGTGACGATCTCGGACCTCCAGGACCTCATGTACGTGCGCCGGCCCCTGGAGGACCTCATGGCTCGGGCCGTGGCCGGGCGCCGGGTGCCCGCCGCCGAGGCCGCGCTGCGCAGGTGGGAGGAGCTGCCCGCCGACGCGCCGTGGTCGGCGACCGTGGCCGAGCACATGGCCCTGCACGAGGCGCTGATCGAGGCGGCCGGCAGCCGGCGGCTCGTCCGCCTCTACGCCGCGCTCGCCGCCGAGACCAGGCTCGGCATGGTCCGCCTGCGCGAGGTCTACCGCGACCGGGACGTCCTGGTCCGCGAGCATCGCGAGCTGCTCGACGCCATCGCGGCCGGCCCGGTCGAGGTGGCACAGGCGGCGGTGGCGGCGCATCTCAGCCACAACTGGGGCAGTCCCGCACACCCCTGAACGGCTACGCCATGTGCACCAATGAGCGCGAACCCTTGCGGGACAACCCCAGGACTCGCAAGAATCGCGCCCATGCACGGCAACCCGATGCCGGACTCCTACGTATATGTCACGGAAGAGGGCGTCACCCGCCACTACGCCGACGGCAGCGTAGAGGCCCTTGCGTGGGAGGACGTGGTGGAGGTCCGTGTCGTCACCGAATCCGGGGAAGACGTCCACTACATCCTGCTCGATCGTGACGGCGAAGGCTGCGTCGTGCCGCGTTCCGCGACTGATGCCACCTTTCTCGCCCGTCTACGCTACTTGCCCGATTTCGATCTCGACCGGCTGAACCTCGCCGCCGATTCCGCGCACGACGGAGTTGTGGTCGTGTGGCGTAGCCCCGATCCGCCGTCCGCATTGCCGGATCTGGAGTACGACTAGCCGGGTTCATTGCCCGGTAACCTGGCGAAATGTCGTCATAAACCTCACATTTCCCCGCCCTGGCGCTGCACTTATGGATCGTTCCGTCAACCCCCAGAACCCCTAGATCCGCGTCCGATTGTGGACATTTCCCGTTATTCCCCAGGTTGGAATCGATCTTTACTCTTTAGTGGGGGCCGCCGCCCTTGATAACGCATGGGTCATTGTCAACCTATGTGGCACAAGGAACGTCAAGTTATCGCGGTGAAAGCAGTTATCACAGGGTGGTGCTATGAGGGTGGGGACTGGGGAGTCCACTGCTGTGCTCCTCAAGGCCGTGCCGCGCCTTGAGTCCAGCATCTGGACCCGGGCGTACCTGCGGCTCCTGTTAGGAGGAGACACGGCGTGCGCGCTGCTCGCGTGCGTCTGCGTTCTGGGCGTACGGCTGGCCTCCGGCGTGTACGTCCCGATCGCCGAGTACGTGCTCGGGCTCAGCCTGCTCGTCGGCTGGCCCGTCGCGCTCATGATGGGAGGCGCGTACCGACAACGCGCCAACGGCGAGGGCACGGAGGAGTTCAAGGCCGTCTTCAACGGCGGCATCGGGCTGATGGCCACCACGGCCATCCTGGCCTACGCCACCCAGACGGCCATCGCGCGCAGCTTCGTCATGGCGATGTTGCCGCTGGCGCTGGGAGGCACGCTCTACTTCCGCTACCGCATGCGAAAACGCCTCCATCGCAGGCGGGCGATCGGCGAGTACACGCGGCAGGTGATCGCGGTCGGGCACCGGGAGTCGATCCTCGACCTCGTGGTGCAGTTCCGCCGCCAGCCGCACCACGGCATGCGGGTGGTGGGTGCCTGCCTGCCCGACGACACGCTCGACGTCGACGTCGACGGCATCCCCGTGCTGGGCTCCTTCAGCGACGTGGCCAAGGTCGTGGAGCACTCGCGGGCCGACGCCGTGGCCGTCCTGGCCTGCCCCGAGCTGGACGGGGCGGCGCTGCGTCGGCTGGCCTGGAGCCTGGAGACGGCGCGTACGGACCTGTTCGTCGCGCCCGCGCTCATGGACGTCGCCGGCCCGCGCATCAGCATCAGGCCCGTCGCCGGGATGCCGCTGTTGCACGTGGAACATCCCGAGTTCGACGGCACGCGGCAGCTCGCGAAGGCGGTGTTCGACCGGCTGGTGGCCGGCGTGGCCCTGCTGGTGCTCGCGCTGCCGCTGCTGGCCCTCGCCCTGGTGATCCGGCTCACCAGCCAGGGGCCCGCGCTGTTCCACCAGACCAGGGTGGGCAGGGGAGGCGAGGAGTTCCGGGTCGTGAAGTTCCGCACGATGGTCGTCGACGCGGAACGGCTCAAGAAACAACTTCTCGAAGCGAACGAGTTCGACGGAGTGCTGTTCAAGATAAGGAACGATCCAAGGATCACCCGGGTCGGCGCCTTCCTCCGCCGCTACTCCCTGGACGAGCTGCCACAGCTCCTCAACGTGATCCGTGGTGAGATGTCCCTCGTCGGCCCCCGTCCGCCGCTGCCGGAGGAGGTGGCCAGGTACGGCGCCGACGTGCGCCGCCGCCTGGTGGTCAAGCCCGGCATGACCGGTCTGTGGCAGGTCAGCGGCCGTTCCGACCTGACGTGGGAGGAGTCCGTACGCCTCGACCTGCGCTACGTGGAGAACTGGTCGCTCATCCTCGACCTGCAGATCCTGTGGAAGACCTGGTCCGTCGTCACCCGTGGAGAAGGGGCTTACTAGCAGTGAAGGCACTCGTGCTCGCCGGAGGGTCGGGCACACGGCTCCGGCCCATCACGCACACCTCGGCCAAGCAGCTGGTCCCCGTCGCCAACAAACCGGTCCTGTTCTACGGGCTGGAGGCCATCGCGGCGGCCGGGATCCAGGAGCTCGGCCTGGTGGTCGGGGACACGCAGGCGGAGATCGAGTCGGCCGTGGGCGACGGCTCGGCGTTCGGTCTGCAGGTGACCTACCTCCGCCAGGAGGCGCCCCTCGGGCTGGCGCACGGCGTGCTGATCGCCCGCGAGTTCCTGGGCGACGAGGACTTCGTCATGTACCTGGGCGACAACTTCATCGTCGGCGGCATCCGCGACCTGGTGGACAGGTTCACCAGGGAGCGGCCCGCCGCGCAGATCATGCTGACCGAGGTCGGCGACCCCAGCCAGTTCGGGGTCGCCGAGCTGGACGCGAACGGCCGCGTCGTCGGCCTGGAGGAGAAGCCGGCCCGGCCCAAGAGCGACCTGGCCCTGGTCGGCGTGTACCTGTTCAGCCCGGCCGTCCACGCGGCGGTCGCCGAGCTCAAACCGTCGTGGCGGGGCGAGCTGGAGATCACCGACGCCATCCAGTGGCTGATCGAGGCCGGGTTGCGCGTCGAGTCGTCGGTGATCTCCGGATACTGGAAGGACACCGGCAACGTCACCGACATGCTGGAGGTCAACCGGCTGGTCCTGGAGTCGGTCGAGCCCGGCGTGCGCGGGCACGTGGACGAGGTCAGCGAGCTGATCGGCCGGGTCGTGGTCGAGCCGGGCGCGGTGGTCGAGCGCTCGCGCGTGGTCGGCCCGGCGATCATCGGCCGGGACGCCCGCATCCAGGACAGCTACGTCGGCCCGTTCACCTCCGTCGGCGCGTCGTGCGTCGTCACCGGCAGCGAGATCGAGTACTCGATCCTGCTGCCCCGCGCGTCCATCGACGGCGTGGGCCGGATCGAGGCCTCTCTGATCGGCCACGACGTCGAGGTCACCCGAGCGCCCAACACGCCCAGAGCCCACCGTCTCGTGCTGGGCGATCACAGCAAGGTACAGATCACTACATGACAAGAATCCTGGTGACCGGCGGGGCGGGGTTCATCGGTTCCCACTTCGTCCGGGGGCTGCACGACGTGTACGTGACCGTCCTCGACAAGCTCACCTACGCAGGCAACCGCGCCAACCTCGAAGGCGTGCGCCACGAGTTCGTCCATGGCGACATCTGCGACGCCGAGCTGCTGCGCGAGGTCGTGCCCGGTCACGACCTGGTGGTGAACTTCGCCGCCGAGTCGCACGTCGACCGGTCGATCGAGGGCGCCGCCGCCGAGTTCATGCGGACCAACGTGCTCGGCACGCAGACGTTGTTGCAGGCGTGCCTGGAGGCGGGCACGCCGAAGGTGGTCCAGGTCTCGACGGACGAGGTCTACGGGTCGATCGACATCGGCTCGTGGGACGAGTCCGCGCCGGTCCGGCCGCGCTCGCCGTACGCGGCCAGCAAGGCGGGCGGCGACCTGATCGCCCGCTCGTACGCGATCACGTACGGGCTGGACGTGTCGATCACCCGCTGCGGCAACAACTACGGCCCCCGGCAGTACCCGGAGAAGCTGATCCCGCTGTTCATCACGAACCTGCTGCGCGGCCGCCAGGTCCCGCTGTACGGCGACGGCGGGAACGTGCGCGACTGGATCCACGCCGAGGACCACTGCGCCGGCATCCGCCTGGTCGCCGAGAAGGGCGAACCCGGCGAGATCTACCACATCGCGGGCACCGCCGAGCTGACGAACAAGGACCTGACCGCCCGCCTGCTCGAAGCCTGCGGCCGCGACTGGGACTCGGTGCGCTACGTCGAGGACCGCAAGGGCCACGACCGCCGCTACTCCCTGGACGACACCAAGCTGCGCAGGCTCGGCTACCGCCCGGAGATCCCGTTCGAGCAGGGTCTGAAGGACACGATCCGCTGGTACGCCGACCACCGCGACTGGTGGCCCTCATGAGGTGGCTCATCACGGGCGGCGGCGGCATGCTGGCGGCCGACGTGCTCGTACGCGCGACGCTGACCGGCGAGCCGGTGCTCGCGCTCACCCGTTCGGAGCTCGACCTGTCCGACGGGCGCGCGGTACGCGACTTCGTCTCCGCCTACCGGCCCGGAGTGGTGATCAACTGCGCCGCCTGGACCGCCGTGGACGACGCCGAGACCCACGAGGACGAGGCGCTGGCGATCAACGGGCACGCGGTGGGCGTGCTGGCCGAGAGCTGCGCGCTGGCCGGGGCGCGGCTCGTGCACGTGTCCACCGACTACGTCTTCGACGGCACCGCGCCGGGGCCGTACCCGGAGGACGCGCCTACCGCGCCGGTGAACGCGTACGGCAGGACCAAGCTCGCCGGCGAGCTCGCGGCGCTGAAGCACGGGCACCACGTGGTGCGCAGCGCCTGGCTCTACGGCGCCTCAGGGCCGAACTTCGTGCGGACCATGATCAGGCTGGCGGCCGAGCGCGAGACCGTGGACGTGGTCGACGACCAGCGCGGCCAGCCGACATGGACCGCCGACCTGGCCGACTACCTGGTACGGCTGGCGCGGTCCGAGCTGCCGCCGGGCGTCTACCACGGCACCAGCTCCGGGGAGACGACATGGTGCGGCCTGGCCAAGGAGATCTTCACGCTGCTCGGCCTGGACCCGGCACGGGTACGCCCGGTGAGCTCGGCGGGCTTCCCGCGCCCGGCGCGGCGTCCGGCCAACAGCGTGCTCGCGCACACCAGGGGGGAGCCGATCCGGGACTGGCGTCAGGCGTTGCACGCGGCCTGGCCGGTGCTGACGCTCGGGCGCCGGTGCGGCGCCGCCTAGGCGAGGCGGTGTTGTGGCTCACGGTGGCGGCCCTGGCCGGGTGGGCGGGGCTGCGGCTGTGCGGGTGGGAGCCGAAGTTCGTCTGGTCGCAGCTCGTGTCGTTCACGCCCTACGCGGCGGCGTTCTCGGTGGTGCCACTGGGGTTCGCGCTCTACCTGCGCGCCGGGCCGCTGATCGCCGCCGCGCTCGCCGTGACGTGCGCCTTCGCGGTGGCCGTCCTGCCGCGCGTGTTGCCCGAGGGCAACCCGCCCGCCGCCGGGCCGGTGTTGCGGGTGATGGCGGTCAACCTGCTGCACTCCTCCGTGTTGCCGCCGGTCCTGGTGGAGACGGTCGAGCGCGAGCGGCCGGACGTGCTGCACCTGCTGGAGTTCACCGGGCTGATGCAGAAGCGGGTGGAGGAGCTGGGGCTGACGCGGTCGCTGCCGTACCGGATCGTGTTGCCGGGGGAGGACTCCTCGGGCGCGGCGATCTACTCGCGTTACCCGCTGCGGGCGGCGGACCGGCCGATCGCGGCGCCCGCGTTCGAGGGCAGCCCGCGCCACCTGCCCGCCGTCGTCACGCTGCCGGGCGGGCGGGAGGCCGAGATCGTGGCGGTGCACGCGTGCGCGCCCTCCGAGGGCTGGCGTACGGCGTGCTGGGCGTCGAGCGTACGGGCGCTGCCGCCCGCCGGCGGACCCCTGCGGATCCTGGCCGGGGACTTCAACTCCACCCTCGACCACGCGGTGCTGCGCGACCTGATCGCCACCGGCTACCGGGACGCCGCCGACGTCACCGGCAAGGGGCTCTCCATGACCTGGCCCTACTACGAGCAGCCGCGGCTGTTCCCGAAGGTGGCCATCGACCACGTGCTGGCCGACCGGCGGATCGCGGTCCAGAGCTTCCGGACCCTGCGGGTGCCGCGGACCGATCACCGGGCGACGCTCACCGAGCTCGTCCTTCCTTGATGTGACGTTTCCGGAGCT
The DNA here is from genome assembly GCF_014648435.1 of Nonomuraea spiralis. Classification (GTDB taxonomy): domain Bacteria; phylum Actinomycetota; class Actinomycetes; order Streptosporangiales; family Streptosporangiaceae; genus Nonomuraea; species Nonomuraea spiralis. The sequence continues at coordinate 36,414 of NZ_BMRC01000039.1, forward strand.
GAGACCGATATGTCATGGACACCCAGGGGGACGGATGACGAGGTTGCCGGAGAGGAAGACGGTGTTCGGCGTCGTGCTGGACGCCCTCACCATGAACCAGGTGATCGCCCGTTGCGTGTCGGCGGTCACCGAGGACAGGCGGCTGACCATCGGTGTGGTGAACGCCGCCAAGGTCGTCAACATGCGCGCCGACGCCGCGTTGCGCCAGTCGGTGCTCGACAGCGATCTCGTGCTGGCCGACGGTCAGGCGGTGGTCTGGGCCGCGCGGGTGCTCGGTCACCGCGTACCGGAGCGGGTGGCGGGCATCGACCTGTTCACCGGGCTGATGGCCGAGGGCGGCCGGCGCGGCTACCGGGCCTACTTCCTCGGCGCGACGGGTGAGGTGCTGGCCGGAGTGCTGGACGAGGTACGCGCCCGCTACCCCGGGCTGGCGATCGCGGGCTCCCGCGACGGCTACTTCGCGCCGGAGGAGTCGGCCGAGGTCGCCGCCGAGATCGCCGCCTCGCGGGCCGATCTGCTGTTCCTGGGCATCACCTCGCCGAAGAAGGAGATCTTCATCCGCGAGTGGGGCGAGCGCACCGGGGCGCGGATCATCCACGGCGTGGGCGGGTCGTTCGACGTGCTCGCCGGGCGGACCCGCAGGGCGCCGCTGCGATGGCAGCGCTTAGGGCTGGAATGGCTCTACCGCATGCTTCAGGAGCCGCTGCGGCTCGGACCGCGCTACGTGCGCACCAACGGCAGATTCCTGCTCCTGGTGGTCAGGGAGTGGGCCGGTGTCAGACGCAGGATCGAGGAGACGACGTGACGGATCACCGGATCGCTCTGCTGAGCTCCGGCCATCAGGACTTCGTACGGGACATGCTGGACCTGTCGGTCCGCGGGCTGCCCCCCGGCTACGCCGACGGCGGGTTCGTCTTCACCCGCCGGGGCCGCCGGCAGCCGGACGGCATGTGGACGGCCGTGCCCGAGGGGCGCAGCATCCGCTACTCGGCGATCGTCGCGCTCGGCGCCGGCACCCTGGACGAGACGCGGCAGCGGGCCGCGCTGGCCGGTGACGACGTGCTCGACCTGGTGGGGAACCTGGTCAAGCGGCTGCCCGAGGTGACCGGCGCCGGTGACGCCGCGCTGATCTGCTGGGCGGCGGCCGAGACCGGGCACGCCGATCTCGACCTGGCCCTGAGCCGCCTGGGCGAGCTGGACACGGGCCGGCAGATCTACACCGTCGAGGCGGCGTGGGTGCTGGCCGCCCTGGTCGCGGCGGGCGTACGCGACGGCCGGGCCGAACGTGCCCGCGAGCGCCTGCTCGGCGGCCTGGCGGGCAACCGGCTCTACCCGCACGCGCTCGGCCACGGCCCGCTGGTGCCCCGGTACCGCGACCACGTGGGCTGCTTCGCCGACCAGGTCTACCCGCTGCAGGCGCTGGCCAGGCTGCACGCCGCCACCGGCGACGCCGAGGCGCTGCGGGCCGCCGAGCAGGTGGCCGCGGGCATCTGCCGGGCCCAGGGCCCGCAGGGTGAGTGGTGGTGGCACTACGACGCCCGTACCGGCTCGGTGGTGGAGGGATATCCGGTCTACAGCGTCCACCAGCTCTCCATGGGGCCGATGGCGCTGCTCGACCTGGCCGACGCGGGCGGCACCGCGTACGTGGGGGAGATCTCCAAGGGGCTCGACTGGATGATCGAACGGCCCGCGTTCGTGCTGGACGACCTGGCTCTCACCTGGCGCAAGGAGGCCAGGGCCGACCCACGCAAGCTGGTACGCGGGCTGCGCGCGATGGCGACGGGCGTGCACCGGGACCTGCGGCTCGGCGTGCTGGACCGGGTCTACCCGCCGGTCGCCGTGGACCGGGAGTGCCGGCCGTACGAGCTGGGGTGGTTGCTCTACGCATGGCTGGCCAGATGCGGACAAAGCGCGTGACTTCCGCCTGAATCGGTGCGATAGATCGATTCAGGGCTCGGGGGAGTTTACGGCTCAAGGGGGTTCCCGTGTTGAGGCGGCTTCGCCATGCGCTCCTGTCCGTTCTGCTGATCACGACCGGCCTCGCGATCGTCGCGCCGCCGGCCGCGCAGGCACTGCCGGGCAGTTTCCAGAGACAGGTCGTCTTCAGCGGCCTGACCAACCCGACCAACATCGAGTTCGCCTCGGACGGCCGCGTGTTCGTCGCCGAGAAGAGCGGACTGATCAAGGTCTTCGACTCTCTCACCGACACCACACCGGCGGTCTACGCCGACCTGCGCACGCAGGTGCACAACTTCTGGGACCGCGGGCTGCTCGGCATGGCCCTGCATCCCAACTTCCCGGCCGACCCGCGCATCTACGTGTTGTACTCCTACGACGCGGTGCCCGGCGGCAGCGCGCCGCGCTGGGGCACGGCGGGCGCGACCGCCGACCCGTGCCCGACGCCGCCCGGCGCGACGGGCGACGGCTGCCTGATCACCGGGCGCCTGTCGGCGCTGGCGCCCTCGGGCGGCTCGGTCGTCGAGACCCCGCTGATCACCGACTGGTGCCAGCAGCACCCCAGCCACTCCGTCGGCGACCTGAAGTTCGGCCCCGACGGCATGCTCTACGCCAGCGGCGGCGACGGCGCCAGCTTCAACTTCGCCGACTACGGCCAGGACAACCTGACCAGCTCGGACGTCACCCCGGACAACCCCTGCGGCGACCCGCCGTCGCCCGTCGGCACCGCGCTCAGCCCGCCGGCCGCCGAGGGCGGCGCGCTGCGCTCGCAGGACCTGCGTACGAGCGGCGACCCGGCCGGCCTCAACGGCAGCATCATCAGGATCGACCCGGACACCGGCGCCGCCGCCCCCGGCAACCCGAACGCCGGCAGCGCCGACCCCAACGCGGCCCGGATCATCGCCTACGGCCAGCGCAACCCGTTCCGCATCACCGTACGGCCCGGCACGAACGAGATCTGGGCGGGCGAGGTCGGCTGGAACACCTACGAGGAGATCAACCGCATCGCCTCGCCCACCGGCCCGGTGAGCAACTTCGGCTGGCCCTGCTACGAGGGCCCGGCCCGGCAGAGCGGCTACGACAACCTGAACCTGACCCTCTGCGAGAACCTGTACGCGGCCGGCCCGACGGCGGTGGCGCAGCCGTACTTCTCCTGGAACCACTCGTCCAAGCCCGCCCCGAACGACCCGTGCCCCTCCGGCGGCTCGTCCTCCAGCGGCGTGGCGTTCCACACAGGTGGCTCCTACCCGGCCGCCTACGACGGCGCGCTGTTCTTCTCCGACTTCAGCAGGTCGTGCGTCTGGGTCATGACCAAGGGCGCGAACGGGCTGCCCGACCCGGCCACCGTCACCACGTTCGACTCGGGCATGCCCGCGGTCGAGGTGCAGAGCGGCCCCGGCGGCGACCTGTTCGCCGTCGACTACACCAACGGGCAGGTCGTCCGCTACATCTACGCCAACCACCCGCCGTCCGCCGTCATCGGCGCCAGCGCCACCACGGGCGTCCCGCCCCTCACCGTGAACTTCACCGCCGCGGACTCCAGCGACGCCGACGGCGACCCGCTCACCTTCCAGTGGGACCTGGACGGCGACGGCGAGCTCGACGACTCCACCGCGACCACGCCGTCCTTCACCTACACCCAGCCCGGCTCCTACGCCGTACGGCTGCGGGCCGGTGACGGCCACGGCGGACAGGGAGACGCCACCGTCACGATCAACGTGGGCAACACGTCGCCGCAGGCGACGATCAACACCCCGTCCACCGCGTTCACCTGGGCGGTCGGCGACACCATCGCCTACTCGGGCACCGCCACGGACGCCCAGGACGGGACCATCCCCGGCTCCCGGATGGTGTGGAAGCTGTCCCTGCTGCACTGCCCGCTCACCTGCCACGAGCACGAGATCACCTCGGCCACCGGCACCAGCGGCAGCTTCGTCGCGCCCGACCACGAATATCCCTCCTACCTGAAGCTCTCCCTGACCGCGACGGACGCGCAGGGCCTGGACGACGTCAAGAGCGTGGTGCTGCAACCGAAGACGGTGAACATCGGCTTCGAGACCTCGCCCCCCGGGTTGCAGATCGGCTTCAACAGCGAGCAGTCCGTCACGCCCTTCGTCAGGACCGTGATCGCCGGGTCCCACAACTCGATCTCCGCGCCGTCGCCGCAGAGCGCGGACGGGTTCACCCATACATTCGCCTCCTGGTCCGACGGCGGCGCGAACAGCCACAACATCACCGCGTCCGCCAACGCCACCTACACGGCCACCTTCGAGCGGGCCCAGGCGCCCGACGGGCTCGTGGCCGCGTACGGGATGGACGAGGGCGCGGGCACGGCGGTCGCCGACTCCTCCGGCAAGGGCAACGCCGGCACGGCGGCGAGCACCACGTGGAGCACGACCGGCAAGTTCGGCAAGGCGTTGTCGTTCAACGGCACGTCGAGCTGGGTGACGGTGGCCGACTCCGGCTCGCTGCACCTGACCGACGGCATGACGCTGGAGGCATGGGTACGCCCGACCAGCGTGACGGGCTGGCGGACGGTGCTGATGAAGGAGTTCGGCGCCGATCTCGCCTACGCGATCATGGGCAGCGGCAGCAGCGGCCCGGCGGCGTTCGTCTACACCTCAGGAGGGACGGCGAACGCCCCGGCGGCCACGAACCTGCCGTTGAACACCTGGAGCCATGTGGCCGCGACCTACGACGGCGCCTCGTTGAGGTTGTACGTCAACGGCGTCGTGGCGGACTCCAACACGATGAACGGCAACCTGCGCACCGGGACGAGCCCGCTGCGGATCGGCGGGAACAGCGGTTCAGGCGAGTACTTCAGCGGCCTGATCGACGAGGTGCGCGTCTACAACAGGGCGCTCACCCCCGCGCAGATCTCCACCGACATGAACACCCCCGTCGGCCCGCAGGGACCGCCCGACACCCAGCCGCCGACCGCCCCCGGCCCGCTGACGGCGACCGGCGGGCCGGGCAGCACGCAGCTCGTCTGGACGCCCGCGACCGACAACGTCGGGGTTACCGGGTACACCGTCCACCGGTCGGCGACCGCCGGGTTCACCCCGTCCGGGGCCAACCAGGTGGGCTCGACCGCCGGTCCGTCGTTCATCGACTCGGGGGTCGCGCCGGGCACGTACTACTACCGCGTGGTGGCGTTCGACGGCGCGAGCAACACCGGGCCGCCGTCCAACGAGGTGTCGGCGGTGGTGACCCAGCCGCCCACGGTCAGCGGACTGGTGGCCGCGTACGGCATGAACGCCAGCACCGGCGCCGCCGTCGCCGACACCTCCGGCAACGGCAACAACGGCACGGCCACCGCGGCGACCTGGACGGCCGGCAAGTACGGCCAGGCGTTGTCGTTCAACGGCACGTCGAGCTGGGTGACGGTGGCCGACTCCGGCTCGCTGCACCTGACCGACGCCATGACGCTGGAGGCGTGGGTACGCCCGGCCAGCATGTCCGGCTGGCGGACGGTGCTGATGAAGGAGTTCGGCGCGGATCTCGCCTACGCGATCATGAGCAGCGGCAGCAGCGGCAATCCGGCGGCCTTCATCTACACCTCCTCGGGGGTGAACGCGCAGGCGGCGAACTACCTGCCGCTGAACGCCTGGAGCCACGTGGCGGCCACCTACGACGGCGCCACGCTGCGGTTCTACGTCAACGGCGTCCTGGTGGCCACCAACCCGACGGGCGGCAACCTGCGCACCGGGACGAGCCCGCTGCGCATCGGCGGGAACAGCGGTTCAGGTGACTACTTCAGCGGCCTGATCGACGAGGTGCGCATCTACAACAAGGTGCTCACCCCCGCCCAGATCGCCACCGACATGAACACGCCGGTCAGCTAGTTCCGGCTGCTCTCGTCGCGCAGCCAGGTGGTGTAGTCGCCCGTGCGGATCGCGCGGGCGGCCCGCCGCCTGGCCAGCACGGCCATCGCGGCGAAGACCGCCGCCGCGCCCGCCAGGCGCGGCTCGCGGGCCACGATGGCCACCAGGTCACGCAGGCCGGTGCGCTCGCCGGCCGAGGTTGTGGTGCGTTCCAGCTCGGTCACGCTGGTCTGGGCACGGATCCGGCGGCGCAGCAGGTCGGCGAGCGTGCGCGGCGGATGGATCACCGCATGGACCGCGGTCACGATCACGCGTTCGTCGGGCGCGAACGCCAGCGAGGCGGCCAGGTCGTCGGCCATCGCGGGCGGCAGCGCGCGGATGCGCTCGTTGCCCGCGTCGGTCACCGCGATCACGCCCCGGGCGAACAGTCCGGAGCGGACGTGCGGCAGCCGCGTCCAGATCGCGTAGTAGGCGCGCACCGGCCACGGGCGGTCGTCCAGGGTCAGGGCCCGCTCCGGCGCGGCGGCCAGCGGCCCGTCCGGCGCGGCCAGCGCGGTCGCCAGGGCGCGGACGGCGGCGGTGCTGAGCTCGACATCGGCGTCCACGTACAGGCGGGGGTAGCCGCGGGCGGCCTCGTCGCCCATGCGCAGCGCCGCGCTCTTGGACGGGACGGGCGTGGTCAGCACCCGGACGTCGTACGGGCGGGCGACCTCGGCCGTGTCGTCGGTGCAGCCGTTGGCCACGACCACCACGTCGAACTCGCCGGGGGCGGCCTCGGCGAGCAGGCCGTCCAGCAGGCGGCCGATCACCTTGGCCTCGTTGTGGGCCGGGATCACGACGCTCACCACGACGGGAGGATCCCCGCGTCGCGGGCCTGCTTGAGCGTGGGGGCGGCGGCGTCCTTCGCCGACAGGACCGGCTCCACGTCGGCCGGCCATTCGATGGCGAGGTCGGGGTCCAGCGGGTGGATGCCGTGCTCGATCGCCGGGTCGTACGGGGAGGAGCAGAGGTAGACGACCGTGGCCGACTCGCTGAGCGCCATGAAGGCATGGCCCAACCCCTCGGTGAGGTAGATGCCCTGGCGCGAGACGTCGTCCAGCCGTACGGCCTCCCACCGCCCGTACGTCGGCGAGCCCACGCGGATGTCCACGACGACGTCCAGGGCCTCGCCGGACACGCACGTCACGTATTTGGCCTGGCCGGGGGGCACGTCGGCGAAGTGGATGCCGCGCAGCACGCCGCGGCTGGAGACCGAGCAGTTGACCTGTGCCAGCTCGATCGAGTGCCCGATCGCCTCCCGGAGGTCGGCGGCGCGGAAGCTTTCCAGGAAAACGCCCCGGGGATCGCTGTGGATGCGGGGGGTGTAGAGCAATGTTCCATCGATGCTCAGGCGTTTCATGAAGACACTTGTAACACTCATTGGCGCTGACCCGAAGTATGGCTGTGGGTTTCCAAAGGGGGAAATCTTGTCATTTCTGGGTGGGGCCCATTGTTGAGTACATCGTGCCGGTTGTGCGGCTCGGCGGACCTGGTCGGCGTGGTGGATCTCGGGGCGACACCGCCCTGTGAGCTCTTCCTCACCGCGGAACAACTCGATCAGCCCGAGCTCACCTATCCCCTTCATCTGCGGGTCTGTACCGGGTGCTGGCTGGCCCAGATCCCGCCGTTGATCACGCCTGAAGAGACATTCACGGAATATGCCTACTTTGCGTCATATTCCGGCTCCTGGGTGGAGCACGCGCGGCGGTTCGTCGACGCGGCCGTGGAACGGTTGAAGCCGTCGTTCGTGGTCGAGGTGGCCAGCAACGACGGCTACCTGCTGCAGCACGTGGTCGAGCGCGGCATCCGGTGCCTCGGCATCGAGCCGTCGGCCAACGTGGGGCAGGCGGCCAAGGACAAGGGCGTGCCGACGCTCACCGCGTTCCTGACGCCGGAGACGGGCGCCTCGGTACGGGACGGGAACGGTCCGGCCGACCTGGTCGTGGCCAACAACGTCTACGCGCACATCCCGGACGTCATCGGCTTCACCCAAGGGCTGCGCGCCCTGGTGGCCGACGACGGATGGGTGTCGATCGAGGTCCAGCACCTGCTCACGCTCGTGGAGCTGAACCAGTACGACACGATCTACCACGAGCACTTCCAGTACTACACGGTGGCCTCCGCACAGCGGGCGCTGGCGAGCGGCGGCCTGACCCTGGTCGACGTCGAGCTGCTGCCCACCCACGGCGGGTCCATCCGGTTGTGGGCGCGGCCCTCGGGCACGCCGTCCGCCCGGGTGCTCGACGTGCTCGCCAGGGAGAAGGCCGCCGGGTTGCACGATCTCTCCGGTTACGCGGGGTTCGCGGAACGGGTCGCACGCGTCCGCCGCGACCTGCTGCGATTCCTGATCACCGCCGCCGAGGAGGGCAAGACGGTCGCCGGGTACGGCGCGCCGGGCAAGGGCAACACGTTGCTCAACCACTGCGGGATCCGTCCGGACCTGCTGGCTTACACGGTTGATCGCAACCCGTACAAACACGGCAGGTTCACGCCGGGCACCCGGATCCCGATCGCTCCGCCGGAGCGCATCGCCCAGGACCGCCCGGACTATGTGCTGGTCCTGCCGTGGAACCTGCGCGAAGAGCTCACAGCTCAGCTCTCCTATGTGCACGAATGGGGAGGCCGGCTGGTCTTCCCGATCCCACACCTGGAGGTCGTGTGAAGGTTGTCCTGTTCTGCGGAGGATTTGGCACCCGAATGCGTACCGGGGTGCCCGGCGAGGTGCCCAAGCCGATGGCGCTCGTCGGCCCGCGACCACTGCTCTGGCACGTCATGCGCTACTACGCCCACTTCGGGCACAAGGAGTTCGTCCTGTGCCTGGGGTACGGCGCCCACCACATCAAGGACTTCTTCCTCGACTACCGGGAAGCCACGTCCAACGACTTCGTGTTGCGCGGCGGCAAGGTCGAGCTGCTGTCGAGCGACATCTCCGACTGGTCCATCTCGTTCGTGCAGACCGGGACCAACTCCCCGATCGGCGAACGGTTACGCCGGGTCCGCGGGCATCTGGGCGGTGACGAGGTGTTCCTCGCCAACTACGCCGACGTGCTCACCGACGCGCCGCTGCCCGAGATCATCGACCGGTTCACCGAGTCCGGCGCGGCCGCCTCGATGATGGTGGTGCCGCCGTCCCAGACCTTCCACTGCGTGGACGTCGGCGAGAACGGCCTGGTCGGCGGCATCTCGCCGGTCAGCGAGATGCCGGTGTGGGTCAACGGCGGCTACTTCGTGCTGACCCAGGAGATCTTCGAGCACATCCCGGAGAACGGCGACCTGGTCGCCGACGGCTGTGCCGAACTGGCCAAGCGCGGACGCCTGCTGGCCTACCCGCACCGCGGCTACTGGCGGCCGACCGACACCGTGAATCAGCGCATGGAGCTGGACGACGCGTACTCCCGCGGGGACCGTCCCTGGGCTCTGTGGGAACGGTCCCAATGATCGGACTGCGTCCCGGAGGCGTGACTTCCGTGGTGGCGCTCGCCGCGCACTGCGACGACCTGGCGATCGGAGCCGGCGGCAGCCTGCTGACGATCTGCGCCGCCCGTCCCGGCCTGCGCGTGGACGCGCTGGTCCTGTCCGGCGGCGGCACCGAGCGCGAGGAGGAGGAGCGGGCGGCGCTGGCCGACTTCTGCCCCGGCGCCGACCTGCGGGTGAGCGTGCTCAAGCTGCCCGACGGCTACCTGCCGGCCCGGTGGGAGGAGGCCAAGGCGGCGGTCGAGGAGCTGCGGGCGCGTACCGAGCCAGGACTGATCCTCGCGCCCTGGCGAGGCGACGCCCACCAGGACCACCGGGGGCTGGCCGAGCTGGTGCCCACCGCCTTCCGCGACCACCTGACGCTCGGCTACGAGATCGTCAAATGGGACGGCGACCTCGCCGCGCCCGCCGTGTACCAGCCGCTCACCCGGGAGGTGGCGGAGCTGAAAGTGGACCTGCTCCAGCGCCACTACGCCTCCCAGCGGCACCGCCCCTGGTACGACCGCGAGGCGTTCCTGGGCCTGGCCCGCATTCGCGGCATCGAGTGCCACACGCGGTACGCCGAGGCGTTCCACGTGTCCAAGCTGACCATCGATCTGGAGAACTGATGCGGGTACTTCTCACCGGCCACCAGGGCTACCTGGGCAGCGTGATGGCCCCCGTGCTGGCCGAGGCCGGGCACCAGGTGGTCGGCCTCGACTCCGGCCTGTTCGCCGACTGCGTGCTCGGGCCCGAGCCTGAGTACGTCGAGGCGCACGCCGTGGACCTGCGCGACGCCGGTCCCGAGCACGTGGCCGGGTTCGACGCGGTGATCCACCTGGCCGCGCTGTCCAACGACCCGCTCGGCGCGCTCGCGCCCGACCTGACCTACGACATCAACCACCACGCCTCCGTACGGCTGGCGCGGCTGGCCAAGGAGGCGGGCGTGCGCCGCTTCCTGTACGCCTCCACCTGCTCGGTCTACGGCGCCTCCGGCGGCGCGGACCTGCTGGACGAGGAGGCCCCGCTGCGCCCGGTCACGCCGTACGCCGAGTCGAAGGTACGGGTCGAGGACGACCTGACCGCGCTGGCCGACGACGACTTCACCCCGGTGTTCCTGCGCAACGCCACCGCCTTCGGGTTCTCCCCGAGGCTGCGCGCCGACATCGTGCTGAACAACCTGGTGGGCCACGCGCACCTGACCGGCGAGGTACGGGTGTTGTCCGACGGCACCCCCTGGCGCCCGCTGGTCCACGCCAGGGACATCGCCGACGCGTTCGCCGCCGCCCTGACCGCCCCGCGCGAGGCCGTGCACGCGACGGCGTTCAACGTGGGCACCGAGGCCAACAACGTGACCGTCGCCGAGATCGCCGCCGAGGTGGTCGCGGCCGTGCCCGGCTCGACGCTGACCATCACCGGCGAGACGGGCGCCGACCCGCGTTCCTACCGCGTCGACTTCTCCCGGATCAGGTCCGCCCTCGGGTACGAGGCCCGCTGGACGGTCAAGGCGGGCGCCGTCGAGCTGATCGACGCCTACCGCGAGTACGGCCTGACCAGGCACGACTTCGACCGCCGCTTCACCCGGCTGGCCAGGCTCGCCGACCGCCGCGAGTCCGGCACCGTCGACGACACCCTCCGGCCATGACCGGCCCCGAGATGCACGACCTGGTACGCCGGCTCTACCCGCTGTGCCGCAGCATCACCGGCGACGGCCTCCGGCGCACCCTGGACGTCATCGACGGGTCGATCCCGTTGAAGGTCAGCGAAGTGCCGACGGGCACGAAGGTGCTCGACTGGACGATCCCCCGCGAATGGAACATCCGCGACGCCTACGTCAAGGACGCCGCCGGGAACAGGGTCGTCGACTTCCACGACAACAACCTGCACGTCGTCGGCTACAGCGTGCCGGTCGAGGCCACCATGTCACTGGAGGAGCTGCGCGGGCGCCTGCACACGCTGCCCGGCCAGCCGGACCTGGTGCCGTACCGGACCAGCTACTACGCCGAGACCTGGGGCTTCTGCCTGAGCCAGAACACCCTGGACGGGCTGGCGGACGGGCCGTACGAGGTCAGGATCGACTCCACGCTCGCCGACGGCCACCTGACGTACGGCGAGCACGTGGTCCAGGGCCGCAGCTCGGAGGAGGTGCTGATCTCCTGCCACGTCTGCCATCCCTCGCTGGCCAACGACAACCTGGCCGGGGTGGCGGTGGCGGTGGCGCTGGCCCAGAGGTTGTCCGACCCCTGGTACACCTACCGGTTCGTCTTCGCGCCCGGCACCATCGGCGCGATCACCTGGCTGGCCCGCAACCGGGAGCGCACCGACCGGATCAGGCACGGCCTCACCATGGCCTGCGCCGGTGACGCCGGGACGATCACCTACAAGCGCAGCAGACGCGGCGACGCCGAGATCGACCAGGTCTTCGCGTACGTCCTGAAGGACCGGCCGCACACCATCCTGGACTTCTCGCCCTACGGCTACGACGAGCGGCAGTACTGCTCGCCCGGCTTCGACCTGCCCGTGGGCTCGCTGACCAGGACGCCCTACGGGAGCTACCCGGAGTACCACACCTCGGCCGACAATCCCGACTTCGTGCGGCCCGAGGCGATGGAGGACACCCTGGAGACGCTGTGGAGCGCCGTTCAGGTCCTGGAGGGCAACCGCCGCTACCAGAACCTCAGCCCGTACGGCGAGCCCCAGCTCGGGGCGCGCGGCCTGTACGGCTCGCTCGGCGGACGCAGCGACACGAAACAGGCCCAGATGGCCATGTTGTGGGTGCTGAACCTGTCCGACGGGCTGCACAGCCTGCTCGACATCGCGGAACGGTCGAACCTGCCGTTCCAGGCATTGGCTGACGCGGCGAACGCCCTGCGGAACGCGGGCCTGCTGAAGGAGTGGGTGGATTGAGTCTGGCGCTGAAAGTCGGCGACGTGGTCGAGGTTCTCAGTGCTGAAGAGATCCTGGCGACCCTGGATGAGCGCGGAGAGCTGGACAGCCTCCCGTTCATGCCGGAGATGTTGCGGTTCTGCGGGCAGCGGCTCACCGTCCACAAGGTGGCCAACAAGCTCTGCGACACGATGACCAGGTCCGGGATGCGGAAGATGGAGGACGCCGTCCATCTGACCGGGTCCCGCTGCGACGGCACCGCCCACGGCGGTTGCCAGACGGCCTGCCTGCTCTACTGGAAGACGTCCTGGCTGAAGAAGGTCGACGGGCCGCCCACGGCCGGCGAGCAGAACCGCCCCGAGCGGCCGCTGCTGCCGATCCTGGAGGTCAACACCCGCAGGGAGCCCGCGCCGGACGGCGAGGAACGTTTCCGCTGCCAGGCGACCGAGCTGCTGCGCGCCGCCCCCGAGCTGCTCCCGTTCCGCGACCTGAGCCAGTACGTCACGGACGTACGGGTCGGCAACGCCGGGATCGCCTCGACCGTCCGCACGCTGTTCTTCGGCCTGTTCAACCGCTACCAGCGGCTGTCCAGGAAGTTCCCCCGCGCGCTGCGCTTCAGGAACGGCCTGGACTGGGGGTTCGTGCAGCCCGGTCCGCACAACGGCCCGGCGCCGACGGGGACGACCGATCTCCAGCCGGGCGAGCTGGTCCGCATCAAGTCGAAGGACGAGATCGTCGCCACGCTGACCACCAAGGGGTTCAACCGCGGGCTGGGCTTCGAGGAGGACATGGCGCGTTCGTGCGGGAAGGTCGCCCGGGTGACCGCGCGCGTCGAACGCTGCATCGACGAGAAGACCGGACAGCTGCTTGAGATGAAAAATCCATGCATCGCGCTCGATGGAATCATCTGCGACGGTGTGTACAAGTCCAACTGCCCCCGCGCATTCATCCCGTTCTGGCGGGAGATCTGGTTGGAGCGGGTCAACGAGCCGAAGTAGGGCAGAGCATGGCGGAACAAGCGAGCCCGGACGTGAGCCCGGACATCAGTGACATCGGGCGCAAGGCGGGTCGAGGGGCGGTGTGGAGCCTGCTCGGCACGCTCGTCACCCGTGCGGGCTCGTTCATCCTCGGGCTGATCCTGGCCCGGCTCCTCGCACCGGCGGACTTCGGCACGTACGCCGTCGCGCTCGCGGCCACCCAGTTCGTCATGGTGGTCAAGGACGTCGGCGTCATGTCGGCCGTCGTGCAGTGGCGTGGCCGGCTGGAGGACATCGCGCCCACGGCCACGACCCTCACGTCGATCTCCGCGCTCGGCCTGTACGGGATCTTCTGGGTCGGGGCGCCGTACTTCGCGACGCTGGCGGGCAGCGTGGAGGCCACCTCCGTGGTGCGCATCCTCACCGCGGTCATCCTCGTCGAGGCGGTCACGGCGGTCCGCAGCGCGGCCCTGCTGCGCTGGTTCCGCACCGGCAAGAACGCCAAGGCGGTCCTCGCGGGCTTCCTGGTCAACGCGCCGGTGGCCATCGTCCTCGCGGTCAACGGCGCGGGCGCGTACAGCTTCGCCTGGGGGCAGCTCGCCGGGGCCGTGGTCACCGGGGTCTTCATGCTGGTCTACGCGCGGCTGCCGTACCGGTTCGGGTTCGACCGGCACATCGCGGGCCGGCTGCTGAGGTTCGGCATCCCCTCGGCGGCCGGGATCGCCCTGGAGGCCCTGCTGCTCAACGTGGGCTACATCATCGTCGGCAACATCATGGGCGAGGCGTGGCTCGGGTTCTACCTGATGGCGTTCAACGTGTCGAGCTGGGTGCCCGGCATCATCGGCAGCGCCATCCGCATGGTGTCGATCGCCGGCTTCTCCCGCCTGGCCGAACGGGACGAGGAGTCGTTGTCGTTCGGCGTGCAGCGGACCGTGCCGCTGCTCATCGCCATGGTGCTGCCGCTGGCGGTCTTCATGGCGGTGCTCGCGCACTCGCTGATCATCTTCATCTACGGCCCGGAGTGGGAGCAGGCCGCCGGGGTGCTGCGCTTCCTGGCGGTGCTGATGGTGGTGCGCATGCTGACCGCGTTCGCGCTCGACATCCTGAACGCCCACGGCACCACCCGCTCGACGGTCTGGATGAACCTCGGCCACGCGGCGGCGATGATCCCGGCGGTCATCGTCGGCACGCACCTCGACGGCATCCGCGGCGCCGCGATCGGGCAGGGCGCCGCCGCCGTGCTGGTCGCGCTGCCGCTCGCCATGATCGCCGTGCAGCGGGCGGGGGTCCGGCTCGGGCCGGTGCTGCCCGGTCTCGTCCGCCCGGCGCTCGGCGCGCTGGTCTGCGCCGCCGTCATGCTGGGCCTGGCGTCCCTGACCCACGGCAGCCCGTTCGTCCAGCTCGTCGTGGCGGGCGGCGGCGGCCTGCTGGCGTACGTGCTGGTCGTGGTGACCCGCGACCAGTTCCACCTAGTGAGCGATCGTCTGGTGCGGCTGCTGCCCGCCCGCGCGCGCTGACCCCGAGGAGAAACGATGTTGGTGTCCATCGGAATCCCGGTCCGCAACGGCGCGGACCGGCTGGAGACGGCCGTGCGCTCCGCGCTCGCCCAGGATCACGCCGACCTTGAGGTCGTGATCTCGGACAACGCCTCCACCGACGGCACGGAGGAGCTCTGCCGCGAGCTGGCCCGGCAGGACAGCCGCGTCGCCTACCACCGGCAACCCCGCGACCTGCGGGTGATCGGGAACTTCGTCGAGGTGCTGCGGCGCTCGCGGGGCGAGTACTTCCGCTGGATGGGCGACGACGACCTGCTCGAACCGACCTACGTCTCGCGCACGCTGGAGCCGTTCCTGGCCGACGAGCGGCTCATCCTGGTCACCTCGGACGTCAGCTACACCGGCGCGGACGGCACCGTCCACGAGCCGCGTTACCGCGGCACCCGCATGTTGTCGGACGACCCGGTCGACCGCCTCGACGAGCTGTGGGACGTGGTCACCACCCAGCACCACGGCCTCGACCCCCTCTACGGCCTGATGCGGCGGGAGCGGGTGGCCGCCGTGCCGAGACCGCTGATGATCCGCGAGGACGAGGTCTACGCCACCATGCTCGCGCTGACCGCGCCCTGGGGTCACGTCCCGGAGGTGCTGGCGCACCGCAACCTGCGCGAACGCCGCCTGTCCGGGATCGCGGCGGCGCTCGGCGTACCGGCGTGGACCGCCCATTTCGCCACCACGCTGCAGTTCCGGGCCATGCATCAGGCGCTCGGCATCACCGAACTGTCGGCGGAGCAGCGAACCCGCGCGCGGGCCGTGCTGCTGCGCACGTACTGGCGGCGTCAGCAGCAGATGCTGACGCACCGCAGCCGAAAGATCGCCGGGTTGGCGGCCCGACTCGTCTCCTCGAAAGGGTGAAACCCTCGTGCTGATTCGCATCGTGCGGCTGCTCATGCAGCCGGGCCGCATCCTGCTGGCCGTCCTGCGGCGTCTGCCGTTCGGCTCGTACGACCTGCGCTGCGCGCTCGACCTCTACCCACGGCCGCACTACGCCTACGGGGTGCGGCAGGCGGCCGAGCTGGCCAGGCGCCTCGGCGTCGGCCGGATCAGCGTGGTGGAGTTCGGCGTCGCGGGCGGCGCGGGCATGGTCGAGCTGAACCGCATGGCGGCGCTGGCGACGTCCGCGACCGGCGTGAAGATCGACGTGTACGGCTTCGACACCGGCGCCGGCCTGCCCAAGCCCACCGACTACCGGGACCTGCCCTACATCTGGCGCGAGGGCGACTTCGTCATGGACGTCGACGCCCTGCGCGCCCGCCTGGGAGCCGCGAGCCTGATCCTGGGCAACATCGAGGACACGGTCGGGGAGTTCCTGGACGGCGAGCGCCCCGCGCCCATCGGTTTCGTCTCCATCGACGTCGACTTCTACTCCTCGACCGCCGCGGCACTCAGGTTGTTCGCCGGCGACCACAAGTACTTCCTGCCCCGCGTGTTCGTCTACCTCGACGACACCGTGGGCGACGACGACCAGGTCATCCACAACGACTACGTCGGCGAGCTGAGCGCGATCCGGGAGTTCAACCAGGACAACAAGGCGATGAAGCTGGCCCCGATCAACGGCCTGCGGCACAAGCGCCCGGTCCCCGCCCCCTGGAACGACAACATCCAGGCGCTGCACCGGTTCGACCACCCCGACTACTCGACCTACGTGGCCCGTCCGGACACCGAGACACAATTGCCTTTGTAGACCTCTGTAACGAAGAAGCGGGCAATGGCGAGAGAAAGGAAAAGAACGACGCGAGGGGGAAAATCTCGCTATGTCCGTTATATTAGCCAATAGCCGAATTCGGGATGATGTTCGGCGTCAAATGATCTTCAATGGGGACGTGTTCCTCTACTCCGCCACCCCCGCCTCGACCAAGCTGATCGAGTTCGCCCGCGAGCTGATCGAGGAGGCGTTCGAGGGGCGCGACCCCCAGACCGCCCAGCACGAGATGCCGGTGGAGGAGTTCGCCGCGCTGCTCGCCGAGCTCAAGCCGCGCTTCATCCATCATCCCACCAGCAAGAAGATCCTCGCCGCCCTGCTGGAGGAGCTGGGCATGGCGTTGGACAAGACGTACTTCGACGTGCCGAGACTGCGTACCTCGACCGCCGACCACTACCTCGACTCGGGCATCTCCTACGCCTACCACGCGCACAGGGACTGCTGGTACTCCGCGCCGTTCTGCCAGGTCAACTGGTGGATGCCCATCTACGAAGTGGTCCCGGAGAACGTCTTCGCCCTGCACCCGCACTACTTCGACCGCCCGGTGCTCAACGGCAGCGGACGCTACGACTACGCCGAGTGGACCGCCGTGAGCCGGCCCACCGCCGCGCAGCACATCCACAACGACACCAGGGACCAGCCCAAGCCGGAGGAGGCCGTCGACCTTCAGCCCGAGCTGCGGTTCGTCCCCGAGCCGGGCGGCATGATGTTGTTCTCCGGGGCACACCTGCACTCCACCGTCGCCAACACCTCCGGCAGGACCCGCTTCAGCATCGACTTCCGCACCGTCCACATCGACGACGTCCGCTCCCGCGCCGCCGCGCCCAACGTGGACGCCACCTGCCGCGGCACCACGCTGCGCGACTTCCACCGGGCCGACGACCTGTCGCACATCCCCGAGGAACTCGCCGCCGCCTACGAGGCCGAGGCGCTGGCCAAGGTCACCTGAACCGCGCGCGGACGGCCTCCCGCAGGCTCCTCCAGCCTCTGTGCCGCTGGAAGGGCAGCTCGAAGACGGAGGCGAACAACCACGCGGCCCCCACGCTCGCCGGCACGGCCAGGGCGAGCGTGAGGAGGAAGGCGGGCATGCCCGGCGGCACGCGCGGGGCGACGACCAGCCGGTTGATCATGACGACCAGCGGGGCGTGGATCAGGTAGAGGCTGTAGGAGAACGATCCGAGCCGCCGTACCGGCCGGGTGTCGAGCAGCCGTACGAGCCAGCCGGGCCGGCCCGTCGCCACGCCCGCGAGCAGCAGGCCGGCGGCGGGCCCGACCGCCAGGTCCACCCAGAAGAAGTGCCCGACCACCCAGACCGGACCGGCGACCACGACCAGCGTGAGCACCGGCAGCGCCGCCGCCGCGGCGAACCAGTGCCAGGGCAGGCGGCCCGTACGCTCCCGCGCCCGCACCACCCCCGCGCACACCGCGCCGACCGCGAACAGCGCGGCGAACTGCGGGGTCAGCCGCATCAGCAGGTCCACGGCCGGCACGTACGGCGCCAGCGCCCCCACGGCCACCACGATCAGGGTCACCGCGCCGAGCATCACCGCCGCCCCCCACTTGCGCAGCACCAGCAGCATCAGCGGGAACACCAGGTAGAGCTGCGCCTCGACCGCGATCGACCACATGGCGCCGTTGGGGCTGGGGGAGCCGAAGACGTCCTGGAGCAGCAGACCGTAGAAGAGCACCGACTGCCCGGTCGGCGCCTGCTGACCCGGCTGCGGGATGACCGTCCACGCGATCACCAGGCTGAACGCCAGCGCCGCCCAGTACGGCGGCAGGATGCGCCAGGCCCGCCGGTTGAAGAACGTGGGAAGGCTGCCGAGCCGCCAGTCGGACCGGGCCGGCGAGACCGCCAGTGAGAACCCCGACAACACGATGAACACCACGACCGCGAAGTGCCCGTACAGCAGCCAGCCCGTCCACCAGGGCGCGTCGTTGACCGGGAACCCGGGGAACGACAGCAGCCAGCAGTGGTGCAGGACCACGAACAGCGCGGCCAGCCCCCGTAAACCGTCCAGTCCGGCGAGTCTGCTCCGCGTCGCCGGACGCTCGATCGTCAGCCCCACCAGAAGCCCCCGTCGCCGTAGTCGGTAGGTCTATCGCGGGGACCGCGCCGGATGTAACCGTTCTGAGGCGATGTAACGTCTGCTGCTGATTGTGCGATGGTCCGCTATAGGGCAAGTTCGCTGATGCGGGGGAACGTACCAAAATGGAGTTCTGGAAGGCGATTCTTGGACTTCTCCGGCGACTTCTCATAGGCCCACCACTGCTTCTGCTCTCGATCCTGGTGGGCGTCGTGGTGTACGCCGTCCTGCCGACCCACTACACGACCGACGTCTCACTCGTCCTGGCCACGCCGGTGAACGGCGGCACGGTCAACTCCGACAAGACCAAGCAGGGGCTGACCAACCCGTTCCTCTCCTTCAACGACGCGCTCAAGACCGGGGCCAGCATCGTGATCCTGGCGATGAACACCCAGGACGTCTGGACCGAGCTCGGCGCGCCCAAGGACGGCCCCACCGAGATCACGATCGACGACGGCCGCAGCAACCCCAACGTCCTGGACATCAACGGGCCCTACATCTACATCCGGGTCGACAGCGACTCCCCGCAGCAGGCCACGGCCGTACTCATGGCGGGCCGCGAGCGCGTGGCGAGCGAGCTGTTCAAGTGGCAGAAGACGCTCGGCGCGCCGGCGAACACCTTCATCACCTCGACCGACATCGTGCCGCCGTCCAAGCCGGAGGCCGACCACAGCGTCAACTGGCAGGGGGCGATCGGCGGCGCGCTGCTCACCCTGCTGCTGGGCCTCGGCATCGCGTACGGCGTCGTGGTCCGCCGGAACGCCGGGCGACGCGGGCCCTCCGAGCCCGCCGCCCCGCCGGCGCCCCACCCCCCGGTGTCGGCCCCGGTCCCGGAGCCCGTTCCGGCGGCGCAACCGGTGGAGGCGCAGGCGGGCGAGCCCGCCGAACGCCCGGTGGTCCTCGACGAGGACAGCTCGGCCACCATGGAGTTCCCCGCCTACCGGGGCGGCCCCCTGTCGCCCGTGCCGGGGCCGAGGAAGGCGAACCGCGCCGACGGCGAGAAGTGAGGGCTCGCCATGGACTTCTGGGCGACGGTGAAGATCCTCTTCAAACGCTGGTACGTGACGGCTCCCGCGTTCCTGCTCACGATCGTGACGGCACTCGGCGTCTTCGCCGTCGCGCCCAAGACCTTCATCTCCAGCTCGGCGCTCGTCCTGACCCTGCCGGTGACCGGCGGCAGCGTGCCGAGCGACCCCAAGTTCCCCAACCCGCGCACCAACCCCCTGGTCTCCTTCGACCAGGGGCTCAGCATGACCTCCTCGATCCTCATCCAGGCGCTGAACACGCCCCAGACGGCCGCCGCCGTGGGCGCGCCGATCGGCGGCAAGATCACGCTCAAGATCACCAGTGGCGGCACCAACCCCGAGCTGATGCCCGCGACGCCGTTCATCGTGATCACCTGTGAGGCGCCGACCGCCGAGCTGGCCCACGGCATCGTCGTGAAGGTCACCGCCCTGGCCCAGAAGGAGCTGCGGGCCCGGCAGCAGCAGGTCAAGGCGCCACCCACCACGTACGTGACCGCCACCGTCGTGATCCCGCCGACCGCTTCCGACGAGAAGAAGGGCAGCCGCATGCGCAGCGCGGTGGTCACCGGCGCGCTGGCGTTCTTCATGAGCCTGTTCGCCGCCTTCGCGGCCGAGAGCTTCGCCCGGCACCGCCGCTCGCGCCGCCGGGCGGCGGGCGCCTCCGCCCGGTTCGAGCCCGCGCTCAGCAACGGCGCCCGGACGCTGGCCGGACACGAAGGATGAGCACCCCCGTCCTGCCGCGGCGCGCCGACGGCGCCACCCTGGCCTGCCTGTTCGTCCTGTCCCTGCTGATCCTCCCGGCCCGCCTGGCGGTCGCCGGGCTCCCGCTGTCGCTCACCCCGGCCGAGATCCTGGCCCTGTCCCTGGGCGTGGTGTGGGTGTGCGCCCAGATGGTCAGCACGACCGGCGTCGCCAAGGGCGGCAACCCGGTCCGCACCGCGCTCTTCGTGTACGGCATGCTCCTGCTGGCCGTCTACGGCTACACGACCTACCTCTACCTGCCCTCCGACGAGCTGAACCTGGCCGACCACACGCTGGTCCTCTACCTCGGGTACGCCAGCCTGCTGCTGGTCATGTGCGACGGGATGGGCACCCGCGAACGCCTCGACTTCGTGCTCAAGGCGGTCGTGATCGGCGGCACGTTCGCCGCGATCGTCGCGCTGCTCCAGTTCAGGCTGGACTTCGACCTCACCGAGTACATGCGTATCCCCGGCCTGCGCCACTCCTCGGTCGAGGAGGTGCCGACCGTGATCTCGCGGTCCGACCTGCGCAGGGTCGCCGGCACGCTCGGCCACCCGATCGAGTTCGGCGCGCTGTCGGCGATGTTGTTGCCCCTGGCCGCCCACCTCGGCTTCCAGGCCCGCAGCCGGGGCGAGGCGGCGGCCCGCTGGTGGATCTGCGCCGCCGTCATCGCGGCCGGCCTGATGTTCTCGGTCTCCAGGACGGCCGTGCTCGGCCTGGCCGGAGCGGGACTGATCCTGCTGGTGGGCTGGTCCAACCGGCGGCGGCTGGTAACCCTCGGCGCGTTCCTGGTGTTCCTGGGCGTCATGAAGGTCCTGACGCCGGGCCTGATCGGCACGTTCTACAACCTGTTCGCCGGCGCGGGCGAGGACAGCAGCGTCATCTACCGCACCCACGACTACCCGTTCGCGATGCGGGAGTTCGCCAAGAGCCCGATCTTCGGCCGTGGGCTCGGCACCTGGTACCCCTTCAAGCACCAGGTGTTCGACAACCAGTACCTGCTGTCGCTGGTGGAGACCGGGCTGGTCGGCGTGCTGGGGTTCGTCGGGGTGATCGTGTGCGGGATCGTGGTCGCCCTCCGGGTCCGCCGCATGAGCACCGACCCGAACGTGCGCAACCTGGGGCTGACCATCGCGGCCTGCCTGGTGATCCCGCTGCTCGGCGCGGCCACGTTCGACCTGCTGTCCTTCCCCGGCATCACCAGCGTGTTGTTCCTGCTCGTCGGCGCGGCCGGGGCGCTGATGCGGTTCGAACGCCGCGATCAGAGGGACAGGACGGTCATCAGTTCCTTCCACGAGCCCGCCGACCTGTCCCGCTCACTGATCGCGGTCACCGGCAACGGCCACGGCAGGGCGAGGTCGGAGTCGTCGTAGCGGACGGCCAGGTCCTCGGCCGGGTCGTGCTCCCTGTCGATGCGGTAGCAGACGTCGGCGTGCTCGGTCAGCGCCTGGTAGCCGTGCAGGATGCCGGGCGGCACGTACAGGTGGGCGAAGGTCACGTCGTCGAGCCGTACGGCGACGTGCGAGCCGAACGTCGGCGAGCCGGGCCGCGCGTCCACCAGGATGTCGAGCACCGCGCCATGGGCGGCGCGTACGAGCTTGGCCTCGCCGCGGCCCGACCGGCCGTGCATGCCCCTGATGGTGCCGAGCCGCGAGCGCGACTGGCTGTCCTGGACGAACGCCGTGTGGTCCAGCCCGTGCTCGGCGGCGATCGCGGCGTCGAAGGTCCTGGTGAACAGGCCGCGGTCGTCGTGACTCGGCGTCGGCGTGAACAGCAGCACGCCTGCGAGCTCAAGCTGCTCGACTCTCATCGTGTTCCTCTCCTGTGGTGGGACCGAGGCTTTCGTCGTGGTCCGCGGCGCCTGTCAGGCGGCCGGCGGTTCAGCTCGGCAGGGCCCGCAGCCGGCGGGACGGCCTGAGCAGCGCCACGACCGAGGCCCTGGCCGTACGCCGGCCGGCCGCCGCCCGGATCGCCTCGCCGAGCAGCACGGCCAGATAGAAGCCCGCGGTCGCGATCCGGCCCCGGCGCCGCCGGAACAGCCGTACGCGGTTGACCGTGAGCAGCGCGGCCAGCATCTCGCTGGTCTTGGCCTCGCCGCCGATGTGCTCGACGACGGCGGCGGGCTCGTACCAGAGGGTCCAGCCGGCGTCGGCGGCGCGCAGCGCGTACTCGGTCTCCTCGCTGTAGAGCAGGAAGGACTCGTCCCAGGGGCCGAGCTCGGTCAGCGCCTCGGCCGAGATGAGCATGGCGGCGCCGGTGGCCCAGTCGGCGGGGCCTGGGCGTTCGTAGCGGTCAGCGTCGGTGATCATCTCGCCCAGCGTGCCGATGCGGCCCGCCAATCGGCCGCCGACCAGCGACTCGGCCAGCGCGCGGCGTACGGCGGGGGTGCGGCGCAGCGAGTGGTGGAGCACCCCCTCGGTGCTGACCAGCCGGGGGACCACGATGCCGACGGCCGGCCGGTCGAGGGCCGCGCCCAGCACGGCCAGCGCGCCGGGGCGCAGGCGGCAGTCCGGGTTCAGCACGAGGACCGCATCGAGCTCGGCCAGGTCGAGGGCCGCGATCCCGGCGTTGATCGCCGCCGCGTACCCGGCGTTCCTGCCCACCTGCAGAGGCCGTACGGGCAGGTCGGCCGCCTGGCGGGCGAGGGTGAGCGAGTCGTCCTTGGAGGCGTTGTCGGCCACGACGACGGCGGTGAGCCGGACCCCCTTGGCGCCTTCGGGCAGGGAGGCCAGGCAACCGCCGAGGACCGGCGCGCTGTTGTAGGTCACGATCACGATCGCGACTCGGGGAGGGCCGGGCGTCACATGTCGCCATCGCGGGCCGGGAATGGATCGTTACAGGTAACAGAAGGCACTGCTGAGGCGATGAGGAGGTAGGGGCCGGGTGTCGTAGAAGACGGAGACACATTCCATGCAGGATCTGCAGGCTTTCACCTTCCGCAGGGACGAGCTGTTCCCCCTGGCGGACAAGTACTCCGAGCAGTTCCGTACGGCCTCACCGTTCCGTCACGTCGTCATCGACGACTTCCTGCCGCCCGAGGTGCTGGAGCCCGTCCTCGACGAGTTCCCCGAGCCGCGCGACGCCACCTGGCAGCGGTTCGACACCGCGCGCGAGGTGAAGCTGGCGCTGGCCGACACCGAACGTATGGGCCCGGCCACCAGGCGCCTGCTGGCCGAGTTCAACGGCGGCGTGTTCGTCGAGTTCCTGGAGCGGCTGACCGGCATCACGCAACTGGTCTCCGACCCGCACTTCGAGGGCGGCGGCCTGCACCAGATCCGGCCGGGCGGCTTCCTCAAGGTGCACGCCGACTTCAACAGGAGCCGCAGGCTCAACCTCGACCGCCGGCTGAACGGCCTGCTCTACCTCAACAAGGACTGGGAGGAGAGCTACGGCGGCCACCTGCAGTTGTGGAACAAGGACATGACCGAGTGCGAGGGCAAGGTCCTGCCGGTCTTCAACCGGTTCGTGCTGTTCGCCACGACCGACGACGCCAACCACGGCCACCCCGACCCGCTCACCTGCCCCGAGGACCGGGCACGTCGTTCGATGGCGCTCTACTACTACTCCAACGGCCGGCCCGAGGACGAGGTCACCGACGACCACACCACGCTGTTCAAGCAGCGGCCGGGCGAGGCGTGGAAGAGCAACCTCCGCCAGGTCGCCAAACGCTGGACGCCGCCCGCGCTGGCCGACCTCGTCGGCGGCCGGAGGACCAAGGGCGAGTGAGGTCGTACGCCCGAGGGGGCTGGTGTCTCGTCGCGGGCCTGGTCATGCTGCTGAGCGGCTGCACCGGGTCCCCCGGCAGGCCCGAGGTCACCCGCTCGCCCGCCGTGGCGACGTCCAGGCCGGGTACGCCGCCGCCGGCGAAACCGGCCGAGCGGACCTGGCCCGGGGCGGACAACACGGGCGTTCCGGACGGACTGACCCTGCGCAAGTCCGGGTCGATCGAGGTGACCAAGAACGGCACGGTCATCGACGGCGTCGAGGTGACCGGCTACATCACGGTCGAGGCCGACGACGTCGTCATCCGCAACACCCGCGTACGCGGCGTCAAGGGCTGGTGGGGCATCCTCCAGCGCGAGGGGCACACCGGCCTGACGGTCGAGGACACCGAGGTCTTCGGCAACGGCAAGGAACGCACCCAGTTCGGCATCCTCAACCAGGGCAAACTGATCACGGTCCGCCGGGTGGACATCCACACGATCTCCAACGGCATCCTGACCCAGCAGGGCCTGGTCGAGGACTCGTACGTGCACGACCCCAAGTACTACGCGGGCGACCACACCGACATGATCATGTCCACCGGCCCGCCCGCGCCCGGGACCGAGCTGGTCATCCGGCGCAACACCGCGATCAACACCCTCGACCAGACCGGCGCGATCGCGCTCTTCCAGGACTTCGGCGTGGTCAAGAACGTGACGGTCGAGGGCAACCTGCTGGCCGGTGGCGGCTGGTCGCTGTACGCCGGTGCGGGGGTGAAGGGCAGGTCGTCCGGCATCAAGGTGATCGGGAACGTCTTCAGCCGCCGGGTCTGGTCCAAGGGCGGAGCGGCCGGGCCGGTTTCATATTGGGATAAGGACGGGCCCGGAAATCGCTGGCACGGGAACACCTGGGAAAACGGCGACACGGTAACGCCGGGATAACGACCATTTGTCGGATTTAACGTGATATTTGGGAAACATGAGCCCTGTGTGATTTATGGGGATAACGAGTTTATTTCGGTAAAAAGCCACACTGCTCCTTCCGGCATGGCTACTCTCTCCCCTTGGGGGACTCGGACTCGGCCACGATCGGAAGGAGTCGCCTGTGTCGCGGCATCGAAGTGGAAAGAGGCGTACCGGCTGGTTATCCCTGGCCGGCGTCTCCGTGGTGGCGGTGCTGGCCGGTGGGTACGGCCTCGTCGTCTCCGACGTACTGGAGCCCCGGGCCGTCCTGACGGACGCGAGCGGGGCGAGCAGCGCGGCATCGCCGCACGCCGCCGCCGGCCAGCGAGCAAGGCCACGTCCCACCACCCACAAGCCCCGGCCCAAGAAGACCCGGAGCCAGGAGCCGTGGTCGTGGCCCAGGCGGCCGACGAGGAAGCCGACCGCGCGCCCGACGCGCCCCACCCACCGGCCGACCCCGACGGCCACCGCGCCCGGGGAGCCCACGGCGACCCCCGGCCGGCCGCCGTCGCACACGCCCAAGCCGACGCTCACGGCCACGAGGACCGCGACCCCGACGCCCACGGCGACCCGCCCGAGCACGCCGCCCAGCGAGCCGCCGACGCCCACGCCCACGCCCACCAGGACGCGGACCAGCACCCCCACGGCGACCCCCAGCGAGCCGCCCACGGCGACCCCCACGGCGACACCCACGAAGACGCCGCCCCGGACACCGACGTCGACGCCCACGAAGACGCCCACGACCTCGCCCACCACCTCGCCCACCATCTCGCCCACTTCCGGCCCGCCCGCCGGCGGCTGGCCAGGAGCCGGCAACACCGGCGTCCCCGACGGCACGGACCTGGTCAAGAAGACCGGCTCGATCGTCGTCAAGGAGGACGGCAAGGTCATCGACGGCTGGGACGTCACCGGCGACATCACCGTCGAGGCCGACAACGTCACCATCCGCAACACCCGCGTACGCGGCCAGAGCGACTACTGGGGCATCCTCCAGCGCGAGGGCTTCTCCGGCCTGAAGGTCGAGGACAGCGAGATCTTCGGCAACGGCAGGGTCCGCACCCAGTTCGGCATCCTCAACCAGGGCAAACTGATCACGGTCCGCCGCGTGGACATCCACACGATCTCCAACGGCATCCTCACCGACCAGGGCCTGATCGAGGACTCGTACGTGCACGACCCCAAGTACTACTCCGGCGACCACACCGACATGATCATGTCGACCGGCACCGCCGCCCCCGGCACCGAGCTGGTCATCCGGGGCAACACCGTGATCAACACGCTCGACCAGACCGGCGCGATCGCGCTCTTCCAGGACTTCGGCGTCACCAAGAACGTCACCGTCCAGGGCAACTTCCTCGCGGGCGGCGGCTGGTCCCTCTACGCGGGCGCCGGCCGGAAGGGCCTGTCCTCCAACATCAAGGTGATCGACAACGTCTTCAGCCGCAAGGTCTGGCCCAAGGGCGGTTACGCCGGCCCTGTGTCGTACTGGGACGCGAAGGGGCCGGGCAACGTCTGGCGGGGCAACTCCTGGGAGGGTGGCGGCGCCGCCATCATGGGCTCGGACTAGCCGCTAGCTCCGGATCGCGATGACCGACTTCACCAGCCCGGCCAGCCGCTCGAAGCGGATCTGCGACTTCGGGAAGTAGTGCCGCATCTCGGTCACACTCAGCAGCTCGACCTCCATGGCGATCATCCGGGCGGCGTCCCGGTCGGAGGTCGGAGTGTGGACGAGCGGCCAGCGCCGCAGGATCGTCGTCCGCGCGGCGAGCGGCAGGAACTGGAACCCCGGGAACAGGAAGTGCGGTTCGACCGGGAAGTACCGGTAGGGCGTCTGCACCCAGTGGCGCTCGGCCATCTCGTGCACGGTGTCGGCGAAGCGTTGACGGCGCAGGTGGCCGCCGACGTGCTCGATGACGGCGTTGGAGAAGACCAGGTCGTAGCGGCTGGAGCGGATCCCGGGCGGGAGGTCGCAGGCGTCGGCGACGTCGGCCCGCAACCACGCCGGCAGGTCGGCGGGCGGTTGTTCGAGGTTGACGATGTGCACGTGCGCGGGCCTGACCGGCGCGCGCATCCAGGCCCCGGCCGTGCCGCCGAGGTCGAGGACGCTCATCTGGTCGAGGTCGGGGAAACGGCCGGCGAACCATTCCCACCTACGTGCCCGCGCCTTGGCCCCCAGCGAGTCGGGAGCGTCCACGAAACGACTGCGCAGGGCGTTCAGACGGCTCATAAAGGCGCTCCTTCGGGCCGGAATAAGTAGCCCTATGCTCCCAGAATTTCGCCTGCGCGGCTAAGAGCGCGTTTCTTCGTGACATTCTTGGGATGCATACCAATTGACCGTACGGCGCAACCCTTCGTCCAATTCCGTGGCAGGGGTCCAACCGAGCCGGTCGGCCGCCGGGGCGATGTCGCCGACCTGGGTGATGTCGTGCGGGCGGTCGGGCGCGGCGCCGAACTCGGGCCGCGCGCCCGCGCCGGCGATGCGGTAGAGCCGCTCGACGACCTCGTGCGCGGCGGTCCGTACGCCGGTGGCGATGTCGAGCGTGTGGCCGACCGCCTTGTCCGCCTGGCTCGCCAGCACGAACGCGTCCACGACGTCGTCCACGTAGATCCAGTCGGCCAGCTTGGCGCCCCTGGTGAGCCGGGGACGTTCGCCCCGCAGGAGACAGAGCGTCACGTACGGCACGAGCTTGGTCACGTCGGGCTGGGCCGGGCCGTAGACCATGCTCGGACGCAGCACGGTGACGGGCAGGTCCCAGAGCCGGTGGTAGAGCTGGGCGTAACCGGTGGCGGCCCACTTGGACATCGCGTACGCCGACGACGGCGGCGCGTGGTCGTTGCCCGGCCGCGGCTCCTCGATCGAGCCGGTGAACACGGTGCGGACGTCGTGCTCGCGGGCGGCCGACAACACGTTGACCGCGCCCACGACGTTGCTCTCCAGCGTGGCGCGGACGACCTCGTCCCCCCGCGACCCGGTGACCTCGCCGGCGAGGTGGAACAGCAGCCCGGGGCGTACGGACCGGAACAGCCGCGCGGTGCCGGCGGCGTCGTCGAGGCGGGTCTCGTGCCAGATCTCGCCGTGGCGGGCCTGCTGCGGACGGCGGCTGACCGCGTGCACCTGCGCGCCGAGCGCGCGCAGGCGCGCGACCAGATGGGAGCCGATGAATCCGGCGGCTCCGGTCACCAGCACCACGGTCTCGGGCCAGTACGACATCGTGGAGCGACCTCCGGTGGAAGATGGAGCCGTTCGGGCGACGGCTCCATCTTCTACAGGAACTAGCCGATGCGCCAGGTGTCTCCACCCATGAGCAGTTCGCTCAGGTCGCCGGGGCCCTTCTGCGCCACGGCCTCCTCAAGCTGCCCGGCCATCAGCACGTCGTAGGCGGGGCGGTCGACCTGCCGGAAGATGCCGATCGGCACGTGCTCGAAGGCGGGCTCGTCGAGCCTGCTGAGCGCGAAGGCCACCGACGGGTCGGGGTTGTGGGCGTCGTGCACGAGGATCTGGTCCTCGCTCACGGTGTCCCTGGCGACCACCTCGATGCCGCCGCCGGCGGCGCGCACGACGGCCTTGGAGTTGCTCACGATCGGCTGACCGTGCTCAAGGCGCACCGTGATGTCGTCGCGGACCTCGGGGTCCTTGAGCTGCTCGAAGGCGTTGTCGTTGAAGATGTTGCAGTTCTGGTAGATCTCCACCAGGGACGTGCCCCGGTGGGCGGTGGCCTCGCGCAACACCGACTGCAGGTGCTTGCGGTCGGAGTCGATCGTCCGGGCCACGAACGACGCCTCGGCGCCGATGGCCAGCGAGATCGGGTTGAACGGCTTGTCCAGCGAGCCCATCGGCGTCGACTTGGTGATCTTGCCGACCTCGGAGGTCGGCGAGTACTGGCCCTTGGTCAGACCGTAGATCCTGTTGTTGAACAGCAGGATGTTCAGGTTGACGTTGCGGCGCAGCGCGTGGATCAGGTGGTTGCCGCCGATCGACAGCGCGTCGCCGTCACCGGTGATCACCCACACCGACAGGTCGGGCCGGGAGGCGGCCAGGCCGGTCGCGATCGCGGGCGCGCGGCCGTGGATCGAGTGGAAGCCGTAGGTGTTGAGGTAGTACGGGAACCGCGAGGAGCAGCCGATGCCGGAGACGAACACGATGTTCTCGCGCCGTAGCCCCAGCTCCGGCAGGAAGCTCTGCACCGCGGCCAGGATCGCGTAGTCGCCGCACCCCGGGCACCAGCGCACCTCCTGGTCGGACTTGAAGTCCTTCAGCCCCTGCTTGACGTCCGTCTTGGGAACCAGGCTCAGGCCCTTCCCGTTCACCAGCTCAGTCACTGTCGATCACGTCCTGAATGACTCCGGCCAGCTCCTCGGCCTTGAACGGGAGCCCGCGCACGCGGTTGTAGCTGATCACGTCGACGAGGTAGCGGGCCCGCAGCAGCAGCGCGAGCTGACCGAGGTTGATCTCGGGCAGCAGCACCTTGTCGTAGCTCTTGAGCACCTCGCCGGTGTTGGCGGGCAGCGGGTTGAGGTGGCGCAGGTGGGCCTGGGCGACCTTGCCGCCGCCGCGCCTGATGCGCCGTACGGCCGCCGCGATCGGCCCGTACGTCGAGCCCCAGCCGATGACCAGCACCTTGGCGTCGCCGTCGGGGTCGTCGACCTCAAGGTCGGGCACGTCGATCCCGGCGATCTTGGCGGCCCGGGTGCGGACCATCAGGTCGTGGTTGTCCGGGTCGTAGGAGATGTTGCCGGTGCCGTCGGCCTTCTCGATGCCGCCGATGCGGTGTTCGAGGCCGGCCGTGCCGGGGATGGCCCAGGGGCGGGCCAGCGTCTCGGTGTCCCGCTTGAAGGGCAGGAACTCGCCGTTCTCGCCGTTGGGCTCGGTCGTGAATTCCTGCGAAATGTCGGGCAAGTCGGAAACTTCGGGCAGGCGCCACGGCTCCGAGCCGTTGGCCAGGTAGCCGTCCGAGAGCAACATGACCGGGGTGCGGTACTTGACCGCGATCCGCGCCGCCTCGACGGCCGCGTCGAAGCAGTCGCTCGGCGACAGCGGCGCGACGATCGGCACCGGCGACTCGCCGTTGCGGCCGAACATGGCCATCAGCAGGTCGGTCTGCTCGGTCTTGGTCGGCATGCCCGTGCTGGGACCGGCGCGCTGGACGTCAACGATGATCAACGGCAGCTCGGTGGTGACCGCGAGGCCGACCGTCTCGGCCTTCAGCGCCACGCCGGGGCCCGAGGTGGTGGTCACGCCCAGCGCCCCCCCGAACGCGGCCCCCAGCGCCGCGCCGACGCCCGCGATCTCGTCCTCCGCCTGGAAGGTGCGGATGCCGAACCGCTTGTGCTTGGACAACTCGTGCAGGATGTCGCTGGCCGGCGTGATCGGGTACGAGCCCAGGAACAGCGGCAGCTTCGACTGCACGCTGGCCGCGATCAGCCCGTAGGCGAGGGCCTGGTTCCCGGAGATGTTGCGATAGACGCCGGGAGCCAGCCTGGCCGGCTTGACCTCGTAGGAGACCGAGAACGACTCGGTCGTCTCGCCGTAGTTCCAGCCCGCCTGGAAGGCCGCGATGTTCGCCTTGGCGATGTCGGGCTTCTTGGCGAACTTCTGCTCCAGGAACGACACCGTCTGCTCGGTCGGCCGGTGGTAGAGCCACGACAGCAGGCCGAGGGCGAACATGTTCTTGGCGCGCTCGGCGTCCTTCTTGGAGATCTCGAAGCCTTCGAGCGCCTTGACCGTCAGCGAGGTCAGCGGCACCGCGTGCACGCGCCACTCACTGAGGGAGTCGTCCTCCAGCGGGCTGGCGGTGTAGCCGACCTTCTGCAGGTTGCGCTTGGTGAACTCGTCGATGTTGGCGATGATGTCGGCGCCCCGCGGCAGGTCGCCGAGGTTGGCCTTCAGGGCCGCCGGGTTCATGGCCACGAGCACGTTGGGCGCGTCGCCGGGCGTCAGGATGTCGTGATCGGCGAAGTGGAGCTGGAAGCTCGACACACCGGGCAGGGTTCCTGCGGGCGCGCGGATCTCGGCGGGGAAGTTGGGGAGCGTCGACAGGTCGTTGCCGAACTCCGCCGTTCCCGCGGTGAAGCGGTCGCCGGTGAGCTGCATGCCGTCGCCGGAGTCTCCGGCGAACCTGATGATCACGCGGTCGAGTTGCTGGACCTGCTTCGTCACAGCTCAGTCCTCCTCGACGCGCCAAGGCGCGGTTGCTTTGGGCGCGTTCTCTGTTTCCATGCTAGATCCTCGGAAGGTCACGCGTTTGCCAGCCCGACAAAGCGGGTAACGCGGTCGGAAGTCAGGGTGAGGTGGGAGAACGACGACACAGCCCTGATGCGAGCCTGCAGAGGTCTACATGCAGGCGTGCGAAGAGGACGGTTCGGGTCACGAGCGCCAACTATACGTCCCCCCAACACGTGTGCTACGTCAGGGGTTGCTTACGCGACTGCGGGCTCCCCGACTCGTACAGGCGTCCGGCGCGCATGTCTGCTGAGCCGTACAACTCTGGAACGGTCACGAAGGTGTAACCCTTCCCGCGGAGTTCTCGCAGGATGCTCGGTATCGCGTCGATCGTCGCGCGGTTGGTGTCGTGCAGCAGGACGATGGCGCCGGGATGGGCCTTCTCCAGCACGCGGTCGGCGATCTCCGACGACTTGGCGCCGGGTTCGTCCCTGCTGTTGACGTCCCAGCCGACCAGGGACAGGTCCAGGTCGCGGGCGACGTCGCGGACGTCCTTGCTGATCGCCCCGTAGGGCGGGCGGGCGAGCGCGGGCTCCTGCCCGATCGCCGCCCTGACGGCGTCCTCGGTACGCCCGAAGGAATCGGCGATCTTGCTGGTCGGCTGCTTCGACAGGTCCCGGTGGGACCAGGAGTGGTTGCCGACCAGGTGGCCCTCCGCGCTCATCCTGCGCAGCAGGCCCGGCTGCGCGACGGCGTTCGTCCCGATCGTGAAGAACGTGGCCCGCGCCTTCTCCGCGGCCAGCAGGTCGAGCAGCCGCCCGGTCTGCGGGCCCGGCCCGTCGTCGAACGTCAGCGCCACGCACTTGGTCCTCGCGCAGTTCACGCTGCCCGCCCGGTTGCTGGACGCCTCCGGGCTGGTCGTGGGGGTCGTCTCCGGCCCGGCCGGAAGGGCGTTGCGGGCGGCCTCCCGTACGCTCTCCTGCGCCCGCCGTCCCAGCTCGGACAGCAGCGGCGCCACCCGTCCCGCCTGGACGGCCACGGCCACCCGGCCGAGCGAGCACGGCCCGACCTGGCAGTCGTCGAACTCGACCACCAGGTCACCGCTCCGGTTGAAGGCCATGGAGTCGAACTGGTCGGCCTCGGCCCGTACGCCGGCCCGCTCGATCTGCGGCCCGCGCCCCTTGAGCTGCTCCTTGACCAGCACCGCGAGCCGGTCCAGCGCCTCTTGCCCGCCGAGCAGCGCCATGGACCCGGCCGCCTTGCCGGTACGCGGGTCGAACCAGAAGGTACGGGTGGAGTTGCCCCAGCTCGCGCCCAGGAACTCGCCGGTACGTAGCCGTACCCCGACGGCCTGCGGGGAACGGGCGGCGAGCTGCCAGTCCACGTTCAGCTCGGAACGCGGGTAGTCGCCGTTGACGCTCTTGGCGGCGCGGAAGGCGCGCAGCTGCCGTTCGGCCTCCGCGCGCAGGGCGTGGTTCAGGCCCGGCGCGTCGGTCAGTTCGGGGTAGCTGATGTGCACGTATCTGCTGTGGTCGTCCTCGTTGGTGAGGGTCGCGGTGGACAGGCCGACGACTGTCGCGGGGTCGACGAAGTCGATCGCTGTCGGCTCTGCCGGGACCAGCACGTCCCGCTCGGGGGAGGCGGAGGCCAGCCCGCAGCCTCCGGCCGAGAGGGCCAGCAGAGCGATTCCGGCGAAGAATCGCGTTTGGTGCATGTCTGTCAGGGTATGTGGGGGATCTTACCTTTTGCCCCGTCTTGGGGGTATGGGGTCAGAGGTTTGACTGGGTTACGATCACGTCATGGAGGACTACTACGGGTCCTACGTGCTGGTCGCCGTGCTGTTCGGGATCGGTGTCGCCATCGTGGCCGGGGCTCTCACGATCAACCGGCTCCTGCGGCCCACCAGGCCGACCGCGGAGAAACTGACGACGTACGAATGCGGCGTCGACCCGGTCGGCGACGGCTGGGCGCAGTCCCAGGTCCGCTACTACGTCTTCACCTACCTCTACGTCGTCTTCGCCGTCGACGCCGTCTTCCTCTTCCCCTGGGCCACCGTCTTCGACGCGCCCGGCTACGGGGTCACGACACTGGTCGAGATGTTCGTGTTCCTCGGCTTCATCGCCCTCGGCATCCTGTACGCCTGGCGCAAACGCGTCCTGTCCTGGACGTAGATCGTTACCACCGCGTGCTGGCCGCAGCCTGCGCCACTCGGCAGGTTGTGAGCCGTGCCGAACACCGTGAAGAGCCGGCGGGCGCGACGGCACGCGGCCGTCGTCCAGGGCCTGCACCGCGACGTGATCACAGCCGCCCGCGAGAACGCCAGCACCGACAAGGGCGGCTCCGGCGGACTCGCGCGGACGGCCGGTTACGCGCTCGCCGCTGTGGTCCACCTGCTCCCGTTCGCCTTCCTGGCTCTCGGCGGCTATCTGGTTACCAGGTTCACCATCCTCAGCGTCCCGATCGGGGCGATCGTGCTCGACCTCGCCTGGCTGCTGCGTCCCCGTCCCGTACGCGTCCCCGGGGGAGCCGAGACCCTCACGCGGCAGAACGCGCCGCGCCTGTTCGAGCTGATCGACCGGATCGGCGCCGAGGTCGGCGCGCGCCGCACCGAACTCGTCGTTCTCGGCGGCGACGTGAACGCCTCGTTCACCGCGTACGGCTGGCGCAGGCGCCCCTTGATCGAGATCGGCTACCCCCTTTGGCTGATCCTGACCCCGGCCGAACGCGTGTCGGTGCTCGCCCACGAGATGGCGCACTCGCGCAACGGCGACGCCCGACATGGGTTCGCCGTCGGCGGGGCGCTGTATTCGCTGGGTGAGCTGCGGGAGGTGACCCGGTTCGGCTGGCAGCCGGGCGACGGGTTGTCGACGCTGGCCGCCGAGAGCCTGCTCGTGATCGTCGGTCTGCCCGTCAGGGGGCTCATCTTCGTCCTGGAGCTGCTGATGTACCGGTCGTCGCAGCGGGCCGAGTACCGCGCCGACGCGATCGCGGCCCGCGCAGGCGGGACCGAGGCGGCCATCTCCGCATTGGACGCCACGACCACGAAGGGCGTACGCGCCGCCCGGTTCCTGAGCACGCAGACCCTCGCGGTGGGACGGCAGGACCTGTGGGCGGAGTTGCGGGCACGTGTCTCGGGCATCTCGGAGGCCGAGATCGACGGGTTGCGGGAGGAGGCAAGGCAGGAGGAACTGCGGGTCGACAGGACGCATCCGCCGACGTACCTGAGGTGTGAACACCTGGAGGCGCTGCCGTACACGGAGGCGCGGGTGCGGGCGGAGGCGATGGAGGAGATCGAGGAGGAGCTGGCGCGCCCGGCGGACCGCGTGGCCCATGGTCTCCGCGAACACGCCCAATCAGCCCTGTACTACTGACCCGCTTCCCCCTTACGGCGGCCTTGCTGCGGTCCCGCGCTCGCCGAGCACGGTCGCCTTCGGCGTGGCCGCGCTTGTCGCGGCCGGTTGGTCTCCTGTGGTCGCGCCGTTCCGGCGGTTGCTTTCGTGTGGTCGTGCTGTCGCTGCCGGTCGTCTTCGTGTGGTCCTGTGCCGTCGGCTTGGGTGTGTCCTTTGCCTGACCTGCGATTCGCGCAAGAATGGGCGACATGGCAGCAACGGATCTCCCGATGCCCACCGTCGGACCTGTCTCCAGGCTCGCGCCCAAACCGATGCGCTTCGTGCTCAACTGGGGGCGGCGCTACTCGCTGTGGGTGTTCAACTTCGGGCTGGCCTGTTGCGCCATCGAATTCATCGCGGCCTCCATGAGCAGGCATGACTTCATCCGGTTCGGGGTGATCCCGTTCGCCAACGGCCCCCGTCAGGCCGACCTGATGATCGTCTCCGGCACCGTCACCGACAAGATGGCCCCGGCCGTGAAACGCCTCTACGAGCAGATGCCCGACCCCAAGTACGTGATCTCGTTCGGCGCCTGCTCCAACACCGGCGGCCCCTACTGGGACTCCTACTGCGTGACCAACGGCGTCGACCAGATCATCCCCGTCGACGTCTACGTGCCCGGCTGTCCGCCCCGGCCCGAGGCCCTGCTCTACGGAATCATGAAGCTCCAGGAGAAGATCGCGGGGGAGAAGCTCAGCGACCGCTACGTCTGGTCCCGCTCCCACGGCTCGGAGGACGAGACGTGACCGCCCCCGTCACCGCCGAGATCACCGCCCGCTTCGGCGACCGCGCCGGCATCAGCGAGTCGTACGGCGAGACCACGATCGACGTCGCCCCCGCCGACTGGATCGAACTGCTCACCTTCGCCCGCGACGACCTCGGCCACGCCTTCTTCGACTGGCTCACCGGCGTCGACGAGCCGCCCGACGACTTCGTCGTCGTCGCCCACGTCTACGCCCCGGAGACACACGCGCGGCTGCTGCTGCGCACCCGCGTGCCGCGCGCCGACCCGCGCCTGCCCTCCGCCGTCGGCGTCTACCGCGGGGCCAACTGGTACGAACGCGAGACGTACGAGATGTTCGGGGTGATCTTCGAGGAGCATCCGTACCTGGTGCCGCTGCTCCTGCCCGACGGGTTCGAGGGCCATCCGCTGCGCAAGGACTTCGTGCTCGCCGCCCGCGTGGCCAAACCCTGGCCGGGCGCCAAGGAGCCGGGCGAGTCCGGGCACGGCGCCCCGAGCCGCCGCAAGACGCTTCCGCCCGGAGTACCGGCCGATTGGGGTCCGCCTGATGCTTGAAGTGGTGCTGAGCTTCGTCGTCATCCTCGTCGTGTTCCTGGTGCTGCCGCTGATCATCGGCCAGACCGAGCACAAGGTCATGGCCCACATGCAGTCGCGGCTCGGCCCCATGTACGCGGGCGGCTTCCACGGCTGGGCGCAGCTCATCGCCGACGGGGTGAAGTTCATGCAGAAGGAGGACGTCATCCCGGCCGCGGCCGACCGCCGCATCTTCATGATCGCGCCGGGGGTGGCACTCGTCCCCTACCTGGTCGTACTGATCGTCATCCCGCTCGACCGCGACCTGGTCGCCGTCGATCTCGATCTCGGGCTGTTCTTCGTACTCGCCGTCATGGGCGTCGGCGTGCTCGGGGCGATCATGGCGGGCTGGGCGTCGGCCAACAAGTATTCGGTGCTCGGCGCGATGCGCGCCGCGGCCCAGCTCATGTCGTACGAGCTGCCGCTGGTGCTGGCGGCCTCGTCCGTGGCGATGGCGGCGGGCACGTTGTCGCTGCCCGGCATCGTCGAGGCGTGGCAGTGGTGGTGGCTGCCCTGGCAGGCGATCGGCGGCGTGGTGTTCTTCGTCGCCGGGCTGGCCGAGCTGCGCCGTCCGCCGTTCGACATGCCGATCGCCGAGTCCGAGATCATCATGGGCCCGATGACCGAGTACACCGGCATGCGTTTCGCCCTGTTCATGCTCTCCGAGTACGTCGGGATCGTCGTCCTGTCCTTCCTGACCACCGTGCTCTTCCTGGGCGGCTGGCACGGCCCGTTGCTGCCCGGCTGGATCTGGACCCTGGTCAAGGTGTTCGTGCTGGCGTTCGTGGTGATCTGGTTGCGGGTCACGTACCCGCGGTTGCGCGAGGACCAGCTCCAGAAGCTCGCCTGGGCGGGTCTGGTCCCGCTGGCGCTCGTGCAGCTCGCGCTCACCGGAGTGGTGAAGGTCCTCATCTGAGTATTCGCGGCGGCGGAAACTTTATTACCTCCTTATCCGTCGTACCCGGCAAGGGGGCTCCGGATGAGGGAGATCACTTGTGAACGCGCAAATCCTTCCCGTCGCCGGCGCGATGAAAGGCACCCGCTGCCCGAAAACCAGACTGACCTCCGACGGCCATACCCTGACCGTCACCGACAATGCCGGCGGCCGTTCGGCATCCCTGTCGCCCGCTTCGCTCTACCGGTACGACTATTCCGTCGACGGCTCAGGAAAGAGGTCGCGTACCTTGACGGGCGTCGCGGCCCTCGACCCCGACGGCCTGGTCATGCTGGACCTCCCAGGTGACTGGCACCCACCCCACCTGCGGAACTTCTCCGCCAAGGCCGGCATCCCCCTCGTGGACGGCCGGAACGACAGCTCGGCGCGGGCCCGCCGGATCCTCGCCGCCCGCGCCCCCGGCTGGCAGCGTTTCCGCGGAATCCCGGTGCCCCGGACCACCAAATGGAGCAAGGCGCTCAGCGTGTGCGCGGGAATCGCCGGGCTGGGATTGATGGTGTATCTGGGCACCATCGGAATGTGGGGGGCCTGGCGCAGTGTCTCGTCCTTAGGTCGTTTCCTGCTGGAGATGATCGAGGCCAAATGGCTGATGGTGGTGTTCAGTCCCGCATTGCTGATCACGCGGCCGCTGCTGGTCGGGATGCATCGGTGGCAGGCCGGGCGCGGGGCGATCGTGGGGCCGCCCGGGGGGCCGTACCTGCGGATGAAATCCTCGCGGAGGTTGTCGGTGTACCGCCGGACCGGAGTGATCGCCGAGGTTCCCGCCGAGCCGGGCACCTCCGTCCTTCTGTACCGCTACGACGACCTGTCCGGCGTCTTCGTCCTCGACCCGGCAGGCGCCCCCCTGCTCCACCTCCCCGGCCACTGGCCCCCGGTGGCCCTCCACCGCTTCACCGAACGCAACGGGCTGAGCCTGGCAATACACCGAATCCCCCGAAACGAATACACCACCCTCGCCACCCACTGCCCCCAAGCAATCCCCTGACCCCCTCCTCCACGAACCCCACCCGGGCCAGGCACCCGCCTTGATCAGCCCCCGCCGAGTCGGAAACCGCCAGTCAGACCACCCAAACCGCGCTGAACACCCGCCCGGCTCGGCTGGACATCCAGCTCGACAGGACGCCCGCGTGGGCTGGACGCCCGCGTGGGCTGGACGCCCGCGTGGGCTGGACGCCCGCGTGGGCTGGACGCCCGCGTGGGCTGGACGCCCGCGTGGGCTGG
>NZ_BMRC01000040.1 GCF_014648435.1 Nonomuraea spiralis
GCGACGCCGGAACTCGGGAGGGTGAGGTGCGGGCACGAAGGACATCCTTCCTGATGATCAAGGGTGACCTCAGGCCAAGTGTCCGGAGAACAGGGGGAAGCTCAGTTCGACCTGCGGTTCGTTCACTTCATGACTGGTGGCGACACCGTAAGCTCGAACCCCTACTGGGACATCGTTGAACCGGCCGTTCACACGAGGGCCGCCGGGTGGTGAACGGTGGCCACCCAAAGGGCAGCGCGCGGCTCGCCTTCGCGTAGATCCTCTTGCAGGCGTCCTACGCGTACGCGATTCCTGCCCCACAGAGCATCGAATGGATGGCGGGCTTCTGCGCTGATGCCCGATCGTGGGACTCGGTGCCGGGCGAGGGTACTGGGCCGCACAGTTGGCACACTCAGGGCTGACCGTTGAGGCATACGACTCGGCACTGAGACGTTTGTGGGCCTTCCAATGTCTGGCACCCCGTGGGCGACCTGGCCGAGTTCGCGACCCGTGCCCAGTCGCGCTGTCCGATACTCCTCCCACCGCGCCAGCGTCTTGGGCAGCTGCTGGAAACGTCGTACGGGGACAGGCCTGTGAAGCCCGCTCTTGATGAGCACACCGTCGTTCATCCTCAGCACCATGGCCGCAGAGATGCAGCCCTCAGCGGGCACATCCCACGACCTACGTGGCCAAGGAATCACATAGTGGGT
Source organism: Nonomuraea spiralis (assembly GCF_014648435.1). Lineage (GTDB taxonomy): Bacteria > Actinomycetota > Actinomycetes > Streptosporangiales > Streptosporangiaceae > Nonomuraea > Nonomuraea spiralis. The sequence goes on from NZ_BMRC01000040.1 coordinate 690, forward strand.
TCCTCCCGGAGCAAGGTGAGCAGCCAGAAGCTCGAAGGCCTGCGGCTTGGTAGAGCCTGAGGTCTCACGCAACAACTCGATCACGGTGGCGGTGTCGACGGCGCGAACAGCCCGAAGCGCCTTGGGTAACACCGTTCCGTGATCCGGATCTTCTGCCACAGGCCAAGGAAGTAACCACACGAGAATCAGCCTGCCATGGACTGGATCAGCGGAGGCGGCGACGTTGCTGGCAGCGTTGCTGTCACAGACACAAAAATGCCCCGGAGCGGTAATCGCTTCGGGGCTTCTCTGCTGTTCAAAGCTGGTGGTCAGGGGCAGGGTCGAACTGCCGACCTTCCGCTTTTCAGGCGGACCAACCACCCGAGCTGGAGGATACTCCCTCCAGGATCAGAGGTGATTGACGTCGGTCGAAGAGTGCTGATGGTGCAGCACGTTGTCGTCAGCGCTGTCGTCAGCCACGCCGCCCGGTGGCAAGGCCCGACGGAGGAGGGCCGCGACAGCCGATCGCCCCAACCCCCATGGTGAGAACCGAAGTCGGCGATCGTCACGGCCTTGACTCAACACTTCATTACGAGTGAGAACACGATCGTCCAGGGCCGTCCAGGGCCGTCCAGGTGAGGCGACGATGCCTGCTCAAGGCGACCTCGCTGTTGGGCACTGTCCACCAACATCCGTGATCGTCCAGGACTGTTGTTAGCAGCTCCGTTAGCAAGATTGGACCTCAGCCCTCATGCTTGCTCAGTCTCCGTCGCCGGCACCCATGCAAGGCTCACGCCTTTCTGTTGGATCTCACGGGTGTCTCGTCCCTGCGCCCATCGCTGGGCGTACGGGCCAGACTCGACCACGACGCCGTCATGCATCCAGTCCAACGGTGGCGCGGTGCGTGGACTACCAGATGAGGCCGTTCCTAAGACCGTCATCCACGACCGGACTGTAGCGGCGGCGTACGACAACCCAAGGGGAAGGTTCGCGTGCGTGACCATGTAGCCGACAGATTTACAGCTCGCGGACCAGCCACAGCAGGGCGATCGTAAGGACGGCAATGGGTACGGTGGCGGGAACCTCGGCGACGAGGACAAGGGCTGGTTGACTACGCCAGCGAGACAACGATCTTAATGATCACCTCCCGAAACTTGACGACGATCGAAGACAATCAGAAAACGCGTGTACGGCACATCGCCCTATGCGATTATGCCCTGGTGACTCTAGTGTTCAGCTTGCACAGTAGATACACCATGTGGCTTGTGGCCGACCGGCGACTGTCATACGGCGCGAACATACCGCCCATTGACGATGCCGTGAAGATCCTAAACCTTGAGACCACTGACGGGGTTGGCCTGCTCGCCTACGCGGGGTTAGGCGCCACCTCTCAAGGTACGCAACCGTCCGAATGGATGAAAGGTGTCCTGCGCGGGCGCGGAGGGTTAACCTTCGAGCAAGCCCTTGGCGTTCTCTCATCTGCGGCAAATAGGGAGCTGCCCAGGCATTTGATTGGCTTCCCCAAAGGGGCTAGTAGATCACACTCCATCATTTCCCCTGCCTTTATTCGAGGCGTAGGAGCCAGGCTCTACAGCATTGACACTGTAATCGAAAATCGAAAAACATATCACCGATATACAAGCCATCAGCACATAGACAGACCAGGATCACCATGTCTCCGTCTTGCTGCCGGCGGCACGGGCGCCGGACACCTCAACAAGATCGCCAGACAGGACGTGCGATGGAGGCGTGATCTGTTGGGGCTCCTTAACGCACATGACCACGGCAAGATCTCGGATTACTTAATTGCCGATCGACTGGCGAAGATTAGCTACGAAACCCACCAGGCTGTCCCTGCCACGGTTGGCCCACGATGCATCGTCGTCTGGCGCCGCCGACAAGATATGCGGCAGCCCACATCGGGTGGCGGTCATCAATTCTATACCGGAACCGATCGCGATAAAATTTCAGACGCCATTCCAACGATCACCAACGGCATAGATATCCAGTCCATAGCCGGAATCTTTATGGATCATTTTATGGAGAAGATCTCCGAACATGGTATGAAGCTGACCGATTCGGAGCTCGACACAGCCAAATTAAATCGACTTCTAGCCAAGCTCCCATCTGAGCCGGACGAAAAGCTTCGTTGACGCCGATACGGCGGAGCTGAGGGGCGCGCGATTGTCGAGGGGGACCTTGCCACAGAGGTAGGCGCACACGGCCCGTACCGATCCCACCCGAACTGGTGGCCATCCTCCGGACGCGCGTCGATGCACACGGCACGGCCAAGGACGGACGGCTCTTCTGGACCAGGACAGACGGCGTGATCTCAGTCTCGGCCTACGCCAAGATCTGGAAAGAGGCCCGAACCTACGCGCTCACCCCCGACCAGGTCGCCTCTCCCCTGGCGGGCAGACCATACGACCTGCGGCACGCGGCCGTCTCTCTGTAGCTGAATGCCGGCGTCCACGCACCTGAAGCGGCCGAATGAGCCCCACGGGGTAGACATCATGCTCCGGGCCTACATCAAGTGCATCGACGGGCACCGCGAGGTGCCCAACCAGCGGATACAGGGTGCGGTGGCCGCGTGAATGATCGATCGAGGGATGCTGGCCCGATGGATCTCCCAGCGGAGCTCAAAGATCGTCTGGCCGATCTCAGAGGTGATCTCCTTTGGGGACGGCTCCTGGGGAGCGTGACGGACGCCGGATGGCTGGCCTGTGAGCTCATCGAAGCTGGTCTGGATACGCCTGCTGTCTGGGAGCTCGCGGGCCACGTGTTGTCCATCGGGCCCATGAAGGAGGTTGAGCCGCTGGTTCGCCAGGTACTCGCGGAAAGTGGCTTCCCGTCCATCGATCTCCAGCGCGAGCCGTGGGCAGTCGCTCACGATGTGGCGCAGGGCATAGCGGAGGGCACACTCCCCATCGGCAAGGGCGCCGACTTCTTGATCCTTAAACTCAGAGATAGATGGACCACCCCCAAGGAGATCTGGGAACTGATCCTCCTCATCGACGACTGGGAAGCCCTGCGTGGAACTCCGCCGACTGACGACGAGCTCCGACAACAGGCACGCAAGATCGCCGATGCCGCAAAAGGGTGGCGCAACGCGAAGGCTGATCAGGAACCGTAGAGCATGGGAGTACCTTGCCGGCCAAGAGTCTGAGATCACTCCGGGAGCCTTCGTCGTGCGCCAGAGGCTCATCCCGCACACGTCTCGAAACTTGGCCTCGACCTGGGGAAACGTGGCCCCTTTCATCCTGCGCATATCCCGTGACCACCGACAGACAGGGGGCTCTCGGCGGCCTACAGCTGCATGTGGGTTGGGCACCGCAGCCATGCAAAGGACCAGCTCAGACGGTGTTTGAGCTGGTCCGAAAAAGCGCGCCCTGCAGGATTCGAACTTGCGACCGTCGGATTAGAAGTAGATCGCCGTTGTCGTCCCGCACAGGAGGGTTGACCTGCTTATTCGTCACCGGGTGCGACGCCCTCAAGGTTGATCATTCCGCGCATACTCCGGATCTTGCTTCCCATGGCGTGCCACGCTGGGGGACATGGCCAGTACGTCGGTGCGTAGGGTTCTCGCGGTCAAGCCGGACGGTCCGTGGTTGGTAGTTGTTGACGGAGCGTGGACTGTCGAGTCACCTAACGCGGGAACAGATACTCCCTTCGAGAGATCGAGGATATGGCTCTTTCCGCTGTTGGAAAGATCACGGGATGAGGTAGAGAGCGAGGCCAGACAACTCCTTGGCCCCAATGATCCGAACCTGACCGAGGCTCTGCAGGCGGTCGTTCAGCGCGGCCTGACCGCGTGGTCGGACTACTGGCTCTCACGAACTCTGGCATGGATAGTGGCTGATGAGATTGAGCTTTTCGCCGAGCCTATCCGGGAGATCGCCCTCGGACATCGAGGTTCCCAAGCCACTCAACACGCTGCGAAGCGACTACTAAAAGAAAATGGGCTTTGGTCAACCGACCATCGCCGGCCATCGTAGCCAGTTGGATGATTGCAAGCGTGCTGCTTGGATCTACTGCTTCGCTGTCAACGGCCCTACAGTCCTTCCAAGGAGCCTCCGTGGTTTCTCCTTGGTGACCCCCTGATGGGCACAACGGGCACAGAGCTGGTTGCCCCTCCCAAACCGCATTACCAGTTCGGGGGGCCATCGTTCAGGACGGTCCCACCTGGATCAACGCCCGTCGGCCAGTCTTCCTGGAGCAGGCTGATACGGCGGCGAACTGCAACCCGACTCGTCCACACCCGGCGGCCTCTAGGAGTAGATGCCCCGCCATATTCCTCGAGGGACTTCGTGAAGTCCTCGGGACATGCCTCGCCCCTCCGCCCGGCCGCAGAGGCTGAATGCCTCACGCCGGCGCCCTTCCCTCGCCTTACTGGTCCAAGAGCCCAACCACCAGCTCGTCAACCTCACTTGCATAGGGTCCCTGCGCCAGCACCTTCCGGACGTCCTGCCGTAGGCTCACGAAATTCTTGCTCTCGTCGAGGTCAAGAGCGGCCACGAATCCGGCTCCTAGCCCACCCAGGGTGGCGAGGCGTGCGTGGACCTCGTTGCTTGGGTCGTAGAGAGGGATGGGTAGCTTCCACACGTGCTTGTCGATGTGCCGCTCGTCCTTGCCGTATGACATCAGGGGGCGAACAAGATCCGTCAGCTCAGGACTGTTCAGAATAGCGCATAGAAAATAACCCTCCGATCGACTGGCGACCGTTCCCCAATACAAAGTATGGTCGATGACCGCTGTGGGGTCATCGACCAACGCGGCCGAGATATGCATGCCTGACTTCGCGTAGACCACGCGAAGTGGCGCAGCAGGGAATTGCCCAGTAAGGCCTTTGCGGAAATTCAGCCGCTCCGTCAGGGTGAGGCGCTCACTGGAACGGTGGTCATGCCAGATCTTCTCGGCTTTCCGCCACCAAGAAGCAAGATCCGGGTACATGTCGATCCGGGGGTTATCTCCATCCAGTAGTTCATCGCCCACCAGCGGGATCACTGCTTTTCGAGGAGGTAGTACCCGATAGGGGAGAATGCTCTCCCCTAATAAGGCAGGCCAGACGAACTCGCTCTCCACCACCCTTTCAAAGGCGGGCATGAATTTCCACGGCTCCTTCTCCGTGCTGCTGCGCTCCGAGACCACATCAGCACGTCCTGCCGGCAGCCCCAGCGGTCCAGCGGGCTGCTCGATAATCATGAAAACGACCCTCGGAGTTATTGTCGCCCCTTCAAGGAAACGCGGTTTATATGGGGACTCCAAGAGATCATTGGTGTACCGCGCGAGAGTGGCCGACTCCAGGGTTAAAGCTTGGGCCACGCCATCCCAAGTATCGCTCCCCTTAGGGAGTCTTCCGGTCCATCGGATGGTTGACGCCGGTAATGGCGTTGCGCCATCCTCCATCCCGGTTCGTCGTCCGAACACAACAGACCCACCGCGGGGGAAGAAGTGCGGGCGCAGGCGGCGCAGGTCCCAGGAGCCTGTGAACTCAACGGTGGTGACTTCGGACGGATCCGCGTAGTGCCCGGAACGGAAGCCCCCAAAGTAGCCGCGGTCCAATGCGGCATTCGGCAGCACAAAGGCGAACTTCCCATCGGTGCTCAAGAACTGCTGCACGGTACGCGCCACGAATAGGCCGGATAGGTCCTGGTGAGTGGCAACCTCCCGGCCGTGCCATAGCCCTCGAACCTCGCAGAGTTCTCGGAATCTCTCCTGCAGCTTCTTAGGCATTCGCCGGTAAGCCAGCCAGGGCGGATTGCCTACCATCACGTCCACCCGATTCTTCGGCCTGCTGAGCCACATCGGGCGGGCAAGGTTGCGAACGTAATAGCTCCAGATGTGGTTCCGGCCGATGTCGTGGAGGTGGCACAGGTGACGGAAGCTGTCTTTGATCGCATCCTGGTACTGGGGTTCGATCGCCATCCGATTGAAGAGCGAGACCAGTGACGGAACCGTACCTGTTGCCCGCGGGGAACCTGCCAGCGCTGTGAGTTCCAAAATCATGGTGTCAAAACGACCAACGTCGTCGAGAAGCCCCTCCGGGAAGTTCAACTCGTTACCGAAAAGCTGGTCGCCGGTTGTCGAAATGACCAGATTATCGCCCGTGAACAGGTCAACGTTCTCCTGCCGCCACTGCATGCTGTCGCCCAAGTAGACCGGGACGTGAATACCGCGACGGTTACCCGTTAGCCGCTCAGGACCGATTGCGAGCACATAAGTGACCCTGGCAAGAGCGACAGCAACGGGGTGAAGGTCGAGCCCATACACATGGCGTGTCAGGCCTTCGAGGGCATCTGCGAGCGAAAGGCCATGCTGTTCAGCTGTGGTCAGATAACGCCGGACGGCGTGGAACAAGAACGTCCCAGACCCACATGAGGGGTCTAGGACACGCTGGCCAAGAGGGTTCGTGACCGCCTCGGAGACGATTCGCTCGGCGAGCCAGTCGGGGGTGTAGTACTCGCCCAGGCTGACCCGTGTCTCCGTCCCGATGATCGACTCGTAGAGGACCTTAAGCACATCGTGGTTCACCTGCCGCCAGTCGAATCGCGCGAGCCGTCGGGCAAGCGAGCGGACGAACGAGTCTCCACCGGGGACTTCCAGAACCCAGTCGAAGAAATCCTGTTCCACGACACCTGAAATACGGGCGCGTTTGAAATGCTCCCCGCTCAGCAAGCTGGCTGGTTGGAGACTAGCGACGTCAAAGCCCAACACCAGGTGCGCGATGATTTCGGCACTGTTGACCAAGAGCGTGTGCTCCAGAAACAGGTCAGTGTCGTCGGTGAACTGCGTGCCTAGAGCGCTCCCGAGCAGCTGCGACCAGAGCTGGCGCTTGAGCTGGACGGTCGGGAGCTGCTCATGCTCTTCGTACAGGAGGTGCAGACTGGCACGGTCCAGCATGTAGGAGGCGCTGTCGGCACCAAGGCGGTTCCGGATTTCGAATGGCGTCGGTGGCACGTTCTGCCGCGTAGCGAGAACGCCCTCCAGCCAGGAAAGCAACGCGCCCAGATCCGGACGTCCGGTTTTCAGGACGTGCGTTGTCACCTCCTTCAGGACATCGTTGTGAAGCCGGTAAGCACGCCACTCCGCCCCGTCAGTCAGGATCCCTACATACTGCTGCCCGGTCTCACGCATGCGCATGGCGATGTAGTCGCCGAGTTGGATCTCGGCATCGCGGACAACGGCTTCACTCGTGAGGCTCTTCTTGACCTCGATGACGGTGTATCCGACCTCGATGTCGATCCTGCGCCGGTTCCCCACCTGCGCTTCGAGATGAACTTCCAGATCATGCTCGGCGAGGTCTAACCCTCCGGTCAGAAGGATCTGGCGCACGTCGGCCTGAATGGTTGCCTCGCTGCGGACCCGTTTGCGGTCAGCGAGACGCCGTAGCAGGTCCTGAAGGTCTTCACGCTCAAGGTCGGACGTCGCGGGCATCTGCACCTATTCACAAGTCAGGTCGTGCACGGGGCCGGTCACTGATGTATCGCTTGATCCGAGCCGTTAGTTTCACACCTTTGGCGAAAAGATCACCCCGGCGGTAAACGTGCCGGGCTTCACAGGCGCGACAGCACAGACCTCATGCCACGCAGACTCGACGCCACGCTGTTCGGTGAGCCAGGGTGAGGAACGAACCCTGGATCGTCGATCGCCCCCAAGCACATACGGCGACCAGCCATGCAGTGGCGATCGTAGGGCTGCATCTGTGCGGCGGCGCGGCAACCCCGGCCGGTGCGTTCGGTTGGTACGGCGGGGGCGGCGTGCGGTGCCCGGCCCGGTGTCCCGCCGCCGTCCGGGACCGGCCCCCAGGCCGCACGCCCGGACGGCGGGCGGGCGGAGGGCCGGGGGTACGGCGGCGCGCCGCGCCGCCGCCTGATCTCCTATGAGTGCAACCCAGCAATGGCTTTGGGACTGCATGCCCTCAGCGACCTGCTGTTTGGGCAATTGTCGTCCGGCCGCCGCCTCAACATGCCTTCGGTTCTAGTTGCTCGCCATGGCGCTGATAGCGCGTGGGCGGTGCTGGCCGCGACCGGCCGAAGAGCCGCAGCGCGGCCGGCGACCGCCCTACGCGTGCCAGACCGCCGCAGGCGGGCTGGCCTTGAAACCGTAGAGAAAGTTCTCATCCGGCTGTGAGGCAACCCATCTGAACTGCGGTTTCGTCGACTTCTCGCCTCAGAACAGCTCCGGTTGATGCTTGACGCCGTTGGGTTGTCATAGCCAGTTGATCCCCCCAAGTGCCGTCCGAGGTACGGCTGTTCAGGGGCCAGGCATGACTAGTGTGGGGACACGATTGAGCCCTTGCCTGGCTTTGTGGTGATCAGCTCTCGTTCCCTGAGTGCTTCCATCGCCTTGCGGATGGTCACTCGTGCGACGCCGAACTCCTCCTGCAGCTTCACCTCGGAGATGAGGGTGAGGGGCGGGTAGGTGCCGTCGCCGATGCGCTCGGCCACGACGTTGGCTATCTGCTCCCACTTGTAGAGCCGCGGGTCCCATTCGATCACGGGACGACTCTAGGTATCCCTGCACCTAACGGCATAGAACAGGCATTGCTAGGAATGCTATAGACAGGTTAAGACAGGCTGGGATAGGTTGCGGTCATGGCGATGGTGAGCGGCTGTTCGGAGCCCCTCCGGGTGGGGCTCCGTTCGGACGCTTCGGTCTGCCGTTCCGCGAGGATGCGCTGTGCGGCTGGAGACGGCTTCCCGCTCACCAACGCCTGTTCATCGATCGGGACATCCGCGAGCACTGTCGGCACTGCGACGGCGATCGCGCGTTACGAAGGACGGTGAGCCCAGTGACAGAAGTCGGAGACCTTCACGGTGCGCACCCTGCCTCACCTCGACCTCATGCGGTGTCGGTGAGGTGGCTCCCAGCCGAGCAACGCCCCGATCGCACTCGGGTCCTGAACTACACATGCGAATGCCAGTCGCCCGTCTTCGAGCATTGCATGGCCGGCGGGCAGAGTTTCATCCGGCGCTACGACCGGTCCGCCCCCTCCCCGAACATCGTGGAGAGCCCGCGCATGCGGGTCGCCGATGCCATGACGTTGTGGCGACAACTCATGCGCGGGGAAGCGAGGTAACGACGCGCAGATCCGGCGAGCCATGCACACGTAGCGTCACTTTCTAAAACCGATCAGTGACGAGCGTTTCCGCAGGTCGAAGGCCGACCTGCGGTTTCGCATGCCCTCCGACTGGCAGTTTTGCTGCCAGTGACGCAGGTCACCCGTCTTATCGTCGAAGCAGGCGACGACGAGAAGGAGGGGCGGCGACGTGGCAACAGAGTACGTGACGCAGGGCCAGCGGATCGCGCGGGCTCGTCACCGCAAGGGCTGGGATCAGGCAACCCTCGCCGAGAAGGTCGGCCGATCTGTCTCCTGGCTGTCGAAAGTGGAGAACGGACGGATGCCGCTGGACCGGATGAGCGTCGTCGGGCAGCTCGCCGAGGCGCTCGGGGTGGAGGTCGGCGAGCTGACGGGCCAGCCGTACCAGCACGAGACGACGGAGCTCGACTCCGGGCACGCGGCCGTGCCGGGACTTCGGCTCGCGCTTCAGCAGGCGTCGTTGCCCAGCGGGATCGGGCTGCCAGCGCGCGGGGAGCCGCGGACGTTGCAGGAGCTGGAGGCGAACGTCCGCCTGGCCGAGCATCTGCGCCAGGACGCCAAGTTCACCGCCCTCGGTGAGGTGCTGCCCAGGATCCTCGCCGACCTGATCGCCATCATCAACAGCTCCTCGGCCGATCGCGACCGGGCCGAGGCGCTGATGCTGCGGGCCTGCCACATGGCGCGGGTGTCGTCGAACCTGCTGGGTCACCATGATCTCGGCTGGACGGCGGTACAGCGCGAACTCGTGGCCGCACAGCGCGTGGGCTCGCCCGATCTGATTGCGGCGGCGAGCTGGGACCTGTGCGGGGTGTGGCTGCACGAAGCGCAGCTCAACCCGGCCAAGGACGCGGCTCTGTCGGCGTTGGACCAGATCGAACCGTACGTGAGCGGAGACGACACGATCAAGGCGATGTGGGGTGCCCTGCATCTGCGGGCCGCCGTAGCGTACTCCCGGCTGTGGGACCAGCGAGAGGCGGAGAGCCACCTGGGCGAGGCCCGCCGCGTCGCCGAGGTCCTGCCGCGGGACGGCAACGCGTTCCAGACGCAGTTCAACCGGGTCAACACCACCATTCACGCCGTCGAGGTCAGCATGGAGCTGGGCCGGCCTCGTGAGGTCATCTCGCGGGCCGAACACGTCGAGATCGCCGAGATCGCCTCGTCCGAACGTCAGGCTCACTACTGGACCTGCACCGCGGCGGGCTACCACATGAACAGAAAGGACAACGAAGCCGCAGACGCTCTGCTCCGTGCCGACCGGATCGCGCCTCAGCACGTCCGGAACCGTCCGTTGGTCCGCAACATCGTGCGCGACCTGCGAGACAGCGGCAAGCTGCATCGTCAGCGCGAGATTCTCAACCTCGCCAAGGTGATGCGGCTGCTCTGAGCACGACGAACGGAGGGCTATCCGCGCAATGGCTCCTCACCCAGCAGGTAACCCGGGGACGCTTCGGCGTTCTGCCTACACGATGGGGTGATACGTGGGTCTTAGCGAGACTGAACGACAGATCCTGCTTCGCGAGCTGGCGGAGATCGCGGTCGACCTGACCGAACTCCAACGGCGTGCGACCAGGGTCTCTACTCGGCTTGATCAGAGCGAGTCCGAGCGTCCAGCTCGTCCAGCCTGACCGTCAGCTTGTTCATGTGCTGACGGATCTCGCGCAACTGCTCGGAGATGATGCGGAACTCTTCGCTGTGCTCGCCAGGGGCGGGGACGGCCTCGATGTCGTCAGGGGTGCGGGTGACGAAGCTGCCCGCCCCCTGGCGGGTCTCGATGAGCCCTTCGTCGCGGAGTACGGCCAGGGCGTTGCCGATGGTCATCATGGCCACGCCGTACTTCTCGGACAGCTCACGCGCTACGGGGAGCTGCTCTCCCACTGCATACCGGCCTGAGGCGATATCGCGCCGAATGTCCTCGGCAATCCGCAGGTACGGCCGGCGCCGGTCAGTGGTTGCCATGACTCAACTTTAGCGGTTCTAGATGCCTAGGTCTCTGGGCAACCTGTAAGGAATCTCGAAGCGATTTAGCTATCTCGGTTTACAGAGCTAGATACCTAGGTATCTTTGTAACTAGCACAGTCACTCTGAAGGAGACCAGCTCTCATGCGCACCATCCCGATCCCTGTCGACACCTCCAAGCTCGTCATCACCTGTGTGAAGGCACCGAAGCCGCGCCTGGTCAACAAGGACACCGGCGAGATCAAGACCGACAAGAACGGCAACACCGTCTACGAGATCACCGTCTCGGTGGAAGACGAGTTCGGCCGGATCGAACTCGTCAAGATCGGCACTTCGGGGGAACCCCCGATCGCCGCCGGTCAGCAGGTCAACCCGTCCGGCATGGTCGGCTACGTCTGGGAGATCGCGGGCCGGTGGGGCATTTCCTACCGCGCCGCCGCTCTCCTACCAGCAGACACGGAGCCGCTCCGTGTCTGACACCACGCTCCTCGTGCTCGGAGTCCTGGCCGCTGCGGTGGCCGGGCTCTGGGCTTGGCGCCGCTGGCACTACCCGTCGTTCTGGCTCGTGGCCGCCTTCCCGCTGGTCGCGATCAGCGTACGGGCCACCTGGCGCAAGGTCGCCCTCGGCTGTCACCTGACCAAGAAGCGGCAGCGCTTCTGGTTCACCACCGTCCCCGGCCTGGTCGCCTCGACCGGCGTCGTCCGCGTCCGGCGCAAGTGGCAGCGCATCGCCGTGGACACCAAGCCGTTCATGTGGCTGCCCAAGCCCACCCGCTACGGCTGGCGCGTCACCCTGCACACCCTGGAAGGACAGATCCCCGCCGACTACGCCGACGTCGCCGAACGGCTCGCCCACTCGTGGGGCGTGCACGCGATCCGCGTCTCGTCTCCTCGTCCGGGACGGGTCGTCCTGTCCGCCACCGTCCGCGACCCACTCGTCCGGGTCGAGACCCTGCCGACCTCGCCCGAACTGCTCAAGGTCACCGTGGGACGTCTGGAGACCGGCGGCCCCTGGACCATTGACTTCAGAACCGTCCCGCACTGGCTCAACGCCGGAGCTACCCAGTCCGGCAAGTCCAACCTCGCCAACGCCCTGGTCCAAGGGCTGGCTCCACAACCGGTCGCCCTGGTGGGCTTCGACCTCAAGGGCGGCGTGGAGTTCACCCCGTACAGCCCACGTCTGTCGGCGCTGGGCACCACACGAGGTGAATGCGTCGCACTGCTGGATGACCTCGTCGGCCTGATGACCGGCCGCATGGCCCAGTGCCGGGAGGCCGGCGCCCGCAACATCTGGCAACTCCCGGATGATCAGCGGCCTGTGCCCGTCGTGGTCCTGGTCGACGAGCTGGCCGAGCTGTACCTGATGGCCGACAAGTCGGAGAAGGACGAGATCGCCAAGACCTCGACGGCACTGCTTCGGGTGGCTCAGCTCGGCAGGGCGTTCGGCATTTACCTGTTCTGCTGTGGCCAGCGCATCGGCTCCGATCTCGGGCCCGGCGTCACCGCACTGCGCGCTCAGTGCTCCGGCCGCATCTGCCACCGCGTCAACGATCCCGAGACCGCCGCCATGACGCTCGGTGACCTCGACCCCGCCGCACTCGCCTCGGCTCGTGCCATCCCCGCCGAGACACCAGGGGTCGCCATCGTCGCCTCTCAAGACGGCCAGTGGTACCGCGCCCGCTCCTACTACGTCAGCGAACAAGCCGCCGAACTCGCCGCCTCGACCTACGCCGACCGCTCACCCGTCTGGGCCGACGTCGTCGCCGGCCACGCCGCCCAGGTGAGCGACACCGACCTCGCCGAGTTCCTCAACTCCATCCCTGACCCACGAGAGGCCTGAACTCCGATGCGACGCCTCGCCCACTGGCTGCTCGACACCGGCCCCGTCCTCGTCCTGGCCCTCATCGCCGGAGCCGGGTCCTTCACCCACATCCGCGACACCGCCAGCGACCACGGACAGTCCGGCTGGATGGCCTGGGCGATCGCCGTCTGCATCGACCTCACCTGCGTCATGGCCGCCCGCGAGCGGCAACGCGACAAGAAGACCGCCCGCGTACGACGCGGCCTGATCTCCTGGCCCGTCCTCGTCCTGACCGGAGGCATCGTCCTGTCCCTGGCCGCCAACCTCCAACAAGCCGACCCGACCGCCTGGGGCTGGATCACCGCCGCCACCCCCGCCGCCGCCTTCCTCGTCGCCGTCTCCATGCTCGAACGCCGGACGTCCGGCCCGCGTCCCGACTCGTCCCCAGACGTCTTCAGGACGTCCCCGAAAAACGTCCCCGCGTCCCCTCCGCGTCCTGATGCACCCGTAGCTGTCCCGCCCGCAGACCGTCCCGCCCTCGTCCCCGCCCAGGACCGCCAGGACGAACACCCCGGACCGTCCCCGGCACTCGTCGACTACGCCCGCCGCGTCGCCGACGAACACCACACCCGACACGGCAAGCCCATCACCCGCGACGTTCTCCGCGCCCGCCTCGGCGTGTCCGAGCAACTCGCCTCCGACCTGCTCCACACCCTGCGCACCGTCCCAGAAACCACCTGAAAGGCGCACCACCATGAACAACGACCGAGACGCCCTCATCGCCGGACTCATCTCCATGGCGGGCTTCCTCAAGGCACACCCTCAGATCCCGACCTCAATAGCCCCCGTCACCCTCCGCGCCTTCCCCGACAACGGCTCCGACGACGACATGCGCACCGAGGTCGACAAGGTCGCCGCCCTGATCGGCACGGAGATCGACCCCCACCACCTGCCCCATGACCACTACATGACCGGCATCGGCTTCGGACCGGTCCGCTACGAGTTCATCGCCATCCTCGCCGCCGCCCGCGCCCGCCACGCCGCCGATGACAGCTACCGCGGCTGCATCCAGATCGACACCACCCAGGAGCCCTGACCATGCGAATCCGCCTCGAAGGCAACCGCGCCGAACTCACTCTCGGCATGATCCACCTTCGCCAGATCTTCACCGTCACCAGCATGTCGCGGGCCTTCCCCAACAGGAGCCGGCCGCGGAACTACCGCCTCTACGTCACCATCACCCCGCGCAAGGACCTCCGCCCATGACGACCGAAGAACCCTGGACCGACTGGCCCGACATCCTCGCCGCCGTCCCGCTCGCCTACGGCCGCTGCTGCACCTGCAACGGAAGGGGCCTCGACGGCGACAGCAACACCTGCCGCGACTGCGACGGCAGCGGCATAGACAACCACGGCGCATAGCCGAGATCCCCTCACCTGGCCACACAACCGCCAAGTTCCGCGCCAGGTGAGGGGCCATCCCACTCCAGAACGCATCCGGACAGGACGGATCCATCTTGCACCACTCACACGCCATAGCCGGGATGATCGACCGGCTCCACCAACCCGACTACGACCGCTGGGCGCACCAGATCAAGCGCACCGGCGGCTGCCGACAGCCCATCCACTTGCGTGGCAAGGTCGAGCACTACGACCAGGCCACCGGCCAGCTGCTCCACCGCTACAGCACCAACCGCGAGCCGAACGGCGTCCTGCGCCTCCCATGCAAGACCCGCCGCGCCTCCCGCTGCCCGGCCTGCGCCGAGGTCTACCGCGCCGACACCTACCAACTCGTCCGCGCCGGCCTCATCGGCGGCAAAGGCGTCCCCGAAACCGTCAGCTCGCACCCGTGCCTGTTCATCACCCTCACCGCACCCTCCTTCGGGACGGTCCACACCCGCCGGGAGAAGAACGGCAAGGTCCAGCCCTGTCACGCCCGCCGCAATGCCCAGACCTGCCCGCACGGACAGCTCATGTCCTGCACCGACCGCCACAGCGCCGACGACCCGCGGCTCGGCGAACCGCTGTGCCCCGACTGCTACGACTACGACGGCTCCGTCCTGTTCAACGCCATCAGCCCTGAGCTCTGGCGCCGCTTCACCCTCGCCCTACGCCGCCGCTTCGCCCGCCTCAACGGCCTGACCATCAAAGCCCTACGCCAACAAGTCACCATCGCCTTCGCCAAAGTCGCCGAATACCAACGCCGCGGCGTCGCCCACTTCCACGCCGTCATCCGCCTCGACGGGCCCGACGGTCCTAACGCACTTCCACCGGTCTGGGCCACCGCCGACGCCCTGGCCGAGGCCGTCCAGCACGCGACGGCCGCCGTAACTGCCGAGATCAAGCCACTGAGCCGCACGTTCCGCTGGGGCACCCAGCTCGACGTCCGCCACATCACCATGAACGGCGACCTCACCGAACAGGCCGTCGCCGCCTACATCGCCAAGTACGCCACCAAGGCCGCCGAGTGCGTCGGCACTCTGGACCGCCGTATCCAGCCACTCGACAATCTCGACGCCCTCCCCGTGCGCGACCACGCCCGCCGGCTGATCGCCGCCTGCATGCGGCTGGGCAGCGACGAGGACCTGGCCGACCTGCGGCTCACCCACTGGGCCCACATGCTCGGCTTCCGCGGCCACTTCTCCACCAAGAGCCGCCACTACTCCACCACCCTCAGCGAACTCCGCGCCGCCCGCGAAGAACACATACGCACAGAAGAGATCACCGCCGGACGCCTCCCGCTCTTCGACCAGGACACCGTCCTCGTCGTCGCCCACTGGGAGTACGCCGGACAAGGACTCTCCCTCGGAGAACAACTCCTCGCCGCCGCCATCACTGACACACGCCTTCCAAGCCCTGCTCGATCGGAGATCACGCATGAATGACCTCGTGCTCACCGTCGACGAGGCCGCCAAGCGGCTCCGCGTCAGCCGGTGGACCCTCTACACCCTCATCCGCTCCAACCAACTCCGAAGCTTCAAAGTCGGCCGCCGCCGCCTCATCGAGGCCGACGCCCTGACCGAGTGCATTAAGACCCTGGTGGAGGTGGCCTGAATGACCGTGACAAGGCTCGGCATCCCCGAGGAAGAGCCCCGCAGCCGCAAGCAGCGGAAGCCGCGCCGTCGCTCAAATGGCGAAGGCACGATCGTGCCGCGTAAGGACGGTCGTTATGAGGCCAAGGTCTTCGTCCCCACCACCGCTGGGACGATCAAACGAGTCAGCGTGTATGGCAAGACACGCGAAGAGTGCCACGCAAAGTTCATAGAGCTCAAGCGGCAGGCCGACCAGGGCATCCCTGTCGCAGCCGAGAGCTGGACAGTGGCGGACTACCTGACGTACTGGCTCGAACATGTCGTCAAGGTCGAGCGCCGCCCCAAGACCATGCAGGGGTACGAGGGCGTCGTCCGCCGCTACCTCGTCCCCGGCATGGGCAAGAAACGCCTCGACAAGCTCAACGCCGCCGATGTCCGCCAGTTCGTGACATCGCTTCGGTCCGGCTGCCAGTGCTGCCAGCGGGGATGGGACAAGGCTCGGAAGCCGTCCGAGTGCTGCGCCAAGAAGGGTGGCGAGTGTTGTGCCTACAAGATCGAACCTCGGATGGTCCAGTTCATCCACGCCGTTCTCAGGAACGCCCTGGAGAACGCCGTCCGGGAAGAGATCATCACACGCAACGTCGCGAAGCTCATCAAGCTCTCGCCGCCCAAGTACAAGGTCAACCGCGGTCTGACGGTGGCCCAAGGGAAAGCGATCATCAAAGCGTCCAAGGATCAGCGCCTCGGCGCGCTCTATGTCTTGGCTGTCTGCCTGGGTCTACGGCGTGGCGAGCTTCTCGGGCTCCGCTGGCAGGACGTCGACTTGGAGAAAGGCACTTTGGAAATAATTCAGACACTCCAGCGGGTCGGCGGCCGTCTCCAGTTCGTACAGCCCAAGACGGAGGGCTCAGCACGGACGGTCCCACTCCCCCTGGTCTGCATCGAGGCCCTCAAGGAGCACCGTAGACGGCAGTTCATCGAACGGTCCGACCGTTATCCAGACTGGCACGATCACGGGCTTGTCTTCCCGTCGCGTCGCGGCACTCCCATGGAGCCGGACAACCTACGGCGCAGCTGGAGCGAGATCCGGAAGACAGCGGGACTCGGACCGGTCCGTCTCCACGACCTCCGGCATACCTGCGTGAGTCTCTTGCTCGACGTGGGCGTACCGCCTCACATCGTCCGAGACATCGTCGGTCACTCCGACATCGAAGTCACGATGACGATCTACGCTCACGCTTCCCTGGACGAGAAACGCAAGGCTCTCGGCAAGCTCGGTGACGCCCTGCAATAGGTCCCTTGTGCACAAACCAAAGAACGCCTGGGCAGAGCTGCCCGGGCGTTCACTGTTGTGTGAGCCGGTCCCTGACGTGTTGCGGCAGAAGAGGCCGGTAGTCGTAGCCGAAATCGTCCAGTTCCGTCTGCACCCATAGGGCGGAGCGATCATCAGGTTCAAGCTCCCGCAGATGCCATTTCAGGCTCTCCATCGCTCGCTGCTCCCGCTCTCGCTCGCTGCCTGGCCGGAAGTCGGCCGGAAGGTTGTGGCAGATGTTAGCGATCATGCGTATGCGATCAATCCGAGCCTGTGCACTCTCAAGATCCTCGCACTGCAGCTCTCGTTTGACGATGTGCGTAGTGGCACGTATCTCGATGAATGCTCGGGTCATGAGATACCGGACTGCTGTCCGGGCCGACATCCTCGGCTGCTGGCGTCGTAACCACCCCAACGCTTCACCACCTCTTAATCAGGCGAACTGTCGTCAGCGCTGTCGTCAGAGCAACAAAAATGCCCCGGAGCGATAATCGCCTCGGGGCTTCTCTGCTGTTCAAAGCTGGTGGTCAGGGGCAGGGTCGAACTGCCGACCTTCCGCTTTTCAGGCGGACGCTCGTACCAACTGAGCTACCTGACCCAGAGCGGTCCTGACGGGACTTGAACCCGCGACCTCCACCTTGACAGGGTGGCGAGCACTCCAAACTGCTCTACAGGACCTTGCGTTTTCTTGCTGTTCTTTCTGTTTGCGCTTGTTTAGCTTACCAGCTCTCCGGTGGCCTTTCGACCAGCCGGTTCGCGGTGCGCCAAACACTCGCAAGTGCCCCCAACGGGATTCGAACCCGTGCCGCCGCCTTGAAAGGGCGGTGTCCTAGGCCGCTAGACGATGGGGGCTCAGGATTCCCTGTCGCCTTCCGTCGGAGACCTCTGAAGCATAGGGGACGATTGCCCCTGATGCCAAAGCGGCGAACCGGCGGTTGGCGACGCAGTGCCAGTGACCGGTCCCGTTGGTGACGGGGCGCTCGTTGGCTCTGGAGAAATCATACGTTGTGGGTCGGCCTCCACGTGACGCTGGATGTACACGGACTGCTCGCCCAGACCGCCCAGGGTGATGTCGTCCCAGGCACGCAGGCGCCTGGTGTCCCGGTCGAAGTACAGGACGGAGGCCTGTACGGGTGTGGGCTGGGCGTGTTCGAGCGCGCGCAGGCCGGCGCCGCCGGTCGAGCCCTGGACGAGCATGCGCGATCCGGACGGCAGCATGGTCGTCGAACGATCATGGGTGTGACCTGCCAGGATCATGGGCGCGGCCCCGCTGAAGCCGCGGCCGACGTCGGGGTCGTGGACGGCCACCACGTCCGCCTTGTTCACCTTGGCAAGGTGCGAGCGGGCGAACCGCTTGAGCACGGCCGGGTCCGAATCGACTGCCACCGACTTGTCCGGGGTGAACCGGGGGTCGCCCAGGCCGTAGATGCGCAGGCCGGCGACTGTTTCCACGGTGTCGTCCAGGACCACGCCGTTCTTCTGCCGCTCGACCGCCCTCTGCGTGATCATGGAGTCGTGATTGCCGCGTACGTACACGTACGGCACACCGAGGCGGCTGATCTCGTCGACGAACTTGTTCTCCGGTTTGGTCCCGTGGTCCGAGATGTCGCCGGTGTCGATGATCATGTCGACGGCGAACTGGTCCTTGAGCGAGCGGATGACGTTCCAGGCGATGGGGTTGATGTGGATGTCCGACACGTGCAGGACCCGGATGGAATTGGGGTCGGCGTCGTACAGCGGGAGGGTCGAGACGGTGTCGTACAGCTTCGAGACGTTCGTGACGAGCTTGGTGAGCTGCGACCGGTACGACTCGAACTTCGTCACGATCGACTCCGCGCTGCCCACCAACGACGGCGCGGCGGCGACGAGCCCGGAGTAGCGCGGCTCCACGAGCGAGCTCGGACGGAAGGTGAGCGCGGCGAGCGCCCCGGTGCCCGCGAGCGCCACGGAGGCCGCCAGGAGGCCCACCAGAGCCGTCCTGGGGCGCCTGTAGACCATCAGGACGGCTATGAGCGCCCCCGCGCCCGCGCAGAGCACGCTGCGGATCGCCAGGGCCCGCACGCCGTCCAGGAGGTCGCTCTCGATGAGGCCCGGCAGACGGTCGGCCAGCTTGGGGTCCTCGATCAGCGCCTTGGCGCGCTCCTGGTCGATGTTCTCCAGGGTGATGCGGAGCCTGAGCGGGGCGTCGTGGGTCCGGAAGGTGAGGGTGCCGAGGGGGCTGGCGTCCACGACGGTCTCGCCGCGCCAGGCGGGTCTGAGCGACATGCCCGTCTCGACCGGGCCCACCTGGGCGTGCACGGTGCCGCTCAGGAAGATGCCCAGCCAGGCGCCCGCGGCGGCGACCAGGAGCACCACCGCACCCCTGGCCGTTCGTGACCGAATGACTGCTTTCGACCTGTCAACGAAGTTCATACGGTTTCTTGCATACCTGACTGGCAGGGCAGAATGGCACGTGTGATCGAGGTTACGCGGGAGAAGTTCGAGGAACTCGTGGCCGAGGCTTTGGACACGATCCCCGCCCAGCTCACCCGCGTCATGAGCAACGTCGTCGTCACGGTCGTCGATGATCCGCCGGAGCCCCACCTGCTCGGCCTGTACACCGGGATCCCCCTCACGGAACGCGGCGACTGGTACTCAGGTGTCCTGCCCGACCGGATCGAGATCTACCGCAATCCCATATGCCAGATATGCAAGACCGAAGAGGACGTCATTCGCGAGGTACGCATCACGGTCGTCCACGAGGTGGGCCACCATTTCGGGATAAGTGACGACAGACTTCACGAACTGGGCTGGTAACGCTTTGCTGCTCGTTGACTTCTTTGGGTTGCGCCTTGCCTCATGATCGGGCACCTTAGGTCACATAGCGAACACGGTGAGTCAGGCACAGCGGAGTCCAATGGAGGCCATGCAGGACGGAAGGCCGCCGGGACGGCATCGCCGTGCCGAGACAAATCAGGCCACCTACGGCGAAGTCATCGTCATCCGGGAGTTCCGCGCCCTTTGGTACGCACAGGGCCTTTCACTCCTCGGTGACCAGCTCGCCCAGGTCGCGCTCGCGGTCCTCGTCTACTCCCGCACCGGATCGGCGCTGGCCACCGCGGCCGTCTACGCGCTGACCTACCTCCCGTCGATCGTCGGCGGGCCGCTGCTGGCCGGACTGGCCGACCGGTTCGCGCGCCGCGGCGTCATGATGATCTGCGACGTCGTCCGCGCGGTTCTGGTGGGCGTGATGGCGTTGCCCTCGATGCCGTTCTGGGCGCTGTGTGTGCTGGTCTTCTTCGTGGTGCTGCTCAGTGCGCCGTTCAGCGCGGCGCGGGCGGCGTTGTTGCCCGAGGTGCTCGAAGGCGACCGGTACGTCGTCGGCTCCGCGTTGCAGAACATGACGAACCAGGGCGTACAGATGCTTGGTTTCGCGGCGGGCGGCGCGATGATCGCCACCTTGGGCCCCTACCGGGCGCTCGCCCTCGACGCGGCCACGTTTCTCGCCTCGGCCCTGATCCTGGCCTCCGGCGTACGCCCGCGACCGGCGCCCGGCCACGACGGCGAGAAGCCCTCCATGTGGACGATGACCAGGGCGGGAGCCAAACTCGTCTTCGGGTCGCGCAGGCTACGGACGCTTGTCCTGTTCGCGTGGTTGTGCGGCTTCTACATCCTTCCCGAGGGAATCGCCGCGCCCTACGCCGCCGAGCTCGCCACGGGGTCGTTGTCCGTGCCCGTGATCACCGGATTGCTGATGGCCGCCATGCCGACGGGGACCGTGGTGGGCGCGTTCGTGTTCAGCAGGTTCGTGACGCCGGCGCGGCGGCTGCGTCTCATGGGGTGGCTGGCCGTGCTGAGCTGCGCGCCCCTGATGGTGACGGCGTTGCGT
Organism: Nonomuraea spiralis; assembly: GCF_014648435.1. Classification (GTDB taxonomy): domain Bacteria; phylum Actinomycetota; class Actinomycetes; order Streptosporangiales; family Streptosporangiaceae; genus Nonomuraea; species Nonomuraea spiralis. Next base: position 21,737 of record NZ_BMRC01000040.1, read on the forward strand.
CCGCCGCTCGCGGTCGTGCTGGCCGCGTGGGTTCTGTCGGGGATCGGCGGGGCGTACCAGCTCGCGGCGAACGCGGCTTTCGTCCAGAATGTGCCGGCCGAGCGGCGCGGCCAGGCGTTCGGGTTGGTGCAGTCGGGGTTGATGGCCGTCCAGGGGATCGCGATCCTGGTCGGCGGGTTCGCAGCGGAGAGACTCGGTCCTGAGCTGGTGGTCGCGATCTCCGGCGGCACCGGAGTGATCGCCGCGGCCGTGCTCGCCCTCATGTGGACCGAGTCCCGGGACGACCGTAGTGCCCAGGAGCTGCCCGCCCAGGCGCCGGCCTGATCACTGCTGCGGCTTGTGCTCGCCGGTCCAGTCGGTGGCGTTCCGCTGCTGCTGCTTGCTGATCAGGTCCTGGACGATCGAGGTGTCCCGCTCCTCGTCCGGCAGCAGGAGCCAGCCGATCGCGTACAGGCCGACGCCGGCCCCGCCGAACAGGGTGGCGATGGCGAGCCCGACCCTGATCAGGTTCGGGTCGATGCCGACGTACTCACCGATGCCCGAGCAGACGCCCGCGATCATCCGGCCCTTGTTGGTGCGACGAAGCTTCTTGACGTTGTGCTCGCTGTATTCGTTCATGTCTCAAGACTGCCCCTGGGGGCGGTGTTAGCACATCAGGATTCCCCCTGGTAGAACCCTGGTAACCCCTTACGCGAGGAGAGGACACGCCATGGACGATCTGCTGCGCCTCGACGACCGCCTGAACGGCGACCAGCGGCTGATCCGCGACACGGTCAGGTCCTTCGTCTCGGACCGCGTCCTTCCGCACGTGGGCGACTGGTTCGAGGAGGCCGTCTTCCCCGCGCGCGAGCTCGCGCCCGAGCTCGGCTCGCTCGGCCTGCTGGGGATGCACCTGGAGGGGTACGGGTGCGCCGGCACCGACGCGACCTCCTACGGCGTGGCCTGCCGCGAGCTGGAGGCGGGCGACTCGGGCCTGCGCTCGTTCGTGTCCGTGCAGGGCTCGCTGGCGATGTTCCCCATCTGGCGGTACGGCTCCGACGAGCAGAAAGAGGAGTGGCTCCCGCGCATGGCGGCCGGCACGGCGATCGGCTGCTTCGGCCTGACCGAGCCGGACCACGGGTCGGACCCCGCCAACATGCGCACGTACGCCAAGAAGGACGGCTCCGACTGGATCCTGAACGGCTCCAAGATGTGGATCACCAACGGTTCGATCGCCGACGTCGCCGTGGTGTGGGCGCAGACGGACGAGGGCGTCCGCGGCTTCGTCGTCCCCACCTCCACGCCCGGCTTCTCCGCCCCTGAGATCCACAAGAAGTTGTCCCTTAGGGCATCGGTCACCTCGTCCCTGTACTTCGACGACCTCCGCCTGCCCGGCTCCGCCGCGCTTCCCGGGGTCACCGGCCTCAAGGGCCCCCTGTCCTGCCTGTCCGAGGCCCGCTTCGGCATCCTGTGGGGGGTCGTCGGGGCCGCCCGCGCCTGCCTGGAGGCGGCCGTGGACTACTCGAAGACCCGCGTGCAGTTCGACAAGCCGATCGGCGCCTTCCAGCTCACCCAGGAGAAACTGGCCTGGATGTACGTCGCCGCCGCCCAGTCCCAGCTCACGGCCCTGCACCTGGGCGCCCTGAAGGACGAGGGACGGCTGGAGCCCCGGCAGATCAGCTTCGGCAAGCTGGCCAACGTACGCGCCGCCCTGGACATCGCCCGGCAGGCCCGTTCCATCCTGGGGGGAAATGGGATCACCCTGGAGTACCCTGTGATCAGGCACATGAACAATCTGGAGTCTGTGCTGACGTACGAGGGGACCCAGGAGATTCACACACTGGTGCTGGGAGAGGCCCTGACGGGGCTGTCCGCTTACCGGTGATGGAGGCGTCGCGGGCGGGGCGGTAATCTCTGTACCCTTGCTCGTGCGAGGGGCGTTAGCTCAATTGGCAGAGCTGCGGACTTTTAATCCGTAGGTTCCGGGTTCGAGCCCCGGGCGCCCTACCACCCTGCACCCCGTCTGACCTGCAATATCTCGATCCTCGCCCCTCTCCTGAGAGGCGAGAACGGCCGAGTTCATGCTCGCCACATGCTCTTCGGCACTCATCCGGCACATCGACGACCGGACAGCGGGGCGGAATCACGGATCTGCCGTGCGGGCTTGGCCTGGCTCGTGGCCTCTCCCAATGCATGGATCGTGGCCCGCCCTCTTACAGGTCCAGCCTGTGCGGTGCCAATACCGGCATCACACGCCTGACCTGTGGCTTCGCTCGACTATACGGCTCGCCCGTACTCGTTGATCAGACCGCTGACGGCCGGTCGTCGCTGTATTCGAACCGTGAGATCGACAACCTCGGCTGGATCATGCATAGGTGGCCGTAGCGACAGCGCCTGATGCGGCCGATGCTGGTTGTAGTGGCGCTCATACTCAGCCAGGATCTGTCTCAGATGCCGCTCGCCATGGACCAGAAGGTGATCGAGGCATTCGCGTCGGAGCGTACCGACGAACCGCTCGGCGAACGCATTCGCCCGTGGCGAGCGCGGCGGAATCTTGAGCGTGCGCACATCCGCACCGGCGAACACATCGTCAAACCGCCCGCCGATTTTCCCGTCCCTGTCGCGGATCAGGAACTTGAACCCGTCGGCTCGATCGCCCACGTCCATCAGCAGATTGCACGCCTGCTGCGCTGTCCAGGCACCGGTCGGATGAGCCGTGACGCCGAGAATGTGCACGCGCCGCGTTTCGATCTCCATAACGAACAACACGTACAGGCGCTTGAGGAACACCATGTCGACGTGGAGAAGTCGCACGCCAGGATGCCGGAGGCCTGAGCAGTCAGGAACTGGCGCCAGCTCAGTGAAGCCCGACGCGGCGCGGGCCCAAGCCTCACCGCCGCCAGAACCCGGCGGACCGTCCCTTCCCCCACCCGCACCCCAAGGCCACGTAGCTCGCCCCGAATGCGCCGATGCCCCCATCGTGGATTCTCCCGCGCCAACCGGACGATCAGATCGCGAATCTCCTCAGAGATAGGCGGCCGGCCGTGTTTGGCAGGGTAGGTCCACTTCTTCTTCACCAGCCTGCGGTGCCAGGCCAGCAGCGTGCCGGGCGTCACGATGCGATGCAGCCGAAGGCGACCGGGTAACAGCCTGGCCAGCGCGGCCAACAGCGCCCGATCGGCCCAGTCCGGCCTGGGCTGGACGATCTGGCGACGCAGCACCGCGACCTCATGCCGTAACACCAAGATCTCCACCTCTTTGGAGGCGCTGCCCCGAGTGAGCAGCACCAGCCAGCCGAACACCCTGATCACCAGCAGATACAGAAGCCGAAACAACACAAGAGACGAGCCTAGAAGACCAGGTCAGACCCTCATTGCCAGTTTCTGGCACTGGACAGGTGGCGGGGATGGGCCACAGACCTGCCCCAGCGCGGGGATCGAGGGTCGTCATGAGGCGCTCCGATCCTGCAGGCGAAGACCGGCCTTCGGGTGCCAGCCGGTGAGCTGGAGCAGGCGTCGCACCTGCGGAGAGGGCGAGCGTAAGGTCAGAACCTGGCCGTCGCGCATGCCGTCGGCGGCGGTGACCAACGCGCGCAGCCCACCGACGTCGCAGAACGCCAGGCCGCTCAGATCGACGCAGAGGCTGCCACCTCTCGCCATCGAGACCAGTGCCCTGGTCAGGGCAGGCAGGGTGGCGTAGTCGAGCTCGCCTTCGATCCGCAGGCCCGCGGGATCGACGAGCGGCGTAATGCGCAAGGGCGGATCGGCGACCGTGTCAGGCGCGCGAATGCCGACTGTGTCCGCGGTGTCCATGCTGGCTCCTACGGGCGGGGAGTACGGAATGAGGTGGCCGCGAGTGTGAGGCGGCCATGAACACGTGGTGTGGGAGCCAGCGTGAGTGGAGCAGTCCGGGGCGATGTATTGATCATCCCGTGGGCTCGGCCAGGCGGAAAGCGGCAACCTGCCCCACGCTTATCATCAGCCGTGATCACCGGGGCCGGCGCCGGCGTGGTGACCCGAATGGTTTGACGGCCGCATCGCTCGTGACGTGTCATGGGGACCACTGGGGCGCTCTCCCGTTGTCCTCGGCCGGCAGATGGAGCAGACCGGCCGGCGGCATCGGATCGCGCTCGGAGCTCAAGGACGGCATGGTGAATGGCGTTGACCGCTCAACCTGCGCAGCCGCCGGGTCCGAACGACGGCGTGGATCAGGCCCTGGCCGACGTCTTGACTGCGATCGGCACGGCCTCGCGCGCCCTCGCCGTTCAGCGTGCGACGAACGTGGCCTGCCATGGCGACCGGCAGCGGCTGGCCGTCTGCCTGGACGCGATGGGGCCTGGCCGGCTCGCCGAGGTGGCCGCCGCCGCCCGGTTGCTGAGCGCCTCGGCCGAGCAGGCGCTCGCCAGGAGGAATTCGTAGCGGTCGGGCAGTTCCGGTCGGCCGGCGCCGGCCCCTTCACGTCTCGCGCGACGATGAACCGACACAAAAAAAATGCCCCGTGCCATGACGCGAGAATGTTCTCGCACGCCACAGCACAGGTTGAGCTTTTCGCGATGTTCAGCCGGCGATCAGCTCTTGTCGCGAATCACGTCGTAGTCGGAGAACTTGATCGGGCCTTCACACAGTTTGACCATGTGCGCGTTGAACCGGTCGGTTTCCGGCAGCTTGCTGTTACGCTGGGCCTCCTCGTAGGAGGAGAATTCGACGAGGGCCACGTAGTGGTCGGGGCGATCGCGGTGCTTCGCCACGACCTCGCGCTTCACATGGCGCTTTCCCTCGGTCTGCGTCCGCCACTCGTTCATGAGCGACTCGACTTCCGCAGCGCGTTTGGTGCTGAATTCCAGAATCTGTACGAAGCTCATAAGAGCCTCCCCTTTTCCTTGCTTGCATTTCCCAGTCAATACCCTTCCGAAATAAATAGCAAGGAAATTTCGCACAAATGAGCGAAATCCGCTCTCGGCATAAGTGGCGGGAGGCCCGCCAGGTGAAACATCCGGCCGATTTCGCGGTCCGGCGGCCCCTCGACGTCGCGGTCCGCATGGTCCGGTGGCCTCTCGTCAAATCGCCCGCAGGCCCCGCCATCGCCGCAACTGATGAGGCTGACTGGGATCGCGTCTTTCCGCCGGCCCGGCTGAGCACGTTGACTGGCAAGTGACCAGCCGGCGCACCTTGCGTCGCTGTCACCGTGAGGGGGTCGTCATGACCCTGGACGCACAAGGAACGGACGCGACCAACCGCGCGGGCCTGAACGGTCAGACCCCGCGCTGCAATCACATCGACCAACTCCCCCAAGTGCGGTACGGACCACCCGAATGCAAGGAATGCCTGGCTCTCGGCCAAACCTGGACGCGCCTGCTGGCGTGCCTGACCTGCGGCTGGGTCGCCTGTTCCGACGATTCCCAGGGCGGCCACGCCAAGGCCCACTACCAGGAGACCGACCACCCGGTGGCCGCCGCCCTGGGGCCGAGGTCGACCTGGCGCTGGTGCTACGTGCACCGGCGGACCGTATAGACGAGAAGAAGGCTGCTTCATGGCTGTTTCTGAACGACCGGTGCGACGCCGGCGGGACTACGACGGAACCTCGCCCTTCCCCGGGGCCGGCGAGCACGTGCCGGCCGGGCGGTCGCAGACCGCGCTGACCGGGGCGATCGTGATCGCGCCGTTCGCCGCGCTCGGTGCGGTGATCTATCTGGCGTGGGGGCACGGGGCCGCGCTCACCGACCTGCTCCTGGCCGCCGCCTTCTACGTGGTGACTGGGCTGGGAGTGACGGTCGGCTTCCACCGGCTGCTCACCCACGGCTCCTTCACCGCCCGGCCATGGTTGCGCGTGGTGCTGGCGGTCGCCGGGTCGATGGGCTTCCAGGGCAACGTGATCGACTGGGTGGCGGTGCACCGCCGCCATCACGCCTTCACCGACCGGCCGGGCGATCCGCACTCGCCCTACCGGTACGGAACCAGCCTGCGCGGGCAGCTTCGGGGGCTTGCCCACGCCCACCTCGGCTGGCTGTTCACCGACGACCAGACGTCCGCCGAACGCTACGCCCCTGACCTGCTGGCCGATCCGGCCATGACCCGCGTGGCCCGCGCCTTCCCCGCGCTGTGCGCGCTGTCGCTGGCGCTGCCGTTCGCAGCCGGCTGGGCGATCGCCGGCACCCTGTACGGCGGCCTGACCGCCTTCCTGTGGGCCGGCCTGATCCGCATCGCGCTGCTCCAGCACGTCACCTGGAGCGTCAACTCCCTGTGCCACCTCATCGGCAGCCGGCCCTTCAAGACCCGCGACCACGACCGGGCGACGAACCTGTGGCCGCTGGCCCTGCTGTCGTTCGGCGAGAGCTGGCACAACGGCCACCACAGCGAGCCGACCTGTGCCCGCCACGGTCTCGACCGGGGCCAGATCGACCCGTCCAGCGGGGTGATCCGCCTGTTCGAGCGGCTCGGCTGGGCGAGCGACGTACGCTGGCCCGATCCCGAACGCCTCCGGCGCCACCGTACCGGCGCGCTCTCACCGGCCGGAGACTGACCCCGATACCCCACCGCTCATCAGTTCCTGTGATAACCGGCACGGCCATTGCTCGTTTCCCCCTCCCAAGCCAGAGCAGACACTGGGGCTCCAAGCCGCCTGACCGCGGCGGAGCAGTGAAGGAAGATCGCGATGAGTCTGCGCTGGGAAATCAGCAACAAGGTCCAGGTACTCAAGGGCTGGGCCAGGCAACGCTTCGGCCGTGTCACCGGCAACCGGCGCCAGCAGGTCGCGGCCAAGAGCGACCGGGTCGCCGGCAATCTGAAGCAGGCCGGTAAAAAGGCCAGGGACGCTTTCAAACGCTGATCCCCACTTCGACGAACCGCCCGGCGGGTCCCAGATCTCGGATCGGGATCCCGCCCGGACGCGGGCGAACCCGACAACGGTCCCGTCGTCCCCGCCAGCCTCGCAAGGACGAAGATGGAGGCAGAACCGATGCGCGTCACATCATTGGTGCTGATCCTGTGGCCGATCGTCGGTTCCGTCGCCGCAGGCCGGCGCAAGTACTACACGGCACCGGTGGAGAACTGCAACCAGGTGGCCACCATCGCGGTGACGATCCTGGCCGGCCCCCTCAACTACCTCGGCACGAACCCGAAGATCGACTGCCAGACGCCTCAGCCCAGCAAGTGAGGCCAGGCCCACCTTCAGAAGTTGACACACCCACGAGGACCTACGGTGGGAGACGACGGCCGCATCGGCACCGCCTGGGAGAGGAAGGGTGTCGGGCATGGAGTTACGGCAGTTGCGCTATTTCGTGACGCTGGCTGAAGAGCTGCACTTCGGCCGCGCCGCCGCCCGCGAGCACATCGTGCAGTCGGCGCTGAGCCAACAGATCCAGCGGCTGGAACGCGAGCTCGGTGTGCGGCTCCTGGACCGCAGCACCCACCACGTCGACCTGACCCCCGCCGGAGCCGCCTTCCTCGTCGAGGCGCGCCAGATCCTCCATCACGTCAGCCGGGCCGGGCATGCCGCACGCAACGCCGCCGCGTCCGCGCCCACGCTACGCGTCGGCATCATCGACGCCGGCTACGACACCATGCCGCAGATCCTGCACGAACTCCAGGACAACCATCCCGGCATCACGATCCACCAGATCGAAGCAGGCACCCCCGAGCAGTACCGGCAACTGGCCGACGGCCGCCTCGACATAGCCATCGGACGCGCCTCCCAGACCCCGGCCGAGATGACCTCCAAACTCATCAGGCTCGATCCCCTCGGCGTGCTGGTCCCCGACGACCACCGCTTCGCCGTCCTCAACGGCGTACCCGTCGCCGCCCTCGCCGACGAACTGCTCCTGCTCGGCGAGGAATCGCAGACGCCGGAGCTCAACCAGTTCGTCCTCGCGCTGTGCCGCTCGGCCGGGTTCGAGCCCACTCTCTACGAAGGCACCGTCGAGAGCTCCCGGGCTGCCGCCGACCTCGTACTCCAGCACCGCTGCGTGCACTGCGTCCCTTCCTCCTTCCGCTCCTCCAACCGGCCCGGCACCACTTGGCGGCCCCTGACCGACCCCACCACGTACTACCCCTGGTCCCTGCTGTGGCACGACGCCAACCCCTCCCCGCACATCGCCGGCGTCATTGACACCGCCCGCCACCTGGCCGAACAGCTCGACTGGCTCGAACCCGTCGCCCCGGCCACCGAACCGCCATCCGGCGAAGACGCGCCGGCAGCCACCAGCAGCCGCAGCGACGAGGCTGTCTGACCCGCCTGGCGGGACTGGTGCGGGCGATGGTTGGGGTGGCTGGAGGTCAAAGCCGCGGATCAAGCACCACTCGACGAGTTATGAAGCGCTACAGGCCCTTGATCACGGGCCTGCCCTCGACTTGCCAGGCATTGAACATCTGTTTAGTCTACTAAACATGTGTTCAGCATCGTCGGACCTGACCGCCCAGGCCAAGATCCGCAACGCGGCCATCGCGCACTTCGCCCGGGACGGCTTCGGCAAGACCGGCCTGCGCGCCGTCGCGGCCACCGCCGGAGTGAGCCCCGGCCTGGTCATCCACCACTTCGGCAGCAAGGAAAGGCTCCGGAGCGTCTGCGACGACCACGTCCTGCGCATCCTGGTCCAGCGGGCCGACAACGCCGGCCCGAGCGGCATGCAGGACCTTTTTCGCGAATACCTGTCCAACCCGGAGGAATACCGCCTCCAGGTGCAGTACATGCTGCGCGCGATCGAGGAGGACACCCCTGCCGCGGGCACGTTCGTCGACACGCTGGTGGCGGAGTCCGAGCAGGTCCTGCGGGCCGGGATCGCCGACGGCTCGATGCGACCGTCCTCGGACGTGCGGGCGCTGGCGGTGCTGACCGTGCTCAACAGCGTGGCCACGCTGACCATGCCGCCACCCCTGGCGCGGGCGCTGGGCCACGAGCGGTTCGGCCCCGACGTGCTGCGCCGCCTCGCGCTCCCCACGCTGGAGCTCTACACCCACGGGTTGTTCACCGACGACACCGCGCTGAAGGCAGCTCGGGCCGCGCTGGACGAGTCACCACAGAAAAGGGACTGACACGATGGCCATCACCCTCCCCGACCTCACGCCGCTGGAGAACACGCTCTGGCTCACCCTGGCCGGCAAAGCGCTCGACTACCAGGCCAAGCACCCGATCCTGCGCGACAAGACCGCGTACGACATCGTCAGGAAGCTCGACTACGACGCCGGGCAGTTCAAGCTCTCAGCCAGCCCCGTCGTGGGCATCGCGCACCGCTCCTTGGTCATGGACAACATCGTGCGGCAGTTCATCGTCAAGAATCCCGACGCCGTCGGGCTCGACCTGGGCGCCGGACTTGACACCCGTGTCTACCGCGTCGACCCGCCCGCCACCGTCGAGTGGTACGACGTCGACCTGCCCGGCGTGGCCAAGGCCAGGCAGCTGCTGCTCCCCGAACGCCCCCACCTCCACACCATCGGCGCCGACCTCAACGACCCCCGATGGATCAGCGAAGTCCCCGCCGACCGCCCCGCCGTGATCGTCGCCGACGGCCTGATCGGGTTCCTGTCCAAGGAGGAACTGGCCACGCTCCTCGACCGCCTCATCCGCCACTTCCCCACAGGGGAGATCTGCTTCAACGGCTACACGAGGTTCCATGTCTGGGCGGCCAGGAAGTACGCCGGCACCCAGTCCGTCGTCCCTTTCCTGAGGTCTCCCGGCTTCGACACCCCGCAGGACATCGAGCGCCTGGAACCCCGCCTGAAGCTGGTACGCGAGATCCTGCTGGGCCGCGAGCCCGAGGTCGCCGACTACCCGTGGACGACCCGCCTGGCCAGCTTCCTGACGGCCTGGAGCACCTCCATCTCCCGCAAGGGCACCGCCATCCAGCACTATCGCTTTTAGAGGCTTCAGGCGGGCCCGGACAGACTGGTGACCAGATGGCTTGCTCGGGCGGCGGCATATGACCCTGGTAGGCCGCCGTCGGCCTCACCGATGTCGACCGGCTCGGCGCCCATGCTGTTGCGTTCTACGGTCCCGGCACCGCGATCTTTCCCAGGACGAGTTGCTGTTGCCGCCCGGTGCGCCACTCGACCATCAGCACGGTGGCGTCGTCCTGGAGCCGGCCGTGCTGGTGCTGCAGGATGCTGTGGATCAGCCGGCGGAGTGTTTCCGGGGCGGACGTGCCGTCGGCCTCGTGACGGACGATGAAGTCGATGAAGCGCTCCAGCCCGAAGGGTTGCCCCTCCTTGCTCTGGGCCTCGATGACGCCGTCGGTGTAGAAGAGCAGCCGGTCCCCGGGTTCCAACTGGTAGCGCAGCAATCCGGTGGACAGGCCCAGGCAGATGCCCATCGGCGGATCGGGCACGCTGTCCAGGGTGGCGACCTGCTGGCTTTTGCGGATCACCAAGGGTGGGTGGTGCCCTCGGTTGACCCAGTTCAGCCAACCGGTCCGCAGGTCCAGATCGGCCAGGACGCCTGTGGCGAAGCGGTCGATGAACTGCTCGTCGATCGCCGCGTCGATCGCCTCGCTCGTCGCGGGCAGGTCCTTGCCTTGGCGGCGGCTGGTGCGACCGGCCCCCATGGCGATAGTGGCGGTCAGGCCGGCCGCGGTGTCGTGTCCCATCGCGTCGAAGATCGACACGCGCAGTGTGCCGCTGTCGATCGCGTAGTCGTAGGCGTCGCCGCCCACCTCGTAGGCAGGTTCCAGCGCGGCGCTGACCACCACGTTGTCATCGGCGAAGGCTCGCGGTGGGAGCAGGTTCCACAACACCTCGGCCGACAGCGTCATCGGCCGAGCGCGTACCAGGCGCGCATAGGAGTCGCTGTGCGGGCGTTTGCTGATCACCAGCAGCGAGACGAGGGAGGCCAGCCGGCCGGCCAGCAACCCCACGCTCTCCGACCCCTGCGCCACGGTCACTCCCAGGACGCCGACCCGCTCGGTGTCGTTCAGCAACGGCACCCACAGGCGCTGCGGCCCGTCGCCCGCCGGTGACGTCGGCGCGGTCTCGGGCGCGGCGGGATCCAGCACGTGGCGGGCCTCGACGATCTCCATGTTGCGGAAGGCACGTCCTGCCATGGTGACGTCGATCCGGATCGTTTCGAGCGGGTTGCCGAACACATCACGCTGCCCGGTCAGCGGGACCAGCACCTGCTGCTGCAGGTCGGCTACGTAGATCATGGTCTGGGAGAAGCCCACCGACCGTCCGTACTCGGCGACCAGGCCCGGCAGATCGTCCAGCGAGGAGAGTTGGCTGGCGCTCAGCAAACCGCCCAGCATCTGCTCGCCATCACCGGTCACCGCGATGCCTTCCCTGGAGGCCCTTCCCCTTGCACTAGTTCTTCTTCCCAGCTGTACGAGCTTCTCCCAAACGCGCTGACCAGGGCTAACGCCTCTCGGTTCCGCCCTGGCGCGGGGTGCTGGTGCGCAGCGTGTGCTTGCCGGCCACCGTGCGATGGTGGCCGAGGACGTCGGGGGGCTGCCAGTGCACATCGCTGGCCCAGTTCAGGCGTTCGAACAGGCTGATGAGTGCGGCTGAGGGATCGATCTGGCGGCCGCCGCGGCCGTGCCGGGCGCAACTGGGCTCACTGTGGTGGCCGTTGTGCCAGCTTTCTCCGAAGGACAGCAGGGCCAGCGGCCACAGGTCGGTGGAGCGGTCATGGCGGCGGGCTTTGTGCGGCCGCTCACCGATCATGTGGCACAGGGAGTTGACGCTCCAGGTCACGTGCTGCAACAGGGCGATACGGATCAGGCCGGCCCAGATGAACGCGGTCAGCCCGCCGTAGAGGCTGCCGCTGATCGCCCAGCCCACCGCGAACGGCAGGAGGAGGGAAGCGGCGCAGAAGGCGGGGTAGGCGCGGGAGATCCGCAGCATGGCCGGGTCGTTGCGCAGCAGATCGGGAGCATACGTCGTGGCCGAGGTGGGTTCGCTGGAGAACAGCCAGCCCAGGTGGGCGTGGGCCAGGCCGCGCAGTCGTCCGCCGAGACCGGTGCCGTACCGGTAGGGGGAGTGCGGGTCGCCGGGCCGGTCGGTGAAGGCGTGGTGGCGGCGGTGGACGGCCACCCAGTCGATCAGGTTGCCCTGGAAGCTCATCGACCCGGCCACGGCCAGGACGGCGCGGAGCCACGGACGGGCGGTGAAGGAGCGGTGGGTCAGCAGGCGGTGGAAGCCGACCGTCACCCCCAGCCCGGTCACGACGTAGAAGACGACGGCCAGGAGCAGGTCGGTGAGGCTGACATCGACTCCCCACGCCAGCCAGATGCCGGCGCCCAGCGCGAGGAACGGCGCGATCACGGTTGCGGCGGTCAGTGTCACCGGGGTGGTACCGGCCCGCGCCGGTGTCGCAGGCCGAGGGAACGGCGAACTGCCGTCATAGCCGGCCGGGGTGAGCTCGCGGGTGGGTGGTATGCCGGTCATGCGATGATCGGGAATCGGTTGCCCAGGCCGGTGATGTGCAGCAGCCGGGCCATGCGCGGCGGAACGCCGGTCAGGGCGAGCGTGATGCCCAGTGACCGGGCCCGGCCTTGAGCGCCGACCAGCACGCCCAGCCCGCCGGCGCCGCAGAAGGTCACCTGGGACAGGTCCACGACGAGCAGGCCGGTGCTGTGGGCGAGAGTGTCGATAAGCCGCCTGCGCAACTTAGCCGTGGTGAAGATGTCGATGTCCCCCGCCAGGTGCACGAGGGTCGGCGCCGAGGCGCCCGCCTCGCCGAGCGGGGCGGTGTCGATGACGGTCATGGAAGCCTCCTGTGGAGAAGCTGGAAGGGGATGAGATGCCTGCCGGCCGGAGATCGGCCCGCCGCCGGACAACGGGCGATGCCTGGACCGCTCAATCCGGCCGGCAGGCGGCACGTGGGTCACGCCGGGACTGGCCGTGCCGTGAACGAGGCCGCCTTCCGCCCGTTGATCGACCCGCCCTCGTTCTCCCAGCGGGCTGAGCCGGCCGTCGCACGCGGACCGGGGCCCGCCGGCAGGTGCGCCAGAGTGAGAATGGCGTCGGCCGTCAAGCCGGCGGTGTCCTGAGCGGTGAGCTTGAGCACGGCCTCGGCGGCGCCGGCGGCGGTTCCTGACGGGATGATCAGCAGGACGACCGGCTCGCCGGACGCGAAGCTGAGAGTGATCATGCGCGGGTCGGTGTGGCGGAACCAGCCGACGCGGATCTGTCGCCCGCGGGCCGGGATGCGGCGCGGGATGTTCTGCCACGCATCGCAATGCACGCCGACGCGGAGCGTGACCCGATCAAGCAGTCGGTCGACGGCGGCGATGAGACCGGGCAATTCCGCGGCGGTGTCACTGGAGTAGGGCCACCAGGCCCCGTCCACCACCGATCGACGATTCGGCACCGGGTGGAGACTGAGCCGTAGTGCGGAATCGACCCGAGGCATCGCAGAGGAGGTGGGGCTGAGCGGTGCGGGCTGAGAAAGAAGTGTCGGCGTCATGGTGGCTGACCTATCCGGGCCCCTTCGAAGGGGCCGGTGGTGGTTCGCCGGGGGCGACGCAGACCTGAGTGCCAACGCTCGAGAAGTCCTCGGTACCTTCAGTCTACCTCCTACTTCCGGAATCACATAATTCCGGAAGTAGACTTTGTGGATGACTTCCGGAAACTCGCCCTCGGGAATCACGGAGCCGGCCGGAGTCGCTTCCGGAAACCCGCGCCGGTCGCGGGCCGTCCCGCTCCCCGCTCCCTACGCCGCCGTCCTGGCCGACTACACCGCCGCACTTGAGCGCGCCCCGCTGGCCGACTCCACCAAGACCAAGTACACCTCCCGGCTGCGCGGCTACCTGGACTGGCTGGCCGTCCAAGCCGACGCCGCCGCCCTGGACGGCGATCCGCTCACCGATGCGGTCGCGGCCGCCGGCGCGGTACGCGACTTCCACCGCCACCTCAAGGACGGCCGTCGCGCTCCCAACACCATCGACGCCTACCTGTCGGCCATCGACGACTTCTACGCCCGCCGCGGCCTCGGCAAGCCCCAGACCCAGCGCGAACGCGACTCCCGCCGCACCGCCCCCCGAGTCCTGGACGCCCGGCGCACCCGCCGCTACATCCGCCACGTCCAGCTCACCGCCTCCCCGCGCGACAAAGCCGTCGCCCTGCTGCCCTACTACGCCGGACTGCGAATCTCCGAAGTCGTCGGCCTCGACCTGACCGACGTGCGCCTCTCAGCCCGCACGGGCGAACTTCGCATCCGCGGACAGGGCCGCGACGGCGGCAAGATCCGCCTGCTGCCCGTCCACCCCGACCTGCGCCAGGCCCTGACCGACTGGCTGGCAACCCGCGCCGGCTGGAAAGGAGCCGGCACCCACCCAGCGCTGTTCCTCAACCAGCGCGGCGGTCGCCTGAGCGACCGCGCAGCCCGCGACATCATCACCGGCCTCGGCGACGCCGTCGGCCTGGGCGACGACCCCACGGAGCCCTTCAGCTCGCACGTCCTGCGCCACACCTTCGCCACCCAGCTCATCCGCCACGGCACAGACCCCGTCCTGGTCGCCGAACTCCTCGGCCACGGCTCGTTGGACACCACCCGCCGCTACGGCCTGCCGACCGAAGCGCACAAGGCAGCCGCCTTGAACGCCCTGATCAGCGACCACTAACCTGTACTGACCACAGAGGTCAGGCACAAGCACGACACGATATCGATGATCTTGTGAATGGGTGAGGGCCTTCGGTTCGGTGTGGATTGCGACATCTACACGCCGACCAGAAAGGCCCTCATGCCTCACCGTAACGCGCCGCTGACCGAACTCGGACGCCTGCGCCTGGCCCGCTGTGCTGGCCCGGCTGAACGACGCTCTGGTCCGCCAGCGCGTCAACGACCACTTCCTGACCGCGGTGTGCGTGATGCTGCGGCCGGGCCCTGACGGCGGCGTGCGCGGAGCGAGTATGCCGGGGACCACCACAGCGACGACACCGCCCTGCTGCTCCTGCGCGTACCCACCGCTGAGGAGAAGCCATGACGACCGGCCGTACCGAACCGCGCCGGTGACAGGACGGACGTCGCGACACATCAGAGAGCGGGCGCGGGGCAGAGGGCCCCCGAGAGGAGGCGCCGATGCCTTCGCAGCCGACGTCGAACGACCCGCCGCCCTTGCGGCTCAGCGTGCGCGCGGCGCCCCCGGGCCAGGTGGTGGCCGTACACGGCGCGCTGGACCTGAACACTGCCACGCACCTGGAACACGAAGTGATCAAAGTGTGCCGGCAGCAGCACCCACCGCTAGTGATCATGGACATGTCCGGGGTGGAGTTCTGCGACTCCTCCGGACTGAGCAGCCTGGTCCGTGTATGGAGGCAGATCGACCATGACGGCGGCGCGCTGGCCTTGATCGGCCTGCACGGCACATGTGAGCAACTGCTCCGCAGGACCGGCCTGCTGGGGCGCATATTTCCCACTCACCCCACTCTGGCGCAGGCACAGGACGCGCTGGCCCGGACACGGCGGTGATCGGCAAACGACCATCGTCAACCCCGGAACCCAAGACGTTGACAGGTGACCTCGCGCGTGCCGGCCGCCCTGATGGCGTTCACCTCCGCGGTGCTCACCGCAAGCCGGCGCGGCTCCACGCAGGCCGCCGGGCCCGTGACGCAAATTCTCTGCTTCAACTTTCCTTTACCGAAGCCGGGAAGTGCGCCTATTTCCGACCGGTGGGGAAGTTTCCCGTGCGTGGACTCACCTCAGGAGCGCCTGTTGCGGTTGGTGCCTGCGACCTTGGCGAGGATGGCCGCGTGGTGCGCGTGCCTGATCGTCATCGGCATCGTGGCCAACTATGTGCTCGGTTTCGTGGCGACGATGCGCATCGTCGCCCTGCCGGTGGCAGTCGCCCTGTTGCTGACCGCGCTGCTGTTCCCGCTCACCCGGCGGCTGCGCGAGTCGGGGCTGCGGACGATCTACGCCACCTGGGTCACCATGCTGGTCGCGCTCGCTGTGCTGGGCGGGACGGGCTGGATCATCGGCGTGCGGGCAAATGAGGAGTTCCCCGGCCTGTTGACACAGGTCAGGCAGACGGCCAAGACGGTGGAGGGCTGGCTCTACACCGGCCCTCTGCACGTGAAGCCCGTTCAGCTCAGCGGCTGGGTGGACGAGATCGCCAAGCTGGTCACCGAGCGGCAGCAGCAGATCACCTCGACGGTTCTGGCGGGGACCGTGGTGGTGGTGGAGGCGCTGGCTTCGATCGTGCTCCTGCTGTTCGTGACGTTCTTCCTGCTCAAGGACGGTGACCAGATCTGGTCCTGGTTCCTCAAGGGGTTCGGCCGGATGGCGCCGCGGGTCGACCGGGCCGGGCGGACCGCCTGGACCACGCTGTCGCACTACGTGCAGGGCACGGTGGCCGTGGCCGCGGTGCACGGCGTGCTCATGGGTGTGGTACTGGCCGTCATGGGAGTCCCGCTGTGGGCGGCACTGGCCGTACTGATCTTCCTGGCCAGCTTCGTCCCGATCGTCGGCATCCTCTTCGCCGGCGCGGTCGCGACGCTGGTCACGCTCGGCGCGAAGGGCCCGATCTACGCGCTGATCTTCGTCGGCATCCTGATCGTCGAGCAGCAACTGGAGAACCACGTGCTCCAGCCGCTGATCGTCGGCCGGGTGCTGCACTTCCACCCGCTGGCGATCATCATCGTGCTGGCCGTCGGCGGCATCCTGGCCGGGATCGCGGGCGCGGTCGTGGCCGTGCCGATCACTGCCATCCTCTACCGGGCCGTGCCCGAACTCTTCAAGGACGACCCGCTCGCCCTCCCGGCGGGAGCGGCCCCGGAACCACCGGCGAAGGCGGTGCCTCCCGGGAAGGAACCCGGACAGAAGGATTGACGGGCTCGGAGGCGGGCGCGGGTGGTGTCCGGGCCGTGGCGGCCTCATGCGGGACGGGCGCGCCCAATCCGTTGGCGGCGGGATGTCCCCCGCCCGTCTGAAGCTTGGCATCGACCACGGGTGTGGCTTCCGTACGTGTGGGCAGGTGAATTGCTGTCCAGGGGGCGAGAGGACGCTGCCGTGTGGGGGAGGAAGTCGGCATGGCTTCGTCAGGAACAGGTGTCATCGAGCGGGCCGGCGCGGCACCGCTCATCGGCGGCCGTAAACCGTTCGCGGCGATGGTCGCGTTGTGGGTGTTCGTGCTGGTGCCGTTCGCGGCGCTGGCCGCCGCCGTGCCGGTGGCCTGGGGGTGGGGGCTGAGCTGGGCCGACGTGGCGATGGCCGCCTCGGCTTACGTCCTGACCGGGCTCGGCGTCACGGTGGGCTTTCACCGCCATCTCACCCATGGCGCGTTCAAGGCGGAGCGGTGGCTGCGGATCGGTCTGGCCGTAGCCGGTTCTCTGGCGGTGCAGGGCTCGGTCATCCAGTGGGTGGCCGACCACCGGCGCCATCACGCCTTCGCCGACCGTGACGGCGACCCGCACTCGCCCTGGCGTTACGGCAGCAGCGTGCGCGGCCTGGCCAAGGGGCTGCTGTTCGCACATGTCGGCTGGATGTTCGGGCGTGACCTCACCAATCGGAAACGTTTCGCCAAGGACCTGCTCAACGACGCCGACATCGGCCGGGTGGACCGGTTGTTCGGACCGCTGGTGGCGGCCTCGCTGCTGCTGCCGCCCGCGATCGGCCTGCTGGTCACCGGCACCTGGCGCGGCGCGCTGACCGCATTCTTCTGGGGCGCTCTGGTACGGATCGCGCTGCTGCACCACGTCACCTGGTCGATCAACTCCATCTGCCACGTCTTCGGCGAACGGCCGCTGATGACCCGCGCCGGAGACCAGGCCGCGAACTTCTGGCCACTAGCTCTCCTGTCATTCGGCGAGAGCTGGCACAACGGCCACCACGCCGACCCCACCTGCGCCCGCCACGGCGTGCTGCCCGGCCAGATCGACCTCTCCGCCCGGCTGATCCGACTGCTGGAGCGGCTCGGCTGGGCCCGTGACGTGCGCTGGCCGACCCCGGCGCGCCTGGCCGCACGACGCCGCGAGCCCTCCCCATGACCGGCTCCGAGGAGGTGCGGCTCAGCCTCGATCCCGACCTCGCACGTCGAGGCGCGGTGGACGGCGCGTGGTGGCCCGCCGGCTACGACGCCGGCGCGGAACTGCCCGCACTGATCGCCGCCATCGACCAGCGGCTGGAGCGGCGGGTCCTGCGCGTCGGCCTGCACGTCGACACCTGGCACAACATCCCGCATCGCATCGCCGCCCCCGGCCGCCAGGTCAGAGTGGGCTGGTTCCGCACCATCGACCCCCACCTGATCAACCTCATCATCCCGGGGATCGAACACATCAACCTGCTCGTCATCCCACCCGACACCACACCCGCAGCCGCCGAGAAGGCACTCGACCTGGCCACCCGATGCCGAGGCCGCACCCGCTCCGGCGACATCCTCACCGCCGCAGACCACGACGGTCCCGCCGACACCGCCGCCGAGGAGGAGCAGCGCCTGGCCGGTTGGGACAACGAAGGCGGCCGGACCCGACAGCCCGCCCGCGAGGACCCCACACTCTGATCACGCGTTCGGTGGCGCGGTTCAGCGGTGACGCCGCCTCCTGCTGAGCGGGTGGCGGCGACCTGCGGAAACGTCCCTGCCGTCGTTATCGCGGTACAAGCCGCCGGACTCATTCCCGATTGTCCCGACCGAAACCCGCACCCCCTGGGGCCACACTCGGGAGGAGGACGCCGCCACC
The DNA here is from genome assembly GCF_014648435.1 of Nonomuraea spiralis. Lineage (GTDB taxonomy): Bacteria > Actinomycetota > Actinomycetes > Streptosporangiales > Streptosporangiaceae > Nonomuraea > Nonomuraea spiralis. Next base: position 40,312 of record NZ_BMRC01000040.1, read on the forward strand.
TCAGGGGGCCTGCTCTGCCTTGATCTCGCTGTCGAGCTGGACGCCCGCGAGGCGCTCGGCGTCGGCCGGCGGCAGGTGCCGGAAGGTGAGGTCGTCCAGGGCGTGACGGAGCGCGATCCGCTCCGCGCCCTCGGGAAGAGCGCGGCGACATTCGTCAGCCGTGATCGGCGCGCGAAGCTGATCGACATCGGAGTTGTCGGCAAGAGTACGAGCGCCCCGATACGCGTGGGTGGGAGCGGACGAGTTACCGGGTTCTCCTGCCCGTACTCGTGATCAGTGCATCGAGGGCGGCTCGGCCCTCTTCGGCGCGATGTGGGATCAGCAGGAGGGTATGGGCTCGTTCCAGCCGGGCGTCGATGCCCTCCCACTGGGCGACCGAGGCCGCCAGCGCGTCCGGGTCCGCGTGGAGCCTGCCGCCGGCGCGAGCCAGGCATGCCGAGGCCCAGTGGTTCTCACCGGTTGTCAGGAGCGCGGTCGCGAGCCGGTCCGGGGCGTCGGGCAGCCCGGCGACGACAGCCAGCTCGGCTCCCGCCGCCTGCGCGTACGCCGCGTAACGTCCCATGGAGAACGTGCCGAAAGCCCGCTCCACCAGGGCGGTGGCGTCGCTCAGGTCGCCGGAGTGCAGCGCGGCCCGGGCATCGACGAACGCGCCGAAGGAAGTCAGCCGGGCATGCCCGGCCTGCGCGTGGTCGACCACCACGCCGGCTCTGTGGCGCCAGAGCCGGAATCGCACCCGGTCGTCCAGGAGTCCGTGGGCGAGCGCGATGGCCGACACGGAAGGCAGCAGCCATCCGGCCGGGGGGCGGCCGGCTCGTTCCCAGCCCTCCCACATCCGTTCGCCGTAGCGCAGGGCCGCGCCGAGGTCTCCGGTGAGGACGAGCGCGGGGATCAACCTGCTGGCCGAAATGTAGGGGTGGTCTCCGACGAGGTCGTCGGCCATCATGAGCCGACCGGCGCTGATCGCCGCGGGCAGATCTCCCGCGACGATCGCGTCGGTGCAGGCCACGTGAAGGGTGTCCACGATCTCGATGGCCGAACGCGGGTCGTCGCGGTCCATCTCCGACAGCAGTGCCAGCCGCTCCTCGGTGTATCGCCGGGCTTCGCGATGCCGGCCGGCCCGTACGGCTGCGGTCGTCACCGCGTCGAGCCCCGCGCTGATGAGCACGGCGTCGCGCGTCGTCCGTGCGATGTCGAGTGCGCGGGCGGCCAGGGCCGGGTCCGGGTCGAAGGCGCCCGGCCGCTCGGTCCAGGCTGCCGCCGTGGCGAGTGCCGCCGCCACGACCGGGTCGCCGGGGTCTCCGGCCTCGGCGGCTTCCGTGAGATCACGGCGTAGCCGTTCGCCGGGAATGCCCTCGGGGAAGGAGGCGAGAAACCTCGCCCCCGTCTCCACCGCACGGGCCAGGGCGACCGCGCGGCCGTTCTTGTCGCCCGCGGCATGGGCCTGTGCCGCTGAGGCGAGCAGCAGGTCGAACACGTTCTGCCCCGAGATGTTGTCCAGGGAGCAGTCGGCCGCGTTCCGCAGGTCCTTGGCCGCTTCGGCGGGGCCGGGCGCTCGTTCGGCTGCCTGCCGGTAGTGGCCTTGAGCCTCGGCCAGGAACCGGCGGGCGAAGGTGAGGTGACCCAGCGAGCGGGCCAGCCGGTGCGCCGCCCCGCCCGGTCCGGGCGGGGCGGCGGCCAGCGCCGCACGCAGATCGTCTGCGACCTCGTCGAACTCCCGCCGCCAGACCTCGGCGCCGTCCTTCTGGCCGTCTTCGATCGGCGCCGCTGTCCCGGCGCCGTGCTGTCTGGCGGCGATCACCCGCTCCTGCATCGCCGTCGCGGTACCGGCGGCCCACAGCAGATGGAGTTCCCGAGCCGCGTCGTACTCGCCGGAGTCTCGTAACAGGTCCTCGGCGAAGGCTCTGACGGTCTGCAGGAGCCTCCATCGACTCGCTGTCCCCGGGGCGCGTACGACGAGGCTCTTGTCGACGAGTCGCCCCAGCACATGGCTCACGGCGCCGGGTCGGCGGCCGGCGGTGAGCGCCGTCGCGGCGGCCAGGTCGAAGCCGCCGCAGAACATCGACAGTCGCCGGAACAGCGCCTGTTCCTCCTGGTCGAGCAGGTCGTGACTCCATTCGAGCACCGCGCGCAGGGACCGATGCCGCCGGTCGGCGGCCCGTCCTCCGGTGAGCAGCCTCAGCGTGTCGTCGAGCGCGACGAGCAGCCCGGCAAGCCCGAGAGAGGCGCTGCGGGCCGCGGCGAGTTCGATGGCCAGGGGAATGCCGTCGAGCCGGGCGCAGATCTGCGTCAGCAGGGCCGGGTCGGCGTCGAACTCGGGATCGGCCGCGGTGGCCCGGTCGAGGAAGAGCGCCTCCGCGTCGGAGGCCAGGGGCAGCGGACCGATCGGCACGGTACGTTCGCCGGGCACGCCGAGGCGCTCGCGGCTCGTCACGAGGATCCGGGTGCCCGGACAGGTTGCCAGCATTCGCTCGGCGAAGCCGGCAGCGGTGTCCAGCACGTGCTCGCAGTTGTCGAGGATGAGCAGCGCCCGATCGCGGCGAAGCCGTTCGATGACGGCGTCCTCCAATGGCTGCTGGGCGCGCTCACTGACCCCGAGCACCTTGGCCGCCGCCTGCGCGACGAACCCGTCCCGTACGGGAACCAGATCCACGAACGCCCCGCCGGCCGGGTACGTGGAGCAGATCTCCGCCGCGAGGCGGCTCTTGCCCGCGCCGCCGGGACCCAGCAGGGTGACCAGCCGGGAGGCGCCGAACGCCGCCAGGACCGCCTCGTGTTCCCGTTCGCGCCCGACGAACGAGGTCATCGGGGTGGGAACCCCTGGGTACGGCCGATCCGGGATGTCGCGGTCCACACCGGCCTGCACCGCCTGCTGCGCCAGCTCCTGCCGGTCGGCCACGCCGTACTTGCGCAGCAGCGAGGCGACGTGACTCTCGACCGTGCGGACGGAGATGCGCAACCTGTTCGCGATCTGCGCGTTCGACAGCCGCGCCGCCACCGCCGCCAGCACCTCGGCCTCGCGCTGGGACACCTTTGCGATCATTCGCACATCATCACGTACGTGTGGACGTCACGGACGTCTCAGTGGCGAATCAGTGGAGTCCACGGATGTCGGACAGCTGCCACGTGAAGCATTCTGATCATGCAAGCGACGAACCACGAACACGAGGGAAACGACATGGACAAGGTCATTTCGCAGGACGGCACCGCGATCGCCTACGACCGGATCGGACAGGGCCCGGCGATGATCCTCATCGGCGCCGGCCCCACCGACCGATCCGCCAACGCGCCCCTGGCCGAGCTTCTGGCCAAGGACCTGACCGTCTACAACTACGACCGGCGCGGCCGTGGCGACAGCGGTGACACCGCCCCCTACGCGGTGGACCGCGAGTTCGAGGACATCGAGGCGCTCATCACCGCGGCGGGCGGGTCGGCGCACCTGTACGGCACCTCGGGCGGTGGCATCATCGCCCTGGAGGCCGCCGCCCGCGGACTCGCCGTCGACAGGCTGGCGGTGTGGGAGGTTCCCTACATCCTGCCCGGCACCCGTACGCCGGTGCCGGCCGACTACCGCGAGCAGCTCGTGGCACTGCTGGCCGAGGGCCGCCGGGGCGACATGTGCGAGCTGTTCCTCACCGCCGCGGTCGGCATCCCGGCCGAGTTCGTGGCCCCGATGCGCGACTTCCCGGGCTGGCCGGCGATGGAGGCCGTGGCCCACACGCTCATCTACGACGCCACCATCACCGGCGACTTCTCCCTGCCCGCCGATCGGCTGACCGGCGTCACGGCCCCCACCCTGGTGATCGACGGCGAGACCATCCCGTGGATCAGCAGCACGGCGCAGGCCGTGGCCGACCTGCTGCCGGACGTCCGGCGAGCCACCCTCACCGGTCAGCCCCACAACGTGGCCCCCGAGGCCATCGCCCCCGCGCTCGCCGCGTTCTTCACCGAGGCCACAGCGTGAGCACCATCGTCTCGCAACTGTTCGTGTCGCTGGACGGTGTCGTGGAAGCCCCCGAGCAGTGGCACTTCCCCTACTACGACGAGGAGATGGCCGCGGCCGTCTCCGGCCAGCTCGACGAAGCCGACATCCTCCTGCTCGGACGCCGGACCTACGAGGTGTTCGCCGCCTCCTGGCCCGGCAGAGGCGGCGAGGTGCCGTTCGCCGACCGGATCAACTCGATGCCCAAGCTGGTGGCCTCGACCACGCTGACCTCCCCGGCCTGGCAGAACACCACCGTCATCCCCGGCCCGGTCTCCGGCGAACTCGCCGCCCTCAAACAGGGGCCGGACCGGCACATCACCATCAGCGGCAGCCTGACCCTGGTGCGATCGCTGCTACGCGACAACCTGCTCGACGAACTGCACCTCCTCATCCACCCGGTCGTCCTCGGCCAGGGGGAGCGGCTCTTCGTCGGCGGCGGTCCGACCCCGCTGCGACTGGTTCACTCGGCCACCTTCGCCACCGGCGTCCTGCACCTGATCTATCACCCCGGCGCCTGACAAGCGGGGGCAGAAACCCGGTGGATTGGCACGGATTTCGAGGCGTCCGCTGCGCGGCCGCGGAGGCGCCGCTCAGTGGTCGCGTCTCACTGATCGCCGTCCCCGCGAGTGAATACCCATCCGGCGGCGTCGAGCCCGCTCAAGTGCTGGCGTTGCCGGTGACGGCGCAGGAGCGGATCGCCTCGGAGTCCGAGGCGATCGTGCGCCGGCCCCATCTGGCGCAGCGCTCGAAGCGCTCATCCAAGGGATGGAGCGAACAACTACGAGATCGATCAATTCGGTGATATGAAGGCGACCCATGTGACAGCCGTTGAACCGGGTCTCCGCCAACGGCACATGGGAACGGCCCGGCCCGTAAAGGGAAACGGGAATCTGTGGTGCTGTCGGTTCATCTATGGGACAAGTGGGTGGGCGATGAGCGAGCGAACGTTCGAAGTCCGACTGTGCGGGCGCCCGACCCGTTCGGGCAGCCCGTGCAAACAACGCGTCTACGGATCCGACGTGGCGTGCGGTATTCACATCACCGATCACGAACGGGCCCTGTCCGAGGCGTACCAGCGCGGCCGGCGGGAGGGGCACTCCGGCGGGTATGACAGCGGACGCTCGACGGCCCGGCAGGAGATCGAGCGACTTCAGCGGCGTGTCGCCGAACTGGAGCAGCATCTCGACGACGCCCAGCGCTACTACGAGATCAACGGCGACCAGGTCGTCGAGGTCGGCAAGTACGCCTATCGGTGGCGTGGACAGCCACCCCTCACGGTCGGCGAACGAGTGTTGCTTCCCGAGAACTGGGTCAGCCAGATGACTGAAGGCCGAGGAACGTTCGTCGGCGAGGTGACCAGGCTCGGCGCTACTTACCGCGGCCACCTGTCAACCATCGTCGGCAGAGCGAGAACCGACCGGAGCTGACCCATATCAGCGATCGGCCGCCGTTCCGGTGTTCCGTGCTCGCCACGTGCTCTTCGGTCAGCGACACGCGTAGACATTGGGCGACGGGCCTGGGTATTTTCCGGGCGGCATAACGCGGCAGAGCGACACAATCGAATACGCCAAGATTGTTCGCGACATAAAAGCTCGCGACTTTTAATCCGTAGGTTCCGGGTTCGAGCCCCGGGCGCCCTGCCTCGACGACCTGGGCGGACTCCCTGATCTTCTTGATCAAGAAGTCCGCCCGGTTGCATTTCCAGGTGCGGTCGGCGCCGGAGTGCCCGGCCCGTGCGGGCTGCGGCTTCGGTCGAGAGTGTCGCCGTGATGTGGGTGTACCGCTTCGTTTTCGGCGAGGCGGAGGTGTTCTTTCCATTTCCCGGCTCACCGGGCGACGTGGCTGATCGGCCGGAGTTGTGCGTGTAATGATGGCCGCATGCCCGCCTTACGCAGAGTCTCGTACATGGGAGCGGTGTTGTTGGCAGCCGTTCTCGTACTGGTCGCAGTCGTGACCATGGCCCCTACCGAGGAGGAGCGCCTCGCCGGTTCGGCCGGGAGCATGGAGGCGATCGCCCGCTCGTTGCGGGAGGGGGACGAACTGGCGGGGCGGACCGTCGGGAATCTCGCGTTCGAGAGGGTCTTTCGGGAGAACGGCCTGGTCTATTTCGAACAGGGCCAAGGGCGGCTGGGAGACCGGGCCTACGGCTATGTCTGGAGTCCCCTTGTGCGGCCACGGAACGTTGAGCACGTGGAAGGCCCGTGGTACGCGTACACGGATCTTGAGGACTGACCTCTCGGGTTGTTGATAGCCGGGGTTGCACGATCTGGAACGACGGTGCCTTCCGTTCGATCGGGCGAGGGTTCCGTACTGCGGGTGGTTCGTGTTCTTGAGCGTCGCGGGGTGGACGCTTACGCTCGCGCCATGCCCGTGATCGCCGTGTTTGCGGCTCTGCTGGTCGTTGTCGTGTTTCTCGCCAGGCGCCGGCTGGCGGTGGTGACCGTACGGGGGGAGAGCATGGTGCCGGCGTTGCGGCCCGGCGATCGGTTGCTCGTGCTGCGCGGGAAGGCGGTCAGGCGCGGGCAGATCGTGGTGCTTGAGGCGATCGGGCCGGGGATGCGGTGGCGCGAGGGGCCGCTGCCCGAGGTCGCGGCCACCGATTGGGTGGTCAAGCGGGTCGCGGCGCTGCCGGGTGAGCCGGTGCCGCCGGAGTGCCCCGGGCTGCCCTCCACCGTGCCGCCGGGGACGCTCGTGGTGCTGGGCGACGGGGAGGTCAGCGCGGATTCGAGACTGTGGGGACTTGTACCGGCCGACCGTGTTCTGGGGGTCGTCCTACGCACCCTTGTTAGTACGTCTTAACAGCCGCATACTCCAGTATGTCCGGACATTTCCTGACAACGGGGCTGGGATATGCGTCTGGTCTTTTCTGCCGCAGGACTGGCCGCGACGACCTTCACCATCTCCCCGCTGCACCACACCCTGTTCGCCGCCCTGTGCCTGCATCATCCCGGCTTCGCCGTACCCGGATCGCCCTGGCGGGATCTGGCGTGCAGGACGCCCGCCAGTGCCATGCCGTTCGTACGGCGTGTCCACCGCGCGCCGCACAGCGTGTCCGGCTTCCTCTGGGCCGACCTGCCGCTACCGCCCGGGGTGGGCACGCTCAACGACGAGCTCGACGTCCAGCCCGGTCTCGGCGACGTCGCCGACGCGCTACGCGCCTTCTACGTCAGCTGCGTGGCGCCCGAGTGGGACGCGATACGCCGCCGCCTGAGCGCGCACGTGAACCGCTACTCCGAGCTGATCTGCGTACGAGGGTTCGGCCGCACGCTGCCCAGGCTCACCCCCAGGCTGAGCTGGTACGGCTGCGCCCTGCAGATCGACACCTCGGGCGTGCGCCCGTCGCCGGTGGAGCTCGGTGACGGGGGCGTGGCGTTCTCGCCGCTGATGTGCGCCAGCCGCTGCTTCCTCGCGCTGGCGCCGCCCCGCGGCGACCGCAGGGCCGTCATCGCCTATCCGGTCAGCGACGAGGGCACCCGGCGCCCCGCCTCGGTGGACGCCCTGGCCCAGGTCGTCGGACAGGCTCGCGCCAGGGTTCTGCGCTCGATCGGCGGCGGTTCGGCGACCGGCGAGCTGGCCAGGTCGCTGGCGGTGAGCGCCTCCACGGTGTCCGAGCACGTGACGGCGTTGCGGCTGGCCGGACTCGTGGACACCTACCGCGAGGGCCGGGCGGTGCGGCACGTGCTCACCTCGCTGGGCCACGAACTCCTCAATTGCAGTGCCTGATTTGTCGCATTTCGGTGGCGGTCCGAAAGGATTGCCCATCCCCTGACCCGGTGGTGATGATCAGGCCGGAACAGCCCCTCTCCCCCCAGGAGGTCGGATGACTCGCACACTGAAGGCGTTGGGCGACCGGATGCTCGGCGCCCTGCTGCCCGCCAGCACCGCGGACGCCAGAGGGTGCCCCTACGAGTGCTGGTGCTACCACTGGCTCGACCACACCGCGTGGACCTGCGTGCGGCCGGACTGCACGACCTACGTGTCCTGCTACGAGTGCTGCTGACCCTCCACACCCCGCCCACGGCCCCTCCACAGGGGGTCGTGGGCGGACCCCATCCGTGAAGGAGTGTCATGCCGTACATCGAGCTGGGTTGCCGGGCCGTGCTCTGCCTCGTCTTCCTGGCCGCGCTGGCGGGCAAGGCCACCGGCTGGCGCGCCTTCGTGTCCTCCGTCCCCGGTCTGGCTCCGGGCCTGCCCGCCGCGCCGGTCGCGGTGGCCGTACTGGCCGGTGAGAGCGTCGCCGTAGTGCTGCTCGTCCTGGGCGAGCGCGCGGGATTCGTGCTGGCCGCCGTGCTGCTCGCGGCTTTCGCCGCCGCGATTCTGCGGGCCCTGCGCCGCGGCTCGACCGCCGCCTGCCGGTGCTTCGGCGTCACCGCCGCTCCGCTGAGCCGCGCCCAGATCGTCCGCAACCTGCTTCTGATCGCGGTCGCGGTCACCGGCTGGGTGATGCCGAACGGGAGCGTCGAACTCGCCGGGGTGGCACTGGCGCTGGCCGCGGCCGCGGTGCTCGCCGCCGTGCTCGTGCTCTTCGACGACCTCGCCGACCTTCTCCTGGAGAGGAACCTCTGATGCCGTACGTCATCGCAGCCCTGGTCATCGTGGGCGCCGTGAGCGCGCTCAACCTGGTGCTGACGCTCGCGGTGATCCGCAGGATGCGTCACGCCGAGCAGCACGCCGCTCCCTCGGGGCCGCCGCTGCTGCCGGTGGGCTCGACAGTCCCCGACGTGCGCGGGATCGGGCGGCCCGCGGTGATCGGCTTCTTCGACACCGAGTGCCAAGCGTGCCCCGGGCAACTGCCGCCGTTCCTCCAACTGGTCGCGGGCGCGGGCTACTCCCCCTCGCAGGTGCTCGCCGTCGTGTCCGGCCCCGGCGGGGAGAGCTATGCGGACGCGCTGCGCGGCAGCGCCACCGTGATCACCGAGCCCGCCAACGGGCCGGTCTGCCTGGCCTTCCCCAACTCCGCCTTCCCCGCCTTCTACCTGCTCGACGACTCCGGCCGGGTCAGGTCGCGCGCGGTCACCGTGGCCGGGCTCGGCGCCCCCGTCACCGCATGACCCACGATGTCCCGCCCGGCGTGCTGCGGCTGGCCGGGCGGGCCGTGACGGTGTGGGGGCTGGCCTGGCGGGCCGCGCCGTTCGCCGCCGTCTGCTCGGTGTTCGCTGTGATCGCTGGTGGCACGATGCCGGTGGCCGCCGCCTGGTGCACCAAGCTGATCCTGGACGGTCTGGCGGGCGGCCGTGCCGTACTGGTGCCCACGATCATGCTCGGTGTGGTGGGGCTGGTCGCCGCACTGCTGCCGCATCTGACCGAGTACACCGACGGGCGGCTGCGCCGCGGCATGGACCTGCTGACCCGCGAGCGCCTGTTCACCTCGGTCAACGCCTTCGTCGGCCTCGGTCCGTTCGAGAACCCCCGCTTCCGCGACCGGCTCAGGCTGGCCGAGCAGGCGGGGACGGGCGCGGCCAACCTGATCCTGGCCCCCGGCCTGTCGCTGGTGCGCGGGCTGGTCACGCTGGCCGGGTTCGTCGCCGCGCTCACGGCGCTGAGCCCGGTCATGACCGCGATCGTCCTGCTGTCCGCGCTGCCGTCGCTGGGGGTGCAGCTGTCGCTGAGCAGGCGCAAGGTGCGTCTCGCCTGGCAGGTCAGTCCGGCGATGCGTCGCCAGATCTTCTACGCCGACCTGCTGACCGAGGTCGAGCCGGCCAAGGAGGTACGGCTGTTCGGGCTGGGCACGTACCTGCGCGACCGTCTCCTCGGCGAGATCCGCGCGGTCAACCGCCAGGAACAGGCCCTGGAACGGCGAGCACTGGCGGGACACGGGCTGCTGGCCCTGCTCGGCGCGGCGATCGGCGGCGCGGGACTGATCTGGGCGATCGCCGGCGGCCGTCTCGGCGTGGGCGACGTGGCCGTGTTCGCCGCCGCCGTCGCCGGGGTGCAGGGCGCGTTGTCCGGCGGGGTCACCCAGCTCGCCCGGCTGCACCAGGCGCTGCTGGTCTTCAGCCACTACCGCGCCGTCGTCTCCGCCGTTCCGGACCTTCCCGTACGGCTCCCGCCCCGCCCGCTGCCCACGCTCCGCTCCGGGATCGAGCTGCGGGACGTCTGGTTCCGCTACGGCGAGGAGCAATCGTGGGTGTTGCGCGGAGTGGATCTCACCATCCCGCACGGCGCCTGCGTCGCGCTCGTGGGGCTCAACGGCGCCGGCAAGTCGACGCTGGTCAAACTGCTGTGCCGGTTCTACGACCCGTCGCGCGGGGCGGTGCGCTGGGACGGGACGGACCTGCGCGACGCCGACCCCGCCGAGCTGCGCTCCCGGCTGACCGCGGTCTTCCAGGACTACGTGGCCTACGACTTCACGGCCGCGGAGAACATCTCGCTCGGCTCCCTGGGCGCCTCGCCCGAGCAGGTCAGGACGGCGGCGCGGCTGGCGGGCGTGGACACGGCGCTGGAGCGCCTGCCGTACGGGTACGACACGCTGCTGAGCAACCGCTTCCTCGACGCGACCGAGGCCGCCGGTGTCGTGCTGTCCGGTGGCCAGTGGCAGCGGCTCGCCGTGGCCAGAGCGTTGATCAGGGGCGAACGCGACCTGCTCATCCTGGACGAGCCGAGCGCCGGGCTCGACGCGGAGGCCGAGCACGCGATTCATCGGAGGTTGCGCGAGCATCGGGCCGGCCGTACCAGCCTGCTGATCTCCCACCGGCTGAGCGCGGTCAAGGACGCCGACCTCATCGTCGTGCTGGCGGAGGGCAGAATCGCCGAGCAGGGCACCCACACCACGCTCATGGCCGCCGGCGGCGAATACGCCCGCCTGTTCACCCTCCAGGCCAGCGGTTACGCCATCGAGATCCACTGAAGACGTCGAGCGCGGCAAAATGGGGTGATCAGGCCGGAGCACAGGCCGAACACGTCGCCGTCCGCCGACTATGACGCGAGGCGGGGAAGAATCAGTCTTCGGTCGCGGTGGGCTGAGCACGGACGACGGGGGGCCTGCGGGGCGGAGGCCGTACCGAAGTAGGCTAAAACCTACCTGGAAGTGATGGGGTTCCCTCACTGCCCAGGGATTCCGGAATGCGTACCGTTTCCAGGTATGTACCGATCGGCGACACTGAACGCGCTACGCAGCTCACCCCTCCGGTTCCCGTTCACGCGCTGGCCGTGGATGTCGCTGGCGTATCTGGCGGTCGGCGCCGTGCTCTGGTTCGTGACCGTGCTGGCCTTCGCGTTCATCGGCACCATCCCCTACTGGGCGCACGCGCTCGCCAAGGTCGAGCGCCGCATGGTGCGGCTGGCCGGCTTCCGGCCGATCACCGACAGCCCTCCGGGGCTCCCCGGTCTGCAGGACCCGGTGTTGTGGCGGGAGGTCGCGTACGCGCTGGCGCACATGCTGATCGGCTTCCTCTCCTTCGTCTTCCTGCTCATAGCCGCCGTCCTGGTGTTCGCGGGGCTCATGGCGGTGCTCGTCATGACGGGCGTGGACGCGCCGCTGGGGCGGAACCACACGGACCCCCCGTTCCTGGTCCTGCTGGGGGCGCTGATCCTGGTCGTCTCGCCCTACGTGGTGACGCTGCTGGCCAACGCGCAGGGGGCGCTGGCCACGGCGCTGCTGTCGCCCCGGGTGGAGGAACTCCAGACGCAGGTGGCCTCCCTGGCCAGGGCCAACATCGCCGAACTGGACCGGTTCGAGGGCGAACGGCAGCGCATCGAACGCGACCTGCACGACGGCACCCAGCAACACCTGGCCACCTCGGCGATGCGCCTCGGCATGCTCGAACTGGAGGTACGTGAGCTGTTCCCGCCGGGTCCGGAGCAGGATTCGGCGCTGGAGTCGCTGGAGGCGGTCAGGAGGGAGACCGAACTGGCGCTGGACACGTTGCGCGACGTCGTGCACGGGCTACGGCCGCGCACGCTGATCGACGACGGCCTCGGCGCCGCCCTGCGCGAGCTGGCACGCCGCGTACCCATCAGGACCACCGTCGACGCCGAGGGCATCGGGCGCTTCTCCCTGCCGGTGGAGTCGTCGTTGTACTACATCGCCAGCGAGGCGGTCACCAACGCGATCAAGCACGCGACGCCGGACCACATCCACATCGAGCTGGCGGAGACGTTCGACAGGATCAGGCTGACGGTGTCCGACGACGGCCTCGGCGGCGCGAATTCGGCGCACGGCACCGGGATGGTCGGCATGTACGAGCGGGCCGTCCTGCTGTCGGGCGAGCTCATCGTCGACAGCCCACCGGGCGGGCCGACGGTGATCGTCGCCGACATCCCGCGCCCGTACTGATCAACATGACGCAGAATGGCAGCATGCGTGTGGTGATCGCCGAAGACGCGGCCTTGATGCGGGAAGGTCTGGTGGCCCTGCTGCAACGCTTCGGCCACCAGGTCGTGCACGCGGCCGAGGACGCCGACGAACTGCTGGAGGCCGTCGCCGCCCACCGGCCCGACGTCGTGATCACCGATGTGCGGATGCCGCCGCGCAACCTCGACGACGGTCTGCGGGCCGCGCTGGCGATCCGTGCCGGGCATCCGGACATCGGCATCCTGGTGTTGTCGCAGTATCTCGGTGACGCCTACGCGGCCAAACTGATCGCCGAACCCGTGACCGGGCCTCGCGGCGGCACCGGCTATCTCCTCAAGGATCGTGTCGGCAGGGTCGCCGACTTCATGCAGTCCCTCGACGTCATCGCGGGCGGCGGCATCGTCATCGACCCCAAGGTCATCGGGCACCTCATGTCCTCCGGACGTCCGCACGCGCTCGACACGCTCAGCGAGCGCGAACGCGAGGTCCTCGGCCGGATGGCGACCGGGGAGAGCAACGCCCACATCGCCGCGGGCCTGCACGTCACCGAGGGCGCGGTGGTCAAGCACATCGGCAACATCTTCGCCAAGCTGGGACTCCAGGCTCAGGACGGCAACCGGCGGGTCCTGGCGGTCCTCACCTACCTCCAGGCGGCCCGGCCGGACGACCCACCGGAACAAGCCCTCCGGCCGCCCCGCGCGACCACCTCAAAGCGCTGACCAAAGCGCGGGTGCGCTACTTCGCGATCGCCTCGCGGACGGACGGGACGATCTCCTGGGCCCAGCGGGCCAGGGTGGTGAGGTCGGAGGCGCCGTGGCCGGAGGAGAAGAGCATGAACCCCGAGGCGTCGTGCTCCAGCACGGCGCCGGTCAGCTCCTCGATCCACTGGTCGGCCGAGCCGCCGATCCAGCGTCCGTCGTGGTCGCGGGTGGCCGTCAGCGGACGGTCGGTGATGCGGCCGGGGAAGTTGTAGATCGTACGGATCTCGCGCGGGTCGCGGCCCACGGCGGCGGCCGCCTCGTCGATGATCGGCCGGGAGGCGCGGTAGCGTTCGCTGCGCCAGTCGGCCGCGTGGCCGGGGATCCAGCCGTCGGCCACCCGGCCGGTGGCGGCCAGGGATTTCGGCCCGTTCGACCCGGTCCACACCGGGGGCGCGGCCACGGGGGCGGGCTCGATCCGGCGTACCTGGTAGTGGCGTCCCTCGTGGGTGACCGGTGAGCCGCCGCCCGACAACTTCCTGATCAGGACGATGGCCTCCTCGAAGGCGTCCACGGCGTCGCCCGGCGTCTGCCGGGGCACGCCCATGTCGGTGATGCGGTCCCACAGCCCGCCCGCGCCCATGCCGAGCACGACGCGGCCGTCGGACAGCGCCGACAGCGACGTCACCGTCCTGGCCAGCATGGGGGCGGGTCTGGTCGGCAGGTTGGTGACGTTGACCAGGCCGCCGATGTGCCGGGTGCCGCCCAGGAGGAAGCCGAGCGCGGCGTAGGCGTCCAGCCGTTCGCCGAGGTAGGGGTGGTCGGACAGCGAGAAGAGATCGAGCCCGTCCCGGTCGGCCTGCTGAACCATGCGCAACAGCTCGGGCAGGTCCCCGAAGCCGGAATGCGCGCCGAAACCGAACACCACGTCAGATCTGGACACGGTACTGCCTTTCATACGTCACACGGAGAAAGAAGGAGGTTCACCAGGCGGCGCGAGGTCGGACGGGTTGACGCCGTGGTCGCGCGGTTGTCCGGTTCGCGGGATCGCGTCCCGAGCGCAGGCCGTCTCAGGCCGCGCCGAACTGTTCGGTGAAGCGGCCGGTGAACAGGTCGGCGCCCTTGTACGCCGAGACCGTCTCGGCCGGTACGACGGCCGGTCCGTCGGGCGTGGGCAGCTGGCCGACACCTCCGCGAGGTCCGAGCGGGAGCAGGATCATCGGGTGGGGCAGCGGCTGATAAGTGGCCGCGGGCTGTTCGCCGCGCAGTTGGGCGAGGATGTTCTGGGCCACCACCTCGCCGTGCTGCATCGCGAACCCGGCCATCTTGGCCTCCTCGACGTCGGTGAGGTCGCCGATCGCGTAGACGTGCTCGTGCACGGCGTCGTTCCCGCGCACGTTGAGGGTCTCGGTGACGGACACCCGGCCCTGCGGCGTACGGGTCGTCAGCCGCCCGTCGGCGAGGTAGTCGCTGTTGGTGCGGACGCCGTGCGCGCGGAACCAGATGTCGGCGGTGATCTCCTCCCCGCCGGTCGTGGCGACGGTGAACGGTCCCGCCTGCCCGGCGGCGGTCGCCGGAGGTGTGCTCAGGCCGGCGCCCAGCCGCAGGTCGACGCCCAGCTCGTCCAGCTGGCGGCGCAGTTCGTCGCGCATCTCGGCGGGGAAGGCGGGCAGCAGCTCGTCGGCCGGGTCGACGACGGTCACGCCCTTGTGCGGCCACACCTCCTTGATCTCTCCGGCCAGTTCCAGGCCGACCGGCCCGGCGCCGAGGATCAGCACCCGCCCGGCGTCCGCCAGTTCCTTGTGGGTCCGCAGCAGGTCGTCCAGCACGTCGGGCGTGGAGTCGGAGGCGGGCTTGGCCGGGTAGGCGTAGCTGGAGCCGGTGGCCAGGACCAGGTAGTCGGCCTCGACGCGCCGGCCGGAGGCCAGGGTGACGCCGCCGGGGTCCACCGAGGCGGCTCGCTCCCGCACCACCGTGCCGCGCCGGAGCCACTGGTCGTAGGGGAAGAACATGTTGTGCGCCCAGTCGGGCCGGGTCAGCGCCCGCAGCGAACCGGCCGAGTTGATGAACGCGTCACGCGGCTCGATCAGCACGACGTCTGCCTCGGCGTCCAACGCCTTGGCCACCGCGGAACCACCGTAGCCACCACCGACGATCACGACTGTACGGCTCGTCATTGTCACTCCAACAAGAAAGAAGGGCTGCAGTTCGTGTTACGAACCATAATTGTTCGCGACACGAACTGCAACCCGTTCTCAGGCAGGCGTGGTCGATTCGCGTGACGAACTACTCCTTCCGGTCGCAGCCGTGCGGGAGCCCTGGGCCGGCGGGCCAGGGAGGGGGTGCGGGTGGGTCAGGCGGAGAGGGCGCGGCGGCAGCGGGTGAGCTCGGCGCGGAGGTCGCGGCGGAGGGCCCGGTCCAGGCCGGGCTGGGCGAGCGCGTCGGTGAAGTCGCGGGCCGCCTCCTCCCAGCGGCCGAGCCGGGCCAGCGCGGTGCCCCGGTTGTAGCGGGGCTCGGGCGCCGGCGACAGGGCCACCGCCCGGTCCAGGTCGGCAACGGCGGCGGCCACCTCACCGCGTTCGAACCGGACGGCGGCGCGATTGGTCCACGCCTCGACCAGGGTCTGGTCACCCTCCAGGGCCTGCGTGAACAGGTCCTCGGCCGGTTCGCCGCGTTCGGAGCGGATCAGGCCGAGCGTGCACAGCAGCGCGGGCTCCTTGGGGGCCAGGGCGAGCCCGGCCAGCGCGTCCCGTTCGGCCGCGTCGAGCGCGCCGCGCTCCAGATGGGCGTTGACCAGGGCGATCCGGGCGTCGAGGTGGCCCGGGTCGATGGCGAGCACGTGCTCCAGGTCCTCGCGGGCCCGCTCGTCGCGGCCGCGTTCCAGGTGGAGGACGGCGCGGTTGTAGTACGCCTCGGGCAGGTGCGGTCCGAGGCGGATGGCGGTGCCGTAGTCCTTGATCGCGGACTGGACGCGGCCGGCGGCCCGGTGCAGGGCGGCGCGGTCCACGTAGTACTCGCAGTTGCCCGGATCGTGGTCGATCACGGTGTCGAGGTCGGCCAGGGCCCGTTCCGGGTCGCCGAGGGCCAGGTGCACCTGCGCGCGGTTGTGGCGCAGACGGGCCAGGTGCTGCGGGTGCTCGCCCGGCGCCAGCACCGCCGTCAGCCTGGCCAGTCCGTCGTCGATCAGCCGCAACGCCTCGGCGGGCGCGCCGGCCTTGGCGTCCAGCAACGCCAGGCCCTGCTCGTAGAAGACGGTGGAGATCACCTGGTGGCGTGGGTCGTCCACGTGCTCGGCCAGGCGGAGTGCCTGTTCCAGCCAGTGCCGCGCCCGGGCCGGGTCCTGATCGGCGGCCGAGAGGTGGCGGGCGTACAACATGGCGGTGGCGTACGCGGCGGACATGTTGATCTTCGGGTCGTCGGTGGCCGCGCGTGCCTCGTCGTAGAGCTCAAGTGCCTCGTCGGCGCGGTCCAGCGCGGCCAGGGCGGTGGCCAGGCCGGTGGTGCAGGCCCACCATTGCCGCAGGTCGCCGTCGGAGGTGACGACGGTACGTCCGTGGGCGGCGACGCGGGCCGCGTGGTGGTAGAAGCCGCGGGCCAGACTGTCGCCGATGGCGGCGCGTACGGCGTCCGGGTCCGAGGGGAGCGGCGGAGGGGCGTCGGGGCCGTCGTCGCGCAGGTCCAGGCTCAGCGGGGTGCCGGCGATGCGGGGAAGCAGGGTGTGCAGCAGTTCGGCGGTGGTCTCGTCGGCGTCCGCGACGTGGTCGAAGGTGACGGTGACCGGGCGGCGGAGGGTGCCGGCCCAGGAGGCCGCGAACTCGGCCGCGCCGTACGCCAGGCAGGCGGTGCGGCGGGCGGGATGGAACCTGATCGGCTCCTCCTCGGCGGTCGGCCGCGCCGTACGGTCGAGCGAGGGGACGATCGCGTACAGCTCGACCTGGTGGCGGGCGGCCAGGCGGGGACGGTCGGCGGCGATCGCGGCGAGAAAGCCGGCGACGCCGGCGTAGGGGCCGTGCGCGCGGTGGCAGTCGTAGCGGTTCATGGCCGGGACCGCAGGGGCGGGCACCCGAGAGCGCCCGCCGTCTCGGCACTTACCAGCACCACTCGATCCAGAGCCGGCGGGCACCGGACATCAGGCGCTGCGTGCTCTTGCGGCGGATGGTCATCTTCTTCATTGACGCCTCCCGGGGGGTGATCCATTTCAGGATGACCAGAGCATAAACCGGCGTGTCCGAAATAAGTAGACCCTTCGTGATCTTAGATTTCCGGTGTCCGGTGCCGGAGTTGCCTGTCCACGCGAGGTCCTGCCAGCTGGAGCTGGGGATGGGCCGTGCGGGCCGCCGGCCGCCGGATCGTCGCGGTCCGTCCGTTCGCCGGTCCGGCCGCGATTACGGTCGGAGGGGCCGGGCCGTATCGGCAGGTGACGGACGACGCGGGCACGGCCCGCGGCCCCTTCTCCCCCGGGTGGAATCATTGTGCTGATCAAGGAGGCAGACGCATGGTGAACGAGCTGGAGAAGACGCGAACCGGCCGGGCGGCGTTACGGCCGAGGCTGGTGGCGGCCGGCTGGGACTATCTCGCGATCGCCGGCTGGCTGACCCTGCTGGCCGTGGTGTTCGTCCCGCTGCGCCTGGCGGGAGCGGGGGTGTTCGACGGGCTCGGCCTGGTGGCCACCGACCTGTTGATCACCGCGCTGAGCGCGCTGCCCGTCGGGGTGTACCTGGTCGCCGGAGAGGCGGGACGGCGGCGGGCCACGTGGGGCAAGCGGCGCGCCGGGCTCGTCGTGGCCACGGTCGCGGGGGAACGCCCCGGTACGGCACGGATCGTGGTGCGTAATGTCGTGAAGCTGCTCCCCTGGCAGTGCGGCCACATGGCGGTGTCCCGGCTGGTACGCGGCCAGGAAACAGCCTTCGCCATGCCCCTTCTGGTCGCCGCGTACGTCTTGGCCGGGGTCTCGATCGTGCTCCTGCTGGCGCGCCGCGACCGGGCCCCTCTGCACGACCTCATGGCGGGCACGCGCGTCGTGCCGTCGCCGTGACGCCGCCGGGTGCCCGAGGCTGTCCGAGTGTGTCCCAACCCCTGTTGGACAGCCGGTACGCGGGTCTTCACTGACCGTGATGCGGCGATCGGCCGCCCGGGAAGAAGGGACCCATCATGACCGACAACGAGCGCCACGAACCGTACGAGCCCCCGCACCTGCTCGACCTCGGCGACTTCGGCCAGCTGACCCGCGGCTACGGGATGCTCAACATGGACCACGCCTACTACTTCAAGCTGTAGCGAAGGCATGAGGAGCACCGGTCGTGGTCGGCGGCGAACCGCCCGGACGACCGTGGGCGGACGTGGTCGACTACTACCGGTGAGGCGGGGGTCCGGTGCGTGAGCTGAGCGGCGAGGAGTTCGCGGTGCTGCCCGACAGCGCCGCCGGCGAGGCCCTCGCCGGAACGCTGAACGGCGTGGTGATCCTGGGTTACGCGTCCGGGCGGCCGTGCCTGCTGGCCGCCTCGACCGGCGGGATCGTGCACGCGGAAGCGGGTCAGGCCCGGCTGGCGGTGATCGGCACGTGCCCGGTCACCGCCGGTCGGCTCCGGCGGATGGCGGCGCGGCTGACGTGCCTGGCGGACGCCGACGCGGTGGCCGCGGCGCTGCCCGGAAGTTTCCATCTGGTCGCGGTCGTGGGCGGGCGGGTCCGGGTGCAGGGCACCGCCTCGGGCACCCGGCGGGTGTACTACGCGCGGGCCGGCGGGGCGGTGGTCGCGTCCGGCCGGGCGGCGGTGCCGGCCGCGCTGACGCGGGCCTCGGTGGACCAGCGGGCGCTGGCGGCGCGGTTGCTGATGATCGTGCCGCCGGTGCTGGCCGAACCGTTGTGGGAGGGGGTCGCCGTGGTGCCGCCCGGCGAGGCGGCCCACATCGACGACGGCGGGGTGCGCCTGCGTCCCTGGTGGCGGGCGCCGGAGCCGGAGGTGCCGCTGGAGGAAGGCGCCCCCGCGGTACGGGCCGCCCTTGAGGAGGCCGTGGCCGCCCGGATCGGCACGGGCTCGGTGGTGGCCGCCGATCTGTCCGGCGGGCTGGATTCGACGCCGGTCAGCTTCCTCGCCGCCGCGACGGCCGGGGAACGGTCGGCGAAGCTGATCACGTTCGTACTGGCCGTCGACGATCCCGAGCACGACGACCCCGCGTGGGCCGAACGGGCGCGGGCGCACCTTCCGGGCGAGCATGAGGTGGCCCGGCCGGACGACGTTCCCAGGTGGTTCGCCGACGCGGCTCGGGCCGTTCCCGGGCTGGACGAGCCCACGCGGTGGCTGCGCGCGCTGGCCCGCGAGCTGGCGAGCTCGGCGCTGCTCGGCGGGCGGGGAGCGGCCGTGCGCCTGACCGGGCACGGCGGTGACGAGGTCACCCTGCTGCCCGACTGCTACCTGCACGACCTGGCCCGTCGCCACCCGGCGGCGCTCTGGCCCCACCTGCGCGAGCAGCGGTCAAGGGCCCGGTGGCCGCTGCGGGCGTGCGTGCGCGCGCTGGCCGACCGGCGGCCGTACGCCGCCTGGCTGGCGGATCAGGCGGCGACGCTCGGCGCGCCGCTGCCCCGCTTCCTGCCGGACTTCGGGTGGGAGCAACCGCTGCGCCTGCCCGGCTGGACGACCGAGGCCGCGGCGGACGCGGTCCGCGAGGCGCTCGCCGGGTGCTCGGCCGAGCCGTACTCCCCGCTGCGGGCCCAGCATCAGAGCCTGTCAAGCGTCCGTTCCATCGCCGCCGCCGTCGATGGCGTACGGGTCCTGACGGGCCGCGTGGGCGCCGCCGTGCACGCCCCTTACCTGGACGACCACGTCGTCGCCGCCTGCCTGGCCGTACGGCTGGACGAGCGGGCGGCGCCCGGCGCGTACAAGCCGCTCACCAGGGCCGCGATGCGCCCGGTCATGCCCGCCGAGTGCCTGGGACGCAGCACCAAGGGCGAGTTCTCGGCCGACATCTACCAGGGGCTGCGCCGCCACCGTGACCAGTTGCTGGCGCTGCTCGACGGCTCGCTGCTGGTGGAGCGCGGCCTGGCCGACGCCGCCGCCCTGCGCCGGGCCTGCGTGCGGACACCGGCCGAGGGCGGGCCCGGCGTCCTCGCGCTCGACGTCTTCATCGCCGCCGAGAACTGGCTGCGAGCCCTTGCCGCCCATCCCGTTCAGGAGGAGTCGTGCGCGTGAGTCTTCGCCCCGGCGTCACCCTCACCCCGATCGACGAGGTCGCCGTGCTCCTGGACGAGCACACCGGCCGCTACCGCCAGCTCAACGGCACCGCCGTGCTCGTCCTGCGCAGCCTGCTGGCGGGACGCGGCCCGGACGGGGCCGTCCGCGACCTCGTCCGGGCCCATCCGGCGGCGACGCCCACCGCCGAGGCGGACGTCGCCGAGCTCGTAGCCTGCCTGCGTGCCGCGAACCTGATCGTCGAGGCCGCCGCCGGGCCGGAGCGGCCGCTATGAGCGTCTCCATGGTGCCCGCCGACCGGCCCCGCCTGCCCTGGCGCCGCCGCCTGCCGGCGCTGGCCGCCGTGGCCGCCGCGCACCTGATCGCCCGCCGGCCGCCGGCCCGCATCCGCGCGGTGCTCACGTTCGCCCGGCGCGGCGCCGTGCCCGCCACCGTCGAGCAGGCCAGGGTGGCACGGGACGCGGTCATCGCGGTCAGCCTGTCGTGCGCCGGGGAAGGCTGCCTGCCGCGTTCCATCGCCGCCGCCCTGCTGTGCCGGACGCGCGGATCGTGGCCCACCTGGTGCGCGGGCGTACGGGTGCACCCGTTCGGCGCCCATGCCTGGATCGAGGCCGAAGGCCGTCCCGTGGACGAGCCGCCCCATCACTACCGGGGCACGATCGTGGTCGCTCCGTATCAGGGCTGAGCCGCCGCCCCTCCGGGACAGGGCGGAGCACCCGCGTTGCACGGCGATCGAGGAGAAGAGGGCGACCATGCCGATCGACTACACCTTCGAGACATTCAACGACCTGCGCCTGCCGCAACCCCTGAACGCGGACGTCGCCGCGTCGATGGTCAAGCACAGCGACCTCACCTCGGCGGACGTCGTGTTCGCGGCCGGCGGCGGGACCGACGCGGAACGCCACGCCCTGACCTGGCTGCTCGCCACGTACGTGCCGCAGCCGTACAAGAAGGCGACCAACCACCAGATCCTGCCCCTCACGGCCGCGTCCGTCGGACAGGTGGTCCTCGCCTACGACGCGAACCGGCGCGCGACCGCGACCCTGGTCGGCCGCGGCCTGCCGGCCGGACTTGAGCCGCCGTACCGCGAGCCGGCGCAGTTGACGCAGTGGCTCAAGGACACCTACGCCCTCGCCGGGATCACCGGCCAGTGGACCGGCGAGCAGTTGATCAAGCTCCACACGGCCCTGGGCCTGGTCCCCGAGGCCGACCGTCCGGCGCTGCGCGGCGTCCTGATCCAGCGGGTGGCCGCCCTCCAGTCCCAGGATGGTCACGACAAGGGGAAGTTCAGCTACGAAAGAGGCCCCTGGGCCGGATCCCTCGGCACGCTCAAGCTGGCGGACGCGATCTTCGCGGAGGACGGGATCGGCTTCTTCGGCGGCCTCACCTCGCGCGCCTGCCTGCCGAGCGTGCGCGGCATCCTGCACGAGGTCGGCCACGCCGTGGAGAGCGCCTCGTGCCGGAACGAGGCCAGGAACAACGCGGCCTGGGTGGTCGAGAGCACCGGCGGGCGGCAGTACCGCGCACCCGAGCACGTCCCGGACAACCTGGTGACCGAGGCCATCCAGCTCGACACGGACAACGAGGCGCTGGGCGAGCTCGGCACCGGGCTCCCGAACGCCACCGCCAGGGCCGAGTTCGACACCCTGTGCGACACGATCGAGAAGATCCAGTCGTGGATCACGTCCGCCGAGAACGGAACGTTCCAACAGGAGGGGGTGTTCTCGGAGGTCAAGAGCCACCTGGCGCAGGCGCTCACCCTGAACATCTGGCAGACCTACCGGCAGGAGATCGTCCGGTGGTGCGACGCGCAGATCCGCGAGGCCCGCTGGCGGACGAAGTTCGTGACGCCGCGGGGCAACAACATCACCCCGTGCCTGCGGGACTTCGTCCAGTTCGTGCACGACGGCGGCGTGGGCACGAACCTCACGCCGTACGCGCAGACGTCGTACGGTGAGCTGTTCGCGGAGGCGTACTCGTTCTGGCTCGCCGACCCCGACGCCGTGGAACGGCACGACCGGCGGCTTCGCCAGTACTTCGACAGGGCCGCCTACCGGGTCGGGGACTGAATCGCCGATCGAGCAGGCCGGCGGCCTGTCCGTCGGGTAAATTCCGCAGAGCAGAATTACCGTTTCTCCAAAGCGTGACAGCCGCACCATTGACCGTATGAGCATCCCAACCTCCCCCGTACGGCTCCGCGCGGCCGACGCGCCGGACCAGCCCGCCGTCACCCCCGCGCTCGAAGAGCTCTACCGCGGTTTCGAGCAGGAACTGCTCGTGCCGCTGTGGACGGAGATCGGTGACCTGATGCCGGCTCATCCGCGTTCGCGCGCGGTGCCGCACGTGTGGCGCTGGGAGAACCTGCGGCGGCTGGCCGCCCAGGCGGGCGAGCTGGTCCCGGTCGGCCGCGGCGGGGAACGGCGGGCGATCGCGCTGGCCAACCCCGCCCTGGGCGGACGGCCGTTCGCGACGCCCACGCTGTGGGCCGCGATCCAGTACCTGATGCCCGGGGAGGACGCTCCCGAGCATCGCCACACCCAGCACGCCTTCCGCTTCGTCGTCGAGGGCGAGGGCGTGTGGACGGTCGTCGGCGGCGACGCCGTGCCGATGCGGCGCGGCGACTTCCTCCCGCAGGCCGGCTGGAACTGGCACGCCCACCACAACGCGACTCTCGAACCGATGGCCTGGCTCGACGGCCTGGACATCCCCTTCCAGTACCTCACCGAGTCGCAGTTCTTCGAGTTCGGCCGCGACGAGATCGGCGACGCCGAGCGCGTCACCCCCGAACGGTCCCGTTCCGAGCGGCTGTGGGCTCATCCCGGACTGCGCCCGGTGTCGGCCGGCGAGCTCGCCCCTGGCACGCCGCTGCTGTCCTACAAGTGGGAGTTCACCGACCGCGCCCTGGCCGACCAGCTGGCCCTTGGGGCCGAGGGCCACGGCGGAGTCGTCGAGCCCGGCCACGCCGCCGTCCGCTACACCAACCCCGCCACCGGGGCCGACGTGCTCCCCACGCTGCGCGCCGAGATGCACCGCATCGCGCGCGGCGCCGAGACCGCCCCGGTACGCGAGACCGGCTCGTCGGTCTACCAGGTCTTCGACGGCTCCGGCAGCGTGACCGTCGGCGACAGGACCTGGACGGTCACCCGCGGCGACCTGTTCAGCGTCCCGTCCTGGCAGCCCTTCTCGGCCCGGTCGGAGGCCGGCTCCACCGACTCCGACTCCGGCGCCCTGGACCTGTTCCGCTTCAGCGACAGCCCGGTCTTCGAAGCTCTCCGGCTCAACCGCACCCACCATGACCCCCGTACCGAAGGAAACGCCCGATGAAGCTCGCCACTGTCCGCGTCAACGGCTCGACCCGCGCCGTACGGCTCGACGGCGACCGGCTGGTCGACCTCGGAGCCGCCGATCTCGGCGAGTTCCTGGCCCAGGACGACTGGGCCGCCAGGGCCGCCGCCGCCGACCCGGCCACGACCTACCCGGCCGAGGGCGCCGACTTCGCGCCGGTCGTCCCGCAGCCATCCAAGGTCGTCTGCGTGGGCCTGAACTACCGCAACCACATCCAGGAGATGGGCCGCGACCTGCCGCAACACCCGACGCTGTTCGCCAAGTTCGCCGACTGCCTCGTCGGGGCCACCGACGACATCGCCAGGCCCGAGGAGACCGCGGAGTTCGACTGGGAGGTCGAGCTGGCCGTCGTGATCGGAAAGCCGGTCCGCCGCGCCAGGGGCGCCGAGGCCGAGGCCGCGATCGCCGGGTTCACCGTGCTCAACGACATCACCTGCCGCGACTGGCAGTTCCGCACCCGCGAGTGGTTGCAGGGCAAGATGTGGGACTCCTCCACGCCCGTCGGCCCCTACCTGGTCACGCCGGACGAGCTGCCCGGCGGCGTACGCCCCGAGCTCGACGTCACGCTCAGCGTCGACGGCACGGTCATGCAGCAGGACAACACCGGCGACCTGCTCTTCGACCCGGTGGCGCTGGTCGAGTACGTCTCCACCGTCGTGCGACTCAACCCGGGCGACCTCATCGCCACCGGCACCCCCGGCGGCGTCGGCCACGCCCGTACCCCCAAGCTCTACCTGACGGGCGGCGAGCGGGTCGTCACCGAGATCCAGGGCATCGGGCGGCTCGACAACACCGTGGTGAAGGACGGAGGCGCCTGATGCGCCGTACCTTCGACGACACCCTGAGCTGGACCGCGACGGGCACCGCGCTGCTGCTCGACGCCGTCGCCGGGTGGGGCGAGGAGCAGTACCTCGCCCCTTCCGGGCTGCCCGGCTGGACCCGTAAGCACCTGGTGGCGCACGTCGCGGCGAACGCCGACGCCCTGCGCAACCTGGTGCGCTGGGCGGCCACCGGTGAGCGCACCCCGATGTACTCCTCGCGCCGGCAGCGGGACGCCGACATCGAGGCCGGCTCCCGCAGGCCGGCCGCCGAGCTGGACGCCTGGCTGCGCTCGTCGGCGGAACGGCTCGCCGCGGACGTCGCGGAGCTGGACGGCGACCGCTGGAGCGCCGAGGTGGTCACCGCGCAGGGGCGGACCGTCCCCGCGACGGAGATCCTGTGGCTGCGCTCCCGCGAGGTCTGCGTCCACGCCGTGGACCTGGCCACCGGGCTCACCTTCGCCGGCCTGCCGGCCGGGTTCCTGGCCGCCCTCGCCGACGACGTCGCCGCCAAGCGCGCCGCCGCCGCCGGGCCCGCGGTCGTCCTGTCGGCCGCCGACACCGGCGACCGCTGGGAACTGCCCGGCGAGGGCGGGCCCACGACCGTCGAGGGCCCGCTCGCGGGGGTCGCGGCGTACCTGGCGGGCCGGCCGCACGACCTGACCGACTCCGACGGCTCGCCCGCGCCCTCCCTGCCGGCGTGGTTGTGAACGTCCCGGCTTCGAAGGAGAGCACCGTGGCCACCTCCCCCATCTCCGCGAACCCCGCCGCCCCCGCCGACGTCCTGGTCGTCGGGGGCGGGATCGGCGGCCTGAGCGCGGCCTTCGCCCTGGCCCGCGAGGGCCTGCGGGTGCGCGTGCTGGAGCAGGCCCGCGAGTTCGGCGAGGTCGGCGCCGGTCTCCAGATCGCGCCCAACTGCACCCGGATCCTGCACGACTACGGCCTGCTGGAGGAGGTCAAGAGCCTCGGCGTGCTGCCGCGGAGCATGGTGATGCGCGACGCCGTCGACGGCGGTGAGCTGACCCGCCTGGACCTGGTGGACCTGGAACGCGAGTACGGCTTCCCGTACATGGTGGTGCACCGCAGCGACCTGCACGGCGTCTTCCTGCGTGCCTGCCGGGCCGCGGGCGTCGAGCTGGTCACCGACGCCCGCGTCGACGGCTACGAGAACACCGCGTCCGGCGCCCGGGTGCTGCTGGCGGACGGCCGTACGGACGAGGCCAGGATCGTGATCGCCGCCGACGGCCTGCACTCGGTCGCGCGCCGGCTCCTGATCGAGGACGAACCGGTCAACTCCTCCTACGTCGCCTACCGGGCCGCGGTGCCCATCGGGCAGGCCGGCCGGGACGTGGACCTCAGCGAGGTCTCCGTCCACGTCGGCCCGCGCTGCCACTTCGTCCAGTACGGCCTGCGCGGCGGCCAGATGCTCAACCAGGTCGCGGTCTTCGAGTCCCCCAAGGCCCTCGCGGGCGAGGCGGACTGGGGCACCCCCGACGAGCTGGACGCCGCCTTCGACGCGACCTGCCGGGAGGTCCGGGCCGGCATCCCGCTGATGTGGCGAGACCGCTGGTGGCGGATGTTCGACCGCGACCCGATCATGACCTGGGTGGACGGCAACATCGCGCTGCTCGGCGACGCCGCCCATCCACCGCTGCAGTACATGGCACAGGGCGCGATCATGGCCATCGAGGACGGCTGGGTCCTCGCCAGGCACGTCGCCGCCCGCCGCGCGGCCGACGGCTCGATCGACTGGCGGGGAGCCCTGGCGGCCTACGAGGCCGTCCGCCCCGAGCACTGCCGTCGCGTGCTGGCCACGGCCCGCGCCTGGGGCGAGTTGTGGCATCTGGACGGCGTCGCCCGCCTCCGGCGCAACACGCTCCTGCGCGCCCGCGACACCTACGACTACTCCTTCACCGACTGGATCTACGGCCCCACGGCGCTGACGCCGGAGGAGGAGCCGCCGATGTTCACGCCCATCCCCCTGGACCCCGCCATGGCCCTGAACGGATGAGGCCCGGCCCGTCCTAACGAGGAGGCTCGTCCGTCCAGCCGGTGGTGACCGCGATCCATCCGTTGGAGAAGCTGAAGCTTCCGTTGCCGCCGAGAAGGAAGTTGGTACGGGTCACCCGGGCCGTCCCGGGATCGACGACCAGCTTGATCGGCCAGATCTCATCAGGGATCAGCAGTTTCTGACCGCCTTCGACCGTGCCCTCGCTCCGCACGCCGGGCATCTCGGCGAGCAGCCGGAACGCCGTCGAACGGACCTTCGGCGGCGCGGGCAGCTCGGAGATCAGCGCGATCAGCGGGAGGAGGGGATCGCCCCGCTGTTCGGACGGCAACATCGCGCGCTCGTCACCCTGAAGCGCGGCGATGCCGGCCTTCAGCTCCTCCGGATCGGTCGGCAACCCTTCGAGGTAGGCGAGGTCCACCTTCGCGCCCTTGAGCGAGAAGGACGCCACGGCCGGCACGACGACGCCGGGAGGGGAGCCCGGCCCGTCCTTGGACCAGCGCCGTCCGTCGCGGGTGGTCCAGCTCTCCGTCACCGTCGGGTCCCGTCCCTCCATCGTGCGGCTGACGTGCCAGTACGTGCCGGAGCCTTGGGGGGTGCGTTCGGCGCTGACGGCGGCCATGAGCAGCACCTCCCTGCCGGAGGCGGCCGGTACGCCTTCGGGCGCGGCCACGCCCGTCACGAGCACGGCGGCGACCGCCGCCGCGGCGGCGGCCAGGCCGAGCCCCGGCGCGAGCCACCTGGAGCGGCGGCGGCCCCGCATCCGCTCCTGGAGCCGTCCCCTGCTGCGGCCGGCGGCCTCGGCGGACGGCTCGGACTTGGTCAGCAGGGTGGCGAGGGCGTCCAGGTCATCCATGGGTTGTCTCCTTGTCGACGATGGCGAGGATCTTGCTGCGCGCCCGGCTGAGCCTGGATCCGACCGTGCCGGTGGCGATGCCGAGCGCGTCGGCCACCTCGTCGTAGTTGAGCTGGCCGAGTGCCACGAGGAGCAGGACGTCGCGCTCCCCGTCGGACAGCGCGGCGAGGGCCTTGGCCAGGTGCGGCCGCATGCGCTGCGCGGCGACGGAGGCGACGACCCGGTTCTCGTGGCCCTCCGCGAGGGGTTCGGGAGCCAGCCGGGCCAGGGCCCGGTAGTGGCGCATCTCCTTGCGCCGGTGCCTGGCGATCAGGTTGGTGGCGATGCCGAACAACCAGGGCCGCATGCTCTCGTGCCCCGGGTCGAACCGGTCGCGCCGGTCGAAGGCCAGCAGGAACGTCTCGGCGGTGATGTCCTCGGCGATCTGGGTGTCCAGCCGGCCGGCCACGTACAGGTAGATGTCCCGGTGGTAACGGTCGTGCACGGCGGTGAACAGCTCGGGGTCGCTCCGGCAGGCGGCGGCGAGTTCGGCGTCGGTCACCTGTCCGTCCGCTCGGGCGGTCACGTTGTCGTCTCCGGCATGGTCCGCCTTATCGGTGATGGGTGCGGTCACCCATACTTCGCCGCAGGGCGGAATCGCCTTCCGTGGAGCCCGGACCCCACTTGAGGGCTACTTCGAGGGACGCCGGTAGAGCCAGGTCAGGCGGGGTTCGAGCACCCACTTGAACAGGTCGCGGGTCTGCGGCAGGCACAACACGATGGTCAGGGCGAAGCAGCTCGACAGGATGGCCAGGGCGCCGAGCGGGCCGAAGAGCCAGGGAAAGGACAACCCCCCCTGCTCCTTGGCGACGAGGACGACCACGCCGTGCAGCAGGTAGCAGTACAGCGTGCGGGTGCCGAGCTCGGTGAACCAGGTCTCGCGCCTCGGCACCAGCGCCAGCACGGCCAGGCACATCGCCAGCGCGCAGACCAGGAGCGCCGCGCGCAGGCCCAGCCCGGTGTACCAGGACAGGTCGAGCGTCTTGAAGCTGGCCTTGTAGTAGAACGGGCTCAGCTTGGCGCGCGGCGCGACGTACAGCGCCACGGCCGCCGCGCCGGCCAGGACCGCGACGCCGACGGGCTTGACCCACCGCCTGCCGAGCAGGTCGAAGTGCTCCGGGCGCATCACGAGCCCGATGACGAAGAAGGGCATGAGGCCGAAGAAGCGGTCCATGCTGAAGTCGCCGGAGATCTCCGAGAACCCGGCGACCAGGTAGATCACGATCGCCACCGGCACCGGGTACTTCATCCGCTTCCACACCGGTGTGGACAACCGCCAGAACAGCAGCGCCAGCAGGTACCAGTTGAGCCAGGCCGGATCGATGATCGTCAGGCTCCACTTCTGGCCCAGTGCGTAGCGGAGCGCGGCGTAGCCGACCTCGACGATCACGTACGGCACGACGAAGGTGTCGACGAGCTTGTTGGTCTTGGCGTCGGAGTTCCAGAAGTTCCTGGACAGATAGCCGCTGACCAGTACGAACAGCGGCATGTGGAAGGTGTAGATGAAGATGTACATGGCCCGCGCCGAGTCGGCCGCCAGCGTCGGCACGAGCGCGTGGCCCGTCGGCACGAGCGCGATCACCAGGAACTTGACGTTGTCGAGGAAGGGATCGCGCTTCTTGATCGGCACGACCCGCTCGGCCTCCGGCACCGCCTGCCGGGGGACGGCCGCGACCGGGCCGGACCGTGCGGTGAGGGCCGTCCGCTGCTCGCCCGGCGTCGCGTCGCCGGTCATGGGGTGGATCGTGCCGGGCCGTCGCCCTGGCCTTCCTCGGGACGTACGACGTCCGCGACGCGGCCCTCGGTCTCCTTGGCCCGGCTCTCGGAACGCACCAGACGGACGACCCCGGCGATGAAAGCGCCCCCGACCACGATGGGAGGCACAAGAGCGGACACGATCTCGAACACGGAGACACCTCTTTCGGGGCCCGACGATACACCAGCTTCTACGGCACGTAGAAACGGCCTCGGCCGTCACGACCAGGGTGACGGCTCTCAGCCGGAGGGGGAAGGACTCTCGGCCGCGCCGCGTGCCGCCAGCATGCCGCGCATCAGCTCGATCTCCGCCTTCTGGGCCGCCAGGATCGACCCCGCCATCCGCCGTACCTGCGGCTGGCCGCTCCCCTGCGCCGCCTGAGCCATCTGCACACCACCCTGGTGATGCGGGATCATCAGACGCAGGAACAGGATCTCCGCCTCCTTGCCACTCGCCTGCTCCAGCTGCTTGAGCTGCTCACGGGTCGCCATACCGGGCATCTGCACGGACCCCTGCCCCATGCCGGACATCTGCGCGGATCCCTGCCCCATGCCGGGCATGTTCTGGTGGCCCTGCCGCATCCACGCCATCCGGGGCTCCACCGACGCCTGCGGCAGACCCCACACGTCCAGCCAGGCGTACATCTGCCCGATCTGCTGCTGCTGGGTGGTCGCGATGTCGTAGGCCAGCGTCCTGACCTCGCGATCGCCGGTCCGGTCCCGGACGATCAGCGCCATCTGCACGGCCTGCGCGTGATGGGCCTGCATGTCCCGGGCGAACCCGGCCTCCAGCGACTCGTCCCCCGGCGGACCCGCGGACCACAACCGCACGCCGAGCCCGGACACCGCCAGCGTCAGCACGGCGATCACCGCCACCAGCACCCCGCGCCGCCACAACACCGCCGGGAACCTCATGCCGACGGCTCCCCGACCCCGCCGCTGCAGGACGCGCCCGGCTCGGGCGTGCCGGGGCCGTTGATGTTGGCACGCAGGAACGCCGTCAGCCGCGGGTCGTCGGCGTTGTCGAGCCTGAGCTGCCTGCCCCACGCGCTGAGCACGACCGGAGCGCTCAGCCCCGTGTACGGCGACACCACCACGAAATCGCGCCCCTGGGCCTGCTTGAGCAGCACGTCCAGCTGCTCCTTGGGCAACCCCGGCCGGAAGGCGATCCAGACGGCCCCGTGCTCCTGGCTGTGCACGACGTT
>NZ_BMRC01000041.1 GCF_014648435.1 Nonomuraea spiralis
CTCCGGTGTTTCGTTCTTCTTGGTCGTTGAACCAACTACCGGAGACCTCTTCGTTCAACGATCACCGACACGCCTCACACGTGATCTTTCGAAACACGGCCTAGCTGACCGAGATCTGACCGCGGTCTGACTCTTGACTGCCTGCCTCGCTGGTGTTCCCGCCTGAGCCGTACGAATCCAAGGTGGAGGAGAACCGTCACCGTAAGTGAGGAGTAGAACACGATGCAGGCCCGCAACGCGGCCCTCCGCCCCGCCTTCCATCAGCCGGCCGAGGCGTCCGTGTTACCGAGGCGATCGGCGCTGCTCGCTCTTCTCGTGTCGAGCGATGCCGGCCGGACATGGCAGCTGAGCGGCACGCTCGACCTGCCCACCGACCGGTACGACGCCGTTGCACGCCTCTTCCTCATGACCGCGATGAGTACGTCGGCCAACGAGGGCGTCACCCAAGTGGTCTGGCAGGCACAGGTGTGGGCCGTCGACGAGGGCGAAGCGCCGACTGCGGACACACCGCCGGTCGTCTCGCTGCGCAGCGACGGCCAGCTCCCGCAGATGGGCCTCTCGCATCAGCTTCCGTCCCCATGACATCCGCTGAGGTTTCATGAACACCGACCCTCCGTCCTTCGCGAGCGGCCTGTCGTTCGTCCCGGACGAACTCGGATGGGCGTGGGCCGCCCACCTGCAACACCACGCGGGTGGCCAATGGCTCGTACGTTGGGAATCTGGCAGCCAGCGGTTCACCGCCGCATATCTGGGCGAAACGGCCGAGGACGGTGGCTACCGGAAGGCACTTACTCCTCAAGGGCTATGGGAGCGCATCCTCGCGTTCGACCCCCTACATCCTCTTCTGGACCTGGGCAGTGACCATGCCGATGATGCTGGCGCTTGGCAGCTGCGCATCGGCTCAGCGCGGCATACCGATTCCCTGTGGAGGGCCGGATGATGCGGCCATTCGTGACCCGCCTGGAGGACGGCAACCCAGCGTGGCCTGCGTCGGTCGCAGGTGGAGGCATGGCAGTGCCTACCTTCGATGAGCCGCCAGGTGGTTGGGGCCGCTGGACAGTCGTGATGTGCAAGCCCGACGCGACGGACCGCGGGCTCGTCAGGCCGATCCTCCAATGGATCGCCGGCACTGTGACTATCGTCCGGACCCGAGAAGTGATCGTCACCGCCCGGCAGATCCTCGCGCACTACGCCGACATGCTGGAGCTGCGGCATCGCTTCCCGTTCGACGTCCGTGCCGACCTCATCGATCACTACGTCGGCTCCACCGTGACGGTGGCACTCGCCCACGGGGAGACGAACGACACCGCCCAGCAGGTACGGGACCTGCTCGGTCACTACGACCCGTCTCGTGCTCCGTCCATCACGATCCGCGGCTTCTACGGCGACGACAGCGCTGAGAAGGCCGCTGCCGAGGGGCGGCTCATCCGCAACCTCGTCCACTCCAGCGACAATCCCGGCGATGCCGCGGCCGACTTCAAGATCTGGTTCGGCGAGTCGTACCGGGACGTCCTGCAGCAGGAGGCGCACCCCCGATGAGCCAACCCGCCGCCGGTCCCGCGAAGCTCCGCGTGGTGCCCGCCGCTCAGGAACTGGAAGACGTCTCGGGGCGTACTGACCAGATGCTCGGCCGGAGAGCTGGAGCGATGGATGCCGCGCAATGAAGCCACGAAGACCGGGAGGGCCTCTGACGGCGTCCCGACTCGGCCTCCGGTTCTGGACAAGGATGCGTGGCCATGTCCGGGGTTCGCTCCGCACCCACCACGCCTCGCCCACGGCAGGACATCGTTCCTCGACTGGACGACAGACAAGCCGGCGCAGTCCCGAACGCTCGACTACACATGCGCATGCCAGCCGATCGTCTACGAGTTAGTGGCGTCCGGGGGCAGCTATCGAATCCGCCGAACGGAGCGGACGGCACCTCCTCGCGTGACGTACGCCGGCCCATGGCGACGTCAGGCAGCAGATCGCATCTGGGCACAGCTCCTCTCGGGCGAAGTGAGCTTATGTACCTGACGGCCTCTGTGAAGAGACACGCGAACCCGCTCAGGCCCCGTCGTCCTAGCCTTGAGTCTTGTTGCTGCTCGCAAGGGAGCCCCATGACGCAAGGCAAAGCTCAGCCCACGTACGCCACCATGGCCGACAACCTCCGCCGCCGGATCACAACGGGGGAGTACCCGCCAGGCGGAATGATCCCGTCGGAGGCGGCCTTGATGGCCGAGTTCGGCGTGGCTCGCGGCACCGTCCGCCAGGCGCTCGCGGAGCTGGAGCGTGAGGGCCTGGTCGTCAGCCAGATGGGACGAGGCCGCAGGGTGCAGGGCCAAGCCGCGCCGGACGTACAGCCGAGCACCCGCTACGAAGACGTGGCGAACCAGCTCCGCGCCGCCATCAAGGCCGGCGAGTTTGCCCCGGACGTCCGCCTGCCTGGCGAACCTGTCCTGGCGGCAAGGTTCGGCACCGCACGCATCACGGTACGCAAGGCCCTGGAACTGCTTCAGCAGGAGGGCCTGATCGTCGTCATCCCCAGCAAGGGCCGGTTCGTGGCCACCAAGCCACCACCTTCAGACAGGAACAGCGAGGGCTAGTTCATGACGGAGTCCCACACCGCACGAGGCTTCTCTCTGCAGGACGCACAAATGGCGCTGATGGCGGCCTGCCATGACGTCGGACTGGACAGCCGGGACGCGGTTCCTCTGCGAGTGGGGGAGAACATCCTGTTCCGCCTCGCATCCGCTCCGGTGGTGGTGAGAATCGCTCGCAGCGTGGATCTCCTGAGTGACGTCCGAAAGGAGGTCGCGATCGCGCGCTGGCTGGAAGCGGTCGACTTCCCGGGCGTGAAGCTCCTCTCTGACCATCCCCAGGCACTCATCGAAGAGGGGCGCGTGGTCACGTTCTGGCAGCACGTGGACAGTGACGGCCCATCGCCGGGCTTCAGGGACTTGGCAGTGATGCTGAAGGAACTGCACGCGCTGCCCAAACCGGTGGACCTGGTCTTGCCGCTGTTCGACCCGTTGGGCCGAGTAGAGGACCGCTTGGACTGCGCCCAGAGCATTTCAGAAGGCGACATCGAGTTCCTGCGTCGACGCGTCAAGGAGCTCTACGCCGAATACAACGCCCTGGAATTCGCGCTACCCGCCGGCCACATTCACGGCGACGCCCACAAGGGCAACCTGCTGCGCCGCACGGATGGGAACGTGATTCTTCTCGACTTCGAGCGATTCGCGTTCGGTCCACGCGAGTGGGATCTCAGTACGGCCATCGGGGTTCCCTTCCAGGGCTTTCGATGGCTCGACGACGAGGAGTACGCACAGGCTGTGGATGCCTACGGCTTCGGCATAGCGGAGTGGCCGGGACTGCATACACTGCGTCGAATTCGCGAGATCACCATGACCACCTGGCTCATGCAGAACGTGGAACATGGTCAGGATGTTCGCGCTGAATTCGACCGCCGCATCGCATCTCTACGCCATGAAGTTCTGCCGCGTGCCTGGCGGCCCTTCTGAGGCCTGTTATCCGCCGGCCTGGCACGATCAACTAGGGGTTGCTCTGGTTGATGGAAGCCAGCGCGGACCGGGCGGTCTGTTGGTAGTGCTCGTCGGCCCAAACGTCGCAGTCCGTCACGCGAGCCCGGCCGTATGCGATGGTCTCCAGTGCCGGTACGGCCGCTTCTGCCGCTGAGCCGATCCTGCCCAGCGCCTCGACAGCGAGGAGTTCAGAGGGAACCCATCGATGTCCCAGATCCGACAGTGGCCTGGCGGTGATGGCCTCCAACAGCGGCGTGACGAGCCCTTCGCTGTCGCCGGTGATCGCGAAGAGAGCTCGGGCGATCGCGACTCGGTCGTACAGGTGGCCATGCTCGGCATCGTAGAAGTGTCGGCGCAGCACTGGCGCGGCGATGGTGGCGGCGGGACCGAACTGTTCGAGCATGGGGGCGACATCACGAGCGGCATGGCCGCCGTATCGTTCGAGGTGTTCGGTCAGCAGTGCCGGGGCCTGTCCAGGGTCGCCGGTGATTCTCCACAGTGCCCAGGCCGCCTCGTGCTGGTCACGCTCGTCGTCGAGCAGAGCACGTATCTGAGGTTCGACGTCGGCGGCGGCCGGGCCCATTGCGCCGAACAGCGGCAGCACAACGGAGAGGTACATCGGTGCCAAGCGGGCGGTGATCGCCGGTGCCAAGGGCGCTGCTGCCGCTCCCCACGAGATCAGCGCGTCGCAGCAGTCGACGTATTGCATGGTGCCGTTTGTGTCCGAAGGACCGAGATAGTGTTTCAATGCCGGGATCAGCGCATCCGCTTGCACCACCAGGGCTGGGATCATGTCTCGGACGTTGAGGTGTTTGACGTGGCCGTGCTGGTCCTGGAAGGCGGCGATAAGCCAGGGGATGCAGCGGCCATCGCCGAGCATGGCCAGCCCTTCTACGGCAGGAGCGACTGCTTCCGGCCACGGTTCGGCGGGTTCTCCCGTGAGCATCGCTGCCAGCACGTCCGCGTACGCCGCGGCGGCTTGGCCGGAGCCGGCGATCAGCTGAACTGCATATCTCAGGGCGTCCTGTTGGCTGTTCTTGGGCCGTGATACGGACACCAGATCACGCGCCAGGTCGGCAAGCAGCGGAAGCAACTCTGCCGGCGCGGCGCGCCAGTGCCAGATCGCCTCCCGGGCACTGTGCAGACCTCGGTCGACCGCTTGGTGTCCGGGACGGAGCAGCAGATCGCGGGTCACTTCCCGCTGCCAATGTTCCGCCCCTATTAGCGCCGTATTGAGGGGCGTGATTCCGAGGCCGTGCCATACGAAGCGCTCCAGCACCGAACCGGCGTCAGCGTGTACGTCGGCCATTAATTTGATCAGCGCGTCGTCGTCCGGTTCCGCTGTGGGATCCGACAGGGCGAGCCCCGCCGCGGCGGTGGCTCGCAGGTCGCGATGCACAGAGGGGTCGCTGAGCAGGCTGTTGAACCAC
Source organism: Nonomuraea spiralis (assembly GCF_014648435.1). Lineage (GTDB taxonomy): Bacteria > Actinomycetota > Actinomycetes > Streptosporangiales > Streptosporangiaceae > Nonomuraea > Nonomuraea spiralis. Next base: position 4,955 of record NZ_BMRC01000041.1, read on the forward strand.
GCTGCGTGATCGGCCGCCGCCAGCCATGCCACAGCCAGTACGCAAGCAGCCGCTCCGGTGTCACCCGGCCGCCTCGCCGCCTTCTCGGCCCGCGCGCGCAACGCAGGAACACTCTGCGGCATGGCCTTCGGCAGGCAGGCCAGCAGACGTGCCACTTTCGCCACGACGTTCGGAGAGACATCGTTCAGCAACCGCACGAGCGTGTCGACGTGCTCGACCATGGCATTCCGGGCGAGAGCCGCGTGGTCAGGCTCGGGACCGGCGGCGGGATCCCGGAACACGTTGCGATGGGGCTGAGCTTTCGCCATGGCGGTCATCAGGTCCACGATCAGCCCACGGTGAGGCTGCCGCGCAACCCTGACCGACTCCATCAGGTACGGCACCAGGTAGGGAGCCGCGGCGTACACCTCCTGGCACGCGATGTCGTGGAACAAGCCATTCCACAGCCGTCCTACCGGCGACCCCTCCCGCATACCCGAAGGTGCCGCCGCGATCTCCCTCAGGAGCTCGGGCACCGCATCCGGGCCATCGGGCCAGTAGCCCAGTCGCGCCCACGGCACTTCGTCCACAGCCTCCAACGCCGCACCACCTCTCCAGACGCAAGAACCGCAACGGCAACGCCGTCAGTAGCCGAGGCCGTTCAGAGCAAGCGACCTCTCCTGACGCACGGACCACACCTGTGCATCTTCCAGATCAACGCCCAACACCGGATCACCGGATTCGCTGCCGCAGCATCTCAGAGGGCGACGACATTTCGGTAAGACCCTGCAGTGCCGCCCCGATGGGTTGCCGCGTTCTGGCTCGGTGAGGACAGCACGTCCATCCACAATCGCGCCCCGGAGTACTCCACCAGCCGCCGGAGCGATTCCGTTTGACGGCTAGCTCGTGACGAGAGTCTCGCAACGTGCTTGGACGAGTCGCGTCTCGGCGAAGGTCTTGAAGTCCCGTACGAGTGGATCGTCCTGGTAGCGCGCGAGCTTGTTCATGAACTCCCTGACGTACCGCCGCGTTCGAGTCGATCGGAGATCCGCCACTGTGGCTACCACCTCGCGGGCGATCGCGATGCCCTGCTCCAGGTCTCCGGCGGCGACATGGCTCGTGGCGAGAATGGTCCGCACGAAGGAGAGGCTTCGCACGTAGAGGGTTTCCGAGAGTTCCACACTCTCCAGTACGCGGTCTCGGGCCTGGTGGTGATGCCCGAGGTCACGGAAGCAGTGGGCGAACTCGGCCGCCAGCTCGGCCTCGTCGAAGTACTTGAGCCAGACCGGGTCGTCCTCGGGATTCCGGCGCTCGAACCATCGCTCAGCCTCGCCCAGTGCGCGGCTGCAGCCGGACTCGTCGCCCTGGGACGCGAGTGCGCGAGCCTCCATCGCGTTGAACAGGGCCATGGCCGTCGGAGTGGACGCGCCTTCGGCGCCCATGCGGGCGGACCTGGCGAGGTTCGCGGCCATGCCGTAGTGGCCGAGGTAGTTGGCCTGGTGGCTCATCCCGGCCAGGATGCGGCCGCCGAGCATCCGGTCGCCTGCCTCGCGGGCCAGCGTGAGCGCCTTGGTCATGTACTGCTGGGCCAGGCCGTGCAGCCCTGTGTCGTAGGCCATCCAGGCGGCCAGTCGCAGCATGGCCGCCGTCTCCGAGAGGAACTGCCTGCCGAGCGTCGTGTCCGGGCGTACGTGCTTGAGCAGCGGCTCGATCTCCATGGCGATGTACTGGACGACCGTGGAGCGGGCGTGTCCGCCGCCGAACCGATAGTCGAGCTTGGCGAACAGGGCGGTCGTCTCTCGGACGGCCTCGACGCAGCCCGCAGTGATCAGGCGGCCTTCGGCGCACGACCGTACCGAGCCTTCAGGCGTCACCAGCCACGTGACCATGGAGTCGTTCCAGGTGTTTGGGGACACCTCGCTCTCCACCACGCGGGGATTCGACGACAGATCTCCTGAGATCAGGACCGTCACATCGTCAGCGAAGCCGCCGGCCTGCTGCTGGGAGGGGACGACGAAGGGCGTCGCCTCGGCGTACATCATGCCGATGTCGCGGACGCTCACTCGCTCGCCCAGCTTGCGGCCGAGGGCCTCGGCGATGAAGTGCGGCGTCAGTCCGCGGGGGTGCATTCCGTCCAGCCAGCGTTTCACCGACACGTGATCGCAGCGGATGTCGGCGCCGTGAGTCGCGGCCACGTCCTGCACCCGTCGTGCCAGGGCCTTGTTCGAGCAAGCGGCTCTCGCCATGACCGCCGCGAGCTGGTGATTCGGCTCTCGGAGCTTCATGGCACTCCCGTCGCGCAACGGCTTCACAACCCTGGGTGATCATAATGTCGCAGACAGTTTGCACCCCCTCCGGGTCGCAGTGCACCCCCCTTCGCTCAATTGCACCGTCTTTTGAACGCTGCCGTACCCCCTGACCTGCGCGGTTTTCTGGTGCCACGAACACGGCGGGTCCCGAAAGGACCTTGACGGACCCGCCAAGCCTGTTCTATACCTGTACAGGACGGCTTCTCTCATGAGAGGGGCTGCCACCAGGAGAAACAGGCTTCGCGACGACCAGAAGGGACACCGCTCGATGCCTGCTCTCCGACCCCGCCGTTTCCTGCCCACGGTGCTGATGATCGTCACGGCCTTCTTCGTGGTCACTCAGCCGCACAAGGCCGCGGCCGCCGTCAACACCGCCATGGACGCCGTACAGAAGATCGCCCAAGCCCTGACCGTCTTCAGCGACGGACTCGGCTGAACCACACCAAACGGAAGAAGCCGGGGCGCGGCCCAAAGTCGCCAAACCTGATCCGCGCCCCGGCACCCCTTAGAAGAGGTGTCTCAACTATGACCCACGGGTCCAGCAACACACAGCCCACGTCCGACATCGGCCTGCCCATGCGGGCCGTGACCTGGTCCGCCATCCAATGGACCTGCCTCGTCTGCGGTGGCGCCGAGGAGATCGACCCGGCCGAGGAGGCGCCCACTCCGCCGATCTGCCCGTCCTGCCACCAGCTCGCCGTCGCCGAGGCCCTCGCCACCCTGCTGGGGGTGCGCCGATGAACGAGATGACCACCAGCCGGGGCGACGAGCAGCTGTCCGACCTTCGTGATGTTCTGCTGAACGCCGACCCGGCCTGCGAGAGCGACGACGCCGAGCTCTTCACCGGCCCCGACCTGTTCGAGCCCGAGCCGGACGACGTCCGGGAGGCGCGCGAGGCGAAGGCCAAGGCGTTGTGCGCCGAGTGCCCGGCCCGCGCGACCTGCCTGGCGTACGCGCTGGCCGTGGTTCCCGAGGCCGGTGTCTGGGCCGGCCTGACCGTCGAGGAGCTCCGCGACCTGAGGGAGGTGGCTGCCTGATGGCTCGCTTCCAGTGCGCCGACTGCGGCCGGCGCTCCCCTAGCCCGTTCAGGTGCCGTGGCTGCGGCGTCCGTCGCCAGGTCGAGGTCTGTACGGCTCACGGCACCCGTTGCCTGCCCGGCTGCCGTATGTGCCGCATCCTCGCCCGCTCACAGTCCGGCATCTGAAGGGAGGTCACATGAACGCCATCCGCCTGTCGCCATGGCCGGGCACGTGCTGCCCGCGCTGCAAGGCCCAGCTCGACGGCGGCCCCGTCCAGTTCTACTGCGCGGCCTGCCGCCGCTCGGTGTTCGCCGCCGACCTCGACCACGAGATTCACGTTCCACTCTGGAGAACCGCATGATCACTGTTCTGCTCTATCTGGTGATGTTCGCCGCCGGGTTCTTGGCCTGCGAGCTGGTACGCATCGCCCAGGAACGGTTCCGCATCCACCAGGTCGTACGCTTCAGCGTCCACTCCGCCGGATCGCCGGACAAAGTGCTCCGCGTCTGGTCCAGCCGCCGCGCCAACTGGTGCAACCGGCCTGGCTGCCTGCGCTGCTGGGGACGGTGGGGCCGATGACCGCCGCTGTCTACGGACCTCGTCCGCTGAGCGAGGGCGAACAGACCGCCGTCTCGGTCACCGCCGCCGCGGTGGCGAGCCTGGGCCTGCTTGGCTTCGTCATCAGCTTCGCCACGGTGGCCAGGGCCGCCGAACCGTCCTTCGGCTGGTTCGCCTGGATCGTTCCACTCGCGATCGACCTCGGCATCGCGGTCTTCTCGGCGCTCGACATCGTCCTGGCCAGGCTCGGCATGCGCCTTCGCCTGCTCCGGCTCGTGCCATGGACGCTGACCGCCGCCACGGTCTATCTCAACGTGGCCGCCGAGGACACCCTGTTCGGGATCATCGCCCACGCGATGCTTCCCGGCCTGTGGGTGGTGGCCGTGGAGGTCGGTGCGTACGCCATCCGCAAGCGTGCCGACCTGACCAGGCCCGACCACATGGAGTCCATCCGGCTCTCCCGGTGGGTGCTGGCCTTCCCGTCCACGTTCGCCCTGTGGCGCCGGATGGTGCTGTGGGAGATCCGTTCCTACCCGAACGCCCTCGGCCGCGAGCGTGACCGCATCCTCGCCCGCACCGACCTTCAGGACCGGTACGGCCGGCTGTGGCGCTTCAAGGCCACTCGCCGCGAACGAGCGCTCTACCGGCTCGGCGAGCTGACTCCCGACCGGATCCGACTCGCACCTGTGCCCGAGCGTCCCGCCCTGCCACCGAAGCCCAAGCACAAGGCAACCAAGAAGACCGCCCGACGACCCCGTGCCGACGTGGACGACCTGATGCTGCTCGGCCGGCAGATCGCCGCCGACCACGAGACGCGCAAGGTCCAGCTCACCCGCGACCGGCTTCGGGACGCCATCCGGCAGACCGGTCAGTCGGTCTCCACCGACCGCGCGGGGGCACTCCTGGCCCGCCTGCGGACAGAACCACCAGACCGCACGCCGACCGCTGTCGCTGAGGCGGTCGGACCGCAGGGTCCGACCGCGGACGACCGACCGGACGAAGCGCGGTCCGACCGCACACCGTCGCAGAAGCAGGGCGCGGCCTCCACTCCGCCAAGAACAGCGGCCGCGCCCCACCACCCCGCTACCGCCAAGGCACACGAGGTGTACTCATCATGACCCACACACCGCACGAGCCCGACCGCCGTCCGGAGCCCGGTCGCGAACTGCACGGCTTCGAGTGGCCCGACCGCGATAAGGACGAGAACGGCGATGCCGAGGTCGTCCCCCTCGACTCCCGCCGGCGTGCCCGCCAGACCGAGGACGCCGAGCCGGACGACGAGCCGGACGACGAGGTCCTGGACCACGAGTCCATCGACATCGCCGACCGCGTCATCGGCCCGCCGGTCGACCCGCCCGACGAGGACGCGGTACCGCCTGCGGCACGGACCAGCCAGCGTCGCGCGCCCATCATCCCCGCCTGGCTCCGTACCTGGCAGTCCATCCGAGCGATGATCGTCTGGCAGGCCCGCGACACCGCGTACGTCCTGGGCTACCACGCCGTTCGCTCACCGAAGTACCTGCTCAAGGCGCTCTGGTACGCGGTTCCCGGCGTCTTCAAGTCCATCGGCCGGCTGCTGCACTGGGCGACGGCGGAGGAGGGCAACTGGGTGCTGCGCCAGTACGCCGCCGACCGCAACGACCCGGAGATGTGGCTCAAGCTCGACAAGCAGCGCCAACGCCAGTCCCGCTGGCGCTGGTCGGTCGTGCTGGCGCTGTCCATCGCCGCCCTGGGCGGGCTGCTGGCCTTGCTGGTGGCCGACGTGCCTCGCTGGTTCCGTCTGGGCGCGCTGGTGCTGGCCGTACCGCTGCTGGCCCGAGCCGGCCGTCCTGCCGACAGCCCGATCACGGACCGCGTGAGCGACGGTCCGCGCTACCGCAAGCTCACCGCCGAGCTGGTGCGCCGCGCGCTGCTCCACTGCGGCATCTCCGGCATCACCCAGGCCGTCAGCAAGGATCCGAACGCGATCAGCTTTCCGCAGGAGATCCACCGCGACGGCCCCGGCCACCTGGCCATCATCGACCTGCCCTTCGGGGTGGAAGCAGCCGAGGTGGTGGCCCGCCGGGGCCGCCTCGCCTCAGCCATGCGCCTCCCCATGGACCAGGTCTGGCCCGAACCAGCCGCCGGCCACCCCGGCCGCCTCGCCCTGTGGGTCGGCTACGAGCCCTCCTCGCAGATGAAGCAGCCGCCCTGGCCGCTGCTGCGCGACGGCCAGGTGGACGTGTTCAAGCCGTTCCCGTTCGCCACGACACCACGGATGGAGACCGTCAACGCCGAGCTGGTGTTCCGCAACTGGCTCGTCGGCGGGCAGCCCGGCTCCGGCAAGACGTTCGGGCTCAGGCTCGCGGTCCTGGCCGCCGCCCTCGACCCGCGCGCCGAGCTGCGCATCTACGAACTGAAGGGAGTAGGTGACTTCAAGGTCCTGGAACCCGTCTGCACCGAGTACGGCAACGGCTTCGACGACGAGACGATCGCCCGCTGCGCCGCGATGTTCGCCTGGCTCTACAAGGAGTGCGAACGCCGCTCCAAGCGCATCGCCCACTACCACGCCCTCGGCAAGGCCCCGGAGAACAAGGTCACACCCGAACTGGCCTCGCTCAAGGGCTCGGGCCTGCACCCGCTGATCGTGACCGTGGACGAGATCCAAGAGCTGTTCCTGCACCCGCAGTACGGCAAGGAAGCCGGCGAGATCTGCGAGAAGGTCATCAAGCTCGGCCGTGCCCTGGGCGTGATCCTGCTCCTGGGCACCCAGATCCCGGACAAGGACAGCCTGCCGACCGGCATCACCCGCAACGTCAACACCCGCTACTGCATGAGCGTCGCCGACCAGACCGCGAACGACATGATCCTCGGCACCTCGATGTACAAGCAGGGGTACCGCGCCACGGTGTTCCAGCCGGTGCTGGAGGCCGGCTGGGGCATCCTCGCCGGCCTCGGCAAACCCGCCGCCCGCCGCTCCTACTACCTCGACACGACCGACGCCGACAAGGTCATCGTCCGCGCCAAGCGGCTCCGCGGCCTGGCCGGCACCCTGCCCGACCCCGGCACCCAGGCCCGCGAGGACGCACCCGTCTTCGACGTCCTGGCCGACCTCGCCGAGGTCTGGCCCGCCGGGGAGACGGCGGCCTGGAACGAAGCCCTGTGCACCCGCCTGACCGAACTCCGTCCCGACGCCTACACCGGCTGGAAGTCCGAACAGCTCACCAGCGCGCTCAAGCCGCACGGTCTGCGGGTCGGTGACATCGGCCGCCGCATCGACGGAAAGCCCGTCACCCGACGCGGCATCCGCCTCGACGATCTCACCGAGGCCATCGCCGAGCGTAACCGCCAGAAGCGCCCCGGCTGACCCGTCACGGGCTGCTAGCGCTAGTAGCCGACCCTGCTAGCGCTAGCACCCCCGCTAGCACCAGAAATCCGCTCCGGCCAGGCCGTTAGCACGCTAGCGGCCCTCCTCGACCACGCCCGAAAACCGGCCCAGGAGGCTGTCGTGTACCTCGCTCTGCTCGTCGCTATCACCACGATCATCAGCACGCTCTGTTACGCCGCGAAGTGCTACGTGAGCCCGTTCGGCCGCTGCCGCAAGTGCCAGGGCAAAGGCCGCTTCCCGCAGCGTCGGGGCATCCGCTACTGCCGCCGCTGCGACGCCACCGGCCTTCGCCTGCGTCTCGGCCGCCATGTCTGGAACTACGTCCGTCACCTGCACCGCTGACGGAAGCGGCCCCGGCGCACAGCCACCAAGCACGACGCCGGGGCCCATGCCCCAACCGATCACCGGCCCCGCGGGGCCGACTCAAGGAGCAACCACCAGCATGACACCTCATCCGCCCCGCCAGACGCGGTCCTACGCCCTGGCCGCCGCCGCCCGAGGCTGGCACGTCTTCCCGCTCGCGCCGGGGGACAAGGTGCCGCTCAAAGGCTGGAAGTGGAAGGAACACCACACGACCGACGCCGACACCATCAGCCGCTTCTGGACCGCCACCGCGTACAACATCGGCATCGCCACCGGCCCGTCGAACCTCGTCGTCATCGACCTGGACACCCCGAAGAACGGCGAGCAGCCCCCACCGCCCTGGAACCAGCCTGGAGTCAACGACGGGGCGGACGTCCTGGCCCTGCTGTGCGAGCAGGCCGGCCAACCGCTACCCCTGGAGACCTTCCAGGTCCGGACCCGGCGCGGCGGCACCCACCTGTACTTCACCGCACCCGAAGGGCTGACACTCGGCAACACCTCCGGCGCCAAGGGCCAAGGACTGGGCTGGCTGATCGACACCCGCGCCAGCGGCGGCTACGTCGTCGCACCAGGCAGCTACGTCGACCTCCCGGACGGCACCGGAACCTACGACACCATCCACACCGCCGAGCCCGCCCCGCTGCCGCCCTGGCTGGCAGAGCGGCTGGCCCGCACCGACCACGAGCACCAAGCGGTCCACGTCTCGGTCCATGACGTCCTGGCCGCCCTCGGCAACCAGTCCACTGGCTACGCGACGACCGCACTCCACAACGAGCTGCAGCACGTCCTCGACGCCGGGCCGGGAACCCGCAACCACACCCTGAACGCCGCCGCGTTCGCCCTCGGCCAACTCGTCGCCACGGGCCTGCTGCCGCACCGCCTGACCGAGGACGCCCTGCACACCGCCGCCCAAGCCGCCGGCCTGTCCCCCCGAGAGGCCGCCGCCACCATCCGCTCCGGCCTGACCGCCGGAGCACGCCAGCCACGCCGGGGGATCGCATGACCAACCCACTCGACGCCACCACCATCCTGGAGAACCTCGACGCCCATGCCACCATCACCCGCCTGCACCGCGACCAGTCCGGCGACCTGCCCCTCGGCCTGCCGGTCCCGCCGCCGGCCGCCGACCCGGCCATGTTCTACGGGCTGCCGGGGGAGTTGGTGAAGGTCGCCGACCCGTCCACCGAGGCCGACCCGGTCGGCGTCCTGGTCTCCGCCCTGTCCGCCTGCGGTGCGGTCATCGGCCCCGGCCCGTACGTCCAGATCGGCAACACCCGCCACCCGCTCCTGATCTGGCCGCTGCTGTTCGGCCGCACCGGCTCCGGCCGGAAGGGCCAGGCTACCGACACCGCCGAGATCTTCCTGCACCACGCAGGCATCGGCTACGGCGATCTGTGCGTCACCGGCCTGTCCTCCGGCGAAGGGCTGATCGAGCGCATCCGCGACCCCGACAGCCCGGACGACCCCGGCGGCACGATGGACAAGCGCCTGTCGGTCACCGAGCCGGAGTTCTCCACCGTCATGGCCCGCGCCAAGCGCGAGGGCTCGACGCTCGGCACGATGCTCCGCCAGGCATGGGACGGCCGAACGCTCGCCGTACTGACCCGCAACGCCTACCGGGCCTCGAACCCGCACATCGCGATCATCGGCCACATCACGCCCAAAGAGTTCCGCATGCGCCTGGCCGAGGCCGACATGGCGGGCGGCTCCTACAACCGCTTCCTGCCCGTCTACGTCGAGCGCTCCAAGCGCCTGCCCATCCCGGAAGGAGTCGCCCCCGACCTGCTGGCCCGCCTCAGCGGCCGGCTCCACGACGCCGTCAAGGCCGCCCGCCAGATCAAGCGCATCGCCCTCGACGAGGACGCCCGCGCGCAGTGGTCCACGGAGTTGTACGAGGAGTTCACCGCCGCCGACGACGAAGACCACGCCTGGACCGAGTTCACCCGCCGCTCAGCCCCGTACTGCCTGCGCATCGCCGCCCTGTACGCCGCCCTCGACGCTCGTACCCACATCACCACCACCGACCTGGGAGCAGCCGCGGCCCTGGTCCGCTACTCCATCGCCTCGGCCGTGTTCGTCCTGGACAAGCAGATGCGCGACCCGAAGATCGACCGCATCCGCCGTGCCCTTGACCAGGCCGCCGGCACCGGCATGACCCGCTCGGAGATCAGCGCCCTGTTCTCCCGCAACGTCCCCAAACAGATTCTCGACGAGCTCCTGACCAGCCTTACCGCCACCGGCCAGTACGAGACCTTCACCACGCCCACGGGCGGCCGCCCGTCCCTCCGCTACCGCCGCACCAGCCCCGACGAACAAAGAAGAAACAAGACCTCATGACCGACGCAGCCCAGCACGCAGCAGCGCCAACGCTCTCCCAGAAGGACAGCCCTTTCTTCGTCGGCCACGAACGAAGCCGATCACCACCATCCCGGCTCCGCCATGCGCCGACCTGTTCTTTCTTCTTCCTTCGTCCTGATCAACTCCCGGCCCACAGCCACCAAGCACGGGGCCGAACACCCAACCACCTGATCCGCAAGGAGCCGCACTTGGCCACCGGCACCACCCACCGAGGCATGCTCACCCTCGCCGACCTCTGCGCCGAACTCCAGATCTCCCGCTCGACCTTCTACGACTGGCGAGCCAAGGGCCGCGCCCCGCGCTGCCTCAAGCTGCCCAACGGCGACCTGCGCATCCGCCGTGCCGACCTGGACCGCTGGCTCGCCACGATGGAGGACGCCGCCTGATGAAGGACCTCACCTACAACGTCCGCGTCTACGCCATCGAGACGAGGAAGAACGCGGCTGGCAAGGTCACCTCCTACCGCGTGGCCTGGCAGACCACCACGAAGACCTGGAAGCGCTCGTTCAAGCTCGTCGCCCAGGCCGACACCTTCCGCGGCGCCCTGCTCACCGCCGCCCGCAACGGCGAAGCCTTCAGCACCCTCACCGGCGAACCCGTCTCCTGGGCCCGCACCGACCGCCCAGAGATGAGCTGGTACGACTTCGCCTGCAAGTTCGCCGACATGAAATGGAAGAACGCCGCCGCCAAGTACCGCCAGGACATCGCCCGCGCCCTCACCGCCGCCACACCCGCCATGTACACCACGACCCGTGGCAAGCCGGAAGACCGCGCTCTGCGCTCAGCCATGCACCGTTGGGGCTTCAACACCAAGCAACGCCAGCAAGCCCCCGAGGAGGCCGCCGACACACTGCGCTGGCTGGCCGACAACACTAAGTCCATCTCCGCCCTCATCGACGACGCAGGCCTAGTTCGTGACCTCCTGGAGTCCGCCACCTCCCTGCTCGACGGCACGCGCGCCGCTCCGAGCACCGTCCGCAAGCACCGCATGCTGCTGTCCAACGCCCTCGACTACGCCGTAGAACTCAAGCTCCTGCCCACCAACCCACTCAAGACCCTGAAGTGGAAGCCACCGACCAACGCCTACGAGGTAGACCGGCGCAGCGTCGTCAACCACAGCCAGGCCAAGGCGCTCCTCGCGGCCGTGGCCGCTCAGCAGCCAAGCGGCGAACGCCTGGTGGCCTTCTTCGCCCTCATGTACTACGCCGCCCTACGCCCAGAGGAAGCTATCAACCTCCGCCGAGACAACGTCACCCTCCCACCCCTTATCAGGAACTCAGAAACAGGCGAGATGGAGGAACACGGCAATGCCTGGGGGGAACTCCGCCTCATCAGAGCAGCGCCATACGCCGGCAGGGACTGGACGGACAGTGGCACGGCACGCGAGGAACGGGCACTCAAGCACCGCGCGGTCGGCCACAGCCGGAGCGTGCCGATCCCGCCGCCTCTGGTACGCATCCTGCGGGCCCACCTCGCAACGTTCGACAAAGGGCCGCACGGCCGTCTCTTCTACGGGGTCAAGGTCGGCGAGCTGCCGTTCATCACCTACCGGCGTGCATGGAAGGCCGCCCGCAAGACAGTCCTGACAGACAAAGAGATCGCCTCACCGTTGGTCGCGCGTCCATACGACCTACGCCACGCCTGCGTCTCCATGTGGCTCAACGCCGGTGTCCCCGCACCCCAGGTCGCCGAATGGGCTGGACACAGCGTCGATGTGCTCCTACGCATCTACGCCAAATGCATCGTCGGCCAAGACGAGGCCGCAAAGCGGAGAATCGCCGACGCCCTTGCCGACTAGGGCTGTGACCAGCGAGGGGGAGCCCGACGGATGGATCGGGCTCCCCGAGGAGCATCATGGCGTTGCTGCGTCGTCATCGCATCCTTTCCCGCGCGAGGCCCGGCGAGGAGAGCTCTGGGATGAGGGTGATGAGGGTGGTCGAGTTACGGATCACCTCCGGCCGGGAGGTGCAGGGACGCCCAGGTCCGACGCCATCCGAGGGAACGCCCAGGGGAGCGGGTGGCGGGCCGTCGCTCAACTGCGGTCGAGCCCACCTGGAGACCTTCAGCGAACAGATCTCCACCCTGGGTCGCACCGCACCTTCGATCATCGCGTGCACCCTCAATCGAACGCTGACCAAGACCTTGATTCCCCTCGTATAGCGGCGAATCGCCATGGCAAGGTATGTGCATGACGGTGCGCCATGCCCTCCTGATCGGTGTCCCCCGATGCGATGACGCGGCGTTCAGCGACATCGGCGACGCCGTCAGAATGGACGTACGCGCCATGCGCCAGGCGCTCGAGCAGTCCGACTACGCCAGCGTGGAGACTTTTGGCGTGGAAGGGGCCGACGAGCCCACGAGCAACCGCATCAGGACCCGCATCAAACGGGCTTGCGAGGCGGTCCCCGATGGCGGCGTGCTGCTGCTGTACTTCTCTGGGCACGGCATCACCGTCAACGGCACCGACTATCTGGTGCCCAGCGACGCCGACCGCGATCCTGGCGCGGCCGCGCCCGCCGTCGAGGACTTGGTCCCGCTCGTCCCTCCGCAGCTGGAGCGGTGCCGGGCCAGGCTGGTCGCCTTCTTCGTCGACGCCTGCAGGGACGACCCCGCCCAGTCGCACGCCCCCGACGTGCGCGGTGGCATGCTGCCCTATCTGCAGGGCGGCGACTTCGTCGTGGTGACAGGCTGCGGAGCGGGTCAGCGTTGCCGCTTCGGGGAGGCGGGCAGCTACTTCTCCCAGGCGCTCGCGCAGACGCTTGACCGCCGCAACCCGGCACGTACATTGCAACAGGTGCTCGACGACGTGCGGCGTCAGATGGCGCGCAAGCCGAGTCTGGGGCCCGACGACAGGCAGGAGCCAGAGGCGCACTTCACCGGCACCACCCTGCCCGCGGCGGAGGTGGAGGTGTGCGACGGCGACGAGCTGACCGTCGCCTGGCGCAGGGCGGTGGAGTCGAGCCCGCTGTGGAGCCGTGCCCAGGCCAGTCCGCAGGCCGTGTCAGCCATGCGCGACACCGTCTGGGACGTCGTCGACACGTGCGCGAGCCGTTGCGGCGAGGCCAAGGCCGAGCTGCGCCGGCGCACCGGCATTGACGACCCGTGGACCGATCAGAACTACCCGATCAGGGTCCTCGGCCAGATCTCGCTGCTGCTGGCAGAGTCCGCCGAGCTGTCCCTGAGCGAGGTGGGCATGCTCGTGGCCGCGCCGTTCCTGCGCGAGCGGGTCATGGCTGAGGGGGTACGGCAGGCGGCGCGGATCGAACCGGGCACGTTCGAACGGACCTACGTCAGCGGTCCGCGTAGTGACCTGGAGGTCACCCACGAGATGCACCAGCACCTGGTGCAACGCGCGGAGGGCTTGGCGGCCAGAGGCGAGCACGATGCCAGGGACGCGCTGGCCATGTGGCTGGTGCACCAATGGCTGGCGGCCGGGTCGTCCCTCTGGCGTGGGCCAGACGCGAAGCGCGCCTACGACGACGGCGTCCCCCTGCTCAACGCGGGCGGCCCGGCCACCACGCGGGGCGAGCTAGCCAAGCTGATCGAGGCCATCGTGCGCGCCGTCGGCGCCGATCCGGTCGACCACCAGGTGCAGGAGCAGCTTGGCAAGGTGTATGTGGACGACCGCTGGCGTGGGCTCGCCGCGATCGTCTGGGTGGCGGGACTTCTGGCTGCGGATGCCCGCCGGTTGCCCTCGGTCGTCGCCGACCATCTCGGCACCCGGCTCGAACTCCCGCTCGCTACCGTACTGTCCGCTGCGGAGCGGCTCGACTGGCGGCGCGCAGAGGACCGGCTCGACCTGCACTTCATCTGCGACCACCCTGCGCTGCACCTGGCCATGCAGGACCTGGCTGGCCGGGCGACCAGAGCGCTGGAGACCGTGCGCGCCTGCCTGTCGATGGCCCAAGAGCTCACCAAGGGCCTGCCGGAGCGCGTCACCACGCTGGGCCTGCGTCCTGAGCAGCGGGCGGAGGAGCCCGCTTACGCCACGCCGGTCACCACGTTCAGGCTGGCCGAGGAGAAGGTGCGCGAGCTGTTGATGGGGCGCCAACTCTACGACGACCCGGCGATGGCCATACGCGAGGTCTACCAGAATGCGCTCGATGCCTGCCGCTACAGGCGCACCAGGATCGACTACCTGCGCTCGAAGGGCGTGCCGCCCGGCACGTGGAAGGGTCGCATCACGTTCCGCCAGGGCGTGGATGACGGGCGCGCGTACATCGAGTGCAGCGACAACGGCGTTGGCATGGACCCCGACACGCTCCTGCATGTCTTCGCCAACGCGGGGGAGCGTTTCGTCTACCGGCAGGAGTACCGAGCGGAGCAGGCTGACTGGCAGAGCGTTCACCCGCCCCTACGCATGGTGTCCAACAGCCAGTTCGGCGTCGGGGTCTTCAGCTACTTCATGCTGGCCGACGAGATCTCTGTGATCACCAGGCCCGTTGGCAGGAACGGCATCGTCTCGCAACAGGCTTACCACGTGCACATCGCCAGCAGCGGCAGCCTGCTGCAGATCACCCCCTCACCCGCCGGCATGCCGGAGGGCGGCACGATGGTGCGTCTCTACCTGACGGGAGACGAGGACATCTCGGTCCTGCGCACACTGCGCCAGCTGCTGTGGGTCGCCGAGTTCGCCGTGGACGCGGCGGAGGAAGAGGTGGGCGCGGAGACGTGGGAACCGGGCGAGCTGCGCTACCAGGAGGAGACGGTCAAGTCATTGCGGTGTGGCGACGACCTGTGGTGGGTGTCGGGCGAGGGCGGCCTGATCGCGGACGGTATCAAGACGAACGAGGAGGTCTTCGGCCTGGTGGTCAACCTACGCGACCTGCGTAGGCCCCAGTTCAGCGTCAGCCGCAAGGAGCTGAGCAAGTGGGACGAGCACTGGGTGGAGGAGGAGATCGAGCGCTCACTGCCGGCGCTGATGTTGTGGCCAGGGCTCACGCTGACCTGGTTGTGGGCGGTGACCGAGTCGGCTCCGCGCGTGGCCCAGCGCATCTTCAACCACCTAGTACGGACGAACACCCAGATTCCGGTCGGCGGAACTATGGCGGCGGGCGCCGTCATGCGATCGCCCGCTCTTGGCTGCCTGCCAGATGACCAACGGCTGCTCGACCCCATGCGATGGCGCGGGTACCACGCCAGGTGGTTCGCCGGCTGGCGGGTCGGCGCGTGGACCCGCCATGCGGGCGCCCGTCCGGCCGGCACGTCCATCCAGGCGGTGACGCAGGACCCCTCCGGCTTCCCGACGGCGGGCCCCATCGACGCGGAACTCCTGACCCAGCTGGACGCCTTCACGAGGGCCGTCGCCCCCAACCTCGACATGATGATCGACGCGCTCGCCCACGAGGACGAGGAGGTCGCCGCTCGGATGAAACGGCTTCGGCGCTACGCGATCACCAGCCTCGACGTCACGGTCGCGCGTGAGCTCCCACCCCTGCGCCAGTCCTTTGACGACAAACAAAGCGCGCTGCTTTGGGCTACGGCCGCCTGGTCGCGGCCGGGCGAGCCTCCGCGCGAGGACGTCACCTACCAGCTCGTGAAGGCATCCAACGGGCTGGACCAACCGCTCGGGCAGGTGCTCGCCAAGGCGGCTGCTCTGGTGCCTGAGGGATGGACGCCGCCGGAGCTCGACCTCGGCGCGCTGTCCGACTACGTGTGCACCGCCGGCGACACTCTGCTGGCCATGCGCCTCACCTGGCAGGCGGCATGGGGAGAAAGGGCGCTGTGCCCCGCACTGCTGGTTGAGATTGCGGCCGACACCGGCCGGACCATCGGCCAGACCCTTCTCATGTGCGACAGACTTCAGCCGCTGGGGATGTGGGTTGCCGAGCGCGACCGCTACCCCAGCGAGCCCACTCCGCTGGAAGTCGAGGCGCTGCGCCAGGCGGACTATGCGGGCAAGGCGCTCGAACCCCTGCACCTGGTAGCGATCGCGGCTAGAGCTGACACCACCTTGTACGAAGCTCACGCGGGACTAACTGGGCTGGCAGCGACGGGCCTGCTGTCGCTGCCTGACCTCACCGGTCTGCCCGACCTCGCGCCCGGCCAGGCGGAGTTGGAGCTCATCGACGAGGACCTGCGGCGGCGGGGCAGGAACGGCCGCCAGGTACTCTGCACGGGACCGATGGCGGTCACGGAACTGCTGTGGGTGCTGTGCGGCAGGGGCAACAGGGAGCCGCGGCGGGTTGCCGTGGCCCGTTCGCTCGTGCCCTTCGTACGGGTCGAGGCAATCACCCAGGCTGAACTCGTCCGGGTCGCCCGGCTACTCTACTGTTCGATCGCCGAGGCCCGCGAGCACGTCGCCTCCGTCTTTCCCTGCGTCCTGCTACCGCCGGTTACACGCGACGAGAGCGTGCTGGCCCCGACGGACGAGCTGGGCTACGCACTAGCAGGTGATGCATGGCCGATACCGCTGGAGACCACCTGGCACCTGACTCCTGGTGAGATCGTCCGGGGCACGCTCGACGCTGGCCTGACGCTGGGCGAGTTCCTCGCCCAGCTTGCCCCCTACCGCGAGCTCGGCGCTCCCATCCCCGCCGTAGACTCACCCGAGCTGCGTGACTACCGCCCCGACGTCTACGACGCCGACCTGCTGCTCGAGGTCAACTACGACAGGAACGAGAGACCGACCCTGTGCCGGGTCGGCGCCCTTGACCTGGTCCGGATCGCGGGACGCTACGGCTGGCACGTCTCCGCGGCAGACGAGCGGCTGCACAGGCTGGTGCCGCTGGGGCTCACCCTCGACTACCCACCAG
Organism: Nonomuraea spiralis; assembly: GCF_014648435.1. GTDB lineage: Bacteria > Actinomycetota > Actinomycetes > Streptosporangiales > Streptosporangiaceae > Nonomuraea > Nonomuraea spiralis. The sequence goes on from NZ_BMRC01000041.1 coordinate 21,663, forward strand.
GCGTCTGTCCTGACGCGCTTGTCCACTGGCAAGACCTACTCGCCCTCACCGTCCACCTCGACGGCCACGCCCCTGCCATCGGCCCGACAGTCACAGCGCACCATCTGGCTCAGGCTGCTGAGCAACTCGACGAGCCCCAAACCCAGGTGCGCGAGCGCTTGCTGCCCTACGCCGCCCTATTCGGCCTCACCTTTCCAGAGGAGGAGCTCTTTGGCTGACATCGAGAGCCACAAGGCCATCGACTACCAGGTGGACGACCGCGGCCTGCAGGATTCAGGCTTCGCCGTGACCCCGGCTCCGGCAGGCGACCTGGAGGTGTCGGGCACATGTCCCGCCTGCCTGGGCAAGACCGCCTCTCCTTGGGTGTACGGGATCGCAGGCACCAAAGGAGTGTTCAAACGGGAGAAGCAGGAGAAGCCCAAGCCGACAGGCCCGCGCACCGTCTACTGCGAGTGCGGCTACATGCACCCCAACCGTCCGGAGACGGCGTGGGACCTCGGGTGCGGTGCCTACTGGCAAGTAAGGCTGCCGTCGTGAGCGTCGACTTGTGGCGTTGGGCGCAGCGCGCTCAACAACTACGCTTCCAGCAGTTAGAGATCGCCAGGAAGCAGGCGGAGAGCTGGCGCACTGGACTAGCCAGCATCACGACGCTGCTGGCGGCCGTGCTCGTCGTCAAGGGCAGAGACACCGTCGATGCGCTGGCGCAGCCGTTCGTTTGGCTGATCTCGCTGCTGCTCGCCATCGCGCTCGGCCTGCTGGCCTGGGCGACGCTCACCGCGGTGGGCGCCGCCTCCGGCTCGCCGTCCGACCAGACCCTGCTCACCGGCGAGGACTTGCGCGACTGGACGCGCGGCGAGGTCGAACGGGTCCAGGAGGCCATCGCGAGAGCGCGGCTGCTGACCGTGTCGGGCGTGGCGGTGGTCGCCTTCGCGCTTGGACTGTCCTGGCTCGGCCCGAAGGCCGCGCCCGACGCCCAGCTGGTCGTGGTGGAGTCAGATGGCGGGCGGTTGTGCGGCTCGCTCGTTGACACCGCGGGGGGCGGACTGATCATCAAGGCCAATGCGGATGTCCAGATCGTCCCGCTTAAGGCCGTCACCCGGATCAGGCCGGTGCCCGCCTGCCCTGCCTAGATGTGCTTAGCCATGAATTAGTGACATGCTCACCTGGTCGAAGACGAGTTGAGATCACGGTGCATAACGATGTGCTCCAACCAGCGCGCTCGCACATGCTGTTCAAGCTGCCCGTCTATCACGGACGCAAGAACGAGTACAGGAGCTTCACCTGGCGTCCGCGATCTGATCATGGCCGTCCAGCAGAGGCTCGGCGCTCCTATCGTGTGGTGCTGGGACAGCCTCAATGTGCACTTGGCGTCGAGCTGACCCAGGCCGAGGGGAATCCTGGTCACACCCGCCCGCGGCTGAGGTTGTTGGTCTGTGCGGGGTTCTAGCGGTTCGGCTGAGCACCGCTGCCATTTCCGGGATGAACGTGTTCACAAAAGTGCGATTACGCGCCCCTCTGATCCGGATCCTGATGAGTAGTCCGCTGCTCCGGAGGCGGGAGAAGCAAACCAGGAGCGGCGGGGGCTAGTCCGAACAAGGCGGGGTCCACGCCAGAGGCGGCTCGCAGATCCACCTCGCAGCCTTCGAACCGTGCGCCTTCGAATGTGACCTCGCTGCGGTTGAACACCGCTGAGCCGAAATATGCCTTGCCGTTCAGGAACCGTGCCTGGTCGAACCACACCTTGCTCCCACGGAATTGCGCGTTGGCAAACCAGACCTCGGCGCCGCAGAAGTCGGCATGACCAAAGGACACCTCTCCGCCGCGGAACTGCGTGCCTACCAGCCAAATCACACCACTGGAAAATGTCGCTCCATGGAACGACAGTTCGCCTCCGATCAACTCCATGTTGGACAGGACTACCTCACAGCCCGAGAATTCCGCCTTGTGGAACCAGACGTTTCCGCTGACGATCTGGGCGCCGCTGAACATCAGTGTGCCGGCTGAAAGCCGTACCCCGAAGAAAGGAACATCGCAGTCGATCACGGCGCCGGTGAAGTCGAAGTCGTGCCCGTGCCACGACGGTCCTGTCTCCAGTCGCAGATGAGCGCCGATGATCCGCCAGATTGTACGTCTGACCTCGGCCATCGACTGCAGATAGAGCCGATGTTCCACGGAGGCGTCTGGCTCGGGGGTGATCTCGTAGGGCATGCGCAGGTAGGCGCACAGTACGTCGATGCATGTCTGGCGGCCAGCAGGCCAATCGTCGGCGAGTCCGGCGAGAGCATGGATGCCTGCTAGTCGCACAGCCGCGTTGTCCTCGCCGAGTCGACCGCAGGCGGTTGCGAAGCGTTCGTTGAACACACGGGAGCGTTCGCGGTCTTCCTTGGAATGTTCGAGCGCGGAGGTCGTCTCGAGCACGCGCTGCCGCCGGTAGGCAACTACGAGTGCGATCACGCCGCCGACCCCGGCAACTGTGGCGCCAGAGATTTTGATCATTTCTAGGAGGCTTGCCAGTGAAGAGCGGGGGGCGGCTCCATCTCCGGAGTCCCCCAGGCGATCAGCAAAGCTGCGACCAGGCCGGCTACTCCAGCTGCGGCCAGCAGTAAAGCACCTGCCAACGCCGCGCCGATCGGCGTCAAGCGAACGCCGCCCATTTCGCTCGAGGGAGGATCTTCTCTTCGGTAGCCGGCGAGGGGTTTCGTTGCCACCTACCAAGCTTGGCAGCCCACTGACGTCTCCCGAGGTGTATTCGCACGATGGCTACAGAACTGACCACCTGCTCCCAAATTGAGTGGGAGTCGAGTTGCTGGGGCTCGCGTCCAGGCGAGGTGCCGGCGGAAACGGTCCCGCTGATCAAGTTCGGCAGACTCCAGCCGTGGCGGCCGATCCGTCTAGCAGCATGGCCGCCCGGGTCCAAGACTCTTCACGTTGTCCGCTCGCAGGAGCCTCAGCAGTGGCTTCCCGGTCACGAAGTCGTGACACCCGGGCAACGGTGGCCTCCGGTCGTTCCGATGATCGGGCTAAAGGCGATTATCGCCAGAACCACCATGATGGGCGTGCTCTTCGGGGCTGTGATCGCGCTGTGGGGTAGGTCTGGGTGAGAGTGTCCTTGGGGCAAGCCGATTGACGGTGGCAGTGCAAAGCGTGCAGCCCTTGGGAAGACATTGGGAAGGATCTCCCGCAAATGATCGCCGACAGCCGTACGTCACCGGACACACGAAAAAGCCCTTGACGGGCGTTCCCCCTGGTTGAGGGCGCTTTGCTGCTGGTCGAACGTGGTGCCCCCGGCAGGATTCGAACCTGCGGCACCCGCTTTAGGAGAGTGGAGCTTCCTCCGCCGGTTGCGACCGCTTGAGCTGGGCTAATAGCCCACTTGACGTTTGGGCTGTTCAAGATCATCCCGTACATGTCCCGCCCTGTGGCGGTAGCGGCCACGTCATCTGGTGGCCACCAGAGTAACAGCGTGGCGAGGTCTTGCATTGGAAGTGCAGCGGAGGAACAGCCTTCCCGAGTCATGGAAAGCTGCGGGAAGTCAAGTTGCCAGCGCTCTTGACGCCATGCTCATCGTTGGACATCGCACCAGAGAACTGGAGGGAGAAGATGCGAAAATGGCGGCCGGGATCGGCTGGAGCCACGGGTTACCTCCGGCACCTGTCTCCTGCCCGGCTCGAGTCGTCACCGACACAACACCCAGCAGGGCGTCCGCGTCGATGGCAGAGAGGACCTTCTCAATACGCTCAGCTGTCGGAGCCCGAGGGATCAGGCCTTGTCCAACCTCACCTGAGCAAGGTGCTGTACCAGCGAGCCGGCAGTCTGGGCCTGATGGAAGAGAGCTTCCGGCTCAGCCTTCTCGGAATCTCGTTCGCGCGCCGGAGTTCGGCGTTCTCCCGGCGCAGCCGCTTCAACTCAGCCGACTCATCCGTGGTGCGGCCGGGCCGGCTGCCTCTCGTCGATCCGGGCTTGGCGGACCTAGGTGCGCAGTGTCTCCGCGGTGCCGATGCCGAGCTTGGTCGCCACCTCGTTGATCGTGGCCCACTCGGTCGGGTAATCCGGCCGCACTTCGGCGACCATCCGCACCGCTCGGCGGCGCAGCTCGACGGGGTGGGGAGACTTACCTGGCATGGACTCGACCCTCTCAAGAGATCAAGCCTCCACCGAACCCGGCGCGGTTCAAGGTGTCGCGGCCCGGAGCGTGGCTCGTCGGTCACCTGCTTGACCAGTCGCGGTCGGCGGCGCAAACGGCGGTCAACCAACACGCGCCTTCAGTGTAACGACTCGGCAGGATAACGCGATCCCGTGGTGGCGCAGTGCGTGCATGAATCACCAACACCAGCAGTACACGGCTCTCCCCATTGGCATCTGGAAAAGTCTGGTAGAGTCTGGAACATGCAGGAAGGGCCGCAGCCGCTGGACATCGACGAGCTGCTACGTCAGCTGGCCGCGTTGACCAAGACACCCGGCCTTGACCAGCAGGCCGCCGAGCGGGTGGGCACAGCACTCGACGCGGCCGCTCAGTCCGTGCGCCAAGCCACGACCGGCACGGCGAGCTCTGCCGCCACACCGGCGCGCCAGCAGGCGGTGGACGCATTAAGCGAGTTGGGGGTGCCGGCGAATCCCGCGCTGATCGCCGAGTTCTGCCGCGCATACTTCGGCTCCGAACTTGCGCCACGGGCATTGGCCAGTATTCGTCGGGACGAGCTGCGCGCCTATCGGGCGAAAAGCAGCACCCGGTCGATGTGGGTGGTTCCAGCCCTCACCACCCAGCTCATGCCGGCGCGCGGTTATCTGGCGTTGTCGTCCTGGCCCGCGTGGTTGCGGATCCACGGCACCCGGTCCGCGCGGGTCGACGTGCTCCGAGTGCTACTAGTACTGCTCGACAGACTGGCCGGGTTGCGGGCGGCCAGCAGCGAAGTGTTGCGGTCGAGTCGCGAACAGCAGCGGGCCCGGATTTCCGATCTGGTAGTCAAGCTAGGCATTGGGGTGCCTGGCCTGGACCACCGCATCGACCCCGCGACCGCCCGCGAGGCCATTCAGGACGAACTGGACCAACTCGCGCCCAAGGACCGCGCGGAACGGGACGCTGCCGCCGCCGTTCTGTCCACTTTGGACGAGGAGCAGCGGCTTTTCGGACGAACCGATCAGTAGGTAGCGACATGGGAAGGCTTCTTGATGTTCAGGATCGATCCGGTGTTCACGGAGGCTGCGGCCGCGGTGTCCGGTCGCGAGGGCGCCGTGCTGCTGGTCGCGGACGGACCTGACCGACCCGATCTACTGCTCATCGATCGCATGGCCGGGCTGTACGCCATCGACCTCGACCCGAACGGGACGTCGCCGGATGACCGCCAGCCCTGGGTCTCGATCAACCGGAAACGCGCCGAGTTACGCGAGTCGCTCACCGGTCTCGGCCCACCTGCGGTCGGCGCGGCGGTGGTACTCGGCGCTGCGGCAGGACGGCTACTCGGCTCGGACCAGCCGCATGCCAAGCGGATCGTGTTGTCCCGCCAGGACCTCACCGATCCGGCCTGGCCGGATCACCTGCCTCAGCGGCCGATCCCGGACGCCGAGTTCACCGCCATCGTCGACCGCCTCGCGCCGTCTGTGGTGTTCAGCAAGTCCGGGCGCACCGGCTCCACCGACCCGGGGGCGGCGGACCGGGCCGCAGCCCGGTTCCAACTGGACACCTCGCAGGCCGTGACCGCGCTGGCGCCGATCTCCGACGTGGCCGTGGCGACCGGGCCGCCGGGCAGCGGGAAAACGTTGCTGCTCGCCGCCCGGGCACGGGAACTGCGCCGGGTTCATCCGGACTGGGAGATCGCCGTGCTGGTGTACAACCGTGCGCTGGTGGCGTATGTGACGCGACTAGTGAACGACCCGTCGGTGCTGGTGACCACAGTCGGCAAGTTCGCCCACCGGCTTGGTTTCCGGATGGATCTCAATGGTGGCGACGGCGCTTCCAAGGATCTGACCAAGGCCAGGGCACGCGGGATTCCGCAGGCCTTCGACGCATTGCTTGTCGACGAGTTACAGGATTTCGACCCGGCTTGGCTACAGTTCGCGCTCGACACCGTCCGGCCCGGCCGTGGCGGCGCGTTGCTCGTCGGTGACCAGGCGCAGGGGCTGTACCGAGACGTCGATCTGACCTCGGCGCTAACTGGCCGCGACGTCGTCCGCCACACGCTGGCTCGGCCGTACCGCAGCACGAAACAAGTGCTGCGCGCCGCAAGCGTGCTGACCGGGCAACATGTGGCCGGGATCGACGGTGCGCCGGACGGGCAACCGGTCGATCTGATCTGGGCGGACTCAAAGAACGCGCAACTCGACTGCGTTGTTTGGGAAATCGCCGCTCTGCTCGCCGACGGACGGCGGCAGCCAGGCGAGATCGCCGTCCTGCTCACGCAATGGCGCGGCCTTACAAAATTGCGTGCCGCGTTGACCTCGGCCGATATTCCGTTCCATGTGTTCGACCGGAACGACCCGTCCGGATTCGACTCCAACACGTCGACGGTGAAGATAATCACCGTGCATTCCGGGAAGGGCTACGAGTTCCCGATGGTGTTCCTGGTCGGATTGGAAACCTTACCGGCGGGAATCGACGAGCCGACCAGGCAACGGGAACGTGTCGGGTTCGTCGGCGCCACCCGCGCCGCGGACCAGTTGCTTATCACTTACACGAAGTCCACGGCCCACGTCGACCGGCTGGCGGCGCTGAACACCGACGTCCGGCGCTGGACCTGGCCTGACGACTACAAGATCGACAATCGCAAAGAGGTGAAGTGACGTGGCGCGGCTGCACGTGCTCAGCGACTGGCACGGCCCAGGCGAAGAAAGAACGGCCCGCCGGCTCGCGGCCGAGCTACCGGACGACTGGGACGTCATCGCCGGGCGCCAGATCCCGACGCACACCGACCCGGTCGATTTGGACCTGATCGTGGTCGGCGTCAACGGCATCTACGTTTGCGAGGAGAAATCCTGGGGCCCACACGTGGTCGCGGGCGAAGTAGCATGGTACGTCAACGGCGAGCAGCGGTCCGATCCCGTCGGCCAGGTGGCGCACGCGGCCCGGGTGCTGGCCGGCCGACTGCGCACGAAGGTCGGCGGGTGGACTGCGGCGCAGGCCAACTTGCCCCGCGGGGTTCGCCCGGTCACCGGCCATGTGGTCATGTCTCACTCGTCGATCGACCTATCCGGGACCGGCGATCTCGGCGAGGACAAGGTGGTCACGCTGGATGCTGCGGCTGCCATGCTGACCGCCCGGGACGCCGCCCTGCCGGACACGATGTCCGCACTGCGTCCAAAAGCGATGAGCTACCTGCTCGGTCTCAGTCCGCGAAACCTGGCCGAGGCCCCGAAGCAGATAATGCAGTACAAAGTCGCCGGACTACTTGGGACCGATGGCAACGCCCGGGTCTACGCCGGTAGCAACCCGGCGGGCGAACTGGTGTTCCTGCACTGCGTTCCAGTGGCCAACGCCACTGACCGGCCTGCTGCGGAACTGCTCGCCAAACGCGAGCATGACGCGCTTACCTTGTTGGCCAAGGAAGATCGTACCTGGCATGTACGCGACTGGTTCGACTGGGAGGGATACCGGATCACCCCGATCGTGCCTGACCTGAGTGGCATCAGTCTATGGAAACTCAGCGGTGACCGTCCGACACCGACCGATCAGGAAAACCGGATTCCGCCGGAAATCGCCAAACCCGTCGTGCACGACGCGTTCGCAGCGTTGACCTCCGTGCACGCGAAGGAGATCATGCATCGAGCCCTCCGGCCCCGGTACATCGAGCTCACCGGCAACGACCGGGTCCGCTTCCGCGACTTCAGTCGGGCGCGGATCCCCAGCGTGGAAACCATCGCTCCCAGCTTGTTCGACGACCATCCGTCGACGCCGTTTCGCGCCCCGGGCGCCACCATGGAATTCTTCGGCACCAAAGATGACGTCTACAGCTTGGCGCTGTCCCTGGTGCTGTGGATCCACGGTGACCAGGACGAGACGCCGGACCACGACCAGGCCAGGGAACGCGCGGCGGCCTATCCGGAGATAGGTGAACTGATGGCCCGCTGTCTCGCGCCGGACTACAACGACCGACCGGAAGCCGCGGAAGTGGCCTCAGCGACCGCGCCGGACAAGGCGACGGCATTAGCGATCATCGAGGACGCGTCGACACCGATAGCAGGCCAGTTGGTAGCCGACAGATACCGGCTGAAACACCAACTCGGCGAGGGCGCATGGGCCGTCACCTGGCTCGCCACCGACGAACAGCTCCAGGGTGAGCTGCGCACGCTCAAATACCTGAAACCGGATCGCGTGTCATGGGCACAGGCATTCGACGAATATCAAAACACCGACACGCTGCGCAGCCGCTTCTGCGCCCGGGTGTACGACCTGCGCCCCGAACCGGAACCGGGCGTGCTGGTCCAGGAATACGTACCGGGCACTACGCTCAAAGAACTCGTCACGCGCGAAACCCCGACCGGGGACGAGTTCCGGCGCATCGCGCTGGACGTGCTTGCTGGCCTCGGCGACGCGCACCAGCAGGGCCTGTACCACAGGGACGTCAGCCCCGCCAACATCATCGTGCGGGAGGATGGCGCCGCCCGGCTGATCGACTTCGGGCTGGCCGCACACGTCGACGACGCCCATTCCGCGGTCGGCTCGCCACCATTCACCGCGCCGGAGGTGTGGGAGCGCCGCGCTTGGTCCCCCGCCGCCGACCTGTATGCCGCCGCCGCGTCGATCCTGCACGCAATGCTCGGCCGCTACCCCTATGCCAGTACCGATCTGTCAGGCCGCAGGACGTTGGTGCCGCCGTCCGACGAGGACCGGCTACGGTTCGGCGGCGCCTTTTTGGACGCGCTCTACCAGGGCGTGTCGTACGACCCGGCTGACCGACCGCAGAGCGCCGCAGATTTCGCGCGACTGCTCACCGAGCCGAGCACTCCGTCCACTACGGACAAACGCAAGGTGAATCCTACGGTGGCCGCGCTGCGTGGGCTGTACCGGGAAAGCGGCATCGGCAACGCCGGAAACCGCGGCCTAGACGACGTTTTCGCGCACGACACTTACGCGAAAACCCGGCTGGACACCGAACTGCTGCCAGCAATACTCAACAAGAAGCTCGACGTCGTGGTGCTGAGCGGTAATCCCGGTGACGGCAAGACCTCGTTCCTTGTCAAGGTGGGTGACGCACTGGACGCTCGGCAGGCGGAAAAGGTGCACGAAGACAAGGCTGGTTGGGTCAAACGGCTCGACGGCCACACGTTCGTCGCGGTCTACGACGCCTCGGAGTCCAACGGCGCGCTGTCCTCCGACGAGATGCTGTATCGGGCGCTCGACTTAGCCGATGGCGAGGACCGGAACCGGTGCACGGTGCTGATCGCCGCGAACGACGGCCGAGTCACCCAGTTCTTCACCGAAAACGAAGACCTGTACCCGGACGTCGCTGCGGAACTGTCCAAGCAACGCCGAGGCGACGCATCCCCGGACTCCCGGGTGGTACTAGTCGACCTCAAGCAACGGGCGTTGGCGATGCCGAAAAAGGCCGACGCAAACGGCGAAGCGCCTGATCTTGCGGCAGCTATTCTAGATCTGTTCACAACCGACTTCCGCTGGTCGGACTGCGCCGGCTGCGTGTCTCGAGACGTCTGCCCGATTCTCCGCAACGCCACGGACCTGCGAGCACCGGCCACCAAGGCGGCGGTCATGGAGCTCGTACTCACCAGCCACCTGCGCCGCCGTCGGCGGGCGACCGTGCGGGACGTCCGGTCCGCATTCGCCTGGCTGATCACTGGCGACCTGTCTTGCGGCGAAGTTCACTCGGAACGCGAGGCGGACGAAAACCCGGCCACCGACGCCCGGTTACTGCCTGGTCTGACCTTCGCCGGCGCCAGCAGCGACAACCTGCTCCAGGAATGGGCCGAACTCGACCCGGCCGGACTCCCAGCGCCCGGCGCCATCCGAGCCGCAAGAGCTAGAGAATACCTCATCCCCGACCTGCACACTATCCTCGACGCGGATATACGTCGACTCAAGCGGGCATTGTTCCTCGGCCAGTGGGGCACTGTATCCGGACGGTTGGAGGTGCGTAGTTACCGGCATCTCGATGAATACCTCGGCGCCCTGGACACGCCAGAGCAAGCGCTGCCACGGTTCCTCGCCGGACTGTCCAGAGTGCTGGGCTTCGTCGGCTACGACGGCGTCCGCCTCGCATTGCGGGACCAGATGTACGACGCGCCTGCGGTACGCGCCATCGTGGTAATTAAGGAATTGGATCCGACCGAGTTCGCGCTGGCCGCAAGCGGAGCACGTTCCCGCTACATCGAGTCGTTCCCCGACCTGTTGGTGCTGCGACATTCCTCCGGCGCGGAACTCCGGATCACCTTGGACACCGCGGAGTTGCTGCTGCGCGCCGCCGACGGGGAGATCCTCGGTGACCTGGCTTCGGAGGCGATCCGCCAGGAGGTCACTGCGTTCGGCGACCGGCTGCGTCGGGAACCAGCACACGCGGTACGGATCATCGACGGCTCCGGCCGTTCGCTGCGGGCAAAGGCCATCGGCGGCCAGATCGTGCGGGAGGACGCGCCATGACCATCAAACTGACCAAGGCGATGAGCACCTATCTGTACCGGCCGCTGACGATTTTCAGCACACTGGACACGGATGTGGACCGCGTGCTGCCCCATCTGTTCGAGGCGTGTGTCAAGGGCGGCCGATCGGCCAGGTTCTTGACCAACGAACGGGACTACGCCGGATATCGGGACCGGCTGCTCAACGGCGAGCACATGACTGGCTTCAATTCACCGGACGCCCGGGAGCTGATGGACGGCTGGCTGCGCTCCTGCATCGTCGACATGGGCACTGTCGGCAAGGCGCACAATGACGAACAGATGTTGTCGGTTGCTCCCCTCACCTTGGCGGCCTATCGGGCGGGCGTACCCCGGACACGAACCCGGCACCGCCATATCGACGACTTCGCCTATCAACTTCTGCGCACCCAGGTAGCCCGCCGAACAGCGGGCAACCCGACCGGTGAACTCCGCAGGCTCATCGCGGAGCATATTGGCCATGGTCTGGGGATCGGACACGAGCCGAAATGGCAACCCGAACTGATCGACCCGAGCAAGCTGGACATCAGCGCACTCCTCGAGTTTCGTTTCCTCGAAGGATTCGAGATGGGCGATGCGCGGGAATTTAAGCAAGAATCGCAAGTACCGAACCCGCTCCCCGGCGTAACGGGGCGTCTGGGGGAAATGCTTCTCGCACACCTCCTTGCCTATGCCAACCGGTTGCCGACAGCTGCGTTAATGTCCACCTTTGCCGGGCTGCTCGCCCTCGGTGTCTTCACTCTCACACTTCGGGTTAACGCGGCGGGACGAGAACTGTTGCGTACCGGTACCCCGCCTGCGGACATGATCGAGGACCGCCCGAAATCGCCGATCGAACTGTACTGCGACTTCACCGGCGGAATAAACGACGATTCGGACAGACTGTCCCGGTTGTGCGTAGAGCGCGATCTCAATCAGATCAGGCTCACTTTCCGTGACCGCATGACTCTCATGATCGTCGAGTTGGCGGTCCAGCGGATCCCGGACGAGCGAGAGCGACGTGAAGCGCTTTCCGACCCAGATAAGCTGGCCCAACTTGCCGAACTACGCGAACACGACGTCATAGAAATGTTTGCGATGAGCCAGCTCTACGACATCGCGGCAATCAACCAGCGCACCGCTGAACACATCTCGGAAGATGAAGCCGACTTCCTAGACAGAACACAACACTCCGATAAAAGCGAACTTAACAAACTGCTAGACGTTCTTGAGTTTGTCAACCAAGATCGCGCAACGTCAAACGCGGTAGGCTGGTTTAGATCGGTCGGCGGGCTGCGTAAACCGTACGGAATTCTCACCGGGTCGTCCAATAGCCGCCGGTCGTGGCGATACGCGCCGACAGACGAACTACTGCAGATTCTGCTGATGACGGTGTTCGTCCGGCCCGATATGTCGGTCCGGCCGACCATATCGCTCAAGGACCTGTTGCGAGAGCTTCGCGACCGATTCGGCATTCTCGTCGACTCGCCTCCGGCGTTTCTGGACGGCGCGGAGGCACGCGCCGCCGCGGCGGCCAACCTGGCGGCATTCAAGCGCAGGCTGCAACTGCTCGGATGTTTCGACAGCTTGTCCGACGACTTCTCCGAACAGATCGTTCGCCACCCGCTGGGAGATCGTGATGCCTGAGCCGACCGACACCACGCTGCCGGATCTGGTCATCGACCGGATCGCAACCACACTGACCAAGCGGATCGGTCGCCACGAACCCGGCCACTGTGTCCGGGTGGACAACCTACGCCACGCCGACGCCGAGCGCCTTGCCGACGCGGTGCGTCGAGCCCTCGCGCCCGGCAAGGCTGACATACACGTCCTGGTCGATGCCCGCGCCCAGGCCGACGACGAGTTGCTGATCCCGACCGAGCGCGCGGTCGAACTACGCAACCGCAAGGAGCGTCAACTGGTACTGATGGTCCCTGTGGGCGCCGGCGTTGCGGCCAGTTCGCTGGACAACAGCTTTGAGCGCCAGGATGTGGTCGAGCTGCTGCGTACAGCCAGTGCCACGATGGTTGACGAACTGCCAGACAACGATATTCGGGTCGGAGTGGACAAGGTCGCCAGCGTACTCGGCAGGAACCGGCCGGCCGAGGCCTGGGCCTGCTACGTCGCCGCAGTCACAGCCGAACCGATCTGGCACACCGTTGGCGCATCGTTGCCGATGGTCGGCCTCATCCCGGATCTCGGCGGCCCGGACCTCGTAGACCGGCTCGCCCGCAACAGTGAGTGCGTCAAGGCCATCTCCCGGCCGGCCAGAGCGGTGTCCTCGGTGTCCGACCGGCTCAACAATGCCCGGCTGAAGGATGGTCCGGTACGCGTTGACCTTGCCACGTTCCTGTCCGGCTCGTACCGAGATCTGTCCAATCCCGCCGAGTGGACCGCAGAGCTGGCCGCCGTGCCTGGCCTCGACTTCAGTCAATGGCCGCTGACCGAACCGGAAACCGTTGCGGTGGATCAGGTTCGGGTCGACCCGTTCCTCCGGGAGAACGGCGCGGTGGTGAAAAGCTCGCGGCTCAAGCAAGACAACCCTGGCGACCTGCCCTATACCGAGGCAGGCGAAGAGTCCCCTGCCGTGGTGCGAGTGACGTGGAAGACCGTCCCGGCCAAGAGCGACGCGATCTACCGGTGGCTGGTCGAGGTGCTCCCACCGGAGGACCTGCGCGACGGCGACGACACCGGGCCGAAGGCCAAGGTGACCGTTGCCGGTTCCCGGCGTACTGCCACCGTCGAGATCAAGCTCAACGAGTCCGACCTCGAACAGGGCTCACTGTTCGTGGTGCGCGTGACCGGGCTAGACACAGCAGGCCAGCCGGTGTTGCTGCAGGGAAGGGAGGGTGAGCTCGCTCAGGACGAGAGCCAGCAGTTCACCGTACGCTGGGAGGCCGACCTGATCACCGGGGAGACCCGGCGTGCCTCGGCGTGGGCGCTCGCGCTCGGCAGGCTGGACGCGGTTCTCGCCGGACAGAACGACCTGACCGAGGACGCCTACAGCCTGGACGACACGCATACGGCGGTGTCGCTACGCCTCGGTGGTCGGCGCACTGTACTGCTCGGCGTCAGCCCGGTGCTGGTCAACCTGCAACACCAGTTGTTCAAGGACGGCAGCACAGCCACCGCGTTTCGCGCCAACGGACGCATGGGTGTGGTGCTACAGGCCGAAGACACGGAGCCCGTCGAAGACCCGTTGCCGACAGCATTGTCAAAACAACGCAAAGAGATCCATGCACTACTCGGCGCGCATCAAGCCCGTTGGCTGGTGGAGTCGCTCGACTGGACCGAGGAGCTCCGGGACAAGGTCCGGTCCTACTGCCAGAGCTACAAGAACGCGCTCGACCGCGCGACGACTGACGCGACGTATCGGGGCGCGTTGCTGGCGATGGACACGCTGACACTGGACATTACGATCGCTGGCGGCCGACCGATCCGGGCGGTCGTCGTGCTGCCGTTCCATCCGCTCCGGCTGACCTGGCTGGCCGAATATGACAAGGCGATCACCGGCTGGGCAAAAGAACTGGCCGACATCGAACCGAACAAGGCGAAACGGCGCGCGATGGTGGACGCCGACCTGGTACGCCGGGTGACCCCGGCCAACCTGCCGTTCGCCGTGCCCCACTCGACCTCCGGTGACATCTTCGTGCACGCCAGGGAGGCAACGGTCGGCACCGGGATCTACCTCGCCCCTGACGAGCAGGAACCGGGCATCGCCATCCAGGCGGTGTTCGACGTGCTTGGCACGGACTGGCGGGACGTCGCCACTGACGTGCCGCCCGCGATGGTCGCCGAGCGCATTGAGCACTACCGTGAGACTCACTCGAAGCCCGACGCGGTCCGGCTTCTGGCGATCAACCCCGGCTCCGGCGAACTGCTGGCCCAGGCGCTGCGCCAAGCGGTACTGACCGACCGGGCCGCGGACTTCGACGCCACCAGACTAGCCGGACGTGCAGAAGTCACCGCCTATAGCACCCGGCCTGGTAATACCGATCCGCTGCCCGCGCTGACCGACCTGCAGCGGGCCGTCGGCGGATACCGGGTAGGGAGCGGACGATCGTACTTGAAGCCGCCGCTCGGGCTGAGCGTGCGGCCGTTCGACCGACTGGCCAAGGACGACACGCCGGCGCATATAAGCGTGGTCAACGACCTGGCCGTGGTCGAGGCAGGTGGCGGCTCGACCACCCCGGCGGGCACCACGTCGTTCCGCAACCTGCTGACCCCGACCAGCAACCGGACGGTAGACACCCCGGACGGCCCACACTGGGAAACCATGCCAGCAGTACAACTCCGGGAATACCGGGGCGAAAAGCGGCGGGACGGTGCGGCGGACGCGGTCGACGCACACCGGGCACACCAGGCCGCACTTGCTGCGGCTCATGGACTGGCGACGGAGAACGGCATCGCGTTGCGCGTCTCGCTCGGCGAGCCGGAACGCCGGGCGCTGACCGCGGCGCATGATCGGGCCGACTGGGTCATGACGATCGACCGCAACCTCGGACCGGAACTGTATTCGTCGAGCCCGAAGAAAAACCAGCCGTACATCCTGGACTACGCGCCCGACTTCCTGGAAGGAATCGGGCCTCGGCTAACCGTGACCACGAAACACCAGGCCGAGATCGAACGCCTGCTTGCCACCGCGATGCGCGGCCTGGGATTCGCCGATGACACCCAGTCGGTGCGCGGCACCCTGCGGGCCATGCAACTCGTGTCCGGGCGGTTGGCGCTGCGTCTCATCGGTCAGTCGGACCTGGCCGCCGAGGCGGTGAGCCTCGCGGCGCTGGTGTCCTGGTTGGAGAGCCGGGGCGACCTGAAGGACACGATCGTCGTACCGGTCGACATGCACCAGGAAATGTTCGGCATCACGCGCAAGAAATCGCAGGACAAGGAGTCACCGGAGGAAAAGGCGCGGTTCTGCGACCTGATTCTGGTCCGCGCCACCCGGCAGGCGATCAGGTTCGAGTGCGTCGAGGTCAAGCCGCTGAAGGAAGACACGTCGCCAGATCAACTCGCCGAGAACATCGTCGACAGCCTCAACGCCACGGTGACCATGTTGGAGGACGGTTTCCTCGGCAACGACCAACCCCGTCTGGATGCCGACCTGCAGCGGGCCCGGCTGGCGGGAATCCTGCGCTACCACGCGAACCGGGCCTTCGAAGCGGATCTGCTCAGTGCCGAGCGGCTGGCCGCAGCAGAACGCCAGTTCGCCCGGATCGAGGACGGCACCCGTCCGGAGATCTCTAAACAGGGATACGTGGTCAGCCTGTCCGGCGAGCCGGACCTGCCGAGCGAGCATCGCGGGATATCGATCGAGGCATTGACCGCTCCGAAACTGCGCACAGCAGGCATCGCCACATTGACACCGAGCCGGGCCCCGGTGTCCACCGTGGACATTACGGAACCCGTTGCCCAGCTGGCCGTGGACACGCTCTCCGAGCCGGTCCTGGCTACCCCGCAATCAGAGCCAGCATCCACCACGGAAACACCGGCGACACAGTCGGTTAAGAAACGGCCCGATGAAGTGCGGGTAGTGCTCGGGAAGGACGCGAACTCCGCCGATCTAACGTGGCGGATCAGCACGTCGGGCAGTCCGCATATGTTCGTTCTCGGCATTCCCGGGCAGGGCAAGTCGGTGACCACCCGGCGTATTCTCAACTCATTCGCCGAGCAAGGTTTGCCAGCGCTGGTCATCGATTTCCACGGCGACATGGCGGCCGACCCCGCGGCCGACGCAACGGTCGTCGACGCGGGCGACGGGCTGGACTTCTCCCCATTCGAGCTCCGGACCGACGTCAGCCACGAGAAATATAATCAGACGGCGTGGGAGCTGGCCGAGGTCGTCGGCTATGTGAGCGCGCTGGGGGAGATCCAACGGAATGTGGTCTACGAGGTTCTCCGCGAGCTGTACCAACGACACGGCTTCGGTTCGGCCAACGGCCCGACAGGGCTGCCGACTATGGCTGAGTTCGCCAAGCTCCTGGAACAGAAGGAAAGTGCCGGGCACGGCCGAAACGTCGCGGCGCGAACTCGTCCGCTGAGCGAGTTCGGCCTGTTCGGGGACAACGCGGGCGAGGGTCGGTTCGGCGAATTGCTCACCGGTGGGGTGGTGCTCGACGTGCATACGCTGATGGAACAGGTACAGCTGGCCGCCGCCGCGTTCGTGCTGCGCAAGGTCTACCGGGAGATGTTCCACTGGGGAAAGACCAGCGAGCTGCGCCTGGCCGTGGTGCTGGATGAGGCGCACCGGCTGGCCAAGGACGTCACTCTGCCGAAGATCATGAAGGAAGGCCGCAAATACGGCGTCGCCGTGGTGGTGGCCAGTCAGGGAGTGGACGACTTCCACAAGGACGTGCTCGGCAACGCCGGCACTAAGGTGGCGTTCCGCTGCAACTACCCGCAAAGCAAGACAGTCGCCGGTTTCCTGCGCGGCCGAGCTGGCCAGGACATGGCCCAGGCCTTGGAAAAACTGTCCGTCGGCCAAGCTTACGTCTCGACCCCCGACTCCCCCGAAGCCAAGAAGGTCTTCATGGCCCGATGATCTGTCGGGTAGCCCCGCCCCGACGCAGGACCTCGCTGACCACGGCCTTCAGTCGGTTCGAAGCGGCGGTGTCGACGAGAACTCGTCGCGGTCGGCCACCAGGGGGTGCGAGGGTGAGTTTGCTGATACCGGTTTGATCATCGCCCGTAGGAGGACGGGCCATGCCACGGCCGGATCGGTGTCGGCGACGAACGCGTGGGCCGGTCGGTGAGCTGCTCGACATGCCGCAGCAGCGCCACCTCGATCAACTCCCGCTTGGTTCGGGCGGTGGCTTCGCCAGCGCAATCGCTGCTGCGGACCACGCCGACCCGATGGGGCTCGGTGCCTACCGGCGGCATCCTGCCGACTTGAGCGGTGATCAGTTCGGACTCGTAGGCGAAGATCACGCCTGGATGCGGTCGCGCAGGCCCAGCTTGGTGAGGAAGTGGCTCACGTGGGTCTTGGCTGTGGAATGGCCGACGCCCCCGAGGCGGGCGGGCGGCTTACGTTTGCCAGCCGCGAGACCGGCACCCACACCCGCGTCCGCCACGACCGCATCGACCAGGCCGGCGTCGTCATCCTCCGCCTGGCCGGAGGCCTGCACAACATCGGCGTCGGCCGGACCTACGCCCGAACCTGCGTCATGCTCCTGATCGAAGATCTCGACGTCCGCATCATCGACGCCGTCGCCGGCGAACTCCTGTGGGAGCTGACCGTCGACCCGACCCGCGACTATCAGCCACAACAGCCCAGACAGTAAAGAAAACCCTCGAACCTGCGGTCCTGCCGCAGGTTCGAGGGTTTCCGATGTCTCGCGACATCACAGAGTGCCCCCTTCGAACCTGCGGCACCCGCTGTAGGAGAGTGGAGGTTCCTTCGTCTGTTCAGTTGCTGCGACCTGGGTAAACAGCCTGTGTGTCACCTAAGTCATACAAGATCATCCCATGCATATCCCGGGCTAGTTAATCGGACCATCGCGGGCGCGGGTCTGATTCCCGGCCGTGCGCGTGTTGGAGCACATGCTCGAGCCCAGCGTGACGAGACAGGGGATGAGGCATCGTTGGTCGACGCCGTCGGATCAGCCCTACCGGAGGCGATGTAAGTCCCGCGTTCCGCGCAATGGAGCAACGGCATGCTTGTTGACCAAGGGGTTCGCTTTCGCGGCTGCCACAGGCCGCGTCTCTGGGTCCTGACGTTTCCGCAGATAGCGAGGTCACCCGGCGAAGCTCCCCGGAGGCCTGACCGAAGGCCGTTGTAGGCCCGCTGTAGGAGCGATGATAGAGCGCCGATGCAAGGTTCTACCTGGATACTGCCTGTTTGTCCTGATTGTAGGGTTTTGCCTATGCCGTTTCGTGACCCATTGTTGGCCTCCCACCGCAATCACCCGTTTCGCTGACCTGGGCTGTTGCGATCGCCTAGAGAAATGGATGATTCAGGCGGACTGTAGAGATTCTGCAGGTCAGACCGTTCTTTGCGTCGCCAGGCGAGGGTGGATTCTGCGGAACGCAAGTAAGTCGGTGGCCGACGCTTCACCAAGGCGGTAAAACAGTGACATCCTGTCGACCGACGGGGAGACGGATGAGGAGGGGCTACGCGTGGCTGCCGGTGAAGGGCGCTGGAACCAAGAGTTCCCCTCTCCGTTCCCCTGGGAACAGGAGGGGCTCGATCACGTCCGGAGTCTCATGCCGGATGTCGAGCCGTACCGGGCCTGGGCGACGTTCACTTTCAGTACGCCGGATGGCAGATCCCCTGAGTGCGACCTTCTGGTTTGTGCGCCGGCTGGGCTTTTCCTGATCGAAATGAAGAGCCATCCGGGCCGGATCGTTAACCATGGTGAGAACGGAAAGACATGGATCTTTCACCGGCCCGGTGGCAAGACCAGCAGGATGACTAACCCGTTCGCGGCGACCGACCGGAAGGCCAAGGAGCTGAAGGGGCGCCTGAGGTGGGCGGCGCGTGAGCTCAGAGTGAACGAGAGTCTCATTCCGTTCATTGATGCAGCCGTTTTCCTCTCCGATCCCAGCTTGATAGTCCAACTTGATCAGCAGCAGCGCATCAAGGTCTTCGGCCGGGAAGGTGGCACTAATGGCCTGCCCCAGGTCTGGAGTGATCTGATTAACCGGCCCCCGCGAAGTCGGCATGATCAGGTCAAACCGGACTTCGACCTGCAGCTATCCCGCTTGATGCGCAAGATCGGGGTGGAAGGGTCTCGGCGCTACCTCCAGATCGGCCGCTGGAAGATGGACAGCAAGCCCATCGATGCGGGCCCCGACTGGGAAGATCGGCTTGCCCACGACGCTGACATGGCTGGAGATCAGCGTCGCATCCGCATCTACCTCTCGCGGAGGCTTGCTTCCGCGGCGGATCAGCGGATGACCGAGCGCGCCGCTCGGCGCGAGTACACGGCGCTTCTAGGGCTCACCCACCGCGGCGTTGTACAGGTCGCCGATTACCAGGTGCACGAGGCCGGGCCAGCGGTGTTTTTCCGGCACAAGGAAAGCGACGAGCGCCTCGACCGCTACCTCGACCAGTATGCCGAGACCATGGACCTCGCCGTCCGGCTCGACATGGTGCGCCAGCTCGCCGAAGCGCTCAACTATGCCCACCAGCGACACCTCTACCATCGGGCCCTGGCCGCCCGCTGTGTCTGGGTGTCGGCGAAGCCGGACGGCAGCAGGCCGGTGCTGCGGATCGGCGATTGGCGGACCGCGACCCATACTTCTGACTCCACTGGCCTCGGTAGCCTGGAGCCGACATCGCTTTCCGGCCGGCAGGTGTCGTCCGAGACTCATGTGTACCTCGCGCCGGAGTTCGACCAGCCTAACGCCGACCCGCTCGGGATGGACGTGTTCGGGCTGGGCGCCCTGGCGCACCTCATCGTCACAGGCAGGCCTCCGGCTCCGAGCCGTAGGGAGGTAGCTACGCGGCTGAAGACGGATTCGGGACTTCTGCTCAGCACATTGGCAGACGGCATCCCCGCGGTGTTGGACACATTGGTGTGGCAGTCTACTCAGCCGTACTCGCAGAACCGTATCCACGATGTGCCCGACGTCCTAGCCTTCCTTGGGAAGCTCGACGAGGTTCAGCAGGAACTCGCACGGGTGGACGACGATGACGTCGATCCGCTCGACTTGGTCACCGGCCAGGTAATCGACGGTGAGTGGCAGGTCGTCCGGTCGCTCGGCACTGGATCCACGGCCAAGGCGCTGCTTGTCAAGCGGCTTGGTGAGGGCATCGAAGAGGAGTTCAGAGTCCTCAAGGTCGCGCTGGACGAGGAGAAGGAGGAGACCCTCCGGGAGGAGGCCGCTGTGCTGCGCCTCCTGCACGACTCCCACGTAGTGCGCTGGCTCGATGGGCCCACGGCGACCGCTGGACGCATGGTCATGGCCATCGAGCAGGCCGGTGAAGAATCGCTTGGCCAGCGCATACGCGATAAGGGCCCGTGCAGCATTCACGAGCTGGAGAGGTTCGGCGATGACCTATTCTCCGCTCTGGATCATCTTGCGGGGCGTCAAGTTTGGCACCGCGACATCAAGCCGGAGAATCTCGGGATCCGTCGCCGCCGGGACCGCTCACAGGAGCTGGTTCTCTTCGACTTCTCCCACGCCAGGGCCCCCGAGCGGGACGTGGGGGTGGGCACCCGGGCCTACATTGACCCCTTCATCGGTACTGATCGGCGTCCTGTCTACGATGCGCACGCCGAGTGGTATGCCGCGACGATCACCCTTCACGAGATGGCCTCGGGTGAGAAGCCGGTGTGGGGTGGTGGTGACGCCGACCCGAAGTTCACCGATGAGGAGCTGCCCGCGATTGCTGTCGAGGCGTTCGAGGCAGAGCTCCGCGATGGCCTGCACAGGTTCTTCGCCAGGGCGCTGCACCGTGACACCGACAAGCGGTTCCAGACGTTGCGCGAGATGCGCGACGCCTGGCGTGCGATCTTCACCGAGCTCGACGCCGAGCGTCCGCCCACTACAGCTGCCACCGCCACCACGGAGCCGGAGAGCACCGAGGAGGCGCGTGACCTCAACGCCGCCAAGGCGGCCCTCACCACGCCGCTTCGAGAGGCGGGGTTGTCCCCGCGTGCCGTAGCGGCGGCAGCTGGCCTTGGTGCACAGACAGTCGGTGAGCTGCTGGCCGTGCCCGCATACAAGGTGACAAAGGTTCGCGGCGTGGGCCGGACGATTCGCAATGAACTGCTCCGCCGCATCCGCCAGTGGAAGCCGCTCGCAGACGTCGTCCCCCACGGCGGGGTGGAGCCGGCTCTGCGCATCCAGATCGGCTATCTCGACGACTTGATCCTCTCCCTGCTGCCTGGGCGCGGGCACCGGACGTCGAAGGAGGGGGAGGCCGTCAGGCTATCGCTGGGTTTGCCTGATTCATCCGGCGCTATCCCCGAGCTGGACCCTTGGCCGACGCAGAAGGCTGTGGGGGCGCTGCTCGGGACATCCCAGGTAACTGTATCCCGGCACTGGCGGACCTCCAGCGACCGGTGGCTGCTCGACGACCACGTGACGCGGTTACGTGAGGACGTTCTCGATCTTCTGAACGAGGCGTCGCGCATCATGGAGGCATCCGAACTCGCGGCTGGGTTGCTTGAACGGCGCGGTGCGCGCGCTGAGGATGAGCGGACCCGCCTTGCCTATGCGTATGCGGCGGCGATGATCGCGGTGGAGAGCGAGCGACGCACCGAGAAACTCCGTGGTGACAAGCAGGGCGCGGACGACTCGATTGAATCGGAGCCTCGCCTCGACCGGAGTCGGCATGGGTCGAATATGATAATTGCGCTGGAGTCCCTGGACGACAAGTCGCTGCCCAATGGGGCCGAGCTGATCGACTACGCTGTCCGCCTGGGGAGGCGGGCGGACGAACTCGCCATGCTGGACCCGCTCCCTGGTCCCTTAACCGTGCTCCGTGAGCTTCGCGGCAGCGTGAAGTCTCCCAACGGTCTACCGACGATTCCCGATAGCCGACTGGTAGCCCTCGCTGCCGCGACCTCCGTCACGGCGGCGGCGACCGCTAGGTTGGAGCTCTATCCGCGTAACCTCGGCCTGGACCGGGCACTGAAGCTTACTCAGGGCGCGATCAACCCCGGGCCTGACGGTCTTGATGCGGAGAAGCTGTTAGCACTCGTCAAGAGCCGTTTCCCTGAATCCACCTTTGGGCTAGGGCAATACCCAACTCCACGCCAGGTCGAGGCAGCACTCGTAGCGGCGCTCGACAAAGCAGGGCTCGAGCTGATCTCGGAGGGTGGCCGGTTCCACCGCAGGCAGGTTTCGGGGACGATTAGCGCGCTCTCGTTCTCCGCCAGTCGTACCCGGGAAGCAGTTACCCGCCCGGCTGTGGTCGTGGATTCGGCCGCTATGCAGCGGATCACCGGCTCCGTCGGCCGAGGAGGCTTCCTCGCCCTCAACGTTGACCTGCGACGCGCCGACCTCGCTGCCCGAATCCTTCCCGAGTCCCTAGATGTAGAGCCGGTCGACGTGGGAGCTGTGTTCCTGCATGCCCTGGCAGACTTGGCAATGGAACGGGACCGGCCATGGTCGGACCTGCTACGCGCCGACGAACGCTTCAGCCGGGACCGCGTCATCCCCCGTGGTCTCGCCGGCTACGTGCGGGAGGCGTGGCAGCGTCTGGCCACCCGCTTGTCGCAACCTTCCGGTACGGTGCTGCTCCACAACGGTGGCGTGTTCGCCCGTTACCCAGGCGGACGTGAGCTTCTGGTCGACATCCAGCAGGCGGCGCGGTTTGGGCGCCGTGGGGCTCGCGGGGTATGGCTGCTCTGCCCCACCGGAACACCCAGGCAACGGCCCACTCTGGATGGTCTGCTGGTCGAGGTCATCGGTGAGAACGAGTGGCTGGAGCTGACGGCTGAACTGCTCAGGTCACTGGGCGAGAAAGCAGCGTAGGCGGCAAAGTGATGGAGCCTTCAGTGGCAGGTGTCGACCGCGAAGCTCTCAAGACCGATCTGCAGAGGCAGGTCAAGCTACTGATTGAGGATCTGCGGGAGCGCAGTGCGGAGAACGAATTCGCCGACAGACTGGACACGGAGTACCAGGCCGCCCGCAGGGCAAAGCGAACGGCGAACGGCTTTGGCGTGTGGCGCGAGGACCGCGTCATCCAGTCGGCTGTTGCGTGGGTGCTGGCGACCGTGTTCGTTCGGTTCTGCGAGGACAACGAGCTGATTGACCTGCCGTTCATCGCTGGCCCGGGCGAGCGGCTGGCGTTGGCGACGGAACGCGCCGAAGAACGGTTTCGCACCGCTCCTATCGACGCTGACGCCGACTACCTGACTGCCCGCTCGTGGCTCATCGCGTCATTCGACGCCCTGTCGGCGTCGCCGGTGGCTGCGGGGCTCTTCTCGAAGCGCCACAACCCGATGTGGTCGATCACGCCGTCACACGATGCCGCCAAACAACTCCTCGCCTTCTGGCGTCGCACCGATGAGTCGGGGGCCATCGTCCACGACTTCACCGACCTGTCTTGGAACACCCGCTTCCTCGGCGACCTCTATCAGGACCTGTCCGACCATGCAAAGGATGCCTACGCGCTGCTGCAGACGCCCGACTTCGTGGAGAGGTTCATCCTCGACCTGACGCTGACGCCTGCGCTGGAGGCTTTCCCGCTTACCGAGGAATTCCGATTGATCGACCCGACCTGCGGTTCGGGCCACTTCCTTCTCGGTGCTTTCGATCGCCTGCTGGCCGGATGGCGGAAGAAGGCTGAGGGCGTCAACGACTGGGAACTGATCCGGCGAGCCCTGAACTCGATCCACGGTGTCGACAAGAACCCCTTCGCGGCTGCCATCGCCCGCTTCCGCCTACTGATCGCCGCAATGAAGGCCGGTCAGATCAAGCGCCTTGCCACCGCCCCCGCCTTTCCTATCAACGTTGCCGTCGCTGACTCCCTTTGGCACCACTCGCACAGCGGACGAACGGGCACCTTGTTCGATATATCGGGTGAAAAGACTGGGAAAGATCGACCTTTCACCTATACAGAGGAAGATATCTACGACTATCCAGGCGTCCTGGAACGAGGGAGCTATCACGTCGTCGTCGGAAATCCGCCTTATATCGCCGTACGGGACTCGGCCGAGCGGGAGGCCTACAGGAAGGCGTTCAAGGATGTCTGCGGGGGAAAGTATGTACTCTCAGTTCCGTCTGTCGCCTTGTTCTTCGAGCTTGCCCGTGGTCGGCGTAGTGGCAAGCCAGGGTATATCGGGCAAATTACGTCTAACTCATTCATGAAACGTGAATTCGGCGACAAGCTTATCGAGAATTATCTGGCGCAGAAAGTGGAGCTAACTCACGTTATCGATACGTCGGGAGCCTATATTCCTGGCCATGGAACTCCAACGGTGATTCTGGTTGGCCGTAACCAAATATCGCGAATCGGCGGCATGGTGCACGCCGTGCGGAGCGTTCAAGGAGAACCGAATATTCCTGATGATCCTTCTCGTGGGCACGTGTGGAAAGAGATTGAGGAACATGTCGAAGACGCGCGTTATGAAGGTAAGTGGATCACAGCCGGTCTTGTCGATCGAGCGCGCTACTTCGGTAGACATCCATGGGTGCTTGCCGCCGGAGGTCTGGAGCTCATCGAGCAGTTGGACAAGGTTTCTCAAGGGCGGGTAGATAGTGTAGCTGACTCGGTTGGGATCACATCCTTCACTCTGGAAGATGACGTTTATCTAATGTCGACATACACTGCATGTCGGCGTGGAATAACGCCAGCCTGGCGGCGGCGCATGGTGGTGGGCGATAGTGTGCGGGACTGGGGTCAATTGGACGGGGAAGTCGCGATTTTCCCCTATACTGCAGATTTTGAACCGATCGATGTAGAGTATGTCAAGCCCCTTTTGCTGCATATGTGGCCGTACCGTACGGTGGTGTCGAATAACGTTCTCTTTGGTGGAAAGACGAAGATTCAGGGTGGCTTGAAGTGGAGTGAATACGGTCGCTTGACTAGCAGGAAACTTCGCACCCCCTTTGCGATCACTTTCAGCGAGATGGCAACCCATAATCACTTCTCTTTCGGTCGAAGCGGAAGTGTATTTAAAAATTCCGCCCCCGTGATCAAGCTGATGGATGGCGAGGAGGCTGATTCACACCTGGCCCTGCTCGGAGTTCTTAATAGTTCGGTAGCATGTTTTTGGCTGCGTCAACGCTGCTTTCCTAAGGGGGGGAGTGGCATTGGTCGGGGAATTCAGCCGGAGGCATGGATGGAGCGATACGTTTTCAATAGTTCCAACGTTGAAAAACTGCCATTGCCAATTGGTAGGCCATTGGAGCTTGCTCGGGAGCTGGATGGGCTCGCACAGGAATTGTCGGTGCAGGTTCCCTGGGCGGTCTGTATGAATGGTGTGCCTACGCGAAAGCGGTTCGACAAAGCCAAGACAGCGGCTGAGTGGATCAGGGCGCGGATGATCGCCTTGCAGGAGGAATTGGACTGGGAGACCTACCGGCTCTACGGGCTGATTTCTGAGCGAGAGGCCGCAGAGTTGCGGGCTGACCCGGCGACAGTGCCCGACATTCGGTTCGGCGAGCGTGCCTTCGAGTTCGTGCTGGCCAGTCAGCAAGATGCGGGCGAAGTTGATACGCACTGGTTCCGGCGGCACAACGCGGAGCCGGTTAGGGAAATCCCGGCGGAGTGGCCGGAGGCCTACCGGCGGGTGGTGGCCAAGCGAATCGAGATCATTAGGCGTCGACGGGACCTCGCTCTGATAGAGCGACCCGAATGCAAGCGGCGTTGGCACCAGAAGAGCTGGGCTGACCGCGAAGCTGAGGCCATCAGGGGTTGGCTGCTGGATCGGTGCGAAGACAGCTCGCTGTGGTTCCGGAATCGTGGGGGTCAGCCCGATCCTCGTGTGATGACGGTCAATCAGCTTGCCGACGCGCTGCGCCGGGACGTGACGGGCCAGGGCAAGGACGTGCTGTCTGTTGCCGAGCTGTACGCACGAGACCACCTGGGCAAGCCCGACCTGGACGTCGCCGCTGTGCTCAAGATGGTCATCGCTGACCAGCACGTTCCGTATCTGGCGGCGCTCCGCTACACCGAGGCGGGGCTGCGTAAGCACGTGCAGTGGGAAGAGGTCTGGGATAAGCAGCGAAAAGAGGACAGGACGGGAGAGCGGCTCGACATACAGGTGCCGCCCAAGTACACCGGCACCGACTTCACCTCCAAGGCGTTCTTCGACCTGCGTGGCAAGCTCGATGTGCCGAAGGAGCGTTTCACCTCCTATCCGCAGGCCGGGCCGGACGGTGATGAGTCCCTGCTGATCGGCTGGGCTGGGTGGAATCATGGGGAGCAGGGGCTGGCCCTGGCTAGGCTGCTCGCCGAGCGCGTTGATGGCGACGCCTGGGGTAAGGAGCGCGTGGTCCCGCTGCTCGCCGGCCTGGCGGAGATCATGCCGTGGGTGTGGCAGTGGCACGCTGAGAAGGACGAGTGGGGCGACTCGTTAGCGGAGGACCTTTCGTCGGTCCTAATGGACTACCAATCCCGGTACTCCCTCAGCCAGGATGACCTCAAAGCCTGGCGGCCGGAGAAGGCCGCCCGTAAACGCCGCGCGAAGAAGGAGTAAACGCTGTGAGCAGGCTGCTCCGCGACCTCATCGACATCCCCCGGCGCGTTGACCCAGGGGACTTGGTGATGGACATCACCGCGACGTTCGACGCCACCGAGCAGGCGGTGCGCGATTACGTGGTGACCGACCAGCTCTACGAGAAGCTGGACGAGGCCCTGGAGCTGATCCGCACGGCGGTGCAGACACCGCAGTCAATGGCGGCCTACCTTCACGGTTCCTTCGGCTCGGGCAAGAGCCACTTCATGACGATCCTGCACGCCGTCGTGAATCGTGAGCCGGCGGCTGAGAACAAGCCGCGGTTACAGCCGCTTGTCACCAAGCACCAAGCGTGGATCCAGAACAGGCGCTTCTTGCTGGTCCCCTTCCATCTGGTGGGTTCGGAGTCGCTGGACGCCGCGATCCTCAGCGGATATGTCAAGCGGGTCCGCGAGCTGCACCCCGAGGCATCCACGCCTCCCGTCTACCGGGACGATCACCTACTGGTCAACGGCAGGATCCTGCGCGAGCGGATGGGCGACCAGGCGTTCATCGACGCCCTCCCGGGGCGGGCCGCTGACGAGGACGACTGGGACGACGACGCTCCGGCAGCGGATCCATCCGGCCCTCGCACGCCTTGGACCTGCACGGAGCTCGACGCCGCCTTCCACGCCCCTCCAGGTGACCAGCTGCGCAACGAGCTGATCAGTGCTTTGCTCGACAGCTTGCTATCGGCTTATAGAAGCTCCGTCCACGGGGATCGCACTGCGTTCGTCCCGCTGGAGACAGGGCTGGCGGAGATCAGCCGACATGCCAAGAACATCGGATACGACGCCGTTGTGCTCTTCCTTGACGAGCTGATTCTCTGGCTCAATGGTCACCTGGCGAACCTGGAGTTCGTCACCACCGAGGCCAACAAGCTGGTGAAGCTGGTCGAGAGCGGAGATGCGGGCAGGCCGGTGCCCATCGTGTCGTTCATCGCGCGGCAGCGCGACATTGCCGAACTCGTCGGCAAAGAGGTTGCCGGTGCAGATGTGGTGAGCCTCGAAGACACCATCAAGTACTTGGAGCGAAGCTTCTCCACGATCACGCTCGCCGACAACAACCTGCCGGACATTGCCCAGGAGCGGGTGCTCAAACCTAAGGACGATGCCGCCAGGAAGATGCTGGACGAGGCGTTTGCACAGCTGCCCCGTGACCGCTCTGAAGTTTGGGACACGCTGCTGGACGCTAGCGGGCTGACCCACGCCGATGCCGAAGCGTTTCGAAAGTTCTACCCATTCAGCCCTGCGCTGATCAACACCCTGATCGCCATTTCAGGTGCCTTGCAGCGGGAGCGGACCGGCCTGAAGGTACTGCGGGAGATGCTTGTTGCCCGCCGGGACGACCTTGAGGTGGGGCAGCTCATCCCACTCGGCGACCTGTGGGACATCCTTTCCGACGGCGCCGTCCAACCGTTCTCCAACCGGCTCAGGCACGAGTTCGAGGCGGCCAAGGATTTCTACGACAAGAAGGTTCGGCCGTTCCTGCTGCAGACCCACGGCCTGACCGCCGCCGACCTGCGCAGCCTTCCGCACCAGCATCCGTACCGGATGGACGATAGGCTGATCAAAACGTTGCTGCTCGCGGCGCTGGCCCCCGACGTTCCAGCGATCAAAAAGCTTACCGCCGGAAAGGTGGCCGCGCTCAACTATGGCTCGATCCGCACCCGGGTCGAAGGGATGGAGCCATCCAAGGTCGTTGAGCGGCTGAGGCAGCTCTCCGGGCAGTTCGGCGAGATCCGTTACACCAAGGACAGCGAGACCCCGGTCTTCAGTCTGCATCTCACCGGGGTCAACATCGATGCGATCCTGAGCGAGCTGCCGGCGAATGTGGACACCGAGGGCAACCGGCAGATCCTGGTCAGGGACCTGCTGTGGAGCGAGTTCGACGTGGCCGACCGGGAGTCGTTCAACCCGCATATCGACGTGGTGTGGCGGGGTACTAAGCGGACCGTCGGGCTGGTCTTTGGCAACATCAGGGACGCTGGATCTCTCTCCGACACACAGTTCGACTTCGATCCGCCAGAGGAGGCCCGGATCGTCTTCGACTTTCCGTTCGACACCGGCACACACAACCCGCACGAGGACCTGTCCCGGATCGGCGACCTCCAGCAGCGGGGGAAAAACGGGCCGGTCATCTGCTGGCTACCGTCCTTCATCACCGCCCAGCGTCGTGATGACCTCGGACGGCTGCTGAAGTTGCGGTATCTCCTCGGGAACGACCGGCGGATCAACGAGTTCGCCTCCGGCCTATCCTCGCGGGATCGGCAGAAGGCTCTCAACCAGATGGCGTGGCTGCGAGATTCGCTCACCTCGGAGCTGAAAGGTGTCCTCAAGCAGGCGTACGGAACGTTGCAGCCAATGCAGACGAATATCGCCACCGAGGTCGATGAGCACGTGGTGTGCATGGACGCCACTCATCGACCCCGGCTGCACGTCGGCCACAGCTTCTTCGACGCTCTCGTCTATCTGACCGACAACCTATTCACTCATCTCTATCCTAAGCACCCGGACTTCGACCCTCAGAACAAGTCCCGCGCGGCGGTCCGTGCCGCCGAGTTGCGTACGGTGCTGGACGTCATCACCGTGGTGGCCGCTGAGGGCGGCCGGGCCGAAGTAGAGCGGAACAGCCGCAAGGTAATGTATAAGATCGCGCACCCGCTGCGGCTGGGTGAAATGCAGCAGGAGGCGTTCTTCAAGCTCGGTAACGAGTGGCGCGACCGGATCAACCAGTGGGCAGGCAACGTTCCGGTGCTCGATGTCAAGGACCTCCTGAAGTGGTTGGAAGAGAATGAGTTGCGCGGCACCGACCGTCTGGTCCGCAACCTGATCGTCTCCCACTACGCCCTCACCGACAACCGTATGTGGATCCGGCACGGCACGCGGGTCTCCGCCCCGTCGCTAGACGGCATCGACACCACCTACTCGCTGAGGGCTCAGGAGCTGCCGAGCCAGGACGACTTCGAGACCGCTTTGGAGCGAGCCCAGCGCCTGTTTGCCGTGCCGATCCGCAAGGTGTACTCGGCGCCCAACGTCGGCAGGCTCTGCTCTGCAGTGCGTGACAGGGCCGCACACCTTGTGGGCCCGAACACCGGCCTGGTCCGTGCGCTGGAGAAGCGAGCGGGCGAGCTGGGCATCGACGCCGACGCCCGGCAGGGACGCCTGCATACCATGAGGGTCGCCGCCGACCTGCTGGCAAGGATCGGCAGGCTTGACGAGCCCACACCCCTGATCCGCTTCCTTGCCGGTGAGCGTCTTCCCGCCACCGATGAAACGGTCGGAACGAGCATGGCGCAGGCTGAGGCCGTGCGGCGGGCGCTCGAGGTCGAGACGGACTGGACTCTCATCAAGGATTTGCGTGAGCTGGGCAAGCGAGAAGGGAGCATCGGGACGCAGGCTCGGCGGGTGCTCGACAATCTCGCGGACACTGCCAATTCCGACGAGTCGAGCGATACCTCCCTTCCCTCGGCGCTCAAGGACGTGCGGGCCTCGGCGATCTCGTTGCTTCGGGAGGCCAGCAACGCCACCATCCAGCCCGGGCCGGTCACTCCAGGCGATATCTCGCTTCAGGGTCAGAACCCAATGTCGGCCGATCAGGTGCCTGTCACGGTCCAGGCCGGGGACACAGGCTTGGTTGGAAACGACGCCCAGCAGGGTAGTGCGGACCAGCGCAGCGGTGGCGTGCGACGGGTGCGTGCGTCCGAGCTGGATGAGCTAGTCGCCGAGCTGCGGCGAGTCTTCTCGAAAGGGCCGGGCGTCGAACTGGAGATCGGCTGGCGAGCGGTGGGCGGCGAGTGAGCGACGCCCCACTCCTCAACGACCTGGTGGTCCGCGAGTTCGTCCGGACCCTGATGCGGCGAACCCACCCGCCTACGCAGGACATCATTCTGCTGTACGGAAGGTACGAACCGGGCGCGCCGACCGAGCTGAAGGTGGAGGAACGGCAGGTACGCGTGGCTGACTGCCCGTCGGTGCTCAGCGTGCTCGAAGCCGAGGTCGGCCACCCCGGCGGGCTGCTCGTCATCGTCACACCTCGGTCCGACGATGAACTAGGGAACACCTTGCGAAGCCGCGCCGTGAAACAGCGGGCGCTGCGGATTCACCGCTGGGAGATCGTGCTGCAGAGGTTCGGCGCTCGCGAGCGGGACCCGCGCCTGCGTGACCTGGATTGGGTTGCCGAGGGCTTGTTGTCCATCGGCAGACGTGACGGACTGAAGGTGCCGGGGACGATGCTGGATTACGACACCGCGTTGCGTTGCCTGGTCCAGCATCGGCTCGGCCTCACCTCCGACGCGCCCGACATCACTGACCTTCTGACCTGGACGCTGGAGCGCACCAACGTGTCTCGGTTGGACGAGCTGGGTCCGGACGAGCGTGTGGGACTGGAGGACTGGCTGGTCAGGACGGCTGGCCCTGCGGCATATCCCCTTTTCGCACTGGTTCGCAACGGGAACGGAACCGATGCGCTGCCCTTCGCGCTTGTCGCCGAAACGTTGTGGAAGGCCGATCTGTCGCAGGCCGACGCGAGCGACCAAGACCCGGTGGCGGCCCAGGGCCGGGCGCTGGCCTTCGGCCGGGCTCAGGGCCGGGCGGAAGGCTATCTCGGCCGCCTGGTCGATCCAGGGGAACTCCTGGCGCTGGCGAAGGCCGCCCGCGGCATAGTAACCCTGTGGATTGGCAGGGCCGCCGACACAGATCCTGCTTCGGCGACGACTGGGCAGCTACTCGACTTCGTCCTGCGTCGCGCCGACCAGCTTCTTTCCTTGTTTGGCGCCGGGGCGCTGGCCGGGCACAGCTCGGTGCTCCCTTCCGCGCTACGGGCTCGGATCGACGAGCTGGCAGCGCTGCTGATCCCCGAAATGCCTGGCGAGCCGGGACCGCGTTCTGCCAAGAGGGACGGACAAGGGTTGGGTGCCGTCGAGCAGGCGCTGCACGCTGTCGAGGATCACGAGCTGGCGAGGCTGCGTGCCGAGGAGGTCGATCCGGCGCGGATGGCGGTGCGGCTAGTGCGCTGGCTCGTCAATCCTGATCAGCCGCCCGCCACTGTGGCCGATGGCATCAAAACGCACGTCCGAACGCTGGGCTTCGTGGACCGGGCCCTTGCCATCCTGTGGCTCGGTGACCCATCCGCCTCCCCAGCGACGGCCGAGGCATACGCACGCATCCACGACCAGGCTCGAGTCGTCCGGGACCAGGTCGATGAGGGCTTTGCTGGAAGACTAGCTGCCTGGAGCCAGGCCTCTGCCCCGTCCGATGGGCTACTGGTCGCAGAGAACACGATGGAACGAATCGCGCTCCCTCTCTCCCGCGGCACTGACCCGGCGCCTCTGATCTTGATTCTGGACGGGATGAGTAGTGCCGCCGCGTCGCGACTGGCTGAGCAGATCCGGCAGGCGGGCTGGGTGGAAGCGGCCCGCGATGCGTCGGGACGAGAGGCGGCGCTGGCTGCAATTCCGTCGGTGACCAGGGTCAGCAGAGTTAGCTTGCTCTGCGCGACGCTCACCAGCGGTGGGCAGGACATCGAGCAGGCAGGATTCACGGCCTTCTGGCGGCGCCACCGGATCGATGCGGTGCTCTTTCACAAGGGCGACCTGGCCGGCGGGGCGGCCCAGCGGCTGTCGAGCCGGGTCAACGATGCGATCAGCCGAGCGGAAGGCGACGAACGTCAGGTTGTCGCGGTGGTTCTGAACACCATCGACGATGCGCTCGACCGGGGCCCGGCGAAGGCCGAGTGGGCCGTCAACGAGATCTCATACCTGGCCGAGCTCCTTACAGCCGCGCGTCTGCGGGGCCGCCCGGTCGTCCTGGTATCCGACCATGGCCACGTACTGGAACGCGAGCGCGGGCTGCCCTCGGGCGAGGACGCCACCGCAGCCCGCTGGCGGAGCGCGAACATCCCAGCCAAGAATGGGGAAGTCGAGCTGAGCGGGCCCCGAGTGCTCCTAGGCGGTGGCACAGTGGTCGTGCCATGGCGTGAGACGATTCGCTACACCCCCCGAAAGGCGGGCTATCACGGTGGCGCAGCCTTGGCGGAGATGACAATCCCGGTGCTGGTCTTCCTACCCTCGGCTGATGCATCCCTGCCGCGCGGCTGGCACCTGCTTCCACCAGAACGGACTGTCCCAGCATGGTGGGAACCTGGCACGTCCTTCCAGGCGGCCATGCCCATAGCGCCAGCTGAAGTCAGGCAGAGCAAAAAGGCCCTTCCACAGGTGGACGCGCTGTTTGCTGTCTCGGAAATTCCGGCTGTCTCCACGTTGGGGGAGAAGGTGGTCGACACCGAGACTTACCGGGAGCAGCGGAGATACGTCCGCAAGCCGCCGAAGGACGACTTGGTCTCCGTGGTCATCGACGCGCTGATCGACGCCGGAGGGACCCTGTCAGTCGAGGCCATTGCGGAGATCGCCTCCACCCAGCCGGTTCGCGTGCCTGGCCTGCTCGCCACGCTACGTACCCTGTTGAATGTGGAGAGCTATCCGATCCTTGCCGTGATTGACGCTGGCCGCACCGTCACACTCGATGAGGAGTTGCTGAAGACACAGTTCGGCTTCCGGGAGCAGGGGTGAGGCCCACCGTCAGCCCTGCCCGTCGACGTGAAGTCATCGACGCGTTGCGACGCGGCACTGTCCCGACTGCTGGCCTTGATCTTTTCGCGGTCGGGCTGGAGCGGTTCGAGAATGCAATTGACGAAGAGCTCGGTAAGGTCGCCGAGCAGGGGGCTGCCTTCAAGGCGGTGCGGGGCGAGTATGGCTCCGGCAAGACATTCTTCGCCCGGTGGCTCGCCGAGCGGGCGCGCAGAGGAGGTCTGGCGACGAGCGAGATCCAGGTCTCTGAGACGGAGACACCGCTACACCGGCTGGAGACCGTCTACCGGAGGCTTGCCGAACGGTTGTCCACGGCTGCGCATCCGCCCAGCGCGCTGCGCGACGTAGTGGACGCGTGGTTCTACACCCTCGAGGAAGAGGTCCTGGCTGCGACACCGGACGCTGACCTCACCGCAACTGTCGAGGAGTTGCTTGAACGGCGACTCGCAGCCGTCGCCCGTACGACGCCGGCATTCGCTGCGGCGCTTCGTGGCTACCGCCGTGCCATGATCTCCGGTGACGCGGCGACGGCCGAGGCGTTGCTCGCGTGGCTGGGCGGCCAGCCGCATGTGGCCGCCTCGGCACGCAGATTCGCCGGCGTGCGGGGCGACCTCGATCATTTCGCGGCACTTGGGTGTTTGCAGGGTCTTCTAACGATCCTGCGTGACTGTGGGCACCCCGGTCTGCTCGTGGTGCTGGACGAGATCGAAACCCTCCAACGGGTGCGTGGCGATGTGCGGGAGAAAGGTCTGAACGCGCTGCGTCAGCTCATCGACGAGATCGACTCCGGGCGATTTCCCGGGCTCTTCCTGGTTATCACCGGCACACCGCAATTCTTCGACGGTCATCAGGGAGTACGGCGACTCGTTCCCCTTGCCCAGCGACTCGCCACCGACTTCGCTACAGATCCACGCTTCGACTCGCCGCGAGCTGTCCAGCTACGCCTGGGGGGCTTCGACCAGGAGAAGTTGGAAAAACTGGGCCGGGCCGTACGGGATCTCTACGCAACAGGGTCCAAGGATTCCCATCGGATCGCCTCATCGGTGGATAACGCCTATATTGGTTCGCTCGCCGCTGCCGTCACCGGGGAGCTCGGCGGTCAGGTCGGCGTCGCACCTCGAATTTTCCTCCGCAAGTTGGTCGCTGACGTGCTGGATCGGGTCGAGGAGTTCACCGACTTCGATCCACGCCGACACTACGCCCTTACACTTTTGTCTGACGAGCTGAGCGAGGTGGAGCGCAACGCCGTTGCGTCACGGGCGGACGACGTCGAATTGGATCTCTAGCCATGGATGCGCTCCACCCGTCCCTGGTTCACCACATCGTCAACACCCTCGGCTGGCGGTCGCTGCGCCCCCTGCAGGCGGCGGCCATCCGGCCGGTGCTCGATGGTGCAGACTGCCTGCTCCTCGCCCCGACGGCCGGAGGCAAGACTGAGGCCGTCGTGTTTCCAGTACTGTCAGCTGCCGCCTGGGCTGACTCCCCAGGCCTACGCGTGATCTACGTCTGCCCGCTCAAGGCGCTGCTGAACAATCTGCGTCCCCGGCTCGACGACTACGCCTCCTGGCTAGGACTGTCCGTGGCTCTCTGGCACGGTGATGTGGGAGCGGGTCAGAGAGCGGCGATCCTGCGGGAACCGCCTGACCTGCTACTCACCACGCCCGAATCGCTCGAAGCCATGTTGGTGAGCGCCAAGGTAGAACATGCGGCTCTGTTCCGGGGTCTACGCACGGTGATCATAGACGAAGTTCACGCTTTCGCTGGTGACGACCGCGGCTGGCACCTGCTGTCGGTACTGGAACGCCTCACCCGGCTCGCGGGGCGTCCAATCCAGCGAGTCGGGCTATCGGCTACGGTGGGCAACCCCGACGAACTACTGGCCTGGCTGCAGGGGGGTAACCGGGGTGTTGTACCAGCTGAGGTCGTCAACCCCTCCTTCGGAGACGCCGACGCTTCCTCCACTGGGATCACTGCTTCTCCCAGCCACAGCACGATCATTCCTGTCGATCTCGAACTAGACTTCGTCGGTTCCGTGCTCAACGCCGCCAAAGTAATCGCTGCGCTGCACAAGGGGGAGAAGCGGCTGGTGTTCTGCGACTCACGCAAACGCGTAGAGGAGCTCGCCGCCGCACTGCGGGCACTCGACGTGACGACCTATGTGTCACATGCTTCCCTCGCGCTGGACGAGCGACGCGCGGCAGAGGAGGCGTTCGCATCGGCGCGCGACTGTGTCATAGTGTCGACTAGTACCTTGGAGCTCGGCATCGACGTCGGCGACCTCGATCGGGTGGTTCAGCTGGACGCTCCGACCACTGTCGCGTCGTTCCTCCAGCGGCTCGGCCGCACTGGGCGGCGGTATGGAACCGCGCGGAATTGCCTGTTCCTAACCCTCTCGGACCAGGGCCTACTCCACGCTGCCGGGCTGTTGCTCCTTTGGTCGCAAGGTTGGGTGGAGCCGGTCAAGCCGCCGCCTTCTCCGATGCACATCGTTGCACAGCAACTGTTGGCGCTTTGCCTACAGGAGAACGCAGTGGGTGATCACATGTGGCGTTCCTGGTGGCCCGGTTTGAAGTTCTTCGACGAGGCGGAACCCATCCTGACGTACCTCGTCGATCGGGGTTTCCTAGAGCGCGACGGCGGCTTGCTGTTCATCGGTCCGGAAGCCGAGAAACGCTTCGGCCGACGCCACTTCATGGAGCTCACCGCCGTGTTCACGGCACCGCCCGCGTTCATCGTGTTCGCGGGGCGTGCTGAGGTAGGCACCATCGATTCCACCATGCTGGCCGAGCCAGTCGAGGGGCCGCGACTTCTGCTGCTTGGTGGGCGCAGCTGGAGGGTCACGGCGGTGGATTGGTCTCACAGGCGTTGCTTCGTCGAGCCAGCAGACGGAGGCGGACGGATCCGATGGTCCACAGATGGTGGAGGCCCCGACCGGTCGTTTCAGCTCACGCGGGCGATGCGGGCCGTGGTGCTCGGGGAAACTCCTTCGGTGCGGTTGACATCGCGAGCCGTGCAGCGTCTTGCACGGATCCGCGACGACCTCCGGCTAACCGCGCAGCCCGACAGCACTGTGCTGCTCCGTTCGAATGACGCTAGCGCCCGATGGTGGACCTGGGGTGGTACGCGCGCCAACGCCACGCTGATCGCCTCCATGCCGGGCATCTCCCGTGATGGACAGCGCGTGGGTCCCTTGAGCGTGCTTCTACGACACGATGTAACATTCCGCGAGCCAAAAGAGAACCTCAGGCCGCCGCGCGCCGATGATCAAGCGCTCAAGGGACTCAAATTCAGTGCGGCGCTGCCCGAGGACATCGCGCGCAATGTTCTCGCGGAGCGACTGGCCGACGCCTCAGCCGCTTACGCGATCCTGCGAGAGCCCCGACAAGTAATCAACCTACCTTGAGAGCCTGCTTGCAAACGGGAGTCAGCTGCGACGTCGAGCCGTCTTCTTCCTGGTCAAGCGGCAGATCGAAGGGCAGCGCACCATGGGCTGGCGCGAGGCACTCATCGAACTTGAATCGCCTATCCAGGTCGCATCAGTAAAGACCGGCCTCTAGCCATCAGGACGATCTTTACACACTTGAAGTGACAACCTCGCGGATCATTGCGTCTCTGCCTGGTACGCGAGGACGTGACTTAGAGGCGGATCTCGCTAGTTCTTTCGCCTAACCTCCCTACAGGTAGGGATTCCGGGTGTTAGTCGACTAACCTAATCCGACCTCGACCTAGCGATAGAGGTATGACCTAGTGGTCTAGACTGCTCCCTTCGTCTGAGAAGCGGAGGTATGGAGCAGGGTTACACCAGTCGTCGTCCTCGCTCCATTCGCCGTACATGAGTCCGCAGTGTTGGCAGGGCGAGGTTGGGGTAAGTTCAGCGGGCCATGCGTGCCACATGATCATCCTGGAGGATGGGCACCGTGCAGTAGTCCCCACGGTGACTTGCCTGGTTGGCGAACCAGGTGGCGACTTGCAAATGCCACCTGGCAGGGCCCTGGCATCGTGTTCCTCTTGGGAGGCGATCAGACGTCAGGGTATGTGGCGGGGGGTCTGGAGAGGCTGTGATCGATCTTTGAGCAGGCCACGCTTGAGCGACTCCTAGGTCGCTTTGCTGCAGCGTGGTCGGCAACAGATCGATATCGGCCGTTCAGTAAATGACCCATCCGGTGTACGCAGAGCTAAGGGCCACAGATATAGTGCACAGCAGTGCTCCCTCTCGAGAAGTGTGGAATCAGCCCGCTAGTGCGGGCAGGGTGGGGGCGTCGGCCTGGCGGTGATGGGAATCGAGAGCGGCAATCTCTCGGTGTCCCCCGCTGGGCCGTCCCCGTATGGGGGTTCCTCTCTTGCCTTGTCGTCCTCCAGGTGTTCGGTCCTAGCCGTCAAGCCTACACCTCCTCGGACGCGCGATTCGCCCCATACGTTCCGCCAACGCAACCGTGATCTCTATCACGGCTGCAGGCAAGGAGCTGGCCTCATTGGCTCGCGAGATGCCGAAGGATCGAGCGCCTTGGCGCGTGTCTTGCAGGGTCTCGGGCCGCATCTCAAGCTAGAGCTAGACGTGAGTCTGCCTTCCGGCAGGGGCGCCATGGAGGGCCGGATGCCCATGGGAAGCCATGCAGCGGAGGGAATCGATTGCGTCTATGCAAGACAATAGCTAGGGTTCAGTTGCGTCGACATGAGAACGCGGGAGTATAGCAGTGAGTACTGACAGCAACACCACTGAGACGCAGTTTTCGGTTTGGCTCACGCAGATGTCGCGAGCCATGGGCTACCCAACAGACGCATCTCTGGCGGAAGCCCTAGAGATCAGCCCATCGACAATCTTGAGATGGCGTCGTGGTAGCAAGCCGTCGATCACTCACCTTGTGAGTTTGAGCGAGGTGCTCGGTGTGCAGCTAGTGGGGCTGCTTGCGCTGACCGGTCATGCCGATCCGGATATCCTTGGTTCGCGGGCGAAACTTCCTGAGCCGCCGTCACCCATCACGGAAACCGTACGCCGTATCAGGAGCTCAGCCCTAAGCGATCACGTAAGGGGTGCCCTCGCTAGATATTGGGACGGTCGCCTAGCTGAAGAACGGCATCGAGTGTACGAGCTGATCAGAGTTCTTGAGGGTGCTGAACGTGGTGAAATCGATGTGATCGATGATCTCCTGAAGGTTCTCTCTCTAGCGTCACAGCCTGGGCTGCCTAAGCACTTGGTGACCCTTTTGAGAGAGGTTACATCAATCTTTGAGTCGGGGGGATCCCGCCGGCGGGCCAAGCGTCCACTGTTCAGTCGGCTTCAATTCACCGTTCGATCCACCGAATCAGGGCGATATCGACTAGAGATGCAGAGTTCGGAAGGGTCGATGCTCAACTCGCTGGAGGAATTTGAAACCTCTCAGGAGGCGGTGGAGCAGCTTGAGCGCATGCTGGGCTTCGAGCCAGAAGGCGTACAGATTGATGAGAGCTCGGCTCCCTCAGAATAATGACATTCAACCTCTTTCGTCCCTGGTGGCAAGGCGCCCATCAGAGCGTGATCGTGGGCTTTGCGTTCGCCTGGCGATGCAATAGCCCCTGGTAGATGGATTGATCGCCACAACCATCACCGTCGCCGCCAGGAACCCTGGATGCTGTTCTACCGTGCCGCTGTCGTTTGTCGCCTCTGACCATGAACTACGTTGCCGGGATGATCCGTTGGCTCCGTAAGGCGAGCAGGTCCATCTGACGCAGGCTCAACCTTGGCCAGCAGGCGCTGCTGGTGTCGCTCTACCCGCGTAAGGGCGAGACGTTCACCGAACGCGATCGCGGTGATGGACGTGGTGTCGCAGTATTGGCCGGCCACCGTCGTGTCGCCAGAGGAGGCATCCGAGGCCGAGATCGCCTGCACCCACGCCTGGACGTGCTGGGCAAGGCTCACCTGCTCGACAGTGAGATGTTCCTGAGTGCGCTATGTGGCGGCCGGGGGTGCCCAACCACGACGACTTCCCAGTGCTGCTCGCGGTGTCGGACCATGGGCTACAGACGAGGTCCTCGGCCACGCGGATGTCATGGCATGGACGCGGATCCCCCAGCATTTCGCGCCTCCAGGCATTCCGAACGACCAGGAGTGGATCGAGTCGCTGTTCGGGCACGTCAAGGACAACCATCCGCACCTGTACATGATCACAGCCCCGTATGAGCTGGAGGCCGAATCGGACGCGATCTGCACGTTCTTTATCGGTGTGAGGCTGCACGAGGGCATCGGATACGTCACCCCGGACGACGAGTACCACGGTCGGGGTGAGGCCATCCGGGCGCTGCCCCACCGGGCGGGGCTCAAGGCCGCGCGCGAGGCCCGGAGCGCAACCCGGTGAGAACTACGCCAGGATCGCCTATCTCCTGCGGCTTATGGGTATATAGCCCGATCTGGTGCACCTTCTCTGACGAATCTTGGGTTGGCCTTCCGTTTCTGAGGCGGAAGCTCACTGTGGTCTCGAACTTGGGGGGAGTAGCCTGCCTGCACAATCGGCAGCGGCACGCAGGCTGGTGTCGTCGTCGTTGCGGCTTAACCGCGATGGCTCTCTTCGGGTGGACGAGTCCCCCCGACAGCATGTTTCAAACTCTCAATGACGTTTCCGGCCTGGACGTTAAGGCGCTCGGATTCGTTCGCTTCCCAAGGCGGGGTCATGCCAGCTGCGGCAGCACGGCTGTGTGCATCATCGATCTGTGCCACCAAATCTCTCGTGAACGACTCGATCTGGTCCAGCAGATAGCGTATGTATGCCTTCTTTTTCTCGGCGCGTTCGCGGTCGCTGGGCGGCGGCGCGGCACGCAACAGCGGCTGCTGGGTCTGTCTGCCGGGTGGGGGTGCGGATGAAGGTGCAGTGTTCGGAGGTTTGGGCAGGCGCACTCCCGTGCCCTTTGGGAACGCGTCGTCGAACCACGCTTGATCGGCGACCTTGCCGGCGGCGTCTGCGTGCCCGAAATGGTCGACACGACGCGGAGCACGGCCTTCCTCCATCGCAGCGGCCATCTCGCGCATCAGCCCAACTGCCGGCGCCCGTCGGGCGTTCATAGCGGCCAGCACGTCCGGGATGCCGCGCCGGGCCCGGACGCTGGCCACGGGCTCGTTGTCCGCGCCGCGGTTGGTCTGGGCGGCCATCGAGCCGCGATCGGCGTCGGCGAGCTTGAACGCGGCTAACCACTGCGGCGCTCGATAACGGAGCAGCTCATCGAACGCGTCGTCGTCTTTGTCCGCGAGAGCCAGCAACCGCACGGCGCTCTTGCCGCTGAGGGCGACGCCGAGCCGGGCGTTGGCGACCGGGACGGTCTTGTCGTCCACGCGCGGGTTCCACGCCTCCGGCCAGCTCACCGAGCACAATGCAGAGTAGGCCCGCAATCGCTCAGTCGTGTGCTGCGAGTTCAGTTGCTCGCGCTCGGGCTCGGCCATCGCCTTGCGGATCAAAGGACGACGGCGGTTGTCTCCGGCGACGGGGAAGAACTGCGCGAGCAACAGCATGCAGCGCAGGTCCCGCTGCTCGCAGACGCCAGCATCGGGTGAACACTCAGGCAATCGCCTAATCGGCAGGTCTCCTGCAAGCACCCCAAACACGATGTCGTCGAGAATCCCTGCAGCCCGGTACTCCTCCAGGACACGGCGGCCAATCGCCCGGTCCTGGTTGATCGCCGTGAATCCCAGGTTCGCGTGGATGTGGTCGCGCCGGTTTCCGGCCTGCACCGTTTGGTACAGCAGCTCGGGCTTGGTGCATCCGACAACGAGCCGGGCCTCGACGACGGCGACCTGGAGCGCCAGCCGCGCTGGATGCTCGTCTGAATCGGCATGTCCCAGCTCAGCATTGCGCTCGGCCGTCCACAACCGCAGGGCATGTGTCACATCCGGTGCCGTGAGCAGCGCCGTCTGGTCGGTGCTCAGGATTTGATGTCGACTCTTGGTCCGGTTGTTGCCCTTGACGGTGGGCCAGGCCCAGAAATCGCCCTCCGGGGTGCGATAGACCTGGGCAACCATCATGCAGAGGTCCTCCTGCCCGTTCAGCAGGAGGTCGGCAGTGAGATCGTAGCCGCGGCGGCCGTCGCCCTCGGCGAGCAGTTCCGCGGAGCGGCCGATCACCTCGACGACGCGGTTGGCACTCGTCATCGTCACGCTCAGCGCGGCTGTCGGCTTGCCATCCCGACCACGCCAGACCTCGATGGGCGGAAGCATCCACTTTGCGGTAGCCGAGGCCGGGTCGGCCGGAGAAGCCCAGCAGGTGTCGTTGCGCTCGTTGCGTTCCCAGGTGCTGCCAGCGCAGCCAAACAGCCGCAGGGAAAGCTCCAGGGCTGCTTCGCCGCCGACGCGAACGGAACGCAGGCGGGTAGGGTCGATTCGCTCACGGCCACGTTCGTTAGTAATTAGTCGTTCGACCGGCTCGGCGGTGTAGGTGAAGGCGGTAGTCAGCGCTTCAGGGGGCGCGTTGATGCCGTCGGTAGCCAGGGCGGCCTCGACCAGGCGGCTGACGGTTTCGGGTGGGTGCGGATCCGGGTACTCGGATAACGATTCATTGATCACGGTTCGAGAGACTCCTGGTGCATAGAGTGAGTAGATGGCGAGATGCTACACAAATTGGCTGCGTAGAGTCTTGGATTCGTGACGGATCGCTTCTAACGCGGCGTGGCGCGACTGCGGCTTGCGGTATGGGGCGGAGAGGTGGGGTGCACACACGCGGAGCAGGAAACCGCGGGAGTGTGTACCGATGCAGTTGGTCGAGTGGTTTGACGGCGGGGGGCCGACCAGGACGTTGCCGGATGGTTGTAGGTGCACGAGGAGCGGTGGACGACGCGCTCGCTCCTGGTGCGGGGGCATGGGACTGAACTGGTCGTAGATTCTGCCGAGCGCCAAGGCGACCGCGACCCGTCCGCCAATTGGGCCAAGCGTTGGAGCCTCGCGGCCGCCTGAATCACCTCAAGACCGCCGACTCCTCTTGAGGAGGGCAGAGGAAGTGATCAGCAAAGACGTACGCTCGGTGTTATGACCCGCCATGTCGAGGTTCACGTGACCGCTGACAGTCGTGATGAGGCTGAGCGCATCGTCAACGTGGCGGTTGCGAGCCGCGTGGCGGCTGGCGCGCAGATCAGCGGACCGATCGTCTCTACCTACTGGTGGCAGGGCGAGATCCAGCGGAATGACGAGTACTTGATCCTCATGAAGACCACGACGGATCGGCTTGATGAGCTCATCGTGGTCGTGAGGGAAGCCCACTCCTACGAGACGCCGGAGATCGTGGCCATCCCCATCGAGGGGGGCCTCGCGGACTACCTGAACTGGATCACAGAGGAGACGACTGTTTCCCCGGAGGGCGAGTAGCGGCGTACTCGGTGCGGAACTCCCTCGCGGCCTGAGTCCGTGAAGGCTTGAGTTCCGCGGCGACGTTGCCGAGACGTTCCCAGCCGAGCGGGAACCCCATCGCGGTTGTGGCGTCGAGGGCGGACCGTGCGCAGGTGACAGCCTCGGTGACGTCTCCGAGGCGGTACTGCGCGAGTGCCATCTCGGCCTTGACGACGCACAACTTCTTGATCTCAGTCGTCGGTCCGAGATGTAGGGCGATCTCTTCCATGGCGGTGATGGAGTCGTCTTGACGCCTGAGGCGCGAGTAGACGGTCAGGGCCATGGACGCGAAGCGCCCCGGGTCGAGGAAGCACGTCCATGGACGCGTGTTGAAGTCAGCGCCCGC
This sequence comes from Nonomuraea spiralis, assembly GCF_014648435.1. GTDB lineage: Bacteria > Actinomycetota > Actinomycetes > Streptosporangiales > Streptosporangiaceae > Nonomuraea > Nonomuraea spiralis. The sequence continues at coordinate 64,631 of NZ_BMRC01000041.1, forward strand.
ATAGACATCCACTGCTTCGCGGATCGAGGACAGTGCGGTGCGGTGGTCACCGAGGAGCGCTGTCTCCTCGGCGAGGCGAGCCAGTAGCCATGCCCGCGTTGCGGGATCACCGTCGCCGAGCCGGTCGAGCCCTGATCGGATGAGCTGCGTGCTCCGGACTCTGTTCGCGCCCACCATGTACGAGCGGTATCCCGCCATGCAGGCGGCGATGGAGCCGTCCTCTGCGTGCTTCGCCGCGACGTTGGCCAGTTGGGTGTACGAAGCCGTCATTCGCTCGTCTCCCTGTTCCCAGGCGAACCACGCGGCCAGGATGGCGCTTTCGCCGGCCACCACCGCCAACCGGTGTCGGCGATCGTCCGCCAGACGGCTTTCCAACAGGGCGCTGATCTCGTTCAAATGGGTGACCAGCGCCGGGTAGAGGGACTTGCCGGGAATGTGTTCTTCGAGCCGGTGGAAGCCTCTGGTTCGGTCTTCGACGTGAGCAATTGTCGGGTCGTCTGGCCGGTGGTCTCCGGTAATGGCTCGCATGAGGCGTTGGGCTGGATCGAGCGCCGCACCGGCTGTGGCGGTCGCGGCCAGATGCAGGACGGTTCGTCGGTCCACGCGGTGGTTGAGCCTCCCTACTGTCCAGGCCAGGGCCAGGTGGTCGCCGGACGGCTCGGCTTGCGCTTCGGCCGTCGGTTCCGGATTTCGTGCCCACACGCGTCGGTAGAGCTCGGCGTACAGCGTGCCCGGCTGATGGGTTCCGGCCTCATGAAAGCGGACCTCCCGGATGATTGAGCTTCTGCACGGCAGTGTCTTGGGGCCAGCCGCGAGTTCAAGTTGTCGTGCCAATTCATTCTGGGTCCAGGCTCGGCGGACTCGCTTCGTTCGGATGTCCTGCGCCCAGTCGGGCCTGACATCATTTTCGCTCATTTGGGCTCACTTATACGCCGGTACTTCTGAAGGACCTCCTGAAACCTCCTCCAGTCTCTTCCTGACAAGCCCTGTTCCGCAGGTGTTCGCTTTCGGTAGCCGGGCCGCTACTCGAATGGAACCCCAGGTGACGCGCGCGGAGCCCATCGACTGAGTGACTTGACCGCAGATGTGGAGTCGAGCCCCTATGGGGGCCGATCGCATTCACCGGGATGCGACGCCACAGACGACAGGAGAAATACCGCGAATGATCGAAAAAATGCACCCGCCGAACCGATGGGAATGGATGCGCGGGACCGATCGGATGATGTGGCAGTGCGTGTTCCCCGGTGAACACGATCAGGTAGGCCTGGTCCGGCGCATGGTGGAGGCGTTGTTCGCCGGAACGGGCCGCCAGAACGACGCCGCGCTCATCGTGTCCGAACTCGCGACGAACGCCCTGCTACACACCCGGTCCGGCCAGGCTGGAGGCTGGTTCGGGGTGGAGGTGTACCTCCCGGAGAACGGCCCGATGGCCTACCTCGGGGTCTGTGACCTCGGAGGAGCAGGACGGCCGCGGTTCGATCGTCAACTGGCTGATGGGGAGCTGACTATAGGCGGCTTCGGGCTCGCGATCGTCAGGGATCTCGTCGTGAAGCTCTCTCAGATCGGTAGCCCGGCGACGGGACACACGGTCTGGGTCCACCTTGATCTCAAGACCAGGGACGCCGAGTGCGCGGGAGCCGCAGCGGGATGAGTGGTCGGCCTGCTGCTATCAGGCCGACCTCCAACGTACGGAGAAGTCTCCACACGAAGAGAGGTGACATGGATTTCGAGACCGTCCTCAAAGAGCTCTACCCGTGGTACGAGGATGACGTGCGGGCGAAATTGTTCGCGCTGATGTGCGACGTGGCCTTCGTCTACGCAAGTACCGACGAGGACTTCGACGTCAGCCTCGACTGCGCCCTCGACGCGATTGCCGAAAACGTCCAGGAAATGCGGGCTGAGTACCGCCTCAACCCGCTGTCTCTTCTTTTGTCCGCCGTCGGTGGACCGGAAGGCGGTGTCAACACCGACAGCGCGATGGTGACATCTGAACCTTGAGCGGCGGTGCCCATCCGGTCTGCGGATGGGCACCGCTGTGCTTCTCGGGGCCGTCATCCCACGCGGAGCGGTTCGGGGTTGTCGACGTCGGCGGCAATCAGGTGGGTGTGGAGGAAGGCGCTGATGGCCTCGTACGCCTTAAGTTCGTTGGCGCGGTTGGTGAAGCCGTGGCCCTCGTCGGGGTAGATGTCGTAGCGGACTTCGACTCCGCGTTCGCGTAGGCGGGTGACGATCTGGTCGGATTCGGCCTGTGGAACGCGTGGGTCGTGGGCACCCTGGATGACGAACAGGGGAGTGGTGATGCTGTCGGCGTGCGTGACGGGGCTGCGCTCCAGGAGGTGTTCGGCGCAGGTGTCGGGGTCGCCGAGGACGGTGGCGACGAACGTCTTCCAGGTGGGCGGTGACGCCTTCGCCAGGGTGACGAGGTTGCTGGGGCCGCAGATGGAGACGCCGGCGGCCCATGAGTAGGGCAGACGGGCCAGGCAGGAGAGGGCAGCGAAACCGCCGTACGAAGCGCCCATGGCGGCGAGGCGGTTGGTGTCGGCCCAGTCGAGGGTCTGAAGGAAGAGGATGCCGCGGTTCAGGTCGTCGAGATCGATGCCGCCCCAGTCGCGGTAGATGAGCTTTTGATGGGCGGTGCCGTAGCCGGTGGATCCGGCGAAGTTGGGAGCCAGGATGGCGATTCCCTGGTGGAGAAGATGCTGGTAGAGGCCGGAGCGGGCGTAGATCGGGCGTTCCTGGGCTTCCGGGCCGCCATGGATGGACAGCAGGACCGGGTGAGGCCCTGGGCCGTCCGGGCGGTAGAGCAGGGCGTGGACATCACGTCCGTCGCTGGCCGGGTAGGTGATCAGTTCGGGGACGATGGGGTCGATCACGCGTAGGGCCGCGGGGCGGGTGTCGGTGAGGTAGCGGAAGTTGTGGTGGACCAGGTCCAGGACCGCTAGTTCCGCCGGCCGCGCCGCGGAGTCGATCAGGACGACCGCGAGAGAGGCGTCCGGCGCCAGTAACAGAGCGGAGATGACGCCGGGAGGGATATCGGGGAGCGGTAGGGGAGAGCCATTGCGTTCGGCGTGCAGCCGGGAGCGGCCGGCCTCGTTGACGGACCAGATACGGACTCCTGCGGCGACGTCGAGCGCTTCGACGTCCCAACCTGGGTCGGCGATCGTGTGAAGGGATTTGGCCTCAAGGTCGCAGAAGGCGGCGGCGGTGAACTCGCTCCAGTGATCGGTGAGCAGGTGGAAGCCGCTGGAATCCGCCGCCCAGGCGCCGGGTTCGAAGACGCCCTCGCCGAGGGCGGACGTCACGCAGCCCGGTTCGGCGTTCGGGTCGTTCAGGTCGGTGAGGTAGATGGCGATGTCGGTGTTGGAACGGAAGCCGGTCGACAGGAGCCAGCGGCCGTCGGGGGAGAGGCTGACGGCTTCGAACGCGACGCCTTCAGGAGGCGTGAAGCGGCGGAGCTTGCCGGTTTCCAGATCGTGGACGATGAGGTCCTGGGCTGCTGGGTCGCGGTCGTTGGCGGTGTAGGCCAAGAAGCGACCGGTCGGGTCGAATGGCGATTCGGCCAAGATGCGTTGGCAGTCCGGACCGGAGCTGATCTCGGTCGGTACGCCGTTCTTCAGGGCGACGAGGTAGAGGCGGAACTGCTCGTCACCGTTCTCGTCAGCGCTGAAGACCAACTGGTCGCCCGAAGGCGTCCAGGCGAACTGTCGTACCGTCCGATTGTCGAAGCCAGCCACGCGGCGCGGTTCGCCTCCCGCGACGGGCGCTACCCACAGGTCGTAGTGCCCGGAGGCGTGGCTGGAGTAGGCGACCAGCCGGCCGTCAGGGGACAGCGCAAGGGTGCGCTGGAACCGCTGCTGGGGGACGAAGTCCTGGTATCCGGGCAATGTGGCAGACCTTTCGAGTCAGTCGATCCAGCCGCGGCGCGCTGCCGCGGCTCCTGCGGCGAAGCGGGTCTCCACACCCAGCTCATCGCGAATGGCGGTCCAGTGTCTGCGCATGGTGTTGACGCTGATGTCCATCCGCCGGGCGATCGCCTCGTCGGACAGTCCCTGGGTGAGCAGTTGCAGCACCTGCGCCTGTGCCGGTGTGAGCGGCCCCGCGGCCTTCGTGCTGCCGAACGGGATCGCCTTCTCCCACAGCAGTTCGAAGTACTCCCGCAGGGCCGCGACGATGACCGGCGAGCGGACGAGCAATGCCCCGCCCATCCCCGTGGGTGTGAGCGGAAGGAGCGCGACCGCCTCGTCCGCGAGCTTCATCTTCATCCCGATGCGAGGCAGCAGCCGCGCTTGCTCGCCGGCGGCCACCGCGGCCTCGATCGTCCTCGCGCCGATCGGATGCTCTGCGCAGCGGGTCTCATAAATGGCGCGGCACTGAACCTGGCCCTCGAACACGGGTAGCGGCGCGTACCCGGTGGAGTCCTCGACTGGCGCCTCCAGGACGTAGTTGTCCAGAGTGAGCCAGTCGTGCCGGGCCGCATTGATGAGCGCGTACGACAGGCGGCTGATCTCGTCCCGATCGGTGACGATCTGCACAAGCCTGCCCATCCCGGAACTTGAGGAGGACGCTGCGGATGTCTGATGGAACTCGCCCAGTCGCTTGTGCCCGGTCAGCAGCCGCTCCTGATCGCTGATGAGGCGGCGTGAGAGTTCTGACAGAACGCCCTGGAGTGCGAGTTCGGGCGGTGCGGGCACGAGGCGCGGTGGGAGCAACGGACCGTCCGGCCGAAGATGTGCCATCCCGCGGGCGGTCAGCTCGGTCACGTCCACGGACGTGGTGTATGAATCGATCTTCGCGTGATCCTGTTTCTGCAGGTTAAGCGGTAAGCGTCTGCGGAAGTGGGTTCTGGGTCGGTGTGTC
>NZ_BMRC01000042.1 GCF_014648435.1 Nonomuraea spiralis
TCGCCCAAGGACACGTACGTACGCCAAGGCCTGATCGAAGGGCAGGGCGGCCTGCGCTACACGACCTACACCCGCACGTACGCGGGGCTGCCCGTCCACGGCGGAGACTTCGTCGTGGTCAGCACCGCCGACGGCGAGGTCCTGAGCACGTCTGTCTCCCAGGACAGCGCCCTGGACGTGGCCACCACACCCGAACTCGACGCCGCCGACGCCGTCCGGGTGGCCAGGAGCCAACTGCCTCAGATCTCTGCGGTCACCACGCCCCGCCTGGTGGTCATGGCCCAAGGACGCGGCCGGCTGGCCTACGAGGTGACCGTCCACGGCGCCATCGACGGCAGGCAGAGCAAGCTGCACGTCTTCGTCGACGCCCTGACCGGCGCGGTCATCGAGAAGTCCGACGAGGTCAGGGCAGGGCTGGGCAACAGCTACTACAACGGCAACCCGGTCACCATCGGCACCACCGGTACCGGCACCTCCTTCTCCATGGTGGACCCCGTACGGCGGAGCGTGCGCTGCGGCGGCCAGAACGGCTCGGCCTACACCGGGGCCGACGACAACTGGGGCAACGGCACCGGCACCAACCTCGAGACCGCCTGCGTCGACGTGCTCTACGCGATCGACACCGAGTGGGACATGCTCAAGACCTGGCTGGGACGCGTCGGCTTCAACGGCGTCGGCGACGGCTACCCCGCCCGCGTCGGCCTGAACGCCGTCAACGCCTACTGGAACGGCAACTACGCCGTCTTCGGCCACACCACCGACAACCTGCGCCAGATCACCGCCATGGACGTCGTGGCGCACGAGTACGGCCACGCCGTCTTCGCCACCACGCCCGGCATCGACCTCGGCGACAACGAGAAGGCCATACTCAACGAGTCCACCGGCGACATCTTCGGCGCCCTGACCGAGCAGTACGCCAACCAGCCCGCCACGCTCGACCCGCCCGACTACACCGTCGGCGAAGAGGTCAACATCGACGGAACCGGGCCGATCCGCTACATGTACAAGCCGTCGGTGATCCCCGGTCACCCCGACTGCTTCAGCAGCGCGGTGCCGTCGATGCCGCCCGATGTCGGGGCCGGGGTCCAGAACCACTGGTTCTACCTCCTGGCCGAAGGCAGCAACCCGACCAACGGCCAGCCGCCCAGCCCGACCTGCGACTCCTCGACCATCGTCGGGCTCGGCGCGCGCAAGGCGGGCCAGATCTACATGGGCACGCTGCTGCGCAAGACCACCAGCTGGTCGCACACCGCGGCCCGCCGAGCCTCGATGCAGGCGGCCCTGGATCTGTTCCCCGGGTCGTGCCTTGAGTACAACACGGTCAAGGCCGCGTGGAACGCCGTCCGCGTGCCTCCCCGCGCCGGCGAGCCGTTCACGTGCGACTTCTCGGTCGGGGTCACCCCTGCCGCGGCGACCGTACAGCCTGGCCGGCAGGTGAGCGTCACCGTCACCAGCGCCACCGTCTCGGGCAGCCCTCAGCAGATCTCGCTGCAGGCCAAGGGACTTCCGGCGGGAATGACGGCCTCGTTCAGCCCGGCGAGCATCACCACCGGCGCCACCTCCACGCTGACGTTCACGGTCGGCGCGAGCACCGTGCCCGGAACCTATGCGATCACGGTGCTGGGCGACGGCGTCGCCCTCGACCACACAGCCACCCTCACCCTGACCGTGATGTCCTGAGCCGATGACCCCGCCAGGGTTCCCACCGGGCACCCTGGCGGCGGAGCGATGCACCAGCGAGGTGAGGGCGCCGGCAAGCCGTGGACCGGGGCCTGGCGTGGGCTGGAGGCCGTGCCGGGGTTCAGCGCTTGGGGCCCGGGGGAAGCCGGATCAAGGCCTTGTCGGAGTCGAGCTTGGTGGTCGTCTGCGACGCGGGCGGGGCCTTGACGGAGACCTTGGCACCCCACCCGGAGTAGCTGGTCTCCAAGGTGACCGGGCCGAGCCCGGCCTTGGCGCTGGAGAGCCTGGTGCTCATCGTGCGGGGCAGCCCGGCGGGGGTCACGGTGAGCGTCCAGTTGACCTTTACGCCGGAGGCGAGCTTCCACCACAGTGTGGCGCGCGTCCAGGCCGAGACCCGCAGCAGCTCCGTGACCGTCATGCTCCCCTTGTACGTGTTGCCGCTCCTCTTGGAGCGGGCCAGCATCGCCTTGAGCGTGCTCGGCTCGACGGGGTTGATGAAGTCGCCCCGCATGGCGGTGACCCCGCTCGTCCAGCCCGGCGACTGCTTGTACCAGGTCTTGCCGGCGGGAAGCACGGCGCCGATCGGGCCGCCCTTGAGGTAGGACGTACGGCCGATGCGGACGATCCGCTCCGGCTTGTCGAGCGAGGTGGCCTGGGTCTCCTCCTCCTTGGGGGTGGGGTCGAACTCGTCGGCCGTGTCGTCCTTGCCGGCGAAGGTCAGCTTGGCGGTCAGGTCGGAGGCGGCGATGCCGTGCCGGTCGAACTGCAGCCGTCCGCCACGGGTGAGCGAGGTCGTGGCCCTGCCGGGCGTCTCCTGCCGGACGGTCACGCCCCTGCCCGCGCGCAGTTGCGCCCGCAACGCGGCCAGCGGATCCTTCCGGAGGGCGCATCGGCCGCCGGATCAAGTCGCTGCCGGCTCGAACAGGCGGTCCAGGTGGTAGTCGATGATCTCGGTCGCGGCCTCGTGGCTGCGCTGCCGGCTCAGGACGCTGGAGGTCAGGCCGTTGGCGAGAGCCAGAAGGCCGGCGACTTCGGTACGCGGGTCACGATCGGGGGCGATGTCCCCGGCCTGCTGCGCGGCGGTCAACCGTACGGTGAGGAAGTTCTCCAGTGCGTTGGGCAGGGTGAGCCCGACCGCGGCGAGCGCCGGGTCGGTGAGGGCGGCGGTGTAGTAGGCGGTCCAGGCCATGGAGTCCAGTTCGCTCTGCTCGTCGAACGGCAGGATCGCGCCGAGAACGGCGGCGAAGACGCCCCGCGGTGTCAGCTCGCCCGCGGCGGCCCGCTGCTTGACCCGGCGGTCCATGCGGGCGCCCAGCTCGGTGAGACCGGACTCGAGCAGGGCCTGCTTGTTCGTGAAGTAGTACTGGACGACGCGCAGCGAGACCCCGGCCTCGGCGGCGATCTCACGCATCGACACCGCCCGCAGGCCGCGGGTGCCGGCGATGCGCAGCAGCGCGGCGGTCAGCCGGCGCCGCCGCTCGTCATGATCCACCTGTCGGGGCATGCCGGTTTCCTACCTGTTGTTCGTGTCATACGTTCGAGGTCCCGGGCCGCGCCCGGCCGGGAAAGGCGAGGATGCGCTCGGCGACCAGGTCCGGAGCTTCGACGGGCAACCCGTGGCCGGTGCCGGGCACGATCTCCACGCGCCAGGACGGCACGACGTCGGCCAGCCGCGCGGCCAGCGCCCGCGCGTCCAACAGCGCGCTGCGGGCACCCAGCAACATCTGCACGGGCACGGACACCGCGCGGATCTGCTCGTCGGTGTAGGCGGGCGGGATGGGCACACGCCGGCGGAAGGCCCAGCCGGCCCGCATCAGCTCCACCAGCCGGTCCTCGCGCAGCACCCCGTTGTCGGCGACGCCGGCCATGCGGTGTCGCAGCGTACGGGGAAGCATGGAGACGATGGCGCCGGCGAGGGCCCAGCGAACGAACCGCCTGGGCAAGGGCGCGAAGCCGCCCGGGTCCACCAGCGTCAGCGCCGCGACCCGGCCGCCCCTGCGGAGGTGCTGTTCCATGGCGGCCCAGCCGCCGGCTGAGAAACCCGCCACATGTGCGCGCTCGGCCCCGACCGCGGCCAGCACGTCGGTGACCCAGTCGGCGACGTCGGCGCCGGTCGCGAGCGGCCGCCTCTGGACCGAGCGGCCCGGCTCGCCGAGAGGGTCGAGGGCGAGGACCGGGCGTGTACGCGCCAGCGGTTCGATGTAGCGGTACCAGGCCAGCGCGTTGCCGCCGGCGCCGGCCAGGAGCACCACGGGATCCCCCTCGGCGGGCCCGGCCCGGTGGATCCGCACGGTGCCGAGGCGGGTCTCCACGTCGAAGGCGTCCACCGGCACCGGCCACAGCTCGCCGAGCACCCGGTCGTAGACGGCGTAGTACTTGGCACGGGCGGAGTCGCTGGTGAAGGCGGACGGTCGGTCAGGCGTGCGCATCGTGACCTCCATCTCCTGAATGGATACAGTCGTATCCTAACAAGCCGCCATCGAGGCCGCGAGGGTCAGGCGGTACGGCCGTTGCGGGCGTCTCCGCCGGCCAGGCGAGGACCGTCACGGACGGGCCCGGCTTCGTGAGCCGGATCGCCGGGTTTTCCGATCGGAGGATTCAATGTAGGTTAGCCTAACCTAACTAAGGAGCCCTGTGGTGGTTGACCCTTTTCGTGCCTTCGATGTCCAGGTTCGAGGCCTGCGGCGGCTGAGCCCGTCGTTTCTCCGCGTGACCTTCACAGGGGATGACCTGCACGAGTTCGCGGACAACGGCTACGACCAGCGCATCAAGCTGGTCCTGCCGATCCCCGGCGCGGGCGTGACGCGCTTCCCGCGCGGCGCCGACTGGTTCAAGCAGTGGTACGCCCAGGGCGACGAGCGCAACCCGCTGCGCACCTACACCGTCCGCGCGGTCCGCCCCGAGGCCGCCGAGGTCGACATCGACGTCGTCCTGCACGACGACTGCGCCGGACCCGCCGGACCGGCCGCCCGCTGGATCGCCGCCGCCGAATCCGGCTCGCAGGCGGCCCTCTTCGGCCCGAACGGCCTCTACGACGGTTTTCACGGCGGCCTGGAGTTCCGGCCGCCCGCCGGATTCGGCAACGTGCTGCTCGCCGGGGACGAGACCGCAGTCCCGGCGATCGTCGGCATCCTGGAGCGCCTGCCCGCCCATGTCACCGGCGAGGCCCTGCTGGAGGTGCCGTACGAGGAGGACGTCCTCCCGGTCGTCACCGAGTCGGCCGTGAAGATCACCTGGCTCGCGCGCGGCGACGCCCCCTGGGGCGCTCGCCTGGAGCCCGCCGTCGTGGAGGCAGCGGCCAGGATCCTTCCCGCGGGCGCGGCAGGCGTCGAGCCCGAGGAGGTCGACGTCGACACCGAGATCCTCTGGGAGGTCCCCGAGGACGGCGACAGTCCCTGCTACGCCTGGCTGGCCGGCGAGGCGGCGGTGATCAAGCGCCTGCGCCGCCACCTGGTCTCGGAACGCGGCATGGACCGCAAGGCCGTGGCCTTCATGGGGTACTGGCGCCAGGGCCGCTCCGAGGACGCGTGAGCCCGCCATGACCGACCCCCTGCTCGCAGGCCGCCCCGACCACGCGCTCACCGGCACCGACCTGTGCCTCGGCTACGCGGGCCGCCCCGTCGTCGACGGCGCCCGCATCAGCCTGGCCACCGGTGCCGTCACCGCCCTGGTCGGCCCGAACGGCAGCGGCAAGTCCACCCTGCTGCGCGCCCTGGCCCGGCTGCACCGCCCCGACTCCGGCCAGGTACGGCTGGCCGGCGGCGCCGATGCCCTGGCCCTGTCCGCCCGCGCCTTCGCCCGCCGGGTGACGCTGCTGGCGCAGAGCCGTCCCACCCCGGCCGGCGTACGCGTCAAGGACGTGGTCGGCTACGGCCGCCACCCCCACCGCGGCCGCTGGCGGGCGGGCGACCCCGGCGGACCGGCGGCGATCGAGCACGCCATGGAGCTGACCGGCGTGAGCGCCATGGCCGGACGCGCCGTCGACGAGCTGTCCGGCGGCGAGATGCAGCGCGTGTGGCTGGCCACCTGCCTCGCCCAGGACGCCGGCGTGCTCCTGCTCGACGAGCCCACCACCTTCCTCGACCTGCGCTACCAGGTCGAGCTGCTCGAACTCGTGCGCGACCTCGCCGACCGGCACGGCGTGGCCGTCGGCGTCGTCCTGCACGACCTCAACCAGGCCGCCGAGATCGCGGACCGGGTCGTACTCCTCCAGGGCGGCCGGGTCCGCGCCGACGGCGCGCCGCACGAGGTGCTCACCGAGGACCTGCTCACCGAGGCCTACGGCATCCGCGTCGAGGCCACGATCGATTCCCGCACCGGACTGGTCCGCACCAGGCCGCTGGGCCGCCACCTGGCGATGAAAGGCTGAAAGATCCCATGCGTTCCCTCCCGGCGGTCATGGCCGCCATGCTGCTGCTGACCGCGTGCGGCACCACCGAGGCCCCCGTGGCCCCCGCGACTCAGGAGCCGTCGGCCAGTGCGGCCGCCCCGATCACCGTGACCGACGCCCGCGGCAAGCAGGTCACCCTCGACCGGCCCGCGACCCGCGTCGTCGGCCTGGAATGGGGCGAGGTCGAGATGCTGGTCGCACTCGGGGTCCAGCCGGTCGGCGCGGCCGACGTCAAGGGGTACGGCACCTGGGTCACCGCGGCCCCGCTCGCCCCCTCCGTCAAGGACGTCGGCACCCGCCAGGAGCCCAGCGTCGACTCCATCGCCGCCCTCCAGCCGGATCTGGTCGTCATGGAGTCCGACGACGCCGGGCTCATCGGCCAGTTGGAGAAGATCGCCCCGGTCATCGTCGCCAAGGGCAGCGACGCCGCCGCGAACCTCACCCGTATGAGCGCCGACCTGACCATGCTCGCCACCGCCGTCGGCAGGACGGAGGAGGCGGCCAAGGTGATGGCCGACTTCGACGCCGCGATGGCCGACGGCAAGGCCAAGATCGCCGCCTCCGGCTCGGCCGGGCAGAAGTTCATGATGGCCGACGGCTGGAAGGACGGCAGCAAGATCTCCATCCGCCCGTTCGGCAAGGGCTCCCTGGTCTCCGACGTGGCCGAGCGGCTCGGCCTGGCCAACGCCTGGACCGGCGAGGTCGACAAGCAGTGGGGCCTCGGCAGCACCGACGTCGAGGGCATGACCGCGGTCAAGGACGAGAACCTCCGCTTCTTCTACAACGCCTCCGACGGCGTCGACGTCTTCGCCGGCCTGGCCGGCAACGCCCTGTGGAAGTCGCTGAGCTTCGTCAAGCAGAACCGGATCAGCAAACTGCCCGACGGCATCTGGACCTTCGGCGGCCCGCTGTCGTGCCGGCAGTACGCCGACGCCCTGGTGAAGGCCTACGCCGGGTGATCACCGCAGTCGAGGCCCCCGCGACGCCGCTGCGCAGGCTCGGCGTCGCGGGGGCCTTCCTCGTGACCTTGGCCGTCATCACGGCCCTCGCCGCGCTCCACCTGACGCAGGGCACCTCCGACACCGACCTGTTCGCCCTCGACGACCAGGCGATGAACGTGCTGGTCGCCTCCCGGCTGCCGCGGCTGCTGGCGGCGGTCAGCGTCGGCCTCGCGCTCGGCGCGGCGGGCGCGCTGCTGCAGTCGGTCGCCCGCAACCCGCTGGCCTCGCCCGACACCCTCGCCGTCAGCAACGGCGCCTACCTGGCGGTCGTGCTGGCCGCCACCTTCGGCCTGAGCCTGCCGGCCTTCCTGGCGGGCGGCCTGTCCTTCCTCGGCGGCCTGGCCGCCGCCGCCCTGGTGCTCGCCCTGTCGGCGGGCGGCAGGACCGGCACCACCCGGCTGATCCTCGCCGGCTCCGCGACCGCACTGGCCCTGCAGTCGATGACCACCCTGCTCATGATCCTCTTCCAGGAGGAGAACACCGGCCTGTTCGCCTGGGGCAGCGGCTCGCTCGTGCAGAGCGACCTCGGCGGCGTCATCCAGATGGCCCCGGTCGTCGTGGTGGCGATCGGGGCGGCCGTCGCCCTCGGCAACCGTCTCGACATCGCCGGCCTGGGCGACGACACCGCCATGGTGCTGGGCGTCAACGTCCGGCGGCTGCGGCTGACCGTCATCGTGCTCGCCGTCATGCTCTCGGCCGCCGCGGTCACCGTCGCCGGGCCCATCGGCTTCATCGGCCTGTGCGCGCCGGTCATCGTCCGCCTCCTGGCCCGGCGGCTGCCCGAGCTGAGCCGGCACCGTGCCCTGGTGCCGCTCTCGGCGCTGGCCGGCGTGGTCATCCTGCTCGCCTCCGACATCGCGCTGCGCTTCGTGCTCGGCGCGCGGGCCGGGGTGGACGTGCCGCCGGGCGTGGTGACCGCGATGCTGGGCGCGGGCGTGCTCATGTGGCTGGCCCGCCGTCATCGCGACGCCGGCCCGACCAGGCAGCCGCCGGCCGTCCGCACCGCCGACCCCGGCCGCGCCGCCTTCGGCGTGATCCTCCTGTCCGGTACGGCGCTGCTGATCGGCGCGGTCGTGCTGGGCCTGCTCGGCGGCGACACCTGGCTGCTGCTCGGCGACGTCGCCAACTGGCTGCAGGGCAGGACCGGCAAGGCCCTGACGTACGTGCTCGACCAGCGCTGGCCCCGCGTCGCGGCGGCCGTCCTGGCAGGCGCGGCGCTCGCCGTCTCCGGCGCGGCCTTCCAGGCCGTCTCCCGCAACCCGCTGGCCGAGCCGGGCGTGCTCGGCATCACCGCGGGCGCCGGAGCGGCGGCCGTCGCGATGCTCACCCTCGTGCCCATGGCCGGGATCGCCGTGGTGTCCGGCGCCGCCGGGCTCGGCGCGCTCGCCGCCTTCGCCCTGGTCTACCTGCTGGCCTGGCGCGGCGGGCTCAGCTCCGACCGGCTCGTGCTCATGGGCATCGGCGCGCACGCGCTGTTCAGCGCGGTCACCGTACTGATCATCGTCAAGTCCGACCCGTGGAACACCGCCAAGGCGCTCACCTGGCTGTCCGGTTCCACGTACGGGCGGGTGCCCGGCCAGCTCCTGCCGGTCGCCGTGGCGCTCGCGCTCTTCCTGCCGCTCGCTCTGTGGCTGCGGCGCGACCTCGACCTGCTCGCGCTGGACGAGGACACGCCCCGGGTGCTCGGCGTGCCGCTCGAACCCGTACGGCTGCTCGCGCTGGGCGGCGCCGTCCTTCTCACCTCCACCGCGGTCTCGGCCGTCGGCGTGGTGGGGTTCGTCGGCCTCGTCGCCCCGCACGCCGCCCGCGCGCTCGTCGGCGGCAGGCACGTCCGGCTCCTGCCCGCCGCGGCGGTGCTCGGGGCGGTGCTGGTCAGCCTCGCCGACACGCTGGGGCGTACCGTCATCGCACCGGCCCAGGTGCCGGCCGGGCTGGTCACCGCGCTGCTCGGCACGCCGTACTTCGTGTGGCTGCTCTGGCGCTCACGCGCCGGCCGTCCCTGACAACGACATCGAACCCAACGGCCGGGGCGGCCGTCCAATCGATCATGGGAAACCAGAGTGTGAAACGATCGCCGGCGCTGCTGTGCGCCATGGCCGCCCCCGTGCTCTACGCGGTGGCGAACCTGGTCGCGATCCAGGCGGCCGCACACCCGACCGGGCTGCACCCCAGCTTCGAAGAGCCCTGGAACGACTGGATGTTGCGGCAACTGGACAGGGAGCTCGGGTCGGCGCGGGCGTGGACGTTCGGCATCACCTTCATCCTGGCCGCCGAGGCGGCCTTCTCGGTGCCCTGCACGACTGGCTGAACCGCCGTCCCAGCGTCGCCCGCGTCCTGCCGCGTGCGGTCGTGGGCATGGGTTACCTGCTGAGCCTCGCCCTGGTCATCGGGGCCAATCCCGCGACCTCACTGTGGGAGCTCAACGATGACAGCGCTCTGGACAGCATGGTCCCTGAGTGGCACTTTCCCGTGCTGGTCGCCGTCGGTGTCGTGACCCTGGCCGCGGTGGTCGGCTGGTTGTCCGGCACCGCCCGGCATCGTCCCGCCGATGCTGCTCGCCGGGAGGTTCCGGAGAACGGCGATGTGTGATGTCACGGTGCGTCACCGCGTCCGTCCCGCGGGGCGAAGGCTTCGAGGGCGTCGGCGTCGGTGGCCCGAGCGTGAAGGAAGTAGTCGGCCCACGCCGCGACGTCGGGGTAGGAGGAGTCCCGCGTGATCTGCTTGATGGCGGCCTCCACGTCGAAGTCGGTCGATCGGAGTTCGACGCCGGGGCCCAGAAGCGCCCAATGGGCTCCCGCCCGCCCATAGGGCATGCCGACGCTGCCGGGGTTGATCACGAGCCGACCATGGGCGAGGCGGACGAACGGCATGTGCGTGTGACCGCAGACCACCGTACGGACGTCGGAGTCGAGGCCGCCGAAGACCTCTCGCCAGCGGTCAAGGCGTGAATCCACCAGTACGACCTCCTCGTCGTCACGAGGGGTGGCATGACAGAACAGCACCTTCCCCAGGCCGCGCACCGGCAGGGCAATCGATCGGGGCAGTCGGCCGAGCAGGTCGAGATGGTCTTCGCGCAGTTGTCCGGCGGCCCAGGGGGCGATCGGATCGGGGATCGAGTCGCGCCGGCCACGGCGGTGTTCGAGGAGTTCGCGGTCGGCGTTGCCGCTGATCCAGACGATGCGGTCACCGAGACCGATCAGCAGGTCGAGGACCTGGTTCGGCTGCGGGCCGGCGGTGATGTCGCCGGTCAGCACGATACGGTCGGCGGCGCGCACGTCCGGTTCGGCGAGCACGGCCTCCAGGGCGGGCAGGACTCCATGGATGTCGGACAGGACGGCTACTCGGTTCAGCATGGCCACCAGTTTGACCGGATCGGCTCGTACGTCGGCCTGCGGCGTCAGGACGGGAGGGAGAAGCCCTCGGGCGGCGAGCCTTCGGCGAACAACATCCGCACCCGAGCGGTGTCCTTCCGCATCTCCCGGGCCCGCCGGTATTCGGGAGAGTCGTACCACTCCCTGATCCGGTCCATGTCGGGGAACTCGATGACCACGAGCCGGGAGAAGTCCCACACACCTTCGACCGGCTCGGACGTGGGGCCCGCCACGAGGTATCGCCCGCCGTGGCTGAGGATGGACGGCTGGGCCACGGCGGCGTAGGCCAGGCCGGCCTCTTGGTCGAGCACGTCGACTCCGACGATGACGTATGCAGGCATGGGTTCTCCACATCTAGGACACGGCGTGTACTTTTGACACGCTGGAACCTAATGTACTGCTGTAACCTGAGTCAACATGAGCAAGGAAGAGGGCGAAGGCGTCGTGGCGAGCCGCCGGGAGCGCCTGCGGGCGGAGACGAGCCGCGAGATCAAGGCCATCGCGGTGCGGCAGATGGCCGACGGAGGGCCGGGGGCCATCTCGCTGCGCGGCATCGCCCGCGAGATGGGGATGACCCCACGGGCGATCTACAGCTATTTCCCCACCCGGGACGACCTGATCACGGCACTGATCAGTGAGATCGCCGCCTCGCTCGCCGAGTCCCTGGAAAGCGCCAGCGACGCCGTGCCCGACACCGATCCCGGCGGCAGGCTGATGGCCTGGGGCCAGGCCCTGAGGGAATGGGCGTTGGCCCACCCGGAGAGCTTCCGGCTCTTCTACGGCCAGCCCATCCCCGGCTACCAGCCCCCCGAGGACGGGCCGGTGGACCGGACGGCACGCCGGGTGTGCCGCGACCTCACCCGCCTGGTGGCGGCCGCATGGCCCCACGCCCGGCACCACCAGCCCGAGGACACCTCCTGGTCCGATCTTCACCCGGACTACGTCGCGAAGATCCGGGCAGACCTCCCGGACGTGCCGCCGGCCGCGGCGGCGCTCGCGTTGCGCGTCTGGGGCCGGATGCACGGCCTGGTGGCCCTGGAGATCGACGGCCACATCCATCCCGTCGCGGGCAACCCGGCCGCGCTGCACCGCGCCGAGATGCTCGACCTGGTCAGGTCACTGGGCCTGGCCTGACGCCTTCAGCCGACGGCGGACCCGAACCGGCACATGTGCCGTCCCGTCTAGGGTGGGCGCGTGGCCGAACGGAGTCCCTTGATCATGCGCAGGCTGCGGCCGGGACACTGGGTCGCCGTCGACGTGTTCGTGGCCGTCGTCCTGGCGGCCGGGTTCTCGGTGGCCGCGGTGCTGGTGCCGGAGTCCGCCCGGATGTCGCCGTACGCGGCCGTGCCGGTGATCGTGCCGGCCTGCCTGCCGTTGGCGGGGCGGCGCCGGTGGCCGGTGCCGGTCTGCGTGCTGGTCCTGGTGGCGGCGGTGTTCGCGCCGTTCGCCGGGTGGGAGGAGGCGTTCGTGCCCTTGGCGGTCGCGCTGCACGCGGTGGCGCTGCTGGAGGCGCGCCGGACGGCGGTGGCGGCGCTGGCGGCCGCAATGGGGGTGACCGCCGCCGGCGCCGCGATCGGCGCGCCCTCGTGGACGGAGGCGGTGTCGGCGTGCGGATTCGCCTGGACGGCGCTCGGTCTGGCGTGGGTGATCGGGCTCGCCGTACGGGAGCAGCGCGCGTACGCCGCGCAGGCCGTCGCACGGTCGGCGCAGGCCGCGGCCACGGCGGAACGGCTGCGTCTGGCTCGTGACGTGCACGACGTCGTCGCCCACAGCATGGGCCTGATCTCCATGCGGGCCGGCATCGCCAACCACGTCGCCGCCACGCACCCCGAGGAGGCGGGCGAGGCCCTGGCGATCATCGAGGAGACCAGCCGGAAGGCGCTGGTGGACCTGCGCGGGCTGCTCGGCCTGCTCCGCGACGCCTCAGGGGACCGGGACCGTCCGACGTACGTGTCGGACTCGCTGCGCGAGCTGGTCGCGGCGATCCCGGCCGGTGACGTACGGGTGGAGCTCGACGTCGAGCCCGGCCTGACGCTCGGCGACGAGGCGGCCGTCGTCGTCCACCGTCTCGTGCAGGAGTCGCTGACCAACGTGCTCAAACACGCCGGGCCGGCCCGATGCCGGGTGGCCGTCGGCACCCGGGCGGAGGCCGAGCTGCTGGTCGAGGTCGTCGACGACGGTCGCGGGGGTACGCCGCGTGCGGGCGGCCACGGTCTGGCCGGGCTGGAAGAACGGGTGACCCTGTACGGCGGGACGTTCTCGGCGGGACCGGAGCCCGCAGGCGGCTTCGCCGTTCGCGCGAGGCTGCCGTTGCCGGACGGTTCCGGGAAGGACGAGAGGTGAGCACGTTCACGGTGCTGGTGGCCGAGGACCAGGCGTTGTTGCGCGCGGGGTTGTGCCGGCTGATCGACACAGCCCCCGACCTGGAGACCGTCGGCGAGGCCGGGACGGGGGAGCGGGCCGTGGAGCTGGCCCGCGGCCTCCGGCCCGACCTGGTGCTCATGGACGTCCGCATGCCCGGCCTCGACGGGATCAAGGCCACCGAGCTGATCCGGGC
Source organism: Nonomuraea spiralis (assembly GCF_014648435.1). Classification (GTDB taxonomy): domain Bacteria; phylum Actinomycetota; class Actinomycetes; order Streptosporangiales; family Streptosporangiaceae; genus Nonomuraea; species Nonomuraea spiralis. The sequence continues at coordinate 13,000 of NZ_BMRC01000042.1, forward strand.
CGACCCGGTGACCGCCGGGACGCGGGTGGTGATGCTGACCACGTTCGATCTCGACGAGTACGTCTATGGCGCGTTGCGGGCCGGAGCCAGCGGATTCCTGCTGAAGGACACCCGGCCGGGCGACCTGCTGGAGGCGCTGCGCATCGTGGGGGAGGGGCAGGCGCTGCTGGCCCCGTCGGTCACCACGCGCCTGATCGGGGAGTTCGCCCGGCGCGCGTCCGCCGGGATCCCGGCCCGGCCGGCGGCGGGGCTGGCCCGGCTGTCCGGCCGGGAGCGGGAGGTGCTCGTGCTGGTGGCCCGCGGACTGACCAACCCGCAGATCGCCGAACGACTCGGCATCGGGCAGGCGACTGTCAAGACCCATGTCCGCAGCCTGCTGGCCAAGCTCGCCGCGCACGACCGGGCACAGCTCGTCATCGCCGCCTACGAGGGCGGCGTGGTCACGGCCGGCGGGCAGGCGACGTCAGCGGCGGTAGGAGACCTCGGGGAAGGCGGCTGACGGGCCCTGCAACAACGCCTGCGGACGGCCGCGCAGGTGCTGCTCGAAGAAGGCCGGCGGGTAGGCGCGCTGGAAGGCCAGCGCCCGTTCGGCCGGGATCGTGCCGACGACCTCCTCAAGCTGCTCCTTCCCCAGCCCCAGCGGCCCGGCCGACATGGGGATGAGCAGGACGTCGTCGCCGAAGGAGTTGTGCGCCGCCCCCTTGAGCGTCACGTTGAGCCGCCAGCCCCGCAATCCGTCCCAGAATTTGCGCAACGTCGGGTTGGTCACCATGCCGCCCTTCCCGGCGGTGTCGACCACCATGTACGGCCGGTCGAGACCGGACTGCGCGACCTTGCCGAACACGGCGCCGTCCAGGCCGAGCCCGGCCTTGATGCGCGGGTCGGCGTACATGGCGGAGGAGGTGGCCGCGCCGCCGAGCGAATGCCCGAACATGCCGATCCGCGCGAGGTCGAACAGCGGCCTGCCGTCACGTCCGGGCAGCTTCTCCTCCAGGGAGGGCAGGCTGTCCAGGACGAACCGTACGTCGGCCACCCGGACGTCGACCGCCTTGGCGAAGTCGGTCAGCTCGCCGCCCGCCTCCACCCGGCCGCCGGGGAACTCCACGACCGCCGCGTCATGGGGATGATCGATGGTGATCACCGCGTATCCGCGGCTGGCCAGCTCCTCGGCGAGGCCGGTCCCGTACGCGCGGGAGGCGTTGGCGCCCGGCGAGTACAGGACGACCGGCAGCTTGCCCAGGCTCGTGTCGGCGGGCGCGCCCTCGTGGCCGTCGGTCCTGTCCAGCAGCACCGAGCCCGGCTCCAGGTCGTTCATCTTCAGGTACTGATCCGCCGCCGCCTTCGGCATCCAGGGGGCGACCGGGTGGGCCTGCACGTCCCGGGCCGGGTACCACAGGCTGACCATCAGCTCGCGCTTCCTGCCTGAGCCGTTCCAGGGATCCGGGCGGGACCGGTCGACCAGATGGACCGAGACGGTCCCCACCGGGTGCGGGCCCGTCGGCTTCGGGACCGTCAGGCGCTGCGGTGGGGTGGAGCCGCATCCGGCCAGTGTGAGGGCCAGGGCGGTGATGATGAGTGCACGTTTCACCCCATTTACGTTGCCGGTCGTGTACGGCCGCCGCCTCTGGCGTGGGGAGGATCTCCGGCTCAACCCAGGAGGGTAGAGGCCGCTCTCAGGAATGGCGCTCACGGACGAACCGAGCACGCGCCGTGGTCGGCGTGCAACGCGGTCGCGTACCGTCGCGATAACTCCGTGAGAGGCGAGACCGCGAACGGAGGCGACGAAGGTCCATGCCGGGGCGTCGAGGCAGGCGGAGGGCCGCCGCCCTGGCCGTTGCCGCGGTAGGGGTGGCCGCGGTGTCCGCCCTGCTGACGAACTTCGCCACCGCCGGCCCGCCGCCGGAGCCGTTCGCCTCCAGCCCGTGGCTGACCTACGTGGCGCTGGCGGCCGTCACGGTGATCAGCGCGACGCTGGCGGTCCGCATGCTGGCCAGCGGGGAAGCGCCCTCGGCGCAGGACGGCGGCCCGCCCGCCTCGAAAGCGCGTTCACGCGCGCTCGGCGACGTGCGCCGCGAGGCGTCGGAACGCCTGGAGATCGGGCTCCCGCCCCTGCGCCTGCGCTTCCGGGAGGCCCCCGAGCTGGTGCTCGCGCCGGTGGAGGACGCCGGGCACCGGACGCTGCGTCCACGGCCGGAGGCGGAGATCGTCTCGGTGTTCGACGACCTCCGCGGGTCGATGTTGCTGGTCGGCGCACCGGGAGCGGGCAAGACCACGGAACTGCACCGCCTGGCGCTGGCCCTGGCCGAGCGGGCCGAGGCCGAACCCGAGGATCGCGAACCGGTACCGATCGTGCTCTCGCTGGCCAGCCGGTCCGGGCTGCGCGGCGAGGTCTCGCCGCGCCGACGGCTGACGGGCGTGCCCTGGCTGCGGCGGTGGTCCGGCTGGTCCAAGGTGTGGCCGTTCCGGAGGCGGGAGCGCGACACCCGGCAGCGGCCCGCCGGTCCGCCGGCGCTGACGGTGGAGGACCTGAAGGAGTGGATCGCGCGGGCCGCGCGGGCCCGCTACAAGATCCCGGCCGGCGTCACCAAGCGCTGGCTGGCCGACGGCGCGCTGGTGCTGCTGCTCGACGGCCTGGACGAGATCCCTCCCGGGGAGCGGGAGGTGATGGTACGGCTGGTCAACGAGCTGCATGCGGGCGATGCCGCTCCGCCCGTCGTCCTGACCTGCCGCAGCGGCGAGTACGAGAGCCTGGACGCGCGTCTCCGGCTGGAGGGCGCCGTACGCATCGAGGCGCTGACCATCGAGGAGGTGCGTGCCTACGCGGACGCGGGCGACGAACGCTTCGAAGCGCTGCGTGCGTTGTTGCGGCAGGACAGCGACCTCGACGCGCTGGTGACCACACCCCTGTGGTTGCAGATCGCCGCCGACGCGAGCACCGGCGGCTCCGCTTCCGGGCTGCCCCGGCGCGTCCTGCCTGGCGAGCTTCTGGCTCTGTACGAGCAGACCATGATCACCTCACGCCCGTCGCCGCGCATGCCGCCGGGCCGGGCGCGCCGCTCGCTGCGCCGGCTCGCGGCCGTGGACGGGGAAGACGATCTGCGCACGGTGTACCGCTGGATCGACCCGTCCCCCGAGGCGAGGACTCTGGCGCTGCTGCACGGCCTGCCCTGGGCGGGAGCGGCATGGGCGGCGGCCGGCCTGGCACTGCCGCTGGCGAGCCGGCTGGGTTTCACCGTGGCCGGAATGGCCTACCTCGTCGCGATCTTCGTGCTGGTGGGCGCGGCCCGGGAGGTCTTCGCCCGGCTGCCGTTCGTGACCGGCTCGCCGTCGACGGGGACGCGGCATCTGATCGCGGTGCACGCGGTGGGCGCGGCGCTGGGGGTCACGTCGGGTGGCCTGCTCTGGCTGGGAACGTGGGCGCTGACCGAGCTGGCGCGCCCGCTGCCCGGGCCCGTTCACTGGCTTCTGCTGCTGTCCGCCCTGGTGACGGCATCAGGGTGGGAGACCGTCACCGCGCCCACTCCGGCGGGCCGGGTCGTGACGGGCGTCATCCTGGCGGGCCTGTTGACGGCGTGTTTCCTGCTGCCCGCCCTGCCCGTGTTCTACGTGGAGATCTACGCGGCCTTGCTGGTGGCGTTCCTGGCCGCGGTGGTCCTCGCCGCCGCGGTCGTCCTGCTCGTCCCGCCGGCCACGGCCGGGGCGGAGGGCGACGACGGCCCCGCCCGCGCCGTGGACGCCTTCCCCGAGGCGGTGACCAGCCGGAGCGTCCTGCAGAACGCGGTGAGCAAGCGGATCGGCGTGCTGGCCGCGGCGGCAGGGGCGGCGGTGGTCCTGGTGACGGACGAAGGCGACTTCGACGGAGGGGCCGGACTGTGGTCGATCGCGGTCCTGGCGCTGGCCGTCTTCTGGCTCGTACCGATCGCGATGATCGAGCCGAGGTCGCCGGTCAGGGCCGTGCACCACCTGATCATGCGGGTCGCGTTGCCGCTGGGCGGCTGGCTGCCGTGGCGGCTGATGCCGGTCCTGCGTTTCGGCGCCGAGCGGGACCTGCTGGTCGGCGCGCTGGGCCAGTACCGATTCCGCCACCCGCTGATCAAGGAGCATTTCGCCGGCGCACTCGACCGGCGGGCCGCCGGGGACGCGGCCGGCTACCCGGCCGACCACGCGCTGCTGGCCGCCCGGGTCCGCGACCTCCTGGCGGGGCAGGACCGGCTCGGGATGGTCGTGATGCAGCAGGCAGCGGACGGGAGGCCCGCCGAGCCGATCCCCGTGGCCGACCTGCCGGGCCGGCTCCAGGCGGAGACGCTGCTGGTCGGACCGCCCGACAGCGGCGGCCGCATCGTCCTGGCCGAACTGGCCACGGCCCTCCTGGGCCCGGCCGACGGCACGCCACCGGGAGCCGCTGCGGTGCTCGGCGGGTTGCCTGTCCTCGTGGATGTCCGTTCCTGGAGGCCGCCGCCGGAGTGGCGGCGGGGCGAGAGCGCGGACCATCCGCTGGTGGCCTGGCTGGCGACGCGCATCGCCACCGGCCACCGGATCCCGCGTGACATGGCCGCGCGGTGGCTGCGCGCCGGACGCCCGACCCTGCTCATCGACGGCCTGGGCACCTTGCCCGAACGACGCGTCAAGCCGCTGCTGGCCCTCCTCGCCGAGCTGTGCGAGCGGTACGGGCTGCGCTACGCCGCCCTGTCGCCCACGGCGGTCAAGGGACCGCAGGCGTTCACCATCCTGCCGCTGCCCGGACCGGTCCGTGCCGCCTACCTCACGCCGGAGCTGCTCAGGATCGCGGCCGGCGACACCGGCGTGTGGGACCTGCTGATCCGGCCGGGCTGGCTGCTGCCGATCGCCCGGGGCGCGGGCCGGCATCCGGCACGCTACGGGTTCCTGGCCGGTTTCGTGGCCCAGGGCCTGGCCCGCCGCCCCGGCGACGATCCCGTACGGATGATGCGGTCCCTGTCCCTGGCCGCCCGCGCGACCTTCCTGTCGACCGCGGTGTCGCCGGTCAGCGCCGACCTGGTCCGGCGCCTGTGCCTTCCGGTGGTGTACGTCGCCGCGGTGATCACCGGGCTCGGACTGCCCCTGGCGCACCGGTACGGGTGGACGGCGGCAGCCGTCTGGACACCCCTCGCGATGCTGGCCGCCTGGCTGACGGCCGCCTCCCAGCTCCGGCCGCGCTCGCGCTGCGCGATCGCCACGGCCGGCCGGTGGCGGCGGATCGTGTACGGGCTGTGCGGCGTGCCGCCGGGCGTGGCGCTGGGCCTGATGGTCGCGCCGCTCGCGCACGTGCTGGGGCTCGCGATCCCGGCCTTGACCCGGTACGTCACGGGGCAGTCCGATGTCCTCGCGCCCATCCTGAACATCTTCCGCACCGCCTTCGCGGCCCTCGGCTGGACGGCCACGGAGATCTCCGCCTGGACCGGCCCGGATCTTCGTGTGCTGGTCATGCTGCTGTTCTGGGTCATGGTCCAGGACTTCGCCGACCTGTTCCACGGGCGGCTGGACTTCGGCGCCAGGCTGGTGGTGCAGCTCCTGGTGCTGGGCGCGGTCTTCCTGCTGTTCGACGGGATGTCCCCGGCGCGGCTCACGGGCACCTTCTGGCTGGGGGCGGCGTTCGGCGCGTCCATGGTGGTTCCCGTTCTGTGGCTCAGGCTGGCCGAGGGGGAGGAGACCGGATCGCCGGACCGGCCGCGGGTGAACCGGTCCGTGCTCGCGGCGCTCCTCGTGATCCCTCTGCTCGCCGCGGCCGTCGAGCGGGGTCTGCTGCCCGGCGTACCCGGTGATCTGCTCCTGCTGCTCCTGGGCGTACCGGTCGGAGGGGCTGTGGCGCTGCTGCTGACGACGCCGATCTTCCTTGTCTGGGACATGGTGGTGCGCGCTCTGCCGGGGGTGCTGCGGTTCCGGTCCGACCGGTTCCTGGCCGGGCTGCGCGCGGAAGGTCTGGATCCGAACCATCCGCTGGTCCACGCGTTCGTACGGCGCATCGATCCGGACGAGGGACTGCCGCCGCCGTACGGGCACGACGCCGCCGTACGGGCGGAGCTGATCGCGAGTGTGCGGGCCGGGCTGCCGGAGGTGCCCGCCGATCCCGGCCTGATTCGGCGCTTCGACGCCGCAGCCGGCACGCACGCTCTCTCAGACACCCGGTACGACCGGCGCCAGGCGCTGTACGTGCTCGCCGCCGAGTTGCTGCGGCGTGCCGAAGCCGAGCCCACCGCCCCCGTCCCCGTCGTCCTGCCGGCACCGCGTGCCTTCCCGCGTACCGGACCGGCGCGCCGCCGGGTCACGTCCTGGGTCGCGGGGGAGCTGGCCCGCGAGCACGGCATGGACGTGGAGACCGCGATCCGCTGGCTGGGCGAGAAACGGCTCGCGCTCCTGATCGACCTGGGCCCGTGGACACCGACCCGCCTCAGGCGCCACCTGCGGCTGGTCACCGAATGCGTCACGGCGCTCGACCTGCCGTACGCGCTCAGCGCGGAACCGGCCCGCCGCCGGCGACGGGACCGTCGTACGTGGCCCGGCGACATCTGTCACGCGGGTTCGGCGCGGCCCTCAGGGGGCGGAGAGGCCGTGACCTGCCGGGAACCGAGCTAGCCGAGCACCGGGTAGTTCGCGCGGAACACGTTGTGCGGGTCGCGGGCCCGCTTGATCTCCCGCAGCCGCGCGAGCGCGCTGCCGGAGAAGGACTTCTCCGCCGTCTCACCGGGGGCCAGCAGGGTGTACGGCTTGCGGCCGCTGACGTAGGCCTCCAGGTCGGCCACGACCTCGGCCTGCTTGGCGCGCGTCGCATCGGCCACGTGCGGCAGGCCGAGCCCCAGCAGGCCGAGCAGGTAGGGCTCGGCCACCGCGCCGCTCGCACCGGCCCCTCCACCCGGCTCGGCGAGCGCCCCACCCAGGTGCCTGATCTGGAGGTTGATGAGCGGTTCGACCGGCTTGGCCAGCAGGAGGTCCACCGCGTCGGCGTCCAGGCCGGTGAGCAGCTCCGCACGAGTGATGGACGGGACAGGATCAGTGGGCTCGGCGGTGATGCGACCCAGGTCGGCAACCGGGACGACGCCGCGGTTGTCGGAGATCGCGCCCTCGACCTTGTCGAGGCGTCTCAACAGGTCCTCGCCCTGGGCCGCCTCACCCAGGTAGGCCAGGTCCAGCGTCACCATCGGGGGCGCGCCGGGGGGCTGGAAGCGGTTGATCCAGACACTCAGTTCACGCGGCGCCTCGGCGGTGATCTCCAGGAACGCGTCGTACACCTCCCTGGTCCGGTGCTCCGGCCAGATCACGCGGCCGCCGTACAGGGACGGCGCGGGATAGAGGTCCAGTTCGAGGGCGGTCACCATCGCGAAGTCCCCGCCGCCGCCGCGCAGCGCCCAGAACAGTTCGGGATCGGACTCGGCGGTCACCCGGCCAGGCTCGCCGTCGGCGTCCACGATGTCGAACGCCCGCACGCTGTCGGAGGCGAAGCCGTACTTGCGGCTGAACCAGCCGACCCCGCCGCCCAGGGTGTAGCCGGTCACGCTGACCCCCGGCGCGCTGCCGGCCAGGCCGGTGAGACCCAGGGGACCGGCCGCGGCCAGCACCTGACCCCACTTCACGCCCGCGCCCACGCGGGCCACGCGCTCGTCCGCGTGTACCTCCACCTGGTTCAGCAGGCCGGTACGCAGCAGGATCAGGCCTTCCACATCACCCGACGCGCCATGCCCGCTCGGCTGCGCGGTCACCGTCAAACCCGTCCGCCGCGCGTGACGTACGAGCGCGGCCACGTCGTCGGCATCCGCGGCCTCCACCACGGCCGCCACCGGCTGCCTGACAGTCAGGTTCCATGCGGCGGCCGACTGTTCGAAGCCGTCGTCGCCGGCCAGGAGCACACGCCCCTTGAGGGCACCGCGCAGGTCGTTGATCGTCATCGTCGTCTCCTTCATCGAGTTCTCACAAAATGTGCAGAAATGCGCCGAATGTTCTAGCGGCGCTAGCTGCGATAGCGATGGTAGTCCTACCGAAGGCAGAATGTCTAGCGCCGCTAGATTGACCATGTCCGCCACAGCCCGAAGATCGATAAGCGCTGACGACCGGCGTCCGGAAACTTCGATGAAGAAATCCGGGTGGCGGTGTCGGATCGGGGTGGTGGTGTTCGTGGCAGGGGTGAGGCCACCCACGAGGGGGCACCAGAGGAATCGCGATCGTGAAGCTGATGAAGGAGCACAGGAACGACTCGAGCGCGGTGCGCGCCGGCCGAAGTGCCTGCACGATGAACCACAATGTCTTGACACCACAGGAGATGATCTTCAGATGCAGTACCTGATTTCCGTGATCCACGACCAGGCCGGCCTCGCCACCCCGGACGAGGACGCGGCGATCGACGTCTTCAACGACCGGCTCCGGACGGAGGGCCACTGGGTCTTCGCCGGTGGGCTCGCCTCGCCCGACACGGCCACCGTCATCGACAACCGGGGTGCGGAGGCGCTGGTCACCGACGGGCCCTTCGTGGAGTCCAAGGAGTACCTCGCCGGCTTCTGGATCATCGAGGCCCCCGACCTCGACGTGGCGCTCAAGCTGGCAGCCGAGGGGTCGAAGGCCTGCAACCGGAAGATCGAGGTTCGGCCGTTCCTGTGAACGGGATCGACGTACGCGAGGCGGTCACCCGGGTCCACCGCGAGGAGTGGGCCCGGGTGGTCGCCGCCCTGACCAGGCGCTTCGGTGATCTCGACATCGCCGAGGAGGCGGCGGCCGAGGCGTTCGCGACGGCCGTGGAGCGGTGGCCGGCCGACGGCCTGCCGCCCAACCCGGGCGCCTGGCTGACCACCACCGCCACCCGCAAGGCCATCGACCGGCTCCGGCGCGAGAACAGACGCGACGACAAGCACAGGGAGGCTCAGATGTTGCACGACGACACCCCGCCCGAGCCGCTGGGCGCCGTCGACGACGACCGGCTCCGGCTGATCTTCACCTGCTGTCACCCGGCGCTGGCGGTGGAAGCGCGGGTGGCGTTGACGCTGCGCCTGGTCGGCGGTCTGACCGTGCCCGAGATCGCCCGCGCGTTCCTGGTACGGGGGACCACCATGGAACAGCGCATCACCCGCGCGAAGGCCAAGATCAAGGCGGCTCGCATCCCCTACCGGATGCCGTCCGCCGACGACCTGCCGGCTCGTGTCTCCGGCGTCCTGGCCGTGCTGTTCCTCGTCTTCAACGAGGGCTATCTGGCCAGCGGCCCCGGCACCGATCCCGTACGACACGATCTGACCACCGAGGCGATCCGGCTCACCCGCCTGATCCGCGCGCTCCTGCCGCGGGACGGAGAAGCGGCCGGGCTGCTGGCGCTGATGCTGCTCATCGAGGCCCGCCGTCGCGCCCGGGTCTCGATGAGCGGCGAACTGGTCCCCCTGGCCGAGCAGGACCGCGGGGCCTGGGACGCGGAACTGATCGCCGAAGGTCACCGGCTGGTGCGCGAGCGCCTGGCCGCTGCCGCCGCCGGGGTGGCTCCGGGTCGCTACCAGATCCTCGCCGCGATCAACGCGGTGCACACCTCCGCCCGCGACATCCGCGACACCGACTGGTCGCAGGTCCTGGCCCTGTACGACCAGCTCGTCCGCCTCGACGCCTCGCCGGTCGTCGCCCTCAACCGGGCCATCGTCGTGGCCGAGCTCGACGGGCCGGAGGTGGCACTGGCCATCCTCGACGGCCTCGCCGAGGTGCTGGCCGGCTATCACGCCTACCACGCCACCCGCGCCGACCTGCTGCGCCGGCTGGGCCGCAGTCTGCAGTCACGCGCGGCCTACGACCGGGCCATCGAGCTGGCCGGCAACACCGGCGAGACCGCCTACCTCACCCGCCGCCGCGACCAGCTGCGCTAGCGTCCGCGCTCGAAGATCGCACGTGACTCGGCTTCGCCTCCTCAGGGAGTCGGGGCCGGTCAGTGACCTGGACTCCGGTTTGCGCTGCCCTGGCGTGTCGGTCCGCGAACGTTACCCGGCGGCGGCGTCCAGGAAGATCGCGTGGGGCATAAACGCGTGCGGCTGCCTGGACCGCGGGCCGCCGCTGCGCGTACGTGTGGATGGGATCTGATGAGCAACGCGACTCCGCCGATCGGACCAGGGCAGTTCGAGACCGGTGACATCGGCAGGCTCTCACGGGACGTGAACCTGTTCCGCGGTGACGTCAACTATCCGCAGAAGCTCGTGCAACTGCCCGGCGTGCCGGGTGACGACACGCTCGCGGTCGGCGTCGCGCTGCACTACCGCAGCAACGTCAGCGACCAGGTCACCCAATGGAACCTGGACGCCCCCACCGGGATCGCCGGTCTGGGCTGGTACCTCGCCTGGGACAGGATCGAGGCCGTGGGCACCGGGTCCGTGAGCGCCGCCACCCGGTACGTCTACTGGTCGGCCGGTGTCTCCAACGCGCTGGTCGCGGACTCGACGCCATGGCCGCGGGTGAGCCTGGACGCGGCCGCCACCGCCACGCTCGCCGTCGGCACGGTGTCGGCGGACGTCGTGGCCGCCTTCGCCGCGCAAGGCGTGCCGCTCGACGCGGGGGCGACGGTCGCCGGCGGCGGCACGGACTGGACGATCAGCGACGACACCTGGGAGCGCGTGTTCTCGGTGGCGACGACCGGCACCGGCGCCGAGGTGTGCGACGGGGGCTCGCGCTTCCAGTTGCAGGACTACGAGTTCTGGCAGATCTCCTACTACGCGGACTATGAGAAATGGGAGATCACGACGGACTCCGGCGAGGTGCGGACGTTCGGCGGCGGGCTCGGCAGGACCGCGAAGCAGTATGCGACCAGCGCGGGCAACAGCGTCGAGTGGGCGGTCAAATGGGGCGGGCCGTCGGGCACGTGGACCGGGCCGTCGACCATGGCCACGGATCAGCAGCAGTACGCGAGGGCCTGGAACCTGAGCACGCGCCGTGACCGCTGGGGATCGTCGGTGTCCTACGCCTACAACGAGTTCCCCAGGGGCGCGGACGGCCTGCTCGGGAACAACGCCGAGCAGCTGGTCGGCACCGGCCTGCCGTACACCAAGGCGATCTATCCGACCAGCATCACCAGCGTCGCCGGCCAGGTCGTGACGTTCCGCTACGGCGACAAGACGTTCACCGCCGACGCGCAGGAGTACCTGGACCCGCACAAGCAACTGCAACCGGCCGGGGCGCCGGAGACGCCGCCGGCCGATCTCGGCGCGGCGAACGCCTATCAGGACCGCTACGAGACGCTCTACCTGAGCGGTCTCGAGGTGAGCGCCTCGACCGGTGCGCCGCTGTTCGCGGTCGACCTGGACTACACCGCGCCGCGGGTGGTGTCGACGACGCCGGCGGAGCTGTCGGCGACGGCCGTCAAGCGATATCTCGCCGGGGTCAGCGAGCGCAACGCCGCCGGGGCGACGCTGCCCGGCTACGCCTTCGACTACTACGTCGACGCCGCCGACGGCCCGAACCTCGGCGCGCTGCGATCGGTCACCCACCCGCAGGGTGCCGTCGCCACCTGGTCCTACGCCGAGTCCAGCCTGGACGTCTGTGATCGCGCCACGCCGGACATCGCGCCGGCGGCCGTGCTCGGCGCGGGCGCGACCCCGCTGGTGTGGAGCGGTGCGGACTACGTCGTGTCGGTCTGGCTCAACGCCGAGCGGACGATGGCGACGCTGGACGTGTACACGTGGCTGGGCCGCTGGTCGCACTGGTCCGGCGGCACCGTCTACGACGACCAGGACAACCCGCTCGACGCGGGCGACACCCAGGTCGTCACGGGCGACGACACGTTCGCGCTGGCACTGGTCGCCGAGGACGACAGCCAAAGCCACGTCACGCTCTGCAGCCGCACTCCGACGCGACCGGACCAGTGGGCGGCGACCGGCGTGCCGGCGCTGACCGGCGTGGCCACCCTCACCGCAGGCAGCGCCTTCATCGCCGCCGTACTGGCCGACGGCTCGTCCTACGACCTCTACCGGTGGGCGTGGGACTGGCGGACCGGATGGTCCGGGACGGACGAACCGGTGCAGAGCGGATCTTCGCCGCTGTTCGCGCTCGGCGCCGCGGAGTGCCTGCTGGTGGCCGAGACCTCCGTCGACGGCACCGACGTGTCGCTGGCCTGGCTGGACGGGTACGCGACCTGGCACGACGGCGACACGATCACGTTGCCGGGACACACCGTCGGCGACAACGACGACCATCAGGTGCTCTGGGACGCCGGCCCGTCGGTGGCCGCGCTGTCGTTCGCGGAGGGCCAGCCCGGCATGACGTACGGGGTTCAGCTGCTGCGCTGGGACCTGACCTACCACTTCACCGACACCGCCTACGCCGGAGGGCTGCAGGCGGAGCCGATCGACTCCGACCAGCCGGTGTCGTGGCCGCCCCAGCCGGAGGTGGTGGACGGCGCGTTCGTCGCCGTCCGCCAGAACCTGTTCCGCTTCGACGCGGGAACCTGGCACAGCACGAGTTTCGCCACCTCCGGCCAGGGGTGCGGCTGGCTCGCGTTCGCCTACGGCGACGACGTCGCGGTCCAGGTCGTCAACGACTACACCGACGCGGCCACCGAGCTGATGGCCTACGACCCGGACGGCGACGGGTTCGCCGCCCAGCCGACGCCGATCACGACGGCGCTGCCGCAAGGCGGCGACATCGAGACCCAGGGCTGGCCGTCCGCGTCGGGCGGGGACTTCATCGTCGCCCGCAACTCCGTCTTCTACCGGGGCACGTCGACGACCTGGGCCGAGCCGGTGCGGCAGCCGGTGTTCGCGCTGACGTCGACCTCGCAGCTGGCCACGGACGTCGACTCGCGCAGCATCGTCAACCAGGCGCCGGCCTTCCTGGCCTATCTCGTCAGCGACGCGGCGGTGGCCGCGGACGACGCGGTCCAGCTGCTCGTCCTGCGCAACGGGGGCGTGCTCCAGCCGCTGCCGGACACGCTCGGGAGCTCGGCGTACTACGTCCCGGGCGTGTCGCCGGGCTCCGCGGACGGCCAGTGGCCCGCCGGGCCGTTCTCCCTCGTCGCCTACGCCGCCACGGAGGGCGGGTTCAGCCAGGCGGCGTCCTACCGGGTGTACCGGTACGCCGGCCAGGCGATGAGCGGCCCGGTCACCGCCTACCCGGTCAGCACGCTGGTCATCGGCGACGGCTTCGGCGCCACGTACACCACCGCGTACGAGTTCGACGCGGCGACGGCGGCGTGCGATCCGACGGGGCAGGTCGTCAAGTACTACCGGTCGGCCGTGTACGACGGCGCCGCCGATGCCCGTACCTCGGCCTTCGGGCGCACGGTCTACTCCTACCTCAACGGCACCCTGCCCGGGGCGAGCGATCTGTGCTTCGACGGGCTGCTGCGGCAGACGGCCGCGTTCGCCGGCGCGTTCACGTTCGCGACGGCCATGTCGAGCACGCTCGGGCTCGACCCGGACGCCGCGCCCGGCCCGCCGCAGCCCGTACCCGACGGCCTCGCGCAGGCCTTCGCCGGCGCGGGCAGCACCCTGGGCAGCGGCGCCACGCTGCAGTACCTGCAGATCGACGGCGCGTACCGCTACTGGGCGGTGGCCGACCCGGCGTCGGGCCAGGTCTACAACATCGACTACACCGGCGACCCGAGCGCGCCGGACGCGGTGCGCGTCTTCACCGGGACGCCGGTGCACAGCCGCACGACCACGTGGACGCTGTTCGATCAGCGCGGCCGGTCGCCGCAGGATCCGGCCCCGCAGCCGATCTACGGCACCTACGTGCGCCCGGCCGAGGTCGTCGAGCGCCGGGACGGCGTGCCGATGACGACGACGCTCGACTACGCCACGATCGACCCGCTGCGCCCGTTCCTCGTCCCGGCTCCGTTCTCCGGCGGCGTCGTGGGCCGCGGCTGGCAGCTCACCACGATCACCGGGAGCGTCGAGACGCACGCCGAGCGGCTCACCTACGGCTACGAGCAGTATCCGGGGCTGCTCGCGGCGAACCTGCTGAAGCCGGTGGTCGCCGCGCTGCACACCGTGAGCGTCGACGGCGCCGCGACGGTCACCGTCAGCTCCACGGCGACGACCTGGTCGTCCTGGTCGCAGCCGGGCACGGGGCTGAGCGTCATGGCCGCCGCCCGGCAATGGGCGTGGACCGGCGACCCCTCGGGCGGCGATGACGGGAGCTTTCCGTTCGACGGCACTCCGGACCCGGCGTACTGGGTGACCACCAGCACCGCGACGGCCGTGAGCGCCCGGGGCGCGGTCTCCGAGTCCGCCGACCCGGCCGGGACGGTCCACGCGACGCTGGCCTCCGCCGACGGGCTGCTCGACATCGCGCATGTCGCCAACGCGAGCTTCACCGCCGGTCAGGCCGCCTACACCGGGTTCGAGACCTACGAGGACCTGACGGGGTGGACGCTCACCGGCGGGGCGGACTGGGACGACACCGACGCGCACACCGGTTCGAGCAGCCTGGCGCTGCCGGGCGCGGGTGCGGCGGCCACCCGCGCGGCCCTGTCGCCGAAGGCCGACCAGACCTACGTCTTCACCGCCTGGTGCAAGACCGGCGCGGGCTTCACCCCGGGCACCTCGGGCTGGACGTTCACCGTCACCGCGGACGGCACGCCCGCTTCCCAGTTCCTGCCGTTCCCCGACACCGGTGGCGCCTGGGCGCCCCAGTCGGCGGCGATCGCCGTGCCGGCGGGCGGCGACATCACGCTCACCATCGCGGCCGCGAACACCACCACGGCGGCGGTGCACGCCGACGACGTCACCGTGGTGCCGCTGACCGCGCAGTTCACCGCCCGGTCCTACGACGCCGCGAGCCGGCTGCCGCTGGCCCGCATCGACCGCGCCGGGCACACCTGGCACATGATCCGCGACACCTTCCTGCGCGTGATCGGCGGCACCACCTCGACGGGGGCGCCGTCGTCCCTGCAGCTCAAATACCTGTCCCGGCAGGGCAATCCGGACGGATTCGACTGCGCCGACCCCAACGGGTCGCTGGCGGTGAGGTGTTTCTCCGGCGGCAGCCACCAGACGTTCCGGGACGGGACCGGATGGCAGGCCGACTGGACGCCGTCGGCCGCCACGGCGTTCACCGCCGCCGGTGGCGTGCTCGCCCATCAGCCGTCCGCGCAGAGCGACTCGCTCGGCCACGCGGCGCCGCCCGGGCCGACGTACGCGCTCTACGTCGAGCTGGCCCCGCTCGGCGACGGCCCGCTCCAGCTCACCGACGACTTCGCGATCACGGCCGGCGACGACGCCGCAGTCACCTTCGACCCCGCCACCACGCAGTGGCGGCTCACGCTCGACGGCACGCCGGCCGGCTCACCGGTCTCCGTCACGGGCCCGCCCACGTGGTGCCTGCTCGTCCTGATCGGCGGACGGCTGATCTTCTACGCCGACGGCCGGCAGCTGTTCGCCGAGCAGACGCAGGCGGGCGGCGCGCCGGCCGTCGTCGTCGGCCGCAACGGGCTCGCCATCGCCAACCTCGTGCTCCTCGACGGCCCGGCGCTGCGGCTCAAGCACAGCGACGCGACGGGAGCGGCCCGCCAGGATCACATCCTGACGAACGAGGACTACCTGGTGTCGCAGACCATCCGCGACGGGCGCGCCCGAAAGATCGCGCGCACCGAACCGGCGCCGGGGCTGTTCGGCGGCGGCGCGTCCCTGCCGGTCCTGGCCTACCGCGGCGGGCTGGTCGACGTACCGGCCTTCCTCGCCGGGCTCGACGGCGACGCGACGATGACCGGGGACGTCGCCGACTGGTACGACGGGACCCACGACACCGACGACGGCGGTTACCCGTACACGCGCACCGTCCTGGAACCGGCGCGGCACGCCCGCCCGGTCGAACTCGGCTTCCCCGGCATCGACCACGCCGTCATCGACCGCGGATCGACCACGCCGGCCGCCCGGGCGACCGTCCAGTTCGGGTACGACGCGAACGAGGAGGCGCTGCCGTACGGGCTGAACCCGCCGGACGCGACGTTCCGGCTCACCACCCGCACGGGCCAGACGAAGACCGCGATGACCACGCTGCGCGACGCGAGCGGCCGGCCCGCCGCACGCTACACCCCCGCCGGCGCGGACGCGGCACTCGACACGGTCGCGCCGCAGTACGCGAACGGGACGGCCGACACCGTCACGGCGCTGCCCGACTCCTACACCTACAGCGAGCCGGCGCAGTCGCTCACCCACCGGGAGAACGCCGTCGGGCAGGTGGTCGAGGACCTCTCGCCGGACACCGGGACCACCCGCTACCTGTTCGACCGCGGCGGGCGGGTGCGCTTCGTCCAGGACGCGGCCGCGGCGGCCGCCGGTCTGTTCGCCTACCACACCTGGGACGTCCTCGGCCGGCGCCTGTCGTCGGGCACCGTCACCCTCGGCTGGGACTCCGGCTCGCTCCAGCAGTACGCCGACGAGCCGTCGTGGCCGGAGGACCAGACGGAGACGCCGTACCAGGTGACGCGGCGCTGGACGTACGACGGCGACGGCGGCGATCTCGCGGCGCTGGACCACGTCGTCGGCACCGTGGCGGTCACCGGCTCGGGCGCGTCGTCGTACGAGGTCGCCGAGAGTTTCGGCTGGGCGCCGGACGGCACGCTCGCGAGCCGGACGGTGCGGATGAGCCAGGGCGGGAGCACGCTCGGCACGTTCACCACCACCTACGAGTTCGACAACCAGGGCCGGGCCACCCGCGTCGGCTACCCGTGCGCGGCCGCCACCGGGCTCACGGCCGTGCGCTACACCTTCGACGGCCGGGACAACATCGTGGGCGTCGCCGACGACGGCGGCACCCTGCTGGCGTCCTACGTCTACGACCCCCGCGGGCGGCCCGTCACGCACACCTACCCCGGCGGCTGCGCCGGAGCGGCCTCCTACGACCCGCTCGGCCGGCTGGGCTCCCTCGCGGTCACGTCCGGAGAGACGGCCCTCTCGCTCGAACTCACCTACGACGCCGCCGGGAACCCGCAGACGCTCGTCGAGTCGATCAGCGGCGACGGCGTCAAGGACACCGCGGCCGTGCGCTACAGCCACGACCCGCTGCAGCGGCTGCTGAGCGCCGACGACGCCGACGGGACACGCACGGTCGGCGTCGGCTACACCACCACCGCGGGCCTGACCGACCAGAACGGCAACATCCAGACGCTCGCGCGCGGCGGCGGCGATCCGGCCCGCTTCGGCTACGCGGCGGGCACCAACCGGCTCACCTCGGTGACCCCCACCAAGGGAAGCCCGGCGACCTACACCTACCAGGCCAACGGCCTGCTCAGCCGGCGCGGCGGCGACGACCTCACGCTGACCTACCTGGACGCCACCGCCCTGCCCGCCACGATCACCGGCGGTACGGGCGGGACGACGCTGACCTTCGCCTACGACGTCAACGGATACCGCCGGGTCAAACAGTCCGCCGGCGACGACACGCCTGCGCTCTACGTGCACGCCGGCACACCGGGCCCGCTGCTCACCGTCGACGCGTCCGGCACCCCGACCGCCTGGGTGTACGGTCCCACCGGGCTGGTCGCGATGACGCGCGGCGGCCTGCGCCACACGATCGTGACCGACCACCTGCGTTCGCCCCGGCTGGTCCTCGACGGTGACAGCACGCTCGTCGCGGCCTACTCCTTCGACGTGTTCGGCCGTCAGGTGCTGGCCCACGAGCCGTCGCCGGGCTTCGTGCCGATGTTGTTCACCGGGCAGGAACTCGACGCCGAGACCGGCCTGTACGCGTTCCCGGCCCGCCTGTACGACCCGTCGATCGCCCGCTTCCTCAACCCCGACCCGGCCGGCCAGTACGCCAGCCCGTACGTCTACGCGGGCAACCAGCCGGCGCTGCTGACGGACCCGACCGGCGCGATGACCGCGATGGGCGAGGCCGGCATCGAGGCCGCCCTCACCCTGCTCATCCTGGCCACGGCGATCGCCACCGCCGGGGCGACCGCCGCTCTGGTGCCGGCGGCGTTCGCGGCCGAGGGCGTCTTCGGCGGCCTGGCCGCCGCGGCGGCGACGGGAGCCGGCATCGGCGCCGCCGGTGGCGGCATCATGGGCGCGGCCGGCAGCGGGCTCGAATACGCCGTGACCACTCCGCCGGGCAACTGGAGCGGTAAGGCGTTCGGCCTGGAGTTCGGCATCGGTCTGGCCGCCGGGGCCGCCGGAGGGCTGGTGACCGGCGGTATCAGCGGGGGGCTGTCGTCCATGCTGGAGCCGGCGGCGGCCGCCGGGGCGGCCGCGGCGCCGGGTGCCGAGTCCGCCGAGGCCGCGGGGGCTGCCGAGGCCGCGGCGCCGCCGCTGGCGCAGGTGACGCAGGAAGGCGGGGGCGCCATCGACGAGGTCGCGCCGACCGCGGACGCCGAGCCGCCCGGGGCGCAACAACAGGCCGGCGCGGCGCAGGAGCGGGCGCCGGCGCCCGCCCGGCCCGCCTCCGCCGCCACCCGCGCTCTGCAGTACGCGAAGCCGGGGCTGGTCCGCGGCCTGATCGCGGTGACGTCCGGCGGGCCCGGCGGCGCGGTGCAGGGGGCGGTGAAACAGGTGATGTGCAACGTGGCCGAGGACCGGCCGCTGCGCCAGGGCGTCGGCATGGAGAGCCTGGTCTACCTGGGCTTCGGCATGGGGACGTCGCTGCTGGGCGTGGTGGCCCAGAGCGGCGCCGAGTGGGGGGACATCAACGCCGGCACCCTCAAGACGGCCTGGACCAACGACCCATGGGCGACCGTCGCGATCCCCGCCCTGCCGCTGGTGCTCCTCGGCGGCGGCTACCTGTGTTACACGAATCTACGGTTCGGCTCCTAGGAGGAGTAGTGGCTCATCTCAGTGTCCGTACTCAGAAGATGCCCTCGGGCAACGCCTTCGCGTCGCCGGTCGTGTTCGACTTCAGCGGCGACATCGGCCAGGGCGAGCAGATCCTCGCCTACGGCGTCGCGCTGAGCGGCTTCCTGCTCAATTACGTGACCAACTCGGTGGACTGGGCCGAACCGGTGGGAGCCGTCGGCGCGTCCCTGACGCCCAGCCTGTTCGGCGACACCGTCGTCCTGGGCGGCAACGTCATGCTCACCGACTACCACGGCGACACCGCGCGCTGCTTCTGGGACGGGGAGTCGGACCCCGCCAGCGTCGTGCAGGCGACCGCGCTGGCCGTGATCGGCACCTCCACCACGACCGCGGTCTGCGGAACGACCTTCGGCCTGAAGTCCGGCGCGGACTCGCCGCCGATCTACGTCCCCGACGGCGCCGAGAACCTGGCGTTCCTCTCCGGGTTCTCCGTCGCCAGCGCCACCGGCTCGCGCGGCTACATCGGCGGCCTCACGCTGAGCTCGGGCGTCTCCTCGCCGCTGAACGACCAGGTGCAGGTCAACGGCACCACCGCCCTGACGGACTTCCAGTCCGACGGGACCGTCGACGTCGGCCTGCTGTCCTACCTCCCCGACCTGACGGGCTTCGACGTGGCGCGGACGGTGGACGTGAACTGGTCCGCTCCCGACAAGGAGAACGGCATGACGGGAACGTTCCAGGCGACGTTCACCATCCCCGACGGCTACTCGCAGATCGCGAACGCGGCCATCCTGCTCCAGGACGTCACGATCGTCTACGGGGACACCACCACTCTGGAGCTCATCGGGGCGATGCAGTCGTCCGACCTGACCATCTCCGGCGCCCAAGTCTCGGGAAGTTTCATCCTCAACATCTACAACCCGGACTGGGGCGCCAGAACCTACATCACCTCAGACAGCACCGCGACGCTGGCCGTCATCGCCCAGTTCGCCTGACAGGAGCGCTACCATGCCGATCGCCATCCAGACGCAGAAGATCACTGGCAGCAACTCGGGGACCTTCACCTTCACCGACACGGTGGGCCCCTTCGTCTACGCGCTGAATTACCTGAACTGGCAGACGCAGCCGCCCAACGCGCAGATCCAGAACATCGGCGTGTCCCTTCAGGTGGGCAGCGACGCCGAAGCGGACCCGGCGACCGTCATCATCGACCAGACCCTGCTCATGGACGACGTCGACCCCTCCGAGTCCTACACCTACGTCACGGTCGTCGCCTGGATCGGCTCGGACGATCCGCCGGGGCTCATCATGCAGAACCAGCACGGGATCCCGGTCGACCAGATGTCGTCGCAGGCGGCGCAGAAGCCGTTGCCGACGTCGTATCCGCCGGTGTACGCGGTCGCGGCCATCTCCGGCTTCTCCTACACCTTCGCCGAAGACGACTCCGACTTCCTGAGTCTCGGCGTCGGCGTGGGCGTCACGTACCCGCTCACGTCGCGCACACCCGCGGTGTCGGCGGTCGCCACCGGCATCTGGACCGGCGACTCGGCCTTCTCGGGCACGGTCGACGCCGCCGTCATCGCGATGACCCCCGAAGGAACCGGCCTCGGCCTCGGCCTCGCCTACCTGCCCAACGCGGCCCCCGTGACCCAGACCATCGGGCCGCTGCCCGCCCTCGGGGGCGCGAGCGTGGCCTCGGCGGCCTTCCTGCTGCAGTCGTTCTGGCCCCAGTTCGACCCCACGCTCGATCCCACGCCGGACATCTCGCAGATCTGCTTCGGAGTGTCCCCGACGTCGGTGAGGCTCAACGACCCGGACGTCGGGGACGTGACCGCCGTCTCCGAGCAGGGACTCCAGGACAATGACTACAACGGGTCGGGGTCGACGGTCACGGCCTCGAACGCGCTCGTGAACTACCTCCTCGTGGAATGCTCATGACCCTTCCGCAGGGAGTCCGGCAGCACCGGGCAGGACCACGAGGACGTCGCCGGGATGCTCCGCCAGAGTGTTGAGACGGTCGGGAACGTCGGCGGGGCGCGAGCCGGTTGCGGCCCGGCTCAGGGCATCCAGTTCTGCGCCCAGTACTCAATGGTCTGCTTGCGGTTGAGCACGAAGGTGGCGCGGTAGGTGCCGCCGATTTTCCGCGTTGTGAACGCGAACGTAGCCGTTGGCGCCGGTGCATCCCATTTGCCGTCCTTGGCGTGCTCTTCACGTTCTCGGTGACCCTGGGCGCCTGCGTCGCGCTCACGGGCGTCGAGAACGAGGTGAGACCCAGCGTCAGCGTTGCCGCACAGGCCAGGCCGGCCATCGGCGCCTTGATGGCGACTTGCCGATCGCGAATTCCGACTGGCCCGGCTGCGGCGTCGTCTGAGGGCGAGATTCATGGAACTTTGTCGGCGTTCATGGCAATTACTCGTGTCATGTTCGAGGACATCCGAGAGGCGACAGATGCGACACGAGAGCCAGGCGGCTCCCTCCTCCTGGCCCCACACTGCCGAGGGCCCGTCGCCCTGGCACGAATCCGAGCGGTTCGCCATCCTGTTCACCCGTCACGCCCCCGAGCTGAAGCGCTACGTCATCCGGCGCCTGGGCCCTGAGCCTGCCGACGACATCGTGGCCGAGACCTTCGCCGTGGCCCTGCAGCACCTGGCGTCGTACGACGGCAGCAAGGGCAACGAACGGTCCTGGCTCTACGGGATCGCCACCAACCTCGTCAGCAGGCACCGGCGCCGCGAGATCGGCCTGTACAAGGCGCTGAGCCGCACCGGCGCCGACCCTGTGATCGAGCCGTTCACGGACGAGGTGGACCGGCGGGTGAGCGCGGGCGTGGCGAACAGGCGGCTGGCGAAGGCGCTGGCCGGGCTCTCCCAGGCGCACCGGGACACGTTGCTGCTGGTGGTCTGGGCCGAGCTGACGTACGACGAGGCCGCGGCGGCGCTCGACGTGCCCGTGGGGACCGTCCGGTCGCGGGTGAACAGGGCGAGGGCCAAACTGCGCCGGGTGCTGTCCGACGCCGATCCGGAAGAGGGGTAGACCATGGTCAACGAGATCGAGATGCTGCGCCAGATGCGTGACGAGGTTCCCGAGCAGCCGGACGTGTCGGAGGTCCGGCTCAGGATGACCGTGTACTTGGAGCAGGCTCCCGCGCGACGGCCGCGACCCGCGTACCGGCTGAGGTTCGGGCTCGCGCTGGCCACAGCGGGTGTGCTGGCGGCCGCGACCGCGGCGGTCCTCGTCCCGGACCGCGGGGGCGAGCCGGAGACGCGGCCGACCTCGCCGAGCGCGGCGACGGTGCTGGAACGGGCCGCGCTCATGGCGACCCGGAGCACACCCGTCGAGATCAGGCCCGACCAGTGGTTCTATCTCAAGGAGTCGCAGCACATGGGAGCCGATCTGCCGACGTTCGAGAGCTGGGACCGCATGGACGGGACCAGGTCGGCGCTGCGCCCGGAGGGCCGGGAGCTGAAGGTGGGCCCGGCCGAGAAGGGACCGACGACCGTGCGGCGCACCCAGCAGGAGGTGGCGGCCCTGCCCACGGACCCCGACGCGCTGCTGCGATACGTCCGTGGCGACGTTCCGGAGCGTGCGCCGTTGTCGATCTGCGGACCGTCCTGCCCGCCCGAGATCGCGCAGGACGCCAAGGCGTTCGGGACGATCGGGTGGTACCTGAAGTTCGGGCCCGTGATCCCGCAGGACACGGCCGCGGCCATGTTCCGGGCGCTGGCGAAGATCCCGCACGTCTCCGTCGAGGAGAACGCCACGGACATGGACGGCCGCCTCGGCGTCGGCGTGGTCTTCGACGCGGGCGAATCCGGCAAGCTCTACTACGTGCTCAATCCGGGCGACTACCGCTACATGGGGGTGAAGACCGTACGCGACGGTCAGAGCATGGGGATGTCCGTGCTCGGCTCGGGGGTCGTGGACCGGGCGGGGGACACGCCCTGAGTCAGTGCCGGTCGATCAGGGCACGGGCGCTCGCAGCGTCCCCGGTCAGTGGTGGAGCGCCTCGCCCGCGGCGGTGACGGCTGCGGGCTTCAGCCGCCCGGCTGGACCAGGCCGCTCTCGTAGGCCAGGATGACGAGCTGGACGCGGTCGCGTACCGCCAGCTTGGCGATGGCTCTGGTGATGTGGGTCTTGGCGGTGAACGGGCTGATCGTGAGACGTTCGGCGATCTCCTCGTTGGACAGGCCGAGCGCGACCAGGTGAACCACCTCCCGCTCCCTGGAGGTGAGGACGTCCAGCCGCTGCCGGGCGACGGCGGCTGGCCCCCGCAAGGCGGCGAATCGTTCCACCACCCTGCGGGTGGCGTCCGGGGACAGCAGCGCGTCGCCGGCGGCGACGGCGGCGACCGCGCGACGCAGTTCGCTTGGTTCGATCTCTTTGGTGAGGAAGCCGCTGGCGCCGGCGCGCAGCGCGCCGAAGAGGTGGTCGTCGGTGTCGAACGTGGTCAGGATGATCACGCGGCAGCCGGGGACGGCCGGGTCGGCGATGATGCGGCGGGTGGCGGTGATGCCGTCCATGCCCGGCATCCGGATGTCCATGAGAATCACGTCGGGGCGGGTGGCCGTGGCCAGCCGTACGGCCTCGTCACCGGTGGCGGCCTCGCCGACGACGGCGATGTCCCGGGTGCGGGACAGCAGTCCGCGGAAGCCGGCCCGTACCAGGGAATGGTCATCGGCGAGGAGCACCTTGATCGTCATGCTGGTGAGCGTGCCACAGGAATCTCCGCCCTCACCGAGAAACCCCCGGGCGTCGATCCCACGGTGAGCGTGCCTCCCAGGGGGCTCACCCGTTCCCGCATGCCGGCCAGCCCGTGCCCCTCGACGATCTCCGCACAACCCCGGCCGTCGTCCTTGATCTCAAGGGTGACAGAGGACGGCCCATAGTCGATCGTCACTTCGGCCTGGGTTGCCGCCGAATGCTTGAGCGTGTTGGTGAGCGCCTCCTGGACGACGCGGAACGCGGCCACGGCCGGTGCGCCGAGGACGGATGAGGGGTCGCCGCGCTGAGCGAGGATCACGTGCAGCCCGGCGGCGCGGGCGTCCGCGATGAGCGTGCCCAGGGAAGCGAGATCGCGCTGAGGGACGGTGTCGTCGGAGCCGTCACGCAGGACGCCGATGAGGGAGTTGAGCTCCGCCATCGCCCGGTTCCTGACCTCCTTGGCCACGTGCAGCGCGGCCGCGGCCTCCTCCGGGGCTTCTTGGAGGGTGTCGGCCGCGAGGTTGAGATGGACGCCGACCGCCGCCAGGGTGTGGGCGACGATGTCGTGCACCTCGTGGGAGGCGCGGAGCCGTTCCTCGGCGGCGCGAGCACGACTGTCGGTCTCGCGCAGTTGCTCACGCCATCGCATGACGGCGGCGTGGCTCAGGCCCGCGCCGATGAGAGCGGCCAGCAGCAGTCCCTCACCGGCGACGTGGATGACGAAGCGGCCCGTGTTCTTCTGGAGCACCCACCAGAAGTCGGCGGTGGCGTAGACGAGTTGGGCGACACCGATGACCGCCACCCACCGTACGCGCGCCGTGCAGGCGGCGCTGAAGTAGGCGGCCGATGCCGGCCAGATCCAGCCACCTTCGAAGTGGCTGTTGCAGCGGTAGACGAAGACGGCACCGATCGACAGGATCAGCACGGTCATCGGCCGGCGGCGCCTGAAGAACAGCAGCGCACCGAGGAACAACGCGAGGGGGATGAGACCTTGCCAGGGTGACTCGCGGACCTCGGCTGCCATGACCCCGGTGACGACGCCGACGACGGTGAGGGCGGCGAGCGCCAGATCACCCCGCCGAGCGGAGTGCCGCACCGACGTCGGCACGCGTTGTGAGAACTGCGGACTCATCGGGACCCTTGCCTTCTTCATGACGGGCTTGCTGCGGTTCGCCGGCGCAACGACAGGACCGGCCGTACGTCCGGGTCAGAGGTGGGTGACCAGGAGCGTCACACCGGCCTCTCCGCCGCAGTCCACGAAAACGGGACCGACGCCGTTGCCGATCTTGGGATCAAGCGTCGCCTTCGCCACGAACCCCTTCGGGTTGTCCTCCAGGATGCGGATGTTCCGCAACACAGACCTGCCGCCCATCTCGGCGACCACGGCCCGCAGCTTCTCGCCTCCGCCGCAGTTCCCGGTGATCGTGACCTCCTGGCCCTGCTTGACGGTGGGATTGGGGCTGACCTGAACGACCGCTCTGGCGCCCTTCGGCGGCTTCGGCGCCGCCGCGACGGCACTCGCCCCAGTCGTGCCGGACCGGTCACTGGCGGACGCACTGGCGCCCCCCAACCCCAGCACGCCAACCGTCAGACTCACGCCGACGATCGCGGTGATCATTCTCTTGATCATGTGGATTCCCTTTCGAATGGCCATCGTCCGTACACCTGCGGCGATCCTTCGCCGATCGCGGCTCCCGCACTGGATGACAGGCAGGGCCGCCACCGGGTTCGCCTTCAGGTTCGTTCGAACGCTAGGTCAGGCTGAACCGGGTCCGCGTCGTCCATGGCTCGTCACTTGAACCTGCACCGAACGCGCTACGCCCTACATCAAAAGGAGTAGGCGGGTGCGAGTGTCCAGTGCTGGGCGCCGGCTGTCAGGGCCAGAGGCCGCAGTGGTAGGCGTTCTTCAGGTTGATCGGTCGTACCGCTTCAGGAGCGAGCTCGAGCGCGCGGTCGGCGGCGCCCAGGCGGGGCCATCTCGTGTTGCCCACCCCGTTGGGGTCGCCGGTTCGTACGAACCTGGTCCAGTATCCGACGAGCCGGTCGGCCAGGCGCCGCTGCTCGGCGCTGAGCCCCGGCGCGTCCGGGAAGTCGAACAGGTAGAAGGTCTCGGCTCCGTGTGCGGTCGCGGGCCGTACGTGCGCGGGCAGAGGCTCTCCACTGGGCGTGGGTGCCGACGGGTCGGCGAAGACGTAGGCGTAGGTGGCCGCCTTCCTCGCGTGTTCGCGGCCCGACTTCCAGGAGGGGCAGATCCAGCCGCTGTCACTGAACACGCGACTGATCGCCGCGGTGGGAGAGGGGTGGCCGCGCAAGGGGTAGCGTCGCGCGATCCGCGGCGCGGCCGATGCGAAGGCGGTCCTGAGCATGGCCGGGTACTGGCCCGCGGTGATGCCCTCCGGATAGACGGCCAGGGTGAACTCGACATGCTCGTCGCGGACGTTGCCCTGCAGCAGCGGTACGGCCGCCTGCCCGCCCGCGGCGAAGACCTTGGCCGGCTCCTGCGGGACGAGGCTGGTGCCGTAGGCCGCCAGCGGGAACCCGGCGGTGTACGGCAGCAGCTCACCGGCGCTCTTGCGGCGCAGGCAGGCCACGTCGGCGCAGGCCAGTTGCCCGGCCAGAGCCCGTCCGGCGCCTTGGACCGTGCTGAGCGGGTGCCAGGAGGAGATCGCGGGCATGCCCGCGCCCATCGCGCCGGCCGGGTGCCTGGTGCGGCACGACCCGCTCTGGACGATCGCCCGCTGGAACAGGCCCCGGGCGGCCGGTGAGGTCATCAGGGTGCAGGCGCTCATCGCCCCGGCCGAGGCCCCGGCGAGGGTGACCTTGCCGGGATCGCCGCCGAACGCGGCGATGTTGGCGCGCACCCAGCGCAGGGCCGCCACCTGGTCCTGCAGGCCGAAATTGCTGACCTCGCCGAGTTCGGGATGGGCGAAGAAGCCGAACACGCCCAGCCGGTAGTTGACCGTCACGACCACGATGTCTCCGGCCTCGACCAGCCGGGTCGGGTCGTAGATCGAGCCGGCGCCGGTGATGAAACCACCGCCGGGCACCCAGACCATGACCGGGCGTCCCTTGCCGGGCCGGGCGGGCGTGCTCACCTCCAGGGTCAGGCAGTCCTCGCTCTGCGGGGTGCCCTTGGGCATGTCGGGCGCCTCCGGCTGCAGGCACGCCGGTCCTGCCTCCGTCGCGTCGCGGGCGCCTGTCCAGGAGCTCGCCGGCTGAGGCGGTTGCCAGCGCCGCTCCCCGACGGGCGGGGCGGCGTACGGGATGTTGCGAAAGCGGTGAACGCCGTCCTTTTCTGTGCCTCGTACCTCGCCCGAGGTCGTCATGGCGGCGGGGGCCGTGAGCCGGTCGGCCTGGGCGGGGAGAGCGCCCGCCGTGAGTGCCGAAAGGCTCGCCAGTGCGGCGAGGAGCGCCGCGGCCGCTCGTGTGGGGCCGGTCATCGTCCGCGGCCGCTCTGCTTGGCCTTCTTGCTGCCCCAGCCGGCCAGCAGTGCTCCGAGGACGACGGCCAGCGCGAAGCCCGCGAGCCGCGTCGCGAATCCGCCGGGCAGCCAGGCCAGCAGTCCGGCGTTGTCGTGGTCGGTCAGCAGCCGGATGGCGCCCTGTGCTCCCAGGACCAGGAGCAGCATGCCGATGATCAGCACGGTGACGTGCTTCATGAGGGGGTCGTCTCCTCTCGCCCCGAAGGGCCGTGATGGCAGGCGCGAACACGCCTTTCACTGTTTATGGTGCGTTCGAACCATAACACCGGTCTTGATACGATCGCACCACAAACGGGTCGCAAGGGAGGGACCGCATGCCGAAACTGGTGGACCATGATCAGCGCCGCCGCCAGATCGCAGCAGCCGTATGGCGCCTGGCCACCCGTGGCGGCCTGGAGGACGTCACCTTGAGGCAGGTCGCCGCCGAGGCCGAGGTCTCCGCCCGGCTGTTGCAGTACTACTTCGGTACCCGCGACCAGTTGCTGCTCGGGGCGCTGAAGATCCTCAACGACGACGCCGAGCAACGGGCTCGCGAACGCCTCGCGCTGCTCGGCGACGCGCCCGGCATGCATGCGATCGTTCGGGGAGTGCTGCTGGAGCTGCTGCCGCTGGACGAGGAACGGCGTAACCGGCACCTGGTGTACGCCGCCTACTTCGTCCGCTTCCTGACCGACCCCGCCCTGGCCGAGGTCGCCCGCGACGCGCCGCTCGCGCTGGAGAACCTCGTCGCCGGCCTGATCGCGCGAGGGCAGGAGCTCGGCCAGGTGCCACAGGACGTCGACGCCGCGGCCGAGGCCGTGTTCCTGCTGGCGGGCGCCGAGGGGATTCAGTCGAGCGTCCTGCTGGGGCAGCGATCCGCAGCAGACGCCGTAGCCCTGATCGACCACCAGCTCGCCCGCGTCTTCACCACGACGAACCACGAATGACCCTCATGAGCCTCGACGCAGACCGGCGGTTGTCAGAGGCGGCGCATCGACCGGCAGGAAGGCGGCGGGACGTGCGGTGGCGACGGCGAGCGTGGCGGTGGGACGGTCCGGCCGCGTGAACGAGGACTTCACCGGTGCAGGGCCCCCACGAACATCGACGGCAGGAAGGAGCCGGGTGCAGCACGACCACGTCCGAGCAGTCGCAGTCTTCCTGGCCACCTGGGCCCAGCAGACCGGCCTGACCCGGAGCTGAGAACTCCCGGCCGGGCAACCACCTGTCAGCGCTGCGGGGACGGCAGGTGGGTACGTCAGGGGGCGAACACCGGTGTGCGTTACGCAGGGCAAAGTGCCTTCTTCCGTCATACGGGCCCTGTCGCTGACACTTTCTGTGCGAACAACACGTAACCAACGCACAGAAAGTGTGGTTTCTGGTGATTCTGAACGTCGATACCCTGCGGCGTCGTCCGGGGGGTCGTCCGGTGACGACGGGGCGGGAGATTCCGCATGACCAGCTGGACCAGTTCTCGCCGCCGGAGGTGAGGGCGGCGCTGGTGGGTGAGGCGGAGGCCCTGCCGGGGGTGTTCACCGGGCCGAGCCAGGTGTCGGAGCCGTCGTCGCTGGCGTTGCGGTTGCGGCGTCCGGTGGGGCCGTGGGAGGCGTTCCTGCATCCGAGCCAGGACGAGTTCGGGCACATCCACCGCGCGGGCTTCATGCATCTGACGGTGCCGTTGCCGCTGGTCGCGCCGCTGGTGGAGGCAGGGTGGGCGGAGCCGCACCCGATCAGCCTGCGGCCGGAGTGGCCGGACACGATCGTGATGCTCTACGCCCCGCGCGATGAGGACGAGTTGGCGGTCGCGGTGGCGGTGCTCCGGGCGTCATGGGAACAGGCGTCCGGCGTCTCCGGAGAGAAGAAGTGAGCGGGACGCTCAGGAAGATCGCCGTCTCGGTCGCGGTGTGAGCTGGAGGTTCGACGTGTTTGTCATGTTCGTTGCTTATATCGTGGTGGCCGTCCTGATGGCGGTGGTGCTGGCCGGGTCGGCGCGGGCGAAGCTGGTCCGGGATGCGAAGATCACCGCGGGGTTGACCGCGGTGGGGGTGCCTGAGGAGTGGTTCCCGCGGCTGGCGGCTCTGGAGATCGCCGGAGCGCTGGGACTGCTCGCGGGGATCGTGTTCCGGCCGCTGGGGGTCGCCGCGGGCGTCGGTGTGGTGCTGTACTTCGCGGGGGCGCTGGTGACTCACCTGCGGGCGCGTGACGTCAAGGGCGCACCGGTCCCGGCGGTCCTGCTGCTGGTGGCCGTCGCGCCCGTGGCCTTGGGGCTCGCCACCGTCTGACGGGCCCCGTGGACGAACGTCCTGATCTCACCGGCGCCCGGGGCGCCCGGGGCAAGGGCCAGGCGTACGAACTGCCGGGGGACGAGCGGGACGCCAGGAGGCCGGCGGAAGGCGTGGCGAGGCGCCGCGGCTTCGCCACACCGGCCGACCTGTGATGGGCGTCGCGCCCGCGATCACGTCCGGTATCGGAAGATGATCCGGCCGCGGGTGAGGTCGTACGGGCTGAGCTCCACCAGGACCCGGTCGTACGGCAGGATCTTGATGAAGTTCTTGCGTATCTTCCCGCTGATATGCGCCAGCACCTTGTGGCCGTTCTCCAACTCCACCCTGAAGGTGGCGTTGCGCAGACACTCGACGACGGTGCCCTCTACTTCGATGCCGCCTGCTGTTCTTGGCATGACTCTCGCTTTTCTCTGCTCGGTAACGGTGACGGAGTGGGGCGTCAGCGCAGCACCAACTCCAGGTTCCGGCTCGTACACCGCGCGCCGACCCCCTCGAACAGCGCCATGGCCGCCCGGTTGGATTCGTTCACCTCGGCCGAGGCCCTTTCGACTCCCTGCCGGTGCAGCGAACCCAGTACGTGGGCGAGCAGCGCCCGCGCGACACCCCGGCGTCGCCTGTCGGAGCGGACCGCGACCAGCCCGATCCGCGGTTGCCGGACCACCGGCGCGAGTCGCAGCAGGCCCACGTACTCTCCGGCCTGTGCCGCCACCACGTACTTCGACGGATCCAGCACGGTGACGCCGGCCGGGAGAGGCACCACCTCGGCCGGCATCTCCTGCCAGCCGACGGTGGCCTCGACCTCGTCGCGGATCGCGCGGTCCAGCGTGCGCAGCGGACCCTCCTCGACCTCGCCGGCCGCCACGATCGTCACGCCCTCCGGCGGCGGCACCGGGCCGAGGCCCGTGACCTCGGGGTCAGTGGGCAGGAGGTACTCCCGTTCGCGGCGCCTGGTCGTGAACCCGGCTCGTTCCCAATGGGCTGCCAGGTCGAGGTCGTCCTCGTCGACCAGCGTGTGGAGCGGCCTCGGCAGGTCCGCGAGCATGGCGTCGGCGAGCCGGGCGAAGGCCGCGCCGTGCCATGCGTCGACGCTGATGAACATCCGGCCGTCGGGCCTGCCCGAGGTGTCGCCGTGGCCGACCACCCGGTCGTCCTCCACGGCGTGCCATCGCGTCTCCGAGACCCGCGTGACGACTACGGCAGGCTCGCCCGCGCCGGACGTGAATTGCGCAGAATGCATAGGTGTTGCCTTTCGGGATTGCCTGGTCAAGGCGCTCCCGGCGACACCTACGTCATTCGCCCGACCGTGACGACGAGTGGGAGCACCCACGTCGATACAACGTTCATGGGTCTCACCTCCTCGTGTGCTGTCACGGTGCGCGGAACGCTACCAACGTGAACATCATCGCGTCCAACCATTTTTCGGACGGCGGCCGTCGGATCGGCGCCTATGATCCCGGCTCGCTGTAGAGGGCGGTCATCCAGATGTGGGTGAGGACCTCGACGAGGGTGTCCTCGTCGGCGAAGGGGGCCACGTCGAGGGCGGCGAGGTAGTAGAGGCGCTCCCCGAGCCAGGTCAGCGCCGCCCCCAGGGCGGCTGGATCCACGTCCGGCCCGGTGGTGCGCTCGCTCGTGATGCGCTCGGTGGTGACGGCCGTGAAGCCCGCCATCTGGTCGTGCCACAGCGCGGTGAGCTCCGGATCGGTCCGCCAGTTCTCCACGATGGCCCGCAACACGGGCGCCTCCTCGCGCCACAGGCGGGCCCCCTGAAGGATGCCGTGTCGTACGGAGGCCCGCCGCTGGTCGGGTTCGTCGTGCGTGAGCCAGGGCTGCGCGACCTCGTGACCACGGGCGATGGCGCGGCGTACGAGCTCGGCCAGGACCTCGTGCTTGCTCGCGAAGTAGAAGTAGAAGCTGCCGCGCGCCACCTGGGCGGCGGCCAGGATGTCGGCCACGCTCAGCTCGTCGAAGCGCCGTTCGTCGAGGAGGCCGCGTGTGGCGGCCAGGATCACCTCGCGCAGGTCACGGTCGTCGTCCTTCGGCCGTGGGGCTCGCCGGCCCGCTCTCGCCTCCATTCTCGAAATCCTAACGTCTAGACAGCCTGTCTAGACGCTATGTACAGTCCTCGCCATGAGATACACGACGTTCGGAACGAGCGGGTTACGGGTTTCCGAGCTGATCCTCGGGACGATGGGCTTCGGCGAGGACTGGGGCTGGGGCGCTCCGCCCGAGGAATGCCGCAGGATGTTCACCGCGTACGCCGAGGCGGGCGGGAACGTGATCGACACGGCGAACAGGTACACCGAGGGCTCCAGCGAGCGCATCGTCGGTGAACTGATCGGCAAGGAGCGGGACCGCTACGTACTCACCACCAAGTACACGCTGTCCATGGACGGAGAGGACCCCAACACCGCGGGCAACCACCGCAAGA
The DNA here is from genome assembly GCF_014648435.1 of Nonomuraea spiralis. Classification (GTDB taxonomy): domain Bacteria; phylum Actinomycetota; class Actinomycetes; order Streptosporangiales; family Streptosporangiaceae; genus Nonomuraea; species Nonomuraea spiralis. The sequence goes on from NZ_BMRC01000042.1 coordinate 44,560, forward strand.
ACCTGAGGCGGTCGGTGGAGGAGAGCCTGCGACGCCTGGGCACCGACTACCTGGACCTGCTGTGGGTGCACATCTGGGACCCCGACACCCCGATCGAGGAGACGCTACGCGCCCTCGACGACCTGGTACGCGCCGGCAAGGTGCTCTACCTGGGCTTCTCCGACGTGCCCGCCTGGGTGATCGCGCGTGCCAACACCATCGCCGAGTTGCGCGGGTGGACGCCGTTCATCGGCCTGCAGCTGTCGTACAGCCTGCTGGAACGCGACATCGAGCGCGAACTGCTGCCGATGGCCGAAACGCTGGGCCTGTCGGTGGCCGCGTGGGCGCCGCTGGCCCGCGGCGTACTGTCGGGGAAGTTCACCCGTACCGACGCCACCGCCGGGTCCCGGATCAGCCGCGACGCCGTACCCGAGCGCCACCTGGCGATCGCCGCCGAGGTCGACGCCGTCGCCGACGAGCTCGGCGTCTCCTCCTCCCAGGTCGCCCTCGCCTGGACCCGGGCGCACCGCACCTGGATCCATCCGATCTCCGGCGCCAGGACTTTCGACCAGCTCACCGACAACCTCGCCGCCTGCGACCTGCGGTTGCCGCCGGAGACGGTGGAACGGCTCGACGAGGCCAGCGCCTTTCCGCTCGGGTTCCCGCAGAACTTCATCCAGATGTCGCGTGAGTTCGTCTACGGCCCCTCGGCCGCCCGCTTCGACCGCCGAGTGCCCTGATCGACGGCCACGGCGGACGGCCACGTCCATCCGGGCGCAGCCGTACGGGCAGCAGCGGCGCCTTGGTGTGCCGCTCGTCGCCGATCACTTGGAACAAGGCCCGCCGGTCGGTCATGTCGCCCTTGCCGCTCGGCTCTCGGCCGAAGACGGCGAGGAGCGCCGTACGGGTGCCAGTGCGTTCGCTCCAGTCGACGAAGGCACGCGATTCCGCCGGGTCCTCGCCGAAGAACTCGTCGAACAGCAGCAGGCTGCCCCCGCTCAGCAAGGGGGTGAGCCAGTCGAGGGCGCATGTGGTCGCCGATTCCAGGTCGGCGTCGAGGTGGGCGAGGCTGACCTGGCCGATCTCGGCGGCGAGCTGGGGTGTGAGGGAGTCCTCGAATCTTCGGTCGGTCGTCCGGGGGCCGCTGGCTAGCGGTCGTCGAAGGTGTCGTGCCAGTGCTCGGCGGCGCGGATCATTTCGTTGCTGAGGTGCTGGAGGAGCCGGCCCATGCTCTTGAGCCGGGCTCCGGCGGGAGAGGCGGGGTCGAGGGCTTCGGCTCCGTGGAGAGCGGCGGCTGCGAGCTGGGCGTTCCTGCGGGCGCTGGCCATCCAGGACGGGTACAGGATGTCGCCGTCGATGACGTAGCGGTCGCGGCGGCGCCGCGGGTCTCGCTCGCGCCGGATCAGCTGGTGCTGTTCGAGCAGGCCGACGGCCTTGGAGACGGACGCCGGGCTGACCTGGAGGCGCTGGACGAGCTCGGCGGCGGTGAGGCTGCCGCTGTCGGTGACGTACAGGCTGACGAGCACCCGGGCGGCGGTGCGCGACAGGCCGGTGTCGACGAGCATCGCGGTGAAGGTCTCCTCCAGCTCCCCGGTGGTGCGCGGGTCCCGCCCGTCGAGGACGGCCGGCGCCGGGGGAGGGGCGGCGGGTCTGCGGCGGCGGGCTCGGATCGCGGTCGCATGGTGGGCGCGGTCGGCGTCGTAGCCGCCGGCTCCGCCGTTTCGGGTGACTTCGCGGGTGATGGTCGAGACCGGGCGCTGGAGACGGCCGGCGATCTCGCTGTAGGTGAGCCCGTCGGTCAGCCCTGCGGCGATCTGACGACGTTCTTCGTGGGTCAGCCTTCCGCCCGGCATCGGCGATCTCCCTCCTGCGTGACTGCCCAGTATTGCGTTCGGCGACATCTCATTGCAAATTGTTTTTGCGTTTGGCCGCATCGTCATTGCAATCACCTGCGGAAACATGATTGACAGCACGGTGAAGGCAACGTAGCTTTTATTTTTGAATAAACACGTACTATCTCGTCTGAACGAAGGAGTTCGGCATGGTCACGCACCTCTTGCTCGCCGCCGTGACGGCGGTGAGCTCCCCCGGAGTGCAGAGCGCGCTCGACCGGGCGGTCACCGACAGCGGCGCGCCAGGGATCGCCGCCGAAGTGCGCGACGGGCGGGAGCGGTGGTTCGGCTCCGCCGGCGTCTCCGACACCGAGACCGGCCGCAAGCGCAGGCCGAACGAGCGATTCAGGATCGGCAGCGCCACCAAGGCGTTCACCGCCACCGTGGTCCTGCAACTGGCCGGCGAGGGCAAGCTGCACCTGGACGACTCCGTGGAGCGCTGGCTGCCCGGCCTCCTCCAGGGCAACGGCTACGACGGCGGCCAGGTCACCATCCGGCAGCTGCTCAACCACACCAGCGGGATCTTCAGCTACACCAGCGACACCGAGTTCTTCGCCCAGGGGCAGGGCGCGGCCTGGCTGGAGCACCGCTACGACACCGTCACCCCGGAGCAGCTGGTGAAGATCGCGCTGCGCAACCCGCCGTACTTCGGCCCGGGCGAGGGGTTCGCCTATTCCAACACCAACTACATCCTGGCCGCCATGATCGTCGAGAAGGCGACGGGACACACCTTCGGCCAGGAGGTGACGCGGCGCGTCATCCGGCCGCTGCGGTTGACCGGAACCTACTTACCCGCGCTGGAGGCGAAGATCCGAGGGCCGCACCCCGTGCACTACTCCACCCTGTTCTCCCAGGACCCCGACCCCACGATCTACGACGCCACCGACATGAACCAGTCCGGCGCCTGGTCGGCGGGCGGCATGGTCTCGACGGTCGGCGACCTCAACCGGTTCATGGGCGCCCTGCTGGGGGGACGCCTGCTGCCCGCCGCCCAGCAGAAGGAGATGTTCACCACCGTCGCCACCCAGGGGTGGATCCCCGACACCCGGTACGGCCTCGGCGTCTTCGCCCAGAAGCTCCCGTGCGGCGTCTGGGTCTGGGGCGCCGCCGGGGCCACGTACGGCTCCTGGACGTACGCCATGGGGGCGCGTGACGGCCGGCACATGCTCACCACCGAGATCAACGGCGACTGGAGCGGCCTGAGCGTCTTCTCCGACGTCCTGTCGGCCGAATTCTGCCCCAAGGGGCCGCGTTGACCACGCCCGTACGGACCGCCCGCTCGCCGGCGCCTCGGCCTGAGCGCAACAAGAAGGGTGTTCGCGCTATGTCGAGCTGACCTCGCCGTCGGAGGCCGGCCGGGTGGCGGCGAAGTACGGCCGGTGGGCCAAACGATAGAGCACGACGGTCAGGACGACGAGCGCGGCGAACCACCCGACGACCAGGACGGATGACAGCTCGGCGTAGCCGTAACCGGCCAGCAGGCCGGCCGCGCCCAGGCCGGCCACCGCCCAGCGCAGTACGTCCAGCAGGGCGACCCGGGAGTTGTCGCCGCGTGAGCGCATCCGGGTCATGAGGGCGTCCACGATCAGCCAGACCGTGACCAGGGCGCCGGCCGTGGCGGCGATGTCGATCACGTGCCTGAACGGCTCATCCGTACGTGCGCCGCTCGCGAGGACGGCCAGCAGCGAGACGACGACCATGCAGAGGGCGGATGCCTGGGCCCTGGCGAAGGCGTCGCCCGGCCGCTGCAACAGGAGCAGCCCGGCGGCGCACATGCCCCAGCCGACGGGGTCGAACAGCAGGTCGAGGCCATTGAACCGGACCGTGCCGAAGACGATGACAAGCCCGGTGGCGATCTTCGTGACAGGACGCACGTGCAGTGCCCTTCTCTCCTGGTGTCTCTCGCCGGGCGGCCCTCATGGGACGGACGTCAGAATTCGCCGCTCACTGCCTTGTCGCACACCACGTTGGCCAGGGCGCGTTGCCAGGCCACGGGAACGCTGCCCCCGCTCCCGGTCATCTGCCACGGGTCCAGCATGACCTCCGACGAACCCGAGACCAGCCAGGTCCGGTAGCTGAATCGGATCGGCTGCGGCTCGTGCGGCACCGCCGCGCAGTCGGTGATGACGATCCGCCGGGTCACCGTCCTGGTGCCGTCACCCCGAACGGTGATCTCGGCGGGATCGTCCTCCGTGCGCTCGGAAGGGAGCAGACGCAGGCCCGGTATGGCCATCGAGATATCCGTGACGGTGAACGGGGAAAACGCCTGGTTCTCGAGCTCGACCCAGGCGCTGGTGGACAGCACACCATTGTCGTCCACCTGGGCACTGAGAAAGAAGCTGTCGATTTCCCAGCGGATGCGCGGCGTTATCGACCCCGACCACCACAAGCCGGCCGCGACGCACATCAGCACGAGGCAACTGGACACCACAAACGGTAATCGTGTACGCGGGGCGACGCCAAATTGCTGCCATATATCCGCTGAACTCACGAGACGGAACCATATATCGTGGCGCCTTGTGACGATACCCCCATTGATCTTCTGGGTGGCGGCGGTGATCACCGTGCTCGCGGCGGCCACGCCCCTCAGCCAGGGGCGTCTCGGCAGGTTCGCCGCCCTGACGGGACTCACGGTCGACGAGACCGATGCCCGCCGGGTCGTCGGCCATTTCGCCGGGCTGCGCCGATGGCGGCTGGCGGCCGTCGTCCTGGCGGCTCCCGTGGCGGGTCTGACGGGGGATCCGTTCTATCTTGTCGTCGGCTGGTGCGCCGTTCCGGTATTCCGCGTCGTGCGGCCGCCGGTCGCTGACGACATTTATCGCCGGGCCTGGTTGCTCGCCGTTTCCGCTGCCGTCGTTACAGGCTCCTGTCTTCTCGTGGCGCGGGGAATCACACCGACGCGGATTGCCCATGTTGTCGTCGTGGTCGCGGTGGTGGCGGCGATATCGTACGCCGAACGGAAAACCGGGGCCGAAATGCCGGACGAAACAGGGGCAGCCATTCGCCGATGGTCCGTTCGCACCGGCTATTTGGCGGGAAGCGCGATTGTGCTCGCCGGTGTTCTCGTCACTCCCGGGCGGGCGCTGCCGAGCGAATCGCCGCGGTACACGATGCCCAGGGAGTTCCCGGAGCGGCAGGTCTCCTTCGAGAAGATCGGCGAGGTCAAGGCGCCCACCTGTCCGTGGATCGACCAGGTGGACGACCCGTGCCGCTACTGGCTGGTCGACGACGAGCCGTTCCCGCAGGCCGCGCCCTATGTCGTCATGAAAGGCGGGGCGCCGACGGCGGCGCCGTTCGTGGTGAGCCCCGACCGGCGATCCGTCGTCTACCTGGACCGGACCTCGCGCCGCGTGGTCCACCAGCACGGAGGGAACCGGCGTGACCTCAGCGGGACGCTCGCCGACGCGGACGTGCCCGAGGTGAGCATCAGCGAGCGCGGCAGGTACGTCGCCCTGACCAGGAACGGCACCCGCGTCATCGACACCGGTTCCCGGAGCGAGATCACGCTCCCCGGCGTGCTGAAGGTGCTCGAGGTCAGTTCGCCGGGGGTGGTGGTCACGACGGCTTCCCGCCTGATCGTCTACGACCGTCGCGGCAAGGAACGTCTGAGCATCGCCGTCCCCTCCCTGCTCCTGGAGTCCCGTACCGCCTTCCTCAAACCGGACGGCAGCCGGCTCGTGGTCATCAGCGACGACGGCGACCTCGTCGAGACCTACGACCTCACCACCCGCGAACGGATCCATCGTGTACGCCCCCGGCTCCCCGACGGGGATCCGGTCGAGTCGGGCGCCGGCTGGTCGGGCAAGGGCTCGTTCCAGGTCCGCCGGGACGCGGGGGCGGAGGAACGCAGGGACTTCTTCCTCGACCTGGCGACCGGCAGGACCGGACACGTCACGTGAACCAGGTGATCGCCTGGCCGTGGGATCGGGTCCAGGCGAGCGGCCTTCCGTCCAGCGCGAGCACGTTGTGCAGTGCCTCGCCCGGCGGCGCCGGGAGCGTGTCGTAGGGCAGCACGTCCGGGGCCTCGTTCGCGATCCAGTGTCCGGGGAGCCCGCGTACCGTCTCGGCGAACGCCGCCCGTCGCGGCATCGGCACGTGGTACAGCACCGAGCTGTGGAACACCACCAGCGTCGCGTCGGGCGGGGATTGCGCGGCCAGCGCCGGCAGGTCGTCCACCAGGTCGCCCCGTACGAGCAGCGGCGGGTCGGCCGCGACGACGGCCGCCGCCGCCCGCAGCCTGGCGCGGCGGTGCGTGTGTTCGGGCCAGATGAGGGCGTCGAGCCAGGCCAGATCCGCGGGGTCGGTCACGTCGAGCGGGTTCAGGTCCAGGCCGGCCCGCCACACCACCTGGGGCAGCCTGGTCGGCGGCGCCAGGTCGGTGGGCGTGCAGGCGAGGACCGGGTCGCCGGAGCCGACCGGGTGATCGCCGTAACGGTAGGCGTACCGGTCGGGGTAGAGGCACAGCCCGGCGGACGCGCCGACCTCCAGCAGCGCGAGCGGCTGCGGGAGCGCGTTGAGCACCGGGAGCAGGACGGCGCATCGCCCGGCCTCGTTCGTCTGCGTGGTCCGGGTGCGCGTCTCCGCCTCGATCACCGGCCAGTTCGCCACCGTGTAGTCGTGGAACGCGGCCGGATCCTCGACCGGCCCGCCGAGCAACCGGACCACGCCGAACAGCAGGTTCGGCTGCCGCTTGGCCGGCGGAAGCCCGGCGAGCAGAGCCATGAGCTCGGGATCCCGCGTCACCGCGTACGCCAGGCGCTCGTAGGTGGGCGACACACCATGCGCCTCCCGCGCGGCGAAATCAGCGTAGATCGCGGCGATCGTCATAATCCGATGATCGCAGCGAACTCCTCCCGCACCCAGCCGGACGTGGCCCCGGATGGACCTCCGAGTCCGGAACAGGCACACGTGATCTCGGCCCCGGGGCCGGGCCGTCACTGCGCGTAGGACTTCAGCGTCGAGGTCAGCGGTCCGAAACCGCGTTCCATCCCGCCCGGCCGGTTGCGCGCGAGCCAGCATCGCCGGTACTCCGTGATCAACGTGTCGAGGTCCGCGCGCAGCTCATCGTCTCCGGGGGTGGCCAGCCCCGCCGTACGGCCCAGCCGCCAGGCGCCGTGCCGCGCGAGCCCGATGGCCGCGGCGAGTTCGCGTACCGCCAGCGCGCCGTCACCCGAGGCCGGCCGGGCCCGTTCCAGGTCGGCCAGCGCCTGGTCCAGCGTCGTGATGACCGCCTCGACCAGGCCGGCGTCGGGTTCGTGCGTGACAAGATGTTGCTGCGCGGGGATCAGGGCCGCCTGCAGCGGGCTGCCGTTGAACGAGCGCCGCCCGGTACGCCCCCAGACCCGCCCGACGGCGTCGAGCACACCGCCGAGCACACCGGCGTGGTCGCGGAAGACATGCCGGTCGAGTACGGCGGGCACGTCGATGTCCGCGTTGCCGGCCAGGCACCAGCTCACCGCGCCGGCGTACACGATGGGTGGGTAGGACGTACAGAACGCCTGCAAGTGGCCGTTGTCGCCCCATTCGGTGAGCAGGAGGCCGGAGGCTCCGCTCGTCAGGCCGGTGCCCACCGCGTCGGCGATGTTGCCCATCGCGTTGTCGATGCGGCCCACCAGCGAGTTCCACGTGCCGGTGCCCGGTGCGACCAGGAACGGCACCCCGCTGCCCGGCAGCCCCTTGAGGGCCTCGGAGAAGCCGTCGAAGGCGATGTTGATGCCCAGCTCGTCGATGACCTGCTGGAAGTCCGGCGGGATCTCGATGCGTTCGCCGTCCGGGCGGGGAGCCTCGTAGGTCCAGGCGACGGCCGTGCAGCCCGCCGGGAGTCTTTCGACGAGTTCGGGATGGTGGGTGATGAAGTCGGCCCAGAACTGCGGCCGGTAGCCCTGGGCGATCAGGGGCTCCAGCAGGCGGCGCAGGTGCCTGAGGTAGACCTCGCCGGCTCCGAGTTCGGCCACCTGGGCGGCGCCGGCGCCCCTGCCCAGTTCGAGGGGCTCGTCGCAGTTGACGTTGACCTGGCGGCTGGTGAAGTTGGGCAGCAGTTCGGCGAGCAGGCCGTGGGCGAACGCCGCGCTCTCCTCGTCCGATCTGAGGGTGAAGGAGGGCATCGAGAATCCGGCCACGGAGAAGCCGTCCTGGCATTCGGCGAGGTGGCGGTAGGTGTCGTGGGAGAGCCAGGACTCCATGTGGGTGTACGTGCTCTGGTTGGGCACCAGCTCGATGCCGGCCTCGGCGCACATCGTGTCGAGGTCGCGGATCTCGGCGGCGGTCATGGGGGACGCGTCGCGCCACACGTCCTGGTGGCCGGTGTAGGCGAAGGTGTGCTCGGTGTAGAGCTGGAGCTGGTTGTAGCGGGCGATGCGCAGCACCTCGATGAGGTGGACGAAGCTCTCCCTGGTGGGGACGCGGCCGCGGCTGACGTCGAGCAGGAAGCCCCGTACGGGGAGGTCCGGCCAGTCCGCGATGTGCAGCGCCGGCCAGGTGCCGTCGCCTTGGGCGCGCAGCTGCTCAAGGACGTCCCTGCCGTAGCGGAGTCCGGCGTCGTCGGCGTGTCGCAGGGTGACGTCCGGTCCGGTGGTGTCGATGGTGAAGCCTTGGGCCGGAAGGCTTTCGTCGAGAATCTCGGCGACGGGCGCGGAAAGGGCGGCGCCCTCTTCTGTGACGGTCATGAGCCGAGGGCGGGGGAACAGCTCGATCATCGGACTCCCCTTGAAGCGGTCGAAGGGTAGCGTTCGCACACGGTCGTGGAGGTACATGGACAGCATCGCCGCTTAATCGACCGAGCGGTAGATTGCGTTATGTGTTCGTTATATTTGGAGGTGGTTGCCGTGCAGCAGAAGCGGCGCAAGCGTGCCGACGAGCGACGCGCGGAGATCCTGGCCGCTGCCGAGAGCGTCTTCGCGGAACGCGGCTACCGGGCCGGCTCGCTCGCCGCCATCGCCGAGGCCGTGGGCATCTCCAAGCAGACCCTGCTGCACCACTTCCCGACCAAGGAACACCTGCTGGTCGCCGTACTGGAACACCGTGACCTGCACAACCTGGGCATCGTCGCCGACATGGGACTGACGGTCGAGGCGATGGCCCGGCTGGTCGACTTCAACCTCGACTGGCGCGGGCTCGTGCACTCCTACACGGTGTTGTCCGCCGAGAGCGTCGCCGAGGACCATCCCGCCCACGAGTTCTTCACCACGCGCTACGACCGCTCCCGCCGGGCCCTGGCCGACAGCCTGCGCGCGGAGCACGGCGACCGGTTGCCCGGCGGGCTGACCCCGGAACAGGCCGCGCCCCTGATCATCGCGGTCAACGACGGGCTTCAGCTCCAATGGCTGCTCAACTCCCGGGACGTGGCGATCGGCGAGCTGTTCCGGGCGTTCCTGGCCACGGTGGTGGAAGGCGAGCCGCCCGCGAGCACCTGACCCGGCGGGACCTCGCTACCGTACGGTGAGCACCAGCTTCCCCGCGGTGCGGCCGGTCTCGCCGAGCGCGTGCGCCTTGGCCGCGTCCGCCAGCTCGAACGTGCCGGCGATCTCCGCGCGCAACCGGCCCTCGGCCACGAGCCGGGCGATGGCCAGCATCCCGGCGTGGTCGTGCTCCACGAGCATGACCTCCGCCCGCACGCCGAGGCGGGCCGCTTCTCGGGCGAGCGCCGGAATGCCGTCGTCGAGGCGCAGGGAGACCAGGAGACCGCCCGCGCGCAGGCTGCGCAGAGAGCCCATGGCGTGCTCGCTGCCTTGGGCGTCTACAACGACGTCGGCGTCGCGGACCGCCTCGGTGATGTCCGTGGTGCGGTAGTCGAGCACCTCGTCGGCACCCAGGTTGCGGACGAAGTCGTGCTTGGGAGCACTGGCGGTGCCGATCACGTACGCACCGTGGGCCTTCGCGATCTGTACGGCGAGGTGGCCGACGCCGCCCGCCGCGGCGTGGATGAGCACCCGAGACCCGTCCTGGACGCGCGCGGTGTCCACGAGGGCCTGCCAGGCGGTGAGGGCGGCCAGCGGCAGGGCGCCGGCCTGCACGTGGTCGATGGCGGCGGGTTTGGGGGCGAAGGCACGAGCGGGCCCGGTGACGTACTCGGCGTGCGAACCTGCCCCCTGTGGATACGGCAACATGCCGAACACCTCGTCACCCGGCTTGAAGAGAGTGACCCCGAGACCGGCGGCCTCGACCACTCCGGAGACGTCCCAGCCGAGGACGAACGGCGGCTCGCCGAGCATGAGCCCGGGGATGGCGCGGTGTTTCCAGTCGGTCGGGTTGACGCCGGCGGCGTGCACCCGCACCAGAATCTCGCCCACGCCCGCCGCCGGTCGCGGCAGCCGGATCTCCTTGAGCACCTCGGGGCCGCCGATGACGTCCTGGCTGACGGCGCGCATGGTGGTGATGTCGTTCATGGACCCAGCCTGCTGTGCCCGGCCGCCCGCCGGGAGTGGCAGGAATGTCATTCGTCGATAGGATCGTGCCATGCATCGTGTGGTCGTCATGGCGCTCGACGGGGTCTATCCGTTCGAGCTCGGCATCCCGCAGCGCGTCTTCGGCACCGCGCAGGGCCTCTACGAGGTGCTCACCTGCTCGGTCGACGGGCACGCGGTGCGTACGTCCGCGGACTTCACGATCAGCACCCGGCACGGCCCGGAGATCCTGGCCACGGCGGACACGGTGGTCATCCCCCCGTACGCCTCGGCCTCCCTCTCGGCGCAGCTCCCGGCCGGTGTGGCGGACGCGTTCAAACTGATCCCGGCGGGCGCCCGGATCGTGTCCATCTGCACCGGGGCGTTCGCGCTCGCGGCGGCAGGGCTGCTCGACGGCCGCAGGGTCACGACGCACTGGAACCAGACGGCCCGCTTCAGCGAGCTGTTCCCCCAGGTGACTCTCGACGCGGACGTGTTGTTCGTCGACGACGGCGACATCCTCACCTCGGCCGGCGCCGCGTCAGGCGTGGACGTGTGCCTGCACCTCATACGCAAGGACCACGGCAGCCGGCTGGCCAACCACGTCGCGCGCCGGTGCGTCGTGCCACCCTGGCGGGACGGCGGCCAGGCGCAGTACATCGAACAGCCCGTGCCCGAGCCGTCCGTGGCGGGGACCTCCGCGACGAGGGAATGGGCGCTCGAACGGCTGGCCGAGTCGCTGACGCTGACCGACCTCGCCGCACACGCCCGGATGAGCCTTCGTACGTTCGCCCGCCGTTTCCAGGACGAGGTCGGGGTCAGCCCCGGGCGGTGGCTGACCCAGCAGCGGGTCAACCGGGCGCGGGAGCTGCTGGAGTCGAGCGACCTGCCCGTCGAGCTGGTCGCCCGCCAGGTGGGATTCGCCACCGCCGCGTCTCTGCGTCAGCATCTCCACGCCGCGATCGGGGTCTCGCCGCAGGCGTACCGCCACACCTTCCAGACCGCCGGCGACCGCTGACCCCGCGTCGGGGCTTTACTGCTGAGGGCCGCAACCGTCCAGGATGCTCCGGACCAGGGCCTGGACGGTGTTCCTGTCGACGCTTTCCGGTGCGGCGGTGACCAGGGTGAACAGCGTGCCCTCGTAGAGAGTGATCAGGGAGTGGATGCTCTCGCGGGGGAGGACGAGACCGAGTTTGTCGTGCTGCCCGGCGGTGACCTGCACCGCCGCGTCCCAGAGGCCGGCGAGCGCCGTGGCGAGCACCGGACGGCGTACGGCCTCCAGCTGGAGCTCGAAGATCGCCAGGTAGCGGTCGCGCAGTGTGGTCGCCGCCGTGAGCAGCGACTCGGTCAGCAGGTCGGCCAGCGTCGCGGGCTGCTCGACGGACCGGTCGACCGCCCGGTCGGTGTCGGCGTGGTGCAGCTCGATGATGCGCTCCGCGGCGGCCACCAGCAGTGCCTCCCGGTTACGGAAGTAGTTGGAGGCGGTTCCCGATGGAAGGTCCGCCTCCTTCTCCACCGCGCGATGGGTCAGCCCGTGCACCCCCGACGACGCCAGCAGTGCGATGGCGGCATCGGTCAGGGCGCGGCGACGGGCTGGATTGGTGGGCGGCATGCGGCCATGCTATACCAATAGCCGTACTAGTACGATCGTAGTGAATCGAGGTGATCCTGTGAGGATCGTGGTGGTCGGCGCCGGGCTCGGGGGAGTGGCGGCCGCGGTGGGCCTGCATCGCCTGGGCCACGAGGTGACACTGATCGAGCGCGGCGCCGAGCTCAGGGAGGCGGGAACCGGGATCGTGGTCATGCCCAACGGGCTCCGGGCGCTGGACGCGGTGGGGCTGGCCGAGGGCGTACGCGAGCACGCCATGCGTGAAGGCCGCGGTGGACTGCGCGACCGGCGCGGACGCCCACTGCTGATCACCGACCTGGACCGGGTGCGGCAGCAGATCGGCACCCCCGTCATCATCGACCGGGCGCGCCTGCACCGGGCACTACGCGCCCCGCTTCCCGCCGAACTCGTACTGACCTCCACCCCGGTCGAGCGCCTGGAGGCCGACTCCGCCGGGGTGACCGTGATCGCCGATGGTGAAGCCGTCGCCCGGGTGGACGCCGTGATCGCTGCCGACGGCATCGGCAGCAGGCTGCGGGCACAACTCTTCCCCGGTCACCCCGGGCTGCGGCGGACCGGCCGGATGGATCTGCGCGGCATGCTGCCCCGTCCGCCCGGCCTGGATGCGGACCTGCTGACCAGCCAGTTGGTCGACCGCCGCAACGGGGCGATGTTCGGCCTGTACCCCGTCGGCGAGAACCTTCTGTACTGGTTCACCGACTCCGCCCTGCACGGCGCACCGCCGGACGCGGACGAGGCACGCCGGCAGATGTTGTCCCTGATGGCCGACTGGCATCCCGTCGTCGCGACAGTGATCGAGGACACCCCGGCAGCCGACATCTACGTCGACCCGATCACCCGCCTGGCCGAGCCTCTGCCCTCGTTCGCGGTCGGCCGGATCGCGTTCCTCGGCGACGCCGCGCACGCCATGCCACCCGACCTCGGCCAGGGGTCGAGCCAGGCCTTCGAGGACGCCGCCGCGCTGACCCGCCACCTGACCGGCGCCGAGCCGGCGGACGTCCCCCGGCGGCTCCTGCGTTACGACGCCGAGCGCAGGCCCAGCGCCAACCGCATGATGCGGGCGGCGTCCCGGCAGTCGTGGCTGACCTCCCGGACCGGCCTCACCGCGTCGCTGCGCGACGCCCTGCTGCGCGCGGTACCGTCCCGGCTGGCCACTCGGCAGCTCGCCGCCCTCTGGCGCGTCTGACGATGGCACCCGTCCAGCTGCACCACCTCGTCACCCCGGCTCGTCAGCACCAGGGTGGGGTCGATCAGCCGGCGGCCGTCTCCTGATCCTGGGCGATACGGCCGCGCAGCATGACCTCCATGACCTTCATGAAGCGCTGCGCCCTCGCCCGGCCGATGACGAACGGGTTGGCCGCCCCCGTCGTTCCGGCGCGTAGCTGCTCGATGCGGGCCAGGCCGTGGTCGACGCCGCCGTGGTTGTTCAGCTCGACCTCCACCCCGGCCCGCCGCATCGTGGCGGCGAAGGCGAGTACGGAGGCCAGGCTGGTGCGTTTGTCCGCGGTCGCGGCGGGCGGGTTGGTGCCGCCCCACAACATCGCGGTGTGCCGCCGCCCCTTCCAGTGCACGGGGAAGATCGGCGAGACGGTGCCGGGCGTGTGGCCGGGCGTGTGGTGGAAGGCGATGGTGGTGCCGCCGAGGGTGAGCTTCTGGCCGTCGGCGATCTCCAGGTCGCGCTTGGGCGCGTTCGCGGGACGTTCGGCGGCGATGAGGTTCCAGTCGGTCCGGCTCATCATGACGCGGGCGCCGTACCGGTCGGCGAGGAACTGGGCGCCGCCGAAGTGATCGGCATGGCCGTGGGCGACCACCACGTACTTGATCTGTGCGGGGTCCGCGCCCACGGCCCGCAGCCCCGGGACGATGATCTTCTCGGCTTCGTCCGGCGATCCCATCGCGTCGACGAGGACGATGCCCTCGGCGGTGAACAGCGCCGTGGCCTGGATGAAGCTGTTGCCCAGCACCGCCACGTCGTCGAAGGTGCGCAACGGGCGGAGGGGCGTCGGTTCCGGCATCGTGAGGCCGGGCGCGAGCGCTTTGACCAGGGCTTTCAGGACCGGGTCGGCGCCGGCCAGCGCCGCCGCCCGGTCATAGTAGCGCTGGGCGCGCTTGGGGGCGGTGGCGGCCGCGGCTTCGGCCGGACGGCCTGCCAGTGGCAGGAGGGCCGCGGTGGCCAGCAAGGTACGGCGGGACGGGACGGACTGCCCGAGAGGCATGGGCGAACACCTGCTCTTTCACGGGCCGCAGATCTTGACGCGATCGGCCCAGACGGACGTCGATGCCCCTCCAGCAGATCAGAACAGATCTTGTGGCGTCCAATACTGGTATGGGCGGTCCGGCGATAGGGAAGTGGATATCGACCCTGCTCTGGCCCTTGACGAGCCTCCTGAAAGGGCCGGAGCCAGGATGTCAGGCCGTCGTTCCGGCGTCGACGGTGATGGAGGTGCCGGTGATCGTACGGCCGGCGGGCCCCACCAGATGCAGGACGGTGGCGGCGATGTCGTCCGGGGTGCTGTAGCGGCCGAGGGCCGTGTAGGAGCGTTCGTCGTCGGCGTCGGGACCGTCGGCGGGATTCATCTCGGTGTCGGTGGAGCCGGGGTGGACGAGGTTGGCCGTGATGTCGCGGGGGCCCAGATCGCGGGCGAGGCCCTTGGTGAGGCCGATCAGTGCGGACTTGCTCATCGAGTACAGGGTCCAGCCGGGGTAGGGGACGCGTTCGGCCAGGCTGCTGCCGATGTTCACGATCCGCCCGCCGGCCCGCATGTGGCGTACTGCTGCCTGCGACGTGAGGAAAGCGGCTCTGGCGTGGATGGCGAGGGTGCGGTCGAGTTCGTCCAGGGAGACGTCCTCCAGTGGGCCGAAGGGGGCGATTCCGGCGTTGTTCACCAGGATGTCGAGGCGGCCGAAGGTGGAGACGGTGCGGGCGACGGCTGCCTGGAGGGCCTCGGCGTCGGTCGCCTCGGCGGCCATGGCCAGGCCGCGGCGGCCGAGTGCCTCGATCTCCTCGACCACGGTCTGCGCCCGGCTCGCCGCCGTCGCGTAGGTGATCGCCACGTCGGCGCCCGCCGCGGCCAGGTGGCGGGCGATGGCCGCGCCGATGCCCCTGCTGCCACCGGTGACGAGCGCGCTCTTGCCGTTGAGCATCTGTCCTCCTCTATACGGAATCGGTTCCGGTTAAGGCTATTCGGAACGCGTTCCGCTTTGCAAACCGATAGGGTGACCACGTGGCACAGGAACGGGCCGATGCCGCCAGGAACCGCGCGAAGATCCTTGCCGCGGCCGCGGAGATCGTCGCCACCTCGGGGATGAAGGGGCTGGCGATGGCCGACGTCGCGGCCGCCTCGGGCGTCGGGATCGGGACGCTGTACCGGCGGTTCGGCGACAGGTCGGGGCTGGCGTACGCGCTCATCGACGAGAAGGAACGCGAGTTCCAGCAGGCGTTCCTGACCGGCCCTCCGCCGCTGGGCCCCGGGGCGCCGGAGATCGAGCGGGTACGCGCCTTCCTGTACGCGCTGACCGATCGCACCTTCGCCCAGCTCGACCTTCTGCTGATGGCCGAGACCGCCGGGGAGTTCGCACGGTTCGGCGGGGCCTATGAGGCGTACCACCAGCATCTGGTCGTACTGATCGCACGGATCAGGCCGGAGGCGGACGCGGGGTTCCTCGCCGATGCCCTGCTCGCGCCGATCGCGGCCAATCTGATCGTTCACCGGGGGCGTGCGGCTCCCGCGGTGAAGGCGGGTCTCGACGCGCTGCTCACGGGCCTCGGCTAGCGGGCCTTCCGTTCCGTGCTCGCGATGAACCGGTTTCGCCGACGACGGCTAACCGGTGACCCCAGGTTGGGCCGAGTCGGCCAGGACGGCCGCCAGTTTGAGGCCTTCGTCGGCGAAGAGCCGTCCTGCCTGCTCTCCCTTGGCACGCGTTTCCAGAAGGACGAGCCATGAGGAGCCGTCGCGTTGGGGTACGACGCGGATCTGCCGCACCTCGCTGAAGCCGACCTCCTGCAGTTCGGGGTGGATCGCCGTCGGTGACCAGCTCACCTTCCAGGCACGGTCGAAATCGATGATCTCCAGTTGTCCGTCATAGGTGTAGGGGACCGGTCCGTCGAGGGTGACGGCGAACGAGGCGTAATAGGTGGCGGTCTCCCCGAAATTCAAATAGGCCTTGGGGTGGACGCGGATGTCCTGGATGGTTATCCGCTTGGCCTGGGAGCCCTTGGCGAAGGCGTTGTAGACGCCGTCGAAGTCCAGGGGCGGCTCCACCACCTGGGCTTTCATGGCGGACAGGTCGCCGCGCTGCCAGGCCGTCAGGAACGCGGTCGCCGTCTGCTGAGGCGAGCCTTTGGTGCGTACCGTCAGGTAGACGGCAACGCCCAACCCGAGGACGGTGGCCAGGGCTATGGCGATGGTGATCGCTGTCCGTCGCCGCCGACGAGAAAATACCGGCATATCGGGCGATCCTATTGGCTGGGCCACAACCCTCAGAACCCGAGCCCGACCGTGGGCAGGCTTGCGAAGAGGACCTGTGCGGCGAAGAAGGGGCTGACCGCGGCCTTCACCGAGAAGTACATCAAGGACGTGGTCGCGCTCGGCGGGAGCATGGTGCGAGCCGGCATCCAGAAGGCGTTCTTCGACATGGACCACCGCGCCGACCAGAAAGAGCTCGAACGCCGCTGGTTCGCGCGAGGCTACAAGGCGGGCGGCCCAGGCGCCTGCAACACCTGGACGGTGCCCAGCTCCAGAGTTTCCTGATCTTGTGGACCCCGCCGGGCTTCCGCCCCTAACATCCCGCTTCATGATGATCCGCGTGCTGGCTGCCACGGCGGCCGGACTGATGGCGTTCTCCGGTACGGCAGCCGCCTACCCGATCAAGGGCGTCCCCGAGCTGACCCACAACGCCCTGTACAAGAAGGGCAAGCTCCCCAAGATCAGCTGCAAGCTGAGCAAGGGCACGACGAAGTCCTCGACCACCAAATACCTGAACACCCTCGTCGGCTGCCTGAACGACGCCTGGGGGCCGTTCATCCCCGACTTCGAGCCGGTCAAGACCGATATCAAGGCCACTCACGACGAGGGCCCCTGCCACAACGGCATAAAGATCACCGGCTCGTTCGCCATCAGCTGTTACACCCAGCTCCAGATTCAGCTCGGCGCCGACTGGATCAGCGCCAAGGACGACCTGCCGATCCTCGCCCAGGTCGCCCAGGCGTGGAGCGGCGTGGTCATGGGCCGGACGGGCATCGGCGCGGCCTACTGGGCCATGCCGAACGACGCCGACGAGAAGCAGCTGGATGAGCAGGAGCGTCGTTTCAGCATGCAGCAGCTGTGCCTGGCCGGCGTGACGCTCAAGGCCCTGGGCGGAAAGTCGAAGAACTGGAAGGCCACGCTGAAGGCCGAGGAGCCCACGCCGAAGGACAAGTACTGGCGCGACCGCTTCAGCAAGGACAAGATCAGCGCCAACGACCTCTACTGGTTCACGCAGGGCTACACCAAGGGCACTCCGGGCGCGTGCAACACCTGGACGGCGCCGGCGTCCAAGGTCGCGTGACGAACTCCTCCGACGCCTTGTCGTAGGCGGCGGGATTCACATTCCACGACCCCGCGTGCCCTCCGCCGCCGGGGTGGACGAAGATGACGAGATCGGGCCGGGCCCTGGCACGCTCCAGCGCGGGCCCGATCGGCACCGCCGTGTCGTCCGTGTCAGCAAATATCGGGATCGGCGGCGGCGCGCAGGGGTCCACCCGGTGCGAAGGCCAGGCGGTAGTCGCGGGGCGGCAGGCCGACGTGCCGGGTGAAGTGGTGGCGCATGGTGAGCGGAGTGCTGAAACCGCAGCGGCGCGCGATGGCGGCGATGGGCAGATCGCTGACCTCCAGCAGGTGCTGGGCGGCCAGGACACGCTGCGTCAGTAGCCATTGCAGAGGTGTGTCGCCGGTGCTCTGGACGAAGCGGCGGGCGAAGCTGCGTTCGGACATGCGGGCCAGGTTCGCCAGTTCCGGCACGGTCCACGGGTGGCCCAGGTCGTTGAGGATGCGTTCGCGCAGGCCCGTCAGGCTGTCGGACGGGCTCTGGCCGGTGGGGACGGGACGTGTGATGAACTGCGCCTGGCCGCCCGGCCGGAACGGTGCGGTCACCATGGTACGGGCGATCTCGGCCGCGGCGGCGGCGCCGTGGTCGCGGCGGACCAGGTGCAGGCACAGGTCGATGCCCGCGGCCACACCCGCGGAGGTCCACACGGTGCCGTCCCCGACGAACAGGACGTTGGGGTCGACGGTCACCTCGGGGTAGTGGCGTGCGAGCTGCTCGACGTCGAGCCAGTGAGCAGTGGCCTTGCGGCCGTCCAGCAGGCCCGCGGCGGCCAGCAGGAACGCGCCCGAGCACAGGGACGCGACGGTCGCGCCACGGCCGTGCGCGGCGCGCAGCGCGGTGATCACGTCCGGGTGGACGGGCCCGGTCGGGTGCTGGACGCCGGGAACGACCACCAGGTCGCACTCGTCCAGGCCGTCGAGGCCATGGTCGGGAACGCAGGTCACACCCGGCGTCATGGTCAGCGCGGAGCCGCGCGGCCCGCACGTGCGCAGGTCGAACGCCGGGACGCCGCGATCGGTCCGGTCCAGGCCCCAGACCTCGGTGGCCACGGCGTAGTCGAAGACGCGGACGTGCTCGGTGACCAGGATCCCTACAGAGCGCATGGCGGAAAACTATCCCACATGTGCGTTTCTGCCACTCACCGCGCGACACGCCCTGCGACCAGGCTCGTAAGCGGTTGTTTCCGCTGTTTCCGCGAGATGAGGAGCGCAATGTCATGCCGCTGGCTCTGCTGGCCCTGGCCGTCGCAGGTTTCGGTGTCGGAACCTCGGAGTTCGCCATCATGGGCCTGCTTCCGCAGGTCGCCGCGGGGGTCGAGGTGTCGATCCCGGCCGCCGGCGTACTGATCAGCGGGTACGCCGTCGGTGTGATCGTGGGGGCGCCGCTGCTGACCGCGATCTCGGCACGCCTGTCGCGCCGCACGACTCTGCTGATCGTCGCGGCGCTGCTGGTGGCGGGCAGCGTCCTGTCGGCGGTCGCGTCCGGCTACGGCGTGTTGTTGGTGGCCAGGGTGCTGGCGGGCATGCCGCAGGGCGCGCTGTTCGGGGTCGGGTCGGTGGTGGCGGCCGAACTCGTTCCGCCGGAACGGCGCGGATGGGCGATGTCGATCATGTTCGGCGGGTTCACCATGGCGAACGTGGCCGGGGTGCCGCTGGTGACCTGGCTGGGGCAGGCCGCCGGCTGGCGGGCCACGTTCTGGGCCATCGCCGCGCTCGGTGCGCTGTCCCTCGTGAGCATCGCGGCGTTGGTGCCCGGCCGGCCGCGTCCGGAGGGCGAGGCCGGGCTGCGTTCGGAACTGTCGGCCCTGCGCCGGCCGCAGGTCTGGCTCGCGATGGCCGTGACGACGGCCGGTTTCGGCGGTGTCTTCGCCTCGTTCACGTACGTCGCTCCGATGATGACCGAGGTCGCGGGCTTCAGCGGCTCCAGCATGACGGCGCTGCTGGTCGTCTTCGGGCTGGGCATGGCCGCGGGCAACCTGCTGTCGGGCCATTTCGCCGGACGCAGGCTCATGCCCAGCCTGTACGTGTTCCTCGCCGGGCTCACCGTCGTGCTGAGCCTGTTCACGGTGACGGCGCACAGCCGGATTCTCGCTGTCTGCAGCCTGTTCCTGCTGGGGTTGTTCGGCTTCGCGACCGTCCCCGCTCTGCAGATGCGCATCCTGGACAAGGCCACCGGCGCCCCCACCCTCGCCTCCGCGCTGAACCTGTCGGCGTTCAACGTCGCCAACGCGCTCGGCGCCTTCCTCGGCGGGCTCGTGATCAGCGCCGGGTTCGGCTACACCAGCCCCAACGCCGTCGGCGCCGTGCTGGCCGCCGCCGGGCTCGCCCTCGCCGTCTGTTCGGGAGCGATCGACGCACGCGCCAAGGAGACGATCCTGCGATGACTTCCGGCCTCGAACGCTACACGCCCGGTCACGACACCTGCGCCGTCGATTTCATGGCCGCCAGGCGCGCCGCGACGCACGCGGGCTTCTTCCTGCCCCATCTCGCGCCGGGGACGTCGCTGCTGGACCTCGGGTGCGGGCCCGGGACCATCACCACCGACCTCGCCGCCGCCGTCGCGCCAGGCCACGTGCTGGGCCTCGACCAGCAGGCGGCCCAGCTCATGGGCGCTCGCAGGCTGGCCGGGCAGCGGGGCCTCACGAACGTCGAGTTCCAGGAGGGATCCTGCTACGAGATCCCGCTGGACGACCGATCGGTGGACCGCGTCTTCTCCCACGCCCTGCTGGAACACCTGGCCCACCCGGCCCGCGCGCTGGCCGAGATCCACAGGGTCCTGCGGCCCGGCGGCATGGTCGGCCTCTGCAGCCCCGACTGGGGCGGCTTCCTGCTGAGCCCTCCTCTGGACGACGCCGTCGCCGCCTACACCCGCCTGCAGCAGGCCAACGGCGGCGACCCCTACGTGGGCCGCAAATTCGGCCGATACCTGCGCGACGCGGGATTCGCCGGCATCTTCCTGGACGCGCACTACGAGCGCTATGCCGACCCGTCCCGCATCGCCGGCTACCTCGCGACCCAACTCGACCTGGCAGCGCAGCCCACCCATGCCGGCCGGCTCCGCGCCTGGGCCACCCAGCCGGACGCGATGTTCGCCCAGTCATGGGTGACCGCCACCGCCGTACGACCCTGCTGAAGCCCGGTCCGTTCTCAGCTTGTTCTTTATCCTCCGGATTGTTGTAGGGCTGCGAGGGTGCGGCCGCGTTTGACGGTCTTGCCCACGTCGTATCGGGGTGCGGGCCGGCGATTGGGGATCC
>NZ_BMRC01000043.1 GCF_014648435.1 Nonomuraea spiralis
GCCACGCAAAACGCTCGGCTGGGAAACCCCAGCCGAGCGTCTCACCAAGCTCCTGGCACTCGCCAGTTGATCAATCAGTGTTGCGACGACCCCTTGACTTCACCTAGTCGAAAGGCGGGGTTTTCGCATGTCCGGGGCTACTTGGCCAGGTGACGGCTGATGACGAGGCGCTGGATCTGGTTGGTGCCCTCGAAGATTTGCATGATCTTGGCTTCGCGCATGTACCGTTCGACGCGGAACTCCCTCGTGTACCCGTAGCCGCCGAAGACCTGGACGGCGTCCGTCGTGACCTTCATGGCGGTGTCCGTGGCGACCAGTTTGGCCACGCTGGCCTGGCGGCCGTAGTCGAGGCCGGCGTCGCGTCGCCGGGCCGCGTCCAGGTACGTCGCCCGCGCGCTGTCCACCCCCGCCGCCATGTCGGCGAGCAGGAAGCCGAGGCCCTGGTGGTCGATGATGCGCTTGCCGAAGGTCTGCCGTTCCTTGGCGTAGGCGACGGCCTCGTCGAGGGCGGCCTGGGCGAGGCCCACGGCGCAGGCGGCGATGCCGAGCCGGCCGGAGTCGAGGGCGCTGAAGGCGATCTGCAGGCCCTGGCCCTCCTCGCCGATCAGCCGGTCGCCGTCGATGACGGCGCCGTCCCAGTGGGCGCTGGTGGTGGGCACGGCGTGCAGGCCCATCTTCTCCTCGGGCCGGCCGAACGTCAGCCCCTCGGCCGCGCCGGGCGCGAGGAAGCAGGAGATCCGGTCACCGGTACGGGCGAACAGGGCGTAGAAGTCGGCGATGCCGCCATGGGTGATCCACGCCTTGTTGCCGGTGATCCGGTAGTCGCCGGCCTCGGTGCGCTCGGCCCGGCAGGTGAGCGCGCCCGCGTCCGAGCCCGCCTGCGGCTCCGACAGGCTGTAGCCGCCGACGATCCGGCCGGCCAGCATGTCGGGCAGCCAGCGTTCGCGCTGCTCGGCGGTGCCGTACGCGGCCACGGGGAAGCAGGCCAGCGTGTGCACGCTCGTCGCCACCGCGACCGCCGCCCAGCGCGCGGCCAGTTCCTCGATCACCTGGAGGTACACCTCGTACGGCTGCCCGCCCCCGCCGAACTCCTCCGGGTAGGGCAGCCCGAGCAGCCCGGCCGCGCCGAGCGTCGCGAACAGCCCCTCCGGGTACGTCTCCGCGCGCTCGTGCTCGTCGACCCGGCGCGCGAGCTCCTTGTCGGCGATGTCGCGGGTCAGCTCGATCAGGTCCTTGGCGTCCTGGTCGGGGAGCAGGCGGTCAACGGTCACGGCGACTCCTTCGGTGCGGCTTCGGCGAGGCGGGCCAGGGCGGCCGCGGCGCGCTCACGGAACTCGGCGACCCGGGCGAGCTTGATGTCCTCGTACCCGCGGATCGACTCGGGGAGGCCGGCGAGCTCGGCCACGGCGTCGATCGTGCCGGGGGTCAGCCGGGCGAGTGCGGCGCGCATAAGATCACGATATTCGGTGACGAGTTCCCTTTCGACCCGGCGGACCTCCGCCTGGCCGAACACGTCGAACGCGGTCCCGCGCAGCACGCGCGCGGCACGCAGGCCGCGGAACAACACCGGCGCGCTGCGGCGCAGCCGGATCTTGCGCTTCATGCCCATGGCCCGCAGCAGCGGCGGGTGCAGCATCACGGACACGACCGCGTCGGGGCCGTACTCGCGGTCGCGCCTGGCCTGCTCGGCGGGGTCGAGGTGCAGGCGGGCGACCTCGTACTCGTCCTTGTAGGCCATCAGCTTGTGCAGGGAGCGGGCGTAGGCGAGCCCGACACGCGCGCCGGCCTCCTCCCCCGCGCGACCGACGGCCTCGGCGACCACGCGCCGGACGTCCTTCTCGTACGTACGGGCGTAGGTCTCGTTCTGGTAGCCGGCCAGGTCCGCCACCCGCAGGGCCAGCGTCTCCTCCAGGCCGGGCGCGGGCCGCTCGGCGGGTTCGGCGAGCACGGCCCGGCGTACCGCCTCACGGTCGGCGACGGCGGCGCGGCCCCAGCGGAAGGCCGCGAGGTTCTGCTCGACGGCGGCCTTGTTGAGCCTGATCGCCGCCTCGATCGAAGCGGCCGAGACGGGCAGGCAGCCGTGCTGGTACGCCGCCCCGACCAGCAGCATGTTGGCCGGCATGTGGTCCCCGAATAGCGCCTCGGCCAGCTCGTGGGCGTCGAGGTAGAGGTTGTCCGCGCCCTCCGTGGCCGACTCCAGCCTGACCACGGCGTCGGCGGAGGAGCCCGGCACGGCCACCCGTCCGGTGACCATGGCGGCGGTGGGCACGACGGAGGTGTTGACCACGGCGATCGTCCGGCCGGGCGCGGCGACGGCGAGGTTGGCGTCGGCGGCGGCCCCGAGCAGGTCGAACCCGAGCAGCACGTCGGCCGTGCCGCGCGAGGCGCGCACCGAGCCGTCCACGGGCCGCTTGGCGATGCGCACGTCGCTGACGACCGGGCCGCCCTTCTGCGCGAGCCCGGTCTGCTCGATGCCGGCGGCGTGCAGGCCGTCGAGGTGGGCGGCCATCTGGAGGATCTGCGAGACCGTGACGACCCCGGTGCCGCCGATGCCGGGCATGCGGATCAGCGTCTCGGCGTCGCCGTCGAGCCTGCCGACCGGCTCCGGCGGCCGCACCGGCAGGGACGGCGCCTCGCGCGGGGCCCTGGTGCCGGGCTCGACCAGCAGGAACGAGGGGCAGTCGCCCTTGAGGCAGCTCAGGTCGGAGTTGCACGACGGCTGGTGGATGCGGGTCTTACGGCCGTACTCGGTCTCGACGGGCTGCACGGACAGGCAGGTCGAGACGTCGCCGCAGTCGCCGCAGCCCTCGCAGACGCGCTCGTTGACCACGACCTTCGCCGTGGGGGTCGGCAGCTTGCCGCGCTTGCGCAGCCGACGTTCCTCGGCGGCGCACTTGTCGTCGTGCAGCAGGACGGTCACGCCGTCGAGCGCGGCCAGCTCGCGTTCGACGTCGGCGAGGTCGTCGCGGTGGCGCACCGACGCGATCGGCGCCAGCCGCACCCCCCGGTACGTCTCCGGCTCGGGCGTGGTGATCACGATCCTGCGCACGCCCTCCTCGGCCAGCGAGCGCGTGAGCGCGGGCACGTCGAGCCGCCCTTCCGCGCGCTGGCCGCCGGTCATGGCGACGGCGTCGTTGTAGAGCAGTTTGTACGTCATCGTCACCCCGGCCGCCACCGCGGCCCGCACGGCCAGGGAACCGGAGTGGTGGAAGGTGCCGTCACCGAGGTTCTGCACGAAATGCCGGTCCCGGGTGAACGGCGAGAGCCCGATCCACTGGGCCCCCTCGCCGCCCATCTGGGTGATGCCGACTTGGTTGCCGCGCCCGTGCCCGTCGAGGGCGATCATGGCGTGGCAGCCGATGCCGACGCCGACCAGGGTGTCGTCGGAGGTGCGGGTGGAGGAGTTGTGCGGGCAGCCGGAGCAGAAGTACGGCGTGCGCGCGGCGACCATCGGCAGCATGCGGCGCGGCCGGGGCGCGGCCAGGCGGGCCTCCTGGCGCGGGAGCCGGTCGGGGCCGAGGCAGGTGGCCAGGGCCTTGGCGACGTCCTCGGCGCCGAGGGTGCCGCGGGCGGTCAGCAGGTCCCGGCCCGAGACGGCGGGCGCGCGTTCGCCGCCGTAGAGCGCCTGCTTGAGCTGCCCTTCGAGGAACGGCACCTTGTCCTCGACCACCAGCACCCGGTCGAGGTCGGCGGTCATGGCGGCCAGGTCGGCCTCGGCCAGCGGGAACGGCATCCCGAGCCGGATCAGGCGCAGCCCGAGGTCCTCGGTGGCGCTCTCGTCGAGCCCGAGGTCGGCCAGGGCCCGCAGGACCACCGCGTACGTGGTGCCGGAGGCCAGGATGCCCAGCGTGGCGCGCGGCGCGTCGCGCATGACGCGGTTGAGGCCGTTCCTGCGGGCGTAGTCGCGGGCGAGTTCGAGTCTGCGGGTGAGCAGGTCGTACTCGGCGTCCAGGGCGGAGGGGCCGACCAGGATCGGTGACCTGCCGCGGTCGGCGTGGTCGGGCAGGGGGATGCCGTCGCGCAGCGTGCCCAGGTCGACGGTGGCCGAGGCGTCGGCGATGTCGGCGACGATCTTCAGGCCGGTCCACAGGCCGGTGGCGCGGGACAGGGCGACCGCGTGCAGGCCGAACTCGATGATCTCGCCGACCGAACCGGGCGCGAGCAGCGGCATCGACAGGCTCTGGCACATCGGCTCGCACGAGCTGGGCACCGTGGAGGACTTGCAGCCGGGGTCGTCGCCGATCCAGGCCACGGCGCCGCCGAGCGCGGCGGTGCCCGCCATGTTGCCGTGCCTGATGGCGTCGGCGGCGCGGTCGAGGCCGGGGTTCTTGCCGTACCAGAAGGCGGTGACGCCGTCGTGGCGGCGGCCGGGGACCTGGCCGAGAAGCTGCGTGCCGGCCACGGCGGTGGCGGCCAGCTCCTCGTTGAGGCCGGGGCGGAAGACGACGCCGGCCTCGTCCAGGAAGCGGGCCGCGCGGCCCATCTCCAGGTCCACGCCGCCCAGCGGCGAGCCCTGGTAGCCGGAGACGAAGGCCCTGGTGTCCAGGCCGCGTTCCCGGTCCAGGCGCCGCTGTTCGAGGGTCAGCCTGACGAGCGCCTGGATGCCGGAGATCAGCACCCGGCCGTCGGGCGCGGCGTACTTGTCGTCGAGCGACACGGTCGCGCTGTTCACGCTCACGCGAACCTCCTGGCGGGCAATGCGTTGGTGGGGATTCACAGCACAGCAACGGAGAGCTACTGTGCGCAAGTATCAGACGCGAAAGCATGAAGAAGACGCAAATAATGTGAGCCGGGCGTTTCTAGGACAGAAGATATTTGCGTCACTCAGGAGGTTTCTCACATGCCGGACATCGATGACATCGACCACCAGGTGCTCCGGCTGCTGCGCGAGGACGGCCGCCGGACCTTCTCCGAGATGGCCGACCAGGTCGGGTTGTCGGTGGCGGCGGTCAAACGGCGGGTGGACCGGCTCAGGGAGATCGGCGTGATCACGGGGTTCACCGTGCAGATCGACTACGCCAAGCTCGGGTGGGGCATCGAGGCGTTCACCGAGCTGCGCTATCCGGGGACCACTCCGGTGGGCGAGATCGTCCGTACGGCGACGGACGTGCCGGAGGTGCAGGCGGTGTTCACCATCGCCGGCGACCCCGACGCGCTGATCCACGTACGGGTGCGCGACCTCGGGCACCTCCAGCAGGTCATCGACCGCCTGCGCAGGGCCGGGAACGTCACCGGCACCAAGTCCCTCCTCGTCCTCGGCTCCTGGACCCGCGACGCCCTCGCCTGACCCGTCCCACAGCGAAGGGCGGCGCGGCGGTCCGGGCCGCCACGCCGCCCCGGGGTGAGCGGAGAACCGTCACCCCACCCGGCAGGAGACCGTGGGCCAGGTCCGGTTGCCGTTGTGCTGGATGGTGAAGCCGAAGGTGTTGCCGTTGCCGTTGGGCCGCATCGTCATGACGTTGCCGGTGCCGTCCCAGGTCGGGGTGCCGTTCCAGGTGGCGATGATCTTCTGCGGGCTGCGTACGGTCACGGTGACGATCCAGGAGTTCGTGCCGGAGACCGTGACCGAGAGGTTGAATCGGTCGCTCCACTGCTGGCCCGCGGAGACCGCCGCGGTGCAGGTGCCGCCGCCGGGCGGCGGGGAGGAGGGCGGGGTGGACGGGCCGCTCCCGTCGGGCGCGACGGCCCGGCCGGTCACCGGCGAGATCATGCCC
Organism: Nonomuraea spiralis; assembly: GCF_014648435.1. GTDB lineage: Bacteria > Actinomycetota > Actinomycetes > Streptosporangiales > Streptosporangiaceae > Nonomuraea > Nonomuraea spiralis. Next base: position 5,715 of record NZ_BMRC01000043.1, read on the forward strand.
GCGCACATGTTACGGCCGCGCAGGTTGGCGGCGATCTGCGGGATCGCGGCGATCGTCGTCGCGTAGTTGTCGTGCATGAGGATGATCTGGCCGTTCTGCAGCCTGCCCGCGGCCGCGACGATCTGGGCGGTGCTCGCGCCGTTCCAGTCCTGCGAGTCGACGTCCCAGATGATCTCGGTCAGGCCGAGTTGCTGCTCGACCGACTTGAGCGTGGCGTTGGTCTCCCCGTACGGGGGCCGGAACAACCTCGGGGCCGTACCGGTGGCCTGCTGGATCGCCTGCTGGGTGCGCTGCAACTCGGACTGGATCTGCGACGTGCTCATCTGGGTCAGGTGCGGGTGGGTCCAGCTGTGGTTGCCGATCCACATGCCCGCGCTCTGCTGCGCCCTGACCAGGGCCGGGTTGTTCTGCGCGTTCTGGCCGACGTTGAACATCGTGGCCCGCAGGCCGTTGGAGGTCAGCGCGTTGAGCAGGCTGGAGGTGGTGGCGGGGTTGGGCCCGTCGTCGTAGGTGAGGCCGACGTAGCCGCCGCCGCAGTCGGCGGCGGCGTTCGAAGGGGCGGTGGCCCAGGTCAGCGCGAGGCCCGCGGCGAGCGCGCAGGCGGCGCCCAGGACGAGCAGCTTTCTGATCATGGTCTTGCCTCCAAGGCGGGGAGGTACGCGAAGCTCGATCGTGAGTGTGAAGAGCCTTCCGAAACATGTCAACACACCACAGAAACTTTCAGCATCGAGGTCGAGGGACACCCGCTCCACGCTGCACACTCAGCACCCGAAAGTTTCGGGCGAGAGAAAGCTTCAGGCCGCTACCCCGGCCCATACGTAGATTTCCCGATGTTTTGCCTGCCCGATGTGCCTACTGTCGGCCCCATCCGTCGCCTTCCGAGCAAGGTGGGTTCATGCGTGCGCTGACCGTCCTCCTGTCCGGGCTCCTGCTGGCCACCACCCTCCACTCCCCCGCCGCCGCCACCATCGTGAAGAAGCCAGGTCCCGTCGTCCCCGACGTCGTCTACCAGCGGGCCGATTTCGCCGCCGGAGCGGGAGAGGGCACGTCCGCGGCTGACGGGCTGTCGTTCGCCTCCGCCGCCGGCACCACGTCCTACACCGACGCCCTCGGCACCAAGACCTGGGAGTACGCCCGCTGGACCGGCCCCGAGCGCACGGTCGGCTTCCCCGCCACCGAGCTGATCGCCTCCTGGACGGCCGACGTGCCCCGGGGAAGCTGGCTCCAGGTCGAGGCCAGGGCCAGGAACACCGCCGGCCTGAGCAAGTGGTACGTACTGGGCCGCTGGTCATACGCCGAGGGCGACATCCTGCGCACCTCGGTGCCCGGCCAGGGCGACGCGGACGCGTCCGTCGCCGTGGACACGCTGGTCGCGGCGGCCGGGCGGCAACTGTCGGCGTACCAGCTCCGCCTGACCCTCTACCGCACGCCGGGCTCGGCCGTGACGCCCCGGGTGCGCACGCTCGGCGCGATGGCCTCGAACGTGCCCGAGCGCAAGACCGTCCCGGTCAGTCCGGGCGGCGGCGCGTGGGGCGTCGAGCTGAACGTCCCGCGCCGCTCCCAGAACGTGCACGCCGGCCACTACCCCGAGTGGGACGGCGGCGGCGAGGCGTGGTGCAGCCCGACCTCGACCACGATGGTGCTCGGCTACTGGGACAAGTGGCCGAGCGCCGAGGACACCTCCTGGGTGGACCCGTCGGACCCGAACCCCGAGGTGGACCACGCCGCGCGCTACACCTACGACCACGCTTACCAGGGCGCGGGCAACTGGCCGTTCAACACCGCCTACGCCGGCCGGTACGGCCTGGACGGCTTCGTCACCCGCCTGCGCACCCTGACCGAGCTGGAGCGCCTGGTCAAGGCGGGCATCCCCGTGATCACCTCGCAGTCGTTCAAGAAGGGCGAGCTGCCCGGCGCCGGCTACGGCACGGACGGCCACCTCATGGTGATCGTCGGCTTCACCGCGACGGGCGACGTGATCGCCAACGACCCGGCCTCGTCGAGCAACGACGCCGTCCGCCACGTCTATCCCCGCGCCGCCTTCGAGAACGTGTGGCTGCGCAGCACCAGCAGCGGCGGCGTCGCCTACGTCATCCGGCCGGCCGGCCGCGCCCTGCCCGCGACGACGCCGGGACTGCCCGCCAACTGGTGACTCAGTCCAGGACCGGGTAGTTGGCGCGGAACACGCCGTGCGGGTCGCGCGAACGCTTGATCTCGCGCAGCCGGGCGAGCGCGGGCTCGGGGAACGCCTGCGCCGCCCGCTCGCCCGGCGACAGGAACGTGTACGGCTTGCGCCCGCTGACCCGGTCCCCCAGGGCGGCGACGACCGCGTCCTGCTTGGCCCGTACGGCCCGGGTCAGCTCGGGGCTGATCCCGGGCCCGAGCAGGTAGAGCAGGTACGGCTCGGCCAGCGCTCCCCCGGCGCCGCCCCCGGGCCGGGCCAGCGCGCCGCCCAGGTGCCTGATCTGCATGGTGACCAGCGGTTCGACCGGCTGGGCCAGCAAGATGTCCGCGGTGGAGGCGTCCAGGCCGGTCAGCAGCTCGGTCCGGGCCAGCGCGGGCGCCGGGTCGGTCGGCTCGGCGGTGATGGCGCCGAGGTCGGCCGTGGCCATGGCGGCCCGCGTGTCGCTCAGCACGCCGTCGATCTTGCCCAGGCGGCCCAGCAGGACCTCGGCCTCGCCCGCCTCGCCCAGGTAGGCCAGGTCCACGGTCACCATGGGGGGCGCCTTGGGGAACTGCACCCGGTTCAGCCACAGTGACAACTCGGGCGGCGCGTCGGCGGTCAGCTCGCGGAAGGCCGCGAACACCTCGGCCTCCTTGTGGCCGGGCCACATGACGCGTCCGCCGTACAGGGCGCGCTCGGCGTACAGGTCGAACTCGACGGCGGTGACCAGCGCGAAGTCGCCGCCGCCGCCGCGCAGCGCCCAGAACAGGTCGGGGTCGGACTCCTCGGTCACCCGTGCCGGCCGGCCCTCGGCGTCCACGACGTCGAAGGCGCGCACGCTGTCGGCCGCCCAGCCGTACCTGCGGCTGAACCAGCTCAGGCCGCCGCCGAGGGTGTAGCCGGTGACGGTCACGGTGGGGTTGCTCCCGGCCAGGCCGGTCAGGCCGTGCCGGCCCGCCTCGGCCTGCACCGTGCCCCAGTTCACGCCCGCCCCGGCGCGGGCGCGCCGCTCGCCGGGGTGGATCTCCAGCTCGTCCAGCCTGTTGGTACGCAGCAGGATCACGCCGCCGGACGTGCCGCTCGCGCCGTGCCCACGCGGCTGGGCCGAGACCGTCAGCCCCTCCTTCCGGGCGTGGCGGACCAGGGCGGCCACGTCACCGGCGTCGGCGGCCTCGACCACGGCGGCCACCGGCTGGTCCACGGTCAGGTTCCACGCCCTGGCCGCCGCCTCGAAACCCTCGTCGCCGGGCAGCCGGACGCGCCCCTCGACCGCGGTGCGCAGCTTGTCGTACGTCATCGCTCACTCCTTCGTGAAGACTCACCCACCTGACGACGCGGAACCGGGAAAGGTGACCACCGGGCCGGAAGTCACCTGTGAGAAGGCGGTCGGTGCCGCCCGTTAGGATGCCGCCATGGTCGCCCCTCGTCGTCGCTCAGCCGCCTGTATGACGAACCGGCGCGACGAAAGGTGACCGATGAACGCGCAAGCCGAGCTGGCCGAGCACTTCGACCGGACCAGGGCCCATCTGCGGGCGGTCGCGTACCGCATGCTCGGGTCGGCCGACGAGGCCGACGACGCCGTCCAGGAGACCTGGTTGCGTGCCGCCCGCGCCGACGCGGGCGAGGTGGCGAACGTGCCCGGCTGGCTGACCACGATCGTCGGCCGGATCTGCCTCGACATGTTGCGCGCCCGCGGGCGCAGGGACGAGCACCTCGTCGAATCGGAGCGGTTCGACCAGGTGAGCGTCCATGACGGCGATCCCGCCGACGAGGCGGTGCTGGCCGACTCGGTCGGGCTGGCCCTGCTCGTGGTGCTCGACACGCTGAGCCCCGCCGAGCGGGTCGCCTTCGTGCTGCACGACCTGTTCTCGGTGCCGTTCGTGGAGATCGGGCAGATCGTCGAGCGCTCCCCCGCCACGGCCAAGAAGCTGGCCAGCCGGGCCCGTCAGCGGGTCAACGGCACGCCCGTCCTGCCCGCCGCAGACCACGCCAGGCAGCGCAGGCTCGTGGCCGCCTTCCTCGCCGCGGCCCGCGCCGGCGACCTTCAGGCCCTGCTCGCCGTGCTCGCCCCCGACGTGCTGCACCGGTCCGACCTGCCGGGGTCGGCCGGGGAGCGGCGCGGGGCGCGTTCGGTGGCCGAGGGCACGCTCGCCGGCGCGGACGGCGCGCGCCTGGCCGGGGTGCTGCTCGTCGACGGCGTGCCGGGCATCGGCGTCCTGCGCGAGGGCCGGCTGTTCCTGGTCCTGCGGGTCACGGCGGACGGCGACCGCATCACCGGGATCGAGATCGTCTCCGACCCCGCCCGCTTGGCCGCCTTCGGCCTCGCCCTCGACGAGGAGGTGTCCCCGGCGGCCTGACCCGGGCGGGGGCGGCCGGGCCGGTCACTGGAAGAGCGCGTTCACCTGGGTGTTGGCGGCCGGGAGCGCGGTCTTGGAGTCCGCGGTGCCGAGCAGGACCGACGAGATCGCGGCGTCCATGATCTCGTTGATCTTGTCGGCGTTGTCGGTCACCGGCAGCAGGAACGTGCCGCCCTCCGCCTTGGCCTCGTCCACGAACGGCTGCACGTCGCGCCCGGCCGCCTTGTGCGCGGCCAGCGCCTTGTCGGAGGCCGTCGTGATGGCCGGCAGCACCTCGGTCGTCGCCGCGACCAGGTCCTGGCACTCCGAGGAGCCCACGAACCTGACCCACTGCCACGCCTCCTCCTTGTGCTCGGTGCCGGCGTAGATGGCGTCGGAGACGCCGTTGATCGGCGACCTGCGTCCCTGCGGCCCCTCGGGCAGCGGCGCGACGGCCAGGTCGAGCGTCTTGTTGTCCAGGTACGGCTTGGCCATCCACGACCCGGCCATGACCATCGCCGTCTTGCCCGACTGCAGCACCGCGTCGCCGCCGAGGGCCGACTGCTTGTCGTACGGGGGCGCGTACCCCTTCTTGATCAGCGAGGCGAACCAGTCGATCGTCTCGGCCAGCTTGGGGTCGTCGTAGAAGTACTTGCTGCCGAACGGGTTCTTGTCCAGGTACTTGAAGCCGTTGCCGGCCGCGAACCCGGCCCAGCCGGTCTGGCCGAGCGCGCCGGTGTTGTAGTCGGGCGCGATGCCGTAGACGGCCACGTGCTCCTTGTCGAAGGCGGGGTCGGTGCCCCTGCGGCCCCCGGCGTCCACGGTCAGCGCCGCGATGGCCTTCTCGAACGTGCCGCCGTCCTGCGGGTTCCAGGTCCAGCTCCCGAAGGAGGCGGGGTCCAGCCCGGCCTTCTTGACCTGGTCCTTGTTGTAGAAGACGCCGATGGTGTCCCAGTCGAGGGGCAGGCCGTAGCGTTTGCCGTCGCGTACCCAGATGTCGGCCAGGCCCTTCTGGTACTGGCCGAGGTCCACCTTGTCGCGGGCGACGAACTCGGAGATGTCCAGGAGCTGGTTGTTCTTGGCGAACTGCGGATAGTAGGCCACCGAGTCGCGGAACACGTCGGGGGCCGTACCGGAGACGACCTGCGTGGTCAGGTTCTGCCAGTACTGCGCCCACGCCACCGAGCTGAGCTTGACGGTGATGTTCGGGTTCTTCTTCGTGAACGCGTCGGCGCACTGCTTGTACGCCGGCACCTGGCTCTCCACCCACATCATGTAGCTGAGCTCGACGGGCCCGTCGCTCTTCCCCGAGGACGACGAGCAGGCGGAGGCGGCGAGGGTGAGGAGTCCGGCGAGGGTCGCCAATGCTTTCCTGGACATGGGGGGTCCTTACTTACTTGATGCCGGTGAAGTTGAGCGAGCTGGCCAGCCGCCTGCCGAAAACCAGCAGGAGCAGCAGGACGGGGATGACGGAGAGGGTGGAGCCGGCCATCAGGCCCGTCCAGTCGGGGCGGGCGTTCGGCGACTGCTGGAGGAACACCCCGAGTGCCACCGTAAGCACCCGGTTGTCCTCCTCCTGGCCGACGAGCAGCGGCCAGAGGTAGTCCTTCCAGGCGTACACGCCGTTGATCAGGGCGATGGTGATGAGCGGCCCCTTCGACATGGGCAGCGCGACCCGCCAGAAGACGCCCCACACCCCGGCGCCGTCGATGACGGCGGCCTCCTCGACCTCGCGCGGCAGCGACAGGAAGAACTGCCTCAGGAAGAAGACGGTGAACGGGGTCATCAGCAGGATCGGCGCCACGAGCCCGGCGAACGTGTTGAGCAGCCCCAGGTTGCGGACGAGGGCGAAGTTCGGCAGCAGCGTGAAGATCGGCGGGACCATCAGCGCCGAGACGAACACCGAGAACAGCGCCTCCCGGCCGCGGAAACGCAGGCGGGCCAGCGCGTACCCGGCCATGGCGCACGACAACGTCTGCACGGCGACCACGACCGTCGTGTAGATGACCGAGTTGCGCAGGTAGAGCACGAAATCGAGGGACGCGCCCGAGCCGCCCGCCGCCTGCGCCTCGGCGATGGTCGACAGGCCGAGGACACGCTTGAAGTTCGCCCAGGTGAAGTGCTGCGGGAAGAGCGAGAAGTTGTCGGAGAAGAGGTGGTTGGCATCCGTGAGGGCGGTCCGGACCATCCAGTAGAACGGGAACACGGTCACCAGAACGGCCAGCCCCAGCACGGCCCAGGCCACGATCCTGCCGGTACGCATGACGCGCGCCCCCTAACCGAGGTCCGAGTCGGACGCGCGCATCAGGCGCATCTGCACGTAGGTGAGGGCGCCGAGGATCAGCACCAGGCTGAGCGCCATGGCCGCCGCGTAGCCCATGCGGAAGTGGGTGAACGCCTCCTGGTAGATGTAGTAGTAGATGACCTTGGTGGCGTTGACCGGGCCGCCCCTGGTGGCGACGGCGATGGTGTCGAAGATCTGGAAGCAGCCGATCACCGAGACGACCAGTACGAGCGCCAGCACCGGCCGCAGCAGCGGCAGCGTGACCCGGAAGAACGTGCGGATCTCGCCGGCGCCGTCCATGGCGGCGGCCTCGTACACCGAGTTCGGGATCTGCAGCATGCCCGCGTACAGCAGCAGGGCGACGTACCCGACCGAGGCCCACGTGGTCACGGCCGCGACGCTCGGCATGGCCTCGCCGGGCGCGTTGAAGAACCCGTGCGTGGACAGGCCCATGCCGTCGAGCAGCTGGTTGACGAAGCCCAGGTTGGCGTCCAGCAACCACAACCACAGCAGCGCGGTGGCCACGTTCGGCACCAGCCAGGGCAGCAGCAGCGTGGCGCGCAGCACGACCGACTTGGTCAGCCGGTGCATGAGCGCGGCCAGCAGCAGCGCCAGCGTGAGCTGCCCCACCAGGTTGAGCACGGTGTTGTAGCCGGTGAGCAGCAGCGCCTTCCAGAACAGCGGGTCGGTGGCCAGCTCGGCGTAGTTCGCCAGGCCGACGAACCCGGGCTCCGACAGCAGGTTCCAGTCGGTCGCCGACAACCACAGGCCGCGGACGCTGGGGTAGATGTAGAAGGCCGCGAACCCGGCCAGCGCGGGGAGCAGGAACAGCAGCGCGTGCCGTCCCTGCCCGCCCTCCGCGCTGTGCCGCCGTACGGTCCGGAGGACCGCCGTCATGCCAGCCTCGGCACGAGCCGCAGCGCGTTGCGCGCGTACACCTGCTCCAGCACGTCGTCGGGCAGGTCGAGCCCGGAGATCGTCCAGCGGCCCATCAGCGGCGGATCGTCCAGCGAGTGCGCGAACGCCTCGTCGTCGGTCTCCATGAACCGGAAGTGGAGGCGGTAGATGTCCCGGTGCGGCGGGATCTCGTCGGTGCCGAACAACACCCGGCCGGGGTGGCGGAGCATCAGCGCGCGCGTGGCGCGCGGCTGGCGTCCCAGCTCGGCGACGCGCGCCGCGATGTCGATGTGGAAGTTCGGGTACGCGTCCAGCATCCGCCCGGCGAACCCCAGGTTCTCCGGCCAGCACCCGGCGTGCACCCCGATCACGGTCGTGGCCGGATGCCGGGCGACCATCCCCTCCATGGCCTCCATGAGCCGCTCGAACGACGGGAACCCGGGCCCGGAGAAGTTCCAGTCGGGCCGGGCGGCCAGCAGTTCGAGGCGTTCGTTGCGCTCGTCCATGGGCTCGAAGAAGGCGACCGGGTCGGCGGTGTGCAACGCGATCGGGATGCCCGCCTCGCCCACGGCGGCCCACAGCGGGTCGAGCCGGGGGTCGTCGAGCATGACCAGCTCGCCCTTGTGGTCGCGGACGCGCAGCCCGACGTCCTTCCACACCTTCAGCCCGGCCGCGCCCTCGGCCACCGACCGGCGTACCTGCGCGGCCAGCCGCTCGCCGAAGCCGGGCACGGCGGTCTCGGACCAGTCGACGTGGCAGAACGTGGCGAAGCGGCCCGGGTGGGCGGCGTCGTAGCGTTCGATGTTCTCGGCCAGCTCCCGGCCCCAGCGGCCGTCGAGGTTGACCATGCCGCGCAGGTTCAGCTCGTCCATCATGCCGATCAGGGCGGGGACGTCCTCGACCATCCAGCCGCCGTCCTCGGTCAGCCAGCGTCCGAGGTGGATGTGGGCGTCCACGACGGGCACCCTGGCGCGGTCGACCTCGTGGACGGCCACGCGGAGCTGGGACACCGGCCGGTAGCGGGACAACGGCAGGTCGGCGTCGCACACGGTCATCCCCTGATGCCTTCGGGCAGCAGCTCGCCGTGGGCCTCGATCAGGGCGTCCACCAGCTCGCGGACCTTGCGTACCGGGAGGGTGGCGGCGGTGTTGGGGTCGAGCAGCGCAGCCTGGTAGACGTGGTCGCGCCGCCCCTCCAGGGCCGCCTTGACGGTCAGCTCGCCGACGCTGAGGAAGGCCCGGTTGAGCGCGGCGACCTGGGCGGGCAGCTCGCCGACGAGCACCGGCTGCACGCCGGACCGGTCGACGTGGCAGGGCACCTCGACGGTCGCCTCCGGGGGCAGGTTGGAGATCAGGCCGCCGTTGCGCACGTTGCCGTGGATCATCCTGCGGGTGCCGGTCTCCATCGAGTGGATGGCCAGCGAGGCCAGCTCCTCGCCGCGCTCGATCGGCACGCCCCGGCCCGCCTCCAGCGAGCTCTTGTACTCCTCGTACTCCTCGTAGCCTTCGGCCAGCCACTCCAGGTAGACGTTGATCGGGATGCGGTACCGTTCGACCTCCTCGGCGTGCGGGAGGAACCACGGCAGGTACTCCGAGCCGTGCTCGGAGGACTCGGTCGGGAAGTAGCCGAAGTTGCGGTAGACCTCGACGCGCACCCGCCGCCGCAGCTCCGGGTCCCGCTCGATCAGCTCGTCGAGCCGCCGGTAGAGGTTCTCCCCGTCGCGCTCGAAGCGCAGCACGAACGCCTGGTGGTTGACGCCCGCGGTGAGGAAGGAGATCTCCTCCTCCGGTACGCCGACCATCCTGGCCAGCGTCTGCTGGGTGTCGCGCGCGGCGTGGCAGACGCCCACGACGTTCTTGAACGGGGTGCCGGCGTAGACCGACCACGGGATCATCGACATCGGGTTGGTGTAGGTGAACAACACCGAGTCCGGGGCCAGTTCGGCCAGGTCGTCGCCGATGCCGACCATGACCGGGATCGTGCGCAGGGCGCGGAAGATGCCGCCGATGCCGAGGGTGTCGCCGATCGTCTGGCGCACGCCGTACGCGGCGGGGATCTCCAGGTCGCGCTTGACCGCCTCCAGGCCGCCCACGGCGATCTCGTTGATCACGTAATCGGCGCCCTCGACGGCGGCCCTGCGGTCGGCGTACGCCTCGATCTTCGCGCCGATGCCCAGCTCGCCGACCATCCAGCGGGCCATCGCCTCGGCGGTGTCGAGCCGGGCCTGGTCGATGTCGTGGAGCACGATCGTGGACTCGGATAGTTCAGGAAATGTCAGGATGTCTGAGAGCAGGTTCTTGGCGAACGTGATGCTTCCGGCGCCCACCAGGACGATGCGGGCCATGGGTTACCTCGATTCCGGGGTCAGCAGAGCTTTGACGGGGATGGCCTGGCCGTTCATCAGCCGGGTGAAGACCTCGGCGCCCTCTTCGAGGGGGAAGGTCTCGACCCAGCTCAGGTCCCAGCCGGCGACCAGGTCGACGGCCGTGGCGAAGTCGGCCGCGTCGTAGGCGAAGGAACCCAGGACGCGCTTCTCGCCGCGTACCAGGTCGGCGGCGTCGTAGCCGGCCACGTGGTCGAGCAGGCCCAGCCAGACGGCCGCGCCGCCGGGGCGCAGGCGGGACAGGGACTGCTCGTGGGTCGCGGCGGCGCCCACGGCGTCGAAGATCACGTCGTACTCGCCGGTCAGCTCCGCGCCGGCCGCGACGCCGCCGAGCCGGGCGGCGACGGCCAGCCGCTCGGGCGAGCGGTCGGCCACGTCCACGGAGGCGGCGCCGCCGGACAGGGCGGTCAGCAGGCAGGTCAGCCCGATGGCGCCGGCCCCGATCACGCCCACGCGCGCCCCGGCCGGCCGCCCGGCCAGCCCCCAGGCGTGCACGGCGTTCGCCGCCGGCTCCACCACGCCGGCGGCGGTCCAGCCGAGGCCGTCGGGCAGCGGCACCACGGCGGCGGCCGGCACCGCGACGCGCTCGGCGAAGGCGCCCGGCCGGTGCACGCCGACGATCTGCCGTTTCCTGCAGACGTTGGGCCGCCCGATCAGGCACACGTCGCAGGCGCCGCACGACAGGATCGGGTTGACCGTCACCGCCCGCCCGTCGTCGGTGCGCCCGGCGAACTCGTGCCCCATCACCAGCGGCGGCACCCGGAACCCGGGGGTCTTCACCCCGTGCAGCTCACTGCCGCAGATGCCGGAGGTGACCACGTGCACCAGCACCTCGTCCGGCCCGGCCACGGGCTCCGGCACGTCCTGCGGCTCCACGACGCCGGGCCCGGTGAAGACCAGAGCCCTCACGAGAGCCCGCCGGCGGTCGAATGCGCGCGTTCGTTCAAGATCCCATCCTATTCCGTCATACAGAATGTCATTCCGAACTGGCGCTAGGAGACCACTGGGACGAAGAGCGTGTCAAGGGTTGGGGGCGAACTCCCAGGAGGAACGGGCACCTGGCCACACCCCGAGGAGCACGCCAGAACGGCCGGGCCAGGGGCGATGTCCTCGGACTATGCCCTTCGGCCCGACCGTTCCACGCTATTCCGAATCATGGAAAGCCGGTTTGGCTGGCAGAATCAGCTCAGCAGGACCGGCACCGCCAGCGGCCCCTCGGTGATGAGCGACGACGTGTACGCGATCTCGTCGGGCCCGACCGCCAGGCGCAACCCGGGGAACCTGGCGAACAGCGACGACAACGCGATCCGCGCCTCCAGCCGGGCCAGCGGCGCCCCCAGGCAGAAGTGCGGGCCCCGGCCGAAGCCCAGATGCCCCTCCTTGGCCTTGCCGAGGTCGAAGCTGTCGGCGTCCGGGCCGTAGCGGGCCGGGTCGGTGCCCGCGCCGGTGAGCCCGATGATGACCGGCTGACCGGCCGGGATCGTCGTGCCGGCGACGGTGACGTCCTTGAGCGGGTAGCGGAACACCATGCCGACGACCGAGTTGCGGCTGCGCAGCGCCTCCTCCACCACCTGCTCCCAGGCGTCCTCCGAACGGACGCGGTCGAGCTGGGCGGGATCGGCGCACAGGGCGACGACCGTCTTCGCGATCAGGTGCACGGTGGTCTCGTGGCCGGCGATGAGCACGACCCACAGGATCCACAACATCTCGTTCTCGGACAGGCGGTCGCCGTCGTCCTCGTGGGCGCGGATGAGGCCGGTGGTCAGGTCGTCCCCAGGCTCCTGGCGCCGGCGCGCGATGAAGGCCGCCAGGTAGCCGAGCAGCGCCCCGGCCGCCGCGTTCACCGCGTCGGGGGCGGCGGCGTGCGACAGCAGCACGCCGGTCCACTCGCGGATCTGGGCCCGCTCGTCCTCGGGCACGCCGAACAGCTCGCAGATCACCGCGACCGGCAGCGGCTCGCTGAAGGCGCGTACGAGGTCGACCTCGCCGTCCCGCTCGGCCATCCGGTCGAGCAGGTCGTCGGTCATCTGCTGGACGCGCGGCGCGAGCCCGGCCACCCGGGCCGGCGTGAAGGCCCGGTTGATCAGGCCGCGCAGCCGCCGGTGGTCGGCGCCGTCCTTGGTCAGCAGGTGGTCGCCCTCGACGACCTGGCGCAGCGGCCAGTCGGCCGGGACCGTGCCGTCGTGCAGCCCGGCGAAGTTCCTGGCGTCCTTGCTGAAGAGCGTCTCGTCGTTGGCCAGCACCTCCTCCGTCGCCTCGTAGGAGGTCACCAGCCAGCCGGTCACCTCCCCGGGGAGCAGGACGCGCAGCACCGGGCCGTGCGCGTCCCGCAGGCGGCGGATCGTCTCGGACGTCCGCTCGCCGGGAACCGGGAACGGAAGTGCAGGCGTTTCCAATGCAGCCTCCCATATGCGGATGTCCCCCCACTCTCGGTGGTAAGCCCTCCTGATCCAAGACAGGAGGCTGTCACCGTCAGGCAGGCAACATCTGTCCCTCCCGCCACATAGGAGCCCCAGGTGGGTCAGACGTTCGGCAGCCCCTCACCCTCCGGCTCCAGCGCGTACGCGATGCCGGCGTCGAGGTCGCCGTCGTACCCGGCGCGGAACGCCGACTCGTACACGTCGTCGCCCAGGGACTCGCGCGCCTGCCGCTCGCAGTCCTGCCGGGCCGCCACCCAGGCCGGGACGCTGGCCTGCGCCTGCCCATGGGTGCTCCAGATCCGCTGGGCCAGCCCCAGCAGCCGGGCCGCCCGCTCCGACCGTCCTGCGGCCCCCGCGCCGAGCGCCAGCAGGTCGACGGTCAGCCCGATCCCGAAGTTGTCGTGCAGCCTGCGCTTGGTACGCAACGCCGCCTGCCCGTAGGCGACCGCCGCGTCCAGGCGCCCGCGGGCCAGTTCGGCCTGGCCGCGCAGCAGGTCGCCGTGGGAGCGCATCGACTGCTCGCCGCGCTGGTCGCACAGGGCCCGCAGATCCTCCAGCACCGAGATCGCCTCGTCGGCCCGGCCGCCGACGGTGTGCGCGACCGCCCGGCACATCAACGCCAGCAGGCCCGCGATCGTCAGGTCGCCGTCGCTCCAGCGCATCACGTACGCCGGTTCCGACTCGACCATGGCCAGTTCCAGGTCGCCGCGGATCACGCCGACCGCCGAGCGCAGTGCTTTGACGCACAGCGCGGCGAAGGCGTCGTCGTCGTCCGCGGCGGCCTCGCACTCGTCGGCCCGCGCCTCGGTGGCGGCGGCGTCCCCCTGGGTGGCCGCGAGCAGGCCGTCGGCCCACAGGGCGCGGGCGCGGGCCGTTCCGGGGGCGGGGTCGAGGGCCAGCGCCTGGCCGAGGTAGTGGCGGCCCTCCTTGGCGTAGCCGCAGCCGTACCAGAAGAACGCCAGCGTGCCGGCCAGGTCGAGGGCGGCCCGGCCGTCCCGCTCGCCGAGCGCGCTCTCCAGCGCGGCGCGCAGGTTGTCGTGCTCGCCGACCATCCGGTCGTACCAGGCCGGCTGGCCGGCGCCGAGCCAGCCGGCGGCGCCGCGTACGGCCAGGTCCTGGTAGTGCTCGCGGTGCCGGCGGCGCAGTTCCTCCTCCTCACCGAGGCCGCGCAGCCATCCGGCGCCGTACTCGCGCAGGGTGTCGAGCATGCGGTAACGCTCGCCCGAGCCGGTCGGCAGCCAGGTCAGGATCGACTCGTCGGCCAGGGCGTCGAGCAGCAGCCCGACGTCGGCCTCCGGCAGCCGCTCGTCGGCGCACACCTGGCGCACCGCCTCGGCGTCGAAGTCACCGGCGAACACCGACACCCGCGCCCACAGCAGGCGTTCGGCGGGCTCGCACAGCTCGTGGCTCCACCCGACGGCGGTGCGCAACGCCTGGTGCCAGGGCGGGTCGGCCTCCTGGTCGAGCACCTGGTCGTCCTCCAGCGTGGCGAAGCGGTCCTCCAGCCGGTCGGCCAGATGGCCCAGCGGCAGGTCGCGCAGCCGGGCCGCGGCCAGCTCGATCGCCAGCGGGATGCCTTCGAGCCGGCGGCACAACCGTACGACGTCGTCGCGGTTGGTGTCGGTGACCTCGAAGGTCGGCATCGTCTCGGTGGCCCGTTCGACCAGCAGCGTCACGGCGTCCTGGCCGCGCAGCGCGGTGGCGCCCGGCGCCGGCACGGGCAGCGGCTCGACCACGATCACCAGCTCGGGGTCCACCTCCAGCGCCCGCCGGCTGGTGGCCAGGACGTGCAGCCCCGGCACCGCGGCGAGCAGCGTCTCGACGGTCACCGCGCAGGCGCCCACCAGGTGCTCGCAGGTGTCGAGCACGAGCAGCACCTCACGGCCGAACAGGTGCTCGGCCAGCACCTCGGCCATGGGCCTCGTGGTCTGGTCGGTGAGCCGCAGCGCCTCGGCGATGGCGTGCGGCAGCAGGGTCCCGTCGTCCAGCGGAGACAGCTCCACCAGCCAGGCCCCGCCGGTGAACGCGGACCGCAGATCGGCGGCGGCGCGCAGGGCCAGGCGGGTCTTGCCCACTCCGCCCACCCCGGTCAGGGTCACCATCCGGGAGCGCCGGCACGCCCGCCGCACCTGCTCCAACTCGTTTTCTCGGCCGATCAGGCTCGTGAGTTCCGCTGGGAGGTTGCCCGCCTGCCAGTTACCTGCCATCGTGATCGCCACCTATCGGATGAAGTTGTGACAGCAGCTTGCCGGAAGCTGATGCGCTCCGTCACTAAAAGTGAGAAAGTAGCTACTCCTACTGTTCGCCCCGTCCGGAAAGAAGAAGCCGATAGCCGGAGACACACCATGCGTTCACAGCGAGGCTGGTTCCTGCTGTTCCTGCTGGTCGAAGTGGTTGTCGCGCTGTTCGCCACCTTCGGTGGCGCCGATTTCGACCCTCTGACGGGCCTGCTCGTCCTGGCCGCCGCGGGCGGCTGGACGTTGGTGACCATCCGGGCCCAGCGCGAACAGGAGAACGAACTCGTCCGGGTTCGCCAGATCGCCGAGCTCGCCCAGCAGGCGGTCGTCCGGCCCCTGCCGCCCCGGCTCGGCGGCGTCAGCCTGGCCGTCCACACCCGTTCGGCCAACGACCAGTCGCTGGTCGGCGGCGACCTGCACGACGCGCTGGTCGCGCCCTCCGGCGTACGGGTCATCGTCGGGGACGCCAAGGGCAAGGGCATGGAGGCCGCCCACCTCAGCGCCGTCGTGCTGGCCGCCTTCCGCCGGCACGCGGCCGCCGCGCCCGACCTGGTGACGCTGGCCGGGGCGCTCGACGCCGAACTCTTCCCGCACCTCGGCGAGGAGGACTTCGTGACCGTCCTGCTGGCCGAGTTCGCGCCCGGCGAGGTACGCCTGGTCAACTGCGGCCACCCGGCGCCCCTGCGGATCGGCCACCGCCTGGAGGCGCTGGAGCCGCCCGAGCCCTCGCCGCCGCTGGGCCTCGGCCCCGACCCGCGGATGCGCCGCGCCGGTCTCGGCCTCTCCCAGCGGCTGCTGCTCTACACCGACGGCCTGTCCGAGGCCAGGGACGCCGACGGCGTCGAGTTCCCGCTCGACCACCACGTCAGGCACGCCCTGGCCGCGCCGGGCCTCGACCACGCGCTGCCCAATCTCCTCGACCTGCTCGACGAGCACGCCGGCGACCTGCGGGACGACCTGACGCTCGTGCTGGCGCAGCCCGTCCCCGTGCCCGATCCGGCCGAGCGGGTGCCGGGCCCGGCGCCGGGTGACCTGGGCGTCACCGTCCTGCCGGCCGACTCGGGCAACGAGCGCCCGTAGCGCGGCTGGACGCGGCGCGCGCGGGCGAGATCCGACCCCCTAAGGTGGGGACGTTCGTTCGCGGCGTCCGATGAGAGGGAGATCCGGTGAGCGGTACCGGTGAGCTTGCCGTACCCGAGTCGGTCGAGAGCGCGGGCCGTACCGGACCGCCTTCCAGCGGGCTCGCGCGGTGGTTGCTGCGGCACCAGGTCCAGCCCGTCGGCCCGGAGTCGGCCGAGGGCCACGGCGAGCCGCAGGCGTGGTGGAAGGTCATGTGCCTGACCGGCGTCGACTACTTCTCCACCCTCGCCTACCTGCCCGGCATCGCCGCGCTGGCGGCCGGGGCGCTGTCGCCGCTGGCCACGCTGCTCATCGTGGCGCTGACGCTGCTCGGCATGTTGCCGATGTACCGGCGGGTGGCCAAGGAGAGCCCCCACGGGCAGGGGTCGGTCGCCATGCTCGAACGCCTGCTGCCGTTCTGGCGGGGCAAGCTGTTCGTCCTGGTCCTGCTGGGGTTCGTGGCCACGTCGTGGATCATCACGATCACGTTGTCGGCCGCCGACGCCTCGGTGCACATCCTGGAGAACCCGTACTTCCCGAGTTTCCTGCACGGGCACGCGGTGATCATCACCGTGGTGCTGCTGCTGGTGCTCGGCGGGGTGTTCCTGATGGGCTTCACCGAGGCGGTCGGCGTCGCGATCCCGCTGGTCGCGCTGTTCCTGCTGCTCAACGCGGTCGTCGTCGCCGTCGGGTTCGCCGACGTGGCGGCCGAGCCCGAGGCCCTGTCACGCTGGACGGACGCGCTGCTGACCGGGCGCGGCGGCTTCACCGGGCTGCTCGGCCCGGCGGTGCTGGCCTTCCCGCTGCTGGTGCTGGGCCTGTCCGGGTTCGAGACGGGCGTCAGCATGATGCCCCTCGTGGCCGCCCAGGGCGACGACCCCGAGCAGCGGCTGCGCTCGCGCATCGGCAACACCCGCAAGCTGCTGACCGTGGCCGCGCTCATCATGAGCGTCTACCTGATCGCCACCAGCTTCGTCACCACCGTGCTCATCCCGGCCGAGCAGTTCGCGCCGGGCGGGCAGGCCAACGGCAGGGCGCTGGCGTACCTGGCGCACGAGCGCCTCGGCGAGGGCTTCGGCACGGTCTACGACGTCAGCACCATCCTCATCCTCTGGTTCGCCGGGGCGTCGGCCATGGCGGGCCTGATCAACATCGTGCCGCGCTACCTGCCCTCGTACGGCATGGCCCCGGAGTGGGGCAGGGCCGTCCGGCCCGTCGTGCTGGTCTACACGGTCATCTGCGTGCTGCTCACCCTGGTCTTCGACGCCGACGTGGACGCCCAGGCCGGCGCGTACGCCACCGGCATCCTGGCCATGATGGTCTCCGGCGCGGTCGCGGTGACCATCTCGGCCGTCCGCCGCCGCCAGACCCCGGCCGTCGTCGGGTTCACCGTGCTGACCCTGGTGCTGGTCTACGCGCTGGTGGAGAACATCAGGGAGAAGCCCGACGGCATCACCATCTCGGCGTTCTTCATCCTCGGCATCGTCGCGATCTCGCTGATCTCGCGGGTGTCGCGCACGACCGAGCTGCGGGCCGACCGCGTCGAGTTCGACGAGGCGGCGCGCCGGTTCGTCACCGACTCCCTCGACCACGACGGCGCGCTCAACATCATCGCCAACCGGCGTGGCCCTGGCGACGTGGCCGAGTACCTGGCCAAGGAGAGCGAGCAGCGCGCCATGAACCCGGTGCCGGGCCGGGCCGACGTGTTGTTCCTGGAGATCGACGTCATCGACCCCTCCAGCTTCAGCGACGTGCTGCGGCTGCACGGCGTCGAGGTCGGCGGCCACCGGGTGCTGCGCGCGGAGAGCCCGGCGGCGCCCAACGCGATCGCGGCCGTCCTGCTCGCGTTGCGCGACGCCACCGGGGTGCGTCCCCACTGCTACTTCGAGTGGGCCGAGGGCTCGCCGATGGTCCACCTGCTGCGCTACCTCATCCTGGGCCGCGGCGACACCGCCCCGGTCGTACGGGAGATCATCCGCAAGATCGAGCCCGATCCGCAGCGGCGGCCCGGCATCCACGTCGGCGGCTGACCGGCCAGGCTGACCGGCCGGGCGGGCGGGCCGGGCGGGCGGGCCGGGCGGGCGGGCCGGTCAGGCGGCTTCGTCCGGCTGCCGGGGCTCATGCGGGTCGGGCGGGAGGCCGTCGCGGTCGAGGCCCAGCAGGGCGAGACGGAAGCGGGCGCAGCGTGCTTCGAGCTCACGCTCGTCGTCGGGGATCCACTGATCGATCATGGTCATCACAGTGAACACACCGCGGCCCGGCGGACGGCCGACTTGGCCCAGTCTTTTCACCGCTTTCACCGCGGCAACCCTTCACTGCAGCAACTCGACCGTGCCGCGCTCGCCGTCCACCCGGACGCGGTCGCCGTCGCGCAGCCGCATGGTGGCGTTGCCGGTGCCGACCACGGCCGGGATGCCCAGCTCGCGGGCCACGATCGAGGCGTGCGACAGCGGCGCGCCCATGTCGGTGACGACGGCGGCGGCACGGGGGAACATGGGGGTCCAGCCCACGTTCGTCAGGGTCGTGACCAGGATCTCGCCGGGCTTGAGCCGGTCGCCCTCCTCCGGGCCCGCGATGACCCTGGCGACACCCTCGACCACGCCGGGCGCGCCGGGGAACCCGGTCACGGTGTCGCTGACCGGGACGTCGAACCCGCGGGCGTCGTACACGTCGGCCCGGCGGTCAGGGTCGGCGGCCCACCGTACGGGGTCGAACCGGCCGACGATCACCGTCGGGTACGGCGGCAGCGCGGCGTACCGTTCGTAGGTCGCCCGCCGTACCGGCACCCGGGCGAGGGCCGTCGTGTCCCCTCGCAGCACGTCCAGGATCTCCTCCAGGTACAGGAAGAACAGGTCGTCGCCGTGCCCGGTCAGCTCACCGGCGCGTACCACGAACGCCCGCGACACCCAGAAGGCCCGCATGTTCTCCGAACGCGCGGTCTCCCGGTCGCGGACGACCGCGTTCCAGCGGCGTACCCGGGCGCGCGTCCCGGTCTCCTTGCCCGGGTAACGCGCGGCGAACCTCGCCCACGCCTCCTGCCGGGCCTTCTCCTGGCGGGCGAGCAGCGCCTCGGTGCCGGCCCGCAGGTCGCGCAGGCCGGCGAGCTGGGTGTCGATCCAGGCCGGGTCCTCGCCCGGCCGGGGCATGGAGACCTCGAACTCGTGGGGGCCGCGATGCCCGTACGCCAGCGCGAACTCCTCCCTGCTGATCTCGCCCCTGGCGAGCCTGCCCAGGCCCAGGACCGGCCCGAGGCTGGCCAGTTCGCCGTCGGCGTTCACGCCGGTCAGCATGGCTTCGGCGTCCACCTCGCCCATCAGCCTGCGCAGCCGGTCGCGGGTCCAGACGAGGGTGGCGCCGCCCTGGCGTCCGGCGGCCTCCAGCATGCGGCTGGAGGTGACCATGAGGGGCTCGATCGCGGCGGCCCACAGATCGGCCAGCTCGGGCCCTGAGGACGTGGCGGCGACGCGTTCGCGCAGTTCCTCGCAGTGCTGCCGGGAGGAGGCGAGGAAGGCCGGCATGTCCTTGAGGTTCCGGCGCACCCGCCGCTGGATGTTCACGGCCAACGGCAACACCCGTTTGACGATCTCCCAGCGCGACAGGCTCACCTTCGGCACCTCAAGGCCGCGCGGCAGCTTGCCGAAGACCTGCTCGACCGCGCCGAGCCGGCTGCGCATGCCCAGGGCGGCGGCGATGGAGTGGACGACGCTGAGGTTCATGTAGAAGCGCCCGCCGATGTTGCCCACCAGGTCGAAGCCGGGCAGCGCCGAGGCCGACATCGCCTCGTGGATGAACAGGCGGACGAACGACCAGGTCGCGGGCGTCATCACGTCGGGGATGGCCTCGCCCAGGTTGCCGCCGGTCCACAGGTAGTCGCCCTTGAGGCTGTCGTTCCACTCCTCGACCTGCTGCTTCAGGCCGGTGATCGGGCGCGCCTGGAGGATCGCGAACGTCCCGTCGTGCCGGGCCCACTCGACGTCCATCGGCATGCCGTACAGGGCCTGGACGCGCTCGCCGAGCGCGGCCAGTTCCCGCGCCTGCGGCGGGTCGAGGACGGGACGGCGGCGCAGGTCCTCGGGCACCGGCTCCTCGCGGGTGCCGGTCTCGGTGCGCACGGTCATGACGGTCTTGTCGGCGACCCGCGAGCCGGTGACCCGGCCGCCCGAGACGCTGATCGTGTCGGGCGTGACCTGGCCGCCGACGACGGCCTCGCCGAGCCCCCAGGAGGCGTTGATCACGATCTCGTCCCGCGCGCCGGTGACCGGGTCGGCGGTGAACATGATCCCGGCCGCGTCGGCGTCCACCAGCTCCTGGACGACCACGGCCAGGGCCACGTCGTCGTGCGGGACGCCGTTGCGCTCGCGGTAGGCGACGGCGCGCGCGTTCCACAGCGAGGCCCAGCAGCGGCGGACCGCCTCCAGCAGGCCCTCGCCCCTGATGTTGAGAAAGGTGTCCTGCTGCCCGGCGAACGACATGCCGGGCAGGTCCTCGGCGGTCGCCGACGAGCGCACGGCCACGGCGACATCGTCGCCGAGCGCGGCGTACGCGGCGGTGATCCGCGCGGCCAGCTCGGCCGGGATCTCGTGCGCGGCGAACAGCGCGGCGGGGTCGCCGGCTGAGGGGATCTCGTCGCGGAAGGGCGCGACGAACGACCGGTACGCCTCCGTCGTGACGACGAACCCGCCGGGCACCGGCAGCCCCGCCCCGGCCAGCCGGGCAAGCGAGGCGCCCTTGCCGCCGGTGGTGCCGAGGTCGGCGGCGGCTTCGTCGTCGAGGGGGATGACTGCCTTCACTGCACGCGCTCCTTAGCAGGGCTCAGGGATGTCGCCAGTTTGCGCCGGGCGACGTCGGCGAGTGCGTCGAGGAGGTCGAGCGTGGCCCGCGCGACGGCCCCGGCGGCGGCGGGCGGCAGCGCGCGTCCCGTGCCCACCGCGCGCTCGACCGTCTCGGCCAGCAGCGCGGCGACGCGGTCGTCGGGCAACCGATCGGACTCCGGCAGCGCGCCGGGCAGGAACATGAAGCCGTAGAAGATCGAGCCGATCACGGTGACGTGCTCGCTCGGCTCCTCGCGTACGGCACCGAGCCCGACCAGCTCGCGCAGGTAGGCGTCGAAGGAACCGCCGAGTTCGAGGCCGCCCGCCGGGCCGCGCCGCTTGAGCCGGGTGAGCTTGCCGAGCACCTCGGAGTCGTCGAGCAGGACCGCGTGGAGCAGCGGCCGGCGCAACAACGCCGAGGCAAGGCTCCCGAACAGCTCGCCGAGCGCGGCGGGCGCGCTGTCGCGCACGCCTTCCAGCATGAGCACCCGCTCGCGCCGCAGCAGCGCGGCGAACAGCTCGTCGCGCGTCTTCCAGTGCAGGTAGATGGTGCCCTTGGCGACCCCGGCGCGTTTGGCGACGTCGTCGACCGTGGTCTTGTCGTAGCCCCAGCGCAGGATCAGCTCGGCGGCGGCGTCGAGGATCCGGTGCGCGCGCTCGGCCTGCCGCGCGGGGTCCTGCGGCGGCCTGCCCGCTCTGGCCATTCGTCGTCCTCCAATTGTTTGACCATATGAGCCTAAATGGTCATTCAATTCACGGCAAGTCCCAGATCTCCCGTACGCCGCCGGGGAGGCGCCGCCGGGCCGTAGCGTAGGGGGCATGGGCAAGGCGTTCTGGATCGACCAGGAGTTCGACAGGGACCGTGACGGGCGCTATGCCGTACACGTGCGCAAGAACCTCGACGAGTTCGAGTGGGGTGACATCGCGCCCGTCCGGTTCGCGTGCGCGGCCTGGCGGCTGGCCACGCCGCCCTCGCTCATGCCCGGCTACGTGCGCTGGGACCGGCGCGTGCTGGAGGCCACCTGCCACCGCAACACCTGGGACGGCACGCTCTACGCGCGCGTCCGGCTCGTCTCGCCGCTCCCCGAGGAGCTGACCAGGTCCCGCGCCTGGTGGCGCGACCGCGGCTGGCTGGGCTGGCAGGAGACCTTCGGCCAGTACGTCGAGCCGAGCCAGCAGGACCTCGCGCGCATCCCGTTCCTGCGTGCCACGATGCTCGTCGAGGCGCCGGTGCCGCTCGGCGACCTGCCGCCCGAGCCCGAGGGGCCGCACGACGAGGTCGAGCAGCGCGCCCACCGGGCCGTGGTGGTGCTGGCCCGCGAGCTCAACGCGCTGGTCAGCCCGGTGCTCGACCAGCTCGGTTAGCCGGCCCGCCGGCCACATGCCCGATCGCCCGCGGGGAGCAGGGGCGCATGAGACTTCCGTTCGTCGTGCCGGCTCTGCTCCTGGCGGCCGTCGGCTGCGCGGCGGACCCGACGCCCGCCGCACGCGCGGCCGAGCAGATCGGCCCGTACGCCACCGACGCCTCCCCCGCCTGGGCCAGGGCGTGGGGAGCCCGGCTGTGGTTGTTCGGCAACTCGCTCGGCCTGGTGATGGGGGCCGTCTTCGTGTTGTCGATGGTGGTGTCGTCGATCTACCTGCGTCAGCGCGGCTCGCCGGAGTCGAAACCGGTCGGCGCGCCGCACGCGGCCACGAACGTCGAGGGCTGACCGGTCACCACGGCCACGACGCGGGTGCCCGGCGCGAAGGCGCCCTGCCGGGCCAGGTCGAGCACGCCGTACAACATCTTGGCCACGTAGATGCCCTCGACGCCGTGCTCGGCGGCGAACCGGTCGAGGGCGGGGGTCGAGCGGGCATAGCCGCCGAAGTGGTAGTCGAGGTTGACCGACCAGTTGTCCCAGGTCCGGCCGTACGCCTCGCGCTGGAGGCGGGCCACCTCGCCGGTCAGGAACCCGGCCCCCTTGAGCACCGCGAACCCCAGCGCCCGGCGGCCCGGCGGCAGCCCGGCCGCGATGCCGGCGAGGGTGCCGCCGGTGCCGACCGGGCAGCAGACCACGTCGTAGTCGACGCCGATCTCCGGCGGGAGCTCGGCGCAGCCGCGTACGGCCGCCGCGTTGCTGCCGCCCTCCGGCAGGATCTCGACGTCCCCCCACCGCTCCCGCAGCCGCGCGTGCACCTCGGGCGTGTGCTTGAGGCGGTAGGAGGCGCGGTCGAGGTAGGTGAGCGTCATCCCGCAGGCGGCCGCGCAGGCGAGCGTGGGGTTGAGCGGCAGGTGCTCCTCGCCCCTGATCACGCCGATCGTCTCGATCCCGTGCCGCCGTCCGGCCCGCGCCACGGCCCTGATGTGATGGGAGTACGCCCCGCCGAAGGTGAGCAGCCGCCGATGGCCCAGGTTGTACTTGAGCTTGCGCTGCTTGTTGTCGTCGTGCATCAGGAACACCCGGACCTGGCCGAGCGCTGGATCCAGGAGCTCCTCCATGGCGCTAGTCTACGGTCGGGCCTTTGTTGAGGAGTGTTGGATTATGCGCGTTGCTGAAGCTTTTCGTGCCGCCTTCGGAGCCGATCCCCAGACCGTCTGGCGCGCGCCCGGCCGGGTCAACCTGATCGGCGAGCACACCGACTACAACGACGGGTTCGTCCTGCCCTTCGCGGTGCCGTGGGGTGTGAGCGCCGCCGTCACGCCGCGTACCGACCAGACCATCCGCCTGCTGTCCCTCCAGTCCCCCGGCGGCCCGATCGAGCTGTCGGCCAGGGAGGAGGCGACCGGCTGGGCCCGCTACGCCGTCGGCGTGCTGGCCATGCTGGGCGACCGGGTCGCGGGCGCGGACATCGCCGTCGACGGCGACGTGCCCCAGGGCGCGGGGCTCAGCTCCAGCGCCGCGCTGGAGGTGGCCGTCGCCTCCGCGCTCGACGACGTCCACGGGCTGGGCCTGACGCCGATGGAGATCGCCCTGCTCAGCCAGCGGGCCGAGAACGACTTCGTCGGCATGCCGTGCGGCATCATGGACCAGGCCGCCTCGGCCCTGTGCGAGGAGGGCCACGCGCTGTTCCTCGACTGCCGCTCGCTGGGCTCCAGGAACATCCCGCTCGACCTGGCCGCCGAGGGCCTCGGCATCCTCATCATCGACACCCAGGTGCACCACGAGCACGCCGGCGGCGAGTACGCCAAGCGCCGCGCCGAGTGCGAGTCGGCCGCCCGCAAGCTCGGCGTGGCGTCCCTGCGCGACGTCACCGACCTGGCCGCGGCCCTCGACCACCTCCAGGGCGCCGAACGCAAGCGCGTCATGCACGTCGTCACCGAGAACCACCGCGTCGAGGCCCTGATCGGCCTGCTGCGCGCGGGCAAGGTCACCGAGATCGGCGCCCTGCTCAACGCCTCCCACCTGTCCCTGCGCGACCAGTACGAGGTCTCCTCGCCGGAGCTGGACGTGGCCGTCGAGGCCGCCTTCCGCGGCGGCGCCCGCGGGGCCAGGATGACCGGCGGCGGCTTCGGCGGCTCGGCCATCGCCCTGGTCGCCCAGGACCGCCTGGACAACGTGCGCGAGTCGGTCTCGGCCGCCTACGCCGAGCGCGGCTTCCGTGCCCCGCGCTTCCTGTCCGCCACCGCGGCCAAGGGCGCCCACCGCCTCGCCTAGCCCTGGCCGGCGCCCGCCCGCGCCAGGTTGACGCCGCTGGAGATGATCCCGATGTGGCTGAACGCCTGCGGGAAGTTGCCCAAGAACGCTCCCGTGGCCGGGTCGATCTGCTCCGGGAGCAGGCCGAGCGGGCTGGCGCGGGCGCACAGGGAGGCGTACAGCTCCTCGGCGCGGTCCCGGTGGCCCTGCATGACCAGGTTGTCCACCAGCCAGAAGCTGCACAGCAGGAAGGCTCCCTCGTCGCCGGGCAGGCCGTCGGGCGACTGCCCGTGCAGGTAGCGGTAGAGCAGGCCGTCGCCGGCCGACAGGCGTTCGGCGACGGCGGCGGTGGTGGCCACCATGCGCGGATGGCCGGCCGGCACGACCTTGCGCAGCGGCAGGGCGAGCAGGCTGGCGTCCAGGCCGCCGCCGCCGTCCAGGTGCTCGCTCAGGCATCGCGCCTCCTCGTTCCACGCCCGGTCCAGGATGAGCCGGCGCAGCTCCTCGGCATCGGCCCGCCACCTGGCGATCGGACCGGCCAGCCCGAGCCGTTCGCCGATGGCCGCGGCCCGGTCCAGCGCCACCTGGCACATGCCCGCGGAGTACGTGAAGACCCGGCCCTGGCTGCGTACCTCCCAGATGCCCTGGTCCGGTTCCCGCCACGTGCGCCCGGCGGCCTCGGCCAGCTCCGACAGGCCCGCCCACAGCGCGGGCTGGAGCTCCCGGCCGGGAAGCAGCCATTGGTCGGCGCAGTCCAGTACCTCGCCGTAGACGTCGTGCTGGCGCTGGTCGGCGGCGCCGTTGCCCCAGCGCACCGGCGCCGAACGCCGGTAACCCTCCAGGCCGGGATCGAGGATCTCCTCGGGGATGGGGTCGCCGCGCAGCGTGTACATGATCCGCGGCCGGCCGCTCTGCTCGAAGGCGTCGAGCACCCAGCCGAGGAAACCGTCGGCCTCCTCCTCGAACCCGACGCGGCGCAGCGCGAAGACCGCGTACGCGGCGTCGCGGATCCACGTGTACCGGTAGTCCCAGTTGCGCACCCCGCCGACGGGCGCGGGCAGGGAGGACGTGGGCGCCGCGACCAGCGAGCCGTTGACCCAGTCGTCGCACAGCTTGAGCGTGATCACCGAACGCCGTACCAGCGCCTCCTGCGGGCCGTGGTAGCCGCACGCGAGCATCCAGCGCCGCCAGGCGTCGGCCGTCTGCCGTACCATCGCCTCGGCGTCGAACCGGTGGTGGCGGTGGATGCGTCCCCACGACAGCACCAGGTCGAGCCGGTCCCCCTGCCGGAGGTCGTGGTCCGTGCGCAGGCCGTTCAGCGGCCGGTTGGACCGCAGGTGCAGCCGCAGGTCGGGCCGCCGGGACGCGCGCACCTCCAGACCGCTGCCGAGCACCCGGACCTGGCCGCCGCCGCGCGGCTCCAGCTCGGCCCGCAGGCGTACGCTCCCGTCCAGGACGACCGCGGACCTGACCAGCTCGCCCCGGCCCCCACCCGCGTCGTCGCTGAGGTCGGCGCCCGCGCGCAGGGCCAGGGCGTCGGTGATGCGGACGAGGCCGTCCGGGCCGCGCAGCTCGGTGACCAGCACCGCGGTGTCCGGCTCGTAGTAGTGCCTGGCCTCCAGCAGGTCGTCGAGGGTCAGCGTGAAGTGGCCGCCGCGCCGGTGGTCCAGCAGGCCGCACAGCAGCGGGTCGCTGTCGAAGGTGGGCAGGCACAACCACGGGATCGAGCCGTCGACGCCGACCAGCGCCGCCGTCGTGCCGTCGCCGATGAGGCCCAGGTCCTCCAGCGCCAGATAGCCCTCCCGGCGGCGCACCGGGCGGAAGGGCGGGTCGAGGTCGAGCATGCCTGGCGTTCTCCTCCGTGCCACGTGCCGGCGGAGTGGGGGGCGCTCGTCGCCGTGTCCGTCCGATGATCGGCTTGCGTCACGAGAAGGTGATCAACACCTTCACCACGTCGTCGAGCTTCTTGTCCGAGACCTCGAAGGCCCGTTCCATCTCCTCGAAGCGGAACGTGTGGGTGGTCATGGGCGTCGGATCGAGCCGCCCGCCCCTCAGGACGCGCAGCAGGCGTTCCATGCGGAGTCTGCCGCCGGGGCACAGGCCGGTCGCGATCGTCTTGTCGGCCATCCCGACGCCCCACTCGACACGCGGGATGCGGACGAACTCGCCCTCCCCGTAGTAGCCGGTGTTCGACACCGTGCCGCCCGGCTTGATGATCTTGACTGCGGTCTGGAAGGTCACGTCCGCGCCGAGCGCCTCGACGGCGGTGTCCACGCCCTGGCCGCCGGTCAGGTCGAGCACGCGCCCGACGACGTCCTCGGTGGCGAAGTCGACGATCTCGTCGGCGCCGTAGTGGCGGGCGAGCTTCTGCCGGCCGGGCACCGACTCGACCCCGATGACCAGGCCGGCGCCGCGCAGCCTGGCGCCCGCGGTGGCCATGAGACCCACCGGGCCCTGGGCGAGCACGGCGACCGTCCCGCCGATGGGGATGTTGCCGTTCTCGGCGCCCATGAAGCCGGTCGAGAGCATGTCGGCGCAGTAGACGGCCCGCTCGTCCGGGACGTCCTCCGGGATCTTCGCCATGTTGGCGTCGGCCTCGTTGACGTGGAAGTACTCGGCGAAGACTCCGTCCTTGGAGTTGGCGAACTTGAACCCGCCGAGCGGGCCGCCCGACTGCGACGGATGGCCGTTCTGGGAGGCCGGGTCGCCCCAGTCGGGGGTGATGGCGCCCACCAGGACCCGGTCGCCCGGCCGGAAGTCCCGTACCTCGTCGCCCACCTCGTGCACCACGCCGACGCCCTCGTGCCCGAGCGTCAGGTTCTCCCGCGGCCCGATGCCGCCTCTGACCGTGTGGGAGTCGGAGGTGCAGATGAGCGCGCTGGTGGTGCGTACGACGGCGTCACGTGGACCGGGCCGCGGCACGGGTTTGTCCAGGAAACCGACCTGGCCGATCTCCCGCATGACGAAAGCTTGCACCGCGCCCCCCGATGATCCCCCGTGCCCGGCGTCGCCGGCATGCCGGTACGCCTCGGACAAGCCCTGGCCTACCCTGCCGACCTCGCCGTTTAACCTGGGGGACCCGCCGCCGGGCGGCGACGGCGTGGCTCTAGAGCGGCGGGAAGTCGGGCGCGCGCCGTTCGAGGAAGCTGGCGACGCCCTCGGCGAAGTCGGGCCGCCCGAAGGAGGCCATCATCTCGTGGACGGCCTTCCTGGCCGACTCCTCAAGGGTGGCGTCCCAGTCGTTCCACACCTGCCGCTTGATCACCGCCATGGACGCCGGGGAGCTGTGCACGGCCAGCTCCTTCGCGTACTCGTGCGCCTGGGCCAGCAGCGTCTCCCCCGGCACCGCCCGGTTGACCAGCCCCAGTTCGTACGCCTCCCTGCCGGTGAACACCCGGCCCGACAGCAGGATGTCCATGGCCCGCTGCTGGCCCATGATGCGCGGCAGCACCCACGACAGGCCGTACTCGGCGACCAGGCCGCGGCGCGGGAACGCCGTCGTCCACTTGGCCTCCTCGGCCGTGAAGACCAGGTCGCAGACGAGCGCGTGCACCATGCCGAGCCCGGCGCAGGCCCCGTTGACCGCCGCGATGATCGGCTTGCCGATGGTCGTGGGGAACGTGTTGGGCCTCGGGTCGGGGGTCTCGTCGTAGGAGCCGGTCTGGATGGCGGCGAGCGTCCTGAAGTCGGCCCCGGCGCAGAACCCCTTGCCCGCGCCGGTCACCACGATCACCCGGACCTCGGGGTCCTTCTCGGCCTGTGCCAGCAGGTCGAAGTAGCGCCGGCCCATGGCGTCCGTCCAGGCGTTGAGCGTGTCGGGACGGTTGAAGGTCAGCGTGAGCACGCCCTGGTCGGACGATGAGAGCACAAGTTCCGCCATGCCCCAACCGAACCATGTTCTGGGCCGGGCTGGCAAGCCGGTCAGTGGGTGGGCCGGTGGTGCACGTACGCGGGGGTCAGCTCGCACGTGTCGTAGTACCGGTGGAAGACCGGGGTGGCGCCGCCCGACAGCGGGGGCACGATCCACGACCAGTCGGCCGGGCAGCGGCGTCCGGCCCGCTCCTCGCGTTCCAGGTGGGTCAGGAAGCGCCGCGACTCGGTGTGATGGTCGGTGATCGTCACCCCGTCCTGTTCGAACGAGTGCAGCACCGCCACGTTGAGCTCCACCAGCGCGTGGTCGCGCCACAGCGAGCGCTCGGTGGAGGTGTCCAGCCCGAGGCGCGCGGCGACCTCCGGGAGCAGGTCGTACCGGTCGGCGTCGGCCAGATTGCGCGCCCCGATCTCGGTGCCCATGTACCAGCCGTTGAACGGCGCACACGGGTAGCACACACCCCCGATCTCCAGGCACATGTCCGAGATGACCGGAACGGCGTGCCAGCGCAGCCCCAGCTCGGCGAACCACCCGTACTCCGGGTGTCGCAGCGGCACCTCCAGCACGGCGTCGCCCGGCAGGTTGCACAGCAGCGGGTCCCCGAGCCCGGCCCGTACGATCAGCGGCAGCACGTCGAACCGCCCCGGCCCGCCACGCCACCCCAGTTCCTTGGCCGCGTCGGTGAGCACGACGTTGCGCGGGTCGCCGAGGACGCCGCCGCCGACCAGACGGTGCCCGGCGTAGCGGACGAGCTGGTCGTTGAGCACCCGCGGGCCCGGCATGGCCGGGGTGTCCGGGGCGAAGACGGTGACGGTGGGCCTGATCCGTCCCTCGCCCGTCGCCTCCCGCAGGTGGGCCACGCACTCCACCGCCACGCCCTCGGCCGTCGCCACCTCCCGCCGGTCGCGTACCTTCAGCGAACGCCAGTACAGGCGTCCGATGCACCGGCCGCTGTTGCGCCAGGCGACCCGCGCGCCGAACTCCAGCTCCTCGAAGGTGTGGACGTACGTGCCGTGGCGGGCGACGTCTCTGGCGACGTCACGCAGCCGGGCCGGCAGGCCGCCGGCGGAGGGGTTCTCGGCGTGGAAGAGCCTGATGAAACGCTCTGCCTCGCGGACGTCCGTGGTGCGCCCGAACAGCGCGTGCACGGCATGAACATCGAAGGGACGCAAAGACCTGATCCAGGTACGCACGCGGCAACCAACACATTCCCGTCAGCGGAGCGCCCCGCCGATTCCGGGTCGGCGACACGTCCTGCCGGCGGCGCCCTCTCCACGCCACCGTCACGACTTCCCGCGGCTGCCGACCACAACGACCGACACCCCCATCTTCCCGCCCCAACCCCACCTTTGTCCCCGCAACCCACAAATCCCGTAACGCACCCACTACACCCGGTAAATCCCCCACCCGGGCAGAACGACCCCCTCCGCCGAACGCGCGCCTCCCCGGGCGCGCCCCGGCGGAGGGGACCGCACATCCACCCGCCTCAACGGAAGCGGGCCTCCGGATCAGCGCAGCACGTCGTCGGAACGACCATCCACCACGCAGGTCAGGTGGACGACGCGACCACGGAACCGGTGCTTGACGACCTTGCGCGGCAGCTCGGCCGCAGGCACGCTGACCGAGAACCGATCCGTGGCGAGGACCTTCTCCCCGCTCACCACCTCAGCGAGCTCGGGACCGATCACGTCCTCCTCGACGAACTCGGCGACCTTGACCTTGGAGAACCTGACCCGCTCGCCCTCACCCGTCCAGCACACCAGCTTCCCGACGGGCCGGGCCTCGGTCACGACCGACCCGCGCCACCTGCTCCCACCACCGTCGTCGGCCAGCGCCGCCCCCGCCATGCCCGCCAGCCCGAGCAGCACGGCGGTGCCGACGACGGCGATACGTCGCTTGAACATGGGATTCTCCTCCCCGAGATGATTTCGACCATCCCGAGGATCACCCGCACCCCCTGAAGCGAGCCTTAAGGCACCCGAAGTGATCTTCAGCTTCCCCCGAGCCCCACTCACGACAGCCGCCGCCCGAGCCCCCAGCACGTCCCGCCGACCCGCCCGAAGCCCTCAGCCGATCACCTCATCCAGCACCAGGTTCACCACGCCGATCCCGGCCGCCAGCACCCCCACCACCAGCCCCGCCACCGACATACTGCGATTGGACACCGTCGAGACAGTGGCCCTCCTCCACACGCCCGGCCACGCCAGCACCACCGCGACGATCCCCAGAGCCAGCATCGTCCGCCCCGGCGCCCCCAGCCTCACCCTCAACGGCACACCCGCGAACATGGCCAGACAGGCGACGACCAACGAAGAAAGACCCAACCGCTCAGATAAGCGCCTCATTCCACCGGATTAAACAACCCCCACAAAGCCGAGCGCCACTTCCACACCCCGAACGACCTTGTCGGTGGCAGCGTTTACGCTCCCCCTTCATGAACAACGAAGGGACTCGCACCGTACGCCTGACAGTCGAAGTCTCCGACTGCGGCGTCGCCGGTCTGGGGGACAAGGATCTCGACGGGTGTGCCGACACACCGGTCCAGTCCGCCGGTTTCATCGAGGTCGAGCCGGGCTGGGCCACCCTTCACATCACCCACCAGTGCGGACCGGCCGACTTCACCGTGACGATCGCCGACCGCGACCCCGGAGCAGATCTCGCCA
Source organism: Nonomuraea spiralis (assembly GCF_014648435.1). Classification (GTDB taxonomy): domain Bacteria; phylum Actinomycetota; class Actinomycetes; order Streptosporangiales; family Streptosporangiaceae; genus Nonomuraea; species Nonomuraea spiralis. Next base: position 36,514 of record NZ_BMRC01000043.1, read on the forward strand.
CATACGAGGACATCGCGGAAATCGGCTACGTCTCCATCTCAGGCGAAGTGGAGATGAGCGGATTCACCTTCGACGCGGCCGTGACGCATCCTCTGCCATCCCTTCCGGCCGGGCCCGGAACCTACCGCATTCGATATCACGTCAAGAACATGGATTGGGAAGGCGCAAGGGACGACGGCGTCGACGACCACTACCTTCAGATATGGCCCGCCCCCCTTGAGGAGCCCGCTGTCGTCAAGGCCACGAGCAACGCTTCTGAGTACTTCCTCGATCGAGAGAAGTTCGCTCGCGACCGAGGACTTTGAGCACGCGACCGATCACGACAGGCGCTCACCCCGGAAACGACTCAGGCCCCCGATCTGTCTCCAGATCGGGGGCCTGAGTTGCCAAACTACTGTTTGACCGCAGCTCCCGCGATAGGACTCGAACCTATAACCTGCCGGTTAACAGCCGGCTGCTCTGCCGTTGAGCTACGCGGGATCGTACGTTCGCCCTGCTGGTCGGGCTTGTTGGGCCCTTCCGTCGTGCGCAGGAATAGATTAGCGCACTCCGGGAGTGCGTGTCGCATCGCAACTGGGGTAGGCCCGGAGACAGCGGAGGTGCAAGATGCGTTATCGGATGACATTCGTGGTTGGTCTGGCCGTCGGCTACGTGCTCGGCAGCCGGGCCGGGCGCGAGCGGTACGAACAGATCAAGCGGGCGGCCCAGCGTGTGGCCGACAGCCCGAGGGTCCAGGAGGCCGCGGGTGTGGTCGGCGCGCAGGCGTCAAGACTGGCGGGAGCGGCCAGGGAGAAGGTGGGCGGGACGCTGCAGCAGCGGATCCCGTTCCTCGGCTCCGACGGCCGCGACAAGTCCGAGACCGGCATCGGGTGGCCCGAGGAGGATCTCGCGGACAGGAGGTCCCGCGAGACCGGCATCCCGTACTGAGGCCCGCCCCGTGATCCGGCGCGGCACGGGCGTGTGAGGGATCACACGCCCATGCTGCGCCGGACGCCTTCCAAAGCCTGCTCGGCCTGCGCGCGCAGCCCGGGATCGTCGGGATCGAGCCCCTCGTCGAAGACGAGGGTCCAGCCCAGCACCTCTCCGCCCGGCGGGCGCCGGGCCACCAGCCGTACGCCGCCGCGTCCCGGCAGGCTGACGCGCTTGTTGACCACGATGGTGGAGTTCACCCGTTCGCGTATGGTCTCCGGCACCATCCGCGGCTCGGCGACGCGCTCGAAGTGACGCTCACCGGCGGTGGTGACGACCCGCAGCCCCTCGTCGTCCCACGACGCCTTGTCGATCTCCTCGTACGGCACCCGCGTCCCGTCCGACAGGAACAGGGCCAGGTTCGTGGCCACCAGATGACCGTCGCCGGTCTCGGTGAACGTCAGCACCCGCTCCCCCGGCCGGGTGTCCAGGGATCGGCGCACGTCGGCGGGCAGGCGGCGAAAGATGCTCATACCTCCACGGTATCGGCGAGCAGGTCGAGGGTGAGCGCCGCGCTCCACGAGAAGTCCCTGCACCCACGTCCGCTGCCGTCGAAGGGGTCGAAGCACTCGCGGAACCCGGCCTGCCGGACGAGCCGCAGGGTGCCGTTGGTGAGCTGCCGGCCGAGCTGGTCGAGCGAGTGGACGTCCGCGGCCCGGCGTAACAGCCAGTTGGTGTTCACCCAGGACGGCCCGCGCCAGTAGCGGGTGCGGTCGAACTGGGCGGCGCGGATCTCGCAGCTCGGCACCGGATAGCCGGTCGCGCCCATGAACCGGGCCGACTCCAATACCTCGACGCAGGCGTGCAGGTGGTCGCTGGGCAACCCCGGATCGAGCAGCGGGCCGAACGCGCCGACCGTGCACACCTTGATCAGCCGGTCGGAACGCAGGTCGCGCGGGTAGAAGCAGCCGTCCCAGAGCCGGTCGAGCATGGCCTGCCTGATGCGTTCGGCCTGCTCGGCGTGGGGCGTGGGATCGGCGCGGGCCACCGGCGCCAGCTCGGCCAGCGCCTGGCAGGAGGCGAGCCAGATGCCGTTGAACATCGGGTCCTCGACGGCGAACGGGTGCTCGTCGCGCAGGTACTCGGCGCGGTAGCCGGCGTCGCGGTAGCGCATCGCCAGCCAGACGTAGCGGTCGTGGTCGCTGTCGGGGTGGCGTTCGGCCGGCTCGGCGTTGTGGTAGCCGTAACCGATGGCCGGCAGGGCGCCGAGCGGCTGGTCCCAGGCCGGGCTGTCGTCCATGCCCGACTCCCAGGGGTGCACGATCGCCGCCAGGCCGGCGCCGCCGAGGTCGCGGGCCGAGGCCAGGTAGTGGTGCTGGGCGACGAGCAGCGGGAACGCGCGCCGGACGAACCCCACGTCGCCGGTGTGCCGGTAGAGCCACCGCAGCGCCAGCGCCTGCAGCGGCGGCGAGGTGAGCCCGGAGGTGCAGACCCTGGGCGCGGACTCGTGCTCCTGCGAGCGCCAGACGGACGGCCCGGGGAAGTACGCCTCGCGGGTGTGGAAGACGATGTGCGGGACCATTCCGGTCGCCCATTGGCCGCTCAGCAGGCTGAGCAGTTCCTCGCGGGCGCGTTCGGGGCGGTGCCTGGCCAGGCCGATGACGACGAAGGCGGAGTCCCAGCTCCACTGGTGGGGGTACAGGCCGGGCGCGGGCACGGTGCCGCTGCCCGTCCAGTTCGCCTCGAGCACGGCCAGCGCCTCGCGCCCGAGCGCGGCATCGTCAACCGCCGGCCGCGCCTCCATTCACTCACTATGCCTTGGGAAGCGGGCGGAAGCTACGTCCTCTTGGCCCACTTCGAGACGAGCGTGACACCGAAGACCACGGCGCCGATGATGAGAGCCCACTTGAGAAGCGTGAAGACGAAGCCCACGAGCGGGCCGATGAGGAGCAGTGCGGCGATGATCGCGGCGATGATCAGAAGAATGCGTGCCATGTCTCCACGGTAAGAGATCCTTTAAGCCGTTTGCAGGTGAGCGAGGGTTGAATCAGGGACAAGTCAGGGTCACCCCTACCCTTTGGAACCAACCGGTCAGGCATCCCGTTGAGCCGGTAGGACCACGGGGCATCGGGGGCCCTCTTCACGGGGAGCGTGATGAGTCTGGGACCACCCATGAGCAGGGAGGGCGCCGAGTACGCGCTGCGCGCTCGGGCCGACGAACGCGACCGGATCTCCGGCGACCTGCTCGATCTCGAATCCCACACCACCTACCAGCTGCTCAAGGGCGCCGCGCTGGATGGGGTGACCGGGCGGCGGTGGGCCGCCGTACAGGCCGCGCTGGGCCGGCTGTGGCTGCTGAACGACGCCTATCGGGCCGTACTGCGCGATGCCGAGCAGGTCAGGGCCACCCGGGCGAAGCTGGGCGCGGAGCAGCTGGCGCAGCTCACGGAGCTGCTGTCCGGCACGTCCGTCGTGCTCCGGGCCGCGGCCAAACCCGTCGAGCAGCGCTCGCTGCTGCCGGACGCCGACGAGCGGCTGACCCTCGACGAGACCGTGGCCCGGATGGACGGCGCCTTCCGCGAGGCCACCTCGGCGCTCAACGACATCGACGCCGTGTGGAACGCCGTACTGCCCCGGCTCGACGACGCCGAACGCGACCTGCGCGAGATCCGCGACCTGGAACGTGAGCTGGGCGAGAGCGTCGACCTGGCCGCGCAGGAGTCCGAGCTGCGGCGGATGCGCGCGGCCCTGCTGACCGACCCGCTGGGCGCGGGCGTCGGCCCCGACCTCGGCGGGGTCGCCCGCGTGCTGGCCGAGGTCCGCGCGGAGGTCGACCAGGCGATCGTGGTCAAGCGCGAGTACGCCGCCCGCCGCGAGAACCTGCTGGCCGCCCTCGACCGGGTACGCGGCGCCGAGAGCGAGGCCAGGCTGGCCCACGGCGCGGTCGTGGTCAAGATCGCCCTGCCGCCGCAGGCCAGCCCGCGCAGCCGGGTCGAGGAGCTGACCGGCGGCCTGGACGCGCTCGACGTCTCGGCCGACACCTGGGTGGTACGCGCCAGAAGGCTGGCGAGCCTGGAGAACGAGGCGGAGAAGGCCGCCGACCGGGCCAGGGCCACCGCCAAGGCCCTGTACGGGCTGGTCGGCAGGCGCGACGAGTTACGCGGCCGGCTCGGCGCCTGCCAGGCCATGGCGGTGCGCAAGGGCATGGCCGAGGACCCGGCCGCCTCCGCCTGCTTCGAGCGGGCACGGGCCCTGCTGTGGAGCGCTCCCTGCGACCTGACCGAGGCGGCCGCCGCGGTCGACACCTACCAGCGCGCGATACACGGAGGTAAGCCATGACCCGCTGCGCGCAGCCGGGCTGCACCGGCACCATCGAGGACGGCTACTGCGACCTGTGCGGCAACGCCGCGGCCGCGCCGTCCCCCGCGCCGGCGTCCGTCCCCCAGCAAGGATCGGGACCGGCCTCGGGGCCGCTCTCGGGGCCGGTCAACACCCAGCCGGTGAGCCGGTCGCTGAGTTCGCCGGTGAGCGGCAGCGGCAGGTCACGGGCCGGGGTGCTGGGCGGCATCGCGGACCTGCCGTCCGTGCCGTACCGCGATCCGGCCACGGCCGTGATGGCCGATCCGCAGGTGCCGGAGGAGAAACGGTTCTGCGCCAACCCGGCCTGCGGCGAGCCGGTGGGCCGGTCCCGGCAGGGACGTCCCGGGCTGACGGAGGGTTTCTGCCCGCATTGCCGCACCTCGTACTCCTTCACGCCGAAGCTGGCCAAGGACGACCTGGTGGCCGGCCAGTACCGGGTGCTCGGGTGCCTGGCGCACGGCGGTCTCGGCTGGATCTACCTGGCCGCCGACGAGAACCTGGACGGCCGATGGGTCGTACTGAAGGGCCTGCTCAACACCAACGACGCCGAGGCGCTGGCGGCGGCCGAGGCCGAACGCAAGTTCCTCACCACGGTCGACCACCCGAACATCGTCAAGATCTTCAACTTCCAGCGCTCGGCCGGCCTCGGCTACATCGTCATGGAGTACGTCGGCGGCCAGTCCCTGCACGAGCTGCGCCGTCAGGGCCCGCTGCCGCTGCGCGAGGCCCTGGTCTACGGCCGCGAGATCCTGCACGCCTTCGGCTACCTGCACGAGAACGGCCTGGTCTACTGCGACCTCAAGCCGGCCAACGTGATCAGGGTCGGCCGGCGGCTCAAGCTGATCGACCTGGGCGCCGTCCAGCCGGCCGGCTCCCCGCCGGGCACGTCGTGGGCGACGGTCGGCTATCACGCGCCCGAGCTGGACACCCGGCCCTCGTCCGTGGCCTCCGACCTCTACACCGTGGCCAGGACGCTGGCGGTGCTGACGATCCCCTCCTGGAGCCCGGCCAAGGGCGGGGTGGCCAATCCGCTGCCGCAGGACTGCGGGCACGAGTCGTTCGCGCGGCTGCTGCGCAGGGCCACGGCGCCGAACCCGGCCGACAGGTTCGAGAGCGCCTGGGAGATGGAGGAGCAGCTCGTCGGCGTGCTGCGGGAGATCAGCGCGGCCGAGGACGGCGTGCCCTTCCCGGCGCCCTCGACTCTGTTCGGGCCGGAGCGCTCGGCCGTGGGCACGGCCCTGTCGCAGGCGCGGCACGAGGTGTTCGAGCCGCTCGACCCGGCCCGGGTCGCGGTCGAGCTGCCGGTGCCGCACGTCGATCCGCTCGACCCGGCGGCCGGCGCGCTGGCGGGCCTGCTCGGGTTCGACGGCAAGGAGCTGTTCGACCGGCTCTCGGCGATGCCGCCGACGCCCGAGACGCGGCTCATGCGGGCCAGGCTGCTGGCCGAGGTGGCCGCGGCCGAGACCCCGGCGGCGCTGTCCGAGCTGGACCGGCAGCTTCCCGGCGACTGGCGGATCACCTGGTACCGCGGGGTGCTGGCGCTGGCCGCGCGGCAGGTGGACACCGCGGTGTCGATGTTCGACGCGTGCGTGTCGGCGCTGCCCGGCGAGCCGGCGCCCAAGCTGGCGCTGGCGTTCGCGCTGGAGTGCGCCGGCCGGCAGGCGACCCACTGGTACAACGCCGTCTGGCGGACCGACCACTCCTACGTCAGCGCCGCGTTCGGGCTGGCCAGGACGGGCCGTATGGGCGTGCTGGACGAGGTGCCGCCCACCTCCAGCTACCGGGTGGCGGCGCAGGTGGCGCTGGCCGCCTCGGTGTTCCGCCGGACCGACCTGAGCACGGTGGGCGCGGGTGACCTGGTCGCGGCGGCCGGACGGCTGGCCAACCTGGTCGACCTCGATCCGCGCCGCCGCGACCGGCTCACCGCCGAGCTGCTGCGCTGCGCGCTGGACTGGCTGGAGAACAACCCCGCGCCGCCCGGGACGAAGCTGGCCGAGGCCGACTTCACCGAGTCCGGGCTGCGCAGGCGACTGGAGTCGATCTTCCGTAAGCTCGCGGTGGCGGCCGGCTCCCGCCAGGAACGCCACGCGCTCATCGACGAGGCGAACGCCGTACGACCGAGGACGTGGCTGTGATGGAACCCCTGGCGAGCCGGGCCTGCCCGGTGTGCGAGTCCCCCGTCGTCCAGGGGGACCTCTACTGCGAGCGGTGCGGGCACGCGCTCGGCGCGCCCACCTGCACCTCCTGCGGCGCGGCGGCGGTGGACCAGGAGGGCTACTGCGAACGTTGCGGCGCCCGGCAGCCCACCGGCAGGGACCACGCCGAGACCGTGCTCGACGGCGGGGCCGCCGCCGTGACCGACCGTGGGCTGCGGCGGGCCCGCAACGAGGACGCGATGGCGCTGCTGGCGACCGGCGACGGCGTCGTGACGGTGGTGTGCGACGGCGTGGGCAGCTCGCCGCGGGCCGACGAGGCCTCGGCCGCGGCGGTGTCCACCGCGGGCGCCGCCCTGGCCGCCGGGTTGTCCTCGCAGGAGGCGTTCGAGCTGGCCGGGAAGGCCGTCGCGGCGCTGGCGACCTCCGTGCACGACGCCCCCGCCTGCACGTACGTCTCCGCGGTCGCCGGGCCCGGCGGGATCACGCTGAGCTGGGCGGGCGACACGCGGGCGTACTGGCTGCCGGGCGAGGACCCCGGGCAGGGCGTGCTGCTGACCGAGGACGACGTGGTGCCGACCGGCGAGATCACCGCCTGGCTCGGCGCGGACTCCGGCGAGGTGTCGCTGCATGTGCGCACGCTCGCCCCGGGGGCGCCCGGCCTGCTGCTGGTCTGCAGCGACGGCCTGTGGCGCTACCTGGACGGCTACCGGTTCCCCCAGGCGGGGACCCCGCTCGACATGGCCCGCGAGATGCTGCGCCACGCGCTGGCCTCCGGCGGCCAGGACAACGTGACGATCGTTCTCATCCCCCTAGGAGCAACACATGGGTGACCAGCCCACGTTCACGCTGAACATCGACCAGAACAAATACCTGTCCACCGACGCCCGTGAGGTGCACGCGATCCTCACCGTGAGCTCCTCGGGCGGCGGTTTCACCCAGGCGGCGCCCACCGAGGCGGCCGAGGTCATCATCGTCGACACCTCGGGCTCGATGAGCGGCGGCAAGATCCGCGAGGCCAGGCAGGCCGCGGCGGCGGCCGTGCACGCCCTGCGCGACGGCGTGTACTTCGCGGTGATCGCCGGGACCGAGAAGGCCAAGGTCGTCTACCCCGGCGGCGCGACCCTGGCCAGGGCCACGCCCGCCACCCGCGCCGAGGCCGAACGGGCGATCACCCGGCTGCTCGCGCACGGCGGCACCGCCATCGGCGAGTGGCTGAAGCTGGCCGGTCACCTGCTGAGCGGGCACCCGAACGCGATCAGGCACGCGCTGCTGATGACCGACGGGCAGAACAACGAGCGTCCCGAGGTGTTCGCCTCCGTGTTGCAGGGCTGGAGCGGCAAGTTCGTCTGCGACAGCCTGGGCGTGGGCGACGACTGGGTGCCCGCCGAGCTGCGGAAGGTGGCCGAGGCGATGCTCGGCTCGTTTGATTTCGTACGGAACCAGAGCGATCTGGCCGAGTTCTTCCGCCGGGTCACGCAGACGTCGATGAGCAAGACCGTGGCCGACCTGTCGCTGCGGGTATGGGTGCCGCAGACGGCCACGCTGAAGTTCGTCAAGCAGGTCTCCCCCACGCTGCTCGACCTGACCGGCAAGCGCGCCGACGTGAACCCGCTGACCGGCGACTACCCGACCGGCTCGTGGGGCCAGGAGGAACGCGAGTACCACCTGTGCGTCGAGGTGCCGCCTGGCCAGATCGGCCAGGAGATCAGGGCCGGCTGGGTGAAGCTGGTACGCCCCGACACCCAGGACGTCGTGGCCAGCGGCAACGTGCTGGCCCAGTGGACCGACGACCTGGCGCAGTCCACGCAGCTCAACAGGAAGGTCGCCCACTACACCGGGCAGGCCGAACTGCACGAGCTCATCCAGGACGGTCTCAGCGCCCGCGCCGCCGGCGACGTGCACACCGCGACCGCCCGCCTGGCCAAGGCCAAGGAGCTGGCCACCGAGTCGGGCCGTGAGGACACCGCCCGGCTGCTGGAGAAGGTCGTGGAGGTCGATCCCGCGACCGGTACGGCACGTCTGCGCAGAAATGTGGACAAGGCCGATGAGATCGAGCTGGACACCGGTTCGGTCCGCACGTCCCGGCTGCGTAAGGGCGAAGGCTGATGGCGACCTGTCCCCAGGGGCACGCCTCCGGCTCCGACGACTACTGCGACGTCTGCGGCGCGCAGATGGGCGGCACGGCCGTGGTCCCGCCGCAGCCTCAGGCCACAGGCGGTGGGAGCGGGGGCGGGGGCGACGACGCCTGTCCCGTCTGCCAGACGCCGCGGGCCGGGCAGTTCTGCGAGGTGTGCGGCCACGACTTCACCGGTGCCGGGTCCCCGGTCCCGATCCCCGTGCTGGGGGCGCGCTGGGAGGCCGTCACGGCCGCCGACCGCGGCTACTACGAGAAGGTGCTGGCCGAGGGCGGTCCCGACGCGGCGAGCATCGCCTTCCCGCCGTACTGTCCTGAGCGCTCGTTCGGGCTGGCCGGCGAGCAGGTACGCATCGGACGGCGCAGCAAGGCCAGGAACCTGGCGCCGGAGATCGACCTGACCGGCCCGCCCGAGGACCCCGGCGTGTCGCACCTGCACGCGGTGCTGCTGGCCCAGCCCGACGGCACCTGGACGCTGGTGGACCCGGGCTCGGCCAACGGCACGCAGGTCAACGGCCGGACCGTGCAGCTCAACACACCCGTACGGATCGGGCCGGGCGACCGGATCCACCTGGGGGCCTGGACCGTCATCACCATCAGGGAGGGGACGCCGTGACCGTGACGCAGAGCCAGGCGCCCCAGCTCCCGGCGACGGTCACCCCCGTACCGCGCCACAGCGTGCCCGGCCGGATCCGGGTCATCTCCGGTGTCACCGTGGCGGCGCTGGCGTTGCTGTTCGCGGCGCTCGGGGTCGGCAGCCTGACCGCCGGCGACGGACTGCAGGTCATCGGCCGCGACGCCGGGCCGCAGGTCGTCGCCACCGCCGGGCTCTACCTGGCGCTCAGCGACATGGACGCCCAGGTCGCCAACGCGCTGGTCATGGGCGAGCAGTACGCCCAGCAGCGCGGCGCGGCCGTCGCCCGGTACGAGCGGCGGCGTTCGGAGGCCAGCCAGGCGCTGCTGAAGGCGTTCGAGCTGGCCGGCGACGACGCCGCCACGCGGCGGACCGTGCAGTCGGTGCTCGACGGGCTCGGCAGGTACGAACGCCTCGCCGGGCAGGCCCTCCTGCTGAACGAGCAGGCCAGGCACGCCCCCGGCGCGCCGCCGGACAACGTGGTGGGCACCTACCGGCAGGCCACCGACCTGATGCGGTCGGTGCTGCTGCCGCAGGCCTACAACCTGACCCTGGAGAGCGGCACGATCGTGCGCCGCACCTACGACGACAAGAACGCCATGGTCCCGCTGCTGCGGACCGCGGTCCTGCTGGCCGGGCTGCTCGCGCTGGGCTGCCTGATCTGGCTGCAGATCTTCCTGGCCAGGCGCTTCCGCCGGGTGTTCGGCCCGGCGCTGCTGGCCGCCACGCTGACCACGGCGGTCTCGCTGATCCTCGGCGCGAACGTGCTCGGGCAGGACCAGGAGGACCTGCGCACGGCCAAGGCGCAGGGCTTCGACTCCGTGCTGACGCTGGCCAAGGCCCGCGCGATCAGCAACAGCATGCAGGGCGACCAGAGCCGGTACCTGCTGGACAAGGGTCGGGCCGACACCTACGAGCACACGTTCCTGGACAAGTCGCAGTCGGTGGTCTACTTCGAGTCGGGCAACCTGACCCAGTACCACGCGAAGGTGGCCGGCGGCTCCGACGACGCCCTGGGCATGCTCGGTCCAGAGCTCACCGGCCCCGAGGGGCGGCGCGTGCTGGAGGCGTACCGGGCCTTCCAGGCGGCCGACACCTCCTTCCGGCAGCTGGCGCTGGGCGGCCGGACGGCCGACGCCGTCACCGCCAAGCTGGGGCCGGTCACCACCGCGTTCGACGCCTACGACCGGGCCCTGGTGGCGCTGGCCGAACGGCACGAGCGCACCTTCGACCGGGCCATCGACGCCGGCGAGAACGCGCTGGACAACCTGTGGCGGCTGCTCCCGTTCGCGATCGCCGGGATCGGGCTGCTGGTGATCGCCGGGGTGTGGCCGAGACTCAAGGAGTACCGTTGAAGCGGGCACTGGTAGCGGCGCTGGCCCTGACCGCGGTGGTCGCCGCGGCCTGCGGGACCGGCGGCCGGGAGTCGATCGTCGACAAGGACTCCCTCGTCATCGCGGTCCGGTCCGACATTCCGTCGGTCGGCTTCCGCAAGCCGGACGGCACCTTCGAGGGCTTCGACGTCGACGTCGCGCGTTATGTCGCGGGGCGGCTGGGCAAGAGCTTCAAGCTGATCCCCGTGCTGGCCGGCGACCGGGAGAAGGTGCTGCTCCAGGGGCGGGCCGACCTGGTGCTGGCGACATACACGATCAGCATGGACCGCAAGGCGAAGGTGTTGTTCGCCGGGCCGTACCACATCTCCTACCAGGACATCCTGACGCGGCCGGACGACAGGGTCGACGACGTGCGCGAGCTGAAGGGCCGCCGGATCTGCGCGGTGGAGGGCTCGAACGCGGCCGAGCGGGTCGTGGAGGAACGCAGCGTGGCGGCCAAGCTCGTGCCGTTCAAGGACTACGCGTCGTGCCTGAGCGCGCTGAAGAACAGGCAGGTGGACGCGGTGACCACCAACGACGTGATCCTCGCCGGCCTGGCCGACCAGGACGGCTCGGGGCTGCGGCTGGCCAACGCTCAGTTCAACGAGCAGCGCACCGGGGTGGGCCTGCGCAAGGACGACGTACCGGGCTGCGAGGCGGTGAACCGGGCGATCACCGACATGTACCAGGACGGGACCGCGGGCAAGCTGCTGCACAAGTGGTTCGACAAGGCGGGCCTGAACCTGACCAACATCGCCGTCCCGCAGTTCGAGGGCTGTTCCTGAGCACCGCGTCGCAGACTCACCTCGGTCCGCACGCGGACGGGCCCGGCGCTGGCGCCGGGCCCGTCGCGGGGTCGAAGGGTCAGTCCAGGTAGTCGCGGAGCATCTGCGCGCGCGTCGGGTGGCGGAGCTTGGCCAGGGTCTTCGACTCGATCTGCCGGATGCGCTCCCGTGTCACGCCGAACTCCCTGCCCACCTCCTCCAGCGTGCGCGGATGCCCGTCGGCCAGGCCGAAGCGGAGCTGGATGATGCGCTGCTCGCGGTCGGACAGCGTGGCCAGGATGTCGTCGAGCTGGTCCTGCAGCATGATGAAGGCGGCGGCCTCCATGGGCACGACGGCGTCGGCGTCCTCGATGAAGTCACCGAGGTCGGAGTCCTCCTCGCCGATCGGCGACTGCAGGGACACCGGCTCCTGGGCGATGCGCTGGATCTCCACCACACGATCGACCGGGAGGTCCATCTCCTTGGCGATCTCCTCGGGGATCGGCTCGCGGCCGAGGTCCTGGTGGAGCTGACGCTGCACTCTGACGAGCTTGTTGATGGTCTCCACCATGTGCACCGGAATGCGGATGGTACGCGCCTGGTCGGCGATCGCCCGGGTGATCGCCTGCCTGATCCACCAGGTGGCGTAGGTGGAGAACTTGTAACCCTTCGTGTAGTCGAACTTCTCGACCGCCCGGATGAGCCCGAGGTTGCCTTCCTGGATCAGGTCGAGGAACAACATGCCGCGGCCCACGTAGCGCTTGGCGATCGACACCACCAGCCTGAGGTTGGCCTCGATGAGCCGCTGTTTGGCCCGGGTGCCCTGCCAGACGAGTTCCCTGAACTCCGGGAAGGCCAGGCGCGAGACCCCGTTGGCGAGTTTGTCCTCGGCGAACAGGCCGGCCTCGATCGACTTGGCGAGCTCCACCTCCTCCTCGGCCGTCAGCAGTGGCACGCGGCCGATCTCCCGCAGATAGATGCGGACGAGATCGCTGGTCGGCGCGCGCTTGCCTACGTCCTCCTCATCGGCGCGGGTGGATTCCTCGTCGCCCTGGGGCTCAAGGACCTCCACGCCGTTCTCGGCGAGCATGCGCACGACGCGTTCCAGCGCGTCGGACGGCAACTCGGATCGGTCAAGCGCGGCGGCGACGTCATCGACGGTTACGCTTCCGCGCTCCCTTCCCTTCGCGACGAGGTCCGCCACCTGATCTACCGATGGCGGTCCGCTTGGCAGCACCGATGCACCCACGGGAGACAGTCTGCAGTATTGGTTCCATCAAATGGCAGACCCATTTTTGTTGCCGAAGGTAAGACGATCGTCCTTACCGAATTGAGATCGATTAAAGGTTTGGCCGAAGTTTGATCAGGAAAGAAAAGTCAATTACGCGGTCTGGAATCCCACGTCCGGCAACGCCTTCTGGCCGGACGTATCTCTTTCGCTGCCTCGATGACGTGTCGTGGCCCGTTTTGTCGCAGCGTGGACCGGTCCAGATTCCCCGTCAACCACCCTGGTTTACCGCTTGGCCGCGCTGCCGAACTGTTATCAAAACCCCGGCGGGTCAGCTCCCCGCGGCGCGTTCCCGCAGCACCCGGCGCTGCTGCTCCAGCGCCACCAGCTCGCCGAACAGCTTGTTGTACTCCTGCTGTTCCTCCACCGGATTGAGCCGCTGGATACGGGACTTGACCTGGGCGATGGCACGGTCGACCGCGATCGCCTCGATGGCCGCCAGCATCGCCCCCGCGTAGCGCTCCTCGGCATGGGCGTCGGCCTGGATCGGCTCCACCGCGAACCTCGTCACCAGCCCCCTGGCGCTCTCGTCGTGGGCCTGCTCCAGCAGCCGGTCGACCCACTCCCGGCCGCCGTGGCCGGCCGAACCGGCGCCCCCGGCGGCCACGATGACCTTGTGCAGCACGACGTGGTCGGGCGCGGTGAACGCCTGCTGGTCGAGCGCGTCGAAACGCGGCCCGAGCAGCGCGGGCCGCTGGACGGCCAGCTTGAGCAGCTCACCCTCCACCCGCACACCCGGATCGACGGGCGCCGCCTTGGGGGCGCGCTGGGGCCGCCCCTGCTGGGTGTTCGCGACCTCGCCGATGCGCTGCATGACGAAACGCTCGTCCATGAACCCGAGCCACCGGTCGAGGTCGATGGCGTAGCGCTTGCGCAGGCCGACGTCCTTGATCCCGGCCACGATCGGCGCCGCCGCGTCGAGGGCCGCGATCTTGCCCTCGTTGCTGCGCAGGTCGTAACGGGAGATGGTGCTCCGGATGGCGAACTGGAACAGCGGCTCCCGGCTCGCGATGAGGTCGCGCACCGCCGCGTCGCCCTGCTTGATCCGCAGGTCGCAGGGGTCGAGCCCGTCGCTCTGCACCGCCACGTACGTCTGCGTGACGAACTTCTGCTCGTCGGCGAAGGCCCGCAGCGCCGCCTTCTGACCGGCCGCGTCGCCGTCGAAGGTGAAGATCACCTCGCCGCGGAACTCGGCCTGGTCGAGCAGGAACCGGCGCAGGATCTTGATGTGCTCCTCGCCGAACGACGTGCCGCACGTGGCCACCGCGGTGGGCACACCGGCCAGATGACAGGCCATCACGTCGGTGTATCCCTCGACGATCACGGCTTGGGCGCGCTTGCTGATCTCCCGTTTGGCGAGGTCGATCCCATAAAGCACCTGGCTCTTCTTGTAAAGCGGCGAGTCAGGCGTATTCAGATATTTCGGACCATCATCGGAATCAAGCAACTTGCGGGCGCCGAATCCGATCACGTCGCCCGTGGCGTCCCTGATCGGCCAGACCAGCCGCCCCCTGAAGCGGTCGATCGGCCCGCGCCGGCCCTCCCGCGCCAGGCCGCCCTTGACCAGCTCGTCGGCGGTGAACCCGCGCCCCATCAGATGACGCGCCAGCGCCTCCCACTCGGCCGGCGCGTAGCCGACCCCGAACGCCTCGGCGTCGGCGCGCTCGAACCCCCGCTCGGACAGGAACCGCCGCCCCGGGGCCGCGTCGGGCCCGAACAACTTCTCGGCGTAGAACTCCGCGGCCACCCTGTGGGCCTCGATCAGCCGGGCCCGCTCGCCGTGGTCACGCTTGGGGACGTAGCCGCCCTGCTCGTACTGAAGCTGGATGCCGGCCCGCTGGGCCAGCCGCTCGACCGCCTCACCGAACGGCAGGTGCTCGATCTTCTCGACGAACGTGATCACGTCGCCGCCTTCCCCGCACCCGAAACAGAAGTACATTCCGCGCTCGGGGGTGACGTTGAAGGACGGGCTCTTCTCGTCGTGGAAGGGGCACAGGCCCTTGAGGTTGCCCCCTCCGGCGTTGCGCAACTGGATGTGCTCGCCGATCACGTCGGCGATGGGTGAGCGCTCACGTACGAGCGCGATGTCGACATCACGGATCCGGCCAGCCACGCCGGTGAGTCTATTCCGCCCGACCGACGGTTCCGCCCGATGCGGGGTGTCCCGTGCCCGGTGAACGGCGAGGCAAGGGCGGTGGACGCCCAGGGAAGGCGTGCGTCACCTCTGGGTTGCTAAAGGGGGAAACTGGTGATGCGGAACCCCGCGGTCGGCTACAAATGTGGGGGTTGTCGGTGGAAACGGTGACACGGGTAGGGAAGATCATGCAATCGGGGCATTTCGTACGATGGGCGGCCGTCGTCGGCGCCGTGCTGCTCACCGGCGCCTGTGCCCAGGCGACCGGGGTGGCGGGCGTCAGCGCCCAATCGCCCTCCACCGCTCCGGCCACGAGCACCCCTGACACCACCCCGGCGGTGACCGCGACCATTCCCTCGCCCAGCCCGTCCCAGCAGGCCGCCGAGCAGCCGCCCAAGGGGGACGACCCGGTCAAGGTGCCGCCGCCCAAGTTGTCGAAGTTCACCTACGCCTTCCCGGTCAAGGGCTGCGCCACGACGTACCAGCGCAGCCTGCTCGTGTTGCCCAAGACGACGATCTGGGCCGCGCAGGGCTGTTCGTTCGTCGCGCCGATCGACGGTGTCGTGGACGAGGTCAACATCAAGAACCGGTGGGCGCCCTCCACCGACAAGGGCGCCGACCGCGAGGGCAGGTTCGTCACGATCATCGGCGACGACGGCGTGCGCTACCTCGGCGGTCACCTCGACTCGGTCGCCGAGGGCGTCAGACCGGGCGTACGGGTCAAGGCCGGGCAGGTGCTCGGCCGGGTGGGCAGGTCGGGCAACGCCCGCGACACCGGCTCGAACCTCTACTTCGCGATCTCGTGGAAGACCGCTCCGGCCTACTGGTGGGTACGCCGGGGCATGGTCGAGCCGTGGGACTACCTGGACGCCTGGCTGTCGGGCAACCGTACGCTCTCCCCGCGGAAGGAGACGCTGGCGATGCGCGGCAGGCTCGGTGAGACGCCGGGCTGCGTGGTCCAGTGCAAGCCGAAGAAGGTGCCGCAGGCCAGCAAGAAGCCCCGCAAACCGCAGACGGACGAGAAGGACGAGAAGGACGACAGCCCGATCACGGCGAACCCGTCGACAACTCCTTTTGGTCAATGACGGCGCCCGACCTGATCAACTCCTGGATCTCGGGCACGGCGTCCCGGGTGTTGACGCCCATGCCGGCGATCACCCGGCCGTCGCGCAGCCAGTACGCGACGAACCGCAGGTCCTCCACCGACCCCCGGTGGACGATCTCGTCGTAGCCGTCGATGTCGCCGGAGAACTCCATGCGCAGGTCGTACTGGCCGGTGGAGAGGTACGGGAGCTCGTCGTGGACGACGTCCTGGCCGAGCATGGCGCGGGCGGCGGCGGGGCCGCCCCTGAGGGCGCCGGCGCGGTGTTCGACGCGGACGTGCCGGCCGTACAGGGGGTGGAAGGGTTCGGCGGCGTCGCCGGCGGCGTACACGTCGGGGTGTGAGGTGCGCAGGGAGGCGTCGGTGTGGATGCCGTGCCCGACGGCCAGTCCCGCGTCACGGGCCAGTTCCGCCTCGGGGACGACGCCGATGCCGGCCACCACGAGGTCGGCCGTCAGCCGTTCCCCCGTGCTGAGGCGTACGCCGGTCTTGGTGACCTCGGCGACCGCGGTCCCGAAGCGCAGGTCGACGCCGTTGCGGATGTGCAGGCGGGCGAACACGCCGCCCAGTTCGGGGCCGAGGGCGCGGTGCAGGGCGGTGGGCTCGCGCTCGACGACGGTGACCCGGCAGCCCGCCGCGCGGGCCGCCGCGGCGCTCTCCAGCCCGATCCAGGACGCGCCGACCACGATCACGCTGCCGCCTTCGGCCAGGCGCCGCCTGAGCGCCTCGCTGTCCTCGACCGTACGCAGGTAGTAGGCGGGGCCCGGCAGGCGGCGCGGGGTGGCGCCGGTCGCGATCAGCAGCTTGTCGTAGGCCCGGCGGGACCCGTTGGCGAACCTGACGACGTGGTTGCGGGGCTCGACGCGGGTGACGGGCAGGCCGAGCCGCAGTTCCACGTCGTTGTCGGCGTACCACTCCGGGGGGTGGACGAAGATCTTCTCTCGCTCGCTCCCGCCGCGCAGGTACTCCTTGGACAGGGGCGGTCGTTCGTACGGGCGTTCGCTCTCGGCACCGGCGAGGACGACCTCGCCGTCGAAGCCCTCCTCGCGCAACGTCTGCGCCGCCTTGGCTCCCGCAAGGCCCGCGCCGACGATCACAAATGTGGCCATGCGCGCAGTATCCGCCGAGCGGGCAGGTCCGGAAAGCCGCTCGTGGCGGCGGTCCGGCCGTCAGGAACGGGGTGGCGTCACTTCGACAGGCGCCGGTGCCAGGCCACGGCTGAGGTGTCGGTGAGTGAGGCGATCTGGTCGATCACGACGCGCACCCGGGCCGGGTCGTCGGGGGCCTCGGCGAACGCGGGCCGGAAGGCGGGTTCGAGGGTGCCGGGGGCGCCGAGCGTGATCAACGAGGCCAGTTCGGTGATGAGCTCGCGCTGCCTGGCCTGGTTGGCGTGGTGGCCCTCGGTGGTCATCACGTAGTGGGCGGTGACGCCCTTGAGCAGGGCGCACTCCAGCAGCGTGGCGTGCGGGACGACGAGGTCGGCGCGGTGGCGGGCGCCGTGGACCTCCCTGGTCGCGGTCTGGGCCGAACGGCAGAACCGGCCGATCAGGCCGCTGGTGAGCGCCTTGAGCCCGGCCAGGTCGGCGAGCGTGGCCTCGAAGTGGCGCGGCCACAGCGGGTCGGCGAGCAGCTTGGCGAAGACCTCCTCCAGCTCGTTGAGGTCGGCGCCGGGCGCGTACCAGGTGTGGGTGATCCGGGCCACCGCGCCGCGTTCCACGGGCGACTGGAGCGCCTCGGGCGTGACGTGGCCGGAGTGGAGGGCGTCCTCCAGGTCGTGGACGGAGTAGGCCACGTCGTCGGCCCAGTCCATGATCTGGGCCTCGAAGCTGACGCGGCCTTCCGGGGCGCCGTCCCTGATCCACTCGAAGACGGGCAGGTCGTCGTGGTAGACGCCGAACTTCGGGGACTTCTCGCACGTCCAGGGGTATTTGACGGAGGCGTCGAGGGCGGCTCTGGTGAGGTTGAGGCCGGCGCTGCGGCCGTCCTCGGTGAGCACCTTGGCCTCCAGCCGGGTGAGCAGGCGCAGGCTCTGGGCGTTGCCCTCGAAGCCGCCGCAGGAGGTGGCCAGCGCGTTGAGCGCCACCTCGCCGTTGTGCCCGAACGGCGGATGGCCGAGGTCATGGGCCAGGCAGGCGGTCTCGACCAGGTCGGGGTCGACGCCGAGCGTGGCGCCCATCTCCCTGCCGACCTGGGCGCATTCGAGCGAGTGGGTCAGCCGGGTGCGCGGGATGTGCTGGCCGCCGCCGAGCGTGTCGCCGGGGCCCACGACCTGCGTCTTGGCCGCCAGCCTGCGCAGCGCGGCGCTGTGCAGGACGCGGGCGCGGTCGCGTTCGAACGCGGCGCGTCCGGGGTTGCCGGGAGGTTCGGGAACCCATCGTTCCTGGTCGTGCTCGTCGTAGTTCGACATCGGTGCAGTGATTTTATCCAGTTTCCCGTCTCCGCTAGTGTCAAGCCTCGCGAGAACCCCCTTCCCCGGGAGCCCTCCCCCATGACGACAGCGTTCCGAGCTGTGCTGGCCTTCAGCCTGCTCGCCGGCTTCTACGTGCTGGTCGGCATCATCCTGGCGGCCGCCGTGTTCTTCGACGTCCTGCTGGTGACCGACTTCCGCGTCAGGGGGCTGACGGTCGCGATCGCGCTCACGCTGGCCGCGGGCGCGATGGTGCGGGCGCTGTTCATGGTCGGTCGCCGCCGGTCGGGCGAGCAGCCGGGCGTGCCGGTGGGCCGCGAGCACGAGCCCGCGCTCTGGCAGGCGGTGGAGGACCTGTCCCGGCGGGTGCGCACCGCGCCGCCGGACGAGATCCGGCTCGTACCCGAGGTCAACGCGGCGGTCTCGGAGGACACCCGGTTCCTGGGGATGCGGGCCACGCGGCGGCGCATGTTCATCGGGCTGCCGCTGCTGCAGACCCTCACCGTGGACGAGATGCGCGCGGTGCTCGGGCACGAGCTGGGCCACTACAGCGGGGCCCACACCCGGCTCGGCGCGCCGGTCTACCGGGGGCGGGTCTCACTGGTCGCGGTGGTGCAGGGGCTCGGCGACCATCCGCTCCTCCGGCGGCTCTTCGCCCTGTACACCAAGCTCTACCTGCGGGTCTCCCAGGCGGTGTCGCGCCGACAGGAGCTGGAGGCCGACGAGTTCGCGGTGTCGATCGGCGGGCGGGAGGCCATGGCGGGCGCGCTGCGTAAGATCCACAACACCGCCCTGGCCTGGGACCTGTACGCCGGCGACTACCTGTCGCTGACGGGCGTGGGCGGCGCGCGGCCGGCGTCGGTGTTCGGCGGCTTCCACGCGCTGCTGAACGACCCGGTCCGGCAGGCCGAGCTCGCCCGGCTGAGCGAGCGGCCCAAGGAGGTCTCGCCGTACGACTCCCATCCCGGTCTGGCCGACCGCCTGGCCGCCATCGAACGGCTGCCCGAGCCGGAGCAGGTCCCCGACCCGCGGTCGGCGCTGACGCTGCTGCGCGACCCCGACGTCGCGGCCGAGGCGGTGGAGCGGTCGATGTGGACGCCGGAGGCGCTGGCCGGGCTGCGGCCGGTCCCGTGGGACGAGCTGGTGGCCCAGGGCGTCTACGCCGGGCGCAACGCCGACGCGCTGCACGACCTGGCGGTGGCGGGGCAGCGGGTGATGGGGGCCACGCGGCCCTATCTCGACGCGGCCTTCGAGGCGATCGCCAGAGGGCGGCAGGCCGAGCTGGAGGAGCAGCTTCGCGGGCTGGGGTGGAAGCCGTCGGAGACGCTGCTGGCCGGGGTGCTGGGGCAGGCGCTGGAGGCGGTGCTGATCCGGCTCGGCGAGGCCAGGTGGACGCTGTCCTGGTCGGGTCCCGCGCGGCTGCTGTACGAGGACGGCGAGGAGGTGGCCCTGGCCGAGTACGCGGCCCAGGTGGCGGCCGATCCGGCGGCCGTGGCCGGGATGCGGCAATGGCTGGGCGACCACGGCATGCGCCACGACTACGTGCCGGTCGAGGAGCCCCTGGACCGCTAGTCGCGGGCCGCCGGGGGCTCGGCGGGACGGGGGTGACGGACCATGAGGACGTCGACCGGGTCCTCGGTCTCGACGGTGAAGCCGTGCCGCTCGTAGAGGCGCTGGGCGGCGCTGCCGCGCAGCACGACCAGGCGTACGGGCACGCCGTCGGCGTCCGCGCGTCCCAGCAGGGTGCGCAGGACGGCCGTGCCGAGGCCGCGGCCCTGGAGTCCGGGGGCGAGGTAGAAGTGTTCCAGCCAGCGCCCGTCCGCGGCGGGGCGGAGGGTGACGCAGCCGCCGAAGCCGCCGCCGGCCAGGATGACGGACGTGTGCCCGGGGGCGAAGGACTCGCGGAAGCGCTGGCGTACGCGGTGCTCGTCGTACCGGCCCAGCCGCTCCAGGTCGGGGCGCATCACCGTCGCCCGCAGCTCCGCGATCGCCTCCACCTCCTCCGGCCCGGCGGCGCGCAGCTCCCACTCCACAGGATCTTTCATGGCGTGAAGTATCCCAATAGCCCGTTTTCTGGCGATCTCCGGGTCGGTGCACATGAAGTCAACGGATCCTCAACCGCGGGCTCTTAGGGTCCGTCCCAGGAAGCCACGCGCAGGGAAGGGAACCCGTCGTGAACCTCGGCGTACCGGAGATCGTCATCGGACTCGTGCTCTTCTTGCTCCTGATCGGGGCCGTGGTGTTCGGCGCCGTCGTGCTGGCGAACCGGCTGCGCAGATAGCCTCGCGACCGTGCGGCACGTACTCACCACACCTCGGCTGGTCCTGCGCCCGGTGACCCGGGACGACGAGGACGCGTTGACCGTCCACTGGCGGGCGTCCGACGTGCGGAGGTTCCTGTTCGACGGGGAGGTCCTGCCCGCGGAGGAGATCGCGGAGGCGATCGAGGACAGCGTCCGGAGCCTGGCCGGGCCGCCGGGCGGCGCCGGGGACGTGGCGGCGCTGTGGGTGGTCACGGAGGCCGGCGCGGGCACGCTGGTGGGCACGGCCGGGCTGCGTCCGCTGGACGACGCCGGGACCGAGCTGTTCTACAGCCTGGCGCCGGAGGTCTGGGGCAAGGGCTACGCCACCGAGGCCGCCGGGGCCGTGCTGGAGTTCGCGCTCGGCCCGCTGGGCCTGCCCGAGGTGCTGGCCGAGATCGACGAGGGCAACACGGCCTCGGCCGCGGTCGCCGGGCGGCTGGGGATGACGCCGTTCGACGTGGTCCCGGGGCTGCTCGGCCCGATGGTGCGCTACCGGCGGGCGGCCGGGGCCTGAGCCCCGGCCGCCGCGCGGGTCAGCGGGTGTCGGAGCCGATGCCGGCCAGGGCGGCGCGTCCGGCCTCCAGACGCGCCACCGGGATGCGGAACGGCGAGCAGGAGACGTAGTCGAGGCCGACCTCGTGGCAGAAGTGCACCGAGTCAGGGTCGCCGCCGTGCTCGCCGCAGATGCCCACGTGCAGGTCGGGACGGGCGGCGCGGCCCTCCTCCACGGCGATCCTGATCAACCGGCCGACGCCGTCGCGGTCCAGCGTCTCGAACGGGCTGACGCCGAAGATGCCGAGCTCCAGGTAGCGCGAGAAGAACGCGGCCTCCACGTCGTCGCGGCTGAAGCCCCAGGTCATCTGGGTCAGGTCGTTCGTGCCGAAGGAGAAGAACTGCGCGGCCTCGGCGATCTGGGCCGCCGTCAGCGCCGCCCTCGGGACCTCGATCATGGTGCCGATCAGCGCCTCGACGCCGGTCTCCGCGAGGATCCTGCTCGCCTCCTCACGTACGGACTCCAACTCCTGGACGGCCGCCACCAGCGGGATCATGATCTCCGGACGCGCGCCGGGGACCTCGGCCGCGGCCTGGGCGATGGCCCGCACCTGCATGGCGAACAGGCCGGGGATCACCAGCCCGAGGCGTACGCCGCGCAGGCCCAGCATCGGGTTCGCCTCGTGCAGCCTCTTGACGGCGGCCAGCAGCCTGCGGTCCTTGTCCGTCACGTCGGGCGAGGTGGCGACCTTGACCGACAGGTCCACGAGGTCGGGCAGGAACTCGTGCAGCGGCGGGTCGATGAGCCGGATGGTGACGGGATCGCCGCCCATGGCCTTGAAGATGCCGATGAAGTCGGACTTCTGGAGGGGTTCCAGGGCGTCGAGCGCGGCCTGCCGCTCCTCCTCCCCGTCGGCCAGGACGAGGTCCTCCACGAGCTGGCGGCGCTCGCCGAGGAACATGTGCTCGGTACGGCACAGGCCGATGCCCTGGGCGCCGAAGCGGCGGGCCCGCGCGGCGTCCTCGGGGGTGTCGGCGTTGGCGCGCACCAGCAGGCGGCGGGCGGAGTCGGCGTGGCCCAGGATCCGGTCCACGGCCCTGACCAGGTCGTCGTCCGGCCGCGAGCCCTCGAAGTACTCGACGACGGCGGAGTCCACGACCGGGACCTCGCCGAGGTAGACCTCGCCGGTGGAGCCGTCGATGGAGATCACGTCGCCCTCGGAGACGACCTCGCCGCCGGGCGTGGTGAACCGGCGCTCGCTCGTGGAGACCTCCAGCTCCTCGGCGCCGCACACGCACGTCTTGCCCATGCCGCGGGCGACCACGGCCGCGTGCGAGGTCTTGCCGCCGCGGCTGGTCAGGATGCCCCTGGCGGCGATCATGCCGGCCAGGTCGTCGGGGTTGGTCTCGCGGCGGACGAGGATGACGTCCTCACCCCGGCCGGCCAGCTCGACGGCGCGCTCGGAGGAGAAGACGACCTTGCCTACGGCGGCGCCCGGCGAGGCGTTCATGCCCTTGGCGATCTTCTTCTTCTCGGCGCCGCCGTCGAAGCGGGGGAACATGAGCTGGGCGAGCTGGTCGCCGGTGACGCGGGTGACGGCTTCGTCGAGGGTGATCAGGCCCTGGTCGACGAGCTGGGTGGCGATGCGGAAGGCGGCCGCGGCGGTGCGCTTGCCGACGCGCGTCTGGAGCATCCACAACTTGCCGCGCTCGATCGTGAACTCGATGTCGCACAGGTCCCGGTAGTGGTTCTCCAGCGTCTCCATGATCTGGAGCAGCTCGTCGTAGGAGCGCTTGTCGATGCGTTCGAGCTCCTGGAGGGGGATGGTGTTGCGGATGCCGGCGACGACGTCCTCGCCCTGGGCGTTCTGCAGGTAGTCGCCGTAGATGCCCTGCTGACCGGAGCCGGGGTCGCGGGTGAAGGCGACGCCGGTGCCGGAGTCGTTGCCGACGTTGCCGAAGACCATGGCCACGATGTTGACGGCGGTGCCGAGGTCGGCCGGGATGCGCTCCTGGCGGCGGTAGAGGATCGCGCGCGGGGCGTTCCAGGAGTCGAAGACCGCCATGACGGCCAGCCGCATCTGCTCGCGGGGGTCGGCGGGGAAATCCTTGCCGGTCTGCGCCCGTACGATGCCCTTGTAGGTCTCCACCAGGCCCTGCAGCTCGCCCGCGTCGAGGTCGGTGTCCTGGCGCCGGCCCTTCAGCTCGTCGAGCGCGTGCTCGAACAGGTCGCCGTCGAGGCCGAGCACGGTCTTGCCGAACATCTGGATCAGGCGGCGGTAGGAGTCCCAGGCGAAGCGGTCGTTGCCGCCCGCCTGCTTGGCCAGACCGTGGACCGACTCGTCGTTGAGCCCGATGTTGAGGACCGTCTCCATCATGCCCGGCATGGAGAACTTCGCGCCCGACCGTACGCTGACCAGCAGCGGGTCGTCGGCCTGCCCGAGCCTGCGGCCCATCTGGGCCTCCAGGGCGTCCAGGTGCTCGGCGACCTCGCGCTCCAGGCCGTCGGGAAGAGCGCCTTCCGTCAGGTAGTGACGGCAGGCTTCAGTGGTGATCGTGAACCCGGGGGGAACGGGCAACCCGAGATTCATCATCTCGGCGAGGTTCGCACCCTTTCCACCGAGAAGATCCTTGAGATTCCTGTTGCCCTCGGTGAAGTCGTAAACATACTTGGCCACCACAGCTCCAATCCAACGCTTCTGTCCCGGACTCTACCGGCGAAATTGATGATGAAACTGCACTCCTCGGATAAGTCATCGTTTCTGCTGGTCAACGGCCTACAACAGGTCTAATCCAATTATAGGACTCCTGACGGATAAATTGGTTTATACCAATTGGTTTACACCAATTCTTGAGAAAGTAGAGCGGGAGGTGCAGAATCGGATCACCCCCCACCAGGAGGCGCCCATGGCCACTCCTACCAAGCCCAAGCGTCGTGCACGCTTCGTCGCGGGATCGGCCAAGACCGCCGCGGGCACGGCGATCTACCTGGACGAGCGGCTGCCGTTCGGCCGCTGGCTGCGTCCCCAGCTCCGCAAGCTGTTCCCCAGCCACTGGTCGTTCCTGCTGGGCGAGCTGGCCCTGTACGCGTTCGTCATGCTGGTGCTCACCGGCACCTTCCTGACGCTGTTCTACAAGCCCAACCCCGACGTGGCCTACGACTCCGTCGTGGAGATCAGCCTCGACGTGCGCGGCGGGCTGCTGATGCGCCAGTTGCACCACTGGTCGGCCACGGTGTTCGTGCTGGCGATCGTGGCCCACCTGTGCCGCGTCTTCTTCACCGGGGCGTTCCGCAGGCCGCGCGAGGTGATCTGGATGCTCGGGGTGCTGCTGTTCGGGCTGGCGCTGTTCGAGTCGTTCCTGGGTGTCTCGCTGCCGGCCGACCAGCTCGGGATGACCGGGCTGCGGCAGGCGCAGGGGGTGTTGTCGTCGATCCCGCTGGTGGGGACGTACCTGTCGGCGTTCGTGTTCGACGGCGGCTTCCCCGGCCAGGTCATCCCGCGGGTCTTCGTCACGCACGTGCTGCTGGTGCCGGGCATTCTGCTCGCGGCCGTGCCGCTGCACGCCCTGGTGCTCACCTGGCGGCAGAAGCACACCGAGCGGCGGGCCACCGCGACGGCCGAGGACAAGGTCACCGGCGGGCCCTTCTTCCCGTACTTCGCGGTCAAGAACGCCGCCACGGCGCTGTTCACGATCGCGGCCATCGCGGCGCTGGCCACGCTGGTGCGGGTCAACCCGGTGTGGGAGCACGGGGCGTACCGGCCGGGGGCCGCTCCCCCGTCGGCGCAGCCGTTCTGGTACTTCGGCGTGCTGGACGGCGCGCAGCGGCTGGTGCCGCCGTGGGAGGTCACGGTGGGCGGGTTCACGCTCCAGCCGGGCTTGTGGATCCCGCCGCTGATCCTGGCGGTCTTCTTCGGTGCGCTGTTCCTCTACCCGTTCGCCGAGCGCCGCCGTACCGGCGACGTCCGCGTCCACCACCTGCTGGACCGGCCGGCGCAGGCGCCGGGGCGGACGGCTTCCGGGGTCGCGGTCATCACGTTCTTCACCGTGCTCTGGGCGGGGACGTGGGTGTCGCCCGCGCCGCCCGCCGTACGCCCGCAGGCCTCGTTCCCGTCCGAGGGGCGGGCCCCGGCGGCGCTGCTCACCGTGCCGGCGGACGTCTACGAGGCGGTCGTCCTGGCGCTGCGGATCGCGGTCTTCGTGTTGCCGCCGCTCGCCTACGTCCTGACCCGGGCCGTGTGCCGCCGGCGTGATCGCTCAACGTGACCCAGCTCGGTTCGTTCCGCGACGCGGGCGTGATCGTGGCATGACACTCTCCTGCCATGCCCCGCACGACGCCACGAGGCCTGATCGCCGCCTGCCTGGCCTTGGTGCTGTCCGCCTGCGGTTCGAGCACGCCCGAACCCTTCAACGAGACGCTGCCACCGGGGGCGGAGCAGCGTCACGCGACCCAGCTTCGGCCGGGCGACTGCCTGGTATCGATCCCCGACGACCTGATCGCGACGCTCGTGCCGTGCGGCAACCCGCACGCGGCCGAGTTCGCCATGATCTACGTGGTCCCGGAGGGCGCGTGGCCGGGCTCCGCGCAGGCCGTACGGCTGGCCAAGAGCTTCTGCGCGCCCCGGATGCGGGTCAAACCGAGCCGGCGCAACGAGGTCGCGGTGAGCGCGCTGCCGCCGCTTGAGGACGAGTGGCCGCGCCACCGCACGGCGTACTGCGTGGCCGCGGCGCGGCACGGGCAGCTCGTCGGGCGGGTGCTGGACTAGACCCGGCTAGGTGCTGTTTCTTAGATCTGCTGACTGATCGTGCCTGGACAGTCACGATGGGCCTATGGGTCGAGGTGACTTAACCAACGCAGAGTGGGAGCGGCTCGAG
>NZ_BMRC01000044.1 GCF_014648435.1 Nonomuraea spiralis
CGGTGTTTCGTTCTTCTTGGTCGTTGAACCAACTACCGGAGACCTCTTCGTTCAACGATCACCGACACGCCTCACACGTGATCTTTCGAAACACGGCCTAGGCGCGGTGCAGCGGCAGGCGGGCGATCAGACGGGCGCCCGGGCTGTGGTCGGCGACCTTGAGGGTGCCGCCGTGGGAGGCGCAGATCTCGCGGGACAGGGCCAGCCCGAGCCCGCTGCCGCCCTTCTCCTTCCTGCGGGCCGCCTCCAGACGGGTGAAACGCTCGAAGACGCGCTCGCGGTCCTCGGGCGGGATGCCGTCGCCGTCGTCGGTGACCGAGACGTAGACGTGCTCGCCCTCCACCCAGATCCGCAGGTCGATCCGGCTGGCCGCGTGGCGGGTGGCGTTGTCGAGCAGGTTGGTCAGCAGGCGGTCGAGCTGGACCGGGGAGCCGAGGACCAGGGCGCGGCCGCACGTGTCCAGGACGATGGGGATCTTGCCGCCCGCGCGGCGGCGTACCTGCTCCTCGGCCAGGCGGCACAGGTCGACGATGCGGCGGTCGGGGATGGCGCCGGCGTCCAGGCGGGCCAGCATGAGGAGCTCGTCGATGATGCCGGTGAGGCGTTCGGCGGCGGCCAGGGCGCGGGCGCCGGTGGCCGGCCAGTCGGTCTCGGCGGGGTAGGAGTTGGCGACCTCAAGCTGCGTACGCAGCGCGGAGATGGGGCTGCGCAGCTCGTGGGAGGCGTCGGCGACGAAGCGGCGCTGGGTCTCGGCGGAGCGTTCGAGCCGGTCGAGGGTGTGGTTGGTGGTGGTGGCCAGGTCGGTGATCTCGTCGCCGGTGTCGGAGACGGAGACACGCCGGCTGAGGTCGCGGCCGGTGATCTCGGCGAGTTCGGCGCGGATGCGTTCGACCGGGCGCAGCGCGGAGGCGACCACGACCCAGGTGATGCCGGCGACGATCACGAGGGCCATGGGGGTGCCCAGGAACACCATGGCGTTCAGCCAGGACAGCGCCCGGTTGACGTCGCTGAGCGAGGAGGCGCCGTACACCGTGACCAGCTCCCCGCTGGGGGTGTGCACCTGGATCGCCATGATCAGGTACTGGGCCTCCTTCTCGTCCCTGAGGCCGGTGAGCGTGCTCTCGGTGCTGTAGATCGTCTCCGGTTTGTCCACCTGGATGCCCGTCAGGCGCTGGCCGCGCAGCCCGGGGCTGCTGGCGATGACGCGGCCGTCGGCGGAGACCACCTGAAGGAGCTGCACCCGGGCCGGGGCCTCAAGCGTGGGGGAGAGCTGCCCGGCGCGTGCCTCGCTGGCCACCCTGCGTACGGCCAGCTCCACCCGGGTCTCCACGAGACCGTGCAGGTTGTCCGGCCCGAGCGTGAGCGTGAGCGTGCCCGTGACGGCCAGGACCACTGCCGCCACCAATGTCGCGAGAGTGGTCAGGCGCCCACGTATCGAGCGGGGAAAGAGCCTTTTCGCCATCCCCCAGAGACCTACCCATAAGGATTCGAACTGGGCAAATGCCGGATCGAGATTCGGCAAGCGGCCCGCAAAGAGGCGTGTTCCCGTCGGGCGACCCCGGTATGCGGTCGAATAGTTGATCACGTGCGAGGCGCCGGAGTGCGACGGCGGACCGCCCCGCCGCGCGCGCCGGCCGGGCGTGGGTGGCCGCCGCAACACATGGGCAAGGTGATCGAGCTGTGCCGCACCACCACCTGAGCGAGTCCTGGGCCGCGCCGGCGCTCGTCGTGCTGATCACGTACGCGGTGCTGGCCACGCGGACGGCGTGGAGCCGGTGGCGTACCGCGAGCTTCGTCGGCGGCGGCGCGCTGCTGACCGTGGCGCTCACCGATCCCGTCGCCTCGCTGGCCACGACCGACCTGCGCGGCCAGACGCTGCAACACCTGCTGATCGGCATGCTCGCGCCCCTGGCTCTGGTGATGGGCGCGCCGGTGACGCTGCTGCTGCGCTCGCTGCCGGTCGCGTACGCGCGCCGCGTGACCCGGGCGCTCCGCGGCACCGCCGTGCACCTGCTGGCCAACCCGTGGACGGCCCTGGCGCTCAGCGCGGGCGGCACGGCGGCCCTGTACTGCACCCCCTTGTACGGGTTCGTCCCCGTGCCGCTCGCGCACGCGTACGTCCTGCTGACCGGCTACCTGTTCGCCTGGGTCGTCGCCGGTCCCGACCCCGCGCCGCGCCGCCCGCCGATGCCGGTACGGGTAGCCGTGCTGGCGGTGGCGGCCGCCGCGCACGCGGGCCTGTCGCAGCTCATGTACGCCGCCCGTACGGACCCGCCGGTGCCGGCCGGCCAGCTCAGGGGCGCGGTGGAGATCATGTGTTACGGCGGCGACGTGTGCGGGCTGCTGCTCGCCCTGGCCCTGGCCGTCACCTGGCGGCTGCGGCGCGACCCGGAGGCGGCCGACGTGGAACTGCTCGCCCCCGGCTTCACCGTCCGGGTTCCGGGCGTGCCCGAGCCCGCCGGGCGGGTCGCCGTACTGGACCGCGAGCCCCCGAGGACGTCGGGCCCGCTCACCCCCTTCGAGTACGGCGACGAACTGGACCACCCGGACCCGGCCGACCTCTAGCCAGGGGCGGCGGTGCGCGAGCGGAGGAGGTCGTAGAGGGCGGCCACCAGGGCCACCAGCACGAACGCCAGCACCACCAGCAGGCCGTGCCGGAAGGCCGTCGGCCACCCCTGCGGCAGCGCGCCGAAGAACGTCGAGCCCGCCGCCGCGATGCCGATCGCCGAGCCGAGCCGCTGCCCGGTCTGCAGCACCCCGGCCGCGCTGCCGCCGCCCTCGGGCGGTACCTCCGACAACGTGATCGCCTGGTTGGGCGAGATCACCAGCCCGCTGCCGATGCCCGCCACCAGCAGCGGCAGCGCGGTCGCCGCGCCCACGCCGGGGCCCGGCACCAGCAGGGTCGCCGCCATGGTCGCCAGCAGTCCCGCGATCACCGTCCCGAGCCCCACAGTGACCACCTTTCTGCCCGCCCGACCGACGAGCCGGCCGCCGACCACCGACGACCCGGCCGACCCGAGCGCGAACGGCGTGATCGACAGACCGGCCAGCAGCGGGCTGTAACCCTCACCGCTCTGGAGGTAGAGGGTGAAGATGAAGAAGATCCCGGTGAAGCCGGCGAAGTAGAACAGGGCGATGGCCGACCCGACGCTGTAGGAGCGCTTGGCGAACAACGACAGGTTCACCAGCGGCTCCCTGCGGTACCGCCGCTCCCAGAGCACGAACCCGGCCAGCACGGCGAGCGAGGCCGGCAGGAGCAGCCACTTGGCCTCGCCCTTCCACTGGTGCTGCTGGATGAACGGCAGCAGCAGGCCCGCCACGCCCACCCCGAGCAGCAGCACGCCGACCGGGTCCATGCTCTCCCGCCGCCCGCTCCGCGCGAGCCCAGGGGCGGGCCCGGGCAGCAGCTTCCAGGCCAGCGGCAGCAGCACGATCCCGATCGGCACGTTCACCAGGAACACCCACCGCCAGCCCTGCTCGGCCCCGAACCCGGTGACCAGCGCGCCGCCGATCAGCGGCCCGGCGGCGGTGGACACGCCGATGGTCGCCCCGAGCGCGCCGAAGGCCCGTCCTCGTTCGTGGCCCAGGAACATCTGCTGGATCAGGCCGGACACCTGCGGGTTCAGCATCCCGGCGGCCATGCCCTGCACCAGCCTGGCCGCGATCAGCACCGGCATGCTCCAGGCGAACCCGCAGGCCGCGCTGGATGCCGTGAACGCCACCACACCCCACATGAACAGCGCCCGGCGGCTCCGGGCGTCGCCCATCCGGCCCGCCGGGACCAGCAGCAGGCCGAACGTGAGCGCGTAGCCCGACAACGTCCACTGCAGGCCGGCGGCGGAGGCGTGCAGGCCCTCGCGGATCGAGGGCAGGGCCACGTTGACGATGCTCACGTCCAGGCCCGCCATGAACGCCGCCACCAGGCACACACCCAGTGCCCGCCGGCGCGTGTCGGAACCGGATGCCTGCATCGCGACCTCTCTGCGGGACAGGGGCCGCGATCATGATTCCCCGCAGGCTGGGAAATATCGTCCGTGGCGGACAATGATTTCTTTGCCGGCCCCCCGCGAAGGAGCGATCATGGACACGATGGCCGTGGAGCGCAACGGCATCAACGCCGTACCCGAGAGCGAGCGGCACGGAAGACCTTCCGGCCTGTTCTGGCCCTGGGCGGGGGCGAACCTCTCCCTGTTCGGCGTGGCGTTCGGTGTGTACGTGGTCGGGCTCGGCCTGGGCGTCGTCCCCGCCATCGTGACCGGGACCGTCGGGTACGCGCTGTCGTTCCTGCTGGTCGGCCTGGTCGCCGTCGCGGGCAGCCGGTCAGGCGTGCCGACGATGACGCTGGGCCGGGCGCCCTTCGGCTACCAGGGCAACAAGCTGCCCGCGGTGTTGTCGTACGTCTCGAACGTGGGATGGGAGATCGTGCTCGTCACGCTCTCCGCGCAGAGCGGCGCGGCCGTGCTGCGGCGCGTGGCGCCCGGGATCCCCGGCACGACCGCCACCGCGGCCTGCTTCGCCGTCTCGGCGCTGGTCGTGATCGCCGTCGGTGTGTACGGCCACGCCATGATCATGGCCGTCCAGCGCTACCTGACGTACGCGTTCGTCGTGCTGACCGTCGTCTACGTGATCCTCATGGCCCCCAAGCTCGGCGGCGCGCTGGAGACGACGGCGGGGCCCGGCGGCTGGGTGGGCGGCGTCATCCTGGCCATGACCCTGCTCGGCCTGGGCTGGGTCAACTGCGGCGCCGACTACTCCCGATACCTGCCCGCCGCCTCCCGGCCCAGGTCGGTGGCCCTGTGGACGATGCTGGGCGGCGCGCTGCCGCCGATGGTGCTGCTGGTCTTCGGCGTGCTGCTGGCCGGCGGTGACCCGAAGCTGGGCGAGGCGGCGGGCGGCGACCCGGTGGGCGCGCTGGCGGCGGCGCTGCCGACCTGGTTCCTGCTGCCGTACCTGCTGACCGTCATCGGCGGTTTCCTGGCCGGGGCGATCATGGACATCTACTCGTCGGGGTTGTCGATGCTGGCGCTCGGCGTGCCGGTCAGGCGGCACTACGCGGTGCTGATCGACGGGGCCCTCATGGTGCTCGGCGGCTACTACCTGCTGTTCGTCTCGGACAACTTCTTCGGCACCTTCCAGGCGTTCCTGGCGATCATCGGCGTGGTGATGGCCGCCTGGGTGGCGATCTTCCTGGTCGACATGTGGCGGCTGCGCGACGGCGGCCGGGCCTACGACGAGCGGCTGCTGCGCCCGGGAGCGCCCGCCGTCAACTGGGCCGGCCTGGTCTCGCTGGTCGTGGCCTCGGTCACGGGCATCGGCCTGATCACGTCCGCGGACGAGCACATCGCGGCGGTCGTCGGGTTCCTGATGAGCGACGAGCTGCGCGGCAGCACGTTCGGGGCGGCCAACATCGGGGTGGTCATCGCGCTGGTGCTGGCCGGGCTGCTCTACTTCGTGCTCACCCTGCGACGCCGCTGACCTACCGGGCCAGGGAAGGTTCCATTACTGTTGGTGAACAATGATGGACTTTCCGTGGTTGTCGCCGGTGTTGCGACTGCTGAGATGGGCCGTTCACGGCACTTTCTGGGCGTTGCTGGTGATCGCCCTGGCGTCCGTGCTGGACGAGGGGCGGTCCGTCGAGGTCGCGGGAGGCGTGCTGCTCGGCGTGCTCTACGGCGTGGGGCAGGTGCTTCAGGGTGACCCGCCGCACCTCGCCGGGCCTGGCCGGGCGGCGCTCGGACGGGTGTGGCTGGGGCTGGTGACCGCGTGCTGGGCCGTCCTGGCCGTGGCCGCGGCGCCGTTCGTGTGGGCGGCGTTCCCGCTGCTGTTCGCGTACCTGCGGTTGCTGCCGGTGTGGGCGGGGACGTTCGGGGTCACGCTGCTGACGTCGGCGGCGATCGTGGCGGCGGGATGGCACGCGGGCGAGTTGTCCGCGGCGCTCGTGCTGGGGCCGCTCGCGGGAGCGGTGGTGGTGAGCTCGCTGGCGCTGGCCTACGAGACGCTGTGCGCCGAATGGGCCCGCCCGCCCGTGCGGTGAGGTCAGCCGGGGCCCGGACGGTGCCAGGGCTCCAGGCGCAGGGCGGGGGAGTTCATCCGGTCCCTGAATTGGCGCGCCCTGGTCAGGCAGTCGGGACAGACGGGCTCGGGCACCGCGCGGGCCAGGGCCTCCGGGGTCGGCTCGCGCTGGGTGCCGAGCACCGACCGGTCCGGAGGCAGGCCGGTCTCCGGATCGATGGTGATCATCGTGACGTTCGCCGCGGTATAGGGGAACGTACGCTTGCACGCGAAGCAGGTGCCGATCGTGGTGATGTGGTCGTCTTCCATGGATCCGCCCTCCTTCACCGCACCGTACCTCGTGTCCGGGGATCGCGGAGGGGTCAGGGATTGCGGCGCAACGCCCACTCGACCGCGGGACAGCGGTCCATCACGACGTCGAGCCCGGCGTCGAGGGCGCGCTGCGCGGCGGCCTCGTCGATCACGCCGATGGGCAGCCACACGGCGCCCGCCCCGGCCGCGATGGCCTCGTCCACGACCTCGCCGGCGAACTCCGAACGCCGGTAGATCGCCACCACGTCGGCCTTGACCGGCACCTCGGCCACTGACGTGTAGCCCGGCTCGCCCAGGACCGGCTTGCCGGCCGGGTGCACCGGGATGATCTTCTTGCCGCGCGACTGGATGCGCTCGGCCTGGTCGTAGGCCGTGCGCTGGGGGTCGTCGCTCAACCCCACGAAGACCCACGTGCCCGCGTCGTGCAGCAGGCTCCTGATCACACGCTGATCCGCGAAACGATCGTCCATGCCAGCCTCAACACGCCCGGCGCGCCGGCGCTTCCCGTCCTACGCCTGCGCGGTCGGCAGCACGACCACCTGGCGCAGGTTGACGTGCCGGGCCCGGCTGACGGTGTACCCGATCAGGTCGGCGACGTCCTCGGCGGTCAGCGGCGTGAACGCCTCGAACATGCCGGCGAGCTGCGTGCCCAGTTCGGCGTTGTCGATGTGGTCGCCGAGCTCGGTCGCGGTCAGGCCGGGTTCGAGGTTGGTCACCCGTACGCCCCTCGGGCCGAACTCCGGGCGCAGCGAGGCCGACAGGTGGGTCAGCGCGGCCTTGGTGGCGCCGTACACGGCGTAGTTCGGGAACGTCAGGTGGGCGCCGATCGAGGAGATGTTGACCAGGTCGGCCGTCCGGCCGGCGTCCGCGGCCGCCAGCAGGTCGGCCGCGAACGCCCCGGTGACGCGGAGCACGCCGGCGACGTTGGTGTCGAGCATGCGCGTCCACTCGTCGGTCCGGCCGCTGTCGATGGGGTTCGGCAACATCACGCCGGCCGCGTTGACGACCAGGTCCGGCCGGCCCAGCCCGTCGCGGACGACCTGCGCGGCGGCGGCCACGCTCGCCTCGTCGGTGACGTCCACGGTGACGGGCAGCGCGGTGCCGCCGTCGGCGTCGATCTTGCCCGCCAGCTCGGCCAGCCGGTCGGCGCGGCGGGCGAGGAGGGCCACCTTGGCGCCGTTGGCGGCCAGGAGGCGGGCCGTGGCCTCGCCCATGCCGCTGGCGGCTCCGGTCACGACGGCGATGCGGCCCGAGAGGTTCTCGTAGTTCGTCATGGCTCTCACCCTGGCCGAGGCCGGCGCTCTTACCCAGCGCACGGCTTTTCCTGGTAAAGCCAGTACTACCCTGAAGCGATGGAAGGTGATTTGGGGCAGTTTCTCCGTTCTCGTCGGGCCCGGATCCATCCGGAGGAGGCCGGGCTGCCCGCGTCGGGGCGGCGGCGGGTCACCGGGCTGCGGCGCGAGGAGGTCGCGCTGCTGGCCGGCGTGAGCGTCGACTACTACATCCGCCTTGAGCAGGAACGCGTCCAGAACGTCTCCGACGCCGTGCTCGACGCCGTCGCCCGGGTCCTGCGCATGGACGACACCGAACGCGCCCACCTGCGCGACCTGCTGCGCCCGGTCCGGCACGCCGGGACCCCCGTCCTGCGCCCCGGGCTGAGCAGGCTGCTCGACCTGGCCGACGGCATGCCCGCGTTCGTCCTCGGGCCCCGGATGGACGTGCTGGCCTGGAACGCGCTGGCCGACCGCGTCAGCGGCTTCGCCGGCCTGCCGGACGACCGGCGCAACCAGCTCGTACAGGTGTTCCTGGCCCCGCACACGCGCACCCTCTACCGCGACTGGGCCGACGTGGCCGCCGAGACGGTCGCGTACCTGCGGCTCTACGCCGGCCGCCACCCCGGCGACCCGCTGCTGCCCGCGCTGGTCGCCGAGTTGTCGGCGTCCCCCGACTTCGCACGCCTGTGGGAGGAGCACGGCGTCGCCGAGAAGACGTACGGGAGCAAGCGCCTGCGCCACCCCGAACTGGGCGAGCTGGACTTCGCGTACGAGACCCTGGCCGTGCCCGGCCAGCCCGACCTGCTGATCGTCATGTACACGGCCGACCCCGACTCGGAGACCGGCCGCACGCTCGCCCGGCTCCGGGAGGAGATCGGCGCCTCCCGGTCGCTCGCCCACGCCACGCCCGTCTGACGGCGCGCCCGATCTTGACCGGGGCCCGGCCGGTCGGCATCGTGGGACGGGTGACCGGCGATGACGTTGTGCTGACAAATCTCGACCAGCCGCTGTTCGACGGGTCCGGCGCCACTAAGCGCGACCTGGTCGACTACCTCGACGCGGTCGCCGGCCGCATCGTCCCGGCGCTGCGCGGGCGGGCCCTGTCGGTGTTGCGGGTACGGCCCGGCCAGGAGCCCTTCATGCAGAAGAACCTGCCCAAATACGCTCCTTCCTGGATCAGGACGGTCAACGTCTGGGCCGAGGCGTCCCGGCGGCAGGTGTCGTACGCGCTGTGCGACGACCGGCGCACCCTGCTGTGGTTCGCCAACCAGCGGGCCGTCGAGTACCACCCGGCGCTGTTCCTGGGCGGGCATCCCACGCACATGATCCTCGACCTCGATCCGCCGGAGGGCAGCGACTCCTTCCCGCTCGCCGTACGGGCCGCCCTCCTCGTCCGTCAGGCGCTCGCCGACGCCGGGCTGGCGGGCGCGGTCAAGACCAGCGGGGCCAAGGGCGTGCACGTGTTCGTCCCGGTCCCGCCGGGCACGGGCGTGGAGGACCTGGCCGCGGCCACCCGGGCCCTGGCCGCCCGCGCCGAGCGCATCGACCCGGACCTGGCCACCACGGCGTTCATCAGGGAGGACCGCGCGGGCAAGGTGTTCATCGACTCCACCAGGGCCGGCGGGGCCACCGTCGTGTCGGCCTACAGCCCGCGGGTGCGGCCGGGGGTGCCGGTCTCGTTCCCGGTCCCGTGGGAGGAGATCGACCGGGTCGCGCCCGCCGACTTCACCATCCACAACGCGGCCGGGCTGCTCGGCGACCGCGACCCGTGGGCGGAGCTCATGCCGGAGGCGCGCCCGCTGCCGGCCGACCTGGTCGCGGAGGGGCACACGATCCCGGTGGCCCGCGTACAGGCGATGCACGAGGGGAAGCGCCGTGCCCGTGCTCGCCGGGCCGAGTCGCCGTAATGTCCGGATATTGACGCATTGGCGTAGGCCGATAGACCTTCTCAGGGGTGCTTCGGCGGGTTACTTTCCGAATCACTGCGGCTCGGGGGATTTCTCCGCATCTCACTCCTAGGGGAGCCTGCATGCGCAGAATCATCATCGCGTTGGTCACCGCTCTCGCCTTACCCGTCGCCATGGCGGTCCCGGCGAGCGCGGGCCCACTCGACGACGTCTTCGCCAAGCTGCTCGTGAAGCAGGTCAAGGGCGAGAACGTCAGGAAACACCTGGAAGCACTCCAGTCGATCGCGAACGCCAACGGCGGCACCCGCGCCGCCGGAACACCCGGCTACAACGCCTCCCGCGACTACGTGGCGGGCAAGCTGCGCAAGGCCGGTTACAAGGTCACACTCCAGCCGATCAACTTCGTCCAGAGCTGGACCGAGAACAGCCCGCCCACACTCGCCCGGACCGCGCCGGACGCCAAGTCGTACGCGTCGAACGAGGACTTCTACTCCTTCGAGCCCTCACCGGCCGGTGACGTGACCGCGCAGGTCCAGGGCGTGGACCTGATCCTGCCCCCGACCCCGACGCCCACCTCGACCAGCGGCTGCGAGGAGTCGGACTTCGCCGGGTTCGTGGCCGGACGCATCGCGCTCATCCAGCGCGGTACGTGCGCGTTCGCCCAGAAGATCCGCAACGCGGGCCGGGCCGGCGCGTCCGGGATCATCGTGTTCAACGAGGGCCAGCCGGGCCGGACCGAGGCCTACCCGCTGGACATCGGCGAGTGGCGGGCGAACGTGCCCATGGTCTTCGCCGACTTCGCCGTCGGCAACGAGCTGGCCACCGGCACGCCCACCGTACGGCTCAAGGTCGACTCCACCCTCGTCCTCGGCACCAACGACAACGTGATCGCCGAGTCCCGGTTCGGTGACCCGGGCAACGTCGTCATGATCGGCGGCCACCTGGACAGCGTGACCGTCGGGCCCGGCATCAACGACAACGGCTCGGGCAGCGCGACCATCCTCGAGGTGGCCGAGGAGATGGCGCACTTCCCGGTCAAGAACAAGGTGCGGTTCGCGTTCTGGGCCGCCGAGGAGATCGGCCTGCTCGGCTCCGACCAGTACGTCGCGTCGCTGTCCCAGGCACAACGCGACAAGATCCGGGTCTACCTGAACTTCGACATGGTCGCCTCGCCCAACTACGCGTACAAGCTCTATGACGGCGACAACTCCGACAACCAGGGCTCGCCGGCCGGCCCGCCCGGATCGGCGCAGATCGAACGGCAGCTCGCCGACTTCTACGGCTCCCGCCACCTGCCCACCGTGGGCACCGACTTCGACGGGCGTTCGGACTACGGGCCGTTCATCGCGGTCGGCATCCCCGCGGGCGGGATCTTCACCGGCGCGGAGGGCATCAAGACGGCGGAGGAGGCCGCGCTGTTCGGCGGCGTCGCCGGACTCCCGTACGACGCCTGCTACCACCAGGCGTGCGACACGATCGCCAACATCAACGCGACCGCGCTCGACGTGGACGCCGACGCGGTCGCCGACTCGACGGCCAGGTTCGCCTTCAACCTGCGCGGCATCCCGCCGCGGACCGCCGCGACCGCGGCCAGGTCCGCGGTCGCGGTGCAGTCGGCGAGCTGAGAGGGTGATCCCGGGCGGGGCCTCCGCCCGGGATCTTTCAGTTGGACGTACGCGCGGGGGAACGCAGGGCGGCGACCATGGCCGCCGGGTCGTCGGCGAAGAAACGGATCGAGGTGACCTCGGCCCGCTTGCCGAGCGGCCGGACCGCGACGACCGGCTCGCCGAGCTCCACCGTCACGTTCGTCCGGGACGCGACCGCGACGTTCAGCCGCCCGCCGTCCACCGTGATGAACCCGTTCTCGTTGTAGCTCTGGGTGACGCGGACCGAGGTGATGAGGTCGCGCGGCACACGGAGGTCGAAGTAGGCGGCGTACCGTACGCGCAGCTCGTCCTCGGTGACCACGTGTGGCCTGGTGACGGAGGCGGCGGCCATGAACACGACGAACAGCAGGCTGTACAGGTCGAGGATCAGCACCGGCACGCGCACCGCCGACGGCACGTCGTTCACCAGCAGCAGCAGGTCGACGACCCCCGTCTCGACGGCCATCGCGAACATGAACAGGCCCAGCGTGAACGCCTGCTCCTTGGCGTACGACAGGGGGGTCGCGCCGTCCGGCACGCCGTGCCGCCGCCGGGCGGCCCACAACCCCACGCTGGTCATGCCGGCCAGCTCGAACCTCAGGGCCGCGCGTACGACGTGCAACATCACGCTCTCTCCTTCAGCTTGGTGAACACCAGCCGGAGCACCTCCGCCTGCGCGGGCGACAGCTCCCCGGTCATCGCCTCCATCCAGGACAGCTCGGCCGCGGGACCGGACGGCATCATCCCGGCCAGTTCGTCCGGGACGTGAGCGGCCATCTCCTCGGCGAGCGGCCCGACCCGCTCGTCCCCGGCCTCCGCGTCCGCCAGCTCGTCGAGGCGCCGGTACAGCGCGTGCCCAGCGTCGAGCTTGCCCGGCTCGGTCATGGGCCGCATCAGCTCGGCCAGGTTCGCCTGGCCCTCCTCGTCGGACAACACGGTCGCCAGGGTCAGCAGCTCGTGGTCGAACGCCCCGAAGACCGACCCGCCGCTGCCCAGGTCGCGCAGCACGTCCGCCGCGTCGGGCGACATCATCGAGTCGGGGCTCAGCTCCGGCTGCGCGAGCAGCGCCGCCAGTCGGGCCCGCCGCGCCGCGATGGCCTCCTGCTGCCTGGCCAGGTCGTCGTCCAGCTCCCGCAACGCCTCCCGGAAGTCCGCACCCCGGAAGTCCGCGCCCCGGTCGCCGGACAGCGCGTCCCGCAACTCCTCCAACGACAACCCGAGCCCGGCCAGATGCCGCACCCGCGCCAGCCGTACGGCGTCGCGCATCCGGTACTCGCGATAACCGTTGGGAAGCCGCTCAGGCTCGGGCAGAAGGCCCAGATGGTGGTAGTACCGCACGGTACGGGTAGAAACCCCGACCAGCGCGGCCAACTCGCCGATCCGCATGCCCTCATTAGACAGGTTGACGTCGCGTCAAGGTCAACCCGATGTGGACCGGCCGGTGGGGTTGTGCTTCGAGGGGGCGCGTACGTCTTCGTTGTGTGGCTCGACATGACGATTCGCGGATGTGGTGGTGACGCCGTAGCGATCTTGCGGCGACAGGATCACAGCCATGAAGCGCATCCCCCTCCTTCTCTCCTCCGTCGCGCTGCTGACGCTGATCGCCACCCCGGCTCAGGCCGCCGCGCTCCGCCCGGTCCTCGTGCAGCCGTACGCCGACCTCACCGAAGGCGTCACCGTCGCGCCGGACGGCACGATCTACGTCGGGCTGCTGACCAAGGGCGAGATCAGGAAGTACGACAACACGGGCACCGACAGCCTGCTGGCGACCCTGCCCATCGGCGAAGGCAAGCTGAACGGCCTGGCCACCGACCGGCGCGGCAACGTCTACGCCGCGCTCAACTCCGGCCAGGCCGCCACCAACGGCATCTGGCGCATCACCTCGTACGGCGAGGCCAAGCTCTACGCCGCCCTGCCGATCGGCTTCGCCAACGGCCTCGCCTTCGGGCCCGACGGCGCGCTCTACGTCACCGACACCACGAACAGCGTGGTCTACCGCGTGGACGACGGCAAGGCAGCGGTCTGGGCGAAGTCGCCCCTGCTCGTCGGCTCGGACGGCACGGGTGCGAACGGCATCGCCTGGCGTTCGGGCGCGTTCTACGTGGCGGTGTCCGACGAGGCGCAGATCGTCCGCATCCCGTACGGCAAGGGCGGCAAGGCGGGCGTGCCGACCGTGTACGTCAAGGACGCCAAGCTGGCCGGCGCCGACGGCGTGGCCTTCGACGTGCGCGGGCAGCTCTACGTCCCGAGCTACACGGGCAACACCCTCAGCATCGTCCGTACCGGCGGCGGTGTGGAGGTCCTGGCCGACAAGCTGGACAGTCCGGCCAGCCTGGCGTTCGACGGCAAGGCGCTCTACTTCGTCAACATCGGCGGCAACGGCGCGCCCAGCCTGATGAAGACCAAGGTCAAGCTCGCCGGCCAGCCGCTGCTGCGCGGCTGATCCCGGCATCGTCCCTTCACCGACAGGCCCTGGCAAGCCAGGGCCTGTCGCGTTCACCCGTCGTCGCGGCCGATCAGGTCGAGGAAGGCCGCGGCCGCCGGGGACGGGTGATTCGTCCAGATCAGGTGCTCCACCCGCGCCGGGGCGTCGCGCAGCCGGACGATGCCGAGGTTCGCGAAGCGCGGCGCGTACGCGGCCGGGAGCAGGCCCACGCCGAGCCCGTGCCGTACGAGGTCGACCATGAACTCGGCGGAGGAGACCTCGAAGGAGACCTCGCGCTCCACGCCGGCGGCGGCGAACGCCTGATCCGACTGGATGCGCCCGGCGTGACCGGCCCGGAAGTCGATGAACGACTCGCCGGCCAGGCCGCGCAGGTCCGTCACCTCGCCGGCCAGGCGGTGGTCCGGCGCGACCACGGCGACCAGCTCACCCCTGGCCAGCGGACGGCTGCGTACGGCCTTCGGCTCGGCGCGCGGCGGCAGGCCGAGGAAGGCGACGTCCACGTCGGCCCGCCGGACGCGTTCGATCAGCTCCTCGCTGCCTGAGGA
This sequence comes from Nonomuraea spiralis, assembly GCF_014648435.1. Classification (GTDB taxonomy): domain Bacteria; phylum Actinomycetota; class Actinomycetes; order Streptosporangiales; family Streptosporangiaceae; genus Nonomuraea; species Nonomuraea spiralis. Next base: position 14,143 of record NZ_BMRC01000044.1, read on the forward strand.
GGTGAGCGTGATGTGCACCCGCGGGTGCCGGCGGCGGAACTCCTTCAGCAGGACCGGCAGGTCGACGGCCGCCACCGTGGGGATCGAGCCGACCGCCAGCCGCCCGCGGATCTCCCCGCTGGCCGCCGCGACCTCGGCCCGCGCCCGGTCGGCGGCCTCCAGGCACTCGCGGGCCGCGGGCAGGAACGCCTCACCGGCCGACGTCAGGCGTACGCGCCGGCTGGTGCGTTCGAACAGCCGGGCGCCGAGTTCCCGTTCCAGCGCGGCGATCTGATGGCTGAGCGCCGACTGGACGACCCGGCAGCGCTCGGCGGCCCTGGTGAAGTTGCTGGTCTCGGCGACGGCGACGACGTACCTCAGCTGCTGGAGCTCCATCGAACAATCGTGTCACGCGATCGATCTCGATGAAAACTATGTGTTGGACTCATTAATCAGGTCTCCAGCACCCTTGTCCCATGACGCAAACTCTTTCGACGCAGCCGGCGCGCTCGGCTTTCAGGGCCTGGGCGGGTGTCGCCGCCATCACGGCCAGTCTCTTTGTCTTCCTCACGACCGAATTGATGCCGGTGGGCCTGCTCACCCCGCTCAGCGAGAGTTTGGACATCTCGGTGGGCGCGGCCGGGCTGATGGTGACGTTGCAGGGCGTCTCGGCCGGGCTCGGCGTGCCGTTCATCGTGGCGTGGAGCAGGCGGGTGAACCGGCGGCTGCTGCTGTCCACGTTGCTGGCGGTGCTGGCCCTGGGGAACCTGGTGACGGGCATCGCGCCCAATTACACGGTGATCCTGACGACCCGGCTTCTGCTGGGCTTCGCCAGCGGCGTGTTCTGGGCCATCGGCGTGAGCATGGCCATGCGGCTCGTCCCGGAGCGGCACGCGAACCGGGCCGCCGCGATCGTGATGTCCGGCATCTCGATCGCCACCGTGGTCGGCATCCCGGTCGGGACCCTCCTGGAGAGCCTCACCGACTGGCGCAGCACCTTCCTGATCTGGAGCGGCCTGAGCGCGCTGGTGTTCGTGGCGGTCGCCGTCATGATCCCGTCGCTGCCGTCGGCGAACGCGGTCTCGGTCCGCGAGGTGTTCGGGCTCCCGCTCAGGAACGTGCCGCTGCGCATGGTGCTGTTCACGGTCGTGCTTTTCGTGCTCGGCCACTTCGGGGCCTACACCTTCGTACGGCCCTTCATGGAGGCCAACGCGGGCGCCTCGCCGCTGCTGGTGACCGGGGTGCTGATGGTGTTCGGCGTCGCCGGCGCGATCGGGAACTTCGTCGCCGGGCACACCGTGAACCGGAACCTGCGGGGCAGCTTCGTCGTCGGCGCCGCGGGTCTCGTGACGGCCATGCTGCTGCTGCTCGCGATCGGCGACAGCGCCACGGGGGCGATCGTGGCGCTGGTCGTCTGGGGGTTGTCGTTCGGGGTCGTGCAGCTCGCCCAGGTCAACATGACGCTCGCCGCCGCGCCGGAGACCTTCGAGGCCGCCATGTCGCTCAACACGATGGCGTACAACACCTCGATCGCGCTCGGGGCGCTCTTCGGCGGGCTGTTCGCCGACAACCTCGGGGTCACCAGCGTCGTCTGGTTCGGCGTGGCGCTGACGGCGGGGTCGCTGCTGCTCAACCTGGCCACCGGCCGGAGGACCGCGCGGTCCGTCCAGCCGGTCGCGTGAAGGACGCGGACGTCCGCCTCACGGCAGTCGCCGCGCGGCGGTCGCCTCCCACGTCCGCAGGTACGATTCCGCGCCGCTCGCCAGGTCACGGACGATGTCCTGCCCGGCGAGCAGGCGCATGTCCTCGATCCAGTCGGGGACCAGTCCGTAGTTGGCGACGCCGTCCACGTTGACGTCCCAGACCCGCTGCCCGGTACGCTGCCGGTCCAGCCGTACGCTCCCGTCGAAGGACGCGAACGGGTACGTCACGGGGTTCGCGGCGCTGCCCGCGCGCGGCGCGGGCAGCCGGCCCATGCCGTTGACGTCCAGGCCGTAGCCGTATCCGGGGACGTTGTACTGCTGCCGCAGCGGCGCCGTACGCCGCCACTCCGCGACGAAGTCCTGGGAGTTGTGGCCGTACTGGGTGATCATGCCGCCGAGGGCGTAGACGCGGGCGAAGAAGTTCGGGTCGGCCCAGCTGTGCGAGGAGATCACGCCCGGGTAGCGCGCCGCCTCCAGCAAGCCGAGCGTCTGGGCGGCGGCCTTGACGCTCATGTGGTCGATCTCCACCATCATGCCGCGCCGGATCATGCCCTGCACCATGTACGTCCCGAGCGAGGTCAGCCCCCGGGTGTTGCAGTGGGGCGCCGGCGGATACAGCGGGAGCGAGACGCCCGGCGGCAGCAGCCGCGCGATCTGGTCGGGCAGCACGCCGGCCGGGTCGATGGTGTTGTCGTGCTCGGGCCCGGTGCAGGTGCGGGCCTGCCAGAACGAGCCGGTGGCGAGCAGGTTGCCGACGTTGACGATCGCGCCCTGGGTGCCGGAGTCGAAGCGCACGCCGCACAGCGCGTTGTCGTACTTGTGGCAGACGAACATGCTGCGCACGCCGAGCGTGTACATCTCGTCCAGGCCCCGGTCGATCTGTGCCTTGGTGCACTGGGGGATGCCGAGGATCTGCCGGCAGCCGAACGGCTCCGACGTCTCGATCCCGAGGACGACCGCCAGCTTGCCGGCCGCGGCCACGCTCCGGGCGTCGGCCGGGTTGTCGACGATGCGGAACCAGCCCTGGCCGGGGCCGCCCGACTCCGCGTCGATGTGGTCCTGCAGCTCGCGGGCCCGCTGGGCCTGGAGCCTGATGGAGCTCATCTCGTCGCAGGAGTACTTCTTCAGCGGGTAGATCGCGCAGAGCTGCCGGTTGGCCACCAGGTCGTTGACCAGCACCCGCAGCCCGCCCCGCCAGGCGCGTTCGACCCAGGTGTAGTACGCCTGCTGGTGGGTCAGCGAGTCGTTGGCGGGCCAGTCGCGGAAGGTGGGCCAGCCCACCGGGTCGTGGGTGCCGGTGGGTTTGCCGGTCCTGGTGAAGTTCTCGTACCAGGCCAGCTCGCCGTTCGGGTAGTGGTCGGGGCAGTCGGTCAGCGCCCGTTCGATGCCGTCGGGATCGTACGGCTTGCCGCACATGAGCATGCCGCCGAACGCCTCGTACGAGAACAGGTGGCTGTGGCCGTCGACGAAGCCGCTCACGGCGGCGGCCGTCTGCGCGGCGGCGGTGGGGACGGACGGCGCGACCAGCGCGCCGGTCAGGAGAAGGACGGCTGCGGCCGCCCTGCGGATGAGTCGGTGGAGCACGGGACCACCTCCCAGGCTGCGGTACCGGGGTCGCCGCAAGCATCCACCGCCGGAAGGGGTCCGGCAAGACTAAACATGAGCTGATCTCATCTAAATCCCGGTCGCCGGGATGCCCGAAATGCCGTACATCCGGAATGTCGGGCGCCCGAAGTCTCGAAGGCCTCGGGTGTCAGGCGCCCGGGATGTCAGGCGCCCACGTCGTCGGCCAGGCGGCTCAGGTACGTGCCGAACCGCTCCCGGTCCGGCTCGTCCCAGGACGCGGTCAGGTCGTCGAAGACGTGCCGCTGCCACTGCCGGGCGGCGGCCAGCAGGGCGTTGCCGCTGTCGGTGAGCCGCAACGCGGCCCGGCGGCGGTCGTGCTCGCTGGTCTCGCGGACGAGGTGACCGGCGGCGACGGCCTCCTTGACCATGCGGCTGGCGCCCGAGTGGTCGAGCCCGAGTTGGTGGGCGACGGTGCCGACGTCGGCGTCGCCGCCGGAGCACTGGACGGCCTCCAGGACCAGGACGTGCTGGACCTGGCCCAGGTCGCCGGCCGCCTGCCCGGCCCAGCGCCGCGACCAGAAACGCACCAGCCGGAACAGCGCGGGGCCCCCGTCGGCCGGGGAATCGTCGTTCACCGGGTCAGTCTATGCGATTATCGTATGCGTATCGCACACAACTGACGGGAGCCGCCATGGAGATCACGCTGAACCATCTGATCGTCCCCGCCGCAGACAAGGACGTCGCGGCGGCCTTCCTCGCCGGACTGCTCGGCCTGGACGTCGGCGCGCCCTCGGGCCCGTTCGCACCCGTACGGATCAACGACGGCCTCACGCTGGACTTCGACGACCGCCACCATGCCCAGCCCGGCCACTACGCCTTCCTGATGGACGACGGCACCTTCGACGCGCTGCTGAGCCGGCTCGGCGCGGACCCGTCCGTCGAGTACGGCTCCGGCCCCTGGCACGGCTGGGACCGGCGGATCAACCACCTGGGCGGCGGCCGGGGCGTCTACGTACGCGACCCGAACGGTCACAGTTACGAGTTCTTCACGGCCGTCCCATGAGTTTTCCGTATGGGAGCCGTTGAACCCCGCCCGCGAAGACCGGCGTACAGCCTGACGACGGGAAGTCGACCCAGAGGATGGCGATGGACAGTCAGGGATGGGGTGGCGGCCTGGCCCTCCGGCCGCGCGACTACCTGGGGATCGGTGAGCCGCTGGCCGACGTCGTCGCGGCGGCGGGGCCGTACGGAGGCGAGGCGCTGCACCGGCTCGCGCTCGGGACGGCCGCCACCATGGCGCGGCTGCATCTGACCGGCATCGCGGGGTTGCGGCTCGGGCCGCACAACGTGCTGATCGGCCCGCTCGGCGAGGCGTCGTTCGCGCCCGGCCCGAGGAGCAGCGAGCTGCCGCCGGCCGACGTGCGCGAGTGGGCCGACGTGATCGTCTTCGCGGCCACCGGGCGGGCCGCCGACGGCGATCCGGGGCTCGACGCGCTGCCGCCCCTGCTGCGCGAGATGATCGGCCGGTGCCGCCGGCCCGACCCCGCCGCCCGTCCGACGGCGATGCAGCTGGTGCGCGTCCTGCTCGGGCACTCGCCCTCCGCCCGGCACGCCTCGGTACGCGAGCTGCTGCGCGAGGCCGAGGGCTGGTCCGGCCCGGACGAGTGGGCCCGTACGGAGACCCGGTCGCGAGCGACCGGCCGGCACGGTCGCGGACCGGCACTGATTTAACGCTTAATCAACAGGTGAGGCGATCGATGCAAATTCCGTATCTTGTTCCCCGCCGGTATCTAGGGCAATAATTCAATATCAGTAGTTGTCAGGGCGACATTTCATGGTGTACGCAGCGCGAGGAGTCGCCGCGTGAATCATCGTGTGACCGACGAGGCCATGGTCCGGGCCCTGTACCGCGAATACGGGTCCCCGCTGATGGCCTTCGTCGTCCGGCTGACGGGCGGCGATCGGCGCTGGGCGGAGGACGTCGTCCAGGAGACGCTGGTACGCGCCTGGCGCAACCTGGGGGAGCTGCGGACGGACAACGGCTCGCTGATGCCCTGGCTGGCCACCGTGGCCCGCCGGGTCGTGATCGACGATCGGCGACGCTCCGGCACGCGCCCCCTCGACACCGTGGAGGAGATCCCGGAGCGCGCGAACGCCGTGGCCGCCGAGGACGATCGCCTGCTGCGCGAGATCGTGGTGACCGACGCCATGCTCTCGCTCTCGCCGGCGCACCGCCAGGTGCTCACGGAGACCTTCCTGCGCGATCGAACCTTGCAGGAGGCGGCGGAGACGATCGGCGTGCCCGTGGGCACGGTGAAGTCCCGCGTGTACTACGCGATGCGGGCGTTACGCATCGCATTGGAGGAAAGGGGGGTGGGGCTCCCATGAACGAAGTGCACCACGAGGACGTTGCGGCGTACGCGCTGGGCCTGCTGGACGACGAGGAGCGCAACGCCTTCGAACGCCACCTGCACGGCTGCCCGAGCTGCGCCGGCGAGGTCGGCGCGTTCGCGGCCATGGGCGAGCTGATGCGCGACGTGGACCCGGACGACCTGCGCACCGCCCCGGAGGGCTCCGGGATCGACTCCCCGGTCGAGTCCCTGCTGGTCCACCGGGCCGCCAAGGAGCGCCGCCGCCGTACCCTGCACCGCGCGGTCATGTCGGCGGCCGCCTGCTTCCTCGTCGCGACCGGCGTCTTCCTCGCCGTCAACGCGGTCACCTCGGGGCCGGACCCCGACAGCGTCCACAGTCCTGCCCGCGCCCTGCTCATGACGGGCCGCACGTACGCGGTCAGCGACCCCGCGACCGGCGTGTCCGGCGTCGTCGGCGTCGAGGACAAGGGCTGGGGCACCCACGTGGCGCTGGAGCTCAAGGGCGTCAAGGGGCCGCTGAAGTGCCGGCTGCTGGCCTACGGCGACGACGGCCGTTCGGAGACCGTGGCGAGCTGGGGCGTCCCCGACAAGGGGTACGGCGTGCCCGGCGCCCCCGACCCCCTCCTGCTGCACGGCGGCACCAGCCTGACCCAGGACGACCTGAACCACTTCGCGATCGAGACCTTCGACGGCCGCATCCTCGCGACCGTCCAGGTGTGACCGCCCGACACCGCCTACCATCGAGCGATGCGCATCGACCTGCACAGCCACAGCACCGCCTCCGACGGCACGCAGCCGCCGGCCGACGTGGTGCGCCGGGCCCGCGAGCGCGGCCTCGACGTGCTCGCGCTGACCGACCACGACACCGTCGCCGGGCACGCCGCCGCCGCCGAGGCGCTGCCCGAGGGCCTGACGCTGGTGCCGGGCATGGAGTTGTCGTGCCGGCGGGCCGGGCGGAGCATCCACCTGCTCGCCTACCTCTTCGACCCCGCCGACCCCGAGCTGCTGGCCGAGTGCGCGCGCATCACCCGGGCCCGCGAGGAACGCGGCAGGCTGACCGTCGAGCGCCTGGTCGAGCTGGGTGTGCCGATCACCTGGGAACAGGTGGCCGCGCTGGCCGACGGCAGCCCGGTCGGCCGCCCGCACATCGCCCGCGCCATGGTCGCCGCCGGCGCCGTGGCCACGCCGGAGCAGGCGTTCACGCCCGAGTGGATCGGCGCGGGCGGCCGCGCGCACGTCACCCGCTACGCCCTCGACCCCGTACGCGCGGTCCGCCTGGTACGCGCCGCCGGCGGGGTGCCCGTGCTGGCCCACCCGAAGGCGGTCAGGCGCGGCGAGCCCGTACTGGACGAGTGGATCACCGAGCTGGCCGCGGCCGGGCTGTTCGGCGTGGAGGCCGACCACCTCGACCACGACGACGAGGCCCGCGCCCACCTGCGGCGGCTCGCGGCCGGGCTCGGGCTGGAGGTGACCGGGTCGAGCGACGACCACGGCGAGCTGACCGGCCACCGCCTGGGCTGCGAGACGACCGACCCCGAGGTCTACGCCCGCCTGGTCGCCGAGGCGAGCGGCGCCGCGCCCGTCACCACCCACTGAAGGTCGCGCCCGTCACGATCCGCTGAAGGCCGCGCCCGTCACGACCCGCTGAAGTGCGTGGCGAACCAGTCCCGCGCGTGCTCGGCCACGCTCTCCAGCGCGCCCGGTTCCTCGAACAGGTGGGTGGCGCCGGGCACGACCGTCAGGCGGGTGTCGGCCCGCAGGTGCCGCTGCGCCTCCTCGTTCAGGTCCACCACGATCGGGTCCCGGCCGCCCACGATGAGCAGGGTGGGGGCGCGTACCGCGGCCAGCCGCCCGCCCGCGAGGTCGGGACGGCCGCCGCGTGAGACGATCGCCGTGATCTCGTTGTCCGGCTCGGCCGCCGCCCACAGCGCCGCCGCCGCGCCCGTGCTCGCGCCGAAGTAGCCGATCGGCAGCCCCGCCGCCGCCTCCTGCCCGCGCACCCATGCCGTACGTTCCAGCAGCCGCCCGGCCAGCAGCGGGATGTCGAACACGTTGGCCCGATCGGCCTCCTCCTCCGGCGTGAGCAGGTCGAACAGCAGTGTCCCCAGGCCGGCCCTGTTCAGCACCTCGGCCACGTACCGGTTGCGCGGGCTGAGCCGGCTGCTGCCGCTGCCGTGCACGAACACCACCACCCCCTGGGCGGCGTCCGGGATGACCAGGTCGCCGGTCATGCTTCACCTCCGACGGGTTCGTGGCGCCGCTGCGCCACAGCCTTGCCGCTACCCAGGCACGACGACCTCTATCCGCCGCGTGGATGGGCATTGACCTGGGAGGATGGACAGAGAACCGGGCCGCAAGCAGAGTGCCGGCGCCCCGCTCGGGCGGATCGTCTCGGGCGCTGCGGCCGGGCTGGCGCGGCTGCGCGCCCAGGGGTTCCGCGAGTGGCTGCGGGCCGAGCGGGACGCGTTCGCCCAGACGGTCAAGGTGACCTTGGCCTGCGTGTTCGGGTGGTGGCTGGCGGCGTACGTGCTGAAGGTGCCGCTGCCCGTCCTGGTGCCGATCGGCGTGCTGCTCACGGTCTCGGCGACCGCCTACAGCACGGTCGTACGCGGGTTCCAGCAGGTCGGGGCGGTCGTGGTCGGGGTGGGGGCGGCGTCGGTGCTGATCTGGCTCATCGGCGTGAACGCGGTGACGCTGAGCGTGCTGGTGGCGTCCGGGCTCGTGCTGACGCGCCTGCTCAACCTCCCGGCCCAGAACGTGCAGATCCCGATCACCGCCCTGCTCGTGCTCTCGCTCGGCCGCACGTACGGCTTCGCCCGCCTGGCCGACGTGCTGCTCGGCGCGGCCATCGGCATCGCGGCGAACCTGCTCATCCTCCCGCCGCGCTTCGTGGAGCACGCGGCGCGGGAGTTGTGCGACATGTCGGGCGAGCTGGCCGAGCTGGCCGAGGACATGGCCGACGGGCTCGGCGGCCACTGGACCGAGGACATGGCCCGCGACTGGCTCGACCGCGCCCGCGAGCTGTCCCAGCGCCTGGAGAACACCAAGGACACGGCCGACCAGGCGGCCGAGTCGATGCGCCTGACCTTCCGCCGGCGCCGCCGCTACGAGCGGCGCCTGCGCCAGGCCGCCGAGGCCGCGACCTGCCTCGACCACGCCGGGCACCAGCTCAGGAGCATCGCCAGGGGGCTGGTGGACCTGATCGCCGGGGCCCGCGGCCTGCCCGGCGAGGAGGCCGCCGACCTGCCCGAGCCCCTGGCCGAGGAACTGCGGGCGCTGTCGCGCATCTTCTACAACTTCGGCCTGCTCCAGGTGGGCAAGGCCAGGTCCAGGGACATGGCGGACCTGTGCGCGGCGCTGCGGGAAGGCGAGCACCAGCAGCGTCATCTGACCGCCGAACTGGCCGACTCCCCGCCGAAGGGCCCCCTCTGGCCCCTGTACGGCGCCCTGCTCGACGACTGCGCCAGGATCCGCCACGAGTTCGACCCCGACACCGGCCCCCACCGGGACGCCTTCCCCTGACCCGAGCCGCCCGCCCGCGCCTGCCCGCCCGCCCGCCCAGGACCGTGCCATGATCGGCCTGTGATCGACGCGGAGACCGGCTGGTATTTCATGCACGCCTCGATCAAGGGCGTGGTCCTGACCGACGAAGGCGTCCTGCTCTGCCGGAACCCCAGGAACGCCTGGGAGCTCCCCGGCGGCTGGCCGGACCGGGCCGACGACACGCTCGCCCAGGTCGTACGCCGTGAGGTCTTGGAGGAGAGCGGCCTCGACGTCGAGGTCGGCGAGGTCGTCGGCGCGGAGATCTTCCACATCGCCGGCGGCAAGGTCCTGATCGTTGCCCTGCTCGCCACCCCCGTGGGGCCGGTCGAGCCGCGCGTCAGCGACGAGCACAGCGACCTGCGCTTCTTCCCCGTCGACCGGCTGCCGGACGACCTCGAAGCCGGCTACGCGGCGCTGATCGGGGCGGCGGTCAGGGCCCGGCGCGGGCGCGAAGGCGGCGAGACGCCCCCTCCGGGGTGACGCCTCGCCGCGCCCCCGCTCAGCCCAGGAGCAGCGCGGTGACGAACTGCAGCAGGTGCCAGGCCACGTACGCGGCCAGCGAGCAGAACGCCCACTCCTTGCTCCTGCCGACCCGGGCCACCCAGACCAGCACCTCCACCGGCTCCGAGCGCGGCCGGACCGCCCGCAGCGCGAAGTACGCCGCCAGCAGCCAGGCCGCCCACGACGCGGCGACCAGTCCCACCGAGAGGGCGAGCAGCACCCCCGGCCCCGAGGGCGGGTCACCGGGGGAGAGCTGGCGGGTCCAGGCCGCCAGCACCCCGGCCAGCAGGCCGAGCGTGACCCGCCGGTCCCTGCGCGCCTGTCGCTTCAGTGACTGCAGGTCTCGACGCAGATGGCTCTTGAGCATCCGGATCACCTCCGTGTCGTAGCTGGTGGAACCAGCTAACGAGAAGGTCCGGAGAAGATCTGCGACCTTATTGCCGAGAATTCACGACTTTCAGCGGAATTTCAGGCATGCTCCCGCAGCTCTTGCGCCGCCCGCCGGCCCTCGAAGACGTCCCCCACCTCCTCCAGCGTGCGCACCGCCTCGGTCAGGTGGGCCCTCGCCGCCACGCGGTCCCCGAGCCTGGCGGTGATCAGGCCGAGCGCCCGCAGCGCGCATCCGAGGTCGCGCCGCGTCCCGCACTCCAGGTGCACGTCCCTGGCCTGCTTGGCGTGGACCAGCGCCTCCTCGGCCCGTCCCAGGTCGAGCAGCACCATGGCCAGCGTCGTGAGCGCCGCCCCCCACCGGTCCCTGGTGCCGGTGACTTGCTGCAGCTCGACGGTCTCCCCGGCGTACTCCAGGGCCGCCGCGGGCTCGCCGGCCGTGTACAACGCCTGCGCGATCGACAGCAGCGCGCTGGCCTGGTTGTCGCCCGTCTCCTCCCTGAGCGCCAGCGAGGACCGCGCCGCCGCTAATGCCTGCTCGTGCTGTCCCAGCGACAGGTACGTGTACGCCAGCGTCTCCTGCACGTCGGCCTCGGCCCGCCGGTTGCCCAGCCCCTGGACCAGGTCCAGCGCCTCCAGCGCGTACACGAAGGCCACCTGGGGCAGGCCCTGGCGCCGCCGGACCCGGGCCAGCCGGTTGAGCATGCGCGCCTCGCCGGGCTCGTCGCGGATCACCCTGCTGATGCCGAGCGCCTGGTTCAGGTAGTCGTCGGCGCGCAGGTAGTCCGACAGCCGCCAGTGCACCACCCCGATGTCGCCCAGCGTCTCGGCCTTGCCCTGCTCGTGGTGGAGCTCGACCTGCACCGCGAGCGCCTGCTCGTAGCAGGCCAGCGCCTCGTCGTAGCGCGAGCCGTTGCGCGCGATCCGGCCGAGCGCGCACAGCGCGCGCCCGCACCCGTGCTGGTCGCCGGTGGCCGTGTACCCGGCGAGCGCGCGTTCGGCGTCGCGCCGGGCGTCCTGCTGGAGCCCGAGCCGGTCGTAGATCTCGGCCAGGCAGAGCAGCGTCTCGGCCTCGGCGTGCTCGTCGCCCAGTTCGTGGCAGATCGACAGCGCCTCCAGGCCCTCCGACAGCGCCGTGTCCGGCTCGCCCAGGCTCTGCCGTACGCGGGCCGAGATGATCAGGCTCTGCGCGGTGCCCCTGCGGTCGCCCAGCTCCTCCCGTACGCGCAGGGCCTGGCCGGCGTACCGGAGGGCCAGGTCGTGGCGTTCCTGCGACAGGTGCAGCAGGGAGAGCGTGTGCAGGCACTTCGCCACGCCGGCCAGGTCGCCGATCTCCCGGTGCACCTCCAGCGCCTCGCCCGCGCGGCGCAGCGCCTCGTCCCTGTTGCCCGCGATGCCGTGCACCTCGGCCAGGTCGTTGAGCGCGCGGGCCAGCCCCTCGCGGTCGCCGAGCGAGGTGAAGTCGGCCAGCGCCTCGCCGATGAACCTGGCCGCCAGCGTGGACGGCCCGATGTCGCGGTGGATCGACCCGAGGTGGCTGCGCATGAGCGCGACGGCCCGGCGGTTGCCCACCTGCATGGCCGAACTCAGCCCGGCCTGCTGGACCTCCAGGTTGTTCTCGTAGTACCGCAGCCTCCTGAACGGCTCGAACACCGCCTCGGCCAGCCGGCAGGCCAGCCCGTACGCGCCGCTCTCCTCGGCCAGCCGTACCGCCGAGACCAGCGAGCGCCGTTCGGCCTCGAACCACTCGCGCGGCGTGTCCGGGCCGGTCGCCACCGCCAGGTAGTGGTCGAGCAGCCGCACCCTGGCCTCGCGCACCCCGGCCTCCGCGTGCCGGCCCAGCTCCCTGGCCAGCCGCTTGACCAGGTCGTGCACCCGGTAACGCGGTCCGGGCAGCGGCTCGACCAGGTACGCCCGATGCAGCCCCTCCACCGCCGCCACGGCCTCGCCCACCGGCACGCCCAGCGCCGCGGCCAGCACCTCCGGCGCGAAGTCCCGTCCAGGAAGCAGCCCGACGTGCCGGAAGGCCCGCCGCTGAGCCGGACCCAGCGACTCGTACGCCAGGTCCAGCGCCGACCTGAACGCCTCCTCGGGATCCCCCGCCAGCGGCCGGTCCGGCCCGCGCAGCTCCGCCACCCGCGACCGCACGCTCAGCGCCGGGTCCTCGGCCAGCTTGGCCGCCGAGATCCGCAGCGCGAACGGATGGTACGAGCACACCCGGGCCAGCTCGGCCAGCGCGTCCCGGTCGGCGGCCCGCGGCGAGCCCTCGCCGAGCACCGACACCAGCAGCGCCACCGCGTTGCCCGGGTCGAGCACCGACAGGTCCATGAGGTCGGCGTGCCCGGTGGCCCGCAGCGGCGCCATCCGCGTCCTGCTGGTCACCAGCACCACGCAGTCCTTGCCGCCCGGCAACAGCGCCCGCACCTGGGCCGGGTCGGCCGCGTTGTCCAGGATGAGCAGCAGCCTGCGCCCGGCGATCCTGCTGCGGTACAACAACATCAGCTCGGCCTCGTCGGCGGCCGGCATGTGCTCGCCGACGCCGAGCGAGCGCAGGATCTGCCCGAGCGCCTCGGCCGAGCTCATCGGCGGCTGGGTCGGCGACTGCCCGCGCAGGTCGATCATGATCTGCCCGGCGGGGAACCGGTCGGCGTGCAGGAGGCCCCAATGCGTCACCAGCGCGGTCTTGCCGACCCCGGGCAGGCCCTGCACGACCATGGTGTTCGTCCGCCGCGGCCGGTCCAGCCAGGCGGTGAGCAGGTCGAGGCTCTGCTGCCGTCCGGTGAAGTCGGGGACGTCGGCGGGAAGCTGGCGCGGCTTCGGCAGCTCGCCCACCGGCAGCGGCCCGGCCTGCGCGGCCGGCCGCGTGAGGAACGGCGTCACCCGCCCGCGCCACGGCTCCGACAACTCCCCCCACGCCCCGGCGGCCTCGCGCAGCGCGGCCGGGTCGGCGATCCGCAGCCGCCGATACCCCGGCCGCACCAGCCAGCCACGCCTGACCCACTGCGTGAGCTGCCGCTGGACGACGTCCGGCGCGCTGCCCACGAGGTCGGCCAGCGTCTCCATGGACAGCGGCGGCGCAGTGGGGGAGGCCAGCCCGTACCGTTCGTCCAGGTGCAGCAGCCAGACGGCCAGCCGGGCCGCGACCGGCGCGCGGGCCAGCGCCTCGTGCCTGCGGGCGGCCAGGTTCCTGGCGAACAGCTCCTGGACCAGCGCGGTCGCCACGGCCGGGCCCGCCGAGGCGTGCTCGCGCAGCCGCCCCAGGTCGATCGGCCAGGCGCGGACCTCGGTCAGCGCGTCCACCTTGACACGCTCGCCCGGACTCCAGAAGGCCATCTCGCCGACGAGGTCGCCGGGGCCGCGCAGGTCGTGCACGACCTCCCGGTCGCCGCCGGGGACGTGCTCGCGGGCGTACCCGTGGTCGATCAGGTGGACGCGGTTGACCGGCCGGACCGGCGAGCAGATCAGCTCGCCGCGGCGGAAGAGGCGAGGGCGCGCGCCCTCGTCCACGAGTGACCTGAACAGATCCACGCCGACACCACCAATCTGGGGACGGCGGTGTCCTCGACATGACAGGTTGGAAACAGCCCCAACGACAAAGTGTCACATCGGGCGAACGCGGGTCAACGGATCACACGTGCGCGGGGTCGCTCCTGTCGGGCACGAAGCGGTAGCCGACATTGCGTACGGTGCCGATCAGCGACTCGTTCTCGGTGCCGAGCTTGGCCCGCAGCCGCCGGACGTGCACGTCGACCGTCCTGGTGCCGCCGAAGTAGTCGTAGCCCCAGACCTCCTGGAGGAGCTGGGCGCGGGTGAAGACCCGGCCCGGATGCTGGGCGAGGTACTTCAGCAGCTCGAACTCCTTGAACGTCAGGTCGAGCACGCGCCCGCGCAGCCGCGCGGTGTAGGTGGCCTCGTCGATCGACAGGTCGCCGCTGCGGATCTCGTCGGGGACGTCCTCGGCGGCGGACTGCGACATGCGCCCGGTGGCCATGCGCAGCCGCGCCTCGACCTCGGCCGGACCGGCGGTTTCGAGCAGCACGTCGTCGACGCCCCACTCGGCGGTCATGGCGGCCAGGCCGCCCTCGGTGACCACCACCAGCAGCGGGCAGTCGACGCCCGTGGTGCGGATCAACCGGCACAGGCTCTTGGCCTGGACTAGCTCCCTGCGCGCGTCGACGATGACGGCGTCCGCGGGCGGCGTGTCGATGAGCGCCGACGCCTCGGCGGGCGAGACCCGGACGGAGTGGAGCAGCAACCCGAGCGCCGGCAGCACCTCGGAGGAAGGCTCGAGGGCGTTGGTCAGCAGCAGCAGGTTGCTCATTACGGCCTCCTCGAACACGCAAGGACCCGGGGGCGATGTCGCCCAGGTCCTGTAAGCGAGGATATCCCACGACTAAGTCGCGTCCATTGCGCGTCCACCTGGTGAACAGCGACTCCCGTGGAACAAGCGCGTTAAGGACGCCGCACAATAGAGCGAACGCGATTGTGAGGCAACGCATGGCCACAGGAAAAATACGTTATTGGGCGGCGGCCAAGGAGGCCGCCGGAGTGGCGGAAGAGTCGTTCGAGGCGGCCACTCTTGACGAATTGATGACCAAAATCACAGAAAACCGCGCCGAGCTCGCCAGAGTGGTCGGCCGCTCGTCGTTCCTGGTCGACGGCGCGCCCGTGGGCCTGCGCGCCCACGACTCGGTCGTGCTCGGCGAGGGCGTGACGGTCGAGGTGCTGCCGCCCTTCGCCGGCGGGTGATCGCCGGCCCTGGCGGGGAATGAGACCTGCCAGTCGATAGGCTCGTCAACCCCCGCCACCGACAGGGAGCCACATGCGAAAGCTGATCGTCTTTCTGATCGTGCTGGGTGTCCTCCTCGTCGCTCTCGACCGCGTCGCAGTGGCCGGCGTGGAACGCGATCTCGCCAATCGCATCGCGGCCGCCTCCGACCTCAGCGGCACCCCCACGGTCGAGATCGAGGGCATCCCGTTTCTCACTCAGGCAGTCTCCGGGCACTATCCAGAGGTACGGTTCAATCTCGGCACGCTCACCTACGGGGGCGTGCCGGTCAAGAACCTTCGCGGCGCCGCCTACGACGTGACCGCCCCGCTGACCGACGTGCTGCAGAACCGCGCCGACGTCCGGGCCGGGCGCGTCACCGTGAGCGGCACGCTCACCCGGGCCACGATCGACAAGTACGCGCCCCGGGGCGTCAAGATCAGCGGCAACGGGCGGCGGCTCGTGGCGTCGGGAGAGGTGACGGTGGGGGTGCGCAAGGTGCAGTTCAACGCGGAGATGCGGGTCGTCGTCACCGACGGCGCCATCAGGCTCCAGGCGGAGAAGATCGAGGGTGTGCCCGACCAGCTCGCCGGGTTCGTCGGCTACACGATCCCGTTCAAGGGCGGGCTGCCCTTCGACGTGAAGATCACCGGGGTCGAGAACGTGGCCGACGGATTGGAGTTCTCGGCCGAAGCGTCTGACGTGCCGATCCGTGGATGAGCCTGAACCGCTGCGGCCTCCCGTACGTGATGAGGACGTGAGCGCAGCAGGCACCGCGGACGAGGAGCTCGTACGCACCCTCTTCGACGAGCACGCCGGGCCACTCTACGGGTACGTGCTGCGACTCACCGGTGATTCCGGACGTGCGGAGGACGTGGTGCAGGAGACGTTGCTGCGGGCCTGGCGGCACCCCGACGCGCTCTCCGGCCGTCCCATCCGGGCGTGGTTGTTCACGGTGGCGCGTAACCTCGTGGTCGACCAGCACCGGGCCAAGAAAGCCCGGCCGCAGGAGACCGGCGACGAGGCGCTCGCGGTCCTGCCGGCCGACGACGAGCTGGAGCGGGCGGTCGAGTCGTGGGCCGTGGCCGAGGCGCTGGCCGCGCTGCGGCCCGAGCACCGCGAGGTGCTGCTGGAGGTCTACTACCGGGGGCGATCGGTGAAGGAGGCGTCGGCGACGCTGGGCATTCCGCCGGGCACGGTCAAGTCGCGCACCTACTACGCGTTGCGCGCGCTCAAGCTGGCCCTCGAAGAACGGGGGCTGGCGCCGTGATGACCTGCGAAGAAGTGCGTTTGGCCATGGGCGCGCACGCCTTGGGGGCGCTGGAGCCCGACGAGGCGCTGGAGGTCGACAACCATCTGGCCACCTGCGAGACCTGCGGCGCCGAACTGCTCGAACTCGAAGGCGTCGCCGCGTTCCTCGGCAAGGTGTCAGAACGGGACGTCGAGCTGGTCGCCAGCCCGCCGCGCCAGGTGCTCGACCGGCTGCTGAACGCCCGGGTCAAGCGGTACCGGCGCGGCCGGCTCATGCTGGCCGTGGCCGCCTCGGTGGCCGTGGTCGCCCTCGGCGGCACGGTCTGGACCGCCACCCGGCAGGACACCGCCCAGCAGAGCGTCGCCGCACCCGCGGCCGCCCCCCAGTCCTCGGCGGCCGAGAAGTCGCTGACGACCGAGCCCTTCGTGGCCAGCGACGCCGCGCCCGAAACCCGGATGGGGAAGGCCGACCCGACGCCGAGCGCGACGCCCACGACGGCGAAACGGACCGGCGACGGCCGCGCCTTCAAGGGCGAGAACTCGGCCAAGGACTACTACGCCACGGTCTACGCCCTGCCCGGCGGCGCGAGCACCGAACTGCTGGTGACCGTACGGAACGTGCCGGTCGGCACCGACTGCAGCCTGGCCGTCTACGACGACGGCGGGCGGCGCGAGGTCGTCGGGAGCTGGACCGTCAGCCGCGAGACCTACCGCAAGGAGACCGTCTTCCAGATGGAGACGCCGGTGCTCATGCGGCACATCGACCGGTTCGAGGTCGTCGACCGGGCCGGACGGGTGCTGGTCAACGTCGACGGCCCGGCGCGGAAGTAATCGCGGACGCCCGTGGTTGGCACCTGAGGTGACGGGTCTGTGGATCGCGCTGGCGACGCTGGCGCTCGGAACGGTGATCGGGGTGGTACGTCTGCGCCGCGACGGACGGGTGCGTACGGCGGCCGGCGACCGGCTGACCGCGGACATGCTGGGCGCCGCCATGGGCGAGCGGGCGACGCTGGTGCAGTTCTCGACGGCGTTCTGCCAGCCCTGCCGGGCGACCAGGCGGGTGCTGGCCGACGTGAGCGCGCTCGTGCCCGGGGTGACGCACGTCGAGATCGACGCCGAGTCCCGGCTCGACCTGGTGCGCCGGCTCGACATCATGCGCACGCCCACCGTAATTGTGCTGGATCCGTCAGGGAACGTCGTCAAAAAGGCGTCTGGCCAGCCACGGAAGGCCGACGTACTGGCCGCGCTGGCGGCCGCGATTCCCTCCGGGGAGTCACAGTCGTCTCACGAACTGTCTCAGAACTCGGACGAGATGTGACAGATGGCGAGACGACGAGTAGTGTCGAGGCCATGAACCCGTCGACAGAGCTGCTCACGAAGCGGCGCGCAGTTGATTTCTGCCGCGTCGCCACCGCGCTCTGTCGCGCTGCCTGAGGACGGTCACCGCGGACATCTGGTCCGCCCCAGTCGCCCCCTTCAGGAGCATCCTGTGATGCGTGCTGATCCCAGAGCTCTGCGCTTCGGCGCGGCCATCACCACCCTGGTCCTCGCTCTCGTCCTCGTGACGGGCAGCGCGTGGCTGCTTGCCGCCCAGGCGGTGGTCTTCGCACTCGGAGTCGCGCGGCTCTCGCCGTACACGATGCTCTTCAAGGCGCTCGTCAGGAGTGCCCCGAAGGAGACAGAAGACGCCCGCCCGCCGCGGTTCGCGCAGGGGGTAGGGCTGGTCTTCGCGGTCGTGGGGCTGGCCGGGTTCGTCGCCGGGATCACGCCCCTGGCCCTCGGGGCCACGGCCGCGGCTCTCCTCGCCGCCTTCCTCAACGCAGCCTTCGGATTCTGCCTCGGCTGCGAAACGTACCTGCTCTTCCGCCGTCTACTGCCCGCCGCCAACATGGAGGTTTCCCAATGAGCCGCTCCGCCGCACTGGTGGACGCCGACTGGGTCGAGGCCAACCTCGACAACCCTGGCGTCGTACTCGTCGAGGTCGACGAGGACGTCAGCGCCTATGACAAGGGCCACATCCGTGGCGCCGTGAAGGTCGACTGGCGGCAGGACCTGCAGGACCCGGTCCGCCGCGACTTCGTGGACAAGACCGGTTTCGAGGCCCTGCTGTCGGACCGCGGCATTTCCAACGATGACACCGTCGTGCTCTACGGCGGCAACAACAACTGGTTCGCGTCCTACGCCTACTGGTACTTCAAGCTCTACGGCCACCAGGACGTCAAGCTGCTCGACGGCGGGCGCAAGAAGTGGGAGCTCGACTCCCGCGAGCTGGTCCGCGACGTGCCCGAGCGCGCCAAGACCCAGTACACCGCCCAGGAGCAGGACTCCGCGATCCGCGCCTTCCGCGACGACGTGGTCTCCGCGATCGGCAAGCTCAACCTGGTCGACGTGCGCTCGCCCGACGAGTTCACCGGCAAGCTGCTGGCCCCGGCCCACCTCCCGCAGGAGCAGGCGCAGCGCGGCGGCCACGTGCCCACCGCCCGCAACATCCCGTGGTCCAAGGCCGCGAACGACGACGGCACCTTCAAGTCCGACGACGACCTGCGCGCGCTCTACGGCGACGCCGGCGTCGACTTCGGCAAGGACACCATCGCCTACTGCCGCATCGGCGAGCGCTCGGCGCACACGTGGTTCGTGCTGCACGAGCTCCTCGACCAGGGCAACGTGAAGAACTACGACGGTTCGTGGACCGAGTACGGCTCGCTCGTGGGCGTGCCGATCGAGCTGGGAGAGGCCCGCTGATGACCACTGCACAGGGTTGCGGAGCGCCGGAGCAGACCATCGCGCTGCCGGCCGGGATCGATCTGTCCAACCAGGCCGTCATCCAGGGTGTGGTGACGGGCGCCACCACCGCCTACGCGCGGCTGCTCGACGACTCCGGCGAGTTCACCGGTGAGGTCGTCGTCTCCGACGACGGCGTCTTCCGCTTCTTCGCCGCTCCCGGTGACTGGACCGTCCGCATCATCGCGGGCGGCGGCGTCACCCGGGACGTTCAGGTGGAGGCCAAGCTGGGCGAGGTCTCCCAGCTCGCGGTCGCCGTCTGAGCACGAGATCGCCTCGACGGGGCCCGTGTCCACCTCGGACACGGGCCCCGTCCGCGTTTCCGGCACGTGCAACGAAACCGGACGCGGCGGTGTTGTAGAGGTCGTGAGTGCAACCGACTGTCTCGACCCGGTGCGCAAGGCGCTCCTCGACGACCTCGACGAGGGCTTCGCCGAGCTGTACGCCACCTATCGCGGCCTGGTCTTCTCGACCGCGCTGCGGCTGAGCGGGCGCTGGGCCGACGCCGAGGACCTCACCGCCGAGGCGTTCCTGCGGGCCTACCGGGCCCTGGCGGGGTACGACCGCGACCGCGTGGCCGCGCTCCAGCCCCGGGCCTGGCTGATGACGATCCTCATGAACATCTGGCGCAACTGCGCACGGGCGAAATCCCGCAAACCGCCACCCGACCTCCGCGACGAGCCCGTCGACGAGCCCGACCCGGCGCAGGACGTCGAGGAGGCCGCGGTCCGCAGGGAGACCGGCGACGAGCTGTCGGAACTGCTCGGCCTGCTGCCCGACGAGCAGCGGGCAGCGGTGGTGCTCCGGCACGTCGTGGACCTGCCGGTCAGCGAGATCGCCACTGTGCTCAAGATCCCGCAGGGCACGGTGAAATCACATGTGTCACGCGGGTTGCGGCGACTGCGCGAACTGGGAGGTGCCCGATGAACGACGACTCACTGCTGGCCGGGCTCGCCGGGCTGGCCACCGATGCGCCCGCCGGGCTGCTCGACCGGATCGCCGCCCGCTGGGTGAGCGTGCCCGCGCCGATCGGCGAGCTGCGGGTGGCCTTCACCGACCAGGGCGTGGCGTACGTGCACGCCGGCGACGACTTCGCCGCCTCGTTCAGGAAACGTTTCGGCCGGCCGTTGCTGGCCGCCGAACGGCCGCCCGCCGGGCTGGTGCCCGCGCTGCGCACCGGCCGCCTGGGCAAGGTGGCGCTGGACCTGCGCGGCGTCAGCGGCTTCCAGCGTGACGTGCTCGACGCGGTCAGGACGATCCCGAGGGGCGAGGTCAGGCCGTACTCGTGGGTGGCGGCGCAGATCGGCCGGCCGCAGGCCGTACGCGCGGTGGGGACGGCGCTCGGCGGCAATCCGGTGCCGCTGCTCGTGCCGTGCCACCGGGTCGTCAGGTCCGACGGCGTGGCCGGTGACTACGTGTTCGGCCGGGCGGCCAAGGAACGGCTGCTGCTGGCCGAGGGCGTCGACCTCGGCCGGGTGCGCGACCTGGCCGGGGAGCGGGTGTTCTACCTGGCCAGCGACACCACCGGCGTGGTGTGCTTCCCGACCTGCCACAACGCCCGCCGGATCACCCCGGCGCACCGGCACGGCTTCCGGAGCATCGCCCAGGCCAGGGCGGCCGGCTACCGGCCGTGCCGTACGTGCCGGCCCGCTCAGGTGGGCGGCTTGGCCGGGTAGCGCATCAGGAGGGTCGCGCGCACGACGTCGGGGCCGTGCGCGCGATAGCCGTGGGGCACGTCCGAGAGCCAGGAGATGTGGTCGCCTGGCCCGGCGGTCAGCGGCGCGTCGAGGGGGCCCGCGCTGAGCGTGCCGGTGAAGACCGTGACGTGCTCGCTGACCCCCTCGTGGTGGGCGGGCGAGGTCTGGGTGAGGCCCGGCGGCACGCGGACGCGGTAGAGCTCGTAGGTGACGCTGTCGTCCTCGAAGACCTCCAGGAGGTCGGCCTCGATGGCCGTGCCGCGCATGGTCTGCGGCTCGGGCGGTGAGTCGAGGATCGCGCCGATGGGCACGCCGAGCTGCGCGGTGATCGCCCAGAGCGTCTCCAGCGTCGGGTTGCGGGTGCCGGTCTCGACGCCGGACAGCGTGGCCTTGCCGATGCCCGCCCGCTTGGCGAGCTCGGACAGCGAGACCCCGCGCGCCTGTCGCAGCCGTCGCAGCCGATCGCCGACGACGACTGGGTCCTGGTCGAACGCGGGGAGCGGGTCCATAACGCCATCGTGCCGCACGGCTCGTCCGGTGTGGCCGCCGATTCCCGCTTTCCTCTGTTCCTCAGTGCTCAGGAACGCGCAGCAGGAACGCGGGTCACACGCGGTGCGCGGGTTGCGGCTGCGGTGTAAGGGGCAGACCGCTACGATTCAGCAGATGTCCGGATCGACTGGTGTGATGGCGCCGCCCCGACCTGGGCCTACGCCGGCTCAGCGGATGCCGTCGCCGTACTCGCTGCCTCTGCACACGCTGCGCCTCGCGGGAAGGTGCGCGCTGCCGCTGATCCTGTGGTTCGCGGCCGGCCAGGTCGTGCGCTTCGCCCTGCTGTACGGCGCCACCGAGATCGCCTACGGCGACCTGCGGCAGCTCCGGCTGATGGGCACGGTCACCTTCCTGACCCTGATCGTCCTCGCGGTGATGACGGTCACCACCGGCATGCTCTTCACCCTGCGCGGCGCGCTGTGGGAGATGCGCGCCAGAAGGGGCGAAGGCGTCGAGGACGAACGCTTCTTCAGGGTGCTGGACCGGGTGGCCCCCGCCTTCGCGGTGCTCTACCTGTCGTGGGGCTGGCACGTGGAGGACGCCCGCGCCGTCCAGCGAATGGACCTGAACCACCACTACTACGACATGACGTCGGCTTCCTGGTTCGGCGAGGAGACCCAGGTCGGCAAGGGCCTCACCGACCTCGACTGGCGGGTGTCGCTGGGCGCGATGGTCGTGCTGTTCGGCCTGAAGTGGTTGTTCGCCAAGCTCGTGGAGCAGGGCAAGGGCCGGCTGTACGGCTTCGGCGCCGCCTTCTCCGAGTTCGCCTTCGTCTTCTACGGCCTGAACGCCACCGTCGCCATCGCCGGCCTGCGCTCGGACTGGGTGGAGCACCGCAGCGTGGTCGCGGGCACGGAGGACCTGATGGAGCAGGCGCGGAAGAGCGTGCCGCTGTGGGAGACCGTCAGCGGCGTGGTGAGCGACTTCTGGCCGTACTTCCTGGACGCCGTCGCCGTCCCGCTGGCCTGGCTCACCGTCGCGATGCTCGTGTTCGGCTCCTACTCGGACGAGACCCGCAGCCTGGTCAAGGGCACCCGGTTCGAACGCGGCGTGGACCGGCTGGAGGACAGCCACGACCTCACCCAGCGGTCGTTCGACCAGCTCACCGGCGGGTTCCGGGACCGCTGGCTGCCGCTGGCCAACTCCCTGCGCATGATCGCCAAGGCCGGGGCGCCGCTGTTCGGCATGATGTGCCTGTGCTACGTCACCGTCACGCTGGCCGGCCAGTACGCCGAGCGCCTGGTGGTGACGCTCGTCGGCTCGCAGGCCGAGTGGACGTGGGCGTACAAGCAGGCGCCGGTGATGTTCCTGCGCGACATGTTCGTGACCGTGCTCACCATGGCGCTGATGGCGGCCACGTACGACCTGGCCGCCACGAGGGCCCGCCTCAAGGGCGAGCCCCTCAGCGACGTCTGAACAACAACACGTTCGCGACCGGCGGGCCCACCTTGTCGCGCTTGAAGAAGTCCTGGGTGGGGGTGTCGGAGCGGTAGTCGCTGGTCCTGAAGGAGAGCTCGACCTCGTTCGCGACCTGGGCCGGCACGATGGCCAGCCCCTCGATCCTGTACTCCTTGCCCAGCTCCAGCCGGTCCGTCGGACGGTCGCCCGGATCGAACTCCACCGTCCAGGTCCGGCCGGAGCGGTCCTCCAGCCTCGCCTTGTCCGGCGGGGCGATCATGGTGGCGTTGGCCTCGTCCAGCAGTTTCTGGGTGATGTCCACCTTCAGCCAGGTGACCTCGGCGCCGTGCTTGCTGCCCGGCGGGGCGGGGGTCGGGGTGAGGGCGGCCTTCCACTCGATGTTGAAGACCTTGCCCGCCTGGCCGGGGGCGACGGCGATCACCTTGGTCTCGATCCCGTCGGTGACGGTCGTGTCGTAGAAGCCGTAGCCGTCGTAGGCGTTCAGGCCCATGGCGACGACGGACGCCACGGCGGCGCCCACGGCGACCAGGATCAGCCGGCTGCGCTTGGGCTGCGGCGCGTTCTGCCGGGGCCCGCCGGCGGGCGGCTCGGACGGGCCGCCGCCGTGGGGCTGGGTCTGCTGCGGGGGAGGCGCGGGCATGCCGGGGCGGATGGCCGGCAAGGGCTGGGTGCTGCTGCCCCCTGAGGACTCCCGCTGGGCGGGCGGCCACACCTGCTGGTCCGGATGCACGTACCGCCCCCGCCCAGCCACCCCCTGCCCGAACCCGGGCCCTGCGGGCGCCCCTTGCCCGAACGCCGCCTGCCCCGCTCCGGCCGCCTGCGCGCCTCTGGGGCCACCAGGACCACCGGGCGTACCCGGGGCGCCGGGCCCGCTCGCACCGCCGGGGCCGGGCTGCACGCCGCCGTAGCCGCCGGGGGTGCCTCCGTACCCGGGAGGCGGGGTGGGGCGGCTGGGCGGCGGGGTGGCGCGGTCCCGCCCGGTGCCCGCACGCCGCCGCCGCGGCCTGCCGGGCAGCGGCGCCTGCGGTGCCCCCGCCTCAGGCGGCGGCCCCTGCGGCGACGGCGGTCCGGAGGGCGGGGGTGGGGGCGGGTCCTCGGGATGCTGGTCGGTTCTGGGGGAGAACCAGTCGCGCTCGTTCGTGCTCACAGTGCGATCACTTCTTGACGATGGAGTAGACGGCCTGCGGCGAGGCCGCGAGCTTGCGCGCGGCCTCCTCGTCGAGCCCGAGGTCGACCTCGACCTCCGGCTGGTACGGCTCCACCAGCACCTCGGCCGGCAGCCCGAAGACCACCCGCGCCTCCGGCAGAGCCGATGAGGGAACCTCGAAGAAGAACCGCCCGCTGACCCAGATGTCGGGCTGCACCCACGTGTTGGCCAGCGTCAGCGGGCTCGCGATCCGGTCGGTGGCGTCGAACTTCTTGCCGTCCGCGGTCAGCAGCTGCGGTTGCCCCAGGTGGTACGGCTTGAGGCTCGACCTGGCCGACGCGTTGACCACGATGAACAGGTTGTCCGTCGTGACGGTCTCCTCGCCGTTCTGGATCGCCTTGGCGGCCAGGAAGGAGTCGAGCCGGACGGTGAACCGCCGGGCGTCCACGTTCTCGCCCTTGGCGCCCGTGTACGTCAGTCTGGCCGCGGCCTCGTTGGGGGTCATGTGCAACGTCTGAAGCCCGATCGCGGCGGCCGCGAGCAGCAGCCCGACGCAGGCGTTGAGCAGCTTGGAGCCGCCACCCCGCCCGCGCCCGGCGCGCTCGTCGCGGCCGTCGCCGCGGTCCGGGACGACGGAGGAGCGCGGTTCGGTGGCGGTCATGCCCCCTCACCCGTCTTCACCGGCAGAGTCACGCGGGCCTTGATCTCGGGGACGAACTTGTCCCCTTCCTCCTTGGAGACCATCTGCCAGCGCAGCCGCTGGTCCTCGAAGCCGGGCGCGTACTCGAAGGTGGCCACGTCGAGAGTGATCTTGTCCGGCGGGCGTTCGGTCGCGCCGAGCCGGTAGCGGACGAGGACCTGGCTGGTCACCCCGGGGTGCAGTTGCCGGGTCTCGTCGCCCTTGTTCAGCGCGTAGACGAAGGGCCCGGACTCCTTGGGGAACTTGGGGCTGATCGAGATGAGCGAGCTGGCGAAGAACATGCCGAGCCAGGCCTTGTCCGGCTTGGCGGGGTCGGGGGGCAGGCCGACGGAGGAGGTCTCGTCCCCCTTGTTGGTGACCTCGAAGACCAGCTCCACGAAGCGCTTGTCCTCGTCGTACGGCGTCTTGGCCTTGTCCACCTTGACCCGCGACTCGACGAAGCGCGTGGAGTAACGGCCCTGGTCGAGCGTCGCGCCCGCGCCGAGCGCGTCCGGGCCCTTGTCGGCGGCCTCGTTCAGCCCGCCGAGCAAGGCGGTGATGCCGACGGCCGTGAGAGCGACAAGGCCCACGATGGGCACCGCCACCGGACGTCTGGGCTTCGTGCTGCTGCCGCCGGAGGGTTCCGTCATGGGTATGGATGGTAATAGGTCACGCTTGCCCCATCTGCCGCAATGCTCCCTTCTGGCGGGTCGAATTGCTGCGAACCCTGCCGCTCCGGGGGTGGAAACTCATACGCTGTCACGGAGCGGAAAGGGGCTGGCCCCCACAACTAACGACATATCGCGGCCGGAGGGTCACGTGGCGGACGTGCATCCCGAGCATGCCCAGCTCCAGGCGGACCGCATCTACCTGGGCTGGCAGTACATCCTGCTGCATCCCGACCCGGGACCACCGCCCAAACGCCCCTCGCCCGTCCAGGAGCCCGGCCCCGACCAGGCGTCGTCCGACCGCGCCGCGACCGAGGCGCTGCGCCGCGAGCGGCTCCAGGAGGACATGCTCAACCGGCCCGTACGGGTGATCCGCGCCATCGCCGTGACCGTGTCCGTACTGATCCTCGTGGCCGCGTTCACCGGCTACCTGGGGTGGTCCTTCGCGCTCCTCGGCCTGGTCGCGGCCGGAGGCGTGGCGGGCATCTGCAGCTACGCGCTGCTCCAGGGCGACCGGGCGGTCCGGTTCAGAGTGCTCGAACAACAGGCCAGGGACGACCGGCAACGCCAGGAACGTGACAAAGAACTGTTCCGCGCCCAGGAGGAGCACGCCCAGCGCTACCGCGAGTGGCAGGAGTCGAAGGACCGCCACGAGCGCCAGCTCAGCTGGTACGCCGTCGCCGTCCCCGACGAGATCGACCGCATCGACGTGGCCGGCGGCACGCTGCCCGGCTGGTCCGCGCTGATCACCCTGCTCGGCGCCACCCGGCTCTACAGCGGCGGCCACCTGACCGTGCTCGACCTGTCGGAGGGCGCGATCGCCAAGGACCTGATCGAGCTGGCCCGCAAGGGCGGCGACGACCCGCTGGTCTGGGTGTTGCCCGTCGACCTGCCGAAGCTCGACCTCGGGGCCACGCTCAAGCCGGAGGCGTTCGCCGACGTACTGGCCCACGTGGTGAGCGTGAGCGAGGAGCACCGCACCACGCGCGACCTCAGCTTCGACAACGCCATCCTGGAACGGGTGCTCGAAGTGCTCGGCGAGAACGCCACCATCAGCCAGGTCACCGCCGCCCTGCGAGCCCTGGCCCAGGTCGGCGACCCGCGCGACGACCTGCGCTTCGGCCTGATCACCGCGACCCAGCTCGAACGCATCGGCACGCTGTTCGGCCGCGGCGTGAGCGACCGGGTGGTGATCGAGCGCGCCTGGGCCCTGGAGTCGCAGCTGCGCAAGCTGGAGACGCTGGGCACCCAGGCCGTCCGCCTGCCGCCCGCCCGGCTGCGGGTGGTGAGCATGGACCGGCAGGCCGGCGTGTTCGGCAACCGGGTGCTCGGCACGTACGTGGCCACCGCGCTCACCCACATCCTGCGCCAGTCGCCCGCCTCCGACCGGCCCTGGTACCACACGATCATCGTGGCGGGCGCGGACAAGCTGCGCGGCGACGTGCTGGACCGGCTCATGGACGCGTGCGAGACCTCCCGTACCGGCCTGGTGCTGACGTACCGGAGTCTGACCCCCACCGTGAAGGAGCGGCTGGGGCGCGGCCACGCGGCCGTGGCGTTCATGCGCCTCGGCAACGCCGAGGACGCCCGGGTCGCCAGTGAGCACGTCGGCACCGAGCACCGGCTGGAGCTGGCCCAGCTCACCGAGACGATCAGCGAGACCCTGCCGGGCCTCGACGGCGGCTACACCTCCACCATCTCCCAGGTGGACGACGCCCGGGAGGACCGCGCCGACGGCGTCGCCGACCTGGCCGAGGACATCACCGAGTCCACCGAGTGGGGCAGGACCGCCGACAAGATCTCCGAGACCGAACGGGTGCTCCAACGCTCGCGCGAGTTCCTGGTCGAGCCGCACCAGCTCCAGCAGCTCCCCACGACGTCCGTGATCGTCACCGACGCGACCGCCCAGGGCCGGCGCGTACGCCTGGCCGACGCCAACCCCGCCATCCTGACCTTCCCCAAGACCACGCTGGGCGAGCTGGACGAGGTGCGCGAGGCCGTGCTCTCGCTGGAGGGCGGCGAGGACGACGGAGAGCCGCCACCCAACCTCGGGCCACCACCGCCACGCCTGGACTGGCGCAAGGGCAGGCAATGACCTGGTCAAGGGCGTGGTGAGGAGCCTGCGATCGGCGAGATTTTACTGAGAACCGACTGTGGGGGATTTGAATAATGCAGCCGAGTGTCTCGCTGAGCGGGCCCTGGTATCGGATCCAGTCGATCGCCGCACCCTCGCGAAGCTCGTCGGCGGAATGGGATTTCGTCACCGTGCTGCCCGCCGTGTTGTCGGCGGCGCAACGCGACCGGCCGTTCGTCATCGGGTGGCTGTCCCGGGGTTCCGGGGCGCCGCTCGAACTGATCACCAACGCCGGCCCGCTCTCGCCGCCACGCCAGCCACGCCGGGCGACCGACGTGCCGGACCGCCCGACGGGGCCGCAGCCGCTGCTGTTCCCCGGGGGCGCGCGGGGGGTCGAGCTGGACGAGGAGTACCTGGCCGACCTGGCGGACCTGGTGTGGACGCCGTGCCCGGGCCGCCAGGCGCCGCCGCTGGGCGGGCGGGGACGCGAGTTCGCCGGGGCCGACCCCGACGAGCTGCGGCGGCCCACGCTGTTCGAGTCGACGCTGGTCACGCTCATGTCGCGGCCGTTCGCGTGGCTCGTCGTGGCCGAGCCGACCGACCTGCTCGACGCCGAGGTGGCGCACCTGCGCACCCAGCTCAATGTGCTGCGCCAGTACGGCGACGCCTCCGAACGTTCCCGGTTCGACGCCGAGCGGGCCGAGCGCCGCATGCAGGAGCTCGACGCCTTCCGCGAGGCCGGCCTGTGGAACGTGCGCGTGCTGGCCGGCGGGGCCACCGCCGAGGAACTGCGGCAGATCGCGCCCGTGCTCGTCGGGTCGGTCGAGATGAGCCACCACCCGTACCGGCTGCGCAGCGCGCACGGCGCCGTCTACGCGCTGTCGGAGGCCCTGGCCATCACCATGCAGGACCCGGCCGACGGCGCCGCCGCGCCCTTCGCGGCCACCGCGGGAGCGCTCGCCGCGCTGGCCGGGCTGCCCAGGCGCGAGGTGCCCGGTGTACGGGTGCTCGACTCCGGCTTCTTCGACGTCACCTCCGAGGCCGACGGCGGCGAGCTGGAGCTCGGCGAGATCCTCGACGACCAGGACAGGGGAGTGGGCACCTTCCGGGTACCTCTGGCCACGCTCAACCGGCACGCGTTCGTCACCGGCGCGACCGGCTCCGGCAAGTCCCAGACCGTCCGCCACCTGCTGGAACAGCTCAGCGAGGCCCAGATCCCGTGGCTGGCCATCGAACCGGCCAAGTCCGAGTACGCGGCCATGGCGGGCCGCGTCGCCGACCCGGTGACGGTGATCAACCCGTCGGCCCCCGAGGGCGTGCCGCTCAGCGTCAACCCGCTCGAACCCGAGCCCGGCTATCCCGTCCAGGCGCACATCGACATGATCAGGGCGTTGTTCATGGCCGCCTTCGACGCCGAGGAGCCGTTCCCGCAGATCATGTCCCTGTCCCTGCAACGGGTCTACGAGGCCACCGGCTGGGACGTCGTGACCGGCGGCGCCGTGCCCGGCTCGAACGTCCCGCCCAGCGTGCCGACGCTCGAACAGCTCCAGCAGCACGCCATGGACGTCATCAAGGAGATCGGCTACGGCCGCGAGGTCCAGGCCGACGTCGAGGGCTTCATCTCGCTCAGGCTGCGCTCGCTGCGGGTCGGCTCGGCCGGGCGTTTCTTCGAGGGCGGCCATCCGGCCGACATCGGCGGCCTGCTGGAGCGCAACGTCGTCCTCGCCATCGAGGACGTCGCCAACGACGAGGACAAGGCGTTCCTCATGGGCACGCTGATCATCCGGATCGTCGAGCACCTGCGCATGCGGGCCAGGAAGGAGAAGACCGCCGGGCTGCGGCACGTCATCGTGATCGAGGAGGCACACCGGCTGCTGCGCGACCGCGGCCACGGCCGGGCCTCCACCCACGCCGTCGAACTGCTGGCCGGCCTGCTCGCCGAGATCAGGGCGTACGGCGAGGGCATCGTGGTGGCCGAGCAGATCCCGACCAAGCTCGTCTCCGACGTCGTGAAGAACACCGCGCTCAAGGTCGTCCACCGGCTGCCCGCCGAGGACGACAGGAAGCTCGTCGGCGCGGCCATGAACCTCAGCGACGAGCAGTCCAGGCACGTCGTCTCGCTCCAGCCCGGCTCGGCCGCCGTGTTCGCCGACGGCATGGACCGGCCGCTGCGCGTGCGCGTACCGCTGGGCGAGTCGCGGGAGAAGCCGCTGCCGGGGCCCCAGCCGCCCATCCGCGGGCGCAGGTCGGCCGCCTGCGGCGCGCAGTGCCGTACCGGGCAGGCGTGCACGCTGGTGGAGCTGCGGGAGGCCGACGTACTGGCCGACGCGCCCGACTGGGCGTGGTTGCGCATCTGGTGCGACACGGTCGTGCTGGCCTTCGTCAGCAACCGGCCGCTGCCCGGCGTGCCGCGCGCCCTGTCGGGAGCCTGGGCCGAGCTGCCCGCCCGCCGCCGCGAGTGCCTGCTCGCCACCCTGGTCGAACGCGCGGTGCAACGACGGGCCTGGTCGCTGCGGAGCTGGTTCGACCCGGCGCTGCTCACCGAGAAGGCCGCCGAGGCGGCCGCGCGGCTGCTGTCGGGCTCCGAGGCCGGCGGCGACCGTCCCGGCGCGTCGTGGGTGATCCCGCAGGTGCGCTGGCTGCACGAGGTCGACCGGCTCTTCCCGTACGGCCGCCCGGCCCCCAACCTGCGCAGCCCGGCCCCCGCCATGGAGTACGCCCTGTTCCGCCAGCCCAACGGCAACGGCGCGGCCGACCTGGTGCCCACCGAACTGCTCGGCCACCGCGCCAAGGCCCTGCGCCACCACCCGCTGTCCATGGAGGTGGACCACAACCGGGCCCTGGCCTGGCGGGTGATCCTCGGCGACGACGAGAACGAGAGCGTGCAACGGGACATCACGAACGTGGCCATCGGCATCGAGGCGTCGGC
This sequence comes from Nonomuraea spiralis, assembly GCF_014648435.1. Classification (GTDB taxonomy): domain Bacteria; phylum Actinomycetota; class Actinomycetes; order Streptosporangiales; family Streptosporangiaceae; genus Nonomuraea; species Nonomuraea spiralis. The sequence goes on from NZ_BMRC01000044.1 coordinate 44,156, forward strand.
CAGGATCAGGCACGTGGGCCAGACGATGGGCGCGGGATGGCTGGAGAGCGTGTTGTCGTGGCCGCATAGGTTCGTGTTGCCGTTCGACCAAGGGGGCGCGCCGGAGATCGCCTTCGTCGACGCGCCCTCGGCCTGACACCCGCCCGGGGGCAGACACGCCCTCGGCCTGACACAGGCCCGGGGTCAGCGGTCGCGGCGGCGTTCGAGGCGTTTGCGGCGGGCCACCTCGCGCTTGTGCTCGGCCAGCTCGCGCCGCCGCTCCCGCCGTCCCTGCGCGGCCTCCTGCTTGCGGCTCTCCAGCTCCAGCCGCATGGCCTCCTGCGCGGCGGTGCCGCGTACGGACACCTGGGCCGCGGCCCGCGCCGCCAACTTGGCCGCCCGCTTGGGGTTGACCCGCTTCGGCCGCTCGGCGGCGGCCACAGCGGGCGCGGCGTGCGCCTGTTCGAGCAGGGCCACGCCGTGCCGCATCAGGAACTCGTGCAACTCGGGATCGGTGGGCTCGGAGCCGAGGGTGAACCGGGTGGCCCGCAGCCGCCCGCCCTCGACGACCTCCAGCACCCCGACCCAGAACGGGCCGTCCAGGTAGACCGACAACGTGACCATCTTCTCCGCCCTTCGCCAGACATGCCGAACAGCGGCCTGGGAAAGGCCGCCACCGGCACACCGGACATCCCTGAAGGGCGGATACGTGATGCTTCGCCCGGGCTACCAACCGGGCTGCGTTTTCGTGTGCGACTCCAGAGTACGGGCGAACCACGACTAGGATCCATGTGCATGACCCAGCTTCCTCTGCGGGCTCAGCTCGCCAGCGCCCTGGGACGCAGTGCCGCCACGCTCTCGCGGATGACCGGGCGCGGTGACGGCTCGGTGATCGGCGGCAGGGTCGGCCTGCTGCTTGAGCCCGACCTTCTGCGCAAGCTGGCCCGCGACCGCAAGCTGGCCCTGGTCAGCGCCACCAACGGCAAGACCACCACGACCAGGCTGATCACCTCCGCGCTGCTGGAGATGGGTGAGGTGGCCACCAACGCCTTCGGCGCCAACATGCCGGCCGGGCACGTCTCGGCGCTCTCCCAGCACAAGGGCGCCCCCTACGGCGTGCTGGAGGTCGACGAGAAGTACCTGCCGGAGGTGCTCGACACGACCGGCGCCGGCGTCGTCTGCCTGATGAACCTCAGCCGCGACCAGATGGACCGCGCGGCCGAGATCTGGCTGCTCGCCCAGAAGTGGCGCAGGGCGCTGTCCGGCAAGCCCACCCACGTCATCGCCAACTGTGACGACCCCCTGGTCACCTGGGGCGCCTCCACGGCCGCCAAGGTCACGTGGGTCGCCGGCGGGCAGCGCTGGAAGGAGGACTCCTGGTGCTGCCCCGAGTGCGGCGGCCCGCTCGACCGCAAGGAGGCCGACTGGTCCTGCCGCGAGTGCACCTTCCACCGCCCCGAGCCGCAGTGGGTGCTCCACGACGACGTGGCGATCGACCCGCGCGGGCAACACTGGGTGCTCGACATCCAGCTCCCCGGCCTGGCCAACCGTTCCAACGCGGTGATGGCGCTGGCCGTGGCCGAGGCGTTCGGGTTGCCGGTCGACCGGGCGCTGCCCCGGCTGCGCGAGGTCACCTCGGTGGCCGGGCGCTACACGACGGTCGAGCGCGACGGCCGCCACGCGCGGTTGTTGCTGTCCAAGAACCCGGCGGGCTGGCTGGAGGCGTTCGACGTCGCCGACCCGCACCTGCCGATCATCCTGTCGGTCAACGCGCAGGGCCCCGACGGCCGCGACACCTCGTGGTTGTGGGACGTCGACTACCGCATCCTGCGCGGCCGTCCGGTCTTCGTCACCGGTGAGCGACGGCTCGACCTCGCGCTCCGGCTCGACGTGGCCGACGTGCCGTTCACGTTGTGCGGCTCGTTCTCGGAGGCGCTGGCCATGCAGCCGCCCGGCCGGGTCGACGTGATCGCCAACTACACCGCCTTCCAGCAGATCCGATCGGAGTTCGGACGTGCCCTCTGACAGCGCACTCAGCATCGTCTGGATCTACCCCGACCTGCTGAGCACGTACGGCGACCAGGGCAACGTGCTCGTCCTGGAGCAGCGTGCGCAGCGCCGGGGCATCGAGGTCGAGACCGTCTACGTACGCTCGGCCGACCCCGTGCCCGAGACCGGCGACATCTACCTCATCGGCGGCGGCGAGGACCGTCCCCAGATCCTGGCCGCCCAGCGCCTGCGCAGGGACGGCGGCCTCCAGCGGGCCATCGCCCGGGGCGCGGCGATGCTGGCCGTGTGCGCCGGCTACCAGATCATGGGCAGCACGTTCGGCGGCGAGGAGGGCCAGCCGGTCGACGGCATCGGCCTGCTCGACATCGCCAGCTCGCGCGGCCCCGCGCGTGCCGTGGGCGAGCTGGTGGCCGAGGTCGACGCCGCACTCAACCTGCCCACGCTGACCGGCTTCGAGAACCACATGGGCGTCACCCACCTGGGTCCGGGCGTCAGGCCGCTGTCGAGGACGGTCGCCGGGGTGGGCAACGGCGACGGCTTCGAGGGCTGCTACGCCGGTCACGTGGTGGGCACCTACCTGCACGGCCCGGCCCTGGCGCGCAACCCGGCCCTGGCCGACCTGCTGCTGTCGTGGCGGGTGGGCGAGCTGGCCCCCCTCGACGACTCGCGGTACGAGGCCCTGCGCCAGGAGCGGCTCAGCGCCGTCCTGTCCGGCTGACCGGGTGCCCGCCGGCCCCGCGCCGGCGGGCTAGTAGACCAGGGCCTGGGCGCCTTCGCTGACCGCCTCCTCGACGAAGGCGGGCGCCCCGGCGATGCGCACGCCGTCGATCACGTCGTCGACCGTGATGTTCCGGCGGGCCGCACACTGCGTGCAGAGCGTCACCCGGCCACCCGCCAGGACGGCGTCGAGCAGGTCGGTCAGCGGCGCCGCATGGGGGAGGGCGAACTCCTTGGCCCGGCCCGGCAGGGCGAACCAGGACGACTCGCCGGTCAGCCAGAGCGAGACCGGCACCCCGCTCGCCAGTGCGGCCGCCGCCACCGTGAAAGCCTGGTTGCATCGCTCAGGGGCGTCGGCCCCCGCCGTCACCTTGATCACCAATGATCGTGCCATGGCGTCACCCTAACCCCGCCCGAGGCGGCCCCACACGTACGGATCGGCCTGCGCGCTGCCGAACGGCGACCAGGCGAGCCGGGTCTGGCCGGTCCTGTCCTTCGTGTCGGAGTCGTAGACGAGGATGTTCGCCCGCAGCACGGTGGGCCGGGCGGGCAGCAGCGCGAGCGGGATACGCACCTCGACGGCGTACCCGCCGGGGCGGGAGGCCGACGCGACCCGTACGCCGGGGGCGGGTCCTTGGCGGGCGTCGGCGTCGCGGGCGGCGCACGGCCCGCCGCGCGCGGTGTAGGGCAGGACACCCAGCTTGAACGTGGTGGAGGTGTCGTCGGAGTCGCCGCGCGGGTCGAGGGCGATCTCCACCGCGTCGGTACGCCAGTGGCGTTCGCACTTCTCCAGCGCGGCGCCCCGGGCGTCGTCGGTGACCTCGACCAGGACGTACAGGTCGTCGCCGTGGCGGGTGAGCCGGGCGGTGGCGGCGCAGTCGGCCGCGGCGCAGCGTTCGCCCTCCCAGTGTGTGAGGCGCAGGGCGGGGGCCGCGTACTCGCCGGGGGAGGCGGCGCCGTCGAGCACGGGGGCACGCCGGGCCACCGGGAGCATGGCGGCGGGCGGCGGCGGATAGTCCGGCTGCGCCCGGTCGGCCAGCCAGGGCAGGCCGACCGCGTGTGCCCAGTCGCGGAACTCGGCGTACAGGGGACGCAGGCCCGCCTGCTCGGCGACGGGGGCGGTCACCGGCCGGCCGCCGTCGAAGACGACCGAGAACCAGTCGCAGCCGAACGGCCCGGCGACCTTCGCGGGCCGCGCGGCGAAGCCCTGCGTCCGGTACACGCGCTCGGCGTCGCGTTCCCGCTGGGCCCACGTGGTGTGGTGGACCGGCGACCAGGCGCCCTCCCAGACGCCGAGCTGCGGCAGTCCGGTGGCCGGGTCGCGCAGCCCGGCCGTCGCACAGCCGGGGCCCACGGGACCGCGCAGCCCCCAGTTCTGGGTCAGCAGCCGGGAGGCCCGCCAGGGCGATCCCGCGCCCGGGAACGCGGCGGGATCGGCGGCCAGCCGGAACGCCTCGACGGCCAGCCGGGCGGCGAGCTGGTGGCCGCCGTGATTGCCGAAGGGCCGCGGGTCCATCGTCACCACGGTCGAGGGCCTGGTGGATCTGATCACCTCGACCAGCCGCCGCAGGGTGCCGGGCCCCCACGCGCGGGCGGTCAGGGGCGCCGACAGCGTGTACCAGAAGTCCGGTCTGTCGAGGTAGAAGACCTGGTCGATGCCCGCGTGGGCGACCGCCTTCCGCTCCTCGGCCTCCCTGATCCGGCCGAGCGCCGCGCCCTTCTCCGGCCCGGCGGCGTTCCCGCCGCCCTCGCCGCGGGTGACCGTCACGACGCCCGTGGTCAGCCCGTCCCGCTCGCGCCACTGCCCGAACGTGGACAGCGACTGGTACTCGTCGTCCGGATGGGCGCCGACGAACAGCACGTCCACGTGCGGCGGCGGTACGGCCCAGGCATCCAGCATCACAGCTCCCCCCGACAGGGCGTTCCCCCGATCGAGAAGGTTAGCCACCGGCACTAGGCTTGGTGAGCATGGAAGAACCTGAGGTGCATCCCGCTCTGGAGCAGATCGCGTTCCTGCTCGGCCGCTGGGAGGGCGCCGGCGTGGGCGGCTACCCGACGATCGAGAGCTTCAACTTCGGGCAGGAGATCGAGTTCGGCCACAACGGCAAGCCGTTCCTGACGTACGTCAGCCGCACCTGGCTGCTCGACGAGGAGGGCAACCGGGTCAGGCCGCTGGCCACCGAGTCCGGCTATTGGCGTCCGCAGCCCGACCGGCAGGTCGAGGTGGTGCTCGCGCATCCGACCGGCATCGTCGAGATCTACATCGGCGAGGTCGTCTTCCACAAGATCGAGCTGCGTACCGACGTCGTGGCCCGTACCACGACGGCCAAGGACTACACGGCGGGCTACCGCCTCTACGGCCTGGTCAACGGCAACCTCATGTGGGCCTACGAGATGGCGGCCATGGGCCACCCGCTCACCGACCACATGTCGGCCGAGCTGAAGAAGGTGTCCTGAGCATGTCCACGCCCTTCACCCCCGAGGCCGTCGAGGCGATCAAGCGCCACATGAACGACGACCACACCGGCGACGCCTTGGTCATCGTGCGCGGGCTCGGCGGCCGGCCGCAGGCCACCTCGGCGGTGACCAGCGACGTCGACGCCGAGGCGATGGAGTTCACGATCGACGGCGGCGAGCGGGTGCGCGTGCCGTGGGGTGAGACGCTGACCGAGCGCGCGCAGGTGCGCAAGGCCGTCGTGCGCCTCTACCGGGCGGCCTGCGCCGAGCTGGGCATCGAGCCCCACGGCGAACACTGATCGGAGAAAACAAAGAGGGCCCCGGGCGACACTCCGCCTGCTGAGCAGGCGGGCCGGATGGACCATGGTCGGGATGCCTCATCCCGCCCTCCGGCTGCCACGGGGCCCCGGTGGTTGCCTCGGATTCGCTTGCGCCACGAGACAACAGTCCGCAGTGCTAGCGGACAACCACCTCGCTAGCCCGACTATGACTATCCATTATTCGGACCACCTCCTTTCCGCGTACTCATGAAGCTATGCGGTCGCGAGCGGCGGGGGCAAGTAATTATCGGACGGCCTCGAAGAGCCGGGCGGGCGCTTTACACTCGGGACATGACCGAGACGCAGTGGCACGAGGAACTCCGCGCCAAGGGCTACCGGGTCACCCCGCAGCGGCAGCTCGTGCTCGAAGCCGTCAAGGACCTTGAGCACGCGACGCCCGAGGAGATCTGCCACAAGGTGCGCGAGACGGCGCGCGGGGTCAACATCTCCACCGTCTACCGCACCCTTGAGCTGCTCGAAGAGCTCGGCATGGTCACCCACACCCATCTCGGTCACGGTGCGCCGACCTACCACCTGGCCGCCGAGGCCGACCACGTCCACCTGGTGTGCCGGGGTTGCGACGAGGTGTTCGAGGTGCGGCCCGAGCTGGCCGAAGGGCTGGTGAAGGGGCTCGACGAGGAGCTGGGGTTCGCGGCCGACGTCCACCACCTCACGGTCTTCGGCCGCTGCCGCGACTGTCGTTGATCAACCGGCGACACCGGCGTCGGACGCCGTCGCGCGGGCGGATAGCCTGGAGTCATGCGTAGCCCTCTGCTCGATCTCCCCGGCGCCGTCGCGGCCGACGGGCCGGACGCCGACGTAGCGGCGCACTACGGCGACCTGTTCGCCGAGCAGCGCGCGCTGGCCAAGGGTGAGGCGGTCGTCGACCGCAGCAACCGCGAGGTGATCCGCATCTCGGGGGCCGACCGGCTGAAATGGCTCAACGACCTGACCTCGCAGAAGCTCGATGCGCTGCCGCCCGGCCAGTGGACGCAGACGCTCGACCTCGACCTCCAGGGCCGCGTCGTCCACCACCTGACGCTGGTCGACGACGGTGAGAGCGTGCTGGCGCACGTCGAGCCCGGCACGGCGCAGAGCCTGATCGACTATCTCGACCGCATGCGGTTCATGTTGCGCGTGGAGGTGTCGCGGGCCGACGACCTCGCGGTGCTCTCGACAGCGACCGAGGACTTCCTGGTGCCGCGCGCGGAGCTGGCCGACCATCTGGGCCGGCCGCTGGCGGGGTTGTGGGCGTACGAGGCGCTGCGGATCGAGGCCCACCGGCCGCGGTTCGGCTTCGAGACCGACCACAAGACGATCCCCCACGAGGTTGACTGGATCGGCTCGGCCGTCCATCTGAGCAAGGGCTGCTACCGCGGTCAGGAGACGGTCGCCCGCGTCCACAACCTGGGCCACCCGCCGCGGCGCCTGGTGTTCCTCCACCTCGACGGCAGCGTCGACACGCTGCCGGTCCACGGCGCGCCGGTGATCTTCGAGAGCCAGGAGGTCGGCGTCGTCGGCTCGGCCGCCCGCCACCACGAGCTGGGCCCGATCGCGCTGGCCGTGGTCAAGCGCACGGTCCCGGTCGACGCGCCGCTGCTGGCCGGTGGCGTGGCCGCCGCGCAGGAGGTCATCGTCCCGCCGGACGCCGGCCGCAACGTCTCCATCGATCCCTCGCTGCGCCGCCGGATCCGCTGACCCCCGCTAGGCGTCGATGTCGAGGACGAGCGTGATCGGCCCGTCGTTGACCAGCGAGACCTTCATGTCGGCGCCGAAGCGGCCGGTCTCGACGTGGGCGCCGAGCGTCCTCAGCTCCTCGATCACGGCCTCGACCAGCGGCTCGGCGACCGGGCCCGGGGCCGCTGCCTGCCAGGTGGGGCGTCTGCCCTTGCGCGCGTCGCCGTAGAGGGTGAACTGGCTGATCACCAGGAGCGGGGCGGAGACGTCGGAGCAGGACTTCTCGCCGTGCAGGATGCGCAGCCCCCACAACTTGGCGGCGAGTTTGGCGGCCTCGGCGCGCGTGTCCGTGTGCGTGACGCCCACCAGGACGAGCAGCCCCGGCTCGTCGACCGCGCCCACTGTCTGCCCCTCGACCTCGACGGAGGCCGAGCTCACTCGTTGTACGACTGCTCGCATGGCATCCCATTCTGGCCCAGAAAGAACTGTTCGTAGACTCAGGCCCAAAGGGGGCGCGTAATGTCGCTGATTGTCGAGGTTGTCCGGTCGGGGTTCGTGGAGTCCACGCATCAGGCCCGCATGCTGACCGTGGACGCCCGGGGCGTTCCCGTGGAGACGCGGGGCGCGGTGCACGTCCCGTCCTCGCCGCGTTCGTCGATGAAGCCCTTGCAGGCGCTCGGCATGTTGCGCAACGGGCTCCGGCTGGAGGGGGAGTTGCTGGCGCTGGCCTGCGCCTCCCACTCGGGCGAGGCGTTCCACGTGGACGGCGTACGGAAGATCCTGGACGGAGCGGACCTCGATGAGTCCGCCCTGTTGTGTCCGGAGGACCACCCGTCCGACCGTACCTCGACCGAGTTCGGCCGGGTCTACATGAACTGCTCAGGCAAGCACGCCGCCATGCTGGCCACCTGCGTGCTCAACGACTGGCCGCTCGCGACCTACCTGGAGCCCGCGCACCCGCTGCAACGCGCGATCCGCCAGACGGTCGAGGACCTGACCGGCGAACGGGTGGCGGCCTCCGGCGTGGACGGCTGCGGCGCGCCGCTGTTCTTCGTCTCGATGCTCGGGGTGACCAAGGCGTTCAGGGCGTTCCCGCTGGCCGCCGAGGACTCGTACGAGCGGCGGATCTTCGACGCCATGCGGACGTATCCCGAGTGGACGTCCGGCACCGACCGCGCCGAGGCCAAGCTCATGCGGGCGATCCCCGGGCTGATGCTGAAGGCGGGCGCGGAGGCGTTCGAGGCGTTCGCGTTCGAGGACGGGCGCGCCGGGACGGTCAAGATCGAGGACGGCTCGCAGCGCGCCCGCGTGCCCGTCACCGTGGCCGCGCTGCGCTCGCTCGGCCTGGACGCCCCCGAACTGGCCGAGCTGGCCAGGCCGCCGCTGCTGGGCGGCGGCCGGCCGGTGGGCGAGCTGCGGATCCGCTAGAGGGTGCGGAACTGACGGCTGGCGGAGATGGCCCCCGAGGTCGTCGTGGTGAACGTACGCATCGACCCGGCGAACTTGGACAGATCCCACTCCGCCGGCCCGTGGTACCAGTAGAGGTTGTCGGACTGGTGGCCGTTGCCCGTCACCGAGGCCACCACCCGTGACCAGTGCTCGACCCCGTCGAAGATCACCGCGTACGGCAGGTAGCGCGAGAACAGCTCCACCCGGTGCTGCTCGGGTACCTCGCCGAGGTCGCCGGAGAACAGGTACTCGCGGAAGCCCATCGTGTGGGCCAGCGCGGCCGAGCCCTTGGCGGTCTTGGCCGGCATGTACTGGCCGCCGACGGCCAGCGCGCCGCCCGCGATGACCAGGGCCAGCCCCAGCAGCCCGTACGTGGTGAACCAGGCCAGCGCGACCGTGGCCAGCAGGCCCAGGCCGATCAGCACGACGCCGATCGTCGTCCAGCGGGTGCGCTCGGTGTCGGGCCGGCGGGCGAACCAGCCCTGGGTGACGACGTCGGCGTAGAGCGCGTCGCGCACCTTGCCGAGGTGGCCGGCGAACGAGCCGGACAGCTGCGAGAGCAACACCGTGTCGCGGCCGTCGAAGACGGCGTCGTAGAGGGCGCGCTCGTACCTCAGCAGCGCGTTGACCGGCGCGTTCGGCAGCCTGACCAGCATCCAGTCGGGGGCGTCGTAGGTCTGGCGGGGCTGCTCGTCGATCCGCAGGTAGCCGCGGACGGCCAGGTCGACGATGGTGGCGGTCACGTCGATCACGTCGGCCTGCTCGTCCACCAGCGTGCCGATCTGGCCGGGACGCACACCGTCCGGCGGGGTGAAGTGCCCGTTCTGTACGGGATCGACCCCGCCCTTCTCGTGACCGGCGACACGAGCGTCCCGGCCGCGCGTCCAGTAGAGCAGGCCGAGGCCGCCGAGCAGCAGCACGAGCAGGCCGGCCATGGCGCCGCCGGTGACCAGGTCGAGGGCGAACGCCGAGGCCAGCGAGAACCGCCTCTCCAGGATGGGCGCGCCGGAGCTGGAGCCCTTGGGGTAGCCGACCACCACCGTGAGCGCCTGGCCCGGCGCGATGTTCTCCTGCTCGAAGTCGGCCCGCGTGCCGACGTGGTCCATGGTGGCCGCGGTGCAGCCGATGGCCGAGGTCAGGTCACCGGCGAAGCACGACAGGTTCTGCACCTGGCCGGGCCCGTGGACCTGGACGGTCGCCTTGGCGATGGGGACGTTCCAGCCGCTGACGGCGAACCAGCGCAGCTCCTCCACCCCGCCCGAGGTCGCCACCGCGCCCTTGACGTCGTACTCGATGGTCTGGCCCGTCGCGGTCAGGACGTCGCCGTCGAGCTTGCCGCCCTTGATGTTGGTGATCCGGTAGACGCGGTCGTTGTCGTCGTCGAAGCGGGTCTTGGTGAGGAGGGTGCGCTTGAGGACGTCCGGCGCTCTGGTGAGCTTCTCGACCACGTGGAGGGTGCCGTCCTTGGCGAGCGTCATCGTCACCTCGTCCGTGATCCCGGCGTCGGCCAGGGCGGGGGTGGCCAGCAACGTCAGGGCGGTGGCCCCGAGGGCGGCCAACGTGAGTCTGAAACCCGTCATGGCGGGACATCGTAGCGGTTGCGGGTGTCAATCCAGGGAGATGCCGTCGGCCGCCCGGCTCACGCTCTCGGGCGAGGCGGCCATGCCGGGGTTCTCCAGCGCGAGGGCCTGGTTCAGGGCGACGAACGGGCGCATCCGCCGCTCGTACCGGTCGAACGCCCCCTCGGGCGCCCTGCCCAGCTCCTCGGCCAGCACGTACGCCCCCACCAGGGCCAGGCTGGTGCCCTGCCCCGACAGCGGCGAGGCGCAGTAACCGGCGTCGCCGACCAGCGCGACCCGGCCCCGTGACCAGCGGTCCATCTCGACCTGGGCCATGGCGTCGAAGTAGAAGTCGTCGGCCTTCCACATGGCCTCCAGCAGCTTGGGCGCCTCCCAGCGCAGCCCCGAGCAGTGCTCCTGGACCAGGCGCTTCTGCTGCTCGACGTCGCGGTGGTCGTAGTCGAGCGGGCCCGCGGCGAAGCCCATGTTCACCTTCATCACCGCCGGCTCCCGGTCGCTGAACAGGCCGAACCCGGCCTCGCCCTCCCGGTGCCAGAGCTGCCAGTGGTCCAGGCCGAGGAAGTTGTCGGCGGTGTAGATGGAGACGTACATGCCGAGGTGCTTGAGGAACTGCTCCTCGGGGCCGAAGGTGAGCTTCCTGACGTTGGAGTGCAGGCCGTCGGCGCCGATCACGTAGTCGTAGCGGTCCCGGCCGCCGCCGTCGAAGGTCACGTCCACACCGGTGTCGTCCTGGGTGAGGGTGGCGATGGAGTCGCCGTACAGGTGGGGGGTGTCGGCGGCGGCGGTGAGGATCGCGGTCAGGTCGTCGCGGGCGATCTCGACGTCCGGGCTGTCGAGCCGGCCACCGCTGATCGTCTCCTCGGTGCTGCGCATGATCTCGTTGCCGTCGCCGTCGACCATGGACATGCCGCGCATGGTCGTCCTCAACGCCCTGACCTGCTCCAGGACGCCCATCCGGGCCGCCACGACGAGGGCGGCGCCCCGGAGGTCGACGGCCTGACCGCCCTTGCGCGGAGCCGGCGCGCGTTCGACCAGCGTGACCTCGAAGCCGTGCCGGCGCAGCCAGTAGGCGAGGACCGGGCCGCCGACGCTCGCGCCGGAAATGAGGATCTTCACGATGTGTCCTCTGTTTCTTGTTGACGTTGTACGCAGAACTGAATGTACGGCGTACATACAGCAGGTGGCAATGATTCCTTGCTAGGATCTGTACTAGTACAGAGAGAGGTTGCGATGACGGCTCCGCCTTACGCGCGCATCGTCGAGGACATCAAGCGGCGTGTCGCCGACGGCCGGCTCAGGCCCGGCGACCGGGTGCCCTCCACCAGGCAGCTCGCCCGCGACTGGGAGGTCGCGCTCGCCACGGCGGCCAAGGCGCTGACGGTCCTGGCCCAGGAGGGCGTGGTGGTCGCCGAGCCGCGCGTCGGCACGATCGTGGCCGAGACCCGCGGCGGCAGGGCGCGGCGGGCCCCCGTGCCGTCCGGCGACGACCTGACCCGCGACCGCATCGTGGCCGCGGCCGTCGAGATCGCCGACGCCGACGGGCTCGCGGAGCTGACCATGCGCGGGGTCGCGGGCCGGCTCGGCGTGGCCACCATGTCCCTCTACCGGCACGTCGGCGGCAAGGACGACCTGGTCATGCTGATGATCGACCAGGTGATCCGGGAGTTCCCGCTGCCCGACCCGCCGCCCGAGGGGTGGCGGGCCAGGCTGGAGGTCGCCGCCCGGGTGCAGTGGGCGGGTTACCGCACCCACCCGTGGATGGCCAGGGTCACCTCACTGACCAGGCCGCTGCCCTCGCTCAGCCTGATCGCCCACACCGAATGGGTGATGAGCACGCTGGCGGGCACGCCCCTCGATCCCATGGCGAAGATGCACGTGCACACCCTGCTGTTCAGCTTCGTCCAAGGGCTGGCCGCCAACATCGAGATGGAGCAGCGGGCCCAGGCCGCGACCGGGCTGACCGCCGACGAGTGGATGACCACCCGGGAGGGGGAGCTCCAGGAGCTCGCCGGATCGGGACGGCTGCCCGCCTTCAGCGCCGTCATCGAGGACATGGGCGGCGAGTTCGACCTCGACCTCGACCAGCTCTTCGCATTCGGCCTGGACGCGCTGCTCGACGGGCTCGCCCGGCTGGTCGAGGGGCGCTAGTCGGAGATCGCGATGCGCAGGCGGCGGAAGCCGCGGCCCTTGCTCTCGATCTTGGCGACCCTGATGCGGCCGATCTGCTTGGTCGAGGCCACGTGGGTGCCGCCGTCGGCCTGGGTGTCGAGGCCCACGATGTCGACGACGCGCACGTCCTGGACGGTCTCGGGCACCAGGTTGGTGGCCGTGCGGATGATGTCGGGGATCTCGAACGCCTCCTCGCGCGGCAGCACGCGCACGTCGATGCGCCGGTCGGCGATGATCTCGGCGTTGCAGGCGTCCTCGACGGCCTCCTTGAAGCCGGGCGGCACCTCGGGCAGGTCGAAGTCCATGCGGGCGCTCAGCTCGTCCATGTTGCCGCCGGTGACCAGGCAGCCGTAGTCCCGGAACACCACGCCGCACAACACGTGGAGCCCCGAGTGTGTACGCATGAGCGCCGAACGCCGGGCGTCGGCCACGGCCGCCGCCACCACCGTGCCCACGGGCGGGATCGGGTCGCCTTCGGCCGGGATCAGGTGGAGATCGTCGCCTTTGCGTACGCCGACGATGCGGGTCTCCACACCCTGCCAGACCAGAACTCCGTGATCGGCCGGCTGGCCGCCCCCGCCTGGATAGAATGCCGACCTGCTCAGCACGATCCCCTCAGGCGTCGCGTCCAGCACGACGGCTTCGAAGTCTCGCAGGCTCTGGTCGGACAGTTCGAGCCGCTGCGTGCGCCCGTGGAGGTCGGCGGTCATATCGGCAGCCTAGTGCCCCGGGGTGATAATGCGTGGACTGATGCTTCGAGGAAGAATCACACCGTTTGTCGCAATAATGGGGATTTTTGCTGGAGTATCGGCATGTAGTAGCGCGGTGGCTGTCACACCGCCGCAGCGCGCGCCTCAGACCGTCCCTCCCGCCCGTACGGCGGCGCCCGTGATGATGTTCGTGGGTGACAGCTTCACCGTCGGCTCCGGCCCCGTGCCGCCCTGGCGGACGTACGCCTCGGAGTCGGCCCGCCTGCTGGGCTGGCAGCCGGTGATCGCCGGGGCCGGCGGCACGGGCTACCTCAACAAGGGCAAGGTGGGCCGTACGTTCCGCAGGTCGTTCGAGGAGGAGCTGGCCTGGCGGCCGCCCCCCGACGTGCTGGTGATCTCGGGCGGCCACAACGACCAGCGCTGGAGCACCACGCAGGTGGGCCGGGCCGCCGCCGAACTGCTGGCCGAGGTACGCCACCGCTGGCCGGTCACCCGGGTCTTCGTGATCGGGCCGATCTGGCTGGAGGACACCCCGTCGAAGGCCTACCGGGTGCGCGACGCCCTGGCGGAGGCGGCGGAGGCCGCGGGCGTGCCGTTCCTCGACCCGATGCGCAAACGCTGGGTCACCGACCGGCCGTCGGAGACGGTGTTGCCCGACGGCGTGCATCCCACGCTCGCCGGGCACGAACGCATCGCCGCCTGGCTCGCGGCGGAACTGCTCTGATCTACCAGGGCCCGTAGGGGCCGCTGTTGCCCCGGCCCATGCCCTTGACGGCGGGCTTCACGTCGACGATGTAGACGGTGGCCGCGATCGCCGCCAGCACGGAGAACAGCCCGAGCCCGATGCCCAGGAACGCCTGGCCGCCGATGGCCATGAAGGCGTTGAAGTAGCTGAAGGCGCCGGCGCCGGAGAACAGCGTGGCCAGGATCAGGATGATCAGCCAGATGTTCTTCTGCAGCTTGCCCGCCGACACGAAGGCATTGGTCGGCACCCGCAGCGCGTGGACCAGCGCGTAGACCGACATGCCGAAGATGACGGCGGCGAGCGCCAGGAAGAGGAAGTTGAAAACGCCGTTGATCATATTCATGTTGGTGGCTCCGCCCAACGCCGCGATGAAATCCGGCCCCAGCCTAATAGGCGCCCCCGACAAGCGGGCACCCCAAAGGAGAAAGGGCCCGCCTCCGAGGAGGCGGGCCCTTTCTCTCGGTCAGGCCTTGGCCTTGGGGGTACGGGGGGTCTTCTTGACGGGCTCGGCGACGGGCGGCTCGGCGGCCTCCGACACCTCCTCCAGCTCAAGGGCGGCCTCGCCGGACGTCTTGCTGACGACCTTGCGGCCACGGCTGGCGAAGTCCTCGTAGACCTCGGTGGCCATGTTGCCGAGCTGGTCGGCGTACTCGCGCGCCTTCTCGGGGAAGTCGCGGACGAAGTCCTCGGCCTTGTCGGCGTACGCGCGGGTCTTCTCCGGCAGGTCCCTGGCGAGCTCGGTGCGGCGGGACTGGAGCTGCCGGAGCTGGCCGGGCAGCTCGCGCAGCTTCTCCACGGCGTAGTCGCCGGCGCCCGCGAACGCGTAGAACGGCTTGGAGTCGGTGAGCTTCTTGACCTCGGTGGCGAGCGTCATGGGTTAACCTTCCTTGGTTTCCTGGGTGACGGTCCCGTTGCCGGAGGTGGCCGCGTAAGGCTCAAGCGCGGCGAGATACTCCTCGGGCAGCAGGGGCTCGTCGTCCGCGGTGGAGTCGTGCCGAGGGTGGGCGTTCTGGGAGGTCTGCTCGCCCTCGGTGCGGTTCTCCTTGCGGAACGATTCGTAGATGTCGATCAGCACCTGACGCTGCCGCTCGGTGAGCAGCGTGTCGGCGTTGATCGCGGTGGTCACGTCGCTGGGCGGCTCCCGGTCCTCGATGAGGCCGGCCTGCACGTAGAGCGCCTGCGAGGAGATGCGCAGACCCTTGGCGATCTGGTTGAGGATCTCCGCGCTCGGCTTGCGCAGCCCGCGCTCGATCTGGCTGAGGTAGGGGTTCGAGACCCCCGCCGCCTGCGCGAGCTGGCGCAGCGAGATCTTCGCCTGCTGCCGTTGCTCGCGGATGTATTCGCCGATCGAGCCGACCTTGGGTAGTGCCATGCCCATAGTCTGCCGCCCGGTGCTTGCAATTGCAAACGGAACGGCTAACTCCAGCAAGCAGTCAGAGCTGGTAAACCCACAGGAGTGGTGTTGTGGTGAGCAAGCTCACAGAGAGGGCGACGTAGCCGTACCGGACAAATGCTGACAATTCCGGCCCTGGCTTGATCAGGCGGTCCACTCTGGCCATGACGTTGTGCGCGTGCACGCCGAGCATGCCCTGGGGGGTCGGCATGGCGCCCGCCGTACCGAACCTGAGCAGCGCCGTCGCCAGCCTGCGCGGCGAGCAGTAGCGGCGCGCGCGGTCGTCGGCGGCCATCTCGATCAGCAGCTCCACCTGCGCCTGCGCGTCGGCCACGACCTTCGACCAGGGCAGCGCCCGGCGCAGCGCGGCGAACGGCAGCAGCACCAGGTCGTGCCGCTCGCGCACGTGGGCGGCCTCGTGCGCCAGCACGGCCGCCATCTCGTCCTGCGACAACAACTCCAGCGCGCCCGCGCTGACCACGACCTGCGAGCGCAACCCCGGCACGCAGTACGCCGCCGCGCTGGGATGGTCGAGCACCCGCACCCCCGGCACGCCGGGATCGTCGCGGGAGATGAGCGCGAGCAGCACACGATGCCGCCGGCGCGCCCGCAACGCCTGCACACCGGCCGTGAGCAGCACCACGACCAGCACGGCCAGCGAGGTGAGACCGGCGATCATGGCCAGGACGTGCAGCGGGTCCCACGCCTCAAGGGGCGCCTCCCCGCGCGCGAACGCGATCAGCCCGGGAAGCACGCCCACCTCGTAGGGCAGGACCGCGTAGGCCAGCATGGCGCCCGTGGTGGCCAGGCCCCAGGCGACGCCCAGCGACTGCCAGACGATGATGGCCAGCCGCGGGGCGCGGGAGGTCCACCGGGCCGTCGTGAAACGCCAGGAGCCGAGCGCGCACGCCGTGGCGAGCGCGGCAAGCGCCGCTGCCGTGATCACTCTTCCTCCAGCTCCGTGAGGGCTCTCCGCAGGATCTCCGCCTCCGGGCCCGACACGGCCTGGGCGAAGCGGGTCAGGGCGGCCGATCGGTCGCCCGTCAGGTCCAACGCCTCAAGCATAAGCTCGGCGATGTACGCGTCACGGCTTTCGGCCGGTTCGTAACGCCATGCGCGGCCGTCCCGGGTGCGCTCGAGGAAGCCCTTGCGCGTGAGGCGGTCGAGTACGGTCATCACCGTCGTGGGGGCGAGGTCGCGATCGGCAATGAGCCGGCCGACCTCGCGGGCGGTCAACGCGCTGTGCTCCGCCCAGAGGATGTCCATGATGCTGCGCTCAAGCTCGCCAAGACCCTTCACGCCCTTCAGGGTAGCTCTACAAAGCGTCGAGCTGGCATCCGGGAGCGGCGAGTGGCGGCGCGAAACCCCGGCTGGCAGGCTCGGTGAGATGAAAGTCACGCTTGTCCAGGGCGACCTCACCGAACAGCAGGCCGACGCGATCGTGAACGCGGCCAACTCCTCCCTGCTCGGCGGCGGCGGCGTGGACGGGGCCATCCACCGCCGCGGCGGGCCGGAGATCCTGGAGGCGTGCCGGAAGCTGCGCGCCGGCCACTACGGCGGCGGCCTGCCGACCGGCCGGGCCGTCGCCACGACCGCCGGGCTGCTGCCGGCCCGCTGGGTGATCCACACGGTGGGCCCGGTCTACTCCGGCTCGCAGGACCGCTCCGAGCTGCTGGCCTCCTGCCACCACGAGTCGCTGCGGGTGGCGGACTCCCTGGGGGCGCGGACGGTGGCCTTCCCGGCGATCTCCACAGGTGTGTACGGCTGGCCGCTCGACGACGCCGCGCGCATCGCCGTGGCCGCCGTACGCGCGGCCGAGACGTCGGTGGAGGAGGTCAGGTTCGTGTTGTTCGACGCCGCCGCCTACGACGCCTTCCTCACGCGGCTCTCCGCCTAGATCACTGATGTGAATTTGGGTTAATGGTCGTAGGCGGTCAGTGATCGTTTGACGGGTGCGCCGGTGTTCCAGTTGTGCCAGATCACGGCGTTGAGGGCGA
>NZ_BMRC01000045.1 GCF_014648435.1 Nonomuraea spiralis
TCAACCCGTCTACCAGGGGTTTCGCCATGTCATCAGGCGAACGTCAACCTCGCGATGATGCTGTGATCAGCAACTCACCGCACGGGGATGAAAACGGCTCACTGCCAGTCCCAGCGCGATCGGCGACATCGCCCGCGCCGCCCTTGTCCTCACCCATTTCGAGCACAACTGGCTACCAGAAATTCGCTGAGATCACTTCACTGGGGGAACCGTGATCGAATCTGTGTTTCGTACGGATGAGCTGGCCGCTGCGGACAGATACGACTCTTGGATCGAGATGACCGCTCGATCATTGCTCCCAACCGCCATCAGCTCTGACCACGCCGACGACTTTCACGCGGAGACACGAGCGCTGGATCTTGATGTCGTGCAGATGTCGGTGCTGAGGTTCCCGCCGATGCGATCACGTCGGACCCAGGAGCTGATCCGGCGGAGCGACCCGGAGACCTGTCAGCTCGCCCTGAATCCGTGCGGAATCATGGGCATCTCCCAACTCGGCAGGGACATGATCTTGCGCCCGAGTGAATTGATAGCCCTTGACAGCTCACATGCCTTCGATTCCCACATAGCCGCGGACAACGGCACAGGCGCTGGGGTGACAATTCTCCAGGTGCCTCGCGCGTTGTTGCCGCTGGCCGAAACTGACCTGAGAGAAATGATGGTCAGGCCTCTGCCCGGCCGATCCGGAGTCGGCATGTTGCTCACTCAGATGATTGGCCGAGTTCTTGCCGACACGAGCCAGTTCCGGTCCGCCGACGGCCCACGAGTGGGCGCCGTTCTGCTGGAGCTCTTGAGCGCGCTTCTGGCCAACGAGCTCGACGACCGCCAACCCGCTGGTCCAGCTCACCGACTGACTCTCCTGAGCCAGGCCAAAGCGTTCATCCACCAGCATCTCGGCGACGCCGACCTGTCGCCGGGGATGATAGCCGCAGCCCACCACATCTCCACCCGGCACCTGCACCGACTGTTCAACGACACCGGCGCGACCATCGCCGGTTGGATACGCCGACACCGACTCGAACAGTGCCACCGAGACCTCATCGATCCCCGTCGGCGCACACGTCCCATCCACGTCATCGCCGCTCGCTGGGGGTTCACCAACCCCGCTCACTTCAGCCGCACCTTCCGCGCTGCCTACGGGATGTCCCCCAGCGAACACCGGCACAACGCCCAGCGGTCTCGGTGAGGACACGGGACCCGCGGCAACCGACAACGTCACGTGATGGCACGGACGGACAAGATGATGGCGCGGGCCGTCAACGACAAGGAGCCCGCGGTACGGCAAGCTCCACTTGCCGCTTGGCATCGCGCCAACGTCCCAAATGATCATCCGTGGGGAATCTCGTACGCATCCAACAACCGTCGGTTGAGAAACAGATACGGCCGGTCGGCATCGAGAAGACTACGTGAGCAGTTGTTTCGTTGAACCGTGATGGTGCGGTGGCAGCGACTTGTGGGTGACCATTCACGGGATCGGCGGCGTGGCGGTACCACTCCAACCCGAAGGGACGCCGATGTCCAGTAAGGATCAGAACACCTGGCGAGACCCGGACGAGATCGCTCGCCGGGTGCGGGACGGGAGTCTCACCAGACGGAATCTGCTCACTCTGTTCGGTGTGTCGGCGGCGTCGGTGGCGCTCGCCTCGACCATGGGGACGGCAGCCGCGGCAACTCGCCGCCACGACTACGTGATCGTGGGAGCCGGCTCGGCCGGGTGCACGCTGGCCGCGCGTTTGTTGGCGGACTCGGGGGCGAGTGTGCTGCTGATCGAGGCCGGCGGCACGAACGACCTGCCGGTGGTGCGGGACTTCACCAAGTCAGCCATGGCGGCGGCACCGAACTCAGGGCTCGTCTGGCCGTACGAGTCGATGCCGCAGCGGGAGCTGTTGAACGTGCGGCAGTCGTTCGTGTGCGGGAAGCTCGAGGGCGGCAGCAGCTCGGTGAACGGGATGGTCTGGGTTCTCGGCAATCCGGCTGACTACGACAGGTGGGCCGCTCAGGGCGCCACCGGCTGGGACTACGCGAGCGTGCGACCGTCGCTGGAAGCGCTGTCCGGGCCCATCAAGCCGTCGGACGAGCTGACGCGGCGCAACCTGCTTTCCCAGGCCACGGTGAACGCGGCCGTCGACCTCGGCTACACGTTCAATCCGGACTACAACGGCGCGACCCAGTTCGGTGTCTCCTACACGCAGCTCAACGTGGTGGACAGAATTCGCCAGGACGCGTTCACCTCGTTCCTGGTCCCGTACCTCACCGACCCGCGCCTGACGATCATGACGGGCGCGGAGGTCGCGCGGCTGACGTTCGACCGCCGGAACGCGATCGACGGTGTCGTCATCAACGCCGGTGGCCGCCAGTTCACCGTCCGGGCAGAGCGGGAGGTGATCCTCAGCACGGGCACGGTCAACACCCCTCGCCTGCTTCAGCTGTCCGGCATCGGTGCGGCGCGAGATCTGGAACGACTCGGCATCCCGGTCGTCGCCGACCTGTCCGGCGTGGGTGCCAACCTGCACGACCACCTGATCTCGGTGGCGTTGAGGAGACTCCGCACGCCCGAGCCCGCGACGCACATCACCTCGATGGACGTCAGTGTCTTCACCGGCAGGGGCCGGGTGCCAGGGACGCCGAGGTACCAGGGCCAGATCTACTACCTGGCCGAGGGAGGGTATCCGCCCTTCTTCGGGAACTCGCAGGCGGTCGGTGTGATGAACCTGCGCCCGACCAGCCGAGGGTATGTCAAGCTGCGGTCGGCCGACCCAGCCGTACCGCCGATCATCCAGCCGAACTTCCTGCGGACCAAAGAAGACCTCGAGACGCAGCTCGATGGCTACCGGCTGGCCATCGAGCTGATCAACGCGAAGGGACTGCGCGACTGGATGATCGACGACGACGCCATCCCCGGCCCTGAGGTCAACACCCGCAAGGAGCTGATCCAAGCGGTGCGTACCTATTCGCAGGCCGATTTCCACGCGGTCGGCACCTGTCGGATGGGCACCGACAGGCACGCCGTCGTGGATCCCCAACTGCGTGTACACGGCGTCAGCGGCCTGCGGCTGGCCAGCGCCGCGATCATGCCCAGCATCACCTCCGGCAACACCAACGCCCCGTCGATGATGATCGGCGACCGTTGCGGACGGCTCGTTCTGGGTAACGCCTGACCCCGCGACTCACGATCCACACGGATGCCGCCTTACCCGTCTCGTCAGCGTATGTTCACGTCGGTGATTCGCTCGGGATCGATGATCGGATCAGGAGCAGTGCGCAGCGGAGCCGCTTGGTCCAAGGCCCGCGCCGGGTCTCCCAAACTCCGCGGCGGCGGGCTGTGACCCTGCTGATCGGCCCGGACTCGTTCGACGACGGCAGGGTCCACTCCGTCATCGGCCGCCTCGTCCGCGACCTGCGCTGCCCCCGTCAGCGCGACAACGACTGCAGTGACCCGGCGATCCGGTGCCCGGCCCAGCGCTTGATCTTGCGCAGCACCTCCAGCCGGCTCGCCGCCCGGTCGAGCCGGTAGTACAGCCGCGGCGGCATGTACGACAGCAGCGGCGAGTGCCGCTGGCCGAGCAGCGCGAACATCTGCGCGGGCTCCAGGCGCAGGTAGCGCGGCAGGTCCTCGTAGAACCGCGCGCTGTAGCGGGCGGCGCTCTGGACCGGCAACAGCGCGGCCTTGCGCTCCCGCGCGTAGGCCGCGAGCGCGGGGGCCAGGGCGGGGTGGCGCTCGATCGCGCCGGCCAGCGCGATGGCGTCCTCGATCGCGAGCGTGGTCCCGGCGCCGATGGAGTAGTGCGTGGTGTGCGCGGCGTCGCCGAGCAGGACGAGGTTGCCGCGGTGCCAGGAGCGGTTCGTCACGGTCTGGAAGCGCAGCCACTGCGCGACGCCCTGCCCGCGCCCGATGAGCCGATGCCCGTCGAGCAGGTCGACGAACAGCTTGTCCAGCAGCTCCAGGTTGCCCACCTCGTCGGCGCGGTCGAGCCCGAGCCCGAGCCACGTGGCGGGCGCGCACTCGATCACGCAGGTGCTGCGCTCGTCGTCGAAGGGGTAGCCGTAGCACCAGATCCAGCCGTGCTCGGTCTCCACGAAGGCGAAGGTGAAGGCGTCGAAGACCCTGGTGGTCCCGAGCCAGATGTAGATGTTGCCCCCAGTGGCGACCTCGGTGCCGAAGTCGTGGCGGCCGCGCAGCGGGCTGTTCACCCCGTCGGCGGCCACCACCAGGTCGGCGTCCGGGACCTCGCCGAGGATCTCGCGCTCGAACTCCACCCGCACGCCGAGTGCGATCGCCCGGTCGGCCAGGATGCCGAGCAGCCGGTGGCGGCCGATGCCGAAGCCCTCGTCGCCGCGGTGCGTGGTGGTGCGGCCGCCGACGAGGGCCTTTCCCTCTTGCCACCGTACGGACGCCTCGCCGATGGCGCGGCCCGACTCGGGATCGCTCTCGTACAGCCGGTCGAGCAGGCTGCCCCAGTACGTCACGCCCCAGCCGTACGTCGAACCCGCCGGACCGCGCTCGAAAACGGATATGTCACACGAAGGATCGCGCAGCTTCATCAGGATCGCGAAATACAGGCCAGCGGGTCCGCCCCCGACACAAATCACCTTGTGTACTTCATTTGGCACAGAGTAGTTATACGCGCACAGTGCGCCACCGCGCGCGCTACGCCACGCCGAACCCGAGCAAGCTGTTCGCACGCATCGACGAGCATCAGTCGGGGTGGCGGCGCCCTACGCCTGCCGAAAATCGCATCCATGCAGTTCAAGCCGCATGCGAGTACTCGCGGAGGACGCCGCCTAGCCGGTCTTGTCGGCGTATGTTCAGGTCGATGATCTGCTCTGGGTCCGTGATCGGATCGGGGACAGTGCGCAGCGGCGCCGCTTGGTCCAAGGCTTGGTGGGCACGATGGTGGTTGTACAAGTGTTCGTATTCCCGTAGGGCGTGCCGCAAGTGGTGTTCGTTCCATACGAGGCAGCGGTCGAGGAGTTCGCGGCGGCACAACTGCACCCACCGCTTCATGATCGAGTTCATGCGCGGCATCCGGGTACCGGTGAGCACCGTCTTGATGCCGGCCCCGGCGAGAATCTCGTCCATGAGGGCCGGGAACTTCCCATCCCTGTCTCGAATCAGAAAGCGCGCCCGACGGCCCGCATCGTCCAGATCCATCACCAGATTCCTGATCGCCTGGGCAACCCAGCTCGGGCTTGGATGAGCGGTGGTACCCAGCACACGGACACGCCTGGTGGCAGGCTCGATGACCGCCAGGATGTACGGGCGCTGCCCGTTCAAAGTGATGGTCTCGATGAAATCACAGGCCAGTAGAGCGTCGGCTTGCGAGCGCAGGAAGTCAGCCCACGTGGTGGACGCCCAGTCGGGCGCCGGATCAACACCTGCCTGCTTGAGGATCTCCCACACCGTGGACGGTGCGACCTTGATACCGAGCGCGGCGAGCTCACCATGAACCGCCGATAGCCCCAGCCGGGCTTCTCCCGGACCAGGCGCAGAATGAGGGCACGGATAGAGCGCACCGTGGGCGGGCGCCCGGGCCGCTTCGGCCGGCAGGTACGGGCATGACGCCGTCGCATCAGATCTCGGTTCCAGCGCAGGACGGTGCCCGGTCGGATGAGCAGCCGCAATCGGCGCAGGACCTCGCGTGGCAGCGAAGTGAGGAGGGCGGCGAGAAAGGGCCGGTCCTCCGGGGCAAATCTCACCCTGATATCAGGGCCGAGCTGCCGTTCGAGGACGGAGCCCCCACACGGCCATGACCTGGCCGGATGCAATTATCGGCAGGCGCACTCTCGTACGTGAGCACTCCGCCACGTGAACGTACAGAACTAGCCACGCAACGTGACCGGCTTCGCCCTTATGTCCGGGCCAGAGCTACTAACCGAGGGGTTGTGATCCAGTGGGCCACGGATTGCCTGACGCGGAGCCCTGCGTTTCGGACGGCCACAGTCGCACGGTGCCGTCGTCACCGGCGGTGGCGAACAGGCGTCCGTCAGGATGGAAGGCCACCGCGAGGACACGTCCCCGATGGCCGGTGAGGGGCCCGCCGATCGGCTGGCCGGTGGCTACGTTCCACAGTCGCACGGTGCCGTCTTCGCCAGTGGTGGCGATCAGGTGGCCGTCGGGGTGGAAGGCGACACCGTTGACGGGATGGTACGCGGTAAGGGGCTCGCCGGCCTGCTCACCGGTGTCGGGGTTCCACATGCGCACGGTGCCGTCGGCGCCGCCGGTGGCAAGCAGACGGCCGCCGGGGTGGAAGGCGATCGCGTAGACGGCTAGCCAGTGGCTGGTGAGGGGCTCGCCGGTCTGCTCGCCGGTGTCGGGGTTCCACAGTCGCACGGTGCCATCGGAGCCTATGGTGGCCAGCAGATGGCCATCGGGGTGGAAGGCGACACCGCGGACGCGTCCGGTATGGCCGGTGAAGGGCTGCAACGCCTGCTGGCCGGTGGCTGGGTTCCACAGTCGCACGGTGCTGTCGGCGCCGGTGGTGGCGAGCAGGTGACCGTCGGGGTGGAAGGCCACCGCATAGACACGTCCGGTGTGGCCGGTGAGGGGCTCGCCGACCTGTCGGCCGGTGGAGGGGTCCCACAGCCGGACAGTGCTGTCGTCGCTGGTGGTGGCGAGCAGGTGGCCGCGGGGGTGGAAGGCAACCGCGCGGACGTGTCCCTGATGACCGGTGAGGGGCACGCCGACCTGTCGGCCGGTGGAGAGGTCCCACAGCCGGGCGGTGCCGTCGTCGCCGGCGGTGGCGAGCAGGTGGCCGCCAGGATGGACGGCCAGCGCGCGTACGGAGGGCGGGTGCTGCAAGAGAGCAGGTAACCGCTGGATGCCTTGCGGGTTTGCCGCCAGCTGATTCCGCGGGCGGGATCTTTCCAGGTGGTCCTGCAAGCGGCGGATGCGCTCGTACAGGAACTCCCGGCTGGGCCACAATTCGGCCGCCAACGCCCACAGCCGTACGGTGCCGTCATCGCCGGCGGTGGCCAGCAGGTGACCGTCGGGGTGGAAGGCGAGCGCACCGACGCCTGCCGCGTGACCGGCGAGGAGGTCGCCGACCGGCTGGCCGGTGCCAGGATCCCACAGCCGAGCGGTACCGTCTTCGCCGGCGGTGGCCAGCAGATGGCCGCCAGGGTGGAAGGCCACCGCAAAGACCCGTCCCTGATGGCCGGTGAGGGGATCGCCGACCGGCTGGCCGGTGGCGGGATCCCACAACCGGATGGTGCCATCGGAGCCGGCGGTGGCCAGCAGGTGGCCGTCGGGGTGGAAGGCGACCGTAACGAATCCGTGGTGGCCGGCGAGGGGGGCGCCGACCTGCTGGCCGGTCGAGGGGTTCCATAGCTGGACGGTGCCGTCATCGCCACCGGCGGCGAGCAGGTGGCGATCGGGGTGCAAGGCGATCGCGCCGACCCGTCCCTGGTGGCCGGTGAGGGGGGTGCCGACCGGCTGGCCGGTGCCGGGGTCCCACAGGCGGACGGTGCCGTCGTCACCGGCGGTGGCCAGCAAGTGGCCGTCGAGGTGGAAGGCGACCGTAACGAATCCGTGGTGGCCGGTGAGGGGGGCGCCGACCGGCTGGCCGGTGCCGGGGTCCCACAGGCGGACGGTGCCGTCGTCACCGGCGGTGGCCAGCAGATGGCCGTCAGGGTGGAAGGCGACCACGCCGATGCCTGCCGCGTGGCCGGTGAGGGCATCGCCGACCTGCCGGCCGGTGCGACGATCCCACAGCCGTGCGGTGCCGTCGTAGCCGCCGGTCGCCAGCAGGCGGCCGTCGGGGTGGAAGGCAACCGCGTAGACGAATCCCTGGTGGCCGGTGAGGGGCTCGCCGACCTGCTGGGCAGATGCCGGTAGCTGGCGATGTGTCCTGGCCGAGTCACTATCAGGGCGCGAAGGAGAACTGCGAGCAAGTGCGGCGGCGCGGGCCGTCACCCACAGCGGCTTGAAGTCCTCCGGGTCGGCTTCCAGCGCTTCTGCCACGAGCTCGACCTGCCCCCAACGGGGGAGCTTCTCGCATCGCACCACCGCCCTGGCGGTGGTGTGACTCAAGGCCTTACCGGTACGGCGTTCGATCTCGCGAAAGCTCGGCGCGCCACTGTACAGGTGCGCATGGCCCAACTGATCGCGCAACGCAGCCAAGGCCACGGCAGCAGCGTCGTCAGCGCCCGGGGGGACGGCTGCGGGTACGGCGGGTGAGCTCATGATGCGTCGAGCATCCCAGAGCGGAAGAAAACGTAAAACCCGCTCTGTGGAAGTGCCCCCGCACCTGGTGTGAAGCGTCAACGTCTGTCAGCGAACGTAGCCAGATGGAACGATGCGCGCCCTCGACGGAAGACCTTGGCCAAGATCGGAAACGCCCCTAGCCACATCCCCATGCTGGGAACACGTCCCCGACTGCGAGGACCACGCCAGCGAGGCCCACCCAGGCCGCCCTCTGTCACCGGACACGGCACAGGAGTGCCCGCGAGGCGTCACAACCACGGGAAGGAACACCCACCGATGATGCCCTACCTCACTCTGGGCGCCATGGCCCTATTCGCCATCTACCACACCGCCGTGCAGGACAGGACAGCGCTCCGCAAGCCCCGCCCCCGCCGGCCCGCGGAGCGCGGCCCCGGCCTCTTCGTGCCGCAGCATGTGATCACCGCACTGGCCTGCCTCCTCTTGGGCGTCGCCGTCGGGGTGCTGGTGTGGCTGATCCCCACGATGTGGCCTCCAGTCGATGCGGCCTTGGCGGTCACAGGGCTGGCTCTGGCGCTGCATGGACTACGACGTGGACGATGACTCTTCTAAGCTCCCCGGGCGCGGATGTTGGGCATCAAGAGCGCCCGGCGCGAGCCGCGCCGACGTGGTGGATCGGCCGGCCCGGCGTGCGGCTCCTCGGCCGGTCCCCGGTCACCGCCCGCCAGGCAGCGCAACATGACCTGGGGCGGCGCCTTCCCCGCCCGGACGCCACGCCGCGAGTGCTTCGATCACCTGCTCATCCATGGTGAGCGGCACCTGCGCAAGGTCCTGACCGTGTACGAGCGCCATTTCAACCATCATCGCCCGCATCAGGGCCGTCCGCTCCGCCCGCCAATGCACGATCCCAGCGAGGTGATCGACATGACTTCCCGGAATCCACCGTCGAAGGACCGTCACAGGACTGATCAACGAGTACCACAGAGCAGCCTGATCACCCGACAAACGCCCAGCTCAGCAACAGTGTCCGCGTTTTGGCACCGCACAGGTACGGCGCCCGGCGGGCGCAGGATCAGCGCCCGCCGCCACCAGGTCGAGCGTCGAGTAGGTGTCGATGAGGAACGGCTTGGACACCTTGAGTCCGGCATCGACTCTCGGCTATGAGCTGCCATTACCCATCGTCATGGTCGGGACGGCGTCGAGGAGCTGCTTCGTGTACGGGTGCGCGGAACGCTCGATGACGTCCTCCGTCGTACCGTGCTCGACGAGCCGACCGGACTTCATGACCGCGATCGAGTCGGCCATGTAGCGGACCACGGCGAGGTTGTGCGAGATGAACAGGATCCCGACACCGGTCCGGGTCTGGATCTCCTTGAGCAGGTTGAGCACGGCACCCTGGACCGAGACGTCGAGCGCCGACGTGATCTCGTCGGCGATCAGGACCTCGGGCTCGGCGGCGAGGGCGCGGGCGATGGCGACGCGCTGCCGCTGTCCGCCGGAGAGCTGCCGGGGACGCTTGTGGACGTCGCCAGGATCGAGCCGGACCATCTCGAGCAGCTCGGTGACCCGGGCCGGCCGCTCCCGCCGCCCGATCGCCCGGGGCAGGCCCTCGGCGATCGACGCGCCGACGCTCATCCGCGGGTTGAGGGACGCGTACGGGTCCTGGAACACGTACTGCAGCGGCGGGTGGCCGCGCGGGTCGAGCCCCGCCCCCTTCCAGAGGATCGTGCCCGAGGTGAGCGGGGCGAGGCCGACCGCCGCCCGGGCGAGGGTCGACTTGCCGGACCCCGACTCGCCGACGAGCCCGACGACCGAGCCGGCCGCCACGGTCAGGCTGACCTCGTCGACGGCCGTCACGGCGCCCTGATTGTGGCCGTACCGGACAACTATGTCGCGGAGCTCGAGCACGTCACGCCTCACTTTCCAGGACCGGCAGCAGCGGATGCCAGCAGGCGACGGCGCCGCCACCGCCCGAGTCGGCCAGTTCGGGACGCGCCTGCCGGCATCGGTCGTCCGCCCGGCCGCACCGGGGCGCGAACGCGCAGCCCGGCGGCAGGTCAGAGGCGTGCGGCGGGCGGCCGGGAATGTTCGCGAGCGGCCGCGACCGGTCCGTCGACATGTCCGGGATGCTCGCGATCAACGCGCGGGTGTACGGATGCGCGGCCTCGGCGAGCCCGCTGACCGGCAGTTCCTCGACCACCCGGCCGGCGTACATGACCAGGACCCGGGACGCGTTCTCAGCCACCACCGCGATGTCGTGGCTGATCAGCAGGACGGCGGCGTCGCTCTCCCGGGAGATGCGCCGCAGCAGGCCGAGCACCTCCTTCTGGACGGTCACGTCGAGGGCGGTGGTCGGCTCGTCGGCGACGATCAGCGCCGGCTGGGCCATGAGGCCCATCGCGATCGACGCGCGCTGGCGCATGCCGCCGGAGAACGCCATCGGGTACTGCTTCGCCCGCGCCTGCGGGTCGGTGATCAGCACTGCGCTGAGGCGGTCGACGGCTCGTCGCCACGCGTCCCGGCGGCCGAGGCGTTCGTGGGTTTCAGCGACCTCGGCGAGCTGGCGTCCGACCTTGAGCGTCGGGTTCAGCGACGACATCGGGTCCTGGAACACCATCGCGAGCGAGGTGCCGAGCAGCCGCTCGCGGTCGCGGGGGCGCATCCGCCGCAGCTCGTTGCCCTTGATCTGGTGCACGTCGGCCTCGGCGACGTTCGGGTACGAGGTGAGCTGTGCGGCTGCCATGGCGGTGAGGCTCTTGCCCGATCCCGACTCGCCGACCAGCCCGACGATCTCGCCTCGGCGAAGGCGCATGCTGACGTCGACGACCGGGGAGAAGGGCGCGGTCTCGCCGGGTACGGTGACGGTCAGGCGCTCGATCCGGAGCACCTCGTCGCCCGGTGGCGGCGTCTCGGCCGGGGCCGTGTCCCGGCGCTGGGACCTGAGGGACGGGAGCCGGAGGTGACCGTGCTGGCTGCCGCCGAGGACCTGGGTCAGCAGCTCGCCGGCGAGGACGAATGCGAGACCCGCGACGACGATCATGATGGACGGCGCGAGCGCGGCCGCCGGGTTGGTGTAGATGGCCGGCAGCCCGTCGGCGAGCATGCGTCCCCAGTCGTACTGCGGCGGTTGCACGCCGAAGCCGATGTAGGACAGTGCCGATATGCTGAGCAGCGCCGCCCCGACCTGGCTGGTCGCGTTGATGACGAGGGGTTCCGAGATGTTCGGGATGACGTGGCGAATCAGGATCCGCCACCGCGGGACCCGGAGCAGTCGCGCGGCGGAGACGTAGTCGGCGTTCGCGACGCCGCTGGCGGTGGTGTGGGTCAGCCGCGCGAACGAGGGCGCGAAGGCGATCGCCATCGACAGCACGGCGCCGCGCGCCCCCACTCCGAAGATCATGGCGAGGAACAGGGCGAGCAGCAGCCCGGGAAAGGCGACCATCAGGTTCAGGACGGCGACCACCGCTCGGCCGGCGCGCCGGCCGAGCACGACGGGGACGGTGCCGATGATCAGCCCGCAGGCCACGCCGATGCCGACGACGAGCAGAGCGAGGACGAGGGACAGCCGGGTGGCCACCAGCGTCCGCGTGAGGACGTCGCGTCCGAGGGCGTCCGTGCCGAACGGGTGCGCCGCCGACGGTCCAGCCTGGAGCGCGCCGCCCGCGATCTCCGTGGCCCGGTCGCCGAGCAGCAGCGGCGCCACGACGGCGGTCGCGACCAGGAGCAGCAGCAGGGCGACCGTGACCACGCCGAGCGGCGACGACAGGTGATGGCGGGTACGTGACCAGGACACGTCAGCTCTCCTTGATCGTCGAGCGCGGGTCGATGACGGCGATCGCGATGTCGACCGCGAGGTTGATCAGCAGGATGCCGGCGCCGAAGAAGAGCGCGACCGCCTGGACGACCGGGTAGTCCTTGGCGAGCACCGAATGCACGAGCTCGGCGCCGACGCCGGGCCAGGCGAACACGTTCTCCACGAGCACGGTGCCGGCCACCATCGACGCGAGGATCATGCCGGAGACGGTCAGCGTCGGGGTCAGCGTGTTCGGCAGCGCGTGCCGCAGGTAGATCAGCCGCGCCGGGAGGCGCTTCGCGCGCGCCGCCCGGATGTAGTCCTCGCCGAGCACCCGCTGGGTCTCGGCCCGGACGATCCGCGCCAGGTAGGCGGCCGGCCCCACGACGAGGGCGGTCACCGGCAGCACGAACGACGCGGGACCGGACAGGCCCGCGACCGGCAGCGCATTGAGGGAGACGGCGAAGACGAACACGAGTCCGACCGACACCAGGTAGTCCGGCACGGAGAGCGCGAGCCCGGTCACGCCGCCGAAGCCGAAGTGCAGGCCGCGGCCCCGGCCGTCCCGGGTGGCGATACCGAGGAGCAGGCCCACCGGTATCGCCACCGCGAGGCAGACCACGAACGCGGTCAGGCCGAGCTGGAGGGTCGCGGGCACCAACTGTGCCATCTTCTCCCGCACCGGCGTCTGGGTGTCCAGGGACGTGCCGAGGTCGAGGTGGAGCAGGTTCCAGAGATAGTCCAGGTACTGCCGCCACAGCGGGTCGTTGAGCCCGAGACGCTCCCGGGCGGCCGCGATGGTCTCCGGCGGCGCCATCAGGCCCAGGGCTCCGCGTACCGGGTCGCCCGGCAGCGCGTGGACCATGGCGAACGATGCGGTGACGACGACCGCCAGCGAGACGACGAACCTTCCCAGCCGCCGGATCAGGAATACCGGCCACGGGTGCCTGGCGCGCAGCGACGACTTCACAGAACCTCCCATCCTCCCCGCCGTACCTAGCGCAGAACCCGGAGCGAGGTGGGCTCCAGCACGCGGGCGACGACGTCGAACTTGGCCCCGTTGCCCCAGTAGAGGTAGGGCGAGACGGCGATCGGGGTGATGTCCGCGTCCTTGATCAGGGCGCCCTCGCCCGCGTTCCAGTCGGCGCAGCCGCCGGTGCCGGACTTCGCCTGCGCCGCCTTGATCGAGCTGTCGAAGACGTCGTTGTGCATCGAGCCGTAGTTGATGCCGCCCTGCGACGGGGTGGCGCCGGAGAAGAACGGCACGAGCGTGGCCGGGTTGGACACGCCGAGGCCGATGAGGGTCGCGGTCCACGGGCCCTTGCCGCCGAAGACGACATCGGACCGCGCGTTGAACGACTGTCCCTTGAGGTCCACCTTGACGCCCAGCGCCGTCCACTTCTGGCCGATGTACTCGGCCGCCGCCGCGGTCGTGGTGTCCTCGTTGTCGTAGACGAACGCGACCTCGAGCGGCTTGCCGTCCTTGGCCCGGACTCCGCCGTCGGCGGCCGTCCAGCCGGCCTGGTCGAGCAGCGCCGCCGCCGCGGCCGCGTCGTACGCCGGCTTGTTCGGGGTGACGGTGTCACCGCTGCAGATCTTCGGGTCGGTCAGCAGCCCGTTGGCCTCCTGTCCGAGGCCGCTGGTGGCGACCTGGGCCAGTTCCTTCATGTCGAGAGCGCCGACGAGCGCGCGCCGGACGTTGACGTCGGCGGTCGGCAGACCGGCGGCCTGGTTGAAGGTGAGCTCGTCGTCGATGATGCTGCCGCCGTCCGAGAACACCTTGGCGGCCTTGAGCCGCTGGGTGTCGGCACCGGACAGGTACGAGATGTTGACGCCCTTGCTCAGCAGGAGGTTGGCCGTCGTGGTCACGCTCGTCACGAGCTTGAAGGTCACCTTCGCCGGCATGCCCTTCTCGGCGGTCGAGGCGCCGTTCGGCCCCCAGGCGTACCCGTCGCGGCGGGTGTACGTGTACTGGTTGCCGGCCTGGACGCCGGAGAGGACGAACGGACCGGAGCCGGCGGAGGCCGCCTTCAGGGAGTCGCGGTTCTTGATGGCGCTCGAGCAGACCAGCGGCAGCTCGGCCAGGTTCTGGAAGAAGAAGGGCGCGCCCTCCTTGAGCTTGACCGCGACGGTGCCGGCGGCCTTGTCGGCCGTTGCCGTGGCGCCGGCGGGAACGGCGGCGCCGCGCATGGGCGAGCCGTTGCCCTCGGCGGCCACGTAGTTGATGTTGTCGGCCACCGTCTGCGCGTCCATCGGCGAGCCGTCCGAGCAGGTGACGCCCTCGCGGACGGTCAGCGTGTAGGAGGTTCCCTCGCCGGTCCACGACTTGACGACGCTGGGCGCCACCTCGCCGGAGTCCAGCAGCTTGACGGGCGTGTCGTAGGCGAAGACGGCCATCATCTTGTTGACGCCGTTGACCGAGCGCTGCGGGTCGAGCGCACCGGGGTCGCTGTCGATCGCGATGGTGAGCGAGCCGCCGTCGGCATAGTCGTCGCCGGACGAGCTACCGGTGCTCCCACCGTTGGAGCAGGCAGCCAGCGCGACCGTCGAGCACAATACGGAAATCGAGACACGAAAAGGGCGATTTCGGACCATTGGCGCGTGACTTCCTCTGCGGCCGGCGGGACGAGCCAGCTCGGCGCTGGGTGATGTAACCCACGATTGAAGCCACAGCGCGGCGGCGATTCTTGTCCAAGCCCACAAAGGTGCCCGTGCTCGATCGTGGCCAGACCCAAGCCCCACGGTCGCCCCTCACTTTAACGTCGTCCGTCAGACCGTACCCGACTAGGTGAAACGTGGATCAAATGACGGAGGGGTCCGGGTTGGTGGACGTCGAAAGCCTCGGCAAGCGGTACCAGGAGCTCCGGTACCGCACGGCGCCCACCTGGGCGCACCTGATCGGTGAGTACTCGGTGGCGGGGCACTTCGAGGACGTCAGCGCGACGGCCGAGGCGGCCGAGCTCCGCGACCTGCGCGAGGTGGCACATGCCGCCGCCGCGCTCGCCCGTACGCCGGACGGCACACCCGTCTCGCTCGACGGCGCGGTCCTCGCCTGGCAGGCCGCGACCAGAGCCGACGTGCTCGAACACCGGTTCGCCGAGCTCGACGTCGACCCGCTCTTCGGGCCGGTGACCCAGTTCCCGGGCCAGGTCGCCAAGCTGGCGCTCCCGTCCGCCGAGGTGGCCGGCGCCCTGCCGAAGAAGTACCGCGGCTTCGCGCGCAATCTGCGCGACAGGCTGGAGCGTCTCGCTGCGGGCCGCGCGGCCGGCCGTACCCCGGTCGCCTTCGCCGTGGCGGACACCGTGGACAGGGTGCGGAAGTGGCTGCACACCCCGCTCGAGGACGACCCGCTGCTGGCCGTCGACCGCGCCGCGCGCACGGATCACCTGCGCGCGGTGGTCGGCGAGGTGGTGCGCCCCGCGCTGGCCGACTATGCCAACGCGTTGACATGGGAGGTCGCGCCGTCCGCGCGGCCCGACGAGCGGTGCGGGCTGTGCTGGCTCGACGACGGCGATCGCGTCTACGCCACCCTGGTCCGCTCGCACACCACCACCGACCTCCACCCTGACCGCATCCACGAGACCGGGCTCGCCCAGGTCGCGGCCCTGGACGAGGAGTACGCCGCCCTCGGCCGGGAGGTCTTCGGCACCTCGGACGTGCCCGCCGTCATGGCCAGGATGCGCGACGACCCGGCCCTGCACTTCGACGACGCCGCCGGCCTCGTACGCGCCGCGGAGGTCGCCCTGGCCCGGGCGACCGACCGCGCCCCGGGCTGGTTCGGGCGGCTGCCGCGCGCCGCGTGCGCGGTCGAGGCGGCGACGAGCGGATCGCTCGGCCAGTACATGCTTGCGCCGAAGGACGGCTCGCGGGGCGGGACGTTCGTCATCAACGTCTCCGATCCGCGTGCCTGGGCCCGGTACGAGGTTGAGGCCCTCGCCTTCCACGAGGGCGTTCCCGGGCACCACCTGCAGATGGGCCTCGCCGCCGAGCTCACCGAGCTGTCGGAGTTCCGCCGCACCACCACGGTCACCGGCTTCCTCGAGGGCTGGGGGCTGTACGCCGAACGACTCGCCGACGAGATGGGCCTCTACAGCAGCCCGCTGGACCGGCTGGGCATGCTGTCGTTCGACTCGCTGCGGGCCTGCCGCCTGGTCATCGACACCGGCCTGCACGCCAAGGGCTGGAGCCGGCAGCGGGCCAAGCGCTTCCTGGCCGAGCACTCCCCGCTGAGCCCGGGGCACATCGACGCGGAGGTCGACCGGTACATCGTGACGCCGGGCCAGGCCCTGGCCTACTTGGTCGGCCGGCTCGAGATCGTCCGGATCCGGCGGGAGGCCGAGCGCCGGCAGGGTGCCGGCTTCGACCTGGCCCGGTTCCACGACGTGGTGCTCGGCGCGGGGCAGCTGCCTCTGCCCTTGCTGGAGGCGCACGTCGCCGCGGCACTACCAGGCGTCGTCGGGTAGCGCGCCGGGCGGGCGGCGGCGATGCCAGTCGCTGACCGCCTGCACGGCTTCGCCCACCACGAGCAGGGCCCGGTCGGCGCCGCGCCGGCCGACCAGCTGTGCGCCGACCGGCAGCCCGGCCGGCGAGGGCGACACCGGCAGGCCGAGGACGGGCAGGCCGGTGACCGACCAGCAGCCGGTGAGCTGGTTGATCCGCCGGCTGACGAGGGTGAGATCGCCGTCCCCGGCAACGGGCGCGACGAAGGGCGTGGCCGGCACGGCGATGACGTCGGCCTCGGCGAGCACCTCGTCGACCCGGGCCCGCCAATCGAAGGCCACCGCCAGCGCGCTCTCGATCTCCTCGGTGGTGACCCGGCGGCCCGCCTCGATCCGCCCCTTGATCCCGGCGCAGACGCGGGCGTCGTGCCAGTACGGCCGGAGGTGACGGATCGCCTCGGAGTTCTGCAGCGCGGCCATCGCCTGGTGCACCCGATCGACGTCGCGCAGGGCCACCCGCCGGATCTTCGCGCCGTGCGCGCCCAGCAGGTCGAGCAGGTCGCGGAAGCCGGCGGCGACCGCCGGCTCCAGGTCGTCGAGGAAGTACTGCTCGGGTACGGCCACGGTCAGGCTGGACAGGTCCCGCGGCGGAAGGGGCCGCGAGCCCGTGCCGGCCATGACCTCCAGGGCGATGCGGGCCTCGGCCGCACTACGCGCGAGCGGCCCGACGACGTCCATGCTGGGGCTCAGCGGCGTTACTCCCAGCGTCGGCACCAGCCCGTGGCTCGGGCGCAGCGTGGTCACCCCGCAGAACGCGGCCGGGTTGCGCAGTGAGCCGCCGGTGTCCGTGCCGATCGCGAGCCGGACCAGGCCCGCGGCGACCGCGACGGCCGACCCGCCGCTCGAGCCGCCGGGGATCCGGTCCGGGTCCCACGGGTTGCGGCAGGCGCCCCACGTGTCGTTCTGCGTGGTCGCCCCGAAGCTGATCTCCTCGAGGTTCGCCTTGGCGACGATCCGCGCGCCGGCGGCCCGCAGCCGGCGCACCACCTCCGCGTCGATCACCGCCGCGGGCGGATGCGGGCCGCGGAGCCCGTCGGTGCGCACCGTCCCGGCGACGTCGATGTTGTCCTTGACCGCGATGGTCCAGCCCGCCATCGGGCCGTTCTTCTCGGCCGCGATGCCGTCCTCGATCAGCTGGGTGAAAGCGTTCAGCCGGGTGGCGAGCGCCACCACGGCGGCGGGAGCGCCGCTCACCGTTCACCGCCGAAGGCGCCGCCCCGTGCAAGATCGGCCAGTTCCGCGGCGCTCATGCCGAGTTCCTCCCGCAGGATCTGCTCGCGGTGCTCGCCGAGGCCCGGCGCGCGGTCCGGCGCCGGGTTCTCCCACCAGGCGCGTCCCGCCGTGCGCACGTGCCGTACCGTACCGAAGCTGGGGTGTTCGGTGTCGACGACCAGGCCGCGCTGCGCGGCCTGCGGCTCCTCGAAGGCCTCGCGCAGCCCGTTGACCGGGCCGCACGGCACGCCCGCCGCCGACAGCAGGCCGACCCAGTGGTCGGTGCCGTGCCGGGACAGGGCGGAGTCCAGCACCGCGTCCAGGTCGGCCTGGTGCGCCTGGCGGCCGGCGAGCGTCGCGAACCGGGGATCGGCGGCGACCTCGGCGACGCCCAGCACCTTGGTCAGGCGCTCGAAGAACACCGGCTTGACGCAGGCGAGCATCAACCAGCCGTCCGCGGTGGGGTAGGCGCCGAACGGCACTACGGAGGGGTGCGCCGACCGGGTCTTGCGGCGGGTCTCGTGCCCCCGGGTGAGGAACCAGGTCGCCGGGTAGGAGAGCATCGCCATCGCCGTGTCGAAGAGGCTGACGTCGCACTCGCCGCCGACGCCGTCGCGCCGGGCGACGTGGATCCCGGCCAGCAACGACATCGCCGCGACGACTCCGCCGCAGTAGTCGACCAGCGAAAGGCCGCTCTTGGTCGGCGGTCCGGCCGGGTCGCCGGTCAGGTCCATCCACGCGGCGAGCCCCTGGACGACGTAGTCGTACGCCGGCTCCGCCCGCCGCGGCCCGGTCATCCCGTAACCGGACAGCGAGCAGACCACCAGCCGCGGATTGAGGTGGCTCAGGTCGGCGTACCGGAGGCCGAGCTTGTCCGGCACGTCCCCGCGCAGGTTGTACATGAGCGCGTCGGCGCCCTCGACGAGGCGGTGCAGCACCGCCACGCCGGCCGGAACCGAGAGGTCGAGGCAGATGCTGCGCTTGTTCCGGTTGAAGCTCTGGAAGAAGAGGCTGTCGTCGTCCTCGGCGAACGGCGGGACATGCCGCCCGATGTCGCCGCCCGTACGCGCGTCCTCGATCTTGATCACGTCGGCGCCGAGCTCGGCGAGGTGCAACGATCCGAACGGGCCGGCGCCGTACTGCTCGACGGCGATGATCCTGATGTCACTGAGTCCCGTCACGTCTGCTCCTGTGCTCGATGACCGCGTGGGTGCGTGCCATCTCGTTCCTGGTCACCATCACTGCCTCGTCAACGCCCATGCCGGGCCGGGCCAGCAGCACGTCCGCGCCCGCGCCCATCGCGACGTGGGTGGCGATGCGGGCCGACAGGTCGGTCTCGGTGCACGACCCTCCGAGGTACGCCGCGACGCCCGCGGCCCGGCAGGCGAGAACGGACCGCACGGCGTCGTCGAGGCTGCCGACGTCGGGCATCTTGATCTGGATCATGTCGGCCGCCCGCGCGTCGAGGAAGGCCAGCACGTCCTCGTGGGTGTTGCACCACTCGTCGGCGACGATCTGGACGCCGGTTTCGTGTTCGCGCAGGCGCAGGAGGACGTCGATCTGGGCCTCCCGCGACGCCGCGCGCATCGGCTGCTCGACGCGCAGCGGGAACGGCGCGCACTTCTCGGCCAGCCGGGCGAGGAAGCCGGCCACCTCGGCCGTGGAGGGGAAGACGTCGCCGAGGGTGCCGTAGCAGTCGATGTGGATCACCGGCTGGTAGTCGTCGTCCGGGCGCCGCGCCAGCACCCGGTCGCGTACCCAGCCGACATAGTCCAGCAGCAGGTGGCCGCCGGGCCCGACGAGCAGATCGGCGTTGTTGATCAGCCCGTGCGGCAGGCTCTCGACCCGGCGCAGCACCATCCGGTCGACCGCGCCCCGCCGGTCCTCGCCGGACTGGGCGAGCAGCGGGACTGGACCGATCGGATCGGCGCCGCCGTACTCGGCGGCGACCACCTCGGCCATCGTGCGCCGGGTGGCGTTCGCTGCCGCATCGAGCAGGGCCTGGCTGACCCCGTACGCGACCGCTCGCGGCAGCCCGAGCGGCG
The DNA here is from genome assembly GCF_014648435.1 of Nonomuraea spiralis. Classification (GTDB taxonomy): domain Bacteria; phylum Actinomycetota; class Actinomycetes; order Streptosporangiales; family Streptosporangiaceae; genus Nonomuraea; species Nonomuraea spiralis. The sequence continues at coordinate 19,711 of NZ_BMRC01000045.1, forward strand.
CGATCAGGGCGGAGGTCTCCCGGAACGAGTCCACGGTCGCGTCCAGCAGGACGTCGCGCAGCACCGGCAGCCAGCGGTCGCGGGCCGCCTCCGCCAGCAGGACGGGCTCGCGTCCGGAGCCGCCGGCGTACTGCACCGACACCCCGGCCCCGGTGGCCACGCGGTCGTCGTCGAGGAAGAGCAGAATCTGCAGCGACTCGCTGGGCTGGCGGATCGCGCGGTAGCCCGGGGTGAGCGCGGGGCCGTCGTAGAAGTAGCCGTCGCGTACCGCCCCGGCCTTGATCGCCGCCTGGTCGTCGTTGCTGTAGGTGCCGATGCCGGGCACCGCCAGAATTCCCGAGACGCGCATCAGCCGGCGTACCTTGTCACCCAGTCCACGACCCGGGCGTTGTAGTCGCGCCGGAACCGGGGCGGGCTGTTGAACAGCATGTTGTGCGACGCCTCCGGGTAGATCACGATCTCGGTCTGCACGCCGAGCTCGCGCAGCGCCGTGTGCCACTGCCTGGCCTGGTCGAGCGGGCAGCGGACGTCCGCACCGCCGTGCAGGAGCAGCGTGGGAGTGCGTACGTCGGCCACGTGGGTGATGGGCGACATCGCCGCGTAGTTCTCGGCGTCCGCCCAGAACGCGCCGCCCCACTCGCTGGTCGACAGGGCGCGCCGGTTGTCGGTCGTGCCGGCGGCGCTGCGCAGATCGCTGATGACGCCCCCGCCGACGGCCGCGGCGAACCGGTCGCTGCGGCTGGTGAGGTAGCAGGTCATGTAGCCGCCATAGCTGTAACCGGTCACCGCGATGCGGTTGTCGTCGACGAGCCCCTCGGCGACGAGCTCTTCGAGGGGTTCGAGGAAGTCCGCGGTGTCCGAGGTTCCCCACCGGCCACTCACGGCGCGGGCGAACTCCTCGCCGTAGCCGTCGCTTCCCCGCGGGTTGAGCAGCAGTACGGTCCAGCCGCGCGCGACGAGCTCGTGGTGGTAGAGGTGCACGGCCTCCGCGGCGCCGTTCCAGGCGTTGTGCGGGCCGCCGTGGATGTCCAGCAGCAGCGGCTGCGGGCCGGTGGCGTCGGGGTCGCGCATGACCCATCCGGTGACGGCCGTCCCATCGGAGATGGTGAACGTACGCTCGGCGCGCGGGGCCGGACGCCGGTCGCCGAGCCGCTCGCGATGGTTGGTCAGCTGGGTCGACGTGCCGGTCGTGAGATCCAGGACGTAGATCTCGCCGAACGTGTCCGGCCCGTTGCCGAGGAACGCGACCAGTGTGCCGGCCACGCTCAGGCTCGAGACGTTCTGGTCGGGCGCCGCGAGCAGCGCGGTGGGGGTGCCGCCGGTCTCGGGCATGGTGTACGGCACGACGTAGCCGCCCTCGCGCACGCAGAACAGGACCGTTCCGAGCTGCGGCACCACGCGCGGCGTCGAGCCGGGATAACCGGGCGCGCCGTACATGACCTGCCGGTCCATCTGCTCGGTGAGGTGCCGGGCCGTGCCGTCCGCCGGATCGACGAGGAGCAGGCCGGTGAAGCGCGCGGGCCCCTCCGGGTGGCCGCAGACCAGCAGCCGGGTGCCGTCGCCCGTCCAGGCGAGCGGCCCGGCGCTGCCGGATTCCGGGCCCGCCGGCCGCGGGACCCGTCCGGGGTCGCCGAGGTCGATGGTGTACGCGGCGGATTGCCGGGTGAGGTCGGCGTCCGCGGACATGGCGGCGGAGAAGGCGATCCGGGTGCCGTCCGCCGACCAGGCCGCCCCGGATGCGCTCCACTCGCCGGCGGTGATCTGCTCGCATCCGCCCGTGCCGACGTCGGCGACGTGGATGTGCTGCCGCGGGGCGCTCAGCACGCCGGCGCCGTCAGCGTAGTAGTCGAGGCGACGGCTCACGACCGGCGCGCCCCACGCCCACGTGCCCTCGGACTCCGGGGGATCGGCCGGCGCGGTGAACAGCAGCCGCGAGCCGTCCGGGCTGAACGCCGGGGCGCCCGCTCCGCCGGGCCGGCGGGTGAGCTGCCGCGCCTCGGACGTCCCGACGTCGAGCAGCCAGATCTGGGGCCGGCCGTCGGTGGTGCGCAGGAAGGCGAGCAGCCGGCCGTCCGGCGACCAGTCCGGGGCGCAGTCGCCGACGCCGTCGGTCAGGCGGCGCGGGTTCCCGCCGCCGGTGGGCACCAGCCACAGGGTCTGCTCGACGCGGTCCGCGTCGAGGTCGTCGGTCTGGACGACGTAGGCGACCGCGCTGCCGTCCGGGCTGATCGCCGGTTGCTTGGGTACGTCGATCCGCCGGATGTCGTCGACAGTCAGATAGCGGTTCACACCGGTCCTCTCGTCGGTTGCCTGGATGCCGGACACCGCTGATCGTCACAAGTCCGGGGGCGGCGGCGCTGGTGTCGCGGCACGAAATTGCGGGCGCCGGGTAGCGTCGCGCGACGAGGCTGCCGGTCAGGAGCGCATGAAGAGCCGGAACTGGAGCATCAGCGACAGCCGCTCGTCGTGGTTGTCCAGGCTTATCCCGGAGACCTCCGCGACCCGCTTCAGGCGGTAGCGGAACGTGTTGGGGTGGACGTGCAGCGACGCCGACGCGGCGATGTTGTCGCCGAAGTGGTCCAGCCACGCGCGCAGTGTCGGCACCAGGTACCCGTGGCGCTCGTCCTGCTCGACGAGGCGGGCGAGCGGCCCGCTGAGGCCCATCCCCCGCGCCGACACCAGGTCGCTCATCTCCATCATGAGCAGCTCGTACGCGTGCTCGACCGTCGAGCAGACGCGGTCGCCCTGCTGCGCGCTGCGGGCCAGCCGCAGCGCGCGGTCGGCCTCCTCCCGGGCCCGTGGGAGGGCGTAGGCGTCGGGCGCGACGGCGCTGACCCCGATCACCGCGGCGGACCGCCGCCCTACCCGGGCGAGGAAGTCCTTCGCCATCCGCTGACCGCGGTCCGAATGCGGGTCGGCGGCCGGGGGCAGTGGAACGATCCCGTACACGACGTCGCCGACCAGCGCGGCGGAGGCGCCCGGCTGGACGGTGCCGAGGTGCATGTCGAACGCGTCACCGATGCGCAGCAGCTCGGCCGCGCGGTCGCCGCGCAGGCGTGCGGGCTCGTCCTCGCCGTCCGGGAGCGCGACCGCGAGCACCAGCATCGGGCGGTGGGGCAGGCCCAGCCGGGCCGCGACCTCCTCCGCCTCCGGGCCGCCGGCCAGGACCTGGGCGGTAAGGTCCGAACGCATTCGGCGCTCCACGTTGGCGTTCGCGCGGTGGCTCAGCAGGTGCACGGCGACCGTGCCCTGCAGCTCGCGGAAGGCCTGCATCCGCTCGTCCGAGAGCGGACCGGGGACCGCGGCCCACACTGAGCCCAGGATCTCGTCGTCGGCCCGGATGCCCAGCACGACGCGGGGCATCGTGAAACCGCCGTACCCGCTCTCGGGCGGATCGACGAAGAGCGGCTCCTGGGTGCGGTACAACTGGCGGAAGATGCCGCGCTCGGTGAGATCCTGCGTGGCCCAGGGCGTGACCTGGCGGTTGAGGATCGCGCCGATGCGCGACGGGTCCGCCTCCTCCTGCCGGATCGAGAAGGCGAGCACCCGGGAGTCCCGGTCCTCGACCGTGACCGGCGCGTCGAGGATCTCGGCGATCGCGTTCGCCAGGGCGAACAGGTCGCCGGTCGGGACGCCACCGAGCGGCGCCGCGAGCGCGGGGCCGGACGAGCCGTTCATCAGCGGCGCGAGGGTCGCGGCGAGCTGGATCCAGGAGTTCTCGTTGCCGAGCGCGAGCACCGGCACGGCGGTCCGCGGGCCGGTCAGCGAGGCGACGGCGCTCTCGTGGACGATGAGCGCGCCGCCCTGGCGGGCCACCCGCTCGCTGAGGGCGGTGAGCTGCTCACCAGCCTGGACCCCGACGGCAAGAACCAGGGGGCGCCGCGACCAGGCGACCTGGTCGGCCGGGTCGAAGATCACCAGGCCGTCGACGATCCGGTCGAGGTCCTGGCCGTCGAACGCCGGGCGGAGCAGGGTGTGGCCGGCGTCCTCCAGGATCCGGGCCAGCGTGATCGACGGTCCGTCTACCACGACGGATGCTTCCGGCTGTTCCGGGTGCCCCACAGCTGTGATTCTAACCACGGCCGGTTGGCCCGATCTTGTTCCACGGCACTATCGGCCTGCTCGATCTGGTGCGGCAGCACCATCTGTACGGGGCTTCGGGGTCACTGCGGGATGGGCGGTAGCGGTCGCCGCTGTCTATGAGGCCGCTGAATGTCAGCGTTTCATCGGTCTGCTCAGCCCGAGGTCGGTGGGTGGCCCGGGTGCGCGGTGGTCGGTCGGATGCGGCTGCGACGGCTTTGGTTTGATCACCGCAGTGTCGGTGGTGTCGGCGTCCGACAGGTCCAGCAACGTCTGCAACGTCAGGATCGAGGCCGCCACCGACGCCGGCATCGATGGACGGCCCTTCCCGGACGGAAACAGATCAGCGAACTGCTCGTCCGGGAACAGCGCGGCGGCGTCGAGAAGCTCCCGGTCTGCACGCTCCACACCCCGCACCCAGAAATCATCGCATATCGGCATAAATCACTACAGACGACACGCCGATTCTTCAGCGGCCTCCTATAGGGGCAGCCACTCGGTGTGAACTGTTGCTGCGGCGAGGGCTTCGGGGTCGGGGGTGACGCCCAGGCCTGGGCCTTCTGGGACTGACATGTAGCCGTCGCTGAGTTCGAGGGGCGGGGTGATGTCCTGGTGGTAGAAGCGCGACGAGGCGGAGATGTCGCCTGGTAGCCGCATGCCGGGCAGGGCGGCCAGGGCGGCGTTCGCGGCGCGGCCCAGGCCGGTCTCGACCATGCCGCCGCACCAGACCGGGACGTCGTGGGCTTGGCAGAGGTCGTGCACGCGCCGGGCCTCGAGGTAGCCGCCCACCCGGCCGGCCTTGATGTTGACGACACGGCACGCGCCCAGTCTGATCGCGTCGGCCGCGGCCCGGGCGGAGGTGATCGACTCGTCCAGGCAGATGGGGGTTCGCAGGTGGCGGGCCAGCTCGGCGTGGCCCAGCACGTTCTCCTCGGCCATCGGCTGCTCGATGAGCAGCAGGTCGAAATCGTCCAGTTTCCGGAGTTGGTCGACGTCGGCGAGCGTGTACGCCGCGTTCGCGTCGACCTGCAACGGGATGTCGCCGAACTCGTCCCGGATCGCGCGCACCGCCGCGACGTCCCAGCCTGGCTCGATCTTGAGTTTGATCCGCCGGTATCCGTCGGCCAGGTAGGCGCCGACCGCGGTGACCAGTTCGTCGAGGGTGTCCATGATGCCGACCGAGACGCCCGACGGCACCGACGTGTGGACGGCGCCGAGCGCGCGGCTCAGCGGCATCCCCAGACCCCGTAGCTCGGCGTCCCAGACCGCCATCTCGAGCGCCGCTTTGCTCATCCGGTGCCCGCGGAAGCGATCCAGCGCGGCGCTGACGAGGTTGACGTCGATGGCGGGCAGGTCGCGCAGCGCGGGCACGAGGAAGTCGCGCAGCGTGATCATCGCCGCGCCGACGTACTCCGAGGCGTACAGCGGGTGCTGCGCGGCGACACACTCGCCCCAGCCCTCGGCGTCGGCGGTGACGGCGCGGAGGATCAGCACGTCTTTGGTCGTCTGGGTGCCGAAGGAGGTGCGGAACGGCGACACCAGGGGCAGCCGGAGCCGCCGCATCTCGATGCCTTCCAGCGCGGATACCTTACCCATCAGGGTCACCTCAGTCCTCGGTCCGGGTCAGGGGGATGTTGGCGTACGCCGGGCCGGCGTCGCCGACCGTCAGCACCTCGCCGGTCGCGGACAGGTAGCGTCCCGGGCCGGCGGCGGTGAGCTGCAGGGTGATCGGGTCGTCGAGGGAGCCCCCGCTTGGCAGGTCGATCACGGCGTGGTCCCCGTCCTGCCGCAGGCGGTACGGCGCCATCGGCACCTCCCCGACCCGGGATTCGTAGTCGCCGGCCAGGCCGGGTTCGAGCGTCGACGGGCCGAGCTCGGGCACGACGGTCCGGTACCGCACATCGCCGGTGACGGCGTCGAGCTGGTAACGGACGTGCCCGGCCGCGTCGCGCAGGAACACGGACCGGCCGTCGACGCCGTGAAGTTCGCCGTCGCGGGCGACGATGTCCCGGATGTCGCCAAGGCGCCCGACGTACCGGCCGGCCGCGTCCTGCGGGTAAGGCGAAGCCGCCGCCGGGGGTGGGGTGGCCCGCGAGCCGTGGCCGTCCGCGAGCCGCCGGACGATGTCGGCCGCCAGCTCGTTCTGCAGGTCGTGGTCCACGGAGTTGGTGAGCACCGCACCGCCGATGCCGAGGTCCGGCAGCCAGAACACCTGGCAGAGGAAGCCGAAGCCGGACCCGCCGTGGTGCAGCACCCGGACCCCGGGCGCCCAGCGGTCGACGTAGAGCCCCAGCCCGTACCCCTGGGTCTGCTCCTCGGTCAGCCTCGGGAAGTCCAGGTGTTGCCGGGCCAACTCGGGCCGTAGGACGCCGTCGCCCTCGCGCAACTGGAATCGCAGGTAGCGCAGTACATCCGCCACGCTGGCGTAGAGACCGCCCGACGGCACCATCGGCACTCGCCGGGGCACGTCGCGACCCGCGCGGGCGAACGTGCGGGAGTGCCCGAGCGCCCGGTCCTCGTCGCCGTCGAAGGCGCCGAAGTCGAACGTCGACCGGGTGAGACCGAGCGGCTCGAACAGCCGCCCGCGCATGAACTCGGCGAACGTCTCCCCCGCTGCAGTGGCCACCACCTGGCCGGCGAGGTCGATCCCGAGGTTGGAGTACTCGTGGTGGTGGCCGACGGGGAACCGCAGCCAGGTCTCGGGGATGCTGGCGAGGTGCTCCTCGAACGTGGCGTCGCCGACCTCGTAGTTGGACCCGACCGGCGCCTCGTGGGTGAAGCCGGCGGTGTGGGTCAGCAGGTGGCGCAGGGTGATCCGGCGTTCGGGCCGCTCCTCGAAGTCGCTGTGTACGGTGAAGTCCGGCAGGTGGCGCAGGATCGGCTGGTCGAGGTCGACCAGGCCCTCCTGCACGGCCAGCAGCACGCCGGTCGCGGTGACCAGCTTCGACGTCGACTGGACGCTGAACATGGTGCGGACGCCGATGCCGCCGCCGAATCCCTCGGCCCACAGGACGCCGTCGGCATCACACAACCCTACGGCGACCCCCGGAATCCCCCGCGACCTCGCTTCGCGGGGAACGGCTTCGGAGAGGTACGCGATGAGCTCATCGACCCGCGACATGACCCGACCCTTCTTCGGTACGACCCCGCGCCGTCGACGATCCGGCCAGGATCGCCTCGTATCCGGCCGGATCGGTGACCCCCTCGGTGTCGAAGAGGACGAGCGTGGATCTGGGCCGCAGCAGCGAACCCGCCCGCGAGTCGAGCCGCAGCCGCCGGAGACCGGCCAGGCCGGCCGCGCCGCTCTCGCTGGTCGCGACGCCGAGCGCGGCGAGGTCGCGGACGGCCGCGGCCACCTCGAGGTCGGAGACCCGGGTGGCGGCACGGACACCCTGCTGCAGCGCCGGCCATGCCACCAGCGAGACCTCGCCGCAGTTGAGCCCCGCCATCGTGGACTCGTGCGGTCCCGGCACCGTCACCCGTTCCCGGGCCGCCAGGGACTGCCATAGGCAGTCGGCCGCCGCCGGCTCGGCGGTGACGACGCTGCACGACCCGCTCGCGAGGCTGCGGACCGCGGCCGAGGCGAACGCGCCCACGCCCACCGGGACGAGCGCCAGGTCGATCGACGCGTCCGAGCCGAGCTCCGTGGCGAGCTGGCGCCGGGTCTCGGCGAAGATCGTCGAGTAGCCGGCGGCCACGGCCTCGGGGATCCGGGTGTACCCGGGCCACGACGTGTCCGAGACGAGCAGCTCGTGCCGACCGTCGGGCCGGTCCCGCTCCGCGCTCTCGGCCGACCGGCGAACGGCGTCGTCGTACGATCCGGCGACCACCTCGACCTCGGCGCCCTCACCGCGGATCGCATCGACGCGTGCCTCGGCCATGTCCGCGGGCACGAAGATCCGGCTGTTCAGGCCCAGCCGGCGCGCCAGGTACGCGACGGCGCGGCCGTGGTTGCCGTCCGTGGCGGTCGACAGGACGATCGAGGCGCGCAGGGCGCCGGCCGCCTCGGCGAGCGCGTCGAACGTCGGGAAGGGCACGCGGCCGATGTGGCCGGCGATCGCCACGCTGACGGCCCAGCTCGCACCGACGACCTTGAACGACGGCAGGCCGAGGCGCTCGACCTCGTGCTTGACGAGCACGTGCGCGACGCCGACCTGGTCGGCGATCGCCGGCGCCGGCACCAGCGCGGACTCGGCGAATCCCGGGATCGATCGGTGAAAGTGCTCGATCGCGTCCGGAGGGCGTTCCGCCCAGCCGTCGAGGGCCGACCACGCCGGGTTCCACAGGACGTTACTCTCGAAGTGCGCCATCTCAGTCCCCAGTTCCCCTTTTCTCATCGATGGCCGAGCCGGCCAAAATCCGGCGCGCGCGCTCGACGACCGGGGCGTCGACCATGACGCCCCCGACGGCGACCGCACCCTGCCCGGCCGCCGCGATCACCTCGCGCGCCCAGGACACCTCCTCCGGCGACGGCGCGAAGGCGTCCCGGATCGCGCCGGCCTGGACCGGATGGACTGCGAGCTTGCCCGCGTAGCCCTCGCGGCGCGCTCGCCCGGCGTCGGCGAACGTGGCGTCGTAGTCCCGCAGCGCCATGGTCACCCCGTCCACCGGCGCGGGCTTCCCAGCCGCGCGGGACTCCAGAGCCAGCCGGCTCCGGACCTGCCTGACGACGTCGGACTCCTGCTCGCAGCCGAGATCGAGGGCGAGGTCGACAGTGCCCAGTATGAGCCGCTCCACCCGCTCGACGGCGAGCATCTCGGCGACTCGCCCGACGCCGGCGGCGGACTCGACGAGTGCCGCCGCCGGCACCGGGAGCAGGTCGCACACGCGTTGCAGGTCCGCCGCCGACTCGGCCTTGGGCACGACCACGCCCCGCAGGCCCGCGCAGCCGACCAGCGCGCGCAGATCGTCCGCATGCCACGGTGATCCTGCCGGGTTCACCCGTACCCAGGCGGATCCGCCGACGGCGAGCCAGCCCGCGACGTGGTCCCGGGCCGCCGGCTTGGCAGTCGGCGCCACGGCGTCCTCCAGATCGCAGATGATCTGGTCGGCGGCGCTCGCGGCCTTCGCGAAGCGCTCAGGGCGGTCGCCCGGGACGAAGAGCCAGGCCGGGCCTCGTACGGTGCTCATGCGACCAGCGCCGCGAAGGTCCAGTCGAGGACGGCTCCGCGACCGGCCACCGACGTCTGGGTGTTGAGCACGGCGATCGCGGTGCCGTCCCGGTAGGGCGTGACGCCCCGCACCGTGACGCGGCTGCGCACCGTGTCGCCTTCGAAGACGGGCGCGACGTGGTCGCACGCGAACCACTCGGTCACGGTCACCAGCCCCGGGATCATCCGGCAGGTCTGGCTGAGCGCGAGCCCGATCGTGTGCCCGCCGTAGACGAGCCGGCGGCCGCCGGCGGCCTCCGCGTCGTGGTGCACCGCCGCGATGTTGACGGTGAGCCGCGCCAGTTCCGGCGCGCTCGAGACGACGTCGCCGGCCGCCAGCTCGAAGGTGTCGCCGGCCGCAGGCGGCCCGCCGGGCGAGGGCGCCAGCGGCTTGAGCGACCACTGCGCGAGCCAGTCGGGGGCCGTCGCCACGTCCGGCACGGACGGTGCGGTGAACAGGCCGTCGACGTGGGGGCCCGCCTCCGGGGCCGGTCCGGCCCCGTCGCGGCAGGGCAGCAGCGCGCACCGGTCGAAAGCGAGGATGACACGTCCGGTCTGGTCCCGGGTCACGATGCTCAGGACCGCCTTGCCGCGCTCGGGCCGGTCGGGCCGGGACCGGACCCGGCGGAGAGCGACGACCTCGGTCGAGGTGGCGAGGGTGTCGCCGAGGTACGGCGTCGCCCGCGGCCGCAGCCCCCGGTAGAAGAGGTTCGCCACCACCTGGCGGGTCACGACGCTCGACTGGCCGACGGCCACGTCCCAGACCACGCCGGGGTACGCGAGGCCGGGACGTCCGGTGACCCGCTCGGCGAGCGTCTCGTCGAGGCAGAGCCGGAGCCGGTCGCCGAGGATCGCCCGGTGCTGGGCATGGAGCCCGGCATCCAACGTGACGGCCGGCGCGGTGAAGGTGTCACCGACGGCGAGGTCGTCGAACCAGGGACCGTCCACGACGCTCATGCGTCCTCCTTCAGTGCCGGCGCGCCGGCGGTCAGGTAGCGGGTGAGCAGGCGCACCCCGCGGCCGTTGGCGCCTGCGGCCCACCGGGCGTCGGCGGCCGGGCGCATCACCGTGAGCCCGAGGTCGAGGTGCGCCCACGGCACGCCGGACGCGAACGGCTCGAGGTACAGCGCCGCGGTGATGGCGCCGTACGGCTGGGGCGCGTCCGGGTCGAAGTTCCGGGTGTCCGCCACGTCGGAGGCGAGGGTGGCCCGGTAGGGCTCCCACATCGGCATCGCCCACCCGGGCTCACCGGCCGCGCCGCCGGCGGCCAGCACCCGCGCCAGCAGGGCGTCGTCGGTGCCGAAACCGGCCCATATGTCGGGGCCGAGGCCGGTGGCCGAGGTCAGCGTCGCCAGGTCGACGATCGCGGCAGGGCCGGCCTCCACGGCGTACGCCATGGCGTCCGCGACCACGAGCCGTCCCTCGCAGTCGGCGTTGGTCACCTCGACGGTCCGGCCACCGCGATGGCGCAGGACGTCCCCGATCCGGACCGCGTCCGGGCCCGGCATGTTCTCGGCGCACGGCAGATAGGCCCGCACCGGCGCGTCGGAGCCCAGGCGGGCCAGCGCGACGAGGGCGCCGAGAACGGCGGCGGCGCCGGCCATGTCCGCCTTCATGGTGAGCATGCCCCGGGTGGGCTTGAGCGACAGGCCGCCCGCGTCGAAGGTGATGCCCTTGCCGACGAGCGCCGTGTGCGGGCCGTCGCCTCCGCGTCGCAGCTCGATCAGGCACGGCGGATGCACGCTTCCCCGGCCCACGCCGGCGATGCCGCCGAATCGCTCGCGCTCCAGCGTCGCGGCGTCGTGTACGCGTACCTCGAACCCGAGCGCCTCGCCGAGTTCCTGGCACACGGTCGCCAGCCGCGCCGGGACGAGTTGGCCGGGCGGCGTGTTGATCAGGTCCCGAGCGAGGTTGGCGGCCGCGCCGAGCGCGACCCCTTCCCGTACGGCATGCTCCGAACCCCCGTGCCGACGCGGACCGGGGTCGAGCCGGGCGAGCAGGTCGGCGACGGTCCAGTCGGGGCGGTATCGGTACGTGCCGAGGGTCCAGCCCTCCGCCGCGGCGACCGCGCAATCCGGGTCGGCCTCCCAGCACCCGATCGCGTCGAGCACCGCCGGCGCGGATCCGCAGTGCCGGGCCGCCGCCATCGCGGCCGCCCGCACGTGGTCGAACGCCAGACCCGGCCGGGGATCACCGACGGTCACGTAGACGAGGTCGGGGCCGTCGAGGATGGGGACCCGGGCCACGTCGCCGGGCTCGGCCGGGCCGAGGCGAGCCCCGATCGCGTGCACGTCAACATCAACGCCGGCCTCCGCGAGGAAGCCGGCGACCGGGGCCGGCACCGCCCCATCGGTCCCGACCGGCACGACGACCACGTCCGCCACCCGTTCCGTCACCTGGTCCTCCTGAACACGCGGGCCGCCCGCTGCGACCCGTCTCGTTTGAGCAAGCTAACCGGCGGCGCCGGCCGCCGTCGGTGTCGAACACCCAACCTCGGGACCGCCTTTCATGTCGGGCCACAAGAGTCGCCACAGCACCCGATGAAACGTTGGCGGCGCCGTCCAAAGCGCCGGAGGAAAACCCATGAACGCACTGTCCGTCGGCTCCCGCTCCCGGGTCGCCGGCGTCGTCGCGGCGTCGGTCCGGATGATCCGCTGCGAGTCACCCTCCACCGACCTCGCCGCGGTCGCCCGAAGCGCCGACTGCGTCGCGCGGGTCGGCGAAGAGATCCTGGGCCGCCCCGCCGAGCCGATCGTCACCGCCGGCCGCACCCACCTGCGCTGGCGGTGGGGAAAGGAACCACCTCGCGTGCTCGTGCTGGGGCACCACGACACCGTCTGGCCGCTGGGCACGATCGACACGATCCCCTGCACGGCCGGCGACCGGATCCGCGGGCCCGGGTGCCTGGACATGAAGGTGGGCCTCGCCCTCGCCTTCCACGCCATCGCCGCGCTCGACGACCCATTCGGGGTCACCCTGCTGGTCACCGGCGACGAGGAGCTCGGCTCTCCGACCTCCCGCGAGCTGATCGAGGATGAGGCCAGGGGCTGCGCCGCGGCCCTGGTACTGGAGGCCGGCGACGACTCCGGCGCTCTGAAGACCGAGCGCAAGGGCCGTGCCCACTACGAGCTGACCTTCGCCGGACGCGCGGCCCACGCCGGCCTGGAACCGCACCTGGGCGCGAACGCGCTGATCACACTGGGCGCCGCCGTCGGCGTCGTCGCCGCGCTGGCCGACGACGCGGCGGGGACCAGCGTGACGCCGACGATGGCTTCCGCCGGTACGGCCGTCAACACGGTGCCGGACCGGGCCACGCTGACGATCGACGTTCGCGCCCGGACCACCGAGGAGCTGCGGCGGGTCGACGCCGCGATCCGCGGCCTGGCGCCGGCGAACGGTGACGTCACCGTCGAGATGGAGGGTGGCATCGACCGTCCGCCGCTCGATGCCACGATGACGGCCGGGTTGTTCGAGCGGGCCCGCGCCGTGGCGGATCGGCTGGGCATCGGCCCGCTCGCCGGCGTCGCGGTCGGCGGCGGATCGGACGGCAACCTCACGGCCGCTGCCGGGGTGCCGACCCTGGACGGCCTGGGCGCGGTGGGCGGCGGGGCGCACGCCCGCCACGAGTGGGTCGACGTGGCTCGGCTCGGCGACCGTCTCGCCCTGCTGACCGGGCTGCTCGCCGACCTGCTCGGCGAGGCCAGGCGATGATGCCGGAGCACGGAGTGTCAGTCCGCGAGGCGGCCGGGCTCGCCGACCTCGAGGCGATCGCCGCCCTCTTCAACCGGGTCTGGGACGGCGCGCCCGACTCCAGCCAGATCACCGTCGCGTTGCTGCGCGCCTTCAGCATGACCGGCAACTACGTCGCCGTCGCATTCGTCGGGGAGCATCTGGCCGGTGCCGCGGTCGGGTTCCTCGCGCCGCACAACGGATCCCTGCACAGCCACATCACCGGGGTCGAGGCGAAGTACCGCGCCCAGCAGATCGGCTACCTGCTCAAGTGCCACCAGCGCGACTGGGCGCTGGGCCGCGGCATCGGCTCGATCACCTGGACGTTCGACCCCCTGGTCCGTCGCAACGCGTACTTCAACCTGGTCAAGCTCGGCGCCCGGGCGACGGACTACCTGCCCGACTGCTACGGCCCGATGCACGACGGGCTCAACCGCGGCGAGGCCAGCGACCGGCTGTTCGTCGAGTGGGACCTGCTCTCCCCCGCCGCCGTCGGGCCGCCCGAGGGCGACCATCGGCCGCTGATCACGGTCCGCGACGACGCGCTCCGGGTGGTGCCGTGGACCGGCGGGCCCGCCTTCGTCCCGGTCCCCGAGGACATCGAACGGGTCCGGGTCGAGAACCCCCTTCTCGCGCGGGCCTGGCGTGCCCGCGTACGGGACGTGCTGGCCGGGGCCCTGGCCGGCGGCGCCGAGATCGCCGCCTTCGACCGGCGGCACGGCTACCTGATCACCTACCCAGCCAAGACAGGAGAACGATGACAGACCACCCGGACGTCGTGACGATCTGCTCCGACCTCATCGCGATCGACACCAGCAACTACGGCAAGGCGGGCAGCAAGGGCGAGCTGGCCGCGGCCGAGTACGTCGCCGGTCTCCTACGCGGGGCGGGGTACGACCCCGAGATCATCGAGTCCGAGCCGACCCGGGCCAACGTCGTTCTCCGGGTCCCGGGCGCCGACCGGTCGCTGCCCGGCCTGCTCGTCCACGGGCATCTCGACGTCGTCCCCGCCGAGCCGGAGCGGTGGACGGTGGCGCCGTTCGAGGGCCGGGTGGCGGACGGGTACGTGTGGGGCCGCGGCGCGACCGACATGAAGGACATGGTCGCGATGATGCTCGCCACCCTGCTGCGGTGGGCGGCCGACGCGACCGGACCACGACGCGACGTGGTCTTCGCCTTCGTCGCGGACGAGGAGGAGGACGGTGCCCTCGGCGCCGAGTGGCTGGTACGCAACCGACCCGAGCTCTTCGCCGGGGTCACCGCCGCCGTCGGCGAGTCGGGCGGGCGGCCCGTGCCGGTACGGGCGCCCGACGGGACGGTACGGCGGTTCTACCCGATCGCTGTCGCCGAGCGTGGCTCCCTCCACATGCGCGTCCGCGCGACCGGTACGGAGGGCCACGGGTCACGCCCGAACCCGGACAACCCCGTCGTCCACCTGGTGACCGGCCTGGCCCGGATCTCGGCGCACCGGTGGCCGCTGGCGCTGACGCCACCGGTGCGCCGGCTGCTCGACACCGCCGTGCGGACCCTCGGCCTCGACGCCGACCTCTCCTCCGACGAGGGCGTCGAGGCCGTCCTCGACCGGATCGGGCCGCTGCGCGAGTACGTCGAGCCGTCGCTGCGCTGCTCGACGAACGTCACCGTGCTCGACGCGGGCTACAAGTTCAACGTGGTACCAGGCGAGGCGCACGCCGAGATCGACGTACGCTCGCTGCCCGGCGCCGAGGACGAACAGCTCGCCGTCATCGACGAGTTGCTGGGACCGTCCGTCACCCGGTCATTCCTGTCCTACCGCCCCGCGATCGGGGCCGGCTGGGACAACGCCTGGTACGACGCGATGGCCGCGTCGGTCCTGCGCCACGACCCGGACGGCGTGATCGTCCCGTTCTGCATGGGCGGTGGCACCGACGCCAAGCCGTTCGCCGAGCTGGGGATGGCGGGCTTCGGCTTCGCCCCGCTCGGTGAGGACCCCGACGGCCGCACACCAGCCGGCATGCACGGCGTCGACGAACGCGTGCCGATCGCGTCCCTGCGCAGCGGCCTCGACGTGCTGGACGACTTCCTGCGCACGGTATGACCCGCTACGGCGCCGCGAACGCCCTGGCGTGGGACCGGTTGCATCCCCGCCTGCCCCGCCGGGCTGCCTGGCTGGACCACGGCGACCTGCCCGTGCTGGAAGGCACGCTGATCCGGCTCACGGTGCGGCACCTGCCCGGTGACCGTGACCCGAAACCGTTGTGGCTGCGGTCGTCCCGCACCGGCGTCTGTCCGTCTCATGTGGACAACCTCTGGCAGGCGTTCCCGCGCAGGTTCGACCTTTCGTGTCGGGGTCGGTGAGGCCGAGCAGAATCCGGAGCGGCGGGGGAACCCGCAGCTGGTGGTTTCGCCGGTCACGATCCGGACCGCACGCGCATTCGTCGCCTGGGCCCACCGGCGTCTCGGTCCGCCGCCCGGTGCCAAGTTCGCGATCGCCGTCCAGACCACCGACGGAACCCTCGTCGGCGTCGTGCTCGTCGGACGACCCGTCGCCCGGGCCTTCGACGACGGCCGCACCGCCGAGGTCACCCGGCCGGCCACCGACGGCACGCCAACGCCTGCTCCGCGCTGCTGGGCGCCGCCTGGCGGGGCGCCCGCGCGACGGGCTACTGCAGGTTGATCACCTGAGACGAAGGTGGTGCAGGAAACGCTGGGACACACCTCCAGCGCGTTCACCGCCGACACCTACACCTCCGTCCACCCGCAGGTGGCCACGGCCGCAGCGGAGAAGACCGCCGCCCTGATGTTCGGCAAGGAAGACCAGGCCGAAACCGGCAAGCTCATCGCGCTGAGGAGCTGACAATCGGATTAAGCATCCCTGAGCCGTGCCCGATCAGCGCTCTGATGTCCTCTACCGCACCCCGCGCCAAAAGGCGTGGTGATGTGGCCGCGCGGAAAGACTCTGCTCTTTCCCGGCACTTTTCCACCGACATCGAACACGGCACTCCCTTTGGACAGAGAAACTGTCGGTATGGCTTTCCCGTCTCAGGAGCATCAGCCCTTCGCTCACCTGAGCACGCCCAACGCGGCCTTCTACCGGGGGATCCTCCGAGCGTTCGCGCGAGCGAAGGAACGATTCATCGTGCATCTCCGGCCCGAGGACGTGGCGGCGGAGCTGCGGCGGGACAATGACGACGCGCTCGCGCAGGCACTGGACAAGCTGCGGGAATGGGGCAACCTGCGGGCCGACGCCGACACCGGCAGGGTCACGAGCGTGGAGGACTTCCACCGTAAGCGGTACCTGTTCCAGCTCACGCATGCCGGGCAGGCTGCCGAGCAGGCGATCTCGTTCTACGAAGACGCCATCGGGAAACGCGGGGCGCTGCAGTCTGTGGCATTGGGAGACATCGCCGAGCAGTTGCAGTCGCTGGTCGTTCTTGCTCGCGACGCGGATCCCGACCCTGCGCGCGCGCACCTGCTACTGCTGTCCCTGTCCGATCGGTTCTCGTCGCTGGCCGACAACGCGCAGGCGTTCATGGCCTCGTTGCGGCGCGCGATCGACTTCTCCGACGGCGACGTGGCGGGGTTCATCGCCTACAAGGAGCGGCTGATCGACTACATCAACCGCTTCATCGCCGACCTCGCCAACTCCGGCGCGCGGATCGCCACGCTCCTAAGTGAGCTGGACAAATTCGACCATGATCGGCTGCTCCGGCTGGCCGCGCGCCGCGAGGCCGCCGACGCGGTGCCCGACGAGGAGGAGACGGCGGAGGCGTACGTCAGAGCCGAGGAAGCGGCGTTCGCTTCCTGGTCGAATCGCTGGCGCGGTCTCCGGGACTGGTTCGTCTCCACGGGCGCCGGTCGGCCGTCGCAGGCGCGACTGCTGCGCCAGGCGGCGATCACGGCGATCAAGCAGCTCATCGACACGGTGGGGCTGCTCAATGAGCGGCGGTCCGGGCGTTCCGATCGCAGTGCGGACTTCCGGGCGCTGGCGCGGTGGTTCGCCGAGGCTCCCGATGAAGCGGCGGCGCATCGGTTGTGGCGGGCGGCGTTCGGGCTGACTCCCTCCCGCCATCTGACAGTGACGGCCGCGACCCTGGAGGAATGGCACGAGGTCGACGCAGGAGTCCCCTGGCGTGAGGCGCCACCCATCAGGATCTCGCCGCAACTTCGCCGCACCGGGTCCTATGAGCGGCGCGGTAAGCCGAACAAGGTGACCGACCGCTCTCAGGCCCGCAGGTTGCTGGTGGAGCAGGCCGAGCGGGAGGCGAGCGAGACGGCCGCGGCTCGGGCCGCGCTGCGGACCGACGGTCCGGTCCTGCTGTCAGAGCTGGACAGTCTCGATCCACGAGCCTTCCAGTTGTTCCTGGGACTGCTGGGCGACGCGCTCGCGACCCGCCGGCCAGGCGACACGGAGGTGAAGACGGTGAGTGCCGACGGATCGATGGAGATACGCCTGATGCTCGTTGCCGATGGCGGCGAGGTCCAGATCCGTACCGAGGACGGTGTGCTCACCGGGCCCGAGCACGTGATCGAGATCACCGACCTGACGGCCGGCCCGTGATCGGGGATGAGGAGCGGGCCCAGCGGCGTGCCGCGCTACGCGCGCTGCTGGCCAGGCCGCTGCTCACCGCCGGGCGTGATCCCGAGGCGCTCCT
Organism: Nonomuraea spiralis; assembly: GCF_014648435.1. GTDB lineage: Bacteria > Actinomycetota > Actinomycetes > Streptosporangiales > Streptosporangiaceae > Nonomuraea > Nonomuraea spiralis. Next base: position 37,304 of record NZ_BMRC01000045.1, read on the forward strand.
GCTGGTGCGCCGCCATGTGACCGAGCTGCGCGACTGGCTCGCACGCGAGACCGGCTGGCGGCTGATGGCGGACTCGGGGACGGCGCGGCTGTTCAAGACCGCCCCCGACGCGCAGGACGCGACTCACCCGGCGCGGGGAAAGGCGGGAGAGCCGTACGGTCGACGCCGTTACGTACTGTTCTGCCTGGCTCTGGCCACGCTCGAACGGGCGGACGCGCAGACCACGCTCGGTCGGCTGGCAGAAGAGGTGTTGTCGGCCGCGGCAGAGCCGGAGCTGGACTTCGTCTTCACCCTCGACAGCCGTACCGAGCGGGCCGATCTGGTAGCGGTAGTGCGAATGTTGCTGGACTGGGGCGTGCTGAGCAGGGTCGCCGGCGATGAGGAGGCGTACCTGTCGAAGACCGGCGACGTGCTGTACGACGTACGCAGGCCGGTACTGGCCACGCTGCTCACCGGCGCGCGGGGCCCGTCCACGATCTCTGCGTCCTCGTTCGAGGAGCGGCTCACCGAGCTGATGGCCGAACCGGTCGCCGACACCGACGACCTGCGCAACCAGGCCCTGCGCCGCAGGCTGACCCGCAAGCTCCTGGAGGATCCGGTGATCTATTTCGCCGACCTCGACGAAGCCGAGCGCGCATACCTGGCCTCCCAGCGGCATGCCATCGTCCGTCGGCTGGAGGAGGCCACCGGGCTGGTGGCCGAAGTTCGAGCTGAGGGCATCGCGATGGTCGATCCCGAGGACCAGCTGACCGATGTCCGCATGCCGGAGCAGTACACCGACGGCCACGTGACGCTGCTGGTGGCCGAACAGCTGGCCGTCCACGGCGAGCTGACGCTCGAAGAGTTGAAGGCCTTCGTCCGGCAGGCGGCCCGCGAGCACACCTCCTTCTGGCGTAAGGGCGTGACCGAGCCGGGCACCGAGACCGGCCTGCTCGCCACGGCCTTGGACAAGCTGACGGCGCTGCGGCTCGTGCGCGTCGCCGATGGCGCTGCCGTGGGGCTGCCCGCCGTCGCCCGCTACGCACTGGCCGAACCCGTGATCAAAGGACAGTGATGCTGACTTCCCCGACCTCCGAACGCTGGAAGCCGCTGCGCGCCGGGCTCGTCGACCTGTTCTATTACGACATAGAGGAGTTCCACTTTCACGACGGGCGCCTGCTGCTGCGCGGCAACAACGGCACCGGCAAGTCCAAGGTGCTGGCCCTGACACTGCCGTTCCTGCTTGACGGAGAGCTGGCCCCGCATCGCGTTGAACCGGACGGCGACCGACAGAAGCGCATGGAGTGGAACCTGCTGCTGGGCGGCAAACACCCGCACCCCGAGCGGCTGGGTTACGCGTGGATGGAGTTCGGCCGACGCACGGCGGACGGTTCTGAGGAGTTCCGTACGATCGGGTGCGGGCTGAAGGCGGTCAAGGACCGCGGCGTCGTCCGGCACTGGTTCTTCCTCACTCCACAGCGCATCGGTGCGGAACTTCATCTGCTCTCCTCCACCGGCGTGGTGCTCACCAGGGAGAAGCTACGTGAGGCCGTCGAGGGCCGCGGGATGGTGTACGACCGGGCCGCTGACTACCGCAGGGCCGTGGACGAGGCGCTCTTCGGGCTCGGCGAGCACCGCTACGAGGCCCTGGTGAACTTGCTCATCCAGTTGCGCCAGCCGCAGTTGTCGAAGAAGCCGGACGAGAAGCTGCTGTCCCGCGCCCTGACCGAGGCGCTGCCACCGCTCAGCCCCGCTCTGATCGCCACGGTCGCCGAGGCGTTCCGCGGCCTCGACGAGGAGCGCGACGCCCTGCGGGGACTGGAGGAAGCGCGCGAGGCGGCGACCGGCTTCCTGATCCACTACCGTCGCTACGCCGCCATCGCGGCCAAGCGCAAGGCCGCCGTGCCACGACTGGCACACAGCCGTTACGAGCATCTGGGCCGGGCCCTCGGCGAGGCCGAGGGCCGCCACGCCGCAGCGGAGGCGAGTCTGGCGGCAGCACAGCAGGTGCTGGAAGAACTGGAGGAACAGCGGACTCTGCTGGAGGCACGCCGGGACGCGCTTCGAGAGAGCCCCGAGATGCGTGACGCGGAGCGGCTCAAGCAGTACGGCCAGGAGGCCAAGCGGCTGGCCGATCATGCTCGCCGCTGTGCGCAGGAACGCGACCGCCTCGCAGGCGAGGCGCAGCGCCGCGAGCAGCGAGCCCGTACGGCCCGGGACAAGGCCGACGCGGCAGGGCGCGACCTCGGCAGGGTGCAGGATCTGACCGTGTTGGCCGCCCGTGAGGCGCGGTGCGAGCCCGGGACGGCCCGTACGGGGCCGGATCATCTCCTTGTGGCCGACCAGCCGGAGCTGGCGCGGATCAGGCGTGACACCGAGGCACTGGCGGATCGTCAGGAGCAGGCGATCGGCGAGTTGGAGCGGCTCATCGACCGCATCCGCCGGGCCCAGGAGCGGATGAGGGCCGCGCGCACCGAGGTGGAGCGGCTGACCGCGGAGACACAGGCCGTGGCTCAGCGTGTCGCCGACGCGGAAGAGGCGGTGGGCGGGGCCGTCACCGGGCTCGTCCAGAAGTACACCCTCTACTTGGCTGGTCTCGTCGAGCTGCGGCTGGACGATCCCGATGAGGTGATCGCGGCGCTGCAGTCCTGGGCTGCCTCTACCGACGGCCCCAACCCTGCCGCGAACGCCGTGGGCGACGCGACCAGAACGGCCACTGACGCGCTCGGCCGGTTGGGAGCAGAGCTGGACTCCGAGATCAAAGAGGCGACGCGGGCCGCCGCGGACCTGTCCGAAGAAATCTCCCGCTTGGAGGCCGGTGGCCACGAGGCGCCGCCCGTGCCGCACACGCGCGACCCCGCCACCCGCCTCGGCCGTCCCGGTGCACCCCTGTGGAAGGTGGTGGACTTCGCCGATGCGGTGCCCGACGACCATCGGGCCGGTCTGGAAGCCGCCTTGGAGGCCGCCGGCATCCTGGACGCCTGGGTGACGCCGGGTGGGACGTTGCTGGCCGCGGACGACACCGTCATCGTCGCCGGTGAGCCGCTGTCCGGCCCGTCCTGTGTCGCCGTCCTGCGTCCGGCTGTTGACCGGGCCGATCGGCAGGCCGCGGCACTGGCCGACAGCGCCGTGGACGCCGTGTTGTCCGCCATCGGCCTCGGGCCGGGTCACGACGGCCGGACGTGGGTGGCAGTCGATGGCAGGTGGGCGAACGGCGTGCTGACCGGCTCCTGGCGCAAGAGTGAGGCGCACTACATCGGCGAGGGCGCCAGAGAGGCGGCGCGGCGGACTCGGCTGACGACCCTCCGCGGGGAGCTGGACCAGGTCAATCGGCGGATCGAAGACCTGCGCGGCCGGCTTGAGCTGCTCGCCGCCCGCCGGGACAGGCTCGCCGCGGAACACCGCGGCCTGCCTTCGGACACCGAGTTGCGAGAGGCGCACGTCAAGCGCGCCACCGCCTACGAACGGCGTGACGAGGTCAACGCCGCGCACGTCGCGGCGGGCATGGCGCTTCGCGAGCGGCAGGACGAGCTCCGGAAGGCGGGCATCCGGGCTGAGGAGTTCGCCGCGGACGTCGGCCTGCCCGCGGATCCCGCGGCGCTCGATGAGGTCAAGGGTGCGCTCAACCGCTATCGGCTGGCCCTGGCCCAGTTGTGGCCCGCCATACAAGTCTGGCGTGACGCGCACGAGACCGCCGCGGACGCCGCAGGGGAGCTCGGCAGGACGAAGGAACAACTCGGCGAGGCCGCCGAACTGTCAGCGAAGGCGGGTGAGGAGGCGGGCGCCGCGGCCGAGGCATACCGCACACTGGTCGAGACCGCGGGCTCCGCCGTGGAAGAGCTGTTCCGCCGGCTCGACCAGGTGCAGCACGCACTACGCGAGCGCGCCATCGCCGAACGCTCCACTCGCCTGCGCGAGCAGCAGGCCCTGCAGGAACGCGGCAAGGCCGAGGGCGAACGCGACAACCTGCGCAAACAGATCGAGGATGCGATCACGGCACGCGACGCCGCCGTGCACGAGTTCCAGGTGTTCGCCGCCACTGGCCTGCTGAACGTCGCGCTGGCAGGCCTGGACGTGCCCGACACGGGCGGGGAGTGGGCGGCGACACCCGCCGTGCTTCTGGCCAGGACGGTCAACGCCGAGCTCGACACGGTGGACGATGGCGACGGCCCGTGGGACCGGGTGCAGAAGAAGGTCGCTGAGGAGCACAAGCTGCTGTCGGACGCCATGGCCAGGCACGGGCACTCCGTCGGACTGGCCCTGCACGACGGCGTCATGATCGTCGACGTGATCTTCCAGGGGCGCGCCAGGGACATGCCCGAGCTGGCCGCGGCGCTGGCCGAGGAGACCGGGCAGCGCGCACAGCTTCTGTCGGCCAAGGAACGCGAGATTCTGGAGAACCACCTTCTCAACGAAGTCGCCGGCACGCTGCACGAGCTGATCGCCGCGGCCGAGTCGGAGGTCCAGGAGATGAATGCCGAGCTGGAATCCCGCCCCACCTCCACCGGCATGCGGCTGCGCCTGATCTGGAAGACGGCCAGGAACGCCCCCGACGGGCTCGACCGGATCAGAGGCAAGCTCCGCCAGACCGTGGACGCCTGGTCCTCCGCCGACCGATCCGCCGTCGGCGCGTTCCTTCAGGAGCGAATCGCCCGCGAGCACACCGACAATCCAGCCGCGGGCTGGACCGAGGCCCTGACCAGAGCGCTGGACTATCGTGCCTGGCACGAGTTCGCGATCCAGCGGCTTCAGGACGGCCAGTGGCGGGCCGCGACCGGCCCCGCCTCCGGCGGAGAACGGGTGCTGGCGGCGTCGGTGCCGCTGTTCGCTGCCGCCTCGGCCCACTACAAGTCCGCGGGCAACCCGTACGCGCCGCGCCTGGTCGCGCTGGACGAGGCGTTCGCCGGGGTGGATGACGACTCCCGGGCCAAGTGCTTGGGACTGCTGGCCACGTTCGACATGGACGTGGTGATGACCAGCGAGCGGGAATGGGGTTGCTACCCGCAGGTGCCCGGGCTGGCGATCTGCCAGCTCTCGCGACGGGACGGCATCGACGCCGTGCTGGTGACGCCCTGGCGATGGGACGGGCGCGAGCGTCGGCGGACAGAACGCCCCACCATCGCTGTGCCCGCGCCCTCCCCCGCACCCGCCGTACGGCAGGACGGTCTGTTCGGCATGAACGAGGACGGCACGGCCGGATGAGCGGCAGCAGCACGAACGGCTCCGTGGCAGGCAGCGGTGCGAGCGAACGGCTGGGGCGGCTGCTGGGCGGCGACGAGACCGCCTGGCTGGTCGACCGGGCACGCCGCCGCCTGGAACAGGGCAAACCGCTGACAGGAACGGTGACACTCACGACGGCGACCCCCGCACAGCGCCGCGCGGCCGAGGTGCTGCTCGGCCGCCGGGCGGGAGCCGGGTCCTCCCTGTCGGTCTCCTTGGACGAGGTAGATCGCATCCTGCGAGTGGGCGGCATCGCCGCGGACGGGCTGCGCGAGGCCGTCATCCGGCTACGTGGCCCAATCCGGGACCTGACGGGGGAGAAGGCCGCGCAAGCAGCGGACTGGAAACAAGCCTTCGCCAAGCTCGACGCCCTCATCTCCGAGCGGCCCGAACTGTCCGGGTGGCGATCGTGGCTGGAGTCCACCGGCCTGGTCAGAAGGCTCGCCACCACGGCCGGCGAAGCACGTACCCTGCTCGACCGGCTGAGCACCGTACTGGAGCGACTGCCGTCACCGGGCACGCGCCTCGGCCGGCTCGCCGCCGAGACCTGCGCGGACGCCCACGCGCTGGACGAAGGACGCCCGCTGGCGACCCTCGCCCTGTCCGCGGCGCGTGCCCTGTCCGGCCTGCCGTACGCGGGCGAAGGCGGCGCGGACGCCCGCCGCTCGACCTGGGCCGCAGTCGGCGTGCACCTCGACGACCTGTCCTCCTTCGTGCTCTGCCTGGGGCTGCCGGGTGACGACCACTCCCCCACCGGACGCATGCTCAGCGCGGCCAGGGCGGCGGGCGAGCCATGCGTGCTGACCCTGCGTCAACTCCTCCGCCACGAAGCACCACTGCGCGCGAACCTGGTCAGGATCTGCGAGAACCCGGTGGTAGTCGCGGCGGCGGCCGACGAACTCGGAGCCTCGTGCCCACCCCTGGTGTGCGGCGGCGGCCGGCCGTCGGCAGCCGTCTGGCGGCTGCTGGACCTGCTCGCAGCCGGCGGCGCGACGTTCGCCTACCACGGGGACTTCGACTGGGGCGGGATCGCCATCGCCGCCGCGGTCCACGAACGGGTCGGATTCCTGCCATGGCGCTTCGACGCCGCATCCTACCGAGCCGTGCCCTCGTCGGCTCCGCTTGCCGGGCAGATGCGCCCGACCCCCTGGGATCCGGAGCTGTCCGTGGTGATGGAGCGACGGGGTGTGCGGGTCGAGGAAGAGCTCGTACTCGCTGAGCTGATGGCTGACCTGGCTCCGAAAGGACGTCGCGGACACTGAAGACGCGGACTTCTTCGTGATCATCGAGGTAGTCTCAACTCTCGGCTCACATGTTCCCGATCTATCGGACGGGGAAGGCCTCGAATGTCCGTGGGCCGGTAACCGAACAAGCCCGGAGAAGAAACGGCACTGTCATGGACGTCATGAAGCAGGCCGCGGCCCTCAAGGGGCAGCTGATCGACTTCGCCCTGTCACCCCGGTTCGCCCGCGAGCTCAACAAGGCCTTCGAGCAGAGCGACCCCGAAGGCCTCGCCGACGGCGAGGCAGCCGTGAGCATGATCATCGATCACTTCGTCCTGCAGCGGCGGCTGGCCTCCGGCGACACGGTCATCGACCGCTTCCTGCGCGCCCATCCCCGCCTGAGCCCCCAGGAGCGGGAAATGATCCTCGGCTGGAGGGATGTGGTCGAAGGGATCTTCGAGGTCCAAGGTAAAGACCAGGACGCCGTGATCCTGTTCAACCTCATCGACGAGCTCACCTACCGCGTCCGGTCCAACATGGGCAAGTCCGCCTTCCGCCCCATCAGAAAGGGCATGTTCCTCATCTGCCGGCTGGTGCCGCTCGGCGAGGACTGGCTGGTCAGCGCGAACATCAGCCTCTTCCCCGCCGACGCCCGCGACCAACTCCTCACTCAGGCGGCGGAGTTCGGCCTGCGCAACCCCAAGCTGGTCTTCCGCAACCCGGACAAGCTCGCCACCGCACGCCGCATACTCACCGAACAGCGAGACGTCTTCATCGACCTGTACGGTGCCGAATACATCGTCGTCCGGGGAGAGGACGTGGCCCCGCGATACGACGCCTTCATGCGGGCCTGCATGGATCGAGCCGAGCCCGGCAACACCTCCCCTCTGCCCGGCTTCACCCTTCCCGATGACCTGCTGGAGGCCGAAACGGTGGCCATCCACTTCGACCCCGAAACAGGCATCAGCCTCTACCTCGATTTCGGCCTCCTGCAAGAGCTCTTCGCCAACCCGAAACTGATCAACCGGCGCCGCTACCGCGAATCCCTGACCTCCTACCTCCGCGGCGACGACATCTCCCCCGCCGCCATCAAGCTCCTGACCGAGCCCGACCCGGACAACGCCGGCGTCGTCTTCGGCAAGCTCCTCAAGAAGAAGGACTTCTCCTGGCCCGAGCACGGGGAGTCACTGCTGCGCCGGTACAAGGCCCGTTACTTCGACGAGCCCCAACTGCCCACCACCGTCCCGGTCAGCGGCATGATGGCCGGACATCTGCGCAACGCCCTGCGCGAGGAGTCGTCGGAGCCGTGATCTCTGCGCAAAACCGCAAACCGCCGGCAAACAAGAAGCACTGCGGTCACCCTCGGTAGTGCGGCAGTCTCGCCGAACTACCAAGAGGGCGTATGGCCCTTGAGCCGACCGCGGAGCAGCAGGCCGCGAGGGATGTGTTCGTCGCTGGCCGCGATCTGGCCCTGGTCGCCGGCGCCGGATCCGGCAAGACCTCCACCCTGATCCTGATGGGCGCCTCCACCCGCAAGCGGGGGCTGTACATGGCCTTCAACCAGACGATCGCCGTAGACGCCCAGCACCGATTCGGCCCGAATGTGATGTTTCGTACCGCGCACTCGCTGGCCTTCCAGGCCGTCGGGCGCCGCTATCACCAGCGGTTGAACGCTTCAGCGCGGATCCCCGCGAAGCACATCGCCCACATCCTCGGCATCACCCGCGACCTGCCCATCGGCTCTCACCGCGTCACGCTCGCCCACCAGGCCCGCCTGGTGATGGGCATGATCCGCCGGTTCTGCTACAGCATTGACCGCGAGGTGACGGCCCGCCATCTGGACGGCGGTGCGTGCCCGGCTGATCCCGGTCAACCCGGCCGTCGGAGCCGAACTGCATCATCCCCATCGACCTCATCCGGTGATCTGGACCGCCGGACGGGCAGCCCGCCGGCAACAGTCGGGAGAACGTCCGGCGACAGCGGTGTGGACCGAACAGCAGCTCGCGGCGTTCCTGACCGACCTGGCACAGGACAGCCTGTACGCCGCCTGGTGGCTGGCCGCGCTGCGCGGCCTGCGGCGGGGCGAACTGGCCGGTCTACGCTGGACGGACGTCGACCTGCAGAGTTCGGAGCTGACGGTGGCACAGCAGCGAGTGCACGCCGACGTCCAGGTCGTGGTCGGCCCATGGAAAGGCTCCGCCAGCTGCCGGGTAGTGGCCCTGGAAAGGGAGACCGTGCGGGTGCTGATACGGCACCGCGAGCGGCAGGAGGAGCTGAGCGCGACGGCGGGCGACCGCCGGCAGGACTCGGGATACGTGTTCACCACCGCCGATGGCGCGCCACCGCGGCCGGACCATCTCACCGGCCGCTTCCGCCGGCTGGTGGCCGCCTCCGGACTGCCACCGATCCGTCTGCACGACCTGCGCCATGGCGCCGCCACGCTGGCGCTGGCCGCGCACACCTACCTGAAGGTGGTGCAGGCCATGCTGGGACACGCCAGCATCGTGCTCACCGCCGACACCTACGTCTCGGCGCTGCCGGAAGTGGCCCACGAAGCCGCTCGGGAGACAGCCCGGCTGGTGCTGAACGCGGCGTCCGCACTGGGGCGACAGCTCGGCAGCTGACTCAGGATTGCCCCACATTTGCCTCATGCCGCCAACAGATGCGCCAGCGCCTGGAGTTTCCGCAGGTGGAGAAGCACGCCCTGCAGGATTCGAACCTGCGACCGTCGGATTAGAAGCGGGGCGTACGAGCACGCACGGAGCACGGTCGGCACCGTTAGCGATCATTCCACGCCGGCCGTCCAGGCTGGGACCCAACCGAAACGTTCGGGCGTGGGAGCGCGCACCGCACACAGCGACCGTTTCCCTATCCCACCGTTTCAGATTGGCCCACCACGCCATCGCGCCCAGTTCCGTCACGAGACCATCACAATCCGCACACAAGCGGAAGCCCTCCAGCCGTAGATGCCCGATGTCCTCCTTAGACAGGAGGGGCAAGCAGATGAAAAGCACCCAACTCGGATACGCCGTCATCGATGTGGAGACCACAGGGCTGCGGACGTCGTGGCACGACCGGGTCATCGAGGTCGCCGTCGTCCTGCTCGACCCGCTCGGATGCGTCACCCGCGAATGGAGCACCCTGGTCAACCCCGAACGCGACCTGGGGCCATGACGCATCCACGACATCGCCGCCGCTGACGTCCGCCACGCGCCCGCCTTCAAGGACATCGCCAGCACTCTCACCGACCTGCTGCGGGGCCGGGTCCCCGTGGCTCACAACCTCCGTTTCGACCTCGGCTTCCTGCAGGACGAATTCGGCCGGGCCGGCAGTCCGATCCCCCGTCTCGACGCCATCGGCATCTGCACGATGACCGAGGCCCTTCGCTATCTCCCCGCCGCACCGCGTACCCTCGCCGGCTGTTGCGCCGTCGCGGACATCCCACTCGACGGCGGCGTTCAGCCCTGCCGCCTGGTCGGAATGGCCGTCGGCAGTCCCCCTACGCCGCGCTCACCACATCAAGCTGAATGCATACAGTGCATTGATGAGTACACGGAGTGAGAATAATGAGATCACGGAGTCCACGACCGACAGGAGACCCACATGCGTTCCCTCACTCTGCTTGCGGTCCTCGCCGCCGGTGCCACCCTCGCCATCGCAGCGCCCGCTGCGGCCGGCACCCTGCACGCCGCCGGCCCCCGCTGCCCTGACGATGCGGTCTGCTTCTGGACCGAGCCCGGGTTCGAGGGCGAGCGGCAGGTCGTCCGCCCCGTCTCCGGCTCGCGTCCATGCATTCCGACTCCCGACGCCCACGCGGAATCGGCCGTCAACAACACCCGCTTCTCGCGGCTGCTGTACCTCGACGCCGACTGCTCCAGCCGGCCTGTTGCGTTCATCCCGGCCGGCGAGAACAGGCCCTCCCTCGAGCCTCCCATCGCCGCCTGGCGGTGACCCATCGCCCGGCCAAGTGCCTGGCCCAGCCTGACATCGCACGGACGTCACCGCACTGGCAAGTCAGCAGGAAGCCGGCGTCCCCACCCCCGCCGGGCCCACACCCAGGCAAATCAGCGCACCGGCTCAGGCCAACCCTGCTGCCCGTCATCGAGATCAACCAGAGGCCGATCTAGTCAGGCCGCGCCACAGCCCAGTGGGTGCCGCACCCATTCTGGATGGACCTCACCGACCTCGATGCTGTTCTCATCAAGGGCGTTGGCGATGTGGAAGCGGCCCGTGACGAAGCCGAACTCCACAGCGAGGACGCCGGCCGCCACGCGAGTAGAGCCACCTCGCGCAGTTGCTGGCCGATGAACGGCTCAAGCCGTTCATCGGCGCTGGACCACGCCGGAGTTGGCTCGAACCACTCCCAGCCGATGATCCCAGCCGTCGTGTCGATGGTGTTCCAGCTGATCGACAGCTCATCGAACTTGGAGTGGCTGATCTCTACTTGCGCAGAGCGCGTTGTCGATCAGGCGGGCCGTGGCCTGGCCTTGGGCTGGGGTACCGGGGTAGGTGGTGCGGGAGACGATCACGCTGGTGCGGCCATCCTCGGTGACGGCGTTGTCGGTGATGAACCCGGGTGTGCCACCGGGATGCGACCATGCCGTGATCCCGCAGCTCAGCCGCTGCTTGGCCATGCCCAGGCCGAATTCCCTGCCGGGCGCGCCGACGGGGACCGTGGTGGTCATCTTCTTGAGCTGACGTGGCGTCAGGAGCCGGCCGCCCAGCAAAGCTCGCCAGAACCTGCCCAGGTCGCCGGTGGTGGTGACGGCCTCGCCCGCCGGGCCGGCCCAGCCGAGGCTGAGCACCGTGGCGCGGAAGGGCCGGCCGGTCTTGGCGTCCTCGGTGTAGCTCTGTGGGTGCGGCTTGGGCAGCCGCGAGGCGTCACCGGGCAGCGTCGTCTCGCGTAGCCGCAGCGGCGTGACGATCCGGTGGGTCACCTCATCGCGCCAGGAGTTACCGGTGGCCTTCTCGACGATCATCCCGGCCAGGAGGTAGTTGATGTTGGAGTAGCTCCAGCGGGCGCCGGGGGAGAAGAGCGGGCGCCGGCCCACGCTGAGAGCGACCAGCTTGCGCGGGGACATGCGGAGGAACCGGTAGGCGCGGTAGCCCTGCTCGGTGCGCATCTTCATCTCGATGTCGCCTACGGAGTCGTGCAGGCCGCTGGTGTGCTGGAGCAGGTGCCTGACGGTGATGGCGCGCCCGTCGTTGCCGTTGCCGCGCACCAGTCCAGGCAGCCACCGTTCGACGCTGTCGCCGAGGGACAGACGGCCCTCCGCCTCCAGCTGCAAGATCACGGTGGCTACGAAGGTCTTCGTGTTGCTGCCCATCCGGAAGTGCCCGTCGAGCGGGATCGGCATGGTACGGCCGCGCACCGCCGTACCGGCTGCCGCGGACAGGTCACCGGCGGGAGAGACCACCCGTGCCTGCACCCCCAGCGTGCCGGCGTCGCGGATCGCGGCCAGATCCCGCTGCAGGGCCGCCTGGTCGTAGCCGGACGTGGCGTGGGCCGGGCCCGCCGCGAGTGTGACGACCGTCGCGGCCGTGACCGCTGACGCCCCGATCGCGTGGATGCGGTGGTTGATCGGATTCCTCTTCATCATTCTTGCCTCCCGGCAGATGCGACCGCCGTAGCAGTCGGGTGGGACTCGAAAGGTCCGGTGCGATGGCCGCCTGCGGCGGGCCGTGGGCTCAGCGGCCACCAGACGGCCCGGCCGAGCAGCGCGGCCAGGGCGGGGACCAGGACCAGTGACACGACGAGCGCGGAGAGCAGGATGCCGAGCGTCATCGCGAAGGCGATCTGCTCGTTGCCCGGGGACGTGACGAGGCCGGCGAAGGAGGCGGCCAGCACCAGGCCGGCCGTGGCGATGGCCGGCGCGGTGTGCCGTACGGCGCGGGCCACGGCGGCGCGAGCCGTACCCGGTCGCCGCATCTCCTCCCGGATGCGGTCGGCGATCAGGATGTTGTAGTCGGTCCCCAGTGCCACGACGAACAGGAACAGCACGAGCGGAAGCGTGAAGCCGACGCCGGGCTCGCCGATGACGTGCTGGAACAGCAGCCCGGCTGCGCCGAGGGTCGCGGCGAAGCCGAGCCCGACGGAGAGCAGCAGGATCACCGGAGCGAGCAGGCTGCGCAGGAGCAGCAGGAGGATCAGCGCGATCAGCGCGGCCGCGACCGGAAACACGATCTTCAGGTCGTGGTCGACCGCGGTCGAGATGTCGGCGACGATGGCGGGCGTCCCGCCCACGTGGGCCGTGATCCCGGCAGGCGTGTGCTGGGCGACCGTGGCCCGAATCGGTCCGACGGCCAGGTCGCGGGCCTGCCGGCTCCGCGGGTCCGCGGTCGGGTAGAGGTCGATGCGGGCGGCACGGTGGTCCTTGTTCAGGACGGTCGGTGCGATCTGGCCTACGCCTTCGACCTGGGTGAGCGCTCGGGAGAGGCCGTCGAGCCGGTCGGCGGTGAGGGTGCCGCCGTCTTTGGCGGTGATGAAGACGCTCGTCGGGTCGGACACGCCGGCCGGCAGCGTACGGGAGATCTCGGCCGCGGTGGCCGCCGCGGGGGTCTGGGCGCCGGAGCCGCCCTGGCCATAGTCCATGCGGATGCCGATCAGCCCGGCGGCCAGTGCGGCGAGCAGGCCGATGGAGGCGGTCAGCATCATCAGCGGCCGGCGCGTGACCAGCGCACCCAGGCGGGCGGCCCAGCCCTCACCGGTCTCGGGGCGCAGAGCCGTACGGGAGGGCCAGAACATCTTGCGCCCGGCAGCGGCGAGCAGCGCCGGCAGGAGCGTGAGGCTGCCGACCATCATCACCACGACCGCGACGGCGATCGCGGGGCCCATCGAGCGGAACTGCCCGAAGGTCGCGAGACCGAGGGTGGCGAACGCGGCCACGATGGTCAACGCCGCCGAGGTGATCGCGCTGCCGACCCGGCCGGAGACCTGCGCGGCCACCTCACGGGCGAACTGCTCGGGCCTGGTGCGCAACTGCTCGCGGTAGCGGAACAGCAGGAACAACAGGTAGTCGATGCCGATGCCGAGCAGGACCACGTTGATGAGGCCCGGGGTGCCCGCGTCGAGCTTGAGCCCGGTGAGCATCGCGGCGCCCGCGACGGCTCCCGCCGCCACGAAGCCGATCATGGCGACCGCGAGCAGCGGCAGCAGGGCCGCCAGCACGCTACGGAACACCAGCACGTTGATCAGGACGATGAGCCCCACGATGAGCCCGCTCCCGACCGTCGTGACGGTCTTGCGGGAGTCGACGGTGTCAACGGTTTCAGCGAGCGCTCCGGTGAAGCCGGTACGCATCCCCACCTCGGAGAACTGGGTCCTGGCTGAGTCCCGGAAGGTCCGGTAGACGTCCTGGACGCCCTTGTCCCCGCGGTTGCCGATCAGTTCGACGGAGAGCAGTTGGAAGCTCCGGTCGGGCGCCGTCATCGCCGGGGCGATCCGGGGCGTCTGGGAGCGGTCCGGGATCAGGAACCGCTGGGGGCCGTCGTCCTCCCTGGGCATGATCACCCGGCGCTTGGCCAGCTTCGCGGCCTCGACCTCTACGCGCTGCCGGTCGGCGGCGCTGAGGGCCTTGCCGTCGGACCGGGCGACCAGCACTGTCACCGTGGTGGCGTCGGGGTTCACCCCGAACCGCTCCTTGGCGATGCGCAGCGCGGCGGCCGAGTCGTAGCTCCGGGGCAGGAAGTCGCCGGCCTGGTTCTGGGTGACGCGGTCGAACAGCATCGGGGTCAAGGCGCTCAGTACGACACCCAGCACCGCCCAGAGGGCGATGACCTTCCATGGGTGTCTGGTGGAGTACCCGGTCAGGGCACGGATCACGATCTCCTCCGGCGGACGGCGTCTGCCGGGAGCTCCCGGCCGATATCCAGACCATCAGCCGCAGAAGCGGTAAACCTCCTGGTAGCGGATGATTCGCAGCGGGGCCCTGGGGCCTTCCGCCTCTCGGGGACCAGGACCGTGGTCCTGGTCCCGGCCTGGCCATCGCCGCCGCTGTGTAACCCTGTTCCGGGGGGCCGTAAGGCCGGATACGGGGGAACAGCATTGTTGAGCAACGCCCGGGAGCTGCCGTGGGCCCGTAGCGACGCGCTCGTCGCCGGCGGGGCGTGCGTGATGAACCTGCTCAGCTACGCGTTCTTCAACGCCCCCGACGGCCGGCACGCCGTGAGTGTGGCGGGGTTCCTCTTCGTCGCGCTGGCGGCCCTGCCATTGCTCGCCCGGCGCCGCCATCCGGTGGCGGCGCTCGCGGTCGTCCTGGTGCTCGATACCGCGGCCACCCTGATCGTGCCGCTGCCCAGGCATTTCGGCGCCGTCCTGGTGGTTGCCCTGTACGCGGTCGCCAGGGCCCGCCCCGGCCGGGTCACGGCGATCACGGCCGCCGCGACGGTATCGCTGACCCTGCTGAGCCAGAACATCGGCCACGTCCCGCCCTGGCAGGACGCCGTCGTCCCGCCCCTCACCACCCTGATCGTCGTCGGCACCGCCACGGCGGTCAACCGCTGGCAGGCAGAGGTGGCGGCCAACCGCAGACTCCTCGCCGACCGCGCGGTGGCCGACGAGCGGCGCCGCATCGCACGGGAGTTGCACGACATCGTGGCCCACCACATCACCACCATGCAGCTGATGGCAGGCGGCGCCCGCGCCAACGTCGCGGAACCGGAGGTGGTCAGGGAGGCCCTGGTCACCCTGGAGTCCTCCGGGCGGCTCGCGCTGCGCGAGATGCGCCAGCTCCTCGACGTGCTGCGGGACGGCGACGAGCCGGAGACCATGCCCGCCCAGCCCCAGCCCGGCGCCGACGACCTCGGCCGCCTGGTCGAGGAATCCCGCCTGGCCGGACTGCCGACGGACTTCGGCGTCCACGGGCAGCGGCGGCCGTTGCCGCCGACCGTCGGCCTCACGGTGTTCAGGATCGCCCAGGAGGCTCTCACCAACGCCCGCAGGCACGCGGGGCCGGCGCGCGCGTCCGTGCGGCTGACGTACCGTCAGGACCGGGTCACCATCGAGGTGCGAGACGACGGCGGGGGCACACTGACGCAGGAGGGGGCATCGTCGGTGGGCTCGGGCGGTTACGGCCTGATCGGCATGCGCGAGCGCGTCGCCCTGCACGACGGCACCCTCACCGTCGGCCCGCAGGCCGACGGGGGGTTCGCTGTAGTGGCCGACCTGCCGCTGACCACGGACGAGGCCGCCGAGGCGGCCGTCCAGCACGAGGGGGCGCGCCGATGACCGGGACCGGGCCGACGCTGCCGAGGATCAGGGTGCTGATCGTGGACGACCAGCCGCTGGTACGTCGCGGACTGTCGCTGATTCTCTCTCCCGACCCGTCCTTCGAGGTGGTGGGAGAGGCCGAGAACGGCGGGCAGGCCGTCACCCTCGCCCGCCAACTGCGCCCCGACGTCGTGGTGATGGACATCCGGATGCCCGTCCTCGACGGCGTCGCCGCGACCAGGGAACTCGCCGCCACCGTGCCCGGCAGCCGGGTCCTGGCGCTCAGCACCTTCGACATGGACGAGTACCTCGTGGGCGCCCTGCGAGCCGGAGCCTACGGGTTCCTGCCCAAGGACAGCTCCCCGGAGGAACTGAGCGCGGCGATCCGCACCGTCCACGCCGGCGACGCCGCCGTCGCGCCGCGCCTGCTCACCCGGCTGATCTCCACCTACGTGCGGGCGCCCCACGGTACCCGGCCGAACCCCACGGGCCTGGACGAACTCACACCCCGCGAGGTCGAGGTATGGCGCCTGATGGCCACCGGCCTGGACAACACCGAGATCGCCCGCGCCCTCGACCTCAGCCTGTCCACCGTCAAGAACTACATCACCAGCATCTTCGGCAAGCTCTCCGTCCGTGACCGCGCCCAGGCGGTCATCGTGGCCTACGAGTCTGGGCTGGTCACGGCCCGGGGTGCAACCAAGGGCGACGAACAGACGGGTTAGCCCCTGAACTCCCTGACGGGAGGCCCGTTCCGGGCTGAAGACCGGTGTGGATGCCCGCCGACGTCGTTCCTCTATGGTCCGGTCGAGGCCGTGGGTCGGTCGGACGCCGGGAGCCGCGCTGTGGGCCCTTCACTGTGCTTCGAGCACCATGACCAATCCGGCTGACCCCGAGCGCGTGCAGATGATCGGCTACGCCCACGATCGATCGGGTCATCGTGGAGTAGGACTGCACTTCCCGCAGCCGCTGTCCGGGCTTGTCCTCATCGAGCACGCGCCCAGCCCCCAGACGGTACGGGCTACGATGGCGGTGGCCCCGCTCGAGTTCGGGCCGCCTCGTGGCGCGGATGGAGATCCTCTCCGAAAAGGGGCCGCGCCCCTCACCCGCCACCGTCTTGCGCATGCTGCGCGACCACGATGAACAGAACGCGCCGAAGACACGGACGTGAGCGCCGAGCCGGCACTAGGCTCCTGGGACGTTCTGGGGGCTCATCGCCTGGACCCGGGTGGAGCACCATCGAGGCGTTCACCACCAGTGGATGGATCTTGGTGCAATCGCACCGCCGACCGCCCCGACTTCATGTTCCCGCACGAAGCACTCTCGGATGAGGTGATGGAGGGTTACTGGAACATTGATCTAGCTCCGGAGGCCTGTGAATGGGACTCGCCGAAGGCACCCGCACCTTGGCGCCCGCGCAAGTACGTAGAACGGCTACCGTCACTGTCGGCCTGCTCATGGGCGTCTGGGTGATCGACTATGTCGATCGGGTGATGATGGCCGTCGCGTTGCCGTTCATCGGCGAGGAGTTCGCGCTCACCAAGACCGAGCAAGGCTGGCTGATCACCGCCTTCTCCCTGGTCTATCTGCTGTCCCAGGTGCCGGGTGGCATCCTCGCCGACAAGTTCGGCGCCCGCCGCCAACTCATGGTCTCTCTGCTGCTCTGGTCGGTCTTCACCGCCCTCACCGGTATTGCCTGGGGCCTGGCCTCCCTCCTCGTCATCCGTGCTCTCTTCGGCGTCGGCCAGGGCCTCTTTCCCGGCGCGTCCTTCAAGGCCATCGCGGAACGCACCACCCCCGCCGTCCGCGCCACCGCCGCCGGCGCCATGCTCGCCTCCAACCAGCTTGGTGCCGGCGTCGCCCCGCTCCTCGTCGCGCCGCTCATCCTCGCCCTCGGCTGGCGCCACACCTTCTGGGTCATCGCCGCCGCCGGCGTCGCCATCGGCGTTCTGCTCTGGAAGCTGCTGCCCCAGGCGCTGCCCGCCCACCTCAACGGCTCCGACGTCGTTCAGGACGAGGGGACCAGCCTCGGCGCCGTCATGCGCTCGCCATCGGTCTGGAAGTTCGCCGCCCTCTTCTGCACCACCAACATGCTCGGCTACGGCTTGATCACTTGGGTGCCCAGCTACCTGCTGGAGGAGCGCGGCATCTCCCTCATCAACACCGGTGTCATGTCCGCCATCCCCGGCCTGGTCGCGTGCGCGACCGCCTTCCTCGGCGGCTGGCTGTTCGACCGCTTCTTCCACGACAGGGCCCGGCTCTACGTCATTCCCCTGCTCCTGGTCACCGCCGTGCTCCTGGTGCTCATGCTGATGGCTGACTCCGCTGTCGGGTTCACCGTCTACCAGACCCTCGCCATGGGCGTGGCGGGCCTTTCCACGATGGGCATCCTCGGCATGCCCGTGCGCGCCCTGCCGCCCGCCTTCATCGGATCCGGCATGGGCGTCGTCAACGTCGGCGGCCAGATCGCCGGTGTCCTCGCCCCCGTCCTCATGGGCTTCCTGGTCGACAAGTTCTCCTACACCGCTGCTTTCGGCCTGCTCATCGCCACCACCGTCCTCGGCGCGCTGATCGCGTTGATCGTGCCCCAGCGCCCTGAGCAGTTCAGCCTCGGAACGAAGGAGCTCGCGTGACGACATACGATCTGGTCCTGACCCGCGGCCGGGTCATCGACCCCGAGACCGGCCTGGACGCCGTACGCGACGTCGGCGTCGACGGCGGGGTCATCCAGGCCGTCTCCGACCAGCCGCTCGACGGCGTCACCACCGTCGACGCGACCGGCCTGGTCGTCAGTCCGGGCTTCATCGACCTGCACAGCCACAGCATGGACGTCGCCGGCCACCGCCTGCAGGCGCTCGACGGCGTCACCACCGTCCTGGAACTCGAGGCCGGCGCCTACCCGGTCGCCGCCGCCTACCGCAGGGCCGAGATCGAGGGCAGGCCCCTCAACTACGGCTTCGCCACCTCCTGGGCCGTGGCCCGGATGTCCGTCCTCCTCGGCCTCGACACCGGCGGCGACCTGAAGGATGACTTCCTCGCCAACATCGGCCGCGAGGAATGGCAGCGCGCCGCTCCGCGGAATGTCGTCGACCGCATCGTCGGCATGCTGGAGCGCGACCTCGGCGACGGCGCGCTCGGCATCGGCATCCTCGTCGGCTACGCGCCCCGCGTCGATCCCTCCGAGTACCTCGCCGTGGCCGCCCTCGCCGCCAGCGTCGGGCTGCCCACCTACACCCACGCCCGCGAACTTGTCGAGATGGATCCCACCACTCCCGTCGACGGCGCCGAGGAGGTCGTCCGCGCCGCCGCCGAGACCGGCGCGCACATGCACTACTGCCACGTCAACAGCACCTCCATCCGCCATGTCGACCGCGTGCTCGGCCTGGTGGAGAAGGTTCGCGCCGAAGGCTCGCGCGTCACTACCGAGGCCTACCCCTACGGCGCGGGCATGACCGGCGTCGGCGCGGCCTTCCTCGCCCCGGAGCTCCTTCACCGGCGCGGGCTGACCCCGCACTCCATCGGCCTGCTCGGTGCCGAGGGCCGTATCCCCGACGCCGACACCCTGCGCCGAATCCGCGAGAGCGAACCCGGCTCGGCGGCCTTCGTCCACCTGCTCGACGAGGATGACCCCGCTCAGTTCGACTACATCCAGCGGGCCCTCACCTTCACCGACGCCGCTGTCGCCACCGATGCCGTCCCCCTCCTGTGGCGCTCGGGGGCGCCCGACCCGTTCTCCTGGCCGCTTGGGCCCGGCGCCGTCACTCACCCTCGTACGGCCGGCACCTACGGCCGGACGCTGCGCAGGCTCGTCCGGGAGAACGGGGTCCTGTCACTGCCCGAGGCTGTGCGCCGGTGCACGCTCATCCCCGCCGACGTGGTGGGCTCGGGTGTTCCGGCGATGCGGCGCAAGGGCCGTGTTCAGGCGGGCTGCGACGCCGACCTGACCGTTTTCGCCCCCGAGACCGTCAGCGACCGTGCCACCTACACCGAGACGGTCAGGCATTCCTCCGGGTTCGTTCACGTCCTTGTCGGCGGCCGGTTCGTGGTCCGTGACGAGCATCTGTTGCCGACCGCCATGCCCGGGCGCGCTGTCAGAGCCTGATGCCCGGTCCGGGGCGTCTGGTTGACGGCCCAGACCGCCGTTTCCGGCCGGGCTCCGGTCCAAGCCCCAGCAGGGCCGTGACCCGGTCAGGTTCCGAGGCAGGTTCGGTCGCACGGTCCCGCCTGTGGCCGTCCTTGGTGGGCCGCGGGCGGACCGGTCACCAGTGCCGCCGTAGACGGCCAGCCGTTCGCGCAGCCCGATCAGCCCGCGCCTGCCCGGGTGCGACGGGCCGCGCCGCGCGCTGCATGACCTACAGCCACGGCAGGACCTCAGGACAACTCGGGGTCCTTTCGTCGTTTCCGGGCCTCGAAACCACCGCACCCACCTGGGAAAACGGGCCTGCGAGCATTCCGCGCATGTTCCGCGACCAGTGGCACAGGGCTGCCCTCGGCCGCCTCACCCTGCCTACGAGCCAAGACCATCGATCATGCAAAAGACCAGGTCAACCCACAGATGGCCTGGTCTCGGTTGCGCGCCCTGCAGGATTCGAACCTGCGACCGTCGGATTAGAAGCAAGATCTTTTAGTGCCATTCGATACCGTTTGATGGTAGTTCATGCCGCCTTCGCGTACATCGCGTGTCAGGCGGTGCCGGGCCCTGACGACACGTGACGGGGCGTACGAGCACGCACCGAGCACGACGGACACACTAACGTGATCACCGGCGTGGCGCCGCACCATGGGGCCCACACCCCCAGAACGCGCCGGCACTACGTGCGGATACCGGTCGCTGTGCTCGGCACGTGCTCCCACCTCCGAAAGGCAAGGACTGGTTGGGCGAGCTCTCCAGAGCGGAGTGCAGCAGCAGAGCCTGGCGGAGGCGCTCAAAACTGAACGTCCACGAACCCGCCTGTCGCCTGAAGAAGATGGCTACGACGCCCGCACCAGACGCCTGCAGGTCGACGGGCTGCGCGGAGGCGATGGATCCATGTCGGTGATGGCGTCCGTTTGACCTCTAGATCACTGATGTGAATTTGGGTTAATGGTCGTAGGCGGTCAGTGATCGTTTGACGGGTGCGCCGGTGTTCCAGTTGTGCCAGATCACGGCGTTGAGGGCGAGGACGCGTTGGCTGACCCGCGCCCAAAGGCCGTCGGTGGTGCGAGCATTGTGGCGTTCGAGGCCGAGCTGGTTCTTCAACGTCCAGATGATCGCTTCGATGCGCTGGCGTAGCCAGCCGGGGAACGGCAGAGCAGGCGCGGGTTCGTCCTGACGGGCCGGCCGGATCAATCGATGGCCCAGGTCAGCGGCAGCCTTCTCGATGCCGGC
>NZ_BMRC01000046.1 GCF_014648435.1 Nonomuraea spiralis
TCGCGGTTGGCGGCGGGGAAGGAGAGCAGGATCCAGTCGTCGGCCTTCATGTCGACGCCGTTCCAGTGCATGTCGTGTTTGACGAGGCGGGCCATGGTGACGGGCGCGTAGGCGCGCAGGAATTCCTCCACGGCCGTCGGGAGGAGTGCGGGTTCGGCGACCAGGCGCCGTCGGTCCGCGGGGGTCTTGGCCAGGTGCCAGAGTGAGGCGCCGATGGCGCTCCAGGTGGTGTCGATGCCCGCGATCAGCAGCAACGTCATCGTCCCGACCACATGGACCGGGTCCAGCTTCGCGCCGTTGAGCTCGGCGTCGAGCAGGTACGTCGTGAGGTCGTCGCGCGGGTCGGCCAGGTGGTCGTGGATCTGCGCGACCAGGTAGTCCGACAACTCGGAGATGCGTTCGAGCCGTTTCTCGTTCGGCTCGTTGACGCTTTCCAGGGCGTTCTCCACGAACCCCTGGAACCGGTCGGCGTCCTCGAGTGGGAAGCCCAGCATGTCGGCGATCACCCGCATCGGGATGTACTGGGCGTACTCGCGGGCCGCGTCCACGACCTCCCGCCCCTCCAGGCCGTCGATCAGCTCGTGGCACAACGCCCGCGTCGACGCCTCACGCCGCGCGACCGCCGTCTTGGTGAAGGCCGGGAGCAGCAGCTTGCGGGCGTCGTGATGGAAGGGCGGGTCGGACGAGATCGGCGGGACGCCGCCCACCGGCGCGAGCTCCCGGGGCGGCTTGACGTTGCCGACGACGACCGCCCGCGAGGAGAACCGGTCGGTGTCGTAGGCGATGGCCGCGACGTCCTCGTAGCGGGTGGGGATCCACACGCCGCCGAACCGCTCGGTGTGCGCGATCGGGCAGCGTTGCCGCAGGTCGTCCTGGATCGGGTACGGGTCGGCGGCCCATTGGGGGTCGACGTGGGAGAAGTCGGTGGCCCAGTCGGAGACCGGATCGGTGACGATCTCGCTGACGGTACCGCGCAGGCGGTTCCTGCGCGTCTCTTCCAGCTCCGGGCCGAAACGGTCGTCCACGGTCATCTCGCAGCTCCATCCCTGACGTCGATGCACCGGCCGGAGTCGATCTGAGTCTTCACAACCTGGCTCCCCTTCTTACGTCCTCGTCTGCCTTCCGTTCGGGGTGGTTCACGTCACTGAACCGAATTAAAAAAGCATTCATTTGATACGTCAAGACTTCCCCGCGAAACCGTTGTCTGATGTCTGGCGGCCTTGAAGACGACAGTCCGTCACGGCAACTGGAAGCGGACATGGAAGCGCGCAATCGAGGTTGGCAGTAGCGGCGTGTACGGCTGTCCGTTCTCACTAGAGGTGGCAGGGTCTCAGCAGTCCTGACGTGCGGAGCCAGCTTCTCGGCCGATGTGGCGAGAGAGACAGGTGTTGCCCGCTTTGAGGTCACTTCCGTCTCATCCAAGATGACGTGTCTCAATGGATCACGCACAGTGGCGGCGTGAGTGAGATTGGTGAGCTCTTGGAGGATGCTGCTCTCGACGCGGCTGTCATGGCCTGGGTGCAAGATGGCGCGGAGGTCCGGGGGCTGCTGAGTGAGGTGGGCAATGTCGCCTTCGAGGCCGTACGCCCGGTGCGTCAGTTCCCTGCCTACCGGGGACTGCGGAACTTCCCGGGTCTGTACTACGCAGCCAGTCTCGATGCGCACGTGGGGTTCGAGTCCTGGCTGGAGCGCGATCACGCGATGCTCCTGGACTTCGACCCAGCGGTCACCGCCTTCTCCTCCCAGCCGTTCTGGTTGGCGTGGGAGGTCGGAGGCCGCCGCCGACAGCATGCGCCGGACTTCTTCGCCCGGCGCATGGACGGTGGCGCTTGGGTGATCGACTGCCGTCCCGAGAAGCGGGTCGACGAGCGCTCGGCTGAGGCCTTCGAGTTCACCCGCCGAGCGTGTCAACGTTTGGGCTGGGGCTATCGACTGGTCGGCGAGATCGACGCGGCGCGCGTGGGGAATCTGCGATGGCTTGCTGGCTACCGGCACAAGCGTCACGGTCAGGCGAGATCGCTGGCCGCGGCTGTCATGGCCGCGTTCACCCTGCCGGCGCCCTTAACGCGGCAGGCAGCCGAAGTCGGGGATCCGCTCGAGGTGCTGCCCGTGGTCTTCCACCTGCTTTGGCGGGGTGAGTTGTCGGCCGACCTGTCGCGCCCGTTCAGCGAGCACACCATCGTCTGCCGGGCAGGACGGTGACGGCGCCGTGACGGCACATGGGGAGGTCCGGGTCGGCGACCGGGTGCGCTTCGACGGACGGGTTCACACGGTGGTTGGCCTGGAGGGGACCATCGTGCGCCTGGTGGGCGAGAACGGAAGCGCGTCCTTGGTGATGTTCTCGCAGTTGCTGTCGGCCGAGGATTTCGAGGTCGTGGGCCGGGAGATCGAGACGGTCGGGGTTCCTCCGTTCGGGCTGCTGGCGACAGTTCCGGAGAAACTGCTCCGCAGGGCACATTGGTGGGAGCAGCATCTGATCGAGGTGGAGACGGGTCGCCCGCCGAAGGCCGAGGAGGGCGCGAGGCCCAAGCCAGAGTATGACCCGACCTGGCACACCGTGGTGGAACGCATAGCGGCCAAGGCAGCGGAACTGACCGCCAGCGGGACACCGACCTCGGCGACGACCATTCACCGGATGCGGCGCCGCTGGCGTGAGCAGGGTCTGTGGGGACTAGTTGATCACCGGGCGACTCGGCTGTCTTCCCCAACCGGACGTTGCGACGAGCGGGTCGTGGAGATCGTCGAGGAACTACTGGCGGCGCAAGAGACAGTCTCGACGGGCACGCGCGGACGCATTTTCCGTCAGGCACAGCAACTGGTGGCCGAACGCTATGGCGAAGGCGAGGTGACAATGCCGTCGCGGGCGACCTTCTATCGACTGCTCACCGCCATGGATGGAGGACGGCACAGCTTCGGTTCCGCCGGCAGTCGGCGATCGCGCGCCCTGCGCCCTCAGGCTCCGTTCACCGCTTCGGATGCCATCCGCCCAGGTGAAGTCGTGCAAATCGACACGACGCCTTTGGACGTGCTGGCGGTCTTGGACGATGGCGTGACGGGACGGGTGGAGCTGAGCATCGCGGTCGATGTCGCCACGCGCACCATCTGCGCTGCGATCTTGCGGCCGGCCGGCACCAAGGCGGTGGACGCGGCGCTGCTGCTGGCCCGCACGTTGGTGCCGGAGCCGATGCGGCCGGGATGGGCCGAGGCGCTGCGCATGTCGGCCTCGTTGATCCCTCACCAGCGGCTGATGAGCATCGACGCCAGGCTGGAGCACGCGGCGGCCAAGCCGGTGATCGTCCCCGACACCATCGTGGTCGACCGGGGCAAGGTGTTCGTCTCCCAGACCTTCATCGCGGCCTGCCGCACCCTGGGGATCTCGGTGCAGCCTGCCCGGCCCGCGACACCGACCGACAAAGGCGTGGTCGAACGGACCTTCGCCTCCATCAACACGCTGTTTTGCCAGCACGTGGCCGGTTACGTTGGCTCCAACGTCACCCAGCGAGGCCAGGACATCCAGGCCGTTTGGACCCTTGGGGAACTGGCCGACCTGTTCCAGGAATGGGTTCTGGCCTGCTGGCAGACCCGGCCCCACGACGGACTGCGCAGCCCCTTCCTCCCGGGGCGAGCCATGTCCCCGAACGAGGCCTATGCGTTGCTGGTCGCACGGACCGGATATCTGCCGATCACGCTGAACGGCGAGGACTATCTGGAGCTGCTCCCCATGGAGTGGCGAAAGATCAACGACTACGGGGTCCGCCTGGACTACCGCACCTACGACTGCCGGGAACTGGCTCCCTATCGGCGCCAGCATTCGGGCCTGGATACCAAGGGCGGCCTTTGGGAGGTCCACTACGACCCCTACGATCTGTCGCACGTCTGGGTCCGCGACAACCGCGCCGGTGGCTGGATCACCGTCCCTTGGACCCGCTTGCACACCGTCTCGGCGCCGTTCGCCGACTTCACCTGGCGACACGCTCGAGCCTTGCTGGCCGCCCGCGGTGGGGATGACTGCGACGAAAACGAGATCGCCAAAGTCGTGGAGGACTTGCTGCAACGTGCGGGAACCGGCCCTGATCGCCGAGTTGTCGCGCGGACCCGCTCGGCTTCGGCCACGCCCTTGCGTCCCGCCCCCAGCGAGACAGCCACCGCGAACGCCGCCGAGGAAGACGGCGAGGGTGAGCTGGCACAAGTGATCCCGTTCGGCGTGTTCGACGCCTTCACCGATGGGAGCCGATGACATGCTTCTCAGCCCTGGCGAGCCGCACCACCCGTTAACCAGCAAGGAGGGCTGGGCTGAGTTCGTCGCCGAGCAGATCGCCGCCCCCGTGCTGGTGCCTCCAGCGCAACTGCAGCGGATGAGTGAGCATGAATGCGCCGCCTACGAGCAGTCTCGGCTGGACTATCACGCTCAGCTGGTCATCGTCTCCACGCCGACGATCCGGCATGTCGCCACCAGCGGCCGCAAGCGCATCCTGCTCAACCGCAGCCAGCGCTCGGCCCGACGGGGTCTGATCATCTCCGGTCCTGCCGGCACCGGCAAGACCACCGCGATCACCCAGTTGGGCAAGAACTACGAGCAGTTGGCCCGTCGCCGGGGCGAACTCGGTCCCGGGGCCTTGCCAGTGGTCTATGTCACCGTTCCGCCTGCAGCCACCCCGAAGATGCTGGCGATCGAGCTGGCCCGGTTCATCGGACTGCCCATGCCCGCTCGCTTCAGCCAGGTGGAGGTCACCAACCGCGTCTGCGACCTGCTCGGCACCCTCAGCACCCGGCTCGTCCTGATCGACGAACTGCACAACCTTGATATCCGCACCCGCATCGGCGCCGAGGCCTCCGACCAGATCAAGTACCTGTCCGAACGCATCCCCGCGACCTTCGTGCTGGCCGGAGTGGACTTGGAAGGCACCGGCCTGTTCACCGGCAGGCGCGGCGCGCAGATCGCCAGCCGCTACAGCCTCATCCCGACCGCGGCCTTCCCTCACCGCACCGCCGACGACCGGCGCGACTGGCAAGCCTTGGTGGCCACGTTGGAGCAGGCTCTGCGCCTGGACGCCCACCAATCGGGCACGCTGCTCAAACTCAGCCCCTACCTCCACGAACGCACCAGCGGAATGATCGGCAGTCTGTCGCATCTGATCCGCGAGGCCGCGCTGGACGCCATCTTGAACGGCACTGAGAAGATCACCCGCGCCAGCCTTGCCAGCGTCGATATCGATCAGGCCGCTGAAGGCTGCCGACCAGTCGCCCGACGACCTCCCCGCGGCAAGAAGACGGCATGAAGATCCCGCCACGACGTCTGCCAATATCCTTCGGCCCCGTCCAGGGCGAGCTTTTGGGCTCTTACCTGCACCGGCTGGCTGACGCCAACCGCATCTCGGTCGGGGTCATCACCGCCGTGATCAGCGAAGAGTTGCCCACCTCCTGCAACCGGGAGCAGGACACGCTCTCGGGCTGGTCACCCAGCTGTCTGGCCGACCTCGCGCGACTCACCGGGCGCACCGTCGCCAATCTGGATAGGGCGCTGTTCCAGTTCAAAGATCTCCAGCCCAGCCTGCCGATTCTTCACCGCGCTCCGCTGCCCGAACTCACACGCCGCTGGCGCACCGCAGCCTGCCGCTGCTGCACCGCCAAGCACGGCATTCGCGGCCTGGCCATCCGCCGAACCCTCCCACACGAAAGCGTCTGCCTGGTCCACCGCCGCTGGCTCCCGTCCGAGGAACAGTTTCGGCTTGATGCTCTGCCGGCGATGCTGCGTGCCAATCGTCGACACCGCCGGATGGCGTCTCGACACGACCCGCTGGCGTTCGGCCTGGCCTACATCAACATCTCGCACCAACTCCGGCGTTGGTGCGAGACGAAGGCTCAGCCCGAGCTCCAAGAGCGCTGGACGCAGCGGCTGGCGTTGCTCGGCGAGGACCCCTACGGCAACCCGAACCTGCCCTCCAGACAACGCGCCGCCCTGGTCGTCTATCCCGAAGCCGTCTCACTCACCGGGCTACTCACCAACAGACTTCTGCCACCGTCCCGCTTGTCACAGGCAGTCGAGCGTCGGCTGGGCATCCGCCTCGACCTCCTGCCACGCCGTGAAGTTGCCACCTTCATTGAGACATCCTTGGCATCCATCTCAGCGAAAATGACAAGTGCCAGCTCAGGGCCACCCTTCCACGCATGAATATCGAGACACCGCCGTTGATCATCGGTCCGCCCCTCCGGCCAGCAGATCATCTGACCCCGAGCTGTCTCAATGAACTTGCTCAGCCGCAGGCCGACATCAAGATCAGCCCACGTTAAATGAGACAGGACAGGCGTGTACGGCAGGAGGTTCGGCCCGGGAATGGTGGCGGTCTGGCCCCGGCGGCTGGCGTTGGTGGTGGCGCCGGCGTACGGTGAGTCGTTCGCGTCGTGGATTGATCGGATGGCACTGCGGAACGGATGTCCGCCGTGGACGATGGTCAAGGCGTTTGGACTGGATGTACGCGCGTCGAGTGACGTCCGGTCACTGGCGTACGGCGTCGTCACGACGCCGGAGGCGTGCAGGGCGATCGAGGCTGCTACAGGCCTGAGCTCCGAGATTGTCCGTGGGATGCACCTGGAGATGTTCGACGGCTCGGCCGTGGACCTGGCAAGCGTCCGCGTGGGCGACAAGGAGTCAGTCCGCCGGGCAGAGACCCGTGAGTGGGCGCAACTCTTCGGCAGCCGGGCATGCCCAAAGTGCCTGACGGCTTCGAACGGAGCGTGGCTGGGCTGGTGGAAGCTGAGCTGGGCCGCAGTCTGTCCCGAGCATCGGACGCTGCTGGTGGATCTCTGCCCGAGATGCCGCGTTTTCGTGCGACGAGGTCCCGCCGGCCAGCCTGCGCGTCTGTCTCGCTCACGGATGCCGGCCCCGTTGCAGTGCGGCGCTCTTCTCAGCGGGGCCGTATGCGATCAGCCGATCCCCCAGATCAGCACGAGCTCTGCGGCGACCTGCTCTCCTACCAGCCTGGGCCGCTGCTCAGCGCCGCTGCAATGCTCATCGTCGACGAAGTCCGCCTTGGCGGCAGCCTGCTGGACGCGCTGCGCTACTTCATGGACCAACGCCGCTACGACCCCTGGGCCGGCATCCTCTGGCACGAGTTCTGCGACGACTACCACCCCACCGCGGTCACCAGACGAGTCCTCAACCATCTCAAGATCAGAACTGTCGACCCTGCTCTGCTCAAACCGCTCGCCCTCTGGGAACCGGGCGCGCCCCACCACCTGCACCCACCCGAGACCGTCGAAGATCTCGACTTGCCCGAGGCAGCACTGCTCCTGGCCGGCGAAGGTATTCGTCCCTGGCAGACCACCGCAGGCGTCCGGCCATCCCTGCAGTGAGAGGCTCTCTTCAACTCCGGACCCTCCGAACGAGTCAGCCGTTGTGACCGGAAGCGGGTGAGAACCTGTCGCAGCGATCCGGCGAGGGGGCATCGCCTCGTCGTCTCTGCGTGAGCGGCCTAACGCTCGCCGCTGACAGTGGATCTCTATGCTCGTGGCATGGACACGGCGGAGACCGTCCCCGACACCTGGCGGCCTGGGCGGGCGGTGGCGATCGTGCCAGCGGTCGTCGCGGCCCTGGCGACCGTATGGGCGACGAGCGTTCCAGGTTGGTACCTGATGTGGCTGGCGTTGATCACCAATGCCTGGGTCTTCATCGGTCTCATATGGCTGCTCACGTTGGGCCGCATGCTGTTCAGGCGTGAACCTTTAGCGCGGTTGCGCCGCGAATGGCCGGTGTGGTCATTGCCGCCCCTGATCGTTCTGCTGGTTTGCGGCCTGCTATACGTGGGTGCGCCCCTGGAGGCGCGCTTCGCCCTGTCACGCCCCGCCCTCGACGGCCGCGCCCGGGCCATCTCACACGGCGCGCCGCTGCCCGCAGACGACGAATGGATAGGGCTGTTCCCGGTCGGACGGGCTGAGAGGATCCCTGGCGGAGTGCGTTTCGCCATCGACGGCACCGGGTTTCTCGGTACCACCGGATTCGCCTGGAGCCCTGAGGTCGAGCCGCCTGAGCCCGAGGGCGAGGAGCTCTACGAACACTGGCACGGCCCCTGGTACCTCTGGAGTGAGTCCGAGTAGGGAGCCTCTCATCCGGGTAGCGATCGCCCTGATCATCTGGCTCCGCACCTGATCCCAGAAACAGTCCTTAGTCCCCAATTGCGCTCGGCGGCCCCCGATAACCGCCTGAACCTCGAATCTTCCCTCCGCACGCGCCTGACCGCTCTGGGCCCACATCCCGGCCCGGAGCAGTTTCCTTCACGGCAGGGATATCTCGTCTCTTGAGCCCTGGGCACATTCGTGACAGTTGATCTTCGGCTGGAAACTGTCATCTTCGATGACACAAACACCGGTATTTAGACGAGCATCAAAGTGACAGTGCCCAGGTTGGGAGCAGCTCTCACTGTCATCTTCGCTGCGCCCAGACATCAGTGCGGCACAAGGGATCTCAGTCCGTTCGCATGCTTGATCCGGATCTGCCGTCGCACACCCCTCCCCATTCAACGACTACGACAGGATCGCCGAGGAGTACACGGCCGCGAACGAGACCAGCCTCGCGAACGCGTACTACGAGCGGCCCGCGATGCGCCCACGGCGCTGCCACACCGGGGCCTGCTGATCCCCTTGACCACCCTTCGCGGTCTCGGCACCATGCCGACATGAGTGCCGGCCTGATCATCGCGATGCCACTCCGCCAGTGGGGGCTCATCGACGCGTCCATGGACAATGACTCCAGCATCGAGACGGTGAACGGCAATCGCCGACGGGCCGACCTCGCGCGCAGCATCCGAAGGGCCGGTTGGGATCAGATCGTCCTCTGGACACCCGGCGTTCCCGGCTCCGGCTCGTGGCCGCCACCGGGCGAGATCGTGAAACCCAAGCTCACGATCGCCCAATGGCTTCTCGCGATCGACGTCCTCGAACGCTGGGCCGCGGCCGCCGATCGCACCGGACGTCACGAAGCCGCCGCCCAAGAACGCGAACTCCGGGAACTGATTCTCTCCCGGCTTCAAGCGCACGGGATTCCGGTTCCCTGAATACTCCGCGGGCCTCTCCTGGCCAGTAGGCGCGTCAGCGGTCGCCGTGCGCGTCGGTGAGGACGGCGCCGATCTCCGCCATCCGCTCGGCCGCGTAGCCGGGGTCGATCAGCGCCTCGGGGGTGTGGAGGCCGGGCGGTACGGGGGCGCCGCGCAGGCCGAGCAGTCGTTCGACGCCGAGGGCGACGCCGAGCGCCGTCAGGGGGCGCTGCCCCTCCGGGTGGTAGAGGTAGTGGCTCGTCCTGAGTGGCGCGCCCGCGCGGTCCACGCCTTCGAGGTCGATCCTGACCTCCGTGGACGCGGGCCCGCCGCGCCGCCTGCCCGCCGATTCACCGATCGCGAACGCGAAGCGGACGTTGGGCGCGCCCGTCGCGAGGGCCAGGCTCGGCACGTCGAGGATGGGGACGATCTGGCCGGGCAACACGGTGCCGTCGACGCTGGTGACCTCCACCTCCGCGTCGGGGCCGCCGACCCAGTGGAAGACGCCGTCGCGGCGGACGTGCCCCGCCGAGGCGGCGGCCAGCAGGCGTTCCATGTCCGCCGTGGCCGCGGGACCGCCGCTGTCCTGTTCGTCCAGCACGCCGCCGACCTCGATGGTGTCGAGCCGGTCGAACTCCCTGGCCAGGCCGAGCACCACGAGCACGACGAGCCCCGCGTACCAGTGGCTGGCCAGCAGGATCGGCGCCGCGCCGGCTCGCAGGCCGGCGGCGACGACCTCGGGTCCGATGTCGACCAGGCCGCTGGAGATGCTGACGTACGGCAGGCCGCGGTCCTGCGTGTAACGCAGTCCGTTCAGGTGGCTGTCCCAGACCGTCGCCACGACCGCCGAGTAGCCGCCGGTCTCCTGGAGGCCGAGGTCGGCGCGCCGCAGATCGATGGTGGCGGCGGTCGCGCCGCCGAGCTCGTCGGCGACCCGCCGGGCGCGGCCGAGATCGCGGCCCGCGATCGTCAGCGGCAGCTCCGGATACCACCGGCGCAGGAGGGTCGCGGTCGCCGCGCCCGCCTGGCCGGATCCACCCAAGATCAGTACGGAGTGCTCCACGGTGATGTCCTCTCACTAACCTACATTCTGTAACTTACATTTTGTAGCTTAAGCTGAGAGGCGACGCAAGGGAGGACGATGGCCACCGGATCGACTCGCCTGTCCAAACCGGCCAGGCGGGAGCAGTTGCTCGACACCGCCATGGCGATCGTGCGCGCCCATGGCACCGACAACCTCACGCTGCTCAGCCTCGCGGAGGCCGCCGGAGTGAGCAGGCCGGTCGTCTACGACCATTTCGGCACCCGCCCCGGCCTGCTGATCGCGCTCTACCGGCGGCTCGACGAGCGACACCGGGCCGCCTCGGAGGAGGCCCTGCGTGACGCCCCGGCCGTCCCCCGCGAGATCGCCCGTGTCCTGAGCGCCGCCTACTTCGCCTGCGCCACCGACATGCCGGAGTGGACCGCCGTCTCGGCCGCGCTCAAGGGCAGCCAGGAGATGGAGGCGATCGAGCGCGAGCTGCTCGACGGCTACACGGACCTGATGGCCACCGCCCTGCGGCCGTACTCGGGGCTCACGCGGGAAGCACTCCGGCTCCGCTGCGTCGGCGTGCTGGGCGCGGCCGAGGCGATCGCCGCGGAGCTGAACCGGGGGCGTGCCACCGCCGCCGAGGCCATCGCGGCACTGACGGACCTGACCGTCGGCAACATCGACGCCGCAGCCGCGGACTGACGCTGCCGCGATCCGCCGTACGGCGGCGAAGGCCAGGCCCCCGGGAGGGCGTCACCCCCAGGCCGGCCGCAGCCCCTCCCCTGTCATCTCGCGCACGCCGCGTCGAAGGGCATGGCTCGCGACCAGGCAGTGGTGCGAGGGACGATCTGAGAGATGCGCTGATGGGACAAGCCCAGCGCGCCGCCGGCGTGGTAGGTGGTGCCGTAGGCGGCGCAGCCGGACGCCTGGCGTCACCTCGCGGCCTCTCGGGACAGGGTGAGGAGGCGGCGAGGGGTGTCGATCTCGGTGACGGTCACGGTGATCTCGTCGCCGGGCCGGGGGGCGCCGGCCGGGTCGCCGGTGGGACGGGGGAGGTGGATCAGGCCCTCGACGCCGTCCGCCACGCGGACGAAGACGCCGAAGGGCAGCACCTGGGTGACCCGGCCGCGCAGGACCTGACCGACGTGGGTGTGGCGGGCGAACCCCTGGAACGGGTCGGGCCGCGTCGCGCGCAGCGACAGCCGGGCCTCGCCGTTGTGGGTGTCGAAGACGAGGAACTCGCAGGTGACCCGCTGCCCCACGGCGACGATCTCGTACGGGTCCTCGAAGCGGTGCCAGGACAGGTCGGGAATGGTGATGAAGCCGACGCCGGGGAAGACGGGATGGGCGGGGGTCTCGTCCAGGTCGACGAAGACGCCGAAGCGTTCGACGGCCGCGACCGCGCCCGATCGCGTGATCTCCGCGACGGTCCCGGAGAGCACGTCACCGGCGTTCACGGTCCGCAGGAACGCGGTGACGGGCGATTCCTCCTCCACGCCCCCATGATGACAGCCCAAGGTGGGTCCACCACGTCGTACGTGCTCGGTCAGGCGGGCAGGCGGGTTCTGAGCTGGGCGGCGGAGGGGTGTTCGAGCTCTTCGAGGAGGACCAGCGCCTGCCGCCACGCGCGGGCGGCGGCGTCCGGGAGGGCCGCCTCGTCCAGGGTGTCGCCGAGGCGGGTGAGCGTGTCGGCCTGGTGGTAGCGGTCGCCGGCGTCGCGGAACAGCTCGACGGCGCGCTCGTACCAGGAGACGGCCTCCTCGTGGCGGCCGAGGCGGTGGCAGGCGTAGCCGAGGCTGTCGCACGAGTTGGCCTGCCCGAGCCGGTCGTCGAGCCGCTGGTGCAGGTCGAGCGCCTGGCGGCAGTGGTCGAGCGCCTGTTCCTGGTCGCCGAGCTGGGCGTGGAACCAGCCGACGGCGTTGAGCGCGCGGGCCTGCCCGGTCAGGTGGCCCGCCGCCCGGTACAGGGTGAGCGCCTGGACGGCGTGACCGAGGGCGTCCTGGTGGTGGCCCTTCCAGCCGAACATGGTGGACAGGTTGCCGTGGACGCGGGCCAGGCCGGTGGACTCGCCGAGGTCGGCGTACAGGTCGAGGGCGAGCAGGAAGTGGCCGCGGGCCTCCTCGAAGCGGTCGGCGGCGGTGTTGGCCCAGCCGAGGTTGACGTGGGTGTACGCCTGCCCGAGCCGGTCGCCGCCGCGCCGGGCGGCGGCCAGCGCGGTGGTCTGGACGGCCAGGTGCTCGTGCCGCATCCCGCGGCGGTTGAGGAAGTCGGCGAGGGCCCAGCCGAGCTGCCAGGCGTGCGTGTCGAACCCCTGGTCGGCGGCATGGGAGACGGCGGCGACGAGCACGGCGCACTCGGCGGTGAACCAGGCCAGCGCGGCCCGGTCGTCCACCGCCTCCTCGCGGACCGTGCCGTCGCCGGGCGGCGCGGGGGAGATCGGGTCGCGGACCGGGTTCAGCAGCAGCGCCGCGGCGTGGGCGGCGTACAGGTAGTGGTCGAGGAGCCGGCGCGTCGCGGCGCGGCGTTCCGGCTCGGGGGCGAGCGCCTGGACGAGCTCGACGGCGTGGGCGCGCAGCAGGTCGTGGAAGGTGTAGCGGCCGGGGGCGTGCTGGGTCAGGAGGTGGGCGCGGCACAACTCGGCCAGCAGCGGGCGCGCCAGCGCGACCGGCAGGCCCGCGAGGCTGCCGGCGGCGGGCAGGCTGAGGTCGGGGCCGGGGTGCAGGCCGAGCAGCCGGAACAGCCGCCCGGCCTCGGCGCTGAGCCCCTGGTGGGACCAGGAGAAGACGCACCGGAGCTGCGTGCCGGGGCCGTCGGCGTCGAACGCGTCCAGGTTGTCGTGGGCGGCGGGCAGTTCCCCGGCGATGGCGGCCAGCGGGAACCCGGGGTGGACGGCCGCCCGCGCCGCGATGACGGCCAGCGCCAGCGGCAGCCGCGCGCACCGGGCGATGATCTCGGCCGTGGCGTCGGGCTCGGCGGCCACCCGTTCGCCGCCGAGCCGGCGGGCCAGCAGTTCCCGGGCCTCGGGGACGGACAGCAGGTCGAGGCGGACCGGGTGGGCGCCCTCGGCGGCGATCAGGCCGGAGAGCTGGTCGCGGCTGGTCACCAGCACCAGGCAGCCGGGCGCGCCGGGCAGCAGCGGGCGTACCTGCTCGGCGTCACGCGCGTTGTCCAGCACGATCAGCATCCGGCGTCCGGCCAGCAGGCTGCGGTACAGCCCGGTCCACGCCTCGGGGGTGGCCGGGACGCGGTTCGCCGGCACCCCCAGGGCGTCGACGAGCACGCGCATGGCCTCGACCGGCGACGTCGGCCGTCCGCGCTGGTCGAAGCCGCGCAGGTTCACGTAGAGCTGGCCGTCGGGGAAGCGGTCGCGTACGCGGTGGGCCCAGTGGACGGCGAGCGCGGTCTTGCCCACGCCCGCGGTGCCCGTCACGGCGGCGATGACGACGCCGGCCGGCTGCTCCCCCGCCGCGGCGAGCAGGGAGTCCAGGCGGGCGAGCTCGGCGGCGCGGCCGGCGAAGCCGTACACGCCGGGGGGCAGCATCGCCGCGACGTGCCCGGCCGGGTGCGCGACGGGGACGGCCTCGGTCTGGGAACGCAGCAGTGTGTCGTGCAGACGCCGCAGGTCGGCGCCGGGGTCGAGCCCGAGTTCGTCGGCCAGCCGCTTCTGCAGGGCGCGGTAGGCGTCCAGGGCGTCGGCCAGCCTGCCCGTGCCGTGCAGCGCCCGCATCAGGAGCTCGACCAGGGACTCCCGGTAGGGGTGCTGTTCGACCAGTTCCAGGGCCTCGGCGGTGACCTCGTGGTGGCGGCCCGTCGACAGCTCCAGGGCCAGGCATTCCTCCACGGCGGCCAGCCGGCGTTCCTGCCAGATCCTGGCCGCACCCTCGAAGGCCCGGCCGCGGATGCCGGCCAGGAAGGGGCCGCGCCACAGCGACAGCGCCTCGCGGTAGCCGGCGACGGCCGCGGCCGTGTCGGCGCGGGCGGTCTGCCGTGCCGCCGCGGTCAGGCTCTCGAAGGTCCGGGCGTCCAGGCCGCGTTCGCCGGGGTGCAACAGGTAGCCCGCCCGCTGCGTGGTGATCAGGCCGGGGGCGGCCCCGGCGTCGACCAGCGTCCGGCGTAACCGGGTGACCAGGTCCTGGATCTGCCGTCGCGCGGAGGCGGGCGGCTCCTCCCAGACGACGTCCACGAGCTGGTCGACGGTGACGACCCGGTCGGCGTCCAGGAGCAGCGCGGCGAGGGTCCTCTCCTGGCGCGGCCCGTGCAGCGCCACCCGGCGCCCGCCCACCCTGACGTCCATCGGTCCGAGCATGCCGAACCAGGCTGTGGCCATACACGTTCTCCCTTGTTCCAGGCCCTCGACGGCCTGGACATCACCGCTGTCCAATGGCGAGGACGCGGCGAGGATCCGACGAGGGTGGATCAAGGATCGGCCGTCCTAGCGTGATCCACGTGACCACGCCGTGAACCGGCGACCAATTACCGACGGCCGCGCCGGACCGAAACAGTCCGGCGCGGCCGATCCCTGTGCCCGGCGATTCACGACTCCCTGACGACGGTCCTGTCGCGCCCTCGGGGCGCCACGTCCTCCCGCTGAAAGGAACCCCACTAGTGATCGACAAGCTGAGGGCCGTCGCACGGACCGGCGGGCCCCCGCCGTCCGCGCGCCGGGCCGGGACGCTCGTCCTGGCCGCGGCACTCCTGTTGACCGCGACCCCCGCGCTCCCCGCGGCGCTGGCCGAAACCCCGCCCGCGCCCGCCGCGACCCCCGAGGGGACGGCGCTGGCCAAGGCCAGGACGTCGGGCAAGCCGGTGGAGGTGACCACCGCCCGCACCGAGACCGCCGACGTGCTGGCGAACCCGGACGGCACCCTGACCCTGCGCGAGCACCTGCGTCCGGTGCGCGCCCGGGTCGACGGCGCCTGGCGGCCGGTGGACGACACCCTGCGCCGCAACCCCGACGGCACGATCTCCCCCCGGGCCACGACGTTCCCGATGACGTTCTCAGGCGGCGGCGCCGGGCCGCTGGCGAGCCTGGTCAAGGACGGCAAGACGCTGTCGCTGACCTGGCCCTCGCGGCTGCCCGCCCCCGTGCTGGACGGCGACACCGCCACGTACGCCGACGTGCTGCCCGGCGTCGACCTGAAGATCATCGCAGAGTCCGACAGTTTTGTGCACCACCTGATCGTCAAGGACCGGGCGGCCGCGGCCGACCCCCGGCTGCGTACCCTGCGCCTGGGCATCCGCGGGACCGGCCTGAACGTCACCGCGACCGCCGAGGGCGGGATCACCGCCGCCGACGGCGGCGGCACGCCGGTCTTCTCGGCGCCGGTGCCGCGCATGTGGGACTCCTCCCACAGCGCCGCCGCCGCCAAGGGCCTGGACGCCTCCAGCGCGGCCGAGGCGGCCGGGGCGCACGAGGACGGCCCGGTGCGCAACGCGCCGATGAAGGCCGTCGTGGAGCCCGGCGCGGGCGGCGGCACCCTGCGCATCACCCCCGACCAGGCCCTGCTGGACGACCCGGCCACCGTCTACCCGGTGGTCATCGACCCGATCTTCAGCGGCGGCTACAAGAACCACTGGGCCAACGCGGTCAAGAAGGCGAGCAGCTCCGGCGTCGCCAACACCGTCTACTACGACGGCGGCAACCGGGTGGGCAGCGAGAACCCGCCGGTGGCCCGGGTCGGCCACGAGACCGACACCGGCCTGACCGCCCGCGCCTACTTCGAGATGAACATCAACGGCCTCCAGGGCGCGCGCATCATCTCGGCCACCTTCAACGTCTTCAACGTCTCCTCCTGGAGCTGCTCGGCACGCGCGGTGGATCTGGGCTGGACCGGCGGGATCGGCAACTGGGTCACCTGGAACAACCAGCCCGGCTGGATCCGCACCCTGCAGACCAAGTCCTTCGCCCACGGCTGGGGCTCGTGCGGGTCGGCGGGCGAGGACTTCGCCGACGGCGCGGTCGCCGGGGCGGTGCAGGAGGCGGCCAACAACGGCCAGAGCAACATCACCTTCGGGTTGCGGGCCCAGAACGAGAGCGACGCCTACGGCTGGAAGAAGTTCAGGGTGGACGGCACCAACCCGGTGCTCCAGGTCACCTACAACCGGGCCCCCCGCCTGGTCTCCAAGACCGCCTTCCAGGGGCCGTGGAACAACAACTCCTCCGACCGGGCGATCCCGTGCAGCGCCACCAACCCCTCCTGGGAGGTGGTCGGCAACACCGACGTCACGCTGACGGCGACGGGCAGCGACCCCGACGGCGAGAACCTCAACGTGGCCTTCGGCCTCTGGTTCCACAACGGCCCGGCGGTGCGGTCGGACAACCGCACGGTGGCCAGCGGATCGACCGCGACCGTGACCGTGCCCGCCGACCAGTTGCAGGACGGCGGGTACTACTGGTGGTACGCCAGCGTCTCCGACGGCGTCGACGGCGACTGGTCCACCAACTCCTGCCCGTTCACGGTGGACAAGACGGCCCCGACCAAGCCGGTCGTCACCTCCGCCGACGGCCGCCGCATCGACGTGGGCGAGGTGCCGGCCCGCTACACCCGCAAGGTCACGCTGACCTCCAGCGACGCCCACCTGGACGGCTTCTGCTACCGGCTCAACCTCCCGCTGTCGGTCGGCGGGGGCAAGTGCGGGGGCGGCACCTACGTCAAGGCCGGGCCCGACGGCTCGGCGACCGTCGAGATCTATCCGCACCGCTGGCCCAACAACCGGCTGCACGCCGCCGCCATCGACGTCGCCGGCAACGTCTCGCCGTACGATGGGTCGCCCTCGCAGTCGGCGAGCAACACCACGCTGATCGTCACCGCGCCGCCGGTCTTCGTGGCCGACCCCGACGGCACGGTGTCCGGCGACCGCGACGGCGACCTGACCGGCGACGGGCGGCCCGACATCCTGGCCACCAACAACAGCGGCACGCTGCGGCTGTACGCCGGCCGGGGCGACGGCACCACCGACGGCGGCACCGACGTGGCCTACTCCGGCTTCGGCGGCGCGCTGCTGGCCCACCGCGGCGACTTCGTCGGCCCCGAGGACGGCATGGGCAAGGACGGCTACGAGGACATCTTCGTCCGCTCGACGTCGGGCAGGCTGTCGTTGTACCCCAACGAGGGCACCGGCTGGCCGTCCCACGAGGGCAGGCGTGAGCTGCGGCATCCCGGCGGCGGCGACTGGTCGGCGGCCACCCGGATCATCGCTCCCGGCAACATCGACGGCCGGCCGGGCGCCGACCTGATCGTGGTCGAGGGCGGCCGGCTCAACCTCTACACCGGCACCGTGGCCGGTCCCCTGGCCACGGCGGCCAACGGCGAGCTGGCCGCGCCGCGCGTCCTCGACGTCCCGTCCGGCGGCGCCGGCTCCGCGCCGATCAGCCTGGACGGCTACGACGCCTTCACGCCCGGCGACGTGATCGCCGACGCGGACGGCGACGGCTCCCCCGACCCGCAGAACGCCGCGGACGTCGTGCTGCGCCGCCGGGACAGCGGCGCGGTGACGCTCTACCCGGGCTCGTTCACCGACTCCGGCGAGTACGTGCTCGGCGAGGGACGCGCCTACGGCACCGAGACCTGGCCGGCCGCCGGCTACCCGTGGATCGCCGCGCCCGGCGACCTCCAGGGCACGGTCGCCGACGTCGACGGGGTCAAGACCTTCCGGCCGGCCCCCGGCAAGGAGGGTCCCGACTTCTGGGTCGCCGCCCAGACCGCGGCGCTCTCCGACGGCTTGTACCTCTACCCGGGTTCGCCCGCCGGCAGGGAGCCGGCGGTCAACGTCGGCGGTCCGGGCTGGACCGGCTGGATCACCGGAATCTCCTGAA
This sequence comes from Nonomuraea spiralis, assembly GCF_014648435.1. Taxonomy (GTDB): domain Bacteria; phylum Actinomycetota; class Actinomycetes; order Streptosporangiales; family Streptosporangiaceae; genus Nonomuraea; species Nonomuraea spiralis. The sequence continues at coordinate 17,876 of NZ_BMRC01000046.1, forward strand.
CGGGGCCTGACGATGATGCGAAGAACAGTCATGGCCGTCGTGGCGGCGCTGGCGGCGGGGATGCTCCACCCGTCGCCGGCGCAGGCCGCGCGGCCGGAATTCAAGATCCGTCCGGTGCAGAAGGAGCACTCGGTCCCCGGCGGGAAGGTCACCAGGGACGCTCCGGCTCCGCTGGCCGACTCCCAGACGCGGACGTGGAAGACCCCGCCCGCCGTCTCCTGGCCCGGGGCGGGCCGGGTGCAGGTGGACCTGCGCGCCGCCGGGCGGCAGGACGCGCGGGCGGGCAAGGCCGCGCCGGGGTGGAAGGGCGTACGGGCCGGGGAGCTGCCGGTCACCGTGGGCGTGCCCACCGCCGACGGGCCCGGCAGCGCCGAGGTCGAGCTGTCCTCCCGCGAGGACGCCGCCCGGGCGGGCGTGGACGGCCTGCTGCTGGCCGTCCGGCCCGACACGCCGGGCACGCTGTCGGTCAAGGTCGGGTACGGGGCCCTCAAGGGCGCCTTCGGCGGCGACTGGGCCTCCCGCCTGTCCCTGGTCACGTTGCCCGGGTGCGCGCTGAGCACCCCTGACCTGCCGCAGTGCCGTACCAGGACGCCGCTCGCGGCGGTCAACGACACCGGGGCGGGCACGCTCGCCGCCGACGTGCCCGCTCCGGGCGTGGCGGTGCTCGCGGCGGTCGCCGCGCCGAAGGGCGCGACCGGCACGTACGCCGCCACCTCCCTCGCGCCGTCGGGCACGTGGTCGGACGGCGGCAACTCCGGCGGCTTCGCCTACACCTACGGCATCGAGGTGCCGCAGGTGCCCGGCGGGCTCGCGCCGTCCGTCGAGCTGCTCTACTCCTCCTCCGCCGTGGACGGCCGGGTCGCCGCGACCAACAACCAGCCGTCCTGGCTGGGCGAGGGCTGGGAGTACGAGCCCGGCTTCATCGAGCGCTCCTACCAGGGCTGCGCCGACGACCAGGGCAACGGCGCCAACAACAGCACCAAGACCGGCGACCTGTGCTGGAAGTCCGACAACGCCACCCTGTCGCTGAACGGCTCGGCCACGTCCCTGGTCCGCGACGACGCCTCGGGCACCTGGCGGCTGTCGCACGACGACGGCTCCCGGGTCGAGCACCTGCGCGGCACCGCGGCCGACACCGCCAACGGCGACGACGACAACGAGTACTGGCGGATCACCCGGCCCGACGGCACGCAGTACTGGTTCGGCAGGAACCGGCTGCCCGGCTGGAGCTCCGGCAAGCCGGAGACCGGCTCGGCCTACACCGTCCCGGTGTTCGGCAACCACGCGGGCGAGCCGTGCCACGCGGCGGCCTACGCTGACTCCTCCTGCGCGCAGGGCTGGCGCTGGCAGCTCGACTACGTGGTGGACCCGCACGGCAACGCCATCGCCTACTACTACGACCGGCAGACCAACTCCTACGCCAAGGCCGGCTCCCCCACCGCGAACACCGACTACGTCCGCGCCGGCCACCTCAACCGCATCGAGTACGGCCTGCGCGCCTCGGACGTCTTCGCGACGCCCGCGGCGAAGGTGAGCTTCGGCGTGTCCGAGCGCTGCCTGTCCGCCTGCGACGCCTTCGACGTCGCGCACGCGGCCAACTGGCCGGACACGCCGGTCGACCAGAACTGCGCGCGCGGCGCCAAGTGCACGACGGTCGGCCCGACGTTCTGGACGCGCAAGCGGCTGACGTCCATCAGCACGCAGGTGGGCGGCCGGGTGGCCGACTCCTGGGCGCTGACGCAGGACTTCCCCGGCACGGGTGACAACACCGCGGCCGGCCTGTGGCTGTCGAAGATCGTACGCACCGGGTCGGGCGCCGGGGACCCGATCACCCTGCCCGCGACCACGTTCGCCGGCACGCTCATGGAGAACCGGGTGGACTCCGACGAGGGACGCCCGCCGCTGTACAAGTACCGCATCACCCGGATCGGCACCGACACCGGGGCCGACACCCTGGTCGCGTACTCGGCCAAGGACTGCGCCGCCGGCGCCACCCCGGACCCGGCCGGCAACACCCGCCGGTGCTACCCGTCGTGGTGGACGCCCGAGGGGTACGCCGAGCCGGTCAAGGACTGGTTCCACAAGTACGTGGTGACCCAGGTGGTCGAGGACGACAAGGTCGCCGGGTCCGGCTCGGAGTCCGTCGTCACGTCCTACGACTACCTGGACGGCGCGGCCTGGGCGAAGGACGAGGGCGAGTTCACCCTCGACAAGCACCGCACGTACAACCAGTTCCGCGGCTACCGGACCGTACGGACCAGGGTCGGGGAGGCGGCCCGCAGCCAGACCGACACCGTCTACCTGCGCGGACTGGGCGGGACGGTGACCGACTCCGAGGGCAACCAGGTCAGCGACGACCCCGCGCTGGCCGGGAACACGCTGGAGACCCTCACCTACACCGGGGAGGGCGGCGCGCTCTCCTCGGCGTCGGTGTCCGAGCCGTGGTTGTCGCCGGTCACCGCGACCCGGGCGGTGAAGGACCGGGCGGCGCTCACCGCCCGGCGGACCGGGACGTCCGTCAAGCGCAGCCGTACGCTCGTCACGACGGCGACCGGCACGGCCTGGCGGCGCACCCGGGCCGACTACACCTTCGACGACCTCGGCCAGGTGTTGTCGTCGGCGGACCAGGGCGACACCGCGGTCAACGGTGACGAGGAGTGCGTCACCACCACCTACGCCGCCAGGGACACCGGCAACTGGCTGGTCTCGTACCCGTCGGTCGTCAGGACCACCGGCGGGACCTGCGCCGCGCCCGGCGCGGTGTCCGCCGAGACCCGCACCTTCTACGACGGCCAGCCCCTCGGCACGGCTCCCAGGCCGGGCCAGGCGCACGTCACCCGGACCGAGACGCTGGACCACATGGACGGCTCCACCCCCGTCCACACGGCCACCACCGCCACCCACGACGCCTACGGCCGGGTCACCGGCGTGACCGACGAACTGGGCCGCGCCACCACCACCGCCTACACCCCGGCCACCGGCGTCCCGACGGGGACGACCGTCACCGACCCCAAGGGTTTCACCACCACCACGACCCTGGACGGGGTGCGCGGGCTGACGCTGTCGACGTCCGACGCCAACGGCCGCACCACCCTGACCGACCACGACGCGCTGGGCCGGCTGGTCAAGGTGTGGCTGCCCGGCCACGACCGCGCCGCCGCCGCCGACCTGCTGTTCGGCTACGCCGTCTCCGCCACGTCGCCGACGGCGGTGACGAAGAAGGACCTGCTCGACGACGGCTCCTACCGGACGACGACCACCCTGTACGACGGCCTGCTGCGCGAGCGGCAGACCCAGCAGGAGGCCCACGGCGGCGGCCGGCTGGTCACCGACACCTTCCTGGACTCCCACGGCCGGTCGTGGAAGACCAACGCCTCCTACTGGAACTCCGCGCCGCCGGACACGTCGCTGTTCGGCGCCGCGGACAACCTGGTCCCCTCCCAGACCGTCACCGAGTACGACGGCCAGGACCGGCCGACCGCCGAGATCTTCAAGTCGCTGAACGTGGAGAAGTGGCGCGCCACCACCTCCTACGGCGGCAACTACACCGCGACCGTCCCCCCGGAGGGCGCCGCGGCCACGCTGACCGTGACCGACGTCAGGGGCAGGACGACCGAGCTGCGGCAGTACGCCGGCCGCGTCGCGGACTTCGCCGACTCCCGCGCCGACGTCACCCGGTACGAATACGACCAGGCGGGACACCTGACCAAGGTCGCCGACCCGGCGGGCAACACCTGGACCTACTCCTACGACCTGCGCGGGCGCAGGACCGCGCTGTCCGACCCGGACGTCGGCCTCACCCGCTGGACCTACGACGCGGCCGGCCGCCGCACCGGGACCACCGACTCCCGCGGCGTCACGCTCACCTACGCCTACGACGAGCTGGGCCGCAAGACCTCGGCCTCCCAGGGGGCGACCAAGTTCGCCGAGTGGACCTACGACACCCTGCCGGGCGGCAAGGGCCTGCTCACCTCCTCCACCCGCTACGACGAGGGCGGCGCCTACGTCAACGCGGTCAAGGGCTACGACGCCGCGGGCCGGGCGACCGGCTCGACGGTGACGATCCCGCCGAGCGAGGGGCTGCTGGCGGGCGCGTACACGGTCGGGACCACGTACCGGTCCGCGACCGGGCTGGTGGCCTCCACCTCCTACCCGGCGGCCGGCGGGCTGCCCGCCGAGACCGTCCGGCCGGGCTACACCCGGCTCGGCCAGCTCGCCTCGCTCGACAACGGCTCCAGGACGTACGTCAGCGGCACGCAGTACTCGCCCTACGGCGAGGTCCTGCAGACCGTGCTCGGCGACGTTGGCGCCCGGGTCGTGCGCACCCTGGACTACCAGGACGCCACCCGGCGCCCGGCCCGGGTGGTCGACGACCGGGAGAAGGTCGGGCCGCAGACCATCGACGACACCGTGTTCACCTACAACCCGGCCGGTGACGTCGTCAGCGCCCGCGACTCGCGCGACGACAGGTCCTCGACCGACACCCAGTGCTACGCCTACGACCACCGGCGGCGGCTGACCGAGGCGTGGACCGCCACCGACGACTGCGCGGCGGCGCCGTCCGCCTCGGCCGTCGGCGGTCCGGCTCCGTACTGGCAGTCGTTCAGCTTCGACGTGGTGGGCAACCGTACCAAGGAGGTCCAGCACGGCGGCGCGGGCGACGTCACGCGCACCTACACCTACCCCGCCGCCGGCCGGCCGCAGCCGCACACCCTGCAGAAGGTGGAGACCACCGGCCCCGGCGCCCGCACCGACACCTACGAGTACGACGCCACCGGCAACACGAAACGCCGCGTCACCGCGCTCGGTGACCAGAGCCTGACCTGGAACGCGGAGGGGGACCTGAGCGCCTCCACCGTCGCGGGCCGGACGAGCACCTTCGTCTACGACGCCGACGGCAACCGGATCATCCGCCGCGACCCGGGTTCGGTCACCCTCTACCTCGACGGCCAGGAGCTGACCCTGGCCGGGGGCAAGGTGAGCGGCACCCGCTACTACGAGGGCCCCAAGGCCACGGTGGTGCGGACCGGCGACGGGAAGGTCAACTACCTGCTCGGCGACCGGCACGACACCGACGAGCTGGTGGTCAACGCCACCACGCTGGCCTACACCCGCAGGTCCACCACCCCGTACGGCGGGTCCCGGGGCGCCGCGCCCGCCTCCTGGCCGGGCCAGAAGGGGTTCGTCGGCGGCACCGTGGACGACTCGACGGGCCTGACCCACTTGGGCGCGCGCGAGTACGACGTGGCCACCGGCCGGTTCGTCTCCGCCGACCCGATCATGGACCTGTCGGACCCGCAGCAGATCAACGGCTACGCCTATGCCAGTAACAACCCCATCACCTGGACCGACCCGACCGGCCTGCGGGTCTGCGACGGCCAGGAGTGCAAGGACATGGGCATCCGTCCCGACGGCCGGCCCTACCAGACGCCGCCCGCGTCTCCGCCGCCGTCCGCTCCCCCGGCCCGGACGAACCTCAGCTCCGTCTCCTCGGGCGGCAGCGGCGGCGGGACGGGACGCAGCTACGGCGGCTCCACCACGACGACCAACCCCGGGGCGTGCACGAGCCAGTCGTGCATGCTGAGGTTCAACGACCCGGCCGCCGCCCGGCGCATCGCCGAGCTGATGGCCGAGAACAAGCGGATCAGCGACGCCCTCGCCGAGGAGCAGGCCAAGCGCCGGAAGGCGGAGGAGGCGCTGGCCAGGGAGAAGCAGAAGAAGAAGCGCAGCTGGTGGGACCGCTGGGGCCGGACGGTGGCGGCCGTCGCCGTCGGCGTCGCCGGGGCGGTCGCGGTGACCGCGTGCGGGATCACGGTGGTGTGCGGCGTGGCGTTGGGCGCCAGCTTCGCCATGGCGACGTACTCGGTGAACAACGCGGGCACCAGCGGGTTCACCTGGACCGGCCTCGCCATGGCCGGGATCACCGGGGCGGCGCTGGGCGGCGCCGGCCGCATGCTGAAGGCGGGCACGGAGCTGGCCAAGGCCGAGGCCGGGGTGAAACTGCCGATGGCCACCGAGGCACTGAGAGGAGCCAGGAACATGACCACCAAACCCAAGGCGACCTGGTCGTTCACCAACTGGTTCAAGTTCCACAAGCCATGAGCCGGCTGGCGGAGATCGTGCGCAGACCGCGTACCTGGGCGGTCGTCGGAATGTTGATCCTGGTGGACCTGCTGGCGGTCCTCCTGCTGCCCGAGGAGATGTCGGCCTACGCGATCATCGTGATCTCGCTGACCGGCGCGGTCCTCATCGGCTAGCGCGCACCCAGTGACCACCGGGAGCCCGTACAGGGGCGACCGGTGGTCACGCGGCGGGCCGGGGGGTGGCCCGACATGTCCTTAGTTATGCGAATATAATCGTTATATGCCTATAACCAGCCGAGCGCCGGCCGTCCCCGCCCCCGCGCTCAGCCCCCGGCGGCGGCTGCTCGTGCTGGCCATCTGCTGCATGAGCCTGTTCATCGTCGGCCTGGACAACACGATCGTGAACGTCGCGCTGCCCGCCATCCGCCGCGACCTGAACGCCTCCGTCTCCGGCCTGCAGTGGATCATCGACGCCTACACGGTGGTGCTGGCCAGCCTGCTCATGCTGGCCGGCTCGACCGGCGACCGGGTCGGCCGGCGGCGCACGTTCCAGACCGGGCTGGCGGTGTTCACGCTCGGCTCGCTCATGTGCTCGCTCGCGCCCGGACTCGGCTGGCTGATCGCGGCCAGGGCGTTGCAGGCCGTCGGCGGCTCGATGCTCAACCCGGTCGCGATGTCGATCATCACCAACACCTTCACCGAGCCGCGCGAGCGGGCCCGCGCCATCGGCGTGTGGGGCGGCGTGGTCGGCATCAGCATGGCGCTGGGCCCGCTGGTGGGCGGCTCGCTGGTGGACTCGGTCGGCTGGCAGGCGATCTTCTGGATCAACATCCCGGTGGGGCTGGCCGCGTTCGCGCTGTGCGCGCTGTTCGTGCCGGAGTCGCGCGCGCCGCGCCCGCGCCGGGTGGACCCGGTCGGGCAGGTGCTGGTCATCGTGCTGCTGGCCACCCTGACGTACGCCCTCATCGAGGCGCCGGCGGCCGGCTGGGCGTCGCCGCGCACGCTGGCCTGCTTCGCGGTCGCCGCGCTGGCGCTGGCCGTCCTGGCGCCGTACGAGCTGCGCCGTGACGAGCCCCTGATCGACCTGCGCTTCTTCCGCAGCGCGCCGTTCACGGGGGCGACCGTCATCGCCGTGTGCGGCTTCGCCGCGCTGGGCGGGTTCCTGTTCGTCAACACCCTCTACCTGCAAGAGGTGCTGGGCCTGTCCGCCCTGCACGCCGGGCTCTACACGCTGCCCATGGCGGGGCTGACCGTGGTCTGCGCGCCGCTGTCGGGGCGGATCGTCGGGAACGCCGGGCCCCGGGTCCCGCTGCTGGTGGCCGGGACCACCATGGCGGCCAGCGGCCTGATCATGACCGGGCTGACGGCGGACACGCCGCTCTGGCGGCTCATGGCCGCGTACGTGCTGTTCGGGCTGGGGTTCGGCATGGTGAACGCGCCGATCACCAACACCGCCGTGTCCGGCATGCCGCGCGCGCAGGCCGGGGTGGCCGCGGCGGTGGCCTCCACCAGCCGCCAGATCGGCCAGACGCTCGGCGTGGCGGTCATCGGCTCGCTGGTCACCTCGGCGGTGGCCGGGCCGTTCGCCACCGGGTTCGCCGCGGCCAGCCACGTCGGCTGGTGGATCGTCACCGGGTGCGGGCTGGCCGTCCTGCTGCTCGGCGTCCTGACCACGACCGGGTGGGCCCGGCTCAGCGCCGCCCGTACCGCCGAACGGCTCGCCCCCGCCGGAACGGCGGCCGCGTCATGAACGACACCCCCGGCCAGGAGCCGGTGGCCCGCGTCTGGGCCGCCATGTACGACCTCGTCCTGCGGCAGGGGGACCGCCGCAAGGAGGTGGCCGAGACGCTCGGCATGAGCTTCTTCCGGGTCAAGGCGCTGCGCCGCCTCCTGGCCGGGCCGATGACCATGAGGGACCTGACCGCCGAGCTGTCCACGGACAAGCCGTACACCACGCTGATGGTGGACGACCTGGAACGGCGCGGCTACGTGACCCGCAGCGTCTCCCCCGGCGACCGGCGCAGCAAGATCGTCGCCCTCACCCCGGCGGGTACGGCCGCCGCCGCGGAGGCCGAACGCATCCTGGCCCGCCCGCCGCGTTCCCTGCTGGCCCTGGACCCCGGCGACCTGGCCGCCCTCGACCGCATCATGGCCACCCTGCGCACCCCGGAGGAGCCCGCGGTCAGCCCGTGAACGAGCCCAGCCGGGCGACGCCGAGGGTCTGCTCGGCGCCGAACTCCTCGAAGGCGGCGACGGGCTCGAACCCCAGGCGGGCGGCCAGTCGCAGGGAACGTTCGTTCGCGGTCCGGGTCACGACCAGGACCGGCTGGTCGGGCAGTTCGCCCGCCGCTACGCGCAGTGCTGCCGTCGCGGCCTCGTACGCGAGCCCGCCGCCCCACGCGGCGCGGCGCAGCACGTAGGACAACTCCAGTTCGCCGCCGTCGGCGGTGACGTGCCCGGGACGGTCGGCCGCGCGGCGGTCCAGCGCCAGCGTGCCGAGGAGCCGGTTCGTCGTGCGGCCGGCGATGACGTAGCTGCCCGGGGCGGACGTCGCGGCGGCGGTCCCGGCCGCGTCGAGGAAACGTTCCACGTCGGCCCGGGGGCGCGGGCCGCCGAGGTGTTCGCGCACCTCGGGGTCGGTCATCAGCTCGACGAGGCCGTCGCGGTCGGCGTCCTGGGCCTTGCGCAGCAGGAGGCGGGCCGAGGTGATCTCGGTGGCGGACAGCGTGGACAGGCTCATGGGGCCCTGATCATAGAGCCCCGGCCGGCAGGAGGCCCGGCCGCGCGCGCGACCGGGCCGGGGGTGCCGCGGAGGTCAGCCGTGGGAGTCGGTGGCCGGCGCGCGCTTGATGGTCAGGTCGTCGCCGCCGATGGAGCAGGAGGGGCCGTTCGGGCCGCCGAAGCGGACGGAGTCGAAGAAGTCGCGGAAGGTGATGTAGAAGTTGCCCTTGCCGCGCGCGCCGGTGACGGCCGTGCAGCCGCCGTAGTCGGCCTCGGAGTAGAGATGGATGAGCGTGTCGGTACGGTTCCAGTCGGACTTGGCCCGGTCGCCCATGCCCAGGGCCGCCAGGTTGGCCGTGTTGCCCTGGAGTTGGACGATGTCCCCGGTGCCGTCGAGACCGGAGAACAGGCAGTAGTTGCCCTCCTGGCAGCGGTCGTACCCCGTCGCCGCCTGGGCGGGGGACGCCACTACGGCCAGGGCGGCCACGGCGATCGGTAACGCCAGAACGTGAAACTTCTTGCCCACCATGCCTCCATGGACGAAACTTTCCTTCCGTTCGAACATACATAGTGAGATCAACTTGCGCCAGACCGTCAGAGCGGGCGATTTGCCGGGTTCGCCGGCCGACAGATAATCCGCTACGGGATGAGTTGGGTAGCCTCGATGACATGACTTCCATGGCCCCCTCGCGTACCGAGCACGACCTGTCGTTCCTGCTCGACCACACCAGCCACGTGCTGCGGACCCGGATGGCGGCCGCCCTGGCCGAGCTCGGGCTGACCGCGCGCATGCACTGCGTGCTCGTGCACGCCCTGGAGGAGGAGCGCACGCAGATCCAGCTCGCCGAGATCGGCGACATGGACAAGACCACGATGGTGGTGACCGTGGACGCCCTGGAGAAGGCCGGACTGGCCGAGCGCCGGCCGTCCAGCACCGACCGGCGGGCCCGGATCATCGCGGTGACCGAGAAGGGCACGGAGGTGGCCCGGCGCAGCCAGGAGATCGTGGACGGCGTGCACACCGCGGCCCTCGGCTCGCTGCCCGACAAGGAGCGCGAGGCGCTGGTACGCGCCCTGAACCGGCTGGTCACCGGCCACCTGGAGACCCCGGCCGAGGCCCCCCAGCCGGTACGGCGGGCCAGGGAACGGAGCTGAATAGTTCCGTCACATATCGTCTGTAACGGAACTATCTGCTACGGTCTCTCTTGTTCACCCCCTGAACAGGAGACGACCTATGTCCTTCCATTCCCGGCGCACAGCCCTGGCCGTGTTGTCGACCTCCGCCCTGATGACCATCCTGGACGGCAGCATCGTCACCGTGGCGATGCCCGCCATCCAGCGCGACCTGGGCTTCTCCGCCGCCGGGCTCAGCTGGGTGGTCAACGCGTACCTGCTCGCCTTCGGCGGTCTGCTGCTGCTCGCCGGCCGGCTCGGCGACCTCCTGGGCCGCAGGACCCTGTTCCTGGCCGGGAACGCGGTCTTCACCGGCGCGTCCCTGCTGGCCGGGGCGGCGACCGGCGAGGGCATGCTGATCACTGCCCGGTTCCTCCAGGGCGTCGGCAGCGCGATGGCCTCCTCCGTCGTGCTCGGCATCCTGGTGACCCTGTTCACCGAGCCGCGCGAGCGGGCCAAGGCGATCGCGGTCTTCAGCTTCACCGGCGCGGCCGGCGCCTCGATCGGCCAGGTGCTCGGCGGCGTCCTCACCGACGTGCTGAGCTGGCACTGGATCTTCTTCATCAACCTGCCGATCGGGCTGGCGACGATCGTGCTGGCGCTGCCCGCGTTGCCCGCCGACCGCGGCCTCGGGCTGGCCAGGGGCGCCGACGTGACCGGCGCGCTGCTGGTCACCTCGGGTCTGATGCTCGGCATCTACACCGTGGTCAAGGTCGAGGAGCACGGGTGGCTCTCCGGGCGCACGCTGGCGTTCGGCGCGGTGTCGCTGGCCCTGCTCGCCGGGTTCTTCGTCCGCCAGGCCACCGCGCGCACGCCGCTGATGCCGCTGCGCGTGCTGCGTTCCCGCAACGTCGCCGGGGCGAACGTCGTGCAGATGCTCTCGCTGTCGGCGATGTTCGCCTTCCAGATCATCGTCGCCCTCTACATGCAGAAGGTCCTCGGGTACGGCGCGCTCGAAACCGGCCTGGCGATGTTGCCGGCGGCGGTGGCGATCGGCGGGGTGTCGCTGTTCGTGTCGGCCCGGCTGAGCGCCCGCTTCGGCACGCCCGCCGTGCTGCTGGCCGGGCTGGTGCTCCTGCTGGCCGCGATGGGCTGGCTCACCCGGGTGCCGGTGCACGCGGACTACGTCACCGACCTGCTGCCGGTCATGCTGCTGATCGCGGGCGGCGGCCTGGCGCTCCCGGCGCTGACCGCGCTCGGCATGTCGGCCGCCCGCGCGGACGACGCGGGCCTGGCCTCCGGGTTGTTCAACACCACCCAGCAGATCGGCATGGCGCTGGGCGTGGCCGTCCTGTCCACGCTGGCGGCCTCCCGTACGCAGGAGTTGCGGGCCGGCGGGGCGGCCGAGGCCGCGGCGCTGACCGGCGGCTACCACCTGGCCTTCGCCACCTCCGCCGGCCTGCTGGCCGCGGCCGTCGTGGTCGCCCTGACCGTCCTGCGCCGCCCCCGGGCCGCCGATGCCCCCGCGGCGGTGCGGCCCGAGCAGCCGGCCGCCCTCTGATCTGACCCGACCTGACCCGAAAGGATCTGATCATCATGACCGAACCCTCGTACGGCCCCGGACAGGGCCCCGGCGCCCGCCCCCTCACCGAGGACGAGCTGCTCGCGATCCTCGGCCGCCAGCCCTTCGGCGTGCTGGCGACACTGAAGCGCGACGGCCGGCCGCACCTGGCCTCGATGGCCCTCAACTGGGACGCGGGCGAGCGCGTCATCCGCTTCTCCTCCGCCGAGGGCCGCGTCAAGGTGCGTCACCTGCTGGGCGACCCGCGCGCGTCGGTGCACCTCCAGGGCGAGAACATCCTGTCGTACGCGGTGGCCGAGGGGCGGGCGGAGGTGTCGGAGCCGTCGGCGACCCCGGGGGACGCGACCGGCCGCGAGCTGCTGGCGATGTCCGGCGGCTTCGCCGACCCGGCGCACGAGGCCGCGTTCCTGGCGGAGATGGCCAGAGGCCGCCGCCTGGTCATCAGGCTCCGCGTCGACCACCTGTACGGCGTGGCCCTGGACGCCACCCCCGAAGGCTGACGGCGGCTACCGCCGAAGTTGCAGTCGGACAAGCCACCGTACGGCGGTTGATAGACGAAAAATCTCTATTTTTCGCCGTATTTCACAAGCTCAGGGCCATTGGTAGCGTCAGCCGCGCAACGCGGAGTGATCCTGAGCCAGGAGGCCGGTGTGGTCATGCGATGGTTGTCAGCGCTCATCCTGGTCTTCTCCGGGATCCTCGTGGTGACGGGGGCGGCCCCGGCCGCCGCCGCGTCGGTTCAGCCGGGACCGGGCCAGTTCTACGGCGTCCGGGTCCGGGTGCTGAGCAACGTGTCGATCGCGGCGGGGGCCACCACGACGGTCAAGGTGACGGGCGTGGGCGCGGTGCCCGCGAGCGGGGTCGCGAGCGTCGCGGTGAACTTCGCGGCCAAGGGCGCGAGCGCGGCGGGCGGCCTGATCGCCTTCCCCTCCGACCTGGCCGCGGCGCCCGCGGTGACGGGCACCCGCTACCGGTCCGGCGTGTGGGACGACCAGCTCGTGACGGTCAAGCTCGGCCCGGACGGCTCGCTCAAGGTCAAGAACACCGGCACGGCCGCCGTGAACGTCTACGCCGACGTGCACGGGTACTTCACCGCCACGGCCGCCGCGACGGCGGGAGCCCGGTACGTGCCGCTGGACACCGGCCGGGTCATCGGCAACCAGACGGTCGCGGCCAACTCGACCGCCACGTTCGCGGTGGCCGGGGTGGGCGGGGTGCCGACCTCGGGGGTGGCGTACGTGGCGCTGACGTTCGCGGTGAAGAGCACCGGGTCCGGCAAGATGATCGCCTACCCGTCCGGCGGCACGCTGCCCACCGGCTCGAACATCGACTACCGGCCCTCCTACTTCCAGTCGAACCTGGTCATCGCCGCCCTCGGGGCGGACGGCAAGATCGCCGTCAACAACAACGGGGCCGCCGCGCTGACGGTGTACGCCGACGTGGCGGGCTACTTCGCGACGCCCGCCGCCACGGTCGCCTCCTCGATCTTGGCGCCCGTCGCCCCGTCACGGACCCTCACCTCCGTGACGGTGGCGGCGGGCGCCTCGTACACGGTCGCCCCGCTGGGCAAGGGCGGTGTGCCGGCCTCCGGCGTGAGCGCGGTCGGCGTGAACATCACCGCCAAGGGCACGGTCAACGGCCTGCTGCGCGTCCACCCCACGGGCCAGGCGAGCATCCCGGGCGGCGGCTCGATCGCGTACCAGCCGAACGACTTCTGGTCGAGCCTGGTGCCGGTCAAGCTGGGCACCGGCGGCACGTTCGTGATCCTGAACACCGGCACCGCGAGCGTCAGCGTGACCGTCGACACCTTCGACTACTACGGATCGGCGTCCGCGCCGTCCGCGCCGGCAGGTGTGAGCGCGACGGCGGGTGACACGACGGCGACCGTCTCCTGGCAACGTCCCGCGGACGGCGGCGCGCCGATCAGCGGGTACACGGTCACCTCCAGCCCCGGTGACAGGACCGTGACGGTCTCCGGCGACCTGTTGAAGGCCACGGTCACCGGGCTGGCCAACGGCACCGCGTACACCTTCACCGTGACCGCCGCCAACGCCGTGGGCACCTCGGCGAAGTCGGCCGCGTCCGCGCCGGTGACGCCGGCCGGGGCGGTCACCCGTCCCTCGCCGCCGCTCGGGGTGTCCGCGACGCCGGGCGACCGTACGGCGAAGGTCAGCTGGCGCGCGCCCGCCTCCGACGGCGGCTCGGCGATCACCGGGTACGTCGTGACGGCCGCCCCCGGCGGCGCGACCGCGACCGTCGCCGGCGACCAGTTACAGGCCACGGTCACCGGCCTGACCAACGGCACCGCGTACACCTTCACCGTCACGGCGGCCAACGCGAACGGGGTCTCCGACGCCTCCGCGCCCGGCGACCCGGTCACGCCCGGCGTCGCGGGCAGGCCCGGCCGCCCGTTCGTCACCGGCGTGTACGGCAGGGACGGCGCGGTACGCGTCACTTGGGCCCCGCCCGAGACCGGCGCGGCGGGCGTGACCGGCTACGTCGTGACGGCCTCCCCCGGCGGCGCCACCGTGAACACGACGGCCACGGAGGCCACGGTCACCGGCCTGACCAACGGCACCGACTACTCCTTCACCGTCACCGCGGTCGGCGCGGCGGGCGCGGGAGACCCGTCGCCGCCCTCGGACGCGGTGCGCCCGGCGCCCGCCGAGGTGCCCATGTCCCCGCCCGCGCTGCTGGTGACCCCCCTCGACCAGCGCGTGGACGTGCAGTGGGCGCCCGCGGTGGACGGCGGCTCGGCGATCACCGGGTACACGGTGACCGTCCAGCCCGGCGGCCGGACCGTCGACACGCCGCCCGACACGACGGTCACCTCGGTGACCGGGCTGGCCAACGGCACCGCGTACACGGTCTCGGTCGTCGCCAGGAACGCGGTGGGCGCGAGCGCCCCGAGCACCGCGGCGGCGGCCACCCCGGCGGCGAGCCGGCCGCCCGGCGCGCCGACGCACCTGCGGGCCGGGCTCCCGGCCTCCGGAAGCGTCCAGGTCACCTGGGACGCGCCCGCCGACGTCGGCACCGGCCCCGTCACCGGCTACACGGTGACGGCCGGCCCCGGCGGCAAGACCGCGACGGTCACCGCCACCACCGCCACGATCTCGGGGCTGGACCCGGCCACGGCCTACACCTTCACCGTGCGCGCCACCAACGCCGCGGGCACCGGGGCGGCCAGTGCCCCGACCGAGGCGATCACGCCGAAGCTCACGGTCAAGAGCGAGCCGCGGGTGTTGTCCCCGCAGGCGGCGGCCACGCTGCGGGCCGTACGGGGGCGGGCCCTGGAGTTCGAGAACCCGCCGGCGGAGGTCACCGGGCTCACCGCGGGCACGCTGCTGGTCATCGGCCAGACCGAACGCACCCCCGAAGGGTTCTTCGGCAAGGTGTCCGGCACCGCGCTGCAGAACGGGCGGTTCGTCGTCTCGACCACGGCCGCCTCGCTGAGCGACGCCTTCACCGACGCCAACTTCGCCACCGACGGCCGCGTGGACACCGGCGACCAGGTGGAGTTCGTGCCGTCGGTGCCGGGCGCGCGGCTGGTCAAGCCCGTCGAGAACACCCGTGACCGGGCGGCCGGGCCGCGGATCGGCCTGCGGGACGGGAACCTGGTCATCGAGTTCGAGGAGTCGTTCGAGCAGAAGGGCCGCTCGATCACGAAGGTCGAGGGCTGGGCGGTGATCGACCAGGACACCAAGATGGGCGCCAGCACCGACTCCGCCGGCCGGGGCGTGGACATCAGCAACACCACGAAGATCAGCTCCGAGGTGCGGGTGAAGCAGGGCCTCGGGTTCTCCTTCGACAAGCGGGTGCACCTCGGGCACGTCAACGGGCCGTGCTTCACCTTCTGGGTGGGCAAGGTGCCGGTCGTGGTGTGCGTGCGCTTCTCGGTCGCGCTGTCGGTCGAGGCGTCCGCGTCGGTCGGGCTGAGCTTCGCCGTCCACTGGGACAAGCAGTTCGGCACGCGCTGCCACACCAGCAAGAGCGGCACGTCCTGCACCCCGAACGACGGCGGCCCCGGCTTCTACAGCGACGGCGGCGTCGGGGCCTACGGCGACGGCACGGTCACCGCCGCCATCTCCACCGACATCGAGCTCCTGCTGTACGGCCTGGCGGGCCCCGCCCTGGTGGTGGACGTGCCGGGCGTGCAGCTCAAGGCCGACACCACGCAGAACCCGTGGTGGGAGCTGCGGGTGCTGGCCCGGCTCGGGGCCGCCATCGACCTGGGCTCGATCGGCAAGGACTACTCGGTCTGGCGCAAGGACGACATCATCAGCACGTTCTGGACGGTCACCCACGCCGCGGGCGCGTTCCAGGGCATCAAGGTCACCCCACAGCTCGGCGGGGTGGGACCGGGCCAGAACTACCAGTTCAGGGTCACCGTCTCCGGCTATCCCGACGACGTCGTCACCCAGTGGAAGCTGATCAGCGGCCCCGGCACGCTCACCCCGGACGGCCTGTTCAACTCCTCGCAGGAGGGCATGGCCGAGGTCGAGGTGACCAGCCCCGCGACCGGCGGGCACCCGCAGTTGCAGGCGCGCGGCGGAGTCGAGATCGGTACGAAGTACGGCACACCCGGCCCGCCCAAACTCGACACCTACACCGCGCCGACGTTACGCGGGGCCACCGTGAGCTGGTCGCCACCGGCCGACACCGGCATGAGCGACATCTCCGGCTACGTGGTGACCGCGACGGGCGAGGACGGCAGCCAGACCGCGCGGGCGTACGCCTATGGCGGCGACGCGACGCACCAGCTCGTCCAGGGGCTCACGCCCGGGGTGACGTACAGCGTCACCGTGATCGCGCAGAACGCCCAGGGCAGCGGCGAGCCGTCCGCGCCGCTGAAGCTGACGCCGACGGACGTGATCTTCTTCGGCCCGCCCTCCACGCTCGGCGCGGACCTCGCGGGCAGCACCGAGACACAGGGCCGGCCCGACTCCTCCGGGACGGCGGGCGGCGCCACCGGCGCCGCGGCCTCCGGCGACGGCCGCTACATCTTCTTCATGACCAAGGCGCGCAGCAACCTCATGCCGGACGACCGGCGCGTACCCTCCAGCGCGGCGCCGTTCATCCTGCGCAAGGACACGCAGGGCGGCACGCAGGTCGTGTCGATGGGCGCCGACGGCGTCACCCCGGTCACCGGTTTCGTCGGCGGCCCGCTGGCCAGCCGGAACGGCAACGTGGTCGCCTTCACCTCGCTGGAGTGGACCGGCGTGCTGACCCCGAGGTCGATCGTGCACGACATCGCCGCCAGGACCTCCTGGACGCTGGAGGAGTACGGCTACGTCTCCGCCGTCAGCGACGACGGGCACGCGGTCGTCTACTGGAAGAAGCTGGACGTGCACTCGGGCTCCTCCCGGTGGAACCTCTACCGGCAGGTCAAGGGCGGCGCGGCGCAGAAGCTGACCTCGTGCGACTCGCAGACCGACGGCGACTGCCCGACCTCGACGGGCGAGGGCATCCTGTCCGGCGACGGCAACCGGGTGACCTGGTCCACCTATGACGCCACCGCCCAGAAGCACCGCACCTGGCTGTACGACGCCGCCGCCGGCGGCACGACGGAGATCTTCCCGGGCACCGACATCGGCGACCCGATCATCTCCGGCGACGGGCAGGTGGTGGCCCTGCGGTTCACCGCGCATCCGTCCCAGGCCTCGTGCCTGATGGTCGCCAGGATCGGCGGCGCCACGCCGGGCGCGGGCAACTGCCTGGTCCCCGAGGACGTCAACGGTTACGGCAAGGCGCTGTTCCTCAGCCAGAAGGGCACCGCGCTGGCCTACGAGTACACCGACGACGACTCGGTGCGCAGCCTGCGCAGCTACCGGGGCGGCGTCACCCATCTGGCGGGCGGCGCGCCGGGGCAGTCGTGGCCGGTGACGGCGTTCATCACCGACGACGACCAGCGCCTGATCTACACCCTCGGCTACGACGGCGGCACGGCCACGGCCGACACCGTCGTCGCCCACGAGGTGCCGGGCGTGTGGTGGGACTTCACCACGGGCGGGATGCCCGGCGGCGCCCCGGCGCCCGCCGCGGCGCCCGCCGGGCGCTCGCCCGCTCGTGACCTGCGGGTACGTATGCCGGACAAGCCGGTCACGCTCAGCTCGGCGCGGCCACATCCGGACGTTTCCTCCTCCCGCGATTGACACCGGCGGGGGATCGGAGAACTGTCGGCGACAGGGAGCCCGGTTCCCCGCAGGTGGGGTTGTCGCGGAACACGTACGGCGGCAGGGGCGCGCGGGCTCCCCCAGCACATCGGGCCCGGTCACCCCGGTTCGCGGTGGGCAAGCCCGCGGACCGGGCGACCCGGCCCAGCTCCCGGCCACCCGGCCTCTCCCCCGACGCCGAGCCGGGCGACCTGGCCACCCGCCCCCTCCCCCGCCCCCAGGCCGGGCCGGGCCGCGGGGCATCCGCCGCCAGGGCGTACCACCCCCGGGCCACGCCTTGCCGCACGGAAGGCAGACGTCGGCCCCCACCGGCCCCTCGCCGCGCCCGGGCGGGGGCGTCCCGACGGGGGCGCGGGCGTCGGGGGTGATCGGTCTTGGGCCCTGTACACCAAACCAAGCGCTTGCTACGCTCCGCCCATGATGTCCACCGTGGTGTGGGGTACCGGCAACGTCGGCCGCGCCGCCATCAGGGCCGTGGAGGCCCATCCCGACCTCAGTCTCGCCGCCGTCGTCGTGCACTCCCCGGACAAGGTCGGCCGCGACGCCGGCCAGCTCGCCGGTCTCGGCCGCGACCTCGGCGTCACCGCGACGGACGACCCCGCCGCCGTCCTGGCCACGCGCCCGAGGGCCGTCGTGTACGCCGCCTCCGGCGACCTGCGTCCCGACGACGCGCTGGCCGACGTCGTCCGGGCGGTACGGGCCGGCGCCGTCGTCGTCACGCCCTCCCTGTACGCCCTCTACGACCAGCAGGGCGCCCCGCCCGAGCTGCGGGAGCACATGCTGGCCGCCGTCGCGGAGGGCGGCGGCTCGCTGTTCGCCTCCGGCATCGACCCCGGCTGGGGCAACGACGTGCTGCCCCTGCTGCTCAGCGGCCTCGGCTCGGTCGTGGACGCGATCCGCTGCCAGGAGATCTTCGACTACTCCGGCTACGACCGCCCGGACGCGGTCCGTGACATGGTCGGCATGGGCCGCCCGATGGACTACGAGCCGCCGATGATCGCGCCGACCGTCCCGTCCATGGTGTGGGGCGGCCAGGTACGGCTGATGGCGCGGGCCCTCGGCGTCACGCTGGAGGAGATCCGCGAGGTCGTGGAGCGCCGCCCGCTCGACCGTACGGTGAGCACCGCTGGCATGGGCGTGTTCGAGGCCGGCACCCAGGGCGCGGTGCGCTTCGAGGTGCAGGGCGTCGTCGAGGGCGTGCCGCGCATCGTGATCGAGCACGTCACCCGCATCCACTCCTCCTGCGCCCCCGACTGGCCGCTCCCGCCGGACGGCGGCGACGGCGCCCACCGGGTGATCGTCGAGGGCCGTCCGCGCATCGAGGTCACGATCGAGGCCACCGACGAGGGCGGCAGCCGTTCGGCGGGCGGGAACGCCACCGCGGCCGGCCGGCTGGTGAACGCCATCGGCTGGCTCGCCGCCGCCCCGCCCGGCCTGTACGACGCGCTCGACGTCCCCCTGAGACCCGCGACCGGCCGGCTAGGAAGGAAGAACCCATGATCGTGGACGTCCCCGGAGGCAGGGACCCCATCGCGTACGTCTGGGGCGAGATGGTCCCCGGCATCGGCGCCGCCGCCTCGAAGTTCTCCCTGGCCGTCTACGCCCACACCACCCTCGGCCTGCGCGAGTTCGAGGCGGCCCGGCTGCGGATCGCGCAGATCAACGGGTGCGTCTTCTGCCTCGACTGGCGTACCGAGCGTGACGGCGTCAAGGTCGAGGACGGCTTCGCCGACGCGGTCGCCGCCTGGCGCACCACGGACGCCTTCGACGCGCGCACCCGGCTCGCCGCCGAGTACGCCGAGCGGTACGCCCTGGACCACCACGGGCTCGACGAGGAGTTCTGGTCCCGGATGACCGAGCACTACAGCGAGAACGAGATCGTGGAACTGAGCATGAGCATCGGTTCCTGGTGGGCTTTCGGCCGGCTCAACCACGTGCTGGGTCTCGACACGGCCTGCATGCTGACCGACGGCCCCTCACCCTCCGTAAAGCCGACCGCCGTCAACCCGACGGCCGTCAAAGCGACCGAGCGAGGGCACGTGACATGAACCCCAGCCGCCGCACCTTCATCGCCACAGGCGCCTCCCTCCTGGGCGCCGCCGTCCTGCCCGGCCGCGCCGCCGCCGCGGGCACCGCCGCCGCCGGTCCGATCGCGGACGGCGCCCGCGTCCCCGTCCTGGTGATCGGCACCGGGTACGGCGGCTCGGTGGCCGCCCTGCGCCTGGCCCAGGCGGGCGTCGAGGTGCACATGATCGAGATGGGCATGGCCTGGGACACCCCCGGCTCCGACGGGAAGATCTTCTGCAACACCCGCGAGCCCGACTACCGCTCCTACTGGCTGCGCACCAGGACCAAGGCGCCGCTCAACTACTTCCTCGGCTTCCCCATCGACCGGGACATCCCCCGCCACACCGGCATCCTGGACGCCGAGGAGTTCGCCGGCATCACCGTCTACCAGGGCCGCGGCGTCGGCGGCGGTTCCCTGGTCAACGGCGGTATGGCGGTCACGCCCAAGCGCGAGAACTTCGCCGCCGTGCTGCCGTCGGTCGACGCCGACGAGATGTACGGCGTCTACTACCCGCGCGCCAACTCCGGCCTCGGCGTCGGCCTGGTGGACCCGGCCTGGTTCGACACCACCGCCTGCTACCAGTACGCCCGCGTCGGCCGCAAGCACGCCCAGCGCTCCGGCTTCCCGTTCACCTTCGTGCCCGACGTGTACGACTGGGACTACATGAAGCAGGAGGCGGCCGGCACCGTACCCCAGTCGGCGCTGGCCGGCGAGATCCTCTACGGCAACAACCAGGGCAAGAAGTCCCTGCAGAAGACGTATCTCGCGCGGGCCAGGGCGACCGGCAAGGTGACGATCTCGCCGCTGCACCAGGTCACCTCGGTCGCCCCGGCGGCGGGCGGCGGCTACACCGTACGGATCGACCAGCTCGCCACCGACGGCTCGGTCACCGCCGCCAAGACCGTCACGGCGACCCGGGTGTTCTTCGCCGCGGGCAGCGTCGGCACCAGCAAGCTGCTGGTCAAGCTGAAGGCCACCGGCGCGCTGCCCGGCCTGGACGACGAGGTCGGCAAGGGCTGGGGCGACAACGGCAACGTCATGTGCGGCCGGGCCAACCACCTGTGGGACCCGACCGGCAAGCTGCAGTCGGCCATCCCGTGCGCGGGCATCGACAACTGGTCGGCCGGGGGCGCGTTCGCCGAGGTCGCGCCGCTGCCGACCGGCATCGAGACGTACGCCTCGTTCTACCTGTCGATCACCAACACGCCGCACCGCGCGCAGTTCTCCTGGAACGCCGCGACCGGCAAGGTGGACCTGAGCTGGCAGACGGCGTGGAAGCAGACGTCCATCGACATGGCCAAGACGATCTTCGACAAGATCAACGCCAAGGAGGGGACGATCTACCGCACCGACCTGTTCGGCGTGTACAAGATCTGGGGCGACCACCTCACCTACCACCCGCTCGGCGGCGCGGTGCTCAACAGGGCCACCGACAACTACGGCCGCCTGGCCGGCCACCCCGGCCTGTACGTCATCGACGGCTCGCTGATCCCCGGCAACACCACCGTGAACCCGTTCGTCACCATCACGGCGCTGGCCGAGCGGAACATCGAGAAGATCATCGCCACCGACCTCTGATCATCGCCACCGACCCTTGGCGGAGGGTTTGCCGAAACGGCAAAGGAGTTTGCGGGCGGCCGGACGGCCCGCGCATGATCCTGGTGACAGGCCAGGAATCACGTGCGTGGAGGATCGATGTCGCAGCTCACCCCGGTCGCCGAGGGCATCCACCGCCTGGTCCCCTCCCCCGCCGGCCGCGTGCATCTCGTGGAGGCGGGCGAGGGGCCGCTGGTGCTGCTGGTGCACGGGTTCCCCGAGTCCTGGTACTCCTGGCGGCACCAGCTCCCGGCGCTGGCCGCGGCCGGTTACCGGGCGGTCGCGGTGGACGTGCGCGGTTACGGGCGCTCGTCCAGGCCGGCGGACGTGGCCGCGTACCGGATGACCGAGCTGGTCGAGGACGGCGTGGCCGTGGTGCGGGCGCTGGGCGAGCGGTCGGCGGTGATCGTGGGCCACGACTGGGGCGCGGGCATCGCCGCCGACAGCGCCCTGCTCCGGCCGGACGTCTTCCGCGCGGTCGCCATGCTCAGCGTGCCGTACGTGCCGCGCGGCGGGCCGCGTCCCAGCGAGGCGTTCGCCGCCATGGGCGGGACGGACGAGTTCTACGTCAGCTACTTCCAGACCCCCGGCCGGGCCGAGGCCGAGATCGAGCCGGACGTGCGCGGCTGGCTGGCGGGCATGTACGCGGCCCTGTCGGCCGACACCATGCCCGGCCCCGGCGCGCCCGACCCGCACTTCGTGGCCCCGGGCGGCCGGCTGCGCGACCGGTTCCCCGAGGGCCGGCTACCGGGCTGGCTCGGCGCGGCCGACCTCGACTTCTACGCCGCCGAGTTCGAGCGCACCGGCCTGACCGGCGCGCTCAACCGCTACCGCAACATGGACCGCGACTGGTCCGACCTCGCCCCGTACGACGGCGCGCCCGTCACCCAGCCGTCCCTGTTCATCGGCGGCGCCCAGGACGCCACCACCAGATGGCTGGCCGACGCCGTGGACGCCTTCCCCGCCACCCTGCCGGGCCTGGTCTCCTCCCATCTCCTGGACGACTGCGGCCACTGGGTCCAGCAGGAACGCCCCAACGAGGTCAACGGCCTCCTCCTCGACTGGCTCACCCAGCTGTGAGGCGGCGCCGCGGGCCCGCGCCGGGCGGGCCCGCGGCCGGTCACAACACGGCTCCCGAACCCTCGCGGGGCCGCCGCGCGGACTTGGGAGCGGGGGGCTGCGGGGCGGGACGGCGGTCGTACCGGGCGAGCCCGATGGCGGCGGGACCCGCCACGAACGACGACGTCAGCGTGCCCACCACGATCCCGGTGACCAGCGCGATCGCGAAGTCGCGCAGCGAGTCGCCGCCGAAGACGGCCAGCGCGACCAGCACGAACAGCGCGCCGAGCCCGGTGTTGACGGTCCGCGGCACGGTCTGCAGGATCGCCTTGTTCACCGCCTCGGCCAGCGGCGCGGTCCGGCGCGCGGCCCACAGCTCCCGCACCCGGTCGAACACCACCACCTTGTCGTTGACCGAGTAGCCGACCACGGTCAGCATCGCGGCGAGGAAGACGCCGTCCACCGGCTTGCCGAGCCAGGCGAACAGCCCGAGGACGACGGCCAGGTCCACCACCAGGGCCAGCACGGTCGCCGTGCCGAACGTCCAGCGGAACCGCACCGCCAGGTACACCAGCTGCGCCGCCACGGCCACGCCGAGCGCGATGACGGCGTTGCGGCGCAGCTCCTCGCCCAGCGTGGGGCCGATGAACTCGTCGCGCTGCTTGGTCACCTCGCCCGCCTGCGCCTCCAGCGCGGCCTGGATCTTGGCCGGGTCGAGCTGCCCCGCCCGTACGGCCACGCCGTCGGCGGTGGCCTGCACGACCGCGCCCGGATAACCGGCCCTGGCCACGATCTCCCGGGCGGTGTCGGCCTCGACCGGCCTGGACGTGCCGAACTCCACGAGCCGGCCCCCGGTGAACTCCACCCCGAAGTCCAGCCCTCGCACGAACAGCCCGGCCAGCGCCGCCACGACCAGGCCGCCCGCGACCGCCAGCCACATCTTCCTGGCCTTCATGAGCTGCGGGTCGCGGCGGGCCAGCCACGTCCTGACCGCGCCGGCGGAGCCGAGGCCGGAAAGGCGCGGCCCGATCCGGCCCATGACGGCCTGGGTGAGCACGCGGGTGATCAGCATGGCCGACACCAGCGAGGCGATCACGCCGACCGCCAGCGTCACGCCGAACCCCTTGACCGGACCGGAGGCCAGCCAGAACAGCAGCCCGGCGGCGATGAGCGTGGTGACGTTGGAGTCGGCGATGGCGCTCCAGGCGTTCTTGAAGCCCCGGTTCAGCGCGGGCGCCAGACCGCGCCCGGGGGCCAGGGCGTACTCCTCCCTGGCGCGTTCGAAGACCAGCACGTTGGCGTCCACCGCCATGCCGATGGCCAGCACGAATCCGGCCAGTCCCGGCAACGTGAACGTCGCCCCCATCGCCACCAGCGCGGCGTAGGAGATCAGGCCGTAGCAGGTCAGCGCGATCGCGGCGAGCAGGCCGGACAGGCGGTAGACGGCGATGATGAACAGGGCGGTCAGCACCAGCCCGACGACGGCCGCCTTGACGCTGGCCTCGACGGCGGCGGCGCCCAGCGTGGGGCCGACCGTCCGCTGCTCGACCAGGTCGAGCGGCACGGGCAGCGCGCCGCCCTTGATCAGCACGGCCAGATCGCGGGCCTCCTCGTGGGTGAAGGACCCGGTGATCTCGGTGCTGCCGCCGGGGATGCCGGTGCCGCACGGCACGGACGGATCGACCTGCGGCGAGGAGATGACCTTCTTGTCCAGCACGATGGCCACGCGCCGCTTGGGGTCGCCCGCCTGCTGGCAGGCGGCCGTGCCGGTCAGCCGCTGCCAGGCGGCGGCGTCGCGGAAGTCGACCGTGACCCACCAGCCGGGCCCGCGTTGCGGGTCGCTGCGCTCGGTGGCGTCGCTGACGCCGTCGCCGCTGACCGCCACCGGGCCGAGCGCGAGGTGCCGGCCGCTCTCGTCGGGCAGCGCGCCGGCGTCCCCCGCCTGGGCCTCGCCCGTGACGGAGTGGAAGGCGAGCTGCGCGGTACGGCCGATGACCTCGGCCGCCTTGGCCGGGTCGAGCACGCCGGGCAGCTCGACGATGATCCGCTTCTCGCCGGAGCGGACCAGGGTGGGATCGACGACCCCCAGCGCGTCCGCCCGGCGGCGGAGCACGTCGAGGGCGCGGTCGGTGGCCGAGGAGTCGGCCTTGACCGTCGGTGAGTCTCTGGCCTCGAAGACGAGCTGGGTACCGCCACGCAGGTCGAGGCCGAGGCGTGGCGTGGCGGTGAGGGACAGGATGATCGAGGTCGCGATGACGGCGAACGCCGCCAGCGCGCGCCACATGGGCGCACGTGACATGAGGCCTCCACAGGCTCAGGTGTGCGGAAGAGGGATCTTCAGAGCACCGTGGAGGGCGGAGCGCGGGCCGCCGGCGCGCCCTGCGGGCGGTCGGCGGCGGAACGGGAGACGAGCGGCCGTACGACGGCCGTCCAGGAGGGACGCGGCCGGGCCGGACCGGCGGCGGGCAACGCCTGCCCGGCGGGCCCCGCCTGGTCGTGCCCGGACGGCCTGGCCTGGGCGAGCGGCTGCGGCGGCGGCGTGGAACGGAGACTGGCGGCGGCGGGCCGGTGGGCCTCCGCCCGGACGACCGTCTGGACCGACGCCCGGACCGGCGCCTCAGCCGGTGTCTGGGCCGGTGTCTGAGCCGCCGCCTGGGCCGGGGCCGTGACGGCCGCGACCTGGGAGGCGATCTCGCCGTGGCCGATCGCGGGGAGCAGCCACGACAGGACGAGGAGCAGCGCGGCGGGCACTCTGGTGCGCACGTCGCCTCCTTCCCCCGTTGCCGTCGCCCCCTACCGTAGCCGCCGCCGCGGCCCGTCAGGGCAGGGTGCGCAGATACGTCGGCGGCTTGCGGACCTGGGTGGCCTGTTCGAAGGCGTACCCGAGGGCGATCAGGGCGGGTTCGGAGAAGCGCCCGCCGAAGAAGGTGACGCCGAGCGGCAGGACGTCACGGGCGTACCCGGCGGGGACGGTGACGGCCGGATAGCCGGAGACGGCCGAGGGCGCGGAGGAGGAGACGAAGCCGGTGAAGTCGTCGCCCTTGGTCAGGTCGGTCAGCCAGGCGGCGTGGTTGGTGGGGGCCAGCAGCGCGTCCAGGCGACCGGCGGCCATCGAGGAGTCGATCGCCCGGCGGGCCAGCGTGGTGGCCTTCTCGCGCAGGGCGCGGTAGGCGGGGTCGTCCAGGTCGCCGGTGGTGGCCTGGGCCTGCTCGAAGATCTCCTGGCCGAAGTGGCGCAGCTCGGTCCCGGCGTGCTGCCGGTTGAAGTCGATCAGCCCGGCCAGGTCGGCGGGGTGGCGGCCGGGGGTGGCGGCCAGGTAGGCGTTCAGGTCGTGCTTGAACTCGGTCAGCAGCGCGGGGAACTCGGCCTCGCCGGCCTCGTCCATGCCCTCCAGCTCGACGTCCACCACGGTCGCGCCGCGGGCGCGCAGGGTGGCGACGGCGGCGTCCAGGGTGGCGCGTACCTCCTGGTTGTCGCCCGCGACCGAGCGCCACACGCCGATGCGGGCGCCGGACAGCGCGCCGGGCCGCAGCGCCCTGAGGTAGTCGCGGTCGCCGCCCGGCACGGTGTCGGGGTCGCGCGGGTCGGCCCCCTGGATGACCGAGAGCACGGCGGCGGCGTCGGTGACGTTCCTGGTGATCGGGCCCGCGGTGTCCTGGCGTGCCGAGAGCGGCACCACGCCGGCCCTGCTGACCAGTCCGAGCGTGGGCTTGATGCCGACCACGCCGTTGATCCCGGCCGGGCAGACGATCGAGCCGTCGGTCTCGGTGCCGATGGTGACCGCGGCCAGGGTGGCGGCGGCGGCGACCGCCGAGCCGCTGCTCGACCCGCAGGGGTTGCGGTCCAGCACGTACGGGTTGTTGGTCTGGCCGCCCACCGCGCTCCACCCGCTGGAGGACGGGGCGGAGCGGAAGTTGGCCCATTCCGACAGGTTCGCCTTGCCGAGGATCACCGCGCCGGCCGCCCGCAGCCGCTGGACGAGGAACGCCTCGCGGGCCGGGCGGGAGCCGAGCAGCGCCTGCGAGCCGGCGGTCGTACGCAGCGGCGCGACGGTGTCGATGTTGTCCTTGAGCAGGACCGGGATGCCTTCGAGGGGGCCGTGGGCGCCCCGGCGGCGACGCTGGTCGCTGCGTTCGGCCTCGCGCAGCGCGCCGGGGTTGGTCTGGACGACCGCGTGCACCAGCGGGTCCACCGCGCGGATGCGGTCGAGGTAGAACCGGGTGAGCGTCACGGCGTCGAAGCGGCCCCGGTCCATGGCGCGCTGCAGGTCGAGCACGTTGGCGCGGTCGAGGTCCAGGCCGCGCAGGACGGTGCCGGCGGATGGGGTGGCCGCCTCGCGGGCCTGCGCCGGGGCGGCCACGGTTAACCCGGCCACGGCGAGCGCGGCCGCCACGGCGAGCCGGCGGCGGGGCTTCATGAGAGTCATGGCTGAAGAGCGTAACCATGATGCTTTCTCTGGAAAATATTCCAAATCAGATATATCTGTCCCGGACAACTGCCGCCCGTCGGGGCCAGGGGTTCGTCAGGGGCAGCCCGTGGCCGCGAACACCGTGAACCGGGTGACCTCGCCGCGGCTGAAGTTGTCGTCGGACCCGATCACCAGCGTGCACTCCCCGTTCGCCGGCCGCGGACTCGGGGTCGGCCGAGCCGGGCTTGCCGTAACCAGGGCAAGGGGTGCCGTCCTGCCTGGTCAGCATGGTCACGCCGGTCAGGCCGACCCCCGTGAGCGCGCCCGAGTCCCGGTCGATGCCCGACCGCGTCCTCGCCCGGCGACCCGGCGGACGCGGGCTGGCCTCCGGGACACCGTCCTGTCACCTCGCGCCCTCCGGGGCCGGAAACTGTCAGTTGCCGGGCGCACACTCAACGCATGCCCGATGAGCCTCTCGAACTCGGCGAGATCGCCATCTCCGACTGGTACGCCCACAACGACAAGATGGCCGAGGTCGGCTTCCTGACCATCGCCAGACGCCTGCCCTCGCTCGTCGCCCAGGCGATGAGCATGTCCTGGCGGGCCGGCCCCCGCGACACCGTGGCCACCATCGCGCTCAACCTCCTCGGCGGCCTGTTCACCGCCTTCGGCCTGCTGGCCACCACCGGCGTGCTGAGCGCCCTGTTCAGCGAGGGCCCGACCCCCGACCGGGTGCTGGCCGCCCTGCCCAGCCTCGCCCTGGTGGGGGCCGCCGCCGTGCTGCGCACCGCGATGCAGGCCGGCGCGGGCTGGGCCCAGTCGCGCCTCACCCCGCAGATCTCCCGCCACACCGAGGAACGCCTCTACGGCCTGACCAGCCAGGTGGAGCTGGCCGCCTACGACGACCCGGAGTTCCACGACAGCCTGGAGCGCGCCAACCAGCGCGGCGTCTCGGTGGCGAGCTCGGTCGTCACCTCGGCCATCGACGTCGTCACCGCGGCCGTCGGCATCGCCGCCGCGGCCGGCGTGCTGGGCGTGCTCCACCCGGTCCTGCTGCCGCTGCTCCTGCTGGCCGTGCTGCCCGACGCCTGGGCGGCGGTGCGCGGCGCCCGCATGCGCTACTCCACCATGTACTCCCTCATCCCCGCCCGCCGCCGCAAGTGGATCATCGCCGAGCTGCTGGCCGAGCGCGAGCCCGCCGCCGAGGTGCGCTCGTTCACCATGCGCGGCTTCCTGCTGCGCATGTACGACGCGGTCGCGAGGGCCGAGCAGGACGTCCTGCTCACCTTGGCCCGACGCCAGACCCTGGCCAGGCTGGTCGGCGAGGCCCTGGGCGGCCTCGGCACCGCCCTGGTCTACGTCGCGCTCGGCGTGCTGCTGGCCGTGGCCGCGATCCCGCTCGCGGTCGCCGGCACCGCGGTGCTGGCCATCAGGACCGGCCAGTCCTCGCTGGCCAACCTCATGTACGCCACCAACCGCCTCTACGAGGAGGGCCTCTACTTCACCGACTTCCTCCAGTTCTGCGCCGACGCCGAACGCCGCGTCCCCGCCGACCGGCCCGGGGCCGTGCCCGAAAGTTTCGACCGCATCGTGGCCGACGACGTGACGTTCACCTACCCGGGCGCGGAGGAGCCGTCGCTGCGCGGGGTGACGGTCGAGATCAAGCGCGGCGAGATCATCGCGTTCGTGGGCGAGAACGGCTCAGGCAAGACGACCCTGGCCAAGATCCTGTCCGGCCTCTACGAGCCCGACACCGGCACCGTCTCCTGGGACGACGCCGACGTGGCCGGCGTGCCCCCCGACGAGCTGCGCCGGCGTACGGCCGTCATCGCCCAGGACCACACCCGCTGGCCGCTCACCGCCCGCTACAACATCACCATGGGCACCGACAAGGGCGAGGCCGCCCTGCGGTCGGCGGCCTCGGTCGCGGGCGCCGACGAGGTGGTCGCGGGCCTGCCCCACGGCTACCGCACCCTGCTCGACCGCCGGTTCAAGGACGGCCACGAGCTGTCCGGCGGCCAGTGGCAGCGCATCGCCGTGGCCCGCGGTTTCCACCGCGAGGCCGATCTGCTGATCTGCGACGAGCCCACGGCCGCCCTCGACGCCCGCGCCGAGCACGCCCTGTTCGAGCGCATCCGCGACCATTCCGAGGGCCGTACGGTCCTGCTGATCACCCATCGCCTGGCCAGCGTGCGCTACGCCGACCGCATCTACGTCCTCGACCACGGCAAGATCACCGAGCAGGGCGACCACCAGGCCCTGATGGCGCTCAACGGCCTCTACGCCGACCTCTACACCCTCCAGGCCGCCGCCTACCGCTGATCATGAGCCTGCCGGCGCTCCGCGGGTCCCGGCCCGCGGAGCGCCGCGGTCTCAGGCCGCCTTGTCCTTGGAGTCGGGGGCGGGAGCCAGGCGCAGGCCGCCGGGCCGGGCCTGCTCCACGGGGAAGACCCACTTCCGCATCGCCCAGAAGCGGTAGACCATGGTGATCAGCGTGCCGATGACCTGCGCGCTCATGAAGTCGGCGATCTCCTGGGTCATCAGGCTCACGTCCGGGGTCTCCATGTGGAACACGTACCGGGAGATCCACAGCGGCGCGGAGCTGAGCACCAGACCGACGCCGCTGACCAGGAAGAACAGCGCCGCCTCGTGACGGCGTTCGCGTCCGCCCCTGGTCCGGAACGACCATTCGCGGTTGAGCACGTAGGACACGATCGTCGCCACGAGCACCGCGATGATCTTCGCGGTCACCGGCTTCGGTTCCAGGACGGTCAGCTTCAGCCCGTAGAACAGCGCGTTGTCCACCAGGAACGTCGTGCCGCCCACCACCGCGAACTTCAGTGGTTCACGGTGCTTCAGCGCCAGGGCGCGCAGCGGTTCCGGCAGTCTCGCGAGTACGGCGTTTGCTATTCGGAGCACCCCCGATCTTCTCACCAGTCACACACTCCGGCGCAACGCTTCCCGGACGCGGATCTCCCGCGGCTCCCGCGTCAGCGGCGCAGCAGGCCGGGCGGCACGGCCTCGGCCAGGGCCCGGTACCCCGCCGGGTTCAGGTGCAGATGGTCGCCCACGTCGTAGGCGGGCAGCAGGGCGCGGGGGGCGGCCGGGTCGCGGGCCGCGCGGTCGAAGTCGATCACGGCGTCGAACGTGCCGCTCGTCCTGATCCACTCGTTGACGCGCTGCCTGGCCGCCTCCCGCAGGCCGCCGGGGTCGTCGTAGGAGGTGTTGCCGCCGAAGGGGGTGAGGGTGGCGCCGTACACGCGCAGGTCCTGGGCGTGGGCGCGGGTGACGATCTGGTCGTAGGCGGCGATCAGGTCGTCGGCGACCTGCTGCTGCGCGGCCTCGGTGGCCGGGGCGGTGCCGATGTCGTTGACGCCCTCGAAGACGATCAGCCAGGCGAGCCCGCTCTGGGCGAGCACGTCGCGGTCCAGCCGGGCCAGGGCGGCCGGGCCGAGTCCGTCGTTCAGTACCCGGTTGCCGCCGGCGGCCTGGTTGGCGAGCGCGAGGCCGGGCAGGCGCGGCTGGAGCCGGTCGAGCAGCTGGTCGGGCCAGCGGTCGTTCCGGTTGGTGGTGGAGCCCCTGCCGTCGGTGAGCGAGTCGCCCAGTACGGCGAGGGCGGCGGTGGACCGCTTGGCCCGCACCTCGACCGCGCTCAGCAGATACCAGTGGTCGACCGGGGTGGCGCCGGTCAGCCCGGGGGCGTCGGTCTGGTCGCCGGGGGCCAGGTAGGAGGTGGTCCTGGAGCCGGGGTGGGAGGTGAGGGCGTTCGAGGCCTGGCCCTGGGCGAGATGCGCGGTCACCGACAACACCGAGCGCGGCGCGAGCGCGAGGTCCAGCGGGTCGGACACGACCTGCGCCCCGGCCGGCACGACGGTGGAGGCACGGCCGCTGAAGGTCAGGGGCCGCGCGGTGCCGGGCCGGATCGTGCTCACCCCGGCCGCCCCGCCCTCCGGGAACGCCACGGAGGCCCGCGTGATGGGCAGCGGCGCGCCGCCGAAGGCGTTGGAGAAGCGTACCCGTACGCGCTTCCCGCCGGCCGAGACGCGGACGGTCTGCCGGAGCGTGGTGTCGGCCAGGACCAGCCCGTCCTGCGTGTACGGCGGCGGCGGCATGTTGCCCGGCTCGGTGAGCTGCGGCATCGAGGTCCAGGTGCCGACCCAGTGTTCTCCGGGGAGCGAGGACGGGTCGGCGGCGCCCGTGGCGGGCGCGGCCGTCAGCACCGCGGCCCCGGCGACGGCGAGGGCCACCAGCTTCCACATTCTGCCCATGGGCACTCCGAAACTTTCGGTCTAGCAGCGAATATTTCTCCCGGACCGTACGACGGGCCGCGCCACGGGTCAACAGGGTGATCCGCTTCTGACACGACGGCATTCCCGTTCTGACCGGGCGTTGCAAGGAGGGCGTCCCGATGGTGCACTCAAGGGCGTTGGTTCCGACCTGTGTCAGGCCGCCAGCGGGAGCGCAAGCCGGCGGCGGACCTCGAAGGGAGAACCGTGAGACGATTACGTCCCCTACCGGCCCTGCTGGGCCTGCTGCTGGCCGTGCTGCCGGTCGGGGCCTCGGCCTGCGGCGGGTCCGCGCCGGCGACGGGCGGCGCCGGAACGGCCCGGTCCGGCGCGCCGCCGGAGAAGATCCGGGTCGGCGTCATCCCGATCCCCGACAGCGCGCTGGTCTACCTCGCCCGCGACCGCGGCTACTTCGCCGCCGAGGGGCTGGAGGTGGAGCCGGTGGTCGTACGGGGCGGCGGCCCGGCGATCGAGAAGATGCGGGGCGGCGCCCTGGAGTTCGCGCTGATCAACTACGTGACGGGCTTCCTGTACCAGCGGCGCGAACCCGGACAGCTCAAGCTGGTCGCCGACGCCTACCACGCCGCGCCGGGCGCGTTCCAGCTCTTCGTGCCGCCCGGCAGCCCGATCCGGAACGTGCGCGACCTCAAGACGCCCGGCGGCCCGAAGAGGAGCATCGCGGTGGCGACGCTGCGCTCGGTGGCCACGCTGAGCGCCGAGACCGTGCTCGCCGCGGCCGGGCTGTCGGCGGCCGACGTCGCGTTCAAGGAGATCCCCCTGCCGGACATGCCGGCCGCGCTGGCCGCGCACACGGTGGACGTGGCCTGGATGACCGAGCCGTTCATCACCGCCTACGCGCGGCAGGGCGGCCGGTCGCTGGGCGACGCCATGGCGAACGTCCCGGCCGGGTGGCCGATCGCCGGATGGGCCACGACCTCGTCGTACGCGGGGGCGCATCCCCGCAGCGTGGCCGGGTTCCAGCGGGCCATGGCCCACGCCCAGCTCGACTCGCGTGACCGGGCCCTGGTCACCGGGGTGCTGGGCACGTACACGAAGATCCCGCGCGAGGTCCTGCCGACCATCACGCTCGGGACGTTCCCCGCAGGCCTGGAGGCCGAGAAGCTGCAGGCGGTGGTGGACACCATGGTGAGGTTCGGCTACCTGCCCGCGCCGCTGCGGGCGGAGAGCATGATCGTCCGGCCGCCCTGGGAATCGGGGAAGGGGAACCCATGAGCGACACGTGGAAGCGGGCGCGGGTGCTGCGCCTGATCGACGACTACATCCTGTACGCCGCCGTCCGGGCGGCCCTGCGGCTGTCGGTCTTCGACCTGCTGGCCGCCGGGGCCTGCGCCGTGGACGAGCTGGCCGACGAGATCGCCGCCGGCGGGACCGGCCGTCCCGACGAGCAGTTGCTGGGCCGCCTGCTGAGGGCGCTGGAGCACCTGCGGCTCGTCGAGCGGGACGCCCGCGGCCGCTACCTGCTCACCGGCGAGGGCGACCTGCTCACCAGCGGGCGGGACGACTCGCTGGCCCCCGCCGCGCTGATGTGGGGCGAGGAGCTGTGGCGGGACTCGGCCGACCTGCTGCACCGGACGATCACCCGCGGCGGCCCCGCCGCCCTGGAGCTCCACCAGGTCGGCTCCCCCTACGACTGGCTCAGCACGCAGCCCGCGGCCGGCGCCCTGTTCAACGAGTTCATGGCCACCCGCAGCGTCACCGTGGCCCGCGCGCTGGCCGGGCAGGACCTGACCGGCGTGGACGCCGTCGCCGACATCGGCGGCGGCACCGGCATCGTCCTGGCCACGCTCCTGGCCTCCCACCCGCGGCTGCGCGGCGTGCTGTTCGAGCTGCCCGAGGTGGCGGCGCAGGCCCGGCGGCACCTGGACGGGCGGTCCGCCGTCACGGTGGCCGAGGGCGACATGTTCGCCGACCCGCTGCCCCTGGCGGGCCTGTACCTGCTGAGCAACATCGTGCACAACTATCCCGACGAGCAGGCCGCCAAGCTGCTGGCCCGGATCGCCGCCCTGATGGACGCGGACGCCGAGTTGTGGATCGTGGACGCAATCCTCGACGACGACCCGCACCGCTCGCCGACGTCGGCCGTGGCGCTGGACATGAAGATGCTCACGCTGTTCACCGGCGGCCGCGAACGCACGCTGACCGGCGTCGAGTCCCTGCTGGAGGCCGCCGGGCTGCACGTCGCGCGGACCGAACCGCTCCCCCACGGCCTGCACCTGGTGGTGGCCAGGCAGCGCCCGGCCTCCGGATGAGCCGCCGGCCGCGCACATGCACCGGCCGTCCACCAGACTGGCGGCTACGGGCGCGGGCCCGGGCCGTACGGTGCGGGTGATCTTCGGCTTTCCGCCACTTCGCGGCTTCCGAAACTGATCGTTCATGGAAAGGGGAGACACGAAGTGGCGGAGACCAACGCCGGCGTGCGGCGATTACTTGCGGACTCGGGGGAACCACGCGGGTGGGTCCCGCTCCGGGCGGATCTCGTCACGGCGCTGCTGGGGGTCTGGTTCGGCGTCGGGCTGATGATCGACGCGTGGGCGCACAGCAACCTGACCGAGCTGGAGACGTTCTTCACGCCGTGGCACGCGGCCTTCTACTCGGGGTTCGCCGCCGTGTCGGGCTGGATCATCTGGCAGGTCTACCGCAACGTGCGGCTCGGCCGCCAAGGGCTGGCCGCCGTACCGCAGGGCTACCTGGCCGGGCTGGTCGCGATCCCGGCGTTCGCGGTCTGCGGCCTGGCCGACATGACCTGGCACACCGTGCTCGGCATCGAGACGAGCATCGACATCCTGTTCAGCCCGTCCCATCTGGGGCTGATCGTGACCATGCTGCTCATCATCACCACGCCGCTGCGCTCGGCCTGGAGCGCCCCCGACGTGGGCGTGCGGCCCTCGCTCGGGCGGCTGGTCCCGGCGCTGGCCGGGCTCGCGTTCGCGGCCACGCTGGTGTCGCTGTTCCTGTCGTACGGCGACGCCCTCCAGTACGGCTCCGCCGACATCGTCGAGTCGTTCTCCGACGTACGGGGGCCCGGCGCGGACCGGCTGGCCGCCTCGATGGCCATCAGCAACGTCGTCCTGCTCGCCCCGGTGCTGCTGGTGGTACGGCGCTGGAACCTGCCCTTCGGCGGCGTGACCGTCATGTACACGGTCGCCGCGTTGATGCCCGGCTCGCAGACGGCGTTCGAGAACCTGCCGACCCTGCTCACGTTCGTCGCCGCGGGCCTGGCGAGCGACGTGCTGATCCGGCTGCTGCGCCCGTCCGGCGCGCGGCGGGCCGCCTACTGGGCCTTCGCCGGGTTGTCGGCCTTCGTCACCTGGTCGCTCTACATCGCGGTCGCCTCGGTCGCCGGGGGCGGGCTGCCCGCGGTGCCCGAGTTGTGGACCGGCGCGCCGGTGGTGGCCGGGCTGATCGGCCTGGCGCTCGGCGCGCTGTTCCTGCCGAACGCCCTGCCCGCGGACGCGGCCGACGCCGGCCGGGCATGACCCGGCTGCTCCGGGTCCTCTGTCTCGCCGTCGTCCTGCTGCTCGCGGGCGCCGTACCGGCCGCGGCCCACAACGTCGCGGCCGGGGCGGACCTGCGCTTCGCCCAGACGATCGCCGGCGCGGAGCTCACGGTCGTGGTCAAGGCCACCTCGCGGGTGCCGGGGCCGCTGCTGATCGGCCTGATCGCGTACGAACCGGCGACCGGGCCGCGGGTCGGCCTGGAGGTGCGCTCGGTCGAGGACGGCCACAAGGTCACCGCCACCGCGCAGGCCGCCCGCGACCCCCGCTACGTCGAGCTGCCGGTGGAGCGCACCGGGCCGCACGAGCTCCGGCTGACGGCGGGCGACGAGGTCGCCGTGCTGCCGTTCCGGGTCCTGGTGAACCGCGGCTCCGCCGGTGAGTTCCTGATCTACGGCGGCCTGCTCGTGGCGGGGCTGCTGCTGGTCGGCGGCCTGCTGACCGGCGCGCTGTCACGCAGGACGCCGGCGATGGTGCTGGCCGGGGGCGCGGCGGCCGCGGTGACCGTGGCCGCGATGGTCGTCGTGTTCGAACCCATGCTGCCGCCCCCGCCGGCCGACGGCGCCGTGCCCACGGTGAGCACGCAGGCGGCCGGGCGGCCGTTCGCGCAGGGGCGGGTGACGGCCTTCCCGGCCCGTCCGGCGGCCGGTCAGGAGTTCACCCTGCGCCTCGACCTCACCGACGGCTCGACCGGGTATCCGGTGGACGATCTCGTCCTGCATCACGAGGCGCTCGCGCACGTGGTCGTCACCAGCGAGGACGGCGCGTACTTCCGGCACCTGCACCCGCTGCGCACCGCGCCGGGGCGGCTGGAGGTCCGGCTGCGCGCCGACCGGCCGGGCCGGTTCCTGGCCTACGCGGAGCTGGAACGCGAGGACTCCGGCGGCCAGTTGCTCAGCGGCGTGTTCCAGGTCGCCGGGCACGCGGTGGCCGCCCCGCCGCCGCCCGCGCCGGCGGCCACCCCCGTCGTACGGCCGTCCGCGCCGGTCGCGGGCCGTCCGGCGGCGATCGAGCTGGGCATCGGCGTCACGCCACGCCAGTGGCTGGGCATGTCGGGGCACCTGATCGTACGCAGCCAGGACGGCACGTTCCTCGGCCACGTGCACGAGATGGGCGTTCCGGCGCCGCGGCTGCGCTTCACCTTCAGCTTCCCGGCCCCGGGCCGCTACCTGGCCTGGGCCCAGTACGCGACCGGCGACCGAATCGTGACCGTGCCCTTCACCGTCGACGTCACGGAGGCCCTCGGATGAGGCGGGTCCTGGCCGTCGCCGCCCTGCTGGCGGCGGCCCTGGCGCTGTTCCTGTACGCGCGCGGCTCCGGCCCCGCCCCGCTCACCCTGACCAGCGTCGGCACCCGGTACGCCGTCACGGTCTCGATCCCGAGGCCGACGACGGGCCGCGTGGCGGCCGAGGTACGGGTGACCTCCGGCGACCCGCACACCGTGACGCTGTCGACCGTGATGCCCGGCATGGGCCACGCCACCCCGGAGATCACCGCCGACCAGCGGCAACCCGGCCGGTACGCGGCCGAGGGCGAGCTGTTCCCGATGGCCGGGGTGTGGGAGTTGTCGGTCCGGCTGAGCGGCGCGGCGGGAGAGGAGGTGCTGGTGGTGAAGGCGCCCATCACGGAATAGGAGCCCATGACGGAAATGAAGCCCGAAACGGGATCGGAGCCTGCTCTTGACGAATGAAATGAACGATCTTTTAATTCGTGCATGGGACGTATCGCCGGCGTCACCGCCGCCGAGACGCGGGAACGCCTGCTGCGCGCCGCCGCCGACGTCTTCGCCAGGCGCGGCTACGACGGCACCCGCGTCGCCGACATCGCCGCCGGCGCGGGCGTGAGCAACGGCGCCCTGTACGCCCACTTCGGCTCCAAGGCCGAACTGCTGGTGGCCGCGCTGGGCGCGCACGGCCGGCGGCTGATGGCCGGGCTGTTCGACGACGAGCCCGGCCGTCCGGTCGCCGACCTGCTCCTCGCCGCCGGCCGCCGGCTCCCCCGCCCCCGTGACACCGGCGGCGACCTCACCGTCGAGGCGCTGGTCGCCGCCCGCCGCGACGAGGACGTGGCCCTTGCCATGCGCGACTACGTCGGCGAACGCGCCGGCCGGCTCGCCGACCTCGTCCGCGCCGGACAGGCCGGCGGCGAGCTGGACCCCGGGCTGTCGCCGGACGCGATCGCCCACTTCTGCCTCCTGCTCGCGATGGGCAGCGCGCTCATCGCGCCGGAGCCGTACCAGGTCGGCGAGGAGGAGTGGGCCACGCTGCTCACCCGCGTCGTCGCCGCCCTCTCCCCCGCCCCACCGCACGAAGGAACGCCGTGAAAGCACAGATCGACCCCGGGCGCTGCCAGGGACATGGCCGCTGCTACGACCTCGCCCCCGACCTGTTCGGCGAGGACGACGAAGGTTACGGAACGGTCCTCGGCGACGGCACGGTGGGCCCCGGCCAGGAGCGTACGGCGCGGCTGGCCGTCTCCAACTGCCCGGAGCACGCGATCGACCTGGTCGGGGAGGCGTGACATGAGCGTGGACGAGCGGTTCGTGAAGAGCTTCGACGAGCCCGGCGAGGACGAGCGGGCCGGCACCCGCAGCGAGATCGTCACCGGCCCGGTCTCGGACTGGGCGACCGACTTCTCCCACCTGGAGCCGGAGTGGGCCGCCGACCCGTACCCGATCCAGGACGACCTGCGGCAACGCTGCCCGATCGCCCGCACCGACCGGTTCGGCGGCGGCTGGCTCCCCACCCGCTACGAGGACGTCGCGGCCATCGCCTACGACACCGATCGGTTCTCCTCCCGCTCGATCATCATGAGCAACTTCCGCCCGCCGCCCGAGAGCGCCCCGGTGGGCGGCACGCCGCCGATCTCGTCCGACCCGCCCTTCCACCACGACGCCCGCAAGCTGCTGCTCCCGGCCTTCACCAAGACGGCCGTCGCCCGCCGCGAGGAGTCGACCCGGGCGTTGTGCCACGAGCTGATCGACGGCCTGGAGGGCCAGGACGTCGTGGACGCGGCCCGCGACTACGCCCAGCACATCCCGATGCGGGTGATCGCCGACATGCTGGGCTTCCCTCCGGAGGACGGCCCGCGCTTCCGCGAGTTCATCGAGAACGCCCTCGAAGGCGTCAACCTGCCGCCCGAGCAGCGGATCGCCAACATGGACCGGCTCTTCGACTACCTGCTGGAGCAGATCCGCGACCACGTGGACCACCCGCGCGACGACCTGACGACCTACCTCATCGACGCCGAACTGTACGGCCACAAGCTGGAGGCCGGGCACGTCGCGGGCACGATCGCCCTGCTGCTGATCGCGGGCATCGACACCACCTGGAGCGCCATCGGCGCCTCACTCTGGCACCTGGCCAAGACCCCCGCGGACCGCCGGCGCCTGGTCGCCGAACCCGCCCTCCTGCCCACCGCCATGGAAGAACTCCTGCGCGCCTACGCCCCCGTCACCATGGCCCGCCTCGTCAAACACGACATGCACTGGAACGGCGTCGACATGAAGGCCGACGACTGGATCCTGCTCTCCTTCCCCGCCGCCAACCGCGA
>NZ_BMRC01000047.1 GCF_014648435.1 Nonomuraea spiralis
TCGCGGCGCTCTTCCTCACCACCGAGGCCGTCATCGCCGAGAAGCCCGAGAAGACCCCTGCTGCTCCGGCCGGCATGCCCGGCGGCGGCGACATGGACTTCTAGCCCCTCCAACCACCACACCTAGCCCCCCAACCACCACACCTAGCCCCTCCCACCACCACACCGGAAGGCGCGACATGCACATCTGCGGCCCCGGCCACCCGCCGGACCGTCCCCCCACCACCCCTTCGACCAGGAGGACGGCGACGTGACGCTGCCGACCGCGACACTCGGCCGTACCGGCCTGCGGGTGAGCCGTCTCGGCTACGGAGCCATGGAGCTGCGCGGGCCGGAGGCGTGGGGCCCGCCGGTGAACGACGACGAAGCCCGCACCGTCCTGAACGAGGCCCTCGACGCGGGCATCAACCTCATCGACACCTCACCCGACTACGGCGAGGCCGAGGAGCACATCGGCCGCTGGATCTCCCACCGCCGCGACGAGTTCGTCCTGATGGGCAAGTGCGGCTGCCCGGTCACGGGCGGCGACCCGGCGCACGTCTACACGAGGGCGAACGTCCGCGCGTGCGTCGAGCGCAGCCTGCGCCGGATGCGTACCGACCACCTCGACGTCCTGATGGTCCATCTGAGCCCGAGCGTCGCCGTGATGGAGGCCGAGGACACCGTCGCCGAGATGCGGGCGCTCCAGGACGAGGGCGCGATCCGCTTCACCGGCATGTCGGGGGAGCTGCCCCACCTGCCCGACCACCTCGCGATGGGGGTGTTCGACGTGTTCCTGCTGCCGTACTCGGCGCTCGACCGTTCCCACGAGGAGTTCGCCGGGGCCGCGGCGGCAGCCGGTGCGGGGACGATCGCCCGCGGCTCGGTCGCCCGCTCGCTGGTGCCGCCGCCCGAGGCCGTGCCGGAGCCGATCCGCCGCCCGCTGGCCGACCGCCACGCGCGACTGGCCGCCGCCCGGCTGGACGAGCTGGCGGACGGCGCCCCGGTGACCGAACTTCTGCTGCGGTACATCCTCGGCCGCCCGGAGCTGCACTCCCTGATCGTCGGCTCGGCCCAGGCCGCGCACCTGCGGGCCAACATCACCGCCGCAACCAAGGGCCCGCTCCCGCCCGACGTCCACAACGCCGTACACGACCGCCTGTACCCGGGGTGAGCCGAGGTGCGCAGCCCTCTCATGTCAGGGGGAGGGGCGTTCCGGGACGAGGGAAGGCGATGGGGGAGGGGGTGATCGGGGAGGGGTTTAAGGGGCAAAGGGCCGAAGGGGCGAAGGGGCGAAGGGGCGTGTTGGGGCAAAGGGGGGATGGGGGAGAGGCCGTGCTTGAGGGGGTTTGCGTGGTGGGAGGGTTATTGGCCGTCGAGGAAGGTCAGGACGGCCAGCACTCGGCGGTGGCCGCCGTCCGAGACCGCCAGTCCGAGCTTGGCGAAGATGCTGCCGATGTGCTTGTGCACCGCATTGTCGGTGACGGTCAACCGCTGCCCGATCTCGTTGTTGCTCAGTCCCTGGGCCATCCAGGACAGCACTTCGCGTTCCCGCGCCGTGAGGCTGTCCAGGCCGTCGCCCCGGCCCATCATGAGCTGGGCGATGACCTCGGGGTCCATGACCGTGCCGCCCGCGGCGACCCGGCGGACGTCCTCGACGAACTGGCTCACCCGGCTGACCCGGTCCTTGAGCAGGTAGCCGACGCCGCCGGAGCCGTGGGCGAGCAGCTCGCGGGCGTAGATGCGCTCGACGTACTGGGACAGGACCAGGATGGGCAGGGTGGGGTCGGCGTTCCGGAGGGCGACGGCGGCCCTGATGCCCTCGTCGCGGAAGGACGGCGGCAGCCGCACGTCGGCGATCACCAGGTCGGGCCGGTGCGCGGCGACGGCGTCCATGAGGCCGCCGGCGTCCGGCACGACCGCGGCCACCTCGATGTCCTTGCTGGTCAGCAGCA
This sequence comes from Nonomuraea spiralis, assembly GCF_014648435.1. GTDB lineage: Bacteria > Actinomycetota > Actinomycetes > Streptosporangiales > Streptosporangiaceae > Nonomuraea > Nonomuraea spiralis. The sequence continues at coordinate 1,934 of NZ_BMRC01000047.1, forward strand.
GCTCCAGCCCGGTCGAGAGCAGAACGTTGTCCTCGGCGATCACGACGCGCATGGCAGCTCCACGACGAGACGGGTGGGCCCTCCGAGAGGGCTGTCGATGGTGACTGCGCCGTCGAGCGCGGCGGCCCTGCTGCGGATTCCGGTGACGCCGGTGCCGCGGCTCTCGTCCACGCCGCCCTTGCCGTCGTCGCAGATCTCGATGCGCAGTGTACGCCCCGACGTCAGCCGTACGGTGACGCGGCCGGCGCCGCTGTGCTTGGCGGCGTTCGTGACGGCCTCGGCCACGATGAAGTAGGCCGCCGTCTCGACCGCGGCGGGTACGGAGCCGAGGCCGCTCACGTCCGTCTCGACGGGCACCCCGGCCTTCGCCGTCACGGCGGCCACGGCCCCGGCCAGACCCCGGTCGGCCAGGACGGGCGGGTACATCGTGCGGATCACCTGCCGCAACTCGGTCATCGCCTCCTCGGCGCCCTCGTGCGCGTCCTTCAACAGCCGGCCGACGGGCCCGCCGTCGTCGTCGAGCGCCTCGCGGGCCATGGCCAGCCGCATCGCGATGGCGACCAGCCGGGCCTGGGTGCCGTCGTGCAGGTCGCGCTCGATGCGGCGCAGCTCGGCGGCGTGCGCGTCGAGGACGTTCGACCTGCTCTCGGTCAGCTCGCCGACCCGCTCGGCCAGCCGGTCGGCCTCCGAGGGGGCGAGCGCGGCCAGGCAGGCGCGGGCGTGCAGCCGGGCCAGCCGCGGCAGCGCCCACCAGGCCAGCGGCGCGGCCAGGACGACCTGCGCGACGCCCATGCCGATCGCCTGCTCCCATCCGGTGACCGGGAGGGCCACCAGCAGCCGCAGCGGGTCGTCCGCGGGGAACAACCACCACAGCGGGGCCTCCAGCACGGGGTTCACCAGCAGCCCGGCCACCCCGAGCGCGGCCAGCGCGGCGGGCAGGCCCATGACGACGTGCAGCGCCGTCCAGCGCAGGTCACGCCTGGCCCGCGTGCCCATGAGGAGCTGCCGCCACTGGTCGCGCACCCCGGTCACGGCGGGCGGCGCCGGACGGGCCGGCACGGCGACCCCCAGCACCGCGCCGGCCTGCACGCGCTGCCACTCGGTCCACCGGTGGAGCACCGCCATCATGCGCGGCACCAGGACCAGCCCCGCCCCGCCCACCGGGACGAGCGCCAGGCCCACAGCGAGCACCGCCAGCGAGACCATCGCCGCCAGGGCCGACGCGAACACGATCAAGTGATACCGAACGAACCGCCACAGAGCTTTCACGTCACGTCATGATCTTCCGGGCGGGTAGCTCCATCGCGAGGGACACAATCGTCATCACTGCCAGGATAGAGGCCGGGACCAGCCACAACGGCCCGGCAGGCAGCGGGCGGGCCAGGAAGCCCACGCTCAGCAGCACCAGCGGCACCGCCGACAGCACCAGCCCCGACAGCGACGCCCCGGCGCCCACGAGCAGCGCCTCCCAGCGCACCACCCGCCTGAGCTGACGCCGGGTCAGGCCGATCGCGCGCAGCCCGGCGAACTCCTCCCGGCGCGCGGTCGTCGTCGCCACCAGCCGGTTGGCGACCGCCACCAGCACGTAGCCCAGCAGCACGGCGAGCACGGCCACGTTCACCAGCGTCTGGGCCGAGGCCATGGCGGCCTGCGGTCCCGCGGCGCGGCTGTCGAAGCGCAGCCCGGGGCGGCTCGCGAGGTCGCCGAAGTCGGCAGGACGGGCCAGCACCGCGCTGTCCAGGCCGGTCGTCGTGTGCGCGGCGGCCAGGTCGCGGGAGACCACGATCGGGCCGAACCCGAGGCCGCGCCGGTAGGTGGCGGCCACCCGCGCCCGCACCCGCGCGCCGTCGCCCATGATCATGTCCATGGTCCGGCCCACCTGGCCCAGGCCCTCTTCCACCGCGACGGCCGCGCCCTTGAGTCCGGACAGGCCGCCGTCGGCGAGGTCCAGGTCGACCAGGCCCTCGGCGTCCGGGCCGAGCGCCATGGCGGGCCTGGCCATCAGGGCGGGGCTGTCGCCGGTCAGCAGCGGCTCGGTGACCACGGTCGTCATCGCCATGCCCGCCGCCTTCGTCCGCGACCGCACGTCGGCCAGCAGGTCGCGCGGGACGCCGCCGAGCTCCGGAGCGGTGATCGTGACGAGGCCGCGCAGGCCCAGGGCGACCTCGTCGGCGCGCGCCCTCTCCATCGTGGTCTGGGAGAGCACCACGCTGAGGCCGAGCGTGAGGACCATGCCGAGGGCGGCCACGGCCCCGGCGGTGCGCAGCGCGTACCCGTGGGAGTTGTGCACCGCCAGCCACAGCGGGCCGGGCAGCCGCGTCATGAGCCGCGACCCGGACACCGCCCTGGCCACCTCCTGCACCAGCCGCGGGCCGGCCAGCGCCAGGCCGATCACCGCGACGATCGACGCGATGCCCGGACCGATCATGCCCGCCTCGCTCCGCACGAACAGCGGCGTCACGGACAGCGCCAGCGCGGCGAGCATGAGCAGCAGCCCCGCCCGGGTCCGCCCCGGCGACGGCGTGCGCGGCTCGGGCAGCCCGGAGACCACCGGCATGCGCGAGACCCGCAGCGACCCCGCCCACGCGGCCACCCGCGTGACGCCGAGCAGCAGCAGCGTCGCGGCCACGGCCGGCAGCGGCCCGTACACCAGCGGCTGGTCCGCGCGAATCAGCCCGATCCCGGCCAGCAGCTCGCCGAAGCGGGCGGCCAGGAAGTAGCCGAGCGCGGCCCCGAACGGCACGGCCGGCAGCGCCGCCGCCGCGGCCTGGACGGCCACCAGCCTGCGCACCTGACGCGGCGTCGCGCCGGCCGCGCGCAGCAGGGCGAGGTCGCGGCGCTGCCGGTTGACCGACAGCGCCAGGCCACCGCCCACCACGAACCCGACCACCAGCAGGCTGATCCCGCCGATCGAGGAGGGCAGGACCAGCAGCAGCCCGCGGCCGGCCGCCGCGCCCGGCGACTCCGCGTCGGCCCGGTCCCGGCCGGTGGCGTACTCGTAGCCGTCGCCCAGGCGGGCCTTCAGCCGGGCGGCCAGCGTCTCGGGGGAGACGCCGGGCTCCGCGCGGACCGCGACGAGGTCCACCGTCCGCGCCCGGCCCGCCGTCCGGGCGGCCAGGGCGGTGGCGACGGCGTCGGTGAAGTACACGCCGGGGGCGTCCACCACGGCGCTCACCCGGTAGGTGCCCGGCGTGCCGGCCGCCGTCAGCCGCAGCCGGTCGCCGACCCGCGCGCCGCTCACCGCGATCTCGTCGGCGGCGCGCGGCGCCCGCCCGGCGGTGATCCGGCCGCTCAGCGCCAGGGACGACCAGCCGTGCCCGGCGGTGGCCGGGTCGGCGGTCCGCCCGGCCGTCCCGGACCCGACGGCGGCGGGAAAGGCGAGGTCACCAGCCACGGCCGCCACGCCGGGCACCCCGGACGCCGAGGCGACCAGCGAGCCGGGGATCCTGGCGCGTTCGGGCAGCGCGATGTCCGGCTCCTCCTTCAGCGGGATCGTCTGCCGGGCCGAGACCAGCACGTCCGCGCCCGAGAGCCGCAGGGGCGGCTGCGCGCGGAAGGCCGAGTCCACCAGCACCCCGGTCCCGGTCACCAGCGCCATCCCGCCCAGCACCGCCGCGAACACCACGACCAGCCCGCCCGCCTTGGCGAGCGCCAGCGCGAGCCTGATCATGCGACCCGCTCCTCGCTCAGCCGCGCCAGCCGGACGGCCAGGTCCTCGGCGGTCGGGGCGGGCAGGACGTCGAGGACCCGCCCGTCGGCCATGACCACGGTGTCGTGCGCGCGGGCCGCGGCGGCCGGGTCGTGGGTGACCATGACGACGGTCTGGCCCAGGTCGTCGACCAGCTCGCGCAGCAGGTCCAGCACGTGGGCGGCGCTGCGCAGGTCGAGGGCGCCGGTGGGCTCGTCGGCGAACACCACGTCGGGGCGCGCGGCCAGGGCCCGGACGATCGCCGCCCGCTGCTGCTGGCCGCCCGACAACTCCGTGGGCAGGTGCCGCATCCGGTCGCGCAGGCCCATCCGGTCGACCAGTTCGCCGAGCCAGGCCCGGTCCGGGCGAACCCCGGCCATCCGCAACGGCAACGTGACGTTGTCCTCGACGGTCACGGTGGGCAGCAGGTTGTAGGACTGGAACACGTAGCCCAGGTGCTTCCTGCGCCACTCCGTGCGCCTGGTCTCCGACATGCGGGTGACCTCGGCGCCGCAGATGGTGATCTCGCCGGACGTCGGCGGCTCCAGGGCCGCGGCGGCCTGCAGGAGGGTGCTCTTCCCCGAGCCCGACGGCCCCATCACGGCCACGAACCGGCCGCGCGGGAAGGCCAGCGTGACGTCGTCGAGGGCGACCACGTCACCGTAGGTCTTGCTCACGCGCTCCAGCGTGACGACCGCCTCCATGACGGGCCTCACGACCGCGCTCACGACCGGCCCCCGGCGAAGCGCAGGATCAGCAGCCCGGCGATGCCCGCCACGCCCACCACGCCCGACGCCAGCCCGAGGGCGGTCAGATCGCCCCGCATGACGATATTGGCCGCCACGTTCACCGACGCGCCGCCCACCGCCATGATCCACAGCAGGGGGCGCGACGCCGATCGCCGCGGCCGGGTCCGCGGGCTGTGCGCCGCCCGCTCATATGTGTCAATTCTGTACGGATCGCTCATGAGGACAACGCTATGGACACCGGTCTCCGCGCTGAATCCCGCCAGCAACCGAAGTAACGGTACAGACTGCTGTAGTACGTACGACCACGGATCGGGAGGAAGACTTGGTGCAGCGGATCGGGGTCATCGGGGTGGGCGAGATCGGCCGGGCCATCGTGACGGGCCTGTGCGAGGCGCCCGGCGAGCGTCCCGAGGTGTTCCTCTCCCCACGCGGAGCGCGCGCCGCCAAGGAGCTGTCGGAGCGGTACGAAGGCGTCCGGGTCTGCGCCGGCAACCAGGAGGTGGTGGACCGTTCGGAGCTGGTCATCGTCGCCGTACGCCCGCCGGACCGGCACGAGGCGCTGGCCGGCCTGCGCGTGGACGACGACCGGATCGTGGTCAACGTGATGGCCGGCGTCGCGAACGACGACCTGCGCGGGCAACTCGCCACCGGCGCCACGCTGGTACGGGCCATCCCCATGCCCGCCGTCCGCGACCGCGAATCGGTCACGGTGACCTGCCCGGCGCACCCGGCGGTGGACGCCCTCTTCGACCGCCTGGGCGGGGTGCTGCCGGTCGAGGACGAGGCCGCCTTCAACGTCTTCTCCGCGCTGTCGGCGACGCTGACCACCCACCTGTCCTACCTCGCCACGCTCACCTCGTGGGCCGCCGGCCACGGCCTCCCCGCCGAGGTCGCCGAACGCTACGTCCGCGGCCTCTTCCAGGACCTCGGGCGCGCCCTGGGCGACGAGAGCCGTTCGCTGCGGCAGCTCGCGGCCGACCACGAGACCCCGAACGGCAGCAACGAGCGTATCCGCACCACCTGGTTCACCCCCGCCACCTCCGCGGCCCTCACCCAGGCCCTCGACGACCTGCTCGACCGCCTCGACTGACCGCCTCGACCGACCGCCTCAACCGACCGCGTCACCCCGGACCGGGTCGCCGTTCACCGGCAGTCCTTCCGCTCGGGCGCGCAGAACCGGACCTCGGGCCCGGCCGGCAGCGGCACGTCGGTGAACGTCTGGAGGTCCGCGCCGGGCAGCAGCAGCCACCGCTTCCAGCCGGACAGCACCTCCAGTCGCGGTCCCACGAGTTGTCGCGCCCGCCGGGCGGGTGGCCCGCCGACCCCAGGAACAGGAACGGCCGCGACAGGCCGCCCTTCGGGATCCGGGCGTACGTGGTGCCGTCTAGGTCGAGGCCGGCAGGCCGCGTCCGGCCCGGTCAGCCGGTCCAGCACGAAGGAGACGCCGGCCACCCGCACCGCCGTCAAGGGCGTGTAGGAAAAGGCTCAGGACTCCCGGCGGGCGACGGTCAGCAGGTGGCCGCTGACGCCCAGCAGCGAGGGCTCCGACTCCATCGAGCGCTGGGCGTCCAGGAGCAGGGTCCGGCGGGCGGGGTCGTCGAGCCAGTCGGCGACGTCGCCGTAGAGCCAGAAAGGGCCTTCCAGACCGTACTGCGCGGCGCCGGGGAGGCCGGCGTCGGCGAACTCGGCGCACACCTCGTCCGGCTGGTGGAAGTAGGCGGTGAATCCGCGCCGGGGTGAGCGCATGACGCCGTGCGCCGCGGCGGCTCGGGCCGCCTCCCGCTGGGGTTCCTCCAGGTACGTCCCCAGGTGGACGGTGTCGAGCACGGCCGCGTGCCGGTTGATGGTGGCCGCCGCCACGAGCCCGCCGGGTCGTACGGCGCGCCGCGCCTCGCGCAGGGCCCGCATCCGGTCGGCCCGTTCGGCCACATGGTAGAGCGGGCCCAGCAGCAGAACGACGTCCGCGCCCTGATCGGGCACCGGCAGCCGGCGCGCGTCCCCAAGCGCGGCGCGCAGCCCCGGCACTCCGGCCGCCCGCTCCACGTGCAACGGGACCGGGTCGAGCAGGGTCACCTCGTAGCCGTCGGCCAGCAGCCATTCGGCGTGCACGCCGGTGCCGCCGCCGACGTCGAGGACTCTGGCCGGGGGTGGGGGCAGTGTGCGGCGGAGCACGTCCTGGGTGCGCCAGAACTCCAGGCGGCCGCGGCCCTCGCGTAGCCGATCATGCTCCAGGTCCTGTGCGTAGTAGGTCAGCACCTCGGGTGTCACGGTCATGATCGATCATGACCGGCCCGCCGCGCCGCGGGCAAAGGAATTAGCCGGACGCCGGATCCCGCGCGCGTTTTCTTATCCAAGCGAATAAATTTATCCGCATGGATAACAACAAGGTCTGGCCGCTCGTCCGCGGTCTCTTCGTCGCCGTCCTCGTCGTCTCGATCGCGACGCTCGGCGTCGCCGCCGTCGTCGGCGGCAACTGGGTGGTGTGGGTACGCGCCGCCGCCGTCGCCGCGGCCTCCGCCTGGCTCGTCGCCCTCGCCGGACAGGCCGCGCGGGGCAGGCGGGCCGCCTACGTGCGCATCCGCTTCGTCTCCCTCGCCGCGCCCGTCGGCATCGTGCTCATCCTCCTCGCGCCGGACAGCGGCTATCCGCTGTGGATGAAGGCCGAGCAGGGCGTGGTCGGCCTCCTGGTCGCCGCCGTCGCGGTCGTCGTCAACCGACGTGCCGTGCGCGAGGCGTTCCCGAGGCGTGGCAAGCTGGGCTGACATGGAGAGCTCCGGAACCCGTCAGGCGGCCACCGAGGCCCGGAAGGCCCAGATCGCCGCGGCGGCGATCGCCGTGCTCGCCGAGCGGGGTTACGCGGAGACCACCTTCGACTCCATCTGCGAGCGCGCCGGGCTCAGCAGCAAGAGGCTCATCTCCTACCACTTCTCCACCAAGGACCAGCTCTTCGAGGCCGTCGTCCGGCAGGTCGTCACCGACGCCGCCGCCTCCATGCGGCCGGCGATCGAGGCCGCCTCCGGGGCCCGCGCCCAGCTTGAGGCGTTCATCAGGGCGAACGTCGCCTTCATCGCCGCCCACCCCGCCCACGTGCGCGCGGTCCAGCAGATCGCGTTCAACCGCACGCCCGTGGGGGGCGGTGAGCGGGACGCCGCGATCGGCCGGCTGGCCGCCCTGTTCGAGGACGGCCGGCGTACGGGGGCGTTCCGGGCGTTCGACAGCGTCCTGATGGCCATGGCCCTGCGCGCCGCCATCGACGCGGTGGCCGACCGGGTCGCCGGTGGCCTCGACCCCGACCACTGCGCCACCGAGCTCGTCGACCTCTTCGACCGGGCCACCGCGAAAACCCCGTCGCCGTCCTGACCGGCCGCCCGGCATCATGGTCGTCATGCCGGGTCTGCCGGGTCTCGTCGATCCCTCCGAGCGGTTGCGGCCCTCGTTCCTGGCGGCGGTGGCCGAGTTCCGGGCCGACCGGGACTTCCCGGTCCCGTGGTTCGTCCAGGACGTCGATCCCGAGGCGCTGACCGGCCGGGCGGGCTTCGCCGCGTACGTGGCGCGGCTGCTCGGCGAGCGCACCGAGGCGGGCGTCCGCGACGGGTTCGTGCCCATGACGACGCTGTGGTGGGTGGACGGCGAACGTTTCCTGGGCAGGCTGGCCGTCCGCCACCGGCTCACCCCGGCGCTGGAGCGGCTGGGCGGCCACATCGGCTACGACGTGCGGCCCGGCGCCCGGCGGCGGGGGCACGCGACGGCGATGCTCGCGGCGGCGCTGCCGATCGCGCGGCGGCTGGGCGTCACCAGCGCGCTGGTCATGTGCGACCGGACGAACACCGCCTCCCGGCGCGTCATCGAGGCCAACGGCGGCCGGCTGCTCGACCTCACCGACCGCAAACGCCGCTACCTGGTGCCCACGGACCCCGCGTAGCCGCCTCCTGGGCGCCCGGTTCCGACGGCGGTCAGCCCGCCGTCCACGGGCGGAGCTTGTCGGGGTTGCGTACGGCCCAGAAGTGCCTGATCCGGTCGTTCACCACCTCGAAGGCCATCACCACCACCGTGACGCCGTCCTGCTGGGCCACCAGGCCGGGCTGGCCGTTGACCGTGCGCTCCAGGATCGTCAGGCCCGGCGCCCGCTCGGCGAGGTCGACCAGGTAGCGCGCGATCCGCTCGCCGCCCTCGACCGGCTCCAGCACGGCGCTGACCAGGCCGCCGCCGTCGGCGACGCCGGTGGCGTCGGGATCGAGCAGGGCGACCAGGGCCTTGATGTCCTTGGCCTCCCACGCCTGCTTGAACCCCCGGACGATGCCCGCCTGCCGGGCCACCGGCGTCACCGGGGCCCGCGCGGCCCGGATACGGCCGCGGGCCGAGGAGGCCAGCTGGCGGCAGGCCGCCGGAGTACGGCCGACGACCTCGGCCACCTCGGCGAAGGGGTAGCGGAAGACGTCGTGCAGGATGAACGCGACCCGCTCGGCCGGGGTCATCGACTCCAGGACGACGAGGAAGGCCATGTTGACCGACTCGTCCAGGGTCACCCGGTCGGCCGGGTCGTCGCCGGGCCATTCCGCGCGGTCCGGGAGCGGTTCGGGGATCCATTCGCCGACGTAGCGCTCGCGGCGGGCACGCGCCGAGCCGAGCAGGTCCAGGCAGATACGCCCGGCGACCCTGGTCAGCCAGGCGCCCGGGACGTCGATCGCCTCCTGCTGCTCCCGCGACATGGCGTACCAGCGGGCGTAGGTCTCCTGGACGACGTCCTCGGCGTCGGCCAGCGAGCCCAGCAGCCGGTAGGCCAGGTTGATGAGCTGCCGCCGCTCGCTCATGATCGCGTCCAGGCCAGGGTCGGATGGGGTGGTCATGGTGTCGCCGGCCTTCCTCGTGTCGTGTTCGTCCTGCGGCAGTACGACGAGACGGCCCCGCCAAACGTCAGGCCGTACGCCGCCTGACATTCGGCGGCGGTGCGTCGTCGTACGACCGAGACGGCACCCTTCCCCTCCAGGAGCGAACAGCGATGACCAGCACGACCAGCCTCAGCACGCTCACCGGCGACTACGTGATCGACCCCACCGGCACCCGGATCGGCTTCGTCGCCCGGCACACGATGGCCTCCAGGGTACGCGGGCGGTTCGACGACTTCGAAGGCGCTCTGCGCCTCGACGGCGACGACCCGTCGAGGTCCGATGTCCGGCTCGCGATCCGGTCGCACAGCATCCGCACCGGCAGCGAGCAGCGCGACGGGCACCTGCGCGGCAGGTTCCTGCGCGTCGGCGACCACCCGTCCATCACCTTCACCTCGACCGGCGCCGAACGGACCGGCGAGGCCGCGTTCCGGCTCACCGGCGACCTGACCATGTGCGGCGTGACCCAGCCGGTCGCCCTGGACCTCACGCTGACCGGCGACGGCGACCGGGTCCGCTTCGGCGGCGGCGCCACGATCGACCGCCTGGACTGGGGCGTCAACTGGAACGCCGCGACCGCGCTCCTGGTCGCCCGAAAGGTGGTGCTGGAACTCGACGTCACCGCGACCCGCCGCCCCTGACCCCGGAAGCCCTGGGTTCCGGAGGACGGCCCGGGTAGGGGTCAGGGGCGCTGCCCGCGTTGCGCGGCCCGCAGGTCCAGCCAGCCGATCATCTTGACGTCCTCGGCGTCCAGGACCTCGCGGACGTCGGGGTCGGTGAACAGGCCCAGCTCCCACCCGCGCTTGGCCGCGCCCGGCATGATCGCGCGCAGCTCGTCGGTGTCCTCGAAGGGATGGATGTAGATCTCCGTCACACCCGGCCGCAGCGCGCGCAGCAGCTCGATCATGTCCTTCTTGAGCGAGTCGTAGTCCTCGCCGTCGGACTGGTGGAAGGGCAGCGACCACAGGTGGTCGAGGATCACCACCCCGGCCTCGTCGGCGGCCGCGGCCAGGGCCCGCGCCACGGGCTCCAGTTCCTCCGGCGCGCCGGTGCCCGCCAGTGAGCGGGGCAGGCGGAAGGGCAGGCCGTACTCGGCGCACACCGGTAGGACGACGTCCAGGAAGTGGCGTCCGGTGGCCAGGCCGTACAGGCTGCCCATGTGGTTGTCGGCGTGGGAGGGGTCCAGGCCGAGCGCGACGGCCTTGCGGATCTGGTTGACGATCTCGATCCGGACCTCGTCCGGGTCGGCGGCCCGTTCGAAGGAGGCGCAGTCGCGGGGGAAGCAGCCGCTCTCGTCCACCAGGGTGGTGACGGGGTGGTCCCGGGTGACCGGGCCCCAGCGGTAGCCCTCCCACTCGCTGGTCAGCGTCAGGTGCACCCCGACGTCGAAGCCCTTGGCCTCGGCGGCGGCCTGCGGCGCCCACGGGCAGGGCGTCATCAGCGTGGCCGAACTGATCGCCCCGGCGCGCAGGAGCGAGGTGATGCCGAGGTTGGCCGACCTGCTCATGCCGTAGTCGTCGGCGTTGACGATGAGCAGCCGGTCGTCGGGGGCGTGGCCGAGCCGGGAGGCGAGCGTCATCAGGAGACCCTTCGTAGGTGAGGCCGGTGGACGGTCGGGGAGCGGTGGCGACCGCGGTGTCGACTGCGGTGGCGGCCTCGCGGGCGGGCCGGATCGCCGGTCACGGCAGGCTCGGGCCCGACGCCCGGCACCATGGACGCGCTCATCCCGGTCACCCACCCCGGCCCCCCGCCGAAGCGCCCGCCGGGCGCCCGCCTGGTACCGCTGGCTCACGAGTCCTCACGGCCGTAGGCAGGTCAGCAAGATTCCTCCCCAGATCGTGCAGTACCCGACAACCCTCGTCAAGGACCCGAAGGCGCCGAGAACGGCCCGCCGGAGCCGAAGGCCAGCTCGGCGAAGCGGTCGCCGATGCGCAGGTGGGCGGCCGCGTCCGGATGGAGGCCGTCCGGGAGCGGCAGCTCGTCGAAGTCCGCCTCGCCGTAGAGGGCGCGGCCGTCGAGGTGGTGCAGGTTCGGGTCCTCGGCCGCCCGCAGGCGTACGACGCCGGCCAGCTCCTCCCGGATCACGCCGAGGGTCAGCTTCCCGGCGGCGCGCTCGGCGGGGTCGCCGGTGGCCAGGAACCGTACGCGCCCGTTCCGCAGCGCGGCCGGGTCGAAGGCGCTGGGCCCCGGGGTGACCTCGTGGACGGGACAGTAGAGGGGCGAGACGACCAGCAGCGGCGTGCGGGGATGCCCCTCGCGGACGGTGTCGAGGAACCCGTGCACCGCCGGGGTGAAGGCACGCAGGCGCATCAGGTCGGCGTTGACCAGGTTGATGCCGATCTTGAGGCTGATCAGGTCGGCGGGCGTGTCCCGGACGGCCCGCGCGGTGAACGGGTCGAGCAGCGCGTTCCCGCCCAGCCCCAGGTTGACCAGCTCGACCGCGCCGAGCCCGGCCGCACGGGCGGGCCAGGTGGCGGTGGGGCTCGCGGCGTCCGACCCCTGGCTGATCGAGCTGCCGTGGTGCAGCCACACCCGCCGCCCCCGGTCCGGCACGGGCTGCACGGCGGCGTCGGTGCGCAGGGCGACGAGCTCGGTGGTCTCGTTGTGCGGGAGCCAGATCTCGACGTCCTTGAGACGGCCGGGCAGGCCGGTGAAACGCAGGGTGCCGGACGGGCCCGCGCTGTGCGTGGCGGCGCCCGTGGCCAGGTCGACGGTCAGGGTGTCGCCCCCGCTCACGCCGGCCTGGGCGGTGAGGCGGCCGTCGACGAGCAGGTCGTACACGCCGTCCGGGCGCGGCGGGACGCCGGTGTAGACGCGCCGGGTGCGCAGCGTGTCCAGCTCGACGGCGGTGGCGGCGGTGCGGAAGGCCAGCCGCACCCCGGAGGGCTGCGACTCCGCCATGGCCAGCCGCGGGTCGGCGCACTGGGCGCGGGCGCGGGCGGGCAGCCGGTGCGGCAGCAGGCCGTGCTCGGTGCGTTCCAGGTCGAGGGCGCCGCGCAGGAGGCTCGCGGTGATGGGCGTGGTGATCCAGTCGGCGGGCATGGTGATCTTCCGGTTCGTACGGCGTGTCCCGGCCGGGCGGCTCCCGGGAGCCTTCCCGGCAACCGTACCGGGTGGGCCCGCGCGGCTCGCCGGGCCGGTGCCCTTGCCCCGGGGGCGCGTCCGCGAGACGGTGGCCTGGTGCGTGACATCCCCGGTCCACCCCCTCAGGCAGACGGCGGGCTGAGCGCGATCTCGGCCGCGGGCGGCCTGCACACCTACCAGCTCGAACTGCACGAACGGTACGGCCCGCTGGTCCGCTTCCAGCTCCCCGGCGCGCCGGCGGCGATCTCGGTGGCCGATCCCGTGCTGCTGGAGGCCACGGCCGCGATCGACAAGCGCCCCGACAAGCTCTTCGAGTTCCTGGAGCCTCTCTGCGAGGCCGGCAACCTGCAGACGCTCCCCGCCGCCGAGCACGGCCCCTTCCGTCGTGTCCTGCTCTCGGTCCTGGCCGGACGCCGCTCGCACGAGGCGCACTTCGCCGGCTTCGTCACCCTGGCCACCGAGCTGGCCGACCGCTGGGAACGCCGCGCCGCCGACGGCCCGGTGGCCCTCCAGCACGACCTGAGCGAGCTGTCCCTGCGCATGATCGCCCAGTACGCCCTGGGCGGCGGCCTCGCCGACCCCGCCCGGGTGGTGAGCGCGTTCGAGACCGTGCTGACCGTGTACCTGGGCCGCCTGTACGAGCGCGGCGACGACGCGGCCCGGGGTGAGCGGGCGCTGGCGTACCTGCGCGAGGTCGTGGACGGGGTGCTGGCGCGCGGCGGCAGCGAACTGGTCACCGCCCTGGCCGAGGCGGACATGTCGCCCGCGCGGATCAGGGACACCGTGCTCATGATCATGCTCGCGGCCCACCACACCACCGGCGTGGCCGTCTCCTGGACGCTCCATCTGCTGGCCGGCAACCCCGGCCCCGCCGCCCGGGTGGCCGCCGAGGTGGACGACGTGCTCGGCGCGCGCCCCGCCCCCGAGTACGCCGACCTGCGCCGCCTGACGTACCTGGAGATGGCGCTCAAGGAGTCGATGCGCCTCTACCCGCCCGGCCCGTACGGCGCCCGCGAGACCACCGAGGACCTCCTCCTCGGCCCCCACCGCGTCCCGGCGGGCACCACGATCTTCTACCCCTTCTGGGCCGTGCACCTCGACCCGCGCCACTGGCCCGACCCGCACGCGTTCAGGCCCGGCAGGTTCACCCCCGAGGAGCAGGCCGCCCGCCCCCGCTACGCCTACCTCCCGTTCGGCCTCGGGCCGCGCGGCTGCGAGGGGGCGAGCCTGGCCATGGTCGAGACCCAGCTGGTGCTGGCGGTGCTGCTCAGGAGGTTCGCCTTCGAGCCGGTCGAGGACCACCCGGTGACGCCGGTCGAACGTTTCGTCCTGTGGGCCGAGCACGACATCCGGCTGCGCCTGACCCGCCGCCCGTAGAGGCCGGACGGGTGTGGCGGGGCTTGCCTCGGCGTGCCCGCTGTCATATGAGTGATGCACGCTCGTTCGGACCCCACCGGCACACTCATGCACGGGAGAGTCGATGAACACTCGCGGGAAGGCGACGGCCGCTGCGGCGGCCGGCGTGCTGGTCACGATCACCACTCTCACCGCGGGCGCGCCGCCCGCGTCGGCCACGGCGCCGGGGGTCACGCACGAGGAGAACCCCCGGGTTCCCGCGGGCGCCGCCTGGACGGAGGCGTACTTCCCCTCCTCCGACGGCAGCGGCGTCGAACTGCACGCCGACGTGCTGCGCCCGGCGCACCTGCCGGCCCGCGCGCGCACGCCGGTGATCGTCTCGGTCGGCCCCTACTTCGCCCACGCCGGGCAGACGGGCCCCGAGGGATGGGACCGCGTCGGCCCGTCCGCGCGCTTCCAGGACTTCGTGGACGGCGCCGGGCTGATGGCCCGCGGCTACACGTTCGTCATGGTCGACCTGCGCGGCTTCGGCGGCAGCACCGGCTGCCTGGACTGGGTCGGCCCCGGGGAGCAGGCCGACGTGCGCGCCGCCGTCGAGTGGTCGGCCGCCCAGCCCTGGTCGACCGGCAGGGTCGGCATGTACGGCAAGTCGTACGACGCGGTCACCGGCCTGGTCGGCAACAACCTCAGGCTGCCGAGCCTGAAGGCGGTCGTCGCCCAGGAACCGGTCTGGAACATGTACAACTACCTGTTCAGCAACAAGGTCCCGCGGCCCAACGTCACGGGCACGCCGCAGGCGTACAACTCGATCGCGACCATGCCGCCCATGGACGGCGACAGCGACCGCTACAAGGCGAACGCCCAGTACGAGACCGCCCACCCGGCCTGCCTGAGCGACAACATCACCAACAACAACAATCCGGACCTGCGCTCGGCGTACTGGAGGGCCCGCGACCTGGCCGCCCGCGCCGCCGGGACCGGCACGCCGCTGTTCGTCACCCAGGGCTTCATCGAGCCCAACACCAAGCCGGAGGACATGGAGTCCTACTTGGACCACCACCGGGGCCGCGAACGCGGCTGGCTCGGCCAGTGGGAGCACGTGCGCGGCAACGACACCGACGCCCAGGGCCGGCTGTTGCAGGGCCGCGCCGGCTGGTTCGACGAGGTGATGCGCTTCTACGACCAGTACCTGCGCGGCACGCGCCCCTCGACGGCCGACCCGGCGTACGCGGTGGAGGACAGTCTCGGCCAGTGGCGCGCGCAGCCGACCTGGCCGGTGGTCACGACGTCGTACGACGTCCGGCTCGCCGCGGGGGCGTACCAGGACGACGGCGGCGGTCCCGCGGCGGCGACGTCGGCCCCCTCGGGCCGGTGGGACATGGAGCACGCCCCGCCGCCCGAGCCGCTGTCCGCCACCGAGCGGAACGCGGCCCGGCAGAGCGTGGCAGGGGCGCGCGGGAGCGCCGCGAACAGCTACTGGACCTGGTCCACGCCCGCCGCCGAGAAGCTCAGGCTCACCGGCACGCCGGCGATCAGGCTCACCGCGAGCACGGCCGGGAACGTGATGGTCCGCCTGTGGGACCTCGCCCCGGACGGCCGCGCCACGATGTTCGACGAGAACGTCGCCCTGCTGGAACGCGCGGGGACGATCGCGTTCGACCTGAAGTCGGCCGACTGGACCTTCGACCGGGGACACCGGCTGGGCGTCCAGATCGGGACCATCGTGTCCGGCGGCTGGCTGGACGTGCCCTCGGGCGACACGATCAGGGTCTCCGGCGCCCGGCTGAGCCTCGACCTGCTGGGCGCCGGGGCCGACGTGCCGACCCAGGGCGACCGGTCGCCGTACCTCGACCGGTATCTCGCGGCGTACACGACGGTGATCGGCGACGTCGTGCCGGGTTCCTTCCCGCTGCGTTTGTCGCGGCGCTGACGGGCCTCACGAGCCGTCGCGCAGACGCAGGGCGAGCCGGGTGCGGTCGCGCAGGCCGTACTTGCGCAGCAGGCTGGTGACGTGGTTCTTCACCGTGCCCTCGGTGATGCGCAACCGGCCGGCGATCTGCCTGTTGGTGGCCCCGGCGGCGATCAGCCGGGCCACCTCGGCCTCCCGTGCCGACAGTCGCCCCGCCTCGCCGCGCGGCGCCGGCGGCACCCCGCGCCGGATCTCGGCCACCAGCCGCGCGGCCACGGCGGAGGCGAGCACGGTCTCACCCCGGGCGGCCCGCCGGACGGCGTCGGTCAGCTCGTCCGGCGTGCAGTCCTTGAGCAGGTAGCCGGCCGCGCCGGCGCGCAGCGCGCCGAAGATGTAGTCGTCCTCGTCGAACGTGCTCAGCACGATCGAGACCACCGACGGATGACCGGCCGACAGGCGGGCGATCAGCTCGACACCGTCCATCTCCGGCATCCTGGCGTCCACCAGCGCCACGTCCGGGCGGCACGACCCGGCCGCGAGCAGGGCCCGCTCGCCGTCGGCGGCCTCGGCGACGATCTCGATGTCGTCCTCGATCTCCAGCATCTTGCGCAGCGCCTGGCGGATGAGCGCCTGGTCGTCGGCCAGCAGCACCCTGATCACGCTCACGAGGCCGCCCGTGTCCAGGCGGGCAGCTCCGCCCGCACCTCGAACCCGCCGCCGGGCCGGTCGCCCGCCGTCAGGGTGCCGCCCACGGCCCCGGCGCGCTCGGCCAGCGACCGCAGGCCGAACCCGCCGCCCGCGCGGCCGTCGCGGCCGTCGCGGCCTCTGCCGTCGTCGGCCACGGTCAGCACGACCCGGTCGCCGTGGAAGGCCAGGCTGCCGCGTACGTGCCGGGCCCCGGCGTGCCGTACGGCGTTGGCCAGCCCCTCCTGGAGCACCCGGTACAGCACGAGTTCAACATCCGGATCCAGCGGCAGCTCACCGCCCACGACCTCGAACGACACCCCGAGCCCGGTGCCGTCGAAGGAGGCCGCGAGCTGCTGGAGCGCCGCGCTGCCGACGTGCCCGTCCAGCGCGAGCGGGCGCAGCGCCCGGACCCAGCGGCGGGCGTCGAGCAGCGCCTGGCGGGTCAGGTCCTTGGCCTGGCGCACCTCGTCCCAGGCCGACTCGGGACGCCGGGTGCGGAACCGTTCGGCGTTCTCCAGGGCCAGTTTGATCACGGTCAGGTGGTGGCCGAGCGAGTCGTGCATCTCCGCGCCCATCCGCGCCCGTTCCTGGGCGATCGTCAGCTCCCTGATCCGGGCCAGCAGCCGCTGCGCCTCCTCCCGCCTGCGCCGCGCCTCCAGCACCGCCGACGTCATGCCGAGGACGAACGCGGCGAACACCGCGACGGGCACCGTCTGCCCGACGGCGTCGAGGACGTCGTGCCCGTACAGGACCATGACCGAGGTGAACACGCCGCAGCACAGGCAGCCGACGATCACCCCGGCCGCCCGCATGCCGTGCACGAACGCCACGTTGGCGACGGCGATGAGCGTGAGCAACTGGTGGATCTCGTTCGAACCGGTGATCCCGAGCGTGAACGTCGCCACCAGGAACACCACGGCCGCCGCCGCGCGCCACCCGCGCGTGCGCCGCCACGGCAACACCGGCCACAACCCGGTCACCACCGCCAGGTTCACGCCGAACGCCACCACCTGCCCCACGGGGGCCGGCGACACGCTGAGGGCGGCGGCGTAGACGAGCGCGGTGGCGGCGAGCACCACCCAGAACACGACACTCAGCAGCAGCGGCGGGCCGGTGTCCGGCAACCGGGCGGCCGGGACGGGGAGACGCGGCACACCTCGACCCTAGTTTCCCGCGCGGCCCGGGGGATCCTCCCTGAGACCCATGACGAAGGTCATGATCGGTTCGTCCCCGGCGCCGATGCGCCCGCCGCGGCGGGCTTCCTAGCATCGGGCTCCATGAAGGCCACGCATCCTGTCCCGGCGGTGCTGATCACCGTCGCCGCCATGTTCGCCCAGGTGATCGTCGGCACCGCGCCCGTGATGTTGCTCGATCCCGGCGACGCCCTGTACCGGCCGCTCGGCATGGCCGGCATCACGCTGGCCTCGCTGGGGCTGGTCTTCCTCATCCGCCGCTTACCCGGCCACCGGCCGTGGCGCGGGGTGGGGCTGACGATGTCCTGGCGGGCCGCGCCCGAGGTGCTGCTGGGCCTGGTGGCGGGCGCGGCCGCGGTGTGCGCCGCGAGCGCGCTGTCGGTGACGCTGGGCGTGGCGACGTGGGCGCCGGAGGAGGCGGGCGGGTTGCCGTACCTGCTCGCCGGGATCGTGTTCGCGCTGTTCAGCCAGGCGTTCCCGGAGGAGCTGCTGTGGCGCGGGCACCTGTTCGACACACTCTCGGCGCGGCTGAGGCCGTGGACGGTGCTGATCGTGGTCTCGGCGGGCTTCGGCGCGCTGCACATCATCTCCAACAGTGCCGCCGACACCCTCGCCGAGCGCCTGCTCTACGTGCTCCAGGCGATCGCGCTCGGCTTCGCCTGCGCGGCGGCGCGGGCCCGTACGGGGACGGTGTGGATGGCGGTCGGCGTGCACACCGGCCTGCACACCGGCAACCTGCTGCTGCCGACCCAGGACATCGCCTACGGCGTCCAGCTTCTCATCCTGACCGGCACGCTGGGCCTCACCGGGCTGATCCTGCTGGCCGGCCGCCGGAAGGGCGGCACGACGGCCGCGCCCCGGCGCCCGGCGGACGGTCAGACGGGGCAGGGGGAGCAGTCGTACGGGGAGATGCGCAGGTGAAGCACGTAGTGCCAGCCTTCGGTCTTCTTCTCGAACGTACGGATCTCGTACGGGCTGACCGGGCTGACGGTGAACGTCTCGTCCATGAGGACGTCGTCACCGGCGAGGTCGTCCTCCATGATCACCGCCCGGACCTTCCGGCCGTCGGCGGGGACGATCATGTCCCTGCTCGGGCCGCCGTAGACCAGGATCGTCTGGTTCCGGGGGCAGATGTACTCGTGCACGGTCCAGGCGCAGCCGAGTCTGCGCAGGGATCCGACGTCGTGGTGGTTGTGGTGGTCGTGGCTGCGGTCGTGGTGGCCGCCTGGGCGGCGGGCGCGGCGGGGAGGAGCGCCGCGCAGGCCGCCAGGGCGATGAGTAACCGGATGCCTCTCATGGGCTCAGCGTGCGAGGGCGCCCTTGTGGATCACTGAGAACCGGGTTGGAGCCCGCCCGGGGGCCTCGCCGGGAGCGAGGCCCTCGGGGGAGCGGCCGTCAGTTCGCCATCCCGGCGAACATGCCGGGCTCGTAGGAGCCGCCCGGGTTGCGCACGATCACGTTGAGCCGGTTGTTGGCGTTGATCATGGCGATCAGGGCGACCAGCGCGACGATCTGGTCGTCGTCGTAGTGCTCGCGGGCCCTGGCCCAGGTCTCGTCGGACACGCCCGGGTGGCTGCCGGCCAGCCGGGTGCCCTCCTCGGTGAGCGCCAGCGCGGCCCGTTCGGCGTCGGTGAACACGGTGGCCTCGCGCCACGCGGCGACCAGGTTGACGCGTACCGCGCTCTCCCCGGCGGCGGCCGCGTCCTTGGTGTGGTAGTCGACGCAGAAGCCGCAGCCGTTGATCTGGCTGGCCCGCAACATCACCAGGTCCTGGGTGGACTGCGGCAACGGCGACTGCTGGATCGCCAGGGCGACGTTGTAGACACGCTTGGCGATCTTGGCGCCGAGCTCGTTGCTCATCAGGTCGAAGCGGGGTTCCATCGGATACTCCTCGAAGTCGGACGTTCAGGGTTGCGGATCGGTGGTACGGGATGCCTGCGGTCAGCCGATGCGGCCGGGCTCGTAGGCGCCGCCGGGCTGCCGGACGATGACGCTCATGCGATTGGTCGCGTTCATCAGGGAGATGAGCAGCACCAGATCGGCGAGCTGGGCCTCGTCGTAGTGCTCGGCGGCCCGCGCCCACGCCTCGTCGGTGACGCCGGGGGAGGCGTCGGCGATGCGGGCGCCCTGCTCGGCCAGCTCCAGGGCGGCCCGTTCGGCGTCGCTGTACACCGTGGCCTCCCGCCAGGCCGCGACCAGGGCGATCCGGACGGGGCTCTCCCCGGCGTGGGCGGCGTTCTTGCTCCACACGTCGGTGGCGTAGGCGTCGCCGTTGATCTGGCTCGTACGCAGCACCGCCAGCTTCAGGACGGCGGGCGGCAGCGTCGTCTCCGCCAACAGCGTCCTGCTCGCCGTTCCGAAGTGCCCGACGGCCTTGGCGGCGGTCGCGGTCGGGGCGCCGAAGAGGTTCAAGCGTGCGGTCATTGTTCGCTCCTTGCTGTCGTAGCCGGTCGAACAAGAGATGCCGGTCACCCGGTTCCTGTGACAGTGACGTACGCCACATGCGGGCGGAGTGTCCGGTTTTGCCTCACGCTGGTGTCAAGGTCGCATACTTGCCGCATGATTTTCACGCAGACAGAACTCGACTACCTGGCCGGACAACACCTCGGCCGCCTGGCCACCGTCTCCCCGGCCGGTGACGTGCAGAACAACCCCGTGGGCTTCTTCGTGGACGCCGCCGCGGGCACGATCGTCATCGGCGGGCACGCGATGGGGGTCTCCAAGAAGTTCCGGAACGTCCAGCGGGGCAGCACCGTGGCCCTCGTCGTGGACGACCTGGCCTCGGTCGACCCGTGGGTGGCGCGCGGCATCGAGATCCGGGGCACGGCGGTGGCCCTGAGCGATCACGAGCCTCCGGTGCCGTACTTCTCGCGGGAGATCATCGTGATCACCCCTGTCAAGATCATCTCCTGGGGGATCGACGGAGGGCGGGCCACCCGTACGGTGTGAGGCCCCCGGAGCCCGTCGCTAGCGCGGCGGGCGCCAGCCGTGCGCGAGGAGGCCGAAGACCTCCTCCACGGCCCCGCGAAGATCCGTCCGGCCCCGCGTGAGCGCCGGTGTCTCCAGGACGAACCGGGCCAGCGCGTGACAGGCGACGTCGTCGTGCTCCACGCCCGCGTCGTCGGCGATGGCCGCGCCGAGGGCGGCGGTGTGCCGGGTCCACATCCGCCCGTGGTACTCCTGAAGCGCCGGCGTGGACTCCACGAGCTCGGTGAACCCGGCCCGCAGCGGATGGGCCGCCAGCGGCAACCACGACGCCAGCACGTGCTCGCGCAGCGCCTCGACGACGCTCTGACCGGCGGGACGCCGGCGCACCGCGGCGACCAGCTCCGCCTCCCGGTCTGCCTCCTCGTCGAAGACCAGCGCCTCCTTGCTCGGGAAGTGCTTGAACAGCGTCGTGGTCGACACGTCGGCCGCCTCGGCGACGTCCCTGACGCTCACCTGGTCGTAGCCCCGTTCGAGGAACAGCCGCAGGGCGGCGTCGGCGATGGCGCGGCGGGTGGCCGCCTTCTTGCGTTCGCGGCGGCCGGTGACGGGTGGCGTGTCCATGCGGCCCACCCTATCAAAAGGTGGCATCAGACAATTAGTTGACTTGTTGCACTTTTGTACTCGTTCTGCTTCTCTGAAAAAGGCGGCGTACGGCGCCGCCACGAACGAGAGGAGCGACCATGCGCTCACCGGCACCCACCGATGCGCGGATCGGCATCGTCGGCGCGGGCCCGGGAGGGCTCACCTGCGCCCGCATCCTGCAACGGCACGGCATCGCCGTGACGGTCTACGACCGCGACCCCCACCCGAGGGCCCGCGACCAGGGCGGCACCCTCGACCTGCACGCCGACGACGGGCAGCACGCCCTGCGCGAGGCCGGCCTGATCGAGCGGTTCTTCGAGCTGGCCCGCCCGGAAGGTCAGGAGATGCGCCTCCTGGACCCGTCGGGACGGCTCCTCGACCACCACGTCCCGGCCGCGGACGAGCTCTTCAAGCCGGAGATCGACCGGGGACGGCTGCGCGACCTGCTGCTCGGCTCGCTGGAGCCGGGGACCGTGCGGTGGGGCCACGCCGTCGAGGAGGTCGCCGGACCGGCGGAAGGCCCGCGACGGCTGCGCTTCGCCGACGGCACGTCCGCCGAGACGGACCTGGTCATCGGGGCCGACGGCGCGTTCTCACGGGTGCGCCCCGCGGTGTCGCCGGCCGTGCCGGGGTACACGGGGATCGGCTTCCTGGAGGCGTGGTTCCAGGACGTCGACAACGCCCACCCCGAACTCGCCGCGCTCGTCGGCCAGGGCGGCGCCACCGCGGCAGACGGCGAACGCGCCCTGTTCGCCCAGCGCAACGGCGGCGACCACATCCGCGTCTACGTCATCCAGCGCCTGCCCGCCGACTGGATCACCGCGAACGGCCTGAGCACCGCCGACACCGCCGGGCTGCGCGC
Source organism: Nonomuraea spiralis (assembly GCF_014648435.1). Classification (GTDB taxonomy): domain Bacteria; phylum Actinomycetota; class Actinomycetes; order Streptosporangiales; family Streptosporangiaceae; genus Nonomuraea; species Nonomuraea spiralis. Next base: position 23,918 of record NZ_BMRC01000047.1, read on the forward strand.
GTGGTTGCTGGACGCGTTCTCCGGCTGGTCACCGGCCATGCTGCGGATGATCACCGGCAACGACGGCCCGTACGTCGACCGTCCGCTGTTCGCGCTGCCCGTCCCGCACGTCTGGGAGCGGTCGCCGTCCGTGACGCTGCTCGGCGACGCCGCCCACCTCATGCCGCCGCTCGGCGTCGGGGCCAACCTGGCCATGCTGGACGCCTGTGAACTCGCCCTCGCCCTGGCCGGCTCCGCCACGGTCGGCGACGCCGTGGAGGCGTACGAGAAGATCATGCTCCCGCGCGCGGCGGAGGCGGCCCGGATGCTGGAACACGGCGCCGAGGCCCTGCTCGAACGGCACGAACGCGGCGAGCTCGCGACCTTCGCCCCGCCCCGGCGCTGACCCGCCCGCCGGGACTCAGGGGCGCGTGGCCGCCGTCACGAACAGGGGAAAGGCGAGGAACAGCCGCCCGCGCCGGCCCCGCTCACGCTGCTCGGCGAGCCAGCCCTCGGCCTGCGCGTCGCTGATCGCCCCGGCCGCGCACGCCTTCCCGGCGAGGTCGGCCAGCAGCGGCAACATCGTCGCGTCGGTGAAGACCACGGTGCGGGCCTCGGCGGTGACGTCGGTGAAGCCCGCGTCGAGGAGCAGGCCGGGGGAGCGGCGGACCACGCGCGGAGCGGTGACCAGGTCGGCGCGCGCGTGCACGATGCGGCGGGTGAGCGCGGCGTCGCCGGAGTCGATGACGAAGGTGTCCCAGTCCTGCCCGACCAGCACGAGGCGACCGCCGGGGGCGAGCACGCGCCGCGCCTCGCCGATCGCGCGGGCGGGGTCGTCCAGGATGTGGAACACCTTCTCGGCCCGGTAGCCGCGCAGCGTGCCGTCGGCGAAGGGCAGGGCGTAGGCGTCCGCCACGCGGAACTCGCCGTCGGGCCGGCGTCCGGCGGCCACAGCGATCATGCGTTCGTCGGGGTCGACTCCGACCGCCCGCGCGCCCCGCGCGGCCATCTCCGCGACCGCCCGGCCGGACCCGCATCCGACGTCCACCACCGCCGTGCCCGGTGCGAGGTCCAGCAGGTCGTAGGAGCGCGCACGCAGCTCGGCCGCGCCGGGCATGCCGTCCCCGACGTCGAGCAGCGCGATGAGCGCGTCTGTCTCCTCGCTGGTACGGCCTGTCGTCTGGTTTCTGTCCATGCCGGGGATCCTGCGGCTTCAAGTGCACTTGAAGTCAAGCCGTCCCCGGCGCTTCCGAGGGAGGGCGTCAGACCCGGACCGCCGATCCTGGGAAGAGCGCTCCGCTTCCGGGCCGGCGCGGGGGCGGGCACGGTGTGACAGTCCGGTGCCTGTCCTTTCGGTGAAGAGCGGTGATCGTGAGATGAAGGCGGTGCGGTTCCACGAGTACGGCGGGATCGACGTCCTGCGCGTGGAGGAGGTCGAACGTCCGGTGCCCGGACCCGGGCAGGTGCTGGTCGAGGTGCGCGCGGCCGGGATCCAGCCCGGCGAGGTGATGATCCGGCGGGGCGCGCGGCACGGGCGCTGGCCCGCGACGTTCCCCTCGGGGCAGGGCAGCGACCTGGCCGGCGTCGTGGTGGCGGCCGGTCCAGAGGTGCGCGGGTTCGCGGTCGGCGCGCGGGTGCTCGGCTTCACCCACGGCCGGGCGAGCCACGCCGAGTACGTCGTGGCCGACGACGTGCACCTGGTCCACCGTCCCGAAGGGCTGTCCTGGGACGTGGCCGGATCCCTGTACGTGGCCGGCACGACCGCGTACGCCACGGTGTTCGCGGTCGATCCGGGACCGGGCGACACGGTCGTGGTGTCCGGGGCGGCGGGCGGCGTGGGATCCCTCGCCGTGCAGCTCGCGCGGCGGCGCGGGGCCACGGTGATCGGACTGGCGGGCGAGCGCAACCACGCCTGGCTGAAGGATCACGGCGTCGTCCCGGTCGCGTACGGGGAGGGGGTGGCCGAGCGGATCCGGCAGGCCGCCGGCGGGCGCGTGGACGCGTTCATCGACACGTACGGGGACGGTTACGTGCGGCTGGCGGTGCGGCTGGGCGTACGGCCCGAGCGGATCGACACGATCTGCGACTGGGACGCGGCGGCCGAGGTCGGCGCGCTGACGTACGGGGAGGGGGCGGCGGCGAGCGCGGTCGTCCTCGGGGAACTGGCCCGGCTCGCCGCGCGGGGGGAGCTTGAGGTGCCGATCGCCGGTACGTACCCGCTGGAGCGGGTGCGGGAGGCGTACCGCGAGCTGGAACGGCGTCACACCCACGGCAAGATCGTGCTCCGGCCCTGACCTCGGGGGCATGCCCCTGCCGCCCGCGAGCGGCGCCCCGGGCCCGCCCCGGCCCCTGCCGCCCGCGAGAACCTCGGGGGCGCTCCACCGGTTGCGCGCCCGGAGAGCGGTGCCGGTGCCGCGTAGGCTAGGGTCGGAACGCTTGTGATCCATGGTGAGGAGACCAGACGTGGCGGGTGACGACGACATCTCCGGGTGATACCGGAGGTTGACCGGCCCCGGCGTGAGCGCGTGAGCGCCGCCGGTGTGGCCCCGTTCGTCGTTCCCGGATTCCCGTCCCCTTCGTACGGGCCGCTTCGGCGTGCCCGTGTTCTCCCTTGAGGTTCACATGGTCTTCATCCCCTGTCCGCCGTACCACGGAGGGCCCGCCGGTGAGTGACGCGCTGCTGGCCCACGACCTCGTACGGACGCTGGGCACGCGGCGCGTGCTCGACGGCCTCTCGTTCACCGCCTCCCCCGGCCGCCGGATCGGGCTGATCGGCGAGAACGGAGCCGGCAAGTCCACCCTGCTGCGCCTGCTGGCCGGTGTCGACCGGCCCGACTCCGGAACCGTCGTGCGGCCCGCCGACCTGGGCTTCCTGCGCCAGGAGCTGCCGTTCGCGGCCTGCGCCACGCTCGCCGACGTGCTCGGCGACGCCCTGCGGGAGGCGCGGGCCGACCTGGCCGAGCTCGACCGGCTGGCCGCCGGGCTGGCCGCCGCGCCGGACGACGCCGCGCTGCTCGACGCGTACGGGACCCGGCTCGACCAGGCGCAGCGGCGCGAGTCGTGGGACGCCGACCGGCGCGCGGAGATCGTCCTGGACCGGCTGGGCCTGGGCGGTGTGCCGCACGGGCGGGAGCTCGGGGGGTTGTCCGGCGGGCAGCGCGGCCGGCTCGCCCTGGCGGGGCTGCTGATCCGGCGGCCCGCCGCGCTCCTGCTGGACGAGCCCACCAACCACCTCGACGACGACGCCGCCGGGTTCGTGGAGGAGCAGGTACGCGGCATGACGGGGGTGGTGGTCGTGGCCAGCCACGACCGGGCCTTCCTCGACGCCGTCTGCACGGACCTGCTCGACCTCGACCCCGCCGCGGACGGCCCCGTCCGGTACGGCGGCGGGTACACCGCGTACCTGGCCGAGCAGCGTGCCGAGCGGGAACGCTGGGAGCGACGGCACGCGGCCGAACAGGCCGAACTCCGTGAGCTGCGCCGCTCCGTCGCGGTGACGGCCCCGCGGGCCACGCCGGACGGGCCGCGCCGCGACAACGAGAAGATGGGCTACGGGCACCGCGCCGGGCGCGTGCAGCGGCAGGTCTCCCGGCGGGTGCGCGAGGCCGCCCGCAGGCTCGCCGAGCTCGAACGCGACCAGGTCCCCGCCCCGCCACCCCCGCTCCACCTGCGCCCCCGCATCACCCCCGCCGCCCCCGCCCCTGTTCCCGCTCCGCCCCTCACCTGCGCACCTTCCGCCGCCGCCGAGGAGCCGTTGTTGTCGGTGCGGGCCGTCCGGGTGCCGGGGCGGCTCCGCCTCGACCGGCTCGACGTGCGGCCAGGGGACCGGCTGCTGGTCACCGGTCCGAACGGGGCCGGCAAGTCCACCCTCCTGGAGGTCCTGGCCGGCATGCCGGCGGTGGCCGGGCAGGTACGGCGGAAGCCCGGACTGACCGTCGGCCTGCTGCCCCAGGACACGGTGTTCGAGCACCCCGGCCGCACGGTTCACGAGACCTACGAACAAGCGCTCGGACAGGAACGGGCGGAGTCCGTGCCGCTGCGCTCGCTCGGCCTGATCCGCCCCCGCGACGCGAACCTGCGCGTTGAGGAGCTGTCGGTCGGCCAGCGCCGCCGCCTCGCCCTCGCGTTGCTGATCGCCGATCCCCCCGACGTCCTGCTGCTTGACGAGCCCACCAACCACCTGTCACCCCGTCTCGCCGACGAGCTGGAGGCCGCCCTGAGCGCGGACGGCCCCGGCGCGGTCGTGCTGGCCTGCCACGACCGCTGGCTGCGCGCCCGCTGGCCGGCCCACCACCTGGTCCTGCCCGAGCCCACACGCATCCCGTAGCGCGGGCATCCGGCCGGGCTTCCGGTTGCGCGCCGATGGCGTACATCCCGTAGTACGTGAGAGCTACGCGGGAAGTGAGCTCCGTGGCGGGAGGCCGGCGGGCGGGGTGATCCGTAGCGTCGGGGGCATCGTCCCCGCACGGAAGGGCCACCCCCATGGGCACTCGCGGCAGCCGCCTCCTGCTCGCCACGCTGGTCACCGCCTCGCCGGCGGGACCGATGGCGTGCGTGGCGGGAGCGGTGCCGGCGCCCGTTCCGGCGGCCCTTCCGCCGCCCTCCGCGCTCGCCGGCCGGGACGGCGGCCGGGCCGTCGAGGTCTTCGGCGAGCGTCGTCCTGTTCGGTAGCCCGGGGGCGGGCGTGGCCGACGTCGCGGCGCTGCGTACCCGGGCCGTCGTGTGGGCCGGGCGTACGGCGGGGGACTGGGTCGGGCGGGTGCCGCACCTGTCCGTCGAGCTGCCGTCCGGCACCGTGGGGCTGGGGGCGGACCCGGTCGCGCCCGGGTTCGGCGCCCGGGTCTTCGCGGCGGGCGGTGGCGGCCACAGCGACTACCTGGCGTCCGGTTCTACGGCGCCGGCGAACATCGCGCGGATTGTGGCGGACCTTCCCTTAAGGTGGACCAAAGGGGCAAGTCTGGACAGAAGGATCGTGGGCGAGGGGCGATGAGCAGGCTGCGGAAAGCCCTCGCCACCCTGCGCGCGGACCTGTGGACGAAGGCCCCCGACCCGCTTCCCCGGATGGGCGGCCCGCGCGCGCTGTCCCGGCTGCCGCATGTCCTCGTCATCCTGTACGCGCTGCTCATGGGCATGTTCCCCGGGGGCGAGGGCGTCGATCCGACGGTCCCGCTGCTGGCCACGGCCCAGGCGGCGGCCATGGTGCTGGCGATGTCGCGCCCGCTGCCCGCCTGGTGGGCGACGCTGGCCCTCATGGTCGCGGGGGCGCGGTCGGGGACGACGTACCTGACCCAGAGCCTCAGCTTCTCCTGGATGGTGCACCCCGAGGTGTACGACCGGCTGCCCTTCCTCCCGTACGCCCAACCGCTCGCCTTCCCGTGGACGGGCTCGGGCATCGCCCTCCAGGCCGGCGTGCTGTTCCTGCTGGCGCTGCGGGTACGCCCCCGCGTCGCCGCCGAGGCGCTGACCGTCACCACGCTGACGGCGGTGCTGCTCGTGGTGCTGCTCCCGGAGGCCAACGATCCCGGTTCCGTGCTGGCGGCCCTGGTGGCCGACGCGGTCGCGGTCACGGTCGGGGCGGGCGTACGCCTGCTCAGGACGACCCGCACCCGGCTGGAGGCCCAGGAGGAGCTGACGGCCGAGGAACGGGCCCGCCGCACACTGCTGGAGGAACGCGGCAGGATCGCCCGCGAACTGCACGACGTGGTCGCCCACCACATGTCGGTGATCTCCATCCAGGCCCAGGTCGCGCCCCACCTGGTGGACAACCCGTCGCCCGAGTTGCGGGAGAACCTGGCGGGCATCCGCGAGAACGCCGTCGAGGCGCTGACCGAGCTGCGCCGGGTCCTCGGCGTGCTGCGCGCGCAGGACGAGCCGGGCGACGCCCCGCAGCCCACGCTCGACCGGCTCGGCGAGCTGTTCGACAACGTGCGCGGCGCGGGCGTCACGCTCACCGCCGAGACCGACGGCGAGCCGCGCCCGCTGTCGCCAGGCGTGGAGCTGTCGGCGTACCGGATCGTGCAGGAGGCGCTCAGCAACGCCATGCGGCACGCGCCCGGCGCGCCGGTGGCCGTCCGGCTGGCCCACCGTCCGGGCGCGCTCGCGATCCGCGTCGTCAACGACCCGCCGCGAGGGCGGGCGCCGTCCGCGCCCGGCGCCGGGCACGGGCTGCTCGGCATGCGCGAACGCGCGACCATGCTGGGCGGCGACCTCGTCGCCGGGCCCACCCCGGACGGCGGCTACGAGGTCAGCGTGTTCCTGCCCGCCGACACGCAGAAAGACATCGATACCATCCCATGACGAGCATCCGTGTCCTCATCGCCGACGACCAGGTCATGGTCCGCCAGGGCTTCACCGTGCTGCTCGACGCCGAGCCCGGCATCGAGGTCGTCGGCCAGGCCGTCAACGGCCTCGACGCCGTCGCCAAGGTCGCCGAGCTGAACCCCGACGTCGTGCTCATGGACGTGCGCATGCCCGAACTCGGCGGCATCGAGGCCACCCGCAGGATCGCCCGGCGGCCGGAGACGACCGTGAAGGTCCTGGTCCTGACCACGTTCGACCTCGACGACTACGTCTACGAGGCCCTGCGTGCCGGAGCGTCCGGCTTCCTGCTCAAGGACGCCTCGGCGGCCGAACTGGCCCACGCGGTGCGGGTGGTGGCCGCCGGTGACGCGCTGCTGGCGCCGAACGTCACCAAGCGGCTGATCGCCGAGTTCTCCCGCGTGACCGCCTCCCCGCGCGTGCCGCTGAAGGAGCGCGTGGGCGACCTGACCGAGCGCGAGACCGAGGTGCTGGCGCTGATCGCACAGGGCCTGTCGAACGCGGAGATCGCCGAGCGCCTGGTGGTCGCCGAGCAGACGGTCAAGACCCACGTGAGCAGGATCCTGGTCAAGCTCGGGTTGCGCGACCGTACCCAGGCGGCGGTCTTCGCGTACGAGACCGGGCTGGTGCGTCCTTCGGGGTACTAGCCGTACCCGGCCGGGACGTCAGGCGGCGACGAGCCGGACGATCTCGCGCGGACGCGCCTCGCGCTCGTCGAAGGCCACGTCGACGTCCGCGTCGCCGAGCGCGGGCAGCGACGCGGCGAACGCCTCGTCGGACTCCCAGCGCACGAACGAGACCACCGTGTCCTGCGTCAGCCAGATCTCGGCCGACAGGCAGCCGGGCATGCCCCGGAACACCTCGGCCACCTTGCGCACCCGTGTGACGAACTCCTCCCGGTGGGCGGGCTGCGGGTAGTGCGTTGCGATCATCGCGACGTTCACGGGGCTCTCCTCTGTGTTGGTCAGCATAGAATCGAATTGTTAGCACAGGGGATGGGATGTGACAACACGACATCGGGAGGTAATGGACCCGTCACGACCGGTGCCGACCGCCCGCCGGCTGGACATGTCATCCGTCGGCGGGAAATCCCGCGGCGGCTGTCACAAGGGTGAGAGGGAGTTCGTCATGAAGGTTGTCGTCATCGGCGGTACCGGCCTGATCGGGTCGAAGCTCGTGGAGAAGCTGGCCGAGCAGGGGCACGAGGCCGTGGCCGCGTCCCCGAGGACCGGCGTCAACACCCTCACCGGAGAGGGGCTGGCCGAGGTTCTGCGGGGCGCGCAGGTCGTCGTGGACGTCTCCAACTCGCCCTCGTTCGAACGGGCCGCGGTGCTGGAGTTCTTCGAGACGTCCACCGGCAACCTGCTGGCGGCCGAGGCGGCGGCGGGCGTGGGCCATCACGTCGCGCTGTCGGTGGTGGGCACCGAACGCATGCCCGACAACGGCTATTTCGCCGCGAAGATCGCCCAGGAACGGCTGATCGAGAAGTCGCCGATCCCGTACTCGCTGGTGCACGCGACGCAGTTCTTCGAGTTCGTACGCGGCATCGCCGACGAGGCGACCACCGGCGGCGAGGTGCACATCGCGCCCGTGTTGTTCCGGCCCGTCGCGGGCGACGACGTGGCGGCGGCGGTCGGCCGGGTCGCGGTCGGGACGCCCCTGAACGGCCGGACCGAGCTCGCCGGGCCCGAGCAGTTCCGGATGGACGAGTTCTTCCGCGAGGCGCTGGCCGCCCTGGACGACCCGCGCGAGGTGGTCACCGACGAGCACGCCCGCTACTTCGGCAGCGAGCTGACCGAGCGCTCGCTGGTGCCCGCCGACGGCGCCACCCTGGGCCGGATCCGCTACAGCGACTGGGCCGCCCGGTAACCGCCGTCCGCGAGGGTTCGTGAAGGAGGACGGGCATGTCCCACGACGTACCGGCGGCCGGCGGGCGCGAGCCGCGCTCGACCGCCTGGCGGACGGCGCTGACCGTGCTGCAGGAGGCCGAGCCGCCGTTCGTCCCGCAGGGGGCGCACGCGATGACCGTGGTCGTCGAGTTCCCGCCCGGCGATCCCGGCACCCCGCCGCACCGGCACTCCGGGCCGGCGTTCGGGCTCGTGCTGGAGGGCGAGATGCTGCTGGAGCTGGAGGGCGAGCCGGAACGGGTCGTACGCGCCGGTGAGGCGTTCTGGGAGCCGGGCGGCGACGTCATCCACTACCAGGACGGCAACAACCGCGACGACGTCCCGCTCCGCTTCACGGTCACCATGTTGTGCGAGCCGGGCACGCCGATGCTCACCCTGGTCGACGATGAGGAACTGGCCCTGCGCCGCGACCGCCGGTACGGCGCGAGACCGGCGTAGGCGCCCGCCGGTCAGAACCAGGTGGCCAGGGCCTCCTCCAGCGCCGCGTCCGGGGTGTCGCCGGCCCAGGCGACGACGCCGTCGGGCCGGATCAGCAGGGCCCTGAAGTCGCGGGCGTCCACCGGCTTGGCCGGCAGCGACGGCACGCGGGGGTCGGCCGCCAGGTCGAGCCCGAGGTCCAGCAGCAGCCCGCGCCCCTGGTGCAGGTGGTCGGCGATCCGGGTGCCGTCGGCGAGCTCCAGGTCCGGGACGCTCCGGCCGACCATCGGGTGGCCGCCGGGCAGGTCGTAGCGCTGCCAGACGCCGGAGATGCGCTTGACGAAGTACGTCGTGCCGGCGGTGGTGCCGATCAGGTCGGACACGACGGCGCGCAGCGCGCGGGAGCGGGCCTCGGGACGCATGAGCAGCACCTGCGCGCGCGTCCAGTCGAGCACCCACGCGCCGATCGGATGGCGTTCGGCGGTGTAGGTGTCGAGCAGCGCCTCGGGGGAGCGGCCCGCGATCACCGCGGCGAGCTTCCAGCCGAGGTTGACCGCGTCGCCGATGCCCAGGTTGAGCCCCTGGCCGCCGAACGGCGAGTGCACGTGCGCCGCGTCGCCGGCCAGCAGGACCCGGCCGAGCCGGTAGGTGGTGGCCTGGCGGGCGTTGTCGGTGAAACGGGTGGCCGACCGCACGCCGGTGACGGTGACGTCCACGCCGGAGACGGCACGCAGGCTGGCCTGCAGCTCCTCGGCGGTGACGGGCGTGGTGCGGTCCTCGGGCGGCCCGTCGAACTCGACGGTGAGGATGCGGCCGGGGACCGGGCCGTTGGCGTAGATGCCGGTGTCGGTGTGCGTCCAGCCGACGCCGAGCCCTTCGGCGCCCTCCATCGACACGATGGCCTGATGGCCGGTGATCATCGGCGGCGTGCCGGGGAAGTCGAACCCGGCGAGGCGGCGTACGGTGCTGCGGCCGCCGTCGCAGCCCACCAGCCACCCGCAGCGGAACTCCCGCTCGCCCGCCCGTACGACGACCCCGTCGGCGGAGCTCTCGAAGCCGGTCAGCTCCACGCCGCGCAGCACGTCCACGCCGAGCTCGGCGGCCCGTTCGCCGAGCACGCGCTCGACGTCCTGCTGGCGGATGGCGGTGAGGCGGGCCGCCGGGCCGCGGTCGGCGAAGTCGGGGTCGTTCTCGTCCACCAGGTCGCCGAGCAGCCACAACGCGGCAAAGTGCCCGGCGAAGGCGGACATCTTCGGCTGCTCGGCCGTCGCCGCGCCGCCCTGCTGCGCCATGAACGCCTGGAACGCCTTCATGGTCTCGGCCTGCGCCTCCTCCAGCGCGGGGAGCAGCCCGCGCCGGTAGAACGCCTCCGCCGTGGGCGTGTTGACCGAGCCGGCCTTGACGGTCTGGTCGATCTCGGTCAGCCGCTCCAGCACCCCCACACGCACACCGTGCAACCCCAGCTCACAGGCGAGCATCAGGCCCACGGGGCCGCCACCGGAAATGATCACGTCGTAGTCCATGGCGAAAACTATACCCGACTAAATTTTAAGTGCGATACAATTTTTTTGTGACAGACACCCGATCGCTCCGCGAGCGCAAGAAGGCCGAGACCCGCAAACGCATCTCCGACCACGGCTCGATGTTGTTCTACGCGCGCGGGTTCGACGAGGTGACCATCGGCGAGATCGCCGAGGCGGCGGACGTCTCCAAGGTGACGGTCTTCAACTACTTCCCCCGCAAGGAGGACATCTTCTTCGACCGCATCCCCGAGCTGGTCGAGCTGGTCACGGTCACCGTCCGGGGCCGGAAGGCGGGCGAGCCGGTGTTGTCCGCCCTGCGGGACATGCTGATCAGGCACGCGCGGGAGGGCCACCCGCTCGGCGGCGTGGACGACCGGTTCGTGCACTTCTTCCGGGTCGTGACCGGCTCGGCGGCACTGCGGGCCCGCGCCAGGGAGATCGCCGACGAGCTGGAGACCGTGCTCGCGGGCCTGATCGACGAGTCCGGCGAGGGCCTGCCCGGCCGGCTGACCGCGGCCATGCTCGTCGGCGCGTACCGCTCGGCCTTCCTCGGGACCGCGGCCCGGATGCTGGCCGGGGAGCGGGCCGCCGACGTGCTGGACGACCACGTCGCCGCCGTCGGAACGGCCTTCGGCGTGCTGGAACGCGGCCTGGCCGGCACGTAGGCGCGCGCATTACCTCGCGCGTCATCGACGGCATGACCCGCGCTGCGCGAGAGTTCTCCCGTAGGCGCGAGGACATCCGGGAGGATCACATGCCGTACATCGACAGCCACGACGGGACCAGCCTGTTCTACACCGACTGGGGCCAGGGCGAACCGGTGGTGTTCGTGGCCGGGGCCTGGCTCAGCAGCACCTCCTGGGAGTTCCAGATGTTGCCGCTGTCGGAGCGCGGCCTGCGCTGCGTCGCCTTCGACAAGCGCGGCCACGGTCGTTCCGACTGGGTCGGCCACGGCTACGACTACGACAGCCTCGCCGACGACCTCGCCGCCCTGCTCGACCACCTCGACCTGCGCGGGGTGACGCTGGTGGCGCACTCGATGGGCAGCGGCGAGGTGATCCGCTACCTGTCCCGCCACGGGGACGACCGGGTCAGCCGGATCGTGCTGATCTCGCCCACTGCGCCGCTGATCGTCCGTACGCCCGACAACCCCGACGGCGTCGAGCGGGGCGTCTTCGACGCCGTCGCGGCCGACCGCGCCAAGGACCGCCCCCGCTGGCTGGCCCACAACGCCCAGGCGTTCTTCGCCACGCAGCGGGGCAACCAGGTCTCCGCCGAGCTCATCGAGTGGACCGTGCGGAAGTGCCTCGACTGCTCGGCCAAGGCCGCCGCCGAGGTCGTCATGACGGGCGTCTGCACCGACCTGCGCGAGGAGAGCGCCGCCATCCGGGTGCCGACCCTGATCATCCACGGCGACGCGGACGCCTCGGCCCCCGTCGCGCTGTGCGGGCGGCGGCTGGCGAAGCTGGTGCCCGGCAACGTGTACCACGAGTACCCCGGCGCGGGGCACGGCATCTTCATCACCCACGCCGACCAGCTCAACCAGGACCTGCTCGACTTCATCGAGGAGACCCGCTCCTGAGCCGGCGTCCGGCGGGCGTACCGGTCAGGAATGGAGAAGCGTGCGCTCCCGGAGCCCCAGTACCCTCGTAGCTGGTCAGACCCGGCCGGGCGACACCGGCGGGGCCACGCGGGAGACGGAGAAACGATGAGCACGCACACGCCGCCCGAGCGGCAGATCGCAGACAGCCACGATCTGATCCGGGTCCACGGCGCGCGCGAGAACAACCTCAAGGACATCAGCGTCGAGCTCCCCAAGCGCCGGCTGACGGTGTTCACCGGCGTGTCCGGCTCGGGCAAGAGCTCCCTGGTGTTCGCCACGATCGCGGCCGAGTCGCAGCGGCTGATCAACGAGACGTACAGCACGTTCGTCCAGGGGTTCATGCCGGCGCTGGCGCGGCCCGAGGTCGACGTGCTCGAAGGGCTGACCACCGCGATCATCGTCGACCAGCAGCGGATGGGCGCCGACCCCCGCTCCACCGTCGGCACCGCCACCGACGCCAACGCGATGTTGCGCATCCTGTTCAGCCGGCTCGGACAGCCGCACATCGGCTCGCCCAACGCCTTCTCCTTCAACGTGCCCTCGGTCCGGGCGACCGGCGCGATCACCGTCGAACGCGGCTCCAGCAAGACCGTCAGGCAGAACTTTACCCGCCTCGGCGGCATGTGCCCCCGCTGCGAGGGCCGGGGCACGGTCTCCGACATCGACCTCACCCAGCTCTACGACGACTCCAAGTCGCTGGCCGAAGGCGCCTTCACCATCCCCGGCTGGAAGTCCGACAGCTTCTGGACCGTACGCGTCTACGCCGAGTCCGGGCTGCTCGACCCGGACAAGCCCATCCGCGACTTCACGAAGAAGGAGATGCAGGACTTCCTGTACCGGGAGCCGACCAAGGTGAAGGTCGAAGGCGTCAACCTCACCTACGAGGGCCTGATCCCGAAGATCCAGAAGTCGTTCCTGTCGAAGGACAAGGAGGGGATGCAGCCGCACATCAGGGCGTTCGTCGAGCGGGCGGTCACGTTCACGACCTGCCCCGAGTGCGACGGCACCCGGCTCGCCGAGGCGGCCAGGTCCTCCAAGATCGCCGGCATCAGCATCGCCGACGCCTGCCGGATGCAGATCAGCGACCTGGCCGCGTGGGTCCGCGGCCTCGACGAGCCGTCGGTGGCGCCGCTGCTCACCACGCTGGGCCGCACCCTCGACTCCTTCGTCGAGATCGGGCTCGGCTACCTGTCGCTCGACCGCCCGGCCGGCACGCTGTCCGGCGGCGAGGCACAGCGCGTCAAGATGATCCGCCATCTCGGCTCCTCCCTCACCGACACCACGTACGTCTTCGACGAGCCCACCATCGGCCTGCACCCCCACGACATCCAGCGCATGAACGGCCTGCTGACGCGGCTGCGCGACAAGGGCAACACCGTGCTCGTCGTCGAGCACAAGCCGGAGGCCATCGCGATCGCCGACCACGTCGTCGACCTCGGCCCCGGCGCCGGCACGAACGGCGGCACCGTCTGCTTCGAGGGCACCGTCGAGGGCCTGCGGGCCAGCGGCACCGTCACCGGCCGCCACCTCGACGACCGGGCCGCCCTGAAGGACGAGGTGCGCAAGCCCACCGGCGCGCTGGAGGTCCGCGGCGCGGACAAGCACAACCTGCGCGACGTCGACGTCGACATCCCGCTCGGGGTGCTGGTCGTCGTCACCGGCGTGGCCGGGTCCGGCAAGAGCTCGCTCGTGCACGGGTCCGTCCCGGCGGGCGCGGGCGTGGTGTCGATCGACCAGAGCCCGATCCGCGGCTCCCGGCGCAGCAACCCGGCGACCTACACCGGCCTGCTCGACCCGATCCGCAAGGCGTTCGCCAAGGCCAACGGCGTCAAGCCGGCGCTGTTCAGCGCCAACTCCGAGGGCGCCTGCCCCAACTGCAACGGCGCCGGCGTCATCTACACCGACCTGGCCATGATGGCCGGCGTCGCCACCGTCTGCGAGGAGTGCGAGGGCAAGCGTTTCCAGGCCTCGGTGCTGGAGTACCACCTCGGCGGCCGGGACATCAGCGAGGTGCTGGCGATGTCGGTGAACGAGGCCGAGGAGTTCTTCGGCACGGGCGAGGCGCGCACCCCGGCCGCTCACGCCATCCTGGGCCGGCTCGCCGACGTCGGGCTCGGCTACCTCAGCCTCGGCCAGCCGCTCACCACGCTGTCCGGCGGCGAACGCCAGCGGCTCAAGCTGGCCACCCAGATGGCCGAGAAGAGCGGCAACGTCTACGTGCTCGACGAGCCCACCACCGGCCTGCACCTCGCCGACGTCGAGCAGCTCCTCGGCCTGCTCGACCGGCTCGTCGACGGCGGCAAGTCGGTGATCGTCATCGAGCACCACCAGGCGGTCATGGCGCACGCCGACTGGATCATCGACCTCGGACCCGGCGCGGGCCACGACGGCGGCCTGGTCGTCTTCGAGGGCACCCCCGCCGACCTCGTCGCCGCCCGTTCCACCCTGACCGGCGAGCACCTGGCCGCCTACGTCGGCTCCGACCAGCGGTGACGGCCCCATGAGGCTGCTCGTCGTCGGCGGCAGCGGTTTCCTCGGCGCCGAGCTGGTCCGGCAGGCCGCGGCGGCCGGTCACGAGGTGGCCGCGACCTGCCACACCCGCCCGGGGCGGGACGAGGGCGTCGCCTGGTCGCCGCTCGACGTGCGCCGCCGCCCGGACGTCGATGCGCTGGTCGCCGCGTACCGGCCGGAGGCGGTGGTCAACGCCGCCTACCGGCAGCACGACTGGGCGACCACGGCCACCGGGGCCGCGAACGTGGCCCTGGCCGCCGCCGCGGCGGGCAGCCGTCTGGTCCACGTCTCCAGCGACGCGGTCTTCTCCGGGGCCGCGATCCGCTACGACGAGACGTGCGACCCGGACCCGATCACCCCGTACGGCGCGGCAAAGGCGGCGGCCGAGACGGTCGTGGCGGCGGTCGCGCCGTCCGCGGTGATCGCCAGGACGTCCCTGATCGTCGGCGACGGCGGTTCGGCGCAGGAGAGGCTGGTGCACGACCTGGCCGCCGGCCGCGCGAAGGGCGTGTTGTTCACCGACGACGTACGCTGCCCGGTGCACGTGGCCGACCTCGCGGCGGCGCTGCTCGAACTGGCCGCGTCCGGCCGTCACGGCGTCCACCACGTCGCCGGGGCCGACGCGCTGAGCCGGTACGAGCTGGGCCTGCTCATCGCCCGGCGCGACGGGCTCGACCCCGACCGGCTGCCGGCGGGCCGGCGGGCCGAGTCCGGCGTGCCCGGCCCGCTCGACGTGCGCCTGGAGTGCGACGCGACCCGGCGGCTGCTGCGGACCACGCTGCGCGGCGCCCGCCGGTTCCTCCAGCCCCACCCCTGACCAGGCCGCCCGCGGCGCTCAGGGGGCCTGGCTGATGCGGATCAGGTTGCCCGCCGGGTCCCGTACGGCGCAGTCGCGCACCCCGTACGGCTGCGCCGCCGGCTCCTGGACGATCTCCGCCCCGTTGTCCACCAGCCGGTCGAAGACGGCGTCGAGGTCGTCGGCGGCCAGGTTGATGCCGGCGTAGGTGCCCTTGGCCATCATCTCGGCGATGGTACGGCGCTCGTCGTCGGTGATGCCGCACCCGTCGGGGACCGGCGGTTGCAACACGATCGACGTGCCGGGCTGCCCGGCGGGGCCGACGGTGATCCAGCGCATGCCGTCGTAGCCGACGTCGCCGCGCACCTCGAAGCCGAGCGCGTCGCGGTAGAAGGCCAGGGAGGCGTCCGGGTCGTCGTGGGGGAGGTAGCTGGAGTGGATGCTGATGTCCATGCCGGTCACGGTAATTCCGCTCCGGCCGCGGCGCTTCTCGAATCCTGACCGCTACGGCCCGGACGTCCCGGAGGCGGCCCCGGAGCTCACAGGCCGACGGCGCCGTCGATCCGCTCGCGGAGCAGGTCGGCGTGACCGTTGTGCCGGGCGTACTCCTCGATCAGGTGGACGAGCACCCAGCGCAGCGAGACCGTGCCGCGCCAGGCGTCGTGGCCCTCGACGTCGAGATCGGGCGCGCGGGCGACGAATCCGTCGGCGAACGCCACCTCCTCGTGCCAGGCCCGCCAGGCGGCCGGCACCAGCGCGGGGTCGGCCGTCGCGCCGTCGAAGTCGCCGTCCGGGTCGGCGGCGCAGGAGAAGCGCGGCGACCCGTCCTGACCGGCCAGCACCCGCCGGAACCAGCGGCGTTCCATGTCGGCCAGATGCCGGACCAGCCCCAGCAGCGACAGGGCCGAGGGCTCGACCGAGCGCCGGGCCAGTTCCGCCTCCACGCCCGAGCACTTCATCCGCAGCGTGGCGCGCTGGGCCGCCAGCATGTCCTGGAGCAGGATCCGCTCGTCGCCGGTGGCCGGGCCGTCGAACCGGCGATCGCCGGCGGCGGGGAAGAGCCCGCCCCTGCGCTGCCCGGCCTCCGCCGGCGGGGCCGCGGACGTGGCCGACGCGTGGAGGGGGAGCCGTTTGGTGAGCGCGGTGACGCGGTTGCGCGGGCCGAACACCGCGACGCCCACGTGACGCAGCTCCCCGCCGGGGGTGGCGGCCAGCGTGGCGACGTAGTCGTCGTACGTCCTCGCCTGCCGGGCCACCTCGGTGAAGCCCACGGTGACCAGGCCCGGCGCGGCGCGGGCGGTGTCGTACAGCTCGGAGAGCCGCTCGGCGGTCGCGCTCAGGACGGGCACCGGGTGCGGGTTGAGCCCGGCGTGCAGCCCGCCGGAGGCGTCCGCGTCCTCGGGCGGCGGCGGGCCGGGCAGCCGCCCGCCCATGCTCAGCCCGAGCACGGCCGCGGCGTTCACCGCCCACGCGGGCGGCAGGTCGGCACGGACGACGACAACCAGTTTCGTGGGCAGGGACATGCCGGACGCACTCCATCACAGGTCGATCGGATCTCGTCGCCGAAGGTAGCCAGTTGCCCGGCGGGACCGCGCCCGATCCGAACGATCGGCCGGAAGAAGGGCCGGCGGACCGGAATCGACCGCTGATCGTTCGGCGACCGGCCGATGTCCCGGCCGATTGCGCGGGCCGTAACCTGCATCTGGCAGAGGTACCTTCAACAGGGCGCTGGCTCGGGTCCGCGCGCCGCCGCAGGCTGGTCCGCATGACAGAAACCTTGCGGAACGCCGCGCGGCTGGGGTCGCGCGGAAGGCTCATCCTGATCACCTTGTGCGGCGCGACGTTCATGACCGGCCTGGACTACTCCATCATCACGGTGGCGCTCCCGGAGATCGGCCGGGACCTGGGCTTCGCCACCACCTCGGGCCTGCAGTGGGTGGCCACCGCCTGCCTGCTCCCGACGGCCGCGTTGATGCCGTTGGCCGGACGGGCCTCCGACCTGCTCGGCCGCCGCCGGTTGTTCATCGCCGGAGTGCTGATGTTCACCGCGTTCTCGCTGCTGGCGGGCCTCGCGCCGACCCCCGGGCTGCTGGTCGCGGCGCGGGCCGGGCAGGGCGTGGCGGCGGCGATGATCGGCCCGACCGCGCTGGCGCTGATGACCGCCGCCTTCCCCGAAGGGCCGCGGCGCACCCGGGCGCTGGGCGTCAACGGCGCACTGCTGTCGCTGGGGTTCGTCGTCGGCACGATCGGCGGCGGCCTCATCACCAGCGGCCTGAACTGGCGCTGGACGATGCTCATCCTGTTCGGCATCGGCATCCTGGTGGTGACGGGCGCGCTCGCCGTGGTGCGCGAGAGCGCCGTCCGGCGGCGGACCCGGCTGGACGTGCCGGGCGCCCTGCTGGCCAGCGCCGGCCTGTTCGCCCTGGTCTACGGCATCTCCACCGGCGGCGAGGCCGGCTGGGGCAGCCCGCGGACCCTGGTGATCCTGTCGGCCGCGGCGATCCTGCTCGGCGCCTTCCTGGCCGTCGAGGCCCGGCACGCCGCCCCGCTGGTCCCGCCGCGCCTGCTGCGCCGTCCGACCGTCAAGTGGGGCATGACGATCGGGCTGGTGACGTTCGGCATGTGCGGTGGGGCGACCCTGCTGCTCAGCATCTACATGCAGGACGTCCTCGGCTGGTCGCCGCTGCGTACGGGCCTGGGCTTCCTGGGCGAGGGCGTCGCGGCCCTGCTCGCCGGTACGGTCGCGGCCCGGCTGATCAACGCCAGGGGCACCGGCACGGCCATCGTGCTCGGCCTGGTCGTCCAGGCGGCGGGCACCGCGGCGATGGTGCTGCTGCCCGCTCAGGACGGGCTGCCGGTGTTGCTGGCGACCTCGGCCGCCATGGGATTCGGGCACGTGCTGACCGTGGTGGCCGCCATCACGACGATCACCTCCGGTCTGGAGGAGGCCGACCAGGGTGTCGCGGGCAGTCTCGCCCAGATGCCCACGTTCGTCGGGGCCGTGGGGGTGGCGGGGCTGACGGCCGTCGTGGCCGCCCGTACCGAGGCGCTCGCGCCGGTGACCACGCCCGCCATGGCCACGCTGGGCGGGCTGCACACCGCCTTCGCCGTGGCCGGGGCGGTCGCCCTGCTCGGCGCGGCCGTCGTCGCGCTGCTGCCGCGCCGGACGCCCGCCGCGCGCACCGCCGAACAGCACCTCGCCGCTTGACCCGCCGCACGGCGGCCCGGACTCGCTATACGGCGGCGGTGGCGGCGAGTTCGGCCAGGCGGGCCAGCCGCTGCGCCGACGGCGATCCGGGTTCGGCCTGGAACACCGTCACGCCCTGGCCCTCGTCGTCGGGCGTACGCAGCAGTTCGGCGGTGAGGGTCAGCACGCCCACCTCCGGATGCCGGTAGTCGCGGGAGATGGAGGCGCAGTTGCTCACCGGATGCTCGGTCCACATCTCCCGGAACTCCGGGCTGAGCACCAGCAGCTCCTCCACCAGGCCGGTCAGCCCCTCGTCACCGGGGAACCTGGCGATCGACCCCTCCAGGTACGCGATGTCGTCCCGGGCCTTCTGCGGCCAGTCCACGTAGAGGCGGCGGGCGAAGTCCAGCTCCAGGAAGTCCATGAGGACGAAGTTGGGCATCTGCGCGCCGTCGAAGGCCCAATGGGGGGCCAGCAGGGCGTGTGCGAGGCGGTTCCAGGCCAGGATGTCGCCCCGGCGGCCCACCGCGATCGCCGGCGCCCCGGCGAAGGAGTCGACCAGGAGCTTGATGCCGGGACGCAGCCGCTCCGGCCGGACGCTTTCCCTGGCCCGCGCGACCCGGGCCAGCCGGTGCAGGTGCCGGACCTCGTCCTCGTCCAGGCGCAGCACCCGGGCGACGGCGTCCAGCACGTCGTCGGAGACGTTCGGGCTCTGCCCCTGCTCCAGGCGGGTGTAGTAGCCGACGCTGACCCCGGCCAGCGGGGCCACCTCCTCCCGGCGCAGCCCCACGACCCGGCGGCGCCGTACGCCGGGTCTCAGCCCCAGCTCCTCCGGCCGCAGCCGGGCACGACGGGAACGCAGAAACTCACCAAGAGCAGACCCCGGATACATATCTCCACAGAATGGCAGAAAGCTCGCGCTCGGGTCAGCTGTGGCCCGGGGCTGGCGAGCCGGCTCCCCGCTCCAGCGGCAGCACGGGGATGCGCAGAGTGGTCGTCCCGGTCGTCAGGCGGAAGGTGACGTCGATCGGCGTGGCTCCGAGCGGCTGGTCGATGTCGAGGATCTCCAGATGCGGCCTGCTCTGCCCCTCCTGGAGCGAGAGGGTCGCGCGGGGCGGCACCGTCACGCTGACCTCCTGCTGCGGCGCGCCGGGGCCCGCGCGGTAGACGACCTTCTTGGCGTGCACGGTGCTGACGCCGGTCAGCTTCTGGGGCTGGTCGCTCTCGTTCACCAAGGTCAGGTAGAGGCCCAGGTCGTCACCGGACTTCTGCTGGTCCATGGGCGGGGCCAGGATGTGGACGTGCAGCAGCCGCATCGCCCCCACCTGACCGTCCACCAGCCCTTCGCGGTTGCCCCCGCTGGCCTGGGGGAGGGGTGACTCCCGTTGCCCCGGGTTGCAGGCCGGCAGCAGCGCCAGCAGGCACAGGGCCAGCAGAAGGGGCAGCGGCGCCCGCGGGCTCCGGGATGATGTCCTCATCTTCGTTCCCTCGTGTGGTGTGAGGCCGGTTACGAGGGCCACAGCGCGGGCCCGCTCCCACGAGCGCCGCCTGCGGGGGGTTGACCGCAAGCACGGCGTACCCACCTTGCGGGACGCCACGCCGGGCGGTCCTCGACGCCGGGCTCGCGCCCACCCGTCTGGACTACTTCCCGCCGAGGACAAACCGGCCGCGTACGCCCGCCTGGCGCGCGAGCTGCCTCCCGGGCTCAGCGAATGGGCGGTGCACCCGAGCCTGGCCACCCTCACCGGCTACCGCACGCTCCAGCGAGCCTGGTCACGCGCTTGACGGGTCAGGCGGGCCGGGTGCGCCGTCGTGCAGGAGCTTGGCGAGCAGGGCGCCGAGCTGGGCGCGCTCGCCGGCGGTGAGGGCGTGGAAGGTGTCGTCGAGGAAGGCGGGGATCGACTCGCGGGCGGCGGCGAGCCGCCGGCGGCCCGAGGCGGTGATGGTGACGGCGTAGGAGCGGCGGTCGCGCGGGTTGCGTTCCCTGCGGATGTGGCCGGCCCGCTCCAGGTCGTCGCAGACGCCCACCATCACGCTGCGGTCGATGCGCAGCTCCTCGCTGAGCGTCTGCTGGGAGCAGGGGCCGGTGTCGTCGAGCATCTGGAGCACGAGCTGCTGCCCGACGCCGAGCCCTTCCCGGCCGGCGTGCGCCTCGGCGGCGCGGGACACCGCGGCAGAGGCGCGGCACAACGCGATGTCCAGCCGCTCGGCGGCCAGGCGCGGGAAGTACGCCCCGCGCGGGTCGGGTGTGGTCGTCGCCATCGCTCTCCTCCTCGGTGGGCCCCCAGCCTAGCGCATCCGTCTCCAGGCAGATTGTTTGACGACAGATGATTTGTGGGCATACGGTTTCGGCCGGAAGGAGACCTCACATGACCCTTGACCTGACCCCCGACGAGCTGCTGAGCACCACCCGCGCCGTGCGCAAGCGCCTCGACCTCACCCGCCCGGTGCCCCGCGAGCTGATCGAGCAGTGCGTCGACCTGGCCGTACAGGCCCCGACCGGGCGCAACCGGCAGCGCTGGCACTTCCTCGTCGTCACCGAGGCCGCGCAGCGCCGGGCCGTGGCCGACCTCTTCCTGCGCTCCCTGGCCGCCGGGGGCGGGCAACCGCTGACCGAACACGACATCCGTCGCATGAACCACCACCCCGGCTCCACCGAGCGCGTCTTCGACGGGCTGCGCCACCTGGCCGCCAACATCCACCGGGTGCCCGCGTTCGTGATCCCCGCCGTCGAGGGGCGGACCGACCGTGCGACGGTGACCGAGCAGGCCGGTACGTGGGGCTCGATCCTGCCCGCAGTGTGGAGCTTCATGCTGGCCGCCCGGGCGCGCGGCCTCGGCACGGTCTGGACCACCGCGCAGGGCCCGTACGAACGCGAGCTGGCCCGGGTGCTCAGCGTGCCCCACGACAAGGTCATGCTGGCCGCGTTCGTCCCGCTGGCCTTCACCCTCGGCACCGACTTCAGGCCCGCGCCCCGCGTCCCCCGCGAGGAGGTCCTGCACTGGGATCGCTGGTGACGCCCGGGTACGTCGAAGGCCGGGGTGTGAGGGCCTGACCTCAGGTGCGCCGGTCCGTGGGCTGCAACCGGCTCCAGGAACTGGGCGAGGAGATGGCCAAGGCCAAGGGTGACGCCCCCCGCGACCCCCTCGGCATCCCCAGCGCGTCCTCCTGACCCGCCGCGCGGATGGAACGGCTTGGAACGCCCCAACAGGTGAAGGCCCAACCATCCCGACTGTGGGGGGAAACCATGACACACCTGAGGACAAGGCTGCTGGCGGTGCTGAGCGCGGCGGCCCTGGCCGGTTCCGGAGCCGCGCTGGCAGTCGCGGCGCCCGCGTCGGCCGCCACCCTCCAGCAGGCCGCCCTGTTCGACGGGTCCGCCCGGAACCTCGTCGAGAACGTCGCCCTCGCCGGCGCCGAGACCGCCGCCCGCCGGAACGCCCTGAGCCACGGCTTCACCGACTGCTCGGTGTTCGAGTCGGTGGTCTCGCAGGACGCGCGCACCCACCTGTTCTTCGCCCTCGTCACGGTCCGTTGCGAGGACGCGGCCAGTTGAGGGGTCGTGCGGCCCGGCCCGCCGGGCAGCCGGACATGTCCGGCGGGTTCAACCGGCGTCGGACGTAGGGCTGATCTGGCACTAAGGTGTGCCGCATGAATATAACTACGGAGAGTAGCATCATGCGTACTCTCAGACATGATGTGCCGGCATCGCTGGTGGTGTTCCTCGTCGCGGTGCCCCTCTCGCTGGGCGTCGCGCTCGCCGCGGGGGCGCCGCTGGCGGCCGGTCTGGTCGCCGCCGCCGTGGGCGGCATCGTCGCCGGTCGCCTGGGCGGCTCGGTGGTGCAGGTCAGCGGTCCGACGGCGAGCCTCACGGTGGTGATCGCCGGTCTGGTGACGACCTACGGCTGGCGTGCCACCTGCCTGATCACGATCATGGCCGGCGGCCTCCAACTGCTGCTCGGCGCGTTCAAGGCGGCCCGGGCCGCCCTCGCGGTCTCGCCCGCGGTCGTCCACGGCATGCTGGCCGGCGTCGGCATCATCATCGCCCTCGCCCAGCTCCACGTCGTCCTCGGCGGCAGCCCGCAGCAGTCGCCCTGGGCCAACCTGGCCCAGCTCCCCAGCCAGATCCTCGACATGCACGGCCACAAGGTCATGGTCGGCATCCTCACCGTCACGGTCCTGCTGGTCTGGGGCCGGATGCCGAAACACGTCCGGGCGGTCCCCGCGCCGCTGGCCGCGCTGCTCACCGCCGCCGTGACCGCGGCGGCGTTCGAGTGGAACGTCACCCGCATCGACCTGTCCGGGGCGATCACCGCGTGGGCGCCGCCCGAACTGCCCAGCGGCGACTGGCAGCACATCGCCATGGGCGTGCTGCTGGTGGCCCTGGTGGCCGGGGCGGAGTCGCTGCTGTGCTGCGTGGCCACCGACGGCATGCACACCGGCGCCCGTTCCGACCTGGACCGGGAGCTGACCGGCCAGGGCGTGGCCAACATGCTGAGCGGCGTGCTCGGCGGGCTCCCGGTCGCCGGGGTGATCGTGCGCAGCACCACGAACATCCAGGCCGGCGCCCGTACTCGCTGGTCGGCGGTCCTGCACGGCGTCTGGGTCCTGCTGTTCGCCCTCTGCCTGGGCTGGACGATCAAGCTGATCCCGATGGAGGCGCTGGCCGCGCTGCTGGTCTTCATCGGCATCAAGACGATCAGCCTCGGCCATCTCAGGAAGGTCCACGGCCACAACGAGGTGCCCGTCTACGTCATCACCATGTCCGGCGTGATCCTGGTCGGGCTGGCCGAGGGCGTCCTGGCCGGGCTGGCGCTGGCCGCCCTGCTCGCGCTGCGGCGGCTCACCCGGGTGACCGTGGACAAGCGCCAGGAAGAACCCGGCGGGGTCATGCACACGACGGTCTCCGGCTCGCTCACCTTCCTGGGCGTGCCCCGGCTGACCCAGGAGCTGCGGGCCATCCCGCCCGGCACCGCCGTCGACCTCGACCTGAACATCGACTTCATGGACAACGCCGCCTTCGACGCGCTCCACTCCTGGCGGCTCGACCACGAACGCCTGGGCGGCACGGTCACCGTCGACGAACTGCACGACGAGTGGTACTCGATGGCGGCCAGCGGCGGCCGCATGTTCCCGGCCAAGAGCCCGCCCAAGGCGCCCGGCCGCTGGTGGCTCCCGTGGACCCACCGCCGCCGTCCCCTGTCGGCCGCGGCGGCGATCGAGTGCCGGCTCGCCCAGGGCACGGACGAGTTCCACAAGCGCACCGCCCCGCTGCTGCGGCCCGTCTTCACCCAGCTCGCCACCCAGCAGCGGCCCTCCCACCTGTTCCTCACCTGCGCCGACTCCCGCGTCGTGCCCAGCCTGATCACCTCCAGCGGCCCCGGCGACCTGTTCACCGTGCGGAACATCGGCAACCTGGTGCCGTGCTCAGGGGCCGAGCCGCGCGACGACTCGGTGGCCGCCGCCATCGAGTACGCCACCGGCGTACTGAAGGTGCACACCATCACCGTCTGCGGACACTCCGGCTGCGGCGCGATGGCGGCGCTGCTCCAGGGCCCGGCCACCACCGAGGGCCTGCCGCAGCTCACCCGCTGGCTCCGGCACGGCCACCCCAGCCTCGACCGGCTCGGCGAGAGCGGCCAGGACACCACCGCCGAGGACGCGGCACTCGACGCGCTGTGCCGGCTCAACATCCAGCAACAACTGGAGAACCTGCGCACCTACCGCAAGGTGGACGAACAGGTCAGAGCCGGGCAGCTGACGCTGGTGGGGCTGTATTTCCACATCGGCTCGGCGCGGGTGCACCACGTGCCACCGCGTGATGCCGACTCCCCGGCCTCGGACGGTTCCCTGCCGACCGAGCCCACCCCGATCTAAGTGCTTCCTCCCGCCGCGCCGCCGCCTGCGGCGCGGCGGCCTCACACGACGTGGTTGCGCAGGCCCAGCTCCTCCGGATAGGGGGAGAAGTACGTCTGATCCTCGACGTACGTGGCCGCCTCGCCCCGGGCGTGGTGGCGCAGCAGCGTGAGCGGCACGCACAACGCGACCCGGTGCGCCGCGTACGAGCCGATGACCTCGACGAGGTCGGCCCGGCGCACCGCGTCGAGCTCGTCGCCGATCATGCCCAGGCAGTGTTGCAGGACGTTGACGTGCCGGCCGATCGACGCCTTGACCGCCATCGCCGCCCGGAACGCCGTCCCGTACGCCTGCGCCAGCTCCTCGCGCGGCCGGATGCCCGCGGCGGCGACCAGGCGGCCGGTCTCCCGGTAGCCGGCGGGGGAGTGGGCGAGCAACTGCATCTTGTGCCGGGCCTGGAAGGCGACGAGGTCGCGCGGACGCCAGTCGCCCTCCAGCAGCTCGCGCAGCCGCGCGTGGGCGAAGATGCGCTCGACGAACGCCTCCCGCAGCACGGCGTCGTTGAGCCGCCCCTCGTCCTCGACGGGCAGCAGCGGGTGGCCCTCGATCACGGCGTCGGCGAACAGGCCCCGGTTGTTGCGGGTCACGGCGTTGTCCCCGGCGTAGAGCGGGATGCCGTGGATGCCGCAGCTCGGGCTCTTGGCCTTGAACACGTAACCGTCGGCCGCGAGGCGCGGGGAACGTTCGGCGGCCAGCTCGTCCATCAGGGCGGTGAGGTCGCGGCGGCTCTGGCGGGTCATCAGGCGGGGACCGGCCGGGGAACGTTCCAGGCGCAGCGTCTCGCGGGGCGCGCCGAGGCCGATCTCCATCTCGGGGCAGATCGGCAGCCAGTCCACGAACGGCGCCAGGTCCTGGGTGAGGAACCGGGCGCGGCTGTGCCCGCCGTTGTGCCGTACCGGCTCGCCGAGCAGACAGCTCGACACCGCGACCCGTGGCCTGCCCCAACCGTGCTCCTCCACCATGTCCTGACAGATGCCCACCTCGCGCGTCCGCACGCCACAGAGATTTGTCGCAACCAGGGCGTAGCGTTCAGCCATGACGAATGCGCACATTCCGCTTGATGGCGAGCAGTGGCAGCCTGGAGACCTCGTCGTCGACGCCGACGGCGGCCTGTTCACGCGCGCGAGTGCGCAGGACCAGGACCGCGGCCTGCCATGGGGGCGGCCCAGGCACGCCGCCCGCCACACCGACGGGAGCACGCACGTGCCGGACGGCGAGGCGGGGGAGGAGGTGCCCGCCCGGCCGCTGACCCTGCTGCTGCGCGACGGCCGTCCCGTGTTGCCCGCCGTACCGGCCGACGCCGCGACGGTGCTCGGCACGCAGGCCCGGCAGACCGCGGCCCTGGCCGGCGTCGGCGGCCTGTTCCTCGCGGCCACCGCCTTCGACCCCGACGGCGCCGGGGATCCGAGGGCCGCCCGGCTCCGCGCCGACCTGCTGGACCACGTGGTCGTGGTGGACGGGGCCGAGGAGCTGGCGGCGATGTTCGGCGGCGCGGCCGACGGGCTGCTGGTCGAACTGGCGGAGTGGCACCGCCGCAGCATGGAGGAGAGCGCCTGACCGTCAAGCACGGGCGGCGCTGTCCCTTCCGCCACCGGTCACCGACCGTACAGAAGCGGCGCGGATGCGACGATCGGCGCGCGAACGCGCACGACGGCCGACGGATGGCGGATGATCCCGGTGGAGGCGACCGACAGGATGAACGGCATGGATCCCGAACTCGAAGCATTCATCCCGCTGTTCCCCCGCGCCGACCTGACCGACCCGGTCGCCGAGCGCGGGAACTTCGCCGCGCTGGCCGCCGCCGTGCCGGGGCCGGACGTCGCCCATCTGGAGATCGAGGACGTCACGGTGCCCGGCGACCCCGGCGTGCCGATCCGGGTCTACCGTCCCGAGCGGGCGCAGGGGGCCATCATCTGGCTGCACGGCGGCGGGTTCGTCATGGGCGACCTGGACACCGAGCATCCGTGGGCCGCCCGGCTCGCCGAGGGCTCCGGCGCGACGGTGATCTCCGTGGGCTACCGGCTGGCCCCCGAGAACCCGTTCCCGGCCGCCCTGGACGACGCCTACGCCGTCCTGACCTGGACCGCCGAGCATGCCCGCGAGCTGGGCGTGGACCCCGAACGGATCGCCGTCGGCGGCCACAGCGCGGGCGGCGGGCTCGCGGCCGCGACGGCGCTGCGCGCGCGGGACGAGCAGGGCCCGCCCATCCGCTTCCAGCTCCTCAATCAGCCGGGACTCGACGACCGGCAGGAGACCTGGTCGCAGCGGAACTTCACCGACACCCCCTGGATGAACCGCGACAAGGTCACCGCCTCCTGGCGCCACTACCTGGGCGCCGCCCCCGCCACCCCGTACGCGGCCCCGGCGCGGGCCGGCGACCTGTCGGGCCTGCCACCGGCGTACGTCGCCACCGCCGAGCTGTGCCCCAACCGCGACGAGGACATCCTGTACGCGCTGCGCCTCCTCCAGTCCGGTGTGCCGGTCGAGCTGCACCAGTGGGCGGGCACGTTCCACGGGTCGCAGGCGATCCTGTCGGCCGAGGTCTCGCAACGGCAGATCACCGAACTCGGCCTCACCCTGCGCCGCGCCCTGGCCCCCTGACCCCGCCGACCGGTCGGGGGCGTTTCACGCGCAGGCGTACCTGGGAGGAGCCGGTGGTCCGGTTGATGGCGAATTCATCGCAGAGGTGGCGCATCACCCACAGGCCGTATCCGCCCGGCCCGGGCAGGGGGCGGACGTCGGGGCAGGCGTCCGGGCGCAGGCGGCCCGCGTGGTCGCCGACGTCGACGGTGAGGAAGTCGTCGTCGGTCCAGATACGCACCCAGCCTGCCCCGCCGGCGTGGTTGAGCACGTTGGTGACCGCCTCGTTGGCGGCCAGCGCGAGGTCGTCGCCCCGGTCGGGAGCGAGCCCGGCCTCGAGCGCGTGCCGGTGGACGAGTCGGCGCAGCCCCGCGAGGTCCCGGCTGATCGGCCAGGTCGCGGCGGCGCCGGAGGCCGGCTCGGACATCGGTCCCTCCTACCCGAGATCACACACCGTGTGCCCATGATGACATCGGCCCGGTCATGCGCGCAGGCCGGGCGGAGCTGGAAGGGGCCGGAAGGGGCCGGTCCGTCCTGCCCGGGCGGCGGGGGTCCGCCGCCGTCCTCGGGGTGGGGATCGGAGCGGGCCGAGGGCGCCCGATATCTCGGGATATGGGACGCGAAAATTGGCATCGTTCCAAAAAAGGGGATTTATTCGAAAACCTGGATCGGTTGTTGGATCTTGCTCCATCGTTGGCGATGCAACGCGGCTCCGCTGCGGCGGAGGCGTACCGAGAGCCGAGGGAGTTCCATGCTCAACCGATATCGGGCCCTGCCGGCCGCGGTGGCGATGCTCGCCGCGCTGGCGGGCACGGCCGTCGCCGTGCCCGCGCAGGCGTCCGCCGTCGCGCCCGTCACCGTGACGTTCGCCGCCGCGGAGGACGTGTTCGTCAGCCAGGCCGAGCCGGCGAAGAGCTTCGCCACCGCCACCTGGCTGAGCGTCTGCGGCACCGAGTGCGGCAGCGCCGCCGCGGGCCAGCGGGTCGGCCTGATCCGCTTCAAGGTCACCGGCATCCCCGAGGACGCCGAGGACGTCAAGGTCACCCTGGACGTCGTCTCCGCCAGGACGACCGACACCACCGTGTCGGCCCGGCCCGTGACCGGTTCGTGGACCGAGGCCGCCACGACCTGGAACACCCGGCCCGGGTTCGCCGCGGCGGCCGTGGCCTCGCACACCGGTTTCACCGCCGGTACGACGGCCAAGCTGGACGTGTCCGACGCCGTGACGGGCGACGGCACGTACGCCTTCGCGCTGACCGGCACGGACGCCACCGCGACCGTGCTGATGTCCTCGCGCGAGACCGGGAACCGCGGACCGAAGCTCACGGTCACCTACACCGAGGGCGGCGGCAAGCAGACGGACGGGCCGCTGCCGTTCGTCCTGCCGGGGACGGCGGCCCTGCGGGGGTCGGCCAAGAAGGTGTTCGTGCACTACTTCACCCCGTATCCGGTCTCGCTGGACAACCAGGCGCCGGCCAGTGACTACTACGCCAGGAACTACCTCAAGCCGGACGGCGAGAGCGGCAAGCACGCCGCCTACGGTGGCCTGCTGCGTGACCGGCCGCTCGGGCGCGACCCGATCGCCGGCGACTACGCGCTGGCCGACTTCAAGACCGAAATCAGGCAGGCCGTCGCGGCCGGTCTGGACGGGTTCACCGTGGACATCCTGTCGATCACCAGCGCGCACTGGACGCGGGTGCAGAACCTGATCAAGGCGGCCGAGGCCGTGGACCCCGGGTTCAAGATCGTGCTCATGCCGGACACGAACGGCCTGGCCTCGGTGGACAGCGCCGCGTTCGCCACGGCGATGGCGAAGCTGGCCGCCTCGAAGTCGGTCTACCGGCTGGCGGACAACCGCCTGGTGGTGGCGCCGTTCAAGGCCGAGGGGCGCAGTGCCGCCTGGTGGGCCGACTGGATGAAGACGATGGAGACGCAGCATGGGATCAAGGTGGCCCTGGTGCCGTGCTTCCTCGACTTCAACAAGTACCGGGACGCGTTCGCCTCGATCAGCTACGGCTTCTCGAACTGGGGCAACCGCAACCCCGCGGCCAACTCCGCCCTGGGCGGCAACATCGACCGCGCGCACGACATGGGCAAGATCTGGATGCAGCCGGTGTCGATCCAGGACGAGCGCCCCAACCAGGGCATCTTCGACGAGGCGGGCAACACCGAGAACCTGCGGGCGACGTGGAAGGGCGCGATCGACGGCAAGGCCGACTGGGTCCAGCTCACCACCTGGAACGACTACTCGGAGAACACGCAGTTCGCGCCGTCCAGGAACGCCGGTTGGACGTACCTGGACATCAACGCCTACTACCTGACCTGCCACAAGCTCGGCTGCCCGAAGATCACGAACGACGCGGCGTACCTCACCCACCGGGTCCAGCCGGTCGCGGCGCAGCCCACCTTCGCGCAGACCAAGCTCATGAAGCTGCGCGGCGGCAGCACGGCGGCGCGTGACACGGTCGAGGTGCTGACCATGCTGACGGCGGCGGCCAAGGTGTCGGTGACGATCGGCGGCACGACGCAGAGCTACGACGCGCCCGCCGGGGTGTCGGCCAGGACGTTCCCGCTGAGGACGGGGACCGCGTCGGCGACGGTCACCAGGGGGACGGCGACGGCGGCCAAGGTGGTCTCGCCGTACCCGGTCACGGCGACGCCGAACGTGCAGGACCTGCACTACCGCGCGGCCTCCAGCGAACGCTGACCGCATCGGCCGCCGGGGCCGCGTCACCATGGCGCGGCCCCGGACCGGTGTCCACGATCGGACACGCACTTTCGGGTTTCGGAGTTGACCGAGGCCGCCCCGCTGTGAAATAGTGAAGCCAGGCACTGAGGTTGACACTTATAGTAAGTGTGGACATTCGTTTGTAAATTGCGTTATGCTGCTGCCTCGCGCCGCCCGCAACGTCCCGGATTCCGTCCGGGCGTTTGGCGTGCGCGCAGTTCGATTCCATCCGCGCCCTCGGAAGGACATCTGTTGGCAGCCTCGCGCAACGCCTCCGCCGTACCCGCTGGTCCCCGTCGCGTTTCTTTCGCGCGTATCCAGGAGCCCCTCGAAGTTC
>NZ_BMRC01000048.1 GCF_014648435.1 Nonomuraea spiralis
TCGAGCCGCTCCCACTCTGCGTTGGTTAAGTCACCTCGACCCATAGGCCCATCGTGACTGTCCAGGCACGATCAGTCAGCAGATCTAAGAAACAGCACCTAGGCGTACGTCTAGGCGCGGTCCTGGTCGAGGGCGGCGGCGAACGTCACGCTCGTGCCCCCGGGCCCGGACACGATCGTGATGTGGTCGCACAACATCCGGGTCAGCCACAGCCCCCGCCCGCGGAACTCGAACCCCGCGGGCGGGCGCGCGCCGCTCATCCAGCCGGGCGGCAGCCCCGGGCCCTCGTCGGTGACCTCGCACCACAGGCGCCCGTCGCGCGACCACAGCCGCAGCCGCCCGTGCCCGCCGCCGTGCAGGACCGCGTTGGTGGTGACCTCGTTGACCGCCAGCACGAAGTCCTCCAGCCGCCGTCCGCTCAGCCCCTCGTAGGCGGCCTGCTCGGCCACGGCCCTGCGCAGGCACGTGATGCGCCCGCGGGCGAAGGTCGCCCGGAGCACCTGCCTACGCATCGCCCACCCGGCGGACGACCACGAACTCGTCGGCCCTGACCAGCCGCAGCACCCGGGCCACCGGCTCGGCGCAGACGACCGAGGTGGACCCGTACGGCCTGGCCGCGGCCGTGAACGTCAGCAGCTGGGCCGAGCCGGCGTCGATGAAGCCGAGCTGGGAGGCGTCGATCACGACCTGCCCCGGCTCCTTCTCCAGCCGCGCCAGCACCGAGGCGAACGCCGGCCTGTTGGTGAGGTCGAGGTCGCCCCACACCCGCAGCCCCGGCGGCGAGGAGGTGTTGGCGAAGCGCATCAGGGCCTGCTCGGGGGCGATGGGATGGACCGCGGTGGCCCGCTCGATGGCGTCGAGGGGGAACAGGCCGCGGTCGTACTGGCACACCGCGGCCAGCCAGCGTTCGCCGAACAACTCGTTGGCCGCCGCCTCGAAGGCCGCCTGGGCCCGCGCGTCGCGCGCTCCCCACGAGGCGTCGATCAGGGCGTAGACGCCGTGCTGGCCGTGCCGGCGGGCCCGGTGGTGGGCGTCGGCCAGGCCGTGCAGCACGCGGTCAGGATCGAGGGTGCCGCCGGTGAGGTGGGCGTCGGCGCAGGCCAGGATCTCCACCTGGCCGGCCGCCTCGGCGTCGTCGAACCCGGGGACGAGCGGCGCCAGCCAGCCGCGGGTGCGCTCCGGGGTCTCCGCATGGGTGATGATCAGGACCTTGGTCCGGCGGCGCAGGCCGTTGAGCGTGAACAGCCTGGTGGCCGCCATGCGCTGCCGGTCTCCGTCGAACGGCAGGCAGACGTGGTCCCCCAGATCAGGATCGAGGACCGAGCCCGCGACGTGCACCACGATGGTGTCCTCCCTCGTACGCGCCGCCTCGAAATTACCGTGATGCCCGTGATCACGTAGCGCGTTCTCCGCAAAACACACCGTGACGCGATGCTGCGAGGTGTACCTTTTCGGCGGGGCCGCCCAGTGGAGGGGTTATGAGGAGCATGGGCGTGGAAGTTCTGGAGATGACGCACAGCCGGCACGGGGAGCTCGTGGTGGTCACCCTCGCGGGCGAGGTCGACGTCGACAACGTCTCCCGGGTCAGGAAATGCCTCGACGAGGCGGTGGAGGCGCACGGTCCGCGGCTGGTGGTCGACCTGACCGGGCTGACCTTCATCGACACCACGGGGCTCGGCGTCCTGGTGCGGCAGCTCGCCGCGTTGCGCGACAGGAACGGCACGATGGCGCTGGTGGTCTCCGACGGGCAGGTGCTGCGCCGGTTGCGCAGGACCAACCTCGCCGCCCTGTTCCCCATCCACGAGACCCTCTCGCAGGCCCTGGCACAGCCGGGGGCGGGAGCACGGGGGCGGGCTGGTTGAATGGCAACATGTCCCTCGACCCCGAGATCGCCGCGCGGCTGAAGCGCAATGCAGAAGGCCTCGTGCCCGCCATCGCCCAGCAGCACGACACCGGCGAGGTGCTCATGATGGCCTGGATGAACGACGAGGCGCTGCACCGCACGCTCACCACCGGCCGCGCCACCTACTGGTCGCGCAGCCGTGAGGAGTTCTGGGTCAAGGGCGACACCTCCGGTCACGTGCAGCATGTCAAGAGCGTGGCGCTCGACTGCGACGGCGACACCATCCTGCTCAAGGTCGACCAGGTCGGCGCCGCGTGCCACACCGGCGACCGCACCTGCTTCGACGCCGGTCTGCTGGGTTAGGGCGCGACATGGTCTCCGGCAAGGGGCGGCGCGAGTTGTGGAGCTGGCTGGCGCTGACCGTCGTGGGAAGCTGCCTGGTGCTGCTGGCGGCAGGGCAGATCTGGGTGCGGGTGCTCGGCGCGCAGGCCGCCGACGCGGTCGCGCCCACCGGCGGTGAGCTGGGGCCCGTACTGACGCCGCTGGCGCTGGCGGGGCTGGCGGGCGCGGTGGCCGTGCTGGCCACCAAGGGCGCCGGGCGGCGGGTCGTCGGCGTGCTGGTCGCGCTGTGCGGCGCGGGCGCGGCGGGCGGCACGTGGGCGGCGCTGTCCTCGGCCAACGTCACCGGGTGGCTGCGCGAACGCAACGCGCTGCGCGCGGTGGCCGGCCTGCCCTGGGAGCCGGTGCCGGCCTGGCCGGTCGTGGCCGGGCTCGGCGGGCTCCTGCTCCTGGCCGGCGGCGTGCTGGCGGCGCTGCGCGGCGGCAGGTGGGCGGGCATGTCGGCGCGCTACGAGAGGGCGGGCGACAGGGCCGGCGCGATGGCCGGCGCGAGGGCGGGCGGGGCCGCGGCCCCGGCGCGCAAGGGGCATGAGGACCGCGAGTTGTGGGACGCGCTCGACCGCGGCGACGACCCCACGGAGTCCCCGGATCGCCCCTGAGGGCGGTAGTCACGAAATCTCCACGGTTCTGAACCTCTGTCTGCTTGGCAAACCTTTTCTCAATAAGCTGCCGTTGCAAATCGCCAAAAGACAACAAGGAGCCAGCTCATGAGCTACGGGGACCAGGGCGGCAGCGGCGGCTACGGCTCGCAGCCACCCGGCGGCGGTTACGGTCAGCAGCCGCCCACGGGCGGCGGCGGTTACGGTCAGGGCCCGGGGTACGGCCAGCAGCCCCCGAGCGGCGGCGGCTACGGCCAGCAGCCGCCCAGCGGCGGCGGTTACGGCTACAACCAGCAACCCCCGAGCCATCCCCAGGAGCCCCTCGGCTACGGCCAGCAGCCCCAGCCCCCGAGCGGCGGCTACGCCCAGCCCGGCTACGGGCAGCAGGGCTACGGCCAGCAGGGTTACAGCCAGCAGGGTTACAGCCAGCCCGGCTACGGCCAGTACGGCCCCCCGCAGCAGCCCCGCTCGACCAACGGCATGGCGGTGGCCTCGCTCATCCTCGGCATCGTCGGCCTGATCACCTGCGGCGCGACCAGCATCATCGGCGTCGTCCTCGGCCACATCGCGCTCAGCCGCATCAAGCGCACGGGGGAGGAGGGGCAGGGCATGGCGATGGGGGGCCTGGTGACCTCCTACATCATGGTCGCGCTCTTCGTGCTCTTCTGGATCTTCTTCGGCGGGTTCTGGCTCACCCTGATCGGCCTCGGGTCGGCCGCCTCCGTCAGCGACTACTCGTAGGCGGAGGGGCGCAGCGTGACGCCTCGCTTGCGGTGTGATTACGAATTGTCCGCAAGATGGGCGTTAATCCACGTAGAGGATGGTTTCTCGCTAGGCTGCCGCGCGCAACTCGCTTCACGATGACGACATGAGGAGTCATGAGCATGAGTTACGGAAACCAGGGCGACGGTGGTTACGGCGCCCAGCCGCCCGGCGGCGGTTACGGCCAGCAGCCGCCGAGCGGTGGTGGCGGCTACGGCCAGCAGCCCCCCAGCGGCGGTGGCGGTTACGGTGGCGGCTACGGCCAGCAGCCCCCGAGTGGCGGCGGTTACGGTCAGCAGCCCCCCGGCGGTGGCGGCTATGGCCAGCAGCCCCCGAGCGGTGGCGGCTACGGGCAGCCGCCCGGTGGCTACCCCGGTGGCGCGTACGGCCCCGGCGGCGGCGCGACCCCTCCGGACAACCAGCTGGTCCCGGCCATCCTCACCACCCTGTTCTGCTGCCTGCCCCTCGGCATCGTGGCGATCGTGAAGTCGTCGCAGGTCAACTCCAAGTGGCAGATCGGCGACTACCAGGGCGCGATGCAGGCCGCCGAGGAGGCCAAGACCTGGTGGAAGCGCAGCCTGATCTTCGGCATCATCGCCATCGTCCTGCTCATCATCTTCTACGTGGTGGTGTTCGTCCTGCTGGCCGCCTCGACGAGCATCCCGAGCTCGTACTAGGGCTCGTACCAGGGGACGGGATACTGAGAGCATGAGCATCGCAACAACCGGGCGGCGGGGGACGGGGCGGCTGAAGGGCCTCCTCGCGCCGCTCGGTGTTGCGGCCGCGACGGGGGCCGTGTTCGGCGTGGTCGGCGTCGTCGACCCCAACCAGCCCGGCCACTACCCGACCTGCCCGTTCCTGTGGGTCACCGGCCTCTACTGTCCCGGCTGCGGCACGCTGCGCACCGTCCACGCGCTGGCCCACCTCGACCCGGTGGCCGCCCTCGGGCTCAATCCGCTGGCCGTCGCCATGATCCCGTTCCTGCTGTTCTGGTGGGGGCGGTGGGTCGTACGGGCCTGGCAGGGGCGGCCGAGACGGACGACTCTGGCCCACCCGGCGTGGCTGTGGGCCTTCCTCGCGATCGTCATGGTCTACTGGGTCGTCCGAAACCTCCCCTTCGGAGCGTTCCTCGCGCCCTAGTACGGGCCCTGTGGTGAGGCGACCCCGGTGGGGCCGATACCATCGCAGGACAAGGCCGGGAGCGGACGCGAGGCGAACTCTCTGCCACCCCCACTGTCAACCGGAGGGACCCCAAGCGCGTGAGTGAGCGGACGGAAGGACCGAGTGTCCTCGACGACATCCTCGAAGGGGTGCGCGCCGATCTCGCCGCACGTCAACAGGCCGTGTCGATCGACGAGCTCAAGCGGAGAGCCGAGCGGGCCCAGGGGCCCAGAGACGCCATGGCCGCCCTCGGGGGTGACAGGATCTCGGTGATCGCCGAGGTCAAGCGGTCGAGCCCATCCAAGGGCGCGCTGGCCGCCATCGCCGACCCCGCCGCCCTGGCCGCCGACTACGAGGCCGGTGGGGCGCACGTGATCAGCGTGCTGACCGAGCGGCGCAAGTTCGGCGGCAGCCTGGAGGACCTCGCGGCCGTCCGCGCCCGCGTCGACATCCCCATTCTGCGTAAAGACTTCATCCTCACCTCCTACCAGCTCTGGGAGGCCCGGGCCCACGGCGCCGACCTGGCGCTGCTGATGGTCGTCTGCCTGGAGCAGGAGGCGCTGGTGTCGCTGATCGAGCGGGCCGAGTCCATCGGGCTCACCCCGCTGGTCGAGGTGCACACCGAGGAGGAGCTGGAGCGGGCGGTGGCCGCCGGGGCGCGGGTCATCGGGGTCAATGCGCGTAATTTGAAGACTCTTGAGGTCGACCGCGACGTCTTCGCCAAGCTGGCGCCGAAGATCCCGGATAATGTGATCAAGATCGCCGAGTCGGGCGTGCGCGGCCCGCACGACCTGCTCGCCTACGCCAGGGGCGGCGCCGACGCCGTCCTGGTCGGGGAGAGCCTGGTCACCGGCAAGGATCCGCGCAAGGCCGTGGAGGCGCTGGTGACCGCCGGCGCCCACCCGTCGACGCGCCCCGACCACTCAGCAGAGGGATAGCAGTGGCTAACGAAGGCTCCATCCTCACCGCCGCCGACCTGGCCGGCAACGGTGCGCACGGCAACGACCCCGACCTGCACGGCAAGTTCGGCATCTTCGGCGGCCGTTACGTGCCCGAGGCGCTCATCCCGGCGCTCGACGAGGTGGCCGCGGTCTACGAGAAGGCCAAGAACGACACGGAGTTCCTGCGCGAGTTCGACCACCTGCTGCGCACGTACGCCGGGCGGCCGACCACGCTGACCGACGTACCGCGCTTCAGCGGGGAGGCCGGCGGCGCGCGCATCGTGCTCAAGCGCGAGGACCTCACCCACACCGGTGCCCACAAGATCAACAACGTGCTGGGCCAGGCGCTGCTGACCAAGCGCCTGGGCAAGAAGCGGGTGATCGCCGAGACCGGCGCCGGCCAGCACGGCGTGGCCACGGCCACCGCGGCCGCCCTGCTCGGCCTGGAGTGCGTCATCTACATGGGCGCGGTCGACTGCGAGCGCCAGGCGCTCAACGTGGCGCGGATGAAGCTGCTCGGCGCCACCGTGGTGCCGGTCCACAACGGCTCCAAGACGCTGAAGGACGCCATCAACGAGGCGTTCCGCGACTGGGTGACCAACGTCGACACCACCCACTACCTGTTCGGCACCGTCGCCGGCCCCCACCCCTTCCCCGAGATCGTGCGCGACTTCGCGCGCATCATCGGCGTCGAGGCCCGCCGCCAGATGCTGGAGCTGACCGGCAAGCTGCCCGACGCGGTGTGCGCGGCGGTCGGCGGCGGCAGCAACGCCATCGGCATCTTCCACGCCTTCCTCGACGACGAGGGCGTGGCCCTGCACGGCTACGAGGCGGCCGGGCACGGCCTCGACAGCGGCGAGCACGCGCTCACCCTGACCGCCGGCTCGGTGGGCGTGCTCCACGGCTCGCGCACGTATGTGCTGCAGGACGACGAGGGCCAGACGATCGAGTCCCACTCGATCTCGGCCGGGCTCGACTACCCGGGCGTCGGCCCCGAGCACGCCTGGCTGAAGGACTCCGGCCGCGCCACCTACCACGGCGTCACCGACGACGAGGCCATGTCGGCGTTCTCGCTGCTGGCCAGGACCGAGGGCATCATCCCGGCCATCGAGTCCTCCCATGCGCTGGCGGGCGCGCTGAAGCTGGGCCGCGAGCTCGGCCCCGAGTCGACGATCCTGGTCAACCTCTCCGGGCGCGGCGACAAGGACATGGGCACCGCCATGAAGTACTTCAACCTCTGACGCCCCCTCGCCCGCGCGGCGCGGGGGATTCTGGGACGGCCTGCGGCAGGGCATCATGGTGGGACTCGACCTTCGAAACGGACAGACATGACGACTCTTCAGACGGTTTTCGCCAAGGCGAAGGCGGACAACCGGGCCGCGCTCGTCGGCTACCTGCCTGCCGGCTTCCCGTCCAAGGACGGTGCGATCGCCGCCGCCGCGGCCCTGGTCGAGGCGGGCTGCGACGTCATCGAGATCGGCCTGCCCTACTCCGACCCGCTGATGGACGGGCCGACGATCCAGGACGCGGTGCACCGGTCGCTGACCAACGGCACCCGCATCGCCGACGTGATGCGCACAGTCGAGGGGGTGGCCGCCACGGGGGCCGCCACGCTCGTCATGACGTACTGGAACCCGATCGACCGCTACGGCGCCGACCGGTTCGCCCGTGACCTGGCCAACGCGGGTGGCGTGGGCACGATCACGCCCGACCTGACGCCGGAGGAGTCCGAGCCGTGGCGCACGGCCTCGGCCGAGGCGGGCATCGACACGGTGTTCCTGGTGGCGCCCAGCTCCACCGAGGAGCGCATCAAGGCCGTGGTCGACTGCTGCACCGGCTTCGTCTACGCCGCCTCGCTGATGGGCGTCACGGGGGCCAGGGAGAGCGTGAACTCGGCGGCCGAGGGGCTGGTCAAGCGTACTCGGGAGCACACCGACCTGCCCGTGTGCGTGGGTCTGGGGGTCGGCACCGGTGCGCAGGCGGCCGAGGTGGCCGGCTACGCCGACGGCGTGATCGTGGGGTCGGCGTTCATCCGCCGTATCCTCGACGCGCCCGACGAGGCCGCGGGCCGCGAGTCGATCACGACCCTCGCCAAGGACATGGCCCGCGCCGTCCGCCGCTGAACCACACACGTCAAGAAGGCGCGTCCCCGGGAAGTACGGGGGCGCGCCTTTCTCGTGCGTCCGGGGGCCGAGCGGCCCCGCTGCGTTCGGTCAGCTGAGGGTGGGGGTGGGGGTCAGGTGGAGCGTTTGGGCTGGTTGGTCCAGTTCGAGGACGATGATGTCGTTCGTTCCGGAACGCAGTAGCGGGGCGGGGACGTAGAGGGTGTGTTGCGGGCCTTCGGCCCAGTAGCGGCCCAGGCAGAAGCCGTTCACCCAGACGTACCCCTTGCCCCAGCCCGGCAGCGCCAGGAACGTGTCCGCCGGCTCGGCCACCTCCAGCTCGAACCGGAAGAACGAACGCGGCCCGTCGGACACCTCGTCGGCGAACGGCACCGCCGAGACGTCCTCCAGCGGGATCGGCCGCGCGCTCCAGCCGTTCAGGTACTGCTGGTGGTGCAGCACCCCGCCGGTCAGGCCCTTGCTCTCGCCGGTGAGCGGCCCGTAGTTCGTCCGTCCCATCGACTCCACCAGCACCTCCACCGTCGCGGGGCCGGACACCGTCACCTCCGGCTCCTCGGCGTCCCGTTCGAACACCCCGGCAAGGACGCCGTCCACGAGCACGTGCGCCCGGTCGCGCAGCCCGGGCAGCCTCAGCCGGTACGCCCCCCGCGGCCCCGGCACCTCCCCCCGGTACAACACCAGGCCGTGCTCCAGCCCCAGCTCCTCGAACGACGGCGGCACCGGCGCCGACACCTCGGGCCCCGCCACCGCCTCCAGCGCCTCGCGCAGCGACACCGACTGCACCGGCCGCAGCGTCGCCGCCGGCAACACGTCCGGGACCGGCGGCACCTCGGGCGGCTCGCCCGCGAACCGCGACAGAACCTCCCGGAACCGCCAGAACTTCTCCGTCGGCGCGCCGCGCTCGTCGATCGGCGCGTCGTAGTCGTAGGACGTTACGGTCGGCCGCCAGTCGCCCATGGCCCGCTCACCGGTCTGGTTGGCGCCCGCCCAGGTGCCGAAGTTGGTGCCGCCATGGGCCATGTACAGGTTCACCGACGCGCCGAGCTCCAGGATGCGCTCCAGGACGGCGGCCGCGTCGCCGGCGTCCCTGGTCATGTGCTGCTGACCCCAGTGGTCGAACCAGCCGCACCAGAACTCCATGCAGAACAGCGGGTCGTCCGGGCGGTGCTCGCGCAGCGTGGCGAAGGCCCGGTCGGGGTCGGAGCCGAAGTTCACGGTGGCCAGCACGCCGGGCACGGTGCCGCCCGTCAGGTACCAGTCGGCCGGGCCGTCGGAGGTGAACAGCGGCACCTCGACGCCCCTGGCCCGCAGGCCGTCCGCCAGGTGGCGCAGGTAGGCATGGTCGCTGCCGTAGGAGCCGTACTCGTTCTCCACCTGGACCATGATCACGTTCCCGCCGCGGGTCACCTGCCGCTCGGCGACCTGCGGGAGGATCCGGTCGAAGAAGCGGTCCACGTGGCCCAGGTACTCGGGGTCGGAGGTCCTGATCCGGCCGGTGAGCCAGGCGGGCAGGCCGCCGTTGTCCCATTCCGCGCAGATGTACGGCCCCGGCCGCACGATCGCCAGCAGGCCCGCCTCCGCTGCCGCGTCCAGGAAGTCGCCCAGCTCCGACATCCGGCGGAACTCACCCTGGCGCGGTTCGTGCAGGTTCCACGGCACGTACGTCTCGACCGTGTTCAGCCCCATCGCCCGCAGCATCGCCAGCCGGTGCCGCCACTGCGCGGGATGCGTCCGGAAATAGTGCATCGCCCCCGACAACACCCTGAACTCCGCGCCGTCGAGCCGGAACGCCCCGTCCTCGACCGAGAAAACACCCATGACTCTTTCCTCCGATAGGATTTCGCCCCGCAGCCTTGCCGATACCGCAGGTCAACGGCCATGGACAAACCCGGGGCACCTGTTGGACTCACCCGCGGAGACCGTATGACGCCGCCCTACAACACGTGGATGCACTACCTCACGCCCGGTCCCGCGCACCGCGGGCTCGGCCTGGTGTGCCTCGGCGTCGGGCGTCAGGAGGGACGGCTGCCCACGGTCGGGCCGCGCACGCTGCAACACCACGTCGCGGTCCTGGTCACCGCGGGCCGCGGCTGGTTCTCGCAGGCCGGCGGGCCGGTCATGGACGTCGTCGCGCCCGCCGTCATCTGGCTCCTGCCCGGCGTACGCCACCACTACGCCCCCCACGAGACCGGCTGGGACGAGTGGTTCGTCGACTTCGCCGGCCCCGCTGCCACCGCCTACCAGGACCTCGGCTTCGTTGACGCGGCCAACCCGGTCACCCCGCTCACCACCGCGGAGCCGGCCGCGCACGCCATCGGCCGCATCGCCCAGGCGTGCCGCAGGGGCGGCCCGTACCTGGAGGTGGAGACCTCGGCCGTCGTGCACGAGGTCCTGGTCGCGCTCAGGCGCAGCCGCGCCGACGAGGACCCGTACGGCGACCCGGTGCTGGCCGGGCTGGCCAGGGACGCCTGCCTGCCGGTGCCGGTCGCCGAACACGCCAGGCGCCTCGGCATGCCGCTGACCGAGCTGCGCCGCGCCGTACGCCGGCTGGCCGGGTGCAGCCCCAAGGACTACGTACTGTCGATCAGGCTCAACCGGGCCAAGGACCTGCTGGCCACCACCGACCTCCCGGTCGCCGCCGTGGCCCGGCGCGTCGGCTACGACGATCCCGCCTATTTCACCAGGTTGTTCACCCGCCGCGCCGGTCTGCCGCCCAGTGAATTTCGAGCGCAGCAGTATCGTGGAATTCCTACCACTTCGTGAACGGGACTCAGCCTTAGCCGACTCTTATCCCGAGCGTGATCGGATGAGATCCCGGTACTGTGCGCATTCCCGGCGCAGAGAAAGAGGAGATCACCCGTGGCCGCGTCACAACCGTCACACAACGGCAGATCAGCGATACCCTGGGTGACGACCGTCGCCCGGCTGGTCCTGGGGGGTGTGCTGATCGTCGCGGGGGCGCTGAAGATCGGCAATCCCTCCGACTCCGTGGTCGCGGTCAAGGCGTACCAGTTGCTGCCCGAGTCGATCGCCGAGATGGTGGGCTACACCCTGCCGATCCTGGAGATCGTCGTCGGCGTGCTCCTGGTCGTCGGTCTGCTGACCAGGGTGGCCGCGGTGATCGCCGGGCTGCTCATGTTCGCCTTCGTGTTCGGCATCGCCTGGGCCTGGGCGCACGGCCTGCGGATCGACTGCGGCTGCTTCGGCGGCGGCGGCCAGCTGGAGACGGGACAGGAGCCGGCCTATCTGCTCGACATCCTGCGCGACTTCGGGCTGGTGCTGCTCGGCGCGTGGACAGCCTGCTTCCCGCCGGGACGGTTCGCCCTCGACGGGGCGCTCGGACTCGCGGGTGCCGAGGACACAGGTGACGAAGAGGAGAACGAAAATGAGCAAAGCGCAGCGCACCAAGTCTGACCGCAACATGTCGGCGCGCGACAAGATCAGGGAGCAGCAGGCCGCCGCACGCGCCCAGGAGCGGCGCAAGAAGGTGGTGACGTACACGACGGCGGCCGTGGTCGCGGTGGCCGCGGTCGGCCTCGGCGTCTGGTACGCGGCCAGTTCCTCCCAGTCGGAGCAGGCCGGCGCCGGGCTCGCGCCGATCACCCTGCAGCCCGACGGCAGCGCGGTGATGGCCAAGGCGGGGGTCACCCAGCCGGTGGTCGACATCTACGAGGACTTCCAGTGTCCGGTCTGCAAGGAACTGGAGCGGGTCAGCGGGCAGACGTTCAAGAACCTGGCCGCCGAGGGCAAGGCCAAGGTCGTCTTCCACCCCATCACGATCTTCTCCAGGGAGCCCACGAAGTCCAACTCCGTACGGGCCGCCGCGGCCGCCCGCTGCGTCGCCGACGGCAAGCAGTGGATGGCCTTCCACGACCTGATCTACAAGAACCAACCGGCGGAGACCGTCGAGGGCTTCAAGACCGACCAGCTCGTCGAGTGGGGCAAGGACGCCGGCGTCACCTCGCCCGATTTCGAGAGTTGCGTCACGTCCCAGAAGCACGCGTCCGCCGTCCTGGCCGACAGTACGAAGATCATGAAGGACCAGGCGATCGAGGGCACGCCCACTGTCAAGCTCAACGGCACCAGCATGGGCGAGGCGGCATTCTCGCCGCAGCAACTTCGCGATGCGGTCACGAAGGCCGCGAAGTAGTCGCAGGCTGCGCTACCCTCACCTGACATGCCCCTAGCCTCGATTCCCAGCCCTTCTCAGGGGGTCTGGTATCTCGGAATCATCCCGATCCGGGCCTATGCACTGTGCATCGTGCTCGGCGTCGTCGTCGCCGTCTGGCTGAGCGAGCGGCGCTGGGTCGCCCGCGGCGGCCAGAAGGGGACGATCATCGACATCGCCGTCCCCGCGGTGATCTTCGGCCTGATC
Source organism: Nonomuraea spiralis (assembly GCF_014648435.1). Taxonomy (GTDB): domain Bacteria; phylum Actinomycetota; class Actinomycetes; order Streptosporangiales; family Streptosporangiaceae; genus Nonomuraea; species Nonomuraea spiralis. The sequence continues at coordinate 12,204 of NZ_BMRC01000048.1, forward strand.
GGCGGACGGCTCTACCACGTCATCACCGACTGGCAGACCTACTTCGGCAGCCGTGCGATCAAGGAGCCGTACCAGGCCCTGTTCATCTGGGAGGGCGGGCTCGGCATCTGGGGCGCGATCGCGCTCGGCGGCGTCGGCGTGTGGTGGGCCGTGCGAAAGCGCGGCATCTCCATGAGCGCCGTCGCCGACACGGTCGCGCCGGGCATCGCCTTCGCCCAGGCCATCGGCCGCTGGGGCAACTGGTTCAACCAGGAGCTCTACGGCGGCCCGACCACGCTGCCGTGGGGCCTGGAGATCGACATCGACCACGGCGGCGAGCCCGGCGTCCTGTACCACCCGACCTTCCTGTACGAGTCGCTGTGGGACGTCGCGCTCGGCTTCCTGCTCATCCTGGCGGGCAAGCGGTTCGCGCTGCGGCACGGGCGGCTGTTCGCCCTCTACGTCGCGGGCTACACGCTCGGCCGCTTCTGGATCGAGGGGCTGCGCATCGACCCGGTCGGCGGGGTCGACCACGCGGTGACCTTCCTCAGCCTGCGGCTCAACCAGTGGACGGCCCTCGTGCTGTTCGCCGGCGCCCTGGTCTACCTCTGGCTGACCAGGAACAAGGACACCGAGGAGATCGTCCTGCCGGTCGGGACGGCCGCCGACCCGGCGCACGAGAGCGGCCAGGCCGACCCCGGCTCGTCCGACGCGCCGGCCGACGTCGAGCCCGGCACGCCTGCCGAGGCCGCGGCCGAGCGCACGGGGACGGCCGGGGACGACCCGGACACGCCGGCGGCCGACGTCGTCGCGGACGTGGACGACGAATCCAAGGAGAAGAACCCGCGATGACCGGCGGCGCGGAGGTCCACCACCGGCATCGCGACGTCAGCGGGGGCTGGTTGCGGCCCTCGGTGTTCGGCGCGATGGACGGCCTGGTGTCGAACTTCGCGCTCATCGCCGGCGTCGCGGGCGGCACCGCCAGCACCAGGGTCGTCGCCCTCAGCGGCGTGGCCGGGCTGGCGGCCGGAGCCCTGTCCATGGCGGGCGGCGAATACGTCTCCGTGGCCAGCCAGCGCGAGCTGGCCCAGGCCGAGATCGCCGTCGAGAAGCGCGAGCTGGCTCGCAACCCGGAGGACGAGCTGGCCGAGCTGGCCCAGTCGTTCGTGGACAAGGGGGTGGAGCCCGATCTGGCCGCCGCGGTGGCCGGGCAGCTCTCCCGCGATCCGGAGCGGGCCCTTGAGGTCCACACCCAGAACGAGCTGGGTGTCGTTGCCGGCGCGCTGCCGTCGCCCAGGCTGGCGGCGGTCTCGTCGTTCCTGTCGTTCAGTGTGGGGGCGGTTCTGCCGCTCCTGCCGTATTTGTTCGGAGTAGAGGGTCTTACGGTGTCGGCCGTGGTGTCCTGCGTGGCGTTGTTCGGGGCGGGCGCGCTGGTGTCCGCCGTTACGGCGCGCAGCTGGTGGTACTCGGGGTTGCGTCAGCTCGTGGTGGGCACGGTGGCGGCGGGGATCACGTACGGGCTGGGCAACATGATCGGGGCGTCGGGGCTGTGAGATCGGGACGACGATCAGGCGGCTCCGGCGGGACCGGCGGCACGGGCGGCAACGGCACGGGCGGCTCCGGCGGCACGAGGTCCGGGAGGACCCGCCGCCGTTCCGCGCCCCGCCAGGCCGAGGCCGCGCCTCCTGAACAGCAGGCGGCCGGCGGCGAGGACCTTTGGGCCGCCCGCCGCGCGGCCCGCCCCCAACAACCCGCCGACCCGGGCTGGCCCCCCCACCCGCCGACCCCGCAGGGCTCGGACACACAATGGCCCGCCCACCCCACCCCACAAGGTTCCGACACACAGTGGGCCGCCCGTCCGGCTCCGCAGGGGTCTGACACGCAGTGGGCCGCCGGTCCCGCGTCCCAGGGGTCCGGCGCGCAGTGGGCTGCGCGGCCTGAGGCGCAGGGGTCGGATGCGCAGTGGGCGGCTCGGTCCGAGGGGCGTGAGGCGCCCTGGCCGCCCGCCCGCCCGTCCACCGGCCGTGTGGACGCCGCCGAGGCGGAACGATTCCTGGACGGCCCGCTCGGAGCCATGCCCGCCGAGCACTCCGACGCGCCACGCGGAAGGCGTTCCCAGAGGGGGAGGCGTTCCCCGGAGGGTGCCGAGGCGTCCCGGGGGAGGCGTTCCCATGACGGCGGGGAGGGGGTGCGCGGGCGGAGGCGTGCGTCCGACAACGACGACGCCGTCTGGGCCGCGAGCACCGACGACCTGGCCGAGGCGGCCCGGGCGGGGCGGCGCGGCCGGGGCGCCGCGGACGGCGGCGACCAGTCCGATGCCTTCGCGGTGTCCGGGACGCACACCGAATCCGGTTCCTGGGAGGCGTCAGGCCCGTCCGGTGCGTCTGGTTCGTCCGGAGCGTCGGGTTCCGAGGAGTTCGCGGTCGCCTCCGGGTCGCGCAAGCGGCGTCGCACCCCGCGCTCCGACTGGCAGTTCCCGCTGCTCACCGAGATGGGCCTGCGTCCGGAGCGGCAGCGGCTGATCGTCATCATCGCCACGGTCATCGGCGTCGTCGCGGGCGCGACGGGGCTGGTGGCGGTCGTCGGCTCGCTCGGCGACTACGCCCCCGAACGGCAGGCCAACGCCGCCGTCCTCGGTCCCGACGCCGCGCTGCCGATGGTCTACCAGGGGTGGAGCGCGCCCAAGCTGTTCGCGTCCCTGGCCGACCGGGCCAAGGACAGCCGGGAGCTCACCGAGAAGGAGGTGTTCGGCCAGAGCGAGCTGGTCGTCTCCAAGAAGCTCAAGCTCAAGCTCGTGGCCAAGCGCCTCGACGCCGACTGCTCGGCCGCTCTGTGGGGGACCACCCTGCTGGAGAAGGCGTCCGACGCCGAGTGCACCCAGGCGGCCCGCGGCCTGTACGCCAGCTCCGACGGCCGGTACGTCGGCCAGTACACGCTGCTCAACCTCAAGGACGGCCAGTCCGCCGGAGACCTGGTGGAATCCTTGAAGACCCATTACCGCGGCGGCTGGGCCCGCCCGCTGACCGCGTCCAAGGCGACCTTCCGCGCGGGCGGCTACTCCGAGGGCGGCGGCTACGCGCTCGGCCACTATGTCGGCCTCGTCTGGCTCGGCAAGACCGACGGCCTCGACCCGACCGCCAAGGACGACTTCGTCTCCCTGACGCTGGCCATGCGCGGAGCGGAGAAGTCCGTCTACCGTCGTGTCGTCGCGATCACGGGCCCGGCTTCGTGACGTCCCGGCGGGTCGTCGTGGCCGTGGGCGCGGCCGTCGGGGTTCTGGCGGTCGCCGTGGCGGGGTGGTTGTGGTTGCGTCCGGGGGAGCCGCGTCCGGCGGCCTTCCACGGGGAGCCCACCTCGGCCTTCTACGCGGCCGTCGACTCCCGGCAGGCCGACGCCGCCCCGCTGACCGCGCAGGAGGTCTTCACGGAGGCGACCGCGAACCTCGGCTCGCTGCGGCGAACCTCCACCCAGGAGCACGCGGCCTGCGACGAGATCCTGTGGGGCGCCTCGGCGAGCGGCTGCACCCAGGCGCTGGGGGCCGCGTACGCGGGCAACGGGCTGGCCGGGCAGTTCGCCATCTTCAACCTGCCCGACGGGCGGGCGGCCGACGCCCTGGTGAACGCCCTGGGCAAGGACGGTTTCGTCCGCCAGGACGCCGCGTTCGACGCCGCCCGCAGCCGTGCCCAGGCCCGTGCCATGGGGCACTACGTGACGGTGAGCTGGGTGGGCGGCACGGCGTCCGCCGACGACCTGGTCACGGCCCTGGTGGCACTCGACGGCCTCGGCCGCGTCGTCCAGAACCGCATCCTCGCCGCCACCTGACCTTGGCCGCGAGACCCCCGGGTCGTCAGGGGGTTGTGGCGGTGAGCGCGGTGACGGTGGCGGAGACGGCCGCGGGGAGCTCCGCCAGGCGGTGCAGGGGGGCTTCGAGCGGGGTCAGGTCGTCGGACCAGGGGGCGCTCTGGCGGATGAGGGTGCGGGCCTCGTTCTTGGTGAGGGACGTGCCCTGGTCGCGGGCCGCCGCGATGAGGGCCTCCCGCCAGGTGTTGGCCAGCTTGGCGTGGCCGTTGTCCAGGATCCTGCGCAGGACCGCGTCGGCCGCGCCCGCGGGCTGCGGGCGGCGTACGGCGTCGAGCGCCCCGCCGGAGCGGCGCGACTCGTAGACGACGGACAGCGACTCGGGCAGCGGCGGCAGGTTGTCGCCCCACACCCGCACCCGGGCGGCGCGGGTGGCGAGCAGCACGCGGGGGAGCGCGGCCTCCAGCCCCGGCGGCAGCGCGACGGCCACCCGCTCGGCGACCGCCGCGTACGGCTTGGCGAGCCACGTCGAGAGGCGCACCCGAGGCTGGGGAAGCTCCTTGGGCCAGTCGCCGACCAGCAGGTCAGGCTCGAAACCGGCCAGATCGGGCGCGGGGAACGCCGCCGGGGCGGACTCGACCGACTGGGGGCCCTGCGTGTAGATGGCCGTGGCCTGCCGGCCCAGCCGGGCGTTCACCGCCGGACGGGTCTTGCTCGTGGGACGCAGCAGGTAGAGATCGGCCGCCGACCCGATCGCCTCCGCACCGAAATATCTGTTGAAATCCGGGTAAATCGCCTCGTAAGCGAGGTTGAGCTCCGAGAACGCCTGCTGGACCTTGAAGGCCAGCATCGGCGTACGCTCGCTCGCGCCGTAGGCCACCAGGACCCGCCCGTCGTCCTTCAGCCCCTCCAGCGCCCGCGCGGTGAACAGCCCGATGCCCTCCGGCGTGTACGGCGGGTCGGTGAAGGCCAGGTCGTGCTCCCGGGCCGAGCCCGGCAGCCCCAGCCGCAGGTCGGCCCAGCGCGTGCGGACCCCGAGCCCCTGCTCGTCGATGTAGGCCAGGATGCGCTCGTCGACGTCGACCACGGTCACGTCCGCCTCGGGATGGACCAGCTTGACGGCCAGCGAGGTCAGGTCGTGGTCGCCGACGCACAACAGCTTCGCCCCTGGCAGCCAGAAACGTGCCCCGAGCAGCAACGCCCGCCGCAGCGCCGTCTCCGGCGTGGCCGAGACGTGGTCGAGCGTGTGACGGGCCTTGGGGGCGCCCGCGACCAGCTCGGTCAGGCGTTCGAGCACGTGGGGGTAGTGCGGGAGCAGGTGGGCCACCGGGTCCGCGGGGGGCGGCGCCATGGACAGCAGGTCCTGGTAGGCGGGGGTGTCGCCCGGGGCCACGCGGAAGGTGTCGCCGGAGCGCTCCAGGCGCAGCTCGCGCAGCAGGGCCTCGACCGTACGCCTCGACGTGGCGGTCTCCCTGACCAGGCCGGCCAGGGACCACCACTGGCCGTCGCACAGGAGTGTGAGGGCGTGCCGCAGCCGCCTGCCGTCGACCCCCGCCTCGGCGAGCAGGCGCTCCACCCCGTCACGATCCATGGAGCAACCCTATCGAGGGCCCGGCCCGCCTCCGCCCGCCCTCCGGAGCGGCCGCCGGCGGCGTACGAGGGGGCGCCGGCGGTACGCCAGGGGCCTCCGGGAGCCATGGGACGTCAGGTGCCTGACCTGGGAATTCGGGAGGCCCGGTCCGGGGTTTGGGATGATGAGTTCGGATGCTGGAATTGTCCCGAATGTTCGCAATGCGGACGTGCTGGGCACCATTCCGGCAGGGTGCGGTAATCTCTACCCACGATATGCAGCAGGGCCAACGTCGTCCCCGCCTGTAAGCCAGTTCTGACAGACGAAGACGACGGGAGGGATTCAATGCCTGCTGCCCACCTCGGATTCCCCGAGCCTCAGGGCCTCTACCACCCCGCCAACGAGCATGATGCCTGCGGTGTCGCCATGGTCGCGGACGTCGCCGGGCGCCGGGGGCACTCGATCGTGGTCAAGGCGCTGACGGCGTTGTGCAATCTCGACCACCGGGGAGCCAAGGGTAGCGAGCCGGACACCGGCGACGGAGCCGGGATCCTGACGCAGATCCCCGATGGGTTCTACCGCGCGAGCGTGCCGTTCGCGCTTCCCGAGGCCGGCGCGTACGCGGCCGGCATGGCCTTCCTGCCTGCCGACGAGCAGGCCAGGGGCATCGCCACCGCCATGATCGAGGAGATCGCGGCCGAGGAGGGCCTCACGGTGCTGGGCTGGCGGGACGTCCCCGTCGACCGCGCCCTGCCGGGCCCGAGCGCCCGCGCCGTCATGCCGCACTTCGCCCAGCTCTTCGTGGCGGGCCCCGGCGGCGAGCACGGCCTCGACCTCGACCGGCTGGCCTTCTGCCTGCGCAAGCGCGCCGAGCACGAGGCCGGCGTCTACTTCCCCTCGCTGTCGGCCCGTACGGTGGTCTACAAGGGGATGCTCACACCCGACCAGGTCGAGCCGTTCTTCCCCGACCTGAGCGACGAGCGGTACGAGAGCGCGATCGCGCTGGTGCACTCGCGTTTCTCCACCAACACGTTCCCGAGCTGGCCGCTGGCCCACCCCTACCGGTACATCGCGCACAACGGCGAGATCAACACGGTCAAGGGCAACCGCAACTGGATGCGGGCCCGCGAGGCGATGTTGTCCTCCGCCCACATCCCGGGCGACATCTCGCGGCTCTTCCCGATCTGCGACCCCGACGGCAGCGACACCGCCAGCTTCGACGAGGCCCTGGAACTGCTGCACATCGGCGGCCGGAGCCTGCCGCACGCGGTGCTGATGATGATCCCCGAGGCGTGGGAGAACCACACCGAGATGGATCCCGCGCGCCGGGCCTTCTACGAGTTCCACTCCTCGATGATGGAGGCCTGGGACGGCCCCGCGTCGATCACGTTCACCGACGGCACCCTCGCCGGCGCCGTGCTCGACCGCAACGGCCTGCGTCCCGGGCGGTTCTGGGTGACCGCCGACGGCCTGGTCGTGCTGGCCTCCGAGGCCGGCGTGCTCGACTTCGAGCCCGAGGACGTCGTCCGCAAGGGCCGCCTCCAGCCGGGGCGCATGTTCCTCATCGACACCGCCCGCGGCAAGATCATCGAGGACGACGAGATCAAGGCCGAGCTGGCCGCCGCGCTCCCGTACGAGGAGTGGCTGCACGCCGGGCTGGTCAGGTTCGAGGAACTGCCGGCGCGGCAGCGGGAGATCCCCACGCACGAGGCGCTGGTCAAGCGGCAGCAGACCTTCGGCTACACCGAGGAGGAGCTGCGGATCATCCTGTCGCCGATGGCCAGGTCCGGTGCCGAGCCGATCGGCTCGATGGGCACCGACACGCCGGTCGCGGTGCTGAGCGAGAAGCCGCGCCTGCTGTTCGACTACTTCACGCAGCTGTTCGCGCAGGTCACCAACCCGCCGCTGGACGCGATCCGGGAGGAGCTGGTCACCTCGCTGGCCAGCGTGCTCGGTCCTGAGGGCAACCTGCTCGACCCGGGCCCGACCTCCTGCCGTCAGCTCGTGCTGCCGTACCCGGTGATCGACAACGACGAGCTCGCCAAGATCATCCACATCAACGACGAGCACGACCTGCCGGGCTTCCACCCCCACGTCATCAGCGGCCTGTACGAGGTCGCCGGCGGCGGCCAGGCGCTGCTGAGCCGGCTGGAGGAGATCAGGGCCGAGGCGTCCAAGGCCATCGCGAACGGCGCGCGCATCATCGTGCTGTCCGACCGCGGCTCCTCCGACGCGCTCGCCCCGATCCCGGCGCTGCTGCTCACGGGCGCGGTGCACCACCACCTGATCCAGGAGAAGACCCGGACCAAGATCGGTCTGGTCATCGAGACCGGCGAGGCCCGCGAGTGCCACCACATGGCGCTGCTCATCGGCTACGGCGCCGGCGCGGTCAACCCGTACCTGGCGATCGAGACCGTCGAGGACCTGGTCGACACCGGGGTGCTCCCGATCGACAAGCACAAGGCCGTACGCAACCTGATCAAGGCGTACGGCAAGGGCGTCATCAAGGTCATGTCCAAGATGGGCGTGTCCACGGTGGCCTCCTACACCGGCGCGCAGATCTTCGAGGCGCTCGGCCTCAGCGAGGAGGTCGTCGACGCCTGCTTCACCGGCACGACCTCCCGCCTGGGCGGCGTCGGCTTCGACGTACTGGCCGAGGAGACCGCCCAGCGCCACCGCCACGCCTACCCGCGGGCGGAGAACGCCCACCGCAGGCTCCAGGTCGGCGGCGAGTACCAGTGGCGGCGTGAGGGCGAGCCCCACCTGTTCAACCCCGAGACCGTCTTCAAGCTGCAGCACGCCACCCGCACCCGCCGCTACGAGATCTTCAAGGAGTACACGAACCTCGTGGACTCCCAGGCCGAGCGGCTGATGACCCTGCGCGGCCTGTTCAAGCTGCGTAAGGGGCAGTCGATCCCGCTCGACGAGGTCGAGCCCGTGGAGAGCATCGTCAAGCGCTTCTCGACGGGCGCGATGTCGTACGGCTCGATCTCGATGGAGGCGCACGAGACGCTCGCCATCGCGATGAACCGGCTGGGCGGCAAGTCCAACACCGGCGAGGGCGGCGAGGACCCCGAGCGCCTCTACGACGCCACCCGCAGGTCGGCGATCAAGCAGGTCGCCTCCGGCCGGTTCGGCGTCACCAGCGAGTACCTGGTCAACGCGGCCGACCTGCAGATCAAGATGGCCCAGGGGGCCAAGCCCGGCGAGGGCGGCCAGCTGCCCGGCCACAAGGTCTACCCGTGGATCGCCAAGACCCGCCACTCCACGCCCGGTGTCGGCCTCATCTCGCCGCCGCCGCACCACGACATCTACTCGATCGAGGATCTCGCCCAGCTCATCCACGACCTGAAGAACTCCAACCCGGAGGCCAGGGTCCACGTGAAGCTGGTGGCCGAGGTCGGCGTCGGGACGGTCGCGGCCGGCGTGTCCAAGGCGCACGCCGACGTCGTGCTCATCTCCGGCCACGACGGCGGCACCGGCGCCTCGCCGCTCACCAGCCTCAAGCACGCGGGCGCGCCCTGGGAGCTCGGCCTGGCCGAGACCCAGCAGACGTTGCTGCTGAACAACCTGCGCGACCGCATCGTCGTGCAGGTCGACGGCCAGCTCAAGACCGGCCGCGACGTCGTCATCGCCGCCCTGCTGGGCGCCGAGGAATACGGCTTCGCCACCGCCCCGCTGGTCGTCTCCGGCTGCGTGATGATGCGGGTCTGCCACCTCGACACCTGCCCGGTGGGCGTGGCCACGCAGAACCCCGAGCTGCGCAGGCGTTTCAGCGGCAAGCCCGAGTTCGTGGTCAACTTCTTCGAGTTCATCGCCGAGGAGATCCGCGAATACCTGGCCGAGCTGGGCTTCCGCTCGCTCGACGAGGCGATCGGGCACGTCGAGATGCTCGACACGACGGCCGCCGAGCACCACTGGAAGGCCGGCGGTCTCGACCTGTCGCCGATCCTGCACCAGCCCGACCTGCCCGAGGGCACGCCGCTGCGGCGTACCGTCGAGCAGGACCACGGCCTGGCGCACGCGCTGGACAACACCCTGATCCAGCTCGCCGAGGGCGCGCTCACCGACGGCACCCCGGTCACGCTGGAACTGCCCATCCGCAACGTCAACCGTACGGTCGGCACGATGCTGGGCTACCAGGTCACCAGGCGCCACGGCGGCGCGGGCCTGCCCGACAACACCATCGACATCGGCTTCACCGGATCGGCGGGCAACTCCTTCGGCGCGTTCATGCCCCGCGGGATCACGCTGCGCCTGACCGGCGACGCCAACGACTACCTCGGCAAGGGCCTGTCGGGCGGGCGGATCACCCTCCGGCCGCACGAGGAGGCCCCGCTCGACGGCCACATCATCGCCGGCAACGTCGCCCTGTACGGCGCCACCTCCGGCGAGGTGTTCATCCGCGGCGTGGTCGGCGAGCGCTTCTGCGTCCGCAACTCCGGCGCCACGGCGGTCGTCGAGGGCGTGGGCGACCACGGCGGCGAGTACATGACCGGCGGCCGGGTGGTCGTGCTCGGCCCGACCGGGCGCAACTTCGCGGCCGGCATGTCCGGCGGCGTCGCCTACCTGCTCGACCTGCGGCCCGAACGGGTCAACCGGGAGATGGTCGCCATCGAGGCGCTGACCGAGCAGGACGGCGAGTTCCTCAAGGAGACGGTCGAGAAGCACTTCGCCGAGACCGCGTCCCCGGTGGCCAAGCAGCTGCTGGCCGACTGGGACGCCGCGCTCGCCCGGTTCGGCAAGATCATGCCGACCGACTACAAGAGGGTGCTGGAGGCCGCCGAGGCCGCCCGCGCCGAAGGCAGGGACATCGACGAGGCCGTCATGGCGGCCGCGGTGCAGGGTTAAGGGAGGCGTACTCGATGGCTGACCCCAAGGGTTTTCTCACGCACGAGCGGGAGCTGCCGGCGCGCCGCCCCGTGGACGTCCGCATCGGCGACTGGCGGGAGGTCTACCAGGACTTCCCGCAGGAGCGGCTGACCCGGCAGGCGTCGCGCTGCATGGACTGCGGCATCCCGTTCTGCCACAACGGCTGCCCGCTCGGGAACCTCATCCCCGAGTGGAACGACCTGGTCTACCGCACCGACTGGCGCGAGGCGGCCGAGCGGCTGCACGCCACGAACAACTTCCCGGAGTTCACCGGCAGGCTCTGCCCGGCTCCCTGTGAGGCGGCGTGCGTGCTCGGCATCAACTCCGACCCGGTGGCGATCAAGCGGGTCGAGGTCGAGATCATCGACCGCGCGTTCGCCGAGGGCTGGGTGACCCCGCAGCCGCCGCGGGTCCGTACCGGCAAGAAGGTGGCCGTCGTCGGCTCGGGCCCCGCGGGCCTGGCCGCCGCCCAGCAGCTCACCAGGGCCGGGCACGACGTGGTGGTGTTCGAGCGCGCCGACCGCGCCGGCGGCCTGCTGCGCTACGGCATCCCCGAGTTCAAGATGGAGAAGCGCCACATCGAGCGGCGCCTGGAGCAGATGCGGGCCGAGGGCACCAGGTTCCGCACCGGCGTGCACGTCGGCGTGGACGTCACCGCCGCCGAGCTGCGCGAGCAGTTCGACGCGGTGGTGTTGTCGGGCGGCGCGACCCAGTGGCGCGACCTGCCGGTGACCGGGCGCGAGCTCAAGGGCGTCCACCAGGCGATGGAGTACCTGCCGCCGGCCAACAAGGTCCAGGAGGGCGACTACGCGGTCTCGCCGATCTCGGCCGAGGGCAAGCACGTCGTGGTGATCGGCGGCGGTGACACCGGCGCCGACTGCATCGGCACCGCGATCAGGCAGGGCGCCGCGTCGGTGACCCAGCTGGAGATCATGCCGCAGCCGCCCGCCTCCCGGCCCGGCAGCCAGCCGTGGCCGACGTTCCCCATCCTGTTCAAGATGGAGAGCGCGCACGAGGAGCTGGCCGACGGCGACGGGGAGCGTGTGTACGCGGTCTCCACCACCGAGTTCGTCGGCGACGCCGAGGGCAACGTCAGGGCGCTGCGCCTGGTCGAGGTCGAGGGGCCCCAGAACGGCTTCAAGCCGGTCCCCGGCACCGAGCGGGAGATCCCGGCCGAGCTGGTCACGCTGTCCATGGGCTTCGTCGGGCCGGAGAAGGGCGCCCTGCTCCAGGACCTCGCCGAGGTCGCCGGAGAGGGCTTCTACGACGCCCGCGGCAACGTCGCGCGGGACAAGACGTACATGTCGAAGGTGGAGGGCGTGTTCGTGGCCGGTGACATGGGCCGCGGGCAGTCGCTCATCGTCTGGGCCATCGCCGAGGGCCGTTCGGCGGCCTCGGGCGTCGACCGGTACCTGAGCGGGGAGACGGCGCTGCCGTACCCGATCCTGCCGACGGCGCGTCCGCTGGTCTGACGTACGCCTCAGGAAGGGCCCCGGAACCACGCGGTTCCGGGGCCCTTCGCTTTCTGCACACTCTGCAAGGCTTGCAGGGTGTGCAACTCTTGCGTAGAGTGCAAGGCATGGAGAGTCCGGAGCAGCGCCGTGAGCGCCGGAGGGCCGAGAAACGGCAGGCCATCCGGATGGCCGCGGTGCGGCTGGCGCTCGACCACGGCCTCGACGCCGTGACGGTCGAGGCTGTCAGCGCCGCGGCCGACATCTCGCCGCGCACGTTCTTCAACTACTTCGCCTCGAAGGAGGACGCGCTCGTCATGGAGCCGGTCTGGCGGCCGGACGACATCGTCGACCTGCTCGGCGGCCGACCGGCCGACGAGCCCGCCTTCCTGGCGCTCAAGGCGGTGGCCCGGGAGCTGGCCGTGCGGATCCGGCCGATCTGGGACACCATGCAGCCGTTCATGGAGCTGAACAGCCGCTATCCCGAGCTGGCCGCCAGGGCGCGGGCCGTCGACCAGACCGAGCTCATGGAGAAGGTCCTCGGCGCCGTACGGGAGCGGCCCGGCGTCACCACCGGCATCCACGCCCGGATGTTGCTCATCGCCACCTTCGGCGCGATGATCTCCGCCGTCCAGGAGTCGGCGGCGACGGGCGAGCCGGTGGAGACACTGCTCGACGAGGCGTTCGCGCTGCTCGAACGCGGACTCTGACCCATCTGAAGAAGAAAGCGGCGATCGGGGTGGCACCCCCGACCGCCGCGGATTCCTCCTGCCCTCGCGAAAGAAGCAAGGAGACAACTGAATGGTATCGACAATCGAACGGGACGCCGGAACGCGGCGCGTCCCGTGGCTCAGCATGGGCTCGCTGCTGCTGTGCCTGTTCCTGGCCGCCGTGGACCAGACCGTGGTGGCCACGGCCACCCCCACCATCGTGGGCGAGCTCAACGGCCTGGAGAGCGTGTCGTGGCTGGTCACGGCATTCTCCCTGACCTCCGGCATCGTCTCGCCCCTCTACGGCAAGCTCAGCGACATGTACGGCCGCCGCCGCCTGTACCTGTCGGCCATCGTGCTGTTCCTGCTCGGCTCGGCCCTGTGCGGGCTCGCCCAGACGATGGGCCAGCTCATCGCCTTCCGCGCCTTCCAGGGCATCGGCGCCGGCGGCCTCATGGTGCTGACCCTGGCGATCTCGGCCGACATCGCCACCCCCCGCGAACGCGCCAAGTTCCAGGGCCTGTTCGGCGCGGTCATCGGCGTGGCCGCCGTCGTCGGCCCGGTCATCGGCGGCTACCTCACCGAGCACATCTCCTGGCGCTGGATCTTCTACATCAACCTGCCGCTCGGGGCGGTCGCGCTGGCGGTCGCGTTCGCCGTGCTCCGGCTGCCGCGCCGTACCTCGCCGCACCGGATCGACTGGCTGGGGGCCGCGCTGATCTCCGGGGTGCTGACCTGCCTGACGCTGTTCGCCTCGTGGGGCGGGACGACGTACGCGTGGTCCTCGCCGGTCGTGCTCGGGCTGGGCGCGGGGGCGGTCCTGCTGACCGTGCTGTTCGTGCTGGTGGAACGGCGGGCCGAGGAGCCGGTGTTGCCGCTCGGGCTGTTCCGCGACCGTACGTTCACGATCGCCACGGCGGCCGTCGTGCTCATGGCGACCGGGTTGGTGGGGGCGGCCACCTTCCTGCCGCTCTTCCTGCAACTGGCCGGCGGGGCCAGCGCGTCGAACTCGGGGCTGCTGCTGCTTCCCCTGATGGCGGGCATGATCGTGGCCTCGGCGGTGGCGGGGCGGCTGGTGACCAGGCTGGGGACGTACAAGTGGGTCGTGGTGTCGGGGGCGGGGCTGGCGGCGGTGGCCGGGTTCCTGCTCTCGACGATGGGGCTGGGGACCGGGGCGGTGACGTCCGGGGTGTACATGGTGCTGTTCGGGGCCGGGCTCGGCATGGTGCTGCAGAACCTCATGCTCGCCGTCCAGGTCAGCGCGCCCGCCGCCGACCGGGGCGCGGCCACCTCGGTGGTCTCCTTCGCCAGGAACGTGGGCGCCGCCGTCGGCGTGGCGGTGCTCGGCGGCGTCTTCAGCGGCAGGCTGGGGCCGGGGGAGGCGGCCGTGGACCCGGGCTCGGTGGGGGCGATGTCCGAGTCCGCGCGGCTGGCCTTCGCCGACGCGATCGGCGGGGTCTTCCTGTGGATCGCGCCGATCCTGCTGGCCGGCGGCGTCCTGCTGACCTGCCTGCGGAACGTGCGCCTGCACCGCGACACCTGACCGGCCGGGAAGCCTGGCGGGGAGCCGCGCAGGGGAGCCGGGCAAGGGAGCCGCGCAGGGAGCCGGGCCCTGGGCGAACCGCCTGGGGCCCTTTTCGCCCCCCATCAGCCGAAATTTCGTATGTAAGTTGCATCAGCCGTTTAGTGTCGGGAAGATGCAGGTTCTGCGACAGTCGGCGGATGGGGGAGCAATGCGGCGAGTCGCCTCTGGCCTGATGGTGCTGGCCGTCGCGGCTGCCCTGACCGCGTGCTCGGCGGTCGCCGACGACCGCGCCGTCTCCGAGCGGCCGCCACCCGCGCAGGACGGCCCCACCGGCTCCCCGCAGCCCGCACCCCCCTCCGGCAAGGCCCAGAACCTCGTCTTCTACGCCGACGGCAAGCAGACCCAGGCCCTGGACGCGGTCAAACGCGCCGGCGGCACGGTCGTCGAGGAGAACGGCAAGCTCGGCTACGTACTGACCGAGGGCGGCGGCGACGGCTTCGCCGAGACCGTCGGCGCCGACCCCGCCATCGTGGGCGTCTCACCCGACCGCCGCATCGGCTCCACCTCCTCCTACACCGCCCGCCCCACGGGCCGCGCCACCGGACGCTTCCCCGACGCCGGGTCGCTCGGCGGCAGGGGCGCCGCCCAGGAGCCGCTGGCCCACCTGCAGTGGGACATGAAGATGATCGGCGCCGACCGGGCCCACGCCAAGGCCCCCGGCAACAAGAAGGTGCTGGTCGGCGTCATCGACACCGGCATCGACGGCAAGCACCCCGACATCGCCCCCAACTTCAACCGCGAGCTGAGCCGCAACTTCGTCATCGACAAGCCCAAGGACGAGCGCGGCGAGACCCTCGACGGCCCCTGCGAGACCCCCTCCTGCAAGGACCCGGTGGACGAGGACGACGACGGCCACGGCACCCACGTCGCCAGCACCATCGCCTCCCCGATCAACGGCATCGGCATCGCCGGCGTCGCCCCCGACGTGCAGCTCGTGAACATCAGGGCCGGCCAGGACTCCGGCTTCTTCTTCCTCAAGCCCAGCCTGGACGCCCTCACCTACGCCGGCGACATCGGCGTGGACGTCGTCAACATGAGCTACTACGTCGACCCCTGGCTGTTCAACTGCGCCGCCAACAAGGCCGACACCAGGAAGCAGCAGCTCGAACAGCAGGCGATCATCGTCGGCATGCAGCGTGCCCTCGACTACGCCCGCGGCAAGGGCGTCACGCTCATCTCCGCCCTCGGCAACGGCTCGACCGACCTCGGACGTCCCAGTGTCGACAAGCAGAGCCCCGGCTACCCGCGCGGCAGCGAGAAGACCCGCAAGATCGACAACTCGTGCGTCAACGTGCCCGCCGAGTCCAAGGGCGTGATCTCGGTCTCGGCCGTCGGGCCGTCCGGCCGCAAGGCCGTCTACAGCGACTACGGGATCGAGCAGACCGACCTGGCCGCGCCCGGCGGCGACGTGCTGGACGGCAAGGGCGCCGAGGCCGTCCGGTCGATCCTGGCCGCCGCCCCCGAGCACGTGCTCAAGGCGGGCGGCCGGCTCGACGCCTCCGGCAAGCCCAAGGGCGCCGACGTCGTACGCGACTGCCACGAGGGCTCGTGCTCCTACTACCAGTACCTCGACGGCACCTCCATGGCCGCCCCGCACGCGACCGGCGTCGCGGCGATCCTGATCAGCCGCTTCGGCAAGCCCGGCCCCGGCGGCCTGGCGATGGACCCCGCCACCGTCGAGGACCTGCTCTACAGGACCGCCACCCCGACGCCCTGCCCGACTCCCCGCGCCTACGTCTACAAGATGTACGGCGAGAGCGAGACCCACCAGTGTGAGGGCGGCCAGGACGACAACGGCTTCTTCGGGCACGGCATCGTGAACGCCTGGAAGGCGGCCACCATCGAGCCATGATGTACCGCCTGCTCGCCGACGCGGCGATGGTGGCGCACTTCGCCTTCCTCGCCTATCTGGCCGTGGGCGGGTTCCTGGCCTGGCGCTGGCGGCGTACGATCTACGTCCACCTCGCGGTCGTCGGCTGGGCCGTGCTCTCGCTCGTCACCGGCGTGGAATGCCCGCTGACCGTGGTCGAGGACTGGGCGCGGCGCAAGGCCGGGCAGCCGGGCCTGCCGCCGAGCGGCTTCGTCGACCACTACATCCAAGGCGTGATCTACCCTGAACAGTACGCGAACTTGGTACGGCTGGGACTCGCCGTTCTCGTGTTGTTCTCCTACGTCGGGTACGTTCTCCGTCGTCAGTGACTGCCAAGTGGTCTGTACCAATTAAGGTAGGACTCGTGACTCGTCGCGCGAAAATCGTCTGCACCCTAGGCCCAGCCACTTCGTCCAAAGAACGCCTCCACGAGCTGATCTCCGCGGGCATGGACGTGGCACGGTTCAACCTCAGTCATGGCGACCATGACATGCACAGAGAGGTCTACGACCGGGTCAGGGAGGTGGCGGCCGACCTCGGCCGTGGCGTAGGCGTGCTCGCCGACCTTCAGGGCCCCAAGATCCGCGTCGGCACCTTCGAGGAAGGGCCGGTGCGCCTCGGCTTCGGCGACGTCTTCACCATCACCACCGAAGACGTGCCCGGAGACCGCGAGCAGGTCTCGACCACCTACAAGGGCCTGCCCGGCGACGTGCGTCCCGGTGACACGATCCTGGTCGACGACGGCCGCCTCGTCCTGGAGGCCACCCGCGTCGACGGCGACCGTGTCATCACCCGCGTCGTCATCGGCGGCATGATCTCCAACAACAAGGGTCTCAACCTGCCGGGCATCAACGTCAGCGCCCCCGCCCTCACCGACAAGGACGAGGCCGACCTGCGCTGGGCGCTGCGCACCGGCTTCGACATGATCGCGCTCTCCTTCGTCCGCCGTCCCTCCGACGCCGACGTGGTGCGCAACATCATGGAGCAGGAGGCCGTACGCCTGCCGCTGCTCGCCAAGATCGAGAAGCCGCAGGCCGTCGAGCGCCTGCCCGAGATCGTCGAGGCGTTCGACGGCATCATGGTCGCCCGCGGCGACCTCGGCGTCGAGCTGCCGCTGGAGCAGGTGCCGATCGTGCAGCGGCGCATCATCGAGCTGTGCCGCGAGAAGGCCCGCCCGGTCATCGTGGCCACCCAGATGCTCGACTCCATGATGAGCGCCCCGCGCCCCACCCGCGCCGAGGCCTCCGACGTCGCCTACGCCGTCATGGACGGCGCCGACGCGGTCATGTTGTCGGGCGAGACGTCGGTCGGCAGCTACCCGATCGAGTCCGTCTCGACGATGGACCGCATCGCCTGCGCCGCCGAGAAGTCGTCCCTGCACGCCACCCACACCCTGGAGCGCATGCCGGAGACCACCGGCGGCGCCATCGCCAGGGCGGCGGCCGAGGTCGGGGCGATCGTGGGCGCCAAGGCGCTGATCGCGTTCACCATGTCGGGGGAGACGGCCCGCCGTCTGGCCCGCTACCGCTCGCCGATCCCGCTGCTGGCCTTCACCTCGGCCCCGCACGTGCGCGGGCAGCTCTCGCTGACGTGGGGCGTGGAGACGTTCCACGTGCCGTTCGTGCACCACACCGACGACATGGTGCGGCAGGTGGAGGCGTCGCTGCTGTCGCTCGGACGGCTGGAGAAGGGCGACAAGGTGGTCATCGTGGCCGGTTCGCCTCCCGGCACGCCGGGCAGCACCAACGCCCTGCGCGTCCACACCATCGGCTCGGCCGTCTCCCACGCCAACTGAGTCTCGCGCCCCCTCCGAGGCGAGCTCGCGTGCCCACGCGAGCTCCCGCGGAGGGGGCTCGCGGGTTCAGTGGGCGTGCAGGGCGGCGTTCAGGGTGATGCCCGAGCCGGTGCGGGGGAGGGCCTCCACGGCGCCCGTCCGGGAGTTGCGGCGCAGCAGGACGCCGTTCGAGCCCGACAGCTCCGCGGCCTTGACGACCTTCCCGTCGGGCAGCGTCACCTGGGTGCCCGCGGTCACGTAGAGGCCCGCCTCCACCACGCAGTCGTCGCCCAGCGAGATGCCGATGCCCGCGTTCGCGCCCAGCAGGCAGCGCTCGCCGATCGAGATGACCTGCTTGCCGCCGCCCGACAGCGTCCCCATGATCGAGGCGCCGCCGCCCACGTCGGACCCGTCGCCGACCACCACGCCCGCCGAGATGCGCCCCTCGACCATCGAGGTGCCCACCGTGCCCGCGTTGAAGTTCACGAAGCCCTCGTGCATGACCACCGTGCCCGACGCCAGGTGGGCGCCCAGCCGCACCCGGTCGGCGTCGGCGATGCGTACGCCCTCCGGCAGCACGTAGTCGACCATGCGCGGGAACTTGTCCACCCCGTAGACCGTCACCACGCCCTTGGCCCGCAGCCGCAGCCGCGTCCGCTCGAAGCCCGGCACCGGGCACGGTCCGTAGTTGGTCCACACCACGTTGGCCAGCAGGCCGAACTGGCCGTCCAGGTTGACGCCGTGGGGGCGTACCAGGCGGTGGGAGAGCAGGTGGAGCCGCAGGTAGACGTCGTGCGCGTCCACGGGCGGCTCCGAGAGCTTGGCGACGCCCGTACGCACCGCCACCACCTCCACGCCCCGCGCCGCGTCGCGGCCGGTCAGCGCGGCCAGCTCGCCGGCCTCCTCGGCGGAGAGCCGCTCGGTGCCCGTGGCAGGCGGCTCGCCCAGCTCGGGCGCCGGGAACCAGGTGTCGAGAACGGTGCCGTCGTCGGCGATGGTCGCGAGGCCGACGCCGAACGCGCCGGTCGAGGTGGGATCGAAAGCAGTCACACAGCCAAAAATACCGGTCGTCCGATCAGCCCAGGGATCCCAGGTCGGCCGACAGCCACCGCTCGGGCCGCATCCGGAACGTCACCAGGACGTGCAGGTCCGAGCCCTGCACGTAGCCCGACACCGCCTCGGGCGGCAGGTAGCGGGAGGCGATCCGGGTCAGCTCCTCGATCGTCGTGGGATCGGAGCGCACCACCGGGCCCTCGACCGACACGTACCGGTAGGTGGGGCTGGCCCGCTGGACCAGCATCGAGAACCGGCCCGCCTTGGCCACCAGCCTGGCCTTGTGCGACTCGCTGTCGGTCAGGAACCTGATCTCGCCGCCGGGGCTGTAGTCGTACCAGACGGGCACGGCGAGCGGCGCGCGCCCCGCGCCCGAGTCCACGGCCAGGCTCGCGATGTGCGGCTCGGTCAGGAACGCCTCCCGCTCGGTCACGCTCAAGGACATCCCGCGCCACCCCCGTCTCGGCCGTCATAACTCGTCACACAGGACTATTCCCGGCGATCCGCCTGCGAAATCCCGCCACCCGAGCGCGTCTGAGGGCCCGCCGCCGAAAAACACTCGCACCCCGCCGGAGGGGCCGCCATCATCGTCAGGTTGGCCACCCCCGGGTCGTACGGGCCCACAGGTGGGTTCTTCGACGATGACGGGACAGTGCCTTGGTAGACATCATCGAGCTCAACCGGCGGTCGGTACGCGCCACCGCCGACCTGGTCGCCACGATCAAGCCCGCCGATCTCGACCTGCCGACCCCCTGTACGGGATGGGCCGTCCGCGACCTGCTGGAACACCAGATCGTGCAGAACCACGGGTTCGCCCTGGCTGCCTCGGGCGCGCGTTCGGAGTTGCCGAGCTGGCGGCCGAGCCCGCTGGGCGAGGACCCGGTGGCCGAGTACGCCGCCTCGGCGCAGGCCGTCGTCGCCGCCTTCGCCGCGGACGGCGTGCTCGACCGGTCGTTCTTCCTGCCCGAGATCCGCGACGGCGGCCCGTTCCCGGCGGCGATGGCGATCGGCTTCCACTTCATCGACTGCGTCGTGCACGACTGGGACCTCGCCAAGGCGCTGGGAGTGCCGCCCAACGTCGAGGACGACCTCGCCGAGGCCGCGCTCCCGCTGGCCGCGCAGGTGCCCGACACGCCGGTCTCGCGCGGCGCCGGGAAGGCGTTCCTGGCCGGGGTCGAGCCGGGCGAGGACGCCACGGCCCTCGACCGCGTGGTCGCCATGCTGGGCCGCAGCCCCTCGTGGACGCCCTGACCCCGGTCAACATTTCGGGCCCGGGTGTCGACCCGGCAGTCATGGGCGGGGAAAAGCGAACCGCCCGGCCTGTGGAGGGGCCGGGCGGTCAGGCCGGTGCCCCGGGTGGGATTCGAACCCACACTGTATGGATTTTGAGGCCATCGACTCTGCCGTTGGTCTACCGGGGCGGCTCCACCGGTCGGCGATCTCGTGGCGTGATGCCCGAGGCCGCACCGGCGTGGATCTAATCTACCGGACGTCTGTACTCTTCTGCTCGTGAGTACGCAGCGGCGAGTAGTGATCGCGGAAGACGAGGCCCTGATCCGCCTGGACCTCAAGGAGATGCTCCAGGAGGACGGTTACGTCGTCGTGGGCGAGGCCGGTGACGGGGAGCAGGCGATCCAGCTCGCCGCCGAGCTGCGGCCCGACCTCGTCATCCTCGACGTGAAGATGCCCGTGCTCGACGGCATCTCGGCGGCCGAGCGCATCGTGGCCGACCGGGTCGCGCCGTGTCTCATCCTCACCGCCTTCTCCCAGCGTGACCTGGTGGAACGGGCCCGCGACGCGGGGGCGATGGCCTACCTGGTCAAGCCGTTCACCAAGGCCGATCTGGTGCCGGCGATCGAGATGGCGGTCAGCAGGCACGAGGAGATGGTGGCGCTGAGCGCGGAGGTCTCCAGCCTCTCGGAGCGCCTGGAGACCCGGAAGCTGGTCGAGCGGGCCAAGGGCCAGTTGATGGCGCAGCACGGCTGGACGGAGCCGCAGGCGTTCCGGTGGATCCAGAAGGCGTCGATGGACCGGCGGCTGAGCATGCGGGAGGTTGCTCAGATCGTTATAGACGACGCGGCCGAGCGGGCGTGAATAGGGCGTATATCAGGTGATTTAGCCCCGCGGGTTGTGGCGCGGTCACGACTGGGCATCCAACCGGCTTCGGCTTCTTTCGGCGCAGGCGTCCCGGCGCATGCTGATGGGCGGACGGAAGGTCCGCTCATCTCGAACGGAGACGCTTTCGATGATCCGCATTTCCCGCGCGCTGGCCGTCGCCACAGCGGCGAGCCTGGCACTGGCGGCATGTTCGACCGGGGGCACGACCGCCGGAACGGGCGCCACAGGCTCCACATCCGCGAACCCCTCCTCGGCCGCCGCGGCCAAGGGGGACGGCACGCTCACGATCGGCACCGTGCTGCCGCAGACGGGCAACCTGGCCTATCTGGGGCCACCCGAGTTCGCCGGGGTCGATCTGGCGCTCAAGGAGATCAACGAGGCCGGGGGCGTGCTCGGCAAGCCGGTGGCGAAGATCGACACCGACTCGGGCGACACCACGACCAACATCGCCTCGCAGTCGGTGGACAAGCTGCTCAGTCAGAAGGCCGACGCGATCATCGGCGCGGCGTCCTCGTCGGTGTCGGAGTCGATCATCGACAAGATCACCCGGGCGGGCGTGGTGCAGTTCTCGCCGGCGAACACCTCCGACAAGTTCACCACGATCAACGACCAGGGCCTGTACTTCCGTACCGCGCCGCCGGACAAGCTGCAGGGGCGGGTCCTGGGTGACCTGGTGGTCGCCGACGGCAACGACACGCTCGGCATCCTGGCCATGCAGGACTCCTACGGCTCCGGCCTGGCCGACCAGGTGACCAAGACCGCCGAGGCGGCCGGGGCCACGGTGGCCGAGCGGGTCGACTACGACCCCAAGGCCGCCGACTTCTCGGCCGACGTCGCCAAGATCAAGGTCAAGAACCCGAAGGCGATCGTGCTGATCGGGTTCGAGGAGACGGCGAAGGTCGTGCAGGAGCTGGTCAAGCAGGGCCTGACGGCCGACAAGTACAAGTGGTACATGGTGGACGGCAACATGTCGAACTCCAACTACCTCAAGATGCCCAAGGGCACGCTGGCGGGCGTCAAGGGCACGATCCCGGGGGCGGCGGCGCCCGAGGCGTTCCAGAAACGGTTGCTGGCGATCGATCCGAAGCTGACGAACTACACCTACGCCGCCGAGTCGTACGACGCGGCGACGCTGATCGCGCTGGCCGCCGAGGCGGGCAAGGACGACGCCGGCACCGCGCTCGGCCCCAAGCTGATCGAGGTCAGCAAGGGCGGCGAGAAGTGCCAGGACTTCAAGTCGTGCGCCGACCTGCTCAAAGCGGGCAAGGACATCGACTACGACGGCGTGAGCGGCCCGGTGGACTTCGACGACGCGGGTGACCCGACGGTGGCCACGATCGGCGTCTACCAGTACGGCAAGGACAACAAGTACGACGCGGCCAAGGCGATCGAATATCGCAAGGGCAACATCGCCGGCTAGACCAACCCGCCATAGAACCACCCCAGTCCGGAAATTTCGGGCTGGAGTGGTTCATATGGAGTCATGACCGTAACGCTGATGAAACATGCAATTACAGAGGGTGATTGCGACATTACAAATTAGCATAAAAGTACCCGAATCCCCCACATCTCCCCGCCAAAGAGGCATGCTGAGCTCGGAAAACGCAGCGAGGGAGATCGTTCCCCCGCTGGGAATAAGGGGAGTCTCTTTTATGATCCGCATTGCTCCAGCAGGGCGCTTCCTGGCCGTCGCGGCAGCCGCGAGTCTGGCCCTGACGGCCTGTGGCGGCGGTGGCGACACGGCCGCGCAGCAGACCACGTCCGCGGCGCCTTCCTCATCGGCCCCGGCCACCCAGACGGACGCGGCCAAGGGCGACGGCACGCTGACGATCGGCACCGTGCTGCCGCAGACCGGTTCGCTGGCCTTCCTCGGCCCGCCCGAGTTCGCCGGCGTCGACCAGGCCGTCAAGGAGATCAACGACGCGGGCGGCGTGCTCGGCAAGCCGGTCACCAAGATCCACACGGACTCCGGTGACACCACCACCAACGTGGCCTCGCAGTCGGTGGACAAGCTGATCGCGCAGAAGACCGACGCCATCATCGGCGCCGCCTCCTCGTCGGTGTCGGAGTCGATCATCGACAAGGTCACCGGTGCCGGCGTGGTGCAGTTCTCGCCCGCCAACACCTCCGACAAGTTCACCA
Source organism: Nonomuraea spiralis (assembly GCF_014648435.1). Lineage (GTDB taxonomy): Bacteria > Actinomycetota > Actinomycetes > Streptosporangiales > Streptosporangiaceae > Nonomuraea > Nonomuraea spiralis. The sequence continues at coordinate 35,126 of NZ_BMRC01000048.1, forward strand.
CCATCAGCGACCAGGGCCTGTACTTCCGTACCGCGCCGCCGGACAAGCTCCAGGGCCGCGTGCTCGGCGACCTGATCGCCGCCGACGGCAACGACACCATCGGCATCCTGGCCATGCAGGACTCCTACGGCTCCGGCCTGGCCGACCAGGTGACCAAGACCGCCGAGGCGGCCGGCGCCAGCGTCGTGGAGCGCGTGGACTACGACCCGAAGGCGGCCGAGTTCTCCGCGGACGTCGCCAAGATCAAGGCCAAGAACCCGAAGGCGGTCGTGCTGATCGGCTTCGAGGAGGGCGCCAAGGTCATCCAGGAGCTCGTCAAGCAGGGCCTGACCAGCGACAAGGTCAAGTGGTACATGGTGGACGGCAACATGTCGAACACCAACTACCTCAAGATGCCCAAGAGCACGCTCAAGGGCGTCAAGGGCACCATCCCCGGCGCCGAGGCCCCGGAGGACTTCAGGAAGAAGCTCCTGGAGATCGACCCGAAGCTCGAGGACTTCACCTACGCCGCGGAGTCGTACGACGCCACGATCCTCATCGCCCTGGCGGCCGAGGCGGCCAAGGACGACAGCGGCAAGTCCATCGCCGCCAAGCTGCCCGAGGTCAGCAAGGGCGGCGAGAAGTGCAAGACCTTCAAGGAGTGCGCCGACCTGCTGAAGGCCGGCAAGGACATCGACTACGACGGCATCAGCGGTCCGATCGAGTTCAACGACGCCGGTGACCCCGCCGTGGCCACCATCGGCGTCTACCAGTACGGCGAGGACAACAAGTACGCCTCCAAGGCGCTGGAGTACCGTACCGGCAACATCGAGGGCTGACCCTCACCCGCCGCCCAGGCCGCACACGCGCAACGAGTACTGGATCAGCCGATCCTGCAGCGGCTTGGGCGGCACCACGATCACCACCCGCTCGGGCCCCCCGTCCACGGTGGCCCGCACCGGGAACAGGAACGCCTTCTTGGCCTCGGCGAAGGCGTGCGGGTCGCAGCGGCCGGGGGTGAGCGTGACCGGCACCTCCAGCCGCTGCTGCCCGGCCTCCAGTTCGGCGACGGGCCGCTTGGGGGCGTCCGGCGTGATGATGTAGTGCGTGGTGCCGTCGAGCTCGGTCAGCGTCACCTTGCCGGCGCCGCGCCGCGTGACCACCAGCTTGCCCCGCATCGCCTTGCCCACCTGCTTCCAGTCGGGGCCGAACTCGATGCCGGCGGCCTCCTTGACGAGGAACTCCGAGCATTCGTCCCGCAGCAGCCGGGTCAGCAGAGGGCTCGGGTGCGGCACCTTGAACACCACCCGGCGCGGCTGCTCCGATCCGGCCCGGATGTTGGCCACGACGGTGGCCGGCTGGAGTTGCGGCAGGCCCGTGGGCAGGCAGTTCGCCGGGCCGTAGGTGATGCGCAGATCGGTGCGCTCGGTCCGCTTGATCGTCGCGTCGGTCTTTTGCGGCGGCAACGTTTTGAACGACGGCGTCACGAGCTGGACGTCGGCGAAATACACGGGTATGCCGGCGGTATTACGGACGGCCACCTCCAGCGCGTGCACGGGCTCGTCCGAACGCCATTGCTCCAGCGTGACCGATACGCCGGCGGGAGGATCCGAGGAAGGCGGCGGGGCCGGCGGGGAAGCGGTGCACCCGGCAAGAAGGACCGCCGTGACCAGGACAGGCGAAATTCGCTTCACCCGACGCACATTAAGCCTGCTAGCGCAGGTCCGTAAGTTGAGGACTGATTACGACTCCGCATCCAAGTGCCGACAGTTCATCACGCCATCTGGTTGGAGTCCGCAACCATTTTATACGTTTCCGTCATTCGATCGGGAGCGCTCGGCGGTGCTGACGATCCCGGCCTGGAAATGAAGGAGACACTTCATGATCCGCATTGCTCCAGCAGGGCGCTTCCTGGCCGTCGCGGCAGCCGCGAGTCTGGCCCTGACTGCCTGCGGCGGTGGCGGCAGCAACACCGCCACGCAGAGTTCGCAACCGGCCGCCCCGTCCTCGTCGGCCCCCGCGGCCAAGGGCGACGGCACTCTCACGATCGGCACGCTGCTGCCCCAGACCGGTTCGCTGGCCTTCCTCGGCCCGCCCGAGTTCGCCGGTGTCGACCTGGCCATCAAGGAGATCAACGAGGCCGGCGGCGTCCTGGGCAAGCCCGTCACCAAGTACGACACCGACTCCGGCGACACCACCACGAACATCGCCTCGCAGTCGGTGGACAAGCTGCTGGCCCAGAAGGCCGACGCCATCATCGGCGCCGCGTCCTCCTCGGTGTCGGAGTCGGTGATCGACAAGATCACGGGCGCGGGCGTCATCCACTTCTCGCCGGCCAACACCTCCGACAAGTTCACCACCATCGAGGACAAGGGCCTGTACTTCCGTACCTCGCCGCCGGACAAGCTGCAGGGCCGCGTGCTCGGCGACCTGGTGGTGTCCGACGGCAACGACACCGTCGGCATCCTGGCGATGCAGGACTCCTACGGCACCGGCCTGGCCGACCAGGTGCAGAAGACGGTCACCGACGGCGGCGGCGAGGTCGTCGAGCGGGTCGACTACGACCCCAAGGCGGCCGACTTCTCCGCCGACGTGGCCAAGATCAAGGCCAAGAACCCCAAGGGCATCGTGCTGATCGGCTTCGAGGAGACCGCCAAGGTCATCCAGGAGCTGGTCAAGCAGGGTCTGCCGGCCGACAAGCACAAGTGGTACATGGTCGACGGCAACACCTCCAACACGAACTACGTCAAGATGCCCAAGGGCACCCTCGACGGCGTGAAGGGCACGATCCCGGGCGCGGCGGCCCCGGAGGAGTTCCAGAAGCAGCTCCTCGCCGTCAACCCCAAGCTGGAGGACTACAGCTACGCCCCCGAGTCCTACGACGCGATGAACCTGCTCGCGCTGGCCGCCGAGGCCGCCAAGAGCGACGCGGGCGTCGACGTCGCCGCCAAGCTGGCCGAGGTCAGCAAGGGCGGGGAGAAGTGCAAGAACTTCAAGACCTGCGTCGACCTGCTGAAGGCCGGCAAGGACATCGACTACGACGGCGTGAGCGGCCCGGTCGAGTTCAACGACGCCGGTGACCCCGCCGTCGCCACCATCGGCATCTACCAGTACGGCAAGGACAACAAGTACGCCACCAAGGCGCTGGAGTACCGCACCGGTAACATCTCCGGCTGATCAGCGTCCCCGCGAAGGGCCCGGTCCGCGAGGATCGGGCCCTTCCGTCATGCGCACCCGGCCACGATCTGGTCGGCGGCCGCCCGGTACTGCTTGAGCAGCGCGACCTGGCGCTCGTGCGGCACGTCGTTCCTGGACAGGCCCGCGGTGGCCTCCTTGACGCGCTGTACGGCCGGGTGCAGCGAGGCCGGCAGCCGGTCGCCGAACTGGAGTGTGATGCCGCGCAGCTCGGCCAGCCGGCCGATGACGGCGTCCTCGAAGTACTGCTGCTCCTCCTGGCCCTTCGGCTTGAGCATCAGGCCGGCGTACCCGATGGCCGAGACCACGCGCGCGCACGGGCTGTCGGTGGGGTCGCCGCCGGTGCTGTACTTCTGGGCCGAGGAGGCGTCCTCCTGGCAGCCGACGAGCAGGACGGGCAGGATGAGCGCCACTGTCACCAATCGCTTCACAACGCTCATTAAAAAACGGAGAAGGGGCCCGGGGGGAGCCCCTTCTCCGTTCGATCCGGTTACGCCTTGGCCAGCGTGCCCAGGTACAGCTCGATGACCTTCGGGTCGTTGGCGAGCTGCCTGCCGGTGCCGGTGTAGGCGTTGCGGCCCTGGTCGAGCACGTAGCCGCGGTGGCAGATCTGCAGGCAGCGGCGGGCGTTCTGCTCCACCATGATCACCGTCACGCCCGCCTTGTTGATCTGCTGGGCCTGGATGAAGACCAGGTCCTGGAGCTTGGGCGACAGGCCGGCCGACGGCTCGTCGAGCAGCAGCACCGACGGCTCGGTCATGAGCGCCCTGGCCATGGCCACCATCTGCCGCTCACCGCCGGACAGGGAGCCCGCGCGCTGCTTGCGCCGCTCCTTGAGCGCCGGGAACAGCTCGGCCACGAACTCGAAGCGCTCCTTGAACTTGCCGGGCACCTGGAAGGCGCCCATCTCCAGGTTCTCCTCGATGGTGAGGCTGGGGAAGACGTTGTTGGTCTGCGGCACGTAGCCGACGCCGCGGGAGACCAGCGCGTGCGCCTTCATGTTCGTGATGTTCTCACCCTTGAGCAGCACCGTGCCGCTGCGGATGTTGACCAGCCCGAACATGGCCTTCAGCAGCGTCGACTTGCCGGCGCCGTTGGGGCCGATGATGCCGATCAGCTCGCCCTCTTTGACGTAGAGGTCGGAGCCGTTGAGGATGTTGACGCCCGGAAGGTAGCCGGCGATCAGCTCGTCGCACCGCAGCACGGCGTCCGCTGCGCCCTCCAGGTGCGCGCTGCGGTCGGTGACCGCCGCCTTCGACTCCGGAGCCTCCGCAGCGGCCTCAGCGGCCGCCTCAGCGCTCTCAGAGGCGGTCTCGGGGGCGGTCTCGGGGACGTCGCTCACTTCTGCGTCTCCTCTTCGATTTCGGCCTCCAGCGCCGCCTCCGCCTCCTGCAGCTGGGCCTCCAGCTCGGTGTCCGACAGCGGGGCGTCGTGGTGCGCGCCGAGGTAGGCGTCGATCACCCGCTCGTCCGACATGATCGTCTCGGGCGGGCCCTCGGCGATGACGGCCCCCTGAGCCATGACGATCACCCAGTCGCTGATGTCGCGGACCATGTCCATGTCGTGCTCGACGAACAGCACCGTCATGCCCTGCTCGCGCAGGTCCTTGACGTGGCCGAGCAGCGACTGGGTCAGGGCCGGGTTCACGCCCGCCATGGGCTCGTCCAGCATGACCAGCTCCGGCTGGACCATGAGCGCGCGGGCCATCTCCAGCAGCTTGCGCTGGCCGCCGGACAGCGACCCGGCGAAGTCCTCCCGCTTGGCGGCCAGCTTGAAGCGTTCGAGCAGCTCCTCGGCGCGGGCGGTGATCTCGTCCTCCTGGCCGCGCCACATGCTCGGGAACAGCGCCCGCCAGAAGGTCTCGCCCTTCTGCTGCTGGGCGCCGAGGCGCATGTTCTCCATCACGGTCAGGCGGGACAGCGCCTTGGTGAGCTGGAAGGTACGCACCATGCCCGCGCGGGCGACCTTGTGGGCCGGCACCCCGTTCATGTTGCGCCCGTTGAACGTCCACGAACCCGCGTCGGCCGTGTCGAAGCCGGTGAGCTGGTTGAAGAAGGTCGTCTTGCCGGCGCCGTTGGGGCCGATCAGCGCGGTGATGGAACCCCGCTGGATCTCGACGTGGCCGACCTCGACCGCGGTCAGGCCGCCGAAGCGGCGTACGACGTTGTCGACGGTGAGGATCGGGTCCGGCTTGGGCACACCCGGCTCGCGGGCCAGGTCCTTGAAGACGGCCAGCGCCGCGGCCTTGCGGTCGGTGGCCGTGGTTTCAGCGTGCATCGATTGCTATCTCCCTCTTGTCACCGAAGATGCCCTGCGGCCGGAAGATGAGCAACAGGATGAGCCCGAGGCCGACCAGGATCCACCGGACGGCGCCCACCTGGTTCGTGTCCATGAACGTGATGATCCCGGCGCCGACGGCGTCCGTGAGGGTGTTGTAGATGAGGACGAGCAGCACCCAGAAGATCGACGCGCCGAGGACCGGGCCGAGGACGCGGGCCGCGCCGCCGAGGATGACCATCGTGTACGCGTAGAAGGTCGTCTCCGTGCCGAACACGTCGGGCTGGATGGAGGCGTAGGCCAGGCCGTAGATGAAGCCGCCCAGGCTGCCGACGACGCCGCCCAGGACCAGCGACTGCATCTTGTAGGAGAAGACGTTCTTGCCGAGGCTGCGCACGGCGTCCTCGTCCTCGCGGATGGCCTTGAGCACGCGGCCCCAGGGGCTCTTCATCAGCAGGTAGACCAGCACGCAGCACAGCGCGATGAGCACCCAGCCGACGGTCAGCACCCACAACACGCGGTGGTTGAAGAACAGCGGGACGGGGCCGAGGTTGAAGCCGTACTCGCCCGCGGAGTAGGGGTTGAGCGCGTAGAAGCCGTCGGAGAAGCCGCGGTGGCCGTCCGAGCCGCCGAAGACGTCCTTGAAGGCCACCGAGCGGAAGACGAGCCGGACGATCTCGGCGGCCGCGATGGTGACGATGGCCAGGTAGTCGGCGCGCAGTTGCAGCGTGGGGATGCCGAGCAGCAGAGCCAGGATCGCGGCGGCGACGAGGCCGACGACGACGCCGACCCAGAAGGGCAGGCCGATGACGACGACCGTGACGGCCAGGCCGTAGCCCGCCACGCCCATGAACGCCGCCTGACCGAAGTTGAGCAGGCCCGTGTAGCCGAATTGAATGTTGATGCCGATGGCGGCGAGCGCGTACAGCACGGTCTCTACGCCGACGGCGGCCTTGAGCGTCGTGCTGATGATCGTGATCCAGTCCATTCTGATCCTCCCCCGATCAGCCGATTCGCTCGCGGCGGCCCAGGATGCCCTGGGGCCGGACGAGGAGCACGATGATGAGCACGGCCAGCGCGCCGACGCTCTTCAGCTCGGGCGGCACCCACAGCGTCGAGACCTGGATGAACAGGCCGACCACGAGCGACCCGACCAGGGCGCCGAACGCTGTGCCGAGGCCGCCGAGCGTGACGCCGGCGAAGATGAGCAGCAGGATGTCCTGGCCCATCGTGAACTTCAGGTTCTGCGAGAGGCCGAGCATGACGCCGGCCAGACCGGCGATGGCGGCGCCCAGGGTCCAGATGATCCGGATGACCCGGTCGACGTTGATGCCCGAGGAGGCCGCGAGCGCGGGGTTGTCGGCCACGGCGCGGGCCGCCTTGCCGGTACGGGTGCGCAGCAGCGCGATGCCGACGACGATCAGCACCACCAGTTCGATGCCCATCGCCACGAAGTTCTTGGGAGCGGCGGAGATCGGCCCGATCTGCATGCCCGGCTGGGCGGTGTACTGGGCGTAGGCCTCGTTCTGGCCGCCGAAGAAGATCAGCATGACGTAGCGGAGGACGAGCGCGAAGCCGATGGAGATGATCATCATGGCGATGTTGCCGGTGCCGCGCCTGCGGAGCTGGCCCCAGAACAGGCGGTCCTGCCCGTAGCCGAACAGGCCCGCGAGCAGTACGGCGAGCACCGCCGCCGGGATGAGATGGATCCCGAATCCCACGTTGAACATGTATGCGAAGATCGCGCCGATCGTGACCAGCTCACCGTGGGCGAAGTTGGTCAGGCCGGTCGTGCCGTAGATGAGCGACAGGCCGAGCGCGGCCAGGGCGATGATCAGGCCGAGGTTGAACCCCTCGAACGTGAGCTGCGCCGCCTGGTCCCAGAACCCGCTCTGCTCGCTCTCCTCGCCGCCCGCAGGCTGCCCGGCCACACCCTTGGCCTGCAACGCGAACAGGACGGTGGAGCAGTTGCCCTCGAAGACCGTCGGCGTGCGGACGTTGTTGCCCCCGCGCACCTCGGCGTTCTTCGGAAGGCTGCCGACATCCAGGGTCACCTTGAACTTGCCCTTGTCGGTCGGGACGTCCCACGTGCCTTGTGCGTTTGTTGTGACCTCCTTGACGGGTTGTCCGCCCTCGGTGGTCACGGCGATTTTTACGCCGTTCACTGGCTGGCCTTGGAGTTTGAGCGTCCCCTTCAAACCCTGGCATCCGGCCGGCCCCGCCTGGGCGGGGGCGGCGAGCAGGAAGATGAGTCCACCCAGGAAGGCCGTGAACGCGATCACGGCTCTGCGCAATGGTGCTCCCTCAAATAGGTCAAGGCGGGGTTGTACCCCTCCATCTCGACACGCGCGCATCGCAGGCACAACTGGGATGCAATGGCGGGAGCTTATTCCGCAGACGCCCGTTTCAGTATGGTTCGTCACCAATTAGTGACATGCGTGTGGCACACATGTGAGGAAACAACGCGGCAGGTCAGGGGCTAAATGAGGGAAGACGCCTGGCCGGGCGGAGAACGAAACGGTAACGAAGAGAAGAAAACGTGGACGAGCCCGCGGAGCGGCCTTTGGGGCCATGTAGGGCTTCCCCGGCCGTACACGTTATCTACCGGGCCTCCCCGCGGGCTCTGTTCGGACAACCGTAGCGATCGATGGGGCCGATGCGCAAAGGTTCGATCAAAGTGACCTCAGGGGCGCCGGTCACGCAGCATGCACGTCAGCCTGGAGGTGCACACCCGCCGTCCCTCCTCGTCGGTGACCTCGATCTCGTACGTCGCCAGGGTGCGCCCGCCGTGCAACCGCGTCGCGACGCCGGTCACGTACCCGGAGGTCGCCGAACGGTGGTGGCTGGCGTTGATCTCGATGCCCACGGCGATGCGGTCGGGGCCGGCGTGGATCGCCGCGGCCACCGAGCCCAGCGTCTCGGCCAGCACCACCGACGCGCCGCCGTGCAGCAGGCCGTAGGGCTGGGTGTTGCCCTCGACCGGCATCCTGCCGACGACGCGCTCGGCGCCGGCCTCGACGAACTCGATGCCCATACGGTCGGGCAGCGTGCCCTTGTGCACCGCGCCGTACGCCGAGAAGTCGAAGGGGTCGGTCTGCGTCAAGGGGATCTCTCCACTCTTCCGAGCTCGGGTTTTCTGTCGTTGACGCAGACTAGGCTGCGTACGTGCCGAAGAGTGAAGTGACCCCCAGCCGCCCGTGCCTGTTGCTGCTTGACGGGCATTCCCTGGCCTACCGCGCTTTCTACGCGCTCAAAGACGCCAACCTCATGACCACCGACGGTCAGCACACCGAGGCGGTCTACGGGTTCACCTCGATGCTGACGAACATCCTGCGCGACGAGCAGCCGACCCATGTGGCGGTGGCCTTCGACAGGTCGGAGCCGACGTTCCGCCACGAGGAATACTCCGACTACAAGGCCAACAGGAGCGAGACCCCGGAAGACTTCCGCGGTCAGATGCAGCTCATCTACGAGCTTCTCGACACGCTGCGCATTCCTCACCTGTCCAAGGCGGGCTTCGAGGCCGACGACCTGATCGCCACCCTCGCCACCCGCGCGGCCGATCAGGGGATGGACGTCCTGATCGTCACCGGCGACCGCGACGCGCTGCAACTCGTCAACGAGCACGTCACCGTCCTGATGACGCGCCGGGGCATCAGCGACATGACCAGGTTCACGCCCGAGGCGGTCGAGGAGAAGTACGGCCTGACCCCCGCCCAATACCCCGACTTCGCCGCGCTGCGCGGCGACCCCAGCGACAACCTGCTGTCCATCCCCAGCGTCGGCGAGAAGACCGCGGCCAAGTGGGTGCGCGAGTTCGGCTCGCTGACCGCGCTGGTCGACCGCGTCGACGAGGTCAAGGGCAAGGTCGGCGAGAAGCTGCGCGAGCACGTCGCCCAGGTGCTGATGAACCGCCGCCTGACCGAGCTGCTGCGCGACGTGCCGCTCGACGTCGAGCTCGGCGACCTCACGCAGGGCGGGTGGGAGCGCGAGGAGATCAACAAGCTGTTCGACACCCTGCAGATCCGCGGCGAGCTGCGCGAGCGTGTCTTCAAGGTGCTCGGCACCGGCGAGGCCGAGCCCGAGCAGGGCTTCGAGGTCGAGACCGTGATCCTCGGCCCCGACCGCGTGGCCGGCTGGTTGTCGGCGCTGCCGCAGGGCCGCGCCGGGCTGGCCTTCAAGGGCTCCTACGGCAGCGGCACGGGCCGCATCGACGCCATCGCCGTCGCCTCGCCCGACGGCACCGCCGCCCACATCGACCCCGTCAAGCTCACCGAGGGCGACGAGGCGGCGCTGCGGGCCTGGCTGGGCGACGCGAGCAGGCCCAAGGCCGTCCACGACGCCAAAGGCCCGATCCTGGCCCTGTGGGCCCAGGGCATGGAGCTGCGCGGGCTGAGCTGCGACACCGCGCTGGCCGCCTACCTCGCCATGCCGGGCCAGCGCACGTTCGCGCTGGAAGACCTGGCCAGGCGCTACCTCAACCGCGACCTGCGGGCCGAGGAGGAGTCCGGCGGCCAGGCCGCGCTGTTCGGCGACGACGAGGACGCCCCGGCCAAGGACCTCGCGCTGCGCGCCCACGCGGTGCGCGAGCTGGCCGACTCCCTGGAGGGTTTCCTGGCCGGCCGCGGCGGCACCCAGCTCCTGGCCGACGTCGAGCTGCCGCTGCTGTCGGTGCTGGCCGAGATGGAGCGGGCCGGCATCGCCGTCGACAGCGAATACTTCGCGGGCCTGGAGGCCGAGTTCGGCGCGGCGGTCAAGCACGCCGTCGAGGAGGCCCACCGCTCGGTCGGCGAGCAGTTCAACCTGGGCTCGCCCAAGCAGCTCCAGGAGATCCTGTTCACCAGGCTCAACCTGCCCAAGACGAAGAAGATCAAGACCGGCTACAGCACCGACGCCGACCAGCTCGCCTGGCTCGCCACCCAGACCGAGCACGAGCTGCCGACGATCATGCTGCGCCACCGTGACCAGCAGAAGCTGCGCACCACGGTCGAGGGCCTGATCAAGGAGGTCGCCGACGACGGGCGCATCCACACCACGTTCAACCAGATCATCGCCGCGACCGGCCGCCTGTCCTCGGAGAAGCCCAACCTCCAGAACATCCCGATTCGCACCGCCGAGGGCCGCCGCATCCGGCAGGGCTTCGTGGTGGGCGAGGGCTACGAGCGGCTGCTGACGGCCGACTACAGCCAGATCGAGCTGCGCATCATGGCCCACCTGTCGGGCGACGAGTCGCTGATCGCCGCCTTCGAGTCGGGCCACGACTTCCACCAGGCCACCGCGGCCCGGGCGTTCGATCTGCCGCCGGAGCAGATCGACTCCGAGCTGCGGGCCCGGATCAAGGCGATGAACTACGGCCTGGCCTACGGTCTGTCCGACTTCGGCCTGTCCGGGCAGCTCAACATCCCGGTCGCCGAGGCGCGGGCGCTGAAGGAGGAGTACTTCACCGAGTTCGGCGGCGTACGCGACTTCCTCCAGGCCATCGTGGCCCAGGCGCGCACCGACGGCTACACCGAGACCATCATGGGCCGCCGCCGCTACCTGCCCGACCTGACCAGCGACAACCGCCAGCGCCGGGAGATGGCCGAGCGCATGGCGCTCAACGCCCCCATCCAGGGCTCGGCGGCCGACATCATCAAGGTCGCCATGCTCCACGTCCACCAGGCCATCGCCGAGGAGGGGCTCGCCTCCCGGATGTTGCTCCAGGTCCACGACGAGCTGGTGTTCGAGGTCGCGCCGGGCGAGCTGGAGACGCTGCGGCAGCTCGTCAGCGACCAGATGAACGCCGCCTACAGCCTGCGCGTGCCGCTGGAGGTCTCGGTGGGCGTCGGGCGTACGTGGCAGGACGCCGGCCACTGATGATGTTTATCCGGATACGGCGGGGCAGTCCGACATTTCGTGAACGGCGAGGCCCCGCCGTCTCCGGGGCTTCTCGTCTACGCTGAAGACACTTTTAGCCGAGTAGCCGGGAGTTTCGTGCGGGTACCAGCCTCTTACACACGGATCATCGCCATCGCGAACGTGGCGGTCGTGACCGTGGCCATCGCCGGGCTGAGCCTCTTACCTGACGGTGAGACCCCCGCTACCCCCAAGGCGTCGGCCAGGGTCGGCCTGAGCGCCCCCGTCACGCCCCCGCAGACGCGGCCCTCGGACGCCTCCCAGCCTCCCGGCGTGGTCGCCACCCCCGAGTTCGCCCGCCAGGTCCGCGCCAACGAGGCGGGCCTCGTGCCGGTCATCATGTACCACCGGATCCTGCGCAAGCGCGTGGCCTCGATCGACCGTACGCCCGCCCAGCTCAGGAAAGAGCTGGAGAAGCTGGCCAAGCAGGGTTACGTGCCCATCACGGCCAGGGAGTTCGTCACCGGCGACATCAAGGTGCCGGCCGGGCGCTTCCCCGTGGTGCTGACGTTCGACGACGGGCATCCGAGTCATTTCGCGCTCGACGCCTCCGGCAACCCCAAGCCCGACACCGCCGTGGGCGTGCTCCTCGACGTGGCCGCCCGATACCCCTCCTTCCGGCCGACCGCGACGTTCTGGGTCACGCGCGAGCCGTTCGGGCTGCGCGACCGGGAGCGGCAGACGGCGGCCGTGCGGTGGCTGGTCGACCACGGCTTCGAGGTCGCCAACCACACCTGGTCGCACCCCGACCTGCGCAGGCTCGGCAAGAAGAAGGTCCGCGAGCAGATCGTCCGGCTGGAACGCCTGCTCAAGAAGGTGGGCGCGCCGCCCGACAAGACCCTGGCCCTGCCGTACGGGTCGCTGCCGCGGCCCAAGAAGCTGGCCCGTACCGGCTCGTGGGACGGGACCCGTTATGATTTCGCGGGCGTGTTCCTCGCCGGAGCCGAGCCGTCTCTTTCGCCCTACGCGAAAAAGTTCGACCCTGGAGCGATCCAGCGGATCCAGAGCAACGGCAAGCGGGGCGAATGCCGCAAGTGGTGCTCGCAGTACTGGCTGGAGTGGCTGAGCAAGCACCCTGGTGAGCGCTACGTCTCCGACGGGGATCCCGGGCGGATCTCCATCCCGGGGAAACTAAGGGGTAATATCAACCCCAAGCGGGAGTCCCAGATCATCGCATACTGATGTGTCCCCGGATTGACCCCGTGGCCAAGGTCTCATATGCTGATCGCTGCGCTGTGGGCTCGCGCGCGCCTCAGACGGAGCGGGCTCGCGCTCGGTCACGTCGATGTCGTAATTCCTCGGCTTGATGCGGAAGAGGGCCTGCCGCGCATCCGCCACATCGACATCCTGTCCGCGTTCGGAGCAATTCCACACATGACGTCCAGCACTGAGGCCACCTCGAGCACCCCGCAGGTAGCGGTCAACGACATCGGGTCCGAGGAAGCCTTCCTCGCAGCGATCGACGAGACCATCAAATACTTCAACGACGGCGACATCGTCGAGGGCACCGTCGTCAAGGTCGATCGAGACGAGGTCCTTCTCGATATCGGCTACAAGACCGAGGGTGTCATCCCCTCGCGCGAGCTTTCGATCAAGCACGATGTCGACCCTGCTGACGTCGTGGAAGTCGGCGAGCACGTCGAGGCCCTGGTTCTCCAGAAGGAGGACAAAGAGGGCCGCTTGATCCTGTCCAAGAAGCGTGCGCAGTACGAGCGCGCCTGGGGCACGATCGAGAAGATCAAGGACGAGGACGGCATCGTCACCGGTACCGTCATCGAGGTCGTCAAGGGTGGTCTCATCCTCGACATCGGCCTGCGCGGCTTCCTCCCCGCCTCCCTGGTCGAGATGCGACGCGTCCGCGATCTGCAGCCGTACGTCGGCCGCGAGCTCGAGGCGAAGATCATCGAACTCGACAAGAACCGCAACAACGTGGTTCTCTCCCGCCGCGCCTGGCTGGAGCAGACGCAGTCCGAGGTGCGCCAGACGTTCCTCAACACCCTGCAGAAGGGCCAGGTCCGCAAGGGCGTCGTGTCCTCGATCGTCAACTTCGGCGCCTTCGTCGATCTCGGCGGGGTCGACGGTCTGGTCCACGTGTCCGAGCTGTCCTGGAAGCACATCGACCACCCGTCCGAGGTCGTCGAGGTGGGCCAGGAGGTCACGGTCGAGGTCCTCGACGTCGACATGGAGCGCGAGCGCGTCTCCCTGTCGCTCAAGGCCACGCAGGAAGACCCGTGGCAGCAGTTCGCCCGTACCCACCAGATCGGTCAGGTCGTGCCGGGTCGCGTCACCAAGCTGGTGCCGTTCGGTGCGTTCGTCCGGGTCGAGGAGGGCATCGAGGGCCTGGTCCACATCTCCGAGCTGGCCGAGCGCCACGTGGAGATCCCGGAGCAGGTCGTCCAGGTCGGCGACGAGATCTTCGTGAAGATCATCGACATCGACCTCGACCGTCGTCGCATCAGCCTCTCGCTGAAGCAGGCCAACGAGGGCGTGGGGACCGAGGTCGAGTTCGACCCGACCCTCTACGGCATGGCGGCCACGTACGACGACCAGGGCAACTACATCTACCCCGAGGGCTTCGACTCGGAGACCGGTGAGTGGCTCGAGGGCTTCGACAAGCAGCGTGAGGAGTGGGAGCGGCAGTACGCCGAGGCCCAGACGCGCTTCGAGGCTCACCGCAAGCAGATCGAGGAGGCCCGCAAGGCCGAGGCGGAGGCCGGCGAGGCCGCTCCCTCGTCCTACAGCGGCGAGACCGCTCCTCCGTCGGGCAGCTCGTCGTCGGCTCCGGCCAGCGGCGCGCTCGCCTCTGACGAGGCGCTCGCTGCCCTCCGCGAGAAGCTCGCGGGCGGCCAGAGCTAAGGCTCAGCCTTGAATCAGCCCCGCACGGGTCTCCCGTGCGGGGCTTTTTCACGTCATTCGCCAGGAACGGCCTGTCCATCGCGGAAGGAACCTTGCCGCGAGGGTTCCTAGGGTTCCCTCCATGACGCCGTTTCGCATCGACATCCCGCAGGCCGACCTCGACGACCTCGACGATCGGCTGCGCCGCACCCGGTGGGCCGGGCCGCTCCCCGGCGGATGGGACCGGGGCGTGCCGGTCGACTACCTGCGCGAGCTGGTCGCGTACTGGGCCGGCGCGTTCGACTGGCGGGCCCAGGAGGCCAGGCTCAACGCCTTCGACCAGTACACCACCGTGATCGACGGGCAGACGATCCACTTCGTGCACGTCCGCTCGCCCGAGCCGCACGCGCTGCCGCTCGTCCTCACGCACAGCTGGCCGAGCTCGTTCGTGGAGTACGCCGAGGTCGTCGGGCCGCTCACCGACCCCCGGGCGTACGGGCTCGACCCGGCCACGGCCTTCCACGTCGTGGCGCCCTCGCTGCCCGGGTTCGCCTTCTCGCCGTTCCCTGACCCGCCGGACGAGCGGCCGTGGAGCATCGCGCGCGTGGCGCGGACCTGGGCCGAGCTGATGTCCCGCCTGGGCTACGACCGGTACGGCGCCCACGGCAACGACGCCGGGGCCCTGGTGACGCCCCAGCTCGCCGCGTACGACAGCGAGCATGTGGTGGGCTCGCTCATCACCGCCGGGCTCGGCATCCCCACCGGCGCGCCCGGGGAGCTGGACGGGCTGGACGAGGACGAACTGGCCCAGCTCGCCGAGCTGACCGCGTGGACCACCGGCGGCAGCGGATACGGCCCCTACCTGGCCAAACGGCCCCAGACGCTGGCCCACGGGTTCGCCGACTCGCCGGTGGCGCAGCTGGCGTACCTGGTGGAGCGGTTCAAGGAGTTCGACGGCTGGTCGCCGCTGGAGGAGCCGGTCCATCGGGACCTCGTGCTGACCAACGCCACCCTGTACTGGCTGACCGGCACCGGCGGCTCCTCGTCCTGGCCCTACTACGAAGGGGCCGCCGGGCTGCCGATCGACCAGCGCGAGGTGCCGACCGGCGTCTCCCACGGCGGGCCGGAGGTCATGCGCCGCATCGCCGCGCGTAAGAACGACCTCCGGTGGTGGGGGGAGGCCGTCAGCCCCAGCCACATGGTGGGTTTGGCCGCCCCGGAGACGGTCGTCGCGGGCGTCCGGACCTTCTTCGGCATGCTCTGAGCCGCACGCGGCCGTTCTGAGCCCCGAGCGGCTCTGAGCCCCGAGCGGCTCTGACCCCGAGCCGTTCTGAGCCTCGAACGCACGCAGGCCCGCCGGGCGGGCGCCAGATTTTACCTGGCGAGCTTTCGGGACTCCTCCACCTGCGAAGACGGCCGCTGGGAAACTGGCAGGCGGCTGGAGGCACGAACGTTCGGGGGCGATGCGGTGCGCATGGTTCGGCGCGTGATCCCGGTGGTGGCGGCGGTCGCCGTCCTGGTTCCGGCGGCGGGCGGTGGGGTCGGCCAGGCGGCGGCGCTCGTACCCCCAGGTCCGCCCTCATGGCCGGAACGGGAGGTCACCGGGCTCGCCGGGCCGGAGCGGGAGGTGGACGGGCTCGCCGGGCCTGAGGCGGTGGCGAGCGGGCCGGTGGCGGGTGGGCCGGCGTGGGCGGAGTGCGGGGACGGGTTGCGGTGCGCCACGTTGTCCGTGCCCGCCGACTGGGCCAGGCCGCGCGAGGCCCGTACGGTCGTCGAGCTGGCCATGCTGCCCGCCCAGGACCCGGCGCGGCGGCTCGGCGCGCTGGTGGTCAACACCGGTTCGGCCTCGGTCGTACGCGAGGTCAGGCAGCGGCCGGACACCGTGGGCGAGCTGGCCAGATGGTTCGACGTCGTGCTGGTCGAGGCACGCGGGGCCGGCGAACGGGGGAGCGCGGGGGCGTGTCCCGGGTCGCGGCCCGATCCGGCGCGGCTGCTGTTCGCGGCGGGGCGGCGGGCCTGGCGGGCCTTCGCCCGCGACAACGCCGCCTATGACCGCGGCTGCCGCGCCGCGCTCGGCCCGGCCTACGCGGGGCTGACGTCGTGGCAGGTCGCACACGACCTCGACGCCGTACGCGCCGCGCTCGGCGAGCCCCGGCTGCGCTACCTCGGCAACGGCTACGGCAGCGTGTACGGGCAGGCGTACCTGGAGTTGTTCCCCGGCCGGGCCGGGCGGATGTACCTGGAGGGGCTGCCCGACCACACCGGGACCGGGCTCGAAGGGCGGTTGCTGGCCCACGCCCGTGCCCAGGAGCGGCAGCTCGGGTACTTCCGCGACTGGTGCCGTACCCGTCCGGGCTGTCCGCTCGGTCACGCGGACGCGGTCAGGGTGTTCGACGGCCTGCTCAGGCGCGCGCCCCTGCGGGCGGGCGTGGACGGCCGTGCGGTGAGCGGGCGGGAGATCGCCGCCGCGGTGTGGGCGGGGCTGGCCCCCGCGCGGTGGCCGGCGCTGGCGCACGCCCTGTCCAGAGCGAGAACGGGCGACGCCGCCGGTCTGGCCGCCATGACACCGGCCGGCCAGGCGGCCCCGACCCCGGCCCCCACTCCTGCCCCCGCCCCCGGAACACCGGCCGCCCCGCCGCAGCCGGTTCCTGTCCCTGTGCGGGTGTTCGGGAGGGGAGAGGCAGCCTCCGGCCCGGGGCGAGGGGCCGCGGGTGGGGAGGCGCTTCCCGGCCCTGTGCGGGTGCTTGAAAGCGGGGATGCAGCTTCCGGACCTGCGGAGGCGTCCGGGGGTGGGGAGGCGGCTTCCGGCCCTATGCGGGTGCCTGGGAGGGGGAAGGCGGTTCCTGGCCTTGCGCGGGTGCCAGAGAGCGGGGAGGCGGCTTCCGGCGCTGCGGGGGTGTCCGGGGGT
>NZ_BMRC01000049.1 GCF_014648435.1 Nonomuraea spiralis
CGGTTGACTGCGGAACTGTTCGGTGCCTGGCCGAAGAGATTGTGCGCACCCCGGCGCCCCTCGATCATGACAGCGAACGGCCCGCCCCCGGCGTCCGAGGGGCCGCCACCCCCGCACACCGCTGAGGAGAACGTCATGCGAAGACACCCCCCGAAGCCCGGCGCGACAGGCCGGCGGGCCCGCCGCGCCCTGTGCGCCGCCGCCGCTGCCGTCCTGGTCGCGGCCACCTCGACGACCCCGGCATACGCCGCCGACAACGGCCGCCACAACGAGGACTGGGTCTACCGTTCGGACTCCCTGTGCCTCCTGGTCTACGCCGAGATGCTCGACCTCTCCGACGGCAACGCCGGCTCCTACCAGACGTCCGCGGCGAACGTCTACGGGCCGAACAACGGCATCCCGTGCGGCCGTGGATGGGCCGTGCCCGCCGGCAATCTCGCGATACGTCAAGTCGTGCTCGTCTACAACCTGAACACCCAGGTTTGGGGCGCCTGCCCGGGCCTGGACTCCGGCTTGCATTACACCCCCAACACCACCTCTCACGCCGACTGGTACATGTGGAGCGGCGAGGGGTCCAACCCCGCCCCCTGCGGCACCGCCTGGTACGCGACGCTGGCCTTCGGATACGTCTGGGACGGCGGCTGGTACGGCGGTTCCCTGCCGTCGGGCAACGTGTGGCTCACGTCCAAGTACGGCCTCCAGGCGAAGACGCCACAGGCGCAGCCGCCGCGCCCGTCCTGGATCACCGGCACGGGGGCGGTCGACCCGAGCAGGCTCCCGGACCGCCTGCCTCTCATCGGCGCCGACGGCGAACCCATCCGTACGGGCTCGGGCGCCGTCGCCACCATCGACACCGCCACCATGTTCGGCCCGCCGTCCCAGCCGCCGTCGAAGTGACGGACGGCTCAACCGAAGGAGAGACATCGGCGGCCGGGCCGTGCGGCCTCACTCGCTCTCGTCGGCCTCCGCGGCAGGCGCGATCTGCAGTGGTGTCCCAGTTGCCCCGCCGCCGGTGAGCTCGGGATCCTCGATCTCGGTGACGACGACGCGGGCCTTCGGGAACATCGACCGGAGACCCGCGATCAGCTGCGGGCTGCCCGCGGGTACCAGCAGCACGTCGGCCGTCGCCGGCGCCGCGTGCAGGTCGAGCACCACGTAGTCCGCCCCGAGCTGGGCGGACAGCGCGACGCGGGCCGCGTTCGACAGCTCCATCGCGGTGGCCACGACGGTCACGGCGTCGTGGTCGACCGGCGCCGGCTCGTCGGGCTCGTCCGGCTCGGCGCGATCGACGACGGCGCCCTGGACCACGTCGACGGTGCTGGAGATCGTCGCGATCGACGCGCCGTCCCGCGTGAGGACCAGGCTCTCGCCGGGTTCGAGTGCGTCGATGAGCGCCACGACGTCGTCGGGGACGCGGGCCACGTCGATCCGCTGCGCCGCACGCGGGGCGCGTTTGCGTGTCACCACGCCCGGCCACCGAAGGCGCCGCCCAACCGGATGAACACCCGAGCCCCTTCTGGCGCCGTGATCTCGTTGGACGCCGCCACACGATCATTGGCTCGGGGACGCGCCGGAGTTTCGCGGATTCACAGCCCGAAGGCTCCGCCCTCGACGAGGATGAGCAGACCGATGCCGATCAGCACCACGGGCAGCAGGACGTGCCCCCACCGGCTCAGGGCCCCGGCGACGAGCGGGCGGGTGGCGAAGAACCGTCCGGCCGCGCACCACACGGCGACCAGGACGAGGAACACGACGACGTGGACGCTCGTGCCGCCCGGCCCGGCGGTGGCGAAGACCGGTACGTACACGCCGATGTTGTCGCCGCCGTTGGCGAAGGTGACCGCGGCGACCTCCAGCGTCTTCGGCCCGTCGGCGCGCCCGCCGGAGGGTTCGTCACTGTCGCGGCGGTTCCTCCACGCCTGCCAGGCGGCCTTGACGCCCAGCACGAGGGGGAGCAGCCCCAGGTACGGGACGAGCCGTTCGGGAAGGAAGGTCGCCCCGAGGCCGGCCGCCACGGCCACCGCCACGAGGGCGAGGAAGCCCAGGTACTGGCCCGCCACGATCCGGCCGGCGGCACCCCGCAGGCCCGCGCCCCGGGCGAAGAACAGCGCCAGGATCAGGATGTCGTCGATGTTGGTGACGGCGAACAGCCCTGCGGCCTGTCCGACGATGCCCAGGTTCACCAGAGGGGTGCTCTTTCTGTCCGAGGGTGCCCGGAATGACCTTATCCAGGGCGTCGCGGAGGGCGGCGACGTCCCCGGCCGGAGTCGTTCCGGCGTGGGTGACCGATCAGACGGTTCGGTGGGATGGCGTGGTCTGCGGGGGCGGGGTGGCCAGTCCGGTCAGCAGGTTCAGCGACGTGGCGGCGTCGGAGCCCGGCGGGGCGCTGTAGATCATCATCGTCAGGTCGGGGTCGTCGGGCGCGCGCATGGCCACGTAGTCCAGGGCGAGCTCGCCGAGCAGCGGATGGGCGAAGCGTTTGCGGCCCCGGGTCTTGGCGCGTACGGCCTGGTCGGCCCACAGGCGGCGGAAGTCGGCGCTGTGCAGCGACAGCTCGCCGACCAGGGCGGCCAGCTCGGGGTCGTCGGGATGGCGGCCGGCGTCGAACCGGAGGTTGGCGACCGTGTCGCGGGCCTTGCCCGGCCAGTCGGGGTAGAGGTCCCTGGCCGCGTCGTCGAGGAAGACCAGCCGGGCCATGTTCCGCTCGGACGGTGACAGCGCGGCGAAGTCGGCGACCAGCAGCCGGGCGAGCTCGTTCCAGGCCAGGACGTCCAGCCGGCGGCCGATGACGTAGGCGGGCACCCCGGCCAGCGCCTGGAGCGCCTGGCGCAGCTCCGGGCCCACCTTCTGGGGGCGCGGCGGACGCCTGCGGGCGGCGGTGGGCCTGGCGAGGTTGTGCAGGTACGCGCGTTCGTCGGCGTCCAGGCCGAGCGCTTCGGCGACGGCGGTCAGCACCTCGGCGGAGATGTTGCGGGCCCGGCCCTGTTCCAGCCGGGTGTAGTAGTCGACGCTCACGCCGGCCAGCAGGGCCAGCTCCTCGCGGCGCAGGCCGGGCACCCGCCGCCGGCCGCCGAAGCCGGGCAGGCCCAGCGCGTCGGGGTCGAGCCGGGCACGCCGGCTCTTGAGGAACTCGCTGAGCTGCTGTGCACGATCCATGCCGTCCAGTATCGCGACGTTTGTCGGCCCTTGCCTGGTTCTGTCAGACCCAGGCAAGGGCGGCCCCGGCTGGACAGAGCTCTGGGTGGCCCGCGACCAGGCCCCCACCATGGACATCGCCGGTATCACCCTCGAAGAAGGAGTTCTGCCATGTCGAACACGCTCACCATCGTCGCCGGGTTCCGCGCCGAGCCGGGCCAGGAGGAACGGCTGCGCCAGGAGCTGAACGCCATGATCGAGCCGTCCCTGGCGGAGGAGGGCTGCCTGGGCTACCAGCCCTACGCCGACCCCGAGCGCCCCGACCGCATGATCATCGTGGAGGAGTGGGCCGACGACGCCGCGCTCGTCCATCACTTCTCGTTGCCGCACTTCAAGCATGTGGCCCAGGTGCTGGAGGAGATCCTGGCGGAGCCGTTCACGCTGCGCCGGCTGACCGACGTCCCGGCCTGAGGGGCGCTGCGCGTGCGTCGCCGGCGCGGTGTCCCGGGTCGGCCGAGTCCGGCCGAGGTGCTGTTGGACACCGTCCCGGCGCTGTTTCGCTGTGGTCCACCGCAAGTCCACGACCAGAGGAGCCCACCATGTACGCACGCGGCGCACTCGCCACCACGGCAGTCATCGTCGCCGGAGCCCTGACCCTGCTCGGCCGGCCGGCGCAGGCCGGCCCGAACCCCCACCACCAGGCCGCGGCGGACGGCCCCTGCCGGGCCGAGCAGACCCACCGCGTCGGCGGCACGGTCATCAAGTACGAGCAGTTCGGAGCCCGGTCCGTCTGCCCGGCGGGCACCTACCAGCACTGGCACCAGGTGCACATCCGCTGCGGCATCGAGCCCGAGCGGCCCGGCCCCATGGTGGGCGGCACGTCCGTCAGCGAGGAGTGGTGTCCCAAGAACACCCTTCTCCAGGACTACTGGGTCACCCAAGGACCTCAGGAAGGCTGAGCCGGACCCCGGGAAGCCCGCGCCCACGCCGGGACCCAGGTTCCGGCGGCGCGGCGACCGGTCCCCGCGGCGGTCAGGTGGGCGCGGAGGGCGACCAGCGCCGGGGTGTCGGCGACGGTGTCGAGGAGCGCGTCGGAGCCGAAGTCGGGCCCGGTCGCCTCGATGGTCAGGCCGAACTCGGCGACGAGGTCGTCGTAGTAGGCGGTCCACTCGGTCCCGGGGGCGAGGCCGGGCATCCAGATCCGGTGCCCGGCGAGCTGGGCGAGCGGCACCGACCGGGCGTCGGCCAGCGCGTGGCCGGGGCCGGTGAGGAGCTGGAGGGCCTCGTCGACCACCCAGGCGGACTCGACGTCCTCGGGCAGCGGACGGCCCGGCACGCCGACCGCGCGGAAGGACGCGTCGATCGTGCCGGACCGGATGGCGGCCACGGCCGTGTCCACGTCGAAGAGCATCACCACGTCCAGCTCGACGTCGGGGTGCGCCCGGTGGAAGCCGCGCATCAGGCCAGACCCCGCGCTGCGCGAGGCGAGCACGTCGACGCGCAGCGGACGGCTGCCCGCCCGTACGGACGCGACCGCGCGCTCGGCGACCCGGAGCAACTCGCGGGATCGTGGCCTGCGTAATTATCTGCTGAGATTCGTCCCCGCTTCGATGGCGCCGGCAACGACACTATTCACTGAGCTTCGATCCTAGGGATCTTCAGACGTCGTCGTCGTCGGCATCGGGCGCATCGGGGTCGCGCAGGGCGCGGATCGCCTTGAGCACCTGCTCAAACGGCGGCCGCCGACCATGCTTCCCTGCTGGAGCATGGTCGGGGTGAAGAACGCGGTGGTCCGCTTCGGCGGTCTGTTCAGACCGAACCGGCGGGGCAGCCGTTACCCGCAGGACGACTCGCCATCGCCCTGTGCCCGATCGAGGCCGGCCCCACCCCCGGCAGAGGGCGGTGCGTCCACGAGGACAACATCAAAGGCGTCGATACCGACGGCGGCCTGCCCCTGCGGGTCGGTGTCCACAATGAGCCTGCTCTGCCCATGCTGCTCTGCCAGGAAAGCGCTCAGATCGACCGCAGCCGTGGTACCTCCCGGAAGGCGGAGGTGAGGAGCGGGTCCCGATCGTGGATGACGAATCGAAGCCCGGCGAAATGGTCGCCAAGGTCCATGACCAGATTGCGGGCTTGCTGCGTGGTCCATGCTCCGGTCGGGTGTCTGCTGACTCCGGCCAGGTGCAGTCGCCGGGTGCCGTGCTCGATGAACACCAGCACGTACGGCCGCTTGAGAAGCACCGTTTCGACGACGAGGAAGTCACACGCGATGATCGCGCCAGCCTGTGCGGCAACATGCCCAGTGAGGCGTCGCCGGGACTGACGGCCTTCGCCGCCTCCGCCGCGTACTGCGGAACCGCCGCGAGTCCACATGCGCGGCAAAGTAGTCCGGCGAGGTGCTGTCGATCGCGACGATACGCACGTCACTGGGGCGGCGTGCAGCGCGTTCACGAGCTCGACCAGGTCGCGGGCCTAATCGACGCCGAGGAGGTTGAGTGGGCCAGCATCGAGAGTGGCGGACCGTCCGCCATCCTCCGACCGGGTCCGGATCGAGGCGTAGGAGAAAGCCATGACGTCTCTGCGAGCGATGGGATCCGAGGCGGCTGTGCCGACAGGTTGTGCCGGAACGAGTCCACGGTGGCCTGCGACGGCGCCTCGAACTGGGCGTGGTGGGGGCGATGCGTCCGTCGAGGAATATCAGGCGGGGGGTGAAGTGCCCGCTCATCGGCCTGGTGCCGCGGCGAGGCCACCTCAGTCGTTGGCCGGGCGTGCGGTCACTGGAAGACGACGCCGTCTACCTTGTCGTCCATGAGACCCACGTACGTGAACCAACTGCCGGCGGGGAAGTCCAGGCCGTCGCCGTAGACCGAGTCGGACAGCCACACCCGTTCGCTTCCGTACCGGCCCCAGCTCCGGACCGAGAGACCTGCCTGGCGGCGTAGGACGGGATCGCCTGCCAGCTGGTGTTGACCTGCACTTCGAAGCAGCCGCCGTAGAAGTCGTATCCGGTGAACAGCTCGGCGTACCTGTAGCAGTGACAGTTGGCGGCGAACAGGAGGCTGAACGTTTGCGGATGACTCTGGAACGGAGTTGGCGTCCCGGTTTGCCGGTTCCCGAAGCAGGCGCACTTCTCAAGCATCTCTACTCCTTGAAGGTTGGCGGGTGGCCCGTTCGGTGACGCGGGCTGACGTGTTCACGATCGCGTGCCGTCGCCGTGTCTCGCGCCCGTAGCGACCCCTGGTCCTGACCTGGCCGGCCACTGGGCGACGAGACGAGCGAGGTCAGGACGTCGCGCGAGGTGGCCACCCTCGTAAGTGCCGGTTGACGGCGCCGTGGCTCAGGAACACCCCGCGGCGATCGCCGAATGTACATGCCCCTCTCGGGCTCCGATCGGGGCGGTTCAGCCCAGGTAGAAGTCCCGGCGAGCGGCCACGAACGCCTCGATCGTCCCGGCCGGCGCGCCGGTCACCCGTTCGACGTCGTCGGAGGCGCGGTCGTAGCGGTTCTCGCGGTGCAGCCGGGCCATGGTGGCGATGTGCTCCTCGGTGTGCGGCGGCAGGCCCGCCTTGGCAAGGACCTCGGTTCGCCATTGGTCCAGGGGCACGTCGAGGTAGGACACCGTACGTCCCAAGGCTCGCGAGAACTCCTCGGCCATCTCCGTCATGTCGACCGTGCGCGGCCCGGTCAGCTCGTAGACGTGCCCCACGTGCGGAACCGGATCGGCCAGCACGGTGGCGACCACCCGGGCGACGTCGTCTGCGGCGATCGGCGACGTGCGGCCGGTGCCGAACGGCAGAGCGATCGTTCCGCTCTCCCGGATCGATCGGGCCGCCAGTGTGGTGAACAGCGGATTGTCCAGGAACGACGTCGGCCGGATGTGCACCACCGGCAGGCCGGACCAGTCGAACACCTGTTCCGCCAGCCAGTGCAGCCGCTGCTGGTGCGACTCGGCGGTGCTGGTGGCGGTCATCTGCGACACCGTCATCTGCGACATGTCGACCAGGCCCGCCAGCTTGCCGTACTCCTTGGCCACGGTGGCCACCACGGTCGCCGCCAGCAGGTGGTCCGGCGACACGGGCATCGCGAAGTACATTCGCCCGGCTCCTTCCAGCGCGGCGGCGACGCTCTCCGGCCGGGTCAGATCGCCGACGACCACCTCCGCGCCCCGCGCACGCAGGTCCGCGGCACGGTCATCGTCCCGGTGAACCAATGCGCGCACCGGCACGTCCTGCGCGCGCAGGCGGTCCAGGACCGTACGGCCGACGCCGCCGACCCCGGCGATGAGAACAAGGTTGCTGACGACCATCGGCCGATCTCTTCCTGGTAGTTGACCATCTGTACGAAGGTGCGATCGCACGGGCATATGGGTGTCACTGAATCGCGCAACGTGATCCCACGGCAGGTGTACCCACGCCCGAGTCCGATGAGCCAGGAGCGGAGACAGACCGGCCGCACCGACGCGGAGGTCGGCGCCGAGCCGTGCCTCAGCGCCCGCACCGTCGAACGGCACCTGCGCAAGGTCTTGGCCAACCTCGGCCTCGGTTCCCGAAAGGAACTGCGCGACGCGCCGAACGCCCACAGCCACGAGCTGACGCTGGAGTCCCTCCTGGAAGCAGGGGCCCGATCCGGGAGCATCCGGGCGGACATCAGCGCGGCCGACATGTTCGCCGCGCTCACCGGGATCGCGCCGGCCTCCGGCGAACCGGAACAGCGCGACCAGGCCGGGCGGCTCCTGGACCTCACCATGGACGGCCTGCGGTCGTAGCTCAGAGCAGGGCGCGCAGGACGGGTTGGAGGGCGCGGTGGAAGGTGGGGTAGGCGAAGTGCATGTCGGCCAGAGTGGTGATCGGGACCCGGGCGTGGATCGCGGTCACCAGCGCGGAGAGCACCTCACCGCCCATGCTGCCGACGACGGTGCCGCCGACCAGCACGCCCTGCGCGGCGACCAGCTTGATGGGACCTGACTCGCCGGCGATCCAGCCTCGGGTGCCGAGGTCGCCGGTGGCGGTCTTGACGTCGAGGCCGCGGGCGCGGGCGGCGGCCTCGGTCAGTCCGACGGAGCCGACTTCGGGGGCGGTGAAGGTGACGCGGCCGACGGCGCGGTAGTCCGCCCAGGGGCCGTCCGCTCCGGTGAGGTCGCGGATGACGAGGTCGGCCTGGTACATCGACATGTGGGTGAAGGCGCCCTTGCCGGTGATGTCGCCGATGGCCCACACACCGTCGGCGACCCGCATCCGCTCGTCGGGCTCCAGCACGCGGGACTGCGGGTCCAGGCCGACGTGTTCCAGGCCCAGACCGGTGAGGTTGTTGCGGCGTCCCGCCGCGACCAGCAGCCGGTCCGCGGTGACCACCCGATCGGCCAGCTGAACGCGGAAGCCGTCGTCGTCGTGCTCGACCCGTTCGGCGCGTGCGGAGGTGAGCACGGTGATGCCGTCCTCGGCGAACGCCTGCGCCACGGCCGCCGACGCCTCGGGCTCCTCGACGGCGAGGATACGGTCGGCGGCTTCGATCACGGTCACCTTCACCTCGAAGGCGGCGAAGGCTTGGGCGATCTCGCTGCCGATCGCGCCACCACCAAGGACCGCCAGAGAAGCGGGGAGCTCGGTCAGCTGGACCACATCCCGGTTGGTCCAGTACGGGGTGTCGGCCAGGCCGGCGACGGGCGGGGCAGACGGGGTGGTGCCGGTGTTGAGCACGATGCCGCGCCGGGCCGTGCAGGACGTGGCCGCGCCGTCGGGGGCGGTGACGGTGACCGTGCGGGGTGCGGTGATCCGGCCTCGGCCTCGGGCGAAGTGGGCGCCCGCGGCGACGAGCCGGTCGACGGCGACCTGGTCGTTCCAGTCGTCGGTGGCCTCGTCGCGGATGCGGTCGGCGACGGGCTTCCAGTCGGGGCGGACGTCTGCCGTGCCGGCGTGGCGTGCCGTTCGGAGGCGGTCGGCGGCGGCGATCATCATCTTGGTGGGGATGCACCCGTAGTAGGGGCATTCGCCGCCGACGAGGCGTTCATCCACGCCGACCACTGACAGTCCGGCCTTGGCCAGGCTCGTGGCCGCGTGTTCGCCGCCGGGTCCCAGGCCGATCACCACGACATCGCATTCCATGGTCTCTCACCTTCCGCTCGTGTCGTCCTCCTGCTCCGACCATCTCGGATATGCCGGGCATTCGCCCCCGTGGCACCCACGGGTCCGGGCCAGGGGTCATCCCTGGTGCGACGCCACCGCCGCCGGACGAGGCTGACAGCACTGCAGCACGACCGAGAAGGAGCGGGCATGAAACCGATCAAGACCAAGACCGTCACCGTGGACGGGCTCACCGTCCGGTACGCGGAGAGCGAGCCGCGCGACACGCACGCGCTGCTGCTCAGCCCCTGGCCCGAGAGTGTGTACGCCTTCGAGCCGACCTGGACGGACCTGGCGGCCGACACGCATCTGGTGGCCGTGGACCTGCCCGGGTTCGGGCAGTCGCAGGGCCGTCCCGACGTGCTCGTTCCCCGTGCGGCGGGCGCGTTCGTGCACGGGATCCTGGACGCGCTCGGACTGGACAAGGTGCACGTCGTCGGCCCCGACATCGGCACCAGCGCTTCGCTGTTCGCGGCGGCCCTGCGGCCTGACCGTTTCCACAGCGTCGTCATCGGCAGCGGCGGCGCCTCCGCCGACCTCGAACTCGGTGAGCCGCTCGCGGGCTGGGTGAAGGACCCCGACCTCACCTGGTACGAGCAGAACGCCGACGCCATCATGGCCGCGACCCTGGACAACATCTTCCCGGCGACGCCGCTCCCTGACCACGTGCGCGAGGACTACCTCACCTCCTACGGCGGGCGCCGCTTCGCCGAGTCGATGCGGTACGTCCGCGCCTACCCCGAAGAGCTCAGAGCCCTGGAGCGGCTGCTGCCGTCCATCCCGACCCCGGTGCGGATCATCGCCCCCGAGCGGGACCAGGTCGTCCCGCCCGCCCACGCCGAGTTCCTCGCCGCCCGGCTGCCCCACAGCAGCCTCGCCGTCGTCGACGCGGGCCACTTCATCTGGGAAGAAGCCCCGAAAACCTACGCCTCCCTGGTCCTTGAGTGGTGGGACCTCAACCGCGCCAACCCCGAAAGGTGACAACCATGAACAGCACAGCGGACCTCAAGCTCGAAGCCGTCGTCATCCCGGTCGCCGACGTGGACCGCTCGAAGCGGTTCTACCAGGCGCTCGGCTGGCGGCTCGACGCCGACTTCGCCTTCGACAACGGATTCCGGGTCGTTCAGGTGACGCCTCCCGGCTCGCCGGCGTCCATCCAGTTCGGCACGCTGATCACCGGTCAGAAGCCCGGCACCGCCGAAGGCGTCTACCTGGTGGTCCCGGACCTCGCCGCCGCCCGCGACCAGCTCGTGGCCCTCGGCGCCGAGGTCGGCGAGATATTCCACCCGCAGGCTCCCGGAGCCCAGTTCGGCCAGATCATGGACGGCCAGGCCGAGGGGCTCGCCGCCGACCGCGCCAGCTACGGATCCTTCGCGACCTTCCGCGACCCGGACGGCAACACCTTCCTGCTCCAGGAGGTGACGGTCCGCTTCCCCGGCCGCGTCGACACCGCCACCACCTCGTACGTCTCGCGGAGCGACCTGGTCGAGGCGCTCAAGCGGGCGGCGGCGGCACACGGCGAGCACGAGACTCGCAACGGCGGCGCCCACGACGAGAACTGGCCGGAATGGTACGCGACCTACATGGCCGCGGAGCAGCACGGCGACGAACTTCCCCGGTAAGGACGGACTCATCATGACCACATCTACGCAGCTCACCGCGCCCATCCTCGACGTCACCGCCGCCAACGGCGTGACGTACGCCTACCGCCGCTTCGGCCTCACCGGCTCGGGCGCTCCGCCGCTGGTCTTCCTCCAGCACTTCCGCGGCACCCTCGACAACTGGGACCCGATCCTCGTCGACACCCTCGCCGCCGGCCGAGAGGTCATCCTGCTCGACAACGCCGGGGTCGGAAGCTCCAGCGGCGAGGTGCCCGCCACGGTGACGGAGATGGCCAGGGACGCCATCGCCTTCCTCGACGCGCTCGGCCTCGCCAGGGTCGACCTGCTCGGCTTCTCGCTCGGCGGCATGGTCGCCCAGGAGATCGCCCTGCTCAGGCCGCGCGGCGTCAGGCGGATCGTGCTGGCGGGAACCGGCCCCAGAGGCGGACGCCAGATGCACGGCTGGACGCTCGACATCGAGCGCGCCGCGAACAAGGACGAGGCTGAGCTCGACGATCTGTTGCACATCTTCTTCGGCGTCACCGAGAGCAGTCGCGCCCTCGGCGTGCAGTACGCCCAGCGGGTCTTCAGCAGGACCGAGAACCCCGACAAGGCCAACGGCCCCGGGGTGGCCCGCGCCCAGTACGACGCGATCGTCGAGTGGGGCATCCCGGATCCGGGCCGTCTCGCCCGACTGGCCGGGATCACCCAGCCCACGCTGGTGGCCGCGGGCGACAACGATCCGATGATCCCGACGATCAACTCGCAGGTGCTCGCCGACCATCTGCCGAACGCGCGGCTGCGGATCTTCTCCGACGCCGGGCACGGGTTCCTGTTCCAGTACCCGCGCCAGTTCGCGGAGCTCGTCGAGGGGTTCCTCAACGATCTGGTCCCGGCCCGAGGGTGATCACTAGAATCGAGGCGTGGCAGCAGCGCCGATCCTCCAAGGCCGCCGGCACGAACGTGAGCGGCTGGATCAGGCGCTGCTTCGCGTCGAGGACGGCGAGAGCGCCGTCCTCGTCCTGCGCGGCGAGGCGGGCGCGGGCAAGACCACGCTCCTGCGCTATCTGGAGGAGCGGGCTTCCGGTTGCCGGATCGCCAGGATCACCGGCGTCGAGTCCGAGCTCGACCTGCCGTTCGCCGCGCTCCACCAGCTCTGCGCCCCCGTGCTCGCCTCGGCCGCGACGCTCCCCGAGCCGCAGCGGCAAGCGATCGACGTGGCGTTCGGCAACGCCTCAGGAGCGGCCCCCGGCAAGCTCGTCCTCGGGCTGGCGGTGCTGAGCCTCCTGGCGGAAGCGGCCGAGGAACGGCCGCTCGTCTGCCTCGTGGACGACGCCCAGTGGCTCGACGTGGCCACCCGGCAGGTGCTCGGCTTCGTCGCCAGGCGGCTGCACGCCGAATCGGTGCTGCTGGTCTTCGCGGTCAGGGAGCCCGGCCAGGACACCCTCCTGACCGGACTGCCCGAGCTGACCGGACTGCCCGAGCTGACCGTCGACGGGCTGGCCGAGGAGGACGCCAGGGCGCTCCTGACCGCGACCACTCCTGGCCTCCTCGACGCCAGGGTCGCCGACCGCATCGTGGCCGAGACGCGTGGCAACCCCCTGGCCCTGCTGGAGCTGTCACACAGCGGCCGGGCCGAACTGCTCGGCGGCTTCGCGCTCCCGTCCGTCGGGACCGGTGCGCTCCAGGAGCGGTACGAACAACGCATCCGCGCGCTTCCGGAGCCCACCCGGCTGCTGCTCCTGCTGGCGGCGGCCGACCCCACCGGTGACGCCGCCCTGTTCTGGCGCGCCGCGCAGGCCCTCGGCCTCGGAGCCGAGCAGGCGGTCCCGGCGCAGGAGGCGCAGCTCGTCGAGATCGGCGGGAACGTCAGGTTCCGGCATCCGCTGGTGCGTTCCGCCGCCTACGCCGCCGGCGACCCCGAGGCGCGGCGGGCCGTACACCGTGCGCTGGCCGGCGCGTCGGAGAGCGGCGGCGATCGACGGCGCCGGGTCTGGCACCTGGCCGCGGCGGCGACAGGGCCGGACGAGCGGCTCGCGGCCGAACTCGCCGACGTCGCGGAAGGGGCGGAGTCCCGGGGCGGGATCGCGGCCGCCGCGGCGCTGCTGCGGCGCTCTGCCGAGCTGACCATCGACCCCGGGCTCAAGATCGAGCGCACGCTCGCCGCGTCCCGGGCCGCGCTCGACGCGGGTGACTTCGCATCCGTGCTCGCCATGCTCGCCCGCGCCGAAGCCCTCCCGGTCGACGATCTGCAGAGCGCCCGGATCTACCTGATCCGCGGGCTCACCGACCGCGCCGCCCACTCCGGGCGCGAGGCTCCGGCGGCGCTGCTGCGCGCCGCCGAACGGCTCGAACCCCTGGACGGCAGCCTCGCCAGGCACACGCTGCTCGACGCCTGGAGCGCGGCCCTCGTCGCCGGTCGTCTCGCCGTTCCCGGGGGCGACCTGCCCGCCGTCTCCGCCGCGACGCCGCCCTTGAACGGCACGCCGACCGCCGCCGATCATCTGCTCGACGGCCTGGCCGCCCTCATCACCGCCGGCACCGAGGCGGGACGGCCCTCGCTGCGCGAGGCGGTCACCGGGTTCCTCGCCGACGCCGTGCCGGCCGATCTGTGGCTGCGGTACGGCGTGCTGGTCGCGAACGCCGCGTTGTCGCTGTGGGACTACGAGGGTTGGGAGGCGGCCAATGCCCGGCATGCCGACCTGGCTCGCGCCGGCGGCGCGCTCGTGCCGCTCATCAACGCGCTGAACGTCCGCCGGGTCATCGCGCTGTGGCGCGGCGACGTGACGTACGCCCGTGAGCTGGGCCTGGAGGAGTCGACGGTCAAGGAGGCCACGGGCACTCGCAGGGCCTCATACGGCGACTTCTTCCTCCTCGCCTATCAAGGCCGCGCGGCGCAGGCACTGCCGCTGCTGACGGAAGCCGCCGCCGAGGCGAGCGCGCGTGGCGAAGGGCTCGGCCTGTACTTCACCGAGCGCGCCACCGCCTTGCTCCACCTGGGCCTCGGGCACTACGCCGAGGCGACGGCCGCCGCCGAACAGGCCGCGAGCGGCGACCTCGGCCCGTTCACCGCACAGGCCCTGCCCGACCTGGTCGAAGCCGCGGTCCGCAGCGGCGCGACCGCGACCGCGGAAACGGCCCTTGCCCGTCTCGGCACCTACACCGCAGGTTCGGACCTGGAGTGGGGGCTCGGCCTGCAGGCCCGCGCTCGTGCTCTCGTCAGCCACGGCGGCGAGGCCGACCGGTCCTACGCCGAGGCCGTTGAGCGGCTCAGCCGTACCCGGTTGAGGTTCGAGCTGGCTCGCACCCGGCTGGTGTACGGCGAGTGGCTGCGCCGTGAGCGCAGCCGGGTGGCCGCCCGTCAGCAACTCAAGCAGGCCTACGAGGAGTTCATCGCGATGGGCGCCGACGGCTTCGCGGAACGGGCCAGGCACGAGCTGCTGGCGACGGGGGAGAAGGTCCGCAAGCGCACCGCCGACACCGCCGACGACCTCACCCCGCAAGAGGAGCAGGTCGCCCGGATGGCCAGAGACGGGCGCACCAACGCCGAGATCGGCGCCGAGCTGTACATCAGTGCCCGCACCGTCGAATGGCACCTACGCAAGGTCTTCGGCAAGCTCGGCATCACCTCGCGCAGGGAACTCCGCGACGCGCCGCTCCGTCCGCCCCGCAGAATGCGTTGATTGACCGAGTACGGCAGGAGCAAAGAGCGCCACGTCGTCGTGCAGGTCGTCAACGCGGTCAAGACGGGCGAGAGCCGGGTCCTGGTCCTGCGCGGCGATCCGGGCGTGGGTAGGACCGCGCTGATCGAGCACCTCGCCGGAGTGGCCGCCGGATGCCGGATTCTGCGGGTGGCCGGAGTCCAGTCGGAGATGGAGCTGGCCTTCGCGCGTGTAGGTCTGATCGTGGGCGCTGCCTGGCGGGCGGCGGCCGGGACCTCATCGCCGGTCTGGTTCAGGCGGATGTCACACCTCGCCGTGCCGCACCGCCTTCTTCGGCAGCAGCAACGTGAACAGCGCCGCGCCAACCACCAACGCGACGGCCACCACGATGGCGTACGAGGTCGCGGCCCTGAGCGCGGCAGCCCCCTCGCTCATCCGGGAGTCCGAAACGGAGAAGAAGATCGTGCCGAGAACGGAGACACGGGTTTGCCTGGCGGGTGCGGTGAAGAATACGGGGTCGGAAGGTGCGGGGGATGGATCAGCGGTGGGCGCGCAGTGCGGCCAGCAGCCATGCGAAGGCCGGGACCGCCGGTGGGGATGGCTTCTGGCCCTTGAGGATGCTCAGGAGCTGCCAGTACCGCTCAACTCGGGGCTCAGCGACCATGTCCAGCCACGTGATCAGGGCGGCGGTCTCCTCTGCGGGAAGGTCGTCGGGGATGATCCGCTTCAGGATCAGGCTCGCCCCGGTCGACTCCGGCGCGATGCCGCGCGACAGAGCGGCGCCCGCGTGCTCGAGGACCAGGGGCCGGAGGTTGAGACCGTACTCCAGGCGGTTGTTCTCCTCGCCGCTGAGGACCATTCGGCGGACCGTCTGCTGGAAGCTCTCCTCTCCCGCCAGCTCGGCCAGTTCCACCCACGCGTCGATCTGTTCGGAGGTCGGGTCTTCCGGGAGATCGGACGGGAGATCACGCATCCATCCCGCGACGAGCGTGGCGTCCTCATCGACGACGTCGGCGAACACGCGGTCGACGAAGTCGTCGATGATCTGCTGGCGTTCCCGTGCCGAGAGCCGGGCTAGCGCGTTGATCAATGCGATCTCCTTGGTAGAGCTGTCACGGTGGGCGAGTATGCGCAGGACGGACCGGCGAATCTTGAGGGTACGGATCTCGGCATCGAGCGCTTTGACGTGCAGGTCCGCCACTTCGCTCAGCGTGGCTCGCTTCTCCAGCACCTGCTGGACGGCATCAAGACCGAGCCCGAGATCGCGAAGCGTCCGGACCAGGTCCAGCCGGACGACCGCCTCCGCGTCATAGAGCCGGTACCCGCCCTCCGACCTCTGGACCGGAGGGACGACGCCGCTATCGGACCAGAAGCGGATCGTGCGCGCCTGCAGCCCCGTACGCTGGGCCAACTGCCCGATCGTGTAAAGACCCGTCACGTCGTTCATGGCTTGAATGTGCACCTTCCATCTGGTGGAACCTCAAGCGATTTGTCAGAAATTCTCGCCGTAGAGCAGCCGTTGACGGGGCGCGGACCGAGTGCAACATCCGCCGCATCTACGGCCCCCGGGAAGGAAGCCCTCGGTGCGCTGGTCATCGAGATCGAACTCGCCGTTCCTGCCCCGCCCGCGCCGAGCCCAAAAACCCGTGCGCCACCAACCCACTGGGCCCCACCCTCACCTGGCTTGCCTTGGGGTGGGACGGGGCTCTCGCCTTTCTCAGGGACCTCAGTTCACGGGGTCAGCCCCAGCTCCCGCAGTTGGGCGGGCCGCAGAGGCCGCCAGCCGCTGGTGTCGAGCTTGGCCAGTTCCGCCTCGACAGGCTGGCCCCTCTGGGTCCGGAGGCTGCCCTAGAGCCGAAAACATGCCCTGACCAGGCATCTAGGTGTACTGACCACAGAGGTTAGGTACGGGCACGACACGATGTCGATGATCTTATAAAGGGGTGAGGGCCTTCGGTTCGGTGTGGATTGCGACATCTACACGCCGACCAGAAAGGCCCTCATGCCCCACCGTAACGCGCCGCTGACCGAACTCGGACGCCTGCGCCTGGCCCGCTGTGTCGTCGAGGACGGATGGCCGCTGCGCCGAGCCGCTGAACGCTTCCAGGTCGCCGTCACCACCGCCCGCCGCTGGGCCGACCGCTCCCACCTGTGGCCCGACACCCTCGCCAAAGCCGGCATCACCCACAAGCGCACCCGCCCCTACCGGCCGCAGACCAACGGCAAGGCCGAACGCTTCAACCGCACCCTGCTCGACGAACGGGCCTACGCCCAGCCATACGCCTCAGAAACGGCACGCCGAGCAGCCCTGCCGGCGTGGCTGCACACCTACAATCACCACCGCGGACACACCGCCCTGAACGGCTTGCCACCCGCCAGCCGCGTACCCAACCTTCGGCGCGTACGCCACCGATGAGCCACGTCATCGGCCGGATCCGTTCGATCCCCTGCTGAAGGAGGTCGACTTCGCCGACATCGAGCTGGCCGCTTGGTCAAGAGGGCGCTGGTGCCAGTGCCAGAGCGTTCGGTTGAGCGTCGGCGCTCTCGGCTCGCTCGGCGGCGTATCGCGGCAGCTTGTCGATCGTTTGCGCCACAGTTCCCTTTCCTGGACTTACCCGACAAGGGTGCGCGCTCGCAGGCCGGGGCCTGGTCAGGTCTTTCTGTCGGACCGGCTCGACCAGGCAGGATGGGCTGTCAGTCGTCGATGGCCTGGTAGAGCGTGGTCCAGAAGTCGTGGATGGCTCGCGCCGAATCCGGGGTGGACATGCCGGTCTGGGTGAGCAGGATGCCGACGAGCTGGTGGTGCGGGTCGGCGTAGACGGTGGTGCCGCTGCCGCCGTCCCAGCCGAATTGGCCGACGGGCGCGTAGTCGCCCCGGTACGTGCGCACCGCCATGCCGAAGCCCCAGCCGCCGTGCTGCCCCAGGCCGTACCCCCGATGGACGGAGTCGCGGCCGAAGGCCACTCGGGCGGCCAGCTGCTCGGGCGGAAGTTGGTTGGTGGTCATCAGCTCGACGGCGGGCCGGGACAGGATGCGTTCGCCGTCGTGAATCCCGCCGCCCAGCAGCATCCGGAAGAAGGCGTGGTAGTCGTCGGCGGTGGAGTCGAGTCCGCCGCCGCCGGACTGGAACGCCGGAGGTGTGCTGTGGTGTCCCCCTTCGGCAGGGTCCTCCACGTTGAACTCTCCGGTCTGCCAGTCGGGGGCGTACAGCGGCGGCAGCCGGTCGATCTTGTCGGCGGGCACGTGGAAGCCGGTGTCCTTCATGCCCAGTGGGTCGAAGATGCGTTCACACAGGAACTCCTCGAACGACTGGCCGGTGACCCTGGCCACCAGCACGCCGAGCACGTCGTTGCTGATGTTGTAGATCCACCGCTCGCCGGGCTGGCAGATCAGCGGCAACGTGCCCAGGCGGCGCATCCACTCATCCGGGTCCGGCGCGGGCAACAGCCATCCGTCCTCCTGGCCGTAGACACCCCGCTCGAAGAGCGCGCCCATGATCGGGGTGCCCGGCGCGGTCATGTCCATGCCGAGCCCGTTGGTGGAGGTGAGCAGGTCCCGCACGCTGATCGGCCGCCGCGCCGGCACCGTGTCGTCCAGCGGTCCGTCGGGCCGCGTCAGCACCTGCCGGTCGGCGAGCTCGGGCAGCCACGGATCCACCGGGTCGTCCAGCCGCAGCCGACATTCGTCCACCAGCACCATCGCCGCCGCCGCCCCGACCGGCTTGGTCGTGGAGGCCATCCGGAAGATGGTGTCGCGGCGCATCGGCGCGCCACCGTCATGGCGCATCGTCCCGATCGTCTCAACGTGGGTCTCCTCGCCCCGGCTGACCAGAGCGACCAGCCCGGGGACCTTCCCGGACTCGACATGCCGTGCCAGCACGTCGCGCAGTCTGGCCAGCCCGGTCTTGGAGAAGCCGCTCTTGCTGTGTCCCATCATGAATCTCCTTTGCACAGTGTTCGATCTTGCAAGACCTGTCCCGGCGCGGCGCGTACAAGAGCCGGGAGCCAGGCGGTCTCAGATGGCGACGCGCGATGGCGTCGGTCAGCTGCTTGCGCGCACGCGCGGGGAAAGGATGCGTTTGGGATGTCATGCCTACGGTCACGGCCACGTCGGTCGCGACCGTAGGCGAAGATCGATCTTGCTCTTACTTGATGGACGTGCCGGTGACCACCGGCAGCGAGATCGAGGTGCCGGCCAGATCGACGGTGACCTTGGCCCCGGTGCCGGGTTCCGCGTCGTCTGCGCCGCCCTGGCCGGTCTCGTCGATGTTGAAGTCGTCGTTGGTTCCGGTCAGGATCAGGCCCAGCCGGTGTCCGGCCTTGAACTCGTAGTCCAGCGGCAGCGTCTTCCAGGTGATCTGGTACGACTTGCCCGGCGTCAGCGGCGTCTGGCGGCTGAGTGACTTGTGGTTCTGCGCGTCCATGAGTCCGCGGGTGACCACGTGGAAGGAGGTGGTCGCCGTGTTGTCGCCGACCTTGTGGTAGCAGCCGTCGTCGTCGGCCGTGCCTTGGCCGACGCAGTCCTTGCCGTCGAGGAACTTGAGGCCCTCTGCGGATGTGGCGGTGCGTTCGCGGTAGTTGATGCGGGTGTCGGTGCCGTAGTCGACGAGCAGCACGCCCAGGTTGGCAGTGGGCTTGTCGAGCTTGACCTTCAGGCTCACCGACGGCGTTCCGGACAGCCGCATCGGCGTCTTCAGCGCCGGAGTCAGAAAGGCGAGCCGGTCGGGGGAGATGATGGCGGGGTTGTCGGCCATCGCGATCTCGGTCTGGGCGGTGTCGAGATAGGTGCCGGAGCCGGTCGAGGGCTTGCGGCCCAGCGAGCCGTTCTGCTGCGGCCGCAGGGTCGTCATCCGTCCCTGCGCCGGCCAGTCGGCCTGGCTGATCCACCGGTTCGGGCCGAGCTGAAGGTCGACGCGTGGCTCGCGCATGATGTCGTTGGAGATGCCCATGAGTTCGTGGTCGAACCACTTGTTGAGGGTCTTGAGCCACACCTCGCGGCGGGCCCAGAACGGGTCGAGGTGGCCGTACTGCGTCACCCATGCCTTGCGCTGCACGTTCCGGGGCAACATGGCCCACCACTGGGCGAACTGGCTGCCCACCACGGCCCGGTCCTGCATGCCGTAAACGGCGAAGACGCTGGCGTGGATGTTGCGTGCCTTCGAGATCGGCCCGGTCCGGTAGTTGCGTTCGTCCCAGAAGGCGTTGTAGTTACCGGTGGCGTCGTCCTCGCCCTCTTGCAGGCGCTGGTGCTCAGCCGCGCATTTCTCGTCCGGATCGGTGTCGAACCGCTTGGCCATGAACTCCTGAACGCCCTTGAACCAGGAGATGGTGCCGTTGATGCGGCTTGCCTCGTAGCCGTTGGTGTAGCTCGCGAGCGGCACGATCGTCTCCAGCCCCTGCACGCCGGTGCCGGCAACCCCGACACCGAGCGCTCCCTCATAGGAGTGGCCGATCATTCCGGTGCGTCCCGTGGTCCAGGTGGCTTCGACCGGCTCGCCCTTGTCGTCGTAGGCGGTCGCCCGGCCGTTGAGCCAGTCGATGACAGCCTTGCCGCCCAGCACGTCCGGAGCGCCGTAGGAGGTCGGACAGCCGTCGGACAACCTGGTGCCGACCATGTCGACGGACACGAACGCGTACCCGCGCGGCACGAAGTAGTTGTCGTAATACAGCGGGAACTTCGTCGCGTTCCCGCTCGCGTCGTATTTCTTGTGGTCATTCTCGTAGCCGGCGCCCGGCTCGTCGAAGGTGGGGCTCTCGTGCATGATCACCGGGACCTTGAGCCCGGAGCCGGACTCCTTCGGCCGGATGATGTCCACCCGGATCAGATCCTTCTTGCCGTCGTTGTCACTGTCTACCGTCGACTTCACCCGGACGTGCTCACGGATGGCGTCCTGGTAGGAGAAGACGGGCTGCGTCACTCCGCCGGAGACTTCGATCTTCGGCCCCGCCTTCGCGGAAGCAGCGGGAGCGGCGGTGACCACGAGCGGGATCGCGAGTGTGACTGCGGCGAGGAACCCTCGCCGTCGCGCGTTGGACATGTGCTTCCCTTCGGGGATTGATGGTTGCCGATCAATAGCGGCATGGTGCGGTTCGGCGTGTCGGTGCGGAGCTCCGGCGACGGCTCGCGGAGCACGCTGAAATGGCGGCGAGTGTGCCGCCGGGCTGTGAAGGAGGAGGGGCGTGGTGGGTAGGCGACCGGCGCCGGCCCAAGGGCGGCGTCGCCGGCGAGATCATCGAGGGGGCACGGGCGGACAGGGCCAGGAAGCTCGGCTCACTGTCTGTCGTCGAGTGCCCGGTGGAGCGTGGCCCAGAAGTCGAGGACGGCCTGAGGCCCGGGTTCGTCGTCCCGGCCGAACCGGTCGATGGAGGCGTAGTCGGCGCGATAGGTGCGCGCGGGCTGTCTCCTCGGGCGTCATGCGGTTGGTGGTCATCACCTGTACGGCGGGTCGGCCGAAAGGGCCGCAAGGACGACGCCCTCCGACGTTCCCTTCAGCATCTCCGTCACCTGCCTCCCATGGAACAGCCCCGTCTTGCTATCTAGTGTTGCTATGTACCGGTAGAAAGTAACACTGACTACCGGTACATAGCAACACCGAATAGCTGTGCGGGGCGAGAGGGGAGGACCCCGGGAAGGATCGGACCGGATTTTGGCGCTGGCACCGACCAACTCGCCGGTCGTTCAGGAAAGCCCGACTTCAGCGCTTGCGTCGCCGAGCCGCAGGGGCGTGCTCGGCGGTGATGCGGGCGGAGGTTTCCTCACCGAGTCGTACGTAGTGGCCGAGGCTGGACAGCTGCTGGTGGCGGGACTTGGCCTGCAGTTCCGGCGCGGTTCGGCCGGCCTGGGCCAGGTGCTGGAGCGCGCTGTGGCGAAGCTGGTGCAGGGTCCAGCCGTCGCCGTGCGGATGGCTGGGGCTGGGGACCAGGTGCGGGCACTGGCCAAGAGGCTGCCTGCCGCAGGGCTGTTCGAGGAGTTCGGCGGGATCGATGATCACCAAGAGCAGTTCCGATTCGGGCGGGAACCTGATGGGACCGCCGCCGATCCCTGGGACTGGGAGGACCTGGATTGATCAGGGCCTGCTCTGCCCGACAGATCTGGGCGCGGCGGCGCTTGGACGCGGACGACCTTCCGTAGTCGTCCGGCGCGTTCATCTGACGATCGCTGGGAACGGTGTGGGTCTGCTTCACGTCCCAGTGCTTCAGGCCGGGTTCATCGTGGGCCTGCCCGGAGTCGGTGAACCGCTTGCTGCTCTGGGGTCAGGCGAACATCGCGGCCGGCATCGGCCCGCGTGAGCATCCCAAGTAGGTCACCGCGGTGAGCAGTTCGCGGGCCTGCTGAGGGTTGACCACCGAGCGCCGGCCAACCTCGGCGTGATCCCACCGCAGTCGGCCACCGAGTTGACGGCGCAGCACCTGGTTCTCGTGACGGAGCACAAGCAGCTCAACGTCCTTGGACAGATCGGCACGGATCAGGATCACCGGCAGGCCGAATATGCCCCTCACCAACCGGTGGACGAGCGACGACAACACCTCGCCGTGGTGGCGGCCGCCGTCCTGATCGCGCAGCAAAAACCCAGCTCACAGCATAAAACCATGCTTCCGAGCGGGACACGAAACGAACCAGGCGCGTGTCATCGGCTGCGCATGACCTCGTCATAAGCCGGGCAAGGAGCACCGCCCGGACCCCGGTCCGGGCGGTGCTCCTTCTTCGTCAGCGCAGTCCGAACGCCTTCAGCGTCGTCTGCTCCACCCGGTTGCCGTCGGTGTCCCAGGCTTCCGCCTTGAGACTGACGGTGCCCGTGGTGTTGTCACGGGACGGGTAGGTCGCGGTCGCGGTGTAGGAGTCGCCCTTCTTCTTCGAGAGCTGGACCGGGTTCCACGTCTTGCCGTCGTCCGTGCTGGCCCACACCTTCAGCCCGGCGATCTTCGGCATCGCCTTCAGCGAAGGACCGTGTCCCGCGTTGACGGTGAAGCGGTGGCGCCCGGTGGCCACGGTGTTCCGCAGGTCGAGCGTGTCATCCAGGTCGAAGCCGACGGTGACCATCGGCTCGGGACGGCACGGATCGGTGGACACGACCGCACAGATGTGGCCGGGCTTCACCGTGTCCTTCTCCGCACGGAACGAGGTGAACGTCCAGACGGCGTTGATCGTCTTGCTCGTCGCCGAGAGCCGGTACGTGGCCTTCTCCGGGGGCAGCCTGAACAGGGGGACGCGGTTGATGTTGGTCAACGGCACGTCGGTCCCGTCCTGCTTGGTGAGACGGTAGGTGTAGCTGTAGATCCCACCCATGTCGTCGTGCTGCTGGAGCCCGCCGTTCACCCTCATCGTGTGGAAGACGGGGAAGAGCAGGTCGCCGCGCCTGCACAGGTCGCACGGGGTGTTCAGACCCAGGGTCGCCGGGTACGGCCTGGCGGGGTCGGGCACCCGGTACACCTTGTCCGGAGCCGTGTAACCACCGGGCGTGCGCGGTCCGGCGAACATCCGCTGCTGGGTGCGGACCGGCTTGTCGTAGATGTCCAGAGCGTCGCTCACCTCGACGGTGTTGTCCGACGGCCTGGCCACGCTGATGTTCAGCTGCATCACATCCGCCGCCAGCGGCCCGACGTAGTCGCGCCGGGTGTGCGGACCGACGGCCGACCAGGTGCCGAGTTCGACGGCCTGCGCGACGAGGAGGCGTTCGTCCTGCTTCCAGGCCAGGCGGTGGTCGGAGAACTTGGTGGCCGGGTCCGGGGCCACGTGCACCACGTCGACCTGGGCGAGCTGGTTGCGCTTGTAGGTGTGGTTCAGCGATTCGGGAATCCTGCCCTCCTGGTACTCCTTCAGCGCATACGTGAAGGGGGTGTCCGGCGTTCCCGTCACCCGGATCGTGACCGGGCCCTTGGTCAGCCGGTCGCGTACCGCCGCGCCGTCACGGGCGGACAGGGACACGTTGGCGATCCCCAGCTCCTTGAGCTCACCGGTGAACGGCGTCTGCGAGATCGGCAGCGGCAGGGAGCAGCGGGGCATCGCCTCCGACGGCGCACTCGGGAACGCCACCACACCGGCGGCCCCGGCCGCACGCAGGTTCTGCACCACCTCGATCGGCA
The DNA here is from genome assembly GCF_014648435.1 of Nonomuraea spiralis. Lineage (GTDB taxonomy): Bacteria > Actinomycetota > Actinomycetes > Streptosporangiales > Streptosporangiaceae > Nonomuraea > Nonomuraea spiralis. The sequence continues at coordinate 23,601 of NZ_BMRC01000049.1, forward strand.
CCCCGCAGGCCGTGCCGAAGATGTTCGCCTGCAAGCCGGTCTCCAGCAGCGCCAGCTTGCCCTTGAGGTCGAGGGCGGCCAGTTCCTCCGGAGTGCCCGTTCCCACGTTCACCGCCGGGAGATCCTGGGTTCCGGTGAACGGGACCCAGCCGGGATGGCCGTTCTGGCTCTCGACCCCCTCGTACTCCCAGTGCATCCCCGGGACGGCCTGGATGTCCGGCATGCCCTTGCCGAGGAGGGACATGCTCACCTCCGACTGGCCGAGAATCGTCTGCTGGGCGAACCGGAACGTGCCCTTGGTGACGCGCTTGGTGGGGAGGGCCCACACCAGGTCCCAGGGGCTGTGGTCGAGCATGCCCGCGTACTGCGCGCCGTTCTCCGTCGTGCGCTGGTAGGTCTCGATCACGGTGTTGTTCAGCGGTCCGGCGGGAGTGGGCGTGCCGAACCGCACCTGGCCGGCCTTGCGCAGGTCGAGCGTGATCGTGGTGTCCTCGGTGACGTTCACCTCCGGGTCACTCAGCCAGGCGTAGTTGGTGCGCGAGTCGTCGTCGATCCAGCTGGCCAGCTCCATCACGCTGTAGGTGCTCGGAGGCACCCGGATCGTCACCACGCCCGGTTCCGGGATGGCGACGCCGTCGGGCTCCTCGTCCGAGTCCGTCACGCTGATGACGTCGAGTCCCGTGGGGGTCAGCGGGGCGCCGTCCCGGCCGATCGTCTTGACGGTGAGCGTGACCCTCGGTCCCGCGATGAAGAGGCCGACCGGGGTGCTGAGCCGTACGTCGCCCGCCTGGGCGGTGATGGCGCCGCCGTACGCGCCGAAGCCGAGGTCGGCCGCGTCGAGCGTGACCGTCGCGGACGCGGTGCCGCCGGCGGGGACCGTGAGGGTCTTGTCGGCGCTCAGCGCGCCCTCGATCGGCTTGCGCCTGCTGTCGGACAGCGTCGGGGTCAGCGTGAGGGTGACCGGCTGGTCCGTCAGGTTCGCGTACGTGACCTGCTTCGTGGCGGTCTTGCCGTCGCTGAAGTCCAGGTTCGCGGTGGTGGCGACGACCTGCTGGGAGGCCGCCCTGGCCACATCGACCCGGCCGGCGCCCTCTTCGTAGACGGTCAGTCCGACCTGCTTGCTGGTGCTCATCAGCGCGGCCTTGTACTGCGCCGCCGTCCAGTCGGGGTGGCGCTGGGCGAGGATCGCCACGGCGCCCGCCACGTGCGGGGTCGCCATCGAGGTGCCGTTGGCGGAGGTGTAGTAGTCGTCCACCGGCGTGCCCATCGCGGTGCCCGCGGCCCGCGCGGCGACGATGCCGAAGCCCGGGGCGGCGATGTCCGGCTTGAGCGCCCCGTCCAGGCGGGGGCCGCGGCTGGAGAAGCCGGCCAGCTCGTCGGTCTTCGTCGTGGCCGCCACCGTCAGCGCGGCCTCGGCGGTTCCCGGCGTGTTGACGGTCCGTGCTCCGGGCCCGTTGTTGCCCGCGGCGATCACGAACAGCGTGCCGGTGCTCGCCGTCAGCTCGTCGACGGCCTGCGACATCGGGTCGGACCCGTCGCTGACGCCGCCGCCGATGCTCATGCTGACGATCTTGGCGCCGCTGCTCGCGGCCCACTCCATGCCGTCGATGAGCCAGGACGACTCGCCCCGGCCGGCGTTGTCGAGCACCTTGCCGATCAGCAGCTTGGCGCCGGGGGCGACGCCCTTGTTCTTCCCGTCGGACGCACTGCCCGAGCCCGCGATCGTGGAGGCCACGTGGGTCCCGTGGCCGTGGCCGTCGGTCACGTCCTGGCCGGGGACGAACGAGTGTGTTTCGGCGAGCACGCCCGCCAGGTCGGGATGCTTGGTGTCGACGCCTGTGTCGAGGACGGCGACCTTCACCCCGGTGCCGTCGAACCCGGCGGCCCAGGCCTGGGGCGCGCCGATCAGCGGAACGCTCTCGGCCAGGTTGACCTGCACCTTCCGGTCCAGCCAGAGCTTGGTGACGCCCTGCTTGAGGGTGCGCGCGGCCGTACCACCGTCGCGGACGGCGCTCCAGAAGTCGCCGGCCGTGGCCTTGTCGACCTGTAGTCCGGCGCCGCTGATGCTGGTCAGGTCGGTGGCGGTGGTGGTGGCGGGCAGGGCGTCCGCCGCCGCCTTCGCCCCGCGCTGTCCCTTGGGGTACTGGACGATGACCGGCAGCTGCTTGGTCTCGGCGTCGGTGTAGCCGTTCTCGGCCAGGTACTCGACGTTGAACAGTTCCTTGTCGACGTTGCCCGCGTTCACGGCGGCCATGGCGTCGGTCGGGAAGACGTACACGCCCTTGGGCGTCGCCCTGGTCAGGAAGGCGGGCGCCGGACCGCCCGGACGGGCGGCGGGGTCCACGTCGACCTGGTGGGCGCCGCCCCGGTCCGACAGGGTGACGGTGTCGCCGGTGATGAGCGTGATCTTGTGCGTGCCCGCCGGCAACTGGTCCAGATCGGGCTGCGCGGCCGGTACGGCCAGCGCCTCCGGCGTGGAGACGGCGGAGAGCGAGCCGGCGAGGGTCACCGCGGTGACGGCGACGGCGGATCCGCGCCGTAACAGGCGCGAGAAACTAGGCATGGGGCTCCTTGGGAGGTGGGTCAGGCGGGCGGGCGGTCAGACGTCGACCCATCCGTCATCGGGCGCTAGGGCAGCGGGGTCCTCGTCGGGCTCCTGGTCGCCCTCCTCCGGCGGCTCAGGGGCACGCTGTGGATCGGTTCCGGACATGACACCCATCGTCTGCGGCGCGCCCTCTACCTACCTATGGGTAAAAATCCCCATCTATGCCCCTCCGTCCAGCCGTCGAGCGAGCGCGGCCCGCGAACGCAGCCCGAGCTTGCGCAGTGCCGCGCTGAGATGCTTGTCGACCGTCTTCGTCGACAGGAAGAGCTCCTTGGCGATCTCCCTGTTCGTCAGCCCGGTCGCCGCCAGCGTCGCGACCTCCCGCTCCCGGGGCGACAGGTCGTCGCCGTAGCCGCTCGGCCCGCCCCGGTGCCGGGCCGGCGACGGGACGCCGCGCCGCCTGGCCAGGTGGGAGGCACGGTCGAGGTCCCAGCGGGCGCCGAGCGAGGCGTACCCGGTCAGGGCCGCGTTCAGCAGGTCGGCGGCGCGCTCGTCGGCGAGCGCGAACAGGCCGGCGGCGGCCAGCTCGCGCGCCTGGGCGGCCTCGTACGGGCAGCCGAGCCGGTCGTAGTCGTCGACCGCGGCCAGGAACTCGGCGGATGCGGTGGCCGGGTCCGACGCGGCGGCGGCCAGCAGGCCGCGGGCGTGGGCCAGCGACGGTGGCGCGAGCGGCGCGTCCAGCGTGGCGAGCTCACGGCCGAGCCGGTCGGTCAGTGCCTCGGCCTCGTCCAGGCGCCCGGCCGTGATCAGCGCGTCGACCAGCGGCGGCAGCACCCGTACGGCCACCGGCCAGAGCCGTTGCGTGTCCCACACCGCGATGGCCGCCGCGACCCCGGCGGGTGGTTCGCCGCCCTGCCTGAGCAGCGCGCCCATCGCGATCGGCAGCACGTCGATCGCGCCCATCCGCGTCGCCCGCCCCACCACGTCGAGCAGCCCGAGCCTGGCCTCCTCCACCTCGCCGGAGGCGAGCGTCAGGCAGGCCCTGACAATGTCCAGGATGGCGAGTTGGCGCGGGTGCCCGGCCAGCCGTTCGGACAGGAATTCGACCTCCTCCCGCAGGCCCGCCCACGCACCGCGCGCGTAGGCGAGGACGGCGTACGACGCCCGGCATTCGAACTCCATCCACCGGGTCAGGTCGCAGCCCGGAGCCCCGAGCAGCGCGGCCGAGAGCATCCGGTCGGAGATCTCGTACCGCCCGGCGTAGCACGCGTCCTCGCCGAGTGAGCTGAACGCGCCCACCTCCCTGCGGTGCACGGGCCTGCCGCCCGTCTGCGCCAGCAGCCGGTCCGACAGCTCCGCCCAGCGGGGATCGCCCACCGCCGTCAGCACCATGGCGACCTTGCCCAGCACGAACGCGCGCAGGGGCGCGTCATCGATCGCGGGCAGCTGCTCCAGCGCCCGTTCCAGCCAGCCGACGTGCTCGGCCAGCGGCACGTCCGGAGTCGTCGGCAGGCCGAGCCCCACCATCGCCTGTGCCAGCAGGTCGGGCCGCCCGTCCAACGACTCCACCGCGTCGGTGAAGGCCCTCCACTGCAGCAGGGGTTCCGCCGCCGTCCGGTCCAGACCCAGCGCGTACAGGAAGCGCAGCTCCCCGCGCAGCGGCTGGGGCGGGTCGTGCGCGAGCGCCGCCGACAGGGCGTCGAGCTCGGCGACCACCTTCAGCGTCCTGGTGCTCGCCCAGCCGAGCTTGACCGCGAGTTCCGCCCGCCGTACCGGGTCGAGCGGGGCCTCACGCAGCACCGCCTCCAGCAGGTGCGCCGCCTCGTCGTCGTCACCGAGCGCGGTCGCCTGGTCGGCGGCCTGCTCGGCCGCCGACACCCAGGCGTCCAGTTGCCCGGAGTGGCGCAGGTGGTGCGCGAGCTGCCCGAGCGGCACCGGGCTGAGCCGCCCCACCGCCGCACCCGCCCGCGCGTGCAGGTCCCGCCGCCGCGACAGCGGCACGCTGCCGTACACGGCCTGTACGGCCAGCAGATGCCGGAACCCGACCAGCCCCGACCGCTCGACCAGCAGGCCGCGTTCGAGGGCTTCGTCCAGCCCGGTCTCCGCCTCGCCCGCCGGGATCCGGCAGGTGGCCAGCAGCGTACCGATCGGGACGTGCGCCTCCAGCACCGCGCCCGACTCGACCACCGCGCGGGCGGCGGGGGACAGGCGGCTGACCCGTTCGAGCACCGAGTCGCGCACCCCGGCGGGGACGTCGAGCTCGTCGATCGTCTTGCGCGCCCAGCCGCCGTCGCGCCGTACGAGGCTGCCGCGGGCGCGCAGCAGCGCCAGCAGCTCCTGGATCGCGAACGGCAGGCCCGACGTGCGCTCCCGCAGGTAGAGCGCGAAGTCCTCGGACACGCGCGCGGTGCCGAGGATCGAGGCGGCCAGCTCCTGCGTCTCCGCCGTGCCGAACGGGGTCAGCGCCACCCGGGTCCTGGCCACGGCCGTGGGCAGCCGGGAGGTCAGCGCCCGCACGCCGACCCCCACTTCCTCGCCGCGGTAGGTGAGGACCACGCTCAGGTCCGGCGGGGGATCCGACAGCAGGTAGCCGAGGAACTCGACGGTCTGCTCGTCGGCCCAGTGCATGTCCTCCAGCACCAGGACCACCGCGCCGAGGGTGGCCAGCAGCTCGGCCAGCCCGCGGAACACCCGGTGCCGCTCGCCGACCCGGTCGTCCAGCGGCTCAGGGGCGAGCGGGAGGACGTGCGCGAGCTCGGGCAGCAGCGGCCGCAACGCCCCCGCCACCGGTGACAGGGAGACGGCCGCCAGCCGTTCGCCGGTGCCGCGCAGCGCTTCGAGCACCGGGCCGAGCGGGAACGGCTCGCGGATGTGCCCGCAGCCGCCGGTCAGCACCAGCGTCCCGGCCAGCTCGGTGGTCAGCTCCCTGACGAGCCGGGTCTTGCCGATCCCCGCCTCGCCCTCGACGACCGCGACTGCCGGGGGGCTGCCGAGCGTGGACAACAGCGCGGACAGCTCTGTCGCCCGGGCGACCAGTTTCGGCGAGACGATCTGTGCGCTGCTGGCGATTCGGGGGGTCACGTCACCGGCCTCGTTCGAGATCAGAACGAGGTTCAGCCTACTAGTCGGGATTCGCCCGGTTTCAGCCCTGGTCTGGCAGGGCTGTGCCGCTCGATTATTGGGTTACATGATCTGAGCTGCGGTCAGGCGACGTGGTGGTATTCGTTGATCGTGCCTGTGATGACGGGCTTTCGGTGGACGGATGACAGGTCGTTGTGGGCTGCGCGGTGATGTTCCGTAGCCCTTCGGCTTGGAAGACCTCCCGGAAGGCGGAGGTGAGGAGCGGGTCCCGATCGTGGATCACGAATCGAAGCCCGGCGAAATGGTCGCCAAGGTCCATGGCCAGATTGCGGGCTTGCTGCGTGGTCCATGCTCCGGTCGGGTGTCTGCTGACTCCGGCCAGGTGCAGGCGCCGGGTGCCGTGCTCGATGAACACCAGCACGTACGGCCGCTTGAGAAGCACCGTTTCGACGACGAGGAAGTCACACGCGATGATCGCGTGGGCTTGAGCGGTCAGGAACTGCCCCCCGGTCGGCCCGTCCCGGCGGGTACAGGGCCGTCCCGGGCGTCGCCTGTCGGTGAAGGTCCACTTCCGCGCTGCCAGGTTGCGGTGCCAGCGCAAGATCGTTGCTGGGGTGACGTGGAAGACTTCCGTCCATCGATGGCGGGGGATCAGTCGCGCCAACGCCGCGAGCCAGAGTCGGTCGGCATGGTTCCACCGTGGCCGGCCACCGAGTTGACGGCGGAGTACCGTCAGTGGGGCCTGCTTTGCGGCTCGCCGTAGCCTTCTTCTTCAGGGGTCCTGGGCCCTGACGGTGCGTCAATACTGCCCGATGTAGTGCTGGACGCCGCCGCCCCTGGGGAGCCGCCGCGCCCACTCCGCGATCCTGCTCGGGGACGGGTCGTCAGACAGGACGGCCATCGCCAGGCCGGGCAGCGTGACGTTCTGCTGCCAGAGCTCCTGCCACTGTTCGTACCGCAACGACAGGTAGTGCAGGCGGCTCGTCCGGCCCAGCGCGGCCAGGTCCATGACCGGCGATCCGCACAGGTCCAGCGCGTAGAGCCGGGGCGCGGTGACCAGCGGTTCGAGGTCGACGGCGTGGCGCGCGCGCACCCGCACCGCGCGCAGCGTCGGATGGCCCGCTATCGGCGCCAGGTCGAGGGCCTCCACGTCCTGAAGCGTCAACGCCTCGACGGCTGTGTCCCGGAGCGGGCCGAGATCGGCCGACCGGCACTGCGTCAGCTCCAACTTCAGGAGCCGGGTGCCTCGGACGGTGCCCAGATCGATGTCGCCTCCGCCCCGCACCCACAAACTCTGGGTGTTGTGGCCGGGATTCAGCACCTCACGACAGGCCCAGACCATGGACGCGTCGGGCTCGTTCTCGGTCTCCCGGGCGAGGGCCATGTCGCCGAGATCGATCCGCAGGTCGTCGTCCTCGCACGTCCAGTCGCCTCGCTCGAGTGCCTCCACGTGGCGGCGCAGCAGCGAGGTGACTGAGTCGGCGACGTAGGTGGGGCCGTCTCGCCGCAGGCCGATGCGGATGACCTGGCCGGGACGGCCTCCCGGCCCGGGGTTCATGTCGACGGCGAGGTACTCGTTGTTCCCACCGTCGGCGAACGGGATCCAGCTATCCCGGTCGACAGAACGCCGGACCGCCCCGGGCGGGCCGTCGTCCAGCATGATCCTCCATGGGTCCGGGTCGAACAGCGGCACGTTGTGCATCCAGTAATGATCACTTCCCAGCTCGGACACGAAGGACGCTGAAAGCCAGTCGTAGCCATTGTCGATGAGTCCCAGGTGATCATCGCCGTCCATCACGTCGTAGAGGGCGCGCAGATCGTCGGGAAGCGGGTGATCCAGGTCTGCGAACATCTCCTCCCGATCCGCCGCCGGCGGCGGCAGCTCATCGGAGTGGCCGAGGATCTCCTCACGGCGCTGGAGGTAGGCGCGCAGCAGGCGGACCGCCTCGGCGGGATCCCCGGCCTGCGTCGGATCGGCGGGCCCGTCCACCTCATCGCCGGGACCACTGGGCAGTGCCTCCTCGTCGCGGACGCAGGCGGCGCCCGAGTTCTCCGCGCGACCGCCAACGGCGGCCTCGAACCAGCCCGAAGGATGCACGACCATCGTGACCGCCGTACCACGGCCGAGGCGCAGCGCCTTGCGCAGGTCGAACGGGAGACCGAGGTTCTTGAGGGTGCCGTCGGGCAGGGTGTAACAGCCTTTGGTACCTCCGCCGATGGTGAACGTGGCGCGTCGCCAGCCGTCCGGGGCCCTGGCGGCGGTCTGTACCGCCAGGAGCCGCAGCACCTCGGTAGTCTGGGGGGCCTGCTCGTTCTCCGCGGCCCGGCGGCCGGTCAACCGCCAGAAGTCCGGATGGCCGCGCAGACCGTCGTGGTCGGGGTCGGCGAGGATCTCCTCGGTGATCCACGGGGCGAGCCGGACCGCCTCGGCGAGATTGTCGAGCGCGGCGTCCTCGTCACCGAGCAACGCATGGACCCACCCGCGGTAGTGGTACACCTTGGCGCCGGGGTGCAGGGCCGCGGCCTCGTCGATCACCCGAAGTGCCTCGCGGGCACGCCCGGACTCGCCGAGCTCCAGCACCCGGGACAGCCAGCCGAGCAGATACCCGGGGTCCTCCCGGGTGGCGCGCTCCCAGTCCACCGGCCGGATGCCCGCCAGCAGACAGGTCGCGGGCCCTGCCATGCCGCCGTCCGCCGCCCGTTCCATGGCCGTGGCGGCCTCCGCCGGATCGGCCTCCATGAGCAGCCAGCCACGCCACAGCTCGGCGAGTCCGGGTTCTGCCCCGGCGGCCAACGCCCGATCGAACGACTCCAGCGCCACGTGCAGCATCCCCGCGTCCAACGCCGCGAACGCGACGTCCAGCCAGCGATCGGACGAGCCGTCCGCGGCGGCGATCGCGGGGATCAGCGGCCCCGCTGGGCGCCGGGGCATCTCCTCCAGCATGAACCCGCTGAGCCCGATCGGCCGCACCGACCGTTCCCGGAACACCGCCGCACGGGCCATCAGCGGCTTCAGAACGTTCTTGGCGAGAGTCCCACCTGGTGACGCCGCGGCAAGAAGGTCGAGCCCGGCGGCTGTCCGGTCGACGCCCTCGAAGCCCATCCCCGCGGGATCGGTGAAGCCGAGCACGTCGACCACGAAGACCTCGTCGCCGGTCGCGAAGATCAGCCCTTCCGGGATGTCGCCTTCGCACCGCCCGGCCCGGGTGGTTCCGTAGGTGCAGCGCCAGAACGTCCCGTCCGGCCAGACGCGCTCCATCGTCCCGCTCCTGCGCCCTTCCCAGCCCGCGGCCGCCAGCCGCTCGCGCACCCTCGCCTCCGTCATGGCACCCGATTATGGGACGCCAAGATCACCCATGACGGACTTTTAGTCAGATGGCGGGGCGTTCAACAACGGGAGGCGACATCGTTCGGCCTCGTCGAGCGCGTGCCGGACGGGTAGCTGACGACAGGCAGCTCCGCCGGCTGAGCCCACCGGCGCAGTCTGACAGGATCGTGACCCGTGATCGTGCGCAACGGTCGGACGCTCGCCCGCGTGGTCCGTCCCGTCGGCTGTGATCTGCGGGGCGGCGCCTTGGCGCGGTCGGTCGTGTTCGCCGATGACTGCCCGGGCGGTGTGCGGGTCACTTCGACGGACCCGGCCACGTTGCGGCAGCTCTGGACACGTCCGCTGACGTCGCTGCGCTCGCTGGGGGAGGGGGCGGGTGATGCGCCCGCCGTCGAGCTCAAAGTCTTCGCTGAGGGATACGTGCGGGTGCGCGTCGGCGGCGACGAGTACGCCTTCACCGAGGACGGGCGGCCGGTGCCCGCTCCGGGCGCCCGTCCTCCCATGGACTCCTCCCTCGACCATGGGAGCGGGCCGGTGGAGTTCGGCCGATTTCCTGATTCAGGGACTGATCGGGAGGAGGGCCTCGGCAGCGACTGGACGGCCCTTCGCTCGGGTCCGCAAGACCATCGGCGGCGCCGTAACCGATGAGGCCATGCTCTCCGTGACCCACCTGCGCGCGCAGAACCTCAACCTGCACGACATCGCGGCCCGCCTCGTCATCACCAGGGGCGAAAGGAAGGGGCGGCCCCCTCCGCGGCAACGATTTATGCGCATGGTTCCGCGAACACGGACGCGAAGCCAGACGTCGGACCGGTGTAGGGGCCGTTACCGTCCGAGTCGCTCTGCTCAAGAAGAGCGATCTGCCATCTCGGTGGGCACGGAGTTGGTGCGCCCCGGGGTGGGCAGAGGCGGAGTTCCGGCGCAAGGTACTGGACCTGCTCGAAGCGGGCCGTGTGGTCAACGAGCTGGCGGGTTGGCCTGATGCCCCGAGATGCCTGCACCTCGTGCAGGATCTTCCCGCCCGGCGAGGCCGGGCCCCGCGGCAGGGTAGGTCATGAGAGGGATGCGAACCATCGCCCCGCCGCGTTCCAGCGTTCGACGGTGGGGAACCCGGATCGCCTGGCTAGGGGGCCGATATCGTCGATCGAGACGGTTGCCCAGGTGAACCAGTCGCCCGTGCGCCCGGCCTGGCGCAGCCGCAGGGTGTGAACCCCGCTCTGTGAACCCGGTGGCGAGAGTTCGGCGATCACTTTTCCTTCCGGCCTGACCAGCTCGCGCAGGCGCCGGAGGAGGACCGCCGGGTCGCCACCGATGCCGATGTTGCCGTCGACCAGGAGCGCCTCCGCCCACCACCCGGTTCCCGGAAGGGGTTCGAAGATGCACCTGCGCAGCGCCAGGCCGCCCGCGCGGCGGGTCAGCTCCACGGCCAGAGGTGTGATGTCGATGCCCAGAGAGGGAATCCCCATCCGGGTAAGCGCCACAGTCAGTCTTCCTGGCCCCGAACCGACATCGAGAGTGGGTCCGCCGCATCGGGCCAGAATGTGCTCGTCGCCCTCGTTGTACCGGAGCCAGCGCATGGCGGAGAGTGGCTGCATTCGGCCGTCGGCATATTCGATTTCTACGCTTTCGCCGTTGAGAGAATCCTCGTAGAAAGCGCCGATCACGCGACTCTTCCACAGCGGCCGGTGCTGGGAAAAGGGGCTGCTGGAATGTTGCCGCGACTACTGTTGATCATGTCGCAACATTACCTCGGCAGGTCGGTGCCGATTCTTACGAAGCTGTTATGGGCGCGGAGTCGCAACAGCCTTGCAAAAACACGTCCAGCGCGCCTCAAGTGAAAAGTCAAGATCTGGTGCATGCCTTCCGGGCGTGCAGGATACATCGGCCATATCGCGCGACCGGCCGCCCTGGGAATCGTATCTTCGGGGACCCGAACTGGTCATTTCTCGGAATGACGTCATACTTTCGTAAGGGAAGGGGCGCTGATGCCGCGTTAGCGTCCACCTATGGAGATCGACGTGGTGCTGCCCTGCCTGAATGAGGAGGCAGCCCTGCCCTGGGTGCTCGGGCGGATGCCGCCCGGCTTCCGCCCGATCGTGGTCGACAACGGTTCAACCGACGGATCCGCGAGGGTCGCGGCGGAGTTCGGCGCGACGGTGGTGACAGAGCCTCGGCCCGGATTCGGCGCCGCGTGTCATGCGGGGCTGACGGCCGCGACGGCGGACGTGGTGTGCTTCATGGACGCCGACGCGTCCCTCGATCCCGGGCAGTTGCCGCGCGTCGCCGGGCCGGTCCTGGCGGGTGAGGCCGATCTGGTGCTCGGCCGCCGCGTCCTTGGTCGGGGCGCCTCCTGGCCGGTGCACGCCCGGCTCGGCAACGCCGTGCTGGCTCGGAAGCTGCGCCGCCGTACCGGTGCCGACCTGCACGATCTGGGGCCGATGCGGGCGTGCGGACGTGCCGCCCTGCTGGCCTTGGAGCTGGCGGACCGCCGGTTCGGCTACCCCCTGGAGATGGTGCTTCGCGCCGGCGCGACCCACTGGCGGATCGCCGAGGTCGAGGTGGACTATCTGGCCCGTACGGGGAGGTCGAAGGTGACGGGTACGGTGCGCGGCACGCTCCGGGCGATCGGTGACATGCGCCGGGTCATGGCCGACAGGACGATATGACGTGAGTTCACACCATGTCGAGAGCGCGCAACTCCTGGTGATCGCCAAGGAGCCCGTACCGGGAAAGGTGAAGACCCGCCTGACCCCGCCCTGTACTCCGCGCGAGGCCGCGGCACTGGCCGGCGCCGCGCTGGAGGACACGTTGCGGGAGGTTGCCCGGGCTCCGGTGACCCGCCGCGTGATCGCTCTCGACGGGGCTCCTGGGGCGTGGCTGCCCGCCGGGTTCACGGTCCTTCCGCAGCGCGGCGACGGTCTGGACGAACGGCTCGCGGCCGCGTTCGACGACGCCTACCGGGCGTCGCCCATCCCGATCGTGCTCATCGGCATGGACACCCCGCAGGTGTCCGCAGGCCTGCTGGCCGGTGCCGTATCGCTGCTCGGCGCCCATGACGCGGTGTTCGGCCCCGCGACGGACGGTGGGTTCTGGCTTCTCGGACTGCGCGCCCCCGACCCCGATCTGCTGCTCGGCGTGCCGATGTCCGAGCCGACCACGGGAGAGATCCAGTTGAACAGACTGAGAGAGGCAGGGCTGAGTGTCGCTCGAATGCCCTGCCTGACCGATGTGGACACCATGGCGGACGCGGTCGAGGTGGCGGCCCTGGCTCCCCACTCCCGCTTCGCCGCCGCGCTCGCCGGAACGGCGGTGTTGTCGTGATCGATGGCGAGGCGAAGGTACTGGTCACCGGCGCGGCCGGATTCATCGGGAGTCATGTGACGGAGGCGCTGGAAGCGGCCGGACATGAGGTGGTCCGCCTCGACCTCAGGACCGGCGACGATGTGCGCGACGCCGCCGCGCTCGACCGGTCGATGGCAGGGGTCGACGTCGTCGTGCACCAAGCGGCCAAGGTCGGGCTCGGCGTGAACGTGGCCGACCTGCCGGACTACGCCTCGGTCAACGTGTACGGCACGGCCGTGCTGCTGGCCGCGATGGCCAGGCATGAGGTCGGGCGGCTGGTGCTGGCCTCCTCGATGGTGGTCTACGGCGAGGGCGCCTATGACTGTCCGAGACACGGCCGGGTACGGCCCGCGCCGCGATCCGCCGCCGCTTTGGCACGTGGTCTTTTCGAGCCCCGTTGCCTTCGGTGCGACTCGGAGGTGGTCTGCGCCACCATCAACGAGGACGCGCCGGCCGATCCGCGCAACGGGTACGCCACCAGCAAGCTGGCGCAGGAGCATCTGGCCGCCAACTGGGCGCGCGAGACCGGCGGCACGGTCGTCGCGTTGCGGTACCACAATGTGTACGGGCCCAGGATGCCCCGGGACACGCCGTACTCCGGGGTGGCGGCGATCTTCCGGTCCGCGTTGGAGGCCGGTCGAGCTCCTCGGGTGTTCGAGGATGGCGGGCAGTTGCGGGATTTCGTCCACGTCCGCGATGTCGCTCGCGCGAACGTCGCCGCGCTCTTCGGCGGCCGGCCGGGGCTACTGGCCGCGTACAACATCGCCAGCGGAGAGCCGCGCACCGTCGGTGACATGGCGCGGGCGCTGGCCACGCACCATGGCGGGCCGGAGCCGGTGACGACGGGGGAGTACCGGCTCGGCGACGTCCGGCACATCGTGGCCGCACCGCACAAGGCGGCTGCGGAGCTCGGATTCCGCGCCCGGGTCGGTTTCGACGAGGGGATGAAGGAGTTCGCCACCGCGCCCCTGGCCCGTCCGGCGTGACCTCCCGCGCGGCGGGAACGGCCGTCCTGCTGCTCGCCCTTGCAGGCACGCTCATGCTGGCGGTCGGCGAGGACGCCGTTCCCGCGGATCGCCACGGCCTGTTCTGGCCTTACGTGCTCGCGTGGGCGATCTTCTACGCGGCGGTGTGGGCCGTGCGCGGGCTGCCCAGGCGTCAGGCGATGTCCCTGGTGATCGTCGGGGGGATCGCCGTAGCCGTCACCGGCCTCCTGTCTCCCCCCGCGACCAGCACCGACTCCTACCGCTACGCCTGGGATGGACGGGTGCAGGCCGCGGGCGTCTCGCCCTACGATCACGCTCCGGCCGAGGCGGAGCTGGTGCCGCTGCGCGATTCCTGGCTCTTCCCGCACGATGCCGGCTGCGAGGGACCCGATCGATACCCGCTGCCGTCAGCGGACCCGATGACGTGGTGCACGCGGATCAACCGCCCCGGCGTGCACACGATCTATCCGCCCCTGGCGGAGGCGTACTTCCTTCTGGTGCACGGGCTCTCGCCTGAGGGGGCTCGGCACAAGCCGCTGCAGATCGGTGGTGCGCTCCTGGCGCTCGCGACCTCGGCCGTGCTGCTGATCGCGCTCAGCAGCCGGGCCGGCACCCGGGACAACGCTCCGGCGTACACCGCCTGCTACGCGTGGTGTCCCGCCGTCCCGCTCGAACTGGTGAACAACGCCCACGTCGACGCGCTCGGCGTCCTGCTCGCCGTCATCGCCCTGACCACCGCGAACAGGTACAGGGTGCTCGGCGGCGCGCTGTTCGGCGCGGCGACCGCCGTCAAGCTGCTGCCCGCCGTCACCGTCCCCGGAGCGCTCTCCGGGCTTCTCGCGTCAGGCGGAAGGACGCCGAAGCGCCGGGTGGTCGATGCCCTGGCCGTCGTCGGCCCCGCCGCACTCGTCGTGGCGCTCGCCTACCTGCCGTACGTGCTCGCCTCGCGCGGGTCGGTACTCGGATTCCTCTTCGGTTACCTGACCGAGGAAGGGTACGACGATGCCGGCAGCAGGGACCGGTACGCGTTGCTGCGGCTGGTCCTTCCCGACTCGTGGGCGTTCCCCGCGGCCCTCGTCATCCTCGGGATCGTGATCTTCCACGTGCTCCGGCACGGTGACGCGGACCGGCCGTGGCGAGGCGCCCTGGTGGTGACCGGAGTGGGGTTCCTCGTGTTCACGCCCGGCTATTCCTGGTACGCCGTACTGGTCGTCGCGCTGGTCGCCCTCGACGGCCGGTGGGAGTGGCTCGGCGTCCCGCTGGCGAGTGGCGCGGCCTACATGGGCACCGGCGCCGGCGTCGGGACCATCGCCTACGCCCTCGCCGCACTGATGGTGACCGCCGGGTTCGTCGCACGCGTGGTCCGTCCTCCAACAGGCAGCGCGTACAACTCCCTGAGACTGCGAAGAGCGGCCGGACATTGCCGAATGGGTGCCGGGACGTGGCTTTGGAAAGACCGCTTCCGGTAAGGAGACCGACAGCCGACATTGGATTTCAGGGGGATCGGTGCCGGATGCGTCGCATGGGCGCGATCGTGAGGTCAAGCCCGACAAGGAGAGCCGCCTGGCCGCGCGCCTCAGGAGGTGGAGCGGGCCGCCCGGGCCGTTCCGGCCAGAGTTCTGGCGCAGCCCGCTGCGCGGTCCCTGGCTGACCTCGGTGCTCGGACTGATCCTGCTGGCTGGAATCACCATCGTCGCGATCACCGGGCTGGTGTCGTACGCCGCCTATGAGCCGAGACTGCCGGGCAACGACACGACCCCCGGCAGGGGCCTGCTGGGCTTCTACCTGTTCGACTGGCCCACGGACCCGGTCTGGTTGTACCGGGTCACCCAGGGCGCGCACGTCATCGGCGGGCTGACATTGGTGCCGATACTGCTGGCCAAGCTGTGGTCGGTCATCCCGAAGCTGTTCTCCTGGCCGCCCGCCCGCTCCGTGGCGGAGGCCGTCGAGCGGGCCAGCCTGCTGCTCCTGGTCGGCGGCGCGGTATTCCAGTTCGTGACCGGGATCCTCAACGTCCAGCTCTTCTACGTCTTCCCGTTCTCCTTCTACCCGGCCCACTTCTATGGCGCGTGGATCTTCCTGGCCGCGTTCGTCGTACACGTCGTCATCAAGCTGCCCCGCGTCATCCACACCCTGCGGACGTACGGCCTGCGCGACCACCTGCGCACCTCCGTGGCGGACACTCGCCCGGAGCCGCCGGACCCTGATGGCCTGGTCGCCACCGACCCGGCGCCTCCCACGATGTCCAGGCGCGGCCTGCTGGCCTTCGCCGGCGGCGGCTCGCTGGTCATGTTCGGCCTGTCCGTCGGCCAGTGCGTCGACGGGCCGTTGCGCCGTACCGCGCTGCTCGCTCCCCACGGGCGCTTCTACGGTACGGGCCCCAACGACTTCCAGGTCAACAAGACGGCGGCGAGCCTCGGCGTCACACCGGCCCAGACAGGCGAGTCCTGGCGGCTGACACTCACCGGACCGAACCGGCTGGAACTCTCCCGCGCGGACCTGCTGGCGATGCCGCTGTACACCTACGCCCTGCCGATCGCCTGTGTGGAAGGCTGGTCGACCGTCCAGACCTGGACCGGCGTACGGCTGGCCGACCTCGCCCGCCTCACCGGGATCCGGACCGGCTCGACAGGTGTCACCACCAGGTCTCTGCAACGCGGGGGCTATTTCGGCCAGGCCTCGCTCAGCGCCGCGCAGGTGGCCGACCCGCGCTCGCTGCTGGCGCTACGGGTCAACGGCGCCGACCTGTCCCTCGACCACGGCTACCCGGCGCGGGTCATCGTCCCCAACGCTCCCGGAGTCCACAACACGAAGTGGGTACGCGAGCTCGACTTCACCCAGGAACGATCTTGAACGGCCACGGCCGATGGGCCAGGACCTACGGCGCCCCCGCATGGCACTTGCTCGCACTCGCCCTCTGTTTCCTGGTCGCCGCCTACGCCGCCACCCGGGTGGTCGAAGCGGGGATCTGGCCGGGCTTTCTGGTGTGGTTCGTGGGGGCCGTCATCCTCCATGATCTGGTGCTGTTCCCTCTTTACTCCGCCGCCGACCTCGCCGCCCGATCTTCCACCGCCGGTGCCCGTCGCCGTGGTCGTACGGCTGCTCGGCCTCGGCGCCGGCCGCCGGGGCGGCGGCCGGCTCCGATCAACTACCTGCGCGTGCCGACCGCGTTCTCCGGCCTGCTGCTGCTGGTGTGGTTCCCACTCATCCTGAGCGGCGCCGAGCCCAACTACAGGGCGGCGGTCGGCTTGAGCACCCTCCCTTATCTCAACCGATGGATTCTGGTCACCCTGGTGCTCTTCGCCGCCTCAGCACTGCTCTACGTGCTGCGACGCCTGGCTGCGGGGCGGTTCGGCCGTTGAGCGCCCGGCCGATCGGCGACTACGCGATGCTGTCGGACTGCCGGTCCGCCGCGCTGGTCACGTCCGACGGCTCTGTCGACTGGCTGTGCCTGCCGCGTTTCGACAGTCCGGCGATCTTCGCCCGGCTGTTGGACGAAGAGGCCGGCTGCTGGACGATCCGGCCGGGATGTCCGGCCGAGGTGACTCGCCGGTACGTCGAGGACACCCTTGTGCTGGAGACCACGTTCCGGACGCGCGGCGGCACTTTGGTGCTTCTGGACGCTCTCGCGCTGGGCCGTGGCGAACGTGAGCACGCGCTGGGCACGTCATCCCCCGGCCTGCTTCTCCGCCGGATCGCCTGCACCGAAGGGCAGGTGCCTGTGGAGATCGTGTATGCGCCCCGGCCTGAGTTCGGTCTCGTCCGCCCGCTGATGCAAACGGTCCGCGGCGGCCTGATCGCCCGTGGAGGCGCCGACGTGCTCACCCTGTCCAGTCCGGTGGAATTCCGGGCCGGCGGCTCGGTCGCGGACGCCCGGCTCACCCTGCGCGCAGGACAGAACGCCGGTCTGGCCCTGCAGGCCGGTCGGGCCTGGGCGCCCGACCCGCCGTGCCGTACCTCCTGGGCCGTCGCGCGCCGGATCCGTGACACCGTCGCGGGATGGCGCTCCTGGTCACGTGGCCACGCCGACTATGAGGGACCCTGGCGCTGGCACGTCAACCACAGTGGCAGGGTTCTGCGTGCGATGACCTACGCCCCGACGGGGGCCATCGTGGCTGCAGCAACCACCTCCCTGCCGGAAAGCATCGGCGGGGAGCGCAACTGGGACTACCGCTACACATGGGTCCGCGATGCCAGCTTTACCCTGCACGCCCTGAACACGGCCACCTGCGAGGAGGAAGAGACCGCCTTCTTC
Organism: Nonomuraea spiralis; assembly: GCF_014648435.1. GTDB lineage: Bacteria > Actinomycetota > Actinomycetes > Streptosporangiales > Streptosporangiaceae > Nonomuraea > Nonomuraea spiralis. The sequence goes on from NZ_BMRC01000049.1 coordinate 41,138, forward strand.
GCCTTCCTGTCCCGCGCATGCGCGACCCAGGTCGATGCGGATCCGGACCTGCAGATCATGTACGGCATCGGCGGCGAACGCGACCTGAGTGAACGGCGGCTACCGCATCTGCGGGGGTGGCGGGACAGCGCACCCGTGCGGGTCGGCAACGACGCCTGGCGCCAGCGTCAGCTCGACGTGTACGGCGAACTGCTCGACGCCGCCCACCAGACCTACCGGGACATCGGCCCGTTCGACCCCCTCACCCGCTCGCTGCTGATCGGAGTGGCCGAGACCGCCGCGCGCCGCTGGCAGGAGCCGGATCAGAGCCTGTGGGAGGTCCGTGGCCCCAGCAGGCACTTCACGCACTCGAAGCTGATGTGCTGGGTGGGACTGGACAGGGCAATCACCCTGGCCCCCGTGCTGGGGGCCGCCAACCGGGTCGCCGACTGGACGCGCGTCCGAGACGAGATCCACGCCGCGATCCTGACCCACGGCTGGAATGAGCAGGCGGGTGCCTTCACCCAGACGTTCGGCGGCACCCAAATCGACGCCGCCACCCTGATGATGCCCCTGGTCGGATTCCTGCCGCCGGACGACCCGAGGATCTGTTCCACCGTGCGGACCGTCGCCGGTCAGCTGACTGACGCGAGAGGGCTGGTGTACCGCTACCGTTCCGCCGACGGGCTATCAGGCCAGGAGGGCCCATTCCTGCTGTGCACCTTCTGGCTCGCCCACGCGCTGGCCCTCACCGGTCAGGACGCCGCGGCCAGGCGGACGTTCGAGACCGCCGCCTCCTGCGCCAACGACGTCGGCCTGCTCAGCGAAGAGGCAGACCCCATCACAGGAGAAGCAATCGGCAACTTCCCCCAGGCCCTCAGCCACATCGGCCTGATCAACGCCGCCCGCGCCATCGGGGAGGCCCGGCATTGAGCCCTGCGCTTGCCGGCAATGTCATCGGCCGGCGGGCATTACACGCACGGCTGGGTGTGCGCTTCTGCCTACGTAGCCGTCACTGACCTGACCATCGGCACGGGCGGGACCGAGTAAACTCGACGCCCTGCAGCGTCAGGACGCCGTGGACGCCGAACGTCACCTCAGCGGTCACATCCGCCGGACGAGAATCGAACTGGCACCCGGAGGGCTTTCAGCCCCAGAAATAGAATCCCTGACCGGTCTTGCGGCCCAGCTGTCCGGCGGCAACCTTGTCCCGCAGCAGTTGCGGGGGCGCGAACCGGTCACCCAGCGTCGCATGCAGGTACTCGGCGATGGCGAGGCGGACGTCGAGGCCGACCAGGTCCGTGGAGCGCAGCGGTCCCATCGGATGGCGATAGCCGAGTTCCATGGCGGTGTCGATCGCTTCGGCGTCGGCCACGCCTTCCTCGAGCATCCGGATCGCCTCCAGGCCGAGCAGGACGCCAAGACGACTGGTGGCGAAGCCGGGCGAGTCCCGCACGACGACATCCGTCTTGCCCAAGCCGCTGATCCAACCGCGGACCTGCTCGATGACGCCTGCTGCCGTTCTGGGCGCGGTGACGACCTCGACCAGGCTGGACGCGGGGACCGGGTTGAAGAAGTGCAGCCCGAGGAATCGGTCCGGACGGCTGAGGGCGGAGCCGAGCCCGGCGATGGACAGGGAGCTGGTGTTGCTGGCCAGTACGGCATGTTCGCCGATGACCTGCTCCGCCTTCGTGAGCACGTCGACCTTGAGCGCGGGCACTTCCGGCACGGCTTCGACGACCAGCTCGGCGGTGGGCGGAATGGCGGAGACGTCGTCGACGACGCTCAGGCGGCTGAGCGCCACGTCCACGGCGTCAGCGAGCTTGCCACGCGCAGCAGCCTTGGCGAGGCCGTCGGCGACGCGTCGACGGGCGGCCGCGGCGTCGCCGGTTTCGGCCACCGACACCTCGGCGCCCGCCGCGATGAAGACCTGAGCGATACCGGCCCCCATCCGGCCACCACCGAGCACGCCGACCGTCTTAGGCATCTGAGTCACGTTTTCTCCGTTCCAGGAACTTGGTCATGCGGTCGTGCTTGTCCTCGGTCTCGAACAGGACGGCCTGGGCGAGGTCGTCGGCAAGCGGGTGCCCGCCAGGGGCGTCCAGAACCAGCTTGGTCAGCCGCAGCGCCGTGGGAGACCACCCGGTCATCCGGTCCAGCAGCCGATGAGCGGCACCGGACAGCTCCTCGGGAGCGATGATGTCGGCGACCAGGCCGCAGGCCAGCGCCGCCTCCGCGGGCAATTGCCGGCCGGCGAGCAGCACCTGCTTGGCCACGGACCTGCCGACGAGCTCGGCCAGCCGCCAGCAGGCTCCGGCCGCGGCGACTATTCCCAGGCCCGGCTCGGGGTTGCCGAACACGGTGGCGGGCGTGGCCAAGCGGATGTCACAGGCATAGGCCAGTTCGGCGCCACCGCCGATCGCGTAGCCGTCGACCGCGGCGACGGTGGGCATCGGGAGCCGGGCGATGCGGTCGAACAGCCTGCTGTTGATGCCCCGCAGGGCGTCGTCGCGGCCGCGGGCACGCAGTTCGGCGATGTCGGCGCCGGCGGCGAACACCCCGCCGGCGCCGGTGAGCAGCAGTGGCCGGGGGACACGTTCCAGGAGGTCGCAGACGGCATGCAGATCATCGATCATGGCCGCGTTGATCGCGTTGCGGGCGGCGGGGCGGTTCAGGGTGACGACGACCCGGTCGTCGCGCTCGTCGAGGATGAGGGTTCGCACACAGGCTCCAGGAGCGGGGATGAACACGTCAGGAGTGTCTGTTCGGAGGGGCTTGCGCCGCGATCCCGCGGGCGATCAGGTCGTCCGCGTCGACGCCGGCCTCGTCGAGAAGGGCGCGGGTGTGCTGACCGAGCGCGGGGACGTCACCCATGCGCGCCTCGACGTCGGCGAACGTCACAGGCGGCAGAAGGGCGTTGACCTGGGCGTGCTCGGTGCCGACCGCCCGCCAGCGGTCCCGGGCACGTAGCTGAGGGTGGTCGACGACCTGGTCGATCTCCTTGAGCTGGGCAGCCGGGACGCCGGCCGCGGCCAGCCGGGCGTCGAGCTCGGGGGTGGTCCAGCGAGAGGTGCGGGCCGCGACTGCGGCGTCGCATTCAGCGCGGTTGCGCACCCGCTGGACATTGGTGGCGAAGCGCGGGTCGTCGGCGAGTTCGGGGGCGTCGAGGACGGCGGTGACGAGGGCGCGCCATCCGGCGTCGTTCTGGACTCCGATCAGCACCTGCCCGTCGCGGGTCGGGAACGCGTCGTACGGAGCGATCGAACTGTGGCTCAAGCCCATCCGCGCAGGTTGCGTCCCGGCGTACATCTGGGTGTAGAGGGCGTACCCCATCCACTCGACGGTGGCCTCGAACATCGAGACCTCGATGGTGGCCCCCGCACCGGTGCGGCACCGGCGCAGCAGCGCCGCCAGCACGGCCTGAGAGCAGTACATGCCGGCGGCGATGTCCGCGGTGGGGATGCCGGTCTTCGCCGGTGACTGCGGGGTGCCGGTGATCGAGATGAGGCCGGCCTCGGCCTGGATCAGCATGTCGTAGGCCTTACGCTGTTCCATCGGGCCACCCGCGCCGAATCCGGACAGGTTGACCGTGACGAGCTCAGGCTGCCCGGCACGGAGATCTCCGAGGCCGAGACGATCGGCGGCGCCAGGAGCGAGGTTCTGCAGGAACACATCGGCCCTGGCGACGAGCCGGCGGACGACGTCGCATCCCTCGGGCGTCTTCAGGTCGACGGCGATCGACTCCTTGCCGCGGTTGAGCCAGACGAAATGCGCCCCCGTCCCGTGCACGGCGTGGTCGTAGCCCCGGGCGAAGTCGCCGCCGTCCGTACGCTCGACCTTGATGACGCGCGCACCCAGGTCGGCGAGGTTGCGCGTAGCCAGGGGAGCGGCGACGGCCTGCTCGACGGCGACGACGGTGAACCCGTCGAGCGGGCGATTCATGACCGCCTCCTCTTCTCGGCCCGGACGAGGCCGCCGCCGACGATCAGACGCTGGATCTCGCTGGTGCCCTCGTACAACCGCAGCAGCCGGACATCGCGGTAGATGCGCTCGACCGGGACCTCGCGGATGTAGCCGCTGCCGCCGTGGACCTGTACCGCCAGATCGGCGGCCTGGCCGGCCATCTCGGTGCAGAACAACTTCGCCGCCGACGGCGCGATCCGGCGGTCCTCGCCGGTCACGTACAACCGTGCGGCCTCACGGACCAGTGCCCGGCCCGCGAGCACGCCGGTCTGCTGGTCGGCGATCATCGCCTGTACGAGCTGGAAGTCCCCGATCGGCGTGCCACCCTGGGTGGCGGTGGCGGCGTAGGCGACCGACTCGTCCAGCGCCCGCTGCGCGGCGCCGACGGCGACGCCGGCGATGTGGATCCGGCCGCGGGCCAGCGACGTCAGCGCCGCCTTGTACCCGACTTCTCCGTCGTCGCCCACCAGCGCCTCGGGTCCCACGCGGACCTGTGAGAAGGTCACGTCCGCCGTACGCGAGCCCTCCTGCCCCATCTTGGCGTCCTTCGCGCCGACCTGGACGCCCGGCGCGTCCGAGGGCACCAGGAACACCGCGATACCCGTGCCGGGGTCCGACGCGGGCCGGATGCGGGCGAACACCACGAACAGGCCGGCTTCGGTGGCGTTGGTGATGAACTGCTTGCCGCCGTCGATGATCCAGCCTTCGCCGTCCGGTTTCGCGATGGTCCGCAACCCGGCCGGGTTGGACCCGGCGCCGGGCTCGGTGAGCGCGAAGGACGCGACCACCTCACCGGACGCAAGGCCGGGCAGCCACCGCGCCTGCTGCTCCGTGGTGCCGAAGCCGACCAGCACCTGTCCGGCGATGCCGTTGTTCGTGCCGAACATCGACCGCAGCGACAGTGACGTGTAGCCCAGCGCCATGGCGACTTCGACGTCCTGGACGAGGTCGAGGCCGAGCCCGCCCCAGGCCTGGGGGATCGCGTACCCGAACAACCCCATGGCGGCGGCCTGCTCTCGCAGGTCGGTGGGAATGGCGTCCGTCGTCATGATCTCCAGTTCGCGAGGCATGACGCGAGTGCGCACGAAGTCGTTGATCTGGCTGAGGACGTCCGCGAAGACGTCGTCGGGGACGTCGGGATTGCCGGTGTACATGGCTCCCACTATCGAACGCTGATTAAGACCAGTCCAATACCTAATCGAGTGCTCTGTGATACTGTTCTGGTAAATATGGACGTACAGCAGCTCCGCTCCTTCCTCGCGGTGGCCGAGGAACTGCACTTCGGCCGGGCCGCCGAGCGGCTGCACATGGCCCAGCCCCCGCTGAGCCGCACCATCAAGCAGCTGGAGCGCGAACTCGGGACCCAGCTGTTCGAGCGCAACACCCGGTCGGTGAGCCTGACCGCCGCCGGTCAGGCGCTCGCCGGCCCGGCGAAGGACGTCCTGGACGCGCTACGTCGAGCAGAGGCAGCGGTACGGGCGGCCGGGGACGGTCAGGTCGGGCTGGTCCGGATCGCGTTCGCCGGGGTGTCGACCCATTCCCTGGTCGCCAAGCTCGCCCGTGTGGTGCGATCGCGGCGCCCCGGCATCCAGCTGGAGTTGTCGAGCCAGAACTTCGCGCAACCGGCGATGAAGAAGCTCGTGCAGGGCGACACCGACATCGCCCTCGGCCGCTGGGACGTCGTCCCCGCCGAGGTGGTCGCCCGGGTCGTCGTACCCGATGCGCTGTCGGTCGCGCTCCCGGACACCCACCCTCTGGCCGGCGCCCGCCGGGTGGAGATCGGACAACTGGCCGACGACGGCTTCGTGTCGTTGCCGCCGTACGAGGGCGCGGTGTTGCCGGACCGGTTGCGGCGCCTGGCCCATGCCGCGGGATTCGTCGCGAACGTCGTCCAGGTCGCACCCGATACGCAGACCGCGCTCGCGCTCGTGAGCGCGCAGGTCGGATGCCATCTGACGCTCTCGTCGGTGGCGCGGAACGTCACCGACCCGCACATCGTGTTCGTGCCTCTCCACGCGCCGCCGCAGAACGTCGACCTGCGGGCGGCCTGGCGCCGTGACGATCGCAGCCCCGCGCTACGGGCAGTGCTGGACGAGCTGCTGACGCTCGAAGGAGCCGCTGGCCCTCTGGCGTGAATGAGGGCGGGAACCGCAGGCCGACCACGTTGTCGGTCTTGTAGCGGGTGAACGGTGAGCCGATCGTGCTCTCGTTCAGGCAGGCCATCGACGCGGCCCGCGACACACCTGCCTTGTCCGCCAGAACCGCGACACCGAGGTGAACCGCGGGTTCTTCACACTGGTGTCCGCCCGAGTCGACGCTGGAGCCCGGGCGAGGCCGGCCCGGCTGTTGCTGGTCGACTCCATCACCCGGCGCAGCGCGTACGACGGGTTGCTGGAAGTGTTCGGTGATGTTCCGGACGGCGTCCGCGAGGCCGTCACACCTGCCGAACCTGACGCAGCCGATCCGCCGACGGACGGCGCGAGCACCGCTCCCGCCGCGAGCGCGGGCTCCGGATCCGGGGAGGTTGCCGAGCGGGCGGGCCGGCTGGTGTTGAAGGCCACTGGTGGAGGCCGGCGGCCTGGACCGGTCAGTGATAGGACATGTGATAGACGTACGGGACCGCCCCCTGGTCGAAGCGGACGAAGAACACGTCCACCCTGCCCGGCCCCCAGGACGCGGCGGCTGGGGCGCGCTGCTCGTCGAGGGGCCCGGTGGCGGTGTGGTCCAGCGGTTCGGCAGGACGGTCCCAGCCGTGGCCGCTGGTGTTCCATCGCCGATCGACCAGGCGCCCTCCGGAGTTGTAGAACACGTGGAGCGACCCGAACCGGTCGGCGACCGCTGCCGGGTCGCACGTGAGAGAGTCGCCCAGGTCCTCCTCCGCACCCCGCGCCCCGGCATCCAGCCATTGGTGCATGAGATGGTTCGCGGGGGATCGGTAGAAGACGTCCAGCCGTCCTTCGCCCCAGGACGCGGCCGTGGGCCGCCCCTGCACAGTCCCGCCCCAGTCCTCCTCGCCGGACCAGACACCGCCGCTCCAGCGGCGGTGCAGGAGGTGGCTGCCTCCGCTCGCGGTGGTGTAGAACACGTGCAACTGGTCCGACGCGGGCCACCCCACGGCGCAGAGCCCGTTGATCGACCCCCAGCCCAGGTTCTCGGGCGCCGTCCACGACTGCCCGTTCCACCAGCGATGCCAGGGGCCCGTTCCCGGGTGCGCGTAAAGGAAGTCCAGATGCCCCGGGCCCAGCGAGCTGAGGGCCATCGAGCCGATGGCGGGGGAGTCACCGCTCCCGTCGCCCGGCCCCGCCGGCCCCGGCTGGGACTCGAACGCCGCCCCGGTCCAGGCCGACCTGGCGATCTTCTTGAAGTCCGAGAACGAGCTCCATGCCGCGTCGATGCGGTTGGTCCCCCATGAGACGGCGGTCATCGCCGGTATCGGGACACCGTGGCTCATGCCGATCCCGCGCCGCTCCGACCAGCCCGGCAAGTGTGGCATCGGAGCTGGAGCCGGGACGACCGTCGCCGTCGCCCGTACGTCCGTGAAGGCCCCGTGCGGGGCGATGGTCCGCAACATGTACGTGTAGTCGCCCGGCCCGCCCACGTGATCGGTGAACCGTCCCGGGTCGGAGGCCCCGGGCGAGCTGAACAACCTCACCTCCGGCCCAAGCCGGACCACGAACAGCTCCCTCACGGCCGCCGCGTCGACGCGGTCCCAGGTCAGTTCGACGGTCCCGCCGATGCTCCCGAGTGCGCGGAAATGGCCGGCGGGCGGCGGTGGCGGCTCCACCGGAACGGTCGCCGAGGGCAGGGTACGCGCCTGGAAGCTGTTGGCCGCGATCACTCCTCCCGGGTACACGCACGCCACGATGAACGTCATCTGACGGTCGCTGGGCAGGTTCGTCCAGGTGTACCGGCCACCCCACCCGCCGATCGAGGGATCGGCCGTGAACACGGCGAGGTCGACGTCGATCGTGACCCGCAGGTCGAACGGGTTCACCCAGATGCGGTAGCCCAGCGGCGTGTCGCCGTTGGGCACCCAGGTGCTGACGACGCTGTTCGAGTTGCTCGACCACGGGCCGAATGTCGGGGCCACCTGAGCCATGACCGTGCTCCCTTCTGTCGGACGACCGGACCTACGGCAGGTGGGGCATCGGCGCGGGAGCCGCCAGGTCCGGGATGAGGCTGCGGACCCTGTTACGTGCGCTCTCGGCCGTGCCGTTGGAGCTGTTGGCGATGACGGCGAGGAAGCACTCGTCCTCCCCCTCGGGGACGATCACGATCGTCACGTTCACCTGGTCGTTGCCGCCCAGGACGAAGTACTCGTCGCCGGCCGGGTCGCTCCAGACCTCGTATCCGGCCGTGCTCAGCGCGGTCATCGCCTGCGCCCGCGCTGCGGCCCGCGTGTAGCGGCGGCGCATCGTGCCCCAATGCGTGTCCATGGATTCTCCTGCCCGACAGCTGTTGATCTTCTGGAGTCGTTCCAGAACCAGCCTCCGCCGCCGGACGCCGCCCGGCATGAGTAGTCCCTACTCATTCGGGTGCGCCGACGCCGCGGGCACCCGGTGACAGGTTCACCAGGGTGGACGGGAACCCACCGTCAAACGGTCACCGCGCCGTCCGAGGCCGCCCGCCGACGGCGTTCCCGGGCATTCTGCGAACGTTCATGACCTCATCACGCCGTCGCCGCAGCGAAGGGCGGACGGGCCTCTAGCCTCGCCAAGGTCATTTCACACTTACAGAGCGGAACATCCCGTGCGTTGTCGCCATGCCCTGGCAAGTCTGGCTTTCGTTTCCGTGCTCGCCGCTCCGGCGGCCGCCCATGCCTCGACGGCCGGCGGCCCCGGCGTGCTGCCCCAAAAGACCCACTTCGACCTGCAAGCCCACCGCGGCGGCCTCGGCATGACGACCGAGGAGTCACTTGAGGGGTTCACCAAGGCCCTGCGCCTCGGGGTCAGCACTCTTGAGCTGGACACCCATGTGACCAAGGACCTGAAAGTGGTGGTCAACCACGACCGGCAGATCAGCGCCCAGAAGTGCCAGGACACCGCGCCCCTCACCCCCGGGGACCCGATGTTCCCCTACGTCGGCAAGTTCATCAAGGACCTGACCCTGGCCCAGATCAAGACCATGAACTGCGGGTACCGGCAGCTGCCCGGCTTCCCCGAACAGGAGGTGGTCGACGGCTTCCGGATGGTCGAACTCAAGGACGTGCTGAACCTCGTCAGGGCTCACCGGGCCAAGCAGGTCAAGCTGAACATCGAGACCAAGGTCGAAGCGGGCGCACCGCAGCAGACCGCGCCGCGCGAGCTGTTCGTACGCCGCGTGTTCGAGGAGATCCGCGCCTCGGGTATCGAGGACCAGGTCACCATCCAGTCCTTCGACTGGGGCGCGTTGATGGAGATGCACCGGCTCGCGCCGGAATGGCCGCTGGTGGCCCTGACCAACTACGACTTCCTCCAGATCGGCAAGCCGGGCGCTTCCCCCTGGCTCGGCGGGATCGACGCCGACGACTTCGGCGGCGACTTCGTCAGCGCCGCCGCCGGCATCCCGGGCGTCACCGCCCTGTCCCCGGTGTACGGCTTCCCCCAGAACGGCACGATCAGCGATCCCGCCTTCCGCTTCTACGTCACCGAGAAGATGGTGTCGGACGCGCACGAGCGCGGTCTGAAGGTCATCCCGTGGACGTGCGACGACCCGGCCACCATCGCGGCCCTCATCGACATGGGCATCGACGGCATCATCACCGACTACCCGGACCGGGTCCGGCAGATCATGGCCGAGCGCGGCATGCGCCTGCCCAAGTCCTACGCCAAGTAACCGTCGACCGCCCTTCAGCGGTCTCGCGAAGCAGGTGGCTCGCCCGAGGCCTTGTCAGGCCATCGTGCCGGTCCGCGGCCGGCGCGGAGAACCCCCGTCGGCCGCACCCTCACTCTCCGAACAGCTCCTGCCGGGAGCTTCAACCATGCGATCCAGAAGTCCGTCTCGTTCAACCAGACGGTGAGCCATCCAGTGAGGTGATCTCAGAGAAATAATTCGGACGATTGCGGATTTCCGGGACGTCGGCGGTGGCGTTTCCGGGCCTTTCGGGAGAAGTCGTCGAAGGCCGGAGGCAGA
>NZ_BMRC01000050.1 GCF_014648435.1 Nonomuraea spiralis
CCACGGACACCTCCAGCCAACTGCTACGCCGAACGCTGGGTCCGAACCGTCCGAGCCGAATGCACTGACCGCCTGCTGATCTACGACGAACGCCACCTGCGATCCGTCCTGAACGAGTACGCCGAGCACGACAACGCGCACCGCCCACACCAGTCCCGCCAACAACGCCAACCTGATCAAGTCGAGCACGACGTGGTCCCGCTGGAAGGCCGGATTCAACGCCGAAATGAGGTTCCCCCAGTAGCACGGACATCCGAGGTGAGGTCACTCAGTGGTGTCTGAGGGCCGGTAGAGGCTCTCGAACGTGACGGGACTGTGCATTTCGATGCTGGAATGGCATCGGTAGGGATCGTACCAGCATTCAATCCATTCGAAGATGGCGTTAGCGAGTTCGTCGCGTTTTTCCAGATTCTGGTGTCGAGAAGTTCGAGCTGCATCGTTCCCCAGAACGACTCCATCATCGCATTGTCATGGCAGTCACCAACCGTTCCCATCGATCCGAGCGGGCCGGCATCTCGCAAACGCTTGCCGAAGGCCCAAGACGTGTATTGCGTACCGTGGTCGGAGTGCAGAATGGTCGAGCGCGCGTCCGGTTTTCGCCGGGCCACGGCCATCGCCATCGCTAACGCGTTCACCACCAGGTCGGTATTCTGACGAGCGTCGATGGACCAGCCGATGATCCGGCGCGAATAGGCGTCCATCACGGCGGCGCAATACAGCTTCCCTTCGCCGGTGGGATGCTCGGTGATGTCGGTCAGCCACAGCCGATCGGGCGCCTCGACGTCGAAGCTGCGTTGCACCAGGTCCTCCTCGGTAGCCTGGTTGACCAGGTTGCGGCGGCCCTTGCGCCGGTACACGCCCTGCAGGCCGGCCTCGCGCATGAGCCGCTCCACGCGCTTGCGGTTGACCTTCTCGCCCAGCCCGAGCGTGAGCTCGGCATGCACCCGCGGCGAGCCGTAACTGCCACGCGAGTCCGCGTGTACCTGACGGATTTTTTTGGTGAGTTCTTTGTTGCGGAGCGCACGTGGCGGCTCGGGCCGACCGAGCCAGTCGTAATATCCCGATGTCGACACCCGGAGTACTCGGCAGGCCACCGCGACCGGAATATGGTCATCGGCAAGCTCACGGACCAGCGAGTAGATTACTTTGGGAGGACGTTCTCCCGGGCGAAGTACGCCGCCGCCCGCTTGAGGATGTCGTTCTCCAGCTCCAGCTGTTTATTGCGGCGCCGTAGCTCGGCGAGTTCCTTCTTCTCCGCGCTGGTCAGCTGTTCGCCGACGCCGCCATTTTCCTCGACCTCGGTCTGTCTGAGCCAGTTCTGCAGACACGACCGGCTGACACCCAGATCCTTGGCGAGTTGGAGAAGCGGTTTGTCACCTTGGCGCGCAAGCTCGACCGCGCGGCGCCGGAACTCGGGAGGGTGAGGTGCGGGCATGAAGGACATCCTTCCTGATGATCAAGGGTGACCTCAGGTCAAGTGTCCGGAGAACTGGGGGAAGCTCAGGAGTGCTCGTGGCAGGTTTTGCCCTCGGTCACCAGGATACGGGCAGGCGGTGCACGCCGTAGATCGTCATGTCCGTACGCATGGGCACCTCCTGTGACGGCACGGCCAGCCGCAGGTGCGGGAAACGGTCGAACAGCGCCCGGTACGCGATGCGCATCTCGATCCTGGCGAGCTGATGGCCCAGGCACTGGTGGATGCCGTGGCCGAAGGCCAGGTGCCCGGCTTTGGCGGGTTTGGTGACGTCGAGCGTCTCGGGGTCGTCGAAGCGTTCGGGGTCGCGGTTGGCGGCAGGGATGGAGAGCGTCACCACCTGGCCCTTCCTGATCGTCCGTCCGGCGATCTCGACGTCCTCCTGCGCGGCCCGCAGCGGCCCGAGATGGGCGACGGACAGGTGACGCAGCAGCTCCTCGACCGCGCCGTCCCACAGGGACGGGTCCGCGCGCAGGGCGGCGAGCTGGCCCGGGTGCTCCAGCAGCGCGTACGCGCCCAGGCCGAGCATGGAGGCCGTGGTCTCGTGGCCGGCGACCAGGAGCAGCATCGCCATGCCCGTGATCTCCTCGACGGGCAGCTCGCCGCCCGAGACCAGGCCGCTGAGCAGGTCGTCCGCCGGCTGGGCGCGTTTGGCGCCGACGAGCTCGTACAGGTAGCCGAACAAGGAGGCCATCGCCGCAGTGACTTCCTCCGCGGTGGATCCGACGCGCAGCGCGGTGGCGGAGTCGTGCTGGAAGCGGTCGCGGTCGGCGTACGGGACGCCGAGCAGCTCGCAGATGACCAGGGACGGCACGGGCAGAGCGAACTCCCGTACCAGCTCAGCGGGCGCGCCCTTGGCTTCCATGGCGTCAAGGGCCTGGGCGGTGATCCGTTCGATCCCGGGTTCCAGCGCCTTCAGCCTGCGTACGGTGAACTGGGCAGACAGGTGGCGGCGCAGGCGGGTGTGGTCAGGCGGGTCGAGCTGCATGAAGAAGCCCGGCGGCTGGACGAAACCGGCAGGGTCGAGCCCCTCCCAGGCGATCGGCCAGCGCAGGTTCTCCAACCGGCTGCTGAAGCGGGGGTCGGCCAGCACGGCGCGCGCGGCCGCGTAGCCGGTCACGAGCCAGCCCTCGTGGCCCCCCGGATAGGTCAGGGAGTGAATCGGCGCCTGTTCTTGCCAGCGCCGCAGGTCATCCGGCGGGTCGAACGGCGACGAGCGGACGACGGGGAAGACAACGGCCATGATCGACTCCTTACAGGCAGGACACCCTCTACACCTATAGAGGCTCTACATCCGTAGAGTAGCGTAGGCGTGTGTCAGTCCCTCGGGGGATGCCCGGTGAGCGGGTCAGCGCTCGCCGACGGTGGCGAGCAGCGCGCGGATCTTGGGACGCAGGTCCGGGACCGCCGCTCCGGGGTCCCCGGTGAACAGCCGGTCCAGAAGCAGGCCGTCGGCGTAGGCGATCAGGTCGCCGGCCCAGAGGTCGGCATCGGGGATGCCTGACGCGTCCAGCAATCCGGTGACCAGGTCGCGCAGGTGGGCGCGGTTGGCCGCGAGCACCTCGCGCAGTTCTGGACGCCGGGTGGCCTCCAGCGAGAGCTCGTACCTGGCCAGTTGGCGGTCGCGGCTGGCCGTGAGCCACTGCCCGACGAGCCAGGCCACCGCCTCGACCAGGCCCTCCCGTCCGGTCGCGGACACCTGCAGTCGCTGCTTCAGCGCGGCGATCTCGGTGGCGGTGTGCTCGGCCAGGCGTTCGACCGCGGCCTGGAGCAGCCCCTGCCGCGTGCGGAAATAGTACGACGTGGAGCCTTCCGGCAGGCCTGCCGCCCGATCGACGGCGCGGTGGGTCAGGCCGCGCATGCCTTCCGCGGCGAGGAGCCCGATCGCCACGTCGGCGATCTCCTGTCGTCTGGACACCCGGCCGAGTGTAGCGGCGCTCCGCCGACCGGCCGCTGAGCTCCGATTCCGAGGACCATCTGTCGGGCCGGTGCCGGGCATGCTCCCGACGGTAGAAGGCCGCACGGCGTGCTACCGGTCGTCGACCGACATCTGCTGCTGTTTCAGCGGTGGGTGACTGAGTGGCTCGCCGGCATCGACGATGTCGAGCACCGTCGCCTACTCGAACGCTTCGCCACCTGGCACCTGCAGCGCGAGCTCCGCACAATCGCCGAACAGCAATCATCGGCATACCTCCACCGGGCCGGGCCGGTTCAGCTTCATGGTCGCCACCGACCCTGACGCCGACCGGCCCGACCTGGAGATCCGGCTCATGACCTCGGACGACACGGTGGCAGACATGCTTGACCTGGTCGACGTGCAGGCTGCACGCGGCGTGGACGGGCCTGGCGGGTGGCTGTCAGGCACCGACCGCTCCGGCGTCCTGAAATTCCAGGTTCGGCTCAACGGACCTGAGCACAACCGGGTCAACATGGCCCTGTCCTCCGGCGTCGGCAAGACCCCCGCCGACGTGCTGTCGGCGATACAGCTGGTAGCCGACCTTCCATCTGCCACCGGCATCGTCGTCGCGGTGCGCGGCGGTCGCCCCATCATCTCGCTCTGGCGACCGGAGGAATCCGAAGTGCGCGCCTCACCCCTGCCGGACATGGTCCGATGGGCGGTCACCCTCCTGCAGGCGCGCTCACCGTGCAGGCTCACACCTTCCACCGTGTCAGTGTCGCCGACCTGGACAGGCTCGTCCCCGAGCAGGTCGGCGAACTCATCCAGCTAGTGAGCCGGTCGTGAGTATCAGGGACGCCACGTGAGGTGCGTTCCGTTTCAATTCGCCTGAGCGGTGGTGACGATGTCTGTCTGTTGAGGTCTGCTGGAGAGATGGCAGACAGCAGGCTCGAGCCGGTGGTGTTATCCGAGGACGAGTGGCGGACGTTGACGGGCTGGGCCCGGCGTCGCTCGACTGCTCAGGGGCTGGCGATGCGGGCCCGGATCGTGCTGGCCTGCGCCGAGGGCGGTGGCAACGTGGCGGTGGCGGCCCGGCTGCGGCTGCGGCTGCGGCTGCGGCTGCGGCTGCGGCTGGACCGTAAGACGGTGGCCCGCTGGCGCAGCCGGTTCCTGGCCCATCGGCTGGACGGGCTGTCCGACGAGCCGCGGCCGGGCGTGCCGCGCACCATCACCGACGCCCAGGTGGAGGAGGTGGTGGTGCGCACGCTGGAGGAGGTGCCGGCCGGATCCACGCACTGGTCCAAACGAGAACTCGCCCGCCAGGTGGGCATCTCGCCGACCAGCGTGGCCGGCATCTGGCGGGCGTTCGGGCTGCAACCCTGGCGCACCCAGAACTTCAAGATCTCCACTGATCCGCTGCTGATCGACAAGATCCGGGATGTGGTCGGGCTGCATCTGGCCCCGCCGGCCCATGCCGCGGTGTTCGCCGTTGACGAGAAACCGCAGATCCAAGCGTTGCAGCGGAGCGCTCCGGTACTGCCGATGCTGCCCGGCGTGCCCAAGCGGCGCAGCTTCGACTACGTCCGGCACGGCATCACCAGCCTGTTCGCCGCGCTCAACACCGCCACCGGCAAAGTGATCGGCAAGCTGTCGGCCCGTCACCGTGCCGTCGACTTCCGCGACTTCCTGGACGAGATCGACCGCCAGGTCGACCCAGGCCTGGCGGTCCACCTCATCTGCGACAACCTGTCCACCCACAAGGCGCCGGTGGTGCACGCCTGGCTGCTGGCCCACCCGCGCTTCACGCAGCATTTCACCCCGACCTACTCCTCCTGGATCAACCAGGTCGAGCGCTGGTTCGCCGAACTGGAACGCCGCTGCCTGGAGCGGGGCAACTTCTGCTCTCTGGAGGCTCTCAAGGCCGCGTTGGAGGAGTGGATCAAGGTCTGGAACGAGGACGCCAGGCCGTTCAGGTGGACCAAGACCGCCGACCAGATCCTCGACCGCATCTGCCGCTACTGCGACCGAATCTCAAACCCGGCTCACTAGTGTCATGCGCCGGAAGTTTCACACTTAAGTATCTTGCTGGTTTTCGGTGGTCAGCGGCTTAGTCTTGGCGAGGTAGTCGGCGAGGGTTTTGAGGATCTCGTCGGCGGTCTTGGTCCAGGTGAACGGCCGCGGGTCCTCGTTCCAGGTGTCGATCCATGCCTTGATGTCGTTCTCGAGAGCCTTCACGGAGGTGTGGACGCCACGGCGGATCAGCTTGTCGGTCAGCAGGCCGAACCATCGCTCGACCTGGTTGACCCAGGAGGATCCGGTCGGGGTGAAGTGGACGTGGAAGCGGGGGTGCTTGCCCAGCCACGCCTTGATCTCGGCAGTGTTGTGGGTGGCATAGTTGTCACACACGAGGTGCACGTCGAGTCCGGCCGGCACCGCTTTGTCGATCGAGGTCAGGAACTTCTTGAACTCGATCGCCCGGTGGCGGCGGTGCAGTTGGCCGATCACGGTCCCGTCGGCAATGTTGAACGCGGCGAACAGGCTGGTGATGCCGTGCCGCAGATAGTCGTGGGTACGCCGCTCAGGCATGCCGGGCATCATCGGCAGCACCGGCTGGGAGCGGTCCAGCGCCTGGATCTGGCTCTTCTCGTCCACGCACAGCACCACCGCCTTCTCGGGCGTCACGCACGGATGTCAGACAGACTGACCGCCCCATTGCCGTACCAGCAGGCCGACAGTCACATGCAAGATCGCGGCTGGGGCCTTCTCCCAGTCGGCAGCCGCTGTTGGATCAAGCGCAGCCAACCCACGCCACCGCACTGAACCGCAGCGCCGGGAACCACCTGACCTGTTGGAGACGCTGGGGAGGCCTGGCAGCGCAGAGGCGCCCCGAACAGCGCCACAGATGGCTCGCCGGAGCCTTCCGCCGTTCGGCAAGAAGTCGCCCGGCATTCGCTTCCTCCCCATGCAAGCCGTCACGCTCCTCTGCGAGCGTGACGAAGGGCCGCAGGTTCACCTGCTCCGCCCCACTTCGTGCGCAAGCTCATGGGCCACCCGAGAACGACGCACCAGGTATTCCAGATGAAAGGTATGTCCCATGTGCCGCACCCATGCACACTCCCACAGCGCACCGGAAGGAACGGCTGCGTTCGCCGACTTGTCCGTCTCAGAGACCGAGCTGTCGCCCGCCGACCTCGGTCGGCGCCGCTTTCTGCTGAACAGTGGGCTGCTCGGCATCAGCAGTCTCGGCGTCACCGCTCTGGGAGGGCTGACCACGCGTCCCGCCGCCGCAACCAGCAGAGGCTCCCGCGCGCTTCACTGGCTGGCCGGCGACCATCACGTTCATACGCAGTACAGCTACGACGGCATGTACACCATTGAGCAGCAGGCTGCGGGCGCTCTCAAGCACGGCCTGGACTGGCTGGTCATCACCGACCACGGGCACGCCGCGCACGAGAAGTTCGCGGTCGAGTCCACTTTTGCCGACATCCTCACCTCCCGGGCCAAGCACCCTGGGCTGCTGTTGTGGCAGGGACTCGAATGGAACGTTCCCGGAGGCGAGCACGCCACGGTGTTCTTCGACGGTGCTCGCGATGAGATCCAACTGCTGCGCGCGTTCGAGCGGCTCTTCGACTCCAGGATCAACGGCACCGGCGCCAGCAGCCCGGCGAACGAGGCCAAGGCGCTGGAGGCGCTCGCCTGGCTCGAGACCGCGCTGCGCACGGGTTCGGCGAGTTCCGCGCTGTTCCTGATCAACCACGTGATGCGGCGCGGCAGGTACTCCCCGCGTGACCTGCGCACCTATCGCGACAAGGCGCCGAACATCGCAGTCGGCATGGAGGGCGCGCCTGGCGCCCAGAACGAACCCAGGGCCCGCGGCGACTTCAACAACACCGCCGACGCCGACTCCTGGGCCGGCTGGCGGCCGGAACACTTCCCGACGTACGGCGGCTTCGACTCCATGACCGGAATCCTGGGCGGCATGTGGGACTCGATGCTCGCCGAGGGCAAGGGCTGGTGGATCACTGCCAACTCCGACGGCCACTTCTACAACGGTGACACGATCGTCGAGCCCTCCCGACCTGCTGACTGGTACGACCAGCACGGTAGATACCCCGATCCCATCGACGGCGGCGTCCCGCTGCGGCACGCCGACTTCTGGCCCGGTCAGTTCAGCCGCACGGTTGTAGGGACGACCTCACGCAGCTATGGCGCGGTCATGGAGGCGATCAAGGCCGGGCGATCCTGGGTGTCGATGGGCGGCCTCATCGACGGGCTGCACGTCGACGCGCACGCCCCCGGCAATGCCCCGGCCACATTCGGCGGACGGCTGTCGGTGCGGCGCGGCGACGACGTCACCGTCACCATTTCCGTCGATCTCGCCGGCCGTCCTAACGCCAATGAAGAGATCCCCCGGCTCGCCCGCCTGGATCTGATCCGTGGTGCGATCACCGGGCCGGCCGCCGACCCCGACGTCTTCACCGCCCCGGACGTGAGTGTGGTCGAGTCGTTCATGCCGAAGGGCAAGGGCCGGGTCGCCCAGTTCCACTACAAGTTCCGCGACGTGCGCGAGCCGTTCTACTTCCGGCTGCGTGGCACCGACGGCAGGCGCAGCGCTCCCGGCGGGATGGAGCCGGCGGCGGACACAGGCCGCAACGAGAACCCCTGGCACGACCTCTGGTGCTACACCAATCCCACCTTCGTAGAACTGACATAGAACGATTCGACGACACCCGTCCCACTCGAAACATGGTTTCGAGTGGGAGCGGGGATTCGCCGTGCGACCAGAGCGACAACTGGGACCATCGCAGGGTGTAGCTCTCGCTTGTCCACCGGCCGGTAAGAGGTCTGATCGGTCTGCTGACGGTGCTCATGCGCTCTGGTCTGTCCAAGGACGTTGAGCTACTGGTGCTCCGGCACCAGCTCCGATGGCCGACCGCAGTGGCACCGTGGCGTTCTCCACCCCTGACCGGTCCAGCGGCACACTGGTGCTCGGCGTGCTGACCGTCGAGGAGAACGCGACCGCCTATCTCGCGCGCCCGGAACACGCCTTCACCGGCATCGCACCCGGCGCCTGCGAGCTGCGTCGCCACCGTGAGCAGGCGGACCAGGTCCGGCTCGTCGCCGGCTGAGGCCCTGCGCCACCGGATGTCACGTTCCGGAAGGTGATGGCCTGCCGGCGCGCTCTGTCGGCGTGCCGGCGGAGGAGCGTGCGCGGGGAGCCGATCAACCTCGGCCGGCTACGTCGCCACTCGGCGGCGCCCTCGTCACAGCCACCGGCATCACCCGGTCCACCCACGACAGCCGCCGCCGTAGCGGAAGTAGCCCGACGGGCTGTTGGCCATGCGGTCGAAGATCGACGGGTCGGACTCGATCCGACTGGAACTGCTACGGCGAGATGAGCGCGTTGCTGATCGCGGTCTGGTCCTCGCCCTTGTCGTCGATGAGGCGCTGCACGATCGTGTCGTTGTTCAGGCCCATGTCAAGGACGATCTTGTCCGGGCCGGCGAACCGCACCTGGTCGCTGTCGGCCGTCCAGTTCGGGTTGCGGTCCAGCACCGCCTGCGACCCCTTGCGGAAGCTCGTCACCTGGTACGGGCCGCTGGCGACCGGGTGCTCGCCGTACGTCTCCGGCTTGGTGTCGGCCGCGGCCGGCACCGGCGCGAAGGCCGGCATGCTGACGATCCACGGCCAGTTGCCGAACGGACGCTTCAGCCGGAAGGCGATCTTGTGGTCACCGGCGACCTCGATGGAGTCGAGCTCCTTGCCGTCGTACGGGCCGTCGTAGTCGGTGCCGCCGATGCTCCCGAACCGGTGAGTTGCTGGGCATCAGGTGCGGTCTCCGGCTCCAGGGACGATCAAGCCGGTCTCGTATGCGATGACCACGGCTTGGGCGCGGCTGGACAGCTTGAGCTTGGTCATGAGGCGGCCCAGGTGGGATTTGACGGTGGCCTCGGCGATGTTCAGGCGGGTGGCGATCTGCTGGTTGGTCAGGCCCTGGCCGACCAGGTGGAGCACGGCGGTTTCCTGGCTGGTGAGCCGGGCGAGTTCCTCGGGCCGGCGCCGGTTGGGTTCGGGCGCGGTGACGAAATGGTGGACCAGGCGCCGGGTGACGCTGGGCGCCAGCAGCACCTCGCCGCGGGCGACCGTGGCGATCGCGGCCAGCATCTGGTCGGCGGGGGTGTCCTTGAGCAGAAATCCCGAGGCGCCGGCGCGCAGGGCGGCGAAGACGTGTTCGTCCAGGTCGAAGGTGGTCAGGATGAGGATCTTCGGTGCCGGGCCGGCGGCGTGGGCGAGGATGTGGCGCGTGGCGGCGACGCCGTCCAGGTTGGGCATGCGGATGTCCATCAAGATGACATCCGGGGCGGTCGCCGCGGCCTGGGCGATGGCTTCGTGGCCGTCGGCGGCCTCGCCGACGACCGCGAGAGCGGCGTCGGTGCGGAGGAGGGCGACCAGGCCCGCGCGGACCAGGGCCTGGTCGTCGACGACCAGGACGCGGATGGTCCCGCGGTCGGTGCCGGGGCCGGTCATCGGGGTGCCCCGGGTCGTGGTGCGCTCTGCTGCGGGTGGGCCGTGGCGAAAGCGGGCTCGGCGAGTGGGGAGGCGGGCAGGTGCGCGGTCACGGTGAAGCCGCCGTCCGTACGTGGGCCGGCGGTGAGGGTGCCGCCGTAGAGGGTGGCTCGTTCGTGCATGCCGATCAGGCCGTGCCCGTCGGCGCTGTGCCCGGTGGTGGCCGGGCCGTTGTTGCCGACCTGCAGCGTGACTGCGGCGGGCTGGTAGGTCAGGGTAAGGGTCACGTCGGCGTGTGGGGCGTGTTTGAGCACGTTGGTCAATGATTCCTGGGTGATGCGGTACAGGCACCGGTCCACGCCGGGCGGCAGCGGGCGTACCTGACCGGAGGTTTCCCGCCGGATCGACAGGCCGGACAGGCGGGAGCGTTCCAGCAGCGTGTCCAGCTGGGCCAGCCCCGGCTGCGGGGCGTAGGAGTCCTCGCCGGTGTCGGACGTGAGGCGCAGGACCGACAGCATGTTCCGGAGTTCGGCCAGTGCCTCGCGGGTGGTGGCGGCGATCGCGGTGAACGCTTCGCGTGCGGCGTCGGGCTCGGTGTCGATCAGGCGGCCGCCGGCACCGGACTGGATCGAGACGACCGACAGGTGGTGGGCGACCACGTCGTGCAGTTCCCTGGCGATGCGCACGCGTTCTTCGGCGACCGCTCGCAGGGCTTTCTCCTCGCGTTCGATCTCCAGGTGGCGGGCGTGCTCGATGAGGTCCTGGTGGCGCAGCCGGCGGCTGCGCACCCCCTCCCCGATGGCCCAGGCCGCGCCGAGCTGAAGCGCGTTCTCGACCAGGCTTTTGACGATCGCGAAGGTCAGCCCGGACCTGATGAGGTCGGGAACGAGGATGCCCGCCATCAACACCAGGGCCAGGACGCCGTCGCGGTAGCCCTCCCGACGGTAGGCCGCGACGGTGTAGAGGCTGACCAGCACCGGCGGGGCCTGGAATCCGTTGGGGTAGCCGGCCAGGCCGCAGCCGATCAGGCCCGCCGTGATCACCGCAAGGACGGGGATGGGGTGACGCCTGCGCAGCACCAGCGGCGCGCTGGTGAGCACCGCCAGCAGGTACGCCAGCACGACCGGGTCATGGGCGGACAAGGCGGCCTGCGTCACCGCCAGCGCGGTCGACACACCGGCCAGCAGGCTGTCGGCGACCATCACCGGCAAGCCGCGCCACCAGCGGCCCCATCGTCGCACGACGTTCATGAGACGAAGGTAGCCGCCAGCCTGACCCGCTTTGTCCTCCTTTGGGAGGAGTCGTCGTTAGGGCAGCGGTTGCAGAGAAGCGGGCGGTTGGTGTGCCGGTGGCAGGGCCCGGATCGACCTTCCGCACGATGTCCAGGGGCTGCTCAGGCCCCTAGTTTGGATACAGCCGGTGATCAATGATCAACAGGGGGCACCCCTGAGACCGGACACATCATTACCGGAGCGTCGAAATTCGACGCGTGCTGGATCCGCAGGAAACAACCCCTTCACCAAGGAATGACGCATGCTCCTCATCAAGAGTGGAACGGCTGCCGCAGTAGCACTCACGGCCGGAATCGGATTGGGCGCCGCCGGACCGGCGCAGGCGGCCACCCCCCTGGACCGCTTCCACCATCAGACGATCACCTGGCGCGCCTGCGCAACCGGACCCGGCGATCAGATGGGCGAACAGATGGACGCCGCCGGTGCTCGATGCGCCACCGTTCTGGTCCCGATGGACTACCGCAGACCGCAGGGGCGGACCCTTACCATCGCGCTCTCCCGGATCAAGGCCACCGATTCCTCCCGGCGCCGCGGCGTCTTGCTGCTCAACCCCGGCGGGCCGGGAGGCTCCGGCCTCTCGATGACGCTCCTGGGCAAGGAGATGCCCGAGGTCGCGGCCCGTTACGACCTGGTGGGCATGGACCCCCGATTCGTCGGCCGCAGCACACCGATCAGCTGCCGATGGCAGACCGACACCTTCCTCCGCTCGGCGGGACCCGACCGGCGTACCTTCGATGAGGGGGTGCGCCTCGCCGAACAGTTGGCTGCGGGCTGCGCCAAGGGCAATCTCCAGACCCTGCCGTACGCCACGACCAGGAACACCGCACGCGACATGGACGTGATCCGGGCCGCGCTCGGCGAGCAGAAGCTGTCCTACCTCGGCTACTCCTACGGCACCTACCTGGGTGCGACCTACCTGCAGATGTTCGGCTCGCGGGCCGACCGGGTGGTGCTCGACAGCGCCGTCGACCCGCGGGTGTACGGCCCGCGCATGTTCTCACGCGCCGCCCCCGCGATCGACGCCGCGCTGCGGCGCTGGGCGTCCTGGACCGCATCACATGACAAGGAGTACGGGCTGGGCGGGACACGTGACGCCGTCCTGGCGACCGTAGAGAAGATCAACCGGCATCCCGTGGAGATCGGCGGATACCGCGTCGATGCCCATGTCGTGCCGTACTGGCTGTTCGCACGCCTCTACAGCGACGGCCCGCAGTCCTATGCCGTCCTCGCCGAGGAGGCGCGGGCGCTGAGCCGCGGCGGCGAGACACCGCCGCCCGCCTCGCTGAAGGAATTCCTCGACGGCCTGTTCACCGGTGCCGGAGAGGCGTCGGACCGGGCGGGCACGGCGATCCTGTGCGGTGACCGGGCCGCACCCCGCGACCCGGCGACCTACTACCGCGACATCCAGCGGCACCGCGCCGCCGAACCACTGTTCGGACCGCTCGTCCACAACATCACCCCGTGCGCGTTCTGGCCGGTCAAGCCGCTTGAAGCGCCCACGAGGGTCGGCAACTCCGTACCGGCGTTGATCGTCGGCGCGGCCGGCGACCCCGCGACGCCCTATCCGGGCCAGCAGGCCATGCACCGGGCGCTGACCGGCTCCCGCATGATCACATTGAACGGCGCCTTCCGCCACGGCGTCTACCTCGCGGCGGGCAACGCCTGCGTCGACACCAAGGTCACCAGCTACCTGGTCGACGGTGTCCTGCCCGGTAAGGACGTCACCTGCGGCCGCCCGGCCGTCTGACACGTTCCCACCGCCAGCCGTCCCGGCCGGAACCGGGCCTCGCCGCTGGAGATCCACGCTGACCTCGCTGAATCGGCTGCACGAGATCCCTCGCGCCGTCGTGGACGACGTCGCGCCCCCTGGGATCCAGCGACGGCGGTGGGCAAGATCCGCGCCTGGGCCGACGCGCACCCCGATCGCGGCCGTGATCGACTCGTTGAGGAAGCCTCGGCGGCGTTCTCCACGAATACTCACAAGCGGCTTGACCTGCGTGGATGGAATCTTCGGCAGGCGCAAGGTTCGAGGTCAGTAAGTGACGTTTTCTCAGCGACGTGACCAACGGGCTTGTGGAAGGCGCCAGTTGGGTCGGCCGGGTCGGGGAAGCCCAGGCTGCAGACAGGCATTGGACCCTTGGTAGGACGGTTCTCTCTCACAAGATCGTCCACTGCGCCTCGCCCGTGACGCCGGCGTCTCCCAGGCAACCGGCCACCGCTACCTCCACGAACGCATCGACGTCCTCGCCGGCCAGGCGCCGGACCTGCACGAGGTTCTCGGCCGCTGCCGAGGCGAGGGCATGACCCACGTGATCCTCGACGGCACGCTGATCGCCTCCGACCACGTCGCGGGTCTCCGTGAGAACGGCAACGACCTCTGGTTCAGCCAGAAGCACAAGGCGTTCGGCGGCAACGTACAGTTTCTGGCCGCTCGTGACAGTACCCCGCTGTGGGTCTCCGACGCCGAACCCGGCTCCACCGCCCCACCCCGCGGTCGTCGGCGAACAACGCGCCAACCCGCTGCACCCGGCCTGGATGGCCGGGCCCAGACGGGAACCCCGAGGTGGTTCCCACGTTCACCATGAACTGATCGTCGGGTGAGGTGGCCAGCTCTACCCCTGCGATCTCGCCACGGCTACGCCGCAGACATTCACCATGGCCTCCCGACCGGCGACCTTGCCCAGGAGTTCCCCGCCCCGTGATGAGGGGGCGGGTGGGCACCGCGATCCAGCCCGAGGTCGTCCTCAAAGCGAACGTTTCCTGAGATCGTCCCCCGATGACGCACCGGGCCGGGACAGCGCATAGCCGAGCATCGGCCACATCTCGCCCTTCACCTCCTGCGTCTTGTCGCGCTGAGGATCACGATGGACCCCTGCACGCGAGGCCACCCGCTGTGGGACGACGTTGTCGCGATGAGCACGAAGCCACAGCTCGCTCAGACCCACGGTCTGGAATGTCCAGGCACTGAACAAGGTCACGGCCCGGGTCGCCACCCCGCGCCCACGCACCTCGGCTGCCACCCAGTAGGAGATCTCCCCGGCCTTCCCGTCATGCCGCAGCGCGATGTTGCCCAACCGCTGCCCGGTGACCGAGTCGCAGATAAGGAAGCCCTCCTCGGCGCCAGACCCGCGCAACCGGACGATCGCCGCCACCACCTCCGCAGCATCCAGAGTTGGCGAGTCCGTCGTGAACCGCTGAATCCGCGTGTCACGCACGCTCTCGGCATACCAGCCGGCATCCTCATCGGCCCACTCGCGAAGCCGAACCACCCCATCGTCCAACTCATGATCGCTCATGCCCGAACCCTGCCAGACTCACTACTCCGTGCCCGCGGAAGCAGGGCGAACATCGCCTGATGCGGCACTCGCTAGGCCGCGGCCACAGCCGAGCGCACCAGCGAGTCGTAGGTGTCGCCGGTGCGCTCCAGAGCGACCCCGAGCGAGCGCGCCCACGCGTCCAGCTCGGCCTGCACATCGGCGCCGGACTCCTGCGCGCTCACGGTGCGCTCCAGCTCCATGAAGATCCCGGCGTACTCGACCTCGTCCACACAGACGTTCAGCCCTTCGAGCGCGGCCGTACGCCGAGTCTTGACGATCCGCACGGTCGGCCGCCACCCCATCATCACGATGGCCTGGTGCATCTGCTCCCGGTCAGCGACCGTGCTCTCGTACTCCAGGCACGCCTGCTCGTTGGCGACAGGCTGTTTCACCGTGAACAGATGCCGGCCGTCCTGCGTACGCAGCCGCGCGAACACGACACCGATCTTCGACTGGCCGTAGTCCCAGCCCGGCTGAGCGTAGGCCTGGTCGTCCTGCCGCATGGGCGGCCGGCCAGGCAAGGCGGTCCCTTCCCTGAGGGCGGTCACTTCCCCGAGCGGCAGGCGGATCCGCCGCTCGGTCGGCCGGACCGGTGTCTGCTACGACAACGCGATGGCCGAATCGTTCTTGTCCGCGATCAAGAACGAGTGGCTGCACCGCTTCGTCTTCACCACCCGAGCCAAGGCAAGACGGCAGGTCATCCGCTATATCGAAGGGTTCTACAACCAGCGGCTCCTGCATTCGGCGCTCGGCTACCAGCCACCCTTCGAAGTGCTCAACGAGTCCCTTTCGACACCAACGGCCGCATAGGCTACGCCCATTGGACGGCTGTCCGGAATCATCAGGGCACCTCAGTTCAGGGACGTCCACCACCGCCACCGCGGCAGCTACGCCGACGGTTCACCTACACCCCTTGAGGAACGCAGCACTCGGCCGAGCTGCTCATCACTCTACCGAGCTGTTCAGCTAGGTAGAGTGATCGTCTCTGCTGTGGATTGACCGGAAATGGATGGGCATGGCCGAAGACCTGCGTTATTCGTTGCTCGGCCCGGTGCGGGCCTGGCGCGGCGGGCAGGAGCTGGAGCTCGGCTCGCCGCAACAGCGCCTGGTGCTGGCCGTACTTCTCCTGGCACGGGGCAGGGCCGTGAGCAACGAGCAGGTCATGGACGCGGTGTGGGATCAGACGCGGCCGCGTACCGCGCTCCAGATCTTGCGCACCTACGTCTCGCGGCTGCGCGCGGTGCTCGGCACGGACGCGCTGAGGTCCATCGGCGACGGCTACGCGCTGCGGGGCGGGGCGAGCGACCTCGCCGAGCTTCACGAGTTGTACGGCGAAGGCCGCTACGCCGAGGCGCTGGCCCTGTGGCAGGGCGAGCCACTGGCAGGGCTCTCCGGACTGTTTGCCGACTCCCAGCGCGCCCGCCTGAGCGAGCAACGGCTCGCCGCGCTTCAACACCGCCTCGACGCCGACCTCGACGAAGGCAGGCACGCTGAGGTCGTCAGCGAGCTGACCGCCCTGTGCGCGGAACATCCAACCAGGGAGCGCCTGCGCGGCCTGCTCATGCTGGCGCTGTATCGCGCCGGACGGCAGGCCGAGGCGATCGGCGTCTACACCGACACCCGCAGGCTGCTGGCCGACGAACTCGGTGTGGACCCCTCGCCGGAGTTGGCCGAGCTGTACCAGCGCATCATCAGCGCCGACCCCGAGCTCGGCCGCGCCCCTGCCCGCCCCGCCGCCGCCCACGCGCCGATCACGCACGCGCCACGGCAGTTACCTGCCGACTCGGCCGACTTCACCGGCCGCGCGTGCGAGATAGAGGACATGGTGACCGCGCTGCGCTCCGGCGAGACCTCCGCCCTGGTCGTCACGGCGGTCGCCGGGGCGGGCGGGGTCGGCAAGACCACCCTGGCCGTGCACGTCGCCCACCAGCTCGCCGGCTACTACCCCGACGGGCAGCTCTTCGTGGACCTGCGTGGTTGGGGAGCCGAGCCGCTGGAACCCGGGACGGCGCTCGGCTCGTTCCTGCGCGCGCTCGGTCTGGATGAGGCGCCGGAGGACCTCGCCGAGCGGGCCGCGCTCTACCGCTCGGTGCTCGCCGACCGGCGGGTTCTGGTCGTGCTCGACAACGCCTCGGACGCCGGACAGGTCCGGCCGCTGATGCCGGGCTCGTCACTCTGCGGCGTGATCGTCACCAGCCGGGCCAGGCTGACCGACCTCAGCGGCGCCCGCCAGATGAACCTGGAGGTGCTCGACCCCGTCGAGGCGCTGCGTCTGCTGGGCAGGATCGCCGGGGAAGCACGTGTGGCGGCTGAGCGGCCCGCCGCCATGGACCTTGTCGCCGCCTGCGGCTTCCTGCCGCTGGCCATCAGGATCGCCGCCGCCAGACTCGCCGCCAGGCCGAACTGGAGCGTGGCCGGCATGCGCGACCGGCTCTCCGACGAGCGGCGCAGGCTGGCTGAGCTGCGTGCGGGCGATCTGGCAATCGAGGCCACGTTCACATTGGGATACGAGCAGCTCGACGACACCCACGCGCGGGCCTTTCGGCTGCTGGCCGTACCGGATGGAGGGGATCTGCCGATCGCGGCAGCCGCGGCGCTCCTCGGCCTGCCCGAGCACGCCGCGGAGGACGTCTGCGAGGGGCTGGTCGACGTCAGCATGCTCCAGTCACCCTCGCTCGGCCGCTACCGCTTCCACGACCTGCTGAAGATCTACGCCCGTTCCCGCTGTGACGATCCAGAGGTGCGGCGGGCCGCCCTCGACCGGCTGCTCGACTTCTCCTTGGCCTCGGTGTGCGCGGCGATGGAAATGATCATGCCCGGGGACACCCGCTCGGCGTCGGCGGCCACCCGCTCGGCGGGAATGTCCTTCGCCGACGACGCCGCCGCCATCGGCTGGATCAACGAGGAGGAACAGAGCCTGCTCGGCTACGTCGAGCAGGCCGCCCGCACCCCCGGGTGCGACTTGCGCCAGGCCGTGGTCCTGTTCGACATGGGCATCGACGGCGTCGGCTTCGACGCCGACCACGCCCGCATCGATCGGATCGCCGATCTGCTCGTGGGCGCGGCAGAGGAACGCGGCGACCAGGTTTCGCTCGCCATCGCCCGAGTCACGCGCGGCCTGACCCGGGTGGATCGCAACCACCACGACGCCGCCACGGCCGACGGCATGGCCAGCCGCGACCTCAGCCTCGAGCACGGCGACCTGGCAACCTACGCCAGAGCGCTCAACCTGCTGGCGCTGTGCGCGAACGAACGACGCGACAGGTCCACCGCGGTGACCTGCTACCAGCAGGCGGTCGAGACATCGCGATCGATCGGCGACCTGGCCTACCTCTCCACCGGGCTCGGCAACCTGGCCCGCGCTCTGTCCGCCGTGGGCCGTCACGACGAGGCGCTCGAAGCCGCTGGCGAGGCCGAGCGGATCATGCTCGACCTCAGGGACGGGCAGGACGACGCCCACGCCGCCTACCAATACGGCATCGTGCTGTGCGGCGCAGGGCGGCCGCAGGAGGCGGTGCTCAAGCTGCGGACGGCGGTCACCGAGTACGCGCGGATGAGGATGCCCGCCCTTCAGGGAGGTGCGCTGTTCCGGACTGGGGAGGCGTACCTGGCGGCTGGGATGGCCGAGCGGGCGCTGGAATGCGCGGAAGAGGCGCTGACGATGCTCGTGGAGTCGGGCGATGAGTGGGGGCAGGGCATGGCACTGACCGTCCTGGGTCAGGCGCTGCGGGAACTGGGGCAGCCGGGCCGCTCCCAAGCCTGCCTGACAGAGGCGCTGTCCCTCTTCGAGCGGCTCTCGCTATCCGAGGCGGCCGACGTCCGCGCCCTCCTGACGAAGCTGAACGCCTAGTGCTGCGTTCCTCAAAGGGTGTGGATCGCCCCTGGCCAAGAGCCTTGAGCAGGAGGATTCTCATGGCAGGAGGGTTCCGCCAGGCCGAAGCTACTGTCCGCGCGGGCTCCGTACGATGAGAGGAAGAACGCACCATGCGCCGGTTGGCCGGTGCCCGACACGCTCCCGGTGACTGGATCCAGCTCTACGGCGTCTTCCTTGACCTGGTGAACGATGTCGATTCTCGGGCGGGGATCGACCGCGACCGTGCTCACCACGTTGGCGGGGCCCCCTCTGAAGAGCCCCTTGGTGCTTGCCGTTCTGCTCCTGTTGCCCACCTCCCGCGTGGGAGCCCGATGGCGAGACTGCGCCCCCGCCCATGACGAAGATCCCCAAACGATGTGCAGGATCGTTCAGACTCGTTCGGCACGCTGGTCGTCATTCATACAACCGTTCAGACCCGTCCGGCTCAGTTTCGTGGTCGTCCACCTCCGCGACGTCACGCAGGCCGCCGTGCAGGGCGTAGCTGTCCCCGATGGAGAACACGACACCGTCGCCGAGCACACGGCGGAGCCTGGAGATGTAGGCGCGCAGCGTGCTGAGCGCGGTGCGCGGCTGTTCCCGGCCCCAGACGGCGTCCACGAGCTGGTCGTTGCCGACCGCCCGGCCTCCGGCCAGCAGGAGCATGGCCAGGACCAGACGCTGCTGCGGCGAGCCCAGATCCAGCTCCTGGTCGCCGCGCCAGGCGCGCACCGGGCCCAGCACGGAGAATCTCAGGTCCTGCGCCATGTCGTCCGTTCCTCCGTCAGTCCGCTGTCGGTCCGCTGTCAGTCCTCGGAGAGGACGATCACTCTGTCGCCCGGCCGGAACGTCAGCGGGGCCGATTTGTCCGGGTTGAGGGTGACTCCGTGCTGACGTGCCTGACCGGCGGCGGCCGTCAGGCGGTAGCCGATCGCGCTCTCGCCGCGGCGCCTGGCCGCCTCGATCACGGTGGCGAACGTGGCGGTGGCGCCCGGGACGATGTAGTCGCTCGCCGGCTTGAGGTAGATCTCCGAGCCCTCGTGGGAGAAGAGCTGCTCGAAGACCTGGCCCAGGTGCCGGTTCTCGGCGAGCTGGGTGAGCAGCAGGCTGACCAGCTTGCCGCCGACCACGAAGTCGTCGGCCTCGGCGATCTCGGCGAGCTTCCTGTTGCGCTCGTCGTTCATCTCGCTGACGATCGCCACGCCGGTCCGCATGTCCCGCAGGTGCAGCAGGGTCACCAGGGTCCTGGCGTCGGCCTTCTGAGCGTCGTAGGCGCCGTCGGAGAGCACGATCGCATGGTCGTAGCCGCCGATGCCGAGCGACTCCAGCGCGGTGCGGCTGGTGACGTCGGCTTCCTTGGCGGAGACGAGCACCCCGGGTGGCAGCGGCTGGTCGGTCAGGTCGGGCCCGGCGAGATGGATCTCGGAACCGGTCAGCAGGTAGGGCGCCAGGTCGCGCAGGATCCTGGACCGCCGGTGGTTCGAACCCATGATCAACGTCCTGGTCGGCTCCCGCCGCGGGGCGCCGGGGCGGGCGATCGCCTCCTGACGCACCACGGCCGGCGCCGCCGCCAGGCGGATGGCCGAGTCGTCGGGGGCGATGAGGATGAGCTGGTCGCTGTGCCGGATCACGCTCTGGCTCGGCGGGTTGAGCACCACGGAGCCGTCGCCGTGGCGCAGGCCGATCGGCACGGCGCTGGCGTAGGCGAACAGCGCCTCGCCGTACATCCGGCCGACGAGGGCGGGCTCGGCCTGGATGTAGATCTCCTCGCCGTCGAAGTCCAGCAGGTCGCTGTAGACGGTGGACAGTCCTGGCTGACGGCAGGACTGCGCGACCAGGCGGGCGCCGAGGTCCTGGGAGTCGACGATCTCGACGTGCGCCCCGCCCGCCAGCCGGGCGGCGGGCAGGTTGCCGCTCTCGGTCACGGCGGCCACGGTCGGCGGACGCGTGCCGGCCCAGGGGCGGTTGCCCAGCGCGAGCAGGATCTTGATCAGCTCGGCGTCGTCGGTGGGCAGCACCAGGATCGAGTGCGCCGTGTCCGGGCTCACCAGTTCCAGGGCCGTGGGCTCCGCCGGATCGCCGCTGCGCGCCACGATCCGGGTACGCCCCACGTCACCGAGCCGGTCGCGCAGCTCTTCCTCCATCTCGACCTTGTCCCGGTCCGCCAGGACGGCCACGACCGGGCGCTTCTCGCTCTCCTTGGCCTTGGCCAGCTCGGAGACGATCGCGAAGACCTCCTCCGACCAGCCGAGGACGACGCTGTGCCCGCTCTCGACCACGCGGGACCGGCCCTTGCGCAGGTTCTCCAGCTTCGCGTCCAGGCCCGCGGTGAGCACGCCGACCAGGGCGCTGACGATGAAGATCCCGCCGATGGTGACGAAGAGCATCATGAAGACGAAGAACGGGCTGCCCTCGTCGCCGCCCATGGTGCCCGGATCGAGGGTGCGCAGCAGGCTCATCCAGGCGACGTTCCACCAGGGCCCGTTCTCGCCCGCGATGGGCGCGGCGATCACGGTGACGACGCCGACGAGCACCGCCGACGCCACGGCCAGCCAGCCGATCAGGGCGGGCGTGCCCTTGGACATCGTGTTGTCGAACCAGTAACGCAGTCGCTCACGGGACACGGCTACTGCTCCCCGGTTGCGGGGTCCTGCGCCTCCAGGGCGTAGCCGCAGGCCTTGACCTCGCCGGTATCGGGGTCGGCGAAGTCCGGGTCGAACTCGATCTTTCCCAGCGTGGTGCCCTCGATGGAGCGGCGGAAGGTCTCCTGCTTGCCGCAGTCGTAGAGCACGTAGGCGCCCTCCTTCTCGCCCAGGAGCAGGAACCTCTCGTCCGGGTTGTCCTTGTTCAGCGGCTTGCCGTCGCCGTCGCCCACGGTGGCCCACTGGTTCTGGAAGCCGACGGTCTGCAGCAGGGCGTTGCCGTTGCCGTTGGCGGCGATGTCGACGGCCCCGTGGACCATCTGGGCGACCAGGATCAGCCCCAGCCCGATGCCGAACAGCGCGCCGGTGAGCACCTTCATGCCGGCCCGGCCCGCGTTGCGGGTCCGCATCAGGCGGAACGGCACCAGCAGCCCGAGGACCGCGACGAGTACGACGGCCACCAGGAGCCGGCCGCCGGACAGGTCCCACAGCGTGCCGAAGTAGGCCCAGTAGGCGACGACCGAGACCAGAGCGCCCGCCGTGGCCGCGATCCAGGGTTGTTCCCGGAGCCGGCGCGTCAGCCGGCCGATGGATCCGCGGGTGGCCAGGTTGAGCAGCCAGCCCAGCGCGACGAGCAACCCCACTCCGGGCAGGGCCACCAGGAAGAGCTCGATCAGCGTGCCGATGAGCCGGCCGAAGATCGTCGCCTGGTCGAGGCCGGCCTGCTCGGGGGTGATGCCGAACACCACGTAGACCTGGGCCAGGCCCAGGTACAGCATGGCGTACATGCCCACGGCGACCGGCACGGCGACCGATCCGATCTTCTCGAAGACCTCGAGCACGCTGCCCTTGGCCGTCGCCTGCTCGGGTGTGGGGGGTGCGGGAGGTGCGGGAGGTGCCGGGAGCGGAGGAGCCAGGGTCTGCTCTGGCGGAAAAGGCTGATAAGTCATGAGAGGAGAGAATGGGTCGTGCACCTCTACACCTGGTTGACGGGAGATATACGTCTTCGTCCATCGGGCGTCCACGCGGGTGGCCGTAGTCGGGTCCGTGCGCGTCCGGCGGGACGGGGAGGTGCCTGCGGGACACACGAGAACGGCCGGCGGCAGATACGATCTGCCGCCGGCCGTGTGTCCGGAGGTGCTGACGTGCCTGGCTCAGCCGGCCCGGCAGGCGGAGTTCAGCGCCGTCGTCCTGGCGTCCGTGCCCTTCTGCGCGGCGTCGATGCCCGCCTCGTCACCTGCGTCGATGGCGGCGTTGGCGGCGTCGAGCGCGGCGGCCATGTCGTTCATGGCCGACCTGACCGCGCCGTCCGCCTTGCCCGCCTGCTGGGTCAGCACCGCCTCGTACGCGGCGTTGACCCCCTTGACCGCCTCCGCACCCTGCGCGGAGCCGAGTTCCTTCTCCCAGGTCGCACTGGCCGCCGCCGCCGCGTCGCAGGCGTCGGCGGAGGTGGAGCCGCAACCGGTCAGGAAGGGCACGGCGGTCATCAGGGCGATGGTCATCACGATCTTCATGGCGCCAGATCCTGCGAGACCCACCTTGACGGCTGATGGACGGTCCGTCCACGCGGGGCTCCCGCCGCAGGCGCAGCGGGCCACGGCGGCGCCCGGCGTCCGTCAGGCGGCGCAGGCGGAGTTGAGCTTCGACACGGTCTCACTGGCCTGGGCGGTGTACTGGTCCGCCTCCTCCGGCGCGCCGATCGCCGCCAGCTCCTCGTACAGGGAGACGGCCGCGTCCTGGGCCTCCTTGACCTTCTCGTCCACGTTCAGCTCCTTGAGCTTCCGCGCGCTCTCGCTGTAGAGCTGTTTCATCGCCTCAAGGTCCCCGGCCTTGCTCTGCAACTCGGTCAGCGTGGTCGTCATGACGGCTCGCAGTTCCTTGCACCCCTTGGTGTCGGCCACGGCGGCGCTCCCGCCGCCGCAGGCCGCCGTACCCAGGGCGAGGAAGGCCAGGGCGGCGACGCTCAGTGCGAGTCTGTGGCAGGACATGTCTTCTCCTCCGTACTGTCGTTATGGGTCACGACAGCCTTCGCCGCGGCCATGGACAGCCGGTCATCAACCGGTGAACCCCTCCGGTCAGGCGATCCCGGGACGGCTCAGGATCCTGCCGGTGAGCGATCGGCAGCGCGGCGGCGCCTCCTCGCCGACGACGGCCGATCGACGGCACATTGACGGAACGCCGGTGGCGCACTCCGACCGCGGAGACCATCCGTCCATCGGACGCCAAGATCGTGGCTGCAGGATCCGAGGGTCAACTCAGACCTGGAGACATGATGAAGTGGAATCAGCTCACGATGGGCGCCGGCGCGCTGCTCCTCACCACCATGCTGTCCGCCTGCGGCGGCACGGAGCAGCCGGTGGCGGCCAAGGAGGAGGCCCCCAAGGCGACCCAAGCCGCCGGGGGGAAGTTCGTCGCCGAGTACGGCGAGGCCGACACCGACCTCGCCGCCGAGGGGCTGCGGCTGCTGAAGCCGGGCAAGGTGCTCGAAGGCTTCGCCGCCAGCCTCAACGGCATGCTCGTCCTGCCGTACGACGTCACCCTGGCCGGTGAGCAGTGCGGCGAGGTGAACGCCTACTACAGCCCGGACGAGAAGAAGATCACCATGTGCTACGAGCTCG
The DNA here is from genome assembly GCF_014648435.1 of Nonomuraea spiralis. Lineage (GTDB taxonomy): Bacteria > Actinomycetota > Actinomycetes > Streptosporangiales > Streptosporangiaceae > Nonomuraea > Nonomuraea spiralis. Next base: position 23,598 of record NZ_BMRC01000050.1, read on the forward strand.
TGGCCGACGGCTTCAGCCGGTATCGCGACAAGGCCGGGACCGAGGAGGAGAACGACGAGCACGGCCAGGCCAACCTCGTCGACACGCTGTACCACGAGCTCGGCCACGCCGTGATCGACCTCTACGACCTGCCCGCCCTCGGCAAGGAGGACGACGCGGCCGACCAGTTGTCCGCGTTCATGATGTCCCAGAACGACGACGACTCTGCGAGCGTCCAGACGATCAACTACTACTTCTCGTCGGCCGGCGACCAGGACCGGGCCGCGCTCCCGTTCTACGACGAGCACTCGATGGACGAGCAGCGGGCCTTCAACTACATGTGCTGGATCTACGGCTCCGACCCCAAGGCCTACGCCGACTGGGTCGGGGAGGACGGCTTGCCGGAAGGCCGCGCCGCGAAGTGCCCGGCCGAGTACGAGAAGCTCGCCAACTCCTGGACGAAGCTGCTGGAGCCGCACATCAAGGACTGAGGGCGAACTGCGGGACACCGGCCCGCACGCCTTCCAGCACGGCCTGCCGTACGACGGGCTGGGTGAACCGCAGCGGCGACCCGTCGCCCAGGATCCCCATGCCGACCAGCGCCGACAGGGCGGCGGCCGCCTGGCTGTCCGGCAGACCGGCCAGGTCGGCCACAGCGTGGAACTCCGCGTCGTCGTCGAGTGCCGCGACCGCCTCGGCCAGCGCGGCGGCCCCGGGCCCCGCGTGGCGGAGCTGGCCGGCCACCCACCGCTCGATGGAGGTGGACCGCTCCCCCGCCCCCCGCGCCCGCATGTGCTCGGTGAGCAGGAACGTGTTGCCGCCCGTCGCGCGCAGGCACGAGGAGACGAACGCGGGCTCCGGCTCCGCGCCGAACAGCTCGCCGGCCAGGGCCGCCGCCGCCTCGCGGGGCAGACCGTCCAGGCGCACGAGGCCGAAGATCGAGCAGAGCGACTCCAGCAGCTGACCGTCGCCGGCCGGGACGCCGGTCGCCCTGCTCGCGGCGACCAGGAGCGGCACCCGTTCGATGCGCCTGGCCAGGTAGGCCAGCCAGCGCAACGAGCCGGGGTCGCACCACTGAAGGTCATCGATGAGGATCAGCAGCGGCACCCGCTCCGCCAGCCGCACGGCCAGCCGGTAGAGCGCGTGCAACGCGCCGGGGCCACCCGACGACGGCCGGTTGTGCCAGACGATGTCGGCCGCGGGCTCGACCGTCCCGCTGAGCAGTCGCTGCCGTTCCTGCGCCGGCAGCGCGTACAGGATGGGCTCGAAGATCTGCCGGGCCACGCCGTAGTCGTACTCGCTCTCCAGCGGATGCGCCTGCGCCTGCGCCACCTGGAATCCGCGCATGTCGGCCAGGGCCTCCACCCCCCTCAGGAGCTGGGTCCTGCCGGCGCCCGGCACGCCGTCGAACAGCAGGCTGCCGCCGGTGCCGGACTCGGCGGCGGCCATGGCCGCCCCGGCGGCGGCGAGCTGGTCGTCCCGGCCGAGGCAGCGCAGGCGGGTGACCGGCTTCCTGATCGTCACCGGCTCCGGCGGCAGGTCGAGCTCGGAGGTCTGCGCGAGGATGTCAGCCTCAAGTTTGCGCAGCTCAGGCCCCGGATCGACGCCGAGCTCATCGGCCAGATAGCGACGCGCCTCGGCCAGTACGGCAAGGGCGTCGCCCTGCCTGGAGGAGCGGTAGAGGCCCAGAGCGAGCAACCGCCAGCCCTCCTCGCGGGTGGGCTGGGCGCGCGCGTGCGCCTCCAGCGCGGGCACGGCCTCGGCGTGCCGGCCCAGGGCGAGCAGGGTGTCGAGCCTGCGTTCCGTCGCCCCGAGCTGGAGCTCCTGCAGCCTGGTCGCCTCTCCCCGCGCCCACAAAGTGTGCGCGAACTCGGCGTAGGCCGGACCCCGCCACAGGCCGAGTGCCTCGTCGACCAGGTCGAGGGCGGTACGTGGCTCGGCGGCCGCTCTGGCCTGCTGCAGCAGCCGCTCGAACCGGGCCGAGTCGAGTGCCGCCTCCTCCACGCGCAGGACGTAGCCGCGCGGCTCGGTGATCAGCACGGACGGCCTGCCGGGTTCCTGGGCGGGCGGCTCGACCACGCGACGCAGCCGGCAGACGAACGTCCGCAACGAGGACAGCGCCTGCGGTGGCGGGGCCCCTTCCCACAGGTCGTCCAGCAGCTGGTCGACCGGGATGACCCTCCCGGGCGACAGCAGTAGCCGGGCGAGCACCGCCCTGTTGCGTGGCGTGCCCACCTCCAGGCGTTCGTTCCCCCGCCACACCTCGACAGTTCCGAGCACGCCGAAACCCATCGACCGCATCGTTGACCCCCCAACGGTTCCGATCTGAACGCAGGCAATGGTGCGGGCGGCCGGTAGACGTTTCGTAAACGAAGCATCGACGACCCGTCGATCGCCGTCCCATGCCTCAGGTTGTTGCCGTGGCAGGTTCCTGTCGTCTGCTTTCATGGCGAATTCCTGGAATGCCGGGCAGAGTGGCTCCCGTTCCCCGGAATCACCGAAAGGAGGAAACCATGGACCACTCCATGGGCACGGCCCCGGAACTGACGATCGAGGACCTGAGCCAGGACGTCGACACGGCGCCGTCGTCAATCAGCTCCGTTTTCTGCGTGGGCTGCGACTGATTATCGAAAGGACGGACATGGAAGACACCAGGATCGCCGCGATGGACATCACCATCGAGGAACTCTCGGATGTCGAAGGAATCGCACGGGGCTGTACCAGCACCGTCCTGTGCTTCACCCTTCCGCCGACGTAAACAGCTGTTGATCTGAACGACAGTCGATTCGGCCCCCCACGCGGGGGGCCGAATCTCTTTTCCCCCGAAGGAGCGAAATTGCCGGTCGCCATTGGATTCACCAGGTTCGCCGCGGCGCATGTGGTGCCGGAGCACGGCGTGTTTCTCATGTCCGAACACCGTCAGCTCCTTCTGCGCGGCGCGTTGATCGAGAAGCTGGCGCCTCTGCTGGACGGATCCCGCACCCGCGCCGAGGTCGTCGGCGAGCTGGCCGCGGCGTACGGGGCGGACGCCGTGGAGCGGGCGCTCGGGCTGCTGGCCGAGGCCGGGCACGTCGTCGAGATGGATCCGGGCACCGATCGGCGGGCGGCGGGTTACTGGGAGCGTGCCGGGCTGAACGGCGACGCGGCCTGCGAGTCGGTGCGCGCCGGGAGTGTGCGGCTGCTGGCGCTGGGCGGCACCCGGCGCGAGTGGTTCACCGGCGCGGCCGACGAGGCGGGCCTGCGCCTGGGCGGCGCCGAGGCCGGGCTCACCGTCGTGCTGACCGACCACTACCTGCACTCCGAGCTGGCCGGCATCAACCGGGCCTGCCTGCGCGAGGGCCGCCCGTGGCTGCTGGCCAAGCCGACGGGCACGACGATCTGGATCGGCCCGCTGTTCCGGCCCGGACGGTCCGCGTGCTGGGCCTGCCTGGAGCACCGCCTGCGCGGCCACCACCCGGTCGCCTCCTTCGTCCGACGGGCCGGCGGCCTGCCCGAGTTGCCGCTGGCGGTCACGGACGTCCCCGCCGGCGTGGCCGTCGCGGTCCGGCTGGCCGCGCTGGAGGCGCAGAAGTGGCTGGCCGGCGCGCGTACGGAGGAAGACGCCGTGATCACGCTCGACACCCTCACGTTGACGCCGGAGCGGCACGCGGTGCAGGCGAGACCGCAGTGCCCCGAATGCGGCACCGCCGACACCAGGCCCGAGCGCGTCCCCGATGCCGTGCGGTTCACCGACCGCGTCAAGGCGGCCACGTCGGACGGAGGGCACCGGGCCCGGGATCCCGAGCGGTTCCTCGCCGACCACCAGCATCTGGTCAGCCCGGTCACCGGCCTCGTGCCCCGCCTGGTGAAGCAGGAGAACGACACGGACCTGCTGCACACCTACACCGCCGGGCACAACTTCGCCGCCCGCGCGCGCGACCTGGACGGGCTGCGCACCGGCCTGCGCATGAGCAGCGGCGGCAAGGGCCGCAGCGACGTGCAGGCCAAGGCCGGCGCACTGGCCGAAGCCATCGAACGCTACTCGGGGGTCTTCCAGGGTGACGAGCCCCGCCTCACCGGCTCGTTGCGCTCGCTCGGGGATCGGGCCGTCCACCCCAATGCCGTCTGCCGCTACAGCGACCGGCAGATCGGCGAACGCGATTCCTGGAACGCCGGGGAATGCCCATTCCATTGGGTGCCCGAGGCGTTCGACGAGAACGCCAGGATGGAATGGAGCCCGGTGTGGTCGCTGACTGAACAGCGTCACAAATATCTGCCGACCGGCTCGCTGTACTACCAATATCCCGACGGCGGCGGCCTGGTGAAGGCCGACTCCAACGGCGCCGCCGCGGGATCGAGCACGGAGGACGCCGCGCTGCAGGGATTCCTGGAACTCGTCGAGCGCGACAGCGTCGCCATCTGGTGGTACAACCGAATTTCCCGGCCGGGCGTGGAGCTGGCCGGATTCGGCGACGACTATTTCACCCGATGGCAGCACGAGTACCACCGGATGAATCGCGAGACGTGGATTCTCGACCTCACCACCGATCTTGGCGTCCCGGTCGCCGCGGCCGTTTCCCGGCGATATGACAAACCGGCGGAGGACATTCTCGTCGCGTTCGGCGCGCATTTCGACATGCGCATCGCAATTTCGCGGGCCATGACCGAGATGAACCAGTTCCTGCCCGCGGTGCTGCCCATGCGGGCCGACGGCACGGGTTCCTACGCCTACGACGATCCGTACCAGGTGCGGTGGTGGCGTACGGCGACCGTCGCGAACCAGCCCTACCTGCTGCCCCACGCGAGCCTGCCCGCGCGGACGGCCGCCGACCATCCCTGCGTCTTCCGTCCCAACCTCCGCGACGACCTGCTGGAGGCGCAGCGGATCGTGGAGGGCAAGGGGATGGAGATGCTGGTGCTCGACCAGACCCGGCCGGACACCGGGCTGCCCGTGGTGAAGGTCATCGTGCCCGGGATGCGGCATTTCTGGCCCCGCTACGCGCCCGGACGCCTCTACGACGTGCCCGTGCAGCTGGGCTGGCTGCCGGAGCCGCGCACCGAGGATCAACTGAACCCCATCGGCGTCTTCGTCTGAGGAGTGGTGAGATGAACCCGGAGCTGTCACCGCGCCTCGCCTTCAGGGACGGCGTGCAGGTGCTGCCGGAAGGCCCGGTCACGCAGGTACGGCACGCCATGGCGGCCTTCCGCCTCCGTGGTGTGCCGCCTGCGCTGCGGGCCGCGCTCCACCGCCTCGTCGGCGAGCGCGTCGCCTGCGACCCGGAGCTCGACCGGCTGTGCGCCCGGCTGTCGCCGCTGGTCACCAGCTTCCTCGTCGACGCGCAGGAGCGTCCCGTGCTGAGCGTCGAACGGCTGACGCGCACCGCGACGTTCGCGCCGGCGCCCCTCGCCGCCGGAACGCGGGTCCGGCTCTCCCGGTTCGCGATGTCCCGCCTGCACCAGGGAGAGCTCGTCCTGGAGTCGCCGCTGTCGATGGTCCGCCTGCGCTGGCACTCGGACGAGGGCTGGCGGTTCATGGCGGGTCTGTCGGCCGGGCGGGCGGCGTCCGGGCTGAGCGACGCCTTCCTGCACGCCGCCGGGCTGCTGGAGCTCGACACCGGCAGCGGATTCCGCGAGCCGGACGTCCTGCGCCAGTGGGAGTTCCACGACCTGCTCTTCCACTCGCGCAGCAGGCTGGGACGGCACGGCGAGCCGTTCGGCGCCACGTACCCGTTCAGGGGGGAGATCCCGCCGCGGCCCGCCGTGAAAGGGCCGCCCGCGGGGCCGGTCGTCGAACTCCCCGCACCCGACCTGGACGCCGTCTCCGAGCGCGACCCGGCTTTCACCGACGTACTGGAGCAGCGGCACTCGATCCGCGAGTACGGACAGCGGCCGCTGCGGGCGGACCAGGTGGCGGAGTTCCTGTACCGGGTGGCGCGGGTGCGTTCGCTCTCGGCGGCCGAGGGGCTGCCCTACCAGGCCAGCTCGCGGCCCTACCCGTCCGGCGGCGCCTGCTACGACCTGGAGCTCTACCCGCTCGTCGAGAGGTGCGACGGCCTGGCCCCCGGGATCTACCACTACGACCCGCTGGGTCACCGGCTGACCGGCGTCGAAGCCGGCCCCGCCGACCTGGCGAGGATACTGGGCGACGCCCGCTCGGCCGCCGGGCTGGCCCGCTCCCCCGACGTCATGTTCGTGATCACCTCGCGTTTCCAGCGCCTGTCCTGGAAGTACCGGGGCCTGGCGTACGCGGCCACGCTCAAGAACGTCGGGGTGCTCTACCAGACGATGTACCTGGTGGCGACCGCCATGGGGCTCGCGCCGTGCGCGCTCGGGTCGGGCGACTCCGACCTGTCGGCCCGGGTGCTCGGCCTCGACCCTCTTGAGGAGTCGGCCGTGGGCGAGTTCATGCTGGGGAGCCGTCCCTCATGACGCCGGTCGTGGCCGTGGTGCTGATGAGGGTGGCCGGCCTTCCGGTGCGGGATCTCGACGTCCTGGTCGCCCCCGGGCTCGGCGGCCTGCTGGAGCGGGCCGCCACAGAGCGCGGCCGCTCCGCGGAGCTCGGCCGCCGGGTCGCCGACGCCCTGCACGACGTCGTCCCCCGCCTGGCGGAGGAGGAGCGGCGGGAGGCGCTCAGGCTGCGGCGTGACGCCCACAACGGCCGCTGCACCGACCGCACGCGCGCCGCCGCCGACGCGGTGGAACGGCACCTCGATCGCGAGCTTCGCGATCTCGTCGGCTCCTGGCTCCGCTCGGTCACCGCGCTGCGCGAACGCCTGGCCGAGACGGACCGGGCGGCGGACTCGCACGTCGCGGCGGCCGGCCGCCAGGTGTTCGGCCTGCTGACCCGGCCCGACATCATGAGCACGCTCGCGCTGGCGAGCCCCGCCTTCACGCGCGTCCTGCTCGGCCCCGATTCCGCCCGGACGAGCCCGCCGGACAGCAGGACGTGCAGGACCGCCGTGTCGTACGCCACCAGGGCGGCGCTGAAGCCGAGCCCGTTCGGGGCGCTGGGCCGTACCGTCCCCTCGGCCGCGGCGGTGAGCTCTCCCCTTCATCTGGCGGTCGCCCTCGTCCGGGCCTGCGCGCAGCACCCGAGCCTGTCGTCGCGGTTCCCGTCCCGGGTCAACCCGAGCCTGCGCGACGTCGCGGGAACCTGGTACGCGATGCTGCCCTGCTACGACGTGCCCGCCGGGCTCCTGCCGCACCGCTGGGACGAGGTGACGGACACCTCCCTCTACGTGCCCGGACACCTCACCCCTGACGGCCCGGACACCGCCCGGCCTCTCGACGCCTGGCCCGGGGCCGGGGCGGAGCTGGCCGGCAGATGGGTGGAGATGGGGCTCCTCCTCCCCGACGTCCCGTGGCGGTCCGGCGAACGCGACTGTCTGGCCCGGATCGCCGACCGCGTGCCCGCCGGACCCGTGTCCGGCGCCCTCGCCGAGTTGAGGCGGGCCGAACAGCGGATGCCGGCCGCCGACGCCGCCGAACGGGTACGGCTCGACGCCCGGGCGCGGCAGGCCGCCGCCGACGCCTTCGAACGCCTGGAGACCTCCCCGCCCGCCTGGCTCCGGAACGCGCCCCTGTTCCACGAGACCCTGCCCGCCGACGACGTGCCGCTGCCCGCCCTCCCCCCACAGGTGAGCGAGGATCTGGCCGTCGTGGCGGCGCGGATCCGGGCCGGGCTCGGCCGGACGCGCCTGTACGACGGCCTGGTCCGGCACTTCGTCGCCCGGTACGGCCCCGGCGGACGCTGCGACGACCTGCTGGAGTTCCTCTACACCTACCCGTGGACCCCCGCCCCCGCCCCGGCGCACCCGCCGCGGCCCGGCGGCACGCTGGGCCGCCCCGCCGCCACGGTGTTCTACCAGCTCGCCGCGGACGGCCGCGCGGCCCTCGACCGGGGCGACTACACCCTGGTGGTCAACCAGGTCTGCGTCGAGCCGGGCGGGCAGGCCGCGCGATGGGACGGCGCCCACGGCACGGCGGACACGCTGCGGGCCTGGATCTCCTCGCTGCATCCGGGCAGCACGGTGTACGAGCTGCTCGCCGGAGCCGACTTCGCCGCCGTGCAGATGCCGGCCGCCCGGCTCTTCGAGCGCGTCGCCTGGCCTGCTGATCTCGGCCCTGCGCAAGGCCGCGACCTGCGCGGTTTCGCAGTGACCCACGACCGCCGGACCGGCACGCTGCAGGTCCGTGACCCGGCGGGCGCCCATGCCGCCTTCGTCTATCTGGGCGCCGTGCCGCTGCCCCTGCTCCACGGGCCGGTGCGGCTGCTGGCCACGCTGACGCACCCCTGGATCCCGACGTCCCCGCAGACCTCGGGAACGCCGGGCGCCAGGGTGCGGGAGGGCAGGGTGGTGATGAGCCGGGCGCGGTGGCGCCTGCCCGCCGCCGCCGTCCCGCGGCGTACCGGCTCGTGGGCCCGGCACCTGGCGGACCTCGCCGTCTGGCGGGCCGCTCACGCCGTCCCGCGCCAGGTGTTCGTACGACGCGGCGGGCGCAAACCGTTCTGGGTGGACTTCCACGCGCCGCACACCGTGGCGCTGCTCGACCATGAGCTGACCGGCGGGGAGATCGAACTGACCGAGGCTCTGCCCACCCGTGAGCAGCACTGGGTGCGCGACGGCTCCGGCCGCGCCCGGGCCGCCGAGTTCGTCGCCCTCGTCCGGCTGGACGGCGGCGCATGAGGCGGGACTGGCTCTACTACCGGCTGGTCGTCCAGTCGGCGGACCACCTCCAGGACGTGGTTGAGCACCCGCTGAGCCGGCTGATCGAGGCGGCCGAAGGGATCGAGCGCTGGTTCTTCCTCCGGTTCACCGACCGGTGGGGCCCGCACGTCCGGCTGCGCCTGGCGGCGACGCCGGAGCGCGTCCGCGAGGTACGGCGGCTCGCCCGGCAGGTGTTCGAGGCCCGGGACGCCTGGCCGAACCGCCTGACCGGGTCCTGGCGCGGTGCGGCACTGTCCCTCTACGAGCCCGAGCTGGCCAGGTACGGCGGCGTCGCCGGCGTGGCGAGCGCCGAACGGGTCTTCCAGGCCTCCAGCGAGCTCGCCCTGTCCCTGGCCGGGCCCGGCCGGCGGGAAGGGCGACTGGCCACCGCGCTGACCGTCACGCGGACGGCGGTCGAGCTGCTGCCGCCGGCGGGCCGCAGATCCTTCCTGTACCACATGGCGTGGTACTGGACCGGCCACGACCGGGAGCGGCGGACCAGGATCCGCCTGCTCGCCGGCCGCCGCCCGGTGCAGCCGGCCCCCCTGAGCGGCCCCGCGTCCGACCTGTACGGGCACCACCTGGAACGGGCCCTGGCCGAGGGGCCTCGGACGGCCCCGCACCTGCTGTTCCACTTCGTCCACACCACGAACAACCGGCTCGGCCTGAACGTGCTGGAGGAGGCGCTGATCGCCGAGCAGTTACTCCTCGGCTGACGGAGCCAGCTCCTTGGCCAGGTATCCGGCCTGGAACCGGCTCTGTGCGCCCAGCGTCTTCATGATCTCGGCGATGTGCCGGCGGCACGACCTGACCGACAGCCCGATCGCGCGGGCGATGAACTCGTCCTTGGCGCCCTCCGCGAGCATGGCCAGGATGGTCGACCGCAGGTCGTCCAGCACCGGCGCGCTGTACTCCGCGGCGAACTGCTCCCCCGACGTCCAGTACGACTCGAAGACCCGGTGCACGAATGCCACCAGCGTCGGCTCCCGGACCACCAGCATCGTCGCCGGCTCGCCGGACGCCGGGACGAGCGCGACCCTGGCGTCCAGGACGAAGACGCGCGCGGGCACCTCGGCGACGCTGCGCACCTGCGCGCCCATCCCGGACAGGTCGAGCACGTCCTGCCGCGACCTCGCGATGCGCCGGTGCGCGTGCGGGCACAGCAGCCGGACCGCGACGCCGCGCTCCAGCGCGCGGCGCAGCCCGGGGGCGACCGGTTCCTCCCCCGGCTGCGCCACGGCCACCTCCTCGGCGCAGGCGGACAGCTCGCTGTCGAGCAGCGCCTCCGCCTCGGCCATGGGGACGGCGGTGACGGCCCGCTCCCGCCAGCCGTCGAGCGCCTGCACGTACAGCGGCCCGAACTCGGCCAGCACGCTGCGGGTACGTTCCAGCCGCAGCTGTTCGAGGCGGAGCCGGGCCTCCTCCTGCAGGGTTCCGGCCGCCACCAGGGCCGGCCCGATCGCGTGCAGGCGGCCTCCGGCGTCCGCACGCAACAGGCCCATGCCGGTGAGCCAGGTGGTGGCCCGCGCGGGGGGCTCCCGGAGCCGGAGGCCCTCCCGCAGTTCGGCCAGGGTGGTCCCGCCGTGCCGGACCACGTGCAGATAGATCTGCACGGCCTCGTCGCTCAGCTCGGACATCGGTGCTCGTCCCACATCACGGGCAGCTGCTCGAAGTCCTCGGTCGTGGTGCCCGCCACCTGGCGGAGCTCGGCCACCGGAACGGCCAGCCGGAGGCCGGGCAGGCGGCGCAGGATCGCGCTCACCGCCTCGGCGAGCTCCACCCTGGCCAGCCCGGCGCCCACGCAGTGGCGCGGCCCGCGGCCGAAGGCGAGATGCGCGGCCGGAGAGCTTCGCGTGACCACGAAACGGCCCGCGTCGGGGAAGACGCCGGGATCGCGGTTGGCCGCCGGCACGTTGAGCAGGATCGCGTCCCCCTCCCTGATCGTCACCCCGCCGATCCTGAGGTCGGCGTGCGCGTAGCGAGGTATCCCGTGGGTGTTGGCGGACGCCAGCCGCAGCCCCTCCTCTACCGCGGCCCCGACGAGATCCGGACTTCGCTGGACCAGCGCCCGCTGGTCGGGGCAGGCCAGCAGGAAGGCCGTCACGAAGTCGACGCGCAGGGCCGTGGTGGCGTACCCGCCGAAGAGCACCGCCGCGCCGAGGCGGGCGAGCTCGGCGACGGAGAACGGGCTCTCGGCGACGGCCAGATCGCTCAGCAGGTCCCGTGCCGGCCGGCGGCGCTTGCCGCGGAGCAGCTCCTCCACGTACGCGACGAGCCTGCCCCAGGCCGCCCAGCTCCGCTCCGGCTCGCTCAGCAGGCTCGCCTCGTCGGCCCAGGCGGCGAAGTCGTCACGGTCGGCGTACGGCACGCCGAGCAGCTCGCAGATGACCCGCCCGGCCAGCGGACGGGAGAAGCAGACCCGCAGGTCCGCCGGTGGACCGTGGGCGGCCAGGCCGTCCAGTACCTCCTCAGCGGTGTGCCGGACGAATCCGCGGAGGGCGGCCGTCCTCCTGGCGGAGAAGGCCGGATTGAGCAGCCGCCGCATGGCGGCGTGATCCGCCCGCTCGCTCGCGTGGCCGCCCGCCGGGCCGCCCAGCCTGATCGAGCCGGACAGGCGGGCGGCACGTTCGGGGCACGGGTGCGACCTGCCCAGCCGCCGGTCCGACAGCAGGTCGCGAACCTCGGCGTAGCCCGTCACCAGCCAGGCAGGGTCCCCTGCCTGGGTCGTCACCCTGCGGACGGCCGGACCTTCCAGGTATCCGGCGGCCAGTTCGAACGGATGGAGTCCGGGAAACGGAAGCCGCGGTGGTTCTTGCACGAGTCATCCCCCAGGTCGTTACGATCACCCGATCCAAGAACCCGATGATCGACAGCCGGTTGACACGGGGTTGACGGACGAACCTCAGCGGCCTCGCCGGTGCCGGCCTTCCCGGGTCAGAAGTACTGCCCGGACAGGTCGCCGGCGGGCCAGGACCTGATCGTCTGAGCAGCCTCGTAGAGCTCGTCGAGGAAGGCGTCGAAGTCGGGGGAGCCTGACTCCTCGCGCCTGTTGAACGTCGCGCACAGCGTGATCCCGTTGTAGGTCCTGGTCAGCAGGGCGTAGGCGCCGGGCATGCTCGTGGGCGCGCTCCTCGCCTAGGAGTCTTTGTGCTCAGACGCCTGCTCGTGTCCGCTGCCCTTGTCGGCTCTGCTCTGGTCAGCCCTGCGGTGGCCGCCGTGCCCGCCTCGGCAGCCGTGCACGTCAACGCCGCTACGTCCTGTTACAGGCAGGTCGGGACGCACTGGGCCTGTGTCACGCCCGGCGCTTACTGCCCCAAGGCGGCACGCAACAAGAACGGGTATGCCAAGGGTACGAACCGCAGGTACAAGTGCAGCGAGTACAGCAACCACCAATGGCGGTGGAAGCGCGCGTGAGGTAGCCGTACGTGAAGAAGCCCCTGCCCGCCCCTCAGAGGACGGGTGGGGGCTCGTAGATTGGCGACAGTGCCCTGGGATGACCCCTGACCCCAGACACATCAAGCGACATGAATGGGAAGTCATGGCAGCGGAGTTCGCGATCGGCGAGTACATCCTGGTGCAAGACGGCAGGACCTTCGAAATCTTCCATTGCCTGGCGGAGGCCAGGCGTTACCACGTGGCGTTCCTCGGAGTGGACGCGAAACCACACGGTGACGGCTTCAAGGTCACGATCGGCACCCGGTACAAGGACCGGATCGTCAACGGGGTGCAGCTGAAGATGGATCAGCAGCAGTTCGCGCGTTTCCAGGACTTCATGGCCGCGGCCATCGAGGCGCGCGACGGCACGAACGCCCCATAGCCGGTCACCGGGGTGTCAACGGTGCGAAGAACGCTCAGCGTCCCCGGCCCTGGCGCCGCTGATGCTCTCGCCGGTCGACGACCGACTGCATCCGTCGGGAGGTCGACCCTGTTGGCCGTGTACCGTCCTGACCTGCTCGAACAGCCCGTACCGCTCATGGCTGTCCCCGCGTTCCTCGATCCCGGGAACCGCGATTCGCCGGGCGGCCTCAGCAGTCAGACATTCAGCGATCTTTGCACGGCGGCGTCCACTAGCTCGTGGATCTCCTGCTCGGTGAAGATGTCGGGCAGTGTCAGCCGCTCCACGATGAGCCAGTTCAGAGTGAGATAGAGGAGCACCACCGCGGTCGAGTCGCCGGGCAGACCCGAGGCGGCGTGGTAACCGATGTTGGCGTCGATGTCCTCGCGGATGCGCTTGGTCAGCACGGCGCGCAGCTCAGGGCGGCGAGTGGACTCAAGCCGGAGCTCGAGCAGGGCCAGGTAGCCGGAGCTGAAGGCGGAGACCCGATCCACCAGCTCGTGCATGAGCTCGGCGTAACGGGTTTCGTCCTGCACGCCCTCCCGGCCGCGGGCGATCGTGGCCTCGTCGGGTAGCAACCGCTCATAGATCCGCCCGCCGACCTGGGTGAACAGGTCGTCGCGGTTGGCGAAGTAGTTGGAGGCCGTGCCCGGGGGCACCGTCGCCTCCGTGTCGACGGCCCGGAAGGTCAGCCCCCGTGCTCCTTCCCTGGCCAGCACCTCGATGGCCGCGTCGATCAGCGCCTGCCGCCGCTCGGGATTTCTCCGCACTTGACACCACTCCGTCTGTAGTACTACGTTTTGACCACTCCAAACAGAGTACTACATCGGGAGTTATCAAATGCGAAAGCTTGTCTACTACGTCGGCGTCTCGCTCGACGGCTACATCGCGGGCCCCAACGCCGAGTTCGACTTCTACCCCGTGTCGGACCAGATGGCCGCCTGGATGAATGACCGTTACCCCGATACGGTCCCCACCCACATCCGCAAGCTTGTCGGCCTCGAGGGCGTGCCCAACAAGGTCTTCGACACCCTGGTGATGGGCCGCGGCACCTACGAGCCGGTCCTGGGCACTCCCATCACCAGCCCGTACGCCCATTTGCGCCAGTACGTCGTCTCCAGCACGCTGACGATCGACGACCCCACCGTGCAGGTGGAGACGGGCGACCCGATCGAGCTCATCCGGCGGCTGAAAGCCGAGGACACCGGCATGGACATCTACCTGTGCGGTGGCGGCAAGCTCGCCGCCACCCTGCTCCCGGAGATCGACGAGATCATCCTCAAGAGCTACCCCGTGGTGGCGGGCGCAGGCATCCCCATGTTCTCCGGGCAGTTCCGCCCCACCCCGTTCGCCCCCACCCGGCGCGAGACCTTCGACAACGGCGCCCAGGTCACCTGGCTCACCAGGGCTTAGCACCCAAGGAGGAAGCATGCATATCAAATTCCCCGCCACGATCACCCAGGCCAAGGCCGAGCATCAGGCCCGATCGCCGCACCGGCACGACCAACCGGCGCGCGACCTCAAGCCCACCGGCCGGACCAATCTCTCCCGCCGCCCGACCGCCGCCCCTCGCCGCAGCGGGTACTGAACGAGCTGGCGCTCCGTACGCCTGCTCCACCAGCGCGGCACCTACCTCCTCGATGCGATGGCCTCACGCGACGCCGCCGCTCTCCGCTCATCCGCCCGAGCGCAGAGCTGAAGCCACCCGCCTGGACCTGACCGGGGCGCCGCCGATCTTGGTGTGTCTGTGTGCAGGGTGAGGGGCTGGGTGATCAGCGCAGCCAGACACTGGAGGGCACCGCAGGCACGGATCGACCCTGTCCGCGCAAAGACGTGCGAGCGCAGTCCACCTGCTCATGTACGGGATAATTGCCCATTATCGCGTACATGAGCGATCATGGCGGCGCGCCGACCAGGAGAACCTCTCGCCAGGATGTTGCGCGACTCCGGTATGTATCCGGTTACATCATCCGGACCAGCGCGAAGCGCTGTTCGGCGGCAGGTGCACCCGCTGCCCGTTGCGCGAGCGGTGCACCACGGCCAAGGCCTGGCGCACCCTGACCATCCGCCCGCATCACGACCTGATGGCCGACGCCCGCCGCCGGGCCGCCACCGATGCGACCTGGCGAGCCGACTACCGCCGCTGAAGACCACCGGTCGAACGCGGCGTCGCCTGGATCGTGGCGCGCGGTAGCCGTAGGCTGCGCTACATCGGTGCCATCAAGAACGACGCCTGGCTCCACACCCGCGCCGCCGCCCTCAACCTCCGCACCCTGATCAACCTCGGACTGACCCGTATGAACGGCACTTGGGTGATCACCTCTGCCGGTGCATGGGCGTAGCGGCGAGGGGCATCCCAGCTCCGAGATACCCCTCCGCCAGCAAGGGTTTCAGCGGCCTTCTACGTGTACTGACCAGGCAGATTCGGAGCCGATACCGGCCGGGCTTGTTCAAGGCGCAGTGGCCCCGTGATGCGTCCGGCTCGCCGCCGACCGCCGGTCAGATCATCAGGCCACCGGAGACACGCAGGTTCTGACCTGTGATCCACTGCGAGTCGGGCCCGGCCAAGAAGGCAACGACGTTGGCGATGTCCTCCGGGCGTCCCAGCCGTTGCAGTGGCGTCAGGCCCACAACATGCGCGATGGCCTGCTCCAGATTCTCCCCGGCTGCGGCGCGCATCGTATCTGTGTCGGTGGCACCGGGCGTCACGCTGTTGACCGTGATGCCCCTGGGGCCGAACTCGCGGGCGGCGACCGCGGTGATCGACTCCAGCGCCGCCTTGCTGGCGAAGTACAAGGCCAGACCCGGCACCGCACCGGAAGAGGAGATGTTGATGATCCGCCCACCCTCGCCGAGCCTTTCGGCGGCGGCTTGGATAACGAAGAACGGCCCCTTGGTGTTGACGGCCATCACCTCGTCGAAGTCGCTCTCGGTGGCGTCGCAGATGTTCCCCATCGGATTGATCGCCGCGTTGTTGACCACCACGTCCAAACCGGTCAGGCTCCGGTCGACCTCACCGAAGAGGTGCTTCAGGTCCTCCAGGCGCCCCTGGTCCGCTCGTACCGCGATCGCCTGCCCGCCAAAAGCCGCCACTTCAGCCACCACGTCCTCAGCCGCCGCCTGGTCCCGGTTGAAGCTGAACATCACTGTCGCGCCCTCACGAGCCAGCCTCACCACGATCGCTCGCCCAATCCCCCGCGACCCGCCGGTCACCAGTGCCTTCTTCTTCTCCAACGTTCCCATGTCAACTCCTTGCCATCGGCCGCTCCCCTGATGGGAGCGCTTCACAGCGGAGTCGTAACAACAGTGTCAGTCTCGACATCCGCGCCGAAGAGAATTCCAGGAAAGGGGGCAGCGGCACCGGGCCCTGCCGCAACCGAGGTCGACTGGGGCATCGGCCGCGACAGGAAGACTCCGGGGCTGAGCAGCAACCGTACGGCCAATGGCGGCAAGGTCGGCTGAGCGCGTTGTACCCGGTGGCGGCCCAGTCTTACCGGTCGAGTCCCTCGCGTCCAGCGAGCCCAGGCGCCGTCCGGTTCGCCTTCGCGCGACGGAAGACAGCGTCAGGCGACACCGCGCCGGAGGGCGTGGTAAAGCGGTGGATCGGCCGATCTGCAACGTGCGGGCGGCCTCGGTAACGCTCACGCCTTCGTCGACCAGGTGCCGGGGCGTAGCCAGCTCGGCCGGGCCGATTGTCTGGGGCCGGCCATCCGGCCCCAGGCAACTGTGAGGGACAGGGGGCTCTCTGTGTGCCCGGGCACTGCGCCAGGGCGGGGAGAAGTACCGCGAGGTCCTGGAGGTGGGGCAGGCCGTCATCTCTGGCCGCCCGCCTGCGCGAGCACGGCCAGGCGGTCGACGTCGACCACCGGCACGCGCACCTGCCCCGGGACCTGACGAAGTAGAGCGTCCGGGACCGTCCTTACCGGCCCCGGACGCCTCCAGCATCCAACCACCTGCACCGCCGAGAGCCCCCGGCCCCCCTTGAACTGCGAGGGGGCCGGGGGCTCTCTCCGTGCGCGGCTCTCCCCATCAGGACCGAGGTTTCCGGACTTTCCCGACAGGTCCACGCGCGCGTACGCGGGGAGAGTTTCGGGGACTTTCGGGAGGGAGTTACGCGCGGGGCTCCCCGCTGGGGAGCGCATGTCCCGGGTGGTCAGGGCAGGGTGCGTGGATGGTTCATTCAGACACGTACTCGAAGCGCCAGAGCTGGGTGACGGATCCATCTGCAGGGCGCAGTTTCACGTCGCCCCGCGGGATCACCGGAGGCTCGACGTTCCAGAGCAGGTCACGGTAGGGAGCCTGGATGACCCAGGTGTAGCCGCCGGCCGGCGCGATGGTCCAGACCATGGCGTCGTTGTTGGTGATGACCGATGCCCCCTCCTCTGTCCACCGCACTGCGGCGTAGCCGTTGATGCCGACGTTCTGGATCGTGTATCCGTCTCCGCTGCGGGTGATTTTCCAGTGCGCGAACGGGCCTGGGTACTCCCGGGTACTGGAGACGAAGGCCGCTTCACCTGCGTTGTAGGCCCGCAGCGTGCTGTGCGAGGCCACATTGATGATCTGGTAGATGCCCGGTACCAAGGCCGCGGCTTGGGCGCTGTTGGCGGTGGCTGCGGCGGTCAGGCCGCTCATCGCCCAGGAGCAGAGCAGCAGGGCTGCGGCCAGGGCGGTCCTGATGAGGCCGCGCGCGGTGCGGCTTCGGTGTGTCGTCAACAACACATCCTCCTTGTGTAACTGAGCGACTACGGAACGTCAACGCGATGGTCTCATCGCCCAAGGGGTCAGTCACTTTTTGTAAGTGGAATGTTGCTGTAAGGCATTGAGGGGGTGGGGTCGGCGGCGGGTGTACTGGTGTCCTTACCCGGCTGTTGACGGGTGGGCGGGAGGCCGCCGAGTCCGCCGGCGGCGCTGGCTCCGAAGACGTTGCCGAGGCTGCCGAGGGTGTCGATGTTGGGCTGGTTCATGACTGCTGCTCTGCGGCGGCCAGGAGCTGCAGGATCTCGGCGCCGAGCTGTCGGTAGTCCTCAGCGACGGTGCCGGCGGTGGCTGCGATGCGACGCTCGGGGGCCGGGCGCTCGGGTCCGTGTCACCAGACGCAAAGTAGCTGTGAGTAACCGGGAGCTCCCGGGCGGGTTGACATAAGACCCGTTAGCGAGCAACGCGACCTGCGGAAACGCGCCCGCCGCCGTTATCGGGGCGGCGGGCGTCGGACTCATCCCCGAACGTCCGGACCGAAACCCACAGTCGGGCACCGCGACCATCACCCTGTGTGGCCTGCGGCAACGCTCTACCTTGCCCCTGGTGACACGGACCCGAGCACCGGGCCTTGACATCTGCCTGCACACCAGCCGCGCCCGCCTCGGCTACGACCGCGCCCGCGTCCTGCCGGACAAGCACGCCGGACTCGACCTGCACCAGCAACGCCACAGCGCCGCCTCCCACCTCGGCGACGCCGAGATCCCGCTGCAGCTCATCATGGGCAAGACCCGGCACAAGAACCCCCGCACCGCCATGCGCTACGTCAAACCCGGAGCCGAAGCCATCGCCAAGGTCACCGAGCACCTTGCTCCACCCCGCCGCCGGCACTGATCGCGGCGGTCATTCTCGCCCCTCGCGACTGCGCGCACCGTGGCGACCAGAAACCGTCGGCCTCCACCGCTACCGTGTTCGCATGCCCGCACGGTCGAATGACTTTCAGGCGGTCGTCTACTTCATCCGATCACATGTCGATGCCGACGCCGTGGTCACCGAGTCAGCGATGCTGCCCGACCGCACAGGGGCGGGCCTGCGTGAAGTCGACGTCCTCATCACCAGCCGTGCTCGTGATGGCAGGCAGGTGCGGATCGGGGTCGAGTGCCGTGACCACGCCCAGAAGCCGGACATTACCTGGGTCGAGCAGGTGGTCACCAAGCAGGCGGACTTGGAGCTGGATCAGATGGTGATGGTCTCTTCCAGCGGTTTCACTGCGGGCGCGGTCGCCAAAGCCCGTTACTACGGCATTGAGCTGGTGACGCCGGAAAGGCCGATCCCCGCGGACGGGCCTCTCGGTCGGCTGGGGCAGCCGCACCTAGAATTTCGCGACCTGATTCGAGAACGTCTGATCTCCGTCTCCGGCCAGGTCAGCCGGAATGGGGACAGTCAGACCATTCCCTTGCCTGCGGGCGCTGCGGTCTTCGACGCTGAGGGCATCGCGCTGTGCAGTGTCGCCGAGTTGGTGGGGATCTTTCTGGATGGCGCGGACCTGCGGGAAGTGGTGGCTCAGGCTCCCGGCCAATCCGTGGAGTTGCGCGTACAGGTGTCCGATTTCGTGCTTCGCCGTGACGAGGGCGGCGATCCAATCGAGGTGTTCATCGGCACCCGGGACGGGCAATTACTACGCTTGACCGACTTCGACGCCGTACTCGGCGCACGGGTCGAGGCGCGGCCGGTGCTGCTGGCGGCGGCGGAGCTCCAAGGGACGGCCTACGCTGTCGGCGCGGGACATGTTGGCGATAACCGCGCCTTGGTGATTTTCTCCGATTCCCCTGCAGGAGAGCGCATGTCGGTCCGGGTCACTGACGCTGATGGTCAGGTCAGCGACTGGATTGCTGATCGTTCGACCCAGACCTTGCGCCCGCACACCTCTCCAGCCGACCCAGAAGTGAACGAAAGGACCTGATTCGCCTGCTGCGGCCCTTCACCCAGCCCGGGTCGGCCAGGACGCGCATTGTTCCCCGAGGCTGGTCTCGACTCACCAGCTCCCACGGGCCGCCACTGACGACCTTCAGGCCGCGCTCAGACAGCTTCCAGCGCCAGTTGTCGGGGGCCTGCTGTTCGGGGTCGATGTAGACCAGCCCGTCGGCGAGCAGCCCGTACAGGCCCCCCATGCCTGGTGTGGACGGCAGCCGGTGGCGGCGCGGATCGCCTTTGGCAGGTAGGCGTCGAAGCATCGGGGGGCGGTGCCCGGGGTGGCTAACAGCTTCAGGACCTGGCTGCGGATCTGCATCCCGTCAGGGTAGCCATCCGGGTGCGGCGCGTACCGGTGGTTTTCTGGCGCTGACAGGGGCCTTGCGAGCGGTGCGGGAGCCGTCGTCCGGTCCGTTCGGGGGTGTGCCTGGTGGTGCTGTCCCATTCGGGCCCTCTTGCGTCGGGACGGCCGGTAGCGGCGGGCGCGCGGACTGGAGCGCGGCGGCATGGTCGGCGTCGCGACGGGCTGCGCACGACGCCCGATCCATGCACGTGCCAGACGCGCTCTTTCCGCTGCTTGCGGCGCACCACTGCAGGTACCTGGCTTGCGCTCGGCCCGTGTATGCGAGGAACTCGAAGCGCTTGAGGTAGCGATGGCCTTGGCTGGGAGGCAGGGCGCGGTCATACTGCAGCCGGCCGACGACGATGCCCTCGGCGATGCCGGCTCGCGCAGCGAACGCCTCGATATTGGTGAACGGCGTGGGGCGGGCGCGCAAGCGCTGGTAGTCCGCGTTGAGATGCAGGGGGATCAGCGTGTCGGCGGCGAAACGGTTGGCCTCATCTTCTTCGGCGGATTGACCAGCGTCCTTGGCCGGGTCGTCATCCAGGAAGGTAAGGCGTTTGCCGTGGTGCAAAACATGCCCGAGCTCCATGCTCGTCAAGACGCTGATGATGTTGCCGGACCGTCCTGTTATGGCCGCCTTGAGTGGCATTGTCACGCTCCAACGCTGGGCGATTGGATCAAGAGGTGATCTTCTCCGGTGCGTCAAGGCGGGTTGCCGAGGCGTCACCCATGTCACCGCCTGCCCTGCCAGGCCCGGTCCTCTTGCCGCGGGCAGGCCATCGGCCCGCGCCGTCCTCCACGAAAAGGAATGGTGACCATGACCCTGCTGACCTACACCGTCCTCACCGACCCGGCGCCCCTGGAAGCGTCAGCGGCCGGACAGCAGCCCAAGTCCACGGGAACGGTGTACCTGGTCATCACCAACAGCGGGCAGCAGCAGGTGAACTGGTCCACGATCAAGGTGGACGTGCCCGTCGGCAACGGCGCCGGCGACCTCACCCCCGCCTCGGACCTCAACAAGATCAAGCCCAAGGGCGAGCACCGCACAGGACCGGGCACCCCGCCGGGCACGCCGCCAGGCACCCGGACGCCGGTGCCCCTTCAGCGGGTCCAGGGCTCCAACAGCTTCCAGGCCACCGCCCCGGTCGGCAAAAGGGCCTTCGCCCCCGGCGACTCCATGGTGCTGACGCTGGAGAACGTCACCGTCGCCCCCACCGCCGGGCCGGTCGTGCTGACGGTGACCGAGAACGGCGGATCCAAGAGCGCCAAGAAGGTCGACCGCTTCGCGGCGGTGGCGCTGGCGAAGACCGCTGCGAAAGAGCTCCCGCCGCACAGCTTCCATCCGAACAACGCCATGGTGGATGCCGGCACCAACGTAACGCTGAACTGGCAGGGCTCCGCCGGCTTCAGCTACCAGATCATGTACCCGGGCGCGCCGCAGCCCGTCCCCGTCTCCGGAGGCAGCTGGTCACCGCCCGCCCCGAAGCGGGCCACCACCTACATCCTCATCGCCACCGACCCCGCCACGCAGCAGCAGCACTTCCTCACCACGACCGTTCACGTGCGCAACCCCGAACTCGACACCCTCACCGCCACCACCGAGATCAAGACACCCCGGGTCCAGGGGACCACGACCAACTGGGGCCTCACCATCAACGGCACAGGGGCGGCGATCTCCGACACCTCCGGCGTGAAGGGGACGTTGACGGCCGGCGATGCCACCCTCAGCGGCGTGGCCACCGAGTATGTGAAGGGGCTCAACGCCGGCGAGGGAGACATCACCTTCGCTTCGGGCGGGGTGAAAGTCTGGAGCACACGCGGCTCCAACGACCTAGGCACCCTGTACGCCGACGGCATGCAGGCCAGATATGTGGAGGGGCCCAATACCGGCGAGGGAGTCATCACCTTCCCCCAGGGCGGGGTGAAAGTCTGGAGCGCAGGCGGCTCCAGCGACCTGGGCACCCTGTACGTCAGCGGCATCAGAACCGACTACGTGAGCGGACCCAACGACGGCGACGGAGACATCAGGTTCCTCACAGGCGGAATGAAACTCTGGAGCGCACTCGGCTCCAACGACCCGGGCACCCTGTACGCCCGCAACGTTAACGGAGCGGCCTCAGGACGGAGCACCCCACGGTATGGCTGGAGGCCGACAGGAGGGAACTACTACGACATCACCGTCGACACCTCCGCGGCCGGGTTCACCAGCTGCCCCATTTACCTCATCGCTCTCGGAGGTGACTTCTACGGCGAGCATGACCTCCGTACCACTGCCATCTACAACGCCACTGCCACCGGCTTCAGTGTTGTCCTCAGATGGCGCGACGGCGTGCCCATGACGCTCGACGAGGCCGAGCGGCTCGGCTGGCACATCGACTGGGTCGGCCACGTCTCTTCCTGACCTCGCCACCGCCCGGGCGAACAACCCCTGCACACGACATGAGCCCGGAGGATACTCCCGGCCCATGTCGTCGTGGAGGTGATGCGGGTAAGACGCGTTGATCACCAGTGCCCTCCATCGTCATCTTGGGTGGTTGACGCCTTCTCACAGGTCAGGGAGATGTGATCTTGTCAGGCACGTAAGGCAAGTAGGCTGCTTGTCGCCTTGAGGCACCGGCCATCCGGCCCTCGACGCTTTCCTCGCCACGGCCCCACCGCCACTCCCAACATGCACCGCGCCTACGCCTCAGCCATCGACCGCACCATCGCCCTGCTCGGCCGAGACAGGGCGCTCGCCGACCTCGCCGACGCCAGGCGACCCTGGCCAGACACTTCGACAGTCAGATCAGGGCGGGGCCCACCACCGCGGATGGGCGCCGTGCTTGATTCCCGGCCCGGACCGTGAGAGCAAGGCCAGGCTCACGCCCTGTCAGCGCGCCAAGGTGCGGGCGACGCCGCGTGCGCTCTGCTGGGCGGGGATTCGTCAGCAGCGGCCGATCTGTGGGGCTGACCGGCGCCGAGCGGCTGGAGAGGCTGTGCCGGGCTGGGTGGGCTAGGTGAGGTTCAGGCCGCCGTCGATGGCCGGCACCTGGCCGGTCAGCCAGGTCGTGGCGGGGTCGGCCAGGCGCAGGATCCAGGTGGCGACCTCTTCGGGTTCGCCGCGGCGGCCGAGCGGGATGCGGGCGGCCTCCTCGCGCTTGATCTGCTGGACGACGGTCTCGGGCAGGCCGGCGCCGGTCTGAGCCTGGCTCTCGGTGGGGCCGGGGGGCCAGGGCGTTGGCGCGGATGCCGTCGCCGGCCAGTTCCAGCGCCCAGCTGCGGGTGAGATGTTCGAGGACGGCCTTGGATGCGGCGTAGTGGGCGGCGCCGGGCAGCGGCAAGAACCCGCCCGGCCCGCGCTGCGCGAATGCCCTCCTCGTCCCGATCGCTTCAATGGCGACATGGTCAAGCGCAGGCACAGTGCCAACGACGGGGTGCCGCCTGTCACATTCGAGCGCCTGATGATCAAGAAGCGGCAGGCATCAACGGTCCTGCTGAGGGCCGCTGTGGCATAGGACCGTCTCCACGGCTTGAGGGATTGACAGTTACGCGGAAGTCAGCCATATCGAGAACTGTCCCGGTGATCCCAAAAAAGTCTTGGACGAGCGGTTACTGAAATCGTTTTCTGGAAGAGCTGGAGCCGCACCTCCCCTCGTCACCCCGCTCCGGCACCGGAAGGAGAACCATGAGGTCGTTGCACATCCTGGCCGCGGTCACCGTGACGCTGGCCCTGACGACGAGTCCGGCAGCGGCTCAGTCGCCGCCGCCCGGCCGAGACAAGCCGGTCACCATCGTCTCCGATCAGGCGGGCGAAACCTTCACCGAGTCCGTCAGCGCGGCGGATGCCATCGGAGTCCGGACCATCACCTGGACCTCGAACACCGGCGCGAAGCTCAGGCTTCAGGGAGTGCTGCCCGGCAGCACCGTCCGGGTCGTCCACGCGGCGTCTCAGGTCCCCGGTGTGAACCCTTCCGCGCAGCTCGCCGGCGGCCGAGCGGTCGGCCTGTCCATCACCGGCCCGAACCTCAGCAAGTCCGAACTGCTGAAGTACGCCGGTTCCGTCCCCGATCCGGCGACCAGCGGAACCGCCGCCGCCCTGAGCACCCCGGTGGACCGGAACCCGGACTGGGCCCTGGTCGCCGACTACTGGTTCGGCAACGCCCACATCTACGGCTGGTACGGCTACTGGCTGGTCCACAACGACGGAGCCGGGAACTGGGGAGTCCTCGGCCAGATCTGGCACAGCGCCAACGACCTGGCGAAGGGCACGGAGATCAAGCAGACCTGGCAGTGGACCTATGTCCCGCCCGGCAACGCGATCGTCGACCAAGACCCCAAGTGGACGCAGTTCTTCGAGCCCTGCCGGCAGCAGCCCATCTCCGTCAGCTTCCTCGGCTTCTCGATCGGAGGCAGCATCTACAACTGCCGGGGCCAGGTCGACCCCTGGGCTTGGGCCAACAGCACCGACACCGGCGTCGGGGTGAGCTGGAAGGGCAAGAGCGGCTACACGACCATCGGCGGCGCGACCGACTTCGCCATCTACAGCCCCTCGACCGCGGCCTGGAATGTCTCGGGCTGGATCAAGCTGATCGATGACTGACCGGTAACCGTCAGGCGGACTCGGAGTTCTGGGCCCAGGCGAGGCTCGCGGCGATGTAGCCGGTCACCAGGGGCGAGTGATCGGTGCTTCGCCTGGCCAGGACGAGGTGGGTCGAGGGATGATCGGCCAGCGGGACGTAGCGCACGCCCGGGACGGGATTCGTCCGGGTCGTCCGCTCGGGAACGAAGATCGCGGCCTGCTGCCAAAGGACCGCGTGTAACCCCTCGCCGAGTGATCGCACCACCGGACCGTCGCCCGGAATCTGCCAGAACTTCACCCAGGTGGGGTCCGCCTCGCTGGGCAGCCGGACGGTCCGGTGGCCGTACAGCTCGACGCAGGCGAGTGAGAGCCGGTCGGCCAGCGGGTCGTCCATGGGCAGCGCCACGTATATCGGCTCCGCCCGGACCGCGTGAACCGCCAGCCCGGTCTCGTCGAACGGCGTGAACGTGAT
Organism: Nonomuraea spiralis; assembly: GCF_014648435.1. Classification (GTDB taxonomy): domain Bacteria; phylum Actinomycetota; class Actinomycetes; order Streptosporangiales; family Streptosporangiaceae; genus Nonomuraea; species Nonomuraea spiralis. The sequence goes on from NZ_BMRC01000050.1 coordinate 48,138, forward strand.
CGCCACATCGACCTCGCCGCGCCTGAGCCCGATCGTGGGATCGGCCACGTTGCCCTGGCGAAGCTGGACCCGCGAGGCCGGATACCGCTGGGTGAAGCTCCGGGCAGCCTCGGCCGACAAGGCCGACTCGGCCGGGCCCAGCACACCGATCCGCAGTACCGGCTCACCGTTCGCCTGCCGTACTCGCTCGACCGCGCCCGCGGCGGCGGCGAGCAGTTCCCGGGCCTCCCTGAGCAGCACCTCGCCGGCCATAGTGAGGATCATCCCGCGCGCGGTGCGGACGAACAGCGCGCATCCCAGCTCCGCCTCCAGTTCGCGAATGCGCTGACTCAGCGGCGGCTGGGAGATGAGCAGGCGACGGGCGGCGCGTCCCACGCTGCCCTCTTCCGCGACGACCACAAAGTACTGCAATCGGCGTAAGTCCACACGCGCGACGGTATATCGGAATCTTGACTATGGATCTACCGAAGGGGCATGAACTTGAGTGGGAGAGAATGGCGGGCACGAAGCTACGTAATCGTCCTGCCAGCCGTCCTCCTCGGGCTGGTGATGCCGGTCGCGCCGGCGCGGGCCACGGCCACGACGAAGGTCTTCGGGTTCCTCCGCGCCTCGGCGGCGAACTCTCCTTCGCCAAGGGCAAGATCTGGCCACACCCCGAGTTCGAGGCATGGCAGTGGAAGCGGACCGGCGCCTGGCACGCCTACGCCGTGGCCGCCGGCGTCAAGCTGTACGTCAACATCCTGGCCGGCCAGGCCCAGCCCAAGCAGGTCACCTACACCTGTCTCGATCGTCCAGTCTCGCCCTGCTTAACATAAGAAAGACTCGTTCATCCCATATCTCACAGCGGTCTGGCGGAGAGGGAATTCGCGATCTCCGTGGGGCAGGACCGGCGCTCAGCCTTGCGCAGCGGCACGTGCTTACCCGGCGTGACAAAGTTGATCTGAAGCAGGTCTATATCGGTACCGAGTTGACTCATCACCATGCTCTTGCGTGAAATCGTGGCCACGGCCATCGCCCTGCCCCTTCTGTGGCCGAGCACGGCCGGTGCGCACGCCGTGCGGCAGGCGCCGCTCGGCGCCGTGTTCAACAACCCCAACACGGCGGACAAGACCAAGATCGTAAATCAGTTGATCGTGTTGATCGACGGCGCGGAGACGGGCTCGGACATCCGGATGACGGTGTTCGAGTTCACCGATCCCGATGTACTCGCCGCCCTGAAGGCCGCGCATGCCAGGGGCGTCAACGTCAAGGTTCTGGCCGACGGCGGCGCCAAGGACAGCGCTCAATTCAAGGATCTCGCCGCGGCGCTTGGCGGTGAGATCGGCAAGTCGTCTTGGGCGACCCACTGCCGGCACGACACCAATTCCTCGACCGCCTGCATCGGCAACGTCCCTGGCGACGACGGTTCGAAGATGCACAACAAGTTCTACCTGTTCTCCAACACCCTCGGCAGCTCCAACGTCGTCATGCAGTCGAGCGCCAACCTCAAGCAAGGCGGCTCCGGGACGGGCCAGTGGAACAGCTCGTACACCCTCTCCGACACGGCCGTCTACGACGCCTACCTGGCCTACTTCGACGACATGGTGCAGATGAAGCTGATCCCCGACTACTACGAGACGCATCCACCAGTCGAGACGCCGATCATGAAGGTCTATCACTCGCCCCGCAAGGACGGCGACACCATGTACAACATCCTCGGCCACGTGAAATGCGAGGGGAACACGGAGGGCGGCACCACCGGCGACCATCGCACGATCATCAGGGTCTCCACCTGGCACATCGCCCAGGAGGCCGTGGCGAGGCGGCTGTGGGACCTGGACCAGCAGGGCTGCTACGTCGACATCGTGTACCGGCACGCCGGCACGGCCGCCCTGCAAGCACTGCTGAAGCCGCCGAACGGCTATCACGGTCCGGAAATCCGGACGTTCAGGGACGCCCCTGGAACACACCAAAAGGACCTCTTGATCGACGGCACGTACAACGGCAAGATCAACCAGCAGGTTGTCTTCACCGGCAGCATGAATCTCAATTCATCATCGCTCCGTGAGAACGACGAGACCATGCTGCGGATCACGGACCCCGAGGTCCATCGCGTCTTCAAATACAACTTCTGGGAGGTCCAGAAGGCCGCCGACGTCGAGGTCCAGACCAGCAAGGGGCTGGCCAGGAGTCTGCCTCCCACGGTCGAGTCCCCCGACGAACGAGCAGAGTGAACCCTGGAACGGAAAGAGGGGCACCGGCGCCGCTCATGTGTGAATCAAGAAAGGTCGCGCGCCGGGTGACCCTCCGGGGTGTGACCTGACAGCTCCGCCACCGACGCCATGCTGAACGGGAAGACGACCAAGCACCGACAGCCGCGTCCGTATTCTCGGCGTCACCCGCGAGCTCGTGGACCAGTGAGCAAATCGCATGTCCGGCTACCCGAGGCGGCGCGTGACCCGCGTTCCGTCGCACGCCTTGGCGTGCGACGGCGGGAGCGTCGGCGGCTCCCCTGCGGCTTTCTCACCCGACGGACGCCTGTTGGCCGTGGCAGACGCAACCGACCAAATCCAGCTGTGGGATGTCACTGCCGGCCAGCCCCTCGGGCTCCCGCTCAGCGGCTTCTTCCACCCGGAAGATCTCCTTGGGGACAGCTCACTCAACTCGCTGGCCTTCGCCCCGGATAGGCCCGTGGCGTCGCTCTCCGCGAGAAGCAGGTGTTCGCCTGTGGTGTCCAGGCCGAAGAACACCGTGGGGGCGCGGAAGGTCACCGGCCGCGGCCGTCCGGTCGCGGTGTCGAACAGGGCGATGGTGCGGTCCTGCCGGAGCAGAGCCAGCACTTTGCCGTCGCCGCTGAGCCCGGGCGCGGCGAAGAACCGGGTGTCCAAGGGCATGCCGGGGAAGGTGAATGAAGTTGGCCCGGTTTGGTGGACACCTGACCTCTGGGGAACCCTGGTTCCCGGAAGGAGTCCACTGTGCCGAACAACTATCCGCCGGAGTTCCGCCGGCAGAT
>NZ_BMRC01000051.1 GCF_014648435.1 Nonomuraea spiralis
CCACGGACACCTCCAGCCAACTGCTACGCCGAACGCTGGGTCCGAACCGTCCGAGCCGAATGCACTGACCGCCTGCTGATCTACGACGAACGCCACCTGCGATCGGTCCTGAACGAGTACGCCGAGCACGACAACGCGCACCGCCCACACCAGTCCCGCCAACAACGCCCACCTGATCAAGTCGAGCACGACGTGGTGCCGCTGGAAGGCCGGATTCAACGCCGAAAGGTGCTTGGCGGAGCCATCAACGAGTACCACCGAGCCGCCTGACTAACCCGAAGAAACACCAGCTCAAACCACGTGCACGAGTTTTGAAGCGGTACAGGGTTCCCGGTCGCGCCATCGGCGGGCGGCGCGACCGGGACGCGGCTCAGCTGATCGGGCCGAAGATCTCGGTGCGGTCGAAGTCGGCGTCCATGCCGTCCAGCACCGCTCCCAGTTGCTTCTCCTCGTACTTGAAGTGCGTCTCCATGACCGCCTCGATCCCGTCCAGGTGGCGGTGCGCCACCTCCGGGTCGGTCGAGTCGGCCACCGCCTTCCGCAATTCACCGATGAGGTGCTCGATCATGTTGTGGTCCTGAGTCAGCTTCGCGACCACTGGCGCCAGGTCGGGTCGCGCCCGTACCAGTTCCGGGAACAGCGAACCGTCCTCGGCGCGATGGTGGCCGGACAGGGCGGCGCAGAACCCGTGGCAGAACAACAGCAGGTCGGTGGTGGCGTCAGCGGGGTCGCCGCCGTCCAGTCCCGCGCGCGCCAGAGCCAACGCATTGCGCAGCTTGCCGTGCACCCGCTGCAATTCTCCGCCCCAGGCGGTGACGCGGTCAGTCGGCAAGGACGCCCTCCCGTCGCAGCCAGGCGGCGCACGCGGTCGTCCAGGACGCGGTGTGCGGCTCGCGCGCAATGAACCTATGTGGCTCGCCGCCGTATTCCACGCCGTCGGCCAGGCCGATGCCGTGGCTGCCGTCCGGGTAGACGTGCAACTCCACCGGTACTGCGGCTGCCGCCAGCGCCCGGGTCCACTCCAGCGCGTTAGGCAGGCCCGGCGGGTCCTGAGCGGTGGCCCATACGAAGGTCGGACACACCGACGCGTCCACATGCTTGGCCGGGGATAGCTCGTCCTTGATGGGCAGCAGGTCGCCGAGCAGGTTCTCGACCACCGGCGGCGGCAGCAGGTCGAGGTCGGCCAGCGCATAGGCCAGGATCGCGAAGTCCGGTCGGGGCGGGTCGGTGACGCCTTCCTCGATGGACAGGACCCGGCCGGTCATGAGCAGGCCGGCGAGTTGGCCGCCCGCGCTTGATCCGATAACGCCGACCCGGCCGACGTCGAGGCCGTGGTCACCGTCGCGGATGTGGTCCAACCCGGCCCGGGCGTCTTCGAGCGGGGCCGGGAACCGGTCCGGCAGCAGCCGGTAGGACAGGACGAAGGCGTGGATGCCGAGGCCGGACAGCCAGCGCGCGTAACCTTCGCCCTCGTGCGGTGGAAGTTCCCGGAAGCCGCCGCCGGGCAGGACGAGGACGGCGGGTCGAGGGCCGAAGAACCGGTCCTCGGCGGGGTAGAGCGTGATCTTCTGTGAAATTGAAGTGGGAATGGCCGTAGCCACCCTTTCGATACGACGCCTCCATGCCTGACGATCCATCCGCCACCAGCACGCGACGCTTCTTGACATTGTACCGCCAAGGCCAGATGGGCGATGGTCATCTTGGGTTGTTGACGCATTCCCGCAGGTCATAGAGATGTGATCTTGTCAGGCACGTAAGGCAAGTGGGCCCAGCCTCCACGGCAAGTTGCGGCGAAGGCGTGTCCAGGTGCGCCGTCGATGGTCCCGCACAGCCGGTCACCGCGCATCGCATGCCGCTGGACGCAGCCAACGACGACCGGGCATGGGCGGGCAAGGCCGCCGCGGCGCTGCCACACGCTCAGCACGTCCGACAGATCCAGGGCGTCATCGACTGCGCGCGTGGTCAGACGCACCGCAGTGGCCAGCAGCGTGGCCAACCGGCGCCGATCGCTGTGCCGACGCAGCAGCGAAGCCTTGCCGTCGATCCCGTACCGCGACAACTCCGCCAGCCGCCGCGGCGGCACCCCCGACACATCCAGCTCGACCATCCCCAGCGCGGCGATCTCGGTGGCCCGCTCCAGCGCCCGCACCGTCTGCGGGCCCGACACCCGCACCGGACCGTGCCGCAACCGGTCCAACTCCGACACCCGGGCCCGGCGGCACCTGAAGCAGCCAGTCCAACGTCGCCCGCTGACCCACGCTGAGCAGCCCGTACAGGCCGTCCCGCAACCGCTGATTGGCCGCCTCCCGCACCGACCCCACCAGCCGTTCCAGCGTCGTGGCCCCCGGCAGCAGCACCCGCCGCTCCCGCAGGTACTCGGCCACCTCGGCCGGCACCTGTCGGGGGTCGGCCATGAACCGGCCCAAGAACCGCACGCTGGTCAACTGGACCGCGAATCCCAGCCGGTTGTGATCTCGACGCTTGTCCTGGATCAGCTTCCGGTCGGTGTCGTCCAGGAAGAAATACCGCTCCAACTCCGCCCGCGACAGCGTCCCCGCGAACGCCCTGTACCCCGCTGCCTGCTCATCGGTCAGGAACTCGACCGCCACAACACCCTCCGAAGATCGACAAAACGACCCACGAAGGCTCCAGCGGCAAATAATCCCAGGTCAAACCGGCGCAGACGACTCCGAACGCTTAGCGCACGGTTTCACAGAGATGTTCCTCACCCCCCTAGACCCAATGCCGGTTAGTTAGGGCTGGGTCTGGATTTGCGAGCCCTTGGTGATCAAGACATGAGAACGGAGATCCGGTAGAACGGGTGATCTTCCCGAACCATCCGTCGCCCACTGGATCTCCGTTGAGTGCTGAGTCTGTCAGGTCGCAGCTAGCCTGCGCCATTGCTGTGGTGAATCGTCAGGTCCGAACGGCCGCGGGAGTGTTCGCTCCTGGCCATCTGGGTGAGCTGACACAGTTGGTGCCGTTCGAGATGGTCGATGAGGTGCTGGCCGAGGCGGGTGGCCGTGAGCGGCGGTTACGTGATCTGCCCTCGCGGGTGGTGGTGTATCTGCTGCTGGCGGCGGGCTTGTTCGCAGAACTGGGGTATCGGCAGGTGTGGGCCCGGCTGGTGTCGGGGCTGGCCCCAGCCGGGGTTCTCCCGAACCAGACGCAGGACGAGGGCACGGATGGAGCGGACCGTGGGTGGGTGGCCAGGCCGCTTCGGCCGACAGGTACGGGCGTGACGCCGTTTCGTCAGATCGCGGTGCCGGCGCAAGACGATGTCCGGGCGGATGAGCAGCCGCAGCCGGCGGAGGACCTCGCGGGGCAGCGACGTCAGGAGAGCGGCAAGAAGGCTCGGTCCTCGGGAGCGAATCTGAGTTTGGTGTCGGCGCCGAGTTGGCGTTCAAGGACGGTGATCTGGTGGCGCAGGGCGAGGATCTCGATGTCCTTGTCCCGATCGCCCACGGGGAGCAACCGCAGCGCGGTGTACGCGTTCGTGACGGTGAGACAGGCCAGACGAAGGAGCACGGCCGATCATCATGCCGTATGCGTTCGCCCTCTCCCGGTGGTTGGAGCTCGCGCCGCGACGTGAAGCCTCCAGATGGCCATGACCTGGGCGGATGTCATTATCGGCAGGCGCAGAGCCGGCGCAGGCCGTCCCGATCGCCAAGCCGGACGTGGACGAGAAGTGGATCGTCGTCCCCGCCGAGGTCGGGAACGTGCGGGTGCGGATCGTCAAGCCGGCCGGCTCGTGCGTGAGCTCGCCGTCGGCGTGAGAGCGGCGGTGTCGTTCGTGGAGTACGACCGCTCGCCCGAGGCCCGCTACCCGGTGGCCGTCGAGCAGGCTTACGCCACAGCCCGGTGGATCACGAGGTTCGGGGCCGAGGAGGGGCTGGACCCCTCGCGGCCGGCCGTCGCGGGCGGCGCGTCGGCTGAACCTGGGGACGTGCCGCCGTGATCGAAGGCCGTCCTCTCCGCTACCGCGTGGGCGGCGGAGAGGACAGGAGTCACCGGGTTCGCGTCACCAGCTCGCCGATCTCGGGGAGGACGGCGTCCGCGACCGTGATCTTCCGCTGGATGAGCCCGTTGGCGTGGAACAGGTCGGCGGCGTGCTGCTGCTCGGCGACGAACTCCGCGCTGACCGGGTGCAGCCCCCACGGGCGGGTGCGCAGCGCGTGCTCCCACGCGTCGAGGTCGCCGTCGAACAGGGCCGCGGCCTCGCGCGGGTGCTCCTCCGTCCAGTGGTCCGCCCGCTGCAGCGCGGTGACGATCCTGGCCAGCTCCTCCGGCCGTTCCTGGGCGAAGTCGCGGCGGGTGAACCAGAGCGAGCGGTGGCTGAACAGGCCCTCGGTCTCCACCAGCGTCCGGGTGCGCGATTCGACCGGCGTCAGGTACGGGTAGGAGCCCACCCAGGCGTCCACGTCGCCGTTCACCAGCAGCTCGGCGGCGTTGCCGTAGGCGTCCACCGGGACGATGTCGCCCCACCCGAGCCCGGCCCGCTCCAGCGCCAGCAGCAGCAGGGTGGTCTGCCAGGAGCCGTGCCCGAGCGCCACCCGCCTGCCCTTCAGCTCCGCCACCGAGCCGATCGGGGAGTCGTCCCGCACCACCAGGCGGCCGTTCTCGACCCGCGGCCCCGAGATCGCCACGTACGCGATGTCGTGCCCCTTGGCCTGGGCGGTGACCGGGGGCGTGGAGCCGGTGCCGATGAAGTCGTATCCGCCGTCGAACAGGTGGTCGCCGTGGACGGACGGCAGGGCCCGGGTGGGATCGACGCGCTCGCCCCGGCCGAGGGCGTTCAGGTCCACCCATTCGACGCCGGGCAGCAGGTCCAGGTGGCGGGCCACCCAGAGCGTGTTGTTCTGCGGGAAGAAGCCGACCTTGGTGGTCATCAGGAGCGTCCTTTCAGTAGCGGCAAAACGTGGCGGCCCACGCGGCGGGCCTCTTCGAGATGGGGGATCCCGGCCAGGATGAGGGCGTCCACCCCGAGGTCCAGCAGCCGGTCGAGGCGGTCGGCGACCTGGTGGTAGTCGCCGACCAGGCCGAAGGCCGGGCCGTCGCGCAGTTGGCTGAACCCGCCCCACACGTGCGGGGCGACCTCCAGGGCGCGGGGGTCGTCACCGGCTCCGGCGAGGAAGGCGCGGCTGCGTCGCACGCCGACGGAGTCGCCCTCGCCGGCGTCGCTCTCGCGCGGCCGGGCCCGCCAGCCGGCCTCGATCTCCGCCCACGCCTCCTCCTCGCTCTCCCGGGCCAGCAGGTCCACCCGCACGGCGAACCGGGGCGGGGTGGCACTGTGCGCGCGCACCGCGTCGAACTTCTCCTTCAGCGCCTCGAACGGCTCCAGCCAGGACAGGTAGTAGTCGGCGTGCCGGCCGGCGGCGTCGATGGCGGCGGGGGAGGAGCCGGAGAAGAAGATCTCGGGGAACGGCTGCCCGGCCAGTTCCTCCGGCAGCCCGGCGTTCTCCACCTGGTAGAAGCGGCCCCGGTGGGTGTGCCCGCCCTGCCAGACGCCCTTGAGCACGTCCAGGAACTCCGAGGTGCGCGCGTAGCGGTCGTCGTGGTCCACCTTGTCGCCCCACCAGAGCTGCGCCGGGCCGCCGCCGCCGGAGATGACGTTGTAGACGATCCGGCCGCCGGTGGCCCGTTGCAGCGTGGCCGTCATCCGGGCGGCCTGGACGGGGTGCAGGAAGCCGGGCTGGAAGGCCACCATGAAGCGGTACGACGTGGTCTCGCGGGCCAGTGTCGCGGCGGCGGCCCACGGGTCGTCGGTGTGCGGGAAGTTCGGCAGCAGCCCGCCGGTGAAGCCGCTGTCCTCGGCGGCCCTGGCGACCTCGGCCATGTAGTCGGCGTGGCTGTAGCCGTCGTCCCGGCCGTCCCTGGTGCCGGGGGCGGTGCCGCCGGGGGCGAAACCGCCTCGGCTGCGGACGCGGCGGCGCAGCGAGGGCTGGTCGCCCTCCATGTGAATGCGCCAGTAGATGTCAACGGTCAACAGACCGCTCCTTCACGTGCTCGCCGAGGCGGTAGACGTCCTCGGTCTGGAGGAAGAACTCGGTGACGCCGAGCGCGGCGTACTCGTCGGCGGCCTCGATCGAGGGCAGGTGCACGCCGTAGCGCAGGCCGGGCAACTCGGGGATGAGGGCCGCCAGGTCGTCACCGGCCGCGAAGACATGCACGTCGGCGTGGCGGCGCGACAGCTCCAGGGCCTCGGGCGAGGCGCCCGACAGGTGCACCTCGGGGAAGGGCGGGGACGACAGCGGCGCGCCGAAGCCGCCCTTGACCACCTCGTAGAAGTCCCCGCCGAAGTCGAACGGGCCGCCGCCCCAGACGCCCTTGGCCACGGTGAGGAACTCGTCGGCGCGGGCGAACCGGGCGGCGCCGGTCAGGAAGTCGCCCTGCGCCCTGGCCACGGCCGGGTCCAGATCCACCGCGAGCCGCCAGCCGAGCCGTCCGGCGGAGAAACGCTGCAGGGACGCCGAGAGCTTGGCCGCGTAGACCGGGGTGGCCACGGCCGGGTGGAACTCGGCGACGACCCGCAGGTGGCGGGTGCGGCGCAGGGCGTTGGCGGCGACGGCGAGAGATTCCTGGCCGGCGGGGTCGAAGGGCGAGAGCGCGCCCGCCCACCCGGACAGGTCCGCGGCCACGGCGGCCCGCCCGGCGGGGTCGGCGAGCACCGGCCGCACGTCGGTGACGAAGGCCGGCAGCTTGGCGGGGGCGGGGCTCGTGGTGGGCAGAACCAGGTGGAAGCGCGTGGTGCGGTGCGCCGTCATGCCGCCGCCCCCAGCGGGACCTCTTCCAGTAGGGCGTCGATGCGCGGGAGCAGCTCCCCGGCCAGCGGATCGATCTGGGTGTCCAGCACGAACAGGCCGCGCGTGACGTGCCGCGCGCCGAGCACGCTCAGCACCGGGCGCAGGGCGTAGTCCACGGCCAGCAGGTGGGCCGGGGTGCCGCCGGTGGCGATCGGCACCACCGTCTTGCCGGCGAACGCGCCCTGCGGCAGGACGTCCAGGAACGCCTTCAGCAGCCCGGTGTAGGACGCCTTGTAGATCGGGGTGGCGACGACGATCGTGTCGGCCGCGGCCACCTGCGCGGTGGCGCGGGCCAGCTCGGGATGGGCGGTGTCGCCGCGTAGCAGGGCCTCGGCGGGCAGGTCACGAAGGCGCAGTACGGTGGCGGGCCGGCCCAGCCGCCCGGCAAGGTGGTCGAGCAGGAGTACGGTGCGCGAGGCGGCCGATGGGCTGCCGGAGATGAGCAGGACGGACATGTCAGATCTTTCCTAGGGGTTCAGCGGAAACGGGCGGCGTCCGGGTCGGCCGCGGCGACTGGCCCGTCTCGTCGAGGAAGCCGGGCGGCGGCAGGTGGTACGGCGGCTCGGCGCCGGCCGGCAGGAGCGCGGGCTCCCGTTCGCGGGAGTCGAACTCCGCGCTGACCGCCGCCAGCGTCTCGGGCTGCTCGACCAGCGTGACCGCCGCCGTGGCCAGGTAGCGGGCGGCGGCCAGCAGCCCGGCGTGTGCGATCGGGGTGCCGGTCGCCGCGGTGGCCGCCCACGAGTGCAATGGCACCCCGAGCGGCACCACGGCCGCGACCAGGCTGAGGTGCGGCGCCGTCCAGCTCACCTCGGAGGTGTCGCTGGACGGGCCGCCGAGGTCAGGACCGGCGGGCGGGCGCAGCGGCAGCACCTCGCCGGCCAGGCCGGCGGCCGGCCGGCCGATCGCCGCCTGCAGCCGCCGCGCGAACGCGTGGTCGGCGTCGGTGAACGCCGGCGGCCCCAGCTCGCTCATCGTGTGGTGCAGCAGCTCGGCGCCCGCCCGGTTGCCGAGCCCCTGCCTGATGGCGGTGACCAGGCGGTGCTCCAGCCGGGTCCCGCTGCCGGCGGCGGCGGCGTGGGCGCAGGTCACGACCTGGTCGTAGAGGGTCCTGGCGGCGGCGGCCGTGGACTCGCGGACGTAGACCCAGACCGTCCGCAGGTCGGGGGTGACGTTGGGGGCGCCGCCGCCGCTGATCGTGTAGCTGACGCGGCCGGAGGGGGAGACATGGCCGGCGCGCAGGCGCTCGACCATCTCCGTCAGCAGCAGCGCGCCGTCCAGGCCGCTGCGGGTGCCCAGCGGGTTCGAGCCGTGGCCGGGCGAGCCGAGGAAGGAGAACGTGGCCGAGTACAGGGCGCTGGTGACGTCCCAGCCGGTGCCGGTGACGGGAGCGGGGTGCCAGTCGAGAAAGGCGTCCAGCCCGTCGTAGGCGCCGTCGCGCACCGCGTACGCCTTCCCGACCAGGTGCTCCTCGCCGGTGGACGCGAACACCTTGATCGTGGCCCGGCTCCCCAGTGCCGTGGCGGCGGCGATGGCCGCGCCTGCCGACGCCGCCGCCAGGGCGTTGTGGCCGCAGCCGTGGCCGGGGCCGTAGGCGGGGGCGTACTCGTCGCCCTCGAACGCGACCGGCTCGTGCCGGGCCGCGCCGGCCCGCTGGGACAGGCCGGGCAGGGCGTCGTACTCGACGTTGAAGCCCAGCACCGGCCCGCGGTCGCCGTGGGTGGCGACGAACGCGGCAGGCAGGCCGGCCGTGCCCCACGCGATCGTGAAGCCGTGCGCGCGCAGGAGCGCGGCGGTGGCCGGCGCCGAGCGCCATTCGCGCAGCGACGGCTCGGCGTAGGCCCAGATCCGGTCGGCGAGCCCGGTCAGCGCGGCGGCGTTCTCGGCGATCCAGCCCGCCGCCGTCATGGCCCTGCTCCCGGGCGCCGTCATGGCGCCGCTCCCGCGTGGGCGTCCACGCCGAGGTCGGCGAGGAGCCGGCGGCGCAGCTCGACGAAGTCGGGGTCGGTACGGTCGCGCGGCCGGTCGAGCTCGACCCGCGCATCGGTGACGAACGTGCCCGCGCGCAGCACCGCGATCCGGTCGGCGAGCAGGATCGCCTCCTCCACGTCATGCGTGACCAGCACCACGGCCGGGCGGTGCCGGGCGCACAGCTCGGCGATCAGGTCCTGCATGTGCAGCCGGGTCAGGGCGTCCAGCGCGGCGAACGGCTCGTCGAGCAGCAGCAGCTCCGGCTCGCGTACCAGGGCCCTGGCCAGCGCGACCCGCTGGGCCTCGCCGCCGGACAGCGTCGCGGGCCAGGCGTCGGCATGGCTGCTCAGCCCCACCTCGGCCAGGGCCGCCAGGCCCTTGGCGCGGGCGGCGCGACCTTGCCCGATGATCACGTTGGCGAGGGCGCGCTTGGACGGGACGAGCCGCGGCTCCTGGAAGACGACGGTGCGCACCGGCGGCACCAGCACGCTCCCGCCGCCGGCCGCGTCCAGCCCGGCCAGGATGCGCAGGAGCGTGGTCTTGCCGGTGCCGCTCGCGCCGAGCAGCGCCAGGAACTCGCCGCGCCGCACGTCCAGGTCCACCCCGTCCAGCACGGCCCGCTCGCCGAAGACCTTGCGCAGCCCCCGGGTGCGTACGGCGAGGCTCATCGGATCGTCACCGCCCTGCGCCAGGGCATCGTGACCCGCTCGGCCAGCCGCAGGGCCAGGTCGGCGGCGAGCCCGATCACCGCGTACAGCAGCACGCACAGAGCGAGGATGTCGGTGCGCAGGTAGTCGGTGGCCCGGGCCATGAGGTAGCCGAGCCCGGCCGTCACGTTGATCTCCTCGGCGGCGATGAGCGCGATCACGCTGAGCGTGGTGGACAACCGCAGCCCGGCGAAGATCGACGGCAGCGCGCCCGGCAGCACGACCTCGCGGGCGACGGCCAGCCGGCCCAGTCCGAACGAGCGGGCCGCCTCGACGACCTTGCGGTCCACGTTGCGCACCCCGCTGGAGACGTTGATGTACATGGGGAACGTGCAGGCCACCCCGATCAGCAGGATCTTGGACGCCTCCTCTATCCCGAACCAGACGATGAACAGCGAGGTCAGCGCCAGGAACGGGATGGCGCGCAGGGCCTGCATCGAGGAGTCGACGAGCTCCTCGCCGAGCCGGGTGAAGCCGGAGACGACGCCCAGCGTCAGCCCAGCGGAGGCGCCCAGCAGCAGGCCGAGCCCGGCCCTGGTGACCGATACGCGCAGCGCCTCGGGGAGCTGGCCGTCGGCCCACAGCTCGCCGAAGGTGTTGACGACGTCCTGAGGGCCGGCGAGCACGTCCTGGGTGAGGGCGCCGGTGGCGGTGGCCGCGTACCAGGCGGCGAGCAGCAGGACGGGGCCGGCGGCGCGCAGCGCGAGCGTGACGGCCGGGTGGCGGCCGGACGAGCGCGGCGGCTGGGGCGCGACGAGCCCTTCGACGCCGGCCTCCGTGTGAGTGGTCACGCTCATGACCGCGCGCTCCCGAGCGTGTTCACGTCCACGACGTGCTGGGAGACGTCCAGCGGCGCGGTGAGCACCTTCTGGTCGAGAAAGAACCTCGCCACGTCCTGATATTTCGTGATTTCGGCGGCGGTGACCGCCTGGACGGGCCTGCCCTTCTCCTGGATGCCGACCACGAGCTCCTTCTGCTCGCCCTGTACGGCCTGCGGGCCCGTCTGGGTGAAGACGTTCAGGTACGCCGCCGGATCGGCGATCTCCTTGGCACTGCCCTCCTTGATGAACGCGAACAGCGCCTTGACCACCTCGGGATGCTCCTGCAGCAGCTTGTTGGCGGCCACGTAGATCACGTAGTTGTCCGACTTGATCGCCTCGCCGTCGGCCAGGACGCGCGCGCCCAGATCGGTGACGGCGGGGATGAGGAAGGTGGAGAAGGTGGACCAGGCGTCCACCTTGCCCGAGCCGAAGACCGGCGCGGTCTGCGGCGGCGGCAGGTAGACCCGCTTGACCTTCTCGACCGGCACGCCGAACGTCTGCAACGCCTTGAGCAGCAGGTACTCGCTGGTGCCGCCGTGCCCGACGGCCACGCTGCGCCCGGCCAGATCGGCCACGGACCTGATCGGCGAGTCCTTCTTCACCACGATGCCCTCCCCGGCCAGGTCGGGCGGGACGGTGGCGAAGATCTTGAAACTCGGCTTGACGGCCAGCGCGGTGACGCCGGAGGTGATCGAGCCGGTGGCGATGTCGAGCGAGCCCGCGTTGATGGCCTGGGCGGCCGGGGCGAACACGGAGAAGTCACCGGCCCACTTGACCTTGGCGTTGACCTTGGCCAGGGCCGCGTCCAGGCTGCCGTCCTTCTTCGCGACGGCCAGGAAGCCGCTGTTGCCGGGGTCGGAGATGCGCACGACGACCTGCTCCTGGCCGGCGGCGGTGGTGGTGGTGTCCGGGCCGCCGCAGGCCGTGGCCAGGAGGGCGAGCGGAAGGGCGAGCAGCAGCTTACGCATGGGTGACTCCTTGGAGCGGGGTGTGGTCGGCCCAGGCGGCGACGTCCACGGGTGATTCGAGGAAGCCGTGGCCGCGCAGGAAGCGCTCCTGCTCGGCCAGCAGGTCGAGGCGTTCGGCGGACAGGTCGAGGTGGAGCGAGGCGCCGGGGCGGTAGGCCGCGGCCACGCCGGTCGCGCCGGCGCCGGTCTCCGCGCCCAGGATCCTGGCCACCTCGGACGGGTGCGCGGCGGCCCAGTCCGCGGCGCGCAGCAGGACGGCCAGGAAGCGGGTGACCACCTGCGGATGCTCGTCCAGCAGGCGCTGGTGGACGGTGATCGGGCGAGGGGTGCCGTTGTTGATCCGCGCGCGCCGGTCCGGCACGGCGTCCAGGTCGATGCCCACCTCCGCGCCGTGCCGCAGGGCGGCCTCGACGGCGAGCGCGCCCTTGACGTAGACGGCGTCCACCCGGCCGGCGGCCAGCGCGGCCAGCTCCGCCTCCCACTGGCCGCCGCCTGGCTCGGCCTCGACGTCCACCAGTTCGGCGTCATCGAGCCCGAGCCCGGCCAGGGAGAGCGCGCCGTGGAAACCGCGCAGGGCCATGGCCCGCCAGAAGTCGATGGCGATGCGATGCCGGGGCGCCGCCAGCCGCAGGCCCTTGAGCTGCTCGGGGCTCTCCAGGGCGGTGCCGCCGCGCACCAGCACGACCTGCCGCTCCTCGATCCAGGTGAGCCCGATGAGCCTGGTCGCCTCGCCGCGCGAGCGCGCCCACAGCGCCGGCACGTTGCCGCCCTCGCGGAACAGGCCGGTCAGAGCGTGGGTGTAGTGGGTCTCGCGGGGTACGCCGGGGTCGTCGTCCTGCAGCGAGCGGACCTCGATCCCGTCGCCGGCGAACTCTCCCGCCAGCCAGCCCTGGTCGGCCGCGATGCCTGTGGCGGTGGGGACGGGACAGCGGGTGAACCAGATGGCGTCGAGTGCGGCTGTGGTCATGGGCAGAGTTTGCAAGTAAATTGGTAGGAAATGCAAAGATTGTCCCGCGATGCGGGAAGCGTTCCCGGCCGGACCGGCTCTCACCTGGTCCCCGATCTCCCTACTCGGAAGACGGAGTTTCCCGCATGGCAACAGACGACAGCGTCCAGTCGGTGCGCAGGGCGATCGGCCTGCTCGGCTGCTTCGGGGGCGGTGACGCCTCGCTCGGCCTGTCCGACCTGGCGCGCAGGATGGGGCTGTCCACCTCGACCACCCACCGCCTGGCCAGGACGCTGGCCGCCACGGGCTTCCTGGAGCAGGAGGCGCGCACCGGCCGCTACCGGCTGGGGCCGTCCATCACGGAGCTGGGGCAGCTCTCCTTCCACCGGCGCGGCCTGCACCGCATCGCCCCCGAACTGGCCGAGCTGGCCCGCATCACCTCCGCCACCGTGGACCTGGCCGTTCGCAACGACCGGCACGCGGTCATCCTGAGCGGCGGCTCGCTCAACCCCGACAGCGGCGCCGGGCTGCGCCGCCCCCTGCACTCCACGGCGCTGGGCAAGGTGCTGCTGGCCTGGGATCCGGAGGGCAGCGCCGACCTGGAGGCGCTCGGCCCGCTGCCGGCGCTGACCGGCCGCACCATCGTGGACCACGCCGAACTGCGCGAGGAACTGGTCCGCGTGCGCGAGTCCGGGTACGCGCTCAACGACGGGGAGTCGGGCGACGGCATCCGCACCGTCGCGGTGCCGGTGCTCGACCGGCACAACCACGTCCGTTACGCGCTGGCCGTGCGCTCCACTCCGCTGGTCATCAGCGACGCGCGGATCGACTGGTTCGCCGCGCACGCGCGGGCCTGCGCCCGTGCGCTGGAGGTGCTGCTGATCCCACCGGCCGAGCGCCGCCTGCGCCCCTCCGCCTGAGTCACGCCTTCCGCCGGCTCCTGCCGCAGCCGGCGGCGGCGTTCCAGTTCACGTCGCGGGCGATGCGGCCCTGCGCCATCGCGGCGAGCCTGTCCTCGGCGTCCGCCCACGCCTCGCCGGCGGTGTCGCGGACGACGGTGGTGACGCGCAGGCCGAACTCCAGCGGCGGATGCGCGCGGCCGAGCCGGTCGGCGAGCCCCTGGGTGATTTTACGGGGAAGGTGTGACGGAGGCGAGGAGCGCCAGCTTCTCGGCGCTGCCGGTGCCGGGGTCCGGGTGCAGGACGATGAGCGTCTGGCCCGCCGCGCCGCTCACGCCCAGCCTCTCCCGGTTCAGCCACAGCTCACCGACCTGGGGATGGTCGAGGCGCTTGGGCGCGCCTTCGCACGTGTCCACGTCGTGGCGGGCCCAGAGCCTGCTGAACAGCGGGCTGGCGAGGGAGAGCTCGCCGACGAGTTCGACGAACCGGGGATCGTCGATGTCGGCGCCGACGGACTTGCGGAAGCCGGCGACCATGCCCTGCGCGGCGTTCTCCCAGTCCGGGTAGAGAGCCTGCTCGGCGGGGTCGAGGAACACGTCCCGCAGGCGGTTGCGCCCCGCCACGAGCCGCGGCGACAGGGCGGTCGCCGGCGCGTTGGCGGCCAGGACGTCGAAGGAGCGGCCCTCCACGTACGCGGGCAGCGCGAGCGCGGCGACGAGCTTGGCGATGCCCGTGGGAACGCTCTCCTTGCGGGGCCGCCGCCGTCGCCGCCGGGGATCGTCCGCCCCGAGGCGCAGTAGATGGGCCGTCGCGTCGTCGTCGAGCCGCAGCACGCGCGCGAGGGACACCAGCACCTGCGCGGACGGGTTGCGGTCGCGGCCCTGCTCCAGGCGCAGGTAGTAGTCGGCGCTGATGCCGGCGAGCATCGCGACCTCCTCCCGGCGCAGGCCCGGCACCCGCCGTACGCCCACGGAAGGGATGCCGGCCTGCTCAGGAGTGACGAGCTCCCGGCGGGCGCGTACGTATTCGCCCAGAAGGTTGGATTCGCCGCCCATGCGTCCCACGGTAATGGCGCACCTCGGCGCGTGCCTGGCCCCCTCACCCCCAGGATCGCGAGGGCTCTGGCTGCGTCGGCGGACGCGCGGAAACCTCACTCGGGAACGAACACCCCTTTGATGAGCAAGGAGCCGCACATGTCAACGTACGTGCTGGTACACGGGGCCTGGCACAGTGGACGATGCTGGGAGCGGGTGGTCCCGCTCCTGGCCTCGGCCGGGCATCAGGCGGCCGCGCCGTCGCTGACCGGCCACGGCGACAAGGCCCATCTGCTCGGCCCCGAGGTGGGACTGGACACCCACGCCGGCGACATCGTCGAGCTGATCACCGCGAACGACCTCACCGACGTGATCCTGGTCGGCCACAGCTACGCCGGGCTGGTCATCTCCTCCGCCGCCAACCGCATCCCGGAACGCATCGCCCACCTGGTCTACCTCGACGCGATGGTCCCGGAGGACGGCGAGAGCGCGGTGGACGTGCAACCCGTCACCCAGGCCCTCATCGACCGTGCCGCGCAGTCCGGGACCGGCTGGCGGATCCCGCCGATGCCCGAGCTGCCGCCGCCCATGGGCCTGTTCGGCGTCACCGACCCGGCGGACGTGGCCTGGCTGCGGGCGATGCTGTCGGACCAGCCGGCGCTCTGCCTCCAGCAGCCGGTCCGGCTGGACAACCCCGCCACGCACGCGATCCCGCGGACGCACATCCACTGCGTCGCGGGCGTACCGGAGGGCATCACGCGGCGGCCCGTCCCGGCGACGCAGCCCAACGGCAGCCCGGCACGGGTGTGGGAGCTGCCGACGGGCCACGACTGCATGATCACCATGCCGGCCGAGCTCACCGAACTGCTGCTCAAGCTGGGGTGACCCGGTGGCCTGGGGCAGACCGGGATCCAGTTGCCGTGGAAGCCCGTGGGGATGCGCACCGGGACGTGCACCTCGGCGAGCGGGGGGCGTGCCAGGTCGGCGGCGTCCAGGATGGCCGGTAACTCGTACCGGCGCCGCGGTCGTGGGCGAACGTTCACCAGGAGGCCCTCGTTCTCACCGGTCCCTGCCCAAGGCACGAAGACGGCCTCGCCGCAGGTGTGGCCTGGAGGAAGGCGGTGAACCGCGCGTTCGCCGCCGCCGGTGAGGTCGTAAGCGTAGATCTCCGACCGCTCGGGCTCGGCGTCCAGGGAGAAGCTCGTCGCGTAGCCGTGACGGTGGGGCAGCCCGAGAACCGAGTCGGCCACCGGGGGATGTTAGCTGGGCGCGTCGGCGAGTGATTCTTCGGCGACCGCCCCCGACCTCAGGTCCAGCGTCCAGCGGTACACGACCGGAAGCCTGCCCTCCAGATCGTCGGCGCTGCCACGCCACAGCGTGGGGACGCGGGGGCCAGGGACGGTGCTCGTGTCGCCCCGCGGGTCCTCGAAGGCGTTCATGGTGTGCCACACGTAGCACGGGGCGACGTCGAATCAGCGTACGGGCGCGTCGTCGCCCGCCGTACGCGCCAGCACGCCGAACCGGGCGCGGTGCGCGTCGTCCCAGCGCCACGGCGGCCCGCCCGTGCGGCCTGGGCGTGGTCGAAGACGACCGGCAGATCCATGAAGATCACGTGGTTTCTGGTGATGGCGAAGTCGTGCATCATCGTCGCGCGCGGCACGTCCACGACCCGCGTCTGCACCACCTCACCGACCGCCGAGACGCGGAAGCAGGTCAGGTACGGCGGGTGCAGCTGATATCCGAAGAACGGGATTGCGGGACGTTGTCACCGGACGTACCGAGGCATTGTTGTAGAGGATCCACTTCAGGTCGACGTACTCCCCGTCTTCCAGGCCTTCCCTCGTGGACCTGGTGGAGGGTGGACGGCGCCGGCACGCCGGCATCGCCTCCTCGGCGGAGGCGTAAATCCGTGGTGTGGGCGGCGCGTGCCGTACTACAGTCGGGCACGCCTTCACCTCGCGGCTGCTGAACCACGAGGCCCGCGGCGGCGGCTCCGGTCCGTCGCCTTCTTCGGCGCGCTTTCGGTCGCGCCCGCCCCTTGCATCGCTTTTCAGCAGCCCGAAGGACTTCACCATCATGCGCACCCGTCAGGACCGCCGTCTCCTGCGCCGCGACGAGCAGTGGCTCACCCTCCCCAACCCTTGGGACATCCCCGTCGACATCTGTGCCGACGAACGTGTGCCTCTCGAACCGGCCGCCGTCGACGAAGTGCTGTCCGTCCTGGAGACCGCCGACACCCTCGACCGCCTCGCCGAGGCCGTACCCGGCCACGACGGTCCGCTGCCCCGCCTGGTCCGCCTCGTCCTCACCCCTGACTTCCACAAGGGCGCGGGCATCCCGATCGGCACGGTCATCGAGACCGAGGGCGCGCTGCTCCCGCAGGCGGTCGGCAACGACGTCAACTGCGGCATGCGGCTTGAGGTGACCTCACTCACCGTGGAGCAGGTACGGCCGCGCCTGGACGCCCTGGAACGGCGGCTGCGGCACCTGTTCTTCGAGGGCGGCCGTCGCATCGCCCTCACCCCCGCCCAGCGGGAGGCACTCCTGCGCGACGGGCTCCCAGGGCTCATGCTCACCGGCGACGCCCCCTGGCAGGGTCAACAGCCGACCGACACCGAGGACTGCCTGGATCGCATGCACGCTCCGGCGCACCCGACCGGTACCGCCGAGGCGTTCGCCGACTGGATCACCAGCGCGGGCGGCACCGAGGCCGCCAGCCATGACAGCCTGATAGGCAGCATCGGCGGCGGCAACCACTTCGCCGAACTGCAGTACGTGGCACGGATCCACGACCCCGCCGCCGCGTACGCGTGGGGCCTGACGGCGGGCGCGGTCGTCCTGATGGTGCACAGCGGCTCACTGGCGCTGGGGCACCAGGCCAACGCCACGGCGCTGGACCGGCTGCGCCGGACCTGGCCGCCGGGGTTGTCGCGACCCCGCAACCAGATCCTGCCGTTCCTGCTGGACGAGCGCACGGCCGCCGCCCGGCGCCGCTACCTGGACGCCTTCGGCAACGCCGCCAACTTCGCCTCAGGCAATCGGTTCTTCCTCGCCCTCACCATGCGGGCCGGGCTCGCCGCCGAATGCGGCCAGATGACGGCGCGCCTGGTCTACGACGCGCCGCACAACCTGTTCTGGCAGGAGGAGGACCGCGTCATCCACCGCAAAGGCGCGACGCCGGCGGGTGGTCACGAGCAGATGAGCGGCGGCCCGTACGCGATCTGGGGTGAGCCCGTGATCGTGCCCGGGTCGATGGGAGCGTCGAGCTACCTGCTGCGGGGCCACGGCAACGCCCGCACGTTGGCCAGCGCCTGCCACGGCGCCGGACGGCGGGTCCCGCGCGGCGCCACCGCACGGGCCGGCGACCGCGACCTCGACGCGTTCCTGCGGGAGTTCCGCGTGGTCACGCCGCTGGACCACCGCGATCCGACCGTGGCGCGCCGCGCGGACGTGATGGCGGCCTGGCGGCGCGACCTCAAGCAGGAAGCTCCGTGGGCGTACAAGGACATCGGGCCCGTGGTGTCGAGCCTGCACGCGGGAGGTGTGGCGGACCCGGTGGCCGAGTTGCGCCCGCTCCTCACTGTCAAGGGCTGACCACCCGCCCTCGGCTGCCGTCCCATGTAGAGGCCGCCTCACAGCTCGGGGTACATGGTGATCGCCAAGCCCTTGACAGGGGGGTGCCGCTCGAATGCCCGGCGTCATCGTCGGCGAATGGCCGGCCCAGTTGCGATCGTCGGGACTAGGCAGGCCTGCACGGTAAACGTACCGTCATCACATGAATACAGAAAGTAGCAGTGTTGTGCGGGAAGGTCACCGCCAACCACCCCCACCCGCCAACCGCAGACGCCGAGAGATCCGGCGGCGAGGAGTCGCCGCCGGCCTGACCGTGCTGGCGTTCCTCACCACCACAGCCGCCCCGGCCGCGGCGGCCACCCACCTGTCAGCGCAGCGGAGCATGCGGGTCAACACCTGCGACCGGGGCACCTTCTACTCCTTCGACCAGTGGTCCAAGGGCAACGCGCAGCTGTGCGTGAACACCTGGCAGCGCGCCGACGGCAGCTACGCGGTCGAGGCATCCTTCTACGCCGACTTCTACTACTACTGGGGGGCCGCCTGGTACTCCGACGGGACCTGCGTGTTCGGCTGCTCCCTGAGCGGCCATTTCGCCCTCGAAAAGAGCGACGGTTCGCGCATGTACGGCTGGTTCAGCAACAGCCTGAACGGCAACTCCGGCTGGGCCGGCCACACCTTCGACGTGGGCAGCGGCCGCTACCAGCTGACCGCCTCCGTACGCAAGGAAGGCGGCTACTGGCGCAACCAGGGAAGTGGCCAGTACTCCGCCAGTTCCGTCGTCCCGATGAACGACCTGAAGATCACAGTCGACCTCCCCTGAACGACCGCCGCCCCACACCCTGCCCGCAGGCGGGATAGCCTGAACGGCCATCTGACCACGGCCACGAGGGCTGGTACGAGGGGCTACCCGACCGCTTCTTCAACGCCGTCCGTACGGGGCGCGGACATGCGCTCCAAGGGTGGGCGCATCGAACGCCTCCACCCGCCCCCGTCCTGAAGGGCTTCCCGCGCGGGTCTCCGGCCCGGGAAGCCCTTCGCCGTGTTCGAGGTCCGGCCGCCGCGCAGGCCGTGCCCCAGACCGTCGTTCACCGGGCGGGGTTGCTGGGCGTGAGTCACCGCGCCGGCGAGGGGCCGCACGCGCGAGTGGATGCCTGCCAACGGTTGCACGAGAAGGGCTCGCTCCCGATCAGGCACGAGCCCTTCTCGGGCCTATCCGCGAGTGATGCTTTCTCCGTCGTAGGTTCCCTCGGAGCAGACCGCGCCATATATGGGGTCGAACGAGACGTACCCCCCACCGGCGATGCAGTCGGCTCGGGTAACCGCCGGGGCGGCGCCGGCGGCCGCGGCCGTTCCGAGCAGTAGTGCGGCGGAGGCCGCGCCTGCGGCGGCGAGCTTGAGAATCGGATGCATGGTTCTCCCATCGTTGGGGGAACAGCTGTCTTGCCGGTTCCCCTCCCTCCGGATGACTACCGATCGTCGCCTGCAACTACACTCTGCTATCGCTCTGGCTCGGGATGTGGTTGCTCCGCCCTGTTCCTGATCGCCGCGGTAGCCGCCCGAGTTGGAGCACGACCTGATCTCCGAGCGCACTCTGGACGGCCTGGACGCCCGCCCGCGCCGCCGGCAGGGGTTGGCGGACGCCCGGCTCCGGTCACCGACGACGTGCTCGCCGTGGCGCGGGCCCGTCGCGGCCTGCGGCCAGTTGGTCATCCACATCGCCCGGGAGCTCGGTGTGGGCCGCTCGACGCTGTACCGGGCGCTGGAGGGCGACGACCAGGGCAGTCCCATGGTCTGACCGCTCCGCTGGATCGGGTGGCCGGGTGTGCCGTTCGCCGGTCCGGTCCGCGGCACCTCAAGACGGCACCTGCGGCCCTGGTCGTGTGGATCTGCTGACCGGGCGGACTCAGCCGTTCAGGGTTTGATGCTCGACCGCCAGGTCAGCGGGGAATGATGTCCTTGCTTTTCTCCCCGCGTCCTGTGGCAGGCTTGCGA
Organism: Nonomuraea spiralis; assembly: GCF_014648435.1. Taxonomy (GTDB): domain Bacteria; phylum Actinomycetota; class Actinomycetes; order Streptosporangiales; family Streptosporangiaceae; genus Nonomuraea; species Nonomuraea spiralis. The sequence continues at coordinate 19,712 of NZ_BMRC01000051.1, forward strand.
CGATGATGGCGGAGCGGGTGCTGCGCTACCCGATCAGTTCCCATCTAGGCCATCTGCGTGGTCTGGTGCACGCTCACGCGCACGCCGGTGGTCTGGCCGGGGAGCGGTTAGAGGATCCGCCCGGAGACATCCTCCACCTGAACCGCGACAGCGCCAGGCCGGGCGAGGAGGGTGAGCGTACCGGCCGCGCCCCCGTGGTCGAGCACGTTGGTGACCGCCTCGTTGATCGCCAGCACCTGGGCATACCCGGTGGATCGGCAAGGGCGCCTGATCCGTCGTTGTGAGAAACCGGTCCGGCCTTGGCTGTGCCACAACAGGGGCAAGCAGGACAGGGCATTGGGGCAGCGTGTCGGCATCGTCCTCGCCCGGATATGGGTGAGGCGGTGATGCGGGTCGGGCGGTTACGTGCGGGGCGGCTGCGCTACCGGATCGGGTGGGAAGAGCTGCTGCACCAGCCGGGCGATGTGTTCGCCGCCCGGCCCGACGGGCCGTTCCGGACGAGCCTGAGCGATCTCGCCTGCGATGTTGCGGTGTCGTCAAGGAGCACCGCGTCCGTCTGGAGGCCGCGCCGTGCCGTCGCCTTCGTCCCTCATCGTCTCATATGAGCCTCTTGCACCAGGAGTCCCGGGGACGCATTGACGGGAACAAGAGGAGAAGGATACGTTCCGAAAGATTCACGGTTGTCCAAGGGAAATCCGGTGAGATGCCGGTGCGGACGCGCCACTGTATCCGGGACGCAGATCCCGGGAGCCAGGTCGCTTGGGCAGCCGTGACCTCGCTAGATGGGACGCGTCACCCTGAGGAGGCTTGACATGAGTGGGTTGTCCACCCCTTCGTCCATTCCCTTTCCGCGCCTGCGGCCCTGGCTGCTGGCCGTACCTGTGCTGTTGCTCGTGGCGTACCTGGTGCTGATGGACAACGGTGCCATCTCCCAGACGGGCACGTTCCTGCACGAACTCATGCACGACGGGCGGCACCTGCTCGGCGTGCCGTGCCACTAGAGGCCGGGATGGTACGCATCCTGCTGGTCAGGGGCCTGCTCGTAGGGCTGCTGGCCGGACTGGTCGCGGGCGGCTTCGCCTTGGCCTTCGGTGAGCCGCGGGTGGACGACGCCATTGCCCTGGAGGAAGCCGCCGCACAGGTGGCCTCACCGGAGCCCGCCGGGCACGCCGAGGAGGCCGGCCACAGCCACGGCGAGGAGGCCGAGGTGAGCAGGCCCGTGCAGAAGGGCGGGCTCTTCCTGGCCACGGGCCTGTACGGACTCGCCGTCGGAGGCGTCTTCGCGCTCGTGTTCGCGGGCCTGCGCGGGCGGGTCGGACCGCGATCCGACGGACGGCTCGCCCTGGCCGCGGCCGGGACGGCGTTCGCCGCAGTCATCGTCGTTCCTTTCGTGAAATATCCCGCCAATCCACCGGCGGTCGGTGATCCCGACACCATCAACAGCCGCACGCTGCTCTATGTGGTGATGATCCTCGTCGGCCTGGCCGCGACCGCGATCGCCGTCGCGACGGCCCGCCGCATCACCGCGGGCCCCTGGGCTCGCTGGGTGGGGACGGTCGTCGCCTTCCTGGTGCCGGTGGTGGCCGCCTGGTGGTTGCTGCCGACGGTCAACGAAGTGCCCGACGGCTTCCCGGCAACGCTGCTGTGGCAGTTCAGGCTCGCCTCGATCGGCACCCAGCTCGTCTTCTGGACGGCGTTCGGCGTGCTGTTCGGCTGGGCGAGCGATCGCGTGCCCCGGCGTACGGCGGCTCCGGCGCACGTCGCCGCGCCGGGCTGAGAGGAGTGCTCTTCGTCCGGCACGCGACGACGCCGGGGATGCGGGCCGCGTGTTTCCCCTCCGACGAGGAGGCGGATCCGGCCGGCCTGGCCAAGGCCGCCGCGTTGACCCTCACGACGGCCTCCGTCGTGTGGGCGGCCCCTGCCAGGGCGGCACTGCAGACCGCCCGTGCCATGGGGCTGCCCGCGCGCGAGTCCGCCGCCCTCGCGGAGGCGGACTGCGGCCGGTGGGTCGGCCTCTCCTTCGAGCAGGTGGCGCGGGAGGAGCCGGAGGCGCTGGCGCGCTGGCTCACCGACGCCGGCGCGGCGCCGCACGGCGGCGAGTCCCGCACGGCGCACGCGGTCAGGGTGGCGAGCTGGCTCGACTCCGTCCGCGACGAGCCGGACCAGGTCGTCGTCTGCGAGGTCGGGACCATCAGGGCGGCGCTCGCCCATGCTCTGCGGCTGGACCCGCTCGGCGCCACCCGCTTCGACGTGGCGCCCCTGTCCACCACCGAGCTGGTCGTCGTCCGGGACGGCTGGCGGATCTCTCATGTCAACCGGAAGGTCTGAGGTTTTGATCGTCACGTATCCGTTCAGTGCCGTCGTCGGGCTGGCGGACCTGAAGCTGGCTCTGGTGCTGAACGCGGTCTCGCCGCGGGTGGGCGGAGTGCTGGTACGCGGGGAGAAGGGCACCGCCAAGTCCACGATCGTGCGGGCGCTGGCGGCACAGTTGCCCACCGTCGAGGTGGTGCCCGGCTGCCGGTTCGCCTGCGATCCCGGCGCGCCTGACCCCGATTGCCCGGACGGCCCCCACGAGCCGGGCGCCGAAGGCGTCGCCCGTCCCGCCGTCCTGGTGGAGCTGCCGGTGGGCGCGTCGGAGGATCGCCTGGTCGGCTCGCTCGACGTGGAACGGGCGCTGACGGAGGGGGTGAAGGCGTTCGAGCCGGGGCTGCTGGCGGCGGCGCATCGCGGAGTGTTGTACGTGGACGAGGTGAACCTGCTGCACGACCACCTCGTCGACCTCCTGCTCGACGCCGCCGCGCTGGGCACGTGCTACGTCGAGCGCGAGTCGATGTCGGTGCGGCACGCCGCCCGCTTCCTGCTGGTAGGGACGATGAACCCGGAGGAGGGGGAGTTGCGCCCGCAACTCCTCGACCGGTTCGGGCTGACGGTCGAGGTGAAGGCCTCCCGCGACCCCGGCGAACGCGCCGAGGTGGTGCGGCGCCGCCTCGCCTTCGACGCCGACGCCCCGGCGTTCGCGAGCCGATGGGCCGCCGAGGAGACGGCGCTGGCCCGGAGCATCGTCGCGGCCAGGGCGCGGGTCTCCGCGGTGCGGCTGCCTGACGCGCGGCTGCGACAGATCGCGACCGTCTGCGCGGAGTTCGAGGTGGACGGGCTGCGGGCGGACCTCGTCACGGCGAACGCCGCCATGGCCCACGCCGCCTGGCAGGGCCGGGACACGGTGACCACCGAGGACGTGCGGGCCGCGGCCCGGCTGGCGCTGCCGCACCGCAGGCGGCGCGACCCGTTCGACGCGCCCGGCCTGGACGAGGAGCTGCTCGACGAGCTCCTGCGGCGCACCTCAGAGGACGAAGAGCCCGACGATCCGGGGCCGGGGAACGATGCCGGCCCCGACGGCACGCCGCCGGACGCTCAACCACCGGCCCGCCCCGAGGACGGCGATCCCGCGGGGGACGCCGCGTCGTCCGGGCGTCCGGGCGACCCGGCAGGGCCAGAACCGGGGCCGGCCGAGGGACCTGAAGCTGGGAGCGCACAGGCGGGAGCTCCGGCCGCGGAGACGGGGGCGGCAGGGCAGATCGCCGGGGTGAGCGCTCCGTACCGGGTGCCGCTGCTGGAGGTTCCGGGCCTGGGGGAAGGCGCCGTGGGCAGGCGGTCCCGGTCGCGGACCCGGCAGGGGCGGAGCATCGGCGCGCGACGTCCGTCCGGTCCGGTGCGCGACCTGCACGTCATGGCGACGGTGCTGGCCGCCGCGCCGCAGCAGAGGAGGCGCGGGCGCAGCGGGCCGGGGCTGGTGCTGCGCGGCGACGATCTGCGCGAGGCGGTGCGCGAGGGCAGGGAGGGCAACCTCGTGCTGTTCGTGGTGGACGCGAGCGGTTCGATGGCCGCCCGCAAGCGCATGACCGCGGTCAAGACCGCCGTCCTCAGCCTGTTGCTGGACGCCTACCAGCGGCGGGACAAGGTCGGACTGATCACCTTTCGGGGAGCGGGCGCCCAGGTGGCGTTGCCGCCCACGTCCTCGGTGGAGGCGGGCGCGGCACGGCTGCGGTCCCTGCCCACCGGCGGCCGAACGCCGCTGGCGGCCGGGCTGACCCGCGCGGCGGAGGTGCTGCGGGTGGAGCGGCTGCGCGACCCGGCCCGGCGTCCGCTGCTGGTACTGGTGACCGACGGGCGGGCCACGGCGGGCGGCGACGTGGACCGGGCCGCCGGACTGCTGTCCGGCACCGCGTCGGTGGTCGTGGACTGCGAGAACGGGCCGGTCAGGCTCGGCCTGGCCGTCCGGCTGGCGTCCCGGCTGCGTGCCCGTCTGGTTTCTCTCGACTCCATGGCCGACCTCGGGGCGGTCGTCCGTGACTACAGGAAGGCGATCTGATCATGCCGCAGGGAAAGCCGGCCGTCGTGCCGGACGACGGCCTCACCACACGCCAGCGGCGCACCCGTCCGCTGCTGATGGTTCACACCGGCCCTGGCAAGGGCAAGTCCACGGCTGCGTTCGGGATGGCGTTGCGAGCCTGGAACCAGGGCTGGCCGGTCGGGGTGTTCCAGTTCGTGAAGTCGGCCAAGTGGCGCATCGGCGAGGAGCGGGCGCTCCAGGTGCTCGGTGAGAGCGGCGAGGGCGGCGCGGTGACCTGGCACAAGATGGGCGAGGGCTGGTCGTGGATCCAGCGGCCAGGCACCGAGGAGGACCACGCGGCCGACGCCCGCGAGGGCTGGGAGCAGATCAAGCGCGACCTGGCCGCCGAGACGTACCGGTTCTACGTTCTGGACGAGTTCACCTACCCCCTGAAGTGGGGCTGGCTGGACCTGGACGACGTGCTGACGGCGCTGACGTCCCGGCCGGGGAACCAGCACGTCGTGATCACCGGCCGGGACGCGCCCGAGCGGCTGATCGAGGCCGCCGACCTGGTTACCGAGATGAGCAAGGTGCGCCATCCCATGGACGCCGGGCAGAAGGGACAGAAGGGCATCGAGTGGTAGTTCCCCGGCTCGTCGTCGCGGCTCCGTCGTCGGGCAGCGGCAAGACGACGGTGGCCACGGGGCTCATGGCGGCGCTGCGGGCGCGCGGGCTGCGGGTGTCGCCCCACAAGGTGGGGCCCGACTACATCGACCCGGGCTACCACGCGCTGGCGAGCGGGCGTCCCGGCCGGAACCTGGATCCCTGGCTCGTCGGCGAGGAACTGGTCGCTCCGCTGTTCCTGCACGGCGCGGCCGGGTGCGACGTGGCGGTGGTCGAGGGCGTGATGGGCCTGTTCGACGGCAGGGGGGACACCGGCTTCGCCTCGACCGCGCACGTCGCGACGCTGCTGGACGCGCCGGTGGTGCTGGTCGTGGACGCGGCCAGGCAGAGCAGATCGGTGGCGGCGGTGGTGCACGGGTTCGCCACCTTCGACCCGGACGTGCGGGTGGGCGGGGTGGTGCTCAACCGGGTGGGCTCCGATCGGCACGAGGAGCTGTGCCGGTCCGCGCTGGCGGCGGCGGGCGTCCCTGTGCTGGGGGCGATCCGCCGCGACGACGCCGTGGCCACGCCCTCCCGGCATCTGGGGCTGGTACCCGCCGCCGAGCGCCGGGCCGAGGCGGTCGCCGCCGTGGACCGGCTGGCCGCGCTGGTGGCGCGTTCGTGCGACCTGGACGCGTTGTTGCGGCTGGCGTGCTCTGCTCCTCCGCTGGGCGGCCCCTCTTGGGCGCCGCCGACGCTCCGCGCGACGAGCGACCGGCCGGTGGTGGCCGTGGCCGGTGGGGCGGCGTTCACCTTCGGCTACGCCGAGCAGGTCGAGCTGCTGCGGGCGGCGGGCGCGGAGGTGGCCGTCTTCGACCCGCTGCGCGACACGCGGCTGCCGGACGGGACCGGCGCGATCGTGATCGGCGGCGGCTTCCCGGAGATGTACGCCGCCGAACTGGCCGCCAACGAGCCCTTGCGCGAGCAGGTCGCCGCCTTCCCCGGCCCGATCGCCGCCGAGTGCGCGGGACTGCTGTACCTGTGCGACGAGCTGGACGGGCAGCGCATGTGCGGGCGTGTCCCCGGGCGGGCGCGGATGACGTCCCGGCTGACGCTCGGCTACCGGGACGCCGTCGCGCTGCGGCGCTCGCCGCTCACCAGGACGGGCGAGCGGCTGCGCGGGCACGAGTTCCACCGCACCGCCGTCGAGTACGCCGCCCCGCCCCTGCTGAGCTGGGACGGCGGCCACGACGGGTACGGCGACCCCGGCGTGACCGCGTCCTACCTGCACCTGCACTGGGCGGGTGCGCCGCACCTGGCTCAGCGGCTGGTGTCGTCCTCCAGGTCGCCCTCGGTCTTGAGGTAGACCTCCCGCAGGTCGCGCAGGACCTCCGGGTCGGGGTGCTGCCACATGCCGCGCTCGGCGGCCTCAAGGAGGCGTTCGGCGATGCCGTGCAGCGCCCAGGGGTTCGAGCGGGCCATGAACTCCTGGTTCTCGGGGTCGAGCACGTAGGTCTCGGTGAGTTTGTCGTACATCCAGTCGGCGACCACGCCGGTCGTGGCGTCGTAGCCGAACAGGTAGTCGACGGTGGCGGCCAGCTCGAAGGCGCCCTTGTAGCCGTGGCGGCGCATGGCGGCCAGCCAGCGCGGGTTGACCACCCTGGCGCGGAAGATCCGCGAGGTCTCCTCCGACAGGGTGCGGGTGCGGACGGCGTCGGGGCGGGTGCTGTCGCCGATGTAGGCGGCCGGGGCCCTGCCGGTGAGCGCCCGCACGGTGGCGATCATGCCGCCGTGGTACTGGAAGTAGTCGTCGGAGTCGGCGATGTCGTGCTCGCGGGTGTCGACGTTCTTGGCGGCGACGGCGATGCGGCGGTAGGCGTCCTCCATCTGGGGGCGGGCGGCGACGCCGTCGAGGCCGCGGCCGTAGGCGTAGCCGCCCCACACGGCGTACACCTCGGCCAGGTCGGCGTCGTCGCGCCAGTTGCGGCTGTCGATCAACGGCAGCAGCCCGGCCCCGTACGCGCCGGGCGCGGAGCCGAAGACGCGCATCGTGGCCAGGCGCTCGTCGCCGCCCGTCGCGGCCACATGGGCGCGGACGTAGTTGTCCTCGGCCGGCTCATCCAGCGACGCGACCAGCCGTACGGCGTCGTCGAGCATGGCCACCACGTGCGGGAAGGCGTCGCGGAAGAAGCCGCTGATGCGGACCGTCACGTCGATGCGCGGACGGCCCAGCTCGGCGAGCGGGACCGGCTCCAGGCGGGTGACGCGACGCGAGGCCTCGTCCCATTCGGGGCGGACGCCGAGCAGGGCCAGCACCTCGGCGACGTCGTCGCCCGCCGTGCGCATGGCGCTGGTCCCCCACACCGACAGCCCGACCGAGCGCGGCCACTCGCCGGTGTCGGCGCGGTAGCGCTCCAGCAGCGACTCCGCCATGGCCTGGCCGGTCTCCCAGGCCAGGCGGCTGGGCACCGCCCGGGGATCCACGGAGTAGAAGTTGCGGCCGGTGGGCAGCACATTGACCAGGCCGCGCAGCGGCGAACCGCTGGGTCCGGCGGGGACGTAGCCGCCGTCCAGGGCGTGCAGGACGTGGTCGAGCTCGTCGGTGGTGCGGGCCAGGCGCGGCACCATCTCGGTGGCGGCGAAGGCCAGCACGCGCGCCACGAGCTCCACCCGTTCCCCGGACGCGTGGCCCGACATGGCAGGAGCGACACCGGGCGCCCCGCCCGACGCGGCAGGAGCGACAGCGGGCGCGACGCCCAGTGCCGCGCGGGCGACGGTGGGGGCCGCCTCCGGGGCCCAGGAGTGCTCCTCCATGGCCTCGACCAGGGCGCGGGCGGTCGATTCCGCGCGGTCCACTTCGCCCAGCCCCGCCGTCCCGTCCTCGGACAGGCCCAGTGCCTCACGCAGGCCGGGCAGCGTCTCCTGACCGGCCCACATCTGCCGGGCGCGCAGCATGGCCAGCACCAGGTCCACCCGCACCTGGCCGGTGGGCGCCTGGCCGAGGACGTGCAGGCCGTCGCGGATCTGCGCGTCCTTCACCTCGCACAACCAGCCGTCCACGTGCAGGATGAGGTCGTCGAACTCGCTGTCGTGCGGCCGGTCGGCCAGCCCGAGGTCGTGGTCGAGCCGGGCGGCCTGGATCAGCGTCCAGATCTGCGCCCGGATCGCGGGCAGCTTGGCGGGGTCCATGGCGGCGATCGTGGCGTGCTCGTCCAGGAGCTGCTCCAGCCGGGCGATGTCGCCGTAGGTGTCGGCGCGGGCCATCGGCGGCACCAGGTGGTCCACCAGCACGGCGTGCGCCCGCCGCTTGGCCTGCGTGCCCTCTCCTGGATCGTTCACCAGGAACGGGTAGATCAGCGGCAGGTCGCCGATGGCCGCGTCGGTGCCGCACGCGGCCGACATCCCCGCCGACTTGCCGGGCAGCCACTCCAGGTTGCCGTGCTTGCCGACGTGCACCATCGCGTGCGCGCCGAACTCGGCCGACAGCCAGTGGTAGGCGGCCAGGTAGTGGTGGCTGGGCGGCAGGTCGGGGTCGTGGTAGATGGCGATCGGGTTCTCCCCGAAGCCGCGCGGCGGCTGCACCATCACCACCAGGTTCCCGGCCCGCAGCGCGGCCAGCACGATGTCGGTCCCGCTGTCGCCCTCGTGCACGAACAACTCTCCGGGCGGCGGTCCCCAGTGCCGTTCCATCTCCTCCCGCAGCTGCGCGGGCAGCGTCCGGTACCACTGCTCGTAGGAGGCGGCGGAGATGCGGACCGGGTTGCCCGCCAGGTGCTCCTCGGTCAGCCAGTCCTGGTCCTGGCCGCCGGCGGCGATCAGCGCGTGGATGAGCGCGTCGCCGTCCTGCTCGGCCACGCCGGGGAAGCCGTCGCCCAGGTCGTAACCTGCCTCGGCGAGCCTGGCCAGCAGCCGGACGGTGCTCGCGGGGGTGTCCAGCCCGACCGCGTTGCCGACGCGGGAGTGCTTGGTCGGGTACGCCGACAACATCACCACCAGCCGCCGCTCGGCGGGAGGAGTGTGCCGCAGCAGGCCATGGCGCACCGCGATGCCCGCCACCCGGGCGGCCCGCTCGGGGTCGGCGACGTAGACGGTCAGCCCGTCGGGGTCGATCTCCTTGAACGAGAACGGCACCGTGATGATCCGCCCGTCGAACTCCGGGATCGCCACCTGGGAGGCGGCGTCCAGCGGCGACAGCCCGTCGTCGTTCTCCTCCCATGCCTGCCGGGTGGTGGTCAGGCAGAGTCCTTGCAGGATCGGCACGTCGAGCTCGGCCAGCGCGCCGACGTCCCATGCCCCGTCGTCGCCGCCCGCTCCCGCGGTGGCCGGACGGGAGCCACCCGCCGCCAGCACCGTGACGACCAGGGCGTCCGCCGTACGCAGCGTGTCGAGCAGCTCCGGCTCGGCCGCGCGCAGGGACGAGCAGAAGACCGGCAGCGCCTGCCCGCCCGCGTCCTCGACGGCGTCGCACAACGCTTCGACGAACGCGGTGTTGCCCGCCATGTGGTGCGCCCGGTAGTACAGCACCCCCACCACGGGACCGCCGGTGGTCCTGGCCGGGCGGTCCAGCCTTCCCCAGGTGGGAGCCGGGGCGGGCGGCTCGAACCCGTGCCCGGTCAGCAGGACGGTGTCGGACAGGAACGCGTGCAGCTGGGCCAGGTTGGCCGGGCCGCCATGGGCCAGGTAGGCGTGCGCCTCGGCGCACACCCCGCCGCTGACCGTGGACAGCTCCATCAGCTCGGCGTCGGGAGCCTGCTCCCCGCCCAGCACCACCACCGGGCGCGGCCCGGCCAGCAGCGCGTCGAGCCCTTCCTCCCAGGCCCGCCGCCCGCCCAGCAGACGCACCACGACGAGGTCGGTCCCCTCCGTCAGGCCGGGGACGTCATCGGCGGTCAGCCGGGCGGGATTGCCCAGACGGTAGCCCGCGCCGCAGGCGCGAGCGCTGAGCAGGTCGGTGTCGGAGGTGGAGAGCAGCAGAACGGTACGGCTGTCGCCAGGCACGGCACATTCCTCCCTCGGGGTCCTCGCCCCGGTCGCAGGTGACGCGACGGCAGGAGTCTCCTGGCTCCCGGATCGACGCTCACCCCGGCCTTCCCACCCGTCTCCGGGCAGTGGCCTCGTGGTGGGGTTCGCTCCCCGGTCACAGTGGCGGGACCGCGCCGGATTCACACCGGCTTCCTCCCATTGCCATCGCCTACGCCGAAGCTTACGGCAGGAGCGACCCGTCCCAGAAGTGGCGTTACGATCCCTTCGTGCCTGTAGGTGACTCTTCCGGACGTACGCGTCCTGATGCCTGCCCGGGGGCGCTCCAGGTGCACGAGGCCGCCGACGGCCCGCTCGCCCGCGTGCGCCTGCCCGGCGGTGCGGTGTCCGCCGCGCAGCTCGGCGTGCTCGCCATGTGCGCGGCCGAGCTGGGCTCGGGCGTGATCGAGCTGACGTCGCGGGCGAACGTCCAGGTGCGGGGGCTGCGCTCGCCGGAGGTCTTCGCCGGGCGGATCGCGGCGGCCGGGCTGCTGCCGTCGCCCGCGCACGAGCGGGTGCGCAACATCCTGGCCTCGCCGCTGGGCGGGCGCGGTCCCGACGGGCTGCTGGACGTGCTGGCGATGGCGGACGCCCTGGACCGGGCGCTGTGCGCGCGGCCCCGGCTGTCCGCCCTGCCGGGACGGTTCCTGTTCGCCCTGGACGACGGCACGCGGGACGTCGCCGGACTCGGTGCGGACGTCACCTACCTGGCGACCGGACGGCTGCTGCTCGCCGGCACCGACACCGGGCTGACCGTCGTCCCGGACGCGGCCGTCCCGCTCATGATCGACGCAGCCGAGGCGTTCCTGGACGAGCTGCCCGCCGATGGCCCCCGCGTCTGGCGCATCCGCGAGCTGCCCGACGGTCCCGCCAGAATCGCCACCCGCCTGCGCGACGACCCGTCCGGGATCATGACCCGCCTGCGCGACGGCGAACCGGGCAGGACGGACACCCTGCCCGCCGCGCGCCGCCCGTCCGCGGGCAGGATCGCGCAGCGGGACGGCCGCGTGGCGATCGAGGCCCTCGTGCCGCTCGGCCGGCTGACGTCCGCCCAGGCCGGGGCCCTCGCGGACACCGGACGGCCGGTGCGTCTGACACCCTGGCGAACCGTCGTCCTGCCCGATCTCTCCCCCCGCGAGGCGGACCGGGCCGAGCAGACGCTCGCCGCCATCGGGCTCCCCACCGACCCGGACTCCCCTTGGGCCGGGGTCACCGCCTGCACCGGCCGCCCCGGCTGCGCGAAGGCACTCGCCGACGTGCGGGCGGACGCCCGGCGCTGGGTACGAGGCAGCGCTCACGCCCCCGCCACGCCCGTCCACTGGGCCGGTTGCGAGCGGCGCTGCGGCCTGCCACGCGGCCCGGTCCTCCAGATGATCGCGACCACCAACGGATATGAGGAACGCCAGGAGTGAGCGACTACATCCGCGAAGGGGCCGAGATCTACCGGCGCTCGTTCGCGACCATCCGCGCCGAGACCGACCTCACGGGCATGCCACCCGAGGTGGCCCAGGTGGCGGTACGCGTGATCCACGCGTGCGGCATGACCGACCTCGTCACCGATCTGGCCTGGTCCCCGCAGGTGGTCGTGCGTGCCCGGGAGGCGCTGCGCGGCGGCGCGCCCGTGTTGTGCGACGCCATGATGGTCGCCTCGGGCGTGACCAGAGGCAGGCTGCCCGCCGGGAACGAGGTCCTGTGCACGCTGGGCGATCCGCGCGTGCCGGAGCTGGCCGAACGTCTCGGCACCACCCGCAGCGCCGCCGCCCTGGAGCTGTGGCGCGACCGCCTGGAAGGCGCGGTGGTGGCGATCGGCAACGCGCCGACCGCCCTGTTCCGGCTGCTGGAGCTGGTGGCCGAGGGCGCGGGACGCCCCGCGGCCGTGCTCGGCATCCCGGTCGGCTTCATCGGCGCGGCCGAGTCCAAGCAGGCGCTGGCGGACAGCGACCTGGAGTACCTGGTGGTGCACGGCCGTCGTGGCGGCAGTGCGATGACGGCTGCGGCGGTCAACGCCATCGCGAGCGAGACGGAGTGACGAGGATGACAGGACGCCTGTACGGGGTCGGCCTCGGTCCCGGCGACCCGGAGCTGGTCACGGTCAGGACGGCCCGGCTGATCGGCGAGGCCGACGTGATCGCCTACCACGCCGCCCGGCACGGCCGCAGCATCGCCCGTTCGATCGCGCTGCCGTACATGCGCGAGGGGCAGATCGAGGAGCTGCTGCTCTACCCGCTGACCACGGAGACCGCCGACCACCCGGGCGGCTACCAGGGGGCGCTCGACGACTTCTACGCCGACTGCGCCGAACGCCTGGCCGCCCACCTGGACGCGGGCCGCACGGTGGTCGTGCTGGCGGAGGGCGACCCGCTGTTCTACGGCTCCTACATGCACATGCACAAGCGCCTCGCCCACCGCTATCCGACCGAGGTCGTACCGGGGGTCACCTCGGTCAGCGCCGCCGCCGCCGTGCTCGGGCGTCCGCTGGTGGAGCGGGACGAGGTGCTGACCGTGCTGCCCGGCACGCTGCCCGCCGAGGCGCTGGCCGAGCGGCTGCGCGACACCGACTCCGCCGCCGTGCTCAAACTGGGCCGCACGTTCGAGAAGGTGCGTGACGCGCTGGCCGAGGCCGGGCGGCTCGACGACGCCTGGTACGTCGAGCGCGCCACCATGGGCGCCGAGCGGGTCGCGCCGCTCAAGGACGTGGACCCGGCCGGCGTCCCGTACTTCTCGCTGGCCCTGCTCACCAGCCCGGCCGAGCGCACCTTCGTCCCCGAACGCCCGGAGCCGGAGGGGGCCGGCGAGGTGGTCGTGGTCGGGCTGGGCCCGGCCGGGCGGCCGTGGCTGACGCCGGAGGCGCAGGAGGCGCTGGCCGCCGCCACCGACCTCGTCGGGTACGGCCCCTACGTTGACCGCGTGGCCCCGAACCCCCGCCAGCGCCGCCACCGCACCGACAACAGGGTGGAGGCCGAACGCGCCAGGCACGCCCTTGAGCTGGCCCGGGACGGGGCCCGCGTGGCGGTCGTGTCGTCCGGCGACCCGGGCGTGTTCGCCATGGCCAGCGCCGTGCTCGAAGCCGCCGCCGACTTCCCGGACGTGCCGGTGCGGATCGTGCCGGGACTGACCGCCGCCCAGGCGGTGGCGGCCAGGGCGGGCGCGCCACTCGGTCACGACTACTGCGTGTTGTCGCTGTCCGACCTGCTCAAGCCGTGGGAGGTGGTGGCCGACCGGCTGTCCGCCGCCGCGCGGGCCGACCTGGTGCTGGCGATCTACAACCCGGCCTCGCGCAGCCGTACGTGGCAGGTCGCCGCCGCCCGGGACGTGCTGCTGGAGCACCGTACGCCGGACACCCCCGTGGTGATCGGCCGCGACGTCGGCGGCCCGGAGGAGAGCGTCACGGTCACCACGCTCGGCGAGCTGGACCCCGGCCAGGTGGACATGCGCTGCCTGCTGATCATCGGCTCGTCCACGACCCGGGCCACCGAAGACGGCGTCGTCTACACCCCGCGCCGCTACCCCTGAACCCAGGCCACCGCCGCCGCCACGCTGTCCGTCGCCCGGACGCCCACGGGCAGCGGCGGCCGGTCCACCATGATCACTGGCAGGCCGAGCTCACGCGCCGCGTCGAGCTTGGCCATGGTCATGCTCCCGCCACTGTCCTTGGTCACCAGCACGTCGAGGCGGTGCTCCCGGATCAGGGCGCGCTCACCCTCGACGGTGTACGGTCCACGGTCGAGCAGGACGTGCACGTTCGCCGGCACCGGCCCTTCCGGCGGGTCCACCGACCTGGCCAGCAACCACACGCCCGGCAGCGGTGCGAACACCGGCAGGCTGCGGCGGCCGGTAGTGAGGAAGATCCGGCTCTCACGGCCGGCCACGCCCCACCGGGTCGTGGCCAGCAGCCCGGCCGCCGCCTGGAGTGAGCCGACCCGCAGCCACGCATCGCCCGGCCCCTCCCGCCACCCCGGACGCCGCAGCACCAGCAGCGGCACCCCGGTCGCCGACGAGGCCGCGACCCCCGAGGCGGTCATCCGCTCCGCGAACGGATGCGTGGCGTCGATCAGCACGTCGATGCGCTCCTTCAGCAGCCACGCGGCCAGGCCCGACGGCCCGCCGAACCCGCCTTCCCGTACCTCGCCCACGGGAAGCCGCGGGTTGTTCACCCGCCCCGCCAGCGACGACACCACGCGCAGCCCGGGATCGGCGGCCAGCTGGGCGGCCAGAGCCCGCGCCTCCGCGGTTCCGCCGAGGATCAGGACCCGTCGCACGCCCGCTCCCTCGCCGCGCTGTAGAGATGGCTGTCGGGGAACTGCGTCGCCGACAGCACCCGCCCGACGACGATCACGGCCGTCCGCCGGATCCCGGCCTCGTGGACCTGCCCGGCGATGTCGGCCAGTGTCCCGCGCAGGATCAGCTCGTCGGCCCGGCTCGCCCGCGCCACCACGGCCACCGGGCAGTCCGGGCCGTAGGAGGGCAGCAGCTCGGCCACCACCGCGTCGATCCGCTGCACGGCCAGGTGCAGCACCATCGTGGCCCGGCTCGCGCCGAGCGTGCCGAGGTCCTCGCCGTCCGGCATGGGGGTGGCGCGGACGGAGGTACGCGTCAGGATGACCGTCTGGCCGACACCGGGCACGGTCAGCTCCCGGCCCAGCGCGGCCGCCGCGGCCGCGAACGCCGGAACACCCGGCACCACCTCGTACGGCACCCCGAGCCCGTCCAGCCTGCGCATCTGCTCGGCCACCGCGCTGAACACCGACGGGTCACCCGAGTGCAGCCGGGTGACGTCGAGACCGTCACGGTGCGCGGCGGCCAGCTCGGCGACGATCTCGTCGAGTGTCAGGGCGGCCGTGTCCACCAGCCTGGCCCCCGGTGGGCAGGCGTCCAGCAGCTCGCGCGGCACCAGCGACCCGGCGTACAGGCAGACCGGCGACGACTCCAGCCGCCGCAGGCCGCGCAGAGTGATCAGATCGGCGGCCCCGGGACCGGCTCCGACGAAGTACACGGTCACGGTGAGTCCTTCCTGATGATCGACCACACGGTCACCGGCATCGCCGCCCGCCATCCGGTGAACCCGCCGACCGGCGACGCCCGCTGGACGCTCAGGCGCACCAGGTCGCCGCCGAGCCTGCCGTACCAGTGGGCGAGGACGGCCTCGGACTCCAGGGTGACGGCGTTCACCACCAGCCGGCCGCCGGGGCGCAGCGCCGACCAGCAACGTTCCAGCAGGCCGGGGGCGGTCGCGCCGCCGCCGACGAACACCGCGTCCGGCTCGGGCAGCCCGTCCAGCGCCCCCGGAGCCTTG
The DNA here is from genome assembly GCF_014648435.1 of Nonomuraea spiralis. Lineage (GTDB taxonomy): Bacteria > Actinomycetota > Actinomycetes > Streptosporangiales > Streptosporangiaceae > Nonomuraea > Nonomuraea spiralis. Next base: position 34,957 of record NZ_BMRC01000051.1, read on the forward strand.
CCCTCGACCACGCGCATCGACGGCACGCCGAGCCGCTCGGCGTTGCGCCGGACGGCGGCGGCCCGGTCGCCCCTGCTCTCGATCGCCACGGCCGCGCACGACGGGTGGCTGCGCATCCACTCGACGGCGATGCTGCCCGCCCCCGCGCCGACGTCCCACAGCAGCTCGCCGGGCATCGGGGCCAGGCGGGACAGGCTGACGGCGCGGACCTCCCGCTTGGTGAGCTGCCCGTCGTGCTCGAACGCGCCGTCCGGCAGCCCCGGCACTCTGGCCAGGGGCTCGGCGTCCCGGGCGAGGGCGCACTCGACGGCGATCACGTGCAGCGGGGACACCTCGCCTATCATCCAGCCCTCCGCCGTTCCCCGCTGCCCGGACTCCTCGGGGGCGCCCAGGTCGGACAGCACCGTCATCGGGCTCGGGCCGTACCCGTGCCCGACAAGCAGCTCTGCGACCACCGACGGGGAGGTCGGTCCCGAGCCGAGTACGACGACGCGGCGGCCCGGCTGAAGCACCGCGGCCAGGGTCGCGGGCGGGCGGCCCACCAGACTGACCACGTCCACCTGCTCGACCGGCCAGCCCAGCCGGGCGCAGGCCAGCGACAACGAGGACACGTGCGGCAGCACGAGGACGCGCTCCGCTCCCAGCAGCCGGACCAGCGTCGAACCGACGCCGTAGAACATGGGATCCCCGCTGGCCAGCACGCACACCTCACGATCCGCGTATCTGTCCATGAGCGCGGGCAGAGCGGGCAGCAGCGGCGACGGCCAGCTCACGCGTTCGGCGGCCGTCGCAGGCACGAGGTCAAGCTGCCGAATGCTGCCCATGACCACGTCGGCGGCTTCTACCGCCCGGCGCGGGCCCGGAGCCAGGCCGTCCCAGCCTTCCGCGCCGATCCCGACGACCGTGATCATGTGTCACCCAGCACGCGCGTCATCCGGCTCTCCACGACAAATCCGGCTCTCCACGACAACCCGCGAAGGTTCACCCAGGGGTGCCCGCAGCGCCGGAAAGCGGCCAAGGCGTCGCCCTGCTCGGCCAGGTTCACGATCCTCCTCTATGGCAAAGTGCGAGCGACATCGTATATCTGCCTATCTGGCAGACTTTGGCGGGTGAAACGGCTCCTCGTCATCGGGATCGGCGCAGGCGACCCCGACCATCTCACCCTGCAGGCGGTCAAGGCCATCGCCGCCACGGACGTGTTCTTCATCGTCGACAAGGGTGAAGTCAAGCACGAGTTGATCCAACTCCGGCTCGACCTGATCGCGCAGCACAGTCGGAATCCGTACCGGATCGCCGAGGCCCGCGACCCGGAACGCGATCGCGCAGCCCCCGCCTACACTGCCGCCGTCGAGGACTGGCGCTCGCGCCGCTCGCTCGCCTGCGAAGCGCTCATCCGCGACGAGCTCGGCGACGGCGAGACCGGCGCGTTCCTGGTGTGGGGCGACCCGGCCGTCTACGACAGCACGCTCGCCATCCTCGACGAGATCCTTCGACGCGGGCACGTCGCCTTCGATGTCGAGGTCATCCCCGGCATCAGCAGCGTCGCCGCCCTCACAGCCCGCCACCGCATCGGCCTCACCCAGGTCGGCCGGCCCACGCACCTCACCACCGGCCGCCGCCTGGCCGAGCAGGGCCCCACCGCCGACGACGTGGTCGTCATGCTCGACGCCCACTCGTCCTTCATCGGTCTCGACGACTTCCACATCTATTGGGGCGCCTACCTCGGGACACCTGACGAGATCCTGGTGTCGGGGCCGGTGCGCGAGGTCGGCGAACGCATCCGACGGCTGCGTGAGGAGGCCCGCGCTCGTAAGGGCTGGATCATGGACACGTACCTGCTACGCCGAATGCCACCGAGGGACCGCTGACCCGACACCGAGGTTCATGGGAGATCGCATTCCCTGGTCCCACCGGTTCGGCCGATCACCTGCACGCGCCCCGAACGTCCTTCCGCGCAGGAACGCCGCCCGATCTGGGCGACCGAGTCGATCGCGATGCCTTCGAGGGGAAAGCCGGCCCACCTATCCTGTGGGTGCCGAATACTCGTCCGTGCAGGTCGCGGGGCGAGGGGTGATCACGCGTTCCCGTCCGGAGAAGCGCAAGGGCTCAACGGAACGGTATGACGATCCGTCGTGTTGCGGCGCATGGCCTACCTCGCGATGACGAGCTGAGACGGTCCGCTGTCCCGGAGGTCGGCTGAGCAGAGGTTTCGTGTTGTCGTCCTCGGTCCGGTGGTGATCGTGGCCGCCGTCCTCGCTCTGCCGGCCGTATTCCTCGCTGGAGAAACGACGATCTCGAAACCGCCAGACCATGGCCGCGCGGAGGAACTCCCCGTGGTCGCGAAGGGCAAGTGCCGGGTCGCCTTCGGCCAGAGAACGGCCCGGCACCTGTCGTGATCAGATCAACGCCTGCGGCAGGAGGGGACTCGCGAGCGATGGCACCCGGCTCAACTCGTCGATGCGGCAACGCGTACCGCCGCCGCGGCCGCGAACGCGGAGTCCGGTCAGACATCCCTGGAGCCGGGATGTCAAGCAGCGAGATCCTCTTGTCGGTGTGACCAAGCGGTTGCCCGGTCGTAGAGAGTGTGTGTTTTGAGGCAGCCGTGCAGGATGCCGACGAGGCGGTTGCCGACCTGGCGCAGGGCGGCGTTGTGGCTGAGGTCGCGGGTTTTGAGCTGGTCGTAGTAGGCGCGGACGGCCGGATCGTGCAAGATCGCTGCGCTGGCCTGCATGTGCAGGGCGTCGATGAGGCGGTCGTTGTGGATGAACCGGGCATGGACGGACTTGGACCTGCCCGATTGCCGGGTGATCGGTGAGGTCCCGGCGTAGTTCTTGCGGGCCTTGGCGCTGGCGTAGCGGCCGCGCGCGTCGCCGAACTCCGCGAGCACCCGGGCGCCGAGGATGGCGCCGATACCGGGCTGGCTGAGCAGGATCTCAGCGTCCGAGTGCCGGCCAAAATGGGCCTCGACCTGCCTTTCAAGGGTGGCGATCTGGGTGTTGAGGGTCTGCAGGACCGCGACGGTCGCCGCCACGGTGGCCGCGTAAGCGGACGCGACCAGGTCGCTTTGCCCGAGATGCTCGGCGTGTAGTTCGGCCTGGATCGCGGCGGCCTTGGCGCTCTTGTCGCGGTAGCCCTTCAGCGCCGCGGTGATCTGGGTGACGGTCAGCCGTGCCGCTGCATGCGGGGTGGGGGCTTTGGCCAGCAGGGCGAGCACAGCCGTGCTGGTCAGGCCGAGCGGCTGGTAGGCCGCGAGCGCGGCGGGGAAGTAGTCCCGCAGTGCCGAGCGCAGCCGCAGCATGTGCCGAGTCCGTTCCCAGATCATCGTCTGATGCGCGCGGGCGACGACCTTGACCGCCTCGGCCTCATCGGAGTCGGCGGCGATCTGGCGGAGCTGGTGGCGGCGTGTGCGCACCATGTCGGCCAGCGCGTGCGCGTCGGCCTTGTCGCTCTTGGCCCCGGAGTTGCCCATCACCTCCCGGTGCCGGGCGGCTTGTTTGGGGTTCACCCCGAACACCCGGTAGCCGGCCGCGACCAGCGCGCGCACCCACGGTCCCCGGTCGGTCTCGATGCACACCAGCACCTCGGCCGGTTCGGCGTCCTGGGGCAGGACCGAGGCGACCAGCTCGTGGAAGCGGGCCACCCCCGCGGCACCCTCGGGCAACCGGGCCCGCTTGACCGCCCGGCCCTGCTCGTCCTGCACCTCCACATCATGGTGGTCCTCGGCCCGGTCATCACCGACGAACAGCACCCGATCCTCCAACCCCTCGACGACGCCATCAGGCAGCCCGCAGGAGCCGGTCGACGTGCTAATGGATCAGTACTCACGCCACCAGGGCGGGCACGACATCCCATCAGTGATCAAACCCCTGATCACTGGTGAGGGCACGGTCTGACCCCAGGACTCAAACATCGGTCCAGCGGACGGAAGTGCTCACTCACCAGCGGCTACCAGGTACCGAGTCTGCCCGATCAGCCGACCCGGTACCTCCCATTAGCGGACGGCGATGCGTTGGGTGCGTGAGAAGCGGCCCAGCCCGCGCAGCCGATCGCTGAGTCCGGCCCCGACCTGCCGGCTGAGCCTGGCCGGCTCGCCTTTGGCGTCGAACAGGCTGAGAGCGAGCCGATCCTCAGGCGGACGACGCGCGCCGTGATCACGAAGTGTCACTGGAGCACCAGATGGCCGGTCACGTCGGCAGCGAGGAGTTCTTCCAGTTCGGCGAGGTCGCCGCTCTGCGCCGCGGCGATGAACGTCCGTACGAGGCATCGGTGCGCGGCGACGTTGACCGGCCGGCGTCGCTCGGCGTCGAGGTGTACGTGGGCGCGCAGTACGAGCTGGCGCGCGTGGTCCGCGCTCAGGTGCAGGACTTCGGAGATTCGGCGGTACGGGTAGTCGAAGGCCTTGCGGAGGAGATAGGTGGCCCGTTCGGCGGGTGTCAGCTTCTCCAGCAGCAGCCGGATCGCCAGATCGGCCGCCTCATGTCGTTCGGCCGCAGTCTCAGGGCTGACGCCGTGGTCCACGCTCTCCGGGAGCCAGGGGCCGCTGGACGTCTCGCGGCGCCTGCGGGCCGACTTGGTGACATTGACGGCGAGCCTGGTGGTGGTCAGCGCGAGAAACGCGGGCGGGCTCAGGACGGCCGATCGGTCGGCCCGTTCCCAGCGGAGCCACGCCTCCTGCACCACGTCCTCGGCCTCTCCCACGTCGTCGAGGACGCGAAAGGCGATCCCGAAGAGCCGGGACCGTGAGGTGATGAATGCCGAGACGGCCGTGTCCAACCCCGCTGACCGAACGGTCGTCAGCGGTCTCCGCCGCGCCGTGTCCAGGCGACTCCAACAGGTCGTTCGTCATGGTCCCAGCTCCCTTCGCACGGCATCCAGCGATGCCGGTGCGATCACGGTCGCCTGCCGGACCCCTCCATCGCGCCCTGGGAGACCCTGGTCGACACCCTGGTTCACGGTCGCGACCGCGACAGGGCCCCGTCAGGAGGCCGGTCACCGTGCCGGGCATCCGGCGTCCGATCCGGGTGACGGAGCCAGCGATTCTGGCAAGGTTTCGCGGTGTGCGTCACAAAGCTTGCGAGCTGTCCGGTCATTGCTGAATGACACAGCAGAAAGGTGACACCATGAGCAAGTACGTCCTGGAACCAGCGGCGCAAGCATTCGCCGACGCCACCGCCAAGCCCCCCTTCCTGTACGAGCTCGGGCCCGAGGCCGCCCGCAAGGTGCTCGACGACGTCCAGGCCGCTCCGACCGACATGCCCGACGTCCAGGAAAAGTGGATCACGGTGCCGGCCGAGGCCGGCGAGGTGAGGGTGCGCATCGTCAAACCGGTCGGCGCCGAAGGACAGCTGCCGGCCGTCCTGTACGTCCATGGCGGTGGCTGGATCCTCGGGGGTACCGCCACCCACGACAGGCTCGTCAGGGAACTGGCCGTCAAGGTGAACGCCGCGATCGTGTTCGTCGAGTACGACCGCTCGCCCGAGGCCCGCCATCCCGTCGCGATCGAGCAGGCGTACGCCACCGCGAAGTGGATCTGCGAGCACGGGGCCGCCGAAGGCATCGACGGCTCCCGCCTCGCCGTCGCCGGGGACTCCGTCGGCGGGAACATGAGCGCGGTCCTGGCCATCCTGGCCAAGCGGCGCGGCGACGTCACCTTCGTGCACCAGTCGCTGTACTACCCGGTCACGGACGCGGGCCAGGACACCGGCAGCTACCGCGAGTTCGCCGACGGACCGCATCTCACGGCCAAGGCCATGGCCTGGTTCTGGGACGCCTACCTGCCCGAGAAGGACAAGCGCGACGACATCACTGTCTCGCCGCTACGGGCGAGCGTCGAGGAGCTCGCCGGGCTCCCCGAGGCCTTCCTCATCGTGGACGAGAACGACGTCCTGCGCGACGAGGGCGAAGCCTACGGCCGCAAGCTCACCGAGGCCGGCGTCCGCACCACGATCGTCCGCTACAACGGCACCATCCACGACTTCATGATGCTCAACCCCCTGCGTGGTACCGCCGCCACGACGGGTGCCATCGAGCAGGCCGTCCACGTCCTCCGCAAGGCACTCGGCGGCGACCGACCAGACAGGAGGGAATCATGACCCAGCAGAAACCGACCGTCGTTCTCGTGCCCGGCGGCTTCGCGAAATCCGCCCGTTGACCTGGCGTGGAGATCCCTCCCGTCCTGGTTCGTCTTCGGCGACGCCGACCTCAGCATTCCGGTCGCCCCGCACCGCTGCATGGCGGATCGAGCCGGCGCCAAGGGGGCACGCGACATGCCCGGCGCGTCGCACGTGCTCAGCGTCTCCCAGCCCGAAGCCGTGACCGCGTCGATTCTCGAGGCCCTGCACACGGTCGCGGCGTAGCCCGTTCTGTGGTGAGGTCCCCGGCGGCGCGGCCGGGGACCTCGGTCCCACGACGAGAAGCCCGGACGCCCCGCCGACGAGCCCCCCGAGACCGGCGGCGCATCCACCGAGCTGTCACAGATCCGGGCAGTCGCCCGGTCCATGGAAGAGATGCTCCTCCCGACCTCTGAAAGGAACCATCATGAACACTGCGGAACAGCCCGTCATCGTCCTGGTCCACGGCGCCTTCGCCGAGTCCGCGAGCTGGAACGGCGTCATCCGCGGCCTGCACGACCACCGGTTCGCCGCCGTCGCCGCGGCCAACCCGCTACGCGGCCTCGAGGACGACGCCGCGTACGTGCGTGACGTGGTCGCCGGCCTCGGCCGGCCGGTCGTCCTGGTCGGACACTCCTACGGCGGTATGGTGATCACCGAGGCGGCGGCCGGGAACGCTGCCGTCCGCGCATTGGTCTACGTCGCGGCCTTCGCTCCCGAGCCCGGCGAGAGCGCGTTGCTGCTGTCCGGCAAGTTCGAGGGCAGCACTCTGGGTGGCGCGCTGGCCGCCTACCCGCTCGCCTCGGGCGGCACCGAGTTCCGTATCGACGAGGACAGGTTCCACCATCAGTTCTGCGCCGACCTCGACCCCGACCAGGCCGCGCTGATGGCCGCCACCCAGCGGCCGGTGACCGAACGGGCGCTGAGCGACGGGCTGACGGCGGACGAGGCGGCCTGGCGTACCAGGCCGTCATGGTTCGTCCACGGGGAGCGGGACCTCAACATCCCCGCCGCCGCGTTGCGGTTCATGGCCGAACGCGCCGGTTCGCGCGGAACCCGCGAGATCGCCGGTGCCTCCCACGCCGTCGCGACCTCGCAGCCCGACGCCGTGACCGCTGCCGTTCTGGACGCCGCCGTCCATGTCCAGGGGTGATGCGCCGATGCCGGTGACCGGGAGGGCCCGCCTGTGGGACCAGCTCGGAGTCTTCCACACGTCCTGGGCCGAGATCTTGGGGGACCCACACCGCCGCGGCGAGTAGCCGACAGATGCAGACACGAAAGGTTCCTGGTGCACGCATGGTCGTCTCCGAACGGCTCAAGCCCCCGATCGGCTTCGCGCGAGCCTGCGCCATGCCGCTGGCGCTGAGCCATCGGCACCTTCCCGGTACGTGCCTGGTCGCGGTCGGTGGCGAGGTCGACCTCGCCACCAGCGGCCGGTTGGCCGACTACATCGACCGCGTCCGCCGGCCCGGCGACCAGGTGGTCTTCGACCTGACCGAGCTGTCGTTCCTGGACTGCTCTGGCCTCCGGGTCCTGATCGCCAGTGCCCGGCGGGCCGCTGCCGACGGCGCGGTCGTACGACTGGCAGGGGTCCGCGGCGCCCCCGCCCGGCTGCTGGAGGTCGCCCGGGTCGGCCTGCTCCTGCCGGTGTTCGACACCGTCGAGCACGCCCTCGCCGCCGTCGCCAGGGCCGGCTGAAAGCCGCCCACCCCGGCGCCGCCCACTGACCACGACCGCCTGCGGGCGCCGGAGGTCCCTACCGGCCCGTCCATCCCTGTGCACCAGGCGGCGATCATGACTCTCCGCCGGCATGTGGGGCGGCGCCACCCCGGCGCCGCCCACTGACCACGACCGCCTGCGGGCGCCGGAGGTCCCTACCGGCCCGTCCATCCCTGTGCACCAGGCGGCAGGCCACGGCCTGATCGCCGGCCCGTCCTCTCCTGTCACAGAACCGATGGGCTGTCTTGTCTTGCGTGCAGGACAGACTCACCCACCGACAGGAGAGCGACCTTGGCACCAACCCCCACCACCATCCGCATCCGGGCCAGGATGAGTGCCCGTCCCATCGACGAGCCGCACCGCGCGTCGAGTCCGCTGGAGCTCCTGTTCGACCTGACCTTCGTGGTCGCGGTCGCGGCGGTCACCGCCCGGCTGGCGCACGATCTCGCCGACGGTCACGGATGGGCCGGGGTGGTCCCGTTCCTCCAGGTGTTCTTCGCGATCTGGTGGGCGTGGATGAACTTCACCTGGTTCGCCTCGTCCTACGACACCGACGACGTCCCCTACCGGCTGCTGACCATGCTCCAGATGGCCGGCGTGCTGGTGCTGGCCGCCGGGGTGCCCGCCGCGGCCGGTGAGGCTGATTTCGGCATCGTCACGCTGGGTTATCTCATCATGCGGGCAGGGCTCGTCGCCCAGTGGCTGCGGGCCGGGTTCGAGGACGGCGCGAGCCGCCGCACCGCGCTGCGCTACGCGGGCGGCATCACCGTGTTGCAGCTGGGCTGGGTCCTCCGGTTCTTCCTGGTGGAGGCGGGCACGTTGCCGGCGGCGTCCGGGCTCCCGGTCTTCGTCGGCCTGGTCGTCCTGGAACTGGCGGTCCCGCGGTGGGCGGAACGGGTGCGGCCGACCACCTGGCACCCGCACCACATCGCCGAGCGCTACGGCCTGTTCACGATCATCCTGCTCGGGGAGAGCATCCTTGCCGCCACCAGAGGGGTTGAGGGGGCGCTCGGTGCGGAGGGGATCGGCGTTCCCTTCGTCGTCATCGCGGGCTCCGGCCTCGTGCTGCTGTTCGCTCTGTGGTGGTTGTACTTCCTCGTGCAGGCGGGCGAGGGGCTCAGCGACCGCCGTCATCGGTCCTATCTGTGGGGATACGGCCACTACGGCATCTTCGCTGCCATGGCCGCGCTCGGCGCCGGGCTGGAGGTGGCGGTGGAGCAGAGCGGGCACCACGTCGCGGCGTCGCCGACGGCGCTCGGGTACGCGGTCGCCGTTCCGGTGGCGTCGTATCTCGCCTTGTTGTGGGCGGTGCACGCACTGGTCCTCGCCACGCCGGTCATCCTTCCCGCCGCGCTCGCGGGCTGCGTCGCCGTCGTCCTGGCAGCACCGCTCGCGGCGCCCTGGGCCGGCGTGACCGCGGTGGTGGCGGCGATCGCGGCCTGCTGCGTCCTGCTGGTCGCCGGCACGATCTGGTCCGCGGCGGTCGCGGCGCGTCGTCGAGGCCAGGAGTGACCGGCAGGCATGTCACAAGCCGGGCCCATCCTTCGGTCGTGTTCCGTGTAGGGCTTTCGTCGCCGCGGTCAAGGGAGCGCCCATGCATACGCCGGAGAGTCGGATCGCCACGCCCGTCCTGGTCATCGGGACAGGAGGGGCCGGGTTGCGGGCGGCCATCGAGCTCGCCGAGCGGGGGGTCGGTGTGCTCGCGGTGGGCAAGCGGCCCAAGGCGGACGCGCACACCGCGCTCGCAGCCGGTGGGATCAACGCGCCGCTGGCCACCATGGATCCCGAGGACAGCTGGCAACAGCACGCGGCCGACACCCTCAAGGAGAGCTACCTGCTCGCCGATCCGCGCACGGTGCGCATCGTCACCGAGGGCGCGGCGCGCGGCATCGCAGACCTGGAACGCTACGGGATGCCGTTCGCCCGTGAGCTGGACGGGCGGATCTCGCAGCGCTTCTTCGGCGCGCACACCTACCGGCGCACCGCCTACGCCGGGGACTACACCGGGCTGGAGATCCAGCGCACGCTGATCAACCGCGCGGCGCAGCTCGACATCCCCGTCCTCGACACCGTCTACATCACCCGCATCCTGGTCCGTGACAACACGGTCTTCGGCGCGTACGGGTTCGACCTGTCGGACGGCAGCCGCTACGTCATCCACGCCGACGCGGTCATCCTGGCCGCCGGCGGGCACACGCGGATCTGGCGGCGCACTTCCTCCCGCAGGGACGAGAACACCGGCGACTCCTTCCGCCTGGCCGTACTGGCCGGCTGCCGTCTCCGCGACCCCGAACTGGTGCAGTTCCACCCGTCCGGCCTCATCGCACCCGAGAACGCGGCCGGCACCCTCGTCTCGGAGGCGGCGCGGGGCGAGGGCGGAATCCTCCGCAACCACCTGGGCGAACGGTTCATGTCCCGCTACGACCCTGGGCGCATGGAACTGTCCACCCGCGATCGCGTCGCCCTGGCCGCCTACACCGAGATCAAGGCAGGCCGCGGGACTCCGGACGGCGGCGTCTGGCTGGACGTCTCGCACCTGTCCAGACAGACGATCATGACCAGGTTGCCCCGCGTCTACCGGACGCTGCTGGAACTGCAGATGCTCGACATCACCAAGGACCCGATCGAGATCGCCCCGACCGCCCACTACTCCATGGGCGGCGTGTGGGTGCGGCCGGAGGACCACGGCACGGACGTCGACGGCCTGTACGCGATAGGGGAGGCGGCCAGCGGCCTGCACGGCGCCAACCGCCTCGGCGGCAACTCGCTCATCGAGCTCCTCGTTCACGGCCGGATCACCGGGCAGGCCGCGGCTGAGTTCGTCGCGGGCCGGCAGGCCCACCTCCGTGCGGCCGAGGTGCTGGCGGAGGCTCGGGCGGAGGTGGACGGGCTCCTCGCCGCGGACGGGCCGGAGAACGTGCGGGTGCTGCAGCGGGCCGTCCGCGACCTCATGAGCGAGTACGCCGGCGTCGTGCGCGACGAGAGCGGCCTGCGCACGGGCCTGGCCGAACTCGCCGAGGTGGAGACGCGCATCGGGGAGATCGGCGTGCATCCGGACATCGCCGGCTTCCAGGATCTGGCATACGCCTTCGACCTGAAGTCCGCGGCGCTCGCCGCCCGGGCGACGATCGACGCCGCCCTTGAGCGTCGCGAGACCCGCGGTTGCCACAACCGCTCCGACTACCCGGAGCTCGACCCGGCGCTGCGGGTCAACCTGGTGTGGTCCGGCCCGGGAATGGTGCAGAGGGAGGCGATCCCGCCGATCCCCGCCGAGATCGCGTCGCTCATGCGCGAGGTCTCGACCGTCGGGAAGCTCGTCGAGTAGCCATCGGTCCTGCACCAAGCCACCTGCTCGTGGCGATCACACCTGTCCGGGGGCCGGGCCACGGTACGGAAGAAATCTCCGGCTGTTGTCACAAAGCCTGAGTGGCGCCCGGTCTTAGCTGGCGACCGGCCGCAACCGGACGCGCCGGCGGACAGGAAGGCTTCTCATGAAGATCGTGGTAATCGGCGGGACCGGTCTGATCGGCTCGAAGCTCGTGACGAAGCTGACCGAGCACGGTCACGAGGCGGTGGCCGCGGCGCCCGGCACCGGTGTCAACACCCTCACCGGCGAAGGGCTGGCCGAGGTGCTGGCCGGCGCGAACGCCGTGGTGGACGTATCGAACTCGCCGTCGTTCGAGCGTGCCGCGGTGCTGGAGTTCTTCGAGACCTCCACCCGCAACCTGCTCGCCGCGGAGGCGGCGGCCGGTGTCGGCCACCACGTCGCGGTGTCCATCGTGGGCACCGAGCGCATGCCGGAGAACGGCTACTTCGCGGCGAAGATCGCGCAGGAGAAGCTCATCGAGAAGTCGTCGATCCCGTTCTCGCTCGTGCACGCGACGCAGTTCTTCGAGTTCGCTCATGGCATCGCGGACGAGTCCACGGTCGACGGCAAGGTGCACGTCGCGCCCGTGCGCTTCCAGCCCATCGCGGGCGACGACGTCGCCCAGGCGGTCGGCCGGACCGCGGCCGGCGCACCGCTGAACGGCCGGGTGGAGGTGGCCGGGCCCGAGCAGTTCCGGATGGACGAGTTCTTCCGCCAGGCCCTGGCCGCCTGGGGCGACCCGCGGGAGGTCGTCACCGACCCGCACGCGCGCTACTTCGGCAGCGAGCTGAGCGAGTACAGCCTGGTGCCCGTCGACCGCGCCGCCTCGGGCCAGATCCGCTACCTCGACTGGCTCAAGGCCACCGCCACGTAGCGGCCCGGCCCGGCTCGGCAAGTGCCGCCCGGCGCCGGTCCGGCAGGGCGTCCACCACGCTCGGAACACCCCTGACGACCACCGAAGCAGGACATCATGAAACACCTTGAACCACAGCGAACCGCCGCAGCCGACCCCGGGTCAGGCTCCATCGACACCCTCGACAGCCTGCGTGAACACCTGCAGTGGGCGATCGAGCTGGAACACGCGACCCTGCCGCCGTACCTGTGCGCCCTGTACTCGCTCGACCCGGAGCGGAACCGGCAAGCCGTCGAAGTGGTCAGCACCGTCTTCGTCGAGGAGATGCTGCACCTGGCGCTGGCCGCCAACCTGCTCAACGCCGTCGGCGGCAGCCCGCGGCTCGACACGCCGCGGATGCTGCCGCCCCATCCCCGGCGACTGCCCCACGGTGACCTGGAGGTGTCGCTGCTGCCGTTCGGCGCGGAGGCGCTCGAGATGTTCCTGCGCCTCGAACGTCCGGCGCCGCCCGGCGCCCCGGCGCAGGGCGACGGCTACGAGACGATCGGGCAGTTCTACGCCGCGATCGAGCAGGGCCTGCGCCGGCTGTGCGACCGGCTCGGCGAGCGGCAGGTCTTCTCCGGCGACCCCGCCCGTCAGGTGAACTCCAGCCACTTCCGGCACACGGCGGGATTCCTGTTCGCGGTCGAGGACCTGGAGTCCGCTCTGGGGGCGCTGAAGGAGATCGTCGAACAGGGCGAAGGCATGGACGGCGGCGAGGTCTGGGACGGCGACGCGGACGTCTTCCACCCCGATCGGGACGAGGTCGCGCACTACTACCGCTTCCAGGAGCTCAAGCTCGGCCGCAGGTACCAGCGGGGGGACACCCCGCGGTCCGGGCCCACCGGCGAGGTGGTCCCGGTGGACCCGGCCGGCGTCCTGCCGATGCGACCCAACCCGGGGCCCGCCGAGCCCGGCAGCGCCGCCCGCGCCGCGCAGGAAAGGTTCGACCAGACCTACTGCACCCTGCTGAACCAGCTCGAACAGGCCTTCAACGGCGCCCCGAAGCGGCTCGCGACCGCCACCGGCACCATGTTCACGCTCAGGGCCCAGGCCCAGGCCCTGATGCGGATGTCCGGCGGCGACGGAACCACGGCCGGCCCCACCTTCGTCTATGTGCCACCCGAGTCACGCGGGTGAGCACCGGCGGCGCGTCTCCACCGTGGTCACGCCGGCCGGCGTGGTCGCTGCCGCACCACGCGGGTGTCGGGGCCGGCCCTACCCGGCGCGAACCAGCATCTCGTTGACGGCGACCCGTCGCTCCCGCGTGACGATGTAGCTGATCGCGTCCGCGACGTCCTCCGGTCGCAGCCCCTCCGTTCCGCCGGCCGACCGGAGGGCGGCGTCGCCGAGACGGGTCTCCTGCTCGATGTCCACGGTGCCGGGCACCACCACGCTCACCCGGACGCCTTCGCCGAGCAGTTCCTGGCGGAGCGATTCGGCGAACGCGTCCAGGCCGGACTTGGTCATGCCGTAGACGCTGCTCCCCGGCCGGGCGGCCCGCCCGCTGGAACACCTCATTAGGTGTCCAGCACCCCCAGAAGTGTTTCATCCCCTGGTCAGGTGCACCGGCGGTGACATTAGCAGCGTGGTTGCCCGGCTGCTTCGGCCCGGAACTTCTATCTCTGCCCAGGGGAAAACGGCCTGCGGACAGCTTTCAGGACTTCATGATGACGATCTTCTTCGGCTGGCGGAGCAGAGTGTTTTCGCGATCGAGGTGCCCATACACCGTGCTACGCGGAACCCCGAACAGATCGGCGATCTGCTGAACGGTCTTGGTCCGGTCGTCATACAGCTGCTGGGCAAGGGTGGCCTGGTCGGCGGTGAGCTTGGGCCGGCGCCCGCCGACGCGGCCTCGAGCGTGAGCGGAGGCCAGGCCGTCGTTGGTGTTGGCCACGATCAGCTCGCGCTGCAGCTCGGCCAGGACGCTCAGCATGCCGAACATCGCCCGGCCCTCCATCGTGTCGGTGTCGATGCCTTGCTCGATCACATGCAGGCCCACCCCGCGCATGCGCAACTCGGCGCCAAGGGTCACCAGGTGCAGCACCGAGCGCGAGAGCCGATCCAGCCGGGTGACCTTCAAGGTGTCGCCGGAGCGCAGCATCCGCAGCACGATGTCGAGTTCGGGGCGCGAGGCCTTCGCGCCGCTGGCGTGATCGAGATGGACGTTGTCTTCGGCGACGCCGGCCCGAAGAAGCGCGTCGATCTGATGGACGGGGTTCTGGTCGGCGGTCGAGACGCGCGCGTAGCCGAAAAGCAAGTGTCGGAAACTATCAGAGGCATCGTTATCCGACATTGATTTTCGACGCGCGTTGTCGACACTGCTCACCTGGGCCGATGAGGTTGGCGACCAGAGTGTCGATAGACGATCGTTTTCCGACACGCACCCCGCGAAGAACGTCCGAACCGAAACGTGCGCCTGCACTATCAGTCACCTATGTCACAGAGGGTGCTACCGCCAAAATCCGGTCCGATCCTCCCCAGAGGCCGAACCTCCCGCTCCCGCACGGCGCGGCGAGCCGTCACGCGTCGAGGTCAGTTGTTGGCCTCCAGCAGGCGGGCGCCGAGGGCGGTCAGGTGGTGGTGGACGGCCCGGCCGTTGCGGCGGGTGGCGATCAGTCCGGCGTTGCGCAGCACGGTGACATGCTCGGAGGCGGTCGAGGCGCTGACCTTGAGCCGCCCGGCCAGCTCGTCCGTACGGCAGCCGGGCCCCCCGACGGCCCGCATCACCCGCGCCCGCGCCCGCCCGACCAGCGCGGCGAGCGTGTCGAAGGCCGGCGACGGCATCGCCTGGCGGCCGCTGTCGGGGATGGGAACCGTGAGCACCGAGCTGCGCCGATCTTGGGTCGTCGCGATGCCCAGGTAACGGGGCGAGGCGCCGGCGATCGGATGGATCAGCAGGCCGCGTCCGCCGAGATCGATCGTGCGATCCGGTCCGCCCGTGACGATCATGCCGCTGCCGTCCCAGGACAGCCGCGGGCTGAGCGTGCTGAGCGCCGAGCCGAGCCCGATCCGCGCCGCGGTCTCCTGGTAGGCGGCCAGGCTGGCTTCGAGCCGGCGGCGCATGCCGGGCCATTCGGGGGCGAGGAAGCGGTGGAAGAGCACGTACATGCTGTCGGCCAGGGCCCGGCGGAACCGCGCGGGGTCCATGTCGAGGTCGGGCCGTCCCGGCAGCCCGCTGAAGCGCCACAGGTCGCCGCCGAACTCCCGCTCCTGCGGCGGGGTGTCCAGGGCGGCGAG
>NZ_BMRC01000052.1 GCF_014648435.1 Nonomuraea spiralis
ACAGCCGCCGGGTTACGCTCCGGATCCAGCGAGTACAGCGCCGTCAAGTACGGCGGCAACGTCGCATGCTCCAGCTCGATCGCCCACTGCAGGTGCTCACGCAGACTGCCGAGCGTGCCGATCCGCGGCTCAGGCAACGTCGTCACCCGGCCTCGGGCCGGCCTCCAGCACCTCGACCGCGTCGCGCAGCCCCCGCAGAGCGATCTTCTCGCGCTCGACGTCCGTCGGGTCGTACAGCCACTCGGTGACCGGCTGCCCCACCTCCTCCTCCGGGTGGCTGGCCTCGGCGATGATCAGCTCCTCCTCGATCTCGACGTGGAGCTCGTACAGGAACTCGTACTCACTGTTCGGGGTGCTCATGTCTCCTCCAAGGGATCTGCACTCGGCCGGCGGCCGGCATCGACTCGGTCAGGATCGGCCGGACCCCGAACCGCTCAGCCCGCCGGCCCGCCGACTCCCGCGCCCGTGTGGTCCGATCGCCAGCTAAGACAGGACGGCCTCGGCGTTTGTGACAAGATCCAGCTATTCGACGAGCTTTCCCACGGTTGAGACCTCGCCCATGAGCGCCGCGATCTCGCCGGGAATCGGCGGGATGCTCTCCCGCTCCACCGATCCGGGGCCGGACCACACGAGGTTGACCTGCAGTGCGGGGTCGAGTTCCGGGTAGTCGGAGCGGTTGTGGCAGCCGCGGGTCTCGCGGCGCTCGATCGCGGTTTCGATGGTCGCGCGCGCGGCGAGCACCGCGGACTTCAGGTCGAAGGCGTGGGCCAGGTCTTGGAAGCCGGCGATGTCCGGGTGCACGCCTATCTTGCTGATGCGCGCCTCGACCGCGGCCAGCTCGGCGAGGCCTTTTCGCAGGCCGCCCTCGTCGCGTACCACTCCGGCGTGCTCCGTCATGATGTCGCGGAGCGCTCGCTGCAACGAGCGCACGTTCTCCGGGCCGTCGGCGGACAGGAGTTCGTCCACTTCCTCCCGCGCTGCGGCGAGCGCCTCGGCGGAGCGGCGCTGCGCGTCCAGACCCGCGGAATACTCCGCCGCCGCCTGACCGACGATGCGGCCGAAGACGAGGAGCTCGATGAGGGAGTTGCCGCCCAGGCGGTTGGCGCCGTGCAGGCCGCTGGCCGCCTCCCCGATCGCGTACAGGCCGTCGACGCCCGTGCCGTGGTCTTCGGGGCGCACCCAGACGCCGCCCATCGAGTAGTGCGCGGTCGGCGCGACCTCGATCGGCTTCTTGGTGATGTCGAGCATCTGCAGTTCCAGGAGCGTCTGGTAGACGCGAGGCAGCCGCGTCATGATCGCCTCGCGCGGGAGATGCGACACGTCCAGCCACACGCCGCCGTCCGGGGTGCCGCGACCTTCCTTGATCTCCGTGTATGCGGCCAGCGCGACCCGATCGCGCGTGGACAACTCCATCCGCTCCGGGTCATACCGGGACATGAACCGCTCGCCGAGCCGGTTGCGCAGGACCCCGCCCTCGCCCCGTGCCGCCTCGGAGACGAGCGTGCCCGCCGCGTTCTCCGGCGCGATGAGACCAGAGGGGTGGAACTGCACCAGCTCGGGGTCACGGATGCGGCAGCCGGCCAGGACGGCCAGGCGGAAGGAGTCGCCGGTGTTCTCATCACGCCGGGAGGAGGTGCGCCGCCAGATCCGGGTGTGGCCACCCGCGGCCAGGATCACCGCATCGGCATGGATGACGTAGTGGCTGCCGTCGGTCAGGTCGAACCCGTACGCGCCGAAGACCGCGTTGTCGCGCACGAGAATCCGCGTGATGTACATCGTGTCGAGGACGCGGACATCGAGCTGGGCCGCCCGGTTGATCAGCGTGCGCTGGATCTCGAGTCCGGTGTAGTCCCCCGCGTACGAGGTGCGCCGGAAGGTGTGGGCGCCGAAGAAGCGCTGGGAGATCCGCCCGTCCTGCTCGCGTGCGAACGGCATGCCGTACCGCACGAGGTCCTCGATGCCACGCGCGGCCCCCTCGGTGACGATGCGCACCGTCTCGGGGTTGGCCAGCAGGTAACTCTCCTTGAGAGTGTCGGCCGCGTGCTGCTGCCAGGTGTCTTCGGGGTCCATCGTGGCGAGGGCTGCGTTGATGCCGCCTGCCGCGAGCGAGGTGTGTGCGTCCGCCTTCGGCCGTTTGCCGACCGCGAGGACATCCACCCCGCGCTCGGCGAGTTCGACGGCCGCCCGCAGCCCGGCCCCTCCGGTCCCGATGACCAGGACGGACGTGGCGATTCTGTTCTCTGACGCGTACATGATGCTCCTTCAGCTACGTGCCGCCCAGATGGCGACGGCGACCAGCGCGACGCAGGCGGCCGCGATCAGCGCGACCACGGCGGCCACCCCGATCCACGGCGCCGCGAGCGGCGACAACACGACGGCCCCGACGCACCCTGCCAGGGCAGTGCGGGGGACGACGGAGTCCGCGTCGACCAGCGCGTGCACCGCCCGGAGCAGGATGAGATACACCCCGACCGGGACGGCGACCGCGTAGCCGATCGCCATCGGCGATGCCGCCACCTGGCGCCCGCTCTGCTCCACCGCCACCTCGAGCCCGGCGCCGAGAGCCGCCAGCGCGGCGAAGATGCCGAAGTGGCCGTACCCCCACCAGTACGACCGGTGACGCCGCTCGCTGAGCCCCTCCCCTGCCTCGACCAGGAAGTACAGCCACCACAGGGCGAACAGCAGGACGAGACCGGATCCGGCGATGACGACGAGGGGAGCCGCTTCGAGCGCCCCTTCAACCCCTCTGCTCGCGGCCAGGACACTCTCGCCCAGCAGAATGATCGTGAACAGGCCGTAGCGCTCGGCGATGTGCCGCGGGTGCCAGGTGGTCGCCCTGACCCGCTCCGCCCACCACGGCACCGCCAGCTCCAGGACGACCAGGCAGGCGAAGAACGGCAGCTGGAGTGAGGCCGGCAGGAGACCGGCGTCCATGAGAGCGAGCCGGAGCAACCAGCCCGACTCGACCAGACCTATGCCCGCGGCGTAGCGGAGCCCTGTACGGCGGCTCGCCGGGTCTTCGAACGCGGCCCTCAGCCATTGGGCGACGAGCCCGATCCTCATGATGAGGTAGCCCAGCGTGATGATCCCGTAGTCGGAGTGGCCGGCCGCGGCGGGCACGCCGACGGCGAGGACCAGCGCCCCCGCCATCTGCACCATGGTCAGCAGCCTGTAGGGAACGTCGTCGGTGTCGTAGGACGAGGCGAACCAGGTGAAGTTCATCCACGCCCACCAGATGGCGAAGAATACCTGGAGGAACGGGACCAGCCCGGTCAGGCCGTGACCTTCGGCGATGACGTGCGCGAACTGCGCCGTGACGGCCGCGACCGCGACCACGAAGGTGAGATCGAAGAGGAGCTCGAGCTGGCTCGACGCGCGATGCGGCTCGTCGACGGGCCGTGAGCTCATCCTGACCCGGATCCGGATGGTGGTCATGGTCGAGGGCACGCTCACGCTCCTGTCGCTCTTTCGGCGTCCGATTCACCCCGAAAGACCGGACGGCGTCGGGATCTGTGACAGATCGCCGCAACAGCGATCGAACTCAGCGGACGATGTCGGCGGCGAGCACTTCTTCCAGCTCGGCGAGGTCGCCGGACTGGGCGACGGCGACGAACGTCCGTACGAGGCGCCGGTGCGCGGCGGTGCTCACCTGGCGGCCTCGCTCGGTGGCGAGGTGATTGCGCGCGCGTCGCAGGAGTTGCCGCGCTTGGTCCTCGCCAAGGTGGAGGAGCTCGGAGATCTGGCGGTAGGGGTAGTCGAAGGCCGTGCGCAGGAGATAGACGGCTCGTTCGGCGGGTGTCAGCCTCTCCAGCAGCAGCCGGATCGCAGTGTCGACCGCCTCTCGTCGTTCGGCCGCCGTCTCGGGCCCGGCGGAGAGGTCCGCCGTCTCGGGGAGCCAGGTGCCGGCGGAGGTCTCTCGGCGCCTGCGGGCGGACTGGGCGACATTGATGGCGAGCCTCATGGTGGTCAGCGCGAGGAAGGCCGGCGGGCTGATGACGACCGACCGATCGGCACGGGCCCAACGCAGCCACGTCTCCTGCACCACGTCCTCGGCTTCGCCCACGTCCTGCAGGACGCGCAAACCGATCGTGAAAAGCCGGGGCGCGGCGCTGACGAACGCCGAATCGCCTCCGTCCCCATATGTGATCGGCCGGTCATCGGGCTGCTCCGCGTGGTCTTCGTACGACTCCAAAAGGCTCATGGTCACGATGGCGGCTCCGTTCGACAGCTGGCATCCGGTGATGCCGCTGCGATCACGGTCGCTGCCCGTGCTGCTCCATCGCGCCCTGGGAACACCGTGGTCGGCACCCTGGCCCGCACCGTGGCGGGTGGGCGTGGGGGGCAGCGGAGGCGCTTCGGACGGTGGGCTGTTCCGCGGCCACCCGGCTCATCCTGCGGCCGGTGTCACCAGCAGATTGCTGGGCTTAATGGCAGAACGGTAGGTTACGGGTCCATCTAGGATGTACGCCGGTTTCTCCCCATGTTCGGCAGTCATGGGGCAACGAACAGATGATCGTCGGGGGCAGTGCCATGGCAAGCAGAGGTCCCGGGTCGCAACTTCGCGGGCGGCAGCTGGAGTGCGAGGCGCTGGATCAGCTCGTGGCGACGGTGCAGGACGGCCACAGCTCGGTCCTGGCTCTGCGCGGCGAGGCCGGCATCGGCAAGACGGCGCTGCTTGAGTACGCGCGGGACAGCGCGTCCGGCTGCCGGATCATCAGAGCGACCGGCGTGGAATCCGAGATGGAGCTGGCCTTCGGCGGGCTGCATCAGCTGTGCTCCCCGTTCCTGGAGCACCTGGGTCGCCTGCCGGGCCCGCAACGCGACGCGCTCGGGACGGCGTTCGGCCTGAGCGCCGGAACCCCACCGGACCGCTTCCTGGTCGGGCTCGCGGTGCTCAGCCTGCTCGCCGACGTGGCCGAGAAAGGGCCCCTGGTCTGCCTCGTCGACGACGCGCAGTGGCTCGACCAGGTCTCCGCGCAGACCCTCGCCTTCGTCGCGCGGCGCCTGCTCGCGGAGCCGATCGGGCTGGTGTTCGCGGTGCGCGAGCACCACCTCGAACAGGAGCTGAAGGGGCTGCCCCAGCTCGACGTGGGACGGCTGAGCGACAGCGACGCCCGCGCCCTGCTGGACTCCGTGACTCCTGGACGACTCGACGAGCAGGTCCGGGACCGGATCGTCGTCGAGACGCGGGGGAACCCGCTGGCCCTGCTCGAACTGCCCCGGGGGCTGACGCCGGCGGAGCTGGCGGGTGGATTCGGGCGGCCCGACGCGCGACCGCTGGCCAGTCAGATCGAGCAGGGCTTCCTGCGGCGGGTCCGGTCGTTGCCGGCCGAGACACAGCGGCTGCTGCTCATCGCGGCGGCCGAGCCGGTCGGAGATGTGACTCTGCTGACTCGCGCGGCGGAGTTGCTGGGCATCGAGGTGTCCGCCGCGTCGCCGGCCGAGGCGGCGGGGCTGATCGCCATCGGTACGCGGGTGCGTTTCCGTCATCCCCTCATGCGATCGGCGGCCTACCGCGTCGCGTCCCCGCAGGACCGGCAGGACGTCCACCGGGCGCTGGCCGACGCGACCGATCCCCGAGCGGACCCCGATCGCCGGGCGTGGCACCTCGCCAACGCGACGGCCGGCCCCGACGAGACGGTGGCCGCCGAGTTGGAGCGCTCGGCCGATCGGGCGCAGGCGCGCGGCGGAGTCGCCGCGGCGGCGGCGTTCCACGAGCGGGCAGCCGAGCTGACCCCCGATCCCGCGCGCCGCGGCGCCAGGGCCTTGGCGGCGGCACGGGCCAAATACCAGGCCGGCGGGTACGACGCCGCGCTCGAACTGCTGGACGCGGCCGAACTCAGCACTCTGGACGAACGCGAACTCGCCCAGGCCGGCCTGCTGCGCGGTCAGATCGCGTTCGCCTCCAGGAGCGCCGGTTCCGCCTTCCCGCTGCTGCTCAGAGCCGGTGAGCGCCTGGCGCCGCTGGACGCCGGGCTCGCCCGCGAGACCTACCGCGACACCTTGAACGCGGCCATGAACGCGGGCCGGCTGCCGAGCGGCGCCCAAGTGGTGGACATCGCCGAGGCGCTGCTCGCCGCACCGCCTGGGCCGCCGCCGGCGCGCAACGACCTGCTCCTGAACGGCGTGGGCGTGGCGCTCACCGAGGGCTCCGCCGCAGGCGTGCCGATGGTGCTGCGGGCCCTGGAGTCCTTCCGCGCCGAAGGGATCTCCAGGGAACAGGGCCTTGGCTGGCTGCCGTTCGCGTCCCGGATGGCCCATAACGTCTGGGACTTCGACAGTTGGTCGGTGCTCTCCGCGAGACTGGTCGATCTGGCACGCGAGGCGGGTGCACTGTCGGTGCTGCCCTCAGCTCTCCACATGCTCGTGTCGAACAGGGTCCTCGCCGGCGAGTTCGCCCTGGCCGACGCGCTGGTCGCCGAGGCGGTGACGATCGGCGAGGTGACGGGCAGCCGCTATCTGGCCCAGTACGCGGCCCTGGTACTCGAACCGTGGAGAGGACGAGAAGCCGCGATGCGTCAGGTGAGCGCAGCGATCATGCGGGACCCGGCCATCCAGGGAGAAGGCAAGGTGGTGACCGCCACCCAATGGGCGAGTGCGGTGCTCTGCAACGGCCTCGGCCGGTACGAGGAGGCGTACGTCGCCGCCGAGCGAGCCTTCGAGCACCCGCAGGAGCTCGGCGGCACGGCCATCAGGTCCACGGTCGAACTCGTCGAGGCCGCCGTCCGGAGCGGGAGGCCCGCTCGGGCAGCCGAAGTCGCCTGGCGACTCGACGAGATGGCCCGAGCCAGCGGCACCGACTGGGCCCTCGGGACCTCGGCGTGCGTACGGGCCCAGGTGAGCGACGGAGCGGACGCCGACGTTCTCTACCGCGAGGCGATCGAGCGGCTCGGCCGCACCGAGGTCCGGACGACGCTCGCCCGCACCCGGCTGCTCTACGGCGAGTGGCTGCGCCGGGAGAACCGCCGCCTCGACGCACGCGAGCAGCTGGGCATCGCATACGAGCTGCTCGGCGACATGGGGGCCGAGGCGTTCGCGGAACGCGCCCGGCGCGAGCTCCAGGCCACCGGTGAGACGGTACGCAAGCGCACCGTCGAGGCACGCGCCACTCTCACCGCCCAGGAGGCGCAGATAGCGCGCCTGGCCGGCGACGGGCTGACGAACCCCGAGATCGGCGCTCAGCTCTTCATCAGCCCGCACACCGTCGAATGGCATCTGCGCAAGGTCTTCGCGAAGCTCGGCATCACCTCACGCAAGCAGATCCGCATCACGCTGCTCGAAGGCGCGGCGCTCACAGCCTGAGGATCCGCGGCCCGCCGCCGTCCGCAAGCGGGATGGTGATGTGACGAGCGTCATGTCACAAGCGGCCTCCCGCACCTTGTCTCTGTAACGACGGTCCATGAGTCACCGCCGGGCCAACGGCGCGATGGTCGTCGATTCGAGAGACGATGCAGGAGAAGAGATGTTCATCAAGAAGAGGTTGTTCATCGCGGCCGTGTCGCTGATCGCCTCTGCCGGTGGAATGACGGTGCCGGCCTCGGCCGACGACGGCGGCGCCTCGATCAGCTCCTGGGGCTTCCCCGGTGAGGGGTCCGACTGGCAGCCGGTGACCTACGCCGGCGGGCAGATCACCAGCAGGTCCACTCCGGGAGAGGCGCGCGACAACCGCGGCAACATCCTGCACGCCTGGCGCGGCGCGGACAACGACTCCATCTGGATCTCGTTGAACAACGGGCCCGCGTACTCGCTGCCCAACGCGCAGACATGGACGCCTCCGCGGGTGATCTGGACGGACGACGGGGGCCGCGGCAACTTCCGGATCTTCCACACCGGCACCGAGGGCCACGTCTACCAGCACCGCGTCCAGCTCAGCCCGAGCTACCAGCTACCCGCCACCCTGCCCAGCTGGACCAGGATCCCCAACGACACGCGCACCACCGACACCGAGCCCGTGGCGGCCGCCGCGCTGCCCGGCAACTCCTTCATGCTCGCCTGGAACAGCCAGTCCACCGACGACATCTGGACGATGTACTACAACGGCGACACCGGCACCTACAGCTCGCCCAGCGTCGTGCCGGGCGCGCGGAGCAAGGACGCGCCGGGACTGGCCGCCCAGGTGGGCGCCAGCGCCGACCCCGCTCCCTGGAACCAGGTCGTGCTCGCCTTCACGGGCACCGACAACTACGTGTACATGTCGCGGCAGCGGTACGGGACCGGCAACTGGACGAATCCGTTCCGGGTCTATGCGACAGGCACCCCGGGCTACACGAGGAACGGCCCGTCCGTCGCGCTCTCCCGAAGCGGCTACGGCGTCATCACCATCACCGAGGACCGTGACAACACCATCGGCAGTTACATGATCTCGCGCGACGGCGGGTGGAGCGGCTACTACGAGGAGAACAGCTTCGCGCTCTCCCCCGGCAGAACCCCGCTGGCCGTGGTGGCCGGCACCGATCTCTACTACGTCATCAACGGTTCGGCCAGCGGCAAGAGCGGCGTGCTGTGGAAGAAGGTCTACGACTTCGCGGCGATGCCCACGCCGTCGGCCCCGCAGTGGTGAAGCCGGCGAACGCTCAGCCGCACGACGTCATCGTCACCGGCGCCGGATCCCGGCGTCTGCGTCCTTCTCGGAGAGATCACGTGAGAATGGTCCGACCAGCGGCGGCCATGATGTCCGTCCTGCTGCTCTCGTTATCGTCGCCGGGCAGCACCCCGGCGGCGTGGGGGGCGTCCGCCTCCCCGACGTCCGTGACCGCACCTGCCACGGCGGAGGACCCGCCGTGGGCCGGGCCGGGAGCGTCCGGTCCTGACCTGAGTCACAGCAACCGCACAGCCCCGCCGGCCGGACTGCCGGACTGGTCACGCGCCGGGTACCGAGGCGGCCAGGAGCTGCCTGAGGGCGATGCGGATCTGACCGACGACGCCTCCTGCCGCATCTCGCCGGAGAAGCTCGCCTCCTCCTACGGGGTGACGGCGGACGACGGGACCGACGACACCGCCGGACTGCAGAAGGCGATCGACCACATCAAGAGCGACTGCTCGCCGA
The DNA here is from genome assembly GCF_014648435.1 of Nonomuraea spiralis. Taxonomy (GTDB): domain Bacteria; phylum Actinomycetota; class Actinomycetes; order Streptosporangiales; family Streptosporangiaceae; genus Nonomuraea; species Nonomuraea spiralis. The sequence continues at coordinate 9,047 of NZ_BMRC01000052.1, forward strand.
ACGCCAACTTCAACCGGCTCTCGCTCATCGAGCTACCGGCAGGCCGGATCGACATCACCCGGCAGATCTACGTAGACGCGGGATTTTTGATCGTACGCGGCAAGGGCTCCGGCGACGGCGGCACCCGGCTGGTGTTCAGGCCGGGCCTCCAGACCCGCTACGACCAGGTGATCAACGGCCGGTGGGACCAGGAGAGCATGATTGCCGGCACCGCCCCCGACATCGGCAACGGTGGCTGGATCTGGCCTGGGCGTGGCATGTTCCGCGTCCAGACCCGGGAGGTGGCGACCCGGTACAAGGACGACTGGGAGCTGGCCTCCAGCCTGCCCATGCGCAAGGACCTCTACGAGGGCAGCGTCAACCAGCACTGGGTCTCCGGCTTCAAGGTGGCCGCCGCGGCCGATGACCCGGGCTTCTCGGCACGAACAGGAGGCACGGTCGTGCGGCTGGACGCGAAGGCCGACATGACCAGGTTCAGGCCCGGCGGCTATGTCTGGGTGGGCGCGGCCAACAGCAGGAAGTTCTACGCGCAGCAGGGCATCACCGATCAGAGCATGATCGAGGCGCTCCACATGCGGCAGGAGATGTTCCGGCTCAGCCGCATGGACGCCACGGCCAAGACGATCACGCTGGACCGGCCGCTGAGGTGGGACCTGCCGGTGAACTCCGAATCGGACGGCTCCGAACCGCTGAACGGCAACGGCACCCCGTACGCCAGCAAGGTCACGCCGCTGAAGGTGGTCGAGGGTGTCGGGTTCGAGGACTTCTCCTTCACCCAGGACATGAACGGCCTGCCGAAGATCGGCGGCCAGGAGACGTACTCGCTCACTCCCGAGCAGGCCGTGCACAACTACGGCAACCTGGCGCCCGAGTACGCCATGCACGGCATCGTGTTCAAGTGGGCGGCGAACAGCTGGGCGCGCGGGCTCAAGGCCACGATGACCGGCTCGCACCCGATCGTCACCGAGGTGGCGCGCAACCTGCAGATCGAGCGCAACAGCTTCGACGGCGCCTGGAACAAGGGCAAGGGCGGCAACGGCTACCTGCGTGGCAGCCGCGTGTGGGACTCGTTGTGGGCGCACAACCTCAGCCGCAACCTGCGCCACTTCACCTTCCAGTGGTCGGCGGGCGGCAACGTCGCCTTCCGCAACGACCTCGACTCCGACCTGAACCTGCACGGCGGCTGGGAGCACGACAACCTGTTCGAGCAGAACACGGTGCGAGTCCCCTACGAGCACCGCTCGGCCAGTTGCTCCGCCAACTGCGGTGGCGAGGGCGGCGAGATCGACGCGGGCACCTGGTATCCGGTCTGGTGGGCGGCCGGGCCCAAGGCGGGCAAGTGGGCCGGCTCCTCCGGGCCGCAGAACGTCTTCTACGACAACACGCTGAGCAAGCAGACCACCGCCGGCGGCCCGTTCGAGCCGTACCGGCCGTACGGCGCCCAGGCCGGCACCGCCTTCCAGTTCGGATCGGACGACTCCGACCCACGCGCGTTCCTGCCCCTGAGCCAGAACGGGCAGGCGATCACGGACTGGACCGGACGAGAGACCCTGAACTACCAGGGCAACGGAGTGGCCGCCCTCGACGTGGGACACCGGCAGTCGCTGTTCCTCCGCGACACTGGCGGCGAGCTCCCCCCACGTGACCCGGAGCCCGTCGAGATCAAGGCGGCCACCTGGAACATGGCCGGCGCGTCCTCGCCGCAGCAGGGCGACAGGTACGCGACCGCGCTGCCCGCTTTGCACACCCGGGAGAGTCCTCCCAGGGAGAACGACATCCTGGCCCTGCAGGAGACCGGCTACCCCGCCGACCGGCACTATTGGAGCAAAGACACGATCGCGCAGGCCGACTACGTCAAAAGGATGCGCGACGGCAGCACGAACGCGCCTCCCGTCGAGGAGATCTGGCTCAGCCGGACCAGTGGAGGCCGCGGCGGAGGTTACCTCTACTGGCTGAACACGAACGTCGACACCGGTTCCGGCAACCCGGAGAAAATCAATCTGGCCGTCTGGACGCGGAGAAGTGTCCGCAGGGACGAGATATTCGTCGTCCCCGGAGCGACCCGGAACGGCGTTCACGAGGGCAAGTCCCGTCCCGCGCTCGGCGTCAACTATTGCGGGGTCGTCTACTTCACCTGGCACGGGGCCGCAGCAGGCGGCACGGACAACGTCACGATGCTGAGGAACATCAAGAGTCGTATGGAGAACGCCGGCCCGAACGGGCAGCCGCTGCGCTGGGTGGTCCTCGGCGACTACAACATGGAGGTCTACGGGCAGGCGGGACTGCTGAACGCCCTCGGCGGCGACGCCCCTCAGTTCGACGTACTGCCCTCCAGCGGACCCACCCGGCCCGTCACGGGACGCACCATCGACTACGCCGTCACCCAGAACGGCGTCACCCCGGCGCTCTACAGGGGGTACGGGTTCGGAACGCCGATGACCGACTTCGAAATGTCGGACCACCTTCCCGTCGAATACGACTTCTCCTATCTCACCGAGGACCCGCGGTGCACGACGTCCCAACCGGCGCGGCAGGCGAAGGCCGTTCCGCGAACAACGCAGAATCTCAGAAGCGCCTCCAGCACCCGTTCCCCCTACCCTTCGGGCGCGGGGACGCGGCCCGGCAGCAGTCGCCTCAAGACCAGGACGTTCGCCCGGTCCGAGCAGAGCGCGCACAATTTCCGGTTCCTGGCCGCCGGTGACGACCCGGGACACTATCGCGTCCTGCACAGCTTCACGCGTACCTATCTGGGCCAGGAATCCGGACTCGCCGACGCGCCGGCGATTCTCCAGGGCACCGACGACGGCGACTCCCAGCTGTGGCGATTGCTCGACATGGGAGACGGCACCTGGATATTGCTGAACAAGGCCACCGGCCAGGCGTTGACCGCCCTGGACCGCGCGGACGGCGAAGAACTGGTGGGTCGTGACCTCGCCGACGAATTCGATCCCGACCAGCGCTGGTTCCTCCAAGACGCCGAGAACGAGGCGCTGGACGTCGATGAGATCGTCACCGGCGCGGGATCGGCCATGACCGTACAGGACTCCGATCCGGAACCGGGCACGCCGGTGGCGCTCGAACCCGACAGCGACGATTCCGAAGAAGAATTCATACCCATATACGCCGACAAGACCGAGGACTATTACTGCTATTACCTGGTCCACAAGGGACTGTATGTCAATTCAACGGCCACCAACCCCGCAGTCGGCGACGGCAACCTGCTCACGCTGAACGAATTCCGTGCCAATGACGGCGGCTACATGTTCTGCACTCCGCCGGCCGACAGGCACGCCTCACAACTGACGACGGTGGGCCAGTACGACGCGCAAGGCCGCTTCCTCAACCTCGGCGCTGTCGGCCCGGGTCTGCTGGCGCTGAGCGCGTCCTATGGGCTCACCTGGACCTGGAAAGCCATCGCAAGCTGACCGTCGGCGGCATCGTGCCTGCCGATCACCACAACGGATCACGACCCATGACGGACGCCTTCGCCGGGCCGCGGAAACGGCCCCCGCCAGTGCCGTACGCGCGCCCCGGCGAAGGCCCCGGCATCCTCGTTTCTCGCCCATGCCCCGGCGCGGGAGCGTGATCACAACGAGCAGTCCCGCTCCCGGTGCTCGTCGAGCGCGCGGAGCACGTCGGCGCAGGCCTGCGCGAAACCGGCCAGCCGCTCGGGGCCCAGCACGTCGATGAACAGGGCGTGCACCAGCTCGGTGTGCTCGGGGACGGCCTTGTCGATCGCCGCGCAGCCCTTGTCGGTGAGCCGCACGTCGGGATAGCGGCGGTCGTCGGAGTCCACCCGCTCGACCAGCCCGCGCTGCGCCATCCGGGTGAGCTGGTGGGACAGGCGGCTCTTCTCCCACTGGGTCGCGGCGGCCACCTCCGCGACGGGCATCTCCCGCCGCTCCGACTCCGTGAGCCGGACCAGCACCTCGAAGTCGGCCGCGGACAGGTCGCACTCGCGCTGCAGGTGCTGCTGCAGGTGAGAGCCGAGGTGCTTGGCCATCTCGATGTACGTGCGCCACATCCGGTCGGCCTCGCCGATGTCCTGCTCCCATCTCATGACGCCCACCCTACCGGTCGCTTGACGTATCAACCTGGTGCTGTATGGTGGCCGGGTTGATACATCAACCTGAACCATGAGGGGACCGTTTCTGTGAGCGTGCAGCAGATCATCGCCGTGGTGGGCGCGACCGGAGCGCAAGGAGGCGGGCTGGTCCGCGCGATCCTCGACGACCGCGGCGGGCGGTTCGCCGCGCGAGCCCTGACCCGGGATCCGGGTTCGGCGCGGGCCAGGGAACTGGCCGCCCTGGGGGCCGAGGTCGTGCGGGCCGATCTCGACGACGCGGGCAGCCTGCGCAGGGCGTTCGACGGCGCGCACGGCGCCTTCGCGGTGACCAACTTCTGGGAGCCGCGCACGCCCGAGGAGGAGCGGGCACGGCCCGCTACCACCAAGGAGCGGGAGCAGGCCGGCAACGCCGCGCGGGCAGGCCGGGAGGCCGGCGTCCGGCATTTCGTCTGGTCCACGCTGTCCGACACCCGCGGCTACTTCCGTCCGGACGACGGGACGCCGAGCTTCGAGGGCACGTACAAGGTGCCGCACGCCGACGGCAAGGCCGAGGCCGACCGGTTCTTCCTGGAGTCGGGCGTGCCCACCACCTTCCTGCAGGCGAACGTCTACTACGAGGCTTTCCAGGACATGTTCGCCCCCCAGCGCGACGAGACGGGAGCACTGGTGCTGCCACTCGGCTTCGGCGAGGCGCGGGTGGCCGCACAGGCCGCGGAGGACGTCGGCAGGACCGCGCTGGGGATCTTCCGCCAGGGAAACGGGATGGCCGGCAGGCGGGTGAGCGTCGCCGGGGCCGTGCTCACCGGCGCGCAGTACGCCGCCGTGCTGAGCCTGGCGCTCGGCGAGCCCGTCACGTACCAGGCGGTCAGCCCCGACATGATCCGGGCCGCGGGGTTCCCGGGCGCGGGCGAGGTCGGCAACATGCTGCAGTACCTGATCACGGCCGCCCCCGACATCGCCGAGCTCATCGACTTCGAGCTGCTGCGCGAGCTCAACCCGCGACTGCAGTCGTTCGACGCGTGGCTGGCCGTCCACCGCGACACCATCCCGCGCTGACCGGCACCCGCCCCTTCCCCGCGCGTGGTCACCCCGGGGTAATCGTCGCGGGAGATGAACGAGCTCCATCGCATGGGACTCGCGGCGACCGCCGCCGCCGATGGCCTCGCCCTGATTCCCGGCACGGCGAACGCCCCTGAGCAGCGGCGCCAACGCCACGGCCCTCTTCCAACAGGACGGTGGGTGACCAGGACTACATCCGGCGCGAGATCACGGACGAGCCGGCCGGCACGCGGGGCTCGACGATGGTCTGCTCGGCCTTGTACACCCGAGACTCTCAGGTCGAGCACAACGCGATCGATAGTGCAGCGGCACACGGGATCCGTCGCCCAGAGTGAGCGTTGACTCCCACAGCCCCGGTTGGTAGTTCAGCCAGGCCAAAGACTATGGCCTGGCAAAGTCTCCGGTGGAGGAGTGGCATGGCTGCTCGGGTGGCCGACATCGTGCGCACGCGGGTCCACAACCCAGAGGCGATTGCCGAGGCGGCGAAGCGCCGCGTGCCGGCGTCTTCTGTGGCGGGGAGCACGGCCGTGATGTGCCAGCACATCCAGGACGGCGTCCTGCAACGGCGCTCGCCGCCGGAAGCCTCCTGCACCCCACGGCGTGACGCCACAAGCCATCCACCTCTAATCAAGTCGGCCCCCTACAGGGGCAAATGCATGGAACAAGTGGACACGCGCAGAGGGGCAACGGGGTGACCATTCCCAATGCCTGAACCGCCCCGGGTTTGATGGAGAACTCAGCGGTTGATTGCAAGGGCTTCGTTGGGGTGGTGTTGAGCGTAGTAGATCGCCTCGAACTCCTCGGGCGGGAGGTGTCCGATGGCTGAGTGCAGGCGGGTGGTGTTGAACCAGGACACCCATTCGGCGGTGGCCAGTTCCACGTCGGCCAGGCTGTGCCACGGGCCGCGGGGCTTGATCAGCTCGGTCTTGTAGAGGCCGATCTGCGATTCCATCAGGGCGTTGTCGAGCGCGTCGCCGACCGTGCCTATGGAAGCGTCGATGCCGGCAGCCAGCAGGTGGGTGGTGAACCGGAAAGACGTGTACTGGCTGCCCGCGTCCGAGTGATGAATTAGTCCCGGCCCGACCGGGTGGCCGGTGCGCTCGCGCCGCCACAGAGCCATGTCCAGGGCGTCCAGCACGAGGGTGGTGTGCTTGCTCGGCGAGGCGGCCCAGCCGACGATCGCCCGTGAGTAGATGTCGACCACGAACGCGACGTAGACCACTCCGCACCAGGCGGAAACGTGGGTGAAGTCGGCCACCCAGGTTGCGTTCGGCCGCTGGGCGGTGAAGCTTAGATTCAAAGAGTCAAGGCAACACATTGGGCCGGGGTTCGGTAGCCAAGGCACTTGCGGGGGCGGTTGTTCAGTCGGGCGGCCAGGGCGTCGAGGTCGGCTTGGCTGTACAGGCTTAGATCGATGCCTTTCGGTAGGTACTGCCGGATCAGTTTGTTCGTGTTCTCGTTTGTGCCCCGCTGCCATGGGCTGCGCGGTGCCGCGAAGAAGACGTCGACGCCGGTCGCTTCGGTCAGCAGCCGGTGACCGGCAAGTTCCATACCGCGGTCCCAGGTCAGAGTGCCGAGCAGGCGAGTATCCATCCGTGAGAACGCCTGCTGCAGGGCGGGGATGACCGTCGTGGAGTGACGGCTGGGTAGCGCGACCATGGCCAGGTAGCGAGACTTGCGATCGACCAGCGTCGCGACCTGGCTGTTCTTGGCTCCGACGATGAGATCGCCTTCAAGGTGGCCGAGCTCGGTCCGGGCGTTGGCTGCCTCAGGCCGTTCCTCGATCGGCCGTGCCCCGATCATCTGGGAACGCCACTGGCCCTTGACCGTGTTCTTCTTGTTTTTGCGGATGGGACGGCGCGTGCGCAGCTTGGTGCACAGCTCACGCGGGATCACTTTCCACCGAGTCGTGTAGATCGCACGGTAGATGCTCTCGTGGCCGATCCGCATCAGCGGGTTGCCGGCGTGCATCAGCCGCAGATGTCCCACGATCTGCTCCGGAGACCACTCGTTATCGAGCAGTTCGATCACCAGCTGGCGCAGCACCAGGTTGCTCTGCAGGGCGGACGGTTTCGGGCGACGTGCCTGCTCTTGAGCGCGTTGCTCGGCGGCGACCGCACGGTACTTCACCCGGCCGCCGTTGCGGGCGACCTCCCTGCTCACCGTGGATGCCGGGCGGCCGATCGACACGGCGATCGAACGTAGTGAGGCTCCAGCCTCGAGGCCGCGAGAGATCGATTCCCGCTCCTCGGCGCTCAAACGATCGGCCCGGCGCACCCGCTCGGCCGGCGCGATGCCGCCATGGTGCTTCAGCACCGTGAAAACCGACCCCGGGGGCTTGCCCAGTGCCCGGGAGATCACGCTGATGGAATCACCGGCGCGCCAGCGTCGCCATAAGTCTTCTTTCATCGCGTCCGACATTCCCGGCCGACCCATCCGAGCCACGATCCACCCATCCACTAGCAGTGTTGCGTTGATCGTTTGAATCTAAGCTTCGGCTTTACGGCCCTCGACGTACAGGCGCCTGCGCTCCCGTTCCGTGGCTGCGGCCTTTGCGCGGCGGCCCGTTCGGCGCGCTGCCGCTCCCGCTGCGCCTTGAGCTCGGCTTGCGCTCGCGCTCGTCTGGCCTGCTCCTCCAGACGCAACCGCCTGGCGCGCTCCCTCTATCGGTCCGTGAGTTGCCCGCGGCGCTTGGCCATAGCTTCCTCCAGAAGGTAGGGAGCTGAAGCATCCAAGACGAAGCTCAACTGCACGTGATCGTAAATCGAGTAGGCAGCTCTCTGCTAATGGACTGAACAGATCTCGGGCAATAGGCCGCCCCAATCACCTCAGCCTTCGATACACGGGGAGGGCGGGCCCTGAGGCACTCGACTGGGATGCCGCGTGATGATCCGCATTGACGCGCAGCAGCCCCATCGGCGACGTAGCAATCCGCACACTCATGCAAGTTTGGCGCGTGGGCCGTTTACGCCTCGTGCTTCATCGTCTATCGTCGATGTTCGATGAATGAAGCGAAGGGGCCTCTGCCGCGCGCCGAGGCCGAGGAGTACGCGAGCTGGTTCAAGGCCCTGGCCGACGCCACCCGCATTCAGATCGTGTCGCTGCTGGCCCGGCGGCGCGAGCCGATGAGCGTGGGCGAGATCGTGGCCGCCTCCGGAGTGGGGCAGTCCACCGTGTCGCACCACCTGAAGATCCTGTCCGAGGTGCGGTTCGTCCTGGTGGAGCGGCAGGGGACCTCCAGCCTGTACCGGATCAACGAAGCCTGCGTGAGCTGTTTCCCCACCGCCGCGGACGTGGTGATGGGCAACCCCGTGCCGGCCGCACCGGTCTGCGACTGAGGAGATCCGATGGCACACGACGAGATCGTCGACCACTACTCCGCCCTGGCCCGCAGCGCGCTCAACGGGCAACGCATCGCCGACTGCGACCCCGCCGCCTTTGCCGACGGCGGTTTCGGCCCGGCCGGTTACGACGACACCGCCGCCCTTCCCGACGGGGCGCTTCGGGCCAGTCTGGGGTGTGGCAACCCGGTCGCCGTCGCCGAGTTGTGTGCCGGTGAGACGGTGCTCGACCTCGGGTCCGGCGGCGGCATCGACGTGCTGCTGTCAGCCCGCCGGGTAGGCCCGTACGGCACCGCCTTCGGCCTGGACGCCAGCCCCGCCATGGTGGAACTGGCCCGGCGCAACGCCGAACAGGCAGGCGTGGCCAACGTGCAGTTCCTGCACGGAACGATCGAGGCGATCCCACTGCCCGGCCACACGGTCGACGTGGTCATCTCCAACTGCGTGATCAACCTGTCCGACGACAAGGCGGCGGTGCTGGCCGAGGCGTTCCGGGTGCTGCGGCCTGGCGGCCGGTTCGGCGTCAGCGACGTCGTCACCGCCCAGGTGCTCGACGAGCAGGCGCGACAGCAGGCCGAGCAGCGCATCGGCTGCGCCGCCGGGTCCCTCACCATGCAGGAGTACCGGGACCTGCTCGCCGCGGCCGGCTTCGTCCAGGTCGCCATCACGCTGAGCGCCGATCACGGCGACGGGGTGCACTCGGCCATCGTCCAGGCCGTCAAGCCCGCCATCGGGCCCGGCCTGGAGATCCGGCCGATGCGCGAGAGCGACGCCGCCGAGGTCCTGGCCATCTACCAGGCCGGGCTGGACACCGGCCAGGCCAGCTTCGAGACCACCGCACCCAGCTGGGAGGGATTCACCGCGAGCCGGTTGCCGCACCTGCGGTACGTGGCGACCGATGGCGACTCCGGCGAGGTGCTCGGCTGGGTGGCGGCTTCGGTGGTGTCGTCCCGTCCGGTGTATGCGGGCGTGGTCGAGCACAGCATCTACGTCCATCCCGGCTGCCAGGCCCACGGCATCGGGCGGGCGTTGCTGGCGGCGTTCATCGCCGCCGCCGAGGACGCCGGCGTGTGGACGATCCAGTCGGGTGTGTTCCCGGAGAACGCCGCGAGCCTGAGCCTGCATCAGGCGCTCGGGTTCCAGGTGGTGGGGACGCGCGAGCGCATCGCCCGCCACCACGGCCTCTGGCGGGACGTGATGCTGATCGAACGCCGCAGCGCTGTGATCGGCGCCTGAGCAACCACGAGGGCCGATGTTGGCCTGGCGTTCATCCTCACGACATCGACGGCTGTCAATATCGATGAACATCGAAATCGACAGCCGTCGATATGAGTGACGCCGCGGGAGCCCTTCATGGACAGCACCTACCGTCATGCTGATCTGACCGTCGATCAGCAGCACGCCTTGCTCACCGCAGCCCGCACGCTCGCCGCGGAGTTCGCCGGCACCTTCGGCACCGAGACCATCGAGCGGTTCCTGCACACCAGCTACGACCAGTTCGCCGGCCGTGCCGTCATCGCCAACTACCTGCCGCTGCTGGCCGAGCGGTTCGCCCGCCAGCGGCTGCGCGCGCTGGCCCGCGTCGAGGGCAAGGACGGCAGCGGCGTGCCGATCGTGCTGTTCCTGTGCGTGCACAACGCCGGCCGTTCGCAGATGGCGCTCGGCTTCTTCGCCCGCCTGGCCGGTGAACGCGCGCTCGGCTGGTCCGGTGGCACCGAGCCCGGCGAGCTGATCAATCCGGCCGTCGTCGAGGTCATGCACGAGCGCGGCATCGACATCACCGGCGAGTTCCCCAAGCCGTGGACCAGCGAGATCGTCCAGGCCGCCGACGTGGTGGTCACCATGGGCTGCGGCGACGCCTGCCCGGTCCACCCGGGCAAGCGCTACCTGGACTGGGACCTGGACGACCCGGACGGCAAGACGCCGGAGCAGATCCGCCCGATCCGCGACGACATCGAACGCCGGGTCCGCGCCCTGCTGGCCGACATCGGCGTCCCGGCCGGCTGAGAGTACTCGCCGTTCCAAGCACGCAGAGACAGATGTCAATATAGGCATATATCTATTTCGATGAACATCTATACGGAAGGGGCAGTGGATGGAACTGCTGGAGATCCTGGAGTGCAGCCCGCCGCTGACCCGTGAACCGCTGGACAGCGAGCAGGCGGCCGGGGTGGCGCGCGTGTTCAAGGCACTGGGCGACCCCGTACGGCTGCGCATCCTGTCCATCGTGGCCAGCCGCGCCGGCGGCGAGGTGTGCGTGTGCGACATCACCGACGCCTTCGAGCTGTCCCAGCCGACCATCAGCCACCACCTGAAGGTGCTCAAGGAAGTCGGGCTGCTGACCTCCGAGCGGCGCGCCTCCTGGGTCTACTACCGCCTGGTGCCCGAAACGCTGGGCGAGTTGTCGGCGCTGCTGACCCTGCCTGCCAGTGGGCCGACCGCTGCAGCGGCGGTGTCACGGTGATGTCGACTCAACCCGCACAGGCCACCGCGCCGTCGGCCGGCGTGATCGGCGCTCTGTCGGTACTGGATCGGTTCCTGCCGGTGTGGATCATCGCCGCCATGGGCGCCGGACTGCTGCTCGGCCGTCTGGTGCCTGGCCTGGATGCCGCGCTGGACGCCGTCAAGATCGGCGAGATCTCGCTGCCCATCGCGCTCGGCCTGCTGCTCATGATGTACCCGGTGCTGGCCAAGGTCCGCTACGACCGCCTGGGCACCGTCACCGGCGACCGCCGCCTGCTGCTCTCCTCGCTGCTGCTCAACTGGGTGCTCGGCCCGGCGCTGATGTTCGCGCTGGCCTGGATCTTCCTGCCCGACCTGCCCGAGTACCGCACCGGCCTGATCATCGTCGGGCTCGCCCGATGCATCGCCATGGTCCTGATCTGGAACGACCTGGCCTGCGGCAACCGGGAAGCCGCCGCTGTCCTGGTCGCGCTCAACTCCGTCTTCCAGGTGATCGCATTCGGCGCGCTCGGCTGGTTCTACCTCCAGGTGCTGCCCGGCTGGCTCGGCCTGACGCAGTCGGCGCTGGAAGTGTCGGCCTTCGACATCGCCTTCTACGTGCTGGTCTTCCTCGGCATCCCGCTCGCCGCCGGCTACGCCTCCCGCAAGCTGGGCGAACGCGCCCGAGGCCGCGACTGGTACGAGCAGCGCTTCCTGCCCCGCATCGGCCCCATCGCCCTGTACGGCCTGCTGTTCACCATCGTCATCCTGTTCGCCCTGCAAGGCCACACCATCACCTCCCAGCCCGGCGACGTGGCCCGCATCGCCCTGCCGCTGCTGGCCTACTTCGCCCTCATGTGGGGCGGCGGCTTCCTGACCGGCAAGGCGATCGGCCTGCCGTATGACAAGACGACCACCCTCGCCTTCACCGCCGCCGGCAACAACTTCGAGCTGGCCATCGCCGTGGCGGTCGGCGTCTTCGGCGTCACCTCCGGCCAGGCCCTCGCGGGCGTGGTCGGCCCGCTCATCGAGGTCCCCGTCCTGGTCGCCCTGGTCTACGTCAGCCTGGCCGGGCGCCGCCTGTTTCGCACCGCAGAGGAGCCCACCCGTGCCTGAGATCGCCCCCGAGACCACGACCGGCAAGCCGTCAGTCCTGTTCGTCTGCGTGCACAACGCCGGACGCTCCCAGATGGCCGCCGGATGGCTCACCCACCTGGCCGCAGGCCGCGTCGAGGTCCGTTCCGCAGGATCGGCCCCGGCCGATCAGGTCAACCCGGTCGCCATCGAGGCGATGCGCGAGGTGGGCATCGACATCACCGCCGCCCAGCCCAACGTCCTCACTGTCGACGCGGTCGAGGCCAGCGACGTGGTCATCACCATGGGCTGCGGCGACGCCTGCCCGATCTTCCCCGGCAAGCGGTATGAGGACTGGAAGCTCGACGACCCCGCCGGGCAGGACATCGAGGCCGTCCGCAAGATCCGTGACGACATCCGCACCCGGATTGAGAAGCTGATCACGCAGCTGTAGCCGCATCAGAGCAGGGCGGCGCGTGACTTCAGACCGCGCCGTCCCATGATGCCGTCAGGTGATGCCTCGGGCGATCTCCCGGACCACCTCACGCCCCGTGGGGGCGACCGCCTCCTGCATCACGAGCAGCAGATCCATCTCCAGCATCGGGTGCCGGCGCACGAGGTCAGCCGCCAGCTCGGCGGCGGTTTGCCGCGCCACCTGCGCTGCGGCCTCTTCCATCTGCATCTGGAGCTTCAGCGACAACTGCGGCAACCTCACCGCGCTCGCCGCAGCAGGAGGAGCGGCTCCGGCCGGGGATCGTTGCAGGTCAGCCAGCTGGTCACCCAGCCTGCTCAGCTTGTCCTGCTGAGCTTGGACGGTCTCGCGGAGCTCGGTGACGAGCTCGCGCAGCTCGGCCATCTGTCCCCGCGGTGGCGCGGTGCGTACTCCGCCCTCGTCCAAGAAGGCCCGCTGCCAGGCGTGCTCCCAGGCATCAAGTTCTGGTGCCTGGGAGCGCCCAGGTGGGTCACCAGCGCCAGGGTGACGACCTTGCTGGCCAGGCGCTCGGCCCGCAGCATCTTGCCGCCGGTCTCGCGTGCCACCGGCACGGGGTCGTGCTTGGTGCGGTTCGCTACCTGCCGCATCGACAGTCCCGAGCTGGCCAGCAGCAAACTCAGCGCTTGAGCGAGCTGTTGAAGGGTCTGCACCTGTTCGGGGTCGGCCGGCAGCCCGCCCTGCTTGCCTTACGCGCTCTCCGATGTGGCATCTTTCACCAGCGCACGCTCCTCCGTCCTGCCGGCGGCGCGCGCCGACGTCTGCCCGGGGATCACAACGTAGACGCCCCTGGCCCCGGATGGCCCCGAATGGCCCCGAATGGCCGCAACTGCGGGGTCGGCCCGCCGGGGCGGCCCCGGACGATCGGCCCTGGCATCACTTCGGCCTGCGCCTGGCCCCTGATCTGGCTGGTCACCCCCGGTTGCCGCTGTGCTGGGGAGCAGTCCCCGTATGCGCCGCGGGCCGCCTGAGGGCGTGCTCGCCTAGGAGAAAGTACGTCATGCAGATTCTCGACCTGCTCACCGGCCTCCTGCAGGTGGCCTCCGCCGCGGCTGGCCTGTACACCGCCATCACGCCGGCGCGCCGCCAGCTGGCCCGTCGCGCAGAAGGCGAGCCCGGCGAGCCGCCTGTCAGGACGCCGCCGGCCACGGCGCCCCGTCCATCCAGCCCCCGTCCATCCCCAACCGACGCTCGGATCGCCAGTAGAGGCGTCCGCCACGTCGCCGGAGGCGGACGCGCGTCCATGACGCCCTGCTCACCACCAGGGCGCCACGGCGCAGCGCTCGCCCGTCAGGGGGCTGAGGTGGCCGAGGGGGCCAGGAGCCACATGGTGGCCACCAGCAGCCGCGCCGCCGCCACGAGCGTGTCCGGCTGGACGCGGTCGGGGGTCTCGGTGGGGGTCTGGTAGCCGGGCATGCCCATGCCGATGCCTATCGCGGCCAGTCCGGCGGCGGCGTAGCGGCGGTTGTCGGAGGCCATCGCGCCGGCCCGGAGCGGCACGTCGACCAAGCGGGCGGCCTGGTCGAGGGTGGCCAGCAGGGCGTGCGCGGGTCCGCCCGCCTCGACTGCGGCGGCATCGTGCAACTGCGCGGCGCCGTCGAGGTTGAGCACCAGCGTGTCGGACGGCAGCGTGGGCGCGTGGTGGGCCGAGCCCCATGCCCCGCTCTCCTCGGCGTCCAGGAAGGCCACCGACAGTTCGGCCCCGAGGGCCGGGTCGGCCGTCAGGACGCGGGCGGCCTCCAGGACGGCGGCCACGCCTGAGGCGTTGTCGGCGGCCGCGGGCAGCCGCATGCCGGGATCGTCGCCGACGCCGTCGTAGTGCGCGGTCAGCAGTACCCGCGGCCCGCTCCCCGCGCCTCCGGCGTGAGGGAAGCGGGCGTGGACGTTGTGGCCTTCCGCAGTGACCTGCCGGAGCGGCATCGAGCCGGTCACCTGCACCGGGCCGGCGGCCAGCGCGTCGGCCAGGCTGGCGTGCCGGTCGGTGCGCAGGGCGATGATCGGGACGGCGCGGGGGGCCGGTCCGGCGATCATCTTGGGCATCCACCCCTCGGCGTCGGTGCCGCGCGCGGTCAGTACTCCGGCCGCGCCGTGGGCCTCGGCTCGTTCGCACGCCCGCGCCCAGTCCCCGGCCTCGGCCAGGACCCATCGGCCGCGCAGGTCGGCCTCGGAGGCGGCGGCCAGCGGCGCGGTGCACGGGTTCGGCAACTCGGCGGTCGCCAGGTGCTCGACGAAGTCACGGCGGTGCTCCAGGCGCAGCGCCTGACCGTCCGCGCTCCATTCGAGCACCGGCGAGGCATACAACTCCCGCACGTCGGCGACGGGGAAAGAGTCGAGCTCGACCTCTCCGCCCAGCTCCCGCAGCCGCTCCGCGAGCCACGCGGCGGCGGCACGGCCGCCGGGTGTGCCCACGCGCCGCCCGGCGTAGTGGTCGCGGGCCAGCTCGTGCACCGTGGCCAGCATCCGCGCCGCCGACACCCGCTCCACGACGGCGGCCAGGCCGGGCGCCTGAGGGATGTCCGGCATGGTGGAGGTCATCCGCAGCAGCCGGTTGAGGCGGCCTCGGCGGCTGGGGCCTGACCGCAGCAGCCGGCCTGGGTGGCCTGCTGCGCGGCGGCCGTGCTGCCGCAGCAGGAGGTGGCGGCCGCCTCTGCCTGCTGGGCCGTCGGGGAGGCGACGGCAGGAGCTCCACAGCAGCCGCCGGCGGCGGGCGGCGTGAACGCCTCTGCCAGGTCGCCGATGAAGCCGCCGCTGGTCTGGTTCGTCGTCATGGTGGTTTCCCTTCTGCGGGTGTGAGGTCGAGACCGTCAACACTTAGACGTACGTCGAATCAGAAGTTACGATCTCATGCTATTTAGACGCCCGTCAAGATAGACAGCAGTCGAACTAGAGGTCGTGCTGCGCCTGAAGCTGGGCGATGATCTCCGCGGTCAGTTGCCGGGCCGTGCGGCCGGCGCCGATGAGGGTGGCCGAGGCGGGGCCGGTCCAGTCGCCATAGCCGAGCAGGTGCAGGCGCGGTTCGGCCAGGGCGCGGGTGCCGTCGGTGGGGATCACGCCGCCGGGGCCGCGCAGCCGTAGCGGGGCCAGGTGGGCCAATGCGGGACGGAAGCCCGTGCACCACACGATCGTGTCGTACGCCTCGGTGCTGCCGTCAGCCCACGCCACGCCGTCGGGGGTGATGCGGGAGAACATGGGCTCAGCCTTGAGCGCGCCCCGGTCTCGGGCCTCGCGTACGGACGGGACGGCGACGATGTCACCCAGGTCACCGACGCTTCCGGTGTTCTGTCCGGCCAGGGCGGCCTGATGGCGGCGGGTGGCCAGGTCGAACAGGGCGCGGCCGTCGATCTCGTCGGGCAGCAGCCGGGGCGGGCGCAGCGTCGCCCAGGTGGTCCGGGCGACCTGGGAGAGTTCGGCGAGGATCTGCGCGGCGGAGTTGCCGCCGCCCACGATGAGCACCCGGCGGCCGCGGAAGGGCTCGGGGCCGCGGTAGCCGGCGGCGTGCAGCTGCTCGCCGCGGAAGTCACCGATGCCTGGGTAGTGCGGCACGTAGGGACGCCACCAGGTGCCCGTGGCGCTGACGACGACGCGGGCGTGCCAGGTGCCTGCGCCGCTGTCCACGGCCAGACGCTCACCGACATCTCGCACGGCCCGCACCGCGGCGGGGCGGACAACCGGCAGCCGATAGCGCTGCTCGTAGTCGGTGAGGTAAGTGGTGACGTGGGCGGCGTCCGGGTAGCCGCCGTCGGCTGGGATCGGCATCATGCGGCCGGGCAGGGAGCTGTACTGCGCGGGCGAGAACAGCCGCAGTGACGGCCAGGCATGCTGCCAGGCGCCGCCGGGGGCCTGCTGGGCGTCCAGGATGACGAAGTCGACGCCCGCCCGCCGCAGGTGGTAGCCGGCCGCCAGCCCGGCCTGCCCGGCGCCGATGACCACGACATCGGCCAGGCGCGCCGCGCCCGTCATACGGTGAGGAGTTCCACGTCCACCGGGCCAGGCCCCCCGGCTGGGGCGGCGAGCGGGGCGAACAGCGTGCCCAGCTTGTTCACCGCCTCGGGGATGATGCGGTAGTAGACCCAGGTGCCGCGGCGTTCGCCGTCGATCAGCCCGGCGGTACGCAGCACCTTGAGGTGGTGGGAGATGGTGGGGGCGGTCAGGTCGAAGGTGCCGGTCAGGTCGCAGACGCATGCCTCACCGCCGGCGTGGGAGCCGATCATCGACAGCAGGCGCAGCCGCACCGGGTCGGCCACGGCCTTGAGCAGGGTGGCCAGCTCGGCGGCGTCGGCCTCGCCGAGCGGTTCGCGGGCGATCGGGGCGCAGCACTGGCCCGTCGGGACGGTCATGACAAGCCCTCCTGATTCGAAGCTTGTCTAAATCCTAGGCGATGATAGGCCAGCAGCGCGAACGCGGCGATCCCGCAGGCGGCGGCGACCGCGCCCATCACCCAGCCGTAGCCAACGGCTTGGGCCAGGGCGACCGCGCCCAGCGGGGCCAGGGCCTTGTCGGCGACGGAGAAGATCGCGATGCGGCCGGCGAGCGAGGCGTAGGCGGTGGTGCCGTACCGGCCGACCAGCAGGTGCGGCAGGGTGATCGAGGCGATGCCGAACCCGAGCCCGAACAGCAGCACCGCGCCGATCGCGCCCGCCACGCTGCGCCCGACCAGCGGCAGCAGCAGCACGGCCACGCCTTGCAGGGCGAAGATGGCGGCGGCGATGAGGGCGGCGGGCAGCCGGGTCTGCAAGCCGGTGGTGATCAGCCGTCCGGTCACCGACAGCACGCCCAGCAGCCCGGCCAGCGTGGCGGCCAGCACGGGCGGGTGGCCGAGGTGGACCAGGTAGGTGATGAGCAGGACCGCCACGGTGGCGACCGCGCCGCCGTTGGCGGTGAAGGCGATCACCAGCAGCCAGAACGGCCGCCGGCGGGTGGCCGCCTTGACGATGGCGGCCCGCTCCTGCGCCTCAGCGGACGCCTGCGTGCTCGCCGTACGGGCGCGGCGGCGCAGCACGAGGGCGTGCAGCGGGATCGCCGCGGTCCCGTAGACCAGGGCCAGGATCACCAGCGCCGTACGCCAGCCGTACCGGTCGACCAGCAGGCCGGTCAGCGGCAGGAAGATCGAGGAGGCGAACCCGGCCACGATGGTCAACGCCAGCAGCCCGTTGGCCCGGCCACGCTCGTTGCCTGCGTACAGGGAGACGATGACGGCGAACGCGGCCTCGTACAGCACCAAGGAGCAGGCGACGCCGACGAGCGCGAACGCCGCGTACAACTGTGGCAAGGTCTCCACCCGCGACCAGGCCAGCACCGCCGCGGCGCCGAGCACCGACCCGGCGGTCATCAGGACGCGCCCGCCGCGGGCGTCCAGCAGACGGCCGACCAGCGGCGCGCACAGTGCGGCGATCAGGACGGACAGGGTGAGCGCCGCGGCGATCTGCGCGTTGGTGGCGTGCAGGTCGCGGGCCATGGGAGCGAGGAAGACGGAGAAGGCGTAGTAGAGCACGCCGTATCCGATGGTCTGGGTGACGGCCAGCGCCGCCACGACCCGCCAGCCGTGTCCGGAACGCGGCGGACCGCCGCCCTGCTGTTCGAGGGCGGCGGTCTCGGCGGGGGAACTCATGCCGGACAGGCGATCAGCGCGCGGCCCTCAGTCGTGGTCGCCCAGCCGCCCGCGCAGGTCTCGGCGACGAAACCTTGGGCCTGCAGCCGCCAGGCGAGCGTTCCCGCCATCCGGGCGATCGCCGGCGCGTAGCCGGGATTGGTGCTGGGCCTGCGGGCGGCGACCAGTTCGTCGGCCAGCCGGTTGGCAGGCATCGGCTCGTGGTCGCAGATGAGGCGCAGCGCCTCCTTCTGAGCGGCGGTGGGGTAGCCGTCGGACATCCGGGGGTCCTTTCAGCCGCAGCAACTGCCGCCGGACTCGGCGGTGGCGCTCACGGTGGCGAGGGGAAGCGGGGTGGACAGCAGGCCGCCGCTGATGCCCGTGGCCAGGCCGACCCGCTGCTCCTGGGCCTCGACCAGGCTGGAGGAGCACACGCCGGTCTCGGGCAGGTCGAGCTGCACGTCCCGGGCCGCCTCCCAGTCGCCCGCCAGCGCCGCCACGATCGAGCGGACCTGTTCGTATCCGGTGGCCATGAGGAACGTCGGCGCGCGGCCGTAGCTCTTGACGCCGACCGCGTAGTAGCCGGGCTCGGGGTGGGACAGCTCGTCCACGCCATGGGCCGGGACGGTGCCGCAGGAGTGCTGGTTGGGGTCGATCAGCGGGGCCAGGGCGCGGGGGGAGCCGAGCACCGGGTCCAGGTCGAGCCGGAGTTCGGAGGCGATGGAGTGGTCAGGGCGGTAGCCGGTGGCGGACACGATCCGGTCCACGGTGACGGCCTGCTCGTGGCCGGAGGGGTCGCGGCTGATCACCTCGACGCCCTGGTCGGTGGCGTTGACGCGGTGGGTGAAGAAGCCGGGCAGCAACTGGATGCGGCCGGATTCGACGTGGGCGCGCAGCCGGGTGCCGAGCGCGCCGCGGGCCGGGAGGGCGTCGGCCGCGCCGCCGCCGTAGGCGCGGGTGGCGCTGCCGGCGCGGATCGCCCAGGTGATCGGGGTGTTCTCCAGCTCGGCCAGGGCGAGCAGGGTGGTGGCGGCGGAGTGGCCGGCGCCGACGACCAGCACGCGCCTGCCCTCGTAGCGGTCGCGGTCGGCGCCCAGGACGTCGGGCAGGGCGTGGTCGACGGACACCTCGTTCTCGCCGTGGGCGGGCAGGCCGCTCGCGCCGAGCACGTTCGGGCTGGTGTAGGTGCCGGAGGCATCGATGACCGCGCGGGCCTGCAGTTCGGTGCCGTCGTCGAGCCGGATCAGGAACGGGGCCTGCTCGCGGCCGGCTGTGCGGACCCGGTCGTAGCCGAGACGGCTGATCGCGCTCACCCGCGTGCCGAGCCGTACCCGGTCGCCGAACAGCTTGGCGAGCGGGGCGAGGTAGTCGTCGATGAGCTCGGCACCGGTCGGCAGCCAGTCGGAGTCAGGAGCCGTCCAGCCGTCGGCCTCCAGCAGGCGACGGGCGGCGGCGTCGATGTCGTACTTCCAGGGGCTGAACACCCGTACGTGCCCCCACTGCGCGATCGACGCGGCGATCTGCTCGCCGGCCTCCAGCACCAGGAAGTCGATGTCGCGTTCGGCCAGGTGGGCGGCGGCGGCCAGGCCGACCGGGCCGGAGCCGATCACGGCGACGGGCAGGTCGCACGTCTGCCCGGAGGTGGCCTGCTGAGGGGTGGCGAACTGCTCGATCTCGACGGCAACGGTGCCGCAGCAACTGTCACTCATGACGGCTCTCCAGATGGCGCGCGGGTCAGCGGAAGGACAAGGACGACAGGGCGGAGGTGCGGGCGCGCTCGATGGCGGCATCGGCACGGCAGACGCGGTCGCACACCTCCGAGGTGGCCTCGTTGAAGGTGAATTCCGAGGCGTCGGCGGGGCGGCGCAGGTTGGTGAGCAGAGCGCGCATCGCGCACCTCCTGAATAGAACTTCATCTAAACAGCTCAGATTCTGAACCACTGCTTAGAAGGTTGTCAAATCAGCAGAGCGCTCAGACCCTGGCGTACGACCGCCTCCTCCTCAGTCAGCCGCAACCGCCGACAGAGGGACCCTCGCCGGGCGGGCAGCACGCAGCCAAGGCCGCCTGCAGGTCGGCCAGCGCCTGCCGCACCCCATCGGGATTGGCCCGGTAGTAGACGGTCTTCCACTCGCGTCGGGAGGCGAGCACTCCGCCCTCGCGCAGCGTCGCCAGGTGCGTGGAGGTGGCCGACTGGGCCAACGACAGACGCTCGGCCACCTGGCCCACGGTCAGCTCGACCCCACCCTCGAACAGGAACAGGATCTGCTGGCGGGTGTCGCTGGCCAGGGCCTTGAGGAAGCCTCGCGCCGCGTCGGTGAGCTGGATGCCGCTGCCTGCCGTCTGCATGGCACGACTCTACCGTATTGTCATTTCTGTATATGAGGATATGATCCGGCGGCATGGACACCATCGTCATCGGCGCCGGCCAGTCCGGCCTGGCAGCAGCCCGCGCACTACGCGACGCCGGCCGCACCCCCGTCATCCTCGAAGCCGGCCACACGCCCACCGGCTCATGGAGCAGCTACTACGACAGCCTCACCCTGTTCTCACCCGCCCGCTACAGCGCCCTGCCCGGCCAGGACTTCCCCGGCGACGGCGACCACTACCCCACCCGTGACGAGGTCGTCGCCTACCTACGGCGCTACGCCGACAGCCTGGACGTCGAGATCCGCACCGGTACCCACGTCACCGCGGTGGCAGCCGACGGCTCGGGCGGCTTCCTCGTCCACACCGCCGCCGGGGACACCCTCCGCGCCATGGGCGTGATCGCCGCCAGCGGCTCCTTCGGCAACCCCTACATCCCCGCCCTTCCCGGCCAGGACGGCTACACCGGCCAAGCCCTCCACGTGGCCGACTACCGCAACCCCAAGCACTACGCCGGGCAGCGCGTCGTGGTGGTCGGCGGCGGCAACTCCGCCATCCAGGTCGCCTACGAACTGGCCGACGTGGCCGACGTCACGATCGCCTCACGCCAGCCGCTGCAACTCATGCCACAGATCGTCGGCGGCAAGGACGTGCACTACTGGCACACCACCACCGGCTTCGACCAGCTTCCGCCCGCCTGGCTGGCCCGCATCGCCACCGGCACCCTGGTCATGGACACCGGCGACTACGCCGCAGCCCTGGCCGACGGCCGCCTGCGGCGCCGCCCCATGTTCACCGCCTTCGACGGCGACCACCTCATCTGGGCCGATGGTGAACGCGAGAGCATCGACGCGGTCATCTACGCGACCGGTTACCTGCCGCACCTGGACTACCTGGCCCCGCTCGGCGCCCTCGACAAGACGGGACTCCCCCTGCACACCGGCGGCCTGTCCACCACTCACCTAGGGCTCGGCTACGTCGGGCTGGAGTTCCAGCGTTCCTTCGCCTCCAACACTCTGCGCGGCGTCCACCGCGACGCCGAACACGTAGCGACACCGATCGCCGCCTACGCCGGCGGAGTATTGAGCGCCTACGGCCTTTGACCGGACGCCTCGTGCTCGTACGTCTCGACGAATGTGTCGTAGTCCTCGGCGGGCGGGCGACGCGATCGACAACAGGCACTTTGGACGAGGCGTCCACGAAGCTGGGGAACGCCATGGCCGGCCACACCGCCGCCTACGTCCGCTCCGGGACATCCGTTGAGAAACGAGCACCGCCACCCAAATGGTGACCTTGAGCAGCTCGCCCGGTTGCGGCTCGACCTCCGGCACCAGGTCCAAGCAACAACGGCGCGCCTGAGCCGGATTCGTCCGGTCGTCGGCGTGTCCCCCGGGCGCCGTGCCCCTGTCGAAGACACCGGTGATCCGGTTGGCAAGCTGAGCGGCCACAACGACCTCGCCGCTGAAGGAGACCGTCGACCTGGACACCCCTGCCCACCGGCTCACCCCACGTCACCCGCGCTGCGCGCCGGTTCGGCAACTGGCCCCTCGATCTGACGCCACCTGAGCAATCCGCGGTAACCGGCCTCGCCTCAAACCCCGCGTGCTGCTCACCACCGGACTGCCGAAGGGGCTGTTGCGTGGACTCCTGCGGCTCACTCGAGTTCGGCGGGAGATCTTCACCCCACGACGTGGCCCCGGCCGAGAACGCGCGCGCCCACAGCCGGAGGCATTGCGGGACCCGTCAGTCGGCGACCTTGCCGAACAGATGGTTGGCGGGGGCATCGGGGTCGTTGCCGTAGAAGTACTCCGCGAGCGCCTGGTGGAACTCGGTGCGATCCAGCACGCCTGAGCCGTCCAGGTCCAGAGCGGTGAAGACCGCGCCGCAGTGCTCGACGGGGAGATTGCCGGCCAGGCCGAAGATCTGCTGGAACTCCTCCTGGTCGATCTTGTCGTTGCCGTCGAGATCGATGAGGTCGAAGTAGCAGTCGGCCACCAGCTGGATCTGCTGCGGGTACAGGGCGGGGTCGGTCAGGGCCCGTTGGAACCCTTCGGTCATCTCCCGCAGGTCGACCTTCCCGTCACCGTCCTGATCCATCGGAGCGATCACGTGGGTCCAGAACGCGTCCAGCTCCTGGGTGAGCCGCTGGGCTGTCGGGGACTGCGACGCGTCACGGGCGACGATATAGCGCTCGGCCATCAGCAGGACGTCTTGCCGGGTGATGACCCCGTCCCCGTCGACGTCGGCGCCCCTGAACCACTGGCGGTATTTGCGTTCTTGAAGGGCGGTCATGCCGACGTGAGCGCCGGAGGTGGTGCGCTCGGGCGGGGTGGGCAGGCGGGAGCTGAACGACTCCGACATGGTGCGGTTCCTTTCATGTTGAGGATCAGCAGTGATCCACCTCGAAGGGCTGTGACGTTGTGGGGCGCTGTGTGCGGGCGAGCTCTGTGGCGGCCGACGACGTGGTGCTCACTGCAGGGTGTATGCCGCCTCCATGAGGTGGTCCAGGTGCAGGGTGTCCGGGGCCAGAGCCGTGATCAGGATGGCGGGGCCGGCCAGAGGGGTCAGCACGGCCTGGCCGGTTGCCGGATCGTCGCCGAGCAGGCGGGCGTGGGGCGGGTGCCGGTCCAGGACGGGGTCGATGATGAGGATCTGGCCGATGGCGCGGTGGCCTGCGGCGATGGCGGGGCCGTCCCAGCCGGGTGCGCCGGGTCCATAGCTCGTCTGCTGGTCCAGCAGGGGGCGTCCGTCGCGGTTGACGGTCAGGCGGGTGGTCAGCCGACCTGGAGGCTCGTCCGCGCGGCCGAGGACGATCTGTTCGCGGAGCAGGAGCCGGGCGGTCGGGGCGAGGTCGATGGTGCAGCTCTGGCGCAGGTTGCTGCGGGCGGCGGAGATGAGCGGCTGGGGCAGCCAGTGCAGGCTGGCGTGTTCGGCCACATTCAGGTGTACGTCGTAGGTGGCGTGGGCGGTGGTGGGGCCGCGCAGGGCGATGGTGGCGGCGGCGGTGGTGATGTGCAGGTGGGCACCGGGTTCGGCGGTGGCCTCGATGCGCAGCCGGTCGCCTCCGAGGGGGGCGCTCATGGCGCCGACGACGCACACGCGTGCCTGGTGTCCGTGGGGGCGGGCGCGGCGCAGGTCGAAGGGGCCGTCACCGGCGAGCAGGGGCAGGACGGTGGTGTCGCCGGCGCGGGTGGCGCGTATACGGGCTGTGGCGCGCACACCGGGCCCGCACTGCGCCGGCGGGGATTGGGCCGGCGAGGGCTGGGTGGGCGGGAGCGGGGTGGCCGTGGGCGTCATGCGGCGTGCGCGGTCCAGTCGGCGAGCCGCTCGCGGACCCAGTCGACCACGGGGGTGATACCGCCTGAGGTCTTGACCGCGGTCAGGATCGTGGGCAGGTCGCCGCGCTGGGTCTTGGCGTCCCGGACCATGGCCTCCAGGTCGGCGCCGACGTGCGGGGCGAGGTCGGTCTTGTTGATGACGAGCAGGTCGCTGGTGGTGACGCCGGGGCCGCCCTTGCGGGGGATGTCGTCGCCGCCCGCGACGTCGATGACGAAGATCTGCGCGTCGACCAGGCCCTTGGAGAAGGTGGCGGTGAGGTTGTCGCCGCCCGATTCCACCAGGATCAGGTCGAGGGGACCGAGGTGGTCCTCCAGGTCCTCGACGGCTTCGAGGTTGGCGGAGATGTCGTCGCGGATGGCGGTGTGCGGGCAGGCGCCGGTCTGGACCGCGGTGATGCGCTGGGCGGGCAGGACGGCCTCGCGCAGCAGGAACTCGGCGTCCTCGCGGGTGTAGATGTCGTTCGTCACGACCGCGATGGACAGTTCCTCGCGCAGCGCACGGCACAGGGCGGCGACGGTGGCGGTCTTGCCGGAGCCGACCGGCCCGCCCAGGCCGACGCGCAGGGCGCGACGGCTGCCGTCAGGACGCCGGCGGGAGGAGCCGCCGGAGCCGTTGGGGAAACCTTCGGGGAAGGCGTCGTCGTGGTGCAGGTGCATGGCTGCTCCTGGAAAGAGGTGACGGAGTGGTCAGGAGGCGAACAGGCGGGCCGGGCGGGCGGCATGCCGTTCGGCGATGATGTCGAGCAGCGGCGCGGATGCGGCCGGCAGCGCGGTGGGCCCGTCGGTGTGGACGTGTTGCGCTGCCTCGGCTGCGGCACCCGCGACGTGGTCGACCTCGGGGCCCAGGCGGGCGAGGACGGCCGTGATGTCGAAGGGGTCCAGCCTGAGCAGGCGGACGGTCGCAGTGGCCGGCCCGCTGACGCTCTCGTACGCAGCCATGTAGGCGGCGTCCAGTGGGGTCAGCCCGGCGCAGCGGGCGGCCAGGCCGAGGACCACAGGCTGGTGGGCGCCGCGTGGCCGGGCAGTGGCCAGGGCGTCGAGCTCGGCGCAGGGCCAGGCGGCCCGAACGGCCCGCAACAGTTGCCGACCCAGCCTGCGCGAGGTGTGCCGCAGCGCGGGGGCCGCGGTGCGGGCGTCGGCCGCCTCTGTCAGCAGGAGCGGGTCGTATCCGGTGGCGGCAGCGGCGGCGAGCCCGGCCGCGACCAGGCCGCTGGTGTGCAGCCGGCCGCGGCAGAACTCCTCCAGGCTCGCCACGTCCCGCACACAACCGGCCGTGACGGCCTCCTCAGCCCCGCCGGAATGGGCATGGCCTCCGGCGGGAAAGCGGCCGTCGGCCAGGATCAGCAGGGCGGCGCGGTTCATCGTGCGTGGCTCACCTTTCGTGGACGGCGAGGACCCATACGGCGGGCTGCCCGGCGTGTGGTCAGAACAGGAAGTAGCGCTGGGCCATGGGCAGCGTGTCGGCGAAGCGCCGGCCGTCGACGAGTTGATCGTCGATCTCGGTCTTGACGTCCTTGGCCTTCGCGCCGCCGATCACCACCTCGAAGGTGTCGGGGTCGATGTCGATGTCGGGGCAGGCGTTGTTCTCCCGCATGTCGGCCTTGAACACCTTGCGGGTGTCGCGGATGGCCCGGAACGGCTTGCGCACCTCGACCCTGTCGGCCAGCCCGGACCGGATGGCCTGCTCCGTGACGAAGTTGACCGCGTTGGCGCCCGGCGCCCGACCGGTGGCGCCCCACATGGGCCGGGGCAGGATCGGCTGCGGGGTGGTGATGGAGGCGTTGGCGTCGCCGACCTGGGCGTAGGCGATCTGGCCGCCCTTGATGACCCGGTACGGCTTGACGCCGAAGAACTTCGGCTCCCACAGCACCAGGTCGGCCAGCTTGCCCACCTCGACCGAGCCGACCTCGTGATCGATGCCGTGCGCGACGGCCGGGTTGATGGTGTATTTGGCGACGTAGCGGCGGGCGCGGTGGTTGTCGGCCCCGGCGTCGCCGTCCCGGTCGCCGTCCAGCGGGCCGCGTCTGGCCTTCATGACGTGTGCGGTCTGCCACGTCCGGATGATCATCTCGCCGATCCGTCCCATCGCCTGGGCGTCCGACGACATGATCGAGATGGCTCCCAGGTCGTGCAGGACGTCCTCGGCGGCCATCGTGGAGGGCCGGATCCGCGACTCGGCGAAGGCCAGGTCCTCGGGCACCAGCGGGTTGAGGTGATGGCAGACCATCACCATGTCGATGTGCTCTTTGACCGTGTTGACGGTGAAGGGCCGGGTGGGGTTGGTGGAGGCGGGCAGCACGTTCGGCAGGCCCGCCATGGTGATCATGTCGGGGGCGTGGCCGCCGCCGGCGCCCTCGACGTGGAAGATGTGGATCGGGTGATCCCCGATGGCCTCGATGGTGTCGGCCACGGCGCCGGCCTCGTTGAGGGAGTCGGCGTGCAGGGCCAACTGGACGCCGGTCGCCCGGCACACCTCCAGACACCGGCGCAGCACCGCCGGAGTGGCCCCCCAGTCCTCATGGATCTTGAACCCGAGCACGCCCGCCTCGACCTGGTTGTACAGGGATTCGGTGGACATCGTGCTGCCCTTGCCGAGCAGGCCGATGTTGACCGGGAAGGCGTCCAGCGCCTCGAACAGCCGGGCGATGTGCCAGGCGCCGGGCGTGACGGTGGTGGCGGTGCTGCCCTCGGCGGGGCCGGTGCCGCCGCCGATCAGGGTCGTGACCCCGGCGGCCAGTGCCTCGTGCACCTGCTCGGGACAGATGAAGTGCACGTGGGTGTCGATGCCGCCGGCGGTCAGGATCTTGCCGTTGCCCGCGATGACCTCGGTCTCCGGGCCGATCAGGAAGTCGGTGGCCCGCTCGTGGCCGTCGTGCAGGCGGTCCATGGTCTCGTCGTTGTAGGCCTTGCCGAGCGCGACGATCCGGCCGTCACGGATGCCCACGTCCGCCTTGACCACGCCCCAATGGTCCAGGATCACCACACCGGTGATGACGGTGTCGGGCGGTAGCGGAGCGCCGAACTTGGCCGAGTCGCGCGGCGCGCAGGACTGGCCCATCGACTCGCGGATCACCTTGCCGCCGCCGAAGATGACCTCGTTGCCGCTGCGGCCGGGCCCACCGGCCCAGTCCTCGGTGATCTCGATCCTCAGGTTGGTGTCGGCCAGCCGGACGCGGTCGCCGGCTGTCGGGCCGTACCGGTCGGCGTACTCCACGCGGGTCAGCGGCCGCTCGATCGGCAGGATCACCGGACCCGGCGCGTCCTCCTGCCCAGGTGTTCCTGCCGCGGGCTCGGCGAGCGTGGCGCTCGACGGCCCGGCGGAGCCCTCCGCCGGTTCGGCGGTCGTCGCGTCTGCCAGGGACTCATCCATCGAGCTGCCCTCCGACCTGGCCACGCAGGCCGGCGACGACGCGCCTGCCCTCAATGGGCACGAGTGTCACCGTCCGGGTGCAACGGGGCTCGAACCGGACGGAACTGCCGGCGGGAATGTGCAGCCGCTTGCCGTAGGCGGCGGCGCGGTCGAAGTCGAGGCGGGGATTGGCCTCATAGAAGTGGTAGTGGGAGCCCACCTGGATGGGGCGGTCGTCGCTGTTGGTGACCGTCACCATGGTGATCTCGCGCCCCTCGTTGAAGGGCACCTGCTCCGCGCCTTCGGGATGGTCGATCTTCCCCGGATGAACCGGCGGGCCCGCGGTCACCTCCGCCTGCGGTCCGGCTTTCGGTCCTGCTTCCGGCTCGGCGATGGGGTCGCGGATGGTGACCAGCTTGGTGCCGTCGGGGAAGGTGGCCTCGATCTGAATGTCGGAGATCATCTCCGGCACGCCCGCCATGACGTCGGCCCGGGAGAGGATCTTCTCGTCGGCGGACATGAGCTCGTGGACCGACCTGCCGTCCCGGGCGGCCTCCAGCACGTGCGCCGTGATCAGGGCGACCGCCTCCGGATAGTTGAGCAGGACCCCCCGCTCCTTGCGTCTCCGGGCCACGTCCGCGGCCACATGGATCATCAGGCGTTCCTGTTCGTGCGGCGTCAGATGCACCCGCCACCTCACCTTCGGGTCTGCCCCGAGGCGTCACCCCCGGGAGTCCTGCCACGACCGGAGGTGATCACGCCCGTGACCCCGAACGGACAGCGGTGCCCTGGAAGCCGTCGCGATCACCACCCACTGCTTGCCGACCGTATTTGTGCAGACACTGAGTGTGATATGGCGCGATGGTGAGGCGTGTGTTACTTCATGACACAGAATCTCCATCACCTGTCGCATCCGCTCGCGGGAAGTTCGTCATGCCGGTCGTCGCGTTGCCTGATCCATGAGGCCACCTGAAAGCGCTGCCGAACAGAGCGGGACCGGCCCGTTCAGGCGACGACGGGTTCGCCTCTAAGCGCGACACCGGCCCGGCGCAGTTCGTCCAGCGCGGCGCGTGTGGTGTCGGCGGCGACGCCAGCGGTGTAGTCGAGCAGGACCCGCACGGTGAAGCCGGCGCGGGCCCCGTCCAGCGCCGTGGCCTTCACGCAGTGATCGGTCGCGATGCCGACGACATCGAGGTCAGTGATGTCACGAGCCTTGAGCCAGGCGGACAGTGTCGCGCCGTCCTGGGTCGAGCCCTCGAAACCGCTCTTGGAGGCGGAGTGGGCGCCCTTGAAAAAGACCTCGTCGACATGCCCGGAGTCGACTGCGGGCGCGAACTCCGGATGGAACTCGCCTCCCTCGCTGCCGACGACGCAGTGCACAGGGAATGAGTCCTGGAAGTCGGGGGTGTCGGAGAAATGGGCGCCCGGATCGACGTGGTGGTCACGGGTGGCGACGACGAAGGCATACTGCCCATCGGCGCTCCGGACCAGCTCGGCGATGGCGGCGGCTCGATCCGCGCCGCCCTTCACCGGAACGCTGCCACCCTCGCAGAAGTCCTTCTGCACATCGACGATGATCAGTGCACGACTCACGGACAAACCCCTTTCCTTGGGTGCGTCTCTCCGAGGCTCACCCTTCCGCCGGCGGGCGGGCACACCATTCGCCGGACGTTCACCGACTCAGCGTGGCGCGCACGGCAACGTGGCTCATCGCGCCACATCCGGGCACACCAATCCCGATTGTAACACTGTGTACATGAAGTGTCGCTATATGTGTTCACGTCACAGGACATGGCAAGAAGGTCCGAGGCAGGGGCCCTGTTCATGTGGGGTCAGATGCGCCCGCCACCTCGCCTTCGCCGCGCCCCGGCCTCTCTGCCCGATACGTCCTGCCACCCCCGGCGGTGTCGCCGACCGGAGAGTACGGCCGGGCGGCAGACGGTGACTGTGAGCGGCAAGCGGCACACCAACTTCCTGGGCCACTACCCGTTCAACCTCAAGGACAGCGGCGGCTTCCTGACCACCGGCGCCTCAAGCTCGCCTTTGCCTCAACGCTCGAGGCTCGGTGGGGAAAAGGCGAGCACATCGGGAAGAGGGCCGTCGTAGACCTCGACATCGACCAGCACACTGTGAGCACTCGGTCCTTGAGACAGTCGTGAGCACGGCCGATCCGCCGTGAGAACGTTCGGATTCCCGTGGCGGTCCAATGTTCCGCTCAGGCCTGGCTGGACCGGATCCCACCATGCTCCCGTGGACAGTTGCACGACGCCTGGCATGACGTCGTCCGACAGGACTGCGCCCGCGAGACAGCCGCCTCGGTCGTTGAAGACGCGTACGATCATGCCGCTCTGGATGCCGCGCGAGGCGGCGTCCGACGGATTGAGCGTCACGGGCTCACGTCCGCCGATCTTTGAGCTGAGGCTGTGATCGCCGTTGTCGTACTGACTGTGCAGGCGTGAGGCGGGCTGATTCGAGATCAGGTGCAGCGGGAACCGGTCCGACAGATCGGCACGAAGCCACTCCACCGGTTCGAACCACATCGGATGCCCGGCACAGTCGTCGTAGCCGAACGAGTCGATCTCCTCGGAGAAGATCTCGATCCGGCCCGACGGCGTCAGCAGCGGGAAACGCTGCGGATCCGAACGGAGGTCCTCGAAGCTGCCGGGGAACGGTCCGGTCAACGCCGGCAGCTCGGCGGTGGAACTGCGCCAGAAGTCGTCGAAGCTCGGTAAGGCGGCGTCGCCGCCGAGCTCGGCCCTCGTCTGCTCGTAGAGATGCCGGACCCATTCGACCTCGGAGCGCGACTCCGTGAACTCCTGCTCGTATCCAAGCCGCGAGGCCAAGGCGGTGAAGATGTGGTGATCGGTGCGCGACTCGCCCGCGGGCTCGCGGACTTTCGGCATCGCGACGATGTGGGGGTCCGAGAATCCGGCGGCGAAGTCGTCGCGCTCCAAGCTGGTGGCGACGGGCAGGACGATGTCGGCGAACTTGGCCGTGGTGTTCCACCAGGCTTCGTGAACCACCACCGTGTCAGGGGCCTGCCAGGCGCGGGTCAACCGATGGAGATCTTGGTGGTGGTGGAACGGATTCCCTCCGCACCAGTAGATCAGGCGAAGCTCGGGCAAGGTCAGGCGCTGACCGTCGTAGTCGATGACCTCACCTGGATGCAGCAGCGCATCGGCGATCCTTGCAACGGGGATGAAGTCCGGAACGGGGTTGGGGACGTCCGGAATCGTCGCCACGAAGGGGCGGCCTGGGGCGACGCCGGTCGCGTCCATCGTCGCGTAGCCCGCGCCCCAGCCGCAGCCAGGTCGGCCCATCGAGCCCGCCATGGCGGCCAGCACGACGGACATCCAGATCGGTTGTTCGCCGTGGTCCGCCCGTTGCACCGCGTAGTTGACCATGATGAGAGAACGTTGGGCGGTGAGGCGGCGAGCGAGATCGATGATCGCCTCGCGTCCGATGCCCGTGATCTTCGCTGCCCAGGCGGCGTCCTTCGGGATGCCGTCGAGCTCGCCGGCCAGGTAGGAGGCGAAGCGGTCGAACCCGACGCAGCACCGGCGCAGGAAGTCCTCGTCGTGCCAGCCGTTGACCAGCATCGTGTGGGCGATGCCGAGCATCGCGGCGGTGTCGGTGTTGGGGATGACGGGCAGCCACTCGGCGTCGAGGAAGCCGGCGACGTCGCTGCGGATGGGGCTGATGCTCACGAACCGCACCCCGGCCTCACGGCACCGGCGTTGCAGGTTCTGGGTCTGGTGCCTGGCCAGGCCGCCAGGGTTGATCTGGCTGTTCTTGAGGGCCAGCCCGCCGAACGCCACCACAAGTTCACAGTTGTCGGCGATCTCGTCCCACATCGGCATCCGGCTCTGGTAGCTCCACGGATGGCCGCCGATCACATGGGGAAGGATGACCTCCAAAGCCGCGGTGCTGTAGGTGTTGCGGGAGTCGGTGTATCCCCCGCCCAGCGCCAGGAACCGGTGGAGTTGACCCTGCGCGTGGTGGAACCTGCCGGCACTCGCCCAGCCGTAGGATCCGCCGAACACCGCGCTGTTCCCGTGTTGTGAACGAACGCGACGGAGTTCGTCGCTCACCAGTGTGATGGCGTCGTCCCAGCTCACCTCCACGAAGGCGTCCGCGCCTCTGGCGGAGTCGCGGGCGCGCGGCTCGCCGTTCAGCCAGCCCTTGCGCACCGCGGGGCGTAACACGCGAGCGCCATCGTCGGCGGCTGTCACCATGCCGGGGCCGATGGGCGACGGCACGGGGTCATCGTGCCTCGGCTCGATTCGCACCAACCGACCGGAATCGACTACGGCGATGAAACTACCCCAGTGCGTCGCGACCGACATGCGTCGTTCCACCATGCATCAACTCCGCCTGTGACGTTTCCCCCGATCTTGGGCAGCGGTCGCTCACGTTGCGGGGGTGATGTGTTGCAAGGAGGCTCTTTCGGACCTATCCATGCCGTCCGACCTGCAGACAAGGCTTGCGATTGCCCGTGCGAGGCTCGTCAAGTAGGCATCCGAATCTTGGTTGTATCTTGCCTTTCGCACTATAACGCGAGCAAATTCGACTCCGAAAGGGGCGCCCTCAGGAAATTATGCCGTCGGCCGACAATCTCTTTCAGATCCGGACAGTGCGAGCACAAGTCGGATTTTTCGCTTGTTTCCTAGTTAGTAGTCACTGATGCTATGCGGGACAGGATCGCGCCATTGATGCCGGCCGATCCGACCCGGGGGCGACGATGGGCCGACCACCGCCGAACCCTTGAGACCATCGCCTGGAAGTACCGCACCGGCTCACCCTGGAGAGACTTGCCGAACGAGCGACGACGGCGGGGACATCGGCTGGACCGTATCGGTGGACTCGACCGTCTGCCGGGCTCACCAACATGCAGCCGGAGCCCGGAAGAAGGGGCACCGGACAGCTGAACCCGACGATCACGGCACCGGACGTCCGCGAGGCGGCCTGCGCACGAAAGTCCACCTTGCCCGCGACAGCCGAGCACGGCCGCCGGCCTTCATGTCACCGCCGGCCAGGCGGGCGATACACCGGCTTTCGAGGCCATCACCGCCGGCATCCGTGTTCCGCGAGTCCGGCCCGGAAGATCGAGGACCCGGCCGGATGCCGTCCTGGCGGATCGCGCGTTCTCATCCCGCGCGAGCCGGGATCACCTCCGGCAGCGTGGGATCCGTGCGGTCATCCCTCAACCCTCCGATCAGGTCGGCCACCGTCTGCGCCGAGGCCGTGAGGAGGCCGACCGCCCGCCCTCGCCTACCAGGCAACGCTGCACCTCGCCGCCCATCCTCATCCGGGTACGAAGATGATCAAGGAAGCAGAACTCAGGATGGGACAGGCGGGCACTCGAGGACCTCGATCGAGTTCCCCGGCATCAAAGCGATATGAGGGTGGTCACTGAAGAGCCGCGCCGCGTCTTCATGTGTCTCGGCCTCCACGATCGCGTATCCGGTCTTCGAGTCAGTGAAGTCCTCGGCGCCTTGGGCCGTCACCAACTTCTTGCGAAAGAGCGGCGCCCCGGGATCGATCAAGGCGTGTTCGTTCTTCTGAGCCCACGCCGCCCAGGCATTCATGAACTCACTCTGCTGCTGCTCGGTGAGCTTCACCTTGTCAGCGTTGTCGGCCGCGCCGTTCAGGACAGCGAGAAACTTACCCATGGCTGGAGCTTAGCCCACGAACAAAGAGACACGCTTTAACTAGGCCGTGGAGTTCATCGCGGGCATTCAGATACCAGCCGGCAAATCCATGGCCAACGACATACCTTCAGATATCACTGGAGATCATGCCAGAGCCTCTGAGGGGATACACCTGTCGTGCGATCAGCCGGATGCGCACAAGCTGTTCAACTCCGCGACGTCCGTATTGATATCCGCGATCACCTGGTTGGGGTCGCCGCCGGTCATGCCCGTCAGGCGGAAGCTCAGTTCCTGGAACTCTGCGGCCAGTCGCCTGATCTTCGCCCCCACCGCTCCCTGCGCGTTGAGGCCTGCGCCCATCAAGTCGCTGTACGTCTGCTGGGCCGCGGCCGCCTGGCCGCTGCGGCTGGTTCCGGCATCCCTGCGGTAGGCGGTCAGGGCCGCCGCCGTCTCGTCGCAGCCGGCGGACCGGACCTCCGGCAGCGGTGGAGGGGAATCCTGGACCACTCGCGTGCGGCTCGGTGGTCGGGACGTGCTGGACTCAGGCGACGAGTCCGCAGGCGATGGTGAGGGCCGGGTGACGACCCGACCCGGTGGGGATGGAGGCGGGGACGGACTGAAAACTACTGTGCCGGGCGAGGTCCTGGGCGGCATCAGGTAGGCGAAGAGCGCGACCACGGCTGCGATCGAACCCGCCAGAGCGCTCACTGCCGTCCAGTTCAGGCGCGAACCTGCTCCCCCGCCGCCCGCCCCCGCTGATCCGCTTCCGGTCATGTCCTCATCGTGGCCGAGCCGCCGAACTCGGTCCAGGATGACGCCTGCAGACATTCTTGATCCGCAGACAGCGCCCGCGCCGGCCACGCCCTGGCCACGGACCATCCCGACCGAGCGGACGGTCCGTTCGATGGCCGACTTGACTGCCTCCGCGTAGCCACCCACGGTCGTTCTACCGTCCGATGACTGTGTGGAACAGGGCCAGCGCTCCGCCGGCCAGTAGGAACGCTGCCGGGAGGGGTTGGCCGCTGAGAGAGGCGAGCAGTCCTGCAAGCAAACCTACGACGGCCGCCAGCAACAGGACGACGGCGGAACGAACACTCAGCAACGGTCCAGGCGGTGCTGCCACAAATCCTCCCGAGGGTGATGACGGAAACCGTCGCTCCTAAGTCACGCAGGAGAGGTCATCCCACGACAGATCACGGGCTCGGCGCCTGTGGTCAGCGCGCTTGCCCAGCCGGTAAAACCTGCCGAACAAGTTCTTGTCGATCTTGACGTGCCGGCTTGCCCGGAGATGGTGCAGGCGATCTCGGCGTCACACACGGTCGAGACACATCAGCTTCGAGAAAGCCTGGAACGTCGCGCGGCCGACCAGCGGTTACGCGATGAGATGGCCCGGTACGACTTCAGCGGAGAAAGGTATCAACAGTTCGAGAACGAGTTGGCCCGCTACGGCATGTCAGTGCTTCGTGGCTGGATGTACACCGGAAACATCTTCAAGCTCACCGCCACTCGCAAACTCTTCCTGGCCCCCACCGATGCGGAACTCGAAGAGCTTTACCGCGACTCAGCTGCCCGCGAGGAACTGGCCATCATGAAGTAGGTGGGAAGGCTCGCGCCACCTTCGTAGAGCCAGCCGCCCTCGACGAGTGCGCGCGGGCGGAACCGTGGAAGAGCGAGCGCGACAGTCATCATGCTGGACCCGGACGCCGGCATCACCGCCGACTTGGAGTCTCAGGCTTTGGGACGGATCCGCGTTCGTGATGATCTGCGCCGTGCCAGTGAACGCACCCGGGCGATTGTCGCCCTCACCATCGACGGCTACAGCCAGGAGGAAATCGCCGAGCTGCTCGGCGAAGCCTCAGTCCGGGCAGTGGAGGGGGCGCTGTATCGGTGGAGAAAGATCGAACAGCAACACCTCCCCGAAGGAGGGATCCCTCGTGAACAGCACGGCCAATGAGCCGTTCGAGGAGCTGATCGAGCGGTCCTCACTCGGCGCGACCGGTGCGCGTCAGCTTCGACAGCGCACCCCCCAGCTGAAACTGACGAGGTCCGGCGCATCCAAGAGCAACGAGCCGGACGACATGTAGGGCTGAGCGCAGAACAACGGCTGGCGGATCGACGTGAGCGTCTCCTCAATGCTGCGTACACCCTGTTCGCGAAGCCGCGCTTTGACGCCACCACCATCGAACGACTTTGTTCAGAGGCTCGCATCTCGAACAGGGCCTTCTACGAGTGCTTCGGTGGCCGCGAGGAATTGCTCCAGACTTTGTACGAGGTCGTCGTGGACGACACCCTCACCCAGGTCGCCAAAGCGATGGAAGAGGCTTCGGCACCTGAAGATCAGTTCGTTGACGGCATAAGGCGATACATCGAGTTCACCATGCAGGATTGGCGTCGGGTGCGCATCATGCATGTGGAAGCAGTTCGAGCCGGTTCCACCGGAGCGGCCCGGCGACAGGCGCTCAGGCGCTTCGCCGAGGTCTTTCACGAGGTTGTGATCAAGCTGCCGGGGAATCGCGCCGACGATCCGTACCTGTACGCCCTAGGGGTGCACGGTGTGCTCCACGAGCTCATCCTCGAGATGCTGGAAGCCGAGCGGCCACCTTCGACTGAACTGCTGGTCGGGACCGTCGTTCACATCTTTCTGGGAAGGGCTCGTACGGCCCCTTGAGCGTTGGCGACGGGCAGTCGACATCACTGATGACCTTCCTCGAGAGAACCAGCAGCTCCGCCAGGAGCAGGGGCGAAACATCGGCCCCCCCTTATGCGTGGTCAGCGCGAGGTTTCCGAGCCGCAGGGATTGTGACGACGATCGTCCCAGCCGCCTTGTCGAGAAGTGATCGGCCGAGCGGCTTGTCCCAACGGGCCCACAGGAGAACAGCGATCCAGTAGAGCCAGATGAGCACGTAGCTGAATACCGACTCGAACGCGTCCATCAGCAGCACCGGCGCCACGAGTGGCAACGTGCGCAGGAACGCGACGACGTTTGACAGACCGGACGCCGGCGGCGCGCCGAGCTCCACCACCTTGATGCGTGTGATTATTTTGCCGACGCTCTGCCCGCGGACCTTCAGCAGCACGAATTCATACACGAAACACAATCCGAATATCACCGCCGGCATCAAAGCGGTTCCATCGGCGAGCAATGGGCCCAAGACGAGGTAGATGAGATAGCCGCACGTGACGGCGATCACGTAGTTCAGCGCAGCATCGATCAGCCGCGCAACCAGGCGTCGCCGCCACGGGGCAAGCCGTTGGAGAACCTCAAATGTGGGGAAGGCCGTGGGAGAAGCCGAAGCCTGTCCCGGCACCACCGCATCCGTCCCGGTCTCCACCACATTGGCTTCGACGTCCTTCGCTCTCGGCGGCCACACGAGAGCTCCGGAGGGTCGCAGGGAACTGATCGGCATGGGCTGCGTGGCCCGTACGGCGTCAGGCACTTCCACCGACACCTGGACCTCGATCGTGATCTCCCCAGCCGGTGCCGTCAGGGTCCCGATTCCCACCAGCCTGCCCGCAGCATCCCCGAAAACCTGGGCCGACAACACGCGATCGCGGACCTCCAACCGCAGCCACGGCACCGATGGCACCGCGGTGACCGCACAGGCCACAGGCGGCCCGTTCAGCGCCAGTTCGACCTTTTCGGACCAGGTCGAGAGGTCGATGCTGCCGAAGTCCACGAGTGGCGCCGTCGCATGCGGTCTGGCTTCGGCGAGCAGCGCCTCAGCCGCGCGGGAGACTTGGCGGCTGTCGTCCTCGGCCAGCGTGCGCAACATCTGGCACGCGGTCAATGCCTGACCGAGATCCTCGCCCAACAGGCGCTCCCGAAGCTCGTGAACCACCCCGAACCGCGCCCCTGCGAGCGGGCTGTTCATGGCTTCGACAAGCACCGCGGGCACGGGTGTCGCCACCACCTGCGAGGCTCGGACGCGCGCCATGCGCACATCCCCCTGAGCACCGAAGATCCAAATATGCGGCGTCTGATGCGGGGTCGTCTTACGCACTTGATCCGCCACGTAGTCGAACAGTTCCCGAACCCCGATCCAGCCATCGCCGTCAAGGTCCGCATCCCCGGTGGCGAGTCCGTTGATCACGGCGGCGGTGAAGACAGACGGGCTGAGGTTCGTATCGGGAACCATGTCGCGTCCCTCGAAGGCGTACTCGATTGCGCTGGAGGCGGTGACCACCACGCGCCCTCTGTCCGATCCGGCGCGCTCCTGCCGGAGGAACGCTTCACCGACCGCCGCGTCCGCCGTGCCGCGAACGACCATTCCTCGGGGAAACGCACCGCCATAGCAACAGTCCAGGAAGAGCACGACACGCTGGGCACGGGTCTCCAGCATGAGCCGGCTGACGTACTCGGCTGACAGGCCGGTGGACGCGAGCCGGTCCGGACGCGTGTCCGAAGCACTCAGGTAGAGCTCACCCGATGGGCTCTTGAGGCCGTGCCCTGAGAAATGCAACAACAGCAGGTCGTCTCTGGCGGCATCGACGAAGAAGTCCTCTATGGACAGGCGCAGCTCTTGAACGTTGGCATTTCGCCGTACTTGGACGTCGAATCCGCCGATGTTCTCGTCGCCAAGCACGTCGGCGAGCCCGATCGCGTCCTGGTTCGGCGCCAGCAAGGCCGCCAGGCCTGGATCGGAGTATTCGTCGTTGGCCACGATGAGGGCCCGGCGTGCACCAGACATGCCCAGCTACTTCATGGAGTGAGGGCGAACCCGCTGGTCCGCGGGTCGTTCTTGAGGTTCGAGATCCTGTCCGTCAGTTCCAGCGGTTACCGTCCGTTTCCAGTACGCCTAGGCCGTGTTTCGAAAGATCACGTGTGAGGCGTGTCGGTGATCGTTGAACGAAGAGGTCTCCGGTAGTTGGTTCAACGACCAAGAAGAACGAAACACCG
>NZ_BMRC01000053.1 GCF_014648435.1 Nonomuraea spiralis
CTTGGTTTGCGCCTTCGAAGGATCACGCGATGGCCGTCATCATTTCACGACGACACACCTGTTGACCAGGTCAAACTCGTACACCACTCCCGTGGACGCAACCGTCAGCTCCGCCGCCTGCTCGTCGCTTCCTAGCAGGGACGCGGCGTCGCTCTCCTGGCAGCCGTCCTCCGCGAGCAGCTTGGAGTATGACGCGAAGATCTCGTCCGGAACAACGCCCATCAGTAGGCGCTGTGCGTTGATCTGATTCTGCCCGTCCACTGACACCACCAGACAGAGGGTAGTGGCTCTGATGCTTAGCGTGATGGTCCTTCGTGGGCCGTGTCGAGGGTGAGTGGTTCCGCGCGATGGTGGGTTTTCACTGCCGCGTACTGCGGGCCCAGAGTCCCTCTGTGCAAGGCGTTCCCGTGACCCTGGACGCCCCGCCCCTGGTCAGTAGGCGCCGTGAGGAGTTTCAGGCTCCCCGATCCGATGCCGCGCGCGATCTGATCAGTGTGAACGCTCAAGAGCGGCAAGGGAGGCAGCATGCGACGGCAGTTCGTTAGAGAGGCGGCGAGGGCACTGGCTGGACGATCGTGGGCGATACGTAGCCTGTCTGGACCACTGGTGGCGTTCGGCCCATTCGGCTCGCGCGACCGTACGGCGCACCAACCCACCGATGCCTGCCTTGATCCAGGGGCGGTTCCCCTCCCTGCGACACCTACCGGCGGCATGGACCCGGGCCGTAGCGCCCTGAGCACTCCCGCGTCAGAACAGACCAACAGGTCAATGGCCGTTCTGCACAACCCGACGGCCGACCGTCGCGGC
The DNA here is from genome assembly GCF_014648435.1 of Nonomuraea spiralis. Classification (GTDB taxonomy): domain Bacteria; phylum Actinomycetota; class Actinomycetes; order Streptosporangiales; family Streptosporangiaceae; genus Nonomuraea; species Nonomuraea spiralis. The sequence goes on from NZ_BMRC01000053.1 coordinate 808, forward strand.
CTGGTCCGCCTTGTGGGCCAGTGCGCCATCGAAGGGGGCAACCGTGCGGCGGGTGGTTGGGGAACCGACACCTGGGCCCTTCTCGGTCTGCTCGCCGAGCACCGCTCCTCTCTGCTCACCAAGGCTGCTGCCGGCAACAAGCTCTGGCCCCAAGCCGAGGCGCCGAATGACCGGTTCGCCGGCCTTCTGAAGGCGACGCGCGCCAAGATGCGCGAGGCGCTTGGGATGCCCGGCAACTACGGGCGGATCGTCATCCAGTTCATAGGTGGCACCGGGTATCGGATCAACCGCGACCTTTACACCTGCGACGTCTGGCAGATCCGCGACCTTCTCGCCACCGCGGCTCGTGCCAAGGGTCCGGAGAAGGCCACCGCGCTGATCGCCGCCGCCGACCTCTATGCCGGCCCCTACCTCCCCGACGTACCGCATGGCTGGGCGCGAAACGCGGCAGATGCTCTGAACCGTGCCGTCGTCCAAGCCCTCGCCCAACTCGCCGACCTGGAGGAGCAGCCCGAAGTCGAGATCGGTTATCTCGAACGCGCCACCGAACTCGACCGCGTTGCTGAGCACCTGTACCGCAGGCGAATGGAGGTCTACGCCCGCGTTGGCAGGCCCCAAGCCATTCATTACTGCTATGACGAGCTACATGAACAGCTGCGTGCCCGAGACAGAAAGCCGTCCTCGCAAACGGAGCAGCTCTACCGCAGGATCACTGACTTCGCATGAGCAGTCGAACCTCTAAATTACTGTTGTCGACGACTTGACGAGAGCTGCTGAGGTGATTCCTTATATAGGCCGTGCGCACACGCGCACGGCCATGGTCACGCAGAACTGAAAGGGGTGCGCTCATCATGCGTTTATTACGGTTTGAGCCGACGGAATCGCGGAGGTAAGTAGTCCCGGCGGCTCTGGGGCCCTCGCTGCCTGCGTCGTTGACGGGCGCAGGCATCGGAGGGAGGCGGGCTCGCAGTCGTGTATGCCGCAGTACGCGGCTGCGAGGCCGTTCCTGGGCTGCCCGATCTGGGTGTGCACTCTGCCTGAGCCAGACCACGCCGACCTCCGCGAAGAGTGGGACCAACCGGCTGCTATCCGGCTGGTCCCACCCCCTCAGACTACGGGCAAGCCGGCCGTGAGAAGGCTCGCTTCTGGAGGCGGGAAGCCCTCGTTACGCGAACTTTGCGCTCAGTTGCTCGGGCCCGCCGGTCGGTGTGCCGATCGCCCTTCCGTTCGGCCCGCCGCCTTGACTGGCACCCCTGCGTTGGTGGGCGCGCGCAGGCGGATGGGGCTGCACGGGCTACCGGTGGCTCGCCCGACTCGCCTTACGAGTCGAGAACTCGCCATGGAGTGAACCCGGTTGTTCTGATGCTGGTAATTCAATTTGGATAATCCCCTATCGCTCCACTCCTGGCTTCTGGCTTGATAATTCATGCTCGGCGCTGCGCGCTGCCCCATTGTGCTGCGCGGCTGGGCTCAGGAGTCGTTAGCGATTCATCGCCCGATCGGGCGATCGTGAGCCTATTGTTTTTTGGCTAACACGCCGCCGGATCGGCTTGCTTTGCGTTCTAGGTCGAGAAATAGTCGTTGTGTACGAACGAATTTGGCCCAGGGTAATTCTGGGGCCGTACCACAAATCAAGGGAGAAATGAATGACGGCGACCACAGGGCCCGAGCTGACCGGCACTTCGGCCGAGTTTCGTCCTGAAGGCACAGCGGCCAAGGTATGGGCGGCCCTGACCGTCACTCCGGCGGCATCCGTCACGATGATCGCTGAGGCTGCTGGTGTCTCGCGGCCGACCGCGGCCAAAGCCCTCGCGGCGTTCGCCGAGGCAGGCCACGCCATCCGTACCCCCGGTGGGCGCTCCGAGGAAGGCCGAGCCCTACCGGACACGTGGGCTCCGATCGTCGCTGACGACGTGTGTGATCAGGATGGCATCGTCCTTCCGGAACCCGACATGGCTGCGGACCCCGAGATCCCGGCGGCCTCAGACACCACCGACTCAGCCACTCAAGGTGCTTCGACCACCGCCATGTCCCTCCCGGACGCCATGCGCATCCTTGAACAGGAGGCCGATCGCCGTGCGGCTGCTGAGGCCGAGTTGGCCCGCGCCCAGGCCGAGGAGGAAGCCCGTCGCCAGCAGGCGGCTGAGACCTTGGCCAAGGCCCGCGTGATCGAAGACACGCGGCGCGCCCTGACCGACCTTCTCAATGCCGTCACCACCACCTACGCGGCCCTCTTGTCCGACGACGGGGCGGCATTCACCACGGGCCTGGAGGCCATCTACAGCGGTACTGCAGACGTACGAAAGGCCGCTCGCACTACCCAGCCCAAGACCAGCGCTGGGTGGGGTTCCTCGCGGAGCGGTGACCGCAGCGCGTCCCGGCCCCTGCGCCCGGACGTCGCAGCCCACCTGATGAAGCACCCCAGCTTGGCATTCACCGCCAATGAGATCGCGAAGGTGCTCGGCCGTTCCTCCGGGGCAGTCGCGAACGCCCTGGACACCCTCGCCCGCAACGGCGAGGCCGAACTCGTCAGTGAGCGCCCCAACCGCTTCCGCGCAACCAATCCCCAGGACGCCTAGTCAGCGGCCCTGGCATGAAAGGAGAAATCATGTCCGATGAGATGTTCACCCTCCTGGGGTGGGCATGGGATGTAGACCTGGCCAAACGCTTGGCCCGACGCCACCCAGTACGCCCGGCTGCTATCCGGACGTTGACCGGCGTCAAGGACCTCATCCGCATCGACCCCAACCACGCCACGACGGTTGACCTGACCAAACCCATCCTGGTCGTTCCGCTGCCGTGCGCACTGCCTCCCGGCAACCGCCTGGTGATCGACGGCTGGCACCGCATACACCGCGCCCTCGACCTGGGCATGGAGAAGCTGCCCGCGATCCTTCTGGATCCGGCCGACGAGCGGACGTGCCGCCTTCGGGGTGGCGACATCTGACACACAGCGAATGGGGAGGGCGGGTTGGCCGCGGCCGACCCGCCCTCCCCATGCCTGCATCGCCACCCATGGGACGTCCCGGTCTACTCCGGCGGAGTCGTGGTTTCCCTGCTCGTCGGTGGCGGTCGTGCCGTCGCCGCCTTGCTCCGGGCCCGAGCAGCAGCCGGCGCGCAGCCCCAGCACTACTGGTGCAGGGGTGTTATTCCGACCGTGCGCTATTCCCCTCATAGTTGATCGCTTGGCTGACGGCGGGAGGTTCCCTCCGGAGCGAAGGTGAAGCCATCTGTGAAGCGTGTGCCGCCGGTGCGTATCGCCAAGAGCGCCGGTTCGGCGTGGACGGGGACCGATTCGCTGCTGGGCGGGGAAGCGAAGCCGTTCCAGAGGTGGAAGCAGATCAGCGGGTCCTCGGGACGGTCGGTGGAGTAGGCCAGAGTCTTGGGGAAGTTGGGGTTGGTGCCTCCGAAGAGGACCGACGGCGGCCCGAACGTCGTGTAGACCTCGCTGAGGAACCGATCTTGAGCGCACCAGGACTTGCTGGTGCGAAATATCTCGTCGTACTCCGCCAAGGAGAGCGTCCGATCCAGTTCCAACCAGCCCTGCCGGTGGGCGATCTCGGCATAGACCGACGACACCGCACCCTCATGATCATCGCCCCAGAGCAGTCGAAACGCTCCGCGCACCCCCGTGGAGGGGAAGCATTCTCGCGTCCGGAGTTGCTCCAGTTCTTCTCGCCAGGCCGCCTCGCGGTCGTCGGCGAAGGCCGTCGCGTCCATATAGAGCCTCAGCGCGATCTCGCCGCCATACATCCCTGGTCGGCGTAGGGCGAGGTTCAGCTGGGTCAGGAGGTAATGGTGAACCTCCTGAACTGTTCGCCTGCTTTCACGTGGCATATCGATCATCGCCCTGCTTCTTTCTGCTCGGCGGTGCGTTCGGCGAGGTAGTCAGTCCAGTCCTTGCGGGCGTAGGTGACCCAGCGGACAGCGGTGTTGATGTGAAGGCCGAGGAGGTCGGCGAGGATCGCGGCGGGCAGGTCGGAGGCGAGGGCTGCGAGGGCTCCGTTACGGGCAGGGCAAGCACTGATGCCATGGCGGTTGAGCAGGTTGGTGAGCTGATGAGGTCGATGGGCTGTCCGGGGACCCGACCGGGGAACAGCCAGCGCGGGCCGGTCGGGCAGTGGGATTGTGCTGGACGGCGGTGTCAGGGCCGGGAGGCGCCCGTAGGTTGTCCGGCGCGGCAGGGGGCGCGCCAATAGAGGCAGATGGGAAGTCGGCTCTGCGCATCCAACACCACTCGATCGCCCAGAGGCTCTCCGAGCCGAACGACGCCCTCGCCGGATTTTCCAACACCTGCGCATAGGAGCCCGCCGTCGGGAATGTGCTCATGAACCTCGATTCCGAGGACCACGACATCGGGCCGCTCGTCCGAATGCAGGCGGACGGTCAGCGGCTTCCGGCCGAGGCAAGCGCCATACTGGTAGTTCACCCGCAGCGTGCGTTCGTCGAGCACCTGGAAGCCGGTGATGTCGTAGGGCCGGTCGTCGCCGACGGCGTCCTCGATGGTGCCGAGCGTTGCCTGGTCGACCGCGAGGTGATCGATGGGGCCGGGCAGGTTCGAGAAGTACAGCCGCCACGCTGGGACGGTGGCCATGCCGCGCAGAGTCCGCAGGCGCATGGTCGTGAACGTGGCAGAGGTCATCTTGTACGCCTGATCGTCTTGGGCTGAGGCCTCGGACGGGAAGGGGGAAAGCGCGACCAGCGCCTGGCGTGCGCTGATCACAGGCACCTGCATGGTGGAGCCATCATCCCAGCCGATCCGCGCCTCCTTCGGAGTGGCGGGGAGCGGGCCGGCCACGGCGAAGCCGAACTCCTCATCCCTCGAGATCTTCTTCTTCACGTTCTGCTTCATCTGGCTCAGGTCGCCTGTCGGGACAAAGCCGTTACGCCAGATCTCCGCCGCGCCGCTGGTCCGCCAGGTCCAGACGGCGCGGGCGGCATAGTCGTCGAACGTGAGCCTTCTAGGGAGGAGGAGGTCGCCTCTGGCAAGCGCGGTCACTGCAAGTAATGTCACCAGTAATCGCAGCATCCGAAGAGCTTAGGACGTACGCGTCGAGCTCGGACGGCCATAACCGATGATGTCCTCGCGTTCGGTGTAGCGGCTGATTCGGACGCGTAGGCCGGTGCGAGGGGCCTCGATCATGTGATGTGCGTCGAGGACGAGGCCGACGTGTCCGGGGCGGTTGGGACCTCCGTCGAAGCCTTGGAAGAACACGAGGTCTCCCGAGGCCTGATGACCGGGGGGAACGTGGACGAGAGCCTGCCATTGTTCGACTGTGGTGCGCGGGATGGTGGTTCCGGCCTGATGCCAGGCGTAACGGATGAGACCCGAGCAATCGAAGCCGACCTTCGCGCCTTGTCCGAGCCCCCGGGTAGGACCGTCGAGTCCGCCGCCCCCGTACGAGTACGGGGTGCCAAGCCACCGGGACGCCGCCGCTACCGCTGCCGAGCCGCGCCCCGCTCCGCTGATTGTCAGTGGCGCGCAGGCATGGCTTGCCGCGACCGTGGCGGTCTGCTGGTGGAGATTGTCGGTGGGTGCGGACGTACCGCAGAAAGCGCTCGGAGCGTCGTAACCCGGTAGCAGGGTTGCGATAACGCTGATGAGGACGGCGATCAGGGCGAGCGCCCCGATGGCCGTGGCCGTGATGACCGGCATCACGCAGTGATGCGGTCAGTGGTGCCCCATGCGCCCCGTAGGGCGATCAGGCGGCGGCGGGGATCGGTTGATCCCGCTGGCAGCCACACGGGCCCGGCGGGGCCATCAGCGGCCGTCGGGGGCGTGTGTACGGCCGTGGCGACGGGCACGTTCGGGGCCATCAGGAGCTTGCGGAAGTTGGCTTCGCGGGTGGGGTTCGGGAGCCAGAAGAGCACGGGCGTGGTGATGCCGGTTGCTTCGGCCAGGGCGGCGTACCCGTCGAGTTTGGCCAGGACGCGGGACAGCGACTCGGTACCGGTGTCGTACTCCAGGAAGAAGTCGATCGTGTCCGGCTGGCCGGTTGAAGTGGGCTCGGTCCAGCGGCCGAAGGCGTCGGGCCGGGCGAGGTCGCCCCACAGGGCGGTGCATCGGCGTTCGGGCCACCATTCGGCGACTTCGGATTCGTCACTTTGGCGGCGGGCCGTGGCGTGCAGTTGGGCGAAGAACTCGTTCACGCCTATCTGGTGAGTCAGCCGGGACGAGAAGGCAATCGCGCCGGCCGAATCGGGGCGGTAGCGGAGCTCAGCGGGAGTAATGCCGCGCTGGGCGGCCAGATGATGGGCGCCGGTGGTGCCGAGAATCCAGTGCCAGGGGCGGCTTCCGGTGCGGGCCCAGGGGCGGAAGCGGTCCAGGGCACGAAGTTCGTAGAGGTCCAGGAGGCGGTGGCGGGCGCGGTGGATGCTGGGGAAGAAGATGGCGGTGAGTTGGTCGGTGGTGAGGACGCGGTGTTCCCAGACGGCGTCGAGGATCTCGGCATCTCGTGGGGTGAGTCGTTCGGCGAGGTCGGCGACGAGGGCCTGACTGACGCGGGTGCGCTGGTGCCGGGAAGGCAGTAGCCGGCGGGGTGAGTTCGGTCGGGTCATTGAGTGCCCTCCTCATGGGCTCGGCGTGGGTCGGTCGAGATTCGGAGCTTCGGTTTGCTCGCCGCGGTGGTCTCGGGACGGGCGAATGCGGCCCGGGAGGCGGCTCGGACGGCTTCCTGACGGCCGGGGATGAGGTCGGGGAGGGGACGGGTGCGGAAGGTGAACGCCGGTGACGGGCCTCCTTTGCCGGTGATGACTCGTCCGGCGGCTTGGTACGCGCCCAGGTGGGACAGGTCATGCGCGGTGAGTACAGGACCGACGTGGCGAGCGAGATCGTGGGCGTCTTCCGGGGAGGCGGTGAAGTAGACCTTGTTGCGCGCGTCGGCGGAGACGGCTTCGCGGAGGTCTCTGGGGAGCTGGGACAGGTGCTGGTGGGCGAGCGTGAGTGAGAAGCGGTACGCGCGTGCCTCGGCCAGGAGGTCACTCACGGAGATGGGCATGTTGAGGAAGTTCTGGGCCTCGTCGATGTAGGCGGCGGCATCTCGGCGTTTGTGCTCTGGCAGGCGGACTCGGGGAGTGATGGCCTGCCAGGTGTGGGCGAGGAGGAGTGAGCCGAAGAGGCGCGCGGCGTCCTCGCCGAGGACACCCTTGGGAAGTCGGGCGAGGACCAGGCCGCCGGTGTCCAAGGTGCGGGCCAGGTCGAATGTGGAGGTTCCGCCGGACAGGGCGTCGCGGACGAACGGGCGTAGGAGGACGGCCCGGAGTTTGTTCATGACAGGGCTGATCACCGAGGCGCGGGCGGCGGGTGACAGCTCGTCGTACGCGGACCAGAAGCCTCGCAGCAGTTCGTCGTTGAGCTGGCCGACGATCCGGGCGCGGAACGGGGTGTCGGTGAGGAGCTTGGGGACGTCGGTGAGCGTCGCGCGGTTGCGCTGTGTCCGTACGAGAGTGAGGCAGGCCGAACGCATGAGGTCGTCCAGGCGCGGTCCCCAGGACGAGGCGAAACAGCGATGGAAGATCGTGACGATGGAGTCGACGGCGAACGCCGGGTCCGGTCCGGCGAGGACGTTGAAGCAGGGCGGATTGCCGGGTTCGGCCGGGTCGAAGAGGACCGTCCGCTTGATGGCGCGTTCGGGTAGGCGGTCGAGTACGTCGTCGATCAAGTCACCTTTGGGATCGATGACGAGGGCGCCTCGGCCGGCGTGGGCGTCGGAGAGGATGAGGTTGGCCAGGAAGGTGGACTTGCCGACACCGGTCTGTCCGAGGACATGCAGGTGCTGGCGCGCCGAGGCCACGGTGACCCCCACAGGGCGCGGGTGGCCGGTCTCGGCATCACCCAGGACCCGGACGTCCTGGCCGTACGTGGGGACATCGGGCGCGGGCGGGATGGGCCGTGCTCCGGCTCGGGCGATGCCGGGGGCGGCCTGGTCGTAGGGCAGGTGGGCGAGCGCGGCCAGCTCGTCAACGGCCAGGAGGTAGCCGGAGTTCATGCGGCGGTTGGACATGCGGCCGGGGAAGTCGAGGCCTCGTAGGCGGCGCAAGTACTGGTGGCCGGAGGCATAGAGCGCGAGGGTGGCGGCGATCTCGTGGGCGCGACCACGGAGGCGGTCCCGGGCCTCGGGTCGATCACTTGTGACCGCGTAGGAGATCTGGACGGCGAAGCGCAGCTGATTCGCCTTGGCGAGGATGGCGCGGATCTCCTCGGCACGCTCGGGGAACATCCGAGACAACTCACCGGGCCGGGCACGGTTGAGGCCGCCGGGTGTGATGAGGTCGAACAAGTCAGTCCGGAGGCTGCTGGACCTGCCGTTCCTCAGCGCGGAAGCGGCGCGGTGAGCGGCTGACAGCCGCCGCCCAGTCACCGGGCGGACCAGAAGTTGGACGGCGGCGTGCTCACCTTGACGCAGCCCCGACAAAGCCCCGAGGAGTGCGCGCAGCGGATCATTGCGATGCGCGGTCGTGAGCGGATAGTGGTCGGGCCGAGCCAGCACCATCCGGCCCCGGGCAGCCGTGGCACCGCGCGGGATGGGAGGGGCAGCCGGGCGCGTGGTCGCAGTCGCGCCAGGCCAGGCCGACCGGATCGCCTTCTCCACCAGCCCAGACGGTACGAGCCCCGGAACCCACAACTGCACCCGAACGCTGGCAGCATCAGCCACGTACTCCCAGGCCAGATGAGGCTGGCCGAACAGGAGGCGCTTCCAGCGCGGCGCGGTCAGCCCCATCACCTGTGACCACCAGGCAGCCGCGCTACCGGACTCGACCTGCGGCGGTACCGCGATCTCGACCAGCCGAGCGTTACGGGCAAAGCGCGCGTTGCGCCATCGCCAGAGGATGGCTTCGGCCGTGCTGAGAGCGGCTGCACCACCGATCACGGCTCCCCAGGGCGCTGGATCAGGGATCACTCGGCCGGGTCCGTGGTAGCGAGCGCATGCTCAGATGCACTGGCGACAGCAACGAAAGCGGCACGATCTCCGACGCCCCCGCAGACCAGACCCTCACCCTGGCCGGCCGACAGCAGGAAGAGCCGTTCTCCTTCCGTGAGGTCGAAGGCATCGGCGATCTCGTCGATGGCCTGCGGGGCCTGCCGCAGCAGGACCTGCGTACTGGCGTTGGAGACGACGGCCTTGCCGAGGTCGGAGCCGAGCAGGTCGGCGGCATCCTGTGTGACGACGGCGAGGCCGGCCCAGTGCTTGCGGGCGGATTTGGCGAGTCGGTAGAGGAACCTCGCGCCTTCGTTCTCGCGCATGAGTGTCCATGCCTCGTCGACCACGACCACGCGGCGGCGCCGGTCAGCGGGGTTGGACACGCGCCGCCAGATCGTGTCGAGTGCCAGGAGCATCCCGACCGGCCGGGTTTCTTCGGGCAGGTCCCGCAGGGAGAACACGATGAGGTGGCCGTCCGGTCGAGTGGTGGTCGGACCGGCGAACAAGCTCCGGTAGGAACCGGACACGTACGGGGTGAGCCGCGCGGCCAGCTCGGACGCCTCCGGCGCGTCGGTGGCGTCCAGCATCGTCACCAGGTCAGCGAGCAGCGGCGCAGGGCGCTTCCACGTGTGCTGGTCTGAGGTGATGCCATGGGCCGCGTACGTGGCGATCACCGCCCTGTCCAATACGGCCTTCGTCGCGGCAGTGAGCGGTTCGCCGAGCATGGTCGCGACAAGGGTTTGGATGAACATCGCGCGCCGGTCGAGAGCGTCGCCTTCTGCGGAGGCGGGCAGGTCGAACGGGTTGAAGCACACGCCTGGCGTGCCAAGACCGAGGATGGTTCCTCCGACGGCGTCCGACAGGCGGCGGTATTCGTCCTCGGGATCGACGACGCATACCTCGACCTGGTGGAACAGCAGCCGCAGCACTTCCAGCTTGGTGAAGTACGACTTGCCCGCCCCCGACCGGGCGATCGTCACGGAGTTGTAGTTGTCGTGGGCGAACCGGTCCCACAGCACGACTCCAGAGGAGTAGACGTTCAGCCCGAACAACACCGGCGTCTCGCCGAGCCGGGGCCGCAGATCCGGTGAGGCGAACGGGAAGGCCGCCGCGAGCGCCGAGGTGTCGAAGGTCCGGCGCGTCTTCAGCGTGTCGGTGCCCAGTGGAAGCGTGGCGGTCCATCCCTGCATCGCCCGGAACGTCGTCGGGTGCGCGTCGAGCAAAAGCGAGGCCGCCAGCGCTTTGACGTGTTGGACCTCCGCCTCCAGCTCATCGGCATCCGCGGCGTGAACGGTGAGGTAGAGGCCGACACGGAATAGGCGTCCGTGCCCCCGCGCGAGGGAGGCGGCCAGCTCAGCGGCATCGTCGGCAGCGGCCTCAGCCGCGAAGTCCGGCGTCCGGGCGCCCGCGGAGGCGGACGCCAGGCGGGCGAGCTGTCGGCGTAGACGCTGGGCGGCGATCAGCGGAGGTACCGGCTCGATGTGCAGGGACACGTCGAGGTGACCCGGATAGCCGGTCAGCGGTTCGAGCCAGCCCGCGCCGACCTCTCGTGGGTATCCCGCGATCGCGAACGACGCGCACACCCCGTCCGTGAACTCGACCGAGCGGGCGTTGATCTTCAACGATGACGGGCCGGGCAAGGCGGGGCTGGTGGTGCGGGCCTCAGTGTCGCCGGCGAGTCGGGGGAACCTCATCGAGTCTCTTCTCCAAGGGTGATCGGCTCATCGGGGCGGGCGGTCCCGACCGGTTCCGGACGACGCGGCGACAGTGACCGTACGAGCACGTCGCGAGCGTCATCGGCGCCCATGACCGAGGCGTGAACACCGAGGCCGAGGAGGAAGCGCACGGTTTCCTCGGCGCGGCGAGTCACGATGGCCGCCGAGCTGTCTCGCCGGGACTTTCGCATCCACCTGGGTGGCTGCTCGGCGTCCTGGTGGCGAACCACGATCAGGACATCGCGGGTCAGCAGATCTCGGGTGGTGCTCAGCTCGGTGAGGAACTCGGCATGCTGGCGGGCCGCCTGCTCAAGCGCGGGATCGGCCAGACGCTCGGCCGCACCGTCGATCACGTCAGCGAGATCGGACAGGTCAACCGGACGCGCCTGCAGAAGGATCTGCACGGGCGCGTCCAGCGAGTTCAGCCACCCTGCGAACACTCCGACCAGCGCCGCTTGCTCCTCACCCGTCCGCAGCCCGAACGCCACGGTCCCGGCTCGGACGACCGCCGCGGTTCCGCCTTCGGCCAGCTCCATGACGCCGTCCTCGCGGATCGCCCGGACAGGGAGCCGCAGCGCGCCGGGCAGGCGGCCTCGGACTCGGCACCAGGCCGGCGGCGGGAAGACTCCTTCCTCGGTGGTGACCAGCTTGCGATCCCGCCGCAGGTAAGCGAAGGCGTGGAGGATGAGCCGGTCGAGACTGAGCCCATCTCGCCTGCCGAGTGCCAACGCACACCCGCAGGCGACCACCGGCAGGACGATCGCGACGAGCACCGGGACGGGTAGCCGGTCGCCGGCCATGAGGTACACCCAGGCCGCCAGCACGCCGGTCGCCGCCAGGATCGCGACTTGCCGAACCGTCAGGTTCGCGAAGAGCTTGTCCGGCATCTCCACATCGGCCGGGATCTTCGCGACCAGCCGTTCTTTACTTGCGTGGCGCACGACGTGCCGCCCTTCTTTGCAGACGAGGTGCTTGGAGCCGCAACGCGACTTGTGACAGGCGCTGAGGCGACCGAGGGGGTGCAGACGGCGCGGCACCATTCGGCGGCCGGTTGCGGCGGACGATAGGTCGGTGATGCCGTTGCGGCTGCGGATGGCCATCGGGCAGTGGGTTCCCAGCGTCCCTATCCGGCCCGTAGGGACGCGCAGGGCGCGAACGATGAACCCGCGCGTTTCCATCCCCACCCCTGCCACCCGTAGCCATCCCCGGCGGACGACGCGGATGCCGTGGCAACCCCGAACGTGGCCCGCCCGCGTTCGGCCCCCGCCTACCGGGACCACCGCCCGGACCTCCACCAGGAGGACCACTGGGCCCACCTCCACCGCTGTTGGGCGGAGCAGGCGGCTTCGGCGGCTTAGGACGACGCGTCGGGCGGACCGCACCGAACCTCCCACCGAGCAGCATGTTCAGCCCGCGATAGACGACCAGGGACTTCACCAGCCGTGAGAGCGTCCGAGGCATGCTCGCCTGCCAAATCGTCCGCGCCACCCATCCAGGGATCTTGAGCAATACGAACAGCAGACATATGGCCATGAGCAGGTCGGTCATGTCCGCCCCGCTCGGGATCCAGAACGAATCGTCGTCGGCCGGGTTGGCGGAGAACAGCAGTTGGAGCGCGGTGACCAGCACGAGCGACTGGCAGATCTGAATGGCCAGCAGCCCGGTGAACGCCCGCCACCACAGCCGAGCGAGCCCCTCGGTGACCGGCAGCGCATGCAGGATCAACGCAAGAGGCGCCGCCACGATCACGACCATGGTGAGTGCGAGCCGGAGGATGTAGGTGAACAGCACGCCGACCGCCAGGACGACCACCACAAGCGCCACGATCGCGAAGAACACGCCCTTGAGGACGATCCCCGTGAGGACCGCTCTCTTGATCGCGTCGAACACCAACGTCGGATCGATCCGGCCGGCTCCGTCGGACAGGAACGCCTGACTCAGCCCGTTCGCCAGAGTGATCGCGTACTTGATCGCGATCAGGCTCAGATTCGCGGCGAGGGACGCCCACACGAGGCGTGGCAACAGCGCCCGTGCCGAGAGCCCACCAGGCAGTGCCTGCCCGACCATGACCATCAAGCCCGCGACCGTCACGAGCAGCACGAAGCACGTGTTCGCGATCGTCCGTGACAGTTCCCACGACAGCCTGACGCGCGCCATCTCCTGGGAGTCCAGGTCCGGTGTGGCCAGCACTGTCGATTCGAGCATCTCGAAGACCGGCTTGGTCGCGGACTCCACGAGGTGCGTGAACCATTCGTCCACCGCCTGCCGGGTCTTGCACGCCACATCGATGAGGCCACAGTCCGGTGCCGGCGTAGAGGAAGGCGTTGGTACAGGTGTCGGAGGTGTGGCAACTGCGGGCCCGCTGAGCAGCGCCGAGACGAGCGCCCCACCGACAGCCAGCAGAGCGAACAACCCGAACGCTCTGAGGCGAGTGAGGGCCGCCACGTCAGGCCCCTACGATCCGCTGAAGAAGCTCCACCAGGACCGGGGCGAGCATCGCCACTCCGAACCCGAGCGCTCCGTAGCGCAGCGTCTTCTTGGCGGCCTCGACTTCCGCGGGGTCCCCGCCAGCCAGGATGTAGCGGACCCCGCCGATGGTGAAGAACAGCGTGGCCAGGCCGACGAGCAGCCCGATCACCACGTTCCTCAGGTTGGTGATGACCTGGTCGAGCGAGGCGGAGGCCAGCTTGGTCATCGCCTCGGCGACCCCCGGCACGACCACAGCGGCCGCCAGGCAGCCGACTGTCCAGAGCGCTGAAGCGGCACCCAGTCGGGCCCAGCTCGTACCTGCTGGAACCCGGAAGAAGAACAACGGACAAGGACGAGACGGCTTCATGACATGGCTCCCCGAGACGTGAGGTCCTGAGCTGGCAGCCAGTCGTGATCACAGGCCCGGAGCAGGCCGGGATGGGTGTCCTCCTTCAAAGGACGATGGGCTCGATGGGAACGGGCAACCGCCCCCCGGAACCCCGCCCCGAGCCGTGATCACGGCTGACATGGATGAATCACCGACTCAGCCAGCGAGTTTGGAGGCCAGTCCGTCACAACTGACCGAGACTTGACCCTCCTCGATCGCCCGCGCCAGCCGCGCCTCTGCCGCCCGCCGCCGCTTGTAGAGCCGATCCGCCGGCACCCCCAAGCGCCCCGCGTACGCCCGCAACGCCTGGCCCTCCAAGCGCGTCGCGTTGATCAGTTTCGCCTCGTCCGGGGTGACGACACGGCATCGGACGGCCTCAGCGAGCACCATGAACGGCTCCGTGTCCAGAGCCACTGGTTCCGGCAACTCGGCGCAGATCTGGATGGAGGCGAGCTCACGCGCCCGAGCCCGAAGCGCGCCCTTCCTCGCCCACAGCAGCAGCCGGGGCAGGATGTTCGGCCGGTCGAGATCGATCCGGCGAAGCTGCGCGACGAAGTGCGTCACCATCTCCGAGACGATGTCGTCGACCACGTGCGCCGGGCAGCCATGCGACGTCCGCGAAGCGAGGTTCTTCAGCCCCGGCATCGCCACCCCTACGCATCCGATCACCCACGCCGGACCGTCGTCTCGCGAGCGTCGTACGAGATGCGCCCAGACGCTGTCCTTCAGCTCATCGCTGGCCTGTGGCGCGAGCAGCAGCTCCTTCAGTTCGCCAAGATCGAGCAGGCACTGGGGTGCTCCATGCCCGATGAAACTGCCATCTACTGAGAGCGGATTCGGACCGATGATCAGAAGCCTGAACGCCCTATCGGCTGCGCTCAGGGCGTTCTCGTTGAAGTTCTTCGTTGTGGTGCTGCCATGTAGATCGATGGCCATGGTTTCTCCCCAGGAGGCCCGGTCGGATCGGTCGATCCAGGTCTCGATCACCAGATGGGAAGAACTCGGATCGCCAAGGGGAGAAGCGGGGGCGCCGAGGACCTACCTTGGTCGCTCCCATTTGCCAGCTGACCTGCGGCGATAGGCATTTCCTGCAGTGACGCGCAAGGAGCGTGCCAATCTCTCCAACCCGCAGATGACCTGCTGGGACGTGCTCTGGTGTACGAGCCCGTCAAAGTTCTCGCCAAGCCGTCGCACGTATGGCCGAGGTCCTGTGCAGGGAGGGCAGTCGGTGTGTCGCCGAAGTGGATCACGGTTGCGTGAGTGCGCTGTGTATCAGGTCGGCGAGCGACGCCCCCTGACCCGATCAACTCGCAGACCTGCTGCGCCACCTGCTCGAGTCGTTCGGCGACACCCCACCTCGTACGAGCTGACGGCGGGCGCCCTCAACAAGACCGCCATGTGACTTCCGGGGCCGTCGCCAACCGCTTCGACAGGCTCGCCGACAAGGACCCGTTCGAACGGCTGCCCGACGTCGGGGGTTGGCGCTCGATCCGCGTCAGGCTCACGGAACACGGCCTGACCGCGATCGACGGCGCCCCACATGGAGAACGAGGTCCGCCTGCTGATCGCACTGAGTGCGAGCGAGCCTAAATGCCGTGCGGGAGCCGAATGGCCTCACCGATCGCGGTGGCGCCTCTGGGCCCATGGGGACGAAGCGGGGTGGTTGATGCACGATCACAACGTGCAGAGAGGCTGGGGGATCGACGGCCGTTCCAATCAGCGCTGATCAAGCAGTGTTTCAGTACATGGGAACGGGTGACCGTCGCGGGTCACCGTAGATGAGCGAGAACGAAGGGTCGCGGTCGAAGGGTTCGCGGGCTGCGGAAAGGCGGTTGGTGCCGCTCTCGGTGTGGCTGTGTTCCGACACCGCACCCAGAACGTCGAAGGCCAAGGAGAGCCCGTGCGCAACCGACGCGGTATGCGGTTGGCATCATCGGGCCGTTGGGCTGGAACTGGCGCGGCATCTGATCGACGCCTGTACCCGTCCGGGTGGGGTTGTCACGGACGTCTTCACGATAAGCGAGACGGTGCTGGTGGCAGCTGCGGAGATGGGGCGGCTGGGGATTGGGTGTGTTCCGCGTCTCCCGGTTGCGCAGCACCTTGTCGGCCGTCTGCGACAGGAGCTTTCGGCTGCCCAGCGGGCGGGGGTAAGGCTGCGCCCGCACGGGCCGCACGAGCTTCGGGATGCGTTGCTCGGTTTCGCGGGCCGGGTTGAGTTGCTGATCGCGGCGCTTCCGCCCTATCCGGGCTCCGGACAGCCGGTCAATCCGGCGTTGGTTACGTGTCCGCTGTGCAGGGCGGAGCGATCGACGCTCAGCGCGCCGCAACTGGGCCGGTTCCTGGAGGACGCGCGGCACGTTCTCGCTCCGGGTGGTCACTTGGCAGTGATCACGACTGCGCGGCATGAGCGGGGCAGGCTGGTGGACCTTGCGCCAGGGATTATCCGGCGCGCAGCAGGGGCTGGCCTCGCCTATATCCAGCACGTCATCGCGGTGCGAGTCCCGGTCGAGGGAGACGCGCTCGTCGTTCAGCCTGGTCCCGCGGAGCTGGCGCAGCTCCGTCATGCTCAGTCTGCCGAGCTACCGCCGGTCGCGTCGGTGCACGCGGATGTTCTCCTGTTCACTCGCACAGGCTGAGGTGGTCCGATGAACGAGAACGTTCTGCCGTCGGTGCTGGCCACAGGCCAGTTGCAGTCGCGGGTGCAGCGGCGTGGGCGATACGTCGCGGAGTCGATGAGGCATCCGGGCAAGATGCTGCCGTCGATCGCATCTCAGGTCATCTCGGCGTTCACCGAGCCGGGGGAGCTGGTGGTGGATCCGATGTGCGGGATCGGGACCACCTTGGTAGAGGCGGTGCATCTGGGGCGACACGCGGCAGGGATGGAGTACGAATCGGACTTCGCCGGTCTCACCGCCGCCAACGTTCAGCATGCTCGTTCTCAAGGGGCTACGGGGTATGGCCGGGTGGCCTGCGGGGACGCGCGGAACATCGCGACCGTGTTCGGGGACCTACGAGGCTTGGCCGCGCTGGTCCTGACCTCTCCGCCCTACGGCGTGCGGACGCACGGCCATGTCCGCTGCGGTAGCCGCGAGGACGGCGGGCCGGTGAAGAAGTTGAACCACCGGTACTCCACGGACAAGGGCAACCTTGCTCACCAGCCGTTGCCACAGCTGATGGAGGGCTTCGGACAGATCCTCGCTGGATGTGGGGAACTACTGCGGCCCGGTGGAATCGTCGCGATCACGATCCGTCCGATCCGGGTCGGTGGGCGGCTCGTTGACCTCCCCGGTCAGGTCATCGAGACAGCAGAAGCTGCTGGCCTTCAACTCACATACCGCTTGGTGGCGCTGCTGTGTGGTCTGCGTAGTGGTCGGCTGATCAACCGGGCGTCGTTCTTCCAGATGCTGGAGGCGTGGAGGAGCCAGGAGAAAGGCCAACCGGTGTTTGCCGCGGCTCACGAGGACCTCCTCATTCTCCGCATCCGGGGGGAGCTCTCCTGCTCTCGCCCACAGTCGCCTACGCAGACCGAATAGCTGCATAAGACGCAAGGAGGCGCAGGGTGGCGGAGGTGCGCCATCACGTGTTCTCAAGCTTCATGCCGTCAAACTTGGGAGCGTTCTTTCCTTGAAAAGGAAATTCGGCCTAGGTTTGCCCTTTCGCATCCTATGTGTAGTGGGCGAAAGGCGTAATCGCGCAAGTGGTCTCGGCGAGGCGCCATGACCATAGACATGGCGGCAGTCTCACTTGACGGTGAGACCGGAGGTGCGGGTCCATGTCACGTGCCCAACAGTCTGAGACACCCGCTATTCCAAGCGATCGCCACGACTGTCGGGGCAGCAGGAGGAGTGTGCCGTCGGTCAAGCATTTTCAGGGAGGTTCCATGAATGGCGGCCGGTTCCCTCACCAAACGCCATTCCGGTACCTAATTCGCATGTAGCGATATCAAGCCATACAGCGCCTATATGTAGCGGCCCCGACCTGGCCACACATCCGCCAAGACGTTCGCCAGGCCGAGGGCCATCCCACCCCAGATCAATGGAGAGGATGGATTCATTTTGCACCACCTTGCCCGCTCCCGCGCCCCAATCGCGGTGACCGATCGCCTCGACGACCCCGTAGACGGCGGTTGCGCTGA
Source organism: Nonomuraea spiralis (assembly GCF_014648435.1). Classification (GTDB taxonomy): domain Bacteria; phylum Actinomycetota; class Actinomycetes; order Streptosporangiales; family Streptosporangiaceae; genus Nonomuraea; species Nonomuraea spiralis. Next base: position 18,436 of record NZ_BMRC01000053.1, read on the forward strand.
TCAGAAAACCGATGCGACGCTCTGGACCTGGGCGTATCCCTCAACGGCGGTGTCGATGACGTCGGCTTCACGACGTGCGAACTCTTTCACCGCGACGAACTCAGCCAACGATGGCGTAGCACCCACTCAGGGCGGCAACGCCTTGCGCCACTCAAGTCTCAACCAGCCTCACCGCACCAATACGCCCCGCTCTTCTTGGGGCGGTGACCGATGAGCAGGTGCGACGAACTGCTGACCGTCACTCAAGTCCTCAAGGAACTGGGCGGTGTTTCCCGCCGCACTTTCTACCGCTGGCGTCAACTCGGCCGAGCGCCGGTGTGCATCCAACTCCCCAATCTGGAACTTCGCGTCTGGCGGAGCGACCTCAAGGCCTGGATCGAGTCACGGCGGGAGGTGGCATGAAGACCACCTACGACGTGAGGCTTGGTGGCATTCAGCAGCGCTCCAACCAGGGTACGCCCGCCTACATCGCCCGATGGCGCATCGCCGGCAAGGACAAGTCGAAGAGCTTTCGGACCAGAGGTCTGGCCATTGCGTTCATGTCGGATCTGCGGCAAGCGACCAAGATAGGGGAGGAGTTCGACATCGCTACCGGCCTACCGGTATCGATGTTGGCGCGCGAGTCCACCGGCCCTTCCTTCCTGCGGTTCGCCCAGTCCTATGTCTTCCAGCGCTGGAACACATCGGCGGCTCGAACACGAGAAACGGACGCGTATGCGCTCCTGACGCTGGTCCCCGCCCTGGTGACAAATGCCCCTCGCCGTCCCGCAACCGAAGCGCTGCGAGAGGTGCTCCGGAACCACGCGCTCCTCCCACAGAACCGACGCCTGGAGCTCACCGCGGCGCAAGCCGCAACCCTGGCCTGGCTGGAACGCGCTTCTCTGCCGCTGGCAGCTCTGGGTGAGCCGCACGTTCTACGTTCAGCCCTGGAGGCAATCTCGGTCACCTTCGCCGGGTCCCCGGCGGGGGCGAATACGGTGCGTCGCAAGCGCGCCGTCCTCCATCACCTACTTGAGCACGCGGTAGAGCAGAAGGTGTTTGACAGCAATCCGATGGACGGCATCAAATGGACCGCACCCAAAGCCGTCACGCTCATCGATCCTCGAACGGTGGTTAATCCTGCCCAGGCGCGACAGCTCCTCGACGCCGTCTCCAAGGTAGGACGCAACCGGGGCGCACGACTCAAGGCACTATTCGCCTGCATCTACTACGCAGCACTCCGGCCGGAGGAGGCAGCGGACCTGCGACAGAGGAACTGCACGTTGCCCGAATCTGGCTGGGGCCTGATCGTCCTGGAGAAGGCACGGCCCCAGGGCACGAAGCGCTGGACCAACTCCGGCGAGACCCACGAATCCCGAAACCTGAAGCATCGAGCAGACAAGGAGACACGAGAGATACCGATCCCACCCGTCCTCGTCGCCATCCTTCGCGAGCACATCACCGAGTACGGCACGGCCAAGGACGGCAGGATCTTCCACACGAGCACGGGCGGCACCTACTCCAGCTCGGCGCACTCCTACGTCTGGCAGGAAGCCCGCAAACTCGTCCTCAGCGCTGAACAGACCACCTCGTCCCTGGCGGGTCGACCATACGATCTTCGGCATGCGGCGGTCTCGCTGTGGCTGAACGCAGGCGTACCTGCTGTCGAAGTCGCCAAGCGCGCCGGCCACAGCGTGGATGTCCTACTTCGGGTGTACGCGAAGTGCATAGACGGCCAGCAGGAGCACATCAACTCGAAGATCGCTGATGTGCTGATCGATTAGGTCATTGGAGCGACGACGGCCCCAGCCACGTTGGGGCCGTCTCTTCGCGCTTGGTGTTCGTCGATCGTCGGAGGCCTCTACGGCCAGCCTGCGCTAACTCGCCATCGGCGCCCTACGCCTGACCAGTGCCGGCAACATCACCCGAGCATCCTCCGCTTCTCCCACGATGTCACCCGAGCCCTTACCGCCCTCGACCTCGCATGATCGAGAAACAGGACAAAACTCCACTATGCCAGAGCCTTGGCTGGTAGTCCCTGCAGAGCTCAGCGGTGGATTGTTGCCTCTGACGTATGAACGAAAGGCGGCCGCTAGTCGATCCTCTGGCGCAGCGCCCTCCAGGTAGCCAGTTCCCTATCTTGCGCAACGGCAAAGAGGAGACGGCCTTCAGCTGCGATATCCAAAGGATCGATGGCGTTCTCTTCGAGGCTGGATGCGTATGCTTGTCGAATCCGCGTCAATGCGTCGCCACCGGGCGCTTGCTGGAAGATGCCGACGAAGATTGAACGCCCGCCTGCTCCTAGGGGTGACCATGCTCCGCGGATAGGGATATCCGCGAGATAGCGATCATCGGGGGAAGGGTTTGGGGCGCTCCAAAAAAGTGGATCTTCGTAGAATTGAATCGGGGTTGGCGCTGTAAGCGAATTAGCTATTATGTTCCATTCGTGCCGAAATTCTAGCGAATCCATGGCGCGAGGCGACCGAATGGGATGTTCTTGTCGCGCCTCTTCGAAGTATGGGTACTGGTCCAGGGGTTCCTGTGGTATGAGTTCGACATCCTTCGTCGGATCAGTGTGATACAGATTCACGAAGGTTTTGTCCTCGAGAATCGAGGCCCAGCTTAACGCTAGAGAGGTGCTCCCATACTCGCTGGTAGACGCCCACTCGTGCAGCTTCTTAAGAAACTTCCGCACCTCTTTAGTGGTCTGTCCCGAGCCGTTCCTTCTCCCCTTGGCTTCGCCGACCATTTCGCGGTAATCTGGCAAATTTATCAATAGATCTGGCCTGGAGTTACCGCCCTTCGGTCCTCGGGGAGTGGTAGCAGGCATAAGATCGAAGTGCTTGATCTGCAGCGGCTTGATCTTATCCTGAATGATCAAGCTCTCTAGACTTGCGGTCAGCAGCCCTAGTCCTGCGGCTGTTATGATGAACGACTTGATGTGCAGCGATGAACAGTCGAATGCCCTTGTTCTGTGTAGCGCGTATCTTCCGTTCTTCTGCGTATTGTCGAGTGCTGTCGCAAGTAGCTGGGCCTCAAGCCTCAAGGAGTCAAATGATCCGTAATGGCTTCCAGCGATGGAAGCGAGTCCGTTGACTAGTACGACACGGGCCAGACTTACTGCCAAGTCGATGGTTTCGCTAGGGGGGCCGACGGTATCCGAACCGTTTGGGGAAGGTGTCCATTCATGTCTGGCGAACTTGACTATTCCCATAGTGGGGAATGCTATCGCGAAACCTTGAGCTCTGGCATCCTTTGCTCGAGACGACCTACGCGTCGTCTGATGCGCTGCGGGCCACAGTTGACGGTATAAGCGCTGACTCCCGGACGGCTGCGTTGAGCTAATGCGGCAAATGTGCCAATTATTCTATTTCTCGAAGACGGGGTCGTCCTGTTCGCGGGAGGATTCTCGTGCTTCGACGGGGCTGGCTCAGGACGAAGGCCGCTACGTCTCTGGCAATGTCCAACTCGTCCGTTCATTAGGTGGTGGCCTCTGGGCGGCCACTTCTGCGGCGCCCTCTGTGGTGACCCGTTCGACGGGTAGCTGCGGCGAGCGTAGGAGCCTTCGCGCTTCACGGTGGCGACCAGTCTCTCGCTGCGCAGCACCCCGAGCGTCTGCCTGACGGCAACGCAGCAGGCATGAGATCTGGTACTCGACAAGAGCTTTTTGTCGATCTGACAAAAAGCTATGGTGTACCCATGGCCGACGACCCATGGCAGCCGCCTCTCATCCTGCTCGCGGTCGACCTGGTGATCCTCACCCTGCGCGACGCGCATCTGCATGTCCTGCTTGTCGAACGTGGTGTTGACCCTTTCCTCGGGGTGCTCGCCCTGCCGGGCGGCTTCCTGCGCGACGAGCATGAGCACATTGAGGCGGCGGCGCGACGCGAGCTGGCCGAGGAGGCGGGTCTGTACGACGTACATCTGGAGTCCTTGGGTGTGTACGGTGAGCCGGGCCGCGACCCGCGCGGCCGCGTCGTGTCCGTCGCCTACCTGGCCATCGCGCCCCGCCTGCCGGACCCGGTCGCCGGCACCGACGCCGCCCACGCCTCCTGGACACCAGTGGACGACGCCTTGGCCCATGCCACGAAACTGGCGTTCGACCATCGCCGCATCCTCACCGACGGGGTCGAGCGCGCGCGGGGCAAGCTGGAGTACACCGCCCTGGCCACCGCATTCTGCGCCGAGACCTTCACCATCTCCGAGCTTCAGCAGGTGTACGAAGCGGTCTGGGGCGTCCAGCTCGATCCCCGCAATTTCTACCGCAAGGTCCAGGGCGCCCGCGGCTTCATCGTCGCCGACGGCCCGATGCGCAAGACCCCGAACGGGCGGCCCGCCCGGCTCTTCAAGGCGGGTCCGGTCCACGAACTCAATCCCCCGATGACTCGACCTTAGGAGGTCGGTGATCATGATTGTGATCCTCACCGCGCTGGATCTGGAATATCAGGCCGTCCGCAGACACCTGACTGACCCGCAGGTACACCGCCACACCGCTGGCACCCGCTTCGAGGTCGGCCGCCTTGCGAACGGCAGCCACCGGGTGGCGCTGGGCCTGGTCGGCAAGGGCAACCATCCCTCGGCGGTGATCACCGAGCGGGCGATTGCCGAGTTCTCGCCGTCGGCGCTGCTGTTCGTGGGGGTCGCCGGGTCCCTCTGGCCCGGCGTCGATCTGGGCGACGTGGTGGTGGCCACGCACGTGTACGCCTATCACGGCGGCACCAGCGAGGACGACGGGCTCAAAGCCCGTCCGCGCGCCTGGGAGATCGCCCATGAGATCGATCAGATCGCGCGCCACCTTCACCGCATCGAGACCTGGACCCGCCACCTGCCCGCGGGCGCGGCCGTGCCCGCGGTGCTGTTCGGGCCGATCGCGGCAGGCGAGGTAGTACAGGATTCTTCGATCTCCGCACACGCCCAATGGGTGCGCCATACCTACAATGACGCGCTCGCGATCGAGATGGAGTCGGCCGGCGTAGCGCAGGCCACCCATCACAACAGGTCTTTGCCTATGGCCGTGGTGCGGGGCATCAGCGACCGCGCCGACGGCACCAAGACCTCGACCGACGGCTTGAACTGGCAACCGAAGGCGGCCGCCAATGCCGCAGCCTTCGCTGTTGCCCTGGCCCAGGAACTGGCCGCGGAGCACGAGAACCATCCGGCGAGCAAGGCGAGAGAGGCGAACGGCATGACCGACAACATGAAGAACATCGCCCGCGACAACGCCCGGGTGGGCGTGCAGGCCGGGCACATCCACGGCAACGTCACCGTCGGCCACCAGCCCGCGCCCCAGGCAGCCGACCCGGCCGCTCAGCTCACCGAGCTACGCGATCGGCTCGCCAGGGCGCACAAGGCCCAGGTCGTCGACGAGGACACGTTCACCGCGGCGGAGGGGGAGATCGCCGTCGCCGCCGAATCGTTGTCGGAGAGCACCAAGGAGGGCAGGAACAAGGCGCTGATCGCGCTCAAGAAGCTCCGCGGGCTGCTCGCGGACGTGGCGGAGCTGGCGGCGCACGTATCGGCCATCATCGCGGCGATCCGGGGCGTCCTGTGAACGATCCCCGCTCCGGCCCGACGAACCTCGCGCAAGATTCGGCGAACGTCGCCGTCCAGGCGGAAGCCATCCATGGACCGGTCAATGTCTACCAGGTCGCGGCGGCCCTGTCACCTGAGAAGACTTTCGAGGTCGGCCTTAACTGCCTGCGTGCCGGGATGGCTCAGGAGGCACGCCGGCAAATTTGCGACGCCGTGGTCATGCACAACTATGTCAACGGCCGCTCCTGCTTCTACCTGTTGCTGGCCCTGCTCAGCGGCCGCACCCTGCAGCAGGTGCCGCCGAACGAGATCGCCATGCTGCGCTGCGTGCGCGGGGCCGTCAAGGACGACGACGAATGGGTCGACGCGATCAAGCTGATCGACCATCTCCTGATGTCCCGTCCTCAGGAGGGCGGGGCTGGCGGCCTGGAGCAGGAATTCGAGAAGCTGACCGACAAGCAGCGCAACGACGTCCTGCAGCACATGGAGATGTTCCTGGACAGCTCCGCCGAGGACGCTCTCTGGGCGCGCGCCTTCGACGCGGCCAGGAAGGACAGCTTCGCGAGGGACCGGCTGGGTCGGGCCTGGAAGTTCTTCCAGCCGGAACCCATTGGCGCACGCGTACGGCCGGCAGGTCCGGTCGTCGTCGGACCTGGTACCTGGACCGGAGCCGCGGCGACCACCACGCTTGCCCTGGTGACCGTCAATTTCGTCGGCGCCACGGCATGGCAGCACGACGGGACGGCGGCGCTGTCCGCCCTGCTGGCTCTCGCGGCCGGCTGTTACGTGAGCGTGCGCAGCGGCGTGGAGTGGCGGTGCAGGAAGATGCGCCGCCAGGCGAAGGACCGCGAGGTTCTCCGCGGGCCGGCCACCACCATCCGCGGCGACGGGTTCGCGAGCAAGATCGACAGGCAATTCAACCACTATTTCGCGCTGTACACCCCGCCCGACGCGGACAGGGCTCGCTGGCTCTCGGAAACGGCGGGCGTCCGCCGGGCCCTGCGCGACGAGGTCGTCACCATATACCGGGAGAGCACGGTCAACGCCAAGCGCGTCGGCTGGCTCACCAGATACCTGGTCGCCGACGTCGCGCGGCGCTGGCAGGCGGGCAAGCTGTGGGACTACCGTAGGGAGTTGCGCGTCCCCTTGTCCGTGAAAGCGATGTGCGTGCTCACCTCGATCGCGGCAGCCGCGGCAGGCGCCTTCCTGGTCTGGAGCGGCGCGCACGTCAGGCTGTTGCCCGTGTCGCTGGCCGCTATCACCGGCCTGGCCTCGGTCTGGTTCGCGGCTCGCTTCTGGTTGCGCATCGCCGCGGAGTACAGGCGCCACTCCGCCGACAAGGCGGAGAAGGAACGTTTGCTAGCTGGCCGCCAGGCGGCTTTCGAGCGGTGGAAGCGCAAACTCGCCGACAGACCGGACGATCTGGAAATGGCCCGCTGGCTAGAGTGCGACCGCAAGGCGCTGATGGAGCACGCGATGACCATCTACAGACTGAAACGCCAGGACGTCCTCGCCCATGCCTTCATCGAGGCACCCGCCACGCCCTCCTACGCCAGGGCGCGCGTCGAGGACGGGCCATGGCGCTATTCGAAATACAAGATCTTGCTTTTCCTGCTCACCAAGGACGGTGTGCGGCAGTTGACTGTGCACCTCGACTTCCAGAAGGCCACAACCCGCAGTCGGGCACGCACCAACTATCGCTACGACGCGTTCACTTCGGTGCAGGTGGCCGAGACCGACAACGGGGAGAACGTCTTCGAGCTGACGCTGACCAACGGCGATCCGATCAAGGTCAAGGTGACGGATCCGCCTACGGAGGTCACCGAGATCGAGGACAAGGATCCACAGGGCGCGTCCCAGGTGACCCTCGGTACGGCGGGACTCGGCAATGCCCTGCACGTCCTGGAGGGGGTCGCCGCCGAGGGCAAGGAATGGATCGCCTTCGAACGCCAACGCGAGAAGGCCCCCCTCGCAGAGGTCAGCAAGGCCGTGAATGCCATCTTCGCCTGACGAGCCATGCCCGATCGGTGACCCACTGCCGTTGATCGCTTGGACGACGTAGTTCAGCGTTGAACGCGACAAACCAACAGCAGCACGATAGAAGGCACACAGAGTTCCTGGGTGCGATGATGCGGGTTGTGGTGATCAACCCGTTTACCAGGAGCTTTCGCATGCCGCCGCCGGGACACCGAATCGCGATCACGCTGGGACCAGGGCAGCCGCTGTGGAGCCTGAAAGGGGCGATTTACCGGGGGCGTGTTTTTTGGACTCGGGTTTCGACGTAGGCGGTGCTGACAGGGTTGCTCCACTTCCAGATCGCTCCTGCGGCGTTGAGCTTGCGTGCCATCTTGCCGATCAGTTGATCTTCCTCGGCCGCGCTGAGTCGCTCGCCTGAGATGAGCTGGGTGTACCGCACGGTGTCGACGATGGCCGACTTCACCCGCTCGTGCGCCAGGTAGATGTCGAGATCCTGCTCCCACCCCTGCGTGTACTGGGCCGGCATGTTCCTCACCCAGTCGTCGAGTACAGCCTGGCGCTCGTCGTCGTAGTAGCTCATCTTGTGGAAGTGGACAGCAAGTTCGTAGACAGGGTCGCCCCACAGAGCGAGTTCCCAGTCGAGGAACACGACGTGTCCGTCACGGAAGATCATGTTCTTTCGGTGGACGTCGGCGTGGACGAGTGTGAATGGCCGTGGCGTGAGTTCGGGCCAGCGCGCGAGCACCGGCGTCAGCGGGTTTTCAGGGATGCCGAGTGCGGTGAACAGCGGCTGATAGGACTCGTGGAAGGTGTCGTAGACCTGTGCGGTCACGTCGGACAGTCGCGTGGCGAAGGCGGGCGGGTCGGCGTCAACCGGCCATGACGGCGGCAGCTCTGGCAGTTGATCCAGTGGAACCATGGTGAGCTGGACGAACAGCTCGACGACGTCTCCCAGTACGGCAGGTGGCACGCGGCTCCCCCGCGGAGCGAGGCTGTCGAGGACGTCTCCGGCGATGAACTCGTGAACCTGGAAAGGGGGCTCCTGCGACACATGCAGCAGCTTCGGGACATGGGTGACATGCGGTGCAAGGGCAGCGAGGACGTCCTGCTCAGGCCAGATCCGAAGATCCATGGTGTCGGCCCCGGCGATCGGGATGCGGACGATGACCGGCCCGCTCGGGGTGTCGACTCGGACGTTGTCGTTGTAGAAGCCGCTGGCGCCGTTTCTGGCTTGGACAGCCGTGTTGTATAGGTTGAGCATCACGTACGCAGCCCCCGCAGGTGATTGTTCATCCGTGTCTCCAACGCCTCCAGTGTGTCCAATGGCTCGATGTTGTTCCGGGCCTGCTGGGCAGCCGCGCTGATCGTGTCGTCGGTGCGTTGGAGCATGCTGAGCAGGTATTCGGCCGTCATGAGTAATGTCGGATAGACCTCGACAGCCACCAACTCGTCCACCGCCCACCGGAGCGAGGCCATGGCCTGATCGGCCTGTCCGAGGCGGACATGGAGGCTGGCTCGGACGAGTTCCGCCCTGGCGCGACCGGACCGGTAGCCAGCCTTCTCCAAAGTGTGGCAAGCGTGATCCAGAGATGTGCGGGCGTCGTCGAAGTGCCCGATGGTCAGCTGGGCCTGGCCTAGAGCGGTGAACGCCTTGCCGGCCTCGTGCAGAGCGCCGAGGTCGTTGTTGGCCTCGACCGCTTCGCGCGCGACCGCGATGGCCGAGACCGGATCCGTCCAAGCGAGAAGTTCGGCGAAGTTGGTCTTGATCAGCGCTGCCCCGACAACGGTTCCCGCTTGGCGGTAGCGCATCTCCGCGTCGCGGAGATGCCGCTCCGCCCTCTCGAAGTCGTAGTTGAAGCGGGACGCCAGGTGAAGCAGCCGGGCCAGGTCTCCCCGAAGGATGTGGGCGTCCTCAGGACTGCTGGCGGTCACCTCGTCAGCCAGGAGGAACGCCCGGCGGAATCTGCCCTGGGCCATGTGGAGATCCGCGCTCCACAGACCTGCAGGGTGGCGTTCCGGACCCTCGCGCCCCTCCCAGACGCTCGCGTAGATGTGCAGCGCCTCGGCAGTCTGCCCACCGATGCGCCGCCCGTGCCCTGCGGCGACGGCGAGACGCGCACCCGCCCGGCTCGGTAGAGACCACGATCGTTCCGACGTCAACGTGTTGATCGTCTCGGCATCCCCCAGCAGGACCGCCGCCTCGGCCGCCAGGCACCGCGCTGTCTGGTCCAGAGCCTCGTCGGGTTCGCTCTGCTCGAGGAAATCCCTCAGATCGGCGACCAGGCCGGATACCCCTTGCGCTCCGCCCAGGGCGGCGATCCGGTCGGCGTAGTCCAGCAGCTGATCGCTGGACAGGACCTTGGCGCCGAGGCCGTGGTAGGCCGCTTCTCGGAGCGCCGTGGGGGCGTCGGTGCCGTGAGCGCGCTCGTTCCACAGGTCGTGCAGCACCCTGTGGGCCTCCTGTCTGATCGCAGTCGACAGCCGCCCGCACAGAACACTGGTGATGAGCTGATGCAACTGGAACCGCGATTCCGGTGCGGGATACACGAAGGAATACGACGTCAGCCTCTCCCACGCGATCTGCCCAGCGGGAAGATGGAAGGCCTGCGCCAGCCGGGTGAACAGCTCGAAGTCAAAGGTACGCGCGACGCTCAGTAGCTCCAGGTAACGGCGCTCGTCCGGATCGACGTGTTGAAGGAAGCGCTGCATGATCTCGTCCTGGGAGACCACCTGCCGTCTGCTTTCGCTGTCAACGGCGAGGTGCAGGTAGAACGGCACGCCGACGCTCGCCTTTGCGATCACCTGTTGCATGCGAGGATCGGTGACGCCGCCGTCGGTCAGCAACTCCATCCGCGCGTCCATGGGGAGTCCCTCCAACGGGAGCTGGCGGATGATTCGCTCCCATTCCGGGGCGTATTGATGCCAGGGGAGCGGCTCTCTGCTCGCGATGACAACGAGGCCACGGTCAAGCTGGGCCACCAGATCTCTCAGCCACACATCCGAGGCGGCTTGCCCGAGCGCATCGTAGGCGTCGATGACGACGAGGTACGGCCTGTCCTTGCGGCCGATGCGCAAGTCCTCGGCGAACAGATAGGTGACAGCGTCGACCAGGTCGGAGCCGGGAAGCTGGTCGAGCTGACCGAGCGTCTCATCGGTTCGTAGGTGACGCCGTCGCTTGCGGGCGTCAGCTCCCCGGTCCAGCAGCTTGATCAGCCCTACCGCGGTGGCGAACACCGGGACGCCGGAGGTGGCGTCCAGCACCTCTGTGAGGACCTCGCTGGACTCGATGAAGGGGAGCTCCCGGCGGCTCAGCCCGAGATGCGGATGCAGCCGCTGCCACAGCACCGCATAGGCGATGTCGTACCGGTCGAACCGTACGCCCTGGCGGCCGAACTGCATACGCAGCACGGCCAAGGCGTCCTCTTGCTGGCGGTGCGCAGGAACCTGGAGATCCAACGTTGCCACCATGCAGCTGCCCTGGGCTCGCTGCTCGAACTCTCGCAGTAGGCGGGACTTTCCTATCCCGCCGACACCGGTGACGTTCAAGACGCGCGGCCCGTCGCCGACCTTCTCGAGCTCTTCGTCGAAGATCGCTCGTTGATCTTCCCGGTTGACGAAACGGCGATGCAGCGCCGCAACGCGACGGAATCGAGGCTCGAGAGCCATTCGACCTCTTCCTATGAGCAGCGATCAACTTGCGGCACGATCTCGACTCGCGTGCCGAGAGTGTGGTGGCACATACACCTCCGCCACTCCGGTCGGAGCGGCCGGTAGAAACGCAGATGCCCATCAAAGATCGACGCATCGCCCGAGGTCAACGAGATCGTGAATAGGGACACCCGAAAGAGGCTCGGGCAGGATCCGTCACGCGAACGACGCCGGGGTTAATTGGCTTATTTCATCATTCGCGTCGTGTGCGGCGAGTGAGTGTGTATAAACGTTCTTGGTAAGTTATCAATTGGTTGTCCTGCGTTTGCTCGCCGACTCTGCGGGTGATCGGCTACCGCGACGCCTTGTACGAGGCGGTGGGGCTGGCGAAGGCCGAGACAGTGACCCGGACGTTGTGCAGTCTTGGGCGGGCTATCGGCGCCGAACTGACCTCGATCGAGAGCCAGGAACGACGCGCGGACGAGGACCGGCGGCTGCTTGCCGGAGAACGGCACGCACGGTTCGAGGCGGCGGGGGCTGGGAACGGAGCGAGGTACCTGCTCGATTGCTATTGGGACAGCACACTTGACGGGGAAGCCACGAAGGCCCAGGCCCTACCGGTAGGAGAAGCCGCCGCGCCGGCCCTACACGAGCTTCGGGGAGCTCGTCAGCCGTTGCTCTCCGCGCGAATGTTGCTGTGTCGTATGGGGTGGAGGTCTTGGCCACGGTGATGTGCATGAGCATGGTCACCGCAATGGGGCTCTGCCGGCGTCAGGGGGTGGCGGAGGGCTCGGGGGTTCCGTTGGGCCAGAGGCAGGTGGAGGTGGCGCCAAGGCTGAGCACATCATCGGCTGCCAAGCTGATGGTGATGAGAAAGTCGTCAGGGCGGGAGTGTCCATAGAGCTGCAGGCCGTTCTCGTGCTCGACCGCAATGTAGTGGCCCTGCTTCTGCCAGTACGCCTTCACCTCGGCGACCACCTCCTTGAGTGCATCCTCGGCTTTGGGCAGCCCGCGCAGGTAATACGAGCGACTGACCTCGATCCGGTCTTCGGAGCCGCCGTCCTGTGGGTCGAGGCAGAGGCCGTCGTTGAGGCTGGGCTGATACAGGTCCAGTTGGGGCTTGGGATGGATGACGCCGGCGGTCCCGTTGATGAGCTGCTCGATCCGGGTGAGTGCCTGTGCTTTGGTGATCGTGGGCTTGTTGGCCGATGGATTCATGGATCCTCCCAGGGCTCCGCCGGGAGCGCACCCGGCGACGAGAACCATTGCCGCGGTGATCAATCTGACGGCGCGGAACATCTAGTCTCCCGTCGGCGTGGGTGAAGACTGCGGAGTGGGCGACGGTGGGGACACCGGTTCTGAAGAAGGGCGTGGCAGCGGTGGCGGCGTCAGATGGGGTGTCGGATGCGGGGCCTGTTTCGGCGTTGGCAACTTCGATACTCGATCGTACTGGCCGTTGATTATGAATCCCATGTTCTCCAGGGAAGCCGAGCGCTGAGCCCAGTAACCAGAGTGTGCCGCGATGTCGTAGCCGGTGAAACCGGCCGGCGTGGGACGGACGAGGAAGCGGTTGGCGCCGAAGGCGATGTTACTGGGGTCGGTCCCAAAGGGGCCCGCACCATTCGGGAACCAGGGGGTGAGCAGGCCTGAGATGGGATTCCGCCCGCCGCTGAGTGGGAGATGTCCGAGGTCGGCGACGGGGTCCTGGGGTGACTCGCCCACCCAGACTTGCTTGACTCCGAGATCGCTCGCCCGCGCTGCCATCGTCCCGGGGCTTCCCACCAGAATGAGCTGGTCGGCGAACGTCCCTTTCCTCGCTTGCGCGGCCATGCCGGTCACCACGCTGCCGTAGCTGTGGCCCAGTACGGTGAATCGTGGTGTGCCGGTCGGCTGGTGGCTGCTGTGGAGACCGTCGAGGAAGCTGGCCAGTGGGCCTGCCCCGGCTTGGGCGAGGTAGGGCGATGCCACGGAGGTTTTGGCCCGGAGAATTCCCGCGTCGAGTTGTGGTGCCTCGTAGCCGAGCCAGATGATCGAAGCGATCTTCGTGTGGGAGGGGGCAGAAATGTTGGCCTGGTCCCACAGGGTTGCGGCGCGGGTCGCGTCACCGCCGATCCCCTCCAGTGTGGTGCCGGTGCCCGGTACGGAGGTGACAACGGAGTCGGCCTTGTCGGGGTCGCCGAAGGAGATGGCGGTCTTGCCGAGTCCGCCCAGTTCGAGGTGGAGCAGGAGTGCCGGCGGGCGGCCGTTGACTCCGCCCATGGCCAGGCTCTTCTCGACGGCCTGGATCTGTCGTTGTTCCGCTTCCAGCGCATTGATATCCAGGCTTATGTGGGACTGTCGCGCCCCTTGCTTCATGCGCTGCTCCAGCTGCCTCAGTTCCGCCAACTGCTTGGCAATGGCGTCCTTGCGTAAGCCCAGGTAGGCGCGGTTTGCGCTGTCGCGGGTGGCGGCGGGTACGCCGTTGAGTGAGCCGATCAGCTGTGGTGAGGCGTTGATGAGCCGCTGGCGGGCGGCCGGGTCGAGGAGCTGCCACCAGGAGTTGACCCGGGAGGCGAGGGTCGGGTCCTTGCCGTCGTTCTGCGCTGCTACCACCTTCTCCAGCGCCGAGGGGTCGCCGGCCGCTGCGGCGGTCAGAACGGTGCCGAGGCCGCTCGGGTCGGAGGCAGAGCCGCCGAAGAGCCCGAAGCCAACCACGGCCGCGTTGGCCATGTCGCCGTCGGGACGCTGCTGGAGTACGGTCAGCCGCCTGCGCAGGTCGGTGGCCTGATCGGCTGCCCAGGCGCCTACTCCCGTGACCTGTTGAGCCGGCGCGACGCTGACGCCTGCAGAAGCAAGCGCCCCGGAGAGCTGGCTTCCCGCGGCGGGGAGGTCATGTCCGGCGCGCTCCAGGTCGGCCACCATGCGGGTCATTGCCTCCACGTTCATCCCGGCGTATCCGCCGCCTGCGGACGTGGCGGCGGGGAGCGGGGTTGACAGCGACGGCGTGGTGGGGTGGCCGCCGAGGGCACGGATGCGCTCGGCGATCTGCGTTGCTGCAGTTTCGAAGGCCTGCTGGAGCTGGGTGCGCTGGTCGCGGGTGGCTTGCGTGAAGGGGCCCGCGCCGCCGCCGACCCAGGCGTGGGCCGCCATCTGGCGCATGCTGGAGTCGAGCGCGCTGATGTGATCGCCCGCCAGTCGCACCACGCGGCTGAGGGCTTCTTCTAAACCGGCTGTCTCGCCTCCCACAAATCCGACGATGTCACGCTTTGCCGATGCTCGTCCGCGCGATATGCGGAGTCGTTATGGGAAGCGCGCCGAAGTCTCCTTGAACGTGTGATGCTAATTGCAAGCTGCGAGAGTCCGATTGGAAGTGGGTACCGCGCTCAATCTCAGTCGGTTTGTCCACCTTACGATTGCCCACCAACGCTGACGGCCCTCGCCGTGACTACTGGAAGGCTTCCCTGACTGAGCTTCGATGCACCGAGTCGATTCGGGCGTGATAGCCGTGAAATGAGAGGAGGCGCTTCCCGACCTGGGATGATGGAGCCTTTCACCCTGAGTACTTAGATCGTTCTACACTGGTCGACCGTGGACTGGATCGAGCGGATCGCGGGAATCCGGCGCTGGACCAGAGGCGGCGAGCGCGCACCGCACAAGCCTCTCCTCCTCTTATACGCTCTGGGCAGCTTCCAACAGCACGGCAACCGCCCCATTCCGTTCAGTGCCGCCGAGGCCGGGCTGAAGCAACTGCTCAAAGAGTACGGGCCACCCCGTGACACCAGCCCCGGCTATCCCTTCCACCATCTGACGAACGACGGCCTTTGGCTAGTCGACACCCGGCATGGGCCCGGCAGCCCCGGTCCGGAGCTGGGACGCCTGCGCAAGAGCGAGGCCACTGGCCGCCTGCACTCCGACCTGGCCCACGCGCTGTTAGTGGAGCGGGGCCTGCTGGCGCGGATCGCCCACTACCTCCTGGACGCCAACTTCGCCCCGTCCTTGCACGCGGACCTGTGCCTGCTGGCCGGCCTGGACCTGGAGACGGTCGAGACGGCCGGCGAGGTCGAAAAGGCGTCACGCCGTGACCCCGGCTTTCGTAGTCGGGTGCTCATGGCGTACGAGTACTGCTGCGCGTTCTGCTCCTACGACGGCTGGCTGGACGGCACGGCGGTGGGCCTGGACGCCGCGCATGTGCGCTGGTGGGCCTTCGACGGGCCCGACGACGTGGCGAACGGGCTGTGCCTGTGCGCGATCCACCACAAATTGTTCGACAAGGGCGTCCTCGGACTGACCGCGGAGCGCACCATCGCCGTCTCGGCCAGGTTCGTCGGCCGCTCGCAGTCTGCCCTGGACGTGGTGCTTTCCTTGGCAGGCCGGCCCGCCCGACCTCCCCAGCCCGGCCTGGACGAAGTCGAACAGGACCACATCGACTGGCACACCCAACAGGTGTTCCGCACGCCCGCCCGCGGCTGAGTCATCGGCTGTGGGGTCTGTAGCTCGGTGAACGTCTCGCCCATGCGCAAGTAGACCAGCACCAGCAGCGCCTGCCGGCGGGGTTCAGCCGCAGCCAGGCCGACCCGATCGCCTTACGATGGCGCCGGATCACCCCCGGCCACGTACTTCGGCGTCTGGGGCGACAAATCGACGGCGGCACGGTAAAACAACACCGGAAGCTCCTGGTTGCGACGGTGTGGATTGTGGTGATCAACCCGTCTATCAGGAACTTCTTCATGTCACCGGCCGAACACCGGCGTTGCGAGCATGCCGTGACCAGGACAGCCGCCACGGAACCTGAAAAGGTTCAGTGGTCCTCAGTCAGGTGCATTGCGCGTGAGAGTGCTTCCGACTGCTCGGCTGTGCCCAAGGTGTTAATAGCAGTAGAAAAAACTTTTAGCAAATCTTTGCGCCCGCTCTCGGTGAGGCTACTGACAAAGTCGGTCAGGACCTGAGCAATGACCACCCAGCGGGATTCCGGGTTCCATTCATTGACCCGCCGGACCATCTCGTCAATGTTCACGTCCTTCACCGACCCGCCGGCACGTTGCGGAACCTCGAGCAACGTGTACACGTAGGCGGACGCAGGATCGGCGAAAATCACCTCACGCAGGAAGTCCGCTCGCGCCTTGACTTGCCTGCGCGCGAGCTTATCTAGTTCTTGCTCATGCAGCAGTCTCTCTATCTGCTTGGCAGCGTGTATGGTTTCTTCGTCAGCCTTCAAGGTCACACTGGCCCGAAGAACTTCGAACCCTTCGCCCTGCACGGGCAACCGGCTGCGCAACATCGCATCGGTTTTCTCTTCAGCGTCCTGCGTGCGCAAGACACTCGTCTCTTTGACTGTTGCTGCCACGATTCCGCGAACTGTGTGTGCGATCATGCGTGGAGTGGCAGGCGCACCTGGCGCGAAGAGATCGCGCCGCCATTCGATACGGATGCGGACATCGAAAGCTAGCCCAGCGTTCACGGTATCCAGCCGGTCCATGAAGACACCGACCAACGTCGGCGCAGCTTCGGCCGTGCGTGAGCGCCGACGCAGGAACTCCATATCGGCTTATGGTTCCTCGTCGACAGCGTCCTGATCCAATTGTCGCTGCACTGATTCGCTCAAGTCGTTATCAAGCAGCTGGGAAAGCCGAGCGTACATCGTTTCTCGCTGCTCTCGTAGCGTCTGTTCACCCTCTTGCGACCACGCCACAACGTACGTGCGTAGGCGATCACGTCGCCGCTGGGATCCTTCCGGGCCGCCCGGTGCGACCGCCTGCCGCAAGGAGCCCAATATGGGTTCACCTAGCCTCTCGTCGCGGAGTGCGGCCGACATCCACAGCCGTACCGCGTCCTTGGCTTCTGCCGACTGCGCGGAGCCTGGCTCCTGATTGAGCAGCGTTGTCCAGCCGGTAGGCAACATGCCCATAGTGCGATCCCGCTCTTGCTCATCGCTGCTGTCCAGCAGGAGCGGCAGGGAAGGGTCGGTGGGGCTGGGGGCACTGGCGAGGGCGGCGAACGCCTGATGCCCACCGGTCCCCTCCTCGCCTGACTCACGGCACCAGTTCGTGATGAACTCCAGAAGCGCTTGACGCAGGTGAGCTTGGGCCCACAGCTTACGAACCGTCACTCGCAACGTAGCGGTTACCTGTGTGTCAGGGGGCGTGGCAGCCTTCTTCAGCCGTCGGAACGCCTTGACCGTGTGCACCTGACCGAAGTCGCTCGCGCATACGGCGATGACGGCCGTCTGTAGTGCCGGACGATCGCTCTTGGACCAGTTCAAGAGCATCTCGTGCAGGTAGGAGGACGTTTCTTGCGCCGCTGCGCTGGATAGCAACTCGACCAGGACGTTCCACATGCGCCTGGTTCGGCTCTCGGCCTGCGAGGTGTGCCAGGCGGCGGCCAGCGCGCTGAGGGGCTCCTGCCGCCGGTGGCGTACGGCCCAGCGAAGGGCGAAGGAGACGATGCGTTGTGCCAGCGCCTCGCGCTCCTGCTGGCTGAGGCCTTCCAGCGCCTCCTGGCGGTCTTTGATGGGAGCTTCGGCAAGCCATGTGAGGAATGGCCGCCTAGCCAGGGGGCGGTCGGTCCAGAAGTACTCCAGGACCGCGTCATCCCACCCGGGCCTGACGAAAGTGATCGTCCCCTTCTCAGTTACTTCGCCTTCTACCGTGTCGAGCAGTTCGATGATCCCGGGTGAGGACTGTCCGCTGGTTGAGAGCTCTGCCTTCTCCTTGAACGTGGTGCTGAGGGCTGCGGCGCTGGCGTACACGTTCGCGACGGGAGCGCCGCGGAGCACGGACGCGGCGAGAAGGAAGTTACGTTCGACGCTTGTCCGTCCTTCTGCCCTGTGCCATTCGAGGAGCTTGCCTCTCCAGTTGCGGCGAGCCTCGGTCACTTCGGTCACCAGCTTATGGAATTCGGCACGTCCTTCATCGGTGTCAGCCTGATAGTTGGGCTGCTCCAACGAATAACCGAGCGTTCTCCTGTGCGCCGACATGATGAGGTCGACGATCTGCAGAGTGTCCGTGGGAGTCCCGCCGCGCAGGAGCTTTTGAATCTCTGCATTACTGAGCCAACGCTGGCGGGGGAGGTTCGGCTCTTCGGCGGCCAGCCAACTCGCGGCGATCTCGGACGGAGCCACGATGCTGACTGCGGGTGCGACCCCCTCGGGAGCACCCATGCTGATACGACGCCATTGCTGCGGGTAAGTGAGCACAACAAGCCGATTGTCCAGGCTTCTCAGCTCATTCGTAAGAGTGTGGATTCGGCTGCCGAACTGCGGCGAAACCTGGTACTCCGACTCCTCCTCATCGGCTGGCAGCACCAGCAGAAAACCCTGGTTCTTCTCGTGCGGTAGCCTCCGGATAGGAAAGTCGCTTGCTCCACCGTATCGGAGCGTCCGCGCCTGGCTAGTCAACCCTTCGACTTGGAGACGAGCCAGCAGAGCGTAGGCGAGAGTGGTACGGCCCGCATTCGGCGGAAGGTTCAGCACAAGTACGGAGCCCGGGTCGCGCAGATGATTGAACAGATCGTCGAAGTTATCCGGTTCAGCGAATACCGCCGTTACCGCCGTGAGAAGGGGCTGCTCGATCTCATCATGATCCACCGGGTGCTCGACGACCTGCTTCACGGCGATCATTTCGCCGTAGTTGTACAAGGCGTGTTGGCGGAATCCAGTAAGGAGATCACGGATGTCTGGGTCCAGGTGAAGTCCTTCGAGATGTGGCGAATCGACCATGTGACCTTCCCCCCACGAAATCTTGAAGTCACCATACGACGCAGATCTTGAAGTGGGTAGACCGCTCCAGGAATCTGTGCCGTCCTCGCTGGCGGGTTAGCATCGCGGTAGTCAGGAAGTCTCAGGAGGCGACGTGAGTAGTCGGTGGAGGCCTGGACTGATCGCGGGCGGGTCAGTGCTATGTGGTGTCACCGCGGGTGTGCTGACGAATCTGGTGACAAGCGCATGGAGCTGGGCGCTGGCCGCGGCCCTGGCGGTGACGGTGGTCTGCTGGATCGTGCTGGAGATCGTCAGAGCCGGTCAGGCAAGCGCAACGAGTCCGGTGACCGTGACGCAGAAGGTGCGGCGAGTCGCGGGCCGCCTCCTCGGCATACGAGGCGATGCCAGCGGCGTTGTGCGGCAACGCATCGGCACGGTGACCGAAAACGGGGAAGTCGTCGGGTACGAAGGTAACCACAACGGCGGAGCCGGGGAGAGGGAGACGCGGTGAGGCTAAGCGATCTACCGTCGGAGACTTTGACACGCGGGGGCCAGGACCTGAGTACCTTCGCCCTGGAAGTTCTTCGGGCCCAGGGGCGAGAAGAAGTCGAGGTGCTGCTTCCTAAGGCCGCAGTCGTTGCCGGGGCGCCGCGCCGTGTCCTGCTGTTGGGTGCTGACGTTGAGATCGCTCGCGCTACGCTCCGGAGCCTGCGTAGCGCTGTGCGCGATGCGCTTGAAATCCACGAGCGGCACCAGCTCTCCTCTGCCGAGGAGGCCGACTTCGCCGTGCTTGTCGATTCTTTGCGCCGGATTTTGGAGGGATTGTTCAAGCAGCCGCTCGCCTTTCTCGGGGAGGAGCGGGAGGGGGCCACGACGCTGACCGTCAAGCAGACCGT
This sequence comes from Nonomuraea spiralis, assembly GCF_014648435.1. Classification (GTDB taxonomy): domain Bacteria; phylum Actinomycetota; class Actinomycetes; order Streptosporangiales; family Streptosporangiaceae; genus Nonomuraea; species Nonomuraea spiralis. The sequence continues at coordinate 38,140 of NZ_BMRC01000053.1, forward strand.
CAACCACGTTCGAGGAACTCTCACAGGCATTCGGGCGCCTTGGGCGCGTGGGCTCGCTGGGGGAGTCGAACAGAAGATCAAGGTCATCGAGCATGGTGGGAGTGTCGTCGGGATCGACCTCACTCCTTGAGTCCCGCTCTTGAGAGAGCCCACGACTGATCACAGCCGACATCGGCGTTGCCGCAGGCAGGGCCTGCTCCTTCTGGGACAGGGCGGTATTGCCGACCCTCCGAATACGCCGCCGCCCGGCATGGCTGCCGATTACGGTAGCTGCTGGAGAGTCGCCGTGGCGCGGTTTCAGAAGTCAACGCAGGAAAGAATGCGTTACCGCCTGGCCGGGTGCGGCGCCAGGAAGTCCGGCCCCGCTTCCCCGCCGCGGGTGTGCCGGGCGGTGAAGTCCCTCGTCGATCTGGTCAGTCCGTCACCCGATCTTCATCTATGCGTTGCAATACACCTCGAAACCGGCATTCGCGATCTCGCGGAGATAGACCTCGGTACTGGCCAGGAGTTCCATCTGCTTACGGCTGGCTCTGGTCTGGCTCAGGCCAGGTTGCGCGATGGCGATGGTGAGGTGCGGCTTACGAGTCCTGGCCGTCTCCCGCAAGCGGACGAGTCTTTCGGAGGTGCCGGCCTCGATGCTGCTGTGACCGTATTTCCTCTGCCTGGTCCGGGCGCGGTTGATCAGGGTGTTCAGCATGGCGGTAATGTCGCGGCGGTAGGCGGCTGACTTGTTGGCCTGGCCGCACACCTCGTAGAGGTCTTCTACCCGTGCGCCTGCCTGCGGCTCCGATGAGTACTTGCAGTGCACAAGCAGGATGTGCAGCTCGCGCTCCGTCTCGCGGAGAGCGACGATGTCGGCAACCTCGCCGGAGCCGTCGTCATCGACGACCACGTCCCAGGGGCCACGCGCCAAGACCACTTGGATCATCCGTGCCTGGATGGAGTCGGCGTCGCGGGTGCGTCCCTGGGACTCCTTGGTGATGTCGATGCCCGTCCAGTCCGGTACTTGAAGCCGGGCGGAATCGAAGGGTGGGATGTCGCGTACGGGATGCAGGAGGCGGGCGGGCGCGCAGACAAGGGTGTCGTTCTCGAAGAGGACCTGGAGCACAGTGTCGCGGCGAGCGAAGAACTCGGTAGCGGAGAGGTCGCGGCGGGACGTGGAGATCATCACTTCGCCGTCGCCCGCGGCTCTGACCCGCATCAGGCCGTCTTCGATGAAGATGGCGTAGGGCACCTGCCAGGCAGGCGTGCGGATGACGAAGTGGACGGCTTCGTCTGGGACGTGCGGTGTCACCTCCAGCTCGGCTTCCAGGAAGGAATAGGAGACGCCGCCGTAGGAGAGCTGGACGGAGTCCTCATTACGGGCCAGGAGGGCCAGCGGCCACTCCACAGCCAGGACGGTCAGCTCCGGCCAGTCTTCGAGGTCCTCGGGCTGGATGAAGTTGTCCATAACATGGGCGATGTTGATGCTGTCGTCGAGCAGCTTGCGCCCCATCTCATCGCACCAGTCGACCCAGTGCTTGAGCGACTCGGCGGTTCGGCGGCTCCAGATCCGGCCCTTGAGCGAGGCTCCGACGCTTGTGCGGACGCCGGCGGCGAACCCGGTCGCGAAGATATTGGTCTGAGCCTTGGTGTGCTTCTCAGCATCGGCGAAGCCCTCCGCGACGTCGGCTCCGACGTGCATGGAGAAGCGCCGGTTACGGTTCCTGACGTCCAGGACGCCGACGTTCGTGGGCACGAGCCGGTCGATGCCGCCCATGACGCGGTAGACCCGCTTGCCGGTGATGCGGTCCGCGGTCTGCCCGCACACGGCCGTGGCCAGGTCCTCGTGGAGGCTGTCGTTGTTGGTGCTGTTGATGTACAGCAGGCCGTGGGCTTCGTCCCAGTACATGACGTAAAGGTGGTGAACGACTTCTTCCACAGCGGGAAGCTGGCCCCACTGGATGGGAGCCTGCTCCTGGGTGACGAACCAGAGCACACGATCGCGCCTGTTGACGGCGATGGGGTAGGTGAGCAGATTCTCCTCGGGGAAGACCTGGTAGACGTTCGTCGGGGTCCAGTCCTGGCAGCCGGTTCTGTACGCCACCGCGCTCATCTTCGGCAGCACCGACTTGATGGACACCTCTTCCGGCCCGGAGCCGAATGCGGCCTCGAAGTCGCTGGCGTCCTCCTGCTCGCCGACGGCCTGCTGGGACAGGTCGCGGACGATGAGGTTCCAGTCGGCATCCTCCGCATAAAGCTGACGAAGCTGCTCGTCGAAGGGTGCGTCGGATCGTGAAGCCACCACGGTCGCGTTGCCCACCGTCGTTGAGGACACGCGGGCGAAACGGCCGATGAACTGCAGCGTGATACCGAGGCTCTTGTGCGTGTCGTGGAGTGCCGCGACCTTGAGCTGCGGCAGGTCGAAACCTTCTCCCAGCATCCCCACGCAGATGATCGCGCGCGAGTGGCGTTGATCGAGCGCGTCGAGGGCGGCCTTGGCCTTCCTGCCGCTGAGCTTGCTGTGGATGACCACGGGGCTGAGGTCCGGCGCGAGCTCCTCGTACAGGTTCAGCAGCTCAATGGCCCGATTGATCGAGCTGGTCCGCGCCATGAGGAGGTGATCGCGGCCGGTGTCGAGGTCGGTGCGCAGGCACGACAGGGCGCGTTCGGCGATGTCCCTGTCCGGGTCGTCGAAGCTCAGCACGGAGATGTAGTCGATGCCGGCGAAATATCCATGAGCCTGCGCTTCGCGCAGCGGGAAGGCGTAAACAACTCGTCCGCCAAGGGGGCGCCCGTCCGTCCGGAAGGGGGTGGCGGTGAACTGAACGACGGGCCGGCCGTCGAAGGCGTCGCGGATCTCGCTCCAGGTTCTGGCCGCCACGTGGTGCGCCTCGTCGATGAACAGGTGGCTGAACTCGGCCAGGAAGATAGTCCGGACGTCTTCGGGGAAGCCCGAAAGGGCGGCGGGGGTAGTGACCACCACGTTGCACGCCTGCGCGAAGGAGCGGGCGCTGTCGCCCGACTCGAAGTGGTGCTCCACGCGGCCTACCACAGGGCGTTCGAACGGGCCGGTGACGATGCCCAGTTCAGGCAGGATGCCAAGGGTCTCGAACTTGCCCGCGGTCTGACCGCGCAGCACGTCGGAGGGTACGAGGACCAGCAGGCGCTTCGGGCGCGCGGCTGCGTAGATCGCCACCATAGTGTCGGTCTTGCCCGTGCCGGTGGGCATCACGACCGTTGCCGGGTGCTGGCTTCCGGTGGTCCAGTGGGCGAAGACGGCCAGGAGAGCGCCGGTCTGGGGTGCACGCAACCCTCGCGGGCTCTGCGCGTCGAGGCCGGGCAGGTGAAAGGCTCCCTCGAGAGATGCCCTTACTTCGGCTGGAGCGTGCGCCGCGGCGGGACCGCCCCAGGCGAACCGCTCCTTTTTCCGGATGAGGTGCACGTATTCCGGGGTGGGACTTTTGATGACAGGCCAGCGCTGGTCCTCCGCGACCGCCCATACTGACTGGTTCTCATTGACAAGACGGGCCTTGCGTGGTGGACAAAGGAGCTGGCGTGCGATGTTCTTGTCCACTTTGATCGAATCGGACCATCGAGAAGGCAATTCGATCGATAGCCCCTCGACGTCAACGTCGTGTTCCATGTGCCTCCCGCGAGACGCACCAACGGGCGCATCCCCCTCAGGAGCACCACTTGTTGACCCAGATGATAGGCCCGCACGTGCATGATCACGACTTGGGCGACTTCTCCAGCTAAATGATCAATGCAGGTTGAGCTAGCATTTCCAGACATATTCCACGTTATGGCTGAAATGGGGTCAGGCTAAGTTCGGCGTAGGACGGCCCAGCTACTCCAGCCGCCCTCAGTCTGCACATCCCCAAGTCCTCAGTCACCGAGGCCAGCGTCCGTCCCGGATCGGGCAGATACAACGCGAAGGCGTCCGCCTTAACTCCGGCGAGTACGACTCATCGCCACGGGGAACTCAGAATCAGAGTCGAGCCGCTGCGTGGCGAGCGCTTTGCCTGGTACGCCTGCTCACGGACGATGATGAGGCTCTACGGCTTGCCGGCGCGGCGATGGAACTCGCTGCTGACATCCACACGCTGGCAACCTTCGAGGAACTGGATAAGCGCATGGGCGAGGTTCGGCAGGCTGTCGACAGGTTCATTGAAAGGGCCGCATCGCTGTTACGTTAGGCGACACTTGTTGGCGTCGGAAGAGACCTCGGACAGGACATTTCCGACGACCTCCTCAAGCAGCCCTGCGGGGTCGCTGACCGGCTGCGAGCCGACGGTGGCATGCGCCTGATGAACGCTCACATCGGTGTCAGCCTTAGGTTGAACGGCGCCAGACTGAATCGCCGCGCCGGTGCGGCATTGAGCGGCGGTGGGTTGGCTGTGAACGGCGGCGTCTGGTGAATGGAAGGGTTCGCGGCCACTGGCGAGATCCGCTCGGTCGGCGCTCGGCTGGATGCGAACCGGTGCCTGACGGGCGCGGACCTGCGTAACGAGGATGGTCCTTGCCTGACACTCGACCGCGCGTCCATCGGCTCTCTCAAGGCTTCGGGCGTGACCGTGGTCGTCGGCCGGATCAGTCTCGCCGGCACCACGGTCAGCGGCGGCATTCTCCTGGAGGGCGCGTACCTGGACAACAGCCGCGACAGCTGTCTGCTTGTCGAGAGGTCTACCTTCCGAGGGCCACAGCGGCTGCGCTACCTGCAGGCCCGCGGTGAGGTGCGCATCAGCAACAGCCGTACCTTCGGCCGAGTCCTGCTCGGCGACGCCGTACTCGACAACCCGGGTGCCGTTGCGCTGCGCTTCACGCGTAACGAGGTCGGCTCGGACGTGGTGTGCGGCGGCATGACGGTCCATGGTGAAGGCCGCTTCGTCGGCACCCAGATCACGCTCGGCCTGGACCTTGAGGGCGCAGTGCTTGCTAATCCCGGTGCTGCGCTCGACGCGCGTGGGCTGCAAGCCGCCGAGCTTGCCCTGCTGCCCGGGCGCGATGTTGATGGGACTGTCATCCTCGAACGTGTCCGGGTGGGTTTGCTGCGCGATGATCCTGGGCGTTGGCCCCGTCCGCTGCGCGTTAACGGGCTGACGTACACGGTGCTGGAGTCGCGGTGTTCCGCGCATGATCGGGCGCTGCTCGGTCGGGTGTGGGGCCTTCTGCAGGACGTCACGGTCCGCTTCGGCTACAAGCCGTGGCGGGCAGCCACCTGGCCCGTTGTCCTGTTGGCCATCGGCGGTGTCGTCTACTCGGTGTCGCCGCCGCCTCCGCTGAAGCCGGGCGAGTCGCCGCACTTCAACGCCTGGTTTTGCTTGCAACTACCGACCGCACTTGTTCGTGAGTGGCGACCGCACCCCGAGCTTCAGCGAAGTTGATGGTTGCCAGTTCTGACCGCACCCCGACGGCAGGCGGCAATGGATCGCTGACCTGGGCTCACGACGGCCAGCCGGATCAGTCCGGGAGCGGCCATACCGAGCTGCCCGGTGGCGGCAATGCGATTACCTAGCGTGATTTGCGTCCAAGGTAGACGCGCGCGTAGCCGCCGTTCGGCGCTCATCCTCTAGCCTTCATGATGCCCTCGCGGAGTGTTCGAGATCGGACATTATGGGCGGGTGCTGCGCTACGTACTGTTGCGCGACGCCCTTCGGAACCTCAGTCTTGAGCCCTCGGCAGGATGTCGTGCGGTGAAGCATCTGGGCCGCACGGGATCGGATCCGCTGCAAGGATGACGGCCGTGCGCCGCTACGAGACGAGTATGTACGACAGCAACCGCTGGGACGGCTTCGAGCTCCGCCCCGGCGACAT
>NZ_BMRC01000054.1:0-17853 GCF_014648435.1 Nonomuraea spiralis
CACTGCCAGTCCCAGCGCGATCGGCGACATCGCCCGCGCCGCCCTTGTCCTCACCCATTTCGAGCACAACTGGCTACCAGAAATTCGCTGAGATCACTTCAGTGATGGCCCCCAAGGGGCGGTTCCGCCTGTGAAACAGCGCCGTCGGTGGAGCGCATCCAGGGCGAACTCTGTTTCATGGTCGGCGCGAACAGCTGGACGGATGAAACAGCATTTCAGTGCTCGCCTTCGAGCGGCGGCATTGCGCCTGCCGAAAAATTCGCCTTCAGCCTGGACATCCCCATCGATCTTTACGACACCCTGCTGCTCGGCCTGGGGACGTGATGACAGGCGTCACTGACAACCTCATGGCAGACCTCACAGTTGGCGGCAGCGGAGCGATCTTGGGTCCGAACCGGACGCCGACGACGAGGACGACAAGGACCGGTAGGGGTTGAGCGACAGGTGCCAGGCAGATATTGGTCAGCTTGTGGCCGACCGCGTTACATCTGCGTTCCTGATGGTCAGAGGTGCGATGATGCCTGCGGCGGCGAAGAGCAGCGCCAGGACGCCCCAGGTCCAACCGCCCACCAGTTGGAGCATGCCGGTGATCAAGATGGGGCCGAGAACGTAGCGGCTGACCGAGCGACCCATGCCGAACGCCGCCAGGTACTCGCCTCTCTGGTCATCTGGAGAAAAGGCGTACGACAACGTCCAGGCCGCGGGGACAGCGATCAATTCCGCTGCGGTGAGCATCACCAGCGCAGCACAGAACAGTGCAAGGGGTATCGACTGGGCCGCATACCAGAACAACAGACAGGCAGCGGCAGCGAATGCCGCAGCGACGGGCTGATATCGCCGGGCAGCTCTGAGGCTGGTGATGTGGCGTGCTATGAGAGCTTGAAAGACGAGCGCGAGGACTGTGTTGATGGCGTACAGCACCCCAAGTAAGCCGTTCGGCAACGTGGTCGCTTGGGCGAGCCACAGCGGAAAGGCGAGGTTGAGGATTGGTTGCCAGAGCTGCAGTACGCCATCCACACAAGCCAGCGAGAGTAGCCGCAGGTCACGTAGTACGCCCAAGCCCCGCCGGACCGGGGCGGGCTCTTCGGTTCGAACCGATTGGGGCAGGGTGGCGAAGGCCGCAGTGACCAAAAGATAGGCTGCCGCGTTGGCCAGGATGATGGTCCGGAAGAGTCCGGTGCCGGCCAGCAGCCCTCCGAGTGGACCGCCGATGCTGATCGCCAGATTGATCACAGTCCGATACGAGGCCAGCACCCTGACCCGGCTGTTTCCTTCGACGATCTCTGCTACGTACGCCTGGGTCAGTGCGGTCGCGATCTGGTCGGCGACCGTGATGATCGTGACGACTACGAGGTACCCCCACCAATCTCCGACGAAGGCGTAAGCGGCGGTTCCGGCAGCGCGTAGGGCATGCACCAGCACCAGTGCCCGCCGGACACCGTAGCGGTCGGCCGCCCGGCCCAGCGGTATCGCGGCGGCTATGGCCGCGGCACCCGCGATGCTCATGCCCAGTCCGACTTGGCCTGCGGCGAGCCCGACGACGCCGGTGAAGTAGACGGCCGAGAAGGCCAAGAAGAGCCCCGAGCCAAGGAAGTCCACAAAGCTGGCGCCGAGCAGCCGCCGCACCGCTCGACGCTCGGTGCGACCAATATCTTGTGTCATAGTCGCACTATTTTGCACCCTAGGGCAGCATTGCGCCATGACCGATCCCGCCGAGGCCGTAGGCCACACCCTCGCCGCAAACCTGCGCGCCGCACGTCAAAACCGAGGCTGGCGGCTCGAAGAGCTGGCCACACGGTCCGGCGTCAGCCGCGGCATGCTCCAGCAAATCGAGACCATGCGCACCAACCCCAGCATCGCGACGCTCGCTCGGATCAGCGCCACGCTCGGTGTTTCGATCGGCGAGTTGGTGGAGCCCCCGGAAGAGCTCGGACGCGTTTCCCGTGCCGCCGACGCCGTGGTTCGCTCCGAAGGCCGCACCAGGCTCTTGATCAACGACAGCCAGCCGCCTTTCACCGAGCTCTGGGAGTTCCGGCTGCCTGCCGGCGACACGATCTCCACACCCGCGCATCCGCCCGGCACCCGGGAACTGTTGCAGCTCCACTCGGGCAGCGTCGCGGTCACCGTCGGCGGGGCACTCTTCCAACTCGCCGCAGGAGACGCGCTCCGTATGCGAGGCGACCGCCCGCACGCCTACAGCAGCCAAGGCCCAGAGCCGGCCCACTTCACGATGGTCGTTGTCTATGCCGGCGCCCGAGACCCTCGCTACGCGAGCCTTGTCCCCGGCTGATGCAACGGTCTGTCGTAAGGCTCCCACGTGCGGCGCTCGATCGTATTTGCTGGTCACGGTGCGCGAGGCGTTCGCCGTGGCCCCCGGTCTCGGCGCCGCACGGGGCGGTCGTGCTGCGTACCGATTGCATTGACGCATACGGCCGGGTCCAGGTCAGCTGCATGCTCGCCGGCCGCTTCGAACGGGGCTCCTTCGACGGCGAGCGGTGGGATGCCGTTGATGCGGCCACCGTGGTCAACGACACGGCCGGCAACCTGATGATCAATCAGAAGGGTGCCGCCAAGGACCCGCGCCGCTGCGGGAGAAGTGGCTCGCCAGTGAGCTCGGCAGTCTCCTGGACTCGCGAGACGACTACGCCGCCGCGCCGGCCATTCCCGACAGCGGTGCCCAGTTTCGCCTGTTCGAGCAGGTCGTCACCGCCGTTGGGCAGGCCTCGGCACAACGGCCCACGCTGCTGATCGTCGATGACCTCCAATGGACCGACGCCGCCTCGCTCCAGCGGTTCGGCCACCTGACAGCCCGGCTACCCGCCGGCACGGTGATCATCGGTGCGCTACGCGATCTGGACGGCCGATTCCAGGTTCCGATAGGCGAACGCGAGCTTCGCGCACCCACACCCGGCTCTGGTCTGTCGCGGGTCCTGGCTGCGGCCGGCCGGCTGCCCGGCCACCGCAGGATCCGGCTCGGCCCGCTCGGCTTGACCGACGTGACCGAGCTCATCCGCCGCGAGACCGGCCACGATCCCGGTGCCGAAGTCGCCCGCGGCATCCATGCGCGCACCGCCGGCAATCCGTTCTTCGTCCAGGAGCTGTCCCGGCTGCTCAGCGACGGCGGCTCGCTCGGCGACGGCGGCGCGTCAGTACGGGCCGGGGTGCCGGCCACCGTGCGAGACGTCGTCCGCGATCGGATGTCCGGTCTCGACGACAGTGCTCACGGCCTGCTGCGCATCGCCGCGGTCATCGACCGCGGTGTGGACCTCGACCTGCTCGCCCGCGCGATCGGCGTCGATGCCGCGGACTGCCTCGAACGCCTCGAACCGCTGCAAGCCCTCGGTCTCCTGGAGACCAAGCCGGAAGACCCGTCCTCGTGGCGCTTAGGGGCCGGCGCCCCGCAGGTGGTAGGCGAGGCGTTCGGCGACGGACTCGCGGTCCGCATGGATGTGTTCGAGGGCGTCGGCGACGCGCAGATGCAGCTGGACGGCCTGCAGTCGCGCAATGGTCTCGGTGACCGACTTGCGGACCAGGTCGTGCGCGACCAGGCCCCGGCCGGTACTGCCGGGCCGGCACCACCTGCTCATCCTCGGTCACGGCGACGCCCGCGACAGTCGCGCCGCCCACAACGATGTCCCACACGTCCTCGGTGCCATCCGGGTAGCGGTACCGGCGGCCACGGACCTTCAAGAACCCGGTCGGCCCGTTCAGCTCACCCATCTGCGTCCACGCACTGATCCCGACATCACTCCACCCGCCCGAGCCCATGAAGCACCAGGCCCTCGGCACGGGCGCATCGTCGGAAGACGTCGGGTGCGACGACGGCGCCGCAGGCCGTCGAGCGGCCTACTCGCCCTACGTGCCTGACAAGATCACATCGCGTCGAGCTGCGGGAAGGGCTGTGAACCCAAGATGGCCATCGTGCGCGATCAGCCCAACTCGGGCCGGGATGACGACGCCGGAGAGAGGAGGTGGTGCCGGTTCAGCCAGCTGGCGATGGCCTGGCCGATGGCGTGCGGCTGGTCCTCGGGGGCCTGATGGCCGGCGGGTCCAATGCCTTCGATTTCGAGGGCGGCGATGTTCTGGCGGGCCCAGTCCACGATCTGCGGGGAGGCGATACCGACGCCGTCTTCAACCGTGAGGAGCAGTTTGGGCACCTCTGGGCTGGTGGCGAGCCATACGCCGTAGGCGTCCATGCGTTCGGCCACATCGGCCGGTTCGCGGTCGAAGGGAATCTCGCGCGGCCACTGGAGTAGCGGACGGCGGGACGACGGGTCGAGGTAGGGCGCGCGGTAGACGTCGTGGTCGTGCGGGCTGAGGCCTGTCCTGATGGCGAAGGGGTGGGGCAGGGCGTACTCGATGGCGGCGTTCTCCTCCAGCAACAACCGCTCGCCGAGCTCGGGGGTGCGCAGCGCCTTGGAATGGTCGATCACGTCCTGCGGCAGTTCCACCCACATCTGCGGCCGCAGGAACGTCTCCAGGAGGGCGACGCCGCGCACCCGGCCGGGATGGCGGGCGGCACGGTCCATGGCCAGTGCGCCGCCCCAGTCGTGGCCGACCAGGACGGCCTCCTCCAGCCCCATGGCTTCGAACCACGCGTCCAGGTAGCGGGCGTGGTCGGCGAAGCGGTAACCGATGTCGGGCTTTCCGGAGGCGCCCATCCCGATCAGGTCCGGGGCCAAGACCCTGGCGCGATCGGCAACGTGCGGGATGACGTTGCGCCAGATGTAGGACGAGGTGGGGCTGCCGTGCAGGAACACCACTGGCGATTCCCCCTGCCCGGTCTCTGTGTAGGCGAGATAGGAGTCGATGACGGCGACAGTATTCATGATCATTAGGTCCTTCACTGAGTTGTGCCTGGACTCTAGATCTGCACTATTCCAACTGTCAACATTCCAACTAATTGCCTGGCAACCGTCACCAGCAGAACGATCAGACTGCTAACATCGCGCCAGGAGGTGAGGCTTGTGCCCGACCAAGTGAGCAACGTCGTCGACGACGAGTCCGGACCGCTGTATGCGACCACCGGCCACCTGATGCGCCGTGTGTTCACCACCGTCACCGCTCACGCCGTGCAGGACGGGCCGCAGTCGCGCGAGTTCGTGGTGCTCGACATCCTCGCCGACGAAGACGCCCCCTCCCAGCAGGATCTCGCCCACCGGCTCGGTATCAACCGCACGATCATGGTCAGGTTGCTCGATCGGCTCCAGGAGGCGGGCTACGTCGTCCGTACCCGCAACCCGGCCAACCGCCGCACCTACGTGTTGTCGCTGACCGAGGCGGGCCGCAGCGCCCTGGACGGCATGCGCCACGCCGTCGCCGACCGCGACGCCCAGCTCACCGGCGCGCTCACCGGCCCGGAACGGGGGCGCCTCACCGCGCTGCTGACCAAGCTCGTCGCCGACGACGGGCCATCCGCCATCCACAGCATCGAGCACTTGATCGCGCAGGCTCACTACCGGCTGCGCCGTCTTGGCGATCATCGGCTCGCGGCGTACGGCCTGCGCACCCGCCACTTCGCCTTGCTGCCCGCCCTGGACCGGCTCGGCTCTTGCCCGCAAGAGCAACTGGCCCGATACCTGCACCTGACCGAACCGGCCACCGCATCACTCATCGAGGAACTGGTGACGGCCGGCATCGTGTCCCGCGGCCAGGACCCGCACGACCGACGCCGCTATGCCCTGCAGCTCACCGACCTCGGCCGCGCCCGCATCCCCGCAGTGCGTGAAGCCCTGGACGGCATGGAGCGCGACCTCGACGGCATCCTCGGCCCGGACGGCGCTCAGGAACTTCGCGCCCTTCTCACCAAGCTCTTGCCGTAAGGCGGATCGACACGCCTGCCACATCTTCCGGAAGTAGGGCCGAGAAGACCCTCGCCACGGTAAGCCGCCCCGGCCAGACGCGGGTTTTCGTTCGGATGCTCAAACCCCCCTGGATCACGCTCATGCTCAGCTGCCCCACGCACGGGCACCGCCTCGAAACCGAGCAGGCATTCTGGCGCGCCGAGGCGCTGGGCCAGCCCGCGCCGGACCGTGCAGCGCCCGAGCACATCCTGGTCACGGACCGGCTCACGTTCCAGGGCCTGACATCCGGCACGGTCAGCCTGCCCCGCCGATCCGTGCACGTCGGCGTCTGGCTCCGGCTGCTGCGCACCTCTGCTGGACGAGGCCGGCCTGTCCACCTCGCAAGTCCGCCGGCACTCGGCTACCGCCCTGGTAGCGCCAAAATCCGGTCCGATCCTCCCTGAAGGCCATTCCGGCTGTCCCCGTGGAGTGCCAGGCGTCGGCCCGTGAGCGCGGCCGCCATGGTGGCAGGCCGAAGGTGTTCGACGATGACATGATCGCCTACGCCCGGTCGCTGCGGGAGCGGGGCGTGCCGGCGCCCGACATCACGGCCAAGCTGGTCATCCCCTCCGGCAAGAACCAGGGCCGCCGCCCTTCGGCGGCCAGCGCCTACCGGGTGCTCGCCGAGACTGGCGAAGGCGAGACCGGGGCGTTGTCAGCCTAGGCTCTCACCAGCACTTCGGTCGGCCTCGTCCAGGTCGACGTGAGCGAGGAAGGCCAGGATCGCCTTGGTCGTTTCGCCAGAATGGGTGAGCAGACCCCCGTGCGCGGCGCCGGAGATCTGCGCGAAGTGCCCGGCGGGGAGTGCGGCAGCGGCGACCCTGCCAGAGCCGGGTGGGAAGTACAGGTCGTACTCGAAGGCCAGCACCAGCACCGGCGCGGCGATCTGGGCGAGGGCGGCCATGCGGTGTTCGTCGCGCAGCCATCGGTCCGAGGCCGCCGATTGGCCGTTCTCCCCTTCGGCGGAGGTCCACACCGCTTCCTGGGCGCCGAGCAGTTCCAGCCAGGTGCGAACCTGGGCGTCGTCGGTGCACAGGACGCCCGGTGGCAGGGTGCTGAGCAGCGTCTGCAGCCGCATGAAGGCGGGTGAGAGGCGGCCGGTGGTGGCGATGAGCTCGGTCTCTGCCGCCAATACCGCGTCCAGCACTCCGGTCAACGGCCCAGCCCCGGCCATCAGCACCGCTGCGCGCACCAGATCCGGGCGGGTGCGGGCGAGCAACTCGGCGGTGAAGCTGCCCAGCGAGTAGCCGACCACGACGGTCTCGGTCAGGCCGAGCGCCTCTAGCAGGCCCGCCAGGTCGGCGGCCAGGTCGTCGACGGTGTAGGGGGCGGCAGGGGCATCGGAGGGGGCCACCCCGCGTGCGGCGTAAGTGACCACCTCGAACCCAGCGCCTGCCAGCGTGTCGCGCAGGCCACACAGCTGCCAGGCGACCGGCGGCATGCCGGTGCCGCCGACCAGCACCACCGCGGGCCCCGAACCGGCCCGCTCGTAGCCGAGCCGAACGCCGTCCACCACTACCGACTCCATGCCGTCTCCCCGCTACGCGCCCCAGGTTCCGCCCACCATCGCGGAAGATCCACGCTGGCGTCTGGTGGATCAACGAACCACCCGGGGTGATAGATCCCGGTATGACTCCCCGTCGTTCGGGCGCCTTGACGTCGTGGTGCCCGGGATCGGCATCGGCGTCTGCTGATTGACAGTGGGTGCTGGTCGATGTGTGAACGCCGACATGGGGTCGCCGTAGCATCCGCCGAACATCCAACACATTTGGCTGACCAGCGGAAACGTTGACGCGAGACCTGGTAGGTCATCCCAGGGCCGACGCCGATGGCGCCGTGGCGTTCGCCTCGTCGTGGTCGCGGAGCATCCGCAGCACGGTGGCCGGGGGACGGGTGCCGGCCCTTCTTGGCGCCCTTGGTGCGGCCTGTCCACGTCCGATATCGGTGAGGCCGCAGCAGCCTTTCGGCCCACCGATGATGCCGTCGCTCTTGTGGTGGGAGTCCCCGCGGCGCACGAAGAGGAGCCGAGTGTGCATGATCGGACCATTCCAGAGCCGATGGCTGAGGTTCCCCCGGTTTGCCGGAGACTGGGCTGTCTGGCCGAGGTGGGGTTGGGTTGGATGGTAGCCGGGTCGGGTTGACCATGCCTGACGTGGTCGACGGCTTCGTACTCGTCCGGTGACAGACCGTCCAGGCGCTGCTGGATCCGGCGAGGGTTACGGGGTTGAGGAACCCCAGGAGCGGCCGCCATCGACGAGAACGATCCTGCTCGCCATGTGAGTTCTGGCTCGGTGCGTGATCGCCCTACCTGGCCCGGCGCTCGGGTCGCCGTCATCATGGGCAATGTGGCTCTGCGTGATCGTTGTTCGGGCATCGGCTGCCAGCCCGCCCCTGGTCACAGCTGGGCTCGTAGATTCGCATCCGCCGGTCCAAAAGGCGCGTGCCAGGGCCGGCGGCGGGCGGTTTTGGCGGTCTCGATCGCGGCGCGGCCTGCCGGGCGCATCCGGCCGACGGCCGTCAGCGCCTCGGCCTGCGCGACGTTGATGCCGCGGCAGAAGACGGCCGCGCCGCTGCCCCGCACGCGCACGGTCAGGCGAGTTGATTGGCCGCCGTGCGTGCCGCCATCCGCCGTTCGAACCACACCGAGGTGAACGGCGGCACCGCGCAGGCCAGGCCGAGCACCACGGTGCTCCGGCTCCAGCCCGCCTCTCGCGCCGAGAGCACCACTCCGGCCGCGTACAGCAGGAAGAGCCCGCCGTGGATCGGCCCGAAGACCTTCACGCCGATTTCGCCGGTCTCGGTCACGTACTTGAAGAACATCCCGACCAGCAGTCCAGCCCACGAGCACGCCTCGGCCACCGCCACGACCCGAAACCAGCGCAGCACAATCCACCCTTTCCTTCGGTACCGCGCATACTCTACAGCCTGTAGAGCTAGGTCTCCCGCTCGTCCTGGGCACGCACTTCGCACCGCCCACGGCCGGCCATGTCGTCACCCGCCAGGGTGCTCACCGGCTCTCGCCGCACGCGGGCAGCCGCTGTTCCGGGACCCGCCGGCGCCGGCCTTCGCCACGGCCGGCGGGATCGACCCCGGGGAGCCGCCGCCCCCGCGCGCGGACGAGGCGGCGCTAGCGATCTTCCATCATCCGGCACCCAGACATGAAGGGGTCGTTGTCTGACAACCGAAATCGGGTGCATCGTCTAGCCGGTGCAAGGGGTACGGGTGAGGGTCAGGCTGTGGCGGGTTTCGGTGGCGGGGAGGGTGCGGGCGGTGAAATCGGCTGGTTTGTGGCCATCGGCGGTGACGGTGAAGGTGTGGAGGCCGGGCTTGAACCAGCCGGAGTACCGCCCGTCCACCGTGGTTCCCAGGGTCTGGCCGCGAGTGGTCAGCGTGGCTCCGGGCAGCGGCGCGGTCGTGCCGTCGCAGGACCTGGAGAGGATCTGACCGAACACCATCGCCCAGTGCTTCGGCGGGGTGGCCTTGAGGGTGACGTCGAGGTGCGGAGCCGGGTACGGCGTGTCCTCGTTGATCGTCAGGCGGGCGGACCGGATGCCCGGCTGGGTGAGCCGCCGGGCGTCGAGAGTCAGCGTGACACGCGCGGTCGCGCCGGGGGAGAGGGTGCCCCGGGTGGGGCTCTCGGACAGCCAGGGAGCGTCGGTCCCTGCGGGATCGCAGCCGTCGTACCCGGGGAGCAGTTCGCTGAAGGGAGTGACGCGCGGCCCGTTGGCGCCGCCGATCTTGTAGAAACCGCACGCCCCCGCACCGCGGAAGAGGGCGTAGCGGGAGTTGGCGATCGCGCTCCAGGTGTCGGCGTCCGGGTCGTAGGCGAACGCCTCGTTGGTCAGTACGCTGCCACCCTGCGTGACACCGCCTGCAACGACGAGCTGCCCGCTGGCCGCCGAGTAGCTGCTGGCCCACAGGTCGGTCGGCAGCTCGGCGACCTTGCTCCACCGGTTGGCCGCCGGATCGTAGGCGTAGGCGCGCCGCGTGCCCTCCGGACCGGCGGCCAGCCCGCCGGCGCAGACCACCTTCCCGTCGATCCCGGCGCAGGCCGCCCACGAGATCGGCTCCGGGTACGGCGCGGCCTCGCGGAACCGGTCACCGGCCACGTCATAGACGGTGACCTGGTCGGTAGCCGTCTGGCACTCGCCGGTGCACCCGCCGACCGAGTAGATCTTCCCCTCCAGTACGGCAGAGCCCACCGCCCCCCAGGGCCGCGGGTTGTCGGCCCCCTTCGTCCACCGATCGGCGGCGGGATCGTAGACGAGCGTGGTGGCACCCGGTTCGCCCTGCGGCCCCCACCCGGCGACCACGTAGAACTTCCCGTCCACGAACCCGGACGCGGGCTTCTGCCGCGCCTCCGGCATGTCCGCCAGCCGCGTCCACCCGCCTTCCACCGGGTCGTACGCGTAGGAGGCAGGAGTCCCGCCCTCGCCGAGCAGCGAACCGCCGAACGAGTACACCTTCCCGTCGTGGTAGGCGGCCGCGTTGTCCCTGATGGTCGTCGGGTAGTCGGCGACCGCGCCCCAGGCGTCCGAGGACGGCCCGTCCGCGACGGCGGCGTTCCCCGCGGGCGGGTTCACGCCGGGGCTCAACCCGGGTACGGCGACCCGCCGCAGCGGAGCGCCCGCGCCGAGCGCCGGTGCCTGCTGCCGCGACTCGGCCAGCGAGTACGTCACCGGGGCGGTGCCCCGGTTCGTCAGGGTGATCCGCTCCCGCTGCTTGTCGCCGAGCTGTACGGATCGGGAGATGTCGTCGTCGGACGCCACGGAGAGCAGTCCGGCCTTGAGCGCGAAGTCGATCCTGGACACCTGGTCGGCGCCGGAGCGGACCCGGGCGGAGGCCGGCTGGTAGCCGCGCTGCTCGGCGGCGACGACCGGCTTCCCGGACGCGGGGACGAACACCCAGTAGAACCCGTCGGGGGCCTGAGAGGCGTTCGGGGCGCCGCCGTCGGCCGACACCGAGGCGGTGACGACCGGCTTGCGGGTGTTGGCGTCGGTGACGTCGCCGTACACGAGCCCGCCGGCCAGTGCCTTGCAGGCCGCGTCGTAGCCGGGCGCCGCGGCGCACGCCGCCGGGTCGAGCACGGCCTTGAACTTCTGCGTCGCGTCCCCGCTGACCGTGATCTGGCCGGTGACCGCCTGGTAGCCCGGGTAGCGGGGTGTCACCCGGACCTCGTACGGCCCGCCCTTCGGCAGGTCGAGCGTCGCCGAGCCGTCGCCGGGTTCGGTGGACCAGGTCTTTCCTTCGATGGCGATCGTGGCGGGGAGCGGCCATCCGTGCCCGGATGCGTCCGTGACCTTGACCTGGACCTTCGCCGTGGGGGTGGCGGTGAGGGCGAGGTCCCGCGTGACCGATGCTCCGGTGGCCAGCCGTACGCCGTCGACGACGGAGGCGTCGAACCCGAACAGCGCGGTGCTGACGGAGTAGTCGCCCGGGTCCAGGTAGAGGCGGAAGGCTCCGTCCGAGCCCGTCACGGTGTCGAGCGTGCGGGGCCCGGTGGCGGTGACCCGGACGCCGGCCAGCGGCTTCCCGCTGCTCTTGTCGTTGATCGTCCCGGTGAGGGTCCCGGTCCCGGCGCGCGGGGAGGCTCCGACGGCGCGGTAGACGTCGAGCATCCCCTCGCCGTAGACGTTGTTGTCCTCGGGCGTGCCGCCGCATGAGGTGTCGTCGTGATCGCGCGCGGTCGCGGAGAGCACGGCTCGGGTGGCGGCGATGTCGCCGACCAGCGCGGGCGTGGCCGACCACAGCAGCGCCACGGCGCCGCTGACGTGCGGGGTGGCCATCGAGGTGCCGTTCTGCACCTGGTAGCCGCCGCCTGGAACGCTGGAGCGGATCCCCTGACCGGGCGCGACGATGTCCGGCTTGCTGTCCGGCGTCCCGTCCGTGCCCCGGGAGGAGAAGCTCGCGATCAGCCCGTTCTGGTCCACGGCCCCGACCGCGTAGGACTCGGGGTACTCGCCGGGCGAGTGCTGCGTCCCGCAGGAGGGCCCGTCGTTGCCGACCGCGAAAGCGGGAAATATCCCGGCAGCCACCCACTGCCGCACGTAGTCCCGATACCACTCGTCACCGGGCGCGGACGACCACGAGTTGTTGAGGATGTTCGGGCGTTTGGCCGGGTCGGGCGCGGAACCGTCGGCGGCGGTCGGGGCGAGCATCCACTGCGCCGCCAGCGCCAGTGTCACGTCGGTGCACTGGAAGTTGGGGCAGCCCTTGGCCGCGATCCACCTGGAGCCGGGCGCGACCCCGATCCCGCCCTGGCCGACCATCGTGCCCATGGTGTGCGTGCCGTGCCCGAAGTTGTCGCACGGCTGCGTCCCCGCGCAGATCTGGGTCGGGTCGTACCAGTTGTAGTCGTGCGTGAACGTGCCGTCGCCGTTGTTGCCGCGATATGTCGAGACGAGCGCCGGGTGCTGGAAGTCCACCCCCGAGTCGATGTTCCCGACGACGATCCCGGTCCCGGTGGTTTTGTACGCGTCCCACACCTTGTCGGCCTGGATGGCGCTCACGCCCCACTCCGGCGTCCCGGCCGCCCCCAGCGACGGCTGCGGCAGTTCGTAGACCCGCGGCGCGCGGACGCGCGCCACCGCCGGATCCTTCCCGATCTTCTCCATCAGTACGGCGGAGCCGCCCCGGACGTAGATCGAGTTGTTGATGTAGAGGGAGGTGTAGGAGGCCCCGGCATCCTTCAGCAGTCCGACGACGCCCGCCTGGCTGGACGTGGCGGTGGAGCGGAGCTCGTCCACCACCGCGGCTCCCCGAGCCGACCAGTCCTTGATGGCGGGCGCGGACTTGAGGTTCGCCTGGGCCTTGAACTCGACCCAGAAATCGCCGGTGGACGCCTGCGCCGGAGCGGGTACGACCAGAGCGAGCAGCATGGCAATTACGGCCAGAACATAACGCACCACAGCAGCTTCCTAGAAATGCGGTAAACGTTTCAAGATCCAGCCAAGGCGGGTTCATGCCATGGCATGAACCCGCCGCCCGCCGCCCGCGGCCCGGGCCGCCGACGGCAGGAGGATGCCGGGGGAAGACAGGGGCCTTCGCCCAGCTCACAATCCAAGCAAGCAGGTGCCTGCCGGCCGCGGTTCACCAACATCTTGGCCAAGCGCGTCCAGGGCCCGGCGTCGAGGGTCGCCACGGCTTCGCCTGGTCGGCCTCCCGTACCTGGTGAAGGTGGACGAGGACGTCGGTAGCTCCGAAACGACCAATCACGCCGAGCAGCTCGGCCGTCGACGAGGGTGGTGAGCATTCCCCGGCAACTGGTGGACGTCAACCGCCCGGGATCACCTGTACGGCACGGCCACCGCCCGGGTTCGGATCAGCTGCACCCGAGGTTGACCCGCCGTGCGGCCTGGGTCGATTCGGCTGAACTGCCGATGATCGAGGGCACCGTGATCCGCCTGTAGGTGGACCGTCTGCCCAGCGGGGCGATTCCGACGAAGTGGACGGGATGTGGCGGGCGTTCCTGCGTCGCTTCGACATCGAGCACACTTTCCGCCTGCTCAATCAGACCCTCTGCTGGACCTGTCCCAAGATCCGTGATCCGAGGGCGGCCGACCACTGGACTTGGCTGATCTTGGCCGTCCACGCCCACCCCCGGCCGGCCCGGTCCTGGCAGCCGACCTGCGCCGCCCCTGAGAGGAGCCTGCTCTGCTGCAGCATCTGTCGCCCGCTCGTGTGCGTCGAGGGTTTCGGCACTTGCGCGCCAAGACCCTCAGCCCTGGCCGGGCACCGAAACCCTTCCGGTCAGGACCGGGGCGGCCACGCGGGCGTCGCAGCGACCAACCCGCCCCGCGCCACGACGTTTGCACCGTCACCGGCCTGACCACTGCGAAGACCCCCGCAGGGAAACCGACGACGAAGAAGCCCACAACTCCACGCCCGCGACGTACAGGTTGGTGATCAAGTTGGGCCAGGCATGCACGTCTCATGCGAAGATCGTGCCTCCGGCGACGACCCCGGCACCTGAGCAGGCCCTGCTCACCTCTGACTCAGGGCCCCCTCAGCCAGGCGGCCACCGCCCGAACCGGCCGTGAAGCCGGCCTACGCGGGCTGGGTCGTCGCTTCCCGGATCGCGGAGACGGCGGCCGTGGGCTGGTAGTCGTCAGGTACGCCGTCGACCATGATGATGTCGCCCTCGATGTGGCGCGAACGGAGCGGGGCGATCTGGCGGTAGGCGGGCGAGTCCCACCAGGCCCGCGCCTCGGTGATGCCGGGGAAGCCGATCATGACGACGTGTCCGGGCCAGGCGCCTTCCTTCACCTCGTGCCGGGTGGCGTGGACGAGGTAGCGGCCGCCGTATGGCTGGAAGGTGGCGGGGAGGCGTTCCATGTACTCGGCGATCTCCGGGTGCGGGGCCGCTTCCTGTAGGTGGGCGATCACGTATGCGGTCATGGTGTTCTCCGGAGGATTCGCGTTTCGGTACGTCCCAGATCCTGACATGTCCCGATAAGCAGGGCGATTACCTGACAGGTAGGCGATCCGGCATCGCCGGGTGATGCTCACGACTGACCTCGCCATGGACTCCGCGATCGTGATCGCCCGAGAGAACACGAGATCCTCAGTTGTCGTAGAAGGCGCGTCCGGACCTTCCGCCGGAGACCGACCACACCTCGGTGATCAGGCTGTCTTCGATGCGCAGCATGTCGATCCCGCTGATGCGCAGGTCATGACCGCTCTCGTTGGGGAAGCGCGCCAGACAGGGCTGGGCGATCTTGCCGCGGGCGACGCCGTCGGCGAGGTGGACCTCTGCAACGGCCTCGCCGTCGGGGGCGAAGTGCAGTCCGGGAGGCTGCGGCGGATGCTGGAGGAGCGCGGTGTGGGGTATGTGCCGTCGATCGCCGGCAACCAGCGGGTCACTCCAGACGGACTTGACCGCCGCCGTGGCCGAGATCGCCGCAGGGTGGCCGATCGGCTCTGGCACCGCTACAGCCGGAGCCGGCGCCAAAGGTCATCGTCTCCATGCCTGGACCTGGGCGCGCCCTCGACGAGCTGTCCCGTTACGCACGCGGCCCGCCTGTCGCTCCTGTTTCGGCGGTGCCGCGCCGTGCGGGGGAGGGGGCGACGGCTCTGAGCGCGGGCCATGCCAGCAGCGCCAAGGCCGCGGCGAGTGCCGCCACGGCCAGCATGGCGCCCCGCAGGCCGGTCGCCTGCGCCCAGTGCCCCACGTACACCGGCCCGGCGAGGTAGCCGAGATAGGCCGAGGTGGACACGACCGAGGTGGCGGCACCGCGGGAGGCGGCGGGGACGTTGGCGGTGGCCAGGCCGAGCACGGTGGGGAAGAGCACGGCGGTGCCGACGGCGGCCAGGGCAAGCCCGAGCAGAGCGAGGGGGAGAGACGCGGTGAGGGCGAGCAGGGACGTCCCCGCCGCGGAGATCACCGCGCCGGCGGTGAGGACGATCCAGGCGCGCCGGGCCCTCGCCGCGCTGATCGCGAAGCGGGTGAGCGAGACGGCAAGTGCGAAGACCGCGGGACCGGCGCCGACCAGCGCGGGACCGGCGTGCACGGTGTCGGCGAGGTAGACGGCGCTCCAGCTCTGGTGAGCGTTCTCCACGGCGAATCCGAGCGCGCCGAGTCCGCCCGCGACGAGCAGGAGCGGCAGATGGGCACGCAGATCCGGCCGGCTGTGCGCGGTCGAGGTGCGGGCGCGATCGTGACGGCCGGGATCGGCCCGCACGCGATCGCCGGCGCCGATGGCGGCGCTCACGGCGCCCGCGGCGAGCATGACCAGCACGTACGGTACGACCACGGGCAGGCCGGCGGCGTTCAGCAGGCCGGTGACGAGGCTCCCCGCGACCACGGCCAAGGAGAAGACGCCGTGCGCCCGGGTGATGACCGGACGGCCGCCGGCCCGTTCGACGGAGCCGGCCGCCGCGTTGATCGCCACGTCCGCGGCGCCGGACGACGCGCCGAGAACCGCCAGACCCATGGATAAGGCAGGCAGGTCGCGAGCGCTGATCGCCACGGCGATGCCGGCGATGCCGAGAGAGGTGAGGGTGATCGCCGTGACGCGATGCCCCCACCGGTCCACGGCCCGGCCCGCGAGAGGCATGGCGGGCAGGGCGCCGGCGGCGATGAACAGCAGCGCCGCGCCCAGCTGGCCATCAGTCAGCCCGGCCTGATCGCGGATGGCGGGAACGGACGCCCCCCACACGCCCCAGAACGCGCCGAAGACGGTGAATCCCGCGTACGGCACCCAGGCCCGGATGTGATCACGATCGACGCCCGCTTGTGTATCGGTACACATGCTGTGTAACGATACACAAGATAGGATGAGACATGGCCAAAGACCCTTCTCGGCCCCGGCCGACCATGGCCGAGGTGGCCCGCGCGGCGAAGGTCTCAGTGATGACCGTCTCCTACACCTACGCCCAGCCTGATCGCGTCTCCGAACGCACCCGGGCCAGGGTCCGCGAGGCCGCCACCCGGTTGGGATATCCCGGCCCCCATCCGGGGGCCCGCTCGCTGCGCCGG
Organism: Nonomuraea spiralis; assembly: GCF_014648435.1. Lineage (GTDB taxonomy): Bacteria > Actinomycetota > Actinomycetes > Streptosporangiales > Streptosporangiaceae > Nonomuraea > Nonomuraea spiralis. Next base: position 16,321 of record NZ_BMRC01000054.1, read on the forward strand.
GGACGGACCGGCAGCCTCGGCGTGGTGCTCGGCGAGCACCTCACCTACGCCTTCGAGGACCCCCAGGCCACCCGCTTCCTGGCCGGCGTCGCCGAGGTCTGCGCCAGTCACGGCCTGGGGCTCACGATCGTGCCCATCACCGGGGCGCCCTCCGACACCGACCGGGTCGCCGAGGCCGCGGTGGACGGTTTCGTCGTCTGGACGACCAGCGACGATGACCCCGTGCTGCCGGCGGTGGCCGCCACCGGTCTCCCCGCCGTCGTGCACGGCGGACCACACCGCCGGGACCTGCCGTTCGTGGCGATCGACGACCGTGCCGCGGCCCGCGCCGTCGCCGCCGAGGCCCTCGCCGGCGCCCGGCGGCCGATGGTGCTCAGTTTCCCGCTCGATCGGGCCCGGACGCCGGGGGTTCGCCAAGGGCTGGATCCGGCCGAGGCCACCTTCCGCGTGACCCGTGAGCGCCTGCGCGGAGTCCGTGACGCCTGGGAGGCGGGCGGCGGCCGATGGCCGCAGGTGCGGGTCGCGGTGTGCGCACGCAACAGCGCGCGCGAGGCCGACTCCCTGGCCACGGCGTTCCTGACGGGGCCGGACGCGCCGGACGCCGTCATGGCCATGAGTGACGAGCTCGCCCTGGGCCTGCTGCGAGCGGCCGCCCGTGCCGGTCTCTCCGTCCCCGGCGACCTCGCCGTCACCGGCTGGGACGGCACCGACGCGGCCGCCGCCGCCGGGCTGACGACCGTCGCGCAGAACCTGCGCGCCCAGGGAGCCCGCTGCGCGCAACTGGCCTTGGGCGAGGAAGCGGCGGCTGAGACCGGTCCGATCGAATGGCATCTGGTCCTGCGCGACTCCACCCGGCGATGACCACGGTCAAGCGCGCTCCGAGCAGGGGACCCGGCCTGACCTGCTCCGGCTTCCTCGGGCGGGGGCACAGCGCCAAGATCCGTCCGATCCTCCCCGAAGGCCGGTCAGGCCGGCAACGGGTCCAGCCGAGATGCGGGGAGAACCGGCCATGAGTCGATCATGCCACCGGCGGCCCGGACGGCCGGCTGCCCGCCCTTGGCATTGAGGAACAGGCCCGGTCGTCGCCGGCGTGGGGCCGCGAGCGCGGCGGCATCGGCGATCTGCCCGTCCAAAATGCGGCCCTGCAGCCTTCAGACACGCTCTGTCACAGTCGGCGAATCCGAGCCGGCGTCCCTCATCGGCGTGCTGAGCGTTCTGGACGGCGGCGCCCACGCAGCAGATGCCCGCCGAGTAGGACCGCGCAGGACCCGACGGTCAGCAGCCCGCCGGCGAGGAATGCGCTCCGTACATCGGCGAGCGACAGGACCAGTCCCCCAAGTGCGGCACCCGCCGCGATCCCGGCGTTGTAAGCACCGGAGTTCGCCGCGAAGGCGATGTCCGTGCGGCCCGGCGCACAGTGCAGCATCGTGTTCTGCGTGGCCATGAACACCGGGCCGAGTGCGCCGCCCATCAGCGCAAGGAACACCACCGCCGCCACCGGGTGAGCGCCGAACGCGTACAGGCCGAGCATGC
>NZ_BMRC01000054.1:17863-41000 GCF_014648435.1 Nonomuraea spiralis
ACACGGCGGTGGCCAAGGCGGACTGCGGAAAGCGGTCCAGGAACACCCCGGTGATGCTCACCCCGGCCAGGCACGCGACACCGAAAACCACGAACAGGACGCTGACCGTGTTCGACGAGAACCCGCTCACGTCGCCCAGGAACGTCACGATGTAGGTGTATCCCGTGAACGCCCCGGCGGCGGACAAGGCTCCGGCCGCCAGCACCGTCCCGAACCGCCGCACGTCGGGGTCGGTCGCGTACGCAGCGGGCTCTTCTTCCGGGCGCGAAGTCGGCAGCAGGACGGCGATCGTCACCAGAGAGATGAGCCCCAGCGCCGCCAGCGTGGCGATGGGTACCTGCCAGGTGCTCTGCTGGCCCAGCCAGGTCCCAGCGGGGACACCGAGCACGAGAGCGAGCGAACCGGCCACGGATAGCGCTCCGACCACACGCCCCCGGACCTCGGGCGCGAACAGGCCCACCGCGACCGGCCCCATCACGGCCCAGAACAGCGCCTGGGCAAGCGCGGTCAGTAGCCGCGCCCCGAGGATCAGCCAGTAAGAGGGGGCCAGCGCGGCAACGAGACTGGACACCACGAGCGCGGCCAGCAGTCCCGTGAGCACATGACGTCGGGGCACGGCCCGCACGACGTGGGTAATCGGCACGGATGCGATGGCCACCGTCACGCCGTAAGCGGTGACCAGGAGGCCAACCGCTGACAGGGACACCCGTAGGTCTTCGGACATGAGCCTGAGGAGGCCGACCGGCAGGTTCTCCGCGGTGTTGAAGGTGAGGGCGGCCAGCATCAGGGCCCCGAGCACCGCCAGCCTGTGCCACGGAGCCGGACGTCGTGTGATCGTATGGCCTCTTCCTGTCCTCGCCCGTTGCACCTGCTCAGTGGCACCAGTCATGCGGACACCCCATCAAGCTCAGCAGTCCGAGTGCAACCGCGCAGCCAGATCGAGGTGGCGCTTCCGCCCACACCGGCAGGCTGTCGTCGGCCGGACCCGACGTACACGCAGGAGGTCCCGTTGGACAGGGTGGAGAAGACGACGGGCATGTGGTCCTCGCTGAAGGAGGCGCCCGCGCCGGTTGCGGCGAACACGGTCGGGGTCACCGGGGTGAGGTTCATGTCCAGGGGCGGTGACATGTCCTTCATGCCGTCGACGAACTCGTAGCGCATGCGGGCGCCGCCGTTGCGTCCCTGCTGACCGTGATGACGACGCCTTCGCGTCGGTAGGTGCCGACCAGCGGGGCGAGGTCGACGGCGGGCGACTGGACGGGCGGCCCGAACGGGGCGGGCATGGTGACCCCCGTCAGCTCGGCGAGCAACTCCCGGAACAGGTCGGCGTACTGGCCGATGGTGGCGCCGTCGTGGCCGTAGCCGGGAACACCGTCCCAGTCATACAGGGTCCAGCCCAGTCCCCAGCCGTCGGCGGAGACCGTCCACTTGTCGGGCACGTCGGTCTCGCGGTGATCGCGCGGACCGACCGCGCCGGTTCAACAAGTTGCGGCGATCGGCCCACGGCATCACGCAGCGCATGCTGAGCGTCACCCTGCGGGCGCTCCGGCGGGACGGCCCGGTCACGCGTACGGTCACCCCGACCGTCCCGCCGCGCGTGGACTATCCCCTCACCGACGCCGGGCCGTCGTCGGCCGGGGTGGTCGCGGAGGTGCTGCGCCGGGCCGAGGACCATCGCCGCCACATCCACGAGGCCCGCTCGGCCTACGACCGGGCCGCCGCCCCCAGGTGACCGCCGCCGGCCACACCCGCCATGGCCGGGACCGCCGGCGGGTCAGCAGGGCTGGAGGGCGGGCAGGCGGCCCTGGAAGAAGGCGGCCGGTGTGACGCCCATCAACGTACGGAACTCGGCCGTCATGTGGGACTGGTCGTAGTAGCCGGTGGCCGTGGCCAGGTCGGCCCAGCGGCCATCGGCTCGACCGAGGGCGAGGGCACTGCGGACGCGTTCGATGCGTTCGTAGCGTTTGGGCGACAGGCCGACGGCGTCGGCGAACAGGCCGCGCAGGTGACGTTCGCTGACGGCGAGGTGGCGGGCGAGCGCGGGCAGCGGTTCACGTCGTGCGCCCGTACGACCGCGCAGCGCCCGGACGGCGGCCTGGACCAGTTCGCGCCTTGCCCCGTCCGTCGAGAGCCTGGCCGGCAGCGCCGCCTCCAGATGCCGGAGCACCAGGCCGTGGTCGCCATCCGCGTGCCTCAGGGCGGCGGTCAGCGGGTCGCAGGAGGCGCCCCACAGGTCCCCGAGGCGGACCACCCGGTCCACGACCTCGCTCACCGGGACGCCGAGCAACGGCCTGGTGGCGCCGGGACGCAGCCGCAACCGCAGGCAGAACGGGAGGTCCTTGCCGACGTGGTACGAAGCACGGGTGCGCGGGCCGATCACGAGCAGGTCGCTGTGCCCGGCGCAGGTCGTACGGAAGATCAGGGACGTGCCGGGGTCGGGGAGGTGCACCAGCGGCGGCCGCTCACCCGCCGCGGGATCCTCCGCCCTCAGCACGCTCACCGCCTCGACCAGCGGGCGCAGACCCTCCGGCACGGTCATCGGGACCTCGACGCTCATGACCACACGGTAGCCGCGCCACGGGGTGCGCACGTGTGCCGAAAGTTCCTATAAAGGCTGGTGGGCGGGGCGACAGACTGAGCCGCATGATTGTTGTCACAGGTGCCACGGGCACGGTCGGCGGTGAGGTGGTCCGGCTGTTGGCGGGCCGGGGTGAGCGGGTCCGGGCGATGACGCGGGAACCGTCGAAGGTCACGGTGTCGCCGGAGGTGGAGGTCGTACGGGGGGATTTCGACGATCCCGGGTCGTTGGCCGGAGCGGCGCGCGGCGCCGACGCCGTGTTCCTGCTCAGTGCCCCCGGCCCGTGGCTCGCCCGGCATGACGAGGCGATGGTCGTGGCGGCGCGGGCCGCGGGGGGGCGGAAGGTGGTGAAGCTCTCGGCGATCGGCACAGGAGAGGAACACGGCGGCGCCAGGGTCGGGGACTGGCATCGGGCCGGGGAGCAGGCGTTGCGCGCGGGGGAACTGGACTGGACGGTGTTGCGGCCGTCCAGCTTCGCCTCCAACGCCTTGAGGTGGGTTGCGCAGATCCGGCTTGGGCGGCCGGTGCCGAACACGACGGGCCGGGGCAGGCAGGGGGTCGTCGATCCGCGGGACGTCGCGGAGGTGGCGGTGCGGGCGCTGACGGCCGACGAGCACGTGCGGTCCGTCCTCACGCTGACCGGGCCCGAACTGCTCAGCGTCCCGGACATGGCCAAGACGCTGGGCGAGACGCTCGGGCGGCCCGTCGAGACGGTGGACGTGCCGCTGGAGGCCTACCGCACGCAACTGATCGCCGCCGGGATGGATGCCGAGTTCGCCGACGTCGCGGTCGACGGCTCCCGGCTGGTGGCGCGGGACGGCAACGCCCGGCTCACCCCTGACGTCGAGCGGGTGCTGGGACGTCCTCCCCGTACGTTCCGCACCTGGGCGGCCGATCATCTCCGGTGACGCCGGCCGCCGGGTCAGGGCGAGTGTGCCGTCACTTGTTCCAGGCCACCAGGAACTCCGCCAGCGAGATGCGCCCGTCCACGTCCCCGTCGTGCTCGTCCGAGGCGTGAAAGATCGAGTCGAGTTCGGCTGCGGTGACCTCCTCGCCGCGGGCGTTCATGGCGAGCGCGAACTCCTCGCGGGTGATGTATCCGTCCCGGTCGCGGTCGAACTCCCTGAACGTGGCGGCCGGGTCGTCAAGATCTGGCATCGGTGACCTCTCCTTCGATGTACTGACAAAGCAACATCGAAGCACAAGCTCGAACCCGAGCCAGGGACGACGGGCCGAAAAGCCGTGCCGGTGCGCCCGGGTGCACGGGCGGCGCCGTCGTCAGGCGAAGATGGCGTTGACCGCCCTGCTCAGCTCCGCGAGGGGCACCTTCTCGGGTTGGCGTTCGAAGGCGACCCGTTCCTGCCCTCGGCGGCCACCCTGCGGGTGCCGATTAAACACCCGGTCCAGCAGTTCGCGCCTGCAGGTCTGGATCCACCGCTCCATGATGGAGTTCATCCGCGGTATCCGGATGCCGCTCTTGACGATACGTATTCCGGCATCGGTCAGCACCGCGTCGAAGGCTGCGGTGAACTTGGTGTCTCGGTCGCGGATGAGGAACTTGGCCGTGCTGCCCACATCCTGTAGGTCCATGGCGAGGTTGCGGCCGAGTTGGGTGACCCATTGCCCCGTGGGGTGGGCGGTGACGCCGAGGACGCGGATACGGCGGGTGGCGTGTTCGATGACCGTCAGAACGTACAAGCGGCCGCCGGTGAGGGGTGCGGACTTCGAAGAAGTCGCACGCCGGCAGAGCGCCTGCTTGGCTGCGCAGGAACGTGGCCCAGGTGGTGGCGGTCCGCTCGGGAGACGGATCAATGTCGTGCGCTTTGAGGATCTCCCACACGGTGGAAACAGCAACCTTGATACCGAGCGCGGCCGGCTCACCGTGAATGCGCCGGCCGCGGCGTGACGGCGCCGCAGTAGATCGCGGTGCCGGCGCAGGACGGTGTCCGGGCGGACCGGCAACACAAGATGCCGGAGTCTCTTCGTCGGCAGGCGGTGAAGCAGCCCGGCGAGAAGGAACCGATCAGTCGGCGTGAACGCGGGCCTGGTCACCTGCCGCTGCAGCACCATCAGCTGGTGCCGCAACACCAGGATTTCGATTTCCTTGTCACGATCGGTCCGGGGGAGCAGCCCCAGGAAGGAGAAGGTGGTCGTGACCGTGAGGTAGGCCAAGCGCAATAACGTGATCGACCATCATGCCGTGCGCGGCGCGCGACGGAGTGCATTACCTCCATGACCTGCACGGATGAATATTCGGCATCCGCAGCGTCGGCCCTTCTTCTTGACCTTGGTGATGACGAGCCGGGCGGCGAACGACTGGCGGCTGCGTCCGGTGGACGTGCTGGTGCTCGTCGTTGAGGCGTACCTGACGTACGTCCCTTGGCTGCTGGAACACATCGGCGGGGCCCGGTGGTAGCTCACCAAACCCCGCCCATGTGCACAGCTGCTGACGCAAGTTGAGGAGGGCCCGGGCCGGAATCGCGATCTGGACCCGGGGTTCTCTGCTGTCAGCTCCCGAAGGAGACCGACATGAACAAGTTCACCGCGTGAACATGTTCATCCATTTAGCGCTCTACCTCGCGGCACAGGAGGGGGCGGTGCAACGGCCAGGCATACAGGTGCAGGGCTACTCTTGCAGGCCCGCTGCCGCTCTCGGGGCCATCGGTCATCGGTTGCGTCCCGTTGAGGCCTTCGGCGGCGGCCACCTGCGCGAGCTGCGCGATCTGGTGGCTGATGCCCGCGTCTCTACCGCGGGTCGAGTACGCGCGTCATCCAGATCGAGTTACCGTGTTCGACGTCCTCGTCGATGCGGTCGCTTCGGTGGAAGCCGAGTTTCTCAAGGACGCGGAACGAGGGTGTGTTCCACTCCCGCACAGTGGCCCAGAGGCGGCGACGCCCTGTTCGAATCGCGGCTTCCAAGACCACACGGGCGGCTTCTGTCGCATAACCATGGCCGTGAGCTCGTTGTGCCAGCTCGTACGCGATCTCAGGTTCGTCGAACGATCCCTGGCCGACGGTCAATCCGCAATACCCGATGAACTCACCGGTGTCGCGCAGCTCTATGGCTAGCAATCCGAGCCCAGGATCCGCCGTCAGCGGATTGTCACGGAGCCAGTTGCGGACGTCCTCGACCGTCGGCCGTCCCTCGGCGTCGATCCGCCGGGCTGCCGGCACTCGCGGGTCCCGCTCGAACCACAACCCGCGGAACTGCTCTGCATCCGACGGCACCCACCGCCGCAACCGCAGCCGCTCGGTCACCAGCTCCGCCGGCAGATCCTCATATGTCCTCATTCCGGACAATCTAACCCAAGGCTGGTCAACCTCGGACGGTGACGGGGCACGGGACTGGCAGAGACCGTTGATCGAGTGATCTGTGCGGGAAGATCGGTGGTCACTTTGAGTGGTCACCGGCGGCGCAGCGGCTCCAAGGGCTTCCGACTGCCGCAGCCTGGCGTGTCGTGGCTTGCGGGGTGTAGCCGAGCATCTCGGCAACGACCGGGGCTGGAGCTTGCAGTACGAGCCGGCGCAGCGCGGCCTCCCTGACGGCGCCGCCAGGGAAGCCGAGCAGCCGGAGTTCCTCTCGAATGGTGGCTGCGTTGAGGGGTTCTCGGGCGCACTGGCCGGGGAAGAGCCAGCGGGCCCGCGGGTTGGCCGCGGTGTTCATGTTCGCCCGGGACTCGGCGAGCTGGAGGAGCAGGACGGCGAACGGTTCGGGAACCGGGCAAGGTGGGTCGCCGAGTTGGAGGCGTACCTCGGTGTCGTTGATGCTGATGTCGTCGAGGGTCGGGCGCATGATGCGGGTGATGGGCCGGGCACAGAGGAGTGTCAGGCAGGCGGTGACCCGGGCGCCCTGGCCGGATGGTGGTATGCCACGCCGCAGCTCGTTCACATGATCACGGGACAGGACGGTGCGGACAACGCTCGCGACACCCTCGTCCGACTGGTCGCCAAGATCGTCGATGACGCCACTCCACAGCCGTCAAGCGACGGGTTGCGCTGACCCGGTTCGGGAACCGCTGAGCAACAGGCCGCCGGCGAGGACGACCGCCGCGGCGGTGGCGCCGTGCACACCGAAGGCGGTTGCGGGGTCTCCATCGGAGAGCAGCACGATGAACATGTCGCCGATCGGGGTGAGCGCCGCAGCCAGCATCACCCACCCCAGGACCCGGCGGTCGCCTGTCATCAGGACCGCGAGAATCACCAGGCCGGACGCCAGATCCCGGACTCCCTTGACGGCAAGGAATCCCGCACCCTCGCCATGCGGCCAGCTCGGCAGGCCGAAGTCGGGGGCCATGGATTGAGGAGCCAGCAGATAACTCACCCCGACATAGCCGATGAACAGGGCGCCAACGAAAGCGAGAACAACACCGACAGTGGTACGAGATGGCACCTTTGCGGACATCAAGAAATCTCCTTCAATGCTGATGGGGTCAGGACGCCTGGCGGTCGCGGGTCCAGGCGGGGCTATTGAGGAAGTGGTTGTCGTAAAGGTCTTGGGAGGCCAGCAGTTCCTCGAGCGTGGCCTCGCCTTTGCGTAGGCGGTCGAGCAGGCGGAAGTACTCGAAGCGCTGGATGCCAGGGGCCACGATGATGAGAAGGTCGGCTGTGCAGCCGGGGGCAGCGGCGAAGGCATGGGGCGTCAACGGGGGCACGGACGCCACGTCGCCCGCCTCCAAGGTCACGATCTCCTCGCCTGCCAGGACGCGCGCCCTGCCGTCCAGGATGTAGAACAGCTCGGTCGAGGTGGCGTGGTGGCGTGGTGGTGGGGCACGGCGCCGTCGGCGCCGTCCGCGAGCGTCATCCTGATGGTGCTCAGCGCGCCGCCGGTGTCGCTGGAGTCGAGCAGCAGTTGTCCGGTGGCGGTGGGCGAGATGATGGTCTCGGCGTCGATCTCGTGGACGACTGCCGTTTCTACGATCATTGACAAGTCAGGCTCCCTTCGAGCGCGGAGGACACCAGTCGTTTGTGCGTAGGCTCGGTCGACCGGCGCTCCTGCGATCAGTACTTGGTAGTAGGTAGTGGAGGGCGCCGGCCAGCTGGTCGAACGGCGCTTCGGCATCCACATCGGCGCGCAGCTCGCCGCGCTCGCACGCCCGTTCGATCAGGGCGAGCCCGAGGGTGTTGCGTGCGCGATCAGGGCGAGCCCGAGGGTGTTGCGTGCGGCGTACTGCTCGCGGGCCGGCTTGCCGATGTCCTCGTGCCCGGCTGCGGCCGCTACGGGCTCGCCGGCGCCCTCGCGGGTGGGCCTGCGTAGCCGCCTGTCGCGCGCATGCGGCTGAGCGCGACGGCGATCTTGTCCAGGTTGTCGACAAGGGGCGGCTCGGATGTCCGCCGCTCTTGGTGATCTCCGTGGCCGGCCTGCAGCCGTGCCGGCACCTCGACGGCCAAGTGAGCCTTGGTCGGCCAGCGGCGAACAGCATGGTCTTTGTCACGGTGATGCGCACCCCTCGCTCGTCCACCTGCGTGTCCCGCGGGCGTCCGCGAGGTGTCAACAGGCGGGCAGGTCGATGGCGGTGGCGGCGCGGTGGATGGGCGCGACGACCTTGGCCATGATCCGGTCCTTGCCGGGCAGCAGGCCGACCAGGCGCAGCATCAGCATCGACAGGCGCACCTGGGAACGGCTCGACAGGACCATCCGCTTGATGTTGGCGGTGCCCAGGGCCTGGTTGGCCTCGACGAAGGAGCGCATCCGCGCCTCGTACGCGGGGAAGGCAACGGTGTGGTCGCCACCGGCTCGTTTGAGCTCGGCCGCCAGCACGTACGCGCCGACCAGCGCGAGGCTGGTGCCTTGGCCGGAGGCGGGCGAGGCGCAGTAGGCCGCGTCGCCGACCAGCGCGACCGGGCCGGCGTGCCAGGTGTCCATGCGCACCTGGCTCATGGAGTCGAAGTAGAAGTCGGGCGCGCCGGTCATGGCCTCCAGCAGGCGCGGCACCTCCCAGCCTGATCCGCGGTAGGCCTCGGCCAGCGCCTGCTGCTGCTCGGCGCGGTCGCCTGTCTTGCGGGCGGCGGCCCACAGGAACATGGCCTTCGCGCCGGTGTCCTGGCGGGTGCTGTAGAGCAGCGCCGTACGGCCGGGGCCGACGTAGGTGAGCTCCTCGCGGTCGAGTTCGAGGTGGTTGGGCACGCTGAAGATCGAGACGTTGTAGCCCATGTCGTGGACGAAGCGCTCCTCGGGCCCGAAGACCAGGGCGCGGGTGTTGGAGTGCAGTCCGTCGGCGCCGATGACGAGATCGAAGTCGCGGACGAGCCCGCCGGCGAAGGTGACCCGGGTGCCGTCGATGGCGGCGATGGAGTCGCCGAAGACGTACTCGACGCCGTCAGTCGCCTCGTGGAGGAGCCGGGCGAGGTCGCCGCGGTGCAGTTCGGCGTCCTGGTGGACGCGGCCGCCGAAGCTGTCGCCGTCCATGCTGGCCACCTGGCGGCCCTCGCCGTCGACAACCGAGCCAGTACGGACGTCGGTGCGGAGGGCACGGATCTTCTCCAGCAGGCCCATCCTCTCGACGACGTCGAGGGCGGCGCCCCGGATGTCGACCTTGTAGCCACCTTCGCGGACATCGGTGGCGCGCTCGACGACAGTCGGGGTGAAGCCGTGCTCGCGAAGCCAGTAGGCCAGGGTCGTGCCCGCCATGCTGGCGCCGGAGATCAGGATGTTCTTCATGTCCCGAATGGTACGCACGTGTTAGACACATGTGCAAGACGGATGTGTAAGATGGCGTCATGGGAAATCGAGAGGACCTTCTGGAAGGCGCCAAGCTCTGCCTCTACGAGAAGGGCTACTTCCACACGACCGCACGTGACATCGCCACCGCGGCCGGGGTCAGCCTGGCGGCGATCGGCTACCACTACGGCACGAAGGACGCGCTGCTCAACGAGGCGGTGGTGGAGGCGATGCAGGAATGGGCCGACGACCTGGGCCGGGCGCTGGCCGAGCCGGGAGACTTCGAGGCGACCTGGGCCAAGGTCATCGAGTCCTTCACCCGCGCCAGGCCGCTCTGGGTGATCCAGTTCGAGCTGGTCGCGCACATGGCGCGCACCCCCGAGTTGCGCGAGTCATTCGCGGAGGCGGGACGGCAGGCCAGGCTGGGGCTGGCGGAGCTGTTCGGCTCCGACTCCGAGAAGGTGGGGGCGGTGATCCAGACGCTGGTGGGCGGCCTGGCGGCGCAGTGGCTGGTGGACCCGGACGGCGCGCCGGCTCCGGCGGACCTGCTGGAGGGCTTGCGGGTCCTGATGGGGTGCGCGCCGGCGCCGTCCGAGGGGTGAGGCCGCACACCGCAGGCAGTGGCGGTGCCGGCGGATCACGGCTCGCCGTGGCGATGCCGCTCCGGCTTGCGGCTTGATGTGCACCGGTGCATCATGCCGGGCATGCGCGAGGGCGTCGCCTCGTTCTCGTCATCCCATGACGCCGGCACGGACAGCCGCCGATCGACCGGACTGGACGCGGTGTCGGTGACCGCATGGACTCTCACCCCGATCTGGCAGTTCGCCACCTTCCCCACGGTGCCGGAGTACTGCCGCGCCACACACGGTGAGCCGTTGCCGTCTTTGGGGAAACCTGTGTCATCGACCACCCACGCCACCGGCTCCACGACCACGACCTCGATGGCCTGTCGGGCCGGCGCTTGCATCGACTACGCCGCCGAAAGCTCGTAGGGGTCATCGCAGCATGAGGACTTGCACAGCGGTACAGCCGCCCTACGACACGCCGACCTGACAAGGCACTACTAGCCGGTCACGTCGGCGGCGAGGAGTTCTTCCAGCTCGGTGAGGTCGCCGGTCTGCGCTGCGGCGACGAACGTCCGCACGAGGCGTCGGTGCGCGGTGTCGGCGTCGGTGGCCGCGGTGAGTACCGGTGGCGGCTTCACAGCGGGTGACAAATTCAAAAATATGGGTCAAACTACTGTTTGTGTCATTGACCCGAAACATCCTGCATGTGGATCGGGTCGGTTGGCGCGGATTCATCCCATCGCTCCTACGGGCGCTGCCTTTCAGCGACAGCACACCGCAAGGCGGCGGGCGACCCCTCGTGGCCCGATCTCCGAAAGGACGTCATGTCATGTTCGCTCAGGTTGTCTCCACGGAGGCGGAAAGCGACAAGCTCGCCGGTCTCCTCACGTTCTGCGAGGAGCAGCTCCCAAGCTTCCGCGAAGTTCCCGGTTTCAAAGGCTTCTACCTGCTTGCCGACCGCCAGAGTGGCAAGGTCGTGACCATCTCCCTGTGGGACAGCGACGACGACCTGCGCAGGAACAACGAGGGCCGAGGCGCCCAGGCGCGTCAGGAGGCAAGTACGGAGCTGGGCGTCACCCCTCCTCCGATCGCCGTCTATGAGGTCGTGCTGCAAGCATGACCCACAGCGGAGCGGCCCTGCCGGCCTGCAAACAGAGGCCGGCGCAATGAGCCCACCGACTCATCCCTCCCCGGGTCTGCGGGAACGCAAGAGGATCAAGCTGCGCCGCGCCATCCAGACCGCGGCGCTGCGCCTCTTCGAGAGCCAGGGCTACGAGAACACCACCGTTGAGCAGATCGCCGAGGCCGCCGAGACCTCCACCACCACCTTCTACCGCTACTTTCCCACCAAGGAGGACGTCGTCCTCGACAACGACGCCTCCCCCCTCTTCGAGACCACCACCGCTGAGCGACCCGCGGGCGAGCCCCTGACCGCGACGGTCCGCGCCGCCATGGGCGCGGTCATCGCGGCGGCCGAAGCCGACCGCGACCTCACCCTCGCCCGCATGCGGCTCGTCGCGACCGTCCCGGCCCTCGAAACTCGTTACGCCGGCGAAGAGCGCAGGACCATCGAGCTCCTGACCGCCCTGCTCGCCGGCCGCACCGGGCGCCCGGCCGACGACTACCAGCTCGAACTCATCGCTTTCGTACTCGCGGCGGTCCTGTTCACCGCCTCCCGCCGGTGGGTGGCCGACCAGGGCGCCACCCCGCTCGCCGCCCTGGTCGACCAGGCTCTTACTACCGTCGAACCGCTACTGGCCACACTCGAGGACCCGACCCGAACACTGCCATGACCGGCCGGGCGGGGTGGGGCCGTGCGGCTCATCACTTGCTCCAAGAACCGGCGCGCCCCGTACCTCGCCGCCCGTCTCCGCACCGCCCGGCCGGCAAAAGGGGGGCGCGGCGGGGACGAACCGGGGCGATCCGGTGCCGGCCGCGCTGGCCGCCCGGCCGGCGGAGGTGGGCAGACTGCGGAATGCCCAGGCCGCTCCCGTGGCGGGTTCACCACCAAGATTCACCTGTCGGCGGACGGCCGATGCCGGGCGCTGTCGCTGGTCCTGACACCGGGCCGGTACGGCGACAGCCCACAGCTGGAGCGGGTACTGCGGGCCGTTCGGGTTCCTCGGCACCGTCACCCTGGCCACCCTGCTCATCTGGCTCCGAACCTGATCCAAGAACCAGTCCCTAGGACGCTCTCTCGGCGGCGATCAGGGCGGCGCGCAGCCGTTCGTACGTCGGAGCCAATCGGCGCAGCCCGGCCGCCAGCGCCGCGTCGTCGCCCGCCACGAGCGGACCCTGCAGCCCACCGACGATGCGGGCCTGCTCGGCGGCGATGGCCGCGCCCGCGTCGAGGCGTAGGGACGACAGGCAGGCCGCCAGGTCGTTGAGGCGGCGGGCGCCCACGCGCACCGCGAACGCCTGCCACAGCGTCCTGATCTCGGGATCCAGCCCTTCCTCCACCAGTTCGGCCGTGCGCTCGGCAGCCTTGGCCAGCCCCAGCGTGCCGGGCGGGACCTCCACATCCGTACGGCCCGCCAGCCAGGCCAGTCCGGCGGGCAGCGAGCGCCGCAGCGCCTCCTCCGGGCCGACCTGCTCGCGGCGGGTGAAGCTGTGCCGCATCCGGAACGGCCGCTCCAGATAGGGGATCAGCTCTCCGCGCCACGCCTCGGCGAAGGCGTCGACTGGCAGGGTGGCGTACGGGTAGCCCTGCGGGTCGTGCACGAGCACGGTGTCGCCGGCCACTTCCAGCACCACCAGGTAGTGGTCGGCGCCGACCGCTTCGCCCGACCCGGGCTGGTAGGCCAGCAGGCCGAGCTCAAGCGGCCCGGCCAGCACCGGGCCGCCCTCGCAGGCCCGGCGCAGCCGGTCGAGCGCCGCCGCCGCCGTCCCGCCGTCCGCGCGCTCGCACTCCCAGCCGAGCAGGCCGAGCGCGGCATCGATCCCGATCTCGGGGTCCCAGCCGAACGCGTCGAACAGCGGTAACCGGCCGCCGATGAGCTGCATCCCGTACGGGGAGCCCGTCAGGACCTCGATCACGGCCGGAGGCGGCGCCTCGCCGCCCAGGACCATCGCGAGGGAGTCGGCGTAGCAGTACGGCCCGGAGCCGACATAGGTGACTGACATGCTCCGTACCGTGCCGCCTGACACGGTGTCAGGGTCAAGTCCGTCGTCGTCACGGCTTCAGGTGGGTGAGGTCGAGCTGAGCCAGCCGGTCGGGGTCGGACAGGATGTCGATCGTGGCGATCCTGCCGTCGGAGACTGTGAAGCTCATGACCGAGATCAGCTCGTCGCCGATGGTGTTGACCAGGCCGGCGAGGCCGTTGACGAGCGCCGGGTGGGTGGTGGCGCTCGTGGCCATGCGCTGGAAGGTGGCGAGCTGTCCTGCCACGGCCGCGGCGCCCCTGATGACCCGCATGCCGCCGGTGAGCGTCCCGCCGTCGGCGCGCAGCGTCACGTCGGGGTTGAGGATGGACACCAGCGCGGCGAAGTCGCCGTCGCGGGCGGCGGCGAGGAAGGCGTCCACCATCCGGCGCTGACTGCTCAGATCGGGGTCGGGATTCGGGGTCGCGCCGCGGACCCGCAGGCGTGCCCGGCTGGCGAGCTTCTTGGCCGCCGTGGGAGTGCGGTCCACGATGGGCGCGATCTGCTCGAACGGCATCCCGAACATGTCATGGAGCACGAACGCCAGCCGTTCGGCGGGGGTCAGGGACTCCAGCACGACCAGGAGCGCCAGGCCCACAGAGTCGGCCAGCAGCACTTCCTGCTCCGGGTCGGCGGCATCCGCGCGGCTGATCATCGGATCGGGCAGGCGTTCCTCCAGCGACTCCTCGCGTCGAGACTTGCGGGCGCGGAGCATGTCCAGGCACACCCGGCCGACCACGGTGGTCAGCCAGCCGCCGAGGTTGTCGATGTCGCCCGAGTGCGAACGTGCCAGCCGCAGCCATGCCTCCTGGACCGCGTCCTCGGCCTCGCTCAGCGAGCCGAGCATGCGGTAGGCGACCGCTTTCAGATGAGGGCGGTGCCCCTGGAACCGGTCGGCAAGGAAGTCCTGGGGTGTCACAGTTGCATTCCTCTCATGTCAGCCACGTCAGAGCGCTGACGCATCAAACCGGTGAAAGGTGACCGTGAACGCGTCCGGTCACCTTTCCTGCGGACCATCCGTCATGCCGGCGACCAACACTCACTCACGAAGGGTTGCCGACGATGAGCAGGACGGATGTCCACGGAACGGTCGCGGATGGCTTCGGGCAGGTGCGCGAGGAGTTCGCCGCGACGGTGGCCGGGCAGGACGGCCAGGCGGGCGCGCAACTGACGGCCTATGTGTACGGCCGGCAGGTGGTGGACCTGTGGGCCGGGGACCAGGTGCGCGGTGACACGCTGACCGGGGTCTACTCCTCCACGAAGGGCGCCGCGACGCTGGTGGTGGCGCTGCTGGTGCAGGACGGGGCCCTCGACCTGGACGAGCCGGTGGCCCGGCGATGGCCGGAGTTCGCCGCCGTCGGCAAGGACGGGATCACGCTGCGGGACGTGCTGACCCACCGCTCCGGCGTCATCGGCGTCGACGGCGGACTGTCGGCCGCCGAGCTGGCCGACGACGCGGTGATCGCGCGCCGCCTGGCCGGGCAGCGGCCGTACTGGAAGCCGGGCTCTGCTTACGGCTACGGCGGGTTCGTCTCGTTCGCCATGGTGAACGAGGTGATCCGGCGGGTCACCGGCCAGTCGCTGCAGCAGGTCTACGACGAGCGCATCCGCGCCCCGTACGGGCTGGACCTCTACCTGGGGCTGCCCGAGGCCGAGGAACGCCGCTTCCGGCCGATCCGGTGGTGGACCGCCACCCCGGAGCAGGAGGCCGCGTTCTGGTCGAACGTGCCCGGCCCGCACAGCATCCTCGGCATCGGGTACGGGCTCAACAGCACGCCGCCGCTGGACCAGGTGGCCTTCGCCAACACCCGCGCCGTCCGCGCCAACGGCCAGGCGTCGGCCGGCGGGGTGGGCAGCGCCCGCGGCCTGGCCGGCCTGTACGCGGCGGCCGTATGGGGCATCGACGGCCACCCCCCGCTGCTCAAGCCGGACACCGTCGGCGAGTTCTCCATGCTGCACTCCACCGGCGCCGACCTGGTCCGCGGCGAGCAGGGCAACTACGCGCTCGGCTTCCAGGCCAAGGGCCTGCGTTACCCGTTCCTCAGCGCGAACGCCTTCGGCCACGACGGCTCGGCGGGCTCGGAGTCCTTCGCCGACCCGCGCAGCGGCATCGCCTTCGGCTACACCCGCCGCCGCTTCGGCTTCGGCTGGTCCTACCCCGAGCACGACCGGCTGGCCGCCGCGGTGCACGACGCCGCGGCGCGCCACCGCCTCCTGAGGACCTCACACGAGTACACACACCGCACCCCGTCCTGAGCGAAGCGGCCTCGCCCTCCTGGTGATCGCCGCCGCGCAACTGCTGATGGTGATGGACGGCACCATCGTGCTCCTGTTCTGGCCGGCACGTTCGGCCTGGTGCCCGGCACCCGTGAGCGCGGCGGGCTCGACCTGCCCGGCGCGCTCACCGCGACCCTGGCCCTCGGCTCGGCGCCAACCTGGTCATGCTGCTCATGGGCGCCGGGCAGCTGGCCACCTTCTACTTCCTCACCCTCTACATGCAGACGATCAAGCAGTACTCTCCCGTGATCACCGCCTGGCCTACCTGGCGTTCACCGTCGGCATCGCCGTCACCGCCACCGCGCGCCGGCCGCCGGGCACGTCCCCGCACGACGCGCTCACCAGCGGCTACACCGCCGGCATGCTCGGCGCGGGCGCGTTCTACCTGGCCGCCATCCTCGCGGCCGTCCTGCTCCTGCGGCCGCGCCCCGTCAGCCGGAGCGCCGAGCCCCTCGGCAGCACCCCTCGCTGACCTCCGTCGCCCCACCGGTCACGTTCGGCCCGCGGGATCCGTCATAGCGCCGGAACACCGTTGAACCAGAAAGGAACCCCACCACCATGACCAGCACCGAGCAGCAGCACCGCCGGTCGCGCCTGTCCAACCCCGCCGTTCTCGTCCCCGAGCTGAAGGAGATCGGCGGAGCCATGTTCAAGGCGACCGGGAACGGCTCCGTCCCGGAGGTCGCCATCAGCCTGCTCCAGTTGCGCGCCGGGCAGATCGTCGGCAACACCTACCTGACGGTCCTGCACACCGGCAACCTCCGCAAGGCGGGGGAGACAGAGGAGCGCATCACCGCCGTGGCGTCCTGGCAGGACGCCCCCTACTTCACCGACGCCGAGCGCGTCGCGCTCGCCTTGGTGGAGGCCGTCCTCACCGCGAACCCGGCCGGCGAGCGCGTCTCCGACGAGCTGTACGAGCGGGCGCGCGAGCACTATGACGAGAAGGCGCTCGCCACGCTCGTCATGGCCATCGGCCAGGTCTGCTTCTTCATCCCCCTGGCCCTCATCGGCAAGCCGCTGCCCGGGGTGTCGCCGACGGAGCAGTGGAGGCAGTAGCCGGCGGACTCGCTCAGGGTGAGGACATGGTGTCCGCGCCTCACCCTGAGCGCTCCCGGTGCACCGACTTCTCGAAAGGAACGAATCATGCAGGCACGAATGACCAACCCCGAGCGGCAGCGCGCGACGCTGATTCTCTGGATGGCCACCAGCAACTTCTTCAACACTGTCAACAACGTCATCAAAGACCCCGCCGGTACCACGTGGGCCTAGCGGGGCCGCGGTCACGCTCGGCGCAGCGCTCGCCGCGACCGCTGGCCTGGCTGCGACCGCGAGCCCGGCCTCGGCCGCCATCGGGCCGAAACTTCCCGGCGACGCCGAACTGGCCGCCTCACTCCCCGGCGGTTTCCGCAGCGCCCACGTCCACGTCAACGGGATCCGACTGCACTACGTGGCGGGAGGCGCGGGTGAACCGCTCGTCCTGCTGCCCGGCCGGCCCGCCACCTGGTGGAGCTACCACAAGGTCATACCGGCCCTCGCCCGCCGCCACCGCGTGATCGCCGTCGACATCCGGGGCATGGGCGCGTCCGACAAACCCGCGGGCGGCTTCGACAAGAAGACGATGGGACGCGACGTCAACGAAATGGTGCGCACGCCAGGCCACGACAGCGTCAACATCGCCGGGCACGACATTGGCGCGATGGTCGCCTTCAGCTTCGCGGCCAACCACCCGGCCGCGACGCGCAAGCTCGCGTTGCCGGACGTGCTGCATCCCGACGAGAGTCTCCACCGGATTCCGATGCTGCAGCGGCCAGGCGGCGACACGCACATGTGGTGGTGGACGTTCAACCCGGTGCGGGGCCTGCCGGAACAACTTCTCGCGAACCGATCACGGTTTCTAAGACCCCGGACTGGTATCCCGGTCGCCTATCCACCGAGCATCACCAGTTCGAAGTCCTCCAGGTACTCGGGGTCGGCGAGCAGGTCGACGTGTGTGATCCGGTCGTTCGCGATGGTGAAGGCGAAGACGATCCGTGGCCGTCCGCCCGGCGCCCACACCAGACCCGGTGCCCCGTCGATGAGCGCGAGCTCGGCGGCCTGAGCCCGGCCGGCGAAGGTCTCGGCCACGCTGTCCGCCCCTCGTACCAGCCTCGACGCGCCGGAGAGCACGGCGGTGCGGTCCGCGCTGATCTCCACGTCGGGGTCGAGCAGCGCGAGCAGGGCCGCGAAGTCACCGTCACGGGACGCGGCCCGGAAGGCGGCGACGATCTCCCGCTGTCTGACGGAGTCGGTCCCGGCCTCCGGGGCCGTCGGGTGCTGTACGCGCCGGCGGGCGCGGCTGGCCAGTTGCCGGGCCGCGGCCGGCGAACGGTTCACGATCAAGGCGATCTCGCCGAACGGCACGGCGAACATGTCGTGCAGGACGAACGCGATCCGTTCCGCCGGCGCGAGCATGTCGAGCACCACCAGCAGAGCCAGGCCGACCGAATCGGCGACGACCACCTCGTGCTCCGGGTCGTCCGCCTCGCGAAGGCCGGCCATCGGGTCCGGACCGGAGACGCGCAGCGGCTCCTCGCGGCGCGTCCGGCGATCGCGCAGCATGCTCAGCGCCACCCGTGCGACGATCGTGGTGAGCCAGCCCGGCACGTTCCGCACGTCCTCCGCGCCGGCGCGGCTGAGCCGTAGCCATGCCTCCTGGAGCGCGTCGTCGGCCTCGCTCGCCGAGCCGAGCAGCCGGTAGGCCACCGCCCACAGATGGTCGCGATGCTGCTGGAACCAACCGGCCAGCAGGTCCTTCTCCTCCATGACGCCGTCCCTCTCGTGCTGTCTGTAACAGATGACGGAAACGACCGCGCAGATGTGACAGACGGCGCGCTGTCACAACCTCCCCTCGCGGCGAGTCATCAGGGCGGAAGTCCAGCCGATGAAGCGGAGAAACACATGCAGACACGGATGAAGAATCCCGCCGCCGTCCTGCCGACGGCGATGGCACCCATCCAGGAGCTCTTCAAGGCCGCCCGTACGGGCGGCGTGCCGGAGACCACGCTGGGGCTGGTGCACCTGCGCGCCAGCCAGATCAACGGTTGCGGCCCCTGCGTGGAGTCGGGGGTCCGTAGCGCCAGGAAGAGCGGCGAGAGCGACGAGCGGACGGGGCTGGTCGTCGCCTGGCGGGAGACGCCGTACTTCACCGACGCCGAGCGGGCCGCGCTGGCGCTCACCGAGGCCGCCACCCGGCTCGCCGACCGCAGCGACCCGGTCCCCGACGACATCTGGGACGAGGCGGCCCGGCATTACGACGAGACAGGACTGGCCGCGATCATCCTGATGGCCGCGGTCACGAACCTGTCGAACCGGCTCAACGTCACCACCCGGCAGCTCGCCGGCCAGAAGTGGGGCTGAGTCGCATGGCGAACACGACGGAGGGCTCATGACCGCACGTACCTGGCCGCGACGGCTCGCCGCAGTCCTCTACTGGTATCTGGCCGCGTCGTTCTTCATCGGCTTCGTCACCAAGTTCTGGCCCGGGCCGACCTTCTTCGGTCCGGCCTACGCGGAGAAGTTCGTCGACTGGGGTTGGCCGCCGTGGATGCGGTTCGTGGTCGGCGCCCTGGAGCTCGTCTTCGGGCTGATGATGCTCGTCCCGCGGCGGCGGGTCAGGTTCATCGGCGCGGCGGGGCTGATGTTCGTGCTGATCGGCGCGGTGACGACCCACCTCATCGACGTCGCCCCCTTGTATGAGGAGGTGTCGGCGCCGCTGCACCTGATCATCATGATCGGCGTGGCGCTGGCGAACTGGCCGGCGGACTGGCGGGACCTTCTCCACCCCCTCGACGACCGGAGCGTCCGCGCGGCGCCGAGCCCGCCGGTGAGACGGGCGTCGACCGTTCGGTAGGAAAAAAAACCGGCATGGCCATGATCAGACACGTGATCATGGCCATGCCGGCTTCAGCTCGTCACCGGCGTGGTGCTTCCGTCGCGGGAGGGCTGGAGGTCGACGATGACCTCGTAGATGCTGGGCCGCGCGGTGATGTGCAGGCCGGGATCATTGAGCAGCCGCTGCGCGCTCTCCTGCCATTCGGGTCTGCCCAGCGCCTCTTCGAGCTGCCTCCCGCTCTCCCAGTGAGCCACGTTGACGAACCGCAGCTCGGCGTCGTCGATCATCGATCGGTGCAGCCGCGCCCGGACGAACCCCGGCTGCCTTGCCATGATCTCGGCGTTCTCCATCCACAGCGGCAGGAACGTCTCCGACTCCTCCACCGGGACGGTGAAGGCGTTGATCATGGTGATCGGCTCGTCGACCGGCGTTTCGGTACGGGTGATCGGAACTTCATTCATGATTTCTCCCTTGTGATCGCTGAGGAGAGGGTCAGTTCGCCATGCCGATGACCTGCTCGACCGTTTCCGGCCGGTCGAGCACCGCGAGCATGGCGTGGGCCACGTCGGCGCGTGAGACGTACCGGCCGCCCGGCACGTTCTGTCCCACCGCCGTCCGGTAAGCGCCGGTCACCGGCTTGTCGGTCAGTTGCACCGGCCGGAGCACCGTCCAGTCCAGGCCGCTGTCGCGCACGTCGTCCTCCATGACGGCCAGGTCGAGGTACTGCGGACGGAGCGCGGCCTTGACGATCGGATACACCACGTAGCGCAGGAACGGCCCGTCGCCGGGGTCGTGCCGGGGCGGGTTGGGTCGGCCGGGAGAGGGGGTGGTGCCCACCGGGGCGGCGCTCACCACGACCAGCCGACGGGTCCCGGCGACCTGCATCGCCGCGAGGATCGCCTTGGTGCCCCTGGAGGCCACCCCGGCCGCGGCGTTGTTCGGCGGGCCGAGCGCCGACAGTACGGCATCGGCTCCTTCGACGGCGGGCAGCAGCGTCGTGACGTCGGCCGTGGCCAGGTCGGCGGCACGCACGACGCGGACCGGTTTCCCGTCCAGCTTGGCCGGACTCCGTACGACGGCCGTGACGTCGTGCCCCTCGACCAGAGCCTGGTCGAGCAGTTGCCGGCCGACGCCGCCACTGGCGCCGAAGACGGTGAGTTTCATGGACGAATCCCTCCGGGTTCGTGAAAAGGGGGTTGCCGAGGCAGACGATCCCTGCGCGTGGGCGGCGGCGGCCGGCGGGACAGCCTCGAAGACGCCCCGGTCGCCGACATTTACGGACACCCATTTGCTCGCGTTTCGTCTTCGCCTGTACGACGACGCGGGCACGGCGAAGGTGACGACCCTCGCGAGGGACGCTCCGCGAGGTGTCGGCGGCCAAGCCCGTTCCGTCGCCTCCATGACCCGGCGCGCGGCGGAAATGTGACAGCGGGAGTGGCCACATTCGTCGGATCTCGGGAGTCATGGTCATGACCAGCAGACGACCAAGCGTCGGGCCAAAGCCGGCAGGGGCCTGGCTATGGATCTTGTTCTCGGTTCGTTCGCGCTGGTAGAAAGTCTTGGATTCGCCCTGGCTAGTGCCAATATCCGTCGTAGTGGTCGACCAGGTGCTGGGCGTCCGGGCCGGCCGAGGCGGCGGCGACGGTGAGGTCGGCCTCTCGGAGGATCTCCGACCGCACCAGCGGCGGCACCGACGCCGCCGGCACCTCCTGGCCGTCGCGGTGGAAGGTCATCGGGTTGGTCGCGCACAGCGCGTCCAGGTCCCAGCCCTCGTCGGACATGCCCTCGACGACGCGCAGGAGCCAGCGGGCCTGCCAGTCCGCAAGGTCGCGCACCACCTCGCCCTGCCCCTCGTGACAGTCGTGCTCCCAGTAGCCGATCGACACGCCGGTCCAGCCGTGCCGGATCAGCTCCGTCCGGGCCAGGCCGT
The DNA here is from genome assembly GCF_014648435.1 of Nonomuraea spiralis. Taxonomy (GTDB): domain Bacteria; phylum Actinomycetota; class Actinomycetes; order Streptosporangiales; family Streptosporangiaceae; genus Nonomuraea; species Nonomuraea spiralis. The sequence goes on from NZ_BMRC01000054.1 coordinate 38,885, forward strand.
AGCGCACGACGTGACCGGCGACGCGGTCCGGCTCTTCCGCGTACACCTCGCGGAGGACCTGTTCGAACGGCTGCGCCAGCCCCCTCTCGCGCCACGCGCCCACCTCCTCGGCGCTCGCGTCGGCCGGGTGCCACAAGGCGACAGGGCCCTCGGGGCGGCGCCCGGCCAGTTCCCAGCCGTCGACGGTTCTGACTGGCAGGCCTGAGGGGCCGCCGGGGATCCGCCACACCAGGGTGCGTGCGTCGGGGCCAGTGACGGGGTGGTCGAGGAGGTGCTCGCCGACCTCACGCCAAGTCCATTCGCGCTGGTGGATGAGCGCCTGCTCCAGGCGGTTGCGCGCGGCCGTGCGCGCCTGCTCGACCTCTCTGGGCGTGGTGGCGGCGGGCAGAGTGCGGTCGAGGAACTGGTCGCGGGTCAGCGCGGTCGCGTCGGCGAGCGCGTCGAGCGCGCGAGTGACATTCTCCTGTACGGACGCCGCCCGCACCTGCGTCTGAATGAGCGCCAGTGGGGTGACTGTCCCGGGTCCGCCCCGGCGGGCCAGCACGCCGACAGCCCCGTTGGCGACGGTCTCGCTGCGGCAGGTGGAGCTGGGGCCATCGTGGCCGGTGCCGCAAGTGACGGCGGCGTCGGCGAGCAGCGACGGGACCCAAGGTTCGTCAATGACCTCGCAGGTCCAGATCAGGCCGCGCGCCACCGAGACGGTCCGGCCCTTCAGGAAGCGGTCCTCGCTCCAGCTGATGTCGGCGTGGTGGCAGACGAACGGGCCGCCCCCGTAGGCGGCCAGGCGGGTGACCAGCTCGTGGACCAGGGCGATGGCCTCAGGGGTGAGCAGGTCGCAGACGACCGGCAACCAGCCGTCGCCTGGGGCCGGTGTGTCGGCGGTGGCCCAGTGACGCAGCAGCGGCAGCATGTCGGCCAGGCGGGGGCCGTACTCCTCGGCCAGCATCGTGGCGAAGGGGTCGGCCTCCCCGATCACGTTCCTGACCGCACCGGCTGGGCCCTCCTCGGTGAGCAGGCTCTGCAGGAGCGGCTGGAGTTCTCCGAGGTCCGTCAGGTGGCCGAACAGGTCGCGGCGCTGTTGCGGATGGAGCAGGTGGGCGGCCGACAGCGGGATCCGATAGAGCTCCTCGTGGCGGGTGTGGCCCTGGCGGGCCCAGTAGCCGGCGCGTTCGGCCAGGTTCCAGGCGTCGTCGGGCGTCCAGTCGACGGCGCGCCCGGCCACGGTGCGGACCAGGCGCAGGACGCGCTCGTCGTAGTCGTGGCCGCCCTGCGGGCCGAGCCAGAGCTTGGTGTGGGCGTAGGTGCCGTAGAGGCGCCAGTCGGTGCCAGGGCCGGGGTCGAGGCTCTGCTCGGTGAGGGCGTCGAAGCGCCGGTAGGCCTCCTTGGTAGCCGGTTCCAGATGATCCCAATTGCCAGCGAACGTCACCCGGTGATCGTAGTCACACGATGTCCGAATGAAGATCGTTGTTCTGGACGACTACCAGCGGGTCGCTCGAAACCTGGTGTCCGGCGTCCTTCTCCCGGAGGTGGCCCCAGCCGCCAACCAGCGACATGGCCCTGTTCGCGAAGGTGCCGAGCTGGGGTTTTGCCTCTCAGCTGTGCGTGTTCTCAAAAGTCGTGACCGTCTCCGCTCACACCTGGCCGGTCAGGTCGCCCTGGTCACCGGCGGCTCGTCCGGCCTCGGGCCGGCCATCGCGCAGGCGCCGTCCGGCGCCTGCGCCGGCGCCCACGTCGTGGTGCCCGGCTCCTGCACCATGAAGTGCCACTCCGGCGCTGGGCCGAGCCGGACGAACTCACCGCCGCGGCCTTGTGCCGGCCGGTCCGGCCGCGTCCTACCCGACGGGCGCGATCCTGCCGGTGGACGGCGGCTGGAGCGCCCATTGACCCGGTGGGGCATGAGCTGCATGTTCCGATGGCGATAAATCGCAATTTATCCGGTATTTACCAGAATGTTGACCTCTTGTGGTTCATCAACTCAAATGCAGGTGACCTCATACACCACCCCCCAGCGTGTCAGGAGCGACCACGTGAGACGCAATGCCGTGTTAGCCCTGGTCACGAGTGCCGTCTGTGTGCTCGTGGCCACTTCGGTCCCCGTCCCGGCGAACGCCTCCAA
>NZ_BMRC01000055.1 GCF_014648435.1 Nonomuraea spiralis
CACTTCTTCTCCAGCACGACGTTGCGGCCCTTGGGACCCAAGGTCACCTTGACGGCGTCGGCGAGCTGGTTCATACCGCGCTCGAGACCGCGCCGGGCGTCCTCGTCAAACGCGATCATCTTGGCTGCCATAAGGCTAGACCTCCCAGATGCAGGGTGGCGTGTTCTGGACCGAGCCGACGCCCGCGACGGCATAGGCCTGCATCTCCGTTCGGCAGACCCCATCGTCTCGATCCGAGTTGTTGGCACTCTGCCACACAGAGTGCCAACGAACTGTTTAGCACTCTACCCTGTCGAGTGCAAGCGAGAGACTCGCCACCCCAGGTCACCGGGCATGCCCGTTCGTACGGCGAGCCGCCCCTTGAGGTACGGCCCGCCGTGCGACGTCGACGGAGGAAACAGTGGCGGGCCCACACGGACTGCGCTGCCGCGCGTCCCGCCCCGGTGCAACCAGTGCCGGTGGATCAGACCGCGCGGACGGACTCCGCCTGCGGCCCCTTCTGGCCCTGCGTGATCTCGAACTCGACACGCTGTCCTTGTTCGAGGGAGCGGTACCCGTCCATCATGATCGCTGAGTAATGGACGAATACATCCTTACCACCGTCTACCGCGATGAAGCCGTAGCCCTTGTCCGCGTTGAACCACTTGACGGTGCCCTGCGCCACTTCCGACTCCTCTTACTGGGCTCGCAGATCTCGCCCATTCCTCCGCGAGACCTGTAATCGCATGACTTTTGGGGAAAATCAGCCAGACGATCGCCCTCGACCATACCTGTGGCACAGGGTTTGGCAACAGAGTCAATCGACAAAACGCTAAATTCATCGACGACTGAGTCGTTCAGGGTTGAATTCGGTTCTAAAACAAGAAGGCGCCCACAAGGGGCGCCTTCAAGAGTCGAGAGGTTCGAGCGGTTCAGCCGCCGGCGACGGCCGGGATGATGGAGATCTGAGTGCCTTCTGGGGCGGGAGTGTCGAGCCCTTCGGCGAAACGGACATCCTCTTCACCAACGTAAACGTTGACAAAACGACGAATCTTGCCCGATTCATCCAGAATTCTCGCGCCGATCCCCGGGTAGTCAGAGTCCAGCTTGGCGAGAACGTCACGAAGAGTCGCCCCTTCGCCACTCACCTCGGCGATACCCCCGGTGTACGTGCGCAGAATGGTGGGAATACGCACAGAAACGCTCATGGTTTTCGTTGCCTTTCCTGGGTTGTCAGACAGTCGCGCGGAACGCGTCGAGAGAGGGCCGGATCACGGCGGTGGGCCGCGCGCCGTCGCTGATCGCGTCGAGCGTCTTGAGCCCGTCGCCGGTGTTCAGCACCACGGTCTCGGCCTCGGGGTCGAGCCTGCCCGTCTCGGCGAGCTTCTTCAGCACGCCCACCGTGACGCCGCCCGCGGTCTCGGCGAAGATGCCCTCGGTCGAGGCCAGCAGCCTGATCGCGGCGACGATCTCGGGATCCGTGACGTCCTCGACGCCCCCGCCCGTACGCCGGGCGATGTCCAGCACGTACGGCCCGTCGGCCGGGTTGCCGATGGCCAGCGACTTGGCGATCGTGTCCGGCTTGACCGGCTGGACCACGTCGTGCCCCGCCTTGTACGCCGTCGAGACCGGCGAGCACCCGGCCGCCTGCGCCCCGAAGACCTTGTACGGCGTGTCCTCGACCAGCCCGAGCGCGATCAGCTCCTTGAAACCCTTGTCGATCTTGGTGAGCTGCGAGCCCGACGCGATGGGGATGACGATCTGCTCGGGCAGCCGCCAGCCGAGCTGCTCGGCGATCTCGTACGCGAGCGTCTTGGACCCCTCGGCGTAGTAGGGCCGCAGGTTGACGTTGACGAACCCCCATTTGTCGCCCAGCGGGTCGCCGATGAGCTCCGAGCAGAACCGGTTGACCTCGTCGTACGTGCCCTCGATCCCGATCAGCTTGCCCCCGAACACGCGGGCCATGGCGATCTTGGCCTCTTCGAGGTCGGCCGGGATGAACACGCAGGCGTCGAGGCCGGCCCGCGCGGCGGCGGCGGTGACCGCGCCCGCGAGGTTGCCCGTGGAGGAGCAGGAGAGTGTGTGGAAACCGAAGTTCCTGGCCGCCTCGACGGCGATGGCGACCACCCGGTCCTTGAAGGAGTGGGTGGGGTTGCCCGAGTCGTCCTTCACGTACAGGGACTTGAGGCCGAGCGCCTTGCCGAGGTTGCCGGCCTTGACCAGCTTCGTCCAGCCCGGGTTCATGTTGGGCTTGCTCGCGACGTCGGCGGGGACCGGGAGCAGCGAGCGGTAGCGCCAGATGTTGGCGGGACCGGACTCGATGTCCGCGCGGGTCACCCGGCCGAAGGAGTAGGCCGCCTCCAGCGGCCCGAAACACTCCAGACAGGCGAAGCTGGGACCCAGGGGGTAGCGCGTGCCGCACTCGCGGCAGGACAGAGCGACGGCAGGACCAAAGTCGAGCGACATGAAGCGAGGCCTTCCCTCATCTTCGCCCGCGGCCACCTTGACCGCGAACCGGAATTGGCACCTTGTCCCGGTCGGCCTCGCCAGGTCGCGAGTACAAGCCGGGAGGGTTGCCGGGGCTTCGCAGGGCCGGTCCCTCCACCCCTCTGGATGAGCAATATTCAGTTGTTCGAAAAGGACTCTACCTTCTCAAGTGGTGGAAACAACCACCCGTCTCACCATGCGAGAGAACTCGTCTCAGCGATAGTCCTCCCCCAGGACTCCCTGCACGTACTTGCGGGCTTGGTGGATGCGGGACTTGGCGGTGCCGAGCGGGATGTTGAGCTGCTCGGCGACCTCGTTGTAGTCGAGCTGGACGATGTCGCGCAGCACCAGCGCCTGCGCCAGGTCGGGCTTGTCGGCCTCCAGCGCCTCCATGGCGTCGAGGAGGTCGAGCCGCGAGCCCGCGATCACGCTGACCCGCCGCGCGTCCGGCTTCTGCATGGGCAGCTCCTCCGACGTCTGCTCGGCGGCCCTGCGCTTCAGCGACCGGTACGTGGTGCGCGCGCAGTTGGCGGTCACGATGTGCAGCCAGGTGCTGAACCTGGCCCGCCCCTCGAACCGCCCGATGTTGCGCGCCACGGCCAGCAAAGTGTCCTGTGAGGCTTCTTCCGCGTCCTGGTGATAGGGCAGGATCCGGGCACAGTGGCGCATCACGTCAGGCTCGATCCTGGCCAGGAGCTCGCCGAGCGCGCGATGGTCTCCTGCCGCGGCCGAGCGGGCGAGTTCCTCGGTTAGCTCATCTAGCGCCATAGCTGGGATCCTATGGGCGAAGGGAGCCCGAATGAACAGCGTCCTCGTGGCCTCCAACCGCGGACCGGTCTCGTTCACCGTCGACGACGACGGTGAGCTGAGCATGAAACGCGGTGGTGGGGGCCTGGTCTCGGGCCTGACGGGAGTGGCCAAGGAACACGGCGTGCTGTGGGTGTGCGCCGCGCTCTCCGACGGCGACCGCAGCGCCGTACGCCTGGCGCCGGGCGGGCGGCTCGACCGCGCCGGCTACGACACGGGCGCGCTGCGCATGCTCGACATCCCCGCGGCCACCTTCCACCGCGCCTACAACGCCGTGGCCAACTCCACACTCTGGTTCGTCAACCACCTGCTGTACGACATCCCCAACTCGCCCTGCTTCGGCACGAAGTTCCGCCGCGAATGGGAGTCCTACCGCGACTACAACGGCGCGTTCGCGCTGGCGCTGGCCGAGGAGGCCGGGCACGGCGCGCGCGTGATGGTGCAGGACTACCACCTGACGCTCACCCCGGCGATGCTCCGCGCCGAACGTCCCGACCTGCGCATCGCTCATTTCAGCCACACGCCGTGGGCGCCGCCCGAGTACTTCTCCCTGCTGCCCGACGAGGTGACCAGGGAGGTCCTGGACGGCATCCTGGGGGCCGACCACGCGGGCTTCCTCACCAGGCGGTGGGCGGCGGCGTTCATGGACTGCTGCGAGGCGCTGCTCGGCGCGCGGGTCGACCGCGCCGCCGGCACGGTCGCCCACGAGGGCAGGACGACCCGCGTCGGCGTCCACAGCCTGGGGGTGGACGGCGCGGCGTTGTGGGCGCGGGCCTGCGAGCCCGACGTCGAGTCGCACATGGCCGCGCTCACCGAGCAGGTGGCCGGGCGCCGGCTGATCGTCCGCATCGACCGCACCGAGCTGTCCAAGAACATCGTGCGCGGCCTGCTGGCCTACCGCGAGTTCCTGGACGCCCACCCGGAGTGGCACGGGAAGGTGGTCCACCTGGCCTTCGCCTACCCCAGCCGGCACGACCTGCCCGAGTACCGCGAGTACACCGCCTCGGTGCAGCGCTGCGCCCGTGAGATCGAGGACGCGTACGCCACCGAGGACTGGGACCCGGTCATCCTCAACGTCAACGACGACTACCCGCGTTCGCTGGCCGCGTACCGGCTGGCGGACGTGTTGCTGGTCAACCCCATCCGCGACGGGATGAACCTGGTGGCCAAGGAGGGGCCCGTACTGTCGCCGCGCTGCGCCCTGGTGCTCTCGCGCGAGGCGGGGGCGGCGGCCGAGCTGGGGCCGTACGCGCTGGTCGTCAACCCCTACGACGTGAGCGGCACCGCCGCCGCCCTGCACGAGGCGCTGGTCATGCCCGAGGACGAACGCCGGCGCCGCCGCGACCTGCTGCACGCGGCGGCTACAGCACTGCCGCCGCACAAGTGGCTGGAATCCCAGCTCGACGCCCTGCTTTAACATGAGATGTCGGGTTTGCTGCGGATGACGGAGGCTGCCGAGTGTCGACGGTCTCAACGCCCATCCGGCTCGTCAGAGACCGTCCGACCTGGCTGATCTACCTCCTGCTCGGCACCTTCGCCACGTTCCTGTACGGCCTGAGCGCCGCCCTCCCGCTCCTGCGCGCCGACCAGCACACCACGGCCACCGTGGCCGGGCTGCACGGCACCGCCATGGCGGTCGGCACGATCGGGGCCGGGCTCGTCCTCCCCCTGCTCACCAGGCTCCTCGGCCGGCGCGCGACGAGCTGGCTCGGCCTGGCCGGGATGAACGCCGGCGTGCTGCTCGTCCTGGCCACCTCGGCGCTGCCCCTGACGCTCCTCGGGTACGGCGTGGCGGGCGGCTTCGGCTCGGTCATGCTCTACGCGGCGATGGCCGAGCTCAGCGACCACCACGGGCCCGCCGGGCCGGCCGCGCTCAGCGAGGCCAACGCGGTGGGCGTGCTGGTGGGGATGGTGGCCACGTTCGCGCTCAGCCAGGTGGCGCAGAGCGCGCTCGGCTGGCGGGCCGCCCTGCTGCTCACCCCGGCCGCCAGCGTCGTGCTCGCGCTCACGCTGGGCCGTACCTGGCCGGCGCCTCGCGAGGCCGCCGCGACCCGCGCCGAAGCCCCCCTCGTCCCCTCGGCCGGGGGCGGCGGGTGGCGTTTCCAGCTCGCCGGGGCCGTGCTGTTCTGCTGCGTGGCCCTGGAGTTCTCGTTCAACCTGTGGGCCGCCGACCTGTTCGCCTTCAGGACGGGCGTGACGGCGGCGGTCGCGGCCACCGGGCTGACGGCGTTCGTCAGCGGCATGGCGGCGGGCAGGTTCGCTGGCGCGCAGCTCGCGCTGCGGTTGCCGGCCGCGCCGCTGTTCGCCGGCGCTCTGGGGCTGACGGCACTCGGGTGGCTGCTGTTCTGGACGAGCACCGTGCCGGTGTTGTCGTACGCGGGGCTGGCGCTGAGCGGGCTGGGCGCGTCCCTGCACTTCCCGCTCGCGCTGAGCGCCCTGATCGTCGCCTCCGGCGACCGCGCGGACCGCGCGGCGGCCGCCTCGCCCGTGTGGGCGGGCGCCGCCATGGCGATCGGCCCGCTGCTGCTCGGCGCGCTGGCCGACGGCTACGGCACCGGGACCGCGTTCCTGCTGGTGCCCGTGGTCATCGGCCTCGCGGTGGCCGGGCTGATCATGTCCAGTCGGCGTACTTGAGCGTGTCGGTCAGGCCGGGCGTGTTCCACTGGTCCACGACGAGGATCCGGCTCTTCGGCAGATACCACTCGCGCTGCGTGAACGTGCCCTTCACCCCGCCGCCGGAGTAGCTGACGCACTTCGCCCGCCAGGCGTTGTAGGCGGCCTTGTGGCCCGGCCCGACCTGCCGGTAGCCCCGGGTGACCTGAGGGCCGACGACCTCGCCCCACTTCCGGTTGAACGGGCACGGCTGCACGTCACTGGCCGGATAGTACGGATCCTTGCCCGTGTAGGGCCCGAACCCCTCGGCCCCCCGCTTGATCGCGCCGGGCCCGAGGATGTAGAAGGCGTCGCACTCGGGCGAGCCCCAGCCCTGCGGCTTGGCGCATTTGCCGGTGACCACCTGCACGTAGTCGGCGCCCTGGTGGTGGACCACCCACTCGATCGGGATGTAGAGCGTCAGGCCGCCGCGCAGCTTGAGCTGCTGGGCGGGAGCGGCGGAGGCGGGCCCGGGGACGGCGAGCACGGCGGCCAGGGCCGCGGCCGAGGCGGCTGCGACGGCGAGAGATCGTCTTGACATGCGCACCAACGTAGGACCCGCCACTTGCAGCCCAATCACGAACGACTGAAGGCCGTCGTCAGCTCCCGCAGCAGCGCCACCACCCCGTCGGGCCCGTCGACCACGATGTCGGCCCGTTCGGCCAGCGCGGTCACCTCGGCCGAGCCGCTGCACACGGTCACGCCGGGCAGCCCCGAGGCGCGTACGGCGTCGAAGGCGGCCAGGTCGCCGAGGTCGTCGCCGACGAACATGACCGATCTGGCGTCCCGCTCGGCCAGGAAGAGCCCGAGCGCGTGCCCCTTGTCCATGCCGGGCGGCCGCAGCTCCAGGACCATGCGACCCGGCTCGATCACCAGGCCGTGCTTGGCGGCCAGCGCGGCCAGCGGCTCGCGCAGCGCGGCGAACGCGCCCTCGGGGTCGGGGGCGCGCCGGGTGTGCACGGCCACCGCCCGGCCCTTGTCCTCGATCGACACGTCGTGGAGACCGAGCGAGTCGAGCAGCAGCGGCAGCTCGGCCGCGGCGCGGGGCACGCCGGGTGGCGGCGGCGGCGCGGAGACCCGTCCGTCCTCCCACCGCTCGAAGCCGTAGTGGCCGAGCACCACGAGACCGGGCACACCGGTCAGCCCCGGCCCGAGTTCGAGCGCGGTGGCCACCGGTCTGCCGGTCACGATGACCACGGCACCGACGTGGGCGCCCAGCTCGGCGAGCACGTCGGGGGCCGCGGGGTGGATCTTCGCGGAGGCGGGATCGGGCACGATCGGCGACAGGGTTCCGTCGAAGTCGAGCCCGATCACGGCGCCGGACGGATCTTTCAGGATCGCTTCCATACCAGGGATGTTCCTCACGCGGCTGCCGTACCCAGCCGGTCAGGGACGCATGCCGAGCCGTCTCGCCGCACGGTCACGCTGACGGGTGGAGCGTAACCTTCGCAACCGTTTGACCAGCATCGGGTCGTGCTCCAGCGCCTCCGGCCTGTCGATCAACTCGCCGAGCAACTGGTAGTAGCGGGTGGCCGAGAACCCGAAGGTCTCCTTGATGGCCTGCTCCTTGGCGCCCGCGTGACGCCACCACTGGCGTTCGAAGGCGAGGAGCTCCTGATCGCGATCGGTGAGGGGTTGGTGGGACGGTTCCTGGGCAGCATCGTCACCGCTGAGCGGTGTTCCCATCATGTCCTCCTCGGGAAGGGGCGTACGACTCGCATCGCACGCGGCGCGGCCCGTGGCCAATCGTAATGTGCGGAGTGCGGCTGTTCACGGCGGATTGCCGGACGTACAGTCACCAAATGTGACCCCAGTCATCACGCTCCTCACCGACTACGGGCTCGAAGACGGCTATGTGGCCGCCTGCCATGGGGTGATCGCCGGGATCGCGCCGCACGCGCGGGTGATCGACGTGTGTCACCTGGTGCCGTCCGGCGACGTACGGCGTGGCGCGGCGATCCTCGCCCAGACCATCCCGTACCTCCCCGAGGGCGTCCACATCGGCGCGGTCGATCCCGGCACGGGCGGCGCGCGGCGCTCGGTGGCGGTCGAGGCGGGCGGCCGGGTGTTCATCGGCCCCGACAACGGCCTGCTGTCCTGGGCGGTACGCGCCAGCGGCGGCGCGCGGGCCGCGTACGCGCTCAGCAACGAGGAGCACTTCCTGCGGCCGGTGTCGCCGACCTTCCCCGGCCGGGACGTGTTCTCGCCGGTCGCCGGGCGGCTGGCCGGCGGGCTGGACCCGACCGAGCTGGGGCCCCGGGTGCCGGTCGAGCGGCTGGTCTCGCTGCCCGAGCCGACCTCGCTGCTTCGGGACGGCTCGGTCGAGGGCGAGGTCGTCTCGGTCGACCGCTACGGCAACACGCAGTTGTCGATCGCGGCGGGCGACCTGCACGCGCTGGGCGTCCAGGTGGGCGACACGCTGGGGGTGTGGCTCGGGCGGCGGCAGCTCGCGATGCCCTACCGGGCGACGTTCGCGGCGGTGCCGCCGGGCGAGCTGGTGGCGTTCGCGGACGCGGCGGGGCTGATCGCCATCGCGATCAACTCAGGGGACGCGGCGCAACGGCTGGGGCTCCCACCTGGGGCGCATGTCCGACTTTCCCCAACACCTTAGGGCGAATACCCGCATAACAGTAATTACTCCGCGTATCGGTCTGTTTACCGAAGCGTCGGAATAGGCCGGTGGCCGCGTGCCAGAATGCACGGCAGATCGGGCGTCCCTCCCCTCCCGTTCGAGGATGACGTGTACCAACTGTCCGCCGTGCCGCTCCCGCCAATGTCCGCGTTCCGGCCGCCCGCCGGAACGCCCGTGCCGCGCCGGACGCCGGCCCGATGAGGGTGCTCGCGCCTATGCTGCCGGTTCTGGTGCTGGTCGCCGGGGTCGCGGGCGCGTCCCCTGGCGCGTCGGACGACGTGTGCTCGGCCGCGCGGGCCGGGCAGTGGCAGCTCGCCGCGCTGCGCCTGCCCGAGGCGTGGCGGGAGAGCAGGGGCGCGGGCGTCGTGGTGGCCGTGCTGGACACCGGCGTGAACGGCCGCCACCCCGACCTGCGGGGCGCCGTGACCGAGGGCCCCGACCTGACCGGGGCGTCCCCGCGGCTCTCGGGGCGCCACGGCACCGCCATGGCCGGCCTGATCGCCGGCCGCGGGCACGGCGAGCGGCACGCCGAGGGCGTGATGGGCGTGGCCCCCGCGGCCAGGGTGTTGTCGATCAGGGTCACGCTGGAGAACGCCGACCCGCTGCGCGCCGAGCGGCGTTCCGTCCGCCGCGACGCCCTGGCCGCCGGCATCAGGTACGCGGCCGACCACGGCGCGGACGTGATCAGCATGTCGCTCGGCGGCGGCAGCGGCTCATGGGAGGGCTCGGCGGCCGAGGAGCGGGCCGTGCGGTACGCGATCGGCCGCGGCGCGGTCCTGGTGGCCTCGGCGGGCAACGACGGCGACACGGCCAACAGGAAGAACTTCCCGGCCGCGTACCCGGGCGTGATCGCCGTGGGCGCGGTGGACCGGCGGCTCAGGGTGGCGCCGTTCTCCAACCGCCAGGACTACCTGTCGGTGGTCGCGCCGGGCACGGACGTCGTCACGGCCGACGGCGGCGACGCGTACGCGGTGGGCGACGGCACCAGCTCGGCGGCGGCGCTGGTCGCGGGCGTGGCGGCCCTGGTGCGGTCGGCCCATCCGGGGTTGTCGCCGTACCACGTGCGGCTGGCGATCGAGCGGGGCGCCAGGAAGCGGCCCGCGCGCGGCCACAGCCCGGCCTACGGGCACGGGGTGGCCGACGCCCTCCTCGCCCTGTGGGAGGCCGGGAGGCTGGCGCACGGGACCGTCCCGCCGCATGCCCGGCCCGGCCCGTTCGCCGGCAGCCCGGGTCCGGCCGCCGGGCGGGGGCCGGCCGTCCCGCCGCCCGCCTCCAGGACGCCGATCGTGGCGGGGATGCTGGTGCTGGCGGCGGCCATGTCGGTCCGGGTGGTCTCGACGCGGCGGCGGCGCGGGAGGGATTCAGCCTAGCAAGCGCTTGTGTAATACTCCTGTCCATGACCCTAGCGATCGACGGCTGGTTCGCCATCGACGACGACGGAACCACCCACCTCATCGGCACCACCTGCCTGACCTGCGGGACCGTCGCCTTCCCGCCGCAGCGGGGGCTGTGCCGCAACCCGCGCTGCGAGGGCGAGGAGACGGCCGCGACCAGGTTGCCGAGGCGCGGGCGTGTCTGGTCCTACACCGACGCCTGCTACCCGCCGCCGGAGCCGTACGTGGCGGCGCGGCCGTACCGGCCGGTCACGCTGGCCGCGGTCGAGCTCGACGGCGCGGGGCTGGTGGTGCTCGGCCAGGTCAAGGACCTCACGGTCGACGACCTGGCGGTGGGCATGGAGCTGGAGCTGGTCAACGGGCCGCTGGCCGACGGCCCGCTGATGTGGATGTGGGGGCGGGCCTCGTGAGCGGCGTGGTGGTGCTCGGCGCGGGCATGCATCCGTGGGGCAAGTGGGGCCGTCCCTTCGTGGAGTACGGCGTCGCCGCGGCCCGCGCCGCCCTGCGCGACGCCGGCGTGTCCTGGCCCGACGTCCAGTACGTGGTGGGCGCCGACACGATCAGGAACGGCTACCCGGGCTTCGTCGCCGGCGCCACGTACGCCCAGGCCCTCGGCTGGACGGGCGCCAGGATCGCCTCCTGCTACGCCGCCTGCGCCTCCGGGGCCCAGGCCGTGGACATCGCGCGTACGAGGATCATGGCCGGGCTGTGCGACGTGGCGCTCGTCGTGGGCGCGGACTCCACCCCCAAGGGCTTCTTCAAGCCGGTCGGCGGCGACCGTCCCGACGACCCCGACTGGCTGCGCTTCCGCCTGCTCGGCGCGTCCAACCCCGCCTACTTCGGCCTCTACGCCCGCCGCCGCATGGCCCTGTACGGCTCCACCCGCGAGGACTTCGCCGCCGTCAAGGTCAAGAACGCGCGCGCCGGCTCGCTCAACCCCATGGCCCGCTACCGCGCCCCGGTGACCGCCGACCAGGTGCTCGCCTCGCCCATGGTGGCCGACCCGCTGCGCCTGATGGACATCTGCGCCACCTCCGACGGGGGCGCCGCCGTCGTACTGGCCTCGGAGGCGTACGCGCGGCGCCTCGGCGCGACCGGCCTGGTACGCCTGGCCGCCGTCTCCACGGTGACGCCCACCTTCCCCAACGCGGTCCTGGAGCTGCCGAACTTCGCCACCGACTCCTGTGCCGCCGTTCCCGCGCCTGAAAGGCCCTTCAGAGCGGCGATCGCGCACTCGGCGTACGAGGAGGCCGGTACGGGCCCCGAGGACGTCTCCTTCGCCGAGGTGTACGACCTGTCCACCGCGCTGGAGCTGGACTGGGTGGAGGACGTAGGTCTGTGCCCGCCGGGCGAGGCGGACAAGCTGCTGCGGGCCGGCGAGACTGCGCTCGGCGGCCGGGTGCCCGTCAACCCGTCGGGCGGCCTGGCCTCCTTCGGCGAGGCGATCCCGGCCCAGGCGATCGCGCAGCTGTGCGAGCTGACGTACCAGCTGAGGGGCTCGGCGGGCGCGCGCCAGGTGCCCGGCGCGCGCGTCGGACTGGCCGTCAACCAGGGGTTGTTCGGCCACGGCTCGGCGATCGTGGCCACGACATGACAAGGCCCTCCGGGAAACTCTCCCGGAGGGCCTTTCAGGTCCCTTTCGGGTCAGCCCGCGTGGACCACGTCGTGCGTCTCGGCGAAGTGGCAGGCACTCTCGTGCCCGGTCCCCGGCCGGATCTGCAACAACGGCTCCTCCTCCGCGCAGATCTCCTGCGCCTTCCAGCACCGGGTGCGGAAACGGCACCCGGACGGCGGGTTGGCGGGCGAGGGCGGGTCGCCCTGCAGGATGATCCGCTCGCGCTGCTCCCGGCCCTCGGGGTCGGGAACCGGCACCGCCGACAGCAGTGCCTGCGTGTACGGATGAGCGGGCTTGTCGTAGATCTCGACGTCCTTGCCGAGTTCCACGAACTTGCCCAGGTACATCACGCCCACCCGGTCCGAGATGTGCCGGACCACCGACAGGTCGTGGGCGATGAAGATGTAGGCCAGGTTGAACTCGTTCTGCAGCCGCTCCAGCAGGTTGATCACCTGGGCCTGGATCGACACGTCCAGCGCCGAGACGGGCTCGTCGCAGACGATGATCTCGGGCTGGAGCGCCAGGCCGCGGGCGATGCCGATGCGCTGCCGCTGGCCGCCCGAGAACTGGTGCGGGTAGCGGTTGATGTGGTCGGGGTTGAGCCCGACGACCTCCAGCAGCTCCTGCACCTTCTGGCGGCGGTCGCCCTTGGGCGCCACCTCGGTGTGGATCTCGTACGGCTCGCCGATGATGTCGCCGACGGTCATCCGGGGGTTCAGCGAGGTGTACGGGTCCTGCATCACCATCTGGATGTTGCGGCGCATGCGCTTCAGCTCGCCGCCCCTGGCCCTGGCGATGTCCTTGCCGTTGATCTTCACCGAGCCCGAGGTCGGCCGCTCCAGCGCCATCAGCACCTTGGCCAGCGTGGACTTGCCGCAGCCCGACTCGCCCACGATGCCCAGCGTCTCGCCCCGGTTCAGGTCGAACGACACGCCGTCCACGGCCTTGATCGCGCCGATCTGCTTCTTGAGGACGATGCCCTGGGTCAGGGGGAAGTGCTTGACCAGGTCGCGAACCTCAAGGATGCGCTCACTGCCGTTCGCCATCGAGGACCTCCCTCCAGTAGTGGCAGGCGCTGCCACGCGTGCCGCTGATCTCGTAGAGCTGGGGGGCGGCGGTCACGCAGTTGTCCTGCCGGTACGGGCACCGGGGATTGAACGCGCACCCGCTCGGCAGGTCGAGCAGGTTGGGCGGCAGACCCTTGATCGCGTACAGGTCCTGGCCCTTGAGGTCCACCCGGGGGATGGACTCCAGCAGGCCCTTCGTGTAAGGGTGCCCCGGCGACCGGTAGATGTCGTGCACCGGGGCGTTCTCCACGATCCGCCCGGCGTACATGACCGAGATCTTGTCGGCCACGTCCGCCACGACGCCCAGGTCGTGGGTGATCAGGATCATGCCCATCTGGCTCTCGCGCTGCAACTCGGCCAGCAGTTCCATGATCTGCGCCTGGACCGTCACGTCCAGGGCGGTGGTCGGCTCGTCGGCGATCAGCACCTCGGGGTCGAGCGCGATCGACATCGCGATCATGATGCGCTGCCGCATGCCGCCCGAGAACTGGTGCGGATAGTCGTTGACGCGCTGCCGGGCGGCCGGGATGCGGACCTTGTCCATGAGCTCGATGGCCTTGTTCATGCCGTCGCGCTTGGACATGCCGCGGTGGACCCGGAACATCTCGCTGATCTGCCAGCCCACGGTGAACACCGGGTTGAGCGCCGAGAGGGCGTCCTGGAAGACCATCGCGATGCGCTGGCCGCGCACCTGGGTGCGGGCGTCGTCCGAGAGCTTGAGCAGGTCGGTGCCCTTGAAGCGGATCTCGCCCTTCGGGATGACGGCCGGCGGCATGTCCAGGATGCCCATGATCGCCTGAGCGGTCACGGACTTGCCCGAACCCGACTCGCCGAGCACCGCCAGCGTCTCACCGGGGTTGACCGTGTAGCTCACGCCGTTCACCGCGCGCACGGCGCCCTGACGCGTACGGAACTCCACGTGCAGGTCGTCCACCGCGAGCAGCGGCTCGTTGCCCAGCCCTCCCTCGGCGGGCAACACGTCTGTCGACGTCTTCTTCACTTTCATCCCCCCTTCTACCTGAGCTTCGGATCGAGAGCGTCGCGCACGGCGTCGCCCAGCATGATGAACGCGAGCACCGTGACGCTCAGGAACAGGGCCGGGAAGAACAGCGGCAGCGACGCGTCGAGGAACCTGGGCCGGGCGTCGGCGATCATGAGACCCCACGAGATGTCCGGCGACTGCACGCCCACCCCGAGGAACGACAGCGCCGCCTCGGCCGCGATGAAACCGCCGAGGTTGATCGTGCTGACCACGATGACCGGCGCCAGCGAGTTCGGCAGCAGGTGCTTGAACATGATCCGCCACTGGCCCGCGCCCACCGCCCGCGCCGCGACCACGAAGTCCTGGCTCTTCGCGGTGATCACCGAGGCCCGCATGATGCGGAACACCATCGGCCAGCCGAGCACGGCCAGGGCCGCGATGACCAGCAGGATGCTGTTGATGCCGCTGTCACGGAAGGTCGCGGCGATCAGCAGGGCGCCCAGGATCGGCGGGATGGCGAAGAAGATCTCGGTGACCCGGGAGGAGACCGAGTCGATCACGCCGCTGCGGAAGCCGGCGAAGAGCCCGAGCAGGCCACCCACGATCATGGTGAGGATCGTGGTCGTCACGCCGATCACGATCGAGTTGCGCGCGCCGTAGATCGTCCTGGCGAACACGTCACAACCCTGGCTGTCCTTGCCGAACGGGTGTCCCACGCTGGGGAGCTGCCGGGCGGTGGACAGGTCGCAGGTCTGGGCGTTGGTCGGGTCGATCGAGGTGAACAACGACGGCCAGAACGCCATGACCAGCAGGATCGTGATCAGCACCGCGGAGATGATGAACATCGGCCGGCGCCGCAGGTCGTACCAGGCGTCGGTCCACAGGCTCGCCGGCTTGTCCTGCTTCTGCTTCCCGCGCTTGCCCTGCTTGCCGGGGGACGGCGCCGCCGGCACCTCCGTGACCAGCGACTTCGCTTCCGGCGGCATGGGCCCGACGTTTGCTTCGTTACTCATAGCGGATCCTCGGGTCGAGCACTGCGTACAACATGTCGACGACCAGGTTGGCCAGGATGTAGATCAGCACCAGCACGGTCACGATGCCCACGACGACCGGCTGTTCTCGCAGCAGGATCGAGTTGAACAGCTGGTTGCCGATGCCCGGCAGGTTGAAGATCGTCTCCGTGATGACCGCGCCGCCCATCAGGTTCCCGAGGTCGGCGCCGAGGTAGGTGACCAGCGGGATCAGCGCGTTGCGGAGACCGTGCCTGCCGATGACGCGGCGTTTGGACAGGCCCTTGGCGGTCGCCGTACGGATGTAGTCGGCACGCAGTGTCTCCACCAGGCTCGTCCGCGTCAGCCTGGTGAGATAGGCGATCGACGTGCCGGCGAGCACGAAACCGGGCAGCAGATAGCTGCGGAACCCGGCCGAGATGCCCGCCACGGGGAAGATGTCGCTCCCCGTCCACAGTTTGAGCTTGACTCCGAGTACGAGTTGCAGCACGAAGCCCGTCACCAGAGTGGGGACGGAGATGAGCAGCAGCGTCGAGGCGAGGATGGCGGTGTCGGAGGCCCTGCCGCGGCGCAGCGCCGCCCACAGGCCGAGGCCGACGCCGACGATGGCCTCCATGACGAGGGCCGTCAGCGCGAGGTTCAGCGTGACCTGGAACTTGCCGGCCATGAGTTGCGAGACCGGGATCCTGGAGAAGGTGGTCCCGAAGTCCCCGTGGAGGAGCACGCCGCTGAGGTAGTACCAGTACTGCAGCAGCAGCGGATCATTCAGGTGGTACTGGTCGCGCAGGACCTCGGCCACGGCCGGGTCCAGACGCTTCTCGCCCGCCAGTGCCTGGATGGGGTCGCCGGGCAGAGCGAAGACGACCGCGAAGATGAGTAGCGTGGCGCCGAGCAGGACGGGTATCGCCTGCAGCAGTCGCCTGATGACATAACGGCCCATTCAAGCCCTCCGGTACATGCGTGGAGGCAGTCACCCTCGTAGCCGCGGTTTGCCCGGCCCCAAAGTGACTGCCTCCAAGCTCAGTCCTCCGATGGGCGGACGGCAAGAGCCGCCCGCCCGGCGAATGACGTCAGGCCTTCTCGATGTCGGCCCACTGAACCTGGTTGAGCAGGTTCAGCTTGACGCCCTTGACCTTGGGGGAGTGTCCGAAGTTGCTCCGGTAGAAGTACACCGGGATGTACGGCATGTCCTTGATCAGGATGTCGTCGGCCTGCTGGTAGAGCTTGAGGCCCTCGGCAGCGTCGGCGGCCTGGTCACCCTTGGCGACGATGTCGTCGAACTCCTTGTTCTCGTAGCCGCCGTAGTTGGAGCCGGTCGAGATGGCCTGGGTGCCGAAGATCGGCGTCAGGTAGTTCTCGGCCGAGGGGTAGTCGATCGACCAACCCATACGGAACAGGCCCTTGTACTTCTTGGCGTCCAGGTCGTCCAGGATGGCCTTGAAGTTCTCGAACGGCTTCGGCGTGACCTCGATGCCCAGGTTGGCGCGGAGGTTGTTGGCGACGGCCTCGATCCACTCCTTGTGGCCGCCGTCACCGTTGTAGCCGAGCTCCAGCTTGGCCGGGCCCTTGGCGTCGGCGTAGAGCTTCTTCGCCTCGGCCGGGTTGTACGTGCAGGCCGTGCAGGCGCCCTGACGGTAACCGGGGATGGCCGGGTTGATGAAGTCGTCGGCCGGGGCGCGGGTGCCCGCGAAGACCGTCTCGGTGATGGTCTTGCGGTCGATGGCCATGGAGATGGCCTTGCGCACGTCCGGGTTCTTGAACTCGGGGTTGTACTTCAGCGGGACGCCGATGTAACCGACAGAGGCGTCGGGCTCGTCGAAGTAGCGGTCGCCGAGGACGGACTTGGCGGTCGCGATCGCCGAGGCGGGCAGCGAGTCGTCCACGTCCAGGTTCTCGGCCTGGAGGTCCTGGAAGGCGGTCTCGGCCGAGCTGTAGATCTTGAACTGCAGCTTGGTCCAGTTCTTCGGCTTGGGGCCGGGGAACTTGTCGTAGACCGTCATGTCGATGGTCTGCGCGCCGCCCTTCTTGTAGGGCTTGTCGACCTTGAAGATGCCCTGGCCGATCGGCTGCTCGCCGTAGGCCTGGGTCACCTTTCCGTCGGCACCGAGCGCGGAGGCCGGCAGCGGGTAGAAGGCGGTGTACCCGAGCATCGTCTTGAACTGCGAGAACGGTGCGGACAGCGTGACCTCAAGGGTGCTGTCGTCGACAGCCTTGAGGCCCTTCATCTCCTTGGTCGTCGGCGTCTTGCCCTCGCCCGGGTGGACGTCGGCGAAGCCGTCGATGCGGGAGAAGAAGGCGGAGGAGCTCATGGCGTTGTCCTGGTTGGCGCCATAGTTCCAGGCCCGCGCGTAGTCAGCCGCGGTGACCGGCTTGCCGTCGTGCCAGGTGTAGCCCGACTTGAGCTTGATCGTCCAGACCTTGCTGTCCTGGGTGGTGATCGACTCGGCGGCCTCTTCAACCGGCTGCTTGTTCTCGTCGTACTTGACGAGCGGCGAGAACACCGCGGCGAGGACTTCGGAGCCCTCGGTCTCGGTGGTGTTCAGCGGGTTGAGAAGCTCCTGAGGCTCACCGATCTCCATGCGGACCGGCGTTTCGCCGCCGCCCGCGGCAGTGCCGCCGTCCGAGGCACCGCCGCCACACGCGGCAACCGCGAGGGCGAGCAGCGCGGTACCGGCGACGATCTGTGCGCCCTTAGTAACACGCATGGTGATAAAAATCCTCCCTCTACAGGTGGGCGACAGCGCTGAGCTGCGGTGATGGTAAGCAGCCTGACGGGGGGTTCCTGGTATCCCCCGGATTTGGCTGACATGGTCAAACCAGCCGACGCCCTGCCAGTCGATCGCGACTATCTCTTACTACTTGCCACCAGCGAGTCTCTGGCGCGTTGCAGTTCGGTCACACGTGCGCCAAACCAGCGTCACAGACATTCTGCCCATAAGACTACAAACACCCCAGAGATGCTCAAACAGGTCAAGCCTGGACGTGAACAGCGGATGAAAAATACCCCCTACAGGACAGTGGTCGCGCCCTTCCCGCCATGGCCCGCCTCACTGGGCTACGGTTGTGCGAGTCTTGACGGCACCTTGGAACCTGGCGCCCCAAGACTCCGTCCAAGCATCTGCCGCGTCCCTCGCGGCAGGCACCCCACCGACCGGGATCCAATAGAGTCCTTGCCATGAGCCAGCCGGAATCCGCTGTCGCGGACGCCCAGGCGGGCGGCCGACGCGGGCAGGAGCCGCTGGCCAAGCTCGCCGAGAGATACGGACTTCGCCGTGCCATCGCACGGCCGAGGTTCCCTGTCTATCTGCGCCAGCTCGTGGAGCGGCGACACTTCATCCTGACGTACGCGACCTCGCGCAACGTCTCGAAGTACTCCAGCTCGGCCCTGGGCCAGCTGTGGCAGGTGCTGACCCCCCTCCTGAACGCCGCCATCTACTACGTGATGTTCGGCATCATCCTGGGCGGCAAGGGCAACATCCTGAACTACCCGGCCTTCCTGCTGACCGGGATGTTCGTCTTCACCTACACCCAGCGCACGGTCACGGCGGGCGCCAAGTCCATCTCGGGCAACCTGTCGATGATCCGCGCCCTGCACTTCCCGCGTGCCTCGTTGCCGCTGGCGTACACGATCCAGGAGCTGCAGCAGCTCGCCATCTCCATGGGCGTGCTCCTCGTGATCGTGGTGGCCACCGGCGAATGGCCCACCTGGTTCTGGCTCATGATCCCGGTGGTGCTGGCGCTCCAGACGATGTTCAACGTCGGGGCCAGCCTGGTGATCGCCCGGATGGGCGCCCAGATGCGCGACCTCAACCAGTTGCTGCCGTTCATCACCCGCACCTGGCTCTACGCCTCGGGCGTCTTCTTCTCGATCCAGGACAAGGTGGTCGGCTCGGCGAAGCTGCCCCAGTGGGTCGCCGACGTGATGTACCTGAACCCGACGGCCTCCTACATCGAGTGGATGCGCGACATCCTCATCAAGACCTACCACCCGGAGAACGGGCACAACCCGCCGACGATGGTGCTGGTTTCTTGCGTATTCTGGGCAGTGTTCGCACTCGGCTTCGGCTTCTGGTACTTCTGGCGGTCCGAGGAGAGGTACGGGCGTGGCTGAACTGACGGAGGAGCTGTCACAGGTGAAGGGCGAGGAGCCCGCCGTCCCCAACAAGGACGTCAGGGTGCACCCCAACCCGGAGCCCCGGGACAAGCGTCCGCTCGACGTACCCACGGGCACCCCGACCGTCATCGTGGACGACCTGCACATCGTCTACCGCGTCTACGGGACGGCCACCGACAACGAGAAGGGCAACGCGGTCAACGCGCTCACGCGCGTTCTGAAGCGCCAGGGCCGTCCGCAGATGAAAGAGGTCCACGCCGTCAAGGGCGTGACCTTCGTGGCCTATCACGGCGACGCCATCGGCATCGTGGGCCGCAACGGGTCGGGCAAGTCCACGCTGCTGCGTGCGATCGCCGGTCTTCTCCCGCCGCACGCGGGCGCCGTCTACACCGACGGTCAGCCCTCGTTGCTCGGCGTCAACGCCGCGCTGATGCGCGAGCTGACCGGTGAGCGCAACATCGTCCTCGGCTGCTACGCCATGGGTATGACGCCGGCGGAGGTCAGGGAGAAGTACCAGGAGATCGTCGACTTCTCCGGCATCGACGAGTTCGTCCAGCTGCCCATGTCCACCTACTCCTCCGGCATGGGCGCGCGGCTGCGCTTCGCCATCTCCTCGGCCAAGACGCACGACGTGCTGCTCATCGACGAGGCCCTGGCCACGGGCGACCGCGAGTTCCGCAAGAAGAGCGAGGCCCGCATCCGGCAGATCCGCGAGTCCGCCGGCACGGTCTTCCTGGTCGCCCACGACCTCAAGGTCATCGAGGAGACCTGCAACCGGGTCATCTGGCTGCACAAGGGCAAGATCAAGATGGACGGCGACCCCAAGGAAGTCATCGCCGCCTACAACAAGGGCTGAGCCACCCGTCGATCATCTGTGCGAAACGCGGGTGACTCGCGCGCCGAAACACTGACACCGTGACTGCCGTTCCGATAGAATTCGAACGCGGATTCGAACCAATGAACGCTGACGGAGTGGGGGCGCGCGATGGGAGAGCTTTCGGCCGCGATCGACCACCTGGCCATCGAGGACGTGGCCGAGATCCCCAGGATGCAGCTCGCCGAGCAGCTGCTGGAGCTTCACTGGCAGATGGCCCGCCTGCAGGCCCAGATAGCCCGCCGCACCGGCGTCCGCCTTCCCTGACGACGAATAGGCCAGGGACGTAAAAAGGCCGCCGGCCCCGGGGCGGGGCCGGCGGCGGGCTCGGCGCGACGCCGCTGCCCTGCAGTAAGCGGCGGGACGCGCGGGCGAACCCCGGGCTGGGACACATCCACCCAGACCCGTGACGGTTCCGCCGATCGAGCGGCGGGTCCGCAACCCACGCGCGGCAGTGCCACCAGTGCGCTCGGCACCTTTGAGCACACCATCGGCCTGCCGCGTCGGTGTGACGGCGTCCCCGTCGCCATCCGGGCGTTCGCTGACGCCCGGATGATCGGGAACACGCTGTCGGGAAAACCTGGCGCGCCTGAACGCGGCCGCCTCACGGCCGTCACGGCCGGTTCGCGAGCGTCGGCACCTAGGGACGCCGGCGAACCGTCGTACCGGCCCTCAGCGGGCCGTGTCCGCGCGTCGGTACGGAATGTCCGGAACGCTCCCGTGCGGGTCACATCCTGAACACGTCCGGCACGCGCCGTGCTCGCGTCAGTCGCGAGCCCAGGGGCCCCGCACCGAGCTCGTCAGCGCGTCGGTGCTCCAGCCGAGGGCGGACACCATGTCGCTGTAGGAGCCGGCGGCCTTGGAGCCGTTGGACGAGACGAGACCCGCGGTGTCCGCCATGAGCGGGGTGATCTCGTCGACGGAGGCGGCCTGGGTGGTGCCGGGCAGCGCCTCTACGACCGGAGCGGCCTCGACGGGGGCGACCTGTCCGACCATCGGGCCCAGCTCGGCGCCCGAGGCGTGCGGCAAGGCCATCCTGGCGGCCCGGCCGAGCCCGCCCACCGCGGTCTCCGTGGACAGGTCGCGCAGCCCCTTGGCGGCGCCCGTCATGGTCGCGGCGGTGTTCCCGGCGTTCCCGGCGTTGCCGGCGCCCATGCCCGGCAGCAGCATGCCGCCGCCCACCTTGCCCATCGCGCCGCCGACGGAGGCGCCGACCAGGCCGCTCATCGTGTCCATGGCACCCCGCAGCGGGGCGCTCGTGCCGGTGACCTCGGTGTGGCTCGGCGGCGCGGCCTTGACCAGCGGCTGCGCCATGCGCGCGCCGCCGAGCAGCGGCAGCGACTTGGTGATGCCCTGACCGCCGCCGCCGATCGCCATGCCGCCGAGGATGGGCGACAGCTCGGGCAGCGGGCCGCTGGAGCGGGTGACGTCCTCGGCCGCGTTCGGCGTCATCGCCAGGCTCGCGCGCCGGTTCTCGTCGGCGGTGTCGCGGGCGATGGCGTCGGCCATGGCGTCGTCCGCCTTGGGCTTGTTGCTCTTGGTCAGGCCGCCCAGGCCGCCGCCCAGGCCGCCGAGACCGCCGCCCAGGCTGCTCAGCAGGTCGCCGCCGAGCAGCCCGCCGAGCAGGTCGAGCGGGCTTCCGCTGGTGCCCCCGCCGAGACTGTCCAGCGGGACGATCTTGGCGGTGTGAGTGAATTGAACTTCTGCTTGAGCTGGCACGGCCAAAGCCGCCGCCAAGCCGAATGCTGTGACGGCAACGGCCGCCTTGACTACTCGATTCATGATTGCCTTCCCGGCTCGTGATCGATCGCTCTCGAATGCGGTGGAAATGCGAATCGATTACCCCCGAAAGCCGTGGCGTGCACGCTATGGGCACCACACGAAGCGTGCTGTCACGGCTGAGCTACGGAAGCAGTTCTATCACTCACGGTGAGCGCCCGCAGGCGGCCTGAAAGCCCATGTAGCAGGGTTTACAGCCCGGTTACCGAGTAAAGGGAGAGCGTTGAGCGGAGAGACAAAACGGGAAATACCCAGGTTTTGTTTTGGATTCTGCGCGGACCCGATCATGATCGGATCCGCGACAGGACCGGGCGCCCACCCGGCCCGTGAACAAGTGGGCGCATTAACAAATGTCCCGCACCACGACCGCGGAATTCCGCGGTCGTGGTGCGAGAACACGACCACTCAGTTGGGCAGCAGGGCTTCGGCCGGCTCGAACGGAAAACGCTCGGCGAACGCCGGCCGCAGATCCGTCAGCCAGACCGCGGACGGGTCGTACCGGGCGAAGAACGGCCGCCCGACCAGGTCGGGGTCGCGGGCCTGGATGAAGTGGAGCACGAAGACGCGCTCACCGGCGATCTCGGTGACGCCGTCCACGCACACCTTGCCCGGCGTGGCCGACATGGACGGCCCCCGCACCGTACGGCACAGGCCGGAGACGGTCGAGTACGCGTCCCTGAAGACCTCGTACGCGCGGGCCAGCGGGACGGCGAAGTAGTCCTGCGGCCCGGTGTCCCGCTCGACGAACATGTAGTAGGGGATCATCCCCATCCTGAGCTGCCGCCGCCACATGTGCGACCACACGGCCGGATCGTCGTTGATCGACCGGATCAGCGGCGCCTGGGTCCTGATCGTGGCCCCGCTGCCGAGGATGCGTTCGACCGCCGATTCCACCCGCGGCGACTCCAGCTCGCGCGGATGCGTGAAGTGGGCCATGAACGACAGGTTCTTGCCTGCCTTCACCACCTCCTGGAACAGGCCGAGCGTGGCGTCGGCGTCGGGGTCGGTGGTGAAGCGCTGCGGCCAGTAGGCCAGGGCCTTCGTTCCGATCCGGATTGATTCGAGCTGGTCGAGGCCGAGCAGCGGCTCGATGTAGCGCCGGATGACGGGCTCACCCATGATCATCGCGTCGCCGCCGGTGATGAGGACGCTGGTGACCTCGGGATGTTGCCGGATGTAGCCGACCATCTG
This sequence comes from Nonomuraea spiralis, assembly GCF_014648435.1. Taxonomy (GTDB): domain Bacteria; phylum Actinomycetota; class Actinomycetes; order Streptosporangiales; family Streptosporangiaceae; genus Nonomuraea; species Nonomuraea spiralis. The sequence continues at coordinate 22,584 of NZ_BMRC01000055.1, forward strand.
GTCGATGTCGTCGGAGGCGAACTTCAGGTCCGCGTCCCCGACGAACTGCGCCCACCGGAAGCAGTAGGTGCAGTAGGCGTGACAGGTCTGCCCCTGTTTGGGGAAGAAGAGCACTGTCTCTGGATATTTATGCTGCATGCCAGGTACCGGCTCGTCGCCCATCTTCGGGACGTTGAGCTCCTTCTGGCCGGCAGGGTGCGGGTTGAGCTGTGCGCGTACGCGGTTGGCCTCCGCCTGGATCTCGCCGTTGGGGGCCTCGGCCTTGAGCAGATCGGCCAGCCTGGCCACGTCCGCGGCGGGAAGCATGTCCTCCTGGGGGAAGACGAGGCGGTAGATGGGATCGTCGGGCGCCGCCGACCAATCTATGAGTTCATCCACGACGTAGGCGTTCGTCCGGAAGGGCAGCACCGTGGCCACGGCGCGGACCTTCAGCCGCTCCTCGTCGTCCAGCCCCGCACGCCGCAGGAGCTCGTCGAGGTGCTTGGACGTGTACGCCTTGAAGCGTCGGGTACCTGCCTGGTTCAAGATCACTAGGCCTTTCCCATCTTTTTTTGTTCGATCGCGTGTAAACCTCACGACCCTGTCGCGCGTCTACGGTCCTTAATATCCGGACGCGGCACGCCGCGTCCCTGGTTCCGCTGGGCTCCAAGTTTCCTTTCAGCTAGGACACTCGCGACATATCGCGATCCGGCATAGACTGACTTGTCGTGACCGAGGATTCCGACCTGCGCGCCTCCGACGCCGACCGCGACCGCATCGCCGCCCTCTTGGGCGACGCGCTCGCCACCGGAAGACTGACCAGCGTCGAGCACGCCGACCGCCTAGAGGTCGCCTACACGGCGAAGACGATCGGCGAACTCGTCCCACTCACCCGGGACCTGCCCCAGGTGTCCACCCCGTCCGCCCTGCCCGAGGCCATCGAGCACCAGGTGATCAGCTCGAAGTTCAGCAAGATCGTCCGTAAGGGGCGGTGGGTGGCGTCCCGGCGTACCAGGTTGTCGGCCCGCTTCGGCGCCCTCATCATCGACCTGTCCGACGCCGTGCTCCCCGGCCGGGAGATCACGATCGAGACCGACGCCAGGTTCAGCAAGATGATCGTCCGGGTGCCGGACAACGCCCACGTGATCGACGAGGGCAGCTCCATCTTCGGCAAGCGGAACGTGAGCGGCGGCTCGGCCGGCGACGGGCCGCTGATCCGGGTGACCGGCTCGTCGAAGTTCTCCAAGGTCATCGTGACCCGCGGCATGGACGACTGGAATCTCCACTGACACGAGGCCGCACGCCCGCCCGTGAATGGAACCGGCCCCTGGGGGAACCAGGGAGGTCTACCCGCCGGTCGACCTGACAACCGCCCTGCCTACGATGCGGACATACACGAGCCCGCGTACCGGCCCGGCCGGGCGAGGGCGGGCTCGCTTGCCCACGAGGTGACCATTGTCCGACAGCAGGCCCATCGCGCTCGATGCCATGGGAGGCGACCACGCCCCCCACGAGATCGTGGCCGGCGCGGTCCACGCCGTACGGGAGCGCCGGCTCCCCGTCGTACTGGTCGGCTCCCCCCGCATCCTGTACGAGGCCCTGGCCGACCACGACGCCACCAAAGAGGTCCCCATCGTCCGGGCGGAAGAGGCCCTCGCCATGGACGAAGGCGCCCTGGCCAGCCTGCGCCGCCCGAGGTCCAGCATCGCCATCGCCTGCCATCTCGTCCGCCGCGGCGACGCCTCGGCCGTGGTGTCGGCCGGCTCCACCGCGGGCATCGTCGCCACCGGCCGGCTCCGGCTCAAGGCCCAGCAGGGCGTCCTGCGGCCCGCCATCGCCGTGGCGCTCCCGACGCTCCCCACCCCCACCCTGCTCGTCGACGCCGGCGCCAACGCCGAGGTCAAACCCGAAATGCTGGTGCAGTTCGCCCACCTCGGCGCCGCCTACGCAGAGCTGGCCTACGACATCCCCGAGCCTCGGATCGGCCTGCTCACCATCGGCAGCGAGGCGGAGAAGGGCAACAAACTGGTCAAACGCGCCCACGAACTGCTCCAGACCTCCCCCGGCATCCACTTCACGGGCAACGTCGAAGGCCACGACCTCCTCACCGGCAAGGTCGACGTCGTCACCACCGACGGCTTCACCGGCAACGTGGCGCTGAAGACCATGGAAGGCGCCGTCCGGTACGCGTTCGGCGAGCTGGCCGAGACCATCGGCGAGAGCAGGCTGGCCAAGTTCGGCGCCCTCATGCAGCGCGGCCGCCTCCGCGAGCTGCGCAGACGCCTGGACGCCGAGGCCCACGGCGGCGCGGTGCTGCTCGGGCTGAACGGGACGGTCGTGATCGCCCACGGCTCCTCCAAGGCCCTGGCGATCAGCGCCGCCTGCCAGGTCGCCGCCGACCTCTCCGCGGGCGGCATCGTGTCCAGGATCGGCGACAGGGTCGCCGCCACGCATCGCTCACACAGACTCTGGTGACGCCGTAGTGTGTGAGACCGATCCACAGGAACGGGGGGAATGTGGACGGCCTCACCTCAGCACAGGTCGCGGAGGCGAAGACCAACGAGGTGCCGCGGCGGTCGAGCAGATCGCTCAGCGCGATCATCAGGGCGAACGTGTTCACCCTGTTCAACCTGGTCATCGGCGTGCTCTGGGTGCTGATCCTGATCTTCGGCGAGTGGCAGGACGGCCTGTTCGGGCTGGTCATCGTGGCCAACGCGCTGATCGGCATCGTCCAGGAGCTGCGCGCCAAGCGCACCCTCGACAAGCTGGCCGTGATCAACGAGGCCCCGGTCCGGGTCCGCCGCGACGGCAAGGACCAGCAGGTCGAGCCGCGCCGGGTCGTCCTCGGCGACCTGGTCCTGCTCGGCTCCGGCGACCGCCTGCTCGTCGACGGCGAGGTCGTCGCCTCCGACGGCCTGGAGGTCGACGAGTCCCTGCTGACCGGCGAGGCCGACCCCGTGCACAAGAAGCCCGGCGACCAGGTGTTGTCGGGCAGCTTCGCGGTGGCCGGCTCGGGCGCGTACGTCGCCACCCGCGTCGGCACCGACGCCTACGCCGTACGCCTGGCGGAGGAGGCCAGCACGTTCCACCTCGCCCACTCCGAGCTGCGCGAGGGCGTCGCCAACTTCATCAAGTACATCACCTGGCTGGTCATCCCGATCGGCGCCCTGCTGATCTACAGCCAGCTGCACAACTCCGCCGACTTCGGCACCGCCATCACCGGCGCGGTCGCGGGCATCGTCACCATGATCCCCGAGGGCCTGGTGCTGATGACCTCGATCGCGTTCGCCGTCGGCGTCATCCGGCTCGGCCGGCGCAAGTGCCTGATCCAGGAGTTGCCCGCGATCGAGGGCCTGGCCAGGGTCGACGTACTCTGCCTGGACAAGACCGGCACCCTCACCGCCGGCGGCATGGACCTCGACGAGGTGCTCCCGCTCCGCGACGGCCAGCCGGTCGAGTCCGCCCTGACCGCGCTCGCCCACCTCGACGCCCGCCCCAACGCCACCGCCCTCGCCATCCAGGCCCGCTACCCCGCCCCCTCCGACGGCTGGTCGGCGGCCTCGGCCGTGCCCTTCTCCTCGGCCCGCAAGTGGAGCGGCGCCGACTTCGGCGCCCACGGCGCCTGGCTGCTGGGCGCCCCCGACGTGCTGCTGCACGACGGCGAGGGCTACGACAAGGCCGCCGAGCTCGCCGCCACCGGCACCCGCGTCCTCGTCCTGTGCCGTACGCACGACCTGCGCGCGGCCGAGAACGGCGGCGCCGTCGAGCCCGTCGCGCTGGTCACCCTCAAGCAGAAGATCAGGCCCGACGCCCTCAAGACCCTCGCCTACTTCGCCAAGCAGGGCGTGACGGTCAAGGTGATCTCCGGCGACAACCCGGAGGCGGTCTCCGCCATCGCGATGAGCCTGAAGATCCCCGACGGCGACCGTTCCATCGACGCCCGCACCCTCCCCCAGGACGACCCGGTCAAGCTCGGCGAGCTGCTCGACTCCTACACCGTGTTCGGCCGGGTCAGCCCGCAGCAGAAGCGGCAGTTCGTCGGCGCGCTCCAGGCCCGCGGGCACACCGTGGCCATGACCGGCGACGGCGTCAACGACGTCCTCGCGCTCAAGGACGCCGACCTCGGCATCGCCATGGGCGCCGGCAGCCCGGCCACCAAGGCGGTGGCGCAGGTGGTGCTGCTGGACAACAAGTTCGCCACGCTCCCCCACGTCGTCGGCGAGGGCCGCCGGGTGCTGGCCAACATCGAACGTGTCTCCAACCTGTTCCTCACCAAGACCTTCTACGCGATCGTGTTGTCGCTGGCCGTCGGCGTGGCCGGGGTGATGTTCCCGTTCGCGCCCCGCCACTCGACCCTCACGAACGCGCTGACCATCGGCATCCCGGCGTTCTTCCTGGCGCTCGCGCCCACGTTCGAACGGGCGCGGCCGGGGTTCGTCCGGCGGGTGCTGCGGTTCGCCGTACCGGCGGGGGTGTTGTGCGCGGGCGCGGTGCTGTTGTCGTTCTGGGCGGCCCACAGCGGCACCTCCACCCTGACCGAGGACCAGACGTCCGCGGTGATCACGCTCTTCCTCACCACCTGGTGGGTGCTCGTACTGATCACCCGGCCGCTCAACTGGTGGCGGGTGACGCTGCTGGCGTCCATGGCGGGGCTCTTCGTGCTCGCCCTCGCGCTGCCGCCCGTCAGGCACTTCTTCGCCCTCGCTCCGGGCGACATCAGCAACGACCTGACGGCCGTCGGCATCTCCGTGGTGGCTGCCGCGGCGATCAGCATCGCGGTCAAGCTCGCCGGTACCCTTAGAACATGACCGACCCGCAGATAGTGCTCACCGAGCGCGTCCAGCAGGCGCTGGCCCGCGCGTTCGGCGCAGAGCACGCCGACGCAGATCCGCTGATCCGGCCCTCACAGTTCGCCGACTTCCAGGCGAACGTCGCGATGAGCCTGGCCAAGCGCCTGCGACGGTCCCCGCGGGAGGTCGCCGAGGCGATCAAGGCGGAGCTGTCCGACTTTCCCGGCACGGTCGAGGTCAGCGGCCCCGGCTTCCTCAACATCAAGCTCGCCGACTCCTGGATCGAGTCCCAGGCCGCGGGCATGCGCGACGACAGTCGCCTCGGCGTGGGCACCATCACGCCCGCGCAGACCGTGGTGATCGACTATTCCGCGCCCAACGCGGCCAAGGAGATGCACGTCGGCCACCTGCGCACCACGATCGTCGGCGACTCGCTGGCCCGCCTGCACGAACACCTCGGTAACAAGGTGATCAGGCAGAACCACCTCGGCGACTGGGGCACCCCCTTCGGCATGCTCGTCGAGCACCTGCTCGACATCGGCGAGCCGGCCGCGGTCGCCCAGCTCGAAGCGGGCATGGGCACCGAGTTCTACCAGGCGGCGCGGGCCAAGTTCGACGCCGACGAGGGCTTCAAGCAGCGTGCCCGGGTGCGCGTGACCACGCTCCAGTCGGGCGACCCCGACACCATGCGCCTGTGGCACGTGTTCATGGACGCCACCGTCCGCTACTTCAACAAGGTCTACTCCCTGCTCGGCGTCACGCTGACCGACGCCGACCTCGCGGGCGAGAGCATGTACAACCCCATGCTGCAGAAGACCTGCGACGACCTGGAGTCGTCCGGCGTGGCGGTCCACAGCGAGGGCGCGCTCTGCCTGTTCCCGCCCGGCTTCACCGGCTCCGACGACAAGCCCCTGCCGCTCATCATCAGGAAGAGCGACGGCGGCTACGGCTACGCCTCCACCGACATGGCGGCGATCCGCTACCGCGTCCACGACCTGAAGGCCGACCGCATCCTCTACGTCGTGGGCGCCGACCAGGCCCTGCACTTCCGCATGGTCTTCGCCTCCGCGCAGATGGCCGGCTGGCTGCCCGACACGGTCTCGGCCGAGCACGTCCAGATCGGCATGATGCTGGGCAAGGACGGCCGCCGCTTCAAGACCAGGTCCGGCGAGTCCGTCAAGCTGATGGACCTCCTCCAGGAGGGCGTCGACCGGGCCTCGGCGGCCATCGCCGAGCGCGGCTACGACGAGGCCACCCGGACCGAGATCGCCCTCGCCGTCGGCATGGGCGCGGTCAAGTACGCCGACCTGTCCGTCAGCCACGACAGCGAGTACGTCTTCGACTACGACCGCATGCTCGGGTTCACCGGCAACACCGGCCCCTACATGCAGTACGCGACCGCCCGGATCCGTTCCATCTTCCGCAAGGCGGACATGGACCCGGCGGACGCCACGGCCCCGATCACCCTGGGCGACCCCGCCGAACGCGCCCTGGCCCTCCACCTGCTCGGCTTCGGCACGCTCATCGAAGAGGTCACCGCCCGCTCCGAGCCCCACCGGCTGTGCAACTTCCTCTTCGAGACGTCGAGCCTGTTCAGCACCTTCTACGAGCAGTGCCCGGTGCTCAGGAGCGACGTCGAGCCCGAGACCCGCGCCTCGCGGCTGGCCCTGTGCGCGCTCACCCTGCGCGCACTCGAAACCGGCCTCGACCTTCTGGGCGTCCCGGTCCCCGAGCGTATGTAACAGGCAGTTGGCTCAAAGTCTCCCGTTCCGTCGTGGGCGCGCCTCCACCTCGTTGGCGCGCCCTAACGGCTAGGCTTTACGCGGTCATGAACCGAGGCCGAAATGGGGGAGTTCTCTGCCTTGAGCACGGACCTGACTGCGAACCCCCAAGCAGCGACGGAGTTGCAACGCTACGCCGAGGCGCTGCTGGCGCACCTCGCCGCCAATGGCACCGCTCCTCCCGCTGCTCCGGGCTTTCGCGACATACCCGGCTACTGGCTGCCCCCTGCCGTCGAGGCGCTGGTCGCCATCCTGGCCGGTGACGACCCGCTCGAACCGCTGAGCAGGGCCGCCGGCCGCGACCAGCAGCAGACCGCGCTCTTCCTGTGCCTGGCACTCGCGGTGTCCGGGCAGGGCAGCCGCATCCACGCCTCCTGGCTCGGCACGGCCTTCGGCGAGCTGTCGCTCGACCGTCCCGTCACCCATGGGCAGCGCTCGCTCTGGCTGGCCGCCGCCCGGGGGGCCTACGGCCCGGCGGGCAAGATCTTCGTGCTGCGCAAGCTCGACGCCCTGGCCGTGCAGGAGCACGCCGACGTCGAGGAGTGGGTGCAGGCGCTGGTGCCCGGCGAGCCCTCGGTCGTGGTGCCGCCGTCCCTGGCCGACTTCCCGGAGATGGCCGAAATCCCCGACCTGGCCCGTCCGGCGGTCGCGGCCGCCCGCCTGGCCAGGCTGCGCGGCCGCTGCGCGGAGATCACCTCGGCCCGGCAGGCCGAGCACGACTCCTCGGCCCCGCTCAACAACAGCTCGGCCAGCCCCGCCGCGTCCTGGGCCGAGGACGAGCCGCTGGCGGTCCTGCGCGCCCAGATCGGCCAGGCCGGCCCGGCCGGCCCGATGGCCTCGCTGATCTCCTACCTGCTCGACGACCTGCGCCCCGGCGCCGATCCGCATCTGACCGCCATCGCCCTGCACGTGGCCGCGCCCATCCTGCGCGGCCTGGCCGAGGAGCTCGAAGCCGACAGTCGGCTGACGCCACCCGCCACACTGACCGTCCCGCTGCTCGGCCACCGCATCCACCTGCGTCCCGAGGGCCCCGACGAGGCATCGATCGCCACGGCCGAGAACGCCATCCTCACCGAGGGCGTCGTACCGCGCGGCCGGCCTTGGGCCGCTCTCGTGCTGATCGTGGCGGGCGTCGCGTGCCTGGCCGGAGCTGGGTTCAGCGCCTCGCTCCTGCTGGCCGCCGCCGGGGTGGCCATGCTCGGGCTGGGCGGCTGGCAGCTCTGGCAGCGTCACAAGACGATCGTCGCCGACGCCCGGTACGTGGCCGGCCAGGTCAACGAGCTGAAGGAACTGGCCGAGGGCGCCGTGTGGGCCCTGCACGCGTACGCCAGAGAAGCGGACGCACGCGCGAAACAGGCCGCTGACGACGCAGCCGAGCTCACCCGGCTGATTCGTCGCGGCCCGCGCGCTGCTTAGACCTGATCAGGTCGTCTCGATCTCCACGTGCGCCGGCGCGAGCAGGAACACGCGGTCGGCGATGCGCTCGATGCGCCCCTCGCAACCGAACGCGAGCCCGGCGGCGAAGTCGACCATCCTCGTCGCCTCGGGCATCGCCATGCCCGTGACATCCATGATCACCGTCTGCCCGTCACGGAAGTGCTGACCGATCAACGGTGCGTCGTTGTACTTGAGCGGCTGGACCATCACGATGCGTGACGCATCGACGTTCGCACGCCACCGCCGGGCAGCACGCTCCGTCGCCGGAACGTACTCGTCCTCGTAGTGCTCGTCGTCGTCATAGGCGTCGTCGTAGTGATCGACCCCGCTCAGGCCAAGGTAGTTCACCACCTTGCGCACAGCCCCCATCGGCTTGTCCTTTCCTCAGGAACTCACCGTAATCGGCACGTCCCTACACATTGGACGGTAACCGACGATTCCGCATTCGCCACGCGACACGCCCAGCCCTAATTCCATTTTGTACGGCTTGCAACCTGCTTGCATCTGGATATCCGTCCCCCCCGTATAGCATCGGCCTCATGCGCCTGTTCACTGTAGACGCCTTCACCGACACAGCTTTCAAGGGTAATCCCGCAGGTGTCTGCCTGCTGGACTCTCCGGTTACTGATGGGTGGATGCAGAGCGTAGCCGCCGAGATGAACCTGTCCGAGACCGCCTTCCTGCTCGGCGATTCCCTGCGCTGGTTCACCCCTGTGGTCGAGGTCACTCTCTGCGGTCATGCCACGCTCGCGACCGCTCACGTTCTGTATTCGACCGGAGCGGCGACCGGCCCGGTCGAATTCCACACGGCGAGCGGAACGCTAACCGTGAATCGCACCGCCGGAGACCTCATCACGATGGATTTCCCGGCCAAGGAGGTGGCGCCCGCCACGCTTCCCGACGGCCTGGAGAAAGCGTTGGGAGCCGCACCCGTACGGGTCGCGAAAAGCGAGCTCGACCTGCTGGTCGAGGTCGATTCCGAGGAGACCGTACGCTCTCTGCGCCCCGACATCCCGGCTCTCTCGGCCATGGACGCCCGCGGCATCATCGTCACCGCCCTCGGCACCGGTACGGATTTCGTCTCCCGTTTCTTCGCCCCCAAAGTCGGCGTTCCCGAAGATCCGGTCACGGGCTCGGCCCACTGCGCGTTGTCCCCGTACTGGTCGGCCCGCCTCGGCCGGACGACCCTGACCGGCGCGCAGCTCTCGGCGCGAGGCGGCCTGGTCCACACGCGCCTGGACGGCGACCGCGTCCACCTCGCCGGCCGCGCCGTGACGATCCTCACCGGCACACTCCTCACCACCGGGTAAAAACTTTCTTACCTTCCTTGCTTCCCTCCGTCCAGCTATCTAACCTGCAAACCGAGTTGGAGGTTAGCTACCACCACAGGCAGGAGGTTCGGCATCATGCCGCTGACCTCGACCGATGCGGTGACCGGCCGTAAGAGACCGCCTGCGACGAGCGCCCGACGGGCACGTTCACCAGACACGCCCAGGACCACGACGCCGATCCGCGCACTGCGGAGATCCGGCACGGCGACCCGAAGGCCATCCGGACCTGACCCGGCACGGGCGCGGGGCCCTGACCCCGCCCCGGCACACCGAGGAGGCCACCCATGCCCGAGCTGCCCTGCGACGACGAACACGCCCCGCTCTACTCCCTCGGACAGGTCGCCGACATGCTCCAGGTCCGCCAGGCCTACCTGCGCCGTCTCGACGAACACGACGTCATCAGCCCCAGCCGCTCGTCCGGCGGGCAACGCCGCTACTCCCGCCGCGACATCAAGACCGTCCAGCACGTGACCGACCTCGCCGACCAGGGCATGACCCTGATCGCCATCCGCCGCATCCTGCAACTCGAACGCGAACTCGCCGACGTACGCCGCGAGCTGGCAGAAGTCCGCACCCGCCTCGGCGATCCCGGTTGATCGCCACCCGCAGGTCGACTAGAACTACGGCATGCTACGCGGTGACAAAGTCGCCCTACGGGCCCGCCACGAGACAGACGTCCCCATCCTGCAGACGGAACTCTACGACGACGTCGCAACCCGCTCCCGGGCCGCCTCCCGCCCCTGGCGCCCCTTCCCACCCGGCCTGCCCACCTCGCCGTACGCCGTCGCCGAACCCACCGACAACACCGCCTGCTTCTCGGTCGTGGAACTCACCGGCCGCGAACTCGCCGGCGAAGCACTCCTCTGGGGCATCGACCCCCACAACCGAACGGCCCACCTCGGCATCTCCCTACGCCCCGCCTTCCGTGGCAAGGGCCTGGGCACCGACACCGTACGCGTGTTGTGCCACTACGGCTTCATCGTCCGCGGACTGCACCGCCTGCAGATCGAAACCCTGGCGGACAACACCGCCATGATCAGCATCGCCACCAACGCCGGCTTCGTCCGCGAGGGCACACTGCGCAAGAACGCCTGGGTCATGGGCCACTTCACCGACGAGGTCATCCTCGGCCTCCTCTCCACCGAATGGCCCCAACCCTGACCCGGCGCCTCAATCAGTCGCGCCCCGGCACCCTGGACACCAGTGAGACGGCCATCCGCCCCGATGTCCAGAAGTCCCGCTCCCAGACACCCGCCAACGGCCCCCGCCGCTCGACATCGCGAGCTCGCAGGCTCCGCGATCGGCCACCACCCGCTATCTGGGCGCCCCGAGGGCCGACATGGGCAGGCGCGGCGTGCTCGCCCCACTACCTCTTGGCTTCAACAACGACTCCGCCCCTGCACGGAAACCACCGAATCGCCGCAGCCATTGGCCTCGGCCTCGAATCAGTCCCGCCCACCCTGCTCAGGCAGCCCCTGCTCTCGCCCACAAGAGATGCGATGCGGCAACATCGAGACCGCATCTTGCCCGCGACAGCCAGTGGACGCGTTCCACGGCGCATTCGGACAGCGGGCGTGCCTGCTTCCTGCCAGGCCGCCCGCATGCCCGCCCGCCTGGTGTGCGGTACTGCCGGGTCCTACAACGCGCGCATCAGCAAGTGGCCGCGACGGAAGCGTTCATCCTCCAGAGGCTCGCGCAACATCCGCGCCACCTCAACGAACCCTTCCTTACGGGCCATGTCTGCCAAATCATCGATCGGCCACCGATAGGCCGGTGTGACCTTGTGGTCGAACTGCACCACCGGACCACCCTCGGACTCGAAGAAACCGAACAAGAGGTACCCCTCCGACGCCAGCACCCGCCGAAACTCCGCGAAGTACGGCGGCAGTTCCGGCGGCGGGATATGGATGAGCGAGTACCAGGAAAGCAGACCGCCCAGCTCGCCGTCCCCCACGTCGAAGGCGCCCATCGAACCGACCTCGAAACGCAGGTCGGGAAAGTCTCTACGAGCGATGTCGACCAGTGCGGGAGACAGATCGATGCCGAAGGCGTCCAGCCCGAGGTCACGCAGGTGGGCCGTCATGTAACCAGGCCCGCACCCGGCCTCGACAACGGGCAGGGGTTCGCCGCCTCGTACGAGCTCGGCGAACACGGCGACGATCGCGCGATCCAGCGGCAGACGGTCGAGCGAGCCCCGCACGAAATCGGCGTAGATGTCGGCGACGGCGTCGTAGGCGTCCGCCGTCGCGGTCAGATAGGAGGAGGATTCGGCCATGGCGGACGACTGTAGCTCATCGGCCGGCAAAGGTCGTCATCGACAGACCGCCGGCGCGTCCGCCCCGCCCCGACCGCCTGGCCGCCCTCTCAACGAGCAAGCCCGGCGACCCGCGCAACCTGGTAGAACCTCCCAGCAGCCCGAAAGCCCTCACACGGGACAACTGAACAGCCTCCAGATCACGCCCCCACACCCTGGTAGCCCGAGCCCTGTACGCAAGCCCCCACCAAGACATCGCCCTGGGCCGCCCCTTCGACCGGCCGCCAGCTCGCAGCGGCGACTACGCCCGCACCAGTCGCCCCTCGAGATAGGCCAACCGCGCCCCCAGGATGCCGGCGTGCACCCGCAACCCCGCCCAACAGTACGACCTGCAACATGCCCCAGAAACGCAGAAAGGGCCCCACACAACCGTGTGGAGCCCTTTCGAAAGATTGTCCGGCGGTGACCTACTCTCCCACACCCTCCCGAGTGCAGTACCATCGGCGCAGAGAAGCTTAACTTCCGGGTTCGGAATGTAACCGGGTGTTTCC
>NZ_BMRC01000056.1 GCF_014648435.1 Nonomuraea spiralis
AGAGTGCGATCAGAAGGGCGTCTAGGTCAGTCTTCACACACCGACCATGGACGCCCTTCGTCACGCTCGCAGCCGATCACCGAATTTCACATCAGCGATCTAGGCTGTGACGCGCAGAGCGAGGAGAGGGGGCCCTTGGACGAGGCTGAGACGCCGCGCCTCACGATCCACGAGGTGGCCCGGCGCGCGGGCGTGTCGCACCAGACGGTGTCCCGGTACTTCAGCAAGAACGAGACCCTGAAGCCGGCGACCCGCGCCAAGATCGACCTGGTCGTCCAGGAGTTCAACTACCGGCCGAACCTCGTCGCGCGTTCCATGCGCACACGGCACACGAACCGGCTGGCGATCACCCTGTCCGCGTCCGGCTACCTGTGGCCGGCGCGCATGCTCCGCGCCGCCGCGGCGGCGGCGCACGCCGAAGGCTTCCAGCTGGAGGTTCTCAGTGTCGAGGGCGATCCGCGTGCCAGGGCGGAGCGGGTGCTGGAGCTGGCCGGGTCGGGGCAGGTCGAGGGCGTTCTGTCGCTGACGCCTCTGGAGATCGATCCCGCCGCCTCGCCGGTGCCCATCGTCGTCACGGGCGACTACGACGACAAGCTGCGCGGGGTCAACGAGCTGGCGGACGCCTCACCGATCGAGGAGATCATCGACTGTCTCGCCTCGCTCGGCCACCGGGTCTTCTTCCACATCGCGGGCGCGCAGAGCTGGGCCTCGGCCCGCAACCGCAAGCTCGTCTTCGAGCAGACCATCGAGCGCCGCGGGCTCACCTCGTACGGCGTCGCGCTCGGTGACTGGAGCCCCCAGTCCGGCTATGACGCCGTTCGCGGCCTGCCCGACGGTTGTGGCGTGACCGCCATCGTGGCCGTGAACGACCACGTGGCGATGGGCGCCGTACGCGCGGCGTTGTCGCGGGGCTGGCGGGTTCCGGGTGATGTCAGCGTGTTCGGCTGGGACGATGAGGAACTGGGACGTTTCGCCACCCCCGCACTCTCCACCGTGGCGGTGGATCGGGAGTCGCAGGGGCGGGAGGCGATGGCCCGGCTCATCGCGGCGGTGCGCGGCGAGCCCGCGCCGCCTCCTTCCGAACGGTCGATCAACCGGGTCATCGTCCGCGAGACGGCCGGCCCGCCGCCCGGCTGAGGGCCCGCACGTCCTGAGCCGACCGGACGCTCCGCGCTCGACCGCGGCGTGGCTTCCCGTGCCCGGGCGGGCGTGGGCGAGGTCAGGGCCGCGGCGCCCACGTCCGTAGCCGGCCGCACATGCCGAAGGCGCGAGGACCCGGCATGGACGTGGTCCGCACCACGGCGGCCTGCCCGAGATGGGTGGGATCGCCGCCCGCGATCGCATCGAGCTGTGACCTCGTGCGCTCGGTCTCGGCGGCGACGGTCTCCTTCCACAACTCCTTCCAGGACGCGGCCCGGGGACGGACGATCGCCGCCGCCAGCCGATGGAAGTCCGCCAACGCCCGCCCCCCACGCTCCTCGGCGTCCTCCACCAGCCGCCGGAACCCGGTGACCGCCAGATCCCTGCGCGCCCGCGCGGCCGCCGCCCGTTCGTCCTCGGAACCCAGCACCGGCAGGGTCGCCGCGGCGAGGTAGGCGTCACGGTCGCGCAGGACGTCGGCGGGGAAGGTGAGCACGGCGTCCCCGGCCTCGGGCAGGCCCGCGTTCTGCATGATCACCAGCAGCCGCAGCCCGTCCTCGTTGACCAGGCGGTGAATCGTCCCGGGCGAGAACCACAGGACCGTGCCCGCTTCGAGCCGGTCCCGGGAGAAACCGGCGGCACTGAGAGTGTGCACCTCCCCGCGGCCCGCGGTCACGACGTACGCCTCGGTCGAGACCGTGTGCAGGTGCGGCGTGCCACCCTGCACGCCGTCGGCGCACTCCCAGTCGTAGACCGCCAGATCGCTGATCGAGGTGCCGCCGGGGAACAGCGGGGTCACAGCGCGAACTCCGCGCCGAGCTCGTCCAACTCGGCCCGGTCGCACATGCGGTCGATGAAGACGTAGCGGTGCGCGAGTTCGAGGGTGTCGCCGTCGGCCAGCGAGATCTCCTCGTCGAAGGAGGGGGAGGGGCTGATCACGGCGAACGGCTCCGTGCGGACGAACCACTTGATCGGCACCGGCGCGCTGGAGTGCCCGGCGATGGCCAGCGCGGTCCCGCCGCCGTCGATCGCATCGTGCTGCCCGACCACGGCCAGCCACGGGGCCTCGACGCCCATCATCTCCTCACCGCCCAGACCGCCGGCGCCGATGATGGTGCCGCCGGTCCAGGACCTGGGGCCGCGCCAGAAGTAGCCCGCGTACCCGGCCATCGGCCGGCCGTGGGTGGTGGGGCTGCCGAAGTCGAGCGTGGCGCCGCGGACGTTGTGCAGCGTCGTGGTGAAGTCCAGGGCCCAGACGCCCCGCGCGCTGTCCACGCCGTGGAAGACCTGGCGGCGCTGCTCGGTGACCCAGTGCTCGCCCCGCGCCGAGACCCAGTGCAGGTCCTCCTCGGCCACGACCCGCCTGCCGTCGGAGGAGACGTCGGTGAAGGCGAGGTGGTTGATGTGGCCGAGGTTGTCCTCCCAGTGGTAGTCCCGCTCCACCGAGAAGGTCGGGCCGCCCCAGAAGTTCTGCCCCGACAGGTGCGCCCAGGTCATCTGCAGGCCCTTGTGCCAGCGGTGGTCGTGCGGCCGGTAGACCGACATGGGCGCGCCCGACAGGCTGCGGATGGGATGGAGGTAGGGCTTGGGGGACTCGGCGTCGGGGGCGTCCGGCTGGTGGACGTACCGGGCGATCTGCACGTCGCCGGCGGTGATGACCAGGGACTTGTCATCTTCGCGGACGGTGAGCGTGGTGTCAGGCATGGTGCGGGTCCTTCTGCTGGAATCGGGCGACGTCGGCGGCTTCTCGCGCCACACCCGCGCGCCCGCATCCAGGGCGGCGATCATCGCTTCGCGATGCGGGACCGGCGGGATCGGTGTGGCTCCTTCGGACGAGCAATAGTGATCGATCACTTTTGCTTGGTCAAGCTATGTCGATCACCCCTCAGGGTCAACCCCCGTGAAGAGGGCGCCGCTCGAAGGCCGCGGTCAGGGCTTGTGCCGAAGTCGTCGGGCCGGTCGTGGATCGACGACGAGAGGTCTCCGGTAGCCGGTCGGTCGACCAGGACACACCTCTGCCGGAGACCTGGTGGCTAACGGGCGATCACCCGCACCTCGGGAAATCGCGCCTGGGAGTTGCCGAGCTGCTCGACGGCCTTGGTGTACAGTTCGGTGACCCGGCGTTCGGCGGCGTCGTGCGTGGTGTGTGCGGCGGCTAGCTCCTGGTGGCGCTGGCGGCGTACAACCAGCAGCAGCGTCACCGCCGCGCCGACTCCGGCGCCGGCCGCCAGCGCGGTACGGACGGTCTCGATTCGCGCGGTGACCTGCTGGGCAACGGGCACTGTGTCCAGATCCTGCAGAAGCCAGGCACTGACGCCCCACACCGCGGCGCCGACCAGTAGCGCTGCGGGGAACGCCCACCACCACATGGATCGTGGCGGCCGGAGCTCAGGCGGGCGCGACAGTGGCCGAGGAGAGAGACGGAAGAGACCCATGTAGGCGATTCCTCTCCCGGCCACAAGCCGTTACGGGGGCGGCTGCCGCTGGATCTCCGGGTATAGGCACCTGGCGCCAGGCACCCCAGCTACTGATCACCGGCTCCGAGCTGGTGGCACTTCGCCTTGTCTCGGTATTGTGTTCGAGTCCGGGGTTTGCGCGTGGGGAAGCGTCGCGAACCCCGACCTCACGTCAGGCCGAACGCCACGCCATCGACAGCCGCGCCGCGACATCGAATCCGGGCCCGTCGGCAGGCTTGACGACGACGTGATCGAGGAGCAGAGCAAGCA
The DNA here is from genome assembly GCF_014648435.1 of Nonomuraea spiralis. Lineage (GTDB taxonomy): Bacteria > Actinomycetota > Actinomycetes > Streptosporangiales > Streptosporangiaceae > Nonomuraea > Nonomuraea spiralis. Next base: position 3,867 of record NZ_BMRC01000056.1, read on the forward strand.
ACTCCTTCTGCGTGTCCGGGTCCGCGCTCGCCCACCAGATCTCCATGCTCGTCTTGTCCGGCGGCACCAACTCGGAGCCGCGGCGGTGCGCGAGCGCCAGCAGCAGATCGGGTGCCGCGGCGGTCCGCAACGGCTCTAGCACTCGCTGCGCCACGGCTGGCACCAGGACACGCGCCGCCACGCGTACCAGGCCGCAGCCGTCGGCCGGGCATGCGTCGGTGACGACGCCGGCGGTCATGTCGGGGGTCAGGTCGGCGCCGCACCCGCCGCATGTCACCAGCCCGGCGAGGACCAGGTCGACGCGCCAGCCGTACTCGGCCGTCGTCTCCTCGCGGCCGGCAAGCGCGGCGATCATCTGCGTTGCCTGCTCGGTGGTCAGGTCGCCGGCGGCGTAGGCGGCGTGTACGAGGGCCACCTTGTTCCCCTCGTCGGTGTCCCGGGCATGGGTCTGCCTGGTGTCTGCTGGCGGGAGCGGCGGCGCTGGGGCGTCGGGATGGGGAGTACGACGGTGAGGCGGAGCGGGGGAGACGCGTCCGCGGGCGGCTGGTCGGCCATGGTGACTCCTGGAGGAAGTGATGCGACTCAGCGTAGGCGCGGGCACAGGGCCACGTCATCGGTTCGCAACCGGCCCGAACCCCCCGACAGCGTCCGAGAAGTCCTTCGATCTCGCCGAGCCATCCTTCGCGTTCAGCCTCGGACCAGCAGGCCCTTCTCAGTCTTCGGCGCCGGGTCGGCCTCGCCCGCGCACCCTGTCCAGGACGCTTTCCCATGCGCTGGAAGCGCACCCCACTCCTGGGGGTCCAGCTCGAACAGATGGCGAGGCACCCACTCCACATCGCAGGGCACGCACTCCGGAAGCGTGCCTTGCCTCGACTGGCCGTCCGGCGCAGACACGGTCATGGTTCGGGAGGTGGGAGGGCTGCAGGCAGTCGGGGCAGAACCCTCGGCCACACCCGGTTGCGCGCGTGGCCGGGTGGTCGCGCCTGGGATTCTCGGTGTAGGGCACGGGGACGTCCAATCCGTCATGACTCAGGCGATTGTGCCGCAGCCGTCGCCACGGCGCCGGTGAACGGGGGAGCACGTTCCGAGCCGAGGGGTCTGGCTGCAGAGCTGTCCGCATGTTCCGCGGCGCCCCAACGCTCATCGGGCGTCTTCGCATGATGGATGGAGCGAGGAGCGTCCGTGCCGGACACCTCTACGCGGTCAGCGCCACGTACGCCTGAGCGCCACCGGGAGCCGTTCTGGACAGCCGCGGCTCAGGAGCCTCATCGTCCATGACGTCAGGCTCTGCCAGCTTCACCCGCATGCCAGCGTGGCCCTGACCAGTCGAGGCCCCGGTAGACGGTCCACCGCAGAGGGAAAAGCTCCCCCATGAACACGTTAGCGATCTCCACAATGCCCGATTCGTAGAAGAAAGGGGGCTGGTGAGCGGTTAGCATCCCCTCGATGACGGCTGCTTCCTAGGAGAGGGGGCGAGGATGGCGCGGCAGCAGATCCTGCGGGCGTTCAAGTTCGCGCTGGCCCCCACCCAGAGTCAGGAGGCCGAACTGCGCCGCCACGCCGGCGCGTCGCGGTGGGCGTTCAACCACGCGCTGGCCGCGAAGACGACCGCGCACGCGTCGTGGCGCGCCCAGGTGGCCGCCCTGGTCGAGGCCGGGACAGCCGAGGACGTCGCCCGCAAGCAGATCAAGATAGCCGTTCCGCGCAAGCCGGAGGTGCAGACGGCGTGGATCGCGGGCCGCGGGGACTCCCGCGCCGGCCAGGACGGGGCGTGCCCGTGGTTTCACGAGGTCAGCACCTACTGTTTCCAGTCCGCCTTCCAGGACGCCGATACCGCGTGGAAGAACTGGCTCGACTCGCTGAAAGGCCGCAGGGCCGGTCGCCGGGTGGGCTACCCCAGATTCAAGAAAAGGGGCCGGTCCAGGGACTCCTTCCGCATCCATCACGACGTGAAGCGGCCGGGCATCCGGCTGGCCACGCACCGGCGGCTGCGCATCCTGCGGCTGGGCGAGGTGCGCCTGCACGATTCGGTCAAGCGGCTGGCCCGCCTGCTCGCCCGTGGTGAGGCGGTGGTGCAGTCGGTGACGGTCTCCCGGGGCGGGGACCGCTGGTACGCCAGCGTGCTGTGCAAGGTCAGCGCGGACCTGCCCCAGCGGCCCACCCGCCGCCAAGCGGCGGCCGGCGTGGTCGGCCTGGACCTGGGCGTCACCCACCTGGTGGCGCTCTCCCAGCCGGCCGACCTGGGACATGGCCCGGTCCAGCTCGTGAACAATCCCCGGCATCTGGCCGCCGCCCAAGTCCGGCTGCGTCGGGCTCAGCGGGCGTTGTCGCGTACGCAGAAGGGATCGGCACGGCGGGAGAAGGTCAAGAAGCGCCTGTCGCGCTTGCACGAGCAACTCGCCGTGCGCCGCGTCGGGTTCCTGCACCAGGTCACCAAGCGGCTGGCCACCGGGTTCGGCGTGGTGGCGGTCGAGGACCTGCATGTGGCCGGAATGACCCGTTCGGCACGCGGTACCGTGGAATCACCCGGACGCAACGTTCGGCAGAAGGCCGGGCTCAACCGCGCCATTCTCGACACCAGCCCCGCCGAACTGCGGCGGCAGCTCACCTACAAGACTTCCTGGTACGGATCCACCCTGGCGGTTCTCGACCGCTGGTTTCCGTCCAGCAAGACCTGTTCGGCCTGCGGGCGGCAAAACCCACGCCTCACCCTGGCCGACCGGGTGTTCACCTGCGTGTGTGGACTGACCTTGAACCGGGACATCAACGCGGCCCGGAACATCGCCGCCCACGCAGTTGCCGTCGCCGCGCCCGTCGCGGAGACCGTCGCCCCCGACAGGGGGGAGACGTAAAACGCCCGCGGAGCTCCGGTAAGTCCGCCCACCTCACGAGGTGGCCGGCACGAAGCGATGAACCGGGAAGACGCCGCCTGCACGATGGTCGGCGCCACCTCAGCAAAGCAATTTGCTGGCGTCCCACGGTAAACGCCCAGCTTGGCAAGGGTGCGCCCCACGGGCGCGGGGAACAGTCGTGGGGCTACTCGATCTTGGTCGCGGGCGCTGTGTCCGCCCCACAGGCGCGAGGAACGGTCGAGAAGAGCGCGCTTCGCTCCACCAAATGGAGGAGGCGCCCCACGCGGGGGCTGGTCGGCAATCGCCGTCATGGCACTTGCGAACCTGAGGGCGTACGGCCCACGGGCGCGTGGGGGGACGGTCTCTAACGTTCGAGGCCGCCGGGCTGGTGGGGCTGCTGGCGGTGCCGGACGGTAGGCGCCGCTCAGAGCTGGATCGTTAGGTCCTGGTGGCCGCTGGTGTATCGCAACCCCGAGCTTCCCCAGGGACAGGCCGACAAGGCCGTTGGTGTGCGGCCGGCTGGAAGAGCTGCAGGCGCAGCTGAAGGCCGATCCGGGCCCGCTGGGGCTGGAGACGCTGCTGACCGAGATCGGCAAGCTGGCCATGGTGTCCGCGCTGGGTCTGAGCGCGGAGATCTTCGCCGGTGTCTCCGATCGGATCGTGGCGGCCTGGCCTTCACACCTCGAAGGCCGGGCCGAACCCGTTCTCCCGCCCCTGCACGGAGCGCCTCCGCCAGGGCCGCCGTCGAGAGCCTGGGCAGCACCGATGTCGATGGAGCGAGCACGACCGCGCCGAACTGCTGGCCACCGCCGGCACGTCGCTGGACAGGCTGGGCCGCCTGGTGGCGGACCTGCTGGACATGAGCCGCCTGCAAGCGGGCGTGCTCGGCGCGAGCCTCGCGCCCACGGCCCTGGAGGAGGTCGGGCCGCGGGCCGTCGACGACCTCGGCCCGGCCCGCGAGCGCGTCGAGGGCGACGTGCCAGCCGGGCTGCCAGACATCCTCGCCGTCCCCGCCCTGCTGGAACGCGTGCTGGTCAACCTCATGGCGAACGCCGTCCGCCAAAGCCCGCCAGAGCAGCCGGTCCTGATCACCGCCAGCCGCCACGGCGACCAGGTGGAGATCCGGGTGATCGACCGCGGTCCCGGCGTCCCGCCCGAGGCGTACGACCGGGTCTTCCAGTACTTCCAGCGGCTCGGCGACCGCGACAACCACTCCGGCGTCGGGCTCGGGCTCGCCCTGCCGCGCGGGCCGGCCGAGGCCATGGGCGGCACCCTCCCCTCGAGGAGACCCCGGGGGGAGGGCTGACCATGACCCTCACGCTGCCCGTCGCGGGGCGGCTCCGGCGTCCGGCCTAACCCGCCGGGCGGGTGGGCGGCGGGCCGAACAGGGTCGCGCTGTCGACGGTGGCGACCGCGCCGGAATCCGTCCGGGTGGGATGCCCGTCGGCGCCGATGAGCGGCAGCCTGTCGGGCAGCGCCGTCCGGTCGAACCCGCCCTCGCCGGTGATCCAGGACGGGCGCGGCGGCGGCGCCTGGGAGCCGGCCCGCAGGGCGTACCGGGAGGTGAGCCAGACGTTGCCCGACGGCAGATAGCCGCCGTACCACGAGCCGTTCCAGGCATAACCGAAGCCCAGCGAGGCATACCAGGCGGTGCCGCAGGGGGCGGGGTTGGACTGGTAGCCGTCCCACATGTACCAGTCGGCGTGGCTGGTCTCGTCGGGCGTGTAGCGGAAGCCGGAGTCCATGCCCTGGCAGGTGCCCCACTCCTGCCTGTCGAAGTTGTAGACGAGCACGATCAGCCGTACCGCGAGGTAGCCGGCGGGCAGCGGCCACTGGCGGGCGCACGGGATGGTGCCGGTCGGCGCCCAGGTGTCCACCCAGGCCGTCTTGTACGAGCCGGCGTCGATGCTGCTGAAGTCGCGCACCTCGGCGTGGACGCTGACACACAGGAAGTTGGAGCGGTAGACGTAGTCCTCGTTACTGGCCCGGCCGTCCTCGGCGTGCGCCGGGGTGACCGAGGTGATCAGGACCAGGACGGTCGCGGCGACGGCGCACAGGGCACGGCGCACCCGCCTGGCGGCCGTCCGGGGTTGCCCTCGCATCGTGCCTCCTCAGTTCCCGGCCGAGGTCATGCGGACCACGACGCCATCGGGGATCGGCGGATGGTTCTTCTGGACCACCGAGGGCGGCGCGGCGGGCGGCGCGAACGCCTCCCGCACCGACACGTGGCCGGCGGGCGTCGTGCCGTCGTGGACGGGGATCTCGCTGGGGGCGGTGGCCCAGTCGATGCCGCCGTCGGGCCGCAGCCAGGCGGGCGGCTCCGGGCGCGCAGGTTGCGCCTGGGCCTGGGCGGCGTAGAAGGGCCAGGCGAACCACATGTTCCCCGAGGGCACCCAGCCGCCGTACCACTCCCCGTTGTAGACGAAGCCGCCGCTGTAGGTGGCGTACCAGGCGGTGCCGCAGGGCGGCAGCGGCGGGTTGCCGCCGTAGTTCCAGTTGATGAACATGTGCGACCCGGTGAAGTTGCTGTAGATGAACCCGTCGCCGTTGATGGGATCGAGCGGGCTCCGGCACAGGCCCCACGCGGAGGTGCTGAAGTCGTAGACGAGGAGCTGCAGCTTGGCGGCCATGTTCCAGGGGGGCCGGTCCCAGGTCCTGGCGCAGTCCACCCACTGCTTCCAGACCGGGACGTACATGCGGGTCAGGCTGTCGACCGTGGTGCTGGACTCGATGGCCCCGCCGGGGTTGCTGATGGTGGACCCCACGTTGACGCAGAGGGCGGTGGATCGGTACACGGTGCCGCCGTTGGAGACCTGGTCGGCCGAGGCGGTGCCGGCGACGGCGAGGAGCAGGACCAGGACGGCCGCGACGACCGTCGATCTGCGGAGTGCGCGCATGCTGAACCCTCCACGAGGCGGGGGCGGGCCGGAAGCGGCCGTTCGCCTGCCATGGTCAAGCGGCGCCGGAGCCCGCACAATCTCTTCGGCTGGGCACCGAAGAGCCCCTCCGTCAACCGGGAGATTGCCGGAAATCGATCATCCGTGGACGAGCCCGGCTGCTTGATGGGCAGGCGTGGGAGCAGGCGCGGCCACTCCTGCTGACCTCGCTGGAACTCGAGCTCGAGCCGGCCGGAGCACCTGGCCGAGCTTGCCAGCGCGCTGAAGTGCGCCTACGTGGCGTGCTGGACCCGGGCGGCGGCAACACGGCCTCTGAGCAGCAACCAATCCGTCAGTGGCGGCAGCGGGTTTGCACCAGCGGACCTACCGCTCGCCGAGCGTCGGTGTCCGGCGGGCGCCGGACTCTCCTCCGCTCACTCCCGCCCCTCGGTCGGGGCCCCTCGGTCGGGCCCGAACCGGCGCCGTGGGCGAGCGCCGCGTGGGCGGCGTCCTCGGAGCTCCAGGCGGTGCGTACCTGGGCCAGCAGCGCGCCGGTGCGCTCAAACCCCGCCTCCGCCAGCCCCGCCATCTCGCGGCGCAAGGCGCGGCCGACACGGTCACAGATGGCGCCAGCCGCATCGCGAGCTTGGCGGCCGCTGGCGATCCGGGCCGGATCGCCAGCGGCTGTCGTGGCGGCCAGCTCGGATTCCGCCTGCTCGTACCGCTCGTGTAGCGCCTGGTGCTCGGCGACGAGGTCGGCTACCCGGACACGGGAGACGATGCTCTCGGCTTGGCTGATCGTCACGATCTCGTTCACCGCTTGATGCGCGGCGTCGGCCCTGTCGAGGAGCGCGTCGACCTCGGGTTGCCCGGTCCGGCGCCGGTCTGGATTCGCCATCACTGACCCGCTCCCTGTATCTGGTCTGGTTCATTGTGGTGGTTACGCCGCCGGTGCTGGCGCCATTCGGGGCGCGGGCTCGGGTGCGCGTTGGCCGCTGAGCCGGATCTGGCCGCCGGCCGCGAATCGTCCAGACTCCGTCTGGATGGGATGGAGCCTTCCGAAGGACGAGCGGTCTGAGCACGTCATGCAGCGCCAGACGGAGCGTGCGTCTGGGTGGACTTATCAGCAACGAGGCGGTCGAGTTCGGCAGAGGCGCTCTCCACGAGTCGAGACAGCCGGAGAGCCTCTATCGCGGCAGCGTCCACGTCGTCGCCCTCCAGGGCGATGTCGAGCACGCGCATGACAGCCGAGAGCTGCCAGCGGGTGCCGGGCAGCCAGCCGTGCCAGATGCAGCGGTAGCCCTCCTCGTAGGTGAGCCGCCGGTCGCGCTCGGGCCACAGCCGACCGAAGCTGACCTGGGCCATCTGCAGCGTCTCTTTCTCCCAGGTGAAGGCCACCGGGCGCGCCACTCCGTTGAACGGCTGCTCGCCGTGGCGGCGGATCGACAAGGTGCCGTCGCGGCACAGGTCCAGCCGCCAGGGCCGGTCGGTCCAGCCCTCGCCCAAGTCGGTGGCGCACTCGACTGGCAGACTCATCGGGTCCGTGAAGCCCAAGATCGGCGGTCGGAACCGGTCCGGTACCGGGCCAGAAGGACTCCTGTCGGCGTACTGAGTTGTTTGCTCAGTCGTGTACGGATGAACGTGCTCAGCTTCTCGTTCGAACATCGCTTCGCGAGCGATGCCAGATGAGACGCGAGCCGTCGACGGCTGGGGGTGGCGTCGGCCGGTTCGGCCGCCCCGTCGCGCTGACCACGGAGGCCATCGCGCAGATCGGTGACGAACGGTTTGGCCGGGCGGGGATGTCCGTCGACCTGTTGAACATCCCCGCCCACGATCAGAACCTCGTACTCGCCAGGATGTGGCACCTGCACGCGGAACGTGCGGGCTGACGGCGAGGTCAGGCCGGCACGGGTGTCGGCTTGTTGATGAGCGCGATGTTCATCCAGAAGCCGGCCGAGGCAAGCACCATCATCAGGGTGGCCATCGCCTTGTCGTCGTAGTGCTTCGTGACCTTGATGTACAGGTCGTCCGGTACCCGGTCCTCGCCACGCGCACCAGGCTGGAAAACGGCGTCGGTCAGCGCCAGCGCGGCCTGCTCGGCGTCGGTGAAGTACGGCGCGTCCCGCCAGGTCGCCACGGCGGCGATCCTGGCCTCGGACTCCCCCGCCTTACGAAGGTCGACCGAGTGCCGCATCACCTGGTAGGTGCTGCCGACGATCTGGCCGGCACGCAGATAGACCAGGCTGGTCGTGGTCGCTGGCACCGAGCCATTGCCGGTGGCCTTGACCATCGCGCCAGCCAACTCCTGGATCTCGGGCAGGTGTGTGTTGGCGTCGGGGATCCGTGGTCCCACGGTGTCCTCCATGATGCTTGGGAAATGTTGTCGCCCCTATGAGCCCTCGCGTGCCGTCGATGTGACAGGCGGCGGAGGAATCCCAGCGGCGTCGGCGAACTGGCGGACCCGCTCGGAGTCTCGGAGCCCGTCGATAGCGACGATCCGGTCGCCCGCGACGGTGAATACCAGCACAGCGAACGGCTGGTCGTCGACGGTGATCAACGCGCCGACCACGCCGTCGACCAGCATAGGTTGCAGCCGCCCGCCGTGCGGGCCGCGGGCTTGCTCGGCCACGGCCGCCGCGCCGCGGACGACGACACGCTGCCCGTCGACCCCGAAGTCGGAGGTCAGGACGACATCGGGATCGAGGATCTGGACCAGGGCGCCGAAGTCACCGGCCCGTGAGGCCGCGTAGAAGGCGTCGACCACTTGCCGCTGCCGCACCAGATGCGGGTCGGGCGATGGGATCTCGGCACCGTTCACCCGGCGCCGGGCCCGGCTGGCCAGCTGCCGCGCGGCGGCCGGCGTGCGGCCCACGATCCCGGCGATCTCGTCGAACGGCAGCTCGAACATGTCGTGCAGCACGAACGCCAACCGCTCGGCCGGACTAAGTCGGTCGAGCACCACGAGCAGGGCCAGCCCCACCGAGTCGGCCAGCAACGCCTCCTGCTCGGGGTCAAGATTGCTGTCCAGGATCACGACCGGCTCGGGCAGGCGCGACTCCTCCCGCCGCTGCCGCCGGGAACGCAGCGTGTGCAGGCATTCCCGGGCCACAACGGTGGTCAGCCAGCCGCCGAGGTTGTCGATCTGGTCCGCGTCGGACCGGCAGAGCCGCAGCCAGGCGTCCTGGACGGCGTCATCGGCCTCGGCCATCGAACCCAGCATCCGGTAGGCCGCCGCCCGCAGCCGGGGCCGATGCTGCTCGAAACGCTCGGCCAGCCACTCGGTCTCCTCCATCGGTCACATCATCCCCTCGTCAAGGCTCAAGAACATGAACCCGCAAGGGCGCCGAATGTGACAGGAGACCGGCTCAGGAACATCGAACAAGCCACTGATGTCGCCTGAGCTGGTGCACATATCTCCGTACTTGGTGGAGCCCTCAAAGAAGTACGCGGACAACTCCTCGTTCACCAGGTGAAAGTTGGCGATCAGCGGCATGGGTGAACTCTCCATCGTCTCAAGTGGGGGTGGGAAGAAGCCGTCAGTTCAACGGCGCCCGGCCGCGCGTAAGCCGCGGCCGGGGAAAGCGCTGTTCCGTCGCCGGCTCAAGTCGGCGCCAACCGAGCGCCTCACCGCGCGTGCAGCGACGGGGACGATCCGCCACCATGGCTGGGGCGATGGCGAGGACCTCGGCCTCGAATGTGTCCGCCGCCTCAGCGGCGTCGGGCGGGGCGAAGATGCAGGTGACGTAGTCGTTGCCGTCTGGGCCACCGGCCGGGGGACCGGCTTGCTCGGTCAGCGCGGGCAGGACCTCGCCGGTCAGCCGCATGACCATGTCGGGCTCGGGGTGGCCCGTGCACCACGGTGACCGCAGATAGGCCCTGCGTTGCGAGCGTGGCGTCGGCCAGGATGGCTTGCTCGGCGAGTTGTCGTGTCCAGCCTGGGGTTACTGAGACCGTTTTGGCGGACCGCCCGCGGGGCGGGGGAGTGGCGGTCGTACCGGGGCGATCAGGGGTGTTCGGAGGACAGGGCCAGTAGCGCGGCGGCCAGGGCCCGCCCGCGAGCTGGAGCGTGCTGCGGGTCGCCGAGCCGGATGCGGGTGTCGTGGTGGTGCAGCACGATGGCGCCGTCCGGCTCCCGGGTGACGGTCTGGATGGCGGCGTCGGGCAGTACCACGCCACTCACCCCGTCGCCGAGATCGGAGCTCAGGTCGATCGGCTCAGGCAGCGTCAGCCCGGCGGCGGCCTGAGCGGCCTCCAGCCGGGTGGCGGTGACGGCCGCCTCCAGCGCCGCGGCGGTGGTGCGGCCGTTTTCGTCGCGCAGTTGCTCCCGTAGCCGGTCGGCCTGCTCCCGCACCGCGGTGGTCTCGGCGCGGGCCTCGGTGGCGGCCTGGCGTTCCTGGTCGGCGCGGCGTTCTGCAGCCTCGGTGCGGCCGCGTTCGCGGTCCAGGTCCTGTTGTAGCCGGTCGGCAGTGTGGGTGGCGCCGGCCAGGGCGGTGTGCAGCTCGTCGAGCTCGCGCTCGCGCTCGGCCAGTGTGGTCTGGAGTTCGGTGGCGGTCCGGCGGGCTGCGTCGGCCTGCTGCTCGGCCTCCGTACGGGCGGCCTCGGCGGCCTGCTGGGCGTCACGGGCGCGCTGGCGCGACTGGGCGGCCTGCTCCAGCCGGCCGTGCAGGAGAGCCCGTTCCTCCTTGAGGCTGCCGACCTCGGTCAGGGCCAGCCGCTCGGAGGCGCGGGCGTCGTCGGCGTCGCGCTCGGCCTGCTTCTTGTCCCGTTGGGCCTGACGGGCGTCCTCCTCGGCCTGCGCGCGAGCCTTGCGCGCCTCGGTGGCGACCTGCCGGGCGGCGGTGGCGTCGGCGAGCGCGCGGCGAGCCCGTTCCTGGTCCTCGCGGGCGGCGATGGCGGCCTCGTCGGCGGCGTTCTCGGCGTCACCGATGCGCTCGGCGGACAGGTCGGCCAGGCGCTGCTGCTGCAGGGTGCGCTCGGCCATCGCCTCGGCCAGCCGGACTGTCGCCGCGGTGTGCTGCTCGAGCTGCGGGGCGATCCGCTCGTCCAGGGCGGCGGTGCGGCGGACCGCGTCGCTCATCGCGCCGTCCTGGCGTGCCCGGCGTTCGCGGTAGGCGCGCGCTCGGCAGGCGTCGGAGCAGTACGCGCGATGTCGGCCCGCACCGGGCAGCGCCGGCGGAAGCGTGTTGCCGCAGGACGGGCCGGCGCAGCGCGTGGGCTCCGCGGCCACGGCGTCAGCAGCCGGTTCGTTCGGCCCGCCCGGCTCACCGGCGTCGTCGACCGCAGGAGGAGTCGATGCGTCCTCCGGAAGATCGAAAGAAGCTTCCTGTCCGATTGTCACGTCGATGACTGTATCAAAAAGTGATGCCATCGAACGAAAATAAAGCGTTCGCTGACATCACGATTTTAGGCTGCACACGAACTTACCCACGGGAATGCGGACTCCCACAGGTAAAAGCGCTACGATCAAGCCCGTGACCCTGGATGAGAGCTGCGGAGCGATCACCCCTCTGCGGGGCACCCGCGCGCGGCGGGCTGAGAGGGGCGGCGCGCAGCGCGTCCGCTCGACGGTGGCGGCGGGAATCATTCCGGGGGACAACGACACCCGGGGTGGCCGATCCTGTGCATCTGGAGGGCCAGGCCCGGGCCGCGCCGATCGCGCGGAGCCCGGCGCACCGAACGCCACCTCTCCATCACGGTACGCCGCCGGTCCCTCGCCGACAAACATGTTCCGCACGACGATGGGACCCCCAAGCTGGACGCGCGAAGGACCGCCGACGGCATCCTTGGAGAGGTCCCGGTGATGGCACCCGCCGATGAACTGACTGCGCTCGAGGGTGCACCAGTGGCGACACCAAACCTGGAGGCCGGACTTCTGGCGCTGGCGTCGCTGTCGCTGCCGGCCGTAGTCGTCCCGGCTGATGAGCACCGCATCGCCACCGCCGCGGCGATGAAAGACCCGTACGACACCTACCTGGCGAGTCTGGACAGTGACGAGTCACGACGCACCATGGGCGGGTGCCTGGACCGTCTCGCCCGGCTCATTCTCGGCCGGCCGCTCGACGATGCGAGCGTCAGCGGGCGCGGCCAGCCGTGGTGGTTGCTGCGCTACGAGCACACGGTGCAGCTGCGGGTCCAGATTCTTGGGCAGGGCTGGTCCGACGCCCACGTCAACAAGCATCTGAGCGCTTTGCGCCGCGTGCTGGAGGAAGCCTGGCGGCTGGGCGGCATCACTGGAGAGGACTACCACCGCGCTCGCGGCGTCAAGGACGTCAAGGGCGAGCGCGCCCCTGCCGGCCGCTACATCCCCGACGAAGTGATCGGCGCGCTCCTGGCCGCCTGCCTGGCAGACGAAACCCCCGCCGGCGCGCGGGACGCCGCGCTCATCGCCGTGCTCGACAGCTGCGGCCTGCGCCGCGCCGAAGCAGCGAACCTGGCGATGGACGACTACGGAGCCTTGACCGCAGGCATGCTGCGCGTCGTCGGCAAGGGCAACAAAGAACGGCATCTGCCCCTGTCGTCGTTCACCACCAGCCTGCTGGAGCGCTGGCTGGCCGTCCGCGGCGACGGCGCCGGGGCGCTGTTTCCCCGCTTGGAACGCAACGGCATTCCCCGGATACAGAACGGCAGGCCCCGCCACATGCAGCCCCAGGGCATCGCCGACATCCTGACCAAAAGAAGCGAAGACGCGAAGACGCGAAGAGTACGGCCGCACGACATGCGCCGCACCTTCATCAGCAACGTGCTCCCCGTCGTCGACGCCATCAAAGCCGCCAAACTGGCCGGACACACACGACCAGAGACGACCATGGCCTACGACCTGCGCCCCGCCGCCGAACTGCGAGACGACATCGAACGGCTACGCAAACCTGCCATCCGGCCACTCAATCACCACCCGCACGCGACAGGAGACGCCGATGCATGACCCTCGCGGCACTGAAGGGGGAGGGAAGCCATGAGCGCGCGACCGCCCGGGCAGGAACCCGCCCCCGTCAACGAGTTCGACGACCGCCTGGTTTTGTCGGCGAGAAGCGGCAACGTTTGTCGATCTGACCCGGCAACGCCCGCCCCGGCGGCGATTCCGTGTCGATGAGTTCAGGACGCCCTCTCGTAGTGCAAGGGGGGCCAGGGGATCTCGGCGGTGGGCAAGGTACGGAACGCGGGAAGATCATCACGCCGGGGGGATGGACCTCCAGGGGGGCCGAGCACGGCGACCAGCCGCTCGCCGAACCGCACTGCCGCCTTCTTCCGCTCGTGCGGGAGCACCGGGCGTCCACCCTGACCGCGCCGTCCACCTGCAGCGCCGTGCTGAGCGCCTTCTCGCAGGCCCTCAGGTGCGGCCCGGCCACCGGGCCGTCAGCACCAGGGCACGCAGGTCAGCGGCGACCGCGCGTGCTGGGCCAGGCGCAGCAGTTCGGATCACTCCTCGGCCGCGGGCAGGACCCGCAGAGCGATGATGGCGATGTCGTCCAGGCCCGTGAAGGGGAGGGCGCTGAGCAGGTGGTCGCAGAAGGTGTCCACCGGCTCGGCGGCCAGCGACTCCGCCGCCCGGCGCAGGCGGCCGAGGCCGAGGTCGAGATGTTCGCCCGACCGTTCGACCAGGCCGTCGGTGTAGAGCAGCAGCGTGCTGCCCGGCGGCAGCGGCACGGCATCGGAGGCGCGGCTCTCGTCGTCGAAGAAGCCGAGCAGCGGGCTGACGGCCCCTTCCAGGAAACGTCCGTGGCCCTGGGCGGTGACCAGCAGGGGCGGCGGGTGACCGGCCACCGCGTAACGCAGCCGGTGGCCGCCGTTCCACTCCTCCACGCGGCCGAACACGCACGTGGCCGTGACGTCGTCGGAGGACAACGACTCCATCGCGACGTTGAGCCGGGTCAGGATCTCGCCGGGCGGCTCGCAGCGGTCCATCGCCAGCGCCCGCAGCATGTTGCGCAACTGGCTCATCAGCACGGCCGCCGACAGGTCGTGCCCCGCCACGTCGCCGATGACCAGCGCCGGGACGCCGTCGGGCAGGACGAAGGAGTCGTACCAGTCGCCGCCCACCTCGGCGGCGCTGGGGCTGGCCCGGTAGCGGGCCACGATCCGCAGGCCGGGCAGGCGCGGCGGCTCGGCGAGCAGGCTGTACTGCAGGGCCAGCGCGATCTGCTGGGTGCGCTGGAAGCGGATGGCCCGGCTCAGGGCGTCGTGGGCGTGGCCGAACATGTTGCCCAGCAGCGTGATGTCGGCCCGGTTGATCGCCGGACGGTCGCCGCACGTCACCACCCCGACCACGGCGGGGACCGCGCCGTCGACCACGACCGGCAGGACCAGCATGCTGTTGGCGCCGTTGGCGGCCAGCCACGCGCGGGTGCTCGCCGGCGCCAGGTCGGGCGGCGGGCACCCGGCGGGGAACGTCTGCAGCAGGGGCCGCCGCCGGCGTACGACCGTCACGAAGGCGTTGCCCTCGTCGAGCTGCTCCTCGCTGTACGGCGACAGCGGCACCAGGCCGCGGCGAACGGCGGTGGCCAGCCGCTCGACGACGAACGGCACCCCGCCGCGCCGCTCGCCGGTCAGGTCGGTGACGAGGTAGACACCGCAGCCGTCGGCCAGCTCGGGCACGATGACGTCCGACAGCGCGCCGAGCATCTCCTCCAGGCTGGAGAGCTGGGCCGTGGCCGCCGCGGCGCTGTCGAGCAGGCGCTGCCGCCGCTGCTCCTGCCACTGCTCCTCGATGTCGGTGCACGACCCCACCCACTCCACGACCTGGCCGTTCTCGCAGATGGGCACGGCGCGCATCTCGAAGTGCCGGTAGGAACCGTCGGCGGTGTGCAGCCGGTAGACGTGCTCCCAGGTCTCGCTGGCCCTGCCGACCGCCCGCGACCACGACCTGATCGTGTCCTGGCGGTCGTCGGGATGGAGCATCCTCAGCCAGCCTCGACCGAGGCTCTCCTCAAATGGCTGCCCGGTGATCCGCTCCCAGCTCGGGCAGGGCTCGTGCACGCGGCCATCGCTGCCGGTCACCCAGAAGATCTGCGCGCTGACCTTCATCAGGCTCTCGTAGCGGCGCAGGATGCGGCGGCGTTCCTCGGCGATGGCCTCGATCCGTCGCGCGGCGGTGACCTGCTCGGTCACGTCCATCACCACTTCGAGCACGCCGTAGTCGCCCGGCCCGAAGACCACGCGCGACAGGCTGCAGGTGAGGAGCCGCCGCTCCTCGCACTCCGGCCCGACGATGTACTCCGGCTCCGCCGTGATGACGAACGCCTCGCCGGTGGCGTAGACGCGGTCGAACTGCGCGCGGAAGTGCACCTGGACGAACTCCGCGAACGCGTCCTTGATCGGCATCCCGGTGTGGCTGTCGGCGAACAGGGAGCGGTAGACGGCGTTGGTGTAGACCAGGCGGTGTTCGGGGCCGCGCGCGACCACCACGCCGACCGGCGCCGGGTCCAGCATCTCGAACGCCAGCCCGCTGCCTGCGGGCTCCCCGTCAGTCCCCATCGTGACCTCCCCCCACGGCCACAGTTTTCTCCCTCACCCCTACCCGCCTGTGCACGTGGCCCTCCGTTCCCGAGCATGTCCGGGGTTGAGGAACCTACGGACAGCCGTTGGCGGTACCCGGGAGTAACTTAACTGGACTGCTTCGGCAGGTCGTCCTGCGGTTGATCATTTCCGTTCAAGATCTGGATTTGTGGTGCCTCCTCGAAGGCCGCAACGGGCGTGCGGTATGTCGTGTCGGCGTACTGCCCGCTTGGCGTGCAGAGGCAAGCGCCGGCCAGTGCGTTGAGAGGGGCCGCAGCGATTCGTGCGCGTTCTGCGGGCCCTGTACGAGTGGTCTCGTGGATGCCGACCTGCTGGCGGCGGCTGCGCGATCAGGCCCATGTTTCTGGTTCGTCCGGTTTCATAGCGGGTGCTGGGACTACGCTTGGTGATCTTGCCGACTACTGATGATGGAGTGGCATGACGGTCACACCGCATTTTGGGAACGATGGGCGCAGTGGTGCGTATCGAGCCTCTGGCGTACCTGACGGGGCGCAGGTCGCCTGGATCGCGCGAACGGACGCCCCCGTGGTGGCGTCTCCGGTGCTCGTGGGCAGCACGCTCGTTGCCGCCGATGTGTCTGGAGCGGTTCACGTGTTCGACGCCAGGACCGGTGAGGTGCGCTGGCGAAGGACGCTTGGGGAGAACGACAGGGACGGTAGCGCCGAGATCTTGACGGCGCCCGCTGTCTGGAATTCCTGGATCTTCGTGCAGCGTGAGATTGGAGAATGCACGATCTTCGATCTCCGAACCGGAGAGCTTGTGCGGAAGCTGGATCACGACGGTTGCCCAACGGTGATCGGTGACCTCCTGCTGCTCCACACACTGGAGGAAGTACGCGCTTTCCGCCTGCCCGACCTGAAACCGCGATGGCGGACAAGAGAAGCGACCGGCTGGGTGCAGACGAGCCCGGCGATTTCTGAGGCCGGCATCGCCTACGCGGCACTCGGTAACGAGGCGCACCATACCCATACCGGCGTGGACGTGTTCGATGTGAACAGGGGTGAGCCGCTGGCCTTCGTCCAGGGCGGCGATATCACCTTTCCGGGCGATTCTCTGGACGAGGACGAAGAGGACGAAGAGGGCTCCCACGACGACGAGCAGGTCGTCTACTTCGCTCAGGCGCATGCGGTCCTGGCCGAGGAGCGGGTGTGGATGCCCGTCTATCGCGCGGAGGAAGACTGGACGGCGCAGGTCGTGGGCCTTGATCCACGGACCGGAGAGCAGACCTGGGGTTACCTGCCCGATCCGGGGCGTGACAATGAGGTGGACTCGGCAGTGGCGGTGTCGGACGGGACGGTCTACGTGGTGGAGATCCTTCGTGACACACCGCCCGAACAGGACAGCGCTCGCCTGCATGCCGTCGATATCGCAACTGGGCGTCCGCGTTGGATCCGTTCGTTCGGCTCGTGCGCGGGCTCGCCGGTGGTGGCCGGCAGGGCCGTCTACGTCGCGACTTTGACGGGCGCGGTGTCGGCATTCGACACCGGCACCGGGGAACGGCGCTGGACCGCCGAGACCGGCGAGGAGATCCTTCATCCCGTCTACGTCGCCGACTTCGGCGACCAGTACCACGAACACGGTCTGGCGGTGTTGCCCGGAGACGGCGTGCTTTATGTTCGAACGAGTGCCGGCGTGGTGGCCATGCGGTAACCGTGCCAGAGCATCACAAGGCAATCTGGAATGAACCGGTGTTCCGCAAGGGGATCCTCAACCGGAACACCCACCAGCCGAGACAGCGCCCCAGGTCGAGGTGTTCCGTATAGGTGTTCCGCGAACTGTTCCGATGAAGGCCCCCTATCCGGAACACTTGAGCGCGTGAACGGAACCCCCTGGCGAAGAAGAACGGCAAGCTCAAGGGCAAGCAGCCCAAGCTGCCCGAACCCGCCCGGCGTTCCATCCGCCGGCGATACGCCGAGGGCGAGGTGTCCCTGGCCGACCTGGCAGTCGAGTACAGCGTCGGACGCCCCACCATCCACCGCATCATCCATAGGGACACAGAAGCCCCCAGGTAGACCACAGATCAACGCCTACCTTGTGACTTGCCGCAGCCGAGTTCCGGGCCATCCCGACCGAGGACGGATTCACAGCACGGGACGACCCCGCCAAGGCCTCCATTTAAGTTACTCCCGGGTACCGCCAACGGCTGTCCGTAGGTTCCTCAACCCCGGGGGCCGCGATTGATCGCACCTGGCCGGCCGACTTGCCTTACGTGCCTGACAAGATCAGCTCTCTTTGACCTGCGGGAAGGAAGGGCTGGGAACCCAAGCATCGGAACCTGCCCGGGGTCGCTGTTTGCGGGTAGGTCGGACGGGGGCGACGACGGCGAATGAAGTCGCCCTCGCTGCCCCCTCGGGCCTACTCATGCTGACCGGCGGTCGTTGCGATCACCTGCCGGAAGGGCGAACCGTTGGCGTCACGCCGACTCCCGGCTGGAGGGCTGGTGGGCTCTGTACTCCCGGGCACGGGCGGTGAGTTCCCGGAAGAACACCGGTGGTGGTGTGACCTGGCCTTCGCGCCCGATCGGGGAGGGTGCCAGCGGTATGAGCAGGTCGGTGTTGGGCGAGTGCAACCATAGGGCGGTCTGGTAAAGCTCGGGGATTTGCAGGAGCCGGAGGTCGAACCCGGCCATTTCGAGCTGCGGCAGGGCCCGTGCGGCTCTGACCGCGGTCGCGGTGGCTCCGACGGATGAGCTTCTGTAGAACGTTGGCGGGAAGGTGCGCTCCGGCGTTTCGGCGACTTCGGCGCCGGCGAGCACATTGCCGCCGGACTCCAACAGGAATCGCCAGCCCACCGGCCGCGCCGCTTGCAGGCCGCCGTCGGCCTCGATGTCTTTGACGAGCAGGGCGAACACCCGGTGGGGGGTGGACACCTCCACGTCATCCGGGGAGACCTCGCCCAGCAGTTTGGGTCCCTCTCCGACGGCTCTGGCGATCAGGCCGAGGTGGGAGCGTGTTTCCTCCCGAATCCGTCCCGGCGGTTCAGGCATGTTCAACGGCATCGCATGCTCCCTGAGGCTAGTTTCGCCGAGTCTTGAAGGTCCTGTTCCAGGTTCCGTTCGGGCCGCCCGGGTAACCGCCGAAGAGCGTCTCCCACGCGACCCACATGATGGGATCGTTCTCCTGGCCCGCGTATGTCCCGTGAGTGCCCTGCCACGGGTCATGCACCCAGACGTGCACCAGTTCACCGGTCTCCGGGCGGTAGCTGTACCCCCAGATGTTGACGATGTGGCCGGACAGGCCGCCACCCCAGCCGATGTTCATCATGATCGGGCGTCCGGCGTCTATCTCCGCCTTGACCTCGTTCTTCGTCAACGCCGGGAATCTTCTGACCTGCACCCACCCGGGTGCTTCCACCCAGTCGACGAAGTTCCTGGCATCTTCGGGGGCCGGGACGTAAACCCCGGCTTGCTGCAGCGGCCCGGCATCCGGCCACCAGCCCTGGTTGCAGTCCCCACGTAACGCGCCATCCGGGCAGCACTGGAACGGTTGCTGGGCGGAGAGCCGGGAGTCGTTCCTGTTGAGGACCGCGGTGGCGAACCCGCACTGGGTCCATGCTCGCGAGTTGGCGTAGAAGTTCGCGATGCTGATCGTCGTCGCGTTCCAACACCAGTACGTTTTTTCCTGGTATTGACGCCAGCTCCAGTATGTCGAGCCGAGACTCTTGATCATTACGCTCTCGTCTGGTTGTGACACGCGACGTCATCCCTTCGCTAGGCGAGTTACGTTGCCGCCGGCTTCTCGGAGAAGACCCATCGTTGCGCCTCTCCTGGCCGGGCCGGGGAGGGCCCGATGCCGCTGACGCTAAGAGATCACCCTGGAGGCGCACAATGATCACAACCTGTCAGGTTGGACCGAAACCAGCCGAGGGGGGCTCACATTTTTGTTGTGGGCCACCCCTTACGTCTCGCCTTCCGCTCGGCCACAATCAGCAGCGCCCCGGCGCGGTCATGGTCTCCCGGCGCGAAACCGCGAGGTCCGCGCGCGAAAGCGACCAAGCCTCGGCCGGGCCGCGCAGGGAAGTCGCATCACCTCTGCCACTTCAGCCCCAACGGGCTCGGCACAGGGCCAACGTAAACATCACCATGGCCTCATCCGGCCACCGGCCGCTACTTGCCTAACGCGCCTGACAGCCTTGCAACAAGCTGACCAGCAGGTTCGCTTGACAACACTAGATAACGGATGCTGTCCCGGCACACCACCCGCACGCCGGGGTGGGCACGCAGCCACGCCTCCAAGGTATCGGCCTGATGATCGGCGAGCACATCGATCCGCTCCCGCGTCACCGCGTCGATGATCACCGTGGCGTAGCGGTACCGTTTGTGGAGCGCGAAGTCGTCCACCCCGATCACCTCTGGTGTCGGACGGACCGGCAGGGGCAGACGCAGCAGCGAACGGACCACGGTCTGCCGCGAAATCGCGACTCCCAGCACGGCCAGCAGTCTGGCCCCCGCCCGGCCAGCTCCCGCACCACCGCCTCCACCTGCGTGGCCAACGCGATCGTGCGGCGCTGATACGGTCTGGCCAGCTCTTGAAGCGGCTCCCGGAACGTCTGCCGCTCGCACCCGACCCGTCGCACACCTCAACCGCCGAAACCGCAATCGCACCAGCACTCGCTGCCCACCAACCGGCAGGTCAGCCAGTTGCCGATCCACATAGCCGTGCACCCGCCCGGCCGCCCCGCAGCCGGGACACGCCACCGGCGCGCCCGTGGAGGCGACATGCACCACGATCGTCCCTGCTCTGGGCTGAACGCTGCCGATGGCCAGGCCGGCCAGGTGCGGGAGCACCAGACTCGCAAGATCCTTTATGTCACACCGGCGTCACGCTGACACAGCACCCCAAGGTAGCCATGGACTGACACGTGCTATCACGTTCCGTCACCACCGAAAGTGGGCCAGAGCCGAAAACCGTGCAGTCCCGTTCTGCCTGATGAACGACGGCGGGCGAAGGGATTCGGCGCCCTGATGAGTGCTGGCTTGAGCCGGTGTCCACGCCGCCTGATGGAACGGCCGGGACAGCGGGTGGAACGGGGTGGAACGCGGTATCTGCAGGGGCGCCCAGTTCGGGTGAAACGTCATGGGTTCCGGTAATCGAACGTGAGGAGAAATCTCGTGCGCACGCAGAGCCGAGTCGGCAACTCTATCGCCAAGCCCAGCAGAGCCTACTCCCTGGCGCTGGCCGCTATCGCCATTGTCCTGTCCACCGCCGCCTGCGCGGGGGAAGAACGCGTCTGCCTCGAGAACCACTACCCCGTCAAGCTCATCGGCAGCGAAACCGGCAGCCGGTGTGTGTCCGTACTGGACGAACCGCCCGCCGGTTACACCCGCTACCCCGAGGGCAAGGTTCCGGCGGTTGTCGGTGACAAGTGGTACCAGTACTGGAAGAATGTCATCTTCGACGCCAGCGGCAAGCCGCTCGACGTCAACGGCAATCCCGTACAGAAATGACAGAATCTCGAAGTCATCCCGGTCTCCTCGACAGTTCGCGTACAGCGGCGGCGCGTGGCTCGTTCCGCTGGCGGTGGCCCGGGAGTCGACCACCGCCATGAGGGCGGCGTCGACGACGATGAACATGGAACGTCACCATCAGGCCCATGGGAACGACAACTCGCGACAGTTGAATAGACGAGCCCACCAGGATCAACCCCGGATCCGCAGGGGTCAGATGTGGAAGCCTGCACGAGAACGATCCTGAGCCGATGGTTCGCCGGTGAGGGCTTAGCCGTTTCGTCCGGCGAGCGGCGTGAGTCGCGGATCAATGGCTCCAGCTCCAGGCCGGTACCGATATGGCGCTCCAACCCCGCAAGCCCTATTCTCCCCCATCGTGAAGCCCCTCAAGATCACGGCACTCGCCTGTGCCCTCCTCACCCCCTTGACCGTCACGGCGGCCGCGCACGCCTCGGCGTATCCCGTGAAGAACCCCGTGCTCGTCAAGAACGCGTTGTACCAGGCCGGGCCGCTGCCCACCACGACCTGTAACAACCTGCCGGACGAGCCCACGACGCCCGCCGAGGCCCGTACCTACATCAACGAGGCCCTGCGCTGCCTGGAGAACACGTGGGGACAGCACCTGCAGAAGGCCGGCCTGCCCTATGAGCCGGCCAAGGTGCAGTACGTGACCCGCCTGCCCAAGAACTACTGCGGGTCCGAGGACGGCGAGACAATCCAGTCGTCCGAGGTGTGGTACTGCGACTGGGACCGCACGCTGTCCTTCAAGATCGGCAAGTACTGGCTCCTCGGGCCCATTACCGGCCTCGATCTCTTCAACACGATCGCCGACACCTACAGTTACCACGTGCAGAAGCAGGCCGGTCTCTACGACGCCGGCGAGGACCTCAGAGCCGCCAGCAAGGCCGAGCACCTCGAGCAGGGGCGGCGCATCTACCAGCAGGCCGAATGCCTGGGCGCGGCCTTCACCAAGAGCGTCTGGCCGCTGCCGGGCAAGACCGAGCGGGACTGGGAGAAGGTCGCGTCGTCCTTCTACCGCGACTCCGCCGAGTACGGCAAGGCCGCCAACCGCAAGCGGTGGGTCAAGGCCGGCTTCCGCACCGCCGACCCGGCCTCCTGCAACACCTGGGCGGCAGCCTCGTCCAAGGTCTCCTGACGCGATCGACCCCGACTGGCCGGCCAGAACGGCCTGGCCGCCGCAGGGGCGGGCGGCATCAGCACGGCGATCAGCCCGGGTGCTCGCCACCCATGGTGCCCGCGTGGCGATCCGCTACCTCGAGCGGGACGCCACCACCGCCGACCTGCCCAACATGCCGTACGGCCGCCCAGATACTGTGCGTCAAGTAGTCGCTCACACTACTTGAAGTACTTGCTGCGCGACTGCGAGCCACCAAAGAATGCCGCCGCTCCCGGCTGGCCCAGGATGGCCGGTCCAGCGCGGCGGCGGCAGCCGGGGCGTGGGCGGTGCTGGTGGCGTCGCTGGCATCGCCCGCCTGGTGTCGGTGTCCTCCTCCCGAGCGTGGCCCTAGCTAGCAAACACAATGCGGTCTCTGCTGGACACGCAAGCAGCATGCCGCCACAAGGGACGAGCTCTATGATCAGGTTCGTCCTGATCGTTGAGATTCGGAGAAGACGTCAATCTCATGCGCCGTGCCATGGTCCTTCTGGGTGGCGTCGCCCTCGCCGTCGGCGCGTTCACCCTCTTCTACCGGGGCCCGGGACAACCGTTCGTCCGTGGATACGTGAGCGACGTCGGCGCCACCATGCTGGTCTACGCGTTCTTGGGGCTGCTGTGGCGCACCACCGCCGCACGCCGCACCCTGGCCACGGCCGCGATCGCCGCCGCCGTCGAGCTTTACCAGATAGTCGGCATGACCCCGCCGGGCATCGGTGGTGTCCTGGTCGGTGCGTTCCCCGACCCATGGGACCTGGTCGCCTATGCCATCGGTGTGGTCGCGGCTCTGGCCTGGGAACGCCGATCGGTCCGATCCGGTGATCAGACCGGCTGACTCTCCCACTCCACCCCACCGGCACGCTGACGGTACGGATGGCCCCCACAGCGGCGAGGTCATCGGGTTCGTCCTGCGCGGCGGCCAGCCGTTGCAAGGCAGGAGGAGGTCCGGCCCACATAAGAGCTCGCGCGGATAGGTGGCGAGACAAGGGCGTGGAGTAACACAGGCATGTTCCGGATATGGCAGGCTTCCCGGATGAACGTGGAACGCGCCCTCGATCTCCTCGCCCAGTGCGCCTACCGCTTCTGGGACGACCACGGCACCGACGAGATCGGTGCGCTGCTCGCCGAGGCGCGCGCCTGCTACGACGCCGCCGAGCACGCCGAGCACGCGGCGGTGGCGATAGGCCGCTCTCTGATCGCTGCGTTCGAGATGCGCCTCTGCACCGACGTGGAGAACCAGGTGAACTCCGGCTGGGACTACGACCTGGAAGGCCCGCCGCTCAACGGCGTGGAGGATGACGACTGGGACGACGTGAGCCGCTCGGTCGCCGAATGCGCCGCCGAGGCCGCGCGGGCGGCGCTGAACGCCGATCCCGAAGATCCGCTCGTGCCGATCCACCTCGGCCACGCGCTCGCCTGGCTCGGCGACCGCGACGGTGCGGTAGCCGCCTACCGCGAGGCACTGCGCCGCGACCCGTTCGACGAACAAGCGGACACCTGCCTCAAAATGCTTGAGGCCGAGACCAGTCCGCCACCCGCCCTGGAGACGAGCCCGCGCTCGTACGCGTTCGCCCTGCTGCGCGAGGAAGCGCGGATCAGCAACTCCGAATGGATCGACATCGGCCACGTGTTCAGAACACTCGCCGCCGCGCAGGACGCCGCCGAAGCGAGACTGCGCGAAACCGGCGACCTGACCCGCGAGGACCTCGACGGCTACATCAAGCTGGAATTGGATGTCCACCGCCCCGGGCGGCCGGTCGTCACGTTCGAGCTGATTGGCCGGATCCCACCCGAGCCGAACGAAGGCCCGTTCCGATTCGACTGGTCGGACGTCCCCCTGGACGAGCCCTTGGAGCCTTCGCTGCCGCCGGGGAGGCCAGTACGGATAAAGAACCTGTTGTGCTTCTGATATGTGCGACGGCCGGCAGATCTACTGCGATATCTACGGCAACTCGGAAGGGAACCGCACCGTGGACGTGACCTGGCGCTGCACCACGGCCGCGTCATCGGATCAACCGTTCACTTCAACCAGGCCGCCTGGAACCCGCACGGATTAGTGATCTTCATGGGCCTCGGGAAGGTCGGTTGTCCCAGCGGTGGGTGGTCCAGGCACGGCGGATCAGGTCAGCGGGGGTTCCACAAATCCGACCGCGAATGAGGAAGATCGCCGCTGCCTCTTGCCGCGGCCCGGCTTCTGCGTGCATGCAGCAGTAGTAGGAATCTTCATGGACGGACCCAGCTACCGACCCAAGAAGCGCCCGGCATCAAGAGCACCGGCGAGAAGTAGCCCTTCACCCACCCGTGACTGGGCACTTCAGTTGGCGGACTCCATGCTGAGCCGTGACACGTTGGAACCTAGCCACGGTTGTTGACACTGACCGTGGCCGGGCCCGTTCGGGGCGCCTCCCGGTGACAATAGGGGCATGCAGGATTTATCGACCAAAGCTGTCCTGGGACGTGCAGCCCTCATCGGGTTGGTGACGGGCATCCCCACGGCCATCATCTGGGTGGACATGCAAGGGGAAGAGCTCGACGGGACCGTTCTCCCGCCGGCCATGTTCCTCTTGGCGATAATCCTGGGCACGGTGGGCGCGCGACTGGCCAGGCTGCCGCGCTGGGGCGTGGTCGGTCCTGTCGGGGGCGCTGCGGCTTGGTTGCTCATTGGTGCCCTCGCGGTGCTGGCGCCGGTGCCGGAGCTATTCGGCCCTCTACCGGCCCTTGTCGCCCCTGTCTACGTGGTCGGTGGTGTGGTCGGATTCGCCCTGTCGGCGTGGTCGTTGATGTCGCCCCTTCGCTGGTGGGCAGTAGCCCTGGCCGTAGCCGTGCCCCTCGGATCCTGGGGCGCGGCGCAGTACAAGCCGCAAATCCTGGCCTGGTTTGACGTCCGCAGCCTCGAGAGGTCCGGCGTGCCGCTGATCGCTCCAGCAATCCAGGGTTACCGGCTGGTCCACGTGGATCTCAATGCCGCCGGGCAGCGGGAGCCGGAACCGTCCACCTGGCTGGAGTACTGGCGGGACGCCACGCCGAGTCGGGGATTCTCCGAGATCCAGGTCACGGTCTGGCCCGCCGCGGCTGGAAACCCGTGGGATTCCTGCCTGGCGGTCACCGAGGACTTTGGAGTTCCGCTGCGATGCAAATCGCTCCCGGGAGACCGATGGGTCCGGACCGGCGCCGGGTCCTCCTGGGTCACCGTCTTCGCCAGGTCGGGCGATGCGCTGATCATGCTCAACGGTTCGAGTATCGCCGAGGCTGACCTGGTGGCAGCGCTGTCCACCTTCCGTCCCATCTCGGCCGTCGAGCTTGCCATGGCCATGTGATCAGCAAGAGTACGGCGGCGCCTGGCCTGGCATTACGCCTTCACCGCGGAGTTGGCGAATTTCGCCAGCTGAAGCGCTCAGTCACACCACACCAGTACGGCTGTGGGCTCGGGGACTGCCGACCCTGATCCCCCGCCAGGCGAGAGCAGCGCCCGCCCACCGGGCGCGTCGGCGGGCACCGCACAAGGCGGGCGACACACTCGCACCACGTGCCGGACCGGGAAGGTCCAAGGTAGACGCGCGCGTAGCCGCCGTTCGGCGCTCAGCCTCTGGCCTT
Organism: Nonomuraea spiralis; assembly: GCF_014648435.1. Taxonomy (GTDB): domain Bacteria; phylum Actinomycetota; class Actinomycetes; order Streptosporangiales; family Streptosporangiaceae; genus Nonomuraea; species Nonomuraea spiralis. The sequence continues at coordinate 29,322 of NZ_BMRC01000056.1, forward strand.
CAGGATGCCCTCGCGGAGTGTTCGAGATCGGACATTATGGGCGGGTGCTGCGCTACGTACTGTTGCGCGACGCTCTTCGGAAGCTCAGTCTTGAGCCCTCGGCAGGATGTCGTGCGGTGAATCATCTGGGCCTCACGGGATCGGATCCGCTGCAAGGATGACGGCCGTGCGCCGCTACGAGACGAGTATGTACGACAGCAACCGCTGGGACGGCTTCGAGCTCCGCCCCGGCGACAT
>NZ_BMRC01000057.1:0-1253 GCF_014648435.1 Nonomuraea spiralis
GCCGACCACCCGGCATCGTGCACACTCTTGGCCAGCCTCGTGCGCGCCAGCCCGCTCACCGCCAGGTCCTCCACGAACACCGCTTGGTTCTCGCGGATGATCTGCGTGGAGAGCTGGTGGTGGAACTCGCGGCGGGCGTCGGCGACCCGTGCGTGCGCCCGGGCGATCTTGTGCCGGGCCTTGTCGCGGTTCGTGCTGCCCTTCCCTTTCCGAGACAGGGCGCGTTGGGCTTTCTTCAGCCGTTTCTCCGCCCGGCGCAGGAAGCGGGGAGAGCCGATCTTCGTTCCGTCCGGTAGGACGGCGAAGTGCCCGAGCCCGAGGTCGATCCCGGTCTCGGCTTCGACGGCGGGCAGTGGTTGCACGGTGACCTCGACCACGAAGCTGGCGAAGTACCGGCCCGCCGCGTCCTTGATGACCGTGACCGAGGACGGGTCGGCAGGCAGGCCCCGTGACCAGCGCACCGCGACCTCGCCGATCTTCGGCAGGACGAGTTTCCCGTTCTGGCTCACCTTGAACCGGGCATTCCTGGTGAACCGGATCGCCTGCCGGTTGTCCTTGCGGGACCGGAACCGGGGCGGGGCGAGTTTCGGGCCCCTGCGCTTGCCTGACACCGATGCGAAGAAGTTCCGGAACGCCGTCGCGCAGCCGGCGAGCGCCTGCTGCAACACCACGGCTGACACCGTGCCCAGCCACGCCCGATCGGGGCGTTTCTTCGCCTCGGTGATGACCTGGCGCGACAGCTCGGCGTCGCTCACGAACGGGAACCCGTTCTCATGGGCGTCGTTGCGCATACGCAGTGCATCGTTGAACACCGTCCGGGCGCACCCGAACGCCCGGCCCAGCGCGATCCGCTGGGTGGGGGTCGGGTCGATCCGGTAGTTGTACCGCAACTGCACCCGATCATCATACGGTTGGGTTATGGCCGAGTACAGCGATATCAGAACAGGCAGACACTGTGTTTTCGTGCTCCACGCCCATTTGGTCTTCGTGACGAAATTCCGGCATCGGGTGTTCACCGACGCGCACCTGACCCGCCTGGAAGAGATCATGCGGGCCGTCTGCACCGACTTCGAGACCGGCCTGGCCGAGTTCAACGGCGAGAACAACCACGTCCACCTGCTGGTCAACTTCCCACCCAAGATCGCCCTGTCGAAACTGGTCAACAGCCTCAAAGGTGTGTCCTCGCGGCGGATGCGACAGGAGTTCCCCGAACTGGCCGCCCACTACTACCGGGCGAACAAGCTGTGGTCGGG
>NZ_BMRC01000057.1:1263-28558 GCF_014648435.1 Nonomuraea spiralis
CTTCGCCGGTTCGGTGGGCGGCGCGCCGATCAGTGTCCTGCGCCAGTACATCGAGCAGCAGAACCGGCCCGTCTGAGCGGGTGGACGCCGGTCCGCCTGGCGGCGAATCGGCTGCTCTTGCCCCGCTACGCGGGACGGTCGGCTTCACCCCCCGGACTGAAGCCCGGAGCACTGCCGACAATTCTGGTAGCCGAATCCGCCGCCTCGGACGGTGTTGGCGTAGACCGCGACGTCGCTGACCGGCAGCTGGGCGTTGGTGGCGTTCACGCCGACCGCGGGGCGGGTCGAGCCGTCGATCAGGGTGATGTCGTTGCCCATGATGTCGATGGTCTCGTTCGGATTCGGGCTGATCGACTTCACGTAGACGCCGCCCCAGCTCGCCCTGATCGTGTTCTCCCTGATGACGACCCGGGAGGTGTTCATGGGCCCGATCGCGTCCCACTTCGCGTTCTCGATCAGGTTGCGTTCGATCCAGATGTCGCTGTGCACCGCGCCGGCGGCGCCGGTGTGCGAGCCGGTGAGCTTGCCCCGAAACCGTCGGCGGCCGTGGGGGACGCGCTGGCGGACAAGATGAAGGAACGGGAGCTCGCCCGCCACCTTGAGATCGCGGGGACGGCCGTCGCCGCCGCGGCCGAGGGCGCGATGAAACGCTGACCCGGCCCGGTCGATCGCTCCACCCCTTCGCGTCGTCCGAGGATCCCGGGAAAAGATCGCCGGGCGATGCAACATCTTCGTCCCTTCGGCCGTCTGGGACGTGACTACCGAAGGGACGACAAGTGGATGACGAACCCGGCTTCGACGACTTCGTGGCAGAGCATACGGACGCGTTGCTCCGCTACGGATACGTCCTGACCGGAAACCCCCATGACGCAGCCGACCTGCTCCAGGAAGCCCTGGTACGGCTGTGCGGCGCCTGGCCGAGGGTGAGACGCAAGGACAGCCCGCACAGCTACGTCCGAACCACGATGGCGCGGTTGCACATCAGCGTCTGGCGGCGTCACAGGCGTGAACGTCTCAGCGGAGAGCCGCCGGAGCGGGCCTGCCACGAAGTCTTCCCTCCCGACGAGGAACAGGGTCTCTGGGAAGAGCTGGCCGCGCTGCCCCGCAGACAGCGTGCCGTGCTGGTGCTGCGCTACTACGAACAGCTCAGCGACGCCGAGATCGCCGACGTGCTCGGCATCTCTCCCGGAACCGTGCGCAGCCAGGCCTTCCGGGGCCTGGACAAGCTGCGTTCCTCCCTGTCCTCCGCACCGGCGACCCACAGGAGCATGCGATGACCGATCTGGAAGACAAGCTGAGCCGCGCCCTGTCCGGGGCGGCGCATCGTGCCCCGCAGGCGCCGGCCGGGCTGGTCACGACGGTCAAGACGCGCCATCGCCGACGGCGGGCGCGGACCGCCGCCGTACGCGCGGCAGCGGCCGTGGTCCTCGTGGCGGGCGGGACGGGCACGGCGGTGAGTGCTCTGGGCACGGCGGCCGAGCCGCCCCCCGCGGCGAGCGCGACCGGCGGGGCCGAACCGCCGGCGGACAGGATTCCGCCGCCCGTCGAGAAGGTGTGGCCGCAGGCCGTCCACAAGATCCCGGCCAAGCTGCCCGACGGCCGTGCGTACGAGCCGCAGCTGCTCCTCGACGATCGCACGCTGCTGGTCATGACGGGTGTGACGGACGGGAAACGTCAGTTCCTGTGGACCTACGACCTTGTCACCGGGCAGCCCAGGCAGATCGCGGAGATCCCCCCGACGAAAGGATCGGCGATCTTCGCCGACGACGTCGCCGCCGGTGGCGGCAACATCGTGTGGTGGGCGTCCTACAAGGAGCCGGGCGGCGCGCGGGTCGCCCGGATCTGGACGGTGCCGGCCGCCGGCGGCCGCCCTCGGCCGGTGACCGACGTCCCCCTCGGGAACGTCATGAAGCAGGGGCACATCAACGGGCTGACGGTGACCGGCGCGGACGTGGCCTTCGCCTACGAGAAGGGCGGCGTCTACCGGGTGCCCCTGAGCGGGGGTACGCCGCAGCCGGTGCAGGGCGCCGAACGGCACCAGATCCTGAGATGGCCGTGGGTGGGCGTCCACCGGAAGAAGGCGGTCTTCCGCGAGCTGCTCAACGTCGAGACCGGTGAGCGGCGCGACGCCGTGGTCAAGGCCGACGAGGAGGTCAGGTGCGACGTCGACCGGTGCGCGGGCGTGGCCGTGCGATACGAGACCGTCAAGGTCGAACGCCGCGACCGCTCCGGCAAGGAGATCAAGTGCCCTACTCGCCGGTGCCCGGACACGGCGCAGATCCCGGTCGTTCTGCGTAGCTTCGTCCGCGACCGCGACGGCTCCCACGAGCGCCGCCTGCCGACCACCTTCCGGCCGGGCGACGGCGCCCGCCTGGAACGCTTCTTCAGCGTCACGCTGAGAGGACCGGCCAGGCAGGGCGTCCCGACGCTCTACGACGCCGACACCGGCAGGTCCGCCGACCTCGGCATCCGGCCCGACGCGAAAGGATCCATGGCGCTCCCCGACGGCGGCCTCGACCGGCTGATGACCTACCAGATCAAGGACGAGATGTACGTCCTGGACCTGGCCACGATCAAGTAGGGCCCACCCGCACCGACCTGAGCGCGCGTGACCAGGCGATGACCTCGTCCAGCAGCTCGACCAGCGTCGGCTCCTGGTGCGGGCCGGGGGCGATCGCGCCGGGATCCGCCGGGCCGGTGGTCTCGAAGTCGGTGAACGCCGGCGTGCGCGTGTTCCTGTACGGCTACCACCGCTGACCACGGCGGGTGTTCAGACGCTGTAGGCGGGGATGGGCCAGGCGGGCAGCCGGTACGGCAGGGTCACCGCGTACCCGCCCGCCGCCATAATGAGCCCCGCCTCGGCGAGGTGGCGCACCGCGGCGGGCAGCGGGCTGCGTTCGATGTCGATCACGGCTTGCCCGGCTTCGAGCGCGTCCACCAGCCGCTCGTCGGTGATGACCATCCTGAGCGGCTTCCGGTGCAGGCTCCTGCGGTCGTGGACGATCCTGAAACCGGGGCCCTTGCGCAGGAAGTACACCCCCTGCTTGTACGCCGTCCGCCACCCGCCGAACTGCTCGCCCAGCTCCGCGCCGAGAGGCGCGAGCGGCGGCGGCACGTGGGTCAGGGCGTTCGCGACGGAGGGGTCGGAGCAGCGCCCGGTCCAGCGGACGCTCGTTCCGCACGCGGCGCAGTCGCGCAGGAAGCGCACCGCCTCCAGCAGTTCCTCCGGATGCCCGGGGTCGAGGCGGATCTCCTCGGGAACGTCGATGACGTGGCCGGGAGGGAGCCGCAGGAGTTCCGGCCGGCTCGGATAGCGCATGGTGTCGGCTCCGACTTCGTTCGCGGCTCGCCGGTCAAGGCAGCCGTCGCAGGTGACGCATGGGGGAGAGGAAGTAGGGGATCCAGGCGGTGGCCGTGATGGCGGCGGCCACGTAGAGGGCCTCGCGCACGCCGGCGAGCTGGCCGATGGTGCCGGCCAGCGCCGCGCCGAGCGCGGTGGCGCCGGTCAGGGTGAAGCGCATGGTGGCGTTCATCCGGCCGAGCAGGTCGCCCGGGGTGATGCGCTGGCGGAAGCTGACCAGCAGGACGTTGTACATGCCGCTCTGGTAGCACACCACCAGCCAGGCCGTCATCGAGATCCACTGCCAGGGCCCCCGGCCGGCCGAGGCGACGAGCACCGCGAACGGCATGATGACCAGGCCGAACATCCACAGGACGCGCCCTTCGCCGACGCGTCTCGCGAGCCGGTGCCCCGTGTACGAGCCCAGCAGCGCGCCCGCTCCGCCCGTCGCCATGAAGAGGCCGAGCGCCCCGGCGGGGAGCGCGAGCACCCGCTGGTAGAGGATCGGCATCAGCGTCAGGGTCATGAGCGCGCCCACGTTGGAGACGGCGCCGGAGACGGCGATCGGGCGCAACATCTCGTGCGTGAAGACGTACCTGAGCCCGCTCATGATCCCGCTGGTCATGCGCTGCTTCTCGGCGACGGGCTCGGGCGTGCGTCCGATGAGGGCGATGACCGTGCCGGACCACAGGTAGCTGAGTGCGTCCAGGACGATGACGACGGGTGCCGTGACCAGCTGGATGAGCAGGCCGGCGAGCGCCGATCCGGCGATCCCGTTGCCCTCCCTGAACGACGAGAGGACGGCGTTGGCCTCCGCGAGCCTCGCGGGCGGGACGATGGAGGGCAGGAAGCTCTGCGACGAGACCGAGAAGAACAGGGTCAGCGTGCCGTTGAGGAACGCCACCGCGTACATCTGCGTCAGCGTGAGCCCGTCGAGCAGCCAGGCGACAGGGATGGAGAGCAGGACGAGCGCGCGGCCGAAGTCCGCGACGATCATCAGCGTCCGGCGTGACACGCGGTCGACCAGCACCCCCGCGGGCAGCCCGAACAACATGAACGAGATGGTGGTCAGCGTGCCCAGCAGGCCCATTTGGGCCGCGTTGGCGTCGAGCAGGCCGAGCGCGGTCAGGGGGATCGCCAGCGCGGTCATCGGCGTGCCCAGCGTGCTGACCGCGGACGCGGCGAAGACCCGGCGGAAGTTCCGGTTCCGGAGAATCGAGCTCTTCTGTCCGGCGCCGGGGGAGAGGGACGCTTCCGCCTGGCCCGCCATCATCGGGTTCCGGCGCCCGCCGGTTGCGGGCGGGCCGGCGCGACCCCGGGACGTTCGGCGGTCGCGAGTGCCACGTAGCGTCCGGCTTCGGTGAAGACGAGCCCTGCCGCCACGAACTCGTCCAGCCACGTGCCGAGCCGGGGCCCGCAGTCGAGGCCGTGGGTCTCGCGCAGGTACGCCTCCAGCGACTGCGGAGTCCGTCCCCGGTCCAGAGCCTGGTACGCCTCGGCCCGTCCGCCGGGGGCCAGCACGTGATCCTGGACCGGCCAGCCGGCCCGGCGGTCGCGGATGACGAGGTGATCCCCGGACCTGGTGACGACGAGTGTGCTGTTCTCCGCGTCATGTCCGGCCCGCCACGTGTCGACGGCGGCTCGTACGCGCTCCAGCGTCTCCTCGCTGACCCCGTGCAGCGGGCTGTCGAAGAGGTAGACGAGCTGTTCGAGCTCGGCACGCGGCAGGTCGTAGACGATCTCGAAGACGCGGGCCGGTCCGGCGTTGACGAATCCCAGCTCGGGGCGCTCGAAGTAGGGGCTGAACCGCTCCAGCGCCACCCGGGAGACGCCCAGCGGCGGTTGCAGGTGCACCATGGCGGGGAACTGGCCGATGAGGGCGTCGTACTGGCTTTCGTCCTCCTTGGGGAAGCCGCAGAGCCAGTTCCATTCGACGGTCAGGCCCTCCTGCTGGCAGTCGCGCAGCAGGCGGACGTTCTGCACACCGGTCACGCCCTTGTCCATGAGCCTCAGCGTGTCGCTGCTCAGGCTCTCGATGCCGGGCTGGATGTTCACCACACCGGCGTCGCGCAGTGTCCTGACCTGCTCGACGGTGAGATTCGCCTTGACCTCGCAATGAATGCGCAGGTCCCAGTCCAGCTCCGCCAGGCGCGGCAGGAACTCGTTGAAATACTTCATGTCCAGGATGTTGTCGGCCAGGGATATGTCCAGCACCCGGTGTCTGCGGACCGCCGCGTCGAGCTCGTCGACGAAGTCTCCCTGTGTCTTGCTGCGGAACTTCATGGCCGAGCCGTTCAGGCCGCAGAAGGTGCAGTGGTGCTTCTCTCCCCACCAGCAGCCGCGGGACGACTCCAGCACGAGCTCCGGTTCGACCCAGGCGCCGATGCCGGTCGTGCCGAGCGTTTCGAAATACTCGTCGTACCAGGGGTGTCGCACCGATTTCATGGGCAGCGGCGCGGCCGTGCTGGGATTGGCGACCAACCGGCCCTCTCCGGTGCGCCAGCATAATCCGGGGATCCGCCTGAGCATATTCTCGTCGGCGGCCCGCACAGCCTCGACGAGCTGCCGGAATATATGATCCGATTCGCCTCGGGCGACAATGTCGACGAACGGGAAATTGTTATGGATCGCGGCGCCCTGGGAGCCGTCGCAGTTGGCCCCGCCGAAGATTATCGTGGTTTCCGGCCGGGCCTTCTTGAGAGCGCGGGCGAGGGCCAGGGAAGGCACGTTCTGCATGAACGTGGTGCTGAATCCGATCACGTCGTACGCTTCGGCGGTCAGCCGTTCGCAGAGGTGCTCGACGAAAGCCGAGGCGAGCCGTGCCATCGTGACGAGCAATTCGCCGTCGAGTCCGGAACTGTCGCCGAGATGGGCGAGGAACTCCTGCTCACGCCAGCCCGGGGTCTGGTGCAGCGCGCCGGCGAACACCCACTCGCCGGCTCCGGCGAGGTATCTCTCGGCGACGTCGTTGTAGTCGTCGGGCGTGATCGCACCGCCGGTCTCGGCCAGGAGGAACCGGGCCCACTCCAGATTCGCGTAACACTGCGAGATCCGGCATCCGTCGATGTCGCGGCCTATTTGGGTGAGGATCCCCGCGCCGAGGGACGGGCGGTGCAGAGAAGCCCAGGGCATGACGACCAGCAATGCCTTCACGGTATTTCCGCACCACCCTTACGTCGCACACCCTGGGCCTGTCATCGGCGACTGGCGGTACGGATCAGCCCTGCGCCATGACGGCGTGCGGGGCGACCGTCTCGGTCGTCTCCTGTACCTGGACGATAATGGCGGCGAACTCCGAATTCTGCATGGCTGCCTCCCAAGGCAACTCTGACTGCCATACCACGGGCGGGATTCACCCGGGCATGCTTGAGGTCATCCTGCATGCCATGATCATTGCTGTCAAGGATGTGAAAAGGGAATGTCGAATACTGTGAGTTCGCGTCCCGCTCTGCTACATTACAGCCCGCTCGGGGTTCCAGTCGGTGGAGGTTCGCCATGGACAGCGTCACTGCCGCCTATATCGCAGAGTGTCTCGACCCGGCCGGTCACCTGCGGCACGTGATGGATCGGGCGCCATTTCCCACTGACCAGATCGCTTTTTACAAAAACAGTCTGCTGGCCCGTCCGCTCTTCGGTGACAAAGCGGAACTCGGCGATTACGCCACAGCGTTGACGGAGTTGCTCAAGCTCCTCACCGAGCTTCCCGACCGGCTCTTCGACGGAGATCTCGACCGTTTCGCCGCGGCCCTGGGAGTGACGGGAGAACTCCGGGAACTCGTACGACGGCTGCCCGGCCCGCCGTCCCTGTACGGCCGCGCCGACCTCTACCACGACGGCACCTCGTTCAAGCTTCTCGAGTTCAACGTCGGCAGCCCGCTCGGCGGCACGCCGAGAGCGGAAACATGCAGATACCTGCTCAGGGACCCGCACTTCCGCCGGTTCGCCGAAGAGCACGGCCTGACCTACGTCCGCACCGGAGAACACGTGGCCCAGGCGCTGCGCGCCGCCGCCGAGCCCGTGACCGGCGCGGCCACCCCCGTGATCGGCATCGTGGAGAGCGCCGGCGGCATCGAGCGGCATTCTGTGAGCTTCCAGGCCATCTCCGGCATGTTGCGGTGGCTCGGGTTCGAGGTGGTGCTCGGGGACACCGGCCAGGTGACGGAGGACCGCGGTCGAGTACTTCTGCGCGGGAAGCCGATCGACGTGGCGCTGCGCTACTTCACCGGCTACGAGCTGGTCGCCGGCGGGCAGGACGTCGAAGTGCTGCTGCGCGCGCACGAGGAGAAGCGGGTGGTCCTCTGGACGACCATGCTCAGCGACCTGTTCACCAGCAAGGGCTGCCTGGCCCTGCTGAGCGAGGAACGGTGGCGCGGCTCGTTCAGCGAGGAGGAACGGCGGCTCATCGACCGGCTCCTGCCGTGGACCAGGACCCTGTCGTCGGAGCACGTGACGATCGACGGCGCCGAGGTCGATCTCATCGGCCACTGCCTCGCCCACCGGCGGCAGCTCATCGTCAAACCCTTCGCCGAGTACGGCGGGGCCGGCATCGTGCCCGGATGGGAGGTCTCGGCCGGGGAATGGGAACGCTGCCTGAGAGAGTCCCGTGGTGGCGGTTTCGTCGTCCAGCAACGTGTGACCCCCCGTACGGAACCGGTCGTGGACCCGCTGAGCGGCGAGATCCAGGAGTACGAGGCGGTCTGGGGTGTCTTCGTGGCCCCGACCGGCTACGCGGGCACCCAGATCAGGGCGGCGCCCCGGCAGAGCCGGGCCGTCATCAACATGGGCGCCCAGAGAAGCGCGCGGGCCGCCCCCGTGTTCGAGTACCCCGGTGACCATGAGGGGCAGGCGAGGTGAAGGCCCGGCCGACCGCTGCTCCCACCCCCGATTGCGCGCACTCCCGCAGCCACATCACCGATTCCGCCTCCATGGGCTCGTGCTACTCCACCGAGGCCAGCCATCGGATCTTCTGCGACCTGTGCCGCTACCAGCGCTGGCTGGACATCGAGGCGGCCATCGCGAGCACCCAGGCCGAGCTGGGCCTGATCCCGGGCTGGGCCGCCGAGGGCATCGCCCGGCACGCCCGCGTCGACCGCCTCGACCTGGACCGGGTGCACGCCGAACGTCAGCGGACCAGGCACTCGCTCGTCGGCCTGCTGAACGTGTTCGCCGCGTCCTGCCCCGGCGGAGCCGGCGAGTTCGTGCACTACGGCGTCACCACGCAGGACGTCCAGGACACCGGCCAGGCGCTGGAGATGCGGGACGTGCTCGACGAACTGGACGGGTTGCTGCGGCTGCTCGTCGACCGGCTGGCGGACCTGGCCGAGCAGCACGCCGACACCGTCGCCCTGGGCAGGACGCACGCTCAGCCGGCGCTGCCCATCGGGTTCGGGCTCAAGGCGGCTTCCTGGGTGGATGAGCTGTTACGGCAGGCCGAACGCCTCGCGGCCCTGCGTACGCGGGTTCTGGCCGTGCAGCTCTTCGGCGCGGTGGGCACCTCGGCGTCCTTCCGTCCTTACGGCCGCGAGCTGGCCCGCGGGCTGGCCGCCCGGCTCGGCCTGGAGACGCCGCTGATGGCCTGGCACGCCGCCCGCGACCGGGTCGCCGAGTACGTCATGACCCTGGCCCTGTGCACGGGCACCGCCGGGCGCATCGCCGACGAGATCCGGGTGTTGTCGCGCCCGGAGTTCGGCGAGCTCGAACAGGCGTGGGAGTTCGGCATGGTCGGCAGCAGCACGATGCCGCACAAACGTAACCCCGAGGAGTGCGAGCAGATCGTCGTCATGTCCAGGCTGGCCGCCGGTCAGGCGGTGTCGGCCATGGCGGTCATGGGCGGCGAGCACGAACGGGACGCGCGGGCCTGGCGAGTGGAATGGGCGTGCGTTCCCGATATTTCGCACTATTGCCTGTGTGCCTTCCAGACCCTGGCGGCGGTCGCCGACGGCATGACCCCCCGTCCCCACGCCATGGCCGCCAACCTCGAACGGGTCAGGGACCAGATCGCCACGGAAGCCCTGATGCTGGCCCTGGCGCCCCACCTGGGCAAGCAGACGGCGTACCGGCGGGTGTACGAGCTCAGCCAGCAGGCGCAGAGCACCGGTCACGAGCTCCAAGCCGTCCTGCGCACGCAGCCGGACCTGCGATCGCTGGTGAGCCCCGCCGAGCTGGAGCGGATCTTCGACCCCCGGCACCACGTCGGCGACTCGGCGTCGATGACGCGCGACGTGGTGAAGGCGGCGCGCGACTGGCTGAGCGGGTAGGCCGATCGTCGACGGTCGTCGTGGAAGCCGGCCGCGGTGCGCCCTGACACACCTCTTCCCGGCTCGTTCAAGGGCGCGTGATCAGTGTGCCGGTGTTCCGCTGATGGGTGATGCCGGAGAAGGCCGCGGACGCGTGGCCGATCAGGCGCCGAGGTCGCCCCTCATGGCCCGGCTCAACGCGCGGGACTTCCCCACCCCGTCCATGAGCACGCCGTTCCGAGCGGCAGTGATACGCGCCTCCGTCGCATGAATGTGCGTGATTCCCGCCTCCAGCACGTCCTTGCCGCAGACGATGAACATGGGGTCGATCGCATGCCGCCACTCCGCCTCGGCCGCCTTGATCCGGGCCTTCGCTTCCTGGCCGCCGTCCGTCGCGCCCTCCAGGATCCGGATCAGCGCATTCCAGGCCCGCCAGTAGGCGCCGTAGATCGTACGCCGCTCCTGCCACAACTGCTGGTCGCGCTCGAACGCCCGGGCGTGTTCGGCGTTGCGCGTGTCGCCTTCCACGATGGACGTGCTGTGGCCGCCGTGCAGGCGAATGTGTAACGGAAAGAGCACAGTCCGTGACTGAAATACTGCGCGTGGCTGCTCCGTAACTCCCCGCCCTGCGACGACCCCGACGGAGGTACGCCGCCACCGCGATACTCCTGGCCGCGGGCATGGTCTGTCTGGGGGCGCCGGCGATGTCGACGGATGCGGCGATCTTCAGCGGCGTCTCTCCAGCACGGCCGCCTCGATGCGGAACAGCACGCCGATCACGCAGGCGCCCACCGCCACCACGGCCGGGGACAACGACGGAACGCCGTCTCCGATGAGCGTGGCGAACAGACCGAGCCCGACTCCGAGCGCCAGCGCGGAGTTGCCGAGGACGAGGGCCTGGCCGGCACGGTCGTGGGACGCGTTCGTTTCCTCTGGCTGTGTCATGGCGGTGAGTGTCGCAGGCGGAAATCAAGATCCGATTGCGGATGAACCGTCTGTCACCCGACTACCGGTTTGCCGTTCTCATCCCCTGAGCATGGCGAAACCCCTGGCGGACAGGGTGATCATCACGATCACGTCCGTCACGACCAGGGGTCTCGGATGTCGTTCCAGCGGGCTGCCGCCGACCGGCGGGATCACGTGCTCCGGGCCAGGGGCTCCTTCCTGGGCTCCGTGCTGATCGCGACGTTGCCGCCGGACAGGATCGCGACCACCGGGCCCGGCGGCAGCCGCGCGTGGTGGGTGAGGTAGGCGGCCGTGGCCACCGCGCCGCTGGGTTCGGCGCGTTCGCCCAGTTCCCGCCTGAGCAGGTCGGCGGCGGCGTCGATGGCGTCCTCGGTCACGGTCACCATGTCGTCCACGTACCGGTTGATGTGCTCCCACGCCAGCGCGCCCAGCACCGGCGCGCGCAGCCCGTCGGCCCGCGTGCGGTAGGTCAGCTCCACCGGCCACGCCGTCCGCGTGCCGGACCGGAAGCTGGCCACGCCGTCGGCGGCCAGCTCGGGCTCGACGCCGATCACCCGGATCGCCGGGTCGGCGGCCTTGACCGCCACCGCGATCCCGGCGAGCAGGCCGCCGTTGCAGACGGGCACCAGGACGGCGCCCGCGTCCGGCAGGTCCGGGAGGATCTCGGCCCCGGCGCTGCCGTGCCCGGCGATGACGTCGAACGCGTCGGAGCCGACCACCGTCGCGCCGAACCGGTCGGCCAGCGCCAGGCATGCCTCCTCCCGTAGGGCGGGCGGCACGATCACCACCTCGGCGCCGAGCCGGCGCGCGGCGCGCACCTTCAGCTCCGGCGCCGTGTCCGGCAGGACGACGGTCGCCCGCAGCCCCTGTTCGGCGGCGGCGTAGGCGATGGCCTGGGCGTGGTTGCCCGACGACTGCGCGATCACGTGCCGGACGCCGTGCCCGGCCAGGCGGCCCACGGCGTTGACCGCGCCGCGCACCTTGAACGAGCGAGTGGGCTGCCGGTTCTCCGGCTTGACCCAGAGCCGTTCGCCGGGCAGCCGCAGCAGCGGCGTGCGCCGCACGTACGGCGCGATGCGGTCGCCGGCCGCCCGGATGTCGGCCGCGGTGACGAGCCCCGTACGAGCCGTGTCTTCGGCGTTCATGCGCTCAGCACCCTCTCCTGGATGGCGTCCAGGTCGGCCGCGGCCTCCGACGGCGGCGCCGCGTCCGGGACGAGGTCCTCCAGGTGATGCAGCGGCCGGTGCCGCAGCCCCAGCAGCCCCCACACCAGCAGGAACACGCCACTGGCGAGCAGCACCGCGCCCGCGCCCCCACCGGGCCCGCCGGCGAACCCGCCGGCCCAGTCCGCCAGCGGCCCGGCGGCGAGGAAGCCGATCGGCTGCATGGCGGTGGCGATCATGATGTTCACCGCGAGCACCCGCCCCTGCAACTCCGGCCCCACCTTCACCTGGATGATCGACAGCCAGTGCGCGTTGCCGATGCTCATGCACGCCAGCCGGACGAACAACCCGGCCGCGACCAGCCACACGACCGGCCACACGCCCATCAGCACCACGCCGACCCCGGAGCCGATCACGAAACCGATCATCCCGGTGGCCCGCCGCCTGGTGCCGCCCCACACCAGCACCACGCCGGTGCCCACGGCCGCGCCGACACCGCCGACGGCGGTCACCAGACCCAGGTCCGCCGAGGTGCCGATGGCCAGGACGACCGGGGTGACGAGCACCCACATCAGCGCGGTGCAGAAGTTCACCACGGCGAAGTAGAGCGCCATCACCAGCAGCGGACGCCGCCTGCGCAGGAACCGCCACCCGCCGGTGAGCGCCGCCGTGAACGTCTCCTCACGCCGGTGGAACAGCCGGTCGGGGAAGCGCACCAGCAGCAGCGTCAGCACGCCGACCGCGAACGTGGCCACGTCCACGGCCACCACCGCCGACAACCCGAACAGGCCGATCAGCGCGCCGCCCGCGAGCGGCGCGATCACGTTGCCCGCGCCGAAGCCCACGTTCGCCAGCGCGTTGGCCTGCGGCAGGTACGGTTTCGGCACCAGTTGCGCGATCGCCGCCAGCCACGCGGGCTGCTGGAACGCCGACACGACCGAGGTCACGCCCACGATGAGGCAGACGTTCCAGAACTCCAGCCGCCCGGTGGTCAGCAGCAGCACCAGCGCCACCATGGCCAGCCCGGACAGCGCGTCGCAGGCCAGCATGATCCTGCGCCGGTCCACCCGGTCGGCCAGCGCGCCGCCCAGCGGGGTGAGCAGCACGGCCGGGATCTGCGCCAGCATCGTGACCAGCGCCAGATCCAGGATCTCGCCGCTGCGCTGGTAGGCCCACACGCCGAGCGCGAACGAGCTCAGCGCCGTGCCCAGCGCCGAGACGATCTGGCCGCTCGCGACCGTGTAGAAGGGCCGCAACCTGGTGGCTTCGGGCGGGCGTACCGGGTCGGGCAGCGTTCCGGCCGCCCAGCGGGTCAGGTGCGCCAGCACCAGCGCGGCCAGCGGCTCGGCCTGGTGGCGCAGGAAGTAGTGACCGGCCCTCGGCAGCACGGCCCGCTCCACCCGCGGCGCGAACGCCGCCCACTCGGTGTAGCGCTCCTCGTGCAGCTCGGTGGCGCGGTCGCGTTCGCCGACCAGGCTCAGGATCGGGGCGCGCAGCGGCGTCCCCTCGCCGGCCAGCTCGTGGCCGAACCACTCCTGCGCCTGGTCGGCGTCGTGCCGCATGGCGCGTACGGCGGTGCGCTTGGCGGCCTCGTCCATGTCGTCGAGCAGCCCGCCGGAGGCACGCAGCGCGTCGCGGAACATCCGGTCCGACACCCAGCGGTCGCCGCCGAACAGCCGCCTGACCAGCCCGGGAAGCCGGGCCGCCGGGAAGCTCGCGGCGGCGATCACGCCCAGCACGGGAACGCCGTCCGCCTCCAGCCGGCGCGCCAGCGCGACGGCGGGCGCGCAGCCCACGCAGTGGCCGTAGATCGCGACCGGGCCCGACGCGGTCGCCGCCACCTCGGCGGCCAGCACGTCCACCAGCTCCTCCAACGGCAGCGGCAACTCGTCCGGGCGGGCGGGGTCGTGGCCGGGCAACTCGGCCGACAACACCTCCACCCGGTCGCCCAGCGCCTGGGCCAGCGGCTGGTAGACCGCCGCCGACCCGCCGCCGTACGGCACGCACACCAGCGTGAACTCGGCGGTCCGGCCGCCGCCGAGGCGGTGCAGCAGCCCGCCGGTGTCCTCGCGGCCCAGGAACGCGGCCAGCTCGGCCACGGCGGGCCGGGTGAACAGGTCGATCACCCGCAGCCCGCGGCCGATCTCCTTGACCGCGCGCACCGCGGCGAACGAGTCGCCGCCGAGGGCGAAGAAGTCGTCGCCCGCCCCCACCCGCTGCACGCCGAGCACCCGGGCGAACGCCCCGGCGACCAGCTCCTCGTTCGGCGTCGCGGGCGGCGTGTACGCGGCCTGCTCCGCCACCGGCTCGGGCAGGGCGGCCCGGTCGATCTTCCCGTTCGGGTTGAGCGGCAGCCGGTCGAGGGCCATGACGTGCGCCGGCACCATGTAGTCGGGCAACCGCTCGCGCAGCGCCGAACGTACGGCCGCGGCCTCCACGGTCGCGGGCGTCACCCACGCGGCGAGCTGCCTGGCCTTCCCCTCGCCGACGGGCAGCACCACGGCCTCGGCGACCTGCGGCAACGCCCGCAGCGCGGTCGTGACCTCGCCCAGCTCGACGCGGTAGCCGCGTACCTTGACCTGGTCGTCCACCCGGCCGCGGAACTCGATCCGCCCGTCGGAGGTGACGCGCAGCAGGTCGCCGCTGCGGTAGCAGCGTCCCTCCCCGGTCAACGGGTCGGGGACGAACCGCTCGGCGGTCAGCTCGGGCCGGCCGATGTAGCCGCGGGTGACCCCGGGGCCGCCGACGACCAGCTCGCCGGGCACGCCGGGCGGCACCGGCCGCAGGCTCGCGTCCACCAGGTGCCCGTACACGCCGGGCAGCGGGCTGCCCAGCGGCACGATGCCGGTCCGCCGGTCGGCGGGGATCTCCTCGGTGTCGCACACCAGGCAGATCATCGTGGACTCGGTGTGGCCGTAGTGGCTCTGGATCCTGAGGCCGGGCCGGGCGGCCCTGGCCCGCTCGACCAGGTCCCACGGG
Source organism: Nonomuraea spiralis (assembly GCF_014648435.1). Taxonomy (GTDB): domain Bacteria; phylum Actinomycetota; class Actinomycetes; order Streptosporangiales; family Streptosporangiaceae; genus Nonomuraea; species Nonomuraea spiralis. The sequence goes on from NZ_BMRC01000057.1 coordinate 15,948, forward strand.
CACGCCTCGCCGGCCAGGATCAGCAGCCCGCGCGGCAGCACGGCGGCCAGGTCGCCGCCCGAGGCCAGCAGCTCAAGGTGGCTCGGTACGCACTTGACGACGTCCACCTGGTGCTCGGCCAGGTATCCGGCGAACGCGGCCGGGTCCATCGCGGTCTCGCGCGGCACCAGGTGCACCGTCCCGCCCGTGGTCAGCGCGCCGAACACGCAGGTCAGGCCGAAGTCGGCGGCGGGCGTGGAGACCACCGCGAACGACCCGCCGGGCACGCCGATGCGCGGCAGCATGCCGCCCAGGTAGTTCAGGACGCCGCCGTGCTCGGCGGCCACCGCCTTGGGCGTGCCGGTGGACCCCGACGTGAAGATCACGTGGTGCAGGTGCTCGGGCCGTACGTCGACCTCCGGACGGGTGTCCGGCAGGGACGGGGGCCGGTCGAGCGTCAGCACCCGCCTGCCGTCCCCGATCAGCGGCGCGAACTCGTTCACCGTCACCACGGCCCGCACCCCGGCGGCCTCCAGCATCGCGGCGATCCGCGCCGCCGGGTACGCCGGGTCCATCGGCAGGTAGCCCCCGCCCGACTTCTGGATGCCGAACAACGCGCACGCCAGGTCCGCGCCCGGCTCCAGCAGCACGCCGACCGGCTCGTCGGCCCCCACCCCGGCCGCCAGCAGCCAGTGCGCGATCCGGTTCGCGGCCGACTCCAGCTCCACGTACGTGAGTGCGCGGTCGGCGCCCACCACGGCCGGCGCGCCGGGAGTCTCGTCCACCCAGCGCTCGATCAGGTGGTGCACCGCCCCCGCGGGCGGCTCGGGCGGCGGCCCGCCGTCCACGGCCGGGCCGGTCACCGGCTCCAGCGGCACCGCGCCCACCGGCGCGTCCAGGTCGGCCAGCAGCCCGTCCAGCAGGGCCGCGTACCAGCGGGTCAGCTTGGCCGCGGTGCCCGGCTCGAACAGGTCGGTCCGGTAGGCGAGCCCGCCGCGCAGCGGCGCGCCCGGCCCGTCGTCCACGACGTGCCAGCTCAGGTCGAACTTGGTGGTCAGCTCCGGCAGATGGATCTCGGACGCCTCCAGACCGGGCAACCCCGGCCCGGCCCCGCCGGGGATGTAGTTGAGCATCACCTGGAACAACGGCGTGGCCGCCAGGTTCCGCTCCGGCCGCAGCCGGTCCACCACCCGGTCGAACGGCGTGCCCGCGTGCGCGAGCGCGCCCAGCGCGGACTCCCGCGCGCGGGCCAGCAGGTCGCGCCCGGTCGGGTCGCCGCCCACGTCGGTCCGTACGACCACGGTGTTGAGGAAGCAGCCCACCACGCCTTCGGTGTCCGGATGGTCGCGACCGGAGACCGGCACGCCGACCGCGACGTCCGCGCTCGCCGACAGCCGGGCCAGCAGCGCCTGCAACCCGGCCAGCAACACGATGAACGGCGTGGACCGGTAGGCGGCGGCCACCGCCCTGACCCGTTCGCTCAGCCCGGCCGGCAGCTCCAGGTCGAGCGCGGCCCCGCCCGGGTCGGGCACCGCGGGACGCGGCCGGTCGGTGGGCAGGTCGAGCACCGGCGGCAGGCCGTCCAGGTGCCCGGCCCACCAGTCCAGGTCGGCCGGGTCGGGGACCGGCGACACCTCGGCGTACTGCGCCGGGGGCGGGTCGAGCGGGGGACGCAGGCCGAGGCGGGCGGCGTACAGGGCGGACAGGTCCGACAGCAGCAGCCCGCGCGTCCAGGCGTCGGTGGCGATGTGGTGGAAGGTGAGGGAGAGCACGTGCTCGTCATCGGCCCCAGGCTCGCCGACGGTGAGCAGCACCGCCCGCATCGGCGGCTCGCGGTCCAGCGCGAACGGCGTCGCCAGGTGCGCGGCCAGCACGTCCTCGACCTCAGGCCGGGCCACGCGCGCGGTGGACACGGGCACCTCGGCGGCGTCCCGTACCACGATCACCGGCTCGGGGCCGGAGTCGTCGACCACGCCGCGCAGCACGTGGTGCCGTTCGGCCAGGTCGCGTACCGCGCCCAGCAGCGCGTCCGCCCGCAGCGGGCCGCGCAGCCGCAACGCCACCGGCACGTTGTAGGCGCTGCTGTCCGGTTCGAGCTGGGCCAGGAACCACAGCCTGGCCTGCACCCCGGACAGCGGCACCGGCCCGTCCACCGGCGCGCGCCGCACACGCGCGGCGGCGGCCGGACGGGGGAGCGCGGCGGCCAGGTCGGCCAGCACCGGGTGCTCGAACAGCAGCCGGACCGGCACCGCCGCGCCCAGCCGCTCCCGCAGCCGCCCGGCCACCCGGGTCGCCGCGAACGAGTGCCCGCCGAGGGCGAAGAAGTCGTCGTCCGCCCACACCTCCGCGAGCCCGAGCACGTCGGCCCAGACCTCGCCCACCAGGCGCTCCCCGGAGGTGCCCAGCGGCACCCGTACGGCGGGCCCGGCATCGGGCACGGGCAGCGCCGCCCGGTCCACCTTGCCGTTCGGGGTGAGCGGCAACGCCTCCAGCACGCCGATCGCGGCCGGCACCATGTAGTCGGGCAGCCGCTCGCGCAACGCCGCCCGCACCTGCGCCACGTCCACCGTGGCAGGCGTCACCCAGGCGGCCAGCCGCCGCTCCAGGCCGTCGCCGACCGGCTGCACGTACGCCTCCGCGACCTGCGGCAGGGCGCGTAACGCCGCGGCGACCTCGCCCAGCTCGACGCGGAAGCCGCGCACCTTCACCTGGTCGTCGATCCGCCCCAGGAACTCGATCAGCCCGTCCCCGGTCATCCGGACCCGGTCGCCGGTGCGGTACCGGCCGCCGGTGAAACGTTCCGCGGTGAGGTCGGGACGGCCCAGGTAGCCGCGCGCCACGCTGGGGCCGCCGATCCACAACTCGCCGGGCACGCCGGGCGGCAGCGCCCGTCCGGACGGGTCGGCCACCCGGCACACCACGTCGGCCAGCGGCCGGCCCAGCGGCGCCCGGCCCGGGCCCAGCTCGGCCAGAGCCCGGCCCGCGTCGCAGGCCAGCACCGACACCGTGGTCTCGGTGGGGCCGTAGTGGATCTGCACCTCCAGGTCCGGCCGCGCCGCCCGGACCCGCGCCACCAGGTCGGCGGGCACCGCCTCACCGGCCAGGATCAGCAGCTTCCGGGGCAGCGCGGCCGTGCCGAGGAGTTCCAGCTGGCTCGGCACCATCTTGATCGCGTCCACCGGGTGCGCCGCCAGGCGGGCGGCGAACGCGGCCGGGTCGGTGGCCGTCTCGTGGTCGATCAGGTGGAGGGTGGCGCCCGTGGTCAGCGCGCACCACACGTTCGTCATGCCCAGGTCGGCCGCGGCGGTGGAGACCAGCGCGAACGAGCCCATCCCCGCGGGGACGACCTCGGCCACCGCGCCGAGGTAGTGCGTGATGTGCCGGTGCTCTACCGCGACGCCCTTCGGCCGCCCGGTCGAGCCCGACGTGTAGATCACGTACGCCAGATGCTCCGGCCGTACGGCCACGCCGGGACGTTCGCCGGACGCCTCCGCCGCGCCGGCGAGCTCGGCCTCCGTGAGCACGAACCGCGCCCCGGCGTCGGCCACCACGGCCCGGTTGCGCCGCTCCGGGTAGACCGGGTCGAGCGGCAGGTAGGCCGCGCCCGCCTTGAGCACGCCGAGCATGGCGACCACCAGCTCGGGCCGCCGTTCCAGCAGCACGCCGACCGGCTCCTGCGGGCCTACCCCGCTGGCCAGCAGCCGATGGGCCACCTGGTTGGCGCGGCGATCCAGCTCCGCGTAGCTGAGCGAGCCGACCGCGAGCGCGTCCGGACGGGTGTCGGCCACCCGCTCGACCAGTGTGTGCAGCGGCACGTCCACGGGCAGGCCGGCGTCCCGGCCGCGCAGGTCGTCGCCGGCCGGCAGCCGTACCGGCGCGTCCGGGGTGGTGAGCAGGCCGTCCAGCAGCTCCAGGTACCAGCCGGCCAGGCGCCGTACGGTGGCCTCGTCGAACAGGTCCGTGCGGTAGCGCAACTCGCCCGAGAACCGGGTGCCGTCGTCGCCGAGCTCCAGGTTCAGGTCGAACTTGGCGGTCGGCGCGGGCGGCGTCCCGGCCACGACCTCCAGGCCCGGCAGCGACACCGGCGTACCGGTGTCGTAGACGTTGAGCATCACCTGGAACAGCGGCGTGACCGCGAGGTTCCGCTCCGGCTGCAGGCGCTCCACGACCCGCTCGAACGGCGTGCCGGCGTGCGCGAACGCGTCCAGCGCCGCCGCCCGCGCCCGCGCCAGCAGCTCCGCGCCGGTCGGGTCGCCCGAGGTGTCGCCGCGCACCACCAGCGTGTTGATGAAACAGCCGACGACCCGTTCGGCGTCGGGGTGGTGGCGGCCCGCGTGCGGCACCCCGACGGCGATGTCGTCGACGCCTGACAGGCGGCTCAGCAACGCCTGCAACCCGGCCAGGAACACCATGAACGGCGACGTCCCCGCCACCGCGCGCACCTTCGCCGACAGCGGCTCGGGCACCTCGATCGCGACCGCCGCCCCCTCCCACGTGGGCACGGACGGGCGCGGGCGGGCGAGCGGCAGGTCGAGCACCGGCGGCAGGCCCGCCAGGTGCCCGGTCCACCAGTCGAGGTCGGCGTCCGGCCGCCCGGCCTCCCACGCGGCCACGTCCGCGTACTGCAGGGCAGGGGGAGCGGGGGGCGGTTCCAGGCCGAGGCGGGCGGCGTACAGGTGGGTGAGATCGTCCAGCAGTACGCGTTCCGACCAGGCGTCGGTGGCGATGTGGTGCAGGGTGAGCGCGAGCACGCACTCCTCGTCGCCGAGCCGGAACACCGTGGCCCGCAGGGGCGGCTTGGCGTCCAGCCGGAACGGCCGCCAGGCGTGCGCGGCCAGCTCCCGTTCCAGCTCTGTCCCGTCCACGTCGACCACGGGCACCGGGACGTCGGCGACGGGCCGTACGCGTCCCTCCTCGATGACGCCGCGCAGGATCCAGTGCCGTTCGGCCAGGTCCGCCACCGCGCCGGTGAGGGCGGAGACGTCCACCGGGCCGCGCAGCCGCAGCGTCAGCGGCACGTTGTAGGCGGGCGTGTCCGGTTCCAGCTGGGCCAGGAACCACAGCCGCTCCTGCGCCGGCGACAGCGGCATGTCCGCGGCCGACGTCGCCGGGATGCCCGGGGCGGCGGCCTTCTCCTGCTGCTTCAGCGCGGCGGCGAGCCTGGACCGGACGAGCTCGGCGATCCGGTCCTCACGTACCTCGGTCATCCCTCTCCTCCTTCCATCAGATCGGCGGCCAGCAGCTCCTCCAGCGCGGTGGCGAAGTCGGCGAGCACCGGACGGTCGAACAACAACCGCACGGGCACGGCGACCAGCACCATCTCGCGGAGGCGGCCGGCCACCCTGGTCGCGGCGAACGAGGCTCCCCCCAGGGCGAAGAAGTCGTCGTCGGCCCAGATCTCGGGCCGTTCGAGCACCTCGGCCCAGACGGCGGCCACCAGGAGCTCGGCGTCGGTGGCCGGCGCGACCCGCGCCGGGGCCGGGCCGGTGTCCGGCTCGGGCAGAGCGCCGCGGTCGACCTTGCCGTTGGACAGCGTGGGCAGGGACGGCAGGGCGACCCAGCGGCGCGGCACCATGTGGCCGGGCAGCCGGGAGCGGGCGTGCCGCTCCAGCGCGGCCAGGTCCGCCGTCTCCGGCGCGACGTAGCCGACCAGGTGGGCCTGCGCGTCCGTACCGGCCACGGTCACCGCGGCTTCGGCGAGCTCGCGCAGCACGGCCTCGATCTCGCCCAGCTCGATCCGGTACCCCCGTACCTTCACCTGGTGGTCGCGGCGGCCGTGGAACTCCAGCGTCCCGTCCGGCCGCCAGCGTGCCAGGTCACCGGTGCGGTAGCACCGGCCGCCCGGAGTGAACGGGTCGGCCACGAAGGCGGTCCCCGTCAGGTCCGGCCGGCCCCGGTAGCCGCGGGCCACCCCGGCGCCGCCGAGCAGCAGCTCGCCGATCGCGCCCGGCGGCACCAGCCGCAGCCGCGCGTCGACCACGTACGCCCGCTCGCCCGGCATCGGCGACCCGATCGGCACCCGGTCGCCCTCGTGCGCGCGCACCCGGTGCAGCGTCGAGGTGACGGTGGTCTCGGTGGGCCCGTAGGCGTTCCACAACTCGCCGACGCGCAGCAGGATCTGCTCGGCCAGCGCCGGGTCCAGCGCCTCCCCGCCGGCGACGGCACGTAGCGCCGGGCCGCCCGTCCAACCGGCCGCGATCAGCATCCGGTACGCGGTCGGCACCAGGTCGATCACCGTGGCCGCGCTCGTGCTGATCAGCTCCGCCAGCGCGTGCCCGTCGGTGGCCGTGGTCCGGTCCACCACCACCGACGTGCCGCCGGCGGCCAGGACGCTCCACAACTCGGAGGCCGAGGCGTCGAAGCTCAGCGGCGCGACCGCGGGCTGCACGTCGGCCGGGCCGAGGCGGAGCGCCGAGATCATCCCGGCCACGAGGGCGGCCAGGCCGCCGTGGGTGACCTCGACCCCCTTGGGGGCGCCGGTGGAGCCGGAGGTGTAGGTGACGTACGCCAGGTCTCCGGGGCGCACCTCCGGCAGGTCCGCGCGCGGCCCCACCGCGAGCAGGTCCGCGTCGAGCGTCACCGGCCGGTCGGCGTCGGGTGTCACCGGCCGGTCGGCGTCGAGCGTCACCGGTCCGTTCGGGGCGGGTGTCAGCGGTTCGCCGGTGTCGGACGGTGGTGCTGGTTCGAGGGGGGTTTCGCCGCGGGTGAGCACCACGCGGGCGCCCGCGTCCGAAGCAAGCAGGCGCAGCCGCTCGGCCGGGTGTTCCGGGTCAAGGGGCAGGTACGCCGCCCCCGCCCGCCACACACCCAGCAGCACCGCCGGCAACATCCGGTCGCGCGGCACGTGCACGCCGACCACGTCGCCTCGCCGCACCCCGTGCTCCAGCAGCCCGGCCGCGATCCGGTCGGCGCGGTCGTTCAGCTCGAAGTGGCTCAGCGTCGCGCCGTCCGGGCCGACCACCGCCGTGCCCGCCGTGCCCGCTGTGCCTGTCGCGTGTGCCGCGAGCGCCGACGGCACCGGCCGCAGGTCGTCCGGCAGGCGCGGCCCGGCCGCGCGGGCCAGCAACGCGGCGCGTTCGTCCGGGGTGACCGGGTCGAACGCCGCGATCACCAGGTCCGGTTCGGCCAGCGCGCGCCGCAGCAACCACAGCAGCCGGTCCAGGTACGCCCCCGCCGCCTCCCGGCCGAGCAGCGCGACCGCGTACTCCAGGTGCAGTTCGGCACCGGCGGCCGTGCGGTTGACCAGCACGCTGAACTCGTGCACCGCCGCGCCCGAGCCGACCTCGGTCAGCAGTTCGAGGCAGCCGGCGCGTACCGGCACCTCGGCGTGCTGCATGGCCAGCAGCACCGGGGCGCGGGGCAGGTCGGCGGGCGGGACCTCCTGGTGGACCAGCGCCCGCGTGGTGGCCTCCCCGGCCTGCCTGACCAGGTCGCGGAAGGTCGGCGCGGAGTCCGGACGCAGCCGCGCCGGCACCGTGTCGATCAGCGGACCGACGACCCGGGCCAGCTCCGGCCTGGCGCGCCGCGCCGCGACCACGCCGACCAGCGTGTCCGGCTCCCCGGCGGCCAGGGCGAGCGCGGCCAGGTACACCGCGAACGGAGTCGTGCCGCACGCGCGGGCCAGCGCGGCCACGGCGTCCGTGAACTCCTCCGGCAGCGGCCTGATCACCCGGCACGTCGTCAGGTCGCCGGGCGGCGGCCCCGCCACCGGCGCCCCCGCCAGCTCGCCGCGCCAGAACTCCCGCAGCCGTTCGAGGTCGGGCCGGTCCTCCTGCTCGCGCACCGCCACGTCGCCGAGCTGCACCGCCGGCTCGGGTACGGGCTCACCCGCCAGCGCGGCGGCCAGCTCGTCCATCAGCACGCCGACCGAACCGCCGTCGAAGGCGAGGTGGTCGGTCACCAGCACCAGCTCGGCCACGTCGTCCCCGACGGGGCACAGGCTCGCGCGCAGCAGCGGAACCTCGTTCGTCACGTCGAACACGTGCTCCGCCGCGGCCCTGGCCACCTTCACCGGGTCCGCGCCCGCCGGATGCTCGACCAGGGGGACGGCGACGGGCGGGTGCACGACCGCGTACGGGACGCCGTCCTCGCCGACGGAGACCGTGCTGCGCAGGGCCTCGTGCCGGCGCAGGACCGCGTCCAGCGCCGGTTGCAGCGGCGCGTTCCCGCTCAGGCCGCGTACGCGCAGCCGGACCGACACGGTGGTGACCGGGCTGTGCGGGTGGAGCTGGCGCAACGTCCAGAGCTCGCGTTGCGCGGCGGTGAGCGGGTGGCGGGTCCGGCCGGTCCGCCGGACCGGCGCCGATCCCGGCTCACGCAGGCGCGCCGCCAGCCCGGCCGCGGTCGGCTCGATCAGGAACGCCGCCAGGGGCACGGTGTGCCCGAGCCGCCGTGACAACTCGGTCACCACCCGGGCGGCGGCCAGCGAGTGCCCGCCCAGGTCGGCGAACCGGTCGTGCACGCCCACCTCCGGCAGGCCCAGCACGTCCGCGATCACCTCGGCCACCTGGCGTTCGTCGTCCGTGCGCGGCGCGACCGGCGCCGCGCTGCCCGTACGGGCAGCGCCCAGCTTGGGCAGGGCCGCGCGGTCCACCTTGCCCGTGGGACCGATCGGCAGGTCGCCGGTGACGCCGATCCTGGCCGGAACCAGGTGGTCGGGCAGGCGGTCACGCAGCCAGTCGCGCAGCTCGGGCTCGGTCACGCCGGAGGCGGCCACGTGCGCGGCGAGGTAGGCGATGCCGTCGTCGTCGGCGTGCGCCAGGACGACGGCGCGGCGCACCGCGGGATGGCGGTCCAGCGCCGACTCGACCTCGCCCAGCTCCACCCGGTAGCCGCGGATCTTGACCTGGTCGTCGGCGCGGCCCACGTAACGCAGCTCGCCGTCCACCCATCGGACCAGGTCGCCGCTGCGGTAGACGCGGCTGCCGTCCGGCTCGGTGCCGAACGCCCGCGACTCGTGGCCCAGGTATCCGCGGGTCACGCCGGGCCCGCCGATCCACAACTCGCCCACCTCGCCGTCCGGGACCGGACTGCCGGCGGCGTCGCGCACGCTGAGCAGCGCGCCCGCCATCGCCGCGCCCAGGGGCGGGTCGCCCTGCTGGTCGCGGCCAACCTCGAACAGGGTGGAGCCGGTGGTGCACTCGGTGGGGCCGTACATGTTGAGCACGCGGCGCACGCCCGGGTTGGCGTACATGCGCGCGACCAGGGCGGCGGTCAGCCGTTCGCCGCCGGACAACACCATGCGCACGCCGTCCGGCAGCGGCTCGCGCAGCAGCACCGACAGCGCGGACGGGACGCCGAAGACCGTACGCACCTCGTCGCGGGCCGGCAGCGTCGCCAGCGCCAGCACGTTGTCCGCCATGATCACGGTCCCGCCGGCGAACAGCGGCGTGAAGATCTGCGTGATCGAGGCGTCGAAGCAGATGGAGGAGCCGGCCAGCATGCCGCTCAGCTCCTCGGCGGTGTACGCGGACGCCTCCCAGCGCACCAGGTTCAGGGTGTTGCGGTGCTCCACGACCACGCCCTTGGGGCGGCCGGTGGAGCCGGAGGTGTAGATGACGTACGCGGCGTCGCCCGGCTCGCCGGGCACCTCGGGGCCGTGCGCGGCGGGTGTCACGTCGTCGACGAGCACGGTGCCGGCGCCGGTCAGCGACGCGGTGTCGCGCCTGGTCGCGGAGGTGACCACCGCGCTCACGGCGGCGTCCTCGGCCATGAACCGTAATCGCTGGGCCGGGTAGGCCGGGTCCAGCGGCACGTAGGCCGCCCCCGCCTTCAGCACCCCGATCAGCGCGGGCACCAGCCACTCGTCGCGGTCCAGGCAGATCCCCACCAGGTCACCGCGTCCGACACCCCGCGCGGCCAGGGCCCCGGCGATCCCGTTGGCCCTGCGGTCGAGCTCGGCGTAGGTCAGCCGGGTCGTGCCCGCGACGACGGCGACGCGGTCGGGCGTCCGCCGGCACTGCGCCTCCAACGCCTCGTGGAGGCGTCCGGGCGGGTCTGTGAGAGGGCGGTTCGCGCCCGCCACATCCGTATTCATGTGTCCTCTTTCCAGCAAAGGTCAAACGTGCCCGGGTGGGCGGTCTCGAACGGATCCGCTCCCCGGGGCCGGCACACGGGCCCAGGCGAGGTCATCGCTCGGGCACGCGAGGTCGTGCGGGTGGGGGGTGTGCGCGCGGGGGACGTGCGGGGTGGGGGGTGTGCGGTGCTTCTGTTCTCCTGGGGTCAGCTGCTCCCTTCGCCGAAGATCATGGTCGTCCGCTCAACAGCATCGGCGAACCGGCTTGCCGCTGACTTGGAACCTGCCATGATCTTGCTTGCACGAGGGGTCGCGTCATCGCCCGATCGACTCGGGACGACGGAAGACGGCGAGGGAAACGGTCGGGGACGCCCCGGCGCGCAGCGTCGGCCAACGCGCGCGAACCTCCTGGACCGGCGACGGGCAGACTCCGGGCTCCGGGCCTTGGGCGAGGCGCGCGCGGACTCCTCACCACTGCCCGGGGGCTCCAGCCGCCATGATCCTCTTCGCCGGTGCCGTCCCGCAATCGGCATCCATGGCGAACTCGCCCGCCTTCCCCGCGCCCCGACCTCCACCACCCGCACGCCGCCGTCGAACGACTCACCACCACCACGCCCGAGATCAGGACACACCGGTCGCGCCCGGTCGCGACGAACTCCCCTCAGCCGCAGCCGTCCGCGACCTGGCTGATCTGGGTCGCCATGAACTCGGCCGTGGCGCCGGGGCTGGTGAACGGTGCCTCGCGTCGGTCGCCGGTCACCGGGGTGAACGGCGGAAGGCAGATGGCCGTCGACGGCACCGTCGGCGGCAGCGCGTCGGCGTCGTTCAGGATGAGCATGTCCGCCACGAACGCGGTGACTTCCCCGTCGGCATCGCGGCCTGTCCACACCGGGTAGCTGCCGTCGCCCAAGCCGCTCGAGTAGGCGATCAGATTGGTGCCGGTCTCCGGGGCGCGGAGCTCAGAGGACAAGAGGTCCATCTCGTTGTACTCATCCTCCACCTCCTCGACGAGCCTCTCGAGCTCCTCGCGGCCCGAGGCGTCGAGGAAGCAGCCCATCCCCGCGTCCACGCCGAACCCGTAGAACTGGCCGGCGCCGAGCAGCCGGACGTCCTGCCCCGGCAGCAACGCGAGCTCCCAGCTGACGGTCGGCTTGTCGAGGATCCGCACCATCACGGCCGGGGTCTCGCCCTCGCAGTCCGTGCCCTCCCAGCGCATCGAGGCGATCAGTACGGCGTAGTCGCCGGGCGGCACGGTGGCGGTGAAGGAGCGGGCGTCGTCCAGAAAGAAGGGGTCGGCCGCGATCAGCGAGCCGGTGGGCAGGTGAAGCGACCCCGCGTGCGCGGGTTCGGTGATCAGTGCGACGCGCCCGTCGCCAGAGGCCAGGCGGCTTCCGGAGGTGAAGAGCGCCTCCAAGTGCAGGGGGCGCAGCGGCAGCGGGGCCGACCAGGCGGGCGCCGTGCCCGAAGCCGGTCCGTACACCGGGTTCTGGGGCGGGACCAGGGTGATCGGGCCGCTCAGCCCGAGCATCTGCGCATCGACGTAGGCCGTCCACGCGCCGAACTCCGCCTTGGCCACCGTACGGTGCTCAACCGGGACGTTCGCCCAGGTGTGACTTGATCCGTCGAGCTCGTGCAGCTCTCGTCCTGCGCGTCCGTCCGGATCGATCGTCATGGTGAAAGACCAGCCGCGCTCCGGATGCTCCGGGTCGGCGTCTGAGGCGTGGCGCCACTCCTGGTAGCGCATCAGGTGCAGCCGTCCCGGCTCCAGTTGCCGGTATTCCAGCTCCCTGTTGCGCCGTCCGCACTCGTCGAACAGGAACAACCCGAGATGGCGGTGGCCCCAGTGGATCTGGAACAAGGCCTTCGGCTTCCCCTGGACGGACAGCAGGACGGCGTACCGCTCACCTGATGCGTCCCTGTCACGGGCCGCCGGCTCGGACATCGGAGCGACGGCGGCACGAACCTGCGGATCCCACCCCTCGCAGTACGTGACGTCAACCGCGCGGACGTGCTCCGTCGTCATGCCGTCTCCTGCCCGTGTTCAGCCGCGATCGGATGTTGCCGGGCGCACGCTAGCAACCGGCACCGACAGTGAGCGGCTCGCGGCTCGTGGGAACGCTGTCCGGGCGGTTCGCCCATCGAGTTCGCATGTCGGACCACACCAGCCCTGTGTGGAGAGCAACGCTGCGTGCTCGTCGGAAGCCCGTGGCCGACGACCTTTCGAAGGACGTGCAAGGGGCCCCTGTGTCGGCCATCCACGCCAGGGCGTCGTGGCGCGTCCACCTCTCGGCCCGTGAACCGAGCGGGCCATCGGATCGTTCCCACTCCCCGCAGTCGCGTGAGCACCAGATCGCGAGCGCGTACCGTCCCGACGGTGGGCGCGCTCATGCAGATCAGGGTCATCTTGCAGGCGCCGTTGAGGCCCGGAAGGGCGTCGATCTGTCCTGCCGGCTTGTGCGGGGTGATGTCGTCGGCCGTTGGAACGTCGCCGACGTGGCTGTTCAGATGGGCGAGCTAGATCGCTGATGTGAAATTCGGTGATCGGCTGCGAGCGTGACGAAGGGCGTCCATGGTCGGTGTGTGAAGACTGACCTAGACGCCCTTCTGATCGCACTCT
>NZ_BMRC01000058.1 GCF_014648435.1 Nonomuraea spiralis
TCAACCCGTCTACCAGGGGTTTCGCCATGTCATCAGGCGAACGTCAACCTCGCGATGATGCTGTGATCAGCAACTCACCGCACGGGGATGAAAACGGCTCACTGTTCCGGCCATATAATCACGACTCCCATCCAGATCACGACTTAAGTGATCAAACAAGCCAAGGCAACGTTGGAGAGCTAGGAAACGGACGGAACTAGATCCGGCGTTGCCCTAATGAAGACACTTACCCGGCGGCTTGCGACAAGGTTCCAAAGGAGCAGCAACCATGACAAGGCCGACCACCATGCCGACCCCCGTACGGCAAGTTCGCGAGGCTTTGACCCGAGAGTTCAGCGGCCTAATCGACCTTAGCGACCTTTCACGCAAGCCGGATGATCAGAAGGAACAACACTTCCTAACGCGAGCGCTTGCCGCTCTCGCAGTTCGCAGCCTCACGGGATGCGACAATGTATCCGCAGCCGGCATGGTGATTGACGACTTCGACGATCAGGGCATTGATGCGATCGCTTTTATCGAAGGCATGCCCCGTCTATGGCTCATCCAGGCGAAATGGAGCGATAAAGGAACAGCAAGATTTTCCAAGGCCGAGGCTCTAAAGCACGTCGACGGCTTGCGTCTCATCGATCATCATCGTTTTGATCGCTTCAACCTCAAGTTTCAGCGACTCGTGGAGCCCATCAAGGCGATCCTTGATAACCCTCGCCTCAGAATCACCTTGGTGGTTGCACAGATGGCAGACCAGCCACCATCCCCAGATTCCATAAAGCCCTTCACCGATATCGCAGCAGAGTTCAATAGATATGATGATGTTCTGGATCATAGGATTCTCACCACAAAGGAAATCTGGCGTATCGTCCGAGATGATCTAGCGGAGCCGCAGATCAGCCTGTCAGTTCCGATGAGGGATTGGATACACTACGCCGAACCGTACGAGGCCTATCAAGGAACAGTCGCCGTCGCTGACATCGCGGAGTGGCACGAAGAACATGGCGTGCAGCTATACCACAAGAACATACGCACTCCCCTTGGGCTTACTAACGTAAATCTCGGCCTAGTAGAGACCCTTACAAGCAATCCGCAAGATTTCTGGTACTTCAACAATGGCATAACTGTTCTGTGCGACGAGGTAACACGTACACAATGGAGCAGATCAACAATCGGCCCCATCAAGCTAGATCTCACGGGCGCAAGCGTCGTTAATGGCGCTCAAACCGTCGCCGAGATTCACCGCGCCATGGCCAAGAACCCATCCGGGGCAGAGTTGGCGTACGTGCAGGTCAAGGTTATATCTACGAAGGGATGCCCTGAAGGGTTTGCAAATGAGATAACGAAAGCAACGAATACCCAGAACAGAGTTGAGTCTCGCGACTTCGTCGCACTGGATCCCGTACAGGCTCGCATTCGCATCGACTTCGCACTATCTCTCGGGAAGACGTATGTCGTGAAGCGCGGCGAGATGGACCCCTCACCCGAGGATGGATGTTCTGTAGTTCACGCAGCTACAGCGCTTGCCTGTGCCCATCACAACCCTGAACTTGCAGCGCGCGCCAAGCAGAACCAGGAGCTGCTATGGGAGGATGACAGCCAGGGAGCGTACCCGATGCTTTTCGGCGAACAACCGTCTGCGGACCAGATATGGCGTTCAGTACTCCTTTGGCGCGCAGTTCGATCCACGCTACATGGGGGCAGATCCACCTGGGAAGGCAGAGCTGGGGCAATCGCCGAGCGTGGCGACTATCTCATATCACATCTGGTCTTTCAGTACGCAGGCTCAGAGGGGATCGAAGATCCGGGTTCAGACTGGGAAATTATCCTGCCTCAAGTTCCTGACCTTACTCGTCGTGTACTCAGATGGTTGGTCTATCATGTCGACAAAGAGTTCGGTACAAGTTCTCTCATCAGCAGTACGTTCACAAATCCGGAGCGATGCCGCGTTCTTGCCTCGCGCGTAATTGCGGATCTGGAATCCAATGCAGATGTGCCACAACTGGCTCCTGAGTACCGCCCGAATACTGCACCGAGCAAGCCGCGCCAACCAAATGCGGTGCCTACCTTGGTAGACGCACGCCGGATCGCAGATGGGACTACTCTAGTACTTACTCCTGGGAGCAAGCCCGAGCAGGTAGCTATCGGTGAATGGCTAGAAGAAGATCCAAGTCGACGCCATGCAACCTGGGTTAACAGCCGAGGCAAACCACTTTTGTGGTCAGCCGATGGGCAGAGGTATTCCCCCAGTGGCCTCATCCAACACCTGCGCAAGCTCGCCGGCTGGGACGAATCTCCTGTTGCTGCCGAGGGAACCAAGCGCTGGGCCGTGCCCGGTGAAGGGACACTAGCGGAGCTAGCTGCCGAAGTCCTGAGATCTCGAGAGTCGGACGACGACTGAAGGCTGGGAAGCCCGCACATCTCATTTTCCGCATGTGCGGGCTTCATCTCTCTTAAGACAAGCGCACGCTCTTGCTCCACATACCTGCCTCTTGCAGCTTGGCTCGTATGCCGTCAAGTCGTTTCACAGCCGCAGCGATCCGGCGCTGCCGGTCCAGGTCAGGATCGCCGTTCTCGTTGATTGGCACCTCAATCATTAGCTGTCTAACGCGCTTGGTATATAGCTTCGCTTCGTAGAGGTATCCACCTTGAGCTATTGTTTTGCCCAAGGCTACAGCGAGGTAACCCAGATCGATATCGTGAGGCGGAAGCCCGGCCGGTTCTTCTCCTCGACTTTCCGCCTCCGAGCGCCATTTTTCTTCGGTCTCCTCAGACCAGGGTTGTACTATGACGACGTCATCAGTCATGACACACCCAGCCTCTCGATTGAAGACCATCCCCACCGCAGATGCCCCAGTCGCCATGACCGTAACGGATGGATAGGGCTCAGGACGGTAGCCTCTGTCCTTTAGCCAATTCTCCGAGATCAACCCTTTACGGGTTTCTGGCCGCGTGAAGACCGAATAAACCGCAACATCTCCAGGGTTTTCACGTAGATCGGCATTTCGGATTCGTATGCCCGAGCGAACTTGAAAGCGAGAAACGTCAGCCAGGCTGAACTGCTGACTGCGATCGGCGGTGAGCGCCGCCAGTTCGTCTCGCGCCTGCTGCAATTCAAGAATGATGTCCTGAAGCGTAGTGGTCGCGATCTCGACGAATTCTGCGCGGTCGATCGTGCCTGCGCGTTCTCCTAGAGCGACGTGTTCCTCATCGGTCCAGTGTCTGACTACATCCCATCGCTCATCAGGAGAGAAGGCCTGCGCAGGAACTAGCTTGGCATATGCACACTCTTCGTACTGAGTCGGCCCAGCGATAGCGCTCGGTTGAGGGCTCTGTACATATCGCACGAATAGTTCAGCCAACGTGGCGAGGTCGTTGTCATCTGGCATGGGGACACGTTCGTAATCGAGCGTCTCGCCGATGCTTCGAGCTATCCCACAAAAGACGGGCGGGCGGGATTGCATGCGCGTCTTCCGCTTCTCTATCGCTAGAATATAGGTGGGCTGCGCGGTGTTAAAGAAGGCGTTTCGCGGGAGTTGGATGCTCGCCAATATATTGCATTCCGAAAGAAGCTCGCTTTTCATCCGCTGCGCAGTCCGGTTCAGGAGGCCGAGAGGGACGATCACGAAAGCTCGACCTCCGGGCTTAAGTGCGCCAGAGATATACCGGAGAAAGAGTGCTTCTACGCCGAGGCCGCCTCCATCGTAGTATTCACTCAGTATTATTCCGTTCCGCTCCCCCTCGGCGTGCTCAATCTCTTTTCTGTAGATTGAGGAACCTTGCGTCACATAGGGTGGATTGGTGAGAATAACGTCTACCGCGTTTATCGGCGGGTGTGCGAGAGTTCCGAGCGTTTCATTTTCGTTTAGCAGCAAGAAAGTATTCGTGAGCGCCTGATTGAGCGAGTCGGTAGTTGTGTCGGGGTTTCTTACTGATTCGGCTAGGTGTAGGAGCATATTGGCTTTGGCCAATATGTTGGTCGAGACGTCGACATCAGCTCCGACTAGTTTGACTCGTTGACGGACTTCCCCGTCCTTGAAACTGATGTTTCCAGGTAGAGCGTCCGGGAAGAGGAGTGGTTCGAGCAGGAACCCTCCCACACCAGCGGCTGGGTCCAGAACGATGGATCCGTCTGGTAGGGCGTTGAGCCTTGCCATCTTCACCATCGATTTGACGATGTTTCGTGGCGTGAAGAATTGACCCAGCCGTTGCTGCCTCGCCGAGCGGCGAAGAAATGTCTCGTAGAGGCGTAGCTTAAATTCTGGATCGATATTAGTTAGAGCCCCAAAGCTTTGGAACTCCTGCAAGATTTCACAGAATGTTCGGTTGTACGACGAGATGGTCGTCGTGGATGACGATCTCAGGAACGCAAACCCGTTGATGATCGTCGTCTGTGATGTAATAGTCGCAAGACCGAGAAGCTTCGTTACCGCTTCATCTCTCACCACTAGCCGATCAGCGAAGATCTGCTTGATTTTTGGACGAATTGTATTTACGTAGTACTCAATTTGAGTGCTACCTTTGCTTTGCCTAAATTCATCCTGGCCCGCTAGTAGCGCCTCAAACCTGAAATCGGCTGGCAGGACTGCTAGTGGCAAGTTGTCGGACAGGAACTTCAGCATGAAGATTTCGACGAAGGTGAGCAGACAGTCTTTCGGCTCAGCCTTCGTTGCATGCCAGATGATCTGCCAGACTGTTTCCGCTAGGGGTTTAGGATCCCGGATAACATCCGATTCGCCGCGATACAGATCCGAAAGGACGGCTGGGGTAAAGTCGCGAGTTTCATCAAGCTCTACAATGTCGCCCGCATTAGCGGATGCCAGTGCGTCTATGTAACGAAAGCGCGCTCCATCGGTTGTTATGGCGATCCGGACTCCCATGGCCAAGGCGCCGACTATGGCTTGTTCCGCTGCACTCAGTGCATCGTTGCCTGCACGTAGCCGCTTTTTCGTTTTCCATTCGGCAACAGCAATAGGAACAACGCGCCCCCCGATCCGGTGAATGTACACTGCATCCGGCTTGCCCAGGCTGGCATTTTTGGGCGGCTTGTAGGATTTGCACGGATATGAGACTGTGCTCGCGGGCGTGAAATCCAAGCCCTGTTTCGCCAAGGTGGCAACTGTGGTCGATCCGAGTTCTAGGACCTCAAAGTCACCGAATCTCTTTCCTCGGACGCCGACGGTAGTTAGATAGCCCTGTTTCGCCAACTCCTCTGTGCTCATCAGCGCCTCCTCCGTGTGCCGTAGTCCTACAACCGCCCGACGATGGGCCGTCACTGTAGGAGCAGACTCTAGTACCGGACGCGTCCGGCGGTGGACCGAGTCGGAGTGGGCGGCACTGTATGACGCCCAGGGCGAGGGGGCACCACGAGCCTCGGAATGCCGATGAGTACCGTGTGACCAATGCCTTGGGGGCGTCTCTGCGCGTGATCTCCGGCGATCTGTCTTGAGTTCCGAAGATTGTGGATATTGCCAGCAGTATGCGCGCCCTCTCTCGTGGAGGGCTCCAGTGGGATCGCTGGTCTGATGGGCCCTGACGGGCTCGCACGTCGGGGCCCGGACTACGTGAGTCTTGGTCCGCAGCTCAGCTCGAAGGCATGTACTGCGGGTGGGCAAGACGGTAGCTTCGCGGTGTGGCTGATGACGCTGAGCTGACGCGCTGGGTGGTGCATGGCGAGCGGCTGATCTATGACAACCGGTGGATCCGGCTCGGGATGGCTGATGTCGAGATCCCCGGCGGAGAGCGGTTCGAGCATCATGTGGTGCATCTGGATCGGGCTGCCATCGCTGTCGTCGTGGATGAGCAGAATCGAGTGTTGCTGATGTGGCGGCATCGGTTCGTGTTCGACCGGTGGGGGTGGGAGCTGCCCGGCGGGCTAGTCGAGGCAGGCGAGGATCCGATGGCGACCGCTGTGCGGGAGGTGGAGGAGGAGACCGGGTATCGGCCGAAGCGGGCCGAGCACTTGGTGAGTTATCAGCCGATGGCCGGCATGGTGGATTCCGAGCACATCCTGTTCCTGGTGCACGGCGCCGAGCTGGTCGGTAAGCCTGAGGGTGAGGTGGAGGCCGATCGGATCGAATGGGTTCCGATGGCCGAGATCCCCGACATGATCGCCCGTGGGGACATCTGGACGTCCGGGACGCTGATCGGGTTGCTTCAAGCTCAGCAGCGGCTCAACGGCCGAGAGCGCGGTTGACCGCTCGCGAGAGTTCTTCGATGCGGCGTCGTTGGCGGCGGCAGCCGGTCATGGTGGCCAGCTGCTTGGCGCGCTGGATGTGGGGCTGTGCTGCTTCAGGTTCGCCGGCCGCGAGCAGGGCGTGGCCGAGGTCGCAGCGGACGCCTGCTTCGGCGCGGTTGTAGGTGCCGTCCATTCCGGCGAGTGATGAGCGTAGGTCCTCGACGGTGCTGGGGTCGCCGAAGCGGAGTAGGCAGCTTCCGCGCCAGCGGGCGAAGTGGTGGACGTTGATGGACAGGTAGGGCATGTCCGGGTCGCCGTCGCCTTCCGGCAACACGAGGGCGGCTTGGTCCAGCGCCCGGCGACACGCGTCTTCGTCGCCGAGGGTGGCCGCGGCTTCGGCCTCGGCTGCTGCGAGCCATGTTCTGAGGCGAGCTGGGACGCGGTCGCGGTGGGTGGCGTGGATGTGCTGGAGGAGTTCGGCTGCTTCGGCGGGACGTCCCAGGTCCATGAGGACGTACGCCTGTTCGCCGGAGACGTAGGCCAAGACAGCGGCGTCTTCGGCTTCGCGGGCGGCTGACTTGGCGCGTTCGTAGTGGTTCCACGCGTCGTTGAGCGCGACGGTGTTGATGGCCTGCCAGCCGGCCAGCGAAGCTGTTTCGGCAAGTAGGTGGGCGAGCTGCGTGCGTATGCGCGGGCGGACGGCGTGGCGGTGGGCTCGTTCGATCTGGGCCATCTGGGCGTGCATCTTGTCGGCGATAGCGACGCTGCCGAGCCGGCGGTCCTGGAGGCGGAGGTTGTTGGTGTCCGTACGCAGGATCATGACCATGGTGTCGTCGACGGCTGCGGCGGCCTCCAGGCGGGCGGTGAGTTCCTCGGTCTGCTCCTGGTGCTCGTCGTCGAGGTCGCCTGTCGGGGACGCGATGTCGAGCGGGGCCAGGCCGAGGAGCATGCGGGCGTGGTCGGGCAAGCCGAGTCCGGTGGCGATGCGCTCGAAGACGGCCAGTTCTTCGATGGGGCCGGCCGTCCCGTTGAAGATCTTGTTGACGCGGGGCTGGGCGATTTCGGTCGCTGATGCGATGCGGACCTGACTGATACCGCCGTATTTGGCCACCAGGCGGAACAGTCCCGCGATGTCGCGGTTTTTCAGGCTTTCTCGCATATCGTCGCGTTCCCATACCGATGGCGGGAGCTTGATCGGCTGGAAACCACTCGCGCGCATGCGACCCTCCGGAACTCGTACTCCGAGATTGTGCATTGCTGTGCGGCGGACTCTATATGCATCGGCGGTATATCACCGTGGGATATGTATAAACGGTTGGTCCATTCATGCTCTGCCGCATGACAACTCCAGTCAGGTGCGAAGAATGCGAGGGGCGGGGATGGAAGATCGTCACCCGTCGTGGGCATGTGGCGGCATCGAGGTTGGATGCGGCCTCGTCGGTCACCACTGAGTGCCTTCACTGCGAAGGGGCCGAGCACAGTCCTGCCGCTTGTGAGGCGTTCGAGTGGGAGGTCCGGGTCCGGTCCGGCCTCGGTGAGGAACTGGGGACGTGCGGTTCGAGCTCGTTCCAGGCGACTGCCATGGATGAGCTGCGCAAGGCCATGCGGGGCATGTCGGTGGACGCCGGCGCGGTGGTGGGGCGGATCGTCCACAGCGTCTACGGGCTCGGGGCCGTGCCGGACGAGGCCACCCGACGTGAGATCTTCCGGGCCTACCTCGACGGGGCGGGCTCGGTGCGGTTCGAGCGGGTGGCCGAATGACGGCCCCCGTGGTGATCTCGATCGATCCGCGTCGGTCCGCCGAACTGCTCCGGGAAGCGCTGGAGCAGAACAACGTCAGCGCGGATGTCCATGACGGCTACGGGCTCGCCCTGGTGTCGGTCTGGGTCGGGCTGGTCGTGTGGTGCGACGGTCGTCACTACTGGTGGCGAACCGGCTGGAATGTCGCCCGTCGTCGCGTCATCTATGCCTGGCATCCGGCGATTGATCCGGTGCGGGCCGCTCGCCGTATCTCCATGCATTATTCGGACCTGCGTAGAACGCAGCCATATTCGGCGTTGATCGCCGATCTTGTTGACGGGGTCGAGTAATGACCGGCCGGCGAGTGTCGTGCGGGGTGGGGACGGAGCGTCGCAATTTCTCGCTCGTCCAGCACGCGGTTGTGCGTGGCGCTTCCAAGGCGTTGTGCGGCGAGACGATTCAGCTCGTGGTGATCGGTGATTGGCAGGTGCCGTTCATGCCGAGCGTCGCGAGCGCTTGCGAGGAGTGTGTACGCCTCCTGGCAGGCCGTTCTGAGTCCTAATCATGGCCTGACAAGTCTTGGCTCAGCCGGTACTGTACTTATGCGGACAAGCGCAAGAGTGAACGGACGGCCAACATGAGCATGGACTTCGCCCCGCCGAAATATGCGCAGGTCATGCAGGCGATCCAGGAGCGCATCGAGTCGGGCGAGTACGCCCCCGGCGACATGCTGCCCTCCGAGACGCAGCTTGTTCGTGAGCTGGGCGTGGGACGCACCACCGTGGTGCGGGCACTTCAGACGCTCGCCATGCAGGGGTGGATCGAGCGCGAGCATGGGCGCGGGTCGTTCGTGAAGGGCCGGCCGGAGCGTGAGGCGGAGACCGTTCGTCCGGGCCTGGGTGCTGCCGAGCAGGGAGAGAGCGCCGACAGTCTTGTTGAGGTGGCGCGAGTTCCGGCGCCTCGGCATGTCGCGAAGTTGCTCGGGATCGCCGAGCGTACGCCAGTGATCGTTCGCAAGCGGGTGGCTCGTCAGGCGGATCTCGTCTCGGCGGTGGAGACCGTGTGGGTGCCGCTGGAGATCGCGGTAGGGACCGACCTGGACAAGGCTGAGCCGTTGCGGGGCGGCATCCGCAAGCATCTCCAGGCGGTCAAGCATGTGCGGTTCGATCGGATCACTGAGCGGCTGTCCGCGCGTAAGCCTACGAAGGACGAGGCAGAACTGCTGGGCTCGTCCAATCCCGTGCTCGGCGTGACGGCGACTGTGCATGACCCTGCGGGGAACGTGCTGCTGGCCATGAGTCTGGCGCTGCCTGGCAGCCTGCATGAGCTTGAGGATGTCTACAAGGTGAGGTAATTCTTACCGCGCCACTCCGGCTCAACCACTTGTGCGGACGAGTGGCCACAGCCTACTCTCGACTCATGCGGACAAGTGGACGAGCGAACGAAGGGCTCTCCACCGCTATCGAGAGGAACCACATGGCAATCCAGGGACCCATTCCCGTCAGCTACACCATGGTCTTCCCGCACGGCTGCTACATCGTCGGCGAGGTCGAGCCCGTCAAGGACTTCGACGCCTCCTCCGGCGGCCGGTTCGTGCAGGCCCGCGACAAGCAGACCGCTGAGCTGGTCTGGCAGGTCGCGGTCATGGACGGTGACCCGACCCTCAAGCCCGCCCAGAAGACGGTCGCGGTCAAGATCCTCGCGCCGGTCCAGCCGGTGCCGCCGCAACCCATGCCAGGGCTGCCGTTCACGCCGGTCGAGTTCAACGGCATGTCCGTCACGCCGTATGTCAACGCCGCCGGCCGCCTCGCGTACTCGATCAAGGTTCGTGAGATGTACGCGCCTCGCCAGAGCGCCCAGCCCGCTCAGAACAAGGCTTCGGCCGGAAAGGACGCCGCCTGATGACCCGTCGCCGTAGCCCGCGCAACAGCGTGATCCGGCTGACCACCGGGCACGCCGCCCGCACCCTCAACCACCCGTTCACCCGCCGTGAGCCCGTCCTGGCGCTCGACTTCGGCGCCACCTCCGTCCTGGTCACCACCAACGGGCCGGTGACGGTGGAGGACCTGCAGTTCGCCCGCCAGCTCGCCCACGCAGCCCACCGCTTCGCCCGCTCCGTCGAGCGCAGCTTCTACGGCCTGTCCGACGGCAAGGGGGTCGCGGCATGAGTCTGCGCCCGTACACCTACGTCACCCTGTCCCTGCGACCGGAATCCACGCCGCACGTCGGCGTCTCCTTCCACACGTCCGACCTCAAGGTTGGCGCCGGTCTCCTGCTCAGTGGCCCGCGCCCGTACCTGGAGCTCTACTCCCACGAGGCCAACGTGCACATCTCCACCACCGGAGCCGGTCCAGTCACCGACGCCGACCTGAACACCGCCCGCGAGATCTTCACCGCCGCTGCCCGCTACCTGGCCGACTGCGAGCAGTTGCACGCCGAACAGCCCGACAAGGACGCCACCGCGGACACCACCGACCCGGCGACCTGACATGAGGCGGGGCCGCTGGAAGCGGCAACTTCCGGCGGCCCCTCGGTTCTCCCCTGACTCCACATCACGAGAGGTTCCCAGCTTATGTTCAAGCGGCTGCCTGGCGACGAGGCGCGCAACCTCGTCTCCACCACGCCCGACACGGCCATCGTCTTCCGCCCGGCCGTCGTCAAGACACCCGCCATCATCACCTTCATCATCTACATCTGGCGCTTCCTATCGGCCCTCGTCCGCGCGACGTGGCGGCACCCGGTCGCCGTCGCTGTACCGGTCGCCCTCGGTGTCGCCTGGTACTGGTACGGCTGGCCCGTGGCGGCGTCCCTGTCCGGGACAGTCGCCATGGCCCTGGCCTCCTGGGCGTTCCTCGACCGACCGTCCTTCGCCCGTCTCGTCGGCTACCGGCTGCTGGCCTGGTGGCGACTCGTCTGGATCTACCGGCGACACTGGCAACCCGTCATGATCGTCTCCGGTCTCGGCCGTCACATCCGGGGCCGTGACTACCTGCCCCGGCTGGGCAAAGTCACCTGTACCTCGTGGGCCGACATGGTCACCGTGCGCATGCTCAAGGGCCAAGCCGTCAAGGACTGGGCCGATCGCACCGACCACCTGGCCCATGGCTTCGGCGCGAAGTCGTGCCGCGTGGCGCTGTCTCACGCCGGGCGGCTGACGCTGACCTTCCCACGCAGCGATCCACTCGCCTCTCCCCTGCCAGCGCTGCCCATACCGGACGAGCCGACAGTGGGACCGGTCGAGATCGGCAAGGACGAGGACGGGCGGCCGTGGCGACTCAAGGTGCACGGCACCCATGTCCTCGTCGCGGGCGCGACCGGGGCCGGCAAGGGGTCGATCATCTGGTCCGTCATTCGCTCCCTGCTCCCCGCCGCCGACGCGGGCCTGGTCGAGTTGTGGGCTCTGGATCCCAAACTCATGGAGCTGTCCTACGGCCGTGCCTTGTTCGGCTCCCGGTACGCGGCCACGCCCGAGGAGTGCGCCGGTCTGCTGGACGAGGCCGTGTGCGTCATGCAGAAGCGGGCGGCTCGGTTCGCCGGGCTCCAGCGCTCCCACACCCCCACCGTGGTTGATCCGTTCGTCCTGGTCGTCGTCGATGAGGTGGCGTTCCTGACCGCCTACCAGTCCGACCGGCAACTCCGGCAACGCATCTCCGCAGCGCTGGCCACCCTGACCACCCAAGGACGCGCGGTCGGTGTCGGCGTCATGGCCGCGCTCCAGGACCCGCGCAAAGAGGTCATGAACATCCGCAACCTCTTCCCTGACAAGATCGCCCTCCGGCTGGACGAGTCCGAACAGGTGGACATGGTCCTCGGCGACGGCGCACGCGACAGGGGCGCCCTGGCCGACCGCATCTCGCCTGTCCCGGAGCTGGGCGCGGGCGTCGGCTACGTCCGGCTGGAAGCCAGCCCCGAACCTGTCCGGGTCCGCGCCGCCTACGTCTCCGATCACGACATCCGCGCCATGGTCGACGCCTACGCCCAGCGTGGGGAGGCAGCGTGAAGGTCTGCTTCCACGGCACCGCCGACGAAATCGGCCGGGTCGCCGGTCGCCCCCTCCTGGTCCTGCTGACCGCCCGTGATCTGCCCCGTATGCGGGTCTTCGAGCTCTACCAGCCTCACGTCCACGCCTCCCTCTCCCACGAGCACTACCGGCTCTGCGCCGTGATGACCGAGACCGCCGACGAAGGGAGGACCGCGTGACCCATCCGCACGACCGCGCACTACCCCGGGCCGTCCGCCAGGCCATGCCGATGGCCCGAGACGTGCTCGTAGAGGTCGCCAAACTCCATGGGGTCTGCATCCGGCCCGTCCCGCTGCGGCGGCTCGACATCGTCACCGGCAAGTCCGAGATCATCGACGTCCCGTGCGGAGCTGTCCTCGCCAGCAAGTGCCCGCCGTGTGCCAAGCGCAACCGGCAGCTCCGCATGGCCCAATGCCGCGAGGGCTGGCACCTCGACACCGAACCCACGATCACACCCGACGAGCCGAACGAAGAACAGCACTGGCTGATCGAGTTCCGCGCCGACATGCAGGCCAGACGGGATGCCGCCGAGCAGGCCGGCGACGACACGACCGACCTGGACGCCGTCCTGTCCGGCCTCGATGACGAGATCAACGCCGCTGGCATGCGTGGCAGCGTCACCGGATCCGCGGTGCCCAAGCGCACCCGATCAACCCGCCGGCGGCAGGACGCCCCCGACCTGCCCAAGCGCAAGATGACCAACACCACCCTTGGACGCACCTTCACCAGCACCGACGGCAAGACCTACCGGCCGTCGCTGTTCGTCACACTCACCCTGCCCAGCTACGGCAAGGTCCGCGACGGCGTCCCGATCGACCCCGACACCTACGACTACCGGCGCGCCGCCCGGGACGCGCTGCACTTCCCCAAGCTCGTGGATCGCTTCGTGCAGAACCTACGCCGGGTCGCGGGCTATGACGTGCAGTACTTCGCGGCTGTAGAGCCGCAGAAGCGGCTCGCCCCGCACCTGCACATGGCTATCCGGGGAACGCTCCCGCGCGCCGAGATCAAGCAGATAGCCGCCGCCACCTATCACCAGGTGTGGTGGCCCTCAACCGACGATGTGCGCTTCGACGGCGACCACCTGCCCATCTGGCAGGACGGGAACGGCTACCTCGACCCGAGCACTGGCGAGCTTCTGCCCACCTGGGACGAAGCCCTCGACGCCCTGGACGAGAACGCCGAACCCCTCCACGTACTGCGCTTCGGCACTCAGGTGGACGTGCAAGGTGTTCTCGCCGGCACTCCAGACGCCGACCAATGCATCCGCTACCTGTCCAAGTACCTCACCAAGTCCATCGGCGACAGCCTCGACGGCGGCCAGGCCCAGCGCGAGCACGCCGCCCGCATGGTCGATGCCCTGCGCTACGAGCCCTGCTCGCCGACCTGCCCGAACTGGCTGCGCTACGGCGTCCAGCCCAAGAACGCCAAGGCGGGGATGGTTCCCGGCCGGTGCCGCTCCAAGGCGCACAAGCCCGAACACCTCGGCTACGCCGGCCGCCGGGTCCTGGTCTCCCGCAAGTGGTCGAACAAGACGCTCGCCGAGCACAAGCAGGACCGCCGTACCTGGGTCCTGGAAGCCCTCGGCCAGGCCGACGAACCCACCGACCCGCACCGCTACGTCTGGCGTCCCGTCCCGGCCGGAGACGCCAACGTGCCGCCGCTGGCGGTACGCCTCCTGCGAACCGTGGCCGAACGCCAACGCTGGCGAGCACACCTCAGAGACCTGGAAGCCAGAGCAGCCGGACAAGACCTTTCGGCAACCGACGACATGGGGAGGGCCGCATGACCAAGCACGACGAACTCCTGACCGTCCGCCAGGTCCTCACCGAGCTTGGCGGAGTCTCCCGCCGCACCTTCTACCGCTGGCGTGAGATCGGCAAGGCACCCGAGGGGATCCGCCTGCCCAACGGCGAACTCCGCATCTACCGCAGCGATCTCAACGCCTGGCTCGAATCCCTCAGGAGCACCGGATGACGACTTCGTACGACGTGAAGTTCTTCGAGATCAGCCGCAACAAGTCCAGCAAGACGCCGTCATACGTCGTTCGCTGGTCGGTCGCCCGCAAGCGCTCCTCCAAGACCTACCGAACCAAGGCCCTGGCCGACAGCTTCCTGTCCGACCTGCGACAGGCTGCCAAGCGCGGTGAGGCCTTCGACGTGGAATCAGGGCTCCCGACGTCGATGCTCAACGCCAAGGATGCTCGGAGCATCCTGGAGTTCGCGCAGGCGTTCATAGAGATGAAGTGGACACACGCGGCGGCCAAGAGCCGAGACAGCATGTCCGACGCGCTGGCAACGATCCTTCCTGCCCTGACCAAGGACCGCATGGGGCGCCCGGACGCTCGGGAGCTTCGGACCGTGCTCCGCAAGTGTCTTCTCCTGCCAGGGGACAAGCGTCCGGACGTACCGCCGCAGTACGCCTCCGCCGTGGCCTGGATGAAGGCCGCTTCACTCGACCTGGCAAGCCTGGAGGAGGCCAAGACGGTACGGCTCGCCCTGCACGCCCTGACCTTGTGCCTCGACGGCAAGGCGGCGGCCTCCACAACGATCGCCCGCAAGCGCGCCGTCTTCCATGCCCTCCTGGAGTACGCAGTGGAGCTGGAGGAGCTTTCGGCAAATCCGCTGCACAAGATCAAGTGGAAGCCACCCAAGACCACCGAGACCGTAGACCCTCGTGTCGTCGTCAACCCACGCCAGGCGCAAGAACTGCTGACCGCCGTGACCTACGTAGGCCGACGCGGCAGAGGCCGGCGCCTGATGGCTCTCTTCTCGTGCATGTACTACGCCGCCCTACGCCCGGCCGAAGCGGTCGGCCTCCGTATCCAGGACTGCCACCTCCCCGCCTCCGGTT
Organism: Nonomuraea spiralis; assembly: GCF_014648435.1. Lineage (GTDB taxonomy): Bacteria > Actinomycetota > Actinomycetes > Streptosporangiales > Streptosporangiaceae > Nonomuraea > Nonomuraea spiralis. Next base: position 14,781 of record NZ_BMRC01000058.1, read on the forward strand.
GGGGACGCCTCACCATCGACGTATCCCGCCCGGAGGTGAACACTCAATGGACCGACACCGGCAACGCACACGAAGAACGCGGCCTCAAGCACCGCGGCAGACAGGACGTCCGCCCCGTGCCCATCCCGCCCGAACTGGTCAAGATCCTCCGCGCCCACATCGCAGAGTACGGGACGGCCAAAGACGGCCGAATCTTCCGCAGTGAGCGGGACGGAGTCGTAGCTTCAACGGCCTACACCGAGGTCTGGCAGGCCGCCCGCCTCCTGGCCCTCACGCCCGCGCAGGTCGCCTCCCCGCTCGCCAAACGCCCGTACGACCTTCGGCACGCGGCGGTGTCCCTCTGGCTCAACGTGGGCGTCTCCGCCCCGGACGTGGCCGAAAGAGCCGGCCACAGCGTCGATGTCCTCCTGCGGGTCTACGCCAAGTGCATCGACGGACAGCAGGACATCGCCAACCAGCGGATCGGCGACGCCTTCGTCGCATGACGCACAGCCCAACCACACCGAGAGCCCCGGCCACCACCGGGGCTCTTGTTCTTGCCTGCGTACTGACCAAAACCAAGGGCCGACCTGCGGAAACGCGCCCAAGATCATTACACGTATATTGGTGGACCAGCGACAACGGGCCACTCACGGCGGCATCTGGTTGCACACCCCTGAAACGCAGAAGAGGCCCCGTAGGGCCTCTGAACTGCTGTTACTGCTGGTGGCAGGTGCAAGGTTCGAACTTGCGTAGGCTGAGCCGACGGTTTTACAGACCGCTCCCTTTGGCCACTCGGGCAACCTGCCGTGCCATCCGCTCTCGCGGCGACAGACAGAAGAATAGCGGACTTCCGAGGTGTACGTGACACCGGTTTGTCCCGAGCCGGATCGGGGTCATCGGCTGCGCCGGAACAGCAGGCGTCCCATCGCTCGTGAGTGCTGGTCGAAGCCTGCTGCATCGTTCGTTCTGGGGAAGGGTTCGTTTGGTACTGGTACGTCCAGGAAGTCGCACAGTGGTTGCCAGCCCTGCGTGACCTCGAACACCAGCAGGCGGTCCTGGGGGATGGTGGCTTTGACCTCCTCCACGTGTTCTTTGAAGATCTTCAGGGCGAGTTCGGTGTCGGGGGTGTCGCCGCCGAAGACGCGTTCGCTCACGACCAGGCGGGCCATCCGGATGAATGCCGCCAAGTCCGTGTCGAGGAGGCTGGAGATGCTGGCCATCGTCCGGCCGGACCAGGTGCGGGCGCGGGCGGATCGTTTGAAGATGGTGGCGTTCATGCTGGCCAGCCAGCGTTCGGGGTCGCGGACGGTGAGGATGACCTTGGCGTCCTTGTAGTGGTGGGCCAGTTCGCGCCAGTACGAGGCGGCCGGCCAGTCGACGCAGGAGGCGTACCCGGACATGAGGGTGTCCCAGGTGATGGGGCGGCCTTCGGCGAGGTCCAGCCAGCGGCGGATGTGGACGGGGTTCTGGATCACTTCCGTCATGTGATGACATGGGCCGAAGCCCAGGCGTTCCAGTGCGGCTTTCGTGGACAACGTTCCGGTACGGCCGAAGCCGGCTCCGATGACTCGCATGATCCCTACCAATACGATCGGAAACTGCGAAATGTGGGTCCAGTGCCATGTTCCGCCGTGAAGGGGACCGCATCAAGCCGCGTCAGGTGTACGTGGACTGCGCGGCGCGCCGATGCTGGCTAGGCTCGTTCGCTGGGTCCGCGCGTTCGGCGTACGACGAACAGGTTTCGTGTATGGCGGGGAAGCGGGATCCCGAATAACGCTTTCACAGCCGAGAGGATGGGTGTTTTGGCCGATTCATCTTTCGACATCGTCAGCAAGATCGACCGTCAGGAGGTCGACAACGCGCTGAACCAGACGGTCAAGGAGATCGGACACCGCTTCGACTTCAAGGGGACCGGGGCGAGCATCAACTGGTCCGGTCAGGACAACATCGTGATCAAGGCGAACAGCGAGGAGCGCGCGAACGCCGTACTCGACGTGTTCAAGGAGAAGGTGATCAAGCGGGGGCTCTCGCTGAAGGTCCTCGACGCGGGCGAGCCCAAGCTGTCGGGCAAGGAGTACCACATGCTGGTCAGCCTCAAGGAGGGCATCGACCAGGAGAACGCGAAGAAGATCTCCAAGCTGATCCGGGACGAGGGTCCGAAGGGGATCAAGGCGCAGATCCAGGGCGAAGAGCTCCGGGTCAGCTCGAAGAAGAAGGACGATCTGCAGGACGTCATTTCTCTACTCAAGGGCAAGGACCTGGACATCGCTCTGCAATTCGTGAACTACCGCTGACAGGTCGGCATCCGGGGCACATGGCGGCGTACGCGCCCTCCTGTGCCTCGGGCCTGCGTTTCGGTGACAACGGGGGCGAACTCCGCATCGTAAGCTCGACAACCGTGACGAAGATCCCTTTGCGCCGGTTCACGGCACGTGTCCTGCCTGTCGATGCACAGGACCGGGTTCTGCTGCTGCACGGCTTTGATCCGAAACGGCCGGACGAACCGTTCTGGTTCACCATCGGCGGTGCGACGGAGGACGGCGAGACGCTTCAGCAGGCCGCCGCGCGCGAACTGTACGAGGAAGTCGGGATCCGGCGGGACGTGGAGGAGTTCGCCGGTCCGTACGGAACCAGCACGATCGAGTTCATCTGGGCTGATTACGCGATCACACAGGATCAGACCTTTTTCGCGATCCGGACACACGACGCGGCCATTTCGTTCGATCACATGGAACAGATCGAGAAGGAGACGACGACCGGTCATCGGTGGTGGAGCGCTGAGGAGCTCGAAGGGACCGACGAGACCTTCTTCCCCGAGGACCTGGCGGCCATTCTGAGGAAGGTCACGGCGACCGGAGAGCTCGGGTAGCGTCCCCCCGATCAAGCCAAGGCGGTCACGAGGCCGGGCCGGACGTACGCGGGCGCTCGCAGTCCCGCGGGCTCGAACCGGCCCCAGAGGGACCTGGAGCCAGAACCCGCCCGATTCGGGCCTCTCGGTCGTCTTGAGGGCCTGGACGGGTGCACGGCGAACACCGGCTCCCCGATGTCACGGGACCGGGAACGTCAGCGGCGGTAGCCGGCCATCCGCTCCAGCCTTGCCACCCGCTCGGACGTGGGCGGGTGCGTCGAGAAGAGGCGGCCGAAGCCGGATCCGCTGAACGGGTTCGCGATCATCATGTGGGACGCCGAGGTGAGACGGCTGTTCTCGGGGAGCGGCAACCTGCGCGCGCCCATCTCGATCTTGCGGAGTGCCGAGGCCAGGGCCAGCGGGTCACCCGTGAGCCTCGCGCCCGATTCGTCGGCCTGGAACTCTCTCGTACGGGAGATGGCCATCTGGACCATCCCGGCCGCCACAGGGCCGAGGATCATCATCAGCAGGGCGCCCAGGAAGCCGGGGCCCTCGTCGTCGTCGGAGCCGCCGAAGAAGACGGCCACGTAGCTGAGCCACGTGATCATCGTGGCCAGCGCGCCGGCCACGGAGGAGACGAGGATGTCCCGGTTGTACACGTGCGACAGCTCGTGCCCGACCACGCCGCGCAGCTCGGACTCGTCGAGCAGCTGGGTCAGGCCGTACGTGACGCACACGGCGGCTTGCCGTGGACTGCGGCCCGTCGCGAACGCGTTCGGCTGCACGGTCGGCGAGATGTACAGGCGGGGCATCGGCTGGCGTGCCTCGGTGGAGAGCTCCCGGACGATCCGGTACAGGGTCGGGTGCTCGACCTCGCTGACCGGCCTGGCCCGCATGGCCGACAGCGCGATGCGGTCGGAGAAGAAGTAGGCGACGCCGTTGCTCAGCAGGGCCAGCACGAACGCGATCCGCAGACCGGTGCCACCGCCCAGCCACGCGCCCACCACGATGATGAACGCCGACAGACCTCCCAGGAGGATGGCGGTACGCAGACCGTTGTGGTGCAAGGTCTCCCCCCTTCGTGGTCCGGGTTTCACCTCGTCCAACGATGATGACCCGGTCTATCGTTCCCCGGCGTGCACAGCCGCGGGCGGAGCGCGACTTGCCCGTGTTGTCCGGGGAGGAAGGCGGGTCGTGGCCCGGCCGACAGCCCTCGTGATCCGCTCTCGGTCAGCCCGTGGCCGATAAGGACGTCATGTCCAGCACCAGTTGTGGTGCGACCGAGAAGAGGATCGCCACGCCCAGGGCCAGTCCGACGGCCAGCCACGCCGCAGGGGACGGCCGTCGTAGGGCCCGCTCGCCCGTGGGGGCGAAGAGGCGGGCCGCCCAGGTCGCGTAGTAGTAGAGGCCGATCACGGTGTTGACGGCCATGACCAGCGCGAGCCAGCCCAGACCGCCCTCGACGATCGTTCCGAACACGAAGATCTTGGCGAAGAGACCGGCCAGCCCCGGCGGCAACCCTGCCAGGCAGACCAGGCAGAACGCCAGCGCGATCCCGGCCGCCGGACTGCGGAACACCAGGCCGCGATAGTCGTCGAGCTCGTTGCGCGCGGCGGTCCTGGAGACGAGCATGACGACGGCGAAGGCACCGAGGTTCATGGCCGCGTAGATGACCAGGTATGCGACGGATGTGCCGGTCGCGGCCTGCGGCGTGGCCGCCGTGGCGGCGATCGCCAGTGGGGCGAGGACGTAGCCGGACTGCGCGACCGAGGACCAGGCCAGCATGCGTACGGCCGAGCGTTGACGCATGGCGAGCAGGTTGCCCACGGTCATGGTCAGCGCCGAGACGATCGCGATCACCGGCCCCCACGTGGACGACTGGCCGGCGAGTGCGGTGACCAGCACGAGGATGAGCCCCGCGAACCCGGCCGCCTTGGAGATGACCGAGAGCAGGGCCGCCACGGGGATCGGCGCGCCCTGGTAGACGTCCGCCGCCCAGGAGTGGAACGGCACTGCGGCGATCTTGAAGGCGAACCCGGCCGCCACGAGGACGACGCCCACCGTGACGACCGCGGGCAGCCCATGGGCCGTCTCCAGCGCCGTGGAATGCGTGCCGGCCGCCGCTCCCGGCGCCGCGATACCGCCACTCAGGACGGCGGCCAGGCGGGAGAGGTAGACCGTCCCGGAGATGCCGTAGAGAAGGGAGACGCCGAACAACATGATGGCCGTGGACACGACCGACACGACGAAGAGCTTGACCGCGGCCTCGGAGGCGCGGCCGTCGTAACGTTTCAGCGCGGTGAGGGCGAAGACCGGGAGCGAGACCAGTTCGAGCGCCACCACGAGCATGACCAGGTCGCGGGAGGCGGGCAGGGTCACCGCGCCGACGAGGGTGCAGAGCAGCAGGAAGTACCACTCTCCGGCGGGGATGCCGCCCCCGGCCAGCTCGGTCATCGACATCAGTATGATCACCAGGGCCGCGACCAGCACCAGCCCCGCGAAGGCCGTCGTGAACCGGTCTGCCACGAACGAACACAGTGTGCCCGATCCGCCGCCGGCGAGGTTGGGCGGAACGCAGAACGTCGCGCGCGGCGTACCGCTCACGGCCTGCGCGATCACGAAGCCGAGGGCGGCGACGACCCCCGCCAGCGTCACCAGCCCGAGTACGGACCGCGTGCGTGTCCCGACGGGAAGGAACACGTCGAGCAGCAGCACGAGCCCGGCCACCACCGCCAGCGCCAGCGGCGGGGCGATCACGAAGTAGTCGATCTGCTGGATCATGGCAGGGCTCCCAGCAGGGTCTGCACGGCCGGTGTGGTGAGGGAGAGCAGGAGACCGGGCCAGAGCCCGAAGAGCACGATCAGCACGACCAACGGCGTCCACGCCGCCAGCTCGTAGGACCGGAGATCATCGACCCTGATCCCCCGCTGGGCCTGTTCGGTTTCGAGCGTCGCGATCGCCGCCTGCTCCGCGAGCGACTCGTCCGAGCCGAGAGGCGCCACCGGGCGTTCGTCCGGCGTCTCGCCGGACGGCGGAGTCTGTTGTTGATCGACGACTCCCGGCGGGCGGCCGTGGGTGACCCGGGACAACATGAGCACGAAGTACGCGGCCGTCAGGACCGCCCCCAAGCCGCCGATCACCATGTACGTGAGGAAGAGCGCACGCGGCAGGCCGCTCGCCGGCTGGAACGCCCCGAACAGCGCCAGCATCTCCCCCCAGAACCCGGCCAACCCCGGCAGCCCGAGCGAGGCGATCGCGGCGAACGTGAGCACCGAGCCCAGGCGCGGCATCGTGGCCAGCATGCCGCCGCCGAGGCTGGGCATGTCCGCCGTGTGATAGCGGTCCTTGATCGCCCCGGCCAGGAAGAACAGCAGGCCGGTGATCAGGCCGTGGGCGACGTTGGCGAACAGGGCGCCGTTGATGCCGGTCGGGGTCAGGGTGGCGAAACCGAGCAGGACGAAACCCATGTGGCCCACGGAGGAGTAGGCGATCATGCGTTTGAGGTCGCGCTGGGCCAGGCAGGCCAGGGCGCCGTAGATGATGCCGACCACGGCGAACGCCCCCAGCCACGGCGCCACCGCGGTCGCCCCCTCGGGGAGGACGGGGATGGCGATCCTGGCGAAACCGTACGTGCCCATCTTCAGCAGCACTCCGGCCAGCAGGACCGACCCGACGGTCGGGGCCTCCGTGTGGGCGTCGGGGAGCCAGGTGTGCAGGGGCCACATCGGTGTCTTGACCGCCAGACCCACCCCGATCGCCACGAACGCCAGGATCTGTACGGACCTGGACATTCCCGCGCCGTGGGCCGCGGCCAGTCGCGCCATGTCGAAGGTGCCCGTCTGGGTCCACACGAGCAGCAGGCCGAGAAGCATCACGACCGAGCCGAGCAGCGTGTACAGGATGAACTTGATCGACGCCGCCCTGCGGCCCGCCCCGCCCCAGATGCCGATCAGGAAGAACATCGGGATCAGCACGATCTCGAAGAAGACGAAGAAGAGCAGCAGGTCGAGGGCGAGGAACGTGCCGATCATGCCGACTTCGAGCACCAGCAGCGTGAACACGAGTGCTCTCGGCCGGTTTCCCAGGAACCGGCTCGGCGTGCGGGGGCGGCCCCAGGAGAGGTAGCCGAAGCACAGGAACGTCAGCAGCGCGGTGAGCACCACAAGCGGCAGGGAGATGCCGTCCACGCCCAGGTGGAGGCGGAGCCCCAGGCCGGGGATCCAGGGCTGGTCGACCGTGAACTGCAGGCGCGTCGCCTGCCCGTGGTCGAACGTCGCCACCATGACCAGGGCCAGCGCCAGCGTGACTCCCGAGAGGATCAGGCCGTACGTGCGCAGGGCGGGGCGGAGCACCTCGGGGACGAGGAGGAGCAGGAGCGCGCCGAGCAGCGGCACGGCGAGCAGCGCGATCGGCAACCAGCCTGTCATGAGGTCACCACCGTCCTGTGCGGAGGCGGGCTCGCGCCTGCCCGCCTGTGGCCCATGGCGTGAGCGTCATCGCCCCGGCGGGGCTGCGGAGTCGTCATGTGAGCATCACCGCCCCCACCGCGATCAGGAGCACGCCGGCGAGGACGCCGCTGACGTAGAGCTGGACGTTGCCGTTCTGGGTCAGGCGCAGCCATCCGGACAGGCCGCGGGCCGTACGGCCCGCCCCTCGGACGGCGCCGTCGACGACCACGTCGTCCGTTCTGACGACCAGCCCGGCCAGGGCCATGATCGGACGGACGATCAGCGCCGCGTAGAGGCCGTCCACGTAGAACGCGCGCTCGCAGGGCACCCGCAGCGGGCCGAGCAGGCGGGCCGGGTCGGCGACGGGGTCGCCGCGCCACACCGCGTAGACCACCCCGGCGCCGAGCAGCGCGAGCACGACGCTGATCGCGGCCACCGACAGGTCCACGTGCGGCTGCCCGGCGAAGCCCAGCAGCAGGGCCGGGACGGCGAGGAGCATGATGGGCACGAGCATGGTCCGGGGCGCCTCGGTGACGTCGACGACGTGGGCCGTGCCGGGCTCGGGCTCGGGGAGCGCCACCACTCTCGGCGTGCCGAAGAACGTGCGCAGCCACGCTCTGGTGGCGTACGCGCCGGTGACGGCGACGGTCGCGAGCGCGCAGCCGTACAGGAGCAGCGCGGCGGCGTCCGTCAGGCCTCCGCCCGCCAGCGCGCCGTCCATGGCGGACAGGATGCCGTCCTTGCTGAAGAAGCCGCTGGCCGGCGGGATGCCCATCAGAGCGGCGAACCCCACCGTCATCGTCACGAACGTGACCGGCAGCTCGCGCCGCAGCCCGCCCATCTGGGTCATCAGGTTGGAGCCGACGTGGTGGATCACCGCGCCCGCGCACAGGAACAGCAGGGCCTTGAACGCCCCGTGCGTCAGCAGATGGAAGATGGCCGCCCTGTCGGAGCCCGCGGCCAGGCCGCCGGCCATGTAGGCGAGCTGGCTGACCGTGGAGTAGGCGAGCACCCGTTTCAGGTCGTCCTGGGCGAACGCGGCCAGCGCGGCCCCCAGCATGCCGATCGCGGCGATCACGGCCAGGACGTCGAGCGTCGGACGAGCGTGCAGGAAGGCGGGAAAGAGCCTGGCCACGATGAAGATGCCGGCGGCGACCATGGTGGCGGCGTGGATCAGCGCGCTGATCGGGGTCGGGCCGGCCATGGCGTCCGGCAGCCAGGTGTGCAGCGGCACCTGGGCGCTCTTGCCCGCGACGCCGCACAGCAGCAACATGGTGGCCGTCGTCAGGGTGGCCGCGGACATCTCGGGCACCCTCGCCAGCACGTCGGCGATGCGGAAACTGCCCGCCGACGTGCCCAGGACGAAGATGCCGAACAGGAACCCGACGTCGCCGAGCCGGGTGACGAGGAACGCCTTGACCGCCGCGCGCGAATTGCCCCGGTCTTCCCACCAGTGGCCGATGAGCAGGTAGGAACACAGGCCCATGATCTCCCAGCCCACGTAGAGGACCAGGAGGTCGCCCGCGTAGACCACCAGGAGCATCGCGCCGGTGAACAGGCTGATGAAGGCGCTGTAGGAGGGGTAGCGGGGGTCGTCCTTGAGGTAGCCGACCGAGTAGACCTGGACGGCCAGCGCCACGAGCGTCACGAGGACGCCGAGGACCGCCGACAGGTCGTCGGCCTGGAGGGTGAGCGAGATCGGGATGCCGCCGGTGACGACCGTGCCGTACGTACGGCCTACGGGCTCGGAGGCGGTGTCGCCTTCGAGGTACGCGAACCCGGGGCCCCAGGCCAGCCAGAGGGCCAGGACGGCCGAGGCGGCGGTCGGAAGGATGGCGATCCAGGCGGCCCGGGTGTTCGCGCGTTCGCCGGTGGCCTTCTCGGCGGCCGCGAGTCGTGCCTTGGCCGTGGGGGGCGGTGATTGCGCCTGAGCCGGTGTGCGGTTGTGGGGCCAGCGGGAGAGCAGCAGGCCGGCGGCTGCGGCGAGAGTGGGCAGGAGTACGGCCAGCAGCGGGAACGTCGTCACGGCGTGTCTCCTCGCTCGGCTCGGTGGTCGCTGTCCGGGGGCGCCGGGTCGGGGGCTGGGGGTGCCGTGGGGCGGCGGTCGCCTGCGGGGGCGAGGTCGCCCTGATTGGAGGGGGTCGTGCTCGTGCGTGCGCCGCTGGGGACCAGGGCCTCTGGACGATCGCCGTCGGCGGCGGGCTCGGCCAGGTCGCGGAGGTGGTCGAGGTCGACCGTGCGGCGGTTGCGGTAGAGGGCCAGGACGATCGCCAGGCCGAGGCCGACTTCGGCGGCGGCGATGACGATGACGAAGAGGGTGAGCACCTGACCGCTGTGGAGGCGGTCGCGGAGCCACACGTCGAACGCGACCAGGTTGAGGTTGACGGCGTTGAGCATCAGCTCGACCGACATCAGCACGAGGATCGTGTTACGTCGGGCGAGCACACCGTAGACGCCCACGGAGAACAGGAGCGCGGAGACGACCGCCGGGTAGACGACGTGCATCAGGCACCCCCGTTCTGATCGGGCGGCGAGCCGGGAATGTCCGTACGGGACAGCACGATGGCTCCGATCAATGCGGCGAGCAGCAGCACGGACAGCGCCTCGAACGGCAGCACCCAGGTGGCGAAGACGCTGGCGCCGAGCTCCTTCGCCGCCCCCTGACCCGGTTTCAGCGGTGTGTACGCCGTGCGGAAACCGTCGATCACGACCGTGACCAGGACCGCCGCCGTCGCCACCGCCACCAGGGCCGCCACCGGCCGGTTGCCGCTGTCGAGGTCGGCGGAACGGCCGATCGGCGCGCGGGTGAGCATGATGCCGAACAACATCAGGACCACGACCGCGCCCACGTAGATCAGCACCTGGACCCAGGCCACGAACTCGGCGGTCAGCACCAGGTAGCAGCCCGCGAGCGCGCCGAAGGAGACCACGAGCCACAGGGCCGCGTGGACGAGCTGTCTGGTCGTGACGACAAGCAGCGCCGATCCAACCGCTACCGCGCCCAGCAGCAAGAAGACGATCTCTTGCCCGGTGGGTGACAGGTAGGAGGGCACCGCCTCGGTCACGACTCCTCCTCAGACTCCTCTGGGTCGTCAGGGCCGAGCCGCCCCGGCGGTCGGATGGACCTTGGATCGGCCATCCTGCGCCTGCGCGGGCTCGCGGAAGAAGTCTGCTCCGCCGGGCCGGGTTCCGGTGACGGTTCACCCGTGCCTGTGGAAAACCTGTTCGAGGGTGGCTCGCCTGTGGATGAAGTCGTTCCCGGCGGGCGCTCCTCTGAAGCTTGTCCGGTCTGGTCTTGGGCGGAGGTGTGGTTCGTCTCCTCGCCTGCCTGGGGAGCGGGGGCGTCCTCTTCGACGTGGGATGCGTCGCCCTCCGGCTCGGGGGGCACCGCGCCCTTCGCCGCTTCCGACCGCTTTGTCCCCTCCGACGGGGTCGCCGCCTCTGACGGTCCGGTCGCCTCTGGCGGCTTCGTCCCTTCTGGGGTTTGCGCCGTCTCCGGGGAAGCGGTGTCGCCCGGCTCCTGGCCCTGCGCTGGGGATGGCGGTTCGGCGGGTTGGGGGCTGGGCGGGAGGGCGCCTGGCGGGCGGATGCCTCGTACGTTGGACATGGGCCTGCGCGTACGCTCACGCCGGCCCGCGACGGATGGCGGCGCCGCAGGGCCCTCGCCTGGGGCGGCCTCTGCGGGACCGGCCTCCTCGCGCGCCCGCTCCCCCTGCTCGGGCCCGTGCGGGGCCCGCTCTCCGGCGGCCGGACCGGCATCCGCACCCTCCGCCGAGGGACCGGCGTCGGCGCGCCCGGTGGGCGAACCGGCGTCGCCCCCTCCGGGGGACGGAGTCGTGTCGGCGGGCTCAGGGCTGAGCGCCGCCGATTCCGCGCCCGTCTCAGGCTGGGCGCCCTTGGTCACGTCGCCGACCGCGCCGCCCGGCTCCCCGGAGGCGGTCCCTTCGGAGGGGCGGGCGCCTTCGCCGGCCCCTGCGGGGCCGCGCTCTCGTGCGGGGCGCCGGGCGCCGGTGGTGCCCGGCGCCTCCGGTGTCGCTCCGGGGCGGGCGGCTGCCGTACGGGCTGCGGGGCGGCGAGGTGCGGCGGTCAGTTCCTTCGGCGGCTCGGCGCCGGGGTCGTGGGCAGGCGGCGGAGGAACGGTCTGGGTCCAGGCGGCCAGCTTGTCCTTTTCGTGCAGGAGGTTACGGATGTCGCCCTCGGCGTACTCGAACTCCGGCGACCAGAAGAGGGCGTCGAAGGGGCAGACCTCGATGCAGATGCCGCAGTACATGCACAGGGCGAAGTCGATGGCGAACCGGTCGAGCACATTGCGCTGGCGGGGCCGGCCGCCTTCCGGCGCCGGGATCGTCTCCTTGTGGGAGTCGATGTAAATGCACCAGTCGGGGCACTCTCGGGCACAGAGCATGCAAGAGGTGCAATTTTCCTCAACCAGGGCGATAACGCCTCGACTGCGGGGCGGGAGGGCGGGCTTGACCTCGGGATACTGCTGTGTGACCGATTTGCGCAGCATGTGGCGAAGGGTGATGGACAGCCCTTTCGCCAGTCCGACTCCCGGTATCCGCGCCATGGTTCAACATCATGACGTACTTGGCGGCAGAGGTGAATGAGCCAAGACCGTTGTCCCCAGTTTTTCCACAGCCGTCCACAGGTTGACGGGAAGTTATCCACAGGCTGGGCGACTGTCCGATATGAGCGACTGCATGGCGATAGTCTCTCGGCCATGCCGTACAGCCATCCGGTCCGTCCCAGCGGCGGGGCGTGGGCGGCCGCCATCGGGTGGGCCGTCCTGGCCCTCGTTTCGTGCGGGCTGGCGACCCCGTTCACGATGGGGTTCGCGGCGTACTGGCTGCGGAGCACGTTGCAGGCCGTCGCCGCATGCGTCTACCTGGTCCTCATCGGCTCGTTCGTCATCGCCATCATCCTGTACGACGAGGTCGACAGCATTCCGGAGCCGATGTCCACGTTGGTGTCGTTCGGGTTCGTGATCAGCTGGATCGGCGGGATCGCCCATTCGGCCGTCCTGGTGCCGGCGATGGCGCGGGCGCGCTTCCAGCCGGCTGTGCCTGTGCCCATGCAGGCGCCGGTCCCGCAGTACCGGCCCGCCGACCTGCATCAGCGCACCACGGCGCCCACCCGTCACCAGCCTTCCGGGCAGCCGGAATGGATCGGGCATTACCGGGTGATACACCAGCTCGGGCGCGGCGGGCAGGGGGCCGTCTATCTGGCCATGGCCCCCAACGGGGTTCGGGTGGCGGTGAAGGTGCTGCACGATCTGGTCGACGAGACGGCGCGTACGAGGTTCGCGCGGGAGGTGGACGCGGCCCGGCGGGTCGCCACGTTTTCCACAGCCCGGGTGCTCGACGTGAACGTCAACGGGCAACACGCGTACATCGTCTCGGAATACGTCGAGGGGCCGTCGCTGGAGCAGCTCGTACGGCGGCACGGGCCGCGTGACGAGGACAGCCTGACGCGGCTCGCGTTATCCACAGCCGGGGCCTTGGCGGCCATCCACAAGGCCGGGGTGGTGCATCGTGACTTCAAGCCGAGCAACGTGCTGATCGGGCACGACGGGCCGCGCGTGATCGACTTCGGGATCGCCAGGGCGCTCGACAACATGACGATGACGTCGGGGAAGATGGTGGGGACGCCGCCGTACATGGCGCCTGAGCAGTTGACCGGGGAGCCTGTGGGGCCTGCGTCCGACGTGTTCAGCTGGGCGGTGACGATGATGTTCGCGGCCACGGGGCGGCCTGCGTTCGGGGAGGACACCGTGCCTGCCGTCTTCCATCGGGTGCTTACGTTTCATCCGGATCTGTCGCCGTTGCCGCCTGCGCTGCGGGGGGTTGTGGGGGCGTGCCTGAACAAGCGTCCCGAGGAACGGCCGTCGGCGTCGGACGTGATGGTGGCGATCGTCCACTAGCCGCCGGAACGCGCCGTACGGGCTGGGGCCGGTGCGGGGCTGGCGGACGCGACTGCCAGGCCCACTGGAGGTCGGGTGAGGGCACAGGCGGATGCGGACGTGCCGCTGAGACCACCGGCTCGGACAGAGCGAGGCCCAGCCCACGCGGGCGTCCAGCCCACGCGGGCGTCCAGCCCACGCGGGCGTCCAGCCCACGCGGGCGTCCAGCCCACGCGGGCGTCCAGCCCACGCGGGCGTCC
>NZ_BMRC01000059.1 GCF_014648435.1 Nonomuraea spiralis
CACCGGATCGCGCCTGGACCGTGCCCGATCGTGTGCGACAAGGGTTTCGCGGGCGCCGGCATCGAGAAGGCTGCCGCTGACCTGGGCCATCGATTGATCCGGCCAGCCCGTCAGGACGAACCCGCGCCTGCTCTGCCGTTCCCCGGCTGGCTACGCCAGCGCATCGAAGCGATCATCTGGACGTTGAAGAACCAGCTCGGCCTCGAACGCCACAATGCCCGCACCACCGACGGCCTTTGGGCGCGGGTCAGCCAACGCGTCCTCGCCCTCAACGCCGTGATCTGGCACTACGCCCAGCCATACACCTCAGAAACCGAACGCCGAGCCGCCCTGCCCGCTTGGCTGCACACCTACAATCACCACCGCGGACACACCGCCCTGAACGGCCTGCCACCCGCCAGCCGCGTACCCAACCTCACTGGACAGAACACCTAGCCGGTCCCCCTTTCGCCGAAGTGATCGTTCACCCTCTCCACCGCCGACCTTCAGAGTTAGTGCATTAACACGCTAAGCTCGATGCCCATGAGCGGTATTCTGCTGATGACCTTCGACGACTTCTTCGTGCCCGAGTGGAGCGCGATGCGCGGGATGTTCAGGGAGCACGGCGCCCGGGTGACGTTCTTCATCAGCGAGCCGTACAAGCTCGACGACGACGCCTGGAGGCGATTGCGCGAGCTGGCCGGCGACGGGCACACCGTGGGGGCGCACGGCTTGCGGCACCTGTGGGCGCCCGACCGGATCGCGGCGCTCGGCGGCGACGGCTACCTGGCCGAGGACGTCGACCCGTGCCTGGCGGCGCTGCGCGCGCACGGGTTCGAGGCCGCGAGCTTCGCCTATCCGGTGAGCCGTCGCGACGAGCGGTCGGACGCCGTGCTGGGCGGGGTGTTCCGCCGGTTGCGCGGCGGCACCGGGCATCCGGCCGAAGGCGGGCTGGACACCTTGGACGAGATCTTCACCCCGGTCGCCGAGGTCGCCGGGCGCAGGGTGCTGATCGGGGCGGGGATCGACACGGGCAAGCTGTTCAAGCCGGCCGGGGTCGACGACGCCTCCGTGCGCTCGGCCCTGGTACGCGCGGCCGCGCGGGAGGAGGCGGTGACGTTCTACGCGCACGCGGTCGCGGACTCGCACGAGTGCAACCACGTGTCACCGGCGCGGCTGGAGATGGTGCTGACCCAGGCCGCCGAGCTGGGACTCCGCGTCCTGGGCTTCGACGACCTGGATCAGACCGGCATGACGAGTCCGACGCCGGTGTAGGCAGCGCGGCGGCCGAAGCCGGACATGAGGGGCGTCCCTAGAGGGCGACGGCGGCGACGGAGCCCTGGTGGTTGAACAGGACCTCGTCGCCTGCCGGAGAGAAGATCGGGTGTGGGTGGTCCGGGTGACGGGTGGCCGTGGTGCGGGCCAGCCGTGCCTGGTGGCCGGTGGCCACCTCGATCAGCTGCACGTCGGAGACGCCGCCAGCGTCCTGCCAGCCGCGGCCTGGCCGGTCGGCCGGGCCGGTGGTGTCGGCGACGGCCCAGCGGCCGTCGCGGCTGACGTCGCAGTGCCACAGGCGCTCGCCCGCGGCGACCAGGCGGGGCGGGCGGCCGTCGGGGTGGGCGAAGTAGAGGCCACGTGGCCCGGCCGCACTGTCGCCATAGGCGACGACGGCCGCGCCGAGGTCGTGGTGCAGCCAGCGCTCGTGGCCGACGGCGACGAACGCGCCCGGATCGGCGGAGATCGCCGCCTGGTCCAGCACCTGGACGTGCCCGCCGTCGTGCCAGGCCCAGACCCGGTCGGGGATCTCCAGGGCCGGGCCCTCGTGCGCGTACGCCAGCCAGGACTCGTCGAAAGGGCTGTGGTGCGGGTGGTTGGCCTGCCAGTCGCGGGTGAACAGTTCGGTCGCCGCGCCGGTGACCAGGTCTACCCTGAGGAAGATCCACCGCGCCCCGGTCTCCCTGACCACGACGACGCTGCCGCCGTCGCGGGTGATGGCGCAGACGTCCTGAAGGTGCGCGGCCGTGTAGACGATCTC
This sequence comes from Nonomuraea spiralis, assembly GCF_014648435.1. Lineage (GTDB taxonomy): Bacteria > Actinomycetota > Actinomycetes > Streptosporangiales > Streptosporangiaceae > Nonomuraea > Nonomuraea spiralis. The sequence continues at coordinate 2,015 of NZ_BMRC01000059.1, forward strand.
GGCCTCGCCTGGTTCGTCCGCGATGTACAGGACGTCGTCCCAGATCCAGGCGGCCCGCCCGGTCTCCTCGGCGACGGCGGGGTAGGCGGGACTGACCACGCCGTCCCGCCTGGGCGCGATCGCCGCCACGAGACGCTCGTCCTGCCCGTCGAGACCCACGCTGATCACGGCGGTCGCGCCGCGCCCCGCCTCGTACCGGGCCAGGAGCAGGCGGTCGCCGTGGAAGCCGTTGGCGTGCGGGTAGGTCAGGTGCGCGCCCGTGGCGACGATTCGCATCGGTGCGGGTCCTCTCAGACGAGCTGGGCGGAGCGGAACAGGGCGGGGTTCTTGGGCGCGGCCCCGACGCCGCCGCCCCATTCGAGGTACCCGTCGCGGGCGTCGCCGCCCGTTCCCGCGTCGGCGTCGTTGACGAGGAACGAGATCCCGATCACGCCGGTCGGCGGCTTGTCGTAGCCGAGCGACGCCCACGGTACGGCCAGGCGGTACGTGGTGGTCTTCGCTGTCTCGTCCCGGGTGATGGCGACGTCGGCGCCCGGGGTCGGACCGGCCGGGCTGGTCCAGGTGTAGGCGGCGGGCCCCGAGGGCAGCAGGGCCGCGCCGACCTCGACCCGTTCACCGGTGAGCTCGCCGGGGAAGGCCGAGTACAGGTTGAACTGCACGGAGTCGACCTGCCAGTTCAGCGACGGGTCGGTGCGGGCGGCGTTGTGCACGTCGTCCTTGATGACCGCGTCCAGGATCAGCGCGTCCGGGCTGTGCGTGAACCGGATGGTCCCGGACAGGTCGTCGGGGCCGGTCCGCGTGCCGCCGCGGAGCCCGACCCAGCGGCCCAGGCCGTCCAGGTCGATCGGGTCCAGGGTGGTCGCCCCGGCCTTCTCGATCGGGCTGAAGCTGAGCGACCCGGTGTCGCTCGCGTTGCCGGCCGTGACCGCGTAGCTGTAGTTCACGTACGGCAGGGCGTCCGGCACCGGGGCCTCCACGGAGACCGACCCCAGCGCGGGCACCTCGGCCGGATCGGCGACCACCCCGCGCCAGGAGCCCACCTGCCAGCCGACGGAACTCAGCTTGACCGGTGTGGCGGGGCTGTTGTTGGTCACGGTGACCTGGAGCTTCTTCCCGACGATGATCGGCCGCCCCTTGACCGTGTACGGCTTGACCACCTGGCTTCCCGAGCGCAGCCGGGCGATGGGACCGCGGTCGTCGGCGACCGTGGCGGTGACCGCCCTGCGGCCGGTGGCCGGGGTGGCGGGCAACTCCAGCGTGACCGACGTCTTCCGGCCCTTGCGGGTGACCAGGTCGGCCTTGACCTCGCCGGCGGCCACCGCCAGCCTGCCCGGCAGCTTGGCGCCGCCGGTACGGTCGGCGGTGACGGTCACGGCCAGCTTCTCGCCGGTGACCGACTGCTCGGGGGCGCTGACCGACAGCGGTGAGGCGCCGGCCTTGACCGAGGCGATGAGGCCGGAGACGAAGACGGGGCTGCCGTCCAGGTCGAGCCGCACCTTGCCGGCCTGCGGCCTGAGCGTGCTGACCGCGCCGAACTGGTCGGTCAGCGTGACGTCGCCGAGCGCGGCGAGTGTGACCGGGCGGGGCTGGGTGGCCCACAACAACCGGGTGCCACCGCTGATCGGGTAGGAGTAGACGTCGGCGTCGCCGACGTTCTGGCGGGCGCCGAGTGTGCGGCCGGCGAGCTTGCGGATCAGCACGGCCTGGGAGACGGCGGCTGGCTTGGGCGACGGGGCGGCGACGCCGGGGGCCGGGCGGCGGAACAGGCCGAAGCGGTGCTCGCGCTCGCCGGCGTTGTCGCCGTCGTCGATGAGGTCGTACCAGAAGTACTTGTCCGCGCCCGCGCTCCTGGCCAGCGTCTGCGCCCTGATCAGGTAGTCGGCCTGCTGGGCCTCGGTGGAGCCGGCGGTGTGGGTGGGCCAGCCGTTCTCGCTGATCCAGATCGGCATGTTCTTCTTGGCCTTGACCTTCGCCACGAGCTGCGGGAACTCGGTCGTCATCACGGTCCGCTCGGGCGGCGTGCCGGCCCCGGCGTCGGCGTAGCCGTAGAAGTTGACGCTCAGCGTGTCGAGATAGTCCAGGCCGCCGAGGGCGAAGAACTGGTCGTGCCAGGCGAGCTGGGTGCCGGCCGAGGTCGGGCCGACCACGTTGACCGTGGGCACCGCCTGGTGGATGGCCGGGTAGAGGGCCTTGACGACGTCGAGGTAGCACTGCGGGGTGATGCCGCAGGCGCCGTCGTTGAAGCCGGTGGAGTTGTACTCGTTGTAGATCGAGAAGTCCTTGGTGAACGGGGCGTAGTTGGCCGCCGTGGCCGCGCCGAAGCGGGCGAACGCGGCCAGGCCGGCGGGGGTGCTGGGCGTCTTGCCGCCGTCGTACAACGGGTTGCGGTAGCCGAGGATCGGCATCGTGGTGATGCCGTTCTCGTACGCCTTGCGCAGGCCGGAGTCGAGGGAGGCGGTGAAGTCGTAGACGCCCGCCTGCTTCTCGATGCCGGACCAGTTGGCGTCGGAGCGCACCTCGGTCCACCCGATCCGGGCGGCCGTCTTGAGCAGTTGCTCCTCGGTGTCCTTCTGCCAGCCGTAGTGGATGGCGGCCGAGAAGTACGGATCCTTCGTGGCATTCGGGGTGATGACCCCGAACGAGGTGGAACGGGTGGTGAACCCGGTCGAGACGGTCAGCCGGTAATAACCTGGTCCGAGATCGGAAATATCGATCTTCATCGTGCCGTTGGCCACCGCCAGCGTGCCCGACTTCAACGGAACCCCGTTCGGGTCACCGATGGTCCACTCGACCTTGTCGGCCGCCGCGGCGACGTCGATCGTGTTGGTGCCCTGGGTGAAGACCAGCGACGGGTTGGTGATCGTGAGTTGCGACGGGTCGGTGAAGTGCACCTCGACCTTGCTGAAGCACACGCCGGGCATCGAGGCGGCGTCGGCCTTGACGTTGAGCCGGAAGTCGGCGCCGTTGGCCCGGTTCCTGAAGGTGATGTCGCCGAGCGCGATGACCGAGCTCTTCCACGTGCCGGTGCCGGTCAGCGCCACGTTGCCGCTGCCGGTGAAGGCGCCCGCCTTGCCGTCGTAGTGGACGTCGAGGCCGACCGGTCCCGCGTCGAAGTAGCGGACCACGACCCACGCGCGGGTCGCCCCGGCCGGGATCGAGGCGTCGGCCACGTCCACGTAGACGTAGCGGTTGTACGGCGTGCCGGACATCTGCCAGCACGACTCGCCGCCGCGCTCGCTGACGGCGTGGGCCGGGTCCTTGTCGCCGTCGCCCGGCCACGCCTTGACGATGCCGGTGTAGACGGGGTCGGCGCCGAGCACGGCCGTGGCCGCCGCCGCGGCGCTCGCGCTCTGGGCGGGCAGGGCAGCCAGCAGCCCGGCCGCCAGGGTGGCCGCGCAGGCGGCGGCCACGCTCCGTAAGGTGATCTTCATCAGCGGGATTCTCCTTGCCGTCCGTAGCGTTCTCCGGCCGCGCGGGCGAAGTCCTTGCCCGCCGCGCCGAGGTCGGCGATCACCTGCTCGTGGGAGCGGCCCGCCGCCTGCGCGGCGGGGATGACGGTGCCGCACTCGTTGGCGTCCATGAAGGCCGCCGCTTCCAGCAGCCCGTCCTCGTCCTCGGCCGGGATCGCCAGGAACCCGTGCTTGTCGGCGTGCACGAGCTGCCCCGGTTCGACCACCTGCCCGAACACCTCGACCGGCACGCCCCAGCGCACCGGACGGACATGGGCGTGCCCGACGCACAGCCGCCTGGCGAGGGCCTTGAACCCGGCGCCGGTCATCTCGTCCAGGTCGCGGATCGCGCCGTCGGTGATGGTTCCGACGCAGCCCAGCGCGCGGTGCGCGCCGCTGTTGACCTCGCCCCAGAACGAGCCGACGGTCCTGGGCTTGTCGAGGTCCTGCACGACGACGATCTTCGGCCCGTCGACCGAGGCCACGTAGCGCCGGTAGTCCTCCCACACGTCAGCGGGGTGCTCCGGGTTGCCCGGCTCGATGACGACGGTGACCGCCCGGCCCACCATGGGCCCCATCTGGGGCATGAAGTCGCGCGATTCCTCCTGGTGGAAGGCGATGTCGTGCAGGGTGATCTGTTCCCAGCCGTTGTAGACGGTGGGGGTGTTCCAGCGTTTCAGCCGGTGCATGCCACTCCTAGGTGACGCTCGTGATCGGGCCCCGCGCGAAGATCGGTGAGGGTCCCAGCGGCAGGGTGAGGGGTGAGGTGCGGGTGGTGGTGCGCCCGTAGACGTCGGTGGTGGTGAACGGGCCGCTCGCGGTGATCGTCGCCGTGGCCGAGGTGGTCGACCACAGCACGCGTGTGTCGCCGTAGCGCGCCGACCGCGCCGGCTGCGCCGGCCCGTCGGTCCCGCTGTACGCCTTGGCGCCCAGCATGCGGGCGGTCACCGCCTGGGCGACCAGCGCCGGTTTCGGGGCGTTGGCCGTGACCGTGACCAGCCCGTCGGCGACCGGCTGACGCATCATGCCGAAGTTGTGCTCGGCGTTGGCCGGGTCCGGCCCGTCGTTGACCAGGTCGTACCAGTAGATCCGCCTGACCCCGTTGGCCCCGGCGACCGTGTAGAGCCTGGCCAGGTTGTCGGCCTGCTCAAGCTCGGTGGTGCCGTGGCCGGTGTCGGTGGGCCAGCCCATCTCGCTGAGGTAGACGGGCGCGCCGCCGACCGTCTGGCGCAGCCCGGCGATGGTGTCGCCGTCGCCGCCCATCCACTCGGGGCCGCCCGGGTAGTGGTAGGGGTGGACGCTGTAGGCGTCGGCGTGGTCGAGGCCGCCCAGCGCGACGAGGGTCGGTGCGAAGCAGCCGGCGCAGTTGCCGATGCCGATCGTGGCCGGGCCGACGACGTCGACCTCGGGGCCGACGGCTGCCGCCACGCCCTTGAGCACGTCGAGGTAGCAGGCCGGGGTGGTGCCGCACACGCTGGTGTTGAAGGTGCGGGCGTTGTACTCGTTGAGCACCTCGACGTTCCGCAGGCCGTACCTCGTCATGAGGGCGTCGGCGAAGCGGCCGAAGGCGGCGACACCCTCGGGGCTGCTCGGGGTGCGGCCGTTGTCGTAGAAGCCGCTGGCGCCGTTGGCGATGAGCAGCGGCGTGAGGCCGAGCGCCTGGGCGTGCTCGATCTCGGCGGTGTAGGCGGCCGGGAAGGTGTAGCCGCCCTTGGTGGTCTCGAACGTGTTCCAGTAGGCGTCCTCCCTGATGTGGCTGATGCCGGCCTTCCTCGCGTCGTCGAGCACCGACACAGGCCAACCTGGGCGGCCGATGTGCACGGCCGCGCCGTAGGGTGCCTCCTCCCCCATGACCGGGACGGGCTCGATCACGGCGAAGGAGGTGGTCATGTCGGTCGGGTGCGGCGCGGCCCCGGCGTGCATGGACAGCGTGTAGTAGCCGGGGCCGAGGTCGTTGACGGCGACCGTCGACGTGCCCGAGGCCATCCAGCGGACGCCGGTGCGCACGGTCGTGTTCTTCTCGTCGGCGATGCGGTAACTGATCGAGGCGGCGGTGGAACCGATCTGGATCGGCCCCTGCCCCACGTGGAAGACCAGGCTCGGCGAACTCACCACGAGAGTGAACACCTCCGCCGTCGCGGTGAGAGAGGATGCGGCGAGCAGCAGCAGTGCCACGAGAAGCCGTTTCATCGCGTGAGCCTCACCTGCTGGTAGCGGACGAGCTTCCAGTTGTTCAGGCCGTCGCCCCAGGTCTGCCAGCCGGCCAGGCCCAGCGAGCGGTAGTTGTCCCTGGGCTGGCCGTCGTTCTCGTTGACGGTGAGCGTCATCGAGAAGTCGGGCTCGGCGGGCGAGAGCGGCCTGATCTTGTCCCAGGGGATCGTGACCAGGTACGTCGTGGTCTTGGCCGTATCGTCGCGTGCCATCTCGACCGTGGCGCCCGGCATGGGGCCGACGCCGTAGTCGCGGGGCAGCGACTCGACGAACACGCCCGTCTCACCGGCGTAGAGCATGAACCACTCCGCGCCCCACCGGCCGAGGCCGTCGCCCGGCTGGCCCGGTTGCAGGCCGATGCCGATGCTGTCACCGGCGGGCAGCCACTCGTTCTTGGCCGCGGCCTTGTGGACGGGTTCGGTCACGACGGCCGCGACATAGAGGTTGCGCTGGTCCCAGGTGGCCCAGAAGTCACCGTCGGCGACGGAGGCGTCGATCTTGTTGTAGGTGCCGACGGTGGCCAGGTCGATGGCCGGGACGCCGTCGAGGCCCCGCAGCTTGCCGTCGCGCAGCCGGGGCGTGGCCCGCTTGACCGGGCTGAAGCCGAAGGCGTCGCTGTCCTGGGCGGTGCCGCCGCCGTCGAGGTGGGCGGTGGCGGTGACCGGCCGCACCACGTACGCCTCCTGGCCGGTGACCTCGGCCTCGACGGTCTTCGTGGTCAGCGGGGGCAGGGTCGTCCTGGTGTCGAAGGTGCCCTTGCGGTCGCCGAAGGTCCAGTCGATCGAGCTGACGGCGACGGGCTCGGTGGAACGGTTGGCGACCTCGACGCGGAGACGGCCGTCGAGAAGACCGGCGGTGCCGGATGCGCCGGTCGCGGGTCTGCTGTCGCCGGGCTTGAGGTTGATCTCGACCGGGGCGGGGACGACCTCGACCTGGGCCACAGCCAGACCGGTCACCACACCCTTGGCCACGATTTTTCCGGAAATAGTACGAATACCGGGAGCGTCGGCGACAAGTCCATCGGTGAACTCCACCGACATGCCGCCGTGCGCGGTCACCTTGACCGGGATCGTCGTCCCGGCCATCACCTTCTCTGGGGCCGCCAGCCGTACCAGCGGGTCCTGGGCGATCTTGCGCACGTCGGCCCGCACATACAGCGGCGCGCCCGTGAGCGTGAGCCGGATCCAGCCGCCGACCGGAGTCAGCGTGCGCTCGGCGCCGAGCATGTCGGCCACCACCACCGGCGCGCCGGCCCGCAGCTTTACCTGCCGCGCCGACCGGTCGCCCGTCCACAGCACCGTACGGCCGGCGAAACGGGCCGCGTGCAGCGCCGGGTCGCCGGTGTCGACCCGGCCCAGGAACGCGGCGGCATCCAGCTCACGGGCGACGGTGGAGTAGGACAGGAAGGACGGTTTCGGGTTCATCCCGGTCGCGTCGGCGGACGGACGGCGCAGCAGCCCGAAGTTGTGCTCGCTGTTGTCCGGCCCGGTGCCGTCGTTGACCAGGTCGTACAGGAAGTACTTGGCCACCCCCGCCGCCTTGGCCTCGATGAGCGCGCGGGCCACCGACTCGGCCTGGGTGTTCTCGCTGACGCCGACACCCTTGGCGGTGGCCGAGCTCCAGCCCTGCTCGGTGATCCAGATCGGGATCTCCTTGCCGTCGTTGTAGGTGCGCATCAGCTTCCTGAGCCCCTCCAGGTCGAGGCCGATCCCCTCGGGGGCGCCGGGCGCGCGGTAGGGGTGCAGGGCGACGGCGTCCATGTGCTTGAGCGCGCCGAGCCGGAAGAGCTCCTCCCACCAGTCGAGCGGCACCTTGAACGACGAGCCGCCGATGACCGGGATCTCGGGGGCCGCGGCCTTCACCCCGTTCCAGGCGGCTTCCTGGAGCTTGGCGTAGCACTTGGCGCTCTGGGAGCAGACGCCGCTGCTGAAGCCGCCGTAGTACTCGTTCCACACCTCCAGCGCGCTGACCTTGCCCTTGACGTGCTCCGCGACGGCCTTGGAGTACGCGCGGAAGCCCTCCCAGTGCTCGGGCCGGTTGGGGATCGAGCCGTAGTCGCTGTTACCGAGCCCCAGGAAGAGCAGCGGGCGCTGACCCCTGGCGTTCAGGTCGTCGACGTAGCGGTCGTGGGTCGGGTCGAAGTGGTATTCGCCCTTGGGCTTCTCGACCGTGTTCCAGTAGACGAGGTCGACGCGGACGTTACCGATGCCCGCTCTGGCCGCCAGCGAGGTGGTGTCCTCCCAGGTGGTGCCGGGGGCGAGGCGCGGATGGTGGTTGACGCCGAACATCGAGGACTGCTCCGGCGGGGTGTCCTCGGTCACCGCGAAGCCCGCGGTGCGCTCGCCGACGCTCAGCGTGTAGTAGCCGGTCGGCAGCACGCCCGCGTCGACCGAGCCCTCGCGGGTGACCGGGTCGACGGCGGCGGTGCCGGTGGCGACCACCGCACGGTTGTAGTCGCGCACGGTCCAGGCGACCTCGGGCCTGTGCCCGCTGAGCACGCCGAACGTGGCCCGCTCCCCCGGCTTGAACAGGTTGCCCGGCGTGGTGACCTTCACCTGCTCGTCCTCGGTGGCGATGGGCGACGGTGTGAAGGTGTAGGTGCCCAGGCAGACCGGCGCGGGGCTGGAGCCCATGCCGTTGGCCCAGGTGGCGATCCGCATGTCGTGGCCGTACTGGCCGCCGGCGAACGCGCTGTCGGGGAGGAAGAAGTGCGCGGTCTTCCACGTGTTGGTGCCGGCCAGCTCGACGACCTTGGCGCCGTGCCAGATGTCGGTGCCGCCCGCGTCGTACACGAGGGTGAACTTGCCGGTCGGGCCGTCGAAGTAGTCGATGTCCACGGCCGCGTGGTTGACCCCCGGGTGCTTGAGCGCGGGATCGACGGTGACGTAGACGTACTGGCTGGGGCGGCCGACGCCGATCTCCCAGCAGTCGCGCTGTCCGTAGGTCTTGACGTGCAGGGCCGGATCGTCGCCGCCCGGGCTGGGGTCGATGGTGAGGCCGCTCGTCTCCAGCGTCTTGCCGAAGACGGCGGTGCCGGAGACGGGGGCGGCTGGTGAGGCTGGCGGGATCGCGAGCCAGGCGGAGGCGAGGACGAGTGCCGCTGATGCGCGTAGCAAGGGGGTTCTCCTCTACTGCCCGATGAATCGTGCGGGGCGGAAAAGGGCGGGGTTCTTGGTCCCGGCGATGCCGGAACCCCATTCGATCCAGCCCTCGCGGCCGGTTCCGTCGTTGTCGTTGGCGACGACGGACAGGCTGAACAGGCCGTCCTGCGGGGTGAGCGGGGCGAGTGCCGCCCAGGGCAGTGACAGCTCGTAGACGGTCTCCCGGGCCGTCTCGTCCCGGGTGACGGCGACCTTGGCGTCGGGTTGGGGTCCCTCGCCGAGCCAGCGGTGGAACTGCGGGCCCTGGGCGGTCAGCGCGAGGCCGAGCTCGGACCAGGTGCGCGTCTCGCCGGGCAGTCCGGCGGCGACGGCGAACTGCAGGGAGTCGCCCTGCCAGATGTCGGCTCCGGTGCTGGTCTGGGTGTGGGTGTCGTCGTGGATCCTGGCGCTGAGGTAGAAGCGGTCGGCGTCCCAGGTGACGTGGAGGGTGCCGCTGAGGTCGTCCGCGCCGCCGTAGGCGGGGATCTTGACGGTGCCGTCGGCGAGGTCGACGGCCGGGCGGCCGGTCAGGTCGTCGGGCACGCCGTCGACGGTGATCGTGGCGCGGTCGGCCCGGTTGAGCGCGCCGTCGGCGACGCGGGCCACCCGGCCGGTGACGCCGACGCCCGCGACGGCGCCCAGCCGCAGCTCGTACGGCCCGGCGGGCAGGTCCGCCAGCGGGAGGCGCTCGGTGCGCGAGCCGCCCGCGGGGACGGTCCCGGCGATCGGGAGCGTGCCGGTGCGAGCGCCGAAGGTCCAGCCGAGGTCGCCGGGCGCGAGCTCCTTGGCCGACAGGTTGCGCACGGTGATCGCCAGGTCGTCCGGGAGCACGTGCCTGGCGGTGATCGCGAACGGCTGCGTCACCTCGACCCGCGAGCCGAGCCTGGCGACCGGCCTCCCGTGGATCTTCAGGCGGCCGACCAGGTCGAGCGGGCCGGTGCGGGGCACGGCGGGCAGCGACACCGGGATCTCGGCCTTGCGCCCGCCGCGCACCGACACCGGCACGTCGACGTCGCCGATGGCGAAACTGCCGCGTACGGCAGGGCCGCGCGTGGTGTCCACGGCCAGCTTGAGCTCGATCTTCTCGCCGACCACGGCGCCGCCGCCGGTGATCGTGTAGCGGGCGGCGTCCTCCAGCACGGCGTCGCCGCGCACGTAGACGGGGTCGCCGGACAGCGAGAGCGTGACGCGGCCCCCGAGCGGGCGCAGCACCTCGCTCGCGCCGGTCAGGTCGGTGACGGTGAGCGGGGCGTCGGTGCGCAGCGAGACGGTCGCGGGCTGGGCCGACCACAGGACGCGCAGGTCGTGGCCGTCCTTCCGGAACAGCTGCCGGCCCTCGGCCTCCTGCCTGACGTGGGCGGCCCCGGTGAGCTGCCTGGTCATGGCGGCGTAGGCGACGTAGCCGGGCTTGGGCGTCCACCGGCCGGAGGCGTCGGCGGTGTTGCGCACCAGGCCGAAGTTGTCCTCGTTGAGCGCCGGGTCGGTGCCGTCGTTCATGAAGTCGTACCAGAAGAACCGCTGCACGCCCTTGGCCAGCGCCGTCACGTGGGTGCGGACCACGTAGGCGGCCTGGGTGGCCTCGGTGACGCCACGCGCGTCGGTGTGGGTGGGCCAGCCCTGCTCGGTGACCCAGATGGGCTTGGACCTGCCGTTGTTGTACTTCCTGACCAGCGCGTCGAGGTCGTCGATGCTCTTGGCGGCCGACTCGGGGGTGCCCGGGTAGACGTAGGGGTGAATGGAGACCGCGTCGAGGTAGTTCAGGGCGCCGAGTTTGAACAGTTCCTCCAGCCAGGCGAGCGGCACGCCGGCGGAGGCCGGGCCGACGACCGTGACCTGCGGGTGGTCGGCCTTGACCTTCTCGTAGGTGGCCTTCAGCAGCGGGAAGTAGTAGTCGGCGCGCGAGTCGGCCGGGCCGTTGCCCCGGTCGCCGAAGCCGATGTTGAACTCGTTGTAGACCTCGATCCACGGCAGGTCGTACCTGCCGATCAACGCCGAGGCGTAGGCGGCGTAGGCGGCGCGGCCCGCGTCGGTGTACGGCGTGGCGTTCCCGTCGTGGTGGGGGTTGGTGTAGGCGGCGATCGCCAGCCAGCGCATGTCCTTGGCGTCGAGCGTGGCGTGCAGCGGGTCGTAGCGCCCGTACTCGTAGACGCCGTTGGTCTTCTCGATCGAGTCCCAGAACGCGTCGTCGCGCACGGTGCGCACCCCGGCCTTGGCGGCCAGTTCCAGCAGGTCGCCGCCGGGAGCGCCCCAGTCGGCCCGGGTGAAGTGCCCGGCCACGCCGAACGGCGAGTCGCCCGTCGCGGTGAAGGGCGTGAGCACGGCGAACGTGGTCTCCTTGGTGGCGATCGCCGTCCCGGCCGAGGTCGCGGTCACGCTGAGCCGGTAGTGCCCCGGCCTGGTGACCGGTACGGCCAGCGTCCCGGGAGTTCCGCTGCCCGAGGCCACCTGCACGCCGGACAGGTCACGCACGCTCCAGGTCAGCGCGTCACCCCGGCTCGTCACGTCGAACGAGGGCTGGGCGGGCTGCACGAACACGTTGCCCACGGCCCGCTGCCCCAGGGCGAGGTCGGGAGCGGGCGCGGTGATCGTGACCCCGTCGAGCCCGAGTTGCCCGGTGCGCTCCACGAGGAACGCCACCCGCTTGGCCGGCCCGTGCCACACGCCGTCGCCGGCCCCGCCGAAGTGCAGGTAGGACTGTCCGGCGGCGAAGGCGGTGACGGTGAGCCGCTGCCAGTCGCCTCCCGCGGCCAGCGGCAGCCGCTGCTGGTGGGTCTGGCCGGTGCTGTCCACCAGCCGCAGCGTCACCGTGGGCAGTGCGGGCGAGCGCGCCCAGAGCGACAGCGCCTTCAGGTCGGCGGTCGTGGCGTACCCGGCCTCCACGTACTTGCCGCCGGCGGTGAGGTCGGCGGTCAGCAGGGCCGAGCGCGCTCCGGTCTTCGCGTCGGCCGCGTCGCTGGTGAGGGTGCCCTTGGCGCCGGGGAACTCCGGGCCGAGCCCCAGGGTCCAGCCCTGCGTGCCGTACTCGAAGTCGCCGACGACCTCGTCGATGTCCGTGGCCGCGTGGGACGGCACGGCCAGCAGTGGAACGATCAGTAGCGAGATGATGACGGTTCGTAACCAGAGATGGATGCGGGATCTCATGGGGGGTGGATCCTCTCCGTTCGTCAGAGCCGGTGCAGGTGCTCCGCCTCGAAGCCGAGGACTCGGCGGGCCTTGGTCACGTCGATCGGCACGGCCCTGCCGGGCAGGGCGGCGCGCAGTGGGGAACGGGGCAGGAAGTGGCGGACGAGTTCCTCGGTGGGCAGCGGGACGATGGTGTCGGGGGCGGCCACGAACAGCACGTGGGAGCCGTCGATTGGCCGGGTGACGCCTAGCCAGCAGGCGGTGGCCGCGTCCCGGGAGTCCAGGTAGGCCCACAGGTCGACGGCTCCCCTGGCCGGCTCGGCGGCGAAGTCGGCGGCCCGTTCGGGCAGCCGGTCCTCGGGGCCGCCGACGAACGGGAAGCGCAGCGCCACCACGCTCATGCCGTACAGCCGGTGGATCATGCGCGCGGTGGACTCGTCGGCCTCCTTCGACAGCGCGTAGGGGTCGGCGGCCAGCAGCGGGTGCGCCTCGTCGACGGGCAGGTAGGCCGGTTCCAGGCCGTGCGGGGAGAACGGCATGCCGAGCACGCTGAGGCTGCTGGCGATGACCGCCCGGCGCACCCCGGCCCGGCCCGCCTCGTCGAGCACCGCGAACGTGGCGCCGGTGTTGTTGAGGTAGACCTCCTGCGGGGGGTTGTCGTTGGGGCTGGGGATGGCGGCCAGGTGGATCACGGCCTCGACGCCTTCCAGCGCCCGCCGTACGACCTCGGGGTCGCCCGCGTCGCCCACGACGACGCGGTCGGCCTTGAGGTCGCCCGGATCCTCCAGGACCAGCGCGGTCACCGGCACGTCCTCGGCCGCGCAGCGCGCGAGGACGGCCCGGCCGATCAGCCCGGCCGCGCCGGTGACGAGCACTCTGCTGAGCATCAACCCTTGACCCCCGTGAACCCCACGCCGCGCACGATGTACTTTTGGAAGACGATGAAGACGAGCACGGGCGGCATCAACGCCATGAACATGCCGGCGATGACCATGTTCTCCTCGGCGAACTCCGCCAGCCTGGGCAGCGCCACCGAGATCGGGTGCATCTCGCCGTCGGAGATGGCCACCATGGGCCACAGGAAGTCCTTCCAGGCGCCCATGATCGTCAGCAGGGACGTCACGGCCAGGATGGGCTTCGACATGGGCAGCACGATGTACCAGAACATCCGCCAGGCTCCGGCGCCGTCGACCTGGGCCGCGCCGAACAGCTCGCGCGGGATCCCGTCGAAGAAGCGTTTCATCAGCAGGACGGTGAAGGCGTGCGCGGCGTGCGGCAGCCACACCGCCCACGTGGTGTTGGCGATGCCCACGTCGAGCACCGTCAGGTAGAGCGCGACGAGCGACACGCTGCCCGGCAGGAACAGCGTCGCCAGGATCGCGCCGTAGACGTACTTGCCGTAGCGCGGCCGCAGCACCGACAGCGCGTACGCGCCCATGACCGACACGACGATCTGCGCCAGCCACGACCCTCCGGCCAGCACGACCGTGTTGAGCATGAAGTGGCCGATGCGGAGCCTGCTCCACGCCTCGGCGAGCAGTGACCAGTCGGCGGCGGCCGGGTAGAGGCGCAGCGGGTCGGTGAGCAGTTCCCGCGTCGGGGAGATCGCCCCCTTGACCGTCCACAGGATCGGCCCGAGCCCGGCGAAGAGCACGCCGAGGAAGACGGCGAACTGGGTCGAGCCGAGCACCGCGCGTACGCCGCGCTTCTTCCGGTCGGAATCGGAGATCAGTCCGCTCATGTCGTGCTCCAAGCCTTCGTCATGCGCAGGTACACCGCCGACAGCAGGCCGAGCACGACCGCCAGCAGCACCGACAGCGCGCCGGCCATGCCGTAGTCGCCGTAGACGAAGGCGTACCGGTAGATGAGCAGCAGCACCGTCACCGTCGCGTCCTCCGGGCCGCCGTCGGTCATGACGAACGGCTCGGTGAAGACCTGGAAGGTGCCGATGACCTGCAGCAGCAGCATGAGCAGCAGCACGCCGCGCAACTGGGGCAGCGTGATGTGCCACACGCGCCGCCGGATCGACGCGCCGTCGCTCTCGGCCGCCTCGTACAGCTCCCTGGGGACGCTGGTCAGCGCCGCGATGTAGATCAGCACCGTACCGCCCGCGCCCGCCCAGGTGGCCTCCAGCACCAGCGAGGGCATCGCCCACCGGGTGTCCTGCAGCCACGGGAACGGGCCCAGGCCGGCCAGTCCGAGCAGGCCGTTGAGCAGGCCGTAGTCGCTGTTGTAGAAGAACTTCCACATCATGATCGCCACGACCGGCGGCACCGCCACCGGCAGGTAGACCAGCACGCGGAACAGGCCACCGCCCTTGCGCAGCTCCGACATGACCACCGCGAGGAAGACCGGCACGGGGAAGCCCAGGATCAGGGCGAGGACGGTGAACCAGAGCGTGTTCAGCGCGGCCTTGCCGAGCAGCGGATCGGCGAACAGGTTGGTGAAGTTCTGCCAGCCGACCCAGCTCGCCGCCTCGACCAGGTTGGTGCGCTGGAAGGCGAGCATGGCGCTCTGCAGGATCGGCCACCAGGAGAACACGGCGAACACGAGCACCAGCGGCGCGAGGAACAACACCGAGGCCAGCGCGTAGGGGTGCCTGGTGCCGCGCCGCCGGGGCGCACGCGGCGTGGTGGCCGTCGTGTCCGCGCCCGCCTTCTCGGCCAGCGCCGTCACTGCTGCGACCTGTCCAGGATCGGCTTCACCTTCTCGACGGCCTTGGTGATCTCGGCCGCCGGGTCGGCGTCCTGGCGGGTCAGCACCGCCTGGACCACCGTGTCGAGCGCGGCGTAGAGCTCCTGGCCGGCGAGGGGCGGCTCGGAGATGAACTCCTGTGCCTTCACGCCCTCGTTGTAGGTGGCGAAGTGCTCCCAGTCGACGTTGGAGGCGGCCTTCTCCGCGGCCATCACCGGGTCGGAGACCGCGGGGGCGAAGAACGGCAGCTGCGGCACGGCGGCCACGAGACCGTCGGCCTTCTTCTTCTCGGCCCGCTCGGTGGCCAGCGCCGCGTCGTACTTGGGCCGCAGGTAGACGGCGTCGATCCACTTGACCGCCGCCTGACGCTGCTCGGGCGTGGCCTTCGGGCTGACGACGGCGACCGTGCCGCCCAGCAGCGTGCCCTTGCCCGACCCGGACGGCAGCGTGGTCTGGCCGTACACCTCGGGCTTGCCGTTGAACTTGGCGATGTAACTGCCGTAGAGGTTGGGCGCGCCCATCATCATCGCGACCTTGCCGGCGGCGAAGTCACGCAGCAGGTCGTCCTGGTTGCGCAGGTGCTGGGTGCCCATCGACCTGTCGTCCCAGCGCATCGCCTTGAGCAGGTCGAGGGCCTGCCTGGTGGGGACGTCGTCGAAGGCGGGGACGACCTTGCCGCCCTCTTCCTTCTCCATCCGGCCGCCGTAGGAGTAGGTCATGGTCGTGAGCATCCAGCCGCCGGTGTTGGCGGTGGCGTGCATGCCGAAGCCGGGCACCCCGGTCTTGTCGCTGATTGTCTTGGCGGCGGCCCGGACCTCGTCCCACGTGGCGGGGGGCTTGTCGGGATCGAGCCCGGCCTTGGTGAACAGCTCACGGTTGTAGACGAGGCCGGCGGCGTACGCCTCGGTGGGCAGGCCGTAGATCTTGCCGTCGGGGGTGCTGCTCGGGGCCAGGATGCGCTTGTCGAAGTCGGACTTGGCGAGCAGCTTCATGTCGGCGGTGAGGTCGGCGACCTGGCCGCGCTTGATCATGGCCTGCGGGTCGGTCAGCGGGACGCGGAAGACCGTCTCCAGTTGGCCCGCGGCGAGGCGCGCCGCGAACGTCTTGACGTCGTACTGCGTCTCGGTCGGCTTGACCTTGATGGTCGGGTTGGCCTTCTCGAACTCGGCGACCTGGGCCAGGAAGTTCTTCTGGCTCTCCGGCTGGGTGCTGGGCGGCATGCCGGAGACGGTGATCTCGGTCTTGCCGCCGGACGTGCCGTCCTGCCCGCCGCCGCACGCCGCGACCGCGGCCAGGAGCAGCAGACCCGCGGCTCCTCTAGCCATGTACGTGTTCATCGGGACTCCAGTTCATGCCGGGGGGCGAGTCGAGTCGAACGCTATATATGACGCGTTAACGTGTAAAGCACGGGATGGTAACGCGGGCGAAATGCAACGAGTTAACGCGTCAACTAAGGTGCTTCTATGCCGCCGTCGGGGCGGCGGACCCGTGCGGCCCACCGCTCGTGCAGGTGCGTGACCGGCGGGTACGCGGCGGCCAGCTTCTCGTCCAGCTCGATTCCCCAGCCGGGCAGGTCGGCGGGACGGAGGTGGCCGCGAACGGGA
This sequence comes from Nonomuraea spiralis, assembly GCF_014648435.1. Classification (GTDB taxonomy): domain Bacteria; phylum Actinomycetota; class Actinomycetes; order Streptosporangiales; family Streptosporangiaceae; genus Nonomuraea; species Nonomuraea spiralis. The sequence continues at coordinate 18,236 of NZ_BMRC01000059.1, forward strand.
TTGAGCGTGCCGGGGAAGACCTCGCACACGCTGTCAGGGTAGACATGGCCCTCCTGGATGCCGAACGCGGGCGTGGTGACGTCCAGCGCCAGGTTCGCCGCCACGCCGATGGGCGAGACGTCGCCCGGGGAGTGCCAGGCCGTGCGCACCCCGGTCAGCTCGCAGAGCGCGGCCAGCTTGCGCGCCGGGGTCAGCCCGCCTATGGCCGAGACGTGGCAGCGCAGCAGGTCGACGCCGCCGCCCAGGACCAGCCTGGCCGCGTCGGGCACCGAGACGAGCAGCTCGCCGACCGCGATCGGCGCGGGCGAGGCCACCCGCACCTCGGGCAGCCGGTCGTAGTGCTCGGGCGCGACCACGTCCTCCAGGAAGAACAGCCGGTACGGCTCCAGCGACCTGGCCAGCAGGATCGCCTCCTTGGGCGTGAGCCGGCTGTGCACGTCGTGCAGCAGCTCGACGTCCTCGCCCAGGACCTCGCGGGCCCGTTCGAACAGGGCGGGGGTGGTGCGCAGATAGTGTCTGACGTCCCAGCCGTCGGGATGCGGCGAGTCCGGGTAGGCGTTCGCCCTGCCGGGCGCGCCGTAGCCGCCCAGCCCCGGTTGCCCGGTCTGCAGCCTGACGTGGTGATATCCGGCGGCCATGAGCCGCTGGGCGTGCTCCAGCGTGCCCTCGACGGTGGCGCCCTCGGCGTGCAGGTAGACGGGCGCCGCCGCGCGCACCCGGCCGCCGAGCAGCTCGTACACGGGCATGCCGGCGCGCTTGCCCGCGATGTCCCACAGCGCCATGTCGACGCCGGACAGCGCGTTGTTCAGCACCGGCCCGCCACGCCAGTAGGACGACAGGTGGACCATGCGGGTGATGTCCTCGATGTCGGCCGGATGGCGGCCGATCAGCATCGGGCCCACGTGCTCGTCCACGGCCGCGGCGACGGCGTGGAAGCGCTGGGTGAAGGTGGCGCAGCCGAGGCCGTACAGACCGTCGTCGGAGGTGTCGATCCTGACCACGACCAGCGGGATGCCCTCGGGCGCCGTGACGACGGCACGCACGCGCGTGATCGTCAGCCCGTCCCTGGACGGCCAGGGGGCCTGGGTTTCCTGCATGCGGGAACGCGCCTTTCAGAAGCGGGTGGGACGGGCGGGCACGGCGACCTCCAGGCCGCCCCACGACCAGCGGACCTCCTCCTCCCCCACGGCGCTGAGCACCGCTTGCGCGGTGGGTTCCGCGCCTTCCCCGAGCAGTTCCACGGCGAACCCGGCACGCAGGACCGCGTGGTGGAAGTCGACCGGTTCGCGCGGCCCGCCGTACAGCACCGCCTCGACGGCGACCTCGTCCTCGCCGGCGGCCAGGGCCCAGGTGGCGCGCCGGCCGAGGAAGCCGGCCTCGCCCGTGTGCACGACCGCCCGGCGCGCTCCGGCGGCCAGCTCGAAGACGCCGTCGCCCAGCTCGCGGCCCCGCACGCCCCGGCCGCGCAGCGTGACGCGCAGCCGCAGGTCGCCCACGTCGAAGATGCTGCCTTCCGGCTTGTCGAGGTTCGGGTGGAAGTCGCCGGAGTCGTAGGTGAGCCACCATCCGGCCAGCGCCCTGGGCCCGTCCTGCGCCTGGCGGCACCACGCGGCGGTCAGGTCGTGGCCGTTGTGCATGATCCGGGCGCGCAGCACCACGGCCGGGTCATCGGGCGTGCGCCAGTAGCCGAGCAGCGGCCTGCGCTGCACCCAGGCGAACTCCTCGTTGACCGTGCCCAGTGTGGCGTCCTCGCTGAGCCAGGTGGTGCCGGTGGTCTCGCCGTCGAAGACGGTCCTGACCCGCACCTCGGGCTCGGGCAGCCGGGCGAAGCGCCCGGCCAGGTGCGACGGGCAGGGCAGCGTGGGCACCATGCGCGGGGTGTCGTCGCGGGTCCCGACGCCGGGGCGCGCCTCGATCGGCGCGCCGGTCTGGGCGGCGAGATAACGCGTCAACTCCTCGCTGAGCCAGTCGGTGTAGGCGCGGGCGTGTGGTCCGGCGAGTTGCCCGGTGCCCGGGTGGAAGCGCTCGGCGAGCGCCGCCCACACGCGCTCGCGCATGACCTCGATCTGCTCCAGGAACTCCCGGTCGCGGACCAGCACATGGGCGCGTTCGCAGATCTCCAGCAGGAACGGGCTGTAGGCGGGCGAGTTGTACTCGGCGAAGGCGTCGCGTTCCAGCATCGCGGCGAGCTTGCGCCTGCCGTAGGCGAGGAATTCGGGGGCGTCGAGCAGCTCGCCGGCGCTCGCGCAGGTGACGGAGCCGAGCAGGGCGATGTTCGTGTAGCGCGGGCCGACGTTGCGCCGGAAGATGGACAGGGCCGCGTGGCGCAGCGCCTCGGCGATCCGGCCGTCGAGGACGTCCCCGTGCACGGCCAGCACCTGGGCCAGCCGGACGCCGATGAAGTCGGCCCAGTTCCAGTCGGCGGGCGCCATGGCCTGGGGCGGCTCCTCCATGAAGTAGCCCCAGATGCCGTAGTGGTCGTCGAGCGGGTCGCGCTCCTGCAGGTCGACGATCGCGCCGAGCACGTCCTTGGCCCGGTCGAGGCGGCCTGCCCGGAGCAACGCGATCGCGTAGTCGGTGGAGGTGCGGGTCTCGTGCACACGGCTGCCGGCCGGGATCGTCGTGTGGTATCCGTTGCTGCGTGACAGCAGCCACGGCAGCCGGTGTTCGGGGTCGTAGCGCTCGTCCTGAACCTTCAGGAACTCCTCGGGTGTCACCGCTGGGTGTCCTTTCGCCGAATGCGGCCCGACGTTAGTCTTAGCGTGTTAACGTGTCAACGATCACGAATGGGACGGATGGGGGCAGGATGAACGAATCGTCCGACAGCCAGGAGCCGCTCTACCAGCAGGTCAAGCGGGATCTGGTCGCGGCGATCTCGCGCGGTGAGTACGTGCAGGACGAGCCGTTCATCAGCCAGCGCGAGGTCTGCGAGCGGTTCGGAGTGAGCACCACCACCGCAGTGCGCGCGCTCAACGAGCTGGTCACCGAGGGCTACCTGGTACGGCGGCGCGGACGCGGCACGTTCGTGGCCGATCGGCCCGTCCCGGCCGAGTCGTCGCGGGAGCGCTCCATCGCCTACATCATGCACGGGCACGGGCCACACAACTCCGACGTGATCGACGGCATCGAGTCGGTCTGCGCCGAACTGGGCTACCGGATGTTCCTGTCGAACACCAAGGGCTCACCGGCCGCCCAGGAGAAGGCGCTGCGTCAGGCGCTCGACACCCAGGCCAGCGGCGTCGCGCTGTACTCGGTCGACGCCCACCACGACTCCCCCGCCCTGGCCGAGCTGCGGCGGCGGCGCGTCCCGCTGGTCATGGTCGACCGCTACCACCCCGAGTCCCCCACCGACGCGGTGCTCTTCGACAACTTCGCCATCGGTTACCGGCTGACCGAATATCTCATTGGGCAGGGACACCGGCGCATCACCGCGCTGTGGGACGCCACCGAGTGCACCTCCGTGCAGGAGCGCCTCACCGGGCACGTGCAGTCGCTGCGCGAGCACGGGCTGCCGGTCTCGCCGGAGCTGACCGCGCTCAAGACCTACCTGCGGCTGCCGGAGGACCGGCGGCGGGAGATGCTGGCCGGGCTGCTCGACCGGCGCGAGCCGCCGACGGTGCTGCTGTGCGCCAACGGGTTCGTGCTGGCGCACGCGGCCTCCGACCTCACCGCGATGGGCGTCGAGGTGCCCGGCCAGGTCGAGCTGGCCGGCATGGACGACGCGGGGCCGTTCGACCTGCTGCCGTTGACCGTCGCCGCCGCCCGCCTGCCGTCGCGGGAGATGGGCGAGCGGGCGATGCGGCTGCTGGCCGAGCGCATCGACCACCTGGAGACGGCCTCGGAGGTCGAGCACGTGGTGCTGCCGATCGAGATCGTCACCCGCGAGTCGGCTCGTGCCTATCTGCGCGTGGTCTCCGCCCAGACCGCCCAAACCGCCTGAACCCCTGAGGTACCCCCCATGCCATCCCCTCTTCGCGTCGCCCTGGTGGGCGGCGGTCAGATCGCCAACTCCACCCACATGCCGACTTTTCACGAAATGTCGGCCGATGTCGAGGTTGTGGCGGTCGTCGACGCCACCGTCGAGGCGGCCCGGTCGTTCGCCGATCGATGGTCCGTGCCGTACGCCTCGGACGACCTCGCCGCGACGCTGCGGGACGTGCGCCCCGACCTCGTCGACATCGCCAGCCCGCCCGCGCTCCACCGCGCCCAGGTGATCGCGTCGCTGCGGGCGGGCGCGTGGGTGTGGTGCGAGAAGCCGCCGTGCCTGTCGCTGGCGGAGTACGACGAGATCACCGCGGCCGAGCAGGACGGCGGCCCGTACGCCGCGATCATCTACCAGCAGCGCTTCGGCTCGGCCGCCCAGCACGCCCGCGCGCTGATCTCCGGCGGCGCACTCGGCCGGCCGTACGTCGCGCACTGCCAGACCACCTGGTTCCGCGACCCCGCCTACTACGCGGTCCCGTGGCGCGGCCGGTGGGACACCGAGGGCGGCGGCCCCGCCATGGGCCTCGGCATCCACCAGATCGACCTCCTGCTCGAACTGCTCGGCGATTGGAGCGAGGTGCGCGGCATGGCCGCCCGTCTCGCCCGCGACGTGCAGACCGACGACGTGACGACCGCGCTGGTCCGCTTCGACTCGGGCGCGCTGGCCACCGTCGTCAGCACGTCGCTCGCGCCGCGCCAGGTCAGCCACCTGCGCGTCGACCTCGCCGCCGCCACCCTGGAACTCACCCACCTGTACGGCTACGCCAACGAGAACTGGACGGTCACCCCCGCCCCCGGCGTGACCGGTCTCGACTGGCCCCCGCCCGACGACGTGCCCAGCTCCCACCTGGCCCAGCTCCGGGGCCTGGTCACCGACCTGCGGGCCGGACGGCGGCCACGCGGCAGCGGCCAGGACGGCCGGAGGTCGCTGGAGCTGATCACGGCGATGTACAAGTCCGCGCTCACCGGGCAGCCGGTGCGTTCAGGCGAGATCGCTCCCGGCGACCCGTTCCACCGGAATCTGCACGGCGACAACCCTGGGGTGTTCCAGTGAAGATCATCGGCTTCGAGCTGTTCGTCGTCACCCCGCGCTGGATGTTCCTGCGCGTCGACACCGACGAGGGCGTCAGCGGCTGGGGCGAGCCCATCGTCGAGGGCCGTGCCGAGACGGTCGCCGCCTGCGTGAACACGCTGATGGAAGCGCTGGCCGGCGCCGACCCCGGCCGCATCGAGGACCACTGGCAGGTGATGTCGAAGGGCGGCTTCTACCGGGGCGGCCCGGTGCTGTCCAGTGCGGTGGCCGGGATCGACCAGGCGTTGTGGGACATCAAGGGCAAGGCTCTCGGCGTGCCGGTCTACGACCTGCTCGGCGGGCCGGTGCGCGATCAGGCCAAGGTCTACACGTGGGCGCACGGCGACACGGACGCCGAACTGGCCGAGAACGCCGTGGCCAGGGTGGAGGCGGGCTTCGACACGCTGAAGTTCGCCGCGTGGGAGGGCACGATGCCGCCGATCCCGTCGGCCGCCCTCACCAGCCGGATCGTGGCCCGCTTCGCGGCGGTGCGGGACGCGGTGGGCGACGGCGTCGACCTGGCCGTCGACCTGCATGGCCGCTTCACGTCGGCGGCCTCCCGCAAGGTGCTCCCCCTCCTGGAGCCGCTGTCCCCCTTGTTCGCCGAAGAACCGGTGCTTCCCGAGTTCTCCCGCGACCTGCGACGGGTGGTGGAGGCGACGACGATTCCCATCGCCACCGGCGAGCGCCTGTTCTCCCGCTGGGACTTCCGCGACGTGCTCCCGACGGGCGTGGCGGTGATCCAGCCGGACCTGTCGCACGCCGGCGGCATCTCCGAGGTCCGCAGGATCGCCGCGATGGCCGAGCCCTGGGACGTCACCCTGGCCCCGCACTGCCCCCTGGGCCCGATCGCTCTGGCCGCCTGCCTGCAGATCGACTTCGCGACGCCGAACTTCCTCATCCAGGAGCAGTCGCTGGGCATCGGCTACCACGACGGCTCAGAACTCCTGGACTACCTGGTGGACCGGTCGGTCTTCACCTTCACCGACGGCTACCTCGATCGCCCGACGGCCTCCGGCCTGGGCATCGAGGTCGACGAGAAGGCGGTGCGCGAGGCGTCGTCGCACGCTTGGCGCAACCCGATCTGGCGCCACCGGGACGGCTCGTTCGCCGAGTGGTAGTCGTCCCCGAAAGCGACAGCCGTCGCCGGCGGACGATCGCCGGACGTCCCGCGCTGAGGACGGCCGCGCTATGGGCATGTGTGCGAGCGGGCCGGGGGCTTGTGAGAACAACGAGGCGCGTGTTTGCGGCCGAACCTGGAGATTCGGTACCCGCCGTTCGCGCGGTCCACGATGATGAACGTCGTGTCCTTGATCCAGGCGCTGCTGCACGCCGCTCCCACCCAGGTGACGATGGACCGGATCCGCCGGCTGGTGAAGCTGGTCGGGCCAGAGGCTCCCACCGTGGAGTACAAGGCCGACATGGCCCAGAGCATCGCCACAGCCGTCGCCGCCCTGGCCAACACCTACGGTGGGCTGGTCCTGGTCGGCGTCAGCGACCGGCGGGTGATCACCGGGGTCAAGGAGAAGACGATCGAGGCGGTCGCCGAGCACTGCCACAGCAAGATCGAGCCGCCCTGGGTGCCGGACATCGTCCCGGTCCCGATGGATGACGGCTCCGGCCGGTTCGTGCTGGTACTGCGTGTGGTTCCGGGCCTCACGCCTCGCCCGATGCTCGTGGACGGGGCCGCGCCCATCCGCAGCCACAGCACCACTCATCCGGCGAGCCGGCAGCAGCTGGCCGCGTTGTTCGCCGAGAACGACGTGCGGGCCCAGGCCGATCCGTGGAGCATCCAGCGGCCTGACATACCTGTCGGTGCCGGGGGCACGGATGAGCGGGTTGATCTCGTCCTGCGTTCTGGTCTCAACATCGCCGTCGACCCGCGGGCCGCGTGGCGTCCGCTGGGTGAGCAGCACGCTGATCGGCTGGCGCAGGCATTGAGTCACTCGCCGCTGCCCGCTGTCCTGTCCGCTCTGGTTTCCACGGGTGCGGATTGCCGGCCGTTCGAGCGGCGGGGGCATAACCGCTCGCGCGTCATCCGGCTCTACTGGCAGGCGCCTGCGCCCGATCGGACGCGGGGTCTGCCGGTGCCCGTCGAAGCGTCGTTAACGGCCGAGGTGCCCGGCGGGTACGGCCACCAGGCCACTCATCTGCGCGTGCATCTGGACGTCACCACACGCCTGGCGAACTGGGACGCGCTGCGGGAAGCGGAATGGCAACCGGTGAGCGGACGGACCGAGCCGCCGGCAGAGCAGTGGTTGATGAGCATCGAGGCACTCGAGTTGGTGATGGACGCGATGATCTCGGCCCTGGTCGACGAGCGGGTCGTTGGGGCGCTCGCCGGGCTGGCGTTCGTCGACGCGCTGACGATCGCCCAGCCCCGCGTCCTGCACATGGTCACCTCCCGGCCGATCCCGCAGGTCCTGGACACCCGCGGGCTCACCCAGATCCCCGGCGCCGGGAACTCGACCGGTGTGCATGTGCTGGCCGACCCCGGCCTGGACCTGGCCGATCCCGAGCAACGCCACGGGCAGGTGAGGAGCTGGCTGATCCAGACCGCGCTGGACGCCGGGCTGCTGGGTATGGAGCAGCGTTTACGCGATCGTCCTCGCCCAACCGCCGCTGGGTGACCTCCGTTCCGCACGCGCGCGAGGCCGCACGAGACATGCCTGCGGCGGCCTGCGCGGACCGCCTTATGCCGAACGTCCGGGGTGTGCGGGCCACGCAGACAAGTGCCTACCACCCGCCGCCATCCGAGCGTTTCCTCCTGTGATCAGCGTGATCGATTGCGCGGACTGCGGCACGACGGCCAGCGGGCTCCAGGCTCCGCTGCGGGTCCTGGTGCAGTTCTGCAGCGTCGACGGGACCAGACGCCGCCGGAATGGACCTGTCCCTCCTATGGCCGCGTCGGCCCGCTCGCGGTGGGCGAGCTGCTGCCGAACGACATGCTCACCCGCTGCGGCGCACACGCCGGTGCCGGTATCGCTGGAGGGTCCCGGGTAACGCCACGGTGGTCATCTGTCCACGCTGCTACACCGTCCAGCCCGGCCCTGCGGCATTGCCCCTGTGGTGATCCTTGGGTTCTAGGGTTCGTTGCAACACCCCAGCTCTGGGGATGCGATGGACTTCGAGATCCGCAAGGTGCGCAAGGCGCAGGGGCCGAAGAAGCTCCGGGCCGA
>NZ_BMRC01000060.1 GCF_014648435.1 Nonomuraea spiralis
GTGGCATGGCAACCCGCTACGACAAGCTCGCCGTACGCTACGAAGCCGTCGTCATCATCGCCGCGATCAACCAGTGGCTCAAAGCCTTATGAAACACGGCCTAGCACGCAACGATGAGTTGCCCTCGCCGCACTCGCTCACCCAGTTCGCCGAACGGCTCCTGTCCACGGTCGACAGTGACGTCGGCGAGGCCGTGCTTGACATGCAGCTCTTGGAAGGTGTCCGCCCCGACAGCGTTGGTCACCTGATGTTCCTCTTCACGAGCAGCGACCCGAGTAGACACGTGATAGCAGATCTTCAGGCGTACTCGGGCGCTGTGCCACAGCTGACGATCACGCTTCGAGTTCAAGGCCACAAAGAGTTCATTGAAAACGCTTACGAAGGGGTGACCGTCGGTGCCTCGTGAGGCGCGGGATCTGGCAGAAAATCTTGCGACAGCCACCGACGCTGGCTTTCGCGGGCGCCTGCTGGCCCGTGGACAGGCCCAATCCATGATTCGGCGCGAGGGCGTTCTTCCTAGGGACGCACCCACGTTCGGTCCCTTTCTGGACGCGGACCTGCTCAACTATGGGTACGCGTTGTTGGCCACAAGCCTTGAGCTGTTGGAGGCCGCGGACGACGACACGACCGAGCAGATCTCCCTCGCACAGCAGGGGTTCATCCAGAGCTCCTACGCCCTTGAGGCTGCCACCCGGAACGCGACGCCTGAAGCAGACCTGGTCTTTCATGGACTTGTCGCCGGCGCGGCCAGCCATCTCGGCGGCTACGCCGCGCGGGCGTTCTCGCTGATCCAAGCGAGCCGACAGTCGGGGCGGTTGACGCCGATGGAGCAGACGCTGGCGGACCTGGTATTGCGCGACTTGAGTTCGATCGAGGAGCGAACCCAGTCGCTGCGCTCCTCTCCCCAACTCTCCGATGACGCTCTGTTGACGAGCCTCACTGCAGTGGGCAGCAGCACGGAGGAAGACGCACCGCCGGACCAGGTCGGCCCCATCGTCCTTCTCCTCAGCGAGAACTATCTCTCGGCCGTCTCAGCTGCCTTGTTCGCGATCGAGATCGGCAGCCGAGACCTGCTCGAGACAGCCCTCGAAGAGCTGCGGCTTGGCGAGCAGGCGTCATCGGACGTGAGCGCCCCCGGCCCATGGTGGGTGTACCGGCTCACTCGACATCTGCTCGGAGGCCTGTTCGACACCAGCCTTGAGACGAACATCCCAAAAGAACCACCGCCAGAAGCTGCTGACAACGTCGAACGGTGGCGCTATCTCCGGCGCACTTTCGTTGAGTCGCTCCTGGCGCGGGAACGTTCAGAGATAGACCTGTGGCCCTCCCAACTCCACGTCGTCGGCAGGATCTTCCAGGACGTACATGATCTCGTTGTCGCGCTTCCGACCAGCGCTGGCAAGACCCGTATCGCTGAACTATCGATCTTGGCGTGTCTTGCACAGGGACGACGCACGGTGTACGTCACCCCGCTGCGAGCCTTGTCCGCCCAGACTGAGCAGGTCCTCGCGCGGACCTTTTCGCCGCTGGGCATCCGCGTCTCGTCCCTTTACGGCAGCATGGGGACGAGCCACGTCGACGAGGACACCCTGCGCTCCAGCGCAATCGTCGTGGCGACCCCCGAGAAGCTGGATTTCGCGCTTCGATCCGACCCGTCTGTGCTCGATGACGTCGGCCTCGTCGTCTTGGACGAGGGGCACATGATCGGAGCCACCGAGCGCGAGGTCCGCTACGAAGCCCAGATCCAGCGGCTCCTGCGTCGTCCAGACGCTTCGACGCGCCGCATCCTGTGTCTTTCGGCCGTGTTTCCGTCCGGGAGCGAGCTCGACGACTTCGTCGCATGGATCACTGATGATAACCCAGACGGCCTGCACCGCGAGGAGTGGCGTCCGACGCAGCAGCGCTTCGGCCTTGTTGAGTGGCGTAAAGACCATGCGCGCCTGACCGTAACTCTCGGGCCCGACCAACCCTTCATCCCACGCTACTTCGAGGCGAAGAAGCCGAGCGGCCGGCGCAGGAAGATGTTCCCGGCGAACCAACGTGAACACGTTATCGCCACCGCGTGGCGTCTGGTCGAAGACGGCCAGACCGTTCTTGTCTTCTGCCCCCAGCGGAATTTCGTGGAGCCGTACGCCCGCGCGATCATCGATCTCCACCGCAGAGACCTTGTTTCCTCCGTCCTGCCCGCGGATGTCGACCTTCACGACGCGCTCACCGTGGGCGCCGAGTGGTTCGGTGCCGACCATCCGATATTGGGATGTCTTCGGCTAGGCGTGGCCATCCACCACGGAGCGCTCCCCGGTCCCTTCCGCCGCGAGATCGAGCGACTTTTGCAGCGGGGCAGCTTGAAGGTCACTGTTGCCTCACCGACTCTCGCCCAGGGACTGAACCTGTCCGCGTCAGCGGTGCTCTTCCACGGCCTTCGCCGCAGCAGGGACGTCCTCAAGGGTTCTGAGTTCGCGAATGTGATCGGGCGTGCGGGTCGCGCGTTCGTTGACACTGAAGGGCTTGTTCTCTATCCGATCTTCGAGCCGACTCAAAGACATCGGCGAGAGTGGCTCGCACTCACACAGGGAGATGGCGGCAAGGCTCTGCGATCTGGACTCATCGAGATCGGCGTTGCACTCCTGAAAAGGATGTACGCATCGCAGAGGCTCACTTCGGTGGAGCCCCTTCTCGACTACCTCACCGGTGGGCCCGACTGGTCCCTGCCTATCGTGTCCCAGGAGCCTGATGAGGCGCGGGTCGCCGCTGCCCAGAGTTGGCAGTCGAACCTCGCGTTGCTCGACATCGGCATCCTGAGCGTCGTCGGAGACAGTGGCTTGGACAACGTTGCCGACGCCGCGACGCAGATCGTCACTGATGCCCTGCGCGATTCTCTGTGGGAACGGCAACTTCGCCGCTACGACGACACGTTAGCCGCTGCCGTACGCGGACTGGTGTACAGCCGGACCAGCCACTTGTGGCAAACGTCCACACCCTCCCAACGCCGCGGCTGGTTCTTGGCTGGGCTAGGTGCCAACGCCGGGTCCGAGCTCGCCCAAGTATCTGGAAGTATCATCGCCTTGGCGGGCCAAGCCGAAGCCGCCATCGCCGACGCGGACCATGAGACGGCTGCCGACTTGCTCGTGGCGATCGCCGACACTTTGTTCGCGATGGAAGTCTTCGCTCCCGAGACAGTGCTCGACAATTGGCGCGGGGTATTGAGGCACTGGGTTCACGGTTTGGCCCTCGGCGACCTTTCCGGCGACCGCGTCGCGATGGCGCAGTTCATCGAGGCCGACGTCATCTACCGGCTGGTCTGGGGAATGGAAGCTGCCAGGGTCTACGAAACTGCCCAGGGTAACCTCGAGGCCGACGCCTTGTTGGGGACGGCAGTAACCGCAATCGAAACGGGAACCTTCAATCGGGCAGCTTCGATCCTTATACGCTCTGGCTTCGACCATCGCCTCGCGGCCATATCGGCAGTCAAGAGCACCGGCGCCACATTCGACTCGGCTGCCGAGATGCGCCAATGGATCGACGACCTCGACCCCGCGCAGGCCCTCAGCGAAAACTGGCCTACACCCGAGTCGCGGTCAGCTTGGGAGACATTCGTGAACCCCTCGCGGGCACAGCGCTCGCTTCAATGGAGCCGCAGGACGGAGGACTTGCAGGCGGTCACCTGGTACGGGACGGTACCTGAGCCTGGTACCTGGCTGCGCGTGACTGACACTGGACCAGACAAGATCGAGATCTGGTCCAGCGGCTACGACCTGCTTGGAGAAGCCGCCATTCTCCTCAATCGTGAGCGCCAGGGCGTGTTGCGTGCTCGACGACTTCGCACTGGCACTGGGGTCCGCCTGCTTTATCGCGGTCCGGGCGACTTGCTCCCGAAGGCGCCAAAGGCATAGTTGTTGGCATGATCGGACCTCTGAGGTTCGACCGCGCGGTAGAGCCGGCATCGATAGCTGCGGAGCGGGGCGAGGGTGCGGTGATGATCGTTATCGAGGCGTTCAGAGCCAACGCAGACGACGAAGCGGGTGCACTGCCCGTCGGTTCATACGGACATCCCGGGGACGGCGGGCAGATGGTGATCGACCGAGGCTGATCGGCCCCCAGGTGACGCTCAGTTCCTTCGACCCCTTCGGGGGCAGCTTCAGCCGTCGTTGACATCCATACGGCAGCGGGCTTCCGTTCGGTAGCCGGCCTCCGCATGGATGTGATGATGGCCGCACCGGCGATGCACGCGCACTCATGGGCCACCGGGCTTGGAGCAGCGTGGCCAAGCAGTCGGGCACAACCAAGGCCTCCAGAAGACCGGGGAGGTTAAGCTGGCTCAGGCGCACGATCGAGGGCAGGTACCGCGCTTTGACCGATCCCTGAACGCGTCACCACCACCTACCCGGCCCTCCTGCCTGACGAAACGGCCTGCACGATGGGCCTGGAGACCGTCTCACCGGCTCCTGCCGACGTCCGTAAGCCCGCCCGCACTATCTATGGCAACTAACTTGGACCTTGGACGGTGGACCTGGCGGCGCAGCACGGTGACCTCGTGCCGCAGGACGAGGATCTCCATGTTCTTGGATGCGTCGCTACGGGCCAGCAGTGTCAGCTAACCCACGATGCGGCAGAAGATCATGTGGAAGAGACGGAGCGTCGCGAGCCTCGAGCATGCCTGACCCAGCCACTGCTACGCCCAGGAAGCCGAGACAAACCCGCAGCTCACGACCGTGATTGGAGTATTGACACCCTTCAGGTTGAGTTGGTCTGCCGACTCGATCTCCTCAGGGGGCTGTGCGCCCCATTCAGTCGTTGCGTTCCGGGTATGCATGATAACTCTTCGTGACATCATGAGCTGCGTGCTCGCAGGAAGGGGAACGATGTCACGGTGGGCGAGGGTAGTGCCGGGAATGCTGGTGGGCGGGCTGTTGGTGACGGGGCCGGTGTGGGCGTCCGCGCGCCCGTGGACCGACGGGTATGGGCGGCTTGGGACCGTTGAGATCAGTGCCGACCGAAAGCGCGTGATGCTGTGTGATGCGCTCGACGACGAGGACAAGGTGGCCGTGGAGTACAAGACCACGATCGGCCGGACCATCCTGCTGCAGGCAGGGCCCAAGTCGGGGTGTGTCGAGGACTCGGTGTTCTTCGGTTCCATCAAGCGGGCCCAGTTCTGCCACGGCCCGGACGTCGATCCCGATGGCGGCACATGGCGCTGGTGCAACCCGGCGCGCAACATCTAGGAACTCCCAGGACGACCGCGAATGACTGAAGGAGCGGGTGTGCTGACCGGGGTTGCTTCCCGTGGGTTACCGCAGCAGGCGCGTCAACGCAGGCCGGCCCTCGCCGCCCTCGCGGTGCTGCTCGTGCTTGGTGGCGCCCTGGCCACGACCCTCCTGGTGATGCGCGCCGACGAACGCATCTCCGTCATCCGTGTCACCAAGAAGATCGGTGCCGGCCAGCGCTTCGACCACGGAGCGCTGCAGGAGGCACGCATCGCCGATGGGGGAGTCACCTACTGGTCGTGGGCCCAGCGCGACCAGGTGGCCGCCACCGTCGCCACCGTCACCGTGCTGCCCGGCACACTGCTCACCCAGCCGATGGCCGCGGCGAACGGGACCGGAGCGATCAGCGGGAAATCCGTCAGGATGGGGCTGGCGCTCAAGCCAGGCCAAGCGCCCTACGACCTGCAGCGCGGTGAACGGGTCCAGCTCATCCACGTCCCCGCGCGCAGGCCCGACTCCGAACCGCCCACGCTTCTCGCGGAGGAGGCTGTGGTGGAGAGCGTGAGCTACACGTCCGGATCGGCCAGTCAGGCAACGGTCGTCGTGGACAGTGCCGTTGCGCCTGTGGTTGCGGCCCACGCCCTCAACGGGGAGATCTCCATCGCTGTCGTGCGCACACAACCTTGACATCGCGCTGAACGCGCAGCATCAATCCAAGAATTGATGGCATGCCATGTTGCGCAGACGAAAATCTCGTTCATGGGAGGGGAACAAGTCGTCGCACTTCATTCCGATCAATGATGGGATTCCAGCGTGCTCAGAGCCGCCGGATGAGGCTGGGCGGGGACGGCTCGGCGCTCGTTTTGCTCGATGACCCGACTGTGGCGCATGACGGTCAATCGCGGGCCCGTCCGGCGTTTGCGGGTGGACGGGCGGGAGGCGGTCATGCAGCACATCGACGTGTGCGTGATTCCGGGGTGCGATGACGGCCTTGGCGTTGCCGGTGATGCCATCTCGTTTTCCGGTCGTTTCGTTTGGAGTACCGGTGGTGCCCCTGGATGAGGTGACCGACTTCCTCTTGTGTCGGGGAGAAGTGACGATCCCCGTGTTATTGGCGCCTTGCGGAATCTCCGTGGCTGCATGAGGTGAGGAGGCCTGCTGGCTCCCTGATGTGGCTGTCCCGGCTCCGCTGACGGCCATGGCGATGGCTGCCGCGGTAGTGGCCCCGCCTGCGAGCAACAGAGCCATGGCGCGCATCCGCCCGCGTCGTCGCTCACTCATTCCGGGCATAACCTGCTCCCGATTCTCCTGATCGCTAAGGTGTCGCAGCCTAATTGTGGGACGGTGTCCGTCGGACAGGCTTTGATCTTCCCTGAAAGATTCGTGGCACTGAGATTTGAGGAGGCGGCCTGCATCTACGTGCCATCCGCGCGACGCAGCAGCTTGTCGCTTGGCCCATGAAGATTGCGCCTGCCGATAATTCCATCCGTGCTGGTCAAGCGGCATGTGAGTATTCGTGGAGGACACCGCCGAGCCGGGCTCTTCTACATATGTTCAGGTCGGTGATTCGCTTGGGGGCCGTAATCGGGTCCGGGGCGGGACGCAGCGGGGCGGATTGGTTCAGGGCTTGATGGGCCCGGTGCTGGTTGTAAAACCGTTCGTACTCCCGCAAGGCGTGCCGCAGGTGGCGTTCGTTCCAGATCAGGCAGCGGTCGAGAAGCTCGTGCCGGCACGACCGCACCCACCGCTCCATGATCGAGTTCATCCGCGGCATCCGGATACCGGTGAGCACCGTCTTGATGCCGGCCTCGGCGAGAATCGCATCCATGAGGGCCGGGAACTTCCCATCCCTGTCTCTGATCAGAAACCGCGCCCTGCAGCCCGCATCGTCCAGATCCATCACCAGATTCTTGATCGCCTGGGTGACCCAGCTTGCGCTCGGGTGCGCGGTGGTGCCGAGCACACGGACCCGCCTGGTGGCGTGCTCGATCACCACCAGGATGTACTGGCGCTGCCCGTTCAAGGTGATGGTCTCGATGAAATCGGCGGCCAGCAGAGCGTCGGCTTGCGAGCGCAGGAAGCCGGCCCATGTGGTGGAGGCTCGTTCGGGTGCCGGATCGAGACCGGCCTGTTTGAGGATTTCCCACACGGTGGACGGCGCGACCTTGATACCGAGTGTGGTGAGCTCGCCGTGCACCCGCCGGTAGCCCCAGCCGGGGTTCTCCCGGACCAGGCGCAGGACGAGAGCGCGGATGGACTGGACGGTGGGTGGACGGCCAGGCCGCTTCGGTCGGCAGGCACGGGCATGACGACGTTTCATCAGATCGCGGTGCCAGCGCAGGACGGTGTCTGGGCGGATGAGCAGCCGCAGCCGGCACAGGACCTCCCGGGGCAGCGAGGTCAGGAGAGCGGCGAGAAGGGCTCGGTCCTCGGGCGCGAATCGCACTCTGGTGTCAGCGCCGAGTTGGCGTTCGAGGACAGAAATCTGGTGACGTAGAACGAGAATCTCCACGTCCTTGTCTCGATCGCTCATGGGCAGTAACCGCAGCGCGGCGAAGGCGTTCGTGACAGTTAGGTAGGCCAAGCGAAGCAGCACAGCGGATCATCCTGCCGTACGCGTTCCCGTCTCCCGAGGGACCGGAGCTCGCGTACCCCACACAGAACCCTCGCAGAGTCATGACCTGGGCGGATGTAGTTATCGGCAGGCGCAGGGTTCCTCCTTGGAAGCGCGCGGCCGACCCAGCCGGAAGAGGCTCTCGTAAAGGGAATGCGCGGGGCGTACCGGCGGGAGACCCGCGGCGGTCGCCTTGGCGTCAGCTGCCACTGGGATCCGGGGGCCGGACAGATCGAGGTCGCCGAAGTAGCGGATTTCGGCAACCTGGTGGTGCTTGGCGATGGCTAGAACTGAGGCACGGAAGGAGGCTCCGAGACCCCATGCAACGTAACCAAGACGATTTTGTGTGTGTTGAAGAATTCAAAGGCCGTTGAGACGTCTCGCCGCGGTACTGGACAGATGCCTCCTACAGCGTGCAAGCCGGTCGCGCTGTTCCCGATATTCATCGGCTGGCAGGCCATCGAGGAAGCGCCTCAGAACCTCGTACAGTGCCTTGGCCTCTCGGCGTCTGCCTTGGCTTTCGGCCCGTTTGATCATCTCGAAGAGGATGGATGCCTGATTCCTGTGGACTTCCTCTGCGGCCTTCGCTCTCTTCGCTGCGCGAGCTTGGCTGACACTAGTTCGTCGCTTCTTGGCCGACTCCGGAGCCACCTTCGGTCCGCGAACCTCCGTGTCCATGTCCAACTGTTTTCGGGCCTGTATCTGCTGCCGCTGGGTGAGCTGGGGGATTAGCCTCTCTATCTCCGCTCGTAGTCTGGCTGATGTCCGATCGTCGGAGGAGATCCGGGCCTGCTTGAGTTTCACGAGCATGGCCATCACCTTGTTCCAATCCGGAAGCTTGGGGAGTCGCTCCTCGACAGCCTCAGTTTCGGACTCGTCGAGGAACAGGGGTGATAAGGCCTGAGCGTGGATCGTCCAAGTGAGGTCGTTACTGTCCGGACGGCTTTCGGCGATGCTGAGCGCTGGACCTACCACCTGATATGGACGTCCAACGCTCAAGCCGCGCACCACGTCGGGAAGCTTCACCTGAACGACCTCGGTAGGAAGTTCGGCGACCGGACAGGTGATGTCGGCCTCGATTGTCTGGCCATCCGCTGCTCGGGGCAAAACCGTCAGAAGGTTCACGCTCAGGGGGAAACCTGTGATCCGTGCTACCGTTCGCGGCTGTTCCTTGACGGCGGGAGGTGGCGACTGCTCGACTGGTTCCTTGCTGCGGGGAGCGCGGCGACGGAGCATCTCGGCAAGCGGCGGTGTCCACAGGTGCCCCTTATCGTCGATCTTGCAGTCGGTGAGATCGACCCAGACCGGAATCTTGCCACCTTCCTTCAGCCCGACCTGGACAGTGCGGTGAAGCCCGTCGTTCCGGCACGTTACGGTGAATGCATAGCCTGTTCGTTTGATCATTTGCCTGGCGAGAGTGACGTGCGGGCCGAACAGCCACTCGACTCTCTTCCGCCGTCGGCGAAGTTCATCGTCGCGCCTTGGCCAGTAGCGCTGCGGATCTCTTCGGAGGTCGTCGCGGAGGGCGACAGCGATCAGTAGGCCTCCGGTGGTCTCGATCGTCATGCCGGTACAGGTTCCGCCCTGGCGGGGCACCGTTCCCTCCAGCGTCACTGCCTTCACCTGATGACCGTGCTGCCTGAGCCATCCCGCGAGCGCACGCCGGATGTAGAGGTGATCCGCACTCGCCTCGTCATTGCTGGAGCGTCTGCAGGTGACGGGCCCGTCGGAACCTTCAGGATGATGAGCGAAGTGTGGTACACGCGTGGACCCGATCCGGGTGTAGAGCTCTCTTCCGCAGCCGCCGAGCCACTCGCCGCAGAAGAATCGGTGTGTGTTGTATTTCGAACGGAGAAGAATTGCGTCAGCCCGTTCGAGGGGCATGAGGATGGGTTGGTGAGAATCGGGCGAGTCGAGAACCGCGGTCTGCACCTTGCGCTTGTCCGTCATCAACACCAGCCCGGAGAAGGACCGCCAGTGCGAAAAGGGTACAAGATCGAGGCTCTGGCCAACAGATCGAGACGCTCCTATTTCAGGATCGACGCGCTCCGTCTCGACATCTCGCACATATCGCGCTTGGGATGGCCTCTTCCTGCGGTGTTCGGTGATGACCGCTATTCTCCATACGGAGGCGATGCCATGTCTTTGTACGGTCGCGACGACAGCACCTGGGAGCAGCTCACGGAAGCCGGGCTGAAGTTTCTGATCGAACGTGCACGGCTGCGAAAGATAACGACGTACACGGAGCTGAACGCCGTACTTGAGCGTCGAACGGGGCTTCCTGGGTTCGACTTCGCCAGGCAAGATGAGCGAGCGGCCATGGGGCACCTGCTCGGGCGCATCGTGGAGCAGAACCGTCCAGTGAGTGGCCTGATGATCTCGGCGTTGGTGACTTACCTGGATGGAACCGATGCAGGTGGTGGCTTCTACGCCCTTGCTGCCGATCTCGGACTTCTCTCGCGCAAGCCGTCGGCGCGGCAGAAGGAGGAGTTCTGGGTGGGCCAGGTCAACAAGCTGTACGACCATTATTCGCCCACGGCGGGTTCCTCCGGCTCTGCCTGAACAGCATGCCCCGCATGACTGCGACGTAGCTTGTCCTGGCAGGCATTGCTGATGGCGATGACAGCCTGATCGAAGCCTGTGCACCTGGCTTGGATCACGTCGTGGAGGACCGGTATGTCCACGACCCGCTGCTCGTTGAGCTGCGCGTGACTCGCTCACGGAGATGCGGCGCATCTCCCTGTTGCCGGTCGGTGCCCTCGAAGGGAGCCGAGGGCGGCAGTGTGTACGTGGCCGTCAACGCGGCGACCACTCCAGGCCGTCCCTCGGCTCCCGCCGAGTCACCAAGCACATACCAATGCCTGGCGACAGCAATGGTGCACTAGTGACCACACCCGCGGACGCAACCCACACACGAGCCGATCGTGGCCGTGGAGTAGAAGTCCGGAGAGTTCCGCTGGTCGCGGCCGACAGGTTCAGTTAACGTTCCACAACAGATGCTCGTAATCACGCTCCGGGGTATGTGGGCATGAATTCGGAGCGGAGCTCGTCCAGGGGAGGTCATGTGCTGGCCCTCACGGACGCCGGCCGTGCAGGAAGTATTCCACTGACCGAGCGGCCACGGCTGTCGAACGGAGCCGCGCCGCCGCGAGCGCTGGCGCAGATGTTGGCTGGCCGTGACCTTCGTGGCGGGTACAGGCCACCGCAACCATGGCTTTGGGCGAGGGGTTCGCGGGAACTGGTCGGCTGGGACGTCGAGTGAGCGAGAGCACCGATGTGGGCAGATGATGCCGCCCCCCTGATGCTGTCCGCCCCAGGGGCTCGCGTGCTGCTGGTCGGTACGGGCAGGCACCTCCCAGGATCGATGTTGACAGCGGTGCCTGCGGTAGAGCAGACCCTTCTCGATCTGGGCCGTTGCCTGATCGACCGTGCGGGGCTCGAATCAGGAAGCCTGACCGTGCTCCTCGATCCGGATGATCCACGCCTGTTCGGCGATGCACTGGTCAAGGCAGCCGACGAAGCCGACGATGTGCTTCTGCTGTATTACGTGGGTCATGGCCTGCTCAACGTGGATGGAGAGTTACATCTAGCCACTCGGGCAACGATGGACTTGACTCGTGGCATCGCCGCGCATCAGGCCCTACCGTACTCAACGATCGCAGAGGTCTTGGCTGCGTGCCGTGCGCCGCTGCTGGTGACCATGCTGGACTGCTGCTTCGCCGGAAGGGCCACCGGTGTGCCACGTACCGGAGTGGACAGCGTGTTCGCCGCCAACATCGGGGGAAGCTATGTTTTAGCCGCTGCGGGGGTGGACGAGGCAGCTTGGGCGCCCGACGGAGCCCGCCATACCGCCTTCTCCGGAGCGCTGGTCGACTTGCTGGTGAACGGAGATCCAGCGGCTGGTCCGCGGCTGACCCTGGATGAGGTGTACAGATCACTGTGCCGGACCATGACCGCGCAAAACCGTCCCGCTCCACGTCGTCACGCCCACGATCGAGGCGACCGGCAACCGCTGGTGCTCAACTCCGCCTACGCGGCCGACGCCCGCGGGGTGTCCGCCGAGATCGTCCCCTATCGAGGCCTGGCGCCCTATGGCATGCAGGATGCGGATCTCTTCTTCGGTCGAAGTGATCTCGTCGCCACTCTGATCGATCGTGTGGCGGCGCAGCCGCCACGGACCGGGCCACTGCTGCTGACAGGCCCTTCTGGGGTGGGAAAGTCCTCCCTGCTGCGGGCCGGGCTGGTTCCCGCCTTGCACCGCACCCCTCAGGCCGGAGCCGTGGTGTTCACCCCGACCGCCGATCCCTTTCGCGTGCTGGCGGAGCAGTTCGCCGAGCTAGCCGGATGCAGCCTGGCCGAGCTTGCACAACGGCTGTACGACGATCCTCGACATCTGGCCGAACTGCTCGCCGAAGCTGTACCGCAGCGCCGTGTGGTCATCATCGACCAGTTTGAAGAGATCTTCACGCTGTGCAGTGTGCAAACCCGTCGCGCCTTCCTGGCCGCCGTGCATGCGGCATGTTCGGCCGCTGTGGTGGTGCTGGCCGTACGGGCCGACTTCCTCGGCCAGTGCATGCAGCAAGAGGCGCTCAAGGACGCGGTTAGCCAGATGATCCCCATCTTCGCGCTGCCACCTGAGCGATTACGGCAGGTCATCGAGCGGCCCGCGCACCTGGCCGGACTCGCCGTGGAAGCGTCCCTGACTGACCTGCTGATCGAAGACACGACTGCGGCCGGCATGGACAACGCCCTCCCCCTGCTCTCGCACGCACTGTTGCGAACCTGGAAGGCCGGCCGTGGATCGGCCATCACCGTAACCGACTACCTGTCCACCGGACGAGTGAGTGGGGCCCTGCAAGAAACGGCCGACGCCATCATCAAGGGCCTCGACCTGGACGGCAGACAGATCGCTCGCCGATTGCTGACACGGCTGGTGCGGATCGGTGCCGGTGCGGGACAGGACGTCATCGACACGGCCCAGCCGATTCCGCTGGACGAACTGCGTCCTGCCCCCGGCACGCCGGAGCGGGAGGCATTCCAGCAGGTGCTGGACCGGTTCATCGCCGCCCGACTGATCACAGTAGACGCGCACACGGCGCGCATCGCTCACGAGGCGCTCATTCACTCCTGGCCGCGTCTGCGCGAATGGCTTGCCACCGACAGGGCCGCCTTGTTCCGCCGCCAGCAGCTCGACCAGCACGCTCGCGAATGGGCTGCGCACGGACACGACTCATCGTTCCTGTACGGTGGCACGCGCCTTGACGCCCTTGTCGACGATCAGGCGAGATGGGAAGAGGACCTCAGACGCTTCGGCTCCTTGCCGGAGTTGTCGGCGAACTTCCGGCACGCCAGCCTCAAGGCCCGCGAGCGAGCGTCGCGGGCTCGTCGGCGACAACGCACGACGGTCATCCTCTCACTGGTGGTCGCCCTGATCGCGGCCACGGCAGTCGCAATCACCGCGGTCACAACGGCACGAGACAACGACGAGCAGCGGCTGATCAGCCTTTCTCAGAAGGTCGCCTCGGACAGTGTCAGGCTGGCCGACCTAGACGGCAACCTGTCGCGGTCCCTGGCTGCGACGGCCTATGGCCTGTCTCCCACGACCGCGGCCCGGCACGCCCTGGCACGCGCATGGAACGACACGCGACGGGCTCTCTTCGTCGGTGAGAACCCCCCTACCTTGACAGCCGTGTCCGGGCGGATCGGTGGCCAGGACGTCATAGTGACCGGACACGACAACGGCACCATCACAATTTGGGACGCCCTGCACGCCGTTCGCCTGCGCACCATGCGCTCCAGCGGCGCGGTGAACAGCCTGGCCTGGGCCGACCTCCCAGCACCTACAATCATCTCCGGCCATCAATCTGGGCACATGGTGCTGTGGGACGCGCAGACCGGGCAACTCCTGCAGGACATCGAGACGCCTGCCGAACTGAATTCCCTCTGCGTCTCCAGCGTGTCGGGAGCGCCCGTACTCGTCTCCGCTCATACCAACGGACGCGTGTACCTGTGGACGCGAGAGACAGCCACAATCTTGCGCACGGTACGAACCGGTGGGATCGACGCGCAAGTTGGCTGCGGACAGGTCGACGGCTCGCCGATGATTGCCATCGGTGTCGTCATCCCGGACAAGCACCGCGGTACCGGCAGACTCGACATCAGGGAGGCGGCTACCGGCCGCCTGGTCCATAGCGCACCGACCGGTCGGGTGAGCCGCCTGGCCTGGGCCGAACTGCTGGGCCGCCCCGTGCTGCTGGAGGAATCACGAATTGGCGGGAACATCGTCACTCACACCGCGGCGATATGGGACGCACGAAGATGGACGATCCTGCACGAGCAGTCCCAGAGATGGGGAACCGTCTCACCCGCTCTGGGCGAGCTCGACGGACGACCCGTCCTCGCCTACGGCGCCCAAGGCGGGGTCCAGGTCTGGGATCCGGCCACCGATCAGGTCGTACGAGAGTACAAAGGCGAGAGCAATCCGACGGAGCCGGACACCCCCGTGGTGGTGATGTGGCTCGATGGCGGCAAGTCCCTCGCGGCCGTCTACAGACGCGGCGTGATCGCCGTGTGGAATCCGCGGATCAAGCCATGGCGAATGCTTGAGAGCCACCCTCCGTCTTCGTTGGCCACAGGATTGATCGGCGGACGGTCGGTACTGGCCGTTCAGGCTTGGAAGGAACCAATAGAGGTGTGGGATCTCGCCTCTGGAAAACGTCTACGCACGGTCGATCTTCATAGCGATGTGTACGGCATGGAGTGGGGAGAACTCGGCGGCCAACCGGCCATCGCCAGCTGGCTGGATGATGACAAGGTCATTATTTGGAGTCCGGCATCCGGGGCAAGGATGAATACTTTCAAGGTGGGGGCAAAACAGCGGACAATGGCATGGGCACAGGGGCAGCTCGTGACGGGAGGCAGTGACGGCAGCCTCAGAATATGGGAGCCCGGAACAGGTCGGCTCATCAGCGAGAAGAAGGGCAATGCCGCGATCAGCTCGCTGGCTGTCGGACACCTGGACGGCACGACAATCATCGCCGCCGGCTACGATAACGGCGATATCATCTTGTGGAGTCCGGCCGCCGATATCCCCCTACGTACGATGACCGTATCGGGTTCGGTTGACAGCCTTGCATGGCAGGACCTGGGGACCGAACCAGTCCTCGCTGTCGGGCAGTTCACCGAAGGGCGCAACAACGTCCAGCTCTGGTCATCGCGCACCGGCACTCCTCTGAGTAGCCTGCCGATCCCCGAGGGGCTGAGGGCGGTTTCCTGGTCGGTTGACGGCGGCAGGCCTGTCCTTGTCACCGCGAAGGACAACAACATCTTGACCACCTGGGATCCGATCGCCCTCGTTCCACTGAATTCACAGACCATTCCCTATGCAGCAGGCGGCATGTTGCTGCCCGTTATCATCGACGGCAGGCCCATGATTGTCTCTGCGGATCTTGAGGTGCTGAACGATACCCCGGTCCAGGTTTGGGACATGGCCCTCCCCGCCGGCCTGCTGCCGAAGGTGTGTCAACTGATCACGCGGCCCCTGAGCAGGCAGGAATGGCGTATTTACGTGGGAACAAGTGAGCCGTACCGCGACGCTTGCCATACCTGACACGCCGGGACCGTGTGGATCGTTCAGGACCGGTGTACGCCGCGTGTCGAGCCCCGCATGCGCAACCAGCACGGTGCTCAGGTCGCGCGCGCCGGCGGTGGCTGCCGGCACACCTGCGATCATCGCGTCCAGGAGGTGCCGGCCCGAGTCGACCAGCAGCGCATGCGCCCTCGTTCCGGTCAGTAGCCCCGATGTTTCAGTGAGCGGCTCAACCCTCCGGTGCGTCCGTCGGTGACTGGCTGCGTAAGGCGTCCTGGACCTCCGACATGATGGCGCGGGTCTGCTCATTGCTGAGAGTTCTGACCCGGTTGGCGGTGACCGTCACCTCTGTCCCATCCGATCTCTTCACCGTGAGTTTGACGTCGCTCGTGCGATAGCGCAGCCACGCGATCACTACTCCCGCCACGGTGGCGACCAGTTCGGGGGAGCCGGTGACAAACTCCACTGCTTCGGCGACGGGCCCGAGTGTGCCCGGCGGCGGTGCGCTCTCCAGCAGGCGCACGCTGCTCCGCAGGTCAGGGTCTCGACGCAGGTACGTATACAGCCCTCGCACTTGAGCAGCGGGCTCAACCAGCACCAGGGTCAGGCCCGTGCTCTTGTCCTCGGCATTCGCCTTCGAGCCATCCGACACGACATCATTAGGCACCCACGTACTCGACCGATGCAAGAGATACGCGGCAACCTGTCCACGTACCACTCGAAAATGGGCACTCGCATCAGGGACGGTGTTCACCTTCCTCAACCGGCGGTTGGGGGTTGGTCTCGGCGCCTTCGTCTCGGCAGTGTGCCGCTCGAATATTAAGTTTCGTGGTTTGAGCTGCGGCTACGCGGCGTGGTGGTATTCGTTGATCGTGCCTATGACGACGGGTTTTCGGCGGACGGACTGTAGGTCGGTCAGGTCGCGGGCGGGCTGCATTGAGATGTCCGGGGGGCGTTGATACCGGGACTGGTGCGGCCGGTGCCCGTTGTAGTGGATCAGATACTCCTGGAGCACGAGAGTCAGATGGCGTTCGTTGAGGATCAGGATGCGGTCCAGGAGTTCGCGGCGCAGGGTGCCGATGACGCGCTCGCAGATGGCGTTCATCCTCGGCGTCTGCGGCAGCGTGGTGATGATTCGCAGCCCTTCACCCTTGAAGACCTCTTGGAAGGCGGAGGTGAAGAGCGGGTCCCGATCGTGGATCACGAATTTCAGCCCGGCAATGCGGTCACCCAAGTCCATGACCAGGTTGCGAGCCTGCTGCACCGTCCATGCTCCGGTTGGGTGCGCGGTCACTCCGGCCTAGTGCAGCCTCCGGGTACCGTGCTCGATGAAGATCAGCACGTACAGCCGTTTGAGTAGCAGCGTCTCGACTGCCAGGAAGTCGCACGCGATGATTGCGTGGGCTTGGGCGGTCAGGAACTGCCGCCAGGTCGGCCCGGCCTGGAAGGGCGCCGGATCGATACCGGCGGCGTGGAGGATCTCCCACACCGTGGAGGCCGCGATTGGGTAACCCAAGCGCGCCAACTCACCCTGTATTCTTCTATGCCCCCATGTCGGGTTCTCCCGCGCCATCCGCACGATCAGCGCCTTGACCGGCCGGCGGGTACAGGGTCGCCCCGGGCGCCGCCTGTCGGGGAAGGTCCACTTGCGCGCGACCAGGTTGCGGTGCCAGCGCGAGATCGTCGCTGGGGTGAGCGGGAAAACTTCCGCCCATCGGCGGCGGGGGACCAATCGTGACAACGCCGCGAGCCAGAGCCGGTCGGTGTGATCCCATCGCAGGCGACTACCGAGTTGACGGCGGAGTACCTGGTTCTCGTGACGGAGCACCAGCAGCTCAGCGTCCTTGGACAGGTCAGAGCGGACCAGCACTGCCAGCAGGCCGAACAGGCACCCTACCAACCGGTAGACAAGCGTTAACAACACCTTGCGATGGTTGCAGCCACGACCCTGGTCGCGAAGCAAAACCCCAGCTCACGCCACGAAACCATGTTTTCGAGCGGCACAGGATGAAATAGATTCACTGATCATGGATGTTGCTGGTATCTCCGAATACTGTCAACAGCCTCGTCGAACCCATTCGGTGACTCGAGAGATTGTTGTCAGTTCAAGGGAACCCTGGCGCCAGGACACTCGTCTATCTCAACATGACACAGGTATTGCGCTGGCTCCGGCATGCATGGGATTTTGCCGGGCCGGTCGGACGCCGTGCCCTTCTTTTGTCCTGGCTTGCTTGGATCACCATGATGGCACTCGGAATCTGGGGTGACGTCGAACGTTTTTGGGATGGACGCTCATTTCTCACAAATGTCTACAGCTCAATCACCACTGCTACCTTCGGCGTCCCCGTCGCGCTTCTGATTTTGAACCGGATAATTCGATCAGTCGAGGAGCAACAAGAGGCAGCCAGACCTGTATATACCATTCTTGACAAGATTGATGATGTCATTGACCGCATCGAAGCGGAGGCAAATGTCGGAGAAGCCCTCCTTGCTAATTCGCAAGGCGACCCACTATTCAGTGAAAACATACATCGCTACCTCGTACAGACTCTCCCTCTCTTTGACCTGCTTTGCAAGGAAGCCGATGCTCTCGATCATATCCGAGATAAACTCGGCCATCGTATCCGAGCGATCGCGAGCGTTAATGGCTCGCTTCCACTCCCTGAAAATCTGCGGCGCGATATCGCAATACTCCGCGAAGAAGCCCGCCGCATCCGTCGTTCACTTGGCCAACCACCCGAACAAAGATCGGCCCGCCTTTAATTCCGAAGGACACCCTGCACTGCCCGTATACCGTCGTCCCACCCACGGGGCGGCTGGTCTGCTAGGGATTGCTCTGAGACGGCGGCAGGCGGGCAGGCTTCCACGGCAACCCTGCGCCTGCCGATAATTCCATCCGTGCTGGTCAAGCGGCATGTGAGTACTCGTGGAGGACGCCGGCGAGCCGGTCTCGTCGGCGTATGTTCAGATTGATGATTCGTTCGGGGTCGGTGATCGGGTCCGGGGCGGGACGCAGTGGAGCCGTTTGGTTCAGGGCTTGATGTGCTCGGTGCCGGTTGTAGAAGCGTTCGTACTCGCGCTGGGCGTGCCGAAGGTGGCGTTCGTTCCAGATGAGGCAGCGGTCGAGAAGCTCGTGGTGGCAGGATTGCACCCACCGTTCCATGATGGAGTTCATCCGCGGCATCCGAATGCCGGTGAGTACCGTCGTGATGCTGGCCTCGGCGAGTACCTTGTCCATGATGGCCGGGAGCTTCCCATTCCGGTCTCGGAGCAGCAAGCGCGCCCGGCAGCCTGCATCATCCAGGTCCATCACCAGGTTCTTGATCGCCTGGGTGACCCAGTTTGTGCTCGGGTGAGCGGTGGTGCCGAGACGCGGACGCGTCTGGTGGCGTGCTCGATGGCCGCCAGGACGTACTGGCGTTGTCCGCTGAGAGTGATGGTCTCGATGAAGTCGCAGGCCAGTAGGGCGTCGGCTTGCGAGCGCAGGAAGTCGGCCCACGTGGTGGTTGCTCGTTCGGGTGCCGGGCGAGGTCTGCCTGTTGGAGGATCTCCCAGACGGTGGACGGTGGGACCTTGATGCCGAGTGTGGTGAGCTCTCCGTGGATCCGCCGGTAGCCCCAGCTCGGGTTCTCCCGGACCAGGCGCAGGATGAGGGCGCGGAAGGAGCGGACTGTGGGCGCCCGGGGTGCTTGGGCCGGCAGATGCGGGCGTGACGATGTCTCATCAGGTCGCGGTGCCGACGCAGGACGGTGTCCGGCCGGACGAGGAGCCGCAGGCCGTGCAGAAGCTCGCGCGGCAGTGAGGTCGGGAGAGCGGCGAGAAGGGCCCGGTCCTCGGGCGCGAATCGCACTCTCGTGTCAGCGCCGAGTTGGCGTTCAAGGACGGCGATTTGGTGACGCAGAACGAGAATTTCCATGTCCTTGTCCCGATCACTCATGGGCAGCAGTCGCAGCGCGGCGAAGGCGTTCGTGATGGTCAGGTAGGCCAGGCGAAGCAGCACAGCGGATCATCCTGCCGTACACGCTTTCGTCTCCCCGGTGACCGGAGCTCACGTAGGTTGAGGCGAAGCCTCGCAGAGCAATGACCTGGGCGGATGTAGTTATCGGCAGGCGCACAGCGCCAAGATTTCCCCGCAATGGGCGAAATGGGACATTTAATACCGCGATGGCGCCGAGGCCTGGCTCCCATCCCTGTATGCAGGGTTTTGAAAGAGCACGTAGAGGAGTAGAACCATTCTCGTCCTCGCTGAATCTAAAGGATCAACAATCGTGCGGAGGCGAGGTGCGCGGTGCTGGGTGCTCTGGAAGTGGGCGATCCGCAACGGATCGCGGGATATTGGCTGGCCGGGCGGCTGGGTGCGGGCGGCCAGGGGATCGTCTTCGAAGCCTATGACGCCCACGGGGTGCGCGTGGCGCTCAAGCTGCTGCACGGTCGAGCCGATCGGGTGGCCAAGGAAGTCGCTGCGGCCCGGCAGGTGGCCTCGTTCTGCACCGCCAAGATCTTGGCCGCCGACTTGGCGGGAGAGCGGCCTCACATCGTGAGTGAGTACGTGGACGGGCCCAGTCTGCGCCGGGCGGTGACTGAATCGGGGCCCGTGACCGGCGACGGGTTGCACCGCCTGGCGACGGCGATCGCCACGGCGCTGGCCGCCATTCACCAGGCCGGAGTGATCCACCGCGACCTCAAGCCCGACAACGTGCTGCTCGGTGCCGATGGTCCCAGGGTCATCGACTTCGGTATCGCCCGTACCGAGGAGATGTCACTCACCTCGACAGGAGCGCTGGTCGGCACGCCGACCTACATGGCTCCGGAGGTTCTGAACGGTGAACGCGCAGGCCGAGCCGCTGACGTGTTCGCCTGGGGCGCGGTCATGGTGTTCGCGGCCACTGGGCGCGACCCCTTCCGGGCCGATAACGTCGGCGCCGTCCTGCATCGAGTCTTGTCCAGCGAGCCCGACCTGTCGGCACTGCCCTCATCGGTGCGCCCGCTGGTGGCCGCGGCTCTGTCCAAAGTCCCCTCCGATCGGCCCACCGCCAAAGGACTGCTGCTGGCGCTCATCGGCGCGCAGGAGGAACTGCTGGCTGCCGGGAGCCGGATCGCCACAGCCTTGCCGGGGCCCACCGCACGCGAACCCGGTCTGGGCGAACGAGCCGAGGAGACGTATCTGGGGTTATCCACTGATGCGCAGGAACTCGTCCCCGGACTGCTGCTGCGCCTGGTCAGCGTCGAGGAGGACACCGAAGAGGTGCTGCGCCGCGCTGATCGAGCCGAACTGCTGCAGCAAGACCACGCAGAGGCTGTGCTCGCCGGTTTCGCCACCGCGGGCCTGCTGGTCCAGGAGGACAGCGGCGTCCGGCTGGCGCACCCAGGCTTGTTGACGGCCTGGCCCCGCCTGCGGGAATGGCTGGACGCCGAGCGCCTCGGGCTGCCCATCCACCGGAGGTTGTCAGCAACGGCCTTTCAGTGGGAGGCGAGCGGACGGCGTGTCGGGGACCTGTATCACGGGACCCCATTGGAGGGGGCCCTGCAGTGGGCGGCCACAGGTCGGCGTCACCTGACGCTCAATGCCACCGAACGCGCATTCCTGGACGCGAGCGCCGCGGCCACCCTCCGCCAGACCCGTCGCCGCCGGCTCCTCACCGGTGTCTTGGCGGTGTTGCTGGCCATCGCCGTCGGCGCCTCGCTCCTGGCCGATCAGCAGCGCCGTACCGCCATCGCGCGTGGCGATGAGCTGGCCGCCAGCCAGCAACGCGTCATCGCCCAGCGGAACACCGCGGCGGCCAAATCCGTCGCGGCTCGCGCGCCCACACTGCGCGCCACTGACCCCCAGCTAGCCATGCTGCTGAGCGTCGCCGCCTGGCGCATCGCACCCAGCGCCGAAACCCGCAGCGCGTTGCACCAGGCACTGGCTCAGCCGGAACTGGACACCTTCACCGATCCTGAGATCGCAGGCGACATCGTGTACGGGCTGGGACGTCACGGGCAGACCCTCGCCGCCGCGGGACGAGGACGAGCCCGCGTGTTTGACGTGGCGACCAAGAAGGTCATCATGACGATCCAGGACATCGGGCCCAAGGTTTACGCGACCGCGCTGAGCCCCGATGGAATGACGCTTGCCGTACAGACCGACAAGCACGTGCAACTGTGGGACACCCGGTCGGGCAGACGAGTCGGTGCCGGCCTCGGGCCACCCGGGAACGGCGTCTTATGGGGGCGACTGGAGTTCGACACGACCGGACGGCGCCTGTACACCTCCGGCGGATACGACTCTTCGCAGAGCGGCTGGTGGGATCTGCGCACCCGAAAGCTGCTCCGAGCGCCGGACGGGGAGAACCTGATGGCCGTCAGTCCCGACGGGCGGTTCGGCGCGAGCGCGAAGAACCAGGTGTGGAACCTGGTGACCAGGCAGCGGGTGCCCCTGCCCGATGATGCGAAGCGCAGCGGATATGCGTTCTCGCCTGACAGCAAGCTCCTGGCCGTGTCCGGTGACCCGGCGCGAACCACGACAACGACCCTGTACAACCTGGCGGCGGCGAGCGAGCGGTGTGCGCTGCAGGTGGGTTTGGCCCACATGGTGTTCAGCGACGACGCCACGCTCATGATCGGCCAGGCCGCCGACGGCGGGATCCTGGTCCATGTCCCCACCTGCCGGATCTTGTGGCGAGGCGGCCCGCTGGCCGAGCGGTTCGGTGCGGACGGCACGACGCTGCACGGCTTCGCGGCCCCGCAGGTCTGGTACGCCGACTACGAAGGTGATTACCAAGGCCGTCGCGATGGCAGCGTGTGGACCAGGGATATCTTCCCCGGTGTCGCGGTGTCGCGTCTAGGTGCCGTCGAGAACGGTCCTCGCGCGGTGCTGAGCGCGGACGCGAGCCGAGCAGCCGTGAGATCTGCCCAGAACATGGTGCAAGTGTGGAATGTGCCCGAACGGGAGAAGATCGGCAAACCGATCGTCGTTGCCGAGCCTTCCCTGGGGACCTGCTGCGCCATCGCCCTCAGCCCCGACGGGAAGTTTCTGGCTGCGGCGGGTGTCCAGGTCGGCGTGTGGGAGGTCGCCACCGGCCGGCGCCTGCGCCGGTTCGCCGTGAAGAACACCAATATCGAAGCCGTGAGCTTGTTGGCGTTCAGCGGTGACGGATCCTTTCTTGCGGTACGCGGGCTTGTGCCCGGTGACAGTCCGATCGAGACAAAGCCTCCCGTGGAGTTGTGGGACTGGCGAAGCGGTAAGGGCCGGATCATCAACGGGATGTCGGCGCTGGACATGGTAACGTTTCGCCCCGATGGCAGAGTCCTGGCCGGGTCCGGCTGGCGTGATGTCCTGCTCGCCGACGTGGCCACGGCGACCAGAGTGGACAGGAAACTCGGCTCGGGAGCCGTCCCGGACGGGTATCTGGCCTTCAGCCCGCGCGGGGATCTTGCGGCTATTGGTGACCCGCAAGGCAGGATGCGGTTGTGGGACGGCGACTTGACCGCTCCGGTAGGACAGCACTTTGTGCCGGTCACCCCAAGTAGCCCGATCACGAATCTGGAGTTCGCTCCAGATGGTCAGACGGTCGCGTCGATTTCCCGGGACGGCAGCGTCCATCTGTGGGATGTGGCCTCCAGAACCGAGCTGGGCCGCGTCATGGGTGCCCGGCCGGGTGTGGAAAGCCCTGCGTTGGCTTTTGACGGAAACAGCTCTGTCCTCTACGTCGTAGACGAAAGTGGAGAATTCCGGTCGGTCGCTGTGGACCCGGCACGCATCACCGCGGACCTGTGCTCGCGCGCCGGTCGGCGACTGACCGAACAGGAATGGGCCCAATACTTCGACGATGTCCCCTACCGGGAGATCTGCCCCTAGGAGCTGTTTCTTAGATCAGGTCCGGAGCCAGATAGCCAGGGCGGCCAGGGTGACGGTGCCGAGGAAGATGTAGGCGCGTTTGTCATAGCGCGTGGCCAC
>NZ_BMRC01000061.1 GCF_014648435.1 Nonomuraea spiralis
AACGTCGTGCACAGCCAGGAGCACGGGGCCGTCTGGATCGCCTTCCGGCCGGGGTTGCCCAAGGAGCAGCTGGACGTGCTGCTCAAGCAGGCCCAGGGGCGCGACTTCGTGGTGGTGTCGCCGTACACGGGGCTGAGCGCTCCGGTCGTGCTCAGCGCGTGGGGCAGGCAGCTCAGGCTCGACAACGCCGACGACCCGCGATTGACGGCGTTCCTGCGTGCCAACATCAACGGCCCCGGTACGCCCGAGCCGGGCGCGTCGTGCAGCGGCGGGGTCGGGGAGCCGTCGGCATGAGGTTCCCGGTGGTGTTGTGGCGGCGCGGGGTGCTGGTGGCGGAGGTCGAGTTGGTGCGCGGCATGCCGGCGCACGCGGCGTGGCCGAGACGGCGCCTGCGGCGGGCTGAACCATGTCGACGAACCTGAAGATCGCCCTCGCCGTCGGCATCGTGACGGCCCTGATCCTGGCCATGATCATCGCGGCGGCCGCCCTGACCGGAGGCTGACCGGCCCTTGCTCGTCGTGGCGAGATCCAGCGCCGGGGGCGCCCTACCTGCCCGTCAGTATCTTCTAGGCAACGTAGAAGTTCGATCTAAGGAGAAGACAGCGTGCGTTTGACCGCCGTCGCGCTGGTCGGACTGGCACTCACGGCGGGCTGCGCCGGCACCGCGCAGGATCAGTCGCCCGCCGGGTCGACGCGGTTCGTCGCCGGTGACGGCAAGGTCGCGATCTTCCCCGTCGAGCAGCGCCGCCGCGCACCCGTCGTACGCGGCGAGCGGCTCGGCGGCGGTTCCGTACCCGATGCTCCGTACGCCGGGTCCGTCACGGTGCTGAACTTCTGGGCGTCCTGGTGCGCTCCCTGCCGGGCCGAGGCGCCCATCCTGAGGGACGTCGCCGCCAGGACGAAAGCCGGCGGCGTACGCTTCCTCGGCGTCAACATCAAGGACGACAAGGCCCAGGCGCTGGCCTTCGAACGGAACGCCGCCCCCGGCTACCCCAGCCTGTACGACCAGCCCGGCAGGGTCGTGTTGTCGTTCCAGGGCAGCGTCCCGCCCGCCGCCATCCCCGCCACGCTGATCATCGACCGGCAGGGACGGATCGCGGGGCGGGCACTGGGCGCGGTCACGTACAACGACCTGCTGCGGGCCGTCGGCCAGGTGCGCGATGAACGCTAGCCTGCGCTGGACCTGGCGGACGCTGACGTCGATGCGTACCGCACTGGTGCTGTTGTTCCTGTTCGCCCTGGCCTCGGTGCCCGGGTCGCTCATCCCGCAGCGCGGGGTGTCCGACGCGACGGTGGCCCAGCACTACGCCGACAATCCCGGGCTGGCGCCGTGGCTGGACCGGCTGTGGCTCTACGACGTGTTCCGCGCGCCCTGGTTCGCCGCCATCTACCTGCTGTTGTTCGTGTCGCTGATCGGCTGTGTCGTCCCACGGACCTGGCAACACGTACGGGAACTGCGGCGCAGGCCGCCCGCCCCGCCCCGCCGGCTGAGCGGGCTGCCCCATCACGCGACCCTCGGCACGACACCCGCCGAAGAGCCCTCCGAAGAGCCCGCCGAAGAGCCCTCCGAGGGGCCCTCCGAGGGGCCGGACACGGCGGCCGTCGCCGCGCTGCTGCGGCGTAAGCGGTTCCGGGTGGTGACCGGGGACGGCTGGGTGGCGGCGGAGAAGGGATACCTGCGCGAGTCGGGCAATCTCCTCTTCCACGTCTCGCTGCTCGGCCTGCTGGTCTCCTTCGGACTCGGCGGCCAGTACGGCTACCGGGGCAACATCCTGCTGGTCGAGGGCAACGGCTTCGCCAACACTGTCTCGGCCTTCGACCGCTTCCTGCCGGGCCCGTGGGTCGGCGCCGAGTCGCTGGAGCCGTTCACGCTGACCTTGGGGCAGTTCCAGGCGACGTACATCGCCCAGGGCGGCAGGCGCGGGCAGCCGGTGGACTTCCAGGCGGCGATGACGGTTTCCGACGTCCCCGGCGAGCCGGACCGGAGCGTGACACTCAAGGTCAACGAGCCCGTCGAGGTGGACGGCACCCAGACCTACCTGCTCGGCAACGGCTACGCCCCGATCTTCCGCGTCACCGACGGCACGGGGCAGGTCGCCTTCGACGGGCCGGTGCCGTGCCTGGTGGAGCAGGTGTCCACGCTCACCTCGGGTTGCGTCGTCAAGGTGCCGGACGCCCGCCCGACCCAGCTCGGCATCCTGGCCCGGTTCCTGCCCACCGCGGTGGAACAAGGCGGCCGCTTGACCTCGACCGTCCCCGGCCTGGCCGATCCGGTCGTACAGGTGTACGGCGCGTTCACCGGCGACCTCGGCCTCGGCGACGGCGTACCGCAGTCGGTCTACCAGCTCGAAGCCGGCCTGCTGCGCCCCCTCCCGCTGGGCCCGCCCCGATCGCTGCGCGTCGGCGACACCATGGACCTGCCCGGCGCCGCGGGGACGATCCGGCTCACCGGGATCAAGAAGTGGATCACTCTCCAGGTCTCCTATGACCCGTTCCGCGTGCCGGCGCTGGTCTTCGCGGCCACCGCCACGCTCGGGATCACCCTCGCGGTGAGCGTACGACGCCGCCGGGTGTGGGTGCGCGGCGCCGAGGTGGGCGGCCTGGCCCGTACGAACCGGACCGCCTTCACCGCCGAGTTCCACGACCTCGTTCAGGAACTCGCCACCGCCGAGGCGTCGAGGCGGTCATCCTCCACGTAGCGCAGAAGTCGTCGTGTCGTCGAGCCCGGAAGAGGTGTCCCCCGTGTACGAGATCGTGTCCGCTCTCATGCCCCCCGCCGTGGTCGGCGGAGCCTTCATCGTCGGCGTCGTCCACCTGGTACGCGCCGAAGGACGAGCCAAGGCCGCCGAAGCCCGACCCCGGACCGCGCCCGTGGAGGAGCAGGCCGACGGCCCTTCATGATCTGAGACAGGGCCGTGACCGGCACACAGACGACGGAGAACGCACGGTCCGGCCCGCAGGAGCTCGCCGCGTACGAATGGGCCGACCGCGAGGAGTACGGTGAGGTGTGGATGCCGTGACCTTCCTTCTCGACCTCGACGAGCCCTCCACCCGAGACCACGTCGCCAAGTGCGCAGCCTGCAAGCACACCCTGCGCACCCCGGAGTCCCGCGCTCTCGGAATGGGCCCCGACTGCGCGTCCAAGCTGGGGATGGCACCCCGCCGGCCGCTACGCATCACCGGCGTCCCCACCGGGTGGGACGTGACAGGACAGACAGACCTGCTGGAAGGGGAGCTCTGACCGCCGGCAGCACGATCGGCCCTACCAGCGCCTCCAGCAGGCATGGTTGATCGCCTCGACGACCTGCACGTCGGAGAGCGGGGCCGAGCCCGGCAGCGCGGCAAGGAAGGAGTCGAAAGCCTCGTCCAAACTGTGCAGCACGTCTTCCGAGCGAGGCGTCAGGCCGTACTCCACCTCTCCGCGCCAGATTTCGGTAGGTCGGTCACCAAGGGAGTTCACGAAAGAAGATCATGGCATCCAGGGACGGATAGGCGCGCCGGCGGGACGCATGAGCGCGTCCATCACCGCCGACCGCAGCAGCGACATCCACGTCACGGCGGACCGCCCGAAGTTCGAAAAAGGCCGGCGGGCCATCAGATCCTCCTCAACCCACTGGGCAGACAGTTGCGCCTCTTCTACGCTCCCGTCATGGCGGATCTCGGGCTGCTTCAGGCGTGGGGCATGTGGTTCGACAACATCCAGGTGAATCAGTACACCCTCTACGGCGTCTCTGTCCTGGCGCTCGGCCGCATCGGCAAGGTCGTCTCCTTCTTCGCCGGGATGACCGTCATCCTGGACATCATCGGACCTGACCGCATCAGGCAGTTCGCCGGCACGTTCAAGCGATTCGACCCCGTTCGGTCACTCACGCTTCGCAAGGTTGGCCTCTTGCTGTCGGCGTTAGGGCTGCTTGTGGCCATTGTGTCCCTCGTGAGCACCATGTTTCGCTTCGGTCCCGCAGTCGACGGGATCGTTGCCGTGCTGGGATATGTCGTGGCTGTGCTGACGCTGATGGCCACTCCTCGGATCGCGAGGGGGTTGGCACGGGTCTTGGCCAGCGGCTTGGAAAGCCGATCATGGGAGCGCGTCATCCGCTGGAGCGCGGTGATGCTGCTTGTGCTCGGCTTCCACTTCGATCTCCTCGCCTCATGATGCGGTAACCCGCTCACACGCCCTTACGCCTTTTGAGGTAGGGATCTCGCTCGTCTGTTGTCCCCGTACAGACGGACGTCGGGCCGGTGGGCGGGGCTGAGAAGCGTCACTCGCTCATGCCAGCCCCGGCTGCCGTAGCACGAAGGCGGCAGCAGAGTGTCACGCACCTGGCGTCGAGAAGGGCCCACTCGTTGTGCGGTCAGGGGGCGGGCGCATTTACTCGCGGCTGATCTCTGCCTTGTCCGGCTGCTCGACCATTGCCGGCATCATGCCGTACGAAAAAGCGAGGTGCGCTCCCATCGGGTCCTTGAGCAGCCCCGGATTCGCCTCAAGGTGCCGCACCTCGTCCAGGGTGAGTTCACGGACCAGCAAGTCGGTCGGGGTCTTCACCAGTAGAACCGATCCGAGCCGTACGACGGCGGACGGCTGATTCGAGAGCTGGCCGATGAGGTTGGCAACCGCATTGAGGTTCATCTCGTTGACTGTCGCCTGCCGACGCTGCAGTTGTTCCAACTCGAGTGCGCGCGCCGCCTTCTCGGCGACACCGTCGAGACCTGCCTCCGCGACTGTCTCTTTGGCTCGAGCGAACATGCGCTTGAACCAGGACCCCCATACAGGGGGATGGTCGGTGGTGACCTCGAAGCCCGCCTCCCGGAGCACTGCCCGGACCGTGCTCTCGATCTCCGAAGATGCCGAGTCGTCTTCCAGATAGATGGAGACCGGAATCTCCCCGATCTCGCCTGGGGCGTTCGGCTGCCGTGGAGGCGTCACATGAGGGGCGCCTGAAGGCGAGAACGGCCAACCGGAGCTCTCGTGCGAGAAGGTCGGCGGAGGGGGCTGATGATGAGGTTCGGGCGTTCGTGCAGGGGGAGAGGTTCTCGGACCCTCCTCATATGCTTCGGCCGCGCCGACAGCCACTCGTACGGCGTCCGCCTGCGGCCCCGTCTGCCCCTGCGTGATCTCGAATTCGACGCGCTGTCCCACTTCGAGGGAGCGGTACCCGTCCGACATGATCGCTGAGTAATGGACGAATACGTCCTTGCCGCCGTCTACCGCGATGAAACCGAAGCCTTTGTCCGCGTTGAACCACTTCACTATGCCTTGTGCCATGGAGACTCCTTGAATTCAACGCCACGAAGAGCCGACGGTTGAAGCTGTGCCCCGGTTGTTTGAACGCGGGCACCACCGTATGGAGTTCCTGATCCTGACGGTGAATGCGGAGCCCGGCGACACCCCGCACCACGTGTCGAGCGGGTTCGATGCGGGCCGCGTTCGCGCGCAGGCCGCTGCGATGACCTCGCAAGAAGATACGTCCGCGCGGATGGGGGTGAGGCTGGATTGTTGACCGGATCGTTCCGCAGGGTGACCTGTTCGCACCTTCAGTCATCGTCCCTCGCCACCCCACCCTTGAGGGGTGAACAACGCACTCGTCGTCATCGACGTTCAGGAGTCCTTCCGGCAGCTGCCCGACTGGGAGTTCGTGTCGCAGCCGGACATCGTCGGTCAGGTCAACCGTCTCGTCAGCGCGGCCCGTGCCCAGGACGACCTGGTGGTGTGGGTGCTCGGGTCCCGGCCGGGGTCAGGGACCGTGTTCGATCCGGCGCTGGGGTTCGTACGCCTGATGGACGGGCTCGACCCGCACCCGGGCGAGCCGCTCATCACCAAGAGCGCCCACAACGCCTTCACCACCACGAACCTGCACCAGATCCTCACCAGCCGCGGCATCCGAGGGTTGACCGTGTGCGGCATCCGTACCGAGCAGTGTTGCGAGACCACCACCCGGGTCGCCTCCGACCTGGGGTTCGACGTCGTCTTCGCCACCGATGCCACCGCGACCAGCCCCCTCCCGCACCGCGACGCGCCGCAGGACGTGCCGTTCTCGCAGCTGGTGAGCGACCCGCGGACGCTCAGCGTGGCCGACGTCGTCGAGCGTACCGAGTACGCACTCGCGGGCCGGTTCGCCACCATCCGCACGGTCGACGAACTGACCGGGGCATAGGCTCGACGGTCATGCCCCGGGTTGTCTTCCTGCTCATCCCACAGGTGCACCTGCTCGACGTGGCCGGGCCGGCCCAGGTCTTCTCCACGGCGGCCGACCTCGGCCACGAGCACGCCCTGTCGTACGTGTCCGAGGACGCGCGCGTCGCCACCGTGCAAGGGCTGCCCCTGCACGCCGACAGCGAATGGCCCCACCTGGAGCCCGACGACCTCATCATCGTGCCGGGCTGGCGCGGCCCGGCCCGCATGGTCGGTGCCGACACCGTTGACCGGCTGCGTGAGCACCACGCGGCCGGCGGCACCGTGGCGGGCATCTGCGCGGGCGCCGACGCGCTCGGCCGGGCCGGCTTGCTCGACGGCCGCCGCTGCACCACCCACCACACCGTCCAGGACGAGCTCGCCCGCCTGTATCCGACGGCCAAGGTCGTACGTGACGTGCTCTACGTCGAGGACGAACGGGTGGTGACCTCCGCGGGCGTGGCCAGCGGCATCGACGTGGCGCTGCACTTGCTGAGCACCAGGCGCGGGCCGCACGCCGCCAGCCAGGTGGCCCGCGCCATGGTGGTGTACGCCCGCCGGCAAGGCGCCGCGCCGCAGATCAGCGCGATGCTCCGGCACCGCAGCCACAACGACGAGACGGTGCATCACCTCCAGGACCTGATCGACGCGCGTTTCACCGAGCGGCTGCCGCTCTCGACGCTGGCGGACGCGGTCGGCTGCAGCGAACGGACCGTCACCCGGCTCTTCCGCCACGCGACCGGCCTCACGCCTCTGGCCTACCAGACCGCGCTGCGGCTGGAACGGGCCGAACACCTCCTCGGGCAGGGCGCGACGACCGAGACGGCCGCCCGCGAGTCCGGCTTCGGCGACCCGCGGATGTTGCGCCGCCTCCGCGCCCGGATGTAGGCCCGCCGGCCGGTTCGGCCCCGGCGGCCCATCGCCGCAGGTGGTCGCCCGGGTTCTGGTGGAGGTGTGTCAGCGGGGGGCGTCCGACGTGATCTGCGCGCCGATCCCGTTGAGCACGCGGTCCAGCCCGTGCTGGAAGCGTTCGGTGGCGGCGAGGTGCGCGGTCGCGGATTCCAGCAGCGATCGGCTGAACATGGGATAGGCGCCCGACGCCACGACCTGGCGCACGTACGGGCCGATGTAGTCGCGTTTCCAGCTCTCCGCGTCGAGGCCGGTATGGCGGGCCTCCTCCAGCCAGCCGATCTCGCGGCGGACCGCGCTGTGGACGTAGTCGTCGACCATGCCGACGAAGCTCGTGATCTCGTCGATGTCGAGGCCGAGCCCGTCGAGCGCGCCCAGGGCGAACTCGTGCACGCGCAGGAGTTGCGGGCCGAGGGTCGGGCGGCCGGAGAGCAGCCCGGCCAGCCAGGGGTGGCGCTGCACCGCGGCCCGGTTCCGGTGGGCGACCAGCGAAAGATCGGCCCGCCAGTCGCCGGACGGCTTCTCGGGGAGGTCGACCTCACCCATCACCATGTCGATCATGAGGTCGAACAGGTCGTCGCGTCTCGGCACGTACCGGTAGAGCGACATGGCGCCGGTCCCCAGTTCGCCCGCGATCCGGCGCATGGTCGCGGCCTCGACCCCTTCGGCGTCGGCGATCCGGACGGCCGCCCGGGTGACCTGCTCCCGGCTGTAGCCGGGCCGCCGGCCGGGCCCGGAACGTTCCTGCCGTTCCGGGCGCATCCAGATGCTGATCAGTTCCTCGTCGGCCACCTGCCACCCTTCCGATCGATTGCGTACATCGTACCTGAATGGCTATAGTCCGTTTTCGGGTACGTCGTACGCGAATGGAGCCCTCCTCGACCGGGTGACCTGGCGCGACGCCAGGACCGCCACCCCCTATACGGCCTGACAGGAAGGCATGATCAGAATGACGACATTGACCGGCAGGACTGCGTTGGTGACCGGCGCGAGCAGGGGGATCGGCCGGGCCATCGCCACCCGGCTCGCGCGGGAGGGCGCCCGGGTCGCCGTCCACTACGGCAACAACGAGGCGGCGGCCAAGGAGACGGTCGCGGCCGTCGAAGCCGCAGGAGGACAGGCCTTCGCCGTACGGGCCGAGCTGGGCGCGCCGGGCGACGCCGAAACACTGTGGGCCGCCTTCGACGCCCACGCCGACGGCCTGGACATCCTGGTCAACAATGCCGGCATCCTCGGCGACCAGGGCGAGATCAGCGGCGTGACGAGGGAGGGCTTCGAGCGGCTGTTCGCGGTCAACACCACCGCCGCGTTCTTCGTCACGCAACTCGCCCTGCCGCGGCTGCGGGACGGTGGCCGGATCATCACCGTCGGCACGATGCTGACCCGCGGCGCGACCATGCCCCGGGCGATCGACTACGCCATGTCCAAGGCGGCGCTCGACGTGCTCACCCAGGCGCTCGCCATGCAGCTCGGGCCGCGTGGCATCACGGTCAACACCGTGGCCCCCGGCGTCATCGACACCGACATGCACCAGGGCCGCCTGGTCGGCGAGGCCCTGGCCTGGTTGTCCTCGTTGTCACCGCTGGGCCGGCTGGGCACCCCGGAGGACGTCGCCGGCACGGTGGCCTTCCTGGCCTCCGACGACAGCCGCTATGTGACCGGGCACCGCCTGGACGCCTCGGGCGGGACGACCATGTGACCCTCGGACCCCCGGCAGGCCGCGTCGTGTGCCGCCTGCCGGGCCGCCCTCTGGCCGGTGGGTCAGCCGGGCAGTTGGTCTGTCCATTCGGTGGCGATCGTCACGGGGCCGCTGGAGTGCGCGGTGCCTCCGGAGAGCATCGCCCAGACGGAGGTGCTGCGGAGCTTCCCGGTCTCCGGGTCGATGATGAGCGTCTCCTGGCCGTCGAGCACCGGCACCTGGAAGCGCCGTCCGCCATCGGCGTCGCCGAGGTCCTGGACGCCTGGCCGGGCGGCGAGTGCCCGGTAGGCGGCGGCGCGGACGTCGGGTGCGACCGGGGCCTCGCTGACCAGCGACAGGAGGGTTTCCATGGTGGCCCACTCCTGCTGCTCGGCGTTCAGCTCACCGGCGCTGGTGCGCAGATCGCCGGCCGCGACCGCCGACTTCAGCTTCTCGTACAGGCTGTTCGCGTCGCCGGGGAGCTGCCGTAGCTCCTCGAAGGTCATCCGCAGCGCGCCTATCGAGAACGGCTGGGGCTTGACGGGGAACTGTGTCAGCTTGCCCTCACCCTTGAGCCCTTCGCCCTTCAGCCAGAACTGACCGTTCTTCTTGTACCAGTACTCCTGCTGCGGCTTGCCCTCCTGGGTGATGGTGATGTGCCAGTACGTCCCTGACCCCTCGGGGGCGCGTTCGGCGGAGGTGGCCGCGACGAGCAGGACGTCTCGCGCACCGGAGGCCGCCGGGGGGTTCCCGGCCTGGCCGGGGACGATCACCACAGCGGCTGCGACCGCCGCGGCGGCCAGCCCCAGCGCGGGGACCAGTACGCCGGCACGCAGCAGCTTGCGGCGGGGCCTGGCCGGCTTCGGCTCGTCTGGCAGAGCGGTCATCACGTACTCCTTGAGCAGTTGGTGACGGCCCTCAGGAAGATCCCGTTCTTCCGGGAAAATGTTCATCGGGTGCTCCCCTGCATGGACCGGACCGCTTCGTCGCGGTCGCCATTTATCTGTCGCCGGGTCATGGCCAGTTCCAGTTTTTTCCGGGCCCGCGACAATCGGGATCTGACAGTGCCGATCGGGATGCCCAGCGCCTCGGCCGCCTCGGCGTAGTCGAGCCCGGCCCCGACGCACAGCAGCAGCACGTCCTGCTCGTGCTTGCGCAGCCGTCCGATCGCCGTACGCACCTCGGCCAGCCGTTCCTTGTCCGCGATCTGCTCGACCAGCTCCTCGGTGAAGTCCGGGACGACGTCGTTCCGGGGAATCCTGACCACGATCTCCTCGTGACGCCGCCTGGCCCGTCGCAGGTTGCGGGCCACGTTGGTGGCCACGACGAGCAACCACGGCCGCAGCGAACCGCCGTCCGGGGAGAGCCGCTGCCGTAGCCGCCACGCCTCCAGGAAGGTCAGCGACACCACGTCGTCGGCCACCGACCAGTCGCCGGTCATCCGGTACGCGTGGTTGTAGACGGCTTTGGCGTACTGGTCGAAGAGCTCCTCAAACGCGCGTTGATCGCCGTCTCGTATGCGGGCACGCATGTTCACATCCACACACTGCACTGTCCGGGGACACGGGCGAGTTCCCGATCGTCACGCCTCGGCCTGCTCCGGGGTGGACGGGATCGGCCGAGGTGCCGCGGGCGTACGGCGGCGTGCGGTCGTCAGGTGGTAGAGCAGCGCCAACGTGGTGACGCCGGCGGCCGGCAGCCCCAGCGCGGCGGGCACGATGGCGAACCACTCCTGGACCAGCCCGCCCAGGCCGCCACCGAGAGCAATGCCGATGTAGATGGCGGAGGAGTTGAGGCCGAGCAGAACCGGCGCCGCGGCCGGACCGAGGGCGATGAGCCGGTGCTGCTGGGGCACGACGACGACGCCCAGGGCCGCGCCCCAGATCGCGGCCCATGCCAGGGTGGACACGAACGTGGCGGTCGCCACCGAGGTGAGGGCGAGGGCGACGGCGGCGATGACGAGAGGGCCGGTCAGCACGTGCGCGGGGTCGTGCCGGTCGACCAGCCGTCCGGCGACGATGTTCCCGGCCAGGACGCCGATTCCCCAGGCCAGCAGGACGGCGGCGAGCAGCGTTTCGGAGCCGCCGGTCACGTCCCGCAGGACCGGGCCGATATAGGTGTAGAGGGTGTAGGCGCCGAGGAAGGCCAGCGTGGTGACGGCCAGCAGGGCGAGGACCCGTCCCTGCTTGAGCGGACGCAGCCGGTCGCCCAGTGACGCGGCGGGGAGCATCACCTTGGGCAGTCCGGCGGCGATCCCGAGCGCCGCGACGAGGCCGACCCCGGCGACGGCCCACAGGGTGACGTGCCAGTCGGTACGGCCGATCAGGATGCCGAGCGGAAGACCCGACGCCGTCGCCAACGTGAGACCACCCAACACGAAGGCCAGGGCCCTGCCCCGGCGTTCCGGGGGCGCGATGGCGCCGGCGGTGCTGGAGGCGGCAGAGTTGATCATGCCGGCCCCGACCGCGGTGACGACACGGGCGATCATCACCACCGCGTAACCGGTGCCCAGGGCGGTGACGGCGTTGCCGACCACGAAGACACTCAGTGCGATCAGCAGCGCGGTCCGCCTGTCCAGTCCACTGGTGAGCGCGCCCATGACAGGTGCGGACAGGGCCATCACCAGGGCGAACACCGTCACCAACTGCCCGGCGGCGGGAGTCGAGACCCGCAGGTCGGTGGCGATGGCCGGGAGCAGGCCCGCGATCACGTAGCTGTCGGTGCCGACGGCGAAGGTCGCCAGGGCCAAGGGAAGAAGTCGTCTCAACACCGGGTGGTGCCGCCTTTCCAGAGGAGCCTCAGAAGTGCCGAGGGGAACCTTAGGCAATATATGGATGCTTGTCCATATATCCATATATTGGTAGCGTGGCCGGTGTGCGGAACACAGGGGGCGGCGATGCGTGAGGTGTCACAACCGGCGACCGAGGCGATCCGGCTGGTGGAGGTGCTGCGCGCGCTGGCCGATCCGGTACGGCTCGACCTCGTCCAGCGGCTCGACCGGATGGGCGAGGACTTCTGCAACGCGATCGGCGCCGAGATCGACGTGCACCAGACGACGTTGTCGCACCACTACCGGGTGCTGCGCGAGGCCGGCGTGACGTGGACGAAGGTGCAGGGCCGGTCCCGGCTGGTACGGCTGCGCCGGGAGGACCTCGACGAGCTGTTCCCCGGCCTGCTCGACTCCGTACTGGGCGCACAGCGCCGCACACGCGACACCAC
This sequence comes from Nonomuraea spiralis, assembly GCF_014648435.1. Classification (GTDB taxonomy): domain Bacteria; phylum Actinomycetota; class Actinomycetes; order Streptosporangiales; family Streptosporangiaceae; genus Nonomuraea; species Nonomuraea spiralis. Next base: position 11,976 of record NZ_BMRC01000061.1, read on the forward strand.
GACCACCGGCACTGCCGAGGCGCCGTAGACCCCGGCGGGAACGCCCGGTGAGCGGTCAGTCCGAGAAGATCGCGCGGCGCAGTGGGGGCAGTACGCCGCACAGCCGGAAGAACGTCCGGGCGACGGTCCGGACCGTACGGCTGGGCAGGGTGGCCAGGCGCAGGTACATGGTCGCGGCCCGTACGGCGGCGAAGCCGTTGTTCAACATCGCGCGCTCGTACGCGGCGACCGCGGGGAGCAGGTCGTGTTCACCCCGGCCGACCGCGATCAACGCGCGGCGCAGCGCGTCGGCGTCGTACAGCGCGGCGTTGCCGCCGAGACCGCCGACCGGCGGCATGGAGTGGATGGCGTCGCCCAGCACGGTCACGTTCGTGGTCGGCCAGGGCTTCACCCGTTCGGCGGTGGCGAAGTCGAATCGTTCGATGGTGTCCGCGGGCGTCCGGGCGATCAGCTCGCGCAGGCCGGGATGCCAGTCCGTCAGGCGGGCGGCGACCAGCTCGCGCAACCGCCGCCCGCGCCCGCCCGCCGGAACGTCGGGCAGGTCGGCGGGCAGGTCGGCGGGCAGCGCGCGGCGGTGGGCGACGTAGGCCCACATGACGTAGTCGTCGTCCTTGGCGTCCTGGACGAGGAGGTCCGGGTCCAGGCCGGCGGCCCGCAGCTGGTCGCCGACGCGCTCGACGGTGGCCGCGTTCGTCTCCCGGCGGCGGAACACCGCCGTGAACAGGAAGTCGTGTTTCGGCAGGAACATGTTCTTGGTGCTGACCAGTTCCTCGGGCAACCACGCCGCCCCGTCGCCGAGCCGGAGTTTGCCGCCGATCCCGACGCCGGGCACGGGGGAGCGCCGCGCGTGCGGCAGCAGTTGCCGCCGTACGCGCGAGTTGGCGCCGTCCGCGCCGACCAGCAGGTCGCCGGTGGCCGAGGTACCGTCGGCGAAGAGGGCGGTGACGGTGCCGTCGGCGTTCTGCCGGTAGCCGGTGAACTCCTCGCCGAAGTGCACGACGTCGTCCAGGCCGGCGAGCAGCAGCCGCCGCAACGTGACCCGGCTGACCGCGTGCGTCTGCTCGGACGGGTCACGCCCAGCGGGCGGGGCGTCCTCCCGCATCAGCAGGCGGATCCGCTCGGTGAACACCCCCATGCCGGGACCGGGATCCCCGGCGGTGGCCACCAGGATGTGCCAGAGGTGCGCGGGAAGGCAGTCGTGCAGCGCCCGGCTGCCGACGGGTTCGATGTTGAGTCGGTATCCCTGTAACCGGGCGTCGGGCGCGGTGTCGCGTTCGAAGACCGCGACGTCGATCCCGGCGGCGTGCAGGCCCTGCGCCAGGCACAGGCCGCCGATGCCGCCGCCGACGACGACGACCCGGAGCGGGCGTGTGGACATGAGACGGTCCTCCTGAGGGGCGGCGGCCTGGGGTCAGGCGCGGATCAGCAGGTGGTCGAGAAGTTCGAGCACGTCGCCGGCGTGTTCGGCGGCCAGGCTCGCGCCCTTGACGGTGGCGATGACCAACTCGGCTCCCGTCGCCGGATCGACGCCCGCGGCCAGCGCTCCGGCGGCGGCGGCGTCGGTCAGCAGGGTGCGCAGTGAGTTCCGCCAGCCTTCCTCCCGGCCGGCGATGATCTCCCGCAGCTCGGGGTCGCGCCGGGCCCGCAGATCCAGCTCGCGCAGGACGATGTGGAGCTCGGGCTCGTCGCTGATCTTCTGGCGGAGCGTGGCCAGGTGGTGCCGCAGGCGCTCGACGGGGCCGCCGTCCGGCGGTGTGGTCGACCAGAACTGCCGGGTGGCGTGGTCGACGACCGCCACCACCAGATCCTGCTTGGTGGGGAAGTGGTGATGGATCGAGGAGTGGTCGATGCCCACCCGGGCGGCAACGTCCCGCATCCGCAACCGCTCGAACCCGCCTTCGGCCAGGCATTCGTACGCCGCCTGCACCAGCGCGTTCCAGCGCTCCGGACCAGCCGGGGGCCTGCCTCGTCGCGTCGCCGTCATGCCGACCTCCATTAATCCACCAACCACTTGGTGGATTAATATCAGACACGCCGGCACGACGTCAATCCGACAGGTGAAGCAGGCGCCCGCCGGTCGGCTCAGTGTCGTCGCTGGTCCCCAAGGCCCGGAAGTGGCAGGTCTCGACCGCGCTCGGCGCGGGCGCGGCCGTGCTCGGCAGCTTCGACGCGTCCGCCTGGCTGCCGAACTTCCTGCTCTTCCTCGGCATCGCGGCGCCGCCGGTGGCGGGCATCATCATCGCCGACTTCATCCTCTACCGGCGCAACGGCCACGACACCGGCGCGCTGTCGTACGGCTCCGCGGTCAGGCTGCCGACGTTCGTGGCGTGGGCGGGCGGGGCGGTCGTCGGCTACCTCAGCGCGTACGGCATGTTCTCCCTGACCCACATCCCGTCGATCGACTCCCTCCTGTTCGGCGGCCTCCTCTACGCCCTCATCACCGCCCTGGCAACAACCACCCGCCACGAACGCACCGCCTGGCCGTTCAGTCCTGTGGCTCCGCCTCTCGTTCGGACGCGTGAGGCGGGGCCTCGGGCCACGGGGCGGTCAACAGGACGACTTTGCTGACAACGGGGTCGAAGCCGAGGACCGGGTGTTCTTGGTTTCCGCCTTCCGGGGTCATCAAGACCGGCTTGCCGAGTTCGCCGCCGATCGCCCGAAGGAAGTCGCAGAGTACGTCGACCCCCTCTTGACCTTGTAGTTCATGAAGGTCGACGTCGAAGTCGATCTCGGTCTCCGACATGAGCCGGAAGATCGCGAGCACGCCCGGAGCAGGCCAGACCCGCAGCAACACCGTCTCGGCCTCGGGTGGACGCGCGAGTACCTCGGCGGCCGTGGGCATCGGCAGCACCGTGTCGCCTTCCGAGTACCGCCACTGCCATCCACGCGCCCTGACCAGGTCGAGGACGCTCTGCCAGTCCTCGACGGTGGCGCCCGGGACAAAGAGGTCCGGCAATCCGTGTTGGACTGTCTCAAAGGTCGGACCAGCTTTCCACGGGCCCATGCCCACCGGCATTTGAGCCTTTTATCGGCAGGCTCTTGGATGGTCCGGTATACCTTGCATGAATTATCAGCCCTGCGGTTCGATGCATGGTCCGGAAAGTGTGCTTATGGGATACGTCCCTTTTGTGATCGGCGCTCTGGGATTCGTTGCCACCCTCCAGGTCACGGGCGCCGCGACGGCCGGGCCGGCTCCCGTCACCTGTGAGATGGGGGGAACAGGGCAATTGACGCTGGAATCACCCCCGATGATTCCAGCCGGCGCAGTCAGTGCCCAACCGTTTCAGGCGCGGCTCGACATAAGTAATGTCGCCGCTGCGCCGCAGAAATTTCCCGGTGGGGATATTCAGGGCCTGCCCGCGCAGATTTCTGGCAGAGTGACGTTCTCCCTGGAACCTGGCAAACAGGACGAAGACTCTGACCACCGTACGGCTGAGATGCTGATCCACCTCAGTGGGACAGCGGTGGGCGGCCGTGCCGTCCTGACCGGTTTCGGCACCCTGGGCGACGGCACGTGGAAGGCCGTTCCCGGCACGCACCGGCTGCACGCGACGAACCTCGCACTCACCATTCCCGGCGCCGGGCCCTGCCACGTGAGCGACATCGAGCCGGTGGGCGAGTTCTTCGTGCAACCGCCAGCCACAGGCGAGGACGAAGGCCCGACGTCGGCGCACCTGGTGGCGACCATCCGTCGCATCATGATCGCGCTTGTCGTCGGAGCCGTCGGCGTCTTCCTGTACGCGAACAGACCGAAGAGGTTCAGACGCGCCCGAAAGCCGCGCCCGGCCGCCCCTCGCGCCCCGCGACCCGAACAGGCCGCTCACGCTCCGCGACCCGAACAGGTCACTCGCGATCCGCGACCCGAGCAGGCCGCCCGCGCTCCGCGCAAGGTGCCGGAACTCGCCGGCTTCGAGTCCCGGCCGCATCTGCGCCTCTTCCGGACCTTCGCGTCGATCGCGGGAGGCTGCCTGCTCACGCTAGGGCTCGTCGTGAGCTGCGCGATCGACCGGCGTACCACTCTGGACGACCTGCCCGGCCTCCCGGTCCGGCCGTCCCCGCCCGTGCCGGATCGCGCCTGGCCGACGGCCGTTCCCTCACACGCCGGTGCCCGGCGGGAACCGCCCGGATCGCCGTTCTCCGGGACCCGGCCCACCTTCACGCCTGCTCGTCCCAGCACTCCCGTACAGCCCGGCAGGTGACCATGACCGACGAGGCGCACACCCACCTTCTGCCGGCCTGCCCGAGGCAGCGCATGGCGCTGCTCGTCCTGCTGTCGCTGCATGTGCTGGTCGCGCTGACCATGCTGATCAACCAGGTCCGTCCGCCGCAGATCGACGTGGCGCAGGCGGGCATTCCCGAGCTGACCAAGATCTCGAACTTCCTCAACTCACTCGTCTACTGGCAGTACCTGCCGGGCTGGGCGCTGCTCGCGGTGTTGTCGGCTGTCGCCTGGGGACATCTGCGGTACGCGAAGGCCCGGCACGTGCCGCCGGACCGCCGCGAGCGGGTCGCACGGCGGTACCGCGGAACGCTCGTGATCACACTGCTGGCGCTGCCCGCGTTGAAGATCCCGTCCCTCGTTGACCTGCTCGCCTGGCCGCGCGCCCACGCGCTGGCCTTGCTCCTGTGCCTGCCGACGACCCTGTACGCCCTGTGGCTGGTGCACCACATGCAGCGCTTCCGCCGGGTGCCCGTGCCCCTGCTGATGAGAGCCCTGGGATGGGGAGCGGTCGTCGCCGGCGGTTTCGGCCTGACCATGAACGAATGGTGGAAGACCTTCTCCACCCTGCATTTCCCGCTCCCGGAGAACCCTCTGGACTTGATGCTCCTGAAGGACACCGGCCTGCCCATGATCTCGGGGTTCTCCGAGGAGCTCGGCAAGGGGGCGGGAGTGGCGATCCTCTTCCTGCTCTACCGGCGGCATTTCGACTCCGTCGTCTCCGGCGTCGTCGTCGGCGCCGCGACCGGGCTCGGCTTCAACCTCGGCGAGAGCATCACGTACATGGCCGCCCTCGACGGGGCGGGCGCCGGCTTCCACTTCTGGGCCCGGCAGGTGGCCGGGCTGATGGCCGCGCACACCGCGTTCACCGCCGTCACCGGCGCCGCCTTCGGCATCGCCCGGCAACTGCACAGCCGCCCCCAGCAGATCACCACGGTCGCCCTTGGTCTCTGTACGGCGGCAAGCGCGCACTTCTGCAACAACGCCATGCTCGACTACGTCGCCAAGGAGTCCCGCAAATGGTTCACCAGCAGTGACACCCTCAACGTCCTGGTGCTGACCCCGGCCCAGCTGCTGCTGTTCCAGAGCCCCTTGGTCATCCTGTACGTGCTCCTGCTGCGCCACGGACTGCGCAGCGAGGCTGGAGGTCTGCGAGTTGCGCTGACCACCCTGCCGCCCTCCTCCCGCGACGCGATCACCGAGCCGGAAGCGGCAGTGCTCCTCTCGCCTGCCCGGCGCTTCCGGCTCAAGGTCGACGCACTGCGCGCCGCGGACAACCCGCGCCACGGCATCACCGCCTACCGCCGCCTGGCACGCCTGCACGCGGCCCAGCTCGACCTCGCCGCGGAACGCTGGCACAGCCTGCGTGGCGAGGCCGACCCCTTCGCACCGGACGAGGCGTCGTCGCGGGCGCGCGTCCAGGCGATCAAGGCCGATCTCGTCAGGAGCGGCCCGTAGCGCCCGCCCGTCGTCCTGTTCCGCCTCCACCGTCAAGCCTTGAAGGACCGCCGATGAACGAACGTACGCACCGGTTGCTGGCACGATGCCTGCTCACAGCCGTGGGAGCGGCGTGGATGCTGCTGCTCGGTGCGTCCCCCGCGGCCGCCGACTGCGGCACCATCACGTACGAGCAGCGTCAGGACCCCGGCCGGCCCGAGCCCGCGAACGAGTGGATCGTACGGCCCTGCGACCAGTCCGTCCCCGCGGTCGCCGCCGCCGTCGTGGGCGCGCTGGGCCTGGTCGCGACCGGCGTGCACACCTGGCGGCTGCACAAGGGCGGCGCCGGTGAGGTCGCGCCCACCGGACAGGGGGACGTCGAAGTCGTCGGTCCCGGTGAGGTCAGGCACGGCGACGTGGACGGTGATGTCGTCGTCCGGGGCGGGACCCTCGTGGGTCACGTGTCCGGCACGGCGGTGATGGTGGAAGGCGCGACCCTCATCGGAACGGCCAGGAACGTGGTCCAGATCGGTGGCCGCAACAGCGCGATCGGCGACGTCGAGGGCACCCTCGTCCAGGCCCGATCGATCCTCGGCGGCATTTTCTCCAAGGGCCGCAAGCTGTGGCCGCCCGACTGACGCTCGGCCGGTTCACCTGCCCTGGTTGGAGCCACGGGAGAACGGGATGAGGGCGGTCAGGTCCCGGGCGGCGGACAAATGGGGGGAGAAGTTCGGATCCAGCCGGCCCAGGACCACGATGATCGCCCATGTCAGGGTGGCGACAGAGGCGCCGGTGTCGTAGGGCGCCGGCAGCGTCAGGCCCAGCCGGTACGTGACGAACAGCGCGGTGACCGGCAGGGCCGCGATGACCAGGGTCCGGGCGCCGTCCAGGGCCCGGGCGTGCCAGGCCCTGCGGATGGCCTCCGGGGTGTTCTCCCGGACCGGGAGCCGGTCGTACTCGCCGGTCAGGACCGTGCGGAGCAGGCCACAGATCCGAGCCCGGAAGTCCTCATGGCTGGTCGTGGACGGCAGGGCGATCCACAACTGGAGATCGGTGACCGCGTTGGACGCCTCGACCGCGCGGGCGCGGACCACCGCCCTGGTCAGAGAGGAACCGCCGAGCGCGACCGCGGGCATCCCGGTACGAAGCACGGACGCGGTCCTGCCCAACGCGGCGATGATCTCCCGCCGCGCCTCGGGAGCCAGTTGCCCCCGCCGCCCGGGTTCGAGACGGGTGAGGATCTGGGTCAGCAGCTCGAACAGCACCTCGGTCGGCGGAGTACGTCCCCAGCGGTCGGCCAGCCGCTTGCCCGCCATCACCGGCAACATCGCCAGGAGAAGCGCCACGGTGGACGTGCCGATGCCCTGAACCGCAGTCATCCACCCTTGCTGCTTCAGATCCACGACCCACGCCGGGGCGTCGGCGTACCGGACGTACACCGCCACCGGGAGGCAGCCGACGCCCACGGCGGTGATCAGCGCGTCGGTCAGACCGCCGAGGAACCGGCCGTTGTCGCGCCCTTCCTCCGCCCATATCGCGAGCATGACGAACAGCCCCGTGCCGACGACGGCCCTGAAGAGGTCCCACCAGTCGGTCCAGAAGAGCTTCATCCAGACGACGACGACACCGACGAATGCCGCCAGCAGCCCCGCCGCTGCCAGGCCACCCTCGATGTTGTCCCGGCGTACCGCCTCGCGAGCAGCGCGGACCGCCACCGTCCTGTACCGGGTCCGCAACCAGGCCGTCTCGGCGGCCGGATCCAGCCCCCGCGCGAACAGCGGCCACGTGGCGTCCAGCCGCTTGGCCGCGGCGAACACCGCCGCCATGCGGACGTCCCGCTCGGCGGCCTGCTGTTTCTCCTTCTCGGCCTGGGGATTGACGTCCTCGCCAACGGGCATCCCGGCTTCCCCGGACATTGGGACCACGCCCCTCACAGATGCACGATCACAGCGGACAGGCTCCCCGGAACGGGCCCCGCCCCCGGCAGAGCCGCGCACCCTCGACGGTACCGGGGCCGGGGAACCCCGTCATCGACATCGATAATGATCTTGTGAGGAGCCCGTGAAGGATTTCGGCCTGGCGCGGTAAGTACAGGTGACCGCAGACGCCAAGAAAGGCCGACATGCATGACAATCCCTCGCGAAGTAGTTGAGGTCGACGACGCGCTCCTCATCGAGAGATCGCTGAACGAACCCGAGATCTTCGCCACGCTGTTCGACCGGCATGCGCCGCTCCTGCACCGCTACGTGACCAGGCGCCTGGGACCCAGCGAGGCGGAGGACGTCGTGGCCGACACCTTTCTGACCGCCTTCCAGCACCGCGGCGGCTACGACCGAAGCCGCCCCGACGCCCGGCCGTGGTTGTACGGCATCGCCTCCAACCTGATCGGCCGGCGGCGGCGTACCGAGACGAGCCTCTACCGTGCCTACGTTCGCAGCGGCGTGCACCCGGCGGAGCTGTCCGGCTCTCAGGTCGAGGACGGGGTCAACACCCTGGCCGTCAACCGCCCGCTGGCGCAGGCCCTGCTGAAGCTCACACAGGCCGATCGCGACGTGCTGCTGCTCGTCGCATGGGCCGAACTGAGCTACCAGGAGGTGGCCGACGCGCTGGCCATCCCGCCGGGAACCGTCGCCTCGCGACTCAACCGGGCCCGTCTCCAGATCCGACAAGCCCTGAGCACCCAAGGAGAACGGTAATGGACGCACTGAAGGCCATGTGGCAGACCATTCCCCCGGCCACCACGGACGAACTCGCCGGAGCCCGGCAGCGACTGCTCCACGGGATGCGCCCCCGGCGACGCGTCGTCACCGGCCCTCGGCTGCTGGTCGCGGCCGGGGTCGCGGTGGGGCTCACCGTCGTACCGCTGATCATCGGAACCGAGCCCCCCGCCCACGCGGTGACCAGAAGCCCGGACGGCACGGTCGCGGTCACCGTCAACGAGCTGCGCGATCCCGCAGGGCTGGAGGCCAAGCTGGGTGCGGTGGGCATCAAGGCCGACGTGACCTTCCTGGCCCCGGCCACGCGGTGCGCGGCCCCGCGATTCACCGGCGCGGACCGGGCCTACGGCGGGGATCCCGCCCAGAACGCGAACGAGCTGCGTTCACTCGTGAAGGAGTCGCGGTCGTTCAAGGCCACTCAGGTGACCTCGGTCCGGACCATCCAGATCTTCCCGCAGTACATCAAGCCGGACGAGACGCTCGTGGTGGAGTTCCGCGACAACGGGAACCCGGAAGTGCCCTGGCGGCTCGGCGCCTGGCTGGCCCAAGCGGGCACCTCCGTGAAGCCGTGCACGCCCGTCGCGGACTGAAGCGGCCGGGACGAGACGGTACGGGCGTGCCCGGCGCGGTGCCGAACGCCTTGGCCGCGCTCTGGACGAAGCCGCGCTCCACGTCCTCCTCGGTCGTACGGTACGTGGCGGCAGACCCGGCTCTCATCCACGCCGGCGATGGGCGCCACCCCGCCGGGGTGGCGCCCAGACGTTGTCGTGACCGGCCCGATGCGACGGCGAGCGGCGGTCGATGTATCGCTCTGCTCGCCGTCCTGCCCGTGACTGTGCGCCAGGCCGCTTCAGACCGTCGGGGTCACGGGGATGCACACGGCGTAGACCGTGTAGGAGCCCGTGGTGCTCGCCGAGTTGTTGAAGGAGACCGTCCACGTGTTCTCGGCGGACGGGAAGGACTCGTACACCTGGGCGGTGAGGTTGTTGCCGCCGAGGGGCGTCACGTATCCACCGCCCGTGATGACGGTTCCCGCCGGGCAGGTCGAGGTTCCCGTGTTGAGCCCGGACACCAGTGTGTGCGGGGTCCGGATGATCTGGGTCGGCAGGGTCGGTCCGGGAGGTCCAGGTCGTCCCGGCGGGCAGGCGTGTGGGCAGGGGCGCTTTCCGTCGTCACCGTCGCCGCCGGTCGCCGCCTGGGCCGCCGACATGGCGCCCATCAGCAGCGCCGCGGCCAGCACCGGTACGGCAGCACACCGCAGAAGAGTTGTGCGTTTCATTTCTGTCCTCCGTGAACGTTCGCCCCCCGGCGCACGCCACACAGCAAGCGCCAGGACGCGAACATGGCGAATTAACCCATAGGGGGCGCCCCACGGTTGACACAGTGGACGGCGCTTCGCGAAGTGCCCAGGGCCGCCCAGCGAGAGCGGCCCACTCGGCTGTTCAACACCGTATGGCTCAAGCCGGGCGTATGTCACGGACAGTGATGGGCTGTTTACATGTGTGACGGAAGGAGATTCCGTCAGGCGTCGCCGACGTGGAGATCCCCTCGCCCGAACGCCGCAAGTCGGTGGCACCTGCCCGCACACCGGCCGCGCCCGCCCCCGAGTACGAGCGCGCCCGCTGCCCTACCGGTCTCTCACCGTTGTGGCTCGCGTCTGAAGGTGACGTTCGCGCTTTGACGCGCTCTCCGGGCTGAAGCCCGAAGATTCTGGCCTGTGCCGCCCCTTCACGCGGCGGCACTGCCGTGGCTTCCTGCTTCGCGGGACTGTGCCATCTCGAAGGATGGTCTGACCAGCCCTCCACAGGCGTTTAGCCTGTCCGCCCGTCCGGCGGCCAGGATGTTGATCGCAGCGTTGATGTCGCGGTCGTGAACCACGCCACACACGCAGATCCATTCGCGGACCTGCAGAGGCATCGCCTCGGTTACGGCTCCACATACTGAACACAGCTTGGAGGATGGAAACCATCGGCTGACTTTGGCGAATGTCCTGCCG
>NZ_BMRC01000062.1 GCF_014648435.1 Nonomuraea spiralis
TTCCTCGCGTATACCTTCCCGTCTCGCTCACCGCGCCCGGCCCATCCGGTAGTACTGGGCCGTCACGACTTTGTCGAGGCTGCTCCCGCCCTCCCCGGCGATCCCCGGCTCAGGCTGCCTCCAGCTTTCATCCCACCGCTACGACGGCAGGGACAACGAGGTCTTTCACCTCCGTACGGACATTCAGCGCCTCGTGGCGCACCGGGGCTCATGGCACGTTTCTTGCCCGCACCCCTTGATGCGTGATCTCTGGCCCGTCTCCGGGGCGGGCACGAGATTCAGTGCACAACGCGGGACCGCCGCCTGTCCCGCTATTCCAGCCTGAGCAGGAACAGGCAGCTTGCGGCCCTGCACCTGTCGGCGGCGGCATCGACATTCGCCGCGTCGCCTGCGGGGCCCCGAATCTTCAGAGCGCGCCGATTGCCTGGTGGCTCCTTGCGCAGTTCAGGCAATCGGCGGCGCGTCTGCCAGTGTTCGGAGAATCGATCGCTGCGTCCGGCGCAGACCCGATGTGAGGTCGTCCAGACCCGCCGCCGCCTGACGGCGGCGCTGGTCGGGTTCGAGCGCCTGGCCGCTGAGCTCGGTGCGGCATATCAACGCCCCACCGGACAGCCCAGTCGGCGACCGGGGCCCGGTTGGGTCGATCCCGGGTCGCGCGGCCCCGGCAGTCCGGCCCGACGGCCTCCGTGGCGTCGGATCGGACCCGGTTCCGCCGGATTGCCAGCGGATGCGGACTATGCGGCGCAGTTTTCCCTTCTCCACTGGATCCGGGTGACGGTCACGGGGGAGTCGACCGTCTCGTGTCCCGCCGCAGGGTCGCTGTCCGCGGGGGGAATGCACTTCGAAGAGGCGGCGCCGTTCGAGTAGATGTATGAGACAAGGACGTGGTCATAGGTGCCGACCATGCTGTTGTTGAAGAAGGACCGGACGTTCTTGTACGGGCTGTTGTTGTCCTGGCCGATGGGGATCAGCCTCCCGTCTGCCGTATACATGCAGAAGTATCCCTGTGGGCAGCCGTAGGTGCCATCGGGAAGGGTTGCCGCGCTCGCGGGTGACGCGAACGCCAGCCCTGCCAGAGAGGCGGCGGTGATGGCGGCCGGGATGAACCTTTTCAGCATGAGTTCTCCTCATCGGTTGCCTGGGCGGCCCCGGGGCGTGACATGGCCGGCCCGCCGAGCAGATAACGGCAGGCAGGGGCCAGTTTCGGTGGCTGCTGGATTGTCTGGAAGCCCGATTCGCCACCTGGACAAACTTGATCATCTTCACATGGCTGGGTACGTTGTGCTGGTTTGCCCGTATTCGGGGATATGGGGGATCGTGTGGGGCGTCGTGAACGACCGGTCGATCCGGCGGACGGCCCGGTTGCCGCCTTCGCCGTGGAGCTGCGCAAGCTACGCCGGGAGGCGGGCGGGCTGTCCTATCGCGCGATGGCCGCGCGGGTGCCGTGCTCGGCTGCCACACTGGCGCAGGCCGCCGCGGGAGACCGGTTTCCGACCCTGCCGGTCACCCTGGCCTACGTGCAGGCGTGCGGCGGGGACATCGAGCAGTGGCAGACCCGGTGGGAGGAGGCTCTGGCCGCCGTCCGTGAGGCCACCGCCGTGGGCGGGGAGGTGTCCCAGGCGCCGTATCGGGGGCTGGCCAGGTTCGAGACAGCCGACCAGGCGTACTTCTTCGGCCGGACCGCGCTGGTCGAGCGGGTGGCCGAGCTGGTGGACGCGCATCGCCTGGTCGTGGTGGTGGGCCCGTCGGGCTGCGGCAAGTCCTCGCTGCTGCGTGCCGGGCTGGTGCCGAGGCTGCGGCCGCGCGTGGTGCGGGTGGTGACACCGGGCGCCCATCCGCGGGCGGTGCTGCCGGAGGTTGCCGCGGACGAGGTGATCGTGGTGGACCAGTTCGAGGAGACGTTCACGCTGTGCCAGGACGTCGGCGAACAGCGGGCGTTCATCGATGCCCTGGTCACCGCCGGCACCGAGGATCGTGGCTGCCGGGTGGTGCTGGCGGTCCGCACGGACTTCTTCGACCACTGCGCGCGCCATCCCGCACTGATGGAGGCCGTCCGGGACTCCACGGTCCCGGTCGGCCCGATGAGCCGGAGCGAACTACGTGAGGCGATCACCAGACCGGCGGCGGCCGCTGGGCTGATCGTCCAGCGGGAGCTGACCGCCACCGTCATCGAGGAGGTGGCGGACGAGCCCGGCGGGCTGCCGCTGATGTCGCACGCCCTGCTGGAGACCTGGCGCCGCCACCACGGCAAGGCACTCACCCTGGCCGACTACGAAGCCACCGGCGGCATCCACGGCGCCGTCGCCCACACCGCCGAGAACCTCTACACCGGCCTCGCCCCTGCCGAGCGGCATCGGTTACGTGAGCTGCTGCTGCGCCTGGTCACGCCGGGCGAGGCAGGCGCGCAGGACACCCGCCGCCCGGTGCGGCGCGCCGAACTGCTCACAGCCGACCCTCTCGACCCTGGTCCGGTCCTGCTGGAACGACTGGCCGCCGCCCGGCTGATCACCCTGGACGACGACACCGCCGACCTGGCCCACGAAGCGCTGCTGACCGCCTGGCCCCGCCTGCGCGACTGGGTGGAGGAAGACCGCGAACGACTGCGCGTCCACCGCCGCCTCACCGAAGCGGCCACCACCTGGAACGACCACGCCCGCGACCCCGGCGCCCTCTACCGCGGCCTGCAACTGGCCACGGCCCGCGAACACCTCGTCCAGCACCTCAACTCGCTCACCTCCGAGGAACGGGACTTCCTGCAGGCCAGCTCAACCGCCCACCACGGCGCACGCCGCCGCCGCAGGCTGCGCACCTTGATCCTGTCGGTCGTGGCAACGCTCGCGCTGGTGGCCGCGTCCCTGGCCTGGCAGCAGAACAACGTCAGCAGCAGGCGGCAGCGGGAGGCGTACGCCCGTCAGATGATCGGCACCGCTGAGAGCCTGCGCCAGTCCGACCCGCGCCTGGCGATGCAGCTCAGCCTGGCCGCCTGGCGCCTGGCCGACCTCCCCGAGACCCGCGGCGCTCTGCTGACCGCGAGCCAGCAGGCCCAGCAGGACACCTTCACCGACCCCGACCCGGACACCTTGCGCTGGCTCAGTACCGATGGCCGCTCCCTCATCAGTGTCGGCGACTTCGAGATCACCCGCTGGGATGTGGACGCCCGACGAGCAGTTCATACCACTCACGGCGGCCCGGTCGGGCGGTTGTCACAAGTCGCCCTGGGTATGGGCGATGCCCGCTTGCTACCTCTCCTGGGTGTTCGTGCCGTCAACTCGACCGTGACGCTGTTGGACATGGTCACCGGCCGCTACGATCTCTTGCCGTTGGACACCACCAACCTGGGTGCCGAGGTCAGCCGCAGCGGGAGCCATGTCATCGTCTACCAGGCGGACGGCTCCCACTACCGCGTCCGCGCATGGAACCTCTTCACCCGGCAGAAGGTCCTGCAGGTGAGCACCTCCCGGAAGAAGTCCGGACCGTACCGCGGGGGAGAAGTCCGTGCAGAGGCCAGGGCACGCATGCAAGGGCGAGAGCGGATGGAAACCGGCGCTCCCGACGCCACGATCAGCGCGAACGGCAAGATCATGGCGCTGTGCGTGCCCGGCGCGCCACTCCAGCTGTGGAATCTGGACAACGGCCACAAGATCACGGCGTCCTGGGCGCCGACGCTGTCGGCCAAGCAGTGCCGGGAAGAACGCCTGTTCCTGGCCCCGGACGGGCAACGCCTGCTGCTGGCCGAAGACGGACAGGTCCGGCAGTGGCACCTACCCGACGGCAAGGAAAAGCCCGCCCTCCCAGCACCGGACGTGTATGAGATCGGATTCAGCCAGGACGGCTCCGTCCTGGTCACGGCCGGCATGGATGAGCTCCTGGTATGGCGGTTGGGCCAGACCGGCGAGCTGCTGTTCCGGCATCCTCTCGGCGGCGAGCGCGCGTTCGACCTCAGGATCGACCCGGCCACCGGCCGCATCCGCTACCTGGCCGGGGCCCTCACCGGTTTGACCACCGTCCGCACGCTTCGACTCAACGCCGCCTTCGACAGCGGCTGGCGAGCCGACCTCGCCACGGGCGCGACCTTCAGTCCCGACGGTCGGCGCCTTGCCGTCACGTACGACAACCGCGTCGAGTTGTGGGACGGCACCAGCGGGCAGCGCCTTCCCGGCCCACCGCCACTGCCCTGCCCGACGACCACCTTAGGAGGGCCCGGATGCCGCGCCGTCGCCGCCTTCCGGCGTGACGGCCGGGTCCTGGCCTACAGCGACGTCCTTCAGGCCCCTTGGTTCAAGGCATGGGTGTGGGATCTCGACAGCCGGCGCGTCAGCGCGACCTCGCCTCTCCTGCCGGGGGGACAAGACCTCGCCTTCGCGGGCGACAGCCTGTTGATCAGCGGCGTAACCTTCCCCAGCCTTATCTCTCACATCAGTACAACCGCCGTCTGGGAGCCGATCAAGGGCCGCATCTCCGCGACCGTGCCCGGCATCACGGGCCGCCTCGCCGTCGACCCCACCGAGCGACTGCTGGCTACTACGCAGGGGCATCTCGCCGATCTCACCACCGGAGTACCGACCCGCCGTGAGGGCAGAACCGGTGTGGCCGGCGCGTTGGCCTTCAGCCCTGACGGACGTTTCCTCGCCGTCGGCAGCGGGGGTGGGCAGACCGCGCTGTGGGACGGCACAGTGCAACGGCACCTCGGCACCCTGACCTCCACGGCCCTGGCCGCGGACGTCAGCGCCCTCGCCTTCTCCCCGGATGGGCGCGTGTTCGCTGTCGGGATGACCAACGGTGCGATTCAGTTGTGGGACACCGACACCCGGCAGCCCATGGGTGCGCCCATCACCACTTCTGGCGGCACCGTCTTGGCCATGAGCCTGCACGACAACGCCCTCTACGTCGCGTCCGGGCGCATCCCCTACCAGCGCTTCGACCTCACCCCAGCGGCCGCGGCCGCCACCATCTGCCACAGGGCAGGCCAAGGCCTCACGCCGGAGAACTGGGCCACCTATTTCCCGGGCTACCCCTTCCAGCCCACCTGCGGTCGTGACGCCCAATGAAGCTTGGCTTCGCATCGATCACGCCCGCATTTCCGCCGTCGTCCAGGACCTTGCGCGTCACTTGGGCGCGTTCAGGGCCGCCGGGGGCCGGCGCGTCTTCGCCGATACGATGTCCGAGGGCGCGGCGATCACACGGGGCAGTGTCCAAATCACGAGCCCCTCACAGCAGGGTGCTCCAGTAGGACCAGAACCGCACGCCGATCGCGGTGGTGACGGTCAGGAACCACAAGGTGAGCGGCACCGTGTGGTAGCTGACGACAGCCTGGACGGCGCGCCCGGCACGGGCGTCGGGCAGGTGGCGTTGCCTGAGGTTGTGCAGGGTGACGTACCAGAAGATCGGAATCGTGACCGCCCAAACCACCATGCAGTACGGGCACAGCGCGCCGATGACGAACAGGCTCTGGTAGATCAGCCAATGTACGGACACCACGCCGAAGGTGACCCCGGTCTGCAGGCCCAGCCAGAACCATCGGGGCAGAGCGGCGCCCGTCAACAGCACGACGCCGATCATGGTGACGACGGCGAAACCAGCCACACCGAGCAAGGGGTTGGGGAAGCCGAACGCCTCGGCCTGCGGCGTGTTCATCACCGACCCGCACGACAGGACGGGGTTGAGGCTACAACTCGGCACGTAGGCAGGGTTCTTCAGCAGGGCGATCTTCTCCACCGACAGGGTGAACGCGGCCGCGAACCCGGCCAGGCCGCCGAGCGTCAGCAGCCAGGGCAGCAGCCGCGGGAACGGCGCCGTCTCCTGCTCGGGCGCGTCGCTCACCGGCGGCGCGGCGACGGGCTCAGCTTGCGAGCGCTGCATTGATGGCCGCCTTGAAGTCGGCTTCGGACTCGGGCTGGAGTCGCCGGCCGTTGAGGAAGAACGTCGGTGTCCCGGTCATACCCAGGGCCTTGCCATCGGTGACGTCCTTGTTGATGCGCTCCAGCGTCTCCGGGGCGTTGTAGGCCTTCTCCCAGGCGGTCATGTCCAGGCCGAGGCTCTTGGCGAGGCCGCGGAAGGCGTCGTCGGCGGGTACCTGCTTCTCGCCCCACTGGGTCTGGGTTTCGTACATGCGCTGGTACATCGCCTCGAACTTGCCCTGCCGGGCGGAGGCCTCGACGGCGCGGGCGGCGCGCTCGGCGTTGAAGTGGCCGGGTAGCGGGAAGTAGCGTGCGACGAAGGTGACCTTGCCCGCGTACTGCTTGCGCAGGTCCTCCACCACTGGGAAGGCCGCCCGGCAGGCCTCGCACTCGAAGTCGAGGAACTCCACCAGCGTGACCTTGCCGTCCGGGGCGACCGAGAGTTTGTGGCTGTCGGCGCGCACGTACTGCGACTCACCGGCGGCCACGGCGGCCGGCTCGGGATCGGAGAGCCGGTTGACGACGAACCCTGCGGCCAGCAAGACGACGAAAACGCCGATCACGGTCAGCGACACGGCGAGGTTCTTGTTCCGCCTGCGGGCGCGTTTCTCCTGCTCGCGCATCGCGTCGATCTTCTTACGCCGTATCTGGCTCTGATCTGGGGTTTTCGCCATGCGCCCTCTCCTCACCGCAAGCAGCCCGTTCCCGCCCGGCATCGGACAATCCGATGAGCATTGATCGTTGCCTGGCCAAGGTCGTGAAACGTCAGCCCGCCACACAGGAAGCGGCAGGCACGGGCCAGTCTTGGTGGCTGATGGATTGTCTGGAAGCCGGATTCGCCACCCAGACAAAGCTCTGTGCGTGGGACTGGCGGCCAAAGCCAGTCCATCCCGCTGGGCTCAGGATCGTCACCCGGTTCCGGCCTGAGCGGGGACCTGCAGATCAAGGCCTCTCCCTTCAGTTCGGACGGGGCGGCACGAAGCTGAGCGGCCAGGTTCTCGCCCAGCGGCGCGCTCTTGAACGGTTTCCTGCTCGGCCCGCGTCGGCACACCGAGCGTGCGCATCGCCAGGACCGTGAGCGCATTGATCTCGGAGGAGCAGTGTCTCCCGTTCGCTGCCGCCCTTGCCGTGAATGCGGACGTGTTCGTCGTCCAGGCGCAGATCGAGATCCTCCACATACAGGCCGCACACCTCCGAGGCGCGGGCGCCGCAGACGTAAGCCATCTCGAACAGCACCCGATCTCGCAGCCGGTCCAGCGGCGTCTGTTTGCGCGGACGCCGCGAGCAGATCACCGCCAGCACCTTGGCCACGTCGGCGGCCGCGGCCGGGCGGGGCAGGTTCTTGGGCACCTTGACGGTGTCGATGCGATCCATCGGGTTGGCGTCCAGCAGGTCGTGGCGGATCGCCCACTTGGTGAAGGAGGCGACGGCGGCGCGCTTGCGCTTGCGGCCGGCCGGCGACAGCTCGGCGAGCTCGGGCAGGTAGGCGCGGACCGGCGCGGCGGTCAGCTCGCCAGTCTCTTCGCCGTGGTGGGCGGCGAAGGCGATCAGGTCGCCGCGGTAGGCGAGCCGGGTGTGCGCCGACTTCCCGGCGTTGGCCAGGTCGGTGAGGAAGTCGTCCAGGTGCCGGGCAAGCGGGTGTGTGCGGCCGAGCTGCTCGGCGATGACCGGATCCACCGTGCCGACCTCCACCATCCGCCGAGTTGCCAGATGACTGGGAAACGAAGCAGCCGCGACGGACGAGGGTCGTCCAGCTCGCGCTGCGTCGATGATCGCTGTCTTGCCGGATAAACGAGGGTCATCTAGAGAGGCGTCATCGGTGTCATTGCCTGGTCGCAGTGTCGCAGCTCCTGCGCCGGTGGCCGGATGAGGCCAGGGAACGGTGATGTTGAGGACGGTCCGCATCCGAAGCTCACGAGGTGGGAGTGAGAAAAGCGATGCGATATCCCGCTGCGACCAGGCTGGGGCTTGGCCCCTTTCGGTCGAGGACCTGCCGATTTCAACGTCGAGACAGACGATCGGTGCGGGAGCTGCTGGCCGGGACGTCACGGAAGGTCGAGACGTAACGGGCGGTCCACAATGAAAATGTGAGCCACGCTCTAGTTGTTTCGGTCCAACCTGACAGGCTGTGAACCCATTTTGATCATTGTGGGCATCGACGTGCGCTTTTAGCGTCATCGAGGTGGGCCTGAAGGGCCCGGCCAGGAGGCGAACAATGGCGTTCATGCGGTCCAAGACCACAGGATTCACCGGGATCGTCCCGACGAGGGAAGCCCCGTGGAGGGCGATGTTCCTGCGAGGTGAACGGGTCGCGCAGATCAGCGAGACAGGACTGGTGACGGAGAGGCCGCTGACGGAGATCCACAGAGGGGCACTGAAGCTGCCGGAGCCGTACGCCAGCTGCAGCGAGGCGGCGCTCGACCTCCACGTGCCGTACACCAGCACGCGGCACGTGTTCATCGCCGGCGACCGGTGCCTGGACTGGGAATGGGGCGTCGGACAGAAGTACGAGGGGCCGGTCACCGGCCTGCCGGACTTCGGGAAATACCTCCCGGACTACTACCGCAGCGACGTCGACGCCGTGATGCAGGTGGCGGGCACCCCCTGGAAGACCCTCCTGATCAAGGGCGAGCGATGCGCGATCATCGCCTGGGGGAAGGGTGTCGAGTACGACGATCTTCTGACCAAACGAGGCGAAGCGGGGTGGAAGAAGCTGCCCGAGCACATGCGCGGCGGCTTCGACGACGCCCTGATGCTGTATGCCGGCGGCAACAACCGGACCGTGTTCATCAAGGGCGACCAGGCGATGGACTTCCACTGGATCGACGGCCCCACGAAGATCGGGACCTGGGCGCAAGTCCTGCCCGGCCTCGGCGCGTTACCTGCCGAGTACCGGGCGCTCCGACTGCCGGCCGCCGGGCGTTTCGCCGGCACAGCCGCCGAGGCGCAGGACGATGAGCGGGTCGAGCTCCGCATCGACCTGGAGGGCCCGGTGCCGGTGGTGTCCGGTGACCTGTTCTCCGTCTCCGACGGCGCCTACAAGAACTCCTTCGTTCTGGACGGCAGCGCACTCACACAGCCTGTGGCCTGGCCCGTCACCATCGCCGGCACCGCGAAGTACGCCACCGATACCAGCAGGACAATGGTGTCGGTGAAGGTGGACAAGCTCGCTCCCGGCGGCACCGCCACCCTCACCCGCAGCGCGCCCGACGGGTCGAACCCCACCACCTACGCCTGCGCCTACGTCTCCCGGTTCCTGCGCACCATCGACTGGGAGATCGACTACGTGGCACAAACCAGGCCGGTCGGCCAGTACGCCACCACCGACCACCCCCGTCCGCCCGGACTCGACAAGAGGATCATGACCGTCCAGGCGGCCTTCGCCGACGCCGGAATCGAACTGCGCACCGCGGGCACCGCCAACGAGGTGGCTGTGTCCGAGGCGGGCGCGGACGTGATGTGGTCGACGGCCGAACTGCACGCCGCGATGATGCGTCACTTCAGCCTGTACCGCGACGCCCGGCAGTGGAAGCTGTGGTCCATTGTCGCCAATCGCCTGGCCGAGAGCGACGGTACTGCCAGCGGCTCCGACGGCATCATGTTCGACAGCAACGACGCCTTCCCGCGGCAGGGCACGGCCACCTTCTACGACGCCATGAAGGACGTCGACTACCTCGGCACGCGCAATGAACTGTTCACCTACATCCACGAGATCGGCCACGCCCTCAACCTGGCCCACTCCTTCACAAAGGACAGCATCAACCCCCCGCAGCCGCTGGGCCCGAGGGGCGGCTACGGCGACAAGTCGTTCATGAACTACCAAGACGAGTACAAGGGAGACCCGACGACGAAGGAAGGGGACGGCTTGGGCGCCTTCTGGTCAGTGTTCACCTGGCAGTTCACCCCCGGCGAGCTGCGGCATCTGCGCCACGGCTTCTACGCAGACGTCGCCATGGGCGGCAAACCCTTCATGACCGGCGGCGCCCACCTGCCCGCCCTCGCCCCGCCCGCCCCCAGCCGGTCCGGGCTGCACGTACGGCTGTCAGGCAGCGAGTCCTTCTCCCACGGCGAACCCGTCACCGTCGAGATCAAGCTGTCCCTGGACGGCAGCCGGCAGGCGGCCGAGGCCATCAACGATCTCACGCCGGGAGGCAGCCACCTCACCGTTCTGATCACCGATCCGGCCGGTGAGGTCCGCCCCTTCCAGCCGATCGTCCGCGACTGCGGCCACCCCCGCCGCGTCACCCTCGACGCCGGCACCCCAGCTCTGTACGGCAGTGCCTACATCGGCTACGGCGCCGGCGGCTTCACCTTCCCTGAGCCCGGCACCTACCGCCTCCAGGCCCGCTACCGGGCACCCGACGGCTCCACCGTCGTCTCACCCGACCACCTCATCACCGTCAACCCGCCCGCCGACGACACCGACCGAGCCGCCGGCGACCTGCTGCTGGGCTCCCAGCAAGGCACCCTGCTGGTCCTGCGCGGCTCGGACGCCCCCCAGCTCGCCGACGGCAACGCCGCCCTGGACCGGCTCATCGCCGACCACCCCGACCACCACCTGGCCGTGTACGCGCGGATGGTCAAGGGCGCCAACGCCGGACGCCACTTCCTCACCCTCACCGACAACGGCGTCGAAGTCCGCACCGCCGACACCGACACCAGCATCGCCCAGCTCGCCGCGGTCGTGGAGACCACCCTCGACCCCAGCACGGACGCCGGCGTCGACAACATCACCCTGAATGAGACCATGCGCCGCCTGGCCCGCGCGCACGCCCGCGGCGGCGACCTCAAGCAGGCCGACGCCGTCCTGGATCAGCTCGTGGACACCTTCCGCGACAAGCACGTCCCGCCCCCGGTCCTGGCCACCATCGCCGAACAGGCCGAAGCCACCCGCACCCAGCTTCACGACCAGACCTGACATCGCTTGACCGCCCTGCCTTGACCGGACCGTCCGGTCAAGGCAGGGCGGTCAAGGAATTCCGGCGCACCTGTCCGGTAGGGAGTGCCGGCCGGCCCCGTCGCCACCAGCGAGGCGATCACGGAAGATCGTCGATACGGCGTCGGTTGCGTGGGCATCCGGGCCCCAACGAGTCCAGTACTGTCCAATCACACTCTGCTACGGACATCCAGCGTCAAGGCACCCTGCTGTTCTCCTGTCGCTCAACAGCACGGTGCCGACGTCGTCCGCGAGCTGGGGTGCCGTTGACGGACGTGCTACCGGCCGCCAAAGAGCCTATGGCCTGGGTTGTTGGTTGGACGCGTGGTCACGACGGCGGCGGGCGGCGCGGATCTCGGCGTCGGCGACCTTGTCGTCCAGCAGCGCGTACAGCTGGGTGGTTTCGATGGAGGCGTGTCCGAGGCGGCGGCGGACGGCCTCGATGGAGACGCCGGCGTTGATGAGTTCGGTGGCGTGGGTGTGGCGCAGCTGGTGGATGTCGATCTCGACGCCAGCCTGCGCGCAGTAGCTCTGCCAGCGGTGGTGGGCGGCGTCGTAGGACAGCGGCCCGCCCCGTCCGTTGATGGAGGCGCGGAACAATGGCCCGGCGGTGTAGCCGGCGCGGGTCAGGTAGAGCTTGAGCTGTGAGTTCCAGTGATTAATGGCCAGGAACTTCCGGCGTTTATCCGGCCGGGCCGACGGAATCGGGGCTCGAGTAGCCAGTGGCGTCAACGAGCCCGAGCGGGCGGAGATGCCGCCCATTCAGTGGTCCGATGCGTGAGCGCCGAGTCCCGGACCGGTAGCGGAGTGGGCGAGGTCAGAGGCCCTGGCGCAGGGCGGTGTACTCAGCGTGGGCCTGTTGGACGGCCTCGGGGTGGCGCTGGTTCTTGTCGTGCTCTGCGAGGGCACGGTAGACGCCGGCGGGGGAGGGGTTGTGGCCCTTGCGCTTGCCGGTGGGGATGATCAGGTCCTGGCGGATCCTGTCGACGGGTTCGCCGGCCGCGCGGCGGCGCAGCACGGTGTGGATCATGTCGTCGGTGATGACGGACGGGCGGCCGCCATGGTTGCCCTTGCGGGCTGCGGCGTCCAAGCCTTCCAGGGTCGCCTCGCGGATGGCTTCGCGGGGCGTGGGCCTTGATCTGCCGGGCGGCGGCCAGGGCCTCGAACTCGGGCCCGGGCTCTGACGCGGGTGGAGATCTTCTCGGAGAAGATCTCGTCGCGGCCGATGCCGTGCGCGGTCAGGGTATCGAGCTGGGATTGCAGTTCTTGGGTGAGGGAGGAGCAGCGGGCGTAGCCGATGCGGATGTCGGCCGCAGGCTGATCGGGATTGACGGGGGCGGGCGGCGGGGTGCCGGGCCGCCACGGCCGGCCGGGGCTCCGGTTGGCCGGGGTCTGGACGCGCAGCCGCTTGGCCGGCCGGGGCGCGGCGGTGAAGCGGCCGGTGTGGTAGGTGCCGACGATGGCGCCGGACCGTGACCGGCAGGGCGGTCCGGGCTCGACGTCGCATCGCGGGCACCGGTGACGTTCGACGTCGTCAGCGTCACGGGTGATGTCGTCGGCGATACCGGAATCATCGGCAGATATGGCGCTTACCCGCGGCTGGGGAGCGTCGGCCATGCCCAAGAACTTCTCACAAACATTTCTTAGCACCGCCCCGTTCGAGGACTTGCGTGAGAACGAGTTGTGGGAAGGATTCCAGCCCTCAGGCCGCCGCGGGGGGCGCGTTGGTGATCTTCGGTCAGAATCGGTCGTTTATGAGAGTCCATCTTGTGCCGGACATCTCTCCGGGTCCCGCAATTGGAGTCATGCTCGGTGAGTGACTCATGATGGCAGCGCCCGCATGGGGACGAACGATCTCGACGCAGAACGAGCAGCGACGACCATCAACGGCGTCGAGGAAGAGCGCGGCGATGGCGGGCAGAGCCCGGTGCTTGGATCAAGGCCCTGCTCACGCGATCAGGAGGCTGGCCAGCGCCGGGCCGAAGGCGCCGCCGAGTTGATAGCACAGGGTGAACAGGGCGAGCGCGGTGGCTCGATGCTCGCCTGGCACGGCCTTGCCGGCGCGATCGGAGTACCAGGCCATCGCCGCCGTGGCGGCGAACACCGCGAACGCGTTGGCCGCCACGAGGGCCGCCGGCCAGGGCGCGGTCAGCGGCAGGGCCACGGCCACGGCGCCGGCGGCCAGGAGGGTCGTGCGGGCGAGGGCGGGGCCGTACCGGGAGATCCAGCGGGTGAACAGCAGCGAGGCGATGGAGCCGACGGCCAGCATGACGAGGGTCATCAGCCCGATCCGTCCGGCCGGCCAGTGGCGTTCCAGCATCCTGGGAACGGTGTAGAGCAGCGCGAAGTAGGAGGTGGACAGCGCGCACGCGGCTGCCGAGGCGGTGATGAATGCTCGAGAGCTCACCACCGCCCGGGGGATGAACCCGGCGGTGTTCCTGCGGATGTTCAGGATCAGGAGCGCGGCCGCGATGGCAACTGCGGCCAGTGCGGCCGGACCCAGGCGCGGGGTCAGGACGAACGCGCTGATCAGTGTCATCACCAGCAGGATGCCGACGGTGTCGGTGGATGCGGGGGCGCCAGTGGATCTGGCGTCGTGATCGTTGGGGTGTGCGGGAACGTGGCGCAGGACGGCGGGGACGGCCAGCAGCGCGGGCAGGGACAGCAGCAGCGGCGTCCGCCAGGAGATCGCCGATAGGGTCGAGCCGGTCAGCGGGCCGAACGCGCCGACAAGACCGACTCCGGCGGTGATCACGCCTGTCCGGGAGGTCGTTCCGGCCAGGGTGATGGCGATGGTCACCAGGCCGCCCCCGCCGGCAGCCTGGACAGCGCGTCCGGCCAGCAGCATCGGCAGCGCCGGCGCGAGTGCCACCAGGAGAGTGCCGAGCAGCACCAGGGCGGCGTTGGCGAGTGTGGCGACGCGGCTGCCACGGGTACGCAGCAGCGCGGCGGTGAGTGGGGCGCCCAGCACGCCACCCCAGCCGAAGGCGGTGGCGGCCCAGGTGGCGTCGGCGGCCGAGATGTCGAGCGCGCGGGCCAGGGCGGGGATGACGGTGGTGGTGCTGTTGGCGCTGAGTGAGGTCGGGGTCGCCAGCAAGGCGAGGGAGAGGACGGATATCCGTCCCTTGTGTGCGGTTGCATGGATCACTCGCCCAAAGTACACCGGATAGTGTAAAACATGCACTCAGTGGTGTAGTTTGATGTTCGTCCACCGAAGGAGAGACATGAACGAGCTGACCATCCTGGCCCTGTCCGGCAGCCTGCGCGCGCAATCCCACAACACCGCGCTGCTGCACGCGGCACGCACGCTGAACCTCGGGGGACCGGCCATCGCCATTGAGGACGCCCTGGGCCGGTTGCCGCTCTACAACCAGGACCTGGACAGCGGTACGCCACCCGTGCCGGTCGCCGATTTCCGGGCCCGCATCGCCGCCGCCGACGCCCTGCTGATCGCCACCCCGGAACACAACGCCTCGGTCCCGGCCGTACTGAAGAACGCCATCGACTGGGCGAGCACTCCACCCGAAGGGCTGCTGCGTGGCAAGCCAGTGGCCATTGCAGGCGCCTCACCGGGACCGTTCGGTTCGGTACGCGCGCAACTCGCCCTCCGCCAGATCCTGGCCGCGGTGGGGGCCGAAGTCGTGGTCAAACCGGAGGTCACGGTGTTCCACTGTGACACCCGCTTCACCAGCGAACGCGAGCTGAGCGACCCCTACACCGCCGACTTGCTGCGAGAACTGCTCGACGCCCTGTCACGCAAGGTCCACCCGTACACTGCGGCCAAGTAGACCCACCCCGAAGGGACACCGATGACCCAGAGCCGGCCCGAGCCGTACGGCAGAGCGGACAAGCGGCAGGCGATCACCCAAGCCGCCCGCCGTGTGTTCGGCCGTGACGGCTACACCCGCGCCAGCATGGACGCGATCGCCGCCGCGGCCGGGGTATCCAAGCGGACGGTCTACAACCACTTCACCGACAAGGAACAGCTGTTCCTGACCGTCGCGCTGGAAGGCGCCGAGGACGTCACCGCCGCGATCGCACAGATCATGGACCGGCACCTGCACAAAATCGTGGACCTGGAGCAGGACCTGATCGACTTCTCCCTCGACCGGGTCGCCGCAGTGACCTCTTTCCCCGATCACTTCGCTCTGGTACGGGCCATCGAGGCCGAGGCCGCCCACATCCCCCCACCGATCCTGAAATCCTGGATCGCAGCCGGACCGCAGACCGGGCACCTGCGCCTGGCACCATACCTGCGCCGGATCGCCGACCGCGGTCTGCTGGACATCCATGACGCCGAGAGCGCCGCCGCCCACCTCACCCTGCTGACCGTCACCGACGTCAACCAGCAGACGTTCTACGGCGCCGTCCCGCTGCCCCAGGAAGAGATCACTCAGCTCGTCACCATCGGCGTGCGGGCCTTCCTGCGCAGTTACGCCCCCACCGTCGTCCCTTAGCGTGATGCGTCAGGAGTTCGCGCTGAAGTGCTCTGCCGGTTTTCGATGGTCGGCCGCGACAAACGCCCTTATCACGGCCGCCCGTCTCCTCTTCCGGTGACCACGGCCCTGTTACTCGCTGGTACCGCCATTGGCTATACCGCTGTTCCCGACGCTGGCTTCGGCCGGAACGGCCGCGCGGCCCAGGCCGCCCATCGTGAGGCAGCACATGCCGGGATCGGAACCTGGGGCCACAGGGACGGAAGCGGCGTCAGGCTGCCAGGACGACCTCGGTGAAGTCGACCTCCTTCAGCAGGGGGTCGAACGGATCCGGCCGATGACGGAGTTCGTCGGTGGCGTACGCGCCGAAGCGGCTGATGTGGGCCCGCAGGTAGGGGGCGATCTGGCTGAGCTGGTCGGCAGTGATGCTCCAACCCTCGGCGACCAGCTGCCGCACGACGTCGGAGATGTCCAGCGCGTTGTGGAAGACGACCAGGTTGGCCGGCAGGGTGTTGAACTTGATCAGTTTCTCCTGCTCTTCGGGGTCGTTGTCGGCCAGCACCTCACCGAAGTCGAGCCACTTGGAGAACCCGTTGCAGGACTCGACCTTGTTGGTCGCTGTGGTGACCCGCGCCCGCAACGCCGGATCGGCCAGATAGCGCAGCAGGGCAACGGTGCGCACGCTGCGGCCG
Source organism: Nonomuraea spiralis (assembly GCF_014648435.1). Taxonomy (GTDB): domain Bacteria; phylum Actinomycetota; class Actinomycetes; order Streptosporangiales; family Streptosporangiaceae; genus Nonomuraea; species Nonomuraea spiralis. The sequence goes on from NZ_BMRC01000062.1 coordinate 15,962, forward strand.
ACCTCACGAAAGGCCTTGTACATGCGGTTCTTGTGGGAGTTGGACCGCAGGCGGCGCATCAGCGTGGCCGAGCTGAGGCGGCCCTCGCTGATGGAGATGGACACCTGCATCAGGTCGATCCAGTGCTTGTCGATCAGCTTCCAGTCGATGACGTTGCGGCCGCTCTCGCCGAACAGCTGGTCGATACCGAACCCGAACAATGTGGCCAGGGCGAAGACCGGGAAGTTCTGGCCTTGGGTGTCGGCGTGCACGGTGGAGGGCTGGATGTCGGAGGCATTCGCCAGCAGCCCTTCGATCAGGTGTACCGCTTCCCACACCCCGCATGGGATGAACCGGGAGAACAGCGCCACGTAGGTGTCCACCTGGGTGCCGTGGCGACGTGTTTGGCCGCCTCGTACGGGCCGATGTTGATGCCGCCGGTGAACACCGTCGGCGAGTACCGCCCCAGCTTGTCCTTGATCTTGGGGTCTGAGCCGGAGGCGGGGCCGAAGCGGCGATACCAGCTCAGCCAGTGGGCGGTGCGCGCGACGACCGACAGCAGTGAGCGTTCGGGCATGCGCCGCTCGATCTCGGCCGCCAGCCGTCCGGCCTCGGCATCGCTGCCCTTGCCGCGGCGGCGTTTGAGGGTCGGCACGCCGCCCTCGTCGATGACCAGGTCGGCGTTGTCCAAGTAGCCGGCGTCCAACTGCGCGGCCGCGCTCAGGTGGGCGTCCTTGAGGTGGGCGACGAAGCCGGCCGGGGTGTCGGGCAGCCCGACCTTCTCGCAGAAGGCGGCCAGCTTCGGCTGGCACTCTTCCCAGGGCAGCAGGTGGGCGCTCCAGTCGCCGTGCTCGTTCGAGCCGAGCACGGCCACATCGCCGGTGCGCAGTTCCTCGGCCGGGTAGCAGAACACCATCGCCTCGAAGTGCCGCCGCGCGACCATGCCGGGACGGCGCCGGTCGGTCACCGCGCGCCGCCAGTTGCACCGGCCTGGCCGGTCGGCGCCGCCTGCTGCACGGCGTCAACGGGTACAGCCGCTGCCGCGGCAGAAATCGCAGGGCGCCGGTGTGAACTTTTCGGCGGAGCAGCGGTAAGAACAGGTGAATCTGCCCGCACCCGCGATAGGAGCTGACCCGTTCATGGCCGAGCCGGCGACAGCCGAGGCCGCCGACAGCGACCTGATCCACCGCTCCCTGCGGGAGCCGCAGGCATTCGCCGCGCTGTTCGACCGGCATGCGCCCGCCCTGCACCGTTACGCGGCGCGCAGGCTCGGTCCGGAAGCGGCCGAGGACGTGGTGTCCGAGACATTCCTGGCGGCGTTCGAGCACCGGCACCGCTACCGGTCCTGCCAGGCTGACGTCCGGCCCTGGTTGTACGGCATCGCCTCGAACGTGATCGGCAAGAGGCGCAGGCGCGAGGAGGCCCGTTACCGGGCGTACGTGCGTGGCGGCGTACATCCGGCGGAGATCGGCGGCGGGCTGGTGGAGGACAGCGTGAACACGCTCGCGGTGAACAAGCCGCTGGTGGCGGCCCTGGCCGGGTTACGCGCCGGCGACCGGGACACGCTGCTGCTGGTGGCGTGGGCGGGGCTGACGTACGAGGCGGTGGCCGAGGCGCTGGACGTCCCGGTCGGGACTGTCCGCTCCCGGCTCAACCGGGCGCGCAAGAAGATCCGGCAGGCTCTGGAAGGGACAGACCATGAATGAGATGGAGGACCTCGGCCACCTGTGGGCCGACATGCCCGAGCCGAGCGCGCACGACCTGGCGGCCTCCCGGGCTGCCCTGATGTCCACGATCGCCCGTCCCGGCGGACGGGGAGTGCTCGCCCGACCGCGTGGCCATGGGGTGCTCGCCCGTCCCGGCGCCTTCCTGCGTTCCAGGCGAGTCGTCCTGGCCGGCGCCATGGCGGCGGCACTCACCGTTGGCATCCTCGCCGCCCAGGTGGGCCTGGGCGGCTCCGATCCGGGCAACCCGCTCGCCGCGCCTCCCGCCGACGCTCAGACGCTGCTCAAGCTGGCCGCGCGGGCCGCCGCCGAGCAGCCGGACACGGTGCCGGCCTCCGGCCAGTACGTGCACACCAGAATGCTGGCCCAGCGCAGCCTGTTCGCGCCGGACGAGGCCGGCACGCGGCAGTACACGAAGGTGATGGTCAACGAGGAACGCTGGGAGGCCGCCGACGTCGGCAAGCCCTGGCTGAGCCGCGAGCAGTCCGTATCGGCCACGGGACCGGCGCCCCGCAACCGCTGGGACCACGGCGTCGAGGACACCGTGTACGAGCCCGCGGCCTGCCCCGGCCAACCGGCCTACGCCCGGCTGCGCAGCTGGCCCACGGACCCCGCGCAGGTGCGCGCGAAGATCGTGGCCGACACGGGCCCGGATCCGCTGCGCATGTGGTCCTCCCTCCAGGGCCTGGTCACCGAGTCGGTGGTTCGCCCCAGTCTGAGCGCCGCGCTCTACCAGGTGGCCGCGGGACTGGACGGCATCGTGCTCATCCCCGACACCGTGGACGTCGCCGGCCGGCCCGGCCTGGCCGTCGGGATGGACCAGGGCGACGGCAGGCGCTCGGACCTGATCTTCGACAAGCGCACCTATCGCTACCTGGGCGAGCGCACGGTGAACACCGCGGACAGAAAGGGGAGAACGCCCTTCGGCGAGGTCATCGAGCGGAAGGGTGAGGTGAACGGCACCGCGGTGCTCGCCGTCGATGTCGTCCCCGGTCTGCCCGAGGTGTCGCCGAACGCGTCCCGCATGCAGATTCCCTGCTGAGACTTTCCCCCGATCCGGCCTTTCGGCCGGGAGTTCTGTTTCGCATGCCGCTGTTGCGCATGCGCCCGTTTCGCATGCGTGGTTTCGCATGCCCAAGTGAAAGAACAAACTATGTTGATCGCAGCGAAGGCCGTCGCGGCCACCCTGCTCATCGGTACGTTCAGCGCTCTCCCCTCGCCGGAGACGCAGGCCGCCTACGAGAAGAAGGCCGCCATGGAGGAGACCAGGGTGGCCTGCATGCAGGAGAAGGGGCTCACCTACCTGGCCGAGCCGATCGTCAAGCGCACGTGGCAGCCGGGAGAGCGCGAGCGGCTGGCCGGCGACTATGAGGCGCTGCGCGCGTACCGGGTCAAGTACGGGTTCGGCGTCTGGTCCAAGCTGGTCTATCCGGGTGACCCGGCGGTCAACCCGGTGTCCGGGGAAAGCGTGAACAACAAGAACCTGATGGCGATGCCGGCGGACGAGCTCAAGAAATGGCGCGCGGCCGACGACGCCTGCTTCGCCGAGGCGGCCAAGAAGCACCTGGGCCTCACCGTCACCTCGCAGCGGGGCGACTACCTCACCCAGCTCAACGCGGCACTGGACAAGTCCGTGGCCGCTCTCGACAAGGACGAGCGGCTCGCGCAGCTCGGCAAGCGGTTCGGCGCGTGCCTGGGCATCAGCGACAGCAGGCCTTCGGTCCTGGCCGAACGCGGTCGGTCGGCGTTCACGAAGCAGGCCACGCAGGTCGCCAAGAAACTGCACAAGGGCTCGCTGCCGAAGGCGCCCGAGGGCCGCACCCTGGCCCTGATTCCGCCGCTGAAGCCGGAGCAGGCCAAGCCGTACCTGGAGAAGGAGATCAAGGCGGCGCTGAAGGACCTGGAATGCGGCAAGTCCTTCTACGCCGCCTACTCGCCCAGGGCGAAGACGGCCAATGAGCAGGTGTATCAGAAGTTCGCCGTGGACTTCGCGCTCTGACCGGGGCGGGCCTGGGGGTCTGGTCGCTCGGGGCAAGCGAGCGACGTTCGAGGTGATGGAGGGGGCCGTTCACAGCGTGGCGAACGGTCCCCTTCATCGGAGCCGGCACCCGAACGTGGGCAGCATGTACCGCTTCATAACTCATCGCATCGTGCTTGATCTGCGGCTTGACCTCCGGGCGCCGTGCGAGCAGGATCGCGGTCTGTGTCGGTTCGTCTGCTGTATCTGACCTTGATTCGGGTATTCGGCTGGCTGGTGTTGCTGGGGCGTGGCCAGGCGTCCAAGGATGTCGAGATCATGGTGCTCCGGCATGAGGTTGCCGTGTTGAAGCGTCAGGTCGTCCGGCCGAAGCCGGACTGGGCCGATCGGGCACTCTTGGCGGCCTTGGCCCGCTTCCTGCCGACGGTGCTGCGAGCTCATCGGCTCGTAACCCCCGGCACCCTGTTGGCCTGGCATCGCCGCCTGATCAAACGCGCATG
>NZ_BMRC01000063.1 GCF_014648435.1 Nonomuraea spiralis
TGGTTGACGCGGACGTGATGGTGTCCGGGTCGTTCACCGGCTGGATAGATACAACACTAACCCAAGAAACGGACAAACGCAAACCAAACACCCCAAAACGGGCATTGATCTACCCTTGAACCGCAAACCCCAGGCAAACAGCATCAACCACAGCCAAAGCCCACGGGGTATGACTATGTAAACCACCGGCAACGACCCGGCATTCCCCCCATGACCTGGACATTCTCCCCAGGACGCGCATGCCCCGCCCACAGGGGCTCCCAGCCGTTTGCAAGGCGATCCAAGCCCGTTGCCAGTGCCGTCCGAGATCGTTCTCACCAGCGTCAGCGCAAGGGACACGAGGTGAGGAATGGCGACGACGGTCAGCGCGTCCACTCTCAACGGGCGTCATCACAAGGCGGCACTCACGGTCTTCATGGTGATCGTGGTGGCCCACTGGGGCGAGCACCTGGTGCAGGCCGTGCAGGTCTACGTCTGGGGGTGGCCGCTCAGCGAGGCGCGCGGGGTGCTCGGCCTGCCCTTCCCGTGGCTGGTGACCTCGGAGTGGATGCACTACGGGTACGCGCTGCTCATGCTCGTGGGGCTCGTCCTGCTGCGCAAGGGGTTCGCCGGCCGGTCGCGCACGTGGTGGAACATCTCCCTGGGCATCCAGGTCTGGCACCACATGGAGCACCTGCTGCTGCTGGGACAGAAGCTCAGCGGGCTGAACCTGATGGGACGGCCGGTCCCGACGAGCGTCCTGCAGCTCTTCCTGCCCAGGATGGAGCTGCACCTGTTCTACAACGCCGTCGTCTTCGCGCCGATGGTGGTGGCGATGGTGCTCCACCGCCGGGCCTCCGAGCACGCCGGGGCCGCCTGCACCTGCGCGGTCGCGCACTAGCCATGGAGGTCACCAGACGACGTCCTGGCGGGTTCACGGTGGCGCTGGCCCTGGTGGGGCTGGCGCTGCTGTTCGTGTCCGTCCCCGAGATCGGGCCCGTCGTACGGGCGGCCCGCGCCGACGGGGTGAGCGGCGTGTTCACGGCCAGGGAGCTGCGGTGCGTACGGCATCCCGGGCACGAGTCCTGCGTCTGGGCCGGGGACTTCACCTCCGGCGACGGCCGCGTCCGGCGGCGCGACGTCGAGCTGTACGGCAGCGACCGCGGCACCCTGACGGCCGGCCAGGCCACGGCGGCCGTGGACACGGGACGCGAGACCCGCGTCTACGGCCCGGACGGCTCGGACGAGTGGCTGTTCACCGGGCTGCTGATGCTGGCCGGGGCCGCCGTGCTGACGGTCGCCGCCGGGCGCGTGAGGCGGCCCGCCGCCGGATCCGGTACGCGGGCGGTGGAGGCGAGCGGCGACCCGTACGATTCCTCCAGCATTTCGGGATCTTTGTGAGGTATGCGTGTTCGGAATCATCCGTCCGTGCGGTGAGCACGGGTGCGCCGCGGTACGTGAGGCATGGCGGGCGCACCTGTGCGGGCTCTGCCTGACGCTGCGGGACGGGCACGGTCACGCCGCCCGGCTGGCCACCAACTACGACACGCTGATCCTGTCCGTGCTCACCGAGGCCCAGCTCCCGGCCGCCGTGCCGCACCGGACCGCCGGGCCGTGCGCGCTGCGCGGGTTCCGTTCCGCCGACGTGGTGGACGCGCGGGCGCGCGGGGCCAGGCTGGCGGCGGGGGTCTCGCTCGTCCTGGCCGCGGGCAAGCTGCGCGACCAGGTGGCCGACGGCGACGCCGCCCCCGGTACGGGTCCGGCCCGCCGCCTGCTCGCGGCCCGCTGGGAGGAGGGCGGCGCCCGGCTGGCGTCCGGCGCCGGCTTCGACACCGCCGTGTTGTCGGCGACGGTCGACCGCCAGCTCGAACGCGAGCGCCGCGCGGTCGCCGCCCTCACCGCGCTCACCGCGCTCACCGCGCTCACCGCCGAGCCCGACGCACCCGACGCACCCGCCGAGCCCGCCGCTCCCCCGCTCGGGCTGCTCGAACTCACGGCCCCGGCCGAGGAGGCGGTGGCGGCGGCGTTCGCCCATACAGCGGTGCTGGCCGGACGGCCCGGCAACGCGGCGGCCCTGGCCGAGGCGGGCACGTTCTTCGGCCGGATCGCGCACCTCCTCGACGCCGTCGAGGACCAGGCGGACGACGACGAGCGGGGCGCGTTCAACCCGCTGACCGTCACCGGCACCGGCCGGGAGGCGGCGCGGCGGCTCTGCGACGACGCCGCGCACGGGCTCTCCCTCGCGCTGGCGGACCTGGACCTGGAGGAACGGCACCTGGTGGACCGGCTGCTCGGCGTGGAGGTGCGCCGGGCGGTCGAGCGCACGTTCGGCGCGACCTCGGCCTCCTACCGGCGGCCCGGATGGGTGCGCAAGTCGGCGGCGGGCGTGGCCACGTTCCTGACCTGCGGGGTCTGGCGGCCGAGGTGGAGCAAGAAGGCGGGACGGCCCTGCGAGGACCGCTGCTACCTGGGCGACGGCAGTTGCTGCGACTGCCCCGACTGCTGCAACGGCTGCGACTGCGGGAGCTGACCCGCCCCGGTCTTCAGGCCGTACCGACAAAAGGTGCGAAACGTGCATCGTGCACGTTCGTGCAGGTCTGTTGACCATCCGTTCACAGGCACGTCACAGTGGCGCGACACCCCAGCACTGACTCAAGGAGTGCCTGTGACTACCCTCCGCTATACGCGCGACATCCCGATCAGTGATACCACCGACGTGCTCGTCGTGGGCGGCGGCCCCGCCGGGATCGCCGCGGCCGTCGCCGCCGCGCGGGCCGGCGCCTCCGTACGACTCGTCGAGCGGTTCGGCTTCCTCGGCGGCAACCTGACCGCCGGACTCGTCGGCCCGTGCATGACGTCGTTCTCCCTGGACGGCGGCACGCAACTGGTCCGCGGGATCTTCGACGAGTTCGTCCGCAGGATGGAGGACGCCGGCGGCGCGGTCCACCCCTCGCGGACGAAGTCCGGGAGCGAGTACTCCGGGTTCATGGTGTTCGGGCACGAGGCGGTCACGCCGTTCGACCCCGAGGCGGCCAAGCAGGCCGCGATGGAGATGTGCCTGGAGGCGGGGGTCGAGCTGCTGCTGCACAGCTTCGTCGCCGACACCGCCGTGGCCGACGGCCGGGTCACCGGCGTCGTCGTCGCGAACAAGAGCGGCCTCACCCTCCTGCCCGCCACCGTCACCGTCGACTGCTCGGGCGACGGCGACGTGGCCGCCCGCGGCGGCGCCGCCTTCGAGTACGGCCGCGCGGCCGACGGCGAGGTGCAGCCGATGACGGTGTTCTTCCGGGTCTCGAACGTCGACGACGCCAAGGTACGGGCCTACCAGGACGCCCACCCCGACGAGCTGTTCCCCTACCAGGGCATCGTCGAGCGGGCCCGGCGGGAGGGCCGCTTCCCGATCCCACGCCGCGGCGTCCAGCTGTTCAAGACGCTGGAGCCGGGCGTCTGGCGGATCAACACGACGCGGGTGCTCGGCATGAACGGCACCGACGCCGGCGACCTGACCCGCGCCGAGGTGCTCGGCCGGCGGCAGGTGAGCCGGCTCATGACCTTCTTCCACGAGAGCCTGCCGGGCCTTGAGGAGGCCAAGCTGCTCGACACCGCCGCCACCGTCGGGGTGCGCGAGAGCCGGCGTATCGTCGGCGAGTACGTCCTGACCTTGGAGGATCTCATCGACGGCAGACACTTCGACGACGTCGTCGCGGTGGCCGGCTACCCCGTCGACATCCACAGCCCGGTCAGCGGCGACGGGCCGTTCGAGGACGGCATCCCGCCCACCGCCAACATCTACGAGATCCCGTTCCGCAGCCTGGTCCCGGCGGAGCTCGACGGCGTGCTCGTGGCCGGGCGCTGCGTCTCGGCGACGCACGAGGCGCTGGCCGCCGTACGGGTGATGCCGCCGTCGTTCGCGATGGGCGAGGCCGCCGGGCTCGGCGCGGCGATGGCCGTCGCCGCCGGCACCGCGCCGCGGCTCGTGGACGTGCCCGAGCTCCAGCGGCGGCTGCTGGACCAGGGTGCCTACCTCGGCCCGCAGGCCGAGCGGCTCACCGTCGCGGGCGACCGGTCAGGAGCGGCCCGATGATCCGCCGCGTGGTCTCCGCGAGCACGATCGGGACCGCGCTGGAATGGTACGACTTCATGTTGTACGGCACCGCGGCCGCGCTCGTCTTCGGCGGTGTGTTCTTCCCCAAGGGCGACCCGCTCGCCGCGACGCTGGCCTCGCTCGGCACGTTCGCGGTCGGCTTCTTCGCCCGCCCGGTCGGCGGCCTGCTGTTCGGCCACCTCGGCGACCGGTACGGCCGCAGGTTCGTGCTGGTCGTGACGCTGACCGTGATGGCGATCTCCTCGACGGCGATCGGCCTGATCCCCAGCTACCAGTCGATCGGCGTCGCTGCCCCGGTGCTGCTGGTCGTGCTCCGCGTGGCCCAGGGGCTCGGGGCCGGCGCCGAGTACGCGGGCGGCGCGCTGATGGCCGCCGAGCACGCCCCTCCGGGCCGTCGCGGGCTGTTCGCCGCCATCCCGCCCACGGGCAACGCGCTCGGCGTCATCCTGGCCACCCTGGTGTTCATCCCGTTCACCTGGCTGGCGCAGGACGCGTTCCTGAGCTGGGGGTGGCGGGTGCCGTTCCTGCTCAGCATCCTGATCCTGCCGATCGGCCTCTACATCAGGTCGCGGGTCGACGAGACGCCGGCGTTCACGGAGTCGGTCGAGGCGGGTGAGCGCAGCGCGGCGCCCGTCGTCGCGGTCCTGCGGGAGGCTCCGGGGTCGCTGCTGAAGGGTTTCCTGGTCAGCGTCGGGCCGAACGTCGCGACGTACATCCCGAGCGTCTACGCCCTGTCCTACCTGACCGGGAACGTCGGGCTGGCGGCGGCGGTCGCCACCGGCGGCCTGCTCGTGGCCAACACCGTCAAGCTCGTCACGCTGCCCCTGTCCGGCGCGCTGTCCGACCGTTTCGGCCGCAGACCGGTGTTCATCGCCGGGGCCACGCTGTGCGCCGCCGCGGCGTTCCCGTTCTTCTGGCTGCTCGACACCGGGAACCCGATGCTGGTGTGGCTCGCCATGGTCCTCGTGCTGACGTTCGCGAACGACCTGATGCTGGGGTCGCAGGCGTCCATGTTGCCGGAGCAGTTCCCGACCAGGATGCGCTTCACGGGCGTGGCGGCCAGCCGGGAACTGGCCGCGGCGGTGGCGGGCGGCACGTTGCCGTTCATCGCGGCCTTCCTGACCGCGCGCACTCAGGGCACCTGGGCGATCTCGTCGCTGATGGTGGTGATGTGCGCCATCGCGATCGCCGGCGCGCTGGGCGTCAAGGACGGCCGCGACGTCCCCCTCGGCGGCGGGGACGCCGAGGGCGGCGAGGCGTCGTCCGCGCTCACGGATGGCGCTCCAGCAGAACGCGCGCGGTGATCTCGTCGATGACGAGGTCGGTGACGTAACCGCCGGTGAGGGCCGCGTGCAGGGCGTCGATCTTGTGGTCACCCGACACCGCGCAGATCCGGTGTTTCACCTGCCGGAGCTGGTCGAGGTCGGGTCCACTCGTCCGGGCGTTGAAGCTGACGCCCTCGTGCGATCCGTCCAGGCGGTAGAACGTGGTGGCGATGTCGCCCACGGCGCCGTCCTGCCTGAGTGAGGCGAAGTCGGCCTCGTCGAGGAAGTAGCCGCTCAGGTAGGGGCTGCTGGGCACGCCGTCCGTCACGGTGCCGACGCTGAACAGCACGGCGTCGGCGCTCTGCTGCAGCTCGACGACCCGCCGCACGCTCCGCTCCGCCAGCAGCAGCTCCTTGGTACGCGGCGAGTCGAAGAACAGCGGCAGCGGGAACTGCTGGACGTACGCGCCGAACGCCGCCCCGAACGCGGTCAGCACGGCGCCCGCGTAGTGCATGCCCGTCGTGCGGGCGTTGCCGAGGCCGTTGAGCTGCACGATCTGGCAGTTGGCGGTCTGCTTGGGGACCAGGCAGCGGCTGATCGCGTTGACCATCGTGCCCCACGACAGGCCGATGATCATGTCGGAGTCGAACACCGAGGTGAGCAGCCGTGCCGTGTAGACGGCGCAACGTTCCAGCCGCTCGACCGTCGAGGCCGTGGCGGGCACCGGCACCACGTGCGCGTGCACGCCGTAGCGGCCGGCGAGATCCGCCTCGCTGCGCGTGGAGCGCGAGCGCGGCGGCATCACGCGGATCTCGACCAGGCCCACGTCCCGCGCGTACGCGAGCAGCCTGGACACCGTCGACCGGGAGGCGCCGAGCTCCCGGGCGATCGTGTCCATGGTGACACCGTGCAGGTAGTACTTCCGGGCCGCCCACAGGGCGTCCTCCACCCTGTGGCCCGCGGCCGGGCGCTCGCCTTCGACGGACATACGGCCTTCCTACAGCCGAGGACCGCGGATCAGCAAGCGTCCTACCAGGTGAGAGAGCCCCGGCGGCGCAGCCGGAAGGCGACGGCGGACATCCACCACATCGCGCCGGTGACACCTATGGCCAGGGTCAGCGAACCGCCCTGGCCGCCGCCCATCGCCCAGCCGTTCCCGGCGATCACGGCCAGGCCCGCCAGGACGGACGCGACCGCCGGGCCGCGGGCGCCCGCCCGGAAGAAGTGGCGGGCGAGCACGAAGCCGGCCGCCGCCAGCGCGACGAAGCTGATCGACCCCGAGACCATGTGCAGCACGGCGTGCCAGCTCATCGTGGTGGGCGGGCCCATGGGAGTGCCGGCGGGGAAGCCGTCGCCTGGGTCCATCCGGAAGATCCCCGCGGCGATCATCCCGATGCCTTCGGCCAGCACGAGGCGCGGGAGCCATCTGCTGTCGACGGCCCGGCGCAGGCCGTACGAGCCGGCGATCATCAGGGCGCCGACGACCAGGAAGTCGGCCACCTGGAGCCAGCCGAGCGAGCCGGTGGCCAGCTGGCTGAGCGGGTGGCGCAGGATGTCGAAGCCCTCGCGGGTGAGCACCTGGGCCAGGTTGACCACCGTCCAGAGGGGGGCGGCGAGGGCACCGGCGGTCAGCAGGGTGCGGGTCGAGCCGGGGGACGCGGTGGTGGTGATGGCGGTCATGGTGGGTGTCCTTTCGTGTTCTACTGCATACGCGACGAACGAGCGATGTGACAGGGAACGCACATGAGATTTCTGCTGACGAACGCGAACGAGCCGCGCGACGACGAGACCCTGCACGTGGAGATGGGCAGGTTCATCCAGGAGCTCACCGAGGCGGGCGTGCTGCTCGCCTCGGGCGGCATGGAGCTGGGCGGCACCATGGTGCGGTCCACCGGCGGCGAGCTGACCGTGACCGACGGGCCGTACGCCGAGGCCAAGGAGCTGGCGGGCGGGTTCGCCCTGGTCGAGGTCGCCTCACGGGAGGAGGCATTGGAGATCTCGCGGCGCTTCTTCGCGATCACCGGCGACGGCGAGTGCCACATGCGCCAGATCTACTGATGGACGCCGTCTCGGCGGTCTGGCGGCAGGAGTCCGCGCGGATCGTCGCCGGGCTGGCCAGGATGACCGGCGACGTGGGCCTGGCCGAGGAGTTCGCCCAGGACGCGCTCGTCGCCGCGCTGGAGACCTGGCCGCGGGACGGCGCACCGGACAACCCGGGCGCCTGGCTGATGACCACGGCCAAACGACGCGCCCTCGACCACCTGCGCCGCGACCGGCGGCACGAGCGGGCGATCCGCGAGCTCCGGCCGGAGCAGCCGGGCCAGGACGAGCGGCCCGGGGACGACGTGCTGCGGCTGATGTTCGTCTCCAGCCATCCCGTGTTGCCGGCCGAGGAGCGGACCGCGCTGACGCTGCGGCTGCTCGGCGGGCTGACCACGGCGGAGATCGCCCGCGCGTTCCTGGTGCGGGAGGCGGTCGTGGCCGGACGTCTCGCGCGGGCCAGGCGCACGCTCGCCGAGGAGGGGGTGCCGTTCGAGCTGCCGCGGGGGGCCGAGCTGGCCGGACGGCTGGCGTCCGTGCTGGAGGTCATCTACCTGATCTTCAACGAGGGCTACTCGGCCACGGCGGGCGACGACCTGACCCGGCCCGCCCTGGCGCTGGAGGCGTTGCGGCTCGGGCGGCTGCTGGCCGGGCTGGCTCCGGCGGAGGCCGAGGTGCACGGGCTGGTGGCGCTCATGGAGATCCAGCAGTCGCGCTCGGCCGCCCGTACCGGGCCGTCCGGGGAGCCGGTGCGGCTGCACGAGCAGGACCGGGCGCGGTGGGACCGGCAGCTGATCGCGCGCGGGTTCGCCTCCATGCTCAGGGCGCGGGAGGCGGGCGGAGGGCTCGGGCCGTACGTGTTGCAGGCGGCGATCGCGGTCTGCCACGCCCAGGCGCCCAGCGCGGCCGACACCGACTGGACGCAGATCGCGACGCTCTACGACGCGCTGATACGGCTGGCCCCCTCCCCGGTGGTACGGCTCAACCGGGCGGTCGCCGTCGGCATGGCGGCCGGGCCCGAGGCGGGGCTGGCGCTGGTGGACTCGCTGCTGTCGGACCCCGCGCTGCGGGACTACCATCCGCTGCCGGCCGTCCACGGCGACCTGCTGGCGCGGGCGGGGCGTGACGCCGAGGCCGCGACGGCGTTCGAACGGGCCGCCGCCCTGACCCGCAACGCCGCCGAGCGTGCCTTCCTCCTGGCCCGCGCCGCCCGCCACCGCGCCGACGGCCCGCGGGACGCCGCCGCGCTCGGCGAGACGACGGACCGGTTCCTGGCGCGGGACGACCTGGACGCGGGCACGATCCGCTCCTACGGGCAGACGTTGCGGCGGCTGCGGCTCGACCTGGGGGCCGCCACGCCGCTGGCGGAGATCACCGCCGCCCTGGTGGCCAGGGTCTTCGCCGCCGCCTGGGGCACGGCCGCGCCCAGGACCTGGAACCGCCACCGCGCGGCCGTACGGTCGTTCAGCGTGTGGGCGGGCCTGGACGACCTGTCGGCCGGGCTGGACAGGAAACACGACGACCGGACACCACGCCCGGCCGTCGACGATCGGGCCCTGGCCGCGCTCTGGCGGCACCCGTCGCCGCGGGAGCGGGCGTTGTGGCGGCTGGTGCACGAGTCGGGCGCGCCCGCCGCCGCCGTCCTCGCGCTCGACGTCGAGGACCTCGACCTGCCCGCCCGCCGCGCCGCCGCGATCGTGTGGGGCGACGGCGCCGCGGCCCTGCTGGAGGAACTGGTCGCGGACCGGACCGGCGGCCCGCTCTTCCTGGCCGACCGCCGGCCCGCCCCCGCCCGCCGGCCGGACCCGGCCGACCTGTGCCCGCGGACCGGCAGGCGCCGCCTGTCCTACGAACGCGCCGAGTACCTGTTCAAGCTGGCTTCGGGCGGCTACACCCTGAGCCAGCTCGCAGCGTCCGCACGCCGATCGGCACCAGCACCACGCACAGCAGCGCGGTGACCGCCAGATCCCGAGGCTGCCCGAGCGCCAGGACCCCGCCACGAACACCGCGAAGGCGGCTGTCCGCAGCGCCGGGTCGGTCACGTAGGAGGCCAGCCGGCCGGGCGCCGCCATCCCCCGAAGGTCAGCCGCCGTACCTGACGAAGGTCAGGTACGGCTACCGGGCGGGTGCGGCGATGGGGCTGTAGTGCAGGCCGGCCAGCAGGCGGCGGTCGCCGTCGCGGACCCAGATCTGGGTGACGCGGAAGCGGCCGTCGGCCGGGGTGCCCTGGTAGGCCGCCTCCTGGGTGATCTGGCCGACGACGACGGTCGTGTCGCCGTAGACGCGGGCGCTGAGCTGCTCCCACGTCATCGACCGGATGACCAGAGCGCCGCTCGCGTAGCCCGCCGGCCACTGCTTCTTGTCCAGGACGAAGCCGAGCGGGCCGACCAGCGTGAAGTCGTCGGCGAGCAGGTCGGCGAGGGCCTGGCCGTCCCCGGCCCGCTGTGCCGCCACCCACGCGCGGTTGAGTTCGTCGATGTTCATGATGAACCTCCTCGTTCCCGAAGCTAGACATCTAAGCGTTAGATGTCAAACGATTAGACGTCAATGCTACGATGAGGCCATGACGGTACGTCCTTCCGGCCCGCCGATCGGTCTGCGGCTGTCCGGCACGGCCAGGCAGGTGAGCAGGGCGTTCGACGACGCGCTGGCGCAGGCGGGCGGCTCGACACCCGCCTGGCAGGTGCTGGTCTCGCTCAAGTCGCGCAAGCTCGGCAACCAGCGGGAGCTGGCCGAGGCCATGGGCATCCAGGGGGCGACGCTGACCCACCATCTCAACACGATGGAGCGCGACGGGCTGCTCACGCGGCGCCGCGACCCGGACAACCGGCGGGTGCACGTGGTGGAGCTCACCGAGGAGGGCGAGCGGCTGTTCCACCGGCTGCGGGAGGTGGTGACGGCCTTCGACCGGCAGTTGCGCGCCGGTCTGGGCGAGGAGGAGCTGGCGGCGTTCGAACGGGTGCTCGCCCGTCTCCTGGAGAACTCCCGACAGCGGTGAGGAGGGTCAGCGGGCGGAGATGTGCAGGACCTCGCCGGCCTTGTGGTAGCCGACGCGGGCGTAGACCCGGCCCGCCGCGTCGTCGGCCGGAGTGAGGAACGGCATGGTGATCCCGGCGTCCGCGCCGGCCCTGGTCAGCAGGGCGGTGACCGCTCCCCCGACGCCGCGCCGCCGGTGGCTGACGCGCACGGCGATGCCGGCGACCTCGGCCACGCCGTCCTGCGGGCCGCCGAGCTGGCCGGCGCCGACGACCTCGCCGGTCGCGGCGTCGCCGGCCGCGGCGACCAGGCCGCCGCGGTCGAGTACGCCGCGCAGCCGGGCGACGTCGTGCACGGTGGCCTCCGGCGCGTCGAACGCCTCGTTCATCACCCGCGCGACCTGCCACAACCCGGGCTCGTCGGTCACCAGCGCGACCCGTACGCCGGCGTCGGCCGGCACGTCGGCCGGCGGCCCGGCGGGCGACCCGGCCGGGCACACCAGCAGCGGGTAGCGGCCCTCGGCGGCGAACCCGGCGGCCAGCAGGGCGTCCTCCACCTTGGGGGCGACCTGCGGCACGTACTCCAGGCGGGGTGTCCGGCCACGCTCGCGGAAGGCGGCGACCAGCGCGGCGACGTCCTCGGGGGTGGGGACGAGGTCGTCGTCGGGGACGGCGTAGTTGAAGGGGAACGCGTCGTCGTGCTCGTCGAAGCGGATCAGGAACGGCCCGGCCCGGTGGCCCCGGGGCCCGGCCGCGGCTCGCAGGTACGCATGCACGCGGGCACCCAGCACGTGAAGTCCTCTCCTCGGCGTACGACCGTCACACGGTAGGGCCGCGCCCGCCGCCGGGCAACCGGGTTTCCGGGCTAAGGCCGGGCGGGGTCAGGCGGCCAGCCAGAGGTCGGGGCCGAAGACCTCGTAGTGGATGTCGCGCGGCGCGACGCCGGCCTCGATGAGCTGGGCGCGGGCGGCGCGCATGAAGGCCAGCGGGCCGCACATGTACACGACGGCGCCCTCGGGGATCGCCACGTCGGTCAGGTCCATGCGGCCGGTACGGGGGCCTTCGCCCTCCTCGTACCAGAACAGGCCGCCGGGGCCGGCCAGGCGTTCCATGTCGGCGCGCAGGGCGTGCCGGTCGGGCGAGCGGTCGGCGTGCAGGACGAGGACGGGACGGTCGTCGCCGGCGCCGGCCAGGTGCTCCAGCATGGCGACGATCGGGGTGCAGCCGATGCCCGCCGAGACGAACACCAGCGGCGCCCGGCCCCCGGCCAGGGTCACCTCGCCGAAGGGCGCGGACAGGGTCAGCTCGCCGCCCGGCCGGACGGTGTCGTGCAGCAGCGCCGACACCTCGCCGTCGCGCTTGACGGTGATGCGGCGCAGGCCGTCGGCGCCGGAGCCGGACAGCGTGTACTGGCGGAGCTGGTGTACGCCGTCGGGCATGCGGACGCGGACGCTGACGTACTGGCCGGGCAGGGCGGGCGGCACGGGTTCGTCGCCCACCGGGGCCAGGACCAGCGAGACCGTGTCGGCGGTCTCCTCGCGGCGCCCGGTCACCCGCCACTGCCGCCAGGTGCCGCCGTCGCGGGCGCCGGCCTCGGCGTAGATGCGGGCCTCCATGGCGATCAGTGCGCCGGCCATCAGCCAGTAGACCTCGTCCCAGGCGGCGGCCACCTCGGGGGTGACGGCGTCGCCCAGCACTTCGGCGATCGCGCCGAACAGGTATTTGTGCACGATGACGTACTGGTCGTCGGTCACGCCGACAGCCGCGTGCTTGTGCGCCACGCGGGCCAGCAGGTCGTCGGGGCGCTCGTCGGGGTGTTCCAGGAGCATGGTGGCGAAGGCGGCGATCGAGCCGGCCAGCGCCCTGCGCTGCTCGCCGTTGCGCTGGTTGCCCCGGTTGAACAGGCCGTCGAGCAACTCGGGACGATCGGCGAACATCGTGTCGTAGAACCGGGCGGTGATGTCGTCGAGGGCCGCTCCGACGACGGGCAGGGTGGCACGGACGACCGCCGCCGATTCGCCTGACAGCATGGGGGACCTCCAGAGGGAAGGCAGCACGAAGCCGCCGCTCAGATAATTGGTATCTGAGATACATATTAAGGAGCCCCGGTGGCGGCCCTCTCCGCGGGGGTGGTCAGTGACAGCAGGACGGGGCCCGTGGGGGCGTCGATCAGGGAGGCGACGGTCACCGTGTCGAGCGAGGCGTAGAAGGCCTCCTGCGCCTGGCGCAACGCCGTACGCAGGCGGCAGGCGGCACGCAGCGGGCACGGCGGGTCGTCCGCGCAGCCGACCACGTCGCCCGCCGACTCCAGGGAACGGACGAGGAAGCCCACGGACGCGTCCCTCCCCCGCGCGGTGAGCTGCAACCCGCCGCCCCGCCCGCGCCTGGCCTCCACCACGCCCAGCTCGCTCAGCCGCGCCACCGCCTTGGCCGCGTGCGTGTACGGCACCGCCAGCATGCCGGCGACCGCCCGGGTGGTCAGCAGCTCCTCCTCCCGCGCGACGGCCAGGCGCATGACGATGCGCAGGGAGATGTCGGTGAAGGCGGTCAGGCGCATGGATTCACGGTAGGCGCACCGCGAGGGTCATCGCGTCACCAGCGGTCGAGATGCAGGACCTCGTCGAGCGGCTGCCGGGCGGCCGGACCGAAGGTCTCCCCCGTGTAGTACGCGGTGGGCAGCAGCACGCCCTGGCGCACCTCGGCGGGGATGCCCAGCAACTCGGCGATCTCGCTCTCGTACTCCAGGTGCAGGGTGGTCCACGCGCTGCCGAGGCCGCGGGCGCGGGCGGCGAGCATGTAGCTCCACGCGGCGGGCAGCAGCGAGCCCCACAACCCGGCCTGGTTGCCCTCGGGCAGGCCGCCGCCGGGGAGCTCGATCGCGCCGATCACCAGCACCGGTACGTCGCCCATGTGCTCGGCCAGGTAGGCGGCGCTGTCGCTGACGCGCTCCTGCGTCGCCGCCCGCGCCGGGTCGTCCCGGAACATCGACCGGGCCGAGCCGCCCGAGGTGGAGTAGGCGTTCCACGATCGCCGGTAGTAGTCGCCGATCACCTTGCGCCGTTCGGGGTCGGTGACCAGGATCCAGTGCCATCCTTGCCGGTTGCCGCCGGAGGGCGCCTGGAGCGCGACCTCCAGGCTCTCGCGGACCAGCTCCGCCGGGACCGGGCGGGACAGGTCGAGACGCCTGCGCACGCTGCGGGTGGTGGTCAGCAGCGTGTCCGGGGCCAGTGGTTCGATCGTCATGCATGCATCATGTCAACGCGCGCCCCCGGAAGCCCGTAGCCCGTACGGCCCCGCTGGGTCTGATCTCCGGCATTTCTGGACGTATGATCGCGCCAGCCGGACTCGCCCGAGGCAACCGAAGGAGCCGACCGTGACCGACAGCGAGCAGGTACGGTCCCCCGCGGACGTGGACACGACCAAGCCCAGCGTCGCCCGCGTCTACGACTACATGCTCGGCGGAAAGGACAACTTCGAGATCGACCGCCAAGTGGCCCAGATGGCGCTCCAGATCGCGCCCGACGCCCCCGAGGCGGCCCGCTCCAACCGGGACTTCCTCGCGCGCGTCGTCCGCGACCTGACCGCCGAGACGGGCATCCGCCAGTTCCTCGACATCGGCTCGGGCCTGCCCACGCAGGGCAACGTGCACGAGATCGCCCAGGCGGCCGCCCCCGGCTGCCGCGTCGTCTACGTCGACCACGACCCGATCGTGCTCGTCCACGCCCGGGCGCTGCTCGCCGTGGACGACGGTACGACGGTCATCAAGGCCGACATCCGCGAGCCGGACGACATCCTCGACCATCCCGAGACCCGGCAGCTCATCGACCTCGACGAGCCGGTGGGCCTGCTGCTGTTCGGCATCCTGCACCACCTGTCCGACGAGGAGGACCCGGCCGGCCTCGCCGCGCGCCTCGTCCGGCGGCTGGCGCCCGGCAGCCACGTCGCGATCTCCCACTTCCACAACCCGATGGAGGAGCACCCGGAGGTGTCGCGGCAGGCGTTCGAGGCCGAACGGCTCTTCAACGACACCATGGGCACCGGGCGGTGGCGTACCCGCGCGGAGATCAGTGCCTTCTTCGACGGCCTGGAGCTGCTGGAACCCGGGCTGGTGCCGCTGGCCGAGTGGCGGCCCGAGCCGGGCTACCACCCGAGGCTGGGGATCACGTACCACACGTTCCTGGGCGGGGTCGGCCGCAAGCCGTGAGGGTCAGCAGACCGCGTCCGGCAGGGCGATCGGCACCTGCTGCCGGTCGTCCTGGGTCAGGGGGCGGCCGAACACCTCGCACAACCGCCGTTCCCAGGTGGCCACGTCGAGCGTGAGCAGGTCGGTGGAGTAGCCCGCGCCGCTGTCGCCGCCCTTGAGCCGAAGCAGCAGGGAGCCGTCGGGTGAGATGTCGATGAAGTCCTGGACCTGCCGGAAGGAGTAGCCCTCCTCGTAGGACACCTGGGTCTCGCCGAGCCCGAAGACGCGGATCTCCCGCTCGCTGAACAGGAACAGCCTGCCCGCGTTCTCCGGCATCATCGAGGTCATGCGCTCGCCGCCGCGGATGTTCTCGCCCGACGAGCGCAGCGGGCCGAGCACCTTCCTGAGCGGGTGGGTGAGCCACACCTCGGGCAGCCAGCCGCTGCGGTAGAGCAGCAGGTGGGTGCCGGAGCGGTCGAAGACGAACCCGCTGACGACGTCCGCGCCCACGGTCAGGCGCCGGTCCTTGACCTCCGTACCGGTGCGCAGGTCGATCGTGCGCAGGTGGTCGGCGCCGCGCATCGCGATCATCAGGTGGTCGGCGCTCCACGGGCTGACCTGCACCTCCGTCACGACCGTGCCGGGCCCGGCGACGTCGAACGCGCTCCTGCGGCGGCCGGTGGCGGGCTCCCAGCGTTCCAGGCGGCGGCCGGCGAAGGTGAACAGGTCGCCGTCCTTGAAGAAGTACGTCAGGCGCTCGCCCTCCGGCGGCTTCGCGGTGGTGATCTCGGTGACCGGGGCGAGCGTGGGCAGCGTGCGGACGGCGACCCGGCCGGGCGCGACGGCGTCGGCGACGTAGCGTTCGGCGTCGTCCACGACGATCCCGCCGTCGGCGTTCAGGCCCTTCGGGCTCTTCGTACGGGCGACGTCGGCCAGGGTGCGCTGCGGCTCGCCGGTCTCCATGAGCCGCAGCCGGGCGCCGCCGTCGACCTGGGCGACCATCCGGCGGCCGCCCTGGAGCAGCGCCGGGTTGCCGATGCGCTGCTCCCCGTCCCGCAGCGCGGTCAGCACCAGGGTCTCCGGTGACCTGGTGAGCAGCTCCTGCGCGCCCGGCGCGCCGACCAGCGCGACCGGGGCCGCACTCGCCTGGGCGTCGATCCAGGTACGGGACAGGGTGGCCCCCTTGGCCAGGTCGACCAGCTCCCAGCCGGCGGCGCCCTGCTCGGCCACGCGCCGCCCCTCCCGGTCCACGACGAAGGGGCCGCACGGGCGTCCGGCGCGGAAGCCGCCCAGCTTCCTGCCGTCGCGGACCGCGAACCCGGTGTACGTGGCGCCGCGCCCGTCCTCGCCGTCCCGGCAGGTCACGGCGGTGGCGCCGTCGCCGGAGACGGCCAGGCCGTCGGCCGGGCCGAGGACGCGGATGGTGAGCTGCCGCCACACCGGGCTGCCCTTGCTGGTGAACACCTTGGCCATGCCCTTCTCCCGGACGACCAGGGTGGTGGCGTCGGGGCCGAAGCGGACGAGGTCGGCGGGCAGGTCGTACAGCCAGGTGCGGGGCGTGCCGGTGGTGCCGAGCGACTGCAGGACGAGCTTCTTCGGGCCGGTGGTCACGATCCAGCCGTCGTCGCCGGCCGCCTTGATGTCGGCGCCGGGCTCGTCGGGCCGGGCCTGCCGGTATTGGCGTTCCAGGACGTGGCCCTGGTCCAGCAGCTCGCCGTCGGCCGGGTCGACGCGGTGCCAGACCATGCTGCCGTCGTCGAGCGCGTACGTGATGAGGCTGCCGTCGGCGGAGACGGCGGGCTGGCCGGCGCTGCCCCGGTCGGGCAGGTGGGTGCGCCTGTAGCGGCCGTCGGTGCCGCGGGTGAACAGCGTCGCGCGGCCCGAGATCGAGCCGGCGGTGGCCAGCAGGACGCGGGCGTCGTCGCTGGCGTCGGCGGCGGCCAGCGAGCCGAGCGCACCCGTGGCCACGCCCCTGGTGTAGCGGTGTTCGACGTAGCGCTGGAGGAGCTGGGTCCTGGCCTCCTGCGTGGGGGCCGAGCGGTAGGCGCCGACGGCGAGCAGGGACGACAGCTCGGGGTCGCGTTCGGCCAGGTCGGCCGAGGCCCCGGCCAGGGCGCGGGAACGGGCTTCGGCGGCCCGCTGCTCGCCGACCCGGCCCTGGTAGAGCGACCAGGCGACCAGCGAGAGGACCGTCAGCAGCGTGACCGCGCCGCCGGTGATCGCGCCCCGGCGGCGCAGCGTGCGGGCGCGGCGGCGACGGAACCCCTGGCGCAGGTAGTCGTGCTCGTCCTGGGTGAGGTCGCCGGGCCGTTCGGCGAGCCAGCGTGCGGCGGCCGCCAGCTCGGGCGGCCCGGGGAGCCGGTCGGGGGCCTGCCCGGCCTGCCGCCAGCGGCCCATGTCCTGGTGGAGCAGGTCGCGCCATTCCAGGAAGCGCAGGTCCGCCGCCACGATCCCGGCGAGCCGGGGCCATTCGGCGATCAGCGACTCGTGGGCCAGCTCCACGATCGGGCGGCCGTCCTCGCCGGTGTCCATGACGAGCAGCCGCCCGGCCGCGAGCCGCCCGGCCAGCGACCAGCGTTCCTCCCCCGCCTCCTCACGACTCACCTGCCTGCGCAGCGGCGCGTGCGCGCCCGCGGCGACCCGGACGAGCCGGGACAACAACTCCGCGCCGGCGGCGGCGTCCTGCTCGGGTACGCACGCCGCCCAGACCCGCTCGGCCCGCGCGCCCAGGGCTCCGCGTACGCCGCGGCACGCCTCGTAGGAGGTGTGGCTGATGCGGCCGCCCTGCTGCTCGTGCCAGAGGCGGTCGAGCAGGAAGCCGATCAGCGGCAGGGCGCCGGGCGCGGGGCCGGCGTCGCCCAGGATGCGGTCGACCAGGCCGGGATCGTAGGTGACGGCGGGGACGGCGGCCAGCGGCTCCTCGACGACCTGCCGGAGCTGGTCGCGGGTCATGGGGGTGAGCCCGTAGGTCTCGCGGCCGAGCGCGCCGCCGAGCCGGGGGTGGGACAGGGCGGCGGGCAGGAAGTCGGCCCGCAGCGTGAACAACACCCGGACGCCGGGGCACGCGCGGGCCGCGTCGAGGACCTCGGCGGCCTCGTCGGCGCGTTCGGGTGCGCCGACGAGCAGTTCCTCGGCCTGGTCGACGACGAGCAGCAGCCCGGTGGCGCCGGTGTCGCGCAGCACCTGGCCGACGACGTCGGCCATCCTGCCGTTGCCCAGCGGCTCGCTCAGCGCGTCGGCCCTGGCCAACGCCTCGCTCCCGGCCAGCCCCGGGTACGACAACGCGGCCAGCTCGGCGGCCAGCGCGTCCGGCCAGGAACGTACGGCGGAGGGCCGCAGGACGACGATCTCGCAGCCGTGGCGGCGCATGGCGGGCACGACCCCGGCCAGCGCGAGCGAGGACTTGCCGCATCCGGACGGCCCGGTCAGCGTCACCTGGGGGTGGGCCTGGAGTAGGCGTTCGACCCGGGCGGCCTCGGCGTCCCGGCCGAAGAAGACCGCCGCGTCGCCCTCGCGGAAGGCCGACAACCCGCGGAACGGCGAGGCGGGCCGTACGGTCGCGGCCAGGGCCGGGACGGCGCGGGTGAGCGAGCGGGTCGGGATCACGAACGCCTGGCGGGGGCCGCCCGGCTGGGCCGCGACCACCATGCCGACGACGTCGCCGAGCTCGACGTCCCAGACGGGGCTGCCGCTGAAGCCGCTCTCGATCGGCACGCCGTCGTCGGGGGCGCACTGGAGCCAGCCCTGCTGGGTGCCGCCGAGCAGCCGCCCGGTGTGCCAGCCGCCGCCCCGCAGGCCGTGGGGGAACCCGGCGACGACGACGCGGTGGCCCCACAGGCTGCGCGGCTCGGCCATGCGCAGCGGACGTCCGCCGGGCAGGGCGCTGTCCAGGCGCAGGACGGCGATGTCGCCCGAGCCGTCGCCGGCAGTCTGGACCCAGTGCTCGACGCGGGCGCGCACGGGCGAGAGGGCACCGGCGAAGGGCAGTTCCACGGTGACCCAGGCGTCGGGCGGCGGCGGGCCCTCCGGGTGGCCCAGGGCGCCGGAGACCACGTGGGCGCAGGTGAGGGCCTGGTCGGGCGCGATGAGGAAACCCGCGCCCGCCACGGCCGCGTCAGGGCCGCGTACGCGCAGGACGGCGAGATTCAGCGCCTCGTCGGGCCCTCGATCCATCACGTACGGTCACCGCCTCGTCACCGGGGTCGTCCGGTGAGTCAGTATGGCGGCTGGACGCGGGCGCTGTTTGCCGTTCCTTGACACGCGAGAAGGGCGTCCCCCACAGGGAACGCCCTTCTCACACGTCTTCCTACTTCTTCACCGACACCGTGGCCGTGCTGGCAGCATCCTTCTGCTGCCACGCACCAGTCTCGAACGGCACCGGAGCAGCCTTCTTACCGACCCCGTCGCCCCACTTGGTGATCACGTACTGGATCTTGATGTGCCCCTCACCCGACACACCATCCACACCCAGCGTGTCCGGGTTGAACCGGCCACCGGTCAGCTCCGCGAACGTCTTGGCGTCCAGGTCCAGCATCACCCCACGACTGGAGGGGTTACCAGGACCACGGTCACCCACGAAGAACGGCAGCTTCTTACCCTGATAGACCACATACCCCTCGGTCATCAGCGGCCACGACGGCGAAGCGGCAAGACCCTTCTGCATCGGCTTACCAGCAGCCGGCAGACCCGTGTCACCGGCACGACCCGAGGAGTCGTCCCAGAAATACGACGCGGTAGTGGCCCCGGCCAGCACACCCTGACCGTTCATCTCGGTACTGGTGGTGTCGGCGTTGGCGGAATGGGCCGCGGCGCCGATGGTCAGCGCGGACAGCGCAGCGGCCGAAAGCATGGCGAACGAACGCAGGCGAACAGCAGTCATCAGGCAATCTCCTAGGTGACATCGATCACGAGGGGGCGTGCGCTCACATGACTTAAGACAAGACATAAAAGGTCGTAGCCGGGCGCGAAGGCCTCAGGTCGCTACGTGGAGCGCGAACAGATGCGGGTGGTTGACGCGGACGTGATGGTGTCCGGGTCGTTCACCGGCTGGATAGATACAACACTAACCCAAGAAACGGACAAACGCAAACCAAACACCCCAAAACGGGCA
>NZ_BMRC01000064.1:0-15472 GCF_014648435.1 Nonomuraea spiralis
GGCCCGGAGCTTCTTCGGCCCCTGCGCCTTGCGCACCTTGCGGATCTCGAAGTCCATCGCATCCCCAGAGCTGGGGTGTTGCAACGAACCCTAGAACCCAAGCTCGCTCAGCGGGGCTTCTTCACGCCGTCTTCATGTACATCGCGTATGGCAGCGTCGTGATCATTTTGAGTAGTGATCAACATCATGTGGGCCTGTAAGAACCACCACAGGAACGCCCCAGAACCTTCTGGTTCGGGACGCTCTACAGCCGACGTTCGGGACTCGGTCATCAGCTGTTGAGTTTGGCCGCCTGCATGGTGCCGAGCCGCCGCACAAGCCGAGCGGTGACGATCGCCGTCGGCACGACCAGCATGTGCACGGCCACGCTGGCCCAGGTCCCCCACGTGAATTCGTACCTCAGGCCAAGGGTGTCTTCGTGCGTCGTGGAGTCGTAGTCCTTGGTGAGGAGTCTCGTCCACTCGATCCAGAAGAGGGGCCAGGTCAGGAAGGTGACCAGCCACAGGACCCACCATGTGTGCAGGAGACCGGCCGGGGCTGTCGTGCCGCTGCGTCCGGGGGGGCTGGAGGCGTGCCAGATGTCGTCGGCGATCTGCTTGGGCAGCCATAGGTTGCCGATCGGGATGAACCAGCCGAACACGGCCATGGAGGGGCGGTAGCGCAGCCGGCCGGGCGCGAGCCGTTCGGCGACGACTCGTACCCGGAAGAACCAGAGCAGCCAGCACGCCGTCAATCCCGCGCCGGAGACGACCTGGGCCACCAACATGATTTTGCTGACCGTCTCAACTTCGTCGAGGCTGTCCACCGGATGCCACCGTCTCGCCCCGTCGGCGAAATCGAGCTGGTACACCACTGTGCTCACAGAGACCAGGACGAAGAGGGCAAGCAGCACATAGGCGGCGATCTGGTAGCCGGTGGCAGCGTGCAGGGGGTCGCGGCCGCGCATATGGCGGCGTTCGGCGACCAGCAAGGGCTGGGGTGCCCGCGGTGGATTTGCGTGGCCGAACGGTAATGGCGCCATCGTTCGGGAGCCGCCACCGTCGGACGCGGTGGCCGGGTCGTGAAGGCCGGTCAGCGCCAGGGTCCGGCGCTCGACGATGACGTGGGTGAGCGCCTCAGGCAGCCACCGCCCCTGCTCAGGCGAGGCGAGCGCGGTGAGCTGGGTCAGCACCTGCTCCAAGCTGGGCCGGGCGGCGGGCTCCTTGGCCAGGCAGGCCGCCACCAGAGCGGCCAGCGGGGCGGGCACTCCCTGAAGATCGGGGTCGGCGTGCACCACGCGGAAGACGACCGCGTGGACAGGCCCCGTTCCGAAGGGGCTGCGGCCGGTCACGGCGAAGGCGAGCACGCAGCCGAGCGAGAACACGTCCGAGGCAGGGCCGACCTTGCGGGCCATGGCCTGTTCGGGGGACATGAACGCGGCGGTACCCAGCACGGTGGAGGTCTGGGTGTGGCTGGTGGCATCCAGGGCGCGGGCGATGCCGAAGTCGATTAGGCGAGGCCCGTCCTCGGCAAGGATGACGTTGGCGGGCTTGAGATCGCGGTGCACCATCTCGCAGGCGTGCACGGCGGCGAGCCCTTCGGCCAGCCCGGCTCCCAGCACCGCGGCCGACTCCAGGGGGAGCGGCCCGTGCTCGTCGATGGCCTGGTGCAGGGAGGGGCCGGGGATGTAGGCCGTGGCCAGCCACGGCTGGGTGGCGTCGGTGTCGGCGTCCACGACTTGGGCGGTGTAGAAGCCGCCGACCTTGCGGGCGGCGTCCACCTCGGAAGCGAAGCGGCGCCGGAAGTCGTTGTTGTCGGCCAGCTCCGGGCGCACCACTTTGACGGCGACCAGGCGGCCGCCCGGGGAGCGGCCCAGGAATACCTCTCCCATCCCGCCCCCGCCGAGCCTTGCTTGCAGCCGGTAGGAGCCGATGTGAGCTGGATCGCCGTCGCGTAGGGGGTGGGTCATAATGGCTCATTCCTCATCGAGATCTTCGCCGGTCGGTGTCGATGATTCCAAAAGAGGCGCCACCGGAATATGGCAGAAATGAGCCGCGCCGGGGCGCTGACGGGACAAAACCTCAACTCTGTGCAGCCTCCAGAATCGCATCACCGCAAGTCACCACCCTCACATCGGTTCCCATGCCATTCCGGGCCCACCCACCGCACGGCGACCCACCGCCGAAACCGCTGCTCTCGGCCCCCGCCTCCCAACCTGCGCTCTCAGATGGACGCGGCCCGATTCTGCCGTGTTCCCGCCACACCCCTTCTTGATCCTTCTCAGCGCCAACGGCTGTCCGCCGGTTCCTCGCCCCCGGACTCAGCCGCTGAGCGACCGGAAGCTGCGGCTTCATGGGCGCCGGACGATGAAGTCCGGTTGGCGACGTGTACGGGCAGTCGTCCCTCTCTCTCGTGGGTGGTTCATGGTTGCCGGAGAGATGCCGAACTCTTGATGCTGACGTGAGTGCTCCCATGTCTTCTGATCTCCGTTCGGGAGAACAGACCGGTATGACTACGCAACGTGAACACTCGACGGCCCGGCCAGGGCGCCTGGGCGGCGTCATGAAGAGGATCCGCACCGCGAAGGCCGGTCGATGTGCCACAGCCGAGCAGCGATCTCCGATTCGCTTCGCCAGGAAGAACGTCCTCGTGGACACGCCGTTCGAACGGCAGGGTCTGTTCCTGGCCTTCTATCGTTTCGTGACGGGTCTGCTGTTCGCCTGTCACGGGGTGGCCACCCTCTTCGGCGTCCTGGGCGGACCTCAGGGGCCCGCACCGAGCTTCGGGGAGTGGCCGGGGTGGTGGGCCGCGGTCATCCAACTGGTCGCCGGCGTCCTGGTCGTCCTGGGAGTGGCCACCCGCGCCGCCGCCGTCATCTGCTCGGGCACCATGGCCTATGCCTATTTCGTCGTGCACCAGCCTCAAGCGCTGTTCCCGATCGAGAACGGCGGTGAGAAGGCTGCTCTCTTCTGCTGGGGGTTCCTGCTCATCGCCGCCTTCGGTCCCGGCCGCTGGGCCTTGTCCGCACGGCTGGCATCCCCACGGGCGGTCGCTCACGAATCCTGACGTTCCCCGAAGGCGCGGGCCATTGTCGGGCCTGGACCGCGCGATTACCGGACGCATCCCCGATTGTCCGATTCCCTTTGCTGCTGCTCTGGACAGGAACAAGGGTGAGGCGACGAAGGGAATGGTGGGATGCGGATCGTCGTGGACCTCACCCGCTGCCAGGGCTACGCGCAGTGCGTGTTTCTCGCGCCGAGGGTGTTCCGACTGCACGGGGAAGAGGCGCTGCTGTACACGCCGGCCGTCCCCGACGACCAGCTGGAGCGCGTGCGCCAGGCCGCGGTGGCGTGCCCGGTCCAGGCCATCCTCCTCGGCGAGGAGGTGAGCGTCGGTGGCCGATGACCTGCGGAAGGGCAGGATCGTCATCGTCGGTGCGTCGCTGGCGGGGCTGCGGGCCGCTGAGACACTGCGTGAGGAGGGCTTCACCGGCTCTCTGACCGTGGTGGGAGACGAGCTCCGGCCGCCCTATGACAGGCCGCCGCTGTCCAAGCAGGTGCTGCTCGGCCAAGCGGCGGCGGACGCCACCGAGCTGCCGATGCGCCGGGACCCGGACGCCCGCTGGCGGCTCGGAGTGCCTGCCACGGGCCTCGATCCTCTCGGGAAGCGGGTGATGCTGGCCGACGGTGATGCGCTTCCCTTCGACCGCCTGCTGATCGCCACCGGGACCCGGGCACGGCCGTGGCCCAACGCGGAGGAGGCCGCCCTGGACGGGGTGTTCACTCTGCGCACCTGCGATGACGCCGGACTGCTGGCCGAGCGGCTGGCCGCCGGGCCGCAGCGGGTGCTGGTGATCGGCGGCGGCTTCACCGGCTCGGAGATCGCCTCGGCCTGCCGGGAACAGGGCCTGGAGGTCACGGTCACCGAACGCGGCCCCGCACCTTTGGTGGGCGCGCTCGGCGGCACGTTGTCGAAGCTCGCCGCCGGCATGCAGCGGGCGCACGGGGTGGACCTGCGCTGCGGGGTGACGGTCACCGCCCTGTGCGGGGACGGGAACGGCCGTTTCTCCGGCGCGGACCTGTCCGATGGCAGTCACGTCACCGCGGACGTCTGTGTCGTGGCGCTGGGCGCCGTCCGCAACGTCGAATGGCTCAAAGACGCCGGGCTGGCGGCGGGCCCACGCGGGATCGCCTGCGACGGCGGGTGCCGGGCCTTCGACATGTACGGGATCGTCACCGACGACGTCTTCGTCGCCGGCGACGTCTCCCGCTTCCCTCATCCGCTGTTCGAGTACCAGCTGCTCTCCTTGGAGCATTGGGGCAACGCGGTCGCGCAGGCCGAAGTGGCGGCCCACAACATGGTCAATCCTGGGCCGCTGCGGCGTCCACATCTCGCGCTGCCGACGTTCTGGTCGAGCCAGTTCGGGCTCAACATCAAGGCGGTGGGCGTCCCCACCTTCTCCGACCAGATCGTCCTTGCGCAGGGCTCGCTGGAGGCGCGCCGGCTCGCGGTGGTGTACGGCTACCGGGGCCGGGTCACCGCCGCGGTCACCGTCAACATGGCCAAGTCGCTCGAGTACTACCAGCACCTGATCGAGACCGCTGCCCCGTTCCCGCCCGCGCCTGGCGCGGCGGACCGTACGCTCGCCGCCGAGCTGCCGCTTCCCTCCGATGTGCCGGACCCGAAGGGGCTCTCCCACGGCCCCCTTGTCGCGCTCACCGGTCACCTGCCGGACCGCCGGCTGACCATGGTGCGTCCTGGCTGACCCTTCCGCCCGTCCACGAGGAGCCCAGAGCATGACCACCGACACCCTGCTGAGACGAATCACCGACTACGCCAGCCGCTCCAACCCCTACCCCCTGTACGCGGAACTCCGCGAGGCCGGCCCCGTGGTGCTGCAGGCAGACGGCAGCTACCTGGTCGGCAACTACCACGAGATCAACGCCCTGCTCCATGACCCGCGGATCAGCGCCGATCCCCGCAGCCGCCGTGCTGCGGACCCTGATCTGTCCGCCGAGGAGCAGCTCCCGTTCCTGCGGCTCGACGACCCGGAGCACCACAGGCTGCGCACCCTGGCCATGCGACCGTTCGGCCCCCCGCACAGCCCTGGCCGCATCGATGCCATGCGCGGACAGATCACCGAGGTCACCGAGGACCTGATCGAGGCGCTCCGTGATCGCACAGGGATCGACATCGTCGACGACTTCGCCTACCCGCTGCCCGTCGCGGTCATCTGCCGGCTGCTCGGTGTCCCGCGCGAGGATGAGCCGCGGTTTCGGGAATGGTCCGACGCGATCGTCGCCTCCGCCGACGTCGGCACCGAGGACGACACCACCGAGCAGGATCGAGCCGGCCGACAGGCCAGGGCCGACATGGGCCGGTACCTGGTGGACCTCGCCGAGCAGCGACGCGGTAACCCCGGTGACGACATGCTCTCCGCCTTCGTCAACGAGCCGGCCCCGGCCATGCGGCTCACCCGCGAGGAACTGGCGGAGACCGCCGTCCTGCTGCTCATCGCCGGGCACGAGACCACGGTCAATCTGATCACCAACGGGGTGCTCACCCTGCTGCGTCACCCCGACCAGCTCGACCGGCTGCGCGATGACCCCGGCCTGCTGCCCGGCGCCGTGGAGGAACTGCTGCGCTACGAGCCCCCGGTGCACATGCGCGAGCGCGTCCCGCTCGCCGACATCGACATCGCCGGGTTCACTGTGCCCAAAGGCACGCCGCTGGTGCTCGTACTCGCCTCCGGCAACCGCGACCCGAAACGGTTCCACGAGCCCGACCGGTTCGATCCCACTCGCCCCGACAACCAGCACCTCGGCTTCGGCAGCGGCATTCACCTGTGCTACGGCGGTCCGCTGGCCCGTCTCGAAGCCCAGATCGCACTTGGCGCGCTGATCCCCAGCCTCGGCACCGCGACCCTGGTCCAGGACCCGCCGCCCTACCGGCACAACGCCATGCTCCGCGGCCCCCGCCACCTCCCGATCGAGATGCGGGAACCCACCTGACGTCCGCGGAGAGCCATGCGGCTGAGGCGGGGCCTGGCCTGTGGCTTGCTGCAGCCCGGCTTCTGCGCAATTGTCTCGCATCGCTCACGGCGCGCACAGGAACCACGATCGACGGCATCGTCACCGCGTCCTGCTGAGCAGGTGGGGCGGCGCGTCTCGGAGCTCTTTGCGGGAGCTGATGCCGAGTTTGCCGAAGACCTTGCGCAGGTGCCATTCGACGGTGCGGTCGCTGATGTACAGCTCGGCGCCGATCTCCGCGTTGGTGCGGCCCTCTCGCGCCAGGCGGGCGATGTGCTCCTCCTGCGGGGTGAGGTCGTCGACGGTGTCGGCGGTGCGCTTGCGCACCTTCTCACCGGTCGCCAGCAGTTCGTGTCTGGCGCGTTCGGCGAAGCCGTCGGCTCCCATGGCGGCGAACTCCTCGAACGCCTGCTTCAGGTGGTGGCGCGCGTCGGCGCGGCGGCGTTCGCGGCGCAGCCATTCGCCGTACACCAGCCGGGTCCTGGCCAGTTCGAACGTCAGCCGGGTACGGCCGAGCCGTTCGACGGCCTCGGCGTAGTGCCGGTCGGCGGCGGCTCCGTTGCTGACGAGGGCCCGCGCGCGGGCTTCCAGACCGGTCGCCCACTCCTGGTCCGAGCCTGCCGTGTACGTCACCAGCCGGGCGAGCGCGGCTTCGGCGACCGAGGTGGCGCCGCTGCGCGCGGCGGCTTCGACCAGGTCCGGGAGAGCCTGCGCGGTGAACGGGCCGAGGTCGCCTGTCGCGGCCCGTACGGCGGCGACCGTCGCCTCGGCGTAGTGCCCGAGCCCGAGGTGCAACAGCGCGGTGGCGCGGTCGGTGAAGTAGAGGCCGAGCCCTTCTCCGCGCGCGGTGGCCTCGGCCGAGGACTCCGCGATGAGCGGCAGCGCCTCGGCCGCGTGTCCCCGGTAGGCCAGCAGGAACAGATCTCCGTAGGACACCCGGCGCGTGCCGGTGACCTGTTTGACCGTCGACTCCTCCAGCCCCAGCTCGCGAGCGAACTCCACGTCGCCGCGCCACAACGCGATGACCCGGCGGACGTTGAGCGCGTTGGCGAGCGGCGCGAGCGCGCCTCCGGCGCGGGCCAGCTCGACGTGGCGGGCGTTGGCCGCCTCCCAGCGGTCGTAGTCCCACAGCGACAGCGCCGCGTTGGCGACCAGCACGCCGCAGTGCAGCCACAGCGCGGTCGGCATCTCGTGGTCGAGGAATCCCGTGACCGCCTCGCGCAGCGGAGGCCGGCCGGCCGACGTCCCGTCGTTGATGAGCGCGGCCAGGCCGTCCAGCAGCAGGTCGGCGGCTGTCGGCGCGCCGGGCGGCGGTGGGGCCGCGCCGGCCGCCGCGCAGACCGCGGCCAGGTCGCTGTCGGGATCGGCGAGCCCGCCCGCGACGAGCGCGGCGCTCCACGCGTCGAGGTAGGTGTGCCTGGCGAGCCGGCTGTCGAGGGGTTCGAGCCGCCGGGCGGCACGCAGCAGCGCCGCCGGCGCTTCCCTCCCGGAGCGTGCGGCACGGTCGGTGCGGCCGCGGATCAGGTCGATACGGGCACCCTGCAGGGCGTCGGCCGGCAGCGCTTCGGCCCTGGCGAGCAGGCCGAGCGCGGTCTCGAAGGCGCCGGTGTCGAGGCTCGCCTGCGCCGCCGACAGCGTGCGCTCGACGCGGAGGCGGGTGTCGGTCGTCAGCTCGGCCGACCGGCGCAGCAGCGCCGACGCCGCTGCCATCCCGCCGCGGGACCCCACGCCCTGCGCAGCTTCGGCGAGCTCGGCGGCAAGCTGGTCGTCGGGGCCCGCCGCGGCGGTCGCGAGGTGCCACAGCCGGCGTTGCCGTTCGCCCTCGTCGTCCAGCGCGCCCGCGAGCGCGCGGTGGACGGCCCGTCGCTCCTCGGCGGTGCCGGCGGCGTAGGCGGCCGAACGCACCAGCGGGTGGCGGAAACGGACGCTCCGGGTGATCTCGACGAGCTGCGCTTCCTCGGCGGGGGCCGCTGCCTCCAGCCCGAGGCCGAGCAGGGGCGCCGCGCGCCACAGGAGCGCGGCGTCGCCGGTGGGGTCGGCCGAGGCCAGCAGGAGCAGCTGCCGGGCGGGTTCGGGCAGTGCGCGGATGCGTCGCTCGTACCGCTCCTGCAAGGCGTCGGCGCCCGCGGTCGGCAGGGCGAAACCGCCGAGCAGCTCGGCCCTGCCGCTGCGTGACAGCTCCAGCAGGGCCAGCGGGTTGCCGCGGGTCTCGGCCACGATCCCGGGGTTGAGGAACCTGGGGACAGCCGTTAGCGCTGAGAAGGATCATGAGCCTCAGTTCGGTGGGTTAACCGGACAGAAGTACAGCTCTGTCCGATCTCCGGAACCGCATCCCGGCAGCTCACCGTCTCGGCGCCGGTTCTCGCACCATTCCGGTCCTGTGCGTCACACGGCGGTCTGTCACCGAAACCCCGGGCTACCGGGAGCGCGAACCCCGTCGGCAGCTCGTGGCAAAGCAGTACGACGCTACGAGCTGCCCCATGGCCGAGCAGGGAAAACACCGCAAGATCATTCTCGGCACCCGGCCCAGCCCCCGACCACGATCTGGTCCTGCAGGCAGGCCAGCGCCTGGCCAAACAGCTGGGCTGCGACGAGTACCACCTCGACGAGGCTGGCCGCTGACGACGTCGGCAAGCTCAGTGATCGGCTAGCGGACGGTGCGTTCCCCTGCGGACCGGCGGACTGGGCAACGCGCGACAGCATCGTGCGCCTGGAGGCGCCCGCCATCACGCCCGAGGAGAGCTGACACCGGGACAAGGCCAGAGGGAGAACACGCCCAGAGGGCTCTCCGCTCGGGTCCGTGCAACGAGCCCCAAAGTAGGGGGGCAGACCAAGTACGCCGGAAAGGGTTAATAGGGCTGGTCAGAGGCCGTGACTGTTGCTTACTCGGCATGACCGTCAGGCGAGCCCGGCGGAGGGCCGCGCGATCCAATGTCCGATAAGTCGCTGGATCTCCGGCATATGATCATGCGCATATGAGCGACCTCACCGAACCCCCGATCGCCCGGGTGGACGTCGTGCGCGAGACCCTCCACGGCATCACACTCGAGGACCCCTACCGGTGGATGGAAGCCGAAGGCGAGGAGTTCCACCACTGGCTGGACGGCCAGGCCAGGCACGCCCGCGAGCACCTGGGCGCCCTGGCGCACCGCTCCGGCCTGCTGACCCGGATCCGCGAACTGGGCAGTGCGCTCACGCGGTACTTCGGCCTCGCGATGGCAGCCGAGAGGGTCTTCGCCCTGGTAAGCGAGCCGGACGCCCGCGTACCGGTGCTGACGGTGACCGAGGCCGACGGAGCGAGCAGGGTCCTGTTCGACCCCGGCGTGGTGCCCGGCGGCGGGCACCACGCCATCGACTGGTACGTGCCCTCCCCTGACGGCCGCCACGTCGCCTGCGCCGTCTCCGCCTCCGGGTCGGAGGACAGCTCTATCCACGTGATCGACGCCGACTCGGGGGTTCTCCGGGAGACGATCCCGCCCACGACGCGTTTCGCCTTCCTGAGCTGGCTGGAGGACAGCCGGTCGTTCGTCTATCACCGCTACGTGGAGCAGCACCTCTTGGACAGCCGCTCCTTCCTGCATCAACTGGGCGCCGACCCGGCGCAGGACACGGTGGTGCTGGCCCGCGGCCTCAACCCCCACGTCGAGCTGACCCCGCGGGACCGGCCTTTCCTGGTGGTGCCGCCGCACGGCGAGTGGATGCTGGCGATCATCTCCCACAGCGCGCTCAGCCCCTGGCCCTGGACCAGCGAGCAGCTGAGCGACTGCACGGTGTACGTGGCGCCGCGCGCCGGGCTGGCCGACCCGGCCGCCTGCCCGTGGCGGCTGGTCGCGGGCGTGGCGGACGGCGTAACCGCCTTCGCCAGCAGCCACGACACCCTCTACCTGGTCTCCCATCGGGACACACCGCGCTCCCGCGTGCTGGCCGTTCCGCTTGCCGCACCAGATATGTCCTGCGCCCGGGTGGTCGTGCCCGCCAGTGAGCGGGTGGTGGAGACGGTGCGGGTGGTGGGCGACCGGCTGCTGGTGCGCGATCTCGACGGTGGCGTCAGCCGGGTACGGCACGCACCCCTGTCCGGCGGCGAGCCCATCGACCTCCCGATGCCAGCAGACGGCGTGATCCTGGAGTGGACCACCCACCCCGAACGGCCCGAAGCCCTGCTCCTGATGGCCAGCTGGACCGACGCGCCACGGCTCTACCGCTACGACGGCCAGTCCTTCCAAGACACCGGGCTGGCGCCGCGGTCGTCGGTGGACTTCGGTGACGTGTACGCCCGTACCCTGCACGTGCCCGCGAGGGACGGGACGCCGATCCCGCTCACGGTCATCCACCACAAAGACCTGAAGCTGGACGGCGACAATCCGGCCGTGCTCACCGGCTACGGCTCCGGCGGGCTCATCGACCTGCCGGAGTTCCATCCCGAGATGCTCGCCTGGTACGAGCTCGGCGGCGTCTACGCCGTCGCGCACCTGCGCGGCGGCGGCGCCTACGGCCGGGAGTGGCACGAGGCCGGGCGCGGCGAGCGCAAGGAGGCCACCATCACGGACTTCATCGACTGCGCCGAACATCTCATCGCCCTCGGCTACACCCGCCCGGGGCGGCTGGCCGGCAAGGGCTCCAGCGCCGGCGGCATCCCCACCGGCGGCGCACTGGTGCGCCGCCCCGATCTATGGGCGGCCATGGCGATCCAAGCGCCGACGGTGAACGCCACGCGGAACGAGTTCACCGAAAGCGGGCCGATCAACGTGCCCGAGTACGGCAGCGTCACCACCGAGGAGGGCCTGCGTGCCCTGCTGATCATCGACGCCTACCTGCAGGTAGGGGACGACGTGCCCTACCCGCAGGTGCTGCTGACCACCGGCCTGCACGACGCGCGGGTGCCACCGTGGCAGCCGGCGAAGCTGGCCGCCCGCCTTCAGGCGGGCACGGCCTCCGGCCGGCCGGTGCTGCTGCGCGTCGAGGAGCACGGCGGGCACGGCGCCGGCTCGACCAGAGACCAGGAGCAGGCACTGCTCGCCGATGTGCTGGCTTTCGTCCTGCACGCGTCCGACGGGTCATGATGACGACAGAAATGTCGGGTACGGCACGCACGCGCGCCCTCAGTGATGGGGGCACGTTGGCGCATCATTCGCTCCGTCCGGAAGGATCAGCATCGTGCCCACCCCGCCGGAGGCGACGAACGGGCTGCCCGAACGTGACGAGGCCCCCGGCCCCATCAAGCAGTCACCTCAGGAGCAAACGTGACAGCAGAGCCGCGACGCCTGACCGCCGTGGAACGCCGCAGGGCGCAACTCGATCTCGTCCTGCGCTACGGCGATCCGTACGAGCAGGAGGCCGCTCGTACGAGCACGCACTTCTGGATCGACCCCCAGCGCGTGGTCTCCCAGGTGGCCCTGGCCCTGCACGAGGAAGCCCGCACTGGCCGACCCCGGGACGGCGGCGCCCCGGTCACCGGCGAGGACGTCGAGGCCGCCCTGACCGCGGCCGTCGAGGCCCGTACGGCTGCCGAGCTCGACGAGCTGTGCCTGCTGCACACGGCCCGGGTCCGCGGCGTGTCCTGGGAGCAGGTCGCCGCCCTGCTGTCCTCCGGCATCTCCGGCGGCCGCATCACACCCGATCAGGCGCGGCGCCGGTACGCGGAGCTGAAGAAGCGGCACCCCACCGACATCATCCTGCGCGCCAGCGCCGCTCCTCTCGACACCCCGACCGACGCTCCGGCCGTCCCATGAACCTCGACGAGCGCCGTGAGGCGCTGCGCAGGCTCGCCCAACGCCAGGGGGATGACGCCGAGCGAGAGCAGGCCGCCCGCACGCAGTCGCACTACTGGGTGGACCCCCAGCGCGCGGTGTCCCTGGTGGCCCTGGCCTTGGAGGAGGAAGCGGACTTCGGCCGCCGCCTGCTCGGCTACGACTCGATCAGTGACGCGGACGTGGACGCGGCCCTCATGGCGGTCGTCGACGCCCGCACCGCCGCCGAGCAGCGCGAACTGATCGTGCTGCACGCCGCCCGCGCTCGCGGCCGCGGGTGGGAACAGATCACCGAGCTGCTGAGCCACAGCCTGCCCGCTCCCACTGCCGTAACCGCGGCCCAGGCCAAGGCCCGGTTTGGGGTGTTGCGTAAGAAGTACCCCTACACGGCCGGCCAACTGCCCCGCACGGTCACCAGCACCCCCGCCGCCCCCTCGGAGCCGTCATGACCAGCTCGACCCCCGCGCCCGGCCCAGCCGCTGTTCCCGGCGCCGAGTTTCACGCAGCGCTGCCCGAGCTGCGTACCCTGAGCGAAGCGCTGTACGGCGCACTGTCGCAGCCGATGAACCAGGCCGACCCGTACGCCGAGATCGCCTGGCAACTGGCCAAAGCTCTGGCGTTCCTGCTCAACGCTGCCGACCGGTCTGGCGACCACGCGGCGCTGATGGAGGGGCTGGGCCAGGTCAGCGACTCCACCGCCACCGCCGCCTCCCGTGCCCGTGCGCTGCTGGCCGCCGGCGTGCCCGTGCTCACGCTGGCCGCTGACCGCGCCGCCGATCGCGACAACCACACCGCGCTCGGCGACAGCCTGACCACCCGCATCACCGCCGAGCTGCTGACCGCCGACGAGCACGGCGACAGCTACGGCGGCCCGCGTGATCTGCTGGACGTGGAGCTCACCGGGGACAGCATCGCGGTGAAGAGTGAGCTGCACGGCACCCTGGCCACCGACGCGCGCGCCCTGTTGGACTGGGACGCCGTGCTGCGCGCCCTCGGCGCCGCCTACGACCGCGCCACCGCGCCTGCGCGTGAGCATCCAGATGACCAGTCCGCCCCTGGGACGACACCGTGACCGAGCTACTGGCCCGGCCCGAGCCGGGCGCCTCGGGCGCTCCGGCGTCCAGCAGCGTCGGGCTGGCCTTCTTCGCCCGGCCAGCCGCCGAGCGGCGCCCGGCCCTGGCCGCCTGGGTGGCCGGCGCCGCGGCGGACGTCCGGTGCTGCTCGGCCTGGGCCTGATCCCGCTCGCCCAGGGCGTCATCGCGGGCCTGCTCGGCCGCGCCCCGGGCGCGTTCGTGCTCAGCCACCTGGGCCCAGGCGTCGCGAGCGTCCTCCTTGGCGGCCTCGACCCGGACCCCTGCGGCGTCGACGCCTTCGTCGACTGACGTCATACGATCATCCCCGGCGCGCCGCGCCCGCCTGAGCCGCCCACCACGCCGTCATAGAGGTTTCGCATGCCTGAGGAATGCCGCGTTGTCGCCCTTTCCGGTCTTCCTGGGTCGGGCAAGACCACCATCGCCCGCGGTGCCGCTGCCAGGCTGGGCCTGCCTCTGGTGGAAATGGATCACTATTACCGTGCCCCGGCCGACCCCGCTCAAGGTGTCGACTTCAGCGACCCGCACAGCATCGACCCGTCCATCCTGCAGGCCGCGATTGACCAGCACACCGCGTCCGGCGCCTCGATCCTCCTCATCGAAGGCATCTTCGCGCTGGCCTTGCCCCCCATCCGCCGGCAGATCCACGACGTGGTGTGGGTCGAGGCGCCTCTGGACATCTGCCTGGCCCGCAAACTGCTGCGCAAACTGGACGAAGGGGCCGACGTTCGGCCCAGCAGCCACGGCTATCTGGACCGGGCCCGATCCCGCTACCTCACTCACATCGTGTCCGCCCGCACCGGCGTTGCCCTGGAACTCAATGGTCTTGAGCCGGTCGAGGCCTCGATCACCGCCTTGATCGAATGGATCGAGCATGAATCATGACCACGACGGCCAAGCCGCCGTGCCCGCCAGCGCATCTTCACCTTCTGGCATTACAACCGCGGACCGCTGACCGACGCCTTCTCCATCGTGGACGCCTATCTGGCGCTCGCCGACGCCCTGGCCACCCCGGGCGGCTCCCTCGACAACGGCGAGAACCACACCACCGCCCTGCGCCGCGAGCTCCGCGAGGAACTCGGCATCGCCGAAGGCGATGTCCACTTCGATGCCCAGATCGCCGAACGCATCAAGGCGCACCAGGTCGGCGGCCAGGAGGTTCTCCAAGTCGAGCGGTACTATCTCGCGCGAATCACCGCTGAGGACATCGACCCAGACCGCGCCACCCAGCCCGACACCATCCAGGCCCACCGCTGGTGGACCCTCGATGACCTGCGCTTCACAAGCGAGACCGTCTACCCACTCGGCCTCAGTGACCTCATCACCGAAATCCTCACCGCAGGCGCACCCCAGCGACCCATCCTCTTGCAATAACTCCCTTGGGCTCGGACCCGGGCGGAGCTGAACAGCGACCATCCGGTCGGCCCCACCCAGGTCGCCGAACTCGCCGGCTTCGGACCCTGCTCGTAGGCTGGCACGCCAGCACCGAGGACGACATGACCGTCTTCGACAACGACAGTCACCACCGGGTCGTGGTCCGCGCGTCCGGCACGCGCCTGTATCTCGAAAGCGCCCCTCCGACCACCGAGCACATCACGGCCGCGCTCGTCAGCAAGTGAACGTGGTCAAACGGCCGGCTTCAGATATCCGGCGGCGGTCAACCCCGCGAAGGCGATGTCGGTGTCGGTCAGCTGCCCGCCGAGAACATGCTGAACGAACTCGCCGACCGGCATCAGCACCGTCTCGACGAACTCGCCGTCACCCAAGTTCGGTTCAGCGACTCTCCGGCACCCCCGGGCCACGACCGCGTGGCGGCGATGCGTGGCGTACGACGCCAGAAACGTCTGCATTACCACCTCGAGGCTCGCCGCCTCGTAGCCGGTCTCCTCCAGCAGCTCCCGGGCCGCCGCGACCTCAGCCGGCTCGTCCCCCTCAGCGTTTCCGCCCGGCAGCTCCAGCAGGACCTTCCCCGGCCCCGGCCGGTATTGGCGGGCCAGCACCACCTGCTCATCCTCGGTCACCGCCACGATCGCCACCGTCGCGCCGCCCACGAGAAGGTCCCACACGTCCTCGCGGCCATCCGGATACCGGTACCGGCGGCCACGGACCTTCAAGAACCCCGCCGGCCCGTCCAGCTCACCCAGCCGCGTCCACTCACCGACCCTGCCATCACCCACAAACCCACCCTACGGATCAACAGGCCCTCAGCGCTGACGCATCGCCAAAGACGACGGAGGAGACGATCCGACTCCTGACCACTTCGCACCTGCCCATACGGCATCGCAAGGGCTGGCCGCCACGCCTCTGCCACCGGCTGAACACCGCCCTGGCCTTACCCCGGGCGGGTCGCCTCGGCCGCGCGGCGGCAGACCGGCACGGGGTTGCGTCCGCGGAAGTAGTGCGGGGATACCGCCGGAGGGGGATCTCAGTCGATCGGCTCGCGATGCACCCACTCGACGAGATCATCGGACGCGAGCGCCCGCACGCGCGCGGCGTACCGGGCGAGGTCGGTGTCGTCGAGGAGGTCGCGCCACTGGCCGCTCGTGCCGCGGCTGAAGAACGCGGCGGGATCGATCCAGTGCTCCGGACCGCCGGCGGGGACGGTCGTGTCGGCCCTGCTGCGCAT
>NZ_BMRC01000064.1:15482-16047 GCF_014648435.1 Nonomuraea spiralis
GTGCTCATCGACGTCGATGCCGAGGCGCGCGGCCATCTGCCGCATCTGCCCCTCCAGGTCGGCCTTTAGGTCGTCGTAGTGCAAGTACACGATGTCGAGATCGTCGGCGGCGTCCCGGAACGTCTGCAGGTGCTCTACAGTGCGCCGCAGCGACGACCCGACCTGCGTCGATGGCGTCTCGTCGTCGACCCACTGCCAGAAGCGGTCCCGCTCGCCGTCGGGGCGCGGCCGCGGTGGCCGCAATGGTCCGAGCTCGATACCGTCGATCGCGGCCGCCCGTTTGCGTTGGCTGAGGAACGCGCCGATGTCGGTGTTGTCGATATGGCGGTCGATCGACAGCCCCACGTCGCGTGGGTCCCGCCCGACGCAGATGTACGTGACCGTCGGATCGCTGGGTATCCCGTCGAGCGGCGTGTGGGTCTTGATGAACCGGCGGTGCGTCTGGGCTTCCAGGTCCGCGAACACGTCTGTGCGGGCGCGAGTCACCATGTCGATCCACGGCGAGAGCGTGTCCAACGGGAGCGGGAGCTCCGGTTCCTGCAGTATGAGCAGGGCGCAGATCATC
>NZ_BMRC01000065.1 GCF_014648435.1 Nonomuraea spiralis
CCGCCGAATATGAACGTCGACACGTAATCAAGAGCATTCAGGAAGACGGCTATGCTGCCGCGTAGCCGAAAGCCTTGACGTGTCTACCGAGCCGGGGCAACTCCTGTCTTCGCCCTGGCCGAGAACCTGACCGGGATCAAGTTGACCGCGCAACTGCTGCAGGAGTCGACCTACCTGTGCGCGGTCGCGCCGCACCCGTCCTGAGCTGGTTCTGTCGAGGTCCGCCGCGCCGTCGACCACGATGGTGCGCGAGCCCGCCGGCCTCGGAAGCGATCGGCGCGGCGAGGAGGATCGCGATCTAGTGGCTCGTCACCGAACGTTGGTCGGGTAATCGATCTCGGGTGGGTGGACCCGTCGGCCGGCTCCGAGGGTTTAGCCCTCCTGGGGAGGCGCAGCCTGCCAGTTGGCTTCCGGGGCCTAGGATGACGCGCGATGAATGAGCCTGATGCGGGGAGTCGGCAGTTGCTGGAGGTCCTGCGGGCTGACCCGGAGTCTTGGTCCGGTCTGGGCTTCGCCCCCGCCGAGGATGACGACACCTGGGACGCCAACGCCGAACGTCGTGTGGCGGTGTTGGCTGCGATTCTGTTCGATCCACGGGCTGCTGATCGGGCTTTGCTGAAGTTCCTGCTGCAGCAGGATATTCGGGAGGCTGAAGAGTTCTGGGGTGTGTCCGACGGGCTGAGACTTGGCATGTTGTTGCTGGCCGAGCATCGCTGCGTGGATGATGCCTGGCTGCAGTGGAGCGCGAAGATCGCTAACTTCGACACGGAGATGGGTCTGGATCTGTGGGCTGTTCTCGCTGGCGGTGTGGTCGCGGTGCGGTCGATGGTGGCGACAAGTGATCACCCGGAGCGCGACGAACTCCTAGAGCGTCTGGCCGAAGAGCCGTATGTCGATGCCACGGATGAGGATGTCGAGCGTTGGTTGCTGCAGCAGCGCACTCAGTATTTCCAGGCCCCTCACGCAACCTTGGACGGGTAACTGGTCCAGCTTCTGATGGTGAGCTGGCGGCGAAGTTCGTCTTGGGCTGGGCTCGGGCGTTGCGCCAGCGCACGTACGCGCCGATCGCCGCGTTCTGCTCATCGTGGCTGCGGTGATCGGTGCCGTTGAGGGCGTAGTAGCGCAGCGCGGCGAACTCGGACTCGATCCAGTTCAGCCACGAGCCATAGGTCGTCAGGAACACCAGCTCGACATCGTTGGCCCCGGCCCAGGAGCGGACCTGAGGATGCTTGTGCGGGGAGTAGTTGTCGGCGATCACATACAGCTTCTCGCCGGGCCATCGGGCGCGGAGCGTCTCGAGGAAGGCCAAGTACTCCCGCCAGCGCTTGCGGGTGCGGATGCGGTAGTAGAGCTGGCCGGTGGCCAGGTCGAGTGCGGCGATCATCTGCATCACGCCGTGGTAGCGGTGGTAGGTGGCCCGCCGCCGGGCCGGCGAGCGGGCCGGCCGCCAGCGCTTGCCCTTGAGTGGCATCAGGCTCAACGGGCCGACCTCATCGACGCAGATCACCCGCCCGTCGGCCGGTGGGTGATCGTATAACTCCAGCACGCGCTGCATCCTGGCGATGAAGTGCGGGTCGGTGGAGGACTTCCACGTCGTGGTGGTCTGCCAGCTCACCCCGCCCTTGCGCAGGATCCGCCGCAGATGCTCACGGCTGATCGCCGCCACGACACCCCGTGCGATGAGGTGCTCGGCCAGGGTGCGCAGGCTCCAGGTCGACATCCCTTCGATGCCCCACTCGGTGGGGGCCGTCGTGGCGATCAGGCAGATGTGCTCACGCACCCGCTCACTGATCGCCGGTGGACGGCCCCGCTCCAGTTTGGGTCCAGCGCGTCGAACCCCCGCTCGTTGAAGGCGTGGATGACATCACGCACGTAGTCGTCGCTGACCTGCATCAACGAGGTGATGTCCGGAACGCTTTGGCCTTGGCCGGACATTATCACCACGATCGCCCGCCGCAGCTTGATCGGATCCTTCGCATTACGCGTGATCCGCTTCAGCTTGCGGCCTTCCTCCATCGTCAGCGGCCGGACGAACACTTCCGGTCGGCGCGCGGCGAGCCCGGCCCGCATGGTGAGGGCGAGGAAGAACCGATTGCCTGAGGCGAAGTTGGCGGCGTTGCCGAAGGCGTCCAGGTAGCGGCGCCGGGCGGCGGCCGTGCGCTCGTTCAGCAGGAACGGCAGGATCTGGTTGCGGGGTCGCGACAACCCCGGCGGCGGGATCGGGGACCCGTACCACGTACTGCAGTTCGGCGAAGTGGTCGCCGCCGCCGACCCTCCACGACACTCGACGCGGGACACCAAGGTCTCCAACGAAGTCGGGCCGGTTCACAGTGAGCCGATGCTCAGGGTGAGCGGGCCAGAGACGCCGGCGAGCCCTTGCGCGGTGAGACAGGCTTGCGGCTTCGTGCTGAACATGGTGAACGTGCCGGTCCACCGCGCTCCCCTGAACTCGCCGTCGACCACCACGCCCTTGATCAGAACAAGGCTTTCGGCGCCGTTGAGCGAGACGGTGGAGGTGGAGGACAGCGTGCTGGTGTTGCCGTTGTTCCACGTGATCCGCCGGCTCCCGGCCCTCGTGCCAGAGGTGCAGGAGAACGTCCCTGTGGCGGAGAAGGTCGACGTGGCTTGGAAAATGGTGGGATCACTGCTGGAGACGCACTCGATCAAGGGATCCTTCCCACTGACCGTGACCTCCCGAGGCTGGTCGGTGAGGCCGGGAGTGTAGGTCACCGTCTGAGAACCAGTGCACTCGGTGGCCCCGATCGCAGCACGTGCGCCGGTCGCGGCCGGGACGAGCACGGCGACGAGCAACGCAAGGCCGCCGATTGCCGGCCCGGCGAACCGAGGCCCGCGTGAGGTGGACACGACCGGCGGAACGACCCTGAGGATCGACATTCCCTCTCCTGACTACGACGCAATGGCCACAGTTGGCGGACCTCGCTCGTCCCGGGCCGAAAAACCCGCAGACTTGCTACTTACCGTTACCTTGCACAAACATTAAGTCAACATTCCGGTCCGGGACAGCTTGGAGCTGGAGTGGGAGTGACGGCGCGACGGAGGGCCTGGCATCGGCGGACGATCTCGTCGGCGCCATGGCGGGTGACTGCTTGGCCGAGCGGGGGTCGCCCTCGCCGGTCTTGCCGCGTGAGGCGCGGCGGCTTTCGAGAGGCAGGACAGACAGTGGTCACACGCAGGACATTCCTCGGCACCGCCACCGCGGCCGGTGCCACGACGCTGCTCGGCGGCAACGTCCTGCCCGTCGCACGTTCCGGCACATCCCCGTCGAATCCGGCACGCGACGCGATCCGTGCGGTCAACGCCGACACGCGGCGGAACTACGCCGCACTGAAAGCTGACCTCATCAACCACCTGGGCCCGGTCATCGTCGTCCAGAACGACCACCGAGGTGGTCTGTACAGCCTCGTCTCGAACGGGCAGGCACTGGAGTCGCTGCACCCGGTCGACGAGATCTTCGAACTGGCGAAGTCGATCGCCCACCTCCCGCTGGGCCTCTTCACGATCATCGCCCCCTACCTGCCCAAGCGGGTCCCGGCGT
Source organism: Nonomuraea spiralis (assembly GCF_014648435.1). Classification (GTDB taxonomy): domain Bacteria; phylum Actinomycetota; class Actinomycetes; order Streptosporangiales; family Streptosporangiaceae; genus Nonomuraea; species Nonomuraea spiralis. Next base: position 3,557 of record NZ_BMRC01000065.1, read on the forward strand.
TCCAGAGCGCCAGAATCGATCCGCACGACCTGGACATGGTCGCCTTCAAGGGGCTGGGGGACGGCTGGGTCCAGCCGCTCCAGGACGTCTCCGCCACGATGACCACGGCCCGGCAGCAACTCGACGAGGCGAAACTTCCACCTGGCCTTCAGCAGTCGTGCGCAGACATTCTCGACAGATCACGCGAATTCATCGCGGACACAACTCGAAGCCGCTCCTTCGACATGAAGTCCTTCGAGGACTACTCGGGCAGCGTGTACCCGAACATCCGCACCAACATGTACTGGGCGTCCAAAGTGCAGATCGAAGGCGTCGCGGACATCATGACCCGCTGGCGCGGACAACTCGGCGATGACGCCTGGAAAGGCCTGTACGTCGTCGTCTTCACGATCTGGACCACATCCTCCCTGAACCAGAACTCCATCATCATCAAGAAGTTCATGGACCCGGCAAAGGCCGACACCCACCTGATCGACATATCCACGGCCGAGATCCCCTCCAAGCCGATCCCCGTCGCCCTGGACAACGTCGCCCGGATCGTGCAGGACAACATCGCCGCAGAGATGATCTTCTGCACCGACACGAAACTCGCCGACGCTCTCAAGGGCCCGGACGAGCTTCTGTCCGTGAGGGGCCACGGATATTCCGGACAGCCGTCTTGTGGGCGTAGCCTATGCGGCCGTTGGGGCTGAAACGGACTCGTTGAGCACTTCGAAGGGTGGCCGGTAGCCGAGCGCCGAGTGCAGGCGCCGGTGGTTGTAGAACCCCTCGATGTAGCGGATGACCTGCCGTCTTGCCTTGGCTCGGGTGGTGAAGACGTAGCGGTGCAGCCATTCGTTCTTGAGGGCGGAGAAGAACGATTCGGCCATCGCGTTGTCGTAGCAGACGCCGGTGCGGCCGACCGAGCGGCGGATCCCCAGGCCGGTCAGGAAGCGGCCGAACTCATCTGAGGTGTAGTTCGAGCCGCGGTCGGTGTGGAACAGGGCGCCGGGCTGCAGCAAGCCGGTGCCGGCGGCCATCCGGATCGCGTCCGTGACCAGTTCGGTGCGGTAGTGGTCGGCCATCGCCCAGCCCAGCACCGCCTTGCTGTGACAGTCGATCACGGTGGCCAGGTAGAGGAAGCCCTCCCAGGTGCGGACGTAGGTGATGTCGCCGACCAGCTTGGTGCCCGGCCGGGCGGCGGTGAAGTCGCGGCTGACCAGGTCGGGGATGCCGCGGAAGTCGCCCCGCACCGTTGTGACGGGCCGGAACGCGCGCACCTGAGCCGGGACCAGGCCCTGCTCCCGCATCAGGGCACGCACCAACTCGGCCGAGCAGTGCTCACCGCGGCGGCCCAGGGCGGCGTGCACCCGCCGGTAGCCGTAGGTCTCGTGCGAGCCGGCGAAGATCTCGGCAACCGATGCGGCCAGCAGCGTCCGGCGTTGCGCGGTGGCCGAGGCCGGCCGCTCGCGCCATTCGTAGTAGCCCGAGCGGGACACGCTCAGCCAGGAGCACATCTTCACGATCGAGTGGCAGGCCTTCTCCGCGTCGATGAGTTCGTACTTGGCGAGCGTCATCGAGTCTCGGAGGCGAAGAAGGCGGCCGCTTTTTTCAGGAAGATCAGCTTCTCGCGCAGTTCGGCGTTCTCCCGCTCCAACTCCCGGATCCGCGCCCGCTCCGGCCCAGAGAGCGCCTGCCGCTCCTCCTGCGCGCTCGCGATCCGATGCCGGTTCACCCAGCTGCCCAGCGTGCTGGCGTTGATGTCGAACTCCCGCGCCACGGACGCGACCGTCCGATCGCCCTCCAGCACCATGCGGATGGCTTCTTCCTTGAACTCGGGCGAGAACTGCCTGCGACGCCTCGTCACGTACCTACCTCTTCCAGACTTCTGTCAGCTTATGTGGCTGACTGTCCGGAATCTGCTGGGCACCTCACCGACGAGATCCTGCGACTGCTCGGCGGCGTGCACGGCGGGAAAGACCAGGCGTGCTGACGCCCTGGGCAATCGCCAGAAAGCCCTGGTCTTTACGCAGCCGCCGATCATCGCAACGTTGTGGGAGATTCCACGTCGCGACCACCGCAGGCAGCCGCGCGACCTGCTGGTGAGGAAGGGCGGGCCCCCACGGCCCACACCCAGGCCCGCGAGCGCCTCCGCGCGGCGCTTGGCCGAGTAGTACGGCCGGTCGGCGCGTACCCGGTCGGTGGGGATGAGCATGCCGTCCAGCACCAGGTAGTGCAGACCATCCCGTACGGTCTTGCGTAAGGCGCGGTCGAGCTTGGGAGCGCGGGCGCGCAGCAGGGCGACGGTCTCCTCCACCTACCGCCAGGCGGTGGCGACCGAAACCCCAAATCCGGCGGCGAGCTCGGTGTAGGTCTCGCCTTTGCGCAGGTAGACCCGAACCAGCAGGGCCTGCTGGGCGGGGTTGAGGCGTCGCCACAGCCGATGGCCTTGCGGTGGCGGCGGATGATGCCGGCCACGTAGTTCAGCGTTGAGCGCGACAAATCGACGGCAGCACGATGCTTCTATGGCCTGTCAAGCGAGGACGGACGATTCGGCTACGGGTGTCTGAGGGCGGAGGAGGATCTTGTTGAGCTGGCGGGTGACGTATCGCTTCAGACAGCGGATGATCTCTCTTTGGACAGCCCGTCGGTGGTTCTGCGTTCGACGTAGGAGCGGGTGGATGGATCGCAGGACATGCGCGACAGCACGATGACGTACAGTGCCCGGTTGGCCTGCCGATCGCCGCTATGGTTAAGCCGGTGGCGTCGTGTTTTGCCGCTGGAGGCGGGGACCGGTGACACCCCGCACAGCGCCGCGAACGATCCCTCAGAGCGCAGCCGATCGGGATTGTCGCCGCAAGTGGCCAGCAGTTGCGCGGCGGTCTCCACACCCACGCCCTGGATGGCCAGCAGCTCGGGTCGGGCCTGCTCGATGAGCCCTTTTAACTGGTTGTAGGCGGCGTCAATCTCGGCACTGAGGGCGCGGTAGCGAGCGGCGAGGTGTCGCAGCGCCACCTTGACACTCTGAGCTTGACTCTGTCGGGAATCTTGAAAACATCCGGCATGTCCCGAAGGGCGACTGATCAGTAACTGTGAGGCTTCTGGGGTCGGCGAAGTCGGTCATTCCCCCGAGGTGGTCAGGTGTCTCTACCGGTTCGTCCCCGGTCCGCGCTGGAGGTCCCGGAGCTCACCGCCCAGGTAGCACGAGCGAGTAATCCCCGTGGCACCCCGGCCATGTGGATCCGCGATCGGCTGGACGGGTTATGGAGCGATGAGGACTTCGCGCAGTGGTATCCCCGCGACGGCCGGCCGGGACTCTCACCCGCCCAACTGGCCACGGTGAGCGTGCTGCAATTCGTGCTGGACCTTTCCGACCGCGATGCCGCCGAGGCCGTGCGCTGTCGCATCGACTTCAAGTACGCGCTCGGCCTCGAACTGGACGACCCCGGCTTCCACCACAGCGTGCTCGGTGACTTCCGTGACCGCCTGCTGCAGGACGGGCGGGCGGACCGGCTTCTCGATCTGGCCCTGGCCCGTCTGAAGGAGGCCGGACTGGTCCGCGAGCGCACCACCCAGCGCACCGATTCCACTCATGTCCTGGCCACCGTGCGTGACCTGACCCGCCTGGAGTTGGTCACCGAGGCCATGCGCGCAGCCCTGGAGGAACTGGCCCGCACTGCCGCTCACGCGCTGAACGGCTTGGTCGGTGAGGACTGGGGACGCCGCTACGGCCGGCAGGTCCGCCTGGGCAAGAACCCCACCCGGCCCAAGACCAGGATCAACACCACCGGGGCAGATGCCCGTCGCCTGCTGGAACACCTGAGCCGAAACCATCCCGGCCTGCTGGGCGGCCCCCAGGTGCAGGCCCTGCGACAGATCCTGGTGCAGAACTACTACTGCGACTCCACCGGGCGGCTGCGCTGGCGTGACGATGACGACGATAGCGGTCTGCCGCCCTCGGCCAAGCGGATCATCTCGCCCTACGACCTGACGGCCCGCTATGCGCGTCGGGGGCAGGTCACCCGTTGGCAGGGGTTCCTCGCGCACGTGACCGAGACCTGCTCCGGCGACGGCCCCAATGTGATCACGGACGTGGTCACCATGCCCGCGACCAGCGCTGACACCGAGGTCCTGCCCGGTATCCACACCCGGCTGGAACGCCGGGGCCTACGGCCCGAGCAGCACCTGGTCGACGGTGGCTACACCTCCCTGGTCCACCTCGAACAGGCCGAACGCGAACACCAGATCACCGTGGTCGGACCGCTTCCAGGCAACCCCACCCACCAAAACCGCCAGGGTGAGGGTTTCGCCCGCGACGACTTTCGCATCGACTTCGACCGCCAGGAAGTCACCTGCCCGCAGGGCCAGGTCAGCAAGGGCTGGCACGGCCCTTATCCGACATCCTCGCTGACCGCCGCCCCGTTGATCGTGGCCCGCTTCACCAAGGGCCAGTGCCAACCCTGCCCGGTCCGAGCCAAGTGCACCACCTCCCGCGACGGTGCACGCAACGTGGGCTTTCCTCCGCGAGAACTACACGAACTGCAGCTGCGCAACCGCGCGGAGCAGCGAGAACCGGACTGGCACAAGCGCTACGCGGTACGTTCCGGCATCGAGGGCACCATCTGCGAGTTCGCCCACGGCCATGGCATGCGCCGCTGCCGCTACCGCGGGCAAGCCAAGGCCCACCTGCAACACATGCTCACCGCCATCGCCGTCAACGTCGAACGCCTCAGCCGGCACCCTCCTGGAGAAAGCGCGCCCCCACGACCGCCGACAGCCTTCCAGGACTACCTCGACCAGCAAGGCATCCCGCGCTTGCGTTCCTGGCGAGCCGCCAGCTGACCCGACAGCGAACAAGATCCCCGACAGAGTCAAGCTAGTTCACGGTGAAGGCGTAATCACGTGCCCAGCTCGAGTAGCCGCGCGCATCGATGCTCCACACCGACAGCGTGTGAGGACCGGCAGTGTCGGGCGTGATGGTCACGGTGGGCGTGTCTGCGGGGGTCTGGAGCGTCTCACCGGAGTCCAGGCGGTAGCCGTACGCGACGACGTCCTGCGCGCCGTTGGACGAGAAGGTGAACTCGCCGGGCACGCCCGCTCCGCCGCCGGGCGCGTTCTCCGGGTAGACGGTCGAGGTGACCGACGGCGCCGGGTTCCGCCGCGGGGTGAAGGCGTAGGCACGCTCCGGCCCGGAGTTGCCGGCCCGGTCGACCGCTCTGACATACAGGATGTTGCGGAATATGCGCGTCGGGGTGAGGGTCACGCTGGCCTTCCCCTCGGCATCGGCCGTCACGCGCCCGGATGGTAGGGAACCGCCCGGTACGAGCCGGTACTCGTAGGACGCGACGTCGGTGGACTCGCCGGGGGAGAAGGTGAACACACCGGGCGTGCCGACCAGCCCGCCCGTCGAGTTCTCCGGATACGTCTCAGAGGCGATCACCGGCAGCGTGGGCCGGGTGACGTCGACGGTGAACTCCTGCCAGGCCGTCCAGTCACTGGCGTCGCTGAGCATCTCCAGGGTCTCCGGCTCCTGGTAGTGATCCTCGGCGCGTACCCGCCACCGGTAGGTCTTGCCATCGGCGAGCAGCCCTTCGGGGATCTCGGTGCAGTGCCTGCCCTCCGAGCCGCCGGGATAGGAGGTCGCCGAGCCCAGGACGGCGCCGGAGGCGTCAGCCCACTCGAAGCGCGCCGACACCTCGTCGCCGTGCTCCCGGTCGGGGTTGACGACGTCGGCGCCCAGGGTGGGCGTCGTGGTGGAGACGGACGTTGTCGCCGGGCGTGGTTCTGGCCAGCAGGAGTCGTTGAGGTTGATGGCCGGATCGGTGGGCACCTCAGGCACGGTGTTGTACCAGAAGCGCAGCCCCGGCGTGGTGAAGCGGCCCCAGTACGAGTGGTTGACCTGATCGGTTTCGAAGACACGCAGGCTGCGCGGCCCGACCTCGCTGGCCGCACGCAGTCCGAAGGTCAGGTGCCGTTCGCCGCGTGCGGCGGCTTCCCGCACGAGGTCACTGATCCGCCAGTTGAAGAAGCAGGAGTCGAAGCCGTCGGCGACCGTCCCGGTGCCGAGGTTCCGCGTCCAGGCGGGCTGGTTGCTCCAGGTGGTCTCCGGGCCGATCTCCCCGGTCAGCCAGAGTTCGATGCTGGGGTCGCAGGCGCCGCTGTTGAGATAGCCCTGGAAGGTGGCGTACAGCAGTTTCTTGCCGTGCATCGGGCTGATGTCCATGCGGAAGAAGGAGCGGAACACGCCGGGAGGCTGGACACCCGTCCCCACGAGCGCGTCGTCCGCGCTGTTCCAATGGGAGGTCTTCGGGTCGGCCAGGGCGACGTAGGTCCAGGCGAGCTTGAGGGTGCTGGTGGACGCCGACGCGTTTGCCTGCGCCGGCGGCATCATGACGAGCGTGACGATGAAGGCGCATAACAGCGCCAGAACGCGTTTCACTATGGTTCTCCCCGTTGATGGTGCGGCCCCCTAGGCGTTCATGGTTATCTACGGAGGCAACGCGGCGAAAGCCCTTTTTTGGCGGCCCGCGCGAAACGAATGTCGAGTGGTGCGAAGGGCCATGTGGTGTTGAGGGGTGAGCATCCGCTTTCTCTTGCCTGTGCGGCAAGAGCAGCAGGGCACTCCGAAAACCGACGCCTCAGTGAGGTGATCTCAGCGAATTTCTGGTAGCCAGTTGTGCTCGAAATGGGTCAGTACAAGGGCCGCGCGGGCGATGTCGCCGATTGTGCTGGGGCTGGCGGTGATGTGCTGGAGGATCCGCCAGCGGCCTTTGAGCAGGGCGAACCCGCGTTCACCGATACAGCGCAGGCCGCGCAGGAGTTGGTTGTAGGTGCGGTTGTCCGGGCTGAGGGTCTGATTTCCTGGGGTTGTTTGATCGGTGTGTGGACGCCGATGCCCGCGCCGTCGTAGCCGCCGTCGGCGAGAGTGGGCAGGCCGCCTGCGGCAGCGGCGTACAGCGCGCCCAGGACGTGCGCGCGAGCGGCGGTTAGGTCGTGGACCGAGCCTGGTTCGACGTGGGCGATCCACAGGGGAAGCCCGCTGGGTGCAGAGAGTGCTTGGAGGTTGCCGGCGTGCTGGTGGGCCTTGCCGGAGTACCAGGCGTCGATGGGCTCGCCCTTGACGCTGAGGCTCTGTTCGGCGCAGCGGTCGATGAAGATCAATGTGCCGTCCAGGATCACATAGCCCAGCCCGTCGGCCTGGGCGCGATCTAGGGCCTCGTGTAGATCAGGGGCTTGAGCTGCGAGGACGTCGATACCTTCGGTGATGTAGCGGTAGGCGGTGGCTCGGGAGACACGGTGATCGCGGCCGAGCTTGGGGATGTCGCGCTCGCCTCGGAACCAGCGCAGCACCATGACCGCCTGCCGGAACGGGGTCAGGGCGCGGCTGCCCTTGGGAGTGCCGAGCTGTCGGCGTTCCTCCTGCAGCAACCGGGCAACGTACTGAACCAGCGCGCGGGAGACGTCGAGCATGGCACGATGAGCAATCACGTGGAGCCTTCCGGCTATGGGATTTCTTGTGTTGAGAACTCATCTACCGGAGGCTCCACGCCTGCCTCCGGCCTTCAACGACTTCTCCCGAAAGGCCCGATACGCGACCGCCTGCGGCTAAGAAATCCCTGCTTGCCCGAATTATTTCTCTGAGATCACCTCACTGCATCGACTATGACCTCCTAGGGCGAGAGTTCATCGCTCAAACCAGCGATGTGGATGGCCTCTTCCAGTCCATCCATGGTTACATGTAGCGATCCCTGGACAGCGATGAGGCTGCCCCCGCGCAAGGCGCCGCTAACTGGAGCCAATGGCTCCTAATCGGGACCCTGGATGGTAAGGATGCCCTGGCCGAATTTCGACCACAACGCCTTTTAGTCCTGACTAAAAGGGTGAGGCTGGACTTCGCCGAGCAGAGCCGGCTGCGTGAGAATCATCGGCATGATCCGCATGCACTTCTCTGACGCCGACCTTCGCCAGATCACGTTCGCCCCGGCTCCGAACGCACTGTGGGAGACGGCACTGAGTGTGCGCCTCTTGCTTGGCGCACAGACCAGCAGGAGCTGGTCGCGACCCGGAGTCCGCCGACTGCACCAGCAGGTGAGAGGAAGCCTGGCGGAGCGGGCCGGGGTGCTCGCGCCCCTGGTTCCCCCGAAGAACTTCATACCCACGTTCCTGCTCCAGCCGGACGCCGGAGACTTCGCCACCGGCGTCAAGCAGGCCAGTCAGACGACCAGCTCCAACTTAGCGTTCGATCTCAGCGAGCTGTCGCCCGCGCAGCAGGCCGGGCGGTGGGCACAGGAACTGGCCGACGGCGCCTCCTGGGCGCGCCAGACCCTTGCCAGTGACCTGAACCGCTACTTCACCTCATCCGTGGAGCCACTGTGGCCGCAGATCCAGGTCGAAGCCGCCGCCGACCGCACCCTGCGCGCCGAAACCCTGCTACGCGGCGGGGTAGACGCCCTGCTGGCCACGCTCCACCCCGACTGCCGCTGGCAGCCGCCGACCCTGTACATCCCGTTCGGCGACGACCATGACATCGCTCTGCCTGGGCACGGGCTGCTGCTGATCCCGTCCTACTTCGCGCCTCGCCTGATAGTGACGTATCGGCCCGACGCGGCCAGCGTGCTGACGTATCCGATCTTCGTCGGGGGGCAGTCCACCGACCAGGCCGACGTGCTCGGCCCCCTACTCGGCCGTACCCGCGCAGCCGTGTTGGCCGCCCTGCGCGACCCCGCCACCACCACGTCCGTGGCCGAACGGGTCGGCATCTCCCTCGGCTCCGCCAGCCAGCACGCCACGGTACTGCGCAACGCCGGACTCGTCTCAACCACCCGGATCGGCGGCGCCGTCCTCCACACCCTGACCCCCCTTGGACAGGCGCTCCTCCGCAGCGGCCCGAACGTCGGCTCATAACCCATGATGCGCGACCGCGACAACGAGGATTTCGCCCACTACTAGCGCCGTGTTTCGAAAGATCACGTGTGGGGCGTGTCGGTGATCGCTGAACGAAGAGGTCTCCGGTAGTTGGTTCAACGACCAAGAAGAACGAAACACCGGAGACCTCGTGGCCAGCGTAGTGGTGACGAGGCGACACGACCTCACTGACGCGCAGTGGGCGGCGCTGGAGCCGCATCTGCCTGCCGCATCGGGCAAGGGGCGTCCGCCGAAGTGGAGCAGGCGGCAGTTGGAGTTGCCCCGGCTCGGTAGACACGTCAAGGCTTTCGGCTACGCGGCAGCATAGCCGTCTTCCTGAATGCTCTTGATTACGTGTCGACGTTCATATTCGGCG
>NZ_BMRC01000066.1 GCF_014648435.1 Nonomuraea spiralis
ACGCCGGAACTCGGGAGGGTGAGGTGCGGGCACGAAGGACATCCTTCCTGATGATCAAGGGTGACCTCAGGCCAAGTGTCCGGAGAACAGGGGGAAGCTCACTACATGTTCGTCTGCCTGGAATGCCCCGAGCGCCCTGTGGACTCCCTCAGCCAAGGATCATGAATTTGGTACGCATGGCGCAGTGAGCCATCCCGTGATCACGAGCAAGTCGCGATGCTGGTCCAAAGTGAGGCGTCCGGTGATCAGGCGGTTGATCTGTGCCAAGCGCTTTCGTGTGCGGTCCCGTAACGTGCCTGCGGGGACGACGGGGTAGGCGCGGCACAGCAGATCGACGGCCTCGGCGAGGGCCTCCAACGTGCCGGTTCCGACGTCGGATGCCTGGAGTTGCTGGGCGAGCTTCATGGTCCCGTACAGGTCGGCTTCGGCTCGTAGGGCGTCGTCCGGGGTTGACGTGGGCTTCGATGAGGCGGCTATCGGTCTGTTTGGTGGGTGAGAAGCCGAGTGCTTCCGGTTCCTGTCCGGTCAGTTGTGTCAAGGCGAGTCGGTACGGCGTACGGGGCCATCGGACTTCGCCGGCCTCCCAGCGTCGGACGCGTTCCTCGTCGCAGGCCAGGTGTTCGGCGATGCCGATGGGAGTGGCGTTGATCTGGTCGGCCATCTGGACGCGGGAAAGGTGCTTTTCGTTGCGCCAGGCCCGAAGCCGCACGTTCGGGATGTAGTCGGGAAGGCCGTTCAGGGGTCCTGCAGAAACGCGGTGCGGTTCGCGACGCCTCTGGCCGGCCTCCGACGATCGTGGAGGTCCTGCTCCCGGCAGACAAGCACGAGCTAGAGGACGCCCATTTCTTAGCAGCCGGGCACTCCATGTGCCCGCTCGGGAGGTGCCGTGCAGACCGGTGGATCTTCCTGCCACACATGGTTGCTGCGGCTCTTGTATTGATACATGGCGAAGATGACGAAGATCACCATGCCGAGTACGACGAGCCCGTAGAACCAGGTGCCGCCCTTGTTGTTCAGCACCCAGGCAGTCATCAGACCCACGACGGGTGCTCCGCCTCCGAGTCCGAGCGCCAGATAGATGAGCACCTGGCCCAGGTCCTCATTCGCCGGTTTGGCTCCCATCAGGGCGAAGCTGTACTCGAAACCCAGCCATCCAAGCACCAGGGTGCCCAGCACCCACACGACTCCTAAGATCAGCAGCGCCGAACCACCTCTGGATTCAGTACGTTCCGGCTCCATGGCAAGAAGTGTTGATCCCGGTCTGTCCTGGATTGGACACGACCGCTTCACGGTCCCGCATCAAACAAGCCCGCCCGGAAGCCCCTCGCGGTCAAGCCCCTCGCGCCGATGTTCCTGACGCGGGCAGAAGCCGAGCGGGCGCTGTGGCGGTGATCGACACCGGTCAGGCCGACTGTACGTGTGATCGGCGGTACAAGGCCTTCGTGCCCCTGGCCACGTTCGCGAGCCTGCGATGGGGGGTGGGATCATCGCAGTGACCCGAGCGGATCTCAACCTCGACGCAGGCATGGTTCGCGTGCGTCCGGCCTATGTGGAGCGCTCATTCGGTGAGCGCCGGCTCTCGGTCCGCCCAAGCCCAAGGCCGGCCGGCGTGCTGGCCGCGGTGCATGATGCGGCGGGAGCCGTGCTGATGGTGCTGGAAGCGGCGTTGCCAGGTGTTCTTCATGAGTTGCAGGATGTCTATCCCGTGACATAGGCCGACTTCGGATGGTGCCGTGCAAGACATTCCTGCTGTCGTCAGTGAAGACCCATCCAGGAAGAAGTCGTTCTGGCGCAGTCGGAAGAGGGGTTGTCTCTTGGTCGCCCTCCTGTCGCCGGTGATGGCCTTGGGTCTGCTCGTACTCCTCTTCATGATCCCTATGTGGGTCAATGACGGGAAGCTGGCGGGTATGATCAGCCGGTTCGAGCGTCACCCCCTGCCGCCCAAGACCGAGTGGGTCGGCCAGGGCGAAGGATCCGTCGCGCTTCGCGGCAACGGCAACCACTGTGACTACCTCGCCCGCTTCACGCTTGAGACGGGCCTGAGCATCCCCGAGCTCAAGAACTACTACGACCGGGCGAAAATCGTGGGAATCGACGGAGATCGGCCCTACATCACGATGCGGGCTCAGCAGGCGTCGAAACCCACCGCCCACGGCGTGCAAGCTGTGATCGTGGAACTGTCCGACAGCACAGGCGCGGGCCTGGACCTTCGCTGTCATTGATCCAGTCGAGGCCGCCTGCCGGGTGTGCTGAGAATTCTCCCACACGCCCAGCTCAATCACTTGTGCGGCAAGTTGAAGGAGCTCCTCTCGATTCAGTCGGACAAGTGGACGACCGAACATCGGTTTCTCTTAAGGAGTGAATCACCGTGGCCATCCAGGGACCGATCTCGATCGGCTTCGACCAGGTCTTCCCCCACAGCCCGTGTCCGAGCCGCACCCGGCCACCGACGATCAGAAGTGGCTGATCGAGTTCCAGGCCGATGTGCAGGTCAAGCGAGATGCCGCCGAACGTCGCGGTCAGGACGTGGCCGACTGGGACGAGGCGACCGCGGGCATCGACGCGGAGATCAACGCCGCCGGGATGCGGGGCAATGTCACCGGCGGCCGAACCGCTTCCCGCCGCTCCCGTTCCACCCGACGGCGGCTCTCTCGCCGAGGGCAAGATCAACTGAACTGGCGCGCAGGTGAGAAACGTCTCAGAAAACAATCAAGGCCCGGGTCCGGAAGTCATCCGTGACCTGGGCTTCCTCATGTGGAGCGGGTGACGGGAATCGAACCCGCGCTGTCAGCCTGGGAATCTTTCATGATCACAGCATCTGGCCAGGGGGAACGTGGACCGGGGTCGATGTCCGTCGCGTGACCGCGAGTTCCCGCGGCTCCCCGTTGATCGCCGTCCGAACGGGCACGCGGCGGGCACGGCCTGGCGGCCCGTACGCACTCTGCTCGCTCCGCTCGGGCATCTACCTCACCCACTTACGCCCACCGGAGAGCGCTCGTGATCACGAAGAGGTGGACAGCACCTCTGCACGGACAAGAAGATCTCGGCATGGGAACCGACATCCATGGATTCATCGAGTGCCGCACATGGACTCCCGGACTCGATGTCGGTGAGACCGCTTGGTGCGCTGCCATCTCGCTGAAGTTGTTGGTTGGCAGAGACTATGAAGCCTTCGATTGCCTCTTCGGGGTTCGCGGCTCAGGCCACTGGCGACCGGTAGCAGCCGATCGCGGGCTCCCCCAGGACGCGTCGGAGACCACCAAAGCGGGTTTGACGGGATGGGGGGAAGCGGCCTTCGGTGTCACGTGGTTGAACTGGGATGAGGTCACCGCGATCGACTGGGATGAACCCGCGCTTCATCCGACCAACGTCGCCCAGTATCGGCAGCTTTCCGATCAGAGCCAAGAGCTCGTTCACCGCTCGGTATGGAGCCGTAGGTTCGCTCGGGTAAGTGGCGTGGATACCTTGACGGTCGACCCTCATCAGGTTGCTGTTCTATGGGATGAAGGCACCGAGTGGAGGGACAGAGACACCATCTTCCGCGTTGAGCGCGCCACTCGCCGCTGTGCCGTACTGTCTGACAGCCTCTGGCACGGAGTATGGACAGTCATGCGTACGCTCGCACACGTCCACGGAGACGATGCTGTCCGCCTGGTTGCCTGGTTCGAGGAATAGGCGATCCGGCATGCCGGACAGCGTTTTCGTGCGTGGAGCGGGTGACGGGAATCGAACCCGCGCTGTCAGCTTGGGAAGCTGATGTTCTGCCATTGAACTACACCCGCACGAACCGAAGTGCGCGTCCCCCACTGTAGCGGAAACTTGCCCCTCAACAGCAAACCCAACGCCCCACCTTTTCCGGCCGGGACGGTAAGTTGGCTCACCGTGTTGCTATCTGACCGTGACATCCTTGCTGAGATCGACTCGGGCCGGCTCGCCCTCGACCCCTTCCACCAGGACATGATCCAGCCGTCCAGCATCGACGTACGGCTCGACCGCTACTTCCGTGTCTTCGAGAACCACAAGTACCCCCACATCGACCCCGCCGTGGAGCAGCCGGATCTCACGCGGATGGTCGAGCCGGCCGGTGACGAGCCGTTCATCCTGCATCCGGGTGAGTTCGTGCTGGCGTCCACCTATGAGGTGATCACGCTTCCCGACGATCTGGCCTCGCGGCTGGAGGGGAAGAGCTCGCTCGGACGGCTCGGGTTGCTGACGCACTCGACCGCCGGGTTCATCGATCCGGGTTTCAGCGGGCACGTCACGCTTGAGCTGTCCAACGTGGCGACGTTGCCCATCAAGTTGTGGCCGGGGATGAAGATCGGGCAGTTGTGCGTGTTCCGGCTCAGCTCGCCCGCCGAGCATCCGTACGGGTCGGCCAAGTACGAGTCCCGGTATCAGGGTCAGCGGGGGCCCACTCCGTCCCGGTCGTTCAGGAACTTCCACCGGACGAAGATTTGAGTGAACAACAGGTGAACATTTAGAAAACGCCTTGGCGGGATCGACCCTCCACGCACCCGCCATCAGGCCATGTCAGGGGTCGGATTTCCCTGCAAAAAGCGGCCAAACTACTCCGTATCCCGGTGTCGCACAACATACGCAGGGTAGCCAGAAGGCGAAGGGAACATGAAGTTCGCATTTCGCCTGGTAACCCGTACCCTCTTCCACGGACCATCCCCGCACATCTGGAGAACGACGTGCGCCTGCGTCTCACGCCACGTGAGGACAGCTACTACGACCTGTTCGCAGACTCCGCGAACAACCTGGTCACGGCATCCCGTCTGCTGGTCGAGATCATCAGTGACGGATCGGACAGGGAAGCCCTGGCCGAGAAGATGCGCGCCTGCGAGCACGCCGGTGACGAACGCACCCATGCGATCATGAACCGGCTCAACGAGAGCTTCATCACCCCGTTCGACCGTGAGGACATCTACCGCCTCGCCTCCAACCTCGACGACGTGATGGACGCCATGGAGGCCGCCTCCGACCTCATCGTCCTCTACCAGATCGACCACCTCCCCAAAGACGTGGTCCGGCAGGTCGAGGTCCTGGAACGTGCCGCCGAGCTGACCGCCGAGGCGATGCCGCGGCTGCGTTCCATGAAGAACCTCAACGAGTACTGGATCGAGGTCAACCGCCTGGAGAACCAGGGTGACCAGGTCTATCGCAGGTTGCTGGCCAAGCTGTTCAGCGGTGAGTACGACGCGCTCACCGTCATGAAGATGAAGGAGGTCGTCGACGCCCTCGAAGAGGCGGCCGACGCCTTCGAGCACGTGGCCAACACCGTCGAGTCGATCGCGGTCAAGGAAAGCTAGGCCCAGTGGACCTCACGCTCGCCCTCGTCATCGGCGTGGTCGTCATCTCTCTGGTCTTCGACTACACCAACGGGTTCCACGACGCGGCGAACGCCATCGCGACCTCCGTCTCGACCCGGGCGCTCACCCCCAGGGCCGCGCTGTTCATGGCCGCGGCGATGAACTTCATCGGCGCCCACCTGGGCACCCAGGTCGCTCAGACGGTCGGCAAAGGGATCATCGACGCTCCCGACGGTCCGCACGGCCTGGTCGTCGTGGCCGCGGCGCTCATCGGCGCGATCGCCTGGAACCTGATCACCTGGTACTTCGGGTTGCCCTCCTCCTCCAGTCACGCGCTCATCGGCGGCCTGGTGGGTTCCGCGCTGGCCTCGGCCAGCGTGGTGCACTGGGACGGCGTGATCGAGAAGGTCGTCATCCCGATGATCCTGTCGCCGTTGATCGGCTTCAGCCTCGCCGCGTTGATCATGATCGCAATTTACTGGATCTTCCGCAACAGCCAGCCGGGCAGGACCAACCGCGGGTTCCGCTACGCGCAGACCGTCTCGGCCGCCGCCATGGCGCTCGGGCACGGCCTGCAGGACGCGCAGAAGACGATGGGCGTCATCTTCCTGGCGCTGACGGTCGGCGGGTACGCCAGCCCCGGCGAGGGCATCCCCCAGTGGGTCATCCTCTCCGCCGCCGGCGCGATCTCGCTCGGCACGTACGCCGGTGGGTGGCGCATCATGCGCACGCTCGGCCGGCGGATCATCGCGCTCGACCCGCCCCAGGGGTTCGCCGCCGAGTCGGCCGCGGCCACCGTCCTGTACGGTGCCGCGATCGGGTTCGGCGCGCCGATCTCCACCACCCACACCATCACCACGGCGATCATGGGCGTCGGCGCGACCAAGCGGCTGAGCGCCGTGCGGTGGGGCGTCGCCGGCAACATCGTGACCGCCTGGGTGCTCACCATCCCGGCGGCGGCCCTCGTGGCGTCGCTGGCCTACCTGCTCCTCCACGCCATCGTGGAGTAGGGCTACGGCGTGGGCTGCCCGCCCGCGTACATCACGTCCACGTCCCAGCGGGCGAAGCCCAGGGACTCGTACAGTCTGATCGCCGCCGTGTTGGCCTCGTCCACGTAGAGCATCGCCTGGGCGAGGCCACGCGCGCGCAGGTGGTTCAGGCCGGCCAGGGTGAGCGCCCGGCCCAGGCCGGTGCCCTGCTGGGAGGGGTCGACGCCCACGACGTAGACCTCGCCGAGCGGCTCGTGCCCGTGCTCGGACGAGCCGTGGATCTTGGTCCAGTGGAAGCCGGCGAGCCGGTCGCCGCGTACGGCCAGGAAGAAGCCCTCAGGGTCGAACCAGGGCTCACGTTCGCGCCGGATCAGGTCGTCGCGCGTCCACGCGCCCTGCTCGGGGTGGTGGGCGAAGGCGGCGGCGTTGACCTTGAGCCAGGCGTCCTCGTCCTGCCCCGGGACGAACGTGCGCAGCCGCACGCCGTCCGGGAGCGTGTAGGGAGGAAGCGGGGCGAACAGCGAGCGGCGCATCTGCCAGAGCGAGCGCACGCGTTCGAAGCCGGACGACGCGGCCAGCGCGCCGGCGCCCGCGTGATCGCCGTGCGCCCACAGCCGCACCCGGCCGCCGGCCAGTTCGAGTACGGCCCGCAGTAGCCGCGTCCCGTGGCCCTGTCGCCGGTGGGCCGGATGGATGACCAGCTCCGCGCTCGGACCCTCGACCTCGTCGGTGGGATCGACGTGCGCGTAGCCCACGGGCGTGCCGTCGGCCGCGTGCAGCAGTAACGAGCGGGCCCGCGGGTCGCCGCCGTAGCGGAGATGGAGCATCACGTGCTCGTTGAGCGGGCGGACGCCGTCCGCCTCGGTCGCCGCTTCGACGATGCCGAGCACCTGGGTGATCTCTACGTCGTCGAGCCGTTCACTGATCTTCACGTGCGCACCCACAGGACGAACTCTAGGCGTACCAATGGCGAACAATGCCATTGGCTGTCCCGGTCAATCGTTACCTTTGAGACATTCGTTGCATAGGGAGACGTCGTAACGTCCCTGTCATGACGTCACGCACCCTCCTCCGGCTGTGCACGGCCGGCGTCGCGACCGCGGCCGGGATCGCCCTGGCCGTGGCGCCCGCGGTCGCCGCGACCAGCGGCTCGGCCGGTCACGGAAACGGCCACGGAAACGGACACGGCGGGCCGACCGTCCCGGTCCGCCTGCTCAGCATCAACGACCTGCACGGCAACCTCGAACCGCCGTCGGGCTCCTCCAGCCGCATCCTCGACCCGGACGGCCCCCTGGTCGACGCCGACGGCTCGCTGACCGGGCTCGCCGGCGGCAAGTACTCGATCGCCGGCGGCGTGTCGTACCTGGCGACGTACGTCAAGCAGGCGCGTACCGAGAACACGCTGGTCGTGGCCGCGGGCGACCTGATCGGCGCGTCCCCGCTGATCTCGGCCGCCTACCACGACGAGCCCACGCTGGAGGTGCTCGGCTCGCTCGGCCTCAACGCGACCGCGGCCGGCAACCACGAGTTCGACGAGGGGTACGCCGAGCTGCGGCGCCTCATGAACGGCGGTTGCCACCCGGTGGACGGCTGCTCGCCCGCCGGGCAGTGGAAGGGCACGGACTTCGACTTCCTCGCGGCCAACGTCGTCAAGGAGGGCACCGACCAGTACGCGCTGCCGCCGTTCTACGTCAAGAAGATCAACGGCGTCCAGGTGGGCTTCATCGGCCTGGTGACGGCGACCACGCCGACCATCGTGACCGCCGAGGGCATCAAGGGTCTGCAGTTCACCGAGGAGGTCGCCGCGGCGAACCGGGCCTCGGCCTACCTGGCGCGCAGGGGCGTCAAGGCGCAGGTCGTCCTGATGCACGAGGGCGACTCGATCACCCCGAACCAGAGCCCGGACGCCTGCTCGGTGAACACCGCCAACGCCGGCTCGCGCATCGCCAGGGAGCTGAACCCGCAGATCGACCTGGTCATCAGCGGCCACTCGCACCAGGCGTACATCTGCAAGACGAAGGACCCGGCCGGCCAGGACCGCCTCTACACGCAGGGGTCGTCGTTCGGCCGCGTGCTGACCCAGATCGACCTGCGGGTCGACAAGCGCACCAAGGACGTGATCCGCTCCTCGGTCACCGCCGACAACAAGGTCGTCGCCCGTACGGTCACGCCCGACCCGCAGGTCGAGGCGCAGGTCCAGACCTGGCGGACGCGCAGCGCCGAGGTGGCCAACCGCAAGATCGGCACGATCACCGGCGACATCAGCAACGTCGTCAGCAACACCTCGGCCGCGACCACCAAGCCGGAGACGCCGCTCGGCGACCTCATCGCCGACTCGCAGCTCGAATCGGCCAAGGCGGCCGGGGCCGAGATCGCGCTGATGAACCCGGGCGGCATCCGCACCTCGCTGACGTACGCGCAGTCGGGGTCGGAGGGCGACGGCGTCGTCACCTACGGCGAGGCGTTCGCCGTCCAGCCGTTCAGCAACCTCGTGCAGGTGCGGACGTACACGGGGGCGCAGCTCAAGGCGCTGCTGGAGCAGCAGGTCTGGACGCCCAACCCGGCGACGGGCGCGATCAACCACCGGATGTTGCAGGTGTCGTCCTCGCTGGCCTACACCTTCGACACCACCAAGCCGGTGGGGTCGCGGGTGTCGGGCATCAAGCTCAACGGCACGCCGGTCACGGACACCCAGTCGATCAAGATCGCCGCGAACAACTTCCTGATGGGCGGCGGCGACGGCTTCTCGGTGTTCACGCAGAGCACGGACACCTGGAGCGGAGCCATCGATCTGGACGCGTTCACGGCGTACCTGACCGCGCGCTCGCCGATCACCCCGTCGGCGGCCGACCGCATCACCTTCGTCAAGTGATCCCCGAGATCACCTTCGTCAAGTGATCCCCGAGCCGGGGGCCCCGCTCGCCGGGGCCTCCGGCTCGTCCGGCAGCCAGGTCAGCCACTTGCGCGTGACCTCCGCCTCCAGGTCCACGCCGTGGTGGCGGGCCATCAGCAGCACGTGGCACAGCACGTCGGCCAGCTCCGCGCGGAAGCCCGCCTCGATCTCCTCCGGGGTCAGCCCCCTGGTCCGCGCCTGCCCGGCGCGCATGAGGTACGCCTGGGTCAGCTCGCCGACCTCCTCCTGGAGCTTGAGCAGGTACCAGGCGTCGTCGCGGACGATCCCGAGCCGCCCCGCATAGCGGTCGGAGACACGCTGGACGTCGTGGCCGAGCCGGCGCAGATCCATCAGGCGAGTCTAGGTGCCCGCCCGAGGGCCCCCAGGCGGCTCTAGGCCGTGTTTCATAAGGCTTTGAGCCACTGGTTGATCGCGGCGATGATGACGACGGCTTCGTAGCGTACGGCGAGCTTGTCGTAGCGGGTTGCCATGCCAC
>NZ_BMRC01000067.1 GCF_014648435.1 Nonomuraea spiralis
CCCGACACCGGCAGTCGCTTGAGGCGGCTGACCAACGGCATCGACGCGTGGAGCGCCCGGTGCGTGGAGACGCGCACGCCGGGTGCGGCGGGCGGGCCGGGGAAGCCCACCGTGAGCAATCACGGCAGGGCGCCCCGGTCCGACCCAACAACGGCGTTGATCTTGCCGGGGTCAATCAATCGTGATGACGAGTTTTCCGGGCGCGTTGCCCGCCGCCAGGTCACCCACCGCGGTGGAGGCCTCCGCCAGGGAGTACGTGCGCCCGACGGCCGGTCGTACGGCCCCGGCCTCGATGAGGTCGCGCAGCGTGTCCAGGTCGGCGGTGCGGGTCAGCGAGATCGGCGCGTCCAGGCGCTGGCGCGTGAACGGGGTGATCAGCCGGACGGCCAGCGGCCGGCCGAGCCCGCCGAACCACCGACCGCCGCCCTCGCCGCCGACGATGGCGAGCCGGCCGCGCTCGGTGAGCAGCCCGCGCAGCAGGGCCAGCGGCCGGATGCCCGCGATGTCGATGATCAGATCGTATGTCCCGGTGAGCGGCTCGCGCGTGTAGTCGATGACGGCCTGGGCGCCCAGTGACCGGACGAGGTCGGCCTTGGCTGTGCTGCACACGGCGGTGACGTGGGCGCCGCCGGCGACCGCGAGTTGCGTCGCGAAGCTGCCCACTCCGCCGCCGGCGCCGATGACCATGACCTTCTCGCCGGCGGTGACCTGGCCGACGGCCCGCAGCGCGGTCACCCCTGACACGGGTACGGCCGCCGCTTCGGTGAAGCTCAGGCTGGCGGGCTTGCGGGCGAGCTTGCCCGGGCGGGCGAGCGCGAACTGCGCGTACGCGCCGGTCGCCGCGCCGTACACCTCGTCGCCGGGGCGAAACGCGGTCACGTCGGCGCCGACGGACTCCACGACCCCGGCCACGTCCATGCCCGGCACGCGGTTGCGGGGCCTGCGCAGGCCGAAGCCGAGGCGCCCGATGAGCGGCAGCCCGGTCATGACGTGCCACACGCCGTAGTCGACGCCGGCCGCGTGCACCCGGATCAGGACATCGCCGGCACCGGGCGCCGGAATCGGGACCTCGCCGAGGCTCAGCATGTGCGGCGGGCCGTACTCGTCCTGGACGATCGCCCTCATGAGGGGTCTCCTTCGGTGTCGGGGTACTGGAAGACGTCGTCGAGTCCGACCCGGAACACCCGGGCGATGCGGAACGCCATCTCCAGCGAGGGGGAATAGCGACCCTGTTCGATCGCGATGACGGTCTGGCGGGTGACGCCGACCCGGTCGGCCAGCTCGGCCTGGGTCATCTCGTCGTGCGCGAACCGCAGGGCCCGGATCGCGTTGGTGACCCGCGTCGGCTTCACCACGCCTGGAAGCCGCCCTTGCGGTACGCCATGATCTTGGCAAACGAGCTGAGCACCGCCGACAGCACGAACGCCAGGTAGACGGCGTTGGCGATCCAGAAGTGGCGCAGCTCGGCGATGGCCATGACCAGTACGGCGAGCGCGCCGATGACGAGGATCGACTGCCCGATGCGCTCAGTGACCCGGTTGATCTCACGGTCGCGCTCGTCAGTGCGGTCGGCGCCGTGGCCGCCCGCGATGGCCATCACGATGTTGGCCACGATCGCGGCGACGATGGCGCCACCGATGGTCCACAGCAGAGTTCCCGCGTAGGCGACGTCGGCGAGCGGGCCGTCGCCGGCCCGGCCCAGGACGGTCGCCACGTAGATCGCGTACGCGCCGACGGAGACCACGATCATCACCCAGGCGCGCTTTTCCTCGAAGGCCATGCCCGCTCCTCATGTAAAACAAAGCTGACATCAACCAATGTAAAGCGCCCCAGACGCCATGTCAAAGTTTATTTACATGCACGACCGGCGACGCCATAGCGCCCGGCGCGGTGTTGCCGCAAAACATCCACAGTCGGCCGGACGGCGCAGGTCGCACCGGCCCGCCCTCATCGGAAGAGCCGGCGCTCGCAGAGCTTCACGCTGGTCAAGCAGAGGGACGGCAGCACCGGTATCCGCGCCTTCTATCCCAGGTGACGCTGATCGGCCACACCGACCTCACAAGGCGGAGGGGGCCGCCTGCGACCACTCGGCCACTGCCCCGGGCGGGCCATGCGGCTCTCACCCTGCCGCTAGTGCACCACCCAGCTCAGCCGTGATGAGGCGATAGTGGGCTTCAGATGCGGGGCCGAAGGGTGCGCCGGACGGCGACGCCGCCCAATGCGAGAGCGGGGATGAGCAGGATTCCCGCTTCGGTCCATTGGAACTGCCAGAACCTGCTCGCGGGGTGGAATTCGGCGACCTGTCGATAGCCGTGGCTGAAGGCGCACTTGGCGTACTTCTTGGTCGTCTCGTCTGTCCCGCAGGAGCCGGCGAGCGCGAGCTCTCTCTCCTGCGAGGTGTACTTCACGCCGTCTCCGTCGATCCAGTAGCTGTTCACGTACAGGGAGTCATCCGGTGCGGGGTCGTCCATGACCGTGGCCTGCACGGCTCGCTCCGGCGTCGCGTAGAAGGACGGCGCCCTGAGGAGTCCGAAGAATGCCAACGCGCACACCGCCAGGGTCACCGCCATCGCCGGCAGGGTCCGCCGGAACAGCGCGCCCGTGGCCACGCCGAGCACGAACGCGGACAACCACCACGCCGCCGGAACGATGCCGACAAGGCGGAACCAGTTCGGGTTGCCGAAGAAGTTGACCGGGAAGGCGGGACTGTCGAAGGCGGCCAACCACGCGTTCACGATGCCGCCCAGCACCAAGCCGCCGAGCGTGACAGCGGCGCCGAGCCCGCCGACCTTGGTCACCAGCCAGCGGCGCCGCGTCACCGACTGGGTCCAGGTCAGTTGGTGCGTGCCGTGCTCGAACTCCCGGGACAGCAGCGGAGCGCCCCAGAAAGCGCCGATCATCGCCGGGGCCAGCAACGGAAGCCACCCGACGATCTCACCCACCGACCACATCCACTCCATCATCCCCAAGGTGTAAGTACCGCATGCGTCCGGGTCCGTCACGCAGTCGGTCGCCGGGGTGTTCTGGGCGGCGAAGCCGGCCGCGCCCAGGCCGTTGATGAGCAGGACCGCGCCGAGGACGGCCAGCAGCGCCGTGGTGAGGAGCACCTGCATGCGGTGCTGCCGCCAGGTAAGCCACAACACTTCGATGTCTCCTTAGCGGTCAGGAAATGGTCAGGGTCGGACGAGGCAGCGAGGTGGCGTCGGGGCGGCGCAGGTAGGCCAGCACCAGCTCCTCCAGGCTCACGCCGGACGCTCTCCATCGCGGGTCGTGCAACGGCGTTCCCGGGCCGGTGTGGGCCAGTAGGTCGGCCTGCCGTTCGGTACGGTTGTCGCTGATCACCGGCATCCGGGCTGCCACCCCGTCGGCGAGCTCGGCCGGGCCGGACAGCATCCGGTGGGCGGCGAGCAGCTCGTCGACCTCGCCGCTGATCTGGACCTGGCCGCGGTTGAGCACCACCAGCCAGTCGCAGGTGTTGGTCAGGTCGGACACCACGTGGGAGGACAGCACGACGGTCATCTGGGTCTCGGCCACCGCCGCCATCAGGGAGCGCATGACGTCGTGCCGGGCCACTGGATCGAGGTTGGCCAGCGGCTCGTCCATGACCAGCAGGTCCGGCCGCTTGGCCACGGCGATGGTCAGCGCGACCTGCGCCTGCTGACCTCCGGAAAGTTTGCCGACCTTGCGGTTCAACGGGATGTCCAGCTCCGCCAGCCGTTGCCGGGCCAGGGCGTCGTCCCACCCCGGATTGAGATGGTGTCCGAAGCGGAGCATTTCAGCGACGGTGAAGCCGCCGTAGAGGGGTTTGTCCTGAGCCAGGAACGCCACCCGCGCCAGGGCCGCCGCCCGCTGCCCGACCGGTTCGCCGAAGACACGCACGCTGCCCTGGGTGGGCGCGATCAGACCGACGGCCAGGTGCAGGAACGTGGACTTGCCCGCGCCGTTCGGTCCGACGAGCGCGACCACCCGGCCGGCGGGGACGGACAGCGTGCAGTCGCGCAACGCCCACGTGCCCCGATACCGCTTGGTGAGCCCCGTGGACTCCAGGGCCGTCGGGCTCTGCGCTGGGACGGCGAACTCACCGGATCCGCCGCCGAACATTCCTACCATCCGATCCGCCGTCATGCGATCTCCTCCCGGAGGGAGTCAGTGAGCACCGAGGTGAACAGCGCCTCCATGTCCTCTTGGTCGAGCCCTGCTTCACGGCAGCCGCGCACCCACCGGGCGAGATCACGGCGGAACCGGGTGTGATCGGCCATGGATCCGCCGCCCAGGGACCGCTGCACGAACGTGCCCAACCCAGGTCGGCCAACGACCAGGCCCTCGCGTTCCAGTTCGCGGTAGGCCTTGGCCACTGTGTTCGGATTGATCGCGAGGTCGCTGACGACCTCTTTGATCGTCGGCAGCCGGTCGCCCGGCATGAGTGCACCGAGCCGCAAGGCGTGTTTGACCTGATGCACCAGTTGCAGATAGGTCGCCACACCAGAGCTTGGATCGAGGCGAAGATTGATCATCGCAATACCCTTTTCCTATTAGATTAGTAAAAGGGTATTTATGTCCACGATCTTCGTCAACTCGGCCTCCTGGCCCCTCGCGCGGGTCGTCGTCGTCACTTCGCCCCCAGATTCGGTCCGCACTGCCGGCCACAGAGCAGCTCTGCGCGACAGGAGCGACGGATCGCGGCTCGCACAAACGCGGTTCTGCGAGAGCACCGAGGCCGGACTTGGCGGGCACGGTGGCGCAGGTCGCCATTCGCAGAACGTCCTCGCAGAACCGGCGGGTTGTGCGAGGACGTTCTGCGAGAGCAGGCGGGTGGAGCTGACACCGGAGGAGGCCGCCGCGGCGGTCGAGCGGTTCGACTGCCCGAGCTGTGAGGGGATGGCCCCGTCGCCGTGTCGGACGCGGGGCGGGAAGGTCGCTTCCAAGTACCACGCCGCGCGGTTCATCCTGGTGCCCGCGCTGCGTGAGCTGCTGGAGGTGGCGGTCCCGGCTGGACGCCGACCTGGTGCGCGCCGGTGGCGGCCGCCGAGGTCGCTGCGTCCGCACCGGCGATCCGGATCGGGTACGCGCGATGTTCGACCAAGAACCAGGAGCTGGACAGCCAGCTGGTGGCGTTGCGCGCGGCCGGGTGCACGCGGATCTTCGCCGAGAAGATCTCCACGCGGATCAAGGTGCGGCCCGAGCTGGATGCCGCGCTGGCGCTGTGCCGGGACATCAAGTCGGCCGCGCCCCGGCCAGACAGTGATCTTCACCGTGCACGAGCTGAAGCGGCCCGCACGCCACGCCGCCGAGCTGATGGCGCTGGCGGGCGGGCTGCAGCTGTTCAGTCACACCGAGAACGAGACGCGCTACTTCATCACCCCCACCGGCCCCTACGGGGCGCCACCAGAATCGGTGGACCCGGCCCATCTCTACACGCCGGCGACACTGGCCAAGATGGCCGCGGTCTTCGGCCGCCAGCAGGCCGACTCCATCGTGTCCTCGCTCACGGGCAGTGCGTATGAGCAGTGCGTATGAGGAGCTGGCGGAGTTGTTCACCACCGCCATCTGGACACAACCGGCCCTGGCCTCCTACCGGCGCTTCACCGAACTGGGCCGCACCACCTACGCCTACCGCTTCGACCGCGTCTCACCAGGCAACCGCCGGACTGGCAAGCTCGCTTTCCACATGTCCGACATCCCGTACGTGTTCGGCCGCCTCACCCCCGCCGAGGACTACGACGAGACGGACGCGCACGTGTCGCAAACCATGACCCACGCCTGGACGGAGTTCGCCCGCACCGGCGTACCGAGCAGCCCCGACGGCACCCCGTGGCCCGCCGCCACCCGTACGGCACCTCATCTGACGATCGTCAACGACAAGACCCACAGCGCCCCCCCTGACCATCAGCCCAGTCATTGAACTGATCAACTCCCTGCGGGCGAGCGCCGAGCCTCGCTGAGCCTCCGGACGTCGATCCCGCTGTTCTCGGCACCGTCGCGCGAACGCGCCGTACTGCTGGGGACATCGAGTAAAAGGCAAGACCAGCTATGCCGAAAGGCCAGCGCTATGTCATCGGGTTGAACGACAAGGGCAAGTCCACGCCTTGAACTCCGGCGGGTAGGACTTCATCGTCTCCGGATCTCCATCCGGTACTCAAGGTGTCCACACCTCAGGGGGAGGCCCCTGGTGGATCACCCACCGCCAGAACCACTCTTCATCACGGTCGATCTGTGCGCCCACCGCGGGCGGGCAGACCACTGCTCCACCAAAGAGGTCAAACGATTCTGACACGGCACTAAGAACGGCCCCGCTCCCCCGCATCGTCGGTGCGAGAGACTACGAAGCTGCCCCTCCCGTGAAACCGCCCCTCACAGACTCGTGATCATCCAACCCAACCCGCCCGGCCCGCAGGCGGGCAGCCAGGATCTCGACCAGGTCGGCCGCGCTTTTCTGGACTAGCGGGGCAGCCGCTTCGCCGTCGGCCTCGCCGACAGCGGTTCGGGCCTCGTCAAAGCGGCGGAGGGCTTGGGTGTAGGGGATTCCTTCGGCGGCCGCGAGAGCGCGGGCTTGTTCGCGGCGGGCGGCGCTACTGTTTCTGGGCATAGTGTCGTCCTGTTCCGGCAGAGCCCCCACGCTGCCTTGCCTTCGTGGATGCACATGCGCTCAGCAGGAAGGAAGACGAACTTCGCGGGCCCGAGGGACCTTGGCCTACGGTGCCACCGCGTCGGCGCTGGTGCGGAAATGGGCCGCGGGAGAGCGCAGCCGACCTGCGTGCCCGGCAGGGTCGCGGCACAGCCCGCTGGCCACCGTGCTGAGCGACTTCTACCACGATCTGCAGAGTGAGCGCAGGAAGACGCCGTACCCGCTGGAGGAGATCCGCCAGGTTGCCGGACGGCACGCCCTGCCGCTTGAGTAAAGGGTCACCCACCACTTGAGGAGGCGCACGCCGATCGGGAAGAACGCTCCGCAATGGTGAGGCGCCTGTCAGGAACTCATCTGCCTTCGGGGACCTGAGCCTGCTGGCCGACAAGGACCCCGCGCTGTGGCTGCCCCATCGAGGCGGTGCGCTGTCGCTACGTCACCGGGTGGGCGGATATCAAACGCCATGGGCAGCTCAGCGTGGACGCCGCGGAGAAGGCCGCGTTCGACCAGGTCGCGCAGGGCTGCCCGAACACGCCCCTGGCCCAGCCTTCCTGAATCGGGGCCATCGGTCGGAAGCGCAGGATGATTTTGTCGGTGAGATGTAGCTGCTGCGTGTTCTTCCCCGGCGGTACGCCGGGCATCGTCGACTCTCTCTACGCGCGAACAATTGTGGGATTTCCGGTAAGTGTGATGACGCTCCCAGGCGTGTAGAGGGTGTGGAGCAACTGAACTTCGAGGAGTTCTACCGAAACAGCAGGGACGCGTGCCTGCGTGCCGTACTGGTCGGCACCGGGAACCCGCACCTGGCCGAGGACCTGGTCGCCGAGGCCTACGCTCAGGCGTGGAGCGCCTGGCGCAAGGTGCGGGCGCATCCCGCACCGCTCGCCTGGGTCGTGCGCACCGCGCTCAACACCCACGTCTCGTGGTGGCGTAGACGCCGCCGTGAGGTCGCACTGGCCGGCCAGGACGCCGAAGGACACCAGCAGACGCAGGGCATCGACCCCGCGCTGATGGCAGCCGTGCGGCGCCTGCCCAGGCGGCAGCGGGAGGTGGTGGCGCTGCGGGTCTTCCTCGACCTAGACACAGAGACCACCGCCAAAACCCTCGGCATCGCTCCAGGCACCGTCACCGCGCACCTGGCACGGGCCGTCGCCACACTGCGCAGTGACCTCGCCACCGCCATCACTCAGGAGGGCCAGCCATGAACGACGTCTTCGACATCATGAGGGAGTCGATGGAGGGCGTGCACATGCACACCCCCGTCGAGCGGATCGTCGCGGCAGGCCGGGCGCGCCGCCGCAGGAAAGTCACGGCGATAGCGGCGGGGGCCGCCGTGGCCGGGGGACTGACGCTGGCCGTCGCGACCAGCAGCCCGCAGGTCAACGCACCTCCCGCGGGCCTGCACGTCCAGCTCGCCGCCTTCTCCGTCGACAGCAACGCCGACGGTACGGTCACCGTCAAGCTCACCAAGGAGCAGACCCTCGACCCGGCGACCCTGGAGAGCACCTTGGCTCAGGCGGGCATCCCGGCTGACATACGGATCAACGAGTTCTGTCAGTCCCCGGTCGACATCCCGGGCTTCGACAAGGTCATGTCCAGCAGCAAGGACGAGGACGGGCGGCATGTTGTGATGACCATCGATCCGGCGGCCATGCCCGCCGGGACGAAGATCATCGCTGGGATCAGAACGCCCGGCTACCTGCCGGACAACCCGAGCAAGCTGGGCGCCGTCTTCGGTCTGGCCCATGTCGGCGACACCCTCCAGTGCAGCACCGAGCTCCCCAGGTAGATCCAGCGATGGGCGTTCGCCTGCCGATTCTGGACTGTTCAGCACAGCCAGGCCGAACGCGCCGCACCCGCCTGCCAGTGTCATGACGATTCATGGCAGCAGGTCGGCGCTGCGCTGACCGCGGTGCGGCGGGGAAGAACACCAGCGGCACGACCACGGCCCCGTCACCACCAGTCCTGAGACCAAGCTGCAGCGCTGCTATTTCTCATCGACATTTCCGGCCCGGGCGATACCCACCGGGTCATCGGCACCCTCGCTCCCGGCAGCTCCAAGATCTTCGAGTACGGGGAAGGCGTCTACGTCCCCCGATAGAACAGGTCTGACAGCCGCAGGCAGGACGAGCCCCCGCCCGGCCCTGGCTCATCCCAGGGGAGATCGGGCGGGGGCACCATGACGTACGGCCGACTCGAACTCCTGACGGGCAGAGGCGGGAACGTCGTCGTCGACGCCCGGCGGCAGCGAGTGGAGCCTGGTCGGCCCCAGTGCCGTCTACGACGCGACCGCCACCAAGTTCCGCGTCTACGTGCAATGGCGAGACGCATCGCCTGCTCGCCCCTCGAACCAGCAGCCGACCTTGTACCGCTTCATAACTCATCGCATCGTGCTTGATCTGCGGCTTTGACCTCCAGGCGCCGTGCGAGCAGGATCGCGGTCTGTGTCGGTTCGTCTGCTGTATCTGACCTTGATTCGGGTATTCGGCTGGCTGGTGTTGCTAGGGCGTGGCCAGGCGTCCAAGGATGTCGAGATCATGGTGCTCCGGCATGAGGTTGCCGTGTTGAAGCGTCAGGTCGTCCGGCCGAAGCCGGACTGGGCCGATCGGGCACTATTGGCGGCCTTGGCCCGCTTCCTGCCGACGGTGCTGCGAGCTCATCGGCTCGTAACCCCCGGCACCCTGTTGGCCTGGCATCGCCGCCTGATCAAACGCGCATG
>NZ_BMRC01000068.1 GCF_014648435.1 Nonomuraea spiralis
GGCCTCAAACGCCCCTACACCGGCGCCTGGAACAAAGACGCCCCCCACGCCTTCCTCTCCTTCACCATCGTCCCCTTCCTGGCCTACATGGCCACCTGGACCGGATGGTTCGCCTCCGCCAACGGCTACGGCCGCAACTGGGACCAAGCCACCTCCTCAGGCCCCCTGTTCTTCCTGTTCGACTCCATGCGCTCCTGGATCCACTACCAATGGCAGGTCTTCTCCTTCCACAACGGGCTGGAGACCTCCCATCCGTACATGTCGGAGCCGTGGCAGTGGCCGCTGCTGCTGCGTCCCGTGGCCTTCTTCTACGAGGGCAAGCAGAACGTGTGCGGGGCCAAGGACTGCTCGGAGGCGGTGCTCGGCGTGGGCACGCCGGTGATCTGGTTCGGCGCGCTGGCCGCGCTGGTGGCCCTGATCGCCTGGTACGTCTCCTCGCGCGACTGGCGGGCCGGGGCGGTGTTGCTGGCGTACGCGATGGGGTGGTTGCCCTGGTTCTACTTCGCCATCGCCCAGAACCGCACGATGTTCCTGTTCTACGCGATCCCCATGGTGCCGTTCATGGTCCTGGCACTGACGTTGTGCGCCGGGTTGCTGATCGGGCCCGCCACGCCGACGGCCACCGGGGCGATGCCGATGCGCCGCACGCTGGGGGCCGCCGTGGTCGGCGCGTACGCGCTGCTGGCCTTGATCAACTTCTGGTGGTTGCACCCGATTCTGTCCGCCGAAATTATCCCCTACACCGAATGGAAGGCCAGGATGTTGTTCGACAAACGGTGGATCTGACCCGGTCACATATCGTAAACATTGGTTTCGTAGGGTAGTCGCTGTGCAAGACCCAATACGCACCGCATTCGGTCATCGTCAGGGCTGGGTGCGATACGGCAAACTTCGAGGCATGAGTGCACCGGATGTCACCGCCCTTCTCGCCGAGTTGGAGCGATCTCAGCCGGACCTGGCCGAGGAGGCCAGGACCGCCGTCGAATGGTTGACGGGTGGGGAACCGCTGGAGACGGTGACCCAGCTCGACGTCTGCGAGTTCCTCTGGTACACGCTTCCGATCAAGGTCGGCCCGCTCCGGCCCGGAGGCGACCACGAACGTCTGTCCCGCTCACTCGGGCGGCTGTTGCAGCTCGGCGGCATGGAACGGTACGCCGCCCTCTGCGTGTCGCCCACGACCGTCCAGATCCTGCGTACCTACGCCCAGGAGGGCGAGGACGCGGGCGCCAGCGCCTACCAGAAGGCCCTGGAGGCCACGGGCGTGCTCCCGCCCGACGTACCGGAGCTCCAGTGGAGCATGATCATGGGCCCCGAGGAGCTGGGCGCGCACGTGGCCTGCTCGGCGGCCCTGGAGCTGGCGATCGTCGCCGGCGAGGACGTCGACCGCACCGCGCTGACCCGCCGCTGGCTCACCGAGCCCCGCGCCGAGCTGGGCGGCGACAGCTGGCTCAACCGGGTGCACGGCGAACGGCTCAACCGCTGGGTTCTCGGGCGCGGCCCGGCCCGGCGGGAGCTGGCCCAGCCGTTCGAGGTGCGCCTGCACGCGCCGGTGACGCCGCAGCCCCTGCCCGCCCTGCGCAAGCTGCTCTCGCTGGCCGCCTCCGAGGGCAGCCTGCCGCTCCGGCTGGCCCCCTCGCCCGAGGCGCTGAGGCTGCGTGAGCTGGCCGAGCGCGAGCTGGGCGCGATCAGCCGCGACGGCGCCCGGCTGGCCATCACCGACTACGGCAAACACCTGCTGAACTCACCGCCCGCCATGTGGGAGGCCATCACCCGGCTGCTGCTGGCCAGGGGCGAGCACGAGTTCGAGGTGTCGGCCCGCGAGGCCGCGCTCATGCTGCTGGCCGACGGCGTGCTGATGTCGCCGGCCGAGCTGCGCGAACGGGTGGCCGAGGTGGTGGGCGGCGAGGGCTGGCACCCGGCGACGAGCCTCGACGACGTCGCCGCGCCCGTCGCGGACCTGGTCGCCCAGCTCACCGCGCTGGACCTGGCCTTCAGCGACGACCTGGCCGTACGGATGGCCAGGCCCGGACAGTACGCGGCCCTGGCCGCGCTGCGCACCCACGCCCTGCGCCCGCGCAAGTACGTCAGCTCTGGCTGACGGCCTTCACGGCGCGCTTGAACTCGGGGCACTCGACCAGCGGGTCGTGCTCGCACACGGCGACGTGGCGCAGGCTGTCACGCAGCCGGGTGAGCTGCTGCACCCGCTGGTCGACCTCGCGTTCCTTGGCGGCCATACGCTCGCGCAACCGTGTGTCGGCCGGCCTGGCCCGCAGGAACTCGGCGATCTCCGACAACGTGAACCCGGCGTCGCGGGCGCAGGTGATCAGCGCCAGCCGGTCCAGCGTCTCCGGCAGGTAGACGCGGCGCAGCCCGTTGCGCCCCTCGGCCTCGATGAGCCCCTTGCGCTCGTAGAAACGCAGCGCGGACGCGGCCAGCCCGGTACGCCTGGCCACCTCGCCAATGTCGATCAACGTGTCCTGCATGCCCGGCTCCTCGACTTGAACCACCCTTCAAGTCGGATGGTAGCGCCCGACCCCCTGAAGGTTGATTACACAGCGTAGTTACCATAGAGGACATGGAGCTCTTTCCGGCTATGCCACTCGAAGAGTGGGTCGACACCAAGGAGACCTTCCACCGCTTTGCGCAGATAGTCGGCAAGATCCGACTGACGGTGAGTAACCGGCGTAACCACTGGTGGCAGGTGCCGTTCCATCTGACCGGGCGCGGCCTGACCACCCGGCCGATGGGCGGGCTCGCCGAGCAGCCGCTGTTCTGCGTGGACTTCGACCTCGTACGCCACCGCCTGGTCATCGACGTGCTGGACGGCCGCAGCGCGGAGTTCAGCCTCGTCGGACTGTCGGTGGCCACGTTCCAGGCCCGGCTCTTCCAGACGCTGGCCGACCTGGGGATCCGGCCGGAGATCTGGGCGGTCCCGTACGACCTGGAGGACGAGACGCCGTTCGCCGAGGACACCCGGCACGCGCACTACGACCCGATGCTGATCAACCGCTACTGGCGGATCCTGTCGCAGGTGGCGCAGCTCCTGGACCGGTTCGCGGCGGACTTCGGCGGCAAGGTCAGCCCGGTCCACCACTTCTGGCACACGTTCGACATCGCGGTCACCCTCTTCACCGGCCGTCCCGCCGAGGTGTCGGCGGAGACCGACCCCGTCACGCGCGAGGCCTACAGCCGGGAGGTGATCAGCGCGGGGTTCTGGTTCGGCGACAAGGAACGGCCCTGGCCGGCGTTCTACTCCTACACCGCGCCCGAGCCCAAGGGCCTGGAACGGGAGCCGCTGCAGCCCGGCCAGGCCGAGTGGCTGGCCGCGCGCGGCAGCCATCTGGCCGTGCTGCGTTACGACGACGTGCGGGCCATGGGCGATCCGGTGGCGGGCGTGCTGGAGTTCCTGCAGAGCGCGTACGAGGCGGGGGCCAAGCTGACCCACCTGGACACCGAGGAGGTGGCCTGCCCGGGCGGCATCACCGACCCGTACTACGCCAAGAACCGGCCGGCGTAGCGGACGCGAAAGCCCGCCCTCCGGAGAGGGCGGGCTTCCACGTGTGCGTGTACCGGTGTGCAGGTCGCCTCTCGGCGAAAGGCACAACGCGGCTCCAGCCGAACGGTAGTCCGCGAAGGCAATAGGTGAGGCCCGGGGACACTGGACACACCGGTCACGGTTTGTGTAACGGGGGTTCCCCCCGGAACATTCCCCCGAATCCCGGCGAATTCCTCAGGCGGCGGCCGGCTGTTCGGCCGTGAGCCTGGTCTCGCGGACGAGCAGCAGCGCGGCGAAGGCCAGCAGGCCCGCGATCCCGCCGGTCAGGGCGACCGTGGAGCCCACGGCCGCCGCGGTGACCTGCGTGGTGGCCTGCGCGCCGATGAGCGACTGGGCGCAGGCCAGGCCGAAGGAGCCGCCGAGTTGCTTGGACAGCGCCGAGCCCGCCGTCGCCGTACCCATGTCGGCACGGGGGACGCTGTTCTGGGTGGCGATGGTGAGCCCGCCCATGGCCGGGCCCGTACCGAGTCCCACCGCCAGCAGCAGGATCCCGACCAGGAACGGCGAGGTGCCCGGGCCCAGCACGGCGAAAGCGGACGTACCGCCCGTGATCAGCGCGGCGCCGGTCAGCAGCGCCGCCCTGGTGTGACCGGAACGCAGTACGTGGGCGGCCGTGAGCCGGTTCCCGGCGGTCATGCCCGCCAGCATCGGAAGCAACAGCAGGCCGGAGACGGTGGCCGAGTAACCGCGTACCTGCTGGAGGTAGAGCGGCAGCAGGACGCCCGCGGGCAGGGCGGCCACCTGGAAGAAGAACCCACCGGCCAGCAGCGCCGCGTACGTGCGGCGGCGCATCAGACCGGGCGGCAGCACCGGCGTGGCGGCCCGCCGCTCGACGGGCACGAGCGCGACCAGCAGCGCCGGCCCGCCGAGCAGCGAGCCCAGCACGGCCGGATCGATCCAGCCGCGCCCGGTGTTGCCCTTGAGGCTCAGGCCGATCAGCACCAGCGACAGACCCGCGGTGAGCAGGGCGATCCCGGCCACGTCGAGCCTGCCGGTGGTACGCGGCGGACGCCGGTCGGGCAGCAGCAGCGCGATCAGCGTGGCCGCCACCACGCCGATGGGCAGGTTGACCAGGAACGCCCAGCGCCAGCTCGCGTGGTCGGTGAGCAGGCCGCCGACCAGTGGGCCGCCGATCATGCCGACGATCATCATGGCGGCCAGCAGGGACTGCATGCGGATCAGGCCGTCGGCCCGGTGGGGCGGGTGGAGGTCGCGGATCACGGCCATGCCCAGGGTGAGCAGGGCGCCCGCGCCGATCCCCTGGACGGCCCGGCTGACGACCAGGACCTCCATCGAGCCGGCCAGGCCGCAGACCAGGGAACCGGCCAGGAAGATCGCGACTCCGGAGAGGAGGAGGCCGCGCCTGCCGTACAGGTCGGAGAAGCGGCCGTAGACGGGGACGCTGACGGAGGAGGTGAGCAGGTAGGCGGTGACCAGCCAGACGTACCACGAGGTGGTGCCGCCGACCTGCTCGACGATGCGGGGAAGCGCGGTGCCGATCACGGTGCCGTCGAGCATGCCGAGGAAGGCGCAGCCGAGTAAGGCGACGGTCACCACCGTGCGGCGCCGGGGCGCCAGGTCTTCGTAGAGGTCGGTCAAGGGCGTTCGCCGCCCGTGAGCGCGCCGTGCAGGAACAGCTCGACGAGCTCCTCGGAGCCGAGCGGGGACGGGCCGCGTCCCGCCGCCATGACCATGAACTGGAACGCCTCGGCCAGGCGCTCGGGGTCCAGCCGGAGACGGTCGCGCTCGGGCTCGAACAACACGGCGAGGGCCTCACGGGAAGCCGCCATCGACGCCTCCCGCCCGGAGACGGCCCGCTCGCCCGGAGCGCCCTGGGAGGCGGGCCGCTCGCCTGTCGTGTCGTGGGGCGCGGGCCGCTCACCCGTCGTGTCGTGGGAGGCGGGCGGGCGGCGGAGGCCGCCCGAGGTGGCCAGGGCGCCCGCCACCGCGCCCATCCTGGCCAGGTAGCCGCGCAGCGCCTCGGACGCCTCCACCAGCCGCTCGGCCAGCGGCAGGTCCAGGGAGATCGCGGACACGTGGGCGAGGGTGTCGTCGGGGCGCAGGGCCTCGGCCATGCAGGCGGCGAGCAGGGTGTCCTTGTCGCCGAAGGCGCGGAAGACGGTGCCTTCGCCGATGCCGGCCGCGCGGGCGACCTGGGCGGTGGTCACGGAGGTGCCGTACTCGACCACCAGGGGGAGCGCGGCCCTGACGATCATCTCGCGGCGTTGTTCGGGGCTCATCGCCGGCGCGCGGCGCCGGCCTGTCTGGTTCGTCATGCCTCCGACGGTACGGAGTGAGTACTCACTCCGTCAATGGCATATTCGTCGCCGTGGCACCATCGAAGGCGTGCCATTCGCCATCACGCAGGGCGGCGTCAAGCTGTCCTACCAGGTCCGCGGCAGCGGCCCCGCGCTCGTGCTGCTCCAGGGGCAGGCCAACAACCACCGCTGGTGGGACCCGGTACGCGACGACTTCGACCGCGCCCACCGCACGATCACCCTCGACTACCGAGGCACCGGCGACAGCGACAAACCCGACGAGCCGTACACCACCCGCGGGTTCGCCCAGGACGTGCTGGCCGTGCTCGACGAGCTGGGCCTCGACCGCGCCGACGTCTACGGCACCTCGATGGGCGGCCGGGTGGCCCAATGGCTGGCCGCCGACCACCCCGGCCGGGTCGGGACGCTCGTGCTCGGCTGCAGTTCGCCGGGCGGCGCCCACGGCCTGGAACGCGGCAACGACGTGCGCCGGGCGCTGGCCCAGGCCGACCGGGCGGCGGCCGGGCGGGCGCTGCTGGAGCTGATGTACACGCCGGCCTGGCTGGCCACGCATCCCGGGCCGTACCACACGGTGGGCGATCCGGGCATGCCCGCCCACGCCCGCCGCCGCCACCTGGCCGCGAGCGCCGGGCACGACGCCTGGGCCGTGCTGCCCGCCATCACCGCGCCGACGCTGGTCGTCCACGGCACCGACGACGTCTTCAACCCGGCGGGCAACGCGCCGCTCCTGGCCGGTCGCATCCCGGGGGCGGAGCTGCGGCTCATCGAGGGGGCGCGGCACGCCTACTTCGAGGAGTTCCGCGAGGTGGCGAGCCCGCTGGTGCTGGAGTTCCTGGCGCGCTCGCGCGGGTGAGACGGGCGGCCAGCGCCCGCACGTGCTCGACCAGCTCGGGCGGCTCGCGCACCTCGAACTCGCAGCCGAGCGTGATCAGCCGGAAGGCCAGCCAGTCCAGGGTGTCGGCCGAGGCGCGCAGGAGGCAGGTGCGCCCGTCCAGGGGGGTGATCTCGCCGGAGTTCGCGCCGAGCCCGCGGGTCACGTCCTCGGCCGGGGCGTGCAGGGTCACGACCGCCTCGTACGTGGGGGCGCCCGCGTAGAGCTTGGCGGCGACGTATGCGGCGGGGTCGTCCGGCTCGCGGGTGGTGGTCCGGGCGCCGGTGGCCCGTACGTCGTCGATGCGGTCGACGCGGAAGAGGCGCCGGTCGTCCCGGTCGTGGTCGTGGGCGAGCAGGTACCAGCGCCGGCCCGCGGCCACGAGGCGGTACGGGTCCACCAGGCGGGCGCTCCCGGCGCCGTCGGCGGCCAGGTAGCGGAAGCGCACCCGTTCACGGTTGGCGATGGCCACGGCCAGCGCGGTGAGACGGCCCGGATCGACGTCGAACCCCTCGACGCCGGGCAGCGGCACGGTGGCGGCGCCGAGCGAGGTCACCCGGTGGCGCAACCGCGCCGGCAACACCTGCTCCAGCTTGGCCAGCGCGCGTACCGACGCCTCCTCGATGCCCTGCACGGGATGCCTGGCGGCGGTGACCAGGCCGACGGCGATGGCCACGGCCTCCTCGTCGTCGAGCAGCAGCGGCGGCATGGCCGTGCCCGCGACCAGGCGGTAGCCGCCGTCCGCGCCCATGGACGCGGCCACCGGGTAGCCGAGGTCGCGCAGCCGTTCGACGTCGCGCCGGATCGTACGGCGGCTGACCCCGAGCCGTTCGGCCAGCTCGCCGCCCGGCCACTCACGCGGGGTCTGCAGCAGCGACAGCAGGCTCAGCAACCGCAAAGACGTCATGCCCCAAGAATGCCCGCGATGTAGGACAAGAACTGACCTACTGGCCTCCTATCGTCTTCCCATCGCACCGATTCCGGAGGGCACATCATGACCGTCAACCCCATCCCCGAGGGCTACACCACCGTGACGCCGTGGCTCATCTCATCCGACACGGACGGCCTGATCACCTGGCTGGAGGCCGCCTTCGACGCCGTGGAACTGGGCCGGATGGCCGACGAGGAGGGCCGGATCGCGCACGCCGAGGCGCGGATCGGGAACGCGGTGGTGATGATGTTCGACGCCCGCCCCGAGTGGCCGCCGACGCCGGGCTTCCTCCGCCTGTACGTGCCCGACGCCGACGCCGCCCATCGCCGGGCGGTCGAGGCCGGCGGCACGTCCGTCACCGAGGTCACCCATCTGTTCTTCGGCGACCGCGTCGGCCGGGTACGCGACCCGTGGGGCAACCTGTGGTGGATCCAGACCCGCGTCGAGGACGTCTCCCCCGAGGAGGCGGAGCGCCGGCTGACCGACCCCGGGTTCGTCAAGGCGATGGAATACGTCCAGAGTGCGGACTTCTTCCCCGGACGGTGAGCCCGGCGATGGCCGGCAACGGGAAGAGCAGCAGGTAGAGGTTGGGGATCCACCAGGCGAGCGCGAAGTCGCCGCGCAACGTCCAGAACGCGATCGCCATCAGCCCCGAGGCGGCCGTCAGCACCAGCGAGACCAGCATCAGCGGCTCGCCGGTGGGCCGGGCGCGGCGCAGGAGCCACAGGCTGGTCAGGCCGGTCGCGCTGGCCGTGAGGTCGATCCAGAGGAACGACCAGTTCCAGTCGACCATCAGCGGATCGGCGTAGTCGGCGAAGGCCCACTCGGGCGGGATCAGGCCGAGGCCGGTGATCGTGAAGTAGGCCACGAAGCCGAGATCCGTCAGCAACATCAACGTCTTAGGCCGTGTTTCATAAGGCTTTGAGCCACTGGTTGATCGCGGCGATGATGACGACGGCTTCGTAGCGTACGGCGAGCTTGTCGTAGCGGGTTGCCATGCCACG
>NZ_BMRC01000069.1 GCF_014648435.1 Nonomuraea spiralis
CTAGGGGCAGATGCGGACGTCCCAGGACGTCTCATCCTCGAACGAACCGGCCCCGTCCATGCTCGACCACGACCAACCCTTCACCCTCCAGAACGTCGAGCGCCCGCCGCACCGTATCCCGCGAAGCCTCGTACCGCTGCCGCAGCTCCTTCTCGCTCGGCAACACAGCCCCCGCGGCGAGGGCGCCGCTCTCGATCTGAGCGCGCAGCTCAGAGGCGATCACCTGATATCGGTACGCGGTGTCCGCCCGCGGCCCCGGCACCACGCGGCCTTTCGAGGGAACCGTGACAACGACCCCCTCCTGCTCCAAGATGGCGAGGCCGCGCCTGAGGGTGTTCCTGGCCACTCGGAACTCCGCGCACAACTCAGCCTCGGACGGCAGTGAACCGCCCGCCGGATACCGACCGGCAACGACCCGCGCCCGAAGCCGCTCCGCGATCTGGGCGTAGACAGCACCGCCCGTCAGCCACGGAGATTCGTCCACAGCCATGCCGTCAGGCACGCCGATACGCATCAGAGATCAGACCCAGATCGATGCGCAGCTCGGCCTGCTCACCCGCGCGCCAGCCGTTCCGGGCAACCTGCTCAACCCGGTCGACGGCAGCCTCCAGATTGAGGCAACTGGTCCGCTCGTCGGGCTGATCGCCCCAATAGAACCAGTAGAACGGGACGTTGACGTAGACCTTGCGGATCCGAGAGCGACGATCCTGGACGCTCAACTCAGGACGCCCATCCTCAGCCGCCATCAAGACGGCCGCGATACCCCGAGGTCGTAGCCCGTTCCCCAGCTCCGTCAGCAGACGCTGCTGATAAGCGAGGCTCTGTGCTCGGCCGCTTTGCATGAGTTCCGTCCCTTCGGTGGCTCTTCCGGCCCCACGAGCATCGGCCAGACACCCGGAACCTCTACACCGCAACTAGGGGACGTCTAGAGACGTCTCATGTTAACGTCGCAGGCAACGACGGTTCCCTCACAGGAGCGGCGGCCCCCATGAACGACCACCTGCGCAACGCGATGCTCGCAGCCCGCATCACCCCGACAGACGTCGCGGCAGCCCTCACCGTGGATCCCAAGACTGTCCACCGCTGGCTCCAGGGCCGCATCCCCTACCCGCGCCACCGCTGGGCCATCGCCGACCTCCTCCAGGTCCACGAAGCCGACCTCTGGCCACAGGTAGCCCAACAACACCTCGCCCTCGCCGGCGACGTACGCGCCATCTACCCCCACCGCTGGGCCGTCCCCCAGAGCGTCTGGCACGCCCTCTTCCAAGGCGCAACCGAAGAGATCGACATCCTCACCTACAGCGGCCTGTTCCTCCCGGAAGACGGCAAGATCCTCGACACCCTCACCGCCCGAGCCCACACAGGCGTCAAGATTCGAATCCTCCTCGGCGACCCCAACAGCCCCCAGGTCGCCAGACGCGGCACCGACGAGGGCATCGGCCCCGAAGTCATGGCCGCCCGCATCAAGAACGCCCTAACCCTCTACCGCCGGCTACACGACGTCCCCAATGTAGAGATCCGCCTCCATCGAACCGTCCTCTACAACTCCATCTTCCGAGCAGACAACGAACTCCTTGTCAATCTCCACGCCTACGCCACCCCAGCCGCCAACGCCCCCGTCATGCACCTCCACCACAAGGAGGAGCAGGGCGCAGCCGCGGTCTACCTCACAAGCTTCGTACACATCTGGACCGCCGCCGCGCCTCATCACGACGAGATATGACCAGACACCGGGCAGCCCTAAAAGCAACTTCTCTACACGTCATCAAGGGCCGCGTCGCCTGCGGCGCCCCGGCCGCGCGCTGGCGGCAAGCTGGCCCGGCTGCGGCTCTTCGGCCGGTCCGGGCCAGCACCGCCTACGCACACATAGACGTCCGGGCGGCACAGACCCGCAGATTTGCAGCGATCAGGAATCGCCATAGTCCGCGTGGATCCGTTCGGCTTCTCGTTGCACCTCTTCTACTTCAACGTTGGCCTCCAAGGACGTTACACCGGGGTTTGGCTGGGAGTTGGCGAGCCCGCCCTTGTAGGTGGCTTACGCCGAAACCAAATCGCAATGACGCAGGAGCAAACTATCGCAGCCAGTCGAAGCGCATGGCATATTGCCGATATTAGACCCGGAAATCCTCATTTGGAGGATGACCCAAGTCGATGCGTCCTTGCTTTACAAACTGCCGAATAGCCTTCACGAGATAATCATAATCATCGGGATTCTTCATCAATTCGCTCTCCGAAAAAGTATTATGTATAGCAGCGACAGATGCTATGACATTAGCTGGCGCTACAAGTTCTATCTGCCACCGTATGGTCTTTAGTGTAAGTATCATCTCGTCAAAATTATCGCGAGCTTCTTTTGCGTCCTCTTCGAGCTCTGGGCGTAGCTCGTCATCTTTGTCGAGGCCGACAAGCCATTGACTTGTATGATAAATTCTCATCAGCACGTCTGCCGATTCGTCTGCAATCCGGGCGAATTCCGCATACAGTTCTCGGCGAACGGTGAGATCTCGCTGCTGCTTTTCAAACTGCTGTTGCTCGGCACGATCCTTCCGAGCGTTCCAGGCCTGTAATTGAGCGCCGCATAGTGCTCCCAAGAGACCAAACGCGCCAGCAATCAAGGCCACCCACCATGTCAACGTTGCATCTCCCTCACTATCCCCACACCCACACCCTCCGATCTTCTATATCGCCGACAGGCCTCCCCTGCGGTCAGCAACATCCATGCTTGCTACTACCCAACTCAGTGCATGACCATCCGCATGTCAGCGTGCTTGCAGCCCAGCAAGGGAACGTCTGCTAATAATCACTTTCGCTGACATACAACTCAGAAGTTGTCTATAGCACCAAAGTATCGCAACCTCACCAACTCTCAGCGAGAACTCGCGATCTTCGTGAGCCGCACATCACCAGGCCCGACCCTTGCCAATCTCGTGCCACGAGTTCACTCCAAAGGGGCCGGTCAAGGCCGTGACGATCGCGGACTTCGGTGCCCACCGCCGAAGTTGGGGCGATCGGCTGCCGCGGACCGACTTCGTCGGCCCTTGCCGCCGAATGAGATGGCTGACCAGCGGGTTGGCTTCCGATCCACGCCTATTGGAAGCGCATATGCTGTGCCCACTCCGGAAGCGCGATGTTGCTCAGCCACTTCTCGAAGTCACGCAGCCCCATCTCTAGCAGCAGGACGGTAATCCAATCGCGGGCCATGGCGTCAAGATCTGCGACGCTCCGGCCTCGGGGCCGTGCGGGTGGGAACCAGCCCCCGATCGGCTGCTCGGTCCCGTCCCTCGGGTAGTCGTTGATGTTGAGGACGATTGGTACACGCAAGTCGCTCTGAGGCTGAAGCCAGCCCTCCCATGCCTGCAGTTCGCTCGGCTCCGCCGCACCGATCGCGGTCGACACGGCGTCACACGCGCTCGAAATGGACACCAACTCGGCCAGTACACACCAGTAGAGGTCTTCTAGGCCGAGCGGGATGACCTCGTTCTGCTTCAGATGGCAGCGCATCCCCAGAAGGATCGACAAGGTTCGGCCGGCAAGGCTCAAGAACGCGGACGCACTGACCGGCACCCCGCCGGCGCTCTCAACGGTCCCCTGAAGAGGAGCACGCATCTTGAACGACGTCGCCCTGGCCTCCGTGATCTGCCAGGCCGAGGATTGCTGCGGCGGCGCCATTCCCCAGACCTTGTCGGGGATGGGGGAACGGTTCAGAGCGTCGAGGGCCGCTTCCTTGGCAACACTTCCCAGCCACGGGCGTTCAAGGATTCGTTGCGGCAGCAGAACTTCTCCCTTGAAACGAACGGTCACCAGGGTGGTGTGTTCGTCCGGCCACAGTGGGAAGTCGGGCGCGCTTCCCGCGAGAGGAGGTGGAAAGCTGATTGCTCCGGACGGTATCTGCGTCCCCACGAATCCTGTTTGATCACGCGCGACTAGATCGAGCACGCGTTGGCGGTCAGCCGGTACATTGTGGCCGGGGATCCTGTAGAGGGTTGTCCCCCTGACCAGAACAGGATGGAGAACGGCGTCCGCATCGATACGGAGCAGTGCGACGAGTTTGTCCGTGTTTGGAATCCGTATTGGGATCGCCTCCGGCAGAGCCCGCGGTACGAGGTCGCGCAGGTGAGCCATAAGTCCTTCGAAGTCCCGCTGGCTGATGCCCTTAAATCGAGCCTCGCCTGTCTCCTCTTCAGAGACTCCCACGAGCACTAGACCGCCGTCCGTGTTGCTGAGAGCCGCAACCGCCTCGGCCACGTTGTTGCCGCTGCGTTTCTGCTTGAGCTCCAGAGTGATCGACTCGGTAAGGAGATCGGCTTGCTCGGCAGTCAGCACGAAGTCCCGGACCGCCTGATAGTCGATCTGTGCAGCGGGTAGGTCGTACAAGCTATTGGTCGCTGGCATGGGCGCCACGGTAGTCGGTGGCACCGTACTCCGCTGTGGAATGTTCCGGCCGTCAGGAAGACCTTCGGAAACCGCGTTTCCCGCGCCCCGTCCGCGATCTCATACATCATCGTTACACGCTCTGCTTCCCCTGTCGGCGCAACGGCCGCACGGTTACGCTACGGTCCATGACCCGTGTTCCCTGGGCAACCCTCAGCGGCCAAGATATGGAGGACCTGGCTGCCCTCCTGCTCTTCAGCGAGTATCCCGACGGTGCTCAACACATCACCCCCTCCCAGGGCGACGGCGGTATGGACGTGAGAATCTGGACGCCGGACGGCTGGGATGTGTACCAGATCAAGAAGTTCTTCAAGTCTCTGGAGGCTGGTCAGAAGACGCAGGTGTTGGACTCCTTCTCCTCCTTCCAGGCCGAGGTGGCCAGCACCGGCATGGATGTCAAATGTTGGACAGTGCTCATGCCGTGGGACCCGACCCGGGAGCAGCGGGCGTGGTTTGAGCGAGAGACTGCCGACAGCGCCTTTCCCACTGCGTGGGAGGGGCTGACGCGGCTCGAACTGCTGGCATCGCATCATCCGGCCGCCGTCGATTACTTCATAGGGAACGGCAGAGAGCGTCTGTCCGATCTCATCATGCAGGCAATGCGTATCGGATCCGCGCCGCTGGAGGTTGCCCCGGGTGGGTCACTTGCCGGTGTGG
The DNA here is from genome assembly GCF_014648435.1 of Nonomuraea spiralis. Lineage (GTDB taxonomy): Bacteria > Actinomycetota > Actinomycetes > Streptosporangiales > Streptosporangiaceae > Nonomuraea > Nonomuraea spiralis. The sequence goes on from NZ_BMRC01000069.1 coordinate 5,089, forward strand.
CTCTGGCGAAAATGGTAGAGATCGAGGACCTTCTCCAGAAGTCTGACCCATTCTATCGCTACACAATCACCATCGAGTCAGCGCCGGACTTCAGCAATGGGCAAATAGCGCCTGCCCAGCAGCATGAGGTTGCCTACGCCAAATACCACGGCATCGATGCCACCCGTTGCGTGGTCATCCGTGCCTTCTATCGCACAGAAGGCATAGCCCAGCTCCGGCCGATTCGGGCGCACTTCCACCTGACACCAGAGGAGGGATCGCCAGAGGCGGCAGCGGTCCAGGAATTCTGGGAGTACGGAACCAGACTGGAGGACATCCCTGGCACGGTAACGGTACTTGACGATCCCACTGGTCTTGCTGATGAAGGACCGGGACTAATCTCTTTTATCGCCAGCGTTGACACCTTGCTTCCTGATCTTGAAGTTCGGCTCTTGAGCGAAGGTGGCCACGTTCTCCATCGTGTTCCCCTTGTCAATCCCGTTCGGTCGGCCGGCCAAGTTGAGGGAGGCAATAGTCTTGCAGCTCAAGATTCCGCTGGTACTTTCTCGATGGTCGTCAAAGCAAATGGAATGAGTGGCCGCTACGGCTTTCATTTCACCCTTAATGACCTGACCGGAAAGACGCCGATGCAGGTGCTTTCGTCGCTGCGGTTCATTCGTGACCTCCTGCCGGGCAATGCAACGGTGCTCGGCATACAGGGCGCAGGCGAACTCGGAAACCGCGTAGTGGTACCGGAAGGGCTGCCTCGATTACCCAGCGTGCTGCTGACCTGATGGAGTTCGTCAAGGCACTACTCATCTTCCAGCAGTACACCCTAGCCCGGGTCACGATCCCCCCGCTTGCAGATATAAGCGAGAGGCAGATGCATCGCATCGGTACCGTTGCGGACCTCCTGCTAGGGAAGGTCTACTCATCGGATTGGCGCAGCATTTCAATCAAGGTATCTGGAGCCCGAATTATTGCAGCACAATCCACGCCTAGCAGCGCCATCGTCCAAATGCAGCCATTGGTCGTTGATCTGGGCAGCAAATCCATCGAGTTCGATATCGAGGAGCAATATATTTTCCAGCGGCCAACATGCCTCGTCCCGATTGAAGAGCTTGAGGCAATGCCTGATGACGAGATCGTAGAACTGGTTCCTGGGGAAGACAGCAAGCTGATTCACCGGCTGCCAGTGGAACACGTGCCGCGGATGGTGGAAGTCGATTGACCCATAAGCCCCGCGCGTCACATCGTGGGGGGAACCTGGGACGGGCCTTTGTTTGTCCTGACAATCTCAGGATTCTACTTACACCTCTGTCAACACGGGGCGATAACTCCTTGATCGCCTGGGTGCGATGTCCGCAGCCGAGGCCTCTGCGGAGCGGATGGCGTGGGCGTAAACGCCCAAGGTGATCGAGGGGGCGGCGTGACCCAGGCGGACGCGACAACATGCACCGGGACGATGGCCAGGAGCAACGTGGTCGCCTGGATGTGGCCCAGGGTGTGGAGCCGGGCGTACGGTAGTGGGCTCTGTGGTTTCGGTGGTTGTGGTGCTTGATCAGGATTGGGAAGAGCAAGCGCTGACGGTGGCCGGCTGGACCCGTTCGCCCAAGCCGGTCGCATGTTGAGACACCCACGGCCAATCGTGAACACCCTGACCTGCTACGGATCGGACGCTGGCGTTCAGTTCAGTGCTGTACAGCAGCGGGGTACAGCAACGTCGACACCCGCAAGCGCCTAGCAACACGCACCATCTGCCACTTGACCGGGAGGAAGACCCCTCGACGTTGTGGCTGGCTCCCGTTTGCAAGCAGGAAGTCAGAAGCTCGATTCTCCTAGACTCCACCAGTGGGAACCCCTCCCCACGTGGCGCCGCCGCAGGCGGTGAGAAGGCCGACCAGTGCAAGCACGGCGGCGGCTCTCCGACCCTATCCGCGCGGACATCGCAGCTGGCCGGCTGAAGCCTGGCCAGGCACTCCCCTA
>NZ_BMRC01000070.1 GCF_014648435.1 Nonomuraea spiralis
GAAGCTACGTTGCAGCCCGTCCAAGGCCGGCCACCTGTGCAAGGCCATCGCCGTCCTGCAAAATCACCGAGTCGCGCAGGCGGCGCGAGGATGAAAAACGTTCACTGGGAAAACGTCACTGCCTGACTCCTGTGCTGCCCGTCGGCTTCGCCGCGTCAGTCCGCGCCGGGGTAAGCGGTGGTGCGCCACCAGTCGCCGGCTTTCAGATGCTCGATCAGCCGTGAGTCGGTGACCACCACGTCGTAGTCGGCCCCTACGTGTATCTCCTCGCATCGGAGGAAGGCAGCGGCGGATTCAGGAGACATCTCGTTGAACGGCCCCTCATCCTCCCAGGGAAATCCTCTGCCACTTTCGGACAGCCGTTCTTCGGCCGCCGCCGTGAAGGGGTAGTTGCGCGTCGCAGTGCGCTCCACACTCTCGACGAAGTCGCGATTCATCCCGTCGTCCTCGTCAACAAGAAGGTCCAGTATGGACTCATCCTCTTCCAGATCGCGGAGGAAGAAGCTCTTGTCGGGCAGCGGCCAGTGCCAGACGTCCGGGTTGAAGGCAGTTACCCGCAGTTGTATGCGGCGACGCGCTGGATCGACGGCCAGCACCCTTACCGCGTAGAGATCAGTCACGACGCCATTCTCCGCTCAGGCACCCCCGCATCGTCAAAGGCCTCATACGCAGCCTCCACGCCCTGCGCGAGCACACCGCCCCGCTCTGGACCTCAACGCAATCCGGAAGTGATCACCAGCGAGAAAACCTCACCGGGTAAGGCCGTATTGCCTTGCGAGCTGTGGCAGACGACGAACGAACTCCGCCTCGTCGTCGAAATCCCATTTCTCACCGTCGGGCTGCGCGTGAAAGGTGAGAAAAGGAAACTTGCTGTCGACACCCCGTGCGCGAACCGCCTCCCGCAAACTGTCCACCTCCAGGCCGGTCACCTGCACGTACGACCCGAAGGTGACGTACGCGAAGGACTCGAACTCCGGGTTCTCCTCACGTGGCCACACTTCTCTGCGGACGCGAGTGACCCTCTTGAGCCGGAACCTGCCGTCGCTGGACCAGGTCGTCCGGCGGTGAACGAAATTCTTCATCCACTCGAAGAGGCGTTGCACATCCGGCAGCTCAAGGATCCGATCAGGACAGTCGGCGACCTTCTCGAAGGCATCACGACCGCGGCTGATCAGCCAGCTCACGAAGTACTCGAAGCCGTCTGACGAGCCGAATCCGGTGATGGTCCAGTACACCGCGTACATGTCCCAGGAGCAGGCCCGGCTGGCACACACCGTGAACCAGACCTCGTAGTCCACGATCTCCTCGGCGGACAGGCCGCAGAGTTGATCCTCAAGCCACTCCAGTCGCGCCGACCTGGTGCCGGTCTCGCGGGCCGAACGCTCCACCAGTTCCCAGAAGCCGTCAATGTCCATAAGCCGCGATCATGGCACCTCGCGTACCTCGCGGCCAGTGATCACGGAGCGGCACCACCAACATGCGTAACCCGGCTTCGCGCATGATCACTCACCGGGTTCCCGCACGTCGATCATCTACTTGAGAACCTGGCGCGCCATCACCATGCGCTGGATCTGGTTGGTGCCCTCGTAGATCTGGGTGATCTCCGATGCCCTGCGCGGCTACCAGCGAAAATCTATCGATCAGAAGCCTGACCAGGGGTTACTGTTGCGACCGGCTCTCGTCGTTTTTCACTGTTCTCGACCCTCCCACGGAACAGCGACGGAACAGAGCAGGAGGCCTCTCATGGCGATCCCGAAGAAGGGTGCGCGACTCATCACCTCGATGGCACCGCGTTCCACTGGCGCGTCCGCCGTAAGCCCACGTATTTCCACGGGAACAGCTGGGGCCTAATGACGTTCGCCGTGGAACTGGCCGACACGTCGGGTCGCATCCTTCTGGTGTCGCTCCCCTGCTCACGCCCGGACGCCTGGTGGGGAGAACGGACGATGGCCATACGGCCGGCGCTCGTGACGGCGACCATACGCATGGCGCTGAACCACGGCTGGGATCCGCAACAAGCCAGCAACGCCTACGAGCTTGCCCTCACTGACGAGGACCTCAGCGAGCTGATGAACGGCCAGCCGCCTGGTTACGACGTCCCCTTTATGCAGAGATAGCTTCGGCATACAGGCATCAATGGTCGGGCGGGATAGGGAAGCCGTATCGCGCAGAAATCTCTCGAACGGCGCGCTTACACGCGGAGTAGACGGGCTGGAAGTCGGAGTAGCGGAACTTGACACTAGCGAAGGGCTCCTCCCCGCAGGGGATACCTTCGTTGGTCCCATGCCATCCACAGCGCCTGGCCTGGCCCTCGGTCTCCGGCTTGTGATTGCTCGGGTCAAACGGCATGACCCAAATGATCTTCTTGGCATCCATATATACAACGTACGCTAAAATTACCGGGCCCGCCGCCGATGTACAGCAGCTCGTCGGCTATGTGAGTCTATGAGGCACGCCACTACCTATCACGATAGTTTCGTTGGATGTCCTCTTCATGCCGTAGCAGTTTCATGCGATCTGCAAGTACGGCCTATGCACGTGCCAGGCTTTTTATCGGAGACGGTAGTCGGAGACTCGGACACCCTTTAACCCGGATCCACCAGGGCCGCGTACTGCAACAGGGGAGTCCAAGAGATCCTGATTAAGCGCGAAAAGTTGAGCGAGATAATCATCCTTATCTGTGAAGCCGTAACACGCCAGCACGGCCTTATTTAGATCTTCATGGAGATCACGTAGCTTACTCTTACCGGGTAGTCTCAGATCGTTGTATTGCCTTGCCAGGGTAATGCCCCGCTCAAGGTAATCGCTGCGCAGCTCTACGATGGAACCGCTGATTTCGGCTACTGAAGCTGCTTGCCTCTCAGATAGCTCTTGAGGCCACGGGAAGCTGTCGAATACTGTCGTGGACGTATAGCGAGGGTCGCCCTTGAAGCGGGAGCAGCGTGCGACAATCCAGGCTTGGTGGAGCGCGGAGCTCAAGATGCCAAAGGAGTAATCATCGGCGAAAGCGAAAACAGTCATGGCGTCGCTAGGATGGACCGTCGAGTCGACGAATTCAAAGACCGTATCGCGATTTACGCTCGCCACTCGAGAGGTGGCAAGATAACGATCGATGCTAGCAAGAGCGTCTAGCATATCGTTGCGTCGATAGCCGAGTTGCCACCAAGTAGATAAGAAGCCGGCATGATGTCGATTCGGCCTGGCCTTCGGGTTCGCGGCAAGCAGTATAGCGGTCTTAAGCTCTTCCTTCTCGGCGGCACGCCTACGCTCCGGAAGGACCTCATTTTTGAGCTGTTTAAGTAGATGTGGATAGCGCGCCTCTACTTCAAATAGCTCCTCGTGTTCGATATCAATCACCCAGCGATCGATATCGATCTTGTTCAGCATCTCGCGTCCACCGAGAAACGGATGGATGGCATCGGATGCGCTGGGCTCCATCGCGAGGACCGCCCTATATTGCTTTTCGTTAAGCACAAAACCCTTTGTGACGCCTGGAGTTTGACCCTGGAAGCAAACTTGAGGTTTCCGGTTTGCGGCAAGCGGCTCCGCGTCGCGTACATCGAAGTCAGGCGCTAAAGATCCCGGGATGTAGTCCATTTCCAGACGTAAATCGCCATTGTTAAGCCACAGAATCTTGGGTGTAACATCCTCCTCCTTGCTCCAATTCACTATCGACACATGTACAGATGCATCGCCTGGCCATGGCTGACTTGATAACGCGTTGAAAATTACTCCGCCGTTATCCGTGACGTAATCTAGACTCGCTTTGCGCCCTTCCACCAGGCGTATAGCGGATGTTGCTACGAAGCCAGCCCTGCCCCCTGCGGGAAGGCGGTCGTGTGCTAGAGGGAACCAATAGCACACGTAGTCGGAAACGCCGCCTATTCTGGGATACTTCGTGGCTAGCCGATTCGTGTATTCCGGGCCTAGTTCGTCGTTCATGAAACGGCGGCCAAGGTAGGGCGGGTTTCCGATGATGACATCCGCCTCAGGCCATGGGCTGAAAAGTGCATCTCTTGCTACGATGACGCTATCTAAGTTTGCGAGTGGAAGCGTCTCTTGGTTGTCATCGAGTTCAACAGACGACAGCTTCTTGGCGAGCATCATTGTGACTTTGGCGATTTCTACGGCGAAGCTATTGATGTCCATGCCGAAGAAATGGTCTGCTGGTACATAGGAGATCGCGCCTTGACCGTATAGGCTGCCGCGCCGTCGCTCCCCGATGAGAGTATTGATTTCGTGTTCGAGGCGGCGCATCTCACGATAGGCGACATAGAGAAAGTTGCCGGAGCCACAGGCCGGGTCGAGGATCTTGAAGCGAAGCATATCGCCAAGAAGCTTCTCCAGTTCAGGAATACTGCCCGCTTTGAGAATCTTCTCTCGCCATGGCTCGACAATAGTAGGCCCCACAACTTTGACGATGTCGGCTTGGCTGGTGAAGTGCGCTCCCCACGCGTGCCGTTCGCCCTTGGACATCGACCCTTCGAATAGAGTGCCGAAAATCTCTGGACGAACAGCCGCCCAATTTGTTTGTGACGCTCGATGTAGGAGTTCCAGCTCTTCTGCGCTGGGTTCGATTGCTGTTATGTTCGCGAAGAGTCCGCCATTGAAGTAAGGCGTTCCCTTGTAACGCCCAGCAGGTGTGGTACCGGGGGTGTTCATCTCGCGAAACAGCCCCGTTAGTAGGTCGTAGGCGCTGCCGCCGTCCATCGACTCTTCTAGGGCGTGAGTAAACATGTGGCGTGGGAGGAGGCCGATGTCTTCGGAGAACATGGCCATCACTGACTGAAGAGTGAAGTGCTGTGCGGCGTCCCGGGGTATTCCTCTAGCATGCATTGAGGTGAATACTTCTGCGACCGAAGCCGCTGCCTCCCGCGTCACTGCAACGAGGTCGTTATTGAAGCTAGGTTTCACGTCCTCGGGGAGAAGAAATGAGAGTGCTTCATACCGTTCTGGTAGCTGATCCAGTAGTACGCAATCAACCGGTGCGTCCATCTGGTTGTCGAAGTCGTATACCCAGAACTCGTCGAAATTGCACAGAGTCACATAGCGGGGGCGATGCGGGACCGCGTCGACCCAGTAGTCAAAAGCTTGGCGGTAGTGGCGGGAGAGATCTGCTCTCGCCTTTTTCATCTCAATAAGGCATCGCGGCTTCCACATCAGGTCCGCGAAGGCAGTCCCTTTGGAATCGCGTTTTTTGATACGTGTCTCTAAGGAAGCTCCAGCTTCATGTATTCCGCCATGCCCGAAGGCGCGAAAAAGCCTGTCTAGGAAGACTTGTGCCTCGCCCTTCTCGTCTCCGGTCAGGTGCTCACGCCGGAATCGGACAAAATCTGCCAAGCTGGCACGAATGTCCTGCGGGGGGGTAATGGTCACGTATGCACATTAGCCCTGCTTGTGCCTATGGGGCAGGGGGCTATCGAAGTGTGATCGTTCGTTGTTGCGCATGTAACTAGTGTCCGAAATGCGGCCGATTGGAGTTCTTTGCTCCAATCTTGTCTTGCTGTACCTCGAGGCCCGCCAGGGGGTGTCACTACCATTCTAGTCATCAATGTAACTTTTGTCCGCTTTCGTCTCTTTGTTATTTCACACCAATATCGTTCGGTCGCCCGGAAGGACTCGCTTAGTGCCTTGTGTGCTCAGTACGAAGATGGGAACACCCTCCAGAATGGTGTGCTGTCGCCGTTCGTCGGGTGACGGCATGCGGGCGCTGACCTCTGTGGGTTCCGAGATAACTACTCGCTCGACTGGGACTTGAGGGCGAACGTACGGCCTTACGCTTCACGGTGACGACCAATCCCTCGCTGCGTAGTACCCCGAGCGCCTGGCGTACGGCGACGCGGCCGAGCTCGTACTGCTGCATCAGCCGAGTCTCTTAGGGGAGTGCCTGGCCAGGCTTCAGCCGGCCAGCTGCGATGTCCGCGCGGATAGGGTCGGAGAGCCGCCGCCGTGCTTGCACTGGTCGGCCTTCTCACCGCCT
>NZ_BMRC01000071.1 GCF_014648435.1 Nonomuraea spiralis
ACAGCCGCCGGGTTACGCTCCGGATCCAGCGAGTACAGCGCCGTCAAGTACGGCGGCAACGTCGCATGCTCCAGCTCGATCGCCCACTGCAGGTGCTCACGCAGGCTGCCGAGCGTGCCGATCCGGACCGGTCGTTCGTGGTTCATTCGTGTCATACCTCGGGTTGTTGGCAGGGCGGATCGGACCGCCGGCCGGTGGGCCGGCGGCCTGGTTCGATCCTGGGATCAGGCAGCGACGACGGCAGCCGGTGCCGTCACGCTGCGGATACTTCGCCGGGGTTCAGGACGGGCGTGGCGCGCGGCGCTCCTTGCGCTGGGCCAGCTCGGCCTCTTCCACCAGCGTGAACATCGGCTTGCCCGGCTCGCACAGCATGGTGACCGTGAACCGTACCGGGACATCGTCGCGATTGTTGCCGTCCTGGTAGTGGATGACGTCGCCACCCGGCTCCCAGAACGCCTCGCCGGCGCGGATCACCCGCTCCGGCTCTCCTTCCAGCTCCATCAGCATCTCGCCCTCGAGGACGACGCCGAAGGCGGGACCCGGGTGGCGATGCGGCGGCGCGCCAGGGTCTCCGGGCGGGTACTCGATGACCACGGTCATCACGTGCGCGCCCTCGGGGATGAACGGAGGCTGCGCCTCCTGCAGCACGGTCAACGCCGTCTGCCACGCGGTCGACCGCGGCTTGTCCATCGCCTCGCCCTACTTCGCGTTGGACTGGTCGAGCCAGTCTTTGTAGGTGATGGTGCCGAGCTGCGCGCCGTCAGCGGGCACCAGCGACCGCTCGCCGAGCACGCTGCCGAAGTAGCGCGCCTGCGGGTCGACGACGACCTCGCGGGTGTCGCCCCAGGCGGCCAACGCCTTGCGGAAGAACTCGTCCATCTTGTACTGGGTCGGTCCGGCGATCTCGATCCGGCCGTTCAGCGGCGTGCCCACCGCGGTCCTGCCGACCGCCTGGGCCACGTCGTCGCCCGCGATCGGCTGGAACAGCACCGGCGCGATGTGCACCTTGCCGTCGACCGTGCCCTCGTCGGCGATGCCGCGAGCGAACTCGAAGAACTGGGTGGAGTGCACCAGCGAGAACGGGATGCCCGACTTCTCGATCAGCTTCTCCTGGGCGATCTTCGCCGCGAAGTAGCCGTTCTCCGGCATCCGCTCGGTCCCCACGATCGACACCGCCACGTGATGGCCCACGCCCGCAGCCGCCTCGGCCGCCAGCAGGTTGCCGGTGGAGGTCCGGAAGAACTTCATGACGGCCTCGCGCTCGAACGAGGGCGAGTTCGACACGTCGATCACGACCTGGGCGCCCTTCAGCACCTCGGCCAGACCTTCCCCGGTCAGCGTGTCGACGCCGGTGTTCGGCGACGCGGCCACGGCCTCGTGGCCGTGCTCGCCCAGCTTCTTCACCAGCTTCGACCCGATGAGCCCGGTCCCGCCGATCACCACGATTTTCATTGTTGGCACCCTTCTGGCTCTCTGGGCGCTGTGGTGCGCCCCTGTCGTCAGCTAAGACAGGGCAGCCCCCTCGGTTGTGACAGGCGGCCTCGTGTTCGAGAGGGAGCCTGGTGAGCTCGACGCGCGAGCTGATCCCGAGCTTGGTGAAGACGTGCCGGAGGTGCGTGCTGATCGTGTGCGGCGACAGGTGAAGCAGAACGGCGACCTGCCTGGTGGTGGCGCCGCCGGCAAGGAGTTTGATGATCTGCATCTCCAAGACGGTCAGGCTGGCTTCACGCGCCGCCTGCTCAAGGGCGAGAGGACGCAGACCATGCTCGACCCGGAGAAGTACCCGGGCAGCCTGCTCGGCCCAGCGTCCATACACCCACACCGCGGACCATCCGGAGGGCCGGCCTGGCACACCGTGCTCGCCCGGCGGATCTGCCAGGGCTGCCCGGTGCGCGTGCAGTGCCTGACCTGGGCCGTCGAAACCGGCGAGGCGGAGGGGATGTGGGGCGGCACCACCCCTGACGAGCGCCGCCGCATCCGCGCCACCCGCGAAACGGTGGGCCGCGTTGCCGCCGGCCCGCCCGTGGGAGGAGCTGCCGCCGGTCACGGCGACGCACGGAGTAGAGCGGCCTGAATTCCGCCCCGGTGTAGTCGTGTCAGTGGAGAGGATCGTCGTGCACTGGTACGCCCTTCAGTGCCAACGCTGGAGCTTGTCGGGGTTCAGGATGATCCACACCGCCGTGACCTCGGCTCCGGCCACGCTCACGCTGACCACCGCCACGGCCTTGCCCGCCCGCCGCAGCACGAGCCCCGTCCTGCCGTTCACCGATCCGATGGCCGGCTCGGTTCCTGGCTGGTCGATCAGCAACGCCGTGACGACCCGCGCGACCGCGTCCGCACCGTAAGTCGGCCGTACGGCGACGCGCACCTTGCCGCCGCCATCGCTGACGACGATCGCGTCGGCGGCCAGGACTTCCCGCAGCGCCTCGGCGTCGCCCGCCTGGCAGGCCGCGGCGAACCGGCGGGCCACCCGCTCGTGCCTGGCGAGCATCTCCGGGCCATACCCGGCCTGGTACGAGGCCGGGTACGGCACGGGCTGGGCCCGCGTCACCCGGCCGCCGGGCACGTGGTCGGGGTCGGGGTCGGCCAGGAGCTCCAGGCAGATGCTTCCCGCCGTCCGCGTCAGCCAGGCGCGCGGCACCGCGATGGCGGCGCGCTCTTCCTCGTCGAGGGCGTACCAGCGGCGATAGGTCTCCTGGACGACGTGGTCGGCCGTGGTGTCCGAGCCGAACATGCACAGAGCAATCCCGAGCAGGTGCTGCCGTTCGTCGAGCATCTCCGCCAGCGACTCGGCGCCCGCCTCGGTCATGGTCTGCCGCCTCCTTCATTGTTGGCAGATAAGACCGGACAGCCCGTTACGTTGTGACAACGCGGCTGCGAGACCGCTCGAAGGCCTCGATCTTGGCCGGATTGAGGACCCACAACAGGTGGTGGATCCCCTCCCTTGAGGCCTCCATGGCGAGCAGGGCGACGCCGCTGCCGTCCCGGGTGACGAGCACGCCTGGCAGCCCGTTCATCTCGACCCACGTGACGGCGGTGCCCGGCCAGAACCGCGGTGAGAACGCGGCCACGAACCTGGCCACCCGCTCAATGCCCAGCACAGGGAACTTGGCCGATCCCCTGATGCCGTCGCCGTCGGAGGAGCTGACGACGTCGGCGGCGAAGAGCTTCTCCAGGGCGCCGACGTTTCCCGTCTGGGCGGCGTCGAGGAACGTCTCCAGGAGGCGCCGGTGCTGGAGCCTGTCGATGGGCTCGTGGCGGACGGCGGTCACACGCCTGCGGGCGCGGCTCACGATCTGCCTGACATTGACCGGGGTGAGCCGCAGGATCTCCGCTATCTGCGGATAGGGGTAGTAGAAAGCCTCGCGCAGGACGTAAGCGGCGCGCTCGGTGGGGTTGAGCCTCTCCAGCAGGAGCAGAAAGGCCAGCTCCAGCGCTTCGCCGCGTTCGGCGCCGACAGTGGGGTCAAGACTGGTGTCCACGGGTTCCGGCAGCCAGGGGCCGATGTAGGACTCCCGCCGCACGCGCGCCGACTGCGCCAGGTTGATGGCCAGCCGGGTGGTGACCAGCGCCAGGAAGGCCGGCGGGTTCTCGATGGTCTCGCGGTCGGTGTCCTGCCAGCGCAGCCACACCTCCTGGACGATGTCCTCGGCCTCGGCCGCGCTGCCCAGCATCCGGTAGGCGATGCCGAACAGCCGCGGGCGCAGCTCGATGAAGGCGGACGCCGCCCGATCGAGAGCGTCCGCCTGTTCCAGGGATTCCGTGTTCATGTGCCCCACATCGATTCGCCCGTCGGCCTGGACAGGGGTTCGTCAGCCTCGCGCGTGGTCCGCGGCGTCGAGGATAGTGGCTGTCACGGCGTCGGGCTGCGAGGCCGCGAGTGCGTGGGAGGCGCCGGCGACCTCGCGGGTGCCGCGCGAGTCCGCGCGCTCGGCCATGAAGCGCGCTGCGGCGGCCGGGATGTTGAGGTCCTTGTCGCCGTGGACGAACCAGGACGGGACAGTGCGCCAGGGCGCCTCGTCGACGGCGAGCCCGTCGGACAGGGCGCGCTCGGTCACCGGCCGCTGGGTCGCGGCCATCAACGCGGCCTCCTCGGTGTCGAGGTCGGCGCAGAACTGATGGTGGAACTTGGCGGGGTCGATGCGGAACTCGTTGCCGCCGGAGGCCACCGGGTAGGCCTGCAGCGCCTGGCCGAGCGTGCTGCCCTCGAACTTGCTCGACAGCAGCAGCGCGCTCTCACCCGGCTCAGGGGCGAAGGCGGCGACGTAGACCAGAGCACGCACGGCCGGGTTGCCCGCCGCCGCCTGGCTGATCACCATGCCGCCGTAGGAATGGCCGACCAGGACGACAGGGCCGCCGATGCCGTCGATCACATCCCGCAGATAGGTGGCGTCGCCCTCCACGCTGCGCAGTGGGTTGGCGACGGCGACCGTGGTGAGCTGGTTGCCGCGCAGGCGCTGGATGACGCGGTTCCAGCTGGCCGACTCGGCAAAGGCGCCGTGGACGAGGAGAACGACTGGCTGGTTCATGGGATTGCCTCTCTGGTTGTTCACTCGTGAAAGCCGATTTCGCGATGGGTGCCGTCGCAGAGCGGTTTGTTGCCGGACTGGCCGCAACGGCACAGGGTCATCCGGTTCCTGGTCTCCAGCGGTAGGCCGTCCGATCGGGTGACGGGGATTCCACCAGTCACCCACAGCGCGCCGGCCAGCCCGTCCTCCTCCTCCAGCACCGAGACCGCGCGCGGGAGGTCGGCCTCGATCGTCTCGCCGCCGCGTTCGAGGGCATAGCTGTACGAGCCGGAGGGGCAGTGATCGATGCGGCCCATGACGTCGGAGCGCACGTCGCTGTCGGCGGTGTCGTCGAGCATCTTGGCGATGGGCCTGGTCCGGCCGATGCAGAAGGCGGCGTGCACGCACAGCTCGCCCACCCGCCGCGCGGAGATGCCGACGCCGTCGTGCACGTGCTGCAGCTCCTGGTAGGGCCGCATCGGCGCGGCCTCCGTGCCGTCGAAATCGATCACGGCGTGAGTCCCGTCGCAGAACGGCTTGGCGCCCGAACGGCCGCAGCGGCACAGCGCATAGGTTTCCTCGGTCTCCAGCGGCTCGCCGGTCTTCCAGGTGAGCGCGTTCCTCTGCTCGGTGGAGACGATCTTCCGCTTGCGCCGCAGGGGGACGCGACCATACACGACGTACGGCCCGTCCCGGAGCACGACGATCCGCTGGTGGTCGCCCGCGCTCCAGCGGCGCAGCTCGGGCGGGACGTACTCGAAGGTGAGGCCGCCCCGCCGCATCAGCTCCTGTGCCTGGGCCTTGAGCGCGTACATCTCCCCGGTGGCGACGGCGAGCATCCTCGGGCTGCCGTTGAAGGCCAGCTCCAGCAGATGGAGGATGGCGCAGTAGGTGTGGTTGAACTCCCCCTGCGCGGCGCGGTCCGCAGGGCCGGGCGTCATGGGGAACACCCCGGTGAGATCCACCGAGAGCCTTTCACCGGTGGGACCGGACTCAGGGGTGTCCCCGCGCCGGTAGCGGCGGCCGAGCTTCAGCTCCATGAAGCGGTAGTAATGGGCGACCTCGTCCTGGTCACCGTCCCAGACCTCGCCGCGGGCGGTACCCTCCCCCTGCTCGACGATCTCCTCAAGCGCGTCCAGCGCGGAGGCGAGGTCGGTGACGGCGACGAGCCTGCCGCCGGTGTGGCGGAAGTGGGTGCCGCTCACCTGCCGGGCCGGGTCGCCGCAGAACACCTCCTTCTCGCCGAGCGTTTCGCACAGGTGGCGCAACCCCTGCTCGATCGCGGCGTAGAACTGCCCGATCGTCTCGTAATCGTCGTCCTCCGGTGGCGCGCCGGGCGGCGCGGGCCGTTCCAGGCGCAGGAACATCTCCAGCGCTTCTGCGCCGAACGGCACCAGCGACACTTCCAGATCACCATGAGGCAGCTTGCGCGGGTGCGGCGGCAGCATCTGC
>NZ_BMRC01000072.1 GCF_014648435.1 Nonomuraea spiralis
GCAGATGCTGCCGCCGCACCCGCGCAAGCTGCCTCATGGTGATCTGGAAGTGTCGCTGGTGCCGTTCGGCGCAGAAGCGCTGGAGATGTTCCTGCGCCTGGAACAGCCTGCGCCGCCCGGCGCGCCACCGGAGGACGACGATTACGAGACGATCGGACAGTTCTACGCCGCGATCGAGCAGGGGTTGCGCCACCTGTGCGAAACGCTCGGCGAGAAGGAGGTGTTCTGTGGCGACCCGGCCCGGCAGGTGAGCGGCGCCCGCTTCCGCCACACTACCGGCTCGCTGTTCGCCGTCGATGATCTGGAGTCCGCGCTCGGCGCGCTGAAGGAGATCGTCGAGCAGGGGGAAGGCAACGCCCGCGGCGAGGTCTGGGACGGCGACCAGGACGTCCTCCATCCCGAGCGGGACGAGGTCGCCCACTACTACCGCTTCCAGGAGCTCAAGCTCGGCCGCCGTTACCAGCGGGGCGACACCCCGAAGACCGGCCCGACAGGGGAGAAGGTCGGCGTCGACCCGGACGGCGTGCTGCCGATGACACCCAACCCGCGGCCCGCCGAGCCGGGCACTGCCGTACGGGCGGCGCAGGATCTGTTCGACACCACCTACAGCACCCTGCTGAACCTGCTGGAACAGGCATTCAACGGCGATCCGAAGCGGCTCACGGACGCCACCCGCACCATGTTCACGCTCAGGGCCCATGCGCAGGCCCTGATGGCGCTGCCCGGCGGCGCCGGTCCCACCTTCACCTACGTGCCTCGCGAAGCACGTAGCGCCTCCATGGCGAAAGAAGGCGCGGCATGAACAGGCACATCCTCGAGCCCGCCGCCTGGGAACTGGCGCAGGCCACCTCGAAGCCGCCGTTCCTGTACGAGCTCGGCCCCGAGGGCGCCCGCAAGGTCCTCGACGACCTCCAGGCGGCCCCGATCGCCAAGCCGGACGTGGACGACAAGTGGATCGCCGTCCCCGCCGGGGTCGGCAACGTGCGGGTGCGGATCCTCAGGCCCGTCGGCTCGACGGGCATGCTCCCCGTCGTCCTGTACGTGCACGGCGGCGGCTGGGTCATCGGCAACGCGGGCACCCATGACCGGCTCGTGCGCGAGCTCGCCGTCGGCGCGGGCGCGGCCGTCGTCTTCGTCGAGTACGACCGCTCACCCGAGGTCCGCTACCCGGTGGCCATCGAGCAGGCTTATGCCACCGCCCAGTGGATCGTGAAGTTCGGTGCCGAAGAAGGGCTGGACCCATCCCGGATGGCCGTCGCGGGCGACTCGGTCGGAGGCAACATGACAGCGGCCCTGACCATCCTGGCCAAGCAGCGCGGTGACGTGCATTTCGTGCACCAGTCCCTGTACTACCCGGTCACCGACGCCGGCCAGGACACCGACAGCTACCGAGAGTTCGCCGACGGGCCGTACCTGACGGCCAAGGCGATGGCCTGGTTCTGGGACGCCTACACCACAGATCCCGCTCAGCGCGCCGAGATCACCGCGTCGCCGCTGCGCGCCTCCCTGGACGACCTCGAGGGTCTACCGCCCGCGTTCGTCATCGTCGACGAGAACGACGTGCTGCGTGACGAGGGCGAGGCATACGCCCGCAAGCTGATCGCGGCCGGGGTGCCCACCTCCAGCGTCCGCTACAACGGCACGCTGCACGACTTCATGATGCTCAACCCCGTCCGCGCCACCGAGGCCACCAGCGCCGCCATAGCCCAGGCCATCGACGTCCTCAAGACCGCCTTGAAAGCCGGAGAGTCTCGGCGAGGATCCGCGCCGGTGACGTCGACCACGTGGCGATCTCGATCCACCTCGCGATGATCCTGCTGGTCGGGGGGCCGCGCGCAGGAGGGTCTCCAGCAGTCTCGACTTCCTGTTCTCAGGGTGTTAGTTGCGCGGCCTTGATCACCGTGCTCGCACCTCGGCGCCGATGAGATCATCGGGATGTCGGCCAACGGCGCCGCGGACGGCATGCCGACTATCATCTACCACTGGATCGACGCGGTCCCCGCGACGCCGTTCCTCGGCGTCGTGACGCTGCTGTTCTGTACGGATCCAAGGTGCGCGGCGTCCCCAAGTCCATGCGCCGCCGCTTGAGCCCGGTCGGCACTTGGTGAACGCGATCAGCTTCGCGCTTATCGCGGGGATCAACCTCTTCCTGCTCGCCACGGTGGTCAACGGCCTATTCGGCTGGCCGTTGTGGGTGGCGCTGCTGCTGCTCGCGGTGGCCATCGTCCCCAGCCATATCATCTCCGGTGGGCTCGCGGCGGTCATCTACAACGAGGTTCTGCAGTTCTCGTCAAAGTCGCCGCGCTGCTGCCGCTCACCCTCATCGGGCTGCACCGCGTCGGCGGTGTTCAACGGGCTGATCGACAGGGTGCGGACGGCCGTCGCCGACGGCGCCGAGCAGCTCGACTCCTGGCCGTGCACCGAGCTGACGGGATTGAGCAGCTCGGTGCTGTGAGTCGTCGGCATCATGTTCAGCCTGGGCTTCGTGCTCTCCTTCGGCGTACTGGACCACGAACTTCGTCGAGGTGCAGCGGCGATGGCCATCCGTTCGATGACCGCTGGCGCAGTACGCCGATCATCGCGTCCTTCCCGAAGGTGTTCATCCCGTTCATCGCGGTCGTACCCGACATGATCGTAGGAGCGCTGGTGCCCGAGAGGCACAACGTGGTGGGCGGGGCCATCCCCCGCAGCCGTCGCCGGTGGCCCTCACTGGCGCCGAGGGGCGCAGCAGGCTAGTACGGACCACCGACAGCCTTCGGGCTGGAGCGGCGGTGGTCCTCCGGGACCGACGCGATAGGGCACTACGGAACGGCTGTCCAGGTCCACGGCCGTGGGCCATGCTCGTCACGCAGGCAGGCCAGTCTCAGCAGCACCTCGTCACGCCGGTGAGGATTCTCACCGGCCACTTGGGCGGCCATGCAGGTCATGCGGAACTCGCGGATGTCTCTGAGTGTCTCGAACCCTGGCCATGCGGTGACGTCGTGCTTGTACATCCCGACGAAGGTGTTGTAGTCGTCGGCGGTGATGCCGGCCAGTGTGAAGGCTTTCACTGCTGTGGAGGTCAGATCCCACTCGGGCGGGCCGATCGAGCAGCGTTCCAGGTCGAGCAACACCGCTTCGCCGTCGTCAGTGGTCACCACGTTGCCGATCCATGCGTCGCCGTGCACGACCGTCTCGGGTAGGCCCTTGGGTAGCTCTTCGTAGCGTGCCTTCAACTCGATCAGGTGGGTGCGCATCCAGATTCGGTCAGGCTCAGTGAGGGTGGAGGCACGGTCGATTCGCTCGGAGAGTCTTACGAACGGGTCCAAGCGGCCGATGTCGAAATCAGTCGGTGGGGGGAGGTCGTGGAGGCGGCACAGCGCGGTTGCGACCGTGAAGGCCGTGCCGGGGCGGTGGGGTGGGAGCTCTTTCCACCAGGTGACTGCTTGGCCGTCGACTTCGATGGGCTGGTCGATGTCTGGCCATGTCTGAACGGCGGGTACGTGGTTGGCTTCGAGCCAGCGTGCTACTGCTACTTCGCGTTTTGCGGCGGTGAGCTGGCCGGGGCGGGAGACGCGGGCGACGATGCTGCCGGGGAGCCGGAAGAGGGCGTTCTCGCCGAGGCGCATCAGCTCGGCACCGGACGGGTCGAGGCCGGCGCGGCGGCTCGCCGTTTCGAGGATGGACCACGCGGCCGTCTCGGCATTGCTGGTCTGGGTCATGTCTGGACGGCCTCCCGGATCCGGTGACGAAGCAAGGCCACTGGTGTCCGGGTCTTGTGGGGGAGGGCGAACTTGGCGAGTTCCTTCATGTCGTCCTGGGCGCGGCGGGAGCGGACGGTGCCGGCGTCGGTGACGGCTCGTCCTCCGATGGAGGCGGCCTCCTCGGGGTCTCCGGTCGCCATGGTGAGGGAGGCCAGCTTGATGCCGCTGATGGCGCGGGAGCGGACGTAGGCGGGGGTGTGGCCGGCCACCGCGTTCGCCAGCCTCGTGGACGCCTCGCCCAGGTACCTGTTGTCGATCGCGTCGCCGGCCGGCGTGCCGGTCGTTGTCCTGTCGATGATGACCAGGTCGAACAGGGCGTGGCCGGTGTCGCCGGAGTGCTGGGCGGCGTCGTAGTAGCGCATCCAGGGCTGCTCTTCGCCGGGGCGGATGTGTTCGTACTCCGTGTCCGCCTCTGCGACGGCCTTCCAGGCTTCCTGCGTCCGGCCGAGCTTGGCGAAGGCGCGAGCCTGGGCACCGCGCAGCATGGCTCGCTCGGCCGGGGTCAGGCGGTCGGCTCGTACCATCGCGAACTCGACCAGGGTTAGCCCGTTGTCGGCGTCGCCGCACCAGATGGACTGTCGTGCCATGGAGGAGAGCACTTTGGCGCGGAGGTGCCAGTCGCTCGCCTGTTCGGCGCAGGTGAGTGCGAGGGCGAACATTCTGCGGGCGTCCTCGTGGGCGTAGGCGTCGAAGGCCATGAACGCGGCGGCGTGGGCCAGCCAGCCGACGGCGGCGTACAGGGGAGCGTGCAGCTTGGATGGGCAGCGGGACTGCTTCAGGAGGCCGACCGCGAACCGCAGCTGACCGACGACGGCCTCGCGCACCAGGCCGCCGCCGTAGGTGTGGTCCCAGGTGGTGAAGACGTGGGCGATGTTGCGGAGTTCGGCGATGTCAGAAGGCTGGATGACGGACGGTGCCGCGATGGCCTGGGCGGGCAGGGCCAGCTCGGCGAGGGGGATGGCGGCGGCTGCCCCGAGCGCAGTACGAATGAAGCCTTTGCGATCCACGTCTGTCACGGTAACGACCGAGTTGGCACGTCGGGATCTGTTGAAGCCCAGGTCCCTGTCACGTTCGGCACCGAGAATGGCACGGAACGCTTCCCGGTAGTGGGCGTTGGGCCAGCGCACTTCGCCGCGTTCGAGCTTGCCGACGTACTCCTGAGTCAGGCCGCCGTGCCGCTGGTGATTCTCGAACAACCAGGCGTTGACCAGGTCTGCCAGCTCCTGGCGCGAGGCGTGCTCGCCGGGGTCGGCAGGGGATGGCAGTCGCTCACGCGCCTGCTGCAACTGCAGATTCGGGTCCGACATTGGCTGCCTCCCTCCGTGCGCATCGTCGCATAGTGGTGCGTCCGCGGCCCCGCCTAGGCCGTGTTTCATAAGGCTTTGAGCCACTGGTTGATCGCGGCGATGATGACGACGGCTTCGTAGCGTACGGCGAGCTTGTCGTAGCGGGTTGCCATGCCA
>NZ_BMRC01000073.1 GCF_014648435.1 Nonomuraea spiralis
ATCTGCCGGCGGAACTCCGGCGGATAGTTGTTCGGCACAGTGGACTCCTTCCGGGAACCAGGGTTCCCCAGAGGTCAGGTGTCCACCAAACCGGGCCAACTTCAAACGCCGCCGACCCCGGCTACACCGCCACGGACCTCAACGGCAACAGCGGCCCCCAGACCGTCACCGAAGGCACGGACGCCATCGTCAGCCTGGCAACCGAACAGCCTGGCGCCCCCCTCGGGACGCTTCGTCAACCGAACCGGAGAAATCACCTGGTCCTGACCACAGCCCGCACTCCGAGAGTGGACCCCACAGCAAGCTCCCGATAGTGCCCGGCTGTAAGCCCGACCATCACGGCAAGGCCACGCCGACACCCTGCCGCCATGCCACCGGTGCGAAAAGGCCGACCCCCTCTCGCAACCACGAACTGACGCACCCACCCAACCCCGTGCACCATGGCCGACACGAATGGCCTGAAGGTCCCAGCCCTGTACTGCCTGGCGGATCGCCGGCCGCACTCAACCTGGAACTTAAAGTGCTCGTCAGCGTCGTCTCATCCCAAGCAAGTCAAACCGCTCGCATGCACCCAGGCATCACTACCGCTCAATCCGTATGGCACCACGAAGGAAGTGCCACGTACACACCATCGGTGAGCCTGACCGGGCCCGTTAGCACACCCGCAGTCACGTGCCCCCGCCGCCACACGACCCCTGCCCCGCCACCCTACGCCCGCGCCATCGGCCACGGCCCCGACCGAGCCTGTGGGGCAATCACCTCCGTGACGGCAGGCGCCGCACGCCAACCCGGCATCCCGTGCCTGTCGCCAGCAACGTACTCACTTCAACCCTTGCGTCTCCCCATTTGGATCACCTCTGCCAGGCGGAGCGCCAAGCTCGCCAGCACCGGATCCCGCTGCTGTGCCAGACCGGCCCCCTCGTCGTACGCGACCTGTGACGAGAGACCAACATCGAAGATTTTTACGGCACCAGCAGTCACTGAAACACCACCGCCCACTTGGCCGTCACCATCCTGAGCGGCCTGTACCTCACTGAACAGGCGCTGCCAGGTTCCGTCCGCCGCCCAGCGGCGTTGCCGCTTGTAGACCCTGATCCAACAGCCGAACCGGTCCGGGAGGCTACGCCACGGCGCCCCGGTACGCGCCTGGTACAGCACCCCGTTGATCACCGTCCGTTGATCCCCTCGCCGTCCATGCCGAACCTCGCCGTCAGGTAGCAACGGCATCAGGCGTTCCCACTCCGCATTCGTCAGATCCGAATGAAGCATTTATCCCTACCCCTTGAGTGCAATCTGCTCTCGACCTCGTCATCAGGGCAATAAGGACGGCCATCGCAGGTTCCCTTCGAATAGCAACGATTCAAGGGGTGAAGGAGCCCTGCGATGGCCGCAGGAACTAGTTTGCCTTCTCCGTCATGCTCGCCGCAGCAGATCGGCAAGAATTGACCAAATTTCTTGAGCCGACCATCCGTGCGAACACAGTCCGTTGAGGATTGATCCTCGCCAGCGTCGCTTTGTCATAGAGAGTCGGCCGCCATGTGATTAGCGCCCATTCGGGAAGCGCACGCAAACCGCATATGGTCACACAGCTCGCCAGGTTCCAAGCCCCAGAAATGGGCGAATGCTCCAAGCGTCACCCTCGGCGCAAACGACACAGGCGCGGACTTCGAATACTGCCTGTCGTCTACATGGATGGGGAGCAGCGGGCCGTTATCGCCGCCGGCCCGCTGTCCCGGTCCAGATTCCTCCGTGAGGAATAGAAGCGTGGTCCCGCACTCTCCGGGATGCGCGGGACCACGCTTTGGCGAGTCTGTTGGCCGGCCGACGTCCATTACGACCTCAACTCGCGCCATTAGATTCTCATGACCGCCCCATGGGTTTCTACTGTTCGGCGCTATAAACGGGAAGGTCCCATTTGATGCATCCAGGGTTCATGCATACGTTCAGATCCTGAATGGAGGTGATTTACATGGAGATCCGCCTCCAGGCCGCATCCGTGATGATCAGATGGTCGAGGAAGCGCACCCCGACTGTCCGGGCGGCCGCGGCGAGGCCAGCCGTGGCCTCCAGGTCGGCATCGCTGGGATCCAGAGAACCTCCTGGATGATTGTGGGCAACGCCGAACATGGCGCCGCCCGCCGTGAGCACGAGCGAGATCGTCTCCCGTACGGGAACCGCCGTGTGATCGGCGCCGCCTTCGGTCAGCACCGACCGTTTCAGCACGCCACCTCGCGTGTCGCACACCACTACGACGAAACGCTCGTGCCCGAGACCGCGAAGTAATGGCGCGCAGACTTCCGCCAGATCGGACGTACTGCTGATACGGGCCCGCGCTGGTTCCGAGGCCGCGCGCCGTACGAGATGAAACGCCGCCGCCACCCGGGCGGCCTTGGCCGGCCCGATGCCTGGCAGCCTGAGCAGTCGATGCGGGTCGGCGCGCCCGAGTGCATCGAGATCACCGCAATGTTCGATCACCTGGCTGGCCAGCTCCAGCGCGCTCGACCCACGAAAGCCGGAGCCGAGCAGGACGGCCAGCAGCTCCCGGTCGGCCAGCACCGCCGCGCCGCTCGACATGAGCCGCTCCCGCGGCCGATCGCGCTCGCACAAATCTTTGACTCGCATTCTCAACCTCCGCCCCCGTTCTATCAACGACGACCGACAATCTCCGGCCCGGTATCTCGGGCCGATAAATCAGCTAATGGTCGGCAAGTGTGCCTTCAGGCGTGCGCACCATGGACGCTTCCGTTTTGGAGAAAACCAGGTGCGTGTTGAGGAAGTCTCCCGGACGAAGCCATGCTGGACTGACTTATGGGGAGACGTCTCCGGCTGCGTGCCCTCGGTCGATTATCTGAACGCTGCGCAATCCGGCATCTGGGATGATTCAGTGTGCAGGCTGCTGCTCGTGGCGCCAGGATGAATTGCCTTTCATAGCTTGATTGAGACTGCTTCCCGTGTGCACTCGTATGGTTCCCTGCTGCGGGATGCCACATATCTCGTGACTTGCGACTGGTGAATTGCGGCCGGGGCGGCGGTAGAGTGCACGCATCACCAACTGCCGTTCGCGTTCTGGGGGATTGGCGTTGTCGAAAGTGCCTGGTCAGTGCTCGCGATCAAGGTTGTCAGACCACGCAACTCGTGATGAGCCGTGAGTCATCGTTCACGGCCTGCGCGACACGCTGGGATGTATCGGTCAAGGCGGCAAGCTCTACAATTGTCGCCAGCTGAGCTCGGAGTCGAGGTGGTCCAGCGCATGACTCCAGGACCGTCGTAGGACGCGCCAGGCGCCCACCAAGAGGTCCGTTCGGCGCCTATTAGTCCCTACCCGGACCAGCCTGTAGAAGTGGCGCCTCATCGGCTGAGGGTGTGATCTTCGAACCGTTCGGTTGATCACCCTACTGTCATACGAGCACCTGCTCATGACCTGCCTCCGCCGCAGTGGCCTCGTAACGCTGGCAGGTTCCGCGTCGCGCCCGTCAAGGGTGCACACCGGCCCTTTCTAAGGGCAAGCGAGGCTCCAGGCGGCGAGGCGCGGCGCCACCCGGAGCGCAGAGTTCGGTCAGACAGGCATGCTGTACATCACTCTGAAACGATCGCCTGGAATGACGATGTCGCTCGTTTCGACCGGACGCTCGCCGGCCCAGTGCGTACGTTCGACGTGCAACACGTGAACCCCTGCCGCCAGAGCGAGCGCGTCACTCTCGGCCGGCTGGGGAACGCGGGTGTGAATGCTCTCCACGACTTCAGTGATCTTTATGCCATGCGCGTACATTCTCGCGACCAGGCTTCGGCGTTCCTCCTCTGTATGGGCGACGAACGCCATCGGCTCGTAGGCGGTGACCAGTTGGATCGGCTTGCCGTCGCCGCGGAAGACGTAGGACGTTCTGGTCAAGGTGGACTGTTCGTCGATGCGTAGGCGTCTGGCGATGTCGGGACTGGCCTCGGCTGGCTCGCTGTGCCAGTCCCATGTCACGCGTCTGCCTTGAGATTGCAGGTCGGCCGCGAACGGCGCGGGATGGTCGAGAAAGCGCCATCGATGCAAAGGGGTGAGGTTGGGGCGGTCCCTGACGTAATGACCCGAACCGACACGGCCAATGATGAGCCCCTCGCCCGCGAGCACGCGTAGGGCGTGACGGGCAGCGGTCTCTCCGACCTGGTACTTACGGGTCAGCTGCGCCCGTGAGGGGATGGGCGCGCCTGGGGGGAGGGTGCCGTCGATGATCTGCCGCCGGATGTCTTCGACGACACGCAGGTAGACCGGATCTGAGGTGGCCACTAGTCCATCCCTGGGGGTTCGTGTGAGGCGTTGCCCCATGTTGCCGTATTCGACAGGTAACCGACCGTCATCGATGACTGCTGGAGCCCCAACTTTGCGATGGTGGAAAATTATCGAAGAAACCGTGTAACGCCGATGTAAGGGTCGCCGATTCTCCGGTAGAGGTCGTCGATGTGTGTACCCCCGAGCACATATCGGCGGCCTCTTCCATGCCCGCACTTCGGAAGCGGCAGTTGGGAGCTGACTGGCGCAGATCAAGCATGCGTTGCGGCCCTGCTGATGGTCATCTCGAAGATCGCAGCCACGCCTCGCTTCCATGGCCCGAGGCCGAAGGGCCGGCCGCCGGAGGACTCCGGAAAGAGCGCCGCTGGATCACGAACCGCGCCCATGACGAGATGCACCTTGAGCCTGCTCCCGCGACGTCCGGGTTGGATCTGTGTATGTGCGAGTGAGGTCACGTCCACGGACGTGGTGTATGAATCGATCTTCGCGTGATCCTGTTTCTGCAGGTTAAGCGGTAAGCGTCTGCGGAAGTGGGTTCTGGGCCGGTGTGTCGCTGGTGATGAGCCGGACGCGGGCTTTGGCCAGAATGTCCAGGCCCATGTAGCGGCGCGCTTCGGTCCATTCGTCGGTCTGCTCGGCCAGCACCG
>NZ_BMRC01000074.1 GCF_014648435.1 Nonomuraea spiralis
CTTGGTTTGCGCCTTCGAAGGATCACGCGATGGCCGTCATCATTTCACGACGACACACCTGTTGACCAGGTCAAACTCGTACACCACTCCCGTGGACGCAACCGGGGCGCCTGGACTGAAGGCATCACTGCTGTCCGGCGGAACAGGTCTACATATTCTGGGCATCGTGATCACACCGCATCCGCCTGGGGAACCTCGCCCCGTTCAAGGAGGCGCCTTCTACGACGCGCCGCAGGTCGCGGACCGCTACAGAGGTTGAAAGACTGAGGTATCACCACGTGGTTGCATGCTCATGGCTGGGTTCGGGAGTATGCCGGAGGGATGCGTTATCCGGATGGTGGTGGTCTGACCCCGGCGGCGCGAGCCAAGCGTGAACAGGTCCGCTTGGAGGCTGCCGGGCTGTTCGCCGCGGGCATGTCGCCGCCTCAGGTGGCCAAGAGGCTGCGGGTCTCGCGTAAGTCGGCCTACGTCTGGCACCGGGCCTGGCGCACAGCGGGAGCCGAGGCACTGGTCTCGAAGGGGCCGGGCGGGCAGCGCTGCCGGCTGAACGCCGCGCAAGTGCAGCGGTTGGAGGCCGCCTTGGACGCCGGTCCGGCCGTGTGGGGGTGGAGCGAAGATCAGCGGTGGACCCTGGCCCGGGTCACGGTGCTGGTCGGCAGGTTGTTCCACGTCTCCTACACCCCGCGCGGGATCTCCTACCTGCTGCACCGGCTGGGCTGGAGCCCGCAGGTCCCCCAGCGCCGCGCCGCCGAACGTGACGAAGAGGCGATCGCCACCTGGGTGAAGGACACCTGGCCGCTGGCGGAACAACGGCGCGGGATCAGGACGCCTGGATCTGCTTCGCCGACGAAGCAGGCCAGTCGCTGAGGCCGCCCAAGGCCCGCACCTGGTCCCGCCGTGGCTGCACCCCGACCGTCACCGTCTCTGGTAAAGGCTCCGGGCGCGTCAACCTGGCCGCTCTGATCTGCCTCAAGCCCGGGCAGCGGACCCGGCTGATCTACCGCATGAGGATCTACCGGCGTCGCAAGAACGAACGCAAAGGGTTCACCGAGAGTGACTGCGCCCGTCTGCTGGACGCGGCCCACCAGCAGCTCGGCGGGCCGATCGTGCTGATCTGGGACAACGTCAACATCCACGTCGACGCCCTGATGCGCAGCCTGATCGACACCCGCCCGTGGCTGACGGTGTTCTCCTTACCGACCTACGCGCCCGAACTCAACCCTGTGGAGACTGTGTGGTCGCACCTCAAACGCGGCCTGGGCAACCTGGTCCCCTGCACGCTCGACGAGCTCGCCGCGGTCATCCGCAGCCGGCTCAAGCAGATGTAGTACCGCCCCGACCTCCTGGACGCCTTCCTGGCACACACCGGCCTGATCACGAGCCCGAGATCGACATGACACCCCGACCTTTCAACCTCTGTACCTGCGGCACCGCCACAGCGGGGTGCACAGCCCCAACCACGTCATGGAGGAACCAGCACTCCTTGACGAACTGGGGCTGGTCACCGGCCTCCGCGTGCTGGACCTCGGGTGCGGGGACGCCGCCATCGGCCGCACCCTGCTCGCCGCCGGCTGTCGTAGTTACCTCGGCATCGACGGCTCCACCGAGATGACGCGAGCGGCCACGGCCACCCTCGCAGGAACCCCGGGCCGCGTGGAAAGGATGGACATCGAGAGGTTCTCCGCCCCGCCACGCACTTTCGATCTGATCATCTCCCGCTTGGCGCTGCATTACGTCGACGATCTCGACGCCGTCCTGGCGGCCTGCCGGCACTGTCTATCACCAGGCGGACGACTGCTGATCACGGTCGTTCACCCTGTCATCACCTCCCACGAAGCTCGCCAGAGCACAGAACAAGCACGCACCGACTGGGTCGTCGACGACTACTTCCACCCCGGAACCCGCCAGCGCGACTGGCTGGGCAACACCGTCACCTGGCATCACCGGACCATCGAGGACTACGTCACCGCCCTGACACGCGCGCAGTTCGCCATCACCGCGCTGCGCGAATGCCCACCTCGCCCCGATCGCTTCAATGGCGACATGGCCGCACTCGCACGTCGCCAGCGCGTTCCACTCTTCCTCCTCCTGGCAGGCTCACGAGCCTGAGCCACGGCGTTCAAGACCGGCTCCAGTCCGCGGGCCGGGGCCGCGATTGATCGCACCTGGCCGACCGACTTGCCTTACGTGCCTGACAAGATCATAACGCCCTGACCTGCGAGAAGAGGTCAACAACCCAAGATAACGATGGAGGCCGGTGGGGAGGCGGGCGCTCGCCAGGCGGACACAGCAGCCGAGGCGCATGTGGACGGGTTGCAAAACGCGAGGAGGGCAGTGCCCTTCATGCCTGCGCGCGCCAGGCTCGCTCTCCCTTGGCGAGGGCACGAGCCTGGCCTTGCTCACGGTCCCGGCCGGGAATCCAGCACGGGCCTCAGCCGCCGGTGTGGGGCCAGAAGTCGTCGCCCATGGGGGCGATCCCACCGGCGCCGGGGTAGTAGTCGTCCTTCGGAGCGATCCCGCCAGTGGCGGGCCAGTAGTCGTCGCCCATCGGGGCGATCCCGCCGGCGCCGGGGTAGTGGTCTTCCTTGGCGGCTGCCGGGCCGGCGGCCAGGGCGAGTCCGACCGCTGCCAGTAGCCCGATCGCGGCCAGTTTGAGCGTCGTCTTGGTCATGCCGTCACCTTTCGTCACTCTCGATGTGTGATCTCTGCCCGTGCCCCGGGACGGGCACGGGACCCAGTGCACAACGCGGGGCCGCCGCCTGTCCCGCTGTTCCAGCCTGAGCAGGAACAGGCAGCGTGCGGCCCCACACCTGTCGGCGGTGGCATCTCTCCAGGGCCCGATGGCCGACAGCGCAGCCGGCGGCCCGGCGTGCCAGCCCTTGGACGGAAGCTTGCCGTCGCCGAGCTCCGGGGTGAGGAACCGGCGGACAGCCGTTGGCGCTGAGAAGGATCAAGAAGGGGTGTGGCGGGAACACGGCAGAATCGGGCCGCGTCCATCTGAGAGCGCAGGTTGGGAGGCGGGGGCCGAGAGCAGCGGTTTCGGCGGTGGGCCGCCGTGACGAATCCAGCGCCCGAATCGCCGTCAATGAGGTGACGGCAGAGTGATCACTACGATCGGCAGCATCAACAGCCCCGCCGAGCTCGGGTGAAGTCAAGGGGTCGTCGCAACACTGATTGATCAACTGGCGAGTGCCAGGAGCTTGGTGAGACGCTCGGCTGGGGTTTCCCAGCCGAGCGTTTTGCGTG
>NZ_BMRC01000075.1 GCF_014648435.1 Nonomuraea spiralis
CTCGAGCCGCTCCCACTCTGCGTTGGTTAAGTCACCTCGACCCATAGGCCCATCGTGACTGTCCAGGCACGATCAGTCAGCAGATCTAAGAAACAGCACCTAGCTGTCCCGCTGCCTGAAAGCCTCCTTCAGGCCCAGGAAATTGCATACCGTCCCAACTGACATAGAATTCGCCTTCTCTGTCACAGACATCACCTCCTGCCGACGATCCCGCAGGTCGCCGCTCGCCCGGCCGAAGCCGACTCGATAGCATTACCTGTCACATCCATCCTGGAGGTCCGCCATGCCGGTTGTCGCCTTCCCCGGGACGCCTGGCCGGCCCGGCGTGCACGACCTCGCCGCGCCCCTCGGCGGCCGCTCGACCGTGGCCGGCGCCGCTGCCCGCTTCCTCGACGCCCTCCAGGTCGCCACCACCCGCGCCAGCTACTCCCGCACCCTGGCCCGCCTGACCGCCGTCACCGGCCCGCACCACCCAGTCGCCGAGCTGGAGCCCGAGCACTACGCCGCCGTCATGGCCGCCTGGGACGCCTCCGCCCCGGCCACCTGGAACCGGCACCTGTCCGCGCTGGTCTCCTTCACCACCTGGGCCCAGCGCCAGGACCTGCTGGCGACCAACCCCGCCCGCCGGCTGGAGCGCCGCACCCCCGCCCGCCGCGGCGGCCGCGCCATCCCGCAGGCCTGCCTGGAGAAGCTGTTCACCGACGACCGCCACCCGCTCCGGGAACGAGTCCTCTGGCGGCTGCTGTATGAAACTGCGGCCCGGGCCGAGGAAATCCTCTCCCTCGACGTCGAAGACCTCGACCCTGAGTTCCGGCGCGCCCGCGTCACATCCAAGGGCGGCGCCCTCGAATACGTGCACTGGGCCACCGCCACCGCCCGCCTGCTGCCCCGTCTGCTGAAGGGACGCCAGGCCGGGCCAGTCTTCCTGGCCGACCGGCGCGCTCCCGCCTCCGGACGGCGTGCGCCCGCGGCCGCCGACATCTGCCCCGTCACCGGACGAGGCCGCCTGTCCTACCCGCGCGCCGAGTACCTGTTCAAGACCGCCTCCGCCGAGCTCGACCCGCACGGCGACGGATGGACCCTGCACCAGCTGCGCCACAGCGCCCTGCAGCATCTGGCCCAGGCCGGGCGGACCGCGCCCGAACTCCAGGCCAAGTCCCGCCACCAGCACCTGTCCAGCCTCGGCCGCTACATCCGCCTGGGCGAGGAGACCTCCGCCCGCATCACCGCCGAGCACGATCCGGCCGCCCGTCGGCGCACCCGCTAGCGATCTCCGGCATCTACCCGCAACGGGTTGCCGCTGACCAGGGCTAACGACCATCCGATGTACTTCCTGGCAGCTTCGTTAACGACAGGCCCCATCGCATCAATTGATGGCAATGTAGATCAACAAGTCACTGCGGAAGAGCTGCATTTCACCGGAATAGCCGATTGGATTGACCACAGGAAGGTGCCGACATGACCGCTTCTAGGGCGCCCCTAACCCGAGACAGCCTGAAGGTGAAGATTGCCGTACAGCAGGTGCGGCTGGCAGGTACGGAGTACCGCGTGATCTGGCCAGCCAGACCGTTGAAGAACGGAGCGCTTTACAAGGCTCGTGGCCATTACGAGATGTATGTGGACCGGACAGACGGCAGACGCATCGGCACACTGTGGCTGCTCGCAGCGCGATCGCCGCGATCGTTGGTCTATCTGCCGATGCGTACTGCTCCGGCTGTACCCGGTTTCGGCTCGGAAGGCGAGCAGCCGCTGGACCTCGTGCTGGCCCCCCGCGCGATACAGCTGCGCCCTTCCCGCTGGAAGCGAATCCGGGAGCATCTCAACGCGGGGAACGCCGCTCGCGAGCTACGCACCGCCAGTGTGCCAGAGCGAGACCTTCCCGACCTCGAGGCCGACTACATCATTCCTGACAACCCGAAGGAGGCGAACAAGTTCGTCCTTCGCAAGGACGTCTACGCCGAGACACTGCTGCTGACGGGCGGAACCCCAGCCTTCCGGAAAGGGGCGAAGGCAATATTCGCCGTCACGAAAGACGGACCGCCCGCCGCCGCCACGGGCTTCTACCAGCCAGTTGGATGCAACTATCACACTTGCCGAGCCATCTATGACTGGGACGCAACTCCTAACTTTCGCGACTGGGAACAATTGCACGTAGCGTTCTGCCCGCAATGGGCAAGATGACGAAGGCAGGCAACGACTCACCCGCCAACGCCGCCGGGGAGCACGAACGGTCACCATCGAGCTGGGTCCGCTCCACCCTCGCGGTAGTGCAACAGAACGACACCCTGATCGCCGCATCGCAGCGCGCGGCCCAGATCCTGGGGGGCCGCAACCCCGGCCGGCGCCCGCTTCCGCGTCGCCGCCGAGTTCCTGCTCCTGGTGAACGCGCCCCTCCGGCAGGCCATGGAGGGGTGCCGTTAACCAACGTGTCATAGGCCGCCAAACCTCGAAGATCCCTAGCCTGACCTTCTGTAATGCTCAAGGGGCCGGCGCGGATCTATGGGCATGGAACGTCCGCCGCTTGGCATGGATGAACTCATCGAGCACTGGACTGTGCTGAGCGATGAGGTCGGCCTGGTCAGTGCGAAGCAGGAAGGCACTCGCCTGGCCTTTGCGCTGTTGCTGAAGTACTTCACCGAACTCGCCACGGGCTGCCCTGTCGTCGAACAGCCAGCAGCGCGAGCCGAGCTGGAGGCTGGCGGCTGATTTCCCAGGTCAGCGCCTACTTGGCGGCTGATGGCGTGTTGGTTAACGGCACCCCAAGATGCGGATGTTATCTAGTGTTCGGCCGAACCGTCAGGCAAGCATGGCAAGTGGCCTTCCGGGAACATGCCTGACGGGTTATCTGGGGTTTGTCAGGCACGTAGGTCACGTCAGGGGACGCCCTGGGAAGCGCCCGAAACTCTGGGGCGCCGGTCACGTCCACGGACGTGGTGTATGAATCGATCTTCGCGTGATCCTGTTTCTGCAGGTTAAGCGGTAAGCGTCTGCGGAAGTGGGTTCTGGGTCGGTGTGTC
>NZ_BMRC01000076.1:0-1659 GCF_014648435.1 Nonomuraea spiralis
CTGGCTGGAGTTCGAGATCGACAAGCGCGACAGCGTCGGTGTGCGCATCGACCGTAAGCGCAAGCAGGCCGTCACCGTGCTTCTCAAGGCGCTGGGATGGACCAGCGACCAGATCCTCGAGCGGTTCGGCCAGTACGAGTCGATGCGGGCGACCCTGGAGAAGGACCACACGGCCGGTCAGGATGACGCGCTGCTCGACATCTACCGCAAGCTGCGTCCGGGTGAGCCGCCGACCAAGGAGTCGGCGCAGACCCTGTTGGAGAACCTGTACTTCAATCCCAAGCGGTACGACCTGGCGAAGGTGGGCCGCTACAAGATCAACAAGAAGCTCGGGGTCGACTCCGAGATCACGCAGGGCACGCTCACCGAGGACGACCTCGTCACGATGATCGAGTACCTGGTCCGGCTGCACGCGGGCGAGACGTCGATGGGCGAGACGTCGATGGGCGAGACGTCCATTGGCGAGGTCGTCGTGGAGATCGACGACATCGACCACTTCGGCAACCGGCGTATCCGCAGCGTCGGCGAGCTCATCCAGAACCAGGTCCGCCTGGGCCTGGCCCGTATGGAGCGTGTCGTCCGCGAGCGGATGACCACCCAGGACGTCGAGGCGATCACGCCGCAGACCCTGATCAACATCCGCCCGGTGGTGGCGTCGATGAAGGAGTTCTTCGGCACCTCGCAGCTCTCGCAGTTCATGGACCAGATCAACCCGCTGGCCGGCCTGACCCACAAGCGGCGCCTGAACGCGCTCGGCCCCGGCGGCCTGTCCCGTGAGCGGGCGGGCATGGAGGTCCGTGACGTGCATCCGTCCCACTACGGCCGGATGTGCCCGATCGAGACGCCCGAAGGCCCCAACATCGGCCTCATCGGCTACCTCGCCTGCTTCGGCCGCCTCAACGCCTTCGGGTTCATCGAGACCCCGTACCGCAAGGTCGTCGAGGGCAGGGTCACCGAGCGGATCGACTACCTGACCGCCGACGAGGAGGACCGTTACATCATCGCCCAGGCGAACTCGCCCATGACGGAGGACGGCGGCCTCACCGACGCCCGCGTCCTGGTCCGCACCAAGGGCGGCGAGGCCGAGTACGTGCCCTCCCGCGACGTCGACTACATCGACGTGTCGCCGCGCCAGATGGTCTCGGTCGCCACCGCGATGATCCCCTTCCTGGAGCACGACGACGCCAACCGGGCCCTGATGGGCGCGAACATGCAGCGCCAGTCGGTGCCGCTGATCAGGAGTGAGGCGCCGCTGGTCGGCACCGGCATGGAGTACCGTGCCGCGGCCGACACCGGCGACGTCGTCAGCGCCGGGAAGGCCGGTGTGGTCGAGGAGGTCTCCGCCGACCTCATCACCGTCCTGAACGACGACGGCACGCGCACCGCCTATCGGGTGGCCAAGTTCAGGCGCTCCAACCAGGGCACCTCCTTCAACCAGAAGCCCATCGTCGCCGAGGGCGACCGGGTCGAGGTCAACCAGGTCATCGCCGACGGCCCCTGCACCGACAACGGTGAGATGGCGCTCGGCAAGAACCTCCTCGTGGCGTTCATGCCATGGGAGGGCCACAACTACGAAGACGCGATCATCCTGTCCCAGCGTCTGGTCCAGGACGACGTCCTGTCCTCGATCCACATCGAGGAGCACGAGGTCGACGCCCG
>NZ_BMRC01000076.1:1799-2396 GCF_014648435.1 Nonomuraea spiralis
CTCCGAAGAGGTCCTGGCCGACCTCGACGAGCGCGGCATCATCCGCATCGGCGCCGAGGTCGTGCCCGGCGACATCCTGGTCGGCAAGGTCACCCCGAAGGGCGAGACCGAGCTGACCCCGGAGGAGCGGCTGCTGCGCGCGATCTTCGGTGAGAAGGCCCGTGAGGTCCGCGACACCTCGCTGAAGGTGCCGCACGGGGAACGCGGAACGGTGATCGGCGTGCGCACCTTCTCCCGGGACGACGGCGACGAACTTCCACCCGGGGTGAACGAGCTGGTCAGGGTGCACATCGCGCAGAAGCGTAAGATCACCGACGGTGACAAGCTGGCCGGTCGTCACGGCAACAAGGGCGTCATCTCCAAGATCCTGCCGGTCGAGGACATGCCGTTCCTGGAGGACGGTACCCCGGTCGACATCATCCTCAACCCGCTGGGTGTGCCCGGCCGGATGAACGTCGGTCAGGTGCTGGAGACCCACCTGGGGTGGATCGCGGCGCGTGGCTGGGACATCTCGGGCATCGCCGAGGCGTGGGCCGAGCGGCTGAAGGACAAGGGGTTCGAGAAGGTCGCCCCGCGTACCAACATGGCCACCCCGGT
>NZ_BMRC01000077.1 GCF_014648435.1 Nonomuraea spiralis
ACCGGGGTGGCCATGTTGGTACGCGGGGCGACCTTCTCGAACCCCTTGTCCTTCAGCCGCTCGGCCCACGCCTCGGCGATGCCCGAGATGTCCCAGCCACGCGCGGCGATCCACCCCAGGTGGGTCTCCAGCACCTGACCGACGTTCATCCGGCCGGGCACACCCAGCGGGTTGAGGATGATGTCGACCGGGGTGCCGTCCTCCAGGAACGGCATGTCCTCGACCGGCAGGATCTTGGAGATGACGCCCTTGTTGCCGTGACGACCGGCCAGCTTGTCACCGTCGGTGATCTTGCGCTTCTGGGCCACGTAGACGCGGACCAGCTCGTTGACGCCCGGCGGGAGCTCGTCGCCCTCGTCGCGGCTGAACACGCGCACGCCGATGACCTTGCCCTGCTCGCCGTGCGGCACCTTCAGCGAGGTGTCGCGGACCTCACGGGCCTTCTCACCGAAGATCGCGCGCAGCAGCCGCTCCTCCGGGGTCAGCTCGGTCTCGCCCTTCGGGGTGACCTTGCCGACCAGGATGTCGCCGGGCACGACCTCGGCGCCGATGCGGATGATGCCGCGCTCGTCGAGGTCGGCCAGGACCTCCTCCGACACGTTGGGGATGTCCCGGGTGATCTCCTCCGGGCCCAGCTTGGTGTCACGGGCGTCGACCTCGTGCTCCTCGATGTGGATCGAGGACAGGACGTCGTCCTGGACCAGACGCTGGGACAGGATGATCGCGTCTTCGTAGTTGTGGCCCTCCCACGGCATGAACGCCACGAGCAGGTTCTTGCCGAGCGCCATCTCACCGTTGTCGGTGCAGGGGCCGTCGGCGATGACCTGGTTGACCTCGACCCGGTCGCCCTCGGCGACGATGGGCTTCTGGTTGAAGGAGGTGCCCTGGTTGGAGCGCTTGAACTTGGCGACCCGGTACGTCGTACGCGTGCCGTCGTCGTTCATGACGGTGACGTAGTCGGCGGAGACCTCCTCGACCACGCCGGCCTTCTCGGCGCTGATGACGTCGCCGGCGTCGGTCGCGGCACGGTACTCCATGCCGGTGCCGACCAGCGGCGCCTCGCTCTTGAGCAGCGGCACCGACTGGCGCTGCATGTTGGAGCCCATGAGCGCGCGGTTGGCGTCGTCGTGCTCCAGGAAGGGGATCATCGCGGTGGCGACCGACACCATCTGGCGCGGCGACACGTCGATGTAGTCGACCTCCTCCGCACGCGCGAGCTCGGTCTCACCACCCTTGGTGCGGACCAGGACGCGCGGCTCGGCGAACGAACCGTCGGAGTTGAGCGTCGTGTTGGCCTGCGCCTTGACGTAGCGGTCTTCCTCGTCGGCCGTCAGGTAGTCGATCTGCTCGGTCACCTTGCCGTCGACGACCTTGCGGTAAGGCGTCTCGACGAAGCCGAAGGCGTTGATCCGGCCGTAGGAGGCCAGCGAGCCGATCAGACCGATGTTCGGGCCTTCAGGGGTCTCGATCGGGCACATCCGGCCGTAGTGGGACGGGTGCACGTCACGGACCTCGAAGCCGGCCCGCTCACGGGACAGACCACCGGGGCCGAGCGCGGACAGACGCCGCTTGTGCGTCAGGCCGGCCAGCGGGTTGGTCTGGTCCATGAACTGCGAGAGCTGCGAGGTGCCGAAGAACTCCTTGATGGAGGCCACGACGGGACGGATGTTGATCAGGGTCTGCGGCGTGATCGCCTCGACGTCCTGGGTGGTCATCCGCTCGCGGACGACGCGCTCCATACGGGCCAGGCCCAGGCGGACCTGGTTCTGGATGAGCTCGCCGACGCTGCGCAGGCGGCGGTTGCCGAAGTGGTCGATGTCGTCGACCTCGACGATCACCTCACCGTTGGCGCCCGGCATCGACTCCTCGCCCGCGTGCAGGCGGACGATGTACTCGATGGTGGCGACGATGTCCTCTTCGGTCAGCGTGCCCTGCGTGATCTCGGAGTCGACCCCGAGCTTCTTGTTGATCTTGTAGCGGCCCACCTTCGCCAGGTCGTACCGCTTGGGATTGAAGTACAGGTTCTCCAGCAGGGTCTGCGCCGACTCCTTGGTCGGCGGCTCACCCGGACGCAGCTTGCGGTAGATGTCGAGCAGCGCGTCATCCTGACCGGCCGTGTGGTCCTTCTCCAGGGTCGCCCGCATCGACTCGTACTGGCCGAACCGCTCGAGGATCTGGTCGTTGGTCCATCCCAGCGCCTTGAGAAGCACGGTGACGGCCTGCTTGCGCTTACGGTCGATGCGCACACCGACGCTGTCGCGCTTGTCGATCTCGAACTCCAGCCAG
>NZ_BMRC01000078.1 GCF_014648435.1 Nonomuraea spiralis
CAGGCCGTCCAGGGCCAGGAGCAGGCCGGCGAAGCAGCCGAGCAGGGTGGAGCGGGTCATCCGGCGGGCGACCCGGGCCAGGATCAGGATCGACAACGTCCCGACGAGCACGGCCACGAACCGCCAGCCGAACGGGTTCATGCCGAACAGCCACTCGCCCACCGCGATCATCCACTTGCCCAGCGGCGGATGGGCAACGAACGAGGCGCACTCGGACGGCTCG
The DNA here is from genome assembly GCF_014648435.1 of Nonomuraea spiralis. GTDB lineage: Bacteria > Actinomycetota > Actinomycetes > Streptosporangiales > Streptosporangiaceae > Nonomuraea > Nonomuraea spiralis. The sequence continues at coordinate 224 of NZ_BMRC01000078.1, forward strand.
GGACACTGGCGGAAGATGTCCAGGTTGCCGGCCATGATCCGGTGGTCGGCGACCGGGTTCTTGGCGTCGCCCAGCATGGAACGCTCGACGCCGTGCGTGAGCAGGGAGTAGGCGTCCTTCGCGTAGTAGGTCTCGTCGAAGACGACGGCCTTGGGGTCGCCGAGGCGGACGAAACGTAACAGGCCGCCGAAGAGGGCGAGGAGGAGCGGGCCCACCCAGCCCAAGAACGGCCGTCCCGTGAACGGCGGGACCAGCCGTCGCGCCGCCTCCCCCATGTGGATCACCCTATGCGTTTGTGCACCAGGTCATACAACTCCCGTCTCGGCACCCCGGCGCCCTTGGCCACGTCGGCGATGGCGGTCCTGCGCTGCTCGCCCTCGGCCACCCGGCGGTCGACCTCGGCGACCAGCTCGTCCATGTCGGGCTCCCCCGCGCCGGGCACGTGACCCGCGACGACGACGGTGATCTCGCCCTTGACGCCGCCCGCGGCCCACTCGGCCAGCTCGCCCAGCCCGCCGCGGCGCACCTCCTCGTACGTCTTGGTGAGCTCGCGGCAGACGGCGGCGGGCCGGTCGGCGCCGAACGCCCCGGCCATGGCGGCCAGCGAGTCGGCCAGCCGGTGGGGGGCCTCGAAGAAGACCATCGTGCGCTCCTCGGCGGCCAGCGCGGACAGCCGCCGGGCCCGGTCGCCGGTCTTGCGCGGCGGGAACCCCTCGAAGCAGAACCTGTCGCTGGCCAGCCCCGACACGGCCAGGGCCGTGGTGACGGCGCTCGGCCCCGGCAGCGCGGTGACCGTGATGCCGGACTCGACCGCCAGATGGGTCAGGCGGTAGCCGGGGTCGGACACCCCGGGCATCCCGGCGTCGGTGATGACCACGACCGTGCGGCCCTGTTTGAGCGCCTCGACGAGCTCTTGGGCGCGGCCCGCCTCGTTCTGGTCGTAGTAGGACACGACCCTGCCGCCGATCTCCACGCCCAGCTCGGTGGCGAGCCTGCGCAACCGCCTGGTGTCCTCCGCGGCCACCACGTCGGCGGCGGCCAGCGCCTCACGCAGCCGCGGGGATACGTCGCCCGCCTGGCCAATGGGCGCTCCGGCCAGCACCAACCTGCCTTCTCCAGTCACCCGACCATTGTGGCAGGGCATACCAATAAGACCGTGATTCTTGCAGTACCTAACGGCTTGGGGCCCGTACGATGTCCGAATGGCGGTGACCGATTCCCCGTACCAGGCCTACGACAACCCGGAGGTCGGCGAGAGCCAATCGCAGACGCGGTCCCTGCGTGACCGGGTGATCCCCCCCATGCGCGGCAGCATCCTGTGGGGGTGGGTCGGCCCGCTGCTCGTCACGCTCTTCGGCGGGATCCTGCGTTTCGTCAACCTGGGCCATCCCCGATCCGTGGTCTTCGACGAGACCTACTACATGAAGGACGCCTTCTCCCTGATCACCTGGGGCGTCGAGCGCGTCACGATCAAGGACGCCGACAAGGCCATCCTGGCCGGGAACAACAACATCTGGCAGTCCTGCACACAGGAAACCCTCGACAAGTGCGCCTCCTACGTGGTGCACCCGCCGCTGGGCAAGTGGATGATCGGCTCCGGCGAGTGGCTGTTCGGGCTCAACCCGTTCGGCTGGCGCTTCGCCTCGGCGGTGATCGGGACGTTGTCGATCCTGATCCTGGCCCGGGTCGCCCGCCGGATGACCCGCTCCACCCTGCTCGGCTGCTTCGCCGGCCTGCTCCTGGCCCTGGACGGCCTG
>NZ_BMRC01000079.1 GCF_014648435.1 Nonomuraea spiralis
GCCGAGTTTAATTGCAATTCAACAAACCGACAGTAATTACTGGATTACAAAGTATCCATTGCTTCGAATTCAAATTTGATTTATCAAGCTGGTTTATCTAATTTATCCACTGCGTCGAATTCAAATTTGATCGCCTTCCATACTTCACAAGCAGCAGCTAGTTCAGGACTCCATTTGCTAGCCTCGCGGATAATTTCATTACCCTCGCGGGCAAGGTCACGTCCCTCATTACGAGCTTGTACACATGCTTCTAAAGCTACTCGATTAGCTACGGCACCCGGTGCATTTCCCCAAGGGTGTCCTAAAGTTCCTCCACCGAATTGTAGTACGGAATCATCTCCAAAGATCTCGGTCAAAGCAGGCATATGCCAAACGTGAATACCCCCCGAAGCTACGGGCAGAACACCTGGCATAGAAACCCAATCTTGAGTGAAATAAATACCACGGCTTCGATCTTTTTCAATAAAATCATCACGTAGTAAATCAACAAAGCCCAAAGTTATGTCCCTTTCTCCTTCAAGTTTACCTACTACTGTACCAGCGTGAATATGATCTCCACCAGACATACGTAAAGCTTTAGCTAGTACACGAAAGTGCATACCATGATTCTTCTGTCTATCAATAACTGCGTGCATTGCGCGATGGATGTGAAGAAGTAGACCATTATCTCGGCAATAATGAGCCAAGCTAGTATTTGCAGTGAACCCACCTGTTAAGTAGTCGTGCATTACGATAGGAACTCCCAATTCTCTAGCACACACGGCCCTTTTGATCATTTCTTCACATGTACCTGCAGTAGCATTCAAGTAATGCCCTTTGATTTCACCTGTTTCAGCCTGTGATTTATAAATTGCTTCGGCACAAAATAAGAAACGGTCTCTCCAGCGCATAAATGGTTGGGAGTTCACATTCTCATCATCTTTGGTAAAATCAAGCCCGCCACGTAGACATTCATAAACTGCTCTACCGTAGTTCTTAGCGGATAACCCCAATTTAGGTTTAATAGTACATCCTAATAGGGGGCGACCATACTTGTTCAATTTATCTCTTTCAACCTGGATGCCATGAGGCGGGCCTTGGAAAGTTTTAACATAAGCAGTAGGGATTCGCAGATCCTCTAGACGTAGAGCGCGCAGGGCTTTGAACCCAAATACATTACCCACAATGGAAGTAAACATGTTAGTAACAGAACCTTCTTCAAAAAGGTCTAAAGGGTAAGCTACATAACATATATATTGATCTTCTTCTCCAGGAACGGGCTCAATGTGGTAGCATCGCCCTTTGTAACGATCAAGGCTGGTAAGCCCATCGGTCCACACGGTTGTCCATGTACCAGTAGAAGATTCAGCAGCTACCGCGGCCCCTGCTTCCTCAGGCGGAACTCCGGGTTGAGGAGTTACTCGGAAGGCTGCCAAGATATCAGTATCTTTGACTTCATATTGAGGAGTATAATAAGTCAATTTATACTCTTTAACACCAGCTTTGAATCCAACACTTGCTTTAGTCTCTGTTTGTGGTGACATAAGTCCCTCCCTACAACTCATGAATTAAGAATTCTCGCAACAACAAGGTCTACTCGATATAAATGAGGAGTTAATGAAACCTTTTCGAAGAAATCTTTCAAAAAATTATCAACGAATCCGAAAGGTTCCTTATTAGACCATGGTATTTG
>NZ_BMRC01000080.1 GCF_014648435.1 Nonomuraea spiralis
GCTTGTTCTTTATCCTCCGGATTGTTGTAGGGCTGCGAGGGTGCGGCCGCGTTTGACGGTCTTGCCCACGTCGTATCGGGGTGCGGGCCGGCGATTGGGGATCCCGGATGGACGTCCCGGGCCGGGCCGAGAGGGTTTGGGCGCACTGGCCGGCTGTGCGAGTGCGGGACGCAGGTTCCGAAACCCGCGCCGGACCCGAGCGGGAGTGAGCTGCCCCCGCGAGGCTGCTTTCTCCCATGGGTGACGCAGGTCCTCGGTCAGCCGGCGAGCCATGCGCAGTTGGGTGTGCACGATGATGAGCAGCCAGGTCCAGCGGCCGGCGGCCTGGGCGGCGCGCAGCTTGGGCCGGGTCCAGCCAAGGGTCTGTTTCCAGAAGCGGTAGGTGTGCTCCAGGTCGAATCTGCGCAGGAAGGCTTGCCAGCTGCGGTCCACGTCCACGCCGGTGGCGCCGGTCTTGGAGGACCAGAGCCAGATGGGTGGGGCGTCTCGGTCGCCGGGCAGGTGCTCGACCTTCAGCCGGATCAGGGTGCCTTCAACGAGGGGCAGTTCGCCTTCGTGGTCGAGCCAGGCGGCGCGGTGGGTGAGGCGGGGGTGAAGCCGGTCCCAGGCGCTGGTCTCGGCCTTGCCGTAATGGGTGGTGTCCGTGACCGTGGCCACCGCGGGCTTGGGCCAGGTGGCAGGGTCGGCCAGGGCGAACTCGCCACCGTGCTTGGACGGCCGACCGCCCTTGGGGTCATAGCGGCGTGGTGGGGCGGGCAGGCGCAGTACCCGGTCGGAGCGGATGCGTCCCAGCAGTTCGACGGGCAGGTCACGCAGGACATAGGCCAGGCGGGTGATGTCGTAGCCGGCGTCGGTCACGATGAGCACATCTGGATCTCCGCTGCGCCACTGCCCGGCAGCGATCAGCCGCTCGATCACGCCGCGGAGCTGGGCGGCGGTGACGGCGGTGGCGTCGTCGGCCGGCCCCAGCCGCACCACATCCAGCGGCGCCGTCCACGACGTGCGGCCCATCTCCAGCGCCGCCACGAACGAGTACGGCCAGCCCGGGATGAACTGCGAGGCGCTCTTGGCCCGGCCGTATACATGGCAGAACAACCGCTCGGCCGAGCAGGCGGCATCCGAGCGCAGCCACGGCGACACATCCACCGCCAGCACGATCCGACCGTCCGGCCAGCGCGGCAACGGCAGCCCGGCCAGCACCTGGCGCAGCTGGTCCGCATCGATCCGGCCGTGGTTGAGCCCGCCGTACAGGGCTCCGTGCCCGCGCCGGTACTCCGGCGACAAGCTCAGATCCACCGGCGAGTGCACCGGTCCGGGCTCGCACAACAGCGCCTCTGCCAGCTCGAACAACGCATCGGCCCGCGCCTTGAGGCAGGCGTAGACATCATTTCGGAACCGGGACAACACCTCTGAAGACTCGACACAGGCGGCTTCGTTCAGCAGACTCACCCTCACGGCCTTGTAGTGATCAGTAGCGACTCGACACCGCACATGATCACTCAAGGCCGTCTTGCTGTCCGGGAAACGATCAACCCGCCGCTTAGCACAACAATCCGGAGGATAAAGAACAAGCT
>NZ_BMRC01000082.1 GCF_014648435.1 Nonomuraea spiralis
GTGGCGGTCAGGTTGACGGTCTGGGCGCTGCCCGAGGTGGTCTGGGTGTTGACCGTGGTGGAGGCGGTGCCGCCCGGCTGGGCGCTGCCGGAGGAGGAGCTGAGTGTCAGCGAGAAGTCGGGGCCGGCGGTGCCGCAGGCCGGTTCGCCGGAGGCCGCGGTGACGCTGACCGCGCTCCAGGCCGCCTTGGTGCTGTTGCACTCGGCGCTGTTGGCGCCGTACAGCTCGATGGCCGCGGCCACCGAGGCGGCGCGGATGTTGGTGTAGCGCCAGGAGGACGTCTTACGGCTCAGCGCGCCCATGTAGATCTTGCCGGCCTTTTGGACGCTGACGCCGGTCACCGAGGAGGGACCGCCGGAGCAGATCGGGCTGGAGGGCTTGCCGCCGCCGGGGTTGTTGCCCTCGGCCAGCAGGTAGAACCAGTGGTTGAGGGGGCCGGCCGCCGAGTGCACCTCGGTGTTGGGGATGGCGGAGGAGTAGCAGTTGGGGTCGCCGAGCGCGCCCGGGTTGTACATGTTGCGGATCGGGCCCTGGCCGACCAGGTCGACCTCTTCGCCGACCAGGTAGTCCGGCGGGTCGTTGGGGTTGTTGGCATACGCTTCGGTCAGGGCGCCGAAGATGTCGCCGGTGCCCTCGTTGATGCCGCCGTTCTCGTTGCCGGAGCCGGCGCCGCCGGGGGTGGTCTGGAAGACGGCGTGGCCGAACTCGTGGGCCACGACGTCGATCGGGGTGGCCTGCTGGGTGTTGGCCTGGTTGTGGCCGAAGTTGGTGTAGCTGCCGTTCCAGTAGGCGTTGACGTCGGCCAGGCCGACGCGGGCGGGGAAGCCTCTGCCGCTGCCGTCGATGCCGCTGCGGCCCAGCCAGTCGCGCAGCATGTCCCATTCGCGCTGGACGCTGTAGAGGGCGTCCACGCAGGCGGTCTCCAGGTTGGTGCCCGAGCCGTTGCCCCACGCGTCGTCGGTGCCGGTGTAGGCGCTGCCGCCCTGCCCGCCGCAGGCGATACCCGGCCGGGTGGTGTCGGTCATCGAGTACGAGCTGCCCGAGCCGCTCGTGTTGATGGTGACCTGTCCGTAGTAGTAGCCGTTGCCGCTGCCTTCGCGGACCAGGTCGACGGCGTCGGCGATGGCGCCGGTGCGGGCGTCGACGTAGACGTTCTGCACGCTGGGTTTGCCGGCGGCCAGGCCGGAGACCTTGACCTCCCAGGCCAGCCTCGGCGTGCCGGTGCGGGCCAGCACGACCAGGCGCGGCGCGGTGCTGTCATCGACGCGGGAGAGTCTGGCCTTGGC
>NZ_BMRC01000083.1 GCF_014648435.1 Nonomuraea spiralis
TGAGCTTCCCCCTGTAGCACGGACACCTGAGGTGAGGTCACTCCACGGTGTCTGACGGCCTGTAGAGGCCCTCGAACGTGACGGGGCTGTGCATTCCGATGCTGGAATGTCGCCGGTATGGATTGTACCAGCATTCAATCCATTCAAAGATGGCGTTGGCTAGTTCTTCTCGGGTTTTCCAGATTCTGGCATCGAGGAGTTCGAGCTGCATCGTTCCCCAGAACGACTCCATCATCGCATTGTCGTAGCAATCACCCACCGTTCCCATAGAACCGAGCAGGCCGGCGTCTTGCAACCGCTTCCCAAAAGCCCAAGACGTATATTGCGTACCGTGATCGGAATGCAAAATCGTAGAGCTGGCATCGGGCTTTCGCCGGGCCACAGCCATCGCTAATGCGTTCACCACGAGATCCGTATCCTGTCGTACGTCGATGGACCAGCCGATGACGCGCCTGGAATAGGCATCCATGACGGCGGCGCAATACACCTTCCCCTCGCCGGTGGGATGTTCGGTGATGTCGGTCAGCCAGAGCCGATCGGGCGCCTCGACGTCGAAGCGGCGCTGCACCAGGTCCTCCTCGGTGGCCTGGTTGACCAGGTTGCGCCGGCCCCTGCGCCGGTAGACGCCTTGCAGGCCGTCCGCGCGCATGAGCCGCTCCACGCGTTTGCGGTTGACCTTCTCACCCAGTCCGAGCGTGAGTTCGGCGTGCACCCGTGGTGAGCCGTAACTGCCGCGCGAGTCGGCATGTATCCGCCGGATCATTTTGGTGAGTTCCTTATTGCGGAGTTCACGCGGCGGCTCGGGCCGGCCGAGCCACTCGTAATATCCCGACGTGGACACCTGGAGTACTCGGCAGGCCACCGCGACCGGAATGCGGTCGTCGGCGAGTTCACGGACCAGCGAGTAGATTACTTTGGGAGGACGTTCTCCCGGGCGAAGTAGGCCGCCGCCCGTTTGAGGATGTCGTTCTCCATCTCCAGCTGCTTATTGCGGCGGCGTAGCTCGGCGAGTTCCTTCTTCTCCGCGTTGGTCAACCGGCTACCGGCGCCGGCGTTTTCGTCGGCGTCGGCTTGTCGTAGCCAGTTCTGCAGGCACGAGCGGCTGATGCCGAGGTCATGGGCGAGTTGGAGGAGTGGTTTGTCACCTTGGCGCGCGAGCTCGACTGCGCGACGCCGGAACTCGGGAGGGTGAGGTGCGGGCACGAAGGACATCCTTCCTGATGATCAAGGGTGACCTCAGGCCAAGTGTCCGGAGAACAGGGGGAAGCTCA
>NZ_BMRC01000085.1 GCF_014648435.1 Nonomuraea spiralis
GCGAAGGTGAGAACTTAAGCGCCGGTAAACGGCGGTGGTAACTATAACCATCCTAAGGTAGCGAAATTCCTTGTCGGGTAAGTTCCGACCTGCACGAATGGCGTAACGACTTCCCCGCTGTCTCAACCGCAGACCCGGCGAAATTGCACTACGAGTAAAGATGCTCGTTACGCGCAGCAGGACGGAAAGACCCCGGGACCTTCACTACAGCTTGACATTGGCGTTTGGAACGTCTTGTGTAGGATAGGTGGGAGACTGGGAAGCTCGGACGCTAGTTCGGGTGGAGTCATTGGTGAAATACCACTCTGGTCGTTTTGAACGTCTAACTCTGGTCCGTGATCCGGATCGGGGACAGTGTCTGGTGGGTAGTTTAACTGGGGCGGTTGCCTCCTAAAAGGTAACGGAGGCGCCCAAAGGTTCCCTCAGCCTGGTTGGCAATCAGGTGTTGAGTGTAAGTGCACAAGGGAGCTTGACTGTGAGACTGACGGGTCGAGCAGGAGCGAAAGCTGGGACTAGTGATCCGGCATCGGCGTGTGGAAGCGGTGTCGCTCAACGGCTAAAAGGTACCCCGGGGATAACAGGCTGATCTTCCCCAAGAGTCCATATCGACGGGATGGTTTGGCACCTCGATGTCGGCTCGTCGCATCCTGGGGCTGGAGTAGGTCCCAAGGGTTGGGCTGTTCGCCCATTAAAGCGGTACGCGAGCTGGGTTTAGAACGTCGCGAGACAGTTCGGTCCCTATCCGCTGCGCGCGCAGGAGACTTGAAAGGAGCTGTCCCTAGTACGAGAGGACCGGGACGGACGAACCTCTGGTGTGCCAGTTGTACCGCCAGGTGCACGGCTGGTTGGCTACGTTCGGAAGGGATAACCGCTGAAAGCATCTAAGCGGGAAGCTCGCCTTGAGATGAGGTCTCCCACCACGTGAGTGGGTAAGGCTCCCGGTAGACGACCGGGTTGATAGGCCGGAGGTGGAAGCACAGTAATGTGTGGAGCTGACCGGTACTAATAGGCCGAGGACTTGACC
>NZ_BMRC01000086.1 GCF_014648435.1 Nonomuraea spiralis
CGTGAGAACGAACGCGTCCACATCGCCGACCGGCTGCGGGAAAAGGCCTCCATCCGAGCCATCGCCACCGAGCTGGGCCGCAGCCCCTCCACAGTAAGCCGGGAGATCGCCCGTAACCGCACCGACGGAACCCGAGGCCAGTGGCACTACCGGCCCCACGCGGCCCAGGCACGTGCCGACGCCCGGCGTCCACGACCGAAACAGGGAAAGATAGGAGCCAACCCGGAACTGCGCCAGGCCGTCCAATCCTGGCTAGAGCTGGAATGGAGCCCCGAGCAGATCGCGCACACGCTGCGCATCCGGTTTCCCGACCGGCCGGAGATGCAGGTGTCGCACGAGACGATCTATCAGGCGCTCTACGTACAAGGACGCGGTGAACTGCGCCGTGAGCTCACCCGGGCGTTGCGCACCGGCCGCACCGCCCGCAAACCGCATCGCCGTCCCGACCAGCGCCAGCCTCGGTTCGTCGCGCCAATGGTCATGATCAGCGACCGCCCCGCCGAGGCCGCCGATCGAGCCGTGCCCGGCCACTGGGAAGGCGACCTGATCATCGGTAAGGACCAGAAGTCCCAGATCGGCACGCTCGTCGAGCGCACCAGCCGCTACGTTCTGCTCGTCCACCTACCGCACGACCGCACCGCCGAGACCGTCCGGGACGCCCTGGCCGCCACCATGGCCACCCTGCCGGCCGAACTGAAGCGATCCCTGACCTGGGACCAAGGCAGCGAGATGAGCCTGCACCACCAGTTCTCCATCGCCGCCGACCTACCGGTCTACTTCTGCGACCCACACTCGCCCTGGCAGCGCGGCAGCAACGAGAACACCAACGGCCTGCTCCGCCAATACTTCCCCAAGGGGACCGACCTGTCCGTCCACAGCAGCGACCATCTCGCCGCCGTCGCTGCCCGGTTGAACGGCCGGCCACGCAAAACGCTCGGCTGGGAAACCCCAGCCGAGCGTCTCACCAAGCTCCTGGCACTCGCCAGTTGATCAATCAGTGTTGCGACGACCCCTTGACTTCACC
>NZ_BMRC01000087.1 GCF_014648435.1 Nonomuraea spiralis
TAGGCCGTGTTTCATAAGGCTTTGAGCCACTGGTTGATCGCGGCGATGATGACGACGGCTTCGTAGCGTACGGCGAGCTTGTCGTAGCGGGTTGCCATGCCACGGTTGCCTTTGAGCAGGTTGATGCCGCACTCCACAGCGTGGCGCAGCCGGTAGAACGCAGGGTCGAAGGCAGGCGGCCGGCCTCCCTTCGACCCCTTGGCTCGTCGGTGAGCGTCCTGATCGGCCTTGCTCGGAATGCACGCCTTGATCCCACGCCGGCGCAGATGAGTCCGGTTGGCCTTGCTGGTGTAGGCCTTGTCGGCCAGCACAAGATCGGGACGGGTCCTGGGACGGCCACCGCCGAGGCGGCCCACCCGGATCTTGCCCAGCACCGGGATGAACTGCGGGCTGTCGCCCCGCTGACCGGCGGTCACCACCGCAGCCAGCAGCTTGCGGCCCTGCTCACAAGCCAGATGGGTCTTGGTGGTCAGCCCGCCACGTGAGCGCCCCAGCGCGTGATCGTCCGGCTCGCTGTGCACCCCGCCGGGTGGTTCCTTTTGCAGGTGGCCGTCCCGGCGTGCTCCGGCCGCGTGCTGGTGAGCCCGGGTGATGGTGGAGTCCACGCTCACCGTCCACTCGATCTTCCCGGCGGCGTCCGCACACGCCTGCAAGGCGGCCAGGATCTGAGCCCAGATCCCCTCCCGCTGCCAGCGTCGGAACAGGCCGTAAACGGTGAACCAGTGGCCGTAGCAGGCAGGCACGTCCCGCCATGGCGCCCCGGTCCGGATCCGCCATCGGATCCCGTCGATCAACTGCCGCCTGCTCCACTTCGGCGGACGCCCCTTGCCCAATGCGGCAGGCAGATGCGGCTCCAGCGCCGCCCACTGCGCGTTAGTGAGGTCGTGCCGCCTCGTCACCACTACGCTGGCCACGAGGTCTCCGGTGTTTCGTTCTTCTTGGTCGTTGAACCAACTACCGGAGACCTCTTCGTTCAACGATCACCGACACGCCTCACACGTGATCTTTCGAAACACGGCCTAG
>NZ_BMRC01000088.1 GCF_014648435.1 Nonomuraea spiralis
TGAACGTTTTTCATCCTCGCGCCGCCTGCGCGACTCGGTGATTTTGCAGGACGGCGATGGCCTTGCACAGGTGGCCGGCCTTGGACGGGCTGCAACGTAGCTTCCGGAGGATCTTCCAGTTCTTCAGCTGGGCGTTGGCGCGCTCGCCTGGGCCGCGCAGCCTGGCGTGGGCGCGGTTGGCCTGCTTCTGCGACTCGGGCTTGTTCTTGCCCTTGTACGGGGTGCGGACCAGGCCTCCGGCTCCTTGATAGGCCTTGTCGGCCAGCGTGATGATCCCGGCCCGCTCGAGTGCACGCAGGATGCCCCAGATGCGGGCGGCGCTCAGGTCGTGGGCCTTGCCCGGCAGCGCGCCGGAGGTCCACAGGATCGTCCCGTCCGGCGAGGCGATGACCTGGATGTTCATGCCGTGCACACGGTGCTTGCCGGAGAAGTAGGGCCGGTCGGCGGCGATCCGGTCGATGTGGATCAGGGTGCCGTCCAGCACCAGGTAGTGCAGCCCGTCCTGCTTGGCCCGGCGCAGCGCCTGCCCGAGTTTGGGCGAGCATGCCGACAGCAGCGTCACTGTCTCCTCCACATACCGCCAGGCCGTCGCGGTGGAGATCCCGAACCCGGCTCCGAGTTCGGGGAACGTCTCACCTTTGCGCAGGTAGACCAGTACAAGCAGGGCCTGTTGTCCGGGGTTGAGCAGTCGCCAGGTCGATCCGATGGACTTGCGGTGACGGCGGATGAGGCCGGCGACGTAGTTCAGGGTTCGGCGCGACAAATCGACGGCAGCGCGGTAGAACAGCATCTGAGGCCCCTGGTGGTGGCGGACGTGATTGTGGTGATCAACCCGTCTACCAGGGGTTTCGCCATGTCATCAGGCGAACGTCAACCTCGCGATGATGCTGTGATCAGCAACTCACCGCACGGGGATGAAAACGGCTCA
>NZ_BMRC01000089.1 GCF_014648435.1 Nonomuraea spiralis
CAGTGATGTGCTGGAGGATCCGCCAACGGCCTTTGAGCAGGGCGAACCCGCGTTCGCCGAGACAGCGTAGGCCGCGCAGGAGTTGGTTGTAGGTGCGGTTGTCCGAGCTGAGGGTCTGATTTTCGGCAGGCTGTTTGATCGGCGTGTAGACGCCGATTCCGGCACCGTCGTAACCGCCGTCGGCGAGGGTGGGCAGACCGCGGGCGGCAGCGGCGTATAGCGCGCCCAGCGCGTGGGCGCGAGCGGCGGTCAGATCGTGGACCGAGCCCGGCTCAACGTCGGCGATCCACAGGGGAAGCCCGCTGGGTGCCGAGAGCGCTTGGAGGTTGCCGGCGTGCTGGTGAGCCTTGCCGGAATACCAGGCGTCGATGGGCTCGCCCTTGACGCTGACGGCCTGCTCGGCGCAGCGATCGATGGAGATCAGGGTGCCGTCCAGGATCACATAGGCCAGCCCGTCGGCCTGGGCGCGATCCAGAGCCTCGCGCAGATCAGGGGCTTGAGCTGCCAGGACGTCGATCCCCTCGGCGATATAGCGGTAAGCCGTGGCCCGGGAGACGCGGTGATCGCGGCCAAGCTTGGGGATGTCGTGCTCGCCCCGGAACCAGCGCAGAATCAGGACCGCCTGCCAGAACGGGGTCAGGGCGCGGCTGCCCTTGGGAGTGCCGAGCCGGCGACGTTCGTCCTGCAGCAGCCGGGCAACGTAGTGAACCAGTGCACGGGTGACGTCGAGCGTGGCACGATGAGCAATCACGTGGAGCCTTTCGGCCGTTGCGGTTTCTTGTGGTGAGAACTCATCTACCGGAGGCTCCACGTCTGCCTCCGGCCTTCGACGACTTCTCCCGAAAGGCCCGGAAACGCCACCGCCGACGTCCCGGAAATCCGCAATCGTCCGAATTATTTCTCTGAGATCACCTCA
>NZ_BMRC01000090.1 GCF_014648435.1 Nonomuraea spiralis
CTCCGTGACCGCGTTATCGAAGCACGTCCCGGTCCTGCCCGTCGAGGGGCGAACCCCGGCCTGCTCGCATCGCTGCCCGAAGGCGATCGAGGTGTACTGGGCGGGTTCAAGGAGTCGTTGCAACACTGCTTGTCAGTGAGCATAGATGTTCGTTGAACGCCTCGGCGGGAGTACGCCAGCCGAGTGTTTTGCGAGGGCGGCTGTTGAGTGTGACGGCGACCGCGTCCAGCTCGCTTCGGCCGTGTCTGCTCAGATCGGTGCCCTTAGGAAAGTACTGGCGCAGCAGGCCGTTGGTGTTCTCATTGGTGCCACGCTGCCAGGGGCTGTGCGGGTCGGCGAAGTAGACCTCCAGCCCGGTGTCGATGCGCAACCGCGCATGCTGGGCCATCTCCGCGCCCTGATCCCAGGTCAGTGACCTGCGCAGTTGCTCGGGCAGCGTGATGATCGTGGCGGCGATGGCGTCGCGCACCGCTTCGGCGCCGTGTCCGGCCAGTGCCGGGCCGTTCTTGACCCGCTCGCTCTCGCCATGGCCTTCCATCCGGGGCAGATGCAACAGCATCGTGAACCGGGTGGTGCGCTCGACCAGCGTGCCGATTGCAGAGCTGTCCAGGCCGATGATGAGGTCGCCTTCCCAGTGCCCGGGCACCGCCCGGTCGGCGGCCTCGGCGGGACGCTGGCTGATCAGCACTTCCTCAGTGACGAACTTCTTCCCGCGCTGGCGCGTCCGGGCCCGGGGCACTCGCAGCGCGCGGCCGGTGCGCAGACAGGCCGTCAGCTCGCGCCGCAGCGCGCCCCGGCCCTGGATGTACAGGGCCTGGTAGATGGCCTCGTGCGAGATCCGCATCGTCTCATCCTCAGGGAAGTCGATCGGGAGCCGATGGGCGATCTGCTC
>NZ_BMRC01000091.1 GCF_014648435.1 Nonomuraea spiralis
GGATCGCCGGGGAGGGCGGGAGCAGCCTCGACAAAGTCGTGACGGCCCAGTACTACCGGATGGGCCGGGCGCGGTGAGCGAGACGGGAAGGTATACGCGAGGAACCGGTGTCGTTACGCCTCTTGACGTGACGCCAGCTCGAAATCCGGTGGATCTGGGCTGGTCAGCGGTGCGCACCCGCCCCCGTGTGACGGGGTGGGGAACTTTTGCTCCGGCATTGGGTCGTCGGGGTGAGAGGCCACGATGAAATGACTACGGCGTAGTCGTGGCGAGGCCGCAGGGGTATAGCCGGGTGCCTAACTCGTCGAGCGGACAGCAGTGAACGTGGGAACCGTCCGGGTCCGTTCCCCGGGCGCCGCCCAGCCAGGGCGGCGGTCGGGGATAGGTGCGATGTCAGCCGAAGGATGCGGGTGGGACGGAGCCGCCGTAGTACTCCGCGCCGGGGAGAGCCCGGCACATGGGGAAGGGCGGCAGCGTGTCGGTCAAGGAGAAGAGTGCAATGTCCGAAGGTGCGGCGGTGAATACCGACGCTGGGAGATGGCCGGATGCTGATTCGGCCTTCTTCGCAGTACGGAGGATGCAGATCAAGTTACACCGGTGGGCGACCGAAGAGCCCGGTCGCCGGTTCGGTGACCTGTTCAACCTCGTCTACGATCCGGCCTTTCTGGTTCATGCGTGGGAACGCGTGTCAGGTAATGCCGGGGCGCGGACAGCCGGGATCGACCGGGCCACAGTGGCCTGGATCGAGACCCGGATCGGAGTGCGGGAGTTCCTGGGCCAACTACGGGACACGCTGAAGTCGGGCGAGTTCACACCGGTCGAAGTGCGGCAGGTGATGATCCCCAAAGCGAGCGGCAAGCTGCGCAAGCT
>NZ_BMRC01000092.1 GCF_014648435.1 Nonomuraea spiralis
CGCAAGGCCATGCTGGGCGACATCGCGATCCTGACCGGTGGTCAGGTCATCGCCGAGGAGGTCGGCCTCAAGCTGGAGACCGCCACCCTCGACCTGCTCGGCCGCGCCCGCAAGGTCGTGGTGACCAAGGACGAGACCACCATCGTCGACGGCGCCGGTGACGCCGAGGCGATCTCCGGCCGGGTCAACGAGATCCGCGCCGAGATCGAGCGCACCGACTCCGACTACGACCGTGAGAAGCTGCAGGAGCGCCTGGCCAAGCTGGCCGGTGGCGTGGCGGTCATCAAGGCCGGTGCGGCGACCGAGGTCGAGCTCAAGGAGCGCAAGCACCGCATCGAGGACGCCGTGCGCAACGCCAAGGCGGCCGTCGAGGAGGGCATCGTCCCCGGTGGTGGCGTGGCGCTGCTGCAGGCCGGCGCGAAGGCGTTCGACAAGCTGGAGCTGACGGGCGACGAGGCCACCGGTGCGGCGATCGTGAAGAAGGCTCTGGAGGAGCCGCTCAAGCAGATCGCGGTCAACGCCGGTCTTGAGGGCGGCGTCGTGGTGGAGAAGGTGCGCAACCTGACCCCCGGCGAGGGCCTCAACGCCGCTTCCGGCGAGTACGTCAACATGTTCGACTCCGGGATCATCGACCCGGCCAAGGTGACGCGCTCCGCGCTGCAGAACGCCGCTTCCATCGCGGCGCTCTTCCTCACCACCGAGGCCGTCATCGCCGAGAAGCCCGAGAAGACCCCTGCTGCTCCGGCCGGCATGCCCGGCGGCGGCGACATGGACTTCTAG
>NZ_BMRC01000093.1 GCF_014648435.1 Nonomuraea spiralis
AGTGCGATCAGAAGGGCGTCTAGGTCAGTCTTCACACACCGACCATGGACGCCCTTCGTCACGCTCGCAGCCGATCACCGAATTTCACATCAGCGATCTAGGTGCTGTTTCTTAGATCTGCTGACTGATCGTGCCTGGACAGTCACGATGGGCCTATGGGGCGAGGTGACTTAACCAACGCAGAGTGGGAGCGGCTCGAGCCGCTCCTGCCCGAAGGCGGCCGGCAGGGCGGACGGTGGAACGACCACCGAAGGACGATCAACGGCGTGTTGTACCGGGCGCGCACCGGACTGCCCTGGCGGGACCTGCCCGAACGATTCGGCCCCTGGATCACGGTCTACAAGCGGCACCGACGCTGGTCGGCCGATGGCACCTGGCAGCGATTGCTGACCGCGATCCAGACCGAGCAGGACGCCCAAGGCCAGATGGACTGGGACATCTCCGTGGACTCCACCACCGTCCGGGCGCACCAGCACGCCGCTGGCGCGCCCCTCACCCCGCCGCCCCTCCCCGCACCGCCCGGCCGACAAAAGGGGGGCGCGGCGGGGACAAACCGGGGCGATCCGGTGCTGGCCGCGCTGGCCGCCCGGCTGGCGGAGGTGGTCAGACTGGAGAATGTCTAGGAGCTGTTTCTTAGATCAGGTCCGGAGCCAGATAGCCAGGGCGGCCAGGGTGACGGTGCCGAGGAAGATGTAGGCGCGTTTGTCATAGCGCGTGGCCA
>NZ_BMRC01000094.1 GCF_014648435.1 Nonomuraea spiralis
TGGTCCATCCCAGCGCCTTGAGAAGCACGGTGACGGCCTGCTTGCGCTTACGGTCGATGCGCACACCGACGCTGTCGCGCTTGTCGATCTCGAACTCCAGCCAGGCACCCCGCGACGGGATGACCTTGCAGCCGTACAGATCCTTGTCCGAGGTCTTGTCGACATTACGTTCGAAATAGACACCCGGCGAACGGACCAGCTGCGAGACCACGACACGCTCGGTGCCGTTGATGATGAACGTGCCCTTCGGCGTCATGAGCGGGAAATCACCCATGAACACCGTCTGGCTCTTGATCTCACCGGTGGTGTTATTGATGAACTCCGCCGTCACGAACATCGGGGCGGAGAAGGTCATGTCCTTGTCTTTGCACTCATCGACTGAGTACTTGGGCGGCTCGAACCGATGGTCGCGGAACGACAAGGACATGGTCCCCGAGAAGTCCTCGATGGGACTGATCTCTTCGAAGATCTCTTCGAGGCCCGACTGGGTCGGGACGTCCCTGCGCCCGGCCTGACGAGCCGCCTCTACCCGCCCCTTCCACTTCTCGTTGCCCAGCAACCAGTCGAACGACTCGGTCTGCAGAGCGAGAAGGTCAGGAACTTCGAGGGGCTCCTGGATACGCGCGAAAGAAACGCGACGGGGACCAGCGGGTACGGCGGAGGCGTTGCGCGAGGCTGCCAACAGATGTCCTTCCGAGGGC
>NZ_BMRC01000095.1 GCF_014648435.1 Nonomuraea spiralis
CTTGTGTGATGTGACTGCGTGCCTTTTGAAGAATGAGCCTGCGAGTTATGGTGTGTGGCGAGGTTAACCCGTGTGGGGGAGCCGTAGCGAAAGCGAGTCTGAATAGGGCGTTTGAGTCGCATGCTGTAGACCCGAAGCGGAGTGATCTACGCATGGGCAGGTTGAAGCTCAGGTAAGACTGGGTGGAGGACCGAACCCACCAGGGTTGAAAACCTGGGGGATGACCTGTGTGTAGGGGTGAAAGGCCAATCAAACTCCGTGATAGCTGGTTCTCCCCGAAATGCATTTAGGTGCAGCGTCGCGTGTTTCTTGCCGGAGGTAGAGCTACTGGATGGCCGATGGGCCCGACAAGGTTACTGACGTCAGCCAAACTCCGAATGCCGGTAAGTGAGAGCGTGGCAGTGAGACTGCGGGCGATAAGGTTCGTAGTCGAGAGGGAAACAGCCCAGATCACCGACTAAGGCCCCTAAGCGTGTGCTAAGTGGGAAAGGATGTGGAGTCGCAGAGACAACCAGGAGGTTGGCTTAGAAGCAGCCACCCTTGAAAGAGTGCGTAATAGCTCACTGGTCAAGTGATTCTGCGCCGACAATGTAGCGGGGCTCAAGCACACCGCCGAAGTCGTGGCATT
>NZ_BMRC01000096.1 GCF_014648435.1 Nonomuraea spiralis
CGCGAACAGGTGGCAGCCATACTCGCCCTATTGGGGTTGCGGCTGGCACCGGAGAAGACCCGTGTGGTCCACATCGACGAGGGCTTCGACTTCCTCAGCTTTCACATCCGGCGGATGCGTAAGCGGGGGACGGATAAGCACTACGTCTACACCTTGGTGTCCAAGAAGGCGATCCAGTCGATCAAGGACAAGGTGAAGACGAAGACCTACAGGTCAACCCGCCACATGAGCCTCGCTGAGCTGATCATCAGCCTCAACAGGCTCCTGCGCGGGTGGGCGAACTACTTCCGGCATGCGGTGGCGAAAGACGTCTTCAACGCGATCGACTCCTTTGCCTGGCGTCGCGTCGCGAACTGGATCTTTCGCAAACACTCGTTGCTCAGCCGACAGGAAATGCGCCGCAGATTCTGTCGGCCGGGCTCCTGGAAGATCGCCCATGACGGAGTCGAGTTCACCGGCGCTGCCAGCGTGAAGGTGATCCGATACCGCTACCGGGGGCACGGAATTCCAACCCCCTGGACCCCGACACCGGCAGTCGCTTGAGGCGGCTGACCAACGGCATCGACGCGTGGAGCGCCCGGTGCGTGGAGACGCGCACGCCGGGTGCGGCGGGCGGGCCGGGGAA
>NZ_BMRC01000097.1 GCF_014648435.1 Nonomuraea spiralis
CGGCCGAGCAGGTCGAGGGTGGCGGTCTCCAGCTTGAGGCCGACCTCCTCGGCGATGACCTGACCACCGGTCAGGATCGCGATGTCGCCCAGCATGGCCTTGCGACGGTCGCCGAAGCCCGGGGCCTTGACCGCGACCGACCGCAGCACGCCCTTCAACTTGTTGACGATGAGCGTGGCCAGGGCCTCGGCCTCGACGTCCTCGGCGATGACCAGCAGCGGCCTGCCGGACTGCACCACCTGGTCGAGCAGCGGCACGATGTCCCTGGCCGCGGCGATCCTGCCGCCGGTGACCAGCACGTACGGGTCGTCGAGGACCGCCTCCAGCCGGTCTGCGTCGGTGACGAACATGGGGGCGAGGTAGCCCTTGTCGAAGCGCATGCCCTCGGTGAGCTCAAGCTCGAGACCGAAGGTGTTGCTCTCCTCGACGGTGATGACGCCTTCCTTGCCGACCTTGTCCATCGCCTCGGCGATGAGCGAGCCGATCTCGGGGTCGGCGGCGGAGATAGAGGCGGTCGAAGCGATCTGCTCCTTGGTCTCCACGTCCTTGGCCAGCTTGGAGAGCTCCTCGCTGACGCGCTCGACGGCGGCCTCGATGCCCTTCTTCAGAGC
>NZ_BMRC01000098.1 GCF_014648435.1 Nonomuraea spiralis
CGGCCGAGCAGGTCGAGGGTGGCGGTCTCCAGCTTGAGGCCGACCTCCTCGGCGATGACCTGACCACCGGTCAGGATCGCGATGTCGCCCAGCATGGCCTTGCGGCGGTCGCCGAAGCCCGGGGCCTTGACGGCCACGGAGCGGAACAGGCCGCGGATCTTGTTGACCACCAGGGTCGCCAGGGCCTCGCCGTCGACGTCCTCGGCGATGATCAGCAGCGGCTTGCCGGACTGCACGACCTTGTCGAGCAGCGGCAGCAGGTCCTTGTTGGCCGAGACCTTGCTGTTGACGATCAGGATGTACGGGTCTTCGAGCACGGCCTCCATGCGGTCGGAGTCGGTCACGAAGTACATCGACGTCATGCCCTTGTCGAAGCGCATGCCCTCGGTGAGCTCAAGCTCGAGACCGAAGGTGTTGCTCTCCTCGACGGTGATGACGCCTTCCTTGCCGACCTTGTCCATCGCCTCGGCGATGAGCGAGCCGATCTCGGGGTCGGCGGCGGAGATGGAGGCGGTCGAAGCGATCTGCTCCTTGGTCTCCACGTCCTTGGCCAGCTTGGAGAGCTCCTCGCTGACGCGCTCGACGGCGGCCTCGATGCCCTTCTTCAGAGC
>NZ_BMRC01000099.1 GCF_014648435.1 Nonomuraea spiralis
GCGCGTGGCTGGGACATCTCGGGCATCGCCGAGGCGTGGGCCGAGCGGCTGAAGGACAAGGGGTTCGAGAAGGTCGCCCCGCGTACCAACATGGCCACCCCGGTCTTCGACGGCGCGCACGAGGAGGAGATCGTCGGGCTGCTGGGCAACACGGTCGCCAACCGTGACGGTGACCGGATGGTGCAGCAGAGCGGTAAGGCGCGGTTGTTCGACGGCCGTTCCGGTGAGCCGTTCCCGTACCCGATCTCGGTCGGTTACATCTACATCCTGAAGCTGCTGCACCTGGTGGACGACAAGATCCACGCCCGGTCGACGGGCCCGTACTCCATGATCACGCAGCAGCCGCTGGGTGGTAAGGCCCAGTTCGGCGGTCAGCGCTTCGGTGAGATGGAGGTGTGGGCGCTGGAGGCCTACGGCGCCGCCTACGCGCTGCAGGAGCTGCTGACCATCAAGTCCGACGACGTGCTGGGCCGGGTGAAGGTCTACGAGGCGATCGTCAAGGGCGAGAACATCCCCGAGCCGGGTATTCCGGAGTCCTTCAAGGTCCTCATCAAGGAAATGCAGTCGCTGTGCCTCAACGTCGAGGTG
>NZ_BMRC01000100.1 GCF_014648435.1 Nonomuraea spiralis
ACCGAGAAGATCCGTCGGCACCACACGGCGTCCGATGAGATCTATGGGGCGCCGCGCATCCACGCCGACCTGCGGGAGATCGACGGGGAGAAGGTGGGCCGCAAGCGAGTGGCCCGGCTGATGCGCGCGGCCGGGCTGGCCGGTGTCTCCCGGCGTAGAGGCTGTCGCACGACGATCGCGGATCGGCGGGCTGCAGCCGCATCCGACCTGGTGAAGCGGAAGTTTGAAGCGGACGAGCCGAACCGGATCTGGACGGCCGACATCACGTACGTGCCGACCTGGCATGGTTTCGTCTATCTCGCCGTGGTCTTGGACGTGTTCTCCAGGCGGATCGTCGGCTGGGCGGTGGCCGATCACATGCGTACCGAGTTGGTGACCGATGCGCTGGAGATGGCGATCCACCGGCGCCGCCCCAGTGCCGGGGTGATCCATCACAGTGACAAGGGCAGCCAGGGCGGATTCAGGTTGCGTCCACGGGAGTGGTGTACGAGTTTGACCTGGTCAACAGGTGTGTCGTCGTGAAATGATGACGGCCATCGCGTGATCCTTCGAAGGCGCAAACCAAGA
>NZ_BMRC01000101.1 GCF_014648435.1 Nonomuraea spiralis
ACCGAGAAGATCCGTCGGCACCACACGGCGTCCGATGAGATCTATGGGGCGCCGCGCATCCACGCCGACCTGCGGGAGATCGACGGGGAGAAGGTGGGCCGCAAACGAGTGGCCCGGCTGATGCGCGCGGCCGGGCTGGCCGGTGTCTCCCGGCGTAGAGGCTGTCGCACGACGATCGCGGATCGGCGGGCTGCAGCCGCATCCGACCTGGTGAAGCGGAAGTTTGAAGCGGACGAGCCGAACCGGATCTGGACGGCCGACATCACGTACGTGCCGACCTGGCATGGTTTCGTCTATCTCGCTGTGGTCTTGGACGTGTTCTCCAGGCGGATCGTCGGCTGGGCGGTGGCCGATCACATGCGTACCGAGTTGGTGACCGATGCGCTGGAGATGGCGATCCACCGGCGCCGCCCCAGTGCCGGGGTGATCCATCACAGTGACAAGGGCAGCCAGTACACCTCGATCGCCTTCGGGCAGCGATGCGAGCAGGCCGGGGTTCGCCCCTCGACGGGCAGGACCGGGACGTGCTTCGATAACGCGGTCACGGAGAGTT
>NZ_BMRC01000102.1 GCF_014648435.1 Nonomuraea spiralis
CAGGTCGAAGCCTTCCGCACCCGCGCGTTGGACACCGGCCCGTACACGTTCGTGTGGCTGGACGCGTTGACGCAGAAGGTCCGCGAGGGCGGCCGCACCATCAACGTGCATGCCCTGGTCGCCACTGGCGTCAACGCCAACGGCCAGCGCGAGGTGCTCGGACTGGAGGTCACCTCGGCCGAAGACGGCGCCGGCTGGCTGGCCTTCCTGCGCGGCCTGACAGCGCGCGGCCTGTCCGGCGTCCAGCTGGTCGTCTCCGACGCCCACCGCGGCCTGGTGGAGGCCATCGGCGCCGCCTTGCCCGGCGCGGCCTGGCAGCGCTGCCGCACCCACTACCTGCGCAACCTGCTCACCACCGTGCCCAAGAGCGCCCAGCCGTGGGTGGCCACGCTGGTGCGCACCATCTTCGACCAGCCCACCGCCGACGCCGTTCGCACCCAGCATGCCTGGGTCATCGACGCCCTGGAGGCCAAATACCCAGCCGCGTGCGAGCATCTGGACGCCGCCCGCGAGGACCTGCTCGCCTTC
>NZ_BMRC01000103.1 GCF_014648435.1 Nonomuraea spiralis
CGCGCGGGGTCCATGTCGAGGTCGGGCCGTCCCGGCAGCCCGCTGAAGCGCCACAGGTCGCCGCCGAACTCCCGCTCCTGCGGCGGGGTGTCCAGGGCGGCGAGCGTGTCGAGCTCGTCGGAGAGCGCGGCGGTCTGGATCGGCGGGGCCACCTCGGAGGCGACCAGGCCGTCATGGAGGGTGACGCGGGAGGCGCCGCGGTTGAGGATGTCGAGCAGCGGCAGCGTCCGGCGCGGCACGGTCCTGGCGATGTCCCGCCAGATCGAGCCTTTCTCGGTCAGCTCAGGATGATGGACGCTGATGGCCGCGAAGATCGCGTGGGTCAGGGGCGAGACCACGATCCGGGTGGCCGCGAGGTCGCCCACCTGGAAGTTCAGGCGCATGCGCCAATCGTCCGCTGATGATCGATTTCAGGCAATCGTCCGGTTGACTGCGGAACTGTTCGGTGCCTGGCCGAAGAGATTGTGCGCACCCCGGCGCCCCTCGATCATGACAGCGAACGGCCCGCCCCCGGCGTCCGAGGGGCC
>NZ_BMRC01000104.1 GCF_014648435.1 Nonomuraea spiralis
CCTTGTCCGCGGCCACGCTGTCGGGTCGGGTACGTGGGCGTCCTGGCCCCGGCCGAGGAACCCGAACGGCCCGCAGTACCCGCTCCAGCTGCGGGCTGTCGCCGCACTGGCCCGGTGTCAGGACCAGCGACAGCGCCCGGCATCGGCCGTCCGCCGACAGGTGAATCTTGGTGGTGAACCCGCCACGGGACCGGCCTAGACATTCTCCAGTCTGACCACCTCCGCCAGCCGGGCGGCCAGCGCGGCCAGCACCGGATCGCCCCGGTTTGTCCCCGCCGCGCCCCCCTTTTGTCGGCCGGGCGGTGCGGGATCAGGCGGCGGGGTGAGGGGCGCGCCAGCGGCGTGCTGGTGCGCCCGGACGGTGGTGGAGTCAACGGAGATGTCCCAGTCCATCTGGCCTTGGGCGTCCTGCTCGGTCTGGATCGCGGTCAGCAATCGCTGCCAGGTGCCATCGGCCGACCAGCGTCGGTGCCGCTTGTAGACCGTGATCCAGGGGCCGAATCGTT